>NZ_LMEZ01000011.1 GCF_001426545.1 Mycobacterium sp. Root135 | reverse complement strand
GGGCATGCCGGAGCGCAAGGCGGTCGGGCGTCGTCAGGCTCGGGTGCGCGAGATCATGCACAGCCTGCCCCCGGCCGCGCAGGAAGCCATCCGCGCCGACCTCGACGGCAGCAACAAGCACCCCGGCTACAACCCGGAAAACGGCGCCACCGCGCGCAACCGCAACCCGGTTCTGACAGATGCAGCGACGGCGTCTGTTTCGGTCACGAGCGGAGGCAGCGCGTAGTGGACAGGGCGCGATTATTCGCCTTGGCCTGGAGCCTCGTCGAGTTGAGCGAGGCCACGCTGTCGCGCCCAGCGCACGGGTGGCTGTGCGTCACGATTGGGGCAGGAGACCCGGAACCCGCCATCCTCGAGCTCGTGCGCGCCCTGGCCGTCAGTCGGACAACGTTGCCGGAAGAACTCTCGGATCTACTGTGGGACTGGGCATCCGGATACTGTGGCAGCGATAGCGAAGCTCGGGTCCGAGACCTACTGGCACGCTTGGGGGTTCGCGAACCGATCCAACCGCGCCCGCAGTCCCTCCCACCGCTCGAGAAGTCCTGTGAACGGCCCCGAGGAACATGGAACAGCTGCGCTCGAGCGGACACGGTCGACACGTTCCGCTGACCAAGGTTTGAAGCGTCTCCCCCCCGTCCGACAGCCGTGGACTCGGTCTCGATCCCGGCGCTCACCGCCGACCTGCCAAACACGTATTGAGGTGGCGTCGGGTGTCCCCGACGCCACCTCCGTACGTTGCGCCCTCTTGCTGCACGTGCGTTCCATGACCCGTCAACGGGCAGCACCCCCGGCGGCCGGTACCGACTAGATCGGCACCTCTGGCGGCAGACCGAAGCGGATCCTCCCGTAAGTCTCGGTGGCGCTGTCGACGTCGAGGTAGGCGTGCACGCGAAGCATGCTGATGTCGCGATATACGCGCTGCAACGGGGACTTCGAGCGGAATGCTTCGGCGCCGGCAGCCCGGACCACCGTGTCGATCCCGTCGGCACAAAAATCGGCAATCACAGCCACACGCGCTTTCAGAGCTGCGCGCTTGAGGGGTTCGCGAAGGACGTCGGGTGGCGTCGTCGTGAGTGTGTGCAAGTAGCCTTCCCACATCTCGTCGGCGAGATCGACACCAGCTTGACCGCGACCAACCGTCAATTGGGTCAGTTGCTTGCTCGGTGTCCTCGTGGTGAAACGGGGCCCTTGGCGCGATTCGACGAACGTCGTGTACTCGTCAACTACGGCCCTGTAGCCGCCGACGATGATCGGCAGTACCTCTGCCAAAAGGAAGGGCATGACCGGCATTGAGTACATCGGGTTGGTGTGCAGTTGAGATCCAGGCGAATGGCCATTCATCACCGCTGCCGCCTCGGCGGTCCGATGTTCCGGAACGAAGACGTTGTCGAGCATCATGTCGTGGCTCGAGGTTCCCCGCATCGCGGCGACATCCCAGTTGTCGATGACCGTGGAATCGGTGGCCGGAGTCAAGAACAACATGTGCTTCTTGGATCCGTCCGGCTCATTGGTCAGTCCGCCAGACATGAACCATTCAGCCGCCGCCGACCCCGAGTTCCAGCTACCGCGCCCGGTGACGACGTAGCCGCCGGTGACCGGCTCCATCTTGAATTGTGGTGCCGCAGTCCCCGGAGACAGCGCATACGACTTCTCCCCGAATACCTCGTCCTGCGCTCGGCGCGGAAACGCTGCCAGCAGATAGTTGTGCCCTATGTAGAACGCCAACACCCATGCCGTCGAGCTGCAACTCGGCGCGATGGCGCGCACTATTCGCGACATCGTGTCGGGGCCGAGTTCGTAGCCCCCGTACTCTTTCGGCACCAGTACCTTCATGAATCCGGCGCTGCAGAATTTGTCGATCAGCTCTCGGGGAACTTCGCCATTCGAGTCAGTGGTGGCAGCCTCGCTAGCCACCAACGGGGCCAATTCATGCGCCTGTTCAATCAATTCGGCTGCTAGGTCCATGATATGCGTCGATCTCCGTATCTCTGTGCTGTGCGTCCTGTTCGCGCGGGTGGGTCGTCGACCTCACGCATCTCCGCGACAAGCGAATCGGCACCTGAGATCGGACAACCCTGGCACGCCGGACGATCACGCAGACATCGGTCCTGCCTCCCATACGGCGTATCTACCATTCCACTGCGAAGCGACCGGTCTCTGCTGTCCCAAAAAGCGACAGACGACTCGAGCCCCAAACCACTTCATGTCCGTCCCCGCAAGTTGCACCCATTGAGGGGCCCACTGCAAGATGCTTCTTCTTGTCGGACGGTCGGATGTGGATCCAGGTGCCCAAAGCTCGAGTTGCCCGAACAATCTGACGGCGTGGCCGGCTTCAGGATGAGCGGCCATGGCGGCGTAAGAACGCCGCCCCCATCGTGGCCACTGGCAACGAGTCCACGGCATGGTTCGTGCAGGGCGCGAGAGCGAGTGAGACGCCCGACCGCGAGTCGGCAAAATCGAGTTCGGTGGCGTAGGTTGGCATCTCGGCCGCGGCGTCAGTGACTTGACCGCCGCGCAACGAAACCACGAACGCCACCTGATATTCCGCCAGCTATTCACATTCGAACAGATCGAGTCTAGTCTTTCCGCAGAGCGTCCGGGATCTCTGCAGCCCAGCGCTCAGCTGCGGATACCGGTGACGAAATCCTCCGAATTCTGGGGTGAATCTATTGCCGATGCGATGAAGCGCGCTGTCACACAAGGGCGTTCCGGACACCGCATCGAATCAGACATTTCACGATTGGAGGACAAGGCGTTGAGTACATCACGTGTCGACCCGCGGGACATGCGCGCAGTGCTGGGACATTTCTGCTCCGGACTGACGGTGGTCACCGCCATCAAAGATGACGGGCCGATCGGATTCACCTGCCAATCTTTCAGCTCGCTGTCACTCGATCCTCCGCTGGTGTCTTTCAGCCCGGCCCGTACCTCGACCACCTGGCCACAGATCCGAGCGGTAGGCACCTTTGCCGTCAACGTGTTGGCCGCCCAACACGATTCGATCAGCAACGCATTCGCACGGACGGGCGCGGACAAGTTCGCAGGCGTGCGGTGGAGCGCCGGACCGTTGGGCAGTCCGCTGCTCGACGACGTCGTCGCCTGGGCAGAATGCCGACTTTGGGGCGAATACGACGGCGGCGACCACACCATCGTCGCAGCTGAGGTCCTGAACCTGCAGGCCAACTCTCCCGCCCAACCCCTCCTGTTCTTCCAAGGTCGTTACCGCACTCTCCATCCGGGAACAACGCTTTAGAAGGAACCTGCACGGCTATAGTTTGGTGCGGAACACGCTGATCGAATGCTCGTCAAGCTCTAACACGGCCGTCCGTGATCACCGGCGTGTCCGCGCCGCCACCATCTGCATGACCAGTTCGACGTAGGTTGCGGCGAGCTCCGTTGAATTCCGCCGGCGACGGGTGGGGAACCACCGACTGACGTCGATGCATAGGGACGAGATGGCCAGCGCTGCGGCTTCGACGTCTGCGATACTGAAATCGCTTGTTGCGACTCCGCTTTGGAGGATTTCGGTGAAGATTACTGTGGTCCTTCGTCGGATTGTCGCGATCTTGTCGTAGTGAGCCACGGATAGCGAACGCAATTCGTACTGCACCACTCGTGCGAGCGAGTGATTGACCGCGTGCCATTCGACGTAGGCGGCCGTGGTGCGCTCCAGCCTGTCGGCGGGGGCCGCATCGGGCGAATCCCCGGTGGACACTGCGGACAACGCCGCGGTGTGGCCCTCCAAACTGATGGCGTAGAGCAACGACTCCTTGGTCTTGTAATGGGGGTACACCGCGCCGGGACTGAGTCCGAGACGAGCGGTGATGTCGCGCAGAGAGGTCGCCCCGTAGCCTCTTTCGGCGAACATCTCGACCGCGGCCGCCCGAATCCGCGCAGCGGCCTTTGAGGAACCGACCTCGAGTGTGACACCCGGGACGCACGCCTCGCTCATAACCATCTTCTCCGCCCATTGACACACCGGCCGACGTCGTCCAGTATATGCGATCGCATAGAAAATATGCGGTTGCATATGTTCCGAGGCCTCCTGTTGCGTGTGGCGGAGATCGACGACCGCAATGGCTCGAGCCGCGGACCACCTAGTGGCAGCGGTGATTTCGTGCCGTCCACCAGGGACGGGCCGATGGTCGCGCCGGACCGACTCCAACGAATAAAGGACAGCGATGCCCAACATGTCGTTCGACTTCACGGGTCGCAGTGCGATCGTCACCGGCGCGGCCCGAGGCATCGGCTTTGCCATTGCGCGCCATTTCCACGCTGCTGGTGCCACCGTGTTCATGGTTGACCTCGACGAGACGGCGCTCACCGAAGCGGCCAGTGAGATCGGCGCCATCGCCGTCGCCGCCGACATCACCCTCAGCGCAGACGCGGACGCCGTGGTCTCGACCGCCGTCAACCACTGCGGCCGCGTCGACATCCTGGTCAACAACGCGGGCATATTGCGCGACAGGGTCTTGTGGAAGCTAACCGACGATGACTGGGACCAAGTGCTAGCCGTCCACGCCGGGGGCACCTTTCGATTGACCCGCGCATGCGTGCCGCACTTTCGTGCGCAGCACTACGGCCGAATCGTCAACGTCACCTCCTACACCGGACTGCACGGCAATCGGGGCCAGGCCAATTACGCCACGGCCAAGGCCGGAATCGTCGGCTTCACGAAGACCGCAGCCAAGGAACTCGCGCACTTCGGTGTCACGGTCAACGCCATCTCCCCCAATGCGGCGACTCGGATGACCGCGTCCATTCCCGCCGACCAAATTGCCGACGTCACGGGTCCGATCCCCCGTTTCGCCGATCCCGCCGAGATGGCAGCCGCAGTATGTTTTTTGGCCTCCGAGGAGGCTGGTTACGTCACTGGAGTCGTACTTCCCGTCGATGGTGGCCTGTCGATCTAACTTCGCAGATAGGACGTAAAACGCTATGACCGAGCTTCTTTCGCGCCGAGACGTCGACTTTCTCTTATACGAATGGCTTGACGTCGAGTCCTTGACCAAGCGGAAACGATTCGCCGAACATTCGCGCGAGACCTTCGATGCGGTGCTCGATCTCAGTACCGACATCGCGACCCGCTGCTTCGCGACGCACAACAAGAAGAGCGACGTCCACGAACCTCAGATGCTTGAAGACGGGTCGGTCACACTCATCCCCGAGATCAAGACCGCACTGGATGCCTATGCCGCCTCTGGCCTTTTGGCCGGCGAGTTCGACGAGGCCGTCGGGGGTATGCAGTTGCCCTCGACCGTCGCCCGCGCAGCGATGGCGTTCTTTCAGGCCGCCAATGCCGGGACTGCGAATTACCCGTTCTTGACCATCGCCAACGCGCACCTCATAGCCACATACGGCACCGACGAGCAGCTCGAGTCCTACGTGCGACCCATGCTGCAAGGAAGGCACTTCGGCACGATGTGTCTGTCGGAACCTCAGGCGGGATCCTCCTTGGCAGACATCACCACCCGTGCAGCCCCCCAGGACGACGGTAGCTATCGCATCAACGGCACGAAGATGTGGATCTCGGGCGGGGACCACGACCTCAGCGAGAACATCGTCCATCTGGTCTTGGCCAAGACGCCCGGCGGTGGCCGAGGAGTCAAGTCGATCTCGTTGTTCATCGTGCCCAAGTACCTGCCCGCCGACCCGGCCAGCGACGAATCGCGCGTGCACAACGACGTCGCACTGGTTGGCCTCAACCACAAGATGGGCAACCGCGGGACGACCAACACGGTGTTGTCGTTCGGTGGAGGCAGCTACCACCCCGCCGCTGAGCCCGGAGCCGTCGGCTATCTGGTCGGCGAGGAAAACTGCGGGCTGACCTATATGTTCCACATGATGAACGAGGCCCGTATCGGGGTCGGCTTCCTGGCCACCGCCCTGGGCTACGTCGGCTACCTCAAGTCGGTCGCCTATGCCCACACTCGCACGCAAGGCCGCACACCAAACCACGGCGGGAGCGACGCGCCCCCTGTCGCAATCATCGAACATGCCGATGTCCGGCGAATGCTGTTGGCGCAGAAGGCCTATGTCGAAGGAGCTTTAGCGCTCGGACTGTACTGTTCTCGACTCGTCGACGAACAGGCCAGCGGTTCGGATCCGACGGGCGTGCGGGAGGCCGGATTGCTGTTGGACATCTTGACGCCCGTCGCCAAGAGCTGGCCATCCCAATGGTGCTTACACGCAAATGATTTGGCCATCCAGGTGCACGGAGGATATGGCTACACCCGTGATTACGACGTGGAGCAACACTACCGCGACAACCGACTCAATCCGATTCACGAAGGCACCAATGGCATTCAAGGAATCGATCTGTTGGGCCGCAAGGTGTCCTTGGAAGACGGCGCGGCATTGCAGGTACTGACGTCACGAATGCTGGCCACGATTCGACGCGCTCAGCCCTGCGAGGAAAGTACGGCACGCTGGGCTAAGCAGTTGCACAGCATCTGGAACGACGTGCTGAAGGTGACATCACGGCTCACCGGCCACCACGACCGCACGGTGGCCCTGGCCAATTCTTCGGCTTACCTCGAGGCCGTGGGTCACACGGTCATCGCCTGGATGTGGCTGGAGCAGTTGATCGCAGTGGGCCAACGGAGCGGCGACTTCTACGACGGTAAACGCACCGCCGCCCGCTACTTCTTCACCCACGAATTGCCCAAGGTGACGGCCCAAGTCGACCTGCTGGACAGCTTGGACACCACGACCCTCGACATGCGTCCCGCTTGGTACTGACCACTGCACCGCGAGCCGTTGCGCCGAGGTGGCGGATACGGACTACTCGCTGGCAATTTTGCCTGATGTCGCCAGCAGGATCGCCGACTACGTTCGGCTGTATGGCAAACGAACGCAAGATGAAGGTGTTGGTCTCCGGCGCCGGTGCTGCCGGTCAGGCCGTGGGGTACTGGCTGGCTCGCCACGGCTTTGAGACCACGGTGGTCGAGCAGGCGCCGGCCCCGCGAATCGGGGGCTTCGCAACCGACCTGCGAGGTCCGGCGGCCGAGGTGGCGGACCGCATGGGTATCGGGGACGGTTGCCGAGAAGCGCGCGTCCGTCTGCAAGAGATCGCTTTCCTTGGTCCGCACGGGGACGTGCAATTCAAGACCGACGGCAACTGGAACGCCGGAGGAGACGATATCGAGATTCTGCGCGACGACCTGAGCAGCCTCTTGCACTCTGCACGTGAATCGGTCGACGGCTTGGACTACCGTTTCGGTGACAGCATCGCTTCGATCGTCCAGGACGACGACGGCGTGGACGTCACCTTCGTCAACAACTCGCCTGAACGTTACGACCTGGTGATTGGCGCGGACGGTCTGCACTCGAACGTCCGGTCGCTGGTGTTCGGCCCCGAGCACGAATACACCAAGCCGATTGGTCATTACGTCGGAATCTTCACCATCCCGAACCTGTTCGACATGGACTCGCAGTGGTTCATTTGCACTCTGCCCGGCAAACTCGTCAGTGTGATGCAGTACGGCCTCGACAAGCACACCCGAGCGATGTTCATCTACTCCTCACCGCCGTTGGATTTCGACAAGCGTGATCGTGAAGCACAGAAGGCCATCATCAAAGAGGCGATGAAGGACGACATCGAGTACTGGGCGGTCGAACGCCTGCTGGGCGCCATCGACAGCGCCGATGACCTGTACTTTGATGAGGTGGCTCAGATCCACATGCCGACCTGGCATGACGGCCGAGTGTGCCTCCTTGGTGACGCTGGCTACGCGCCCACCCTGCTCGCGGGTCAGGGCACCAGTATCGCCGTCGTCGGCGCCTACGTGCTGGCGGGGGAACTCAAACGCGCTCAGGGGGACCCCTCCGTCGCGTTTCCCAAGTACGAGAGCGCTATGCGGCACTATGCGGAACAGAACCAGAAACTCGTCTTCGGTGCCGAGGAATTCAGAATCCCCACGAGTTGGGAGGACATCGAGCGCCGGGATGCCGAGGTGTTGAAGATCATGGAGACCGGTGAAGATGACCGCACCGGCGGAGCGTTGCTAAGAGCTGCCGCCGACAGCATCGAGCTCCAGGACTACTAGGCGAGGTATTCGAGATTCAGCGCATGGATCCACAGGAATTGATGCTCTACCCGCATCGCGTACCCCGGGACGCCAACGCCATCAGCATGAGCATCGACACCGATGACTTTCGGTACCCCAGCCACCGGCACGGTAAAGCGGAACTGGTGTTCGTCGCCGGCGGCGTCCTCACATGCGAAGTTGGTCGGGATCTCTGGATTGTCCCCCCGGGGTGCGGCCTGTGGATCCCGTGCGATCTGGAACACTCGGCACGCGGCGAGGGCGCCATCGAGGTCTGTGTGCTCTTCGTCGAACCCGAGTTGCTGCCCCAGTTGCCCAAAACGGCTTGCACGATGTCGGTTTCGCCCCTTCTACGCGAGCTTGTCCTCGCAGCTTCTCGACTTCCACCGCTGTACCTTCGCGGCGGTGCCGAGGAACGACTGATCCGGACGACACTTGATCAGCTTGCGGTCGCACCGGTAGAAGATCTTCGCGTGCCCATGCCCCAAGACGCCCGGCTGCGACACATTGCGAAAGAACTGCTCGACGATCCCGCCGAACGACGCACCATCGGCCAATGGGCCCGCACGGTCGCCATGAGTGAGCGCTCGCTTTTTCGTCTCGTGCAGAGCGAGACCGGAATGAGCTTTGGCCGATGGCGCCAACAGATTCAATTGATGCTCGCGCTTCAATGGCTCTCGCAGGGAATGTCGGTTCAGTCGGTGGCAAGCGATCTGGGCTACGAGACTGCCAGCGCGTTCATCGCGATGTTCCGCGGGGTTCTCGGCCAGCCCCCAGGTCAATTCTTCGCCGAACGCACGAAGGCACAGGCACATTCACGATCCGCCGGCGACGCCAGCTTGACAGTCACTCAGACTCAGCCGCGTAGGCCGTCCGCAGTGGTGGAGAGCTTACGTTGCTGAGTCGGTGCAGATGTACCTTCGCCTCGTCGCAAGGTCAATTCCGTTCACCCGCATACGTTGCGATGGGCAGACCTTCAACCGCTGCGGGCTTGGTGCCGCGTCCTGTCAAAAGGATGGCGATGACGGCCAAGCATTGGCAAGTCGGTCGATTCGATTCGCCGTTCGGTGTTGCAGGGACCCCGTCAGTCCGTCATCGAGCCGGTACTCCGCTCACTACGCACTCAAGGAAGAGCATGACCATTCCCACTGCCGCCAAGTCTGGGGGCTGCTACATCGTCGGGGATATGAACGTCGCGGCCATGTCCGATGACAACACGGGGTTGGTTCCGTGACCGCCCCGGTGTGGATGGCGTTCCCCCCGGAAGTCCATTCGGGATTGCTCAGTTCCGGTCCGGGGTCGGGGCCGCTGCTAGCGGCTGCAGCCCAATGGCGCCTGTTGTCCACTGAGTACCTCGCGACGGCAAACGATTTGCAGCAGGTGCTTTCTAGCGTCGAGACCTTGTCCTGGCAAGGCGCCAGCGCCGACCGATATGTAGCCAGCCACCTTCCCTTTCTGACCTGGCTCGCCAACCAGAGCGAAGTGAGTGCGGCGAACGCGGCACAACTCGACACCGTCGCTGCCGCCTACACCGCTGCTGTGGGCACCATGCCGACATTGCCCGAACTGGCCGCCAACCACGCCGTCAACGGTGCATTGATCGCAACCAATTTCTTCGGCATCAACACCATTCCGATTGCGGTCAACGAGGCCGACTACATTCGGATGTGGACCCAGGCGGCGACCACCATGGCGATCTATCAAGGGTTTTCAGAGGTCGCGGTGATGTCTGTGACGCCGCCGACCTCGCCTCCGCCGATCCTCGCCACGGGTAGTGAGACGTTCGGCGCGGTGAGCCGCCACGCAATGGCCCAAGCCGCAGAATCCGGTTCAGCTCTGGACAATAGCAATAACATCGCCGACCAACTCGAAGAATTCTTCCGCGACCCACTGGGAACCCTCCAGCGAATCCTCACCGACTTCAGCTTGAATCCGACTGCGGCGGGGGTCGCGTGGGCCCCGCTGTTGGTGTTTCTCACGGTATGGGGCACATCAGCGTCGATAAGCTGGAGCCTCGTCATCGGGTCGACGACGGGCATATGGCTGCCGTTCGTCGTCGGAGCGGCATTGCAGGCACCCGCAGTCGATGGCGGCCCTGCGCCCGCCCGTATCGACGAGCCAATCCGCAGTGGAAGTGCCCCCGTGAACCGGCCGGAATCTCACCCTACGATTGCCTTGGCTCCGTCGGGCGCCTCAGGGCCGCCCACGACGGCGCCGCCGGCACCAAGCTCCGCAAGTGCGGCCGCACCAACGACGGTAACCTCGCCGAGCTTTCCCTACCTCGTGTCACCCACCAAGAAGCAACCGCCCGCCGCGCGGTTTGGACCCACTCTCGACGAGGGGACTACAAACCGCGCCCCAGCGTCGGGGTCATCCGCGGTCGCGGCGGCAGCAGCTCCCGCTCAGTCCAGCGCCCGCCGTAAGCGCCGCGCCCGTCAAAAGGACCCAGTGCGGCAGCACATGGACGTAGATGCAACTACCACAACCGATTTCGACAAACCAGCAGCACAATTGGCCCGTCAGAGCTTCGCCAGTACGCGGGGTGCGGGACCCATTGGACTCGCCGGAACCGTGCCGAAGATCGTGTCGCGCTCAACCGCCCGCGGTCTGGTAGCCGACGAATCCGACGCAGGCGCTGGTCACGGATTGCCCATGCTTCCAACATCCTGGGAAACACGCGACGAGCATTGACCCTCGACGCCAAGAGCGTTCATTCCCGTACCAGGAATGAACGCGCTAGAGAACCTGACCGGGGATAGCGCCGATCCCGCGCAGGCCACTCATGATCGGCATGAGCTATCTTCTGCCGCAACAGCATTGACGCATCCGTTCGAGGCAAATCGAGTGGCGAATCCCCGTTTTTGAGTCCACCGATCTGTACCCGTGTCGTTTGTGCACGGTTGTGAGAGCGGAGGGCAGCGTGATCCTGGAAGGTCACACGCCCCGTCGGTATTCGTCGTCGATGCGCCGGCGAATCGTCGCACGGCTGCGATCAGGTGAACCTGACCCGGGATGCGTGCGAGCTGTTCGACGCGCAGGCGGTCGTGCCGCCAAAACGCCGTCGCGCGATCACTGGAGGACCGATCACGCGAGCACATTCCAGCGGCTCTGTATGTCGCATAACAGGATTGACGCGTTCGGTACTGCAATACCACCGGCGCCGCCCCGTCTCCCGGACCGGGAGGTCCGCCGACTGGTGGTGGTGGCCGACACGATCACCGAGATCAATCGACGTTCACGCGGCACCTACGGGCGCCGAGGAGTCCGTGCTGCACCGCGACTCGGGCGGCGAAAGCCCAACCTGATCGGCGTCAACACCCCCGTCGACGCCGTCAACCGCCAGTTCACCGCCACGATGACCAACCAGTGTGGTGCACCGCCATCACCGAACACCCTGCCCGTGATGGCAAGGTGTACAACGCGGTCAACATGGCTGTCAACAACAGAATCCGCAGTGGCCGAACGATTCTGCATGCCGACCATGGAAATCAATTCCACTCCTGGATCCTCGGAGAGAGGTACGGAGCTGTGCCCGGCTTCAGGTCGAACTGCTCAACACCCGCAGGTGGGCGACCACGATCGAATCAACCGCCACCATTGCCACCTCGGTAAGATCAGCACCGCAGAGTACGAAGCTCTCTGGACTTCAACACATTCGATCCCTCGGCTCGGATGACCGTGGGTCGAAACAGTGGGGACAGATCAGCTGGACTGATTCACCGGGGACACCCCAACGGCCTCCCGGCGAGAGGGTGCTACTCAGACCACCCAGTAGGCTCGCGCACTGATCCACTTGCGCGAGATCTTGTATTGCTCCTGCAAGACCCGCGCCACCACGCGGGTGGTCCGGTTGTCGCAGGCGACCCAACCATAGTAATCACTGGCGTCAAAGGCCTCTGCCTCAACGGCTTTCACCAACGAAGCGCCGTCGTCCTCGCGGTCCACCCAGACAACGTCGTTTCTGACAGTAGGAAGTTCACGGTCGTCGTCATGCGCCGCTTCGAGAAACACCCGCGCAGGGGCGTTCCCAATGGCACCCAACAGCGAGTTTATCGCCGGCAGTGACGCGGAATCTCCAACGATCACATAGCCGGCCGGGGCGGGCTCGGGAATGTCGAACTTGCTGCCGAGCACGGTCACATTGAGGATGTCACCGGGCTGCGCCGCGGACGCCCATCGGGCGGCGATTCCATCGTGAATCGCGAAGTCGATGTCGACCGTACCCTTGCCCAGATCGGGATTGATCAGCGTATAGCCGCGCTGATGGGTCCGCGAGTCCTCGGGGAACCAACCTCGAACCCACATCGTCGGGTGGATTGGCCGCTCGGCGAGAAGTTCGGGCGCACTGAAGTGCAGCCGAAGGTAATTCGGGGTTATGGCGGTTCGGTCGGTCAGTGTCAAGGTGTAGTTTCCACCGCCCCACAGCTTGACCAGCGCACCTCCGATTCCACGTGCCGGGTGCAATTCGATCATCGAACATCCTTACGATAGTTGGTAACTCGCATTAGTTAGCATACCCTAACTAGGGATGGCCCGCGTCCCACCGCCGTGGCAAAAGCTGTCCAACTGCATGTCCGCCTGAAACCGGCGCTGACCATCGTTGGTAACACAATCACGCTGTTAGACAGATGATTCGGGTTGTTTCAAAAGTCTGTTTCGACAAGCCGGACGCCGCTCGGTCCGCGGACGCCACAGTACGCCGATTAGGCCCCGCGGCAACGAGGGTTGGTGGTCGGGGGTGGCCGGTTCGACACCAATTGGACGCCCTCGCCGTGGTGGTGAGACTTGTTGTTAAATCACATCTTTGGCGTGTAACACGAGCTCAGGGTTCTCCAGCACCCGCTGCAGTGTCGCGTCGGAGATGACAGCGTCGGCATCTAGGTTCCGGCGACCACTCGGCGGTCCCGCCAGCGCTCGCTCAGCGCCTCGGTGAAGTCTCCGGATCCGCAGCAGGCCGAAATCCTCTGCGGCACTGAGATCGGTACGCATTCAACTGTGTGCCGGGGCAAACACCTCCTGGATGTCAGAAGCCGGACCACTTGCGGCGGATGACGAGGTTCCTGCGGCCGTTCATGTCGAGATGGCTGCGCCCGTCGGCCAGCGCAGTTCCTCGGCCAATGCGGGTGCGGCGACCTGATGGTCGCCGATGCGCCGGGACGAGAGCGGGTCCAGCGCGTCGAGCACGCTGCGTTGACGGCCGCGCAGCGTGCCCAGCCCGGGAACCGGCGCGGCACTAGCCGGCCGATCGGAGGTGCGCAACGCGCATACCGACGACACCGTTCCAGGGCCGAATTCCACTGCGGTCCAGGTTTCCTCCGACGGATGCGCCCATACAGCAGCTAGCGTTTCCGGCAATGCGTCCGCGGGGATGCGATAGGCCGTCAGGAATCCGGAGCCGTCGGTCATGGCCCGCCAGGTCTCCTTGGCCTCGCCGGACAACGGTGCGGGACGGTTCGCTCCGTCGACCGCCGTCACCGACCAGCCGTCCTCACTCAAGTGGTCGGTCAATCGCCGGCCAAGCACGTCGACGGTGTCCTGCAACGGGATACGTGATGACCGGGCCTGCAGCGACCGCAGGTTCTCGGTGGCGGCCAACGTCAGGGTAATCCACGTCTGCCGTTCGCCCGCCAGGTCGCGGCTGGTGATCCGGACCTTGTCACAGCGCAGACCGTACCGGTCGGTGTAGCCGGCGATCAGCGCCACCGGGAGCTCGTCCATGGCCGGCTCGTCCACACGCAGCAGCACCGTGGCAATCGTCGTGTCCCCTGCGACAATGACCCCGGAGCGGTTTCCGTGCCAGATGGACCGTCGGCGGGCCAGCTTGGTAGTCGCGAAATCGCCACCCCACCAAGCGAACAGCAAGATCACCACGACGATCGCGATGCCGAGGATCCAGCGCTGGGGCATCGTCTCGTACGGGTAGGCCAGCACGGCGGGCACGATGAACAGCAGCGCTAGCGCGAGTCGGGCCGTCATGCGGCTTCGTCCTTCCGTCGGTGTGCTGCGATCGCGGCGGTCACGACGGCGGCCAGTATGAGCACTCCGGTACCGATGTACGCGATGGTCCGTGGTGCAGAGTCCTTAGGTACGGGGTCCGGCGGTGCCGCAACGGGTCTGGTCATCTCGGCCGGATCGCCCGGGCCGGATACGTCCCAGGTCAGGGCGGCGACCGGATCGATGGTCCCCGCTCCCACCAGTGAAGACGGCGAACGGTCCGCGCCGCGCGCGGTCGTGGTGAGCCTGCGCACGACCTGTTCGGCACTCAGTTCGGGAAAACGGCTGCGCACCAATGCCGCAACGCCGGACACGTAGGCTGCCGCATAGCTGGTGCCGCTGACTGGCGCCAGCTCGCCCTTCTGGGTGGGCTGGCCGTTGGCCAGTCCGCCGTCGGGGCTGTTACTCACCGAAGTGATGTTCTCACCGGGGGCGGCGAGGCCGAGCCACGGACCGGACATGCTGAACGGTGCGGGCTGGCCGGCCGCGTTCAGCGCCCCGACCGACAGCACGTAGGGCTGCCACCACGACGGGGTCGACACCGACGTCACACCGGCCCAGTTACGCGGATCCTCCGGCCGGGTCGGGTCAGTCAACGGATTTGCCGCACAGGCAGTTCCACCGGAGATGCCGCCGCCGGTGTTACCGGCCGCGGCGATGATGACGGCGTCCTTGTCGACGGCCGCGTAGCGCAGCGCCGCTCCGAGCGCACTCTGATCGATGGAGGTGTTCGCCGGGACACACGCCACCGACGAGATGTTGATGATGCGGGCACCCATGTCGGCGGCGCGCACCACGGCACGCGCCAGGGTGGCGATGTCGTTTCTGGCCTCCACGATCACCGGGTCCTGACCCGGCTGGTTCGGCAAGCCCGCCGGGGAATATCGAGCCGAGGTCTGCCGGATGGACAACAACTGCGCGTCCGGCGCGACACCAGAGAAGCCGTCTGCACCCGGCTGGCCGGCGATGAGCCCGGCGACCATGGTGCCGTGCCCGTCGCAGTCGGTCAGTCCGTTGGTGCTGGCGACGAAGTCGCCGCCGGCCTCGACATTGGGCAGCCGGGGGCCTGGTTGCACACCGGTGTCGATCACCGCGACGGTCTGTCCGCCACCTCGGCTGTGACGCCAGGCCTCGGCGAGGTCCAGCGTCACCTGATTTGGGTTGACGACACCCGGATCGGTGCCCGCAATCACCCCGGTCACCGTGCAGGAACTGCGTTGCGCCATGATCTGCACGGGCCCGGCCGCACCCGAGGGGGGTGCGGTGTCTGCATCCACTCTGGGCGGGGTAGTCGCGCCCGCGGCCGGGCAACCGACCGTCGCGACCGCGAGAACCGCTGCCAGTACTGCGGTTTCGCGGCGCAGCATTTGTGCTGTCACCCGTTCAGAACCCATTCGAACAGGCCGACCAGATAGGCGGCCACCGGGATGACGGAAGCGTCGAACGCGGAACTGACGAACCCGAACAGGCGGCGGGCGGGCAGCGAGTAGGTGTCCGGGGAAACAATCCGTGGGACCAGCGCGACCACGATCCAGCCGACGGTCACGGCCACCAGTGCGGCCAACGCCCACCAGGCCGCCGCATAACGCTCGGTCAGGGCGAAGGTCGCCATCAGCGCTGCGGGCAACAGGTAGCACTGGCTGAGCAGCCATACCTTGCACGGGGTCGAATCCCACACCCGGGCACGCATCGTGGTGCCCAGCGCCGCAGCGATGACCAGCACCCAGGCCCACGGAGAAGCGCCAGCGGGACCGACCAGGAGCAACGAACCGGCAACCGACAGCAGCACCCCGGCGGCCAGGAATCCAGTCTGGTGCGCGTCGGTGACACGGATGCGGCGCGGCAGATCCTCGAGCACCCGCAGCGGCTGTGCGGACGGCGTTGGGTCGCCGGGGGCGGGAATGGTCGGGACGGGCAGTCGTGCCCACAGTGCGGACAGTCGTGCGGCCTGCACAGTCACCAGCAGGGCGAAGATGATCAAGCCGGATCCGGTGCGGATGTCGGTCATGTCCCAGATCGTCGCCAGCACGGCAAACAGCAGCACGCCGAGCCCGAACACGGTCGAGGCGGTGAACGTGGCGATGGCGCGCTCGAAGACCACAATGCTGATCACCGACCAGGTGGCCACACCGGCCGCAGCGAGCAGTAACTGCGCGGCACCGAATTCGCCGGGGACAGCGAGGGCGAACCCCGCGGCGATCGGCGCCAGTGCGGTGAGCGCGAGCGCAGTGCCCAAGCCAGGGAATCTGGCCCGCGTCGCGAACGAGGCGATCACGGCAACTACGGCGATACCGGCCACGGTGAACAATCCGGCTGAGTGCCCGGTGATCACCCGGGCGGCCGCCGCGAGAGCTGTGCCCATCAGGATCAGCCCGATGACGGCGACCGAGGCGGCCCGCTGGATCTGCGCCGGGCCCCAGGGGGTTTCGCGGGCGGCGGAAAATATGGCGGCGGCATCGGCGATGTCCTCGATGATGCGCGGCGCTGCCCGCCCGTTCGGAATGGCCTGCAGTGCCAGCAGATCACCGTCGACGACGCCGACGGTCTCCAGCGTCGCGTCCAGGCTGAACGGCGCACCGCCGATCGGCGCCAAGCTCAGCCGTGCCGGCGCACCCTCGGGAGAGTCTGCGGCGGGCAGCACGGTGCGCTGTACGGCCGGGATGATCTCGCGTAGCGGCAGTTCCGCCGGCAGCGCCATCTCGGTGAGCCGCCCGGCGCCGTCGGAGTGGCCCACGGCGGCCAGCACGGCCACCCGCACGATCGGCATCAGAGTCTTGTCGGGCATCGATCTTCCGTTCTCTGGTCGAAATCTAGGTTGTGGTGCAATGAGGATTTCTTGCTCTTCGCCCCCGCAGTGGTAAACCACGATCCGTGCGGCAGTGTTGCGACAAGCCTGTCGAGCGCGGCGACAATCGCGGCCGTGGTTCCTGGTGCGAACGTCGACACCCATTCACCGTCAAAGGCTTTCGAGGGGCTTACCAGGATGCGGCCGGCCTCGGAGTCGACAACGCTGACGCCTACCTCGGTACTGATCCGGTGACCGTCTCGGTGTTCGCCGGCGACGATCTCCACGTAGCTTCGCCTGCCCGTGAAGACCGCCTCCACCACTGTTCGCGCAGAAGCCGGAATACCCAGGTATTCAAGCACTTCGGTCAGGTCAGCCCCGTCACGCAACCTCTCGTCGGCGCGAGCTCCAGCTCGCAGGGGTACGGCGAAATCGTCGAAAATCGCTGCCCGCCGCCCGTCCAGACCGGCCACCAGCACCGGCACCAGGTCGTCGAGATGCAGCAGACCCATCGCGGTGAAGGTCACCAGTCCCCCGCTGCGCAGCGCGACCACCGAGGTCTCGTCGTGTCGCGCGACGAGCCCACGGAGCATGTCGCCGTGCGCTCCCACAATCCGCAACTCGAGCCACTGACGCGCCCGGCAAATCTGCTGAACCCATTGGGTGACAGCGGAGTTGATGACTCCACTGTCGGACATCACGCCCAGCCCGGTCAGCTCGGCGGCCCGATCGGCCGCGAACTGTCCGGCGGCTAACTGGTCGCTGTAGGGCGGTGTGATCGCCAGCACCCACGGGAACGAGCCGCAGCCGGTCTCCTCGGCAACGAACCAGGCCTGCTCGACGGTCAGCTCGACTGCATTAGCAGCCATCTATCCCCATTTGGCACCTTCTGCCTGGTCCCGGGCATTCATCGACATGGTGTTGGTCTCGTGAGTGCTCGCCATCGCATGGTAAGCACGCACCAATTCGGCCATGCTGGCGTTCCACTGAGCCTGCCAAGCCTGGTAGGTCATTCCGGTGTCGCCCTGCCAGGCCCCCGACAGCGCGGCCTGCTCGGCGGCGATATCGGCGCCGACAGTATTGAGCGCGCCCGCGAAACCGTTCATCTCGGCTGACAGCGCGAGCATGGCCGGGTAGTTGTACATGATCTGCGACATTTCAGTCTCCCAGTCGGCTTGCGTTGTCAGATCGAGGTGTAGCTACTTGCAGCCGCCGCGTCCTGCGCGACGTAGGTGCCTGCGGCGTCGGCCAGGTTCGCCTGGGCGATGTCGAGCAGCGTGTTCACTCGGGCCGAGACCTCGATGAACCGGGCGTGCGCGGCCTGGAAGGCCGCCGAGGACTCGCCCATGTGGAAGGCCTGCGACGCCTGGGCGGCCTGCTCGGCCTGGGCGATGGTGCTGCGCATCAGCGCGGCCTTGGTGCCGAACGCCGACTCGGAGGCGACCAGCTGAGGGATGTGCGCGTCGAGCATGCTCATGGCATTTCCTTTCGAGTGAATCTTTGGTCAATCGCTGTGATCTGGAAATTCCGGGATGCGCTCATTTCCCTCCCTGTGCCGACGGATCGTGGGGACTCCAGGAACCCGGCAGCATGGGATTGACGGGCCCGGTTCTGAAGGAGTCCCCCGTCAGCTCGGTCATCCCCGCGGCGTCGCCACCGCGCTTGCTGACGGCTCCGGTGAACCCCATTGGGCCGGCCCCCTTTTCGGATGCAGTGACCCTCGGCTCTGACCGCGGGTCGGGCTGCGCCGGATCGTCGTCGTAATCCATGTATTCGTCGGCGTAGGCGCGGTCCGTGATCTCACCGCACTTCTTGCGCCGACGTTTTCGACGTTCGGCCGCCGACAGTGCCGCCGCCGATGCGACGTTCGCCGAGAAGCCCGACGCGGGCACCTTGGCCGAGGCGCTGTCCCGCACGGTAGGGCTGAAACCGCCCCCCGGGTGCCCGCCGTAGACCGCGTAGGCCATCGCCGGCGCGGCCGCCGCCGGTGCCGCCGCAGGTGCGCTCGCGGGCACTGACGTGGGGGTGCCTGCGGCAGCAGACGATGGGGCCGGCGTGCCTGCCGGGGCGACGCTCGTCACCGGCAACGTGGGTTCGCGTTGAGCGGCGGCCGGAGGTTCACCGAGATCCAGCATCGGCAGATCGGTGACCTTCGGCAGCAGCTTGTCGATGATGAGAATGAGGCCGACGATGCCGAGGGTCGCCATCGCAGGCAGCAGGAACGGCGCCGCGAACACCATTGCCCAGGTTGGCCAGCCGACCAGGTTGAAGAACACCTGATAGGCCACCGCGAAGAGGAACGGGCCCCATGTCGTCAGTGCGGCAGCGGGATTGGTAAGGAAGTCGGTGAGCAGCGCCTGCAGGTTGCCGATCGGGTTCTGGATGAACTCGATGATGAGCTGTCCGCCCGGCACGTTGTTGAGATACTGCTCGAGAAGGTGCAGGATGAAGTTCGAATCATTCAGCGCAGCGGCTGAATTGACAGCCTGAGCCCGCGCAAGCAGCTGCGTGGATGCCGCACCGGTGGCGCCCGCCTCGCCGACGCCCGGAGTCAACAGCATCGGCGCCGGTTGCAGGGCCGGGGTCGCGGCGATGGTGGCCGCAGACACCGCCTGATAGGTGCTCATCGTGCTGGCTGCCTGGACCCACATTCGGATGTAGTCGGCCTCGGTGAGCGAAATAGGAATGGTGTTGACACCAAGGAAGTTCGTCGCCAACAGCGCGCCGCGCAGGGCATGGTTGGCGGCCAGTTCGACGAGGCTGGGCATGGTGACCAGGGCGGTGGAATAGGCGGCTGCCGCGGTTTCGTGCTGAGCCGCGGCGACCGCGCTCTTGGCGCCGGCCTGTGCCAGCCAGGCCAGGTAGGGCTGGTGGGCGGCGGCGTACTGCTCTGAGCTCGGCCCCTCCCAGGCGCCGGCGGCCGCCGCACCCAGCGTGGTTACCAATTCAGCTGCCACAGATGCATATTCGCCACTCAGCGATTGCCAGGCTCCCGCGGCGGCCAAGAGCGGCCCGGGGCCTGGGCCGCTGTTGAGCAGCGCCGAATGAACCTCGGGTGGGAATGCCATCCAGACGGGAGCGGTCATATCAGCCGCCGCGGGCGATCAGGTAGGTCGACGCGGCCAGTGCGTCACCGGCGGCGTAGCTGGCACCGGACTGGGTCACACCCATCCCGGCACGGCCCAGCTCCTCCACGGCCAGCGCGGCGACCGCACTGTGCTCGTTGCCGGCGGCACTAAAGCTGGCGGCCGTTTGCAGCGACACCGGGTCAGCGGCCGGCGGCACCACGACGTTCACCAGCGGCGCCGCCGCGGCGTGCGCGGCAGCGAGCCGCGCGGTCAGTGCTTCGACCGCCGCACCGGCGGCGGCCAATCCTTCGGGAACCACGCGCAGAGTCATCAGCTGAATTCCTTTCCGTTCGTACTGGCAGGCGAAACTCCCTCAGACACGAGGGGGTTCACCAATTGGACATAGGTCGCCTCTTCGCCGTCGCCGAGCAGCATGGCCCGGCCGGCAGGCAGCCTGCCGAAGCGCGCGCCGCGCAATTTGCCACCGTCGGCCGGGCTGCCCGACAACATCACGGCAGTCGCCTGGAGATCGTTGAGTCGGCGCAACAACGGCGCGGTCATCACCGCGTGGGCCGACCCGCTGGCCCTGGCGGTGACGATGACCCGCAGGCCGAGGTCGCCCGCCTCGGCTAGCAGTCCCAGCACCGGGCTCCACGGCCGCTGGCCTGCATACGGACCGCTCACCGCGGGTCCATCCGGGATCTGGTCGACGTCATCGATGATGAGGTAGTGGGTCTGGCCTTCCCTATCGGCACGGTAGCTCCAGCCCTTCAGCTGATCCGACGACAGACCGGCCGGCGGGCGGCGCTTCTCGATGAGCGCAGACAGGCCCAACATCGCCGGGGTGATCCGGTCCATGTTCGGCGTGTACTCGTTATCGGGGAACAGCGGTTCCTCGACAAGATGCAGCCGTCGATCGATGACTGTGAAGGCGACCTGGTCTTCGGTCGAGTTGTCCCGGATGCTGCGGATCAGGTGCCGCAGCAGCGTCGTCTTACCGGATCTGCTGTCGCCGAACACCATCATCAGCGGATTGCGCGCGAAGTCGATCGCCACCGGGCGCAGGTCCTCCTCGCGCTGCCCGATGACCACCTGCTCCGGACCGACGTAGACCCGGCCGACCGCGGCCGGCGTGAGCTGGGTCGGCAGCAGCCGTATCGCCGGGGCGTACACGCCGGGATGACGGGCGTTGACGACCGCGATGTCGCGTACGTCCGGGGCTGCGAACAGGAAGTGTTCGGCAGCCATGGTCAGGCCGCGTCCCGGCTGATCGGTAGGCACCCCGTCGGCGGGCCGACGTAGGGCACTGGGGCCGGCGGCCCCGTTGAGCGCGCCGACGACCCGGACATTGCTGTCGTGGGAGTCGTTGAGCTTCAGCTCCAGACGCAGCCCGAGGCCGTCCCGCATGGCCAGCGGCACCTCGAGCCAGTTCGGGGTGGTGATCACGACGTGGATGCCATAGGACAGCCCGGCGTTGACCAGCTCGGTGACCCGGGACAGCAGCGGGTTACGAGTGTTGAAGGTGTCGACGTTGTCGCGGCTGAACGCGTACAGGTTGTCGATCATCAGGAAGACCTCGCCGTAGCCGTCCTGGTAGCCACCCGAGCCGGACCGTGCCCCGGTCTCCTGGCGGGTACGCAGCAGCTGCTCCAGCTCGGCGAAGGTGCGCCGGATGAGTTCGGGTTCCAGCGGCGTCGCGACCGCACCGACGTGGGCAAGCTCGGCGACCGCGCGCAGCTGACCGCCGCCGTAGTCCAGGCAGTAGAAGCTCACCTCACCGGGTGCGTGCAGCGCGGCGGCCGACAGCATGAACGTCTGCAGCGCCGTGGACTTGCCCGATTTCGGCCCGCCGTGGATCAGCAGGTTGCCCGCCGCGGTGCCGGCGTCGAACACCAGCGCATCGCGGCGCATCTCGAAGGGCTTGTCGATCTCGCCGAGCGGCCAGCGCCATTGACGTTCCCCGATCTCGGTGCGCGCCAGCAGGTCGACGAGCGGGATGGCCTCCTCCAGCGGGGGCAGCCACAGCTGCGGTGCCCGCGGCCCGTAGTTGGCCAGCTGGTCGCCGATGGTGGCGATCAGCTTGCGCGGCGGCGGGACGTCCTCGACCTCACCGGTGACGATGACGGTGTCCGGTGCCGGTTCCACCCAGCCCGCGGTGAACAGCTGCGGCTCAGGCACGGAGTGCACGATCACGGAGTGGCCACTGCGTGGCGGGTCGTAGATGCCGTCGACGTAGGTGCTGCGGAACTTGATCGGGTTCGCGCCGGGTGCGGGCACCAGGAAACCCTCGCCCTTGTGCTCGCGGCCCGATTCGATGTGGAAGGCATCCTCGGTCCCGATGATCTGACGGCTGATCGACGGGCTGGCCACCTTCAGGCCGATGCGGTACGAGGTGTTCTTGTCGATGTCCTTGATGCGGCCCACATCCAGCGTCTGGGACGCGAAGAGGATGTGGATGCGGAACGAGCGCCCCTTGCGGGCCACGTAGTCGAACAGCTCCGCGTACTCGGGATGCTCGGCCAGCATCAGGGTGAACTCGTCGGCCACGACGAACAGCGTCGGGATGGGCGCGAGGTCATGGCCTGCGGCGATCGCGGCTTCGTATTCGGTGACCGAGTTGAAGGCGCTGCCCTGCACGATCCGGCCGGCCGCTTTGAGCAGCTGCTCACGACGGGCCACCTCACCGCGCAGGGTGTCCGCGAAACGGTCTGCCAGCGAACGCTTCTCAGCCATATTCGAGATGACGGCCACAACCTGCGGGAAGTGTCGGAAGATGTCGGCGCCGGCCTCACCCTTGAAATCCGCGTAGATGACGATGAGTCGTTCCGCGGAATGCGTGGTGAGCAGCGACAGCAGGATCGACATCAGGGTCTGGGACTTGCCGGAGCCGGTCATACCAATCATCAAGCCGTGCGGGCCCATGCCGCCTTCGGCCTCGTCCTTGAGATCGAAGATGAGCGGTTCGCCGGTCGCGGTGATCCCGATGGGCACCCGCAATTCCTCGTCTCGGTGCCGCGGCACCCACAACGCTGCCACATCGAGCGCAGAAGCATCTGGGATACCGAACAGCGTGGTGAACGTCGAGACTCCCGTCCCAGCCGTCCTCGATTGCTCAGGATTGGTGTCCCAGCGGGCCAGTCGGCGGGCAAGGTGCGCAGCCTGTGCGCTAGAGAACGTGTCCGCTGTATCGACGTAGTGCTGCCAGCCCCCGCTCTGCCACCGCTCGACGCCGCCGTTGCTGATCTTCAGGATCGGACGCTCGGGATCCGAATACTGCTCGCGGTGCGGTTCTTTGGTGGACCGGTGAATAAGCGTGGCACCCGCAGCGCCGGCGCGCGCGACCACCGCGTCGGGGTCGGCGTCGGGATCGTCCAGCAGCACCAGCAAATGCTTGCCCGAGGCCAATGCAGCGCCATTGAAGGCGTCGCGCTCGTCCAGCACCGGGGCCAGCAAGCCGTGCAGACCGTCGGCAGTGGCCGACAGGTAGCGGGCGGGGCCCACACCGTCCGCCGTGCCGGGGACGTCGGTGTGCGGCAGCCACTTCAGCCAGGACCAGTCCGCGGACTCCAGGTCCGGGGCGGCCAGCGCCACCCCGAGCACGGCCGGGTCATGCCAAGTCACGGCCTGGGCGACCCAGGCGCGCAGGGCATCGCGGACCTCGTCGGGCTCACCAAGCACGGTGATGCGGGAGACCTTTGCCAAATCGATGCCGGCTGGCGCGTTGCGTACCGTGCGGTGCACATCGAGCAGTCCGCGAAGGGTGGTGTGCGCCACCGGTTCCAGGTCGATCTCGTCGGCGGCGTCCTTGACCCGCAACGCGGTGTTGAGCGGGACATCGGTCAGACCGGTCCGCACCACCAGGAAGTCACTGTCACGGGGGTCGCGCTCCCATTGCCTGCGGGTGCCGGGCACCGCGGCGAGCAGATCGGGGTCCGGGTGCGACCACTCCAGTGCCGCACGCTGGTCGGCGGCCTGTGCACGGACGTTGTCCCGGACCACCGACAGGTAGCGCAGGTAGTCGGCGCGTTCGGCGTCGACTTCCTCAGTGCGTAGCTTGTTGTCGGATCCGCCGTAAAGCGCGGTCGCGGCGAGCAGCAGCACGAACGGGAAGAACAGCATCGTCGGGGAAATCATCCGCATACCGGTAGCGAACAGTGCAACGATCATGCCCACGATCAGGATCACGATCAAGTAGGGCAACACCCGGCGCAGGAGCGAAGGCGGCACTAGGCGAGGCAGCGACGGGGGCGCCTCGATGGTGATGGTGCCTTTACGTGCCTCCGGGGCGGGCAGACGGCGGCGCGCCTCGAAGATCAAGCGGCTCATCGGTTCTCCCCCTCGCGGCCGGACGCGACCGCGGACGACACGGCATCGTGCGCGACGAGTGCATCCGCCCTGGAAAGAGTGGGCCCGGCCGCAAACTGGGTGAGCACCGACCACGGTGCTGCCAACGGTGGCGGCGTCAGACCCAGCGCGGCCACCGTTTTGGCGTTACCGGAGGCGTCCACGCCATACCGCACGCCGGTGTCGCTGACCCAGAACGCCGAACCTTCCGGTGGCGCGCTGGCACCGGATCCGGCTGCCTGGACGAAATAACCGCTACCGGGTGTGAGCGCCACCCGGTTCGCGGTCGACCCGCCGCCGGCACCCACCAGGTCCACGGTCCGCAATCCGTCGGGCAGCGGCAGCGCGGCGCCGGAAAGCAGTCTTAGCGTGCTCTCGGCCGCATCAGCGGGCTTGGACCAGTACGCGCAGGTGACCGGTGCCGAGCCGGGTTCGGCGAGGCTGACCTCATCGGTCGGGAATGCGTCGTTGTCGATGCCCCCGGCGACCGGCAGCTTCGCCACGTCGTCGGCTCCCAGGCGGGGAGGCTGCTGCAAGCCATAGGAATTGGAGTTCCGCAGAATCGCGGCCAATACCGGTGACACCTGCTGCAGACCGTCGGCGTGGACCGCGAAGTAGCGGATGCGGTCGTCGGCCTCGTAGGCGGTAACGACGGCACCGACCGGGGCCGGGACGGGCAGCGTGAATCGTGGTGGCTCACCGGCGCCAGGCAGCGCCGGGGCGACCAGCGGCGCGGACTCCGGAATGGCATTGAAGAGACCGGGCGCGATCACCCGCGGGGCGGGGATGTCGGTTCCCAACCCGAGGGCGTCGGTGACGGCCCGGTTGCCGAGATCGATGGGACTGCGCTTACCGTTCCACAGCAGCCAGGTACCGGAGTGCACACCGCCGACGTTCTGCACGAGCACCGCCCGGTCTGCCGGCAGCGTGGCAGCCCGCTCACCCCGCTGGTCCGGCGTGCCGGCGATCACGGTGACCCCGGTGGCACGGCCGGAAACGCCATCGCACACCGTCCAGTTCGCGTCACGGGAGGTGTTCTGCACCATGCGTTCCGGCGCACCGGGGATACCGATCAGGTTGCCGCGGGCGAATTTGTCGATCTCGCTGCTCTTGACCGTGGTGGGGTTGTCGGGCTGACCGGCGATGAGCCGGGCCGAGGTGAGGTTGAGCGCCGGGTGCACAACATCACCGATCCGCACGTACAACGCCGAGGTGTCGCGGTCGGCGAGGATGGTCGAGCTGCCCGCATCACCGCCGGGGCGGATCAGGGAGAACACGAAACAACCCGCGACCACGGTGACCGACACCAGTGCGCCGACGAGGACCGCCCGGTTCTGGCTGCGCAACGGGTCGACAAGCATCCGGGTATCGTGCAGCGCGACCCCGGATGCGATGCGGCGCATCACGAATCGCCAGCCCGAGACCTGGTGCCGGGTGACGAAGCCGCGGCGATAGTCCATGCGTTTCGGGTTTTCGTTGACCGGTGTGCGCGAGGTGAACTCGTGCCGTTCTTCATTATTGTCGCTCATCGGTCGAGCGTCGCCAGTCCGAGCCCACGCAGCAGCGGGGCGGCCGATCGGTGGACGTCATCGGCGATGATGGTCATCAACTCTTCGTCGGTAAAATCGTCGGAATCTGAATGGTCCAATCGGTATTCGCGTTCCTCTTCGGAACGCTCGACGAGGTTCCTGACAAATCGGCCGTTACCGGCGATGTCGAGGCTGCGTCGCGGAGTACCGGCGGCATCCGGGGTGGAGCTGGCGGCCAGGTGGGCGAACAGTCGCTCCATCTCGTCGTGGGCCATCTCCTCGAAGACACTGTCGCGCTTCTCGGCCATCCGGCTGGCCATCTCGACGAGTTCCGGTGCGCTGTAGGACGGGAAGTCGATGGTGCGGGTGAAGCGGGATCGTAGACCTTCGTTGGTGTCCAGGAAGCGGTCCAGGTCGGCGCGGTAGCCGGCAACGATCACGACCAGCCGGTTGCGGTCGTTCTCCATCCTGGCCAGCAAGGTGTCGATGGCGACCAGGCCGAAATCGTTCTTGGCGCCGGTGGAGACCAGAGCGTATGCCTCGTCGAGGAACAGCACGCCGTCGAGCGCGCTGTCGATGATGGCGTTGGTCTTGGCCTCGGTTTCACCAATGTGCTGGCCGATGAGGTCGGCGCGGTGCACTTCTCGGACCGTCTCCTTCTTCAGCAGGCCGAGCCCGCAGTAGATCTTGGCGACCACCCGGGCGATGGTGGTCTTGCCGGTTCCCGGCGGACCGGCGAAGACCAGGTGGTTGGCCCGCTGGGCCACGGCCAGTCCGCGCTCCTGTCGCCGAATCGACATCGTCACAGAGCTTTTCAGGCGGGCCACCTGATACTTGACCTCGTCCAGGCCGATGAAGTCCGCGAGTTCGGCCTCGGCCTCTACGAGAAGGTGCGCCTTGCGCTCCTTCGCGCCCGGATCGACGAAGTCGGACTCTCCCGGTTCGGTCGCGGGGTCCCACGGGTCGCTACGCGCCTCGATGCGCGCAGCGGTGGTGGTGCCGAGGCCGAACGACCGGTCCAACAACGCCTCTTCCACCCCGGGATGCTCGGGATTGGCGGCGTACAGCTCGGCCAGCACATCGGCCGCGTCGTCGTCTTCCCCTTGGGCTCGCAGACAGAGGCCCTTCACCAGACCGCCGTCGACGGCGGCGACGGCGACGGGCCCCTCGGGATTCTCCAAATGAGACAATGCGGGAGCGAACATTCCCAGGTTTGCCAGCGCGATGGCTAGCGTCACCCTTGCCGCATGCGCATAGCGCTCGTCGAGGTTGGCGGCGTTGACCACCGGGGTGAGCGTGCGCACCACATCCGACCAGCGCTGGCTGCGGCGATAGAGGGCGACCCGCACCCAGCGTGCCTGCAACCAGGTGGGACGACGTGAGATCAGCTCCCCGACAAGCTGATCCGCGGCAGCGAACTCGCCGGCCTCGCCGAGCGTGGCCGCATACGCCAGCGCGATATCGTCGCGGCTCGTCGCCCTGAACTTCAGGTACAGGCCCGTGTCGTAGCTGAATCCGAGATCCTGTGCGCCGAGGGTGATTTCGTGGGTCAGCGCACCGAACGTACCGAGAGTCTGCCAAATGGTGGCGATGACACGGCCGGAGTTCTCGCCCGTGTCGGCGGCCGCAAGCCCGATCCAGGCGTCGCATTGTTCGCGGGCAATTCGGGTCAACTCAGTGAAACCTGACCGCGCGGCGGCCAGG
This sequence comes from Mycobacterium sp. Root135, assembly GCF_001426545.1. GTDB lineage: Bacteria > Actinomycetota > Actinomycetes > Mycobacteriales > Mycobacteriaceae > Mycobacterium. The sequence continues at coordinate 104,600 of NZ_LMEZ01000011.1, read as the reverse complement.
TCCGCGGGCCGCTGCCGGTCGTTTACCAACAAGCCAAGCGACCGACAACAGGTCGCAAACCTGTTCACCACGTCACGGTCGACGCGCGTCCAACTTGCGTTCGGCGTGAGCGAGCTACTGACCGTGTCCATTTGTCATTCGCAGAGAAGCGCACGCCCCCTGCCGTCTCCTTAGGCTAGGCTAACTTTCGGAAGGCTAACACCGCGGCGACAGTCCTGTCGAGGCGTCCCGTGGCGTTGCCGTCAGTGATTGTGATCACCCGCAAGCAAAGTCCACCGAAGAGCTGACGCAATTCGGATACCGCCGACCACCACTCGGTACTTCAAAGCTGCCACGCATGCTGAGAAGCTGCCAGCCCCGCACTGGCCACCGATGGGCACGCCCGTGGAGGCGGTCAGCCATCAATTCCAGCAAATGTGTGCAATGCACCCTGCTGAGCCCGTGGGCGACCGAAGCGGATACTCCAATCCAGAGCCCTCGAGCAACACGTGAAGGGAATCGACACGCGATCGGGAGGCCGATGTTCGCTCCGCCACACGATGCGAGCGGTCAATCGTTGGCGGCCAGCCTCCGTCGGTAGGTTAGGCAGCCTTCGGCGTCGTTCGGTTGACACGAGGGGGCAGAAGAGAGTTCCACCTGGACAGCAGCTCACGCATTTGCGCTACATGGGGAGCTGTTGCCGAGCGCAGTTTGGCGCTCGCTTCGTCCCGCGTGAAATCTTGGATGCTCGACCGTCGGAAAGTCCGCGCACGGCTGGGTATTCGTGGGTGCAATCGTCCACCGTTGATGTTCTTGACCAGAGCTACCGCTTCCGCCGCGGAGCTGCGCCGGCGGGAATCGCTGGCGCTGGTCGACTGCAGGATTGCTGCACAATCCCATAGCGAAATCATCTGATATGCCTGCACGTTCCAAGAGCTGACCGAATGGGTGATAGACGCCGTCTCTCTGGCGCTGCCAAGCCCGCCACACCTATGAACCGCATGACCGGATACGAACCCTCGAAGCACGCGAAACAGAAGAGCGAATACCCCTGCAATGCAGGGTTTCTGGGTTCCAGTGCCATAGGCGTGGCGCCCGACGAAGTGACCCCCCTTGGCCCGAGATGCCTCAGCGGCGCAGTATGAGCGCGTCACCCTGTCCACCGGCACCGCAGAGGGCGGCGACCGCGTAACCCGATCCGCGGCGGGCCAATTCGAGGGCCGCATGCAGCGTGATCCGCGCCCCGGACATTCCGATGGGGTGACCGATCGCGATGGCACCGCCACTGGTGTTGACGCGTTCGCCGTCGATGCCGAGCTCCTTGGCCGAGGCCAGGGCGACCGCCGCGAACGCCTCGTTGATCTCGATGACGTCGAGCTGCTCGACGGTGATGCCCTCCTTGGCGATCGCCTTCTTGATGGCGTTCGCCGGCTGGCTCTGCAGCGTCGAATCGGGCCCGGCGACCACGCCGTGTGCCCCGATCTCACACAGCCACGTCAAGCCCAGTTCCTCGGCCTTGGCCTTGTTCATCACCACCACCGCGCAGGCGCCGTCGGAGATCTGCGACGCCGAACCGGCGGTGATGGTGCCGTCCTTGCCGAAGGCGGGCTTCAACCCGGCCAACGACTCGGCCGTCGTGTTGGCCCGGATGCCTTCGTCGGTGGTGAACTCGATCGGGTCGCCCTTGCGCTGCGGGATCGTCACCGGCACGACCTCCTCGGCGTAGACGCCGTCCTTCCACGCCGCGGCGGCGAGCTGGTGCGACCGCGCCGCCAACTCGTCCTGCTGGGCCCTGGTGAACGCGTCGACGTCGTTGCGCTGCTCGGTCAGGGCACCCATGGGCTGATCGGTGAAGACGTCGTGCAGACCGTCATAGGCCATGCTGTCGAGCACCGTCACGTCGCCGTACTTGTACCCGGACCGGCTGTCCATCAGCAGATGGGGCGCCTTGGTCATCGACTCCTGGCCGCCGGCCACGACGACGTCGAATTCACCGGCGCGGATCAACTGGTCGGCCAACGCGATCGCGTCGATGCCCGACAGGCACATCTTGTTGATCGTCAACGACGGCACGTCCCAGCCGACGCCGCCGGCGACCGAGGCCTGCCGGGCGGGCATCTGCCCAGCCCCGGCAGTCAGCACCTGACCCATGATCACGTACTCGACCAACGACGCGTCGACGCCGGCCTTCTCCAAGGCCCCGGCGATGGCAATACCGCCAAGATCNGCCGGCAGTCAGCACCTGACCCATGATCACGTACTCGACCAACGACGCGTCGACGCCGGCCTTCTCCAAGGCCCCGGCGATGGCAATACCGCCAAGATCACTGCCCGAGAAGTCCTTCAGCGAACCCATCAGCTTGCCAACCGGCGTACGCGCACCACTGACGATCACCGATGTCGGGTTCTGTGCCATCACAGTGCCTCCGTCAGGTCGGCTTCGGTCGCGGCGATCACATCGGCGACCGTCACACCCGGCGCGGTTTCACGTAGCAGCAGTATCCCGTCCCCCGCAACGTCGATGACCCCCAGATTGGTGATGATGCGGTCGACGACGCCTTGGCCTGTCAACGGAAGTGTGCACTGCGGCAGAATCTTTGACGCTCCACCGCGGTCGGTGTGCTCCATTAACACGATCACCCGCCCGGCGCCGTGGACCAAGTCCATGGCGCCGCCCATGCCCTTGACCATCTTTCCCGGCACCATCCAGTTGGCCAGGTCCCCGTAACGCGACACCTGCATGCCACCCAGCACGGCGGCGTCGATGTGACCGCCGCGGATCATCCCGAAGGAAATCGCAGAGTCGAAGAACGCGGCACCCGGGTTGACGGTCACCGTCTCCTTGCCCGCGTTGATGAGATCGGCGTCCACGTCGGCGTCGGTCGGATACGGGCCCGTGCCGAGGATCCCGTTCTCCGAGTGCAGGATTACCCGCACCCCAGTGTTGAGGTAGTCCGGGATCAGGGTCGGCAGGCCGATGCCGAGGTTGACGTACTGTCCGTCGGATAGTTCGGCGGCGGCTCGGGCGGCCATCTCGTGGCGGGTCCAGCCCGTGGTCAGTGTCTCGGTCATCACTTTGCTCCTTGGGTGCTACGCACGGTCCGCTTCTCGATGCGCTTGTCCTGTGCACCGGTGTGCACGATGCGTTGGACGAACACTCCGGGCAGATGTACCGCGGCCGGGTCGATGGCGCCCGGTTCGACGAGTTCCTCGACTTGCGCGATCGTGGTGCGACCCGACATGGCGGCCAGCGGGTTGAAGTTCATTGCCGTCTTGTCGAATACGAGGTTGCCGTCGGTGTCACCGACAAGAGCGTGCACCAGCGCGAAATCGGCCACGATGGCCTCTTCCAGGACGTAGCGCTTGTCACCGAACACGCGGGTTTCCTTGGGCGGCGAAGCGATGGCCACCGCTCCGTCGGAGTCGTAGCGCCACGGTATGCCACCGTCGGCGACGGGGCTTCCGACACCGGCCGGGGTGAAGAAGGCGGGTATTCCAGCACCACCGGCACGCATCCGCTCGGCCAGCGTGCCTTGCGGGGTGAGTTCCACTTCCAGTTCACCGGCGAGGTACTGGCGGGCGAATTCCTTGTTCTCGCCGACATACGACGCCGTCACCCGCCGAATCCTCCTGTTGGACAGAAGAATTCCCAACCCATGGTCGTCTACTCCGCAGTTGTTGGAAAAGACTTCGAGATCGGTGGCGTTGGAGTCGGCGATCGCTTGGATCAGGACGTCGGGGATGCCGCACAATCCGAATCCGCCAACCGCGAGCGTGGCCCCGGTAGGGATGTCGGCAACCGCGGTGGCGGCTCCGTCGTAGACCTTGGATGACATGACTACCTCTCCGTCCGCCTGCCGGACACCTCATGAAGTTCCCCAATAGTCCATTGAGGTGCGAAGAGGCGGCAAGGTGTCGCGGCGATCTGCTCGCACGGTGGGCACCTTCGAGCTATGCGTTCATCCAGTGAACGGTTAGGGTGTCGCAGGTGCGCGAATCCGGTAATCAGGTCCTCTCACGAGCGGCGGCCTTGCTGCGCGCGCTAGCCGGTGGCGCGTCAAGCGGCTTGTCGACCACCGAGGCGGCGACGGCCGCTGGGTTGCCTCGACCCACGGCCCACCGTCTCCTCACCGCCCTCCACGGCGAAGGAATGGTCGACCGAAATGCACATACCGGCCGCTGGTCTCTTGGCCCCGAGCTGTATCTGCTTGGCGCCAGCGCATCGAGTCGCTACGACATCTCCGGCGAGGCGCGTGACGTAGTCGACGTGCTCGCGCATCAGACCGGCGAAAGCGTGTTCCTCTCGGCACGCCGAGGAGACGAAACGGTGTGCGTGTCCAGCCGAGAGGGCAGCTTCCCGCTGCGGTCACACGTCTTGTACGACGGGATACGATTTCCGCTAGGTGTCGCATCAGCCGGGCTGGCCATCCTCGCACACCTGCCAGCTCGCGACATCGACGACTACTTTGCCCGCAACGACCTGCTATCCGCTTGGGGCACAAATCATTCCGAGATTTTGGTACGCGAACGCATCGCGACGACGCGCTCCACTGGGTACGCGGTCAATCCGGGCCTGATCGTCGAGGGCAGCTGGGGTATCGGTGCAGCCGTGTTCGATCGAAACGGCCAACCAGCCTGGGCGCTCAGCCTGACCGGAGTGGAGACGCGCTTTCGCTCGCCACGCATCGCCGAGATGGGGTCACTGCTCTTAGAGCAGGCGCACGAACTGTCCGTGCGATTGCGTTGACGCGCTCCACCAAGCGCTCACCAGTGGGCAACGGCAGCAGTTACAACCGGCCGACCCCACGCCTAAGAAAGCGACGCCCCGTCATCGAGGCGAAGGGGTCGAGCGTCCCCATCCTTGTTGCTGACCAAGATGTTCCAGGAGGGGTTGAACCCGGTAGCGCAGGGGCGTGGTCAAGGCGAGGATGGTGTTCGAGTGCGACACGCCACGCATGGACACCACATCTTGGATCAGGTTTTGAAGGTCGGCCTGCGTAGCCGTGGCCACCCGAACCAACAGGTCTTCGCGCCCCGTGGTGGCGTGCACCTCCAAGATCTGCGGCATCGCCGTGAGCCGATCGACGACTGACTGCAGCTGTCCCTGTTCCAGTTCCAGCGCCATGAACGCCTCGACTGCGATGCCGACCTGAGCAAGGTCAAGATCTGGGCGAAACCCGGCCAGGATCTGGTCGGCGACCATACGCCCCAGGCGAGCCTGCACGGTGTTGCGCGTGACACCCAAGGTGGACGCCAATTCCATGATGCCTGCGCGGGCGTTCTGCGCCAGCGCACCGAGCAACTCGACGTCGAGACGATCGATTCTGAGCATTTCTTGCACCTCTCGACGTGAGGGTCGCCACTGATTCAACCAAATGATTAGTTGCGGGCCGCGCTATTTCACCATATGACGTTGTGGTGCAACCTTAGGTCACCGCTTTGCTTAGTTCCGCACCACGCAGGTCACCCGACTGGAGACTCATGACCCAGGTGAACGACACTAGAGCCCCCCGCGCCGTCGACCTCAAGGACCGCTACCGCAGCGACTCGGGACCGGTTCTCATGACGGGCGTCCAAGCGATAGCGCGCCAGCTGGTCGAACAGCACGAACGTGACCGTAGAGCGGGACGGAGCATCGCCACGTTCGTCTCCGGTTACCAGGGCAGCCCGTTGGCCGGGCTCGACCGACTGCTGGCCGGCATCCCGGAATTGAGGGACGACCACGACGTCCGTCTGGTGCCAGGAATGAACGAAGAGCTCGCCGCCACATCGGTGTGGGGCAGCCAGATGGAGCTGCCCAAGGGGGAACGTACTCATGACGGGATCGTCGGCGTCTGGTACGGAAAGGGTCCCGGTCTCGACCGAGCCAGCGACGCGCTTCGCCACGGCACGATGTACGGCGCCCACCCTTCGGGGGGTGCGCTGATTCTGGTTGGCGACGACCCAGCAGCCAAGTCTTCAAGCGTGCCCGCAGCGAGCGAGAAGTCACTGGCTGCGCTGGGTATGCCGATCTTCTTCCCCCGAAACGCCGAAGAAATAATCGCTTTTGGCCTGCTCGGCGTCGAATTGTCACGGCTGTCCGGATGCTGGTCGTCGATGAAGCTGGTTGCCGATGTCGCCGACGGCATCTGGACGATGCGCCGCGACTTCGCCGACTTCACCATCGTGAGCCCGACGATCGAATGGGAGGGTAGGCCATGGACCTACCGTCAGCGCATCCTCGCTGCCCCGCCAGACAGCCTGCTGGCCGAGGCCGACATGTACGGGCCGCGCTGGGAAATGGTGCGCCGCTTCAACGATGCCAACGACATCGACCGCATCGAGGTGAACCCGCCGAGGGCGACGTTGGGCATCCTCGCCGTTGGGTCGGCGTACGACAGCGTCCGTCAAGCACTCGACGAACTGGGCTTGGGAACTGAGCGTCTGTTCGAGCTTGGGATCCGCGTCATGCGCATCGGCATGCCGTTTCCGCTCGGGGAGAACAAGGTTCGTCAGTTTGCCGAGGGTGTGGACACGGTGCTCGTAGTTGAGGACAAGACATCGTTCGTCGAGTCCCAGGTCAAGGAAGCCCTCTACGGATCGGCGAGCGCTCCGCATGTCATCGGCAAACGAGACGCCGACCGCAAGGCTCTGGTGCCCGCGGACGGGGAACTTACCGCGGCACGGCTGATCAGACCTCTGCGCCGCGCCCTGAAGGACTACGCGGATCTGCCGAAACCGCCGCCACCGGTGTTGAACTTGGCGGTCTCCTCCGCAAAACGGACGCCGTACTTCTGCTCGGGCTGCCCACACAACCGCTCCACCGCGGTGCCGGAGGGATCGCTGGCGGGCGGCGGAATCGGTTGCCACACACTCGTCACCATGTCGTCACGTACCGATTCTCAAGTAACCGGCCTGACCCAGATGGGTGGTGAGGGCGCACAGTGGATCGGCCAGGCGGCTTTTACCGACGTCAACCACATCTTTCAAAATGTCGGCGACGGAACATATTTCCACTCCGGTCAGCTCGCCGTGCAGGCTTGCATCGCCGCCGGGGTCAACATCACCTACAAGATCCTCTACAACTCTGCTGTCGCCATGACCGGAGCCCAAGACGCCGAAGCGGGACTCACCGTTCCCGAACTGACGCACAAGCTCGCCGCGGAAGGCGTCCGCAAGATCATCATCTGCGCCGACGAACCCGATAGACATCGCGGCGCGTCCTTCGCGACCGGAACCACGTTGTGGGAACGCGAACGTCTCGACGAGGCGCAGCGCATCCTGCGCGACACACCCGGTGTCACCGTGTTGATCTATGACCAGCAATGTGCAGCCGAGGCGCGACGTAAACGCAAGCGCGGCAACCTCCCCGCGAGGCGAACACGAGTAATCATCAACGAAGCCGTCTGCGAGGGCTGCGGCGACTGCGGCGTGAAGAGCAACTGCCTCTCCGTTCAACCCGTCGACACCGAGTTCGGCCGCAAGACCACCATCGACCAGACCTCTTGCAACACCGACTACTCGTGTCTTGAAGGGGACTGTCCATCGTTCGTAACGGTGGAGATCCCTGAAGATGCAAGGCCGTCCCGCAGAGTGATCGCCGAACCACCGACGCCGCCGGAACCGCACCGCCGAGCGATCAGAGGCGTGCACAACATCTTCCTCGCCGGCATCGGCGGAACCGGAATCGTCACCGTCAACCAGATACTCGGCATGGCGGCACTGCGGTCGGGCATGCACGTCGAGGGACTCGACCAGACTGGCCTGAGCCAGAAAGCCGGCCCTGTCACCTCACATCTGCGACTGGCGACGCACAGCAGCGAATCCTCCAATCGCATCAGCCCGTCCTCGGCCGACTGCGTGCTCGCATTCGACCTCCTGACCGCAGCCGAGGCGAAGAACGCTGGATACGCGAGCGCAGAACGCACCATTACGGTCGCCTCCACCAGCCATACCGCAACGGGCGACATGGTGTACGACGCGTCCGTAAGGTACCCGGCCGACGACGCCCTGGTACAAGCGCTCGCCGAACGATCCCGAGAGGTCTACACCTTCGACGCCCTCGCCGCAGCGGAGATGCTCTTCGGCAACACCGCCGCCGCGAACCTCCTCCTCGTTGGAACTGCCTACCAAGCTGGCGCACTACCCGTTCCAGCCGCCGCGATCGAGGAAGCGATCGAAATCAACGGCGTTGCCGTGTCGGCGAACATCGCCGCCTTCCGGTGGGGCCGGACACACGTCGCGGACCCGCAGGCCTTTGCCGATGCGGTGGCCTCCAATACCGCAGCCGCGCGCAGCGACAACGAAGTCCCCGCGCGGCTGCTCGCCGGCCTGACGATCGAAGGGGACACCCTGGAACTAGTCAGCCGGCGCGCGGCACAACTGATGTCCTACCAGGGCGCTGCCATCACGCGGCGTTATGTGTCCACCCTGCAGACGGTGTGGGACGCAGAACGGGCCATGGGTTCGAGCACGGCCTTCACCGACGCGGTCGCACACGGTCTGCACAAACTGATGGCCTACAAGGACGAATACGAGGTCGCCCGGATGTTGACCGACCCCGCGTTCGTCGCCTCGGTGGCGACGGAAGTTCCTGGCGGACAAAAGCTGACGTACAAATTGCATCCACCGGTGCTGAAGGCTCTCGGTCGCAAGAAGAAGATCGGTCTAGGCCCGAAGAGTCACCTTGCACTCACGGTTCTTGCGCGTGGTCGGTTCCTTCGTGGAACGCGGCTTGATCCCTTCGGATACGCGAAGGTCCGTCGAATCGAGCGCGCACTCCTGGCTCACTACGAGGCGACCGTGCACGACCTGGCCTCACGGCTGTCATCCGAAAACCACTCCACCGCGGTCGAATTAGCCCAGGCCGCAGACATCATCCGCGGATACGAGGAGGTGAAACTGCGCAACGTGGCGAATTACCTAGCCGCGTTGAAGCGACTAGGCATCGACGGTCCTGCCATCGACCTGAAATGACACCGCGGTCAGGCCCGGCCAGGTCGCACCCGCCTAAGTGCAGTCTCCCAGCGAGTGTCGTATCGCCTCCGTCGACTCGTGGTGCGGCCACCCGATCGCTGGCAGCCGAAGGCCGACATGCTTGACTCGAAACCGCGCGGGGCTGGCCACACCACCCGCGCCCGTCACATCCGCCGAATGAGGAGAGACACCATGTCCGACAGTCTGATCACCGTCGCTGAAACGTTCGTCGCCCACTGGAATGCCAACCGTGTCGAGGACGCCCTCGCGATGCTGTCCGAGGACGTTCTGTACGACAACGTGCCCTACCCGAATATCATCGGCCGCGAGGGCGTTCGCAAGTTCTACCTCGATTCCGGGGTGGGCAAGACACTGCGTACGGATTGGAAGATCATCAACATCGCCGTGTCCGGCAATGTGGTGCTCAACGAGCGAGTCGACGACTTTCATCACCTGAGTGGCGCCGTCGTCTCACTGCCCGTCATGGGTACCCTGACCATCGACGATGGCCAAATCACGGTCTGGCGGGACTACTTCGACGCTGCGTCGATGGAGCAACAACTCAGCGACCTCGAGGCGTAGTCCTACGCTGGCTGAGGCACGCGGTGCGCCGATGACGACAAATCACGGCCGCCGTCGTGCTCATTCGTTGCCGCACAGGCACTCCCGTGACTCACCTGTCATGCGCTCAGACCCGAACGAAACGATAGACTTATCGCGGCTGCGCACTCCACCAGAGGTGAATCCTCGATGCCAGGTCCAACCGAGCATCAGTTCAATGCTGCGCGACAACGGATTCCGCCCAACTGAGTCACCTAAGACCCCTTTGGCAGCTATCAACATAGCGGCTACGGTTGCGAAGAACACGTCGACCGAATTTGCCGCGGTCACTAAATCAATTGCGCCACAATTGGATCGGATCACATTTCGGTCGTAGCCGGAAGTTGTGGACGTCGCGGGCGAGGCCCGACTGCTCAACGCAGAGAATCAGAGTGTCACTCGATGTCGGGAGTTCGGCCTGCAATGGTTGCCGCCGCGCTCTTAGGTCCAGGACGCCATCATTCATCACGGTGACGAACTAAATCGTGGCACTGAACCGCCATGAAGCCTCACGATTTCATAGTCGCCGGCGACCGACCCCACACGGAGGCCAGCCAGATGGCCCGCACTGCAGACATCGATCGTCCGGTCTGTTCCGGCGGGCACTTCGCGAGCCGGTCTTGGTACAGCATGTGCATCGTCATCTCAAGCAGGGCAGCCACGAGTCCCGGTACGTCTGGTGAGGCGGGAGACGCCAGGCCTTGCTCGCGGTCCTTCAGAACCTGTGCCGTCAGCACGTCGGCCAAGTGCTGATTGCGAGCGCGCCACATTGCGGCCAGCTGCTCGTCTTCGGGGATGGCCTGGACCGAGGCGATCAGGACGGCCGAGTGGGTGCGCCATTCTTCGGCGGTAGCCGCCTGTACGCGGTCGAGGTACTGCTCGACGGTCTCGGTGTCGAAACGGACGAAGGACATGGCGCGTTCCTCGAACTCCGACCAGATGTCGGCTGCCAATACCGCCAGCGGGGCGAACTTCGAATCGAAGTAGAAGTAGTAACCCGACCGGAGAACACCTGCTGCCGAGGCGATCTCGTTGACGGTGAGCTCGCCGACAGGGCGTGCCTCGAGTAGCTCGGCCAGTGTCGTCAAGATGACCTGACGTTGCCGCTCGCCCTTGCTCGGGGCGCGGCGGTCACCGGCGACCGCGGCGGCCCCTTTGCCGGCCCGGCCCGGCTTACTTGACATGGCGCAAATTCTAGCCGGTGAGCGGTCCCGCTACGGGACGTGGTTCATTTGCCCGGTCGGTCAGCGTCAATCCCTCGAATGTATTCTCGTGCCACCAGTTTTCGATCATGTCCCAGAAGTCGTTCTCGCTGCCCGTGTAGACGTCGTTGAAGAAGGCCTTTCCGATGTCCCCCTGGCCGTTGTAGTAGCCCGGCGTACAGCCCGCGAGATAGAACTGCCGTACCAACCCGGAGTTGTGAGTGGCTTCGACCCACCGGTCTTGGGCCGCTTGCGTGGGCTCGATGGCTCCGACGTCGTGCCGGGCGGCGTGGGCGATCAAGCGTGCGGCGTGGCGGGCCTTTCGATCGAGCATGTAGGTGAAGTTCACGACGTAGGCGTTCTGGCTCAACCCCAGTTCTACGAAGTTGGGGAATCCGCGGGTAAAGAAGCCGTGCAGGGTCTTGGCTCCGTCGACGAAGTGCTCGCGCAGCGACAGTCCGTCGCGTCCCACGATGTCGTACCCGTATCGATCCGACGACACGCTTCCGGTTTCGAAGCCGGTGGCGAAGATGATGCAATCGAGCTCGTAGTGCGTGCCGTTGGCGATCAGCCCGGTCGGGGTGATGGCGTCGACGCCGCCGGGTGCGGACACCAACGTCACCGACGGACTGTTGAACGCTTCGAGGTAGCCGTCGTTGCAACATGGCCTCTTGCAGACGAATCCGTACCAGGGTTTGAGTGCCTCGGCAGTGGCTGGGTCGGACACGACCGAGTCGATACGCCGGTGGATCTCCTGCATCATCGTCATGTCGGCGGCCTCGGTGAGCACGATCTGGTCGTGAAGTTCCAGCGTGTCCACCGGCGCCTCGACGAGGTGTTGGCCGGGCATGTCGACGAACACGCGGGTCCAGACGTCGTCGACGAGATTCTGCTCGGCGCGTTCTCCGTTGCAGTGCGCCAAGAAGTTGCGGTGGCGTTCCTCTTGCCAGCCGGGCTTCAGACTCGACGCCCACTCGGGGTCGGTCGGCCTGTTGCCCCGCACGCCGACGTTGCTGGGGGTGCGTTGAATCACGAAGAGCTGCTTGGCATCTGCAGCAACGAATGGGACGGCCTGGACCGCGGTGGCGCCGGTGCCGACGATGGCGACCCGCTTGTCCCGGAGCCCTTCGAGGTTTCCGTCGGGCCCACCGCCGGTGTAGTCGTAGTCCCACCGGCTGGTGTGGAAGATGGTGCCCTGAAAGTCGCCGATTCCGTTGACCTTTGGCAGCTGCGGCTTGTTCAACGGACCATTGGCACGGACGACGAAACGGGCGCTCAGGGTGTCGCCGCGGTCGGTTTGCACCTCCCACCGCTCGAGATCCTGCCGCCAACTGACGGCGGTGACCGCAGTGTGGAACAGCGCTGCGCGGTACAGGTCGAAGTGCCTGCCGATACGCCGGGCATGCTCGAAGATCTCTGCCCCGTCTGCATAACGCTTGGTGGGGATGAATCCCGTCTCCTCCAGAAGTGGCATGTAGATGTATGACTCGACGTCGCACTGCACCCCGGGATAGCGATTCCAGTACCAGGTTCCACCGAAGTCACCGCCCTGTTCGACGATGCGGAAGTCGGTGACGCCCTCCCGAGTCAGGTGTGCCCCGGCCAGCAGACCGCCGAAACCGCCGCCGAGTACGGCCACCTCGACGTCGACGGTCAGCGGCTCCCGAGCCGTGACGTCGGTGTACGGGTCGGCGGGACCGTCGAGTTCACGGACGTCGGACAATCCTTGGAATTGGGCCAGCGTCTCCTCGCGCATCCGCTTGGCACGTTCCTCCGCGTAGCGCTCACGAATCTGCGCGGGGTCGAAGTCGACGTCGACGGGTATTCCGGACACGGGCAAGGTGAAGGTCATTGGTGTTCTTTCATCCGGGGGCAGTAGGTGATTGGGGCGGGCAGGGGTCAGCGGTGCGGGTTGGCAACCAACCGGCCGGTGACTTCCCCGCGGTGCAGTCGGTCCAGCGCGGCGGGGACGTCGTCGAAGGCGACCTCCTCGATGGCAGGATCCAGGTCTCCGGAGGAGATGAGGTCGTAGACCTCGACGAGGTCTTGCTTACTGGCCCCCAGGGAGCCATGCAGCTGGACCGACATCAACACCATGTGCGTGATGTTGATCTCGGCGGCCCCGGCCTCTAGGCCGATCACGACCACGCGTCCACCGGCCCGGACCGCCTCGACGGCAGCTGCGGTGGTGGAGCCGGCGCCTGCGAAGTCGATGATGACGTCGGGCTGAAGAGCCTGCAGATCGGCGATCGAGGAGAAGCATTCCTTCGCCCCAATCTGCTTTGCGGTGGAGAATGTCGCGGGGTTGACGTCTACTCCGTAGACCGTGGCGCCTTGAAGATGGGCGACTCGAACGCCATTCAGGCCAAGTCCGCCCAACCCGATGATGCCCACCGTCTGGCCCCTCTGCACGCCCGCACTGGTGCGGACGGCGTGATAGGAGGTCGCGACGGAGTCGGTGGCAATCGCGGCTTGGGCGAAGGACACGTTGCCGGGAATTGGGACGAGTGTCGAGGCGTGGGCGAGCGTCCGCTCGGCGTACCCCCCGTCGACGGCGAGGCCCGGCGCGTAGGCCAGTCCGGCTTCGAGTGGATGGGCGATGCAGGCGATTCCGACGCGATCGCCGATCTCGAACCCTGTCACACCTTCACCAAGTGCCGCCACGGTGCCGGCGACCTCGTGGCCGAGGACGATCGGCTGCTTCGCCACCCAATCCGCCCCGGGGCCATGCAGGATGTGCAGATCCGAGTGACAGAGCCCGGCGGCGTGCACCTCGACGACGACCCAGCCCGGGCCCGGGGTTGGCTCCGGGAGGTCGACCGGAGTCAGTGGCTTGCCGGATCCGATGAACTGCAGTGCCTTCATGTGGTGGTGTTCCCTTTCGTGGCGGCGGGTGGTCGAAGCAGTGCGTTGGACTTATTCAGATGTTCTCTTGGCCAATATGATTCGTGACTGTTCACGCATCTCCACCTTGCGTATCTTCCCGGTGACGGTCATGGGAAACTCCTCAACGATGCGGACGTAACGCGGAATCTTGTAGTGGGCCAGCGCTCCGGTGCAGTACGTGCGTATGTCGTGCTCCGACAGCGCTGCGACTCCGGCACGGAGGCGAACCCAGGCCATGAGTTCCTCGCCGTAGCGCTCGTCGGGAACTCCGATCACCTGGGCATCGAGGATGTCGGGGTGGGTGTACAGGAATTCCTCGATCTCACGCGGGTACACGTTCTCCCCACCTCGAATTACCATGTCCTTGATACGGCCGGTGATCGCCACGTACCCGTCGGCGTCCATCACACCGATGTCTCCTGTGTGCATCCAGCCGTCGGAGTCGATTACCTCGGCGGTCTCATCGGGCTGGTTCCAGTACCCGACCATCACGGAATAGCCACGCGTGCAAAGCTCCCCGTTGACACCGCGGGGCACCGTCGCCCCCGTGTCGGGATCGACGACCTTGACCTCGAGGTGGGGGCCGACCGGTCCGACGGTGGTTGTGCGCTGGGTCAGCGAATCGTCGGCGCGGGTTTGGGTAGACACCGGCGAGGTCTCGGTCATGCCGTAGCAGATCGCGATCTCGCTCATGTGCATCCGTTCGATCACCTGACGCATGACCGCGGCGGGGCAAGGAGATCCGGCCATGATGCCGGTGCGCAGGCTGCCCAGGTCGACCTCGTCGAAGGTGGCTGCGGCGAGTTCGGCGATGAACATCGTCGGCACTCCGTACAGCGACGTGCAGCGTTGCGTGGCAATGGAGTTGAGTACTGCGTCCGCATCGAATCCGGGGCTGGGAATGACCATCGTCGCGCCATGACTGGTGGCCGCGAGGTTGCCCATCACCATGCCGAAGCAGTGATAGAAGGGCACCGGTATGCAAATGCGATCGGCACCGGTGTAGCCGAGGAGTTCACCGACCAGGTATCCGTTGTTGAGGATGTTCCGGTGAGTCAGGCTGGCTCCCTTGGGCGCTCCCGTCGTTCCCGAGGTGTACTGGATGTTGATCGGGTCGGTGTTCGACAGCCCTGCTGCGGCAGCGTCCAGGGCCACGTCGTCGATCGTGCTGGCGGCCAAAACGTTCCATCGTGCTCCACCGATGACGACGACCTCTTCGAGGTGTGCGCACCGAGGCTGCACCTCGTCGAGCATGGCGACGTAGTCCGAGGTCTTGAAGCTGCTCGCGGTGATCACCATGCGCACACTGGCCTGATTGAGAACGTGTTCGAGTTCGTGAACCCGATAGGCCGGGTTGACGGTGACCAGGATGGCGCCGATTTCGGCGGTCGCGTACTGCGTGATGATCCACTCGGGAATGTTGGGGGCCCATATGCCGACTCGATCGCCAGTGCGGATTCCCGCGGCTAGCAGACCGGTAGCCACCCGGAGAACGGCGTCACGAAATTCGGCGTAAGTCCATCGCCGGCCGGAGGCGACGTCGACCAGCGCGTCGTTGCCGCCGTACGCAGCCGTAGTTGCCGCGAGATTGGCGCCGATCGTCGACTCCAGCAGTGGCGGTGACTGTGCGCCGCGCTCGTATGACGGCAAGGGCCCGGCGGTTGCCGGTCGTGGCGGGTGCTGCTCGGTCACGAGTGTTTCGCTTCCTGACGAGGTAGCTCTGTGGGCGATCCGCTCGGGGCGGGCCGCAATGGGCCGATTGGTCGGTACTCCGACCTTATTTGACGGACGGTACCCAATAATTGACAGTCCGTCAATGGAGACCGGAAGCGCGGCGCCCCGACGGCCCGGACCACCGCACCGTGCTGATCAACTGCCACTACCCCGTCGACGCCAACTGCCGGAGGAGTAAGCCATCCAAAACCGCCGTCGCCCAGGGGCATTTCGTCAAGATGGGCTTCGAGCAGGACGTCGAGAACCTGGCGGAGCAAGGCAGCCTGGTACAACATCGCGCGACGGTCTCGTGGGCTAGCGCGCGACACGATCGCCGATCTAGTGCTTGGATAGCGTGACGGACCTTAGTTCCAGGAGCGCCATGGTCGATCTGTATACGCGGGTGCTCGTCGACGTGTCCTATGCGGCTGGCTGTGCCGGATACGCAGGAGTCGGCGATGAGGTCCTGACGCTTCTGCAGCAGGGCACGCACCACGAGGCGGCGGCACTGCTGGCGTGGGATCGATCGCAGATGAGACATCGGCCGATCGTCAGTGCGGGCTACGGCGCGGAGACCGTCGAACAACTGGGCGACCGATACGTGGGCTCGGAAGAAAACCGCGTTGTGGAGACGGCGTCCAGGCCCCTGCGGATCGACGACCTGCCGCAGTACCGGGAAAGCCCTACGTTTCGCGAGGTGTTGGCTCCGGCGGGATTCCAGGACGGGATGACGAGCCGTCTGTATCGCGACGACGGATCGTATGCAGGAATGCTGCATGTGTCGGCGGCGCATCCCGGCACCTTCGACCGCCGAGCGCAAGACCTCGTCGCCGCGCTGGCCAAAGTGATGTCGCGGTTGACCGTCGTCCAGCGCCCACCCGCGTTGCTGCCCCCAGCTCCCGACGGCGCCTTG
Source organism: Mycobacterium sp. Root135 (assembly GCF_001426545.1). Classification (GTDB taxonomy): domain Bacteria; phylum Actinomycetota; class Actinomycetes; order Mycobacteriales; family Mycobacteriaceae; genus Mycobacterium. The sequence continues at coordinate 88,352 of NZ_LMEZ01000011.1, read as the reverse complement.
GTTGGCGTCGTCGACGGGTTCGGAGAAGTCACGCCGGTCGACGGCTTTCAGCTTCCCCTTGCGCTGGCGGACCAGCGCTTTCACGCGGTTGTTGCCCGCTTCTCCCGGTCGTCGAGCCCGGCCGTGGTCGGCATGTGGCCGACAGGTCACCACTGGGCGTCGGTGACGCTGACCCGTGTCGTCGATCGCGGCCTGCACGCGGCCACCCTGGTACAGGAAACACCAGTTGACCAGATGCCCTACGGACTGTCGAACAGGGAACTCGACATCCTGGCCGGAATGGTTGCCGGACACACCAACCGGCAGATCGCGGTGTCCCGGTCCATTTCGGTGCGGACGGTGACATCGCACGTGGAGAGCATCCTGAGGAAGATGGACGCTGGCTCCCGGGCGACCGCCGTCGTCGCCGCTACACGGGAAGGGCTGCTTCGCCTGGACTGCGCTCAGGTGATGATCTGATCCAGAGCATCCTTCATCGTGAATCGCTTCAAGACGTTTTGGGTAATCTTCGCGACGTTGTTGTCGTATCCGTTGTGGGACAAGGCAGCTGTCCACGCGATCGATCCGACGGAGAAGAACCCCCCACCACCGTCGAGTGCGCCGAGGACGATGTCGGACCGAACGTAGGGATGTTCGCTGCCGCCCAGCCCGGGCAGGTTCTCGTAGACCTCCTCCGCGGCAACCAAGTACGCATCGGTGAATTCTCCGGAGGTAGCGAGAAGTAGGGTCCCAGGTGGTGAACCGAGCGCTGGGTCGTAACAATCGATTTCAGCTCCGGCCGCGCCACCGCCCATGATGCCGAAGTCACCGATGACTTCATCGGGTTCGAGTCCGTCGAACACGAACGCTGCCCGAGGATCGCGACTGTCTTCGAGACGTACGTAATGGGTGGACCGGTCGAAGCCCTGGGCGGCGAAGCCGACGCCGGTGAGCCGCTGCGGGGCCCTTCCCTTGTTTCGCCAGAGCCCAGCCATCTCACCTGAGGTGGCGTGCCGTCGTTCACCGTAGGCGGTTTGGTGGGGCCGGGTGCCCGCTGCGGATCGGCGAAGCTCCATCAAGTACGGCTGGTCCGGCACGAACGAGGCGGTCGCGAAGAATCCGTTGCCGCCCAGGTACATCAGGCGTCCCCCGTGCGCGGTGTACCGGTCGAGGGCGTCTATTTCGCGGCGCGTGACGTATTCGGGGTGTGCACCGGTGATGACCACTTTGTAGTCCGCGAGCACTTCGTAGCCACCCATGTCGAGCGCTTCGTCGGTGATGACGTCGAATTCACACTCGAGGGTGTCGAGCCAATGGACGATGCACAGGTCTGCGGGCAGACCCCAGACGCCGTTGCTTTGGAACCACGCGCGGTGTTTGGGCTGCAGAGTGATGATCGGCTTGCGGACGCTACCGAACACGACCCCGCTGCCGTCATTGTGAATCTCGTAGCAGGATCGGCCGAATTCGGGGTGATCCTGCAGGTCGATATCTTCTTGCCCGAGGATCGGGGTGTGGCTGACGATGACCTCTGCGCCGTCGGCTTCGAACGCGATCCGGTCGTTGGCATAGGCGAGGTAGGTGGCGGTGGACAGCAGCAGAGCCACGTCGTTCTTGCGGCTCCCCGGCCCGATGAGGAAGGGGATGTACTGCTCGGTCTCGCCAGCGATCAGGCGAGCCGCGTAGACGCCGCTGGGAAGGTCTTCAGGGACGTCGAAGGTGAACGCGACGGGCCATTCGGCATCGGTGATGTCGTCGTCGTGGAAGTGGATCGCATCGAATTCGTCGGGGACGGAACGGAAGTCCTCCGATAGCCCTGCGTAGCGCGGACCGGTCACCGCTCGCATCGGTGCGTTGAAGCACCGGCCGTGCAACTGGTTGTCCGACAGATCGACGACATCCCACAGCAAAAGGGCGTCCTCACGGGTGGAGTGACCGAAGTGCCAGCGAGCGAGCAGTTCTGCGCCCTCACCGTTGAGCGGGTCTCCCCCGCGGGTGATGCTCAGCGCCCCGACCTTTCCGTTGAATGGGGCTGCGGCCAGCAATCTCTCGCCGTCGCGGCGGGCCAGCGCCCCGATTCTAAACGGATGAGAGCTGCGGGCGAGGTTTCGCGCACCCGCAGATGCGTCGTCGACCTCGACGTGCGCGGCTTGGGTGGAGAACCTGTTCATACAGTTCTCGATGGGGGTTTGCGTCACCTGGACGTCTCCGTCGGCACCCGGGAAACGCACGTCGATGCGGTACCAGTGGTTGGCCAGTACGGCACTCGTGGTCGACAGCGACCTCGGCTGTCCGTCCTCACCCCACAGCACTGTGGGGATGCCCTCGTCGAGTACTAGCGCGTAGCCTGTCGCGGTGTCTTCATCCCACGTGCCACAGATGGTTTGACGCAGATTGGTCAGGCCGATGGAGTTCTGCGTGACGTGATAGGCGCCAATGCTCTCATTGCGTTCGCTCAGCGGAAGCGTGGCGTAGACGTACACGCTGATCGCCATGTCCGACGGCTCAGCCAACACCGAGTCAGGGTCGTCGACTTCCACGAAGGAGCCAGGCTGACAGACGTGGCGTTGGCCGGCGTAGCTTCCGGCGAAGCCGGCGTCTGGCACCTCGTACTCGACGAATCCCGGCCCGGCAGACCCGGTGAAGCCGTGACTCAACCGCACCAGCGACGCGTCGTACGTCGGCGGTCCCTCGCTGCTGACGTGGAAGGTCAGAGCTTCACCGGGGCGGGCGAAGAGGCGGTCGGTGTAGCCAAATATCTTGTTGGAGTGCGGTTCCATGGTTCAACCTGTCTGTTCAACCGTTGTTGACGAATTGTGCTTGGCGCCGGCGCAATACAGTGCGAGCAGCGGCGGAGTAGTCGTCGAAGGGCTCACCCTCGACGAGCATGTTTCCTGCTGCACCGATGACGATCCGGCCGATCGCCCATGGCCCGTCGTCGCCGAGTGCCAGGAGGACGTCCTTGCCGGCGATGGGCAGGCTGCGAAGGTATCGAAGTACCCGTGCCGTGCGGTCGGTGTGCGGCCCGAACGGGTTCGTATCTAGCTCCTCGGCAACCGATTCCGTGTATAGAGCTGCGATTCGTCGATGAGTTCGCCTGGCGTGGAGGTGCGCCAATTCGTCGGTGCGATCTGAACTCGTGCGGGTCGTCGCCGAACTCATCTCAACGCTCCTTCTCGGTGCTGGTCGCGGGCGCGCTGCGGGGTTCACCGGTCATCGCGTCGACCGGGTTGTCGTCGAGGTCGGATTGCGCCAATGACCGGCCGGTCACCCGGAAGTACACGGCGATCAGGACTCCGATCGCCAGCCAGACAAGCCCAACGACTTTGGCGTTGTCGCTGGCACTCCACAGCGCGTAGATCAACACGGCTGCGCCGAGGATCGGTGAAACCCAGTGCACGAAGATCTTTCGGCTCTTCATGCGCGCTCCGAAGTGCACCAGCACACTGACGTGAAGCAGGATGTAGGCGGTCAGCGCGCCGAAGGTCACGAGGCTCGTAAGCAACGCAGGGTTCTCGACTCCGAAGATGCCGACGATGAGCGACAGCACGGTGACGAAGATCATCGCGTTGGCGGGTGCCTTGGTCTTCGAGTTCACCTTCGCCAAGATCTTTGGGAGCTGGCGGTCGCGAGCCATGCTGAACACCAGGCGTGACGACGTAGCGTTAGACGCCACGATGTTGGCGAACAACGCGATGAGCGCCGTAGTAAGGGTGACGACGACCTGGAACCAGTGCGCCATGACCTGACCGGTCAGGTTGTAGAAGGCGTTGTTCGTGTCGTCGCCGTCGGCGAATACCGTACCGGCGGGAACGAAGATCGCGGCGATGTACACCTGAATGACGAAGAGCGCCGTCACGGCCCACAGCACGATCATGGTGGCCTTCGAGACTGTCTTTCCGCCTCCCTTGGCTTCCTCGTTGAGCGTCGAGATGGCGTCGAAGCCGATGAAGCTCAGGGCTGCGATGGGGATGGCGCCGAAGACGAGTGACCAGGAGAACGTTTCGGCGCGAAACAGCGGATCGAGGGAGAAGTGGCCCCTGCCTTGCGCAACGGCTACCAGTGCCCACCCGACGAACACACCCAGGACCACGAGTTGAATAACCAGGAAGATCTTGTTCATCGCAGCGGTAAAGGTGATGCCACGCAAGTTGATCGCAGCGGTGATGACGACGAAGACCACGATCCAGACCCATGCCGGCAAGCCGGGGACCAGGGATGTCATTGCCGACGCTGCGAAGACCGCCAGCAGAGCGGGTAGGAGTAGGTAGTCGAGCAGGATCGCCCAGCCCGACAAGAATCCGATGAACTGATTGATTCCGTACCGGACGTAGGAGTAGACCGAGCCTGCTATCGGGAAGCTCAACGCCATCTCCCGGTAGCTCAGCGCGCTGAACACCATGGCGATTGCGGCGACGATGTAGACCAACGCCACCGCGCCCGACGAGAAGTTGTACACGATGCCGAAGACGGCGATGGGCGCGATCGGGACCATGTAGATGAGTCCGTAGATCACCACGTCGGCCAAACTCATGGACCGCTTCAACTCGTGCTTGTACCCAAATTTTTCCAGCTCGGCGTTTGCCGAATCAGTGTTGTCGTCGACCGCGTTCATGGGTCGGACCTTCCGGTGAGTGAGGCGATTTCCATAGCGTGCGGCTTTCGGAAATCGGGCCAGGCGAATAGAGCAGGCAGATCATCTGTTCCGCGGGCCGGCGGCTGTGTCGACTCAGGACTAGGCGGTGAAGACAAGGTAACCAGCACGTGACGTGCCAACAATCCGCACTTTTACCGATGCGCTGCTGCTGCCGCCGCGGGGAGAGTCTTCACCTCTACTTCCGCGACGGTTAAGCCCGCGGCGGCCCCCACCTCGGTTGATTCATGCCACGAGGGATTACCAACCGCCGCAGCCAGCACCATGATCGCCGCCGAACTGGTCGCGCCGGGGGCACTTACTTCGGCCCGCGACCAGTGACCGAGGCGACTCGGTATTGTCTAGACAACGGCGTTGTTTACCTCACGGCCGGAACGCCAGGCAACGTCTGGCGTTTCCTTCCGTCTCTACCGATCTCTACGAGCTACTGCTCCAAGCCCTCGGGGTGGTTGGTGACGCCGTCGCCTCCGCTTAGTTTGAGTACAACTACTTCGTCCCTCGAGGAGCCCGCAATGACCGCGACCGCATCACGTCCCGCCGCCAAGACCTACGCGCCGCTGGAGCTGTTCGACGTCAACCGGCTGCTCGACGAAGACGAACGCGACATAGCTGCCACGGTGCGCCAGTTCGTCGACACCAGGCTCAAGCCCAATGTGGAGAATTGGTTCGAATCAGCCACGCTGCCCAGGGAGCTCGCCAAGGAGTTCGGCAACCTCGGCGTGCTCGGCATGCATCTGGACGGCTACGGCTGCGCCGGCACCAACGCGGTCAGCTACGGCTTGGCCTGCCTGGAACTGGAAGCCGGCGACAGCGGCTTCCGCAGCTTCGTCTCCGTGCAAGGTTCGCTGTCGATGTTCTCCATCCACCGCTTCGGCTCCGAGGAGCAGAAGCAAGAGTGGCTGCCCCGCCTGGCCACCGGCGACGCCATCGGCTGCTTCGGACTGACCGAGGCCGACTTCGGCTCCAACCCCGCCGGCATGCGCACCCGCGCACGTCGCGACGGCGGCGACTGGGTGCTCAACGGCACCAAGATGTGGATCACCAACGGCAACCTCGCCGACGTAGCCACCGTGTGGGCTCAAACCGACGACGGCATCCGGGGGTTCCTGGTTCCCACCGACACCCCCGGCTTCACGGCCAACGAGATCCACAAGAAACTCTCGTTGCGCGCGTCGGTGACCTCGGAGCTCGTCCTGGACAACGTGCGACTGCCCGCGTCGGCACAGTTGCCCCTCGCCGAAGGGCTCAGCGGCCCGCTGTCGTGCCTCAACGAGGCCCGCTTCGGCATCGTGTTCGGCGCGCTGGGTGCGGCGCGCGACAGCTTGGAGACCGCCATCGCCTACACCCAGAGCCGCGACGTGTTCGACCGGCCGCTGTCGAGTTTCCAGCTCACCCAGGAAAAGTTGGCCAACATGACCCTTGAACTGGGCAAGGGCGTGCTCCTGGCGCTGCACCTGGGCCGCATCAAGGACGCCGAAGGGCTTCGCCCCGAACAGGTGTCGCTGGGCAAGCTCAACAACGTCCGCGAAGCGATCGCCATCGCGCGGGAGTGCCGAACCCTACTCGGTGGAAGCGGCATCACCCTGGAGTACTCGCCGCTGCGCCACGCGAACAACCTCGAATCGGTGCTGACCTACGAGGGCACCTCCGAGATGCACATGCTGTCCATCGGCAAGGCGCTGACCGGGCACGGCGCTTTCAAGTAACGCCCGCGAATTCGTCACCACACCACGACCGCGTATCCACGCGGAGGGGAGCCTCGCACATGACCCACCCCGCTCTCGACGGCGTGACCGTCGTCGACTTCAGTCGCGTGCTCGCCGGGCCATACGCCACGATGCTGCTCGGCGACTTCGGCGCCGACATCATCAAGATCGAGCGACCTGGCGTGGGCGACGACACCCGAGAATGGGGCCCTCCCTATGACTCCGACGGCGTCGCGACCTACTTCAACGCGATCAACCGCAACAAGCGATCGATCACCCTGGACCTCGGCGACCCCAATGACGTGTCCCGCGCCCGCGACCTCGTCGCCGGCGCCGACGTCGTCGTGGAGAACTTCCGCCCGGGCACCATGGAAAAACTCGGGTTGGGCTACGACGCTCTCAAGGAGTTGCGCCCAGACCTGATCTACTGCTCCATCACCGGGTTCGGCCGCGACGGCGGCGCCGCAATGCCGGGATACGACCTCCTCGTCCAAGCCGTCGGCGGAATGATGAGCATCACCGGGCCAGCACCAGGTGAACCCACCAAGGTCGGGGTGGCCGTCGTCGACGTCCTCGCCGGACTCCATGCCACGGTGGGGATCCTGTTGGCGCTCACACACCGCAATCAGACGGGCGAAGGGCAACGCGTCGACACCAACCTGCTGTCGACGCTGTTGTCCTCAATGGTCAATCAGGTCTCCGGCTACCTCGGGGCCGGCAACGTCCCCGTCATGATGGGCAACCGCCACCCCAGCATCGCCCCCTATGAAACCTTCGCCACCAAGGACCGGCCCATCGCGGTCGCCGTCGGCAACGACAAACAATTCCGGCTCTTCGCCATGGCACTGAACCTCGACGGTCTCGCTGCCGACGACCGCTTCGCCACCAACGCCCTGCGCGTCGAGCATCGAGAAGCGTTGTGCGGCATCGTGGCACCAGTGCTGGAAACCTGCGGAGCTGATCACTGGTACGCCGCGCTGACCGCTGTGGGTGTTCCGGCGGGACCCATCAACGACATTGCGGAAGCCTTCGCCTTCGCCGAGAGCCTGGGTCTGCCAACACGTGTGGCCGTTCCCGGCAGCTCCACACCACAGGTCGCCAACCCCATCACGATGTCTCTGACACCGTCCACGTATCGCAGTGCTCCCCCTCGGCTGGGCCAGCACCACCCACGATGAACTCGGCCGCTCGGGACACTCACTGAAACCCGCGAAGCCCCACAACGACAAAACCCGCTCTGACACTGGTCAGAGCGGGTTTTCTGCGTCGGGCTGACAGGATTTGAACCTGCGACCACTTGACCCCCAGGGAAGCAGTTGGGGTGAACGGGTGTCTCGATACTTCTCATTCATGCAGGTAGAACTGCCTTTGATGTCTCACCTATTCGCGTCCGTCCCGCCAGTTCAGAAGCATCTTGGGACACTGGTGGGACACTGGGTGTGAGCCACGTGAATTGCACCGGCCGAGACCATCGCCGTCGGAACGCATTTGACCGCCCCCCACGAGAGACGATTGCCGAGTCAATGATCTCGTTTGCTGTATCCGCGCGAGATCCTCACGGAACCATCGCCCCCACATGGCAAGTGACCCAAGTCCGGGTAGCGACGGGCTAGTGGTCGAGCATCGAGGAAACGGGCCAACCTACGCGCTGATCATGGTCCGTCGGTCAAGGTTTCCAATGTGACGAGGGATCACCCGAGGCGTCGCGACCACCCACCACCATGACTGAGGATCCATGACCGCGCCCCCTGCAGAGCCCCGCGCATTGATGTGAGCACGGCACACGACGACGTTCGATGGGTGGCGGGAATGGGGGCTCAGCCGGGGAAGACGCGAGTAGTCCTTGCTGGGCCGATCCGGCCTGCGCGTCAGCCCGGTGTCGTTGGGCACGATGAACTTCGGCACCGACAGCCACCACGCCGCCTACGGCCGGAGCCGATCTCACCCTGGTCCGTAACTCGTCGCCCCCTGTGTCATCGGTCTACAAGCTGGCTCGGGCGGATTCGAGTTCCATTGCAATGCGCGCGAATTGGGCCAAGGCCGCGGGGTCGTCGACGGACTCCAGGTTGACGACGTCGGCCGGGTCGGCGCCCTGCAGGATCCGTTTGACGGGAACTTCGAGTTTCTTACCGGTCCTGGTGTGGGGCAGGTCCCCGACGACGACGATGTCGTCGGGGACGTGCCGCGGGCTGACACCGATGCGGATGGCGTCGCGGATCTGGGCGACGAACGCTGCGGTATCGGCCGGGGGTCGGCTAGGTATCACGAACAGAGGCATCCAGTAACCGCCGTCCGGACGTTCGACACCGACGACCAGCGCTTCGCGTACACCGACGAGCTGCTCGACCACCTCATAGATCTCGCCGCTGCCGATCCGCACACCGTGGCGATTCATGGTGGCGTCGGAACGGCCATGCACCACCACGCCTCCGCGGTGAGTGATCATGATCCAGTCGCCGTGGCGCCACACGCCCGGGAAGCGATCGAAGTACGCCTCGGTGTATTTCGCGAAATCAGGGTCGTTCCAGAAACTGACGGGCATCGACGGCATCGGGCGAGTGACCACCATCTCCCCCGTCATCTCGACCACGGGCTGCCAGTCATCGTCCCACGCTTCCAGCGCGACGCCGAGCATGGGACCTTGGATTTCGTCGGCGAACACCGGCTCGGTGGGGATCCCGCCGGCGAACGCCGAACAGATGTCGGTGCCTCCGCTGGCCGAGGCCAACCACACCTCCGGCAAGACCTGCTGCACCCAGAGCGCGGTACTGGGCGGCAAGGGCGAACCGGTGCTGCCGATCGTCTCGAGCCGGAGGACCGGCGGGAGAGCCCCAGACTTCTGAACGGCGATCAAGCTCGCCGCACTCGTCCCGAGGAAGTCCAACTCGAGTCGTGCGGCGATCTGCCACAACCGGCCCGGATCCGGATACGCGGGGCTGCCATCGTAAGTGGAGATCACTGCACCGCAGAGCAACCCAGAAATCTGGACGTTCCACACCATCCAGCTTGGGGTTGCCAGCCAGAGGAACCGCGCGCCGGCTTTGAGGTTGGCGTGCAAACCGAGGAACTTGGCGTGCTCGAGCAGAATGCCGCCGTGGCTGTGGACGATGCCCTTGGGCGGCCCCGTCGTGCCCGATGAGAACAGCACCCACAGCGGATGGCTGAACGGCACCCGGGTGAACTCGGGTTCGATTCCCTCTGCGGCAATCTCGTCGAACCGGTGTGCCGACTCGTCGGCTTGCAGCGATCCCACATTGTCGATCCAGAGGACCGCTTCCACCGACGGGAGACCTGCGGTGAGCGCCTCGACCTGAGCGCGTCGATCGTGCTGCTTTCCGCCGTAGTGGTAGCCGTCGGCAGCGATGAGGATCTTGGGTTCGAGTTGCGCGAAGCGGTCACGGGCGCCGTCGGCGGAGTACTCCTGCGCACAGGACGCCCAGATTGCACCGACCGCACTTGCGGCCAGCATGCAGACGACGGCCGCGGCGACGTTGGGCACGTAGGCGACGATCCGGGCTCCAGGCTCGACGCCGCGCTGTCGAAACCACTGCGCCACCGCGCCGACCTGCAGGCGCAGCTGTTCGCCAGTCAGGGTGGTCAGCACGTCGGCCTCGTTGAGCGAGGTGACGGCAATGCCGTTGCTCGCCTTGGCGAGTGCGTTGGCGGCGTAGTTGGTGGTGGCGCCGCGGAACCACTCGACCCGCGGCATGCCCGCCTCCTCGTCGAGGACCGTCTGCGGGTCGCTGATGTCGAGGGAGAAGAAGGCGCGGATGGACATCCAGAACGCGGCGAGGTCAGCGGTCGACCACTCCCAGAGCTGCCGATAGCTCTCGAAGGTGAGGCCGTGTTCGGTGGCGAGGTACTCGAGGTAGGCCGTCAGATTGGATTCGCCGACGAAATCGGCGGGGGGTTCCCAGATCGCTCCACCGCGGTCCGCCAGATCAGCCCGCACTGTGCGACCCCGTCATGTGCGCGGCGAGATCCTCGGGCATCACGAAGGACGGTGGTGGCGGCGGTCCCCAGTTGTACAAGCTTGCCGCCCCCTCCCACTCCCCCGGTTGCCAGAGGGCGTCGTCGACGATGCAGTCGATGTCGGAGTAGTACTCGGAGAAAGTCCCGGCCGGGTCCTTCAGGTACCAGAAGAAGTTCGATCCGACGTGGTGGCGCCCCAAGCCCCACACATGCCGATCCGGGTCGTTCTGCAGCATCGCCGTCGCGCCACGGCCGATTTCGTCGACGTCTTCGACCTGCCAGGATGTGTGGTGCAGGAAGTTCACCGGCGCCTGCTGGACGAGGATGTTGTGGTGATCGGTCGAGCACCGCATGAACGCGGCGATCGACGGGATGACGTCACTGATCTTCAGACCCAGGCCCTCGGTGAAGAACCGTTGCGTGGCAACCTGATCGGTAGAACCGATCACGACGTGTCCGAGCTTGCGAGGACGCACGGCTCCGGTACGGAGGATGCCCGGCGCCCTGGTGTTGGCTCGTTCGATGCGCCCCGGGCCGTTGTAGGGCGTGGCAGGAAAGGCCGTCTGAACCAGGCGGGGCATGATCTCGACGACCGCTTTGAATCCGGCGATCGGTTCCATCGCTTCGACGTGGCTGTCTCCGAGCACTGTTGCCACACCCAGCTGTCGCAGTTGCCGGTCGATTCGCGCGACGTCGTCGTAGTCCTGGGCTCCGAAGGTTATTTCGACCAACTGACGGAGAGGTGAGTGCACCAGCCGGAGCTGTTCACCGCCGTCGACGGTGGTGAAGCTGTTCCCGTCCTGCGGGGTGAGACCGAATTCCTGATAGTAGCCAGCGGTTTGGGTGACGTTGGGAACGCCGATGGTGACGCGTCCGAGCCGGTGCAATGCCATGGTGGCCTCCTCTAGGATTCGCGTGGTGTGGGATACGGGACACCGGCGCGGCAGATGGACGTGATGGTGCCGACCCCGTCGACCCAGGTTCGCAGAATGTCTCCGTCCCGCAAGAAGATCGGGGGTTTGCGGGCACCGCCGACACCGGCCGGGGTCCCCGTGAAGATGAGATCACCGGGCAGCAGCGGCAGGATGTCCGACAACTTCGCGACTAGCTGCGGTACCGAAAAGATCAGGTCGCGCGTGCGTCCGTCCTGCATGGTCTGGCCGTTGACCGAGCAGCCGATCCCGATGTCGTCGCGGTCGTCGAACTCGTCGGTGGTGGTCAGCCAGGGGCCGGTCGGGGAGAATCCCGGAAACGACTTGCCCACGCTGAATTGCGCGGCGGGGCCGATCAACTGCCTGGTGCGCTCCGAAATATCTTGTCCAACAGTGAGTCCCGCGACATGTTCCCAGGCTGCATCCTCGGCGACCCGAAAGGCGCGCCGTCCGATGACTGCGACCAGTTCGGCCTCCCAGTCCACGGTCGCGGTGGGCAAATCGACGACGGTATCCGGTCCGGTCACCGAGGTGGGGAACTTGGTGAACACTGCTGGCTCGGAGGGCAGTGAGAGCCCGGCTTCGGCGGTGTGGTCGGCGTAGTTCAAGCCGATGGCGAAGACCTGACGCGGTTGCGGCGACGGTGCCCGGAGTCGACTTCTGAAAACGGTGAAGCCGTAGTCGAGTTCGACGGTGCGCGCCCATGGCAGGAATTCGTCCCACACCGCCAAGACCCCGGCAGGGTCGTCGTCGAACTTGCCGTTGCTGGCGTCGGCGACGTAGACCGCGTGGCGGCCGTCGGTGATGACGGCACGTCCGTCGTAGTTGGCGAATTTCATTGCGACACTCCCAATTCAGTGGTGGAAAGGATCTGCTTGAGCGCCTCGGTGAGCGCACCTCGGGGATCGTCGACGGCGCCGACTGACCTGAATCCGATGAATCGGTCGGGGCGGACCAGAACCGCCCCGGTGCGCGAGATCTCCCGTTTGCGCAACCATGCGAAGCGGGTGTCGGCCAGATCGGCGTCATCGCTCCCGACCCTCCACGCCACCAGGGGAACACCGGTGCTCTCGGCGATCTCGCGGGCCGCTTCGACCCACGGCACCCCGTCTTCGCCCGCGATCAGCGCGAACCTTCCACCGTGGGTGAGATTCTGCAGCGGGAACGTCTCTCCGCGGCGCGAGACCAGCGCGTGCGGCAGCGGGTGGCCGGGTTTGGTGCTGGGTTCGTAAAGCCGAATCGGGTCGATCGGCACGTATTCGGGACTCCCGTCGTCGACGACTGCCGCCGAGGAGTAGGTGTACCCGAACTCCAGATTGTGGTGGCGAAATTCCCGTGTCTGCGCGGCGAGCGCGTTGTTGATGATGTCGCGGCGTTCCTCGTGCTCGGGATGCGCCTCGTCCCATAACTTCTCGATTTCGCGCCAATTCTCCGCGCCGGATTTCTCCGGCGACAGTCCCAGCGCCTCGTCGAGCCGGAACCGCGCCATCGCGCAACCGACCGAGTTCTCGACGTTGCGCGCGTCCACCGGCCGCCGCTCGGCGCCGTAGGTGTCGAGCAGTCCATCCCCGGCACGGCCGGCGAGCACCTGCACGAGCTTCCAGCACAGATTGTGTGCGTCGTGGATCGCGGAATTCAGTCCCAACCCGCCCGTTGGTGGATGCTTGTGGGCGGCGTCCCCGACTACGAACACCCGCCCGACCCGGAAGTGGTTGGCGAGCAAACCCTCCATCGTCCAGATCGAGATCGCATGGATCTTCGGATCGAACTCGGGCAGCCCCAACACCGCTCGCATGCGGGCGATCACCTTCTCGCGATCGCCGGCGTCGGGGTCACCGTGGGGGTAGCCCAGGTGGAACACCCATTCTTCGGATCTGGTCCCCCAGTGCTCGGGGCCCATCGGGCACAGGATGCCGCCGGTGAAGGTACCGCCGTATTCGGGATTGACCAACCAGCGCAGGAACACCGAGTCATCGTCGAGAAGGTCCGCCAGATCGGCACTCAGGTGCACGGACACCATGTCGAGGACGTTGCGCTGACCGTCCAGCTCGATACCGACCAGCTTGCCCACGGTGCGGCCGCCATCGGCGGCAATCACGTACTGCGAGTGCACCTCATATTCCTCGCCGGTGGCCCTGTCTCGAATCGTGCTCCGCACGCCCGTCTCGTCCTGAACGAGGGCCACCAACTCGTGATTGAACCTGACACCATCGGGGTTGAGCAGCTCGGCATGCGACTTGAGCACCGGTTCGAGTCGGATCTGGGGCAAGTTGGCGGTACGGCACGGACTCGCGTCGACGTACTCCGGATCGCGGTCACCGGCGCCCCACAGCTCCAGCTTTCCGATCTCGCGTCCGTAGTTGGGGTTGTCCCCCGCCAGTCCGGCATAGAAACCGGTCGCGACGAAGTTGACTGCAGGAGTCGACCTTTCATAGATGGCGTCAGCGATGCCGACCTCGGTGAAGATCTCCATCGAACGTTGGTTCAGGACGTGCGCCTTGGGCAGAATCGACGTCGTCGGGAGTGCGCTGACGAGCAAGGACTCCACTCCCTGCGAAGACAAGATGGTGGAAGCGGCCAAGCCCGCACCCCCGCCGCCGACGATCAGGACGGGGATTTGCGATGCGCTCATGGCGATCCACCTCTCGGACGCAACTCTGCGTCGGCGTTGGCACGTGACGGACAGCACCAGTTCTACTCGCGTTATTTCAGAAGAGCAACATAATTTCGTAATTTAGCCCCTTATCCGTCATTTGGCGCAGCCAGAGGTATGATCGCGCCGTGAAGATGAGTGGCTCGCCCACCCGAGTTGGAGCGGTGTACGACGCGATCCGCGACGAAGTCCTCACCGGCGGCATTCCCCCCGGAACCAAGATGAAGCTCGCCGACTACAGCGAGCGCTTCGACGTGAGCCTGTCGGTCGTGCGTGAAGCCATGAGCCGCCTCGCCGAACAGAATCTCTTGCAAGCCAATCCACAGCGCGGATTCAGCACGCTTTCGCTATCGGTCGACGACCTCCACGAACTCACTCGCGCCAGGATCATCATCGAGACCGCCACCCTCCGGGAGTCCATCGCCCGCGGAAGCCTGGAGTGGGAAGCGTTCCTCGTCGGAGTCCACCATCAGCTCGCCGCCACCCCGATGTATCTCGACGGAGCCATCAACCCACGGTTCGGCCCGGCGCATCGCGACTTCCACGCAGCGCTTCTGGCCGGTAGCGACAACACCCACCTGCAATCGATCGCCGCCTCGCTACGTGACCGCTCGGAGTTGTACATGTTCTGGTCGCGCACACTCGGTGAGCCCGCCGACCGAGACGTCGCCTGCGAGCACCGCGAACTCGCTGACCTCACCATCGCCCGGCAGCCCGACGACGCCGCCAGTGCGCTGGCCCGCCACATCCAGCGCACCACCGACATCCTCGTCGACTACGCCCGAACCCATCACGCGGACCACTGATCTTCGATCGATTCCCGCCACCCGACCGTTAGCGCATCCGGGACGGCCACCGGGTTTACGCGAAACTTGGCTGACGCGCGTCTTTTATTGCAGCCCAACCGCTTCCGGTCCGTAGCGGCTACCTGGGCCACACGTCAACTCGAGTCACGGGTGCGTCCACTGACGAATACGCGACGGAGCCCAGCGACCACCGCAGTGGAGTTGCTCGACGAGGCGGAGCGAATGTCGCGTAGGCGACTCCATGACCACGACGATTCCCTACACGATTTCGAGGCGTCGCATCGACGACGGCGAACACCTTCGTCGTACAGAAATTTCGCAACTTCGAGGTAATTGCAAAATTAGGCAGCCCGGTGTTACCGTGCCCGGGAATCGATTGTGATCTGGGTTACGAAACGGAAGGAAGGTGCGCCATGGTGCGCGTGGTCATCGTTGGAGCCGGAATTGGCGGGTTGACCGCGGCTATCGCATTGCAGCGCAGCGGGTTCGATGTCCGGGTGGTCGAGCGGGCGCCCGCCTTCGGCGAGGTGGGCGCCGGTGTCCAACTGGGGCCCAATGCCACGCGGGTGCTCATTCGTCTGGGGATGGGCGAGGACCTCCATCGTTACGGCGTGGTGCCGTCACAGCTGAACTTCCTGCGCTGGGAGGACGGTCGCGTATTGGGTGGCGCACCGGTTCAGTCGGCGGTGGAACTCTTCGGGGCTCCGTACTACACGATGTACCGGCCACAGCTGATCGACATCCTCGCGGCCAACCTTGCCACCGGCACGGTCCGCTTCGGGGCGTCGGCCGAATCGGTCAGAGAGGTCGAGGGAAGGCCCGTCGTAAAATTCTCCGACGGAAGTTCCGAAACCGGCGACATCGTAATCGGAGCGGACGGCGTGCACTCCACGATCCGCTCGCACACCGTGGGCGACGCGTCACCACGATTCTCCGGCATGTGCGCCTACCGGGCACTCGTACCCCGTGAGCTGCTGGACTTCGACGACGTCGTCCGTAACTGGACGGGCCCGGATCGTCACGTCGTGGCCTATCCCGTCGGCGTCGGCGCTGCCTACCTCAATGTCGTCGCAGTGGTCCCCGAACCACAGCGAGCCTCAGAATCCTGGACCACCCTGGGTCTGGCTGCTGAGTTGCGCAGCCAGTTCGCGGGGTGGTGTCCCGGCGTCGTTCGCATCCTCGAAGCGGTAACCGACCCCGTATATCGCTGGTCGCTCTATGACCGTGATCCATTGCCGCAGTGGTCAACTGGGTCGACGTCGCTGCTCGGAGACGCCTGCCATCCGATGCTACCGTTCCTTGCCCAGGGTGCCGCCCAAGCCATCGGCGACGCGGCGGCTCTCAGCGAGGCGTTGCTGTCATCAGCAAGCGATCTCCCCGCCGGGCTGCGTCGTTACGAAGCGGCCCGCCGCGACCACACTGCGGAAGTGCAGCGCCAGTCCTGGACCAACAACGTCATCTACCACCTCGCCGACGGTGAGGGTCAACAGCAGCGTGATCGACAACTAGCCACGTCGTCGTCGTTCGACACCTTCGGGTGGATCTACGGCAACGATCCATTCACAGTGCCGGTCTAACAGCGCTTGCCCGTCCCTTGCAAGGAGTCGTCGATGTCCTGCACGAATCACTACAGCTTCCCCACCCTGCTCTTCGTTCACGGCGCGTGGCACGGCTCCTGGTGCTGGGGGCCGCTCCGCACGATCCTGGAGCACCGGGGATTTCGAACCGCCGCCGTCGATTTGCCCACCACGACGAATCATTCGACGCTCAGCACAGGTGTCTTCGACGACGCCGACTGTGTCCGACGCGCGGTCCAGGACATTGGTGGTCCCGTAGTCGTCGTGGCCCACTCCTACGGTGGCGTTCCTGTGACGCAAGGGCTGGTTGGTTCTACCGACGAGGTTCGGCACATCGTCTACGTGGCCGCGTTCGTTCTCGACGTCGGGACGTCGCTCCTCGGCGCCTTTGATGGCAACGTCCCGCCGTGGTGGGTCGACGGAGGCGACACGATAACGCCAGCGTCGCCAGAAACCGTCTTCTACTCCGACATCCCGGCCGCCCAGGCCGCTGACCTGGTAGCCCAGCTGAGACCCCACAGCAAACGCGCGTACGAGGACGCGCTCACGCAGGCGGCATATCACACGATCCCGTCCACCTACGTGGTGTGCGACCTGGACAACGCACTGCCGAGCATCGCTCAGGAGGGCATGGCCGCCAACTGCGGATCCACACGTCGCATACAGAGCGGCCATTCACCGTTTCTGTCGCAAACAGGTGCGTTCGCTGATCTGCTGGAGTCGATTCTGGGGCAGGCCTCAACCTCTGGAACCTGACGGGACGACTTTCTTCGAGGTTGTGACTCCTCAGCGTGTCGAACGCCAACGGTGACACGTACGGTCGCCGCCGGTAATCGGCGTGGAAGCGCAGGTTCTCGAGCGGGACGGATGGCCGTTCGCTTGCCTTGAAGAGCGGAACCCGTGGCACTGCAAGACCACGCGAATACGACGGCTGCGTCGGAGGCAGCTTCCCGCTCTCGCGCCTTCTACCGGCGGAACCTCCTCGAAGCCGCAAGGAAACTGGTGACTCCGACCGCTCACCCCAAAAGCGTTACAGCCCAGTCCGTGCGCCGCGCACGCTCCTAGAACGTCAGTTGCAGGTTCGTCGTCTTCCATTGCCGTGCATGCTGAATGCCGTTGTACGCGGGCTCGTTTTCGAGCTCGATCCGCTTGCAACGCTCCGTCACCGCAGTCACGATCGTGTCCGCAGATTGACGCGCCAAGATCTGCCCCACGCACGAATGCAGCCCGGCAGCAAAGGCGAGGTGCTGGTGTCACTCGGTTGAGCGGTCGTAAACGAAGCGGTCTAGATCTGCGATGGTCCGGTCGCTCTCGCTGCGGCTGACGGGTCGGGAGGTGACTCGAGACCTTGGGGCGCTCCGCCAGCCAAATGGACGCTGAGCAATATAAAAATTGTCAGTGTGGTACATAATGAGCACGTGACCACCGCGAGCGACGAGATACACAACCGCCGACGCGGCCGACCCAAGGCCTCCGCCGCCGTCCCTGAAGACACGATTCTAGCCGTGGCCCTCAAGCAGTTCGCCCTGCTCGGCTATGACGGCGCGTCCCTGCGGACCATCAACCGCGAGTTGGGCGTCAGTCACAACCTCTTGTATCAGCGCTTCGGCACCAAGGAAGGGCTTTGGCGGGCGGCGGTCGACTTTGGGTTCGGCGGCCTGGTCGCCTACATGCAAGGCATCTTCGACCCTACGATCGCCGAACCGCTGGAACAGTTACGCCTGGCGGTGCGCCAGTTCCTCATCTACTCCCACGATCGTCCCGAATTGCTGGCCCTGATGAATTCCGAAGGGCGGCAATCCACTGAACGACTTGACTACATCGTCACGCGCTACATCGCACCCTCGCAGAGCCAGATCGCCCGCCTGCTAGCCCACCTGGCCGACGACGGAACCATTCGGCGTGTCCCGCATGCCACGTTCTTCTTCCTTGCCACTGCCGGTGGAGCGGCGCCGTTCACCCTCGCCGCACTCGCCAAGTCACTGGGCTCGCCAGCGGCAGCCGACGACGTCAGCATCGCAGAACACGCCGAGCTCGTCTCCACGATGCTCATAGAGGGTTTGCGTCTACCGCCGACCGAGGGCCGCCGCTGAAACCTCTGACACACCGCCGATTCATCGGCGTCACCGGACTCGTCATCACTCGCGGCCGTCCCGGACGTTGGTCAGGAGTCGACGATGAGGGTTTCTGCGAAGTCGGCTACATCCGCGCGGATCAGCGCGGCGAGTTCAGCGGGCTGGGACAGGAACGGCGAGTGCCCGGTCGCGAGGTGGTGCACGCGCCCGGTCCGCTGCGCCATTTCGTCTTGCGCCGCGGGCGGCGTGGTGGCGTCGAACTCGCATATGACGTAGCTCGTCGGAACGTACTCCCAGACCGCGTCGGTCAGGGGGGCGGCGCCGGAGGCGAGGCTCTGGTGAGTCAGTTGCGCGGCATAGTTGGCGGCGTCGGCGGCGGGGAGGTCACCGAAGAAGACCTCTTCTCCCCGCAACGCATCCGCATACCCCTCGTCGAAGTGCAGGTCCCACCACTCCGGAACGCCCCCGCCGGCCGCCACCGCCGCTGCGGGCTGGCCGACGTCCAAGACGAACGCGGCAATGTAGATCACGCCGGCGACGTTCTCTAGGCCACAAGCAGCCTCGGTTACGGGCGCTCCTCCGTAGGAGTGGGCGACCACGACCGCGGGACCATCTACGGCTGAGACGGCCGCGCGAATCGCGGCGACATCGTCGGAGAAGTCGCCCAGTGCGCTCGGATCGGGCCCGGAGGACGGAAGCGACACCGCGGTCGAGGTGAACTCGCCGAGCTCCGCGCGGAGCCGGTCCCAGCACCAGGGCCCGTGCCATGCGCCGTGGACGAAGACAAGGGTGGGCCGTTGTGCGGTCATACGGGAGTCCGTTCGTTGGAGGGAATTGCTCGATGCGGGACGGCGAGTTCGGTGCCGTGCGGCGACCTGCGCGGTCGACGAAAATCGTTGTGGCACAGGGCTATGACCGCCAGGGTTCTCGACGCCCAACAAGTTCTTTCGTCCCATCGGCCACCGTCGTCACCTCCTCGCCCACCCGGTTCCCGACCGTAAGCGACTAAATTGCCTGTTGTCAATTAACATATTGACATGCAACACGGGTCACCTTTACGGTTGGCATCTGTGGCCGATTCGCCACGACACTTTCCGCAGTCTTGAAAGCCAGGAGGCCGGCCATGGATGCCGCGTTGAGCACTGAGACCACGACGCTGGCGCAGGCCTTCCTCGACACCGCGCGTCGCCGCGGTGATGCACCGGCCATCCTGACCGCCGACATGGCGGTAACCCTGACCTGGAGCCAGTACTCGCAGGACGCGAGCCGGGTCGCGGGAGGGTTGGGCGCGGCAGGATTACGCCGTGGGCAAACGCTGGGTCTGTTACTGAGCAACCGGCCGGAATTTCATCTCGCCGATGCAGCAGCGCTGCTGCTGGGTGCGATCCCGTTCTCGATGTACAACACCTCCGCGCCCGAGCAGTTTGCGCACGTGATCGGCGACGCCGGGTGTCGGATCGTGATCACCGAACCCGCGCTGCTCGCACGGTTGCAGGCCGGCTTGGAGCAGACCGCATCTGGAGTGGATCACGTCATCGTCGTCGGTACCCCGTCGTGGCACGACCTGCTCGAGCACGATCCGATCGAGCATCCTGAGCCAGTCGATGGCGACGATGTGGCCACTTTGATCTACACCTCGGGCACCACCGGCCCTCCCAAGGGGGTGGAGCTGACCCACGCCAACATCCTGACCATGGCCCGCGAGGTGACCACGCTGATCGAGGCGTGTCCCGAGGACCGCGCCATCTCCGCCCTGCCGATGGCCCACATCGCCGAACGGGCCAGCACGCACTACATTCCGATGACCGTCGGCTCATCGGTGGTGTGTTGTCCTGACTACTCGACGATCATGGATTTGATCCCCCGGGTGCGGCCCACCGTGTTCTTCTCCCCGCCCCGGTTGTGGGAGAAGCTGCGATCGGCGATCGCCGGCGCCGTCGACGGCGGCGGGACCGATCCTGGTGCGTTACGGCAGATGCTGGGCTTCGACCGGCTGCGCACCGCGCTGACCGGTGCCGCGCCCTGCCCGCCCGCGGTGATCGACTTCTTCACCGCGATCGGCGTTCCGCTCCACCAGCTCTACGGCATGTCCGAGACCACCGGCATCGTCTCGATCCCCACCGGCCATGGCGGCGCCGCCGACGCCGTCGGACCGCCGCTACCGTGCACCGAGATCGGTTTCACCGACGACGGTGAACTACTGGTGCGCGGACCGATGGTCATGGCCGGCTACCGCAACCAACCCGACGCCACCGCCGAGACGATCGACGCGCAGGGCTGGCTACACACCGGCGACATCGCCACCCTCGGGCAGGACGGGGCGCTGCGCATCGTCGACCGCAAGAAGGAACTGATCATCAATGCCGCGGGAAAGAACATGTCGCCCAGCAACATCGAGGCGCGGCTCAAGGAGAGCAGCCCACTCATCGGTCAGGCCTGCGTCATCGGCGACGGGCGCCCGTTCAACGTCGCCCTCATCGTGGCCGACACCGCCGCCGCGGCCGCGCTGC
The DNA here is from genome assembly GCF_001426545.1 of Mycobacterium sp. Root135. Lineage (GTDB taxonomy): Bacteria > Actinomycetota > Actinomycetes > Mycobacteriales > Mycobacteriaceae > Mycobacterium. The sequence goes on along the minus strand of NZ_LMEZ01000011.1, from coordinate 67,488 downwards.
CCAGGGGCGACGACCTATCAATGCACATCGCCGACGCGGTGGCACGCGCGAACGGCCGACTGTCGCGGGTGGAGCAGATCAAGCGCTACGACGTCCTCACCGACGAATGGCTTCCCGACTCCGACGAGCTGACGCCGACGATGAAGCTCAAACGCAAGCCCATCGCCCAGAAGTACGCCAACCGCATCACTGCCCTCTACGACGGGGTCACCTCGTGAGCGCGGAGGCCAGTGCCGAGGCGACCGGCCACCCTGGCCCCGACGCGGCCGAGCACGTCCCGGTGCTCATCGCCGGCGCCGGACCCGTCGGCTTGATACTGGCCTTGGAATTGGAACGACACGGCGTCAAAGCGCTTCTGGTGGAACGCAACACCACCACCACCCGCCACCCCAAGATGGACATCACCAACGGACGCAGCATGGAGCTGTTCCGCCGCCTGGGCATCGCCGATCACCTCCGCAAGATCGCAGTACCCGCCGATCACCCGATGGTGGTCAGCTGGGTCACGCGTCTGGACCGCTGGGAGCTGACCCGGTTCACCTACCCCAGCGTCGAGGACACCGCCGCACTCATCCGGTCCCGCAACGACGGCACCCTACCGCTGGAACCGAGCATGCGGGTGTCCCAGATCCTGCTCGAACCAGCACTCAGGGAGTTGCACGAAACGCTCGACGAACACGTCACCGTCCAATATGGCTGGCAAGTCGACACTTTCACCCACGATGACTCCGGCGTAAGCGCCACACTGCGCTCTAAGGACAGCGGCCAGACCCGCCGCGTCACGGCCGACTACCTGGTCGGTTGTGACGGCGCCGCCAGCACCGTCCGCAAGGCCTTGTGCATCGACGTCGATTCCACCGACCTGCGGCGGCTGACGATCGAGCACCTCGGTCTGCGCCGAGTGGCCTCGATGCTCGGCCACGCCTGGGCGGCCAACCGCGAACGGCCCGCCGACGGGCGCTTCTTCATGGTGCACTTCACCAGCACCGACCAAGACCTGCGCCAACGTTTCGCCAGAATTTGGCACGCCCAATCCCCGCAGGGGTGGACGTTGATCTCCCAGAACGACCTCGACTCGTGGACCTTCCACTGCCCGCTGGGCGTCGGTGAGGACGCCGCCGCCATCGACCCGAAGGAATTCCTCTACCGCCACCTTGGCCGACGCTTCGACTGCACCATCCTGGTGGCCAACGAGTGGACGCCCCGACTAGCCCTGGCCCGCCGATACGGCATCGGGCGGGTGTGGCTTGCCGGTGACGCCGTACACCAAGTCCCCCCGACCGGCGGGTACGGCATGAACACCGGCGTCGGCGACGCGGTCGGGCTGGGCTGGGCGCTGGCTGCCCTCATCCACGGCTGGGGCGGTCCAAAACTGTTGCAGGCCTACGAAACCGAACGGCGTACGGTGGCACAGCGCAACAAGGCCGCCGCCGAACGCCACAGCTTGGTCCGGTTGGCCATCAAGGCCGCCTTCCGCAAGACCATCCACAGCGAAGGATGGAACGGCGAACGCGCCCGCCGCCGCCTTGGCCGCGAGATCGCCGATCTGGGCAACCTGGAGAACGAAGCCCTGGGCATCGAGCTGGGCTACCGCTACGACCACTCCCCCATCGTGGCCACAGAACCCGGATACCCGCCCCCACAAACCCGCGACGCCTACACCCCGACCACCTGGCCCGGATCGCGCCCACCGAGTGTCTACCTCGCCGATGGCCGCGCCCTGTTTGACCTGTTCGGCTGCGGTTTCACACTGCTGCGCTTCACCGACACCGACACCACCGCGCTGACCGACGCGGCACACCAGCGTGGCGTCCCACTGACCGTCGTCGACGTGCGTGACGAGCACGCCCACCGACTCTATGAACGCGACCTCGTCCTGATCCGCCCCGACCAGCACGTCGCCTGGCGTGCCGACAAGGCACCACAGGATCCGCTGCGCCTCATCGACACCGTCCGCGGCGCCTAACACCGTCGCGCCCCCGAGAGCCCCACAGGAGACGACTGCATGAAAGACCACGCCGTGAAAGACGCCCATCAGGACCTGCACAGCGAGCAGGGCGCCCGCAAGGGTGAACACCCCGGCCGCTGCACGAACCCCATCATCAAGGTCTACGACATCGCCTGGCTGGAATTCGAGAAGCCCGACCTCGACAGAGCCGAACTGTTCGCCCACGCCTTCGGATTTGCGACCACGCTGCGCACCCCCGACGAGCTGCACCTGCGCGGTGCCGATCCCGGCGCGCCCTGCGTCATCCTGCGTCGCGGACCCCACACCCGCTTCACTGCAGTAGCTTTCGCCGCTCAGGACGATGCCGACGTGCTGCGCCTGGCGCGGGCCACCGGCCGCACCGCAAGGGCGCTGCCCGACACCCTCGGCGGCCTCGCCGTCGAGCTGACCGACCCCAGCGGGGTACGGGTCCGGGTGGTCGCCGGCCTGCAGCCACTGGACAAGCTCCCCCAACAAAGCCCCCAGGTGTTCAACTGGGACCACCAACTGCAGCGGGTCAACACCACCCAACGCCCACCGCGCGAACCCACCACCGTCCAGCGCCTCGGGCACGTCGTCCTGCAAACCACCACCTACCTCACGACGCTCAACTGGTACCTCGACCACCTCGGCCTCATCGTCAGCGACTTTCAGTACTACCCCGACCAACGGGACCGCGGCCCGGTGATGAGCTTCATCCGCTGCGACCGCGGCACCACCCCCACCGATCACCACACCCTGGCCCTAGCCCTAGGACCCGTCAACCGCTACGTCCACTCCGCGTACCAGGTGTGCGACCTCGATGCCCTGGCCGCCGGCGGCGAATACCTCAAGGACAACGGCTATCACCGTTCCTGGGGCATCGGACGCCACGTGCAAGGCAGCCAGATCTTCGACTACTGGCGCGACCCCGACGGCTTCATGGTCGAACACTTCGCCGACGGCGACATGTTCGACAACACCCTGGATCCCGGATGGGCCGAGTTCACCGCCTCCGGCCTCGCTCAATGGGGCCCACCGGCGACCGCGGACTTCCTGGGCACCAACCCGCGCTCACTGCGAGACGAACTGCGCTACATCGCCCAAGCACTCTGCGAGGACAACGAATTCACCGTGCGGCGGCTGCGCGGGCTGATGAAAGCAGGCCGATCATGACCATCACGATCTTGCGGACCGCCGACGGGGTGATGGGACCAAAGCGGCAACGGCGCCGCGCCCGTCGACACCAGCGGCTGCGGCTGCGAGTCAACGGCGACATGATCAGACCCGGAGACGTCGTCACCGCCGAAGTCACCACGGACGACCGCGGCATCGATCTGGGCAGCCAGCGCACGATGATCACCGCGTCATGAGCACCGCCCGCGGCAAGACTGCGATCATCGCCGGCGGCGGCATCGGCGGCCTCACCGCCGCGCGCGGCCTGGCGGCGCGCGGCTGGCAGGTCACCGTCCTGGAACGCGCCAGTCAGATCGGAGAGGTCGGCGCCGGCATCCAGCTCGCCCCCAACAGCGTCAAGGTCCTCCGCGCGCTCGGCCTCTACGACGACCTGGCCGAGACTGCCTTCCGCCCCGAGGCACTGGAGATGCGCTACGGGCGCACCGGAAAACGCATCTTCCGCGTCGACCTTCAAGATGCCGCCGAAACACGCTGGGGCGCACCGTACTTGCACATCGTGCGCTACGACCTCATCGCCGCACTGGCGCGACCGGTACCCGGTGTCACCGTCCGTACCAGCTCACATGTGGAGTCCTACCGGCAGGACGAGCGCACCGTCACGGTGACCCTCGGCGACGGAGAAGAGCTCACCGCCGAGGTGTTAATCGGGGCCGACGGCATCCACTCCGCAGTACGCACCCAGATGCTCGGTCAGGAAGCACCCCGCTTCACCGGCAACGTGGCCTGGCGGGTCCTGGTACCCATCGACCGGCTCGGCGATCTGGCACCGCCACCCACGGCGTGCGTGTGGGTGGGCGACAAACGCCACGCAGTGACCTATCGCGTACGCTCCGGCACCTACGCCAACCTGGTCGGCGTCGTGGAACACACCAAGTGGGCCGACGAATCCTGGACCCAGCAAGGGACCCGCGAGGAAGCGCTCGCCGACTTCCGCGGATGGCACCCCACCATCACCACCCTCGTCGACCGCGCCGACGCCCACTACCGCTGGGCACTGTTCGACCGGGCACCTCTGCCACGATGGAGCGACGGACGCGTCGCACTGCTCGGCGACGCCTGCCACCCCATGCTGCCCTTCCAAGCCCAGGGCGCATCCATGGCCATCGAAGACGGCTGGGTACTGGCCGAGCAGCTCGATCGTCACGACGACCCAGCCGAGGCCCTCGCCGATTACACCCGACGACGGCTACCGCGCACCAGCAAGGTCCAAGCCGAAAGCCGTCGCAACGCCACCCGATTCCACCACGGCAGCACCCTGCACTACCGGCCGCTGCAACTCGCCGCCAAACTACGGCCTCACATGCTCACTGAGCGATTCGACTGGCTCTACCAGGCAGACGTCACCCGATGAACACCATCGCCTCGACTCAGAACCACCACGCAGGCGACACGGCGGCAAGCTGATGGCGGCCGTTCAGCTGTTGGTCTAGGGCAAGGACACCGCGGCGGTGTAGGCCAAGGACGCCGAACGTCTCAAGGACCTCGAACGTGAAAACGCCACCCCCAGGCGCCTTCTGGCCGATGCCGGTTTGGAGAAAGTCGCGCTCAAGGAGGATCGCCCGTTCGTCACCTCCGGCGACCTCCGCGCGCCAGAACGTACATGCACCCAGTGCAATTTTGCACTAAGTGCAAATTGCGGCTAGTGTGGGGCTCACGCCCCAGCGCACCGAAGGGAAAGCTCATTGGACGCCGTCGCCACGCCGGCCTTGCGTGAACGCAAGAAGGCAGCCACCTACGCGACGCTAAGAGAAGCCGCCGTGACGCTGTGCGCCGACGACGGCCTCGATGCGCTCACCATCGACGCAATCTGCCTGCGAGCCAACGTCTCTCGTCGCACGTTCTTCAACTACTTCCCCGAACGCGATGATGCGATCATCAGCTGGAGCCCGCAGGATCACACAGAGCTCGTCGAGATGATCCTGGGTCGACCACGGACGGAAGACCCCTTGACCGCCGTAGAGGCAGCCCTCGTGGACTTCGTGGACACCGCCACGACCACACCGCTGTGGCGCGCACGGATCGAATTGCTGAGGCGCCACCCGCGGCTACGAGAACGCTTCTCCTCCATGTCACGGCGAATGGAAACCTCCGTGGCCGACGCCGTCGCACAGCGGACCGGCCATAGTCAGAGCGATGTCGTCGTGACGATGCTCGCGGCCGCCGCGTTGGCAGCGGTGCGCACCACCTTGACACTGTGGTTCAGCAACCCAACAGCGGACGTCCGCGAACTCCTGCACGACCATCTGGAGGTCCTCCGGACCGGTTTCGCGGCGTCGTCCTTCGCCACGGGTGCTAACGCCGGTGGCCGACATCGGCCAGCTTGACAACAGCTTTGGGCGCCACCGCGCCCAGAAAGAGTTCACGCGTGGTCCCGCCGGCAAGGTGAGACCACTGATCGAATCGAAAGGACGACCTCGTGACCATCCTCGACCCCAAGAAACTGACCGCAGCCTCGGTCACCCGAACCCCGCTCGACACGGTGATGGCATACATCGCTGCCTACAACGAGGCCGACGACCAAGGCATGTGGGAATTGATGGCACCGGACTTCACCCGCGCCGGCGCATCGTCGAACTGGCAACGGATGGGTCGCGACATGTACCAGGACATGGTCCAACGCTGGAACAAGGGATTCGACGACACCAACTGGGAGCTCATCGACATCGCCGTCGACGGGGCGACCGTCGTATGCGAGTTCTACGAGACCGGAACCCTCAATCGGCCCTGGCCCATCACCGATGACCGCGTCGTCCAACCCAACGGCAAGACCTACCGCGCGCGAGCCACCGTGTGGTTCACCGTCAACCACGCCGGGCTCATCAACACCTACCGCTACTACACCGACAACGGATTCGAACAGGCCTACCGCGACGAGATCAAGGCAAGTGGCGTAGGCGATCTCAAGACGCCGGTCTAGACGTATGCGTCACAGGCCACTGGTGACCGGCACAGGCGGGAGACGTCGTTTCGCCGCCGTGCGCGGGGGCCCGGACTCAGATCCCGATCGGCAAGCACGCGACGGATCGATCGAGCGATTGCGCCACAGCGACTATCTGACAACCGAGTTGGACCATGAAACCGAGGTGCAGGTCATGCAGGTCTCCGCACCAGTCTTCGATGCCTACGGTGCGGTGACGGCCTCGCTGATGATGGCCCGCGACCTGCGCCTGTGTGACCCGGCCCGCTGCGATGTCGTGTCCCTTCGCCGCGCCACGTCAACTTCTACCGGGAGCGGCCACGGATGGGGAGGTCGTAGATGAGCCGACGTCTGTCGCTGCGCGCGCTGCGCCTGGATGCCGTTCAGACCCGCAAGCAGCGCCTGCTTGTAGCCGCGACTCGCCACGACATTGCCGCGGAAGGCCTGGTGTTGCCCGCCGACGGCATGGTGCCCAACGGCGACGCACCCGCGATTCACTACTTGGAGTGGCCGGGCCCGGTGCACACCCCCGAGATACTGATGTTGCACGGCGGAGGGCTACATGCTCACACCTTCGACCTGGTGGGCAACCTGCTTCGCCCATACGCGCGATGCATCGCGATGGATCTTCGAGGCCACGGCGACAGCGAATGGGCCGAGCGCGGCCAATACAGTGCCCAGGCCATCGCCGATGACGTCGACGCTGTCGTCGACGCGCTCAACTTGGAACGCGTCGTGGTCGTCGGTCACTCCTTGGGCGGAATCGGCGCGATGGCGTGGGCGGCGAGAAACCGGCCCGCAGCGGCCGGTCTGGCCGTGCTGGACGTCGCGCCCGCGGTCAACCGGACGGGTACGGGCTCGGTACACGCCTTGATCACGGCCAACCCGACGTTCGCCGATATGGACGAGGTCGACGATTTCCTCGCTCAGCGCTCACCGTCGAGGGTCGCCGGTGGCGACACCACCGCAGCCAACCTGCGCTGGAATGACCACGGGCGCTTGACCTTCAAATACGACACCGCGCAGTTCACGGAGATCGAGGTCCCGCTGGGTGACGACCTACGCGCCCTCGCCAGCCGGATTCGGTGCCCCACCACCGTGCTGCGCGGTGAGCGCAGCCCAATCCTGGGGATCGACGGTGCGATCGAGCTGGCCAGCCTCATCCCCGGTGCCACCTGGGCGCAAGTTCCCGACGCCGGGCACACGATTCAGTCCAGTAACCCCGCGGGCCTAGCCGCCGAGATCCTGCGCCTCCTCCGATGACCGGCATCGACCATTTCCGGGCAGCCCGCAGGCTGTCGCGGGGCCCTGGCTGCCATGACGTCGTACCTACGGCCCCGCGATGCAGTCGGTGTTGATCGGTGAGTGAACCCGACCGCCGCGAACGGTTCTCAGCGATGGCCGATGCCCTGGTCCTTCCCTTGATCGTCGCGCCGATGACCGGGGTGTCCAGCCTCGATCTGGTCTTGGCCGCATCGGCCTCAGGAGTGGCGGTGTCGTTCCCGACCCACAACTGCGGGTCGACCAACGAGCTGGATCGTTGGCTAACCGAATGCGGCGATGCCGCCGCGCGGGCGAGCATGCCCGCCGGCCCGGTGATGCCGAATCTCATCGTGCACACGACCAACGCCCGCCGCACCGAGGATCTGAATGTGCTTATTCGCCATCGTGTTCCGGCGGTGATTACCAGTGTCGGCTCACCGGCCGCAGTCGTGACACCGCTGCACGATGCGGGCATCCTGGTGCTTTCCGACGTGTCCTCGCTGCGCCATGTCCAACGTGCCATCGACGCGGGTGTCGACGGCCTAATCCTGCTAGCCGCCGGCGCAGGAGGCCAGACTGGCTGGGCCAATCCACTGGCGTTCATCCGGGCAACGCGCGCAGTCTGGGACGGCCCCCTGATCCTGGCCGGCGGCGTCGTCGACGGCGCATCGCTACTGGCGGCCAGAACCGCCGGCTGCGACCTCGGATACATGGGCACCAGGTTCATCGCGACGCACGAGAGCGCGGCATCGCCGCAATACCGTCGCGCCGTCGTCGAGGCAACCCTCGACGACATCGAACTGACCACCGCGCACACCGGCCTGTGGACCAACATGATCAAGGCACCCAAGAGAACACCCGCCCACGACGTCGTCGACGCATTCGGTGCCACTGTGTTACCCGACCTCGATGGCACCTCGGACAACACTGGCTTCTTTAGTGCCGGACACAGCGTTTCGGCGACCACCGCGACCAGTTCGACCCCGGAACTCGTGGAGCAGATCCGTCACGAATACGCCGAAGCCATAGCCACCACCCGAAAAGCACTCGGCGCCGCACGGTCGATCACCCGGTGAAAACCGCACAGCATGAGCTCCGGTGCCATGCCGGTCGAATCCACGAGTTGGGCAGGCACCACTCGCGCATTCTTCATACAAGAGAACCCATGCCGGTCCTACAGAAGGATGAAACCGTCCAGATCGACGATGCGCGAAACTGCATGTGCGAATCGTCGTATTGGGCCGACGGGCGTGCTGAACATTTGGCGAGGGTCAAAGGGGCGCAGTCCGTCGACGAGCACCGCCGTGATCACCTGGGCCAAGTGTCCGCTTCGATGGCGCCGTCGGGGCGTGGCGGGTGCCCAACCCGATGCTCTCCCATGATGAACCGGCCCGTAGTACTCGAGCGAGCAATCCACCCCCGCCAGCAACGTCAAGTTCGTGAACCTTTACCCGTCCAACGACATCGAGACGATCTCGCCCCGCCCGATACTGTTCGTCACCGGCGAACAGGCACATTCCCGCGAGTTCAGCGAAGACGCCTACCCCGTTCTTTCCGTGGGAGTCTGATCGAATCGTGGCGACCGGTTGTCCCACAGGGCATTTCGCTGGGCGGAGGGTCTGGGACTTCCCATCACCGCTGAAACCCTGGAGTACACCTGGGCAACTGATCAAGCACGCAGGTGGGCGTTCACGAAGTCGACGAGCACCGACCACCCGTCTCCGATCACCGGGGTGATCACCGGCGGTTCGCCGTTGCGGGAGTGCGCTCGCGTGGCGCTTTGGGCGGCGCCGAGATTCCACGGTGGAATGGCGTCCAGATGGTTCCCGCCGGACAACGTCACGAAGGTGACGTCTCGGCCTGCTGCCTGAAGCGCGGTGTACAGCGTAGTGCCCTGCGCGAACGGAACGTATTCGTCCTCGGTGCCGTGGACGATGAGAAACGGCGGCCCGTCAGGGGTGACGTGCAGAGCCGGGCTTGCCGCCGCCGCCCTGCCGGGGTGGGCACTGACCCGCCCGCCGATTAGCCGCCCTTCGGGGGACTCTGCAGCCTCGTGGCGCCCGTCGAACGAGTTCAGGCCCGCCCCACCGTCGGGACCGCGCACCGCCAACCGGTGCGCGGCGTCCGGCAGCGCCTGCCGGTCCATGTTCCCGATGTCGGTGGGTGACGACAGCGCAATGGCTGCCTGGACGGCACTGTCGCCGGAACCCTGGGTGCCGGCAACCGCCGCACTCCAGCCGCCCGAGGAATGGCCGACGTAGGCGAAGCGTCCGGCGTCGAGCCCATAGGTTGCGGCGTTGCGCCGTAGGAAGGACACCGCGTCGAGGGTGTCGTCCTGCTGGGCCGGAAACTGCGCCTGACCGCTTCCACGCACCGCCACCGCCGCCACCGCGTAGCCGTGCGGTCCGAACTGCCGGGCGAAAATGTCGCCTGCGATTCTGCCCGCCGGGGCGGTGAATCCGCTGCCCATCGTCCAAATAACTACGGGCACTGGCTCAGTCGCCTCAGGGAGGTAGAGGTCAAGCAGATGGCCGGACTTGTCTGCGTCGCCGTCGGACCCGCTGTACTGAATGTCCTCGATCGTTGACATGTTTGTCACGCGCCCAGCCTAGAACAGTTTGCGATGCGTGCGTCGGTCACCAATGCTCCGCGCCGGTGGCCGGCGCCGCTTCCGCGGAGTTCCCCGCGGAATGGTTGGCCGACCAACTCGCCAACAACACCAGACCGTCGGCAGAGGCGCTGCGGGCTCGGCGGTGTACGCGGTCAAGGCGAGCCCGGCATCGGCCGACAACGTCATGGTGTCGAAGGCCAGGTCGAGGGCGCCTACGACGGGATCATGGAAGTGCTTGCGTCTGGACCGGTGCAAGCGCACGTTGCCCGCTGCACACCGGATTCGGAATATCTCACTGGGCGTAAGGATCTCGCCGATGAGGTCCGACAGCGTCGGCCGAACGGCGCCTGGATGGGCTGTACCGCATAGGCGCAGAAGCACAAGGGCGATCCACTGCGACACCCTCTTTAGAGGGTTCAAGCGCCGGGCCTCGGCATGGCCCGCAACCGAACTGCCGCCCCTGCAGTACCCGCGTCTCATACCTGATGTCCAATGGCCGGTCACACTCCTCACCACTTGTCAGGTCAGGTCAGGTCAGGTCAGGTCAGGTCAGCTCACCTCACCGTCCGTCCGACTCATCATCACCTGTGGCTTCTCAAGTTTGGTGTCCACTTGAGATCCTCTTATCTGCGACGAAGCAACCGTGCTCACGCAATGTCCACACCAAGAATTCTCACTTTCATGTCCACCCGCTCGGAGACGCGAATTGACGCAGGGCCGCGATCTGCCTAAACAAACCAATGCCGCACAACGACTTTCGTCACGTCTGCATGTATCCCGCCTCCCGCCCGAGAGCTGCGCTGAGCGCAGCTACCATCTGGGCGATCACCAACTTCACCGCCGACAATGGTGCAACGGTGGTCATCCCCGGCAGACACAACTGGGATGACACCCGCAAACCCGCCCACACCGATGAGCACGTCAGTGTGGTGATGCCCGCCGGATCGGTCGTTTTCTTCCACTGCCCGGAGGTCGGATGGTGACGGGTTGCCACCCCAGACCGCCGAGGCGTCAAGGCTTCTGGTGAGCGCGCGACCGTGGGGTGCCGCCAGGTGCCGGGCGCGCCGTGGCGCACCCATCCCGGTGGGCGACGTGACGACGGCCAGTTCTCGGGTGAGTGCGGTGAGGACCCGCGGTACTGCGGGTGTCGCGCACGCGCAACTCTGCGGATGCGGGATTTAGGGGCGCTTGCGCCGCGCCTTGACCGGTCGCAGACGCAGACCCTCGATGAGAACGGTGGAGACCAGGTCGGCGTGCTTCTCGACGTCGGCGCCGTTGGCTGCGGTGGGCGAGGGCGAGCCCAGTGCCGCGGCGAGGGGTGCAAGGGTGAAGGGTGCCGCCCCACCGTGGGTAGCGAGGAAGAAGAAGGTGCTGTGCGGAATCCGCCGGATGGTGCCGTCGTCGGCGAGGTGGGCGAGCAGGCGGACGATCTGGGTCTGCGAGGGTGTGATGTAGCGCCTGAAGATGTAGTCGAGGCGCTCGGTGGATTGTCGCCCTTCGTAATTCATCAGGGCCAGCAGTTCCGGATGGGCGTGTGAGTAGACGAGGAACTGTCGCAACGCCAAGCGCAGCTGTTCCAGCGGTTCGGTGATGGTGGGGTCGAAGACGCTTTGCATGTAGCCGACCAGGCCGCCGAACCCGTGGTCGACCGCCGCGCGCCAGAGCCCCTCCTTGGTGCCGAAGCGCTGATGTAGAACGTTGTGACTGACACCGAGCTCACGGTTGATGGTCCGCAGTGAGGCACCGTCGTAGCCGAGCAGGGCGAATTGCCTTAGTGCCACGGCTAGGATCGTGTCCAGCGGCACGCCGTCGGAGGCCTTGGGTCGGCCGCGCCGCCGCTCCTGGGTCTCTCCGCTCACCACAGCCATCGCCCTAGTATGCATGAGATCGACCATTAATATATTGCTAGGCGTCCATTTGCTGAGGGAGGGTCGCCGAGATCCCAGGCCAAGGGTCTTGGCGATGATGTCGCGCTGGACTTCGCTGGTGCCGCCGACGTTGGTGGAGGCCAGGGCGGATCGGACGAGTTCCTCCATGCCGTATTCGGTGGCGTAGAGGTACCCGCCGAGCATCTGCATGCATTCCAGTGTGCTCAGCTTGGCCAATTCGGTTGCCTTGAGCTTGACCATCGACGCGGCTTGCAGCAGCAGCTGCCGGGGGTCTTTTCGACGCGTTGGACGACGTCGGAGGCCAGTAGTCGCGTGGCCTCCAGTTCGGTGGCCAGATCGGCGAGTCGGTGCGAGAGCGCTTGAAAGGAACCGATGAGAGTCCCGAACTGGTGGCGTTGGCCTACGTAGGCCAAGGCGTCGTCGAAGGCGCGTTGTGCCCCACCCAGGTAGAGCGCTCCGATGATGACGCGTTCGACGTTGAGGCCGGCCCTCGCCGGGGACAGCGCCTACCTCGACGATCACGGCGACCACACCCGTGCGACGGAGATACTCACATCGCTGTGGCTGCAATCGATCTGGCCGAGCGCAGGGAGTTGATGCACCACGGTTGGGGTCCAGGATTAAATGGTCACCTATCAATAAAAATGTTGCCGTGGCGCACCATAATTGCTAATGTGAGGCGGACATCACAGCCGAGGGCGGTCTCGCCTCTGGCGACCGCCAAGACGAGGTTGAACGACGATGATGCTGTTGCACAAAAGGATTCGTCACACCGGACCACGCTTGGGCGTGGACCTCTATGGTCGTGAGACATTGTCGAACCCTGTCAAGACCTACCGCCGGATCCGCGAGACCGGCGCCGCGGTATGGCTACCGAAGCATCAGATGTGGGCGGTCGGTCGCCACCGCGACGTCCGTCAAGCGCTGCGCGACGACGACACCTTCCGCAGCGGTCACGGCGTCGCCGCCAACAAGCTGACGAACGCACTCACCCAGGGCACCACGGTCGCCAGCGACGGCGACGAGCACGCCAACCGCCGGCGTGTCCTGCTGCACTCGCTCTCGGCCAAGGCCTTGGCCGACGTCGAGCCGACACTGCAGCAGGAAGCCTCGGGCCTGGTCGACCAACTCCTCAAGCGCGGCACCTTCGACGGCGTGTCGGATTTCGCCACCCACCTTCCGGTGCGCGTGGTCGCCGATCTCATCGGCGTCGACATCGACCACGGCCAGATGTTGCGTTGGGCCCGCGCCGGATTCAACGGATTGGGTCCACTGAATCGTCGTGGCCTGGCGGCGTTGCCGGACTCGCTGCGCTTCGTGCGATACGCCCGTGCACTACGGCCGGAGCACTTGTCTCCCGGTGGCTGGGCCGCGGCCATCATCGCCGCAGCCGACGACGGAATCCTCAGCGTGCAGGAAGCCAAGACCATGATGATCGGCATCATCAGCCCAAGCCTCGACACCACCATCCTGGCGTCGGCCCAGTTGCTGTGGAGCCTTGCCCGTACTCCCGGTGTCTGGGACGAATTGCGCGACAATCCCGACCTCGTACCGGCGGCCGCACTCGAGGCCGTGCGCCTGTCCTCACCCGTGCGGGGATTCACCCGAGTCGTCCACCGCGACGTCGAGATCGAAGATTCACAACTGCGAGCAGGCGACCGGGTCGTCCTGCTCTACGCCTCGGCCAACATGGACGAAACCCAGTACCAGAACCCCGAGGTGTTCTCGTTGCACCGCAAGGGAGCCAACCTCGGTTGGGGATTCGGCGCGCACGCCTGCGTCGGAATGCATCTGTCCAAGCTGGAGATGCACGCACTGCTGCGAGCCATGATCCCCGTCGTCGCCGACATCACGACCTCCGCCCCCGTGCCGCTCCTCAACAACACCCTGCAAGGTTTCGCGTCCTTCCGCGCCACCTTCGGCGCAGACCACCGCGGCAACTCACCGGCCAGACAAACGGGTCCCTCGCGGTGACGCCGAACGTGGCCGCCGAGCAGGCGTCGAGAATGGTGGCGCCCACGCTCCTCGATGAAGGACGCCATCATCGAAGACCCCCGCACCAGTGAACAGCACGACCCTCTGCGGCCCGAACGGCTCGCCTGGCTCCTGGCCGACACGATCAAAACCTCGGTCGCCAAACGCGCCATGTACGACACCTACGTGGAACTGGGTTGCCATCAATACCGCCGGGCCATCGCGGCCTCGATCAACACCGCTGTGCGCCATGGCGTCTTGAAACCGTTCGGACTGGCCGACGACGTCATTCGATGGCTCGACGCCGGCTGCGCGTCCAGTGGCTTGTCGACCACCGAGGCGGCGACGGCCGCCGGGTTGCCCCGGCCCACGGCTCATCGTCTCCAAACCACCCTGGACGGCGAAGGAATGGTCGACCGAAATGCGCACACCGGCCGCTGGTCACTTGGCCCCGAGCTGTATCTGCTGGGGGCCAGCGCGTCCAGTTTTCGTCTACGACTGTGCGCAGGGGTGCCCGGATGCCTGCGCACGCTTCGGGCGCCAACGATGTGAAACCAACTCTCCGGAGAACGCACCGCTGAGGTCTGGCGCGGATGCCAGTAGCCAGATGACCCGCGCCACCGACGTGAAGACGGGCGCGGTGTGAGCGCACACCCCCGCAACTGCAGGCGGGAATCGAAAGTGCATAGAAGCGGGATCGCGAGACGGCTGTACCACAGGGCCATTCACTATCGATGCCACGCGCCCTAGCCGTGCGCCGCGCATCACCGCTGATTGCAAGGTCCAGTCCGCTTCCAATCCTCGGCTCCATCAGGAATCCGTCCGACGTTCCACCTGACCGCAGATGCCCACGTTTGGTGCGCACACAGACAAGTTCGTACCCCACCTCCCGGCGCATAGTGGTCAACACCACACCTCCCGACTGTCGCCGGCCGGGCGGACTGACAACAGGAGTTCGGTGATGTCGAGTTTTAAAACGGACGTCGTGATCGTCGGCGGCGGTTTCGCCGGTATCACTGCGGCTCGCGAATTGACCCAGCGTGGCGCGTCGGTGATCCTCCTCGAGGCCCGTGACCGGCTCGGAGGTCGGACCTGGACCCGAGACAGTGACCTTGGCAAGTCTCTGGACTTCGGCGGAACGTGGGTTCACTGGAGCCAACCGCATGTGTGGGCCGAGATCGAGCGCTACGGACTTCCATTGGTCAACAGCCCTAGCCCCGACACGGCCCTGTGGCAGAGCGGCGGTCAGGTCAAGCGCGGCACCGCCGAGGAGATGTTCGCCCTGCTGGACCCGGGCATGACGGCAGTTCTGGCCGACTCGGCAGCGTTGTTCC
This sequence comes from Mycobacterium sp. Root135, assembly GCF_001426545.1. Classification (GTDB taxonomy): domain Bacteria; phylum Actinomycetota; class Actinomycetes; order Mycobacteriales; family Mycobacteriaceae; genus Mycobacterium. Next base: position 52,337 of record NZ_LMEZ01000011.1, on the reverse strand, counting down.
CCAATCCCTATCGGATCCATCCGGTGTCCGACCAGGTCAAAGGAATTGATGACATCACGGTCGCTGAGAGGATCAACGAACTCGGTCTCGACGACGACCAACAGGCACTCGTCGAGGGCATGTGGGCGCTGAACTTCAACGGGCGACCAGAGGTGTCGGCCTACAGCCAGGGTTTGCGCTGGTGCGCGCTGACCGGCGGCAACTGGCACCTCCTGTTCGAGGCGTGTGCGAGTTTTAAGCTGGCCGACGGGACGAAGGCGCTGCTGGAGGCCATCGCGGCACAGACCAACGCCGACATCCGGCTCAATGCCCGCGTCCGCGGCATATCCTCCGGCGCAGACGGAGCACGGGTCGAGCTGACCACCGGCGAGGTCGTCACCGCCCGACAGGTGATCGTCACGTTGCCGCTCAACATTCTGAACAGCATCGACTTCACCCCCGCACTGCCGTCGGACCTGACGGCAGTCGCCACGGAAGGCCAGGCCTCCACCGGCTGCAAGGTCTGGGTGCGCGTCAAGGGGTCCATCGGTCACGTCGCCGCCCTGGGCCCCAGCTCGTGTCCACTGAACTTCTTCCAATACGAGTACGACGTCGACGGCGACAGTTTGATCGTTGCGTTCGGCCCCGACGCGCACGCGATCGACGTCACCGACCGCTCGGCCGTCGAAGCCGCACTGCAACAGTGGATTCCCGACATCGAGGTGCTGGCGATCGACGCCCATGACTGGGTAGCCGACGAGCTGGCGCGGCAGACCTGGCCGATGTTGCGCCCCAACCAGCTCGAGGCGGTTCAGACCGCGGCGCACAATGCATTCGGCCGCGTACGACTGGCCGGCAGCGACTACGCCGAAGGGTGGGCCGGCTTCATCGACGGGGCCATCGAAAGCGGCAAGAGGATCGCCGTCTGCACGCTGGCTGACCTGCACCCCTAATTGCACATCACAGACCGGAAGAGGAAGACATGTCCTACTGCGCGGAGATCGTCACCTACTCCATCGCGGCCGAGGAGGCCGAGTACCTTCGGCTGCGCGCGGCCGCGATCCAAGAAGTCAAGGCAGCTCACCCGGACCTGCTCGCAGTTCCGTTCTGCGGCAAGCGAAGCGACGGATCATGGGCCGATGTTTGGATCTACCGCACGGCCGAAGCGGCCGACGCCGCCAACGACGACGCCCCGAACCTCCCCCACTTCATGGCGATGTTCGCCGCACTGCGCGACGTGTCGATCGATGCCTTGGATTTCCCCGAGGGTGCAGTGAGCCCACTCGACGACGGCCTATGACGACTGATCGCTAACAGATTCCGGGGAGAGATACTCACCGAACCGTAGATCTCAGCACGTTAGCAACTACAACGAGCCGTTGCGCGACAGCGGTTTTCACAGAGAAGAATCTAGGAGACGACGATGACCCCGGCAGTGTCAGCACATCCCTTGGCGGCGGTGACTGCTTATGAAATCGAATGCGTCCGAGCACTCCTGGCCGACACGGGCCGAGTGCGGGGGTCCACCCGTTTCGTCTACGTCGGCCTCGTGGAACCCGCCCACGGCGAGGAGGCCTTCGATCGCCGGTTCCGGGTGCTGCTCCACGACGTCGCGGGAGCGCCGCCGCTGGACGTCGTCGTCTCCGTCACCCGGGGCGTCGTCGACTCCGTGCGAGAACTCGACCAAAGCGTCGATGGCCAACTTCCCGTCCTGGACGAGGAATTCGAACTCGTCGAGCAGGTCCTGTCCACCGACCCCGAGTGGCTAGCGGCGTTGGCCGCCCGCGACTTGGACGTCGCCCAGGTGCGGGTGGCACCGCTGTCGGCAGGGGTGTTCGAGTACCCCGAGGAGATGGGCCGACGCATTCTGCGAGGGCTGGCCTTCGTGCAGGACCATCCCGAAGACCATGCCTGGGCGCATCCCGTCGACGGGCTCGTCGCCTACGTCGACGTGGTGAACAAGACCGTCGACCAGGTGATCGACCTGGGCGCGGTGCCCATCCCCACCACGTCGGGAAACTTCACCGACACATCGGTGTTCGGACCACTACGGACCAGTCAGAAGGAAATCCGCATCACCCAGCCCGACGGGCCGAGCTTCACCATGGTCGACAACTACGTCGAATGGGAGAAGTGGTCCCTGAGAGTCGGTTTCGACGCCCGAGAAGGTCTGTTCCTTCAGAAGGTCGGGTTCCTCGACAACGGTAGGGTGCGGCCGATCATCGCTCGGGCGTCGATCGCGGAGATGGTGGTGCCCTACGGCGACCCGTCACCGGTGCGCTCATGGCAGAACTACTTCGACACCGGGGAATACCTGGTCGGACGATTCGCCAACTCCCTGGAGCTCGGCTGTGACTGCGTAGGTGACATCACCTATCTCGACGCCGTGCTGTCCGACGAGTTCGGCAACCCCAAGATCATCCCCAACGCCGTCTGCATCCACGAAGAGGACTTTGGGATCCTGTGGAAGCACACCGACCTGTGGGCCGGAACCTCCGAGACACGACGGCAACGCCGCCTGGTCATCTCGTTCTTCACCACCGTCGGCAACTACGACTACGGCTTCTACTGGTACCTCTACCTCGACGGCACCATCGGCTTCGAAGCCAAGGCCACCGGCATCGTGTTCACCTCCGCCTACCCGGGCAAGGACTACCCCTACGCCTCGGAGATCGCCCCCGGCCTAGGCGCGCCCTACCACCAGCATCTGTTCAGCGCCCGCCTCGACATGGAGGTCGACGGACTCACCAACACCGTCGACGAGGTCGAAGTGCTCCGTGTGCCGATGGGCCCGGGAAACGAACGCGGAAACGCGTTCACGACCTCACGGACCACACTGAGAACCGAATCGCAGGGCCAACGCCTCGCCGAGCCGGCACGGGGACGTGCGTGGCACGTGTCCAATTCGACCTCACACAATTATCTCGGCAACCCCGTCGCCTACGCCTTGCACCCCGAAGGCAACCCGGTCCTGCTCGCCGACGACGACGCACCCATCCGCAAGCGCGCCATGTTCGCCACCAAGCATCTGTGGGTGACCGCGTACGACCATGACGAGCGGTACTCGGCAGGCGATTTCGTCAATCAGCATGCCGGGAACTCCGGACTGCCGGCCTTCGTCGCCGATGACGCCAACATCGAGAACACCGACCTCGTCATCTGGCACACCTTCGGGCTCACCCACTTCCCGCGCCCCGAAGATTGGCCCATCATGCCGGTGGACTACACCGGCTTCGAGCTGAAACCCTACGGATTCTTCGACCGCAACCCCGCCCTCGACGTCCCGCCCTCGGCCACGCACTGCCACACCACCGGCGACCCTGCCCGCCTCGACTAAGCCTCGACGTCGTCGAGTCCATGGCGGGGGCGGCGGTGCCGATTCTCCGCGATCGCACTTGGGACGAGCTGTTCACAGTCGGTTGGGATGCCTAGGAGAACACGATCACAGCCCCGGTTGCCAGGATCGTGTCCGGGACGCGTCCACGAGGAGCGTCACACTGTCGCATGCCGTGGTCATACTGGAGAACAACCTTCCGGAGAGCCAGACTCTCTGGGTCCTGGCAACGAGGGTGGGTGATCGAGGGTGGCCGGATCGACGCGTATTCAGCCGTTCGTAGGGCCGCTCATCCTCGACGCCGTGGCCGCCCCTGCGGGCGGGTATGCGCTCAACCGGCTCACCGGGGACCAGCCCTCGCCGTGGTGGTGGGCACTTGTCGCAGGTTGCGTCGTGGTCGTGGTGGCATCGGGTGTGTGGGCGTGGTTAATCGAACGGCGTCACTCCGAATCAGTCGTGCCCCCGGATGCTCCCGCGGCCAGTGGTTCGGTCAGCGGTGAAACCGTGGCCACCTCAGCAGATAGCGGCGACACGTCGATCGCCAGCGGCGGCGTCTCGATCTCGGCGAAGAACCATTCGTTCGCCGCCTGGAACGTGACGGGACCAGTCACCCTTGGTGGTTCGCCGCCACCGAGTACAGGTGAGAGCGATTCCCCTGCGCACGACGACCGCTGACCGATGGGCACCGAGGACGACGGCGCATCGCGCGATGAACGCGGCGTCCGCATAGAGATCAGGGCCGACAACAACTCCAACGCCATCGGCAGCGTCGAGCACCTCACCATGACGACTCCTCGCGCCGTCGCGATCGGCAGTGTCGGGAACCTGAATGTCGTTGTGCCGCCGCCACCGAAAGCCACGACCTCAGTCCTGCCGCTAGCGGCCATGCAGTCCTCCGCGTCGACGTTCGTGGGCCGCAAGGAACAGATCACGACCTTGTCCGGCTACCTCCTCGACGAGCCCACGCTCAGCGGACGAGCCGCCGCCATCGTGATCGGTGCTCCCGGGGTCGGAAAGACTGCGCTCGTCCGGCACGTAGCAAGTAGCGCCGTCAGCCAAAAACCTTTCACCGAAGCGCTTTTCGCAGACCTCCATGGATACGACGCCGCCACCGACCGAGTGCAGGCCACCGAGATGTACGGGCCGCTGCTGCAGGGGCTGGGAGTTCCCGGCGCACAGATACCCGATTCGGTGTCGGCGCGCTCGCGGCTCTATCACGAGGTCCTCGACCATCGTGCAGCTGCCGGACAGGCAGTCCTGATCTGGTTGGACAACGTCAGCAACCGAGCACAGATCAACGGCCTGATCCCCGCCAGCCCCCTACACCGGACGGTGGTGACCACTCGCGACACCTTCCCCCACGACGCCAGCCACCTCCCCATCGCACTCGACCTCCTCCCGATCGCCGACGCCGTCGACCTGCTCCGGCAAGAGACCCACGTCGGCGGTGATCTCCGAGTCGACTCAGATCCTGAGGCGAGCGCGCGTTTGGCCGAGCTGTGTGACCGCCTACCACTGGCGCTGCAGATCATCGCCTCGTTGATCGTGGACGAACCCTCGCGCCCGATAAGGGAATTCGAGGCGGAGCTCCGAGCCGAAGAACATCGCTTGGACGCACTCCACTACGACGAGCGCCTCTCCGTGAGAGCAGCATTGGCGCTGTCGTACAACCGCCTACCGGACCACCTGCAACGACTGTTCAGGTTGTTGTCCCAAGTTCCCGGTGGCGACGTGGGCTTCGACGCGGCACGTTGGCTCATCGATGCCGACGCGGGCACGATCCGCCCGCAGCTGATGGCCTTGGTACGTGCACATCTCGTAGAACAGCACGTGGCGAACCGGTGGAGCATGCACGACCTGGTGCGAATCTTCGCCAGTGAAATGGCCGGCCACGATCCAGAAGACGCCGATCGCGCGTTGAAGAACCTGATCCACAAGTACGGCGTTGCGGTCATGATGGCGTTTGAGTGGCTCACCGCGGTGGCGTCGGAGACCACTCGTCAGGTGTTCACAACCCCGGCCAAGGCAGCGGCGTGGTTCGACGCTGAACGCACAACGGCGATTTCGATCGTCTCCGCCATCGCCGACCGGGACGGCTACGAAACGTTCCTGCTGGAATTCGGGGTCCCTCTCGGCGACCTGCTGAACAGTCAAGCTCACTGGCGGGAAGACTTCTACGAAGTCGCCGCCATTACAGCCTCGGTGGCAGCCCGCGTCCCGCCGCAGCACGCCGCAGCCAGTGCGCTCAGCAATCTGGGCACCGCACTTCGCATGCAGCGCAAGTACGACGCCTCCCACAGGTTGTTCGCGGAGGCCGTGACAATGTACGAACACCTCGGCGACCTCGATCGAGCCAGCGGCGCGCGCAGCAACATCGGCAATCTCCTTCAGCAACAAGGGCGCCTGGACGACGCGATCGCGATCTACCGCAAGGATCTACGGCAGTGCCCGCCGGCGACGCACCCGTACCCCGCGGCGGGAACCCTGACCAACCTCGGTGCGGTCCTGGTCAAAGCGCGCCGCCCCGGTGAGGGGGTCACGCAACTCCTCCACGCTGTGCGTTTGCGGCGCACTCTAGGTGGCCTACCAGGCCTTGCGCTGACGCTCCGCAATCTCGGTGCGGCCTACATTGCGCTGTCGGAGACCACTGGGGACACCGGGGCCGCCCGAAAGGCAGTCGACGCACTCACCGAAGCCCGTCAGATCAGCATCTCCATGCTGGACGCACAGGGACACGCAGAGGCTGCGAACAACCTGGCCGTTGCCCTGTGCTCACTGCGGGAATTCGAGAACGGCATCGCCCTCTTCGACGAAGCGTTGGCGTACTTCGACCAGACCGGCCAAGTCGACCAGGCCACCCAAACGCGGTGGCACCGAGACTGGGCGCGGCAAGCCTCCGGCCTGCAGTAAAGACGAGCCCGTAACACCCCCGCCACGACAGGCTTGGAGTCGACCGGATGCACCGTGGAGCCTCAGCTCCCCATAGATGCACACCCGGCGTGTGTTCGCCGGTGGTCGGTGGCCGCGCGAGGGCGGTGGACCTCGACGGTCAGCCGTGACGGCCCGATGTAGAGGTCGACGACGAACCGCCACCTCCGAGGAGGTGGCGTCACACGCCGTCGAGGCATTCGGTGAGTCGGTCGAGGAGGATCTCGGCGTGCTCGGTCCCAAAGGGCATGGGCGGGCGGATCTTCAGCATGCTGTTGAACTTACCGATCCGGCTGATCAACACCCGGCGGGCGACCATGCCCTCCACGATCTGCTTGGCCAATTCGGGTGCGGGCTTCCCGGTTTCGGGGTTGAGGAACTCCAGCCCGTGGAACATGCCGCTCCCCTTCGCCGCGCCGAGGAAGTCGTAGGAATCGGCCAGTCGCGTCAGCTCGCGGTGCATCAGCTGCCCACACGCATGTGCGGTCTGTACGAGGTCTTCGCTCTCGATCACCTCCAGCACCGCCAGCCCGGCGGCGGCCGAGACGGGGTTGCCGGCGAAGGTGTTGAAGTAGGTGTTCTGGCTGCCAAACTCCTCGAGCAGCGCGGCGGTGGTGACCACTCCACCCATGGGGTGCCCGTTGCCCATCGGCTTTCCCAGCACCACCAAGTCTGGTGTCAGACCGTGCATCTGGTGGCCCCACATGTGTGTGCCGACCCTGCCGAAGCCTGATTGCACCTCGTCGGAGATGACCAATCCGCCCGCGGCGCGGACCCGGGCGGCGACGCCTTCGATGTAGCGGCGGGGAAGCCGGGGCAGCCCTTCGGTGGAGAACAGCGGGTCGAACAGCAGCGCGCTGACGCCGTGTCCGTGGTCCTGCAGCGAGGTGATCGCGGCGTCCACGGAGGCCAAGGCCTCGGCGAGCACGGCGTCTTCGGATCCGTCGACGTGGTCGAGGTCCGGAGCGGTGATCGTGCGGACGTAGGCACCCAGGGGTTCGCGGACTGTCAGGCCGGTGGTCAGCTCGGCGACACTGGTGGTGTTGCCGTGATAGTTGAAGTCCGACACCAGGACCCCGGTGTTGCCGGTGTGCTGGCGCGCGACGCGCAAGGCAAGTTCGTTGGCTTCGGAGCCGCTGTTGGTGAGGAACATCCGCTCCAGTGGCTGGTCGAAGGTGGCCAGAAGCTGTTCGGCGTAGTCGAGCACGCGGTCGTTGAGGTAGCGGGTGTGGATGTTGAGTCGCTGCAGCTGGTCGTAGACGGCGCCGGTGACGTGGGGGTGGCAGTGCCCGACGTGGGGGACGTTGTTGTACCCGTCCAGGTAGACGTTGCCGTTGACGTCGGTGAGATGCACTCCCGAGGCGGACTCCATGGCCAGCGGCGTGTCGTAGAACAGCGGTGAGTGCTGTCCCAAGGTCGTCGCTCGCCGGCGCAGGAGGGCGGTGGCCGTGGTCACCGTCGCCGCCGCGTCGGTTACCGGGCTCGATGTCGTGGTCACGGACTTCCTCCTAGTTCAGCGATGTCAGCTTAACCGTACGGGATGTGCACGGCCTGTGTAAATAGTTAACGATGCGTTCAGGATGAGTGATCTGGTCGACGAGACCAGGGTGGCCGGTCCCCCTCCGGCGCACCCGCGAGCAGGTGGCGACGGCGGGGTGCCGCTCACCAGATCACCACCGATCGCAGCACCTCACCGGCATGCATCCGGTGGAAGGCGGATTCGACGTCGTCGAGGCCGATGCGTTCGGTGACGAACCGCTCCAACGGCAGTCGGCCCTGGGCGTAGAGGTCCACCAGCATCGGGAAGTCCCGTTCGGGGACGCAGTCGCCGTACCACGACGACTTCAACGATCCACCGCGAGAGAAGAAGTCGACCAGCGGCATGTCGAGAGTCATCTTCGGCGTCGGCACCCCCACGAGCACGACCGTGCCGGCCAGATCCCGGGCGTAGAAGGCCTGCTTCCACGTCTCTGGACGCCCGACGGCGTCGATCACCACGTCGGCGCCGAAGCCGCCGGTCAGCTCCCGCACGGCCTCCACGGTGTCGACGTCCAGGGCGTTGACGGTGTGGGTGGCTCCGAAGTCGCAGGCCCACTCCAGCTTTCGGGGATCCTGGTCCACGGCAATGATGGTGCCCGCGCCGGCGAGTCGGGCACCCATGATCGCGGCGTCGCCGACGCCACCACATCCGATGACGGCGACGGAGTCACCGCGCGAGACGTTGCCCGTGTTGACCGCGGCGCCGAGGCCGGCCATCACACCGCAGCCGAGCAGGCCGACGACGGCGGGATCGGCGGTCGGGTCGACCTTCGTGCATTGACCGGCGTGGACGAGGGTCTTGTCGGCGAAGGCGCCGATGCCCAGCGCCGGGGTCAGCGGCGTTCCGTCGGCGAGCGTCATCGGTTGGGTGGCGTTGAACGTGTCGAAACAGTATTGGGGCCTGCCGCGGCGGCACGCCCGGCACCGTCCGCACACGGCCCGCCAGTTGAGCACCACGAAGTCGCCCACCGCGACCGACTCGACGCCAGGTCCGATGCTCTCCACCACGCCGGCCGCCTCGTGGCCCAGCAGGAACGGGAAGTCGTCGTTGATGCCGCCGTCGCGGTAGGTCAGGTCGGTATGGCAGACCCCGCACGCCTGAACGTCGACGACGACCTCACCGGGACCGGGGTCGGGGATGGTGATCGTGGTGAGTTCCACCGCGGCGCCTCGCGATCGGGCGATGACACCTCGTACGTGCTGCGGCATGACTTCCTTTCAGATGGTGAAACGTCGGTGCGGATAGGCGCCCACCACGTGGGCGCAGTGAGGCGAAAATCGTTGGTGCCCGACACTGTCGACTCGACGACGCGACGCGGACCGAGGCGGTGCGGCGGCAGGTCATTGACGGTTCGCGGGCACGCGGGAGCCCGGTACGCGGCGATCGGTGACCGCCGCGTACCGGGCTGCGTCGGCCTTAGATCAGTGACTGCCGTCCGATTCGGGCGTAGGTCTCCGGGCGCTTGGCCCGGAAGAACAGTGCCAGCACGATTCCGGCGGCGAAGACGCCCCACGTGACGACCTGCAATGCGACCGCGATGCCTTCGTCACCGCCGGTGACCAAGGTGAAGTTGGTGAACGACAGGTACAGGGCGGCGCCCAAGCCGATGATGGCCAGCACGGGTGCGACGCGGGTGTGCCACGAGGTGGTGTCGGTGATCTCGGTCCGCGACCGGTGGAAGAACACCAGGACCGCCACGCTGGTCAGGAACATCAGCAGCAGCAGGGGGAAACCGCCGGCGCCCGCGAGCCAGGCGTAGGTCTTGGCCGGGTCGGATCGGGAGAACACCAGCACCCCGGCCAGGAAGATGGCGGTGAACACCAGCGAGCTGACGTGTGGTGACCCGTGGCGGGGGTGAACCTTGCCCAGGGCCGAGGGCAGTGCCCGGTCGACGCCCAGGGAGTGGCCGTAGCGGGCGACGATGTTCTGGCACGACAGCACCGCGGCGAAGGCGGAAGTCACGACGAGGATGTTGATGGTGTCGCGTCCCCAGGTGCCGACGAAGGCTTGCATGGCGTCGGTGAACATCGCCGGTGCGTTGGCGTTGGCGACGTCGGGGGCTTGGCTGGGGCCGTAGGCGACGATCAGCAGCCAGGTCGTCAGGATGTAGAACGCGCCGATGCAGACGACGCCGAGGTAGGTGGCGCGTGGGACGGTGCGTCGCGGGTTCTTGGTTTCCTCCCGGAAGATGGCCGTGGCCTCGAAGCCGAGGAAGGTGATCACCGCGAACAGCACGGCCACACCGACCTGGCCCTGGCTGAACGCCGACCAGGTGAACGGCTCCAGGGAGCGGCCTTCGGGGCCGCCCTTGACTCCGACGGCGGCGTCGAACACCAGGACGATCACGATCTCGACGACCATGACCACCGAGAGCACCTTGGCCGACAGGTCGATCCGCAGGTATCCCAGCGCACCGACGATCAGCACCAGCAGGATGCAGTAGGACCACCAGGGCAGATCGGGTCCGTGCAGGGTGATGGCGACGGTGTCGTGGGCGACGATGCCGAAGAACAGCGTGATGCCCAGTCCGACCATCATGTAGCCGAGCATGGCCAGAAAACTCGACGCCAGGCCCACGGTCTTGCCGAGTCCGGCGCTGATGTAGGCGTAGAAGGCGCCGGGGTTGGGCAGGTAGCGACTCATCGTGGTGTAGCCGACGGAGAACAGCAGCAGCACGACGGTGGCGGCGACGAATGCCAGCGGTGCTCCCACGCCGCCGAAGATGATGACCAGCGGGAGAACTCCCACCACGCTGGCCAGTGGGGCGGCGAAGGCCAATACGGTCAGCGCCAGTTCCACGACGCCCATGCGGCCCTGCAGGTGCGCTGTGTCTACGGCGGCGTCCGGCGGCACAGCGCCGTCCGTGTAATCGATGGCAGTTGTGTGATCCATGGTGAACCGATCTCCTCGGCGTTCAGATGACCGCGTCCCGGCACGGGTCCGCGTGCTTACAGTGATCCGATGCCGCGACGTGAGCTTGCGCATTCGCGCACGGCACTTGTGCTCACGCGACGGGCGGTCCTGCCCGACCTCGGGTGACCTCCCCGGCGATACGACGGCGGCGCCGACGAGCCTTGCGCGCGAGGTGTTCTCGCGTGGCTCACCGGCGCCGCGGTCATGGGTCGAAACGAGTTGGGCAGCAGTCAGTTCCCGGCGGACAGACTGTGGTCCCGGGACAGGTCGAAGCGGTGCAGCTCGGGGTGGGCCACCCCGTCGGCGAGGTCGGCCAGCACCGCGCCGATGACCGGTGCGTACCGGAAGCCCCGGCCGTTGCAACCGGCGCCCACGATCACCCGTTCGCTGTCGGGGTGATGTCCCAACAGCCAGTGACCGTCTTCGGTCTCGGTCCACATGCACACCGTCATCGAGATCGGGTCGCCGGTGATCTCGGGCAGTCGATCACGCACGACCGACACGATCCGGTTGACGTCCTCGGCGGTGACGTCCTGGGTCAGGGTGTCGGGTTCGACGGTGTTGCCGCGGCCCGGGACGCTGAACTTGAATGTTCCGTCTGGTTCGGGGCACCCGTAGGCAGGCGCCGAGTCGTCCCCGGGCGGCGCGGCCACGTAGATCGAGGACAGCCGCTCGGCGGTGAGGTCGACGGCGAAGTTGGCCAGCACTTGACGTTCCACGTGGGTCGGAAGGTCCAGGTGCAGAACGTCGTTGGAGAACGCGCCGACGGTGACGACGACCCGTTCGGCGGTGTAGGTCGCGGTCGCGGTCCGCACCGAGACGCCCTTGTCCGTGGCGGTCCACTCCAGGACCGGCTCCCCGTAGTGGACTTCCACCCCGGCCTCACGCCCCAGCTGCTGCATCGCCCGCAGCGCCGGTTGCACCAGGCTCACTGCGGCGTTGGGCTCCCACACCGCCAGCTCGCCGTCGCCGATGCGTACTCGCGGGAACCGGGCCCTGGCCTCGGCACCGCTGAAGATCTCGTGCTCGAACGGCGAGGCCTCAAGGTTGCGTAGCGTGTTGTCGAACCACTTGGAGCCGGGCTGACCCACGAAGACGTTGCCGGTCTTGACCATTACCTCGGTGCCGGTGCGCTCGGCGATCACCCCCCATGCGTCGAACGCCTGGCGGGTGAGGTCGACGTATTCGGGTCCGGTGCTGTTGGACTGGCGTGCGAGCCGGGTGGCCCCGGCGTGGGAGCCGTGGTCGTGAGGCGGGACGTAGGCGTCCAGCGCCAACACCGACCGTCCACGCTCGGCGAGCTGCCCGGCCACCGAACTGCCCCACGTACCGGCGCCGATCACGATCACGTCATAGTGCGACATAGCGATTCATTTCTCCTTGTGTCGATCGCCGGGGCGACGCTCTGTGCGGGTGAGAAGTCCACTCCGTCGAGATGTTCCGAGCGGAACGTCGAACCAGTCGATCGCGCCTTCGCCGATGTCGACTGTCGTATCCATTGTCGCCTCGCTCAACTGGGCTGTCAATACGGTACGTAAGATTAATGAACGATGCGTTAACTTTTTTGTGGTGCGGCCACGGTGTCGCGACGCCGGGCGGGCGTGGTCGACGCGGGACCGGTCGGGCGCCGCATCTCTACGAGAGCCTCACGACGAGACCCGCTGTCGTAGACAGACTTTCGAGACGACGTGGGCCGGGGTGCCGCGGGGGTCAGGACAACGCCGCGGGCCGTCGAAGGATGCCCTCGGCCCACTCGCACGTCCCCCGCGCCAGCCCGGGCAACATCTCCCGGGTCACGTCGATGTCGGGATTGTTGCCCAGGAAGGCGATGGTCAGCAGGCGCCGGTAGAGCAGGAAGGTGTCGATTTCGCGTTCATGCTCCACCGGCAGCGGTCGCACCGACCGGTACGCCTCGAGCCAGCTGGCGATGAACTCTCCGGCACGCGGGTGGTCTTCGATGAACGTCATCGCCGTGGCCAGGTCGTACAACAGCCAGCCGAAGCCGCAGTCGTCGAAATCGATTATCCGACAGTCGTTTCCGTCGATGAGCAGGTTGGTGGCACGAAGGTCGGCGTGGATGAGCCCGAATCGGTCGGGCCCTTGGCCGAACCCCCTCAGCCGCCGGCGGACGTAGTCTTCGACGGCGGTGAGTTGGGCGAGCTCTTCGCGATCGTGAACCCCGGCCTGCCACCGACCCCACAACGGAGTAGGACCGAAGGCCGCGTCGACGTCCCAGGTGTAGCGGGTGAACCACGCCGGTCGATCCCATCCCGCCGCGTGCTGGTGCAGTTGGGCGGTGATCGCTCCCAGGTGGGGCATGACGGTCGCATAGTCGTCCTCGGCCGGATGCTCTCCGGTGACGCACTCGAAGACGCACACCTGGTAGTCCAGGCCGGACTCGTGATGCTCGACGGTGATCAGCGGCCTGCCGTCCTGGCTGACCAGCACGGCCGGGACCAGGTCGGGCGCCTCGGCGCGGATCGCGGTGATCCACGCCAATTCCGACTCCCGCTCCCGCACCGACCGTCCCTCGGGACGGCTGATCCGCAGAACCGACGGGCACTCCCCCGGCGGGCGGAGGCGGAATGCGACATTCTCCGAGACCGGCAGCAGGTCATGGGGCGTGCCGGCGGCGAAACCGAATCGCGGCAGCGCCTGTTCGAGGATGCCGTAGGCGTGCGCCATGACACTCGACGCGGTTACGGGGGTGTGATCGTCGGCCACGATGAGATCCTGTCGAATCGAGCACCGATGATCCCAGGGCTCCACGGCTGCGGCGGGCCGGGCGAGGCGACTCTCACCGTGACCGGCTCAGCTGTGGCGTCAGGTCCATCGGGCGTTGTAGGTGATCTTCACCATAGGCGTCCTATCCGGACACAATCAAGGCATGGCGCAAGAAAGTTATACGGTGCGTTCAATGTTTACGTCGACGAAACGAACCGCTGGCGCTGGTCAGGGCGCTTCGAGCCCTCTTACCAGGGAATCGACCGCTGCGGCGAGTTGATCTGCCTTCGCCCATCCACGGGCTACCTCGGTCAGCGCCGCCCGCATCGTGCCCACGATCATGACCGCCAACGCCTGCGGGTTGGCCTTGGAGCGCAACCGGCCCGCCCGCTTGGCGGCCTTCAGGTCGGCGGCGATGTGGTCGACCCACGCCCGTGAGGCGTGCCCGCGCACCGGGTTGAGCGCGGCGTCCAGTGACGGGTCGTCGATGGAGTAGAACCGCCCCACCAGCGGGCGCTGGGCGATGTCGAGCAACGCGGCGGTGAGTTCGGCGATGCGATCGGCGAAATGCCCGGGCTCACGGTAGATCTCGTCGGACAACTCGATGAGTTCCCGGTTGATTTGTTCGTAGAGTTCGCGGTAGAGCTCTTCACGGCCTTGAGGAAAGTAGCTGTACACGGTGACCTTGCTGGCCCCGGCGCGTGCCGCGATCGACTCGACGGTCGCCGATCCGAAACCCGCCTCGGCGAACACTTCCAGCGCCGCCTGTAGAAGCACCTGGCGCGTGCGCAACTTGTTGCGCTCGCGGATCGACATCGGCGCCGGAGCGTCGGTGTCGGCGGCAAGTGGGCTGTCCATCGTCTACCTCGTTCACCTCGTCGACTACCGAACATACTTACTGTACTTGTTCTTAACTCCGCGTACAGGGACGTGGCGAGGTCGTACAGGCGGCGAGTCTGCACCCACCCAGCGCAGCCCCAGGTCACTGCGGGGAGCGGTGCAACCCGTCGAAGAGCACGGAAGTGACCACCTGGGCCAACGTGGCCGCGTCGACGGCACCGTCGGGGTGATACCAGTCGACCAGGGAGTTGACCATGCCGAAGATGAGGCGCGAGATGGTGTCCGGGTCGACGTCGCCGCGCAGCCGTCCCTCTGCCACGGCCTCGCGCACCATCGTCGCCAACTGGACGTCGATCGCGCGACGACGCACCATGGCCGCCTGCTCCGAGGGGCTGTTGCCGCGCACCCGCAGCAGCAGTGTCACCGCCGGTAGGTGGGTGGCCAGGATCTGCACCGAGGCCGCGACGGCGCCTCGAAGCCTGCGGTAGGCGTCCACGTCGGTAGCGTCGCGCGCGTCGGCCACCACCTGGTCCAGGCCGTCGAGCGCTTCGTCCAGCGCGGCGGCCAGGATCGACTCCTTGCCGTCGAAGTGGTGGAAGATCGCCGACTTGCTCACGCCCAGGTCCTTGGCGAGGTCACTGATCGAGGTGGCGTCGTAGCCCTGCCGGATGAACAGGTCGATCGCTCGCCGCAGCACGTCGTCGCGACTGTAACCAGGGCGACCACGCGGGCGTGACCCCTCGGCGTGCGAGGCGGCGGCGGTGGTGGCGGTCATGGACCCATCATCGCAGCCTGCCCCGACCAACACCGCTCCCCCGCGACCAACCGCCGCCACGACCCCGGCGGTGCCGCGCGGCGCAGAGCCGACGCCCGGCGCTGTTCGTCAACTGCCGTGCAGCGATCGGCAACTCGCGGCAGCGGCTCCTTGTCACCGTGGAGTGAGCCAAATCCTCAGGAGGACAACCCATGACGGTCACCGCTGACACCAGCACCGATTTGACCACCGAAATGTTCATCGACGGCACGTGGTCGCAGGCCCAGGAGACCTTCGACGACCTCAACCCCGCCACCGGTGAGTTGTTGGCCAAGATCGCCAACGGCAGCGCCGAGGACGTCGACCGCGCCGTCCGCGCCGCACGGCGAGCACTCGACGGTGAATGGGGCGACACCCCCGGCATCGTCCGGGCCCGGTTGTTGAACCGCCTCGCCGACCTGATCGAGCGCGACGCAGACGTCCTGGCCCGGCTGGAAGCCCTCGACATCGGCAAGCCGGTCGGCCAACCCGGGATGCTCGACGTCCCCAACGCGGTGGCCACCTTCCGCTATTTCGCTGGGTGGGCGGACAAGATCGAAGGCGCCGCCATCCCCACCGCGGGCTACATGGGAATGGCCAAGACCCACTCCTACACCGTGCGCGAGCCGATCGGCGTCGTCGCGGCCATCATCCCGTGGAATACCCCGCTGATGATCGCGGGCTGGAAGCTGGCGCCCGCGCTGGCCGCCGGCAACGCGCTGGTCGTCAAACCGGCCGAGGACGCGCCGCTGTCGATCCTGCACCTGGGCAAGCTGGTGCAGGAAGCCGGCTTCCCGGCCGGGGTGGTCAACATCGTTCCCGGCCTGGGCGGGGTGACCGGGGAGGCCCTCGTCGCCCACCCGGACGTGCAGAAGGTCAGCTTCACCGGGTCCCCCGAGATCGGCCGCCACATCCTGCAGGTCGCCGCGCAGACCTTCAAGCGCACCACCGTGGAGCTTGGCGGCAAGAGCCCCCAAATCGTCTGCGCCGACGCCGATCTCGACGCCGCAGTGCAAGGCATCGCGATGGGGTTGTTCTTCAATCAGGGCGAAGTGTGCGCCGCCGGAACGAGGATCCTGGTGCACCGCTCGCTCTACTCGGCGGTGGTCGAGCGACTCGCCGCGGCTGCCGAGGCGCAGGTGCTGGGCGACCCGTTCGACGAGTCGACCACCATGGGCGCCCTAGTCAACGCCAAACAGCAGCAGCGCGTCCTGGACTACATCGACAAGGGTAAGGCCGAGGGGGCACGACTGGTGGCCGGCGGGTCCGCGCCCGCCGGGCCCGGTTTCTTCGTGTGGCCCACCATCTTCGCCGACGTCGACAACTCGTCGACGATCGCCCAGGAGGAGATCTTCGGCCCGGTCGGCGCTGTCATCGCGTTCGACACCGTCGACGAAGCGCTGGCCATCGCCAACGACACCGCCTACGGGTTGGCCGCCACGATCTGGACCCGCGACGTGTCCCAGGCCCACACCATGGCCCGCCGGGTCCGCGCCGGAGCAGTGTGGGTCAACGGGTGGGCCGCCATCGATCCGGCGTTGCCATGGGGCGGGCTCAAGGCCAGCGGCATCGGCCGAGAATTGGGCTGGTCGGGCATCCTGGCCAACACCGAGGAAAAAGTGGTCACCATCGTGTTGTGACCGGCCGGTGGCGTGCGCACCGCGCACGCCACTACCGGCTCGGCCTCGTGAAAGACCTATGCCGCAAGGCCGTTGGCCTTGCGGAACTCCCGAGGGGACGCACCGTAGGCGTTGCGGAACAAGCGGGAGAAGTGCGCGGCGTCGGGAAAACCCCACCGGTGACCGATGAGGGCGATCGGCAAGTGCCGGCACCCGGGGTCGACCAGGTCGCGGCGGCAACGTTCCAGCCGCCGCGTGCGGATCAACGCCGTCGCCGACATTCCTTCTGCTTCGAAGGCCTTCTGCAACAGCCGCACCGACACGAAGTGCGCATCGGCGACGGTTTTGCTGCACAACTCGCTGTCGGTGAGGTGCTCGTCGATGAACTTGCTCGCCTGGGCTACCAGCATCCGATGAGCGCCGGCGGAATCCTCCTCCAGCGGGCGCTGCATCTGTTCGGCGAACGCCGCGGTGATGAGGTCGACCACCGCATCCCCCAGATGGGTGGCGATCACCGGACGCGTCCCCGTGCGCTCGGCGCCCAGCCCCCGCATCAACGGCGCGATCAGCGACCCCAGACCGGTGTCCCCGGCCAAGCGCACCGCGGTCAACTCGGCCATGTGCTTCTCGGGCAGTCGCACCAACGACCGGGGGAACATCGCAATCGTCATCCGGAAGTCGTCGCCAAAGCGCAGCCGGTAAGGGCGCGAGGTGTCGTAGATCGCGAAGTCGCCCGGCCGCAGATGAGCTTGGCGGCCGTTCTGCTCGATGACGCAGTCCCCGCTGACCTGCAGGCCGAACTTGTACAGCTCGGGGTCGGCGCGCCGGATCAGTTTCGGCGTGCGCTCGACCACCGCTCGCGAGGCCGACACCTCGGCGAGCACCACCGCGCCCAGGCTCGTGGAGTCCACACCGCCAAGGAAGTCGTCCGCCGCGCGGCCCTCGCAATGCGCGTCCAGCGGCACGAACGTGTCGCAGATGCTGTCCTGCCAGGCGTCGAACCCACGCGGCTCGGCGACGGGCATGGCGGTGTCCAGTGTCATCGGTCGCTCCTTCTGTGACAGCCATCACCGTACGTACCGAATGTTCGGTCAGTCAAGATGCGTGCGGCAGCGTCCAAGTTCCGCGGGTCCTGGTGAGACACCGTAGAACCCAGCGACCAAGAAGAAAGCGAGTGGTCACATGCTGGATTTGAGCCCACGCCCAGGAGACCTCGACGCCGTCGAAACGATCTCGCCCGATCAACTGCGCGAGCTGCAGCTCGAACGGCTGCGGTGGTCGGTGCACCACGCCTACGACAACGTGGCCTTCTACCGGCAGTCCTTCGACGCCGCCGGCGTACACCCCGACGACGTCAAGTCCCTCGAGGACCTGGCCAAGCTGCCGTTCACCACCAAGCTCGACTTGCGGGACAACTACCCCTTCGGCATGTTCGCCGTACCGCGCGAGCAGGTGTCGCGGATCCACGCCTCCTCCGGAACCACCGGCCGCCCCACCGTGGTCGGCTACACCGGCGAAGACCTCGACATGTGGGCCACCGTGGTGGCCCGCAGTGTGCGCGCCGCCGGCGGCCGACGCGGTCACGTCCTGCACAACGCCTACGGCTACGGCCTGTTCACCGGCGGTCTGGGCGCCCACGCGGGCGCGGAGAAGCTGGGGTGCACCGTGGTGCCGGTCTCCGGTGGCATGACCGAACGCCAAGTGCAGCTGATCCGCGACTTCGAACCCGACATCATCACCGTCACCCCGTCCTACATGCTCTCCATCATCGACGAGATGGAACGCCAAGGAGTCGACCCCCGGTCGACGTCGCTGAAGGTCGGCATCTTCGGTGCCGAACCGTGGACAAACGACATGCGCCGCGAGATGGAAGAGCGTCTCGACATGCACGCCGTGGACATCTACGGACTCTCCGAGGTCATCGGTCCCGGTGTGGCCAGCGAGTGCGTGGAGACCAAGGACGGGTTGACCGTGTGGGAGGACCACTTCTATCCCGAGGTGGTCGACCCGGTGACGTTGCAACCGGTGCCCGACGGGCAGCCCGGCGAACTGGTGTTCACCTCGCTGACCAAGCAGGCGATGCCGATCATCCGCTACCGCACCCGGGATCTGACCCGGCTGCTGCCGCCGACGGCGCGCGCCATGCGACGCATCGAGAAGATCACCGGGCGGACCGACGACATGATCATCCTGCGGGGGGTCAACCTGTTCCCCACTCAGATAGAGGAACTGATCCTCGCGGTTCCCGAGCTGGCCCCGCACTTTCAGTGCGTGCTGTCGCGCACCGACAAACTCGACAAGCTCACCGTGCGCGTCGAGCACCGCCTCGGTGCGGGGACGGCCGCCGAGGCGGCCGGGACCCGGCTGGTGGGGCTGATCAAGAACTCGATCGGCGTCACCGTGGCCGTGGACGTGCTGGCACCGAATTCGGTGGAGCGTTCGGCGGGCAAGATGCGCCGCGTGGTCGACGACCGCCCGCCGCGGTGAGGCCACTAGCGGGCCCGGATGCCGTCCATCAGCATTGAGGTGACCTGCTCGGCCAGGGCGGCGGGTTTGATGTGGCGGTCGGGGCGGTACCACTCGCGCACCGAGTTGGTCATGCCGAAGATCAGCCGTGCGGTGGTGCGGGCGTCGACGTCGGCGCGCACGTCGCCTTCGTCGATGGCCTGCTGCACCACCCCGGCGACGAACTTGTCGTAGGAACGTCGTTGCTCAAGCGCCCAGCGTTCGGGTTCGGTATTGCCGTGCACGTTGAGCAGCAACGTGACGTAGGGAAGTCGCTCGGCCATGATCTGCAGGTTGCGTCGGATCAGGTAACCGAGCCGGTCCACCGCCGGTCCGGTGGTGGCGGCGTCCTCGGTGGTGCTGGCGATCAACGGCTCCAACGCCCGCTCCAGGCCGAGCCGCAGCAGCTGTTCCTTGCCGTCGATGTGGTGATAGATCGAGGACTTCGACAGCCCGGAGGCCGCCGAGAGGTGCTGGAAGCTGGTGCCGTCATACCCCCGGTCGGTGAACACCTGCACCGCGACGTCGAGTAGCCGGTCCAAGGTGTAGGTGGGGCGCAGCTCGCCCGACGGCAGCCGCTTGCCGGGCGCAGCGCTGTGGGTCATGGCGTCCATGCTCGCACGCAGTCACCGCCGCCGGGCTCCTCCGACACCTCGCAGCCGCCGGGGCGTGAACCGCAAGGGGGGCCGGCGTCACCGCCGACCCCCCTTGCGTGCCCGTGGGCGAAGCTCACCCGGTGGTCACCTCGCCGGTGAACATGACCCGGTCGGCGGGCAACGTCTCGGCGTCGGCGGCGACGGCGGCCATCTCCGGTGAGCGCAACGCCGTCTTCAACGCCGCGGCGTCGTCGAAGTCGAATTCGGCCACCAGGTAGGGCGCGACCCCGCCCAGGGCGCGCGGCTTGGAGAACGACGTCGCCCGCAAGCCGGGCAACGTCTGACACAGCGGGACGTGCTCGCCGAAGTACTTGCCGTCGAAGGCCTCCGGGTCTGCCGGGCTCTGGTACTGAACGGTCATGCGGTGCATTACTTCTCACCGTCCTGGGCCCAGGTCTTAGCGACCAAGGTCAGCACGTCATAGGTCGCCACCGGGGCGTCGTCCTGGTTGACCACCACTGCGTCCCACCGGACTTCGCCGTAGTCCGCGCTCGAGCGTGGGGTGATCTGCTTGACGGTCAGGGTCACCGCGATCGAGTCACCGGCCTTCACCGGGGTCAGGAACCGCAGGTGGTCCACGCCGAAGTTGGCCAGGACGGGGCCGGGGTTGGGTTCGACGAACAGACCGGCGGCCAAGGACACGACGAGGTAGCCATGGGCGACGATGCCACCGAAGAGCGGGTTGGCCGCCGCGGCCTCGGGGTCGGTGTGGGCGTAGAAGGTGTCGCCAGTGAACTCCGCGAAGTGGTCGATGTCGGCCAGGCTGACCTCGCGCCGATCGGAGGTGATGCTGTCACCGATGCGCAACGACGCCAGATCCTTGCGGAAGGGGTGCACCTCGTCGGTCCCCCGCTGGGCGCCGGTCATCCAGCGCCCGGTGATCGCGGTGAGCATGTCCGGAGAACCCTGAATAGCGGTGCGCTGCATGTGATGCAGCACCCCACGGATCCCGCCGAGTTCCTCCCCGCCCCCCGCGCGGCCGGGGCCGCCGTGAACCAGGGTGGGCAGCGGACTGCCGTGGCCGGTGGATTCGGCGGCGTCGTCGCGGTCGAGGACCAGCAGGCGACCGTGCCAGGGCGCCAAGCCCAGGGCGACCTCGCGGACGATCTGGCGGTCGTGGCTGACCAGGGAGGCCACCAGGCTGCCGCGTCCGCGTGCTGCCAACTCGACCGCCTCGGCGGTGGTGCCGTAGGTCAGCACCGTGGCCACCGGGCCGAACGGTTCGACGTCGTGGGGCTCGGTGGCGCCGGGGCGGGCCCGCAGCAGCACCGGCGCCATGAACGCGCCGCGCTCGGCGTCGGCGTCGACGACGTCCACGTTGTTCGGATCGCCGAAGACGATGTCGGCCGAGCTGGTGAACGCCTCGATAGCCTTGCGGACTTCTTGGCGCTGGCCCACGCTCGCCAGCGCGCCCATGCGGACACCCTCGCTGTCGGGGTGGCCGACGGTGATCTTGGCCAGCCGGGCGCTGAGGGCGGCGACCACGTCGTCGGCGAGGGCCTCGGGCACGATGACCCGGCGGATGGCGGTGCACTTCTGGCCGGCCTTGACGGTCATCTCGGCGACCACGCCCTTGACGAACAGGTCGAACTCGGGGTCTTCGGCGGTGACGTCGAGGCCCAGGATCGAGCAATTCAGCGAGTCGGCCTCCACGCCGAGGCGTACGCCTCCGTGGAGGACCGAGGGGTGGTTGCGCAGCAGCCCGGCGGTGTGGGCCGAACCGGTGAACGCGACCGAATCCTGTTCGGTGAGTTCGTCGAGCAGGGTGCCGGCACTGCCGCAGACCAGCTGCAGGGACCCCTCGGGCAGGATCTGCGACTCGACGATGCGCCGTACCACCGCTTCGGTGAGGTAAGCGGTCTGGCTGCCGGGCTTGACGATGCTGGGCAGCCCGGCGAGGAAGGCCGGGGCGAACTTCTCCAGCATGCCCCACACCGGGAAGTTGAACGCGTTGATCTGTACCGCGACCCCGGGGCGCGAGGTGTAGAGGTGCTGACCCAGGAAGGTGCCGTTCTTGCCAAGGGTTTCCACCGCGCCGTCGAGGACGATGGTGTCGTTGGGGAGTTCCCGGGTGCCCTTGCTGGCGTAGGAGAACACGGTGCCGATGCCGCCGTCGACGTCGACCATCGAGTCGCGGCGGGTGGCGCCGGTGCGGGCGGACAGGGCGTAGAACTCGTCCTTGAACCCGCCGAGGTGCTTGGCCAGGGCCTTGAGCAGGCCTGCGCGCTGGTGGAACGTCAGCGCCTGAATGGCCGGTGCGCCGACGGTGCGGGCGTGGTCGACCATCGCGGCGTAGTCCAGGCCACGGCTGGAGATGCGCGTGACCTCTTCTCCGGTGACGGCGTCGGCGACCGACTCTCCCTCGTCCGGGGAGCTAAACCACTGCCCCGCCACGTAACTCTGCAGTACTGCGCTCACAGTGCGCTTCCTTCCGATTTGAAGTGCCCGGGCCCATTGCGCGCCCCTGGCTGCGTGTGCCACAGTAGTACAGAACGTTCGGTCAGTAAATACCCTCGTCGCACCGGAGGTGCCCATGACATCGACTGTCGCAGAACCCGAGTTCGTCGCCCAGTTCGAGGCCGCGATCGCCGCCAAGGACCGCGTCGAACCCCGCGACTGGATGCCCGAGGCCTACCGCAAGACGCTGATCCGCCAGGTCGCCCAACACGCCCATTCGGAGATCATCGGCATGCAGCCCGAAGGCAACTGGATCGGCCGGGCCCCGTCCTTGCGGCGCAAGGCAATCCTGCTGGCCAAGGTCCAAGACGAGGCCGGCCACGGCCTCTACCTGTACTCCGCCGCCGAAACCCTGGGCGCCTCGCGCCAGAACCTGACCGACCAACTGATCGCCGGCACGCAGAAGTACTCCTCGATCTTCAACTACCCCACGCTGTCCTACGCCGACGTCGGGGTCATCGGCTGGCTGGTCGACGGCGCGGCCATCTGCAACCAGGTGCCGTTGTGCCGCACGTCCTTTGGGCCCTACGGGCGTGCCATGATCCGCATCTGCAAGGAAGAATCCTTCCACCAGCGCCAAGGCTTCGAGCTGCTGATGACGATGATGCGTGGCACCGACGAACAACGCGCCATGGTGCAGGAATCGGTGAACCGCTTCTGGTGGCCGGCGCTGATGATGTTCGGTCCCCCCGACGAGGACTCCACCAACACCGAGCAGTCGATGGCCTGGGGCATCAAGACCCACACCAACGACGAACTGCGCCAACGCTTCGTCGACATGTCGATCCCGCAGGCCAAGATCCTCGGCGTCACCTTCCCCGATCCGGATCTGCGGTGGAACGAGGAACGCCAGTCCCACGACTTCGGCGAGATCGACTGGGACGAGTTCTGGGCCGTGGTCAAGGGTGACGGACCCTGCAACGCCCAACGGTTGGCCCATCGCCGCAAGGCCCGCGACGACGGCAACTGGGTGCGCGAAGCCGCGCGCGCGTTCGCCGCCAAGCAGCAGCCCCAGGAGGCAACGGCATGACCGACACCAACCCGAGCACCGACTGGCCGCTCTACGAGGTGTTCGTCCGCGCCAAGCGCGGCCTCAACCACGTTCACGTGGGCTCACTGCACGCCCACGACGACCAGATGGCGCTGCTACACGCCCGCGACGTCTACACCCGCCGCAACGAGGGCGTGAGCATTTGGGTGCTGCCCTCGGACCGGATCGTGGCCTCCAGCCCGGATGAGAAGGACCCGTTGTTCGCCCCCAGCGGAGACAAGGTCTACCGCCACCCCACCTTCTACGCCATCCCCGATGACGTCCCCCACATGTGAGCAGCGAGAAACCCATGCCTGACGTGCACACCCACGAACCCGACGACCACGACAACGCCTACTCCGGACTGTTGGTCAACGACGCCCACTGGGCGTTCGGCACCGACTTCGAGGACCCGCTGGCCGGGGTGGACACCACCGTGCCCTCCACGGTGGACCCCCACGTCCTGGCCCAGTACTGCGTGATGCTCGGTGACGACGCACTCATTGCCTCCCAACGCATCTCGCAGTGGTGCAGCAACGCCCCCGACCTGGAGGAGGACATCGCGCTGGCCAACATCGCACTCGACCTGCTCGGGCAGGCACGTCTGCTGCTGGCCCGGGCCGCCGCAGCGGACCCCTCCGTGGTTCCCGTCCTGCCCGCCGACTCGCCGGTCCCCGACGAGGACCGGTTGGCGTTCTTCCGCGACGACAAGGACTTCCGCAACGTACGGCTGGTGGAGGTGCCCAACGGCGACTTCGCCGAGACCATCGCCCGCATCCTGATGCTCGCGACCTGGCGGCTGGCGATCATGGAGCGGCTGAAGAGCAGCACCGACGCGGTCCTGGCCGCCGTTGCGGCCAAGGGCGCCAAGGAACTTGCCTACCACCGCGACTTC
Organism: Mycobacterium sp. Root135; assembly: GCF_001426545.1. Taxonomy (GTDB): domain Bacteria; phylum Actinomycetota; class Actinomycetes; order Mycobacteriales; family Mycobacteriaceae; genus Mycobacterium. Next base: position 28,124 of record NZ_LMEZ01000011.1, on the reverse strand, counting down.
GCCGGCCGATGGTTCGTCACCCTGGCCCACGGGACCGAGGAGTCCCGCCGCCGGCTCACCGAGGCGCTAGCCGCGCTCTGGCCGCTGTGGACCGAACTGACCGAAACCCACCCCGTCGAAGCCGCCGCGGCCGCCGCCGGGGTCGGAGTCGACCCCGCCACCGTCGCCGACGACGTGGACGTGGTGTTCGAGCAGGTGTTGGCCGCCGCCGGGATGGACCGCCCTGCAGCCCGGCCGCTGGCCGGGGTGCAAACCCGCAAGGGACGCGACGGCCTGCACACCGAGGCACTGAGTCCGTTGCTGGCCGAGATGCAGGTCGTCGCCCGCGCCCACCCCCGCGGGACGTGGTGATGAGCGAGAACACCGCCGCGGCGTCGACGGCGACCCTCGAGCGTGCCCGGGCGGCGGCCGCGTCGGTCGTCGACCCCGAGCTGCCGATGCTCACGCTGGCCGATCTCGGCGTCCTGCGACAGGTGGACGTCACCGACGGCGCCGTCACCGTGTCCATCACCCCCACCTACTCCGGCTGCCCGGCGATGGCCACGATGCGCGACGACCTCGTTCGAACGTTGCGCGACAACGGCTTTGACCAGGTGCAGGTGCGCATCGCCCTGCACCCGGCGTGGACCACCGACTGGATCACCGCTGAGGGCAAGGCAGCACTGACCGCCGCCGGGATCTCCCCACCCGGTGCCGCCCCACGCCACGACGGGCCGATCGCCCTGGCGCTGACCCCAACCCGCCGGTCGGTGCGCTGCCCGCGCTGTGCGTCACCCCAGGTGGAACTCACCTCCGAATTCGGATCCACCGCCTGCAAGGCGATGTACCGGTGCAGCTTGTGCCTGGAACCGTTCGACCACGTCAAGGAGATATGAGGTGACCGAAACCCTCACCGCCGCAACCGGTAACCGGCAAGCGTTCCATTCACTCACCGTGGCCGCAGTGGAGCGACTCACCGACGACGCCGTCGCCGTCACGCTGGACGTGCCGCCAGATCTTCAGGAGCTGTTCGCGTTTCGCGCCGGACAGTCGCTGACCGTGCGACGCACCGTCGACGGGGTCGAGCACCGGCGCAGCTACTCGATCTGCTCACCGGCAGGCACCCTGCCCCGCATCGGTGTCCGCGAGATCCCCGACGGGTTGTTCTCCTCCTGGCTGGTGCGCCAGGTCGAGGTCGGCGACCGCGTCGAGGTGGCGCCGCCCACCGGCAGCTTCCGCGCCGACCCCGACGAGGCAGGCCGCCATCTGTGCATCGCCGCGGGCTCTGGCATCACCCCGATGCTCTCCATCGCCGCCACCGTGCTGGCCAACCCGGCGTCGCACGTGACCATGGTCTACGGCAACCGGACCACCACCTCGGTGATGTTCGCCGAGGAGCTCGCCGACCTCAAGGACGCACACCACCACCGGTTCAACATGATTCACGTACTGTCCCGCGAACCCCGCGACGTCGAACTGTTCTCCGGGCGCCTCGACGCCGACCGGCTGCGCGCACTGTTCACCCACGCCGTCCCCGTTGCCGGGGTGGACCACGTGTGGCTCTGCGGGCCGCTGGGAATGCTCGACGCCGCCCGCGAAGTGCTCGCCGAATTCGGCGTGCCGGCCCAGAACGTGCACTTCGAACTCTTCTACGTCGACGCGCCGCCCCCGCAGCTCGTTCACGCCGACCGGGTGCTCGACGGGGTCACCAGCGAGGTCACCGTCGTGCTCGACGGTCGCACCAGCACCACCGCCATGGCCCGGGACCAGACCCTGCTCGACTCGGCCCAAGAGACCCGCACCGATCTGCCGTTCGCCTGCAAGGGCGGGGTCTGCGGCACGTGCCGCGCCAAGGTGTGCAGCGGCGAGGTCGACATGGTCCGCAACTACGCCCTCGAACCCGAGGAAGTCGCCGACGACTTCATCTTGACCTGCCAAACCTTCCCCGTCAGCGCAGCGGTCACCGTCGACTTCGACGCCTGAGCCACACCGACTCCAAGGAACCACCATGACCGCACCGGTGCTCGTCGACGAGCACGCCGACCGGGTGATCCTGCGGCTCAACCGACCCGAAGTGCGCAACGCAATCGACCAGGCGACCGTCAGCGCGTTGCACGACGCCTGCGCCGAGCTGGAAGCGCACCCCCGGATCGCCTTGATCATCGGCTCCCCCGGCGTGTTCGCCGCCGGCGCCGACATCGCCCAGCTCCGGGACCGACGCCGCGACGACGCCCTTGCCGGTATCAACTCCGGGCTCTTCAACCGCATCCACGAGCTGCCGATGCCGACCATCGCTCTCCTCGACGGGTTCGCCCTCGGCGGCGGTGCAGAGCTGGCATACGCCTGCGACTTCCGGATCGGCACCCCCAACGTCACCATCGGCAACCCCGAACCCGGTTTAGGCATCCTCGCCGCTGCCGGGGCGACGTGGCGACTGCGCGAACTGGTCGGTGAACCGTTGGCCAAGGAGATCCTGCTTGCTGGGCGCACCCTGAACGCCGAGGACTCCGCCGCGGTGCGGTTGCTCAACGAGGTGGTGCCGGCCGAGGACCTCGAAGCCGCCGGACACCGCCTCGCCGACCGCATCGCCAAGAATGCGACATTGGCTGTGCGCCTGACCAAATCGGCGTTCCACGCCCCCCGCGATGCCCACCCCCTGATCGACAACCTCACCCAGGCAGTGCTCTTCGAAACCCAGGACAAGGTCGACCGCATGACCGCGTTCCTGGACCGACGCAAGGAGAAACGATGACCGCGCTTCCGCACCAGATCGGTGTGTACGGCGGCGGACGGATGGGAGCGGGCATCGCCCACGCCTTCGCCGCCGCGGGTAGCCACGTCACGATCGTCGAAAGCGACGACCCCGCGGCCGACGCCGCGCGCGAACGGATCCGCGCCTCACTGGCCAAGGCCGCCGAGAAGGGGGCACCGGTCACCGGGCAGGTCGTCGTCGTCACCGATCCGGCGGCCCTGGCCGCCTGCGGACTGGTCGTGGAAGCCGTGCCCGAACTCCTCGAGGTCAAGACCGCGGTGCTCACCACCGTGGCCACCGTTGCACCCCAGGCGGCGATCGGCACCAACACCAGCTCACTGTCGATCGACGCGTTGGCCCACGGGCTTGCCGATCCGACCCGGCTGATCGGATTGCACTTCTTCAATCCCGTCCCGGTCAGCGACCTCGTGGAGATCGTCGTCGGTGCCCGCACCGATCCCGCCCTGGTCGGCGATGCCAGGTCGTGGGTGCAGGCACTGGGCAAGACCGCGATCACCGTGGCCGACTCCCCTGGCTTCGCCAGCAGCCGACTCGGGGTCGCCATCGCATTGGAGGCCATGCGGATGCTGGAGGAAGGCGTCGCCTCCGCACACGACATCGACACCGCCATGACCCTCGGCTACCGCCACCCCGTCGGGCCGCTGAAGACCACCGACATCGTCGGCCTCGACGTGCGCTTGGCCATCGCCGAACACCTCGAACGCGAACTGGGGCCCCGCTTCGCCCCGCCTAAGGTGTTGCGCGACAAGGTCGCCGCCGGTGAGCTGGGACGCAAGACCGGTCAAGGCTTCTACCCATGGTGACCCTGGATCCCACTGAGCTGGCACGCCGCAGCGCCGAGGTCATGTGGTCCGCCGACACCGCCAGCACATCACTGGGCATGATCATCGACAACCTAGGCCCCGGCCGGGCGACGGTGTCGATGACCGTGCGACCCGACATGGTAAACGGATGGGACCTGTGCCACGGCGGACTGATCGCCAGCCTCGCCGACAGCGCCTTCGCCCTGGCCTGCAATACCCACGGCACCGTGACCGTCGCCTCGGGCTTCGCCATCGAGTTCCTCGAGCCCGCCCACCTGGGCGACGTCCTGACCGCCGACGCACGCGAAGTCATCCTCCGCGGGCGATCCGGGGTGTACGACGTCACCGTCTCCACCGCCACCGGTGTCATCGCCGAATTCCGCGGCCGCAGTAGGTCACTCAACCGTCCCATCCTGGAGGAGCAACCATGACCACCACCCCGACGTCCCTGTCCACCGACGTCACCGTCGAGCACACCGACGCGGTCGCCGTCGTCACCATCAACCGCCCCGACCGGCGCAACGCCCTGACCGGGCCGGTCAAGGAAGCCCTGCGCGACGCTCTGGCCGCCGTCGCCGCCGACCACACGGTGCGTGCGGTGATCCTCACCGGTGCCGGCGCCCACTTCTGCGCCGGCCAGGACCTGGCCGAGCACGCCATCGCGCTGCGCGAGGATCCCGACCACGCCTTCGACACCGTCGAACAGCACTACTCACCCATCGTCACCTCCCTGGCCACGATGGCCAAACCCGTCGTCGCCGCCGTCGAAGGCGTGTGCGTGGGTGCGGGTCTCGGGTTCGCACTCGCCTGCGATTTGCGCGTCGTATCCACGGGCGCCACCCTGGCCACCGCCTTCAGCTCCATCGGACTGACCTGCGATTCCGGTCTCTCGCATACCCTTTCGCGCGCAATCGGAGACGCCAAGGCCCGCGAACTGGTCCTGTTGGCCGAACCGCTGACCTGCGTACAGGCCCAGAACCTGGGACTGGTCACCCGATCGGTCGAGCCGGGACAGTCCCTCGACACCGCCATGGCCCTAGCGTCAGGCTTGGCGGCCGGGCCCACCCGGGCCTACACCGAAAGCAAACGTCTCCTCGCCGAGTCGCACCTGCACTCGCTGCAGGACAACCTCGCCGCCGAGGCTCTCGCGCAGACCCGTGCAGGAGCCACCGCCGATCACCGCGCGGCCGTGACCGCATTCCTCGCCAAGGGAAAGCCCGTCTTCACGGGGGCTTAATATCCACACCGCTCGAGGGATTTCCATGTCAGCGACCAACGAGCAGAACTAGTTGCGCTGCCCCAACGGCTGCCAGTACTACGTCGTCGACGAAAGCATCGACGTCGGCCTCGTCGTACCAAAGGAGAGGTGAGGCGCACGACGCCGACAAACACTCTCGACATCGTCGCGTCTCACTGTGGCTTCGACACCTCGCGAGGTCCTGCCGTCATCGGTCCACCGGTGGGATGCCTGGGGCGAAGTGGGCGGTGTCGTTGAACGACCGCAGTCGCCACCAAACCCAGGCATCGATGGTGAACCTGACAGCGGTCCATTCCCGACGGCGTCTAAGGCCAACGGTTGGCTGCCGGTCACCCGACGACATGCCTCGGCGAGGACACCCCAGGTTTTGTGCCGTGTCTTGCCGACTCGGGTGCACTTCGACGGCGCATGGCACGGCCACGATCCGTCGGTCGCGCTGTCGATCTACTCCGACGCACAGCGCGAGGATCTGCCCTCGGCCGCTTCCACTCTGTCGGCGCTAGTTGGCCCACCGAAACTCGCTTGGGACACTGGCCGAAACTCATCAAATCCCCGAAACGCCAAAACCCGCTCTGACACTGGTCAGAGCGGGTTTACTACGTCGGGCTGACAGGATTTGAACCTGCGACCACTTGACCCCCAGTCAAGTGCGCTACCAAGCTGCGCCACAGCCCGCGACACTGCCGGGATCACCGGCAGCCGTCGAAATGCTACAGCAGCGAGTGCCTGCAATCCCAACCGCGTCGCCGTCGGTGGTCGTGGGTATGAAGAAGGCGTGACCCCAGTGGCTCCGACGACGCGCGACGACACTCCTCTTTGGCTCTTCGCCGACCAGTTGGGGCCCGCGATGTACGGCGGCGAGCATGCCCACCGCGAGGTTCTGCTCGTCGAGGCCACCTCCGCCCTCCGGAAGCGGCGTTACCACCGACAGAAGCTGCACCTGGTCCTGTCCGCACTCCGGCACGCCAAGGACGACCTCGGCGACCGCGCCACGCTCGTCGAGGCCGACACCTACACCGACGCCCTCGAACAGTTCGGCCGACCAGTCCTCGTCCACCAGCCGACCTCACATGCCGCCGAGCGGTTCGTCCAACGCCTTCAGCAGCAGGGCCTCGTCACCGACGTCCTGCCCACCCCGATGTTCGCGTTGCCGCGCAAGGACTTTCAGCAGTGGGCCGGCGATCGGACCCGTTTCCGCATGGAGGACTTCTACCGCGACCAGCGCCGCCGCTTCGACGTCCTGATGGACGGCCGCGAACCCGTCGGCAACCGGTGGAACTACGATGAGGACAACCGCGAGTCCCCACCCAAGAAGCAGAAGACCCTCGGGCTGCCCAAGCCCTACCAACCGCGCGAGGACGACGTCGACGACCAGGTGCGGCGCGACCTCGACGCCATGGACCTCGACACCGTCGGCGTCGACGGCCCCCGCTTGTTCGCCGTCACCCCCACCGAGGCCAAGCGCGCGCTCGAGCGGTTCGTCGAACACCGACTGCCCCTGTTCGGCCGCTACGAAGACGCCATCATGGGCCAGGACTGGGCCATGTCGCACTCGCTGCTGTCGGTCCCCCTCAACCTCGGCGTGCTGCATCCCCTCGACGCGGTCGAGGCCGCCGAGAAGGCCTACCGCGACGGGCAGGCACCGCTGGCCGCCGTCGAGGGCTTCATCCGCCAGATCCTCGGCTGGCGCGAGTACATGTGGCACCTCTATTGGCACTTCGGGCCGAAGTACACGAAGAACAACGCCCTTGGCGCGCACCAGGATCTACCCGACTGGTGGACCAACCTCGACGCCGACGCCGTCACCGCCGAATGCCTGAAGCACGCCTTAGGCGGCGTCCGGGACCGCGGCTGGAGCCACCACATCCAACGCCTCATGGTGCTCGGCAACCACGCCCTGCAGCGCGGCTATCGGCCCGACGCGCTCACCGAGTGGTTCGCCACCGCCTACGTCGACGGCTTCCGGTGGGTCATGCCGACCAACGTCATCGGGATGTCTCAGCACGCGGACGGTGGCCTGCTCGCCACCAAGCCGTACGCCTCGGGTGGCGCATACATCAACAAGATGAGCGACCACTGCGGCGACTGCGCCTACGACCCGAAGAAGCGACTCGGGGACGACGCCTGCCCCTTCACCGCCGGCTACTGGAACTTCGTGCACCGCAACCGCGACATGCTCGCCAAGAACAACCGCACCCAACGCGTCGTCGCCAACATGGACCGGCTCTCCGACCTCGACGCCGTGCTCGAACAGGAAGCAGATCGCCAAAACTTCTAGCCGTCGCGCCTACGATCGAGACATGTCCGACGACCTCGCGATCACCGACGTTCCCTTCACCCACGACCCATGGGTGGCCTCCCGCAACCGGTATGACGCGATGCCCTATCGCCGCGTGGGAACCTCGGGTTTGCTGCTCCCCGCGATCTCGTTGGGCCTTTGGTACAACTTCGGCGACAACCGGCCGTTCGACGTCATCCGGCAGGTGCTGCGCCACGCCTTCGACCGCGGCATCACCCACTTCGACCTCGCCAACAACTACGGCCCGCCGTACGGATCGGCCGAAGAAAACTTCGGCCGGATGATGCGCCGCGACTTCAAGCCCTACCGCAACGAGTTGCTGATCTCCACCAAGGCCGGCTGGGACATGTGGCCGGGACCCTACGGTCAGCTCGGCAGCCGCGCGTACCTGTTGGCGAGCCTGGACGAGTCCCTCGACCGCATGAGCCTGGACTACGTGGACATCTTCTACTCCCACCGCATCGACCCGGTGACTCCGCTCGAGGAGACCATCGGCGCCCTCGACACTGCGGTGCGGGCGGGCAAGGCGCGCTACGTCGGCATTTCGTCGTACTCGCCCGCCAAAACCGCCGAGGCGTCGGCCATCGCCGCACGCATGGGCACGCCACTGGTCATCCATCAGCCGTCGTACTCGCTGCTGAATCGGTGGATCGAGGGCGGCCTGACCGACGAGCTCACCAAGGCGGGCATGGGCGCGATCGCGTTCACCGCACTCGGCCAGGGCCTGCTCACCGACCGCTACCTGGAGCGGGCGGCGGGCGACGTCGACCGCGCCACGGCGCGTCCCACCTTCGACGACGACTTGGTGACCGACGAGGTCCTCGGACAGTTGCGGGGTCTCGCGGCCATCGCGAAGCGTCGTGGTCAGTCGTTGGCGCAGCTGGCGCTGGCCTGGGTGCTCCGCGACCCCGCGGTCAGCTCGACACTGATCGGCGCCTCCAGCGTCGAGCAGCTAGACGAGAACCTCGGCGCGCTGGACAATCTGGAGTTCACGGCTGACGAGCTGACCGAGATCGACCAGTACGCCTCGGACTCGGGCATCGACCTGTGGCGGGAGAGCTCCGACGTCTAGATGGCGAGCAGGCGGTACAGCCCGATCAGGCCGACGATCACGATGATCACCCGCAGCGCGTTGGGCGACAGCCGCCGCCCGTAGTGGGCGCCGAGGAATCCGCCGAGCAGTGAGCCAACGGCGATCAGGCCCGCAGCGAGCCAGCTGATCCGGTCGAACGCGACCAGCGTGTACGCCGCTGCGGCGACGACGTTCACCAGCAGCGACAGCAGGTTCTTGGCGGCGTTCATCCGCTGCATCGACTCGGGTAGCAACGCGCCCATCACGCCGATCAGCAGGATGCCCTGCGCGGCGGTGAAGTAGCCGCCGTACACGCCGACCGCGAACGTCCCCAACACCAGCAACGCCATCCGCCCGGTTGAGATCGGCGCTGCCTCGTCGGACGACCGCTTCTTGGCCCACGCCTGGATCCGGGGGCCGAGCACGACTAGCAGCAGGGCACCGATGAGGAGCACGGGCACGACCGCGACGAACACCTTCTCCGGCAGGTGTAGCAGTAGCCACGACCCCAGGACCGCGCCGAGTAAGGACCCCGGGATCTGCCACTTCAGCCGGCCCCACTGGCCCTTCAGTTCGCGGCGGTAACCCCAGGTGCCCGAGATTCCGCCTGCCACCAGGCCGACCGCATTCGACATCGTGGCGGTCACCGGCGGGTAGCCCAGCGCCACCAGCGTCGGGAAGGTGATCAGGGTGCCCGAGCCGACGACCGCGTTGATCGCGCCGGCTCCGACACCCGCCAGGGCGATCAGGATCATGTGGGCGACGGACACCCAGCGACCCTATCGGGCCGGGGTCGACGCGCCGTCAGCGAGCGTCGTCGACCGTCTCGGCTTCGAGTGCGTCGGGGACGAACGTCGGCGCCTTCGACAGCTTCCACGCGAGGTACACGAACGACGCCCATGCCACGACGATGGTGGCGTAGATCAGCGTCGACCACGGCGACGTGACGTCGAAGTAGTGGACCAACTTCTGCGAGTTGGTCAGGACGATGACGCCGCCGACCGCGGTGCCAAGCAGCGCGGGGCTGACCCGGCTCACCAGCCAGGCCGCGAAGGGCGCCGCAATGACGCCGCCGATCGCCAATCCCAACACCACCGGCAGGTTGTCGAAGAACTCCTCGCGAAGCCCGATGAGGAACCCGACCGACGCCGACACCGCGACCAGGAACTCCGACGCACTCACCGAGCCGATGACCGTGCGTGGCGCCGTCTTGCCCTGCGACAGCAGCGTGCTGGTGGTGACCGGACCCCAGCCACCGCCGCCGGACGCGTCGATGAAGCCGCCGAACAATCCCAGCGGCGCGAGGAACTTGGCGCCGTGCTTTGTCGTGCCGACCTTGACCGCGGGCGGGTTCTTCAGTGAGAACCGAAGCAGGACGTAGACGCCGATCGCCAAAAGGATCGCCGCCATCACCGGCGCCGCGTCCTCGGTCGACAACGACGACAGCACCGTCGCGCCGAGGAACGCTCCGACCGCACCCGGGACGCCGAGCCGCAGGACCAGTCCCCAGTCGATGTTCTTGAACTTCCAGTGCGAGATGCCCGACGCGAAGGTGGTGCCCACTTCGGCGAGGTGCACCGCGGCGCTGGCCTGGGCCGACGCGACGCCGCTGAGAACCAGCAGCGTCGATGCCGTGACGCCGAAGGCCATGCCGAGCGCACCGTCGACTAGCTGGGCGCCGACGCCGACGAGGGTGAAGATGATGAGCGAACGCACGAGGTCCGACTACTTTCGATCAATGGCACCAAAGATGTGCCACAGGGGTTGTGGACGCGAATCAACCGCGCGTACAACACCATTCGTCGAAAGCGATGAAACGTCGTGAAGGCCAGAACGGCTCCAGCGCGAACGCATGAGAGGGCGCGGTCCGGAAGGCCAAATCAGCCATCACCACTCCCCTCTCATTCGTGTTGCATTCAGCATACGCACAGGTCGAGCGTCAGCGCTTCTTGTGACCCTGGGCGCGCTTCTCCCGCACGCGGACGTTGATCTTGATGGGGCTGCCCTCGAACCCGAACTTCTCGCGAAGCTTGCGCTCGATGAAGCGCCGGTAGCCCGCCTCGAGGAACCCGGAGGTGAACAGCACGAAGGTCGGCGGCCGCGCAGTTGCCTGGGTGGCGAACAGGATCTTGGGCTGCTTGCCACCGCGCACCGGCGGCGGCGTCGCGGCGACGAGTTCCTTGAGGAACGTGTTGAGCTGACCGGTGGTGATGCGCTTGTCCCACGAGGCGAGCGCGGCCTCCAGGGCGGGCACCAGCCTCTGCACCGCACGTCCGGTCTTGGCGGAGATGTTCACCCGCTGCGCCCACTGCACCTGCTCGAGGGACAGGTCGATCTCGCGGTCCAGCAGGTAACGCCGGTCCTCGTCCATCAGGTCCCACTTGTTGAACGCCAGCACGACGGCCCGGCCCGCCTCGATCACCATCGAAAGCACCCGCTGGTCCTGCTCGGTCAGCGGTTCCGACGAGTCGATCATGACGACGACGACCTCGGCCGCGTCGATCGCGCCGTGCGTGCGCACCGACGCGTAGAACTCGTGGCCGCTGGCCTGGCCGACCTTGCGGCGCAGACCGGCGGTGTCGACGAAGCGCCAGGGCTTGCCGCCCAGTTCGATCAGCGAGTCGACGGGGTCGACGGTGGTACCGGCGACGTCGTGCACCACCGACCGTTCTTCGTCGGCGAGGCGGTTGATCAGCGAGCTCTTGCCGACGTTCGGCTTGCCCACCAGCGCCACGCGCCGCGGACCGCCCGTGCCGGACCCCATCTCGGAGACCTCTGGCAACACCTCGAGGACGGCGTCGAGCAGATCGGCCACACCGCGGCCGTGGATCGCGCTGACGGGGAACGGCTGCCCCAACCCGAGGGACCACAGCAGCGCGGCTTCGGATTCCATCTTCTCGTTGTCGACCTTGTTGGCCGCCAAGAAGACCGGCTTGCCCGACTTCTGCAGTCGCTTGGCGGCGGCCTCGTCGGCGTTGGTCGCACCGGTGACCGAGTCGACCACCAGGATGATCGCGTCGGCGGTGCGCATCGCGACGGTGGCCTGCTCGGCCACCAGTTGCTGCAGACCCTTGGCGTCCGGTTCCCAGCCGCCGGTGTCCTGCACCATGAACCGGCGTCCCAGCCAGTTCGCGTCGTAGGACACCCGGTCGCGGGTGACGCCGGGGATGTCCTGCACGACGGCCTCACGACGGCCGAGGATGCGGTTCACCAGCGTGGACTTGCCGACGTTGGGCCGTCCGACCACCGCGACGACGGGCGGCGGGGCGAACTCTGCCTCCAGATCGCCGACCTCTACGCCCTCGGGCGGCAGTTCCCAGTCACCCTCGTCGGTCCAGGTACCGTCGGCCTCGACGCCAATGTCGCCGATGTCACCAATGTCGTTGTCACTCATTGCTTTACACTCTGTTCTTGTCGAGCTCGCTCGACCAGGTCGAGAAGACATGCCACGGTCTCGGACTGAGACATGTCACTGCTGTCGACGACGATCGCGTCGTCGGCCGCGCGCAGGGGCGACACGGCACGGGTGGAATCCAGGTGGTCGCGGCGCAGCACGTCGGCCAGCACCGCGTCGTAGTCGCCGGGCAGGCCGGACTCGACGTTCTGATCGTTGCGGCGACGGGCCCGCTCTTCTGGCGAGGCCGTCAGGAAGACCTTGAGGTCGGCGTCGGGGAGCACGACGGTGCCGATGTCGCGGCCCTCGACCACGACGGCCACCGTGCCGTCGGCCAGTTCGCGCTGCCGGTCCACCAGTCGGGTCCGCACCTCGGGGACGGCGGAGACCGCCGAGACCGCCTTGGTCACCGCGTCACCGCGGATCTCGACCGAGACGTCCTCTCCCCCAAGAAAGTACAAGTCTTCGTCGGGGTCGAAACCGACGGCCAGGTCGACGCGCGACGCCAACTCGGCCACTGCCGCGGCGTCGTCGAGGTCCAAACCGGCGCGCAGAACGGCCAGCGTCACGATCCGGTACATGGCACCGGTGTTCAGGTAGCGCGCCTCGAGGGCCCGCGCCAAACCCCTTGAGACGGAGGACTTTCCGGTACCGGCCGGCCCGTCGATGGCAACGGTCAGGGGGGCGCTCACATCCCCACCGCCTTGTAGAGTTCGCCAACCTCTTTGCTCGTCAGAACCCGGATGCTGCCGGGCTTCTGCTCACCGAGGGTGACGGTGCCGATGTCGGTGCGGACCAGGTCGGTGACGGGAAAGCCGACCGCGGCCAGCATCCGTCGCACGATTCTCTTACGCCCCTCGTGCAGCGTCACCGTCACCAGTGACTTGCCGGGCACCGTGTCGACCATCGCGAAGTCGTCGACGTGAATGGGGCCGTCGTCCAACTCGATGCCCGCCTTCAGCTTCTTGCCGAGGCCACGCGGCACCGATCCGACGACCGTCGCCAAATACGTCTTGGGCACCTCGTAGGACGGGTGCATCAGACGGTGGGCGAGCTCGCCGTCGTTGGTCAGGATCAGCAGCCCCTCGGTGTCGGCGTCCAGCCGGCCAACGTGGAAGAGCTTCTTGGTGCCGCGGACGCGATACTCCACCAGGTCGCCGACGCAGGGCCTGCCCTGGTCGTCGGACATCGTCGAGTGCATGCCGCGCTCTTTGTTGATCGCCAGGTACACCAGGGTGTCGTCGCGCCGGATCTTCACGCCGTCGACGCGGATCTCCGCGTTGTCGGCGTCGACCCGCGTGCCCATCTCGGTCACGATGTGTCCGTCGACCTCGATCCGGCCGTCGCGGATCATGCGTTCCGCCACGCGGCGGGAGGCGACCCCCGCTTGGGAGAGCACCTTCTGCAGTCGGGTGCCTTCGTCTTCGTCGGCCATGTCAGTCCTTGTCCACGTCGAAGGCCAGCGGTTGATTGTTGGGCACCACACCGAGTTTTACGAACCTGGGTTCGTCGGCCAATGACTCGGTGATGTCGTCGATGTTGTCGATGTCTGGGAGAAGCGGAGCGATGTCGGGCAGATCCGCCAGCGTGGACAGGCCCAGCCGCTCGAGGAACAGCTCGGTGGTCGCGAAAGTCGTTGCGCCCGTGTCGGAGTCGGTACCGGACTCGGTGATCAGCCCGCGGGCCAACAGGGTGCGCATGACCGCGTCGCAGTTGACGCCACGCACGGCGCTGACCCGCACCCGGCTCACCGGCTGCCGGTAGGCGACCACGGCCAGCGTCTCCAGTGCGGCACGCGTCAACTTGGAGCGGGTGCCGTCCAGCAGGAGCCGCTCGACGAACGGCGCGTACCGGGACCTGGTGTACATCCGCCAGCCACCACCCGCCTCGCGCAGGTCTATGCCGCTCTCGCGGGCGGTGAACTCGTCGGCCATCAGGCGCAACTTCGCCGCCACCCGGTGGGCGGGCTGGTCGACTGCCGTGGACAGTGCGTCGACGGTCACCGGCGTGTCGACCACCAACAAGAGTGCCTCCAACACGGCACCGAGCTCCGAGTCCTCCATGTGGGGCTCGATCGCAAGGTCGACCCCCAGATCGGAGGCAAAGTCGGGTTCGGGACGGTCTTCGGTCATCTGCGTATTTCTCACTCTTCCACCGCCGTCGCCAGGTATTCGCTGGTCGGGCGATCCCCGGTCCACGAAACCTGCAGCACTCCAAGCGGTTCTGGCTGGTCAAATGCTACCGCGTTGGCACGGAACAACTCCAACAGCGCCATGAACCGCCCGACGATCTCGATCGTCGCCCCGCAGTCGGCGACAAGGTCGGAGAACGACGCCCACTCCCCGATCCCGCGTTCTTCGAGCATGCCCAGCAACAGGCGGGCCTGCTCGGGCACCGACACTCCCTGAACGTGCAGGTGGCTCAGGCCGACCGTCGGGACCGGCCGTGGGGTGAAGGCCGACGCGGCGATCTGAGCGAAGGCGTCGGCGTCCACACCCAGCATGACCTCGGGTAACAGGTCGGAGAACTTGTCTTCGAGGGACACCAGTCGTGGGTAGCTGCGCAGCGCGGCGGCCTCGAGTTCGCCGAACATCACCGCCACGTGCTTGTACGCGCGGTATTGCAGCAGCCGGGCGAACAGCAGGTCGCGAACCTCGAGCAGCGCGAGGTCTTCCTCGTCGTGCACCTCACCGGCGGGCAGCAGTCGGGCTGCCTTGAGGTCGAGGAGGGTGGCGGCAATCACGAGGAACGCCGTGGTCTCGTCGAGCGCAAACTGGCGACCGATGTGTTTGGTGTAGGCGATGAAGTCGTCGGTGACCCGGTGCAGTGCGACCTCGGTCACGTCCATCCGGTGGGCGAAGATCAGCTGCAGCAGCAGGTCGAACGGACCCTCGAAGTTGCTCAGACGGACCTGAAACCCCGTCTGCGGTGCCTCCTCCGGTGCAGGCGAGCTCACGCGCCGAACCGGTCGATGACCTCACGCGCCAACGACCGATACGCCTGTGCACCAGTGGATTTGGGCGCCCAGGTGGTGATGGGCTCACCGGCGACGCTGGTCTCGGGGAAGCGGACGGTCCTGGTGATGACGGTGTCGAACACCAGATCGCCGAACTGCTGCAGCACCCGCGCCATCACCTCACGGGAGTTGACGGTGCGCGGGTCGTAGCGGGTGATGAGGATTCCGCCGATGTCCAGCTTCGGGTTGAGACGTTCCTTGACCTTGGTCACGGTGTCGGTCAGCAACGCCAGTCCACGCAGCGAGAAGTACTCGCACTCGGTGGGGATGATGACGCTGTCCGCGCAGGCCAGCCCGTTGACCGTGAGCAGGCCCAGGGACGGCTGGCAGTCGATCAGCACGTAGTCGTAGCGGTCGAGTATGGGGTGCAGCGCCCGGGACAGCGAATGCTCGCGGCCGACCTCGTTGACCAGCTGAATCTCGGCCGCGGACAGGTCGATGTTGCTCGGCACCAGGTCCATGCCCTTGACGCGGGTCTTGATCAGCACGTCTTCGACCGACACCCGCGGCTCGATCAGCAGGTTGTGCACCGTGTGGTCGAGCTCGTAGTGCGGCACGCCGAGGCCGGCGGACAGCGCACCCTGCGGGTCGAGGTCGACCAGCAACACCCGACGGCCGTACTCGGCGAGGCTCGCACCCAGGTTGATGGTGGACGTCGTCTTGCCGACGCCACCCTTCTGGTTGCACATCGCGATGACCTTGGCCGGGCCGTGCACGCTCCGGGGCTTTGGTTCCGGGATGAACCGGGGAGGACGGCCCGTGTGGCCTACTGCTTCCGACACGCCAGAGCCGTCGGGGGTACCAGCGTCGTCGGTCACTCGGGACCGCCGCCGGTCAGGCGTCCTTCGGGCTTGGCGAACATCGCTTGGAGTTTAACTCCGGTGAAACGCTCCGGACGCCAGACCCGCGCGGTCGGCTAGAAGAGCTTGTTCCGCTTGGACCGCTGGGACTCCGCGATCGCCCTGGCAATCCGTGCGGCCACCCGCTCGGCCTGCGTGGAGGTGTAGCCGATCAGCGACGGCCGCGACCACATTCCGAGGAACCACAACCCCGGCTCGGCGGCGACGTCACCGCCGACCATCGGGGTCCCGGCGTCGGTGAGCACGCCAAGCTGGCCGACGAGCGGCTCCAGCCCGGTCCGGTAGCCCGTGGCGGCGATCACCACGTCGGCGTCGAGTCGGGTGCGGTCGGTCAGCACCACCGAGGACGACTCGAACGCGGTGACCGCGGCGACCACCTCGATGGCACCGTCGCGGACGGCGTCGACGACCTCGGGGTCGACGATCGTCGGCGCCGCGTGCAGGCGGTGGGCCCGGCTGAACGGACCCTCCCGGGGTATCGGCAGGCCGAACTCGCTCAGATCGCCGAAGGTGGCCAGCCTGGCGCGCCGCGCCACCGCGTCGGCCAGCCGCGGCGGCAGATGGAACAGCGGCCGTGAGACCACGTCGTTGGGTCGTCCGCCTGGCCCCGTCCGCGGCATCACGTTCGGCGGGGTGCGCACCGACAGCCACACCTTGGCGGCGCCACCGGTCGCCAGGTCGTGCGCGATCTCCAGGCCCGACGAGCCGGCGCCCACCACCAGCACCCGCTTGCCCGTGAACGGACGTGGACTTCGGTAGGCCGACGAGTGCAGAACCTCGCCGGGGAACGACGCCGATCCCGGCCAGTCCGGCAGCACCGGCGTGTGGAGGTAACCGGTCGCCACGACGACGTGCGCGGCGCCAACGATCCCGTCCGGGGTCAGTACGCCCCACCCGCTTGGCTTGCGCCGGACCACCCGCTCGACGGGAGTGTTCAGGCGCAGCTCGACGCCTCGCTCGCCGGCGTGCTCCTCGAGATGGGCGACGACCTGCTCGCGGGTCGGAAACATGGGAGTTCCCTTGGGATACGGCCGTTTTGGCAGGTGCGAATACCGGTGGCCGGTGTTGAGCCGCAACCGGTCGTATCGCGATCGCCACGCCGCGCCGACCCCGTCGCCGCGCTCGAGCACCACCGAGGGGATCGACAGGTCGCTCAGACACAGTGCGGCAGCCAGGCCCGCCGTCCCGGCACCGACGACGACCACCTGATTCTCGGGTGCCGACATCCTCAGCGCGCCCGCGGATGGGCGCCGGCCCACACTTCGCGCAGTGCGCTGACGGTCACCAGCGTGTAGATCTGCGTGGTGGTGACCGACGCGTGCCCGAGCAACTCCTGCACGACGCGGACGTCGGCACCGCCCTCCAACAGGTGGGTGGCGAACGAGTGCCGCAGCGTGTGCGGTGACACCGACCCCGAGATGCCCGCCCGTTCGGCGGCGTCCTGCAACACCTGCCAGGCGCTCTGCCGCGACAGCCGACCGCCGCGGGCGTTGAGGAAGATGGCCGGGGTGCCCTTGCCGCGGCGCGCCAGGTCGGGGCGGCCGCGGACGTAGTAGGCCTCCAGCGCGCTGACGGCGGGCCTGCCGATCGGCACCAGTCGCTGCTTGCCGCCCTTGCCGCGCAGCAGCACCGACCGCGACTGCACGTCGACGTCATCCACGTCGAGGCCGACGGCTTCGGAGATGCGGGCGCCGGTCGAGTACAGCACCTCGAGAAGCGCTCGGTTGCGCAGCGTCAGCGGGCCGTCGGTTTCACTGTCACCCCCGGCGCCCTCCAGCAGCGCGACGACGTCGTCGAGGCTGATGCTCTTGGGCAGTCGGCGGGTCGGAGTCGGCGGCTTGACCGCACGGGCGACGTCGACGGGGGTGAGCCCCTCGGCGGCCGCGAAGCGGTGAAAGCCGCGGACCGCGATGAGGGTGCGCGCCGCCGACACCGCCGACAGCGGCGTGGTGCCGAGGTCTTCGTCCCCGACTCGCAGTGACACCAGGAAGTCGGTGACGTGCTCCTCGGTGACCGCTGCGACGTCGTCGACGCCCCTGGCCGTCAGATGAGCGGCATAGCGGCGCAGGTCGCGCCGGTACGAGCTCAGCGTGTTGGCGGCCACCCCGCGTTCGATGGTGAGGTGGTCGAGGTAGCCCCGGAGCTGGTCGTTCAAGGCGCCCAGCGCGGTGGTCACCCGTTGGTCCGCCGTGCGGCGAACCTCGTCGGCTTGTCGCGCCACGGCGCGTCGACCGGGCGCAGCTCCCGAACGTCGCGGTCGACGGCGTTGGCGGCCAGAATGCCCGACACGGCAAGGGAATTCACGACGTCGCCGCTGAGCACCATCTCGACCGCGTCGGCGAGCGGGAACCACTTCAGCTCGAGGTCCGCCTCTTCGTCGTGCGCTTCGGGTCGCCCGACGTCGGTCAGACCGGTGGCGAGGTAGATCCGGACGGATTCGTCGCTGAATCCCGCCGCCGAGATCACGTCGACCAGAACGGCCCAGTCTCTGGCCGTCAGCCCGGCTTCCTCCTCGAGTTCGCGTGCCGCACCCAGCTGCGGGGCCTCGCCGCCGACGTCGAGAAGGCCGGCGGGCAGCTCCCACAGCCGGCGTCCCACCGGATGGCGGTACTGATGGATCAACGCGATGTTGTTGTGCTCGTCGAGCGCGACGATGCCCACGGCACCAAAGTGTTCGACCACCTCGCGCCGCGCCGTCCGGCCGCCCGGCATGGCCACCTCGTCGGCGCGCAACGCCAGGATCTTCCCGACGTAGACGGTCTCACTGTCGACGGTGGTGAACTCGTGGTCAGCCACGGGGTGCAGGCTCTGACAGCTCGGCACCGTTGGCACGTTGCGTGGCGAGCTCGACCGGAAGGCGTTCGGCGGCCTTGTAGTCGAGTGCCGCGCCGACGAACGCGACGAACAGCGGGTGCGGGCGGGTGGGCCTGCTCTTGAGCTCGGGGTGGGCCTGGGTGCCGACGAGGAAGGGGTGAACCGCCGAGTCGTACTCCACGAATTCGACGAGGTGACCGTCCGGTGAGGTCCCCGAGAACCGCAACCCGCTCTCCGCGATGCGGTCACGGTAGGAGTTGTTGACCTCGTAGCGGTGCCGGTGACGCTCGGACACCCTCGTCGACTCGTAGGCCCTGGCGACGATCGAATCCTCTTCCAGCACTGCGGGATAGGCGCCGAGGCGCATGGTGCCGCCGAGGTCGGCCTCACCGGCCACGATGTCCTGCTGGTCGGCCATCGTCGAGACCACCGGATCCGGCGTCTCGGGGTCGAACTCCGCGGAGTTGGCGTCGTCGATGCCGACCGAGCGGGCCGCCTCGATGACGATGCACTGCAGGCCGAGGCACAGCCCGAGCACCGGGATGCCGTGCTTGCGCGCGAACTTGATGGCTCCGAGCTTGCCCTCGATGCCACGGATGCCGAACCCACCGGGGATCAGCACGGCGTGGACGTCGTTGAGCGCCAGTGCCGCCTTTGGATCGGTCTCGCAGTCGTCGGAGGCGACCCACTGGATCTCGACCTTGGCGCGGTGCCGGAACCCGCCGGCCCGCAGCGCCTCGGCCACCGACAGGTACGCGTCGGACAGGTCGATGTACTTGCCCACCAACGCGATTCGCACGGTTTCCTGCGGCTCGTGCACGCGGCGCAGCAGGTCGTCCCACTCGGTCCAGTCGACGTCGCGGAACGGGAGGTTGAGCCGCCGCACCACGTACGCGTCGAGTTCCTCGCGGTGCAGCACCTTCGGGATGTCGTAGATCGACGGTGCGTCGGGGGTGGAGATCACGCCGTCCACGTCGACGTCGCACATCAGCGCGATCTTGTTCTTGAGCGGCTCGGGCACGTCACGGTCGCAGCGCAGGATCAGCGCGTCGGGGCTGATGCCGATGCTCCGCAGCGCGGCCACCGAGTGCTGCGTCGGCTTGGTCTTCAATTCGCCGGACGGCGCGAGGTACGGCACCAGCGACACGTGCAGGAAGAACACGTTGTCGCGGCCCACCTCGTGGCGCACCTGCCTGGCCGCTTCCAGGAACGGCAGCGACTCGATGTCGCCGACCGTGCCGCCGATCTCGGTGATGACGACGTCCGGGCGTTCGCCTTCGGCGTCCGGCTCGGCCATCGCCAGGATGCGGCGCTTGATCTCGTCGGTGATGTGCGGGATGACCTGAACGGTGTCTCCGAGGTACTCGCCGCGCCGTTCCTTGGCGATCACCGTCGAATACACCTGGCCGGTGGTCACATTCGCCGATCCCGACAGATTGCGATCCAGGAAGCGCTCGTAATGTCCGACGTCGAGGTCGGTTTCGGCGCCGTCCTCGGTGACGAAGACCTCACCGTGCTGGAACGGGTTCATGGTGCCCGGATCCACGTTGAGGTACGGATCGAGTTTCTGCATCGTCACGCGAAGGCCGCGTGCGGTGAGCAACTGACCGAGGCTGCTGGCGGTAAGACCCTTACCGAGCGAGGACGCCACACCACCACTGACGAAGAGATGCTTGGTCGTGGCCTGTGGGTGCCTACGTAACGGATTCGTTCGGCTGAGCAAGGGGGCGACCTCCGTGGCGAATGGCTTGGGGCCTGCCGACCCACGGAAATTCACCCTAACACCGACGGCGACAACTGGTGACTGACGCGCCGATCGACTGCTACTGAGCGAGTGTGACGGACGACGCACCGCGCCCGATGCCGTACTGACCCGGCCGGCCGCCGTCGGCCATTTCCTGCAGCCCGAGCACCGCGGTGATGCGTCCCGACGGCCGCTCGACGTCGTCGACCGTACCGACCGCGTTGGTGAGGCTGGCGTCGGATCGGACCACCGAGACGGCGCCGGTGCCGGTCGCCGAGCCGTCGCGCCCGGCGAGCAACGTGCCCGCGCCGTGGGGCGCCAGACCTGCGGCGAAGCGTGCGACGGTCGCGCCCTGGTTGCCCGCGTCGTCGGCCAAACCGCCGCCCGTGACGA
This sequence comes from Mycobacterium sp. Root135, assembly GCF_001426545.1. Taxonomy (GTDB): domain Bacteria; phylum Actinomycetota; class Actinomycetes; order Mycobacteriales; family Mycobacteriaceae; genus Mycobacterium. Next base: position 7,719 of record NZ_LMEZ01000011.1, on the reverse strand, counting down.
CCAGGGCGGTGTCCGCGGGCCCGATTCGATCGGTGCCGTAGGTGAGGAAGCCGGTGTCGCGAAGCGCCACCAGCACGCCGTCCCGCTGCGCGTCGTCGACGGCGGGGGCGTTCTGGTCCTTCCCGGTCAGCAGCGCGATGCCGAGCAGATCACCGGCTTGGGTGCCCTGGTCCACCGAGGTGGTGCTCAGTTGGCGGCCGGCGGGCACGATCGGCGAATTGATGACCGACAGCAACTTCTCCGAGGAATTGGCGTCGACGAACTCCTGCGTCAGCGTGATCGTCCCCGTCACCACACCGCCGGCCTCCTCGACGAGCCTCGACAGCGCAGCTACGTCGTCCTCACTGGCGTCGGGAGTCCGGAACATCACCGTCGACTTGCCCTTCATCGCGTCACGGATGATCCGCGGCGACATCTGGGCGTCGAAGTCATTTGCCGCACTCAGCTTTTCGTTGAGGACGTTCTTCTCGTCGGTCAGCCCGTTGATCTGGTTTTGCATCTGGGCCTTGTCGTCCTTGAGACCCGCCAGCAACGTGTTGGACAACAACCCCGACCCCAGGGCTACGCCGATCGCCAAGGCGAGGAAGACCGCCGCCAGTGAGATTGCGTGTGAGCGTAGGGAAATCACGAAACCTCCGAAAGACGTGACGGGCGACGAGTCAGGTGACCAGGCCCTGCACCCACAGCGAGAACTGATTCCAGTACTGGGTGACCCATTCGATGACGACGGCGTCGGCGCGTGACACCCAGAGGGCGGCGATGACGGCGATCAGCATGGCCAGCACCAGCAGCGCGATGGCGCCACCGGACACGCGGCTGCGGTAGAGCGTTGCGACGGCCTTGGCGTCGACCAGCTTCTCGCCGACCTTCAGCCGCGTCAGGAACATCGACGGGTTGCTCTGCTGACGTGAGCGGTCGAAGAACTCCTCGATGCTGGCGTTGTGGCCCGCGGTGACGATGAGGGAGGCGCCGTGGTGATCACACAGCAGCATCGCGAGGTCGGCGGCCGAGCCGGCGGCCGGGAACGTCATGGCGCCCACCCCGAGATCCTGGATGCGCTCGAGGCCCTTGGCGTGGCCGTCGGCGTCGGCCGGCAGCACCACCTGGGCGCCGGACCGCAGCACCTCGACGCTCATCTCCTCGGGGTCACCGACGATGAGGGCAGGCCGGTGTCCCGCCCTGCGCAGCACGTCGGCGCCGGAGCCCACGCCGACCAAGACCGGCTGATACTCCTTGATGAACGGCTTGAGCGCCTTGAGGTCCTCGGCGGCGTCGGCCTCGTCGGCGACGATGACGACGTGCCTGCGGTGCAGGTCCACGTCGATGTCGGGGATGCCCATGCCGTCGATCAGCAGCGGGCTTTCACTGCGGATGAACTCGATGGTGTTGCCCGCGAACGCTTCGAGGTGCGCGACGAGACCGCTCTTGGCCTCGTGCATGAGGTCGTGGATCTCTTCGTCGGTGCGCTCGACGCCCAGCGCGAGGCGTCGGTCACCGGAGTAGACGCCGCCGTTGTGCAGGCGCACCTTGCTGCCGTCCTTGATCTTCTTGAAGATCTCCGGACCCGCCTCGTCGACCAGCACGACGCCGTTGGCGACGAGCACCTCCGGGCCGAGGTTCGGATAGCGACCCGAGATCGAGGGCGACGCGTTGACCACCGCGGCGACGTTGGCCTCGACCAGCGCGTCGGCCGTGATGCGGTCCAGGTCGAGGGCGTCGATGACGACGATGTCGCCGGGTCCCACGCGTCGGAGCAGGCGGTCGATGTCGCGATCGACGCGGGCCGTACCGGTTACGCCGGGTCGTGAGCCGGCATTACGCGAGAGAAGCGCTGACATCTTCATGGTGGGATTCTGTCGGGCAACCCTCAAGTTGAGGTGGAGGCGCGCCGTATCACCAGCCTCAGAAGTTACGTTCTGTCACATCTGCAACACGAACGCGTGGGCGGTTCCGTCTCGAATCCCCTACTCGGCGGCTTCCTTTTGCGCCCCTTCGAGCAGTTCGCGCGCATGTGCCCGACCGCTGTCGGACTCCCCAAGCCCGGCCAACATCCGCGCCAGCTCGCCGACCCGGTCGTCCTCGTCGAGGCGGCGCACCTCGCTCGACTTGGCCTTGCCAGACCCGCTGTCGACGACCAGGTGCACGTCGGCATAGGCCGCCACCTGCGGCAGGTGCGTCACCACGATGACCTGATGCGTGCGGGCCAACCGCGCCAACCGACGGCCGATCTGCACCGCCGCCCGTCCGCCGACGCCGGCGTCGACCTCGTCGAAGACCATCGTCGTGCCCTCCGCCGACGCGGCCAGCACCACCTCGAGGGCCAACATCACCCGGGACAGCTCGCCGCCGGATGCGCTCTTGGCGAGCGGCAGGGCGTCGGACCCGGAATGTGGCGTGAAGCCGAACTCGACGGCGTCGACCCCGTCGTGGCCGGCGTGCACCACCGCACCCGAGGTCAGCGTCAGCGGGGCCGAGTCGTCGGCCCTGGCCAGCAGCGGACCCACCGCGATGCTGAACCCGGCCCCCGACATCGCCAGCCCGGCGAGCTCGGTCGTCACGGCCTTGGCCATCGCCTTGGCGGACTTGGTGCGCACCTTGGTGACGTCGGCGGCCGCCGCGACGACCTTGCCCTCGAGTTGGTCCACCTTCTGCTGCAGCGCCGCCAGTCCCTCCTCGGAGACGTCGAGCTGCGCCAACCGGCCGCGGGCGTCCTCCGCCCACGCCAACACGCCGTCCACGTCGGCCGCGTACTTGCGGGTCAGGTTGCGCAGCTCGCCCTGACGCGCCAGTTTGCCCTCCAGAGTGCTTGCGTCACTGGGCAATTCGGCCAGGAAGTCGCCGAGCTCACCCGTCACGTCGCCGACGACGGCCAGCGCCTCGCCGAGCCGGTCGCCCAGCGTCCGAAGGGCGGCGTCGTCGGTGGCCTGCAGAGCCGTCTTCGCCTGGCCGATGCCGTCGACCGCCGACACCGCCCCCTGCACCGGCTCGTCCAGCTCTCCGGACAGGGCGATCCGCGCGGTTTGGGCCGCATCGCGCAGCGCATCCAACTCGGACAGACGGCGGATGTCGGCCACCAACGACTCGTCCTCACCGAGCTGCGGGGCGACGGCGTCGATCTCGCCGAGCCCAAACTGCAGCCGGTCGGCCTCCAGCGCCAACTCGCGCGCCCGCTGCCTGCGGTCGGTCAGATCCCGGCGCAGGGTCAACCACTCCTCGCGATGCGCCCGATACCGCGCCAACGGGGCGTCGACGTCGGCGAAACGGTCGAGCGCCGACCGCTGCTCGTCGGAGCGCATCAACCGCAGCTGGTCGTTCTGCCCATGCAGCGCAAGGAGTTCGTTGGTGAAGGTGCTCAACGACTTGGCGGGCACACTGCGCCCACCGAGGTAGGCGCGCGACGGACCGTCACGGCTGACCGAACGAGCGGCGATGACGCTGCCGTCGTCGTCGCGGTCGGCACCGGAGGAATCCAGGATCTCGTCGATCCGCTCGGCGACGGCGCCCTCGAGTTCGGTCGTCGTGAAACGACCTTCGACGACGGCCCGTTCAGACCCGGACCGGACCCGACTGGCGTCCGCGCGGGCGCCACCGAGCAGGTGCAAGCCGGTGACCACCATGGTCTTGCCCGCGCCGGTCTCCCCCGTCAAGACCGTGAGCCCACGGTCGAATTCGGCGGTGGCGGACCTGATGGCGCCGAGTTCGGCGATGCGGATCTCAGCGAGCACTGTGTCCCCGCCAGCCGGTGACCGGCAACTGGAACTTGCGTACCAATCGGTCGGTGAACGGGGCGCTGTCCAACCGGATCCACCGCAACGGAGTCCCACACCGAGTCACCTCGAGCCGGCCACCCGCGGGCACCACCATCTCGCGGCGACCGTCACAGAACACCATGGCGTCGTACCCGGTGGCCTCGACCTCGATCGCAATGGACGCGTCCGGGCTGGTCACCATGGGCCGCGCGAACAGGGCGTGAGCGTTGTTGGGCACCACCAGAATCGACTCGAGATCGGGCCACAGAATCGGGCCGCCAGCAGAGAACGCATACGCGGTGGACCCGGTCGGGGTCGACACCAGCACGCCGTCGCACCCGAACGCCGAGACCGGGCGACCGTCGACCTCGAGGACGACGCCGAGTACCCCCAGCCTGGGGCCCTTCTCGAGGCTGGCCTCGTTCAACGCCCACCCGCGCTGCTTGATCTGGCCGTCCACGCGCACGACGATGTCGAGCGTCATCCGATTCTCGACGCTGTAGTTGCGGGTGATCACCTGATCCAGCACGGTGTCGATGGCGCCGGCCTCTGCCTCGGCGAGGAAGCCGATGCGGCCGAGGTTCACCCCCAGCACCGGGATCTCGACGTTGCGGGCGAGTTCCGCGGCCCGCAAGAACGTGCCGTCACCGCCGAGCACGAGCACCATCTCGCACCCTTCGGCGGCGCGCTCGTCGGCGTCGACCACCTGAATCTCGGTGCCGATGGTGTTCACGACCGAGGCGCTGCTGGGCAACGGCTGATGCTCGACCTGCTCGGCGGCGAGCACTCGTAGCCCGATTCCGTTGGCGCTGAGCACCTTCTCCACTCGACGAGCAGTCTCGGTGGCCTCGTCACGTCCGGTGTGGACGACGAGCAGCACCTGGCGTTCGCAGGTCATTGTGGCCCTTCTTCGATCGCTCGACGCACGGCGCTCTCCAGGGACTCGCCAAGGAGTGGACGGTCTGTCTGCGCACGCAGGCGCAGGAAGAATTCGACGTTGCCGGACGGCCCGGGAAGCGGGCTCGACGTGACGTCGACGGTCTGCCAGTCGAGTTCGGCGGCTCTGCGCGCGACCGACAGCACCGCGTCAGCTCTGATCTCGGGATCCGACACGACACCCCCCGGCCCCACGCGCGCCTTGCCAACCTCGAACTGTGGTTTCACCATGGGAACGATATCGGCGCCCGCCGACGCGCAAGACACGAGCGCAGGCAACACCGTCGCCAACGAGATGAACGACAGGTCGGCGACCACCAGGTCGACGGGGCCTCCGATGAGGTCGGCGGTCAGCGCCCGCACGTTGGTGCGCTCCATGACCACCACGCGGGAATCGGAACGCAACGGCCACGCCAGTTGGCCGTAGCCGACGTCGGCGGCCACCACCTGCCCCGCGCCACGATCCAACAACACCTCGGTGAAGCCACCGGTCGACGCGCCGGCGTCCAGGCAGCGGCGACCCTCGACGGGTACGTCAAAGGCGTCAAGGGCGCCGATCAACTTGTGCGCGCCGCGCGACACCCAACTCCGCTCGGCGGCCCCGGTGACGGTGAGGTTCGCGTCGGGGGTGACTGCGGTCGCCGGCTTCGCGGCCGGCATGCCGTCGATGCGGACCCGACCGGCACCGATCAGTTCCGCCGCTTGCTGGCGGGACCGTGCCAGACCACGTCGGACCAGCTCGGCATCAACGCGAGCGCGCCGAGTCACGTGTGCTTACCTCTCGACTGATTCCAGCGCCCGAACCAGCAGGTCGTGTGCCTCTTCCAGGCTTGCCGCGATGCGTTCGACGTCGACGTGTTCGGCGTCGTCGGCACTCGGATCGGGCAGGTCGGCGAGCAATGCCGCGACCATGGCGCGGATCTGGTCGGGATCGGTCGTCATCTCGACCTTCACGCTAGCTGATCGGACGAACCTGCCAACGACCAGCGTTCCAGTGCTTCATGTGCTGTGTGGTCCCCGCCGAGGATGGCGAACCGAACTCCGTCGACGCTGGAACCCCAGACGGTGCTCGCGACGGCGCGCACGATGCTCAACGGGTCCTCGGCGTCGCGGCCGGTCCAGTACACCGTGACGTCCTGCGGGCCGACCTCCACGCGCCACGACGGATGCGGCGCCACGCGCAGTGTGGCGCTGTCGGCGTTCAGCGACCGCAGATCCGCGGCCAAGTAGTTCGGCCGCTCGGCGGCGTCGGCGTAGATCATGTCGGCGACCGAGCTGACGCCGGTCAACACCAACATGCTCGGCAGGCCGGCGGCGTTGGCGCCGGAGATGTCGGTGTCCAGTCGGTCCCCGATCACCAGGGGGCGTTCGAACTCGCCGCGGGCCAGCGCGTCGAGCAGCAGCGGCGGCTGTGGCTTGCCCGCCACCTGCGGTCGCTGATCGGTCGCGGTCTCCAGCGCCGCGACCATCGACCCGTTGCCCGGCAGCAGACCGACTTCCGACGGAAGGGTGCGATCCACGTTCGCCGCCACCCACAGCGCACCGTCGCGGATGGCAAGCGCGGCCTCGGCGAGGTCGGCCCATCCGGTCTGCGGCGAATGGCCCTGCACCACCGCGTCGGGCTTGTCCGCGAACTTGCGGACCGGCTCGAGACCGACCTTGCGGACCTCATCCGCCAAGGCCTCGGTGCCGATGACGAGAACCTTTGACCCGGAAGCCATTTGGGCTGCCAACAGTCGCGCAGCACTCTGCGCGCTGGTGACGACGTCGTCGGCCTTGGCGTCGAAGCCCATCGCGACGAGATTCTTCGCGACGTCGTCGGAACCGCGCGACGCGTTGTTCGTCACGAACAACGTGCGGGGCCGGACGGTCGCGAGCGTCTCGACCGAACCTTCGGTGGGCTGCTGCCCGCGGAAGACCGTGCCGTCGAGGTCGAGCAGCAGACAGTCGTGGAGCTCTGCAAGTGTCGTCACGTCAGCTCAGCTCAGCTCGGTGATTCGTTCGTCGGCGTCGGTGACGCCGTCGACGTCCGCCGCCTCGGCGTTGATGAACCACTGGAGCGCTTCGTCGTTGCGACCCAGCGCGAGAAGGGTGTCCGCGTAGGCATAGAAGAGCCGTGTCGCAGTCAACCCCGTTCGCTCTGGATCCAGCGGAGGCGACGACAGCACTGCCAGCGCCTGCTCGTGCTGACCGAGATCCGACCGGGCACCCGCGACGACGATCCGCAGTTCGTCGGCGTCGTCACCGGTGAGTTCCTCGGCCTCGGGGGTGTGGGACAGATCGATCGCGCGCTGAGGACGGCCCACGCCGCGCTCGCAATCCGCGATCAGCGCGAGCAGCGGCGACTTGCTGCCCATCCGTCGCGCGGTGCGGAACTCCGAAAGCGCCTGAGCCCAATCCCCGCAGTGATAGGCCGCGATGCCGACGGCCTCGCGCACGGCGGCGATCCGGCCAGAGCGCGTCCGCGCGGCCTGCGCATGCTTCAACGCCAATTCTGGATCCACGTCGAGGAGGTCGCCGGCCGCGACCAGATGCTTGGCCACGTAGTCGGCGGTGGCCTTGTCCAGGGTCATCAATTCCCCGCGAACGTCCGGGGCCAGTTGCTTGGCCTCGACGTCATCGGGGATGGGAGGTGCATCCTTGTCGGAACGAGGATCCTGGGACGGCGAACGCGGTCGGCGCGGCCGATCGGGGCCGCCGGATCGCGGTGCCCCGCGACGATCACCGAAGCCGGAGCCGGGTGCAGAGCCACGGCGGGGATCCGAAGAACCCCGTCGCGGTGCGCCGGCGCTGGGAGTACGCCGAGGCCGTTTGTCGTCGCCTCCGCGTTGCGTGTCCTGGGCCACGTTGCCTTCCCTGTTCTACTCGCCGTCTCGCAAAGGATACGGCGACATTCGATGCCGCGCGACGATTGCCCATTTGAACGACAAGTCGCTGAAATGCCTAAGGCCCCCAATGTTATTGGGGGCCTTAGGGCTTAAAGGGTGTTCGGCGGTGTCCTACTTTTCCACCCGAAAGGGCAGTATCATTGGCG
>NZ_LMEZ01000010.1 GCF_001426545.1 Mycobacterium sp. Root135 | reverse complement strand
GACGGCGTCGGTGGCGTCGACGACCCACAGGTCGGTGGCCCCGGCGTCCTCGGCGAGTCGCAGGGAGACCAGTTCTCCGATGGCGACGAGTCGTTCGGCGGCGGCGCAGGCTTCGGCTCGCGCGGCGGAGCACATCCGCTGCAGCAACACCGCCACCGCACCCTGTTCGCTCATGTGTTCGATTGTAGATCCAGGGTCCGACACGGACCTGCGACCAAGCTAAGTCAACCGCAGATGTTCGGTGCCGCCCAGCGACATGACCGATCGATTGTGGAAGTGGTCGTCCTCGTGCAGGGTGGTGATGCTCCCCGGCCCGCCACGAAAGTGCACGTAGCCGAGCGCTTCGACGGGCATGCCGATCCAGGCCGCGACGACGTACGTCAGCGCGAATCCGTGGGTGACGATCACCTGCCGTTGGACCGGTCGTGCCAGGACGTCGTCCATGACGGCGTAGATGCGTTCGGCGAAGGCCGCCTTGGTTTCCGCGCCGTCGACGCCCTCGTCGTGGTGCATTCGCTCTCCGGTCGGAGGCGGCGGAGGTACGAACCGACTGTCGAGCCAGCTCTGCGGTCGGCCCCCTGCAACGCCGTAGGACTTCTCGCGCAGGCGCCGGTCGAACGACGGCGTCACCCCAAGGGGCGTCGCGATCGCCTCTGCGGTTCGCCGACAACGGGTCAAGATCGGAAGAGAAGACGTCTACCGGGGCTCCGCCGGGGATCGCGTTGCGGACGGCGACAGCGGCAGATTCGGCGTCCCGCTGGCCGACGGCGGTGAGGTCGGAGTCGTACCACCCGCCGACGAGGCCGTCGACGTGATGAGTGGCCTCCGGGTGCACCACGACGAGAACGGTGCGCACCGAGGATCAGGCCAGCTGATCGGCAATCGTGGACTCCGCCAACTGGGAGAGTCCCTCGCGGATGTGCCGGGCCCACATCGACCCGATGCCTTCGACCGACTGCAGGTCGTTGGCGCTTGCGGCCAGCACGCCCTGCAGCGACCCGAAGGAGCGAACCAGCAGGTCCACGTGGGCGAACTGCAGTCGTGGAATGCCTGCCATCGCGCGGTAGCCGCGGGAGCTCATCGCGGAGTCCTGTGCCTCCAGCGTCGACGGATAGCCGAAGACCCGCGCCAGCGCGGTGAAGTCGAGGAGTTCGTTGTCGCTGAGGGTGTCGAGCTCGTCCAGCGTCGCGAGCACCTGGGCGGTCGAGGGCGGATCCGGGTTGGCGTGATAGTCGCGCGCAATCAGTTCGCGGGCGGTGTCGTTGTCACCGACGAGTTCTTCGAGCTGCAGCTTGAGTTGGCGTCCGTTGGTACCGAGTTCGACGACGTCGGCGTCGATCTCGAGGCTGATGCGGCGGACCATCTCCAGGCGCTGCGCCACGGTCATGACGTCGCGCAGTGTCACGAAGTCTTCGATTTCGGCGGTCGAGAGCTGTCGATTGACCTCGTCGAGCCGGGCCTTGTACCGCTCGAGGGTGGCGATCGTCTGGTTCGCGCGCGACAGGATCGTCGCGGAATCGGGCACCACGTGTCGCTCGCCGGCCACGTAGACGGTGACGATGCTCATCGAATGGCTAACGGAGACAACGGGATAACCCGTTTGCACGGCCGTGCGCTCGGCTGACCGGTGCCGGGTTCCCGACTCGTCGGTCGGGATCGAGGGATCGGGGACGAGCTGCACGTTGGCGCGCAGGATGCGGGTTCCGTCGCTGGACAACACGACCGCGCCGTCCATCTTGGACAATTCGCGAAGCCGCGTCGGCGCGTAGGCGATGTCGAGAGCGAAGCCACCGTCACAGATGGCGTCGACGCCGTCGTCGAACCCCAGCACGATCAGCGCGCCGGTACGTCCACGCAGGATGCGCTCGAGTCCGTCACGAAGCGCGGTACCCGGGGCCAGCTGTCCGAGGGTCTCACGCAGTGTCGGACGAGCGAGCTGCACGACGTTGCCGCGCCCGCTTCTGGCAGCCTTCACGGCCATCACCTCTCCTAGCGTCGGCCGCCATTGTCCCTCACATTGTCGGAGATGTTCCTGAGCACCCGCAAGGCCCCCGAGATGTTGTCCGCCGACTGCACCGTCAACCCGGCGGGAACGTCCTTCACCCCGGGCGGTATCACGGCGCACGTGAACCCCAGCCGGGCCGCTTCCGCCAGGCGGCGGTCCATGCCCGTCACGCGGCGAAGATCGCCTGCGAGGCCGACCTCACCGATGGCGACCACCGTCGTCGGCATCGGTATGTCGGCATACGCCGACGCGATCGCCAGCGCGACCGCCAGGTCGGAGGACGGATCGGTCAGGCGCATGCCGCCGACCGTCGACAAGTAGATGTCGTTCTGCCCGACGTTGAGGTGCGCGCGCTTCTCGAGGACCGCGGTGATCATCGCTGCACGGGCCGAGTCGATGCCGCTGACTGCCCGCCGCGGATTGCCCGCCGACGCCGAGCCGATGAGCGCCTGAACCTCGCCGATGAGGGGTCGCTTGCCGTCGAGGGTCACCGTCACCGAGGTGCCCGACACCGGTTGCGGCCGCTGGTCCAGGAACAAGCCAGACGGATCGGCGACGCCCTCGATGCCGTTGTCGTGCAACAGAAAACAGCCGACTTCGTCAGCGGCGCCGAAGCGGTTCTTCACCCCTCGCACCATGCGCAGTGCCGACGAGCGGTCACCTTCGAAGTGCATCACGACGTCGACGAGGTGCTCCAGCGAACGGGGTCCCGCAATGGCCCCGTCCTTGGTCACGTGGCCGACGAGGATGATCGCGACACCGGTGGTCTTCGCGGCCATCGTCAGGGCGGTGGTGACCGCCCGGATCTGGGTGACGCCGCCGGTGACTCCGTCGGCCTCGGTGGTCGACATCGTCTGGACCGAGTCGACGACGATGAGCGAGGGCTTCACCTGTTCGATGTGGCCGAGCGCGGTCTGCAGGTCGGACTCGGCCGCGAGGAACACCTCGTCGTGCGTGCAGCCCGTGCGTTCGGCGCGCAGTCGGATCTGGCCCGCGGACTCCTCGCCCGACAGATACAGCGCGCGGCGACCGGATTCCGCCCAGCGATGGACGACCTCGAGCAGCAGCGTCGACTTGCCGACGCCGGGATCGCCGGCCAGCAGCGTCACCGAGCCGGGGACGAGGCCGCCTCCGAGAACCCGGTCGAGCTCACTGACCCCTGTCGGAAAGTGCCTGGTGGAGCCGGGGTCGATCGAGCTGATGGGGACGGCGGGAGAGCTTGGTGCGACGGCGCGATTAGACGCCGCGCCCAAGATCGGGGTGAGGACGGCGATCTCGTCGACCGTGCCCCAGCTGCCGCAGTCCGGACACCGGCCGACCCACTTGGCAGTGACGTGCTGACACTCCGAACAGCGGTGTTGCGAACGCGCCTTGGAACCGACCTTTGCCACGTGCCGACCGTATCGGGCGACACCGACAGAACGGTGCCGACGAAGCTCAGTGGCCGCCCGTGTCGGCTTCGGCGCCCGCCTCGACCGCTGCCTCACGACGTGGAGTCTCCCCGGCCGAGATCGGCACGTTGAGCTCCGTCTGGCCGGAGCGCTCGAAGGTGAAGGTGAACGGGTAGTTGAGGCCGTTGCTGATCGGCTTGGTGAGCTGCACGGAAGCTTCGACGGTGCTAGCGCCCTCGGTGGCGTCCAGTGCGCTCGGCGTGCCGTCCGGAGTCCCCACGATCAGGGTGCCGCCTGCGGGGACGGTGAGATTCCCGGTGAGGCTCACGGTGCCGACGCTGGACGTGATCGACACCAGCCGGTCGTCCTTCTCCGCCGACTCGTTCACGGCGACGAACAGCAACTCGGTGTCGCCGCCGGGCCGCACGTAGTCGGAGGTCTGGGGGGCGCGCAGGTGCACGTTGCGAAGGGCGATTCCCGAGGTCGGGTCGCCGACCCAGGCGAGGGTGCCGTTGACGGCGGGCTGCTGCGATGCCGACTGGGAGATCTGGCCTGCGCTGCAGCCGGACAGGACGATGGCGGCCGACAGGCCGCAAGCGGCCAGCGCGACGGCGGAAGTCCGCGTTTTCGAGAGCGTCACTGAAGCCTCCTGCTCGGCGACGGGACGACCGTGACGTGCATCCCGAGTGTCGACTATGCAGAGTAGTAGGTGGCGTGGAGTGGCGGAAGCCGAGGGCTGGCGACGGGGCTCGTCACACCGCTCGGAACGGGTCCGTTGGGGCGGCTGATAGTCCGGCATGGGTTTGCCGAGAGGCCTGCGCGTTGCACGGATTCCTCACCCTGTCAACCCCTCGTCTTCACCCGCGGTGCCCCTGACCTGCATCGTTGCGCAACACGTGTCTTAGCTCCGTGCTAACATTGGGTTGTGAAAGGGGCTCGAATCTGATGATTTTCAAGGTCGGAGACACCGTTGTCTATCCACACCACGGTGCTGCATTGATCGAGGCGATCGAAACCCGAACCATCAAGGGCGAGCAGAGAGAATATCTCGTCCTGAAGGTTGCGCAGGGCGATCTCACCGTTCGAGTTCCTGCTGACAACGCAGAGTACGTCGGAGTTCGCGACGTCGTCGGCCAGGAGGGCCTGGACAAGGTCTTCCAGGTGCTTCGCGCCCCGCATACCGAGGAGCCGACCAACTGGTCGCGTCGGTACAAGGCCAACTTGGAGAAGCTGGCCTCTGGTGACGTGAACAAGGTGGCTGAGGTCGTTCGCGACCTGTGGCGTCGTGATCAGGAGCGCGGACTGTCCGCCGGCGAGAAGCGCATGCTGGCCAAGGCCCGGCAGATTCTCGTTGGCGAGTTGGCTCTTGCCGAGAACACCGACGAGGAGAAGGCCGAAAGCATCCTCGACGAGGTTCTGGCAGCAGCTTCCTGACCTTTCAGGGGCGCTCCATGGTGCCAAGAATCGGTCTGGGGACCGATGTGCACCCGATTCAAGCCGGTAGGCCGTGTTGGCTGCTGTGCTTGTCCTTCGATGACGCCGACGGCTGCGCTGGGCATTCCGACGGAGACGTCGCGGCGCACGCGCTATGCGACGCTCTGCTGAGCGCAGCCGGTCTTGGCGATCTCGGTTCCGTCTTCGGCACCGACCGTCCCGAATGGCGTGGCGTCGGGGGAGCCGACATGCTTCGTCACGTGCACGGACTGCTCCGTGCCGAAGGCTTCCGCGTCGGCAACGCCGCCGTTCAGGTGATCGGCAACCGGCCCAAGATCGGTCCGCGCCGCGCCGAGGCACAGCAACTTCTGTCTCAGCTGCTCGACGCGCCGGTGTCGGTGTCGGCGACGACTACCGACGGCCTCGGCTTGACCGGTCGGGGCGAAGGTCTGGCCGCGATCGCGACGGCGCTGGTCGTGGAAGACGAGGAACAGATCAGTGGTGTGGACGATTGAAGGCTGACGGGCCGGTAAGCTGGCCCGTCGTGACCGTTCAGCCCCTGCGAATTCACGACACCATGACGGGTGTGGTGCGTGACTTCGTCCCTCTGCGCGACGGACACGCGTCGATCTACCTCTGCGGCGCCACCGTCCAGGGTCTGCCACACATTGGCCACGTCCGCAGTGGCGTGGCGTTCGACGTACTGCGTCGCTGGCTGACGGCGAAGGGCTTCGACGTCGCCTTCATCCGCAACGTCACCGACATCGACGACAAGATCCTCAACAAGGCTGCCGACGCGGGCCGGCCGTGGTGGGAGTGGGCGGCGACCTTCGAGCGCGCCTTCACCTCCGCCTACGACGCCCTCGGCGTCCTGCCCCCGTCGGCCGAGCCGCGCGCCACCGGGCACATCACCCAGATGGTCGAGCTCATCGAGCGGCTGCTCGCCGACGGCCATGCGTACACCGGCGGCGGTGACGTCTACTTCGACGTGCTGAGCTATCCCGACTACGGCCAGTTGTCCGGCCACCGGATCGACGACGTGCACCAAGGCGAGGGTGTCGCCACGGGCAAGCGCGACCCGCGTGACTTCACGCTGTGGAAGGGTGCCAAGCCGGGCGAGCCGTCGTGGCCGACGCCGTGGGGCCCGGGTCGTCCGGGCTGGCACACCGAGTGCGTCGCCATGTGCGAGACATACCTCGGTGCGGCGTTCGACATCCACGCCGGTGGAATGGACTTGGTGTTTCCGCACCACGAGAACGAGATCGCGCAGGCGCGGGCGGCCGGCGACGGCTTCGCGCAGTATTGGATGCACAACGGCTGGGTCACCATGGGTGGCGAGAAGATGAGCAAGTCCCTCGGCAACGTGTTGGCGATTCCCGCTGTGCTGCAACGGGTTCGGGCCGCCGAGCTGCGCTACTACCTCGGCTCCGCGCACTACCGTTCGATGCTGGAGTTCTCCGAGAACGCCCTGCAGGACGCAGTGAAGGCCTACACCGGCATCGAGGACTTCCTCCACCGCGTGCGCAACCGGGTGGGGACGATCGTGCCCGGCGACTGGACCGAGAAGTTCGGCGCCGCGCTCGACGACGATCTGGCTGTACCCGCCGCGCTCGCCGAGGTGCACGCGGCACGGGCCGAAGGCAATCGCGCGCTCGACGCGGGCGACCACGAAACTGCGATGACGCACGCCAGGTCCATCCGGGCGATGATGGGCATCCTCGGCTGCGACCCACTCGACGAGCGGTGGGAATCGCGCGACGAGACCTCTGCGGCCCTCGCGGCGATCGACGAGCTGGTCCAGTGGGCGCTCAAGGGTCGCGCGGAGGCCCGCGAACAACGAGACTGGGCGAAGGCCGACGAGATTCGCGATCGACTCAAGGCGGCGGGCATCGTCGTCACCGACACCGCCGACGGACCACAGTGGGAACTCGGCGACGGGAGCAACAAATAATGGCAGGCAACTCCCAACGACGCGGAGCGGTACGCAAGGCGGGCACCAAGAAGGGGCCGCAGATCGGCTCCGGCGGTGTGCGCAGGCGCGGGCTCGAGGCCAAGGGCGCGACCCCGCCAGCGAGCGCGCGGCCACACCACCCCGCCGGAAAGCGCGCTGCCGCGGCGGCCCGCAAGGACCAGGGACGGCACAAGAAGACCGACGAGACCGAGGTCGTGCTCGGCCGCAACCCCGTGCTCGAGTGCTTGCGCGCCGGCGTGCCGGCGACTGCGCTGTGGGTGATGCTCGGAACCGAAGCCGACGAGCGCCTGACCGAGTCGGTGCAGCGTGCGGCCGACAAGGGCATCTCGATCCTCGAAGTGCAGAAGCACGACCTGGACCGCCTCAGCGCCAACGGTCTTCACCAGGGCATAGCCCTGCAGGTGCCGCCGTACAACTACGCCCATCCCGACGACTTGCTGCGGGTGGCGAAGGCGGATTCGACGCCGGCCCTGCTGGTGGCGTTGGACAACATCTCCGATCCCCGGAACCTGGGTGCGATCGTCAGGTCGGTCGCCGCGTTCGGTGGCCACGGCGTGCTCATCCCGCAACGCCGGTCGGCGTCGGTGACGGCCGTCGCGTGGCGCACCAGTGCCGGCGCTGCCGCGCGGCTTCGCGTCGGGCGGGCTACCAACCTCACCCGCACGCTGCAGAGCTGGAAGGACGAGGGCCTGCTGGTGGTGGGTCTCGACGCCGGTGGCGACACCCAGCTCGACCAGGTCGACGCGAGCGGTCCGATGGTCGTCGTGGTGGGCTCCGAGGGCAAGGGCCTATCCCGGTTGGTGCGGGAGAACTGCGACGCGATCGTGTCCATCCCGATGGCGGGGCCGACGGAGTCGTTGAACGCCTCGGTGGCCGCGGGTGTGGTGCTGGCGGAGATCGCTAGACAGCGTCGCTGACCGTCTGCGCGGTCTCGGGCATGAAGCGGGCGTAGAGCACCAAGCCGATGGCGGCCACGGCTGCCAGCGTCCAGAACGCGATCGTGTATCCCTCGGTGACGATGATGAACCCGGCGACCGTCGCGCTGAGGGCGGCGCCGACGCCCTGCACGGTCGACACGGCGCCCTGGGCCACGTTGAACCGTCCCGATCCTCGGGTCAGGTCGGCGATCACGATGGGGAACAGCGCTCCGAAGATGCCCGCGCCGATCCCGTCGAGTGCCTGCACGGCCAGCAGCCAGGCCGCGTTGTCGGACACGGTGTAGAGCAGCCCGCGGGCCGTCAGCACCGCGAAGGCGACCAGGAAGATGGGTTTTCGGCCCCAGACGTCGGCCTTGCGGCCGACCACGATCGCCACCGGCACCATCACCACCTGCGCGGCCAGGATGCACAACGCGACCAGTGACGTGGCGCTGTCCTTTCCGACGACGCGGGTCAGGAGCTGGCTGACGGAGGTGAGCATCGCGGCGTTGGCCAGGTGAAAGGTGAACGCGATGATCGCGAAGATCATCAGCGGGCGGTTGGTGACCAGCGTGGTCCAGGCGCCGACGGACTTCCCGCCGTCGTCGGGGGTGAGGCCGCGGGCCAGTTGGTCGTCGATCTCGTCGCCGCGGATGCGCGTGGTGGCCACGACGCTGAGCACGGCCAGCACGCCCATCAGCCAGAACACCACCACCGGGCCGAGCGACCAGGCGAGGAGCGCGGCGACGCCCGCAGCGGTGGCGTTGCCCGCGTGGTTGAACGCCTCGTTGCGGCCGACTCTGGGTGCGAACATCCGCGGTCCCATCAGGCCAAGGGTGACGGCTGCGATCGCCGGGGCGAACACCGCACCTGCGAGCGACGCGACCGACTGACTGATCGCGATCAACGCGAACCCGCTCACGAAGGGCAGCACCAGCGAGCTGACGGTCACGGCAAGGGCGGCGACGACGATGATCGCCCGCCGGTTCTTTACCCGGTCGATGAGGATGCCCGCGGGGGTCTGCGAGAGCAGCCCGACGACGCCGGCGATGGTGATCACCGATCCGACGGTGGCCTCGTTCCAGCCGTGTTCGGGTCCGCGGACCGCTAGCAGGTAGATCGCGAGGTACGGGCCCAGTCCGTCGCGGACGTCAGCCAGGAAGAAGTTGACGGCGTCCAGCGCGCGCAAAGATTGGCGTGAGGGCATCTGGAGCAAACTACCTCGTGCCGACGGGCGCGATCCTGGCGCACACCTGCCGTCCCGAACCCGTCAGATTCCGAATAGCGAGATCCCGGTCCACAGGCCCGGTACGCCGACGCGTTGGACGCACTGCGCCACAACAGGTTCGACTGTGAACCGGGATGGGTGGGATTGGGTCCGACCTTCACTCCGATCGACACGGCCAGCAGCGCGGTCGCCGCGGCGATGCCAAGCAGCGCGGGCAACGTCGTGCCAGCGTCAGCTCCACGGGTCGGCACGTTCCCATGGTGCTGGAAGGTGCAGTGCCACGTGGTCTTCGGCCGCCAGCCCGGTCAGCACCCGCATCGACGCGTCGAGGTCGTCGCCCGCGTATGGCAGCGCGCGCACCGGTTCCCGGAGCGGACCGAAGAAGTCGTCCCAGTGGACGAGGACGACCCGGCTGGCGCCAACCGCGCGCACCGCCTCGTCCCAGTAGTCGCGGAGGTAGCGCTCCGGCTGTAGCCCCAGCTGTCCGACGCCGAGGTAGACGACGTCGGCCCGTCGTCCTCGCAGTGCGCCGGGGACGAAGCCTGCGCTGCCGACGACGAGGAGGCGTCGGTCGGTGGGGCGGTGGTGGATCAGAGTCGACCACGCCTCGCCGCATCGGTATGCCGAGGCCCGCACCGGCGGGACCGGTGGTTCGGTGATGGTGCCTGGGAAGCGGTCCGGCGGGCAGTGGCTCCCTGCGACGAGGGTTACGTCGAACGCCCCCAACGACATTGGCTCACCTGGGCTGACGACGACGAGTTGCTCTTCTGGCAGTCCCGCACCGCGGCCCAGCTGGGCTGCCGACGTGCCACCGACCAGCTTCGCGCCCGTGCGCTGGGCGACGACCGCCGAATCCATCGCGTGGTCGAAGTGGGTGTGGACGGGCAGGACGGCCTCCAGCCGGTCCACTCCGAGGCGGGCCAGGCATCCGTCGATGCGGGGTAGGGACGGGGCCAGCTTGCGGAGACCGACGGTGAGAAGCCCTGGGCGGGTGAAGAATCCGTCGGTCAGCAGGGCCGACTGGCCGTCGTCGACGAGGAGGGTGGTCACGCCTGCCCATGTCACGGTGAGTGGCGACTGCGACGTCGCCGGCGGTTGGTCGAAGTATCGGCGGTAGTCGGCGAGGTTCGGCCGGCCGAGCTTGAGCCGCATCAGGTAAACGCTTTCACGACGACTCCGTCGGCGGCCAATCGAGCGCGGACCGCGGTGGCGCTGTGCACGGCGCCTGGTGAATCTCCGTGCACGCACACCGATTCCGCGGTGATGCGGATGGTCGTCCCGTCGACTGCCTCGACTGTGCCGCGGCCGACCATCGAGGACACCCGGGCGGCGATGGCCTCGGCGTCGTCGAGGACCGCGCCGGGTTCGCGGCGCGAGACCAGCCGTCCGTCGGGTTGGTAGGCCCGGTCGGCGAAGGCCTCTGCGACGGTGCGCAGGCCGAGGGCGTCGGCGGCGTAGAAGAACGCGGAACCGGCCAGCCCCAGCACGGGAAGGCCCGGGTCGACGGCGTGCACCGCCGCGGCGACCGCGGCGGCTTGACCCTCGTCGTGGACGATCGTGTTGTACAGCGCACCATGGGGTTTGACGTAGCTGACCGTGGATCCGGTGGCGGCGGCCAAGGCCTGTAGGGCGCCAATCTGGTAGATCACGTCGGCGGTGAGATCGTCGGCTTCCATGTCGATGTAGCGTCTGCCGAACCCGGCGAGGTCGCGATAGCTCACCTGCGCTCCGATGCGGACGCCGCGGCGGGCTGCGGCCTGGCACACCGTCGCCAACCCGGCCGGGTCGCCTGCGTGGAAGCCGCACGCCACGTTGGCACTGGTGACGAGCTCGAGCATGGCGTCGTCGTCGCCGAGTCGCCACACTCCGAAACCCTCACCGAGGTCGGCGTTGAGGTCGACGGTCACGGGGGACACGGCGGTAAGCCTACGGCGGGTGCGGGTTGGCCCGCCCAGCCGTTCTCCGAGACGAATTCGTCGAGCGGCCTGCCGAACGTCCACTCGTCGACCTCCAGCGCGGGCCGGTCGGGAAACTCGGGAACCGGGCCGAGACACAGGATCGCCACGGGCTCGGCGTCGTCGGGCATTCCGAGCAGCGCCCCGAGGCGGACGGGGTCGAAGATCGACACCCAGCCCATGCCGAGGCCCTCCGCGCGCGCGGCAAGCCACAGATTCTGGATGGCGCACGACACGGAGGCCAGATCCATCTGGGGCAGGGTTCGGCGGCCGAAGACGTGTTGGTCGCGGCCGTCGCGCAGCGCCACGACGAGAAGTTCGGCGCAGTCCAGCACGCCCTCGACCTTCAACCGGAGGAATTCGTCGCCCCGTGGTCCCAGTGCCGACGCGGTCTGTCGGCGTTCGTCGGAGACGATGTCGTGGATCTGGTGGCGCAGGGCGTCGTCGGTGATGCGGATGAATTGCCACGGCTGCATCAGTCCGACGCTTGGTGCGGCGTGCGCGGCCGCGAGCAGTCGGGCGAGGACGTCGTCTGGCACGTCGCCGGGTGCGAATCGACGCATGTCGCGGCGCTCGGCGATGGCTCGGTACACGGCCCGTCTCTCCGCTGCGCTGAACGCGTGCTCGCCCACGCGGGTCAGCGTACGTTCGAGTGCGTGAGATCCGAAGTATTGGTCACCGCAACCGAACTCGAGGAGCTGATCGCGGGAGGTGCGCCGCCGCGAATCCTGGACGTCCGCTGGCAACTGACCGAACCGGACGGCACCGCCGCGTACGAGGCCGGCCATCTTCCCGGCGCGGTCTACGTCTCCCTCGACGACGAGTTGACCGACCATTCCGTGACCGGAAGGGGCAGGCACCCCCTGCCGTCCGGCGCCGCGCTACAGGCCGCGGCGCGGCGGTGGGGGATCAGGGACGGTGAGGCGGTCGTGGTCTACGACGACTGGAATCGGGCCGGGTCGGCGCGGGCGTGGTGGGTGTTGAGGGCGGCCGGGCTGGCCAACGTGCGCATCCTCGACGGGGGCTTGGCGGCGTGGCGAGGGTCTCTGGAATCCGGCGTCGTCACCCCAAAGCCGGGAGACGTCACCGTCACCCATCCCGACCTCTACGCGGGAGCTCTACCGACGTTGAGCGCCGACGAGGCCGCGGCGCTCGGCTCCCGGTTGGCCGACGCACGGGCCCCGGAGCGCTTTCGCGGCGACGTCGAACCCGTCGACCCGGTCGCGGGCCACGTTCCCGGCGCCGTCAACGTGCCGAGCACGTCGCTGCTCGGCGCCGACGGCGCGTTCCTTCCGACGGCCGACCTCGCCGACACGCTCGGTGACACCACCGGTGCGTACTGCGGGTCGGGTGTCACCGCGGCGGTCGCGGTCGCCGCGCTGGCCGTGGTCGGCGTCGACGCGGCGCTGTTCCCCGGGTCGTGGTCGCAGTGGTGCGGCGAACCGGCCCGCCCCGTCGCCACGGGCGGCTGACGCGGCACTAGTCGTGGGCATGGGGTCACAGGCAGCAGAACCATAGGGGAATCCCCGATGCGACCGGGCCGCTTTCCGGGCCATCATCTACGAGGACGACGTCGGAAGGGACAACGGCGAGGGGCATCGGCGGTGAGCAACACGAAACGCCTTCGATGCGCGGGGGCCCTCGCAGTGGTGTTCGGCGTTGGTGCGGCGGCGATGACCCATCCGGGCATCGTGAATGCCGAGCCAACGGCAGAGCCGTCGCCTGGCGTGTCGCAGGTCGAGAGTTCGGGATCGGGGGACCCGGACTCGAAGGCGGAGCCCGGGGTGGTGTCGTCTGGGGGGTCGACGCCACCCGTGGGGGCGGGTTCCGTCGGTGCCGGGTCGGGGTCTGACGCAACGTCAGACCCCGATCAGGCTCTCGGGTCGACGGGGTCGGCGAGCGAACCGGCGCCAGGAGTCTCCATCCGCAGTTCCGGTGGCGCGCTCACCTCGAGTGAGTACGAGCAGGGGTCATCGGAGGCCGGCGCGTCGTCATCGAGCGGAACCGAGCCGATCGCGCAGGAATCCGTCACCCAGGAACAGGCTGCGCCCCAAGTCACGTCGGTCGCCACGCCACCCGCTGCGGAGCAGGTGGCCGTCCCGATCCAGGAAGCCGCGCCCGTCGCCGTCCCGACTCCGGTCGCTGCGGTCCACGAGGACGCCAAGGCTGCCAGGGCGTTCACGTCGGACGTGATCGCCTCCATGCCGAACAGTGTTGTCGTCACTGCGATCTCGTCGATTCCACTGGCGACCGTCTCGTTCGGGGGCGGTGGCGGTGCTGGGACGTTCTTTGGCGCCGCGGCCGGCGAGCAGGCGGCCGTCGGCCAGGACGGGGCGGCCCACGCGTCGGCCGTTGCGGCCCGGGGGGTGTCCACGGCGCCCGACGCGGATTCGGCACGTGAACAGGTGCGAACCTTCACTGGCGTCCTCGCCGCGGTGTTGGCACCCTTCGTCGTCCCGGTGCCGGGGAGCCCGGCGGACACTCCGGCGCTGTGGGCGGTGCTGGCCTGGGTGCGGCGTCAGTCCGAGCGCGGCGTCGTCGACCATCGGCAGGTGTCGGTCGCGGACCCTCAGCGGACCGAGCTGGTCGACGCCGACCCGCTGGCCACCCCGGGTGCGGTCGTCGACCGGGTCGACCGCATGTCGGGACGAGTGGCCGGTCACGTCAACGTCGTCGACGATCCCGGTGCCGGTGCGCTCACCTACTCGTTGGTCCGGCAGGTCGACCGGCGGCTCGGTGCCGTCACCGTCGACGCCGACTCCGGGCACTGGGCGTTCACGCCAACCCAGGCCGCCAGGCTGTCGGCGCACATGAATCCCGACGACGCGGTCGCGATGTTCGCCGTCGCCGCGTCCGACGGTCAGACGGTCGACGTGCGCGCGCCCGTCGACCCGGCCGAGGCCGCCGTCACCGACACCATCGACGTCGGCAGCGGGCTCACCTACGGTCTTGCGGTCATCGGGGACCGCCTGTACGTCCTCAACGGCTCCGACGACGCGGCAGGCAACGGATCGGTGAAGGTCGTGGACACCGCGACCAGAACGGTGGTCGGTTCGGTCGAGGTCGGCAGCATGCCGTTCGCTCTGGCAGCCAGCGGCGGCACGCTCTACGTCGGGAACGCCGACGACGGCACGGTTTCCGTGGTCGACGCCTCGACCAACACCGTCGTCGACGTCATCGACGTCGGCGCCAATCCGTTTGGTCTCGAAATCAGCGGCGACCGCCTCTACGTCGCGGACCTCGCCGGAACCGTGTCGGTGATCGACCTGGCCGACAACACCGAACTCGTCCGAATCCCCGTCGGCGGTGACCCGTTCGGGCTCGCCGCCACCGCGGACCGGGTCTACGTCACCAACTACGCGGGCGGCACGGTGGCGGTGCTCGACCAGACGACCAACACCGCCGACCACGCGGACACCGCCGGATACCCGTACTACGCCGCCGTCGTCGGCAAGCGGTTGTACGTCGTCAACGTCGCCACCAACGCCCTCACCGTGGTGGACGGGTCGACCACCACCGCGGTGGAGGTCGACCCCACGACCCGTGCGCTCGACGCGATCCCGCCGGACGCCGCCCCGGTCGACATGATCGTGCGCGGCGATCGTCTTTATGTAAGCAACATCAACTGCGGAACCGTCACGGTCGTCGACGTCGCCACCAACCACACCGTCGCGACCGTCGGGGTCGGCATCCAGCCCGGACTGATGGCCGCGAGTAGAGACGGCCGCACCGTCTACGTCTCCGACGTCATGAGCGGCACCGTCCGCGTCATCACCAGCGTGCGCCACGCAGCCCGTTGACGGCGTGAACTGCAAGGAATCGGCTAGCGTCATACTCCATGCCCAGAGGACCTGCGCCACGCCGGCGCGCAACCCTGGCGTCGTTGGCCGCCGAACTCAAGGTCTCGCGCACCACGATCTCCAACGCCTACAACCGGCCGGACCAGTTGTCCGCCGATCTCCGCGAGCGCGTTCTGGCAACGGCCAAGCAGCTGGGCTACGCCGGACCCGATCCGGTCGCACGCTCCCTTCGCACTCGCCGCGCGGGTGCGGTCGGCCTCATCCTCACCGAACCGCTCAACTATTCGTTCCGTGACCCGGCGGCGCTGGACTTCGTCGCGGGGCTCGCCGAGTCCTGCGAGGCGGTGGGACAGGGGCTGCTGTTGGTCGCCGCCGGCCCCAATCGCAGCGTGAGCGACGGCACCGCCGCGGTGCTGTCCGCGGGCGTCGACGGTTTCGTCGTCTACTCGGCTTCCGACGACGACCCCTACCTTCAGGTGGTGGCGCAGCGCGCACTGCCGGTGGTGGTGGTCGACCAACCACGGGACGTCCCCGACGCCTCGCGTGTCGGAATCGACGACCGCGCCGCGATGCGCAGTGTGGCCGACTACGTCATCGGGCTCGGTCACCGACACATCGGAGTGCTGACGATGAGGCTGGGGCGCGACTGGCCCCACGGCGACGCCGAGGCCGCGGCGGCCGATCTGGAGCGCATGGACAACCCGCACTTCTTCGTCCAGCGGGCGCGCATTCAAGGCACCCGCGAGGCCATGAAGGATGCTGGCCTGCAACCCGATTCGTTGACGGTGGTGGAGACTCGCGATCACCTCCAAGCCTCCGGCGGGGCCGCGGCCGAGGTGGCGCTGGACGTCAACCCCCGCATCACGGCGTTGATGTGCACCACCGACGTGCTCGCGCTCTCGGCGATGGACTACCTGCGTGGTCGTGGAATCTATGTGCCTGGGCAGATGACGGTCACCGGATTCGACGGTGTCCCAGACGCATTGGCGCGCGGGCTGACGACGGTCAAGCAGCCCAGCGTCGAAAAGGGGCGTCGGGCAGGCCATTTGCTGCACAACCCGCCACGGTCGGGGCTGCCCGCGGTGGAGATCCTCGATACCGAGCTGGTGCGCGGTCGCACGTCGGGCCCGCCCGCCTAGTCAGGGTGCGGTGAACTCCGGCGTCGAACGCCATTGCGTGAGAGCGGGTTCGACGGCACCGACGAGCATCGGCAATTGGGGAGCCATGGCGAGGCAGGCGACAGTCGCGAGAGATCCGGCGGCCTCTACCAGACGCAGCACCCGGGGGTCGGAGGCCCGCAGCCCGAGGCGCACGGCTGCCTCGTCGTAGGTCGCCACGCCGTCCGCGCCGGCCAGTGCGACGTCGGACTCGACCGGCCCGAGGGTGACGAGTTCGAAGTCCGCCCAGTACTCGCCGGCAGGGGTGGTGATCATGTTGTGGAACGGTGCGTCGCCGTGGATCGTCTGGACCGCCACCCCTGGAAACTCCCGTTGGAACGCGTCGAGGCTCGACACGATCGGCTCGACGGCCGACCATTCCCGTTGAGCCCGGTCGAGATCGGCTGCGGACAGCAGATCGGGATGGCTCTCCAGCGCGGTCAGCCCGTCGGGGACGTAGGTGGCGAACGGAGCCCAGAAGCCCAGGTTCTCGTCGGTGTAGTCGGCCAGCACGGCGTGAAGTTTGGCGGTCATCGCCAGGCGAGTCGCGGTGTCCGGCTCGGGCACCCGGACCTCCTCGACGAGCTGCCAGAACGTCATCGAGAACCCTTCTCGCGCAACGGGTTCACGTGGCACCAGCGGGCTGGGTGCGACGACCGGATGGCCGTGGTCGGCAAGCCATCCGGTCACGGCGAGCTCCGCGCGCTGCTGTGCGAGTTGGGCTTGCGGCCGCAGCGTGTACGACGGCGGCAGCACGGTCGGCACCCGGACCACCACGGGGCTCGGGGCCAGGTGGACGACGACCGAGAACACGTCGTAGAGCACCCGCGGTTCGCGCACCTCGAGCCCGAGCTGGCGGCCCGCGGCCGTTGCGGCGCCAACGGCCCGCGCGGTGCGCGCCTCGTCGACGGCCATGCGCTAGCCGCGTCGTCGCTCGAGCAGGTGGTTCAGCGCCTCCGCGACGTCCTCGGGGGAGTCGACCCGGTAGGCCGCCAGCGTCTCGCCGGGGCCGACCTTCACGCCGACATCGGATCCGACCATGCGCCGGAACGCCTTCTCGTCGGTGACGTCGTCGCCGAAGAACACCGCGGCAGTGGCGTCACCCCGCCGGCGGAAGACGTCGACTGCCTCGCCCTTGTCGGTGGAGATGACGGCGAACTCCAGCACGTTCTTGCCCGCGGTGATCTCGGCGCCGGAGGCCTCGCCGACCGTGCGGGCCGCGGCGAGGGCGGCCTCGCCGTCGGCGGCGGAGGCGTTCCTGACGTGAATCGCGACGCTGGCGGGCTTGGGCTCGACGGTCACCCCTGGCCGGGCCGCCGCGATCGAGTTGAGTTCGGTGGTGATCGTGGCAAGCAGGGTCTCGTCGATCTCGAGGGCGAATCCGGTCTCGAACTCCGCGCCGTGACTGCCGACGAGGTGCACGCTCGACGGCATGCCGGAGTACTCGCGCAGCACGGCGAGGGCGCGCCCGGAGACCAGCACGACCTCGGTCGACGGCAGTTCGGCGATGGCGATCAGCGCCTCGGCCGCCCGTGGCAGGGGCCGGGCGTCGGCGGGACGGTCGACGAGCGGGGAAAGCGTGCCGTCGAAGTCGGAGGCGACGAGAAGCCGCGGGGTGGCGGCGACGGCGTCGAGGGCGCGGACGAGGTCTGCCGGGAGTGCCATCAACATCCCTCCCCGAGTCGCTGCGCTTCTGCCCGCCGAATCAGATCTTAGGGTGTTCCCCGTCGCCGATCAGCAGCCGCACGGCGAGGTCGAGTCGCTTGCTGACGTCGGTTGCCGAGGCCCGGCGGGTCAGCCAGGCCAACAGGTTGGACAGCCACACGTCGGAGATGACGCGAGCGATGTGGAACTGGTCCTCGGTGGGCTCGCCGTCGCTCATGGCCCTGGCGAACATCGAGTCCATCAGCTTTCCGACGTGGTCGACCTCACCCGAAGCCGACGCGTCGGCGAAGACGAAGGCGCGGGTCATGGCCTCGGTCAGCAGGGGGTTCCGCTGCATCGAGCGGTTGAGTTTCCCGACCATGACGTTGAGTCGCTGGTAGGGAGTGCCCCCGGTCAGTGACGCCCGGTCGGTCTTGGCGTCGATGCGTTCGAACTCCCGGCCCAGCGCGGACACCAGCAGGTGCACCTTGGACGGGAAGTAGCGGTACAGCGTGCCAACGGCGACGTCGGCGCGTTCGGCGACCGCACGCATCTGAACAGCCTCGTACCCGCCCTTTGACGCGATGGCGAGGGTGGCGTCGAGGATGCGCTTGCGGCGCTCACGCTGGGCCTCGGAGCCCAGTTCGGACTCGGCAAGGACGGCCACCTTCGTCACCTGGCGGGGGCCGGTGGCCGACGACGACCCCGAACCCGAGCTGGTTGCTGCTGATTCGCTTGCTGGCACTGAAGAACCGGACATGCGGTAGGCATCTCCTTCGTAGTACGCACTAGGTGAAAACGATACGCACGCGAATCAGGAATGTCCCACCTCCGTGCCCCCGGGTCACCGACTTGTCCTGGCGTAATGGCAGTCGACTTGACGTTAGAACGATGTCACCATTAGAACACGTTCTAGTGAGAAGCACCGTCTTCTCTCCAAGACCCAGGAGGGCCCGACCATGGCTTCGACAGGTGCGGTGTCCGCCACCATCACCGACGATCAGTTTGCCTTACGAGAGCTCGTCCGCGATTGGGCGGCCTCCTCCGGCGCCATCGGCGCGGTGCGCGGCGTCGAGGAGGGCGACCCCGAGTCGTGGCGGCCGGTCTACGACGGCCTGGCTCAGCTCGGCATGTTCGGGGTGGCCGTGCCCGAGGAGCTCGGCGGTGCCGGCGGCAGCGTCGAGGACCTGTGTCTGATGGTCGACGAGGCGGCCGCGGCGCTGGTGCCCGGCCCGGTCGCGACGACGGCGCTGGCCACGCTGGTGATCACCGACGAGAAGCTCCTCGACGCGCTGGCCTCCGGGCAGCGCACCGCGGGGGTCGCGCTCGGTTCGGACATCACCTTCGACGGAACGACCGCGACGGGTACGGCGAAGTACGTGCTCGGCGCCATGTTGGACGGCGTGCTGATCCTGCCCGCCGGGGAGGACTGGGTCTACGTCGACGCCACGGCCGCCGGGGTGACCGTCGAGCGGCTCGAGGCCACCGACTTCTCCCGCCCGTTGGCCCGCGTCGAGCTGTCGTCGGCCCCGGCCACCAAGATCGACCTTCCGCACCAACGCGTCGTCGACCTCACCGCGACCCTGCTGGCAGCGGAGGCCAGTGGGATCTCGCGGTGGTGCCTGGAGACGGCCACGGAGTACGCGAAGGTGCGCGAACAGTTCGGCAAGCCGATCGGCAGCTTCCAGGCGGTAAAGCACATGTGCGCCGAGATGCTGCTGCGCGCCCAGCAGATCGCCATCGCCGCGACCGACGCCGCCGGCGCGGTGACCGACGCCGACGCCGACCAGCTGTCGATTGCGGCCGCCGTCGCCTCGGCGGTCGGCATCGAGGCCGAGAAGGTCAACGCCCGCGACTGCATCCAGGTGCTC
Organism: Mycobacterium sp. Root135; assembly: GCF_001426545.1. Lineage (GTDB taxonomy): Bacteria > Actinomycetota > Actinomycetes > Mycobacteriales > Mycobacteriaceae > Mycobacterium. Next base: position 246,223 of record NZ_LMEZ01000010.1, on the reverse strand, counting down.
GGTGGCATCGGCATCACCTGGGAGCACGACGCGCATCTCTACATGCGGCGCGCCTACGCCAACGCCCAGTTCCTCGGCGGCAGGTCGTCGTGGCTGCGCCGGTGCGCGAAGCTGACTCGCGACGGGGTGCGTCGTCAACTTCACGTCGACGTCACCGACGGCGAGGACGTCAGGGCCGAGGTCGCGGGGATCGTCGCCGACATCGCCGCGCTGCCGGAGGAGAAGCGGCAGGCCGCCCTCGCCGAGAAGGGTCTGATGGCACCGCACTGGCCCAAGCCCTACGGGCGGGCGGCGTCCCCCGCCCAGCAGTTGGTCATCGACCAGGAGCTCGAGGCGGCTGGCGTGGTGCGGCCGGACATCTCGATCGGGTGGTGGGCGGCCCCCACGATCCTGGGTCACGGCAGCACCGAGCAGATCGAGAAGTTCATTCCCGGCACGCTGAACGGTGACGTGTACTGGTGCCAGCTGTTCAGTGAGCCGGGTGCCGGATCCGATCTTGCGGCGTTGCGCACCAAGGCAATTCGCACAGAAGGCGGCTGGTTGCTGACCGGTCAGAAGGTGTGGACGTCGAATGCGCACCGCGCGGACTGGGGCGTCTGCCTGGCTCGCACCAACCCCGACGCTCCGAAACACAAGGGCATCACGTACTTCCTGGTCGACATGAAGTCGCCGGGCATCGACATCCGTCCCCTCCGCGAGATCACCGGTGAGGCCCTCTTCAACGAGGTCTTCTTCGACGACCTCTTCGTGCCCGACGACATGGTGGTGGGACCGGTCGACGGTGGCTGGCCGTTGGCCCGCACCACGCTGGCCAACGAACGAGTCGCGATGGCTGCCGGCGGAGCGCTCGACCGCGGCATGGAACACCTTCTGGAGGTGCTGGACTCACGTCAGGACGACGGGGATCTCGACCCCGCCGAGGCCGACCGCCTCGGCGTCCTCATCGTCGCGGCTCAGATCGGGGCGCTTCTCGACGCCTTGATCGCACAGATGGCGGTCGGCGGTCACGACCCCGGAGCTCCCTCGAGCGTCCGCAAGCTGATCGGCGTGCGGTACCGGCAAAATCTCGCCGAGGCGATCATGGATTCCCGGGACGGCGCGGGCATCGTCGACTCGCCAGACGTGCGGTACTTTCTGAACACCCGGTGCCTGTCGATTGCCGGTGGCACCGAGCAGATCCTGCTCAACCTCGCAGGCGAGCGACTGCTGGGGTTGCCGCGGTAGAAGCGGGTTTCGTCAGTGTCCCGTAAGAACGCCGCCGCCCATCTCGGCCGGTCCGACGGGACACTGGTGACATGGTGGCGAACCGCAGGCTGACGCTTGGCAGTGGTCTTGGGGTGCTCGGCGTGGCGGCGGCGCTGTTCATCGGCGTGCAGTCGGGCACCATCACCAGCCCGGCGGTGCTCGCGGGAATCGGGTCGGCGTCCTCCGTCGTCGTCCCCGTACCCGCGGTCGACGAACCCAAGGCGGCGCCGGGGGCGACGGAGACCGCCGTGCTCGCCGGCGGCTGCTTCTGGGGTGTTCAGGGCGTGTTTCAGCACGTCAAGGGCGTCACGATGGCCGATTCCGGTTACGCAGGCGGGCAGCAGGCGACGGCCGACTACGAGACCGTCAGCACCGGAACCACCGGGCACGCCGAGTCGGTGCGCATCACCTACGACCCGGCCCAGGTCAGCTTCGGGAAGCTCTTGCAGATCTACTTCTCGGTGGTGCAGGACCCGACCCAACTCGACCGGCAGGGTCCCGACGAGGGCACGCAGTACCGGTCGGCGATCTTCGCCCAGGACGCCACCCAGCAGCGCGTCGCGGACGCCTACGTCACCCAACTCTCCGCCGCGAAGGTGTTTCCCGCTCCCATCGTCACGACGGTCGAGCCCAACACCGGTTTCTTCCCCGCCGAGCAGTACCACCAGAACTACCTGACCTCACACCCGACGAGCCCCTACATCGCGGCCAATGACATGCCGAAGGTCGCCGCGCTGGAGAAGCTGTTCGCTGGCGACTACCGCGCGCAACCGGTTCTGGTTCAGGCGTAGGTGGTTTGGGCGCAGGCGGTCGGTGTGGTCAGGTTGACGCCGCCGTACACCACCTGGATGTAGGCGCATGCGATGAAGCCGGCGTCGGTGTTCGGTTGCCCAGTCTCGAATTGGACGGTGCGCGCGTCGCCGCGCATGACGGGCGGGTTGCCGGCGAAGTAGACCGTCGCGAACTGAGTGTCGCTGAGCGACTTGAACATCCGGGTGTTGGCGGCGTCGAAGTCGGCGTCCATGTAGACCAGTCGATTGGTCGACCGAATCGTGGTGTTCTGCCTGCCGTAGAAGTCCGGCGGGAATCCCGTCGTGCCCTCCGGCGTCAGGACGTCGGCCAACGTGTCGAAGTAGCACCGGTTCTCGGCCTTGACGCAGTTGGCCGTGACGTGGATTTGCACGGTGTGGGTGCCGTCGATGGCAATGCCCTTGGTGGCGGTGTTCGTCGCGGCGACGGACTGCGCGGTCGGGCTGAGGACGCCGAATGCGAGCAGGAGTGCGGACACCGCTGCGAGACTCTTGGCCGATCGAAACACGGGAGCTCCTATGGGTCCAGCGAATGTTAGCCCGCACGTCATTCGTCGTAGGTGACTTCGACCGAATCGGATTTCGGGGTGGCCTGGCAGGCCAAGATCAGTCCCTCGGCGAGGTCGGAGGCTTCGAGGACGTCGTTGACGTCCATGCCCACCTCGCCGCTCTTGACGAGTACCGCGCAGGCGCCGCAATGGCCTTCGCGGCAGGAGAAGGGCGCATCGAGGCCCTTGTCGAGCAGGACGTCGAGCAGCTTGGCGTTGCGCGGCCACCGGATGTCCTGGGTCTCGCCGTCGAGTGTCACCACCGCCGTCGCGGGTGGCTCGTCGTCGTCGCCTTCCTCGATGACGACGGCAGCAAACGGATCGGACTCGAGCGACTTGAACACCTCGAGGTGGACTCGCTCCGGGGCGGCGCCCGCGACCTTGAGCGCTTCCTCGGCCGCCACCATGAACGGGCCGGGCCCGCAGATGAACGTCTCGCGCTCGACGTAGGGGCCAACCAGGTTCACCAGGGCGGCCGCGCTCGGGAGTCCCTGGACGGTCTCGATCCAGTGCACGGCGGTGAACCGGTCCGGGTACTTGGTGGCGAGCTCGCGCAGGGCCGCCGCGAAGATCACCGACTTCTCGTCACGGTTGGCGTAGACCAGCGTCACCTTGCCGGTGCCCTCCGACAGCGCCGACTTGAGGATCGCCATCATGGGCGTCACGCCACTGCCGGCCGCCAGCAGCAGGAAGTCGGCGTCGAGCGTCGTGGGAACGAAGGTCCCCGACGGGGCGAGCACGTGCATCGTCATGCCGGCGTGCGCGTTGTCGCACAGCCAGTTCGACGCGTAGCCGCCCGCGGTCCGCTTGACCGTGACGGTCAGCGCTTCGTCACCGAACGGCGAGCTGGACAGCGAATAGCAGCGGGCCACCGACCCGGTGCGGTCGCTGGGCACCCGGAGGGTGAGGAACTGACCGGGCTGGTGGCGAAGCCTTTCCGCGGGAATCGCGGGGGCTCCCGGGCCGTCGGGCACCTTGAAGACCAGTGAGCGCGCATCGGCGGTCTCCTCGACGACGCCAGCCAATTGCAACTCGAGCACGTGTGTGCCGAGCGGCTCGTCCGTCACGGTCGGTCCTCCATCAGTTGAGAGGTCAAAACTGGAACATGTTACAAAAACGCGCTTCCGCAGGTCTAGCCATCATAGGAATGCCTTGCTCGACACAAATCGTAACGTGTTCTAATCTTGGACAAGTTCTTCATCCGCCCCAAGATGCCCGGAGGCAACCAGTGACGTCCATTGAACAACGCGACGTGCAATCGGTCCTAGACGGCATCGACGACTTGTTGCCGCTGATCGCCAAGCGCGCGCAAGCCGCCGAGGATCTCCGGCGCATCCCGGACGAGACCATCGCCGAGCTCGACCAGGCCGGCTTCTTCAAGTTGCTGCAGCCAGAACAGTGGGGCGGCCTGCAGTGCGACCCCACCGCGTTCTACGAGGCCGTGCGTCGTCTCGGCAGCGCCTGCGGCTCGACCGGCTGGGTCAGCTCGATCATCGGCGTGCACAACTGGCACCTCGCGCTATTCGACCAGCAGGCGCAGGAAGAGGTCTGGGGCGACGATTCGTCGGTCCGCATCTCGTCGTCCTACGCGCCGATGGGAGCGGGCACCGTCGTCGAGGGCGGTTACCTCGTCAGCGGTGCCTGGCAGTGGTCTTCAGGTTGTGACCACGCCACGTGGGCCTTCCTCGGTGGACCGGTGATCAAGGACGGCAGGCCCGTCGACTTCGGCAGCTTCCTGATCCCGCGGACCGACTACCGCATCGACGACGTGTGGCATGTCGTCGGGCTCAAGGCCACCGGCAGCAACACCGTCATCGTCAAGGACGTGTTCGTGCCGAAGCACCGCTTCCTGTCGTACAAGTCGATGAACGACCGCACCGCTGGCGGGCTGCAGACGAATACGGCTCCGGTGTACAAGATGCCCTGGGGCACAATGCATCCCACGACCATCACCGCTCCGATCATGGGCATGGCCTACGGCGCCTACGATGCGCACGTCGAGCATCAGGGCAAGCGTGTGCGCGCCGCGTTCGCCGGGGAGAAGTCCAAGGACGACCCGTTCGCCAAGGTGCGCATCGCCGAGGCGGCCAGCGACATCGACGCCGGTTGGCGCCAGCTGATCGGCAACGTCGGCGACGAGTACGCGCTGCTGACGGCCGGCCAGGAAATTCCGTTCGAACTCCGGGCACGCGCCCGTCGGGACCAGGTGCGCGCCACCGCGCGTGCCATCTCGTCGATCGACTTGCTGTTCGAGGCGTCCGGCGCCACCGCGCTCGAAACCGACAAGCCGGTGCAGCGGTTCTGGCGTGACGCCCACGCCGGTCGCGTGCACGCCGCCAACGAGCCGGAGCGGGCTTACCTCATCTTCGGCAACGAGGCCTTCGGTCTGCCCCCGGCCGACACGATGGTCTGACGATGACTGCCCTGCAGGAGATTACGTTCGAGTCGACCTCCCGGTTCGCGCAGGTGCGCGACGACATGCGCCTGCACTATCACGAAGCCGGCGTCGGCAACCCTGAGACCGTCGTCCTGCTCCACGGTGGCGGCCCCGGTGCGTCGAGTTGGTCCAACTTCTCGAAGAACATCGCGGTGCTGGCGGAGCACTTCCACGTACTCGCCGTCGACCAGCCCGGATATGGGCTGTCCGACAAGCACACCGAACACGAGCAGTACAACCGCTACAGCGCCACCGCCCTGCTGAACCTCTTCGACCAGCTCGGCGTCGAACGCGCTGCGCTGGTGGGTAATTCGCTGGGCGGCGGCACCGCCGTGCGCTTCGCCCTCGACAACCCGAAGCGGGCCGGCCGGTTGGTGCTGATGGGCCCCGGCGGCTTGAGCGTGAACCTCTTCGCGCCCGACCCGACCGAGGGTGTCAAGCTGCTCGGCAAGTTCACGCATCACCCGACGCGCGAGAACATGGAGAAGTTCCTGCGCATCATGGTCTTCGACCAGAAACTCATCACCCCCGAACTGGTCGACGAACGCTTCGCGATCGCCAGCCAGCCCGAGTCGCTCGCTGCGGCCAAGGCGATGGGAAAGTCGTTCGCGGGAGCGGATTACGAACTCGGCATGATGTGGCGCGACGTCTACAAGCTTCGTCAACCGGTGCTGCTGATCTGGGGCCGTGAGGACCGGGTCAATCCCATCGACGGCGCACTGGTCGCGCTCAAGCAGATCGCGCGCGTGCAGCTGCACGTGTTCGGTCAGTGCGGGCACTGGGCGCAACTGGAGAAGTTCGACGAATTCAACGAGCTCACTGTTAATTTTCTGGGGAGTTAGACCATGAGCATCAAGGCGCTGGGGTACATGCGCATCGAGGCGACCGATGTGCCGGCATGGCGTGAGTTCGCGCTAAAGGTGCTGGGCATGGTCGAGGGCGATGGTGCGGAAGAGGGCGCGCTGTATCTGCGCATGGACGAGATGGCCGCCCGGTTGGTGATCGTGCCTGGCGAGCATGACCGTCTGCTCGTCTCCGGTTGGGAGGTTGCCGACGCACCCGCTCTGCAGGACCTGAGAGAGACGCTGGCCAAGGCCGGCGTCGAGTTCACCGAGGGCACCCGCGAGGACAAGCGCGAACGGCGCGTCGAGGGACTGATCCGGTTCAACGATCCCGCGGGCAATGTTCTGGAGGCGTTCCACGGCGCCCAATATCTGGGCCGCCGGTTCGTCAGCCCCTACGGCCACAAATTCGTCACCGCCGAGCAGGGCCTCGGGCATGTGGTGCTTACCTGCGACGACGATGCCGCGGCCCAGGCGTTCTACCAGGACGTGCTGGGCTTCCGGCTGCGGGACTCGATGAGCCTGCCGCCGGAGTTGGCCGGCCGCCCTGCCGATGGCGATCCGATCTGGCTGCGCTTCTACGGCTGCAACCCCCGCCACCACGCGTTGGCCTTCATGCCGATGCCCAACCCGACTGGCATCGTGCATCTGATGGTCGAGGTCCAGGAAGCCGATGACGTCGGCCTATGTTTGGACCGTGCGCTGCGCCGCAAGGTGAAGATGTCGGCGACATTGGGCCGGCATACCAACGACAAGATGTTGTCCTTCTACATCAAGACTCCCGGTGGATTCGACATCGAATTCGGTTGCGAGGGGCTCGAAGTCGAAGACACCAGTTGGGTGGCGCGGGAGAGCACCGCGGTGTCGTTGTGGGGACACGACTTCAGCGTCGGCTTCAAGTAGCCATGGCCGATGAGCGCTTGCGCGAAGAGCATGTAGCTGAACCGATCGACGCGCGCACGTTCCGCCACGTGCTCGGTCAGTTCTGCACGGGTATCACCATCATCACCACCGTCCACGACGACGAACCGGTCGGCTTCGCGTGTCAGTCGTTCGCGGCGTTGTCGCTCGACCCGCCGCTGGTGCTCTTTTGTCCGACCAAGCAGTCGCGGTCCTGGCAGGCCATCGAGGCCAGCGGGAAGTTCTGCGTCAACGTGTTGCACGAGGATCAGAAGGACGTCTCGGCGCGATTCGGGTCGAGGGAGCCGGACAAGTTCGGCGGCGTCGACTGGAGCCCGTCGCACCTGGGGTCGCCGGTGCTCGCCGGGACGCTCGCGCACATCGACTGCACCGTGGCCTCGGTGCACGACGGCGGGGACCACTTCGTGGTGTTCGGCGCGGTGCACGCCATGTCGGAGCCGCCGAAGACGAAGCCGCGGCCGCTGCTCTTCTACCGCGGCGAATACACCGGCATCGAACCCGACAAGACGACCCCGGCCCAGTGGCGTGACGACCTCGACGCCTTCCTTACCGCGACCACAGCCGACACCTGGTTGTAGGGCGCGAAATCACAGCCGTGTAATTCATTAACACTGTGCACAACTCCTGTGGATGAATTTCAGTCGAGGTGCCGGCCGATGAACTCCAGCACCGTGGCGGCCACCTCGCGATGGGTCACGTCGTTGAGGATGTCGTGCCCGCCACCTGCGATTTCGACGATCGACAGACTCTCGATCTGCTCGGCGTAGGCCCGTACCGCACCGACGGGGGCGATGGGATCGTTGACGCCGTGGACCGCGAGCGTCGCCACCGCCAGGGTGGGCAGGCTCGCGCCGAAGGTGTCCCAACCGCGGTCCAATTCGCGCGCCAGGGGGCCGCCGTCGGCGTCGACGAACGCCAGCGGATCGTTCTCCATCGCGTCGAGATAGAAGGGGTCGGCAGACAGCTGGCTGGGGGCGATCTCGAACGTCGAGTTTGCGTCGACCAGACCGGGGACGGGTACCAGCGGTGCGCCCGAGATCACCGCCGCCCGGTACGGCGCGGGGTCGGCAAGCAGCTTCCACAGCGTGGCGACGGCGCCGAACGAATGACCCTGTGCAACAAGGGATATGCCCGGCCGCTCCGCCTCGGCCAACTCGGCGAGGCGGTCGGCCAACCCGATGCTGGCCTCCAACGTGGTGAAGTCCCCGCGGTCGCCGGGAGTCAGGCCGTGCCCGAACTGGTCGACCGCCCACAGGTCGACGCCTGCGGCGTTCAGCGCGAAGCCGTAGCGGTGGTAGAGGCCGGTGTGCTCGCCGAACCCGTGCAGGAAGATCACCGCCGCCCGCGGGTCGGGAGCCGCCCAGTGGCGGTAGTAGGCACGGCCGGCGTCGGTCTCCAGGAAGGGCATGCGACAGCCTATTCCGTCGGCGCTTGCCGAGTGGACTCGAGGATGAGGCGTTCGGTCTCCCGCGGCCGATCCCAGTGCGGGAAGTGCCCACATCCGGAGAACCAGTGCAGGGAGGCGTCCGGGAACAGCTGGGTCGCGCGCTCCGCCTGGCTGGGCGCCGTCACGCGGTCGTTGCGGCCCCACCCGATGACGACGCGTCCGCGCAGTGAACCGGCCGGGGCGCCCTGCTGTTTCGGTCCGTGCACCAGGGCGTGCAGTGCCTCGTCGAGGCTGGGGGAGCCGGCGAAGTTGCGCAGCTCTTGCAGCACCAGGTCGGCGGGCAGCCGCCACGGCTTGGCCGAAAACTGCAGCAGCAGCGCGGTGCGCCCAACCGGGCTCTTGGTCAGGGCCGGCAGCAACGGTTGGATGCGCCGCACCAACGCGATCGACGGACCGACGGTCGCTCCGAACAGCTTCACCTGGCGGTCGGTCCAGAAGCCGCCGGGGTCAAGCGCGACGACGGTGCCGCGATGTCCACGGCGGGCCAGCTCGAGGGACATCCGGGCGCCCATCGAACTTCCGACCACGTCGACGTCGCCAAGACCCTCGTCGGCGATGAACGTCTCCACCGCGTCGGTCAACGACGCCACCGTCACCTCACCCGGAAGGGCCTCGCTCTCGCCGAACCCGGGCAGGTCGACGGCGATGACGGTGCGCTCCCGGGCCAGCGCCGGAACGATCGGATCCCAGTTGTGCAGGTTGGAGATCCCGTGAATCAGGAGGAGTGGCTTGCCGGATCCGGTCCGTACTGAATGCATGTCGTGGGGATACCCAGGAGTACGTCGCGCTGATCTTCCATCCGGGCCTGGATTGCGTCAACCAGCGCGCGCACCTCTGGTCGGCGCAGCGTCTCGGCACGGGCGACCAGCCAGTAGCTCAGCAGCAGTCCGACGTCGTCGCGCAGCACCCGCACCAGGTCGTCGTGCCGGTCGGCCATGAAGCACGGCAGCAACCCGAGTCCGGCCGCCGCACGGGTCGCCTCGACGTGGACGAACACGTTGGTCGAGGTGACGGATTCCCGCATGGCCGGGGCGAAGGTGCGGGCCAGATCGAGGTCGTCGACCTGCAGCATCGAGTCGATGAAGTAGACCAGCGGATGGGCGGCGAGGTCGTCGGTGGAGCCGGGCGCACCGTGTTCGGCGAGGTAGCGCCGGGAGCCGTAGAGGCCAAGGCGATAGTCGCCGAGGCGGGCCACTTCGGCGCGGTGCACCTGCGGTTCGCCGACCACCACTTCGACGTCGAGTCCGGCCCGCTGCTGGGTGACCCGGCGGGTCGCGGTGACGATCTCGACGGACACCTTCGGATGTCGCTGCTGGACGTGGGCCGCCGCGGGTGCGGCGATGTAGGCGCTGAACCCGTCGGTCGCCGACATCCGGACCACGCCTTCCAGCGTCCTTGACCCCGCGGGTCCGGCCAGCGAGCGCACCGCGGACTCGACGGCTTCGGCCGCGGCCAAGGCCTCCCTGCCGAGTTCGGTGAGCTCCCAGCCCGCCGCGCTGCGGGCGAGCAGGCGGCCGCCGACGGACTGTTCGAGTGCCGCGATGCGGCGCGAGACGGTGGTGTGGTTGAGGCCGAGTTCGTCGGCGGCGGACACGAAGCGGCCCGTGCGGCCCACGGCGAGCAGGACCAGCAGGTCGTCGGCGCTCAGTCGTCTCGGCTCGGTCACGTCTGCATTTTTGCAGAGCATCACTGCATCGTTGGGCATTGCGGGCTTTTGGAGCTGCAGTAATACTCAGCATGGAGTGTGCTGCGCGTCACACGAGTGAAGAATGGAGAGTCACATGGCAGAGCCAGTACCGACCGGGTTGCGCCGCGTCGTCGCGGCCTCGATGGCGGGGACGGTGGTCGAGTGGTACGAGTTCTTCCTCTACGGCACCGCCGCCACCCTGGTGTTCAACAAGATCTTCTTCTCGGAGACCACGAGTGAGCTGAATGCCATCTTCCTGGCCTTCGCCACGTACGCCGTCGGCTTCGTCGCCCGACCGGTGGGTGGCGTGGTGTTCGGCCACTACGGCGACAAGTTCGGTCGCAAGAAACTCCTCCAGTTCAGCCTGGTCCTGGTCGGCGCCGCAACGTTCCTGATGGGTTGCCTGCCGACGTTCGGGCAGATCGGATACTGGGCGCCAGGCCTCCTGGTGACCTTGCGGTTCATCCAGGGCTTCGCCGTCGGCGGCGAATGGGGTGGGGCGATCCTGCTGGTGGCCGAACACAGCCCGGACCGCCAACGCGGATTCTGGGCCAGTTGGCCGCAGGCCGGCGTGCCCGCCGGCAACCTGCTCGCGACGGTCGTGCTGCTGGTCCTGACCGGGACGCTGTCCGACGCGGCCTTCCTGTCGTGGGGCTGGCGCGTGGCGTTCTGGCTGTCTGCCGTGGTGGTTCTGGTGGGCTACTACATCCGGACCAAGGTCACCGATGCGCCGATCTTCGTCGAGGCGCAACGGCAGGCCGAGCGGGTCAAGGCGTCGTCGTACAGCGTGGTCGAGGTGCTCAAGCGCTACCCGCGCGGCGTCTTCACCGCGATGGGTCTGCGCTTCGGCGAGAACATCATGTACTACCTGGTCGTCACGTTCTCGATCACCTATCTCAAGGTTCAGGTGGGTGCCGACACCAGCTCGATCCTCTGGTACATGCTGGTCGCCCACGCGGTGCACTTCGCCGTCGTGCCACTGGTGGGCCACTTTTCGGATCGGTTCGGCCGCAAACCCGTCTACATGGTCGGTGCGGTCCTCGGCGCCACGTGGGGCTTCTTCGCCTTCCCGATGATGAACTCGGGCAACTACGTCGTGGTGACCGCCGCCGTCACGATCGGCCTGGTGTTCCACGCGTTCATGTACGCCCCGCAGCCGGCCATCATGGCCGAGATGTTCCCGACACGGATGCGATATTCCGGTGTCTCCCTTGGCTATCAGGTGACGTCGATCGTGGCGGGCTCGCTGGCACCGCTGATCGCGGTCAAGCTGTTGGAGATCTACGACTCCTCGGTGCCGATTGCGATCTATCTCGCGGCGGCGTGTGTGATCACCTTCGTCGCGGTGCTCTTCACCAGGGAGACCAACGGCATCGATCTCGAGTCGCTCGACGTCGCCGACGCCGAGGACCTCGTCGCCGAGCGGCGCAGGGCCGCCGTCTGATGCCGGATCTCGACGGCCGTTCCGCGTTGGTGACGGGCGGGGCGAGCGGGATCGGGGCGGCGTGCGCGAAGGCGCTCGCCGGCCTGGGGGCGAAGGTCACGATCGCCGACGTCGATGCCGACGCGGCCGAGTCGCTGGCGGCCGAGATCGGTGGAAGTACTTGGGCCGTCGACCTTCTCGACGTCTCGGCGTTGGAGTCACTGCGGCTGGACGCCGACGTCCTGGTGAACAACGCCGGCATCCAGACCGTGGCGCCAATCCCCGAATTCGACCCGGCTCGCTTCCGCGCGATGCAGACGCTGATGGTCGAGGCGCCGTTCCTTCTGATTCGGGCCGCGCTGCCGCACATGTACTCCCAGGCTTTCGGCCGCATCGTCAACGTCTCGTCGGTGCACGGCCTGCGCGCCTCGGAGTTCAAGGTCGCCTACGTCACCGCCAAACACGCACTGGAGGGGCTGTCGAAGGTGACCGCGCTGGAAGGCGGGTCACACGGTGTCACCAGCAACTGCGTCAACCCCGGGTACGTGCGAACCCCGTTGGTGGCCAAGCAGATCGCCGACCAAGCCCGGACGCACGGCATCACCGAGGACGAGGTGCTCGACAAGGTGTTGCTGACCGAGAGTGCGATCAAGCGGCTGGTCGAACCCGACGAGGTCGGCTCGCTGGTTGCCTGGCTCGCTTCGTCGTCCGCGGGCATGGTGACCGGGGCGTCCTACACGATGGACGGCGGCTGGTCGGCCCGCTGACCGGCAAGCCACGGGCCCATCCGAGCCAGCGACTCGGTGACCTCGGCCGTGGCTCCGGCGAATGACAGCCGCACGTAGGACCCGCCGTGCACGGTGTCGAAGTCGACGCCGGGTGCGATTGCGACGCCGGTGTCGGCCAGCAGTCGGGCGCAGAAGTCCAGGGAGTCCGTCGAGTAGTCGGAAATGTCGGCGTAGACGTAGAACGCGCCGTCGGCGGGCGCCAGCCGGGGCAACCCGATCTCCGGCAGCCCGCGCAGCAGGAGCTCCCGGTTGACGGCGTAGTCGTCGACGAGGGCGTCGGCCTCGGCGATGGACTCCGGCGTGAACGCGGCGACCCCGGCGAGTTGGGGCAGCGTCGGCGGGCAGATCGAGAAGTTGCCGGTCAGCCGGTCAACCGCGCGGTGCAGGTGCGGCGGCACCAGGAGCCAGCCGAGGCGCCAGCCCGTCATCGCGAAGTACTTCGAGAAGCTGTTCACGACGATGGCGTCGCGGGAGGTCTCCCACGCGCAGCTCGTCGCGGGCGCACCGGGGTAGACGAGGCCGTGGTAGAGCTCGTCGCTGACCAGCTGAACCCCCGTCGTCTCACACCACGTCGCGATGGCGGCCAGATCCTCGGGGGGAATGACGGTGCCGGTCGGGTTGGCCGGGCTGGCGAGGATGAGGCCGGTGACGGGCGGGGTGATGGCGGCCAGCATCTCGACGGTCGGCTGAAACCGGGTCTCCGGGCCGCAGGGGATCTCGACGACCTCGCAACCCAAGGCGGAGAGGATGTTCCGATAGCAGGGATACCCCGGGCTCGGCACGGCGACGCGGTCGCCGACGTCGAAGCAGGCCAGGAAGGCGAGCAGGAATCCGTTGGTGGACCCCGTGGTCACGACGACGTCCCCCGAGCTGACCGTGATGCCGTAACGCTGCGGGTACGACTCGGCGATCGCTTCCCTCAGCTCCGGAATGCCAAGCGAGACGGTGTATCCCAGGTTGTGGTTGGCCAGGGCCTCGGCGGCCGCGGCACGGATGGGGGCTGGGGCCTGCGCGCTCGGCTGCCCCGCGGACAGGTTGACCAGATCGCCATGGGAGCGTTGGCGTTCCGCGGCGGCCAGCCACACGTCCATGACGTAGAACGGCGCGATCCCGGCCCGCTGGGCGACTCGGTGGCTCATCTCAGCCAGGCTAGAGCACCTCGGCTTCGAGCCGGCGCAGGAAGTCCCTTGGCGGTCCGAGCAGCTGCGCGCTGCCGTGGGCCCGCTTGAAGTAGAACTGGATGTCGTACTCCCAGGTGATGCCGACGCCGCCGTGCATCTGGATGGCCTCGCCTGCGACGGCGGTGAACGCCTCGCTGGCGGCCACTCGGGCCAGCGCCGCCGACGTCGGCGACGGCTCCTCCACCGCGTCGTCCACCAGGGCGCGCGCGGTCTGAACCAGGACGTAGAGGTCGGCCATCCGGTGCTTGAGCGCTTGGAAGCTGCCGATGGGTCTGCCGAACTGGACCCGCTCCTTGGTGTAGGCGACGGTCAGGTCGAGACACCGTGCGGCAGCGCCGATCTGTTCGGCCGCGAGGAGGATGGCCGCGACGTCGGCGAGCCCGGGATCCGAGCCGATCGTCACCGCATCTCCGACCTCGACCCGCGCGAGCCTGCGGGTGGGATCCATGGTCACGGCGGGGTGGGCGGTGAAGCTCGTCCAGCGGTCGAGCCTGCCGTCCTCGTTTGCGAGCACGATGTCGGCGATGTCACCGTTGACGACGTAGGCCGGATCGAACACGACCGCGCCGAGCGACGTGCCCGCGGCCAACGCCTCGAGCGCGTCGACGTCGGGCTCGTCGGCCGCCAGCAGGGCCAGCTCGGCCAGAGTGGTGCCCAGCAGGGGAGTCGGAACCAGGGCGCTGCCAAGGACTTCGAAGACGACGGCGGCGTCGGCGAGTTCGCCACCCGCGCCGCCCAGCTCCTCGGGAACGATCAGAGCGGCGGCGCCGACCTGCTCGCACAGCAACGTCCACAGCGATTCGTCGTAACCACGTTCGGACTCCATGGCGCGCCGAACCGCCTCGGACGTGGCGTGTTTCGCGACGATGGCCGCGACGGTGTCGCGCAGCATCTCCCGTTCTTCACTCATGACGCGCTCCCGGCGAGTGCCTCGAGCACGCGGCGGCGATGCCAGGTGGGGTCACCCCAGGCCGAGTGCAGGGCCTGGACCCGCAGGATCAGCAGGGAGAGGTCGTGCTCCTGGGTGTACCCGATGGCGCCGTGGGTCTGCAGCGCGGTGCGGGCGGCCAGCAGCGCCGCGTCCGATGCCGCCGCCTTGGCCGCGCTGACGTCGCGGGCGACGTCGGGCGAGTCGTCGGCGAGTGACAGCGCGGCGCCGTAGACCAGCGGCCGGGCCAGCTCGACGGCGATGTGCACGTCGGCGAGGGCGTGCTTGATCGCCTGGTAGGAGCCGATCACCCGGCCGAATTGGCTGCGCTGCTTGGCATATTCGACCGACCCGTCCAACATGGCCTGGCCCGCTCCGATCAGCTGAGCGGCGGTGGTCAACGCGCCGAATTCGAAGGCCCTCGCGGTGTCGGTGGTCCTCGCGTCGCCGACGGACGTGACGTCGAACGGGTGGCGCGCCGGGTCCACCGACTCGTGGCCCGCTCCGGCCTCGGCGTCCCACACCTGGCCGTCGGCGGCCAGTAGCACCAGTCCCGCGGCGTCGGCGTCGACGGCGCGGGGCACGCGGGGCGGCATCGCGACCGTGGCGATCAGCTCACCCGATGCCAGCGCCGAGCTGCGCTGATCTTCGGCCAACAGCACGGGTGCGACGGCGATCGACTCGGCGACGGGCCCGGGTACTCCCCAGCGGCCCAAGCGTTCCGCGGCCACCACCAGGTCGGTCGTGTGGGCGCCGATGCCGTCGAATTCCTCGGCCACCATCAGCGCGGTGACGCCGAGGTCGGCCAGCGTCGCCCACACCTTGCGGCCCGGTCCGGTGTCACCCGTCGACCATGCGCGGATGGCGCTCGGCACGTCGGCTGCGGCCAGGGCACCGTCGATGCTGGCGGCGAAGTCGCGCTGTGAAGTGTCCAACTCAAAGTGCACGGCGAAATCTCATTTCGGCTCCCGAGGCAGGCCCAGTAGCCGCTCGGCGATGATGTTGCGTTGAATTTCGTTGGTACCCGCATAGATTGGGCCGCCCAAGGCGAAGAGCAGGCCCTCGGTCCAGGAGTCGGCCAGCTCGGCGTCCGCGCCGCGAAGGTCGAGTGCGCTCTGGTGCAGCGCGACGTCGAGGTCGGACCAGAACACCTTGGTGACCGAGGACTCCGCGCCGAGCTCACCGCCGGCGGCCAACCGGGTGACGGTGCCAAAGGTGTGCAGCCGGTAGGCCTGTGCCTTGATCCAGGCGTCGGCGACGCGGTCGGCAAACGCGGGGTTGCGCTCCTGGTTCTTCCAGGCGTCGACCAGTCGTTCGGCCGGTGCCAGGAATCGCGCGGGGCTGCGCAGGGACATTCCGCGCTCGTTGCTCGACGTGCTCATCGCGGCGGCCCAGCCAGCGTCCACGGTGCCGATCACGTCCTCGTCGGGCACGAATACGTCGTCGAGGAAGATCTCGCCGAAGCCGGTCGCCCCGCCCAGTTGGGCGATGGGCCGGACCGTGACGCCCTCGGTGCGCAGGTCGAACATGAAGTAGGTCAGACCCTTGTGGCGTTGCGCGGCCGGATCCGTGCGGAACAATCCGAAGGCCTTGTCGCCGAACGGTGCCCGCGAACTCCAGATCTTCTGACCGTTGAGCTTCCAACCGCCGTCGGTCTTGGTTGCGGTGGACCGAAGCGAGGCGAGGTCGCTGCCGGACTCGGGCTCCGACCAGGCTTGGGCCCAGATTTCCTCGCCGCTGGCCATCTTGGGCAGGATGCGTTTGCGCTGTTCCTCCGTGCCGTGCGCGAACAACGTCGGCCCCAGCATGGAGGTTCCGTTGGCGCTGGCTCGGCCCGGCGCGCCGGCCCGGAAGTACTCCTCTTCGTAGACGATCCACTGCAGCAGCGTCGCGTCTCTGCCACCGAACTCCTTCGGCCATGCGATCACCGAGAGGCCCGCGTCGAACAGCACCTTGTCCCAGTGGCGATGCTGCTCGAACCCCTCGGCGAGGTCGTAGGACACGCGGGGGAAGTGCTCGGTGTTGGCGGCGAGGAAGTCACGCACCTCGGCGCGAAATTCCTCGGTTGCGTCGTCGAACGTCAGGTCCATCAACGGATCTCTCGCAGAAGCGGTTTGACCACTTTTCCTCCAGGGTTGCGCGGCAGCACGTCGACGAAGACCACCGACCGCGGGGTCTTGAAGTTCGCCAGGTGTTCTCGGGTGTACTCGATCACGGTCTTCTCGTCGAGGTGACGCTCCGCCTTGACCACGACGAAGGCCTTGCCGACCTCGCCGAGGCGTTCGTCGGGCACCCCGATCACGGCGCTGTCGGCGACCCCGTCGAGCCGGGCCAGGACCTGTTCGATCTCGGCGGGGTAGACGTTGAAGCCGCCGCAGATGTACATGTCCTTCAGGCGGTCGGTGATGCTGAGATTGCCCGCCGCATCCAGTACTCCGACATCACCGGTGTGCAGCCAGCCGTCGGAGTCGACCGCGGCGGCCGTGGCGTCCGGGTCGTCGAGGTAGCCGAGCATGACGTTCGGCCCGCGCAGCAGCACCTCGCCGGCCTCGGCGTCGCCGACCGCGTCGATCTTCAGCTCGAAGCCCGCGATCGGCCTGCCGCATGTCGTCGCGACGGTGACGGCGTCGTCGTCGGCCCGGCACATCGTGCCGAAACCCGTTGCCTCCGTAAGGCCATACGCCGTCAGTACGATGTCGATGTCCAGCTCGTCCTGCATCCGCTCGATCAACACGACGGGGACGACGGCGGCTCCGGTGACGGCGAACCGCAGAGACGTCAGGTCGTAGTCCGCGCGCTTGGGATGGTCCAGCAGGGTCTGATAGATGGTCGGCGGGCCGGGGAGCACGGTGATCCGTTGGTCCTGCACTGCCCGCATCGCCTTCTCGGGGTCGAACGTCAGCTGCGGAATCAGCGTGGCCCCCGTTTGCAGGCACGCCAGGATTCCGGCCTTGAAGCCGAAGTTGTGGAAGAACGGGTTGATGCAGAGGTAGCGGTCGCTGCTGGTGAGCTGACCGCAGGCGGCCCACGCGGCCGGTGCGTCGAGTGACTGCCGGTGGGCGCTGAGCACGCCCTTGCTGCGGCCCGTGGTCCCGGAGGTGAAGAGGATGTCGGACACGTCGTCCGGCGTGACGGCCGCGGCGCGCGTATCCGCGGCGTCGAGATCGGTTCCGCGGGCGACGAATTCGTCCCACGTGCCGTCGTCGTCTTCGATAGGCACCCGCACGACGTGCCGCAGCGCGGGCAGCGCCGCGCGGTCGAGTTCGGCGGTCTTGTCGGAGCCGAGGAACCGGCCCATGCCGATCAGCAGTGGCGCCGCGGTGCGGGCCAGGATGTCGGTGGCCTCGCTGGCGGTGTAGCGCGTGTTGAGGGGGACGACGACCGCGCCGGCGTACTGGATCGCCAGGCACGCGACCACCCAGTGCCACGTGTTGGGGGACCAGATCGCCACGCGGTCTCCGGCGTTGACGCCGAGGTCGACGATGGCTGCGGCGGCCTGCCTGACCTCGGTTCTGAGGTCGGCGTAGGTCAGCGTCCGGTCGTCGGTGACCAGTGCTTCGTGATCGGAGAACTCGCCCGTGACCCGGTTCAGTTCGCCGGGAATGGTCCTCGGCTGGCTCTCCATCGAGACTCCTCTAACAAAGCAAGTGCTTGGTAGGTTAGCCTACAGGGGTGATAGAGGTCCAGGAGTTCCGGGCCGAGGTCCGGCAGTGGCTCGCCGACAATCTCGTCGGCGAATACGCCGCGCTCAAGGGGCTCGGAGGGCCGGGTCGAGAACACGAGGCGTTCGACGAACGCCGAGCGTGGAATCAGCACCTGGCCGCGGCCGGGCTGACGTGTCTCGGGTGGCCGGAAGAGCACGGCGGGCGAGGGCTGAGCGTGGCGCACCGCGTCGCGTTCTACGAGGAGTACGCGCTCGCCAACGCGCCCGACAAGGTCAACCACCTCGGTGAGGAGTTGGTCGGGCCGACGCTCATCGCGTACGGAACCCCCGAGCAGCAGCGGCGCTTCCTGCCCAGGATCCTCGACGTCACCGAGCTGTGGAGTCAGGGGTACTCGGAGCCGGGCGCGGGCAGCGACCTTGCCAACGTGTCGACCACCGCGGAGCTTGACGGCCAACACTGGGTGGTCAACGGGCAGAAGGTGTGGACGTCGCTGGCCCATTGGGCACAGTGGTGTTTCGTCATCGCCCGCAGTGAGAAGGGCTCCAAGCGGCACGCCGGACTGTCCTACCTACTCATTCCGCTCGACCAACCCGGCGTCGAGATCCGCCCCATCGTCCAGCTCACCGGTGACTCGGAGTTCAACGAGGTCTTCTTCGACGACGCTCGCACCGACGCGGACCTGGTGGTGGGCGAGCCCGGTGACGGGTGGCGCGTCGCGATGGCCACGCTCACCTTCGAGCGCGGCGTCTCCACCCTCGGTCAGCAGATCCGTTACGCGCGAGAGCTGTCGGGCATCGTCGAGCTGGCCAAGAAGACGGGTGCGATCGACGATCCGGTCATCCGCGAGAAGCTGACGCGATCCTGGGTCGGCTTGAAGAGCATGCGGTCCTACGCGATGGCGACCATGGACGTCGAGCGTCCCGGGCAAGACTCCGTGTCGAAGTTGTTGTGGGCCAACTGGCATCGTGAACTCGGCGAGATCGCGATGGACGTCCAGGGCAAGGCAGGACTGCTGCTCGACGGTGGCGAATTCGACGAGTGGCAGCGACTGTTCCTCTTCTCCCGCTCGGACACGATCTACGGCGGTTCCAACGAAATCCAGCGCAACATCATCGCCGAGCGAGTGCTCGGCCTACCCCGAGAGGCGAGGGGATAGCAGCAGTGGATCTTTCGATTGCACCCAAGGAGATCGACGGTCACGGATTGCTGGCAGGCAAGGTCGTCCTCGTGACGGCCGCGGCCGGTACCGGCATCGGATCGGCCGCTGCCAGGCGCGCACTGGCCGAGGGCGCCGACGTCGTCGTCTCGGACTTCCACGAGCGCCGACTCGGCGAGACCCGGGACGAACTGGCCGCACTCGGACTCGGACGGGTCGACGCCGTGGTCTGCGACGTCACCTCGACCCCGGCGGTCGACGCGCTGATCACCGGCACCGTGGCCAAGATGGGCCGCCTCGACGTGCTGGTCAACAACGCCGGGCTCGGCGGTCAAACGCCTCTGGTCGACATGACCGACGACGAGTGGGACCGCGTGCTGAACGTGACGCTGACCTCGGTCATGCGGGCGACCCGTGCGGCGCTGCGGTACTTTCGCGACGTCGAGCACGGCGGTGTGATCGTCAACAACGCCAGCGTTCTCGGCTGGCGGGCGCAGCATTCGCAGTCGCACTACGCGGCCGCCAAGGCCGGCGTGATGGCGCTGACCCGTTGCAGCGCAATCGAAGCCGCCGAGTACGGCGTCCGAATCAACGCCGTGTCGCCCAGCATCGCCAGGCACAAGTTCCTCGAGAAGACCAGCAGCTCGGAACTTCTCGACCAGCTGTCGTCCGACGAAGCCTTCGGTCGCGCCGCCGAGCCGTGGGAAGTGGCCGCCACCATGGCCTTTCTGGCCAGCGATTATTCGAGCTACCTGACCGGTGAAGTGATCTCGGTGTCGAGCCAACGCGCCTAGCGGCGGACATCTGCACCGTTTCTTCACATTCGGTGCCCGAAAGCACCACGACCGGCACATACAGTCTGGGGTGTGAAGCGAATCCTGGTGGTCGACGACGAGCCGACCATCCTCGCCGCCGTGGCGACCCGACTGCGCGCCGAGGCGTTCCTGGTCGAAACGGCGGTCGACGGGCCGTCGGCGGTCGAGAAGGCCGCGGCCACCGACCCCGACCTGGTGGTGCTCGACGTCATGCTGCCCGGTTTCGACGGGTTGGAGGTGTGCAGGCGCATCCAGGCGGTGCGGTCGATGCCGGTGCTCATGTTGACCGCCCGCAGCGACGAGACCGACATGTTGATCGGCCTGGGCATCGGCGCCGACGACTACCTGACCAAACCGTTCAGCATGCGGGAGCTCGTCGCCCGCGTCCGAGTGCTGCTGCGCCGGGTGGAACGCGCGGCCGACGTGCAACCACTCGCGGTGGGGGACTGCCGAATCGACCTGCAGGCCCGCCGCGTTCACCGCGGTGACGAGGAAGTTCACCTCACCAGAATCGAATTCGATCTACTTGCCTTCCTCGCCGCCCGTCCGCGCGCCGCGGTGCCGAGGGAGACCCTGCTCGAGCACGTCTGGGGGTGGGCGTCCGGTGTCGAGACGCGCACCGTGGACAGTCACGTGAAGGCGTTGCGACGCAAGCTCGGAACCGAGCTGATCCGCACGGTCCACGGCGTCGGGTACTCGCTGGAGACGCCGCGGTGAGTAGTTGGTGGGACCGCTTACCCCGGCCGCTCGACCCGTTCGGGTCGTTCAAGGTGAAGATGGGACTCCTGGTCGGTGGCGCCATCACGTTGGCGGCCTTCACCTTCTGGATCGGCGCCAGCTGGCAGTTCCGCTACGCGCTGCTGGCCGCCCTTGCCACGTCCCTGATCCTCACGCAGTTCCTCGCACACGGCATGACGTCCCCGCTTCGGCAGATGACCGCCGCGGCAAGGGCCATGGCGCGCGGCGACTACAGCCGCCGGGTGCGTGCCACCTCCCGGGACGAGATAGGCCAACTGGCAACGGCATTCAACCAGATGGCCGCCGACCTCGGTGCCGAGGACGAGTACCGCCGCGGGCTGATCGCCAACGTCTCCCACGAGCTGCGCACGCCGATCACCGCGCTGCAGGCCGTGCTGGAGAACGTCGTCGACGGCGTCGTCGAACCCGACACCGAGACGATGCGGATCGCATTGGCGCAGACCGAACGCCTCGGTGAACTGGTCGCCAATCTGTTGGACCTGTCCCGGGTGGAGAGCGGCGTCATCACCCTGCAGCTAAAGAGTTTTCGGGTGGCCGAGTTTCTCGACGACGCCGTCACCCACGCATCGGCGTCGACCGACGGCGTCGACGTCGCGGTCTCGGTCGCGCCGGTCAACCTGGCCGCGGTCGCCGATCCCGCCCGCCTGCGTCAGGTGGTGGTCAATTTGGTGGACAACGCGATTCGACACAGCCCGACTGGTGGTCGGGTGTCGGTTCTCGCGTCGTCGGGCGACTCCGAACTGCGAATCGAGGTCGCCGACGAGGGGCCGGGCATTCCAGCCGCAGAACGCGAACGGGTCTTCGAGCGATTCACCCGCGGCGCCACATCGGCCGGTGGCACCGGACTCGGTTTGGCGATCGCTCGTTGGGCGGTCGAATTGCACGGCGGGACAATCGAAGTAATGAACGGCGGCCCGGGTTGCCGCATTGGTGTGACGATCCCCCAGTCGAAGGAGCAGGTCGCGTGACGATGACTCAGCAGCCACCGGGCCTGCCGCCACTGCTCGGCCCGTTGCCGCCTCGGCACGGCGAGCCCGGCTGGACGATGTGGTCGCACCGGGTATGGCCGCTCGACCCCCTGGCACGGGCGCCCCGCCGCGTCGTCGTGGCGGCGCTCGTCGTGGGTGTACTCGGCTCGGCGCTGTGGCGTCCGACGGTGCTGAGCATCGGCTATTTGGTTGCGGGAGTGATGATCTTCGCCGTCGTCTTCGGCACCAGCGAGCGTCGTCCCACCCGAGTGGAATGGCTGGGCATCGGGCTCACCCTGGCGTTGCTCGCTGTACCCGCCGTGCTGGCGGCGCAGTGGCTCGGGGTGCTGTGCCTCGTCGCGGCATGGTTGGTCGGGTGGTGCACGCTGGCCGGCGGGCGCACCTGGACTGCGGTGGCCGTCGCACCCTTCCTACCGTGGTTGCTGCCCTCCCGGGTGTCGGCCTGGGCGGGGCGGGCGACCCCGGAACTCGTTCCACGTGGGTCGTCGGCGCCGAAGCCGGGCCGAGTCGCCGCGGTGCTTGCCATCACCTTGGCACTTCTGGTGGTGTTCGGCGGTCTGTTCGCCGCGGCGGACCCCGCCTTCGCTCACGTCGTCGGCAACGTGGTGCCGTCCTTCGCCGTCGACGACGTGGTCTCGCGCGTGTTGGTCTTCGGGATGGTCGTCGCCTTCGTCCTCGCCGGTGGCTACCTGGTCCGGTTCGCGCCGCGGATCGACGCCATGGCTCCGGCGCAGCGTCGGCCCGTTCCGAGGTGGGAGTGGGCGATACCGCTTGGCGTGCTGGACGCGCTGTTCGTGACCTTCGTCGTCGTCCAGGCGACCGTTCTCTTCGGGGGTCACGACCACGTCTTGGAGACCGAGGGTCTGACCTACGCCGAGTACGCCAGGCAGGGGTTCTGGCAGCTGCTCTGGGTCTCGGCGTTGACGCTGTTGGTGATCAGCGTGGTCGTTCGCGTGGCCGGCCGCGCCTCGAGTGCCGACCGGCGACTGCTCCGCATCCTGGTCGGCACGACGTGCGTCACGTCGGTGGTGGTGGTGATCTCAGCCATCCACCGGATGTGGCTCTACCAGCAGGCATACGGCTTCAGCGTGCAGCGCGTCATGGTCGTCGCCATCGAGTCGTGGCTCGGCGTGGTGTTCGTCCTCGTCGCCGTGGCGGGCATCGGGATGACCGGCCGGTGGCTGCCCCACGCCGTGCTGGTCACGGGTGCGATGACGCTGCTCGTGGTGGCGGCGGTCAACCCCGAGCGGCTGATCGCCGACCGCAACGTCGACCGATACGAGGAGACGGGGCAGTTGGACGCGGAGTATCTGCTGTCTCTGTCGACGGACGTCGAGCCCGCAGTGGCCCGGTTGCCCGAGACGATGAGACAGTGCGCGAGATACCGTGACGACGCCCCGGATCCCTGGTTTGCCTTCAACCTGTCGCGCGCCGTGGCGAACCACGACGGCACGCCGCCGGCGGACGAGTGCGCGCAGTGGCGAAGCACCAGCTAGCCGAGCAAGCGCTTGGTTGATACTCTGATCATGTGGACAAGGCGCTTCCGAGTCGCCGCGACGAACTTCTCGAGCTCGCCGCGGCCATGTTCGCCGAACGCGGATTGCGGGCCACCACGGTTCGCGACATCGCGGATTCGGCGGGAATCCTCTCCGGCAGCCTCTATCACCACTTCAAGTCCAAGGAACAAATGGTCGAGGAGGTCCTTCGCGACTTCCTCGACTGGCTCTTCGGCCGCTACCAGGAGATCGTCGAGGGCGAGACCGACCCGCTGAAGCGCGTCGAGGGTCTCTTCATGGCGTCGTTCGAAGCCATCGAAGACCGGCACGCGCAGGTCGTCATCTACCAGGACGAAGCCAAGCGGCTGTCCTCGCTACCGCAGTTCGACTTCGTCGACGAACGCAATCGCGAACAACGAACCATGTGGGTGAACGTGCTCAAACAGGGCGTCGCCGAGGGCTGCTTCAGTGCCGACCTCGACGTCGACCTGGTGTACCGATTCATTCGCGACACGACTTGGGTGTCCGTCCGCTGGTACCAACCAGGTGGACCACTCACCGCCGAGCAGGTGGGAAGGCAGTACCTCGCCATCGTGCTCGGCGGAATCACCAACGAAGGAGATTGAACACATGGGTGAGGCCTACATCGTCGATGCCGTACGAACCGCGGTCGGCAAGCGCAACGGAGGGCTCTCCGGTGTTCACCCCGTCGACCTCGGTGCTGCCGCGTGGCGCGGCCTCTTCGACCGCAACGACGTCGACCCGGGTGCCGTCACCGACGTGATCGCCGGATGCGTCGACGCCATCGGCGGTCAGGCCGGAAACATCGCGCGCCTGTCGTGGTTGGCGGCGGGCTTCCCCGAGGAAGTGCCCGGCGTCACCGTCGACCGACAGTGTGGCTCCAGTCAGCAAGCCATTTCCTTTGGCGCACAGGCGATCATGTCCGGCACCGCTGACATGATCGTCGCGGGCGGCATGCAGAACATGAGCCAGATTCCGATCAGCTCGGCGATGATCGTCGGCGAGCAGTTCGGCTTCACCTCGCCGACCAACGAGTCGAAGAGCTGGTTGCACCGCTACGGCGATCAGGAGATCTCGCAGTTCCGCGGCTCGGAGATGATCGCCGAGAAGTGGGACATCTCGCGCGAGGAGATGGAGCAGTTCGCGTTGACGAGTCATCAACGCGCGCAGGAGGCGATCCGTGCGGGCTACTTCGAGAACGAGATCATCGCGGTCGACGGCTTCGTCACCGACGAGGGCCCGCGCGACACCACGCTGGAGAAGATGGCCGGGCTCAAGACCCTCGTCGACGGCGGCCGGCTGACCGCGGCGATGGCCAGCCAGATCTCCGACGGTGCCAGCGCGGTGCTGATCGCATCCGAGCAGGCGGTCAAGGACCACGGGTTGACGCCGCGCGCCCGGATCCACCACGTCAGCGCCCGCGGTGCCGACCCGGTGTACATGCTGACGGGCCCGATCCCGGCGACGCACTACGCGCTGGAGAAGACCGGGCTGACGATCGAGGACATCGACACCGTCGAGATCAACGAGGCGTTCGCGCCGGTCGTGATGGCGTGGCTGAAGGACACCGGCGCGGACCCCGCGAAGGTCAACCCGAGCGGCGGAGCGATTGCGCTCGGACACCCGTTGGGGGCGACGGGCGCCAAGCTCTTCGCGACGATGCTGAACACGTTGGAGCGCACCGGCGGTCGCTACGGTCTGCAGACGATGTGCGAGGGTGGCGGCACGGCCAACGTGACGATCATCGAGCGGCTGTAGCCGCTCTTCGTTCATTCACACAGCGCGGGCTGTCGGTGGCGCGGGGCACTATTCGGCCATGGCAGACCTGCAGTGGCCGTTCGTCGCGGCGGAAGCGCTGGCTGCGCGGCTGATTCCCGAACGCGCGATGCGGACGCTGTACGAACCGCTGTATCCAGGCGTCTACGTCCCCTGGGGAATCGAACCGTCCGCCACCGAACGGGCAAAGGCCGCGTGGCTGTGGTCGCACCGACGAGCCGTGGTGGCCGGTCCGTCGGCGGCGGCGATGCTGGGTGCGAAGTGGGTCGACGGCGCTCGACCGGCCGAACTGATTCACGACAATCGCAAGCCTCCGCGAAACCTCGTCGTGCACTCCGACGCGCACGCGCTTGACGAGACGCAGGACTGCAACGGAATCCGCGTGACCAACGCTGCAAGAACGGCGTTCGACCTTGGGCGCCGGACTACCGGGCGGGTGGCCGCCGTTCAGCTGTTGGACGCCTTGGCCAACGCGACGCACGTCACCGCGTCCGACGTCGAGGCGGTGATGGCAGCCCATCCGGGTGCCCGAGGCCTTCCGCGGCTACGCACCGTGCTGCCACTGGTGGACGGCGGTGCCGAATCGCCTCGCGAAACCGTCGCCCGGCTGGCGTTGATAGACGCGGGACTGCCGGCTCCGACAACGCAATTCGAGGTGTTCTGCAGGTACGGGGAGTTCATCGCGCGGCTCGACATGGCGTATGAGGACGTCAAGGTCGGCATCGAGTACGACGGTCCGCAGCACTGGACCGACCCGGCGGTACGTCAGCGCGACATCGACAAGCAATTCGAGCTGACGGCGTTGGACTGGCTGATGGTCCGGGTCAGCCGGGACATGATGCGGTACCGGCGACGGGAGTACGTCACGCGGGTGGAGTCGGCGCTACGCGAGCGCGGCGTCGTCCGCCCGTTCAGTGTGAATTTCACGACGCGTCAACGGCGTGTTGCGTCGTGAGGTTCACGAACGGGCAACCGCGTCAGTCGACGACGTGTCCCGCAGCGGCCCGCAGATGCGTGACCGCGTCGGCGACGATCGCCGGCACCAGCTCCGCGCACGACGGCAGGTCGTCGAGGATGCCCGCCACCTGACCCGACGCCAGCACACCGGCGTCGGTGTTTCCCTCGACCAGTCCGGCCTTCAGCAGCATCGGCGTGTTGGCCGCCATCACGATCTGCGACCAGGTCAGTTCCTTGCCGCGGCGCATGGCGAGGCCGTCCTTGACGATCGAGCGCCACGTCATGCCGGACATGTTCTTGAACTTCTGGGCGTTCAATACCGCCGCGGTGAAACCACGCACCGGCGAACCGCTTTCGAGCTTCTCGACGAGCCCGGTCCGCAGCACCCGGTGTGGCATTCCGTCGACGCGCTTGGACACGACGGTCGCGTCGAAGGCCGAGTCGAGGTAGCGGCGCTTGACATCGTCGGGCACGGTCGAGTCCGACGTCAGCAGGAAGCGGGTGCCCATTGCCACGCCCGCGGCGCCGTAGGAGAGTGCGGCGGCCAGGCCTCGGCCGTCGAAGAACCCGCCCGCCGCGATGACGGGGATGTCCACCGCGTCGAGCACCGACGGCAGCAGCAGCGTGGTGGCGACCGGACCGGTGTGGCCACCGCCCTCGCCGCCCTGCACGATCACCGCGTCGGCACCCCAGCCGGCGACCTTCTTCGCGTGCTTGGCCGCCCCGACCGATGGGATCACCACCACGCCAGCCTCTTTCAGCTTCGCGATCAGGTCGGGCTTTGGTGCTAAGGCGAAGGAGGCGACTTTGACTCCTTCGCGGATCAGGAGGTCGACGCGATCTCCGGCGTCGCCCGCGTCGGCACGCATGTTGATGCCGAATGGTTTGTCGGTGGCGGCCTTGACCTTCGTCACGGCGGTCGCCAGTTCCTCGAGTGTCATCGTCGCCGACGCCAGGATGCCGAGCCCGCCGGCGTTCGACGTCGCCGCGACCAGCCGTGCACCGGCGACCCAGCCCATGCCGGTCTGCACGACGGGATGTTCGATCCCGATCAGGTCGGTGAGCGGGGTCTTGAGATGGCTCACGACCGGATCTCGCGATCGCGCAGTGATTTCGGGTCGATCACCTCGCGGATCAGCCGCAGTTCCTCGTCCGACGGCACGCGGGACACCTCGGCCTCGGCCAGCCCGTGCACCTCGAACGACGTGTTCTCGGCGACCTGATCGGCCTCCACCCCTGGGTGCAGGGACAGGGCGCGCATTTGACGGTCGGGTCCGTTGAAGTCGAAGACGCCCAGATTGCTGACGACGCGGTACACGTTGGCGAACCGGAAGGCGGGGTTGTCGGCGTCGACCTTGTCCCAGCCGATGCCGGAGACGATGTCGACCGAGTTGCCGAAGACCCGCGCCGAGTGCGCGCCAACCCAGTAGCTGGTGGCGTGGTTGACGGTGTTGCCGGGAGCGCCTCGCACGCCGAACATTTGGCGCTTGGGCTGCTGAATGGGACCGAACGCCGACAGGTTCTGATTGCCGTAGCGGTCGATCTGGTTGGCGCCCATCACGACGTGGCGCCGACCCCAGGTGAGGGTTTCGAAGACGCGACCGAACGGCATCCAGCCCTCGATGGCGCCGGTGGCCCCCAGCGCGGGCGTGTCGGCCAGGATGCGGGCCTCGCCGTCGGTCAGCAGGATGTCGGGGGAGAACGTCAGCCGAGCCAGTCGCGCCCCGACCGACACCATGTTCGCCATCGGACTGACCATGATTTCACCTGCGTCACGGAACAATTCGGCGCATGCGACGGCGCATACCTCGGCGCGGGTGGCGGCAGTCGTTTCGGCGGTCATCGCGCATCTCCCTGCTGTTCGGCGAACTTGCGGACGGCGGCCTGGTAGTCGGCCTCGCTGCCCGAGAGGTAGACCTCGACGAACTCCGCCCAGGTTTCCTCGGACGCGGCGGCCTCGGCATAGTGACGCTGAAACTTCTCGTCCCGGCGGTAGTCCGGTTCGGCGGTGGTGAAGTGTGCCCCGTTGGGTGCTTCGACCACGCTGTCGACCATCATCCGGTTGACCAGAAGTGCCTGTGGCGGAACGGAAGCGACCAATTCCTCGGTCGAGACTACGCGCTCGACGCTCATCAACCGCTTCGTCGCCGACATCAGGAACAGGTCGTCGAAGTAGGGGTCGATGCCGGTGTAGGCCGCGTTGCCGTGCGCGTCGCCGAGGTTGAGGTGCACCAGTGCGGCGTCGAGATTCAGGGCGGGCATGGCGGCGAGTTCTTCGTAGGCGTCTCCGGTGGGATACGGGGACTTGACCGTCTTCAGCTCGTCACCCCAGAACGTACGGACGTCGCTGCCGAGGCCCGCCCGGATGGGGAGGAACGGAAGTCGTTGCGCGGCAGCCTGTAACCCGCAGCGCAGCATGCCCTCGTCCATCTCGCGTGCCTCGATCGCGCCGGTGGTCCTGGCCTTGGCGAACCACGGATCGTAGAACGGTGGTGAGTCCAGCGAGACGAAGCCGTAGTAGGCGCGCTTGACCTTGCCCGCCGAGCACAGCAGGCCGAGGTCGGGTCCGCCGTAGGCGACGACGGTCAGGTCGGTGACGTCGGTGCGCAGTAAGGCTCGGACGAGGGCCATGGGCTTGCGCCGCGACCCCCAGCCGCCGATGCCGATGGTCATGCCGCTCTCGATCGAGGAGACGGCGTCGTCGAGCGTAGTGATCTTGTCGGTCATGCCTTTTCGGATCCCTTCGAGGTACCGGCAAATGCGTCGCGGTGCTCATCGGAGACGCCTGACAGGTTGAGCTCGAACGTAAAGCCCTGTTCCATGCGGTATCTGGCGTTGGGCGGCTGGACGTCGATCAGGTTGAGGGCCTCCTTGGCCGCGCGAATCACGCGGGTGTCCTTGGAGGCGATGTCGCGGGCGACCCGCAGTGCGGACTCGTCGAGGTCGGCGCGGGGCACCACCTCGTGCACGGAGCCGAACTGGTGCAGGGTCGCGGCGTCGACCGTGGCGGCGGTGAAGAACAGCCGGCGCATCATGTGCTGCGGGACGAGTCGCGACAGATGGGTGGCCGCGCCGAGCGCGCCGCGCTCCACCTCCGGCAGGCCGAACTTCGCGTCGTCGGATGCGACGATTACGTCGGAGTTTCCGACCAGTCCGATGCCGCCGCCCACGCAGAATCCGTTGACGGCCGCGACGACGGGAACTTCGCATTCGTACACCGCGCGGAAGGCGTGGAAGCATCCGCGGTTGGCGTCGATGAGTGCGGTGAACCCGTCGGTCTTCTGCATTTCCTTGATGTCGACGCCCGCGTTGAAGCCCCTGCCCTCGGCGCGGAGGATCACCACGTGGGTGTCCATGTCGCGCCCGGCGGCGGTGATGGCGTCGCCGAGTTCGAACCATCCTCGCGAGGGGATGGCGTTCACGGGTGGATAGTCGACGGTGACCGAGACGATGCCCGGTTCCACGGTCTTGGTGGTGATCGTCATACCAACTCCTGGGGCGGCTACCTAAGCAAGCACTTGCTTGGTACGCTAGCACAGTGACCGACACGGCTGGAATCAATCTTCGACTCGCCGGCCGCGTGGTTCTGGTGACCGGCGGCGTGCGGGGCGTCGGTGCTGGCATCAGCGCCGTATTCGCCGGTCAAGGGGCGACGGTCGTCACGTGCGCTCGCCGTCCCGTCGACGGTCTGCCGTACGAATTCGTCGCATGCGACGTCCGCGACGACGACTCGGTCAAGGCCCTCGTCGACGGGATCGTTGAGCGCCACGGCCGACTCGACGTTGTGGTCAACAACGCGGGCGGCTCGCCATACGTGCTCGCCGCCGACGCGTCGGCCAGGTTCAGTACCAAGATCATCGAGCTGAATCTGCTAGGGCCGCTGTCGGTCTCGCACCATGCCAACGAGCACATGCAGAACCAGGAGAACGGCGGCTGCATCGTCAACGTCTCCAGCGTGAGCGCCCGTCGGCCCACGCCGGGGACGGCCGCCTACGGCGCGGCCAAGGCCGGCGTCGAAAGCCTCACCGCCACACTGGCGGTGGAATGGGCACCCAAGGTGCGGGTGAACTCGCTCGTCGTCGGCATGGTGGAGACCGAGCAGTCCGAACTCTTCTACGGTGACGCGGAGTCCGTCGCCGCCATCTCTGCCAACGTCCCGTTGGGCCGGCTCGCCAAGCCGGCCGACGTCGGCTGGGCAGCCGCGTTCCTGTCCAGCGACGTCGCGTCCTACATCAGCGGAGCATCACTCGAGGTGCACGGCGGCGGAGAGCCACCGCACTACCTCGCCACCACCACTGCAATCAAATAACCGAGGAGACAACGTACATGGGCTTGCTTGACGGCCGGGTGGTCATCGTCACGGGATCTGGCGGCGGAATCGGACGCGCGCACGCGCTGGCGTTCGCCGCCGAAGGCGCGCGCGTCGTGGTCAACGACATCGGGGTCGGGCTCGACGGTTCCCCCGCGGGCGGTGGCAGCGCTGCCCAGGCCGTGGTCGACGAAATCACCGCTGCCGGAGGCGAAGCCGTCACCAGCGGAGCCAACGTCGCCGATTGGTCGCAGGCCGAAGGTCTCATCCAGACCGCGGTCGACGCCTTCGGCGGGCTCGACGTGTTGGTCAACAACGCCGGGATCGTCCGCGATCGGATGTTCGCCAACACCAGCGAAGAGGAGTTCGACGCCGTCACCGCCGTGCACCTCAAGGGGCACTTCGCGACGATGAAGCACGCCGCGGCGTACTGGCGCGCCAAGGTGAAGAGCGGCGAGGCCGGCCCCGGCACGCTGGACGCCCGGATCATCAACACCAGTTCGGGTGCTGGCCTGCAAGGCAGTGTGGGACAAGCCAATTACAGTGCGGCCAAGGCTGGCATCGCGGCGCTGACGTTGGTGGCGTCGGCCGAAATGGGGCGCTACGGCGTCACCGTCAACGCCATCGCTCCGTCGGCGCGCACCCGGATGACGGAGACCGTGTTCGCCGAGATGATGTCCACCCAGGACGCGGCCTTCGACGCGATGGCGCCGGAGAACGTCTCACCGCTGGTGGTGTGGTTGGGCAGCAAGGAATCCCGCGACGTCACCGGCCAGGTCTTCGAAGTCGAGGGCGGCAACATCCGCGTCGCGGAGGGCTGGGCGCACGGACCGCAGGTCGACAAGGGTGCCCGGTGGGATCCCGCCGAGCTGGCCCCTGTCGTCACCGACCTGCTCGCGAAGGCGCGGCCGTCGGTGCCGGTCTACGGGGCCTGATCGGGTTCGCACACCACCAGCGGGATCACCCGGTCGGTGGCGTCGCGGTAGCCCTTGTACGGCGGGTACATCTTGACCAGCACCGGCCAGTAGCGCCGCCGCTCCTCGTCGGTAGCGTCCCGCGCCGTCATCGACAGGTGCTGATCGCGAACTTGTACCTGCACAGCGGGATTGGCCTTCAGGTTGAGGTACCACGCGGGATTGCCGTCGCGGCCGCCGAACGACGCCGGGAGGACGACCCTCTCGCCGTCGCGCAGGCACAGCGTGGCCGTGGTCCGCGATTCACCCGACTTGCGACCGGTGGTGGTGAGCAGCGCGGCAGGAAACCACAGCAACTGTGCGCCCAGCTTGCCGTTGGTGCGCTGGTACACCGCGACGTGAGTGCGCGAAAAGTACTTCAGCGCGAGCGCGAGTGCGCCTGAATTGCGGATCTTCTCGGCGACGTCGAACACGGGCTGTACTTAGCCGGGACCGACCCGCCGCAAACCTGCCTACGGGTCGCAGATGACGATCGGGATCTTGCGGTCGGTATAGGACCGGTAGTTGACGAAGTCCGGATACATGGCGTCGAGCTTCGGCCAGTACTCCTCGCGTTCCTCCTCGGTAGCGTCCCGCGCGGTGAGCGCGTGGACCCCGCTCTTGGTCTGGAACGTGACCTTCGGGTTGGCCACCAGGTTCAGGTACCACATCGGGTTGGTCGCCCGGCCGCCCTGCGAGGCGACCAGCACGATTCGCTCGCCCTCCTGCAGGAAGAGCAGGGGGCTGTCGCGGGGTTCGCCCGACTTGCGGCCGATCGTCGTCAGGATCCCGACCTCGGTGCCCTTGAGGAACTTGTTGCCGATCTTGCCCTTGGTCTTCTTGAAGACGAAGGTCTGCGCCTTGGACATCCACTTGATGGCGGTGCCGACCTTGGCCGAGTTCAGGCCTTCGATCTGCTTGGCGTTCAAGGGGCGGGACGGGTCTGACTTCGGGTTTGTCACGGGTGGCACGCTATCGCTTGATGAAGGGTCGGATGTTGGCCCTGATGTGTTGGATCTTGCCGTCGGTGGTGAAGAGGAAGGTCTCGTCGACGTGGGCGCACACCCGTCGGCCGGCAAGCGACGGTTTGGTGATGACGTCGAACTTCGCCCGCAGCGCCTCGCCGACGACGGTGAACTCCGGCGTGGTGGTCTCTTCGATGATCCGGTACTGCGGGCCGCGGTTGAGGCTGCGCCGCAGGTGTTCTCCCGAGAATCCCGTCTTGAGACCTACCTCGACCCGGGTGCAGTCCGGTGCGAATGGGACGTCGTCGGCCCGGTGGTGGGCGAGCGCGCTGATGTAGGCCTGAGCGGCCGCCATGCGGTCGGGGTCAGGCTCCACTAGATCCGCTCGATGATGGTGCCGGTGGACAGCGCGCCGCCGGCGCACATCGTGATCAACGCGGTGCTCTTGTCGGTGCGCTCCAGCTCGTGCAGCGCCGTGGTGATGAGCCGGGCGCCCGTGCTGCCGACCGGATGCCCCAGGGCGATGGCGCCACCGTTGACGTTGACCTTGTCCATGTCGGGGTTGTGCACGCGCGCCCACGACAACACGACCGACGCGAAGGCCTCGTTGATTTCGACGACGTCGACGTCGCCCATCTTCATGCCGGCCTTCTCCAGCACCTTTGCGGTGGACTGAACGGGGCCGTCGAGGTGGTAGTACGTCTCGGCGCCGACGTTCGCCTGGCTGACGATGCGGGCGCGGGGCTTGAGGCCCAAGGCCTTCGCTTTGTCTTCATCCATCCACAGCACGGCGGCCGCACCGTCGGAGATCTGCGACGACGTGCCGGCGGTGTGAATGCCGCCCTCCATGACCGGCTTGAGCTGAGCCAGTCCCTCGAGGGTGGTGTCGCGCAGGCCTTGGTCGCGCGTGACCGGCGCCCGTTCGTCGGTGGGGCGCTTGTTCTCGTCGAGCACCGGCGCGACGATCGGGCTGATCTCGCGGTCGAAGCGGCCTTCGGCCCACGCGACCTTGGCCTTCTGCTGCGAGGCGAAGCCGAAGGCGTCGACGTCCTCGCGGGTGATGCCGCGACGCTTGGCGATCCGCTCTGCAGCGGTGAACTGGTCGGGCATGTCGATGTCCCATGACGACGCCCGGATGATCGAACGGTCCGGTCCGGCGTTGGCGCCGAGGCCGACTCGGCTCATCGCCTCGATGCCACACGCGATGCCGACGTCGATCGCGCCGACGGAGATCAGGCCCGCGATCAGATGGTTGGCCTGCTGGGCGCTGCCGCACTGGCAGTCGATCGTGGTGGCGCCGACGTGTTCGGGCAGACCCGCCGTCAGCCAGCCGACGCGGGTGATGTTGTTCGACTGCTCGCCGAACTGCGTGACACAGCCGCCGATGACCTGTTCGACCAGCCCGGGATCGATGCCCGCCTTCTCGACGAGGGCTCTCTGCGTGAGGCCAAGCAACTCGGTGGCGTGCAGTCCGGACAGCCAGCCGTTGCGCTTGCCGATGGGGCTGCGGGTGGCTTCGACGATGACAGGGTTACCCATTCCGTCAGGCTAGAACACGTTTCATTACTCTGACAAGCTGTGATGCCCCCGCGCCTTTGATCTGCGGTGAAGCCATGTTTTACTGGCACTAGAACACGTTGCAATTAGGAGCGCACACACATGGCACCCCTCAATCTTCCCGCTGACTTCGACTTCCTGGACTCGGCGCTGAATCTCGAGCGCCTTCCCGTCGCGGAGCTCGCGGAGATACGCAAGACCGACCCCGTTCACTGGGTCGACGTACCCGGCGGCACCGGAGGCTTCGGCGACTCGGGCTACTGGCTAGTGGCCAAGCACGCCGACGTGAAGGAGGTGTCGCGTCGCAGCGACGTCTTCGGCAGCTCGCCCGACGGCGCCATTCCGGTGTGGCCGAAGGACATGACGCGCGAGGCGATCGACATGCAGCGCGCGGTGCTGCTCAACATGGATGCGCCGCAGCACACCCGGCTGCGCAAGATCATCTCCCGCGGCTTCACCCCTCGCGCGATCGGCCGGTTGGAGGAGGAGCTCGCCCAGCGGGCTCAGAACATCGTCAAGGCCGCCGCGGCCGAGGGCGGTGGCGACTTCGTCGAACAGGTGTCCTGCGAGCTCCCGCTGCAGGCGATTGCCGGATTGCTCGGCGTGCCGCAGGAAGACCGCGACAAGCTGTTTCGCTGGTCCAACGAGATGACCGCCGGTGAAGACCCGGAGTACGCCGACGTCGACCCGGCACAGTCGTCGATGGAGCTGATCATGTACGCCATGGCGATGGCCGACGAGCGGGGCAAGAACCCCACCGACGACATCGTCACCACGCTCGTCCAGGCAGACATCGACGGCGAGAAGCTCTCCGACGACGAATTCGGCTTCTTCGTGATCATGCTGGCGGTGGCGGGCAACGAGACGACCCGCAACTCGATCACCCACGGCATGATCGCCCTTGCCAACAACCCGGACCAGTGGGAGCTCTACAAGAAGGAGCGCCCGTCCACCGCCGCCGACGAGATCATCCGATGGGCCACCCCGGTGTCGGCGTTTCAACGGACCGCGCTTGAGGACACCGAGCTCGCGGGTGTGCAGATCAAGAAGGGCCAGCGGTTGGTCATGTCGTACCGCTCGGCCAACTTCGACGAAGACGTCTTCGAGGATCCGCACACCTTCAACGTGCTGCGTGACCCGAACCCGCACGTCGGCTTCGGCGGTACGGGTGCGCACTTCTGCATCGGCGCCAATCTGGCGCGGATGACGATCAACCTGATCTTCAACGCCGTCGCCGACCACATGCCGGATCTCAAGTCCGTCGGTGAGCCCGAGCGGCTACGGTCGGGATGGCTCAACGGAATCAAGCACTGGCAGGTCGACTACACGGGCGCGAGCGCCTAGTTCCGATCGGCTTTTCCAACCGGCGGTATTCCCCAAGGAATCAAGGAGGATTCGGGTGGACTTCAGTCTCGACGAAGGACAGCAAGCCGTTGCCGACGTGGTGACGTCTGCGCTCGACAGGGACAACACCTGGGACGCCCTCGTCGCCGGTGGGGTCATCGCCTTCGGCGTGCCGGACCGGCTCGGCGGTGACGGACTGGGGCTTCCCGAGATCACGACCGCGTTGACCGAGATCGGTCGGCACGGCACCGTGAGCCCCGCCCTCGCAACGCTCGGGTACGGCCTGATTCCGCTGCTGGCGTTGGCATCCGACGAGCAGCAGGACCGTTATCTGGCGGGTGTGGCCGCCGGTTCCGTGTTGACCGCGGCGCTCAACGAGCCGGGATCCTCGCTGCCGGAACGGC
This sequence comes from Mycobacterium sp. Root135, assembly GCF_001426545.1. Lineage (GTDB taxonomy): Bacteria > Actinomycetota > Actinomycetes > Mycobacteriales > Mycobacteriaceae > Mycobacterium. The sequence continues at coordinate 210,801 of NZ_LMEZ01000010.1, read as the reverse complement.
CGTCGACCAACCTTTCCGGCGGCAAGCTCTCCGGTACCAAGATCGGCGTTCCCCATGCGGGACAAGCTGATTGGATCGTCGTCACGACCGACGACGGCGTCGTCGTCGTGTCGGCGACGGCCGACGGCGTGACGCTGACCAAGACGCCGACCGCGAACGGCTCCGACGAGTACGCCGTGACGTTCGCCGACGTCACCGTGCCGGACTCCGACGTGCTACCCGGCCCAGACGCGGTGCACCGCGTCAACCAGTTGGTGTTGGCGTCGACCGGAGCCTTTGCGGCCGGGCTGGTGGCCGGCGCCCTGCGGCTCACGGCCGACTACGTGGCCAAGCGTGAACAGTTCGGCAGGCCACTGTCGACGTTCCAGACGGTGGCGGCGCAGCTGGCCGAGGTCTACATCGCTTCTCGCACCATCTCGTTGGCCGCGACCTCGGCGATCTGGCGGCTGTCGGAGGGGCGCGACGCGGACGACGACCTCGACGTCCTCGGCTACTGGCTGTCCTCACAGGCGCCACCGGTGATGCAGACCTGTCATCACCTGCACGGCGGAATGGGAATGGACATCACCTATCCCATGAACCGCTACTACTCCACGATCAAGGATCTGACCCGGCTGTTGGGTGGTCCTGCACATCGGCTCGAACTGGTGGGAGCGACATGTACATCGAACTGACCCCCGAGCAGCGTCAGCTGCAGGCTGAAATGCGTCAGTACTTCAGCAATCTCATCTCGGCGGACGAAGCCGCCGAGATGGAGACCGATCGGCACGGCAAGGCCTACCGCGCGATCATCAAGCGGATGGGCTCCGACGGCAAGCTGGGCGTCGGGTGGCCAAAGGAGTTCGGCGGCCACGGTTTCGGCCCCATCGAGCAGCAGATCTTCGTCAACGAGGCGGCGCGGGCCGACGTTCCGCTGCCGGCGGTGACGTTGCAGACCGTCGGCCCGACCCTGCAGAAGTACGGCACCGACCTGCAGAAGAAGAAGTTCCTGCCAGGCATTCTCTCCGGCGACGTGCACTTCGCCATCGGCTACTCCGAGCCGGAGGCGGGCACCGACCTTGCGTCGTTGCGCACCAGCGCGGTTCGCCATGGCGACGAGTACATCGTCAACGGCCAAAAGATCTGGACCACCGGTGGGCACGACGCCGACTACCTCTGGCTGGCCGTCCGCACCGATCCGGAAGCCGTCAAGCACAAGGGCATTTCGATTCTCATCGTCGACACGTCCGACCCCGGTTACTCGTGGACGCCGATCATTCTGTCCGACGGGGCTCACCACACCAACGCGACGTACTTCAACGACGTCCGCGTGCCCGTTGAGATGCTGGTCGGTGAGGAGAACGCCGGCTGGCGCCTCATCACCACCCAGCTCAACCACGAGCGGGTCATGCTCGGACCCGCAGGCAAGGTCGCGGCCATCTACGACAAGGTGCACGCGTGGGCGTCCAAGCCCGGCGGCAACGGCGTCACCCCGATCGAGCACGACGACGTCCTTCGCCTCATCGGTGAGATCAAGGCGATCTGGCGGATCAACGAGCTGCTCAACTGGCAGGTCGCCGCAGGCGGTGAGGAGATCAACATCGCCGACGCCGCTGCCACGAAGGTCTTTGGTACCGAACGCATTCAGAGAGTCGGCCGGCTCGCCGAGGAGATCGTCGGCAAGTACGGCAACCCCGCCGAATCGGCGACGGCCGAGCTGCTCGAATGGCTGGACAGCCAGACCAAGCGCAACCTGGTGATCACCTTCGGTGGCGGCGTCAACGAGGTGATGCGCGAGATGATCGCGGCGTCGGGTTTGAACGTTCCCCGGGTGCCGCGATGAGCCGCTTGCGCGAAGAAAGTTCGGCACGGTAGTGGGCATCGACGACATCCGGGCCGCGGCCGAACGCGTCAAGGCCGAGGGCAAGAGCAAGCCACGGGTCGGCCGTCATCCGGTCAACCAACCGATGATCGACCATTGGACCGACGCCCTCGGCGACGCCAACCCGATCTACCGCGACGAGGAGGCGGCGAAGGCCGCCGGCCACCCGGGCGTCGTCGCACCGCCCGCCATGATCCAGGTGTGGACGATGATGGGCCTGGGCGGCGTCCGCCCGGACGACGATCCGCTCGGCAAGATCCTCGAATTGTTCGACGACGCAGGCTATGTCGGCGTCGTGGCGACCAACTGCGAGCAGACCTATCACCGCTACCTGCGTCCCGGCGAGGAGGTCAGCGTCACCGCCGAGCTGACCGACGTCGTCGGTCCCAAGCGGACGGCGCTCGGCGAGGCGTACTTCATCACGCAGACCATCACGTGGTCCGTGGGTGGGGAGGACGTCGCCGAAATGATGTGGCGCATCATGAAGTTCATCCCCGCGGATGAAGATGCTGCGCCGGCGCCGAGCTCGGTGCCCGACGACCTGGACGCGGACAACGCCATGCGGCCCGCGTCGTCGAAGGACACCAAGTTCTTCTGGGATGGCGTCAACGCCCACGAACTGCGCCTGCAGAAGCGTGCCGACGGCACATTGCAGCATCCGCCGGTTCCCGCCCTCTGGCTAGACAAGGACCAAGAGACGGATTACCAGGTGGCCAGCGGCAAGGGCACGGTGTTCAGCTTCGTCGTGCACCACGCGCCCAAGGTGCCCGGCCGGACCCCGCCGTTCGTCATCGCTCTGGTCGAACTCGAGGAGGGCGTCCGGATGCTCGGCGAGCTCCGCAACGTCGACTCCGCCAGCGTGGAGATCGGAATGCCCGTGCGCGCCATGTACATCGACTTCCCGGCCAACGACGTCGGGCCGGCCTGGACCAACTACGCATGGGAGCCCGTCACGTGAGCGCCGTCGAAGTGGGAGCCAAGCTGCCCGAGCTCAAGCTCTACGGCGACCCGACGTTCATCGTCTCGACGGCCATTGCCACCCGGGACTATCAGGACGTCCACCACGACCGCGACAAGGCGCAGGCGAAGGGGTCCAAGGACATCTTCGTCAACATCCTCACCGACACCGGTCTGGTGGAGCGTTTCATCACCGACTGGGCGGGACCCAACGCGAGGATCAAGTCGATCGGGTTGCGGCTCGGCGTGCCCTGGTACGCCTACGACACGGTGACGTTCACCGGTGAGGTCACCGCCGTGGTCGACGGCGTCGTCACGCTGAAGATCTTGGGGGCCAACAGCCTTGGCGATCACGTCATAGCCAATGCAACGCTCGCGATGGGAGTAGACGCGTGAGCCTCTCCGGCAAGGCTGCGATCGTCGGCATCGGCGCCACCGACTTCTCGAAGAACTCCGGACGCAGCGAGCTGCGGCTCGCGGCCGAGGCGGTTCTCGACGCGCTCGACGACGCGGGGCTCACGCCCGCCGACGTCGACGGCATGACCACGTTCACGATGGACTCCAACACCGAGGTCGCGGTCGCGCGTGCCACCGGTATCGGGGACCTCAAGTTCTTCTCCAAGATCCATCACGGAGGTGGGGCGGCCTGCGCGACGGTGCAGCAGGCCGCGATGGCCGTCGCCACCGGAGTCGCGGACTGCGTGGTCGCCTACCGGGCGTTCAACGAACGCTCCGGCATGCGGTTCGGGCAGGTGCAGATGCGCCTGGTGGAGAACGCCGACTCGACAGGTGTTGACAACTCGTTCTCCTACCCGCACGGATTGTCCACTCCCGCAGCACAAGTCGCGATGATTGCCAAGCGGTACATGCATCTGTCCGGTGCGACTAGTAGGGACTTCGGCGCTATCTCGGTCGCCGACCGCAAGCACGCCGCCAAGAACCCGAAGGCGTACTTCTACGAGAAGCCGATCACCATCGAGGAGCATCAGGCCTCTCGGTTCATCGCCGAGCCGCTGCGCCTGCTCGACTGCTGTCAGGAGACCGACGGAGGCGTGGCGCTGGTGATCGTCTCGGCCGAGCGGGCGAAGGATCTGAAGAACAGGCCGGCGGTCATCGAGGCCGCCGCCCAGGGCGCCAGCCCTGATCAATATTCGATGGTCAGTTATTACCGCCCGGAACTCGACGGCCTCCCCGAGATGGGGCTCGTCGGCAAGCAGATGTGGGCGCAGTCCGGTTTGAAGCCGACCGACATCCAGACGGCGATCCTCTACGACCACTTCACCCCGTTCACCCTGATCCAGCTCGAAGAGCTCGGGTTCTGCGGCTGGGGTGAGGCAAAGGACTTCATCGCCGACGGTGCGATCGAGATCGGCGGACGGCTGCCGATCAACACCCACGGCGGCCAGCTGGGCGAGGCCTACATTCACGGCATGAACGGCATCGCCGAAGGGGTGCGGCAGTTGCGGGGCACCTCGGTGAACCCGGTGCCCGACGTGGAGCACGTCCTGGTTACGGCGGGCACGGGCGTGCCGACCTCGGGGCTCATCCTCGGTTAATCGTGCACTCGGGTGGTCCGAATCGGCGGTAATCTCGACCTACGTAGCAACATCTCGCGGGAGGGAGTCGTGTCGTGGGTGTTCCACCCGACAGCACCCCGTTTGGTTCACAAACGGTGACGGGGCCCGGTTGGCCGAACGTCGACGAGGAGTCTCTGGCTGCCGCCGCGGCGCAGTATGAGGCGCTGGCTGCCAAGATATCCGGCTCGGTGGTGCCCCAGCAGCAGGGTCAGGTGATGAAGATGGCCGACCAGTTCTTGGGGGCCGGTGGCGTCGCCGCCGGTGGGGAGGCGACCACGATCGTCGCCGGTCACGAGGCAAATGCCGCCCAGGCCGCGGCGATCGCCTTGAAGCTGCGGACCATGGAGGCCACCGTCGCCAAGACGAAGATGTTGGTCAACGTCACCGCCCAAGAGGTTCAGCACGAATGCGAGGCGCTGTCGGCGATGCCGTTCGGCAACGCCCAGGAGCTGGTGCAGAGCCGCATCAAGATGGGTCTGTCGCAGAACATCGCCATGGTCAACGCCAACTCGGCCGAACTGGCATCCGGGCTCGGCGTGCCGCCCAACATTCCCAATCCGGGTGCCCCTCCGGGGACCGCTCAGGTGTCGCAGGCCGCGGACAAGGGCTCGCAGCAGGCCATGCAGATGATGATGCAAATGGGCCAGATGGCGATGCAACTGCCGCAGCAGATCGGCGGCATGTTGACCCAGGCTCCGCAGCAGTTGATGCAGCCGCTGCAGCAGATCATGCAGCCGTTGCAGCAGCTGATGTCGGCGGGCGGCAAGGGCGGCACCGGCGCTGGGTCGTCACCGTTCTCGGCGTTCTCCAACCATCCCTTGGCTGGCGGCGGGGGCGCTGGTGCTGGTGGCGGCATGGTGAAGGCGGCGGGTCTGCCGGGGTCCGGTGGGCTGTCACCGCAGTCCCCGGCATTGGCCAGTCTGGTCGGCAGCTCCGGGGACGCGGCGGTACGGCCCGCAGGCGCGAGCGGCGGTGGGATCGCGGGCCTGGCGCCGGTCGCCGCTGGCGCGGGCGGCATGGGTGGCGGCATGGGCATGATGGGCCAGCAGCGCGGCGAAAGCGGAGGCACCGGCTCGACACTGTCCGCTCCGCCGCCGCTGGACTACGGGGAGGAAGAGGTCGACGATGAGTGGTAATCCGATGCAGACACCGGACAACCTGAATTGGGATCCCGCCAGTGTCGAGCTGCCCCCGATTCCATCGCTTCCTCCCGGTGAGGACGCGATGAGCATGACGATCGCCGGAGTGCTGCCGACCTTGGCGGCGTCGATGGCGACGAGCGTGACTGCCTTGCAGACCAAGGAGACCATGTTCGCCGGCAAACTGACGTCGGCTCAGAGCGCCTACGACAACGCCGACGACCAGGGTGGCCAGTCGGTCGGTCAGCTCGGGCAGATGCTGGGTCAGGTAGGGCAGATGGCCCAGCAGGCCGGTGGGCCCGCGCAGCAACTCGGCCAACAGGCAGGCCAATTCGGTTCGATGATTCAGCAGGCCATGCAGTCGGCCCAGGGTGGCGGCGGTTCCCAGGGCAGCTCCGGTGGACAGTCCGGCGGCGGTCAGGGAGCGGGCGGGGCGGGCGCCGCTCCGCCGCAGCAGGCCAGAGACGATGCGGGCGCGGGCCAAGAGCCGTCGTCCGAGCAGCGGGAGTCCGAGCAGCGGGAGCGCGAGGAGCGCGAGCGTGAGGAACGGGAGCGCGCCGGCAGGGACGCTCGGCCTCCGCTCGACCACGCCACCGCCGGTCCCGCACCCCACGGCGCGGGCCCGGCCCCGGTCGCCGCACCGCAACGCGGAGACGGCCTCGAACGCAACATGTGATCGCCGAGCACTACGCTCGTTACTGACGCGTACGCATGTAAATGTCAGACCGAGCGACTCGGAGGTATGGGAATGAGTTCGCCGCCAGACGAGTGGCCGTCTCACCCATCCTTGCCGGACGACGAGTTGACCATCGGTCAGACCTTCGCCGGATACGAGATCGTCGGCTTGCTGGGCTCCGGCGGAATGGGTCGGGTGTACCTCGCGCAACATCCCCGGCTTCCTCGGCGTGACGCGCTGAAGCTGCTTCCTTCGACATGGTCGGCCGACACCGAGTATCGCGCGCGCTTCAACCGCGAGGCAGACCTTGCCTCGACGCTGTGGCATCCCAACGTCGTCGGGGTGCACGATCGCGGTGAGGCGGACGGCCAACTGTGGATTTCGATGGACTACGTCGACGGCCTCGACGCCTCGCGACTCGTGGCCGAACGTCATCCCGCCGGGATGCCCGCCGACGACGTGGCACGCATCGTCACCGCCGTCGCCAGCGCGCTGGACGGTGCTCACAAGCGCGGTCTGCTGCACCGCGACGTCAAGCCGGCCAACATCATGCTGACCCATCTCGACGATGACGGCGAACAGCGAATCCTGTTGACGGACTTCGGCATTGCCCGCGACGTCAACGAGGCCGACGACGTCTCGGCGACGACGACGGGCATCGGGACCGTTGCCTACTGCGCACCGGAGCAACTGTCCGGTGACGAGGTCGGACCCCGCGCCGACCAGTACGCGCTCGCCGCGACGGCGTACCAGCTTCTGACTGGCGAGCCGCTGTTCCCCAGCTCGGACCCCGCCGAGGTGATCTATGACCACCTCAACTCGAAGCCGCCGACGCTGGCGGCGACGCGACCGGAACTCGCCGCGCTCGACCCCGTGCTGACCGTGGCACTGTCCAAGCGACCCGAAAGTCGTTTCGCCCGTTGCTCGGACTTCGCGCGTGCCCTCAGCGAGGCCATCGCGGCGCTGGGTCCGCGTGCAGCCGTCGCGCCCCCGAACTACGGTCCGCCGCCCGCGGGAGACACCTTCGCCAACCTCTTCACCGAGCCGTTGACGGTCGACCCCCGAGCGGTCGCGGGCAAGCCCAAGCGGTTCCCCGTCGGACCCGTCGCCGCCGCGGGCGTCGCGGCGGTAGTCATTGGTGCCCTTGCGGTTTGGGCGCTATGGCCGTCGTCCGGCGAGTCTGACTCGTCGGCGGCCGACACGACGTCGGCCGTGACGTCGACCGTCGATCCCGCAGCGTTGCAACGGCTCCGCGGCGCGATACCTCCGGGTTACTCGTCCAACTCCTGCACGCCGGTCGACGTGCCGCAAGCCGCGGTGGCCAAGGTCGGCTGTAGCCAGAACACCGATGCGGGTGGCCCCCCGGCGTCGACGTTCACGTCGTTCGAGGACGTCGCTGCGCTGCAGACGGCGTTCGGCGCAGTCGTCGCCGACATGCGGGTGGTCAACTGCCCCGGCAACATTCAGTCACCGGGGGCGTGGCGACGCAACGCAACCCCCCAGCTGGTCAGCGGCACGCTCGTCTGCGGTTATCGAGACGGCGTGCCCACCCTGACCTGGACCGACAACGGCAAGCTGATGCTTGCCTCGGTCGACGGCGCCGAGAAGGGTCCCAACCTCGACCAGCTGTACGTCTGGTGGTCGAGCCACTCCTGATCGTGGATCAGGCTGGGGGCGGGACGATCACTGTCGTAGAGGGAGCCGCCGCTGCAGGCGCCGGTGCCATCGCAGGGGCGGGAGCCGGCGCGACCGCTGCGGGCGCGCCCGCGGGCAACGGGGTGCCCTGGCTCCCGGTGGGCGCGGTGCCCTCTTGAACGCTGGCCGGCTGCGGCGCACCCTCGGTGCCAAGCGGCGCGGGAGTCATCGGCGTGGTGCCGGGGACCGGCGTGCCCTGGCTGCCCGCGATCGGGGTGCCCTGGCTACCGGCTGGAATCGGCGTGCCCGCGCTGCCAGCTGGCAGGACGGCGCCCGGCGCGGGGACGGCCTCGGCGCCAATCGGCGCTCCCGGGACTGCTCCCGGCGTGGCCGGGGTCGCCGACGATGCGGGTGACGACGACGAGTAGCTGCCCCCGCCGCGCTGGGTGGGGAGCTGGGGCGGTGGCTGCACCCAGACCGCAAGGTCGTGGCCGCCTGCGTTGTAGACGACGCTGTCTGGCGTGTCGCCGACGACGTCGAAGTACACCTTGCCCGTGGTCTGCTGGCCCTGGGCGAGCGTCGAGGGGTTCACGCCCTGGGGGGTCGCGACCCCGAACAGGACGCGGTAGGTCTCGCCACTCTTGGCGCGCGCGTTGAGATTCGAGACGATCGGCGTGACGCTGCCTTCGATGGCCTGATCCGTTGCGGTGGCTTCCCACAGTGTGCCTGCAACCGGGTAGGGGATCTGGTCGGTACTGGCCTTCAGGTCGGTGATCGTCCAGCCCTGAACGACGTCTCCGTTGGTCAGCCTTGCCTCGTTGCCGATCGTGGTCGTCGTCAGATCATCGGCGGCGGCGGTCGGCGTTCCGATGAACCCGATGCAGCCGAACGCGGCAGCGGCGGCGACGGTAGCCAGTCCGTTGGTGATCTTCACGTGAAGTGCCCTCCCCATAAGTGCTGAAAACGACGACTTTCCCGACGGGAACAGTCGTACGCCTGAAGCTATCAGGTCCGGAGTGGGTGTCAGGTCACCAAATTTCGCGGACTACGCGGGGGTCAGCTCCACGCCCGAGAGAACCACCGCGTCGTCGCGCTCCGGTGCCACGAAGACGGCGAGCAACCGTCCGTCGTCCTCCCACACCCGTGCCACCAGGGTTTCGCCGGGAAATAGCACCCCGGCGAAACGGGCCCCGTACGACCCAACGCGGGACACGTCACCGTCGAGGAACCGGTCGACGAGCGCCTTCGCGGCGATGCCGTAGGTGCACAGCCCATGCAGGATCGGCTTCGGAAAACCTGCCGCGGCGGCAAATTCGGGGTCGGAGTGCAGCGGATTGCGATCACCACAGAGGCGGTACAGCAGCGCCTGCTGCGGCAGCGTCGGGATGGACAGCTCCACGTCGGGGGCACGGTCCGGTGGTTCGGCGGACGTCGAGGCACCGCGCTCGCCACCGAAGCCGCCCTCGCCGCGGGCGAAGATGGAGCGCTTCTGGGTCCAGAGCAGCTCGCCGTCGGGGGTGGTCACCGTAGTCTCCGACCAGATCACCGCCGCCTTGCCCTTGTCCCAGATGTCGGTGAAGCGGGTGACCGCCCGTCCCGTCCCCGACGGCGGGATGGGACCGGGAACGGTGACGGCCTCGCTGGCGTGCAGCACCTTGGAGAGTTCGATGTCGATGCCGGGAAAGCTCACCGTCGGCGCCGCGGTCTCGTGGAACGTCTGCGCCACGCTGCCGAACGTCGGCAGCACCTGAGGCGTGCCGTCGGTGAGATAGCGGAGCTCGCGGGGGTCGAGGGGATCCGCGCCCGCCCCGAGGCCGAGGTGGTAGAGCTGAACGTCGCTGCTGCTCCAGGAGAACTCGACCGGTGGAAGCTCGGCGCCGAGGGCTTCGTCGAGGTTGATCGGCACGTCAGACCGTCCCGACCGGGCTGGCGGCCAAGTGCAGCGCGGCGAGGTATCCAAACGTCATGGCGGGGCCGATGGTCCCGCCGGGACCCGGGTAGGTGTGGCCCATCACCGGTGAGCTGACGTTGCCTGCCGCGTACAGCCCGTCGATGACCGATCCGTCGTCGCGCAGCGCCCGGCCGTTGACGTCGGTGCGGACGCCGCCCTTGGTGCCGAGGTCGCCCGGCACCATCTTGGCCGCGTAGAACGGGCCGTGGTCGATCTCGCCAAGGTTCGGGTTGGGCTTGATGGTCGGGTCGCCGTAGTAACGGTCATACGCGCTCTCGCCGCGATGGAAGTCCTCGTCGACGCCCGAGCGCGCAAAGCCGTTGAACCGCGCAATCGTGTCCTTTAACTCACCAAGCGGCAGGCCGGTCTTCTCGGCCAATTCCTCGAGCGTGTCGGCCTTGACGACGACGCCCGATTCCAGCCACTTCTTTGGAATGCGTTGTCCCGGTTGCAGACCCGCAAAGATGTAGCGGTCGCGGTACTGCTGGTCGAAGACCAGCCAGGCGGGGACGTTCTCGCCGGGTCCTTCGCCCTGGCCGAACTTTCCGCCGTACATCCAGTGGCACGCCTCGACGTACGGCATCGACTCGTTCATGAAGCGCTTGCCACTGGTGTTGACGATGATCGAACCGGGGGAGTTGCGTTCGGACAGCGCGAACCACGGCGCTCCGACCAGTGGCACCGTCGGACCCCACCAGGAGTCCTCCATCATTTCCAGTGCGGCCCCAAGCTTCTCGGCGGCCTGGATGCCGTCGCCGGTGTTGGCAATCGCGCCGACGGTCCATTCGGTGGTGATCGGAGCGCGCTGGTACTTCACGCGCATTTGTTCGTTGTGCTCGAAGCCGCCGCTGCCGAGGATGACACCCCGGCGAGCGCGAATCAGCCGTGGCTCGGCGCTCTCCGGTTCGGTGGTGTCGCGCACGTACACGCCACGCACGACGCCGTCCTCGACGTACAGGTCGGTCAGTGCGGTGTTGAGTTCGACTGGCACACCGGCCTTTTGGAGGCCGATCCGCATCGGTGCGATGAGGGCGCGTCCCATGCCAACCAGATTCTTGCCTCTGGACTTCGCCCAGGTCGCGCGGATGCCGACCTTGAGGCTGCGCAGGACGCCGCGCGGGTGACGCTTCAATTGGTTCAGCCGCACGTAGTCCTGCTGCATCACCACCATGTTCATCGGCACCTTGCCGTACGGCGGCTCGAGCCCCTTCTCGTCGGCGCCGAGTTTCTTGGCGTCGAACGGCTTCGGCTCCACCGACCGGCCGGTGGGCTTGCCGCCCGCGGCCTCGGGGTAGTAGTCGGAGTACCCGGGGACCCAGCACAGCTTCAACGGCGAGTGCTTCAACACGAACGACAGCATCTCCGGGCCGCGGTCCAGGTAGGTGTCGATCTTCTCCGGCTCGACGGCGTCGCCGATGATCGTGTGCAGGTAGGTGCGGGCCGCCTCGGCGGTGTCCTTCACCCCGTCCTTCTTGAGGACTTCGTTGTTCGGAATCCACACGCCGCCACCTGACCGCGCAGTGGAACCTCCATAGTGAGGAGCCTTCTCGACGACTAATGTCGAGAGTCCCTGGTGGGCGGCGGTAAGTGCGGCCACCATGCCGGCGGCGCCGCTTCCGACCACGACGACGTCGTACTCCTGTTGGGTCATGTAGAACACGTTATAGAATTGCCCGGCCGGCCCACAACTGTGCCGGTCGACGAAACGAGGGGACTTCACCGATGTTGTCGTCTGAAGTGCGTGCCGACTTGGCCGCCGAGCTGGCCGAGGCCGAGCGCGGCAAGGTGCCGATGAAGCCGCTGACCGACCGGTATGCCGATTTGGACATGGTGGACGCCTACGAGATCCAGCTGCTGAACATCCGGGCGCGGGTGGCTGCCGGTGCCCGGGTTGTCGGGCACAAGGTGGGGCTGTCCTCGGAGGCGATGCAGAAGATGATGGGCGTCGACGAGCCGGACTACGGTCACCTGCTCGACGACATGGAGGTCTTCGAGGACCGGCCGGTTCCGGCCGGGAAGTTCCTCTATCCGCGGGTCGAGGTCGAGGTCGGCTTCATCCTGGCCGACGATTTGCCGGGCGCCGGATGCACCGAGGACGACGTGCTCGCTGCGACGGCGGCGTTCGCGCCGTCGATCGAGTTGATCGACACCCGGATCACCGACTGGAAGATCAAGTTGGGTGACACGATTGCCGACAACGCGTCGTCGGCGGGGTGGGTGCTGGGCACCGACCGGGTGTCGCCGAAGGACGTTGACATCAAGAACATCGACGCAGTGTTGACCCGCAACGGTGAAGTCGTCGCCGAGGGGCGCAGCGATGCGGTGCTCGGCAACCCGGTGACGGCGGTGGCGTGGTTGGCGCGCAAGGTCGACCAGTTTGGGGTGCGGTTGCGGGCGGGGGACATCGTGTTGCCCGGGTCGTGCACGCGGGCGATCGACGCGCGTCCGGGTGACGACTTCGTCGCCGATTTTCTGGGGCTGGGTTCAGTCCGTCTGTCGTTCGAATGAGGAGCTTCTTTCATGGGAAATAAGGCCACCGTCGCGATCGTCGGGTCCGGCAACATCAGTACCGACCTGCTCTACAAGCTGCTGCGCTCGGAGTGGTTGGAGCCGCGCTGGATGATCGGCATCGACCCCGAGAGCGAGGGGTTGGCGCGGGCCCGCAAACTCGGGTTGGAGACCAGCCACGAGGGGGTGGATTGGCTGCTCGCACGCGATGAGAAGCCCGATCTGGTGTTCGAGGCGACCAGTGCGTATGTCCATCGCGACGCCGCGCCGCGCTACGCCGAGGCGGGTATCCGCGCGATCGACCTGACCCCGGCCGCCGTTGGGCCAGGGGTGATCCCGCCGGCGAACTTGCGTGAGCATCTCGACGCGCCGAACGTGAACATGGTGACCTGTGGTGGGCAGGCCACGATCCCGATGGTGCACGCGGTGTCCCGGGTGGTCGACGTGCCCTACGCGGAAATCGTGGCGTCGGTGTCCTCGGCGTCGGCCGGGCCGGGCACGCGGGCCAACATCGACGAGTTCACCAAGACCACCAGCCGGGGGGTGGAGGTGATCGGTGGGGCCGCGCGTGGCAAGGCGATCATCATTCTGAATCCGGCTGAGCCGCCGATGATCATGCGCGACACCATCTTCTGTGCGATTCCCGAAGACGCCGATCAGGATGCGATCACCGCGTCGATCAAGGAGGTGGCGGCGCAGGTGCAGACCTATGTGCCGGGATACCGGTTGCTCAACGAGCCGCAGTTCGACCCGCCGTCGACCCATTCCGGTGGGTACGCGTTGGTGACGGTGTTCGTCGAGGTGGAGGGGGCCGGGGACTATTTGCCGCCGTATGCGGGGAACTTGGACATCATGACCGCGGCGGCGACGAAGGTCGGCGAGGAGATCGCGAAGGAAGTTCTGGCTGCGACTACTGGAGGTCACGCATGAGCACCGAGGTCTTCTTCGATGCGAGCTGGGACGTCCGGATGACCGATACGTCGCTGCGCGACGGGTCTCATCACAAGCGGCATCAGTTCACCAAGGACGAAGTGCAGTCGATCGTCTTCGCCTTGGACGCAGCCGGTGTGCCGGTCATCGAGGTCACCCACGGTGACGGGCTTGGCGGGTCGAGCTTCAACTACGGGTTCTCCAAGACCCCGGAGCAGGAGCTGATCAAGCTGGCCGCCGAGACGGCCACGAACTCCAAGATCGCCTTCCTGATGCTGCCCGGACTGGGCACCAAGGAGGACATCAAGGAGGCCCAGCAGAACGGTGGCTCGATCTGCCGGATCGCCACCCACTGCACCGAGGCCGACGTCTCGATCCAGCATTTCGGGTTGGCCCGTGAGCTGGGGTTGGAGACCGTCGGGTTCTTGATGATGGCCCACACCACTGCGCCGGAGAAGCTCGCCGCGCAGGCCAGGATCATGGCCGACGCGGGTTGTCAGTGCGTCTACGTGGTGGATTCCGCGGGTGCGTTGGTTCTCGAAGGTGTCTCGGATCGGGTGGAGGCGTTGGTCGCCGAGCTTGGCGACGACGCGCAGGTCGGTTTTCACGGGCACGAAAACCTTGGGCTCGGGGTGGCCAACTCGGTGGCGGCGGTCAGGGCGGGCGCCAAGCAGATCGACGGCAGCACCCGGCGCTTCGGTGCGGGTGCGGGCAATGCGCCGGTGGAGGCGATGATCGGGGTGTTCGACAAGATCGGTGTGAAGACCGGGATCGACTTCTTCGAGATCGCCGACGCCGCGGAGGACGTGGTGCGTCCGGCGATGCCCGCGGAGTGTCTGTTGGATCGCAACGCGTTGGTGATGGGCTATTCCGGGGTGTACTCGAGCTTCCTCAAGCACGCCATCCGTCAGGCCGACCGCTATGGCGTGCCTGCGCATCAGCTGCTGCACCGCGCTGGGCAGCGCAAGCTCATCGGCGGCCAGGAAGACCAGCTCATCGACATTGCGCTGGAGATCAAACGCGAACAGGACGCCGCGGCCCAACCGTCCTGACAGAAACGCGAGGCAGGATGGGGCCGTGACTTCGGCCCCGCCCCAGAGTCGACGACGCGTCGGTTCACTCGAGGTTTTGCTGGTCGGCTTGATCGCGCTGGCGTTGTCCGCCGGAGTCGTCAGCGGGTTCGTCGCAGGCAATTCGGGGCTGCGGACGGCCGCGACGGTGTTCTGTGGCGTGTTCGTCCAGGCCCTCCCGTTCCTGGTGCTCGGTGTGGTGGTCAGCGGTTTGATCGCCGCGTTCGTCAGCGCCGAGCGGTTGCAACGGTGGCTGCCGCGCCGGCCCGCTCTGGCCGTTGCGGTCGCCGGCGTCGGCGGCGCCGCGCTGCCGGGGTGCGAGTGCGGCTCCGTTCCGGTGGCTCGCAGGCTCTTCGGGCCCGGCACCAACGGCGCGGCCGCCCTGACGTTCATGCTGTCCGCGCCGGCGATAAACCCGGTGGTGCTGGTCGCGACGGCCGTGGCGTTCCCGGGCCAGCCGGCCATGGTGCTCGCGCGGTGCGTGGCCTCGCTGGCGACCGCCGTCGTCATGGGTCTGCTGTGGTCGCGGTTCGGCAAGAACGAGTGGGTCACCCGCGACCTGCCCGCGGCAGCGCCGGACGGATCGTCGCGCTGGGCGGTGTTCACCGAGGCGGCGCGGCACGACTTCCTGCAGGCCGCTTCCTATTTGGTGCTGGGGGCGGCCGCCGCGGCAGCGCTGCACGTGCTGGTTCCGGCGTGGGTGTTCGAGCACCTCGCGGGCAACCTCGTGGTCGGGGTCGTCACGATGGCACTTCTCGCGGCGGTTCTTGCCCTGTGCTCGGAGGCCGACGCCTTCGTCGTTGCAAGCCTGACGATGGTTCCGCTGGTGCCGCGGCTGGTGTTCCTCGTCGTCGGACCGGCGTTCGACGTGAAGTTGGCCGCGATGCAGGCGGGCATGTTCGGCCGTGCCTTCGCGCTGCGCTTTGGTCCCGCCACGTTGGTGGTGGCCAGCGTCATCGCGACCCTCGTCGGGTTGGCGATCCTCGGCGGTGGCTCGTGAGCCGGGTGACCCAGAATCTGGTGCTGCTGCTGGTCGGGCTGAGCACCGCGGTGATGCTGGCGAAGGGCACCTACCTGAACTACGTGAAGCCCGCACTGCTGCCGTGGCTAGCGGTCGCGGCGGCCGTGCTGGTGACGCTCGGCCTGGTGGCGATCGTGCGCGACCTGCGATCGGCTCGAAACGAGCACCGGGACGAGCACGGCCATCGGCACCAGCCGTGGCTCGGCTGGCTGCTGCTGATTCCCATCGCGATGGTCGCCTTCGTCGTCCCTCCGCCCCTTGACGCCAGTGGCGCCACGTCGGCCCCCGTCAACGCACCGCAGCGACGCGCCTTTCCACCACTGCCCGCAGGTGACGCACCGACGGTCTCGCTCCCAGAGGTGGTGATGCGGGCCGCTGCCGACTCCACGAATTCGCTTGCCGGACGGTCGATCACGCTCACCGGGTTCACGTTGCACGGTTCGGACCAAGTCGACCTGGCGCGGGTCGTCATCGTCTGCTGCGCAGCCGACGCCCAGCTCGCCCGCATCCACCTGACCGGGCCGGCGGCCCCCACCGTCGCCGACCACCCCGAGGACACCTGGCTCCAGATCGAAGGTCAGATCGTGCCCGGCTCGTCACACGCAGAGGACGGTTTCATCCCAACCATGACGGTCACCAGCGCCACACCAGTCGACAAGCCTGCCAACACATATGCCTACTGACATTTCCGGTTTCGCCGACGAGGGCTTCGGGCCGGTCGCCGACGCCTTCGCCGAGAACTTCCGTCGCGGCACCGAGATGGGCGCGGCGTGCGCCGTCCATCACGACGGCAAACTGGTGGTCGACCTGCACGGCGGCGTCGCGGACGTCACCACCGGAAGGCCTTGGGCGGCAGACACTCTCACCATCGGCTTCTCCGTCTCCAAGGGTCTGATGGCGCTGTGCGGGTACCTCGCGCATCAACGCGGGCTGCTCGACTTCGACGCGCCCGTCGCATCGGTGTGGCCGGAGTTCGCCGCACAGGGCAAGCAGGACATCGTGATTCGTGACGTGTTCGCACATCGGGCGGGTTTGATGGCGTTGGACGCCGATCTCACGCTCGAGGACGTGCTGGCGTGGGAGCCGGTGATCCGGGCCATCGAGGCGCAGCGTCCGCTGTGGGAGCCAGGGACCGCGTTCGCCTATCACGCGCTGACGTTCGGCTGGCTCACCGGCGAGATCCTGCGCCGCGCCACCGGAATGATGCCGGGCGCATTGCTCGCCGCGTGGTTGACCGACCCGCTCGGCGTCGACGCCTGGATCGGGTTGCCGTGGGACCTCGAGCATCGGGTGGCCAGGATGCACGCGCCGCGGTCGCGGTTGCTGCGGACCGGCTACCGCGCGATGCCCGCCATCCTGCGCCGCATCGGAAAGGCCCCCGCGGTACGTACCGTCACCCTGGGTTCGGCGTTCCCCTTCTCGCTGATCGACGGCTGCGCCCGCGACTTCAACACACCGGCCGTGCACGCCGCCCAGATCCCGGCGGCCAACGCGATCCTCGACGCCCGGGCCCTGGCGACGATCTACGCCTCGGCGGTGGCACCCCTGACCGGCTCGCCCCTGTTGTCCGCGGCCTCCGCCGCCGACGCCGTCACCGTGCGCTCGGTGGGGGACGGCTGGTCCGCCGCACTCAGCCCGCCGGGGATCCGATTCTCGACGGGCTTCCTGGTCAACGGCATCCCGTTCCGTCCGCTGCTGTCCGATTCGTCGTTCGGGCACGACGGCGCCAGCGGCAGCCTCGGGTTCGCGGACGCCGACAGCAAGACCGGCTTCGGGTACGTCAACAACCTCATCTCGCCGCGGGATCACCGCGCGAACGACCTCAGTGCCGCCCTGCGACGCTGCCTCGGCCTCTAGGACGTCGGACCGTACGGGCACCATGTACGTCATGGCGACCCGCGAGCACGCTCAGACCATCCTCGAGCAGCTGGCTGGACCACAGGCCGTCCTGCGCGACGACCAGTGGATCGCCATCGAGGCGCTCGTCGTCCAGCGGCGCCGCGCGCTGGTCGTGCAGCGCACCGGGTGGGGCAAGTCGGCGGTGTACTTCATTGCCGCCAAGCTGCTGCGCGCGAGCGGACACGGTCCGACGGTCATCGTGTCGCCGCTGCTGGCGCTTATGCGCAACCAGGTTCAGGCGGCCGACCGGGCCGGCGTCCGCGCCGCCACCATCAACTCGAGCAACGTCACCGACTGGGCCGAGATCCACGAGCGCGTGCGGGGCGGCGACCTCGACGTCCTGCTGGTCAGTCCGGAGCGGTTGAACAATCCCGACTTTCGTGACCAGGTGCTGCCCGCTCTGGCGCACGACGCCGGCCTCGTCGTGGTCGACGAGGCGCACTGCGTGTCGGACTGGGGCCACGACTTCCGGCCGGACTATCGGCGTATCCGCACGTTGATCGCCGAACTGGGCACCGACGTCCCCGTGCTCGCCACCACGGCGACGGCCAACGACCGCGTCGTCGACGACGTGGCAAGTCAGCTCGGGGTCGGCGGCAAGGACACCCTGGTGCTTCGCGGCGGGCTGGACCGCGAGTCGCTGCGGCTGTCGGTGGTCAAGGCAGGCAACCCGGCCCAACGAGCGGCTTGGCTTGCCGCGCACATTGATTCACTTCCCGGGTCGGGCATCGTGTACACGTTGACCGTGGCTCAGGCGAACGACGTCGCGACGCTGTTGCGTGACCAGGGACACCCGGTGGCCGCCTACACCGGAGCCACCGAGACCTCGGAGCGCGAGCAGTTGGAGGGGGATCTGCTGGCCAACCGCGTCAAGGCGCTGATCGCCACCTCGGCGCTCGGCATGGGCTTCGACAAGCCCGACCTGGGGTTCGTCGTCCACCTGGGCGCGCCGTCCTCGCCGATTGCGTACTACCAGCAGGTCGGCCGCGCGGGCCGGTCGACGGCAAGTGCCGAGGTGGTGCTGCTGCCCGGTCACGAGGACCAAGACGTGTGGCGTTACTTCTCGTCGGTGGCGTTTCCGTCAGAGGCCATGGTGCGCAACGTGATCGACGCGTTGGAGTCCGAGCGGCCGCAGTCGACGCCCGCGCTCGAACCGTTGGTGGATCTGGGCCGGACGCGGCTGGAGATGGTGCTGAAGGTGCTCGACGTCGACGGGGCGGTGCGGCGGGTGAAGGGCGGCTGGATCGGCACAGGGGTGCCGTGGGAGTACGACGAGGCGCGGTACCGAAAGCTCGACGAGGCGCGCAAGCGCGAGCAGCAGGCGATGCTCGACTACCAGGTGACCGAGGGGTGCCGGATGGCGTTCCTGCGTGGGCAGTTGGACGATCCGGAGCTCGCAGAGGGTGAACGTTGCGGTCGCTGCGACAACTGCACCGGCAAGCAGTACGACGCCTCGGTCGACCCGTCCTCGGCCGAGGACACCCGCCAGCGGCTGATGCGGCCCGGCGTGGAGATCGCGCCGCGCAAGCAGTGGCCGTCCGGCCTGGCCAAGCTTGGGGTCAGCCTGAGCGGCAAGATCGGTGACGGCCCGGCGCCGGGTCGGGTGATCGGCAGGCTGACCGATCTCGGCTGGGGGGCACGGCTGCGGCGACTGCTCGACGAGCCGGACGCCGAGGTGCCTGCGGAGGTGGTGCAGGCGGCGGTAAAGGTGCTGGCGTCGTGGGAGTGGTCGACGAGGCCGACCGCGGTGCTGGCGATGGACTCCGATCGGCATCCGCTGTTGATCGGCTCGCTGGCCCGCGAGCTGTCACGGCTCGGTCGGCTGACCGACCTCGGCACGCTGCAGTACGCGCCGGAACGCCGCCCGGTGACGGCGGCCAACTCTGCCTACCGGGTGGCGGCGCTGCACGGTGCCTGGCTGGCGCCCGATCCTGCCGTGATCGCCAGCGCGGCCGGACCGGTGCTGCTGGTCGACGACATGACTGACACCGGGTGGACGCTGACGATGGCCGCACGCGTGGTCAGGGCTGCGGGCGCGTCGGAGGTGTTGCCCTTCGCACTGGCCAGCACCAGCTAGCCCGCTTCGTTGAGTTCGCGTTCGCGTTGGATGCGGTTGGCGCGGTCTTGGGCGCGGGTGGTCTTGCGGCGTGGCATTGTCAGCCCGGCCGTGTGTGCTGTGGGCACCCGGCTCGCCTGAACGGTCTTGGTGGGTTCGGACAGTTCGGGGAAGAGCAGGCGGCTGCCCGGTGTGGTGATGTGTTGTCGGTCGTCGGGTGCGGTCCACACTATGGTGCCGTCGTCGAGTTGCTCGTCGCGCCAACCACTTTGGCCACCCCAGAATGTTTTCAGCAAGTGGTGTCTTCGGCATAGACATTTCAGGTTGGATGCGGCCGTGGGCCCGTATGGCCACGGGATCGTGTGGTCGACGTCGGTATGGGTGGCGGGTACTTTGCAGCCGGGGAAGCGGCAGGTCATGTCGCGGCAGCGGACGAAGTCGGCCAGCTTCTTGGAGGGGCGGTATCGGGGTTCGGGTGGGGCTTGTCCGGGGTGCACGATTGGGGTGATGGTGGCCCCGACGGTGGCGCGGCACGCGATCGCCCCGGGCACGAACTGTCCACCCATCAGCGCGGCGGGCCGCAGCTGGGTGAGCCGGCCCGGGTTGGGGGTGAGGGCTTCGGTGAGGGTCAGTTCGCGCAGTGGCTTGGTGAACAGGGCTGGGGGTTCGCCGTCGAGGGCGGTGCGCTCGTTGGCGGGGTCACTGGGGAGGTGCGCGCGGGACTCGCAATGTGGTGCAGCGTGGCTCGAGCGGTCAGCGCCCTCCTGTGCAGAGTCCGCGCGGCTCTCCGGCGGCTCTGAATTTCCGCTTGGCGAGACGTCGTCGGGGTCGGGAACGGTGGGGGTCGGCGGTGGGGGTGGGGCCGGTACCTCGGGTTCGCGGAGGGTGTCCGCGCTCGCGATCACGTAGACCACCACCCCGGTGGAGGGTGGGTTCTCACCTGCGGGGCAGTTGTCGGTGTTGCAGAGGCATGCCAGGCGGTCGTTGCCGTGGGATATGGCTCCGATGGCGTCGGCGCGGCGTTGGTCCTTGGTGCGGGGGTCGGCGGGGCACACGGTCTTGGCGATCGCACTCAACCGCGCGTCGAAGGCTTTGGCGTCGGTGGCGAACAGGGTGGCGAACACCGTGGCCATTCCGCTGCCGTCGTCGTCGCCGACGTCCACGGACCGGCCACGCGCCCGGGTCTCGGTGCGGTGCACGGCCTGCGGGTCGACCTGGGCGACGAACGCGTCGACGGTCTTCTCGAGTGTTGCCGTCGACATGGGTTCGCGGGTGCTCAGCGCCTCGGCCAACAACTTGTCCAATTCGTGCAGGGCGTCGGGGTCGACGACCAGGGCGCCGCGCTGCACGACCGTCCGGACCAGTTGGTAGGTGATGAGCCCTTCGGCGAACACGGCGGCGACCAGCGGGAAGCGTTCGTGCAGCGCGACGGCGATGAGGAGTTGGTTGGAGGCGGCGCCGTGGGTGATGCGTTGGGCGGCGCCGATGTGGGCGGCGACGGCGTCCCAGGTGTCCAAGCACCATTGGTCGCGTTCGGCGGATCCGTCGGCGGCGCAGGCGGCCTGGAACATGGATGCCATCGCCGCGACCCTGCGGGCGCAGGCGGCCGACTCCACCCGCGACCACGACTCCACCGCGCCGGCACCCGAGGTGTCAGCCGTAGCGGCAACCAGTGAGTCGAACATGCGTTCGAATTTACTCCCGCCGGCCCCAGGCTGCGCCGGGATTCTCGCCGTAGACCCCGATCTGGGGATGAATCACGGACTGTGCACAACTCCGGCGCCGGAACACGAAAATGTCAGTGGCGCATGCTAATCGGACGCGGACACCCGACCACCGAGCTGAGCGGTGAGCACGCGAGCGCTGACCATCAGGCCCCGCGCTCGCTTGGCGATCTCGGCGTCGGTGAGGGCGCCGCCGATCTGCAACGACATCACCATCGCCTGCCTGCGGTGGTGATCGAAGACGGGCGCGGAGATGACGCTGATGTC
This sequence comes from Mycobacterium sp. Root135, assembly GCF_001426545.1. Lineage (GTDB taxonomy): Bacteria > Actinomycetota > Actinomycetes > Mycobacteriales > Mycobacteriaceae > Mycobacterium. The sequence continues at coordinate 189,530 of NZ_LMEZ01000010.1, read as the reverse complement.
GTGCCGCTTCTTCGATCGTCCCGGTCCCGCGGCGGACGCCTCGCTACTCAGGTAGACCCGTTCGCCGACGTCGGAGATCATCTCGCCGAGTAGCGCGCGCAGTTCCTGTGGCAGCGTGCTCGACATGCCGGCCATCAGTGCGTAGAGCCGTCGGCCACTCGGAGTGAGTCGCTCGACGAGGTACCCCTCGCGACGGCATTCCGCGACCACCCGGTCGAGTCGCTCGGAGTCGGTTCGTAGGGGAATCGTCGGTTCCTTGGCCAGCCAGTTCCGCAGCGCCTCGTCGTCCCACAGTACGAACATCAGGCCCACAGGCGGAGCGAACGGATAACTCTGGCCGACGAGTACTCCCACGTCTGCGCTCTGCGGGCCCACCAGTTCCAATAGGGTGATGCGGTCGTCGATCACCGCGGACAGCGCCGCGGTCGTGCCGTACGCCGCGGCGAGGCGTCCCAGTTCCTCTCGCGCAGTGGGGCTGACGCGCATTGACTCCTGCGCGATGTGGCCGAGCGAAATGAGCCGTGGCCCAAGGCGATACGTCTTGTCGCGGGCATCCCGAATGAGGTAGCCCGACTCTGCGAGCGTGGTGAGGATACCGAGGCAGGTCGGCTTGCTCAGCTCGACGCGACGCGCCAGGTCGGAGAGGCCGAAGCGGTCGTGCGGATGCCGGGCCAGGAAGTCCAGGATGGCGACGACGCGCTCGGTCGGCGGTGAGGCCCTGTCGGTCATGTCACCCCGCCCTCCTCGGCACGTTGACTCGAATTAGAACACGTTCTAGTGTCAGGTCGGTAAATGTACCAGCGCGGTCCAATATTGGACCATGCTGGGCACTGTTTTATCACCGGGAGGCCGTAGTCCGCATGTATTCACAGCCGTTGGCCGACGCCATCGCCGAAGCCGAAAGCCTCGTCGCCGCCGCACCATTCATCGAATCCGAGGCCGACCTCCTCGAGGGTTTGCAATACCTCGCAGGCTGTATCTCCGGGTGCACCCACGTGGCGTTCGACTACGACCGCGACCACCCGTTCCTGCACAGCGGCACCGGGCCGTTCACCAAGATGGGCCTCGACAACCCCGACACCATGTACTTCGGCACGCGGGTCCAGCCCGGCCACGAATACGTCGTCACCGGCACGCGCGGCACCACCACCGACGTCAGCTTCCAACTGCTGGGTGGCGAGTACACCGACTCGGAAGTTCCCGACAGCGAGACCGCCTTCGACGACCGCAAACTCGACATCGCCGACGACGGCACGTTCGAATGGCGCTTCACGCCGGCCGCGCCCGCGCAGCTGGTGATCCGCGAGGTCTACAACGACTGGTCGGCTCAGCGAGGAACCTTCGCGATCGCCCGCACCGACACCGAGGGCACCGCACCGCCGGCGCTGACCAAGGAACTCATCGAGAAGCGTTATGCCGTCGCAGGCAAGCAATTGGTACAGCGCGTTAAGACCTGGCTGCAGTTTCCGCAGTGGTTCTACACCGACGCCCCCGCCAACACGATGGTCCCGCCGCGCCTGACCCCCGGCGGGCTGGCCACGCAGTACTCGTCGGCGGGACAGTTCAACCTCAACGAGGATCAGGCGCTCGTCATCACCCTGCCGGTCACCGATGCGCCCTACCTCGGCTTCCAGCTGGGCAGCCTCTGGTACATCTCGCTGGACTACATCAACCACCAGACCTCACTGAACGGCACTCAGGCACAAGCGGATCCGGACGGCATGATCCGGATCGTGGTGTCGGACCGCAACCCCGGCGTGACCAATTGGGTGGAGACGCTCGGTCATCGCAAGGGCTATCTACAGTTCCGCTGGCAGCGAGTGTCCCGTGAAATGGGCGAGGCCGACGGCCCGACCGTCGAGCTGGTGAACGTCGACGACGTGGCCGGCTCGCTGCCGTACTACGAGTCCAACAAGATCTCCGACGACGACTGGCGAGCGCGGATAGCGTTACGACAGAAGCAAATTGGCGAAAGAATGGTGGGATAGCAGATGGCCGGACTTCTGGATGGCAAGGTCGTCGTGATCAGCGGCGTCGGCCCGGCGCTGGGAACGACGCTCGCCAGGCGGTGCGCCGAGCAGGGTGCCGACCTGGTTCTCGCGGCTCGCACGGTGGAGCGCTTGGAGGGCGTCGCCAAGGAGGTCACCGACCTGGGTCGCAGAGCCCTCTCGGTGGGCACCGACATCACCGACGAGGCCCAGGTGAACAACCTCGTCGAGGAGTCGCTCAAGGCCTTCGGCAAGGTGGACGTGTTGGTCAACAACGCATTTCGGGTGCCTTCGATGAGGCCGCTGGCCAACACCACCTTCGAACACATGCGGGACGCGATCGAGCTGACGGTGTTCGGGGCGCTGCGCATGATCCAGGGCTTCACGCCGGCGCTGGCCGAGGCGAACGGGTCGATCGTCAACGTGAACTCCATGGTGGTCCGCCACTCGCAGGCCAAGTACGGGGCGTACAAGATGGCGAAGTCGGCGCTGCTTGCGATGTCGCAGTCCCTCGCGACCGAGCTGGGCGAGGAGGGCATTCGCGTCAATTCCATTCTGCCCGGCTACATCTGGGGTGGGACGCTGAAGAGCTACTTCGAGCACCAGGCGGGCAAGTACGGCACCTCCGTCGACGACATCTACAAGGCCGCCGCGGTCAACAGCGACCTGAAGCGGCTGCCCACCGAGGACGAGGTCGCGTCGGCGATCCTGTTCATGGCGAGCGATCTGTCCAGCGGCATCACCGGGCAAGCCTTGGACGTCAACTGCGGGGAGTACAAGGCATGAGGACGAACGTCGGATCCGTCGAGGACCTGCATGCCTCGGCGACGAAGGCGTGTGGGCTCGACGACTTCGGCGTCGACGACGACAACTACCTCGAAGCTCTCGGGGTGCTGCTCGACTCGTTCAGCCGGGACGCCGAACTCACCGAGTTCGGCAGCAAGATGCAGAGGTTCTTCGTCCGCAACGCCCTAGTGGCCCGACTGGTGTCCGAAGCGGCCTTCAAGCAGTACCCGCAGCACGTGGACGTGCCGATCGAGCGCCCGATCTTCGTGACCGGCCTGCCACGCACCGGAACCACCGCCATCCATCGGCTGCTCACCGCCGACCCCGCGCACCAGGGTCTCGAGCTGTGGCTCGCAGAGTTCCCGCAACCGCGGCCGCCGCGCGAAACCTGGTCGCAGAACCCGGTCTTCCAGCAGATCGACGCACAGTTCAGCAAGGCGCACGAGGACAACCCCGACTACACCGGGCTGCACTACATGACCGCCGACGAGGTGGAGGAGTGCTGGCAACTGCTGCGCCAGTCACTGCACTCGGTGTCCTACGAGACGCTCGCGCACGTACCGACGTACTCGCAGTGGCTCTCCCAGCAGGACTGGACCAAGCCCTATCAGCGTCACCGCAAGAACCTCCAGCTGATCGGACTCCACGAGCCCGAGAAGCGTTGGGTGCTCAAGAATCCCAGCCACTTGTTTGCCCTCGACGCGTTGTTCGCCACGTACCCCGACGCGCTGGTGGTGCAGTGTCACCGTCCCGCGGAGACCATCATGGCGTCGATGTGCTCGTTGGCACAGCACACTACCGAGGGGTGGTCGAACGTCTTCACCGGTGACGTCATCGGGCAGGACTCGCTGGAGACATGGTCACGCGGTCTGGAGTTGTTCAACGCCGAACGGGCGAAGCACGACCCGGCGCAGTTCTACGACCTTGACTACTTCGAGTTCATCAAGGACCCGATCTCGGTCGTCGAGAAGATCTACCAGCAGTTCGGCATCGACTACACCGATGCCGCCAGGGAGTCCATGACGACGATGCACGCCGAGAGCCAGAAGGGGCCGCGGGCGCCCAAGCACACCTATGCACTCGCCGACTACGGACTGACCGACGAGCAAGTCAAGGAGCGCTTCAAGGGGCTGTGAGGACTCAGTTCGTCATGTTGGCAAGTGCCTCGATGCGCTTCAGTGCACCTGTCGCGAGCGCCAGGACGTCGTAGCCGGCGCTCTCCGAGCAAGTCGTGATCTCGACGGCCGCGTTGTGGGCGGAGATGAATGCGTTTTCACAGGTCCAGGTGTCGCCGGGGTCGGTCATCGACCAAAGAGCGATCTGGGGTGAGCCGGACTCCTTCGACGGTTGGAGACGAAACTCGTTGATCGTGCCGTCCTCACCGGCCGCCTTCAGTGGCCGGTCCCGGCAGGCATCGATGGTGCGCCGGACGTCGTCCACCGCCGCCCTGGGGTCGTAGTCGCTGTGATAGACGCCAACCAATTCGATGACGTTGGAGTGGGAGGTGGGGACGGCTTCGTCGAGCCAGTACCCGCCGCTGTGGGCAACGGGCTTGGGGCCGAAGATCAAGGGCGCCTGGCGTTCCTGAGCGAGAGCCGCACATTCGGCAGGCTCGGCCGAGACGTACGGGCTGGGAAGCTCAGTGGAATCGGCGTTGGTGCTCAGCAGGTCCTCAACCTGGCCGGCGGCGATGGGACCGACCGGACGCGCCATCTGCGGGCGGGCGTCGTCGATGGTCCGCGTACACCCGCAGAGCAGCAACCCGGCGAACAGGATTGCTCCCAGGCTGCGCAACGCGCTAGCCGTCGCCGGGTGACGGTGCGCTCGACTGCTCCTCGAGGCAGCCCTCGGCCACGGCGTGCCTGATGCTGTCGGAGAGCCGAGGGCACGACTTGCTCCTGCTGCTGTCACCGCCGTTGGCCCGTACTTCGGCGAACGTCGCGCAGCGCTGGGTGGCTTCCGAACTCCATTGCACCGCAGTGTGTCCCGCGCCGAGCTTCTTGACGGCGACGGTGACGTGGCAGAACCGACAGTCGACCGGGGTCAGCCCCGCGGTCAAATAGCGCTCGCGGTCCCGCGCGGACGCTTCCTTGACCGCCGCCGCCCGGTCGGGGTCGGAGGCGAAGTCAGGCGCCTTGGACCATGTTCCGGTGGCTTCGCGGGTCGCGGTGGGGTGTTCGTCGTCGTCGTGACCGAGAAGGGCCAGCATGGAGCGCGCCAGCCGGTCGACGTCGGCGGGGCCGACATTCGGGTCACCGTCGGCGGAGCCGACAATCGAACCAACGTCTGGCGCGTCACTCATGTCGCGGGCTGTTCCTCGGCACGCTTGCGGAGGTTCTCCTCCACCTCGACATGCCACTTCTCGTTGGCCGCCGTGGTGTCGACCTCGATCTCGAACCGGTCGGTCATGTCCGGGGTCACGTCGGCGACGTCGACGTAGAACTGCTGGTACCAACGGCGCATCTGGTACACCGCGCCGTCCTCTTCGACCAGCAGCGGGTTGTCGATCCGCGTCTTGTGCTTCCAGATCTCGACGTCCTGGAGGAAGCCCTTGCTGACGCCTTCGGTGAACGCCTTGGACAGCTTCTCGGTCATCTTCTCGTCCATGCCCTTGGGCTTTTCGACGATGACGCCCCACTGCAGTACGAACGAATCCTGGTTCACCGGGTAGTGGCAGTTGATCAGGATCGACTCGGCCTTGAACCCGCCGTAGTTGTTGTGCAGCCAGTTGATCATGAACGACGGGCCGAAGTAGGACGCCTCGGAGTCGAGGTGGGCCTCGCCATACGCGGTGCCGAGGTCGTTGACGTCGGGCCTGCCCACGTTGTGCAGGTACTGCGACGCGACGTGGCCCTCGAAGACGTTCTTGAAGTACGTCGGCAAGCCGAAGTGGATGTAGAAGAAGTGCGCCATGTCGGTGACGTTGTCGATGATCTCGCGGCAGTTGGAACCCTCGATGAGCATCGAGTTCCAGCGCCACTCGGTCCAGTCGTCGGTGCCGTACTCGGGCAGCTCCGGAATGCGGAGCTCGGGCGACGGCGGGTTGCCCTCGTGGTCGTGCCACACGTACAGCAGGCCGTTGCGGACGTCGGTTTCCCAGGCGCGGGTGCGGGCCAGCCGAGGCGTGCGCTTGGCGTAGGGCACCAGCTTGCACTTGCCGTCGCCGCCCCAGCGCCAGTCGTGGAACGGGCAGGCGACCTCGTCACCCTTGACGGTGCCCTGCGACAGGTCGCCACCCATGTGCCTGCAGTAGCCGTCGAGGATCTTGAGGTCACCATTGGAGTCGGCGAAGACCACCAGCTTGGTGCCGAAGATCTCCACGGAATGCGGCTTGCCGTCGTCGAAGTTCACCACCGGGCCGATGCAGTGCCAGCCCCGCGCGTAGCGGTCCGGCAGTGCTCCGGTGTCGATCTCACGAATGTTCGCGGATACCGCGGTTGTCTCGCTACTCACGGTGGGCCTCCCGTTCCGTTGCTCACTAACTAGAACACGTTACAGTTTTTCCCACCCCGTGCGCAATGCGAGCTACGGAGACCTACTGATCGGCCTCGAGCCCGACCCGCAGCGCAATCTGCTGCATCTTCGCCACGTCGGCTACGAAATCGCCCGTCGTGGGGTCGCCGACCGCGCTTTGAAACTCCAGGCGGACCAACGCCTTGCCCTCGGAGAAGAAGACCAGCGTGACCGCCTTGTCCTCGTCGGGGGCCGTTCCCGACACCACCACCCCGTCCGTTCCGACGGCCAAGGGCTGCGGTGTTCCGCCCGCGACCAGCGTCGGAAGGGTGCCGGCCGCCTGCTTCAGCGTGGCCGTCGCCGTGGCGGCGTCCGGATAGATCAGGAACGTGTCGATGATCGCCCGGCTGTCCTCGCCGTTGACGAAGAACGCGCTGGCCCCAGTGCCTCCGTTGGGGTTGGCTTCCCTGGAGCGCTCGACGAATGTGTCGTCGGCGTCGGTGAGGTCCGAGGCGGAGAGCAACAGGTCGCGGTAGTCGGCCGGAGCCGCCGCCTCCGAGGTCTTCGTGGTGGACGGCGCGTAGGGCACGGTCGGCAACGTCGGCACGCTGCTGCTGCTTTGGGCCGTGGTGCCGCCACCGCCGTCGGGCGGCGTGCAGCCACTGATTCCGACGACGAGCAGGGTCGACAGGGCGGCAACGAGGGCTTTGGGCGCGAGAAATTTAAGTGTCATCAATTGTTGAGAAGGGTTGGGGTTGAAATTCCCCTCCAACGTACGCGACCGGTTGCCGGGCGACGGCTTACCGCTTGTCCGCCGACACCACCCACATCGAGTAGTACTGCGAACCGCCGCCGTAGGCGTGCCCCAGCGCCTTGCGGGCGCCCTCGACCTGGTGGTCACCCGCCTTGCCCATCACCTGGATCGCCGACTCGGCGAAACGGATCATGCCTGAGGCCCCAATGGGGTTGCTGGACAGCACGCCTCCGGACGGGTTGAAGGGGATGCGGCCACCGATCGCCGTCTCGCCAGCTTCGGTGAGCTTCCAGCCCTCGCCCTCCGCCGCGAACCCGAGGTTCTCCAGCCACATCGGCTCGAACCAGGAGAACGGGACGTAGACCTCGGCGACGTCGATCTCGTCGATGGGTGAGGTGATGCCCGCATCGCGCCACAACGCCGCGGACGCGTCCCTGCCGGCCTGGGGGTTGACCTGGTCCCGGCCGGAGTAGGCCAGCGGCTCGGTGCGCAACGCGGTGGCGTGGATCCACGCAACGGGATGGCCGTCCTGCACGCGTTGATCGGCGATCTCCTCGTTGCCGATGACCAGCGCGCACGCGCCGTCCGACGACGGGCAGGTCTCGTCGAAACGGATGGGATCCCAGAGCATTTGGGACGCCATCACCTTCTCCAGCGTGATGTCGGGCTGATGCAGGTGGGCCAGCGGGTTCTTCGCCCCGTTGAGCCGGTCCTTCACCGCCACCATCGCGCCGATGTGCGTCGGTGCCCCTGACCGGCGGATGTATGACCGGATGTGCGGCGCGAAGTAACCGCCGGCGCCCGCGCCAACCGGCTTGGTGAACGGCACCGGAATGCTCAACGCCCACATGGCATTCGATTCCGACTGCTTCTCCCACGCCATCGTCAGCACGCGCTTGTACTTGCCCGATTGCACCAGGCTGGCCGCGACGACCGCGGTCGACCCGCCGACCGAACCGGCGGTGTGCACCCGGATCAGCGGCTTGCCCGTCGCTCCGACGGCGTCGGCCATGAACAACTCGGGCATCATGACGCCCTCGAAGAAGTCGGGCGCCTTGCCGACCACCACGGCGTCGATGTCGTCGAACGTGGAACCGGAGTCCTCAAGTGCCTTGTCGATGGCCTCGCGAACCAGGCCGTTCATCGAGACGTCCTTGCGCTTGGCGACGTACTTCGTCTGCCCGGTGCCGAGAACGGCGGCGAGATTGCCTGCCATTTTACTTTCCCTCCATGACCGCGACCAGATTCTGTTGCAGCGCAGCCCCACTCGTCGCATGGGCGAGCACCCGCTGGGCCGAGCCGTCGAAGACGTGCCTTGCGGCGAAGCCGATGCGCTCCAAGCCGGTCGAGAACATCGGGTTGGCGGCGAGCGCTCCACCCGACGGGTTGACCTTGGTCGAGCCGTTCAGCCCGATTGCCTCGGCGAGGATCAACTGCTGGTGGCTGAAGGGGGCGTAAAGCTCGGCGACGTCGATCGAGCCCACGTCACCGCCGGTCGCCGCGGCCGCAGATGACGCAGTCGACGGCGAGGAGGTGAGATCGCGGGCACCCAGAATGGGCGTCTCGATGCGGTGCTCGAAACCGGTTATCCACGCAGGGTTTTCGCGCAGCTCCCTGGCCTTGTCGCCCGAGGCCAACACGATCGCCGACGCACCGTCGGTGATCGGGGCGATGTCATGGCGGCGCAACGGGTCCGCGAAGTACGGCCGCTCCAGCAGCTCCTCGACACTCTGGGCCGGCTCGACGGAATCGGTGCGGGGCGCGGCGTTCATGGCGTCCAGGGCGACCTGGGCCATCTGCTCGGCGGTCCACTTGCCGGATTCCAGTCCGAGCCGGGCCTGCAAGCCGGCGGTCGAGACGGCGTCCGGCCACAGCGGTGCGACGGTGTACGGATCGGACTGCATCGCCATGGTTCGGCGCAGGATGCCCGCCGACGACTTGCCGAACCCGTAGACGAGGGCGGTGTCGACCGATCCGGTCAGAATCTTGATGTACGCCTCGTACAGCGCCCACGCGGCGTCCATCTCGACGTGTGACTCGTTGATGGGCGGAACGGCGCCGATCGAGTCGATCGCGGAGATGAACGAAAATGCCCGCCCGGCAAGGTAATCCGATGATCCCGAGCACCAGAAACCGATGTCGGTCTGCTTGATGCCCAGGTCGGCGTACAGCTCGGCGAAGCAGGGCATGAGCATTTCGACGCCGTTGGTGGTGCCCTCGGTGCGGCGCACATGCGGGGCATGTGCGAATCCGACCACTGCTACTTCAGTCATGCGTGTGCGCCCGCCTTACTGGTGGTGCTTGTAGGTGTCGTATTCGGCGTCGGGCTCACCCGACGGCCGGAAGTGGTCGATGTTGTCGATGCCGAGTCCCCACTCCTCGCGGGGCTTCCACACCGCCTCCACCCGCATGCCCATCCGGACGTCGGCCGCCTCGATCTCGGTGACCAGGTGCAGGAACGGGATGTCCGCGCCGTCGAGCAGGATGTAGGCCGCGACGTAGGGCGGCTTGATCTTCTGCCCGGCGAACGGGATGTTGATGATCGCGAACGTCGTCACCGTTCCCTTGTCGGGTAGCTCGACGAACTCGGTGAGCTGCTGTCCGGTGGACGGATCCGCTTCTCTCGCAGGGAAGTACACCTTGCCGCCGACGGTGCTGGCGCCGACCAGCCTGCCCTCCTCGAGGGCGCGTAGGAACGTGCTCTCGGGATGCGATGCGGTGTGCTGGATCTCCATCGACGTCGGCGTGACGATCATCGTCACGGGGTCGCGGTCGAGGGTCGCCTCTGGCGCATTCTCGGGGGTGTCTCCCAACTCGAAGTACGCGATGTCGGTGATCGCGCCGACGGGCTCGTCGGCCCAGTGCACGTGTACCCGCGCACCGGTGGCGATCGCGTCCGGAGATCCGGCGTCGACCGCGTGGATGAGCGCGGTGTCCGCGCCGTCGAGTCTGATCAACGCCCACGCGAACGGGCGGTCGAGGGGTTGGCCCTCCAGAGGCTCGGGTTGCCACGTCCACGACGTCACGGTTCCGACGCTGGCCACCGGTACGATCTCCGTCAACGGCGCATAGGTGACGGGGTCGAACTCGGCGGGCGGAACGAGCACCCGACCGTCCGATCCGCGGATGCCGACGACGTGTCGGTCGCGGAGTTCGGTGAAGAACCGGCCGAGCACCGATCCGACTGAACGGGTGTAGTCGAATGACAGCTTCAGCGGAGCTGAGAGCGGCGGCTCGCGGTCTTCCGTATGAGGTGAGGGCTGCACCGGGCTGCTTTGGCTGGTGGTCACGGAGTCGAGTAGAACAGGTTCTAACAATCGAGGCAAGAACGGGCAGCGAGGCCCGGGAAGGTTGGCGTCAATGAAACTGGGACTGCAGCTTGGTTACTGGGGGGCGCAGCCGCCGACCAACCACGCGGAACTCGTCGCGGCCGCCGAGGAGGCGAACTTCGACACCGTCTTCACCGCCGAGGCGTGGGGTTCGGACGCCTACACGCCGCTGGCTTGGTGGGGCCGCGAGACCACCCGCATGCGGCTCGGCACGTCGGTGCTCCAGTTGTCGGCGCGGACGCCCACCGCACTCGCGATGGCCGCACTGACCCTCGACCACCTCTCCGGGGGACGGCACATCGTCGGCCTCGGTGTCTCCGGCCCGCAGGTGGTGGAGGGTTGGTACGGCGCCAAGTTCCCGAAGCCGTTGGCCCGCACCCGCGAATACGTGGACATCCTGCGCCAGGTCTGGGCCCGCGAGGCGCCCGTGCACAGCGACGGCCCGCACTATCCGTTGCCGCTGACCGGTGAGGGCACGACGGGTCTCGGCAAGAACCTCAAGCCCATCACCCACCCGCTGCGGGCGGACATCCCGGTCATGCTGGGCGCCGAAGGTCCGAAGAACGTGGCGCTGGCCGCCGAGATCTGCGACGGCTGGCTGCCGATCTTCTACTCGCCTCGAATCGCGGGCATGTACAACGAGTGGCTCGACGAGGGCTTCGCCAGGCCGGGGGCCCGGCGAACGCGCGAGACCTTCGAAATCTGTGCGACGGCGCAGGTCGTGGTGACCGACGACCGCGCCGAGGTGATGGAGCTGATGAAGCCGCATCTGGCGCTCTACATGGGCGGAATGGGCGCCGAGGACACCAACTTTCACGCCGACGTCTACCGCCGGATGGGCTACTCCGAGGTGGTCGACGACGTCACCAAGCTGTTCCGCGCCGACCGCAAGGACGAGGCCGCGAAGGTCATCCCCGACGAGCTGGTCGACGACTCGGCCATCGTCGGCAACCTGGACTACGTGCGTGAGCAGATCACGGCGTGGGAGGCGTCGGGCGTCACGATGATGGTCGTCGGCGCCCGCTCGCCCGAGCAGATCAGGGATCTCGCCGCGCTGGTGTAGACACTTCTTGCAAGTTGTCTAGAACACGTTCTAGATTCGTGGTGTGACCGAGCACACCATCGCAGGATCAGTCGTGACCATGCCCGTGCAGATCCGCTCCGCGACTCAGCACATGGCGATGTTCTCGGTAAACGCCGACGCCGCGCAGCGGATGATCGACTACAGCGGAATGCAGGTCTGCCGCTTCCGGCCCCAGCGGGCCGTCGTCGTCCTCATGCTCATGCACTACGTCGACGGCGACCTGGGGGAGTACCTCGAGTACGGCACCAACGTGATGGTGAACCCACCGGGATCGCACGCCACCGGGTTGAAGGCGCTGCAGTCCGCGGGCGCCTTCATCCATCATCTGCCGGTCGACGGCGCCTTCACGTGCGAGGCGGGACGGACGATCTGGGGTTATCCGAAGGTGTTGGCGGACTTCACGATTAGAGACGGCCACCGGTTCGGGTTCGACGTGACCGTCGACGGGCAGTTCGCCGTCGGCATGGACTTCAGCCCCGGGCTGCCCGTGCCGTCGGCCCTAACGTCCAAGCCTCAGGTGCACCCGACGTACTCCCACATGGACGGCGTCACCCGCGAAACCTCCGGCGAGATGAAGCTCTCCGGCGTCCGCTACCGACCAGGCGGGGTGCGAGTCCGACTTGGCAAACACCCCTACGCCGAGGAACTCGCGTCGCTAGGGTTTCCCAAACGCGCGATGATCTCGAGTTCCGCCGAGAACGTCGAGATGACGTTCGCCGACGCCAAGGAGATTCGATGACTTCCCTTTTGAGCACCCGGCCCGACGTCGACTTCACCGACGGCACCTTCTACGCCGACGGCGGCGCCCGCGAGGCCTACCGGTGGATGCGGGCCAACCAGCCGGTGTTTCGCGACCGCAACGGGTTGGCCGCCGCGGCCAGCTACCAGTCGGTGCTCGACGCCGAACGCAACCCGGAACTGTTCTCCAACACCGGCGGCATCCGACCCGAGACGCCGGGCATGCCGTACATGATCGACATGGACGACCCCGCACACGTGTTGCGCCGCAAGCTCGTCAACTCCGGCTTCACCCGCAAGCGCGTGATGGACAAGGTGCCGTCGATCGCCATCCTCTGTGACACCCTCATCGACTCGGTGTGCGAGCGCGGGGAGTGCGACTTCGTCCGCGACATCGCCGCGCCGCTGCCGATGGCGGTCATCGGCGACATGCTCGGTGTGCTGCCCGAGGAGCGGGGCATGCTGCTGAAGTGGTCCGACGACCTGGTCACCGGTCTGAGTTCGCACATCGACGAGACCTCGGCCCAAGCCATGATGGAGGCGTTCGCCGGGTACACCGCGTTCACGATGGAGAGCATCGGAAAGCGGCGCGCGGAACCAACCGAGGACCTGTTCTCAATCCTGGTCAACGCCGAGGTCGAGGGCCAGCGGATGGCAGACGACGAGATCGTCATGGAGACCCTGCTGATCCTGATCGGCGGCGACGAGACCACTCGTCACACGCTGTCCGGCGGCACCGAACAGCTTCTGCGACACCGTGATCAGTGGGACGCCCTGGTCACGAACACCGACCTGCTGCCCGGCGCGATCGAGGAGATGCTGCGCTGGACCTCGCCGGTGAAGAACATGTGCCGCACGCTCACCGCGGACACCACGTTCCACGGCACGGAGTTGCGCAAGGACGAGAAGATCATGCTGATGTTCGAAGCCGCCAACTTCGACGAGGCGGTGTTCGGCGACCCGGAGAACTTCCGCATAGACCGAAGCCCCAACAGTCACTTGGCCTTTGGCTTCGGCTCGCACTTCTGCCTCGGCAACCAGCTGGCCCGACTCGAGCTGTCGATGATGACCAAGCGGGTGCTGGAGCGGCTGCCCGATCTGCGGCTGGCCGACGACGCCGCCGTGCCGTTGCGGCCCGCCAACTTCGTCAGCGGACCCGAGGCGATGCCGGTGGTGTTCACCCCGACGGCGCGCGTGCTCGACTAGCGCGAAGCTCGGCCAGACGGTTCAGGATCGTCGCGGGGGTGTCCATCGACGTGACGCGCAGGACTCTCCACCCGGCTTCACGCACCTGTTCGTGCTTGCGAATGTCGTAGGCGAACTGCTCACTGCTGAGTCGATGATGGGCGCCTTCGTATTCGAGCCCGATCTTCTCGTCCTCCCACCCCATGTCGAGGTGCGCGATGACGATGCCGTACTCGTTGCGCACGGGCACCTGAGTCTGCGGCCGTGGGAAGCCGGCACGAACCACCAAGAGGCGCAACCAGGTCTCGCGTGGCGACTGCGCGCCGGCGTCGACGAGCTCGAGAACCGCCCGCGCCCGTCGAATTCCCTTGCGGCCGTTGTTACGTGCGACGATCCACTCGACTTCGGCGCGCGTGCACCTGGTCGCCCGCAACAGCGCGTCGACGGCGGTGACGGCCTGGTCGGTGGGGTTGCGGCTGGCGAGGTCGAGTGCGGTCCGCGCTGCCGTCGTCACCCGCATGCCCTTGATGACCGCGATCTCTTCGTCGGCGATCACGTCAGCCCACGTGCGAATGCCGGGCGGTGCGTGCCTGTTGTCATGCAGCAGTTCGGCGGGCGCCTTGGCGTCGACCCACTTGGCGCCGTGAAGCGCTGCCGCTGACCGTCCGGCGAGCACCGCCCTACGTGTCGACCACAGCCAGGCTGCCTCGGCGCGGAGTCGGGCGGTCAGCTGCGTCTCTCGGGCGACGTATACGCCGGGGTAGACGGCGGCGAACCGACTGCGCAGGTGGTGACGGGTGAGGTCGCCGGCGTCCAGTGCCTCGCGGCCAATGAACGGGGTCTCCACGAACGGAGTCTGCCGACGGCGACCGACAAGCCCGCGTTCGTGAAATCTGGGCGGAATGTGGGGGCGAAAATTACCCAGGCTTCACAAACGCGGATGGCCGCGAGGAGGTGGTTGCTACTTCATCTGAAAGTTCGGCGCCCGCTTCTCCTTGAACGCCAACGGGCCTTCCTTGGCGTCGTCGGACATGAACACGCCGATGCCGATCTTCGTGTCGACCTTGAACGCGTCGAGCTCGTGCATGCCCTCGGTGTCGTGGATCGACTTGAGGATCGCCTGCACGGCCAGCGGCCCGTTCTTGTTGATCACCTCGGCGATCTCGAGCGCCTTGTCCAGCGCCGACCCGTCGGGGACCACGTAGCCGATCAGCCCGTAGGACAGCGCCTCGGCGGCGGTGATGTGGCGGCCGGTCAGCAGCAGATCGCACGCGATCGTGTACGGGATCTGGCGCACCAGCCGCACCGCGGAACCGCCCATGGGGTACAGGCTCCACTTGGCCTCGGAGATGCCGAACTTGGCGCTCTCGCCGGCCACGCGAATGTCGGTGCCCTGCAGGATTTCGGTGCCACCCGCGATCGCGGGGCCTTCGACGGCGGCGATCAACGGCTTGGTGAGCCGGCGCCCCTTCAACAGCCCGTCGATGCGGGTGGGGTCGTAGCCGCCGCTCTTGAACGAATCGCCTGGCGGGGCCTTCGTCGCGGCCTTGAGGTCCATGCCCGCGCAGAAGTAGCCGCCGGCACCCGTCAGGACGCACGACCGGATCTCGGGATCGGAGTCGACGCGGTCCCACGCCTCGACCATTATCGAGAGCATCTCAGTCGAAAGTGCGTTGCGCGCCTCCGGCCGGTTCAGAGTCAGGATCAGCGTGTGTCCGCGCTGCTCAATGAGGGCGTCGGGCTCATTCTTGGGCTCGGTCACGAGGGTCCGCCTTTCAGCGTCAATGCAGGAGACTTGTCACAAAATGTAACAGGTTCTAGTTTAGGTCTCGTGGCCCTGAATATCGCCGATCTAGCCGAGCACGCCATCGATGCCGTGCCAGACCGCGTCGCCCTGATCTCCGGCGACCAACAACTGACCTATGCCGAGTTGGAGGAGAAGGCCAACCGCCTCGCTCACTACCTCCTCGACCAGGGCGTGCAGAAGGACGACAAGGTCGGCCTCTACTGCCGCAACCGCATCGAGATCGTCATCGCGATGCTGGGGATCGTCAAGGCTGGCGCCATCCTGGTGAACGTCAACTTCCGCTACGTCGAGGGGGAGTTGAAGTACCTCTTCGACAACTCGGACATGGTCGCGCTGGTGCACGAGCGGCGCTACGCCGACCGCGTCGCCAACGTGCTGCCAGAGGTGCCGAAGGTGAAGTCAATCCTCGTGGTCGAGGACGGCAGCGATGACGACTTCCAGCGCTACGGCGGCGTCGAGTTCTACTCCGCGCTGGAGCAGGGGTCACCCGAGCGTGACTTCGGGCTGCGCAGCGAGGACGACATCTACTTGCTTTACACCGGCGGCACCACCGGCTTCCCCAAGGGCGTGATGTGGCGCCACGAAGACATCTATCGGGTCCTGTTCGGCGGCACCGACTTTGCCACCGGTGAGCCCATCGCCGACGAGTACGACCTGTCCAAGGCCGCGGCGGCGAATCCGCCGATGATCCGGCTGCCCATCCCGCCGATGATCCATGGCGCGACCCAGTCGGCCACGTGGATGTCGCTGTTCTCCGGGCAAACCGTGGTGCTCGCACCGGAGTTCAACGCCGACGAGGTCTGGCGAATGATCCACCAGCACAAGGTGAATCTGCTGTTCTTCACGGGTGACGCCATGGCACGCCCGCTGTTGGACGCGTTGATCGCGCACCAGGACGAGGGCAACACCTACGACCTGTCCTCGCTGTTCCTGTTGGCCAGCACCGCGGCACTGTTCTCGACCAGCTTGAAGGAGAAGTTCCTCGAGCTGCTGCCCAACCGGATCATCACCGATTCGATCGGCTCGTCGGAGACCGGGTTCGGCGGCACCAGCATCGTGGCCAAAGGCCAGTCGCACACCGGCGGTCCCCGGGTCACCATCGACAAGAACACCAAGGTGCTCGACGAGGACGGAAACGAGGTCGCGCCCGGTTCGGGCGTGCGCGGCATCATCGCCAAGTGCGGCCACATCCCGGTCGGCTACTTCAAGGACGAGAAGAAGACGGCCGAGACCTTCCGCACGTACAACGGTGTGCGGTACGCGATTCCGGGCGACTACGCCGAGGTCGACGCCGACGGCAGCGTGACGATGCTGGGCCGGGGCTCCGTGTCGATCAACAGCGGCGGCGAGAAGATCTACCCCGAAGAAGTCGAGGCCGCGCTCAAGGGGCACCCCGACGTCTTCGACGCGTTGGTGGTCGGGGTGCCCGACCCGCGTTTCGGGCAGCACGTCGCGGCCGTCGTCCATCCCCGTGAGGGCACCCGGCCGACGCTCGCGGAGCTCGACGAATTCGTGCGCACCGAGATCGCCGGATACAAGGTGCCGCGCAGCCTGTGGATCGTCGACGAGGTCAAGCGTTCCCCGGCGGGCAAGCCCGACTACCGCTGGGCCAAGGACACCACCGAGGAGCGTCCGGCCGACGACGTTCACGCCAAACACGTAGGAGTGCAAGCATGAAAACCGAACTCTGCGAACGCTTCGGCATCGAGTACCCGATCTTCGTCTTCACCCCGTCGGAGAAGGTCGCCGCGGCGGTCACCCGCGCCGGCGGGCTCGGCATGCTGGGCTGCGTCCGGTTCAACCAGGCCGACGAACTCGAGCGGGTCCTGCAGTGGATGGACGAGAACACTCTCGGCTTGCCGTACGGCGTGGACATCGTCATGCCCGCCAAGGTGCCCACCGAAGGCACCAGCGTGGACATCAACAAGCTGATCCCGCAGACCCACCGCGAATTCGTGGAAAAGACGCTTGCCGACCTCGGTGTGCCGCCCCTGGCGGACGACGAGGCGAAGTCCGAAGGCGTTCTCGGCTGGCTGCATTCGGTCGCCCGCTCACACGTTGAGGTGGCCCTCAAGCATCCGATCAAGCTGATCGCCAACGCGCTCGGCACGCCGCCGAAGGACGTCATCGACCAGGTGCACGCCGCGGGGGTTCCGGTGGCGGCCTTGGCCGGAAGTGCCAAGCACGCGCTGCGGCACCTCGACATCGGGGTCGACATCGTCATCGCCCAGGGGCACGAGGCGGGTGGCCACACCGGCGAGATCGCCTCGATGGTCTTGGTGCCCGAGGTGGTCGACGCCCTGGACGGCAAGGCGGCGGTGTTGGCCGCGGGCGGCATCGGCACCGGCCGACAGGTGGCGGCGGCGCTGGCGCTTGGCGCCCAGGGGGTTTGGATGGGTTCGGCGTTCCTCACCGCCGCGGAGTACGACCTCGGGGTGCGGGGGTCCTCGGGTGTGTCGGTGATTCAGGAGGCCATGCTCGCCGCGACCTCGAGCGACACCGTGCGTCGCAAGATCTACACCGGAAAGCCCGCGCGACTGCTGAAGTCGCGGTGGACGGAGGCCTGGGACGCCGACGGCGCACCGGAACCCTTGCCGATGCCGCTGCAGAACATCCTCGTCAGCGAAGCGCACCAGCGCATGAACGAGGCGACGGACCCGACGGCGGTTGCCATGCCGGTCGGTCAGATCGTGGGGCGGATGAACGAAATTCGTCCCGTTGCCGAGATCATGAGTGAACTGGTCACCGGTTTCGAGGCGGCCTCGCGGCGCCTGGACGACATCCGCGGCTGACGGGGCCGAAACGCCGAACGCCGCCACAGTGCTCGATCACTGTGGCGGCGTTCGGTTTTCGCGGGTGGTGTCAGCCGATCGTGGTGTCGCTGTCGATCTTCTCGGTCGCCGACGCCAAGACGTCGCCTGCGGCGTCGGGTCCGTCGACGTTGAGCTGCAACACGTACAGGCCGTCGGCGGCCGGGATCACGACGGTCTTCTGCGCGATGAAGCGCGTCGCGCCGTCCCTGGTGTAGGTGCCGCCGAGGACGTAGGCCGGGTAGTCACCCAAGGTGCTGGTCTCGCCCTCGTTGCCCGGCTTGTAGTCCGGCAGGTTGTTGAGCTCGCCCGGTGCGAGGTCGATGATCTTCTGCGGGTCGACGTCACCGTCCAGCTTGGACATCAAGGCGACGATGTTCGGCGGGTCTGCCTCGAATTCCGGTCCGGTGTAGACGATCGCGCCGTACGCGTACTCGGGTGCCTGCTCCGGCGGGAGGACCTGCCAACCGTCCGGCACCGGCAGGTTGACTGCGGGCGCGTTGGGATCGCCCATCTTGACCCCGGTCTCCTGAATCTTGTTCTCGGCGATGTAATCCGCGATCGTCGGATTCGGGCCCGCCGCGGCTTCGGGGGTTTCGGTCACCGTCGGCTTCTTCGAGGTGGTCGAATCCTTGCTGGATGACGACTTGCTCGTCTCGGAACTGCTGGACGTCGCGGTCTTGGTGTCCGAACCACAGCCGGACAGGACGACGGCAAGGGCGGTGACGGCCGCAGCCACACCAGTAAGCGCCGAAGTTCTCATTCGTTAACTCCTCGTATTCGGAAACTTGGTTCGTGGAGACTGCTGGCAAGCGATGAGGCTGTCCATTCCGGTCCGAAGCGTAGCTCAAAACATGCCCTGTGCAGGGTGGGTATAACTACTCAATATTTTTCGTTGGGCCGCCGGCGAGGTTCGAGGCCGACGTGACATGGCCTGACGATCATTTGCTCGCGCTGGTTGATCTTGGATCAAAGGTGTCCGATTCGTTCACGACGTGCCCGTCGCCGCCGCCTAGCGTTTGGTGGATGAACGTTTCAGTGCAATCCGTCGTCGTCGAGATCGTCGCTCGTGACGTGGCCCGGACGGTCGAGTTCTACCGTCTGCTGGGTCTGGAGATACCCGATCCCGACGGCCCCCACGTCGAGGTCGCCCTGCTGGGCGGCAACCGGTTGGCATTCGACACCGAGGAGGTAATCGCGAGCATGCATCCGGGGTGGACACCGCCGACCGGTCCCGGTCGGGTGGCGATCGCCTTCGAGTTGGACGTGCCCGCAGCCGTGGACGCCGTGTTCGAAAGATTCATCGCGGCAGGGCATCCCGGCACTCTGAAGCCCTACGACGCACCTTGGGGCCAGCGCTATGCGACGATTCGGGATCCCGACGGAACGTCGGTGGACCTGTTCGCGCCCTTGGCCTAGCCATTACGCCTAGCGCTCGCCGGTGGCCAGCGTCGTCACGGTGGTGCCTGCGAATGACCGAACTTCCCGGTGCAGGTGAGGCTGGTCGGCGTAACCGGCGGCGGCGGCCACGTCGGCGGGGGACCGGCCAGCCTGCAACATCACCGTGGCACGGCGAAAACGCAAGATGCGGCGCAACGTCGCGGGGCCGTACCCGTACACGGCCTGACACTGGCGCTGCAGCGTGCGGCTGGACCAGCCGGTGTCGCTGGCGACCTGCTCGACCGGCGCACCCGTCGCCAGCGTGGTCGTGACGTACCTCAGCACCTCCAAAGACCACGGTGCGGTCTCGGTTTGCTCCCGACGGCTCGCCAGTTCTGCCGCGACCGCCACCAGGCTGGTCTGGTTGCGCACCGGACGAACGTCGTCGAGCGGCACCCGTTGACCGACCAGCCGGGCCGCCGGAACGCCCAGCAGCCGAGGTAGGACGCCCGGCCGAAACCGCAAGCCCGTCAGCGTCTGCGGCCCGCGGGAGGCGATCAGGGCCGAGGTGTCGGGGCCGGCGATCACCACGCGACCGTCGACGGCGATGAGGTCCATGCACCCGTCGGGCAATATGCGGACAGCATCCGCTCCGCCGTCGGCCGTCCATGCCGCCTCGACGAGATCCTCCAAGCCAGTCGATGGCACCGTCTCGCGGTAACCCATGGCTCCACGCTACCGACCGATGGCGTGCACCGGATCGGTGCAGTCCAGTGCTTCCGCCGACAGCACGCGCTTGAGCACCTTGAACGTCTCGGTACGCGGCAGCGCGGTGCCGATCCGCACGAACGACGGCCATTGCTTGGGACCCAAATCCGGTTGACCGGCCAGGAAGGCGGCGAACGCCTCGGCGTCGAAGTCCGCACCGTCGGTGAGAACCAGCGCGGCCATCACCCGGTCGCCGACGGCCGGATCGGGGATCGGGTAGACGGCCGCCTCGACGACGTCGCAGTGCCGCAACAGAATTCGTTCAATCGGCGCGGTCCCCAGATTTTCGCCGTCGACCCGCATCCAGTCCCCGAGTCGTCCCGCGAAGTAGACGTAGCCCGCGTCGTCGCAGTAGGCCAGGTCACCGCTGTGGTAGACGCCGCCGCGCATCCGTTCGGCTTCGGCGGCCTCGTCACCGTAGTAACCGCGAAACCAGCCTCGGCCCCGCGGGTTCACCAGCTCTCCGACCCTTCCGGGTGAACACGGCTCGCCGGTCTCGACGTCGACGACGGCGATCTCCTCGGTCAACGGCCCCAGTGATCCGTCGGGGGTGTCTGGCGTTCGGGCGATGGCAATACCGCCCTCGGTGGACCCGAAGCCGTCGACGACGTAGGCGCCGAAGCGCTGCGCGAAGCGCGGCAGGTCGCGTGGCGCACCTTCGTTGCCGTACATGAACCGCAACGGATTGTCGGCGTCGTCGTCGCGAGGCGGGGTCGCGAGGACGTAGCTGAGGGGCTTGCCGACGTAGTTGGCGTACGTCGCGTTGAAGCGGCGCACGTCGGGGATGAACTGAGATGCGGAGAACCTGCGCCGCAACGCAATCGACCCTCCGGCGGCGACCGCCACCGCCCAGCCCGCCATGATGGCATTGGAGTGGAAGAGCGGCATTGCAAGGTAGAAGGTGTCGTCACGGCCCAGCCCGAACCGCTCGGCCAGCATCGTGCCGGGAAACGCCACCTTGTCGTGCGTGACCCGGACGGCCTTCGGCTCGCCGCTGGTGCCGGAGGTGAAGATCAGCATGTACAGGTCGTCGGGACGAGTGTCGGCGAACGTCACCGGCGTTCCGTTGTACGACGCCAATTCGGCGGCCCAGTCGGCTGATTCGACGTCGACCACCACCACGCCGTCGGGTACTCCGTCGCCAAGGGCGGCGAGGTCGTCGGTCAGCACCAGTTGGCAGTCCGCGCGGGCGACGTCGCGGGCGAAGGCATCGCCGCGCCGGGTCGGGTTGAGCCCCACCGTCACCAGCCCGGAGAGGCCGGCCGCCACCAGGACCGACGAGAAGAACGTGGTGTTGCCCAGCATCACGCCGACGTGCGGGGGCTTGCCCGGGTCGAGGCGCGCGGTCAGGGCCGCGGCGACCCGAGCCCCGGCCAGAAGGTGATCACTCCAGCTGATGAACGAATCACATTCGTACACACCGCGATCGGTGACGTCGACCAGCGGCGCTAGGAGTTCGGTGACGGTTGGTCGGTCGTCGGACACCTGTTGCTTCCCCGTCGCTTCGCTCGCCCGGACTTCAGGCGGGCGTCTCGGCCAACTCGCGGCCGATGCGCAGCAGCTGACCGGTCGCCCCGCCGACCGCGAACTCGGTCTGCTTGGCGGCGAGGAAGTAGCGATGTACGGGGTGGTCGACGTCGATGCCGACGCCACCGTGGACGTGGACCGCGGTGTGCGCGACGCGATGGCCGGCCTCCGCCGCCCAGAACGCCGCGGTGCCGACTTCGAGATCGGCAGGCAGATCCTCGGACAGCCGCCACGCCGCCTGAGTCACCGTCAACCGCAGGCCCTTGATGTCGATGTAGCCGTCGGCGAGCCGTTGGCCGACCGCCTGGAAGCTGCCGATGGGCCGGTCGAATTGCTCGCGCTCGCGGGCGTACTGCGCAGTGAGTTCCAGGGCGCGCTCCAGCACTCCGAGCTGAAAGGCGCTGCGTGCCAAGGCGGCTCGGGTGGTCAGCCATGACAGTACTTCGTCGCCACCGACCAGCCGACCGCCGTCGAGATCAACTCCCTGCAGGTCCAGGTGGCCGACGCTGCCGTGGCCGGTGGTGTCGAGCGACGTCGTCGACGCCCCGTCGTCGGACGCCGAGACGAGGAAGACGCGGGTGCCCGCGTCGGTTTCGGCGGGCACCAGGAACGCGTCGGCGACGGGCCCGTAGCTGACCAGCGCCCGGGAGCCGGTGAGGCGGTAACCCGAGTCGACGGACTGGGCCTGGACCGGGCCCTCGCCCATGTCGCCGTCCAGCGCGACAGTCAGGATCTTCTCGCCGGCCACCGCAGGCGTGGCCCAGTCGCGTTGCAAAGTCTCCGAGCCGAACTTCGCCAGGGCGCCCGCCGCGAGCACGACCGACTCCAAGTAGGGGACAGCCGCGATCTGGCGTCCGAGGGCGGCCAGCACCGCTGTTTCCTCGAGAACTCCAAAACCGCCGCCGCCCAACGACTCAGGGGCAGTGGTCGACAGGATGTCGGCGTCGACCAGCTTCGACCAGAGCTCACGGTCGAAGCGCTCGTCCTGCTTGTCCAGTTCGCGCTGACGATCGGGGGTGCAGATCGAGTCGACGATCGACCGGGCCAGTCCGCCGAGATCGGTGGCGGCCTCAGGTGTTGAAAAATCCATGGTGGGTCCCTTAACGATTCACTCGGGGCAGGCCGAGGGCGACCATGCCGATGATGTCGCGCTGAATCTCGTTGGTGCCGCCGCCGAAGGTCAGGATCAGGCAGGAGCGGTGCATGCGCTCGATCCGGCCGCGCAGCAGCGCGCCGGGGCTGTCGGTGCGCAGCGTCGCGGCGGTGCCAAGCACTTCCATGAGCAGTCGGTAGGCCTCGGTGGCCAGTTCGGTGCCGTAGACCTTGGCTGCCGACGCGTCCGCAGGAGACGGAGCGGCGTCGCTCGACGCGAGCTCCCAGTTGATCAGCTTGAGCACCTCGGCCTTGGCGTGCACGCGGGCCAGGTTCAGCTGCACCCACTCCGAGTCGATCAACCGGTTGCCGTGCACGTTCTTGGTGTTCTGCGCCCATTCGCGGACACCGTCGAGCGCCGAGTAGATCGGCTGCGCCGAAACCAGGGCCACGCGTTCGTGATTGAGCTGATTGGTGACCAGCTTCCAGCCGGCGTTCTCCTCGCCGACCAAGGCGGATGTCGGGACGCGGACGTCCTGGTAGTAGGTGGCGCTGGTGTCCACGCCGGACATGGTGTGCACCGGAGTCCACGAAAAGCCCTCGGCGGTCGTGGGCATGATCAGCATCGAGATGCCGCGGTGCTTCTTGGCCTCGGGGTTCGTCCTGACGGCAAGCCACACGTAGTCCGCGTAGGCGATCAGGCTGGTCCACATCTTCTGACCGTTGATGACGTAGTCGTCGCCGTCGCGCACCGCGGTGGTGCGCAGTGCCGCAAGGTCGGTCCCCGCGCCGGGCTCGGAGTAGCCGATGGAGAAGTGCAGTTCACCGGCGGCGATCTTCGGCAGGAAGAAGCTCTTCTGCTCGTCGGAGCCGAAGTGCATGATCGTCGGCGCGACACTGTTGATCGTCAGGAACGGCACGGGCACGTTGGCGATCGACGCCTCGTCGTTGAAGATCAGCCCGTCCATCGGCGGCCGTGCCTGGCCGCCGAATTCCTTGGGCCACGACAGTGTCAGCCAGCCGTCCTTGCCCATCTGCGCGACGGTGTCGCGGTACACGCTGCCGCGCCCCATCTCGCCGCCGTCGCCCGCGCTGAGCGCCTCAGCGCGCTCGGGCGTCATCAACTTGGTGAAGTACGAGCGCAACTCGCGGCGCAACTCCTCTTGCTCGGGGCTGTAGCCGATCCGCATCGCTGCTGTCCTCACTGTTTCCGCTGGGGTCTTGGGGACCCATGGTCCTCCCCGGTTGTAACACGTTCTAGTCTTGGAATCCAGGCACGGTTAGTCTGATCCGACGCCGGGCGGAGATGCGCACGGGTTTCGAGGAGGTTGTTGATGCGAGTCGAAGTCGATCGTGATCGCTGTGAAGGCAACGCGGTATGCGTGGGTATTGCCCCGGACCTGTTCGATCTGGACGACGAGGACTATGCGGTGATCAAGGCCGACCCCGTGCCGGACGGCCAAGAGGACGTGGCCGAGCAATCGGTAGCCGAATGCCCAAGAGCAGCCCTCATTCGCAAGGACTAGAGGTATTCATAAATTGAGCACGGAACGTAACTCCACGGATCTGTCCGGACTGGTCGCGGTGGTGACCGGCGCCGCCGCGGGCCTTGGCCGCGCCGAGGCGATCGGCTTGGCTCGTGTCGGTGCGACGGTGGTCGTCAACGACATCGCAGGCGCGCTCGACAAGTCCGACGTGCTCGACGAGATTGCCGCCGCCGGATCCAAGGGCGTCGCCGTCGCCGGTGACATCAGTGCCCGCAGTACGGCCGACGAGTTGGTCTCGACCGCCGACGGCCTCGGCGGTCTGTCGATCGTGGTCAACAACGCGGGTATCACCCGCGACCGGATGTTGTTCAACATGACCGACGAAGACTGGGATGCCGTGATCGCCGTCCACCTGCGCGGTCACTTCCTGCTGACGCGCAATGCCGCGACCTACTGGCGGGCGAAGGCCAAGGAGAACGGCGGAACGGTCTACGGTCGGCTGGTCAACACGTCGTCCGAAGCGGGCCTTGCGGGCCCGGTGGGTCAGGCAAACTACGGCGCGGCCAAGGCGGGCATCACCGCGTTGACGTTGACGGCTGCGCGCGGGCTCGGGCGCTACGGCGTACGCGCCAACGCGATCGCGCCGCGTGCCAGAACGGCGATGACGGCCGACGTGTTCGGCGACGCCCCGACGCTCGACGACGGGAAGGTCGACGGTCTCTCACCGGAGCACGTCGTGACCCTCGTCCAGTACCTGTCCTCGCCGGCCTCGGAAGCCGTGAACGGACAGCTCTTCATCGTCTATGGTCCAACCGTGACGCTGGTGGCGGCGCCAACTGCCGAGAAGCACTTCACCGCGGGGTCGGACGCGTGGGCCGCCGACGACCTTGGTTCGACGATGAACGAGTACTTTGCTGGTCGCGATCCCGAGCTGGGATTCTCGGCCAATGCCCTGATGTCCTCGCGAGACTGACAGTCTCGGTTGTCACCCTGGTGGGGCCACTAGAACACGTTACAGAATGACCTATGTCACAGTGGCTCTGACCTGCGATGATATGTCAATATCGACGGATATCGCGGTTCTTTGACACTGCGAACGTGTTCTAGTTAATATGAGCCGGCTCACTAAGAGCGGCGTTAAACCGAGTAGTTGGAAGGTTGTCGCGGCTCGTAGTCACTGACTATTCGCCGTCGTCGCTTTTCGACCACCCGACCCGAGAACGGAGTCCAGGTTGAAGGAACAGCTGATGGCTCCGGCGCGGGCCGTTGGCGGATTCTTCGAAATGTCGCTGGACACCTTCGTCAAGATCTTCCGCAGGCCCTTTCAGTTCCGAGAGTTCCTCGATCAAACGTGGATGATCGCGCGCGTCTCGCTGGTCCCGACGCTGCTGGTGGCCATCCCGTTCACGGTCCTGGTGGCGTTCACGCTCAACATCCTGCTTCGGGAGCTCGGGGCGGCGGATCTCTCCGGCGCGGGGACCGCATTCGGCACCATCACGCAGCTCGGCCCGGTGGTGACGGTGCTCGTCGTGGCCGGCGCAGGCGCCACGGCGATCTGCGCGGACCTCGGCGCCCGCACCATCCGCGAAGAGATCGACGCGATGCGCGTGCTCGGCATCGACCCGATCCAGCGCCTCGTCGTCCCGCGCGTGCTGGCGTCGACTCTGGTGGCGCTTCTACTCAACGGTCTCGTCTGCGCCATCGGCATCGCGGGCGGCTACGTGTTCTCCGTCTTCCTTCAGGGCGTCAACCCCGGCGCCTTCATCAATGGGCTGACCATCCTCACCGGGCTCGGCGAGTTGGTGCTCGCCATGTTCAAGGCACTCCTGTTCGGTTTGATGGCCGGCCTGGTCGGGTGCTACCGCGGGTTGACGGTCAAGGGCGGACCCAAGGGTGTCGGCGTCGCCGTCAACGAGACCGTCGTCTATGCCTTCATTTGTCTGTTCGTGATCAACGTGATCCTGACGGCAGTGGGCGTTCGGGTGCTGGCACGATGAGCGCTCGCGCGAAGAGTCGAGGACACCGCTGATGAGTTACGACGCGACCCTCCGCATCCGCCGATTCTTCCGAGGCGTGCCAAGGGCCATCGACACCATCGGGGAGCAGGCGCTCTTCTACGGCGAGTCCGTGCGCTACATCCCCAACGCGCTGACCCGCTATCGCAAGGAGACCATTCGTCTCATCGCCGAGATGACGATGGGCGCGGGCGCCCTCGTGATGATCGGCGGCACCGTCGGCGTCGCAGCATTCCTGACGCTGGCCTCCGGTGGTGTCATTGCGGTGCAGGGCTATTCGTCGCTCGGCAACATCGGCATCGAAGCGCTGACCGGCTTCCTCTCGGCGTTCCTCAACGTGCGCATCGTGGCTCCGGTGATCGCGGGCATCGCCCTCGCTGCAACGATCGGCGCAGGTACCACCGCCCAGTTGGGCGCCATGCGAGTCGCCGAGGAGATCGACGCCGTCGAGGCGATGGCGGTGCACTCGGTGTCCTACCTGGTGTCGACGCGGATCATCGCCGGACTCATCGCGATCGTCCCGCTGTACTCACTGTCGGTGTTGGCGGCGTTCTTCGCCGCGCGCTTCACGACGGTCTTCATCAACGGGCAGTCGGCGGGCCTGTACGACCACTACTTCAACACCTTCCTGGTGCCGACCGACCTGCTGTGGTCCTTCCTTCAGGCCATCGTCATGTCGATAGCGGTGATGCTGGTGCACACGTACTACGGCTACAACGCATCCGGCGGACCCGTCGGCGTCGGGATCGCCGTCGGTCAGGCCGTCCGGACCTCGCTCATCGTCGTGGTCACCATTACCTTGTTCATCTCCCTGGCCGCGTACGGCGCGTCGGGCAACTTCAACTTGTCCGGATAGGCGGGTCGCGAGATGGGTGACGCCAAGCGCAGTCATGTGAGGATCGCCGCTGCGATCCTCGCGGCTGTCATGTTGGCGGCCGTCGTCTTCACGTACCTCTCGTACACGGCGGCGTTCACCCGCACCGACACGGTGACCGTGACCGCCCCCCGCGCCGGCCTGGTGATGGAGACCGACGCCAAGGTGAAGTACCGCGGCATCCAGATCGGCAAGGTCGAGTCCATCGAGTACGCGGGCGAGCAAGCCAAGCTCACCCTGGCCATGGACAGCAGCCAGCTGAAGTTCATCCCGTCGAACGCGAAGGTGCGCATCGCGGGCACCACCGTCTTCGGGGCCAAGGCAGTGGAATTCCTGACACCCGAGGATCCGAAGGGCGGCTCGCTTCGTCCCGGCGCCCAGGTGAACGCACCCGACGTGCAGCTCGAGGTCAACACGCTCTTCCAGTCACTGACCAACACCCTGCAGAAGGTCGACCCGATCAACCTCAACGCCACGCTGAGCGCGCTCGGAGAAGGTGTGCGAGGCAACGGCGACAATCTGGGCGCCACGCTCGCGGGGCTGAACTCCTATCTGCAGCAATTGAATCCGAAGCTGCCCCAGCTGCAAGAGGTCTTCCAAAAGACCGGCGTCGTCGGCAACGTCTACGCCGACGCCGCCCCCGACCTGGTCACGGTGTTCGAGAACACGCCGACCATCAGCAAGACCGTCGTCGACCAGCAGGACAATCTCAACGCGACCCTGCTGGCTGCCACCGGGTTGGCGAACAACGGCACGGCCACCCTGCAACCGGGGGCCGAGGACTTGATCGCCGCGGTGCAGCGGCTGCGCGCGCCGCTGAAGGTCCTCGGTGACTACTCGCCGGAACTGGGTTGTCTGCTCAAGGGCGTCGCCCAGGCGGTCGACACGTTTGCGCCGGTGATCGGTGGCATTCGCCCCGGTCTGTTCGTCGCGTCGAACTTCCTTCCGGGTGCGCCCGCTTACACCTACCCCGAGAGCTTGCCAATGGTGAACGCCTCGGGTGGTCCCAATTGCCGTGGGCTGCCGAACATTCCGAGCAAGCAATACGGCGGTTCGTGGTATCGGCCGCCCTTCCTCGTCACCGACAACGCCTACATTCCCTACCAGCCCAACACCGAATTGCAGTTCGACGCACCGTCGACGTTGCAGTTCCTGTTCCACGGTGCGTACGCGGAAAGGGACGATTTCTAGTGAAGACGGACAAGACGGTGGTCTACGTCAGCATCTTCACCGTCGCCATGTTGTTGGTGGCGGCGGGCTTGGTGGTCGTCTTCGGGCAGTTCCGCTTCGGGTCGGGCAACAGTTTCCACGCCACGTTCACCGAGGCCTCGCGTCTCAAGGCGGGCCAGGACGTCCGGATCGCCGGTGTCCCGGTGGGTTCGGTGAAGTCCGTCGAGCTCAATCCCGACAACACCGTCGACGTCGCATTCGACGTCGACGGCCGCTATCAGCTCTACACCTCGACGAGGGCACTCGTCCGCTACCAGAACCTCGTCGGTGACCGCTATCTCGAAATCACCTCGGGCCCCGGCGATCTGCGCAAGCTCCCGGCGGGCGCGACCCTCGGCACGGCGAACACCGAACCCGCGCTGGACCTCGACGCCCTACTTGGCGGACTCAAACCCGTGCTCAAGGGCCTCGACGGCAGCAAGGTCAACGAGGTCAGCAACGCCGTCATCGAACTGCTTCAGGGACAGGGCGGTTCGTTGTCGACCCTGCTCGCCAGCACGTCGTCGTTCACCCAGAACCTCGCCGCTCGCGACCAGTTGATCGGCGACACCATCAACAACCTCAACGCCGTGCTCGGCACGATCGACGACAAGGGCGCGCAGTTCAACGCGGCCGTCGACCAGTTGCAACAGCTCATCACCGGGCTTGCGGAAAACCGCGATCCGGTGGCGGGCGCCATTCCTCCGTTGGCGTCGGCCACCAACGATCTGACCGACCTCCTGCAAACGGGGCGGCGCCCCATCCAGGGTGTCATCGAGAACCTCCGGCCCTTGGCGCAGCGGCTCGACGAGCGCAAGGGTGACGTCAACAAGGTCATCGAACCGCTGGCGGAGAATTACCTGCGGCTCAACGCACTTGGCGCGTACGGATCGTTCTTCAACATCTACTACTGCTCGATCCGGATGAAGATCAACGGACCCGCGGGCAGCGACATCCTGATTCCGTTCGGCGGTCCGTCCGATCCGACCAAGGGGAGGTGCTCGGAGAATGGCTAGACCCGGCGAGGGCAACCCCGTACGCACCGGTGTCTTCGGCATCACCCTGGTGGTGTGCCTGGTACTGGTCTCCTTTGGCTACACCGGCCTTCCGTTCTGGCCCCAGGGCAAGAACTACGAGGCGTACTTCACCGACGCAGGCGGCATCACCCCCGGCAACGACGTCAACGTGTCGGGAATCAAGGTCGGCAAGGTCAACTCGGTCGAGCTCGCAGGCGACTCGGCCCTGGTGAAGTTCACCGCGGACCGAAAGGTGCGCGTCGGCGACCAGTCCCTGGTGGCGATCAAGACCGACACGGTGCTTGGCCAGAAATCCCTCTCGGTAACCCCGAAGGGCTCGGGTAGCACGACGATGATTCCGTTGGGCCGCACCACCACTCCCTACACGCTCAACACCGCGCTGCAGGACCTCGGCCAGAACGCCGGCGAGCTCGACAAGCCCAAGTTCGAGCAGGCCCTTCAGGTGCTGACCGACACGCTGCGCGACGCGACCCCGCAGTTGCGCGGGGCGCTGGACGGCGTCACCGATCTGTCCCGCAGCATCAACAAGCGCGACGAGGCGCTCGAACAACTGCTCGCCCATGCCAAGAAGGTGTCCGACACCCTCGCGCAGCGCTCCGGTCAGGTCAACCAGTTGATCACCGACGGCAACCTGCTGTTCGCCGCACTCGACGAGAAGCGTCAGGCGTTGAGCAATCTGATCGGCGGGATTCAGGCCGTCTCCGAACAACTCTCGGGCTTCGTCGCCGACAACAAGCGGGAGTTCGGGCCTGCCCTGCAGAAGTTGAACGCCGTGCTGGACAACCTGCTCGAGCGCAAGGAGCACATCGGCGAGGCCCTTCGCAGGCTGCCCCCGTACGCCACCGCGCTCGGCGAGGTCGTCGGCAACGGCCCGGGCTTCAACATCAACCTCTACGGCTTGCCTCCCGCCACGCTCTCCGAGGTCTTGCTGGACACCTACTTCCAGCCGGGCAAGTTGCCGGACAGCCTGGCCGACTACCTGCGCGGATTCATTTCCGAGCGCATGGTGATTAGGCCGAAGTCGCCATGACCCAAGAGAATTCGACTGGTTCGCGCAACAAGTGGCTGCGGTTCGCCGTCGTCGCGATGTTGGTTGCCGCCTTGATCGGCGGCGTGTACGTGGTGTGGCCGTCGGCCAAGGGCCACGAAGTCGTCGCGTACTTCCCGTCGACGGTGGGTCTCTACCCGGGTGACGACATCCGGGTGGTCGGTGTCCCGGTCGGCAAGATCAAGTCGATCCAGCCCCGCGCCGACGACGTCAAGGTCACGATGGTCGTCGACGGCGACGTCAAGCTGCCCGCCGACGCGCGGGCCCTCATCATTGCGCCGAACCTGGTGTCGGCCAGGTTCATTCAGTTCGCCCCCGCCTACACCGGTGGGGCGGTGATGGCCGACGGCGCCCAGATCGGCCTCGACCGCACCGGCGTTCCCGTCGAGTGGGACGACGTCAAGACCCAGCTCACCCAACTCAGCGCGTCGCTCGGACCCA
The DNA here is from genome assembly GCF_001426545.1 of Mycobacterium sp. Root135. GTDB lineage: Bacteria > Actinomycetota > Actinomycetes > Mycobacteriales > Mycobacteriaceae > Mycobacterium. Next base: position 158,718 of record NZ_LMEZ01000010.1, on the reverse strand, counting down.
AACAGGGCGACATGCAGGGACCGCTGGCCTCATTCGTGAATCAGGCGGCCGACACCTTCGACGGCAACGGCGACTCATTCCGCAACGCGCTGCGGGAACTGTCGCAGACGGCCGGGCGCCTCGGTGACTCCCGCAGCGACCTGTTCGGCACCGTGCGCAACCTGCAGGTGCTGGTGAACGCGTTGGCGAACAGCAACGAACAGATCGTCCAGTTCTCCAATCACGTGGCCTCGGTGTCTCAGGTGCTGGCCGACAGTTCCAAGGACCTCGACCAGACCCTCGGCGCGCTGAACCAAGCGCTGGGCGACGTCAAGGGATTCCTCAACGAGAACAACGAGGCGCTGATCGGCCAGATCGGCAAGCTGACCGACTTCACCAACCTGCTGACCGAGCACAGCGACGACATCGAACAGGTTCTGCACATCACGCCGAACGGCCTTGCGAACTTCTACAACATCTACAACCCGGCCCAGGGCACCGTCGGCGGTCTGCTGTCGCTGCCCAACTTCGCCAACCCGGTGCAGTTCATCTGCGGTGGCACGTTCGACGTCGGTGCATCGCCAGACAACTTCAAGCGCGCCGAGATCTGCAGGCAGCGGATGGCCCCGGTCTTGAAGCGTCTCGCGGTGAACTACCCGCCGATCCTGTTCCACCCGATCAACAGCATCACGGCCTACAAGGGCCAGATCATCTACGACACACCGGAAACCGAGGCCAAGGCCCAGACGCCGGTGCCCTACCTGCAGTGGCAACCCGCCCCCGGCGTGACGCCGCCGACGCTCGGACCCGACGGCAGGCTCACCGACCTGCTCCTCCCGCCGCCACCGATTCCCGGACAGGTGTCGCAGGTCGGTGCCCCGGCCGAGGGTTACGGAACCCCGCCCGACGGCAGCGGTCCGCTGCCTGGACCGGCACCCGGTCCGCCGTTACCAGCCGAAGCGGGGGGTGGTTAGCAGTGAAGACAACTCGTAGAGCGCTCCGCGTCGGGCGCAGCACCGTGGCGATCGGCTCGGCCGCAGTTCTGTCGGCGGGCTGCGCCTTCGGCGGGCTGAACTCCCTCGACATGCCCGGTACCGCGGGCCACGGCAGTGGTTCGTACACCATCACGGTGGAGCTCCCCGACGTGGCGACGCTGCCGCAGAACTCGCCGGTCATGATCGACGACGTGACGGTCGGCAGCGTGTCGGGCATCGAGGCGGTGCAGCGGCCCGACGGCACTTACTACGCAGCGGTCAAGGTGTCGCTGGATGGTGGCGTCGACCTCCCGGAGAACGCGACCGCCAAGGTGGCTCAAACCTCGCTACTCGGCTCCCAGCACATCGACCTCGCCACGCCGGTCGACCAGGCGGGACAGGGCAAACTCCGCGAGGGCTCCAACATCCCGCTGTCCCGCGCCGGCCGCTATCCCACCACCGAGGAAGTGTTTTCATCGTTGGGCGTGGTGGTCAACAAGGGCAATCTCGGTGCGCTGCAAGACATCACCGACGAGTTCTACAACGCCGTTGCCGGCCGGACCGGTCAGTTCGCCGACCTGCTCCCGCGGCTGGCGGAGCTCACCTCGTCCCTCGACCAGCAGACCAACGACATCGTCGCCGCCATGGACGGGCTGAACCGCTTCGCGGGCATCCTCGCCAACGGCAGGGACAGCCTCGGACGAGCGCTCGACTCGCTGCCCGCGGCACTCAAGGTGCTCAACGAGAACCGAAGCAACATCGTCGACGCGTTCGCCGCTCTGCAGACGTTCGCCGGGGTGGCGTCGCACGTGTTGTCGGAGACCAAGGTCGACCTCGTCGCCGACTTCAAGGACTTGTATCCGGTCATCAAGGCGTTCAACGACAACGCCGACGATCTCATCAAGAGCCTCGAAATCCTGCCGACGTTCCCGTTCCACTACAAGTACCTGCGCAACGCGGTCCGTGGTGACTACCTGAACGTGTTCGTGACGTTCGACCTGACGCTGCGGCGGACGGGTGAATCGGTGTTCACCACCTCGAAGGGTCTCGACCCGAACATGAAGCACATGTCCGAGATCATCAACCCGCCGGACTTCCTCGTCGGGGCGATGGCAAACCTCTCCGGGCAAGCCGCCGACCCGTTCAAGATTCCGCCGGGAACGGCGACCCAGCACGACGGGGGGACTCCCTAATGCTGGACCGTCTGACACGTCTGCAGTTGACGATCTTCGCGATCGTCACCGTCGTCTGCGTCGGCGCCATCTCGGCGTTCTATCTCCACCTGCCCGCCGCGGTCGGCATCGGCGCGTACCACATCACCGCGGAGTTCAAAGCCGGTGGCGGGCTGTATCAGAACGCCAACGTCACCTACCGCGGAGTGACGATTGGTCGCGTCGAAAACGTCAGCCTCGACGACACCGGTGTGGTCGCCTCGATGAGGCTCAACACCGATACCGACGTACCCGACAACGTGACCGCGACCGTCAAGAGCGTGTCCGCCATCGGCGAGCAGTACGTCGACCTGGTGCCGCCGAAGGACGCCTCGACGAAACTGCTTCGCGACGGCGCCAAGATCGGCCTCGACCGCACCGCCGTCGGGCAGGACATCGCCGTCCTCCTCGAGCAGGCCGACACGTTGGTCAGCAGCATCGGCGACGCGCGTATCCAAGACCTGTTGCGCGAAACGTTCAAGGCGTTCAACGGATCCGGCCCCGAACTGGCCCGGATGATTCAGTCGTCACGGCTCCTCGTCGACGAGGCCAACAACAACTACGGCCAGACGTCGCAGCTGATCGACCAGGCCGGGCCGTTCCTCGACGCGCAGATCCGCAGCGGCGACGACGTGAAGTCGCTCGCCGACGGCCTGGCCCGTTTCACCACTCAGCTCGCGAAGGCCGACCCGCAGGTCCGGTCGGTGCTGCAGACCGCACCCGGCGCCGCGCAGGCCGCGAACACCACCTTCGACGGCATCCGCCCGAACTTCCCGATGCTCGCCGCCAACCTCGCCAACGCCGGCCGCATCGGCGTCATCTACCGCAAGTCGATCGAGCAGGCGCTGGTGATCGTCCCGGCGCTGTTCGCCGCCTTGCTCACCGTCGGTGGCGGACTGCCCGCCGACGAGGGCGGCAAGCTCGACTTCAAGGTCGACCTGAATGACGCGCCGCCCTGCTCGACGGGCTTCATCCCGCCGGCGTTGATCCGGTCGCCCGCGGACACGACGCTGCGCGAGCTGCCCACCGACCTGTACTGCAAGACCGCTCAGAACGACCCGTCGGTGGTGCGCGGCGCCCGCAACTACCCGTGCCAGGAGTTCCCCGGCAAGCGCGCGCCGACGGTCCAGCTGTGCCGTGATCCGCGCGGCTACGTGCCAATCGGCAACAACCCGTGGCGCGGTCCGCCGGTGCCCTACGGCACGCCGGTGGAAAACGGCCGGAACATCACGCCCCCCAACAAGTTCCCGAACATCCCGCCGGGGGCGGACTACGACCCGGGACCACCGGTCGTGCAATTGCCGCCGGGTGTGCCGCCGGGACCCGGTCCCGCGCCGAATGCTCCGTTCCCGCTGCCGGTACCGCCAAGTGACCTTGGGCCGCCACCACCGCCGTTGCCGTTCTACGCACCGCCGGACCAGATCGTCCCGCCGTACGGCAGGACACCGCCAGGTGCGGTTCCGCCGCCGGCGGTTGCGCCGCCCCCGCCTGCCGAGCTTCCGCCGGGACAGGGGCCGCTCCTCCCGTCGGAGGCGGTGCCACCGCAGGCGAGTGGTCCGGCCACGGCGACGTACGATTCGAAGAACGGCGTCTTCGTCGACCCCGCAGGGGGTACGGGCGTCTACGCCGACGGCATGGACAAGGTGAACTCCGCGGAGACGTGGGTGGATCTGATGTTGGATCCAAGACAGGCGTAAGTGACAACCGCTCCGAACGACGAGAGCGACGCGACCCAAGGGAAATGGATTGACTGACACGACATCCGGCGAATCGTCGACCGAGACCCCGGAGTCGGTGAAGAAGGCCGCTGCGCGCCGCCGCGCGTCGAGGGCGGCCGGTCCGGCTGGAGCGGTTCCGGAACCAACCGCGCACGTGGTCGACACCCCGACGGCAGTCAAGGCGCGGCCCGTCAAGCCCGTCGGGCCTCCGCCCCGGCGGCAACCCCACCGCATGCTGGTCGCAGGACTCGCCCTTGGCGTCACAGCCGTCCTGGTTGCCGCGATGGCCGGCGTAGTCGCGCTGCTGTTCAACCAGCAGCGTCACGCTCAGGCCGAGGAAGCGCGGGATCAGAAGTTCGTCGACACCGCGTCGCAGACTGTGGTGAACATGTTCAGTTACACCCAGAACGACATCGACGACAGCGTGAACCGGTTCGTCAACGGCATCAGCGGTCCACTGCGGGACATGATGAGCCAGGGCAACAACGTCGAGAACCTCAAGGCGATCTTCCGCGACACGAACGCCAGTTCCGAGGCCGTGATCAACGGTTCGGCGCTGGAGAAGGTCGACGACACGGCGGACAACGCCTCGGTTCTGGTGTCGGTGCGGGTGACGGTGACCAATCTCGACGGCGTCAACGCACCCTCGAAGCCGTACCGGCTGCGGGTCATCGTGCACGAGGACGACAACGGACGCATGACGGGTTACGACCTGAAATATCCCGACGGGGGAAACTGATGGGGCGCTTGAGTTCCCGGCTATCGGTGCTCGTCGCCGTCTTGTTCGCGGCCGGCTTCGTCGCGCTGGCCGGTTTCGGCGGCACGCTGTACTGGAATCGTGTCGAGCGGGTCGGCGAGCAGGAAGCCAGGACCGAGTTGCCGCAGTTGGCAGCACAGCAAATCCCGATCATCCTCGGCTTCGACTACCAGACGATCGAACGCAGTCGGACCGACGCCTACCGGCTGTTGACCTCCGACTTCCGTCGCGAATACGAGGACGACACCACCAAGAACGTGATCCCCGCCGCGCGTGAGCGTCAGCTCATCAGCCAGGTCAACGTCGTCGGCGTGGGAATGCTTGACGCGCACCGTGATTCGGGCTCGGTGATGGTCTACATGAACCGCGTGCTCACCGACAAGACCAAGCAGCCGCTCTACGACGGCAGCCGGTTGAAGGTCGACTACCAGAAGGTGGGCCAAGACTGGCGGATCAGGAACATCACTCCGATCTAGGAGCGTCCACGTCCTGGGTGGCGGCCAAGGCCTCGAGGAACGAGCGCGCCCAGCGGTCGACGTCGTGGGCCAGCACCTGCCTACGCAGCGCTCGCATCCGGCGGCGTCCCTCCTCGGGGGTCTGCGCCAACGCCGCCTCGATAGCGTCCTTGACGCCGTCGAGGTGGTGCGGATTGGTGAGGTAGGCCTGCCTGAGTTCGGCTGCAGCGCCGGTGAATTCGCTGAGCACCAACGCCCCGCCAAGATCGCTGCGACAGGCGACGTATTCCTTGGCGACCAGATTCATCCCGTCGCGCAGCGGCGTCACCAACATGACGTCGGCCGCGACGAAGAACGCGATCAGTTCGTCGCGCGGCAGGGCCTGATGCAAATAATGCACGATCGGGTGCCCGACCTTGCCGTACTCACCGTTGATGTGCCCGACCTGGCGCTCGATGTCCTCGCGCATCATCTTGTAGCTCTGCACGCGCTCGCGGCTCGGCGTCGCCAATTGGATCAACACCGTGTGGTCGGGGTCGATCCTGCCTTCGTCGAGCAACTCCGAGAACGCCCGAAGTCGAACGTCGATGCCCTTGGTGTAGTCGAGTCGGTCGACGCCCAGAAGGATCTTGCGCGGATTGCCCAGATCGGCGCGCAGCTCCTTCGCGCGCTGGCGGGCGTCGCGGTTGCGTGCCTTGGTGTCGAGTTCCTCGGAGTCGATCGAAATCGGGAACGCACCCACCTTCACGGTGCGGAAGCCGACCTGAATCTCGCCGAACCGGGACCGAACGCCGACGTTGGCCCGTGAGGTGTTGGCTCCGAGGAGGCGTCGCGCCAGAATCATGAAGTTCTGCGCACCGCCGGGCAGGTGGAAACCGACCAGGTCGGCGCCGAGCAAGCCCTCGATGATCTCTGTGCGCCACGGCATCTGCATGAAGAGCTCGACGGGCGGAAACGGGATGTGCAGGAAGAAGCCGATGGTCAGGTCGGGCCGCAGCATGCGCAGCATCTTCGGCACCAGCTGTAGCTGGTAGTCCTGAACCCACACCGTCGCACCGTTCGCCGCGGCCTTGGCCGTCGCTTCGGCGAAACGACGGTTCACCTCGACGTACCGGTCCCACCACTTTCGGTGGTAGATCGGCTTGACGATCACGTCGTGGTACAGCGGCCACAGGGTGGCGTTGGAGAAACCTTCGTAATACTCGGCGAAATCCTCCGCCGACAGCACGACCGGTCGCATCTCGAGGTCGTCCTCGAAGATGGGCTCCTCATCCCGTCCGGCCTGGCCGTCGGTGACACCGGGCCACCCGACCCACGCACCCCGTCGTTTCCGCAGCAGCGGTTCCAGCGCCGTGACGAGGCCGCCGGGGCTCCGCTTGTACGTGGTCGAACCGTCGGGGCGCCGCTCCATGTCGATCGGCAACCGGTTGGCGACGACAACGAAGTCGGACTCGCCCTCGGCAACCGGGTCGAGCTCGAAGACCTCAGAGTGCCCGGAGTCGGCTGTTTCGCCTACTCCTGAGCTCATCTACGCCTCTTGCTTAGCCGGTCCGATGCCCAGCATGGACAAGAACACCCGACATTCGTCGGCGTCGGTGGCGTACGCGGCGACGACGCGCCTCGCCATACGGGCAGTGCTGTCGGCCAAGGGCTCGACGTCACCGATTTCGGCAGGATCAGGTTTTGCAGCCATGGACCAACTCTAGGCGACTCGACGAGCCGCCTAGAGCCTGATCGGTGTTACTGGCCGTTGATGCTCGTCGGAGGCTGCACGAACTTGTCCGCATTGTCCTGCAGACCGATGCACTGACCGGTGTTCTCTCCGGTGCAGGGGATGCCGTCCACGGACGGCAGGCCGCTGGGGGACTGCCCGATTGGCGACGGCGGCAGGCCGTTGTTCGTCGGCGAGTTCGGCACCGTGTGGGGCAGGCAGGAGCCCGTGTACATGTCCTCTTCCTCGCCTGCCGGGCACGACGCCGCAGGTGCGGCATTCGCGGCGACGGGAACGGCGAAGGCGGCCACCGCGGGAGCGGCGGCGAAGGCAAGCGCGAATCCGCCGGCAAGGATGACTCGTCGAGCAGAGAATTCAAGGTGCGGCATTGTCACGCTTTCTGTGGTTTCAAGGACTTTTCGTGGTGCCCGAGAATATTGACGGTTCGTCGCAGGAATTGTAGGGAAGCCGTCGGGAATCTGCACGAGTTCCGCGTCTTCCCTAGGAGCGGCCGCCGTTAGTTGGTCGAGCCGGTGATAGTCGGATCCGATCCCACCGACGAGGTGGGCGGCACGTACTGAGGGGCGTCCTCGGCGAGGCCGATGCACGCACCCGAGTCACGTCCGGTGCACGGAACGCCGTCGATCTCGGGGATGTCCGGGTTGCCAGCGGGCGTGGTGAACACCGGCGCCGCCGGTGAATTGGGCACCATGAAGGGGACGCACGAGCCGGTGAACTGATCGGTGTCCTCTCCCGCGGCGCAGTCGTCGGCCAGCTGTGCGCCGGGGGCCGAGGGGACTGCAATCGCGGTCACGGCCGGTGCGGCGGCGACGGCGAGCGCGAATCCGCCGGCAAGGATGAGGCGTCGTGCAGAGAACTCGAAGTGCGGCATGCGTGGATTGTATGGAAGCTGCCAGCAATCTGCTCACATACTGCGAGTTATCTGCCGATGCGTGTCATTTCGTTCGGCTAGTTGGTGGAGCCCGTGACGGTCGGGCTGGACCCGACCGACGACGACGGCGGCACGTACTGAGGAGCGTCCTCGGACAGACCGATGCACTGTCCCGAGTTTCCGCCGGTGCAGGGAATGCCGTCGACCGAGGGCAGGCCGCCCGGTGCCTGCGTGATCTCGGGTGAGTTCGGGACGAGGTCCGGGGTGCACGCGTCGGTGAAGGCGTCCTCGGTCTCACCGGCGGGGCAGGCCGCTCCGAACGACGGTGCGACCGCCGGGCCGGCGAATGCGGCCACCGCGGGGGCGGCGGCGATCGCGACGGCGAAGCCGCCGGCGAGGAGCAGTCGTCGTGCTGAGGTCTGTGGAGTCGTCATCGCCACGCTTTCTCTCCGGTGGGCCCCGTCGTGTGCGGGAACCAACTGCGGCGTCGACGATACGCCGACGACCTTGAAATCAGGTGTGGTTACATGACGAGAACGTGTTCTAGTTTCTCTCGACGGGGGCGATGTGCAGCTTTCATTGGCGGATCGGACGATCATCGTCACGGGTGGCGGAAGCGGCATCGGCAAGGGCGTTGCCGCTGCCGTCGTGGCCTCGGGTGGCGACGTGGTTCTCGTCGGGCGCAACGCCGACCGTCTCGCCGCCGCGAAGGAGGAGATCTCCGCCGCCGCGGGTGACGGCTCGGGCGAGGTCAGGTACGAGCCCGCCGACGTCACCAACGAAGACGAAGTCGCCGCAATGGTGGCCGCGGCCACCGCCTGGCGCGGTCGCCTCAACGGCGTCGTGCACTGTGCCGGTGGGTCCGAGACGATCGGCCCGATCACCCAGGTCGACTCCGACGCATGGCGACGCACCGTCGACCTCAACGTCAACGGCACCATGTACGTGCTCAAGCACACCGCACGGGAGATGGTTCGCGGAGGCGGAGGCTCGTTCGTCGGCATCTCGTCGATCGCGGCCAGCAACACCCACCGGTGGTTTGGGGCGTATGGCGTCAGCAAGTCGGCGATCGACCACATGATGCAGCTTGGGGCCGACGAGCTCGGCGCGTCGTGGGTGCGGGTCAACTCGATACGGCCAGGACTGATCCGCACCGAACTCGTTGCGCTGGTACTTGATTCGCCGGAACTCAGCGAGGACTACCGGATCAGCACGCCGCTGCCGCGCGTCGGTGAGGTCGACGACATCGCCAACGCGTCGGTCTTCCTGCTCAGCGACGCCGCGAGCTGGATCACCGGGCAGGTGATCAACGTCGACGGTGGCCAGCTGGTCCGGCGCGGCCCCGACTACTCGGCGATGCTCGAACCCGTCTTCGGCGCCGACGGCCTGCGCGGAGTGGTGGGCTAGAGACCGGGCTACTGCTTCGGCATCGACGACGGGCAGTAGCCCTGGACCGCAAGGCTGCCGAAGGAGCCAATCTTCTTGCTGTCCGCCCAGTCGGTGGCGTTCTGGATGTGGCGCAACGCGTTCTCGACCGACCCGGTGCGGGTCAACACGTCGCACGTCGAGTGGGCCAGGTCGATGGCGAACCCGTCCGACTTCAACTTCAGGCCCTGGTCCTTGACGGCCTTGAGGAACGCCTGGTCGATCTGTTGTGATCTCGCGTCGTCGGTGGGGTCCGCGTGGGCCGGGACCGCCGTCGCCACGACAACGGACGCGGCAGCGGCGAGAAGTGCCGCACCGATGTTCTTCGCGCTCATGCCATCCCCTGTCTCGAGAACCATGGTCCGAGCCTACGTCGGCAAATTCTCATACGGATATCGGTTGGTTGCCGACCGGTGTTACGAGCCGTCGTGGTGGATGCTGGAGTTCAGCAGCCTGCAAGCACGTGTCGGTTGTAGGTGCGGCCGAGTACCGTTGTCCCATGACAGGATCGCCGCGTCCACCACGGCGACGGCGCCGGCTCGTCACCGTCGCGTGCGTCGCCGTCGTGGCCACGATGACGGCCTGTGGCCGGGACGCGGCGCCCAACTCCCTCTTCGAGTCGGCCGGCTATCACGTCCGCGGAGACGCGGTGTTCTACCTTCAGGGTTTTCCCGGTAAGGCGTCTCAGGTCGACGGCGCCGACGCACCGTCATTCGCCCCGCTGGACCGGACGTTCGCGAAGGATCGCTCGACGGTGTACGTCGACGGAAGGCCGCTTCCCGAGGCCAATCCCGACAGCTTCGTCCTGCTCGACCGGCCCGATTTCGCCAAGGACGACGTCCACGTCTACCAACGCGACACGGTGCTCAGCGACGACCCGACGAACTTCGAGTTGCTCGACGGCAACCTGGCCAAGGACGGCCGCGCGGTGTACTGGTCCGACGGCAGGGTGCTGTCCGACGATCCCAGACACTTCTCGATCGTCTCGGACTCGGACTACTACCTGTTCACGAAGGACGACCGGACCGTGCACGTGAACGGAAACCCCGTCGTCGGTGCCGATCCGGCCACCTTCCGGGTGCTCGAAGGCGGCTACTCGCGTGACGACGCCGGCATCTTCTACGGCCCCAATCGCATCGTCGACGCCGACGTCCCGTCGTTCGACGCGCTCGAAGGCCCCTTCGCCCGCGACGACCGCCACGGCTATTGGATGGGCATGCCAATTCCCGATGCCGACGGCGCCACGTTCCACGTGTTGAACGCGGACTTCGAATGTGCCGCGGACGCAAGGCACGCGTTCTACCGCGACGACGTCATCGTCGACGCCGATCCCCGCTCGTTTCCGTCGGGCCACGAGGTGACGGGCTGCTCGGAGGGGTCCGTCTTCTTCGCGCCGTAGCGGGCAAAATTGTTACCTCTGTCAAAAGCCAGTTCGAGGTGCTAGTTTGGCGAGCTCAGCAACAGACGAGAGGCGTGCCATGTACATCCCGCGATCCCGAGTCCTCGTGACGGCTGGCGCCGCCCTCGCCGTGGCGGCAGCGGTCTACGCACCGATTGCCGCTGCCGACGACACCATCGTCTGCGAGCCAGGCCAGGTTGTCCTCGACGGCAACTGCAACGTCCCCGCTCCGGCGCCGCAGGACGACTTCGCGCCGCCGGCCAGTGACTTCTTCGCCCCGGCTGCCGAGGCGCCGATGGGTGGTGACAGCGTCGACGTCGGTGGTGGCGGAGTCGACGTGGCCACCGGTGGAGTCGACCTCGGTGGTGGCGGGGTCGACGTGGGCGGCGGCCACTAGGGCAGTCGCTGCCACAGGCAGTCGCCGGTCAGCTCGATGGTGAACAGCCGGGGAACCACCTCCAGCGACAGTGGCTGACCGGGTTCGCCGTGATCGGACTTTGGCGGAGTCAGGGTCGGGGTGCCGGAGACCACCGCGAATTGGGTTGCCCCGCAGGTGCTCTCAGGTGTCAACGGGGTGGCCGCCCAGCGCCCCGATTCGAGCATCGGGTTGCGACGTCCCTGGCCGTGCAGCGTCATCACGGGTCCGGTGCTCAGCCACTCGTCGCTCATCGGGTACGGATCGGCGACGGCTTGCCAGCTGGTTCCGTCGCAAGCGATCGGTGCGGTGTCACCAGCCGGCAGCGTCAACGCATCCTTGACCTCCGCGGTGCACGACGCATTCGGCTGGGGCGCGACGGGGTCGGCGTTGGCGACCGCCAGCGGCGACGAACCGAAAATCCCCGCCGCCACCCCGATCGCGATGCAGCGCAACACGATTCGTCCTAGACCTTGGTGAGATCGGTCTTCATCAACATCACGTTGTACTCCGACCACAGCGACAGGTTCCAGTACAGGTCGGTGCCGGTGCCCATCGTCGACGACGACCACGGATGCATCATCGGTGCGTAGATGCCGCCCTGCTGCTGTGCCATCAGAATCTTCGCGCTCGACCAGGTGCCCTGAGGGGTGTCCGAGGTACGCATCACGATGTTGTTGAACTGATCGCCGTGGAGGACGACGTACTTCTTGAGTTGCTTGTTGTACTGCACCGACATTTCGCTGACCTGATTGCCCGGCTTCCCGACGCCACAGGCGCCGGTGTCCTGGCCGAACGCGGCCGTGGCCTTGGAAGGCTGGTTCTTGTACCAACCCGCCGGGGTGGCGCCGATGCCGAACCAGCCGCCAGCCTTGCCCTTGCTGTAGTACTCGTACTTGCTGGTGTCGAGGATGTCCTTCTCCGCGACGCGCGACACGTACGCGGCGCCCTGGCGGCCGTTGGGCGTCCCGTAGTTGTAGACGTAACCGTCGCCCGGCCGGACGAAGGCGCCCTGCTGGAACTTGTCGTTGCCGCCGACGGGCGAGTTGTAGCGGACCGAAGTCGGTGCGACGGTCCAGTTCTCGCCGTTGTCGGTGGAGTAGGCGATCGCGGAATAGTTGGTTGACCACGTGCCCGCAGCGCCCCAGTTGCTCACCGACATGAAGTTCACGTACTGGGTGACGCCGAACTGGGTGCCTGGCGTCGGGATGGAGATGCCCGCCGTGGGGATGAGGGTGACACCGGCGGGCAGTCCGGAGGGATGGATGATCTGCCGCGCGGTGGTCGGACTGCTCAGCGGCGTGCCGCCGAACATGTTGCCGTTGAACCACTCTCCGTTGGGGATGGTCATGCCGTCGGAGAGGTCGGTGTCGGCGCTGCGGAGCAGCACGTTGAAACGCCAGTTGCCGGTCATGTTGGCGCCACTGAACGTGTCGCCGAACGCCATCAGCACCTGATGCTCGTTGTACGGCGTGGTGGGGTCGTCGACCATGCCGTTGTCCCACATGACGCCGACGTCGGTGCCGTTGATGCCGAAACGCTTCAGGGTGTCGGCTATCAACGGGTTACCGGTCTGATAGTTGCCCGTGACCCACTGGACGAACTGGGTGGACGGGCTCAATTGCGCACCGGGAAGCGGGAATCCGGGCACGTTGACCGCGGCCGCCTGCGCGAGGGCCGCGGTGGCTGCGGCCAACGAGACGCTGGTGGCGTCGACGGCCGTGGCCGGGGTCTGGGTGGCGCGGCCGGTGACGGCGTTGACGAAGTGGTCGAATTCGCGGCGCGCGAACGCAAGCAACGACCACGCCAGCGGTGGCTCGGCGGGGGTCGGTGAGCCCGCGCCCATGAACGGGGTCAGCATCCAGTTGACGACGCTCGACACGACGCCGCTCACCACGGCCAGCGGATTCGGCGGTGCCTGGCGCGCGGGGGCGTCGGGCGTGACCGTGACGACGGTGACCTGCGCGGGGGACGCCGACTTTGCAGCGGCCGAGACGACGGCGAGGCTGGCGGTCTTTGACGCCGGGTCCTCGACGTTCTGCTTGGCTGCGGTTGGCGTGGCGGTCTTCGGCTCAGACGTCTTGCCGGTGTCCGTTTTCAGGGTGTCCGTCGAAGTGGGTGCCGGGGTGGACGCGGCTGCGGGGGTGTTCGGCTTGGGCTTCTTGGTGGGCGTGGGGCTGGGAGTCGGCGTCGCGGTCGGCGCTGGCGTGGTCTCCGGCTCTTCAGGTGCTGTCGCTTCGGGCTCGAGCTCGGCTTCGGGCTCGAGGTCGGCTTCTGGTTCGGGCGTCGGCTTCGGAGTGGGGGAGGCCGTGCTGCCGGAAGTGCCGGAGCTGCCGGTGTTGGTCTGGGCGCTGACGACCCCGCTGGTGGCCGATCCGGAGGTCCTCGTCGAGCCCGTTGGCTTGTCGTCGGACCCGGTGGGTGCGGCCGTTGGCGCGGTCGAGGCCTGCGCTGCGGCCGGGGCGGCGCTGTCGCCGGTGTTCGTCGAGGTGCCGGTGGTCGTCGAGGTGCCGCTAACGGAGGCGCTCGCGCTCGACGACTGGCTACTCGACGACGAGCTGGTGGACGTCTCGTCGGCGTTGGCGACGCCGTATCCCGTCGCGACCGCGGTGCCGACTCCCAATGCGACGGCTAGACCGCCCACTCGACCGATGTATCTAGACGCTCCCATGCCTGGCCCTCCCGATGCGCTGAACTGCTCTTCCCCGGTGAAGGCTGACTTTCACAACGTTCACTCCTGTTGCCTTCGTCCCAGGAGCCGCTTGCGTTACCGGTAGAGCGGTTAGTCGAGCTTCTTCAAGGCGTCTTCGTACAGCTCGAAGGCCTCGGGCAGCCCGTCGCCGACCCAGGCGTCGACGATCCCGACCTTGTCGGCCACCAACTGAATCTGGGTGGCCCACGTTTGGAAACCCTGGTCCGTGCGGAGCGCCTCGATCTGGTCATGGGTGCCCTGGATGAGGATGAAGCCGCCGAGTTCGGTGGTCTGCGGCTTGAGGATCGCGGCGTCGAAACGCTCGATCCGGCCGTCCGCGGAAAGCTGCTCGAGGTACGTGGTCAGCGACGACTTGAGAAGCGCCAGCGCCTGGCTCTCGCGTCCGCGGGCCGGAATTCCCCAGGCCACCCACACACCGGCTTCGGACACTGGCTCCTCCTCGGCAGATTGCTACGTTCGTTGCGGACACTACCGGCCGTTGGGCCCGGATCGGGGCTAGTACGACTGCCCGTCGGCGTATCGCTGGCGTCGGGAGTGCCGGCCGTTGCCACGGTTTCGACTCTTGTACGTCGCCAGCTGCGAGTCGCAGTTTGGGCAGACCAGCCGGAGGTTTTCCCGCCGGTTGTTCGTCGGGTTCCCGTCGACGTGGTCCAACACCAAGGCGAGGTGCGCGCCCAGCCACGTGTTCGCTCCACCGCAAATGACGCAGCAACCACCCTGCGCGTCGGAGAGGTATTGCCGGATGTAGTGAGTGCGGCGGCTGTCGACCGACGCCTCACCGGTCTCGAGCCAGAGCTTGGTGCCAGCGTCGCGCCGGGCCATGGCCTGACATGCGTTGCCGCAGAACACCTTCTGGCTGCGCCGCGAGAGGAACGAACCGCAATGTCGACACTGCCTCATGGGGCAGAGATTACGACGGCCTACCGACAAGCATTCGCTGCCATGTGGAGCCCCCTATCGGGATCGAACCGATGGCCTACATATTACAAGTATGTTGCTCTACCACTGAGCTAAGGAGGCGTGCGCGCCTAGCTTAACGGCTCACTCTTCCGCGTCGATGACCTGTGGGGCAGTCACCGGCCGGGGATTCGGTCGCCGCCCACGCGAGCGTGGCAGCGGGATTCGGCCCGCGATGTTGCTTAGCGGATTGACGACCTGGCTGAGCGTGATGACGGCTTCGTGCAGCGCGTCGATCGTCGGGGTCAGGGCCTCGAGCCCGGGGGCGAGCCGGTTGAGGGTGTCGGCCACGTCGGCGAGTTTCATCAGCGCGCCTTGCTCCGCGGTGAGGGTGTCGAGTAGACCGCCCTCGGCGAGCAACTTGTCGGCGACGCCGTCCTCGCGCAGGATGCGCTCGATCAGACCGTCGTTGGCGAGCAGCTGGTCGGCGAGTCCGCCCGGTGCGATCACCCGGGACACCGCCCCGTCGTCCGTGGTTAGACGGTCGACGAGACCGCCCTCGGACGTCACCTGGTCGATCAGCCCGCCGGGCGCCACCGCGCGGGCGACGGGACCGTTCTCGGCGGTCATCCGGTCGAGCAGGCCGCCCTCGGCGGTCAGCTGGTCGACGAGCCCACCCGGTCGAAGCAGCCTGTTGAGTGGTCCGTCGGGGGCCAACGCCCGCCCGAGTGGGGCGTCGTCGTCCATCAGGTGCGCCAGGCGGTTGGCGCGTTCGACGGCGTCTTCGAGACCCAGCATCCCTGCGAGCGACGATCGGCCTGCGGGCACCCTGCCGTCGTCGAGTCCCCGTTGGACGACGGCCAGCGTCTCGGTGGCGATGCCGAGACCGATGTCGGCGACGGCGAGGCCGATGCGGGCCGGTGCGGTCGCCACGTCGACGAGGGCTTTGCCGAGATTCATGGACTCAGTCTATGGCGACGGTCACACGCAGAACCCTGGGAAGCAACTCACAGGAATCTCACAGCGCTCCTGCAGCGTCAGACCATGTGAATGGGAGGACATTGTTCACATGGCCATGGCTGCAATTCCGGAGTTCATCCCCGAAGCGAGAATCCTCGTCGTCGACGACGAAACCAACATCGTCGAGTTGCTCTCGGTGAGTCTGAAGTTCCAGGGCTTCGAGGTGCACACCGCGTCCAGCGGGCCCGCGGCCTTGGACAAGGCGCGGGAGATCCGCCCCGACGCGGTCATCCTCGACGTGATGATGCCCGGGATGGACGGCTTTGGCGTGCTGCGCAGGCTCCGCGCCGACGGCATCGACGCGCCCGCACTGTTCCTGACCGCCCGCGACTCGCTCCAGGACAAGATCGCCGGCCTGACCCTCGGCGGCGACGACTACGTCACCAAGCCCTTCAGCCTCGAAGAGGTCGTGGCGCGGTTGCGCGTCATTCTCCGTCGCTCCGGGCGCGGCGTCGAAGAGCCGCGCAGCGCCCGGCTGACGTTCGCCGACATCGAACTCGACGAGGACACCCACGAGGTGTGGAAGGCCGGCGAGCCCGTCTCGCTGTCGCCGACCGAGTTCACCCTGCTGCGCTACTTCATCATCAACGCCGGCACGGTGCTGTCGAAGCCGAAGATCCTCGACCACGTCTGGCGTTACGACTTCGGCGGTGACGTCAACGTCGTCGAGTCGTACGTGTCGTACCTTCGCCGCAAGATCGACACCGGCGAGAAGCGTCTGCTGCACACGCTGCGCGGCGTCGGATACGTGCTTCGCGAGCCGCGCTAACGCGTTATATGCGCGAGTTCGCCAGCCGACGGTCACGCGTTTTGCACAATGTGGGAATGACGGGGGGAATGTCTGGTCTTCGGGGGCGCGGTATCCCACTGCGGGTGGGGCTGGTGGCCGCGACCCTGGTGCTGGTGACGTGTGGCTTGCTCGCCTCCGGCGTCGCCGTCACCTCGATCATGCGGCACAGCCTGATCAACCGGGTCGACGAAACCCTGCTCGACGCCTCCCGCGGCTGGGCGCAGGCGCCCCGCCGGATGCCGGCCACCCCCATGGAGGATCCAAACCCGGCCAGGCCGCCGTCGGACTTCTACGTTCGCGGCATCGACTCCGACGGGCGCATCTGGATGGCGGTCAACGATCGCGATGCCGAACCCGCCTTGCCCGACAGCAACGACGTCGGGCCCGTTCCCGTCACCGTGGGGTCGATCGACCACTCCGACGTGCAGTGGCGGGCGATGACGGTGCGGGGATTGCACGGTGAGCTCACCACCGTCGCCATCGACCTGTCGGACGTCTCGTCGACCGTGCGTGCGCTGACGTGGTCCCAGGTGGGCATCGGTGTCGCGGTGCTCCTCGTGCTCGGCATCGCGGGCTTCGCCGTCGTGCACCGCAGCCTCAGACCGCTGGTGGAAGTCGAGCAGACCGCCGCGGCCATCGCCGCTGGCGAGCTCGACCGCCGCATCCCGGAACGGGACACGCGCACCGAGGTGGGCCGACTTTCGTTGGCGCTCAACGGAATGCTGGCCCAGATTCAACGGGCGGTGGCCTCGTCGGAGGCCTCGGCCGAGAAGGCCCGCACCTCCGAGGACCGGATGCGACGGTTCATCACCGACGCCAGCCACGAGCTTCGAACTCCGCTGACGACCATTCGCGGGTTCGCCGAGTTGTACCGCCAGGGCGCCGCGCGTGACGTCGAGCTGCTGATGAACCGCATCGAGAGCGAGTCCCAGCGGATGGGCCTGCTCGTCGAGGATCTTCTGCTGTTGGCGCGGTTGGATGCCCAGCGCCCCATGGAACAGCGTCGGGTCGACCTGCTGTCGCTGGCCAGCGACTCCGTCCACGATGCGCGGTCGGTCGCCCCGAAGCGCACGATCACCATGGAGGTGTTCGACGGCCCGGGGACGCCCGAGGTGCTCGGTGACGAGGCGCGACTGCGGCAGGTGATGGGCAACCTGGTGGCCAACGCACTGCAGCACACTCCGGAGTCGGCGAGCATCGCGATTCGGGTCGGCACCAAACAGGACAGCGCCATTCTGGAAGTGGCCGACGAAGGACCCGGCATGAGTCGCGATGACGCGCACCGGGTCTTCGAGCGGTTCTATCGCACCGATTCGTCGCGGGCGCGGGCCAGCGGAGGAACGGGTCTCGGCCTCTCCATCGTCGACTCGCTGGTGTACGCGCACGGCGGCACGGTCAGCGTGACGACGGCGCCGGGCCAGGGCTGCCGGTTCACGGTGCAGTTGCCGCGGATCGCCGAGGTGCCGGTGGTCAACGACCCCGGAGCCGACGAGCCCGCGACGGTCTAGGCCAGTTCGGCCAGGGCGGCCGTGATCTTGGCCTGTGCCTCGTCCAGTGACTCGGGCGAGGGATTGCGGTCGACTCCTGCGAAGCCGAAGTCGGACAGGTCGCGCGCCGGGAAGACGTGTACGTGCAGGTGCGGCACTTCGAGGCCGGCGATGATCAGGCCAGTCCGTTCCACGTCGAACGCCTTGGACTGGGCCTTGCCGATGCGCTGAGCCACGGCCATCACGTTGGCGAAGACGCTCGCGTCGACGTCCTGCCAGTTGTCGATCTCGGCGCGCGGGACGACGAGCGTATGCCCTTGCGTCATCGGCTCGATGGTGAGGAACGCGACGACGTCGTCGTCCTCGTAGACGAACCGACCGGGGATCTCACGGTTGATGATCATGGTGAACACGGAGGCCATGGATCGAGCATGCCAGAGCGCCCGACATCACCGTGCCCGACGCCCACCTCGAGGCGAACGGGCGTATTGCCGACCTAGAAGCCGATCGTGGACTTGATCATCTCGGGGCAGTACGTCTTCACGGCCAGCCCGGTGAAGGTGGTGGCGACCTTGCGAGGGATGCCGCTGGCAACCACACCGGAGACGGTCCACGCGAACGACTTGGCGCCCTTCTTCAACGAGGGGCAGACGTTGTGGGCGACGGTCTTGGCCACTATCTGGTTTTCGAAACCGATGCCTGCGGCGCCAAGGGCGGCCATGAAGGCGTCGTCGGCCGGATTGGCGTTGGCGGGCGCGGCGGCGATGGGCGCCACCGCGACGGCGAGCCCGGCAGCTGCTGCCAGCAAACGAGGCTTCAGGGTTCGGGCGGAGCGGTTGGTCACCAGAAGACCATGACGCACATTTGCTGACTTGTCCAATTGTCAGGTCTGTCGGTTGCCGCGGACGATGCCCTCCAGCTCGGCGACGGACCACGGCGGCGACCCGTGGTGGTCCCGGTAGGCGAGCAGGCTCGGCGTTCGCCGGTCGAAGCGGCCGACGAAGCCGCCCGCTGCGACCAGAATCTGTCCGCTGACGTCTTCGGCCAGGTCACCCGCCAAATACGCGTATACGGCTGCCGCATACTCGGGCGGTGCCGCGTCCAGCGCGCCCTGCATGCTGATCTCGTCGAGCAGGCCACGCCGGTGCAGGTCGGCGATCTGGGCCTGGTAGTCGGGCCCCGTCGACAGTCGCGTCCTGGCACCGGGACAGACGACGTTTGCCCGCACGCCCGTGCCCTTCAGCTCGGCAGCAATTGCCAGGGTCAGGCCGTTGACGCCGCCCTTGCCCGCCGGGTAGCCGGTGCCGCCGTAGTCGCCCAGGAACGCGAACGAGCTGGTGTTGACGATCGAGCCGCTGCCCTGCGCGACCATCTTCGGTGCGGCCGCCCGGCACGTCTCAAAGGCGGTGAGCAGGTGCGCGTCGAGGAGCTCGCGAAACTGCCCCGACGTCACGTTGAGGATCGACGACCCGCGCGGTTCCGGGGTTCCTGCGCAGTTGACCAGTGCATCGATGCTGCCGAATTCGTGGACGCACCTGTCGACGAGGGCGTCCGCCACCGCCGGATCGGCCGGGGAACCGGCGTGGCCGACGGTGTCACCGCCGATGCCGTCGACTGCGTCGGCGACGGCACCGGCGTGACGTCCGTTGACGACCACTCCAAACCCCTGGGCGCTGAGCAGTTCGGCGACGGCGAGCCCGATCCCTCGTGAGCCGCCGACGACCACCGCTCCGGTCAGCTTGGGTCCTTCTGGCCGAACTGCATGGCGTCCATGTTCCAGTAGCCCCGCAGGTTGGTAATCAGCCCGGAGTCGTTCACCCGGTAGGTGAAGACACCCCGCACCGTCGCCGTGAAACCGTTCGGAAACTCGGTGTGCAGCACCAAGATGTACGCGATCTCCGTTGGCGAGCTCGACGTGAACGTCTCCTCGCGGGTGACGGTCAGCCGGTTGGGGCCGATGTTCGCGTCGTAGAAGGCGGCCAGCGCCTCCTTGCCGCGGACCCCGGTGCCGTCGGGGTTGGTGACGGCCTCCCCGATCGGGTCCTCCACGACGACGTCGTCGGCCATCAGCGCCAACCAGCCGTCGCGATCTCCCGCCTGGACGCACCGCCACGATGCTTCCGAGGCGGTGACGACCGGGGACTGCTCGGTGGTGATCTCGGACATCGAGGCGCCTACCTGTCGGCGTCGGTGAAGCGGATGACGCCGCGGATGTTGCGGCCCTCCAACATGTCCGTGTAGCCCTCGTTGATCTGCTCCAGCTGGTACTGCCGGGTGACCATGTCGTCGAGATTCAACCGGCCCGCCTTGTACATCGACAGCAGCTGTGGAATGTCGAAGTGTGGGTTGCCGCCACCGAAGATGGTGCCCTGCAGCCTCTTCTGCATCAGGGTCAGCATCGCCAGGTTCAGCGTCACGTTGGTGTCCATCATCGAGCCGATGGCGGTGAGCACCGTGGTGCCGCCCTTGGAGGTCAGGTTGACGTAGTTGTCCACGTCCTTGCCCTCGAGCTCGCCGACGGTCACGATGACCTGCTTGGCCATCAGCCCGTGGGTTACCTCGGCGACACCGCCGAAGGCCGTCTCGATGTCCGGATAGGCGTGCGTCGCACCGAATTTCAGCGCTGCATCGCGCTTCCACTCGACGGGCTCGATGACGAAGAGGTTGCGTGCGCCCGCGTTGACCGCGCCTTGGAGCGCCGACATGCCGACGCCGCCGACGCCGATGATCGCGACGTCGTCGCCGGGGCGGATGTCGCCGGCCTTGACTGCGGAGCCGTAACCGGTCGTCACGCCGCAACCCACCAGGCAGGCCACTTCGAAGGGGATCGACGGGTCGATCTTCACCACCGAGCTCTTGTGCACCACCATGTACGGGCTGAACGTGCCGAGCAGCGTCATCGGGAAGACGGGCTGGCCCTTCGCCGTGATGCGGTGCGTGCCGTCGGAAACGGCGACGCCACCCAGCAGGCCTGCGCCGAGGTCGCAGAGGTTGCGGAGACCGGCCTGACAGGACGGGCACCGACCGCACGACGGGATGAAGGACAGCACGACGTGGTCACCGGGTGCGAGGTCCTCGACGCCGGGGCCGACTTCGGTGACGATGCCTGCGCCCTCGTGCCCACCGAGCACGGGGAAACCCATCATCGGGATGCCGCCCGTCACCAGGTGATGGTCGGAGTGGCACATGCCAGACGCTTCCATCTGGATTTTGACCTCGTCCTTGACGGGGTCGCCGATCTCGATTTCCTCGACCGACCAGGGCTGGTTGAACTCCCAGATGAGCGCGCCTTTTGTCTTCACGAGTACCTTTCTCGACTTGAGATGTGGGTCAGTGGCCACAGACTAGAGCCTCTAGTTAACTGGATCACACCCACCCCAAGCAACTGCTTGGTGGAGTTAAAAGAGGCCGACCGGGCTTTGGCCCAGCGGGTAGTAGCCGGGCAACTGCTCACCGGCCATGCTGCGTTCGATGCGCTTCTGCATGGTCGGCGTCAGGTCACCGGATTCGATGAGCTTGATGAAGGCCTTCTGCACGTGGCCGAAGTCGAAGAAGTCGCGCTGCCACTCGATCATCAAATCGTCGTTGAGCCGGAACCAGCTGCCGCCGATGCCGTAAATCTCGTCCTTGGTGCCGTCGCCCTTGGTGGCGACCTGCTTCCAGAAGCCGACGATCTCGCCCAGCTTTTCGTCGACCAACACCTTCTGGTACTCGTAGACCCAGTTCTCCAGGCCTTCCATCTCCAAACCGAGTGCGACGTCGCGGATTTCGTCGCGTCCGACGCACATGACGTCTTCCTTCGGGCCGATGTTCCACCCGTAGGTGGCGTCCTCGGTGTAGAAGTCCGCCATGGGCTTCCAGTCGCCTGCCGCTTCGGCGTCCTTGTTGGCCTGCAACCACCGTTCGACCCACTCGTCAAGCTGTTCGCGACTCGCCATGATCAATCCTTTTCCTTGAGTGAAATTGCTTGGGTGGGACACATGTCAATCGCCCGCTCGACGTCCTCGCGGAGGTCGTCGGGTGGCTCGGCGTCGAGGATCTCGACGACTCCGCGCTTGGGCACCGCGAAGACGTCGGGGGCCTCCAGTTCGCACATGGCGTGGCCCTGGCACAGGTCCTCGTCGAGTTCCACGCGGTAGCAGCCCATGGGGATACCTACTCCACACTTCCCTGGTTGCTGCGCTCCTGCCCGCCGGAAGACCGCTTGCGGTAGCGAACCTTGGCTGGCTGGGCCAGCTGGACGACCATCTTGGAGTGGTCGTTCTGGTAGCTATCGGCAGGCTGGGACATTTCGAACTCATACTCGCGCAACAGGACCGAGAAGATCGCCTTGATCTGCATCTGGGCGAACGCCGCTCCGACGCAGCGATGCTTGCCCGCGCCGAAGGGGATCCACGTCCACCGGTTGGCGAGATCTTCCTGACGCGGCTTGTCGTAGCGGTCGGGGTTGAAGTCGTCGGGGTTGGGGAAGTCCTCGGCGATCCGGTTCGAGATCGCCGGCGAGGCGGCCACCATCTGGCCCTTGTGAATCGGGTATCCCGCGACCTCGAATTCGTCCTGCGCGACGCGCATCAGGATGATCAGGGGCGGGTGCATGCGCAGCGTCTCCTTCAAGGAGTTGTCGAGCCTCGGGATCTGGCGCAGCGCATGGAAACTCACCTCCTGGCCGTCGGCGTAGAGCTCGTCGAGCTCCTGCTGGACGTCGGCGTAGACGTCGGGATGGCGCAGCAATTCGATCAGAGTCCACGACGAGGTGCCCGAGCTGGTGTGGTGACCCGCGAACATCAACGAGATGAACATGCCGGTGACTTCGTTGGCCGTAAAGCGGTGGTTGCCGTCGTCGTCCTTGATCGACACCAGCACGTCGAGCAGGTCGCGGTCCTGTTTGCCCTTGGGCGGGTTGGCAATTCGACCATCCATGATCTCCTGCACCAGCTCGACGAGTTTGACGCGTGACTCGTCGCGGATGCGGAAGCTCTCGATGTCCATGTAGGGGTCCACGTAGCAGAGCGGGTCGGTGCCGCGCTCCAGCTGGTGGTAGTAGTGCGCGAAGCGGCTGTCCAGCTGCTCACGGAACTTGAGGCCGATGAGGCAGGCGGTCGAGGTGTAGATGGTCAACTCCGAGAAGAAGTCGAGCAGTTCGATCTCGCCCTCGTCGCCCCAGTCGGCGATGATCTTCTTGACCTCGTTCTCGATGGTCGCGGCGTGACCCTTCATCTGCTCACCGCGTAAAGCGGTGTTGTGCAACATCTCCGCGCGACGCTCGGGGTCGGCGTCGAACACCACGCCCTCACCGAAGATCGGTGTCATGAAGGGGTAGGCCTCGGCCTGGTTGAGCTCGGCGTCGCTGGACCGGAAGAAGAATTCGTTGGCCTCCGACCCTGACAGCATGACGACCTGCTTGTCGACGAGCTGGAACCAGCCGACGTCCCCGCATTCCTCGCGAATCCGATTCATCAAACCGATTGGGTCGGTGCGGAACTCCTCGAGATGGCCGTACTCCTCCTCGCCGCCGGATACCCGGGGGACGTCCTTGGTGATGGTCATTTCAGGTTCTCCTCGTTGAGGATGAGCTTCTGGCGCTCGGCGGGATCGCTGGTCAGGGGAGCTTCGGGCTGAAGCTCCATGTTCGCGATGTACCCGCCACGCGGGGTCTCCGCGACGAAGGTGATCGCGCGCGCCAAATCCGATGCGCGCAGGAAGTAGTCGTGGCGAGCCTGGCCCCACTTGGCCCAGTCGTCGAGGGCGGGGCCGATCTGCTCGGCCGGAAGGCTCCAGCCCATCGACGTCTTGGTGGGGCCGGGGTGCACGATCGACGCACGGACCCCGGTGCCCTCGAACTCCATTTGAAAGTTGTTGACCATGGCCACCAGTGCGGCCTTCGCTGCACCGTAGGCGCCCATGTGCGGCCGTTGCCGCAGTGCGACCTCGGAGCCCACGAAGATCAGGTCGCCCCGCTGCCGTTCGAGCATCCCCGGCAACACCGCGGTGGCGAGGCGGTTGGCCCCCACCAGATGGATCTGCAGCTGCGAGTTGAAGTCGTCGGTGCTGATGTCGGCGAGCTTGCCGAAGTAGGTGTCGCCGGCGCCGGCGACCAGGATCTCGATGTCCCCAAGAGAGTCGACGGCATTGGCCACGAACGACTTCACCGAGTTCGGGTCGGTGACGTCGAGGTGAAATGCGACGGCCTCACCACCGTCGGCGCGAATCTTGCCGACCAGGTCGTCGAGCTTCTCCACCCGACGGGCGCCGAGCGCGACGGGAAAGCCACGTGCCGCAAGCGCGATGGCGGTGGCCTCCCCGATGCCTGCAGACGCACCCGCGACGATGGCGGGCCTGCGGTCGGGAAGGGGTGAAAAGCGGGGCATTGCGAAGGTCCCTTCAGCGGGCTTGGATGGTGATGGGCAGATGGGCGAAGCCGCGGACGCTGCTCGAGTGCACTCGAACGGAATTGGCTTCGTCCACCTCGTAGCCGCGGACGCGCTTGAAGAACTCGGTGAGGGCGACCTGGGCTTCCATCCTGGCCAGGTGCGCGCCAAGGCAGAAGTGCGCGCCGCTTCCGAAACTGACCAGCTTGGAACCGATTTCGCGGTCGATTCGGTAGTCGTCGGGATCGTCGAACACCCGGTCGTCGCGGTTCGCCGACCCCGGCAGCAGCAGGAGCACGTCGCCCTCGGGGATCGTGGTGTCGTAGAGGGTGATGTCGGCGGAGACGGCGCGGGCCAGGATCTGGCTGGACGTGTCGTACCGCAACGTCTCCTCGACCCATGGCTTGACCAGGGAGTGGTCGTCGAACACCGGGGCCAGCTGGTCGGGGTTCTTGAAGCCCCAATATGCGGCGTTGGCAAGGAGTTTCGTGGTGGTCTCGTTGCCTGCGACGACCATCAGGAACAGGAACGCGATGATCTCCTCGTCGGTGAGCTTGTCGCCGTCGATCTCGGCCTCGACGAGTGCCGAGGTCAGGTCGTCGGAGAGCTTCGCGCGCCGCGAAGACACCATGTCGGCGTAGTAGACCATCAGGTCGGCCGAGGCCTGGATCGCTTCGGCCGGGACGTCCTTCACGCCGTCGTCGCGGTGCATCACGCCGTCGGCGAGGGCGCGGATGCGGACGCGGTCCGACTCGGGGACGCCCATGAGTTCGGAGATCACGTCCATCGGCAGCTTGCCTGCGAAGTCGTCGACGAAGTCGAAGTCGTCGGACTGCACCGCGGCGTCCAGATGCTGGACTGCGATCTCGGTGACCCGGGCCTCCAGCTCGCGAATTCGCCTGGGGGTGAACCCCTTCGACACCAACGTGCGCAACCGCAGATGGCCGGGGTCGTCGAGCGCCAGGAACGACATCACCCGGTGGGCGTGTTCGTTGCGCGAGATCGGGTCCAGTGAGACGCCGTGCTTGTTCGACAGGGAGGTGCTGTTGCGAAAGCCCTGGACGACGTCGACGTGCCGAGACAGGGCCCAGAACTTCTGGTCGGAGTTGCGGTACAACGGCGCCTCGTCGCGCAGGCGTCGGTAGTAGGGGTACGGGTCCTCGTGGAAGTCGTAGTCGTAGGGGTCCAACAGGACGTCCGACGTGCTTGCGGTCATGTGTGTTCTCCCAAGATGAGGCCGACGACGTAGCTGAGCCGGTCGGCGATCTGGTGGTAGGTGAATGCGCCGCTGCCCGCGTTGACGAGCGCGCCGAAGTACGTCATCTCCAGGGCCGACACCACCCGTGGATCGGTGTCGGGGCCGGCCGCGGACTTGATCCTGCGGTGGATTTCGAGGCCAATGCGGTCGCGGACCCGTCGCACCGTTGGATCGTTGCCCGTCAGCAGGGCCGTCGTGCACGCGGCCGCGACCTCGGGTTCGTCGGCGACCACCAGTGCGAGGTTGCGCAGCGCCTTCTCGACGCGGATCGGCATCGGCTCGTTGACGTCGGTGTAGTACGGCACCTTGCTCATCAGGTCGAGGTAGATCTCGGCGATCAGATGATTCTTCGACGAGAAGTACGTATAGGCCGTGGCCGGTGCCACCTTGGCGCGCGCCGCGACGGCGCGCACCGTCAGGTCGGCGTACGAGGACTCCCGCAGCATCTCCATGCCCGCGGTGAGGACCTTGCGGAAGGTCTCTTCCTGCCGTTTGTTGCGTGGCGTCTCGTCGGAGGACGACCCGGTCGGCTCGGCGATTGCAGCCGCGGCATCACTGGACACATGTCCAAGTTATCCGACGAGGTCGGCAATCGGCAAGCGCTGTCGGTAAGTCGAGGGGAAGTCGCAGTTGGAAGCCGACTTTGGCGCCTGCGAGCCGGGTCGGCCTTGCCACGGTCGCGCACGTGCAGTTATGGTTCGACTCAACATGGCCGGACAGGTGTCCAGGACAGGAACGGGAGATGGAATGACGCTGCTCGGTGATCGCGAGAGCCGGCTGCTGATCGACGGCAAGCTGGTCTCCGGTAGCGGAGGGACCTTCCCGACGGTCAACCCGGCGACCGAGGAAGTGCTTGGCCTCGCCGCGGACGCGACGACCGACGACATGAGCTCGGCGATCGGAGCGGCTCGGCGCGCGTTCGACGAGACCGACTGGTCGACCAACGTCGAGCTTCGCGTGCGGTGCATCCG
The DNA here is from genome assembly GCF_001426545.1 of Mycobacterium sp. Root135. Taxonomy (GTDB): domain Bacteria; phylum Actinomycetota; class Actinomycetes; order Mycobacteriales; family Mycobacteriaceae; genus Mycobacterium. Next base: position 132,278 of record NZ_LMEZ01000010.1, on the reverse strand, counting down.
GCAGCTGCAGCAGGCGATGCGCGACCACGTCGAGGAACTGCGCGAGCTGACGATCGCCGAGGTGGGCGCGCCGGTGATGCTGACGTCGATGGCTCAACTCGAGGGTCCGATCGAGGATCTCAGCTTCTGTGCCGACACCGCCGAGTCCTACCAGTGGACAACCGATCTCGGCGTCGCAAAGCCGATGGGCATCAAGACGCACCGCACGGTCGTCCGGGAGGCCGTCGGCGTCGTGGGTGCGATCACGCCGTGGAACTTCCCGCATCAGATCAACCTCGCCAAGCTCGGGCCAGCCCTGGCGGCCGGCAACACCGTCGTCCTCAAGCCCGCGCCCGACACGCCATGGTGCGCAGCGGTATTGGGTGAACTGATCGTCGAACACACCGACTTTCCGCCCGGCGTCGTCAACATCGTCACCTCCAGTGACCACGGTGTCGGCGCGCTGCTGTCGACGGATCCGCGGGTCGACATGGTGTCCTTCACCGGCTCGACGAACACGGGCCGGGCGGTGATGGCCGACGGCGCCGCGACGCTGAAGAAGGTGTTCCTCGAACTGGGCGGCAAGTCCGCCTTCCTGGTGCTCGACGACGCCGATCTCGCGGGCGCGTGCTCGATGGCCGCCTTCACCGCGTCGATGCACGCCGGCCAGGGATGTGCGATCACCACCCGCCTCGTCGTGCCGCGGGAACGCTACGACGAAGCCGTCCAAGCGGCCGCGGGCACCATGGCCGGACTGAAGGCGGGCGATCCGACCAACTCCGGAACCGTCTGTGGCCCAGTGATATCCGCTCGTCAGCGCGACCGCATCCAGGAATACCTGGACTCGGCGATCGCCGAGGGTGGGACGTTCGCCTGTGGTGGTGGCAGCCCCGCCGACCGCGACAAGGGCTTCTTCATCGACCCGACCGTGATTGCGGGTCTCGACAACGACGCGCGGGTGGCACGCGAGGAGATCTTCGGGCCCGTGCTGACCGTCATCGCGCACGACGGCGACGACGACGCGGTGCGGATTGCCAACGACTCACCGTTCGGCCTGTCGGGCACGGTGTTCTCCGCCGACGACGAGCGCGCCGCGGCGGTGGCCGCCCGCATGAGGGTCGGCACAGTCAACGTCAACGGCGGCGTCTGGTATTCGGCCGACGTGCCCTTCGGCGGCTACAAGCAATCCGGCATCGGCCGGGAAATGGGAATCGCCGGCTTCGAGGAGTACCTCGAGACCAAGGCCATTGCCACCGCAGCCAAATAGATCACCGTGCCGAGTGTGCACTTAAGTCACGCCAATCGCCGAACAGCGTGCAACAACACCACAGTCGGCGTCTAGGAAGGATTGAAATGGGTCTGTACGGAGATCAGTTCAGCGAGAAGGTTGCCATCGTCACCGGTGCCGGCGGCGGGATCGGGCAGGCGTATGCGGAGGCACTGGCCCGCGAGGGCGCGGCCGTCGTCGTCGCGGACCTCAATCTCGAGGGTGCCCAGAAGGTCGCCGATGGCATCAAGGGCGAGGGCGGCAACGCGCTTGCGGTGCGGGTCGACGTATCCGACATCGACTCGGCCAAAGAGATGGCGGCGCAGACGCTTTCGGAGTTCGGTGGGATCGACTACCTGGTCAACAACGCAGCGATCTTCGGTGGCATGAAGCTCGACTTCCTGATCACCGTCGACTGGGACTACTACAAGAAGTTCATGAGCGTCAACCTCGACGGTGCGCTGGTGTGCACCCGCGCGGTGTACCGCAAGATGGCCAAGCGCGGTGGCGGCGCGATCGTGAACCAGTCGTCGACTGCGGCCTGGCTGTACTCGAACTTCTACGGGCTGGCCAAGGCCGGTGTGAACAGCCTGACCCAGCAGCTGGCCACCGAGCTGGGTGGCCAGAACATCCGAGTCAACGCCATCGCGCCGGGGCCCATCGACACCGAGGCCAACCGGACCACGACGCCGCAGGAGATGGTGGCCGACATCGTTAGGGGCATTCCGCTGTCGCGCATGGGTGAGGTGGACGACCTGACCGGTATGTGTCTGTTCCTGCTGTCGGATCAGGCCAAGTGGGTCACCGGGCAGATCTTCAACGTCGACGGCGGCCAGATCATCCGATGAGGGAGTTGAAGCTCGGCTACATCGGCCTCGGCAATCAGGGTGCCCCGATGGCCAAGCGCCTCGTCGGATGGCCGGGCGGTCTGACGGTGTTCGACGTCCGCACCGAGTCGATGACCCCGCTCGCCGAACTCGGCGCATCACTGGCGGACAGTGTCGCGGACGTTGCCGCGGCCGACGTCATCAGCGTCACCGTGCTCACCGACGCGCAGGTTCGTGACGTCGTCGCCGAACTGGCCGAGCACGCGAAGCCCGGCACCGTCATCGCGATCCACTCAACCATCGAGCCGGACACCGCGGCCGAACTCGCCGAGGCGCTGCGACCCAAGGGAATTCACGTCGTGGACGCCCCCGTCAGCGGTGGCGCGGGTGCGGCCGGAAAGGGCGAGCTGGCCGTCATGGTCGGCGCCGACGACGAGGCCTATGAACGCGTCAAGCCCGTGTTCAAGCAGTGGGCGTCGATGGTCGTCCGCGCGGGGGAGCCCGGCGCGGGAACGCGGATGAAGTTGGCGCGCAACATGTTGACGTTCATCGGCTTCGCCGCCGCCTGCGAGGCGCAGAAGTTGGCCGCGGCGTCGGGCATCGAAAACTGCAGAAGCTCGGTCGGGTGGTGCGCCACAGCGACGCCCAGAGTGGCGGTCCGGGCGCCATCATGGTTCGCGACGACACCTTGCCATTGCCCGCCGACCACTTCCTGTACGACATGTTCATGCACACCCGCGGGCTGGCCGAGAAGGATTTGCGGTTGGCCCTCGGACTTGGTGAGGCTTCCGGGGTAGACCTGCCGCTTGCCGAGATCGCGTTGCGAGACCTGGCCGACGGTCTCGGCGTGCCGCACGAGAGGAGCTAGACGATGGACGAATTGCGCCGCAAGGGCCTCGAGAAGATGAACGAGGTGTATTCGTGGGAGATGCCGAACATCGAGGGCGACGCCTTCTTCGACCTCACCGTCGACCATCTGTTCGGCAGCATCTGGACCCGACCCGGTTTGTCGATGCGGGACAAGCGGCTGATGACGCTCGCCGTCGTGACCGCGCTCGGCGAGCAGGGTCTGGCGGAGATCCAGGTCAACGCCGCGCTGGCCAACGGCGAGCTGACCGAAGAGGAGCTCAAGGAGATGGCCATCTTCCTCACCCAGTACGTCGGGTTCCCGAGGGGCGCCGGTCTGAACGGGGTGGTCGGCAAGGTGGCCGGCAAGCGGAAGAGGGCGGCCGAGAAGGGTTCTGCCGAAGACAAACGCGAGAACGTGAACGCGGCGGTCAAGATGAGCACGGGAAAGACGCTCGATGATGAGTAGATACGCCGCGCTGTCGCGCGAGGAGCTCGCCACCCTGGTGCCCGAGCTGTTGCTGATCGGTCAGCTCATCGACCGTTCGGGAATGGCGCATTGCATCAGCGCGTGGGGACGCGACGAGATGTTGCAGATCGCCATCGAGGAGTGGGCGGCATCCAGTCCGCTCTACACGAGGCGCATGCAGAAGGCGCTCAAGTACGAGGGCACCGACATCTTCACGTTGTTCAAGGGTCTGCAGCTGGACATCGGTGCGCCGCCGCAGTTCATGGACTTCCGCTACACCGTGCACGACCGCTGGCACGGAGAGTTCCACCTCGACCACTGTGGCGCGCTGCTCGACGTGGAGCCGATGGGCGAGGACTACGTCAAGGGCATGTGCCACGACATCGAGGACCCCACCTTCGATGCCACCGCGTTGGCCACCAACCGCAAGGCGCAGGTTCGGCCGGTCCACCGTCCGCCCAGGGCCTCATCGGATCAACATCCGCACTGCCGCTGGACCGTCATCATCGACGAGTCCTACCCGGAAGTGCCGTTCATCCCGGCGATGGACATCGTGGGTGCCACCCATGCCCACTCGATCGAACTCGACCCAATCGATCCGAACGACGAAGGGATGGGCGACTATTCGGGGGAGCTGCTTGCCGACGTCGACTTCGGTGCGTTCTCCCACTCGGCGCTGGTTCGGATCGCCGACGAGGTGTGCATCCAGATGCACCTGCTGGTGAAGTCCTTCACCATCGCCGTGGAGAAGCGCGCCAAGGATGATGCGGCACTGGCCCGCTCGGTTCGCACCAAGCAGCTGATCGGGATTGCCGGAGTGGCCGCCGAACGCATTCACCGCGCGCTGGGCCTGTCGCGTGACGTCAAGGGTGCGCTGCGCGTTCTCGAACTGCATCCGCTGCTGAATCCGGCGGCCTACGTGTCGTCCGACGTCGACCCGGAGTTCGTCCACGTCCGCCGCTCTCCCGCATACGAGGACGGCTCCTGGATTTCGCTGGTGTCACCTGTTGCCGACTTGCCGCTGCAGGCCATCGTGCAGGCCGTCGACCCGCACCTGCGGGCGGAGGTCTCCGGTACCGAGACGGACTGGACCGTGCGCGTGATCGAAACCGACACGCCGGCCAAGGAACTCGGTGAGGTGGCCGTGACCAGGTTCAGTGGGGGCGCGAACTGGGTGTTCCAGGAGCGAAAGTCGTTGCCGCTGACCGTCGTATAGTCAACCGATCGACGGCCCAGACGACGAGGGCGGCGACTGCGAACGCCGCCCCGACGATGCTCGCCTCGGTCCAGCCGCCGTGTGCGTAGGCGACGGTGGCCGCGAGTGCCCCTGCGCCCGTGCCGATCGCGTAGTAGACCATGTAGCCGCCGATGAGGCGGGTGGTCGCCCCGGGGTCGGACTCCACGATGAGGTGCTGGCTGACGACGTGGATTGCCTCGCCGGCGAAGTCGAGGACGACGAGGCCGACCGCGAGAAGTAGCAGGGAACTTGGGGTTTGGGCGATCGCCACCCACGACGCGAGGAAGGCGACCAGCATCACGCCGGTGGCGACCTCGGCACGGCCCCGGTCGGCCCACCTTCCGGCACCCGAGGCGCCGAGGGCCCCTGCTGCTCCGACGATGCCGAACAGTCCGATCTGCGCCGCCGACAAGTGCCACGGTGCGGCGGCCAGCGGAAGCGCCATCGAACCCCAAGCCGCGCCGAAGCTCGCGAACATCAGTCCACCGATGAGGCTCCGCACGCGAAACGTCCTGTCGCGCATGGTCAGGGTGACGACCGACGTGATGGCCTCACGGTATGGCACGACCTCCTTGGGGAGAGTGTCGCGGGGTAGGGCGATGGCCAACCATGCTGCGACGCCGAGCATGACCACCGCGGCGACGGCGAACACGGCACGCCAGCTCCAGAGATCGGCGATGAATCCGGAGATGGTGCGCGCCAGCAGGATCCCGAGGACGACGCCGGTGGTCACCACGCCGACGGTGCGTCCGCGCCTGCCGGGCGGGCTGGCCGCCGCGGCGAACGCGGTGATGACCTGAACCACCGTCGACGCCGCCCCGAAGACGGCGGAGAAGGCCAGGAACGTCCATGCCGACGGCGCGAGGGCGGCACCGAACAGTCCTACGGCGGTGACGACCAGCTGTAGGAGGATGATGCGACGCCGGTCGAAGCGGTCGCCCAGCGGCACCACCATGACGAGGCCGACGAGGTAGCCGCCCTGCGTAGCGGTGGTCACCCAGCCAAGGGCGGCGGGCGACATGTCCAGTTGCGAGCCGAGATCGTCGAGCAGCGGCTGGGCGTAGTAGACGTTGGCCACCGCGGCGCCGCTGACGAACGCCAGGAGTAGCGCCATTCGCGATCCGATGGTTTCTGGCGCCCGGCTGGCGGTCTCGGCCGTGCGTGTCATCTGATCGGCTCGTTTCGGTGGCGATGCGTGGAGGTGGTACTAAATTGAAACCAGACCCTAGATGTGGTGGTTGCAAAATGCAACCAGAAAGGGAGGTGTCGTCGTCGTGAGCACTCCGCTTGGCCGATCCACGTGTCCCGTTGCGCGCACCGTCGACGTCGTCGGCGACAAGTGGACGCTCATGATCCTGCGAGATGCGTTCGAGGGGTTGACCCGATTCACCCAATTTCAGCGCAGTCTCGGCGTCGCCAAGAACATCCTGTCGGGACGGCTGCACCAGTTGGTCGAGGCGGGCGTGTTGTCGGTGCGTCCCGACGCGGGCGGGTCGGCCTACAACGAGTACGTGCTCACCCCGAAGGGCGAGTCGCTGTTCCATCTGGTGGTCGCGCTACGGGAATGGGGCGCGGACAACGGCTTCGCCGACGACGAGACGCCGCGCAGCACCTACGTCGACGCGCGGACCGGCGGACAGCTGCCGAGGCTGCGATACGAGACGTCCGACGGCGGCGAAATCCGACCCGAGCACACCCGTCCGGTCAGACCGGACGGCTGGACCTCGCCGTAACCGCCGATCCCACCCAGCGCCGCAGGTACTCGCGAAGCGCCTCACCCGTCCGCGGCGGCCGGCCGGGGTCCAGGATGAACGACTGGATGATGCGCAGCAGATGCTCGGCGAGTTCGTCGAGTCCGTCGTCGGTGAACCCCAGCGCGCCCCAGTCGACGTCGAACCGGCGCAGCATCGCGTTCGCGAATTGCAGTGCGACGTCGGAGGTGACGGATGCGGTGTGTTCGTCGGCGCGACCCGGCGCGATCAGCAGACCGATGTGCTTGTCCTTGGGCAACCACTCCAAGGCGGTGGCGATGGCCTCGGTGACGGCGTCGACCGGGTCGGTGAGACCGCGGAGATGTTCGGCCAGCCGGTCGAGGAAGTCGTCGGCGGCGTGGACGGCGGCCGCCACCAGAAGCGCTTCGGTGCTGGCGAAGTACCGGTACACGGTCTGGCGCGTGACGCCGAGGGTGCGTGCGACGTCGGCAATGCTGACGTCGGCGCCGCGTTCGTCGACCGCCTTGCTCGCGGCGTCCAGGATTCTCGCCACGGCCTCGTCATCCGTCGCGGGGGCCGATCCCGACCAGCCGTGGGTACGCACGGCGGAAATCGTATCCGGACCTCGGCTCAGCCCTGGTAGGAGACCGACAGTTCCTTGACGCCGTTGATCCAGCCCGACCGAAGCCGTTGTGGCTCAGCCACTTTGGAGATGTCCGGAATTTGGTCGGCAAGCTCGTTGAAGATCAACTTGATTTCCATCCGAGCCAGGTTGGCGCCGATGCAGAAGTGCGCGCCGTTGCCGCCGAAGGCCAAGTGCGGATTGGGGTTACGCGTCACGTCGAACTCGAAGGGCCGCTCGAAGACCGACTCGTCGAAGTTTGCCGAGCTGTAGAAGAGGCCGGCGCGTTGGCCTTCCTTGATCGTCACGTCGCCGAACTCCACGTCGGTCAGGGCCGTGCGCTGGAAGCAGTGCACCGGGGTGGCCCATCGGACGATCTCGTCGACTGCCGTCGCGGGCCGGTTCTTCTTGAAGAGCTCCCACTGGTCCGGGTTGTCGAAGAATGCGTTCATGCCGTGCGTCATGGCGTTGCGGGTGGTTTCGTTGCCCGCCACGGCCAGCAGGATGACGAAGAAGGCGAATTCGATGTCGTCCATGGCGTTACCGTCGATGTCGGCTTGCACGAGCCGGGTGACGATGTCGTCTGCCGGGCAGCGCCTGCGCTCCTCGGCCATGTTGTAGGCGTAACCCATCAGTTCCGCGTTGGCCATCGTCGGATCGGAGTCGAAGTCCGGATCGTCGGTGTTCATGATGCAGTTGGTCCAGTGGAACAGCTTCTCGCGGTCGGCCTCCGGCACGCCGATCAGGTCGGCGATGGCCAGTAGCGGCAACTTGGTGGCGATGTCGTCGACGAAGTTGCCGCCGTCCTTCGCGGCCGCCTCGGCCACGATCTCGCGGGCGGCGACGGCGAGCTTCTCCTCCAGCGCGGCCACCGACCTGGGTGTGAACAGGCGCGACACGATCTTGCGCAGTCGGGTGTGTTCGGGGGCGTCGTGGTTGATCAGCAGCGCCTTGGTCAGGTCCAGCTGCTCTGCGGTCACGCCGTCGGGCAGTCGCATCACCGCGCCCTTGCGATTGGTCGACCACAGATCGCCGTTGCGGGAGATGGACTTGATGTCCTCGTGGCGGCTGATCACCCAGTAGCCGCCGTCGTCGAATATCGACTCCTGCTGCTCGTTCCACCACACGGGGGCGGTCTTGCGGAGTTCCGCGAATTCCGTGACCGGGATGCCCCGGAGCAGGACGTCGGGATCGGTGAAGTCGTACCCCGCCCCAAAGGGGCAGGCGCTCTGTGCGGTCGCCATGTCGCAGACCATACACCGGCTCGATAAGTGTATGGCCAAATTCGAAGGTTTAGGGTGACGACCGTGCGAGTCCTCGTGATCGGATCCGGTGCCCGTGAACATGCGCTGCTGTTGGCGCTGCGTCGCGATCCCGAGGTGGACGCGCTCGCCGTGGCCCCCGGGAACGCCGGCACCGCGGCCATCGCCGACCAATACGAGGTCGACGTCACCTCCGGGGACGACGTCGTGAAGCTCGCCAAGCGCTTCGAGGCCGACCTCGTCGTCGTCGGGCCAGAGGTTCCGTTGGTCCTCGGCGTCGCCGATGCCGTCCGAGCAGCCGGCATCGCCTGCTTCGGGCCGTCGAAGGACGCCGCCCGAATCGAAGGCGCCAAGTCCTTCGCGAAGGACGTGATGGACGCCGCCGGCGTGCGCACCGCGCGGAGCGAGATCGTGGACAACCCCGCCCGTCTCGACGCCGCCCTCGACCGCTTCGGCCCACCCGCCGGCGATCACGCCTGGGTGGTCAAGGACGACGGACTGGCGGCCGGAAAGGGCGTGGTGGTGACGACCGACCGCCTCGCCGCCCGCGCGCACGCGGCGAGCCTCCTGGATTCGGGGCACCCCGTGCTGCTCGAGTCGTTCCTCGACGGCCCCGAGGTCTCGCTGTTCTGCGTCGTCGACGGCGAGACCGTCGTGCCGCTGTTGCCCGCGCAGGACTTCAAACGAGTCGGCGACGGCGACGCTGGACCCAACACCGGAGGCATGGGGGCTTACACGCCGCTGCCGTGGCTGCCCGCCGAGGTCCTCGCGACCATCGTCGACGACGTCGTGAAACCCGTTGCCGCCGAGATGGTCGCGCGGGGTTGTCCGTTCTCCGGCCTGCTGTACGCGGGCTTGGCGATCACCTCCCGCGGCCCGGCCGTCGTCGAATTCAACTGCCGCTTCGGCGATCCCGAGACCCAGGCGGTGCTCGCGCTCCTGGAGAGCCCGTTCGGACGGTTGCTGCGCGCCGCCGCCGTCGGTGAACTCGCCGCGCTGCCGCCGCTGCAGTGGAGCGACGGTGCGGCCGTGACTGTCGTGCTGGCCGCCGAGAACTATCCGGGGCGCCCTCGCGTCGGCGACGTCATCACGGGCTCGGAAGCGCCTGGCGTACTTCACGCGGGTACCGCCAGGCGTGACGACGGCGCGGTGGTCTCGTCGGGCGGCCGCGTCCTCTCGGTCGTCGGCACGGGTGCCGACCTCGCCGCGGCGCGCGAGGCGGCTTACGCCGTCATGGCGGGCGTTAAGCTGCCCGGCGGGCACTTCCGCACCGACATCGGGCTGGCGGCCGCCGAGGGTCGAGTCGTCGTCTAAGCGACGAGAAGCGGTGCCATCCAAGCGATTTCGGCTGGAAGCTGGGAGCTCCAGAACGCACCGTCATGGCCGCCGGGGGAGAACCCACCCGCGGGCGGGTTGGGCAGCTGCCCGATGAACTGCTTGGTGGCGGCGTAGAACGGATCGCTGTCGCCGCAGTCGATTCTGATCGGAATCGACGCCAGGTTGGGCAGCCCCCACACGCTGTTCGCGGCGTAGTCGGCCTCACCGTCGAATGCGCCGGGGGCAGTTGACCCCGATGACGTCCACAGGGCCGGGCTGACCGCGCAGATCGCCGCCGTCCGGGCCGGACCGAGCCGGGACCCCAGTAGCAGGGCGCCGTAACCGCCCATGGACCAGCCGAGGAAACCGACCCGCGATATGTCCAAGCCCTGCTCACCGAGCATGGGAATCAGTTCGTTGAGCACCATCGCACCGGAATCCTCGCCGGAAGTCCGTGAATGCCAGTAACTCCCGCCTCCGTCGACGGCGACGACGGCGAACGGCGGGATGCCAGCCGCGACAGCTTGTGCGAGGCCCTGTTCGACGCCGCCCGCCATCACGCCCGCCGCATCTTGGCCCTTCCCGTGCAGTGCGATCACCGGCCTCAGGGGTCCGGTCTGGCCGGGTGGCCGGGCGATTGCCCAGTTGGTCGACACCCCGCCACGGGCCGCCGAGACGAACGATCCGGTGACGTAGGTCGGGGCTGGCGTCTGCGGCGCAACGGGCAGCGGCGGTTGAGGCGGCGCCAGCGGTGCGCCGATGCCGGTCATGGCGACGGGCGGCCGGGTGACGGGCGCCTGGCTCAGCATCGTGTCGAGTGCGTACGCGCCCGCGGCTCCCGCCGCGGCACCGACGCCGAGTCGCAGAATGGCGCGACGGCTCAGGTCTGGCATGCGGGCCATCATGCCATCGCGGCCCGCAACGCCGCCCAAGCGCCGGTGCACCACAGGGCCCAGACCACCAACAGTGGCTGGAAGAGCAGTCGGATGCCGCGGGACAGGTCGGAGTCCAATCCGAACGCGGCGCTGTGGGTGACGAACTGCGACACGTTTCCGGGGAAGACTACGACGAACAACGCGGCGACGGCCCAGCCGACCTGCGCGCGCCGTCGTCGCACGAAGAGGACGGCGGCGCCGAGGACGATCTCGACGACCCCCGAGGCGACGATGACGAAGGTGGCGTCGAGCGGCAGCCATGGTGGTACCTGGGCGTAGAAGGAGTCGCGGGCGAAGGTCAGATGGCTGACGCCGGCGAACACCAGGGCAGCTCCCAACACGATCCGAGCGAGCACTCGCGGGACAGATGTGGCGGGTGGGTCTGAGACGGGTGTGCGCATGGCCTCGCTTTCTGTGCGCAGCCTTTCAGTCTGCCGAAAGCCCGATGCCGTCGGGCCGTTGCTGGCAGCATGCAACACGTGACGGCAGCGGTCACCCCCAAGGGTGAGAGGCGACGGTACGCGCTGGTCAGCGCGGCCGCCGAGCTGTTGTGCGAAGGTGGCTTCGACGCGGTCCGGCACCGGGCCGTCGCCCGCCGGGCCGGGCTGCCGTTGGCCTCGACGACGTACTACTTCTCGTCCCTCGACGACCTCGTCGAGCGCGCCGTCGAGTACGTCGGAACCCGGGAAGCCGAAATCCTGGACACGCGCGTCGCAGCGCTGTCGCGGCGCAAGCGCGGCGCCGAATCGACGGCCGACGTCCTCGTCGACCTGTTGGTCGGCGACGGACCCGGCACCCGGGTCTCGGAACAGTTGATCTCCCGCTACGAGCGATATATCGCCTGTGCGCGCCAACCAGGGCTGCGCGACGTCCAGCGTCGCATCATGAAGCAGCGGACGGAGGCCGTCGTCGAAGTGGTGGAGCGGTCGGGGCGATCGGTGCGGGCCGAACTGATGACGGCGTTGGTGTGCGCGGTCGACGGTGCGGTCGTCGCGTCCCTCGTCGGGGTTGGGGACGGGCCGAGGGCCGCCGCTCGTGCAACGCTCGTCGACGTCATCGACGTGCTGGCGCCCTTCGGCTGAGTACGGTCGGTGACATGTCCGTCACCGGTGTGCTCGACGCCGCTCTCGACCGATCCGTCCTGCTCGGCTACTCGAAGATCGGGTCGGGCGTGCGCCGGCTGTGGTGGCCGGCGGACCCGGCCCCGTCGTCGATGGCTGGCAAGCGCGTCGTCGTCACGGGGGCCACCTCCGGTCTCGGCGAGGCGATGGCGACGTCGTTCGCCCAATTGGGCGCCACGGTGCACCTTCTCGGTCGCAACCCTGACAAGGTCAAGCGTTCGGCGGGCGTGATCCGCGGCGCCGTACCAGGCTCGGTCGTGGTCGACGAGGTGTGCGACGTCGGTGACCTTGACGCCGTGCGGGCGTGGACCGACGACCTGTCCGGGCGCGTCGACGCGCTGCACGGCCTCGCGCACAACGCAGGCGTCATGCCCAAGCGGCGCGACGAGACGCCGCAGGGTCACGAGCTGCAACTTGCATGCCACGTGCTCGGTCCGCAGGTGATGACCGAACGACTGCTTCCGCTGCTGCGCAACGCCGGTGGCGCGTCGATCGTCTTCGTCTCATCGGGCGGTATGTACAGCGCGCCGCTGTCCACCGGCGACATGGAGTCGACCCGCGGCGAATACGACGGCGTCCGGGTCTACGCCAAGACCAAGCGGATGCAGGTGGTGCTCGCCGACGCCTGGGCCCGGCGACTGGCCGGCGATGAGTGCGTGCGGGTCGAGAGCATGCATCCCGGATGGGCGAAGACCCCCGGTGTCTCAGAAGCCCTTCCGACGTTCCAGAAGCTCACCGGGCCGATCCTTCGGGACGCGGCCGACGGCGGGGACACGGCGGTCTGGCTGGTGGCGACCCGCCCTTCGTCGGTGTCACCGCACTTCTGGCACGACAGGGCCCAGCGGCCGACGACGTTCGGGTGGCAACGGCCGCAGGACGTCGACGCGGTCACCCGGTTCCTCGACGCGGTCTCGGAGATGACGGACACGCCTCGGAGTTGGATACCACTGCAGGGTTGAAGATTTCCTGTAATGGTTGGACCCTGACCCACAGCGGACTATCAGGGAGGCGTCATGGCGCAAGCCACTGTCGAGGAGCAACCCGAACTCAAACGCGTGATGGGTCCCGGTCTGCTGCTTCTCTTCATCATCGGTGACATCCTCGGCACCGGCGTCTACGCGCTGACCGGCGACGTGGCGGCCGAGGTGGGTGGAGCTGCGTGGCTGCCCTTCCTGGTCGCGTTCATGATCGCGATGGTCACCGCCTTCAGTTACCTGGAATTGGTCACGAAGTATCCGCAGGCGGCGGGTGCGGCGCTATATGCGCACAAGGCCTTCGGCATCCACTTCGTCACGTTCCTCGTCGCGTTCATCGTGATGTGCTCGGGCATCACCTCGGCGGCCACGGCGTCGCGATTCTTTGCGTCCAACTTCTTCAAGGGCTTCGGATTCGATTGGGGCACAGCCGGAATCGTCGCCGTCGCCCTGCTGTTCATGGTGATGGTCGCCGCCGTCAACCTGCGAGGCGTCGGCGAGAGCGTGAAGCTGAACGTGGTCCTGACCATCGTCGAGATCACCGGCCTCATGCTGGTGATCTTCGTCGGATTCTGGGCGTTCACCCAGGGTGGTGACGCCGTCGACTTCTCCCGGGTGATCGCCTTCGACACCGCCGAGGACAAGAACGCGTTCCTCGCCGTCACCACGGCCACGTCGCTCGCGTTCTTCGCAATGGTCGGCTTCGAGGACTCGGTCAACATGGCCGAGGAGACCAAGGATCCGGTCAAGATCTTCCCGAAGATTCTCTTGACCGGACTCGGCATCGCGGGCGTCGTCTACATCGTGGTCGCCGTCGTGGCGGTGGCACTGGTCCCGGTCGGCACCCTCGAAGCCAGCGAGACGCCGCTCGTCGAGGTGGTCAAGGCAGGGGCGCCTGGTCTGCCGATCGAGAAGATCCTCCCCTTCATCTCGATGTTCGCCGTCGCGAACACTGCCTTGATCAACATGCTGATGGCGAGCCGGTTGATCTACGGCATGGCCAAGCAGCACGTGCTGCCGCCGGTGCTGGGGACCGTGCACCCCTCGCGCCGGACCCCATGGGTGGCCATCGTGTTCACCACCTCGATCGCGTTCGGGCTGATCCTCTACGTCACGGCCTTCGCCAACGACAAGGCCATCTCAACCCTCGGCGGGACCACGTCGCTGCTGTTGCTGGCGGTGTTCGCGGTCGTGAACATTGCGGTCTTGGTGCTGCGCAAGGACGTTCAGTCAGGACAGGGCGAGCGAAGCGACGGGGGAGGCGGTCGCAACCACTTCAAGACACCAACATGGCTGCCCTGGGTGGGTTTCGTCGCCTCGACCTATCTCGTGTTGCCGCTCTCCGGACGGCCACTGCAGCAGTACGTGCTGGCGATCGCACTGGTCATCCTGGGCGTCCTGCTGTTCGGGCTCACGGTGGCCATCAACCGCGCCGTCGGCATCAAGTCGACCCGAATGGTCGACGTCGAAGAACTGGACTCCGGACCCAAGTAGCTAGCCGTCGGGACGCTCGAGCAACGGATTGTGGGCGCTCGCCACCACCTGACCCGGTTCGGCCCCCGGGATGAACTTGCGCCAGTCGCCACTCACCATGGTCGGGCTCGGCACGACGCGGGTGCCGTCGGCGAAGTAGGTGTTGGCCAGCACGACACGGGCCTCAGTGGTGCGGTTGGCCCCCGCGGTGTGGAAGCAGTTGGCGCCGTGGAAGCTGACCTCGCCCGCCGCGAACGGTCCGTCCTCGACCTGAACGGCTTGAGCCCGAAAGACTTCCGACACCCCACGGTCATAGGACGTGCCGTGCTTGTCGAACTCGAGATCCGCGACCAGGTTCCCGACGCCGGCGCCGCAGGCGAATGCCAAGGGGCCCATCTCACGCGGAGTGGGCTGCAACGGGATCCACGCCGTCAACACGTCGGGGGAGTCAAGGGGAAAGTGATGGGCGTCGAAATGCCACGGTGTACGCCCCGCGCCGGGTTCCTTCGACAGCGCGTTGTCGTGATAGAGCCGTACCCGCTCGGTCCCGAGCAGTGCGGCGCTGATGCCGCCGATGCGCGGCGACAACACCGCGGCGCGTACCAAATCGTCGTCCAGCCACATCATTTCACGACTCTGGAAGCCGACCTCCGGGTCGACGGCCTCGTCTAGCAGGGTGCGCAACCTCATCCGAAGGCGCTGCACCGCGCCCGGACTGAGCACCCCGGGCAGCTTGACGAACGCGTCGGTGCGGAAGGTGTCGATCTGCTCGGCGGTGAGCGGATAGGCCACGGCGAGTTCGGCCACGATCTCGTCGTCCGACGGCAACGGTCCCGGGTCGTGCGCCGGCGGGTCGACGAGCGGACCGTCGGGGGCGGGGCCGTCTGCCAGCGACATGTACCAATCCCACCACTGGTCGTTGCCCCGGTCCCACTCGACGGCGACGTCGGACGCGGTGCCCGCAGCAGTGGTCTCGGACAGGTGCGGGTTGCGAATCATGACTGCTGCCAAGTGATCAGGTGCGCCTCGTGGGTGAACTCGTAGGCGCCGTCCGGCCCTCGGCAGCCGGCGAGATAGGCGCCGAGCGCGTCACTGCCTTCCATCTGATCCAGTGTCACGGTGTCGTCGAACGCGCAGCGCTGCAGAAAACCCTCTGCGACGGCCCGGTCCGGCGTCCCGGTGCGGTAGTTCAGCACCTGAACCTCGACCTGTGCTCCGGCGTCGCGGAGGGCGGCGGCCACACCTTCGGCATCGGTGTACGGCGTGGCCTCGGGTGCGAACGAGGCCCGGTAAGCGTCGTAAAAGGTCAGGTAGTGCGAGCGTGACGATGCCTGCGCGACCACGCCGAAACCGCCGGGGCGAAGGGCGCCAACCATTTTCGCCACCCCCGCCGCCAGCTCATCCGGCGGCAGTGCGTAAAGCGCATGGGTGGCCCACGCGACGTCGTACCCCGTGTCGGAGAAGTCTTGGAGCAGCACCTCGTGCTCCGCGGCTGCGACGAACGGCGGGGCGAGTGCAGTGCGTGCCTCGGCGATGCTGAAGGCCGACGGGTCCAGCAGATCCACCTCGAGCACCGGCTCCGCGGCGAGCCCCGAGGCGAGTAGCGCGGTGGGAAACTTGCCGCTGCCGCACGCCACGTCCAGAAGTTTCACGCGCCCGTCGACGGCGTGCGACGCGAGGTCGGCGTTCCAGTCGCGAGCGCCCGCAAGTTGTCGGTAATCCTCCGTGGCGAGAGCGTAGAACGCCTGCATTTCCGCTCGTCCGGCCTCACTCCAATGGTCGAGGCTGCGCTGGGCGGTGTCGGGTCGGGTCACGCACCAAGCCAACCATGGATCTCGACGACCGATTCTTACGCAACGGTGTCGTCTTGGACGATCGTGCCGTTCGGGCCACTTTTGCTGGGACACTCGGACCACATGACACTGATCGGGCTACCCGTGCCCCTGGTAGGCCTGCGGGACAGCGTCCTGGAACAGCCGGCTCTTCCGGCGCTGACGAATGAGCGGTACGCCCACACCCATGCCGCGTACGAGGCGGCCAGCGATCAACGCCCCGCCCTGCAGAAGTGGCTCGCCACGGAGCTGCCTCCGCTGCTTGCCGATTGTGATCCGGTTCGGGTCGTCGGCGTCGGGGTCGGCGACGGAAGCGTCGACGCTCCGTTGGCCGCCGCGCTGGCGGCAGGCGGACGCCGAGTGCGGTACGCCGGCGTCGAACCCCATGCTCCGTCGGCGGCGGGGTTCGCCGAACGACTGAATTCCCTTGGCCTGCAATCCCTCGTCCCCACCGTCGTCATCGGTGAGTTCGCCGACCACGATGCCGGGCATCCCGCCGACCTGGTGCACTTCGTGCATTCGCTCTACTATGTCGAAAAGCTCACCGCGGCACTGGATCACGGATTCAGCCTGCTCAGGTCGGGCGGGTTGCTGATGGCCGCCATCGCTCCGCTGGAGCCGCTGTGCGTCCTCACCGAGCTGCTCTGTCCGTGGTCCGGACGCACGCCGTGGTTCGCCGAAGACGTCCATGCCGAGTTCGATCGACGTGGCGTGTCCGTCCGCACCGAGACGATCGTGGGGCGCCTCGACGTCCGCGACGCCCTGCTCGACCCGCTCGGACGGGGCGAGGCCGTTCTCGACTTCCTGATCGGGGCCCGCTCGCGCGCGCTGGAGCCCGAGGCGCGCGAGCGCCTACTCGGGTACCTCCGCGACATCTCGCTGCCCGGTCATCCCGGCCTACTGCCGCATCCAGTGGACGTCATCATCGCCCGCAAGCCCTGAATCAGGCTGCAGCCGTAAGCTTCTCGAGACGAGCCTGAAGCTGCGCGACCCGGTGCGCGTTGCCGGTGAGTCCCACGTAGCGGTCGCCGTAGCGAGCCAGCAGAGCGTCGTCGAGCCTGCGCACCGCGCCAGCCGGGTAGCGGTAGTCCATCTTCTCGTTGACCGCGTCGGTGTCGAGGCCTGCGAGCAACTCGTCGAGCTCGTCGAGCGAGTCGATCCCGAGCTCCAGCAGCAGTCCCGAGATCCACGCGTAGTGCTCGGTACGCGACCAGCCCGCGTCGGGAAAGCGGTTGCCCAGGTAGGTGGCCAGCACCGGGGTGCCGATGCGCGGATCGTCGGACTGCTCGGACTGCGCCGCAGGAGGTGAGCTCTTCAGACGCTCGCGGATGGCGGAGAACTCCCGGTCGGCCAACTCCAACAACCCCGCCGCGAGGGTGAAGCGCCGGTCCAGATCGGGGGCGTCCTCCTCGGGAATGGAGCCCTTGTAGCGGATGTCGTGCTCGAATTCGGCCCACGCGTGCTGCAACACCGTTCGCACCTGAATGGAGGCGGGCTGCTGCTCGCCCTCGACGGCGACCACGAGGTGTCTGCTGGCGTAACCCCAGCGGCCCTCGCGCGCGGTCTCCTGGCCCATGTCGCGATCGTCGAGGAGCTGCATCTCCTCGGCCAGCAGGTTGGCGACGGTGGTGACGTCGTCGCGCAGGAAGGTGATCACCCGCAGCCCGATCTGGTCGGTGAGCTCGGAAAGCGGATCGGTGTAGAGGCGTCGGCCGTCGACGCTGCGGTCGGCCTTCTCCGCGAAGGACGCCACACTCTTGGTCCGCGCCGTCACGTTCAGATAGTTGATGCCTGCGTCGTCGAGCAGCGTCGTCACCAAATGGAGGTAGCGGTCGGTGGCACCGACGAGCGCCGGTCGCCTGGCGGCGTACTCCGTGATGGCGTCGCGCACCGCGCCCGGCGTCGGCTCGTGCGGCGCCGGGACCAGGTCGGGCGGCAGCGTCGGGGTGATGGTCGCCCCCGTCTCGGCGTCACCGTAGACCGTCACGTCCGCGGGTCTGCGGGTGGCGAACAGAGCGACGTAGGCGCACACGACGGCGTCGACGGGATCTTCGGCCCTGCGCAGGTCGCTCTTGCGCTCGGCGGTCTCCACCGAGTGCCGAAGTGCGATCCAGCCTTCGTCGTCGGTGACCCGCAACGGCGGCGTCGCCTGGGCGAGCGTCTCGATCAGATCCAGCAGCCGCAGCAATTCGGACCGCAACTGCGCGACGCTGCGACCGGGCTTCGACTTGTACTTCAACGTCCGGCCAAGCCGGAACAGCGCCACCGTCGCCGGATGCGGATACACCTCGATGGCCCGCCGCGACGACGACGAATTCGGGTCGATGTCCAGGTCGAGCGCGCTGGCGATGCGGGCCGCCCGCGGGGTCCCGGCGAACTCGGGCTTGCCGGTGTTGGTGGGATGCGCGCCGGCCTCGAACTTCGCGAAGTCGCGGTTGAGCGCTGCCTCGCTGGGCCGTTGACCAGTCGGATTGGTCACCACGAGCGGCGCGTCGAAGGCCACCAGGCAGGCGTCCTCGACGTACGGCCCGATCGCGGCCCTGATGCTGGCGTCGTCCTGCGCAACGCCGACGTAGACCAACCGGCCGTCGTCGTCGACGACGGCGACGCCCGTTGGCTTGCGCTCACCCCACGCGAGGTCCAGGCCGACGAAGTACATCGGTCTAGCTTGCCTCAGCCGGGTCGTAAGCTGTGTATCCGTGACGATTCCGAATGTCCTGGCCACGCGGTACGCCAGCGCGGAGATGGTGGCGATCTGGTCGCCAGAAGCCAAGATCGTCGAGGAACGGCGACTCTGGATCGCCGTCCTTCGCGCGCAGGCCGAGCTCGGCGTGTCGGTGCCCGACGGCGTCATCGCCGACTACGAGCGGGTACTCGAACAGGTCGACCTGGCCTCCATCAACGAACGCGAACGCGTGACGCGCCACGACGTGAAGGCGCGCATCGAGGAGTTCAACGCCCTCGCCGGCCACGAGCACGTGCACAAGGGCATGACGAGCCGCGACCTCACCGAGAACGTCGAGCAGCTGCAGATTCGGCGCTCGCTGCAACTCGTCCACGCTCATGGGGTGGCGGTCGTCGCACGGCTGGCCGAGCGCGCGGAGCTGTACCGCGATCTGGTGATGGCGGGGCGTTCGCACAACGTGGCGGCGCAGGCGACGACGCTCGGCAAGCGGTTTGCCTCGGCCGCCGAGGAGATGCTGATCGCGCTGACCCGGCTCACCGAGCTGATCGACCGCTACCCTTTGCGGGGCATCAAGGGGCCGATGGGCACCGCGCAGGACATGCTCGACCTGTTCGACGGCGACACCGCGCGACTGGCCGAATTGGAGCGCCTCGTCGCCGACTTCTTGGGCTTCACCGACGTCTTCACCAGCGTCGGGCAGATCTATCCGCGCTCGCTGGATCACGACGTGCTCTCGGCGCTGGTCCAGGTCGGAGCGGGACCGTCGTCACTGGCGCACACCATCCGGCTGATGGCGGGCAACGAGCTCGTCACAGAGGGGTTCGCGCCAGGGCAGGTCGGCTCGTCGGCGATGCCGCACAAGATGAACAGCCGGTCCTGCGAGCGGGTCAACGGTCTGCAGGTGGTGCTTCGGGGTTACGCGTCGATGGCCGCCGAACTCGCGGGCGCGCAATGGAACGAGGGCGACGTGTTCTGCTCGGTGGTGCGACGCGTCGCCCTGCCCGACGCGTTCTTCGCCCTCGACGGCCAGATCGAGACGTTCCTGACCGTGCTCGACGAATTCGGCGCCTACCCGGCCGTCATCCAGCGCGAACTCGACCGCTACCTGCCGTTCCTGGCGACCACCCGCATCCTGATCGCCGCCGTGCGGGCAGGCGTCGGGCGGGAAACCGCCCACGAGGTCATCAAGGAACACGCGGTCGCCGTCGCGCTGGCAATGCGCGAACACGGTACGGAGCCAGACCTTCTCGACCGGTTGGCCGCCGACCCGCGGATGCCGCTGGACCGGGCCGCGCTGGATGCGGCGTTGGCAGACAAGGCCGCGTTCACCGGTGCGGCGGGCGCGCAGGCCGACGCGGTCGTGGCGGCGGTCGAGCAGCTGGTGAGCAGGTACCCGGAGGCGGCGGCGTACACCTCGGACGCCATCCTGTGAGCTTGGCGGCGGTGGACTTCACCGACCTGGACAACTTCGCGGCGGGATTCCCGCACGAGCTGTTCGCGGTGCACCGTCGCGACGCCCCCGTCTACTGGCACCAACCCACCGAGCACACCCCCGACGGCGAGGGCTTCTGGTCGGTGGCGACGCACGCGGAAAGCCTTGCTGTGCTTCGTGATCCGTCGACCTTCTCGTCGGAGACCGGTGGCTCCCGGCCCTACGGCGGCACCCTGCTGCAGGACCTGCCGATCGCCGGTCAGGTGCTCAACATGATGGACGACCCGCGGCACGCGCAGATCCGGCGCCTGGTGAGCTCTGGCCTGACGCCACGGATGATCGGGCGCGTCGAGGACGACCTCCGGTCCCGTGCCCGCCGGCTGCTCGACGACGTCGAGCCGGGTCGGCCCTTCGACTTCCTGGTCGACGTGGCCGCGGAACTGCCGATGCAGATGATCTGCATCCTGCTGGGAGTGCCGGAGTCCGAACGGCATTGGCTGTTCCACGCCATCGAACCGCAGTTCGACCTTGCTCGCACGGCGAGTGCGGACGACGGGGCGCGGATGTACGCCTACGGCGCCGAGCTGGTCGCCTCCAAGCGGGCCAACCCGACCGACGACATGCTCTCGATCGTGGCCAACGACGAGGCCTGTGGGCTCAGCGAGCTCGAGCTGTATCTGTTCTTCAGCCTGCTGTTCTCCGCTGGCGCGGAGACCACGCGCAATGCGGTCGCGGGCGGGCTGCTGGCGTTGATCGACCATCCCGAACAGATGCAGCTGTTGCGTTCGTCGCCGTCGCTGCTGCCCACGGCGGTCGAGGAGATGGTGCGGTGGACCTCGCCATCGCCGTCCAAGCGACGGACCGCCACCCGTGACGTGCAGCTCGGCGGATGCGAGGTGAAGGCCGGGCAAAAGGTGCAGATCTGGGAGGGCTCGGCGAACCGCGACTCCTCGGTGTTCGTCGACCCCGACGTCTTCGACGTGACGCGATCGCCCAACCCACACTTGGGTTTTGGGCAGGGTGTGCACTACTGCCTCGGCGCCCATCTCGCGCGTCTGGAGCTGCGGGTGCTGTTCGAGGAGCTGCTGGCGCGGTTCGCGTCGGTGTCGTTGGCGGGGCCCGTCGAGTGGACGCGGAGCAATCGGCACACCGGTATCCGCGCTCTCCCCGCGCGATTTGGGCGTGGTTAGTCGCGGTCGCCGCGACCGATCACGCCGAGATCGCCCGCCGGATCTCGGCAATTACCCGTTCCGGATACTCGGTGAGGTCCAACCAGGTGAATCGTAGGACTTGCCAGCCCAGCAGCATGAGGTGGTTCTGCCGCACCCGGTCCTTCTGAAAAGCCTCTGCATCACTATGGAATGCGAAGCCGTCGGCCTCGAGTGCCACCTTCTCGGCGCGGAAACCTACGTCAACGCAGTAACCGCCGACCGGAAGGTTTGCGACCCAGCCGGTAATGCCTGCGCTCTTGAGCAGCTGTACCAACAAACGTTCGGCCGCCGAGTGCGCGCCTTCGTCTGCCGCGGTGAGCATCCGGCGTGCGCGGGGCGCGCCGTGGCGTCCCTGGTTGCGCAGATGCGCCCGCCACAAGGAGCTCAGCTCGACGTTGTGTTGCAGGGCCGAGTCCAGTATTCGGGCGCCTCCGACTCGCCTGGCGGCGGCTTCGACGACGGTCAGGGGTAGGGCGGTCACCCGCAGACCTCGATCGACGACGACGTCCGCCGCGAGCAGATCACGGCGTCGCACCCGCGAGCCTTCACGGCACCGTCCATTGCTGTCGCGTGGCACGGTCACTTCGACGCTCGCGGGGGCGAATCGCGCGAGTCGCTGCCACCACGCTGCAGCAAGCCCGCTTGCGGTCGCGGACTCCCCGTAGCTCCACACGGCCGCACGAATGCGAGCGTGGTCGGTAAACGGCCTGTCGTCGACGAAGTAGACGCCCGGCGCACACTGGAGCCACGCACCTGATCGCACTCGGCGGTTGACGGCATGCTTGCTCAGCCCGACCTCCTGGGCTTGTGCCAAGGTGACGACCCCGTCGTGTGTCCGCAGTAATTCATTCAGCACGTCTGATCGGACGCGACAGCCGGCCCGAGTGTTCGGTCGCGTCCCGCGCTACCGAACACGCCGAAATCGCGGGGGTGTGAACTACTTGCGGCGGATGCCCGAGGACCGCAACTCGAGGTTCGCCAGGCCCCGGATGGCGATCGCGTCGTCGCGGCGCCAGGCACCGACGGGGTCGATGCTGACCGCCGCGAGCTTCGCCAGCGGGCGGTTGGCCAACGCGCGCAGCGCCAACAACTGCTCACCGGCGGGGGTGGCGGCCAGGGCGAGCGCCGTCCACTTGCGGCGGAAGAACCGGATGCGCAACACCAGCCACGGCAGCGCCACGAACAGGATTGGCGGCGCCGCGACCGCCAAGCCCAGCACCACGGCCAGCCAGGTCGCCGTGGAGTCGAGGCTGTGGCCTGCGCCGGCGATGTCCAAGGCCGCCCGACTGGCGGCCCGCAACGGCTTGCTCAGCGCCTCACCGATCAGGGGGACGTCGTCGGTGCTGTCGCCCGCGGAGTTCAGGTTGTCCGAGACGCCGGTGGCGCCGTCGTTGAGTTGGCGGCCCACCGCGGCGATCGAACTCACCGCGGAGTGGACGGCCAGCCCGACCAGCACCCACACGAAGGTCCACACGACGACGACGGCGTCGCTGGTCAACTGGGCGAGCAGCCGGCCGGGGGTGGTGGCGTACGGCACGTAGCGAGAGCTCATGTGTGTGATCCCAGCACAGATGGACCGATAGTCTTGGCCGATGCGCCCAGCTCTGACCGACTACCAACACCTGGCCAGCGGCAAGGTTCGTGAGTTGTATCGCGTCGACGCCGACCATCTGCTGTTCGTCGCCAGCGATCGCATCTCCGCCTACGACTTCATCCTCGACAGCGAGATCCCCGACAAGGGCCGCATCCTCACCGCGATGAGCGTCTTCTACTTCGACTTCCTGGACACTCCGAATCACCTTGCGGGTCCACCCGACGACGAGCGGATTCCGGCCGAGGTGCTTGGCCGCGCGCTCGTGGTGAAGCAGCTGGAGATGATGCCCGTCGAGTGCGTGGCCCGCGGTTACCTCACCGGATCCGGCATCGTCGACTACCGCGCCACCGGTGCGGTCTGCGGCATCGAGCTCCCCGCCGGGCTCACCGAGGCCAGCAAGTTCGCCGAGCCGCTGTTCACCCCCGCCACCAAGGCCGAGTTGGGCAGCCACGACGAGAACGTCAGCTTCGAGGCGATCGTCGAGGTGGTCGGCCACGAGCGTGCCGCCCAGTTGCGCGACCTCACGCTGGACATCTACCGCGAGGCCGCCGAGCACGCCCTGAGCAAGGGCATCATCATCGCCGACACCAAGTTCGAGTTCGGAGTCGACGAGGACGGTCAGATGGTGCTGGCGGACGAGGTGTTCACCCCAGACTCCTCGCGCTACTGGCGGGCTGACTCGTATGAGGAGGGCGTCGTGCAGGCCAGCTTCGACAAGCAGTTCGTCCGCAACTGGCTGACCGGGCCCGACTCCGGCTGGGATCGCGCCGGTGACACACCCCCGCCAGCACTACCGCCCGACATCGTCGACGCCACCAGGGCGCGTTACATCGATGCATACGAACGCATTTCCGGATTGAAGTTCGCAGACTGGATCGGAGCCAAATGACCGGCACCCCGCCAATTGCCAAGCGCGTCGAGCACCGCCGCGAGCACCACGGCGACGTCTTCGTCGACAACTACGAGTGGCTGCGGGACAAGTCCGACCCCGAGGTGATCGCCTACCTGGAGGCCGAGAACACCTACGCCGACGAGCAGACCGACCACTTGGAGCCGTTGCGGCAGAAGATCTTCGACGAGATCAAGGCCCGCACCAAGGAGACCGACCTGTCGGTGCCCACCCGCCGCGGCGAATGGTGGTACTACGGGCGCAGCGTCGAGGGCAAGCAGTACGGCATCCACTGCCGTTGCCCAGTCGCCGATCTCCGGGACTGGACGCCACCGCAGCTCGACGAGAACGAGCCCGTGCCAGGGGAGCAGGTGCTCCTCGACGAGAACGTCGAAGCCGAGGGCCACGACTTCTTCTCGCTCGGGGCGGCGTCGATCAGCATCGACGGTCACACGCTCGCCTTCTCGGTCGACGTCGTCGGCGATGAGCGATACACGTTGCGCTTCAAGGATTTGCGCACCGGCGAGTTGTACGACGACGTGATCGAGGGCATCGGCGCGGGGGCGACGTGGGCGGCGGACAACCACACCGTCTACTACTCGACGCTCGACGACGCGTGGCGCCCGGACACCATATGGCGCCACCGCCTCGGAGCGGGTGTGCCGGCCACCAAGGTCTTCCACGAGCCCGACGAGCGGTTCTGGGTGGCCGTGGGCCGCAGTCGCAGCGACAAGTACGTGTTCATCGCCGCCGGAAGTTCGGTGACCTCCGAGGTGTTCTACGGCGACGCCGCCGACGGAGAGACCGAGTTCGTCTCGATCCTGCCGCGGCGCGACGGCGTCGAGTACTCGGTCGAGCACGCCGTCGTCGGTGGCGAGGACCGCTTCCTGATCCTGCACAACGACGGCGCCGAGAACTTCATGCTGGTGGAGGCGCCGGTCAGCGATCCGTCGGCGTTCCACACGCTGATCGAACACCGCGCCGACGTCCGCCTCGACGCCGTCGACGCGTTCGATCGCCACCTCGTCGTCAGCTACCGAAGTGACGCGCTGCCGCGAATACAGTTGTGGCGCATCGCCGAAGACGGCACCTACTCTGCGCCAGAGGAGATCACCTTCGAGACGGAGTTGACGTCCTCAGGCCTGTCGGGCAATCCGAACTGGTCGGCGCCGGTGCTTCGGGTGGGGACCACCTCGTTCATCGTTCCGGTGCGTGTCTACGACGTCGACCTGGCGACCGGTGAACGGACCCTGCTGCGCGAGCAGACGGTCCTCGGCGACTATCGGCCCGAGGAGTACGTCGAACGGCGCGACTGGGCACTCGCCCCCGACGGGACGCGGATTCCGCTGTCGGTCATTCACCGTGTGGGCCTGACGTTTCCGGCCCCGACGTTGCTCTACGGCTACGGGGCCTACGAGTCCTGCGAGGACCCGCGGTTCTCGATCGCACGCCTGTCCTTGCTCGACCGGGGGGTGGTGTTCGCCATCGCCCACGTCCGGGGTGGCGGCGAGATGGGCCGGCCGTGGTACGAGCACGGCAAGATGCTCGAGAAGAAGAACACCTTCGTCGACTTCGTAGCCGCTGGAGCACATCTGGTGGGCACCGACGTCACCCGGCCCGAGAACATGGTGGCAATGGGTGGCAGTGCCGGCGGCCTGCTGATGGGTGCCGTGGCGAACATGGCCCCGGAGCTGTTCGCGGGCATCCTCGCGCAGGTGCCGTTCGTCGACGCGCTCACTACGATCCTCGATCCCTCACTGCCGCTGACGGTTACCGAGTGGGACGAGTGGGGCAACCCGCTGGCGAGTGAGGAGGTCTACCGCTACATGAAGTCCTACTCGCCGTACGAGAACGTGGAGGCCAAGGACTATCCGGCGATTCTGGCGATGACGTCGCTCAACGACACCAGGGTGTACTACGTCGAGCCCGCGAAATGGGTTGCGGCGCTGAGGCACAGCAAGACCGATGCCCACCCGGTGCTGTTGAAGACCGAGATGAGCGCCGGCCACGGCGGGATCAGCGGACGCTACGAACGCTGGAAGGAAGCGGCGTTCATGTATGCCTGGGTGCTGGCGACGGCCGACCGGGACCACCACGGCGCCCAGCCGGTAGCGTCACGCCCATGAGCCTCACCGACATCTCGCTGACCACCCTCGACGGCAACCCGACGTCACTGGCCGAATTCTCCGACGGCCCGGTGCTCGTCGTGAACGTCGCCTCCAAGTGCGGTCTGACGCCGCAGTACACCGCGTTGGAACAGCTGGCCAAGGACTACGGCGACCGCGGGCTGACCGTGCTCGGGGTGCCCTGCAACCAGTTCATGGGGCAGGAACCGGGCACCGCAGAAGAGATCCAGAACTTCTGCTCCACCACATACGGCGTGACGTTCCCGCTGCTGGCGAAGGTCGACGTGAACGGGGCCGACCGGCACCCGCTGTACGCCGAGTTGACCAAGGCGGCCGACGCCGAAGGTGAAGCGGGTGACGTGCAGTGGAACTTCGAGAAGTTCCTCCTGGCACCAGGTGGCGAGATCGTCGGCCGCTTCCGGCCGCGAACCGAGCCCGACGCCCCCGAGGTGATCAGCGCCATCGAGGCCGTGCTGCCGCGGTAACCCCAAGACGTCAACTCCCACCCACGCGGACGACACCTTCTGCACACCTGACGTTGCGATACTGCGATGCGTGGCTGGAGAACTGATCGTCTCGATCTCCGGGATTACCGACCGCACGCTGGCCGATGCACAGGCGTTTCGCGACGAACTCGCCGCGCGGAACGTGCCTGCCTCGTTGCTCGTGGCACCCCGTCGCAAGGGCGGCTACCGGCTCGACCGGGACGCGGGCACCGTGGAGTGGCTGACGCGGCGTCGCGCAGAGGGCGATGCCGTCGTCCTGCACGGCTACGACGAGGCCGCCACCAAAAAGCGTCGAGGTGAGTTCGCCAGCCTGCAGGCGCACGAAGCCAACCTACGGCTGATGGGCGCCGACCGCGTCCTCGAGCACCTCGGACTTCGGACGAGGCTGTTCGCCGCACCTG
Source organism: Mycobacterium sp. Root135 (assembly GCF_001426545.1). Taxonomy (GTDB): domain Bacteria; phylum Actinomycetota; class Actinomycetes; order Mycobacteriales; family Mycobacteriaceae; genus Mycobacterium. The sequence goes on along the minus strand of NZ_LMEZ01000010.1, from coordinate 105,560 downwards.
GCTGGACGTGCTCGCAAGGAACTCTCGTCGCGCTGCCCCGCAACGGTTTTCGCCTTGTCGCCGAGCTTGGCGGCATCACCGATCTGGTCCGTGGGACGACGTCGAGGTCCAGGGTCGTCGGCATCGGGGAGGGTTTTCTCACCGAAACCTGGTGGTGTCGGACGCTGGTGCTGTCCGCCGAGCGCACCGCCCGCCGCGACGGGACCGTCCGCGTCGCCGTGTCGGCCGGGCAGCTGCGCCGACCCGGTCCGCGCCAGGCGATGCTTGACGCGGTGGACCTCGCCCTCCTGCACCGATGCGTGCCCGCGGTGTACCGCTGGGCACCAAAGCCGGTGCTGACGGACGTGACGGACGCCGCCTGAGCCGAGGCGGCTAACGTGGCCTCATGGCCGATGTTGACGTCATCGTGGTCGGAGCCGGTCTCGCCGGTCTGGTCGCCGCCTGCGAGGTGCTGGACAAGGGGCGCTCGGTCCTGATCGTCGACCAGGAGAACGCCGACAACCTCGGCGGCCAAGCCTTCTGGTCGTTTGGCGGGCTCTTCTACGTCGACAGTCCCGAACAGCGGCGGCTGGGCATCCGCGACAGCCACGAGCTCGCGCTGCAGGATTGGCTCGGCACGGCAGGATTCGACCGACCCGAGGACCACTGGCCGCGGCAATGGGCGCACGCCTACGTCGACTTTGCGGCGGGGGAGAAGCACAGCTGGTTGCGGGAACGCGGCCTGAAGACCTTCCCCATGGTCGGCTGGGCCGAGCGTGGTGGCTACGACGCCCGTGGGCATGGAAATTCGGTGCCCCGCTTTCACATCGCGTGGGGCACAGGTCCGGCGATCGTCGACGTCTTTGCCCGCCGACTGCTCGCCGCGGGTGCCCGGGTGCGATTCGCCCACCGGCATCGCGTCGACGAACTGATCGTCGACGCCGGCGCGGTCACCGGGGTGAGAGGGGCGGTGCTGGAACCGTCGAGCGCGGCCCGTGGTGTCGCCTCGTCACGAAACATTGTCGGCGAGTTCGAATTTCGGGCGCCCGCAGTCATCGTGGCCAGCGGCGGAATCGGCGGCAACCACGACCTGGTCCGCGAGAATTGGCCGGCCAGGATGGGCAGGGTGCCCAGCCAACTCCTCAGCGGCGTCCCCGCGCACGTCGACGGCAGGATGCTCGGCATCACCGAAGCGGCCGGGGGCAACCTGATCAACCGTGACCGGATGTGGCACTACACCGAGGGCATCACCAACTACGACTCGATCTGGGCCAGCCACGGCATCCGGATTCTGCCGGGACCGTCCTCGATGTGGCTCGACGCAACCGGCCGGCGCCTGCCCCCGCCGCTCTATCCGGGCTTCGACACCCTCGGCACGCTCGAGTACATCGCGAAGACCGGCCACGACTACACCTGGTTCGTCCTCAACGCGCGCATCATCGAAAAGGAGTTCGGCCTTTCGGGGCAAGAGCAAAACCCCGACCTGACCGGGCGCAGTATTCGGCAGGTGCTGTCCCGCGTCAGGCCCGGCGCCCCGGCGCCGGTGCAGAGGTTCGTCGACCGCGGCGTCGACTTCGTCTCGGCGACGACGCTGCGCGACCTCGTCGCCAAGATGAACGACGTCCCCGACGTCGAACGCCTCGACTACGACGTCGTGGCGGCAGAGGTCACCGCTCGCGACCGCGAAGTGGCCAACCGGTACACCAAGGACAGCCAGGTCACCGCCATCCGCGGCGCCCGCAACTACCTACCCGACCGGGTGAGCCGAGTCGTGGCGCCCCACCGGATCACCGATCCGAAGGCGGGTCCGCTCATCGCCGTCAAGTTGCACATCTTGACGCGAAAGTCGTTGGGCGGGTTGGAGACCGACCTCGACTCGCGGGTGCTCAAGGCCGACGGCGCGGCGTTCGACGGCCTGTACGCCGCGGGCGAGGCCGCCGGCTTCGGAGGCGGCGGAGTGCACGGCTACCGGTCGCTGGAGGGCACCTTCCTCGGCGGCTGCGTGTTCTCGGGTCGGGCCGCTGGCCGGGCGGCGGTGCGGGACAACGGTTAGCGGGCGGGCAGGTCGATCGTCGTCGTCACCGACACCATCTGAGGTGTCTTCGGCGCCGAGGAGAAGCCGAACCGGACGGGCGGGTCCAGCGGTGCGAGCCCGTCAAGGTCGACGCCGCGAAAGGTGCCGTCCACCAATATGATTCGTCTGCTCCGCTGTACGCCGTAATATTCTCGGCGGCCGTTGCCCGCAGAGCCGTACGTACGCACCCCCGGAATCAAGCGGGACGCGACGGGGTCGACGACCCGCAGCCACGCCGGCGCCGTGGCGAGCCGGCCCGGCACCAGCCTCAGCAGTCGGTCGAACGGTGCAGGCCCTCCCAATCTGCCCGCCAGGACGAGTCCCGGCGCCGCCACCGAGAAGGCGCCGGCCACGTGGTCCACGCTGACCGGGCCGATCTCGGTGGAGTCGAAGGTGTATGTGGCCGAGACGAATTCGGCGATCTCTTCGGACGGTGCCAGCAAGGTGCGATGCCCGTCGGCCGACTCCACCATCACGTCGGCGAAGCGACCGAACGGAGACTCCAGCCACGATCCGATCACCATTCGGACGCCCGCGCCCGTCCCGATGCCGGCGATGTACCCGGTGAACGTCAGTCGTCGCCCCGTGTCATTACCCCGCCACCCCACTAAATCTCCGTACCGTTCTCCTCCTCCAGGACTCTGAAGTCGGTGTCGGTCATCTCCGACAGGCGCCCGTAGTAGATGCCGCGGGCTTCCTTGGCCACCACCGCCTGGTGGATCGGCACGGCCCGCGTCGGGGCGACCGCCCGCAGGTAGTCCACCGCCTCGGAGATCCTCATCCAGGGCGCCGCGGCCGGGGTCGCCAACACCTCGACGGGCTCACCGGGCGCGTACAGCGCGTCGCCGGGGTGCATCAGCCGGGCCGGATGCCCTTGGTCGCCGATGAGGTACGACACGTTGTCGATGACCGGGATCTCGGGGTGGATGACCGCGTGAGTACCGCCGACGCCGCGGACCGCGAGGTGGCCGACGGTGAACGCGTCGCCGGCGTTGACGGCCTGCCACGCGCCGCCGAGTTGGGCGGCCGTCATGGGGTCGGCGTACAGCACAGCCTGCGGATTGGCGTCCAACAGTGCAGGTAGGCGCTCTACGTCGACGTGGTCGGGGTGTTGGTGGGTGACCAGGATCGCCGACAGCCCCGTGACTCCCTCGAAGCCGTGGGAGAAGGTGCCCGGGTCGAACAGCACTGTGGTTTCTGAGTCGCCCTCGCGAAAGCTCGCTAGCAGGCAGGAGTGGCCGAAGTGCGTCAGTTGCATGGCTCCATTGTGACCCGATACGTGCCGGTAGAGTGAGCCCCGAGCAATCAACTTCTCAGAACAGGAGCCGCGCGTGGCCCGCGTCGTAGTGCACGTGATGCCCAAAACGGTGATCCTCGACCCCCAGGGTCAGGCGATCGTCGGAGCCTTGGGCCGCCTCGGCGTGTCAGGCGTCTCAGATGTCAGGCAGGGCAAGCGATTCGAGTTGGAGGTCGACGACAGCGTGAGTGACGAGACGCTGTCCGAAATCGCCGAGTCGCTGCTCGCCAACACCGTGATCGAAGACTGGACCGTGACCCGGGAGGAAGGGTGACCGCCAAGGTTGGCGTCGTCACGTTCCCCGGGACGCTCGACGACGTCGACGCCGCCCGTGCCGTCCGTCTGGCCGGGGCGGAGTCGGTCAATCTTTGGCACGCCGACGCCGACCTCAAGGGCGTCGACGCGGTCGTGGTTCCCGGTGGGTTCTCCTACGGTGACTACCTGCGTTGCGGAGCGATCGCCAAGTTTGCGCCCGTGATGGGTGAGGTCGTCGCGGCGGCGGGACGCGGCATGCCGGTCCTCGGCATCTGCAACGGCTTCCAGGTTCTCTGCGAAGCCGGCCTGCTGCCAGGTGCGCTGACCCGCAACGCCGGTCTGCACTTCGTCTGTCGCGACGTGTGGCTGGAGGTGGCGTCGACGTCGTCGGCGTGGACCACCCGCTACGAGAAGGGCGCCGACCTGCTGGTGCCGCTGAAGTCCGGCGAGGGCCGCTTCGTGGCATCCGAAGACGTGCTCGACGAGTTGGAGGGCGAGGACCGCGTCGTCTTCCGCTACCGAGAGAACCTCAACGGGTCGCTGCGCAACATCGCCGGCATCAGCTCGCCCAACGGCCGGGTCGTCGGCCTCATGCCGCACCCCGAGCACGCCACCGAGGCACTGACCGGTCCGTCCGACGACGGGTTGGGGCTGTTCTACTCCGCGCTGGATGCGGTGCTCGCGGCGTAGTTGCCGATCCGTCTGCTTGGCTCAGGCAGTCCTCCGCGCCTCGTGGTCATCGGCGCAGCAGCGCTCAGTCAGTCTGGCGCGCAGTTCGCGTCGACCTCGGAAGAGGCGCGAACCCACTGTGCCGACCGGAATCTGGAGCATCTCGGCAACCTCGGTGTTGCGATAACCCTGTACGTCGGCGTAGTAGACGATCTCGCGCAAGTTGGGCGGAAGGTTACTCAGCGCAACCTCCGCGTCGCCAGGAACCAGCTTCACCACCTCTGACTCTGCGGACGGCAGACTGCCCATGACGGCGGCCTGGCTGGCCGTCTGTGGGTCGGTCAGATCGCCGTGGAGGTGCTCGGCCGGGCGGCGCAGCGACAACCGGTGCCGGTCCACCCACGTGTTCGCCATGATGCGATACAGCCACGCCTTGACGTTCGATCCCTCTCGGAACGTCGCGAACGACACGTAGGCCTTGATCATGGTCTCCTGCACCAGGTCCTCGGCATCTGACCGGTGGTGGGTCAATCCGATGGCGTGACCGAACAGATGGCCCGAGTGGGGGATGACCTCATTGTTGAATCTGGCGGCCAGCACCTGGTCGCCGGGCAACGCGTCTGTTTCGGCGCTCACGGACGGATCTGAACGCAGCATCGGCCGGTCCCCTTCGAGGTGTCCGCCCCCCTGTGAAGGGTGGCGGCGAGTGCAAGCGTCTCGGTGCCGACGTGGTGGACCCACTGATGTTGGGGGACAACCAGACAACTAACCGGACGCGCAGCTCGGATGAAGCGGGCGCGCTGAGTCGACTTCGGCGTTGGAGTCGATCGGCACCTGCCTTGACGAATTGAATGTTCGTCGCAGCTGCTGGTTCTCGCGTGAAGATTCCGTGGAGATCGGATGGAGATCGACGGGGCCGTGGCCCGACTCGCTACCGTCTGGCGCCGTCGATGCGGCTCGTCAGCCCGCCGACCTCCACGCAACGCCTTGCTCAAGCGTCGCCCAGAAGTCCGGGTCGTGACCGTAGAACACGCTGGCGCCCTGGTCGCGCAAGGTTCGCAGGGCCCCCAGCGACTGGCGGTAGAGCTCTTCGTCGTTGGCGTGGTCGGGCAGCCGCATCTCGTCCATCGACCGCCTCAGATTGCAGGCGTCACCCGTCAGCACGACGTCTCCCGTCGGGGTGCGCACCAGCGCGGACTGATGGCCGGGGGTGTGCCCCGGGGTGGGGATCAGCTGTACGGATCCGTCGCCGAACAGATCGAGATGACCGTCGACCAACATCACGTTCTGCCCCGTGTCGAATTCGGGACGGTGATAGGCGAAATCATCTGACACGTGGGCGAATTCCCATTCCTCACGCTGCACGACGACCGTCGCATCCGGCACGAAGGCGTTGCCGCCCGCGTGGTCGGAGTGCAGATGCGAGTTGACCAGGTAGCGGATTTCACCGGGGTCGACCGCCAACGCCCGAAGGCGGGCGTCCACGCAGGCGTCGTCCTCGAGGTCCACCCGGCCGTCGACGGGCGTCCCGGTGGGCCTGCGGAAGCGTGCCCCCAGCCCGGCGTCGAACAGCACGCGTCCGTCCGGATGGTTGATCAGGTACGCCGGTACCGGCACGGTGAGCTCATCGGGCTCACCGGCGAGGAAGAACGCGGTGGGCAGGGTCAACAACCCACAGGTGAGGGGGACGAGCGCGTCGACGACCACGTGTCCAAGTTACGGGGTCAGCGCGACCGACGCCTCCGCCGTGTAGCAGAGGAACGTCAGCGTCTCCTCGAGGTACAGCTGCACGCTTTGTGCGTCGTGCGACAGGTAGCCGATCGACACGTCGGTGCCCAGCTGGAGGTCGAAGTCGCCGCCGCGGGTGGACAGCACGAACGCACCGTCAATCGCTGGTGCCCAGATGATTTCGCCGTCGACGAGCCGGTTGAGGTGCTCGCGGATCGGATAGCCGTGGGCGGTGGTCTCGCTGACCTGGGTGTAGACGTCGGCGGACAGCAACACGCAGTACGGACCGTCGACGCCGGCCAGCCGAAGTTCGGACAGCGCCTGGGAGATGACGTCGGGGATCTCCTTGGGGTCCGACGGCAGCGCAAGAGCGGTGTTGGAGCTGCACTTGCGGATGCCGTCGATGGACGCGTCCTTGTACCCCTCGAAGATCGCCCGGTCCTCGGCGAACGCCAACTGCTTCGCGGCTGCCTTCACCGGGTCCCAGTCGGAGTCCTGCGAGCCGCGCTCCACGTCGTCGATGTCGGTGCGGGCGATGGTGAACGGCGCGCGAAGCCGTACCAGCGGCCGACTTTCGCGGAGGTGTGCCACGACGCCGTCGCCGGGAGGTGCGACGTCGACGAGGTGGCCGGTGCTCACCGAGGCCTTCGTCGGACCGCCGGGTGCGCTGACGTCGACGACGCGTCGTCCGGCGATGTGGCGCTTGAAGGTTCGGGTGGCCTCCTGTTCGATCTCGCCCCAGGCTTCGTCAGTGATCGGTGCCAGTTCGCGGTAGTGGTTGTTCATTGGGGTTGTCCTTTCAAACTGCCGATCGACAGGGAGCCGGTGGAAGTGGGGGCTGCGGAAGTGGTTGCGGCCGAGTCCATTTCGGGCAACGGCGGCGGGTCGTCGAGGAAGTCCGCCGTCGGAACGAAGAACATGGTGCCCGTGACGGCGGTGGAGAAGTCGAGGATGCGGTCGGTGTTGCCCGGCGGGTCGCCGATGAACATGTTGCGCAGCATCCGTTCGGTGACCGTGGGAGTCCGTGAGTAGCCGATGTAGTACGTGCCGAACTCGGCCTTGCCGACTTCGCCGAAGGGCATGTTGTGCCGCAGGATCTTGAGCTCGTTGCCCTCGTCGTCGGTGATCACGTTGAGGGCCAGGTGCGAGTTCGGGGGTTTCACGTCGTCGGCGAGCTCGATGTCGTCGAGCTTGGTGCGGCCGATCACCCGCTCCTGAGCTTCGGTGGTCAGCGCGTTCCACGAGCTCATGTCGTGGAGGTACTTCTGCACGTGGACGTAGCTTCCGCCGGCAAAGTCGGGGTCTTCGTCGCCGATCTGGGTGGCGTTCACGGCGATTGGGCCGTCGGGGTTCTCGGTCCCGTCGACGAACCCCATCAGGTCGCGGTTGTCGAAGAACTTGAAGCCGTGCACTTCGTCGACGACGGTGATGGCTCCTGCCATCGCGTCGACGATCCGCCCGGCCAGCTCGAAGCAGACGTCGAGGGAGTTCGCGCGGATGTGGAACAACAGGTCGCCCGGAGTCGACGGCGCGTGGTGGCGGGGGCCGTCGAGTGCGACGAAGGGGTGCAGTTCCGCGGGGCGCGGACCGGAGAAGAGTCGACCGAACGCGTCGGAACCGATGGACGTCACCGTCGACAGCTGCTTGCTCGGATCGCGAAAGCCGATCGCCCGCACCAAACCCGAGATGTCGCCGAGCGCGTCGTGGACGACGTCCTCGCCGCCCTCGTCGACGGTGGCGACGAGGAAGATGGCGGCGGGAGTCAGGGGCGCCAGCACCTTCTGCGGCTGCGGATCGGACACATCAGGGACCCTAGCGTCAAGATCACCAACGGCACCGGTCAAGATGAAAAGATGGCAGCTAGCCCCCAGGGATTGTGCGACTTCATCGACGCCTCGCCGTCGCCGTTCCACGTGTGCGCGACCGTGGCCGATCGTCTACGCGCGGCCGGGTACCTCGAACTGTCGGAGGGGGAGCCCTGGCCGTCGGGCAGTGAGGGCCACGAGGGCTACTTCACCGTCCGCGCCGGTTCGCTCGTCGCCTGGAAGGCCGCCGCCGACGGCGCACCGTTCCGCATCGTCGGCGGCCACACCGACAGCCCCAATTTGCGCGTCAAACAGCACCCGGACCGGGTCGTGGCCGGCTGGCAGGTGGTCGCGCTTGAACCGTATGGCGGAGCATGGCTGAACTCGTGGCTGGACCGCGACCTCGGGATCAGCGGCAGACTGTCGGTCCGGAAGGGAAATGCGGTCGAGGACGTGCTGGTGCGCGTCGACGATCCGGTCCTTCGGGTGCCGCAGTTGGCCATCCACCTGTCGGATGACCGCAAGGGTGTCGAGCTGAATCCGCAGCGCCACGTCAACGCCGTGTGGGGTGTCGGCGACCGGGTGCGCCCGTTCGTCGACTGGGTCGCCGAGCGCGCGGGCGTCGACCCCGGCGGGGTGCTGGCGGCCGACCTGATGACCCACGACCTGACGCCGTCGACGCTGGTTGGCGCCGACCGCGACCTCGTCAGCGCGCCACGCCTGGACAACCAGGGCACCTGTTACGCCGGCTTGGAGGCGTTCCTGGCTGCCGACGCGCGGGGCTACGTGCCCGTGCTGGCGCTGTTCGACCACGAGGAGGTCGGGTCGACGTCGGATCACGGCGCGCAGTCTGAACTGTTGCCCACGGTGCTGGAGCGAATCGCCCTGACCGGCGGCGACGGGCGCGAGGGCTTTCTGCGTCGCCTCTCCGGCTCGATGGTGGCCTCGGGGGACATGGCCCACGCCACCCACCCCAACTACCCGGAGCGGCACGAACCCGGCCACCTCATCGAGGTGAACGGCGGACCGGTGCTGAAGGTCCACCCAAACCTTCGCTACGCCACCGACGGCAGGACGGCTGCCGCCTTCGCCCTGGCCTGCGCGCAGGCCGGAGTGCCGCTGCAGCGATACGAGCATCGTGCCGATCTGCCCTGCGGGTCGACGATCGGGCCGATGACGGCGGCCCGCACCGGAATCCCGACCGTCGACGTGGGTGCCGCCCAATTGGCCATGCACTCGGCCCGCGAATTGATGGGTGCGCGCGACGTGCACGCCTATTCCGTCGCATTGCAGGCCTTCTTGTCTCCGGTGTGAATTACCTTCTTCAGGCATGAGTCTCGAGATTGCGACCGTGACGTTCGATTGCGCGGATCCCGACGCGCTCGCCGCGTGGTGGGCGGGGCTGTTGGGAAGTGAGGTCAACGCGGTCGTGCCTGGCGAGTTCGTCCTGGTGCCCCGCGAGGGCGGCACGACCCTTGGCTTTCAGCGGGTGCCCGACCCGACGCCCGGCAAGAACAGGGCACACCTCGACCTGCATGCCGCCGACATGGAGGCTGAGGTGGCCAGGGCCGTCGAACTCGGCGCCAGGGAGGTCGAACGCAACAGCTTCGGCGACGACTTCCGGTGGGTGGTGCTCGCGGACCCGGATGGCAATGCGTTCTGCATAGCGGGCGGATAGCTCACCGGGCAGGATCACCCACGTGTTGCTGTCGCTGATCGCCATCTCGCTCCTGCTTGCCGTCTGGGCCCTCTTGGCCCGGGGCATGGAGAAGTGGCGCATCACGCCCCCGCTCTTCCTCCTCCTGGCCGGTGCCGTCGTCGAGTACACGACTCACGGCTCGCTCGCCGACACGCTCAACTCCGAGACCGCCGAGCAGGCCGCCAAGATCGTCCTGGCGGTCCTGTTGTTCGTCGACGCCAATGCAATGCGCGCCGGGCTGTTCGGTGAGCACCCACGCTCGGCCGCCCGAGTGCTGTTCGTGGCGTTGCCGCTCAGCGTGGGCATCGCCGTCCTGCTCGGCCTGTGGCTGCTGCCCGGCCTGTCGTTGGCGACGGTCGTCGTCATCGCTTGCATCGTGGTGCCGATCGACTTCGCCCCCGCGCAGTGGATCGTGCGACACCGCGAGGTGCCTCATCGGGTGAGCGATCTGCTCAACGTCGAGGCCGGGCACAACGACGGCATCCTGTCGCCGATCTTCCTCTTCGCCCTCGCCGTGGCCGATCAGCACGTCGAGGCAGGCTCGGTGTGGGACGAGCTTGGCGAAGCGTTGCCCCACTCGGCGAAGGCGATCCTGGTCGGGGTCCTGGTGGGCGCCGGGCTTGCTCTCGGCGCAAATCTTGCCGAGCGCAAGAACCTGATGACCGATCAGTCCCGGCGGATGTTGGTGGTGGCCGCGCCGGCCGCGGCCTACACACTCGCCATCTGGTGGCACGGCAACGGCTTCGTCGCCGCGTACCTGTGTGGGGTGGCGTACCACTACTACCGGCAATCGAGTGACGCCGAGCGTGAGCTGGAGCTGCTCGAGGACCTCGGCTTCCTGCTGACGTCCCTGATGTGGTTCGTCTTCGGCGGTGTGATTCTGATCGCCTACTGGCGTGCCGACCTCACCGTCGGCATCGTGGTGTTCTGCCTCTTGGCGCTGACACTGGTGCGGATGCTGCCCGTCCTACTCGCCATGTTCGGTTCGAAGTTCAGTTGGCGGGAACGGGTGATGCTTGGCGGCCTTGGTCCACGCGGCGCCGCGGTGATCGTCTTCGGGCTGTTGGCCTACAACGTGCTCGACCCGCCCGACGAGAACACCATCTTGTTGGTCGTGGTCGTCGTGGTGCTCGGCAGCGTCGTTTTGCACGGTTTTGGGGGCCCCATCGCGGCGCGGGCACTCGCCGGTCGGCAGAGCGAATAAACTACTGAGGTGACATCCGCGTACTCCCACGAAGTGGACAGTGTCGAGCAAGCTTCTACTACCCCCGATCAGCCGCAGCCATTCCGTGAGCTCGGCCTGAAGGACGACGAGTACCAGCGGATTCGTGGCATTCTCGGACGTCGGCCCACCGACGCCGAGCTGGCCATGTACTCGGTGATGTGGAGCGAACACTGCTCCTACAAGTCTTCGAAGGTGCACCTGCGCTACTTCGGCGAGACGACGACCGACGAGATGAAGGCCGGCATGCTGGCCGGCATCGGCGAGAACGCCGGCGTCGTCGACATCGGCGACGGCTGGGCGGTGACGTTCAAGGTCGAATCGCACAACCACCCGTCCTACGTCGAGCCGTATCAGGGCGCGGCCACCGGCGTGGGCGGCATCGTCCGCGACATCATGGCCATGGGCGCGCGCCCGGTCGCGGTGATGGATCAGCTGCGCTTCGGCCCCGCCGACGCACCCGACACCCGGCGGGTCCTCGACGGCGTCGTGCGCGGCGTCGGCGGCTACGGCAACTCCCTCGGCCTGCCCAACATCGGCGGCGAGACGATCTTCGATCCGTCCTACGCGGGCAACCCGCTGGTGAACGCGCTGTGCATCGGCGTGCTCCGCAAGGAGGACCTGCACCTCGCCTTCGCATCCGGTACCGGCAACAAGATCATCCTGTTCGGCGCCCGCACCGGCCTCGACGGCATCGGTGGTGTCTCGGTGCTCGCGTCGGAGACCTTCGGCGGCGACGAGGGCGAGGGCCCCGGCCGCAAGAAGCTGCCGTCGGTCCAGGTCGGCGACCCCTTCATGGAGAAGGTGCTCATCGAGTGCTGCCTCGAGCTGTACGCGGCGGGCTTGGTGATCGGCATCCAAGACCTTGGTGGCGCCGGATTGTCTTGCGCCACTTCTGAACTCGCATCGGCCGGCGACGGCGGCATGTCGATCGAACTCGACAAGGTGCCGCTGCGGGCCAAGTTCATGACCCCCGCGGAGGTGCTGTCCAGCGAGTCGCAGGAACGCATGTGCGCGGTCGTGGCTCCCGAGAACGTCGACGCGTTCATGGCCGTGTGCCGCAAGTGGGAGGTGCTGGCCACCGTCATCGGCGAGGTGACCGACGGCGACCGGCTGCAGATCACCTGGAACGGCGAGACCGTCGTCGACGTGCCCCCGAGGACCGTCGCGCACGAGGGTCCGGTCTACGAGCGGCCCGTCCAGCGGCCCGACACGCAGGATGCCCTCAACGCCGACACGTCGGCGTCGATCCCGCGCCCGTCCACCGGTGACGAGTTGCGCGAGACGCTGCTGAAACTCCTTGGCAGCCCGCACCTGTGCAGCCGGGCCTTCATCACCGAGCAGTATGACCGCTACGTCCGCGGCAACACCGTGCTCGCCGAACACGCCGACGGTGGCGTGCTCCGCATCGACGAGGCCACCGGTCGCGGCGTCGCGATCTCCACCGACGCGTCCGGCCGTTACACGTTCCTCGACCCGTACACCGGTGCCCAGCTGGCGCTGGCGGAGGCCTATCGCAACGTCGCGGTCACCGGTGCCACCCCGGTCGCCGTCACCAACTGCCTCAACTTCGGCTCTCCCGAGGACCCGGGCGTGATGTGGCAGTTCTCGCAGGCCGTCCGCGGCTTGGCGGATGGCTGTGCGGCCCTTGGCATCCCGGTCACCGGTGGCAACGTGAGCTTCTACAACCAGACCGGCACCACGCCGATCCTTCCGACTCCGGTGGTCGGCGTCCTCGGCGTCTTGGAGGACGTCAAGCGACGCGTCCCTACGGCGTTCGGCGCCGAGCCCGGTGAGACGTTGATCCTGTTGGGCGACACCTACGACGAGTTCGACGGGTCCGTCTGGGCTCAGGTCACCGCAGACCACCTCGGCGGCGTACCGCCCAAGGTGGACCTGGCTCGCGAGCAGTTGCTCGCCGAGGTGCTGGTGTCGGCGTCGCGGGACGGTTTGATCTCCGCGGCGCACGACCTGTCCGAGGGCGGCCTCATCCAAGCCGTCCTGGAATCTGCGCTCGCCGGCGAAACCGGTTGTCGGCTCATCCTTCCGGAGGGCGCAGACCCCTTCGTGACCTTGTTCTCCGAGTCCGCGGGGCGGGTGGTCGTCGCCGTCCCGCGCACCGAGGAGAGCCGATTCCGTGCCATGTGCGAGGCGCGCGGACTGCCCGCCGAACGCATCGGCGTCGTCGACGAAGGCAGCACGTCCATCGAGGTCCAGGGTCAGTTCAGCGTGAGTCTCGACGAATTGCGCAGCACGTCGGAGGGCGTGCTTCCCGGACTGTTCGGGTGAGTGGCGAAACCTCAACCGTCACCGGCGAACTCATCGCCGACATCCCACGGCGCCGGCGAGGCGTCGAACGTCACCCCGTCGTCGTCTGGGCGTGGAGCCTGGTGCGCCTCGACTTCGGCGGGGTCGCCGTGGCCACCGTCTTCTTCTGCTTGTCGCTGACGCCGTCGCTGCTTCCGCGGGACTGGCTGTTCCAGGGGTTGATCGGCGGTATCAACGCGTCGATCGGCTACGCCATCGGCGTCGTGCTCGCCAAGGTGTTCCACCGTTTCGCACTGCACCATCGGCAATGGTGGCCGCCGTCCAGGAAGACGCTGAACGCACTGAAGGTCGGCGTCGTCGCCACCTCGATCGTCGTGTGCGTGTCGATGCTGATCCCGGCGGCGGCGTGGCAGCGTCAGGTGGCCGCCGAAATGGGCATCGACGGGCCTACCGACCTGGGGTACCTCCGCACCCTGGGGGCAGCCGTGGTGGTCGGCGGTGCGTGCGTGTGCGCGGCCCGGGTGCTCTACGACGCGGTCAAATCGCTTGCCAGGATGTTCATCCGGCGGTGGCACCTTCACCAGGAGACCGCATTGCTCATCGGGACGGCCATCGTCGTGGTGGTCGTGGTCACCCTGGTCAACGGCGTTCTGTACCGCGGCTTCCTCGCCGGGGCCAGTCGGGTGTTCCAGCCACAGAACTTCACCACCCGCGACGGCGTCGCCCAGCCGAGCCAACCCGAAAGATCGGGCAGCCCGACGTCATTCGCAGCGTGGGAGACGCTGGGCTTTCAGGGGCGGAACTTCGTGGCGACGGGGCCGCACGCGGCCGAACTGACTGGGCTCGCCGGTCGGCCAGCCAAGGAACCCATCCGCGTGTACGCAGGCCTCGAGACCGCCGACACCGACCAGGCCAGAGCCAACGTCATCGTCAGCGAGTTGATGCGCACCGGCGCATTCGACCGCAAACTGCTCGTCATCGTTCCGACCACCGGCACCGGATGGATCAACCCGGTGGCCGCCAGGTCGATCGAGAGCATCTACGCCGGCGACACCGCGCTCGTCGGCGTGCAGTACTCGTATCTGCCGAGCTGGATTTCGTTCCTTGGGGACCGGGACAAGTCCGTGCAGTCGGCTCGCGTGCTCGTCACCGCCGTGCACGATCGCTGGTCTCGACTGCCTGCCGAGCGCAGGCCGAAGCTGGTGTTGTACGGAGAGAGCCTGGGGTCGCTCGGAGGGCAGGGTGCCTTCGACTGGCTTCCCGACATCGCGCGGATGGGCTTCTCCGCGGTGCTGTGGGTCGGCCCACCCAACCAGAGTTCGTTGTGGAGCGCTTTGGTGCAGCGCCGTGATCCCTGGACTCCCGAGGTCGAGCCGCGCTACGACAACGGCAGCACGGTGCGCTTCTCGCAGGCCAACACCAGCGCCGACATCGCGGAGATCGCCAGGCCGGAATGGGGCGGAACCAGGGTGCTGTTCCTGCAGCACGCCTCTGACCCGATCGTCTGGTGGTCGCCGGAGCTGGTGTTCGAGCGACCGGACTGGCTGGTCGAGCCGGCGGGACTGGACCGCACGACGTCGATGCGCTGGTACCCCATCGTCACCTTCTGGCAGGTCAGCGCCGACATGACCAACGCCTCCAGCGTGCCCGCCGGGCACGGTCACAACTACGGCGACTCCGTGCTCGACGGCTGGGTCGCCGTCATCCCGCCGGACGGGTGGACGAGCGCAGACACCGAACGAGTCCGCGCCGCCGTGCACGACGCCGGCAGCGAATATTGACCAAGCCAAGCGCGACAAGACCATTGGTGCTGGCGGCCGCGCTGGTCGGCTGGAGTCTTGTCTCGCCGAAGCTGCCGTCGCGGTGGCACGTACTGCTCAACGCCATCCTCGGTGGGGCGCTGGTCTGGTGGGCCGACGCACCGCTCGGACTGCGACCGCCCGCATCGACGGACGGTGTGCGGCTTGGTCTTCGGGTGGCTGCCGCGGTGTCGGCGACGGTGGCCTCCGCCATGGCCGTGCCCGCCGTTAGGTCTGGTGCGAGGCGACGGGCGATTCCGGGGTCGGCCGCGGAATGGGTGTTGATTCGCATCCCGATCGGCACGGTCTGGTCGGAGGAGGCCGCATTCCGGGCAGCGCTGGGAACCGTTGCGGCGCAGTCCTTCGGACCGCGGTGGGGCCGCGCCCTCCAGGCGGCGGCGTTCGGGCTCTCGCACGTCGCCGACGCGCGCGGAGCGGGGGAGACGGTCGTCGGGACCGTGGCCGTCACCGGCGCGGCGGGCTGGGTCTTCGGATGGCTGTACGACCGCTCGGGAAGCCTCGCCGCGCCGATGCTCGCGCACCTGGCGGTCAACGAGGCGGGAGCGGTCGCGGCGTTGACGGCTCAGACGTCGCGGCTGTCCGCCTCGAGCAGATGAGGTTCGGTGTCGGTGTCGTCGATGCCGAAGGCGATGATCCTGCGTGGCGTGATCCGAATGATCGCGGCATCGAGATGGTCACCTGCGGGTCCGGTGGCGGGGCCCGCGTCCGCTTGCACCGCGATTCCGCGGACTTCCAGGCACCGCACCCGCCACGGATCGCGCGACACGATGTCGTCGACGACGAAGGCGACCGTTGAGTGAGTGGCGACGTTGCGGAACTTCTGGCTCTTCGACATGTGGTAGCCCGCGATGTCGATGGTTCCCAGCTTCTCGTTGTAGGTGAATCCGACCGGACTGTTCTGGAGCGTGCCGTCGGGCCGGACGGTGGCCAAGCGCCCAATGTCGGTGTGGCCCATGAACTCGACTTCGTGTGGTCTGAACGTCATGCAACCAACGTAGAACCTCAACGACTGTTGACGTCAAGGCTCAGGGGTTGATGGTCAGCTCGCCGATCTGACGGCCCCAGACGTGGTCGACGGCGAGGGGCTGGCCCAACTCGACGTGGTTGTAGGGCGCAATGCTGTACCCGGTGTCCATCACCAAATAGGGGTGCGGCCACAGGTCGTAGGTCACCTTCTGCCAGCAACCGGGCCGACCCTCCGGGCCGCCACGGGCGTTGATTCGCGGCAGATTGTCGGGATAGATGTACGGATTGCCCGCGCCGGTCAGCGTTCCGAACGCCGCCAGAGAGTATCCGTTGTCGCCGCCGAGGGACGAGGCGATCCTCGGCCCGACGTCGTGATAGTTGCGCAGGGTGCACAGAATCATGCCGCGGTAGTCGTCGAGCAGTGCTGTCGTCGGCACCAGGTCCGCCGCGACACGAATGAAATACGGCCCGGCGCGCTGCAGCGGATCTGCTGCGCTGTCGCCGAATCCGATGGCCGCCATCAGCGCGGAGTCGACGTCGCCACGGCGCGCGTTGAGCGAGCGCGCGGTGGTCACGGCGGAGTCGAGCCCGTCGAACAGATTCGGCGCAGCGTCGGCGTAGACGTCGAGCAGTTCGCCGGAGCGCGCGACGTCATCGCCGAACCGGGGCAACCGCGGGTTCAGGTCGGCGAGGATCGCGTTGGCGTCCTCGAGCGACACCCCGAATCTGGTTCCCAGGCCGCCAAGGGCCTGTGCCGTGGCGGTCAGCGTCTGGTTCAGCTTGACCGGGTCCACCTTGTCCGCGATCGACGTGACCGTTTCGAAGAGTGTGTTGAACTCCGTGGTGACCGACTGCACGGGGATCACCGACCCGGGTGAAACCCGCTCTGCGGACGGGGTTTCCGGTGACCGGAAGGACACGTACTTGTTGCCGAACACGGTGCTGGCCCTGACGTCGGCCAGGACGTTGGAGGGTATCGACACCAGGTATTCGTCCTTGACGTCGAGGACGATCAGCGCTCGCTCGCGACCGTCGACCTCGGCGGTGTCGATGCCGGCAACCCGCCCGATCTCGACGCCGTTGAGGGTGACCTTCGAGCCGGGGTCGACGACCAGGCCGGCCCGGTCGGACATCACCACGAGTTCGGTCTGCCCGACGAAGTCGCCGCGGTACTGTTTGGCCATCAGCACGCCGAAGAGCACGACGATCGCCATTAGCACCGCTCCTGCCAGCCTGTATGGCGGCCGGTGGCGGTCGAAAGCCATTCTGGGAGACTAGGGTATGGCCGCCCGCCGCATAGCGGATCCGACGAAGACCCGCGAAGCCGTCTCGGCCGTCGCGGCTTGGCTGCGTGACGACACCGTCGCCATGCCCGACCGCAGCGCCATCGCCGACGCGGTGCGCCTGACGGCCAGGACCCTTGCCGCTCAGGCGCCCGGTGCCAGTGTCGAGGTGCGGGTGCCGCCCTTCGTTGCCGTGCAGTGCATCTCGGGTTTGGCGCACACCCGCGGAAACCCGCCGAACGTAGTCGAGACCGACCCCCGAACCTGGCTGCTGTTGGCCACCGGTCTTCTGGCGATGCCCGACGCGTTGGCCAACGGGACGTTGCAGTCGTCTGGGTCGCGCGCCGGGGAGATCGCCGACTGGCTGCCCGTCGTCCCGCTCGTCTCCTAGCCGAAGAACGGCGCTTCCTGCACCCAATGAAACCCGCGGTTGCGCAGCGTGAAGTCCTCCAGTGGTCGACGTTCCAGAACGACCGTCGTGGGCTCGTCCTTCCAACGACCGGTCAGGCGCAGGTCGTCGCCCGCCCTGTCGATCGCGAACGAGCCGCCGCCGTCCGGCACCGACAGTGTGCCGCCCGTGGTGTCGGCCGCGACGTCGACCAGATCGCCGTTCATCAGTTGGTAGGTGAGGACACCGGGCTGGTCGAATACGACTCTCTGCCAGCGGATGTCGTCGGTCAGCAGGGGTGGGCGCGGGGTTCCGTCGACCGAGAACTCGGCGACCTGCCAGATGCCGTAGAGGTCCGGCTTGGCCCGCCCGTCACCGAATTCGCGCCACGTCTGCAGGCCGAGCACCACGCACCCGACCAACACCCACACGCCGAGGAGCGTTTGGCCGACCCCGGCCAGCCGGTTGCGTCGCGGCGAGTCGAACAGGGCGGATCGCCGCTCTGGGCCCACGCCACGGCCGAGCACCACGACGTCGACGAGCCGTCTTGCGTTGGGCGCCAACAGGAGTGCGCTGATCAACACCAAGTGGAACGACAGGATCTTGACCGGCACGTCGTAGGTCATGTTCAACAGGAAGATCTGTCCCGTCCCGGCCAGGCTCACCAACGCCCCGAGCGTCGCCGTCCTCGGAACGAACAACAGCGCCCCGGCGAGCACCTCGACGGCTCCCAGCGCCATTTCGTACGGGTGGGAGGTACCGACCTGCAGCCACAGCACCGCCATCGGACTCAGGTTTCCGAACGGTTCGATCAACGCGGCGAGAGGCGGTGACGGCATCTGCGTCGGAATGAGCTTCGCGAAACCGTAGAACAGCATCTGACCGCCGAGGCACAGGCGCAGGAACACCGTGAACCACGCCGCCAGCCTCGGGTACTGCCAACGCCGTCGGTCCAGCACCGACCACGCGACGGTCGCCAGCACCGCCACCGTCAGAAGAAACGCGACGTACACCCAGATCGCGGCCTGGTCGCCGCTGCCGGACCCGGGTGTCAGAACCGCGTCGACGCCGAGGACCGTGCGACCGAACCACCCGGTGAGCGGTTGGAGTGCCACCTGCTGCCAGATGACGGCGCCGCTCGGCAGCACGCCGGCCAACACCCCGGCGTAGACGAACGTGATCTGCGCGAACGTGAGACAGAACAACCCGAAGTAGACGACGCAGAACCGGAAGACGATCCGGGTGCCCAGGCGCCAGGCCCGTGATTCGTCGTCGGCCTGCACTCCATCGGGTTCCACGCGCGTCACACCTCCGTCGAGAAATGCGCGCGGCCTGCTCGCTGTTGAAGTGGTCACGGACACGCGCATCGATTCCACCTTCGACCGATGTTGACCGTAGACTGAAGCCCGTCACCCACAGCCCCTAGGGAGCACACTGATCGTGACCGCCGAGCAGATCGACCTGATCGACAAGACGGACGACGAGCCCAAAGAAGAATGTGGCGTCTTCGGCGTCTGGGCACCTGGCGAAGATGTGGCGAAGCTCACGTACTACGGCCTATATGCCCTGCAGCACAGAGGGCAGGAGGCGGCAGGCATCGCCGTCGCCGACGGCTCCCAGGTGCTGGTGTTCAAGGACCTCGGTCTGGTCAGCCAGGTATTCGACGAGCAGACTCTCGCGGCGATGGAAGGCCACGTCGCGATCGGCCACTGCCGGTACTCCACGACCGGATCCACGACCTGGGAGAACGCCCAGCCGGTGTTCAGGAACACCGCGGCCGGAACCGGCGTGGCACTCGGGCACAACGGCAACCTCGTCAACACGACCGAACTCGCCGCCCGCGCCAGAGAAGCGGGACTGACCGACATGCGCGGGGCCACCTCGGCCACGACGGACTCCGACATCCTCGGCGCGCTGCTGGCCCACGGTGCAGCGGACGCCACCCTCGAGCAGGCCGCACTGGAGTTGTTGCCGACGGTTCGCGGTGCCTTCTGTCTGACCTTCATGGACGAGAACACGCTGTACGCCGCCCGCGACCCGCACGGCGTGCGCCCGCTGTCCCTCGGCAGGCTCGACCGCGGCTGGGTGGTGGCCTCCGAGACGGCCGCCCTCGACATCGTCGGCGCCGCCTTCGTGCGCGACATCGAACCCGGCGAGCTACTGGCCATCGACGCCGACGGCGTCCGCTCCACCCGCTTCGCCAACCCGACTCCCAAGGGTTGTGTCTTCGAATACGTCTACTTGGCCCGGCCCGACAGCGTCCTTGCCGGCCGTTCGGTGCACACCACCCGCGTCGACATCGGCAAGCGCCTCGCCCGCGAGAGCCCGGTCGAAGGCGACCTGGTGATCGGCGTGCCCGAATCCGGCATTCCGGCGGCCGTCGGCTATGCGCAGGAGTCCGGCATCCCCTACGGCCAGGGCCTGATGAAGAACGCCTACGTCGGCCGCACCTTCATCCAGCCGTCGCAGACCATCCGTCAGCTCGGCATCCGGCTCAAGCTCAACCCGCTAAAGGAAGTCATCCGCGGCAAGCGACTGATCGTCGTCGACGACTCGATCGTGCGCGGCAACACCCAGCGCGCGCTGATCCGGATGCTCCGCGAGGCCGGCGCACTCGAGGTACACGTCCGCATCGCCTCGCCGCCGGTCAAGTGGCCGTGCTTCTACGGCATCGACTTCGCCACGCCCGCCGAGCTGATCGCCAACGCGTCCAACGCGGGAGCCAACGAAGCGGAGATGCTCGACGCGGTGCGGCGCGCAATCGGCGCCGACAGCCTGAACTACATCTCGCACCAGGGCATGATCGCGGCGACCGAGCAGCCCGCATCCCGCCTCTGCTCGGCGTGCTTCGACGGGGAGTACCCGATCGAGCTGCCCAGCGAGTCGGCGCTCGGCAAGAACGTCATCGAGCACATGTTGGCCAACGCGGCCCGTACCGGCGTCCAGTCCGACAACGACAACGTCTCGGCGCTTCGTCGCCCCTGACGACCGCCGTCCCTGACGGCGGCCGGCCCCAAAGCTACTGCGGCGCAACCGAACTGAAGCGGATCAGGTGACGTCGACCCTTGCCGTTGGTCCCGTCCTGTTCGAGCGCGCGGCGCACCGAATCCCGGTAACTCGTCAGGCCACCGGGTGGCGGCGGGATGACGTCGTCGATGTCGTGCTCCGACATGACCGCGTCGTGGGCGAGTGACTCCACCAGCGGCCGGGCCAGCCCGGACGGAATGGGCGTCACCAAGCCCACCCACCAACTCGCGATGCTCGGCGTCAGCAGGGGCAGCGCGACGATGACCCGCCTGCGTAGCCCTGCCTCCTCTGCGTAAATCTGCATCGCGTCGGCGTACTCCAAGACGTCCGGGCACCCGACGTCGAAGGTGCGCGACTTCGACATCGGCGCGTCGGCGGCCTCGGCGAGGTAGTACAGCACGTCGTCGACGGAAATCGGCTGGATCTTGTTGCGCACCCACTTCGGCGTCGTCATGACCGGCAGCCGGTCGGTGAGGTGGCGAACCATTTCGAAGGACGCCGACCCGGACCCGATGACGATGCCCGCCTGCAGGACCACCGCCTCCACCGACGACGCCATCAGGACTTCGCCGACCTTGTTGCGCGACTCCAGGTGGCGTGACAGTTCGCCCTTGGGGTGCAGGCCGGAGAGATAGACGATGCGACGCACGCCGGCCTTTTCGGCGGCGGCGACGACGTTGTGCGCCGACTTCTCCTCTTCGCGGACGAAGTCCTTCGAGGTGCCCATCGAGTGGACGAGGTAGTAGACGACGTCGACCCCGTCGAACGCGGCCGTCAGCGACTCGGGATCGCTCAGGTCGCCGCGCACCACCTCGACCTCGTCGCGCCACGGCACGTCGCGCAGTTTGTCCGGTGTGCGCGCCATCGCACGCACGTTCTCGCCGCGCTCCACGAGTAGGGCGGCGAGGTGCCCGCCGATGTATCCGGTTGCACCCGTCACCAGTGAGCGGCGTGACTCAACGTCCGACATCTAGCCTCCGTCCGTCGGTTTCCACTACCGAGGTATTCGGAGCAGACAGGGATACAGATGTCCGCCCGGGGACCTATTCAAACGGGCAGCCCGGGTTAGGTGCGTCGACCGCCAGCGGAGCGCCCGCGTCGTCGATGTAGAGAACCCACATCACGACGGGCTCGAAACCGAGGTTGCGGCCGACGTGTACGTGGTCGGGGCCGCTGCCCTCGGTGATGGGCGACCCCGCCGTGTAGACGCCGTCGATCGAACAGTCGGCGAAGTTGTGGGTCAGCGTTCCCGACCGGACGACACCGAATATGCGGCCCGGATGCCAATGCCACCCCGTCGTGCCGCCCGGCGCGATGGTGATTTCCTTGGTGATGTAGTCATGGCCGTCCACGGTGGCCTGCGACAGCACCCTGGCCTCCACCCCGGCGCTGGGGGAGGCCGACGCCGTCGCCGCCACACCGAGAGACGACGCGACGGCCGTCACGGAGACGCCGACAGTGACCAGTCCGCGCAGGGTGTTCATGTGCGCAGCGTGTCACACCAGCGATGGAATGTGCACCGCGATCGGTGCGACCGGTACCCTCATACCCGATGAGCGAGGATCAGCGGCCCGACGACAGCATCGCCTCCTACGCGTCTGCGGGGGTGGACATCGAGGCGGGTGACCGCGCAGTCGAACTGTTCAAACCGTGGGCGGCCAAGGCGACTCGACCAGAGGTGCGGGGAGGGCTCGGCGGATTCGCCGGCCTGTTCGCCTTGCGTGGGGGATACCGCGAGCCACTTCTCGCGTCGTCCACCGACGGGGTCGGCACCAAGCTGGCCATCGCGCAGGCGATGGACAAGCACGACACGGTCGGCCTGGACCTGGTGGCGATGGTCGTCGACGACCTCGTCGTATGCGGGGCCGAGCCCCTGTTCCTGCAGGACTACATCGCCGTCGGCCGCACGGTGCCCGAACGCGTGGCCGAGATCGTCTCGGGCATCGCGAACGGTTGCGTCATCGCCGGCTGCGCACTGCTCGGCGGCGAGACCGCCGAACACCCGGGACTCATGTCCCCGGACCATTACGACATCTCCGCGACCGGGGTCGGCGTCGTCGAGGCCGACGACGTTCTCGGGCCCGATCGCGTCAAGCCGGGCGACGTCATCATCGCGATGGCCTCGACCGGGCTGCATTCCAACGGATACTCCCTGGCCCGCAAGGTGCTGCTGGAGATCGACCGTGGCAACCTCGCCGGGCACGTCGAGGAATTCGGCCGCACTCTCGGCGAGGAACTGCTCGAACCGACGCGCATCTACGCCAAGGACTGCCTCGCGTTGGCCGCCGAAACCCAGGTGCGGACGTTCTGCCACGTGACCGGCGGCGGACTCGCGGGCAACCTCGAGCGGGTCATCCCGAACGGGTTGAGCGCCGAGTTGGATCGCGGAACGTGGACGCCCGCTCCCGTGTTCGCGATGATTGCCCAACGAGGGCGCATCGAACGCGCAGAGATGGACAAGACGTTCAACATGGGGATCGGCATGGTCGCCATCGTCGCGCCGGAGGACACCGACCGTGCGTTGGCGATTTTGACTGCGCGACACCTGGATTGCTGGACCCTTGGCACTGTCACCAAGGGCGGCAAGGGAATGTCACGGGCTCAATTGGTCGGGCAACACCCGAGGTTCTGAGCTCCGCGACGTCGACCCGAGTTCCGGGGAGACCGCTCTAGCGGCGCCAGTCGTCGTCGTCGACCCAGCGATCGTCCACTGGCCCGTCGCTGCTCAGGATGTCCGGCTCGGGGGAACCGGAACCACCCAGCTCCTGCTGTAACCGTTGAAAATCGGTTTGTGGCGAGCTGTACTTAAGGTCGCGAGCGACCTTTGTCTGCTTCGCCTTCGCCCGGCCGCGGCCCATAGGGGACCCCCTCGCGCAATAACGGAGCGGCCCGATTAGCAGGCGGCTCCGATCTGAATGTGTTTTATCGTCCTGACGACACTTTACCGTGCCCGGCGGTCTCATGCTGGCAGGGTGGTCTCCACGGCGAGCGCGGCGACTTCCAGGTCAACGCTTGGCGCTCCGCAGACGTTCCACGGCGAGCCGTCCAGCGCCCACCGCAGCAGCCTCCGGCATCGAGTCCGGATCGATGAGAGCACTCACCTCGGTCTCGCCGCCGGTGGTCAACTGCGTGTCCGCGGGAACGCCGCGCTTGAGCAGCGCCACCGCGATCGGACCGAGGTCGACGTGGTCGACGACGGTGCCGAGACGCCCGATGGAGCGCCCGCCGGCGAGCACGGGATCACCGGTCACCGGCCGGTCCGCGGACCCGTCCAGCTGCAGCAGGACCAGCATCCGGGGCGGCTTCCCGAGGTTGTGGACGCGCGCGACGGTCTCCTGACCTCGGTAACAACCCTTTTCGAGGTGAACGGCACCCTCGCCGGGGCCACCGATCCAGCCAACCTCGTGCGGGATGGTCCGCTCGTCGGTGTCGACGCCAAGCCGTGGTCGGACGGCCGCCGCGCGGTGTGCTTCGTAGGCCCAGATGCCCGCCGGTGTGACGCCTGCCGCGAGAAGCCTGTTCCGCCACGCCGGCACCGCGTCGCGCGGCACCACCAGGTCGACCTCGTCCGCGCGCAGCGTGCGGACGAAACCACCGTCTGCCAGCGGCGATGCCGATGCCAGGGCGGGAAGCTCGGAGACGCCGATGGCCGCCAAGACGGCGGGATCGTTCACCCGCGGGCCGACGAGCGACAGGACGGCGAGATCCGCGGGCTCGGCGACGACGGCGGCCCAAAAGATCATCTTGCGCAGGTAGGCCAGCAGGGGTTCGCCGCGCCACGGTTCGGTGTCGATGACGGTGACCCCGTCGAGCTGGGTCTGCAACCAGTGATCTTCGACACGTCCCTGCACGTCGAGGCTCAGATTCTCGACGACCGCGCCGTCGGGAAGGTCGACGACGTGCTGACTGGAGATCGTGTGCAGCCACTTGCGCCGCTCGTCACCGGTGAGCGCGATGGTGGCGCGATGTGACCGATCCACCAGGACGACGCCGTTCTGCGCGGCACGCTGCTCCCCGAAGGGATCGCCGTAGTGCCACGTGGCGCCCGCGTCGGGACCGGACTCTGGAGCGGGGACGGCAGACATCCTTCCAGCGTACGGAGGTCGACCCGCACTATCCTCGGGCCCCATGGCGTCCACCGGCGAGATCGTCGTCACCCTCGCCGGCGAGGTCGTCCCCGCGGACCATCCGGTTGGCCGCGTCGACGATCCGCTGTTCGCTCGCGGCGACGGCGTCTTCGAGACCCTGCTGCTCCGAAACGGGCGCGGATGCCTGATCGGCGCGCACCTCGACCGGCTGGCGCGTTCCGCCTCGACCGTTGGCTTGCCGCCACCGGAGGAGGCTCAGTGGCGGACCGCCGTCGAGTCGGCGGCCCAGGCGTGGCCCGGCGCCGGCGACGCGGTCATGCGGTTGGTGTTCGGCCGTGGGCGGGGTGGCGGACCGATCGGCTTCGTCACCGTCTCGCCGCTGCCCGACCGGGCGCTGATCGCGCGGCGGGACGGGGTCTCGGCGATGACGCTGGACCGTGGGTTCTCCGTGGCCGACTGCCCACGTGATTCTGCCCCGGCTCCGTGGTCGATCGTCGGAGTGAAGTCGCTGTCCTACGCCGCCAATGCCGCTGCGCTGCGCCACGCCCAGCGTCTCGGAGTCGGTGACGTGGTGTTGACGAGCAGCGACGGATTCGTGCTCGAAGGTCCACGGTCGAACGTCGTCATCGTCGCAGAAGACGGCGTGTTGGCGACACCGCCGAGCACGCTGCCAATTCTCGCCGGCACTACGGTCGCGGCGGTGTTCGAGTCCGCCAGCCGACGTGGCAAAACGTGCGAGGAACGTCCGCTCCGGACGTCGGATCTCCTTGCCGCCAAAGGGGTTTGGTTGCTTTCCAGCATCACTTTGGCGGCGCGGGTGCACACGTTGGACGGTGCAGTCCTGCCCGCCGCCGACGGGTCGTTCGACATGGCCGTGATCGTCGACGAGGCAGTCGGTGGGGCGGACTGATTTGGTGCCGAAAATCGGTTGCCGACACCGGGTTACGGGGGTACCTTCGATTTCACACGTGAAAGGAGGTGGTCCGAGAATTTGATTAGCTCATGGACAAGTGAGGTGGCTGCCCGCTAGCAGCACCGGGTGTTTACCAGCGTGCGCTGGCGAATTCCCAGCAGTCACCCGGCCCCCGAGCCCCTCGGTCCGTCCAACCAGGAACCAACGGCTCGGGGGCCGCTCCATGTCCGGGGCTAGTTCGCAGGCCCGGGACCGAGCGGCGAGCAATCCCGCATCGCGTCACGCCAGGTGTTCTCGTCGACTCCGGGCGGGGCCGCCACGGCCGGGCCGACGGCCGCGGGAACGCCGTGCTTCGCTAGACAGTCGGCAAGCGATCCGTGCGCGCTCGACGTAGCGGGCGGCGCAGTGGGTTCGGGTGACTTTGGCTCGGCCGATTCCGCGGCGCACGACGCCAGCAGGCACGTAGCGCCGACCGCTCCGGCAAGGCTGCGCAACCGCACTAGCCGACGTGCCGCGTCAGCCGCGCCGAAAGGTGTGGAACGAGGCCGCCGTCGGCGTCGACGCGTTCCTCGACGTACGCAAGGTCACCGCCCTCGACGATGCCGTAGAGCCGCTTGGCGCCGCCGACGAGCACGCCCGACTTGCTTCGGGCCAAGGCATCGGTCGCCAGTTCCCACGAGGACTGGTTCAAGGGGTGGCCGTAGAACAATTCCACGTAGCCCGACGAATGAGCCAGCAGAAGCTCGATTGCCTGGGTTTCCGCGGGATCGTCCGGGTCGTTCACGAAGCGCCAAAAGCCGGACTCCCGGAGCGACGGACCCACGTACTCGCCGGTCTCCGACAGCAGCCAGGACCGCGCTTCCCACGTCAGATATTCGCCGCCGTCATGGGACACCGAAATCTGCTGGCCGAACGGATAGTCGCCATCCGCGCCACGACCGGTGCCCTCGCCGCGCCAGACGCCTACGAGTGGCAGCAGGGCCAACAGCGCATCGTTGAGGCTGACGCCGTCGCGGAGGTTGGCCGTGTCGGTGGGAACGGGTAGATCGTCGAACGCGGGAATGTTCCGCGCGGCGGTGATCTTGGCGCGCTCTGCGGCGGTCGCCAGGGCACGGTCACCCGAACCGGGGATTACCGAACTCCCCGAACCCTCGGGCTCACTCGCCTCGCCAGGGACTTCGGGGGTGTCGTCTGCCGTCACAACTCGTCGGTGACCAGCCGGTACACCGCATACACGGCGAACCAGGTGATGACGACGACTGCCACGATGAGCAGAATCTCGAAGAAGAGAACCACGTCGTCGATTCTAGTTGCGCCACCCAGCCGTGCGGCGACCGGGGGTTCCAGCGCCGCAGCGGTGCCCACTACTCACGTGGGCACCGCTCCTCTGGGGGTTAAGCGACCTTGACGTCGACTTCGTGGATCCCGGCGCCCGACGGCGCAACGCTGGCATCGCCGTTGCCCGCGGGCGACAGGGCGCGCAGCGTCCAGGTGCCGGGGGCGGCGAAGAAGCGGAAGTCACCGGTCGCCGACGCGACGACCTCGGCGGTGAACTCGTCGGAGGCGTCGAGAAGGCGCACGAACGCCCCGCCGACGGTCTGACCGGCACCGTCGACGACGCGACCGGTGATGACCGTTTCCTTTTCGAGGTCAACGCTGGCCGGCAGCGTCAGTCCTTGCTTGGGTGCAGAGCACATATCAACTTCCCAACTCGATCGGGGCGCCCACGAGGGAACCGTATTCACACCAACTACCGTCGTAGTTCTTGACATTCCGATGTCCCAGCAGTTCCTGCAGGACGAACCAGCTGTGCGAGGAGCGTTCCCCGATGCGGCAGTACGCGATGGTCTCCTTGGAGCCGTCCAGGCCTGCGGCTTCGTAGAGCTTGGCGAGGTCCTCGTCGGACTTGAAGGTGCCGTCTTCGTTGGCAGCCTTGCTCCACGGCACGTTGACGGCGGTGGGGATGTGGCCGGCGCGCTGGCTCTGCTCCTGGGGCAGGTGCGCGGGGGCCAGAATCTTGCCGGAGAACTCGTCGGGGGAGCGGACGTCGACGAGGTTCTTGGTGCCGATCGCGGCGATCACTTCGTCGCGGAAGGCGCGGATCGCGGTGTTCGGCGCCGACGCGGTGTACGACGTGGCGGCCCGGTCGGGCACCTCGGTGACTAGGGGGCGGCCGTCGAGTTCCCAGCGCTTGCGGCCACCGTCGATCAGTTTCACGTTCTCGTGGCCGTAGAGCTTGAAGTACCAGTAGGCGTAGGCGGCGAACCAGTTGTTGTTGCCGCCGTAGAGGACGACCGTGTCGTCGTTGGCGATGCCCTTGTCCGACAGCAGCTTGGAGAACTGCTGCTGGTCGACGAAGTCGCGCTTGACCGGGTCCTGTAGTTCGGTCTTCCAGTCCAGCCGGACGGCGCCGGCGATGTGGCCGTCCTCGTAGGCGCTGGTGTCCTCGTCGACCTCGACGAAGACGGTGTTGGGGGCGTCGAGATTGTTCTCGGCCCACTCGGTGCTGACCAGGACGTCGGAGCGTGCCATGGATGAAATCCCTTCGGTTGCTTCAGTATTCGACAGGTTAGGCGGGGGACGCAGTGGAACGGAGATGGGTGACCAGCGGGTAGAGCCGACAGCCGAGACAGATGCCGAAGGCGGCGTTGAGGAAGGCCGCGACCAGTGCGAGCGCGGTGGCGGCGAGGCCAAGTGCCACCAGTCCGGTGGCGAAACCGACGGTTCCGGCGACCGCGAACACGAAGCCGACCAGCTGGGCGAACTTGAGTGGCGGCACGGGCTCGCGCTCGGTCACCGGACCAAGCCGGGGCGCGACGAACGTGGCGAACACCAGGCCGAAGGGGTGCTTGCGCGGGCCGCCGAGCGCGCCGACGGCGAACACCGCCGCCTGGACCCCGAGCAGAATCGCGGCCGCTACCGAGCTATACGCCGAGATCAGCAGTGCGATCACCAGCACCGCCGTGGTCACCCACGCCGTGAAGCGCGGTCCCCGGACGTCGACCTGGTCTGGTGTGGTGCTCTGGTTCGGCAACGGTGTACTCCTGCTGTTGTGACGAGGCTGGGCGTGGGCATGCCTGAGCGGCTGCTCCGAGGCGACGCGCGGTGCGCGCAGCGACTCAGCAGCTACAACAACGACAACAGAAACCCGCGACGCGGCACAGATCTACTGCGCGGCGCTTGATGAGCTCGTGCTCAACGCGGGGGGACACGGGCGAGAGCTTACCCAATGACAGGGCCGTCAGGCCAATAGCGGTTCAAGAGCGGACCGCAGGTCAGCGGCCTTGGGTACGCCCGAGCTGCGGTACCGCTGCCGACCGTCGGCGTCGAAGATGAACGTCGTCGGCAACGACAGCACCGAAAGTTCGCGCGCGGCCCCCGGATTGGCGTCCATGTCGATCTCGACGTGAGCAACCTCGGGGAGCTCGGCGCAGACGTCGTCGACGACCCGCCGAACACCCGCGCAGGGTCCGCACCACTGTGCGCTGAAGTGCACGATCGCGGGCTTCCCCGATGGCAGACCCAGGTCGGGAACGGCTGCGGAGGCGTCCCAGGTGCTGCGCACGACGCCGTCGCGCCTGGTGAGCACGCGGCCGATCACGACAGCCACCGTCAGTGCCACCACCAGCACCGCGACGACGAGGAGAAGTGTGACGCTCATGGCTGTCTAAACCCGTCGAGCGCCACCGTTACTCCCGTCGAGATGCCCTCGATGATGATGTCGCTGCCACGCGCTCCCTCGGTGGTCGGGGCAATCCCGAACGGCAGCTTCATGCCCGGCATTCTCGTGCCGAACGCGGCGAGGACGGCCGCCTTCTTGTCGTCGGGCACCTGCTCGTCGGCCGTACCCGGGCCGGTCAGCACGTCGGTGGCGTTGAAGACGAGGGTGGTGACGTCGTCCTCGGGCGTCGACAGGTCGACCGCCACGCTGACCCGCTCGTCGAATCCCGCGGCGGTCGGCGTCCCGGTGAACACCAGTCCGCGGCTGCCGGAGATGCCCGACTCCGTCGTCCCTCCGGTGGCGTCGTTGGTCTCCTTCGGGGGGGCCTCCACCAGCAGATCCTTGATGCCCATGAACCGGCCGACGTGCGTCGAGTCGACGATGAGCCGGCTTTCCAGCTTGCCGACGGGCAACGTGGACTTCGGGCCGATCAGCCACGACGTCTCGGTCAGGTCCACCGAATGCATCGTCGCCTCGATGGACGCCTTGCCGACGACGGGGTGGTCGACTCCACCCGCCCGGATCTCCACCTCGCGGTAGTGATGGCCCGTGGCCTGGGTGACGAACGGGAACCCGAGGATGCCCACCCACGGGTCGAACGGCAGATGATTGGCCGATCGCACGCTGCGCGCCCAGTGGAACTCCGCGTAGATGGCGGTCCCGAAATCGACGCCGACGGCTCCGACGGTCAGGGTCGTGACCGTGGCGACGAGTCCGATCAGCACCTTGCGCACCCGGACATTCTGGCCTACCCGAGTGAGCCGCAACCGTTCGGCGCGGCTAATTCCCAGGTTGCACGCTATCGTTATGCGATCGTCGGCCGGTAACGGCGGCGTGTCAGCCATGAATCTGGGAGATTGCCCGGACTTGTCGATGTAGATGACGTCGGGCCAGACTCTCCCGAAATGCGCTGGAGGACCCGTTGGATCTGTTGCTACTGACCCTCGACCCGCACCCCGAGTCGGTGCTGCCGTCGTTGGCGCTCCTGGCGCACAGCGTCCGGGCCGCTCCGACCGAAGTGTCGTCGCTGCTCGAAGCGGGCACCGCTGACGTGGCCATCGTCGACGCCCGAACCGACCTCGCCGCCGCGCGCGGACTGTGCCGGCTGCTGGGCACCACCGGCACGGCGGTCCCCGTCGTCGCCGTGGTGAACGAAGGCGGACTGGTCGCGGTGAACGTCGAATGGGGTCTCGACGACATCTTGCTTCCCAGCACCGGCCCGGCCGAGATCGACGCCAGGCTGCGACTGCTCGTGGGGCGCCGCGGCGGGGCTGCCGACCAGGAAAGCGCTGGCAAGGTCAATCTCGGCGAACTCGTCATCGACGAGGGCACCTACACCGCGCGGCTTCGCGGGCGCCCGCTCGACCTCACGTACAAGGAATTCGAGCTGCTCAAGTACCTGGCGCTGCACGCAGGCCGCGTGTTCACCAGGGCGCAGCTCCTCCAGGAGGTGTGGGGCTACGACTTCTTCGGCGGCACCCGCACCGTCGACGTGCACGTGCGGCGGCTCCGCGCCAAGCTTGGCCCCGAGTACGAATCGTTGATCGGCACCGTCCGCAACGTCGGCTACAAGGCCGTCCGGCCTGCGCGAGGCCGCTCACCGGTACCCGAGTCCGACCCCGGTGACGACTACGACGACGCGGACGCCTACGACCAGGACCCAGCGGGCTTCGTCGACGGCTTGAACGACCCGCTGCGCGCCAAGTGAGCGTAATCGGTTGGCGGACAGCCCTTTCCGATGCCGATCAGCAACACGTCAAGGCCGTCGTCGACGCCGCCCGCGCTGCGGACGGGACGGCTCCCGTCGGTGACCAAGTGTTGCGCGCGCTGCCGCACGATCGCACCGGGCACCTCGTCGCCGAACTCGACGGCGACGTCGTCGGCTACCTGAACCTGGCTCCGGCCACGACCGACGCGCCACCCATGGCCGAGGTCGTCGTCCACCCCGGTGCCCGCAGGCGGGGGATCGGTGCGGAACTAATTCGCACGGCCTTCGCCGAAGGCGGCTCCAGCACCAGGGTGTGGGCGCACGGCAACCTCGAACCAGCCCGCGCCACCGCCGCCGCGCTCGACCTCGTCGCCGCTCGGGAACTGCTCCAGATGCGCCGCCCGCTGCGCGACCTGCCGCCCGTGAAGGCGTCCGACGGCGTCATGCTTCGGACCTATGCCGGGCCGGCCGACGACGCCGAGCTGCTGCGCGTCAACAACGCCGCCTTCTCCTGGCACCCCGAGCAGGGTGGTTGGACCGAGGCCGACGTCGCCGAGCGTCGTGGCGAGTCGTGGTTCGACCCGGAGGGGTTGTTCCTGGCCTTCGACTCGACCACCAATGCCCTCGTCGGCTTCCACTGGACGAAGGTTCACGGGCCCGAGCTCGGCGAGGTCTACGTCGTGGGCGTCGACCCAAGCGCGCAGGGACGCGGTCTCGGCGCGACGCTGACGCTGGTCGGCTTGCGCCATCTGGCGGACCGACTCGGAGAGTCCGCCGACGTCACCCTCTACGTGGAGGCTGATAACTTGGCCGCCGTGAAGACGTACGAACGGCTGGACTTCACGGTCTTCACCGCAGACGTGGCGTACACCCTGCGTTAGTCCTCAGCTGTGAATTCGCTGAGGCTGTTCACTGCTCGTTCACCTTTCGTCAGCGACCCGTCCACCGGCGACGAATACGTTGCCGTGGAGTCCTGAGGCAGACAAAAAATCGAAAGTGGGATCAGTGAAGCTCAATCGCTTTGGCAAGGTGCTCGGCACGGGCCTGTCGGCCGTGGCCCTCGTCACGATGACTGCCTGTGGCAGTGACAACAACTCGGGAACGTCGTCGACCTCGGGGTCGGGATCCTCTGCCGCCGCGGGCGCCGCGGCAGATTGCGGCGGCAAGGCCGCCCTGACCGCCGAGGGTTCCACCGCCCAGCAGAACGCCATCGCCGAGTTCAACAAGGCGTGGGGCGAGGCGTGCTCCGGCAAGGCCCTGTCCTACAACCCCACCGGCTCCGGTGCGGGCGTCACGCAGTTCCTCGCCAAGCAGGTCGACTTCGCGGGCTCGGATTCCGCGCTCGCCGAGGACCAGGTCGCCGCGGCGACCGAGCGCTGTGGCGGAAACCCGGCGTGGAACCTACCGCTGGTGTTCGGCCCGGTCGCGATGGCCTACAACGTCGAGGGCGTCGACAAGCTGGTGGTCACCCCCGACGTGCTGGCCAAGATCTTCACCGGTGCCATCACCACGTGGAACGACCCGGCCATCGCCGCACTCAACGGCGGCACCACGCTGCCCGACACCAAGATCACCCCGATCTACCGCTCCGATTCGTCGGGCACCACCGACAACTTCCAGAAGTACCTGACCGCCGCGGCGCCGCAGACGTGGACCAAGGGTGCGGGCAAGGAGTTCCAGGGCGGCGCAGGCGAAGGCGCCCAGAAGTCCTCCGGCGTCGTGCAGGCCGTCCAGGCCACCCCGGGTGCCATCGGCTACGTCGAGAAGAGCCCGGCGAAGGCGGCTAACCTGCCGTTCGCCCAGATCGACAGCGGTGCGGGTGCGGTCGAGTTGACCGACGAGACCACGGCGAAGGCCGTTGGCGACGCCAAGTTCAAGGCCGACGGCATGGACCTCACCCTGGACCTCAACGCGCTTTACGCCTCGAAGGAAGCCGGCTCCTACCCCTTGATGCTGGCCACCTACGAGATCGTCTGCTCCAAGGGTTACGACGCCGACACCGCCGCCGCGGTGAAGTCGTTCCTGAAGGTCTCGGCCGACCAGGGTCAGGCGAACCTGTCGGCTGCCGGCTTCGTTCCTCTGCCCGACAGTTTCAAGGAGCGGTTGCTCAAGTCCGTCGACGCAATTGCCTAGACGGTTGGCATACCGCCACCAACGCGGTGAGGATGGGTTCTGGAAGCAATGACCGACAACGGGATGACAGTGACGACACCGAACCCAACCGGTGCGGGATCGGGCGAAGTGATCGCTTCGCCCGTTCCCTCCCCGGAACCCATCTCCACCAATCCCTCGAAGGGCGCCAAGGTGCGCCTGGGGGATCGCATCTTCGGCGGTCTGGCGCAGGGTGCGGGCATCGCCGTCGTCGTCCTGATCGCGGCGATCGCGGTGTTCCTGCTGTGGCGCGCGATCCCCGCACTCAGCCGTAACGAGGCGAACTTCTTCACCTACGGCGGCAACTGGATCACCACCGACACGTCGAAGATGACCTTCGGCATCCTGGATCTGATTCAGGTGACGATCTTCGTGTCGCTGTTCGCGCTGGTGCTCGCGATGCCGGTCGCGCTCGGCATCGCGATCTTCTTGACGCAGTATTCGCCGCGGCGACTGGCTGGGCCGCTGGCCTACGTGGTCGACCTGCTGGCGGCGGTGCCGTCGATCGTCTACGGCGTGTGGGGCCTGTACGTGCTGGCCCCCGTGCTCAAGCCGTTCGCCGTGTGGCTCAACGCCAACCTGGACTGGTTGTTCCTGTTCAAGACGGGCACCGCGTCGGTGGCCGGTGGCGGCACCATCTTCACCGCGGGCATCGTGCTGGCCGTGATGATCCTGCCGATCATCACGGCCGTCTCCCGCGAGGTGTTCTTGCAGACGCCACGGGGACAGATCGAGGCCGCCCTCGCTCTTGGCGCCACCCGATGGGAGGTCGTCAAGACGACGGTCCTGCCGTTCGGACTGTCGGGCTACATCAGCGGTGCGATGCTCGGCCTCGGCCGCGCGCTGGGCGAGACCATCGCCTTGCTGATCATCCTGCGCGGCACCCAGACGGCCTTCGGCTGGTCGCTGTTCGACGGTGGCTACACCTTTGCAAGCAAGATCGCCTCGGCGGCAAGCGAATTCAACGACCAATACAAGGCAGGCGCCTACATCGCGGCGGGTCTGGTGCTGTTCATCCTCACGTTCGTGGTGAACTCGCTGGCTCGTGCGGCAGTAGCCGGAAGAGGTGCAAAGGCATGACGGCCACACTCGACACACCAGTCAAGGCGTCGACGTTTCAGGGTGTCAGCGCCAAGCGCAAGCTGACCAACAACGTTGCGACCGTGCTCGTCTCGGCGTCGGTGCTGGTCGCACTGGTCCCGCTGATCTGGGTGCTGTACTCGGTGGTCAGCAAGGGACTCGCGGCGGTCACCTCGCCCGTGTGGTTCACCAACTCTCAGGCGGGCACCACCGCGTTCTCGCCGGGCGGCGGCGTCTACCACGCCGTCATGGGCACGCTGCTGCAAGGTTTGGTCTGCTCGCTGATCTCGATTCCCGTCGGCGTGATGGTCGCGGTCTACCTCGTCGAATACGGCGGCGGAACGCGACTGGGCAAGATCACCACCTTCATGGTCGACATCCTCACCGGTGTCCCGTCGATCGTGGCGGCGCTGTTCATCTACGCGCTGTGGGTGGCCACGCTGGGCTTCGAACGCTCCGGCTTCGCGGTCTCCTTAGCCCTGGTGCTCCTGATGATTCCGGTCATCGTGCGCGCCACCGAGGAAATGCTGCGGATCGTGCCGATGGATCTTCGTGAGGCGAGTTACGCACTGGGCGTACCGAAGTGGAAGACCATCGTGCGCATAGTCATCCCGACGGCGTTGTCGGGCATCGTCACAGGGGTCATGCTGTCGCTGGCCCGCGTGATGGGCGAGACCGCGCCGCTGCTGATCCTCGTTGGCTACGCCGCGTCGATCAACTTCGACATGTTCGGCGGATTCATGGGTTCGCTGCCCGGCATGATGTACGACCAGATCTCCGCCGGTGCCGGCGCCAGCCCGATCCCCACCGACCGACTGTGGGGCGCCGCCCTGACGTTGGTGCTGCTGATCGCCATTCTCAACGTCGCGGCGCGTCTGGTCGCAAAGATCTTTTCTCCCAAGAAGGTTTAGGAGCACTACCGTGGCGAAACGCCTCGATCTCAAGGACGTCAACATCTACTACGGCGCGTTCCACGCCGTGGCCGACGTGGCACTGTCGGTGCAGCCGCGCAGCGTGACGGCGTTCATCGGCCCGTCGGGCTGTGGCAAGTCGACGGTGCTGCGCACCCTCAACCGCATGCACGAAGTGATTCCCGGTGCCCGCGTTGAGGGTTCGGTGCTGCTCGACGGTGAGGACATCTACGGTGCCGGCGTCGACCCGGTCGGCGTCCGCAAGACCATCGGCATGGTGTTCCAGCGGCCAAACCCGTTCCCCACGATGTCGATTCGCGACAACGTGGTCGCCGGCCTGAAGTTGCAGGGCCGGCACAGCAAGAAGGCGCTCGACGAGGTCGCCGAGCAGTCCCTCAAGGGTGCCAACCTGTGGAACGAGGTCAAGGACCGGCTGGAGAAGCCCGGCGGCGGACTGTCGGGCGGCCAGCAGCAGCGGCTCTGCATCGCCCGCGCCATCGCCGTGCAGCCCGACGTGCTGCTGATGGACGAGCCGTGCTCGGCCCTCGACCCCATCTCGACGCTGGCCATCGAGGATCTGATCTCGGAGCTGAAGCAGGACTTCACCATCGTGATCGTGACGCACAACATGCAGCAGGCCGCCCGGGTGAGTGATCAGACCGCGTTCTTCAATCTCGAGGCAACGGGCAAGCCCGGCAAGCTGATCGAGCTCGACGACACCGAGAAGATCTTCTCCAACCCGACGCAGAAGGCGACCGAGGACTACATCTCGGGACGCTTCGGCTAGCGATTTCGGCGCGCTCATCCGCGCTCACCGCGGTCGAGCGCGCCGAAATCACTATGGGGTCAGCACGATTCGGGTGCCCGACGGCTCCTTCGCGGTCCACGCTCGTTCGACGTCGGCCAGCGACCGGGCCTCGACGCCCAGCTGAAGTTCGCCTGCCGCAACCATTGCGAACATCTTGGGCAGTGCCTCGGCCCTGATGCGCCCGATCACCTCTGGTGGGATGCTGCCGAGGCCGACTCCGCTGATGGTGATGGCCGCGCTGCGAAGGATGCCTGCCGGCAGGGTCATCGTCAGTCCGGCCATCGACCCGATCTGCACATAACGGGTGTGGTGGTAGCGGGCCGCCAGCTCACTGGTGCCGAGGGCGTCGAGCACCTGCTCGGCGGGCTCACCCCACAGGTAGTCGAGTACCGCGTCGAAGGGACGCTCGGCGTGCAGGCTCGCCACCCGGGCGCGCAGATCCTCGTTGCCGATGGCGATCGCGTCGTCGGCCCCGACCGTGCGCAGCCAGTTCAGTCGGGTGGTGTCGCGGCCCGCCACGACCACCCGGCCAGCGCCGAAGGCGGACTTGGCGAGCTGAACGGCGGTCGAGCCGGTGACGCCGGTGGCGCCGAGCACCAGCACGTTGTCACCGGGGCGGATGGCGGCCGCGTGCTCCAGCGACATCCACGCCGACACGCCTGGGTTGGGGATGGCGGCGGCGGTGACGGAGTCGACGTCGTCCGGTATGACCACCGCGCCGTGCGGGTCGACCAGGGTGCGTTCGGCCATCATGCCGTAGGGCTTGAGGGCTCCGGTGTAGACGCGGGTGCCGTCGGCGAGGCGGGCGACCCCGTCGGCGCCTGGAATGACGGGAAGCGTGAGTTCCTTGCTGGCGTAGTGCTTTCCGGACACCAACCCCTTGGTGAGGTTGGTCAGTGCCGACGCCTCGACGGTGGCGACGACGCCGCCGTCACGCGCGACGGGCTCGGGATGGTCGGTGTAGATCGGTGCCCGACCCCATTCTTCGACAACGGCTGCCTTCATCGGTGACTCCTTCGTTTCCACAGAAATAGTTTCTATGGAAACAATGTACGTCGGCGTGGCGGTGATGGCAAGATGGTTTCCATGAAAACCAAGTCGGTGCTCATCGCGGACGTCAGCCATCTGCTCACCGCAGTGGGGGACAAGTTCGACGTGGAGATGACCGGCGCCGAGGATGGCGACGCAGAACGCGACTTCGTGGTGGCCCACTGCCCGGCCCGCCTCGAGACAACCGTGCGCGACCTGCCGTCGTCGGCGATGCACCTTCTCGCCGTGATCGCCGAAGGGCCCGTCGGCGTCGTCGGGCTTGCCGCCCGCTCAGGTCAGCTGAAGGGAACCGTCTCCAAGTACGTGCAGCGGCTCGTCGAGGCAGGCTTGGTGACGCGCACGGCGGTACCCGGCAACCGCAAGGAGGTGCAGCTGGCGCCCACCGGCGACGGCGAACTCGTCGTCGAGGCACACCGACGCTTGCACGACGAGATGGACCAGGGAGTTCACGACTTCCTGAAGGCCTACGGCAACGCCGAACTACAGGTCGTGGCTACGGTGCTTCGTGATCTCCTGGCCGCCTCGAAGGACGGCGTACGGATCACGCGTCACTGAGCTGCGGAGACGGCTTCCTCGTCGGGGAAGCGGCCCGTGACCTGGAAGATGACGCGCCGCGCCACCTCGACCGCGTGGTCGGCGAACCGCTCGTAGAACCGGCTCAACAGCGTGACGTCGACTGCCGCGATCACGCCGTGGCGCCATTCACGGTCCATCAGCACCGAGAACAGGTGGCGGTGGAGGTCGTCCATCGCGTCGTCCTCTTCGCGGATGCGCGCCGCCTTCTCGGGGTCCCGGCTGACCAGCACCTCCTGGGCGCTGTTGCCGAGGTCCACGGCCACCCTGCCCATTTCGGCGAAGTACCCGTTGACCTCCTCGGGGAGGACGTGCTGCGGGTGACGGCGGCGGGCGATCTTGGCGACGTGCAGCGCCAGCGCACCCATCCGGTCCACGTCGGCGACGATCTGGATGGAGCTGACGATCGCGCGGAGGTCACCCGCGACGGGAGCCTGCAGCGCGAGGAGGACGAATGCGGACTCCTCGGCGCGCGCGCTCATCGCGGCGATCTGTTCGTGGTCGGTGATGACTTGCTCGGCAAGAACCAGGTCGGCCTGGAGGAGGGCCTGGGTCGCACGCTCCATGGCTACCCCGGCAAGGCCGCACATCTCACCGAGCTGGTCCGTCAAAGAGGCCAGTTGCTCGTGGTAGGCGGTACGCATGTATCAAGCCTACGGGCTGGGCCTCGCGGTCGTCATGACCTCGTGGATGAACGAAAGGTGAATGCCACCTGCCAGGATGGGGCTCGGCAGGTCACTCGCAGGTGGTATCGGCGGCGTTGGTGACGGTCAAGTCCTCCGGCAGATGTGACGTCTCGCTGCTGCGATCGTGCACCACGTGAACCTGCACCGAAGACCCGCTTGGCGACGGGGGGTTGACCGAGCTGAAGTCCGAGCCGAGCACCACCCTGACGACGTTGCCCATGCCGGACACCCGCTCGATAGCGGGGATCGCCGGGACGGCGAACGACGACGCGACGGTGGCGGCGGCCTGCTCGTTGCCTGAGGAGAAGAACACCGTCGTGGAGTCCAGCGGGCCCGGATAGTCGTCGGGGGTGTCGACGTTGAACCCGTGCTGCTGCAGATCGCTGGCCGCCGTGGACGCCAAACCGTCCTCGCCGGTCGAGTTGGACACGCGCACGGTGATGTCGCCGGGGCTGGTGGTGACGGCGTCGACGAGCTCGCCGTTGGTGTCGTCGGGCGCGGGTACGGCGGCCTGGGGCAGCGTCCCTGGCGCAGGAGGGGCGTCGACGTTCTTCTCCTCGGGCAGCGGGTCGTCGTTGATGATCGCGTCGAACAAGCTGCGCATGTCGTCGGTGCGGGGGACCTCGTTGCCGTACTCGTCGGCGTAGCCGACCGTCGGCACCGTCACGAACGTGATGCGTCCGACGTTGACGCCCTGGACGGACTGCCCGAGGTCGACGAGGTCCTTGGTTTGGATGTTGTCGACGTAGCTGTCGTTGATGAAGAGGTTGACCACGTTGTTGAGCTTGCTGAGCGAGAAGAACGTGTCCTTGGAGATCAGCGAGCGCAGTAGCGACGACAGGAACAGCTGCTGACGCTTGATCCGGCCGTAGTCGCCGTTGGTCTCGGTGGTGACCTGCCTGGCGCGGACGTACTGCAGCGCGGTGTGGCCGTCGACGACCTGGCGGCCGGCGTTGGCCAACACCGTGCCCAGTTCGTAGTCCTCCAGCGGAGTGGTGGAGCAGACTTCGACGCCGCCGAGCGCGTCGACCATCTTGGCGAAACCGGCGAAGTCGACGGCCATGAACCGGTTCACCGACAGTCCGGACAGTTTCTGGATCACCTTCACCAGGCACTTGGGTCCGCCGACGGCGTAGGCCGAGTTCAGCTTGGTCTCGGTGTAGACCTTGTCCATCCCGTAGACGGGGGAGTCGGGATCGGTGGCGGGTCCGTACGTGCTCGTCGTGGGGTCCCAGTGCTCGCACTGCATGGGAGTGATCGAGAGGTCGCGCGGAAACGACACCGCCACAACGCGTTTCCGGTTGGCCGGGATGTTGACCAGCATGATGGTGTCGGACCGGGCGCCGGCCGCGTCGTCGGTGGTGCCCGCGCCCATGTCGCTGTTGGTGCCGATCCGGCTGTCGGTGCCGACGATGAGGAAGTTCTCGTCGCCGTACTGGGCGCCGGGGTCGACGATGTCGCGAGAGTTCGGATCGAGCGCCGCCACCTTGTTGAGGTTGTGGTTCTTCGACGACTGCCATTGCCACGCCGCGCCGGTCATGGCCAGTGCGAAGACCGCGACGAGTGCCGCCGCGACGCGGCCCATCACCATCGCGGTGTGGCGGCCGCGGTGCGACGGGGGAGTGGTGGACGCGTCGACGGTGCTGCCGAACAACTCGAGGTCGGTGCAGAAGACGTGCTCCGGGGCCGCGGGTTCCCTGCCGAGGTCGGTCAGGTCGGGCAATTCGGATGCGTGCGCCGGGACGACGGGGATGACGGTGGTGTCGGCCTCGCGGGCGGACTTGTCGCGGTTGCCGATCTCGGGGTCGGGCTGCGGCTCGTCGGGCTTCGGTTCGGGTGCTGTGCCGGTGATCTTCGCGATCAGGTCGGCGACCGTCACTCCGTCGGTGTGGTTGCCCGCCGAGGTGGGCGATGTCGTCTTCGTGCGCTCCCACGGCGCGGCGCCTGGCGCCGGCCGCGACGATCGGGTAATCCAGTCGTTGACGGGTTTTTCGGACTTCTCGGCACCTGACGTGGCGTCGTCGGGTTCGCTCCGTTGCCGACGACCGGGAGCGGCGTTGTCGCCGTCACTCATGTCCTGTCGGCCTCCGACCAATGGGGAAGCGGTGCGTCGTGGGTGCACCGATCGAGCTCGTCTGCTTCTAGTCTTTTAGCAGCACGTCAGGGGCTTGGCCAACCGAAGCCGGTCCGTCCCTGTCGCAGTGGTCCCCCATCGTACTGAGACAACCCGATGCGGAGCCACTCCGAGACGGCGTCGGTGGCGTCTCGATGGCATCTCTTTCGAGGGTGGCGTCAGCCCCCGGAGTGCATGACGTCGGCACCCGAGGGCACCGTGCAGTCGTCCGGATCGCGGAGCCAGCCCTCTGGAAGCGTGACCGAGCCGGGGGAGCCCTGACGCCCGCGCGGGCCCTCGGCTGCGGGCGGAAACGGCACGTCGGGGTCGAGTTGGGACAACAGTTCGTCGAGCTCGGCAAGCGTCTTGACCATCGCCAGCCCGCGACGAAGGTCGGCGCCGGCGGGGAACCCGTGCAGGTACCAGGCGACGTGCTTGCGGATGTCACGCATGCCCTTGTCCTCGCCGAAGTGGGCGGCGAGAAGTTCACCGTGGCGACGCGCGATTGCGGCGACCTCACCGAGGGTGGGCGGGACGGGGGCGTCGACGCCGTTGAAGGCCGCCGACAGTTCGGCGAACAACCACGGCCTGCCGAGGCAGCCGCGGCCGATGACGACTCCGTCGCAGCCCGTCTCGGCCATCATCTTCAGAGCGTCGTCGGCGACGAAGATGTCGCCGTTGCCCAGCACCGGGATCCCCGTGACGTGCTGCTTGAGCTCGGCGATCTGGTTCCAGTCCGCGGTGCCCGAATACCGCTGCGCCGCGGTGCGGGCGTGCAGCGCGACGGCGGCCGCGCCTTCCTCGGCCGCGATGCGTCCCGCGTCGAGGTGAGTGTGGTGGTCGTCGTCGATGCCGATCCGGAACTTCACTGTGACGGGAATCCCGGTTCCCGCCGTGGCTCGTACCGCGGCGGCGACGATCTGGCCGAACAGCTTGCGCTTGTAGGGAAGGGCGGCGCCGCCGCCGCGCCGGGTGACCTTGGGCACCGGGCAGCCGAAGTTCATGTCGATGTGGTCGGCCATGTCGTCGTCGACGATCATCTTGGCCGCGGCATAGGTGGTCGCGGGGTCGACGGTGTATAGCTGCAGCGAGCGGGGGGACTCGTCGGGACCGAACGTCGTCATGTGCAGCGTGCTCTCGTTGCGTTCGACCAGCGCGCGCGCCGTCACCATCTCGCAGACGTAGAGGCCGC
The DNA here is from genome assembly GCF_001426545.1 of Mycobacterium sp. Root135. Classification (GTDB taxonomy): domain Bacteria; phylum Actinomycetota; class Actinomycetes; order Mycobacteriales; family Mycobacteriaceae; genus Mycobacterium. Next base: position 64,086 of record NZ_LMEZ01000010.1, on the reverse strand, counting down.
TGACCGTGCCGGCCCTGGCGAGCTCGAGCTCGCGGCAGAGCGTGCGGAACGCCACGTTGGTGACGCCCGCCATGGGAGCCAGGACGACGGGGCTGCGCAACGCGATCGGCCCGATCTGCAACGCAGGTCGGGCCGACGGCTGGGCTGGAGCTAGGAGGCCGCTGATGATGACGTCACCAACAAGTTCTTCATTTCCTTCTTCTCCGCCATCTTGCGTTCGCGCTCGAGACGACGCTCCTTGGCGACCTCGAACTTCTGGCAGGTCTCCTCGAGTTCCTCGACGAGCTTGCCGAGGTCGTCACGCATCTCGGCGGCTTCGCCGGTGAAGTCCTCGCGCTCGAAGATGCGCCACTTCTTCAGGACGGGCATGACGACGTCGTCGAGGTGGATTCGCGGGTCGTAGACACCGCCGACGGCGATGACGACGGCCTTGCGGCGGAACTCGGGCACCGTGTACCCGGGCATCTTGAAGTTGCGCAGCACCCGGTGCAGCGACTTCATGGCCTGGTTGGGCGCGAAGTCCAGACCGGCGGCGCTGACGTCGCGGTAGAAGATCATGTGCAGGTTCTCGTCGGCAGAGACGCGCTGCAACAGCTGGTCGGCAACGGTCTCGTTGCAGGCCTTGCCGGTGTTGCGGTGCGACACCCGGGTGGCCAGCTCCTGGAACGTCACGTAGATGACGGAGTCGAAGAGGCTTTCGGCGAACATCTCGCCCTGGGGGCCCTGGCCGGGGCTGAAGCCACGGGTGACCTGCTCGACGCGCAGCTCTTCGAGCTCGATGGGGTCGATGGCGCGGGTGACGACGAGGTAGTCGCGCAGCGCGATGCCGTGCCGGTTCTCCTCCGCCGTCCAGCGGTTGACCCAGAAGCCCCACGGACCGTCCATGCTGAAGTTCATCGCGATCTCGCGGTGATAGGAGGGCAGGTTGTCCTCGGTCAGCAGGTTCTGCAGCATCGAGACCTGGGCGACCTCGGAAAGCTTCGACTGATCGGGATCCCAGTCCTGGCCGCCGAGGGCGTAGTAGTTCTTGCCGTCGGACCACGGAATGTAGTCGTGGGGGTTCCAGTCCTTGCGCATCCGCATGTGGCGGTTGATGTTCTGCTCCACCACTGGCTCGAGTTCGTGCAGCAGCTGCAGGTCGGTCAACTCCGTCGACATGAACCCTCCCAGTTATCTGTATCCGTTGGTTGCACTCAATATATCTGTGTCCCGCGGTGACATCAAGTTCTCCGTCCGAGGTGTCACCAAGTCGTTGTCAACGGCTCTCCCGCAATCGCATGGCAAGGGTAATATCCGTCGGTGAACGACCCCTCCCTGGCAAACGCCGATTGGTGGCTACGCTCCCGCTTGACGACGAAAGGTCACCCCCACGTGAACAAGATTCTGGTTGCCGGTGTCGGTGCGTTGGGCTCCGTTGCCGTGGCCTTGGCGCTCGGCGGAGGCATCGCCTCGGCCGACGACGGCGTCGTCGGGCAAACGTACGCGGACGCGAAGGCGGCGCTCAGTCAGCAGGGGATGTCGCCCGTCGTGGCGTCGACCGTTGGGGATCGCAAGGATTGGGACAACTGCATCGTCACCAGCGCGACCCCTGCCTCGGGAATCGACGGGTTCGGCAACCAGGCCAACCGCAAGATGAACGTCAACCTGAACTGCTACGCCAAGTACTCGACAGGTCAATGGCCGGGCTTCTCGCTGCTGAGCCCGGAGGGTCAGAAGATCTACCAGGCCGACTTGGCAGCAAAGAAGCAACGTGAGGCTCAGGCGGCGGCGGCAGCGCAGCAGTCCGAGGACGAGCAACTGGCCGTCGTGGGCGGCGAGTAAACACCCCTTCTAGCTCGAGATTTCGCACTTCCAGCTTTGGTGGCGGGAGACGCTGCGCTGCAGCACGTGCGGCTGTAATATCCCGGCGAGCAGGCTGTGATTCCGCGGACAGATAGGGCTAGAAGTGAAGAAGCTCCTCGTTGTTGGTTCAGGCGCCATTGGTGCGTTGGCTGTATCGGCGCTGCTCGGCGGTGGGGTGGCCTCGGCAGACTCCTATGCGGGCCAGACGTACTCGGATGCATCCTCGGCCGCCAGTGATTCCGGTCAGACGGTGGTCGTGGCCGCCCGTACCGGCGACAAGCTGTCCGAAGGCGATTGCATCGTCGACCGGTCGCAGACCGCACCGTTCGCCAGCGCGAACGACGGTGCCCACGTGTCCGACACCGTGCAGTTCTACCTGAACTGCAACGGCGGCTACGCGACGGCGACCACGCCTGGCCTGTCGCAGGGAAGCGAAGAGGGCCGCGCGGCCAAGTCGGCGGCCGACGAAGAAGAAGCCAAGGCTCAGGCGCAGGCTCAGGCGGCGCAGGACGCGACCGCCGAGCTCATCGGCGACGGCCAGAGCCCCGGTACTCCCGGCGAGTAGCTAGTGGCTGGCCGCCCGGCTCAGCAGCATTTCGACGCAGTAGTCGATGAACTGCTCGCGGGTGGCCTCCAGCCTGCCGTTCAGGTAGGCCGTAAACAGGGCCGTGAGTGCGCCGACCAATCCGGTGGCGACCATGGCCTGCACCGCTGAGTCGGTGATCCGCGTCAGCTTGTGCTGAATCAGCTCGATGAAGCTCGGCATCCATTCCGCGCCGGACTTGGTCAACACCGGCTCACGCTCGGGTGCGATCAGCAGCACCCGACCCCGAACCGGATCGTCGACCATCAGCGCGACGAATCTCTCGACGGCGTCCCGTGGCGTGGTCGACGACGTCAGCGCCGTCATCGCGGTGCTGCAGACGTGGTCGTAGACCGCTCGGACGAAGTCGTCACGGTCGACGAAGCTCTCGTAGAAGTAGCGTTCGGTCAGTCCCGCGGCCCGACACACGCCGCGCACCGTGAGGGCCCCACCACCCGCGCCGCCAAGGACGTCCACGCCGGCCGCGATCAGTTCGTCGCGGCGGAGCGTCTGCCGATCCTGCAAGGGGACACCGGACCAGCGGCCCCGTCGTTGACCGGAAGGCACATCGCTCCTAAACTCGTAATGACAACGCGCGTAGTCAGAAATTCGTCGGCGCCAGGAAAGGTCACCCGTGACTCAAGATACGTCCGAGACGTGTCCAGTGACCAGCGGACAGGCAACGGGCTGTCCGGTAGCGCCAGGGGGCTACGACGCCCCGCCGGTTCCGCTCGGTCCCGACTCGTTGACGTGGAAGTACTTCGGTGACTGGCGAGGACTGCTGCAGGGTCCCTGGGCGGGGTCGATGCAGAACATGCATCCCCAGCTCGGCGCCGCCGTCGAGGAGCACTCGACGTTCTTCCGTGAACGCTGGCCCCGGTTGCTCAGGTCGCTGTATCCGATCGGCGGCGTCGTCTTCGACACCGACCGGGCACCCCGCACCGGGGCCGAGGTCCGCGACTATCACACCGACATCAAAGGCGTTGACGCTCAAGGCCGTCGGTACCACGCGTTGAATCCCGAGGTCTTCTACTGGGCGCACTCGACCTTCTTCGTCGGGACGCTGATCGTCGCGGAGCGCCTGTGCGGCGGCATCACCGAGGCCGAGAAGCGCCAACTGTTCGACGAGCACGTCGAGTGGTACCGGATGTACGGGATGAGCATGCGACCGGTTCCCAAGACGTGGGAGGACTTCCAGGCGTACTGGGATCACATGTGTCACAACGTGTTGGAGAACAACTACGCCGCGCGGGCCGTGCTCGACCTGACCGAGTTGCCCAAGCCGCCGTGGGCCGAGAAGATGCCCGACTGGATGTGGCGGCAACAGCGAAAGCTGGTCGCGCCGTTCTTCGTCTGGTTCACCGTCGGTCTGTACGACCCGCCGGTCAGGGACTTGATGGGCTACACCTGGTCGGACCGAGACGAGTGGCTACACCGCCGCCTCGGGAAGATCGTCAACGTCGTCTTCTCGTTGCTGCCCAAGCGAACTCGCATGCATCCCCGTGCGCGTGCGGGTTGGGATCGCGTCACCGGTCGCAGCGCCGCCGACGCGCCGTTGCCGGAGACCCCGGCGCGCAACCTGCCCCCGCTCGACGAGCGGGACAACCCGATGCACTACTGCCCGGTGGTCTGACCCCGGGGACTGCCGTTCACCGCGTGCAGAGCCCGGCGGCGGTCTCCTCGGCGATGAGCTGGGGGAGTGGCTCGCCGAGCCGGGAGGCGAAGTCGTCGGTGGCCTGCATGTTCCAGCTGCCGTTCTCGTAGACCATGGTCCGCGATTTCTCAATGCCTTGAATCTTCATGACCACGATGGCCTCGCCGGCCTCCAGGCGCGCGCCGCGGACGCTGATCGGCCCGCCGGGCTTCTTGCAGGTCCGGTAGAACGTCACGAAGTCCCGCTGGGTGATGCCGGCACGGACGTCGGATTCCATGTGCTCCCAGACTCCGGCGAAATCCCCGGCCGTGAACCGGTCGAAGTTGGCCTGAGCTGCGGCGGTCGCGGCGGCCAGCGTCTCGGGGACGTCGGTTGCCTGGCCGCTGGAGTCCGTCGCGACGGGCCGGACGACCGACGACCCGGAGGCGCCGTGGGCGGGGCCACACGCAGCGCACGAGATCAGAACGATCACCGCCGCCACGAACGTCGCCACCGACTTCATGGCGGAAAGGGTAACCGGATTGGCACGTTCGCGTGGGTCTAAGGACGGGTTCGTCAGAGGCGTCCGTCGCTAGTGCGTCCGCGAGTCGTAGCTGTCTCGGGCGCTGGCAACCTCGTCCATGTTGAGGTCGGCCCAGGCCTTGAGCTGAAGGAAGACGTCGACGAGGGAGCGGCCCAGCGGGGTCAGGTCGTATTCGACCTTCAGCGGCACCGTCGGGGTCACGGTGCGGCCCACCAACCCGTCGCGCTCGAGGTTGCGCAGCGTCTGGGTGAGCATCTTCTGGCTGACCCCGGTGACGCGCCGGGCCAGCGCGGAGTGGCGCGTCTTGCCGTCGACAAGCGCGCACAACACCAGGGTGACCCACTTGTCGGCCAGCCGCGACAGCAACACCCTGCTGCTGCAGGTCACCAAGAACGCGTCGTGTTCCACCGCCGTGGGCGCCGCGGCGACCGCCGTGTCGTCGTGTGTCGTCATCGCGCACTCCTCGAGTAGGGCACTCAAAGGTACCTACTTCCCAATAGTGCCCTACTCGGCGAGGCTGTGCCGGTGACCGCGACGACGCCACCGATCCACGCACTGCCTACGCCCACGCTCCGGGCGTGGAGTGCCGTGACCGCCCTCGCCCTGGCCGTCTTCGTCGCCACGGCGACCGAGATGATGCCGGTCGCAGTGCTTTCCGAGGTCGGTGCCGATCTGGGCGTCTCAGTCGGCGCCGTCGGCCTGACCGTGACGGTGTACGGCGTCATGGCCGGGCTGTCCGCACCGCTGATGACGGCATGGACGCGACGAGTCGACCGCCGCACGCTGGTGTCGGGCATTCTTGGCGCGTTCGTGGTGGGCAACGTCGCCACCGCGGTCGTCTCGAACTTCCCCGCGCTGCTCGCGGTCCGGCTGGGGATGGGCCTGTTCCACGGTCTGATGTGGTCGATCGTCGCCGGTGTCGCGGTCCGGTTGGTGCCGCCCGCGTCCGCGGGCAGGGCAACCGCCGCGGTGTTCTCCGGAATCTCGCTGGCCCTGGTGCTGGGCGTTCCCGCGGGCACCGCGGTGAGCGCACGATGGGGCTGGCATGCCGTCTTCGCCGTCCTGGCGGCGATGAGCGCGGCGTCCATGGTTGCCGTCGCCGTCCTCGTCCCTCGCCTCCCGGCGCACGATGCCGGGGGTTCACGGCCGTCGCCACGTGCGGCCGCAGGACGCGTCCGCACGATACTGGTCGTGACGGCGCTCGTCGTCGTCGGCAACTATGCGGGCTACACCTTCATCGCACCATTTCTGTTCGAGCACACCGGTATTCACGGTGAATCCCTTGGCGTCTACCTGCTGGTTTACGGCGTCGCCGGCGTCATGGGGAACGTCGCCATCGGCGTCCTCGTCGGCCGAAGCCGTTCGCTGCGCACCATGTCGTCGGCGTGTCTGATGATTCTGACGGCTTCGCTGGTGGTGCTCTGCGTGGCGCCGGGGTTGCCGGCCATCATCGTGGCGGCGGTCGCCCTGTGGGGTGCCGCGTACTCCGCGCTGCCGGTGATGTTGCAGACCCTGATCTTCGCGGCGGTTCCCGACCAAAGAGACTCCGGGACAGCGCTTTACGTGATGGTGTTCAACGTGGCGATCGCGGGAGGATCGCTCGTCGGGGCGGTGGCGATCGACGGGTTCGGTGCGTCGGCGCCCATCGTGGTGGGGGCGTTCCTGTGCGCGGCCGCTGCCGGTGTCGCGCTGCGGCTGCCAGGCTCGGTGGCGCGGCCGGGCTAGTTTGCAGAGGAGTCGCCGTGGCGGCCACCGGGATCCGCCACGGCGGCGGTCGACGGCGACGAGCTCCATCTCCTCGGTTCCGAGGCCACGTTCACGACGGTGCCGTCCACCGCCGGTGCGCTTGAAGGTGTGGTCGACGCAGTTGCCCGCTGCGGAGGAGTGCCCACCGGGGGACGGGCGGCTTCACCCTCGTTGGGCTGGTCGCGCGGCGTTGAGGTGCAGCAGTCGTCCGGGCACTCCGGGGGGAGGCGGCGTATCGCGGACCGGTCGCGTCACGCCCACGCACTGCCGCGGCACGGGGCGCCACCCTGGAGCTCGACGTGACGATGATGCAGTCCGCGTCGCGGGCCAGGCTGGTCCACTTGTTTCCCGCGGTGTTCCAGGACACCCAGGGCGAAGGTCACCTGGTTCAACCGCGGGGTCGCTAACCGCTCGCGTCGAGATTGACGTGACGCAGGTGTCTACTCGAACTTCTTCTGCGTGACGTCAATCTCGCGGTTTGTCATGGCGGGGGTTCGAGAAGTTCGGCGAGAGGCGCACGTTTCGCGTCGTCGTCGGCACCGATTGAAAGCTGGTGCCCCCACTAGGACTCGAACCTAGGACCTGCGGATTAAAAGTCCGTAGCTCTACCAACTGAGCTATAGGGGCGTGAAGAAACAGGATACTTGGCGGGTTCGAACTCCTCGCCACGGGCGTGACGGGGACCCGCGTTTGAGGAATTGGCGGTCGGTGCCCTAAGCTATCGAAGCTCCCAACGCTCCGGTGTTGGAAGTCCCCGAAGAGATTCGGCTTTGGCCCCCATCGTTTAGCGGCCTAGGACGCCGCCCTTTCACGGCGGTAGCACGGGTTCGAATCCCGTTGGGGGTACGACGCAACGGCGGCAACGTCGGAGCAGCAGTAAAGCAAGGCCCTGTGGCGCAGTTGGTTAGCGCGCCGCCCTGTCACGGCGGAGGTCGCGGGTTCGAGTCCCGTCAGGGTCGCCATTTCGGCGAGGCACGATTTCGGTTCTGTTCTGCCGGTGCCGCCCGGCCAGGTAGCTCAGTTGGTACGAGCGTCCGCCTGAAAAGCGGAAGGTCGCCGGTTCGATCCCGGCCCTGGCCACTTCATTACCACCCACTTCGCTGTGCCGTCCGCCTCGGGCGCAGACTCTTCAAGTACGCTTCCGCTGATTTTGATTCGTCCCACCGCGGCGATCTGGCCAGACGGAGGTAGGCATGGCCGGCCCGCTCACGTCGTCGGACCCCTCGAGCGTCGACTACGTCCAGGGCATGGAACGGCTGCTGACGGCAGTCCAAGAGCTCTCGCTCGCGCAGGAGTTGGCCGACGTGCAACGCATCGTGCGCACCGCGGCGCGTGAAATCCTCGGGTGTGACGGCGCCACCTTCGTGTTGCGCGACCAGGACACGTGTTTCTACGCCGACGAAGACGCCGTCGCTCGGCTGTGGAAGGGCAGCAGGTTCCCGATGGAATCCTGTATCGGTGGGTGGGCCATGCTGCATCGGCAGGCGGTGGTGATCCCCGACGTCTACCAAGACGACCGGATCCCCCACGACGCCTACCGCACGACGTTCGTCAAGAGTCTGGTGATGGTCCCGATCCGTCGCATGGAACCGGTCGGAGCGATCGGCGCCTACTGGGCGCACGAGCGGACGCCGTCGGCCGACGAGGTGTCGCTACTCCAAGGCCTGGCGGATTCGACCTCGGTCGCTATGGCGCATGTCCAGACGATCTCCGAATTGGAGCAGCGGGTACGTGACCGCACGGCTGAGCTCAGTCAGGCCAACGACGAGATCCGTCGGCTGTCGTTGACCGACGAGTTGACCGGGTTGCACAACCTGCGGGGTTTCAACGTTCTCGGGCAGGCCGCTCTGAGCGCCGCCCGCGACCTCGGCCGGGAGTGCGTGTTGGCGTTCCTCGACGTGGACGGGCTCAAGCGGGTGAACGACGACGAAGGGCACGACGCCGGCGATGCGCTGATCGCCGACGTTGCCCGAACGCTTCGATCGGTTCTCGGCCCCGACGACGTGCTGGCACGCACCGGTGGTGACGAGTTCTGCGTCCTCGTCACCGGGACGCACGAGGGTTCGAACCTGCTCAAGGCGCGGTTGTTGGAGTCCTTCCTCGCGCTCAACGAGGCATCGGATCGCGGGTATGACCTGTCGGTCAGCGCCGGACTCGTGCACGTCGCCGCGGACGACACCAAGACGCTCCAACAGTTGGTCACCGAGGCCGACGACTTGATGTACGCCGACAAGAAGGCCAAGCCGCACCCGCGGAACGCGGTCTGAGGACAGGAGCGATGACGATGCAGGGACGGTTCGCCGTACTCGGGGCCACGGGCGCGCAGGGCGGCGCCGTGGTGACCGCATTGTTGGAACGTGGTGCGCACGTGCGGGGCATCACTCGGCGGACGGACTCGCCGTCGGCCCGACGCCTCCTCGACGCCGGGGCCGAGGTGGTGGCCGCCGATCTCTCCGACGAGGCGTCGGTGGCGGCAGCCTTCGCCGGGGTGGACGGTGCCTACGCGTTGACCACGCCGTTCGAGGAGGGCCCGGCAGCGGAGGTGGCCCAGGGCGCGACGATTATCGCTGCGGCGCTCGCCGCTGGGGTCCCGCATCTGGTGTTCTCGTCGGTCGCCGACGCCGACCAACACACGGGCATCCCGCACTTCGACAGCAAGTTCGCGGTCGAGCAGTCACTCGCCGAGTCCGGGCTGTCGTACACCATCGTGGGGCCGACCTACTTCTACGACAACATGCTCGGCGGCATCGACGACATCAGGGCCGGGGTCTTCGAGCTTCCACTCCCGGCCGACGCCGCGTTGCAGCAGTTGTCCCGGCGCGATCTCGGGCGCTTCGTCGTCACCGTGCTGGCCGACCCCGCGCCGTTCCGCGGTGCTCGCGTCGACATTGCCTCGGACAACCCGACCCCGCGGGACATGGCTGCGGTGCTGACCGCCGCGGTCGGGTCGCCGGTGAAGCTGGTGACCCGCGACCCCGACGAGATCGGTTCGGCGGACATGCGGGCGATGTTCGGCTTCCTGGCTCGCGGTGGCTACACGGTCGACATCGCCGAGTTGCACGCCCGGTACCCGGACGTCGGGTGGCAATCGTTCCAGGAGTGGGTGGCCACCGATCTGCTCCCCGGGTTGTGACGACGTCGCACCGGGTGCGGCGAGCGCTCGCCTCGTCGGTGTCCGTCGTGGCGCTGCTCGCTGCGGGATGTGGCGGCTCGACGACCAGCACGCCGTCCTCCGAGCCGGCCGGGGTTGACGCCAAGCCGACGTCGGAAGCCGTTGGACCGCAATATGGTTCGGTGCACGTGTACGTCGACCCGAGCCGATTCGACGACTTCGTCCGCAGTTGGGTGGCAACGTTCGGCGGGACCGCCAAGCCGGCAGGAATCGTCGACGTCACCCCGACGAAGAGCCAAACCCGATCCCAGCTCGTGCTCTCGCCCGTTGGGACGCTGTCGGTCTTCGGATTCCTCACGCCTGCGCCGTTCCCGTTCGGGTCCGAACGCACGGGGTGGCTCCTTCGGGACTTCGACGCGGGCATTCAGCAGGCGCGCGTCAGTGGTGCCGTGCTTCAGGTCGCTCCCTTCGACGACCCGATCGGGCGCGACGCCGTCGTCACCTTCCCGGGTGGGGTGAACACGCAGCTGTACTGGCACACCTCGGTGCCCAATTATCCTGCACTGCAGACGGTCCCGGACAACCGCGTCTACCTGTCGCCCGACGCGGTCGACGCGTTCCTGAAGTCCTACCTGACCTTTTCGGCCGGCACTCTCATCGCCGACGACCCGTCGGCCGACGGGGCCTTGATTGGCAAGCCGGGCAGCACCTTTCGTCAGATTCGCCTCAGCTCCGGGTTTGGCAACACCCTGGTGTCGGTGACGGACGGGCATTTGCCCTACCCCTACGGTCGGGAAGTGGCCGGCTACGCCGTCGACGACGTCGCAGCGACCGTCACGAAGGCGACCGCCGCGGGTGCTGAGGTGTTGGTGGTGCCCCGCGACATCGGGGGCGCGACGAGTGCCGTGCTGCAGTTTCCGGGTGGCTACGTCGCCGAGGTGCACCAGGCCGGCTGAGCGGTGGTGCGTCGCCGTCCTGCTCACTCTGCCCGGTGCATCACGGCCAGCACGGTGAGCAACAGGATCTTCATGTCGAGCGACCACGACCAGTTCTCGATGTAGTAGTTGTCCCACTCGGCACGGTCGGCGATCGAGGTCTGGCCGCGCAGCCCGTGGACCTGTGCCCAGCCGGTCACCCCGGCCTTGACCCGATGCCTCTCGCCGTAGCGGCGAATCTGCGCGTCGAACAGTGCGACGAACTCGGGCCGCTCGGGCCGCGGGCCCACCAAGCTCATGTCGCCCTTGATGACGTTGAGCAATTGGGGTAGTTCGTCCAACGACGTCCGGCGCATGATCTTGCCGATCGTGGTGCGGCGGTCCACGCCTTCGACGCCGCCTGGCGCACAGCCGGATGCGACTTCGAAGTCGGCGTCCGAGGCCAGCGGTGCACGCATCGACCGGAACTTCAGGCAATCGAACACCTGACCGTCGCGTCCCACCCGAGCTTGCCGGAAGAAGATCGGTCCAGGCGAACTGACCCGCACCAGCAGCATCAACGCCAGGAACATCGGTGAGATCAACAGCAGCCCAAGGCTGGTGAATACTCGATCGCCGACGTGTTTTACCAGCGAGAATTGCCAGCCCTGGGGATTGGTGTGGGGCACGGCGAGCAGCGGAAGGCCGCCGACGTGGTCGACCCTGACGTTCTCTCCAATCGAGTCGAACATCCTTGGCACCACCCACACTCGGAGTCCGTGCCGGTGCGCGATGCGGACCACGGGGGTGAGCATTTCGTCTTGGGTGAGGGAGAAGGCGAGGACGATGCCCTCGGCGCCGCTCTCACGTATCACCCGGTCGGCGTCGTCGGGTGTGCCGAGGTACGGAATCGGTGCCGTGTCGCCGCCGGGAGTCATTCCGGCCCATGGGGGTTCGGCGTCCAGCAGCCCGATGACCGAAAGCCCATGCTGCGGGCTGGAGCGCAGTCGTTCGACGATCTGATACGCGACGCGGCCGTTGCCGACGACGATGACCGGAGACAGAAGGAGCTTGCGTCGCCGCAGGCTCCGTTGGAGCGTCGCCCGGATCAGTCTGCACAGCAGCATCAGCGTCAACGCGCACACCCAGATCTTGGTGACCATGCCGCCGATGTGCCCGGGCGCGCTGGCGAACTCCATCAGGGTGAGCAACGAGATCGCCGCGAGTGCCGTGGCGGCCAGCACGGGTCCGATTTCGTCGAGAAATCGGCGATTCAGCTTCCGAGAGTAGGTTTTTCGGAAGGCCAGGGTGCCGATCGCCAGCGGCGCGTAGAGGGCGCACCACCACAACGGGGGGCTGGTGGGTTCGGTCTCTAGCCCCCACCACGCACCCAGTACCACTCCCACCGAGCCAGAAAGCAGGTCGATGGACACCGTGATGATCGTGCTTAGCGGATTGACCCGCGCCCATTCGTCGAGCGTCCGTCGACGTCCTCGGCCTTGGCGCGTCGCGGTTGTCCGCGACGCATTGCGGCCGTGCAGTGTGATGATTGGTCCCCCCTGGGGTTTCACGTCCGCGACTGGCGACAAGGCTTCATGCGCCGAGGATCTTCGCGTGTGCGGCTGCCGAAAGATCCTCGAGGATCTGAACCTGCCCACTCGTCCACACCCGCGGGCGGCTGTCCCACACACTCAACGTCCCCACCGCGTTGCCGCCAACGTCGTACAACGGGAAGGCCGCGTAAGCACGAATGACTCCGCTGAGCGCATAGGGGTGGTCGGCCAACATCGCGTGTTTGGTGATGTCGTCGATGATCAGCGGTCGACTGCTGGCCACCGCGTACTTGCCGATCGACTCGTCCAGTGGATGGGTTCTTCCGGCGGTGGCGTTGACGTGGTTGCTTCCCAGGCAGACCTGACGGTCTTCGGCGATGATCCACAGCGCGGCGTACTGGATGCCCAAGGCCTCGGCGGTGAGCTCCGCGAACTGGTCGAGGGCAAGCCGTGGAACACCGTCCAACAATCCGGTGTCATGCAGCGCGGTCAGTCGATCGGCGTCGCTGAGGATGATTTTGAGTAGCCGAGCCACCCCGCCATGGTCTCTGGCGATTTGGCTCATCAGTTCGCGGACCGTGGGATTGACCGAGACGGTTCCCTCGATCAATCGCCGGGCGGTCTCGCGGTCGACGTTGCGACCGTCGCCGGTATCCGCCTCCGGTATCGGGTCACTCACCAGCTGAGGATAGGCGTGTCCGGCGCCGTTCGTGGTCGCCGCAGCAAAAATTGACACTGACGAATGGCGGTCGTCGGTTGGCGGCCGAGGTAACTTACCCAAATGGTTCGACCTGCGCAGACCGCCCGCAGTGAACGCACCCGCGACGCACTCCGCCAAGCCGCGCTGGTCAGGTTCCTGGCGCAGGGTGTGGAGGACACCTCCGCCGAGCAGATCGCCGCGGACGCCGGAGTCTCGCTGCGCACCTTCTATCGACACTTCGCCTCCAAACACGACCTGCTCTTCGCCGACTACGACGCCGGGCTCGCGTGGTTTCGGACGGCATTGGCGAGTCGCGGAGCGGGCGAATCACTGGTCGACGCCGTGCATTCCGCGGTGATGGCGGCGCCGTACGACACCGCGGCGGTACCGAAGATCGCCGAGTTGCGGACCCGCGAGCTCGACCCGGTGCGCATCGTGCGGCACATCCGTCAGGTCGAGGCCGACTTCGCCGAGGCGGTCGAGGAGTACCTGGCGCGCGACGACCCGCCTGCGCCAGGTACCGACGACCGGTTGCGCGTGACCGTGACGGCTCGGTGCATCGCCGCAGCGGTGTTCGGGGCGATGGAGGTCTGGATGCTGAGCGACGACCGGTCGTTGCCGGAGCTGGCGCGGCTGTGCCGCACGGCGCTCGAGACGGTGGTAGCGGGCATCGGCGACTAACGATGACGAAGTTTTGTCATAATTGACAAAACTTTGGGGTCGTGCCAACCTCGGACGATGGCGCAGTTCGACGCGGTGGTCATCGGTGCGGGTCACAACGGACTGGCCGCGGCTGCCGTCCTGCAGAAGTCCGGCGTGCGAACGCTGTGTCTGGATTCAAAGCTGTACGCCGGCGGAATGGCTTCCACCGTAGAGCTTTTCGACGGCTACCGATTCGAGATCGCCGGCTCGCTGCAGTTCCCCACGTCGGCGAAGGTCAGCGAGGAACTCGGCCTCGCCGAGTTGCCTTCCGTCGACCTCGACGTCATGTCGGTGTCGCTACGGGGCATCGGTGACGAGCCCGTCGTCTCTTACACCGATCCGATGAAGCTGCTGACCCACCTCAACGACGTGCACGGCGCCGAGGCGGTCAACGGCATGGCGGGCCTGATGGCGTGGAGCCAGGCCCCGACGCGTGCGCTCGGACGGTTCGAGGCAGGCGTTCCGCCGAAGACAATCGACGAGATGTTCGCCTGTGGCAGAAACGAATTCGAGCGCTCCGCAATCTCGGACATGCTGTTCGGTTCGGTCGTCGACGTGCTGGATCGCTATCTTCCCGACGCGGAGAAGCACGGCGCCCTCCGTGGAATGCTGTCCTTCCTCGCCGTCAACACCACCTACCGCGGGCCCGCCGTTCCCGGCAGTGCAGCGGCCCTGGCGTTCGGGTTGGCCATGCCCGACGAGAACGCCACGCTCATGAAGAAGTTTCGCGGCGGAATCGGCACTCTGACAGCACATCTCGTCGAGACCCTGCAACGCCACGGCGGCGAGCTCCGGCTGCGCAGCAAGGTCGAGGAAATCCTGGTCGTCGACGCCCACGTGGTCGGCGTCCGCCTCGAGGACGGCTCGACGATCGACGCGTCCATCGTCGTGTCCGGCGTCGCACCCGACCGCACGGTCACCAAGATGATCGACGCGAGCCTGGTGCCGTCCGACGTCAGAGATCGCTTCAGCCGCGTCGACCACCGCGGAAGCTATCTGCAGATGCACTTCGCGCTCGACGGCATGCCCACCTTCGCCGCGCCGTACGAAGCTCTCAACGACCCCGAGATGCAGTCGGCGATCGGACTTTTCAGCACTCCCGAGGAGCTGCAGCGGCAATGGGAAGACAGCCGCCGCGGCATCGTTCCCGAAGACCCGGCCGTTGCCATGCAATTCCCGTCGGTTCACGACGACGGCCTGGCTCCCGAAGGCAAGCACGCGATGTCGGCGTTCTCGATGTGGTTTCCGCTCACCTATGAACACGCGTCCTACGGCGACCTCAAGGCGGAGATGGGCCGTCGAGTCGTCGAGAAGATCAACCGCGTCGCACCCGACTTCGAGTCGAAGATCATCCGGCACACCACGTTCACGCCACGCCACATGGGCACCATGTTCGGGGCGCCGGGAGGGGACTACTGCCACGGCTTGATTCATCCCGAGCAGATGGGGCCGAACCGTCCCGGGCCACGCGGTTTCGCCGACGATCCCCTCCCGATCGAGGGGCTGTACCTCGGAAGCGCCGGGTGCCACGGCGGGCCGGGCATCACGTTCATCCCCGGTTACAACGCCGCCGTACAGGCTCTGGCCGACGCGCGCTAGTCGTCAGCGGGACCGGTGGGGGTGGCACCACCCTCGTCGGACCAGTCCGACCGATCCTCTGCACCCTTCGCGGGATCGCTCTGGACGTCTTCGGCGCCTTTCGGGCCGTTGTCCGAATCGCTGGTCTTGGGCTCTGTGTTCACTCCGGCCGGATACCCGCGTCGTCGGGCTCGGAAACGGTCAGCACTGCTTCCACCACGTAAGGCACGTCGTCTTCGAACCGATGCTCGAGCTCGCGCAACGTGCGTGCGATCGACGACTCGACCTCGTCGCCAACCAGGTCGACGCTCGCGATGACGAAAATCTGCTTGGGGCCGATGAATTCGGGACGCAGGAACCGTACCGAGGCCACCTCGGGGAAGCTGGCCAGCTTGTCGCGCAGCGCCTGCTGCAGTCGCGGTGGCCCGGGCTCGCCGGTCAGGAACACCCGATTGCGGTTGATCAGGATCACCGCCACCACGCCAAGCACGCCGCCGACCAGGATCGAGCCGATCGCGTCCCACACGACGTCGCCGGTGACTTGGTGCAGGAGGATGCCCAGGAATGCGATGACGATGCCGACCAGGGCGGCGCTGTCCTCGGCGAAGACGGCCCGCACCGTGGGATCCGACGTCTCGAAGGCGTACTCAAGCACGTCGCTCTCGTATGTCCTTGCGTCCCTTCGCAGTTGCCGCAGCGACTGCAACAACGACGTGCCCTCCAACACGAACGCGACCGCCAGCACCAGATAGGCCAGCCGATAGTCCTCGGGGGCGTCGTCGCCGTGCAGGAGCTCGGTGACTCCCCGCCAGATCGACACCGCTGCTCCGACGACGAACAGGCCGACTGCGGCGAGCAGGGACCACACGTAGGCCTCGCGCCCGTACCCGAGCGGTCGTCGGTCGTCGCGTTCGTGGACACTGCGTCGGTTGGCGACGAGGAGGAATATCTCGTTGCCGGTGTCGGCCCACGAGTGTGCGGCTTCCGCCGTCATCGACGCCGAACCGGACACCACCGCGGCGAAGGACTTCGCCAGGGCGACCACGAGGTTCGCGCCGAATGCGACGAGGACGGTGAGGGTGCTGTCGCCTCCGGCCTTCACCACCGGAGGTCAGTCACCTCGGCGTTGCAGCTGCGCCATCCAGTCCTTGGGGACGCGCTCCCCAGGGCCGGGCACGGTCTGGTCGAGCGGATGGCATTCCGGCGGAGCGAGTTCCGGCCCGTCGTAGTACTCGTTGGTGTCGTAGTTCCAGAACCAGTCCTCGCCCGGCTCGAAGGACCGGATGATCGGATGCCCTGCCTCGCGCCAGTGCGCCGACGCATGCCGGGCCAGCGAGTCGTCACAGCACCCGATGTGTCCGCATGCGGTGCAACGGCGCAGATGTACCCACCAGCCGTCGTCCGCCGTGCATTCGACGCACCCCGTGCCGCTGGGAGGGATCGTGGGATTCACCGCATCCGTCATGACCAGAGCCTACTTCTTTTCGCGCCACGCACGTTCGAAAGGTAGCCGCCACGCGTTGGGTGCGATGAGCTGGTGAATGGCGTTCGGCCCCCAGGTGCCCGGCGGATACGACTTGACCGGCGGGGGATCCTGAAGCAGTTGTTCTGAACGCTCCCATAGGGATTCGATGCCCTCGGCCGTGGTGAACAACGTGTGGTCACCGCGCATCGCGTCCAAGATCAGGCGCTCGTATGCCTCGAGGACGTCACCGAGTTGCTCGGTCTCCTGGGTGGAGAACTGCATCGACATCTTGTCGAGCTTCATGCCGGGACCCGGCCGCTTGCCGTAGAACGACAGCGACACCTTCGACGCGTCGGCGAGGTCGAACGTCAGGTGGTCGGGCCCCTGAGAGCCCACACCGGACCCGGCAGGGAACATGGTCCGCGGCGCCTCCTTGAAGGCGATCGAGATGATCCGCATGCCCTCGGCCATCTTCTTTCCCGTGCGCAGATAGATCGGAACCCCTGCCCACCGCCAGTTGTCGATGCCGACCTTGAGCGCGATGAACGTCTCGGTGTCGGAATCCCTTGCCACGCCCGACTCGGCGCGGTAGCCGGTGTACTGCCCGCGAACCACCTCGTTGGTTTGGATCGGCAGCATCGACCGGAAGACCTTGTTCTTCTCCTCGCTGATGGCGCGGGGTTCCAGAGCGGTCGGCGGCTCCATCACCACGAAGGCCATCACCTGCAGCAGGTGCGTCACCACCATGTCCTTGTAGGCGCCCGTGCTCTCGTAGAAGTTGGCCCGCTGATCGAGGCCAAGGGTTTCGGGAATGTCGATCTGAATGTGGTCGATGAAGTTGCGGTTCCAGATCGGCTCGAACAGGCCGTTGGCGAAGCGGAACGCCAGAATGTTCTGGGCTGCTTCCTTGCCGAGGAAGTGGTCGATGCGGAAGATCTGCCGTTCGCGGAACGTCTCGTGCACGAAGTCGTTCAGTTCGATGGCGCTGGCCAGGTCGGTACCGAACGGCTTCTCCATCACCACCCGTGACCGGTCGACCAGGTCGGCTTCCTTGAGCATCGTGATGACGGCACGCGCGGCCTTCGGCGGGACCGAAAGATAGTGCAGGCGGCGGGTTTCCGGCCCAAGCTCCGCTTCGGCGGCGGCGACGGCCGCGGCCAGCGCTTCGGGGCCGGCGCCCTGCGGAACGTAGGTGATGCGGCTGGCGAAGTGCTCCCACTGTTCCTGGGTGAGCGGGTGGGTGCCGAACGCGTCGACGGCTTCCTTGGTCAGCGCGCGGAACTGGTCGTCGGTCAGATCCTCCAGTGACGTCCCTACCACCCGGATCTTCGGGGCCAACGAGGACTGCACCAGATACGCCATGCCGGGCAGCAGTTTGCGCTTGGCCAGGTCTCCGGTGGCGCCGAACAAGACGATGACGTGCGGCAGGAGCGCATCCTCGTCGCGACGGTTCGGGCGCGCGCCCGCGGCCGGGTAGGCGATGGTCTGCATGGTGTCTGGTGTCTTGGTGGCCACGGCGACGATGTTTCCACCCATACGTGAACGGCGCAGGACACTGCTGGTTAAGGTCGCGGGCATGACAACCAGTGATTCGCGCGAAGTGGTCATCGAAGCAACCCCCGGGGAGATCTTGGACGTCATCGCCGACGTCGAGTCGACGCCCACGTGGTCGCCGCAGTACCAGATGGCCGTGATCCTCGAGAGCTACCCGGACGGGCGGCCCAAGCAGGTCGAGATGACGGTGAAGGCCGCTGGCCTGACCGACAAGCAGGTCATCGAGTACACCTGGACCGACAGCAGCGTGACGTGGACCCTGGTGTCGTCGAGCCAGCTCAAGGCGCAGGACGCCGGCTACACGCTGACGCCCGAGGGTGAGAAGACCCGGGTGACGTTCGACATGGCGATCGACCTGTCCATCCCGATGCCGGGCTTCCTGCTCAAGCGCACTCTGAAGGGCGGGATGGAGACCGCGACGGACGGCTTGCGCAAACAGGTCCTCAAGGTCAAGAAGGGGTGACCGCCGGACCGCTGGCCGGGGTGCGGGTGATCGAGCTCGGCGGCATCGGTCCCGGCCCGCACACGGGAATGATGTTGGCCGACATGGGCGCCGACGTCGTCAGGGTGCGGCGTCCGAGCGGTGGACTGGCGATGCCGACGGAGGGTGCCGACCTGCTGCACCGCGGCAAGCGCATCGTCGACCTCGACGTGAAGAACGAGCGCAGCCGTCTTCTCGACCTGGTCGCCAAGGCCGACGTCGTGGTGGACTGCTTTCGGCCCGGCACCTGCGAACGACTCGGCATCGGTCCCGACGACTGTGCGGCGGTCAACCCCCGACTGATCTTCGTACGCATCACCGGCTGGGGTCAGGACGGACCGCTGGCGACGACCGCGGGACACGACATCAACTACCTGTCGCAGACCGGAGCGCTCAGCGCCATCGGGTACCGCGACCGACCCCCGGTGGCGCCGCTGAACCTGGTCGCAGACTTCGGCGGCGGGTCGATGTTCGCACTCGTCGGCATCGTCAGCACACTCTACGAGCGGGAGCGGTCCGGCAAGGGCCAGGTGGTCGACGCCGCCATGGTCGACGGGGTCAGCGTGCTCGCTCAGATGATGTGGACGATGAAGGCGGCCGGCTCGCTGAAGGACGAGCGGGAGTCGTTCCTTCTCGACGGCGGGGCACCGTTCTACCGGGTCTACGAGACCTCCGACGGCAAGCACGTGGCCGTCGGCTCGATCGAGCCGCAGTTCTTCGCGCAGCTGCTGGCGGGCCTGGGGTTCGAGGCCGACGAGGTGCCTGCCCAATCCGACCGCGCCGGCTACGACCGGATGCGCGCGATGTTCACCGAGCGGTTCGCCTCCCGGACCCGAGACGAGTGGATCGCCGTCTTCGCCGGCACCGACGCCTGCGTGACACCGGTGCTGACCTGGGCCGAAGCGTCCGTCGACCGGCATCTGGTGGCGCGGTCGACGATCGTCACGGCCGACGGCGTCGAGCAGGCCGCCCCCGCGCCGCGGTTCTCCCGCACACCCTCCGGCCCGGTGGGGACGCCCCCGCAGACCACCACGGCGCTCGACGACCTCGGTTGGTGAGCTGAGCGAAGGGAATGCGCGCGGTCCGGCAGGGGGTTGTCCCGAACATGCCCACCGGAGTAGTCATCAATCCCAGCGCCACCGCCACCAATGTCGTCGACGACGTCGTCGGCCAAGCCCGTCGCGCCTTCCAGATCGGCGTCCGCCAGATCTGGCTGTCGCAGCGCTTCGACTACGACGCGATCTCCCTCGCCGGCCACGTCGGCGCCGCGGTGCCCGGACTCGGGGTCGGCACCTTCGTGGTCCCCGTCAACCCGCGTCACCCGCTGATCGTCGCGATGCTGGCGCAGACCGCGCAGGCGGCGTCGCACGGCAACTTCAGCCTCGGTCTCGGGCTCGGCGCCAAGGCAGTCGAGCAGCAGGCGTTCGGCACGGCGTGGTCCAACCCGGCGGGCCGGCTCCGCGAGCACCTGCAGGTGTTGCAGTCGATCTTCACCACCGGCACCGTGGACTTTCACGGCGAGGAGTTGACCGCCGCACCCGAGTGGCCGGTCGCAACTCCCGGCGGTGCGCCGGTGCCGCTGTACGTTGCGGCCATGGGCCCCAAAGCACTTCGGGTCACCGGCGAGTTGGCCGACGGCACGCTGCCCTACCTGGCGGGGCCGCGAACCCTGTCCGAGTTCATCGTGCCCACCATCTCCGAGGCGGCGACGGCGGCGGGCCGTCCCGCGCCGAAGATCATCGCCGCCGTTCCGGTGGTGGTGACCGACGACGCCGACGCTGCCTACGAGCTGGCGGTTACCGAACTCGCGTTCTACGAGTCGATCCCGTCGTATGCCAGGGTGATCGAGCGGGAAGGAGTGTCCCGTGCGGCAGACGTCGCGGCCGTCGGGGCCCCGACGGCGGTGCGCACACAACTGCACCGCTACCTCGACGCGGGCGCCACCGATCTGGTGCTCAGCCCGCTGCGTTCGGACTCCGCTGATTCCGAACGCCTCTGGGAACTCGCTGCGTCGATCTGAGCTGGGCGTGTTTGGATGACACGGTGGTTGAGCCCGACACCGTCGACGAACAGCCGCCAGCGATCGTGGCGAAGGCCATCTCGGTGGCCGGTCCGTGGGGCCCGGTCTACGGCCCGGTCACGCTCGAGATCCCGCGGGGTGGGGTCACCGTGCTGCTGGCACCCCCTGGGGCAGGGCGAACCGCCCTGCTGATGACCCTTGCCGGTCGAATGAAGCCGATGGGCGGGTCGCTGGAGGTGTTGGGGGAAGCCAACGTGCACAACATCTTCCGCGACAGCGTGCTGGCCGGGGTCGAGGAGCTCGACGCGGTGTACGAGTCGGTCACCGTCCGCGACCTCCTCACCGAGAAGTTGCGTTGGGACGCGCCGTGGTACCGGCGGGTGCGACGGGCCGACGACGCGGACCTGGCCCGCGTGTGCGCTCCCGTGTTCGGTGCGCTGCCACTGCCCGAGTTGCGTTCCTACGTCGACGAACTCACGGAATTGCAGGCGCTGCTGCTGCGCGTCGCGTTGGCCAACACGACCGCGCCGCCGCTGGTGGTGGTGGGTGCCCTCGACCAGGTGGCCGAGGACGAGAGTCGAATGGAGTTGGTGCGCCGCCTCGTCGACGTCGGCGAACGGCAGACCGTCGTCACGGCCTCCGCCAATCCCGTGCCCGACGGGTTGGGCGTTCGCCTCCAACTACCGCTGGCTCAGAAGGATGGAGTGTGACGATGCTTGCCGGACTGTCTCTGGGCACCGACCTCAAGCGTTACTCCCGCGGTGTGATGCCGCGGGTGGCGTTGGTGACGATCATCCTGCTGCCGCTGCTGTACGGCGCGATGTACCTGTGGGCGTTCTGGAATCCGTTCAACGCGGTCGACAAGGTTCCCGTCGCGTTGGTGAACACCGACCGCGGGTCCGTTGTTCAGGGCCAGGAACTGCACGCAGGCGACCAGGTAACCGACGCGTTGCTGAAGTCCGGTCAGCTCGATCTGCATCTGATGTCGGCGGAGGGCGCAGCCAAGGCCGTCGCGGACGGCACGTCCTACTTCTCGATCACCCTGCCCGAGGACTTCAGCGAGGCGATCGCGTCGGCAGCGACCCCCAACCCGCGCCAGGCCGAGTTGCAGTTCGACTTCAACGACGCGAACAACTACCTCGCCTCGGTGATCGGGCAGAACGCGTCGCGCGAGATCCTCAACCAGGTGAGCGCCCGGATCGGTGAGCAGGTGGTCGGCAAGGTGCTGATCGGTCTGACCGACGCCGGGGACGGCATCAAGAAGGCGGCCAACGGCGCCGACCAGCTGTCCGCCGGGCTGACCAGCGCCGACGACGGGGCGCACCAATTGGCTACGGGGGCAAACACACTCGCCAACGGGCTGACGACCGCGCGCACCGGTTCGGCCGCGCTCGCGGCGGGAGCACACCAGCTTTCGACGGGCATCGGGCAGGCCACCACACCTCTGATCGACACCCTGGACAGGGTGCAGCGGCTCGGGCTGAATCCCGACGACGTCTCCGCCTTGGCCGCACAGATCAGCGGGGGCGTCGCCACGGCCAGTGATCGCATCGCCGCGATGAACGTGGACCACCAGTTGGCGGCCGGGATCGTCGACCAAGTGATCGGCGGATTGCAATCCAACCCGGACCCGTCGGCGCGCGGCCTCGGCGAGGTGCTGGGCGGAGCGCAGAAACTGCTGAACTCCCAGGGGCTCGACCCGACGACGGACGACGGCCTGCTCAAGCTGCGCGACGGAGCCCAACGACTGCAGGACGAGTTCGGTGATCCGCACAGCCAGGCCCGGCAGCTGCTCACCCAGACGCTGAACGGCCAGCTGAAGTCCGACGTGATCCGGCTGCGCGACGGAGCGGCCCAACTCGACAGCGGCGCGGCGAAGCTCGACGCCGGGTTGGTGAAATTGGCCGCCGGCGGAGGCCAATTGGCCAGCGGTGCCAATCAATTGGCGGCGGGTATCAGCAAGCTGAGCGACGGTTCCCGGCAGCTCGCCGACGGGCTCGACAAGGGTGCCGCACAGGTGCCGACGTGGAGTCCTCGGCAACGCGATGCCGTCGCCCGCACGGTGGCGAGCCCCGTGGGAGTGCAGCAGCACGTCGCCAACGAGGCGCCCACCTTCGGCACCGGATTCGCGCCGTTCTTCCTGCCCCTGGCGCTGTTCATCGGTGCGCTCATCGTCTGGATGTTGTTGACGCCGTTGCAGGCTCGACCGATCGTCGCCGGGCTCGGCTCCCTGCGCGTGGTGCTGGCGTCCTACTGGCCGGCGCTCGCGGTCGTGGCGTGCCAGGTCGCGATCATGTATGCCGTCGTTCACGTCGGGGTGGGCCTGCACGCCAAGTACGCGCCCGCCACCGTCGCGTTCCTGTTCCTCGTCGCCGCGACCTTCCTGGCGATGATCCAGGCGTTCAACGCGGTGTTCGGGGTGGCGGTCGGCAGGGTCGTCACGCTGGCGTTCCTGATGTTCCAGCTGGTGTCATCGGGCGGCATCTACCCGGTGGAGACCACCGCCAAGCCGTTCCAGATCATCCACCCGTTCGATCCGATGACATACGCGGTCAACGGGTTACGGGAGCTGACGGTCGGCGGCGTCGAATCCCGGCTGTGGATCTCCATCGTCGTGCTCGTCGGCGTCCTCGCCGCGTCGTTGACCGCGAGCGCGCTGGCGGCCAGGCGCAACCGGCAATACACCATGGAGCGGCTGCATCCGCCCATCGAGGTGTGATCAGGACTTGAGGACCTGAAGCCGCCGGATGGCTTCCTCCATGGTGTCGTCGCGCTTGCAGAAGGCGAAACGCACCAAGTGGTTCCACTGGCCGATGTGGTCGGAGTGGGGGTCGCAGAACGCCGACATCGGGATGGCCGCGACACCGGCCCGTTCGGGCAGTTCGGCGCAGAACGTGGTGCTGTCGGTGTAGCCGAGTGGGCGCGGGTCGGCGCAGAGGAAATAGGTGCCGAAGCTGTCCAGGACGTCGAAGCCGATGTCGGACAGCGCACCCGAGAGCCGAGTCCGCTTGGCCTGGAAGGACTCTCGCAACGAATTGCTCCAGTCGTCCTCGAGGTCCAGGGCCTGGGCCACGGCGGGCTGGAAGGGCGCGCCGCCGACGTAGGTGAGGTACTGCTTGGCGGCGCGGACTCCGGCGATGAGGTCCGCGGGCCCACATGCCCAGCCGATCTTCCAGCCGGTGACGTTGAACATCTTCGCCGCACTCGAGATGGTGATCGTGCGTTCGGCCATGCCCGGATAGCCGGCCAGCGGCAGATGCCGGTGACCGTCGAAGACCAGCTGCTCGTAGACCTCGTCGGTGATGACCAACAGATCGTGCTCCACCGCGAGCTTGGCGATCGCCGAGAGTTCCGCGTCGGTCGCGACCATGCCGGTCGGGTTGTGCGGCGAGTTCACGATCAGCGCCCGCGTGCGCGGCGTGACGGCGGCACGCAGCGCGTCCACGTCGATCGCGAAACCCCGGCCGTCGGTGACCAGCGGGACGGCCACCCGGTGGCAGCCGGCCATGGCGATGACGGGGGAGTACGAGTCGTAGAAGGGCTCGATCAGCAGCACCTCGGAGCCGGGCTCCACCAGGCCGATGACCGACGCCGCGATGGCCTCGGTGGCGCCGGTGGTGACGAGCACCTCGGTGTCGGGGTCGTAGGTGATGCCGTAGTGACGGTGCCGCTGAGCCGCGATCGCCTGCCGCAGCGCCGGGATCCCTGGCCCGGGCGGATATTGGTTGACGCCCTCGGCGATCGCGTTCTCGGCCGTCTTGAGCATCGCGGCCGGGCCGTCCTCGTCGGGAAACCCCTGCCCCAGGTTCACCGCGCCGAGGCGGGATGCGAGCGCGGACATCTCGGCGAAGATGGTCACGGCGTAGGGCTGGAGTCTGGCGACCGGAGCCGGGCGGCCGGCGGCATGTGGCACGGTCATGGGCGTCGATCCTATTCCCTCCTGGGTGGTACAGCTTCTGTCTCCCTGTGCAGGCCCGGCCGCACTGCAATGTAGGCATGACCACAGACGACAACACCCCCATCGTTCTCGTTACCGGCGGCAACGCCGGTATCGGTTTCCACGTGACACGGCAACTCGCCCTCGCCGGTGCCCACGTATTGCTCGGCTCCCGTAACCCTGCACGTGGGTCGGCCGCCGCCGCTGAACTCGCCGCGCAGGGGCTCGAGGTGGAACCGGTCACCCTCGACGTCACCGACGACACCACGATCGCCGCGGTGGCCGACCATCTTGCCGACACCTACGGGCGGTTGGACGTGCTGATCAACAACGCCGCCATCGTCGGTGACGCGCTGCCAGCCTCCGAGGTGAGTCGGCAGGTGATGGTCGCGACGTTCGACACCAACGTCGCCGGTGTCACAGCGCTCACCAATGCGGTGCTGCCGTTGTTGCGGGCCTCCGCGCAGCCGCGAATATTGAACGTGTCGAGCGAACTAGGGTCGACGCGCCTGGTCAGCGACCCGGACTGGGTCCATTCGTCAGTTGCCGTGGCCGCCTATCAAGCATCCAAGAGTGCGCTTGACATGTTGACCGTGCTGTACGCGAAAGAGCTTGCGCCAGAGCGAATCTCCGTCCTCTCGGTGAGCCCGGGCTACCGGGCGACTGGCCTGAATCAAGGCCGACCGTCACCGGGCGCTGGCGACCCCGCCGACGGCGCGGCCGGTATCGTCGCGCTCGCACTTGCCGTCGACGCGCCCACCGGACAGTTCTTCAGCGACGCGGGCGAGGTGGTTCCCTGGTGATGGCGGCGCCTTCGAGCGGGCCATGTCACCATCGAGGGATGGACGGGCAGGCGGCAGGCAGGTTCCTACGGGCGGTCCGAGAGAGTCGTGATCCTGCCGAGTTCGGGCTCAGCGTGCATGGTCGCCGCACCACGGGGCTCCGTCGTTCCGAGGTGGCCGAGCTGGCGCATATCTCGGTCGAGCACTACACCAACCTGGAGCGTGCCCGCGGGGGCGGCGCGTCCGAGAAGGTGGTCACCGCGATCGCCGAGGCGCTGCGACTGGACGCCGACGAGCGTCGACACCTCTTCCAGCTGGTCGGCCGCTCGGTTCCCTGGGGGACCGAGCCCAGCGTCGAGGTCACCCCCAGCGTCGGGAAGCTGGTGCAGGGGCTCGGCAGCACGGCCGCCATCGTGCTGAGTGCCCGCTACGACATCCTGGCGTGGAACGCCGAGGCCGTGACCCTGATGGAGGACTTCGGCGCATTGCCTCCGCGGGAGCGCAACATGGCGCGACGGCACTTCCTCGGTGGCTCCGAGGTGACCCCGCACTACGGAATGAGCGATGCCGAGGAGTTCTCACGGACGGTGGCGGGCCAGCTTCGTGCCACCGCGGTGCGCTACCCCCGCGATCGGCAGACGCGAGAGCTGATCGTCGACCTGTTGGCCGGGAGCCCCGAGTTCGCCGCACTCTGGGATGACGCGACGGTTGTCACGGGGACGCACATGATCAAGCGGCTCAATCATCCCGAACTCGGCTTTCTGACTTTGGCTTGCGACGTGCTCCTTGACCCGCACCGAGATCAGAACATCGTGATGTTCTCGGTCGTCTCGGCTGACCGTCACTCGTCGGGAATGAATGGCACTGCCGCGACGCTGACCGCCACATGACCTACGCGCTCCCGGCCGACGCCGCATTGCTGCAACCCGTCCGGATCGGCTACACCGACCTGCGCAACCGGCTGTTCATGGCGCCGCTCACCCGGTCCCGGGCGCAGGCCGACGGAACCCCGTCGGAGCTGGCCGCGAAGTACTACTCCCAGCGCGCGGCGGCAGGGCTCATCATCTCCGAGGCCACCGCGGTGTCGGCCGCCGCCAACGGTGCCTACCTGAACACGCCTGGCATCTACACCGAGCGGCACGAGTCGAAGTGGGCGGAGATCGCGGACGAGGTCCACGAAGCCGGCGGCCAGATGTTCGTCCAGCTGTGGCACGTCGGGCGGATGGGGCACCCGGACATCAGCG
Source organism: Mycobacterium sp. Root135 (assembly GCF_001426545.1). Classification (GTDB taxonomy): domain Bacteria; phylum Actinomycetota; class Actinomycetes; order Mycobacteriales; family Mycobacteriaceae; genus Mycobacterium. The sequence continues at coordinate 37,696 of NZ_LMEZ01000010.1, read as the reverse complement.
GCGTGCACCCCGTCGCGCCGTCGGCCATCGCCGCCGACCTGACCACTCACACCCCGACGGGCAAGCAGCCCCTTCCGGTGCCGCGCGCCCTGCGGACCGAGGAGATCGCACCCATCGTCGACGACTTCAGGGTGGCTGCCCGCCGGGCCGTCGACGCCGGGATGGACGGCGTCGAGATCCACGGGGCCAACGGCTACCTCCTGCACGAGTTCCTCTCCGACGTGACCAACCGGCGCACCGACCGTTACGGCGGCTCGGCCGAGAACCGCGCCCGGCTGGCTGCCGAGATCGTCGAGGCCGTCGCCGCCGAGATCGGCGCCGACCGGGTCGGGCTGCGCATCTCGCCGGGGAACGGTGCCGGTGACATGCGCGAGGTCGACGAGGTGGCCGCGTACGAGGCGCTGATCACGCGGCTCGCGCCACTGGACATCGCGTACCTCCACGTCCTCATCGATCCGGACGTGCCCGCCTTCGGAGCGCTGCGCGGGCTGTGGGCCGGTCCGTTGGTGCTCAACACCGGCCGCGAGGTCGACACCCGGTTCTGCCAGCTCGAGGAGCTCGCCGAATGGGGTGTCATCAGTGCCGCCGCAGTCGGGCGGGCCTTCCTCGCCAACCCCGATCTGATCGACCGGCTGGTGCTTGGCGCCGAGCTGAACGAACCCGACGTCGCGACGTTCTATGCGCCGGGACCGGCTGGGTACGTGGACTATCCGACCCTGGCCGAGGCGGAACTGAAGAACGCCTGACCTCCTGCGTCCAACGTGACGCCACTGCGAAGAATCCTCGGATATCTCGCCGTGGCGTCACGTTCGGCGTCGGGCGGAGGGTCGCTCCGCCGGGAACCTCCCAACCAGCCGGTTGGGAGAGACTGTTATCCTCGGCATTCTTGGACCACTTGGGCCTCCCCGAGCCAAAGAAGAGGAATTGACCATGTCCGAAGAAGCCTTCATCTACGAGGCGATCCGCACGCCGCGTGGCAAACAACGCAACGGCGCTCTCAACGAAGTCAAGCCGGTCAACCTCGTCGTCGGTCTGATCGACGAGCTGCGCACCCGCCACCCCGATCTCGACGAAAGCCTGATCAGCGACCTGATCCTGGGTGTCGTCTCGCCCGTCGGCGACCAGGGCGGCGACATCGCCCGCACCGCGGCGCTGGTGGCCAAGCTGCCCGAGACCACCGGCGGATTCCAGCTCAACCGTTTCTGCGCCTCAGGCCTCGAGGCCGTCAACACCGCCGCACAGAAGGTGCGCTCCGGCTGGGACGACCTGGTGCTCGCCGGCGGCGTCGAGTCCATGAGCCGCGTCCCCATGGGCTCCGACGGCGGAGCCTGGGCCAGTGACCCGGAGACCAACTACCGCATCGGCTTCGTGCCGCAGGGCATCGGCGCCGACCTGATCGCCACCATCGAGGGCTTCTCCCGCGAGGACGTCGACGCCTACGCGGTGCGTTCGCAGGAGAAGGCCGCCGCGGCATGGTCGGGCGGCTACTTCGCCAAGTCCGTCGTCCCGGTCAAGGACCAGAATGGTCTGGTCATCCTCGACCACGACGAGCACATGCGACCGAGCACCACGCTGGAGAGCCTCGGCAAGCTGAAGTCCGCCTTCGAGGGCCTCGGCGCCATGGGTGGCTTCGACGACGTCGCGCTGCAGAAGTACCACTACGTCGAGAAGATCAACCACGTCCACACCGGTGGCAACAGCTCCGGCATCGTCGACGGCGCCGCCCTCGTGCTGGTCGGATCAGAGAAGGCCGGACAGTCGCAGGGCCTCACCCCGCGCGCCCGCATCGTGGCCACCGCCACCAGCGGCGCCGATCCCGTCATCATGCTGACCGGTCCGACGCCTGCCACCCGCAAGGTGCTCGACCGCGCCGGCCTGTCGACCGAGGACATCGACCTCTTCGAGCTGAACGAGGCGTTCGCCTCGGTGGTGCTGAAGTTCCAGAAGGACCTCAACATCCCCGACGAGAAGCTCAACGTCAACGGTGGCGCCATCGCGATGGGCCACCCGCTGGGCGCCACCGGCGCCATGATCACCGGAACCATGGTCGACGAGCTCGAGCGCCGCGGCCTCAAGCGCGCGCTCATCACGCTGTGCATCGGCGGCGGCATGGGTGTCGCGACCATCATCGAGAGGGTGTAAGGCAATGGCTGAGAACACGATTCAGTGGGACAAGGATGCCGACGGCATCGTCACGCTGACGTTGGACGACCCCACCGGTTCGGCCAACGTGATGAACGAGCACTACAAGGAATCCATGCACAACGCCGTGGACCGGCTTGTCGCAGAGAAGGATTCGATCACCGGTGTGGTGATCGCCAGCGCGAAGAAGACCTTCTTCGCCGGCGGTGACCTCAAGGGCATGATGAACATCGGTCCGGACGACGCCGCCCAGGCGTTCGAAGAGGTCGAGTTCATCAAGGCCGACCTGCGCAAGCTGGAAACCCTCGGCAAGCCGGTGGTCGCGGCCATCAACGGTGCCGCGCTTGGCGGTGGCCTCGAGATCGCGCTGGCCACCCACCACCGCATCGCCGCCGACGTCAAGGGCGTGGTGATCGGTCTGCCCGAGGTCACCCTCGGCTTGCTGCCCGGCGGCGGCGGCGTTGCCCGCACCGTCCGCATGTTCGGCATCCAGAAGGCCTTCATGGAGGTCCTGAGCCAGGGCACGCGATTCAAGCCCGGCAAGGCCAAGGAAATCGGACTGGTCGACGAATTGGTCTCCAGCACCGAGGAATTGGTGCCTGCCGCCAAGGCGTGGATCAAGGCCAATCCAGAGGCGCACACCCAGCCGTGGGACGTCAAGGGCTACAAGATGCCCGGCGGCACGCCGTCGCATCCCGCGCTGGCGGCCGTTCTTCCGTCGTTCCCGGCGCTGCTCAAGAAGCAGCTCAAGGGTGCCCCGATGCCGGCCCCGCGTGCCATCCTGGACGCGGCCGTGGAAGGTGCGCAGGTCGACTTCGACAGCGCCACCCGCATCGAGAGCCGTTACTTCACGCACCTGGTCACCGGCCAGGTCTCCAAGAACATGATCCAGGCGTTCTTCCTGGATCTGCAGTCGATCAACGGCGGCGGATCGCGCCCCGACGGGATCGCCAAGCAGGAGATCCGCAAGATCGGCGTTCTCGGCGCCGGCATGATGGGTGCGGGCATCGCCTACGTCTCGGCCAAGGCCGGCTTCGAGGTCGTGCTCAAGGACGTGGAACTCGAAGCGGCACAGCGCGGTAAGGGCTACTCGGAGAAGATCGAGGCCAAGGCGCTCGAGCGCGGCAAGACCACTCAGGAGCGCAGCGACGCGCTGCTGGCCAGGATCACCCCGACGGCCGACGCCGCCGACTTCGCGGGCGTCGACTTCGTCATCGAAGCCGTCTTCGAGTCGGTTGAGTTGAAGCACAAGGTCTTCCAGGAGATCGAGGACGTCGTCGAGCCCAACGCGCTGCTGGGGTCCAACACCTCGACGCTGCCCATCACCGGTCTCGCGGCCGGGGTGAAGCGCCAAGAGGACTTCATCGGTATCCACTTCTTCTCCCCGGTCGACAAGATGCCGCTGGTGGAGATCATCAAGGGCGAGAAGACCTCTGACGAGGCGCTGGCCCGGGTGTTCGACTACACGCTGGCCATCGGCAAGACCCCGATCGTGGTCAACGACAGCCGTGGCTTCTTCACCAGCCGCGTCATCGGCACCTTCGTCAACGAGGCGCTTGCGATGCTCGGCGAGGGCGTGGTTCCGGCCAGCATCGAGCAGGCCGGTTCGCAGGCCGGCTACCCGGCACCGCCGCTGCAGCTGTCCGACGAACTCAACCTCGAGCTGATGCACAAGATCGCCGTTGCGTCGCGCAAGGGCGTCGAGGAAGCCGGCGGCACGTACGAGGCGCACCCGGCCGAGGCCGTCGTGGAGAAGATGATCGAGATCGGTCGTCCGTCGCGGCTCAAGGGTGCCGGCTTCTACGAGTACGCCGACGGCAAGCGCGTCGGCCTGTGGTCGGGCTTGAAGGACGCCTTCAATTCCGGCACCACCGAGCTTCCGCTGCAGGACATGATCGACCGGATGCTCTTCGCCGAGGCGCTCGAGACGCAGAAGTGCATCGACGAGAACGTCCTGATGACCACCGCGGACGCCAACATCGGGTCCATCATGGGCATCGGCTTCCCCCCGTGGACCGGTGGTTCGGCGCAGTTCATCGTCGGCTACGAGGGCCCGCACGGCGTCGGCAAGGCCGCCTTCGTGGCCCGCGCCAAGGAGCTGGCGGAGCGTTACGGCGAGCGGTTCGAGCCGCCGGCGTCGCTGACCAGCTAGTCGTTTCTCGATGCGGGCGCCGCGCTACGGATAGCTCGGCGCCCGCATCGAGTCGTACAGCCGGATGCCCTTGTCGTTGAGGTTGGCCACGGTGCTCGTGACACGTTGGGGGAGCAGCGAAATCATGCGTCCGACCGCGATCAGTGCCCACACCCCGAGCGACGACGACGGGATGAGCGTCTTGGCCACGGTGGCAGCCAACGCCCGGCTGTGCGCCACGGGATCGGCCATCGCGCGTTCGTAGGCGGCGAAGGCGGCAGCGTGGTCTCCGCCTGCCCTCTCGAGTTCACCGGCGAGGACGTACGCGCCGAGCACCGCCAGGCTGGTGCTGCCGCCCACCGCGGGTCCCGGGCAGTACCCCGCGTCGCCAACCAGCGTCACGCGGCCCCGCGACCACGTCGTCAGCTCGAGCTGCGTGATGGAGTCGAAGTAGAACGAACCTGACCCGTCGAGTTCGGCGAGCCAGCGGTCGACGATCGGGGACATCCCGGTGAACTCTTCGCGAAGGAGTCGCCGCTGCGTGGCGTGGTCGCGATGGTGGTAGTCCAGCGGTGTCGGTCGCCGAAAGATGAACACCGCGCGGGCGTCGTCGAGGTGGTCGGCGGTGTAGAGCATCGCCTGCTTGCCAACGTCGACGACGCCCGTCAACTCCCCCGCCCTCGCAAGGGTTTTCGGCACCGAGAGCACCGCGAGGTACCCGCCGAGGAAACGGGTGTGGCCGGCGTCGGGGCCGAACACCAGTTGGCGCACACCGGAATGCAGCCCGTCGGCGCCGACCACGACGTCGAAGGAGCGGGGTGCGCCGTTGGCGAACGTCACGTCGCCGTCGTCGCCGACGGCGGTGATCTCGTCACCGAAGACGTACTCGACGTCGTCGCGGGTGGCGTCGTAGAAGATCTGGCTGAGGTCGTCACGCATGATCTCGACGTGCCGGTCGGAGATGGTCCGCTGCAACTTGAGGTAGTCCAGGTCGACGGTGCGCGTCGAGCCCGCCCTGGTGAGGGCGATTCGGGTGGTGCCGGTGGTCCTCTGCTCGATCCGTGGCAGGACGCCCATCTGCTCGGCGATCTCCATCGCGGGCCGGAACAGGTCGATCGCGTGTCCGCCGGTCTTGCGTAGTGCCGGGGCCCGTTCGACCACGGTGACGTCGAATCCGCGGCGCGTCAGCCAATAGGCCAGCACCGGTCCGGCGATGCTCGCTCCCGAGATGAGTACCCGCATGACGATTCCCCTTACTTAACGGTCGGTAAGTTACGGAGGCAGCTTACCTACCGGTCGGTCAGCTAGGGTGGCTACGTGAACAAGCCCGTCTCGGACACCCGGCAACGCATCCAAGACGTCGCCCGCGAGTTGTTCGGCGAGAAGGGCGTCCAACGCACCAGCCTGCAAGACATCGCCGCCCGCCTCGGTATCACCAAGCCGGCGCTCTATTACCACTTCAGCTCACGCGAAGAGCTGATCCGCAGCATCGTCCAACCATTGGTCGACGACGGGGAACGGTTCGTCGCCGAGCAGGAGGCCCGCGCCGCCGACGTCACATCCACCGAGCTGTTGGGCGGATTCTTCGACTTCCATCATCGGCACCGCGCCGACCTGATGCTCGTGCTGACCGAACTCCCGATCCTCGCCGACCTTGGACTGGTCGACACCATGCTCGCCTGGCGGGAACGGCTGGTACGGCTGATCTTTGGGCCGAATCCGACCCTGGCGCAAGCCACCCGCGGCGTCATCGCCTTCGGTGGCCTGCAAGACTGCTCGATGCACTTCCCCGACGTGCCGGTCGACGAGCTTCGCAGCGTCGTCCTGGATGGTGCCCTCGCGGCGCTGGGAGTGGTCTAGAAGGCGCCAAGGTCGGCCGACAGCCAGTGCTCCGGTTTCATCCAGATCGCCACGTTCTCACCAAGCTCCTTGCGGGCGAACTCGAGATACGCCTCCGCCGCCTCGGGGCTGAGATAGCGCCGCGTCATCTCCACCAGTTGCGCGTCAGTGGCCGGTTCGATGCGACTGACGGCTCCGTCGACTGCGACGTACCGCGTCGTCGGCTCCGTGCGCTCCACCATGAGCGAGAAGAACCCGTTCGCCTCGATGAGGCGGGCCTTGTGCGAGCCGGGGCCGGTCAAGATCCACGGCTCGCCGCCCGGGGCGTACTGGTACCAGATCGGCACCGTCAGCGGCCCACGCGCGTCACCCGCGTAGACGGACAATGCAGCGACGTGTGGCTCGGCGAAGAACTGTTCGCGTTCGTCCTTGGTAAGCGCCATGAGTGAGGCTAGCCGCAGGACGCCCGTCGCAAACCTCCCGATCGTGGCTAGGCGGAGGGGCCGAGGATGTCACGCGTCGACGTGCCGTCGACGACGTCACGGCACAGGTCGGCGAGCCGGCGGTTGGTCCGGCGGGCATGTGCGCGAAGCAGATTGAAGGCCCGATCCATGTCGACGGAGCCGCGTTCGGCGAGCACGCCCTTCGCCTGCTCGATGATCAGGCGGGTGTTCAGTGCCGTCTGCAGTTGCTGGTTGACGAGTTCGGATCGGCTCAGGACCCGTTGATGGAGGATGCCGACCGTGGCGACGTCGGCCAAGGCCTGCCCAACGGCGACGTCGGCCTGCTGCATCGGACCCGTCTCACCGAGGAACAGGTTCAGCGCACCGACCCGGTCGTCGCGCAACCGCAAGGGCAGCGCAACGACCGCCTTGTAGTGGTACTCCGCCGCGCGTTCGGCGAACACGGGCCACGTCGACGAGCTGGCCGCGAGGTCCGGAACGTGGACGGCCTCGCCGGTCCGGTAGGCGTCAAGGCACGGGCCGACGTCGGCCTCGACCTGAAGTAGCTCCAACAACCGGCTCTGCTCGCTGCTCGACGCGAACACGTGCAGCACGCCTGCGGCGTCACCGAGCAGAATGCCCGCCGCGCTGATCGGCAGCAGCGTCATGATGCTGTCGATGAGCTGCTGTGCCAGCTCGATGACGTCGTAATCTGCGACCAGGGTGTCCGCCAAGCCGACGAACGCATTCGCCAGCCGCTCGTAGCGATCCATCGCAATTCCCTTCGTTCCAACCAATTTTCCCACGGCATGCCGTGCGGCCCATGTCTTCCGGCGCTGTCAGTTTCGAAGCGCGACCTCGGGGTTGGCGTCGGGGTCCTGGCCGAAACGCAGTCGCCTGTCGACGACGGCGTGCGCGACGTCGTCGAGCAGCCGGTGGTGTGCGTACGCGTACGCCTGCATCCTCACGTAGGCATCGCGGGCGGAGACGTCGAGCTGGGAGACGAGCATCCCGGTGGCCTGATGGATCTCCTTGGTGCTCAGCGGCTGGTCCCACCACGGGCCGAGCGACTCGCCGAGCCGACCGTCACCCCCCGCGGCCAGCAGGACCGCCGTCACGACCTCGGAGACGGCCAACGCGTCGGCGAAGTCCTTCGAACCCAACTCGGCCGCCTCGTCGCGGTACAGGTCGAGCACGCCGACGCGGATGGCCCCCAGCTGCAACGGCAGGGCATACAGGGCTCGAACCCCGAACTCGACGGCCTCGGCGGCGAAGGTCGGCCACAAGCCGTCCGGATCGGCCATGTCGGTCACCGTCATGGGGCCGCCCGCGGCCACCGCGTCGACCCCCGGCCCCTCACCCAACGTGATCTGCACCCACTCGACGTGCTCGGCGACGGGGTCGGTGGCGCACAGCACTTCGAGGCCCGCGCCGTCCACGTGGATGGCTATTGCCGCACGATCGACGGGGAGTGCCGCCACGCAGGCGTGCGCGAGCTGGTAGGGGGCGCTCCGACCGGCTTGCGGGCTGTTCAACGCGGCGACGAAACGGGACCGTGCGTCCGACGGATCGGTGGAGTCCACGTCGTCGTCCACCACCCTCGCCGCGTCCGGCGTCGACACCGCCGAACGGCGGACGCATACACCACGGTCGACACTACGGCGCACCGTCGACCGGTGACACCGCCTAGAGTCGGATTCATGCGCTTCGGACTCTTCATCCCGCAGGGTTGGCGACTCGATCTGGTGGACATTCCCACGGAACGGCACTGGGAGGTCATGCGTGACCTCGCCGTCCACGCCGATGGCGGGGCGTGGGATTCACTCTGGGTGTACGACCACTTCCACACCGTCCCGGTGCCGACCGACGAGGCGACCCACGAGGCGTGGTCGTTGATGTCGGCGTACGCGGCGACCACGACGCGCGTCAAGCTCGGGCAGATGTGCACCGCGATGAGCTACCGCAATCCGGTGTACCTCGCCAAGGTGGCCGCCACGGTGGACGTGATCTCGGGCGGTCGGGTGCAGATGGGCATCGGCGGCGGCTGGTACGAACACGAGTGGCGCGCCTACGGTTACGGATTCCCCTCTGCCGGTGTGCGATTGGCTCGCCTCGACGAGGGCGTGCAGATCATGCGCGACGCCTGGCGTGACGGCCGAGTAACCCTGGACGGCAAGCACTATCAGGTCGACGACGCGATCGTCGCACCAAAGCCGTTGCAGCAGGACGGCATCCCACTGTGGATTGCCGGCGGCGGTGAGAAGGTGACGTTGAAGATCGCCGCCAAGTATGCGCAGTACACCAACTTCACCTCGGAGCCCGACGGATTCAAGCACAAGTCGAAGGTGCTCGAAGAGCACTGCGCGAACGTCGGGACCGACTACGGCTCGATCGTCCGGTCGGCGAACTTCAACGCCGTCATCGGCACGTCGGAGGCCGACGTGGCCGATCGCGTCGAACGGATCAGGGCACGCCAGGTCACCAAGGCGGACCCGGAGGCGGTCGACGCCATGCTCGCCAACGCCACCTCGCCCGACGCGGCCACCGGCACCCCGGAGCAGGTGATCGAGCGGCTGACTCGACTGCGTGACCTCGGCTGCGAGTACGCGATCCTCTACTTCCCCGAGGCGGCCTACGACCGTTCGGGCATCGAGCTCTTCGAGCGAGAGGTCATCCCGGCGCTGAGCTAACGGTGGCTCAGGACGTTGACGACGTTGCCCGACGGATCCTCGAAGAAGAACCGCCGCACGCCCCACTCCTCGTCGGTCAACGGGTGCACGATGGCCAAACCCGCCGACACCGCCGCGGCGTGGGCGGCGTCTACGTCGCCGACCTCCACCGACACGTCGGGGTTGACGGGCGCGGTGAGATCTTTCGTCACGAGGCTGATCTGGCGACCGTCGTCATCTGCCAGCGTGAGGATCCAGCCGTGGTTCATCACCTCGGTCAGGCCCAATGTCTCGACGTATGCGGCGCGGGCGACGTTCAGGTCGGCGACGGTCAAATTCGGCACCACCCGCCGCACCGTCATATCGCCGGGCCGAGCAGATCGTCCGCGTCCTTGATGACGTACCCGTAGCCCTGTTCGGCGAGGAACCGCTGGCGGTGCGCGGCGTACTCGGCGTCGAGGCTGTCGCGTGACACCACGGAGTAGAAGACCGCACCGCCGCCGTCGGCCTTGGGTCGCAGCAGCCGGCCCAAGCGCTGCGCCTCCTCCTGACGTGACCCGAACGTGCCCGAAACCTGCACGGCGACACTGGCTTCCGGCAGGTCGATCGAGAAGTTGGCGACCTTCGACACCACCAACGTCTGAATCTCACCCGTGCGGAAGGCGTCGAACAACACTTCGCGTTCGGCGTTCTTCGTCGACCCCTGGATCACCGGCGCGTTGAGCTCGCGGCCCAGCTCCTCCAACTGGTCGAGGTACGCACCGATCACCAGCGTCGGCTCGCCGGGATGGCGGGCCAGGATCGACTTCACCACCGCCACCTTGGTGTGCGCCGTCGAGCAGAGCTTGTAGCGCTCCTCGGGCTCGGCCGTCGCGTAGATCATCCGCTCGTTCTCGGTCATCGTGACGCGGACCTCGATGCACTCGGCCGGGGCGATCCAGCCTTGGGCCTCGATGTCCTTCCACGGCGCGTCGTAACGCTTGGGGCCGATGAGGCTGAAGACGTCTCCCTCGCGGCCGTCCTCGCGGATCAGGGTGGCCGTCAGCCCGAGTCGGCGGCGCGACTGCAGATCGGCCGTCATCCGGAAGACCGGGGCGGGCAACAGGTGCACCTCGTCGTAGATGATCAGGCCCCAGTCGCGGCTGTCGAACAGCTCGAGGTGCTTGTACTCACCCTTGGTGCGACGCGTGATCACCTGATACGTCGCGATCGTGACGGGGCGCACCTCCTTGCGTTCGCCGGAGTACTCCCCGATCTCCTCTTCGGTCAGCGAGGTGCGGGCAATCAGCTCGCGCTTCCACTGCCTGCCTGCGACGGTGTTGGTGACCAGGATCAGCGTCGTCGCGCCTGCCTTGGCCATCGCCGCGGCGCCGACGATCGTCTTGCCCGCGCCGCACGGCAGCACGACGACACCCGAGCCGCCCGCCCAGAACGAGTCGGTGGCCATCTGCTGGTAGTCGCGCAGCACCCAGCCGTCCTGCGCCAGCTCGATGGGGTGGGCCTCGCCGTCGACGTAGCCGGCCAGATCCTCCGCGGGCCAGCCGATCTTGAGAAGAATCTGCTTGATGTTTCCGCGGTCGCTGGCGTGCACGATGACGGTGTCGTCATCGATGCGCGCACCAAGCATGGGGGCGATCTTCTTGTTGCGCAGCACCTCTTCGAGAACCGCGCGGTCGAGGCTGACCAGCACCAGCCCGTGCACCGGGCTCTTCACCAGCTGCAGGCGGCCGTAGCGCGCCATCGTGTCGACGATGTCGACCAGCAGCGGCTGCGGCACCGAGTACCGCGAGAAGGACACCAATGCGTCGACGACCTGCTCGGCGTCGTGACCGGCCGCGCGCGCGTTCCACAGGGCCAGCGGCGTGATGCGGTAGGTGTGGATGTGTTCTGGTGCGCGCTCCAGCTCGGCGAACGGTGCGATGGCCGCCCGCGCCGCGCCCGCAAGCTCGTGGTCGACCTCGAGCAGCACCGTCTTGTCGGACTGGACGATCAGTGGGCCTTCGGTCATGCAGGATCTCGCTTCGCTTGTCGCTGCTCGGTCATCCCACCCATTATCCCGGCTCCGCCGACATGACCGACGTCACGCGGTGGATCGCGAAGTCGCGCACCCGGCCTGCGGCCGAATCGTAGGCGGTGAGCTGGCCGCCCCGGACGTTGATCGGGGCGACGACGCGTTGGGTGGCGACCCCCGCGGGGTCGACGTAGCCGATGACCACCGACTCCTGCCGGTGCGCGGCGCCGTGCAGCTGCGCCATCGCCTCCGCCGGGTCGAGGCGGGACCCGTCGGCCGGGGAGCCGGTCATCTTGCGCAGCACGGCGACGATCGCACCCAGTGTCTGGGCCGTCGGCCCCTGCGGTGGGCGGTAGCCGCGCCTGCGGCCGGGAGTCGGCACCCGCGCCCCGCGCGACTTGACGTCCACGATGGTGCCCGACGAATCCTCCGCGGCGGGGGCGAAGCCCGCGGTCCGTAGGGCGGCGAGCAGGTCGTTGATCGGCGACATCGACACGGCGACGGTCGGGGCCAAGGCCCGGATGTCCAGCTTCTCGAGCGCCGGAGCGGAGATGGCTTGAGTCAGCAGCGCGGGGTCCTCGCAGCGGACGAACGACGCCGCCATGCCGACCCTGAGCTGGCCGTGGCGGCGCGCCACGTCGTCGATCAGGTACGTCAAGCCTTGCGGTACAGGTGTTTTCGAGTGACGGGCGAACAGCCCGTGCAGCTCGCTGGCGCTGAGACCGGTGTCGAGGGCGCGACGGACTGTCTGCTCGCTAATCCGGTACACCATCGCGGCGCCAGCCGACTCGACGTTCGCCACGACCGAAAGTTGTTCGGCCAAGCCACGATCCAGCGGACCGGGGACCACGACGGTCAGGTCGGCTTGCAACAGGAAGTGGTCGATCGGCGCGGGCAGCACCTTGGTCATCGCCGCGACGACGACGTCCTCCGGCTCTGATGTCAGCAGATGGCGGCTCGGGGTGGCGATCGCACCCCTGCCGATCGCGCCGACGGCATGGGCTTCGGCGACCAGGTCGGCGACCGGCTTGAGCTGAAGGCGGGCGGCCCAGCGCGGCCGCCGCCACGTCATGGCGGCCGAGGCCCCCGCCGCGTCGACGCCCGTGCCAGGAGGCAGGTCGGCGAGCGTGGCCAACAGCAGTCGGCGATCCAGCGGCGCCGCCGTCGAGTACAGCGAATCCGACAGCACCGCATAGGGTTTGCCGTCGGGTCCGCGTTCGCCGACGAGACCGGGCCGAGCCGGAAGGTCCAGCCAGGCCGAGGCGATCAGGTTCCATCGCACGGCGTTGGAGGATTCGACGAAGCGGTCGGCGGCCAGCGTCGGCGCCCAATATGGCCCGGTGCCGTCGAGCGGATCCGGCTCGGGAATGCCCGCCGCGATCAAGCCCGCCGCCGAGGCCACCTCGAGGATGAGGCCGAGCCGGTCGTCGGCTATCCCGGTGGTCTTGCTGAGGCGCTTCAGTTCGCGGACGCCGAGGCCGCCGCTGCGGAGTTCGGGGATCGGCGCAGTGGACAGCGCGTCGAGTACGACGTCCACTTCGCGGAGCAGATCAATGGCGGACCCGGCCGCGGCCGCGTCCACGTCGGCCACCGACGTCGACGACGTGGCCGGATTCGGTGGCGTCAGCCCGAGGGGGCCCGGCGCTTCGCCGCGCATCACCTGCCCGACGAGGCGCGGCAGGATCACGGTGTCCTCGTCGACGTGGCGCAACAGCCCCATCGCCAGCAGCCGTTGAACCGGCCGGTCGGCGGGGGTGCCCTGGGCCGCGTCGCGGGTGCGCCCGATCGGTGACCCGTCGACGAGCCGCTCCAGCAGTTCGCGCTGCGGACCGTCGACCTCGTCCACCAGTTCGGCGATGCGCGCCGCGTCGGGTCCGTCGGCCTCGAGGGTGACTTGGCCCGGATGCCAAGGAAGGCCAGCGGCGCACTCCGGTGTCACCCGGATCGCCGCGTCGCCCCACGCCAGCGCGCGCGCCCGCAGGTTGTCGAGGGCGGTGGCCACGTCGTCTGGATCCGCCCGGTCGCCGATCAGCTCCGTCAGCGCGGCCATGGGGACGCCACCACTGTCGGCCTTCAGGACCAGCAGTGCGTCGAGCGTCGCCAGTGCCAAGAAGTCGAGGCCGTCGGTCGCGGCCTTCACCGATTGCCTGGCCTGCGCCCTGGCGGCCAGCGCGGAGATGGAGCCGGGCGGGGGTTGGGCGAGATCCGGACGCAGCTCGAACAGGCGGACGAGCTCACCGTCGGTCAGCTCGTCCAGCCAGGCGCCCAACGGCACGACACGAGCTGATTCGGACATTGGTTACCAGCGTAGGCCAGGTGGCCTCAGACGCCGGTCTCGCCAGCGCGCTCACCGCCTGCCACAATGTGAACGTGGCCGACAAGAAATCGCAGAAGAACCACTACGTCGACAACGGCTGGCCCGTGAGCGCCGACGGTGACCACGCGGTCAGCGAGCTCGCCGCCGACCGTACCGGCGCGCTGTCGCCCTTCGGCGAACTGACGTTCCCGTTGCCGGTCGAGGACCTGCCGTACACGCACCCGGTCACCGTCATCAACAAGTAGACGTGACGGCCCGCCCCGGTCGACTGTCGCACCTGGACGAATCGGGGGCGGCGCACATGGTCGACGTGACCGCCAAGGACGCCACCAAGCGCACGGCCGTCGCGACGGGCGTCCTGCGAACCCGCGCCGACGTCGTCGAGTTGATCGCGACCGGTGGGCTTCCCAAGGGCGATGCGCTGGCGACGGCCCGGATCGCCGGGATCCTCGCCGCCAAGCGCACCAGCGACCTCATTCCCCTGTGCCACCAGTTGGCGCTCACCGGCGTCGACGTCGAATTCGCCATCGGCGCAACGGAAGTCACGATCACGGCGACCGTTCGCACCACCGACCGCACCGGCGTCGAGATGGAGGCGCTGACCGCGGTCAGCGTCGCAGCCCTCACGCTCTACGACATGCTCAAGGCCGTCGACCCTGCCGCGACGATCGACGCCATCGCGGTGGTGCGCAAGGACGGCGGCAAGACGGGTCACTGGGAGCGGGACCAGCAGTGACGCGGTCGGCACGCGTGATCATCGCGTCCACGCGCGCGGCCAACGGCGTCTACGACGACCGCACCGGCCCGGTCATCGTGGCGTGGCTGACAGCTCGCGGATACGACGTCACCCCACCGCACGTGGTCGCCGACGGACTGGCGGTGACCCGCGCACTGTGGACCGCACTCGGCGAGAAGGTCGACCTGATTCTGACCTCCGGCGGCACCGGCATCTCGCCGACCGACGGGACAGCCGACGCGACGGCCGCGATCGTCGACTTCGAAATCCCCGGCCTGGCCGACGCAATCCGGCGGTCGGGCCTGCCGCACGTACCCACCTCGGTACTGTCCCGCGGGGTCTGCGGTGTGCGCGACGGCACACTGATCGTCAACCTGCCGGGATCACCCGGCGGCGTGAAGGACGGACTCGGGGTGCTGGCCGACGTGCTCGAGCACGCCCTCGATCAACTCGGCGGAGGAGACCACACCCCATGAGCGCGATCGTGCTGCGGGCCGAACTGAGCGACCAGGCGATCGACCTCGCCGAGCACGAAGCACTCGTCGTGCACCGGGCGGCAGGGGCCGTCGTCGGCTTCGTCGGCGCGGTCCGCGACCACGACGGCGGCCGGTCGGTGACCAGACTCGAGTACTCCGCGCATCCGACGGCCAACCAGATACTTGCCGAAGTGGCCGCCGAGGTCGCCAGGGACTGCCAGGGCGTGCGAGCGATCGCCGTGAGCCACCGCGTCGGCACGCTCGACATCGGTGACGCGGCGCTGGTGGCAGCCGTCGCCGCCGATCACCGCAGAGCGGCGTTCGAGACGTGCGCGCTGTTGGTGGACACGGTCAAGGCGCGCCTGCCCGTGTGGAAGCACCAACTGTTCGTCGACGGATCCGACGAGTGGGTCGGTTCGGCCTAGCCCTGGGCCTTAGTTGACCGGAGCCGGGGCCGGAGCGGGGACCAGGAGAGCCGGGTCACCGGGAGCGGGAGCAGGTGCCGGCAGGGCCGGATCGACTGGAGCTGGCACGGGGCCGGTCGGCACGTTGGGGCCGGGCGCCTGCGCCGGGATCGGCGTGTTCATGCCGCGCTGCGACAGCCCGACGATGAGAGCTTCCTTGCCACTGATGTCGTGGTTCTGGACCGCTTGCCACAGGTCCTTGAGGTAGCTCGTGTTGGGGCTGTCGGCGGGGCCTGCGGCGTTGGGATCCATCGTCGCCCCTGGCGGCGGTGCGTCCGGGCTGGCGAGGTGAGGAATGCCGTTGGGCGGGAGCACCGACGGATCGGCGGCAAGCGGTGCGGGGGCGGCCGGGTCGACGATCGGGGCAGGCGCGTCGACGGCGGGCGGGGCAGCGGCATCCGGTGCGGGCAGCGGTGCGGGCTCCGGGAAGACCGGATCCTGCGGCAGCGGTGCCCCGTGCAGTGCCCAGGCCTGCGGATCACCGGCGGGTGCGGCGCCCTCGGGGGCGGCGTCCCAGTCGGAGACGCTGACCGCGGGGATGGCCTGATCGAGCTTCAGCGGGCCGAGGCCTGGCGGCAGCGGCGGAGGCATCGGTGCGTCGGCCGGCGCGGGCATTGGTGCGTCGAGGGGGGCCACGGCGTCTACCGGCGGCGGCGGAGGCAGTTCGTCGACCGGCGCCGGCGGTGCCGGTGCGTCGAAGCCGACGGTCACGGCCTGGTCCGGCGCGGGTGGCGGCGGCAGTTCCTCGGCGGGGGGCGGGGGAGGCAGCGGTGCGTCGAGGGGAGCTGCGGCGTCGACCGGGGGCGGCGGAGGCAGTTCGTCGACTGGCGGCGGCGGGGGGAGTGGCGCGTCGAGCGGGGCGGCATCTGCCGGGGGCGGGGGAACGTCTCCGCCGAGATCGGGGTTGTCCAGAGGGGCGGCGTCGGCGACGACGTTGCGCGGGGTGGAGCTGGAGAGCCCGCGCCCGCATACGGGCCACGCTCCGCGGCCCTGAGTGGCCAGGACGCGCTCCGCGACGGCGATCTGCTCGTCCTTGCTGGCCAAGTGGGCAGCGGGGGCGTATTCGCCGCCTCCGTGGCCGGACCAGGTACCGGGGGAGAACTGCAGCCCGCCCTGGTAGCCGTTGCCGGTGTTGATGGCCCAGTTTCCGCCGGATTCACAACCGGCGACTCGGTCCCACTCGCCGTCGGTCGCGGCACTTGCGTGTCCGGCGAGGGCTAGGCCGCCCGTGCCGAGCACGGCGCCGGTGAAGGCGATCTTGGCGACGTTTACTGCCGAACTGGGGGTTTTGCGATGCCGTCCACTCATGGGTGTAGAAAGTCCTCTCGTCCACGCCTACGAGGTCAGCTGTCGGGTTCGGGCTTGAGAGGTTGCCCGGCCTTGGCCTCGCGGCTTTCGGCTTCACCCCAAGGAATCTCGCGCTTCGCACGTGACTCCGAGTCCTGTATATCGGTGGACCGGTGGGTCCCCCGCCTCCATCCCTGAGGTAGGTCTTGACCATGCCCAACGGATGGAGCTCGGCGTAACTAGGCATGGCGGGCCACGATTGGGGTCGAATGGCTTGGAATAGGACGGTAATGGGTACTTCGACTTTCAGCACCTTTGGTGGGTGGCGGAGTTTCGGTGCTCAGCAAATCTTGTGAGAACGTTAAAACGGCAGCACGGCGTGACGTTTACGCAGGGAATCCGCGCGGTGAACAGCGCGTGTGACAATTTGTGATCATTCCGTTATGTGACGCATATCACTCTTATCCGCCCGCGAAGGGCGGTAATACATCGACCGTCTGGTTTGTTCGGAGCGGCTTGTGGACGTCGCGCACTGCGATTTCGTCGCACAGGAACGAACACCGGTCGAGCACGGCGGACAGAGTGGCACCGCGCGTCCGCAGGGTGGTGAGGAGGTCGGACACCGTCGCCCCCTGGCCCAACGACAAGGTCTCGGCGTCCACCCCTGCGGCGGCGCGCGCGGCGGCGAAGTAACGCACCTTCACGTCCATCCTCAACCGCCGATGGCGCTCATCGGGCGGTCCGGCTGTTGGAAGCCGGGATCGTTGATCCCATGGCCTGCCGGCTTGGCCCACATCGCGGCCCGCCAGGCGGCCTCGACGGCGTCGTCGTCGGCACCTCGGCGCATCAGCAGCCGCAGGTCGGTTTCCTCGCGGGAGAAGAGGCAGCTGCGCACCTGACCGTCGGCGGTGAGCCGAGTCCGGTCACACGCACTGCAGAACGCGTCCGAGACCGACGCGATCACGCCGACCGTGCCAAGGCCACCGTCGACCCGCCACAGCTGGGCAGGCGCAGAACCGCGCGGGGCGGGGTCGGGCACCAGGTCGAACTCGCGGCGCAGCGTGCTCAGGATCAGGTCCGCGTCGATCGTCTTGTCGCGCTGCCACTGATGGCCCGCGTCCAGCGGCATCTGCTCGATGATGCGCAGTTGATAGCCGTGGTCCAGGCAGAAGCGCAGGAGTGCGACGGCGTCGTCGAGTCCGGTCACCGGATCGAGCACGGCGTTGACCTTCACCGGCGACAGCCCGACCTCGGCCGCCGCGGCCAGGCCGGCCAGGACGTCACGGAGCCGGTCGCGCCTGGTGATGCGGGCGAAGTGCTCGGGGTTCACGGTGTCCAGCGAGACGTTCACCCGGTCGAGGCCGGCGGCCTTGAGTGCAGCCGCGCGACGCACCAAGCCGATGCCGTTGGTGGTGACAGCGGTCTGCGGGCGGGGCAGCAGTGACGTCGCCGCGGCGATGGCGCCCTCGAGGTTTCGTGACAGCAGGGGTTCCCCGCCGGTGAACCGGACGTTGGTGATGCCGAGCCGGGTGACGGCGATGGTCAGGAGCCGGGAGAGCTCGTCGGCGTTCAGGAGATCGTCGCCGGGCAGCCAGTCGAGGCCTTCGGCGGGCATGCAATAGGTGCAGCGCAGATTGCACCGGTCGGTCAGCGAGACCCGCAGATCGGTCGCGGCCCTGCCGAACGTGTCGAGCAGCGGTCCGTCCGACGGTGCGCCGACGGGTACCGCCTGCCGCACCGACGGCATGCCGAGGGCCGTACCCGTCACGCGAAGACGCCCTTCGTCGTCGGCACGATCTCCTTGCCGAGGGGAAACAGCGACACCGGGATGAGCTTCAGATTGGCTATCGCGAGGGGGATGCCGATGATCGTGATCGCCATGGCGACCGCCGTGACGACGTGCCCGATCGCCAGCCAAATGCCGCACAGCACCACCCAGATCACGTTGCCGATCATGGCGCCGGCGCCCGCTCCCGGCTTGTCGACGACGGTCTGGCCGAACGGCCACAGGGCGTAGACCCCGATGCGGAACGCCGCGAAACCAAACGGGATGGTGACGATCAGGATGAAGCAGAGAATTCCGGCCAGGAAGTATCCGAGTGCCAGCCAGAGGCCGCCGAAGATCAACCAGATGACGTTCAGTATTAAGCGCATGTCTCCTCCAGCGGTGGCTCCCAGCCTACCGACAGGTGGTCGAGCAGTAACGGCTGCAGGTGGCGTCCTTGTAGGATCATGGCATTCGCGTCCCGCACGAGTGGGACGCGTTCATTGCGAAACGAGCGGGTGAGACCAGTGCCGACCGGCAAGGTGAAGTGGTACAGCGCCGAGAAGGGCTTCGGCTTCGTGTCCCAGGAGGAGGGTGAGGACGTCTACGTGGGGTCCTCCGCGCTTCCGGCCGGAGTCCAGGAGCTCAAGGCGGGCCAGAAGGTCGAGTTCGGCATCGCCGCCGGACGCCGCGGCCCGCAGGCGTTGAGTCTCAAGGTGATCGAACCGCCCCCAAGCGTTGCTCGCGCACGTCGGGAGGCGTCGACCCCCGAGCACAAGCACACCCCCGACGAGCTGCACGGCATGGTCGAGGACATGATCACCCTTCTCGAGGGATCCGTTCAGCCGGAGCTGCGCAAGGGCAAGTACCCCGACCGCAAGACCGCGCGTCGCATCTCCGAGGTGGTCAAGGCCGTCGCGCAGGAGCTCGACGCCTGACGTTCCTCGCCGAGTGTGAACTCGCGCTCGACGATTCATCGAAAGTACGCAAACGACTTCACGTTCGGCGTCTGGTAACCCGCTGCCCGAAGTGCGTTGAGGGTGCGGTCGACGACGACGTGCGGGCGACGGTGCAGCATGTCGGAACTCACGCGGACGATGCGCCATCCCAACGCCTCGAGTTCGGCGATGCGATCGATGTCGCGTCTCCTCTGTACGGGGTCGGTCCAGTGGTGGACGCCGTCGTATTCGACGCCGACCAGGTGCTCGCGCCAACCCATGTCGATTCGTCCGACGAAGTAACCGGATGGGTCGTAGACCTCGATCTGGGTGTGTGTCGGGCGGAGGCCGGCCGAAGTGAGGACGAGGCGGGTGCGGGTTTCTTGTGGGGACTCGGCGCCGTCGTCCGCAAGGGTGATCGCCTGTCGCAGTTGCCGAATTCCGCGGGCGCCAGCATGCCGGTCGGCAAGCTGCGCTACGTCGGGCATCTCGAGGCCCGTCGCCTGCATCAGTGCGTCTAGCCGTACTACCGCCTCGGTCAGCCCGGGCTTCCTGGCCAGGTCGAAGGCCGTTCGCGCGGGTGTAGTCACCGTGATGCCCCCGGCGCTGCAGGATTCGTCGTCAGCCAGGCGGTCTCCGTGAAGCACGATCCCCTGCGTGTGATGACGACTGGTGTGGATGAGTTCGGCGGGCAGTCGGGAGTCGATCCACTTCGAGCCATGGAGGGCGGCGGCTGACAGGCCCGCGGCCGTCGCCTGGCGCCCCGACCACAGCCAGGCCGCGACGGCGCGATCGCTCGCCGTCGGTTCCCCGCCGGCCGGCATGTACACGTTGCGATGCATGGACGTGTACCGCGTCGCCAACTGATATCGGTTCACCGTGCCAGCCGCCAGCGCTTCGGTCCCCAGAAATGGTCGCATCACCGTTTCGACGCACTGGGTGTGCCCGTCGGTTCCATCGGCAGCGGCGAGAGTGAACTCGTTCTCGAGTTCTGGCCCGGATGTCGCGCATGTCTTCACTCTCGGTGGGGAACACTGGTGCCCGTGAGCTACGTCAACCCCGAGGGCGACTTCAACCGCGACACCAAGTACATCGAGACCCGCATCACGGCCGACGGCCGCGACGGGTACCCGGTGGAACCCGGCCGCTACCGACTGGTGGTGGCCAGGGCCTGCCCGTGGGCCAACCGAGCGATCATCGTTCGGCGCCTGCTGGGCCTGGAAGACGTTCTGTCCATTGGGTTTTGCGGGCCGACGCACGACGAGCGCAGCTGGACCTTCGATCTGGACCCCGGCGGTGTGGATCCGGTCCTGCAGATCCCGCGGCTGCAAGACGCCTACTTCGCCAGATTCCCGGACTATTCGAAGGGCATCACGGTGCCGGCCATCGTGGACGTGCCGACGGGTGCCGTCGTCACCAACGACTTCCCGCAGCTGACCCTCGACCTGTCCACGGAGTGGACCGAGTACCACCGCCCCGGCGCACCTCAGCTGTACCCGGAGCCGCTGCGGGCGGAGATCGACGAGGTGGCACAGCGCATCTACACCGAGGTGAACAACGGCGTGTACCGGTGTGGGTTCGCCGGATCGCAGGACGCCTACGACAGCGCCTACGACCGACTGTTCACCGCGTTGGACTGGCTGTCGGAAAGGCTTGCCGGGCAACGCTTCCTGGTGGGCGACACCATCACAGAGGCCGACGTCCGGCTGTTCACCACCCTCGCCAGGTTCGATCCCGTCTACCACGGGCACTTCAAGTGCAACCGCCAAAAGCTCGCCGAGCTGCCCGTGTTGTGGGCCTACGCCCGCGACCTCTTTCAGACCCCTGGGTTCGGCGACACCGTCGACTTCGCGCAGATCAAGACGCACTACTACGTCGTGCACGCCGACATCAACCCGACCAGGGTGGTGCCGAAGGGTCCGGACCTGGCCAACTGGCTGACTCCGCACGGCCGGGAAGCGTTGGGTGGCAAGCCGTTCGGTGACGGTACGCCGCCAGGGCCGCCTCGCGACGGCGAGCAGGTCGACCAGGTCTTCTAGGGCCAGACCGTGGCGATCGACCACTCGGCGTGCGGCCACGGGAACTCGTTGTTCTGCGCGTCGCGCACCAGCGTTGGCAGCTGAACCGCGATACCGGTCAACCGGCCGCGCCGAGGGTCGACCGTCGGGATGGTGACCGCCAGAGTGGCGTTGGGCCGGAATTCCGAGACGGCAGGCTCGGCGTCGCCCTCGTAGGCGCGGATCAGTACCCACGGTGCCCTGGCGATGGCGGGCGGGACCGACAGTTGGACGGGGTCTCGCCAGTTCACCACCAGCGTGCCGACCGTCTTCGGGATGTCGCAGTTGGTGATGACGAAGACGTCGCAGTACCGGTAGGGGCCCACCCGCACCAGTTGTTCGCGGGTGTAGGCGCTGATCTCGGGATGCTTCGGGTGAGGGGCGCGGCTGAGCTGCCACACCAGGGCGCCGGTGAGCAGCGACGCCACCAGCGTTACGCACGCGAGGACGATTGCGACGCGCTTCATTCGCGCACCGCCGAGGCCGTGCCGCGGCTCTCCTGCTCGGCGAACACGGGCCGGTTGCCGCCGAGCCCGGGGATCAGCGAGTCGCCGCTGTTGCTCACCAGGGTCTGCGCGAGCCCGAGGATGAGCAGCGCGGTGATCGCGGTGAACCCGACCCAGAGGTCGGTGTAGATCAGCACGCCCATGGCTCCTCCCGCGACCCACGCGAGTTGTAGCAGTGATTCCGAACGCCCGAAGGCTGACGCGCGCGACTGTTCTGGCAGGTCGTCCTGCAGTGAGGCGTCCAGGGACGCCTTCGCGACGGCGCTGGCCCCCGAGGTGATCAGGGTGGCCAGGGCGGCGACGTACAGGTTCCCGAACACGGCGGTCGCCAGCGCCATGAGGGTGACCGCGGTGGCCGCCCGGACCACCAGCCGCGACGGATTGCCGAGTTGGAGACGGGCCGCGGTGAAGTTGCCGACGAAGTTGCCGATGCCCGCGGCGGCGCCGATGAGGCCGAGGATGCGCAGCTGTTCCCAGCCGCTGGCGTCGTGCGACTTGGCGACGAAGGCCGGGTAGAGGAACAGGAAGCCGACCATCACCTTGATGGTGCAGTTGCCCCACAGTGAGGTGATGATGTTGCGGCCCAACGGTTGTCGGGTCTTGGATGTGACGGCGGACTCGGGCAGCCGGCCGAACTGTTCGGTGGGCCCGTGGTAGCTCAGCGTAGTCGGGACCTCGCCGGTGGTGACCTCGACCCACTTCGGGATGCGCATCGACAGTGCCGCGCCCACCACCGTGATGGCGACGATGACGTACAGCGCGCCCGGCAGCCGGAACAGCCCGAACAGATACTCGACGCCCACCGCCGCCGCGCCGCCGAGGATGGTGCCGCCGAGCAAGCCGAACATGGTCAGGCGGGAGTTCACCCGGACGAGGTCGATGCTGGGCGGCAGGACGCGGGGCGTGACGGCGCTGCGCAGCACGCTGAAGGACTTGGAGAGGACCATCATCCCCAGCGCGCAGGGGTAGAGCACCCACGGCGGGAAGCTGCCGGTGGCGGGGTCGTAGTTGGCGATGAGCACCACGGCCAGCGCGGTGCGGATGGCGAACGAGGTGGCGAGCGCGACGCGGCGGCCGTGCTGCAGCCGGTCGATCGCGGGGCCGATCAACGGGGCGATGACCGCGAACGGGGCGATGGTGATGACGAGGTACAGCGCCACCTTGCTCTTGCTCTCCCCGGATGCGGCCGCGAAGAACAACGTGTTGGCCAAGGCGACGGCCATGGCGGAGTCGGCGGCGAAGTTGGCCATCACCGGATAGGTCAGCGCCGTCAGACCGGACTTGTCCGCGCCGTCGGCGGTGGCCGCCTTCTGGAACAGCCCGTACATCTTCGAGCCCATTTCGCGGCCGCGCCCTGCGGCACCCCGCGGTCGGCCTGCGTCCGCTCCGATCCCAGGTTCGGATGCGTCGTCGTCCCGAGGGCGTTGACGGTCCTCGATGGGTGGCAGCCACCGGTTGGCGCTCGGTTGGCGGGGGCTCGACGGGCTGCTCGGGTAGTTCGCCATGCCGGGATGCTCACCGCGATGACCGCCGGGTGGACGCGGCGGATGGTAGCGGGGGTCTCGCGAGTCATCCACGTCCCTGATTGTTCCCCATGGGAGGTACCACTGCCCGCAGGGCAGCCGGTGTGGCTTTGCTCCAGGGTCGTCAGGCAGTATTAGGGGTGATGGACAGCATGATCGAACCCACCCAGAACCTCGAGACCGAACATCCGGAGCCGTCGGCAGAAGTCGCCGTCGTGCTCATGGGTGCGGTCGACGATGCGCGCTCGGCGATCGTCGAATTCGAGGGCGGCGACGCGGCAGAGGGTTTGGTCGGCGAGTACCTCGGTGCCGCCTTCGAGGATCCGTACGCCGCGACGCACCGATTCCTCGCCGCGATGCCCGGATACCAGGGCTGGCAGTGGGCGGTGGTCGTCGCCGCGTATCCGGGTGCCGATCACGCCACGATCAGCGAAGTCGTCCTGGTCCCGGGCCCGACGGCGCTGCTGGCGCCGCAGTGGGTGCCGTGGCAGGAACGCATCCAGCCGGGCGATCTGAGCCCTGGCGATCTGCTGGCCACCCCGACCGACGACCCCCGCCTGGTGCCGGGCTACATGTCGTCTGGCGACGAAGAACTCGACGAGCTGGCGGCTGAGGTGGGCCTCGGCAAGCGCCAGGTGCTCAGCCAGTGGGGTCGCATCGAAGCGGCAGAACGCTGGAACGACGGTGACTACGGACCCGGGTCGGCGATGGCCCGCGCCACCCGCAAGGTGTGCCGCGACTGTGCCTACTACCTGTCGCTGACGGGTTCGCTCGGCACGCTGTTCGGTGTCTGCGCCAACGAGATGTCGGCCGACGGCCACGTCGTCGCCAGTGAGTACGGGTGCGGCGCGCATTCCGACACGCCGCAGCCGGCCACGATCGGCTCGCCCATGTTCGAGCCCTTCGACGACGGCGTCATCGATCTCACCCAGCCCGCCGAGCCCGAGCCTGAGCCCGTCGAGGGCTAATTCTCGGCGGCCGCCTTGATGCGGCTGAGGGATGCGTTCATCCCGTCGACCAACTCCACTTCGAAGTTCGGTACTCCACCCATCACGGTGTTGACCAACAGGTTCGATACCGGCTTCACGCCGTTCTCGGCGTGCCTGCTCTCGGTCAGCCGGGTGCCGGTGGCGGTCGGCTCCAGTTCGTAGCTCCAGACGGTGTTGTTCTCGTTGACGCGGAACGCCAGCTTGCGCTCCGGCACGACCTCGGTGATGCGGCTGGTCGTCGGCCAGAACAGGTAGTTGCGGCGGTTGACGTTGACGGTCCTGGCGCCGGGGCGCAGCGGCCCGAAGACCTTCATCAGCTTGCACTGAGGGCTCCACTTGGGCATCAGGCTCAGGTCCGACACCAGCGCCCAGACCGCCTCGGGCGATGCGTCGATGTCGATCCGTGCCTGCAGTAGGGGTTGCGCCATGGGGTTCCTCCAGTGAGTTTCAGTCGAGGCCTTGCTGTGCGCCACGGGAGCCGCGGCGGACGGCGCTACGTTGCCACAGGAAGATCGACGTACCGACCACCCCCACCCCGAGACCGGCCACGGTCACCGGACGCCAGTCGTGCAGACCGGGCACGGTGAAGGCGAGCAGCGCGGCGACGAGCCAGCCGGCGGCGATCACGTAGATCACCGGCCACGGCCGCAGGAGGATCTCGGGCAGTGCCGGGGGAACCGGCTGCGGCTCGGGCGGCGTTGCGTCCATTGCGGACAACCTAATCGATTCCCGTCTGCGGTGTCGGTACTGTTTGCGTCGTGAACGACCCCGACGCGCGGCTGGCCAGCGACCTTTCGTTGGCCGTGGTGCGGTTGGCGCGCCAGCTGCGCTTCCGCCGCCCGGATTCCCCGGTGTCGTTGTCGCAGCTGTCGGCGCTGGCCACGCTGGACAAGGAGGGCCCGATCACGCCCGGTGCGCTGGCCATCCGCGAGCGGGTGCGTCCGCCGTCCATGACGCGGGTCATCGCGTCGCTGGCGGAGCTGGGCTTCGTCGACCGCTGCGCGCATCCCGACGACGGCCGTCAGGTGCTGGTGTCGGTGTCGGCGGCGGGACGCGACCTGCTCGACGTCGAGCGCCGCGCCAGCCAGGAATGGCTGCAGCAGCGGTTGGCGCAGCTTCACCCCGACGAACGGAAGACCCTGCTGGCGGCGGCCGACCTGATGTCCGCGATCGTGGACGACGGCGGCGCTTGAACCACCACGACAACGTCGTCGTCGTCGACGACCCCGCCGATCCCCGGCTCGACGACTTCCGCGATCTCAACAGCATCGACCGCAGGCCCGACCTGCCCAGCGGCAAGGGTCTGGTCATCGCCGAGGGCGTGCTGGTGGTGCAGCGGATGTTGGCGTCGCGCTTCGTGCCGAGGGCGTTTCTGGGCACCGAGCGCAGGCTTGGCGAGCTGGCCGAGGATCTCCGGACCACCGACGCACCGTTCTACCTGGCGAATGCCGAGGTGATGGCGGCGGTCGTCGGGTTCCACCTCAACCGCGGGGTGTTGGCGGCCGCGCCCCGGCCCGTTGAGCTGTCGATACCGCAGATCTTGGAAGGGGCCAGGACGATCGCGGTGCTCGAGGGCGTCAACGACCACGAGAACCTCGGCTCGATGTTCCGCAACGCGGCCGGGCTTGGCGTCGACGCGATCGTGTTCGGTCTTGGGTGTGCCGACCCGCTGTACCGCCGGGCGGTGCGGGTGTCGATGGGGCATGCGCTGCTGGTGCCCTACGCGTGGACCGCCGAGTGGCCCAAGGAGCTCCACGTGTTGCGGGACAACGGTTTCCGAGTGATGGCGATGACGCCCAATCCGGCGGCTCCGACGTTGGCCGCGGCCATGGAGACGCTGGACGGCGAGAAGGTGGCGATCCTCGTCGGCGCCGAGGGGCCGGGTCTGAACGAGCGGACGATGCGGGCCAGCGACGTCAGGGTGCGGATCCCGATGGCGCGGGGGACCGACTCCTTGAACGTGGCGACCGCTGCGGCGATGGCCTTCTACGAGCGGGCTAGGCTCGCCCCATGAGTGAGGACACGGCGACCCCGTGGGGGACGGGCCTTACCGTGGCGGCGTTCGTCGCAGCCGTGACGGCGGGCGCGATCGTCGTCCTCAGCCTCGGGCTGACCCGGGTGAATCCGCTGCTCGCGGTGGGACTCAACCTGGTGGCCGTCGGCGGCCTTGCCCCGACGGTGTGGGGTTGGCGAGCCCGGCCGGTGTGGCGATGGTTCGTGCTCGGCAGTGCAGTTGGGGTCGCCGTCGGATGGCTGGCCCTTCTCGGCATGGCGATCCAGGCGGCGGTGGCCTAGTTCAGGGCTGGTTCGCCGACCGCACGCCCAGCAGCACGTCTTCCCAGCCGGGAACCTCTGCGCGACGCTTGCGCGTGCGGGCCTTGGCCGGTGCCTTCGCGGGCTCCGGCGTGGGGGCGGTGACCGGCTCGGGCGTTGCCGGCGTCGGCTCGGGAAGCGACAGGTCGAGCGTGGGAACGGGTGCCACCGAGCGCAGTGCCGGGCGGTCGAAGTGGGGATCGATGAGCTCGGCCGCGGCGTCGTCGAACGCCGTTGCGGTGCCGCCGTGCGCGCCGGGAGTGAAGCGGAAGTGGGCGGTGTTCTCCGAACGGCCCGCCTTCCACGTCAGCTGAACGGTCCAGCGGCCGTCCTCGTTGCGCCAGGCGTCCCACGACGTGGCGTCGGGGTCGAGTCCGCGGGCCACCAGCGCCGTGGTGACGGTCTCGAGCAGCGTGAGCACCGCGGGGCCGTCGGCCAGCACGGGGTGGCTCGCGGTCGCGAGTTCGGCGGCGCGGGAACGTTCCAGCAGGACGGGGTGGGCGAATCGTTCGACCCTGGCGGCGTCTTCGCCTGCCGCGCCCGCCACCTGCTCAACCGATGCGCCCGCGCGGATCCTGGACTGAATCTCCTTGGGGGTCAACACGTTCGGCACCTCGGCATCGGCTTGAGTTGGCATGGCGTCACCGCTCAGCGCGGCGCGGAGGCGGTCGTCCGGACGAAGGACGAACTTCTCGGTGCCCTCGGCCGTCTCGCAGATGATGCGTGTGCCAGACCGACCGTTGGTGAAGTCGAGTCCGACGACCTTCAGTTCTCGCATGTGCGACCTCCTAGGGCAGCTCAGCGGTCACCCTACTTCGTTATCGCCCCGTAACCGTGCTGACACGCTCGACCGGTCAGAGGCGCTCGACGACCCAGTCGACGCACGCCGTCAGCGCGCTCACGTCGTCGGGGTCGACGGCCGGGAACATCGCGACCCTGAGCTGGTTGCGGCCCAGTTTGCGGTAGGGCTCGGTGTCGACGATGCCGTTGGCGCGAAGCGCCTTGGCGACGGCGGCGGCGTCGACCTCGTCGGTGAAGTCGACGGTGCCGACGACCTGCGACCGCAGGGCCGGGTCCGTGACGAACGGCGTCGTGTAGGAGGTCGACTCGGCCCAGGAGTACAGCCGGCCCGAGGAGTCGGCGGTGCGGGCGACGGCCCAGTCGAGGCCGCCGTTTCCGTTCAGCCAGTCGAGCTGGTCGGCCATCAGAACCAGCGTGCCGATCGCGGGGGTGTTGTACGTCTGGTTCTTGAGGCTGTTGTCCACGGCGATCGGCAGCGAAAGGAAGTCGGGCACCCAGCGGCCCGACGCCGCGATCTGTTCGACGCGGGCCAGGGCGGCGGGGCTCATGATCGCCAGCCACAGGCCGCCGTCGGAGGCGAAGTTCTTCTGGGGGGCGAAGTAGTAGGCGTCGGTGTCGCTGACGTCGACGGGAAGGCCGCCTGCAGCCGACGTCGCGTCGATGACGACCAGTGCGTCACCCTCGGGTCGCCGAATCGGCACCGCGACGCCGGTCGACGTCTCGTTGTGAGCCCACGCCACCACGTCGACGGACGGATCCGACTGCGGTTCGGGTGCGCTGCCGGGATCGGCCTTGACGATGATGGGCTCGCCGACGAAGGGGTTGGCCTTGACGGCCGAGGCGAACTTGGCACTGAACTCGCCGAACGTCAGGTGCAGTGAGCGCTTGTCGACCAGTCCGAAGGCGGCGGCGTCCCAGAACGCCGTCGACCCGCCGTTGCCGAGGATGACCTCGTATCCGTCCGGTACCGAGAACAGCTGACGGACGCCGTCGCGTACCCGGCCGACCAGGTTCTTCACCGGTGCTTGCCGGTGCGAGGTGCCGAAGAGGTGGCTGGCGTCGACGAGCGCCTGCACCTGCTCGGGACGCACCTTGGACGGGCCGGAGCCGAAGCGTCCGTCCTTAGGCTTGAGGTCGGCGGGAATCACGAGTTCGGCCATGGCGCACCAGCTTAGTGAGGCCGTGGCGCTCGCAGTCCGTCAGGATGCGCGCAGCCCGACCTGAGATCTGTGTCACATGTGACGTGGATTACCCGATCAGCGCACACACAGGTAAACGTCCTGTTCAATTCATGGGACCTCCGGTACCGTCGTGGACAACAAGGTGACGAATGTAAACCTTCACGGGAGGCTCCACATGGCTACCAAGACCGCTCGCACACGCATCATCCGCCGCTGGCGCAAGAACATGGACGTCCTCGACGACACCGCGTACGTCGACACGCTGACCACGCTGTCCGAGGGGTCCGTCCGTCGCAACTTCAACCCATACACCGACATCGACTGGGATTCGCCGGAGTTCGCCGTCACCCCGGGTGACGAGCGGTGGATCCTGCCGGCGACCGACCCCATCGGCAAGCACGCCTGGTACCGGGCGCAGCCGACGGAGCGCCAGATCGAAATCGGCATGTGGCGCCAAGGCAACGTGGCCAAGGTGGGCCTGCACTTCGAGTCGATCCTCATCCGCGGACTGATGGAGTACTCGTTCTGGACGCCCAACAACTCCCCCGAATACCGGTACTGCCTGCACGAGGCCGTCGAGGAGTGCAACCACACCCTGATGTTCCAGGAGATGGTGAACCGCATCGGCGCCGACGTTCCCGGCATGCCGAAGATGCTCAAGTGGGTGCAGCCCCTCATCCCGCTGGTGGCCGGACCGCTGCCCATCCCGTTCTGGTTCGGCATCCTCGCCGGCGAGGAGCCGATCGACCACACTCAGAAGAACGTGCTGCGCGAGGGCAAGGCCCTGCACCCGATCATGGAGCGCGTGATGGCCATCCACGTGGCCGAGGAGGCGCGGCACATCTCGTTCGCGCACGAGTACCTGCGCAAGCGGGTGCCCCACCTGTCGCGGACCAAGCGCTTCTTCCTCTCGCTCTACGTGCCGGTGACCATGCGGGTCCTGTGCTCGGCGATCATCGTGCCGCCGCGCGCGTTCTGGGACGAGTTCGACATCCCGCGCTCGGTCCGCAAGGACATCTTCTTCAAGTCTCCCGAGTCGCGAAAGATGTTGCGCGACATGTTCGGCGACGTGCGGATGCTGTGCGAGGAGACCGGCTTGATGAACCCGTTTGCCAAGCTGATGTGGCGGATCTGCCGGATCAACGGCGGTGCCAGCCGCTACCGCAGCGAGCCGCAGCGCCAGCACCTGGTGCCGGCCGCGTAGACCGACATGCCTCATGTGATCACCCAGTCGTGCTGCAGCGACGGGTCCTGTGTGTACGCCTGCCCGGTCAACTGCATCCACCCGTCGCCCGACGAGCCGGGGTTCGCGACGGCGGAGATGCTCTACATCGACCCGGTGGCGTGCGTGGACTGCGGTGCGTGCGTATCGGCGTGCCCCGTCGGCGCGATCTTGCCCGACAGCAAGCTCGACGAGAGCCAGCAGGTGTTCGTCGAACTGAACGCCGCGTTCTATCCGAAGCGTGAGGGCAAGCTGCCGCCGACGTCGAAGTTGGCGCCGGTGGCAGACGCCCCCGCCGTGCACCGGCGGGCAGGTGGACCGCTCACCGTCGCCGTCGTCGGTTCCGGGCCGGCCGCCATGTACGCCGCGGACGAACTGCTGACCCAGCAGGGCGTGCACGTCAACGTGTTCGAGAAGTTGCCGACGCCATACGGTTTGGTGCGCGCGGGCGTGGCGCCCGACCACCAGACCACCAAGCGGGTCACCGCGTTGTTCGACCGCATCGCCGGGCTACGAGGCTTCACGTTCTACCTCAACGTCGAGGTCGGACGGCACGTGACGCTTGCCGAACTCGCCGAGCATCACCACGCAGTGCTGTACGCCGTTGGCGCGCCGACCGACCGTCGACTCGACGTGGACGGCATGGGCCTGACGGGGACCGGCACCGCCACCGAAATGGTGGCCTGGTTCAACGGCCATCCCGAATTCACCGATCTGCCAGTCGATCTCAGTACTGAGCGCGTCGTGGTGGTCGGCAACGGCAACGTGGCACTCGACGTGGCACGCATTCTCACCACCGATCCCGACGCGCTGGCTCGCACCGACGTCTCCGATCACGCCCTCGCCGCGCTGCGCACGTCGCGGGTACAGGAGGTCGTCGTCGCCGCGCGTCGCGGACCCTCGGCGTCGGCGTTCACGCTGCCGGAGCTCATCGGGCTGACCAACACCCACGAGGTGGTGCTGTCCGCCGACGACCACGCCCTGGTGCAGCAGGATCTGAGCACCGAGTCGGATCCCTTGACCCGCAACAAGCTCGAGGTGCTGGCCAAGCTTGGCGACGCGTCGGCGCCGATCGGTCGGCCCCGCATACGGTTGGCCTATCGGATGACGCCGCTGCGGGTGCTCGGTGACGACCACGTCGAGGGCGTCGAGTTCACCGTCACCGGAACCGACGAGGTGCGAACGCTGGCCGCAGGCATGGTGCTGACCTCGATCGGCTACCGCGGCAAGCCAATTCGCGACCTGCCGTTCGACGAGGCCGCCGCGATCGTGCCCAACGACGGTGGACGTGTCGCCGGGACGCCGGGTGTCTACGTCGCCGGATGGATCAAGCGCGGTCCGACGGGGTTCATCGGCACCAACAAGTCCTGTGCGGCGGAGACCGTCCACAACCTCGTCGCCGACTACAACGCGGGTCTTCTGCCCGATCCCAGGGAACGCCCGTCGTCGCTGGACAGGTTGGTCCGCGCCAGGCAGCCGGCCGTCGTCGACGCAGCGGGCTGGAAGGCCATCGACGCCGCGGAGATCGCCCGCGGTGGGCCGGACCGACCGCGCGACAAGTTCACCGCCATTCCCGACATGATCGCGGCGGCGGCAACGGCGCCGGCTCCGTCGCTGGGCCAGCGGCTGCTTTCGGGATTGCGCCTGTAGCCCTACCCGACCATTTTCCGAAAAGGGCGCGCGCGTCTCGGTGCGCGCGTATGCAAAATGGATGAGAGCTTCGGCGTTCGTCGGTCGCGTCGGTCAGTTGGCGGTGGCGCTCGGCGTCGGAGCCGCGTTGGTCACCGGGACGGGGACGGCATGGGCCGACGACGGCTCGGAGTCGTCGGACGCCGCACCCGGACCCGCGTCCGTGTCCGCACCCGCAGCTGCTGGTGCGGACACGCCCGACACGGGCACCAAGGGCCCGACGACGGGATCGTCGACCAACCCGGGTCCGACGTCCACGGTGAGCGCATCCACGGTGACCGTCACCGCGGACGAGGATGCCGAGGACCCCGAGGACGCGGCAGAGGTGGAACCCGTCGACGAACCCACCGACGAAACCGTGGCCAAGCCCAAGGCCAAGAAGGCGACCGCCGCGACTGCCAAGTCGGCCACGGCGCCCGTCAGTAAGGTCGCCGCCAACGAGGTCCGGGTGAGCGCGGAAGCCGCTGACGTGCAATCGGATTCGGCGACTCCGGTCCAGCGGTCCGCACCGGCGGCGGTGCAACGGTCGCCCGAACCCACCGTGCCATCCCTGCGTCCGTGGCCTACCGCGTTCGATCCGGTCACGGTGGTCACCTACGTGACCGGTCTGGTGTCGAGCGTCGTCAACGCGGTGTGGAGCCCGTTCGCCGCCGGCGCCCCCGCACTGCCGTCGGATCCGACGCCGTGGGCGATGCTGGCCTGGGTGCGCCGAGAGCTGTTCAACGAGTCGCCGAGGGTCACCGCCCGGCCGCAGACACAGAGCCTGAACCTTGACGGCGACGTCGTGGTCAAAGGCAACGTGGGCGCAGCGGACGCCGACGGTGACGCGATGACGTACACCGTCGTCGGTCGGCCCCGCAACGGCGGGACCGTCACCGTCGAGGCGAACGGCGACTTCACCTACCGGCCGATGAACGCGATGGCGGCCGTCGGCGGAACCGATCGATTCACCGTCGTCGTCAGCGACGAGGCCGCCGGATTCCACCTCCACGGACCGCTGGGACTTCTGCAGTTCGTCCCGATCCTCGGAAGCTTCATCGATCCGAGCGCCGGGCATCGCGTCGCCAAGACGATCACCGTCACGGTCACCCCGGTCAGTGGCGTCGACCTGTCCCTGCCCGTCGGCTTCCGATGGGGCGTCGCGCACGCCGGTTTCCAGGCCGAAGGGGGGCCCGGTTCGCCGGTCGACCCCAACTCCGATTGGTACAAGTGGGTGCACGACCCGGTCAACCAATTCCTCGGCCTCACCCACGGGGTGCCTGAGAACGGCCCCGGCACCTACGTCTCCTACGACACCGACGCCGCCCTGGCCCGTGACCAACTCGGCATGAACACCTTCCGGATGGGCATCGAGTGGAGTCGGATCTTTCCCAATTCCACTGCGGCGGTGAACGTCTCCGACGAGAACGGCACCGTGAGCCTCGCTGACCTACAGGCCCTCGACCGGTTGGCCAACCAGGACGAGGTGGCGCACTACCGCGCCGTCTTCGCATCGCTGCGCGCGCACGGGCTCGAACCGCTCGTCACGGTCAACCACTTCACGCTGCCGGCGTGGGTCAACGACCCGATCACCGTCCGGCCGCTGATCCAGCTCGGGCTGCCCGCACCGGCGGCAGGTTGGCTGACGCCGTCCACCCCCGCCGAGTTCGAGAAGTTCGCGGCGTACGTCGCCTGGAAGTACGGCGACCAGGTGGACGACTGGGCGACCCTCAACGAACCGTTCTCGCCCGTCCTCACCCAGTTCCTCGCCATCCCGGGGCTCGTCCCCGCCTGGCCGCCCGGCGTAGTCCGGCCCGATCTCGCGTCGACGTTCCTGGTCAACGAAGCCAGGGGACACGTCGCGGCATACGACGCGATTCACCTGTGGGACAAGACCTCTGCAACCGCCGGTAAGCCCGCCGCGTTCGTCGGCTTCACCAACAACATGATCCCGGCTCGCCCCGCAAATCCGGTGAACCCGCTCGACGTGCAGGCCGCCGACGCGTGGAACGCCTTCTACAACGGCTGGTTCCCGAACGCGGTGATCGACGGCTGGGTGGACGCGAACTTCGACGGCGTCAAGACCGCCGACGAGGTGCACCCCGAATTCACGGGCAAGGCCGACTGGCTCGGCGTGCAGTACTACGGTTCGCAACCCATGCAGGGCTTCGGCGTCGCGCCCATCCCCGGCTTCCCGTTCCTGCGCGGGCTGCCGGTGCGGTGCACGCCGTCCGCGACGTGTAGCGACTTCAAGCAGCCCACCGATCCCGGCGGCTTTCGCGAGGTACTCGAGCTTGCCGCGGCGTACGGAAAGCCGTTGTGGGTCACCGAGAACGGGATCGCCGACGCCGGCGACTCCAAGCGCCCGCCGTACATCGTCAACCACGTCGCAGTGGTGCAGGACATGGTCGCCCATGATACGAACATCCTTGGCTACACGTACTGGTCGTTCGTCGACAACCTCGAGTGGGCCGAGGGTTACGACCTCCAGTTCGGGCTGTACGGCTCTGACCCAAGCACCCCCGAACTGGAGCGCACGCCGAAGCCGGCCAGCATCTCGGCCATCAGCCAGATCACCAAGGCCAACGCCCTGCCCACCACGCTCTTGGCGTCCTACCTGTTCGGTGGGGGCGGCGGGCGGTAGAACGCCGGCACGATCAGGCTCGCGGTGCCGCGCCGGTAGCGTTCGGCCGGTCGCCCTCCTCGACGGCCGGATGGTGCGGGTGCACCGTCGGCGGGCTGCACCAGATCCGGTGTGCCGAGCATCTTGCGGCGAAAGTTCGCGGCGTCCACCGGCACGCCCCAAACCGCCTCGTACACGCGGCGCAGCTCGGCGAGAGTGAACGGCTCCTCGACGAAGTGCATTGCCAGCGTGGTGTATTCGAGCTTCGCGCGGACCCGCTCAAGGGCATCGGCGACGATTACGCGGTGGTCGAAGGCCAGCCGGGGCACGTCGGCCACGGGAGTCCACCTCGCCTGTGACGCGTCACTACCCGCGACGGCCTCGGGCAGGTCGGGCGCCAATGCGACGAACGCGACCGACACCACGTGCAGGCCGGCTGCCATCCGGGGATCGCGGGCCGGGTCGCTGTAGGTGGCCAGCTGTTCGAGGTGCGGCCGTGCGCGGCGGGCGTCGACGCCCGTCTCCTCGAGCAGCTCGCGATGAGCCGCGTCCTCGGCGGACTCGTGCCCGTGCCTCACGTGCCCGCCGGGTAACGCCCACCGTCCGCGGTGTGGGTGCTCGCCGCGACGGACCAGCAGGATGCACAGGTGGTCGTCGCGCACGGTGAACACCGCAAGGTCGACGGTCAGCGCGAACGGCGGAAACGCGGTGGGGTCGTAACCGCGGAGGAACGCCGCTTCGTCGTCGGGTGGCCGGCTCACGGGGTGGCCTCGAAGCCTGGTCCGCGAAGCGGTTCGCCGAAGCTCGTGCCGAGCCGCAGCAGGGGGTCGACCGTCGCGACGGCGAGGTCGAACCGTTCCGACGCCGATCCGGTCAGCAGCACCCAGGACCGTCCCGCCGCGGTCAGAGCGTCGGCGAACCAGTCGGTCATCGCGGCTCGTATCTCCAGGTCGCCCTCCCGCATGCCGTCGTCGAGCCATGGGACGCCGCGATGGTCGGTCAGCAGGTACACGGCGCGCTTCGGTACCGCGGTCCACGGCTGTCCGGTGCGGGCCGCAGGACCGAGGTAGCGGTGCTCCCACACGGCGGTGGCGAACGCGTCGGTGTCGCAGATCAGCAGCGGGGAGCCCGTCCGGGCTGCCCGTTCCTCGGACGCGGTCTGCTCGGCAGCCACCCGATCGAAGTCGTTTGTACCCCAGATCATTTCGTGCAGCGGCTGGGCGGGACCGGCCGCCCACTTCGCGGCGGTGTAGTCCCGCCCGTACTCCGGCACGCACCGGGTGTCGGACCACGTGCCGCCGCGGGCGGCGTAGTGCGACCGCAGGAGTTCGGCGATCGTGGTGGTCCCGGTCGACTCGGCGCCCAGCACCACGATGCGGACGGCGAGGCCGGCGCGCGTCGCCGGTGCCAGCTCGTGCCAGCAACCGGCGAGGTCGCGTCGTACCGCCGTGCTGTTCGACGCGGTGCGACGAAGTGGAACCGCCGAGGCGCCGAACCGTCGCGCGAGTTCGTCGCCGTAGGCGTCCCCGCAGTACACGGCGTCCACGGGACGGTCGGCGCCGGACGCGCGCAGCGCCGCTCGCATCGCTGCGACCTGGGCCGTCCACACCGCGTCGTCGGTGACGTCGAGCGGTGCGTCGCAAGCTATTCCGGCGATTCGCACGTTGGCCTCCGCGCGGTGCTCGTCCCGCAGCCACGACATCCGATCGGCGAGCGCGACGGTCTCCCACGCCGAGGACATCACCACCACGGTGACCTCGTCGCATTGCGCGGCGGCGAGGCGAATGGCGGCGTGATGCCCGGCGTGCGGCGGGTAGAACTTGCCGATGAACAGGCCGTGCCGGTACGCGGTCACGAGACGGTGACTCTCTCGCGCCGCAACGACGGGTCGTCCTTCGCGGCGCCGCGCCACGACCGCAGGCCCGCGACGCACAGCCCGAGGAACAGGACGTACACGATCGCGGTGAGGTTGAGGTCCTTGGACACGTACAGGGGGACGTAGACGCAATCAGCGGCAATCCAGAAGTACCACGTCTGAATTCGCTTGCCGTTCAACAACCATTGCGCGGTAACGGACAGGCACGTGGTGAAGGCGTCCAGCAGGGGCGCGGAATCGTGCGCGGCGCGCAGGACGGCGAACAGCGCCGCGGTGCCAACCACCACGAACCCGACGCACCAGGCCATTTCGCGTCGCGGGGCGCGGGTCACGACGAGGGGTGCGCGGCCGCCGCGATGCCGCACCCACTGCCACCACCCGGCGACGCCGAGCGCGATGAACAGGACTTGCAGACCGGCGTCGGCCCAGAGGCGTGCCGAGGTGAAGAGCAGCAGGAAGAAGGCGCAGTTGGCGATGCCGACGGGGAAGTTCCATACGTTCCTGCGGACGGTCAGCGCGACGCAGAGTCCGCCGGTGAGGAATCCGAGTAGTTCGACCCAGCTCACCGGCTCGTTCGCCATGGTGAACGCCACCGGGGACAGGGGGCGGATCAACTCCGCGAGCCAGTCGAGCATCGGACCTCCTGAGGTTAAAGTCGATCTGACTATAACCTAGGGGGCAGGCGCGGGCATCTTGTTTCGTGGGCTACTCCATGGCGGCCATCGCCGCGGTGATCTCTTCGGGGCTGACCTCGCGAATCGGCTGGCCGAGCGACCACATGTGCCCGAACGGATCGGTGAGTACGCCGTAGCGATCTCCCCAGAACTGATCCTCGAGCGGGGCGACGACGGTGGCGCCGGCGTCGACTGCCCTTTGAAACTTCTCCTCGACGTCGGTCACCGTGAGGTGGATCGTCACCGGTGTGCCGCCAAGTGCCTTGGGAGTCATGGACTTGCCGTCGGTCATCTCGGGAAAGTCGTCGTTGAGCATCACCACGGAGCCGTTGATCCGCAGGGCCGCGTTGACGAGCCTGCCATCCGGACCTGGCACCCGGCCGAGCTCCTCGGCGCCGAACGCGGCGACGTAGAAGTCGATGGCCGCCGCGGCGTCGTCGACGATCAGGTAGGGGGACACGGCCGGTTCTACTTCGATTGCCATGGGGGGTTCCTCTCGGTTGGGCGGCTACTTCAATGGAATCGACTGTCCCGGCGGGCAAAAGTCGTCGCGAACGCCGACGCCCCCAAATTGTGGCAGTGTCGGCCAGTTCCCAATGGCGCTCCCGCAGGATCGCTTGCCATGGTCGCGCGGCGTGTGAACCGTTTAGAAGGGTGGTGGGCTGGGGTCGTCGTCGACGAGGGCCGGGGCCGCGGGTGTGGTGGTGCGTAGGCGGTGGTTGGTGGCTCGTTCGGCGGCGATGTCGTGGGCGCGTTGGTGGGCGCGGGTGCGCCGGCGGCGCGGCATCTTCGCGGTCCGGTCGGAACCCGAGCGGCCGGAGCCGTTGCGCACCCGATCTCGGGTGTCGAGGACCATCGGGGCGGTCGGTGCGCACAGCTGCGGGGAGACGATGGCGCTGCCGGGGTGGGTGACGTATCGGTCCCCGGCGGGTGAGGTCCAGATGAGGGTGCCGTCGACGAGTTGTTCGTCGGACCACCTCCAGAACGTCTTGACCAGATGATGAAAACGGCACAGGCACTTCAGGTTCGACGCCTGGGTCGGCCC
>NZ_LMEZ01000009.1 GCF_001426545.1 Mycobacterium sp. Root135 | reverse complement strand
GTAACAACCAGTCAAAACTGGCAAATAAAACAAACCATCCCTAAGCAGTAGGAAGACGGGAAGTCCCCCACCAAGATGGCCAAAAACAACAAACAAAAACCACCAAACACACTATTGAGTTCTCAAACAACAGACCAACTTTTGGGAAGTTTCCCTTTTCGGGGCAACCCCTCCAGCTTAAACTATCTGAGCGGGAGAGTCAAACTTCTCTGTCCCCCGTACTGGGGCAACTCGATTAGATTAGGTCTTCCGCCGCAGCGAAGTCAAATCCGCTGGTCAGAGGCTTGGCGTCGCTGCACCGGCCTCTTGGACTAGCTTACGCGCTCGATCTCCGCGCCCAAACTGACCAGGTTCTCCACGAACAACGGGTAGCCGCGATCGATGTGGAACACGTCGTGCACCTCGGTATCCCCATCTGCGACGAGTCCAGCCAGGACCAGGCCGGCCCCCGCTCGAATGTCCGACGCCCACACCGGTGCACTCGACAGCTGCGGAATGCCTCGGACCACAGCATGGTGGCCGTCGGTCCGCGCGTCCGCACCGAGCCGGATCATCTCCTCCACGAAACGGAAGCGAGCCTCGAACACGTTCTCGGTGATCATCGACGTCCCGTCGGCGATGCACGCCAGCCCGATTGCCATGGGTTGCAGATCGGTCGGGAACCCAGGGAACGGCAGGGTCGCCATGTTGACCGCCTTGGGTCGTTCGTACTGCACGATGCGGAACCCGTTGTCGTGTTGAGTGACCGTGGCCCCCGCGTCGTGCAGCTTGTGCAGCACCAACTGCAGGTGCGCAGGGTCGACCCCCGTCACCGAGATGTCCCCCCGCGTCATGGCCGCCGCTATCCCCCAGGTGGCCGCGACGATGCGATCGCCGATCACCCGGTGTTCGGTGGGATGCAGCCGGTCCACCCCGGTGATGGTCATGGTCGACGAACCCGCCCCGGATATCTGGGCACCCATCTGGTTGAGCATCGTGCAGAGGTCGACGACGTCGGGTTCACGCGCTGCGTTGTGGATCGTCGTCACCCCCTCCGCGAGGACGGCTGCCATCAGGATGTTCTCGGTGGCGCCCACCGAGGGAAACTCCAGTTGGATCTCGG
Organism: Mycobacterium sp. Root135; assembly: GCF_001426545.1. GTDB lineage: Bacteria > Actinomycetota > Actinomycetes > Mycobacteriales > Mycobacteriaceae > Mycobacterium. The sequence continues at coordinate 643,910 of NZ_LMEZ01000009.1, read as the reverse complement.
CGCCCCGGAGATGGTCTGCCTCCGCGACCACGCAGCCATGCTCGATGTTGCATCTCGCTCCGAGTTGGCGCAGGCCCGCCTGGTGCATGTCGAGCGGCCGCGATCCGATCGCGTCACCCCCAGGCAGAGCCACCTTGGCCTTCTTGCACCGCCCGACCAACGGGCCGAGAACGCACACCGATGCCCGGAACTGGCGCACCGCCGCGAAATCGGCGTCGTACTTCAGCTCGTCGGGCGATGTGATCCGGACCGTGTCGCCGTCGATGTCGACGGTGGCGCCAAGACCTCTGAGCACTTCGGCCATCAGGGGGACGTCGAGAATGTCGGGCGAATTCGTGATCGTGCTGGTGCCCTCTGCCAACAAGGCCGCGGCCATCAACTTCAGCACGCTGTTCTTGGCACCACCCACGGCAACTTCGCCCGCCAACCGGGTACCACCGGTCACTACGAATCGCTCGCTCACGCGGCCAGTCTAAGCAGCGCAGACCAGCGAGAGCCGTTTCCGCCAATCAGCCCGGGTACGGTTTCGACATGGGAGTTCACCTAACCCGCATCTACACCCGAACCGGCGACGACGGATCGACCGGGCTGAGCGACTTCAGCAGGGTGTCCAAGAACGATCCCCGTCTCGAGGCATACGCCGACTGCGACGAGGCGAACGCCGCGATCGGCGTCGCCGTCTCGTTGGGTGCTCCCGACGAGCGGGTCCTGGCCGTCTTGCGCCAGGTGCAGAACGACCTCTTCGACGCGGGCGCGGACCTGTCGACGCCGGTGGTCGAGAACCCGGAGTACCCACCGCTGCGGATCACGCAGGACTACGTCGACCGACTTGAATCGTGGTGCGACGAGTTCAACGAACCGCTACCAGCCCTGAATTCGTTCATCCTGCCGGGCGGCACTCCCCTGTCGGCCCTGCTCCACGTGGCGCGAACCGTCGCGCGGCGGGCGGAGCGGACCGCATGGCGGGCGGTCGACGCCCACGGCGATTCGATCAGCCCATTACCGGCGAAGTATTTGAATCGGCTGTCGGACTTGTTGTTCATCCTGTGCCGAGTGGCCAATCCCGACGGCGACGTGCTGTGGCAGCCGGGTGGGCCGAAGGCCTAGTTCTGGCGACGGCGAGCGCGCGGCGACGGGCGCGACTCGAGCCATGACGTGAACGCGGTCAACGCCCCCCGGTCCAGGGCCATCTCGTAGCCCCGTCGACTCTCCGGACCCGTGTCACGGAGTTCGAGCACGACGATTTCGGCGCTCATGATGTCGGTTTCGTCGCCACGCGGGGCACGCCGTGACACCACTTCGATGCCGCGTCGCGACAGCCGACGGTCGGGCCACCACCGCAGGCTCGAGAGTCGATAGAAGCCGGCCTCGCCGCCGCGGTAGCGCACCACGCCGTGTCGCCAGCCGTGCCCGCCGACGGCGGGAACGTCGCGCAGGATGGCGGCGGAACCGCCCACCTGACGCAACTTCCACAGCCGGTACGACAGTGCGAGCACGACCAGCAACAACACGCCGATCAGCGCGACCATGGTGATCATGGACGCGCTCATCGCGAAATCAGTCGAGCTCGCCGAGGGCGCGCAACCGCGCCCTGCCCCACGCTGCCGTGCGCTCGTCGTCGGACTCGGCGTCCTGCTTGGCTTCGTCGGCGTTGATCTCCGACTCCAACTGCGCGTTCTCGACCAGGATCCGGACTGCTTCGTCGGTTACGGAGAGGAACCCTCCGTCGACCGCGATGCGAAGGTCGTCCTCGCCCTCCCGCTCGACGCGCACCATGGCGTCGTCGACGAGTTGGGCGACCAAGGGGATGTGCCGTGGCAGGATGCCGATCTCGCCCGCCGTGGTGCGGGTGAACACGAACGTCGCGTCACCCGACCACAGCTCGCGCTCGACGGCCACGATCTCGACGTGAATTTCAGTAGCCATCGGTCACCACCTTTCGGCTCGGAGCGATCATCACAACTTGGCGCCGAAGCTCTCGGCCTTCTTGGCCAAGTCCTCGAGCCCGCCGATGAGGAAGAACGCCTGCTCGGGCAGGTGGTCGAATTCACCCTTGGTCAGCTTGTCGAAGGCCTCGATGGTCTCCTTCAGCGGCACGGTCGAACCCGGCTGGCCGGTGAACTGCTCGGCCGCCATCATGTTCTGGCTCAGGAAGCGCTCGATGCGACGCGCCCGGTTGACCAGCTGCTTGTCCTCCTCGGCGAGTTCGTCGACGCCGAGGATGGCAATGATGTCCTGAAGGTCCTTGTAGCGCTGCAGAACTCGGATGACTTCCTGCGCGACGCGGTAGTGCTCGTCGCCGACCACGGCCGGGTCGAGGATCGTCGAACTGGAGGCCAGCGGGTCCACTGCGGGGAAGATGCCCTTCGAGAACACCGCACGGGACAGTTCCGTGGTGGCGTCCAAGTGGGCGAACGTCGTCGCCGGTGCCGGGTCGGTGTAGTCGTCGGCGGGCACGTAGACGGCCTGCATCGAGGTGATGGAGTGACCACGGGTCGAGGTGATGCGCTCCTGCAGCTCACCCATCTCGTCGGCCAGGGTGGGCTGGTAACCCACCGCCGACGGCATGCGGCCTAGCAGCGTGGAGACCTCGGAGCCGGCCTGCGTGAAACGGAAGATGTTGTCGATGAACAACAACACGTCCTGCTTCTGCTCATCGCGGAAGTACTCCGCCATGGTCAGCGCCGACAGGGCGACGCGCATACGCGTGCCTGGCGGCTCGTCCATCTGGCCGAACACCAAGGCGGTGTCCTTGAGGACGTCGGCATCGGCGAGCTCGACCCAGAGGTCGTTGCCCTCACGGGTGCGCTCCCCCACGCCGGCGAACACGGACGTACCACCGAAGTTGCGGGCGATGCGGTTGATCATCTCCTGGATGAGCACCGTCTTGCCGACGCCGGCACCACCGAACAGGGCGATCTTGCCACCACGCACGTATGGCGTGAGCAGGTCGACGACCTTCAGACCGGTCTCGAGCATTTCGGTCCGCGGCTCGAGCTCGGAGAATGGCGGCGGCTTGCGGTGGATCGACCAGTGGTCGAAGTCTTCGCCGTAGCCGGGCTCGTCGAGGCAGTCGCCGAGGGCGTTGAACACGTGGCCCTTGACGCCGTCGCCGACGGGCACGGAGATCGACTTGCCGGTGTCGGTGACCTCGACGCCGCGAACGAGACCGTCGGTGGGCTGCATCGAGATGGTGCGCACCAGGTTGTCACCGAGGTGCTGGGCGACCTCGAGCGTCAGCGTCTTGGCCATCTGCTCGTAGGTGATCTTGGCGTGCAGCGCGTTGAACAGCTCGGGCACCGAGCCGCGCGGGAATTCGATGTCGACGACCGGGCCGGTGATGCGGACCACGCGACCAGCGGTCTTGGAATCTTCTGCGGTGGCAGTCATTGTTTCTTCGCTTCTCTTCGCTTCCGGGGATGTGTGTATCGAGGGCTACTTGGCGTCGGCGAGCGCGTTGGCGCCACCGACGATCTCGCTGATTTCCTGGGTGATCTGGGCTTGACGCTCGCGGTTGGCCTCCAGCGTCAGCGCCTTGATCAGATCGTCGGCGTTGTCGGTGGCCGACTTCATCGCCCGGCGCCGCGACGCGGATTCGGATGCCGCGGCCTCCAGTAGCGCCGAGTAGACGCGTGTGGCGATGTAGCGCGGCAACAGCGCGTCGAACAGGTTCTCAGCATTTGGCTCGAAGGAGAACAACGTCTGCGGGCCGTCGTTCTCCTGCTCGCCGACGTACTCGATCACCATCGGAGCGATCCGCAGGGCGATGGCCGACTGCGAGAGCATCGACTTGAACTGCGTGAAGACGATGTGGATTTCGTCGACGCCCAGGATGCCGTCGTCACCCGCGTTCTCGTCGTCGTCGTCAACGCCGGCCATGAAGGCGGAAACGAGGACGTCGGCGATCTCGCGAGCTTGGTCGTAGGTCGGCCGCTCGGAGAAGCCGGTCCACGAATCCTTCACCTCGCGCTGACGGAAGCTGTAGTAGCCCAGCGCCTTTCGACCCACCGCGTAGATGACGGGAGTCTTGCCCTCGTCCCGCAGCAGCGCGAAGAGCTCTTCGGACTGCCGCAGCACGTTGGCGTTGTAGGCCCCGCAGAGCCCCCGGTCGGAGGACACGACGAGCACAGCGGCGCGCTTGGGCGACTCCCGCTCGACGAGCAGCGGGTGGTCCAGCGCACTGGCACCCGCGAGCTCGGTGAGCATGTTGGTGATCTCGTCGGAGTACGGCCGAGCTGCCTGGACGCGCGCTTGCGCCTTGGCAATCCGCGACGTGGCGATCAGCTCCTGGGCCTTGGTGATCTTCTTGATCGACCCGGCGGAGCGGATGCGCCCGCGTAGCTCGCGCAGTGTGGCTGCCATGTCTCCTTACCTACTTCTTCTTCGGCGCCGGCTTGCGGACCTTGACCGATTCCTTCTCGACGTCGTCCTCGTCCATTGCCTCGGTCTCGGCCTCGTTGACGGCAACGGAGCTGCCGTCGGTGGCCGCGAAGCCCTTCTTGAACTCGTTGACGATCCCGGTCAGCTTCTCCTGGGCGTCCTCCGGGAACTTCTTCGTTTCCCGGATGCCGTCGAAGATGTCGTCATGGCTGGCCTTGACGTGCTCGAGGAACTCGGCCTCGAAGCGCTGCACGTCTTCGACGGGCACCGAGTCCAAGTGACCCTTGGTGCCGAGGAAGATCGCGATGACCTGCTGCTCGACCGACAGTGGGCTGTACTGAGGCTGCTTGAGCAGTTCCACCAGCCGGCTGCCGCGCTCGAGCTGAGCCTTCGACGTCGGGTCAAGGTCGGACGCGAACGCCGCGAAGGACTCCAGCTCGCGGTACTGCGACAGGTCGAGTCGCAACGAGCCCGCAACTTCCTTCATGCCCTTGATCTGTGCGGCACCACCGACGCGCGACACCGACACACCGACGTTGATGGCCGGTCGCACGCCCTGGTTGAACAGGTCGGACTCCAGGAAGCACTGGCCGTCGGTGATGGAGATGACGTTGGTCGGGATGAACGCCGAGATGTCGTTGGCCTTGGTCTCGATGATCGGCAGTCCGGTCATCGATCCACCACCCAGCTCGTCGTTCAGCTTGGCGCACCGCTCCAGCAGACGGGAGTGGAGGTAGAAGACGTCGCCGGGGAACGCTTCACGGCCCGGGGGACGACGCAGCAGCAGCGAGATCGCGCGGTAGGCGTCGGCCTGCTTGGACAGGTCGTCGAAGACGATGAGGACGTGCTTGCCGTCGTACATCCAGTGCTGGCCGATGGCCGAACCGGTGTAGGGCGCAAGCCACTTGAAGCCGGCCGGGTCAGACGCCGGGGACGCCACGATGGTGGTGTACTCCATCGCGCCGCCATCTTCGAGGGCGCGCTTGACGCTGGCGATCGTGGTGCCCTTCTGGCCGATCGCGACGTACACGCAGCGCACCTGCTGCTTGGGGTCGCCGGTCGCCCAGGCTTCACGCTGGTTGAGGATCGTGTCGACCGCGACGGCCGTCTTGCCGGTCTTGCGGTCGCCGATGATCAGCTGACGCTGGCCACGGCCGATGGGGGTCATCGCGTCGATGGCCTTGATGCCGGTCTGCAGCGGCTCTTCGACGCCCTGACGCTGAACCACCGAGGGCGCCTGCAGCTCGAGCGCACGACGGATGTCGGTGTCGATGTCGCCCTGGCCGTCGATGGGCTGGCCCAGCGGGTTCACCACGCGGCCCAGGAATCCGTCGCCGACGGGTACCGAGAGCACTTCACCGGTGCGCTTGACCTGCTGGCCCTGTTCGATCTTCTCGAAGTCGCCGAGGATGACCGCACCGATGCTGTGCTCGTCGAGGTTCAGTGCGACACCGAGAACCCCACCGGGGAACTCGAGGAGTTCCTGGGTCATGACCGAGGGCAGGCCCTCGACGTGGGCGATGCCGTCACCGGCGTCGATGACTGTGCCGATCTCTTCGCGCTCGGTGTCGGCGGAGAACGAGGATACGTACTCCTCGACGGCACCTTCGATGTCAGCAGCGGAGATTGTCAACTCTGCCATGTTCTTGGTCTTCCTACCTTTTGGATTGGATTGTGGGTCAGTCGGGCAGCTGGGTCTGAGCGGCCGCCAGCCGGGATGCGATGGAACCGTCGATCACTTCGTCGCCGACGGTGATCGAGAGGCCACCGAGCACCTCGGGATCGACGTTCAGCTGGACCGCCACCGGGTGGCCGTAGATCCGGGTCAGCAGTTCGGCGAGCCGGTCGCGCTGGGCGTCGGTCAGCTCGGCGGCCGCGTCGACGTGGGCGACGACTTCGCCACGGCGGGCCACGGCCAGCTCGGCCAGGTCCACCACGGCTTCGTCGGCTCGTTCGCCGCGCAGCCGACCGATGGTCTGCTTGAGCAGAGCCGCGGCCGTACCGTCGACGCCCGATCCCCCGACGACCTTGTCCAAGAGGGCGAGTCGGCCGTCCAGCGGAGTCGTGTAGTCGCTCAGCAGCGCGGTGAGGCGCGGCTCGGAGTCCAACACCCGCCCGAACCGGAAGAGCTGCTCTTCGACTTCGTCGACCTGGTTCTCGAGCTCGGCACGCTTGAGAAGCGCGAGCCGGGCCAGGTGTTCGATGCCGTCGACGAAGTCCGCCGCTGCCGACCAGCGCTGGGACACCGCGGTCCGCAGCAACTGAAGCGTGTGCTCGTCGACCTTGTTCGAGAACAGCCGGTCGGTCAGACGCACCTTCGCGTCGGAATCGTCGTTGTGCTCGGTGAGGTGCCTGGTGAGGGTCGGCTCGACGCCGAGCAGACCCACCACTCCGGAGAGTTCGTCGGCGACGGTGGTCAGACCCGCCGCCTCCAGGTTGCCTGCGACGTCGTCGAACGCCTTGGTGAGCTCGTCGAAGGCGGCTCGGCTTGCGGCACGAAGCCGAGCCGAGACACCCGTCTCGATGGTCACCGAGGACGGTGCCATCTGATCGAGCTCGTCGAGGAAGCGGTCGACCGTGGCCGCCTGGGCGGCAGGATCGGCCACGTGCGCTCGAACCAGCGCGTCGGCCTTGTCGACCGACTCCTGGCCCAATCCCTGCCGCAGCTGCCTGATCAACTGCTGCCGCATGAGCTGAACTTGTTGCGCGCCTTGAGCCTTCAGCCGTTCTGCTTCGACGACCGCCTGCTCTGCGAGCTGGCTTTCGATGCGCTCCGAATCGTGCCGAGCCTCGTCGGTCACCTTGGACGCCTGCGCCTTGGCATCCTTGAGCGCCTTGGCATGCATGGCGTCGGCGTCGGCGAGTTTCTTTGCCGCCTCGGCACTCTCGGCGAGCGCGGTGCGTACGGCGTCCTGCTGCTTCTGCATCAACGTCTTCACCGGCGGCACGACGAAGCGCCACAGGATGTACACGATGACTGCGAAACCGATCAGCTGACCGATGAATGTCGACATTTAGCGGCTCCCGCCTGAGTTGACGTCAACGCCGAGGATGCGGTTCGCCAACGTGGCGGACAGGCCGTCCACCGACGACTCGAGCGAGGACTGCGTCGACGAACGCTGTTCGGACAGCTGTGCATCCGCTTCGCGCACGGTCTCCGCAACCTCTCCGCTGGCCTCGGCCCGCTTCTCGTCGATCACCTGGCGGCCGGCGGTCCGGGCCTCGTCACGGATCGACGATGCCTCGGTGCGAGCCCCGGCCATTGCCTCGTCGTAGTCGGCTTGCGCCGCTGCGACCTGCTCGGCCGACTTGCGGCTGTCTGCGGCGGTCTTGGCCAGCATCGCCTCTCGCTCGGAGAGGACCTTGCTGATCGGTGGCACAACCCATTTCGTGATCACGCCGAGCACGATCAAGAAGATGATCAGAATGACGAAGAAGGTGCCGTTGGGGATCAGGAAGTTATTGCCCCCGCCACCCTCTTCTTCCGCTGCCTGGCTGGCCGCCAGGATGTGGATGCCGTCCGCCAGGACAGTCGAACCGAGTTCACCCATGCCGACGGACTACGACAGACCCGGCGTGGCGAAGACGAACAGCGCCATGAACGCCAGGTTGATGAAGTACGCGGCCTCCACGAGACCGACGGTGATGAAGAAGGGCGTGAACAGGCGGCCCTGCGCCTCGGGCTGCCGGGCGATGCCGGAGATCAGTGCGTTACCGGCAATACCGTCGCCGATACCCGCGCCGATGGCGCCGCCACCCATGATGAGTCCACCGCCGATGAGCGCACCGGCCGTGATGAGGGCGTTTGGATCCATTCCTTTTTCCTCCTTGTGAGCTGGTGGGTGTCCACCAGGACTGCTGGTCTTACGGGGTCGAGCTGGCTTCTAGTGGTGCGCTTTCTCGTTCTCGTCTTCGTGGTCGTGATCGAGCTCCATCGACTGGCTGAAGTACAAGATCGTCAGCAGCGCGAAGATGAAGGCCTGAATCAGACCGACGAACAGGTCGAACGTCTTCCAGATGGCATTGGGTGCCCACTGGATGTACCAGGGGAACATCGCGATGAGCGCCACGAGGATGCCACCGGCGAAGATGTTGCCAAAGAGTCGCAGTGCCAACGAGATTGGCTTGGCCAGCTCTTCGATGATGTTGATGGGCGCCATCAGCGTGACGTGGCCCTTGACCAACTTCTTGGCGTGGCCCCAGGCGCCGCGGCGCCAGATGCCTGCCGCGTTATAGCAGATGAAGACGAACGCGGCGAGGGCCAGCACGTAGTTGATGTCGGAGGCGGGCGCTTTGATCAGTTCGCCCGCGGCACCGTCGGAACCGCCGTACTGCACCGGAAGCACCGCGAGCCAGTTCGACACCAGGATGAATACGAAGATGGTGACGGCGAGCGGCAGCACGAACGGCGCGATCTTCATGCCGATCGCAGCCTCGACCTGCTGGCGCATCTGGATGGTGATGGCCTCGAAGAACAGTTGCACTCCGCCGGGCACGCCGGTGGAGGTCACCTTGGACTTGAGGAAGAAGGCCAGCGCGATGACGATGATCGCGGCGATCACCGTGGAGATGATGGTGTCGCCGTTGAAGGTCATGCCCAGGAACTGGAATACGTATTCGTGGGTTCCGACGTGAATCGGGGCTCCACCCTCGGCGGCGAGGAAGGTCTCATTCATTGCCGTCTGCTCAATCCTTCGATTCCGGTGCGGGCGTTTGTTCGACGTCTAGTCCGCTTGAGCGGATCTTCTTCATGACGGGGATGCTGGTGCTCATCACGAGCACGGCCTGAAAGATTGCGAGACCGAAGAGCACTGCGAGTCCGTCGTGCTTTCGGAACACGATGGCGACGGTCAATCCGATGGCGGTGATGAAGAACAGCCGCATGGCCGAGTTGACTGCCATCTTCTTCTTGAGCGGGTGGTCTTCTGCGGTGATCGACTCGACGGCGCGTCGCACCATCAGCGCGTTGACCAAACCGAGAACCAGGCCGAGGCCGAAGAAGACTCCGAAGAAGATGTGGCCGACGAATCCCGCGGCCACGAGGGCAACTCCGGTGAGCGCCACGCACACGATCAGCAGTCGCATCGGCCGGAACGCCACGGATGGGAACACCAACGGCGCGTCCTGCGCTGGCGTCGTCACTGACTCACCTCAATCCACGCTCTCACGGAAGCTGTCCCCTTTGACAAACAATGACCCGGCGCGTGCCCGACGAGCGTATCGGAGGGCGGTTGTCGCGCTGGAATCACCCAAGGGGTAGCTCCCTTTGTCGGTCGTACTTCGGCACCGAACGGCTCTTTCAAACCGCCGGGCCGGGCCGGCAACCCGCGAGGTCTTTCGGGTTCTGGAGGCAACTTACCACATGGTAGGCACCCCTAAACGGGCTCCTACTACTTTGCGTCGTACTGCTCAGTCTGATAACTGGCTGGGAACTTCTCGGCTCTTGCGGAGCAGTGGGATGAGGGTGATGACGACGGCCACGACGATCGCCGCGAGCATCACCGCGCCGGTGTACCGAGGGTCGAAGAAAATCGTGCTTGCGGCGCCCAGCGCCACGATGCCGACCCACATGTAGATCAGCAGGACGACGCGTCGGTGGGAGTGCCCGATCTGCAGCAGCCGGTGGTGCAGATGCATCTTGTCCGGTGTCGTGAAGTGAACGCCGGCCCTGGTGCGGCGCACGATCGCCAGCAGGGTGTCGAGCGCGGGAACGAACAGCACCGCGACCACCAGCAGGAACGGCGAAAGCAAGGCAAAGACGTCGCGCGCTCCGTAGGCCGTCTGCGAGATCGGCCCCGCCGCGGTGGTCGACGCGGCGGCCAGCATCAGACCGATCAGCATCGAACCCGAGTCACCCATGAAGATCTTGGCCGGGTGGAAGTTGTGCGGCAGGAACCCGAGGCAGGCGCCAGCCAGTACGACGGAGATCATCGCCGGGGGGTAGAACAGGACGTCGCCGCCGTGGTCGCGCAGCAGACCGATGGAGAAGATGCAGATCGCGGCGGCGGTGATGAGACCCAGCCCTGCCGCGAGACCGTCCAGCCCGTCGATGAAGTTCATGGCGTTGACGATCGACACCGTCAGCGCCAGCGTCAGCAGGATCGAGGTCACCTGGTCCAGCACGATGGTGCCGACGCCGCCGATCGGGATGTACAGCACGCTCCATGCCACGCCCATGGTGACCAGCACGCTGGCGGCGGTGATCTGGCCGGCGAACTTGGTCAGCGAGTCCAGTCCCCAGCGGTCGTCGATGAGGCCCACCAGCATGATCAGCCCGCCGGCGACCACCACCGCGGGCATACCGGTCGAGTAGACGAAGCCGCGGTTGAGCGCGGGCAGCTGGGAGGCCAGCAGCACCGCGGCGGCCACGCCGACGTACATGGCCAGGCCGCCCATCCGCGGGGTCGGCTGAACGTGGACGTCGCGCTGGCGCGGGTAGGCGACCGCCCCGAGGCGGGTGGCCAGGGTGCGCACCCAGCCGGTGGCGAAGTACGTGACGATCGCGGCGGTGAGCCCGACGAGAGCCAGCTCCCGCAACGGGACACCGGCACCGCGGTCCGACAACGCGAGCAGGCCATCCACGCGGTGAAATGTACTGGACCTACCTGAGACCTAGGTCGACGTCGCGTTCGTCAGCGTCTCCGCGTCGACTCCGAGCACGGTCGCGATGGCCGCCGACGAGACGGGGCCCTCGCGCAAAATGCGGGGTTGGGCACCGGTCAGGTCGACGATCGTCGAGGCCGCGCCGTTGGCGGACGGACCGGCTTCCAGGTAGACCTCGACCAGGTCACCCAGCTGTTCGCGGGCGTCGGCGGCCGTGACGGCGGCGGGCCGGCCGGAGATGTTGGCACTCGAGACCGCCATCGGCCCGACCTCGCGGAGCAGGTCGATCGCGACCGGATGCAGCGGCATCCGGAGCATGACCGTGCCCTGCGCGTCGCCGAGGTCCCATTGCAGCGACGGCGCCTGCTGCACGACGAGGCTGAGCGCCCCTGGCCAGAACGCGCGGATGAGCTCTCTCGCCGACTCGGGCACCGAGTACACCAACCCGTCAATGGTGTGCCAGGACCCGACGAGGACGGGAACGGGCATGTCGCGGCCGCGGCCCTTGGCGGCCAGCAGAGCGGCAACCGCGGCTCCGTCGAACGCGTCGGCGCCGATGCCGTAGACGGTGTCGGTGGGCATCACCACGAGGCTGCCGCCCTTGAGCGCGCTGATCGCCGACGCGATTCCGGTGGATCGTTGGGTCTCGTCCGCGCAGTCGAATACCTCACTCATGAGCTCCAGCCTGCCCCTTCCTCGTTGCGGTGACGAACCGGGGGCGACCGGCGAGATCCCGACGTGACGTCACGTCGGTGAAGGCACCGGAGCGCTCGAAGAGTGCGACGGTCGCCGCGGCGGTCTCGTCGTCGTGCTCGACGCCGACGGTGGCACCTGAGCGCAGCAGCCGGGCGGCGAGGGTGACGATCGGCCCGATGACCCGCATTCCGTCCGGACCGCCGAACAGCGCGTGAGCCGGATCATGTTCGGCCACTTCGGGATCCAGCACGGCGCCGTCCGGGATGTACGGGGGGTTCGAGACGAGCAGGTCGACTGTGCCGTCGCGCTCGCTCAGCAATCCGGGACTGGTGACGTCGGCCTCGACGAGCTCGACGTCATGGCCCGCACAGTTGCGCCGGGCGTAGGACAGCGCTTCCGGTGAGTCCTCGACGGCGACGACGTGGGCGCCGGGTGTCCCGTCGGCAAGGGCGGCGGCCAACGCTCCCGACCCGGTGCAGAGGTCCACGACGACCGGTGAGGGTGGAAGTCGTTGCTTGAGCGCCCATTCCAGCAACGCCTCGGTCTCGGGTCGCGGGATGAACACACCGGGCCCCACGGTGAGCAGCAGCGGGCCGAACGCCGCGGTGGCGGTGAGGTGTTGCAGCGGAATCCGGCGCGCCCTGGCGTCGACCAGTGTGCGGTAGCTCCCGTAGAAGCCGTCGTCGGGATCGTGGAACCGCAGCACTCCGCGGTTCACGCCCGCGACGTGCGCGGCGAGGAGTTCGGCGTCGACGTGTGCGCTGTCGATTCCTGCCTGCGCTAGCGTGCGTGCCGCATCGTCGATGGCCCGCCGCAGGCGCGTCATGTCTCCTGCAGCCTGGCTTGTCTGTCGGCGGCGGCCAAGGCGTCGAACATCGCGTCGAGGTCCCCGTCGAGGACCTGGTCGAGGTTGTGCGCCTTGAACCCCACGCGGTGGTCGGTGATCCGGTTCTCGGGGTAGTTGTAGGTCCGGATGCGCTCGCTGCGGTCGACGGTGCGGATCTGGCTGGCACGGTCGGCCGACGCGTCGGCGGAGGCCTGCTCCTCGGCGAGTGCCTGCAGGCGGGCGGCGAGTACGACCATCGCGCGGGCCTTGTTCTGCAGCTGCGACCGCTCGTTTTGACACGTGACGACGATGTTGGTCGGCAGGTGGGTGATGCGGACCGCGGAGTCGGTGGTGTTGACACCCTGGCCGCCCTTGCCGGAGGACCGGTAGACGTCGATGCGCAGGTCGGATTCGTCGATCTGGACGGCGGCGACGTCCTCGGGCTCGGGGTACACCAGGACCCCGGCCGCGGAGGTGTGCACGCGGCCCTGGGACTCGGTGACGGGCACGCGCTGCACGCGGTGCACGCCGCCTTCGAACTTGAGGCGGGACCAGACGCCGTCGGCCGTGTCGCCCTTGCTGGCGATCTGGAGTGTGGCGTCCTTGTAGCCGCCGAGATCGGAGTAGGTCTCGTCGAGCACGGTGACGTTCCAGCCGTGCCGCTCGGCGTACCGGATGTACATGCGGGCGAGATCGGCGGCGAACAGTGCCGATTCCTCGCCGCCCTCCCCCGACTTCACTTCCATCACGACGTCGTCGGCATCGTGCGGGTCGCGGGGGGCCAGCAAATCGCTGAGCTGCTGTTCGAGTTCGGCGACGCGCGTGGTCAGTTCGGGTACCTCGGCGGCGAAGGAGGCGTCCTCGGTCGCGAGCTCCTTGGCGGCTTCGAGGTCACCGCGGGCCGTCTCCAGCTTGCGGTGGGTGGACACGATCGGCGCCAACTGCGCGAACCGGCGACCCACCCTGCGGGCAGCCCCGGCGTCGGCGTGCAGCGCCGGGTCCGAGAGTTGAGTTTCGAGGTCGGCGTGCTCGGCGAGGAGCGCGTCGACCCTCGTCGCCGAATCGGTGGCCGCCATCGTGCCTTCTCTCTTTCAAACAGTGACCGGAAACGCAATCGGCGCCCGACCCCGTCGACGAATGCGACAGGACGGGCGCCGAAAGGACAGCTACTTGTCGGCTTCGACCTTCTCAGCGGCCCCAGCGCGCTTTCCGTAGCGCTTCTCGAAGCGTGCGACGCGGCCGCCGCTGTCGAGAATCTTCTGCTTGCCGGTGTAGAAGGGGTGGCACTGGGAGCAGACCTCGACCACGATGTGGCCGCTCTCCTTGGTGCTACGCGTCTGGAAGCTGTTTCCACAGCCGCAGACGACGTTGGTCTCTACGTAGTTGGGGTGAATACCCGATTTCATGTTGGTCCTCTTCTATCGTTGGCCGCCGGGTCGTCCGAGATCCTGACCTGATCTCAAACGTGAACCGGAACCGAGGGGTCGACGGACGATTATGCCAGGTCAGCCGTCAGAGTCATAAACGCGCGCACACCGGGGCATATTCCGCCGAGCTCAGCGGTCCGCCGGGACCACCGGGTCGAACCGGGCGCGGTCGCGGCGCCACAGCTCGCGCCCGGCCGGGTCGACGCCGAGGGCGACCAGCTCGCGCTTGAGGATCTTGTTGGTCGCCGTGGTCGGGAGGTCGTCGGCGATCCACACGTAGCGGGGCCACGCCTTCGGCGACATGTCCCGCTGAGCGCCGAGGAATTCGGTGAACTCTTCGGGGGTCAGGTCGGCGTCGTCGCGAAGCACCAACGCGGCCATCACCTGATCGCCGACGTGCTCGTCGGGCACCGGGTACACGGCGACGCGGCTGATGACGTTGAGCCGCAACAATATTCGTTCGATCGGGGCGGTCGTCAGATTTTCGCCGTCGACCCGCATCCAATCGCCGGTGCGGCCCGCGAGGTAGATCCAGCCGTCGGCGTCGCGGTAGGCGAGGTCCCCGGACCAGTACATGCCGTGGCGCAACCGCTGATCCGTCGCCCCGGGATCGTTGTAGTACCCGCGGAAGAGTCCGCTTCCGCTGGTGTTGACCAACTCCCCCGTCGCCTCGTCGGGGTTGGCCAGCGCCCCCGTCTCGTCGAATCGGGCGACGGCGCATTCGGTGACCGTTTCCGGGTCGTAGACGGCCACCCCGGGGAACCCCTGGCCGATGGACCCCGTCGGGCAGCCGTCGGGCCGGGTGATGATCACGGCGGTCTCCGTCGACCCGAAACCGTCCCACACCTCGCAGCCGAATCGGCGACCGAATTCCTCGATGTCGCGGTCGGCGGCCTCGTTGCCGAAGGCGATCCGCAGCGTGTTGTCGTGGTCGTCGGGTTGCTCGGACGTCGCGAGGATGTAGGCCAGCGGCTTGCCGACGTAGTTCATGTAGGTGGCCCCGTGCCGGCGCACGTCGGACAGGAAGCGCGACGCGGAGAACGCGGCGGGAACCATGGCCGCACCCGCGCCGAGCGCCACGCTCCAGCCCGCGTAGACGGCGTTGGAGTGGAACAACGGCATGGCCAGGTAGCAGACGTCGGATTCGCCGAGGCCGTACCTCTGCACCAAGGCGCTGCCTGCGAAGAGCACCATCGCGTGGGGCACCTCGACGGCCTTTGGCTCCCCGCTGGTCCCTGAGGTGAAGATCATCATGAAGGTGTCGTCGGCGCCGACTTCGCGGTGCGGCACCAGCGCTGGTGCGGCACGGAGCCGCGCGGCCCACTCCTCGGCGCCCACGTCGACGACGGTGACGCCGGGCAGGTCGAGGCCGTCGAGCAGGTGGCGGTGTTCGGGGTCGGTGATCAGCAGTTGGCAGTCGACGCGGGCGACGTCGCGGGCGATCGCCTCGCCGCGACGGGTGGTGTTGATCCCGCACAGGACGTAGCCGCCGAGCCCGGCGGCGGCCAACGAGGTGAGCATCCCGGGGGTGTTGCCCATGAGGACGCCGACGTGCAGGGGCCGCGACGGGTCTGCGGCGGCGATGACGGCCGAGGCCTGTCGGGTGGCCTCGGCGACGTGCTGGCGCCAGGTCCACGACGCGTCACCGTGCTTGACGGCGACCGTGTCGAGGTCGGCCCTCGTCCGGAGCAGCTGCTGGAGTGTGTCCGCCATCGCTGGCTACCTCGATCCGTAAGTGAACAGAAACCGCGAAGTGTCTACTGGCGACCAGCGACAACGGTACCGTCTGGCAACGGGCAGAATGCACAGATCCACCCATCGCGCTGAAATGAACAGGAGCCCGCCGTTGACGAGCGCCACCGCACCCCGGCCGGCGGCCAAGACCGTGCGGGACAGGCTGATCGACGCGGCCGAGGTGTGTCTGCGCGCCAAGGGGATTCGCTCGACGACGGTGTCCGAGGTCGCCGAGGTCGCGGGCGTCTCACGGGGCTGGCTCTACCGGCACTTCCCCGACAAGAACGCGCTGCTCGGAGCGGCGATCGTGCGTCTCAACGAGGCGTACTGGTCGGACTCGCACGCGATGCTGGAACAGATCGAGGGCCTGGACGAACAGATCGCGGCGGGCATCCGGCACGGACGCACCGCCTACGCCGATCCGGGCACCATCCTGATGAAGCTGCGACTGGAGGAGCCAGAGGAGTTCGCGGCCTGCGCCGGTGCGGGCGTTCAGGGCCTGGTGCCGGACCTGGGCGAGTTCTGGACCAGATACCTCGTCGTCGCCAAGGAACGTGGCGAGATCCACCCCGACACCGACGTCGCCGAGGCCTCGGAATGGGTTGCCCGCGCGCTGCTTTCGTTGGCCACCGTGCCGGGGCAACGACTCGACCCCAGCGACCACGACGCGGTGCTGGCTCACGTCCGCCGCTACGTCATGCCCGGCCTGAGGTCCGACCCCGCGCTGGCCTAGAAACGCGGAGAGCCCCCGACCATGGTCGGGGGCTCTCGCGTACTAGCTGTTCTTAGTCGTTGTCGGTTCCCGGCGTGTTCTTGGAAACCTGGACGAGGAACTCGTAGTTGTTCTTCGTCTTGCGCAGCTGGCTCATCAGCAGGTCGATGGCCTGGTGCGAGTCAAGACCCGACAGCACCCGGCGCAGCTTGTGCACGACGGCGAACTCGTCGGTGGACAGCAGCAGTTCGTCCTTGCGGGTGTTGGACGGGTTGACGTCCACCGCGGGGAAGACCCGGCGCTCGGCGATCTTGCGGTCGAGCTTGAGCTCGGCGTTGCCGGTGCCCTTGAACTCTTCGTAGATGACCGTGTCACCCATCGAACCGGTCTCGACCAGCGCCGTGGCGATGATCGTCAGCGAGCCACCGTCTTCGATGTTGCGTGCCGCGCCGAGGAAGCGCTTCGGCGGGTACAGCGCCGTCGAGTCGACGCCACCGGACAGGATCCGGCCGGAGGCGGGCGACGCGTTGTTGTACGCGCGGCCGAGCCGGGTGATGGAGTCGAGCAATACGACGACGTCCTTGCCCTGCTCGACGAGGCGCTTGGCGCGCTCGATGGCCAGCTCGGCGACTGCGGTGTGGTCTGACGGCGGCCGGTCGAAGGTGGAGGCAATGACCTCACCCTTGACCGAGCGCTGCATGTCGGTGACCTCTTCGGGTCGCTCGTCGACCAGCACCACCATCAGGTGGCACTCGGGGTTGTTGACGGTGATCGCGTTGGCGATGCTCTGCAGCACCATCGTCTTACCGGCCTTTGGCGGCGAGACGATCAGCGCGCGCTGACCCTTGCCGATCGGCATGATCAGGTCGATGACGCGGGTGGTCAACAGCTCGGACTTGGTCTCGAGGCGCAGACGCTGGTTCGGGTAGAGCGGCGTCAGCTTCTGGAAGTCGGGACGGTTCCTGGCATCTTCGACGGGGCCGCCGTTGACCGAGTCCAGCCGCACCAGCGGGTTGAACTTCTGCCGCGGGTTCTGGCTATTGCTGTTGGCGCCGCTTTCGCCTTCGCGGGCCACGCGGACGGCGCCGATGATGGCGTCGCCGCGGCGCAGACCGTTCTTGCGAACCATGTTCATCGAGACGTAGACGTCGTTCGTGCCCGCCAGGTACCCGGAGGTGCGGACGAACGCGTAGTTGTCGAGCACGTCGAGGATGCCCGCGACGGGCTGGACGACGTCGTCTTCGCGCAGTTCGGTGTCGCGGTCGTTGTTGCCGCCGCCGCCCTGGGTGTCGCCACGCTCGCCGCGACGCCTGCGGTCACGGAACCGGCGACCGCGCCGGCCACCCCGCTCGTCGTCATCGTCGTCGTTGACGTTGTTGTTCGAGTTGTTGTTGTTGTTGTTGCTGTTCGCGTTGTTGTTGCCGCGGTTGTTGGCGTTGTCGTTGCGGTTGTTGCCACCGTCGTTGCGGTTGTTCTGCCGCTCGCCACCGCCGTCGTTGCGGTTGTTGCCGCCCTCGTTGCGGTTGTTACCGCCCTCGTTGCGGTTGTTCTGCCGCTCGCCACCGCCGTCGTTGCGGTCGTTGCCACCGTCGTTGCGGTTGCCCTGACGCCCGCCGTTGTTCTGGCGCTCGTTGGTACGCGGGGCCTCGGCCTGGACGGCGTCCTTCTTGTCGGCGTCGTCGGTCTTGGCTGCCTTCTCGGCACCCTTGTCCGGCTTGTCCGCGGGCGCTGCCTCGGGGGCGGCCTTCTGCTCGGTTGCGGCCTTCACTTCGGGAGCCTTGTCCTGCGGCTGCTCGACCTTCGCGGTCTGCTCGCCGGATTCCTGGGGCTCGACGGCAGCACCGGCACTGCGCGACGCACCGCGACGCTCGCGGCGGGCGCGGACGGGCCGCTCCGGGGCGTCACCAGCGGCGACGTCGGCCGCGGGGGCAGCCTCGGCGACGGCGGGCGTCGGCTCGGCGGCCGCCTTGGCCGGAGCCGCGGCAGCGCTGGCACCGGTGTTGTCGCCACGGTTCTCGCGAATGGCGGCAATGAGCTCGCTCTTGCGCATGCCCGAGGAACCCTTGATGCCAAGCTGGCCCGCAAGGGCACGAAGGTCGGGGAGCACCATCGCGGTCAACGCGGTGGGGCGGTCGCCGGAGGCCACCACGGTCGTCGCCTTCGCAGGCGCAGCCGAAACCGCTTCCGAGATGGGTGAATTCACGGGATTCGGCAGTTCGACGCCGTCGCTACTGCCTTCAGCCGTGATGAGGTCCGTATCAGACACGGATTTCCTTTCTTTCCCTCGCTGATCCGATTCTGCGAGGGTTCGTCGCATTTCAGCTGATCCGCTAAATGCCGGCTACCGAATGCCTTATGTCCCACAATTGCCTGTGCGCAAACCATTGACGTGCAACGGTGATCGCCGGGATTCTCCGCCATGCGGGGAAACGTCATCCATGAGAAGGATTGGTAGTCGTCCTAGTGTAGGCGCAGGCACAGAAGGTGCGATTGCTGGACGAAAGCGAGAATAACCCGCATCGTCGCGGGAAGCAAGAAACACCGTGATTCCCGTGTGGCGCCTGTCAACTATTCGGTCGCGGTTGCGACGCGGACGTCGCCACCGACTGCTTGCGCCGTCGCCCAGCGAACACCCTGGCCAACCGCCATCTCCCCCACGGCAAAACCGTGGGCGACGCCGTACTGGACGGCCTCGGCCGGCAGTTCCGGCTCGGTGCTGAACGCGATCACCGCAGGCCCGGCACCCGAAAGCACCGCTGCCACTCCACAACGGCGCAGGATCTCGAGGTATTCCGCCGAGGCGGGCAGCGCCGCCGCCCGTTGCGGCTGGTGCAGGCGGTCCTCGGTGGCGGCCATCAGCAGGTCGGGGCGTTCGGTGAGCGCCACCACCATCAACGCCGCCCTGCTCAGGTTGAACCGGGCGTCGACGTGGCTGACATGGTCGGGCAGCACCGCGCGCGTCTCGGCGGTCGACGACCGAATCTGGGGCACGGCGGGGAACAGATGGATGTCGGGATGCAGGCTCAACCGCGCGGCGGCGTACCGAGTGAGCGGCCGGTCGTCCTCGGTCCACGACACCACGGCACCACCGAGCACGGCAGCCGACGCGTTGTCCGGATGCCCCTCGAACTCCGACGACAGCTGAACCAACTTATCTTCCGACAACGTCGGCGAATCACTCTGCGCGACAAGGCCGTTGGCTGCCGCCAGGCCGCCGACGACGGCCGCGGCCGACGATCCGAGCCCGCGCGAATGCGGAATTGCGTTGCGCGACCGGACGATCAAGCCGTCGGCGCAGACACCCGCCGCCGCAAGACCACGTTCGATGGCACGAACCACCAGGTGGGTGGAGTCCAGCGGAACCTGTCCCGCGCCTTCACCGTCGACCTCGACACGAATGCCGGATTCCGTTGTCTCGACGTAGATTTCGTCGTAGAGACTCAACGCAAGACCGAGGCTGTCGAAGCCGGGGCCGAGGTTGGCGCTGGACGCGGCCACCACGGAGGTGGCCGCCAGCCCGGCGGGGAGGGTCTGCTTCACCGATGCGCCATTCGTCCTACGCCAACCCGAGCTCGGCCGCGACCGCGATGGGGTCGACGGCGATGGCGGTGACGGGCGGCAGCTCCTTGAGCGCGGTGTCGGGATCCTTCAATCCGTTTCCGGTGACGGTGCACACCACGGTGGAGCCCTTCTCGACCCAGCCGTCGTCGATTGACTTGAGCAGACCGGCGATGCTGGCCGCTGACGCGGGCTCGACGAACACGCCTTCACTGCGGGCGACGAGGTGGTACGCGGCGAGGATCTCCATGTCCGTCGCGGCCAGGAAGCGGCCGTTGGAGTTCTGCTGCGCCGCGACGGCTGAATCCCACGACGCCGGCGAGCCGATGCGGATGGCCGTGGCGATGGTCTCCGGGTTGAGCACCGGCTCCCCCGACACCAGCGGTGCGGCGCCTGCGGCCTGGGTGCCGAGCATCCGGGGCAGCTTCTGCGCCAATCCGTCGCGGTGATACTCGATGTAGCCCTTCCAGTACGCGGTGATGTTGCCCGCGTTGCCGACCGGCAGGGCGTGCACGTCGGGCGCCTCGCCGAGGGCGTCGACGATCTCGAACGCCGCCGTCTTCTGCCCCTCGATGCGGTACGGGTTGACGGAGTTCACCAGCGACACCGCCGGGAAGTCGGCCGTCAGCTTGCGGGCCAGCTCGAGGCAGTCGTCGAAGTTGCCGTCGATCTGGATGATCTTGGCGCCGTGCATGACCGCCTGGGCGAGCTTGCCCATCGCGATCTTGCCCTGCGGGATCAGCACGGCGCAGGTGATGCCCGCGCGGGCGGCGTAGGCGGCGGCCGAGGCCGACGTGTTGCCGGTCGACGCGCACAGCACGGCCTTCTGACCACGGGCCACCGCCTCGGTGACGGCCATCGTCATGCCGCGGTCCTTGAACGAGCCGGTCGGGTTGAGCCCCTCGACCTTCAGATACACCTTGCAGCCGGTCATCTCGGAGAGCTGCGTGGCGTCGATGAGCGGCGTGCCGCCCTCGAGCAGGGTGATCGGGGTCCACCCGGCCTCGACCGGGAGCCGGTCACGGTAGGCGTTGATCAGTCCTGGCCACGGCTGGTGCACCGGGGTGTGCGCGGTACCCATCCCCGTCGCTTCGCTCGCCCCGTTACTCATTCGTTGGTTCCTTCCAGGCGCAGCACGCTGTTGATGCTCGACACCACGTCGAGATCGGCAAGGGCGTCAACCGTTTCCGACAACGCGGCGTCGGTCGCACGGTGGGTGACGACGACGATGCGCGCGCCGCACCGCTGACCACCCTCGTCGACCATGCCTTCCTGGCGGACCTCGGCGATGCTGACCTCGCGCTTGCCGAACTCCGCGGCGACCGCCGACAGCACGCCGGGCCGGTCGGCCACGTTCATGCTCACGTAGTAGCGGGTCGGGATGAAACCGATGGGCGCGATGGGCAATTCGGCGTACTTGGACTCGCGGGGGCCTCGGCCGCCGTGAACCCGGTTGCGCGCGGCCATGACGAGGTCGCCCATGACGGCCGACGCGGTCGGCGCGCCGCCGGCACCCTGGCCGTAGAACATCAGCCGCCCGGCGGCCTCCGCCTCGACGACGACGGCGTTGAACGCCCCGCTGACCGAGGCCAACGGATGCTGAAGCGGCACCAGCGCGGGGTACACGCGCGCCGAAACACGCTGCTGTCCTTCGTCGTTGATGATGCGCTCACAGATGGCGAGCAGCTTGATCGTGCAGCCGAGCGCCCTGGCGGACTCGAAGTCGGCCGAGGTCACCTTGGTGATGCCTTCGCGGTAGACGTCGTCGGCGGTCACCCGGGTGTGGAACGCGATCGACGCGAGGATCGCGGCCTTGGCCGCGGCGTCGAATCCTTCGACGTCGGCGGTCGGATCGGCCTCGGCGTAACCGAGCGCGCTCGCGTCGGCCAGCGCCGACGAGTAGTCCGCGCCGGTCTCGTCCATCGCCGAGAGGATGTAGTTGGTGGTGCCGTTGACGATTCCGGCGACCCGCAGCACCGTGTCGCCGGCGAGCGACTGGGTGAGCGGGCGGATGACCGGGATGGCGCCGGCCACCGCGGCCTCGAAGTACAGGTCGGCGTGGGCGGCCTCGGCGGCCTGGGCCAGCTCGCCGGTCGACACCGCCATCAGCGCCTTGTTGGCCGTGACGACCGACTTGCCGCGCTCGAGCGCCGCGAGGATCGCCTTGCGCGCGGGTTCGACGGGACCCATCAGTTCGACGACGATGTCCACGTCGTCACGGGAGACCAGTGCGTCGACGTCGTCGGTGAGCAACCCGACCGGGACTCCGCGATCGTCGCCCACCCGCCGGACGCCGATGCCACGCAACTCCAGCGGGGCACCGATCCTGGCTGCGAGATCGGCCGCGCTGGCCTCGATGATGCGCACCACCTCGCTGCCGACGTTGCCCAGCCCCAAAACCGCTACGCCGACCGGCTTTACGCCATTGTTGTCCACCATTAGTCAACTACCTCCAAGCTCAAGAGATCCTCCACCGTTTCGCGGCGCAGAATCAGACGCGACACTCCGTCACGCACCGCAACAACGGCCGGACGGCCGAGCAGGTTGTACCGGCTCGACATCGAATAGCAATACGCCCCGGTGGCGGCGACCCCGATCAGGTCACCGGGCGCGACGTCGTCGGACACCCAGGTGTCCCGGACGACGATGTCACCGCTCTCGCAGTGCTTTCCGACGATGCGGGTCAGGGCGGGAGCCCCGTCGCTGACCCGGGACACCAGGCGCGCGTCGTACTCGGCCCCGTACAGCGAGGTCCGAATGTTGTCGCTCATGCCGCCGTCGACGCTGACGTAGCGCCGGTGCGCCGTCTGACTGACAGCGACGTCCTTGACCGTGCCCACCTCGTACAGCGTGACGGTGCCGGGACCGGCGATGGCGCGGCCAGGTTCCACGACGAGTTTCGGTGCAGGCAGGCCGACGGCCGCCGATTCGTTGACGACGATGGCGCCGATCTTGGCGGCCAGGTCCTCCATCGGAGGCGGGTCGTCCTGCGGCAGGTACGAGATGCCCAGTCCCCCACCCAGGTCGACGATGGACATCTGCGCGGTCTTCTCGACGCCGAACTCGGCGACCACGTCGCGGAGCAGTCCGATGACGCGGTGGGCGGCGAGTTCGAAGCCGGCGACGTCGAAGATCTGCGAGCCGATGTGGCTGTGCAGGCCGACGAGGCGCAGGTGGTCGGCGGCGAACACCCGACGGATTGCGCCCATCGCCGCACCGCTGGCCAGGGAGAGACCGAACTTCTGGTCCTCGTGGGCGGTGGAGATGAACTCGTGGGTGTGCGCCTCGACGCCCACGGTGACGCGGACCAGGACGTCCTGCACCACCCCGGCCGCACCGGCGATGGCGTCGAGCCGGTCGATCTCGGTCAGCGAGTCCAGCACGACGTGGCCGACGCGCGCGTCCACCGCCATGGCGAGCTCGGCGACGGACTTGTTGTTGCCGTGCAGCGCAATGCGTTCCGGCGGGAAGTTGGCGTTCAGCGCGACCGCGAGCTCTCCCCCGCTGCAGACGTCGAGCGACAGGCCCTCTTGGTCGATCCACTTCGCGATCTCGGTGCAGAGGAACGCCTTTGCGGCGTAGCGGACGTGCTCGCCGTCGCCGAACGCCGACGCGATGTCACGGCAGCGGGAGCGGAAGTCGTCCTCGTCGATGACGAACAGCGGCGTGCCATATTCGGCGGCCAGCTGGGTGACGGGCACCCCGGCAATGGAGACTTCGCCGTCGGGGTTGCGAACGGCGTTGCGCGGCCACACGTTCGGAGCCAACGCCAGCATCTCTGCGGCGGACGTCGGGCATGCAGGCGCGCTGCCGTGGCGGGTGTCCTCGGCGTGGCGGGGACCAGCGGGATGGGCCATCACATGCGCTCCGGTGCACTGACGCCGAGAATCTGCAGACCGTTGGCGATCACCTGGCGGGTGGCCTGGCACAGCGCGAGCCGGGCCGCGTGCAGATCGGTCGGGTCCTCGTCGCCCTGCGGGAGCACCCGGCACGAATCGTAGAACCGGTGGTAGTCGCCCGCGAGGTCTTCGAGGTAGCGGCACACCCGGTGCGGTTCCCGCAGCGAGGCAGCAGCCTTCAGCACGCGTGGGAAGTCGCCGATGCTGCGCATCAGCGTGCCCTCGCGGTCGTGGGTGAGCAGCTCGAGGTGCGCGGTGCTCGCGGCGAGGCCGAGGTCGGCGGCACTGCGGGCCAGGGCGGAGAGCCGGGCGTGCGCGTATTGCACGTAGTAGACCGGGTTTTCGCTCGACGCGCTCGACCACAGGGCCAGGTCGATGTCGATGGGGCTGTCGACCGAACTGCGGATCAGAACGTACCGGGCGGCGTCGACGCCGATGGCCTCGACGAGGTCGTCGAGGGTGATGACGGTGCCGGCGCGCTTGCTCATCCGCATGGGCTGGCCGTCGCGGACCAGGTTGACCATCTGCCCGATGAGCACCTCGACGGTGGCGGGGTCGTCGCCGAGGGCGGCCGCGGCGGCCTTGAGCCGGGAGATGTAGCCGTGGTGGTCGGCGCCGAGCATGTAGATGCAGAGGTCGAAGCCGCGTTGGCGCTTGTCCAGGTAGTAGGCGAGGTCACCGGCGACGTAGGCCGGGTTGCCGTCGCTCTTGATGACGACGCGGTCCTTGTCGTCACCGAAGTCGGTGGTGCGCAACCAGGTTGCGCCGTCCTTCTCGTAGATGTTGCCGGTCTCGCGGAGCTTGGCGATGGCTTGGTCGACCCGGCCCGAGGTGTGCATCGAGTCTTCGTGGGTGTAGATGTCGAAGTCGGTGCCGAAGTCGTGCAGCGACTTCTTGATGTGGGTGAACATCATGTCGACGCCGAGGGCCCGGAAGGTCTCCAGGATCTGGTCTTCGGGCCGGCTCAGCACGTCGGGCTCGGCGGCCACGACCTGCTGGGCGATCTCGGCGATGTAGCCGCCGGCGTAGCCGTCCTCGGGGGTGGGCTCGCCCTTGGCCGAGGCGATGAGCGACTTGGCGAACCGGTCGATCTGGGTGCCGTGGTCGTTGAAGTAGTACTCCCGGATGACCTTGGCGCCCTGGGTGGTGAGCAGCCGGCCCAGCGCGTCGCCGACCGCGGCCCAGCGGGTGCCGCCGATGTGGATCGGGCCGGTGGGGTTGGCGGAGACGAACTCGAGGTTGACGTTCTCGCCCGCGAGGTCGGCCGAGCCACCGTAGGCCGCGCCGGCGGCGATGACGTTCTCGACCACCACGCCCTGGGCGGCGGCCTCGATGCGCAGGTTGAGGAAGCCGGGTCCCGCGACGTCGGCGCCGGCGATGCCGTCGGTGCCCGCGAGCGCCTCGGCCAGCCAGCCGGCCAACTCCCGCGGGTTGACACCGACCTTCTTGGCCACCTGCAGCGAGAGGTTGGTGGCGTAGTCGCCATGCTCGGGGTTGCGCGGGCGCTCGACGACGACCGTCTCCGGCAGGGCGGCGGCGTCGAGCCCATGCTCGGCCAATACCGCCGCGGCGGTGGTCTTGAGCAGCTCGGCCAGATCGGCTGGGGTCACGAGGGACCATCCTATGGTCTGGGGTGGTTTCTCCCCGAATCCTTTACCGTTGGGCTGGAGCGCAGCGACCGGGGAATGTCACGGCAGGTGCGCGGGTCACCCGGGCGGCGATCAAGCCGTCGGCCATGCGTTAGGCTGTGCAAGCCCAATCGGCGCTGCTGGTTCAGCATGCGCCCCCGTAGCTCAGGGGATAGAGCGTCCGCCTCCGGAGCGGAAGGCCGCAGGTTCGAATCCTGCCGGGGGCACCCCTGTCGCCTGCCATTTCTGGACTGCGCCTTTCACGTGGCGTCTAGAGGCAGCAGAAAAGACTTGTCTCGGCAGCATGTGGCGTCGAAGTCCAAGTACAAGCCCTCCGCCGGAAGCCTCCGATTGGGTCCACTGGACGCCGACCACCTTGGTGGACGTCGATGCGGGGCACGTATGCCGACGCACCGAACCGCGAGTGGCTTGATCCGGCTGTCGGGCCAGTGAGCACGTTCAGTCGGTCGTCGCGTCGTCGCGCCGGCGGTCCCGAGCAGGCAAGATTGGCGCGATCACCGGTGTTGTTCGGACGCGACCACGACCTCGTCGCCACCGCGGCCTTTGGCCTGATACATCGCGGTATCAGCGGCGGCGATCAGATCCTCGACCGTGTAGTTGACTGCGTGCCCGGTCCCCGACGTGGACACACCCACGCTGGCGGTGATCCGGGGCTCGGCCGGTGCGGCGATGGCGCTGCGGATTCGTTCCGCGACTACGGGTGCATCACCCGGAAGCAACAGGTCGAGCACGAGGAATTCTTCGCCGCCCAGGCGCGCGACCACCGCTCCGACTCGGACTGTCGCACTAATTCGCTGAGCCGTGCGGACCAGGACAGAATCGCCCATGTCGTGGCCGTAATCGTCGTTGACCGTCTTGAATCTGTCGAGATCGATCAGGATGGCGCATAGCTCCGTAGCGTGTGTCTGATTTTGGCCCGTCGTGGTTTCGCCGAGGCGACCAAGAGCTACGCCGAGTCCGCGGCGATTGGCGAGCTTCGTAAGTGGATCGACCAGCGAGTCGACGGAACTGCGCTGCACCAGCCAAAACCCAAGCTGTAGACCGGGCATCACGGCGACGGGGACAAATAGCGCGGCGGTGGCTACGGAGGTCGCCAGGGCTGCACCACCGCCGGGCGGCCCCGAGTACACGACGAGCCACCCCGCGATCGCCATGATCACCGCAGCAGTCCAGGCAACATGGCCGGCCTGCAGCCGGGGCCCGTGGAAGAACGTCACGAAAGCGCTCACTACAGTGAAAAGTGGTGTGCCAGACATCGCGGTGAGTGGATCAGTATGCAGGAAGGAAGATGCCGCGATGCCCGCGTCCGCGCCTGCGACCAAGCAGACCGATTGACGGGGCGAAGGCCATCTCCACATCAGCCACCGAACAGCCCATGCCAAGCCGGCCAGTGAGAGAACACCCCATGCAACGCGTCCTGCGACGGTGTGGAGCGCAGTCGTGCTGAATTGCATCAAGACCGCCAGTGCAGCCGTTGCGACACCGCAGCCCGCGACCATGACCTTCAGCTTGGTCAGCAAGCCACGGCTTTCAAGGAAATCCAGTAGCCAGCGAAGGTCCTGCTCACTCCGCCACCATTCACGCAGCAGCGGAATCATCACGCCATGCTGTCACGGGCCCTCACCACGCGAGGGGGATTCGATTAGTAGGCCCAGTCTCGTTAAACTGCCGTCCTGCAATATATCGCGCAACGGCAATCGAATTGGCGTGCACTCTCACACCACGGTCCCCGCAGCCTCATAGCTGACCAGCCCTGCTGCTACGGCGTCCCGATGACGAACCATCTGAACCGTTCCGCACAACGATGACGACTAGCGCGAGGTAGCTCGCTCGCGACACTGAAAAGCATGTACTGCACCGAAACTCCCGATTGGGCCGAGCACTTCCTACATGAACATCGGCGAAATCGAATCCTTCCGGGGCACAGGGCGATTCGGCATACCGGTGTGCGCATTTCGCAGTTCGATGGCATTCCCCACTGATCAGCTACGCGACCGTGCACGCAAACGCCGATCGCCGTGAACTCCCGCCGAAACAGGCCGCGCGCACGTCGTGATGCTTGCGCAGCCTGCGCATGCAGAGCATCATTCCACTATTGACATGTCACTACCGACATGTGAGTCTCGAGCGCACCGACCACCCGGGAAGAACTCCATGCCGACACTTCCGTGGGCCACACCCAAGCAGCGCCCAGCCCTCGCAGCCAACCCGACCGTGATGGCCTCCAAGTTCCAGTTGCGAGACCGCCGCGACGTGCCCGCCTTCTTCGTCGCCGCCTTGCGAATTCGCCGCCAGATGTTGAATGCACCTGACGCCTTGGGTGTTTCGCTGATCGCCAAGCCTCTCAAGGGCACCTTCTTCACGCTCTCCGCGTGGGAGAGTCGTGAGCACATACAGGCGGCCGTCGTCGGCCACCCCCACGTCGAGACGATGAAGCGCTTCGCCCCGCGCACCGCGCACTCGCTTTTCGCGTTCTGGACGCCCGGGACCGACAGTCGCCCGACGTGGCAGGAGGCCCACCGCCGACTCGACGAGGAAGCCGCCAAGGCCGACCACCGCTGACTCACCGCGCCATTCCCGGCCCGAATCTCACATATTTGGTGTTGCAATGTGATGTTCGGTGATACGTTCGCATATACGCATGGGAACGAAAGGGGTGTGAGTGATGGCGCAGTCAACGAAGATCAGCGGCCACGTCCACCGGCGCTCCGAGATCGTGGCGTTCGTGAAGTCCCGCGGCGGCGCCCGGATCGACGAGCTGGCCGATCGATTCGGCGTCAGCACCATGACCATTCACCGCGACCTCGACCAGCTCGACTCCCAGGGCATGCTCCGCAAGGTCCGCTCCGGCGCCGAGGCACCCCCCAGCGAAGCATTCGAGCGCAGCGTCGAGATGCGCCGGGGGCTCAACGTCACCGAGAAGGACGCGATCGCCCAGGCCGGCTACCAGTGGGCCGCCCAGCGAGTCGACATGCAAGCCGTCGCCGTCGACGACAGCACCACCGCCCTGCACGTGCTGCCCGCCCTCCGCGCCCACCTGCCGCTGACCGTGGTCACCAACTTCCTGCCAGCCATCAACGAACTGGCCACCGACCCCGACGTCCGGCTCAACGCCGTCGGCGGCGACTACGTGGCCGACTTCTCGTCCTTCGTCGGCCCGCAATCGGTCCGCACGCTGCGCGACATGCACTACGACGTCCTCTTCATGTCGGTGCCCGCCGTGTCCCGCGGCATGTGCTTCCACCCGTCGAGCGCCGCCGCCGACCTCAAGCGCGCCTTCATCGAAAGCGCCGAGCTGAGCGTGCTTCTCGTCGACCACACCAAGTTCACCCGGCGGGCCGTGCACCGCATCTGCGATCTGGAGGAGTTCGACGCCGTCGTCGTCGACGACGGTCTCGAGCCCGACGACGTGCAACGGCTCGAGGACGCCGGCGCCAACGTGATCGTGGCGCTCCGGTCAGGACCCGCACCGACGTTCGACGAGGTACTGCCATGAACTCGCCACTTGTCCTCGCCGTGGACTGCTCGACGACTGCAGCCAAGGCCATCGTCGTCGACCGCACCGGACGCGTCGTCGGCGAGGGCGCCCACCCCCTCGCCACCGCCAGCCCGGCACCGCACTGGTTCGAGCAGAACGCCGCCGACTGGTGGACGGCCACCGATCACGCTGTGCGCCAAGCACTCACCCACGTCGACGACCTCGGGTCCGTCGCCGCCATCTGCGTGACCCATCAGCGGGAGAGCTTCGTCTGCCTCGACGCCGACGGCGAGGCCTTGCGGCCGGCGATTCTCTGGATGGACGGCCGCGCGCACGCCGAGGCGCGGCGCTACGGCACCGAGCGCGTCGAATCGATCTGCGGCAAGCCCGCGGACATCACGCCGGGCCTCTACAAGCTGCTCTGGCTGCGCGACCACGAGCCCGAGACCCTTTCTCGCAGTGCCCACATCGCCGACGTGCACACCTATCTGGTGCACGCCATGACCGGCCGCTGGACCTCGAGCACCGCCTCGGTCGACCCGCTCGCGCTGCTGGACCAGGCGACCGGCGACTACGCCGACGAACTGCTCGAGCTCGCCGGCGTGCGCCGCGACCAGCTCCCCGACCTCGTCCCCACCGGGACATCGCTTGGACCGCTGCGCCCCGAGGTCGCCGACGCGTGGGGCCTTGCCAGGAGCGTGCCGGTGATCGCCGGCACCGGGGACGGTCAGACCGCCGGAATCGGCCTTGGCGTCACCGATCCCGGCAGCGCCTACCTCGTCCTCGGTACGGCCGTGGTGATCGGCAGCGAGACCACGGCGTACCTGCCGGCGCGGGCCTACCGGTCGATGATCTCGGCGACGCCCGGGCACACCACCGTCGAGACGTTCAGCTCGTCGGGCACCTATCTGTCGACGTGGTTCCGCCAGCAGTTCGGCGATCCGGACCTGGCCGGTGCACCGGATCCCGCGCTCGAACGCGACGCCGCCGCGCTCCCCGTCGGCAGTGAGAAACTGCTGACCCTGCCCTACTGGAACGCCGCACAGACCCCGCATTGGGACAGCCAGGCCTCCGGGGTGACGCTCGGCTGGCAGGGCTGCCACAGCCGCGCGCACTTCTACCGATCACTGCTGGAAGGCATCGCCTTCGAATTACGCATGCAGCTCGACGGTTTGGAGGCCGCGCGCGGCGAACGCGTCGAGGTGCTGCGCGCCATGGGCGGCGGAGCCCGCAGCGCGCTGTGGACGCAGATCCTCGCCGACGTCTTCGACCGACCGCTGGAAGTCCGCGCCGCCGGTGAGGTCAGCGCGCTCGGCGCGGCAGCCATCGCACTGACCGCCATCGGCGAATACGCCTCGTTACCCGAGGCGGCGGCCGCGCTGGCCACCACCGACGCCGTCGTCGAACCGCGCCCCTGGGCCGCCGCGGCGTATGCCGACCTGCGGTCGATCTACGAGCGCCTCTACTCCACCACCCGAGACCTGCTTCACGACCTGCACGACCTATCACTAGGAGAAAACCGATGAGAGCGGCCATGTTCTACGGGCCAGGGGACCTTCGGTTCGAGGACGTCGCGTCCACCGAACCCGCACCGGGTGAGGTGTTGGTGGAGGTCCGCGCGGCCGCCACGTGCGGCACCGACCTGAAGTCCTACCGGCGCGGACACCCGAAGCTGTTCCCCACCCTGCCAGCGCGTTTCGGCCACGAGTTCGCCGGCGTCATCACCGCCGTCGGGGACGGCGTCGACCAGTTCGCCGTCGGCGACCGCGTGACAGCCGCCAACACCGTGCCGTGCGGGTACTGCTGGGCGTGCGTCCGCAACCGCGAGAGCCTCTGCGAGAACCTCGAATTCCTCAACGGTGCGTTCGCCGAGGAGGTGCTCATTCCCGCCGCGATCGTGGCCCGCAACACCTACAAGCTGCCCGACGACCTCGACTTCGCCGACGCCGCCCCGCTGGAGCCACTGGCTACCGTCGTGCACGGAATGGCCGAGACTGGAATCGAATTGGGCGACACCGTGGTGGTGCACGGTGCGGGCCCCATCGGACTGATGTTCGTGCGGCTCTCCACGCTGCGCGGTGCCAACGTCATCTCCGTCGACCAGTCCCCCTGGCGCCTCGAGCAGGCCAAGCTGGCCGGAGCCGTCGACGTGATCGACCTGTCCGACGTGCCGGACTTCGAGGACCGCGTCGCGCTGATCAAGTCTCGGACGCCGCATGGCCGCGGCGCCGACGTCGGCATCGAAGCGGTTGGACTACCCCAGGTGTGGGAGCAGACCGTGCGCACGCTGCGCCCGGGAGCCACCGCCGTCCTGTTCGGCGGGACGCCCAAGGGCGCACCGTTCTCCGTCGACTCGAGTGCGATGCACTACGAGGAGTACACGCTCAAGGGCGTCTTCCACCACACGCCGAACTACGTGCGCACCGCCGTCGAATTGCTGGCGAGCCGCAAGGTCGACGGGTCGATGCTCGTCACCGAACGCCGCCCGCTGGACCAGTTGGTGCCGAGCCTTGAGGACATGGCTGCCGGTCGCGGTTCGAAGTACATCCTCGAGCCATGAGCCTTCGTCTGGAATCCGAACGCCGGCAGGTCGTCGATGCCTGCCTGTCCCTGAGCCGCTCCGGCCTGGTGGTCGGCACGGCGGGCAACGTCTCGATCCGGGTCGACGACCTGGTCGTCATCTCGCCCAGTGGCGTTGACTACGAGGCGATGTCACCGCGCGACGTGGGCATCCACGACCTCGACGGGCGGCCGGTCGACGCGGTGCTGCAGCCGTCTAGCGAGCTGGCCCTGCACCTGGCGGTGTACCGGGAGTTGGGCCACACCGCCGTCGTCCACACCCACGGGCCGGCGTCGACCGCGCTGTCCACCGTCGTCGACGAAGTGCCTGCGTCGCACTACTATTCGGCCCTCTTCGGTGGCGCGGTCCGGGTGGCGCCGTACGCGACGTTCGGCACCGCCCAGCTGGCCGACAACGTCACCGCGGCGCTGCGCGACCGCACGGCCGCCCTGATGGGCAACCACGGGGCCGTCCTGGTCGGAGCCGCCCTGCCCAAGGTGCTGAGCATGGTGGCGTATCTGGAGTACATCTGCGACGTCCAGCTGCGTGCGATGGCCAGCGGCGCACCCGTGCGGGTGCTCTCCGAGGAGGAGATCGCGGAGGTCGGCCGCCGGCTCGCGGGCTACGGGCAGGAGTCCGCGTCCACCTAGCCCACC
Organism: Mycobacterium sp. Root135; assembly: GCF_001426545.1. Lineage (GTDB taxonomy): Bacteria > Actinomycetota > Actinomycetes > Mycobacteriales > Mycobacteriaceae > Mycobacterium. Next base: position 611,732 of record NZ_LMEZ01000009.1, on the reverse strand, counting down.
GGCACCGCCCGCAACCTGGCGTGGGTGCCCGCGTACGGATCCGACTGCGGCAGCAGTGACTTCGCGATCTTGGTCACCGCGCTGTAGTTGACGTCGACGACGTTGGCCAACGGCGACTGACAAAGCTGGCTGCACACCTGGTAGGCGTCCATGGGACCGAGGCCGTACAGCTCGCTCAACCAGCGCACCATCTCGACTTGCGAACAGCGCCAAGCATCTTCGAGCGGGCGCGCGGAGCCGACGGTCAGCAGGGCGTCGTCGTGCTCCAGGCGGGGCCACGCGGGTGCGCCGCCCTTGATCAGGTCGACGACGATCGTCACGTTCATCGCGCCCTCGAGAGCGGTGCCACACGTCTCGCCCTCCCCCTGCCGGTAGTGACCGTCGCCGACGGAGAACAACGCTCCGTCGACGTTGACGCCGAGGTAGACCGTGGTCCCGGCCCGCAGCTCGGGGGTGTCCATGTTGCCGCCGAAGTAGTCCGGCACCAGCGTGGTGCGGACCTCACGCAGCGCCGGTGCGACGCCGACGGTCCCCAGCATGGGCGCCAGCGGCATCGTCATGGTGAAGTCGGTCTCATGGGCGACGAACGTGGCTACCCCTGCGGCCCTGTCGATCTGGTAGATCCAGGTGAGTTCCGGCAGTGGCGGCTGCAGTCCGGCGGTCCGGTCGGTCCCGGTCAGTGCACCGAACAGCGGGATGGTGGTGGACGCCGCCCAGTCCCGCGCCGGTTCCAACGACACCACGTGGAGGGCGAGGGTGTCCCCCGGCTCGGCACCGGTGACGTAGAACGGGCCGGTCTGGGGGTTGAGCTCCTTCGGGTTGAGCACCTCGCTGGGCTTGTCGGCACTCGAGGTGACGCGACCGGCGAAGGCATCCTCGGTCCACAGCTTCAGGACCGTCCCCGGCGCCACCTCCATCACGGGCTCCGCCCCACCGAACGTCCAGACGTACTGCTCCGGGGTCGGCGTGAATTCAACGGTTGCCATGCGCAGCTCCTACGAACGGTGCGGCGGAATCGAAACGGGCCGTGCGCGGCAACGCCACCGCGAAGCCCGCGGCGACGACGGACCACAGAATCGCCTGCGTCAGCAGGGAGTCGATCCTGAAGTCGCTCAACACCTCTGCCGGAAACCCGGGGAATACGATCTCGCCGTCGGGTCCCGTCATCGGACCGGGCACCTCGTGGAACGACGGCATCAGTGCCGTCACCGTCGCCGTCGCCGCCAAGTAACCTGCCGTCGCGGCGATTCCGGACAGCCAGCCACCGAGCCGGGGAGCCAATCGCAGCGCGACGGCCGCAGCGGTCGCCGCCAGCGCCACCGAGACGACGACGATCACCAGGTACGCGGTGGTCCGGTCGCCAATGGTGTCCCCGACGCCGACTCCTGGTGGGTTCGGCGGGTAGGCCAACGCCGGGATCACCGTGGTCGACACGAACGCGACGACGGCGAGCAATGCCGCAGCGGCCCGGGCGTCGACCCGGATCCCGCGCCGACGCAGCACCGCCATCAGGACGCTGAAGGCCACCGCGAACAACGCGCCCATCACCAGGCCGAACACCAGGGTGCCAACGCCCGCGCCGACGTTCTCCTGCAGCGCCCTGGTGAAGACCTCGTGTTCGTGGCCGTGTTCACCAGTCAGGGCGGCTTCGGCACGAGAGCGGCCCTCCTCGTAGCCGATGGCCTGGTCGATCAGTGGTGAGATTTCGAGGCGGGCGTAGGCGAACGACGCGAGTCCGGCGACCAGACCCGACGCCACGCCTATTCCGATGTACTTCTTCTCCATGTCGAATCCCGTTCAGTGACAAGGGAAGCCCAGCAGATGCCGGGCGTCGTGGACGAACTCGTGGACGTGGGTGTCGGCGCCGAACACCGACACCGCGCCCTGGTCGTAGCCGAGGAAGTAGTAGGCGATCAGCGCGAGCACGGTCGTCCCCGTGAGCCACAGCGCCGTTCCGACCACCGTGCTGTCCGGGGTGTCGACGGCGCCGCTCCAGCGTGCCACCGATTCGTGGGAAGCAGTCATCTCGAGGGACCTCCTGAGTAATTAGTTCCGCAGCGCAACTATTGCGCGCTGCAGCGAGTGTGGGTCAGCACCGGGCCGCCGTCAACCCGAAAACAGCACCGACATGACATGCGAAATCTGTTATTAACAAGGAGCATCCGTTCGTGTAAACCCTGCGTTACGACTGGTCGCAGGGTTTGCGCTCCGCCCCGAGGATGGGTTTAGTTGCTCAGTGGAAGTATTTTTACCTTGAACTAAAGATCGGAGACGAACCGACATGCACGGTCCGCACGACGTCGGAGGCCGCGACGGTCTCGGCCCCATCGCCACCGACTTCCTCGAACCCGGAATCCCGGACTGGCGCTACCCCTTCGAAGGCCGGATGCACGCGGTCACCGCGATGGCCATCGCGAAGGGCGCGTTCAACCTCGACGAGCAGCGCCACGGCATCGAGCTGATGAAGTGGAGCGACTACACCGATTCCACCTACTACGCCCACTGGCTGTTCTCGGTGGAGAAGCTGCTCAACGACAAGGGGTACATCAGCCACGACGAGATCGACTCCCGGATGGCCGAACTCGGAGCTCCGAGCATGACCCCACACCCCGAGAAGCCGGCAACCCTCTCCCCCTTCGCCGAGAAGATGGTCGACGTGCTGTGGAAGGGCACTCCGCACGACCTGCCCGCCGAGGCTCCTCCGGTCTACGACGTCGGTGCCACCGTCCGGGTGCGAAACATCCACGACACCAAGCACAACCGCCTGCCCGGGTACCTCAACCGAGCCAGCGGAGTGATCGCCAAGCAGTACGGCGCCTTCCACGATCCGGCGGCCAGCGCGCATCAGCAGACCGACGTCCCCCACCAGCTCTACATGGTCCGGTTCACCTCGACTGAAATCTGGGGCGACGCCGCCGTCGAGGAATTCGATCTGTACGCCGACCTGTTCGAGGACTACCTCGAACCCGTCAACTAGTTCCCACCCCAAACACTTAACACACGAGGAGATCTGACGATGGACTGGCTTTCACTACCCGACGTCGAGGCGCGGGTGAACGCATTGGAATCACTGATGGTCGAGAAGGGCTTGGCCGAGCACGAAGCCGTCGACGCCGTGGTGGCGTCCTTCGAGAACGACATGGGGCCCGTCAACGGCGCCAAGGTCGTCGTCAGGGCGTGGACCGAACCCGAGTACAAGGAGTGGCTGCTGCGCGACGCCACCGCCGCCATCGCCGACATGGGCTTCACCGGCCTGCAGACCGAGCACATGGTGGCCGTGGAGAACACCGCCGAGCGGCACAACGTCGTGGTCTGCACGCTGTGTTCCTGCTACCCCTGGACGCTGCTCGGCATTCCGCCTGCCTGGTTCAAGTACCCGCAGTACCGCGCCAGGGTGGTCAAGGAACCGCGCAGCGTCCTGGCCGAATTCGGCGTCGAACTACCCGCCGACGTCAAGATCGACGTGTGGGACAGCAGCGCCGAGATCCGTTACCTGGTGATCCCCCAACGCCCCGCGGGCACCGACGACATGACGGCCGACGACCTGATGTCGCTGATCAGCCGCGACTCCATGGTCGGCACCGCACTCGTCGGGGCGGGGGCCTAGATGACCACCGCCACGATCGACCTCACCGGCTTCGACGACTGGGACGGCGCCTCTGCCCTCCCACGCTCCAACGGCGAACTCGTCTTCGACGCGCCATGGCAGGGCCGACTGTTCGGCCTCGTCGTTCACCTCTGCTCGGCAGGCGCCTTCGAGTGGGACGAGTTCAAGGAACATCTGATCGCGGTGATCGACGAGTCGGGGCTGACCGACGTCTGCGATCCGGCGGTGTACTACCGCCAGTTCGGCGAGGCGTTCTGCCGGCTCGCGGCCACCAAGCAGTTCTTCGACGCGACGGCGCTCGACGAGCGGACCGTGACCGAGGCGGCGCTGCTTGCGCACGACGACCACGATCACGATCACGACCACCCGCATCACCACTAGGAGCACCGAGATGAGCAAGGCAACCGCGCTGTCCATCAGCGTCGGAATCTTCGGCGCGCTGTCCACCTGGCTGACCGCGACCGTATGGCCGCTTCCGGTCTGGGTGCTGTTCCTGGCGTGGGCGTCGTTCTTCTTCGTCGGATCCGGCCCGTCCGGCCTGGTGAAGAGCGTCGCCTGCAACTGGGCCGGCATCCTCATCGCCACGTGCACGCTGCTGGCGGTGAGTGCCACGACCAGCGCCGTCCTGCTGGCCGTCGCGGTCGGAATCGGAAGTCTGACAATGGTTCAGGTGTCCCGACTTCCGTGGTTGTCGGCCACCCCCGCCATCGTGTTCGGCTTCGCGATGACGGTCGGCACGATCGCCGCCACCGGAAACGGGATCCTGACGGCGGGGGTGTCCAACCCCGCCCTGATCGCCGCCGTCACCGCACTGGTGGGTGCCACATTCGGGATCGCGTCGGAGTGGGGCGCGTCCGTCGTCGCCAGGGTGGGCGGCGCCCGCGTCGTGCAATCCGGCCAACCGGCGTGAACGCCGCTTACCCCACCGCCGGATATGCTGGCCGAAAACATGATTCGGACATGACGACCACATCGAGAGGAGGGGCCGTGCCGATCACGACGAGCGTGGACAGCGTCTCCGAGGTTCTGTTCCGGGCCGGACGCTGGTGGACCGAGGCGTTCTCGACCAGCTTGCTCGACGCGGACGTCGCGAGCGTCGAGGGCTGGCGGGTGCTCGGGGTTCTGCGGGGCGGTGACGGGTTCACCATGAGCGACATCGCCGCGGCGATGTCGGTGGCCCCGCCGACGTTGACGCGCATCGTGGACAAGCTGGTCGACGGTGGGTTCGTCGTCCGTCGCGTCGACGCGATGGACCGCCGCCGAGTGCTCGTGTACCTGTCGTCGAAGGGAAAGACGAAGGTACGCAAACTGGCTCGCCAGGAGGCGTCGCTGAAGGCCGCCCTGGCCGACGAGTTCGGCGAGGACACGGCGACCCAGCTTCTGCGCACGCTGGCTCGGGTGGCGGAACTACCGGTTCCCGGCCGCTAACACCCACGAAATGCCCCGGTAACCAAGGGCATTCACGATCGGTACCCACGCAAGAGTGGACGGAGGTGGGACGTGCTCGGCAATCCTTCCGTCGGCCCGGCCCGAGAAACCCTCGACGTCGCGCTCGTGGTGCCCCAGAGCGGGTCCGCCGGGATCTACGGGCCGTCGTGCGAGGCCTGCGCCGAACTCGCGATCGCCGACGTGAACGCCCGCGCGGGACTGCTGGGGCGCCGGATTCGACTGGTGCCTGTGGACGGCAGCCGGGCGCCGGGGGCCGTGGCGGCCGAGATTGCCGCGCTGCTCGAGCTCGGCGCAATCGACGCGGTCACGGGATGGCACATCTCGCCGGTGCGGCAGGCCGTCGCCAAGGTCACCGCGAACCGGGTGCCCTACGTGTACGGACCGCTGTACGAGGGTGGCGAACGCACGCCAGGGCTGTTCCTCACCGGCGAGACCCCGTCGCGCCAGCTCTTGCCGGCAATGGACTGGATGAACACCGAGTTCGGGGTCGACCGGTGGGTCGTCATCGGCAACGACTACGTCTGGCCCAGGGAGACGGGCACGGCCGCACGCCTGCACGCGCAGGCCCGGGGGCGTCCGCTGGTCGGCGAGCTCTACCTGCCGCTGGGCACGTCCGACTTCAGCGCCGCCATCCGGCAGGTTGAGACCACCGGCGCATCGGGAGTGCTGCTGTTGTTGGTCGGCGGTGACGGCGTCGAGTTCAACCGGCAGTTTGCGGCCTCCGGCCTGGCCGCCGCGGTGCCCAGACTGAGCCCGCACGTCGAAGAGAACATGCTGATGGCCAGCGGCTCCGAAAGCAACGAGGGCCTGTTCGCATCCGCGGGCTACTTCGAAGCCCTCAACACGACGGCGAGCATGGACTTCGCCGAGCGCTACTACACACGCTTCGGACCGGCCGCACCCGCGCTCAACAGCATCGGCGAATCCTGCTTTGAGGCGCTGACCTTGCTGATCACGCTGGCGACCCGGGCTGGATCGCTCGGCGTTCCCGAGCTCACCGCCGCCGCCGAGAACCTGACCTACGTCAGCCCGCGGGGCGAAGTCAGCATGCGCGGCAACCAGATGTCACAGGACATCTACGTCGCCGAGGCCGTCGGGATGGACTTCGAGGTCCGCCAGCGGATCTCCGCCGCGTAGCCATTCGCACCCGCGGGTGCAGATTGGGCAAATTGTCGACCACGCCATTTCGGTGTGGGCATCCGTTTGCCATCCGAACACCACGACAACGAGCGCCGGCGATCCGACCAGGCAATTTACGCCCTGGAGTGGGCTGCCATCCGGGACGGGCAGCCAGGAGTCTGGCCACATTTCTTTGCAGCGAAGGTGACGCTGCCGAACAGTGCGTACCAATGGTATGTTCTAGCAATCGTCGCGCAATACGGGGCGAAAGTATGTTTCTCCAGCGGAAGGATCGCCGTGACACTGCTTCCGCTGGCACCCGTCGTGGCCGCCGACCTCGCGCCAGCAGGCGCGGCCCATGCCACCCGCGGGCTGGTTCCCCGAATCATCAGCGCCCTCGCGCGCCGCAGTGCGTTCCTCCGCCGGGCCACCACCCGGATGCCGCTGGTCAGCCAGATGAGCGACCGTCGGTACCAGAGGCGCCTTGCCGAGCATGCGAACCGCTTGCCCCTTCCCACGGCCGAGCATCTCGACGTGCTCGTCGCCCTGAACGACGCCGGGGTGGCCGTCCGCCCGGCCGACCTGCCAGCGGAGGTGGTCGACTCTGCGGACGGGCTCGTCGAGCTACTGCGCCGCAAGAACGTCGACGATCCGTGCGTCAAGGCGACGCCACGCGAGTTGGCCGTCGACCCCACCCTCTTCACCTGGGGCCTGTCCGACCACCTTCTGGATCTCGCCGAATGCCACATCGGTCTGCCTGTGCGCTATCTCGGCATGGAGGTCAAGCGCGAACTGGTGCAGTCGGCGGCCGGCCGTAACCACGAGGTGGTTCGTCGCTGGCACCTCGACCACGAAGACCGCCGGATCTTGAAGGTCATCGTCTATCTCAGTGACGTCGACGCCGGCGCCGGCCCCTTCGGCTTCATCCACCAGGCCCACAGCGCCGCGATTCGCGGTTCGCGGGGCCTCGACTTCCGGGGCGTACCGGACGACAAGATGCACGACGTGGTGCCGCGTCACCAGTGGGCCCAGGTCACCGGACCCCGCATGACGTCGGTTCTCGTCGACACGGGGCAGGTGTTCCACCGAGTGTTTCCCCCGACCGAAACCGAGCGGTATTCGGTGACGTTCGCGTACTCCAGCAGGTCGCCGTACTACGCGTACTCCCGGCTGATGCTGCCGCGACGCGCCATCGAGCAACTGCGGGAACGTCTTTCGCCACGGCAGTGGGACGCGCTGTGCGTCGGCCGCACCCGGCGGTCCCGCGCCGCCTGAGGCTCGGCGTCAGGCAAAGTCCTTGGCGACGTCGGCGACACGGCGCAGCTGGTCGACGTCCGAGCTCGTCGGGATGAGATGAACCTCGTCGGTTCCAATCGCTTCGAACGTGCGCAGCACGTCGTGCAATTCGTCCTCGACACCCGCCCAGCCCGTCGTCGGTGCCATCGCGTCGACGAATTCGGCGGGGATCCAGTTCATGTAGCGCCGCAGATGCCGGTGCACCTGAGCACGCGGACCGTCACCGTCGCCCATCGCGAACCAAAACGACGTCGCCAGATGGGGTTTCGGTCGGCCTGCCTCACTCCACGCAGTGCGCGCGACGTCGAACAATTCGTTCTGCTTGGTGACGTCGAGGTCGAGGGTCGTCCCCGCCATCCCGTCGGCCCACGTCGCCGCGCTTCGCACGGTCTTGGGTCCGATGGTTCCCACCACCAACGGAGGGCCGCCCGGCTGCACGGGCGAAGGGCCAACCGGCAGTACGGATTCGGTGACCTTCTCCCCCGCCCACACCCGCTTCATGATGGCGACGCGCTCCGCCATGCCGCGCATCGTCTGGGTCGCCATGTCGGCGCCGACCGCGTCGTAGTCCTCCTGACGGCCGCCGACGCCGATGCCAACGGTCAGGCGTCCCCCGCTCAGCATGTCGCCGGTGGCGAGGCCCTTGGCGAGCATCACGGGGTCGTGCAACTGAGGGACGACGACCGTCGTCACCAGGCGGACTCGGTCGGTCCACGCGGCGAGGGCTCCGAGCAGCGTCAGCGAGTCGGGATTGTCGAAGGCGATGCGCTCACCCCAACACAGTGAGCTGAACGGGCCGTCGTCGACGGCGCGGGCCCACTCCTTCAGCACGGCGGCGTCGAGGTCGGGTTCCATCACCGGCAGCGTCATTCCGATTTGCACGACCGGATTGTGGCACGCGGACACTGCGCGCCGAGGCGGACTTCAACGAGCCAGTCCCACGACCCTCAGCAGTTCCGGGCGGCGAAGCACCATGCCGACCCACATCAGCACGCCGAGGTAGACGGCGAACAGGGTGGCGCTGAACAGCGGAGACTCGACCCGCATGTTCGCGGTGACCGCCCCGCCGAGATACGCCGTGATGCCGAGCGCCCCGAGCACCGCGGTGCGGGGAACTGCGTAGACCACGACGCACACCGTCAGCACGACGCCCATGACGAGCGCCTGACCAGCGGGGAAACCCAGCGCTTCGGTACCGTCCTTGACCTGCTGGAGGCCGGCCAGTTTGCCCGCCGCATCGACGGCCAGGAAGGCCCCGACCAGGACGCTGATGGCAATGCCGATCTTGGCGCCGAGGCTGGACGTGGTGGTGGTGTCGGCGGTGATGTTCACGGTGGGCTCCATCGTTCGGGATCGGTCGGTACCGGGGCAGACACCCGTCGGGAACGAAACTCATCGCGCGGCAGGCGGGGGTTAACCCCCATGGAGGTCTCGGGAAAACGCCATACCCGCTGGGCCCTGCGACTCCCTAGGTTGAAGGCATGGTTTCAACGACCCTCGACATCCCACGTCCCCTCCAGGACGACGCCCCCGTCCCCGTTCGTCGGATCGGCGTCGTCCCGTCGGCCTCGATGCTGACCGGTGGTGCACTGGGCCTCGTCTGGTTCTGGATTCCCCTGACGATCCTGATCGTCGCGATCTCCTCGATTCCGTCGGTCGTCGGATTCTTCGCCGCTGGCGTCGTATTCGTCTACCTGATGCGGGGAGTCGACCGAGTGGAGCGCATCCGCAGCGAGGCAGTGTTCGGCTTCGGCATCCCGGTTCCGCCGCGCCGCACCTCGCCGTACGACGGCTTCCAGCGGTGGGCGCACCAACTGTGGCTCGACGTCAGCAGCGCCCAATTCTGGAAGGTGGTCGCACACCACTACCTGCGGATTACCTACGACATCCTCGCGTCTCTACTTGCGTTGGCGCTGTTGACGTTCGCCATCACCGGCCCCGCGTTGGCGTCGGCGGTCAACCGCAGCGACGTCGACGCCGACTTCTGGTTCCTCTCACCGCCGCTGGCCTGGGTTCTGGCCGTCGTCGCATTGGTTGCCGCCGTGGCCATCGTCGTCTTCGCCCCCGTCGTCGACGCCGCCGTCGACCGGTGGCTGCTGCCGCCGTCGCCGACTGCCGCACTGCAGAACGAAGTCAGCGCGCTCACCGACGCACGTCGCGGCGCGGTCTCCTCGGCCCAAACCGAACGGCACCGCATCGAACGCGATCTCCACGACAGCGTGCAGCCCCGGCTGGTGTCACTGGCGATGACCATCGGCCTGGCCCAAACCAAGCTCGACACCGACCTGCCGCAGGCCAAGCTACTCATCGGCGAGGCACACGACGACGCGAAGAGCGCACTGGTCGAATTGCGCAACGTGGTGCGCGGCATCGCGCCGACCATCCTCCCCGACCGTGGCCTGGACGCCGCCCTGTCCTCGGTGGTGCAACGCATCGAAACCTCAGGCGTGCCAACGTCGTTGAACGTCGACCTACCGCGTCGACTTCCCGACGAGGTGGAGTCGTGCGCGTACTTCGTCGTCGCCGAGGCGCTGACCAACGTGGCCAAACACGCACGCGCCACCCAGGCAGTCGTCACCGTCCGATTCGACGAGGCGACCAACGCGCTGTTCGTCTCGGTCTACGACGACGGCGTGGGCGGTGCGACCGTCACCGCCGACGACGACGCGACGGGGCTGCGCGGTCTCGGCGAGCGCGTCACGGCCGCGCGCGGAACCTTCGAGGTGTCCAGCCCGGTCACCGGTTCCACCATCGTGACGGCGGTGCTGCCATGCGGATCGTGATCGCCGAAGACTCCGCGCTGCTACGGGCGGGCATCGAACGCATCCTGACCGACGCGGGCCACGAGGTGGTCGCCGGCGTGTCCGACGCCACCGACCTGTTGCGCATCGTCAACGAGTTGCGACCCGACCTCGCGATCCTCGACGTCCGCATGCCGCCGACCTTCACCGACGAAGGCATCCGCGCCGCGGCGTTGCTGCGCAGCCAGAACCCCGAATCGCCGGTGCTCGTCCTCTCGCACTACGTCGAGGAGCGCTACGCCTCCGACCTGATCGCCTCGGACACCAGGGGATTCGGATACCTGCTCAAGGACCGCGTCGCCGACGTGCCGTCGTTCCTCGACACCGTCGAGGTCGTCGGCGGTGGAGGCACCGTGCTCGACCCCGAGGTGGTCTCCCAGATCCTCGTCCGCTCGCGGCAGCGTTCCACCCTCGACGCGCTGACCCCCCGCGAACTCGAAGTGCTCCAACTGATGGCGGAGGGCCGGGCCAACTCCGCCATTGCGGGCTCGCTTCACGTCTCGGTGGGCTCGGCCGAGAAGCACATCGCCTCGATCTTCACGAAGTTGAACCTGACCCCCGACGAGAGCGAGAACCGCCGCGTCCTCGCCGTCCTCCGCTACCTCGAATCCTGAACCACTGAAAGGCCTTTGACCATGACAACCTTCGCTCCCCCGGCGGCTCCGCCACCGCTCACCCCCGGCAACCGCACCGCGGTGCGCGTCATGCTGGTCATGGCCGCGGCGATCCTGGTCGTCGGCAGTGTCGCGGGTCTCGGCGTGGCGGCCTGGGGACTCAGCTCCCTGCGTGCGACCAACGACGCACAGGACCTCCCGGGCAACATGCGGTCGCTCGCGATCGACGGGTCCGACGTGTCGGTCCACGTGAAGTCCGATCCGAACGTCACCGCGCCCCGCGCCGAACTGCACACGGTGGGCTCCTCCAGGCAGGCTCAGCAGCGCCTGAACGTGACCACCGACGCCGGTCAGACGCGGATCCGCGTCGCGCGAGACTCCGGCCGCGTCGTCGGCTTCGGGTCGAGTGATCTGACGGTAACCCTGCCCCCGGCGCTGGCGGCTGGCCTGTTCGTCACCACCCAGCAGAACGACGGCACGTTGACCGTCGACGCCGACCTGAACAGGTTGGTCGCCCGCAGCTCCGACGGCGACGTCGTGTTGAACGGGGCGGTACACGTCGTCGACGTCTCGGCGCGCGACGGTGACATCGCTTCCAGGAAGCCACTTTCCGTCAGCGAGTCCTTCGTCGTCGATTCCGCAGACGGTGACGTCGCCGTGGCTTTCGCCGAACCCGCCCCACGCAAGATCACCGCCACTACACGCGACGGCGACGTCGCGCTCACGCTGCCCGCGACGGGGCCCTACCTCGTCGAGACCCGCTCCGAATACGCCACCTCGGTCGAGGTCCCCGAGACGACGGATCCCGCGCGGGCCGTCTCGGAGGTGACGGTGCGGTCCGACAACGGCAGCATCGCGATCGACACCCGCCGCCGATAGCCCGCACACGCGAAACGGCCACTTGCAGCACGCTGCAAGTGGCCGTTTTCGAATGTCCAATCAGCACACCAGGTCGACGTGAACCGTCTTGGAGATGACCGTGAGCGCCGGCGACGAGCCACCCCGCGAGTCCATCGTCGAGTACGTCTGACCCGGGTGAACCGATGCGACGGTGCACGACGAGAGCTGTCCGGTGCCAACGCGATTGACGATGACGTGGTAACCGCTGGCCTCCAGCGTCCGTACCGTGTCCTCGACCCGCGACGGGCCACTGGGCGCGGCATTGACGACTGCGGCGGAACCGATCGCGACGGCCACGGCAGTGGTGGCGAAAGCTGTTGTGAGGTAATGCTTCACGGCCGGTCTCCTTGTTTGACCGGGAGCCCGACGCTCCCCGATGCCATAACGCTATGAGTTCGACCACGTCGTTCCCATGGCGTTTTCCGGAGACCTGAACGGGGGTTAGCCCCCGTGAACTCACACCAGCGATGCGATGATGTCGGCGACCGATCCGGTGGCAGCTTTCCGAAAACCGGTGCCCGCCCAGATGTTTGCACCGTGCGGATCACCGGCGCGAACCGACGCCGCCCGCACCGGGCTGGTCAGGTGGTGAATCTCGGGGTAGCCGAGCGGTGCCTGCGCGTCGTGGTCGTCGACGAAGCGGTTGCGAAGCCCACGTGCGTAGCGCCCCGAGAAGCACCTGGTGACAACCGTTTCGGTGAACTGAGGATCACGCAGGGCCGCGCGGTGCACCGGGCTGCTGCCCGACTCGTCGGCCAGCAGGAACGCCGTGCCCAGTTGCGCCGCAACGGCTCCCGACACGAAGACGTCGGCGAGGTCGGCCGCGGTCATCAGACCTCCCGCCGCGATCACGGGAACGTCGAGCGCGATGCTCGTCGACCGCACCAACTGGTCGAGCGGCTGAGTCGCCGGGGATGCCGCGGGATCGAGCGTGCCGCGATGCCCGCCCGCCGCGGGACCCTGCGCCGCCACGGCGTCGACCCCGCAGGCGACGGCACGCTCGGCCTCCGCGAGGGTGGTGACGGTGGCGACGGTGGTGATGCCCGCGTCGCGCAGACGCGCACACTCCTGCGCCGACGGCAGCCCGAAGGTGAACGACACCACCTCGGGTTTGAGGTCCATTACGACGGCGAGTTTCGCCGACCAGTGGTCGTCGTCGAAACGCGCCTCCCCGAGACGGGCTCCGTACCGCTTCGACTCGCCGCCCAACGCCTTGGCGTACTCCTGGATCGCCGTGGGCCGGGCCGCGCTCGACTGCACGACGAACAGGTTCACCCCCAGCGGCCCCGTCGTCAGCTGGCGCGCCGCGGCGATGCGCTCGGCCAGCACCTCGGCGGTGAGGTAGCCGGCGGCCAGGAATCCGAGCCCACCGGCGTTGGAACCCGCCGCGGCGAGCTCGGGTGTCGTCGGGCCGCCCGCCATGGGAGCGACGATGACCGGCTTGTCGAGGGAACGGACGTCGAAACTCATGCCTACATCCTGCAACGTCGCCGCAGTGCACCCAAGGCGGTTCACGGGATTCACTCAGCCGTGGCCGCGTTCCTCTTCCTGGCCCACGTACTCACCGGCGAGGGCCGCGACGTGCCCTGGCAGATCGCCCGTCGCGACGTCGGCCAGGCTGGTCTCCTCCAACACCGACCGCATGCTGGCGCGTAGCGCGCGCCACACGTCGGTCAGGGCCGCGGTCGGCCCCGAATACGGCAGATCGCCAAGACCGATGTCGCGGACGCTGGCCAAGGGACCGTCGATGCAGCGCAACACGTCGGCGATGCTGATCTCGGCCGCCGGCTTGGCCAACGCGTAGCCACCGTCGCGACCGCGGTGACTGCGGACCAGCCGGTCGGTGCGCAGATCGGACAGGATGTCGACGAGGAACTGTGGCGGAATGCCCTGCGCCTTGGCCAGATCGTCGGTCTTGACGAGGACGCCGTCGGCGACCGTGGCCAGTTGCACCATCGCCCGAACGGCGTATTCCGCCTTGGCCGACATCCGCATGCAGCGAATCATGCCATCGACCTGGCTGCGATATACGTGAGGATGGTCCACCATCGACACATGACTACCCGCGTCGCCTGCTGCCAGATCCCGTTGCACATCGGCGACACCACCGGCAACCTGACCACCGCCACGACCGCAATCGAGGAGGCGGCCCGCGACGGAGCGCAGATCGTGGTGCTGCCGGAACTCGCCTCGTCGGGGTACGTGTTCGCCGACCGCGCCGAGCTCGAGTCGCTCGCCGAGACCCGCGACGGGCCGGCGATCACCGCGTGGGCCAATCTGGCCGAGGCGTTCGATCTGACCATCGTCGCCGGCTTCCCGGAGGCTGCGGGCGACAAGGTCTACAACAGCGCTGCCGTCGTCGACCCGAGCGGATTGCGCGGCGTCTACCGCAAGGCGCACCTGTGGGACACCGAGAACCGCGTGTTCGACCGGGCCGACGACCTACCGCTGCTGCTGGACACCGACCACGGCCGCCTCGGCGTGATGGTCTGCTACGACGTCGAGTTCCCCGAGTGGGTGCGCGCGGTGGCCCTGCAGGGCGCGGATCTGCTCTGCGCGCCGGTCAATTGGCCGCTGCTGCCCCGCCCCGTCGGCGAGCGGCCCACCGAGTTGGTGCGCGCACTCGCGGGCGCGGGCATGAACCGGATGGCGACCGCCGTGTGCGACCGCGCCGGTACCGAACGCGGTCAGGACTGGATCGGCGGCAGCGTGATCGTCGACGCGGACGGCTACCCGATGGCGATCGCCGACTTCGGCACACCGGGCCTGATCACCGCCGACGTCGACCTCGCCGAATCGCGGATCAAGCAATTCAACGACAACAACGACGTCCACGGCGACCGGCGCACCGACCTCTACCGTCGCGTGGGGCTACTGGAGTGAGCGCTGGGCCAACGCCAGGACCGACGCCGGCACCGGGATGCCCTCGGTGAGGTCGGGAGCGGCCAACGGTTCCCCGTAGGTCACGGCCATCGGCACGACGCCGGCCCAGGCGTCCCCCGCGACGTCCTCGTCGGGGTCATCTGGCCAGCCTGCGCTGACCTTCAAGGACCAATTGTCCTCGCCGATCGGCATTTTCAGCACCAGCGTCGCGGCGATTTCCTTGCGGGTACTGGGCCGCAACTCGGCGACGCGACCCGGAATGAACCCGTCGGTGAGGGTCTCCAAGAGGCTGGCCTTGTCGTCGCCGGACACCTGCTCGAAGACGCCGAACAGCGCGGCGCTGCGATACCGAAACGACGACTCGAACGCGCTGCGCGCCACGACGACGCCGTCCAACATGGTGACCGACACCGCCGCGGGCAGCCCTGTCGACAACGCCCTGAGCCACGGCGACCCCGTCGAACCGTGGATCACCAGATCGGTGCCGACCCGCGCGTATCCGGTCGGAAAGATCACCGGGTGGCCGTCGCGCACCAGGGCGACGGTGGCCAGCGGCGTGCTGTCCAGGAGGGCTTCGAGCGCGCTGCGCGACTCGTCCTGATATTCGTTGATCCGAGTGATTCGGGTCGAGGGCTGGGTCATGTGATCATCATCGACTGCGCCTGCCCCAAATGACGCATGAACCGTGCGGCCACCGGCAGTTAGTCGTCGGAACCGCTGCTCGCGGGCTTTGCCGACTCTGCACCGTCCTGCTTGGCGCCGCGGTCTTTGCCGGCGTGGGACTGGGCCGTGGTCGACCCGGACGGAGAAGCCGGGGCCGCCACGGCAGATGGGGCCTTGTCGCGATCGGGTTGCTCGGGACGCTCGGGGCCGTCCTTCTCGTCGGCGGTCGTGTTCTTGGTAGGTGCGTCGGCCGCGGCGCCCGACGTCGTCGAGCTCTTTCCGCTCTCCGTTGCCGGAGTGGATTCGGGAACGTCGAGGCCGCCTGCCGCCGGCACGTCTTCGGGGGTAGTCGAAACGGATTCTGGGACAGTCGTTTCCGACACCAACGGCTCGATGACGACCGGCTCGGCGGCGATGGGCTTCGCGTCAGCGGTCGTCTGCGTCACTGCCGATTCCGTGATCGCGGTGGTGTGAACCGTCTCGGATCCCGCCGCACCCGTCGCGTCGAGCTGAATCTTCACGGCACCCTTCGCGGTCTCACCGACCTGCGCCGCCGACTCGTCGGCGCTGGAACTGAGCGCCACCCGCTGCGACGACGGGGCCGCGTCGGCGACTGCCGGGCGGGTGAACGAGCCGAGGAAGTTCGTGATGGCCGTGACGACGGCGTCGACGAACAAGCGCGTCGTCTGGTTGAACTGCTGAACCAACTTCTGCAGGAACACCACGAAGGAGGTCAACGGGTTGGCGGGTTTCGTTGGGCCCACCGGGTCGAAGGTTTGATTCGGGTGGGCCAGGATCCACTCGGCCAGCACCTGGGCTGCCGGCTTTCGCACCCAATTGCCGTTGGCGTCGAGCGTGTAGACGCCGTAGTTCTCCTCCGGATCGTCACTGCCGGGATTGGAGTCGACTGTCGTGTAGACGTATGCCGGCCCCGCCCACGACTGCGTGCTCCACGTCGCGAGGAAGTCCTGGATGTAAGCCGCTTGGTGCTCGTAGGAGACCCTCGAGGTGGCCAGACCGTATTCGGTGGCCCAGATCTTCTTGGTGATGGGAGCTCCGTTGGCGTCCAGCAGTGGCTGCCCGCCGGGTCCGGTGACGTAGTCACCGTTGCTGGCCATCAGCGCAACCATCGCCAGCGCCTGATTGAGCGCATAACCGTCGGGGGTTCCCTGGGAGAAGGGAGTGCTCTCCTGGTACGGGTGGTAGGCCAGCGCGTCGAAGTAGCCCTTCGCACCTGCGGCGTACATGCCGTCGAGGAACTCGACCGGACTCAGCGCACTGCCGTCGTCATAGGTCGGAGTGTGGCCGAGCCCCGCCGCGACGACCGTCGCCGTGGGGTCGATGTCCTTCAGAGCGGGGTAGGCCGCCTTGAGCAGCTCGGCGTACGCGGCCGGATCGATCGGGTCGTAGAAGCCGACGTAGTTGGGCTCGTTCCAGATTTCGTAGGCCGACACCGTGGAGCCGTACCTGGTGGCGACGGCCGACGCGAAGGCCTTGAAGTCCTCGGGATCGGGATGAGCCGCCCCCGGCTTGTATTGGTCGTCGGGGTCCACCCAGGCGGGCGTGGTGTTCATCTCGGCCAAGACGCCCATGTCCCGCTCCGCGGCGAGGGACATGATGACGTCCATCGCCCGCCAGTCGTACTCGCCCTTGGTCGTTTCCACGTACTTCCACGGCACGTACACCCGGATGTTGTCGACGCCGAGTGCCTGCATTTGGTCCAGATGCTGGGCGACTCGAACGGGGTCGATCGTGTCGGACGGGTCCCTCAGGAAGTAGAGGTTCGAATCAGCCAGGCCGACAGTCGAACCGGACACGGTGATCTCGGCGACGGGCTGGACGTCGTAGGCGGCCAGGCGCGGCGGCTGGGGCACGAACAGATTGCTGGCGTAAGCGCACGTCAGCGCAACCGGTAGGACAGCGACGACGGTCTTCGTCGCCATCGTTCGAAGCATGGTGCGGTGGCGATTGCTCATTGGACCCCCAAATGGTGCGGCGCGACGCCGCGAGGCCCAATTTCAGCAAATTTCGCGACCGTCATTTACGACAGCTCGCAAGGTACCAGAAGATTTGCTGCGCCCTGCGGTATCAGTCGGGAATGCCCGAACCGTCGCGGACCACCACGGCGAACAGATCGGAGAGCGCGGCCAGGCTGGCCGACTGGAGGGTGGACGCCGTCACCGGTTCCCCGCCGACTCCTGGCAGCGATCGCGTGGCGGTCGCGGCAGCGACCACCGTCGGTGCGTAGCCGGCGTTGAACGCGCCGCGGGCGGTCGAGTTCACGCACATGTGCGTCATGAAACCGGCGATCACCAAATTGCTAGCGTTCACGGCCTTCAACTTGTCGTCGAAGTCGGTCTCCACGAACGAGTTTGGATACTGCTTCGTCACGACGGCTTCACCGTCACGCGGGGCGACGCGCGTGACGATGGCCCCGCTCTCCCCCTCGATGTCGTAGAGCGACCCGGGGCCGTCGGAGTGCTGGACGTGGATGATGGGGATCCCGGCCGACCGCGCGCGATCGAGCAGTGCCGCCGCTTCGTCCAGCGCTGCCTGTACGCCCTCGAGCTCCATGACGCCTTGGGTATAGGTGTTCTGGCAGTCGATCAGCACGAGGGTCGACTCGGCCAAGGGTGCCGGCGTCGACGGGAGTTCGGACAGCGTGCGCAGCGTGGGATTGCTCATCGCATCAACCTACCGACCGTGGGGGTTGTGTACGCCGATCGTCGATATTTCGTCCTCAAGGCCCACGCTCGACGCTCAATGGGCGGTGGTGACCGCCAATACCGCATCGGCCAACTCCGGACGGCAGACGATCAGGTCCGGCAGCAGCACGTCGGCCTGGTTGTACCGAAGCGGTGACCCGTCCAAGCGCGAGGTGAACAGACCCGCCGCGCGGGCCACGGCGACCGGGGCGGCCGAGTCCCACTCGTACTGACCGCCGGCGTGCACGTAGGCGTCCGCGACGCCCTGCACGACCGCGGCCACTTTGGCTCCCGCCGAGCCCATTTCGACCAACGTGCCGTTCAGGGCTTCCCGCACCGCAAGCGCGATCGCAGGCGGCCGGGTCCTAGACACGATGATCCGTGGCGCATCTGGCGAAGCAGGCGGCGGCGGCACGTTGGGTGTCGCCAAGGTGACGCCTTGCGCGGGCAGCGCGACCGCGCCGGCGACCAGTTCGCCGGACTGCCACAGCGCCACGTGCACCGCCCAGTCCTCGCGACCCAGCTCACCGAACTCCCGCGTGCCGTCGAGGGGGTCGACGATCCAGACCCGCTCGGCGACCAAGCGTTTCGAGTTGGCCTTCTCCTCCTCGCTGGCCTCCTCCGACAGCACCGCGTCGTCGGGCCGCTCGGCCGCCAACGCCGTCATCAGAAAGGCGTGGGCACGCTTGTCCCCGGCATCCTTTCGTTCGGCGGCGGTGGCGTCGGCAAGCTCTGTCCGCACACCGAGGAGCAGCTCGCCCGCCTCGGTCGCCAGGCGAGCCGCCAACTCGTGATCGGTGGGGCTCACTTCTTCGCGTCGATCATGTCGATGACGTATTGCGCCAGTTCGGTGACTTCACAGTCCGGAGTGAGGCGCAGATCCGGGTTCTTCGGCCGCTGATACGGGCTGTCGATCCCGGTGAAGTGCGTAATCTCGCCGCGTCGCGCCTTGGCGTAGAGACCCTTGGGATCTCGACGTTCGCAATCCTGCAGCGGGGTGTCGCAGAAGACTTCGAAGAAGTCGTAGCCCTGATCTTCGTGAACCTTGCGGGCGAGCGCCCGATGCTCCTCGAGCGGGCTGATGGCGGGCACCAGCACGATCTGTCCGGAGTCGGCCAGCAGCGTCGCGATGTGTGCCAGCCGTCGCAGGTTCTCGGCACGGTCGGCCATCGTGAAGCCGAGGTCGGCGTTGAGCCCGTGGCGCAGGTTGTCACCGTCGAGAACGTATGCCGGGCGCCCACTTTCGAGCAGCTTCTGTTCGACGAGCATGGCGACCGACGACTTTCCGGAGCCGGAGAGCCCCGTGAACCACACCGTGCTGCCCCGCGACAACCGGTCGTCCGCGGTGACGAGATTCTGGTGCCGGACGGCGTTCGGGGTTGCCGTGCGGGTCGCCGCCGGGGTGGTGTCGCGGACCATGCCCGCGGCCACCGTGCCGTTGGTGTCCGGGTCGATCAGGATGAACGATCCGATGGCGGCGTTGCGCGAGTACTCGTCGAGCAGCAGCGGCACCTGCGTCCGCAACGTCACGCGGCCGAGTTCGTTGATCTTCAACGCCGTTGCGCTCTTGTCGCGGTGCAGCGTGTTGACGTCTAGCCGGTAGTCCAGCGCCGTCACCCTGGCGCGCGTCGTCCGCGTCGTGTGCTTGATGACGTAGTCGCGACCGGGCTCCAGCGCCGCGTCATCGGACATCCAACACACGGTGGCGTCGAAGTCCTGGGTGACGTGCGGCTGGTTGTTGGGCCGGGCAATCATGTCGCCGCGCGAGATGTCGATGTCGTCGGCCAGGCTGATCGACACCGCCATCGAGGCGAACGCCTCGGTGAGAGGCCCTGCCGGGCCTTCGATTTCGGTGATCCGACTGGTCTTACCGGCAGGCAGCACCACGACCTCGTCGCCCGTGCGCATCACGCCGCTGGCGATGGTGCCCGCGTAGCTGCGATGGTCGGCGTGCTCGCGGGTCTGCGGCCGGATGACGTACTGGACGGGAAAGCGGACGTCGACCAGGTTGCGGTCACCGGCGATGTATACCTCTTCGAGGTGCGACAGCAGGGCTGGACCCTCGTACCAGGGCGAGGCGTCGGACTTGGCTACCACGTTGTCGCCGTTGAGCGCCGACAGCGGGATGGTCGTGACGTCCTGCACGTCGAGTCGTGCGGCGAACTCGTGGAAGTCGTCGCGGATCTTCTCGAACCGCTCCTGGCTCCAGTCGACCAGGTCCATCTTGTTGACCGCCAACACGATGTGCTGAATGCCAAGCAGGGACGCCAGGAACGCGTGCCGCCGCGACTGCTCCAGCAGCCCGTGCCGCGCGTCGACCAACACGATGACCAGCTGCGCGGTCGAGGCTCCCGTCACCATGTTGCGGGTGTACTGCACGTGGCCCGGGGTGTCGGCGATGATGAATTTCCGCTTGGCCGTGGCGAAGTAGCGGTACGCGACGTCGATGGTGATGCCCTGTTCGCGCTCGGCGCGGAGGCCGTCGGTCACCAGGGCGAGGTCGGTGTAGTCGTGACCGCGCTCCTTGGAGGTGCGCTGCACCGCGGCGAGTTGGTCCTCCATGACGGCCTTGCTGTCGAACAGCAGCCTGCCGATCAGCGTGGACTTGCCGTCGTCGACCGAGCCAGCCGTAGCAAGCCTCAATAAAGTCGCCATCAGAAATATCCCTCGCGCTTGCGGTCTTCCATCCCGGCCTCGGAGATGCGGTCGTCGGCGCGCGTCGCGCCGCGTTCGGTCAGCCGCGAGACCGCGGTCTCGGCGATCACCTCGGAGACCGTGCGCGCGGTGGACTCCACGCAGCCGGTGCAGGTGACGTCGCCGACCGTGCGGAAGCGCACGACCTTCTCGATCACCTTCTCGTCCTTGCGGGGCTGCAGGTATTTGTGGACCGCCAACAGCATTCCGTCGCGCTCGAAGACTTCACGTTCGTGCGCGTAGTAGATCGACGGCAGCGTGATCTTCTCGGCTCCGATGTAGGACCAGATGTCGAACTCGGTCCAGTTGGAGATCGGGAAGGCCCGAATGTGCTCGCCCTTGTGGTGGCGCCCGTTGTACAGGTTCCACAGCTCGGGTCGCTGCGCCTTGGGGTCCCACTGGCCGAACTCGTCGCGGAAGCTGAACACGCGCTCCTTGGCGCGGGCCTTCTCCTCGTCGCGCCGGGCCCCACCGAAGGCGGCGTCGAACTTGTTCTCCCGGATGGCCCTCAGCAGCGTGAAGGTCTGCATCGGGTTGCGTGACGGGATGGTCTCGACGACCCGTCCGGCGTCGATGTCGTCCTGAACCTTGGCGACGACGAGGCGGACGCCGGACTTCTCGACCAGTTCGTCCCGCACGGCCAGCACCTCGTCGAAGTTGTGGCCGGTGTCGACGTGCATGACGGGAAACGGCAGCCGGCCGGGCCGGAATGCCTTGAGCGCCAGGTGAAGCATGACGATCGAGTCCTTGCCGCCGGAGAACAGGAGAACCGGCTTCTCGAGTTCGGCGGCGACCTCGCGAATGATGTGAATTGCCTCGGCCTCCAGCGACCGCAAGTGGCTCAGCTCGTACTTGCCCGCCGTCCGGTCGAGCTCCTGCGCCGCGGTCACGCCTTCACCATTAAGTTGGTGAAGTTAACCAGAATTACAATCATGCCCAGGAATGTAACCGGCGGTCGCGGGGCATGTCAACGATTAGTCGACCGTCGTCGGCGCGTCCGACGCCTTGACCAGGCGCGCCTCCGGCCGCGCCGGCACCCCGTCCACCAGGAACCACCGGAACGCCAGGTTGCCGAGCGGGTAGTCGAGGGTGGTCAGCGAGTTCGGATGAGCCGTCACACCCTTGGACAGCACTATCGTGACCGAACCGTCCGCGTTGGGCACCGCGGTGTGGCCGTTGATAGAACTGCGCGCGTCGGCCACCCCGGGGGTGGCCATGAATCGGTTCCACACCACCAGATTCCAGAACCGGCAGGCAGGTGGCCGATGGGTGATCACCAGCGCCTCGTCGTCGGCAAGCACGAAGCTGCCGTACGAGTAGCAGGAATCGCGGGCAGACCACCCGAAGTTGGCGTCGAGCACCTGATAAGGCTCAGCGAATTCGTTGGCCGAATGGGCCGTTTCGTGTCCGAGACTGCGGGCGTCGTCGTTCCGCATGCCAACGGCCAGCGGAACGATCGCGAACATCGTCCGCATCCAGGCGGCACTGGCCCGCAGCGCCGCCGCGGTTTCGGCGTCGCCGTGACGGAACCGGTCGGGTTCGTCGAGTGCCTCGATGCGCCACTCGACGGGTCGGCCGGTCCGCGGGTCGGCCTGATAGTCACGCGTCATCAACACCGCCGCGTCTGGCGTCGGCCCGATCTCGAAGGAGAAGTTTCCGTCGGCGTCCAAGTCGAGCTCGTCGTCACGGACCAGCGCGACGATCCGGTCCGACCAGGCGCCGGGCGACGGCTCGTTGTAGGCGGTCACCGAGAAGTACACGCTGTCACCACGATTGCCGCTGATTCGGTAGCGCCGGGTCGGGTCGACCGGGCACATGAGGTAGTAGGCGTCGGTGTTGTCACCGCCCCATCGACGGTCGGACCGCACCGGCGTGTTGAGCTCCACCCACTTGGGTCGACTTGGGTCGGCGAACAGATAGGTGTCGAACGCGACGCCGAGCGTCGTCGCCAGCATGCGGTACCCGTCGGCGACGTGCCGGTCGTCGGTGACGGCGCGGTCGCCGGTGATGAACGAGGCGTCGAGACCGCCCAGCGTGTCCAAGAGTTCGCGCCAGGCGGTGGTCGACTCGTGTGCGGTCATGTGCTGATGCCTCTCGTGATGAGGGTGGCGGTTCTGTCCACCCATGCGTCGTCGAGCGCAGGCCCATGGGTGAGCAGCGCGAAGAAGGTGATGCCGGCGACGGCTTCGACGAGTTCGTCCGCCGAGGCGTCCGGCCGGACTTCACCTCGCGCGACGGCGTCGGCGAGCCGGTCAGCGAGGCCCTGGGACAGGATTCCCGAGAAGCGTTGCAGCAGAGCGGTATGCAGAGTCGGATCGGCAGCGAGCTCGCCGACCAGTCCGGTGAGCGCGGCCCCGGCCGCGGGGGTGGTCAGCACGTCGGCGCTGCGCCGGACCATGGCGCGGACGTCGCCAGCCAGGGATCCGGTGTCCGGTAGTTCGGTGGCCTCGCCGATCGGGAAGACCGCCTCGTGGACCAGGTGCGCCTTGCTGGGCCAGCGCCGATAGATGGCCGGCTTGCTGGTGCCCGCCCGTTTGGCGATCGCGTCCACCGACAGCTCGGCGTAGCCCGTCTCCCCGAGCAGCGCCACCGTGGCCTCGAGCACGGCCCCGACGATGCGCGGGTCGCGAGGTCGGCCAAAGTCCGTCGTCATTACGGAACTCACAGTAACATAAGTCGGTGTGACCGACGCCACAGTCCATTTCGACGACCTCGCCGAGCCGCGATTCACCCCCGAGGCCGATCAGCTGCGCGCCATGATCGCGTCCCTGTCGCCCGACTGCCCCCTCGACTCGGATGCGTTGCACTCCAGAGCGATCGCCGACACCGGACTCGACGACTTCGGCGCCGACGACTACCGGGAGCGGCTCGCGCTCTACCTTGCCGACGTCCGCGACGTCGACGGCCTCACCGACGTGGGCGTGGTCAACTTCCACGGTCAGTTGCTGCAGGTGCTGAAGAACCGGTTGCTGCTGACCGATCTGCTGACCAGGCACCCCGAGATCCACGACGTCGAGTTGGAACCACCCGTCGTCATCGTGGGACTCCCCCGCACGGGGACGACGCATCTGCACAACCTGCTGGGAGCCGGCCCGACCTTCCGGACGTTGCCGTATTGGGAAGGCGTGGAACCCTTTCCGTTGGCGTCCGAGGCCGGCATCGAGCCTGACCCGCGGCGGAGCCGAATGGACATGGCCGTCGAGGTGATGAACCTCGTCATGCCGCACTTCCCCCTCATGCACGAGATGACCACCGACCACGTGCACGAAGAGATCCAGCTGCTCGCCAACGACGTCTCCACGATGCTGATGGAGACTCTCTGCGACGCGCCGCGCTGGCGCGACCACTACCTGTCGCACGACCAGACACCGCACTACGAATACCTGGCCACCCAACTCAAGGCGCTGCAGTTCCTGCGCGGCGGGCGGCGGTGGCTACTCAAGTCGCCGCAGCACCTCGAGCAACTGACGGTGTTGGACAGGGTGTTTCCCGGCGCCGTCGTGGTGTGCACGCACCGCGATCCCCTGCCGGTGGTGCTGTCGATGATCGCGATGGTGACCTACTCGGCACGCATGCACCGCAGCCGGGTGCCCGTCGAACGCATTGCGGCGTCATGGGTCGACCGGCTCGAGTCGATGCTGTCGGTGTTCCTGCGCGACCGCGACACCATCGGACCCGACCGCTCGGTCGACGTGCGCTTCGACGACTTCATGGCCGACGAACTCGGCGTCACCGAACGGATCTACGACCTGGCCGGTGAGCCGGTGACCGACGTCGCGCGGGCCGCGATGACGGAGTATCTGGCTGGGCACCAACGCAATCGGCTGGGCCGGGTGGCGACGTCGTGTGAGATGTTCGGGCTCGACGAGTCGAACGTTCGCGAGCGGTTCGCGCCGTACGCCGAGCGCTTCCTGTCCTGACGCCGGGCGGCCTGTGGATGGTTTCGGCGGGCATTCCGTAGGTCCGCAAGAGTGCGGGGCATGGAGGCACCCTTTCTCGGTGGCGATGCGGTACGACGCGGTCTGGTCACCGACTACCAACTCCGCACCGCATACCGTGCCGTCCACTGGAACGTCTACGTGCCGAAGGAGACGGTCCTGACGGCGCAGTCGCGCGCTCGCGCCGCCTGGTTGTGGTCCGGCGGCGACGCGGTCCTCGCCAGAATGTCGGCTGCAGCCGTGCTCGGTACCAAGTGGCTCGACGGGCAGGAGCCCGCCGAGTTGATCCGAGAGGACCGGCACGGGCCTGCGAACTTGAAGCTGCACACATGGAGCCTGTCCCCTGCCGAGACCTGCGTGGTCCGCGGCATGCGGTGCACGACCCCGGCCCGCACCGCTTTCGACATCGGCCGGACGCTCGACGTCGACCACGCCATTCCGATAATCGACGCCCTGATGAACGCCACTCGACTGAAGCCCGCGGACGTCCTTGCCGTGGCCGAGGCCAGGCCAGGCCATCGCGGCGTGCGGAAGTTGTGCGCCGTCATGGACCTTGCCGACGGCGGAGCCGAGTCACCACAGGAATCTCGGGTGCGTCTGCTGCTGCGCCGGGTTGGCCTACCTGCACCCGAGACCCAGATCGAAGTTCGCGACCAATACGGCGCGCCGTTCATTCGATTGGACATGGGGTGGCGTCAGTGGCTGGTGGCGGTCGAGTACGACGGCGTCCAACATTGGACGGATCGCCGCCAGCGGTCGTGGGACATCGACCGCATCGCGATCCTGGAGGCGATGGGCTGGAGAGTCATCAGGATCAGCGCAGAGATGCTCGACCGCCCCGACGTGGTGCTCGCGCGGGTGGTGGCATGTCTGCGCGCCGCGGGGTGCCCGATCTAGCGTCGACTGTGGGCCCTTCCGTCGAGAATTCGGCAATTAGTCGACGGAAGGCCACACAGTCGGCGAGAACCAAGCGGCCTTATGCCGGTGATTGCAGGTCGTACACCGTCGCACCGTCGACTTCGGTCTTGGTGAACGTCTTCTCGACCCACGCGGTGATGTCCGCAGCCGCGCCGGCGCGATGCCCGAAGGGTCCGCCACGGCCCGAGTCGGCCAGGAAGTACCGCACCTGGCCGTCGGCGACGTACTGCTGGAACTGCGCCAGCGTGGGTGACGGGTCGCCGCCGGCGAACCCGCCGATGGACATCAGCGACGTGCCGGTCTTGAGCTCCAGATCGCTCACCGACATTGAACCGATACCCGCTGCCGCCCAACGATTGTCCGCACTCTTGAGCAGCGCCTCCAACTGCGGGCCGTCGGCGCGTCCCGGCATGCCGGGGCCGCCCTTGCCGGGGCCGCCGAAGCCGAAGCCACCGGCCTTCTGCGGGCCCGACATCGTGCCGGGACCGTTGTGCGCGCTGGCCGCGTTGTAGATCGAGAACGCCGCAGGACCACCGAGGCCGACGACGACCGTCGCCGCGACGACCGCCACGGTGGCCTTGCCGAGACGGTGTGCCCGGACGACGAGCAGCAGCGCCAACACCACCGAACCGACGAGCACGGCCCAGCGGATTGCCGGCCACCATTCGGGACTCCGGTTCAGCAGCACGAAGGACCACACGCCGGTAGCCAGCAGCATCACCGCGAGAACGCCGCGGGGAAGCCACGATTCACGACGGGCCACCAACTGCGCGACGGCGATGCCCACCAACGCGGCGACCGCGGGTGCGAGCGCGACGTTGTAGTACGGATGCACGGTGCCCGCCATGAAGCTGAACACGACACCGGTCACCAGAAGCCAACCGCCCCAGAGCAACAGGCCGGCCCGGGCCCGGTCAGTCCGCGGCGTCCGCAGGGTGAGCCAGAGTCCCGCGACCAATCCGATGAGCGCAGCGGGCAACAGCCACGACGCCTCCACACCCATCGAAGCGCCGAACAGTCGGCCGATGCCGGGGTCGCCGCCGAAGAACAAGTTCATGCCGCCGCCACCGAAGTCGTGACCCGGTCCGGGGCCTCCCCCGCCGGGACCGCCACCCTCGTTGCCTGCGATGCGTTCGATGCCGTTGTAGCCAAAGGCCAACTGCAGCAGGCTGTTGTCGGTCGACCCGGCAATGTACGGCCGCGATTCGGCGGGCCACACGCTGACCATCGCGATGTACCAGCCGGCCGACACGATCATCGTTGCACCGCCGACGAGCAACGCGCCCAGCCGCTTCCACACCCCGAACGGCGCCGCGACCAGCACGGCCACCGCCAGGCCCGGCACGACGAGGAAGGCCTGCAGCATCTTCGTCAGGAACGCGAAGCCGACCGCGCACCCCGTCCACGCCATCCACATCGTCATCCGGCGTGCGGTGTCCGCCTCGACGGCGCGCACCGTGCAGTACGCCGCGACGATCAGCAGCAGCACCAGCAGCGCGTCGGGATTGTTGTAGCGGAACATCAGCGTCGCCACCGGTGTCAGCGCCAGCACCAGACCGGCGATCAGGCCTGCGGACGGCCCGCTGGTGCGCTTCACGGTGAGGTACAGCATCGCCACGGCGCCGACGCCCATCAACGCCTCTGGCAGCAGCATGGTGAACTCGTTGAAGCCGAACAGCCTGCCGGACAAGCCCATTACCCACATCGCGGCGGGTGGCTTGTCCACGGTTATCGAATTGCCGGCGTCCATCGAGCCGAACAGCAACGCCTTCCAGTCCTGGGTGCCGGCTTGGGCGGCGGCGGCGTAGTAACTGTTGGCCCAGCCCGACGAGCCAAGGCCCCAGAGGTAGAGCACGCCGGTGCCCACCAGCAGCGCCCAGAACGCGGGACGCGTCCAGCGCGGATCGGCGGGGGCCGGTTCGTCGACGACGGCGTCCGGTTGGACGTCTTCGGCAGTGAGTGTCACGGTGAAATCCTCGTTGTCGGTAGGGGTCAGTGCGATCGGCGGGGGTGAAACACCCAGCCGCGCAACAGGACGAAGCGGACGGCGGTGGCCAACAAATTGGCCAGCACCAGCACGGAGAGTTCGAGCATGCGGTGCGGTTGGTCGACGAAGGCGTGCAGGCCTGCCAACGCACCGCTGGTGATCGCCAGGGCGATGCCGAAGACGATGAGCCCCTCGACGTGGTGTCTGGCCGCCTTCGTCGCGCTGCTTGTCACGCCGAACGTGAACTTGCGGTTGGCCGCGGTGTTGGCGATTGCCGTCACCAGCAGTGCCACGAAGTTCGCCACCTGGGCGCCGATCAACGGATGCAGCACCATGAACAACAGAAGGTAGGCCACGGTCGACAGCACGCCGACGGCACCGAACCGCACCACCTGGCGGAACAGCGAGTTCGGTGCGGCTGCCGACGACTGCGACGGAGCCAGTTGCGCCGCAATGGCATTCACCGGGATCGAGCCACTGGCGAAGCCGCGCAGCAGCCGGCCGACGCCCTTGAGGTCGGCGGTGGCCGTCGCGACGATGTCCACCCGGCTGTCGGGATCGTCGACCCAGTCGACCGGAACCTCGTGGATCCGCAAGCCGCTGCGTTCGGCCAGCACCAGCAGCTCGGTGTCGAAGAACCAGCCGGTGTCGGCGACGTGGGGCAGCAACCGGTGCGCGACGTCGGCGCGAATCGCCTTGAAGCCGCACTGGGCGTCGGAGAACCGGGCGTGCAGCGTCGACCTCAGGATCAGGTTGTAGCAGCGGGAGATGAACTCGCGCTTGGGGCCGCGCACGACGCGTGACCCGCGGCCGAGCCGGGTGCCGATGGACAGATCCGAGTGCCCGGAGATGAGCGGCGCGACGAGCGGGCTGACCGCGGCCAGGTCCGTCGACAGGTCGACGTCCATGTAGGCCAGCACCATGGCGTCGGATTCCGACCACACCTGGTGCAGTGCGCGGCCACGGCCCTTCTCCTCCAACCGCACCGCGCGGACGCCGTCGAGCTCCTCGGCCAACTCCGCGGCGATGCGGGGGGTCTGGTCGACGCTGGCGTTGTCGGCGATGGTGATCCGCACCTGGTACGGAAAGCTCTCGCTCAGGTAGCGGTGCAGCCTGCGCACCGAGTCGGCGAGCGCGACTTCCTCGTTGTAGACCGGGATCACCACGTCGAGCACCGGAACGCCGAGCCTGCGCGCCTCCTGCGCGGCATTCGGCCGCGATCCGAACGCCGTGGCCCTGGGAACCATCGCGACCTCCGTGAGGTCGGCTTCCTGAATGTCCGTCATGTCTCCATCGTCGTTCGGCTGCTCGTGGTGACTGTTTGCGCAAGCTATGCGTCGGCTATGAGTGATTGGGCACCTCGGTCAGGTCGTAGAGGACGACGCCGTCGACAGTCATCGGTGAGTAGTGCGCCTCGACCCATTCGCCAATGTCGGCGGCCTCGCGGCTGCCGGTCGTGCCGCGTCCCACCGGCATGCCGAACATCGAGTGCGCCTTGATGAAGTAATGAATTCGACCGTCGGCGACATCGTCCTGGAACTCGCCGAGCGTCGGGGCGGGATCGGTGCCGTTGAACCCTCCGACGGCCATGACCGGAGCATCGGCGGTCAGCTGGTAGCCCGCTGCGTTGCTCGACCCCACGACGGCGGCCGTCCACCGGAAACCGTCGGCGCCGTCGGACAGCAGAGCCGTCAGCCCCGGTCCTGGCTTGGGAATGTCGAGGAAGCCAGCGCCGGGACCCCCTGGACCGCCGAACGAACCGTGGGCTCGCGCCGGCCCGACCGACGGGATCGCCCCGGAGTGCGGGGTGGCGGCCGTGGCAAGCGCGTAGGCGGTCGGTGCGGCCAGGCAGGCCAGCACGGCGATTGCGGCGACGCCGCTGGCGACCCGACGCGGGAGCCGACCTATGACCAGAAGCAGTACCGCGGCGGCGACGCCTGCGACGGCGACGGCCGTGCCGAGCCAGGGCAACCAGTCGTGGCGACGGGCAAGCAGAACCGCGGCGAGGACGACCGTCACCAGCACGGCGCCCGACATCGCGACAGCGGTCCGCACGTCGGTTCTCTTGCGCCACAACAGAACTGCACCGATTCCGATGGTCCCGCCGATCGCGGGCGCGAGGGCGACCGTGTAGTACTGGTGCAGGATGCCGTTGGCGTAGCTGAAGACCACGGCGGTGACCACCAGCCAGCCGCCCCAGATGATCAGACCCACCCGTGCCGGATCGGTCCGGGGAGCACGGCGCGTGATGATCACCCCGGCGGCGAGACAGATGACCGCGGCGGGGATCAGCCAGGCGCTGTAGGTGCCCATCGAGGTGCCGAACAACCTGCCCCAGCCGACGTCGAAGTTCATGTTGCCGAGGCCGCCGGTCTCCTCGCCGGTGAGCCTGCCTATTCCGTTGTAGCCCAGGGCCAGTTCGACGATGCTGTCGTCCTGCGAGCCACCGATGTACGGGCGTGAGGACGCCGGCCACAGCTCGACGAGCAGCAGGTACCAGCCGCCGCTGACCACCATTGCCGCCACGGCGCCGGCCGACCGGAGCAGCCGCGTGCGCAGCGGCACGGCCGCCGCGATCACATACGCCACACCGAACGCGGGTAGCACCAGGAAGGCCTGCATCATCTTGGCCAGGAATCCGACTCCGACCGCGGCTCCAGCACCAATCATCCACCAGCGGTTGGCATCCCGCTCGCAGGCCCGTTGCACGCAGTACGCGGCGGCCACCAGGGCGAGCACCAGCAGGGAATCGGGGTTGTTGAACCGGAACATCAGCGCCGCGACGGGTGTCAGCGCGAACACCGCACCGGCGAGCAACGCGGCCGACGGACCGGCCGCGCGGCGGACCGCAGCGTAGAGCAGCGCGACCGCAGCCACCCCCTCCAGCGCCTGCGGCACCAACACGCTCCACGAGTTGAGCCCGAAGAGCCGGACCGAGACGTCCATCACCCACAGCGCGGCGGGCGTCTTGTCGACGGTGATCGCGTTTCCCGCGTCACTGGAGCCGAACAGCATCGCCGTCCAGTTCTCCGCGCCCGCCTGCACGGCTGCGGAGTAGAAGCCGTTGGCCCACTCGTTGACTGACAGGTTCCACAGGTACAGCACCGCCGTGGTCACCAACAGGACTCCGAGCGCCACCCGCTCACCGACCGTGAGGCGCTGACGGCGCAGGTCGTCGGGTTCGGTGGCGCCGTCGTCTGCGTGCGCAGGGCGCGTGAGAACGGCGGTCACGCAAACGATCTTCGGTGAGTCGGCTATGCGGGCGATTGGCTCGGCCTGTGCGTCGACTGTGAACTTTCGGTGGGGGCGGGAAGGCGGACGACGAATTCCGTCCGGCCGGGCTCGCTTCGGACCTCGATCGTCCCGTCGTGCGCCTTGACCACCGCGGCGACGATGGCAAGGCCCAGACCGGTGCTGCCGCTCGCCGCGGGGGCACCCGTGCGCCGCGATCGGGACGAGTCGCCCCTCGCGAACCTCTCGAAGATCTCCGGCAGCAGGTCCGCGGCGATGCCGGGGCCGTCGTCGGCCACGGTCAGCACCGCCGTGTCACCCTCCTTGGACAGTGACGTGGTGACCGCGGTTCCCGCGGGCGTGTGAATCCTGGCGTTTGCCAACAGGTTCACCAGCACCTGCTGCAGTCGCGCCTCGTCGCCTACCACGACGACCGGCTCCTCGGGAAGATCGAGCGCCCAGTCATGGTCGAGACCCGCAATGTGGGCGTCACTCACCGCGTCGACGACGAGCATCGACACGTCGACGGGTTCCCGCACCAGTGCCCGTCCCGAGTCGAGTCGGGCGAGCAGCAGCAGGTCCTCGACGAGGTGCGTCATACGCCCGGTCTCGGACTCCACCCGGTTCATCGCATGGGCGACGTCGGCGGGCAGCTCATGGCTCTTTCGTTGCGCCAGTTCGGTATACCCGCGGATCGCGGCGAGCGGAGTACGCAGCTCGTGGCTCGCGTCGGCGACGAACTGACGCACGCGCGTCTCGCTGGCGTGGCGCGCGGACAACGCCCCTGCGACGCGGTCGAGCATCGTGTTCAGCGCCGTCCCGAGCTGACCCACCTCCGTGTTGACGCCCTTCGGGTCGACCTCGACGATGCGACTGGGCAGGTTGACCTCACCCTTGTCGAGTTCGAGGGTCGCGACGTCACGGGCGGCGGAGGTGACCCTCGACAGCGGCGCCAGTTGCCTCCGGATGACGAGCAGACCGGCGGTGGCCGCGCCGATCAGTGCGATCACCGCGAGGACGCAGAACATCCCGACGACCCACAGCAGGGTGTCGTCGACGACGGCGGTCGGCAACCCCGTCACGATCGTTTCGTCACCGTGGCGGGCGTGCAACGCGATCACCCGATACCGACCCAAGCCGTCGAGTTCGATCGTCACCGGCGTACGGGTCGGCGGCACCTTCGCCAGCGCCGCGGCCGCGGCGGCGCTGATCTGCGCCCGGCCGCCGTCGGTGTTGATGACACCGGCGTCGACCGCCCCCGACGGGGACACGACGGCTCCCACGGTCCGCGTCGCCTGCCCCGGCGCGTTCAGGAAGCCGGGGCCGGGGCCCACCTCGGGGTCGAAGAAGCGGTAACGGGACGGAAAGGCGTCACGCTCGCGGCCCGAATCCTCCGGCGAGTCGGGTGGCGGGCGAAACATCGGCGGGGGGAGCTCGAAGATGGCCGCCGAGCGCTTCCCAGCCTCGACCACTTGGTCGTCGAGCTGGCGCACCAGAAAGCGTTGCAGCGCAAACTCGGTCGCGAGGCCGATGCTCGCGCACACCGCCGCGAGCAGCACCACCTGGGTGAGCAGCAGTCGCATGCGGAGCGACCAGGTGCGCGGCGACAGGATCCGACTGTGCGACGCCGCGTCGCCAGCGTCCCGACTCATCGCGGTGGCTTGAGTACGTACCCGGCGCCGCGCAACGTGTGGATCATCGGCTCACGGCCGCTGTCGATCTTCTTGCGAAGGTAGGACACGTACAACTCGACGATGTTGGAGCGGCCGCCGAAGTCGTAGCTCCACACCCTGTCGAGGATCTGGGCCTTGCTCAGGACCCGCTTGGCGTTGCGCATCATGAACCGCAACAGCTCGAATTCGGTGGCCGTCAACGTAATCGGCTCCCCAGCGCGGGTGACCTCGTGGCTGTCCTCGTCGAGCACCAGGTCGCCGACCACGATCTGGGCGCCGCCCGTCTCGTCGGCCACCCCGGTGCGCCGCAGCAGAGCGCGCAGCCGCAGCACGACCTCTTCGAGGCTGAAGGGTTTGGTGACGTAGTCGTCTCCGCCGGCCGTCAAACCGGCGATGCGGTCCTCGACGGAGTCCTTCGCCGTCAACAGCAGCAGCGGAAGGCCGGGAATCTGAGCGCGCAGCTCGTGCAGCACGTCGAGCCCGCTCATGTCGGGCAGCATCACGTCCAGCACGACGACGTCGGGCGGGTTCTCGCGGGCCAGGGCGATCGCTGTCTCTCCGTCGCCCGCCGTCGAGATGTCCCAGCCCTCGTAGCGCAGGGCCATCGACACGAGTTCGGCAAGCACCGGCTCGTCGTCGACCACCAGTACGTTGATCGGCTTGCCGTCGGACCGGCGCATGACGAGCCGCGCGGGATCGGCATGTTCGCGGTCGGCGCCGTTCATGGTGGTCATCGTCCTCATTGTGGGCCGGTGCGATGGGCACGTCCTGTGCCAACCCTATGCGCGAGCTGTGAAATCCGGCTTCACAGCTGGCGCATAGCTCAAACCGGCAGAGTGGCTCCCGTGAACACCTGGGGCATGCGCAAGACGATCGGCGCCGTCGCGGTGGCGGCCGCCGTGGCAGGCGTCGGAGGAGCGGCCATCGCTGCGGCCACCGACACCGCTGCCCACGGCAGTTTCGGGGACTTCGCCGGCTTTGGCGGGTTCGAGGGACCTCCGGGCTCACCGCCAGGAGCGCGACATGGCGGCAACCCAGAACCCGCCTCGCTGCACGGCGAATACGTCGTCGCCGACGGCGCCGGCTACGAAACCCGGCTCACCCAAACCGGCAAGATCACCGCGATCTCACCGACGTCGGTGACGGCCCGCAGCACCGACGGCTTCACGCAGACCTACGCCATCCACGAAGTCGAGGGTGCCAGCGCACCGCCGTTCGCCGTCGGCGACCCCGTCGTCATCACGGCCACGCGAAAAGGGGAGACCGCCACGGTTTCCACCATGGGGCCTCCCCTTTCGCCAGGTAACTGAGCGCTTAGAGCGCATCCTCCTGCTCAGGCGGCAGCTCAGCGGGTCCTTCGATCTCGGGAACCGCGGACGACGTCGTCGGCGTCTCGGGAGCCGTCGTCTCCGTCGTGGTCTCGCCTGTCGTGGCTTCCTCGGTGGGCACGGGGCCCGGGGTCGCCGGCTCCGCCGAACTCGACGTGGCCACGGTCAACGCGCCACCCGCAATCAGCGCGCCAGCACCGACGCTTGCGGCCATCACCTTCATTGCCTTGACGTTCATGGTGGTCCCTCCCATTCGGGGCTGTTCGGGCTTACCCGAGGGCCCGGCCGGCCCCCGCTGTACGTCGGATAACCGCAGCAGACGCGCATCAAACACGAAGCGCATTCCCAGTCAAGACTTCCGTGGGCCGCCCGCGGGCAATCCGGCGTTCATCTCCTACCCTGTGGCCATGCAGTTTCCGACGGGCGCGTCATGACGCGCTTCCTCGCCCGCCGGGCACTGAACTACGTCGTGCTCCTCACCCTGGCGTCATTCCTGACCTTCGCGCTGGCGTCCTGGTCGTTCAAGCCGCTCGACAGCCTCGAAGGCCGCAACCCCCGACCGCCCCAGTCCGTCATCGACGCCAAGGCCGCCGAACTCTCCCTCGACAAGCCGATCCCCCTGCGTTACGTCCACTGGGTGTCCGAGGCGGTGCAGGGCGACTTTGGCACCACCGTCGCGGGACAACCGGTGTCGGACGAATTGGGGCGGCGCATCGGCGTCAGCCTGCGGCTCGTGTTCCTCGGCTCGGTGCTCGGCACCCTGATCGGGGTGGTGGTCGGGGCGTGGGGCGCCGTTCGGCAATATCGCGTGTCCGACCGCGTGATCACGGTGCTGTCCCTGTTGTTGATCAGCATGCCGACGTTCGTCGTCGCGAACCTGTTGATCCTGGGGGCGCTGCGCACCAACACCGCGTTGGGCTTCAACCTGTTCGAGTACACCGGCGAGACCTCCGGCACGACCGCCGGCGGCGCGTGGGGTCAGTTCGTCGACCGCCTCCAGCACCTCGTCCTCCCGACGGCCACGCTCGCGTTGTTCTCGATTGCCGGCTTCAGCCGCTATCAACGCAACGCCATGCTCGACGTGTTGGGCCAGGACTTCATCCGGACTGCCCGCGCCAAGGGGCTGACTCGCCGGCAAGCGTTGTTCAAACACGGCCTGCGCACCGCCCTGATACCAATGGCCACTCTGTTCGCCTACGGCGTCGGCGGATTGGTGACCGGCGCCGTGTTCGTCGAGAAGATCTTCGGCTGGCATGGCATGGGCGAGTGGGTGGTTCAGGGCATCGCCACTCAGGACACCAACATCGTCGCCGCGATCACGGTCTTCACCGGAGCCACCATTCTGCTGGCCGGCCTGCTGTCCGACGTCATCTACGCGGCGCTGGACCCGAGGGTGAGGGTGGCCTGAGATGACCGAACCAGCCACGACCGAAGCGTCGTCGACCGCCCAATCGGGGATGGACGCAGGCACATTCGCCTCACGACGCACACTGACCACGCACCGCTTCCTCCGCAATCGCCTCGCAGTGGCGGCCCTGGCCGTGCTGACGGTGATGTTCGTCGGGTGTTACGCACTTCCGCCGTTTCTGCCGTGGAGCTACACCGATCTGGACTTCCTCGCACTACAACAACCGCCGAGTCCCAGCCACTGGTTCGGCACCAACGGCCTCGGCCAGGACCTGCTGGCGCAGACGCTGCGCGGCATGCAGAAGTCACTGCTGATCGGTGTCTGCGTCGCGTTCCTCTCGACGATCATCGCGGCCACCGTCGGCGCAGTCGCCGGCTACTTCGGCGGATGGCGAGACCGCACGGCGATGTGGGTCGTCGACCTCCTGCTGGTGGTCCCGAGCTTCATCCTCATCGCCATCGTCACCCCACGCCTCGGACAGTCGGGCCGGATCATCTCGCTGATCCTGCTGCTGGCTGCGTTCAGCTGGATGATCAGCGCGCGCATCGTGCGCGGGATGACGATGAGCCTGCGTGAACGCGAATTCGTCACCGCGGCAAGGTACATGGGCGTGTCGAACTGGCGGATCATCGTGCGCCACGTGCTGCCGAACGTCGCATCCATCCTCATCATCGACACCACGCTCAACGTCGGCGTCGCGATCCTCGCCGAGACCGGCCTCTCGTTCCTCGGTTTCGGCATCCAACCGCCCGACGTCTCGCTGGGCACGCTGATCGCCGACGGCACCCCCTCGGTGACGACGTTTCCGTGGGTGTTCCTGTTTCCGGCAGGAATCCTGGTGCTGATCGTGTTGTGCGCCAACGTCATCGGCGACGGGCTGCGCGACGCGATCGACCCGAGTGCGAAACCCCGTCGGCGGCGGCGCAAGTGACCGAATTACTCCAGGTGAAGGACCTGCGCGTCGGCTTCACCACCGACGCCGAAGACGTCGCGGCAGTGCGCGGCATGTCGTTCGACGTCAAACCCCGCGAGGTCGTCGCGCTCGTCGGCGAGTCAGGCGCTGGCAAGTCGGCGACGGCGATGGCGGTCGTCGGACTGCTCCCGGAATACGCGCAGGTGTCCGGATCGGTGCGTCTGCAGGGTGACGAACTCATCGGACTCGACGACCAACGGATGTCTCGAATTCGGGGCCGGGTCGTCGGCACCGTCTTCCAGGATCCGATGTCGGCGCTGACCCCCGTCTACCCCGTCGGACAGCAGATCGCCGAAGCACTTCGCGTGCACCAGCGCGGCATTGGCCGCGCGGCCGCCGCGACCCGGGCCGTCGAGCTGCTCGAGCTAGTCGGGATATCGCAGCCCGAACGCCGCGCCAAGTCCTTCCCCCACGAGTTGTCCGGCGGTGAGCGGCAACGCGTGGTGATCGCGATTGCGATCGCCAACGACCCGGACCTCATCATTTGCGACGAGCCGACCACCGCACTCGACGTGACGGTGCAGGCGCAGATCCTCGACGTGCTGCGCACCGCCCGCGACGTCACGGGCGCAGGCGTGCTGATCATCACCCACGACCTCGGCGTGGTGTCGGAATTCGCCGACCGCGCACTGGTGATGTACGCGGGCAGGGCCGTCGAGACCGCGCCGGTGGCCGACCTGGCCCGCAGCCGGGTCATGCCGTACACCGTCGGACTGCTCGGTTCGGTGCCCCGCCTCGACGCCGCCCAAGGGTCGCGGCTGGTGCCGATTCCCGGTGCGCCACCGTCGATGGCGGCGCTCCCCCCGGGCTGCCCGTTCGCGCCGCGGTGTCCGATGGTCGTCGACGACTGCCTCTCCGCCGAACCCGAGCTCGTCTCCGTCGCCCCCGACCACACCGCGGCATGCATCCGCACCGAGGACGTCGCGGGCCGCTCGGCCGCCGACGTCTACGGCGTCTCGACGGCTCCGGTCGACGCGGCGGCCGACCCCGACGCGCCCGTCGTGCTCCGCGTCGAGAACCTCGTCAAGACGTTCACCCTCACCAAGGGCTCGGTGTTCCGCCGCCGGATCGGCGAGGTGCGGGCCGTCGACGGCATCAGCTTCGAACTGCGCGAGGGCCAAACCCTTGGCATCGTCGGTGAATCCGGGTCCGGGAAGTCGACCACGCTGCACCAGGTTCTGGAACTCACTGCGCCACAGGGTGGTTCCATCGAAGTCCTCGGCCAGGACGTCGCCACGCTGGACCGCCACTCCCGGCGGGCCCTGCGGAGCGATCTGCAGGTGGTGTTCCAGGATCCCGTCGCCTCCCTCGATCCACGGCTGCCCGTCTTCGATGCGCTGGCAGAACCGTTGACCGCCAACGGCTTCGACAAGAAGCACGTCGACGAACGCGTCGCCGAGCTGTTGAGCACCGTCGGACTACGCCGCGAGGACGCCGGCAGGTACCCCGCCGAATTCTCCGGCGGCCAGAAGCAGCGCATCGGCATCGCCCGCGCGTTGGCGCTGCAACCGAAGATCCTGGCGCTCGACGAACCGGTGTCGGCACTGGACGTTTCGATCCAGGCGGGCATCGTCAACCTGCTGCTCGATCTGCAGGAGCGGTTCGGATTGTCGTATCTCTTCGTGTCACACGACCTGTCGGTGGTCAAGCACCTCGCCGACCGGCTGGTGGTGATGTTCAACGGCTCGATCGTCGAGTCCGGCGACGCCGCCGAGATCTTCGCGAACCCGCAGCACGAATACACGGAGAAGTTGCTGGCCGCCGTCCCGCAGCCGTAAGCGGTTAGAGTCTGTCCCATGCAGATCCGACGCCTCGCCAGCGCACTTCTCGCCGCCGGACTTTTGCTCACCGGGTGCTCCGGCGGCAGCCAAGAGGCGCCGTCCGCGGGCGGCAAGGCCGAGATCGGCTCGACCAACGACATGAATCCGCAAGACCCCGCCTCGTTGCAGGAGGGTGGCAACCTGCGCATCCCGTTGACGAACTTCCCGGACAACTTCAACACGATGCACATCAACGGGCCCACCGCCGACGCGGCCGCGATCTCTCGGGCGACCATGCCCCGGGCGTTCCGCATCGCCGCCGACGGCACCGCGTCGGTGAACACCGACTACTTCACCAATGTCGAGCTGACCGGCACCAACCCACAGGTCGTGACGTACACGATCAACCCCAAGGCCGTATGGAGCGACGGCGCGCCAATTACCTGGGAAGACATCAAGTCCCAGGTCGATGCGACCAGCGGCAAGAACAAGGACTTCGCGATTTCGGCACCCAACGGCAGCGACCGGGTCGCGTCGGTGACACGGGGCGTCGACGACCGGCAGGCGATCATGACGTTCGCCAAGCCGTATGCCGAGTGGAAGGGCATGCTCGCCGGCAACACCGTCCTCTCACCCAAGAGCGTGACCGCGACCCCGGAGGCCTTCAACACCGCTCAGCTGAATGGCCCCGGACCGTCGGCGGGACCGTTCATCGTGACCGCGCTCGACCGCACGGCGCAGCGAATCACCCTGAGTCGCAACCCGAAGTGGTGGGGAACGCCACCACGCCTCGACACGATCACGTTCCTCGTCCTCGACGATGCGGCCCGTTTGCCCGCGCTGCAAAACAACGCCATCGACGCCACGGGGCTCGCCTCACTCGACGACGTGACGATCGCCAAGCGCACCACCGGCGTCGCGATCCGGCGGGCACCGAGTACAAGCTGGTATCACTTCACCTTCAACGGCGCTCCGGGGTCCATCCTGGCCGACAAGGCGCTGCGGAATGCCATTTCCAAGGGCATCGACCGTCAGACCATTGCGAACGTGGCCCAACGCGGACTGGCCGACAACCCGGCACCGCTCAACAACCACGTCTACGTGGCGGGCCAGAAGGGCTACCAGGACAACAGCGGCGTCGTGGCCTTCGACCAAGAGGCGGCGAAGAAGGAGCTCGACGACCTCGGGTGGCGGATGAACGGCCAGTTCCGCGAGAAGGACGGCAAGCAGCTCGTCATCCGCGACATGTTCTACGACGCGCAGAGCACGCGCCAGGTGGCGCAGATCGCCCAGAACAGCCTGGCTCAGATCGGGGTGAAGCTCGACCTGCAGGCCAAGGGTGGCAGCGGCTTCTTCACCAACTACGTCACGGTCGGCAACTTCGACATCGCCCAATTCAGCTGGGTGGCCGACGCGTTCCCGCTGTCCGGTCTCCCACAGATCTATGCGTCGAAGGGCGACAGCAACTTCGGCAAGATCGGCAGCCCGGAGATCGACGCCAAGATCGAACAGACGCTGTCGGAACTCGACCCCGACAAGGCACGCGCGTTGGCCAACGAGGTCGACGAACTGGTCTGGGCCGAGGGCGCCAGCCTCCCGCTGTTCCAATCCGCCGGAAACGTTGCGGTGCGCAGCAATCTGGCCAACTTCGGCGCGGCCGGGCTGGCCGACGTCGACTACACCGCGATCGGCTTCATGAAGTCGTGACGTTGCGGACCGCACGCGGTACCGCGGACGGCACCACCGACTCCGCGACCGAGGCCGCGGTGATCAGCCGCTTGAGCAGCCGAACGCTGAGCAGGCTCGGTACGTCGTCCAGTTCAGCTGACCGGCTTGGTAGTTCGGCGATCTCCCCGGCGTAGACGGCCGCCACGATGTCGAGCGCAGAGCGCTCCTTGGTGTCGATGATGCTGTGGCCCGTGGTGGGCATCTCGACCAGCACGGAGTCGGGAATCAAGTCGGCTATCCGGCACGCCACCACCCGCGGCGTTGTCAAGTCCCGACCGCCCGAGATGACCACCGTCGGCCAGGTGAAGCCCGGCATCGCGGAGATCAGATCGTAGGGCTCCTCGACGAAATCGACTTCGCCGGTGGCTATTTCGCGCAGGGCCACGGCCGGGTCGAGGGGTTTGCCGTCGGGCACTGCCCCGTAGTTGAGCTCGCGGTAACCGATTCTGCCGACCAGGTCCGGCTCGTTGTGGAACGGCGTCTTGCGTTCGACGATCAGGCGCGTACCGAGCCCGACGGCACCCCATACCCAGTCGTGACCCTTCAGCAGCAGGTCGAGCTGGCGACCAAGCAGCTCGGGGCCACCGAGCCCGTACATGTCGGCGGCGAGCTGCGTGGCGGCCGGTGTCAACACGTCGTCGGCGACCAGCTGGTGCACCTTGTCGGCGAGCTCGGCGGTCTCCTCGTTCACGCCGTCCCACAGGACCTGACGGACGGCCGTGCGGACTTCGTCGACGTCGTCGGCCGCCAACAACGGGGAGTCGAGGATCATCGCGTGGATTCGGTCGGGGTGCCGGACACCGAGCCCAGCCGCCAGGTACGTGCCATACGAGGTTCCGTAGACCACGGCCTTGCCGACCTCGGCATGGTCGAGGACGGCGGCGAGGTCGCCTACGACCGCCTCGATCGTCAACGCCTCGAGCGGTAGGTCCGCGCCCGAGTCGTCGTGCCGAGACATCCCGACGCCGCGATGCTCGACCATGATCACGTCGAGGCCGTCGGCGACCGCGTGTTTGCGCAGGCTGCGGTACAGCGCGATCGACGCCGCACCCGGTCCGCCGGGAATGAACAGCAGCGGGTGATCCGACCGCTCCCCCACCCGCACGTAGAACAGGTCGAACTCGTCAGGCCCGCCGTCGAGGACGGGCCTGCGCACCGAGGTCACCCCCGGCAGAGCGGCCAGCCTGTCGTGGACTCGCCGGCGCCCGGCATTCATGGTCATCGATCACCATTGTGCCCCTGGCGGGCGACTCTTAGGTTCGGGGTGAGCCAAAGCAGTGTCGCGCGGTGCCGGGTTCCGTAGAAACGTTGTCATGACCACCGTCGAGAACAATCCCCGCATCCTCCCCGGCTCACCCCAATGGGACGAGCTTCTCGGCCGCATCGCGGCAGGGGCCAAGGACCGAGACCTGAACGACGAGAACCCCTTTGACCAAGTTGCCGCACTCAAGCGGGCCGGCTTCGGCACCCTGCGACTGCCGCACGAGCTGGGCGGCGCGGGACTCACTGTGCCCCAATTGTTCTCCGCGGTGATCGACGTCGCGCGCGCCGATCCCGTTGTGGCACACATCTTCCGCACACACTTCTGGTTTACGGAGGAACGGCTGCGCACGCTCGGAGGGCAGGAGCGCAGCGACCGGGGATTCGGCCCAGGCGATCCCGCGTCGCTGCAATGGCTGCGCAAGGTGGCCGACGGCCAGCTCTTCGGCAACGCGTTCAGCGAGAAGGGGTCCAACGCCGTCGGCAGCCTGGTCTTCAACACGCGGCTGCTGCCCGATCCGGCGGGTGGCTACCGCCTCGAAGGCGAGAAGTTCTACAGCACCGGCACCCTGTTCTCGGACTACTTGACCGTCACCGCCACCACCGACCACGACTCCGTGGCCACCGTCGTGGTGCCCGCCGACCGCACCGGCGTCAAGTTGATCGACGACTGGGACGGCTTCGGCCAGCGGCGGACCGGCACCGGGACCACCGTCTTCAAGAACGTGGCGGTCACCACCGACGAGATCCTCGCCGATTCGCCGTACGACGCCGACGCGGTGCCGTCGGTTCAGTACGCCTCGCTGCAGCTCTTCATCCACGCGGTGGTGGCAGGCATCCTCGCCGGCGTCGTGGACGACGGGGTCACGCTGCTGCGTTCACGCGACCGCAGCTTCAGCCACGCCCCCACCGACCGGCCCACCGACGACCCGCTGCTGCAACGGCTGCTGGGCGAGCTGGCCAGCACGGCGTACGTCGCGAAGGCCGCGGTTCTCGACGCCGCCGAGGCCATCGCCGTGGCGACCACCTCCGCCGCGACGACCCCCGACGGCAACCCCGACGCCCAGTTGGCCCAGGACGCCCAGATCAAGGTCGCGCAGGTGAAGGTCCACCTCGACGCCATCGCCCCGGAGGCCGCGACACGGCTGTTGGAGCTCGGCGGGGCCAGTGCGGCGAGCCGGCAGAAGGGGCTGGACCGGCACTGGCGCAACATCCGCACCATCACGCTGCACAACCCGGTGGCCTACAAGGCCGTCGCGATCGGAGCGAACCTGCTGCACGACACCCCGCTGCCCGCCAACGCCTACTTCTAATACGCGATTTCGGCGTGATCGGTCGCGGCCATCGCGACTGAGCACGCCGAAGACGCGGGAAACGAGAACCATGACACGTCAACTCCACCTGGGCGGATTCCAGATCGCCTCTCAGGTCACGCACTCCCACGCCGCGTGGCGGCACCCCGGCAGCGACACCGCGTTCACCACGCCCGAGTACTACCACCGCATCGGGCGAATCCTGGAACGCGGCAAGTTCGACTTCGTCTTCTTCGCCGACCTGCTCGCCGCGCCGGCCCGCTTCGGTGACGACGTCACCGAGCCGCTGCGGCGGGGAACGCAGGCCACCGCGACGCTGGACCCGTCGATCGTGGCCGCCAGCATCGCGGCCGTGACCTCGAAGCTGGGCATCGCAATCACCAAGTCCGCCACCTACTTTCACCCGTACGAGCTGGCGCGTATCTTCGCAAGCCTCGACCACGTCAGCAGCGGCAGGGTGGCGTGGAACATCGTCACGTCGCTGACGCAGAGCGAGGCCCAGAACTTCGGCTACGACGAGCACCTCGGCCACGACTACCGTTACGAACGCGCCGAGGAATTCGTCCGCACCGCGCTCGAACTGTGGTCGAGCTGGGACGCCGACGCGCTGGTGCTCGACAAGGAGGCCGGGGTGTTCGCCGACCCGGACAAGGTCCGGCGCGTGGATCACGACGGTGAGTACTTCCGCACCCGCGGCCCGCTGAACGTGCCCCGCTCACCGCAGGGCCGGCCGGTACTGATCCAGGCGGGATCGTCGCCCACCGGACGCGACTTCGCCGCGCGGTGGGCCGAGGCGATCTTCGAGATCGACCCCACCCCCGAGGGTCGAAAGGCCTACTACGACGACATCAAGAGTCGCGCCTCCGACTACGGCCGCGACCCCGACGGCGTGTTGATCTTCCCGGCGTTCATCCCGTTCATCGGGGAGACGGAGTCCATCGCCCGGGAGAAGCAGGCCTTCCACAACGAACTCGCCGACCCGATTTCAGGGCTGATCACCCTGTCGGTGCACACCGACCACGACTTCTCGCGGTACGACCTCGACGCGCCCGTGGAGGACATCGCCGTCAGCGGCACCCAGGGCCTCTTCGACACCGCTCGTCGGGTCGCCAACCGGGACAACCTCACGCTGCGCGACATCGGCAAGTGGTACGCCCAAGGCGTGCTGCTACCTCAGTTCGTCGGCACGGCCAATCAGGTCGCCGACCAGATCGAGGAGTCGTTCACCGCGGGCGAAGCCGACGGCTTCATGGTCTCGGCGGCCCAGTCGCCAGGAACCTTCAACGACTTCGTCGACTCAGTGGTGCCGGAACTGCAGCGACGCAAGCTGTTTCGCGAGCAGTACACCGGAGACACCCTGCGCGACCACCTCGGGCTTCCCGCGGCGACGTTCGAGTCACCGCGCCGGCGGAACGTCTCGGTGGCGAGCTAGGCGCTCAGCTCGAGGTGGCGGGCGTCGACGATCCCGGCGTACCGCTCGGGGCTGCACGTCAGGACGATGACCTGGCCGTCGCCGCCGACGGAGTCGAACACCTCGGCCATCCTTGCCAGTCGGTTCGGGTCGCTGAAGCCAAGCGCGTCGTCGATGACCACCGGGACGCCGTCTTCCTTGGCGACCAGCGCGGCGCTGGCCAAGCGGGCGACGATACCCAGCTGCTCCTTGGCTCCGCCGGACAGTGAGTCGAACGGCACCGTGCAACCGCCGAGGGTGCGGCTGAGGATGCGCAGTTCGGCGTCGATCTCGACTTCGAAGTCCGAGCCGAACACGATGCGGCCCAGCCGCTCGACCTCAGTCCGGAACGGGTCGACGTAGCGCTGCCGCGACTCGTCGCG
This sequence comes from Mycobacterium sp. Root135, assembly GCF_001426545.1. GTDB lineage: Bacteria > Actinomycetota > Actinomycetes > Mycobacteriales > Mycobacteriaceae > Mycobacterium. Next base: position 567,651 of record NZ_LMEZ01000009.1, on the reverse strand, counting down.
GTGACGCGACATCACCGACTGCAGCAGTTGAGCTGCGCCCGCCCGGCGCTGGATTCGGTCGTGCTCGGCCGCCGCGTGCTCGCACTCGGTTTCCGCCTCGTCCAGTCGACCCTTGCGGCCTTCGGACCCGTACACCCGCAGCTGTGCCGCCACCTCGCGAAGGTCGCCGGTCACTTCGGCATGCCGCTCCTCGAGTGCGCTCGCGCTCCGCTCCGCGTCGGCGAGTTCTGCCGCCACCGCGGCCGGGCCCACTTCGGCGAGTTCGGCCTCGATCGCCAGCACTCCAGCCGCCACCCCCCGCGCCCGCTCGGCGTCAGCCTCGGCCTGGATCACCAGCTGGTCGTCGGACTGCGAGTCGCGCTGCCGGGCAAGGCGTTCCGTCGCGGCGGCCACCTCGTCGCGGGCGGTGTCCAACTTCGATCGAAGCACCGTCGCCGCCCCCGCGACGCGCATCGCCTGCGAGGCTGCCGTCGTCGCGATCTCCCGGAGCGCTTCCTCGCCGGCGCGCGCCGACCGGTACGCCTCGGTCGCCGTCTCGAGCTCGGCGCGCACGTCGTCGGCGCTCGGGTCGGCATCGGGATGTTCCCCCAGCGCCTCGGTCAGCGCAACCAGTCGCGCACGCAGGTCGGCAACCGAGTCCTCACCGACCAGCGCGTCGCCGGTGGCCGACAACCGGTCCACCCGTCCCAGCAGCTCGCGCCTCCTGGCGTCGAGCACCCGCGCCGCCGCGACGTCGGCAACGCCGGCCTCGTCCAGCAGTGCGGCCAGCATTTCCCGTGCCTTGTCCAGCCGGCCCTGCGAATCTGCCGCGGGCGCACCGGGAATCAGCCGGACCGTCACCACGCCCGGCAGTTCGACCGCGGCCGACGTCGTCACGTTCTGGGTCCAGGCGACGCCCGGCGACAGCTCTACCGGTTGACCGTCGACCATGACCTGGATGTCGACCGCCGCGTCGAGTTCGACACGCGCCGAAGCCAATTCGGCCTGGAAGGCGGCGCGTTCGGTGGCCAATGCGGCCATCTCGACGTCCCGCATCACGTCGTCGGTCAGGGTGATCTGAGCCAGCTCCGCCTCGACGCCAGCCAACTCCCTGGCGACGGCGTCAATCTTGCCGAGCTTGCCATCGAGCCTCGCCGCCTCGCTGCGGCGAGCGACCCGCTCGGCGGTGCGACGCACGGCCTCCACGCGGGCCAAGCGTTCCGCGGCGTGGACGCGCGCGGCCTCGGCAGCTGCGGCGGCTGCGACGGCGGTGTCATTGGCGGCCACCTCGTCCTCGGCGGCGGTCGTCACCGCCGCCTCGAGAGCGGTGATGGTGGCGGTCCGCTCCGTCAACTCGGCACGGAGGCGGCGCCTCTCGCCGAGTGCGGCGTCCGATGCCGCCCGCGCCATCTCGGCGGGTTCGGCAAGTGCACGTGCGTGGGTCAGCCGCTCCTCGAGTTGCTTGACCGCAGCCCCCGCGGCCCTGGCGACCTGTAGCCGCGCATCGGACTGCACGCGATCGCGAGCGACCCGATCCCGTTCCTCGGACAGCTTGGCGTGCCTGACTACGGCCTCGTCCACCTCGCCGACCGCGGCGTGACACTGCTCGACGGCCTGGCGGGCGTCGCGCAGTCGGGTGACCGCAGCCGCCAGCGGACCCGTCGCCCGGCCCGTGGTGGTGAAGTACTGCCGGAACTCCGCGTCGATCCGGTCGACGAGCAACGGCTCGGACCCCGACAGCGTGACCGCTTGGCCGGCCGCGGCGTCGAGGGCGCGAGCCAACGCGTCGCACCCCGAAAGGTCAACCGATGCAGTCGATCCCGATTGCAGAACGCGCTGCGCCTGCCACAGCTCGGTGTCGACGGTCTCGGCGAGGATCGCGAGCACGCGCTCGTGCGCCTCGTCGCCGGTGAGCTGCTCACGCTGTGGGGCCGACACGGTCAGCCGGGTCTCCGGCTTCTTATGGAACCGCTTGAAGTACTCGAAGCGGTAGGGGCCCGTGGAGATGACGGCCGTGATCTCGGCGCCCTCGTCGGCGTGCGTGGGCTTGACCTGCTTGACTTCCTTCTTGGTCGAGCGGTCCTTGGCCTCCAGCAGCAGGTCGAGCGCCTCGATCATCGAGGACTTGCCGATCTCGTTGGCGCCGGACACGACGACGACACCGCGGTCGGGGAATTCGATGTCGCGTTGGGCGACACCGCGATAGTTGCGCAGGACGAGGCGGTGCAACTTCATGCCGCGTTCCCCCGATCGGTGAGGCGCAGCAGCAGCGCAAGCGCCGCCCTGGCGTGGTCGGCCTGCGCACCGTCGGTGCGTGCGGTCGCCACCAACTCGTCGACCGCAGCTGCGGCGAAGCCACCGATGCCAAGGTCGTCGAACTCTCCGTCGGCGGGCATGACGGCGAGGTCGGTTTCCTTGTCCCAGGTCGCGAGTGCGGCGAACAACCGGGCGTACTTGTCCAGGCAGGCGTCGAGCGCCGCCTTGTCGGTCACCGTCAACGTGCCCGTCAACGCGATCTGCACGACCGTGCGTTCCTTGTCGGGCAGCTGGTCGAGATTGATGTCCACGTCGACGACTTCCCTTGCGGTGTCGACGGAATGGCGCAAGGTGACGAACTTCCACCGGCCGACCCGGCGGCTGTCGACCTTCACCGGGTGGGCCGGGTCCTGCTCGTCGACGTCGACCACCAGGACGTGTCCGGGATCGGGTTCGATGTGGTCGTAGTTGGTGACCTCTTGGGAACCCGAGTACCAGATCCGGCCCGTCGACCCGACCTGAGTACGGGAATGCTTGTCGCCGAGGGCGACGTAGTGCACGGCTCCCCGTTCCAGTGCCGACTCGACGGTGGCCAGCCGGATCAAGGCCGGCTTGTCGCGGTCCGGCTCGAACAGATCCATGCCGCCGTGCCCGACGACGATGCGGGTCACCCCGTCGGGGGTGAGCCCCTCGAGAACCTCACCGAGAAGGTCGGTCGTCGGCTTCTTGGAACGCCATGGCGCCGCGACGATCTCGAGACCGGGACGCACCTCGAACGTTCCGGCGTGATCCAGCACCACGACGTTGTCCGGCCGCTCCGCGGCGAACAGCGCACTGGTGTAGACCGACGACGCGTCGAGCGGATCATGGTTGCCGGGAAGCAGATACACCGGGACGCCGATGGCGCGCATGGCCTCCAACGACTGGCTGACGTCACGCGGCGCCAGCTGGTTGTGCTCGAAGACGTCACCGGCCACGACGACGAACTCCGCGCCCGTCTCCTTCGCCACCTCACCGAGGCTGGCGACGGCGTCACGGCGCGCGGCCGAATATCGTGGCTGCGCCTCGCCGTTCAGGAAGTGGCGGGTCATCCCGAGCTGCCAGTCGGCGGTGTGCAGGAAGCGCATCCGGACTCCTCAGCTCTCTACTCGTGGGCCGTCGTTTTGACGGGCATGGCGAGTGTAGGTCCGCCCTCCGACAACTGAGCGGACCTCGGTCGGCATGTGGGTAACGTGATGTCGATGACGACACCCGTACGCACTCTGGTGCTGCTCCGGCACGCGAAGTCCGACTACCCCGACGGGGTCGCCGACCACGAGCGTCCACTCGCTCCGCGGGGCATCAGGGAGGCCGCCCTGGCCGGTGACTGGATCAGGGCCAACCCCGGGAAGGTCGACGCCGTGTTGTGCTCGACGGCCACACGGACGCGCGAGACGTTGGCGCGCACCGGGATCGAGGCGACCATCCGCTACGAGGAGGATCTGTACGACTCCCGGCCCGGCACCGTCCTCAGCCTGATCAACGGCGTCAACGACGGCGTCGAGACGCTGCTGGTGGTCGGCCACGAGCCGACGACGTCGTCACTGGCGTTCGCCCTCGCCGGCGCGGGCTCCGACGCCGACGCACTGGAACGGATGACCGAGAAGTACCCGACGTCAGCGATCGCGGTCCTTACGACCCAGCTGCCATGGGCACGGCTCGAACTAGGCGGCGGGACCCTGGTCGACTTCCACGTGCCGCGATAGTCGGCTCCTCGCGCGAGCGCTCGTCGGTGCTAGTTGTTGGTGTTGAGCGTCAGCTCCATCAACTTGATCGCCATGCCGCAGGCGTCGATGCCGGGCACCTGCGGGTTGACCCACCACCCGACCACGCCTGCCGCGTCGCTCGCCACGCCGCACGCACCGCTGGCGTCATTGGGCTTCATCACGATCGACTGCACGCCCGCGACCGATCGGCTCTCCACCTGATACTTCAGGAAGTCGGCGACCTTGCGCTCGTTGTCCAGACTGCCCTGCTCGAACCAGAACCGGGTGATGTCGATCAGCCCGGCGGGATTGAGAGCCTGCCAGCGGCACAGCGCGCCGACGAACGTGCTCTGGATGTCCAGCGGATCGGCGCCGACGGTCTTGGCGAGGACGTCGGTCGTCAGGACGTCGCACTCCTTGAGCAGGTTGGGGTAGGTCTTGGCGGAGTTGTCGTTGCGGGGGGTGTTGCCACCTGACCCCGCCTTGACGGCCTGGCCGGACACGTCGCGGGAACAGCCGACGAGCATCATCAGAGTGGCCAGGATGGCGACGAGGACGGCCATCGCCCTTCTAGGCGCGCTCACTTCGAGTTCACGATCGACTGGCGGGTGAGTTCCTTGGCGACGTCGCAGGCGTCGGGAAAGGGCTTCTCGGTGAAGTTGACCGACCACTCGATGAAGTCGTCGTCGAACTGGATGCCGATCTCGCACAGCGAGGTGCCCAGCGTCGGGTCGGCGTTCATCGCGATGAACCCGTCATGGCCTTCGATGTTGATGTCCTCCACGCTGGTGCGCGACAGTTCCTCGGTCTTGCGCTCGCGGCCGATTGGGCTGCCCCGGTACCAGTTGAAGGAGAAGTGGGGTCCGAGGATGCCGCCACCGAGCAGCCACTGGCACCCGACCGACGTCTTGGACGTGTTGACCAGTCCGTTGACCTTGGTCAGCTGTGCCATCGTCTCGTCGGTGATGCCGCCGCACTCGGGAAACATCGCTCCATGCTTGGCGTCGGCAGCCGGTGCCGGGGCGGACGACCCGTCCGGGCCGCTCGGCTGGTCCGAGCTGCCGGAGCACGCCGCAACCAGCGGAATCACGGCGGCGGCAAGCACCGTCAACGCCTTCATGTTGCGGTGGCCGCGTCTTCCCGTCACGCCCGACACTGTAGCGGCAGCCTCGGGCCACAACCACCGACATGCCGACTGACCTGGAGTTTTCTAAGGAAATCCACGGGTGTGGGCGCGCGCAGGTCGGTGTGCGACAGTTGCGGAATGCTCTGGGCGTTGCTGCGACGGTACGCGGGGCCGTACCGCGGCCCGGTCGCCATCGTCGGCGGACTGCAAATGGTCAGCACGCTGGCGTCGTTGTATCTACCCACGATCAACGCGGCGATCATCGACGACGGCGTCGCCAAGGGTGACACCACCACCATCGTCGAACTCGGCGCGATGATGCTCGGGGTCACCGCCCTGCAGGTGCTGTGCGCGATCGGTGCCGTCTACTTCGGTTCGCGGGTCGGCATGGGGTTCGGCCGCGATCTGCGGTCGGCGATGTTCCACCACGTGACCGGGTTGTCCGCCGAGGAGACAGCCCGCTTCGGCGCGCCGACCCTGCTGACCCGCACGACCAACGACGTCCAGCAGATCCAGGTGCTCCTGCAGATGACGTGCACCATGCTGATCGCCGCGCCGATCATGTGCATCGGCGGCATTGCGATGGCCATCCATCAGAACGCCGGCCTGTCGTGGCTGTTGATGATCAGCGTGCCGCTGCTCGGGTTGTCCAACTACTGGATCGTCACCAAGCTGCTGCCGATCTTCCGCCGCATGCAACACCAGATCGACGGCATCAACCGCGTGATGCGCGAACAGCTCGCCGGCATCCGAGTGATCCGCGCGTTCGCCAGGGAACCGTTCGAACGCGCCAGGTTCGGCGAGGCAAACGAGGCCCTCGCCGACACCGCGATGACGGTCGGCCGTCTGCAGGCCCTGATGTTGCCGTTCACCACGCTGGTGATCAACGTGTCCAGCGTCGCGCTGATCTGGTTCGGCGGCATGCGCATCGACTCGGGCGAGATGCAGGTCGGCTCGCTGATCGCGTTCCTGTCCTACTTCATGCAGATCCTGATGGCCGTCCTGATGGCGACGATCCTGTTGGTGATGTTGCCGCGCGCGTCGGTGTGCGCCGAGCGGATTACCGAGGTGCTCGCGACCACGCCCGCGATCACCAGTCCAGAGACGCCCAAGACCCCTGCCGTCGCACGGGGCTCCCTCGAGATCGCCGACGCCACCTTCAGTTATCCCGGCGCCGACCGTCCCGTGCTGCAGGGGGTTTCGCTGGTGGCGCGGCCTGGAACCACGACGGCCGTGGTGGGGTCGACGGGCTCCGGCAAGTCGACGCTGATCTCGCTGATCTGTCGTCTGTTCGACGTCACCGAGGGCTCCGTCGCCGTCGACGGGGTCGACGTGAGGCACTACGACGTCGAAGCGCTGTGGTCGACGATCGGGCTGGTCCCCCAACGCGGCTTCCTGTTCTCGGGGACCGTCGCCGAGAACCTGCGCTACGGCAAGGCCGACGCCAGCGACGACGAGATGTGGGCCGCGTTGCGCGTCGCGTCGGCCGACTCCTTCGTCTCGGCGCACGCCGACGGGTTGGAGATGCGGGTCGCCCAGGGCGGCATCAACTTCTCCGGCGGGCAGCGGCAACGGCTCGCGATCGCGCGTGCGGTGATCCGCCGCCCGGCGGTCTATCTCTTCGACGACGCCTTCTCCGCCCTCGACGTGCACACCGACGCGCGCGTCCGAGCCGCGCTGGCGGAGGTCTCCGCCGACGCGACGGTCGTGATCGTCTCGCAGCGCATCTCGACGGTGGTGGACGCCGACCAGATCGTCGTGATCGACGACGGCGCCGTCGTCGGCGTCGGCACGCACGATTCACTGCTCGCCGACTGCCCCGTGTACGCGGAATTCGCGGATTCCCAGGCGATTACCGGAGTGGCCCGGTGACCGGACCGGTGGGCCGCCAGCTCAGGGCGGCCACCGAAGCGCCGACGCAGCGCCCCAAGGACTTCAGGGGTTCTGCGGTGCGGCTCCTGAGGAGGCTTACCCCGCAACGAGTTCCGACCGCCATCGTGCTGCTGCTCGGCGTCGTCGGAATCGGGATCGGCGTGGTCGGACCGCTGATCCTTGGGCACGCCACCGACCTGCTGTTCAGTGGGGTCATCGGCCGCCGGCTGCCAGCAGGCCTCACCAAGGAGCAGGCGATCGAGGCGGCGAGGGCGCGCGGCGACGGCACCTTCGCCGACCTGCTGTCCGGCATGGACGTGGTTCCGGGGCAGGGCGTCGACTTCGGCGCCGTCGGCCGGACGTTGTCGCTGGCGCTGGCGTTGTACCTGGTTGCCGCCCTGATGATCTGGATTCAGGCCCGGCTGCTCAACGTGATCATCCAGCGGACGATGGTGGCGGTGCGCTCCGACGTGGAAGACAAGGTGCATCGCCTTCCGTTGTCGTACTTCGACTCTCGCCAACGCGGCGAGGTGCTGAGCCGGGTGACCAACGACGTCGACAACATTCAGTCGTCGTTGTCGATGACGATCAGTCAGCTGCTGACGTCGATGCTGACCGTCGTCGCGGTGCTGGTGATGATGCTGACCATCTCGCCCCTGCTTGCCTTGATCACGGTGTTCACGGTGCCGTTGTCGTTGTGGGCGACGCGCACCATCGCGCGTCGCAGCCGGGATCAGTTCATCGCGCAGTGGCGAAACACCGGGCGTCTCAACGCCCACGTCGAGGAGACCTACAGCGGGTTCACCGTCGTCAAGACCTTCGGCCACCGCGCCATCGCCGAGGAGAAGTTCCGCGAACTCAACGACGAGGTGTACCAGGCCAGCTTCGGCGCCCAGTTCCTCTCCGGCCTGGTGTCCCCCGCGACGACGTTCGTCGGCAACCTCAGTTACGTCGCCGTCGCCGTCGTCGGCGGGTTGCAGGTGGCGACCGGCCAGATCTCGCTCGGCAGCATCCAGGCCTTCATCCAGTACGTCCGCCAGTTCAACCAGCCGCTGACGCAGGTGGCGTCGATGTACAACACGCTGCAGTCCGGGATCGCCAGCGCCGAGCGGGTTTTCGACCTCCTTGACACCGACGAGCAGACACCCGACCCGACGGACTCCTCACCTGAACGGCGCGGACCGGGACGGGTGGTTTTCGAGCACGTCGGGTTCGAGTACCGGCCGGGAACGCCCATCATCGAGGACCTGTCCCTGGTGGCCGAACCCGGCAGCACCGTGGCGATCGTCGGCCCCACCGGCGCAGGCAAGACGACACTGGTGAACCTGCTGATGCGGTTCTACGAGGTGGACTCCGGACGCATCACGATCGACGGCGTCGACGTCACCGCGATGAGCCGCCACGCGCTGCGGTCCAGCATCGGCATGGTGCTTCAGGACACCTGGCTGTTCGGCGGCACCATCTACGACAACATCGCCTACGGCCGCCCCGACGCCGACGAGGACCAGGTGATCGAGGCGGCGAAGGCCGCCCACGTCGACCGGTTCGTCGCGACGCTGCCGAAGGGGTATCAGACCTGGATCACCGACGACGGCGGCAACATCAGCGCAGGCGAGAAGCAGTTGATCACCATCGCCAGGGCCATCCTGGCGCAGCCGAGCCTGCTGATCCTCGACGAGGCCACCAGTTCCGTCGACACCCGCACCGAGCTGCTGATCCAGCAGGCCACCGCCGAACTTCGCCGGGACCGGACGAGTTTCATCATCGCGCACCGCCTTTCGACGATCCGCGACGCCGACGTCATCCTGGTGATGGAGGCGGGGCGGATCGTCGAGCGGGGCACTCACGACGAGTTGATCGCCCGCCACGGCGAGTACTGGTCGATGATCCAGGCCTGACCAGCGCGGTTTCGGCGCGCAAATCCGCGCTCACCGCGGTCGAGCGCGCCGAAATCGCGAGGGGGGGTTAGAGCTTGGGGCCCTCGGCGCGGAGGTCGTCGACCGTGGTCATCGCGTCACGCAGCTTGCCGAGCCACTCGTCGGCATGCTCGCCGACGAGTCGGACCGACCAGACCAGCGCGTCGGAGCGCGAGCGGGCCACGCCTGCGTCGACCAGGGTGTCGAGCACCTGGCGTTCGGGCTGGCGCAGGCGCGTCATGACCGGTACGGCGATGTGCGTGAACAAGATTCGTTCAGAACCGACCTCAACACCCCAGGCCACCTTGCGGCCGTAACGATGCTCGGCTTCGTCGGCGATGCGCATTCGCTCCGAACGGGTCTCCTCCCGGAAGCGGGCGGCGCGACCCGAGGCACGGGCGTCGCTCTCCTCGCCGTCGGTGACGGGAAGCGTGCCGATGACGGTGATCTCTTCACGGTCGACGACGACCGTGGGGTCACCCGAGAACCAGCCCTCGGGTAGGCGTCCGGCGATCCAGTCGGGGGCGTCGGTGGCGTCGGGCTGTTGGGACTGTTGCCAGCCGCCGGAGCGGCCGCGGTGATGTTGTTTCATGATTACATGATTACGTTATTACAGCCGCAATGGGGCAGAATCCTCCCAGGGCGAACGCCCGCCGCCGTCAGCGCAGCTTGCGCGCGACCGCCACGCCGCCGCCGACCACCAGCGCGAGCAGGAGCAGAATCCCCCAACCCGCGCCGGCGAGCAGCCACACCGCGACGACCGCGACGATTCCCGGCGAGGCGAGGAACAGAACCATTCCGGGGTGTTGCTTGACGACCTCGATGGCGCTGCGGGCACGCGCCGGGTCGATCTCCTTGGACATCTACCCAGCATGCCAGGACGGCGGCCCTCGAACGGTGGGAGTTGGCCTAGGGTCGGGACAAGAGACGTTGACGTCGAACCAAGGAGTGACACGGTGACTGGACCCGGACAAGGAAGCTGGCAGCCCGACCCCGAGGGCCGCTACGACTACCGCTGGTGGGACGGCCAGGGATGGTCCGACCAGGTGTCGCACCAGGGCCAGGCCGGCCGGGCGCCATTGGGTGGCGCACCCTCGCCGCAAGCCCAGGCGCAGGTGCAGGACCAGGCCCCGCAGGCGTCGGTGTACGACCCCGGCCAGTCGGTCGGCGGCGACGGATTCGAGGGCATCACCGGCGACCTCGTCGACGGCCGGTTCAGCGAGAAGGAGTCCAAGCCGATCGCCAACCAGAACGCGAAGCTGCTTCGCGTCCGTCTCGGCGAGCCGTTCATGGCGCGCCAGGGCTCGATGGTCGCCTACCAGGGCAACGTCGACTTCTCCTTCGAAGGTGGTGGCGCGTCGAAGTTCATCAAGAAGGCGCTGACCGGCGAAGGCGTTCCGCTCATGCGATGCCAGGGGCAGGGCGACGTGTTCCTCGCCGAGCTCGCCCATGACGTACACCTGTTGAACCTGAACAACTCTGGTCTGTCGATCAGCGGCAAGAACGTGCTGGCGTTCTCGTCGAGTCTTCAGTGGAACATCGAGCGGGTGAAGGGCGGCAGCATGGCCACGGGTGGGCTGTTCAACACCACCCTGCGCGGCACCGGCTGGGTGGCACTGACCACCGACGGCCCCCCGGTGGTGCTGAACGCCGCCGAGGCGCCGACCTTTGCCGACACCAACGCCGTCGTCGCCTGGTCGGCGAACCTGCAGACGCAGTTGAAGGCGAGCTTCAAGGCGGGCGCGCTGATCGGCCGCGGCTCCGGCGAGGCGGTCCAGGTCTCGTTCCACGGCCAGGGCTTCGTCATCGTGCAGCCCTCGGAGGGCATTCAGATCCCGACCGCGTGACCGGCGTGTGGGGAACCGAAGTCCGGGACGGTACGTACGGCGGCCACCCAGGTCTGGTCTACGACACGACGCCGAACAGCTTTTCCGATCTGATGGCCGGCACCGAGGTGTGGACCGACAGGACGTTCCTCGTCCACGGTGAGCGCCGCGTGACCTTCGCCGGTTTCCGGGCCGCCGCCCAGGCAGCCAGGGCCTACCTCGCGGACCTCGGGATCCGCCCCGGTGACCGGGTCCTGGTGTTCGGCTACAACAGCCCCGAGTGGGTCGTCGCGCTGTGGGCGCTGTGGCTCGAGGGCGCGGTGCCGGTGCTGGCCAACCGGTGGTGGAGCGGTGCCGAAATCGACCACGCCGTAAGCATTCTCGCCCCGACGCACGTACTCGCCGACACCACGCTCGACCTGCCGGTGCCGGTCAGCCCACTCGGCGAGCTGCGCGCGGTGTTCGACGGATCCACGACCGAAGCCTCCCCCGCCGTCGGATCCGACGGCGACGCGGCCGCACTGGTCCTGTTCACTTCCGGCAGTTCTGGCATGCCGAAAGCCGTTGAGCTGTCTCGCCGTTCGGTGATCTACAACCAGCACGACATCATGCAGCGCACCGGCCGACTACCCCACCTGCTCGACGACGACTCCGTTCAGGTCGTCAGCCTGGCGACGACGCCGATGTTTCACGTCGGCGGGCTGTCGAGCCTGCTCACCCATTTCCTGACCGGCGGCAAGATCGTCATGACCGAAGGACGATTCGACGCGGGACGGATCCTCGCCCTGATCGAGCGCGAACGCATCCAGGTCTGGGGAGCGGTGCCCACCATGGCAATTCGCGTCCTCGAACATCCCGACTTCGCGTCTCGCGACCTGTCGAGCCTGAAGTCCTGGCCGTTGGGCGGGGCACCCGTCACCACCGCCCTGCTCGACCGGATCCGCACCAAGCTGCCGAAGCTGCGCGAACGAGGCCTGAGCAACACGTGGGGCATGACCGAAGCCGGTGGATTCCTTACCGTCGCCGACGCGCGCGACCTCGCGACCCACCCCGGGACGGTGGGACGGCCGTACCCCGTGGTCGAGATCCGGATCGCGAATCCCGACCGCGACGGCGTCGGCGAGGTGCTGGCCCGCTCGCCAACGGTGATGAACGGTTACGTCGGCGTGGATGCCGCGGTGAACGCCGAGACCGTCGACGCCGACGGCTGGCTGCACTCCGGCGACCTCGGGCACCTCACCGATGACGGCTATCTGTTCATCGACGGCAGGAGCAAGGACGTCGTCATCCGGGGTGGCGAGAACATCGCCTGCCCGCACGTCGAGGCGGCGATCGCGACCCATCCCGCCGTCGTCGAGGTGGCCGCGCTCGGCATCCCCCACCCCGACCTCGGCGAGGAGTTGGTGGCGGTGGTCGTCCACCAGGCCGGCGCCGCAGCGCCGACGGCCGAGGAGCTGGCCGGCCACGTCTCCGGCGTGTTGTCCTACTTCGCCATCCCGACGCGGTGGGAGATCCGGGCGCGGCCACTGCCGACGCTCGCCGGCGAGAAGGTGGACAAGAAGTCGCTGGCCGCGTCGTTCGCCACCGGTGACTGACACCTCAGTTACCCATACCCCCTATGGGTATATAGTGGCGGCATGAGCGTCTTGTTGGAAGTCCACGGCATGAGCTGCGCGCATTGCGTCGCATCCATCACCTCCGCGGTGTCTCCGCTGCCAGGAGTGACGGCCGTCGACGTGGAGTTGGAGGCCGGCACCGTACGAGTCGAGGGCACCCCCGACGTGGCCGCCGTCAGCGCGGCGATCGAGGACGCCGGGTACGACGTCACGACACCCACCACGACCGGATGAGCACCGTCACCCTCGCCGTCGAGGGCATGACGTGCGCCTCGTGCGCTGCGCGAATCGAGAAGCGGCTGAACAAGATCGACGGTGTGCGCGCGAACGTCAACTACGCGACCGAACAGGCCGCCGTCGACTTCGACGACGGCGTGACCACCGACGAGCTGGTGGCTGCCGTCCGAGCCACCGGATACACCGCGACGGTGGACCGCCCCAAGCGCAACCACGACGACGACTACCGGCGCCGGCTCGTCGCCTCCGCCGCACTGAGCGTGCCCGTGGTCGTCGTGTCGATGGTGGCGGCTTGGCAGTTCGCCGGCTGGCAGTGGTTCGCGCTCGCGCTGGCGACTCCCGTCGTCACCTGGGGCGCGTGGCCGTTTCACCGGGCCGCGGTCGTCAACCTGCGCCACGGCGCGACGACGATGGACACCCTGGTCTCGATCGGGGTGCTCGCCTCCTACCTGTGGTCGGCCCAGCAGGTCGTCGCGGGCGACGTGCACCACCAGCTGTACCTCGAGGTGGCCTCCGTCGTCACCACGTTCATCCTCGCCGGCCGCCACTTCGAGACAAGGGCCAAGACCCGTTCCGGCGCCGCGCTGAGAGCACTGCTGGACATGGGCGCCAAGGACGTCGCGGTCGTCAGGGGAATCAGCGAGGAGCGCATCCCCGTCGACCGCTTGATGGTTGGCGACGTGTTCGTGGTGCGGCCCGGCGAGAAGGTCGCCGCCGACGGCGTCGTCGTCAGCGGCGCATCGGCCGTCGACGCCTCGATGCTCACCGGTGAGTCGGTGCCGGTCGACGTGGCCGTCGGCGACCAGGTCACCGGTGCCACGATCAACGTCGGCGGACTGCTCCACGTCAGGACGACCCGCGTGGGCGCCGACACCCAGCTGGCCAGGATGGCTCGGCTGGTCGAGGAGGCCCAGAGCGGCAAGGCCGACGTGCAGAGGCTGGCAGACCGCATCTCCGCGATCTTCGTGCCCATCGTGATCGCCGTTGCCGCAGCGACGTTCGTCGGGTGGCTGCTGGCAGGCAGCTCGTCGGCCGCCGCGCTGACCGCCGCCGTCGCCGTCCTGATCATCGCCTGCCCCTGCGCGCTCGGCCTGGCGACCCCGACGGCGCTCCTGGTCGGCACCGGCCGGGGAGCCCAGCTCGGGATCCTCATCAAGGGACCGCAGGTGCTCGAGTCCACCCGGCGCGTCGACGCGATCGTGCTCGACAAGACGGGCACGGTGACGACGGGCCGCATGAGCGTCGTCGACGTCGTGGGAGACGACGAGACCCTGCGGCTTGCAGGCGCTCTGGAGCACGCCTCCGAACACCCGATCGGCCGCGCCGTCGCCACCCGAGCGGCCGACGCCGGCGCGCTGCCCCCGGTCGACGACTTCACCAACCACGGCGGCAGGGGCGTCGTGGGCGTCGTCGAGGGCCGGACCGTGGCCGCCGGACGCCTCACGTGGTTGCGCGACGAGCGCGCGCTGGTGCCGCCCGCCGATCTCGTCACCGCAGCCGCCGACGCCGAATCCCTTGGCCGCACGCCGGTGTGGATCGCCGTCGACGACGAGATCCGCGCCGTCGTCGTCGCCGCCGACACCGTGAAGGACTCTGCCGCAGAGGCGATCCGCGACATGCGCCGCCTCGGGCTGACACCGATCCTGTTGACCGGCGACAACGAGCGCGCGGCGCGGGCGGTCGCGGCGGAGGTCGGGATCGACGCCGTGATCGCCGAGGTGCTGCCCGCCGACAAGGTCGACCACGTCAAGCGGCTGCAGTCAGAGGGCCGGGTCGTCGCCATGGTCGGCGACGGCGTGAACGACGCGGCGGCCCTTGCACAAGCCGATCTGGGCTTGGCGATGGGCACCGGCACCGACGTCGCGATCGAGGCGTCGGACCTGACGCTCGTCACCGGTGACCTTCGGGCCGCAGCCGATGCCATCCGACTCTCGCGCGCCACCCTGCGCACCATCAAGGGCAACCTGTTCTGGGCGTTCGCCTACAACGTGGCGGCCATTCCGCTGGCCGCGCTGGGACTGCTCAACCCGATGATCGCCAGTGCTGCAATGGCTTTCAGTTCGGTGTTCGTGGTGAGCAACAGTCTGCGGCTGCGGCGGTTCACCCCGTCGCGCCAGCCCGGCGGGCTCGGAACAGCTTCACCTCGTCCTTGATGTTCTTGAGGCGCCGCGCGCCGGCAAAGGACCAGTCGAACTGGTCGGCCTCGCCGATGGCCTCGCGGGTGGACTCCGACACCAGAACGGCGCCGGGCCGCGACGCCCCCGTCACGCGACTGGCCAGGTTCACCGAGCTGCCGAACCAGTCACCCGCCCGGCTGACCGCCATCCCGGTGGCCAGCCCCACCCGCAGCCGTGGGAAGTCCTCGTCGGCCTCGGTGGCGTCCAGCAGATTCAGCACGGCGTCGAGCATCGCGACGGGATCGCTGCTGACGAGCATCACCTCGTCGCCGATGCTCTTGACGTAGCGAACCGGCGGCTCCGCGACCTCGCGCGCCACGTCGGCCAACCGGTGCGCGAGCTTCTCAAGGTCCTCGGGTGGAACGGCCTCCCCCAGCCGGGTGAAGCCGACGAGGTCGGCGAACGCGATCGTGACCAGCCGGGCACCCGGCAGCGGAAGTCCCTCCGCCCGTTCGGTATTGGTGACCGCCTCGGTCTCCATGATGTGAAGGAGCTGCAACCGCAGCGTGTCCTCGACCATCGGCCCGAGCAGCGGCGCCACCTGCGCCACCAATGCCTCGGTGGCCTTCGCGGTGTCGAGCTCGGTGGCGCCGGGTTTCAGCACCGCAGCCAAGGCGGCGTACCGCATCACCTCCGCCGCCCGAGTCAATCCCTCGGCGAGCACCTGCAGGATCAGCACCACCTGATCGGCGGTGATGCCGACGTCGAGGAACTTCCGCGCGTTGGCGAAGGCGTCTCCGTCGAATCTCGGAAACACGACGGCATCGGGGTCCTCCACCCGTGGCAAGCCGACCGCCCGCATCATCCGTTCCAGCAAGTCCAGGTCGAGGCCGGCGTCTTCGCCGATTTGCCGGGCCGACACCAGCGTCCCATCGTCCCCCATGGCACCGCGCGTGGCCAGCAGCATCGGGGCGAACGACTCGCGGATCCGTTCGGCGGTGTAGCCCTTGGAGACGAGCCACTCGACGAGCTCGGCCCGTTCGGTCCGTGCCGTGCCCTCCAACCCGTCCAGCAGGCCGGCCGCTTCCAGGTCCCCGAGGTCCTCCACCGGGTCAACGTATCCGACGGCATCCTGGCCGCGATGAGTTCCGGCCCGCAGACTCGTCCATACCGTTGACCGCTGTTCGAGGAGGACGCCATGACCACGCCTAACGGCCACCCACCCGTCGTCGACCTTGCCACCTGGCAGGCCGCTCGCGCCGAGCTGCTGGTCCGCGAGAAGGCCCACACCCGGGAGGGCGACGCCATCGCCGCCGCGCGCCGTCGGCTGCCGATGGTGGAGTTCGACGCCAGCGTCGAGGTCGTCGGAGCCTCGGGTCCCGTCCCGTTCCTCGAATTGTTCGACGGTAGAGACGAACTCGTCGTCTACAAACACATGTGGCATGACGGCGCACCGCACCAGGGCCAGTGCGGCGGCTGCACCACCACGGCCTGGCACGTGAAGGACGCCGTCTACCTCAACGCCCGTGGCGTCTCCTACGCCGTCCTGACCGAAGGCGCGTGGGACGAGGTGGCGCCCTACGTGGAGTTCATGGGCTACACCGAGCCCTGGTACTCGGTACGGGGCGTGGACGGTCCCGCCGGTGGCCCGATGGGCTACCTCACGTCCTACCTGCGCCTCGGCGACCGCACCTTCCTCACCTATTCGACGACCGCCAGGGGCAACGAACGGGTCAACGGCTCCATGGGCCTGCTCGACATGACGCCCTACGGTCGCGGCGAGGAATGGGAGGACAACCCCGACGGCTGGCCCGAGGGACGGCACTCCTGCTGGTCCTGGTGCGCGGACGCCGACGGGAACCCCACCTGGGGGCCGACCAGTCGACCGGTGCCGCAGTGGACCCGACCCGGCGCCACGCCGGTGACGACTCTCGGACGGCGCGACGGCGACTGACCACCGTTCTCTGGGAGGATCGCAGGAATGACCGAACCGCTGCGAGAAGGCCTTCCACCCGTCATCGGCGACGACGCCAGGGTGCTCATCCTCGGCTCGTTCCCCAGCGAACGGTCACTCGTCGCAGGCGAGTACTACGCCAACCGGCGCAATCAGTTCTGGCAGCTCATGGCCGGCCTGTTCGACATCGGCGTCGACCTGCCGTACCAGCAGCGGATCGACGCACTGACGGGTCACGGCGTCGCGCTGTGGGACGTCGTCCACCGATGCCGCCGAGTCGGCAGCATGGACGCCAAGATCGACAAGACGACGCTGGAAGTCAACGACTTCGGACCGCTGTTCGGCGAGCACCCGGGTATCCAGCGGATCTTCGTCAACGGGTTGACCGCCTTCGACTTGTTCGAAGCTCACGTGGAGTCCGGGCTACCCGCCGTGCGGTTGCCGTCGAGCAGCGGGGCGTTGCCGATGTCGTTTGCCGACAAACTGGACAGGTGGCGCGAGGCCGCCTGACGACCGACGCGCGTGGCAACCGCACCGCAAACCTCGACGGCGGTATCGTCGGGCGTCTACGCTTGAGTTCGTTGGCTCAGTTAACTCCGAGCCAATGTGAGGTCACCGGGTAGAGGAATCGGGCCCATGCCGATTGCAGTGCAGTTCGACCAGCCAGTTAGCGGCCGAATTCCTCGCGCCCTGGTGTACGGCGGCACCGTCAACGTCACCTCCCCGTCGCCCACCTCGGTCGCGTTCGCCATGTTCGCCAGGGAGCTGATCGGCGCCGCCTTCGGCGGCCGCAATCCCGAGTTGGCCCAGTTCGACCTTCTCCCCGCCGACCACGCCGCGATCCTCCGCTCGCTCACCCCACGGTTCACCCAACACCCCGAGTCCAGACGTTATGTCCAGGCGCTCGTGATGGAGCGCGGCTGCGACCCCGAGACCACCTATGTCGGCGTTCCCCGGCTTCGCGCGTGCACCGGCGACGAGCACCTCGTCGCGGGGCTCGACGCCTGGCGACCGCGTCGCGACACGTGGTGCGCCGCTCCCCTGGCTCAGCTCAACCACTGGATGCCGGTCTACGAGATCGCCGACGACGACGGCATCGCCCTTCACCTGGAGTACTTCAGCCAAGCCATCGCCAACGACTCCGCCGGCTACGACCACGCCGTGGGAACGTCAGCACCCCTGCCTGGCCCGACCGAGACCGTGAATCCGTTCTCGGCCAGTGCCTTCCTGACTCCCGTCGGGGGCGTGCTGCAGTTCTCCGGTCAGCACCTGTACTGCAGCGTCCCGACCGACAGTGACCGGACCCGCTTCTCGATCGACTTCGCGACGGTCGACGTCGAGGACATCAGGGCCGGCCTCGGCGCGCGCAACGTCGACTGCCGCTGCACCGGATCGTCGATTCGCGACTTCGTCCGCGCTGCCGATCTCGCGCCGATGCCCCGGGACGTGATCGCCATGCTCGACGACCGCCCTGAGACCGGCGGSGAGCCGGTATACGCACAACCGACCGAGCGCGTCTTCACTCCGACGTTCACGAAGGCCTGACGGCGAGCAACTACGGTGGCCGCATGCCCTGCGTGTTCTGCGCCATCGTCGCCGGTGACGCCCCGGCCATCCGCGTCTACGAGGACGACGAGTACCTCGCCATCCTCGACATTCGGCCCATCGTCCGCGGGCACGTGCTCGTCATCCCCAAGGCGCACACCGTGGATCTGACCGACACCCCGCCGGACACGGTCGCCGCCATGATGCGAATCGGTCAGCGTGTCGCGAAAGCGGCCCGCGCGTCGGACCTGCACGCCGACGGCAACAACATCGCCGTCAACGACGGGAAGGCGGCATTCCAGAGCGTCTTCCACATTCACCTGCACGTGGCGCCCCGCAAGAGCGGGGACAAGCTGTCCTTCGCCAAGGGCCTGGTGATCCGCCGCGATCCCGATCGTGACGCGACCGCCCGGATCCTGCGCGACGCGCTGAGTGTCCTAGAGCCCTAGGAACTTCCGCGCGTTGCTCTCGAGGGTGGCGTCGTCGATGCCTGCGGCGTGCGGCAACTCGAGGGGCTGCGGCAGGCCCATGTCGAACGGATAGTCGCTGCCGCACATCAGGTGCGTGGGATCCGACTGCGCGCGCAGCAGCTCAAGTGCTGCCGCATCGTGGGTCAGGGTGTCGAACCACAGCCCAGCGAAACCCTGACGTGGGGAACGGGTTTCCGCGCTACGGACGTCGGCCCGCTGCTTCCAGCCGTGCTCCCAGCGCCCCACCAGCGCCGGAGCGCAGCCACCGCCGTGCAGCATGCAGATCCGAAGGTCGGGCAGCTCCTCGAGCACACCACCAAGAACCAACGAGGCTGCAGCCGTGGTGGTTTCGACGGGATTACCGATCAGGTTGACGAGGTAGTAGGACGCCCACTCCGGCCGGGGCAGCTGCATCGGGTGCACCAGCACGGCGAGATCGCGTTCGGCGGCGAGGCGGAGCAGGTCGCGCATTGGCGCCACGTCGAACGACGTCGAGCCGAGAAGTGGCGGCACCGCGATCCCGCGGATCACGCCGCTTGCCGCGATCTGATCCATCTGCGCGCGTGCCGAATCGACGTCGTGCAGCGACACCAGGCCGAGCCCGAGAAGCCGGTCGTCGCTGTCGCGGCAGGCACCGGCCAGCGCGTCGTTGAAGTGCCCGACGTACTCGTCGACTCCAGGATCGTCGGCGACGGCGAAGGCGAACGGTGGCGCCGAAAGCACCCTCGTGCCCAGCCCGGCGGCGTCGGTGTCGGCGATCACGCGACGCGGATCGGTCATGGCCTCGGTTTCGATGTACAGCGGCAGTTCGCCGAGGAACATCTGACCGTCGCGGCCGTGCAGCGGAGGCAGCGGCGATCCGGGCGGGAGGCCGAACAGCTCCTCGGGTAGCCAGTGCGCGTGGACGTCGATCGGACCGGTGGTCATGCTGCTGCCTCCAATGTTTCAAAGCGCGCCAGCACTTCAGCTTGCAGAACCGCTACGGCGGGATCAGATGCCCGACGTGGGCGCGGCAGGTCTACGTCGATGACCTCGTGCACCCGACCGCCGGGCGCGAGGACCACGATGCGGTCCGACAGCTGTACGGCTTCGGTGACGTCATGGGTGACGAACATGACGGTCCGACGCGATTCCAGCCAGATCCGCTCCAGATGCTCCCGGAGCGTGCGCGACGTCATGGCGTCGAGGTGGGAGAACGGCTCGTCCATGAGCAGCACGTCGGGTTCGACGGCGAACGCGCGGGCAATGCCAATGCGTTGCTGCTGACCACCCGAGAGCTGCGACGGGAACCGGTCAGCGCAGTGACTCAGCCCGACGAGGTCGAGATAGTGCATCGCGCGTTCCTCCCAACCCTTCCGCTCGTGTTGAACGAAGCCGAGATTCTCCATCACCGTGCGCCACGGCAGCAGCCGGGGGTCCTGAAATACGTAGCCCACCTTGGCCTCTCGTCCGCCCGACCGCAGGCTCACGGTTCCGGAGGTCTGGGTCTCGATCCCCGAGACGATGTTGAGTAGCGTCGTCTTGCCGCTGCCCGACGGGCCGACGACTGAGACGAAGGTATCGCCCGAAATGGTCAGGTCGACACCATCGATGACGCGGGTGGTGGCACCCTTGCGGTCGTGAAACTCCTTGACTAGTCGTTGAATCTCTATGGAAGCCATGGTCTCTCGCTTTCTTGGTGAGGTGTTGAGGAGTGGATCGTCACGCCGAGCGCCAACGGGTGACGTAACGCTCGGCGGGGCCTAGGACCAACAGGTCGGCGATGACCAGGAGGAGGATGAAGACCAGTACCCAGGCAAAGAAGCCGTCAAGCTGGTTCGCGTCGTACCAGTAGCGAGAGCGCCAGCCGACGCCGGACGTCGCGCCGAACCACTCGGCGAGCAGGAGGCCGTTCCAGGCACTCATGATCGCGAACCGAATCGCGGCCACCGTCGACCCTGCGACCGCCGGTGCGACGATCTGCCGCAACACCTTTGCCCGCGGCACCCCGAACGCTCGTGCCATCAGAACCAGATCTGCCGGTACCGCCCGGGTTGCCTTGGCGATGTTGACGATCACGAACGGCAGGCCGGACAGAAAGACCGTCACGACCGGGGTGAGCCAGCCAAAGCCGAACCACATGGTGGTGAGCAGCGCCCAGATCACCGCGGGGATGGCGAGGGCGGCGGCGTTGACGTCGGAGAAGGCGATGTCGGCCCACTTCGACAGACCCATCCACACCCCGACCGCGGCGCCGACCACCAGCGCGAGCACCAGGCCGAGGGCGAAGCGGTTCATGCTGATCGCGAGGTTGCCCCAGAGCTGGCCGATGGCGGCCTCGGAGAGGAGGCTGTCGACGGTCTGCGCCGGCGACGGGATCCGGTTGCCGAATACGACGGCGAGCTGCCACGCGCCGAGGATCGTGAGCAGGGCGGCGCCGAC
This sequence comes from Mycobacterium sp. Root135, assembly GCF_001426545.1. Taxonomy (GTDB): domain Bacteria; phylum Actinomycetota; class Actinomycetes; order Mycobacteriales; family Mycobacteriaceae; genus Mycobacterium. The sequence continues at coordinate 546,571 of NZ_LMEZ01000009.1, read as the reverse complement.
GGCTGCCAGCGACGTCGACTGCCCGCGGAGCTGGCGGCGCCAGGCGGGTGCCGGGGACGAGAGTGCCTGGGTGATCACGAGATGTCCTTCCGCCATGCGAAGAAGCGGTTCTCGAGGTAGGCGAGTCCGCGTTCGATGAGGATCATGGCGACGATGAAGAGCGTGGTCCACGCCAGCATGTCGTCGACTTGGAATTCCTGGTAGGCCTTGCGGATCATGAAGCCGACGCCGTCGCTGGCGCCGAACACCTCGGTGAGTGCCTCGACCTTCCAGGCCATCGCGAATCCGTAACGCACGCCGGCGAAGACGAAGGTCACCAGCGCCGGCAGGTAGAGGTGGCGCAGAACGTCGCGCCGGTTGCGTTCGAAGGCCCGGCACATCGCCAGCAGGTTGCCGTCGACCGACCGCACCCCCTCGGCGACGTTCATCGCGATGAACGGCAGCGCGACGAGGGCTGAGACCACGATCGGTCCGCCCGCACCGACGCCGAAGATCAGCAGGCCGAAGACCGCGTACGTCAGACCCGGCATGTTGCCGAGGACGAACAGCGGCAGCGAGAAGTACGAGGACATGAATCGGCTTCGACCCATGAAGAATCCGATCACCAGGCCGAAGACCATGGCAATGGCGAATCCCACCGCGATCTTGCCGATGCTGGAGGCGAAGTTGGTAACCGCCTCCCCCGACAGCGTGATCGCGACGACGCGCTCGAAGACACCGAGCGGGCGCGGCAGGATCGGGTCGTCTATCCAAGCGGCCACGGCAGCCCAGGCGGCGATCGCGACGACGAGGGCGATACCGGAGACCAGCCACCTCCGCGGTCCCGTCGGCGCCGGCCGCGTCGCCGGCGGGGCCGGTTCCCGCGGCGCCGGATCGGCGTCCGGCGGCGTGATCATCTGCGTCACTTCGCAACTCCTTCGGTGGGCAGGAACTTCGGGTCGGCTTCGTCGTCACCGATGACGCCGGTCTCACGCATCAGGTCGAAGATGGAACTCTCGTCGTCGGCCCACTTCTGGTCGAAGCGCACGTCGTCGACCACCCAGTCGTGTTGGGTGACGTAGTCCTTCATGAACGCGATGTCCTCCGGCGTGTCGACGGCAAAGTGCTGTGGGTAGCGCTCGACCATCTCGTCGCGGTGCTGCTGCCACTCGGAAAGTCCACGCGTCCACAGGTCGAGGAACGCCGACACCTCTCCGGGATGGTCGTCGACCCAGTCCCTGCGGGCGACGAAGACGTTGCCCATCGGGCCGTCGTGGCCGGGGGCCTCGAGTTCGGCGAACACTTCGGCCGACGACTTACCGTCGTACAGCGGGCGGACCGTGCCCTCGCGGAGGTCCCGCGCCGACAGGTCGGGATAGCAGATGCAGGCGTCGATCTCGCCGCGCGCCAACAGGTTCGACAGGTTCTGGATGTCGGCGACCACGATCTCGTAGTCGTCGGCGAGGTTCACGTCGTGCATCTTCTTGAGCAGCGCGCTCCACACCAGGGTGCCCGAGACCGTCGTGAACACCCCAAGGCGCTTGCCCTTCATGTCCGCCAGTGTCTCGGCGGGGTCGTCGGCGCGCACCATGATGCGGCTGCGCTCGGAGTTGTAGCGGCCGATGATCGTGGTCTCCCGCTGCGTCTGCTCCTCAAGGCCCGGGACCTCGAACGACGCCGTCGAAATGATGTCGGCGTGGCCGCCCGCGAAGAGGCCAAACTCGTCCCACGTTGCGCTGCTCTCCACCTCGTACCCGGTGTCGCGTTGCCACTGTTCGACGATGCCGGTTTCGTTCATGTAGTCCCAGATCGGATCCGGCGCGAACGTGAAGCGAATGACGCCGTCGCGGGCCGCCCTCGATGAAGCGGGACCGCCCAATCCCGCGGCACAGCCTGCCGTCATGGCGACCACCGCCGCAGCAATCACCGCCGTCGCGCTGCGAACCATCCGAGTTCCTTGTCGCACGCGAACCTCCTGATCTGCATGTGACGGCAGTCACCGTCACAGCTCACGATGCGCGATCCGACCAGGTGGCAACAATGTCTGGCTCCACATACTTAAGCCCGTTGATGTGGCGCCGCCGACATCCCGATCGGACCTTCCATTCGAGCGTTGGCCGGCTGCGCCGGCCAGTATCGGAGAAGCGGTTCGCGCAACGGATCCGCATGCTGGAGGGCCTGACGGGCACGCGGCTGTCTCGACCGCGGGACTCGTTGCGCGTGACCTCCGCCCTCACGGTTGAGACGCGTCGCAGGACTCGGATGACAGACTGAGGTCCATGAGCACCATTCCCGTCTGGGAGCGCTACCTCGGCATTCCGCTTCTAAAAGTCCACGATGCGATCTACCGCAAGACCAACGGCTGGGTCGGACACAAGATCCCGGGGCAGGCACCGATCCTGCTGCTGCACACCGTCGGCGCGAAGACGGGCATCGCGCGCACGAACGCGCTGAGCTACGCCCTCGACGGCGGGGCCTACCACGTCGTCGCCTCCAAGAGCGGTGACCCCAAGGCGCCCGGGTGGTACTTCAACCTGAAGGCGAATCCGAAGGTCGAGATCAACGTCGGCCCCAAGCGGATGCCCGCCACGGCTCGCATCATCGACGCCGACGACCCGGACTACGCCCGGCTGTGGAAGTTGGTCAACGACAACAACTCCCAGCGCTATGACGGGTATCAGAAGCGCACGAAGCGACCGATCCCCATCATCGCGTTGCTGCCAAACTGACGGCTCGCCGTCGCGCCAAGCTAGAAGAGTTCCTTGGCGAGCAGCTCCAACGTCTGGTCGCGGGCCGGTGCGAGCCGGGGGTCGACACCGCGGAACGCCGAGCCGACGGCGTTGACCATCACCTCGTCGACGCCGAAGTGGGCGGCCAGTTCGCGGATCTGATCGGCTGCCTCCGTCGGAGAGCCCACGACGGCACGTTCCAGACCGGCGTCGACGACGGCCTCCTGCTGGAAGCTGAGCTCGACTTGCCGGGCGTCCTCGACCAGGTCGAGCGCGCGCAGCGGTTGGCCCGTGCGCAGGAACGCCATCATGTGCAGGTTCGGCAGCATCAGGTCCATCGCCTCCTCGCGGGTGGGCGCGACCGACGCGTTGACCGTCATGAACGTGATGGGCTCGGCGGCCAGGTCACTGGGCCGGAACTCCGAGCGGTAGGTGGCGAGCGCCTCCTCGGTGCCCTGCCCGGAGAAGTGATGGGCGAACACGTACGGCAGGCCCTTCGCGGCGGCCAGGTGCGCCGAGTACAGCGACGATCCGAGCAGCCACAGCCGCGGTTCGCTGGCGGCCGCAGGCGTCGCCTTGAGGACGTAGTTCTGGTCGAGCAGGCCCCTGCTGCGCACCGCCACCTTGACGCCGGTGGTGCTCATCAGCGCGGCGACGTCGTCGAGGTACTGGGGGAAGTTCTCGATGTCGGAATCGTCTCGGCCGGCGGCGCCGCGAAGCGCCATCGACGTCACGGGATCCGAACCGGGTGCCCGCCCGATGCCGAGGTCGATGCGGCCTGGCGCGGCGGCCTCCAGCAGTGCAAACTGCTCGGCGACGGCGAGAGGCGCGTGGTTGGGCAGCATCACCCCGCCGGAACCGAGCCGCACCTGTGTCGTCTGAGCAGCGAGGTAGGCCAGCACGACGGGCGGGCTGGTGGCCGCGACGGCGGGCATGTTGTGGTGTTCGGCCACCCAGTAGCGCGTATAGCCCAGCTCGTCGGCGGTCTTGGCGAGGTGCACCGTCGCCGCCAGCGCATCGGAGGTGGTCTGGTCGCTGCGGACCGGGACGAGGTCTAGTACCGAAAGTCGCACGCTTCATTCAACCGCCGGGTCGCCGGGATCGTTCCCGGCGGCGGCAATTCTCTTCGCCTCGGCGAACACGTCGTCGACCATGGCGGGGGTGAGCCGACCGGTGAAGGTGTTCTGCTGGCTGGGGTGAAAGCAGCCGATCAGCGCCACCTCACCGAGCGTCGCGACCGCGAGGTGGCCGAACTTGGGGAGCGGCCGGGGCACCGTGCCACCGCCGGCGCGCACCATGTCCAAGGCCACCTTCCACGCGAACCCGCCGAGCGCGACGATCGCGCGTACGCCGGGCCGCACCAGCCCCCACTCGGCGTCGAGCCACGGCGCACACGTCGCGCGCTCCTCCGGCGTCGGGGCGTTGTCCGGCGGTGCGCAGCGGACCGGCGCGACCATCCGGGTGTCGACCAGCGTCAAGCCGTCCGCGGCGTCGACGCTCAGCGGCGAGCTCGCCAGCCCGGCGCGGTAGAGCGCGGCGAACAGGAAGTCGCCGCTGCGGTCACCGGTGAACACCCGTCCCGTCCGGTTGGCGCCGTTGGCGGCCGGCGCCAGCCCCACGATCAGGATCGACGGCGTGGACGAGCCGAAGCCGGGCACCGGCCGTCCCCAATACGGTTCGTCGGCGAAGGACCGGCGCTTCTCGACGGCCACCTTCTCGCGCCAGGCCACCAACCGCGGGCAGGCCCGGCACACGCTGGACTCCGCGTCGAGGTCCTCGACCGTACGAGCGCCCTTGGCCAGCCTGCGCACCCGCGCCGGCGTCGTCGCCACCGCGGTGTCGGACCCGGCGGGATCACCCGGCCAGCCGGTCCCGGCAGGCACCGGCGAGTCGAAGAGCTCGCCGGTTCGCGGATGCGCCAGTCTCACCCCCTCACTGTGCACGTGCGGGAAAAGCGTTCGCGGATCGGGCTGACCCGCTGTTAGATTCAGCCCCGATAACCCATGATCAACACCACCCGGCGCCCCCTCTTCCTGATCTTCTTCGCGGCACTGACCGCCGGGGCGGGCAACGGAATCTCCCTCGTCGCATTTCCGTGGCTGGTGTTGCAGCGCAACGGTTCCGCGGTCGACGCCTCGATCGTGGCCCTGGCGGGGACGCTTCCGCTGCTGATCGCCACCCTGATGGCGGGCGCCGCGGTCGACTACCTGGGGCGCCGGCGGGTGTCGATGATCTCCGACGCGCTGTCCGCCCTGTCGGTTGCCGCGGTCCCGGTGATCGCGCTGACCTTCGGCGCCGACGCGATCAACGTGACGGTGCTGGCCGCGCTGGCCGCACTCGGCGCATTCTTCGATCCGGCCGGCATGACGGCGCGCGAGACCATGCTTCCCGAGGCATCCCAACGGGCGGGCTGGACGCTCGACCACGCCAACGGCGTCTACGAAGCGGTGTTCAACCTCGCCTACATCGTCGGACCCGGCGTCGGAGGCCTCCTGATCGCCACCCTGGGCGGCGTCGACACCATGTGGGTGACCGCCGGTGCCTTCGTGCTGTCCATCTCCGCCGTGGCGGTGCTGCGCCTCGAGGGGGCCGGCGTCCCCAATCGCGAGCACATGCCCCAGGTCTGGGCGGGCGTCGTCGAGGGTCTCAAGTTCGTCTGGAACACCCCGGTGTTGCGCACGCTGGCGTTCATCGACCTCACCGCCACGGGCCTGTACATGCCGATGGAGAGCGTGCTGTTCCCCAAGTACTTCACCGATCGCAGCGAGCCCGCGCACCTCGGGTGGGTGCTGGTGGCGCTGAGCGTGGGCGGACTGGTCGGCGCACTCGGCTACGCGGCGATGTCGAAGTACTCCAACCGTCGGACGATCATGCTCGTCGCGCTGCTGGTGCTCGGGGTGGCGATGACCGTCATCGCCTTCCTGCCGCCGCTGCCGGTGATCCTGGTGCTCTGCGCCGTCGTCGGGTTCGTCTACGGGCCGATCGCCCCGATCTACAACTACGTGATGCAGACCCAGGCGCCCGCGCACCTGCGCGGTCGGGTGGTCGGGGTGATGGGCTCGCTGGCGTACGCGGCGGGACCGCTCGGGCTGATCGTCGCCGGTCCGCTCGCCGACACCGCGGGCCTGCACGCGACGTTCCTGGCCCTGTCGCTGCCGATGCTGCTGCTCGGGTTGGCGGCGATCTTCCTGCCGGCGCTGCGGCACCTGGACCGCAATCCGTGATTCCGCGGTTTCCGACTGACCGGTTTGGGTAACCCCACCCTCTGATGTGACACACACCACAATCGAGGTCGCCGTGTATCAGCAAGTTCTCGATCCCGTTGCCGGCTCGCTCGCCTGGAGCGCGGTGGTGGCAGCCATCCCGCTGCTGCTGCTGTTCGTCCTGCTCGGCGCGCTCAAGATGACCGCGTGGGTGGCGTCGCTGATCTCGCTGGCGGTGTCGCTGGCAATCGCGATCGTCGTCTACGGCATGCCCGTCGGCCAGGCGTTGCTCGCCGGCACCGAGGGCGCAGCCTTCGGCTTCTTCCCCATCCTCTGGATCGTCATCAACGCCATCTGGGTGTACCAGATGACCGTCGAGACGGGCCATTTCGACGTCCTGCGGCGATCGTTCGCCAGCGTCAGCGACGACCAACGCGTCCAGGCGATCATCATCGCCTTCTCGTTCGGCGCGCTGATGGAGGCGCTGGCCGGCTTCGGCACCCCGGTCGCCGTGACCTCGGTGATGTTGATGGCGTTGGGCTTTCAGCCGATGAAGGCCGCGGTGCTCGCCCTGGTCGCTAACACCGCACCGGTCGCCTTCGGCGCGATGGCCACCCCGATCATCACCCTCGGCAGGGTCACCGAACTCCCGGTCGACACGCTCGGCGCGATGATCGGTCGCCAGACGCCACTGCTCGCGCTGTTCGTTCCGCTGGCCCTGGTGGCGATCGTGGACGGTCGGCACGGCCTCCGGCAGACCTGGCTCGTCGCGCTGGTCTGCGGCATCGTGTTCGCCGTCGCGCAGTACGCCACCTCCAACTTCGTGTCCGTGCCGCTGGCCGACGTGGTGGCGGCGCTGGCGTCCGCCGCGGCGGTGGTCGTCATGGTTCGAGTCCGGCGTCCGGCCCGCACCGCCGACGTCACCGCGCGGGTCGGCGCCTCGGGGACGGCCGAGGGGCCGGATGACCGACCTGACGACCTGCCTGACGATGCCGACGTCACCGATTCCAGGGCCGACGTGGTCAAGGCGTACGCGCCCTACGGGATCATCATCGCCGTCTTCGTCGTCTGCCAGATCAGCGTCGTAAAGAAGCTGCTGGACCGCGCCACGATCACCTTCAACTGGCCCGGCCTCGACGCGGTGGACGCCGACGGCGACCCCTTGAGCCTCGCCAAGTTCTCTCTCAACCTGCTCACCACACCCGGCACGCAAATGCTGGTGGCGGGCGTGCTGACCATGGTCGTGCTGCGGCTCTCGGTGCCACGTGCGGTCAAGGCCTACGGGGTGACGCTGCACCAGTTGCGGTGGGCGATCCTGACGGTGATGTTGGTGCTGGCGCTGGCCTTCGTGATGAACGTGTCCGGCCAGACCATCACCCTCGGCACCTGGATGGCGGGGGCCGGCTCGGCGTTCGCGCTGCTGTCGCCGATCCTCGGCTGGCTGGGCGTCGCGGTGACCGGCTCCGACACGTCGGCGAACTCGTTGTTCGGCGCCCTGCAGGTCACCGCCGCGAACCAAGCCGGGCTCTCCGAGGTTCTGATGGCCGCCTCCAACAGTTCCGGCGGTGTGCTCGGCAAGATGATCTCCCCGCAGAACCTGGCCATCGCCGCGGCGGCGGTCGGGCTCAACGGCAAGGAAGGCGAGATCTTCCGCAGGGTGGTCCTCTGGAGTCTCGGCTTCCTGCTCGTCCTCTGCGCGTTGTCGGCGCTGCAGGCCTCGCCGGTCTTGTCGTGGATGGTGCCGTGAGACTCGTAGCATCGAACCCGTGAGCGCTGACATGCTGGCTGACCTGATCGCCGAACTGCCCGAGGGCACCGTCGTCGTCGACCCCGACATCGTCGCGTCCTACCGGCACGACCGCGCCGCCGACCCCAACGCGGGCACCGCAATGGCGGTCGTCCGACCGCGCCGCACCGAAGAGGTGCAAGCCGTAATGCGTTGGGCCACCGCCCATCGCGTACCCGTGGTCCCCCGCGGCGCAGGCACCGGGCTATCCGGAGGCGCGACGGCGCTGGACGGCGGGATCGTGCTGTCGACCGAACGCATGCGTGACATCACCGTCGACCCCGTGACGCGGACCGCCGTCACGCAACCGGGCCTGTTCAACGCCGAGGTGAAGAAGGCCGTCGCCGAGTACGGCCTGTGGTATCCGCCAGACCCCTCGTCGTATGAGATATGCAGCATCGGCGGCAACATCGCCACCAACGCCGGCGGGCTCTGCTGCGTGAAGTACGGCGTTACAACCGATTACGTCCTCGGTCTGCAGGTGGTGCTGGCCGACGGTACCGCCGTCCGGCTGGGCGGTCCGCGCCTCAAGGACGTCGCGGGACTGAGCCTGACCAAGCTGTTCGTCGGCAGCGAGGGCACGCTCGGCATCGTCACCGAGGTGACGCTCAAGCTGCTACCCACCCAGCATCGCGGCTGCACCGTCGTCGCGTCGTTCGACGACGTCGCGGCCGCCGCCGACGCCGTCGTCACCATCACCGGCAAGATCCGGCCGTCGATGCTGGAGTTCATGGACAAGGTCGCCATCAACGCCGTCGAGGACAAACTGAAGATGGGGCTCAACCGCAACGCCGCGGCGATGATGGTCGCGGCGTCCGACGACCGCGGTCCCGCCGGCTCGGAGGACGCCGAGTACATGGCGCGGGTGTTCACCGAAGCCGGTGCGACGGAGGTCTATTCGACGTCCGACCCCGACGAGGGAGACGCCTTCGTGGCGGCGCGGCGCTACGCGATCCCGGCGGTCGAGGCGAAGGGGTCACTGTTGCTGGAGGACGTCGGCGTGCCGCTGCCTGCGCTGGCCGACCTGGTGGCGGGTGTCGAGAAGCTCGCCGAGCAGCACCAGCTGATGATCTCGGTGATCGCGCACGCCGGTGACGGCAACACCCATCCGTTGATCGTGTTCGATCCGTCCAACGCCGACGAGGCCGCCCGCGCACAGACCGCATTCGGCGAGATCATGGACCTCGCCGTCGGGCTGGGCGGCACCATCACCGGAGAGCACGGCGTCGGCAGGCTGAAGCGACCGTGGCTGGCCGGCTACCTCGGGCCCGAGGCGATGGAGCTCAACCGTCGCATCAAGAAGGCTCTCGACCCCGACGACATCCTCAACCCCGGCGCGGCCCTCTAGCTCGCCGGCCTTACCGCGAGTTCTGCGCGAGGGCGGCGATCCGCGACATGTGGCGACCCTGGCGCAGAAGTCGGCGCGCTCGACGGTTGACATGAGAGCTGACGTGTCGCAATCATGAGACATGTCGACCGTGATGTCTCATTCCGAGGTTCGCTTCGAACTCGCCACGGCGGCCACCTGGCCCGACCCCTGGCCCATGTACCGGTCGCTGCGCGACCACGACCCGGTGCACCACGTGGTCCCCGAGGGCGCGCCGGACCACGACTACTACGTGCTGTCGCGGCACGCCGACGTCTTCGCTGCCGCCCGCGACCACCAGACGTTCTCGTCGGCCCACGGGTTGACGGTCAACTACGGTGAGCTGGAAGTGCTTGGCCTGGTGGACAACCCGCCGATGGTCATGCAAGACCCACCGGGGCACACCGAGTTTCGCAAGCTCGTGTCCCGCGGATTCACGCCGCGCCAGGTGGAATCCGTAGAACCGTCGGTGCGCCAGTACGTGCGCGAGCGGGTGGAGCGACTACGTGCCAACGGCGGCGGCGACGTCGTGGCCGAACTGTTCAAGCCGCTACCGTCGATGGTGGTCGCCCATTACCTCGGAGTGCCCGAGGCCGACCGCGACAGGTTCGACGGGTGGACCGAGGCCATCGTCGCCGCCAACACCGCCGACGGCGGCATCGTCGGAGCACTGGACACCCTCGGGGAGATGATGGAGTACTTCACGGCCCTGATCGAACGCCGACGCGTCCAACCGCTGAATGGCTCGGACGACACCATCTCCCACCTGGTGGCGGCCGGGATCGGGGCCGACGGCGACGTCGCGGGCGTGCTGTCGATTCTGGCGTTCGCCTTCACGATGGTCACCGGCGGCAACGACACCACCACCGGCATGCTCGGCGGTTCGGTGCAGCTGCTGCATCAGCGGCCCGACCAACGCCAACTCCTCGTCGAGAATCCCTCGCTGATAAGCGATTCCGTCGACGAATTCCTGCGCCTCACCTCGCCGGTCCAGATGCTGGGCCGCACGGTGACCCGCGACGTGACCATCGGCGACACCACCATTCCGCAGGGGCGGCGCGCGATGCTGCTCTACGGTTCCGGCAACCGCGACGACCGCCAGTACGGTCCCGACGCCGAAGACCTCGACGTGACCCGCAAGCCCCGGAACATCCTCACCTTCAGCCACGGCGCGCACCACTGCCTCGGCGCCGCGGCTGCACGCATGCAGTCGCGCGTCGCTCTCGAGGAGCTCCTGTCCGTCATCCCCGACTTCGCGGTCGACGAGGACGACATCGTCTGGGCCGGAGGCAGTTACGTGCGCCGACCGCTGTCGATGCCCTTCCGGGTCGGCTGAGATGGCGGACTGGCTTGGTGAGCGACGAGTCGAGGCTGCCGCCGACCGGATTCTCGACGCGGCCGAAGCACTGTTCACCCGGCACGGCGCCGCGCGCGTCGGCATGAACGACGTCGCGACGGCGGCGGGGTGTTCACGCGCAACGCTGTACCGCTACTTCGAGAACCGCGACGCCCTCCACACCGCCTACGTGCACCGTGAGGCACACCGGGTGTTCCGCGAACTCGGTGACCGCATCGCGGGGATCACCGATCCGCGCGAACGGTTGCTCGAGGCCGTCCTGGTGACGCTGAGCAGTGTTCGCGAAAGCCCCTCCCTGTCAGCGTGGTTCGCCACCACCGAGCGCCCGATCGGCGGCGAAATGGCCGACCGGTCCGAGGTCATCGAGGCCATGGCCACGTCGTTCCTCGCGTCACTGGGCGTCGACGACGTCGAGTCGCGCGCCCGCTGGCTGGTGCGAATCATCGTGTCGCTGTTGACGTTTCCCGGTCGCGACGCTGCCGACGAACGACGGATGCTCGAGGAGTTCGTGCTCCCCGCCGTCGCCGACGTGGCCACCAATGGCAACCGGGTCCGCTGACTACTGCCTGGCCATCGCGACGCGGAAGCGTTCCTCGGGGTCGACGTAGTGGTCGGCGTCCTTGGCGTCCTCACCGAGATCGATCTGCACCCAGGCAATCTTGCCGTTGAATCGACTCGAGCCGTGGGTGTAGTCGGGGCTGACCATGGTGCCGGTCTCACGCCCCACGTCGGTGGTCTCGTCGGCGGAGAAGACGACGCCCTGGGTCAGGTCGACTCGACCGGTGCCGACGTCGGTGCCGTCGTAGAATAGCGTGACGGTGCCACCCTTGCCCATTCCACCACCGTCATAGGCGAATTCGGCACGCAGCTGCGTCTTGCCCGTCGGTATCGGGGCCGTGGCGTCGATCCTGGAGGACGTGATGCCAAGGACGTTGTAGTAGAACGTGGCACGCCCTTCGTGGGCGTATAAGGCCCACCCGCCGAATCGACCGCCCTGCGCGATCACGACTCCCCGCGCGCCGTCCTCGGGCACGTCGAGGTCGGCGGTGACGGCGAAGGACTTGTTCTTGATGTCGAGGACGCTGTTCTCCGACAGTCGACCCATGCCTCCGAACAGCAGTTGGGTGTTGCCCTTGATGAGGGTGGGCCGCCCCGCGAGGTCGGGAATGAACCGTTCGATCTGACGGTCGTCCAGCGGGAGGACGTTGTACTTGACCGCTTCGATCAGCCAGAGTCGCTGCAGCTCGTGGAGCCTGTCGGGCAGTTCCTTGGACAGGTCGTTGGCCTGGGTCCAATCGGAGTTTCCGTCGTACAGTTCCCACACGTCGTCGTCGAAGGCCGGCATCACCGCCCCGCCCATCTCCCAGGGGGTGCGGTGCTTGGTGACCGCACTCCACCCCTGGTGGTAAATGCCGCGGTTGCAGAACATTTCGAAGTACTGCGTCTGGTGGCGTTCGGGGGCGTCGGCGTCGTTGAAGCTGTAGAGCATGCTCGTACCCTCATACGGGCTCTGCATGACGCCGTTGACCAACGTCGGGGACGGGATGCCCGCGGCCTCCAGGACGGTGGGGGCGAAGTCGATCACGTGGGCGAACTGGTTACGGTGCCCGCTCTCGGCCTGAATGCCGTTGGGCCAGTGCACGATCGTTCCGTTGCGGGTGCCACCCCAGTGCGACGCGACCTGCTTGGTCCACTGGTAGGGCGTATCCATCGCCCAGGCCCATCCCACCGCGTAGTGCCCGTAGGAACCCTCCCCACCGAACTCGTCGAGCTTGGAGAGCAGGAATTCGGGGGTCTCGATGGCGGCCATTCCGTTGAAGTTCGCCATCTCGTTGAACGCACCCTGCAGCGTGCCCTCCGCCGAGGCTCCGTTGTCACCGACGATGAGGTAGACCAACGTGTCGTCGAGCACCGGTCCCAGCGCGTCGAGCAAGCGGCCGACGTGATGGTCGGTGTGTTCCATGAAGGCGGCATAGACCTCCATCTGACGCTCCAACACGGGCCGCAATGCCGAGTCCATGTCGTCCCAGGCCGGGATCTCCGCGTGGCGCGGGGTCAGTACGGCGTCTTCCGGAATCACGCCGAGTTCCCTCTGGCGTTCGAAGGTGATCTCGCGCTGGCGATCCCAGCCATGGGCGAATTTGCCCCGGTACTTCTCGATCCACTCGGCGGGGACCTGATGCGGCGCGTGGGTGGCCCCCGGCGCGAAGTACATGAAGAACGGCTTGTCGGGCAGGAGCGCCTTCTGCTGGCTCACCCAGCTGATCGCCTTGTCCGTCAGGTCCTCGGTCAGGTGGTATCCCTCGGCCGCGGTCTTCGGCGGCTCGATCGGCGTCGTCCCCTCGTAGAGGGCCGGATCCCACTGATTGTTCTCACCGCCGATGAAACCGTAGAAGTACTCGAAGCCGCCTCCTCCGCTCGGCCAGGCGGTGAACGGCCCCGCCGGGCTGGCCTGCCAGACGGGCACCTCGTGGCACTTGCCGAACTGCGCCGTGGAGTAGCCGTTGAGCTTCAGCGTCAGCGGCAGAGGCGCCTTGGTGTTCGGCAGCACCGAGCTGTAACCCGGTGCTGCCGTGGCAGCCTCGGTGATGCACCCCATGCCGACGGAGTGGTGGTTGCGGCCGGTCAACAACGCCTGCCGCGTCGGGGAACACAACGCCGTGGTGTGAAAACGGTTGTACTTCAACCCTCCTGACGCGAGCTTCTCGAAGTTGGGCGTCTCACACGGGCCGCCGAACGCGCTGCTGGCGCCGAAGCCGACGTCGTCGATCAGGATGACGAGCACGTTGGGCGCGCCGTCGGGCGGACGCACGTCCTTGATCGGCGGATAGCTGGTGTCCGGGTCCTTCGCGTCGTAGGTCGTCAGGCCGACCTGGGCGACGTCGGGGATCGGCAGAATGTCGCGCCGAACCTGCGCCCGTTCCGTAGCAGTCATGGGGCCGTCCGCTCGCCGAAGGGACCGCCGCGCTGCGGCGATGGGCCACAGCGTAGGCGCCTGCTGCCCTCCCCGCGGGACATTCCTCGCCGGAGTTGATCTTGACTCGAGTGGGCGTCAGCCCGCCCAGTAGGCCTGCGCCTTGACGGCCTTGCGAGGTATTCCGTAGTCCTCGCGGAGGATCTTGGCGACCGCCCGGGTGGTGCGGTTGTCACAGGCCACCCAGCCGAAGTGGTCGGGCGCCGGGAAGGCCGACGATCGGACGGCCTCGACCAACGCCTCGCCGCCGTTCTTGCGGTCGACCCACGTGACGTCGCCCCCGGTGACGGGGAGTTCGCGGTCGTCGTCGTGGGAGGACTCGAGGAAGACCCTGGCCGGCACGTCGGTGCCACTCCCCGTCGCTTCGCTCGCCCGGGCTTTGGCGTCGAGCAGCGAGTTGATCGCCGGCAACGACGCCGTGTCACCGACGACGACGTAACCCGCGGGCGCGGGTTCCGGGAGGGTGAAGTTGCTTCCGAGGACCGTGACCTCGAGGGTGTCGCCAGGTGTGGCGGCCCTGGCCCAGGCCGTCGCCAGTCCGTCGTGCATGGCGAACTCGACGTCCAGCGTCCCGGCCTCGGGATCGGGGTTGACCAGCGTGTAGCCCCGCTGATGTGACTTGTTGCCGTCGGGGAACCAGCCGCGGACCCACATCGTCGGATGGATCGGGCGCTCGGCGAGCAACTCCTTGGCGAGGAAGTGCAGGCGGAGGTAGTTCGGCGTCACCTCGGTGCGACCTGTGACCGTCAGGGCGTAATCGCCTCCGCGCCAGAGCTTTACGAGCGCACCGGTAAATCCGCGGGATGTCTTGTGTTCGGCCATGACGTCTCCAATCGACTTAGGTAACCCTAACTCAATTGGCGTGGCGGGCGGTGGCTACGTCCGCACCCGGGTCACGCGGTGCAGCAGCCACGCCAGCGGCACGGTGACGATCATCGTGACCACGAACAACCACCACATGGAGCCGGTGTAGATCGGGAACCGCAGGATTTCGACCATCACCAATTCCATGGTGACGAGGTGAATCAGAAAGATCTCGTAGGAGATTTCGCCGAGGAACACCATCGGCCGGCTCGCCATGAACTGCTGATACCACCCGCGCGCTCCGTCGTGCCCCCGTAGCGCCAGCGGGGCCACCACCAGCGTCGAGATGACCGCGTAGAAGACCGTCTTGACCAAGCCCTCCCGGAGCTCGGCGGGTGACGTCGTAGGCGCCCCGGCGATCGGCGTCGACGCGATGAGATAGCAGGCAATCGCCAGCGGTATGCAGATCACCGCGTACGCACGCACGCCGAGGGGCAGCAGCGCCGCGAGCAGCATTCCGCCGAGGAACCACGTCAGATACGTCGGCAGCCACAGCGGCGCACCGTCGGGAAGGAACTCGGTGGTGTGCACCAGCGTCAACCAGGCCGGGCTGACGAACGCCAACGCCACCAGTCCGAGGATCAGGCGCACCGGATGCCACTGCCTGCGGCACACCACCACCAACAGCAGATAGGCCAAGAACGGAAGGGCGACGTAGAACGCCGCCTCGACGGCGAGGCTCCACATCTGTGTAAGGCCTTGGTGCAGATACGAATACAGGTAGTCGTCGGTGTAGATCTGCGTCAGGGTCAGATTGCGAAACAACCCAATCCACGTGTGGCCGGGATTCGGCCCCGCAGTACGGAAGTGATACACCAGGTACGCCGCGAGCACCGTGACGACATAGGCGGGCATGATTCGCCGAACCCGATGCCACGCGTATCGGCTGACCGACGGCGCAGGGCGACCGTCGGCGGCCGCCTGCACCCACGGCGCGAACAGCAGGAAGCCGGACAGCACGAAGAAGATCGGGACGCCAATCTCCATGCGGGAGTAGATCAATCCCGCGTAGCCGTGGGTGTACTTGCCCGTCGTGTACGCGGCGTGGGTCAACATCACGAGTATCGCGGCGACCGCGCGAACGCCGGTTAGTGAGGCGACTCTGCCCCGGCTTGCCGACTCGAGGCCGCCAACGTCAGTGTCGCGCTCCGTCACTTCGGCTTGTGGTGGTGACTCGGACCCTCTCGACCTGGACGATCTTGTTTGAGATCGATGAGCACACCCGAAATACGGGTGTTCGCGAGCTTCTTCAAGGTTTCATTGGACAGCTTCGCAGGCAACTCGACCGTCGAATGGTCCATCTTGATGGTGATGTGGCCGAAGTCGCTGCGGTGCAACCCACCCTCGTTGGCGATCGCGCCGACGATGGAACCCGGACCGACCTTGTGCCGCTTGCCGACCGCGATGCGGTAGGTGGCGAGGTCACTTCGGACGTTGTCGCGCCGCTTGCGCGGGCCGCCCTCACCGGTCGAGTCGCGGTCCGGACGCTCGCGGCGCTTCTCCGGCGGCGGCTCGGTCATCAGGAACTCGCCACCACCGCGACTCTGCACCGCCAAGGCCGCGGCGATCTCGGCCGTCGGCACGTCGTGGTCGCGCTCGTAGTCCTCGATCAGCTTGCGGAACAACTCGATTCCGGGGGCGTTCAGCGCCTCGGTGATCGCTTCGCGGAACTTCTCGACGCGCTTGTCGTTGACGTCGTCGACGGACGGGAGCTGCGACTCGACGAGCTTCTGCCGGGACACCCGCTCGATGGAGTTGAGCAGATGCTTCTCGCGCGGTGTGACGAACAGCACCGCCGCGCCGGAGCGCCCGGCCCGACCCGTGCGCCCGATGCGGTGCACGTAGGACTCCGGATCGTGCGGGATGTCGTAGTTGAGGACGTGGGAGATGCGCTCGACGTCCAGACCACGCGCCGCAACGTCGGTGGCGATCAGGATGTCGATCGTCCCGTCCTTGAGCTGACTGATGGTGCGCTCACGGACGGCCTGGGCGATGTCACCGTTGATGGCCGCGGCGGAGAATCCCCTGGCGCGCAGCTTTTCGGCGACCTCTTCGGTGGCCTGCTTGGTGCGGACGAACACGATCATCGCCTCGAACGGCTCGACCTCGAGCAATCGGGTGAGCGCATCCATCTTCCGCGGTCCGGCCACCTGGATGTAGCGCTGCGAGATGTTCTCCGCGGTCGCCGTCTTCGACTTCACAGTGACCTGTACGGGATCGTGCAGGTACTTGGAGGTGATCTTGCGGATCGCGGGCGGCATGGTGGCCGAGAACAGGGCCACCTGCTTGTACTCGGGGGTGTCGGCGAGGATCCGCTCGACGTCCTCGGCGAAGCCCATCTGCAGCATCTCGTCGGCCTCGTCGAGCACCATGTAGTCGAGGTGCGAGACGTCCAGGCTGCCCTTCTCAAGGTGGTCGATCACCCGGCCGGGGGTGCCGACGACGACCTGCGCGCCGCGCTTGAGGCCGGCCAGCTGCGGACCGTAGGACGAGCCGCCGTAGACCGGAAGCACGTTCACCGGCAGGTGCGCTCCGTAGCGGCTGAAAGCCTCCGCGACCTGCAGTGCAAGCTCGCGCGTCGGGGCGAGCACCAAGGCCTGCGTGGTGCGGCTGGTGGTGTCGATCCGGGACAGGATGGGGATCGCGAACGCGGCGGTCTTGCCGGTGCCGGTCTGCGCAAGTCCGACCACGTCGGAGCCGGCCATCATCGCCGGAATCGTCGCGGCCTGAATCGCCGACGGCGACTCGTAGCCGACGTCGGCGAGGGCCCGCAGCACCGCCGGGTGAATCTGCAGGTCAGCAAAGGTTATGTCGGCGCCAGTCGCGTCGGAGTCTTCAGAGCTCATCGAGGTGGCAGTCTACGGGTAAATGCAGCTCTCTCCCTCATGTCGTCCCCGCGTGCACACGAATAGCCGGTACGGTGGCGCAGCGTGAAGGGACCAGTGAGGGTGCATCGGTGGTTCGCAGTCCTGGCCGCGGTGGCGACACTCGCCGGCTGCGGGGCGAGCGATTCGACCGTCTCCAAGACCCCGGAAGCCACCGTCCCCCCGGCTCAGACGGCCGCACCCGCTCCTGCCCCGACGGTCGCCGCCGGTCCGTCCCCGGCGCCGGCGCCCGCCGATCCCTGTGCCGTCGACCTGGCCGCACCGGAGATCGCCAAGGCCGTGTCCGAACTGCCGAAGGACCCTCGGAGTGGCCAACCGTGGAGCCCCGAGCCGTTGGCGGGCAATTACAACGAATGCGCGCCGCTGTCGGCGATCGTCATCAAGGCGAACACCAACGCCGACAACCCGAACACCCGCGCCGTGTTGTTCCACCTTGGCAAGGTGATCCCCACCGGCGTTCCGGACACCTACGGCTTCAACGGCATCGACGACACCGCGACGACGGGCGACACCATCGCGCTGATGTACCTCAACGAGACCAGCAAGCTCAAGAGCGTGGTGCGGTTCCGGTGGAACGGCAACGGAGTCGAATTGATCGGCAACACGGGATAGTTCGCCACGGGGTGACGTCGGACCCCTGACCTACAGTCGAGTTCGTGTTCGTCCTAGCCGATGGAGACGACCGCGTCGTCTACAGCGCATCCGATCTCGCCGCCGCCGCGCGCTGCGAGTACGCCTTGCTGCGCGCCTTCGACGCCAAGCTCGGACGCAGCCCGAAGATCGTCGTCACCGACGAGTTGCTCGAGCGCACGTCGTCCCTCGGCGACGACCACGAACGTCGTCAGCTCGACGACCTCAGCGCCGAGTTCGGTGACGTCACCGTCATCGGCCGCCCGTCCTACACCGCCTCGGGGCTGCGCTCCGCGGCCGAGCAGACGATGCGCGCCGTCGAGAGCCGCGCCCCGGTCATCTACCAGGCGGCGATGTTCGACGGCCGCTTCGTGGGGTTCGCCGACTTCCTGATCCTCGAACACGGTCTGGCCGGCGACCGGTATCTGCTGCGCGACACCAAGCTCGCCCGCTCGGTGAAGGTCGAGGCCCTGCTGCAACTCGCCGCGTACGCGGACACGCTCGCGCGCCGCGGCGTCCCGGTGGCCGACGAGGTCGAGCTGGTGCTCGGCGACGGCGCCGTGTCCCCCTACCGGGTCGACGAACTGCTTCCCGTGTATCTGCCCCGACGTGAGGCCCTGCAGCGGCTGCTCGACGAGCACCTCGCGCGCGACAGGCCGGTCAGTTGGGACGACGACGACGTCCGCGCATGCTTCCGGTGTCCGGAGTGCAGCGTCGAGGTCCGCGACCGCGACGACCTGCTGCTGGTCGCCGGGATGCGGGTGAGTCAACGCTCCCGCCTCATCGACGCGGGCGTCACCACCGTGCACGACCTCGCCGAGCTGGACGCAGCGGTGCCCGAGCTGTCCGCCCGCACGGTGAAGGCGCTCACCGCACAGGCGCGGCTGCAGGTCGCCGATCGAGTGGACGGAAAGCCGCCGTACGAGGTGGTCGACGCCCAGCCCCTCATGGTCCTTCCCGACGCGAACAAGGGCGACCTGTTCTTCGACTTCGAGGGCGACCCACTGTGGACGCTCAACGGCAGGGAGTGGGGCCTGGAATACCTGTGGGGTGTGCTGACCGCTTCGGCAGGATCTGCCGGCTCGCCGGCTGCCGAGGAGTTCACGCCCTACTGGGCTCACGACCGCCCCAGCGAGCGCCAAGCCCTCGTCGACTTCCTGGCCATGGTCCGCAAGCGTCTGAAGAAGTACCCGGGTATGCACGTCTACCACTACGCCGCATACGAGAAGAGCACGCTGCTGCGGCTGGCCGGCCGATACGGGGTCGGCGAGAACGACGTCGACGAACTGCTGCGCAACGGCGTGCTCGTCGACCTGTATCCGTTGGTGCGCAAGAGCATTCGCGTCGGCACCGAGAGCTACTCCATCAAGTACCTCGAGCCGCTGTACATGGGCAACGAACTGCGCGACGGCGAGGTGACCACCGCGACGGACTCGATCACCCAGTACGCCCGCTACTGCTCGCTGCGCGACGAGGGCAAGGTCGACGACGCGGAGATCGTGCTCAAGGACATCGAGGACTACAACCGGTACGACTGCCGGTCGACGCGCCGGCTCCGCGACTGGTTGGTGGCCCGCGCCATCGAATCCGAGGTGCCCCCGCGCGGGCCGCAGCGCGTGCGTGGCGCGGCGTCCGACGAAGCCGTCGAGGTCGCCGACGCCCTCGAGCGCCGACTGATGACGTTCGCCGGCGACGGGTCCGAGCCGCGCACCCCCGAGCAGACCGCCGTCGCGATGGTCGCGGCCGCCAGGGGCTATCACAAGCGGGAGGACAAGCCGTTCTGGTGGGCCCATTTCGACCGCGTCAACAATCCGGTCGACGAGTGGTCCGACAACGGCGACGTGTTCGTCGCGGACCGCCACGAGGTCGTCGCCGACTGGCACCAGCCGCCGCGGGCCCGCAAGCCGCAACGGCACGTCAGGCTCTTCGGTGAGATCGCCACCGGAGAACTGGGCAGGAGCATGTACGCCCTCTACGAGCCGCCGGCTCCCGCGGGGTTCGCCGACGATCCCGACCGCCGCGGGTTCGCCAGCGTCGAGGTCATCGGGTGCGACGATCCCGAGGCGCCGACGGAGGCGATGATCGTCGAGAAGCAGCCCAAGGACGGCGAAGCCTTCGCTCAGGTGCCGTTCGCGCTCACACCGGGGCCACCGATCAACACCAGGCCGCTGCAGGAATCCATCGAGGCGACCGCCGCCTTCGTCGGGGCGGGTTTGCCTAACCTGCCCGCCGACGCGGTCACCGACATCCTGCTTCGCCGCCCACCGCGCACCGTGACCGGTGGTGCACTCCCCCGCCGCGGTGACGTCGCCGCCGACGTCACCGACGCACTGCTGGACCTCGACTCGTCCTACCTGGCGGTGCACGGGCCGCCGGGCACCGGCAAGACGTTCACCTCCGCCCAGGTGATCGCCCGGCTCGTCACCGAGCGCCACTGGCGCATCGGCGTGGTGGCGCAGTCACACGCCGTGGTGGAGAACCTGCTCGGATGCGTCGTCGACGCAGGAGTGGATCCGGACCGGGTCGGCAAGAAGAAGAGCCCCAACGCGCCGTGGCGAGACGTCGCCGAGAAGGACTACCCGGCGTTCATCGACGACCCCGCCGGAGGCGTAATCGGTGGTACGGCTTGGGATTTCGCCAACGCCGGACGGGTTCCGCGCGGCTCATTGGACCTGCTGGTGGTCGAGGAGGCGGGCCAGTACAGCTTGGCCAACACCATCGCGGTGGCCAGCGCCGCCAGGAACCTGCTGCTGCTCGGCGACCCGCAGCAGCTGCCGCAGGTCAGTCAGGGCACCCACCCCGAACCGGTCGACCACTCGGCGCTGGGCTGGTTGGTGGACGGCCACCACACCCTTCCGCCGGAACGCGGCTACTTCCTGGAGTTCTCCTACCGCATGCATCCCGACGTGTGCGGGCCGGTGTCCCGGCTGTCCTACGACGGGAGGTTGCGCGCCAAGGACGACGTCAGCGGAGCGCGGCGACTCGACGGCGTGACCCCCGGTGTCCGACTGCTCGAGGTCGACCACGACGGCAACTCGACCGACAGCCCCGAGGAGGCCGACGCGATCGTCAGTGAGATCCAGGGCCTGCTCGGCAACCCGTGGACCGACGGCGACGAGACCGTCCCCCTCGACCAGGGGCACGTGCTGGTCGTCACCCCGTACAACGCCCAGGTGGTCACTCTGCGGCGCCGGCTCGACGCCGCGGACCTGACCGAGGTCCAGGTCGGCACGGTCGACAAGTTCCAAGGTCGGCAAGCGCCGGTGGTGTTCGTGTCGATGACCGCATCGTCGGCTGACGACGTGCCGCGCGGAATCTCGTTCCTGCTCAACCGCAATCGGCTCAACGTCGCCGTGAGTCGGGCCAAGTACGCGGCGGTCGTAGTGCTGTCCCGGCTGCTGACGGACTACCTTCCGTCGACCCCCGACGGCCTGATCGAACTCGGGGCGTTCCTGTCCTTGACTGCCACGTCGGCGGAGCCGACCATCGGCCTGTGATACACCGACGGGGTGAGTGACAGCCTGACCGACCAGCTCGCGGCGATCGTCGGCGCCAAGTACGTCAGCACCGATCCCGACGTGCTGGCCGGCCGCTGCGTCGACTACACCGGGCGCTATCGCGGCAGGGCGGCCGCCCTGGTCCGGCCCGGCTCCGACGACGAGGTCGCCGCGGTGTTGCGGACGTGTCGGGACGCGGGGGCGTACGTCACCGTGCAGGGCGGCCGGACGTCCCTTGTCGCGGGCACCGTGCCCGAGCACGACGACGTGTTGCTGTCCACCGAACGGCTCTCGGCGATCGGCGAGGTCAACGTCGTCGAACGCCGCGTCCGCGCCGGCGCGGGCGCCACCCTCGGGTCCGTCCAACGCGCCGCCACCGAGGCGGGCCTGGTGTTCGGCGTCGACCTCGCCGCACGCGACTCGGCGACGGTCGGTGGCATGGCGTCGACCAACGCCGGCGGCCTGCGCACCGTGCGCTACGGCAACATGGGTGAACAGGTGTTGGGACTCGAGGTGGCGCTCGTCGACGGGTCGGTGGTGCGCCGCCACAGCGAGGTGCGCAGCGACAACACCGGGTACGACCTGGCGTCGCTGTTCGTCGGCGCCGAGGGCACCCTCGGGGTGATCACCAGCCTCGATCTACGGCTGTATCCCACACCGGCACAACGGGTTACGGCCATCGCCGGATTCGACGACCTGGACGCGCTCGTCGCCGTCGGACGCGTGTTCCGCGACGTCGACGGCATCGCCGCCCTCGAGCTCGTCGACGCCAGGGCCAGCGCGTTGACCGCCGAGCACGCCGGCGTGGGTCCCGCGGTCGACGGGGCGTGGCAGCTGCTGATCGAGCTGGCCGGCGACGTCGACCTCACCGAGCGATTGGCCGACCTTCTGTCCGACGCCGAGCTGGCCGGTGAGCCCGCCGTCGGAGTCGACGCCGCGACGCAGTTCCGCCTCTGGCAGGTCCGCGAGGCCGTCGCCGACGTGCTGGGCGTCTACGGTCCCCCGCTGAAGTTCGACGTCTCGCTGCCCCTGTCGATGATCAGCGAGTTCGCCACGGCGGCAACGGAATTGGTCGCCGAGCACGCCCCGGACGCGATCCCGGTACTGTTCGGCCACGTCGGCGAGGGCAACCTGCACCTGAACCTGGTGCGGTGCGTTCTCGACGCCGACGGCGAGCGGGCGCTGTACTCGGCGATGATGACGCTGATCGCCGACAGCCGGGGCAACGTCAGCAGCGAGCACGGGGTCGGCACCAAGAAGCGGGACTACCTCACGATGTCGCGAACCGACGCGGACGTGGCGGCGATGCGCGCGCTCAAGACGGCCTTCGACCCGCACGGTTACCTGAATCCCGCGGTGCTCTTCAGCTGAGTCAGTCCCGGAATCGCATCGAGTGCTTGCCGTAGGTGCCCGCGTCGTGGTCCGGCGACACCTCCTGGCGGGAGTGCCTGCCCAAGCTCGGAGCCGAAGCCGCTTCTGAAGCCGTTTCGAAGGGTACGTGAAACCCGTTGTTGGCGAGATCGATTGGTTCCGGCCTCGACGTGACGACCGACCCGTCGAGCTGATCGTCGAGCAGGTCGCGCCACACGGCATGTCCGTTGCGGGCGGGAATGGGCTCCGGGGTCCGGTACGGCCCGTCGACGGTGATCAGTCCGGGGACGGTGTCGGGGTCGTGCACCGGGTCGTGGACGGCTAGTGGTGAGGTGACGCTCTCGTCGGCGCGCCACTGCTCGGCGCGGTGGGGATCGTCCCATTCCTCATCGTGTGCAGAGAAGTCCTCTGCCGAAGTCCAGTCGACCGTGTACTCGAAGTAATCGTCGTCGTCGGGAAAGTAGTCGGGTTCGACGGGGACGGCCGGGGTGACCGGCCGGTCCTCGAGGGCCGAGCCGTCCCCGAAGCCCCGAAGGAACAGCGCGGCGACGACGCCGAACAGCGCGACGAATGCGGGCAGCAGCAGCGATCGCGACAGCGCCTCGGCGAACGGCTCGTGCAGGAAGCTCGGCAACTGAGTGACCGCGGCCTGCCCGACCGCAGGATCGGATTGCGCCGGCAGCGACGCGCTGATCTGCGACGTCATCAGGGCGGCGATGCCCGCACTGCCCAGCACGCTGCCCACCTGACGAGTGGTGTTGTAGACGCCGGAACCGGCGCCCGCCAGTCGGGGCGGCAGATTGCGGGTGGCGGTGGCCCCCAACGGGGACCAGATGAACGCCATCCCGACGCCCATCAGGGTCAGCGGCAGCTCGAGTCGCCAGATCGGCGTCGTCGGCGTCATCTCGAACGACAGCCAGGTCAGCGCGATGGCCACGGCGGAGAAGCCGAATCCGATGAGGGGTCGCGGGTGGGACCGGTCGACGAGTTTGCCGACGACGGGTGCCAGCACACCCGACATCACCGCCATCGGCGCCGTGAGCAACGCCGATCGGGTTGGCGAGAGCCCACACACCGCCTGGGCGTAGAACATCACCGGCACGATCATCGACGTGACCGTGAAGCCGATGACGGCGATGCCGAGGTTGGACAGGCTGAAGTCGGCGTCCCGAAAGATCCTCAGCGGTATCAGCGGCTCGCCGGCCTGGACCGCCTGCCAGTAGACGAACGCCCCCATCGCGACGACGCCCGCCACCAACGTGCCCCAAATCCACGGCGCCCAGTCGTGCGATTGGCCCTCCTGCAGCGCGAACACGATGAGGAACAGGGCCACGCCGGAGAGCAGGACGCCGATCACGTCGTACCCGCGCTTCTCGGTCGGCAGGACCGGAACGAAGATCAGCGCGACGACCAGACCGACGATTCCGATCGGCACGTTCACGATGAAGATCCACTGCCAGCCGAGGCCGTCGACCAGGACGCCTCCGGCCAGCGGCCCCACCAGCGTCGCGACGCCTGCGGTGGCGCCCCACACGCTGAGCGCGACACCACGTCGCTCCGGCGGGAAGACCCTGGTGATCGTCGAGAGGGTCTGCGGTGTCAGCAGCGCCGCGCCGACGCCCTGGACGACGCGCGCGGCGACCAGCACCTCGATGCTGCCCGCCAACCCACACCACAGCGACGCGGCGGTGAACACCGCCAACCCGACCAGGTAGAGGTTGCGCGGCCCGAACCGGTCGCCGAGCCGGCCGGCGAGCAGAAGCGGCACGGCGTAGGCCAGCAGGTAGGCGCTGGTCACCCAGATGACCGCGTCGTAGTCGGCGTGCAGCGCGTCCATGATCGACGGATTGGCGACGGAGACGATGGTGGCGTCGAGCAGGATCATGAAGAACCCGACGAGCAGCGCCCACAGCGCGTTCCACGGGTTGTCGGTGCGGGGCCTGAGCAACTGCAGCGCCGCCGTCATCGCCATGCCTCCATCGCCATGACGGCGTGGGGCGTCAACGTGAATGTCAGTGTCTGCGGCATCTACTCGACCAAGCGTTGTGAAGCTGGAAAGCCGACGCTACGGATCAGCAGGATCGGCGACAAGTCGGGGTTACGCCGCGTCGGGCACGGCGCCCGCGGGCAGCGCGTCGCCCTCGACGCGGGCCGTCGACCCCACGGCGAGCAGCGCAAGCAGCGCGACGACCGAACCGGCCGTCATGACCGCGGCAAGGGCGAGTTCGTCGTTGCCGAGCACGCCGACCAACGGTGCAACGGCCGCTCCGAGGCCGAACTGACCGGCGCCAAGCAACGCCGCCGCCGTGCCTGCCGCATCGGGATGCCGAGACAGCGCCACCGCAGGCGCGTTGGGGATGACGAAGCCCATCGCGGCCAGGATCGCCCACACGGGCAGCACGAAGGCGTAGATGCCGCCGACACCCGTTGCGGCCAGCGCGACGAACACCACCCCGGCGACCACCGAGGCCGCCAGCGCCCAGACGGTGATGGTCTGCGGCGTGAAGCGACGCAACAGCACGACGTTGAACTGGGTCGCTCCGATCAACGCGACGGCGCCGGCGCCGAACACCAGCGCGAACGCCTGCTGGTCGAGGCCGTGGCGGCCCTGAAGGACGAACGACGCACCCGCGATGTAGGCGAACAGACCGGACATGCCGAGCGCCGCAACTAGCACCAGGATGACGAAACGTCGGTCACGCAGCAGTTCGCCGTAGGTGCCGAGAATTCCGCGGATGCGCAGCGGCCTCCGATGCGACACCTGCAACGTCTCGGGGAGCGCAAGGGCGGCGAGCAGCAGCAGCAAACCGGCGAGCACCACCAGAACCGCGAAGACCCAGTGCCAGGAGAAGCGCAACAGAACGGCCGCGCCCAGCGACGGCGCGATCACCGGGGCGACGCCGAGCACCAGCATCAGCCGTGACATCACGGTTGCCGCCGTGGAATCGGTGAAGAGGTCGCCGACGATGGCGAGTGCGACCACCATGGTCGCCGCCGCGCCGACGCCCTGCAGGCTGCGTGCAACACCGAGGACGACGATGTTCGGCGCGACGAGGCACAGCAGCGACGCCAGCATGTGCAGCACGATTCCGGCCATCAGCGGTCGGCGTCGGCCCAACGAATCGGACAGCGGACCGATGATCAACTGGCCGATGGCCAGCCCGGCCAGGGTGCCGGTCAGCGTCAGCTGAACCACCGACGACGACACCGAGTAGTCCTCGGCGATTTGCGGCAGGGCAGGCAGGTACATGTCGATCGTCAGGGGGCCGAGGGCGACCAGAAGACCGAGCACCACGATCATGCGGGCGTTGCTCGGCACCTTCTTCTCACCAGCCACCCCAGCATGGTTGGGTGCAGCATTCTCAAGGTCCACGTATCCAGATGCTGCCATGAAACTGTTTAGCAAGGGTTACGAGCGTTTTCTTCCCTGAGCGAACGGTGACAGCCGTCACCGCTGGGCACGCGGGCGCCCCGCAGTACGTTGAACTGCAGGACGACGGACTAGCCTGAACGAGCCAGTCCGCAAACGGGGAGGCCCAACCATGAGCGCTCGCTCCGGTGCCAAGAGTCAGGTGCCCGCCAAGCTCGACGACGATCCGAGCGTCGCGGCGCGGGCACTGTCCCAAATCATCGAACGCGGCGCCCGAGTGCAGGCCCCGGCCGTGAAGGCCTACGTCGACCGCCTGCGCGAGCACAATCCCAACGCCTCGCCCGCAGAGATCGTCGGCAAGCTGGAGAACCACTACCTCGCCGCGGTCATGGCCAGCGGCGCGGCCGTCGGCTCGGCAGCGGCGTTCCCGGGCATCGGCACCCTGGTGGCCATGTCCGCGGTCGCCGGCGAGACCGTGGTGTTCCTCGAGGCGACGGCGGTCTTCGTGCTGGCCGTCGCGGAGGTCCACGGCATTCCGGCCGCTCATCGCGAGCGACGGCGGGCACTGGTGCTCGCGGTGCTTGTCGGCGAGGACGGCAAGCGCGCCGTTGCCGACCTCATCGGAACGGGACGCACGGGCGGCGGCTGGCTGGCCGACGGCGCTGCGTCTTTGCCGTTGCCTGCGGTGTCGCAGCTCAACGGCCGGTTGCTCAAGTTCTTCGTCAAGAAGTACGCGTTGAAGCGTGGCGCCATCGCGTTCGGCAAGCTGCTACCCGTCGGCATCGGTGCCGTGGTCGGTGGCGTCGGAAACCGTGCGATGGGCAAGAAAATCATCTCCAATGCGCGCGGCGCGTTCGGCAATCCACCGCCGCGGTGGCCTGCGACGCTGCACGTTCTGCGCGGTTTGGAGCAGTAAGGGGCGCGTCCCACCGGGACGTGCGCACGCCGCCATCGACGTCGGCTCCAGTTGACTAAGGGCGTTGGCCGTTACTGGTCGCTGCTGAAGCGCTAGCCTTTATGCGGCGAGAGAGCGAGCGGCAGACGGCGCGCCCGCGGAGTTAGAAGGAATCGAGGCGAGTAGCTGCCGTGAGCAGTTCACCTTCACCATTTGGACAGAACGAATGGCTTGTCGAGGAGATGTATCGCAAGTTTCGCGAGGATCCCTCGTCGGTCGACTCGAGTTGGCACGAGTTTCTCGTCGACTACTCCCCGGAGCCGTCGACCGAGGCGAGCGCACCGCCGTCGAACGGCAACGACAAGGCCGAGGCACCGGTGAAGGCTCAGGCCGCGCCCGCGAAGGCCGACAAGCCCAAGGCCGAACCCGCCAAGGCCGAGACCAAGACCGACTCCAAGCCCGAGCCGAAGCCGAAGGCCGAACCCGTGAAGACCGAGTCCAAGACCGACTCCAAGCCCGAGCCCGCCAAGTCCTCCGACGAAGACGACGTGTCGATCCTCCGCGGCGCGTCCGCTGCCGTCGTGAAGAACATGAACGCCTCGTTGAGCGTGCCGACCGCCACCAGCGTGCGGGCCATCCCGGCCAAGGTGATGATCGACAACCGCGTCGTCATCAACAACCACCTCAAGCGCACCCGCGGCGGCAAGATCAGCTTCACCCATCTGCTGGGCTACGCGATCGTCCAAGCCCTCAAGAGCTTCCCGACCATGAACCGGCACTTCGCCGAGGTGGACGGCAAGCCGAACGTGGTGACGCCCGCGCACGTCAACCTGGGCCTCGCCATCGATCTGCAGACCAAGAACGGTCGCCAGCTCGTGGTCGCCGCCATCAAGCGTTGCGAGACAATGCGTTTCGGGCAGTTCATCGCCGCATACGAGGACATCGTGCGCCGAGCCCGCGACGGCAAGCTCACCGCGGAGGACTTCTCGGGCGTCACCATCTCGTTGACCAACCCGGGCACCATCGGCACCGTGCACTCCGTGCCGCGGCTGATGAGCGGGCAGGGCACGATCGTCGGCGCCGGTGCGATGGAGTACCCGGCCGAGTTCCAGGGCGCCAGCGAGGAGCGGATCGCCGAGATGGGTCTCGGCAAGCTGATCACCCTCACCTCGACGTACGACCACCGCATCATCCAGGGCGCCGAGTCCGGCGACTTCCTGCGCACCATCCACCAGCTCCTGCTCTCCGACGACTTCTACGACGAGATCTTCCGCGAGTTGGGCATCCCGTACGAGCCCGTCCGGTGGCGTACCGACAACCCCGACTCGATCTTCGACAAGAACGCGCGGATCATCGAACTGATTGCGGCGTACCGCAATCGCGGCCATCTGATGGCCGACATCGACCCCCTGCGACTCGACAAGACGCGTTTCCGCAGCCACCCCGACCTCGACGTCCTCACCCACGGGCTGACGCTGTGGGACCTGGACCGGGTCTTCAAGGTCGACGGCTTCGCGGGCAAGGAATACAAGAAGCTGCGCGACGTGCTGTCGGTGCTGCGTGACGCGTACTGCCGCCACGTCGGCGTCGAGTACACCCACATCCTGGAACCCGAGCAGCAGAAGTGGATTCAGGAACGCGTCGAGGTCAAGCACGACAAGTTCACCGTCGCAGAGCAGAAGTACATCCTGAGCAAGCTCAACGCCGCAGAGGCGTTCGAGACGTTCTTGCAGACGAAGTACGTTGGGCAGAAGCGCTTCTCGCTGGAGGGCGCCGAGACCGTCATCCCGATGATGGACGCCGTGCTCGACCAGGCGGCCGAACACAACCTCGACGAGGTCGTCATCGGCATGCCGCACCGCGGTCGGCTCAACGTGCTGGCGAACATCGTCGGCAAGCCCGCGTCGCAGATCTTCTCGGAGTTCGAGGGCAACCTGAACCCCAGCCAGGCGCACGGATCCGGTGACGTGAAGTACCACCTCGGCGCCACCGGTAACTACCTGCAGATGTTCGGCGACAACGACATCGACGTCTCGCTGGTGGCCAACCCGTCGCACCTCGAGGCCGTCGACCCGGTCATGGAGGGCATCGTCCGCGCCAAGCAGGACCTGGTGGACTTGAAGGACGGAGCGGAGGGTTCGCCCAAATTCTCCATCGTGCCGTTGATGCTGCACGGCGACGCGGCCTTCGCCGGCCAGGGTGTCGTGGCCGAGACGTTGAACCTCGCCCTGCTGCGCGGGTACCGCACCGGCGGCACCATCCACATCATCGTCAACAACCAAATCGGCTTCACCACCTCGCCGTTGGACTCCCGCTCCTCGGAGTACTGCACCGACGTCGCAAAGATGGTGGGAGCACCCATCTTCCACGTCAACGGCGACGACCCCGAGGCAGCGTCCTGGGTGGCGCGGCTGGCGGTCGACTTCCGGCAGAAGTTCAACAAGGACGTCATCATCGACATGCTCTGCTACCGCCGTCGCGGGCACAACGAGGGTGACGACCCGTCGATGACGCAGCCGGGAATGTACGACGTCATCGACACCAAGCGTGGCGTCCGCAAGACCTACACCGAAGCGCTCATCGGCCGTGGCGACATCTCCATCAAGGAAGCCGAGGACGCCCTCCGCGACTACCAGGGTCAACTCGAGCGCGTCTTCAACGAGGTCCGCGACCTCGAGAAGCACGACATCGAGCCCAGCGAGTCGGTCGAAGCCGACCAGCAACTGCCCGCGAAACTCAGTACCGCCGTTGACAAGTCGCTGCTCGCCAGGATCGGCGACGCACACCTCGCGGTGCCGGAGGGCTTCACCGTGCACCCGCGCGTCAAGCCCGTCCTGGACAAGCGCCGCGAGATGGCCTACGAGGGCAAGATCGACTGGGCCTTCGGCGAGCTGCTGGCGCTGGGATCCCTGCTGTCGGAGGGCAAGCTGATCCGCCTCACCGGCCAGGACACCCGCCGCGGCACGTTCACCCAGCGGCACGCGGTGATCATCGACCGCAAGACCGGTGCCGAGTTCACCCCGATCGAACTGCTGACGCTCGACGAGGAGGGCGCGCCGACCGGCGGCCAGTTCATGGTCTACGACTCGGCACTGTCGGAGTACGCCGCCGTGGGCTTCGAGTACGGCTACTCCGTCGGCAACCCCGACGCAATGGTGTTGTGGGAGGCGCAGTTCGGCGACTTCGTCAACGGCGCGCAGTCCATCATCGACGAGTTCATCAGCTCCGGTGAGGCCAAGTGGGGCCAGCTGTCCGACGTCGTGCTGCTGCTGCCGCACGGCCACGAAGGCCAGGGGCCGGACCACACCTCGGGTCGCATCGAGCGGTTCCTGCAGGTGTGCGCCGAGGGGTCGATGACCGTCGCGATGCCGTCGACGCCCGCCAACTACTTCCACCTGTTGCGTCGGCATGCCCTTGACGGGATTCACCGGCCGCTCATCGTCTTCACCCCGAAGTCGATGCTGCGCAAGAAGGAAGCCGTCAGCGACATCCGCGAATTCACCGAGCAGAAGTTCCGCTCGGTGATGGAGGAGCCGACCTACACCGACGGTGACGGCGACCGTTCGAAGGTGAAGCGGATCCTGCTCACCAGCGGCAAGATCTACTACGACCTGGCGGCCCGCAAGGCGAAGGACGGCCGCGAGGACATCGGCATCGTCCGCATCGAGCAGCTCTACCCGCTGGCCAAGCGTCGGCTGCGGGCCACGCTCGACGAGTACCCGAACGCCGAGCAGTTCTTCTGGGTGCAGGAAGAGCCGGCCAATCAGGGTGCGTGGCCGACGTTCGGCCTCGCCCTCCCCGAGCAGCTGCCCGACAAGCTGACCGGTATCAAGCGCATTTCGCGGCGCGCGATGTCGGCTCCGTCGTCGGGCTCGTCGAAGGTGCACGCCGTCGAGCAGCAGGAGATCATCGACGAGGCGTTCGGCTGACCCGTTTCGCCTGACCCCCTTTCGTTGGCCGATTTAGGCGGGACCAGCGGTACCGGTTAGGCTTCACGCCGAAAGCACGCTTGTTGACACCCGCTCTCGGGCGATGGGTGCAACAAGCGCGCGCTCGCCGTCGAGAGAAGGAGTGTTCATGGAGGGCTTCGCCGGTAAGGTCGCCGTCGTCACGGGAGCCGGGTCGGGTATCGGCCAGGCGCTGGCCCTCGAGCTGGGACGCTCTGGCGCAAAGCTCGCGATCAGCGACGTCGACCTCGAAGGGCTCGCCGTCACCGAGGCTCGGCTGAAGGCGATCGGTGCTCCCGTCAAGGCCGACCGCCTCGACGTCACCGAGCGGGAGGCGTTCGAGCTGTACGCCGACGCCGTGAAGGCCCACTTCGGCAAGGTCAACCAGATCTACAACAACGCAGGCATCGCGTACACCGGTGACGTCGAGGTCAGCTCCTACAAGGACATCGAGCGCGTGATGGACGTCGACTTCTGGGGCGTCGTCAACGGCACCAAGGCGTTCCTGCCGCACCTCATCGAGTCCGGCGACGGGCACGTCGTCAACGTCTCCAGCCTGTTCGGCATCTTCTCGGTGCCCGGTCAGGCCGCCTATAACGCCGCCAAGTTCGCGGTGCGCGGGTTCACCGAGGCGCTGCGCCAGGAGATGGTCGCCGGCAAGCGCCCCGTGAAGGTGACGACGGTGCACCCCGGCGGCATCAAGACCGCGATCGCGCGCAACGCTGCGGCGGCCGAGGGCATCGACGCCGAGAAGCTCGCGAACACCTTCGACAAGAAGCTGGCCAAGACCACCCCGGAACGGGCCGCGGTGATCATCCTCGAGGCCGTCCGCAAGAACAAGGCTCGCGTGCTGGTCGGCGCTGACGCCAAGGTGCTCGACGTCATCGTGCGCATCACCGGATCGGGCTACCAGCGGCTGTTTTCCTCGGTCATCTCCCGAGCGATGCCGGGAGTCCGCTGACGGGACTAGTGGCCGAGCGGATGCGAGGCCAACCAGTCGTCGGCGACCGCGCCGGGATCGGTGCCCGAGGCCACCTTGCCGAGCATGTCGGCCAATGAGCCGGTGTCCAGCTCGCCCGCAATCTCGTTGAGCGCCAACACCTGTCGCTCGTCCAACTCGTTGCGCCGGTAGAGCGGCACGACGTTCTCCGCCCGGATCGCCGAGGTCTTGTCACTGAGGACGACGGCGTCGTCGGGAGTCTCCGGCACGGCGGTCGACGTCCACGCGGCGGCCACCCGGCCCGAGCGAAGCGCCCCCACCAGCGCCGCGGCAGTCGGAAACTCGGTGGCCGCGGGCAGCCGGCACGTGGCAACCGACGCAGGCGATCGGTCACCGACGACCTTGCCGACCGTCAGGCCCTGGCAGTGGCGGACCACCGCCGCGACGTCACGCCTTCCCCACTTGGTGGCCGTCGCCTCGGTGATCGCCAGTGCGGGTTTGTCCTCGGCGGATTGCGCGTAGTCGCCGGCGCCGACGCCCTCCGGCAGCGCGGAGATCATCGAGCGGTACACCTGTTCGGGAGCGCGAGCCGTCGCGTCGGGGTCGAATCGGACCAACAGTCGCCCGGTGAATCCCGGCACCACCTCGACGTCACCGGAGTCCAGCCCGGCCAGCGGATCCGGCCCCTGCTCGACGTGCGCCGCGCTGCCGTAGGACCGCAGTGCGGCCGCGTACAGGTGGGCCAGCAGGGCGGTGGCGGGGTCTTGTCCGGCGCCGACGGCGAGTGACTTCGCCGGCGGTGATCCGCCGCAGCCGGCCACCACCAGAACGACGAGCAGCGCCGCCAACCGCTGCAAGGCCATCGCGTCAGGCTACTTCACCGCTAGGTCCACAGGCTTTGGGCGTACCATCTGCAACGGTCAATTCGGGGCTCAACGTAGCTGCTCCGCCCGCTCAGGGGAGGACGTTCGTGCCGTCATTTCGTGCCTTGCAGCCCTCGATGCTGCGTCCGACCAACCGTAGGCTGCCAGAGCCCGACGCCAGCACCATCCACGTTCCGGTTTCGCGGGCGATGGTCGACTGCGGCGTCTACGCCGACGGCAAGCGCCTGCCGGGCAAGTACACCCACGCCGCGGCACTGGCCAAGGTCAGGGAACTCCAACTCGCAGAAGTCAGGGCCTTCGTCTGGATCGGGCTGCACGAACCAGACGAGCGCCAGATGCAAGCCGTCGCCGACGTGTTCGGCTTGCACGAACTCGCCGTCGAAGACGCCGTCCACGCCCATCAGCGACCCAAGCTGGAGCGCTACGACAACACGCTGTTCCTGGTGCTCAAGACCATCATGTACGTCGAGCACGAGTCCGTGGCGAAGGCCCGTGAGATCGTCGAGACCGGCGAGATCATGATCTTCGTCGGGCCCGACTTCGTCGTGACGGTCCGGCACGGCGACCACGGCGGCCTCGCCAAGGTGCGCAAGCGGATGGACTCCAACCCGACGAACTGCGCGCTCGGACCGTACGCCGTGCTGCACGCGATCGCCGACCACGTCGTCGACCACTACCTCGAGGTGACCGACCTCGTCGAGTTCGACATCGACGCGATGGAGGAGAACGTCTTCTCCCCCACCAGCGAGACCGACATCGAGCACATCTACCTGCTCAAGCGGGAGGTCGTCGAGATGCGCAGGGCGGTGGGACCGCTCAACCTCGCACTGCAGCGCCTCGGCTCGGACCACAACGACCTGATCTCCAAGGAGGTTCGGCGCTACATCCGCGACGTCGTCGACCACAACACACAGGCGTCCGACCGGATCGCCAGCTACGACGAGGTGCTCAGCTCGCTGGTGCAGGCCGCCGTCGGCAAGGTGTCGATGCAGCAGAACATGGACATGCGCAAGATCTCGGCGTGGGTGGCGATCGCGGCCGTCCCGACGGCGCTGGCCGGCATCTACGGGATGAACTTCGAACACATGCCGGAGTTGGCGTGGACCTACGGCTACCCCATGGTGCTGCTGGTGATGGCGACGGTGTGTTCGGCGCTGTACTTCACGTTCCGCCGCAACCACTGGCTGTAGCCTCCCGCCGAACGTGGACTTTTGCCACGTTCCAGGCGGGGAAAGCGTGGCAAAAGTCCACGTTCGGCGGTTAGGTTGGGGGCGTCAGCTGGGCGCGCTGGCCCGACGCTCAGGCCGGTCTGGCGGCTCGCCACTCAGGCCGGTCTGGCGGCTCGCCGCCGTGGGTCCCGGACGTCGACGCCGTCGGTCCGCCACGCCTCCCGCATCGCCTCGGCACCCTTGAGCCGCACCCAGGCGGCCTCAGTGGGGGTGATCGGCGTCGCCGACAGAATGGTCACCGGCTCGTTCGGTGCGGGCAGCACGACGTCGTCGACGTCACTGGGCCCCAACAACACCGCGGTGAACGGCGCGCCCTCCCACAGGGGCGTCTCCAGGTCGACGAGGGCGTCGGGCACCAGCACCAGACCCTCGACGGCGGGTGAGGCCGCCACGACCGCAATCGAACGGGCCAGACCCATCGGTGTCGAACCACGAAGTGTGACGACGACTTCCGCGCGCGGACCGCTCGTCGAGTCGACGACCATCGCCATCGGGTCGAGCATCGCGTGCCGCGAACAGCCAAGCGACACATGGTGAAGCATGCCGTCGGCGTCCGGTCCGAAGCGCAGCACGTCGATCGACTCCGCGCCGAGGAAGGTGATGCTGGCGACGGCCGGCTCCGGGCCGGCGCCGATTCGGTCGAAGTGCTCGCCTAGTCGCGTGCGGACCTCGGCCAGGACGTCGGTCACTGAGGGGGCGGGATGGACAGGTTCGCGCCGGTTTCGGCGTCGAACAACGTCAGCTTGGAGGTGTCGAAGGCCAGCTCGGCCGGCTGTCCGGCGACTGCCTTCGACTCGGTGGGAACCCTTGCCACGTAATGGTTCTCACCGACCCCGGACTCCGTGGTCAGCTCCTCGAGCTGGGCTGCCCGAGCACCCTCGCCCTCGGTGTGGAAGTGGACGTACTTGTCGGACCCGAGCGACTCCACCAGGTCGACCTTCACCTCGAAGGTCAGCGCCTTGATCCGCGCATAGGAGTCGATCAGCGCGGCGTCCTCGAGATGTTCGGGCCGGACGCCGACGATCACGTTCCGCGGCGTGGGGTGGCGCGCCAACATGTCGTGCACGTCGGACATGAGGGTGACTTCGCCGAACGGCAGCCGCACTCCGACGTCGGTCAGCGTGGCGGGAAAGAAGTTCATCGACGGCGACCCGATGAATCCGGCGACGAACAGGTTGGCCGGGCGGTGGTAGAGCTCGTCGGGGGTGCCGATCTGCTGGGCCACCCCGGCGAGCATCACGACGACGCGGTCGCCGAGGGTCATGGCCTCGGTCTGGTCGTGGGTCACGTACACGGTGGTGGTGCCAAGCCGGTTCTGCAGGCGGGCGATCTCGGACCTCATCTGCACCCGCAGCTTGGCGTCGAGGTTGGACAACGGTTCGTCCATCAGGAAGGCCTTGGGGCTGCGGATGATTGCGCGGCCCATCGCAACCCGCTGACGCTGACCACCGGAGAGTTGACCGGGCTTGCGGTCCAACAGTTCGGTCAGGTCCAGGATCCTGGCGGTCTCGTCGACCTTGGTGGCGATGTCGGCCTTGCTCATCTTCGCCAGCGTGAGCGGAAAGGCGATGTTCTGGCGCACCGTCATGTGGGGGTACAGCGCGTAGGACTGGAACACCATGGCGATGTCGCGGTCCTTGGCGGCCTTCTCGTTGACGCGGTCGCCGCCGATGCGCAGCTCGCCGGAGGTGATGTCCTCAAGTCCGGCAATCATGTTCAGCGTCGTGGACTTACCGCAGCCCGACGGGCCGACCAGGATGATGAACTCGCCGTCGGCGATGGTGATGGACAGGTCCTTCACCGCCGCCGCGCCTCCTGCGTAACTCTTCGCCACGCGGTCCAACACGATCTCGGCCATGATCTACCCCTTCACCGCACCGGACGTCAGACCGGCGACGATCCGTCGTTGGAAGATTAGAACGAAGATGACGATCGGCACGGTGATGACCATCGCGCCCGCGGCGATGGATCCGGTCGGCTCTTCGAATTGTGAACTGCCCGTGAAGTTCGCGATCGCGACGGGTGCCGTGATGGCCCGTTGGGTCGCCGTCAGCGACAGCGCCAGCAGCAGGTCGTTCCACGCGAAGATGAACACCAGGATGGCTGCGGTCACGATGCCGGGGGCGGCGAGTGGCGCGATCACCTTGCGGAACGCCTGCCACGGCGTGGCGCCGTCCATCTTCGCCGCCTTCTCCAGATCCCAGGGGATCTCCTTGAAGAACGCCGACATCGTGTAGATCGCCAGCGGCAGCGCGAAGGTGATGTACGGAATGACGAGCCCGGGCCAGGTGTCGAACAGCCCGATCTTGCGCTCGATGTTGAAAAGCGGTGTGACCAAGGAAATCTGCGGGAACATCGCGATCAGCAGCGCGACACCCACCAGCGCCCGCTTGCCGGGAAAGACCAACCTGGCGATCGCGTAGGCGGCCATCCCCCCGACGACGACGGCGATCACGGTGGTGATCAACCCGATGCCGATGGAGTTGACCAGCGCCGAGCTGAACATGTTGCCGTCGAAGATGGCCTTGTAGTTGTCGAACGTCACCTGGGTCGGAATTAGGTTGCCGTCCTTGACCGTTGAGCTCGGTTTGAGCGACAACGACAAAATCCACAGCACCGGGAACAGTGCGTAGAGCACGACGATGACGTTGACGACCGTCCACCCGGTGGCGCGGCCTGGGCTCACCCGCTCGTTCATCGGGACTCCTGGTCAGCACCGGGGGCCGAGGCGCCGAACAGCTTGATGTAGATGAACGCGATCACCGCGACGGTCAGGAAGATGAGAACGCTGATAGCCGAACCGAGTCCGAGGTTGAACGCCTTGAACAGGTTGTCGTAGCCCAGGATCGACACCGATCCGGTGTCGTTGGCGCCACCGGTCAGCACGTAGATGTTGTCGAAGATGCGGAAGGCGTCCAGGGTGCGGAACAGCAGAGCCACCAGGATCGCCGGTTTGATGAGCGGCAGGATGATCTTCGTCAGCCGCTTCCACGCACCGGCGCCGTCGATTTGGGCGGCGTTGAGCAGGTCCTGGGGCACCAGCGCCAGGCCTGCGAGCAACAGCAGCGCCATGAACGGCGTCGTCTTCCACACCTCGGCAAGCACCACGATCGCCAGCGAGGGGATCTGCTCCGTCAGTGGCGCAACGCCTTCGGGCAACAGGTTGGCGAGATAGCCCGTGCCGGGTGTCCACGCGTAGTACCAGCTGTAGGACGCCGCCACGGTGACGATGCCGTACGGGATCAAGATGGCGGTGCGCACGACGCCCTTGCCGAAGATCGTGCGGTGCATGACCAACGCCAACGCCATGCCGAGCACGAACTCAATGGCCACCGAGACGACGGTGATCGCGAGCGTGACGAAGAAGGCCGTCCACCAATACTGGTCGCCGAGGATGGTGACGTAGTTGTCGAACCAGACGAACGTGGTGTCGTTCGGCGCGGCCAGGTTGTAGCGCTGCAGGCTGAGCCACACGGCGTAGACGATCGGGTACGCCGTCACCGCCAGCATCAGCACCACGGCGGGGCTGATCAACCAGAAGGCGAGGCGGCGTTCGTCCTTGCGGTCGTCGGTGGTGGGTGCGGTCATGGGATCAGACCCTTGCCGTCGACGGCCTTCTGAACCTGTGCGGCGAGCTCGTCGGCGGTGCGCTCGGGGTCGATGTCGGTGATCGGGGCCAGCGTCGCGGAGATCCTCGTCGACACCGACTGGTAGACCGGCGTCGCAGGCCGGACCGCGGCATTGGTGAGCTGCTCGCGGATGATCGCGTACTGCGGGTACTTCTTCTGGAACTCCGGGTCGTCGTAGAGCGACGTGCGGACGGCGGGCAGGCCACCCTCGACGGAGGTGTAGCGCTGGTTCTCGACGCTGCGCAGGCAGCGGATGGCCTCGAACGCTTCGGCCCGATGCCGGGTGTTCTTGCCCACCGCCAGGTTGAGCCCGCCGAGCGTCACCCTCGCCGGCTGGCCGGGCACTACACCCGGGTAGTTCGCGAAGCCGAACACTTCCTTGCTGGCGTCGTATGCCGCGTCGAACTGCTCGTCGCTGGGCTTGAACGTCCCAAGGTCGTCGATGCTGCCCTTGAGGTCGTCGCGCTCGTTGAGCGGCAGGTAAGGCACGCCACCCTTGACGGCGTTCTCCAACATAGACGGAAGGACGAACGGCCAGTTGACCTCCAGCGCAGCGTTGCCCTGTTCGAGCGCCAACCGCGCCGTGGCCTCGTCGGTCTGGGTGACCGACGGATCGGCGCCGGGGGCGGTGGCGACGGCCTTGATGATCTCCAGCGCCTTGACCGTGGCCGCCCGGTGTTCCGGGGTGTCGGTCAGCGTGACGGTCTTGCCGTCGTCGGAGAGCACCTGCCCTCCAGCACTGGTCAGCAGGGTGTTGAACCAGACCACCAGGCCCTCGTACTGCTTGGCCTGCAACGCGATCCAGCTTGGCTTGCCCTCGGCGTGCAAGCGGGTCGCCTCTCTGACCATGTCGTCCCAGGTCTGCGGTGGGCTCTGCATCAAATCGGCCCGGTACCAAAGCAATTGGGTGTTGGTGGTGATCGGCGATGCAAAGAGCCGGTCGTGCCACGTGGCCGTTTCGAGCGGGCCGGGGAGCGTGTTCGCCTTGGCGTCGGCCTCGGCCTGGCCTGCGGGGTCGTCGGACAGCGGCAGCGCCCAACCCGCCTCGGCGAATTCGGCGGTCCACACCACGTCGAGTGCCATCACGTCGAGTGACGTGTCGTTGCCGGTGAGCCGACGCGCCAGTTGCAGGCGTTGATCGTCGGCGCCCTTGGGCAGGCTGATCTGCTTGATCGTGAAGCGACCGCCGAGTTCTTCGTTGCACCGCTTGGCAACCGCGGTGAAGGTGGCCATCTCGTTGGCCGGTGTGTAGTAGTTGACGACGATCCCGTCGTCGTGAACACCGCAGGCCGACGCGAGTGACGCCGTCGTCAGCGCAGCCAACGCCGCAGCGCATAGCCGCCTAACGCGCACCACCGTCTCCCGTCCGCATTCCCGATCTCACCGCCACGGCGGCTTCGGGCGGGAACGTCCCGCGCGCAAACCTAGAGCGAGTTACGCACGATGTGCAACACATCGGCACAGGCGCGTCGAAATCGTGATGCGGCAGCAACCTTCGCGCGTTCCAATCGGTACGCGAGCGTCGAGCGAAAGGCCGGACCTAAATGGTCAAGCGCGCCAACAAGTCCCGGCCCTGCTCGGCGCTCTGCGGATCACACAGCACGTCGTACCGTCCGGCAACCAATTGCATCGTCGAGCTGAAATCTCTTGTCCCCCGCGCCATCGCGTACTGAAGGCCCGAGGTGATCAGGCCGAAGAACACACCCGCGAGCAGCCCGGCGATGAGCGAACTCCACACGTTCGGCCCGAAGAAGCCGAGGACCAGTCCGATGAACAGGCCCAGCCACGCGCCCGTCAGCGCACCTCCTCCGAGCACCTTCGGCCACGTGAGCCTGCCGGTCACCCGCTCGACCTGCATGAGGTCGACGCCGACGATCGTCACCTGTTCAACGGGGAACTCTTGGTCGGACAGGTGGTCGACGGCGCGCTGCGCCTCGGCGTAGGTCGGGTAGGAGGCGATGGGCCAGCCCTTCGGAGGGGTCGGAAGCGAAGCGAATCCCCCACGGCCCTGATTCTGTCCAGCCCGCCCCGGATTGTGAATTGGGTTCGTCATCGTCGGTTTTCCTGTCCTGTCATGTTCAGTCGCGTTCTCGTGGAGCTGCTCCATACATTCTCAACGTTCGAGCTCCGAGATACGTGCCGTCCGGCCGACGAACCCTGGCTAATCCACGGTCCGGTAGGTTCACGTCCCGGCCCGACCCTCGGGAACGCTAGGTTGGAGACCATGACATCGCCCAGTAGGACGGCGAGACGTACGAACCGTACGGCCGTCGTGTCGTTGGTGTCGTCGGTGGTGACGTTGTTCGGGATCGGTTCGATCATCGGCATCGCCCTGGGGGTCTACGCCCTCAACCACATCGCGGTGACCGGTGAGGGCGGTCGCGGCCTGGCGACGGCGGGGATCCTCGTCGGCGCCGTCACCCTGCTGTTGAGCATGACCGCAATCGTGATGGGACTGAGCACGCTATGAGCACTGGATCCGACGAACCGGCCCGCGGCCGGGAATACCCGCCGCTGGAGAACTCGGCCCCTCAGGGCGATCCGTATGCGCCGGTGGACTATCCGACGGACTCCGTCAACCAGCCACCGAACTACGGCCCTCCCAGCGATTTTCAGCAGCCAGACTTCCAGCAGCCCGGCTACCCGCCGCCGCCCGGCTACGCGCAGCCGGATTATCAGCAGCAGGGTTACCAGCAGTCGGGCTATCCGCCGCCCGGAATGCCGCCGCCCGGCTACCCGCCGCAGTATCAAGGCGGATACGGCGGATACGGCGCGCCGTACGACCCCTACGCCCCGGCCCGGCCTGCCGGCACCAACGGTAAGGCCATCGCGGCCCTGGTGACGTCCCTGTCCGGACTCTTCTTCTGCGGGGTGCCGTCGATCGTCGGGGTGATCCTCGGGATCATCGCGATGCGCGAAACCAAGCGCACCGGGCAGGAGGGCCATGGCATGGCCCTGGCTGGCGTCATCGTCGGCGCACTGTCCGTCGTCGGCTGGCTGGTCTACGTCGTCGTCATCTTCGTGGTGATCGCCGCTTCCTCCACCTCGACCTACGGCTACTGAGCAGGCGGTTCGAACGGGGCCGCCGTCCGCGCCATGCCCGCGGCCCGGCCCTTGCCCGCGACGACCAACGCCATCTTGCGGCTCGCCTCGTCGATCATCTCGTCGCCGAGCATGACCGCTCCCCTGGCTCCGCCGACCCGCGACGTGTGCCACTCGTAGGCCTCGAGGATCAGCTCGGCATGGTCGTAGTCGGCCTGGCGGGGGCTGAAGATCTCGTTGCCCGCGTCGATCTGATCCGGGTGCAACACCCATTTGCCGTCGTAGCCGAGTGCCGCTGCCCGGCCCGCCACACGCCGGAACGCCTCGACGTCGCGCACCTTCAGGAACGGACCGTCGATCGCGTTGATCCCCCGCGCGCGAGCCGCGACGAGGATGCGCATGAACACGTGGTGGTACGCGTCGCCGACGTCGTACCCCTCGGGTTGCTCACCGACGACCAGGGTGCGCATGTTGAGGCTCGCCATCATGTCCGCGGGTCCGAGCACCAGGGCCTGTACCCGCGGCCCCGCCGCGATCGCGTCGGCGTTGGTCAGCCCCTCGGCGTTCTCGATCTGCGCCTCGACGCCGATCCGTCCCACCGGCAGCCCGTGGGTGATCTCCAGTTGGGTCAACAACAGATCCAGCGCCTGCACGTGGGAGACGTCGGTCACCTTCGGCAGGATCACCACGTCGAGATCACGGCCCGCCGCCGCGACGACTTCGATGACGTCGGCGTGCGTCCACGGCGTCGTCCAGTCGTTGACGCGCACACCGCGTAGCTGCCCCGCCCAACCGCCCTCGGCCAAGCTGGCGGCAACCTGAGTACGGGCGTGCGCCTTGGCATCTGAGGCCACCGAGTCCTCCAGATCGAGGAACACCTGATCTGCGGGCAGTTGCTTGGCCTTCTGGATCATCTTCGCGCTGCTGCCGGGGACCGAAAGGCACGTTCTGCGGGGGCGATAGAGGTTCTCCACGAGTTCACTCTCTACTCTTTGATCCATGGTGGCGGTGAACAGGGTCTATGCGGCCCGACTTGCGGGGATGCTGGTACTCGGCCCCGACGGTGAGTCGATCGGCCGCGTCCGCGACGTGGTGATCAGCATCGGCATCGGCCGCCAACAACCGCGCGTGCTCGGCCTGGTCGTCGAATTGCTGACGCGCAGAAGAATTTTCGTCGGACTGCTCCGGGTTACCGCGATCGAACCCAATGCGGTCACGCTGACGACCGCCAACGTCTCACTGCGCCGCTTCGCACAGCGGCCCGGCGAGGTCCTGGTCTTCGGTCAGGTGCTCGACACCCGCGTGCGCGTACAGGATCCCGAACTCGAAGAGCTCGCCGGAGTCGACCTCGTCGTCGTCGACCTCGCCATCGAACAGATCCGCACCAGGGACTGGGTGGTGACGCGGGTCGCCGTCCGCAGCCACCGCAGGCTCGGCCGCCGCACCTCCGTGCACATCGTGGACTGGCAGAACGTCACCGGGCTGACGCACTCGGCGATGTCGCTGCCTGGCCAGGGTGTCGCCTATCTGCTGGCGCAGTTCGCCGGGCAGCGGCCCATCGTCGTCGCCGACGCGATCCGCGACCTACCCGCGAAGCGCCGCTACGAAGTGGTCAACGCACTCGACGACGAACGCCTCGCCGACATCCTTCAGGAGCTGCCCGAGAGCGAGCAGGCCGATCTGATGGAGCGCCTCGAGCCCGAACGCGCCGCCGACGTGCTCGAGGCGATGGACCCCGACGACGCTGCCGACCTCCTCGGCGAGTTGGGTGCGTCGGCCGCCGAGGCGCTGCTGGCCAGGATGGATCCCGAGGACTCCGAGTCGGTGCGACGGCTGCTTCAGCACTCCCCCGACACCGCAGGTGGTCTGATGACCTCCGAGCCGGTCGTGCTTGGTCCCGGCACCACGGTGGCCGAGGCGCTGGCCAGGGTGCGCGATCCCGAGCTGACCCCGGCACTGTCGTCGCTGGTCTTCGTCGTGCGTCCCCCGACGTCCACCCCGACCGGCCGTTACCTGGGCTGCGTCCACCTGCAACGGTTGCTTCGGGAACCCCCGGCCTCCCTGGTCAGCGGCATCATGGACTCCGATCTGCCCAGCCTGGACCCCGAGACGACGCTGGCCGCGGTGACGCGCTACTTTGCGGCCTACAACCTGGTCTGCGGGCCCGTGGTCGACGACGAGAAGCACCTCCTCGGTGCCGTCACCGTCGACGACCTCCTCGACCATCTGCTGCCCCACGACTGGCGGGTGCGTCAAGAAGATCCGGAACTGCCCGGCGAGGACGACCTGTCCGAGACCGCCGTCCAGACGTTGGGAGGTCCGTCGTGAGCGACCTGTCGGCACGCCAGCGCCTCGACACCCCGCGTACTCGGCGCCGCCGCTTCACCCCGCGGGTGGACATCGAGGCCGTCGGACGGGTCAGCGAGTCCGTCGCCCGTTTCCTCGGCACCGGCCGCTACCTCGCCATGCAGACGGTGCTGGTGATCGTGTGGATCTCGTTCAACCTGGTGGCGGTGTC
The DNA here is from genome assembly GCF_001426545.1 of Mycobacterium sp. Root135. Lineage (GTDB taxonomy): Bacteria > Actinomycetota > Actinomycetes > Mycobacteriales > Mycobacteriaceae > Mycobacterium. Next base: position 503,476 of record NZ_LMEZ01000009.1, on the reverse strand, counting down.
GCTCCGGTTCGACCCCTACCCGTTCATCCTGCTGAATCTGGCGTTCTCGACCCAGGCCGCGTACGCCGCACCGCTGATCCTGCTGGCGCAGAACCGTCAGGAAAACCGCGACCGGGTGTCGCTGGAAGAGGACCGGCGTCGCGCCGAACAGACCAAGGCCGACACCGAATACCTGGCCCGTGAGCTCGCGGCGCTCCGCATCGCGGTCGGCGAGGTCGTCACACGCGACTACCTACGTCGCGAACTCGAGGAAGTGCGCGAGCTGCTCGACGAGCTGAAGGCCGCCAAGAAACCGAAGAAGGGTACGCCCGCGAAGAGCGTCCGTGACATTGACGAGTCCGTCTAGTCAATGCCGTAACACGGGCAACACCTGATCGGTATGGTGGCGTCGTTCACAACGTTTGCCGGGCTTTGCCAGGGGCGGCGTTTGGTCACCGGGGATCAAGGACGGTCCAGTGCAGCTTCGAGGCGGGTCCGCGTATGCAGCGGTACGACGCCGTGCGCGCCGAGTCACGGGCAAGCCCGCCTTCGGCGTCGCCGTCATCGCGCCGCTGATCCTGCTGCTGGCCGTCGGCGCTTCGGCGCCGACACCAAGGCATGCCGTCGCCGACGCCGCCATCACCCCCCTCGCGGCGGTGGCCCGCACCGGTGACGACTCAGGTGTCATCCTGGTCACAGCCCCTCGACCACCCACCCCGTTCCGCTTCGCCATGGCGAATCTGTCGGCCCCTCCGCCCCCAATAGTGGTGAAATCACCTGGCAGCCTTGGCATTCCGGCCATCGCGCTGAGCGCCTACCGCAACGCCGAACGCATGATGGCCTCGGCATACCCGGGCTGCGGCGTCAGCTGGAATCTGCTCGCCGGGATCGGGCGCATCGAGTCGGTGCACGCCAACGGTGGCGCCACCGACGCCCAGGGCAACCCCGTCCAGGGCATCTTCGGCCCCTCGCTCGACGGCACGCTCGCTGGCAACGAGGTCATCGTGCAAAACGTCCAGGCCGGCCGGGTGACCTACGCCAGGGCGATGGGTCCCATGCAGTTCCTGCCCGGAACCTGGGCCAGGTACGCGTCCGACGCCAACGGCGACGGCAAGGCCGACATCCAGAACCTCTACGACGCGTCGCTAGGGGCCGCCAGGTACCTCTGCAGCGGCAACCTGAACCTGCGGGATCGCTCGCAGGTACTCTCGGCGATCCTGCGCTACAACAACTCGATGGCCTACGCCCAGAACGTGCTCGGCTGGGCGGCGGCCTATGCGACCGGTGTGATGCCCGTCGACCTGCCGCCCATCGGAGTGGCCCCGCCGATCGGTGACGCCCATCTGGCCACCAGCCCCGAGGGCATCGGCCCGGGAATCGGGCTGCCCGCCAACGATCCACTCGCCACCATCTCCCTCGTCGACGCGGGCGGCCAGAACCAGCTCGGCATCCCGCCCGGTCCCGGCGAGGGCGTTCCCTCGGCGCCCCAACAGAACTGCCAGGTGTTCTGCCTGACACCGCAGGCTCCGGCGGCACCGCCGCAGAACTGTCAGGTCTTCTGCCTGACGCCGCAGGCGCAGCCCGCAGCGGCTCCGCTGCCCGCGGCGCCACCGCCGGCCCCCTTCTTCCCGCCGCCTCCGCCCGCGTTCGTTCCGTTCGGCGGGCCCCCGCCCTTGCCCCCGCCGCCTGCGCCCGCGCCGCCAACCGGGCCGATGCCCGGTCCGGTCAACTGACGGCTGCGCATACACTCGCGGGTGATGTCCCAGCAATCGCCCCATGACTCCGACGCACTGGAATCGGCCGTTCGTTCGGCCCTGTCCAAAGTCGTCGACCCCGAACTCCGCAAGCCGATCACCGAGGTCGGCATGGTCAAGGCCGTCTCGGTCGACGGCGCCGACGCCAGCGTCCACGTCGAGATCTACCTGACCACGTCGGCCTGTCCGAAGAAGACCGAGATCACCGAGCGCGTCAAGCAGGCCGTCGTCGACGTGCCGGGCACCGGCGCGGTCAAGGTGACCCTCGACGTGATGAACGACGAGCAGCGCGCCGAACTGCGCAAGCTGCTGCGGGGCGACTCCCGGGAACCGGTGATCCCCTTCGCCCAGCCCGGCTCGCTGACCCGCGTGTACGCGGTGGCCTCCGGCAAGGGTGGCGTCGGCAAGTCGAGTGTGACGGTGAACCTCGCGGCGGCGCTGGCGGCCCGCGGGCTGTCGGTCGGCGTGCTCGACGCCGACATCTACGGCCATTCGGTGCCGCGCATGATGGGCACCGAAGAGCGGCCCACGCAGGTCGACTCGATGATCCTGCCGCCGATCGCCCACGAGGTGAAGGTCATCTCGATCGCGATGTTCACCCAGGGCAACACGCCCGTGGTGTGGCGCGGACCGATGTTGCACCGCGCCCTCCAGCAGTTCCTGGCCGACGTCTACTGGGGCGATCTCGACGTCCTGCTGCTCGACCTTCCACCAGGCACCGGTGACATCGCCATCTCGGTCGCACAGCTGATTCCCGGCGCGGAGATCCTGGTGGTGACGACGCCTCAGCTGGCGGCCGCCGAAGTCGCCGAGCGGGCCGGCGCCATCGCGCTGCAGACCCGTCAGCGCATCGTCGGCGTGGTCGAAAACATGTCCGGCCTGACGCTGCCCGACGGCACCGTGATGAACCTCTTCGGTGAGGGCGGCGGCCAGAAGGTGGCCGAGAGCCTCACCCGGTCGGTCGGTGCCGACGTGCCGCTCCTGGGTCAGGTGCCCCTCGATCAGGCGTTGATGGAGGCAGGCGACGCGGGGGTGCCCCTGGTGCTCAGCGCGCCGGATTCCGCGGCGGCCAAGGCGTTGCGCTCCATCGCCGACGCACTGACCACACGCAAGCGCAGCCTGGCTGGTGTGTCGCTCGGGTTGAACCCGGTTGGCCGCTAGGTCGCGTCGCTGTCGAACGGCGTGACGCCGGGGGTGCGCGGTTCTGGCGTCGGTGCCGGTGGTTGAGGCTGCGGCTGGTTGTCCGACACCGGCTTGACCGGCTTGTCGAAGTTTCCGGTCAGGAACGAGTCGTCGCCGTCGAGCAGATGCTTGGTCAGCGCCGCGCGCGGCGTCATCCCCCGCAGCTTCTGCAGCTCGCTTAACGGCTGGCGGAGGTCCTCGAACTCGGGCCCCAGGTCCTCCCGCAACTGACTGGTCGCACCGCTGAGGTACTCCCGCGCCTGACGGACGGCGCCGGTGGTCCAGCGGATGGCGCCGGGCAGTCGTTCGGGGCCGAGGATCACCAGCCCGGCCACGACGAGCACCAACATCTCGCCCCAGCCGATGTTCCCGAACACGCTTACGCCGCAGGGTTGTCTGAGCCGGGGGTCACCGTCAACGTGACGGGCCGCCCGTCCCGAAGGACCTCGATGGGCGCGTCCTGACCGATCTTGAGCTGGCGAACGGCGACGACCATCTCGTCGGCGTCGGCGACGGCACGCGTGCCCACCTTGACGACGACGTCGTTCTCCTTGATGCCGGCGCGGTCCGCGGGACCGCCTCCGACGACGTTCTTGACCAGCGCGCCCGATCCGACGTCGTTGCTCACCGACACGGCGTTGAGGCCGAGGGTCGGATGCGACATCTTGCCGTCCTTGATCAGGCCTTCGACGACTTCCTTGACCTCGTTGACGGGGATCGCAAAGCCGAGACCACTCGCGCTGTCCGACAACGACTTTCCGGCCGTGTTGATGCCGATGATTTCGGAGTTCATGTTGATCAGCGGGCCACCGGAGTTGCCGTGGTTGATCGACGCGTCGGTCTGCACACCGTCGATGACGGTGTCGGTGTCGGAACCGTCGCCCGACAGCGGGACCGGGCGGTGCAGTGCGCTGATGATGCCGTGGGTGACGGTGCTCCGCAGTCCCAGCGGGGCGCCGGCGGCAATGACCTCTTCGCCGACCCGCAGCTTCTCGGAGTCACCGAAGCGGGCGACGACGAGGTTGTCGACGTTGTCGACCTTCAGGACGGCGAGGTCGGTCTTCTGGTCGCGGCCGACCAGGTTGGCGGGCACTTCGTGGCCGTCGTTGAACACCACCGAGATCTTGTACTCAGCCGGATTCTTCGCCGCGTCGGAGATGACGTGGTTGTTGGTGACGATGTAACCGCGGCCGTCGACGACGACGCCGGAACCCTGCGATCCCTCGCCCTTGCTGGTGGCCTCGATCGTCACGACCGAATCGGCGACGTTAGACGCGACCTGGGCGAACCTGCTGGTCGGCTCCTGCTCGTCGGTCGCGCCGGTCTGCAGCGTCACCTTCGACGTGGTGAAGGCGGGGACGATTTCGGCGGTCTTGTTGCCGATCACCCCGCCGATGCCTCCGATGACGAGGGCGACGATCACGATGGCACCCAGCGCCACCCATGACACGCGTCCGCCGAAGAAGACGTCACGGACGCCGAGCTTGCCCATCGGCACCGCGTCGACCGCGGCCGGCGCGGGGGCCGGTTGCGCGGGAACGCCGAGGGACGGGGCGGCCGACGGGTCACGCCACGGGTCTGGCGGCACGTCGGGGGCGTCGCGGTCATGCTCGGCCTGAAGCGCACCCGCATCCGCGGGGTGGCGCTGAAGGGGGTCCGTCACACCGTCGGGACGGCCGAACGCGTCGGCGAGGACGGGGTCGGGCGCCTGGTCCCGCGGCGTGTAGTCACCCTGGTCGCGGTGCTTGTCCGCCGCAAGGAACGAACCGTTGAAGCCGTCGGGTCGGCCGAATGCGCGGCTTTGCGCCGGGTCGACCGGCGGTCGCGACACCGGTTTCGGTTCCATACGGGGACGATTTCCAAACTGGTCCTGGTTGGTCACCCGTGTTCACTCTCCGTTGGAGCGTCCGCCTTCAACTGCGCACGCCTCTACCCTTGGCCAACATTTACCCTACCGGCGCTTGCGGCGGGACCGCGTCTCGCCAGCGGCGAACTGGGCCGCGACGTCGTCGACCGGCGGCTGCAGCGGCGCATGGCGGGGAATCTCCGACAATGCCCCGAGCAACGACGACGGAATCCTGATCGGGCAGGAGTCGCGCAGCGCCGTCCGGGCCTGGCCCTGAGCGTCGACTTCGGCCGAGCACTGCGGGCACATCGACATGTGGTGCGCCGCCCGGAGGTGGGCACTCATCCGCAGCTCACCGTCGACGAACGCGGCGATGGCCTCGGTCGAAAGGTGCTCGGTGGAGCCAAATCTCCTGGGCCCTACGGGCTGATCACTCTGCGAGGCAAATTGAGTGGGCAGCCACGAAAATGCACGACGGAACACGTGTCCCGGGTCCACCATGACTGCTCCTCTCTGAACCACGTCAACCCAACACAATCGAATGTAGCGCGGTGCGGCGGATTGATCACGCACGAGACGACACCGACGCTCAAGCGAAACGCGCGGAACCCTCTGCGTAGGCGTCGGGGTGGCTCGCCAGGTAGTCGCGTAGCGCCTGCCTGCCTCGGTGAATGCGGCTTCGCACGGTGCCGAGCTTCACGCCGAGGGTGGCGCCGATCTCCTCGTAGGACAGACCTTCGATGTCGCACAGGACGACCGCGGCACGGAATTCCGGCGCGAGTGAATCAAGCGCGGCCTGCAGGTCCGGGCCCAGCCGGGAGTCGTGGTAGATCTCCTCGGGATTCGGCTCGTCGGCGGGGACTCGGTCGTAGTCCTCGGGCAGCGCCTCCATGCGGATGCGGCTGCGGCGGCGGACCATGTCGAGGAACAGGTTCGTGGTGATGCGGTGCAACCAACCCTCGAACGTCCCCGGCTGGTAGTTCTGCACCGAGCGGAAGACGCGGATGAACGTCTCCTGGGTGAGATCCTCGGCGTCGTGCTGACTGCCGGACAACCGGTATGCCAGGCGGTACACCCGGTCGGCGTGCTGCCGGACCAGTTCGTCCCACGACGGCATCGTCGTCTTGTCGCCGGTGGCGTCGAACACCGCGGTGCCCGACATCTCCTCGGCGGGCTGAACCCAGTCGCCGTTGCCGGCCTGCTCGAAGTGGGCCATGAATACGGGGGACGTGCTCGTGGTGGTCGTCGGATCCTCCAGATCATTGGTGCGGATGCCGGATGTGTTTCCCGACTCTGCACCCGCGGAAACTGCCTTGCGGCCGTCGATATTCCCGGGGCCCCAGCTTCCGCGGTGTTCCATGCGCTTACCGTCCCCGACCCCGTTGAGCTCCGCATATGAGCAAACTGAGCTTTCCCTGAGAAAGTCGATCATCCACCACCCGAACAGCGGAAACAACGGATTTCTCGGGCAATTCCACATTGGCGCGCGGGCGTGTCGGGGTGCAGCCCACTCCGCCTTCGCTCTACGCTGCGGGCATGACCAGCAGCGACGGTTCGACGGGTCAGCCCGACGGCGGCGAACAGCGGCCGAGCCGGGCCGACGCGATCGTCGCCCATGCCGAGAACTCCATCTCCGAGGACTCGTTGACGGCTGCGGCCAGGGAACGCGCGGACGACAGTGGGGCGGGCGCCGTGACACCCGCCGTCGGTGCGTTGCTGAGCGTGTTGGCCAAGGTCGCCAAGGCCAAGGCCGTCGTCGAGGTTGGGACCGGCGTCGGCGTCAGCGGGCTTTGGTTGCTGTCCGGGATGCGGGACGACGGCGTGCTGACCACGATCGACGTCGAACCGGAACACCAACGGCTCGCCAAGCAGGCGTTCGTCGAGGCCGGCATCGGCCCGTCGCGGACCCGGCTGATCAGCGGCCGCGCGCAAGAGGTGCTGACCAAGCTTGCCGACGAGTCCTACGACCTGGTGTTCATCGACGCGGATCCCGCCGACCAGCCTCAGTTCGTGGTCGAAGGGGTGCGACTGCTGCGTTCCGGCGGTGTGATCGTCATCCACCGCGCCGCCCTCGGTGGCCGAGCCGGCGATGCCAGTGCCAGTGACCGGGACGTCACCGCGGTTCGCGAGGCGGCCCGGCTGATCGCCGAGGACGAGCGGCTGACGCCCGTCCTGGTGCCGCTCGGTGACGGCCTGCTGGCCGCCGCGCGCGACTAGTCCCTTTCCTTTCGTAGCCCCCTCTGCGTCAACCCCTTGACACCCGACTGAACGCGCGTTTAGCCTACTAAACATGCGTTCAGTCGACGATCTGACGGCCACCGCCCGCATCCGCGATGCGGCGATCGAACAGTTCGGCGAGCACGGCTTCGACGTCGGCCTACGGGTCATCGCCAAGGCCGCCGGGGTCAGCGCGGCCCTGGTGATTCACCACTTCGGTTCCAAGGACGGCCTGCGCAAGGCGTGCGACGACTTCGTCGCCGAGTCGGTACGCGCCGCCAAGAGCGAGACCATCCAGTCGACGGACCCCGCGTCGTGGCTGTCCCAGTTGGCGGACATCGAATCCTTCGCCCCCCTGATGGCCTACCTGGTCCGCAGCATGCAGTCCGGCGGCGAACTGGCGAAGATGCTCTGGCGCAACATGATCGACAACGTCGAGCAGTACATGGACGAGGGCGTGCGCGCGGGCACCGTCAAGGCGAGTCGTGACCCCAAGGCGCGGGCCAAGTTCCTCGCCATGGCCGGCGGCGGCAGCTTCCTCCTCTACCTGCAGATGCACGACAACCCAAGCGACATGCGCGGCGTGCTGCACGACTACGCCCAGGACATGGTGCTGCCCGCCCTCGAGGTCTACACCCACGGCCTGATGACCGATTCCACGATGTACGACGCCTTCGTCGCGTCGACGGAGAAGGAGTAAACGATGACAACAGGAAACGACATCGCCATCGAGGTCCGCGGTCTGACCAAGAACTTCGGCGCGGTCCGCGCACTCGACGGTCTCGACCTCGAGGTAACCGAAGGCGAGGTGCACGGGTTCCTCGGCCCCAACGGTGCAGGCAAGTCGACCACCATTCGGGTCCTGCTCGGGCTGGCGCGGGCCGACTCCGGCACCGCGCGTCTGCTTGGCGGTGACCCGTGGACCGACGCGGTCGCGCTCCATCGCCACATCGCCTACGTGCCAGGCGACGTCACCCTGTGGCCCTCGCTGACCGGCGGCGAGACGATCGATCTGCTGGCCCGAATGCGCGGCGGCATCGACGAGCGCAGGCGAACCGAGTTGGTCGAACGCTTCGGCCTCGACCCGTCGAAGAAGGCCCGCACGTACTCGAAGGGCAACCGGCAGAAGGTGTCACTCGTCTCCGCGTTCGCGTCGAACGCAAGACTGCTCCTGCTCGACGAGCCGAGCAGTGGCCTGGACCCGTTGATGGAGAACGTCTTTCAACAATGTGTTGCCGAGGCCCGCGAGCGCGGCGCCACCGTGCTGCTGTCCAGTCACATCCTGGCCGAGACCGAAGCACTGTGCCAACGGGTCACCATCATTCGTGCCGGCCGGACCGTAGAGAGCGGCACGCTGGAATCGATGCGACACCTGTCCAGGACGTCGATCAAGGCCGAGATGATCGGCGACCCAGGCGACATCGGCCGCATCCCCGGCGTCGAGGACGTCACTCTCGACGGCCACACCCTCAGCGCACAGGTGGACGGCGCCAGCCTCGGCGACGTCATCAAGATGCTCGGCAACGCCGGAGTGCGCAGCCTGGTCAGCCAGCCACCGACACTGGAAGACCTGTTCCTGCGCCACTACGACGTCGGCGAACCCGAGCGGGTGACGGCATGACGGTCCTCGAGCGCCCCCGCCATCCCGCCCATCAGGCGCCGTCTCGCGGCTCCAACTTCTCGGGAACCTTTGGGCTGCTTCGCCTCTACCTTCGACTCGACCGCATCGCCCTGCCCGCGTGGGTGCTGCTGCTGTCGATTCCGCTCGGCACGGTGTACGTCGGCGGCGTCGAGGCCGTCTACCCGACGGCGGCAGATCGTGCGTCACTGGCCGCATCCATCATGGCCAGCCCGGCTCAGCGCGCACTGTACGGAAACGTCTACGGCGACAGCCTTGGCGCCACCGGCATCTGGAAGGCCGGCATGTTCCACGTCCTGATCGCCGTGGCGGTGATCCTGACCGTCGTCCGGCACACCCGCGCCGAGGAGGAGTCCGGCCGAACCGAACTCGTCGACTCGACGGCCGTCGGACGCTACGCAAGCCTGACCTCCGCGCTCCTGGTGGCTGGAGGCGGCTCGATCGTCACCGGGATCATCGGCATCGCCGGCCTCCTCCCGATGAACGTGCCCGCAGCGGGCTCGGTGGCCTTCGGCCTGGCGCTCGCGGCGACGGGTCTGGTGTTCACCGCGGTGGCAGCCGTTACGGCCCAGCTGTCCCCAAGTGCACGGTTCGCCCGGGGTGCGGCCTTCGGCGTTCTGGCGACGGCGTTCACCCTGCGGGCCGTCGGCGACGCGGGGTCGCGCGCCGAATTCCTCTCGTGGCTATCACCTTTGGGATGGTCACTGCAGGTGCGCCCGTACGCAGGCGACAGGGTGTGGATACTGCCTCTTCATGTCGCCGTGGCCGCCGTCCTGATCGTCGTCGCCTATCGACTGCTGGCCAGCCGCGACGTCGGCGCGGGCCTGATCGCCGAGCGTCCTGGCGCGCCCCGGGCAGGATGGGACCTGCGCGGGGTCACGTCGCTGGGGTGGCGGCTCAACCGGGCGTCGACGACGTTGTGGACCGTCGGACTGTGTCTCTACGGACTGCTGATCGGCAGCGTGGTCGACGGCGTCGGGGACGAGATCGGCGGCAGCCAGTCGGCTCGCGACGTCGTGGCCCGTCTCGGCGGCACCGATCAGATCGAGCAGGCCTTCGTCGCCGTCGGATTCGGGATGCTCGGCATGGTCACGTCGGCGTTCGCGATCTCGCTGACGTTGCGGTTGCATCAAGAGGAGTCCAGCCAGCGCGCCGAGACTCTGCTGGCGGGATCCGTGAGTCGAACTCGTTGGCTGGCAAGCCATCTGGTGTTCGCGATCGCGGGAACCGGGATGGCGATGATGCTCGCCGCACTGGTGGCGGGGCTGACCTACGGAGCGTCCGCAGGCGACGTGGCCGGCAAGCTTCCGACCGTTCTCGGTACCGCGGCCGTACAGCTGCCCGCAGTCTGGCTCCTGGTGGCGATCACGGTCGTCTTGTTCGGCCTGCTCCCCCGGTTCGCCCCGGCGGCCTGGGGAGTCTTGACCGCGTTCATTGCGGTGTATCTGATTGGCTCGCTGTCGAATTCACCGCAGTGGTTGCTCGACATCGAACCGTTCGCCCACGTCCCGCAGGTCGGAACGGGCACCTTCAGCGCGACACCGCTGTGGTGGCTCTTGGGCGTCGACGCCGCCTTGATCGCCTTGGGGGCCGTCGCCTTTCGCAGCAGAGACCTAACGGCATGAAGACCGTCTCGCAGTTCGTCGCGATGTTCGCGCTCAGCGCGGCATTCTTCGGCCTTGCCCTGTTCTTGCCTGCGGGGACGCTGCACTACCGGCAGGCCTGGGTGTACCTCGCGGTGTTCGTCGCGACCACGCTGCTGCCGAGCCTCTACCTCGCGGTGAAGCATCCGGCCGCGCTGCAACGGCGAATGAAGGGCGGCCCCACCGCCGAAACCCGTCCAATCCAACGCGTGGTCATGGTCGCCACCATCGCCGCGGTGGTGGTGCAGTTGATCGTCAGCGCGCTGGATCATCGCTTCGGCTGGTCGTCGGTGCCGCCGATCGTGGCGCTACTCGGCGTGGTTCTCGTCGGCGTCGGCCTGCTCGTCGCCCAGTTCGTGGTCATCCAGAACGGCTATGCCGCGGCCACCATCACCGTCGAGGCCGACCAGCCACTGGTCTCGACGGGCCTCTACGGGCTGGTGCGTCACCCGATGTACTTCGGCGCACTCGTCATGATGGTCGGCACTCCGCTGGCGCTGGATTCATATTGGGGCCTCGCGCTGCTGACCCCGGCGTTCTTCGTGCTGGGCGTCAGGATCGTCGACGAGGAAAAGATGTTGACCGAGGAACTGGTCGGATATGGGGATTACGCCAAGCAGGTGCGCTTCCGACTGGTGCCCGGTTTGTGGTGACGCCGCTTGTCGTACTAAGCGGAGTCAAGTGGCGCCTATAGTCCGCTGGGGAAGCCAAACGGCCGAAGTGTCGGCTCGAGGATCTCCCACTGCCAGAGACGCTCGGCATTCCGGGTCGGTTCGCCCGAGCCTTTGAGCCCGGCTGCTTTCGCCGCGTATATCGCAGAGTGAGCTGAGTGGTCCGACATGTGCGCGACAGCCGCAGCTTGGCCAGCCGCACGGGCAGCGGCGACGGCCGCCGTCGCACCGGCCTGGGCAGCGTCGCGCGCGGCAGCATGGGCCGCGAAGGCGGCGGTACGACACGCAGTCATCGAGAGGTCGCCCCGCACCCATGCACGCAACGATTCGATCGCAGTGCGCGGTCGGTTGTCGCCGGGGCGACACTCTTCGAAGATCGGCAACGTCCGCTCGGCACACGCGGCAGCCCAGCGCGCGAGTGCCTGGTGAGTGGCTGAATTAGGTCTCGGCCCTGCCTTCGGGCGTTTGGTCACCGCGCCATGCTGCCACGAACTCGACTCACTTCAGACGGGCGGCAACCGGGCCCCGACTCTTGTCGGTGGGGCGGCGTATCATCGAACACATGTTCGACGCGATGGATGAGGCGGGGCTGATCGACCGCATCGCCGTGCTCGAACGCGCCAAATCCACCGCAGCCGCCGAACAAGCCGTCCTGACCGCCCACCTCGACACCACCCGCCGGGCCAGGGAAGCCGCCGCCGGCATACCCACCGCCAAGAGAGGCAAGGGATTGGGCAGTGAGATCGCCCTGGCCCGGCGTGACTCCCCCAACCGCGGCGGCCGGCACCTCGGGTTCGCCCGCGCCCTGGTCAACGACATGCCCCACACCCTGGCCGCCCTGAAGGCTGGGCTGCTGTCGGAGTGGCGGGCCACCCTGATCGTGCGCGAATCGGCCTGCCTGGACCTGGCCGACCGCCGACTGTTGGACGCCCGGATGTGCGCCGATCAGAACAGCTTGGAAGGCAAGGGCGACAAACGCATCGAGGCCGACGCCAAGGCCATCGCCTACGAACTCGACCCCCACGCCGTCGTCGACCGCGCCGCCCGCGCCGAAACCGATCGTGTCTACGCCGCCCTGCGACGAGAAGCCGACACCTGCGGCGACGGCCGCCCCCGCAACCACGTCATGGCCGACACCCTCGTCGAACGCATCACCGGCCGACCCGCCGACATCCCAGTCCCCATCGCCGTGGACCTGGTCATCACCGACGACACCCTGCTCGGCGGCGACCAGGCCGCGGCCCGAGTGCCCGGCTACGGACCCATCCCCGCCGCGGTCGCCCGCCGGTTGGTCAACCGCGCCGCAACCGACGCCCGGTCACAGGCCACCCTGCGGCGGCTGTACCGCCACCCCGACTCCGGTGCCCTCATCGCGATGGAATCCCGCGCCCGGGCCTTCCCCAAAGGTCTGACCCGCTTCATCACCGTCCGCGACGACACCTGCCGCACCCCGTACTGCGACGCCCCCATCCGACACACCGACCACGCCGTCGACCACGCCACCGGCGGACCCACCACCGCGGTCAACGGGCGGGGCACCTGCGCCGGGTGCAACTACGACAAACAGGCGCCGGGCTGGAAGGTGAGCAACCACCGCGACCGCGACGGCACCCACACCTGCGAGATCGTCACCCCCACCGGCGCCCGCCACCACTCCACCGCACCACCGCTACCCGGGCGGCCCGGCCATCGTCGCAGCATCGTCGAAGTCGCCTTCGCCGACGAACTCGCCTGGCACAACGCCGCCTGAGGACGCCTCATACTGATCGGGTGAAGGACAAGGATTCGGCCGGACGCGGGACAGGCCCAGGCGACAAGACGTGCATGGGCAGCGGCAAGCAGTGGACGGTCGACATCGCGGGCAAGCCGATCTGCCCCCGCTGCCGTCGGGCGCTGTCGACCGTCGCCGGCAAGGGCAGAACGGTCACCAACACCCCGAAGGTGCCCCGGCACGAACGACCGGGACGCCGCCAGCTCTAAATCCAGATGCCCTTGCCGACGGCCACGACGCCACCGGCACTGATCGCGAACCGTTCGCGGTCGCGCTCCAGATCCACACCGACGTGCTCACCGGGTCCGACGACGACGTTCTTGTCGAGGATCGCGTGGCGCACCACTGCACCCCGTCCGATGCGCACACCGGGCATGATCACGCTGCCCTCCACGATGGCGCCGTCGTTGATCACCACGTTCGACGACAACACCGAATTGCGCACCGAGGCAGCCGAGACGATGCTGCCCGCCCCGACGACCGACTCCTGCGCCGAGCCACCGTTGACGAACTTGGCCGGTGCCAGGTTCTCCGGTTCGCCGCGGATCGGCCACCGCCGGTTGTACAGGTTGAAGATCGGGTGGACCGACACCAAGTCCATGTGGGCGTCATAGAAGGCATCCAGCGTCCCGACGTCACGCCAGTAGCCGTGATCGCGCTCCGTCGACCCGGGCACTTCGTTGTCGTTGAAGTCGTAGACGGCGGCCTGGCTGTCGCGGACCAGACGCGGAATGATGTCGCCACCCATGTCGTGGTCCGAGTCGTCGTCGTCGGCGTCCGCGCGGATGGCATCGACGAGCACCTTCGTGGTGAAGATGTAGTTGCCCATCGAGGCGTACGTCATCTCGGGATCATCGGGGGTTCCCGGCGGATCGGCAGGCTTCTCCACGAACGCGCGAATGAGCCCGGACTCGTCCGAGTCGATGCAACCGAACGCCGTCGCCTCCGCACGCGGCACCCGAATACCCGCGACCGTCGCGCCAGCTCCACTCTCGATGTGGAACTGCAACATCTGCTCGGGATCCATCCGATAGATGTGATCGGCACCGAACACGACGACGTAATCGGGGTCCTCGTCGTAGATCAGGTTGAGCGACTGCAGGATCGCGTCGCCGGAACCCGTGTACCACCGCGGGCCGAGACGCTGCTGCGCCGGGACGGGAGTGATGTACTCACCGGCAAGCCCCGATAACCGCCAGTTCTGCGAAATGTGACGGTCCAGCGAATGCGACTTGTATTGCGTCAGAACGCAGATCTTCAAGTAGCGAGCATTCACGAGATTCGACAGGACGAAGTCGATGAGCCGATAGGCGCCGCCGAAGGGAACCGCGGGCTTGGCCCGATCCGCGGTCAGCGGGTATAGCCGCTTGCCTTCGCCGCCTGCCAAGACGATACCCAAAACGGTTGGCAGTTCCCTCATGCGTCAAACCTATCGGCCCTTAGGGGTCGCGGCTAGCCATTCACGCTATTCGGACACGATTGGCCAAATCGTGTCGGATTGTCAGTCAAGACAATTGGGTCCGACTCGCGCACTGCGCCGCGGCGGTGAACTACCGTCGTGCACATGCGAGTGGCGATGATGACACGGGAGTACCCACCGGAGGTCTACGGCGGCGCGGGAGTTCACGTCACCGAACTGGTTGCCCAACTCAAGAAGATGTGCGACGTGGACGTGCACTGCATGGGCGCACCGAGACCAGGTGAGCCGGACGTCTACGTGGCGTCGGCGGACCCAGCCCTCGGCGGTGCGAATGCCGCGCTGACGACGCTGTCTGCCGACCTGGTGATGGTCAACGCCGCGGCCGGCGCGACCGTCGCGCATTCGCACACGTGGTACGCAGGGCTCGCCGGCCATCTGGCGGCGATGCTCTACGGCATCCCCCACGTCCTGACGGCGCACTCCCTGGAGCCGATGCGGCCCTGGAAGGCAGAACAACTCGGCGGCGGCTACCGGGTGTCGTCATGGGTGGAGCGCACGGCGGTCGAGGCGGCCGACGCGGTCATCGCGGTCAGCGCGGGCATGCGCGAGGACGTGCTGGCCACCTACCCGGCATTGGACCCCAACCGTGTTCACGTCGTGCGCAACGGCATCGACACCGAGAAGTGGTACCCCGACACCGACGCAGCGACGGGAACGCTCGCCCGGATCGGCGTCGACCCGACGCGGCCCATCGTGGCGTTCGTCGGTCGCATCACGCGGCAGAAGGGCGTTGCCCACCTGGTCGCCGCCGCACACGGTTTCGCGCCCGAGGTTCAACTGGTGTTGTGTGCTGGTGCGCCGGACACCCCCGAGATCGCCGCGGAGGTGGGCGGCGCGGTGGAGACCCTGGCCGCCTCACGCGACGGAGTCTTCTGGGTGCAAGAAATGCTGCCAACCGACCAGATCCGCGAAATATTGTCCGCGGCAACGGTCTTCGTCTGCCCGTCGGTCTACGAGCCACTTGGCATCGTCAACCTGGAGGCGATGGCGTGTTCGACGGCGGTCGTCGCCTCCGACGTCGGAGGCATTCCCGAGGTCGTCGTCGAGGGTGAGACGGGTCTGTTGGTGCACTACGACCCCGCCGACGCCGAGGGCTTCGAGGCCCGACTCGCCGACGCCGTCAACGCGTTGGTCTCAGACCCCGACCGGGCGGCCGAGTACGGCCGCACCGGCCGTCAGAGGTGCATCGACGAGTTCTCGTGGGAGCGCATCGCCGAGCAGACCCTCGAGATCTACCGGATGGTGTCCAGCTAGCCGAACACCGATGCGGCAGCTACGCGGTGACGTTCTTCAGTTCGTCGCCGAGTGCTGCTGCTTCATCCGGAGTCAATTCGACGACGAGACGTCCACCACCCTCCAGTGGTACTCGCATCACGATGCCCCGCCCCTCCTTGGTTGCTTCCAGAGGACCGTCGCCGGTCCGGGGCTTCATCGCCGCCATCGAGTGCTCCCTTCCGAATGGTCCGTTCCGCGTCCGCGAAACGGGTCGGGGCCAAGACTGCCCACTCGGCGACAGCACTCGGCACTGAACTGATCTTTGAACCATTGTTCCCTATACCGGGCAGTCGGTGTGCAAAGACCCGACTTAGTACCCGACTTAGGCGGTCGCCGAGATGGCTGGAACCCAACACGACGCCAGGTGGTCGTCGACCATTCCGGTCGCCTGCATCAGCGCATATGCCGTCGTAGGCCCCACGAATTTGAAGCCACGGCGCTTGAGCTCCTTGGCCATCGCAGTGGACTCGGGAGTGACGGCGGGCACCTCGGTCATGGCACCGGGGCGCGGCCGCGACTCGGGGGCGAACGACCACAGCAGTTCGCTCAGACCGACGTCGAGGTCGTCGATCGCCCGCGCATTGGCGATGGTCGCCTCGATCTTGGCGCGGTTGCGCACGATCCCGGCGTCGGCCATCAACCGCTCGACGTCGCCGTCACCGAAGCGGGCGATCTCGTCGGCCTCGAAGCGCTGAAATGCCCGCCGGAAGCTGTCTCGCTTGCGCAGGATGATGAGCCACGACAGCCCGCTCTGAAACGCCTCCAACGTCATCCGCTCGAACAGTTCACGATCACCGCGTAGCGGCTGGCCCCATTCGGTGTCGTGGTAGTTGCGGTACAGCACCGAGTCGTCGGTCGCCCAGCGCTCACCGCTAAAATCCGCCCAGCTGCAACGAGTTCGACCGTCGCTCATGGCACGTGCGTCTCGGACTCGGCGACGGCGTCGGAATCCGGCACGAAGTCGTCGACTCCGTAGGCAGCACGGAGGGCGGCCACCTGGCCGCGCAGTTGGTCGACTTCCTGGCCGAGCCGGTCCAGCGCCCAGTCGACCTCGGCGGCCTTGTAGCCGCGCAGCGTCTGGGTGAACTTCAGCGCCTCCACGTCGGCACCGGTGATCTCCGAGGCCGGCAGCATCGTCGCGGTGGTCGCGCGCGGCAGCGGAGGCAACCGCTCCCCACGCCCGAACAGCACGCTGCCGACGCCGAACAGCACGACGGCGACCAGGATCAGTACGACCAGGTACAGCAGGATCAACGTCACGACGTCGATACTGCCTGAGTCCTATGACAGTGGGGTCAACGAGGGCGCAACGTGGCCATCGGCGGCCGGTCGACCAGGGACACCGTGGAGGTGCGGGCGGCGTAGTCCTCGCCGTCGGCGAAGAACTGGGTGAGGCCGACGCCAGAGTCCGGCACCCCGCAGCGCGACAGCAGCGTGGCGATCACCTGACGGCTCATCGCGGCCAGCTCGGTCAGCGGTCGGTTGCGGTGCGTGCGGACGCCGAGGTTCACCTGGGCGATGGCATCCAAGCCGAGACGGTCGTAGGTGTCGATCAGAAGCCCGATCTCGACGCCGTAGGCGGGTGCGAACGGCACCGAGGTCAGCAGTTCGCGGGTACCCGCGTACTCACCGCCCAGGGGCTGCAGCAGACACGTCAGCTCCGGGCGTAGCGCGGCCAGCAGCGGCCGAGCGACCAGCTCGGTGACCCGTCCACCGCCGTTGGCGTCCTCGCTGCCGCTGACCTTGAGCGGTCGGCGGTAGAAGCCCTTGACCAGGTGCACGCCGTCGGTCGTCAGCAGCGGGCCTAGCAGCTTCGGTACGAACATCGGGTCCGGGTCGATGAGGTCGGAGTCGACGAAGACGACGAGGTCACCGGTGGTCGCGGCGAGCGATCGCCACAACACCTCTCCCTTGCCGGGCTGCGGCTCGACTTCCGGCAGCGCAGCCTCACGACTGACCACCCTGGCCCCCGCGGCGACCGCGCGGATCTCGGTGTCGTCGGTCGAGCCGGAGTCGAGGACCACGATCTCGTCGACCAGTCCTCCGAGCAGAGGCGTGATGGTGTCGACCACCGAGGCGACGGTCTCTTCCTCGTTCAATGCGGGCAGCACCACCGAGATGGTCCGGCCGGCCTTGGCCGCTTCGAGCTCGGCGATGGTCCACTGCGGCCTGCGCCACGTGTGGTCGGTCAGCCAACGATGTCCCGCGATGGCCTCAACGGCGTCGAGTTCAGGTGTCAAGCTCATGCCAGTCCCCTTACGGTCCGCGTCGGTGGACGCACGCCCTGGATCGACGCGACCATTTCCAGGACGCGTCGAGTGGACCCCACCTCGTGGACTCGGAACATGGCTGCCCCCGCCTGCGCGGCGAGCGCGGTCGCGGCCAGAGTTCCCTCGAGGCGTTCGGTCAAGCCCACTCCCAGAGTCTCCCCGACGAAATCCTTGTTACTCAGGGCCATCAGGACGGGCCATCCAGTGTTTACAAGGTCTTTTACGTGGCGCAACAAACTAAGACCATGGTGAGTGTTCTTACCGAAATCATGCGTCGGATCGACGAGAACTGCGTTCCTTGCGACGCCCGCGGCGACTGCACGTTCGGCGGCCGAGGTCACCTCGGCGATGACGTCGTCCACGACGCCACGTTCGGACAACCCGTAGTTGACGCGAAACGGTCGCGTCCGAGGAACGGCCCCGCCGGTGTGGGAGCACACCAGCCCCGCGCCGAACTCGGCGGCGACGTCGACGAGTCCGGGGTCGGACCCGCCCCAGGTGTCGTTGATGATGTCGGCCCCGGCCGCACACGCCTGCTTTGCGACGGTGGCCCGCCAGGTGTCGACGCTGATCAGCTGGTCCGGGTAGGCGCCGCGGAGCCACTCGATGAACGGCACGACGCGGGCGATCTCCTCGTCGGCGTCGACCACGTCGCCGGGCCCGGCCTTCACACCGCCCACGTCGACGACGTCGGCGCCCTCCTCGACCACCCGATGCACGGCCTCCTTGGCGGCCTCGTCGGTGAAGTTGGCTCCGCGGTCGTAGAACGAATCCGGGGTCCGGTTGACGATCGCCATGATCATGGCGCGATCGCCCGCCACGGGACGGCCCAGAAACGTCGCCTGCATACCTCCCAGGCTACGGCTCAGTTCTTGGGGCGCTTGCCGTCCACGACCTCGGCGGGGTACTCGTCGTAGAACTCCACGTAACCCTCTTCGCGTCCGGCGAGCACGTAGATGGGGTCCTCGACCTTCCCCGAGTCCTCGTCACCCTCGCCGGAGTTGCCGCCGTAGCCCTCCTTGCGGAGGTCGACCTTCTGGCTCTTGAACGTCGAGGTGTGGGCGAGCGTCTCGGTGATCCTGACGAACAACGGCACCGCGTAGCCGGGCAGGTGCTCGTAGGCGGACTTGGCCAGCGCCTTGCCGTCGAACTCCTGGCCCTCCTTGAGCTGGATGGCCACCATGCCTGCCTTGCCGCCGGCGCCCTCCACCTCGACGCCGAACACCGTGCACTCCTCGACCTGAGCGTCCGTGGAGACGGCGGCCTCGACCTCGGTGGTCGCGACGTTCTCACCCTTCCAGCGGAACGTGTCGCCGAGGCGGTCGGTGAACGCGGCGTGCCCGAACCCCTGCGACCGCATCAGGTCGCCGGTGTTGAACCAGACATCGCCCTCCTTGAAGGCGTCGCGCACCAGCTTCTTCTCGGTGGCCTCGCGGTCGGTGTAGCCGTCGAACGGCTGGAAGTTGCTCACCTTCGACAGCAGCAGACCTGGTTGCCCGGTCTTGACCTTGCGGACGCGACCGTCCTCGCCGCGCAGCGGTCCGCCGGTCTCCTCGTCGTATTCGACGAAGGCGATCGGCGACGGGCAGATGCCAGTGGTCTTGTCGACGTTGAACACGTTGAGGAAGGCGGTGTTTCCCTCACTGGCGGCGTAGAACTCGCACACCCGCGCGATGCCGAACCGCTTGGTGAACTCGTCCCAGATGGCAGGGCGCAGCCCGTTGCCCGCGATGACGCGGACGCGGTGCTTGCGGTCGGTGGGCTTGGGCGACTGGTTGAGCAGGTAGGCGCAGACCTCGCCGATGTAGACGAACGCCGTCGCGTCGTGGCGGATGACGTCGTCCCAGAACTTCGACGCCGAGAACGACTTGCCAAGTGCCAGTGTCGATCCCGAGTTGAGCACCGAGGACAGCGCCACCGTCAGCGCGTTGTTGTGATAGAGCGGCAGGCAGCAGTACAGGGTGTCCTCGGTCGTCAACCGCATCCCGAGCCCACCGAACCCGGCCAGCGCGCGCAGCCAGCGGTAGTGGGTCATGACGCTGGCCTTCGGCATCCCGGTGGTGCCCGAAGTGAAGATGTAGAACGCCTTGTCCTTGGCCAGGACGGCGCTGGTGGTGGCCGGGTTGGTGGCCGGCGCCGAGACGGCGAGCTGGATCAGCTCGTCGAGCGTCATCAGCCCGTCGGTGTCGGCCTCGCTCTCGCCGATCGGGTCGATGAAGTCGTTCTCCGCGACCACCACCTTGGCCTTGAGCAAACCGATGCTGTGAGCAAGCACCTTGCCGCGCTGGTGGTAGTTGAGCATGCCGGCGACGGCACCGCACTTGACGACCGCGAGCATCAACAGCACCGAGTTCGGCGAATTGCGCAACATGACGCCGACGACGTCGCCGGGTCCGACCCCACGCGAAGCCAGTACCGCCGCGTAACGGTTGACGGTCTCGTTGGACTCGCGGTAGGTCAGCCGCTGGTCCTCGAACTTGATGAAGGTCTTGTCCGCGTAGCGGGCGGCGCGCTCCTGAAACACCTTGCCAATGGAGGTCTTCGCCGTCGGCCGCGCCAGGAAACCGGTCACGACGCCGCGCGCGATGACCGGCGCGTCCTTCAGTAGTCCAGGCAACCGCGGGGCGATGTCCAGGAGGCCGACGTTACTGCGGGTACCGGATTTCTCGTCGCTCACGACGCAACCATAACCGCGTCGTGGCAACGATCACACAAGTGGTGCACATGCGTCGAGCGCCTCCCCCACATCGGTGGCGACTATCAATCGATCGAGTGCGCCCGCGCCGACGTAGCCGGTGCCGACCAGGCCGCGCAGCCATGCGAGGAGTCCGTCGTAGTGGCCGAACGGGTCGAGCATGACAAGCGGCTTGTCGTGCATGCCCAGATAGCCCGCGGTCCAGGCCTCGAAGAACTCCTCGAGCGTGCCGATGCCGCCGGGCAGCACCAGGAACGCGTCGGCCCGGTCCTCCATGACCTGTTTGCGCTGGCGCATGGTGTCGGTGACGATCAGTTCCTCGGCGTCGACGTCGGCGAGTTCGCGGTGGACCAGCGCCTTCGGGATCACTCCGACGGTGCGCCCGTTGTGCGCCCGGGCGGCTCCTGCCACCGCACCCATGGCGGAAACGTTCCCGCCGCCGGACACCAGTGTCCAGTCGCGGTCGGCGATCGCCTCCCCCACGTCGGAGGCCAGCTTCAGCAACTCCTGATGCGTGGGGCCGGAGGCGCAATAGACGCAGACCGCCCAGGGGCCTCGAGGTTCTGAGGATTCTGAAATTTCTGCGGGCACGCGAGCAAGGTACCGCGAGACGCCGGTCGTCGATTTCACCGATGGAGGCGGGTGCGATCGCCATACACTGCGGCGGTGTCCGACGGACCAGATGGGACGGCCTCAGCCGCCGAGGCATTGGCGCGGGGCGACCTGGCCACCGCCGAGGAGTTGGGGCGCGCGGCACTGGGCGACCACGACTCGCTCGCGACCCGACTGATCCTGACCCAGGCGTTGGCGTGGCAGGGCCGGGGACGCGACGCCGACGCAGTGCTGTCCGAAGTCGACGAATCCGCCTTGGACGACCCCGATTTGATCGCGTGGGCGCTGCCGCGCGCGGCCAACCAGTTTTGGATGTTGGATCAGCCAGAGCGGGCGACCGCGTTCCTGCGGTCGGTGCGCGGCAGGGTCACCTCGGCCGGCGCCGGAGCGACGCTGGACGCGTTGCTTGGAACGTTCACGATGAACGCAGGCAGCCCGGAACGTGCGATTCAACTGGCGCGCGAGGTCCTGAGCTCACCGAATGCCGACCAGCAGGCCGTCGGCTGGGCGGCCTCCGCGGCGGCGCTCTGCAACGCCAGGATGGGCAACTTCGCCGACGTCGACGCACTTGCCGATCGCGCGATCGCCGCGGGCCATCCCGGCCTGCTGCGCTTCACCAGCGCGTTCGGGCAGACCATCACCATGGTGATGTCGGGTGACATCGACCGCGCTCAACGCCTGGCGGAGGAACTCGTCGACGCGTCGCCACCGTCGCACCCGAGCCACGCGATCGGTCAGCTCCTGGTCGCCGACGTGTTGATCGCACGCGGTGACGCGGACCTCGCGGTGCCGATGCTTGAGACCGCGGCCGCCGCGCTGGCCCCGACGGGATACTCCTGGGGGCCGCTGGCGTGGATGTTGTTGGCCCAAGCGCTCGGCCAGCTCGGGCGGACAGCCGACGCGGGCCGCATCCTGGCGAAGGCCGAGGCCCGCCACGGACTCAAGTCGATGCTGTTCGCGCCGGAGCTGTCGGTGGCGCGGGCGTGGACGGCGGCGGCCCGCCGAGACGGGCCGGGCGCAGTCAACGCGGCGCGCGAGGCGGCCCGCGCGGCCGAGCGGGGTGGCCAGTCAGCGATCGCCCTTCGAGCACTCGTCGACGCGGTGCGCCTTGGTGATCTGCGCGCCGGCGACGCCATCGACCGCTTGAACGTGACTTGCGTCGTCGGCCCGCTGGCACTGGCTTACGCGCGGGCGTTGACGGCGGGAGACGCCGACGCGCTGCAAGAGGCCGCTGCCGGTTTCGAGGCAATCGGCATGCGGGGGGTTGCCGCGGATGCCTTGCGGCAGTCGCAGAGTTGCCGCGTTGGCGGGTAGCCAAGCGGACTTAGAATTGGGCGGTCGAGCGATCAAGGGGGCTGTCGGTGGGTGTTCTGGACGGGTTCATCTCGACGTGGTCCAACGCGCGCGAGACCTTCGGCCAGGGCGTTCCAGCCACGGGTGAGCAGTTCGACAAAAGCGGCCCGCTGACGACGATGCAGTCCAACGTGGAGTCGGCCGCACCAGGGTCGCGGTGGACGGGCGCCGGTGCCTCGGCCTATCAGACCGCCAACGCCGACCACGGCAAGGTGTTCGCTCAGCTGGCTGCCCTGGACAAACAATTGAGCAGCCACGTCACCGCGTCCTCCGAAGTGGTGGCGGCGGGGCGCCAGAACTTGGACACGATCCGCAAGTGGGTCGTCGACAGCGCGGCGGCGGTGCCCCCTGGCAAGAACCACGACCAGATGGTCATGCAGATCGTGAACAAGGGGTTGGGGCAGCTCCGCGAGATCGTCACCAAGTCCAACGGGGACCTCGCCACCATCGGCGGCAAGATCCGCGGGCTTGGTGGGGAGTACGACGCGCTGGGGAATCAGAAGCTCGCTCCGAAGGAGGGGGTCGGTGACGGCGTTCTCGGCGATGACAAGGGCAAGGACGAAGACGAAGATAAGAAGTCGCCAAGCGAGCAGGGCGCGGCGGACTCTGAAGCGCTTCAAAACGGAACGCTGACACCCGAACAGAGCGAACGCCTCGCCAACAACACTCAGCTCACGCCTGAGCAAAAGGGCGCTCTGGACAACGGGAGCCTGAACCTGCCGCCCGATCAGATGTCGTATCTGCAGGGCTTTTCGCGCGAATTTGGAGACAAGACACCCACTGAGATCAAGGCGATCATGGACGCCTCCGGAACAGACGGAGGCAAGGTCGCGGACGCGTTTCAGCTGGCGTCAAACCCGAACATCCACACCGGGCTTCCGGAGACGGACCCTCCGTCGATCGACCAGCCGTCCGGCGGTGGCAAGTACGCGCTCCCCGATGGCGTACAGAAAGTGCTCGACGGTCCCGCGATGACGCAGCCCATGACGAGTGGTGTGTTCGAGGACGGTCGATGGATTGTTCCTCCGGAACCGGATGGGCCATTGAAGCCGGCGCCGGGCTTGAATGACCTCGCGAACATCGTTCAGCAAGGCGACCGCAGTCTGCAGCACGGCACTGCGCTGGATTCCGGACTCATGGCGAAAAGCCAAGAGATGCTTGATATCTCGAACAAGCATTCCCAACTAGGCCCGACGGACGACCCGCCGCGTTGGTATCACGACAACGTTGACCCGACGCTGCAGAACATGCTGAACGCGGTCAACAAGGACGACATTGTCATTCATGACGCCGTGACCGGTCCAGGCAGCGAGAAGTTCTTGAACGACCTGACCAACCACCAGTGGCAGGACGACGGGCTGGCCGCGGGTGGGCTCTTCGACTGGGTCGGCGAGGACGCAGCCAACGATCCGACCGGCCGTGCCGCTCAAACCGCCCACGCCCTCGCGGAGTACACCAGCAGCCATCACGCGGATCTGCTCAACCTGGAAAGCACCCGGGGCTATACGGCAGAGGGACAGTCGCTTGGTCAGGTCAATCCGGAGCTCACCCGCGACTGGGCCCGAGCATTCTCGCCGTACTTCGACGACATGGTGGGCAACAACACCGGCGGCAACGACGCGCTCTTTGCACCGCTGGACCCGGCTGATGGAACGAAAACGGAACCCACCAACACCCGGCAGCTCATGAGCGTCTTGATGTCCGACCAGCCGCCGATGGACCAAGAGCCCGGATCGGGGGCACCGCAGACCGCAAGCGAGATCCTCTTTGACAGCACGCAACAACACGTTCACAAGGCATTCGAGAACGCGGCGCTGTCCGCGATGCCTGGCGGTCCCGTTAACGACGACTTTGCGATGCAGTCCGCCGGCAGACTGCAGGCCGCGCTCAGCCTCGGAAGCTTCGACGAGGCCGCGTCCCGGTTCCACAACACGTTCGAAGCCCAGCACGCGTCGTGGGAACTGCAGGGCAAGCTCTACGATCTTGGCGCTGGCGCCGTCGACCAGTTCGGCGCGCCGGGCACTGCCGCCAGCGACATCGCGTCGTTCACCAAAGACTTCGTCATCGGCCCGGAGCCGGTCGAAGGGAAGCCCCCCAACGTGACCATTCCGGGCACCTTCCCCACCGAACGATTCATGGCAGAAGTGTTGGCCAACAACGGTGCCGGAAACATGGCCGCACTTGATGGCATCTATCAGAACGGGGCTCTGAATCCGGCGCCAAATCAGACCGGTGATGCAACCTACGGCGCATACCACAATGCGATCGGCGCGTATCTGAACTCAGTCGGGCAACCGGGCGACATCGACAATCTCATCCAGTCCTACTGGAACATCTATACCTCGTCCGTTGTCGGGGCGACCTAAGCTTCGATGACCATGAAGAAATCGCTAGCGATGGTCACTTCCGTGGCGCTACTCAGCGCGTGCGCTCCATCACCCCAGAAGCCCGACGTCCAGCCATCAAAGCCCACGGCAGCCGAGCAGGACTATCCGAATTGGCCTGCGACACTCGACAACTTCCGCTTTCAATGGTCTGCAGAGCCGGGCATCGACCTCAGCACGGGACCGGGTGTGCTCATTCGCGCCTACCTCGAGTCGTACTCCGTAGCCACGTACACATTCAACTTGGACAATTCGTATCCAGGTTTTTTGCGTGCTACGCCGCACAATGCGGACTCGAATGACCCGGGCTCACTGATACAACTCACCGGCGTTCGACCACTGGGCGATGGATACACCATGACGCCGAAAGATGCCCGCCCCCGCTACGGTTTCGTACCGAACCACGTTCTCGAAATAGCACCGTTGGGGGATGGTTACGAAGCCACTGTGTGCACCGCCGAGTACGCCAGCTTCATCGAAAGCACGACGAAGCCAGGACATTTCGTGTCTGTCGCAGCAGACGACAAGACGGGCAAGCCGCTCGATTCGGGCCCCGCCGCAGGTGTCTACGTCAAGCGTCTCGACTTCACCCAGCACGATCCGGCCGTCGGACTAACGCCCCCCCAGCCGCCAAGCACTCCACAGATCGGACCAGCGCCCGCACCGAGCGGAGACGTGTTCGGCAACTGGTTCGTCACGGCGAGCAGCGTGAAGTTCTGGGGACCCGTGGGACAACCCGACCAGCCGCTATTCCCGACACCCGAACTCCAGCAGCGCTGCGCTGACAGCATGCCGCAGAACGAGGCGGAACGTACGGAGATGATGACCGGATACAAGGACGCACCCCCACCACACGGTGATGCGATTCCGGGCTGGCCCGCCGAGTCGAAATGACGTGAGCGCAGCCGTCAATTGCCGCGACGGCTGAGGCCCACCCGGCAATAGAATCGGTTGACGCGCACCAAGAGAGGACCATCATGGGCGGCAAGTTCACCCTCGACAGCGCCGGCCTGACACCGCTGGCTGAGATCCACTCGCAGGTCGCCTCGGGGCTGGCAGAGCTGACCGGGGCGGGCGGCCCGCAAGCCGCCGACGTGGCCAAGTCCTTCGGCAACATCGCGTTCTCGGTGAACAACGCGCTCGACGGTGTGACCCAAAGTCGCGGCAACACACTGCAAGCCACCAAGGGCTCCAGCGACACCATCGCCGAATTGCTCGGCAAGGCCGAGAAGCTCTACGCCCAAGGTGACCAGGAAGGCGCGGCCAAGCTCAGGGCCGCGGCCGAGACGCTGGAGGGTTCCGGCCCCGGCGGTGGCACCGGCGCTCCCGGGGGTGGGGCCGCAACGGGTGCCGGTGGGGCAGGCGCCGGAGCGGCCGGTGGCGGCGGCGCCGAGATGGCGGGTCAGATGGCCAGCCAGGTCGGGCAGCAAGTCGGACAACTCGCCCAAGGCATGGCCCAGTCGATGCAGGGCCTCGCGCAGGGCCTCACCCAACTGCCCCAGCAGATCATGCAGGGCATCCAGGGCATGGCCGGCTCGGCGGGCAAGGGCTCCGACGCCGAGACACTGGCCAAGGCCGCCGAGGAGAAGGCCAACGGCGACAAGGCCGATGACCCCGAAGAGCGCAAACGCAAGGAGGACGAAGACGCCGCCAAGCGCGCCGAGGAAGAACGCGCTCAGCAGCGACCTCCGGCTCAGACCGAGGGCGCGCAGCCAGGCCGCGGCACCGAGGGCGGACCTGCCCCCGTGGCCCCGCCCGCACCCGAGCGTCCGCAGCCCGCGCAGACCCGGCCGCAGCAGTTCCCGCTCTAGAACAGAACGCCGTCGGCCAGATGCAACCTGCGCTGGACGCCGATCGCCGCGAGGAAGCTCTCGTCGTGACTGACCACCACGAAGGCGCCTCGATACGCGTTCAGCGCAGACTCCAACTGGCCCACGCTGACCAGGTCGAGGTTGTTCGTCGGCTCGTCGAGAAGCAACAGCTGCGGCGCGGGTTCGGCGTTGAGCACGCAGACCAGCGTCGCCCTCAGCCGCTCCCCGCCTGACAATGCCGCCACGGGTAGGTCCACGAGATCACCGCGAAAGAGGAACTGCGCCAACAGATGCATGCGTCGGGTGTGCGTCAGGCTCGGCGCGAACGCGGCCAAGCTCTCGGCGACGCTGCGAGCCGGGTCGAGCAGGTCGAGCCGCTGGGACAGGTAGGCGATCCGCCCGTCCGCGCGGTGTACCTCACCCCGGTCCGGCACCACCTCACCGCTGACGAGTCTCAGAAGCGTCGACTTTCCCGCGCCGTTGCCTCCGGTCAACGCGATGCGTTCCGGTCCGCGGATGTACAGGTCAATCCCCATGTCTGCGAACAGGTCACAGTCGCCGACACAAATTTGAAGACCACGAGCGGCGAGTACCGTGCGGCCCGCGGGGACGTCGGTGTCGGGTAGGTCCAACACGATGACGTCGTCGTCGCGCACGGCACGCTCGGCCTGATCGAGCCGGCTTCTCGCGTCGTCGACGCGTTTGGCGTGGACGTCGTCGGACTTGGCGGCCGACTCCTGGGCGTCGCGTTTGAGCTTGCCCGCCACGATCTTCGGCAAGCCCGCGTCCTTCACGTTGCGGGCTGCGGTGCTCGAACGCTTCGCCGCGCGCTCGCGGGCCTGCTGCATCTGACGCTTCTCGCGCTTCAACAGCTGCTCGGCGTTGCGGACGACGGACTCCGCGGCCTGCTGCGTCGCGTCGAGGGCAGCCTCGTACTCGGTGAAAGTGCCTCCGTAGAAACGTATCTCGCCGTGCCGCAACTCGGCGATGCGATCCATTCGGTCGAGCAGGACCCGATCGTGGCTGACTATCAACAGCGTCCCACCGAAGTCGTCGAGCGCGGAGTACAGCCGCCCGCGGGCCGCGGCGTCCAGGTTGTTGGTCGGCTCGTCGAGGAGCAGGACGTCCGGGCGCCTCAACAGCTGCGCAGCCAAACCGACCGACACCACTTCCCCGCCGCTGAGAGAACCGAGGGGCCGATCCATCGCCAGCTGCGCGAGGTCCAGCCGGTCGAGCTGGGCCCGTAGTCGCTCTTCGACGTCCCAGTCGTCACCGATTTCGGTGAACACCGCGTCGGAGGCGTCGCCGGCGGCCAGGGCGTCCAGCGCCGCGATGACGGGCGCGACGCCAAGGACGTCGGCGACGGTGCGGTCGGCCTCGAACGGCAGCGTCTGCGGAAGGTACCCGACCGTGCCGTCGACGACGAGGCCTCCGCCTGTTGGATGCAGTTCTCCCGCAACGAGTTTGAGCAGCGTGCTCTTGCCTGCGCCGTTGGGTGCGACCAGGCCGGTACGGCCACCCGGGACGGTGAAGGACAGGTCGACGAACAGCGGAGTGTCGTCGGCCCAGCCGAAGGACAGATGTGACGAAACGATGGAAGACATGAAAGAGCTTTCTTGCTGGTGCCCTGACATGTGGGCACGCGACGACGACGGAGAAGTGGCCCCGAACTATCCGGAGAGGTCGTCACCCAGCATGTGTTCCATGTTAGCGGCGTCAGTCAAGCAAATATTGGCGCAGCATCGCGGTGGCCGCGGTGATCTGCGTGACGTCCACGCGCTCGTCGACCCGATGGGCCATGTTGGGATCGCCGGGACCGTAGTTGACCGCCGGTATGCCGAGCGCGGCGAAGCGGGCGACGTCGGTCCACCCGAACTTGGCCCGCACCTGCCCCCCGGCCGCCCGCACCAGCGCGGCAGCGGCCGGCTTCGTCAGACCGGGAAGCGCCCCGGGAGCCGCGTCGGTGCGCTCGATCTCGACGTCGAGTCCGTCGAGCACCTCGCGGACGTGTGCGTCGGCCTGCTCGACGCTGCGGTCGGGCGCGAAGCGGAAGTTCACCGTGACCGACGCCGCGTCGGGGATGACGTTGCCGGCGATGCCGCCGTCGATGCGGACCGCGGACAGCCCCTCGCGGTACGTGCAGCCGTCGATCTCTACGCTGCGCGCCTCGTAGGACGACAGCCTGTCGAGGACGGCACCCAGCTTGTGAATGGCGTTGTCGCCCAACCACGATCGCGCCGAGTGTGCCCTGGTGCCCGTCGCACGGACGACGTGGCGGACGGTCCCCTGACAACCAGCCTCGATGAAGCCACCGGACGGCTCGCCGAGAATCGCGACGTCAGCCTGCAGCCAGTCCGGCAGCTCGCGCTCGATGCGGCCGAGGCCGTTGGCGCTGGACTCGATCTCCTCGCAGTCGTACATCACCAACGTGATGTCGTGCGTCGGTTCGGCGATGGTGGCGGCCAGGTGCAGGAAGACCGCGTCGCCGGCCTTCATGTCCGACGTGCCGCAGCCGAACAGCTCGTCGCCGACGCGGCGGCTGGGCACGTTGTCGGCGGCGGGCACGGTGTCGAGGTGACCGGCGAGCAGCACCCGCGACGGCCGTCCGAGGTTGGTCCTGGCCAGCACGGCGTCGCCGTTGCGGATCACCTCGTATCCGGGTGCCTGGGCCCGCAGCGCGGCCTCGACCTCGTCGGCGATGCGCTGCTCGTGCCGCGACTCGCTGGGGATGTCCACCAGGGCAGCGGTTAGGTCGATTGGATCAGCACGTAAGTCCAGGCCCACAGTCGTCGAGGTTAGTTCCGGCGGGCAGGAGCGAAGCGACCGGGGATGACAATCCAGTAGCCTTTGGGACCGTGACTTCAGCATCAGGCGTAGGCGTGGCGACCATCTCGGCCGAGGGGACGATTCTCGACACGTGGTTCCCCGAGCCGGAGATCGGCGAGGACGGCGACGCGACGACGGGAACCAACCGGCTGTCGGTGGCGGAGGTGACCGAGGAGCTCGGCGCGCTGACCGGGCGCGACGACGAACGCGACGTCGAGACGGTCATCGTGCGCACCACCATCGCCTCGCTGGACGACAAGCCGGTCGACGCGTTCGACGCCTACCTCCGGCTGCACCTGCTGTCGCATCGCCTCATCCAGCCGCACGGCGCCAACATGGACGGCATCTTCGGGCACCTCGCCAACGTGGTGTGGACGAACTACGGCCCGTGCGCGGTCGAGGGGTTCGAACTGACGCGCGCCCGGCTGCGCCGGCGTGGACCGGTGACCGTGTACGGCGTCGACAAGTTCCCCAGGATGGTCGACTACGTGTTGCCCACCGGCGTCCGGATCGCCGACGCCGACCGGGTGCGCCTCGGCGCCCACCTGGCGCCAGGGACGACGGTCATGCACGAGGGCTTCGTGAACTTCAACGCCGGCACGCTCGGCACCTCGATGGTCGAGGGCCGGATCTCCGCGGGCGTCGTGGTCGGCGACGGCTCCGACGTCGGCGGCGGCGCGTCGATCATGGGCACGCTGTCCGGCGGCGGCAAGGAAGTCATCTCGGTGGGCAAGAGTTGCCTCCTTGGCGCCAACTCCGGGCTCGGCATTTCACTCGGGGACGACTGCGTCGTCGAGGCGGGCCTCTACGTCACGGGCGGCACCAAGGTGACCACCTCGGACGGTCAAACCGTGAAGGCCAAGGAACTGTCGGGTGCCAACAACCTTCTGTTCCGGCGCAATTCGCTGTCGGGTGCGGTCGAGGTGGTCTCGCGCGACGGCACCGGCATCACCCTCAACGACGCCCTGCACAAGAACTGACGCCTAGCGGCAGCGCGACACCCGAAGCATCGCGACGCCGTGCGCCGGAACGGTTTCGGCCACGTCCCCCTTCGTCGTCACGTCGGCGTGCTGCCACAGATCACGGACGGTGAAGCACTGGCTGCCCGACAGGCCGACGGCATGGGCGTCGGTGTGAATGGCGACGGGTTCGGCGTCGGAGTTGAACAGTGCCACCGCCACCGAACCGTCGGCCAGTGGCTTGACGATGATCCTCGGATCCGCCAGTAGCGATAGTCCCTGCAACACCAACGGATCCTGGTCGACCGCGATGACGTCGCGGTTGGTCAGGATCTCCCGGGTGTCCTCGTCCATCGTCCGCACGTCGTTGCCCGCCAGCAGTGGCGCGGCCAGCATCGCCCACAGCGAAAAGTGCGCGCGCTGTTCGACATCGGTCAGGTCGGGCCGTTGCGGCCCCAGTGCCATGGTGGGATGCCCGCGGACGAACTGCGACCAGCCGATGCCGACGACCAGCATGTCCGGATCGTTGACGTGCCTTGGCCCGTCGTGCGGGGCACTGGGGCCGGCGGCCGCGAACGCCTGGCTGACTCCCGCGAGCCCCGCGGCCCACAACTCCTTGTCACCCCACGCGGGCACCAGATCCATGGCGTCGCGGCTGACGTCGGCGATGTGGGACCAGTCGTACTCGGTTCCCGCGTCGGTGTCCCCCGAACTGTTGGGGTTGATGCTGTAGCGGATGTGACGACCGCTGGCCCGCAACGCATCTCGCATCGCGGCGAAGTACTTCACCTGGTCGCTGTGGCCGGCGTCCAGCCGGCACCAGTCGTACTTCAGGTAGTCGACGCCCCACGCGGCGAACGTCCGCGCGTCGGCTTCTTCGTGTCCGGCGCCGCCGATCCGCGGGTCCTGGCCGCACCCCTGGTTGAACGGACTGTGATAGATGCCGAGCAGCATGCCGCGGTCGTGCGCGTAGGCGGCCACCGCCGCGATGCCGTGGGGAAACCTGACGGGGTCGGCGCGAAGGTCACCGTTCGCGTCGCGGGTGGGTGCGGCCCAGCCCGCGTCGAGGTTGACGTAGCGGTAGCCCGCGTCGCGCATGCCCGAGGACACCATGGCGTCGACGGTCTCCTCGACGGCCCGCTCGGTCAACGGGATTCCGGAGTTCCACGAATTCCATCCCATTGGAGGAGTTTCGGATGGGCGTGGTTCGGGAGCAGGCGACGCACACCCGGCCAGCACGGCGACGCAGACCACCAAGCCCCACAGTCGACGCACGCGGCCATCCTGACATCGCGATCTGTGGATCGGTTTCGAAGAAGCTGTGGACCCGCCGCGCGTTAGCCCTTACCCGACAGCACGCAGAACTCGTTGCCCTCCGGATCGGCCAGCACGACCCATGATTGGTCGCCCTGACCGACGTCGACGCGGCGCGCGCCGAGGGCGAGCAACCGGTCCACCTCGACCGCCTGATCGTCGGGGGTCAGGTCGAAGTGGATGCGGTTCTTCGTCACCTTGCGGTCGGGTACCTCGAGGAACAACCAGTCCGGACCCGTGGCCGAACGCAGGAGGACGTCGCCGTCCTCGTCGGTCTCGGCGGGCCAGCCGAGCACCTCGGACCACCATCGCGCGAGTGTTTCCACGTCGGCAGCGTCGATGCACACCTCCGACAACCTCAGACCCATGATCAATCCCCTTGCGTCAGTTCCTTCTTCATGACCTTGCCCATCGCGTTGCGAGGCAGGGCATCGACGATCCGCACCTCGCGCGGGCGCTTGTGCGCCGAGAGTTGTCCGGCGACGAAGTCGATCAACGCCTGGGGCTCTGCCGACCCCACCACGAATGCGACGATCCGCTGGCCGAGGTCGTCGTCGGGCACTCCGACCACCGCGACCTCGACGACTCCGTCGTGCCCGAGAAGTGCCGTCTCGACCTCGCCCGCACCCACGCGATATCCGCCCGACTTGATCAGGTCCACCGACTCGCGCCCGACAATGCGGTGCATGCCGCCGGAGTCGATCACGGCGACGTCGCCCGTGCGGTACCAACCGTCGTCGCCGAGCGCCGCGGCGGTGGCCTCTGGAAGGTTCAGGTAGCCGTCGAACAGCATGGGGCCCTGAACCTCAAGGCGCCCAATGGATTCCCCGTCGTGGGGTACCTCGGCACCGTCTTCGCCCGTCAGCCTGGTCTGCACGCCGGCCACCGGCAGGCCCACCCAGCCCGGCCGCCGTTCGCCGTCGGCGAGGGTGCTCAGCGTGATGAGCGATTCGGTGCTGCCATAGCGTTCGACGGGCGGGTGTCCCGTCAGCTGGACCAGCCGGTCGAAGACGGGCACGGGCAGCGGCGCGCTGCCCGACACCAGGAGCCGGGCCGAGGACAGCGCCAGCGCCGCGTCGAGGTCGCCTGCAATCCGCGACCACACCGTCGGGACGCCGAAGTACAGCGACCCGGCGGCCTCCGCGTACGCGGCCGGCGACGGCTTTCCGGTGTGCACCAAACGATTTCCGATGCGCAGCGCCCCCAGCAGGCCGAGGATCAGCCCGTGCACGTGAAACAGCGGCAGACCGTGAACCAGGGTGTCGTCGGGCGTCCAAGCCCACGCCGCGGCGAGCGCGTCAATGTCGGTCGCGATCGCCCGTCGACTGATCAGCACGCCCTTCGGCGGACCGGTGGTGCCGGAGGTGTACATCACCATCGCGATGGCGTCCGGGGACGGCTCCGCGTAGCGATGCCACGACCGCGCATGCAGGCGCACCGGGACGTGCGGAAGTCCCTCGGTCTGCTCGGGCAGCTCCCCCAGCCACGCCTGCGCACCGGAGTCGCTCAGGATGTGCCTGCGTTCGGCCTCGCCGACGTCGGCGGGCACCGGCACGACGGGGACACCCGCGATGAGGCATCCGGCGATCGCGAGCACCGTGGTGGCGGTGGGCGTGGCGAGCACGGCGATCCTGCTCGCTCCTCCGACGCGTTCGGCAACCGAGGTCGCCGCGCCGACGAGGTCGCTGCGGCTCAGGCTCACCCCGCCGATGCGGACGGCGTCGGCGAGATCGTGTCCGGCGGCCACGGCCGACGGATTGAGGGAGGCCAATAGCACAACCGTGACGCTACCGTGGGCGGCGATACTGGTCAGGTGGATCCCGTTGAACGCGTCAGCTCGCGTGAGGTATATCGCAATGCCTGGATGATCATTCGCGAGGACGACATTCGAAGGCCCGACGGCACCCTCGGCATCTACGGCGTCGTCGACAAGCCGACGTACGCCCTGGTGATCGCCCGAGACACCGCGGACGCGAGGAGCGATCAGGCAGACGCGGACGTGGGGAGCGATCAAACAGGCGACCGCTACCGGCTCGTCGAACAGTTCCGCTACCCCATCGGATTGCGCCGATGGGAGTTCCCGCAGGGCACCGCCCCGGGAACGTTGGAGGGCGAACAGCCGCCACCCGCCGAGCTCGCCGCCGACGAACTGCGGGAGGAGACCGGGCTACGCGCCGAGTCGATGGTGGTGCTTGGCCAGCTCGACGTCGCGCCAGGGATGAGCAGCCAGCGGGGCTGGGTCTTCCTCGCGACCGGGATCACCGAGGGCGAGCACGAACGCGAGCTGGAAGAACAAGACATGCACAGCGAGTGGTTCACCGGCGACCGGATCGACGAGATGATCGTCGACGGCACCATCACCGACGCGCAGACGATCGCGGCGTGGATGCTGCTGCGGCTCGCCGACCGCCGGTGAGCGGCCGACTTTCCGCATTGCTGCTCGCGGTGGCCGTGCTGTCGGGCTGTTCGGCGCCCAACCCGCCCACCCCGGCCGCCCCGGTCGTCCCGCCTACCTCGTCCGCCCAGCCCGCCCAGGTGCGCCTGCCACCCGTCTCGGGGTCCTTCGACTATCAGCTGGGAGGCGCCGCCGACATTGCCGGGTTGGCCGTCGTCGCTCGCGACGCCACCGCCGCGCCGATGCCCGGGGCCTACAACGTCTGCTACGTGAACGGGTTTCAGACCCAGCCCGGTGACGGTGACCGCTGGCTCCGCGACTACGGCTCGGCTCTGCTGCGCGACGCCGACGGCGAACCCGTCACCGACCCCGACTGGCCCGACGAGTACGTGCTCGACCCGTCGACCGCACCACAGCGCGCGCTGATCGTCGACGCGCTGGGACCGCTGCTGTCCGGCTGCGCGGACAAGGGTTTCGACGCCGTCGAGGTCGACAACTTCGACACGTTCACCCGGTTCTCCAGTGTCGACCGGGCCGGCGCGATCGAGCTGGCGCGTTCCTTCGCGGGCATCGCCCACGGCCGCGGGTTGGCGATCGGTCAGAAGAACGCCGCCGAATGGACCGAAATGGGCCGCCACGACGTTGGTTTCGACTTCGCCGTCACCGAGGAGTGCGCGACGTACCACGAATGCGATCGGTACCGAAAGGTGTACGGGGAGCACGTCTTGCAGATCGAGTACACCGACGACCTGCCCATGCCGTTCCGCGACGTGTGCAGTTCACCGGACCGGGCGCCGCTGACGATCCTGCGGGACCGCGACCTCGTCGCACCGGGACGTGAGGGTTACGCGTACGAGCAGTGCTGAGGTCAGCGCCGCCGCTCGGCAAGCGCCCGTAGGAAGAACGTCAGGTTGGCTGGCCGCTCGGCGATGCGGCGGACGAAATAGCCGTACCACTGCGTGCCGAACGGGACGTACACCCGGACGTGGTTGCCCTCCTCGGCGAGCCGTCGCTGCTCGCCGTCGCGAATGCCGTAGAGCATCTGGTACTCGAAGTCGTCTACCCCTCTGCCGAATTCGCGCGCCATGGCGGGCACGGCATCGACGATCGCGGGGTCGTGCGATGCCACCATCGGATAGCCGTCCCCCGCCATCAGCACGCGCAGGCATCGCAGATAGGAGTCGGTGACCGCCTCGGCGTCGCGGTAGGCCACCGATGCGGGTTCGTCGTACGCGCCCTTGCAGAGCCGAATTCGCGCGCCGGCGGCGGCGAAGTCCTTGCAGTCACCCTCGGTTCGCTTCAGATAGGCTTGCAAAACCGTTGCCAACCAAGGGAAGTCGCCACGCAGATCACGCACGATCGACAACGTCGAATCGGTGGTCGCGTGGTCCTCGGCGTCGACTGTCACCCAGATGCCCGCGTCGCGCGCCTTGGTACAGATGAGGTGGGCGTTCTCGAGGGCGATCTTCTCGCCGTCGCGGGGCAGCGCCTGCCCCAGCGCCGACAGTTTCAGCGAGACCTCCAGCGGCCGCGGCCCGTCGGCCACCTCGTCGCGCTGACCGAGGGCGTCCAACAGTTCGGAGTAGGCCCGGACGGTGGCGTCGGCCGCGTCGGCGTCGGTGACGTCCTCACCGAGGTAGTCGATCGAGACCAAGCGGCGCGAATCACGCAGTTCCGCAACCGACGTCAGCGCATGCTCGACGGTCTCACCAGGGACGAAGCGGTGCACCACGCGCCGGGTCACGGGCATCCGCTCGGCGGTGCGGCGGAGCCCGTCGGACCTGGCGGCGGCCAAGATCGCGGGGCGGGCGAACTGTTGGAAGACACCCATCGGTCAGCCCTCCATGTGGGGGTAGTCGTGACTGACCGGCGCCACGAAGGTCTCCTTGATCGAGCGTGCCGACGTCCAGCGCTGCAGGTTCAGCGGAGAACCGGCCTTGTCGTTGGTGCCCGAGGCCCGCGACCCGCCGAAGGGCTGCTGCCCCACGACGGCACCGGTGGGCTTGTCGTTGACGTAGAAGTTGCCCGCCGCGTGGCGAAGTCGCTCCTGGGCGGTGAGCACGGCGCTGCGGTCGTCGGCGATCACCGCGCCGGTCAGACCGTACTTGGAGCCGGAGTCGACGACACCGAGAACGTCGTCCCAGCGGTCGTCGTCGTAGACGTGGACCGCCAGAATCGGGCCAAAGTACTCCTGCGAGAACGCCTCGTCGGTCGGGTCGTCGGACAGCAGCACCGTGGGGCGGACGAAATAGCCTTCGCTGTCGTCGTATTCACCGCCGACCGCCACGGTCACCCCCGCCGCACCCTTCGCGCGTTCGATGGCGTTCACGTTCTTGGTGAAGGAGCGTTCGTCGATCAGCGCGCCACCGTAGTTCGACAGGTCGGACACGTCGCCGTAGGAAAGTTTGTCGGTGGCGTCGAGGAAGTCGTCGCCCATCTGCTGCCACACCGACCGCGGCACGAACGCACGCGAGGCCGCCGAGCACTTCTGCCCCTGGTAGTCGAAGGCGCCCCGAATGAGGGTGGTGCGCAACACGTCTGGGCGCGCCGAGGAATGTGCGACGACGAAGTCCTTGCCGCCGGTCTCGCCGACCAGCCGCGGGTACGTGTCGTAGCGCTCGATGTTGGCGCCCACTTCGCGCCACAGGTGCTGGAACGTCGCGGTCGACCCGGTGAAGTGGATGCCGGCCAGCCGGGGGTCGGCGAGCACCACCTCGGACACGGCGAAACCGTCACCGGTGACGAGGTTGATCACGCCGGGCGGAAGACCGGCCGACTCGAGCAGCTGCATGGTCAGGTAGGCCGAGAACGTCTGCGTGACAGACGGTTTCCACACCACGGTGTTGCCCATCAACGCCGGGGCGGTGGGCAGATTGCCTGCGATCGCGGTGAAGTTGAAGGGCGTGATCGCGTAGACGAAACCCTCGAGCGGACGGTACTCGGTCCGGTTCCACACGCCGGGCGAGCTGACCGGCTGCTGCGCCATGAGCTGCCTGGCGAAGGCGACGTTGAACCGCCAGAAGTCGGCGAGCTCACACGACGCGTCGATCTCGGCTTGGTAGGCGCTCTTGGACTGGCCGAGCATGGTGGCCGCGGCGAGCTTGGCCCGCCACGGTCCGGCAAGGAGGTCCGCAGCGCGCAGGAAGACGGCGGCCCGCTCATCGAACGGCGTCGCCTCCCATGCTCGTTTGGCGTCGGTCGCGGCGGCGACGGCGGCGGTCGCCTCGGTGTGCCCGCCGTTGGTCAGGGTGCCGAGCACCGCGCTGTGGCGGTGCGGCTGCACGACGTCGACGCGCTCACCGGCGCCCATCGTGTGCTTGCCGCCGATCACGTGCGGCAGGTCGACCGGGTCGGCCGCGTTGAGCGCGCTCAGCTCGCGCAGGAGCGTCGCGCGCTCCTGGCTGCCTGGTGCGTATTCAAGCACCGGCTCGTTGGCGGGGACGGGAACGTCGGTGACGGCGGAGAAAGCGCTCATGTGATCAGCGTCTCTCATCGAGGGGTCTGGACCTTTGGCCGATCGGACAAACTACGTCCGTCCACCAAGTAGCATCGGCCAACGTGAAGCCTCCCGGTGTGGGACTGGGCCAGCTGCTGCTCGCGCTGGACGCGACCATGGTGACCTTGGTCGACGCCCCACGCGGTCTCGACCTGCCGGTTGCTTCAGCCGCGTTGATCGACGCCGACGACGTCCGCCTCGGACTGGCGGTCGGCGCCAGCTCGGCCGACGTCTTCTTCATCCTCGGCGTCGGCGACGACGACGTGCTGGCCTGGCTGGTTCAGCAGACCTCCCGGCGGGTGCCCGCCGCGATCTTCGTCAAGGAGCCGTCCGACGCGGTGGTGGCGCGCGCCGTCGCGGTGGGCACGGCCGTCGTCGCCGTCGAACCGAGGGCCCGATGGGAGCGGCTGTACCGGCTGGTGGACCACGTCTTCGACCATCACGGCGACCGGGCGGACCCGCGCTACGACCCGAGCACCGACCTCTTCGGTCTGGCGCAGTCCATCGCCGACCGCACCCACGGCATGGTCAGCGTCGAGGACGTGCAGTCCCACGTGCTGGCCTACTCGGCGTCCAACGACGAGGCCGACGAGCTGCGCCGCCTGTCGATCCTCGGCCGCGCGGGACCGCCCGAGCATCTGGCCTGGATCGGGCGGGCCGGCATCTTCGACGCGCTGAGGGCCACCGGCGACGTCGTCCGCGTCGACGCCAGGCCGGAACTGGGCCTACGGCCGCGGCGCGCGGTCGGCATCCATCACCTCGCGTCGGGCCGCGGGCGTGGGCCCGTGTTCGCGGGCACCATCTGGCTGCAGGAGGGTTCCCGGCCGCTGGCCGAGGACGCCGACGACGTACTCCGCGGCGCGGGAGTGCTTGCCGCGCGGATCATCTCCCGGCTCGCGGCCACCCCGTCGACCCACGCGGTGCGCGTGCAGGAACTGCTCGGCCTGCGCGAGGCCTCCCTCGACGACGCGCAGGTGGCCGACGTGGCGCGTGAACTCGGCGTCGTGGCGGACGGGCGAGTCGCGGTCATCGGCTTCGACGGCGCCGCGGGTGCGCCCGGCCGGCTCGCCGACGTCCTTGCGTTGAGCGCCAGCGCCTTTCGTCGGGATGCACAGGTGGCCGCCGGCCCGTCGCGGGTCTACGTGCTGTTTCCACACTCCGGCAAGGTCTCGGCGGTGTCGTCGTGGATCCGCGGCACCATCGGCGCCCTGCGCAACGAGCTGAGCCTTGAGCTGCGGGCCGCGATCGCCACTCCGACAACGGGTCTCGCTGGGGCTGCCGCCGCACGGGCGGAGGTCGACCGCGTGCTCGACAGCGCCGAACGCCACCCCGGCGCGATCGGTCAGGTGACCTCGCTGGCCGAATCGCGGACCACGGTGCTGCTCGACGAGATCGTCACGATGATCGCCGCCGACGACCGCCTGGTCGACCCGCGGGTTGGCGCGCTGCGGGAGAAGGACCCCGTCCTGGTGGACACCCTACGGGCCTACCTCGACGCGTTCGGTGACGTGGCGGCGGCCGCGGCGGGGCTGCACGTCCACCCCAACACGGTGCGGTATCGCGTCCGGCGGATCGAGGAGATTCTGGGGAGCTCGCTGGCGGATCCCGACGTGCGGCTGCTGCTGTCACTGAGCCTGCGGGTGCCCTGACCCTCTTCCCTCTTGCCGCCGAGTGTGGACTTGTGTCACGCCAACCCGCATGCCGGCGTGACACAAGTGCACATTCGGCGGGTTGTGCACAGTCGACGATTCATCCACGAGATGCCGGCAATCCCGCCCGCGACGGGCGAGGGCGGGTGGTGGGCAGTGGTTGCGTGGGTCGCGTGCACCCGATCACCGGACCCTTCGTCGGCACCGAAGCCCTGGCCCGCGGCCAATTCACCCGGCGGACGTTGCACAGTCGCAACCAGGTGATCCATCGCAACGTGTTCCTGCCCGCCGGCCAAGAACTGACCGCACGTGATCGAGCCGTCGCGGCCTGGCTGTGGTCGGGGCGGCGCGCCACGGTCGCCGGGCTGTCGGCCTCGGTGCTGCACGGCTCGCAGTGGATCTCCCCGGACGAGCCCGCCGAGCTCACCAGGACCGAAGCCAGCGCGAACGGCATCGTCGTCCACCGCGAGACTCTGCTTGACGACGAAGTGACGACGGTCGACGGCATGTCCGTCACCACGCCGGCCCGGACCGTCTTCGACCTTGGCCGCCGAAAGGGGTTCGAGAGGGCGGTGATTCGAGTCGACGCGCTCGCCAACGCCTGCGGCGTCGACGCCCCGCTGGTGCACCCGCTGGTCGAAGCGCACCGCGGGGCGCGAGGGCTGGTACAGCTTCGCGAGGTCCTCGACGTGATGGACGGTGGCTCGGAGTCACCTCAGGAGACGCGGACTCGGCTGTTGTTGATGGAAGCGAACTTTCGAGCGCCGAGCACTCAGATCGACGTCCTCGACGACGTCGGCTACCCATTCGCCCGGGTCGACATGGGGTGGGAGGAGTTTCGGGTCGGCGTCGAATACGACGGGGCACAGCACTGGACCGACCCCGCCCGATTCGCGCACGACATCGACCGGCACGCCGTCCTGACTGCGCTCGGCTGGCGAATCATCCGCGTCAGTGCCGACCTGTTGCGCCATCGACGGACGGTGATCCTGCAGCGAGTGTTCGCCGCACTAGACGCAGCGGGGTGTCCGTGGCTCCACGAATGTGCAGTTATGCCACGCCTACTCGCATGACGGCGTGGCAAAACTCCACACTCGGCGCTAAAGAGTTAGGCGGCGGGCCGCGGCGTCGATCCGCTCGTCGGTGGCCGTCAACGCCATCCGCACGTGCCGAGCGCCGCGGGGACCGTAGAACTCGCCGGGCGCCACCAAGATCCCGAGGTCGGCAAGCGAGGCGACGGTGTCCCGGCACGGCTCATCGCGGGTGGCCCACAGGTAGAGCCCCGCCTCGGAGTGGTCGACGGTGAACCCGGCGGCACGCACCGCAGGCAGGAGAACCTCTCGGCGACGGGCATAGCGCTGCTTTTGCACCGCCTCGTGTGCGTCGTCGTCGAGCGCGGCGATCATGGCCGCCTGTATCGGCGTCGGCACCATCATCCCGGCGTGCTTGCGCACCGCGAGCAGCTCGGCCACCACCGCGGGATCGCCCGCGACGAAACCCGCGCGATAGCCGGCCAGCGACGAGGTCTTCGACAGCGAATGGATCGCGAGCAGGCCGGTGTGGTCGCCGTCGCACACCGAAGGGTGCAGCACAGACACCGGAACCGCGTACGGATCCCAACCGAGGCCGAGGTAGCACTCGTCGGAGGCGACCAACGCGCCTCGACTCCTCGCCCACTGCACGACCTTGCGCAGGTGCTCGACGCCGAGCACCGCACCCGTCGGATTGCTCGGCGAGTTCACGAAGACGAGCTTGGGGACGCGCGGTCCGAGCTGGGTCAGCGAATCGGCGGCCACCACCTCCGCACCAGCCAGGCGCGCGCCGACGTCGTAGGTCGGATACGCCAACTCCGGCACCACGACGACGTCGTCACGGGAGATGCCGAGCAGCGTCGGCAGCCAGGCGATCAGTTCCTTGGTGCCGATGACCGGCAGCACGGCGTCCGCGGCGAGTTCGGTGATCCCGTAGCGACGGCGAAGTGCCTCGACGGCCGACGCCCGAAGTGCCGGTGTTCCGGCCGTCGTCGGATAGCCGGGGGCCGAACTGGCAGCCGCCAAGGCGTTTCGGATGACGTCGGCTACGTCGTCAACCGGTGTGCCGACGGACAGGTCGACGATGCCGTCGGGGTGCGCCCTGGCCTTGGCCGTGACGTCAGCCAGGGTGTCCCAGGGGAAGACCGGCAACGACGCCGAAAGGCGCCCGAACTGGCTCAGCTGTCCTCACCCTGAGGCGGCATGTCCTTGATCGCCTGGGGGTCGTTGTCGGTCTGACCGACCTTCGACGCACCGCCGGGCGATCCCAGCTCGGAGAAGAAGTCCGCGTTGTGCTGGGTGTAGCCGCCCCACTGGTCGGGGACGTCGTCTTCGTAGTAGATGGCCTCGACCGGGCACACCGGTTCGCAGGCGCCGCAGTCCACACACTCATCGGGGTGGATGTACAGCATGCGTGCGCCCTCGTAGATGCAGTCGACGGGGCACTCTTCGATACATGCCTTGTCTTTGATGTCGACACAGGGTTCGGCAATGGTGTACGTCACTGATGTCTCTCCTGTCCAGTGGGCTGCTGGTCGGTTGGGACCTGGGTGGAACCTGATGGACCACCGAGAAGCCGAAGCAAGTATGCGATGCCCGTACCTGGACGCCTGTCTCAGTGTGTCCTAACTTCGCGCGCCGCCCGTAAGGGTGGCCCACGGTTACTGATACTAGACGTAGCACATACAAGTCGCCTAGTCGCTTTCGTCACGTTTCGCCTTGTCGCCCATGTGCAACTGGTTGCACAGTACCGGCGGTAACGCCTACGCTGCCGAACGTGGCACTCCCGCACGCGATTCTGGTGTCGCTGAGCGAACAGACGGGCTCGGGATACGAGCTGGCCCGACGGTTCGACCGCAGCATCGGCTACTTCTGGGCCGCCACCCATCAGCAGATCTACCGAACCCTTCGGACGATGGAGGCCGACGGTTGGGTGCACGTCGACGTCGTCGCGCAGAGCGGAAGACCCGACAAGAAGGTCTACGGCGTCACCGACACCGGCCGCGACGAACTGCGGC
Source organism: Mycobacterium sp. Root135 (assembly GCF_001426545.1). Classification (GTDB taxonomy): domain Bacteria; phylum Actinomycetota; class Actinomycetes; order Mycobacteriales; family Mycobacteriaceae; genus Mycobacterium. The sequence goes on along the minus strand of NZ_LMEZ01000009.1, from coordinate 461,206 downwards.
GCTGGATCGCCGAGCCGCTCACCGGCCGCGGCAGCGCGGTGACCGACTCACGAACGCGCGACCTGGCGGTGAAGATCCGTGGCGCGACCTACGGCGACACCGATGCACTACGCGCGCAGGTACTCGAGCTGCGCGACGAGCGGACACGACAACTCGACGTCTACCGCGGTTTCGAGAAGCGCCAATTCCCCGACCCGTCAGCGCTGACCGGCGCTGCGATGCACCAACACCTGGTGCTGCGCGGCGGCATCCTCGCCGAAGAGGGGTCACTGCACTGGCTGGACGAAGTACTCACCGCCCTGGGAGGACCAGATCGTGACTAGGTATCCGAACCTGCTGTCCCCCTTGGACCTTGGCTTCACCACCCTTCGCAACCGGGTAGTGATGGGCTCGATGCACACCGGCCTCGAAGACCGAGCCCGCGACACCGACCGGCTGGCCGCCTACTTCGTCGAGCGCGCCCGCGGCGGGGTCGGGCTCATCATCACCGGCGGATACGCCCCCAACCGCACCGGCTGGCTACTGCCGTTCGCCGCCGAGATGCTGTCGCCGTCGGACGCCCGACGTCATCGCCGCATCACCGCCGCCGTGCACGACGAGGGCGGCAAGATCCTGCTTCAGATTCTCCACGCGGGACGCTATGCCTACCATCCCCTTTCGGTCAGCGCATCGTCGATCAAGGCGCCGATCAACCCGTTCCGGCCGCGGCGACTTCGCAACGTGGAGGGCACCGTCGACGACTTCGTGCGCTGCGCCCTGCTGGCCCGCGAGGCTGGGTACGACGGCGTGGAAATCATGGGCAGCGAGGGCTATCTGCTGAACCAGTTCCTCGCGCCGCGCACCAACAAGCGGACCGACGCGTGGGGCGGAACCGCCGAGAAGCGCCGCCGGCTGCCCGTGGAGATCGTGCGACGCACCAGGGAAGCGGTCGGGCGCGACTTCGTCATCTGCTACCGCATGTCGATGGCCGACTACGTCGACGACGGGCAGACCTGGGACGAGATCGTCGCGCTCGCAATCGAAGTCGAGGCCGCCGGCGCGACCATCGTCAACACCGGCATCGGCTGGCACGAGTCCCGGGTGCCCACCATCGTCACGTCGGTGCCCAACAGCGCGTTCGTCGACGTCAGCAACGCCCTGGCCCAACACGTCCAGATACCCGTCGTCGCGTCCAACCGGATCAACATGCCGCAGGCCGCCGAACAGATCCTCGCAGACGGGGCGGTCCAACTGGTGTCGATGGCACGACCGCTGCTGAGCGACCCCGACTGGGTGAACAAGGCCGCCGCCGACGCCGCCGCCGAGATCAACACGTGCATCGCCTGCAACCAGGCCTGTCTCGATCACGCCTTCGTGCACAAGACGGTGTCGTGTCTGCTCAACCCACGCGCGGGTCACGAGACCACCTTGATGCTGGGTCCGACCAAACGGAGCAAGCGGATCGCCGTCGTCGGAGCCGGACCTGCCGGGCTGGCGGTCGCGGTGACGGCTGCCGAGCGGGGCCACGCCGTGACGCTGTTCGAGGCGTCCAGCGCCATCGGTGGCCAATTCGACTTGGCCAGAAGGATTCCCGGCAAGGAGGAATTCACCGAGACGATCCGCTACTACACCGCGATGCTCGCCAAGCACGGCGTGGACGTGCGGTTGAACACCCGCGCCGGGGTTCGCGAGCTGGGGAACTTCGACGACGTGGTGCTGGCCACCGGGGTCGTGCCGCGGGTGCCCGACATCCCCGGCGTCGACCACCCGATGGTGCTGTCCTACGCCGACGCGATCCTCGGCGCACCGATCGGCGACCGCGTCGCGGTGGTCGGCGCGGGCGGCATCGGTTTCGACGTCAGCGAGTTCCTGGTCACCGCGCAGGCGGGGATGAACGTCAAGGAATGGCAAGCGGAATGGGGCGCCCTGAACCCACAGGACGCCCCCGGCACGCGCGGCGGGCTGACGACGCCCATCCCGCTGCCGCCGGTCCGCGAGGTCTACCTACTGCAGCGCAGCAAGGGCGCCCAGGGCCGTGGCCTCGGGAAGACCTCGGGCTGGGTACACCGAGCGTCGTTGAAGGCCAATGGCGTTCAACAACTGTCGGGCGTGAACTACGAACGCATCGACGACGACGGCCTGCACATCAGCTTCGGCTCCGACCACTCGGACCCACGGCTGCTCGCCGTCGACAACGTCGTCATCTGCGCCGGGCAGGAGTCGGTCCGTGATCTGGCGGACGGGCTGCGGCGCAACGGCGTCCAACCACACGTCATCGGTGGGGCGGACGTCGCAGCGGAGATCGACGCCAAGCGCGCGATCCGCCAGGGCACGGAGCTCGCCGCCCGGCTGTAGCCGCCTCGATTCGTGCACGCGCAGTTGCGGCGACCGCTACTGCGCGTGCACAAATCGCACGAACTAGGCCTGCTTCAGCGCCTCGATCTCGAGGGTGATGGTGACCTTGTCACCGATGACGGTGCCGCCGGTCTCCAGCGGCATGTCGATGTCGACGCCGAAGTCCTTGCGGTTGAGCACGACCGTCGCGGTGAAGCCGGCGACCTCGCCGTGGCCCATGCCCGGGTTGACGCCGTTGAACTCGAGCTTGAGGTCGATCGGCTTGGTCACGCCCTTGAGGGTGAAGTTGCCACCGAGGACGTAGTCGTCACCGTCGGCGCGCACGTCGGTCGAGACGAAGGTGGCGGTGGGGTGGTTCTCGACGTCGAAGAAGTCGGCGGCCTTCACGTGCGCGTCACGCTGCTCGTTACCGGTGTTGACCGAGTCGACGGCAATCTCTGCGGAGACAGACGGGGTGCCGTCCTCGGCAACCACGATCGCGCCGGTGAACGCCTCGAAGCTGCCGCGCACCTTGCTCACCATCAGGTGCCGTACCGAAAAACTGATCGACGAATGGGCGGGGTCGATGGCCCACGTGCCGGTGCTCAGGGCGCTCGCTACCGATGCAGTCATGTCTGTTTCTCCTTGGCTTGGGGCCGGCCTACCCGGCACCTCTTCAGGATAAACGGACCATGGTCCACATTTGTTCCGGGCCTAGCGCAGCAGTTCCGTCAGCGCTTCGATCGGCAACCGGGGGGACCGATGCCCGTCGCGGCCGACCATGTCCTCGTTGACCACCAGCGCGTTGAGCACCGCTTCCTCCACCGACTGGACGACGGCCGTGTAGAACGCATCCATCCGACCCCACGGCAGGAACCGCAGCGAGCCGAACTCGTCGTCGGCGGGCGACTCGATCGGAAAGGCGCTCTGCAGCCCGTCGGCCTCCGCGGTCGAGAACGCCAGGAAGATGTCGCCGGAGAAGTGGCTGCCCGTGGTCCCGGTCCTCGCCAAACCCAACGGCACCCGCCGCGCCAACGCCTTGCACTGGCCGGGCAGCAGCGGCGCGTCGGTCGCGACGACGACGATGACGGAACCGGCGCCAGGCGGGGGCCGCAATCCGAGATCCGCCGCGAACCAGTCCGAGTCCAGCGGATTCTCGACGTCCAGCAGCGACCCGACGGGCCGGCCCGCCACGGTCAGCTCGGCGCGGGCGCCGAAGTTCGCCTGCACGAACGCCGCGACGGTGAACTCGTGCGCTCCGTACTCGACGACCCGCGACGCAGTTCCGTTGCCGCCCTTGAATTCATAGCAGTTCATCCCGGTTCCGCCGCCGACCGAACCTTCCGCCACCGCGCCGGAGGCAGCCGAATCCAGCGCCTGCTCAACGTGTTCGGGCCGTACGTGCCCGCCGTTGATGTCGTTGAGATAGCCGTCCCACGTTTCACCGCAGACCGGTAGCAGCCATTGGCGCGCCACCCGGGGCGCCACGCGGTTGACCCAACTCACGACGCCGGTGTGACAGGCGCCGACGGCATGCGTATTCGAAAGCACGACGGGCAGATTGAAGGCTCCGGACTCTTCGATCCACGTGGTGCCGGTCATCTCACCGTTGCCGTTGAGTGAGTGCCACCCCGCCGCGCACGGCCGCCCGACGCCGTCGCGTCCGCGGGGCAGGATCGCGGTGACGCCGGTGCGCACGCCGTCACCCTCGATCAAGGTGACGGTTCCCACTTCGACACCGGGGACGTCGGTGATCGCGTTGAACGGACCGGGCCGGCCGGCCAACGGGATGGCGAGGCCACGAGCGCGGGGACGGCCGTCGGCGGTGTCGGTCTGGGGTGAAGTCACCCCCTACGAGTAGCACGCCCGAGCCCAACTCGCGCGGATCAGCCCCGTTCGCCCCACACAGCTTGGGCACCCGCGTCGCCAATCCGGACGACCGTCACGATCGAGGACACCCCCACGACGAGAGCCGCCACCGCGACGACGACGGTCGCGACCTTACGTGGCGTGTCGGACCGGTTCTCCAGGACGTGCAGCACCGCCTGGGCGACGGCGACCACCAGCAGCGCGACGGAGAAGTAGATCATCCAGTCGCCGCGCTCGGCGTGCTCCAGCAGGATCGGGCGCGGCTGACCACCGCTCTTCAACAGCCACTCCCCGGCCTCGGTGGTGATGGGCGTCAACACCGTCGTGACGGCGGCGAGGGCCAACACCAACCACACCAGGCGGCGGCGCGCGGCGGGCCAAAAGCCGCACAGGATTTCGAGCACCGCGACGAGCGGCGCGAGCACCACGATGGCGTGGACGAGCAGGGCGTGCGCGGGTAGGCCGGCAATCGTTGTCAAGGGGGCTCCTCGGTTCGGGGCTGTCCCTCTGTATACGTGCCGGACCTGTTACCGGTTCACGACTTGCGCGATTTCCCGCGTCAGGCGACCAAGGCGTCGTAGGTGGTGGAGCGTTGACGTGCCGGGCGGCCGATGCCCTCGGCGATCGACACCAGCTCCTCGACGGACTTCGCCGACCCGTTCTCCGAGCCCGCCATCCGCGAGATGGTCTCCTCCATCAAGGTGCCGCCCAAGTCGTTGGCACCACCACGCAGCATCACCTGGGTGCGCTCGACGCCGAGCTTGACCCAACTGGTCTGGATGTTGGAGATCCTGCCGTGCAACATGATTCGAGCCAACGCATGTACCGCGCGATTGTCGCGGTGCGTGGGCCCCGGCCGGGCGCCGCCCGCCAGGTACAGCGGCGAGGACTGGTGCACGAACGGCAGCGGCACGAACTCGGTGAAACCACCGGTGCGGTCCTGGATGTCGCGCAGCACGTTGAGGTGCCCGACCCAGTGCCGCGGGGTGTCGACGTGGCCGTACATCATCGTCGAACTGGACCGCAGACCGACTTCGTGGGCCGTGGTGATGACCTCGATCCACGCCGAGGTCGGCAGCTTGCCCTTGGTCAGCACCCAGCGCACTTCGTCGTCGAGGATCTCCGCGGCCGTCCCGGGAATCGAGCCGAGCCCGGCTTCCCGCAGATTCGTCAGCCACTCGCGGATCGACGTCCCGCTCTTGGTGACGCCGTTGGAGATCTCCATCGGCGAGAAGGCGTGCACGTGCATCGACGGCACCCGGGCCTTCACCGCACGAACCAGGTCGGCGTACCCGGTGACGGGCAGCTCCGGATCGATGCCGCCCTGCATGCAGACCTCGGTGGCACCGGCGACGTGGGCTTCCCACGCGCGGTCGGCGACGTCGTCGGTGGACAGCGAGAAGGCGTCGGCGTCACCCTTGCGCTGGGCGAACGCGCAGAACCGGCACCCGGTGTAGCAGATGTTGGTGAAGTTGATGTTGCGGTTTACCACGAACGTCACGTCGTCCCCGACCACGTCTTGTCGCAACGAATCGGCAAGCGCGGCAACGGCATCCATGGCCGGGCCGTCGGCGGTGGCCAGCGCGTGATAGGCGTCGTCACTCAGGCCCGCGGGGTTGGACTCCGCGGCGCGCAGTGCGGCCAGCACGTCGGTGTCGATGCGTTCCGGGGCCCGGGCCGCGAGCTCGTCGACCTTGGCCCGGATGGACTCCCAATCGCCGAACGCACTGCCGAGGTCGCTGCGCGTCTCGGTGAGCCGGCCTTCGGAGTCGATCGCGGTGTTTAGGTCGGTGCGTCCCAGCGACTCGGTCGCCTCGTCGGGTTCCTGCCACGGGCGCCCAACCGGGTTGACGTCGCGGGCGAAGCCGGTCTCCGGATCGGCCAGCGCGTCGACGTGTCCTCGCACCCGGGGGTCGATCCACGCCGCACCGGCCTGCACGTACTGCGGCTGCGCGGTCAGACGTTGCACCAGGTCGTAGCCGGCCTCGGCGGTCACCGCGGCGAGCTCGTCCAGTGCGGGCCACGGGCGTTCGGGGTTGACGTGGTCCGGGGTCAGCGGCGAGACGCCGCCCCAGTCGTCGACGCCGGCGCCGATCAGCGCCAGGCACTCCTCGCGCGACACCAGATTCGGCGGTGCCTGGATGCGCATCTTCGGGCCCAACACCAGCCGGGTCACGGCCACCGTCGCCAGGAAGTCGTCGATTCCCGTGTCCGGCGTGCTCGCCATCGCGGTGTGATCCTTGGCCCGGAAGTTCTGCACGATCACTTCTTGTACGTGGCCAAACTCCTTGTGGGAGCGGCGAATCGCATGCATGGTCTCGGCGCGTTCGGTGAGGTTCTCACCGATGCCGACGAGGAGGCCGGTCGTAAAAGGCACCGACAGCCGGCCCGCGTCGTCGAGCGTCCGCAGACGCACGGCGGGATCCTTGTCGGGGCTGCCGTAGTGAGCCAGGCCCTTCGTCTCGTACAACCGCCGTGACGTGGTCTCCAGCATCATGCCCATCGACGGCGCGACCGGCTTGAGCGCTGAGAGCTCCGACCAGGTCATCACGCCAGGATTCAGGTGGGGCAGCAGGCCCGTTTCCTCCAGGACCCGGATCGCCATGGCCCTGACGTAGGCCAGCGTCGAATCATATCCGCGTTCGTCGAGCCACTGCTTGGCTTCCGGCCACCGCGCCTCGGGCCGATCACCCAGGGTGAAAAGTGCTTCCTTGCAACCCAACTCGGCACCACGACGCGCGACGTCGAGAATCTCGTCGGGCTCCATGAACATGCCCTTGCCCGCCGCCCGAAGCTTTCCGGGGACCGTGACGAAGGTGCAGTAGTGGCAGGTGTCGCGGCACAGGTGCGTGATCGGGATGAACACCTTGCGCGAATAGCTGACCGGCAGCTTGCCGGTGGCGCCCACCCGGCCCGCCGCGGTCAGACCCGCGTCGCGCACCCTGGCCGCGCTGGCCATCAGGTCCTCGAGGTCCGCGCCGCGCACCGTCATCGCGATCGCGGCTTCGTCGACGTTCAGTGCCACCCCGTCACGGGCACGTCGCAAAACACGCCGCACCGCGGCGGGCGACGGCGCACTCGGCCCCGCCGGGGCCGGAGGCACGACGGGAATGGGCAGATCGGCACCACGCTGGGGGTTCAGAGCCACTCCCCTGTAACCCCGTGGTCGTCCGAAATCATCCGCGCGTCCCACAATCTGAAACCACTGCCACAGGCATACCGGCCACAGTAGCGCCAGAACGGCCCCGAGTTGCAGGGCCATCTCGCTCCGACGAGGGGTGCGACCGCGTAACTTACCGAGCAGCGGCATCGGCGACGGATCTCGGGGGAGCACATTCATGGGTGGATCTATCGGTTCTTGCCTTCGCGTGGGTGTCGCCACGCTCACCGCGGCGGCCGTCGTGGCAATCCCGCCGACCGCGCCCGCCGCTGCGCCAACGGGTTCGACCGCCGTCGCCGCGCAGGTGCAGCCGGCACCGCGGGTCGAGCTGGCCGCAGCCGTGCGCTCACTGATCGCGACGCCACCGAATCCCGCGCACTTCGCCGCCGCGACCGCGGCCATGGCGCGGATCGACCCCGCAGGCTTGTCCCCCGCGATCGACGCCCCCGCCACCCTCAACGCGGCTTCGGACGCCATCGTCTCCGGCTACCAATTCCTCCGCTACTGGGTGACCTACGGGGTCCAGCTCGCCGATTACGCCCTCGGCTTCGTCCCGTTCGGGTACGCCATCGCCGACCAGGTCAACATCTTCTACTACAACCTGATCCTGCCGATCTCCGACAGCATCGTGTACCAGCTGGTCGTCCCCGTGGTGAACGACCCGCTGAACCTGGCGTCCTACGTCAACGGCCTCATCGCGGTGGGGCAGACGTCGGTCAACGCCGCGATCAACACCGGTGTCGCCGAGTTCAACTACTTCTTCGGCTGGCTGATCCCGCCGCTCCCGCCGCGGCCGCTTGCGGCGGCGCGGGAGATGCCGGTCGTCGAGGATGCGTCAGCGGTCAAGGAGATTCAGGAGGCGCCGGAGGCCGGGGAGACCCCAGAGACGGGGGCCGAGCCGTCCGAGACGGCTGAGCCCACCAAGACCGCGGAGCCACCGGAAACGGCTGAGCCTTCGGAAACCGCCGAGCCGAGCCCGACGGCCAAGCCGAGCCCGACCGCCGAGCCGAGCCCCACCGCCGAGCCCAGCCCCACCGCCGAGCCCAGCCCAACCGCCGAGCCGTCTGAAACACCCGAGGCCACCGCGTCGCCCAAGCCGCCCACGACGACCGCGGTCGGCGGCGTGCAGGCCCAGGGCGAGGTGCGCGGCACGACCGGCACCACCGGCACCACCGGCACGACGACCACCACGGCCACCACGGCCACCACGGCCACCACCACCGGAACCACGACTAGCACCGGAACCACGACGGGAACGCACCCCACGACGGCGACCGCGCCCGCCGCGGAGCCGGACACCGAAACGGCGAACTCCCCCACCGGATCCGATACACCCAGTCCCGCGGGGAACGACGAAGGCTAGGCGGCGACCCTCGACGTCAGCCGCCACAGGAAGTAGGCCGGCGGCCCGCCGCCGAGCACCACGAAGATCACCGGCGCCAACTGCATGACCCCGGCGCCGCTGAGGACGATGTCACCACCCGGCCCGCCCAACGTCAGCCCGAGAGTGGTGATCAACCAGGCCCACAGCGGCAGCGCCGCGAGTCGGGGCGACGACTCCCACTGCAACGCCGCCCACACCAGGGCCAGGTTCAGCAAACCGCTGATCAGGCCGCTGACGGGCACCGGAATGGCACCGACGTAGAGCGGCAGGAAGAAGGCGCCGACGACGGCAGACAGAACCCCGTCGAGCGTGAGAACGGCCAGCGCGGCGAACCGCAGCCGGCCAGAAGATCGAGTGGTCAGGTGGGAACGCTGTCGAGCAGGCCGACCATGCCGCCGATGACCCACTGAAGGCTGTCCAAGCGATCCTGCCAATGTTGCAGGTTGGGATCCAGATCCGGGTCCATCGCCATCCCTTCGTCGGGGTCGCTGATCGATCACAGCGGGGGCCGCTAATCGATCGAAGCGTACCCCTTCTCGACGTTGCTATCCCAGGTTCACGCCGGCTAAAAGATCGGTTTCCCAACCTCGACCGTCCCGTGGGCCTGCCGTGCCCTCGACCAGCACGTAGTACTCATCGGCAGGAATCGGTAGCGCGACGTTGTTCGACAGCGTGCACGCGCGGCCGCCCGGTTCGACCGTCACCTGCGTGGCGTGGGCTCGGAGCGCGGCGACCTTGGCGTCGCGGCTCTCCGGCGCCTCGACCACCGCGTCGACGTCCGCGTCGTCGATCGCGCCGACGACGGCGGCGAAGTCGTCGGCCGACACCCGGATCCACTCGGCAGGCAGATCGAGGTCGGCGAGTTCCCGCATGCCCGTTTCGACCGCGGTGCGCGCCATGACGGTCCAGTAGAACTTGGGCACCTGCCACGGTTCGCCGGGGTGACCGGTTCCGGCCGCGGCGGCGACGGCAGCCGTCGTCACCTCGTGGGCGCGGATGTGGTCGGGGTGGCCGTAGCCGCCGTTGGGGTCGTAGGTGACGACGACGTGGGGACGCAGGTCGCGGATGACGGCGACGAGCGCCGCGACCGCCTCGGCCGGATCGGCGTCGACGAACCTCTGCCTGCCGTCGCGGGCCGGGGTGCCCGCCATGCCGGAGTCGCGCCACCGCCCCGCACCGCCGAGGAAGCGGGGGCCGTCGACCCCCAATTCGCTTAGCGCAGAGGTCAGTTCGCTGATGCGGTAGCCGCCGAGCTGATCGGCTGCGTCGGCAGCCAACTGTGCGTAGCGGTCACCGATCACCTCACCCTCCTCGCCGAGGGTGCAGGTCACCACCTGAACCTGGGCGCCGCGGGCCACGTAGTGGGCGATGGTGGCACCGGTGGTCAGCGTCTCGTCGTCCGGATGCGCGTGGACGAACAACAGTCGTGGATTCTCCATCCCCACAAGATAGGTTCACCCCGTGACGCGGCGCACCGTTGAGTACGGCTGTGCCGTCGTGATGATCGGGCTGTTGGCCGGCGTGGCTGGCGCGGCCACCACACTCCTGCTGCACGGGGTGGAACACCTCGTCTACCACTACTCGTTTGGCACGCTGCTGACCGGCGTCGGCGGCAGCAGCCCGGTCCGGCGCGCCGTCGGACCGATGATCGGCGGCACGCTGGCCGGCTTCGGGTGGTGGCTGTTGCGCCGCGGCGGCGACGTGCCGGGGCTGTCCGCGACCATCGCCGAGCACCGACCGATCCCGAGGTGGCGGATGTCGGCCGACGCGGGCCTGCAGGTGCTCCTCGTCGGCGCCGGGGCGTCCCTGGGCCGCGAGGGTGCGCCCCGCCAGCTGGCCGCGGCCCTGGGCGACTGGGGTACGTCGCGGTGGTCGCTGACCCCGAGGGACCGCGAGATCCTGCTCGCGTGCGCGGCGGGGGCGGGCCTCGGTGCGGTGTACGGCGTCCCGGTGGGCGGCGCGCTGTTCGCGGTGCGCATCGTGCTCGGCACGTGGCATCCCCGCGCGGTGGGCACGGCGCTGATCACCTCGAGCCTGGCGGTCGCGGTGTCCTCACCCGTCACCCACCTCGAGCACTCGCTGGTGTGGCCCGATCCGAAACTGTCGTACCTGTTCGTGTTCCTCGCCTGCGCGATAGCGCCGCTGTCCGTCGCCGTCGGGTTGGCGTTCGACAAGGTGACGTCGCTCGCGCGGCCCCGGCCGCAAATGCGGTCGTGGCTGCTGATTCCCGCGATCGCGCTCGCGGGCCTCGCGACGGGCGTCTGTTCGATCTGGTGGCCGGAACTTCCGGGCAACGGACGCAGCATCCTGACCGTCAGCGTCGACGCCAGCCTGACGCTCGGCGGCGCGGCGGTCATCCTGTTCCTCAAACCGCTGCTGACGGCACTGTTCCTGAGGGCGGGCGCGGTCGGCGGCATGATCACCCCCGCGCTGGCGACCGGGGCCGCGGCGGGCACCGTCGCCACCCTTGCCCTGAATCACGTGGCGGGCACTCACTTTCAGGTCGCCGCGGTGGCACTCGCCTGTGCTGCAGGCGTTTTGGCGATCACCCAACGTGCACCGCTGTTCGCCGCGCTCTTCGTCTGGGAACTCGCACGACCGCCGGTGTGGCTGTTCGTCGTCTTCGCCGCCGCGGCGTTCACGTCACACGGCATTCGCATTCTGCGCGAACGCAATTCGACTGCTACTGCGGTCCCTTGACCCAGTTCCCCGCGTCGCCGACGATGCCGACCGGGACGGCGCCCGACAGGCTCACGTTCTGCACGTTCGGTGCCGCGGCGACGATGGTGGTGTCCTGCAGGATCGGCAGGACGGTCGCCATGTTCCACAATCTCGGTTCGACCGCGGTGAGCACGTCGCCGATCGGCTGGCTGCCGTCGAGCGCGGCGTCGATGTTCGGCTGGATGCTGCGGTCGCAGATGCCGGTCAGGTTGCTGGGGGCCTGGACGAGCTGATCGGGACCCGACGGGGACTGGGGTTCCGACGGGGGTGTCGTCGCCGTGGCGGTGGTGGTAGTCGAGCGCGGCGGGGTGGCCGACGTCGTCGTCGACGGGATCGGAGTCGGGGTGCCGCTCGGCGGGGCGGTGGGCACCGCGGTCGCCTCGAGCGCGGGGCAGCCGAAGCGCGACGCCAACGCGGTCGCGAGATCGCCGCCCGCCTGGTGCCAGCCGACGATCGCGTCGACGCGGTTCTGGGACAGCGCGTCGCCGTAGAGCGCCGGCGGGTCGAGCGCCAGGACTGACGCCGAGATGCCGACGCTGCGCAGCTGGTCGGCGGCGGTGTTGGCGACGGCCACCGACGTCGGGTCGTTGGCCGCGACCCCGAGCACGAATCGCAACTGCTCGCCGTCCTTGCTGATGCGCCCCCTGGTCGGCGGTGGCGAACCCGGCGTCGGCGGCGGCATCGGACTCGTCGAGGACACCTCCTGCTCGACGACGTAACCGCTGGCCTTCAGCAGGTCCAGAGCGGCCTCCCGGGGCAGGGCGGGCGGCGCGGTCGGTGCGTACCCCGGATCCGACGGTGACCGCACCTGCGCCTGAGCCAGCGTCACGGTGTTGTCGCTGCCCGCACCGACGGAGGCCAGCAGGTCCACGTCGAGCAACCCGAGGATCGCTTTGCGCACCTGGGTGTCCTGAAGAGCCGGTTGCTGGGCCCGCAGCGTCACCTGCATCACGCGCGGCGTGACGATCCGCGCGGTCCGGACGTCGGGGATGGCCCCGAGTTGGACGAACGCGGATTGACCGCCGTGCACCTGGGCAACCTGGGTGTCACCGTTGCGGATCGAGTCGGCGAGCACGGCGGGCGCTCCACCGCGGCGGAACAGGATCTGATCCGGTTTGGCGGGCTGACCCCAATACCGGTCGTTGCGCGCCAACAGGATCTCGTCGCGCTGCGGATCGATGGAGTCGACGCGGAACTGCCCACCGGTCACCGGAAGAGCCCTGAGCAGCCCGGCCGCGAACCCGCCCGGCACGTCCTTGACGATGTGGGCGGGAAGGATGTCGTTGAACAGTTCCCGCCACGCCGGGTAGGCCTGGGAGAACGTCACCACGGCGGTCTTGCCGCCCGCCAGGGACTGGACTCCGGTGATGAGGTCGTACCCCGCCGGGTCGACGACGCCTGGCGCGCTGACCATCTGACGCCACAGGTACCAGTAGTCGTCGGCGGCGATCGGCGCGTTGTCGGTCCACTGGGCTTCGGGCCGGATCTTGTAGGTGACGGTGAACGGATCCTCGCTCGTCACCTCCGCCGACTCGAGCATGGTGGGGTCGAGTTCCCACCGCGAGCCCGTCGGCGACTGCGGATCGGGGATCGGGCGGAACGAACTCGGCAGCACCAGGGACGCGATGGCCGCGTTCACCGGCGACTGGTCCGACAGCAGGTGAGGGTTGAACCCCGGCCCGATGGCGTCGATCGCCATGATGATCTGCGACGCCTTGAGCGGCGGCGGTGGTGTGCTCTCCGCCGTCTCGGTGCTTTGCGGCGCCGGCGGCGGGCTGACGGTACAGGCCGCCACCAGCATCAACGTGGCAGTCAGAGCACCGGCGACGGAGCTTATTCGTCGCAAGTTCGTCGGCACGCCCTTCAGGCTATCGGGCCGCGCCGAGTCAGTTGCGGGCCTTCAAGCGCGACTTAGAGCGGGCCCGGGTCGTCGCGGCCAACTCCACCTTGCGGACGCGGACCACCTCGGGGGTGACCTCCACGCACTCGTCCTCGGCGCAGAACTCCATCGCCTGCTCCAGACCCATTTCCAGCGGCCGGGCCAGCGTTTCGAAGACGTCGGCGTTGGCCGAGCGCATGTTGGTGAGCTTCTTTTCGCGGGTGGCGTTGATGTCGAGGTCCTCGGCGCGGGGGTTGATGCCCACGACCTGGCCCTCGTAGGTGTCGTCACCCGGCACGACGAAGAACTGGCCGCGGTCCGACAGCTGCGTCAAGGCGAACGGCGTGATCTTGCCGGTGCGGTCGGACACGAGCGAACCGGTGTGGCGGGCCCTGATCTCGCCGGCCCACGGGCGGTAACCGTCGAACACGGCGTTGGCGATGCCGGTGCCGCGCGTCAGCGTGAGGAAGTCGGTGCGGAAGCCGATCAGCCCGCGGCTGGGGACGATGAAGTCCATGCGCACCCACCCCGCGGCGTGGTTGGCCATCTCCTCCATGCGGGCCTTGCGCGCGGCCATCAGCTGCGTGACCGCGCCGACGAACTCCTCGGGACAGTCGATGGTCATCGATTCGAACGGCTCGTGCAGCTTGCCGTCGACCATCCTGGTGACCACCTGCGGCTTGCCGACGGTGAGCTCGAACCCTTCGCGACGCATCTGCTCCACGAGGATGGCCAGCGCCAACTCGCCACGGCCCTGGACCTCCCAGGCGTCGGGGCGGTCGATGTCGACGACCTTGATCGACACGTTGCCGATCAGTTCGCTGTCCAACCGGGCCTTCACCATGCGGGCGGTCAGCTTGTGGCCGGACACCTTGCCGGCCAGCGGCGAGGTGTTGGTGCCGATGGTGACCGAGATGGCGGGTTCGTCGACGGTGATGCGCGGCAGTGCGTGCGCGTGGTCGACGTCGGCGAGGGTGTCGCCGATCATGATCTCGGGCATACCCGCGACGGCGACGATGTCGCCCGCCACCGCTTCGTTGGTGCTGGTCCGCTCGACGCCTTCGGTGGCCAGGAGTTCGGTGATCTTCGCGTTGGTGATGACGGGATGGCCGTCCACTTCGCGCATCCACGCGATCTGCTGGCCCTTCTTGATCCGACCCTTGTAGATGCGGATCAGCGCCAGGCGGCCGAGGAACGCCGAGGCGTCGAGGTTGGTGACCAGGGCCTGCAGCGGGGCCTCGGGGTCACCCTCGGGCTCGGGGATGTGCTCGAGGAGCACGTCGAAGAGCACGTCGAGGTTCTCGCCGTCGGGGTTCTCACCGTTGGCTGGCTGGGTGGTGCTGGCGATGCCTGCGCGACCCGAGGCGTAGAGCGTCGGCAGGCCGAGCGCGAACTCGGCGGCCTTCTGCGCTTCTTCGTCCAAGTCGGATGCGACGTCGAGCAGCAGGTCGTGGCTCTCGGAGACCACCTCGGCGATGCGGGCGTCGGGACGGTCGGTCTTGTTGACGCACACGATCACCGGCAGGTGCGCGGTCAGCGCCTTGCGCAGCACGAAGCGGGTCTGCGGCAGCGGGCCCTCGGACGCGTCGACCAACAGCAGCACGCCGTCGACCATCGACAGGCCGCGCTCGACCTCGCCACCGAAGTCGGCGTGGCCCGGGGTGTCGATGACGTTGATGACCGTCATGGAGCCGTCGGGATTGAGGCGATGCACGGCGGTGTTCTTCGCCAGGATCGTGATGCCCTTTTCCTTCTCCAGGTCACCGGAGTCCATCAGGCGCTCGACGGAGTCGTCACCGCGGTGCGTCAGCGCTCCGGACTGCCGGAGCATGGCGTCGACGAGGGTGGTCTTACCGTGGTCGACGTGAGCGACGATGGCGACATTGCGAAAGTTGGGGCGGGAATCCACCTCCAGATTGTCGCAGCGTAGGTATGCAATCGCGAAAACGGCGGGTTTCGCCCGCGCGCATGGAGAGGGACAAGTGAAGCCGTCGGAGTTCGCCACGCTCAAGGCGAAGAAGAAGTGTTGTCGCAGCAAACCCCGCTGTAAACGCTGCCCACTCGTTCTCCACAAGGTGCACAAAGCCGAACTCTCGGGTATTCGCGGCAAGGAGTTGGAGAAGGTCTTCAAACGCGCCAGAAAGGCGTGATGAGCTGCGCGGATGCCGTCGTCATGCGCCGCGGAACCCGGTAGCGACGCGACCGTTCACCAAGGTGGGCCACGACGCGCCGCCGAGGTGGCCGCCGGTGGTCGAAGCCACGCCCGTCCCGCCGACGCATTCGCCTCGGGCGTTCGGTCGATGCGTCGCCACGGTGTGCGCCATGTCACCGCAGCGGAATGGTCGCCGAGCGTGGGTGCTATGGCGTTCCCGGCCGCCGATCTCCGCCAGAAGACCTACGGTCGACGCCGTCGTGCCGCGCCAGAACGGCGGTCAGTTCCGGCAACCAGGCACGGTCGGCGGGCACCCAGTCGAGCGCGTCGAGCTCGTCGGCGGTCACCCAGCGCAGCGCGCGATGGTCACGCGGGTGCAGGGTTCCGCCCGTCTGCGTGACGCGGAAGGCCCGCAGGATCGTCGTCGCGCTCAACGCCACCTCGGCGCTCAGCTGGGCTCCGACACTGACCTCGACGCCCAGTTCCTCGTCGAGTTCGCGGGTCAGTGCTGCGGCGTCACTCTCCCCCGGCGTCACCTTGCCGCCGGGCAGTTCCCACAGTCCGGCGAGTTCCGGAGGCCGGTCGCGTTGGGCCACCAGAAGTTTGGCGCCGACGATCAAGGCGCCCGCGACGACGATCTGGTTCGGCACGCTGCGACGGTATACCGTCGAAACATGGCCGTGCTGACCGACGATCAAGTGAACGCCGCCCTGGCCGACCTGGCGGGCTGGGAACACTCCGACGGAGCCCTACGCCGATCGGTGAAGTTCCCCGCATTCCTCGACGGCATCGACGCCGTCCGCCGCGTCGGCGAACATGCGGAACTCGAGGATCACCACCCCGACATCGACATCCGTTGGCGGACAGTGACTTTCACACTCGTCACGCACTCCGAGGGCGGCATCACCGACAAGGACGTCGCGATGGCAGGCGACATCAACCGGATCGTCGGCTGACCACCGCGAGGTAGGCCAGCGTCGCCACCGCCGCCAGCACGTAGAGCGAGCCGCACAGCTCGGCGTACCAGGGCCTGCCGTCCAGCCTGCCGGTGTCACCGGCGAACGTCACCAACCACGGCGACCCGACGTAGGCGAGCACCACCCACGCCCAGCCGACGACCCTGGCGCCCGGATGTGTCGACCCGAGCACCAGCCACATGGCCAGCGGCATCATCCACACCCAGTGGTGGGTCCAGCTGATGGGTGAGATCAGCAACCCGAACAGCATCACCACGACGATCCGGCCGAGCGCGTCGTCGGCCCCGACCCGCCACCACGCCGCCAGGCTGAGCGCCGCGGTGACCGCGACGGCGACCAGCAGCGGCACGCCGTACCCGACGTCGTGACCCGCCACGTAGCCAAGGGCGCCGCGCAGCGACTGGTTCATCGGGGTGTCCACCACGCCGACCCGGTTGGCGTTGCCCAGCAGGTCGGTGAAGTAGAAGCGGGCCTGAGCGCCGCCAAGCAGGATCGACGCCGCCACCGTCGCGCCGAACACCACCGCAGAGAGCAGCACGACGCCCCACCGGCGCGCGCCGACGAAGTACATGCCCGCCACCGCAGGCGTGAGCTTCATGCCGGTCGCCAGCCCCACCAACACCCCGGACACCCACCATCTGGTGCTATACACCGCATAGAGCACGGCGATCATCAGCAGCGCGCCGACCTGGCCGAGTTCGAAGAGGTGGCGTACCGGTTCGAACCAGATGGCGAGCGCGGTCCACGCCATCGCCTGCCGGGCGTCGGGCGTGCCCATCATCTTCAGGACGAGCGCCGCGGAGCCGTAGAGCGCCGCCACGGTGCCGAGCTGCCAGCACAGGGCGACGACGGGGAACGGCAGGAAGTGCAGCGGGTAGAACACCACGCCGGCGAACGGCGGATAGGTGAACTGCAGCGGCAGCGGCGGGATCACCGGGTGGTAGACGAAGTCGTAGAGGCCGCCGTCGCGCATGGTCGCGGCGCCGTCGACGTAGACGTGGAGGTCGATGAAGTTGGTGCCGTTGGGCACCAGGTAGGTGACGGCGAACCGCGCGAGAAGGCTGACCGCGAGCAGGTACGGCGCGGCGCCCGCCACTCGGCGTCGGGGCACCACGGTGACGCCGACGGGTTCGACCTCTGACTGTCTCGTTATCCGTCCGACTCTAGTTTCCGGTCGCCGCCGGGCGTGCCAGGCGGGCGGTTCGGTCACCATCGGCCGTCATAGCCATAACGGTTGAGTAAATGCCACACGTGTCACTTGAGTAACACCAGTAACTCCGTAGCTTCGGTTTCAGACGTGTCACCAACTGATCGGGAGAACCATGCACTTCGCCAGAAAAGCCCTTGCCACCAGCGTGATCGCGGCCGCATGCGCCGTCCCGGGTGCCCTGCTGCTCAGCGCCACCGCATCGGCCGACCCGATTCCGGCCCCCGCGCCCGCCATGCCGAACATCCCGTTCCTCAACGGCATGTCGCCGGCCAACGCGCCGGCGATGCTGCAGGGCCTCGCGTCGGCGTTCACGGGCGCGGCAGCCGCACCGGCGGCCGCCCCCGCAGCACCGGCGCCGGCGGCCACCGCGTCGGTGACGCTGCCCGCCGCCGCGGCGCCTGCCGCTGCCCCGGCGACGTCGGCCCTGCCCGGCCTGCTGCCCGCCGCCGCCGCTCCCGCCGCGGTGCCCGCAGCGCAGCCTGCCGGCCTGGTCCCCACCGCCGAGGTCCAGATCCCGCAGGTCGCGAACAACGTGTTGCCGCTACCCAAGGAGCTCAGCTTCCCGGGTGACCTGACCTCGCTGCTGCCCCCGGGCCTGCCGCTGGCCAACCTGCTTCCGCGGTCACCGGCAGCCGTCCCCGCCGCAGTGCCCGCCGCGACGGCCCTTGCGCCCGCGGCCGTCGCCGCCGTCCCGGCTGCGATCGCACCCGCGCTGCCCGCCACGGCAGAAGGCGCGTTCGCACCGCTGTTCTTCCCCACCTCCGCACTGCCCTGACGTTCACCCCTCACCGCCGCACCACCATCGACATCACGGGAGAGTCATGCCATCGACCAGAACGCTTCTGATCGCACTCGGTGCGTCGGCCGCGCTCGTGCTGAGCGCCCAACCGGTCGCCAACGCGGAACCCGCGCCGCCGTTGCCGTTGCCGTTGCCGATCAGCGGTCTTCAGGCGCCAGGGCTCCCCGCGATGGAGAGCCTGGGACCGGTCATTCAACAAGCCGCTGGTGACCCGACGAACGCCGCCTCGATGCTGATGGCCGCGGCGGCGGCGTTCGCGGGCAACAGCGCGATGCCGTCGGGATCGAAGAACGTCGCGACGGCGGTGAACCAGTTCGTCGCCGATCCCCAGGTGGCCCACGTCCCAGCGGCGGGCGCCATCCCCGGCACCGAGGCGCACCTCCCACAGGGGATCGACCCGGCGAATGCCGTCGGCCCCGCACCGGACGCGGCGCCACTGGCTGCGGTGCCGGCTCCCGACGCGGCGCCGGCGCCCGCTCCGGCCCCCGAGGCGGTGGCGGCTCCGGCCCCCGAGGCGGCAGTGGCTCCGGCCCCCGCGGCCGTGCCCGCCGCGGCGACCATCCCCAGCCCGGACGGCGCAGTTCCCGCACCGGCGCCCAACTTCGGGCCGGACGCGCCGACCACGCAGGACTTCATGTACCCGTCGATCGGCAACGGGTGCGGGTCCGACGGCGGCAACGTGCTGGCGGCGGCAATCTCCGTCGCGGGCCCTGCGTCGATCCCCAAGCCAGGACCCGTCGCCGGCCAGACGGCCTACGTGTTCACCGCGATGGGAACACCGGGACCGGCCCCCGTGCAGAAGCTCCCGCTGAACGTCACGTGGGTCAACCTGACCACCGGCAAGTCGGGAACGGTGACGCTCAAGCCGCAGGCCGACATCAACCCGGCGGGGCCGACGACGCTCACCGCGATCGCCGACACCGGCTCGGGCAGCATCATGTCGACCATCTTCGGTCAGGTCACCACCACCGAGAAGCAGTGCCAGTTCATGCCGACGATCGGTTCCACCGTCGTCCCGTGATCTCCCCCTAGACAGCACTGGCTGTCGTCGAGCCTCGGCGTCGACGACAGCCAGTGCTGTTTTGATGGGTGAGTCAGTAGGCCATGAAGAGGATCATCTCGCGGTCGTACTCCCGGCCCGGGTGCGCCTCGGAGAGATGCGACTGAGCCTTCTCGACGAGGTCGTCCTCGTCAGTGCCGACAATGGCTTCGCCGCAGGGACAGCTCAAGTGTGTTTTCGCCATGCCTCACGATCCCACAGCCCCGGCCTTCGCCGCCGCCTTGGCCGCCTTCTTGTACGAGCGCACCTTCTCCAACGAACCCTGGTCGACGACGTCGGCCACCGACATGTGCGACCCCTCCGTGCCGTAGTCGCCGGCCGCCGCGCGCCAACCCTCAGGGGTGACGCCGTACTGCTTGCCGAGCAGCGCCAGGAAGATCTTGGCCTTCTGCTCGCCGAAGCCGGGTAACGCCTTCAGCCGGCGCAACACCTCGGGGCCGTCGGGGTCACCCGCCGTCCACAGCGCCACGACGTCACCGTCGTACTCGTCGACTATCGTCTGCGCCAACGTCTGCAGCCGCTTGGCCATCGAACCCGGAAACCTGTGCACCGCAGGCTTTTCCGAGAACAGCTTGACGAAGGCATCCGGGTCGTAGTCCGCGATCTCGCGGGCGTCCACGCCACCCATCCGCTCGGCCAGCTTCTGCGGGCCCGCGAACGCGACCTCCATCGGGATTTGCTGATCCAGCATCATCCCGACCAGCAGCGCAAAGGGATTCGACTCCAGCAACGCGTCGGCCTCGGGATCTTGCACTAGCTGCAGGGTGGGCACGTGGCGAGTCTAAGGCGTGTCGCGGGAGTCAGTGAATGCACGGCACCGCAATTCTCGGGCACGCTCGGTTCGACGGAATCGCGCTTGAACGCCCACACGAAGCGGACGCAAAGAGGTGATTGAGCGGTCTGTGTCGGTGGAGTGTGCGAACGTAAACACAACGAAGCGGGGCTTACATCCGAGGGGAATCAGAATGAATCGTGCGCTTGCAACACTCATCGCAGCGGTGGCCACCACCCTTGCCTTCGCCCCCGCAGCGAACGCAGTACCGGACCAGGGCACGCCGGCGTTCGACGAATACCTCCAGGGATTGCAACGCAATGGCTACAACCTGAACCCAGATACTGCGTGGCGCGTATCCCACCAAGCATGCGTAGGCGGCATTCCGGGATACATCGGTTTGGAACTGGCTGCTCAAGGGGTGATCGGCCCCGGGGCTCAGGAGCGCGTGATGGACGTGGCCAGAAAGTACGCCTGCCCAGTTCAGTGAGGAAGAACAACGCGCATCACGGCACTCGTCGTGCCCCCGGATCCACTCAGCGACAGCAACGTTGATGCTTTACCCGGACGATAAGCGGCTACCGGGTCCAGTCATCATCGCGTGGTGAGTTGCTGATCCAGCGTCATCCCGACCAGCAGCGCAAAGGGATTGGATTCCAGAAGGTCGTCGGCGACGGGATCTTGCACTAGGTGCAGTTTCGCCATTGCGCCAGTCTAAGGTGACGTTCACTCCCGCAGACCGGCCGACCGTGCGAGGTGACATGCCTGCCGAGATCGCGATCGCCTTGGCGTCAGCGCTGTTCCTGGCCGTCGCCGCCGCCGTCATCGCGGTGCGCACCCGCCGCGTCGTGGCGACCCCCACCGAGCGTGCCGTGCACGCCGCGCTGCACACCGCATCGCTGGCGGCGCACGCACTGCGGCACGGGCTCGACGAGGATTCCGCCGGTCGCGCCGCGCCGTTCCTCCGGCAGCTCACCGGTGCCGACGCGGTCGTCGTCTACGACGCGTCCGGTGAACACCTGGCCCACGATCCGTCCGACACGGCCGACGCGCTCGCCGCGGCCGGGACCGCAGCCAAGGAAGCCCTCGCCGGGCCGCGACGCATCATGTCGAGCCACCGCGCGGGCGCGATGGTCGCGCAACCACTGCTGACCGACGACGGCGACGCGCTCGGCGTCTTGGTCGCGGTGACGTCGCGTCAGCCAGGCCCCGGCATGGTCGGCGCCATCGGCGAGGTGGCCGGCTATGCCGCCAGTCAGCTCGAACTCGCCGACCTCGACGCCTCCCGCGCCCGCCTCGACCGCGCCGAGGTGTTGGCGCTGCGCGCCCAGATCAGCCCGCACTTCATCTACAACGCCCTGAACACCATCGCGTCGTTCGTCCGGACCGACCCCGACCGCGCCAGGGAGCTGATCCTCGAATTCGCCGACTTCACCAGGTACTCGTTCCGCGCGGCGGGCCAATTCACCACGCTGGCCGACGAACTGCGCAACATCGACCGCTACCTGACGCTGGAACGGGCCCGCTTCGGCGAATCACTCACCGTCAGGCTGCAGGTCGCCCCCGAGATGCTCGCGGTCGTCGTCCCGTTCCTGGCACTGCAACCGTTGGTGGAGAACGCCGTCCGGCACGGGCTGGCCGACCGCGGCGGCGGAACCGTCGAAATTCTCGCGCGTGACGACGGGACCGATTGCGTCATCACCGTCGAGGACGACGGCGTCGGCATGGACCCCGAGGCGTTGCGGTCCGGCCCCGCCGACGCACTGGCCGACGGGGCGCCCGACGCGAGCGGGCATTCCGCGCACGTCGGGTTGACCAATGTCGACCATCGCCTGCGCGCGGCATTCGGAAACGACTACGGTCTGGTGGTCGAGACGGCCGTGGGCGCGGGAACCAAGGTCCTCATGCGGGTCCCGAAATTCCGGTCGGGAGTCCGGGCCGGCGGAGGTGCGTTCAGGTGAAGCCGCTCGTGGTGCTCGCGGTCGACGACGAGGCGCCCGCGCTCGACGAGCTGGCCTACCTGCTCAACGCGCATCCCGACATCTCCGAGGTGCTTCGGGCCGGTGACGCGACTTCGGCGCTGCGCGAACTGAACCGGCGTTCCATCGACGCGGTGTTCCTCGACGTCAACATGCCCGGCCTCAGCGGCCTGGAATTGGCCGGGGTCCTCGCCAACTACTCCTACCGTCCCGCCGTGGTGTTCGTGACCGCGCATGACGACAAGGCCGTCGAGGCGTTCGACGTCGGGGCGGTCGACTACCTGCTCAAGCCCATCCGGCAGAGTCGGCTCGACGAAGCCGTCCGCAGAGTGCTTGCCGTCGCGTCCGAGCCGAGCCACGCTCCCGACGAAGACGACGACGAACGCGACGACGTCATCCCCGCCGAGCTCGGGGGCATCACCCACCTGGTGCCTCGCGACACCATCAGCTGGGTCGAAGCCGAGGGCGACTACGCGCGCCTGCACTCCGAGTCGGGCGCACACCTGGTGCGCATTCCGTTGAGCACCCTCGAAACCCGTTGGCGGGAACGCGGTTTCCAGCGGATCCACCGCTCCTATCTGGTGGCGCTTCGGATGGTGACCGGACTGCGGACCAGCGACGGGGCGGTGCTCGTCCGCCTGCGCGCGAACGGCGCGTCGCCCGCGGTGGAACTGCCCGTCAGTCGCCGTCAGGCCCGTGAACTCCGCGACCGCGTCATCCGCGAACCGATGCGCAACCTGCGGCCCGCGAGCTCGACCGGGGAACTGGTCGACGATGACTAACCCACGCCCCCAACGCGAACGCGTGATCCTGGCCAACCGGCGCGGCGCCAGGGTCATCCGCACGCGGGTCGAAGTGCAGGAACAAACCCGGGTCGGTGACGCGTTGGTCCGCGGTCTGGTGCGGGCCCAACTCGGGCTGGCGCTGCGCCTTGCCGCCGTCGCCGTGTGTGCGGTCGCGTTGATCCCCTTGCTGCTTGGCCTCTTTCCCCAGATTGACGACGTTCAGATCGCCGGCATCCGGCTGAACTGGCTGATTCTCGCCGTCCTCGTCTATCCGGTGCTGTACGGCGTTGGCCGGCTCTACGTTCGACTGGCCGAACAGGGTGAGCGGGACTTCGTCCGCGTGGTCGACGGCGAACCGTGACGGGCGCACCGCTCACCGCAGCGGCCCTGCTCGCCGCGGCGCTTGCCACCGTCGGCATCGGCTTCTACGGAATCCGACTGTCCCGCACCACGTCGGACTTCTTGGTGGCCTCGCGCAGCATCGGCCCGCAGTGGAACGCCGCCGCCATCTCCGGTGAATACCTCTCGGCTGCCTCGTTTCTCGGTGTCGCGGGACTGATAGCCAAGTACGGTGCCGACGCGCTGTGGTATCCCGTCGGCTTCACCGCCGGCTACCTCGGTCTCCTGCTCTTCGTCGCCGCTCCACTGCGCCGCTCGGGCGCGTACACCGTGCCAGACTTCGCCGAGTTCCGACTGGGGTCGGCGCGGCTGCGCAAGGTGGCGATGCTCGTCGTCGTCGTCATCTGCACCTTCTACCTCGTCCCCCAGTACCAGGGCGCCGGACTGGCACTCAAAACCCTTCTCGGCCTTCCGGTGTGGGTGGGGCCGGTGGCCGTGGGCGCCATCGTCGTCGTCAACGTCGTCGGCGGCGGCATGCGTTCCATCACGTTCGTGCAGGCGTTCCAGTACTGGTTGAAGCTCACGGCGATCGCCGTTCCCGCGTTGGCGCTGCTGGCCCTCTTCCTGAGCGACACCACGACGTTGGACGGCCCGCTGCCGCCCGTCATCCAGCACCAGACGACGGTCACCGTCGAAACCGACGTCGTCGTCCAGGTTGCCGAACCGAGGGGCATCACGGTGACCGGCGACGTGGACGGCACCCGCATGGACGGCGCGGCGTTCCCCGCACCCGGCCAATACACGTTGGCCCACGGGAGCACGCTGACGCTGGCCGCGGGATCGGCGACACCGGTGGTCGCCGGCGCACCCAGCTCGGGCGACGACTGGCTCGCCTCCGGCCGCGGGCTTGGCGGCGGCCACCCTCTCTATCAAGTCATTTCGATCATCATCGCCACCTTCCTCGGCACGATGGGACTGCCCCACGTGCTGGTGCGCTTCTACACCAACCCCGACGGCACGGCGGCCAGACGAACGGCGCTGGCGGTGATCGCCCTGCTCTCGCTGTTCTATCTCTTTCCGACTCTGCTGGGGGTGTTCGCGAGGCAGTTCGTGCCGCAGCTGCTGATCACGGGCACCGCGGACGCGGCCGTGCTGCTGCTCCCCAGCGCGGCGATCGGCGGTGGGGCGGGTGCGGTTCTTGCCGCCCTGGTCGCCGCCGGCGCAATAGCCGCCTTCCTCGCCACCTCGTCCGGCCTGCTCGTCAGCATCGCGGGCGCGCTGTCGACCGACGTGCTGCGCGGCCGGGTGCGCGACTTCCGGGTCGCCGCGGTCGTCGGCGGCATGGTGCCCATCCCGCTGGCGCTGCTGGCGTCGT
This sequence comes from Mycobacterium sp. Root135, assembly GCF_001426545.1. Taxonomy (GTDB): domain Bacteria; phylum Actinomycetota; class Actinomycetes; order Mycobacteriales; family Mycobacteriaceae; genus Mycobacterium. The sequence continues at coordinate 436,432 of NZ_LMEZ01000009.1, read as the reverse complement.
CGCTGGAACTGTCGCGCAGCGTCGGCCTCGTCTTCGCGGTGGCCGCGTCCACGCTGTGTCCCCTACTGGTGCTTGGCATTTGGTGGCGCGGGTTGACCAGCGTCGGTGCCGCTTGCGGTCTTGTCGTCGGCGGCCTCGCCTCGGGGGTGGCTACGACGCTGGCCGTCGTCGGCGGTATCGACGACCGGCGGCTCGGCGGCTGGCCCGCCGTCGTCGTCGGCTATCCCGCCGCGGTCACCGTTCCGCTGGCGTTCCTGACGATGGTGGTGGTGAGCCTGCTGACCTCGGCGTCGCGACCACCCGACGTGGCCAGGATCTTCGCTCGCATGCACGTCCCGGAGCGGCTCGGCATGGGTGTGGAGCGGCTCCCCCGCGAGTGAGGGTTGAGCACTTCCCGTCGCTTCGCTCTGCCCTCCGAACCGTTCGTCGTCGTTGTCCGACCGCTCACCGCACGCCGTCCCGGCTTCGGCGTCCCATCCTGCGAATCTGCTGAGTATGTGACGTGAGTCTCAATAGGCTCACCTCGAGATCTCACTTCCAGCGTCAGGAGCACCGCGGTGGCGACCACCGATAGGCCGACGGCCAACACGGCCCAACAATTCGTGGACATGCAGGCCAGCCCCGAATTCCAAGAGCTACGAAGCCGCCTGCGCCGCTTCGTCTTTCCGATGACGGCATTCTTCCTCGTCTGGTATGCCACCTACGTCCTGCTTGGGGCGTTCGCACACGACTTCATGTCGATCCGCGTCTTCGGCTTCGTCAACGTCGGTCTGCTGATCGGCCTCGGACAATTCCTGACGACGTTCCTCATCACCGGGATCTACGTCCGCTTCGCCAACCGCGAACTGGACCCGCGGGCCGCGGCGATCCGCGCCGAGATGGAAGGCACCGAGCAATGACGTACCTCGCCGCGAGCGAAACCATCGGCAACCCGGTCGCAAACATCGGCATCTTCGCGCTGTTCGTGGTCATCACCATGATCGTGGTGATCCGCGCCAGCAAGAAGAACGCGACCGCCGACGAATTCTTCACCGGCGGTCGGGGTTTCAGCGGCCCGCAAAACGGCATCGCCATCGCCGGTGACTACCTGTCGGCAGCCAGCTTCCTCGGCATTGCGGGCGCCATCGCCGTCTACGGCTACGACGGCTTCCTGTACTCCATCGGCTTCCTCGTCGCGTGGCTCGTCGCACTGCTGCTGGTGGCCGAATTGCTGCGCAACACCGGCAGATTCACGATGGCCGACGTGCTGAGCTTCCGGCTCAAGCAACGCCCGGTGCGGATGGCGGCGGCCACGTCGACCCTGACGGTGTCGCTGTTCTACCTGTTGGCGCAGATGGCCGGCGCCGGTGGGCTGGTCGCACTGCTGCTCGATGTCAAGAGCAGGAGCGGACAGTCGATCGTCATCGCCGTCGTCGGCATCCTGATGATCGTCTACGTCTTGGTCGGCGGCATGAAGGGCACCACGTGGGTGCAGATCATCAAGGCCGTGCTGCTGATCGCGGGCGCCGGGCTGATGACGGTGATGGTGCTGGCCAAGTTCGGCCTGAACTTCTCCGAGATCCTCGGCGCCGCGCAGACCGCCGTCTCGGGGTCGGCGGACAAGGCCGTCGCCGCGCGCGACGTGCTGGCCCCCGGCGCTCAGTACGGCGCCTCGACCACCTCCAAGATCAACCTTCTGTCGCTCGGTCTGGCGCTGGTCCTCGGCACCGCGGGTCTCCCGCACGTGCTGATGCGGTTCTACACCGTGCCGACGGCCAAGGAAGCGCGTCGCTCGGTGGTGTGGGCCATCGCGCTCATCGGCGGCTTCTACCTCTTCACCCTGGTGCTCGGATACGGGGCCGCAGCGCTCGTCGGACCGGACAAGATCCTGGCGGCGGCGGGCGGCGTCAACTCCGCTGCGCCACTGCTGGCGTTCGAGCTTGGCGGCGTGATTCTGCTCGGCGTCATCTCCGCGGTCGCCTTCGCGACGATCCTCGCCGTCGTCGCCGGCCTCACGATCACCGCGTCGGCGTCGTTCGCCCACGACATCTACGCCAGCGTGATCAAGAAGGGTCAGGTAAGCGAGAGCGAGCAGGTCAAGGTCTCGCGGATCACGGCGGTCGTACTCGGCATCTTCGCGATCGGGCTGGGCATTCTGGCCAACGGTCAGAACGTCGCCTTCCTGGTGGCGCTCGCCTTCGCGATCGCCGCCGCGGCCAACCTGCCGACGATCGTCTACTCGCTGTACTGGAAGCGGTTCAACACCCGCGGTGCGCTGTGGAGCATGTACGGCGGGCTGATCTCGACGCTGGTGTTGATCGTCTTCTCCCCGGCGGTGTCCGGCGCCAAGACGGCCATGATCCCCAGCGTGGACTTCGCGTGGTTCCCGCTGGCCAACCCCGGCATCGTGTCGATTCCGCTGGCGTTCGTCCTCGGCATCATCGGCACCATGACGTCCAAGGTGCCCGGCGATCCGGTCCTCGACGCCGAGATGGAAGTCCGGTCGCTGACCGGCGTCGGCGCCGAGAAGGCAATCTCACACTAGGCGCGGCGGGGCGTCGGGAAGTCCCGGCGCCCCCGGCGCGTTGACCGCCACGTGCCTACGATCAGCCAAGTGACCGAGCAGCAGCCAACGCCAACCCGCCAGCGGTTCGGGTTCGCCCTGCTCGCATACGCATTCGCGGCGATCATGCTCGGCACCACCCTGCCGACGCCGATGTATGCGCTCTACTCCGACCGCATGCACTTCCAGGTGCTGACCACCACGGTCATCTTCTCCACCTACGCCGTCGGCGTGCTCGCCGCGCTGCTGGTGTTCGGACGCTGGTCGGACGCGCTCGGTAGGCGCCCCGTGCTGCTCGCGGGCGCCGGGTTCGCCTTGGCCAGCGCCGTGGTGTTCCTGTTCGCCGACGACGTGCCGTTGCTGCTGGTGGGCCGGGTGCTGTCGGGTCTGTCTGCCGGCGTCTTCACCGGGACCGCGACCGCCGCGATCGTCGAAACCTCTCCGCCCCATCAGCGCGACCGCGCGACGGCGATCGCGACCGTCGCCAACATCGGTGGGCTTGGCGCGGGGCCGTTGGTGGCCGGGGTGCTGGTGCAGTACGCCCCCGCCCCGTTGCAGCTGTCGTTCTGGGTGCACATCGTGCTGGTGCTCCTCGGCGTCGGCGCGGTGCTGATGGCTCCCGAAACGTCGTCGCGCACCGGAACGCTTGGTATGCAACGACTGTCCGTGCCGGCTGAGATGCGGCCCGTGTTTCTGACCGCGGCGACGGCGGCGTTCGCGGGGTTCTCCGTCACGGGCCTCTTCATGGCGGTGGTGCCGACGTTCGTCCGGTCGGTCATCGGCATCGAGAACCACGCCGTCGCCGGGCTGGTGGCGAGCTCGATCTTCGTCGCCTCGGCGATCGCCCAACTGTCGGCGCGCCGCATCCCGCCGCGGCGGGCCGTCGCGGTCGGCTGCGCAATCCTGGTCGTGGGCATGGTGCTGCTGGCCGTCGCGCTGCACCTGGCGTCGCTGCCGCTGCTGGTAGTCGCCGCCCTCGTGGCAGGCACCGGGCAGGGCATCAGCTTCAGCCGTGGCCTGGCCGCCGTCGCAGAACTGGCGCCCGCCGACCGCCGCGCCGAGGTCAGCTCGACCTACTTCGTGGTGGCCTACGTGGCGATCTCGGTGCCGGTGATCGCCGAGGGGTTCGCCTCCCAGCACCTCGGCTTGCGTACCGCCGGGGTCAGCTTCGCGATCGCCACCGCGGTGCTCGCCGCGATCTGTCTGGTCTCGATTCTGGTGCAGGAACGACGGATCGCCCGGTAAGGGCGTCCCGTCAGGGCAGCTTGGCTGCGATTTCGCGGGCACCCGCGACGACCTGAGTGCCAGCGTGGGCCAAGCTCTCGGCGGTCAGCCGGTGGGTCAAGAAGCTGATGCTCAGCGCGTAGCGCGACGGCGCCCCGTCCGGCGTGGGCACGGCGGCGGCCACACAGGTGAGCTCCTCGGCGGCCTCCTCGCGGTCGACCGCAAAGCCGTGCTCGCGAATCTCCTTGATCTCCACAGCCATCTTTCTCATCGAGGTGATCGTGTGCGCGGTCAACTCGGGGAGTCCCGCCGAGGCGACGACGTCGTGCCAGACGCTGTCGGGCATGGTCGCCAGCAGCGCCTTGCCCAACGCGGAGGCATGCCACGGATCGGTCTGCCCGACGTCACTGACCTTCTTCACCGCGCGCCTGCCCTCGACGACTTCGAGGATGACCACGCTGCGATCTTTGTGCGCGGCGAAGTTCACCGTCTCGTTGAACTCGTTCACCAGCCGCTCCATCGTGGGTATCACCGCGTCGGAGGGAACCTGGTTCGAGAAGGCCCGCTGTCCCAGCCGGAAGATCTCCCAGCCCAGTCGATATTGGTTCGCGTTGAAGCGTTCCACATAACCGAGTGCGGACAGGCTGTTGAGGTAGCGCAGCACGGTCGCCTCGTTTAGCTCTGTGCGCCTTGCGATTTCGGTGAGATTGCCGATGTCGGAGTCCGCCACCGCGGTGAGGATCCTGGCCGTGCGTTCAACGCCGATCAGGCTGGTGGACTTCTCCGATGCCGCAGCTGGTTTCACTCAGTGAAGGTTACCAGTACCCAGTGAATTGACCGTTCCTGTTGACAGCCGCGTCCGCACCTCTTAGATTTTCATTCAGCGCAGTTAGTTGTCACTCAGTGAAACTCCGGATAGTGCGCGATCCGGCCTTCGAAGGAGAAGCGATGCCCACCGCAGCCGACAGCCGTAGTTCCAAGGTCGACGGGGCCAGCATCCTGGCCGCACAAGACCTCATGACGGCCGACGACTACGCCCTCACCCCGTCGACCAAGGCGTTCGACGACGGCGGCAAGTATCGCCTGGAAATCTCTGGCGTCGAAAGACTTTCGACCCTTGAGGCCATGCTCGACGAGGCCGACGAGCATGGGGTCTTCATTCACCGCGTCATCGCCTTCGGCGGCGGGACGACGTTGCTCACGACGAAGGAACTCGCCGACGTCAACGCCCTGGCGACGGAGCGCAGCATCGAACTGATCGCCGTCCCCGGGCCGCGCACCGGCTGGGACCTCGGCCGCCAGGCGCTGAGCACCGAAGGCCAGGCCGGTGGTCGACGCGTCCGCGGCCTCGACAACATCCGCTACCTTCTCGACGACTACCTCCGCATCTTCTCGACCGGTATCCGCGGCGTATTGGTGTGGGACGAAGGCGTTCTCGACATCCTGAACAAGGCGCGCGACGCCGGCCACATCCCTGCGGACGCCAAGTTCAAGATCTCGGTCTACGCCGGTCACGCCAACCCGGCTTCAATCCGGATTCTCCAGGACCTCGGCGCCGACAGCGTCAATCCCGTCGGCGACCTCTCCCGCCCCATGCTGGCCGCCATCCGCAACTCCGTCGACGTCCCGCTCGACGTCTGGGCGGAGACCTTCGAGTCATTTGGTGGGATGAATCGGCTGTGGGAAGCCGGCGACATCGCGCGCGTCGCGGGGCCGGTCTACTTCAAGATCGAGCCCGGTGAGTCCGAAGCCGTCATGTACAACGGCTGGGTTCGCCCCGAGTTCCACGCCGAACTCATCCGTCACAAGGTCCGCCACGCCGCCATCCTCAACGAGCTGGTGCAGACCAACGCCCCCGACGTCGCGGTGTCGCCGAAGCCGCGCCCCGCGTTGCGCGCGCACACCAACTGATGCAGACGAACGGAGAAGTGATGACTCGACGTCATCGTGCCGCGATCATCGGCTCCGGAAACATCGGCACCGACCTGTTGATGAAACTGCGCCGCTCGAGCGTGCTCGACGTCGCGGTCATGGTCGGGATCGACTCTGGCAGTGACGGTCTCGCGCGGGCCGCGGCGATGGACGTGGCAGTCACCGCCGGCGGCGTCGACGGTCTACTGAGGCTCGGCGCCTTCGACGACGTCGAGGTGGTGTTCGACGCGACCAGCGCCGGCGCCCACCACGTGAACGACGCGGCGTTGGCGGAGTCCGGCAGGCGGGTCGTCGACCTCACCCCCGCCGCCATCGGTCCGTTCGTCGTGCCTGCGGTCAACATGGCGCAACTGGCGGGTCAGCGGAACCTCAACATGGTGACGTGCGGCGGTCAGGCCACCATCCCCGTCGTCGCGGCGCTGGCCAGCGTGACGGACGTGCACTACGCGGAGATCGTCGCCTCCATCTCGTCGCGGTCGGCGGGTCCTGGCACGCGGGCCAACATCGACGAGTTCACGGACACGACGGCACGCGCCATCGAGATCGTGGGCGGCGCCACCCGGGGCAAGGCCATCATCGTGCTCAACCCGGCCGAGCCGCCGATGCTGATGCGCGACACCGTCGCCGCGCTGGTGTCCACGACGGACGAGGACGCGATCGACTCCGCGGTCACGGCGATGGTCGCCGAGGTGGCGCGCTACGTGCCGGGTTACCGCCTGGCTCAACGGGTTCGCGTCGACCCCGTTCCGTCGACCGATCCGCGTCGTCGCCTGGCCGGGGCCGCGGGCCACCTCGACCTGCAGCAGGTGACGGTCTTCCTGGAGGTGGAGGGCGCCGCCGACTACCTTCCGGCCTACGCAGGCAACCTCGACATCATGACGGCCGCCGCCGTCCAGGTCGCCGAGCAGTTGGTCACCCTGGCACCCGAGCCGGTCCGATGAGCACCGACGTCTACGTCCAAGACGTGACGCTGCGCGACGGCATGCACGCCGTCGGTCACTCGCTGAGCCTGGACGACGTCAGGCGCATCGCGGGTGCACTCGACACCGCGGGCGTCGCGGCGATCGAGGTTGCGCACGGTGACGGACTGGCCGGCGGCAGCCTGACCTACGGGGCGGGCAGGCACGACGACGGCGCCTGGATCGCCGCCGCGGCCGAGGTGGTCCAGACCGCCCGCCTGACAACGCTTCTCATCCCTGGCATCGGGACGGTCGACGACTTACGCGCGGCCGTCGACCTAGGCGTCACCTCGGTGCGAGTCGCGACCCACTGCACCGAGGCCGACATCGCCCGCCAGCACATCGGCACCGCGCGGTCCCTCGGAATCGACGTCGCCGGCTTCCTGATGATGTCGCACCTCGCCCCGCCGGATCGGCTGGCCGCCCAGGCCAAGATCATGGAGGACGCCGGAGCGGAGTGCGTCTACGTGACCGACTCGGCAGGCCGGTTGACGATGACCGGCGTCCGCGATCGAGTGCGCGCCTACCGCGACGTGCTCGCACCCACGACGTCGATCGGGGTGCACGCGCACCACAATCTGGCTCTGGGAGTGGCCAATTCACTGGTGGCAGTGGAGGAGGGCGCGCACCGCGTGGACGCCTCCCTGACCGGTCTCGGTGCGGGAGCGGGCAATTGCCCTCTGGAGGCCTTCGTCGCCGTCGCCGAACTCAACGGGTGGCAGCACGGGTGTGACCTGTACGCGCTGATGGATGCCGCCGACGACGTCGTCCGGCCGCTGCAGCAGCGCCCCGTCCGGGTCGACCGCGAGACGCTGACGCTGGGCTTCGCCGGCGTGTACTCAAGCTTCCTCCTGCACGCCGAGCGCATCGCCGCCGACGTCGGCGTCGACACCCGCGACCTGCTCGTCGAAGCAGGCCGCAGGTCGATGGTCGGCGGCCAAGAAGACCTGCTCCTCGACCTCGCTCTCGGCAAGAGGGGGTGACGGACCGCCGCGCAGCCCGGCCCCTGAAGCATCGTCACACGCCCATGAACACGAAAGATGAACCACTATGGAGAACGTCACCGCCTCCCTACCCCCACGACGGCCGACTCCGGCGCAGCCGACCGGCACCTCGCCTTCGCCCGACACGCCGCTGCCTGCCGGGCGGCGCAACCATGGCCTAAAGCAGAACAGCCTCGGTGTGCCGAGCATCTTCTTCTACATCATCGCCGCGGCGTCTCCGCTGACCGTCGTGGTCGCGCTGTTCCCCATCATCCTCGGCTCGGGCAACGGCGTCGGGATGCCCGGTGCGTTCGTCATCGCCGCGGTTGTGTTGATGATCTTCGCCGTCGGTTACGTGGCGATGAGCCGCCACGTCACCAATGCGGGCGCCTTCTACGCCTACGTGACGTTGGGGCTCGGGCGCATCGCCGGACTGGGGTCGGCGTTTCTCGCGATCTTCGCCTACAACGCGATCCAGGCCGGGCTCTACGGCGGTTTTGGCTACTACGCCGCCGAGCTGCTCAATCCCCGACTGGGTGTCGAGATCCCATGGTGGGCATATGCATTCGTCGGTTTGCTGTTGTGTCTCGGCCTTGGAGTGCAGGGCGTGCACTCCGGCGCGAAGGTCCTCGGTGTCTTCATGACGCTGGAGGTCACCATGATCACCATCCTCAGCGCGTTCAGCCTGTTCGGTGACGCCGCCGTCCCGGTGTCGCAGTTCTCCTTCGAGCCGTTCGCGCCGAGCGTCGTGCTCGGTGGCGCACTGGGCGTCGCGCTGATGTTCGCGCACGCCTCGTTCATCGGCTTCGAGGGGTCGGCGATCTACGGCGAAGAGGCAAAGGATCCGGCGCGCACCATCCCGCGGGCCACGTACCTGTCGATCGCGTTCATGGGCGTCCTGTACGCGGTGTCGGGCTGGCTCATCATCAACGCACTGGGCGTCGACCGCGTCGTGGGGATCGCCACCGAGACGGGCGGCAACTTCATCTTCGCGGCCAGCGACACCATCATCGGCCACAACATCTCGCTGTTGTTCCAGATTCTGATCGTGACCGCGACGTTCGCGGCCATCGTCACCTTCCACAACAACGTCTCCCGCTACACGTTCTCCCTCGGGCGACAGGGCTTGATCTGGAAGCCGCTCGGCTGGACACTGCCCCGCCGCCAGACGCCGTGGGTCGCGTCGATCGTGCAGAGCGTGACCGTCGGCATCGTGATCGCACTGTTCGCGCTCTTCGGGCAGGACCCCTTCGCCACGCTGTTCACCTGGGCGACGGGCATCGGCACCGTCGGGGTCATCCTGTCGCAGCTCGTCGCAGGCATCGCGATCTTCGCCTTCTTCCGCAAGTCCGAGGTCGACAAGCGGCCGTGGAACACCGTGATCGCACCGCTTCTGGCGATCGTGGGGCTCGGCGGGTTCTTCGTCCTCACGCTCGACAGCCTCGACGTGCTGCTTGGCGTGCAGGGCACGATGGCCGCCATCATGCTCTCGCTGGTGTTCATCGCCTTCCTCGCGGGTGCGGCCTACGGCGTCTACCTGAAGGTCGCGGCGCCGGCGAGGTATGCCCTCGTCGGGCAGGCGCTCAACGAGCGCGAGGTGCCCGAGCCGGCGCCAGAAGCTCAGTAGCCCAACGTTTTTCATCGTTCGCCGCGCGCCGATGCTCAACGTTACGTACATTTGTCCGCAACGATGCGTACGAATGTTCTTAACAAAGGAGTGGGCATGGGCTCCGCACCGCGGCGGGCACGTCGACACGACCCGGACAGAAAGGAGCGCATCGTGGCCTCGGCCCTGGAAGTACTCGCCAGCGACGGCGTGGCCGGCATCACCCACCGCGCCGTCGCCACCGCAGCCGACGTGCCGCTGGGCTCGGTCACCTACCACTTCGCCACGCTGGACGACCTCGTCCAGCACGCGTTCGAGGCCCACGTCGACACGCTGGCCAGCCGCTTCGAGGCCCGCTTGGCGTCGTGCGGCGACGGCGACGACCTCATCGAGACCATCGCCTCGGCCATCACCGACGACCTAGCCAGCCATCCCAACGAACTCGCCGTCACCTACGAGCTGTACGGCGACGCCGTGCGCAGGCCCGAAATCAGGCGCCTGACCCAACGCTGGATGGAACGTGCCGAGGACGCCCTGGCGGAGCACTTCGACCGCACCACCGCACGGCTCGTCGACGTCGTCGTCGAGGGCCTGATGGTGCACACGTCCATTGCGCAACAACCAATGTCGAAAGACGACGTTCGCGCCCTGCTGACCATGGCGGCCGGCAGCGCACCCACCACCACTTAGGAGTGATCATGACCTTCCACACCAAGATGTTCATCGACGGCACCTGGACCGACGCGGCCGACGGCGGCGTCGACCACGTCAACGCCCCGACCACCGGTGAGGCCTTCGCCGAAATCGCCCGTGGCGGTGCGGCCGACGTCGACCGCGCCGTCGCGGCCGCCGAGGCCGCCTTCCCGGATTGGGCCAGAACACCCGTTGGCGAACGGGCCCGGGCATTCCTCACCCTCGCCGACCGCGTCGAGGCCGACCAGCGCACGCTCGCCGAGATCGAGTCGCGCAACGTGGGCAAGCCCATCGGTCTCGCGCTCGAGGAAATGGAGATGATTCCCGATCACCTCCGGTTCTTCGCGGGCGGCGCCCGCACCATGGAGGGCCGCGCCGCAGCCGAGTTCGTGCGGGGCAAGACCAGCATCATCCGGCGCGACCCGCTCGGCGTCGTCGGCTCGGTCGCCCCGTGGAACTACCCGCTGCTGATGGCGATATGGAAGATCTCCCCCGCGCTACTGACGGGAAACACGTTGGTGCTCAAGCCCTCCGAGCACACCCCCTACTCGGTGCTGCGCCTCGCCGAACTCGCCGAGGACCTGTTCCCGGCGGGCGTGTTCAACGTGGTGACCGGTGACGGCAAGGAGGTCGGCGCCCGATTGGTTGCCCATCCCCGGGTGCGGATGTCGTCGCTCACCGGATCGGTCGCGACGGGGCGGGCGCTGATGCACGCCGCCGCCGACTCGAACCTCAAGCGGCTGCACCTCGAACTCGGCGGCAAGGCCCCGGTGCTGGTGTACTCCGACGCCGACGTACCCCTGGCGGTTGGCAAGATCATGGAGGGTGCGTTCTGCAACTCCGGCCAGGACTGCATGGCCGCATCCCGGCTCTACGTCCACGAGTCGGTGCACGACGAATTGGTCGCCGGCCTCGAAAAGGCCGTCAAGAAACTGGATTTGGGCGACACCGCAGACGAGAACACGTCGATGGGTCCGGTCATCACCGCGGCCCACCGCGACCGGGTCGAGGGCTTCGTCGAGCGGGCCAAGGCCACCGGGCACGTCGAACTCATCCAGGGCGACAACCCCGGTACGGGTTTCTACACCGCGCCCACCGTCGTCGTCGGCGCGCGTCAGGGCGACGAGATCGTCAGCACCGAGGTGTTCGGTCCCGTGACGTCGGTGACGAAGTTCGGCGACGGCGATGACGTCATCGCCTGGGCCAACGACACCGAATACGGCCTCGCCGCATCGGTGTTCACCAACGACCTGTCGCGGGCGATGACCGCGTCGAGCGATCTTCAATTCGGCACCGTGTGGATCAACGACCACCTGCCCGTCACCCCGGAGATGCCACACGGTGGCTTCAAGCAGTCCGGCAACGGCAAGGACATGTCGGTATACGCCCTTGAGGAGTACACCGAGGTCAAGCACGTCATGATCAACCGCGAGATCGCCTGATGCCAATCAGCGCGGTCAACACGTTTCGGCTGCGTTCCGGTGTCACCGCCGAGCAGTTCGAACGCTTTTCGGCCGACCTCGACCGGCCGACGTGCCTGGCGTTCGACGTGGTCCTCGGGTTCGAGGTGTACCTCGTCGACGGTGCAGACGGGGCGAGCGAAGCGACGGGGGATGTCACAGGGGCGAGCGCCGACGTCGTCGAGATCATGACCGTCTCGTCGTGGCCCGAATGGGAACGCGTCCGCGACTCGTCACCGGAACTCAAACCCGTGGTCCAGAGGTTCGACGAACTCGTCGAGCCGGGCAGCGTTGCCACGCTGCTGACCCGCAAAACAACACTGCCGCAGGAGATCTGACATGACCGCTACACCGGAGTACGACGCCGTCATCATCGGCGCGGGCCACAACGGCCTGGTCACCGCCAACTATTTGGCCAAAGCTGGCCAACGGGTGCTGGTGCTGGAGGCCCGCGACCTGGTCGGCGGGGCCTGCGTCACCGAGGAACTGTTCCCCGGCAGCAAGTGGTCGTCGTGTGCGTTCATCGCGGGCCTGCTGCGGCCCGAGATCATCGCCGAGCTCGAGCTGGCCAGATTCGGCCTGGACCTCTACCAGGGAGATGCACTGTCCTTCAGCCTGTTTCGCGACGGCACGTCGTTCACGATGTGGAAGGAGACCGACCGCACGCTGCGCGAGCTGGAGAAGATCAACAAGGACGACGCCCAGGCCTTCCTCGACTTCGGCGTCCGGCTGCAACGCTTCGCCGGGCTCGTCACCCCCTACCTGCTGGCGCCACCGCCGCAGCGCTCGGAGGTGTTCGCGGCGTTCGAGGCGGCCGGTGAGCAGACGCTGTTCGACGAGTTCACCCTGTTGTCGGTCCGCGACCTGCTCGACCGCTACTTCACCGACGAGCGGCTCAAGAGCATGCTGACGTTCTTCGGCATGGTCTCGATCTTCGGCGGACCCTCCACCCCCGGAACGGCGTACACCTACGGGCACCACTCCTGGGGTGAGTTCAACGGCAACTTCGGGCAATTCGGCCTGGCCCGCGGTGGGATGGGTGCCATCAGCGAGGCACTGGCCGCCGGTGCGCGTCACCACGGCGCGACGATCCGCACCTCGACCCCGGTCGACACGGTGATCGTCGAACGTGGCACGGCCACCGGGGTACGCCTGACCGACGGAACCGTCGTCACCGCCGCCAGGGTGATCTCCAACGCCGACCCCAAGCGGTCGCTGCTCAAGCTGCTCGAGCCCGGGGTGCTGCCTGCCAAGCTGGTCCGCGACGTCGGAAACATCGACACCCGTGGTTCGATGGCGCGCATCCACCTCCTGATCGACGAACTGCCGCAATACCTTCCGTTCCCGGACGCCTCGGAGGGTCCGCAGCATCACGGGCATCAACTGCTCGGTCCCAGCCGGGAGGCGTTCGAGGAGGCCTACGAGGCACAGCGCCGCGGGACCTTCCCGAGCACCTTCGTCATCGAGGCGGTCACCCAGTCGGTGACCGACGACTCACTCGCCCCCGCCGGACTGCACACCATGACCCTCGGCATCCAGCAGCTGCCGTCGGAACTGACCGGGACCACGTGGGCGGCCGAGAAGGAGAAGTGGGCGGACCTCGTCCTCGAGGACCTGTTCATCTACGCGCCAAACCTGCGTGAGCACATCCTCGACCGCGTCGTCATCACCCCCGACGACCTCGACCACGAGTACCTGATCACCGACGGCAACATCTTCCACGGCAGCATGATGCTCGACCAGCTGTTCGGCGCGCGGCCTTTGCCCGAGCTGGCGAATTATCGCACGCCCGTGCGTAATTACTACCTCTGTGGGTCGGGCACCCACCCCGGCGGTGGGGTGATGGGGGCCAACGGGCACAACGCGGCCAAGGCCGTCCTCGCCGACGCGTCGGGCACGGCAGCACCGGTCCGCACCGCCAAGGGGACGGGCGGCCGCAAGGCACCGTGGCAGCAACGCGTCGTCGGCGGCCTCATGTCGACGAAACCTGGACGCTGGGTGGGCTACCGCGCGGCGCGTCAACCCGCGCTGCGCAAGGTCACCGCATACGCGGCCCGGGTCCGCTGACCGTGACGACGCCGCCGGGCGGGTTGCGCAGCGCCAAGTGGTTCGCCGGCAAGGACGTGCCGGGCTTCGTGCACCGCTCGGCCATGCGGGCGTCGGGGTTCTCCCGGATGGCGTTCGAGGGCAGACCGATCGTCGGCATCTGCAACTCGTGGTCCGAAGTCGTCAACTGCAACATGCACTTTCGCGGCCTGGCCGACTCGGTGCGGCGCGGCGTGCTGGCGGCGGGTGGCTTCCCGCTGGAGTTCCCCACCATGTCGCTCGGCGAGCAGTTGATGAAGCCGACCACCATGCTGTTCCGCAACCTGATGGCGATGGACGTCGAGGAGTCCATCCGCGCCTACCCCTTCGACGCCGTCGTCCTGCTCGGCGGCTGCGACAAGACCGTCCCCGCACAGCTGATGGGGGCCGCCAGCGCCGACGTCCCCGCGATCGCGCTGACCGGCGGGCCTGCCGCGCCCGCGGTGTTCCGGGGCAAGCAGCTCGGGGTGGGTACCGACCTCTGGGAGTACATCGACGACGTGCGGGCCGGCCGAATGTCGATGGCCGAGTACGAGCAACTGGAGGCGGCGGCGGGCCCGTCGCGGGGGCATTGCCCGGAGATGGGCACCGCCTCCACGATGGCCACCCTCGTCGAGGGCCTCGGCATGACCCTGCCCGGCGGCGCGGCCATCCCCGCGATGGACTCACGCCGGCTGCAGGTCGCCGAGGAGGTCGGTGCGCGGGCGGTCGGGTTGGCCGTCGAGCGGCTGCGGCCGTCGCAGGTCATGACGGCCGAGGCGTTCGACAACGCGATCACGCTGATGCTGGCGGTCGGCGGGTCGACCAACGCGATCGTGCACCTGCTAGCCATCGCAGGCCGGGTGGGAGTTCCGTTGTCGCTGGACCGCTTTCACGAGCTCTCGGCGCGCACGCCGCTGGTGGTCAACGTGCGGCCCGCCGGTGAGCACCTCGTCGAGCAGGTCTTCCACGCCGGCGGAATACCGGCGGTGATGAAGTCGGTGGAGTCGCTGCTGCACATCGATGCGCTGACGGTCACCGGCAAGACGGTTGCCGACAACCTTCCGACCGCAGCCGCGATCGAGACGGCGGTCATCGCGCCGCTGGACGCGCCGTTCCAGCCGCCGGGCGGCCTCGCGGTGGTGCGGGGCAACCTCGCCCCCGGTGGCGCGGTGATCAAGTGCAGCGCCGCCAGCCCCGAACTGCTCGTGCATCGGGGTCCGGCCGTGGTCTTCGATGACATGTTGGATCTGATGCGACGGTTCGACGACCCCGACCTGGAGGTGACGCGCGATTCCGTGCTGATCCTGCGGTCGGCCGGGCCGCGCGGCGCACCGGGCATGCCGGAGTGGGGGCAGCTGCCCATTCCAAGCAAGCTGCTCAAGGAGGGCGTCACCGACATGGTGCGCATCTCCGACGCCCGGATGAGCGGCACCGCATACGGCACCTGCGTGCTGCACGTCAGCCCGGAGTCAGCGGTGGGCGGTCCGCTCGCCCTGGTGCGCGACGGCGACGTCGTCGCGCTCGACGCCCGCGCGGGGACGCTGAACATGCTGGTGTCCGACGACGAGTTGGCCGCGCGCCGCGCCGACCTGACGCCCAGACCGCCGCGTCACACCCGCGGGTACGCCTCGATATACGTCGAGCGCGTCCTCCAGGCGGACCAGGGCTGCGACTTCGACTTCCTGGTCGGCCGATCCGAGAATCCCGACGCCGAGCCGGACGCGATCTTCGAGGGCTGGATCGGCGGATGGTGACCCGGATCGCCGCAAAAGTCGGGTAAAACTACCTACGCCCTCCGGACCTACATTCGGTTCATGGGCGTAACCAGCATATTTCCGACCGCCGACGCGATCGAGTCGGCCACCCCGGCGAACCGGGACCGGACCCTCGACATGATCCGGATCGCGTCGCTGATCGGCGTCGTCGCCGGCCACACGATCATGGCCACCAGCATGATCGCCGACGGCGTGTTCACGTGGGGCAACCTGCTCACCACGTCGCCTGCGTTCCAGGCGCTCACGTGGGTCTTCCAAATCATGCCGCTGTTCTTCTTCGCAGGTGTGGCGGCGTCGGTCGGCTCGTGGGAACCCGGCGGCAGCTGGGGCGGTTGGCTGCTGAAGCGATGCACCCGGCTCTACCGGCCGGTCTTCTACTATCTCGCGTTCTGGGCGGCGACGCTGGTCGTCTTGCGCCCGCTGCTGCCGACCCGCGTGTACGAGTCGATCGCCGGAATCAGCATCCAGCTGCTCTGGTTCCTCGGCGTCTACGTCGTCGTCCTCGCCGCCGTCCCGCTGCTGGCACGCATCACGACGACGGCCCGCTTCGTCGGCTCCGTGACCGCCCTGTACGCGCTGATCGCACTCGTCGACGCCATCAGGGTGCACGATGCCGCGTGGTCGACGTTGGGCTACGTCAACCTCGTCGCGTGGTTGATCCCCGGCATGTTCGGCGTGGCGTACCGGCGACGGTTGGTCACCGCGTGGACCGCGCTGGCCGTTGGACTGACGATGTTCGCGGTCAACGTCGCCCTGGTGTGGTTCGGCCCGTACGAGCTGAGCCTCGTCGGCATCGACACCCAAGAGCTGAAGAACATGATGCCGCCGTCACTGTTGCTCACTGGCCACGCAATCATGATGTGCGCGTTCGCAATTGCCGCGGCTCCCGCCATCGCCCGCTGGGCGGGTCGGCCGCGGGTGTGGCGGCTGGCCGTGATCGCAAACAGCGGCGCCATGACGCTGTACCTGTGGCACATGCCCGCGCTGCTGGCCGTTCACCTGGCCTTCGACTACCTGGGCTTGGAACGCTGGCCGGGGCAGCCGAACTTCTGGACGATCAGCGCCGCGCAGGTGGCGGTGATGGCGGTGTTGGTGTGCGGCTCGTTCGTGGTCCTGCGGCCGTTGGAGAACGATCCGCTGCCGCTGTGGGACGGCGGCCACCTCGCCCGACCCGGTCTTCGCAGTGCCGTGGTCGGCGCCCTGTTGTGCGTCGCGGGCGCGGCGACACTCGCCGCGGCCGGGTGGGGCCTCAAGGATGAAGGGCTCGACTACGTCCTGGTGGTGCTGGCGGCGCTGACCGGAGCGCGCTTCCTGGCCAACGAGAAGCCGGTCGCGCACACCAGCGTGGGTTAGCCGCTCTTGCGGCGGAACTCCCGATGCGCCTCGGCCGGGCCGGTCGAGCGCGGGCCGTGCTTGCGTCCGCCGTCCTTGTGCTCGGAACCGCCGCCTGCATTGGCCTTCTTGCGCTCGAGCGCCTCGCGGAACTTGCGCTTGTTGTCGTCTTCGGGTTGCTCGGCCATGCGTTGAGACTAGCGCGTGTCAGCGCATGCCAGGCGGCATGCCGTACAGATGGGAGATCGGCAGCGTCATCAACACCCGCCGGTCGTCGACCATGGCCCGGCGATAATCGTCCCAGTCCGGATGATCCTTGCCAGCGATGCTGCGGTACAACGCAATCAGACCCTCGACGGTGTCGTCGTGCGGGTCGCTCGCGGGTAGGGTCAGGCGTGCGTCACCCTCGGCGACCGCATACGACCATCCGTCGTCGGAGCTGACGTGAATCGACGCCCGTGGGTCGCGGCGCAGATTGCGGGTCTTGGCGCGCGGCTCGGTGATCGACACCGAGATCGTCAACTCGCGCGCGTCGAAGTGGTAGGACACGTTCGACAGCTGAGGTCTGCCGTCCCGCTTGAGGGTCGCCAGAACGCCCAGCGAATTGCCGCCGATCAAGGCCAGCAGCTTGTCGTCGAACACGTCGCGGCTCATGCTCGCCAGCCTACGACCGTGGCGCGGCGTGCGGTCCGATTCGACCGCGGCAGCTCCTACCATGGGCAAATGACCCAGGAAGATCCCCCGTCGCTCCGCTCGCCCCAGGTCGACGGGATCGCGTTGGACGGCGTCTCCGCCACCACGCTGTGGACGTTGCACAACCGCGGCAGCGAGGCCAAGCGCTCCGACGGGGTGATCCGCGATCCGTGGGCGGTCACGCTGCTCGACACGATCTCCTACGACTATCTCAAGTTCGGCAAGCCCAATCAGTCACACGGCCTGCGCGCGGTCGCGTTCGACGCCGCCGCCCGCGACTATCTGACCGCGCACCCAAAGGCTTCGGTGGTGGCGCTGGCCGAGGGTTTGCAGACCAGTTTCTGGCGCCTCGACCGCCACGGAGTACTAGCCGAAACCACGTGGTATTCAATCGATCTACCGCCGGTCATGGAGCTGCGGGACCAGCTGCTGCCCTCGGACGACAGAATCGTCGCGTTGGCTCAGTCGGCGCTCGACCGCAGCTGGATGGACCGCGTCGACGCGACCGACGGCGTGTTCATCACCGCCGAGGGGTTGTTGATGTACCTCGAGCCGGAGGACGCCCTCGGCCTGATCGCCGACTGCGCCGCCCGCTTCCCCGGCGGCCGGATGATGTTCGACTCGATCCCCCGCTGGCTCAGCGCCCGCACGCTGAAGGGTCTGAAGCTGTCGTCGCGCTACATCGCGCCGCCGATGCCGTTCGGCCAGTCCGCCGACGAGGCCCTGGCGCTGGCGGGCACCATCCCCGGCGTGCGGTCGGCGCGCGACGTCGCCCTGCCACCGGGTCGGGGACTCTGGCGGCTGGGTGGCGCCTCGGTGACGGACTACGTCGGGCCGCTGCGTAGGAACCGCCCGAGCATCACCCTGCTGGAGTTCGGATGACGCGGTACGTCGCCTTCCTCAGGGGCGTCAACGTCGGAGGCGTGAACCTCAAGATGGCCGACGTCGCGCGGGCCCTGACCGACGCCGGCTTCACCGACGTCGCGACGATTCTGGCCAGCGGCAACGTGCTGATGACGAGCGACGCCAAGGTCGGGGCGGTCCGCACCGCGGCGGAGACGGCGCTGCGCGACGCCTTCGGGTACGACGCCTGGGTGCTGGCCTACGAGCTGACCACTGTCGCCGAGATCTCGGCGCGCTATCCGTTCGAGCGCGAGGTCGACGGCCGCCACTCGTACGTCACCTTCGTGACGGACGCCGACGTGCTCGAAGAGCTCGCGGCACTGGCCGCCGACGCCCAGCCGGACGAGTTGATCCAGCGCGGCGACGGCGTCGTGTACTGGCAGGTGCCCAAGAGCGGCACGTTGGACACCACCATCGGAAAGACGATGGGCAAGAAGAGGTACAAGTCGTCGACCACTACCCGCAACCTACGAACGATCGAGAAGGTGCTCGCGAAATGAAGACGAACGTCGACCTCTCCGGAGTCTCCGAGACCGCCCTGCTGACGTTGCAGGTCCGAGCACACGAGGCCCGCCGGGCCGACGGCATCATCGACGATCCGATGGCGGTCCAACTCGTCGACTCCATCGAGTTCGACTTCGCCAAGTTCGGCTACACCCGCCGCCAGGACATGGCGGTGCGGGCGCTGGCGTTCGACCGCGCCACCCGCGACTACCTTCGCGTGCATCCCGCGGCGACCGTCGTCGCGCTGGCTGAGGGGTTGCAGACCAGCTTCTACCGGATCGACGCCGCCGACGTCGGCCATCAATTCCGTTGGCTGACCGTCGATTTCCCGCCGGTGACGCAGTTGCGCGAAAAGTTGCTTCCGTCGTCGGATCGGGTGACCGTCTGCGCCCAGTCGGCGTTGGACTACGGCTGGATGGACCGGGTCGACACGACGGACGGCGTGTTCATCACCGCCGAGGGTCTGCTGATGTACCTGCAGCCGGTCGACGCCATGGGTCTGATCACCGAGTGCGCGCGACGCTTCCCCGGCGGCCGGATGATGTTCGACCTGCCGCCGTCGTGGTTCGCCGCGCTGGCGCGCCGGGGCGGCCTGTGGACGTCGACGCGCTACCGCGTGCCCGCCATGCCCTTCGGCATGTCGCCATCCGAGGCGGCGCGGCTGGTCGACCTCGTGCCCGGCGTCCGGGCGGTGCACGACGTTCCCTATCCCCGCGGGCGCGGTCGTGTGTTGAACACGGTGATGTCCGGGATGCAGCGCATCCCGTTGCTCGACCCGGTCAGGCCGTCGCTCACCCTGCTCGAATTCGGCTAGGTGAACGCCGTTTCCACGTAGCGCAGCGCATCGTCCTTGCACACGCCGAGCGCCTTGGCGGCAGCCGCAAACTGGTGCGCGGCGGTCGCCATCGCGGCGTCGGCAGGATCGATGCGCGCCACGAAGCTGCCGAATCTGCCGCGAGTCTCCAACAACCCGGCAGCCTCCAGCTCCCGATATGCGCGCGCGACCGTGTTGACCGCCATGTTCAGCTGATGCGCCAGGTCACGAACGGTCGGCAGCCGGGTGCCAGGCGGCAGCCTGCCGTCCCGAACACCCCCGATGATCTGCGTTCGCAACTGGTCGAACAGCGGCCTGGCCCCGTCCGGATCTACTTGAACCCACTCCCCCAAATCCCCCACGTGCCCAGTATCACAAATAGCGGCTAGTTTGGTGGCGTGCGAGTGACGGTGCTCAGCGGAGCGGGGATGTCCGCGGAGAGCGGCGTCCCCACGTTTCGCGACGTCGAGACGGGTCTGTGGGCCAAGGTCGACCCCTATGAAATCTCCAGTTCCGACGGATGGCGTCGGCATCCGGAGAAGGTGTGGGCCTGGTACCTGTGGCGCCACTACATGATGAAGGCCGTCCACCCGAACGACGGCCACCGCGCGGTTGCCGCCTGGCAGGACGGCGCCGAGGTGCACGTCGTCACCCAGAACGTCGACGATCTGCACGAACGCGCGGGCAGTGCGCGGGTGCATCACGTGCACGGCAGCCTGTTCAGCTTCCGCTGCGACCGTTGCGACGTGCCCTACGTCGGCGCGCTGCCGCCGATGCCGGAGCCGGTCGAGACCGTCGACCCTCCGAGGTGCGGCTGCGGCGGTCTGATTCGGCCCGACGTGGTCTGGTTCGGCGAGCCGTTGCCGTCCGAGGAGTGGGACCGTTCGGTGGAGGCGGTCAGCCGGGCCGACGTCGCGATCGTCGTCGGCACGTCGGCGGTCGTCTACCCGGCGGCCGGCCTGCCCGAGATGGCGCTCGCCGAGGGCATCCCGGTCATCGAGGTCAATCCCGAGGAGACGCCGCTGTCGGCTCGGGTCACCATCTCGTTGCGGGAGACGTCGGCGACGGCACTGCCCGGGCTGCTTCAGCGGCTACCCGCGCTGCTGGGCTAGGGGCACTGCCCGTTGTTCACGCAGCCGGGTGCAGGGGTCGCCTTGTACGTCGGCGCGGCCATCGGTATGGCCAGCGTCGTCGGCGCCTCCTCGTTGGTGATCCCGGGTTTGTCCACGACGGTCGACGGGAGCTTCATCGCCGACGCCGTCGGCTGAACGTAGGTCGTGTCGGTTGCCGAGTCGCCGGAACCCCCGGCGACGACGTCGGGCGCGGCGCCCGGACCCATGACGGACACGACGGCGCCGGCGCCGACGAGGGCTCCGCAGGCGATCGTCGCGGCGACCAGCTTGATGCGTTCGACGGTCATTCTTCCTCCAACGACTCAGTGGTCCACAGTCGGCGAATGCGACCGGCCATGTAAGAAGTCAACCGCCACGAACGAGTCGCGTCTAGTATTTTCAAAGCTATCCAAGGGCACTGGCAGGAGTTGAACATGTTGTCTGGCAACAGAATTCACACTCCGTGCGGGTGGCGTACACCACACCCGTCAACGTTTTTCAACGCCGTCGGCGAACGAAGTATTCCCACGAATGCCTAACAATGGAGAAATCATGACCGTAGTCCGTGGCGTGGCGGCGACCCTGATCGCCGTCGGGGTGTCGGTGGGGTTGGCGGGCCCGGCCTGGGCCGACGACTTCAGCGGCAGGTACACGTTGAACCTGATTGGCGCCGGCGCCCACACGTCCTGGACGGCCCGCACCACCTGTCCCCCGTCGAGCCAGTGCGTCGCGCACGTCGCCAGTTCCAGCGGATGGAGCGGCGATGCGCGGCTGGCAGGCGGCCGGTGGACGATGACGGTCGACAGGCCGGACGGTCACAGCTGCCCCGACGGCACGCGCGGCGCGGAATTGCAGACGTGGTCATGGGATGCGACCACCCTCGTCGGCCAGGTCAGCGGCGTCTCCGCGGAGTCCGCGACCTGTCCGGTGGGTCCCGCGAACGACTTCACCCTGAGCAAGACCGTCCCGGGCGTCGTCACACCCGTGTAGCGACCGCTACGCGGGCCGTACCGCACGGCCGACGGCGGCTTCCGACACCGGCATCGGCACCCACGCCGGCATGACCCACTCGTGGCGCACCTCGCGCACCTCGAAGCCCGCACCGACGATCGACCGTTCGGTGTCGCGGTGGGTGTGGCAGTTGCCAAGCAGCCGTGGCCAGATGGTCGCGTCGGCCAGCTTCTGTAGCGCCGCGCGCGGCCCGCCGCTGGCGACGTGCTCGAAGAACCGCAGCTCGCCGCCGGGACGCAACAGCGAGAAGACTTGGCGCAGAACGTCGTCGGGGTCGTCGACCGAACACAACACCAGCGAGCAGACGACGGCGTCGAACGGCTCGTCGGTCGCGAACTCCTCGACGGTGTCGGTGGTGACCGTGACCGGTACCGACGTCGACGCGGCGGCCCGCCTGGCGATCTCCGCGAGCCGCCGCTCCGGCTCGATGGCGACCACCTCGGTGACCGTCGCCGGATACAGCTCGAAGTTGGTTCCGGTGCCGGCCCCCACCTCGAGCACCCGACCGGAAAGCCCGACCAGGTTCTCGCGCCGCAGCCGTCGGACCGACTCCGGCTCGCGGGTCGACATGTTCGACCACAGCCGGGCGAAGAACGGATTGTCCACTCCACCAATCCCCCGGTCGCTTCGCTCCTGCCCGCCGTAATCACCCATCAGGTCACCAGTCCCTTGATCTTCGTGACCGCCTCCATCGGCGGCACGTCCAGTCCAAGCATTCCCGTCACGATGTGCCCGCAGCACGCGGATCGCATCACCCGGTCGGCGAACGCCTCGACGTCACCGAACGGAAGGTAGGGCCGCGAGATGGCAAGGGCGGCAACACCATGCGCCACCGTCCACAATTCGAGTGCGGCCATGGTGGGATCACCCGCCGGATAGACGCCCTCGGCCATCAGCGACTCCACCGACGCCCTCATGTGCACGAACGCCGAGCTGTTGAGGGTCACGTCCACGTCGCTGCCCGGCCTGCCCTCACCCATCGTGGCGATGCGATACAGCTCGGGGTTCGCCATGGCGAAGCGGACGTAGGCCAGCCCTTGTGCGCGCAACCGGTCGACGGTCGTCGGTTGGTCGACGGCGACCTGCTGCATCACCTGGTCGAGTGCCTCGAAGTACCTGGCGCACACCGCATCCAGAAGCGCGTCCTTGTCGGCGAAGTGCAGATAGATCGACGGCGACGTGACACCGACACGTTGTGCGACGGAGCGGATGGACACCGCCTTGGCGTGGCCCGTCTCCAGCAGCAGGCCGGTCGCGGCGTCGAGAATTTCCTCGCGGAGATGGTCCCCGGATCCCCGCGCCGCCCGGCGACGCTTGAGCGGCTTGACCGTCATGTCAGCGGTTGTCCGCCGAGGCGACCATGCCCAGGTCCGTCGTCGGCCGAATCGGGTGGTCGGGTTCGGGACCGGATTCGCTGATGCCGATCCGTTGGTGCAGCCAGACGAGCGGCTTGGGTGCCCACCAGTTCCAGCCGCCAAGCGCGTGCATGAAGGCGGGCACCAGCACCATCCGGACGAGCGTGGCGTCGACGAGGACGGCCAGCGTGAGGCCGACGCCGAACATCCGCATGAACGACACTTCGGCGGCGATCAGGGCGGCGAACGATATAGACATCACCAGGGCAGCCGCCGTGATCACTCGGCCGGTGCGGGCCAGGCCGAGGGCGACCGCCTCGTCGTTGTCGGCCCGCGCCGCGTGGATGGCCCGCAGACCCGACGGTGTCGCATCGCCGTTGGCCCTGAGCCCGAGCCAGTACTCCCGGATACGGGCCACGAGGAACACCTCGTAGTCCATCGACAGGCCGAATGCGATGCAGAACAGCAGCACCGGCATGTTGGCAACCAGCGTCCCGGTCGGCGTCGTCCCCAGTGCGTTCAGATGACCGTCCTGGAAGATCCACACCAGGGCGCCGAAGGCTGCGGTCAGCGAAAGCACGTTCAGCAGAACGGCTTTGATCGGCAGGAGGACGCTGCCGGTGAGCAGGAACAACAGCCCGAACGTAATGACCGCGATGAGGCCGAGAACCCATGGCAGCCGCGTGGTGATCGCCTCGACGCTGTCGCGGTTGATCTGGGCGACTCCGCCAAGGACGACACCGCGGCCGTCCGGTCCTGCCACGCCGTGCAGTTGGTCGAGTTGCGCCTCGGAGGCGTCGGAGAACAGTGGGGCGGTGCCGTCGACGGTGAGGTAGGCGCTGCCGTCGGCCACTCCCGTCGGGGCGGACGGCGGTCCGACCCGTGCGCCGCCGACGAACGTCCCCACCGGGGCGGACACCGAGGTCACGTCGGAGACCCTCGACAGGTCGGCGGCGTACCGTCCGAACGCGCTCGGTGACAGACCGTCGGCGTCGGGGATGACGACGGTCACCGCGGTGGACGAGTCGTCGGCGAAGTCGTCGCGGAGTTGGTCGCCTACCTGGTGCGCGGACGCCGAGGACGGCAGCACCCGGTCGTCGGGGAAACCCCACCGAACGCTGAGGAACGGTGCGCCGAGCGCCAACAGCACCACGACGACGGCCAGGCCGATGGGGATCGCGTTGCGCATGACCGCCTTGGTGGAGCGGTACCAGAAGATCTGGTCGACGGGTTTCGGGGCGGGCTCGTCTCGACGGGTGAGCCGTCGCAGCGGCCGGCGCACGTCGAGGCCGTCGAGCCGGTCGCCGAGCAGCCAGATCGCCGCGGGTGTGACGATCACTGCTGCGGCGGCCGCGAACGCGACCGTGGCGACGCCTGCGTAGGCGAAGGACTTCAGGAAGTACATGGGGAACATCAGCATCGCGGCCATGGAGAGCGCGACCGTGGTGGCGGAGAACAACACCGTGCGGCCAGCGGTCGACATGGTGCGGATCAGCGCCTTGTCGCGCGGCACCCCGTCGGCGAGTTCGTCGCGGTAGCGGCTCAGGATCAGCAGCGTGTAGTCGATGGCCAGCGCCAGCCCGAGTGCGGTCGAGAGGTTGAGGGCGAATATCGACACGTCGGTGCCGAGCGTGATGAGCCGCAGCACCGACATCGACCCGACGATCGCCAGGCCGCCGACGATCATGGGCAGGGCGGCCGCGACCAGCCCGCCGAAGACCCACACCAGCACGAGGAAGCTCAGCGGGATGGCGATCGATTCCATCAGCAGCAGATCGCGTTCGGTCTGCGAGGTGATCTGGGCGTTGACGATGGCGAGGCCGCCGGAGCGCACGGTGACGCCGTCGCGGTCCTGGGTGACGGCGTCGGACAGGTCGCTGGCGTATTTCTGGGCGTCGTTCTCGCCGCCGGTGATGCCGGCGACGATCAGGCCGGAGGTGCCGTCCGTGCTGGTGAGTTCCTTGGCGGCGGCTGGGGGGACGGTCCACGCGGAGGTGACGTCGGCGACGTGCGGCGACTGCTTCAGTCGTGCCAGGACGTCGTCGGCCACCCTGGTGGCCTGCGGGCTCCTGATGCCGTCGGGCGCGGTCACTGTGAGCAGCATCTGCATGTCGCCTTGGCCGAACTTGTCGGTGAGCAGTCGGCCGGCTTGAGACGATTCGGCGTTCGGGTCCTGGAAGCCGCCTGCCGAAAGGCTCTTGGCGACGGGGATGCCGAAGATCGCGGCGGCGACCATGACCAGCGCGGCGCCGATCAGTATGCGTCTGGGCGCGGCGATGGCCGCCTGTGCGATTCGGTGCAGCACGTCCGCCCCTTCCGGTAGTAGCGGCGTTAACTTATCAACGTTAACTTGGAGCGGTCAACGCCTCTCTCTTCATGGCACGACGGAGCGGGGCGGATCGTTCAATGCCCCCTTAAGGTGGTCGCCATGGCGACGACCGACGTGATCAAACGGCGCACCTCGAACCCCTCCGCCCTGCACGACCTCGGCGTTCTCCTCCTTCGGCTCTCCGTCGGCGCGACGATGGTCCAAGGCGGCGTCCTCAAGGCGCTCGACTTCCCAAGCACCGTCCAGTTCATGGAACGCGGGGGCTGGAGGTCGCCGACGTTCGCCGCCTACTTGGTGACGGCCACCGAGATCGCCGGCGGGGCGGCCTTGCTGCTGGGCCTGCTGACCCCGTTGGCTGCGTGCGGCATTCTCGCGGCGATGATCGACGCCTGGGCGGTCAACGTGTCGGCCGCCGCCGTGTGGTCGGATCCCTTCAACGTGCCGTTCCTGGTGGCGTTTGCCGCAGCGGCCCTGCTCTTCGTGGGCGCCGGCGGCTACTCCGTGGACGCGCGGGTGTTCGGCCGGCCGCGGTGGCCGGGCGCCGTCACGATCCCGTTGTTCCTGGTCGCAGTGGCCGCGGCCGTCGCGACCTGGGTGCTGCTGAACGGCGTCAACCCGCTCCACCTGAGCACTCCGACGCCCTAGAACCCTACTTCGAGGTAACAATTGCCAGGGTTTTCCGAATCGTGACTCAAAGAACTCTTAATAGTGATGGTTACTGTCCAGTACATGTGGATCGACGACACCAGCGCAGATGTCATCAAGGTTGACTTCGAAGCCTTCTATCACGGGGACTTCCTCGTCGAGGGTGACTGCTCCGAGCAGTTCCCCGACCTAGCCCAAGCCGTCTGACCGACCGCGGGTTTCACCCGCGTTCGACGACGAGCAGACCGGTCGCGCGCACCTTCGGATGCCGACGCGGCTGCGGTATGCCAATGGCGTGCAAGAAGCCGCCGACGTACTCGTCGGCGGCTTCTCGCGTTCTCGGTCATGCCGCGACAGCCCCGAACCTACTTCCCAGTAACAATTGCCACCAATTTCAGAATCTGGCCTCAGAGTTCTCTCAATCACCGAAGTTACTGTTCAGTACATGTGGATCGACGAGAGCAACGCCAACGTCATCAAGGTTGACTTCGAGGCCCTGTATCACGGGGACTTCCTCATCGAGGGAGTGACTGCCGAGCAGTTCCCGGATCTCGCCGAGGCCGTCTAGACGCCCCGCCACACAGACACACGAAGAGCCGCCGACCACTGGTCGGCGGCTCTTGTGCGTCTAGGGGTCAGGCAGTGACCGCGACGGGTGCGGACACCATGCCGCCCAGTCGCGCGGTGATGACGTCCTCGGCTTCTGAGACGATGCGGGAGATCAACTCCGCGCACGTCGGGATGTCGTCGATCAATCCCATCACGGTGCCCGCGGTCCAGATGCCCGCGTCGATGTCGCCGTCCTCGAACACCTTGCGACCGCGCACCCCGGCCACCAGATCCTTGACGTCCTCGAACTGGCCACCGCCCTTGAGGATCTCCACCACTTCCCGCGAGACCACGTTGCTCGCGACGCGGGCCGTGTTGTGCAGGCTGCGGAAGATCAATTCGGTGCCACGCTCGTCGCCGGCGACGATCGCATCCTTCACGTTCTGGTGAATGCAGGACTCGACCGTGCACATGAACCGCGTGCCCATGTTGACCCCGTCCGCACCCAGCGCCAACGCCGCCACCAGACCGCGAGCGTCCCCGAAGCCGCCCGAGGCGATCATCGGAATCTCGATTTGCTTGGCCGCCGCCGGAATCAGCACCAGCCCGGGCACGTCGTCCTCACCGGGATGACCGGCGCACTCGAACCCGTCGATGCTGATGCCGTCGACGCCGAGGCCTTGGGCCTTGACCGCGTGCCGCACCGAGGTGCACTTGTGCAGCACCTTGATCCCGTTGTCGTGGAACATCGGCAGGTGCGGCGCCGGGTTGGACCCGGCAGTCTCGACGATCTTGACGCCCTCGTCGACGATGACCTGGCTTGGGCCTTGACCGCGTGCCGCACCGAGGTGCACTTGTGCAGCACCTTGATCCCGTTGTCGTGGAACATCGGCAGGTGCGGCGCCGGGTTGGACCCGGCAGTCTCGACGATCTTGACGCCCTCGTCGACGATGACCTGGCGGTACTCGTCATACGGCGGCGGGGTGATCGACGGGAGAATGGTCAGGTTCACCCCGAACGGCTTGTCGGTCAGCTCCCGGGTCTTGGCGATCTCGCGTGCCAAGTCCGCCGGGGTGGGCTGCGTCAGCGCGGTGATGAACCCCAAACCGCCCGCATTGGCAACGGCAGCAACGAGTTCCGCGCGGCCGACCCATTGCATGCCACCCTGGGCGATCGGGTGCTCGACACCGAAGACCTCGGTGAACTTCGTCGTGATCGTCATCAGCTGCGCCCTCTGCTCTTCGCGCAAGCGCTCATCTCGGAGCCATCCGGATGGCCCCGTCCAACCGGATCACCTCTCCGTTGAGCATCGGGTTCTCCACGATGTGCTGCGCGAGCGCGCCGTACTCGTCGGGATCGCCGAGCCGCGCGGGATGCGGAACCTGCTGACCGAGCGAACGCTGAGCCTCCTCGGGCAGCGAACCCAGCAGCGGGGTCTTGAACAGACCGGGGGCGATGGTGCAGACCCGGATCAGTTCGCGGGACAGGTCGCGGGCGATCGGCAGGGTCATCCCGACCACACCACCCTTGGACGCCGAGTACGCGGCCTGACCGATCTGACCGTCGAATGCCGCCACCGACGCGGTGTTGACGATGACACCGCGCTCCTCACCCAGGGGTTCGGTCTTGGCGATCCGCTCGGCGGCCAACCGGATCACGTTGAAAGTGCCGATCAGGTTGACCTCGACGACCTTGCGGAATCCGTCGAGCGGGAACGGGCCGTTCTTGCTCACCGTCTTGACCGCGTTGCCGATGCCGGCGCAGTTGACGTTGATGCGCAGCGGACCCATCGACTCGGCGACGTCGAGCGCCTTGGCCACCGCGTCCTCGTCGGTGACGTTCGCGGCGACGAACTTGGCGCGCTCCCCCAGTTCGGCGACCACTTCCTCACCCTTGAGGTCGATGACCACGACACTGCCGCCGGCGTCCAGCAGTCGCTTGACGGTCGCCAGGCCCAAGCCCGACGCACCACCCGTGACGACCGCTACCGAATCCTTGATCTGCACTGATCGATTCCCTTCGTTGATTCAACCGACTGGTTGGTTGGGACTATACCCAGTCCCTCAGGACGGCGTCGGTGTCCGCACCCTTCTCGCCGGGCGGGGTGGGCGTCGGCGGCACGCTGCGGGAGAAGCGCGGCGCGGGTGCCGGCTCGAGGTTGTCGCCGTCCTGAAAGAAGGTTCCGCGTTCGGTGATGTGCGGCTCGGTCTCCACCTCGCCGAAGCTCAGGACGGGGGTGACACACGCGTCGGTGCCGTTGAACACCGACGCCCAGTGATCCCGATCGTGGCGCAGGAACGCCTCGGTGAACGTCGCCCGCAACTCCTCGGCGCGCGAGGCGTCGTGCTGGTTGGGCAGGTCGGCGTCGGCCAGCCCGAGCCCCTCGAGCAGCTGCGCGTAGAACTGCGGCTCGATCGCTCCGACGGCGACGTACTTGCCGTCGGCGGTTTCGTAGGTGTCGTAGAACGGCGCCCCGGTGTCGAGCATGTTGACGCCGCGTTCGTCGCTCCACATGCCGCCGGCTCGGAAGCTCCACATCATCTGCGCCAGCACGCTGGAGCCGTCGACCATCGCGGCGTCGACGACCTGGCCCTTGCCGGAGGTCTGCCGTTCCCACAGTGCGGAGAGGATGCCGACGATCAGGAACATCGACCCGCCGCCGAAGTCACCGGCGAGATTCAGGGGCGGCACGGGCCGCTCGCCCTTGCGGCCGATCGCGTGCAGCACGCCGTTGAGCGAGATGTAGTTGATGTCGTGGCCGGCCTGCTGCGCGCGCGGCCCGGTCTGACCCCAGCCCGTCATGCGGCCGTAGATCAGTCGTTCGTTGACCTTGGCGCAATCCTCCGGGCCGAGGCCGAGGCGTTCGGTCACCCCGGGGCGGTAGCCCTCGATCAGCACGTCGGCCTTCGCGATCAGCCGCAACACCAGTTCACGGCCGTCGTCGCTCTTCAGGTCGGCGGCGACCGAACGGCGGTTGCGAAGCATCGAGTCACGGCCGCCAACGGGCACCCCGCCACCCTTGCCCGGTCGTTCGACGCGCACCACGTCGGCGCCGAGATCGCCAAGGATCATCGCCGCATGCGGCCCCGGGCCGATGCCCGCGAGCTCGACGACCCTCAATCCGTGCAGTGGTCCAGTCATCGTTGACACCCTCCAGCAGTTCGACCCAGTTGACCGCGACATAGCTTACTTGTATAACCAAGTCGACCGATCGCGGGCCTCGCGCTCGCTCAACCAGAGGCGAGCATGACCAATCCCGAGTCCTACACCGGCATCGACGATCTCACCGTGAACCTGCACGACGGGGTCCTCGCGGTGACGCTCAACCGGCCCGACAGCCTCAACTCGCTGACGGCCGCCATGCTCGAAACCATCGCCGACACGATGGAGCGCGCGGCCACCGATCCGGCGGTGCGGGTCGTCCGCCTCGGCGGCGAGGGACGCGGCTTCAGCTCCGGCGCCGGCCTGAGCGTCGAGGATCAGTCCAACCCCATCGCCGACGGGGCCGACACGCTGGCGGCCGCCAACCGCGCCGTCCGCGCCATCGTCGCGCTGCCGAAGCCCGTGGTCTCCGTGGTGCAGGGCCCCGCCGCCGGAGTCGGAGTGTCGTTGGCGATCGCGGCCGACGTGGTCCTGGCCTCCGAAAAGGCCTACTTCCTGTTGGCGTTCACCAAGATTGGGCTCATGCCCGACGGCGGCGCCTCCGCTCTCGTTGCCGCCTCGATCGGCCGGGCCCGGGCGATGCGGATGGCGATGCTGGCCGAACGCCTTTCCGCCGCAGACGCTTTCGCCGCGGGTCTGGTGAGCTCGGTACATCACGCCGACGACTTGGAGGCCGAGGCGAACGCGGTGATCGAGAAGCTGAAGTCAGGGCCGGCGGTCGCTCTCCGCAAGACCAAGGCCGCCGTCAACGCCGCCACGCTGACCGAGCTCGAGGGTGCGCTCGACCGCGAGACCGAGGGGCAGTTGACACTGCTGTCGTCGCACGACTTCCGCGAGGGCGCCAGGGCGTTTCAGCAGCGCCGAGCGGCCACCTTCACCGACGACTGACGAGCGCCGCTCCGGGCGGGGACCCACTCACGAAGTCTCTATCACCGGCGATATCACCGCCTCAGCGATATCACCGGCGATAACGACTTTCAGACTGGGTGATGCCCGACCCCCAAGGACGAGCCGACGCGATAACCATTCGACTCGGCAGGGGTCGGTCGGCCACCATCATGTGCGTGAGTACGCACGTAGACCTCGACCAGCCGGGCACCGGTGGCTGGCGCGTGCTCGCACCGTTCCGGTTTCGTGAGTACCGCCTGCTGATCGGCGCACTGTCCATCTCAATCTTCGCCGAGGGCATGTGGGCCGTCGTGATGGCGATGCAGGTGATCGCCCTCGACAACGATCCCGCGTCGCTGTCCCTGGTGGCCACGTGCCTTGGCACCGGCCTGGTCGCGTTCGTCCTCATCGGCGGCATCGCGGCCGACCGACTCAACCAGCGCAGCATCATCATCGCCGTCGAGGCGGTCAACACCGCCGTCGTCCTGACCGCCGCCACGCTGAGTTCACTTGGGCTGCTGCGGATTTGGCAGATGGCCGTCGCCGCCGGCGCCCTCGGCATCGCCGCGGCGTTCTTCTTCCCGGCCTATAGCGCCATGCTGCCTCGGATCCTGCCGGCTGACCAGCTGCTGGCAGCCAACGGTGTCGAGGGCGTCGTGCGGCCGGTGTTCCAGCGCGCCGTCGGACCGGCGGTGGCAGGCGTCCTGGTCGGCGTGACGTTTCCCGCCCTTGGGGCGTTCACCGTGGCCGCACTCTTCGCGGTCGGCCTGATCCTGCTCGTCGCCACCCGGCCGCCCAAACCCGTTGCCACGAGCGGCGATCGGGAACGCACGCACGTGCTGCGCGATATGCGCGACGGGGTCCGCTTCATGGTGCGCACCCCGTGGCTGCTGTGGACGGTGCTGTTCGCCAGCGTGTTCGTGCTGGTCGTTCTCGGTCCGATCGAAGTGCTGCTGCCCTTCATTGCGCAGAACCGGTTCGCCGACGGCGCGCGGATGTACGGCTTCATCCTGGCTGCCTTCGGGATTGGCAGCGCGATCGGTGCGCTGGCGGTGTCGTCGGGCCGGCTGCCGCGCCGCTACCTGACGGTGATGATGGTGATGTGGGGTGCGGGCTCGCTGCCGCTGGTGATCGTCGGAGCGACGTCGTCGTTCCCGCTGATGGCGCTGGCGACGTTCGTCGTCGGCCTCACCGACGGTGCGGGCAGCGTGATCTGGGGAACCCTTCTGCAGCGGCGGGTGCCCAGGGAGATGCTGGGCCGGGTGTCGAGCCTGGACTTCTTCGTCTCGCTGGCGTTCATACCCGTGTCGTTCGCGATCGCGGGCCCGCTGTCGAAGGTGGTGCCGATGGAGACGATCTTCGTCGCCGCAGGCGTGGTACCGGTCGTACTCGCAGGGATCGCGATCGTGGCGGCCAAGATGCCCCGCGACGAGATCGAGAACCCGCTCGGATAGCTGCGTCAGACGCCGAACATCGGTGGCAGTGCGAGCACCATGACCAGACCCCAGAAGAAGTGGGTCAGCATGGGCGCGAGCACTCCGCCGGTGATTCGGCGTTCGTAGGCGCACACCGCGCCGAGGATGATGCCCGCGAAGCCCAGCATCGGGTTGCCAGCCGCCGACACCGCCAGCGCGTAGACGACGGTGGAGACGATCTCGGGATGGAACCGGCCGAGCGAGCTGTACAACGCCCCTCGGAAGAACATCTCCTCGGCGACACCGTTGATCACGGTGATCAGCACGACCAACCACAGCGAGCCGTAGTTGGCGTACTCCAGGACCGCGACGATGTACTCGCGCACCGGACCGATCTCACGGCACACCAACCCGCCGACGATGAACACCAAGCCAAGCGCTATGCCGACGCCCGCACCGGTGAAGACCGGGCGGCGGAGCTTGCCGCGGAACGTCACGCAGCCGAGGTGCAGCGGCCCCGACAGCCGGGCGCCGACGGCCCACACTCCCGCCAGGGCCAGCGTCAACACGTAGAACGCGGTCTCGCCCGGCGTCGTGCGCAACGAGGTCCCGAGCAGCGACGCGCCGATGACCAGCACGACGGCCACGACGACGCGGCGCCGTCGGACCAGGGTCGGCGGCTCGTCGTGAGGTGCGGCCGGTGTCGCCGCAATCGCACCGATGTCGGAGAAGAAACCGATCACGACAATCCCTTCGGGGCGAGTCCAATCACGGTGTCCAGGCCGGTTCGCACCCAGCCGGCGACGGGCCCGGGGATGGCGCAGAGCAAGCCGAGTGCGGGATGTGCGACCGACGGCGTGACCATCGACGCGAGGCTGCGGATTCGGCTGACGTCGCCGCCTGCCCAGTCGGGATCGGTGTCGGCGAGGTGGTGCGGATCGGCCAGTCGGTCGACGGGCCGTCGACGGTGACTCGACAGCGACAACCGGATCGAGTCCTCGATGCCGACCTGGCCGCCCGGCGGATCGGGCACCAACCCCGTCAGCCCGTCGTTGGACGCCGTCATCGGATAGTCAAGGGACTGAACGAGATCCGCGGCCAGCGCGTGCGGCACCGGGACGAACAGCGCGGCCACCTGCGACACCAAGTCCATGTTGACGTCGGGCACGGGCACCCCGCTGCGCCACAACCCGGATACCCGCGCGTAGGTGAGCAGCAGGTCGCCGTAGGTCGTGGTCTCAGGACCCTTGATGTCGTAGGACCCGGGCGGAACCCGCTCGGAGTCCGCCGCCGCGACGAGGTAGTACAGCACGTCGCTGATCGAGATCGGGTCAAGCGGATTGTTGGCCCACGGCGGCATGGGGATCAGCAGGAAGCGGTCCCCGACGGCGCGCAGCATCTCGAACGAGGTCGACCCGGCGCCGATGATGATGGCGGCGCCCAGCCACACCACCTCCGGACCGCCGTCGACGGTCAGCTCCTCGGCGACTTCGGCGCGGCCGGCAAGGTGCTCGGACAGACCGTCCCCCTCGGGCACGAAGCCGCCAAGGTAGACGATGCGCTTCACCCCAGCGTCCTTCGCGGCGTGCGCGAAGGTGGCGGCCGCGGCGTTGTCGGCCTCGCGGTAGCCGGGTTGGCCGATGCCGTGCACCAGGTAGTAGGCGACGTCGACCGGCCCGGCGACACCGAAGGCGCTGGCCGCAGACTCCGAGTCGGCGGCGTCGAGCATCACCGGTGTGACGTCGTCGATCCAACCGAAGTCCCCGAGGCGCTCGGGACTGCGGCTGGCCACGACCACCTCGTGCCCCTCGCCGAGCAGGGCGGCGACGAGTCGCGAACCGATGTAGCCGGTCGCCCCGGTGACGAGTGTGCGCATGGGTTTCACCGTAGGTAGGTACCCGCGCAAATGCTATTCCACCGCAGTGCGGTGGACGTCACTCAAATGCTCGTAGACCTGCGCGTTGAGGCGATTGTGTGCGACCTCGTCGGCGCTGAGCTCGCGCTTGACCTTGCCGGGCACGCCGGCGACCAACGAGCCGGGCGGGATTACCGCGCCCTGGCCGACCACCGCGCCCGCGGCGACCAGCGAGCCTGCGCCGATCCGGGCTCCGTTCAGGACCACCGCGCCCATCCCGATCAGGCAGCCGTCCTCGATGGTGCAGCCGTGCAGAACGGCGTTGTGGCCGACGCTGACCCCGGCGCCGATGGTGGCCGGAAACCCGGGGTCGACGTGGACCGTCACGTTGTCCTGCAGGTTGGAGCCCTCACCGATCTCGATCGGTTCGAACTCGGCCCGCAGGACCGCGCCGTACCAGATGCTCGCCTTCGGGCCCGCCGTCACGTGACCGACGACCGTGGCATTCGGCGCCACCCACGATTGCGGGTGCAGGTTCGGCGCATGGCCGTTGACGGTGAGGATCAGCGGCTTTGGCATGGCCGAAATCCTAGCCGCGGCGGTTCAGGCGCCCTGGAACACCTTGCGATAACTCGACGGTGACATCCCCAGCCCGCGGCGCAGCTGGTGGCGCAGATTGCCGCCGGTTCCCAGGCCGGCGAGGCGCGCGACCTCGTCGACTGTCAGGTCACCGGACTCCAGAAGCTCGCGGGCGTGGTCGACCCGCCGGTTGCGGATCCATGCTCCCGGCGCCTGACCGGTCTCTTCGCGGAAGCGGCGGTTGAAGGTGCGCGGGCTCATGTGGGCGTGCCTGGCCAGCTGCTCGACGGTCAGGTCCTCGCCGAGGTTCGCCAACGCCCACGCCCGCGTCGCCGCGGTGGCCGCGTCGTCCTGCACCGGCAGGTGCCGGTCGATGAACTGCGCCTGGCCACCCTCGCGCCACGGTGGCACGACGCAGTGCCGGGCCACGGCGTTGGCGACCTGCGCGCCGTGGTCGGAGCGAATCACGTGGAGGCACAGGTCGATTCCCGCCGCCAACCCGGCAGAGGTCAGCACGTCGCCGTCGTCGACGAAGAGGACGTTTTCGTCGAGGGCCACCTTCGGAAACAGGCGGCGCAGATCGGGGGCGTACTTCCAGTGCGTGGTGGCGCGCCGACCGTCGAGGAGTCCGGCCGCCGCCAAGACGAAGGCGCCTGTGCAGATGGACACCATGCGGGTCCCCGGCCGAATCGAGTCGAACGCGGCGCGCGCGGCAGGGGTCAAGACGCCGTGTT
This sequence comes from Mycobacterium sp. Root135, assembly GCF_001426545.1. Classification (GTDB taxonomy): domain Bacteria; phylum Actinomycetota; class Actinomycetes; order Mycobacteriales; family Mycobacteriaceae; genus Mycobacterium. The sequence goes on along the minus strand of NZ_LMEZ01000009.1, from coordinate 401,311 downwards.
CGCGTGCCGAGGGGAACTTCGTGCCGGGGACGACGACGGTGTCGGCGGTCGCCAGCGCTTCCGGACCGGCGGCGGGAACCATGCCGAAGCCGTGGATCGACGCGACCGGGTCGGTGTCGAGGCCGCATACGACGACGTCGTATAGCGGTTGACCGTCGTCGTCGGCGGCCTCACCGAACAGCAGGGGCGCAATCGCCGCGTCGAAGCCGACGACGGGCGCGAGGAGCAGGACGGCGACGCGGTGCATCCTTCGAGTTTGGCACGTTCTTGACGAGTCGTGTCATTCATGCCACTGGCGGATTCTGTCGGTGGACGCCATCGTGTCCTGGTGACAATCGCCAAACCCGACGTCGAACGTGGACCCCGCCTGCATTGGGCCTGGGTGATCGCCGCGGTCAGCTTCGTCGCCATCCTGGGCGCCGCGGGCTTCCGTTCGGTGCCCGGCGTGATGATGAACCCGCTGCACCACGAGTTCGGCTGGTCGCACGGCACGGTCGGGTTGGCGATGTCGGTCAACATGACGCTGTTCGGGCTGACCGCCCCGTTCGCCGCCGCGCTGATGGACCGCTTCGGCGTCCGGCCGGTCCTGACGGTGGCCCTGCTCCTGGTCTCGGCGGGATCGGCGCTGTCGGTGACGATGACGACGAGTTGGCAGCTGGTGCTGCTGTGGGGCGTGCTGGTCGGCGTGGGAACCGGGTCCATCTCGATGGGCTTCGTGGCGACCGTCGCGACGCGCTGGTTCGAGCATCGGCGCGGCCTGGTCACCGGTGTCCTCACCGCGGCGAGTGCGACCGGGCAGCTGATCTTCCTGCCGGTCGTCGCCGAGGTGACCACCCGCCACGGTTGGCGGTGGGCGTCGATCATCGTGGCTGCCGCGGCACTGAGCGTCGTGCCTTTGGTGCTGGTCTTCATGAGGCACTACCCGCGCGACGTCGGGCTCCTTGCTTACGGGGCAACCGAGGACGTGCCTGCGGTCGTGCCGACGGGCAGCTTCCGCGCGGCGTTCGACGGATTGCGGATCGGGCTGCGGGTACCGGCATTCTGGCTGCTCGCCGGCAGCTTCGCCATCTGCGGAATGACGACGAACGGCCTCATCGGCACCCACTTCATCCCGGCCGCAAACGACCACGGCATGCCGACCACCGTGGCCGCCGGGCTGCTCGCGACGATCGGCATCCTCGACGTCGCGGGAACGATCTTCTCCGGGTGGCTGACCGACCGCGTGGATCCGCGACTGCTGCTCGTCGTCTACTACCTGGGCCGGGGCATCTCGCTGCTGCTCCTGCCGTCGCTGCTTTATCCGCACGCCGAGCCGAGCACGTGGGTGTTCGTCATCTTCTACGGGCTGGACTGGGTGGCGACGGTGCCGCCGACCATCGTGCTGTGTCGCCGCTACTTCGGGGCGCGCACACCGGTGGTATTCGGCTGGGTGTTCGCCTCCCACCAACTGGGGGCTGCAGTCGCCGCCGCGGGCGCCGGGTGGCTGCGCGATCTGCGGGGCGACTACGACCTGGCGTTCTACCTCGCTTCCGGGCTGTGTGCCGTGGCCGCACTACTTTGTCTCAGCGTGCGGAAACAGCAGGTCAGCACGGCTTCGGAGCCGGTCGCGCCGGACTCTGACTTTGCCGATTCGTGATCTGAGCCCTTACGCTTCGGTTGGCGTCGCCACGAGAGTCGGGCTCTAAGGCGGCGCGATCACACACGTCGAGGAGCCGAAATAGTGAAGACTCGCACCAGCCGAGCCATTGGAATGTCCGCCGCAGTCGCCGCGATCGCCGTGTCGTTGCCGTTGGCGATCAACGCGCAGGCAGATCCGCCGCCGACGGCGACCGCCGACGCCAAGCCCCTGCCGGACTGGCAGGGCAACTGCGATCCGGTCCGCGCCGAGCTGGCGCCGAGTGGTGCCACCAAGGAGAGCCTCGCCAAGCTCCCCGTCGGTCAGGTGCTCGCCGCGATCCCGTCGCTGAGCACCTTCACCTCGGCGGTCAACGGTGGACTGAACCCCGCCGTCAACGTCGTGCCCGTTCTGGAGAACGGCCCGTACGTGGTGTTCGCGCCGAACAACGACGCCTTCGCCAAGCTCGATCCCGCCGCGCTCGAGGCCATCAAGGCCGACCCGACCGCGCTGAGCAAGCTGGACTACTACCACGCGTTCCTCGGCCTGCTCGGCCCCGGTGACGTGGCCGGCCAGCGTCCCACTCAGGAGGGCGCCGAGGTCAAGGTCACCGGCAAGGACGGCGACATCAAGGTCAACGACACCGCCAAGGTGATCTGCGGTGGCATCCAGGCCGCCAACGCCAGGATCTACATCTTGGACACGGTCCTCGATCCGAACTCCCCGCCGGAGCCCGTCACCCCGACGACGTCGTTCAACGGCACGGGCAAGCCGCTGACCCCGACCAGCACCCCCACGTCGACCGAGGCAGCCGAACCGGCCCCCGCACCGGCCGCCGGCTGACCCCACCCGCTTGACGCGACTTCGGCGCGTTTCCGTTCACCATTGAACGGAAACGCGCCGAAGTTGTCTTGGGGTGGTTAGAGGCCGAGATCCTTGCCGATGATCTCCTTCATGATTTCCGTGGTGCCGCCGTAGATGGTCTGGATGCGGACGTCGACGTAGTCGCGGGCCACCTTGTACTCGTTCATGTAGCCGTAGCCACCGTGCAGTTGCACGCAGTGGTCGACGACGCGCTTGCCCAGCTCGGTGCACCACCACTTGGCCTTGGACGCCTCGACGGCCGTCAGCTCGCCGTCGACGATGGCCTGCAGGCACCTGTCGATGTACGACTCGGCGATCTCCAGCTCGGTGTCCATCTCGGCCATGACGAACTTGTTGTGCTGAAAGCTGCCGATCGGCTGACCAAAGGCCTTGCGGTCCTTGACGTATGCCAGCGTGTCGTTGAACGTTGCGCGGGCACCGGCGACACCGGCAATCGCGATCGACAGTCGCTCGGACGGCAAGTTGGTCATCAGGTGATAGAAGCCGCGACCCTCCTTGCCAAGCAGGTTCGCATTCGGAACGCGCACGTTCTCGAAGTTCAGCTCCGCCGTGTCCGCGAAGTGCTGACCCATCTTGTCGAGCTTGCGACCGCGGGTGAAGCCCTCCATGCCGCGTTCGACGACGAGCAGCGAGAAGCCCTTGTGACCGGCGTCGGGATCGGTCCGCGCTACCACGACGACGAGGTCGGAGTTGATGCCCGCGGAGATGAAGGTCTTGGAGCCGTTGAGGATCCAGTCGTCCCCGTCGCGAACCGCGGTGGTCTTGATGCCCGCCAGGTCGCTGCCCGCACCCGGCTCGGTCATGGCGACCGCACCGATGAGCTCACCGGTGATGTACCCCGGCAGCCACCGCTCCTGCTGTTCCTCGGTGGCGAGGTTGGCGAAGTACGGGCCGACGATGTCGTTCTGCAGGCTCAGGCCGGGCGACGGGAGGCCGTACTTGGTGAACTCCTCGACGATGACCGCGTTGAACCGGAAGTCGTCGACGCCACCGCCACCGAACTTCTCGGGCAGGTTGAACCCGATCAGCCCGTACTTGCCCGCGGCGACGTAGGCGTCCCTGTCGACGATGCGCTCGCTGTCCCACTTCTCGGCGTATGGCGCACATTCCTTCTCGAGGAACTGGCGTGCCGTCGCCCGCAACTGCTCGTGTTCTTCCTGGAAGATCAACCGCTTCATCGTGTTTCTCCTACTTTGCTTGCCATACGGGCTGTCTCTTCTCGGCGAATGCCAGTGGCCCTTCCCTGGCGTCCTGCGACCGCAAGACCGTGCCCATCTCGCGCATGGTCCTGGTCCAGCCGGCTTCGTCGCCGGTGATGACGCCGTCGTCGATCCCGGCGGCCACCCGCTTGGTCGCCCACACGGCGAGCGGAGCGTTGACGGTGATGCGCTCTGCGAGGGCAAGGGCGGCGTCGACGACGGTGCCGTCGGGTACCACCTGGTTGACCAGACCCCACTTCAGTGCGTCGGCGGCGGACATCGGCTCACCGGTGAACATCAGTTCCATCGCGACCTTGCGCGGCAGCTGCTCGACGATGCGGAACACCCCGCCCGCCGCTGCGATCAAGCCGCGCTTGACTTCTGGCAGACCGAACGTGGTGCGCTCCTCGGCGACGACGAGGTCACTGGCCAACGCCAGCTCGGTGCCGCCGCCGAGCGCGGTGCCGTTCACCGCGGCGATGACCGGCTTGTCGACGACGTGTTGCACGAACCCGGCGAACCCCCACTCGGCGTGCTCGGGGTGAAAGATGTTCTCCCGCCGCGAGATTGCCTTGAGATCGGCTCCGGCGCAGAACGACTGGCCGGCACCGGTGACGACGACCGCGCGGACGTCGGGGTCGTGCTGGGCCACGTGAAGCGCATCGCCGAGCCCGGTGCTGACGGCGGCGTTCACGGCGTTGCGCGCCTCGGGCCGGTTCAGCGTGACGAGCAGGACGTTCCCGCGCCGCTCAGAGAGAGTAGCGGGGACATCCGTCGCGCCTTCGCTCACAGCAGCTCGAGAATCGTCGCGTTGGCCTGGCCGCCACCTTCGCACATGGTCTGCAGGCCGTACTGAATTCCGTTGTCCCGCATGTGGTAGAGCATCGTCGTCATGATCCGCGCACCGGAACCGCCGAGGGGGTGACCAAGCGCGATGGCGCCGCCATTGGGGTTCAGCCGCTTCTCGTCGGCCCCAATGTCTTTGAGCCAGGCGAGCGGAACCGGCGCGAACGCCTCGTTCACCTCGAAGACGCCGATCTGGTCGACCGACAGGCCCGAGCGCTTGAGCGCCTTCTGCGTGGCCGGGATCGGGGCGGTGAGCATGATGACCGGGTCGGCGCCCGCCAGCACGGCGGTGTGCACCTTGGCCAGCGGTTTGAGGCCCAGTTCCTTGGCCTTCTCGGCCGACATGAACAGCAGCGCTGCCGAGCCGTCGGAGATCTGGGAAGCGTTGCCCGCGTGGATGACTCCGTCTTCCTTGAACGCCGGCTTGATTCCTGCCATCTTCTCGATGGTGCCGCCGCGCCGAATGCCCTCGTCCTTAAGGACGGTGTTCCCGTCCTGGTCCTTGATCGCCACGATCTGATCGTCGAACGCACCGGAATCCTGCGCGGTGGCCGCCTTTTCGTGTGATCCGAGGGAGAACTGGTCGAGTGCGGTGCGGTCGAAGCCCCACTGCTCGGCGATCATCTCGGCGCCGACGCCCTGGTTCGGGGTCTGGGTGTAGCGGGCGCGGAACGCATCGGGGTAGGGATGGCCGCCGTTGGCCAGCGAGGCGCCCATCGGGGTGCGCGACATCGACTCGACGCCGCCGGCGACGACGATGTCGTAGTGCCCTGCGACGACGCCCGCGGCGGCGAAGTGCACCGACTGCTGGCTGGACCCGCATTGCCGGTCGACGGTCACGCCGGGAACGGTCTCGGGCCAGCCGGCCGTCAGCACGGCGGTCCTGGCGATGTCGAGCGCCTGCTCGCCCGCCTGCATGACGCAGCCCCAGATGACGTCGTCGACGAGAGCCGGGTCGACCCCGGCCCGCTGGACCAGGCCGTTGAGGACCTGCGCCGACAGCTCACCGGGGTGAACGCCGGAGAGCCCGCCGTTGCGCTTTCCGACTGGTGATCGGACCGCTTCTACGATGACGGCTTCGGCCATGGACATCTCCTTTGACGTGGTGTGATCGAGCACTTCGCGCGATGATGCGATAGCTCCGAAGGTAGATGAGTAGGTTTACTAGGTCAACCTACTGGTTGGTGGACACGAGGTTGCGTCACCGAGTTGAATTTGCCCTACATGGTTTACTGAGTTGAACAACCGGCCGAATACAGCTCGGAGAACTCGTGGCTCGCAACACGCCTTTGGCACCCATGATGGGGCCAGACGCCGTCGCGCCGCGCGGCGGGACGACCATCCGCTCCCCCAAGACCGCCGAACTGGTCGCCGGGACGCTGCGTCGCATGGTGGTCGACGGCCAGCTCAAGGAGGGCGACTTCCTGCCCAACGAAGCCGAGCTGATGACGCACTTCGGCGTCAGCAGGCCGACGCTTCGCGAAGCGGTGCGGGTGCTCGAATCCGAACGACTGGTCGAGGTGCGACGCGGCTCGCGGACGGGTGCGCGGGTACGCGTGCCTGGCCCGGAGATCGTCGCGCGACCGGCCGGCCTGCTCCTCGAACTGTCGGGCGCGACCATCGCCGACGTGCTCGTCGCGAGGTCGGGCATCGAGCCACTGGCCGTGCGACTCCTCGCCGAGACTGCGTCAGCCGCCGCGCTCGACGAACTCGACGGCATGCTCGCCGAAGACATCCCCGCGGGCTGGCAGTCGGGGCGGTTGGCCGAGGCCACCGGCGAATTCCACCGTCGCATGGTCGAGCTCTCGGGCAACGCCACGCTGACCATCATCGCGGGAATGCTGCACGAGATCACCGTGCGCCACACGGCATTCGCCATCAAGGAGCTCCGCGAGGTCTCCAAGGCCGACTACGACAAGCTGACCCGGTCCTATCGGCGGCTGATGACGCTGCTGCGCGCGGGTGACGGAGCCGGCGCGGAGACCCACTGGCGCAGGCACCTCGACACCGCTCGAAACCTGTTGTTGCAGGGCCTCGAGGACGTCAAGGTCCGCGACGTCATGCAGTAGTGGACGCCGACCACGTCACCTGCACGGGAACGTCGTCGGCCCATGGCTGGCGCGTGACCATGTCGGCCACCCGTACGAAGCCGCGTTCGAATTCCCCCGTGGCCGCGTCGACCAGCCGGTAGGCCTGCCGCTGCTGATGAATGGGCTGGGCGTCGAGCAGCACCACCCGCACCTCACCCGGCTCGAATCCGCACCGCTCCTGCATCGCCGCGATGAGCTGCTCGTTGTGCATGTGCCCGTCGCCGAAGTTCCAGCCAATGGCGGTGCTGCACAACCGCTCCCCCTCGGTGACGACGTAGTCGGCCTCGTCGCCGTCGGCCATCGCCCGGTGCACCAGGGTGAACAGCGCCCGGCCGTGGGTGTTCATCGCCCGGAACGCGTATCCGGAGTGCAGCATGACGAGCGCCTGCTCCGGGCTGCCGTAGATGCGCTCCACCTGCGACTGCGGCATGCTCGCGATCGCGACCAGCCCGGCCTTGATCTTCTCCTCGGCAGAGGGCTTCATGCACCACTGGGTGGTGTCCCAGTTGCCGGCGTAATACCGCATGCCCGGCAGGAACGACACCTTGCGCGGGAACAGGTTTCCGATCACCACCGTGCCTGCGACGACGGCGAACAGCACGACGGGCAGCGGACTGGTGAGGTCGCCGAGGCCGATGTCCGCGTGGCCGACGAACAGCGCGAGCACGCTGAACATCATGAAGACGTTCCACTCCAGCGGCACGCCCATCGGGATCGCGGACAGGATGCCGAAGTGGAAGATCAGCATCACCGTCGCCGCGATGGCCGTCGGCCAGCCGCCGTGGGTGAAGAACAGGACCAGCGGCACCAGTCCCTCGACGGCGGTGCTGAAGTGGGCCACGATCCGCGAGATCCGCCCCGGCCGAAGGTCGTCGGGGAACCGTTCGAAGAAGGCCCGCTTGAACGCCTTGGTCCGCACCAGCGGGCTGTTGGACATCATCGTGGAGATGACGAACGGGAAGTGCTTGTTGAGCTTCGAGGTGGCCGCACCGATCCAGATGACCAGGCACACCAGCTTCGCGGCGATGATCATGTCCACGCCGCCGAAGAGGAACGCCACCGTGAACGACGCGTACACCTCGCCGCGGGCGGCCAGGAAGATCACCTTGTCGCGCAGGCCTGCTACGGCAAGCAGTCCGAGGATCGTCCAGATCTGCCACATGGGCAGCACCCCGACGGTGGTGTCGAGGACGGGGATCGGCCCGGTGCCGTTCGAGAAAAGGGCGACGACGAGCACGATCAGCAGCGCGCCGTAGAGCAGGGCGTCGAGCGGGGTGCGGGCCGTGCCGCGGGTCAGCGGGATGCGCGTCGGCCAGGGTGGCAGCCGGATCGTCCCCGGTCGCAGCCAGTACAGGATCGAGCCCATCGGCGGGAAGAACCGGTTGTTGAGCGGTCCGAATCCACACCCGAGGCCCACCACCTCGAACAGCATCGTGAACAGCACGACCTTCTGGAACACGATCGGCTCGTCGTACCAGGCGGTCACGTTGGTGAGCCCGTCGATTCCGGACGTGGCCACCGCGAACAACGCCCCGGCCAGCACGTACAGCACGATCTTGACGACGTAGAACAGGTGCAGCACCACCGGCGTGCCGAACCCCACCTCGGCCCAGTGACGGGCCAGCGGTCGGATTCTCTCCGCACGGGTGCCCTTGCTCCATTCGGCGAAGTCGACCACCGGTAGGTCGGGCTTGAGAAATCCCATGCCCGCCAGACTAGAACGTGTTCTAGATCCATCGGGCCGCTTTCCCCGGGCACGCGGCGTAAAGTTTGGACCCGTGAGTCCAAACGGTGCGGCGGTGACGGCGGATGCGGCCGTGCAGAGGCTCACTCCGAAGGGCCGTGCGACGCGGCAGCGGATCGTCGAGGGTGCGGCCGCCGAGATCCGGATCCGCGGCGCGGTCGCCACCACGCTCGAGGACGTCATGGCGCACACGGCAACGTCGAAGAGCCAGTTGTTCCACTACTTTCCCGGCGGCAAGGACCAACTGCTGCTCGCCGTCGCCGAGCTGGAGGCGGCGCGCGTGCTCAGCGACCAGCAGCCGCATCTCGGCCAACTCGTGTCGTGGGCGGCGTGGCAGCGGTGGCGCGACACCGTCGTCGAGCGCTACCGCAGGCAGGGTCAACTCTGCCCGCTGTCGACCGTCATGTCGGAGATCGGCCGCACGCCCGGCGCGCAGGCCGTCACGTCGACCCTGATCGACCGATGGCGTTCGGAGATCGAAGTGGGCGTGCGGGCCATGCAGGCGCAGGGCAAGATCGGCGCAGGCGTCGACCCGGCGCGCGCCGCCGCGGCGCTGCTGGCCGGCATCCAGGGCGGGGTGCTGGTGCTCATGAGCACCGGTGACCTCAGCTACCTCGAAGCGGCACTCGACGTCGGCATCGCCGCCCTGCGCGGTTAGCCTGCCGAGAGCGCCGCTTCCAGCCCGGCCACGTAGTCGTCGATGCCGTCGGGCCCACCCAGGGCCGACTCGGCGGCGTGCACGCCAATCGTCACGGTGTCGCCGACACCGACGACGACGTGGGTCAGACCCATCATCGGCGACAGCCCGGCGAAGGCGGTGGCCATCCTGACGGGTGCCCCGCCGAAGAAGAAGTCCGCGGCGCCGCAGTTCACGCTCGACACCACGGTGTTGCCCGTCACCGCGACGGGGCGGACGTCGGCGTCGAATTTTCCCATCCCCCAACGCAACAACTTCGCGGGCGTGGCGGCGAAGGCCAGATCGGCGGCACGCATCGCCGGGTGCGCGGCGCGCAACCGCCTGGCCGCGAGGTCGTCGGTGATTCTGGAAATTCGCTCCTGCGCCGCCAGATCGGGGTAGAGCCCCACGCCGACGTTGCCGAAGTGGTTGTAGGCCAGGCGCGGTGGCGGCTTGGTCATCGGCACCTCGGCACCGAGCGTCGACGGGTCGTCGCCGAGCGCCCGCAGTCGTGCGGCGAGCGCGGCCGACACCGCGGACAGGGTCGCCACCGTCACCGTCGCGCCGGCCAGCTCGGAGCGCGGCCGGACGACGGTGCGCAGGCTCCGCGGCCCGGCGGGTCGGTCGTTGGTGCGCAGCAGCGGGCGGAGCTCCGCCTGCGCCGGCACCACTCCGGCCTCGACGTCGGCCGTCAGCCTGCGGTGTGCCCTGGCGGCGCGAAACCCGGCCAGCGGCAAACTGATTGGGCCGTTCGCCGGCGGATGGATTTCGGGCACGTGCACCTCGGCCCTGCCGAACATCAGTGCCGCGTGTACCGACGTGCGCCCACCGCCACCAAGCGCATGCGAGATCTGCAGCACCGCAACGGTTCCTGTGCCTACCACGCCCGGCACCCCGTCGACGTCGGTGAACACGTGCACGCGCCACGCGGTCTGCGCGGCGTCCAGTTGCTCGTCGACCAGCGCACTTACCGCGGCCAGGCAGCCCGCCCAGGTCGGCTCGTCGAGGCCGTGCACCACGAACTGCGACCGGTCGACGTCGCGGTGCACCCAGGTCGGATACCCCCACGAGCCGTCGTCGGCGACGCGTACCGACAACTCGGGACTGGTGCGGGCGCGGGCGGCGAGGTCGTCGAGCGTCCGCTCCACGTCGGCGGGCCCTCCGTCGAATCCGAAGAGCAGGAAGGTGTCGTTCGGAATCTTGCCCGCCAGCCAGAAGGTCTGCGCGTCGATCGGCGTCAGCCGCTCCTGCGTCATGCGCCCAAGGCTAGGCTGCGGTCATGCTTCCAGTGGCAAGTGCCCACGGGGCCGTCCTCGTCACCGGCGCCTCATCCGGTATCGGCGCGGAACTGGCGAAGGAATTCGTCAGCCGGGGCCGCCACGTGGTGCTGGTCGCCCGGCGCGCCGACAAGCTGCAGGCCCTCGCCGCGTCGCTCGGCTCGGCCGCCGACGTGTTGGCCGCCGACCTCTCCAAGGCCGACGAGCGCGCCGCCCTTCCCGGCCGCGTCGCCGAGTTGGGACTTGTCGTCGACGTCCTGGTCAACAACGCCGGTCTCAGCACGTCCGGTCCGGTCGCGACGTCGGATCCGGCCGCCGAGCTCAACCTCGTCGAGGTCGACGTCGCCGCCGTCGTCGACCTGTGCAGCCGCTTCGTGCCGGGCATGGTGTCGCGCGGCAGGGGTGCGGTGCTCAACGTCGCGTCGGTCGGGGCGTTCGGGCCGCTGCCGGGGCAGGCCGCCTACGGCGCGGCCAAGGCGTTCGTGTTGTCCTACACCCAGGCCCTCGGCCAGGAGCTGAAGGGCACCGGCGTCATTGCAGCGGCACTGTGCCCCGGACCGGTGAAGACCGAGTTCGGCGCGGCCGCAGGCATTTCCGACGCGGACGCCGAGGCGGCGCTGCCGAAGGCGATGTGGGTGAGCGCGGCCGAGGTCGCGTCGACTGCGGTGGACGGATTGGCTTCCGGGGCGACGGTCATCGTCCCCGGCGTGTTCAACAGGGTTGGTGCCGCGGCATACAAGATTCTGCCGCGCCGGCTGCTACTGCCGATCCTGGCCCGCACCCACCCGGCGCTCAAGGAGCGCTAGTTTCCCGTTCCGATGAAGTCGACGATGCGGCGCGCCACGTCGTCGGGGCGGTCCAGTTGCATGAAGTGCCCTCCGCCGTCGACGATCTCGACCCGGCTGCCCGGCGGGAGTGAGGGTTCCACCCACCGCGTGTAGTCCGACGTGGCGCAGCCGTCGTCGGAGCCGTGCAGGTACAGGGTCGGCAGCCGAAGGGGTGACAGCCAGTGGTCGTGCAGATCGGCGTAGCGCGGCGGCGGCTTGCTGCCGCGGATGGTCGCCCGGTAGTAGCCGAGGGCGGCACGCCAGTTCTCGGGCGCACCAATCGCGTCGAGCACCAGTGCCACGTCCTCGTCGGCGGCATAGGACGGTGACCATTGCCGCCACAGCCGGGGCACCACCCACGACGCGGAACGTTCTGGGAGAAAGGGCAATTGGAAGTACATGATGTACCAGCTCCGCAGCAGCTGACGAGGGATCTGGGCGGCCAGCTTGCCAGCGTCGGGCACCTGACTGAACGGCCGGAAGCCCCCTGCGGGCGGCACCGACATGATGACGGCCTTGCGGAACGGGCTGTCGGGCATGGCCGCAAGGCCAGAACCCGCGATCGCCCCCCAGTCGTGTCCGACGAGGACGTCGCGACCGGTCGGGCCGGCCGCGTCGAGCACGCGGAGCGCGTCGTCCATCAGGGCACCGACGTGATAACTCCCGTCGGTCGACGTCGAGGACGGGGCGTACCCGCGCATGAACGGGGCGACGACCCGCCACCCCGCGTCGACGAGCTTGGGCGCCACCTTGCGCCAGCCGTGCGCGGTGTCGGGAAAGCCGTGGAGACACAAGGCAATCGGGGCGTCGTCCGGACCCCACGACAGTGCCCGCAGGTGCACGTCGGGGGTGGGGACGTCAAGCCAGCGCGGTTCAGTCATCTCGATCACCATAGAACGCCGCCACCGTGGAACTGCGGGAACGGTCAGACGTCGCGCACGGCGTCTTCGAGGTCCGCGACGACGATCCGCCGCATCCCGAGCATCGCCGTGGTCGCGGCGGTGGCGCGGGCGGAATCGCTGTCCCCGAGCAGTTCGAACAACCGCTCGGGAACGATCTGCCAGCTCAGCCCGAAGCGGTCCTTGAGCCACCCGCACTGCGACTCGACGCCACCGTCGACCAACCGGTTCCAGTAGTAGTCGACCTCCTCCTGATCGGCGCACCGCACCTCGAACGACACTGCCTCGGTGAACGGAAACTGCGGACCGCCGTTGATGCCGACGAAGCGCTTCCCGTCGAGTACGAACGTGCCGGCGACGACCTGGCCGGGCGTCCCGGGGCCAGCCTCGGTGTAGCGGTTGAAACCCTCGATCGACGAGTTGGGGAACACCGAGGTGTAGAACTCGGCGGCCTCCTCGAGATCGCCGTCGAACCACAGCGAAGGAGTGATCGTAGGCATGGGCGTTGACCTCCTGTTGAGATGAGTTCACCGATGCTGACCGGCGCTGCGAGCAAAAGTCATCACCGTCCTGCGACCCACGTCGGATGCCGATTACGACCTGGGTAACGTGCGGGGATGTCCAGTGGCGAAGCGCGAAGCTCTTTGACGACGGTGGAGTTCCGCGGTGCGGACGACCTCACCCTGGTCGCCGACGAGTGGAACAGGGGCGCGGACACCGCCGGTGGGCGGCCCGCCATTCTGATGCTGCACGGCGGCGGGCAGAACAGGTATTCGTGGAAGAACACCGGGCAGGTGCTCGCCGACCGGGGATTTCGCGTCGTCGCGCTCGACAGCCGCGGTCACGGCGACAGCGATCGCTCACCCACCGCGAACTACTCCGTCGACTCGCTCGGCGCCGACACACTGCGGGTGATCGACCAGATCGGCGGGCCGACTGTGTTGATCGGTGCCAGCATGGGCGGGCTGACGGGCATCCTCGCCGCGCACGAGGCGGGTCGCGAGGTCATCACCAAGTTGGTGTTGGTCGACGTCGTGCCACGGTTCGAGAAGGACGGCAGCGCCCGCATCCGTGACTTCATGTTCAGTGGGGTCGACGGTTTCGATTCACTCGAGCAGGCCGCCGAGGCGGTTTCGGCCTACCTGCCGCATCGCGCCAAGCCGCGCAGCCCCGAGGGCTTGAAGAAGAACCTGCGGTTGCGCGACGGGCGGTGGTACTGGCACTGGGACCCGGCGTTTCTCACCAAACCGGCCGACGACCCATTCGTCCGAATGGACATGCTCGAGCAGTCCGCGATCGACCTTCGGATCCCGATCCTGCTGATTCGTGGCAAGTTGTCCGACGTGGTCAGCCCCGAGGGCGTGCAGGACTTCCTCGCCAAGGTGCCGCGAGCGGAGTTCGTCGAGCTGTCCGATGCCGGACATACCGCAGCGGGCGACGACAACGACGCCTTCACCGACGCCGTCGTCGAGTTCGTGAACCGGTGAGCGCAGAACGTCGCGTCGCGGGTTTCGACTTCCTCGAGTCTCCTGAGCTGCCCGCTCCGCAGGTGAGCGATGCTCAGGCCACGCAGCTGTTGTCGACCCACTACGGCCTGATCGCGAGGGTGGAATCCCTTGGCAGCAACCAGGACAAGAACTTCTTGGTCTACGGCGACGACGATCGCGTGCTCGGTGTTCTGAAGATCGCCAACCCCGCCTTCAACGCCGTCGAACTCGCCGCGCAGGACGCGGCGGCCGCAGCCCTCGCCGCTGCCGAGCCGACGCTGCGAGTGGCGGTCCCGCTGCCGAACCTCGCGGGCGAGTCGTCGACGACCGTCACCGGCCTGATCGACGGAACCGCCCACGTCCGACTCCTGCGGTTCCTGTCGGGCGGCACGTTGTTCGGCGAGGGCTCCCTTGCACCAACCGTCGTCGCGGGCATGGGCGAGCTGGCGGGTCGACTCAGCCTCGCGCTGCAGGACTTTCACCATCCCGGCCTTGACCGGGCGCTGCAGTGGGACCTCCGCCACGGTCACGACGTCGTCACCACCCTCGTCGGGCACGTCATCGATCCCGCGGCTCGTCGTGACCTCGTGACCGCCGCGGCCGAGGCGTGGTCGCGGATCGCGCCTCTGGCAGAGGACCTTCCGCGCCAAGCGGTGCACCTCGACCTGACCGACGCCAACGTCGTCGTGGCGAGCGGCACCGGTCTTCCGGACGGCATCATCGACTTCGGCGACCTGTCGGACACCTGGGCAGTGTCGGAGATCGCGATCACGCTGTCCTCGGTGCTCAGACATCCGGGCGCCGAGCCCACGTCAATTCTGCCCGGCGTCAAGGCCTTTCACGCGATCCGTCCGCTCAGTTCCGCCGAGGCCGACGCGATCTGGCCGCTGCTGGTACTGCGCACCGCGGTGCTCGTCGTCAGTTGCGCCCACCAGGTCATCCTCGATCCCGACAACGAGTATCTGACCGACCAGGCCGACGACGAGGTCGGGATGTTCGAGCGGGCGACGTCGGTGCCGTTCGACGTGATGACCGCGGCGATCAGGACCGAGCTCGGTCTCGCGTAGGACGTCGATCGGTTGCACCGTCGGCTGTCACGCGGTTGCCTTTCTCGGCCGCAGCCCGTTTCATCGAGGCATGACAACCGAACCCGCAGAGCTGGTCACCGAGTTCTGCGCCCTCTGGGCCAAGCCGGATCTCGAGACGATCCTGAGCTACTTCACCGAAGATGCGGTCTATCACAACATTCCGATGGCACCGGCCGAGGGGCTCGCGGCGATTCGGGAACTGCTTCCCATGATGCTCGACGGCATGGAGGGCATCGACTTCATCGTTCACCGGCAGGTCGCCAGCGGCAATCTCGTGATGAACGAACGCACCGACGTGATGCGCAGGACCAACGGCGGGCGGGTCGAGCTGCCCGTGATGGGCACCTTCGAGGTTCGCGACGGGCGCATCGCCGCGTGGCGGGACTACTTCGACTTGGCGACGGTAACGGCGGGTTTGGCGTAGCTCGTCGCCGAACGTGGGCCTTACGGCGATCCGTGGTGGCAAAGTCCGCCATAGGGCCTACGGTCGGCACGGATGGCCGGCATTGATAATCAACCGGTGTCGCTACCGATGATCGCGATCTACCTGCTGCTCGCCGTGGCCGCCGCCGAGGCCTGCGCCATCGCCGTGCTGTGGCAGCGGGTGAAGAAGCGCGACGAGGAACTGGGTGAGCTGCAGCGCAGGCTCGACACCCGGAACAACCTGGTGTCCGGCGGACGCGAGGCCGTCAAGACCGTCTGGCAGACCGCGAACATCTTCCGCAAGGAGGGCTTCGGCGCGGCCGTCCGATCCAACATCGAGGACCTTGCCGACTGGGCTGCCGTCGAACGCCCCGACCTGGCCCGGCTGGCCCCCAACGGGCGGGTCGCCATCGTGTTCTCCGACATCGAGGGGTCGACAGCGCTCAACGAACGCATCGGTGACAAAGCGTGGGTCCGCCTGATCGACAGGCATGACAAGACGGTGAGCCGCCTGGTCAAGCGCCACTCTGGTTACGTCGTCAAGAGCCAGGGCGACGGATTCATGATCGCCTTCGCTCAACCCGAACAGGCGGTGTGGTGCAGCATGGACCTCCAGCGCGACCTGGCCAAGCGGCCCAACGGAATTCGGGTGCGCATCGGCATTCACGCGGGTAAGTCGGTGCGCCGCGGCGACGACCTGTTCGGCCGCAACGTGGCGATGGCGGCCCGCGTCGCCGCGGCAGCCGACGGCGGCGAAATCCTGATCAGCGAGTCCGTGCGCGACGCCCTTGGCGACGACGTCATCGTCGACGAGGGCAGGGACGTCGAACTGAAGGGGTTCAACGGCATTCACCGGCTGTACGCGGTGACGGCCTGAACCGGCTATTCGGTGGAGCCGGACTCCGCCAGTCGCTGGTGCAGCTTCGCCCGGATGTCGTCGGGCATATAGGCATTTCGCTTGCGCTGATCCCGCGCGACCAACGCGCCGCCCGCCATGACTCCGGCGACACCGGCCATCCCGATCCACTTCCAGATGCCTCGCATCGCCACAGTCTGCCCAATGGTCCCGGGTCGCCTGGCGCCTGCCCGCTCTAAGCTGCCCTGGTGAATGCGAATACGGTGACACTCGAGCGCGCATTGGCCGAAACGCGAACCGGCGACGTTTGGCTGTTTCGCGGCGACTCCGGCCCCGACCGCGCAATCCAGACCATGACCAACGCCCCGGTCAACCACGTCGGCATGACGGTGGCCATCGACGACCTGCCGCCGCTGATCTGGCACGCCGAACTCGGCGACAAGCTGGAATGCCTCTGGAGCGGCGGCCACCACCGTGGCGTTCAGCTCAACGATCTGCGTCAGGCCGTCGAGCGGTGGATGCTCACCTACGGTCAGCGGTGCTGGTTGCGGCAGATGACGCCGTACGCCACCCGCCAGCAGGAAGACGACCTGCTGCGCGTCATCGCCAGGATGGACGGCACCGCCTTCCCGACGACCGCCAAGCTCACGGCGCGGTGGTTCCGGGGCCGGGTGCCCACGTTGCACGACTGGACCAAGGGCATTCCGATTCTGGACGACCGCGTCATGAAGCTCACCGGCCGCAAGCGGGCGGAACGCCGCAAGGTGGGGCTGGAGACCGCCTACTGCGCAGAAACCGTCGCCATCACGTACCAGGAGATGGGGCTGCTCGCGACGGACAAGGACACCAACTGGTTCGACCCCGGCAAGTTCTGGAGCGGTGACACCCTCCCCCTGGCCCCGGGCTACGACCTGAGCGACGAGATCTCGGTCGTCCTCTGAGCCACAGCTGGGTACCGTAGCGTCGAGGCATGTATCGAACCGCCGCGGTGTTGGCCGCCATTGGGGTCGCGCTCGCGGGTTGCGCGGGAATCGGCGACGAATCCACGACGTGCCACGACTTCACCGGCATGACTCAGGACACCCGCAGTGCCACCATCGCGAATCTCCTCAAGGCCCGCAACGGCCGCAACGCCTCGACCTCCGACGTCATGACGCGCGTCGCGGCCACGCTCGAGTTCTGCGGCAAGGACTCCAACCGCGACAAGACCGTCGGCGACCTCAGGTGACCCGCAGAGCCGTCGACAGTGCGCGCACCACCGAGTGCTTGCCGAGGTTGACCTTGAATCCGTTCTGCCCCAACGGTCGAGCGCCCGCCATGATCCGCTGGGCGGCAGTCCGGAAGACGGCGTCCGTCGGCGCCTGACCAATCAGCCCGGCTTCGGCCTCGGCCACGCGCCACGGCATCGGGGCGACCCCACCCAACGCCACGGCGGCGGCGCTGATGATCCCGCCCTCGACGCGCAAACCGGCTGCGACGGACACCAACGCGAAGGCGTAGCTGTGCCGGTCGCGGACCTTGAGATACCAGGAGTTCTCGGCGAACGGCGACGGCGGCAGCTCGACGTCGACGATGAACTCCGCGGTACGAAGGGTGTTGTCCCGCTGCGGCTCGTCGCCGGGCGGTCGGAAGAACTCCGCGATGGGCACGTCTCGTCGACCGTCGGGTCCGTGCACGTGGACGGTCGCGTCGAGGATGGCCAGTGCGACGGCCATGTCGGACGGGTGGATCGCGACGCAGGACTCGCTGGCTCCGAAGAGTGCGTGCTCGCGGTTGAAGCCGTCCTTGGCCGCGCACCCCGAGCCGGGGTTGCGCTTGTTGCATTGTGCGAAGGCGGTTTCCATGAAGTACGGGCACCGGGTCCGCTGCATCAGGTTGCCACCGACAGTCGCCATGTTGCGCAGTTGAGTCGTCGCCCCCGACAGGATCGCTTGCGACAGAACGGGATACCGAGACCGGATCAACGGGTGGTTGGCCAACGCGCTGTTGGTGACGCCCGACCCGATGAGAACGCCGCCGGACTCGGTGGTGGTGACGTCGCGCAGTCCGAGGCGACGGACGTCGACGAGGGCCGCCGGCGCTTCGACGCCACCCTTCATCAGGTCCAGCAGATTCGTCCCGCCGGCGTAATACTTGCCGCCCGTTGCGACGACGCGGTCGACGGCGCCCTCGACGGTGGTGGCGTGTTCGAACTCGAAGGTCTTCACTTCGCATCCTTCGCAACGCCCGCGATGGCCTCGACGATGTTGGCGTAGGCACCGCAGCGGCAGATGTTGCCTGCCATGCGCTCGCGAATCTCGTCGTCGGACAGCGCCTTCGGGCCGTTGCACACCGTGGCGCGGCCCGCCTCGAACGAGGCCGTGGACAGGTCGCCCCTGGCGTGCTCGTGGAGCATGGCGTGCGCCGACGAAATCTGGCCCGAGGTGCAGAAGCCGCACTGGAAGCCGTCGCAGTCGACGAATGCCTGCTGCAACGGGTGCAGTTGGTCGCCGTCGGCGATGCCTTCGACGGTCAGTACGTCGCTGCCGTCGACCGACGCCGCGAGGGTCAGGCAGCTGACCACCCGCTCGCCGTCGACCGCGACGGTGCAGGCGCCGCAGAGACCGTGGTCGCACCCCTTCTTGGTGCCGGTGAGGTGCAACGTCTCCCTGAGCAGGTCGAGCAGCGTCGACCGGACGTCGGCGGCCACGATGCGCGACTCCCCGTTGACGGTGAGCGTGACGTCTCTCATGGGGTGCCTCCGCGGTCGGATTCGTCGTCGAACGGCGTCATCAGGTTCTCCAGTGTGATCGGCAGGTCGCGTAGCCGCTTGCCGGTGGCGTGGAAGATCGCATTCGAAATCGCCGCGGGCACACCGCAGGTGCCGATCTCGCCGATGCCCCGCACCCCGACCGGGTCGAGGCCGTAGTCGGGGACGTCGACGAAGCCGATGTCGAACTCCGGCCGGTCGGCGTGGGTGGGCAGGTAGTACTCGCCGATGAGTTGCGCGGTGTGCGCGTCGTAGGGCACCTGCTCGAGCAGCGCCATGCCGAGCCCGAAGGTGATGCCGCCCATCACCTGGTTGCGGGCCAGCTTCGGGTTGAGCACCCGGCCGCAGTCCATCATCGCGACCCAGCGGGTCACCGAAACCCGGCCGATCTCCTCGTCGACCGTGACCTCGCAGAAGTGCGCGCCGAAGGACTGAGACATCGGACCGTCGTCTGCCGCGCCCTCGCTGGTCGCGGTGAAGTTCAGGGTCTCGAGTTGACCGGGGGTCAGCTGGTCCAGCTGACCGCCCATGTCGTTCAACCGCTTTCGCCACTCGGTGGCGGCCTGGTGCACCACGGAGCCGACGGTGGCCGTCGTCTGCGAGGCCCCGCTGTAGGGCGCGTCCGGGAACAGCGAGTCACCCGAGTCGAAGCCGACCAACGTGACGTCGAGACCCGCCGCGTCGGCGGCCACCTGGGTCATCACCGTGCGGACGCCAGTGCCGACTTCGTGCGTGGCCGACGCGAACCGCACCGTGCCGGCGGCGTCGGTGGTGACGCGGCAGCTCGCAGGCATGCGTCGACCGGGGTAGGTGGCGGTGGCCATCCCCCAGCCCACCCGAAGGCCGTCACGGTGCAGCGACCGTGGGGCCATCGGCCGCTCGCCCCAGCCGAAGCGCTCGGCGCCCTGCAGGTAGCACTCACGCAGATGCTTGCCGGACCACGCCTTGCCGCTGGCCTGGTCGTGGTCGGTGTCGTTGCGCAGACGGAGTTCCATCGGGTCGACGTTCGAGGCGTAGGCCAGCTCGTCCATGGCGACTTCGAGGGCGAACAGGCCAGGGGCCTCGCCCGGTCCGCGCATGAAACACGGTGTTGGGTAATTGATCCGGGCGACGGTGTGCGAGACCACCAGCCGAGGCGAGTCGTAGAGGAACCGCGCCGACAGCCCGACGGGCTCGCAGAAGTGCGCGACGGTGGAGGTCTCGGTCAGGGTGTGCTGCTCGGTGCTCAGGATGTGCGCGGCGTCGTCGGCGACCAGCGACAGGTGCTGCTCGGTTCGCGGCCGGTGGCCCGTGGAGGAGAACATCTGGTCGCGGGTCAGCACCAGCTTGACCGGGCGCCCGACTTCCCGGGCCGCGACGGCGCACAGCGCAACGTGCATCCAGAGGAAGCTCTTCGAGCCGAACGCGCCACCGACGAGCGGCGACAGGATGCGGATCTTGGTCTCGGGGATGCCGAGATAGGCGGCCAATGCCATCCGTTCACCGGTGATCCAGCGGGTGGTGTCGTGGACGGTGAGGACGTCGTCGTCCCACTGGGCGATCGTCGCCGACAGCTCGATCGGGTAGTGCGTGTTCAGCGGTGTGGTGTAGGTGGCCGAAACCCTTGTGGCACCGGTTGGTTCGTCGTCGGCGCCGCGGCTGTCCTGAAGCTTTTCGTCTTCGAGTTTGACGAAGTGATCCGGCTGATAGACGCCGTGGCGGATGGCCCCGTCACCCTCACCGTCTCGGTCCCCGGCCGCGTCGTCGAGCACCTCGCGCGCACTGAGCTGGGGTGGGGCGGTCTCGTAGGCCAGCTCGAACGACGCCGCCGCGGCCGTGGCGTTCTCCAGCGTGTCAGCGATCACCAGTGCCATGTGCTGCCCGACGTGTTGCACGGTGAGATCGGACAGCGGCGGGCGTCGCTCGAGGGGCAGGTCGTCGCTCATCTGACGTGGCGGGGCATGCAGCGCAGGACAATTCAGCGGAGTCAGGACGCGCAGCACCCCCGGTGCGGCGAGGGCGCGTTCGGTACTGGCCCGCAGTGAGTCGGCGGTGACGGTGCCGTGCGGGATCTCCGATTGCACCAGCACGGCGTACGTGGTTCCCGGGACGACGACGTCCGCGGTGTAGGTCGCGTGGC
The DNA here is from genome assembly GCF_001426545.1 of Mycobacterium sp. Root135. Taxonomy (GTDB): domain Bacteria; phylum Actinomycetota; class Actinomycetes; order Mycobacteriales; family Mycobacteriaceae; genus Mycobacterium. Next base: position 380,531 of record NZ_LMEZ01000009.1, on the reverse strand, counting down.
CGGTCACCTTCTCGATGCCCTCGACTCGGTTCATCGGCGTGCCGACGATCCCCGTCGCGTCTGCGGTCGACGTCATGTCATCACCCTCACTTCTCAACACCATTCACGTCGACGCCGGTGGCCTCCATCACCAATACCCGCTAGCAGGCATCGGCGCATGCCGAATGATCGGGACCGGCTGGGCCGAGTAGTGATTGGGCGGCCAACCGCATGCCTGCGTGCGCCACCGATTCCAGGTGCGCGAGCCTGTGCGCCTCCCAGGAGCCCAGCCGCTGGTGCGGGAGTTCTGCGGGTGGCGCCCAGCCATGCAGGGCGCGGGCCAGGGTGGCGGCGTCGCCGAGCGCCTTGGAGGTGCCGGAGGCGGTGTGTGGTCGCACCGTTCCCGCCGCATCGCCGAGGAGCATCACGCGGTCGGCGACCATCCGCAACGGCGGCAGGTCGACTACCGGTTGCATGAAGACGTGCGACTGCCCGATCAGTTCGACGAAGGGGCCGGGCAGCGTCCGTTCGGCCAGGGTGGTCACCTCGGTCAGGTTCTCCGCGGTCAGCTCCCCCGGTGGCAGGAAGTTGTCGTATCGCCGACCGGACGTACCGGTGAGCAGCCGTCCGAGACTGTTCTCGGCGGTGTTGACGTACCAGACCCAGTTGACGCGCCGCGAGCCGCGCTCCAGCTCACCGTTCGGACCGGGGACCAGGTAGCAGAGCATCTGCATGCCGGGCGCGCCGAATGAAGTGAACCGCTCGGCGAGCAGGTCGACGAGGTGCCCGGAGAGGTCCGCCTCCGGCTCGAGTCCGCGCCACGCGACGTAACCGGCGTAGCCGATGTCTCCCGGCAGGTGCAGCAGGCTGCGCGTGGTGGACCCGACGCCGTCCGCACCGATCAGGAGATCTGTCGTCGCGCGATGGCCGTCGGCGAATGTGGCCGTGACACTCTGGTTTTCGACACTCAGGTCGCGGAGTTCACTGCCAAGGCGATAGCAGACGTCGCCGAGCGGCGCCCGCAACGTGTTGTAAAGGGTGTCCCACGCCGTCATCCATTGCGGCGCCTCGTAACGGCCCATCCGGCCGTCACGGTGCAGTTGCTGACGTTCTTGCAGTTGCACGCTGACCGACGGCACCGAGACACCGAGACGGGCCAGCAGCGATTCGACCTCGGCCTGCATGACGATGCCTGCGCCGCGCGGCTGAGTGCGGTCGACCGACCGCTCGTAGACGGTGACGTCGGCGCCGATGGACCGGAGTTCGTGGGCGGCCGCGAGTCCGCCGACGGACCCGCCGACGATCGCCGCCGTGAACGAGTGGGCGGCGGCAGTGATCATGGTGCCCAGCCTCGTCGCCGCGGTCCTGCGCGGCAATGTCAGCGCACACATACCTTCGACGGAGGCGTGTGCCCCACTACACGCTCGCCACGTCCAGCACCGTCAGCGCGGCGCTGAATTGCAACGCGACCGCCGGGTCCGCGAGGTCGAGGCCACAGAGCTGTTCGATGCGGCGAAGCCTCTGGGTGACGGTGTTCGGGTGGATGTGGAGGGCAGCGGCCGTCCGGCTCCGGTCGAGCTTGCAGGCGAAGTGGGTGCGCAGAGTCTGGACCAGGTCGGTGCGGTGCACGGCGTCGTAGTCGAGCAGCGGACCCAGCGTGCGCCCCGCGAAGGCGACCAATTGCGTCGAGTCCTCGAGTTGCAGCAGCAGGCCGAGCACGCCCAGCTCCTCGAGTCGCACAACGGTGTTGGTGCGCCCGGCCCGCATGGCGATGTCCAGCGCCCCCTTCGCCGTGCGGTACGCCTCGCCGTAGCCGTGCTCCCCCGGCGCCGAGACCGCCACTGTCGCGTCGGCAGACCTGGACACCGAACCCATTGCCCGGCGGATCAATTCGGCCGCGTCATCCCCGGGTTGACCATCGACGGGCCACAGCGTGACGACGTTGCCGCGATGCATCGCCGTGAGGGGCCGCGGCCGCCGCGAGTGGGCGAGTTCGGCGACGAGCGTCAGCGATCGTTGGTAGAGCCTGCTGTCGGCGGGCTCGTCCGCCGACCCCAGCGCGCCCACCACGACGACGTGGGGTCGCGTCGGGTCGTGGCCCAACCGCTGGGCCCGCTGCGCCAGCTGCTCGGAAATGTTTGGCCCGCTGCTGAACAACTCGGCCAGCAGTTCGCCGCGCAGTCGGTGCTCCACCTCGGCGGCGGTCCGAATGCGCAACAGCTCAAGCGAGATCACGATCGACGCGTGCTCGACGGCGCGCACGCCGACTGGGTCGAGCGCGGATTCCCCACGGGGGAACCAAATTCGGGCCACGGCGTCGTCACCAAGCCGGGCGACGGACACGAAGTACGCCGAACCCTCACGACCGTCGAGCAGCACCGGGGCCGACGCCACCGACCCGTCGACGACGGCCGTCGCACGCCAGTCGTCGTCGGGCAGCTCCGCGGCGTCACCGGCGGTGGCGAGGACGACGTTGCGCGCGTCGTCGATGAGCACCGCGCGCCCGATCAGCTCGGCGACGACAGCGGCGATACCGCTGAGACCGCCCGACCTCAACGTCACTGACAGCAAGCGCTCGTGGATCTGCTCCGACCGGGTCAGTGCGTCACGCTGTTCACGCAGCGACTCGTTGAGTTGGCGAAGCTGGTCGAGCCTGCTGGCCGACGTCAGGGCGATCGCGGCGTGGTTCGCCAACAGGGTCAGCCGTTCCACCTCGCTGTCGGTGAACGTGTGAACCGGGGCGTAGTACCCGTTGAGGGTGCCGAGGATTTGGTCACCGGCGACGAGCGGCACGCAGATGATCGCGCGGTACCCCTGCTCGCGGGCGACGCCACCCCACGGCGTGAACTCGGCTTCGGCGTCGATGTCGCGGATGGCCACGGGCTGACCGGTCTCGAATGCTTGGCTCGACGGTGAGCCGCTGCCGAGCCGGACCGGACGATCGGTGTTGACGCGGCTCACGTAGTCGTCCGACAGTCCGCTCCACCCCATGATGACGAGGGCGTCGCCGGCCGCATCCGGGGTCAGCACGCCGCAAAAGTCGTATCCCAGAAGCGATCTCGCCGTGTCGGCGACGAGGTTGAGGACCTGGCGAAGGTCGCCCGCCGACGTCGACGCCGAACTCAGCTCGCGCAGCGCGCTCAACCACGTGACCAGCTCGGCCGCCGGCCGCCGTCCCGCATCCACCGCCATGCGGACCAGCATCCCATGTGAGTGTTCTGGGACACACAGCATTCGCCGAATGATGTCTTGCTCGACATTGAGGGCTACGCGGACTGTGACGACACTCATATCCATGACCACCACCGTCCCCGGCCCAACCGCGACCCGCGCCGACGTTCGCGACATCCTCAACCCCGCCACCGGCGCCGTCATCGAGACGGTCGCCGAACACGGCGCCGCCGGCGTCGATGCGGCCGTCGCCAAGGCGAAGGCCGCCTTCGAGAGTGGGCCGTGGCCCACCCTGGTTCGCAGCCAGCGGTCCCGCCTGCTGCTGCGCATCGCCGACGCGATCGAGGCCAACGCCGACCGGCTCTACACGCTGGAAGCCAAGAACAACGGGCGGCCGATCACCGAGACCCGCGCGCAGCTGTCCCGCGTGCCGGAGTGGTTCCGCTACAACGCGGGACTGCTGGCCGCTCAGCGCCAGGCGGTCCTGCCCGGCGACGGCCCGTACCTGACCTACCAGGAGCGTCGCCCGCTCGGCGTCTGCGGCATCATCACCCCGTTCAACCATCCCTTGCTCATCCTGGCCCGCAGCGTGTCCGCCGCCCTGGCCAACGGCAACACCGTTGTGGTCAAGCCGTCCGAGCTGACGCCGCTGACCACCCTGGTGCTGGCCGACATCATGGCCGAGGCCGGACTGCCCGACGGCGTGGTCAACGTGGTCACCGGCGCCAGGGAGGCCGGCGCCCGGCTCACCCAGCACCCCGACGTCGCGAAGATCACGCTGACCGGCGGCACCGAGGCGGGCCGCGCGGCGGCGATCGCCACGGCCTCCCGGTTCGCCAGAGTGACAGCCGAACTCGGCGGCAAGACCCCCGTCATCGTGTTCGACGACGTCGACCCCGTGGTCGCCGCCGAGGGCGCGGCGTTCTCCGCCTTCGTCGCGGCGGGCCAATCCTGTGTCGCCGGATCACGATTCCTGGTGCAGCGCAACGTGTACGACCAGTTCGTCGCCGCCCTGTCGGCACGCGCCCGCGCCATCCGCATCGGTGACCCCACCGACGCCGACACCCAGCTGGGGCCGCTGATCAGCGCCCGCCAACGCGACAAGGTTCAGGCTCTTATCCAAACCGGCGTCGACGAAGGCGCCCAGCTGGCCGCGGGCGGCGGAGTGCCCGAGCTTCCAGAAGCGTTGCGGGAGGGCTTCTTCGTCGAGCCGACCGTGATCGCCGACGCCACCATGGCGAACACCGTCGCCATGGAAGAAATCTTCGGCCCGGTCGCCGTCGTCATCCCGTTCGACGACGAGGACGAGGCCGTACGGATGGCCAACGACAACCGTTACGGCCTCGGCGCCGGAGTGTGGACGAACGACGTCGGTCGCGCCCACCGCGTCGCATCCAACATCGTGGCGGGCATGGTCTGGGTCAACGACCACCATCGCCTCGAGCCGTCCCTGCCCTGGGGCGGCGTGAAGGAATCGGGTCTCGGCAAGGACGCCGGATCCGAATCGTTCGACGACTTCTCCTGGATCAAGACCGTCGTCGTCCGCACCGCCGCCGATCACGTCGATTGGTACGGCGGTGGGGAAACCGCCCGGTTGAACTGATCCACCCTCGAGTCACTCGTCGCACGAAAGGAATTCACATGACGTCCAGTACCGCACCACCACAAGGGTGGCGCAAGGAGATCACCCGCACCCAGTGGCTCGTCCTCGCAGGCACCACCCTCGGCTGGGGTCTCGACGGCTTCGCAGGCAGCCTCTACATCCTGGTCCTCGGACCGGCGATGAGCGAGCTGCTCCCCAATAGCGGGGTGCAGGCCGGCCCCGCCACGATCGGCTACTACGGCGGCATGACCGTCGCACTGTTCCTCATCGGCTGGGCGACGGGCGGCATCCTGTTCGGCGTCCTCGCCGACTACTTCGGTCGCACCAGGGTGCTGTCACTTGGCATCCTGACCTACGCCGTCTTCAGCGCGTTGGCGGCCTTCGCCGACACCTGGTGGCAGCTCGGAATCCTGCGCTTCATCGCGGGATTGGGCTCCGGAGTGGAGGCACCCGTCGGTGCCGCATTGATCGCCGAGACCTGGCGCAACCGTTACCGGGCCCGCGCAGGCGGAATCATGATGTCGGGCTACGCCGCCGGCTTCTTCGCGGCGGCCGCCGCCTACGCCCTCTGGGGTAGCCACGGCTGGCGACTGATGCTGGCGCTGGCCGGCCTGCCCGCTCTGGTGGTGTGGTTCATCCGTCGCTACGTGCCGGAGCCCCCCGAGATCAACGCCCACCTGACCGCCCGCCGGGAACGAAAGAGCAACGGCACCAGTACCGCGGCCGACCAGTTCGTCCTGCGCAGGCTGCTGGTACCGCCGTTCCGGCGACCGATGCTGATCTGCACGGCCCTCGCATCCGGGGCGCTCATCACCTTCTGGAGCGTGTCCACCTGGTACCCGCAGATCATCCGCCAGCTCACCGCGGCCGAGAACCTGCCCACCGGCCTGGCCGATCACCGCGTGGCCACCGCCGCCATGCTCTTCAACGCCGGTGGCATCATCGGCTACGCCTCCTGGGGCTTCCTCGCCGACGCGATCGGCCGCCGCAAGGCCTTCCTGGTCAGCTTCGGCGTCTCGGCCGTGACCGTGGCGTGGACCTTCCCGTTCGACCGTGGCTACACCGAATACCTGTTCGTCATGCCACTTCTCGGCTTCGGCCTCTTCGGCGCACTGTCCGGGACGTTCATCTACGCTCCCGAACTGTTCCCGCCGAGCGTCCGCGCCACCGCACTTGCGGTGTGCAACAGCGTCGGCCGCTACGTCACCGCTCTCGGGCCGCTCGCCGCCGGCGCCATCGCCACCTCGTGGTTCGGCGGCAACCTCGGCATGGCCACCGCGGTGGTGGCCTCCTTCGGCCTCATCGCCGTCGTCGGCCTCGCGTTCTGCAAGGAGACCCGCGGGGACGACCTGCCGGTCGACGCCATTCCCGCACAACCCCTTCAGTCCACCGAGAAGAGCGCATCATGACCGACTACTCCAACTCCCGGGCCATCGTCGTCGGCGGTTCGATCGGCGGGCTCACCGCCGCACTGCTGCTGCGCGACCTCGGATTCACCGTCGACGTCTACGAGCGGACCCCCACCGCGCTGGACGGCCGGGGCAGCGGCATCGTCCTTCAGCCGGACACGGTGCGCTGGTTCACCGAACGCAGCACCCAGAACCTCGCCGATCTCAGCACGTCGACCTCCGCGGTTCAATACCTCACCCCCGAAGGTGACGTGGAGTACCGCGAGCAGTGCACCTGGACCTACACCTCGTGGGGTACGTTCTACCGCGCATTGCTCGCCGACTTCGGCACCGAGCGCTACCACTACGGCGAATATGCCTGCGGCTTCAGCGAACACGAGGACGGCGTCACCGTCCGCTTCGTCAGCGGCCGGCGGGAATCGGCCGACCTGGTGGTCTTCGCAGACGGCGTCACCTCGGTGGCGCGGGAACGGTTCGACCCCGAATCCGGGCTGCACTACTCGGGTTACGTCGGGTGGCGCGGCACGGTCGCACTGCGCGACCTCGACGCCGCGACGCGGGAAGTCCTGCAGGACGCCATCACCTATCAGGTGATTCCCAACTCGCACATCACGATGTACCCGATCCCCGGGGAGAACAGCCTCAGCATCGAAGACCGGCTGATGAACTACGTCTGGTACCGCAACGTGCCCGCCGGACCCGACCTCACCGAAATGCTGATCGACAAGCGCGGTTTCGCCGGCTCCGTGTCGGTGCACCCCGGCCAGGTGCAGGACCGCTACGTCGACGAGATGAAGCAGACGGCCGGCGAGCGCATGGCACCCGCCATCGCGAACGTCATCCGGGCCACCGAAACCCCCTATCTGCAGGTCGTTTCCGACAGCCGGTCGGCACGGATGGCCATGGGTCGGGTGGCGCTCATCGGTGACGCCGCCTGCGCGGCCCGTCCGCACGCCGCGGCCGGAACGGCCAAGGCGGCGGCGGACGGGTGGGCGCTGGCCGCCGCACTCTCCGAGGCCGGCGGCGACGTCGCCGCCGCACTGGTGAAGTGGGAGCCCGCCCAACTCCAGATGAGCGACGCGCTGTTGCGCCGCGTCGTGGCGATGGGCGAGCGTTCGCAATTCAGCAACACCTGGACGCCTGGCGATCCCGACCTGCGCTTCGGGCTCTACGGCCCCGGCAAGTAGCCAACCCCCAAACACGAAGGACGACAACATGACCGACAGCAGCTTCCTCTCCGACCTGCCACTGGCCGGCGAACTGATCTCGACGAACTTCGACAGCTGGCCAGAATGGCTCAAGGCAGAATTCAGCGAGCACGCTCACGACGGCGAAGTCGGATCACGCCTACTCAGCGAGAACGAGCGGGTGCGCGTGTGGGAGATCCGCTTGGCACCCGGTGAGCGCTGGCACGCCCACCGGCACGTGCTCGACTACTTCTGGACCGCGATCAACGCCGGCCGCAGCAGGCAACACACCTTCGACGGGACCGTGCGCGAGGTGTCCTACGATGCCGGTGAGACCCGCCACTTCCACTTCGGACCGGGAGAATATCTGTTGCACGACATCGAGAACATCGGCGACACCGAGCTGATCTTCAGCACCGTCGAGCACCTCGACAGTGCCAACGCGCCACTGCCGCTGACCACCGGCCGAAAGTAGGAAACGTCATGCCGCACCTGTTCACCCCTCTCACACTGCGCGAGGTGACCTTCGCCCACCGCGCCTGGATGTCGCCGATGATGCAGTTCGCCGCGGCAACGGACGGCGAGGACGTCGGGTCGCCGTCGGACTGGCACCTGCAGCACCTGGGTTCGCGGGCCGCCGCGGGAGCCGCCCTGGTCATGGTCGAGGCCACCTCGATCCACCCGCAGGGTCGCAGCAGCGTCTACGACACCGGGTTGTGGAACGACCGTCAGGCCATGGCGTTTCGGCGGATCACCGACTTCGTCTCGGCACAGGGATCCGTGCCGGGCATCCAACTAGTCCATGCCGGTCGCAAGGGCTCGACCGGAAGGCCCTGGCCCGACGAGAGCAGGGCGCCAGAGTCCTGGCAGACCGTGAGCGCGAGCACGTTGCCGTTCGGTCGGCTGGAACGTCCGGCCGAGCTGAGCGTCGAGGAGATCGGCTCACTCGTCCAGGCGTTCGCGGACTCGGCCCGTCGAGCTGCCGACGCCGGCTTCAAGGTCCTGGAACTGCATGGGGCGCATGGCTATTTGATCCACCAGTTCCTCTCCCCGCACTCCAACGCCCGCACCGACCAGTACGGCGGCTCGCTGGAGAACCGCCTGCGCTTCGCACTCGAGGTCACCACGGCGGTGCGCCAGGCCTGGCCCGAGGAGTTGCCACTGTTCTTCCGCGTCTCGGCCACCGACTGGCTCGGTGGTGACACCGACGACGAGCGCCCGGGGTGGACGGTTCACGAGACGCTCGAACTCGCGTCGCGCCTCAAGTCCCTCGGCGTCGACCTGATGGACGTCTCCTCCGGTGGCTCCGCGCCGGACGCGAAGATCGTCGTCGGACCCAGCTACCAGGTGCCGTTCTCCGCCCGGGTGCGCAAGGAGATCGAAATCCCCACCGCTGCAGTCGGACTGATCACCGAGGCCGAGCAGGCCGACTCGATCATCGCCGACGGTGACGCCGACGCCGTGTTCCTTGCCAGGGTGCTCCTGCGGAACCCCAGCTGGATCCGGCAGGCCGCCGACGAGCTCGGGGCCACGCTGTCGCACCCACCGCAGTACGCGCGCGCCTTCGGTTAGTCGCGGTCGTCCTCCAGCATCGGGACGTCGACTGCCTGCTCAGCGAGGTCCGCCGGGTCCGCCTCGGCCCCGCTGCGGTCCTGCAGGTAGTCGACGTCCAACACCGGTTCGGCGGCAGAGTCGACTGGCGTCTGCTGCTCCGCCACGTCGGCTTCCGGTAGATCGTGCTCGAAGTTCGTCATGGTCGCCTCCTCTGCGGCTGAGTCGAATCCGTGCGGCAGTTGGGTACCCAGCCGGTCCCGATCGACACGACCGATTTCGCACGTCGCCGACACGTGGCGTGCGGGCTGCTAGCGTGCGATCGATGGGTAACACCGGCGCCGTTCAGATCGTCGTGATGGACGGCGGAACCGCCTCAACGCTCTCGCAGATTCTGCCCCTGCTGCTGCTCACGCTGATGGTCGAGCTACGGCGAAGTGCGTTGCACCAGAGGATTTCTCGGGTGTTGTTCGGCGTGTTCTTCTTGGTGTTCGGCGTCATCGAGACAGTGCTGGTGCTGTCGATCGACGGGACTCTCTATCCGTTCCAGTGGGGCGACCTTCTCTCCGCCCTGGCCATCTTCACGCTGCTGACGATGATCTTCGTGATTTCGTTCATCGACCCGGGCACCAGGGATGACGGCAATCGCAGGACGTAGAGCAGGCGTTCGATCCGCCGCCGTCGCGCGCGCAGTTTGAGGGTGACGCGGATCCCGACGACGATCTCCAAGACACCGTGCGGCAACTGCTCGGCAAGCGGTTCGGCGAACCGGCGTCCGGTTCCCGAACATTGTTCACTTGGCTTGTGCACCAAGGTGTTTCCCGTCGCCAACGCAGCGCCAAGCAGTCTCGCGGCGACCGCGACGGGATCGTTCCACGGGGTCGGTGCCACGACCACTCCGCGCGGCTCGGGTGTCCCCACCGCGGCGTCGACGCCACCGAGGGCGTCCGCGAGCACCTTTCCCGTCTCGCGTTCGTTGCACTCGGCGAGTTCGGCTGCGGCGGCGCGCACCGCTGCGGCCACCGCGGACAGCGCACCGCTCGGCCGACGTTCGCTAACGCGCGCGCAAATAACAGCAACCTGTGTATGCAGCCGCCCAGTCGCCAGCACCACATGTCTCGCAAAAGGCAACCGAAATCCATGGCGGTCCGTTTGTGCACTTAAAACGGTCACGATGTCGCCCATCACTGTTCGAGAAGAGGTGTCCGCAAACTGTGGATTTACTGAGCGACCGTCTGCAATACTGCCATTGGCAAATCCATTCGGCTTAGGGAGCAATGCGGTGGGAAACACGCCCGGCAGTATCTTTACAGCATTGGCGGCAGCCGTACTGGTGACGACGGCGGTGTCCGCAACCACGGTGCAAGGTGAACGCGCAGGAGCTGCCGAGCCGACCACCAGCAGCCCACGATTGCTGCACGATCAGCCACTGCTGGCCGCCGCGGCGTTGCCCAGCCCCGCCCCCAACGCGCTTCTTGGCGCGCAGTTCGGCGCTGCCGCCCAGGCCGCGGCACCAAGTGTCAACTCCGTCGGTCACAGTGGCGCGCTCATCACCTTTCTGCCGACTGCGGGGGCGTCCGGCACGTCGGCGCGCTCGGCGGCTGCCGACAGTGGCCCCGAATTCACACCCGCGTTGGTGACCGACGTCGTATCGCGCGCCGGTGGCGGGGACCCGAACACTGCGGTCACTGTCCTCGTGGCCTCCTCCGACGGGCCGCTGCAGGTCGTGACCACCACGATTGCCGATCTGCCAGGAGCGCTTGCAGGCCTACTGGGTGACATCGGTGGCCGGATTCCGTTCGTCAACATCTTCGTGCGGAACGGAACTCCCGACCAACTTGACGGTGGTCTGCTGATTGGCAACGGGTTCACATCGCTGAGCTCCGGCGTGGACGGTGGCCGCGGCGGCTTGCTGCTGGGCAATGGCGGCGCGGGCAGCGCCGGCGACGTCGGCATCGATGGCGGAAATGGCGGTACGGCAGGGTTGTTCGGCAGCGGTGGTGTCGGCGGTGCCGGTTTCGGCCTGAACTCCGACGGTGGCGACGGTGGTCGCGGCGGACTGCTGGTCGGCAACGGGGGTGCAGGCGGCGCGGGCGGTAGCGTAACCGCCGTCGACGCGGTTGGGAGCAACGGCGGCAATGGCGGCACCAGCGGCTTCTTCGGGGCCGGCGGCACGGGCGGGGCAGGCGGCAACGCCACGGGCGTCGCTGGCACTCTGTCCGGCAGCGATGTTCGCGGCGGAGGCGGCGGAAACGGGGGAAGTTCGACGTTCCAGGCCGGAACTGGCGGCCAGGGCGGTTCGGCGTCAACCGGCAACGGGGACGCCGTCAACGACTCCGCGACCGGCGGCCAGGGCGGCACCGGTGGCGTGGCCGATGTCGGCGACGGTGGCCGTGGCGGCGCAGGCGGCGATGCCACCGCTACCGCCGGCGATGCCACTGGCGGTCAGGGTGGGGCCGGCGCCGATGCCTCCAGCATTGGAAGCGGGGGCCGCGGCGGTGACGGCGGGAGCAGCACGGCCACCACGGGTGCGAGTACGGGCGGTGCCGGTGGAATCGGAGGCGACAGCGGTCTGGCCCTCGGTGGAGGTGGTCGAGGCGGCAACGGCGGCAACGGAACTCGCAGTGGACAAGGTGGAACCGGTGGCGCGGGCGGCACCGGTGGTGACGGCCGCGGCGTCGTGACCGGCGGCGGCCGCGGCGGCAACGGCGGTAACGGCGTCGGCGATGGCAACGTGAACAGCGGCACTGGTGGCAGCGGCGGCAATGGTGGCAGCGGCAGTTTGGGTGGCTTCGGCGGCAACGGTGGCAACGGCGGTGAGTCCAACGGAAGCGGCGGTGCGAGCGGCGGCTTCGGCGGGTCGCCCGGCAACGTGGGCGGTTCCGAGGTCTAGCGGTGTTGGTGTCAATTCCGTCGGCGGACGGATACTTCGGCCGACTTTCTGCCCGCCCTAGCCAATTTCACGCCGCTAGCGACGATATTCGTCCACTCGTTCATCGTTTCCGGTCAGCGGCGGGATGACGCTCGGAAGCGCCGCGACGGAGGCGACCCCACGTAGACGGGTAGCCGCAGGACGTAGAGCAGGCGTTCGATCCGCCGCCGTCGCGCGCGCAGTTTGAGGGTGACGCGGATCCCGACGACGAGCGCCGCTACCACCACGCCGATCCACAGGATGGCGGCGACCAAGACGATCACCTCGACAGCGGTCATGCCGCCGACCCTTCCCCATCGGGGTCCCGCCCAGGTCACGGTCGAGCCACACCTCGGGGCCGATCTTCCGGCTAGCTGCAATACGGAATGGGTGTCAGCAGCGACGACGCGGGTGGCTCCGCGCAGCAAGATTGGAGATGTCAGACAGACCGACCCACACCAGGAGCCATCATGAAGACACCGTTCACCTACGTCATCCCCGGACTGGCCGCCATCGCGATCGGCAGCATCGTCGCCCTTGCCCCCGCCGCCAACGCCGCTCCCCTGGCTGCACCGGCCGCGCACTCGGTGATCATCTCCGCCAGTGGTGGGGGCGTCGACCCGCTGGTGCCCTACGGCACCGAGCCACAGGAACCGTCTCACCTGGGATACGTGGACTCCAACCACGACGAACTCAACACCACCAACGGACAGGTAGACCTGCCGTTCTGACGCACGTGATAGGCGGCGGCCCGGTCGGCACGACGACCCCGCCGCCGCCTACGTACGCTGTGCTGCAGGCGTTTTCATGCCAATTCGATCGCACACCTCCGCAACCGTGAGGCCGCAGGTGTCGACTTCCACGTACCCACCGGACCACGGCACGTAGTTCGCGGCGCGGTCGCACACCTTCGACCACGACGGCTCCGGAACACGAATGAATCCGCGACGTCGGCCTTCCAGACGTCGCCGATGCTCAACCGGGTCCGAACACGTCAACACGATGAACGTCACCGGTTCGGCCACCCGACTCCACGTGCCGCGCGCCGCTTCGCTGTCGTTCACCGCGTCGACGACGACGGTATTTCCCAAGGCCACGTTCGCCGCGGCCATCGACGCCACGGCCTCGTAGGCCCCGACGCCCAGATTCCAACCGGGGGGCAGGCCGGCGGCCAGCAGTGCCTCCTCGACCGGGTCGACCGACAGATGCACCCCGCCGACCCGCCTCGCGATCTCGGTGGCCACTGCGGTCTTTCCGACGCCGGGCAGCCCGGAGACGACGAGCAACGCTCCCACTGCCGGATGGTCCGCGGTCAAGGTCACTGACTCCTGGTGTCTTCGGGATAGGCGTGGACGAGCGCAGAGGTCAGGCGCGGAACCGCATGCGTGAGCGCGTGTTCGGCGTCGTGGGCGATGCGATGGGCATCGGACAACCCGAGGGTCGGATCCACGTCCAGTTCGGCGTCGACGTGCAGCGTATGCCCCAGCCATCGCATCTTCACGCTGCGCACCCCGGTGACGCCGGGTTCCGCCGCAAGGGCGGCCTCGGCCGCGTCGACGTAGGTCGGGTCGACCCCGTCCATGAGGCGACGGAAGACGTCGCGCGCGGCGGTGCGCAGTACCGCCAGGATCGCCACCGTGATGACCAGCCCGATGATCGGATCGGCCAGTGGAAAGCCAAGGGCGACCGCACCTGCGCCGAGGAGCACCGCCAGCGAGGTGAAGCCGTCGGTGCGGGCGTGCAGACCGTCCGCCACCAGCGCGGCGGACCCAATCCGCCGACCGACCCGAATCCGGTACACCGCAACGACTTCGTTGCCAATGAAACCGACCAGGCCGGCTGCTGCCACCCACCCCACGTGCTCGACGGGGACGGGATCGATCAGGCGGCGGATCGATTCGATGCCGGCGACGACGGCCGACACGGCGATCATCGCCACGACGAACAGCCCGGCCAGGTCCTCGGCGCGGCCGAAGCCGTACGTGTAACGCCGGGTGGCGGCCTTCGTGCCCAGTGCGAACGCGATCCACAGCGGGATCGCGGTCAGCGCGTCGGAGAAGTTGTGAATGGTATCGGCCAGCAAGGCGACCGACCCGGAGACGGCGACGATGACGATCTGGGCGACGGCCGTAGCGCCGAGGGTCAGCAGGCTGATCTTGACCGCTCGAATCCCGGCGGCGCTGGACTCCAGCGCGTCGTCGATGCTGTCGGCGGCGTCGTGGCTGTGTGGTGCGAACACGTCGCGGACGGCGGAGCCAAACGACCCGCCCCAGCCGTCGTGGTGGTGATCGTGGTCGTGATGGTGGTCGTGCGTGCGGATCGGTTCGTGGGCCATCACGCGTGCTCCGTCCGCGACGACGCGGGTTCGGGATGCAGCGCGCGTAGTTCGGCAGCCCCCGCGTGGTGCCCGGGAACGCCCGGTCCCGAGTGTTCGGCGTTGAACACCGCGTCGGTGACCAACTGTGCGACGTGCTCGTTCTCCAGGCTGTAGAAGATCGTGGTTCCGTCGCGTCGGGGGCGGACCAGGCGCGCCATCCGCAGCTTGGCCAGGTGCTGCGACACCGACGGCGCCGGCTTGCCGACGTGCTCGGCGAGTTCGTTGACCGACATCTCGTGGTCCACCAGCGCCCACAGCACCTGCACGCGGGTCGCGTCGGCGAGCATCCGGAACACCTCGACGACGAGGCCCACCTGGTCGTCGGGCAGCCGACGGCGGCATCCACCCGTACTTGCATTCATACGCAGATAATGCACCTACCCGGGCGTCCCTGTCGAACCCACGGGTTGCGGCAGTGTGCCGGATACGGCCATTCCGCCCTCACCAAGGACGCTGGGGTGTCAGGGGCGTTCGCGGAAACCCTGCTGGCGGATGGCGTCCCGGTCGATCAACGAGTGAACTTCGCTGACCCGCCCGCCGCCGAACCGGTAGAACACATGCTCGGCGAACGACACCCGTCGTCCCGTCGGCTCGAAGCCCAGGAACTCGTGCTGCGGAGTGCACTGAAAGAAGAGCCGACAGGACACGACGTGGTCGTCGGCGAGCAGGATCTCCGGGACGAACTCAAGGTCGGGGATCGCGTGCGTGTCAGACTCCAGCATCGCGCGATACCCGCTCAGCCCCAGAGCGCGCCCGTTGTGCACGACGTCGTCGGCGACGTACTCACCAAGATCCGACCATCGCCGATCATTGAGGCACGCAAGGTAATTGCGATAGATCTCGAGCAAGCTGTCGTCGCCCATGAGTTACGTACCATCCCTTCATGATTCGCCCGGTGGCCGTTCTTCGGCTGCCGGAGGACGTTGCTTGGAAGCAGTGCCCCCACCCCGAACGTCGCGCGGAGTGGGTCCACTCGCATCCCGTAAGCGCTGCGCCTTCGCCTCGGCCCGATTGATGAGGAAGTAGCGGCCGTTGACGGCAATGTCGACCAAGCACATCGCCACCAGACCGACCGCTGCACCGATGGCAGCTCCCAACAAGGACGTATGAAGCGAGGGATTGGTCCCTCCAGTACAGCCATAGAGTCCGCAGCGGAAGGGGCCAACACCCGCGGCAACGACGGCAGCCGTGAGACCCGCAGCCAGCCCGTACCAGACCACCCGACCCGCCATCAATCCTCCAAATGAGGACGATATCCGTCAACCCCAGCCGATCTATGCGTTCACGCAGATCCCAGCACGCGGCTCACCCCGCCGTGACCTCGTCTGCGGAAACATCACCTGGATTGGTGTTCGCCCCGCACAGAACGACACACGTCGTCTTGCCC
Source organism: Mycobacterium sp. Root135 (assembly GCF_001426545.1). Classification (GTDB taxonomy): domain Bacteria; phylum Actinomycetota; class Actinomycetes; order Mycobacteriales; family Mycobacteriaceae; genus Mycobacterium. Next base: position 364,956 of record NZ_LMEZ01000009.1, on the reverse strand, counting down.
TCCACGAAGCGGGCGACTTCCGGATTGCACAATCCCGCCAGCGCTGTCGCCGCACCGTGCTCGACGATGAGTCGGTTGTTCTCCCAAAGGTTTTGGCGTGCACGGATAATATCAGCGTCGGACACGCAGATGCTGTGTACTGTCTCGTGCTGGGCCGCGTGCAGGGCCAGTGACGTGGCCCGGCGAGCCCCGAGTGAATCCGCCGCGACGGAGTCGACGGGAACGTCCACGAGCTGCCCCTTCTCGACGGCGGCGTTCAGCGCACGGGCTCCCTCCGGCTCGACGGCAACCGTTGCGATGCCGTAGTGCTGGGCCACCGTCGCGACCCCGGCGAACAGGCCACCACCCCCGACGGCCACCACGACGACGTCGACGTCGGGAAGCTGGTCGTGAATTTCTTCCATCAGCGTCCCGGCGCCCGCTGCGATGAGCGGGTGGTCGTAGGCGTGCGAGACCAGTGCACCGGTGCGGGCCGCGAAGTCGTTGCTCGCCGCCAGGGCGTCCCCGTAGTCGGCGCCCTCCAAGCGGACGTCGGCGCCATACGCCCGCAGTCGGTCGACCTTCACCCGAGGCGCACTCGCGGGGACGAAGACCGTCGCCGTTAGTCCGTGCTGCGCCGCGGCCCACGCACACTCGAGTCCCGCGTTGCCTCCCGAGGCAATCGTGATTCCCGCCTCCGGGAGGTCTCCTGATTCGAGGTGGGCTCGGATGAAGTTCTGCGCGCCACGGGCTTTGAACGTCCCGGTGTACTGCAGGAACTCGAGCGCCAGGTGCGTCGAGCCGTCGCGCGCAATCGCCACGCTCCGAACCGAACCGGCGATCCGACGAGACGCCGCTCGCACGTCGCCGATGGTCAGCGCATCCACGCCAGTCACCTCAATCTTCCTGCTAATCGTTCAACCCGTGCTTTACCAATAGACGTCACGGCGATGTGCGATGTGGATGACGCCCGAAAAACGTCACGATTCTTCGAGAACGGCAACGCCGAGCTCCGCGCATACCGCTTTCAGCCGCTTGTCCCTCGTCCATAGACGAGCGCCGTCCACCAACGCAACCGATCCGAGGATGTTGGCGTCGATTGCACTCAATCCCCTGCCCCACAAACGACGTTGGTCAACGAGATGGAGAAGCTCGAGGTGCGTCACTGTGGGGAAATGGTAGAGACCGGAGAGCAGTCCAAGGACGACACCGCGCTGCTTCATCGAACCGAGTGCCAGCTCTTCGATGACCAGGCGATGGCATCCGATCTCGTCCTCGGTCAGCAAGCCGATGAGCCGTGCCTCGGCGGCGTGCAAATGGTCGACCCAGACCGAGGTGTCTACGAGGATCAACCGGCGGACGCTCTCCGTCGCGGCGCGGCAGACGCTTCCGGATCCGTGCCGCCGAGAGCAGCCAGGCGACGCCCGCTCTCCACGCGGATCAAGGTCTGCAATCCCTGACGGAGGAGTGCCCCGTTCTCGGTCAACCCGGTGAGCTCGGCCGCCTTCGCCAGCAGGGCATCGTCTATGGTCACCGTCGTACGCATTCCACCTCCACGCGCATCATTTGATGCACATAATGATGACACGGATACACGCAACGTGACGGCGGCCAGCCCCAATAGGCGAGACTGCGGCCACGGTCGCGATTTCCGTCGATTCGCAGCCCTCAGCGCAATCTCGACGACGGGGCCGAGCTAAACGTTGAACCGGAACTCCACCACGTCGCCGTCGACCATCACGTAGTCCTTGCCTTCGATCCGCACCTTGCCCGCCGACTTCGCCGCGGCCATCGACCCCGCGGCGACCAGGTCCTCGAAGGACACGATCTCGGCCTTGATGAAGCCCTTCTCGAAGTCGGTGTGGATGACGCCGGCCGCCTTGGGCGCGGTGTCGCCCCGGTGGATCGTCCACGCCCGCGACTCCTTGGGCCCGGCGGTCAGGTACGTCTGCAGCTTGAGGGTGTGAAAACCGGCGCGCGCCAACGCATCCAAGCCCTTCTCGGTCTGACCGATGGACTCCAGCAACTCCGCGGCCGACTCGTCGTCGAGCTCCTGCAGTTCGGCTTCGATCTTCGCGTCGAGGAACACCGCGTCGGCGGGTGCCACCAACGCGCGCAGCTCGGCCTTCCTCGCGTCGTCGGTCAGCACCGACTCGTCGGCGTTGAACACGTACAGGAACGGCTTGGTGGTCATCAGGTTCAGCTCGCGCAGCGGCGCGGTGTCGACGCCGGAGGCGAACAGAGTGGTGCCACCGTCGAGCGTCGCCTGCGCGGCCACCGCAGCCTCGTGCACCGGCTTGCGGTCCTTGTTGTTGCGCGCTTCCTTCTCCAGCCGCGGCACCGCCTTCTCCAACGTCTGGAGGTCGGCCAGGATCAACTCGGTCTCGATGACCTCGATGTCGGACTTGGGGTCGACCCTGCCGTCGACGTGGATGACGTCGTCGTCGGCGAACACCCGGACCACCTGACAGATGGCGTCGCACTCGCGGATGTTGGCCAGGAACTTGTTCCCGAGGCCGGCGCCTTCGGAGGCCCCCTTGACGATGCCGGCGATGTCCACGAACGTGACCGGCGCCGGCACGGTCTTCTCCGAGCCGAAGATTTCGGCGAGTTTGTCGAGCCGCGGATCCGGCAGCGCGACGACGCCTTCGTTCGGTTCGATCGTGGCGAACGGGTAGTTCGCGGCAAGCACGTCATTGCGTGTCAGCGCGTTGAACAGCGTCGACTTTCCGACGTTGGGTAGTCCGACGATTCCAAGGTTGAGGCCCACGGGTTGAAGAGTCTAGGCGTCGACCGACCTCGGTCCGTGGGCGCGCCAGTGCGCGCTGTTCCTGCACTCCTCGCGATTGCCGGTACGGTCGACGTGTGTCAGGACTGCGCGGACGGTCGGCGGTAGCCGCCGACCATCGATCGGCGTTGCCCCATATCCCCGGAATCCCCTGGTGGGGAGCCGCGATCGTGGCAGCCACCCTCACTGCGATCGGAATTGCGTTCGACGCGGGCGCCGGCGACAAGGCCCTCGGTGGCGTCTTCGCCGCGTGTTACGTGCTCGGTTGTCTGGCCGCCGTACTCGCGGTTCGGCAGTCGGGCGTCTTCACCGCCGTCATCCAACCTCCGCTCATCCTCTTCGTCGCCGTGCCCTTCGCCTACTTCGTGTTCCACGGCAGCACGTTCACCGGCATCAAGGACACGCTGATCAACTGCGGGTATCCGCTGATCGAGCGATTCCCACTGATGTTCTTCACCTCCGCGACGGTGCTCGTCATCGGCATGGTCCGGTGGTATCTGGGAGCAGCGGCACGCCGCGTCGTCGCCACGGACCCCGAGCCGACCACCGAGACTCCCGACGTGGCGGCGGCCGCCAGCGCGTTGGCCGGCAAGTCGCGTCGCAGCAGCCGCAGCACCCGGAGCGCGGAAGCCCGCGCCGCCGCAGCGGACTCGGCCGCGCTCGACGTCGACCCTATGGACGACGAGGCACCGCGCCCCTCTCGCCGCACCCCAAGGACGCCCGCCGCCGGTTCCGAGAGGTCGACGGGGGCGGCCGCTGGCCGGGCCTCGAGACGCTCGCGGCACTCCCGGCCGCCCGAGACCGAGATCATCGAACCCGTGCAGGACCGGCCGCGCAGGCGAAGCTCCGCGCCCGTCGACCCGCCCGCCGAGCCACGCCGTCGTCCCCGCGCGACCGAGCCACGCACCCGCGAGCCCCGTGAACCACGCGACCGGCGCCCACTGCCCCCGCTGGACCGCAGGAGCGGCGCCATGGACCGCGACCGGCCGGAGCGCCCGCAGCGGCGGGAACGCCCCGATGCCTACGAACGCCCAGAGCGGGGTGAACGACCCGAACGGACTGAACGTCGTCGGCCGCGCCCCACGGACTACGAACCGTATGAGCCCTTCGAGCCTCCGGTGACCCGCACCAACGGCAGCAGCGGCACGCATCACCCGATCTCCCGGGTGCGCTATCGCGGGTCTGAGGACGACGAGTCACGGACCGAGCACCGCACGAAGCCGCGTCGGCCTCGGCATTCGGCGCCCGACTCCTGGGAGTAAGCGGCTAGCTAGGCGTTGCGCTTGGCGCGGATCGCCTTCGGCAGTGAGAACACCAGCGTCTCGTTGGCGGTCGTCACCGGCTGCACCGTGCCGTAGCCGTGGTCGGCCAACCGGTCGAGAACGCCGCGCACCAGCACCTCGGGCACCGAGGCACCGGAGGTCACGCCGACCGTCGTCACCCCGTCCAGCCAGGCCGGGTCGATGTCCTCGGCGTAGTCCACCAGGTACGACGCGTCCGCGCCAGCTCCGAGCGCCACCTCGACCAGACGCACCGAGTTCGACGAGTTACGCGAACCCACGACGATCACCAGATCGCACTCCGGCGCCATCACCTTGACCGCGACCTGGCGGTTCTGGGTGGCGTAGCAGATGTCGTCGCTGGGCGGGTCCTGCAGCGTGGGGAACTTCTCCCGCAGGCGTCGGACGGTCTCCATCGTCTCGTCGACGCTCAGCGTGGTCTGCGACAACCAGATGACCTTGTTGACGTCGCGCACGGTGACGTGTTCGACCGAGTCCGGGCTGTCGACCACCTGGACGTGGTCGGGGGCCTCACCCGCGGTACCGACGACCTCCTCGTGGCCTTCGTGGCCGACGAGCAGGATGTCGTAGTCGTCACGGGCGAAGCGCTTGGCCTCGTTGTGCACCTTGGTGACCAGCGGGCAGGTGGCGTCGATGGTGGTCAGGTTCCGCTCGGCGGCCTCGACGTGCACCGTCGGGGCGACGCCGTGGGCGGAGAACACCACGATGGCGCCCTCGGGGACCTCGTCGGTCCGCTCGACGAAGACCGCACCGGCCTTGGCCAGGGTCTCCACCACGTAGCGGTTGTGGACGATCTCGTGGCGAACGTAAACCGGTGCGCCGTGCTTCTCCAAGGCGCGCTCCACGGTTTCGACCGCGCGGTCGACGCCTGCGCAGTATCCGCGCGGCTCGGCGAGCAGGACGCGCTTACCCTCGACCGGCGCGGCGACGGAAAGGGTCGCGCCCGGCATACCCATGTTGATCGTCTCCGGCATGGGTCCAGGGTACTTACCGTCGGGCTACCAGCACCACCTGCGGACTCGCCCGTACTCTTGCACTCATGGCTACTGCACCATATGGAGTCCGTCTGCTGGTCGGCGCCGCGGTGACCGCGCTCGAGGAAACTCGCAGGCTGCCGCAGACCGTCATCACCTACCCGATGACCATCGTCAGCCAGTTCGCCCAGTTGGTGATGAAGATGCAGCAGGACGTCGCCGACCTGGTGAACCGGGGCGACGAAACCTTGGAGCAGCTCTTTCCGCCGAAGGACGAGCAGCCCGAGTGGGCCACCTTCGACGAGGACGACGCCGATTCCGACGAGCCCGAGGACGACGCTCCCCGCAACGGCGAGCGCCTGACCGAGGGCAGGTTCGCGCTGTACAGCACCGGCGAGCCGGAATCGCGCGACGACGCCGAACCCGAAACGAACGTCGACGCCCCCGTGCCCGGCGTGGTCGCCGACCTGGACTACGAGTCGTTGACGCTGGCTCAGCTGCGCGCCCGGCTGCCCTCGCTGAAGGTTCCCGACCTCGAGGCACTGCTGGCCTTCGAGGAGGCGACCAAGGCGCGCGCACCGTTCCAGACGCTGATCGCCAACAGGATCACCCGCGCGTCCGCCAAGTAATCCTGTGATTACCCCCGTCGCTTCGCTCGCCCTGGTGACCATCCCCGTCGCTTCGCTCGCCTCGACGTGACAGAACCCGCCCAGGGCAAGTCCGCCGACAATCCGTGGCCGGTCAGGTCCGTCGCAATGATGGTCAAGGACTGGATCGACAAGCTCGGCACGGTGTGGGTCGAGGGCCAGATCGCCCAGCTCAACGTCCGTCCGAACTCCTCGACCGCCTACATCACGCTGCGTGATCCGGCCGCCGACATGTCACTGCAGATCACCTGCCCCCGAGACCTGGTGTTCAACGCGCCGGTGAAACTCGCCGAGGGCACCCAGGTGATCATGCACGGCAGACCCAACTTCTTCGTCGGCCGCGGGTCGTTCTCCTTGCGCGTCAACCAGATTCGCGCCGTCGGCATCGGCGAGCTGTTGGCCCGCATCGACAGGCTCCGCCAGCTGCTCGCGGCCGAAGGCCTGTTCGACCCGCGACTCAAGCGCCCAATTCCGTTCCTGCCCAACACCGTCGGGTTGATCACCGGACGCGCGTCCGCCGCGGAGAAGGACGTCATGTCCGTGGCCGAGGCGCGCTGGCCCGCCGTGCGCTTCGCGCTGCGCAACACCATCGTTCAGGGGCCCAGCGCGGTGCCTCAGATCGTCGAGGCCTTGCGGGAACTCGACGCCAACCCCGACGTCGACGTCATCGTGCTCGCCCGTGGCGGCGGCAGCGTCGAGGACCTGCTGCCCTTCTCCGACGAAACCTTGTGCCGCGAGATCGCCAAGTGCAACACGCCGGTGGTGACCGCGATCGGCCACGAGCCCGACAACCCGCTGTGCGACCTGGTCGCCGACGTCCGCGCCGCCACCCCCACCGACGCCGCCAAGCGGGTGGTCCCCGACGCCGCGGCCGAGCAGGCTCGCGTCGCCGACCTCCGTGAGCGCAGCGCCAGGGCCCTGCGCAGCTGGGTGCACCGCGAACAGCGCACGCTGGATCAGCTGCGCAGCCGTCCGGTGTTGGCCCAGCCCCTGGCCGCACTGACCGCACGCGTCGAGGAAGTCCACCGGGCCAGGGCGACGGCCCGTCGCGACGTCGTGCGTCTGATCGAGACCGAATCACGAAGCGTCGGCCACCTGTCGGCGCGGCTGGCCACCCTGGGGCCGGCGGCCACCCTGGCACGCGGCTACGCGGTGGTGCAGGTCGCGTCCGACTCCATGGCGGTTCTACGGTCGACGACGGACGCGCCGGCGGGAACCCGACTTCGAATCCGCGTCGCCGACGGCGCGATAACAACGGTGAGCGAGGGACCAGATGAAGCCCATTAGTCAACTGGGATACGAGCAGTCCCGCGACGAACTCATCGAGGTGGTGCGTCAACTCGAAGAGGGCGGACTCGACCTCGACGCGTCGCTCAAGCTGTGGGAAAGAGGCGAGGAGCTGGCCAAACGTTGCGAGGAGCACCTGGCCGGCGCCCGGGAGAAGGTGGAGCGGGCCCTGGCCGCCAGGGACGACGCCGACGCCTGACCGCGCGACCCCCTAACGCTCCGGGGGGTCGAAACTGGAACACGTTTCAGTTACTCTCACCCCATGGGTGACACGACTCTGACCACTAATCTCGGCCGAGTGCTGGTCACCGGCGGCTCCGGCTTCGTCGGCACCAACCTCGTCACCGAGCTGCTCGACCGCGGCCACGCCGTCCGCTCGTTCGACCGCGCGCCGTCGCCACTGCCCGCACGGGACCGGCTCGAGACCGTCGTCGGGGACATCACCAACGAAGACGACGTGGCCCGCGCCGTCGACGGCGTCGACACCGTCATCCACACCGCCGCCATCATCGACCTGATGGGCGGCGGTTCCGCGCCGGCGCGTGAGCGCAGTTTCGCCGTCAACGTCGGCGGCACGAAGAACCTGGTTCACGCCGCCCAGGCCGCAGGGGTGAAGCGCTTCGTCTACACCGCCTCCAACAGCGTCGTCATGGGCGGTCAACCCATCACCGACGGTGACGAGAACCTGCCGTACACAACGCGTTTCGCCGATCTGTACACCGAGACGAAGGTGGTCGCCGAGAAGTTCGTGCTCACCGAGAACGGCGCGGCCGGCATGCTCACCTGCAGCATCCGCCCCAGCGGCATCTGGGGCCGCGGCGACCAGACGATGTTCCGCAAGCTCTTCGAGAGCATCCTGGCCGGTCACGTCAAGGTGCTCGTCGGCGGCAAGAACGTCAAGCTCGACAATTCCTACGTGCACAACCTGATTCACGGTTTCATCCTCGCCGGCGAGCACCTGGTTCCCGGCGGCTCGGCACCAGGACAGGCGTACTTCGTCAACGACGGCGAACCCGTCAACATGTTCGAGTTCTCCCGACCCGTGATCGAGGCGTGCGGTCACAGCTGGCCCCGGTTGCGGGTGTCCGGCAGGTTGGTCCACAAGGTGATGTCGGTATGGCAGTGGCTGCACTTCCGCTTCGGGCTCCCCCGGCCGTTGCTGGAACCCCTTGCGGTGGAACGCGTCTACCTCGACAACTACTTCTCCACCGCGAAGGCCGAGCGTGACTTGGGCTATCGCCCGCTGTACACCACCGAGGCCGCCATGGCCGACTGCCTGCCGTACTACGTCGACCTCTACGCGCAGCTCAAGGGTGCGGGCTTACCCGTGCCCGCTCCCGCGTGACGCTTTTGGCCCAAACCTCGACGGGTGCCACCCCCGCAGGCCTAGCGTGAGACCCCTACGGATCGATGCGAGCGGGGGAACTCATCATGCCCGGCGGAAAGCCCAACATCCTGGTCATCTGGGGTGACGACATCGGCATCTCGAACCTGAGCTGCTACAGCGACGGCATGATGGGCTACCGCACGCCCAACATCGACCGCATCGCCCACGAAGGCATGCGCTTCACCGATTCCTACGGCGAGCAAAGCTGCACAGCCGGCCGGGCGGCGTTCATCAGTGGGCAAAGCGTGTACCGCACCGGAATGAGCAAGGTCGGCGTCCCCGGAGTCGACATCGGTTGGGCCGCTGAGGATCCGACCATCGCCGAACTCCTCAAGCCGCTCGGCTACGCCACCGGCCAGTTCGGCAAGAACCACTTCGGCGACCGGAACAAGTACCTGCCGACCGTGCACGGCTTCGACGAGTTCTACGGCAACCTCTACCACCTCAACGCCGAGGAGGAGCCCGAGCAGTACGACTATCCGCACAAGGACCAGTTCCCCCGACTCTACGAACTCGCCCTCCCGCGTGGGGTGCTGAAGTGCACGGCCCTCGACGAGGACTCAGCCGAACCCGACGACGAAAAGTTCGGACCGGTCGGCAAGCAGACCATCGAAGACACCGGGCCCCTGACCGCCAAGCGGATGGAGACCATCGACGACGACATCGCCGACCTCACGGTCGACTACATCCGGCGTCAGCACGAGGCCGACACCCCGTTCTTCGTCTGGTGCAACTTCACCCACATGCACCTCTACACCCACCTCAAGCCGGGCAGCAAGGGCCAGGCCGGCATGTGGCAGTCCGAGTACCACGACGCGATGATCGACCACGACCGCAACGTGGGCACGGTGCTCGACGCGCTCGACGAGCTCGGCATCGCCGACGACACGATCGTCATCTACTCCACCGACAACGGCCCCCACCGCAACAGCTGGCCCGACGCAGGCACCACGCCGTTCCGCAGCGAGAAGAACACCAACTGGGAGGGCGCCTACCGGGTGCCGGAGTTGATCCGCTGGCCGGGAAAGATCAAGGCGGGCAGCATCTCCAACGACATCATCCAGCACCACGACTGGCTGCCGACCCTGCTGGCGGCGGCTGGCGATCCCGACATAAGCGAGAAACTGAAGAAGGGCCACAAAGCCGGGCGTGACGGTGACACCGAATACAAGGTGCACATCGACGGCTTCAACCTGCTGCCGTATCTGATGGGCGAAGTCGAGAACAGCCCGCGCCGCGGCTTCTTCTACTTCAACGACGACGCGCAGATGGTCGGGATGCGCTTCGAAAACTGGAAGATCGTATTCGCCGAACAACGCGCCCAGGGCACGCTGCGGACGTGGGCCGAGCCGTTCACCGAACTGCGGGTGCCCAAGCTGTTCAACCTGCGGACCGACCCGTTCGAGTACGCCGACATCACCTCGAACACCTACTACGAGTGGTTCCTTCGCCGCGACTTCTTCGTCTTCTACGCCACGGCGATGGCGTCGATGTTCCTCGACACGTTCAAGGAGTTCCCGCCGCGGCACGAGCCGGCCAGCTTCAGCATCGACCAGATCGTCAAGAAGCTCAACGACTTTCTCGCGGCCGACTAGCCTCGACGATGCCGGGTGCCTCCCGACAATTCGAGAAGGGCACTGCGCATGCCAGAAGACAAACCCAACATCCTGGTGATCTGGGGCGACGACATCGGCATCTCGAATCTGAGCTGCTACAGCCGCGGCATGATGGGCTACTCCACGCCCAACATCGACCGGATCGCCGACGAGGGCATGCTCTTCACCGACTCCTACGGCGAGCAGAGCTGCACGGCGGGGCGGTCGTCGTTCATCACCGGCCAGAGCGTGTACCGCACCGGGATGAGCAAGGTCGGCATGCCCGGCGTCGACATCGGACTCCAGAAGGAGGACCCGACCATCGCCGAGCTGCTGAAGCCAATGGGTTACGCATGCGGCCAATTCGGCAAGAACCACCTCGGTGATCTGAACAAGTACCTGCCGACCGCGCACGGGTTCGACGAGTTCTTCGGCAACCTGTACCACCTCAACGCCGAGGAGGAGCCGGAGAACGCCGACTATCCCACCGCCGAGGAAGCGCCGATCATGCGTGCGCGATTGCTGCCCCGCGGCGTCATCCACTCCTGGGCCACCGACGAGGAATCCGACGAAGTCGACGAGCGCTACGGACCCGTCGGCAAGCAGCGCATCGAGGACACCGGACCGCTGACGAAGCTGCGCATGGAGACCGTCGACGACGAGACGACCGGAGCCTGCGTCGACTTCATCAAACGACAGCACGAAGCGGAGACGCCGTTCTTCGTGTGGATGAACATGACGCACATGCACTTTCGGACGCACACCAAGCCGGAAAGCCGTGGGCAGGCCGGCCGCTGGCAGTCGGAGTACCACGACACGATGATCGATCACGACCGCAACGTGGGCACCCTGCTCGACCTCTTGGACGAGCTCGGCCTCGCCGACGACACCATCGTCATCTACTCGACCGACAACGGCCCCCACGCAAATAGCTGGCCCGACGGCGCCACGACGCCGTTCCGCAGCGAGAAGGCCACCAACTGGGAGGGCGCCTTCCGCATTCCCGAGCTGATTCGGTGGCCGGGGAAGATCAAGCCGCGATCGGTCTCCAACGAAATCGTCCAGCATCACGATTGGCTGCCGACGTTCCTCGCCGCGGCGGGTGACACCGACATCGTCGACAAGCTCAAGGTCGGGCACACCGTCGACGACATGACGTACAAGGTCCACATCGACGGCTACAACCTGGTGCCATACCTCACCGGCGAGGTCGACAAGAGCCCGCGGCGCGGACTGATCTACTTCTCCGACGACTGCGACGTCCTCGGCATCCGCGCGGAGAACTGGAAGATCGTGTTCCAGGAGCAGCGGTGCGAAGGCACGCTTCAGATTTGGTTCGAACCGTTCACCAAGTTGCGGGCACCGAAGCTGTTCAACCTCCGCACCGACCCCTACGAGCGCGCGGACAAGACGTCGAATACCTACTGGGACTGGGTGATCGACCGGATCTATCTGGTGCTCTACGGCTCCGCCATCGCGACGCAATTCCTGCAGACGTTCAAGGAGTTCCCGCCACGTCAGGAGCCGGCGTCGTTCACCATCACCCACGCGGTCGAGGAACTCGAGAAGTTCCTCGCCACCCGAGGCGGCTGATGCTGGAGTCCTGGAAAGAGGGGCCCACGAAGGCGGCGATCGTCCACTTCGTGGAGCGCACGGTCACCGACATGCCGCCCGAGGAGCGGGTTGCCGTCTTCGACAACGACGGCACGCTGTGGTGCGAGAAGCCGATGTACGTACAGCTGGACTTCCTGTTGCGCCGCTTCAAGGAGCAGGCCGAGGCCGACGCCTCGCTGCGCGACACGCAGCCGTACCGGGCGGCCTACACCGGCGACCTGGGGTGGCTCGGCGACGCCGTCACCAAGCACTATCAGGGTGACGACGCCGACTTCAAACTCCTTCTGGCAGCGGTCCTCTCGGCACATCACGCGATCACCGTCGAGGAACACTCCAGCCGGGTCGACGCCTTCTTCGCCGAGGCCACGCACCCAACGCTGGGGCGGCCGTACACGTCCTGCGGGTACGCCCCGATGGTCGAGCTGTTGCGGTACCTGGAGGCCAACGGGTTCACCAACTACATCGTCTCCGGCGGAGGTCGGGACTTCATGCGACCCGTCACCTGGCAGATGTACGGCATCCCCCGCGAGCGGGTCGTCGGCAGCTCGGTGGGCCTGAGGTTCGAGAACGCCAACGTCTACACCACTGCCGAACCCGAATTCCTCGACGACGGCCCGATGAAACCGGTGCGGCTGTGGAGCCGAATCGGCCGTCGACCCATCCTGGCGGCGGGAAACTCCAACGGCGACATGGAGATGCTGGAATTCACCCGCGGCCTGCGGCTGCTCGTCCGCCACGACGACGCCGACCGGGAATTCGACTACGTCACCGGTGCGGAGCGGGCGCTCGCGGAGGCCGAGACGCGCGACTGGACCGTGGTGAGCATGCGCGACGACTGGACGACCGTCTTTGACTGACGATCCCGTCGAGACTGCGCTCACGGCGACGGTTACTCGCACTTTCCCGCCCTCACCGCAGTCTCGACGAAGCGGAGTCGTGAGATGACGGGTGGCGACGGCATGGCGTGGATCCCGCCGCAGACCGCCACGCTTGGCTCCGAGTCGCACTACGCCGAGGAAGCACCCCTCCGCGAGGTGGCAGTCGACGGCTTCTGGATCCACACCCACCAGGTGACCAACGCCGACTACGCCGCCTTCGTCGACGCCACCGGCTACGTCACCGTGGCGGAGCGGCCGCTGGACCCCGCCGACTATCCCGGCGCGCCACCGGAGAACCTGCACCCCGGATCGATGGTCTTCCGCCGCACGCCGGGTCCGGTTGACCTGCGCCACCTGGACCAGTGGTGGACGTGGACGCCGGGCGCCTGCTGGAACCATCCCCGCGGACCGCGTTCGACGACGCGCGGCCGCGAGAACCATCCCGTCGTGCACGTCGCGTTCGAGGACGCCTCGGCGTACGCCGACTGGGCGGGGCTGAGCCTGCCGACCGAGGCGCAGTGGGAGGTCGCGGCGCGCGGCGGACTGGACGGGGCGACCTACACCTGGGGTGACGAGCCGGAAGAACCTGGCCAACGCCTCGCGAACTACTGGCACGGCGAGTTTCCGTATCTTCCAGACACCGGATACGGCACCACCGCGCCGGTCGGGAGCTTCGCCGCGAACGGCTATGGCCTCTTCGACATGGCGGGCAACGCCTGGGAGTGGACCACCGACTGGTGGTCGGACACCGGAGACGTCGAATCATGCTGCGCGGCAGACAGTTACGATCCGGCTCAGCCGCAGTTCGCGATCGGACGAAAGGTCGTCAAGGGCGGCTCGTTCATGTGCGCGGACGGTTACTGCCTGCGGTACCGCCCCGCCGCTCGGCGCCCACAGATGCTCGAGACCGGGATGAGCCACATCGGATTCCGCTGTATTCGCAGACGCCAACGCTGGTGAACCGCGACCGTCTAGGCAATGATGCCTGCAACACGTTCTAGTTGACTAGGGAGCTGCATGACGGACGCCGTACTGGTGACGGGCGCCTTCGGGCTGGTGGGATCCTCGACGGTGAAACGGCTCGCCGCAGACGGCCGGCGGGTGGTGGCCACCGACCTCGACATCCCGGCCAACCGCAAGGCCGCCGACAAGCTTCCGCCGGGCGTCGAGGTCCAGTACGCGGACCTGACCGACCCGGCCGCGGTGGACGCCCTCGTCGCGGGCGTCGCGCCCGCCGCGATCATCCATCTCGCCGCGGTCATCCCGCCGTTCATCTACACGAGGCGAGAACTCGCCGAGAAGGTGAACGTCGGAGCGACGGGCTCGCTGCTGGCCGCCGCCGAGAAGCAGCCCACCAGACCGCGGTTCGTCCTGGCGTCCAGCATCGCGGTCTACGGGGCGCGCAACCCCCACACCCACCCCGACGTGCTGACCGCCGACACCCCGCTCAACCCGGCCGACGTCTACGGCGCGCACAAGGTGGCGGCCGAAGCGCTGGTCCGCGCGTCCACACTGGACTGGGTGATCCTGCGCCTCGGCGGGGTGTTGACCGTCGACCCCGCGGCGTACATGAAGATGGACAACCTCTACTTCGAGGGTGTGCTCCCCGTCGACGGACGCATTCAGACCGTCGACGTGCGCGACGTGGCGCGGGCCTTCGCCGCCGCGACCGCCGCCGACGCCGTCGGTGAGACGTTGCTCGTCGCCGGCGACGACACGCATCGCCTCGTCCAGGGTGACGTCGCACCCGCGATGGCCGCGGCGATGGGCCTCGTCGGGGGCCTGCCAACCGGGTTGAAGGGCGACCCGGCCCGCGACGACGACTGGTTCAACACCGACTGGATGGACACCTCCCGTGCACAGGAAGTGCTGAAGCATCAACAACATTCGTGGCCCGAGATGCTGATCGAGACGGCCAACAAGGCCGGCGTCACCCGTCACCTGCTGCGCGTCGCCGCACCGCTGACCAAGGCCATCTTCACCCGCCGCTCGGCCTATCACGGTCGCACCGAGCCCTACGCCGACCCGTGGGGTGCGATCGCGGCGAAGTGGGCCGACCCGCGACCGGACGGCGGCAAGCCATGAAGAACTCGATCGTCATCGGAGGAGCGTCGGGAATCGGCTGGGCGTCGGCTCAGGCACTCGCCGCCGACGGATATCGGGTCGTCATCGCCGACCTCAACGGCGACGCCGCGGCCGCAAGGGCCGCCGAGCTCGGCGATCCACACCGCGGGGAGTTCGTCGACGTCGCCGACGAAGCCACCGTCGCAACACTTTTCGAAGGCGTCGGCGACTGCGACGCGGTCGTCAGCTGCGCGGGCTTCTCGACCTTCGGCCCCATCGTCGACCTCCCGGTCGAACAGTTCCGCTCGGTCGTCGACGTCTGCCTGACCGGTGCGTTCATCGTCGCCAAGTACGCGGGACGCCACCTCGTCGACGGCGGATCGTTGGTGTCGATCTCCTCGCTCAACGCCCGCCAACCCGCCATCGGCATGAGCGCCTACTGCTCTGCCAAGGCCGGGCTGTCGATGCTGACCCACGTCGCCGCACTCGAACTCGCGCCGCGGGGCATTCGGGTCAACGCCGTCGCGCCGGGGTTCGTGCTCACCCCGCTCACCGAGGGCGCCGCGCTGGTGCCCGGCGTCGTCGAGGAGTACGTCGAGAACACGCCGCTGGGGCGGGCGGGCACGCCGGAGGACGTCGCCGAGGCCGTGCTGTATCTGACCAAGGCGGCGTGGCTCACCGGCGAGGTGCTGGACCTCAACGGCGGCGCGCACCTGAAGCGCTACCCGGACATCCTCGGACACCTGACGAAACTGGCCGCGCCGTAGGCTCATTCCCGTGGCCATGACGACGGAGTTCACCCAAACGCAGAAGCGCGCGCTGGCCGTCGCGGTCGTCGTCGCCCTGGCCTTCGGCGCGTACTTCCTTCGCGGCTACTTCATGCTCGTCGTCGTCGCGACCGTCGCGGCCTACCTGTTCAACCCGCTGTTCAACTGGTTCCTCACGCGGTTCAACCGCGGGCTGTCGGTGACGTTCACGTTGTTGGCGGCGATCTTCGCGGTGATCATCCCGTTGTCACTGCTGATCCTGTTGGCCGTGGTGCAGATCAGCGCCATGGTCCGCAGCGTGTCGGATTGGGTGTCGCACACCGACCTGAACTCGCTCGGCGACCACGCGCTGAAGTGGACCAACGACGCCGTCGACAAGATCCCGTTTCTCGGCGACGTCCAGGTGACACCGCAACTGCTGCAAGAGAAGATGAGCACCGTCGCCCAAAGTGTGGGCGAATACGCGCTTGGCGCCCTGCAGGGTGCCGCGGGCGGACTCGCCGGCGGGCTCACCGCGGCCGTGCTGTTCATTTACGTGTTCATCTCGCTGCTCTCCAACCGCGAACGCGTGCAGACGCTGATCCGCCAACTCAACCCGCTCGGCGAAGAGGTCACCGACCTCTACTTCGAGAAGATGGGCGCGATGGTGCGCGGCGCGGTATTCGGCCAGTTCGTCATCGCGCTGGCGCAGGGGTTGGCCGGTGCGGTGTCGATCTACCTTGCCGGCTTCCACGACGGCTTCTTCATCTTTGCGATCCTGCTCACCGCGCTGTCGGTGATCCCGCTCGGCGGCGGCATCGTGAGCATCCCGTTCGGCATCGGAATGATCCTGTTTGGCAACGTCCCCGGCGGCATCTTCGTCATCGCCTGGCATCTGATCGTCGTGACCAACATCGACAACGTCCTGCGACCAATCCTGATCCCACGAGCTGCCCGCCTGGACTCCGCCCTGATGCTGCTGGCCGTCTTCGCCGGCATCACGATGTTCGGCTTCCTGGGCATCATCATCGGCCCGGTGGTGATGATCGTCATCGTCACGACGGTGAGCGTCTACCTCGCGGTGTTCAAGGGCGTGCCGATCGACGACCCCGATGACGACGACGAGGACAAGGGGCCCGGTCCCGTCGCCCGCCTCATCGAGAAGGCGCGGCAACGGATCTGGAGCCGGCGTGACCGCAAGCGGCAGCAAGCGCAGAGCGCGACTACGCGGTCAGCCTCTGCTTGAGGAATTCGACGACCCGCTTGCGGGCCTCGTAGGCGGGATGGCCGTCGACTTCGCGGACCTCGAGGGTCAGCACCGAGTGGGCCATCTTCCCGAATCCGGCCGCGTTGCCCTTCTTCGAATCGATCTCGATCACCTCGAAGGCGTCCCCCAGCCGTGCCTTCAATGTCGCGAAACGCGCACCGGGCGACATCGGGTCCTCGCTGAAGCGCAATGCGAGCGCGCACAGGCCGTCCTCGGCGACGCGGCGTTCGACGACCTTGAGCTCGGCTTCCGACAGGCCGGGATCGGCCTTCTGCTTGGCGGTCAGTCCGATCGGCAGCGACGGCTGGCTCAGCACCGGGGCCAGCACGCTGTCGTCGACCGCGGCGGCCAGGGCGAACCCTCCGCTCCAGCACTCGCCGATGACGCCGACGCCCTTGCCGGGCGTCCGCTCGTTGAGGTCACGGGCCAGCGCGCGCAGGTAGTGGGCGACGGGCCGGTCGGCGTTGGTGGCGAAGGCGGCGAACTCCTTGGCCACGCAACCGCGCAGCATCACCGGAACCGCACCGGGCCGGATGCCCTTGGCCCCCGGGGTGCCGTACAGCGACGGACACGCGACGGTGAACCCGTTGTCCACCAAGTGGTTTCCCAGCGCCAGCACGCCTGGGTGGATGCCGGGCATCTCGGGAATGAGGACGACGCCGGGGCCCTCGCCCTTGCGGTAGACGTCGTAGGTGAAACCCTCGGCGGTGAAGGGCGCGACGGCCCATCCGGTGAGGTCTGCTTCCGGTCCGGGCATGGGGTCTCCTAGACGACGGGCAGCGGAGGCTGCGACTGCGTGGCCTTCGCCAGCGTACGGTACTCGTCGGTACCCGCTGGCCCCGTGACCGCGATCTGCGCCGGACCGGTCGGCCCCTTGAGCCGGGTCGTCCACACCGGCCGGGAATCCTCGCCGCCCTCGTAGACGATCCACCGCACGCCGTCGACGTCCTGGGTCCCCGTGGGCACCACGTCGGTGTCGACCCACCGGACGAGGCTCTGCTCGTCTGCATTGCTCTGAATCAGACTGATGAACATCCCCGTCGGCGCCAGGAAACCGGTGCGCGAGATGACGGCCCGCGCCGGCCTGCCGTTCTCGGTGCGGCCGCCGTCGATGCTGGCGCGTGAGCCGGAGTTCGCGCGCCACCCCTCCGGCAACTGCGGCTGACGGATCGGGATCTTCAGCGTCTCGGCGTCGGCCTTCATCGCGGCGGTCGTGTCATAGGGCAGCACAGGCCCTTGACCTGGCCCGTTCGGGGCGAAAGAGCACATTCCGAGGATCCCCGCCAGCACGATGCAGACCAGGACCAGAGGTGCCATCGACCAGAACATGTCGCGGCCGTCCTGCAACAGCCGCGACTTGGCCGGCTTCGGCTCCGGAGCCGCCTGGGGTGTGGTCACTCTGCCAGTATCCCAGCTCCCAACCTGTGGACGGTTAATGGGAGAATCTGCACATGACTGCCCCTGATGCTTCCCCCGCAAGCGGCTCGTCCCGATCACGACGCGAAGCCCCGGATCGCAACCTCGCCCTCGAGTTGGTACGGGTGACCGAGGCGGGCGCCATGGCCGCGGGCCGCTGGGTCGGCCGCGGCGACAAGGAGGGCGGCGACGGGGCCGCCGTCGACGCCATGCGCGAGCTGGTGAACTCGGTGTCGATGCGCGGCGTCGTCGTCATCGGTGAGGGCGAGAAGGACAACGCCCCGATGCTCTACAACGGAGAAGAGGTCGGCAACGGCGACGGACCGGACTGCGACTTCGCCGTCGACCCCGTGGACGGCACCACGCTGATGGCCAAGGGCATGCCCAACGCCATCTCGGTGCTCGCGGTGGCAGAACGCGGCGCCATGTTCGATCCGTCGGCGGTGTTCTACATGAACAAGATCGCCGTCGGCCCTGACGCGGTCGACGTCCTCGACATCACCGCGCCGATCGGCGAGAACATCCGCCGCGTCGCCAAGGTGCGCAAGTCCTCGGTCGCCGACATCACGGTGTGCGTGCTCGACCGGCCCCGGCACAGCCAGCTGATGGCCGACGTCCGCGAGGCGGGCGCCCGCATCCGGCTGATCTCCGACGGTGACGTCGCGGGTGCGATCGCGGCCTGTCGGCCCGGTTCCGGCACCGACATGCTGGCCGGCATCGGCGGCACGCCAGAGGGCATCATCACCGCCGCGGCCATCCGCTGCATGGGCGGTGCCATCCAAGCCGTCCTCGCCCCGACCGACGACGCCGAGCGCCAGAAGGCGATCGACGCGGGCCACGACCTCGACCGCGTGCTGCACACCGAGGACCTGGTGTCCGGGGAGAACGTGTTCTTCTCCGCCACCGGTGTCACCGACGGCGATCTGCTGCAGGGCGTCCGCTACTTCGGCGGCGGCTGCACCACGCAGTCGATCGTGATGCGCTCCAAGTCCGGCACGGTCCGCATGATCGAGGCGTACCACCGACTTTCGAAGCTCAACGAGTACTCGGCGGTCGACTTCACCGGTGACATGTCCGCCGCCCACCCCTTGCCGTAACACCCTTCCCCCCAACCGAGAGACGAACAGGGAGCAAATGCCCGACAACGAAGTCGAATACCGCATCGAGCACGACACCATGGGCGAAGTCCGGGTGCCGAAGAGCGCCCTCTGGCGGGCACAGACCCAACGCGCGGTGGAGAACTTCCCAATCTCGTTCCGGCCCTTGGAGCGCACCCAGATTCGGGCCCTCGGCCTGCTCAAGGGTGCCTGCGCTCAGGTGAACAAGGACCTCGGCCTGCTCGACGCCGACAAGGCCGACGCCATCATCGCCGCGGCCGCCGAGATCGCCGACGGCAAGCACGACGACCAATTCCCGATCGACGTCTTCCAGACAGGGTCGGGCACCAGCTCGAACATGAACGCCAATGAGGTCATCGCCTCGATCGCGAAGGCCAACGGCGTCGAGGTACACCCCAACGACCACGTCAACATGTCGCAGAGCTCCAACGACACCTTCCCCACCGCGACCCACATCGCCGCCACGGAAGCCGCTGTCCGACACCTGATTCCGGCTCTCGAGGTGCTCCACGAGTCGCTGGGCAACAAGGCCCGGCAGTGGCGCACCGTCGTCAAGTCCGGCCGCACGCACCTGATGGACGCCGTCCCGGTCACGCTGGGCCAGGAGTTCGGCGGCTACGCCCGTCAGATCGAGGCAGGCATCGAACGCGTCAAGGCGACGCTCCCCCGGCTTGGTGAGCTGGCCATCGGCGGCACCGCCGTCGGCACCGGCCTCAACGCACCCGACGGATTCGGCCCCAAGGTCGTCGACGTCCTCGTCGACCAGACCGGCATCGCCGAATTGCGAACGGCCGTCGACTCGTTCGAGGCGCAGGCCGCCCGCGACGGGCTCGTCGAGGCGTCCGGCGCCCTGAAGACCATCGCCGTGTCGCTGACCAAGATCGCCAATGACGTCCGTTGGATGGGCTCCGGCCCGCTCACCGGTCTCGGCGAGCTTCAGCTGCCCGACCTGCAGCCGGGCAGCTCGATCATGCCGGGCAAGGTCAATCCCGTTCTGCCCGAAGCTGTTACGCAGGTCGCCGCCCAGGTGATCGGCAACGACGCCGCCGTCGCCGTCGGTGGCCTCTCCGGTGCCTTCGAGCTCAACGTCTACATCCCGATGATGGCGCGCAACGTCCTGGAGTCGTTCACGCTGCTGTCCAACGTCTCGAGGCTGTTCGCCGAGCGGTGCATCGACGGCCTTGTCGCCAACGAGCAGCACCTTCGTGAGCTGGCCGAGTCGTCGCCCTCGATCGTCACGCCGCTGAATTCGGCGATCGGCTACGAGGAGGCCGCGAAGGTCGCCAAGGAAGCGCTCAAGGAGCGCAAGACGATTCGGCAAACGGTCATCGACCGCGGCCTGATCGGCGACAAGCTGTCCGAAGAGGAACTCGACAAGCGCCTCGACGTGCTGAAGATGGCGAAGGTCAAGCAGGGCGAGTAACGCGGTCCGGCGTGGCCAGCCACTTGATGCCTGGCCACGCCGACACGCTGTGCAGGACCAGGCTCAGCGACACCGTCACCGCGACAACCTGGATGATCAGCGACTCCTGCTCGATGCTGCCGCGTTCCAACACCAGCAGGCCAAGCACCAACGTGCCGATGCCGCGCGGGCCGAACCACCCGATGAACACCCTGTCTCGCACCGGCACGTCACTGCGCAGCAGCGCCAGACAGACCGCCACCAGGCGGACGCCGAACAAGGCAACGACGGCGAATACGACGACGCGCCAACTGACGTCGCGCCACCCCACGATCACCGCATAGCCGCCGAACAACGCGAAGACGGTCAACTCGAGCAGTTGACCGGCGGCGTCGGACACGTGCGTCTCGGGCCGCGAACCCGCCCGGCGCGCCGCGTAGGCGAAGGCCAGACCTCCGGCGAACGCCGCGACGAAGCCGCTGCCGTGCAACATCTCGCCAACCTGGAAGCACACCAGCGCGACGGCCAGCGTGGCGAGCTGCGCCCAGATGTCGCTCATCCAGCCGCGCTGCCGCGACCTGCCGATCACCCAACCGCCCGCCGCCCCGATGGCGAGCCCGACGACCACCGACACCAGTTCGGTGCGCACCAGGAAGTACCCCCAGTGCACGCTGGCTTCGTTGCGCTCCGAGGCGAACGCCACCGCCGCGAGGAGCGCCGCCAGCGCGAAGCCGTCGTAGAAACCGCTCTCGGTGGACAGCGCGTGGCGAATCCGCTCGGGGACGCGGTCGTCGTCGAGAAGGGCGTCGATCAACGCGACCTCGGTCGGCGCCACGATCGCGGCCAGGCACACCGCCTCCCACGTCGGCATCACCGGAAAGAGCAGCAGCGCCGTCCCCATGCCGAGCGCGATCGCCAGCGGAATGCCCACCGCCAGAAGACGAAAGGTCACCTCGCGGCGTCGCACGACCGCTGACATGTCCAGCTCGGCGGCCTGGTTGAACAGAATCACCGTCAGCGCCAGCTGCGCCAGCACCGTGAACGTCGAGGTGTTCGTCCCGCCCTCGAGAAGATCGAAACCGAACGGTCCCAACGCCATTCCACACAGCACGAAGATCAGCGCCGGCGCCAGGTACCACCGCTTCACCAGACCCGAGACAACCGCGTAGCAGAGCACCAACAGCGTCAGGACGAACGCCGTGTTCGTCGTCATGACGTGCCGTCACGCCCCATTGGTGGGACCACCGGAGTTCTGGTCCGGAATGTCGGTGATCGGGAAGTTGGGCATCGGAGCGGGCGACGGGGTGTTCGGCAGCGTCGGGATCTCGGCCGGCGGGATGTCGGTCAAATCGTTGGCGGGCGGACCGTTGTCGCGGCTGCCATAGGTGCTGCCCGGTGCCCGCTCACCGAGCATCTGCGACACGGTCACCATGTGGTAGCCGTTGGCCTTGAGCACGGGGATGAACTGCTGAACCAGGTCGACGGTTGAGGAGTACGTGTCGTGGAACAGGACGACGGAGTTCGGCTTGATCTGGGTCATCAGCATGTAACGGGTCGCGTCGGTGTTGCCGTCGTTCGCCCAGTCGAACGGGATGACGTCCCAGTTGATGTCGGCGAGGCCCTGCTTCTTGGCCTCCTCCAGCACCTGGTCGTTGATCAGACCGCCTGCGGTGCGCACCAGCTTGGGGCGTTGACCCGTCGCGGCCTCGATCGCGTCGCTCGCCTTGCTGAATTGGGCGGGGATGTCCTCGGGCGGAATGGTCGTCATGTTGGGGTGCTCCCACGTGTGACTGCCCAGTTCCATGCCCGCCTCGACCACGCGTTTGGCGCCTTCGGGATTGGCCGCCACCTTGTTGCCGATCTCGAAGAACGTCGCCTTGGCGTCGTTGTCCTTGAGCACCTGGAGCAACCGGTCGGTGTACGGGCTTGGCCCGTCGTCGAACGTCAGGGCGATGCACTTGAACTGGGAGCAGTCGACCTCGTCGGCCTTGGCAACGTGACCGGTCAGGCTGCCGACCACGACGATTGCCACCCCGGCGCACACGCCGATGACGGTCCGCCAGTATGACCAGGTGGGCTTCTCGGGGCGCTTGCGCACCAGCACACCTTACCGACCCCGCCTGACCGTTTCGCGTGTGCTGTGAGATCGCGGAATCGCGTCGAACGGCGATCTCACAGCACACGCGATGGGGATCAGGGCAGGGCGCCGGGGCTGAACTCCTCCAGCATCTCGGTGACGAGCGCGGCGATCGGCGAACGCTCACTGCGCAGAAGCGTGATGTGAGCGAACAGCGGATGGCCCTTGAGCTTCTCGATGACCGCCGCCACGCCGTCGTGCCGCCCCACCCGCAGGTTGTCGCGCTGGGCGACGTCGTGGGTGAGCACCACCCGCGATCCGGCGCCGAGCCGCGACAGCACGGTCAGCAGAACGTTGCGCTCCAGCGACTGCGCCTCGTCGACGATGACGAAGGAGTCGTGTAGCGAACGGCCTCGAATGTGGGTCAGCGGAAGCACTTCCAGCATGCCGCGGGCATTCACTTCGTCGAGCACCGCCGGACTGGCGAGCCCCTCGAGGGTGTCGAAGACGGCCTGCGCCCACGGACCCATCTTCTCGCTCTCGCTACCGGGTAGATAGCCCAGATCCTGTCCGCCGACGGCGTACAGCGGCCGGAAGACGACGACCTTGCGGTGCGTGCGGCGTTCCAGCACCGCCTCGAGTCCCGCGCACAATGCCAGCGCCGACTTTCCGGTGCCCGCCTTGCCGCCGAGGGACACGATCCCGACCGACTCGTCGAGCAGCAGGTCCAGGGCGACGCGCTGTTCGGCTGACCTTCCCCGGAGGCCGAACACCTCCCTGTCGCCACGGACCAACTGCACCCTCTTCTCGGCGTTCACCCTGCCCAACGCGTGCGAGTTGCCGCCGAGCAACCGAACACCGGTGTGGCACGGCAGGTTTCGCGCCTCCTCGAGGTCGATCTCGCCGTCGGCGAACAGCGCGTTGACGTCGTCGGCGCTGACCTCCACCTCGGACATGCCCGTCCAACCCGACGCCACGACGTCCTGGGCGTGGTACTCGTCGGCGGGCAGGCCGACCGCGCCCGCCTTGACGCGCAACGGGATGTCCTTGCTGACGAGGGTGACCAGCTTGCCCTCGGCGGCGAGGTTGGCGGCGCACGTCAGGATTCGTGCATCGTTGGTGCCCGTGCGGAAGCCGGCGGGCAGGACCGACGGATCACTGTGGTTGAGCTCGATCTGGAGCGTTCCGCCTTGGGTACCAATGGGAATGGGCTGATCGAGTCGCCCGTGTTCGAGTCGAAGATCGTCGAACATCCGCAAGGCCTGGCGCGCAAACCAGCCCAGTTCGTGGTGGTGCCTCTTGTCCTCCAACTCGCTGATCACGACGAGGGGGACGACGACTGCGTGTTCGGCGAACCGACTGCATGCCCAGGGATCGGACAGCAGCACTGAGGTGTCGAGCACGTAAGTCCGAACGGCCGAATCAGTCACGTGGCGCTCCTAGGCCCGTGCGGCACCGCACGAACTCCCTCGGTGGATACCGCGGTACCAGGACCGGGGCCGGCCCCTTCGTCGAAACGACGGGTACCGCCCGGATAGCAGAGCATGTCGGCCATCGAAGCCGACGCTACTCCCGTCCCGAGGATTGCGCCGAGCAGGCGCGCCGTGGCCGAAATGTGACCACTCGGTTAACTAGTTGGCGACGAATTCCGCGAGTTCGGGAGCGTCCGCGACACCCCAGGCGCCGATGCGATCGGAGAGCACCTTGCGCAATGCCGCGTCGTCGAAGATGCCGGCTTCGGCGACGACGCGGACCTTGCCTGCGTAGGCGTCGATGTCCGCGCCGATGGGCTCGAACGCGGCGGCGCGGGTGGCGATCGCGGCGATCGTCTCGTCACGCTTGGTGGTGAGGCAGTGCGCGATGAGGTTCGCGAAGAACTCCTCGTGGCGCTCCTCGTCCTTGGCGATCCGGCCGACCATCGACGCCAGGATCGGCTCGGTGATCTGGGCCTGCAGGTTGCGGCAGAAGACGGCGTGAGCGCGCTCGAGGAAGGACATGAAGACCAGCGTCTCGATCTGGCTGAGCTTGTCGGCGCGGTAGCCCTTCATGACGTGCTCGACGCGGACGTCCTCGTTGGCGCTGGGGTCGATCTCGCGCGTGACGACGAGGTAGTTGCGCAGGGCCACCGCGTGCAGGTGCTCCTCGGCGGTCCACCGGCCGAGCCAACGTCCCCACTTGTCGTCGAGGATGAAGTGCTCGACGAGCTCGCGGTGGTAGCCGGCCAGGTTGTCCTTGACGATGAGCAGGATTTCCAGCGCATCGGTCACCGGCTTGGGCAGCGTCACCGACGACTCGTCCCAGTCCGTGCCGCCGAGGAACGCGAAGTTCTCACCCTTGTCGAAGGGCACGAAGTCGTGCGGGTACCACAACTCCTCGGTGGCGACGTGGCGCGTCAGATTCTCGTCGACGACGGGCTCGAGCTCGAGGGTCAACGCATTGGCTACGGGCTTCTCTGCCATGAAACTAACTGTAACCCGTGGACACACGTTCCCCGAAATCGGTCAGCGGCGTGTCCTACTGGAGCGTCAGACCCGGGTACAGCGGGTTGGCGTTCAACAGTTCAGCCGACGCACTGCGCACGCGGGCGGCAACTCCGTCGGCCAAGACGTACTTGGCCTTCGACGTCCCGTCGGGCTGGGTGTTCGTCAGCACCTCGACGACCAGCTCGGCCACGCGGTCGAAGTCGTCCGCACCGAATCCGCGCGTCGTCAACGCCGGGGTGCCGAACCGGATGCCGCTGGTGTACCAGGCGCCGTTCGGGTCGGCCGGGATCGAGTTGCGGTTGGTGACGACGCCGGCGTCGAGCAACGCCGACTCGGCCTGACGACCGGTCAGGCCGAACGACGTGACGTCGAGCAGCACGATGTGGTTGTCGGTGCCGCCGGTGACAAGGCGGGCGCCGCGGGTGAGGAAGCCGTCGGCCAACGCCTTGGCGTTGTCGGCGATGCGCTGGGCGTAGAGCTGGAACGACGGCTGACGGGCCTCGGCGAACGCGACGGCCTTGGCCGCCATGACGTGGGCCATCGGGCCGCCGAGCACCATCGGGCAGCCCTTGTCCACCGCCGCCGAGTACTCCTCGGTGGCCAGCACCAGGCCGCCGCGCGGGCCGCGCAGCGACTTGTGCGTCGTCGTCGTCGTGACGTGAGCGAACGGCACCGGGTCCTCGTCGCCGGTGAACACCTTGCCGGCCACCAGGCCCGCGAAGTGCGCCATGTCGACCATGAAGGTGGCGCCCACCTCGTCGGCGATCTCGCGCATCTTGGCGAAGTTCACCCGGCGCGGGTAGGCGGAGTACCCCGCGACCAGGATCAGCGGCTTGAACTCGCGAGCCGCCGCGGCGACCTGCGTGTAGTCCAGCAGGCCCGTCTGCGGGTCGGTGCCGTAGCTGCGCTGGTGGAACATCTTGCCGGAGATGTTGGGCCGGAAACCGTGGGTCAGGTGGCCGCCCGCGTCCAGCGACATGCCCATCAGGCGCTGGTTGCCCAGCGTGGCGCGAAGCTTCTCCCAGTCGGCCTCGGTCAGGTCGTTGACGTTCTTGGCACCGAGTTCGGCCAGGCCGGGCGCCTCGATGCGGGTCTGCAGGATTGCCCAGAACGCGACCAGGTTGGCGTCGATGCCGGAGTGCGGCTGCGCGTAGGCATACGGCGCGCCGAACAGCTCGCGGGCGTGCTCGGCGGCCAGCGCCTCCACGGTGTCGACGTTCTGGCACGCCGCGTAGAAGCGGTGGCCGACGGTGCCCTCGGCGTACTTGTCGGAGAACCAGGTGCCCATCGTCAGCAGCACGGCAGGCGACGCGTAGTTCTCGCTGGCGATCAGCTTCAGCGAATCACGCTGATCGGCGAGCTCCTGGCGCGTGGCCGCAGCGATGCGTGGTTCGACGGACTCGATGACCTTCAAGGCGGCCGTGTACGCGGCGCTCGCGGTCTCGGCGTACTCCGCGCCCAGCGCTGGAGTAGGGGTGGTCACGGGCTCAGCGGTCATGGGCCCAGCTTAGTCGGCGCAGACTACGCCGACTTCTGCGCCATGGTCGTCTTCATTCTGAAATCCCAGCCGTCCTGCAGAACTCGGCGTCAGGCGCGCAACGCCGACGGCACCAAAGGCTCGTCGAGAAGCCTGCCGAACCGCTCGATCAGCGTGACGTCGGCCGGGCGGGCGTCGAGCCAGGCGCGCAACAGTCGATAGCCCTCGACGTAGGTGCTGGTGTAGGCCCGCCACAGCGGGGACGACAGGAACCGCAGCGACTGCCGGGCGCGCGCGTCGCTGGTCAGTTGCCACCGCTGCAGGAACGCGGCCACGTCGTCGACGTCACGGTGCTCGTCGTGCAGCATCAGCGCGGCGTCCTGGCGGACGTCGGCCAGCGCGGCCGCGGCGGTGGAGACGGCCACAGCGCGCTCGCCGTCGAACCGCAGCCCGAGGTCGGCGTAGATCTCGGTCGCCCACTGACCCCAGTCGGGTCCGATCGCGGCGTACAGCGCGAGGTCGGCGAGGCCCTCGGCCATCAGGCACTGCGGCGTGTTGACCAAGAAGATGGTCTGCTCGGTTTGGTTCTTGCCGGCAACCAGGCCGAACTCCTTGCGGCAGTGCTCGGTGTGGTGACCGGGATAGGACTCGTGCGCGACGAGCCGCGGCAGCCCCGACATCTGCTGCTTGAGGTCGGCGTTCACCGCGACCGTTGAGCGGTAGTCGCCCTCGTAGTAGTTGAACCCCGACCACGGCTTGTCGGTGACGATCTCGTAGTTGATCGTCTCGGCGTCGGGCAACGGGAAGTCGGCACGCACCTTGTCGCGGAGGGCGCTGGAGAACGCGTGGATGCACTCCTCGAGCCGCTCCGGTGGGATCTCCTCGCCACTGCGGTAGCTCTGCATCCGCTCGGCGAGATCGCCCGTGCCGCCCAGCGCTTCGTCGAGCTTGCGGTGCGCTTCGCGGTACTTGTCGGGGTCGCCCTTGACGATGTCCACGTCGAAGTAGTCGTGCACCTCCTGCACGAACCCGATGTCCTCACCCGCGAACTTGCGGCCCGCACTGGCCAACGCCCGCAGGTGCGCCGCGATGTAGTCGGCGCGCTGGCCGTCGAGACCGTCGGCGCCCGGCAGTTCGGCGATCAACCGCGTCGCCTGGCGCGCGAGCTCGGCGGGGTCCGGCGGCGGCTCCGCACCGACGACGGCACGCAGTGTTGGGTCCCCGGTGTAGGAGTCGACGTAGCCCTCCTCGATGCGGTCGAACCTCAGACCGAGGAGCAGATATTCGCGAATGACGGTGGTGGCGTCCATGGTCCCAACCGTAAATGCAACACTGGCTCCATGGCGCGGACGAGCGAGCCGAGTCCGTACGTCGAGTTCGACCGGAGTCAATGGCGTTCGCTACGGATGTCGACACCGTTGAAACTCACGGAGAGCGAAGTCCTCGGGCTTCGCGGTCTCGGCGAACAATTGGACCTGCTCGAAGTCGAAGAGGTCTACCTCCCGCTGGCCCGGCTGATCCACCTTCAGGTCGCCGCGCGTCAGCGTCTGTTCGCGACGACCGCCGAGTTCCTCGGTGAACCGCAACAGAACCCCGACCGTCCGGTGCCGTTCGTGATCGGCGTGGCGGGCAGCGTGGCCGTCGGGAAGTCGACGACCGCCCGCGTGCTGCAGGCCCTGCTCGCCCGTTGGGAGCACCACCCCCGCGTCGACCTGGTCACCACCGACGGCTTCCTCTACCCGAACGCCGAGCTTCTACGTCGGAACCTGATGCACCGCAAGGGCTTTCCCGAAAGTTACGACCGGCGGGCGCTGATGCGATTCGTCACGGCGGTGAAGTCGGGCTCGGATCACGTGTCCGCGCCGGTGTATTCGCACTTGCTCTACGACATCATCCCCGACGAGCAGATGACCATCAAGCACCCCGACATCCTGATTCTGGAGGGCCTCAACGTCCTTCAGACCGGCCCGGCGTTGATGGTGTCCGACCTCTTCGACTTCTCCGTCTACGTCGACGCCCGCATCGAGGACATCGAAGGCTGGTACGTGTCGCGGTTCCTGGCGATGCGGGCCGGCGCGTTCGCCGACCCGCAGTCGCACTTCCACCACTACTCGACGTTGACCGACGAGCAGGCCGTCTTCGCCGCGCGCGACATCTGGCATTCGATCAACCGGCCCAACCTGATCGAGAACATCCTGCCCACCCGGCCGCGCGCGACGCTGGTGCTGCGCAAGGACGCCGACCACGCGATCAACCGGCTGCGCCTGCGCAAGCTCTAGCCCCCTCACCCCCGCGACTTCGGCGCGTTCACCCGCGCTCACCGCGGATGAACGCGCCCAAATCTCATGTGGACTACGCGCGCAGGCGGCGCAGACCCAGGTACTGCAGGTCGGCCATCACCAACGTGTAGACGCCGCTGCCGAGCGTCAGCACCACGCCCATGGTGGTCAGCGGCCAGACACCCGCAAGCACGACGGCCACCGCAGCGACGGTGAACACGACGTTGCCCGCGACCACGAGGCGGCCCGGCGTGCGGACGTGCGTCAGTCGCGACAGCGCGTACACGGCGATTCCGTAAGTGACGAAGAAGGCGGACAGCGCGTACTCGGTCGCCGGCGTGGTGCCCGACAGCTCGGCGATGCGTGGCGCCAACGCGAGACCCGCGGCTCCGATGACGCCGGTCAGCACGGCGTCGAGCCGCATGGCGAACCTCAGGAACGCGTCCTTGGTCCCGGTGTGGGCGGTGGCGGTGATGGTGGTCATGAATCTTCCCTTCCTGGTTGAATTTTCGAAACATCCGATGGCCGGTGCGGGCCACTCGCGGTGACCTCTCGCCTCGGGCGGCCGCGCACCGGTTCTCCGCGGGGTCACGCCAGCCGGCGGACTCCGAGGTACTGCAGGTACGCCAGCCCGAGGGTGGCGGCGACGGTGGCCAGCGTCATGGCCACGCCCATCCCGGTGAGCGGCAAGACTCCGGCCGCCACGATCGCGACGACGGCTACCGCGAAGACCACGTTGGCCACGACGATGCCGATGCCGATGCGCCGCACGAAGGGCGCGGCGGCCATCACGTAGAGCGTCACGCCGTAGACGACGAGCGCGGCTCCGGCCAACCATTCAGAGGTGGCGGAGAGCCCGGAGAGTCGCGACAGCGGATCGGCCGCCATCGCGAGCAGCAGGCCAAGGGCCGCGCACAGGGTGGCGTCGGCCCGCATGGCAAAGCGCAGGAGGCTGTCAGAACTGTCGGACAGGGGTCTATGCGAGATGGTGGCGGTCATTGGGGGGCTCCTCGACGTTGAGGTTTCTGGACGCCTCCAACGATGCTCGGGAGCCACTGCCAGATCGACGCCGAACGCTGCCAAACACTGCCAACCGCAGGTCAGGACGTGTGGTCGACCGCCGTCACCCGACTGCCGCGCAGATCAGCGGCGATGACGCGGGCCGCCGCGTTCTGCCAGTTGTGCAGCGACCGCTGCGGTACCTCCGTCACGAACCACTGCCACGCCCGCTTGGCGACGGGGTCCAGCCCCGCGGCCGTCGCGTTCTGCGCGTACGCCCGCACCCCGACGACGTACGGGAAGTACAGCGAGTTGTAGTGCCGCCATTGCTCGGTCGTGCCGAACTCCCCGCCGTCACGCGGTCTCAACGCCGCGATCCGGTCGGCGAGCAGGGCCCGTAATTCGTTGGCTCGCTCCAGCGGCTGATCGGGCGCGCCGCGGCGAGCAAGCCGCTCGTCGAGGACCGGCAACGCGGTCAGCGGGCTGGCGACGAGTTTCGACAAGTCGCCGTAGTGGCCGAGCGCCCGGCGGGTCAACCGGACGAACGTCTCGTCGTCGACGCCGTCCAGCGGATTGTCCGACCGCAGCGGCAGCGCGGCCTCGGTGCGACGCAGCGCGGCCCGGTCGGCCCGCAGGGTCGGCGACCTGGAGAACGCGAGGCGGTCCAGCACGCCCGCCAACGGATCGGCCATCACGTTGATGCCGATCGCCACCGCAAGGCTGGTGAACAACAGCACCGAGAGCGCCGCATGTTCGTCGGTGACAGCCATCCCGACGAGCACCTGCCCGCCGAAGAGCACGGCGACGACGACGCTTCCCGTGAACGACCGCAACATGTCCGCCCGCAGCGCCTGACCCTCGTCGAACGAATCCCACAGCGCCACCGCGACACCGAGAAGCAGCACGTCGAAACCCGTGGACGCCAACGCCAACCAGCTCGGCACCAAGCCGAGCGGAATCACCAGGATCGCGTTGCCCAACGCGAAGAACAACGTGGCGAGGACGACCGAGCCCGTCACCGAGCGGGGCCGTCGTCCCGCGGCGAGCATCCTGGCCATCGCCCCGAGCGTCGCCAACGAGACGACGGCGAACATCACCCAGTGACCCGGGCGAAGCGGACCGTCGACCGAACCCGCCATCGACGCGCCAAGCAGGGCCAGTGCGGCGACGAGCGCTACCGCCGAGGCCTCCCCGATGCGACCACGCCACGTGTCGCCGGGACGCGTCAGCTCGAGAAGCACCGCGAACCACGCCACACCCGGCACGACGACGAGGTACACCTCGAGGTGGCTGAGCGTCCCCGCAAGCGACGAGCCGAGATGACGCACGGCGTCCAGCGCCACCACCACAGCGAAGCTGGTCAGCCCGACGGCGGCGAGCACCAGAACGGGTTTGCGCGGATCGCGGGCCAGCAGGTACAGCCCGAGCCACCAGCTCAGGCCGAACACCACTGCGGACATCGCAGCCACGGGTTCAGTCTGTCACGGGACTAGTGCCCGTAGCGGCGGTCTCGCAGCGTGTAGTCGCGCAGCGCGCGCAGGAAGTCGACGCGCCGGAAGGCCGGCCAGTGCGCCTCGGTGAACCACATCTCCGAATACGCGCTCTGCCACAGCAGGAAGCCCGACAGCCGTTGCTCGCCGGAGGTCCTGATCACCAGGTCCGGGTCGGGCTGGCCGGAGGTGTAGACGTTCTCGGAGATCGCCTCGACGGTGACCGACTCGACGAGCTGCTCGGCCGTCGCTCCGTTGGCGAGTTCCTTGCTCAGCACGGCGCGCACCGCGTCGGCGATCTCCTGGCGTCCGCCGTAACCGACGGCGACGTTGACGTGGAAGGCGCCCGCGGGTGCCGTGGCGACGGTGCCGTCCACGGCGTCGCGAAGCCGTCGCGCCGACTCCTGCCCGAGCAACTCGAGGTCGCCGACGGTGCGGACGCTCCAGCGGTTGGCGGGCGCGCAGATCTCCTCGACGACGTCGGTGATGATGCCGATCAGCGACGCCAGCTCGGCGGGGTCGCGCTGCAGGTTCTCGGTGGACAGCAGGTACACGGTCGCCATCTCGACGCCGGTCTCCTGGCACCAGCGGAGCATCTCGGCTATTTTCGCAGCGCCCATCAGGTAGCCGTAGCTGACGTCGGCGTGACCCTCGTCACGCGCCCAGCGGCGGTTTCCGTCGCACAGCACCGCGATGTGCCTTGGCAGTTGGGATTTCGATCTCGCCAACTGGTGTCGCAGCCGCGCTTCGTAGACCCGGTAGGCCGGTTCCTTGAGTCGCGGGGGAATGAGTTCCACGAGGATCAAGACTACTGTGACGATCGGGTCCACCCATGCCAGATAGCGGAGGCGACATGGCCACTTCGATCGATACGACCGACTCAGATCCGCCGTCCGTCGAGCACCACGAGGCAGAGGATCTGCCCGAAGCCGTTGCGCAGTTCTTCGGCAGGCCACGCGCTCGCGGCTGGATTCACCTCTATTCGGCGATCGTCGCCGCCGTCGCGGGCACCGCACTGGTGTCGGTGTCCTGGGCGCTGCAGGGTTCCCGCGCTGGGCTCGCCACCCTGCTCTACACGTTGACGATCGTGGCGATGTTCGCCGTCAGCGCGACGTATCACCGGGTGACGTGGGTGTCGCCGGTCAAGCGCAAGTGGATGAAGCGCCTTGACCACTCGATGATCTTCCTGTTCATCGCGGGCAGCTACACGCCGTTCGCCCTGCTGGCGTTGCCGTCCAGCCAGGGCATGATGCTGTTCTGGATCGTCTGGGCCGGTGCCCTGGCGGGCGTGCTGCTGAAGATGTGCTGGCCGTCGGCGCCGGCGTGGGTGGGCGTGCCGCTGTACCTGCTGCTCGGGTGGGTGGCCGCATTCTTCATCGTGCCGATCATGCACGGCGCGGGCGTGGCGGCGCTGGTGCTGCTGGTCGTCGGTGGAGCGCTGTACAGCGTCGGCGGGGTGCTCTACGCCCTCAAGTGGCCCAACCCATGGCCGACGACGTTTGGTCACCACGAGTTCTTCCACGCGTGCACCGCGGTGGCGGCGATCTGCCACTACATCGCGATGTGGTTCGCGGTCTTCAGCAACTAGCCCCTCGGCGATTTCGGCGCGCTCCCCCGCGGCCACCGCGGATTTGCGCGCCGAAATCCTGGGAGTGGAACCGTTCGCGGGGGTCGCACCGTCTACTAAGAATGCTGGACGACTTCCTCCGCTCTCACGACGGCGTCATCACGACGTCGCACGCCCGCATTCTGGGGATGAGCAACGACGCCGTGGAACGCCGTGCGCGCTCCGGACATTGGCGCCGATGCTCGCAAGGGGTCTACTTCGTCGACGACCGACCGTTCACCGATTCGGCGCGGATCAGGGCCGCGGTGTGGGGCCACGGCCCGCACGCAGTCGCGAGTGGACTGGCGGCCGCCTGGTGGCACGACGTGACGAAGTACGCGCCCGCCGTCGTAGAGGTGACGGTGCCCCGCAACAGCCACGGCCGACGCCACGAAGGGTCGCGCGTGCGGCGCCGCGAACTTCCGGCCAAGGACGTCGTCGAGCGGCGCGGACTCCAGGTCACTGCCCTCGAACTCACGGTGGTCGAGGCCGCCACCAGACGGGGCGGCGGACCCAAGCTGATGGACTCCGCGCTGCAACGTCACGTCGAGCTGAGTCCGCTGTGGGCGGCTCACCTTCGGAACAAGGGGCGGTATGGCGCGCCCGCTTCCCGGCGACTGCTGCAGGCGGCGGAGAGCGGAGCCCGATCCGCTGCGGAACGCCTGTTGATTCGCTTGCTCGAGGGAGCAGGCATCGAGGGCTGGATCGCCAATCATCCGGTCGCGGGATACCTCGTCGACGTCGGCTTTCCGGGGTGCTTGGTCGCCATTGAGGTGGACGGTTTGGCCTTCCATACGGATTCGGACGACTTTCACCACGACCGCAAGCGACAGAACGCCATCATCCTTGCCGGGTGGCAGGTGCTCCGCTTCACTTGGCTGGACCTGACCGAATATCCCGATCGAGTCATCGCCGAGATCCGCCGGGCGATTTTGGCGCGTTCCTCCGCGGCCACCGCGGATTAGCGCGCCGAAATCGGAAGGGGGGGTTAGAGCTGGCTGATGTTCTCCGGGCCCCAGTAGGCCTTCATCGCGGTGATGTTGCCGTCGGAGTCAAACGACATGACGCTGAGGATCTCGATGCGCATCTTCGCGCCCTCGCCGAGATCCATGGTCAGCGCCCACAGGTAGGCCGCCTCGTGCCCGAGCGCCCGCAGCGTGATGATCTCGGTCTCGGCCTTCGCGCCGATGACACCTGAGTAGAAGCCCAGGATTGCCTGACGTCCGATGTGCACCTCGCCGCCGACCGGGTCCTCCACGGTGGCGTCGTCGGTGTACAGCTGGGCGACCGCCTCGGGGTTGCCCTCGGACACCAGTTCCAGGTAGCGATTGACGGTCTGCTTGATCAGGTCGGCACTCGGCATGTGCCGCACGCTACACGGGCGTCCGGAGCGCGGCAGCGAGATGCTCGGCGGTCGTGACCGGCAGGTCGCATACGTGGCCGCGGCAGACGTAGGCGGCGTCGCGGCCACCGATCCGATCGCGGCCGCGCAGCAACGCAGACGAGTCGACCGCTCCCCCGACGACGATCGCCCCGCCGGGTGCCAGCAGGCGCGCGGCGTTCAACAGTTCGGAGTCGAGCGGGTCGCACGCCACCGCGATTTGCAGCGGTCCACGAACGGCGGCCTCCGCCACGGCGAGCCAATGACCGCCCGAGCGTGGCAGTTTGACCAGGATCGGGGTCGCCGCCGCGAGTGAGGCGCGGGCCGCCGACGCGTACCGCTCGGACCCGGTCAGATGCGCGGCGAGCTGCAGGGCCTCGGTGATGAGCGACGCCCCCGCTGGGGTGGCGCCGTCCAGCGGATCCGACGGCCGGACCATCAGTCGCTCCGCGTCGTCGGCGGTGTCGAACCAGCGTCCCTCCCGGTCGGGATCGGCGAAGTGGTCGAGCGCGACGTCGAGCAACCCGGTCGCCGCAGTCAGCCACTCCGGGTCACCGGTCACCTGGTGCAGCGTCATCAGCCCGGTGGCCAGCCCCGCGTAGTCCTCGAGGATGGCCGCGCTGTCACCGACACGGCCGCCGAGACTGGCGCGCCGAAGACGGCCGTCGACGACATGGAGTTCGAGGATGGATCGGGCGCATTGCGTTGCAGCGTCGAGGAATTCGGGACGGTCCAGCGCGACGGAGGCGTCGACGAGCGCCGTGATCGCGAAGCCGTTCCAGGCCGTCACGACCTTGTCGTCACGCGCGGGTTGCGGTCGTCCGAGCCGCGCGGCGAGCAATATCGTGCGCGCCCTCACAAAACGGGACAGTGAGTCGGGGGTGTCCCGCAGCTGCAGCACCGAGGTGCCGTGCTCGAACGTTCCGGCGTCGGTGACCCCGAAAATGTATGCCGCCCAAGCACCGTCGTCGTCGCCGAGCACCTCGCGCAGTTGCGCGGGCGTCCACGCGTACGTGAGCCCCTCCACCCCGTCGGCGTCCGCGTCGAGCGAGGAGGTGAACATTCCGCCCTCACCGAGATCGCGCACGATGAAGGCCGCCGTCTCGTCGGTGATCTTGCGCGCCATCGTTTCTCCGGAGCGGCGCGCCCAATGGGCGTACACCCGAAGCAGCAATGCGTTGTCGTAGAGCATCTTCTCGAAGTGCGGCACCACCCACGACGGGTCGACGCTGTAGCGGGCGAAGCCGCCTGCCAACTGGTCGTAGATTCCGCCCCGCGCCATCGCGTCGAGCGCCCGCTCCACCGTCGCGAGCACGCGGGGGTCACCCGTGCGCTCGTAGCTGCGCAGCAGTCCCTCCAGCAACGCCGACGGCGGAAACTTCGGGGCGCCGCCAAAGCCGCCGCGCGCCACGTCCTCGTCGGCCAGCACGGCCGCGACGGCGTGATCGCACACCGCGGGCTCCAACGCGGGACCCCCGCCGGGCAGACCGGACGCCATCGAGGCGAGCTCACCGGCGATCTCGTCTGAGGCCTGCTCCACCTCGGCGCGGCGGTGCCGCCACGTGTCGGCGACGGCGTCGAGCAGCTGCAGGAAGCCGTCCTTCGGGTAGTACGTGCCGCAGAAGAACGGCCGCCCGTCCGGCGTCAAGAAGCACGTCATGGGCCACCCACCCTGACCCGTCATCGCGACCGTCGCGGACATGTAGACCGCGTCGAGGTCGGGGCGCTCCTCGCGGTCGACCTTGATGCAGACGAAGTTGGCGTTCATGACCGCGGCCACGTCGTTGTCGGCGAACGATTCGTGCGCCATCACGTGACACCAGTGACAGGCCGCGTAACCGATCGACAGCAGGATCGGCACGTCGCGCGCAGCCGCCTCCGCGAGTGCCCCCGCAGTCCACTGTTGCCAGTGCACGGGGTTGTCGGCGTGCTGGCGAAGGTAGGGGCTGGTGGCCTCTCCGAGGGCGTTAACCGCCACCGTCTGGACGCCCACCCTTGGCCAGGCCGGGATCACCGGGCTCCACGACGGTTCCGTCGTCGACGGCTTGATCGGGTTCGGGATGTTCGGGGTCGAATGACTCCGGCAGCTTCTTGAGGTGCTTGTTCATCGACCAAACGAGGAGGAACGTACCGATCAGCAGGATCACGATGACCACCAAGCCGAACGGACTGGCCTTGCCGAAGTCGGGACCGGTGTCCCGCGGCGCGTCGTCGGCAAGCAGCCCGACGACGAGCAGAAGGCTGTCGGTCACGGCTCGATCCCGGCGAACAGGTCGTCCTCGGGCAGCGTCACGGGGATGCGGGACCGCGCCAACTCGTACTCCTCGGTCGGCCAGAGGCGCTCCTGCCACTCGATCGGAGTGGTGAAGAAGAAGCTCTTCGGGTCGATCTGCGTGGCGTGCGCCAGGAGCGCCTGGTCGCGCTGACCGAAGTACTTCGCGCATTCGACGCTGGTGGTGATCCGGCTGTCCGTGACGTCGAGCTCCGGGTCCCAGTCCTTGAGCCACTTCTCGAACGGACCCACCTGACCGTTCCTGGCGAACTCGTCCTGGAACGCCTGCATGCGCTTCCGAAGGAACCCGTGGTTGTAGTACACCTTCGTGACCGCCCACGGCTCACCCGCGTCGGGGAACAGGCGGTAGTCGGCGGCGGCCTCGTAGGCGGCCATCGACACCTGGTGGCAGCGAATGTGGTCGGGGTGCGGGTAGCCGCCGTTCTCGTCGTACGTGGTCAGCACGTGCGGCCGGAACTCGCGGATCGACCGCACCAGACGCTCGGTGGACTCCTCCAGCGGAACCAACGCGAAGCAGCCCTCGGGCAGCGGCGGAAGCGGGTCGCCCTCCGGAAGACCGGAGTCGACGAACCCGAGCCACTCGTGCTCGACGCCGAGGATCTCCGCGGCGCGCGCCATCTCGTCGATTCGGATTTCGTGGATCCGGCCGTGCACCTCGGGCAGGTCCATGGCGGGGTTCAGGATGTCGCCCCGCTCACCGCCGGTCAGCGTCACCACCTTTACGCGGACGCCCTCGTCCACGTACTTGGCCATCGTGGCGGCGCCCTTGCTCGACTCGTCGTCGGGGTGGGCGTGGACCGCCATCAAACGCAGTTCGCTCACGCTGTGCCTATCTTGATCTCTCGCCATGGTCGTCACGGTTCAACCAGTTTGGGTGCCCCTATAGTTCCAGTCCTAGTCCAACCATCCGAACTCAGACCCACGCTGACCGTCCTACGGAGGGGTGAAGCACCTCGTGATCGAGCGCCCCGCCGCCCGCTACGGGCGCCAACGGCTGGCCCGCAGCTCTCGCCGCCGGCTGGTTGCCGTGCTCTTCGTCGTCATCGTGGCGGCGGGTGTCGCGTTGGCATTCGTCGGCTACCAGCGGCTGGGCACCGCTGAGGTCAAGGGTGAACTGGGCGGCTACAAGCTGCTCGGTTCGGACACCGTCGAGATCACCATCAGCGTCACCCGTGAGGACCCGTCGCGCCCCGTGGTGTGCATCGTCCGCGCCAGGTCTGTCGACGGCGCCGAGATCGGTCGGCGCGAGGTTCTCGTGCCACCGTCGACCGCCGACACGGTGGTGGTGTCGACGATCGTCAAGGCCACCCGGCAGCCCGTCGTGGGCGACGTCTACGGCTGCGGCACCGACGTCCCCGCCTACCTCCGGGCACCCTGACGAGGTTTGGCCGACGGGGGCGTCGGGCAACCGTCCGGAGAACGCCGAACAGCCAATACATGAAAAACGGCTGTCCTGGCGGTGCTAAGATGGACCTCGTACACGGTTCCTACTGGAGCCGTGTATTGCTGCTTTAATGCGCCCTCAGCGCCTGCGATTGCGGCACACGCCGACTGATCCCGCTGACAGCGCGACACAAGGACAGGAGCGCCACGACATGACGGATACCCAGGTCACCTGGCTCACCGAAGACGCATTCGACCGGCTGAAGGCCGAGCTCGACCAGCTCATCGCGAACCGACCGATCATCGCCGCCGAGATCAACGATCGACGCGAAGAGGGCGACCTCCGCGAAAACGGCGGTTACCACCAGGCGCGTGAGGATCAGGGGCAGCAGGAAGCCCGGATTCGTCAGCTCCAGGAGCTGCTCAACAACGCCAAGGTGGGCGAGGCCCCCAAGCAGTCCGGCGTCGCGCTGCCCGGCTCGGTCG
This sequence comes from Mycobacterium sp. Root135, assembly GCF_001426545.1. Lineage (GTDB taxonomy): Bacteria > Actinomycetota > Actinomycetes > Mycobacteriales > Mycobacteriaceae > Mycobacterium. The sequence goes on along the minus strand of NZ_LMEZ01000009.1, from coordinate 326,539 downwards.
TCAAAGTCAAGTTCGCGGACGGCGACACCGAGACGTTCCTTATCGGAACCCGCCAGGAAGGCGTGACCGACGGGAAGCTCGAGGTCTACTCGCCGAAGTCGCCACTCGGTGGCGCGATCATCGACGCGAAGGTCGGCGACAAGCGCAGCTTCGTCGTGCCCAACGGCAGCACCATCGAGGTCGAGCTGATGAGCGCGGAGCCGTACCACTCCTAGCCCGCAGTCGTTCATGGCGCAGATCGCCGAAGATCTCTTTCTCCTGCTCGTCGACAACGCCACCGCCCAACCCGCGCTGGACCCCCAGCGGCGGGAACGGGCGTTGGCGGCTGCCGTCTTGCTCGACCTCGCGTTGGCATGCCGGGTTCGGCCGTCCGCCCCCGGTGACGCCGTCCAGCCGGGCCGGCTGGTGGCGCTTCGGGCAGGCCGTGCCACCGATCCCGTCGTCGAGCCGGCGTTTGCGCTGCTTCAGAAGGAGCCGCTGTCACCGTCGCGCGCCGTCGCAAAGGTGAGCAAGAACGCGCAGGACAACGTGGCACTGCACCTCGAGCGACTCGGACAGATCAGCCGCGTTCGGGTGCCGTCGTCGCGCTTCAATCCCGTGTACGCCTGGCCGCTGACCCGTCGCGAGCGGGTCGCCGCCGCCAGAACCGATCTGTTGGCGGCGCTGTTCGACCGTCGTCCGCCCACACCTGCGACGGCGGCCATCGTGACCGTGCTGCACGCCGCTGACGGACTAGGGGCACTGCTGAGCCTCAACGACCGCGGGTGGCGCTGGGTGCACTCGCGCGCCACCGAAATCGCCAGTGGCAGTTGGGTCGACGAGTATCCGACGGCGCTGCCAGAGGTCAACCTCGCCGTCACCGCCTCCGCGTTGCGCTCAGCGCTTTCCTAGGGCCTGTTCCAAGTCGCCGAGCAGGTCGGCGACGTCCTCGATGCCGACGGACAGCCGGACCAGGTCGTCGGGCACCTCGAGCTGCGAACCCGCCGTGGACGCATGGGTCATCGCGCCGGGATGCTCGATCAGCGACTCCACCCCGCCGAGAGACTCGGCGAGGATGAATATCTCTGTCCGCGCGCACAGTTGGTGCGCGGCGTCCCTTCCGCCCTTGAGCCGGGCCGACACCATGCCGCCGAAGCCGGACATCTGACGGGCCGCGACGTCGTGGTTGGGGTGGCTCGCCAAGCCCGGGTAGAGCACCGCGTCGACGGCGGCGTGCTCGGCGAGGAATTCGGCCACCCGCGCTCCGTTGGCGCTGTGTCGCTCCATCCGCAGCGACAGCGTCTTCAACCCGCGCATCGTCAGGTAGGCGTCGAACGGGCCGGGCACCGCGCCAGCGCCGTTCTGCAGGAACGCGAACGCGTCGTCGAGCTCCTCGTCGTTGGTCAGCAGTGCGCCGCCGACGACGTCGGAGTGTCCGCCGATGTACTTGGTGGTGGAGTGCAGCACGATGTCGGCGCCGAGGGCCAACGGTTGTTGCAGGGCCGGCGAGGCAAAGGTGTTGTCCACCAACACCTTCACACCGGCGTCCGACGCCAGCTGGGCGATTCCCGCAATGTCGGCGATCGACAGCAGCGGGTTGGTGGGCGTCTCCACCCACACCAGCTTGGTCGCGGGGGTGATCGCGGCGCGTACCGCGTCGAGATCGGTCAGCGCGACGGGAGTGTGCGTCACGCCCCACTGCGTGAACACCTTGTCGATCAGCCGGAACGTGCCGCCGTACGCGTCGTCGGGGATGACGACGTGGTCGCCGGGCCGCAGCACGGCGCGCAGCGTGCAGTCGGTGGCCGCCATGCCCGAGCTGAAGGCCCGCCCGAACGTGGCACCCTCTACTGCCGCCAGGCCCGCCTCGAGCGCCGCACGCGTCGGGTTGCCGGTGCGGGCGTACTCGTAGCCGCCACGGAGACCGCCGACGCCGTCCTGCGCGAAGGTGGAACTCGCGTAGATGGGCGCGTTGACCGCGCCGGTCGCCGGATCGGGCCGGTAACCGGCATGGATGGCCCTGGTCGCGGGACCGTAGGCGCGGTACGCATCTGCCTTGGAACGCTGCTCACTCATCACCGTTCAGGGTAACGGTGCCGAGTGGCGGCGAGCGCAGGTGTAGAACGAACTGCATGTCCACGACGATCGAAAGTCTCCTCGACCTCGACACGCTGCTGACGCCCGAGGACCTCGAGCTGCGCACCATGGTCCGGCAGTTCGGCGAGTCCCGCCTGCGCCCGCACATCGCCGAGTGGTTCGAGACCGGTGAGGTCCCCGTCCGCGACCTGGCCGTCGAGATCGGCAAGCTGGGACTGCTCGGCATGCACCTGGAGGGGTACGGCTGCAGCGGGTCGTCGGCCACCGCCTACGGGCTGGTGTGCCAGGAGCTGGAGGCCGTCGACAGCGGCCTTCGCAGCCTGGTGTCGGTGCAGGGCTCCCTCGCGATGTTCGCCATTCACCGCTGGGGCAGCGAGGAGCAGCGCGAGCACTGGCTCCCAGGCATGGCCGCGGGCGAACTGATCGGCTGCTTCGGGCTGACGGAACCGGACTTCGGCTCCAACCCCGGTGGCATGCGGACGACCGCGCGGCGCGACGGATCCGACTGGATCCTCAACGGGTCGAAGATGTGGATCACCAACGCCTCCATCGCCGACGTGGCGATCGTGTGGGCCCGCGCCGACGAAGGCGTCATCGGGTTCGCGGTCCCGACGACGACGCCGGGCTTCAGCGCCCGGGAGATGACCCACAAGATGTCGCTGCGGGCGTCGGTCACCTCGGAGTTCAGCCTCGACGACGTCCGCCTGCCGGATGACGCGAAACTTCCTGGCGCACGGGGCTTGTCGGGCCCGTTGGCCTGTCTGTCGGAGGCGCGGTTCGGCATCGTGTTCGGCGCGGTGGGCGCGGCAAGGGATTGCCTGGAGACGGCGTTGGACTACGTCGGCACCAGGGAGGTCTTCGACAAGCCGCTGGCCGGGTACCAGTTGACTCAAGCCAAGATCGCCGACATGGCAGTTGAATTGGGCAAGGCGCAACTGCTGGCGCTGCACCTTGGCAAGCTCAAGGACGACGGCAAGATCAAGCCCGAACAGGTCAGCTTCGGCAAGCTCAACAACGTGCGTGAGGCGATCAAGATCGCCCGTCAGTGCCGAACCCTGTTGGGCGCCAACGGAATCACGTTGGAGTATCCGGTGATCCGCCATGCCAACAACCTCGAGTCGGTGCTGACCTACGAGGGCACCTCCGAGGTGCACCAGTTGGTGATCGGCGAGGCACTGACGGGCGTCAGCGCGTTCCGCTGACCACCGTCGACGACAGCTTGTCGGCGAAGGTCTGACGCTTGCGATCCCACAGCGGCCACAGCAAGCCCAACCCAAGGGTCACGACGTCGACGACGTGGACGAGTTGGCGAATCACCGACCGCCAGAAGCCAATCGGCTGAAGCGTCATCGCGTCGAGCACCCGGATGCCCAACAGGCCCTTGCCGACGCTCGCACCCGTGCGACCCTGACGTAGGCCAAAGTTCCAAAGCGCGTAACCGAGCCCCGCCAGCCAGCAGGCGACGAAGCACCACCAACCCACCGTGGTCGCGCCCGAATCGCCACACTGCGGGCCGAGATCGCGCACTGACGGATCCCCGTCGCACAGCGGGTTTCTCGTCACCCACACCAGCGCGACGGCCAGAAGCGCCAGCGCGACGATGGGGATCCAGTCCACCACGGCCGCCGCGACCCGTCGCGGCCACGACGCAAGGCTCGACTTCTGCTCGAGATCCGGACGACTCACGGTTCGACGCTACCGAACGACGATGCCGCCTGCCCGCGCACGGCGGACAGGCGGCATCGTCGACCGGATCAGAGCGGAACGCAGACCGTCTTGATCAGCTTGTCGACCAACGACTGACGTTTCTGGTCCCACAGCGGAAACAGCACGGCGAGGAGCCAGGGGACGAAGCACACGACGTTGGCCACGATGTAGATCAGCTCGCGCACGACGGACTTGCCGAAGCCGATCGGCTGGCCCGTCTCCTCGCCGACGACCTTGAACTTCATGATGCCCTTCCCGACGCTGGAGCCCGTGTTGCCCTGCTTCAGGCCGAGATTCCAGATCAGGTAGGCCAGCGAGATCAGTTCAAGCACCCCGTATATCGCCCAGGCCACGCCTGAAGGACCGTTGCTGCCCGTGGCACAGAAGTCGCCGAGCTGGTACTCGGAATCGTCGGTGATGCAGACGGTTTCGACCTTCTGAAGGGTGACCAGGAAGATCGAGCCAATGCCCGAGAGGATCGCGACCGGAGCCCAGTCGATCAACCACGCGAGCACGCGCGTGAGCCACGGCGTGTACTGCTCGGGTCCGGTGCCGTATCCACCGCCGACCCCGTACCCACCGGGCTGCGCGTAGCCACCACCGGGAGGCGGAGGAGCGTATCCGCCGCCGGGAGGTGGGGGCGCCGGATACCCACCCTCCGGCGGCGACGGGTAGTTGCCACCGGGAGGGGTTGAGGACGGGAAGTCACCAGGAGGCGGCGATGGATTCGTCATCTCGGTCCTAACTTTCGTTGGCGTTGAGGGCAGCGTACGAGGGCACGATCCACCAGGTCGTCGTTTTGCTGCAACGCCCGAGGTTCGCTACGGGGTCAGTGGTGCGACCTGTCCGCCGGTCAGCTTCCGGTATGCGTGTACGAGGAACAGTGCGGCCACTGGAGCTGCGACCAGAAGGCCGATACCGCAGAGCAGCGCGCCGACACCGACGATGACGAGAGTGATCAGCCAGGTGAGCAGCGCCGGAACGAAGTTGCCCTTGACGATGTCGATGCTCGCCTTGATGCCGTCGATCGGCGACAACCCGCGCTCGACGATCGAGACCGTCGTGAAGAGCGTGAAGATCGTGACGATGAGACCCGGGATCACGCAGAGGAACGAGCCGATCGAGCTGGCGATGCCGACGAGCAGGCTGGCGATCAGCACGCTGCCGACGTTGCGCGGCTTGAAGAACGAGCCGATCTCGACCGGTGTCCCGTTGGCGATGTCCAGCAGGCCGCCGTAGTAGGCCGACGAGATGGCGCCGCCCACGACGAACAGCACCAGGTAGCCGAGGAGCATCGTGATGATGCTTGCCACGCCGAGGCCTGCGCTGAAGGAGTAGCTCGCTCCGCCGTCATAGGAGTCGTAGCTGCTCTCGGACGTCGGAGCCAGTGCACCCGAGGCGACGGTGATGATCCCGTAGAGCGCGCCGAGCACGAGCCCGTAGACCAGCGTCGGGACGATGAGCACGACTGCGTTCTTGCTGAACTTGTTCCATGCCCAGCCGAACGTCTCGCCGATGTCGACCCCGGAGTTACCGGCCGGCGGGTAGCCGCCGTAACCGCCCTGCGGCGGGTAGCCGCCCTGCGGCTGGCCCCAATCGCCCTGCGGCGGTGGGTAACTGCCAGGAGGAGGCGGTGCGTAGCCGCCCTGCGGCGGTGGTGGCGGCGGGTAGTTGCCCTGCGGCGGGGGTGGGTAATTGCCATGCGGCGGCGGAGGCGGCGCTCCATAACCACCCTGTGGGGGCGGAGGCGGCGCTCCGTAGCCACCCTGGGGAGGCGGCGGCGGGTAGTTGCCCTGCGGAGGTGGCGGGTAGTTGCCCTCGGGCGGGGGTGGGGGGTAATTGCCCTCGGGCGGAGGCGGGTTGGTCATGGTCGACTTACCTTTCGGCTGAACTCAGTTCGGGCTCGCTGTTCGGAACCCGTTGTGAACTAGACATACAACGAAGTAAACGGCGCGCTCGGTACATTGCGGACGACGAACCAGACGGACACCAGCACCAATGCCACGGCGGCCGCCCAGCGTCGATGCTGCCAACTATTGATGCGTCGACCGACGACACGACCGTAGGTCCAGGCGCCAAAGGCCCAGAGCAAGAACAACACCGAGACGAGCCCGAGGGCATTGAAGCGAAGTGCGCCGAGGACGTCACCGTGTAGCAGGGAGTAAATCATGCGCAGGCTTCCACATCCCGGACAGTCAATGCCCAACAACGCCTTCGTGGGACATACGGGGAGCATTCCGCCCGGTGTCAGCGGATCGCCCACCCAAACGACGCAGCACGCCAACCCGGCGACCACAGCCACCCCTAGCGGTGGACTCAGTGACGTCAGAGCCTTTGGTTGACGCGTCTCAAGCATCGGTTCGTTGGTTACGAGAACGCGTCGGCGCCGACGACCACCGTGAAGATCCCGTAGATGACACCGAAGATCACGCCAGCGATCGCGCCCCACATGGCGAACTTCTTGGCATCGTCAGCCGACTTCTGCGCCTCGGCGTAGCGGCCTTGACCCCATAGCCCAGACACCTGAGTGGCCTTGACGATCGACACGATTCCCAGTGGAAGGCAGCAGAACACCGTCACCAGGATCGCCCAGACCAAGTAGTTGTTCGGCTGCGCCATCGGGACTCCAGGCCCGGGCGGCGGATAGTTCCCGGGAGGCGGAGGCGGGTAATTGCCCGGAGGCGGCGGCGGATACTCGGTCATGAACGCCTTCCAGTGAACAGTTGCGGGGTCTGAGCGCTGTTACCCTACCCGAGAACTTGCTGAAAATGACGGCCAAAAGGCCGATCTGATTACCCGATCCATCGACCGGGTAAACCTGAAATCCTTGCCTCGGCTAACGGTTTGGCGGCGGCCTAAAGCCGCCGGTGCCAGCCTTCCTACCGGCGAGCAGTGCCGTTCGACAGGAACCCCAGCAAGTCGTGCCGCGTCAGCACGCCGACGGGCTTGCCCTCCTCGACCACCATCACGGCGTCGATTTCACGCAATGTCTTTGCGGCAGTGCTGACTAGTTCACCGGCGCCGATCAGCGGCAGGGCCGGGCTCATGTGCTGCGACACCGCGTCCGCGAGCTTCGCCCGGCCCTCGAATACCGCTGACAGCAGTTCGCGCTCGGACACGCTTCCCGCCACTTCACCTGCCATGACCGGCGGTTCCGCCCCGACGACCGGCATCTGGGAGACGCCGTACTCGCGGAGGATTCCGATGGCGTCGCGCACCGTCTCCGAAGGGTGGGTGTGGACGAGGTCGGGCAGCGCACCCGATTTGCCCCGCAACACGTCTCCGACGGTGGTGTGTTCGAGCGAGCCGTCGAGCCTGTCCCGCAGAAAACCGTAGGACGACATCCAGGTGTCGCTGAAAATCTTTGAGAGATAACCTCTTCCGCCGTCGGGCAGGAGAACCACGACGACGGCGTCCGGTCCGGCCTTCTCGGCGACCCGGATCGCGGCCACGGCGGCCATTCCGCACGACCCACCGACCAGGAGCGCTTCTTCACGGGCGAGGCGGCGCGTCATCTCGAAGGAGTCGGCGTCGGACACCGCGATGATCTCGTCGGTGACGGTGGGGTCGTAGGCCGACGGCCAGAAGTCCTCCCCCACTCCCTCGACGAGGTAGGGCCTGCCCGTTCCGCCCGAGTACACCGAGCCCTCCGGGTCAGCGCCAATGATCTTCACGGCTCCGCCGGACACCTCCTTGAGGTAGCGCCCTGCGCCGGTGATCGTGCCGCCGGTGCCGACGCCTGCGACGAAGTGGGTGATCTTCCCGTCGGTGTCGGCCCAGATCTCCGGACCCGTCGTCTCGTAGTGGCTGGCGGGGCCGTTCGGATTGGAGTACTGGTCGGGCTTCCACGCGCCGTCGATCTCGCGCACCAGACGATCCGAGACGCTGTAGTAGCTGTCCGGATGGTCGGGCGGCACCGCGGTCGGCGAGACGACGACGTCGGCGCCGTACGCGCGCAACACGTTTCGCTTGTCCTCGCTGACCTTGTCGGGGCACACGAAGATGCACTTGTAACCGCGCTGCTGCGCCACCAGGGCCAGCCCGACCCCGGTGTTGCCGGACGTCGGCTCGACGATCGTGCCGCCTGGCTTGAGCTCACCGCTCGCCTCGGCCGCGTCGATCATCTTGATCGCTATGCGGTCCTTGGAACTGCCACCCGGATTGAGGTACTCGATCTTGGCCGCTACGAGCCCGGCTCCATCCGGCACAACGGAGTTCAGCCGAACGAGAGGCGTGTTTCCGATGAGCTCACTGATATGACCCGCGATTCGCATGCGTCCATCGTGTCAGGCGCGCGTTCGGGTTACCAGGTCGCCTCTCGGATGTAGTCGCCGATCTGCTTCAGCGACCGGGTCGCTTCCTTCACACTCGGCGCCGCCAACTGGAACACGTGCATCTGACCAGGCCAGACGTGCACTTCGACCGGAACGCCCGCCGCGGCGAGCATGTGGGCGGCCTTTCTCGCGTCGTTGAGTAGAACCTCCGAGCCCGACACGTGGATCAGCGTCCTCGGCAGTCCGGTCTCGACGTGGTCGAGCGGTTCGTAGACCTCCTCGGCCTTGCCGTCGACGACGTGACGCTTAGCCGCGCGCTCGATGAAGTCGACCAGCATGTCGAAGGCCTTCGACGGGAACATCGCGTCGGAGTGCGCGTTCGGGTGGTGCGCGCGGCCCTCGTTGTCGATTTCGAACAGCGGTGACATGGTCACCATCGCCGCGGGCAACTCACCCTCGAGGTTCAGCCGCTCCGCCAGCGCCAGCGACAGGTAGCCGCCCGCCGAATCGCCCGCCAGCACGATCTGCGACGGGTCGTATCCCTTGAGCCGTAGCCACCGGTACGCGTCGTAACAGTCGTCGACGGCCTCGCCGATCGAGTGCTTGGGGATCATCCGGTAGTTGACGACCAGCGCCGGGCTGTCGGCGAACCGCGACAGTGCGGTCACCAGGCGGCCGTGCGTGTTCGCTCCGCAGGTGAGGAAGGCGCCGCCGTGCAGGTACAGGATGACGCTGCGTTTGCCGTCGGCCGGCAATACACCTGCCGCCCTGACCAGCTGAGCCGTGCAGTTCGGGAGGCCGATGGTGGCGCGAACGGTGCCGGGGGCAGGCCGCAGCACACGGGCAGCGAAGTCGACGACACCAAACGGCCAGGGCATCCGGGGTAGGTAACTGCCGACGGCCAGCGTTGGCTTGATTGTCATCATTGCGCCAAGAGCAAACAATCGCCCGGCTATGCTCGGGCCGTCTTCGACCACTTCGACCGGGGCGCCGTCGCTAACGGGGAATCGGCGGACTTTACGTGCTCTACCACCGCTTACACCGGGTCCGTACGACCTGGAAACGTCGCTTGGTGCGGTCATGATCACCACTTCCCTACGCCAATGTAGTGCCCGGTGCGGTTAATGCTTAGCCAACCCCAGGTAACTTAGCTTGACACTTGCAAAATGTTCAACGAACAAACAACTTGATTTCGTACCGCACTTGATACCGCACCGTGACCGGCCGTCACCTCTGCCGCACGTGTATCCCGCGAAATCGCCCTTAAACTGATCGCGTGGTCAATCGTGCACCGCGTAGGTCGGCCATTGCCCTGGCAGCGGCTGCCACGCTCGCATCGACGGGTTCGGCGTACGTCGGAGTCCGGAACCTCTTGCACGGTCAAGCCGATCAGGCCCGCCAGGTGATCCCCAAGTCGTGGGACGTCCCTCCCCGTGCCGACGGGGTCTACGTCGCGGGTGGCGGTCCGTTCGAGAAGTGGCACCGCGGGGTGCCGTTCGACATTCATCTGATGGTGTTCGGCGATTCGACCGCGACGGGTTACGGCTGTGTCGTCGCCGACGAGGTGCCCGGCGTCTTGATCGCCCGCGGCCTCGCCGAGCAGTCCGGCAAGCGGATTCGGTTGAGCACGAAGGCGATCGTCGGCGCGACGTCGAAGGGGCTCTCGGGGCAGATCGACGCCATGTTCGTGGCGGGCGCACCACCCGACGCCGCGGTGGTCATGATCGGCGCCAACGACGTCACCGCGCTCAACGGCATCGGGCAGTCGGCTCGCCGGGTCGGGGCCGCGGTGAGCCGATTGCGCGGCAGTGGCGCCGTCGTCGTGGTGGGCACGTGCCCGGACTTCGGCGTCATCACCGCGATTCCGCAGCCGCTGCGCACGGTGGCCCGAACGATCGGACTCCGACTGGCCCGCGCACAGGCCATCGCCGTACGCGCCGCGGGTGGGGTGCCCGTCCCGTTTTCGGCGCTGCTGTCGCCGGAGTTTCAGAAGGCGCCCGAGGAGTTCTTCTCCGACGACATGTTCCATCCGTCGGCGGTCGGCTATGCCCTTGCTGCCCAGCAGTTGTTGCCCGCCCTGTGCAAGCAACTCGGCGAGTGGAGCACCGACGCCGACGTCGAACCGGCACTCGAGGCGCGGGCCGGCGACGACTCCTTGTTGGCCCGCCTCGGCGGAGTCACGCGGTTCTGGCGGCGCACGACGGGCGTACCCGCACCGATCGTCGCCACGGTCACGGGTTAAATTCGGTTGGATAGCCACCGACCTAGGAGTTCGCACATGCCCGAAGCCGTCATCGTCTCAACTGCTCGTTCCCCCATCGGCCGCGCCAACAAGGGTTCGCTGGTGGACATGCGGCCCGACGACCTGGCGGCACAGATGGTCAAGGCGGCACTGGACAAGGTCCCCGGACTGGATCCGCGCGACATCGACGATCTGATCATGGGCTGCGGACAGCCCGCGGGTGAGGCCGGCTTCAACATCGGGCGCGCGGTCGCCGTCGAATTGGGCTACGACTTCCTGCCCGGCACGACCGTCAACCGCTACTGCTCGTCGTCGCTGCAGACCACCCGGATGGCGTTCCACGCGATCAAGGCCGGGGAGGGCGACGCCTTCATCTCCGCGGGTGTGGAGACGGTGTCGCGCTTCATGAAGGGCAGCGCCGACGGCTGGCCGGACGTCAAGAACGGCGCCTTCGCCGACGCGCAGTCCCGCTCGGATCAGGCCGCGGCCGGCGCGACCGAATGGCATGACCCGCGCGAAGACGGCCTGCTCCCCGACGTGTACATCTCGATGGGGCAGACGGCGGAGAACGTCGCGCTGTTCACCGGCATCAGCCGCGAGGATCAGGACCACTGGGGCGTCCGCAGCCAGAACAAGGCCGAAGAGGCCATCAACAGCGGCTTCTTCGAGCGCGAGATTTCGCCGGTGACGTTGCCCGACGGCACGGTCGTGTCGAAGGACGACGGCCCGCGCGCCGGCACCACCTACGAGAAGATCAGCCAGCTGAAGCCCGTCTTCCGACCCAACGGCACCATCACCGCAGGCAACGCGTGTCCACTGAACGACGGCGCGGCTGCCGTCGTCATCATGAGCGACGCACGCGCCAAGGAGCTGGGGCTGACGCCGCTGGCGCGCATAGTGTCGACGGGTGTGTCGGGGCTGTCGCCGGAGATCATGGGCCTCGGCCCCATCGAGGCGTGCAAGCAGGCGCTGGCACGGGCCGGCAAGTCGATCGGCGACATCGACCTCTACGAGATCAACGAGGCGTTCGCCGTGCAGGTGCTTGGCTCGGCGCGCGCACTGGGCATGGACGAGGACAGGCTCAACGTCTCCGGCGGCGCGATCGCGCTTGGCCACCCGTTCGGCATGACGGGTGCCCGCATCACCGCGACGCTGCTGAACAACTTGACGACGTACGACAAGACGTTCGGCCTGGAGACCATGTGCGTTGGCGGCGGCCAGGGCATGGCGATGGTCATCGAGCGCTTGAGCTAACCGGTCGAAGTCGCCGACTCTGCGCTCACTGCGAGGAAGTTCGAGTAGCCATCGCAGTCAGCGCAGAGTCGAGCGTCGGTCCCACGCTCGCTGCACCCGTCGTAGGACGTCGTCGCGACTATTGCGGGCGACGACCCGCACCAAACCCCAACCAAGCTCGTCGATGTCGGCCAATCGTCGGATGTCTCCCGCGAATTGAACCGGGTCCGATCGATGGTGGTCACCGTCGTATTCGACGGCGAGCCGACGTTCCTCCCACCCCATGTCGAGGTAGTACCGGCGGCGCCCGTCGGGGCTGATCACCGGAATCTGCGTGCGCGGCCGCGGGTAGCCCGCCCCGATCAGCAACAGCCGTAGCCACGTTTCCTTCGGCGATTCAGCGCCCGCATCGGCCAGGTCGAGAACCCTTCGGAGTTGCCCCAATCCGCGGGCGCCGACATGCTCCCCGGCCATGGCGATGACGTCGTCTACCGCGAATCGGGTGGTCGACAGCAGCGAGTCCACCCGCGCCACGGCATCCCCTAGCGGCCCGCGCCTACCGATGTCGAAGGCGGTTCGCGCTGGCGTCGTCACCGACATGCCTGCGATCGGACGCGTCTCCCCCGCCGCAAGGAAATCCGCGCGGGTGACGACCTGGCGCGGGGATCGTGCGTTGCCCCAGATCAATTCGACTGGGGCGCCGTCGCCGACCCATTTCGCACCGTGGAGCGCCGACGCCGACAGCCCGGCGACCACCGCCGAGCGACCCGACCACAACCATGCCGCCTGCGTCCGTTGCCGCAGCGTGGGCTCGATCCGCCGATCCATGTACACGTTCGGCATCACCGCGCGGTAGTGCCGGCGTAGCTCGTATGGCGTCAGCGCGCCCGACGCCAACGCCTCCGACCCGATGAAGGGCGTGCCGTCGTCCATGCCGGCAGACTGCCGAGCCACGCCGACGACAGCGGGGTGCTCACTGCCGGGTGACGGCCGACTGTGGATCAACTCGCGTCTGGGGACTACCCGGATCCACCGACTCTGCGGCTACTGCGACAAAGTACGAGTAGCGGTCGCAGTACACGCAGAGTCGGGACACCCGGGACACCCGAACAGCAGAAAGCCCGTTCGCAATACGCGAACGGGCTTCCCGGGGTAGCGACTGCTAGTCGTTCTGGAAGTAACTCAGCAGACGCAGGATTTCGAGGTACAGCCACACCAGCGTGACGGTCAAGCCGAGCGCGATGCCCCAGCCAGCCTTCGACGGGACACCGGCGCGGACCATCTGGTCGGCGGCGTCGAAGTCGATGAGGAAGCTGAACGCGGCCAGCGCGATGCAGAGCAGCGAGAAGCCGATCGCGATGGGGCCACCGCTACGCAGGCCGAAGCCTTCGCCGCCACCGACGCCGAAGAGGGCGAGGACGACGTTGAGCAGCATCAGGGCCATCACACCGAACAGGCCGGCGATGATCATGCGGGTGAGCTTCGGCGTGACGCGGATGGCGCCCGTCTTGTAGACGACCAGCATGCCGAAGAACACGCCGAACGTGGCCACGATCGCCTGGGCGATCATGCCGGGGCCACCCGTGGAGACGAGGTTCGCGAACAGGAACGACGCGGCACCGAGGAACAGGCCCTCAAGCGCGGCGTAGCTCAGGACGATCGCCGGGTTGTCCTGCTTGCGGCCGAACGTCGCGATCAACACGAGCGCGAGGCCACCGAGGCCGCCGACGAGCGTGAAGGGCATCATCAGCCCGACGTTCTGCGAAACGAGGAAGTACGACACCACGGCGACCGAGGACAGCACGGCGAGCGTGATGCCGGTCTTCGTGACGACGTCGTCGATCGTGAGCGGTCGGGAGACCTGGCTGGACTGATCGGTGTACGGCTGAGCCGCGTACGGGTCGGCCTGTGTTGCTGCCGCGCCGTAACCGGCGGCTCCGCCACCGAATTGGGCATATCCGCCGCCCTGCTGCTTGGGCAGGGAACGGAATACCGGGTTGCTGCTCTCGCGCACCGTCGGTTCCTCTCGTGTGCTGTGGTCCGTCGGGATGACGAACGTCGTCGAACATTGAGTCAACGTCTGGCGACTCGGACCGGTTCCCGGCCTCGTCGGTCTAACTGTGAACTTCTTGGGAAAGGTTACCCGTGTCGCTCCGACCTGGGGTCACGATCTAGATTGCACACCGTGGCCGAACACGAGGACCTCCTAGTAAACGTCGACGGCGGCGTCGGCGTCGTTACCCTGAACAGGCCAAAGGCCATCAATTCACTCACCCACGGCATGGTCACTGATCTTGAGAACGCTCTCAGGAACTGGGAGACCGACGACGCCGTGCACACCGTGCTCCTCACCGGCGCTGGCGAACGCGGACTGTGCGCTGGCGGCGACGTCGTCGCGATCTATCACAGTGCAAAGGCCGACGGCAGTGAAGCCCGGTCGTTCTGGCAGGACGAATACATCGTCAACGCGTACATAGCCCGCTACCCCAAGCCCTACGTCGCGATCATGGACGGCATCGTGATGGGCGGCGGCGTGGGAGTCGCCGCGCATGGCGGCGTGCGCGTCGTCACCGACACCACCAAGATGGGCATGCCCGAGGTCGGCATCGGCTTCATTCCCGACGTCGGGGGCACCTACCTGCTGTCGAGGGCGCCGGGGCGCCTCGGGTTGCATGCCGCACTCACCGGCGCACCATTCTCCGGGGCCGACGCCATCGCGATGGGTTTCGCCGACCACTTCGTCCCCCACGACCAACTGGACGCGTTCACCAGCAACCTCGTCGCCGACGGCGTCGACGCGGCACTGGCCTCCTTCGCGGTCGAGCCTCCCGCGAGTCCCCTGTTGGCACAGCGGCACTGGATCGACGAGTGCTACGCCGGGGAGAACGCCCTCGACGTCGTCGCCGCACTGCGGGCGCAGGGCCCCGGGCCCGCCGACGACGCCGCGAACCTGATCGCGGGCCGTTCCCCCATCGCGGTGGCGGTGACCATGGCGGCGGTGCGACGGTCGGCAACCCTGGACACGCTCGAAGACGTTCTGCGGCAAGAGTTTCGAACGGCGTGCGCGGCATTGCGATCCCACGACCTGGTGGAGGGCATTCGTGCGCTGCTCGTCGACAAGGACCGCAATCCGAAGTGGTCGCCGTCGAGCCTGGAAGAGTGCTCACCAGAGGCCGTCGAGGCGTACTTCCAATCAGCCGACCCCGACCTGACACTGCCCGAGGAGTAGAGAACCCATGAGCTACGAGACGATTCTGGTCACCCGCGAGGGCCGCGTCGGAACCATCACACTGAACCGCCCCAAGGCGCTCAACGCCCTCAACAGTCAGGTCATGGTCGAACTGACCACCGCCGCAGCCGAATTCGACGCGGATGCGGGTATCGGTGCGATCATCGTCACGGGTAACGCGAAGGCGTTCGCGGCGGGCGCGGACATCAAGGAAATGTCAGAGCTCTCGTTCGCCGACGTGTTCGCCGGCGACTTCTTCGCGACCTGGTCGAAGTTTGCCGCGACCAGGACGCCAACCATCGCCGCCGTCGCGGGGTACGCCCTGGGCGGCGGATGTGAACTGGCGATGATGTGCGACATCCTGATTGCCGCCGACACGGCCAAGTTCGGTCAGCCCGAGATCAAGCTCGGCGTGCTCCCGGGAATGGGCGGATCGCAGCGGCTCACCCGCGCCATCGGCAAGGCCAAGGCCATGGACCTCATTCTGACCGGCCGCACGATCGACGCCGCCGAGGCCGACCGCAGCGGCCTGGTGTCGCGCGTCGTCCCCGCCGACACGCTCCTCGAAGAGGCGAACTCCACCGCCGCCGTCATCGCGGGCATGTCGTTGTCGGCGTCGCGGATGGCCAAGGAGGCCGTCAACCGCGCGTTCGAATCCTCGTTGACCGAAGGGCTTCTCTACGAGCGGCGACTCTTCCACTCCGCCTTCGCCACCGACGACCAGACCGAGGGCATGGCAGCCTTCACCGAGAAGCGCCCACCGAACTTCACGCACCGTTAAGGTGCGGTGGTGACCGAGACGGACACCACCACCGACGAGCGACCTCCCGTCGCGACCGAGCCTGCCCCGAAGCCGGACTGGTGGGTGCGTCACTACACGTTCTTCGGCACCGCGTTGGGCCTGGTGTTCATCTGGTTGTCGCTGACGCCGTCACTGCTCCCTCGCGGACCGCTGTTCCAAGGCCTGGTCAGCGGCGCGGCAGGCGGCATCGGTTACGGCATCGGCGTGTTCGGCGTCTGGTTGGTCCGCTACCTGCGATCGGTGAACACCAGCCCGGCGGCGCCGCGGCAGGCCTGGATCGCCCTCGTCGTGGCGGGGGTCATCGGCCAGACGTTTGCGGTCATCGGGTTCCACGTGTGGCAGGACGACGTTCGGGATTACATGGGCGTGCCGAGGCTGGACTTCTGGGACCACCCGCTGACCGCGGTCCTGTCGATCGTCTTCCTATTCGTCTTCGTCGAGCTGGGCCAGCTGGTCGGCAAGTTGGTGCGGTTTCTGGTCAGGCAATTGGATCGGATTGCGCCACCCCGTGTTTCGGCCGTCGTGGTGGTGACGCTACTTCTCGTCCTGACCGTCGCATTGCTCAACGGCGTGGTGGTGCGGTTCGCCATGAGCACGCTGAACGACACCTTCGAGTCAGCCAACAACGAGGAAGATCCCGACACCGCCGCACCGACCACGGCGCTCCGATCCGGTGGGCCGGGGTCATTCGTCAGCTGGTCCTCCCTCGGGCATCAAGGCCGCATGTTCATGGCGGGCGGTCCGTCGGTGGACGACCTCTCGAAATTCAACGGCGCCACGGCAATCGAGCCGATCCGCGTCTACGCCGGACTCAACTCCGCCGAGGGTTTCAAGGCGACCGCCGAACTCGCCGCCCGCGAACTGCTGCGCACCGGTGGTCTGGACCGTGCGGTGGTCGCGGTGGCCAACACGACGGGCACCGGCTGGATCAACGAGGCCGAGGCGGCGTCGTTGGAGTACATGTACAACGGCAACACCGCCATCGTGTCGATGCAGTACTCGTTCCTGCCAAGTTGGTTGTCGTTCCTGGTGGACAGGGAGAACGCGCGTCAGTCGAGTCAGGCGCTCTTCGAGGCGGTCGACGCCCTGGTGCGTGCGATGCCCGAGGCCCGTCGGCCCAAGCTGGTGGTGTTCGGCGAAAGCCTGGGCTCCTTCGGCGGTGAGGCCCCGTTCCTGTCGCTGAACAACCTCATCGCCCGCACCGACGGTGCGTTGTTCTCCGGCCCGACGTTCAACAACACCATCTGGACCACGCTGACGGCCGAGCGCGACGAGGGGTCACCCGAGTGGTTGCCCATCTACGACAAGGGCGAGAACGTCAGGTTTGCCGCCGACGCCGCCAATCTTCAACGGCCGCAAGCCCCCTGGGGTGAGCCACGGGTGGTGTACCTGCAGCACGCCTCCGACCCCATCGCGTGGTGGAACCCCGATCTGCTGTTCTCGAAACCGGATTGGTTGCGTGAACCACGGGGCGACGACGTGTCGCCCGAGATGGAGTGGATACCGGTGGTGACGTTCCTGCAGGTCTCCGCCGACATGGCGGTGGCGGTCGACGTGCCCGACGGCCACGGCCACGTCTACGTGCGGGACGTGGCGAACGCATGGGCGGCGATCATGCAGCCGCCCAACTGGACTCCCGAGAAGACCGAGAAGCTACGGCCGCTGCTGCGCTCCGACGAATGACTCACTGAGCAACTCGAGCACCCCGGCCGCCTTGAGCGCGTGGTAGCCGCCGACGACGTCGGTGGAGCGGTGCAGACCAAGGTCGACGAGGGCGGCTGCGGCCAAGCTCGAGGTGTAGCCCTCGGAACACAGCACGATCCACTCGACGTCGTCGCCGACGGCCTCGGGCAGGCGTGCGTCGCTGGTGGGGTCGCAGCGCCACTCGAGGACGTTGCGCTCGATGAGCCGGGCGGCGGGGACGTCGCCCTCGGCCGCGCGCTGGGCGGCCGGCCTGATGTCGACGAGCAACGCGCCACGCTCCAGGGCGGCCGGCACGTCGGCTGCCTCGATCCGGGTCAGCTTCTCGCGCGCGGAGTGCAGGACGGCGTCGATTCGGCTCGGCATTAGTCCCCCTCGGGCTTGTCCGTCAGCTCGGTCCGGTCCCGCCGCAGGGTGTTCCGGTCGGTGACCTCGTAGTACGACATCGCGGTCAGCGGGGGCGAGTAGGCGTGCACGCTCAGGGTAGGCGTCGGGGCTGGACGGGCGATGCGCGCGGGCTTGGACAGCGCCCAGACGACGTCGTGCACCCAACCGAGCGGGAACCCGGCCTGGTCCCCGGCGTCGAGACGGCGCTCCCGCAGTGCGCCGCCGTCCCAACGGGTTTCGACGAGCGCCCCGGACACGACCGTGAGGGCGCCAAGCGAACCGCCGTGATCGTGGAGTTCGGTGGACCGCTCGGGCACCCAGCTGATGAGCCACACGTCCAGCTCGTCGTCGCCGTGCAGGCGGGTGAACCAGCGCTCGTCGGTGGGCGGGCCACCGACGGGCAGGACGTGGTCGTAGCGACCGGACAACACGTGGTCGGCGGCTACGTCGGTGGCCTGCAGCAGATCGGGGACGCGAAGTCGGGTGGGGGCGACGACGGACTGAAAGGCAAGAGACATGTGAGGGAAGCTCCAGGGTGGACCAGGATTTACGGGACGGTTGGGGGGTCAGGCGTTACGCCCGACAACACTCCCGACAGCTCGTCCGTTCCAGCACGTTGGCGAGTGTTGCATAGATTGGCAGCATGCGCAGCTACCCGACTTTCGCCGTGGCAGCCGTCGCGGCCCTCCTCGCCGGCTGCTCGTCCGGTTCCGACGGCGCCGCTTCGGCACCGTCGTCGACGGCGGCCGCCAGTGCGACGACCACGACGAGCCTGCAGACCCACACAGCCGAGCCCGGCGCCACCGGAGTGTCCGCGAACGGCGTCACGACCGCCGTCGGCGCCCCCGCGGAGTCGACGGAGGACGAGTACTTCCAGGCCTGTCACGCTGCGAAGGTGTGGATGCAGGAGCGCGGCGGTGACCAGAAGACGCAATTCGAGCCGTACCTGGAGAGCGTGCAGAAGTCGGATGCGGCGGGGCCCGGCACGTTCGGCACGCCGTGGTCCGGGTTGACCCCCGCCAGGCAGTCGGCGGTCATCGTGGCGGCCGAGGCGGCTGCCGACGACCTCTGCGGCTGAGCCTTTTAATCACGCGGGTCCGAAAGCCAAGGCACGCAAACGGTTAGCCGATCTACACGATTGTGGCGCCGATCACAAAGTTCGGTACTATGTGTCCCTCATCACTTTGGGAGGGCCCATGTTCGGACACGACAACGCCAAGCTGGCACCGCCTCGCGCGGCCGGTGGCTCGATCAACGGCATGCGGATCCTCATGGGCCTGTTGCTGTTGGCCATCGCCGTCGGCGCCGTCACGGGCGTGATCGTGGCGCTCTCCAGCGGACAACCGACCATCGCGCTGATCATCGGACTGGTCGCGGCCGCCTTCTTCGCCAGGGTGGGTTGTTAACCCGCCTCGTTGAACACCAGGCAGAACGGATGTCCTGCCGGGTCCCGGTAAACCCGGAAGTCGTCTTCGCCGATCGCATCGGTGACGCGAGTCGCGCCCAGCGACAACACCTTTGACTCCGCGTCGTCGACGTCGTCCACCTCCACGTCCAAGTGAAACTGCTGTGATCCCTGCGGATCGGGGAACCGAGGCGGTTCGTGGTCGGGTGCCAGCTGAAATGCCAACCGCCCGTGGGTCGGGACGGTGAGCACCACCCACGTGTCGTCCTGCGCCTCGATGTCCCCGCCGAGAACACCGGCGTAGAACGCTGCCAATTGCCGCGGATCCTTGGTGTCGAGCACCACGGAGCGAAGTCGTCCGATCATGTTCGACGGGGTTGCCGTTTTCGCGGCGAACCAACCCGGTGACAATGGATCGATGCGAGTGGCGCTCAGTCTTGGCAGCGGCGGTGCCAGGGGGTACGCGCACATCGGGGTGATCAACGAACTGCGCGACCGCGGTCACGACGTCGTCGGCATCGCGGGATCGTCCATGGGAGCGCTGGTGGGTGGCCTCGAAGCCGCCGGCAAACTCGACGAATACACCGCGTGGGCGACGTCCCTGACCCAGCGGGCCGTACTGCGCCTGCTCGACCCGTCGCTGACGTCCGCGGGAGTGCTGCGCGCCGACAAGATCCTCGACGCCGTTCGCGAAATCCTCGGTGACGCCGCCATCGAGGATCTCCCGATTCCGTTCACGGCGGTCGCCACGGACCTGATCGCGGGCAAGTCGGTGTGGCTGCAGCGCGGGCCGGTCGACGCGGCCATCAGGGCGTCGATCGCGATCCCGGGGGTGATCAAGCCGCACGTGCTCGACGGCAGACTTCTGGCCGACGGAGGCATCCTCGACCCGCTGCCGATGGCGCCGCTGGCCGCGGTCAACGCCGATCTGATCATCGCGGTCAGTCTGGGCGGCGACGATCCCTCCCGGGCCGCCCCCGAACCAATCCCAGGGCCGGGTCCGGCAACCGAACGTCTCAGCCGGATGTGGCGCAACACGACGGCGCTGCTCGACACGACCACCGCCCGCTCACTGCTCGACACCCCTGCCGCCAAGACTGTGCTCAGCCGGTTCGCCAACGACGGGGTCGAGGTCGACGACCACGACGATCACACCGAGACGGTGGTGCCGCGACTCGGTGGTTTCGAGGTGCTCAACCGTGCCATCGACATCGCGCAGTCGGCGCTGATGCGACACACCCTTGCGGCGTATCCCCCGGACCTGCTGATCGAGGTGCCCCGCACCGTCGCGCGAAGCCTGGAGTTCCACCGCGCCGAGGAAGTCATCGAGATCGGTCAAGAGTTGGCCGCGGCCGCGCTCGACACGTTGGCGCCCCGAACCTCACACGCCTAGGAACCGCGCGACCGCGTCTGCGCGCCTGCGCCCTTGCGCGCGACCGGCGTTCGCCGACGGAATCCGGCAGGCCGGGTCGAGTGGGTTGGGACCGAAGGCGGCGATCGAGTCGTCGTCGGCGAAGACGGCGAGCGTCTCGCCGGGGAAGCCCGCGATCTCGTCCGCTGCGCCCGCGCCGAACGGCGTCGGCGCCGACTCGCTCGACGGCACCAGGACGACGACCACGTCGCAGTCCGTCGCGGCGGTCAGGTTGACGGTGCTGCCGACGCCCCCGTCCATGAATCGGCGGTCGCCGACCGTCACGGGTGGCCATACCCCGGGCACCGCGCAGCTCGCGGCGACGGCGTCGACGAGTCCGATGCCCGAGTCGCGGTCGACGATCACCAGCTCGCCGGTCTCGACGTCGATCGCCGTGACCCGCAGCACCCGGTCGGGCCACTCCCGCGACGGCAGGCGATGTCCGATGACGGCCCGGCGGACGGGTTCCGGGACGGTGTCGGCGGTGACCGCGACGGCGCCGATGTGGCGCAGTCTCTCCTCGAGCGTGGCGTCGGGTGACGCCATGGCCCCGGCGAAGAGCTGCATGACGTCGTCGATGCTCGCCCCGGGGACGAGCTCGTGGGTTTCGGCGGCGACCTGGGCGTCGAACAGCGTCTCGAGGCTGGTGCCGCTGCCGAGCTGCGCGGCGACCGTCGACCCGGCCGACGTGCCGAGCAGGACGTCGGCGTCGAGCAGTGCGCGCGCCGCCTCGGGCGCCACGTCGGAGATTCCCAGCAGCACGCCGGTTTCCCAGGCAATGCCCGCTAGTCCGCCACCGGCCAACACGAGCCCACGTTTCGTCACGGGTGCCGAGTGTGCCAGGTGGCGTTCGAGCCAGTCCTGGTACCCTCTGGTACCAGACCTCTGGCGAAGGGAACGACATGGTTGAGACGATGAGGGCGCAACGCTTCTACGCCGACACCAAAGAGATTGCGGTGGAGGACGTCCCGATCCCCGAACTGGGCCAGGGCGAGGTTCTGGTCAAGGTCGCGTTCTGCGGCATCTGCCATTCCGACCTCAGCCTGATCAACGGCACCTTTCCCTCGCAGCGGGCGGTGGTGACCCAGGGGCATGAAGCGTCGGGCACCGTTGCCGCGCTGGGTCCGGGTGTGACGGGATGGGCCGAGGGGGACCGCGTGGTGGTCGCCGCGGGCCGGCCGTGCCTCGAGTGCGTCAACTGCCGACGCGGTGACGTCTCCAACTGCCTGCAAATCCGGCTGATGGCGTTCGCCTACGACGGCGCATGGGCGGAGTACACCGTCGCACAAGCCTTCGGGCTCACCAGGATTCCCGACAACGTCTCACTCGAGCAGGCCGCGATCCTCGCCGACGCGGTGTCCACTCCGTACGGGGCCGTCGTGCGGACCGGCAAGGTCGGCATCGGCGAGTCGGTGGGCGTGTGGGGCGTCGGAGGCCTCGGAACGCACGTGGTGCAACTGGCCCGGCTGGTCGGCGCGGCGCCGATCATCGCGGTCGACGTCAAGCCGGCGGTGCTCGACCGCGCCCTGGCGGTCGGCGCCGACTTCGCGTTCGACGCGCGCGACGACGCGCTGCACGACAAGATTCGGGACGCGACCGGTGGCCGCCAGCTCGACGTGGCGTTCGACGCCGTCGGGCTCAAGTCCACGTTCGAGCAGGCGCTTGGCAACCTGACCGTCGGCGGCCGCCTGGTGGGAATCGGGATGAGCGGCGACGCCCCGTCGATCGGTTCGACGGCGATCTTCAACCTGCTCAAATGGCAAGTGCTTGGCCACCTGGGCTACCAGAACGCCGACATCGGCACGCTCGCCACCTTGGTGTCGATGGGCCGTCTCGACCTGTCCCGCTCGATCAGCGACATCGTGCCGCTGGAGGACGTCGCCAGGGGCATCGAGAAGCTCGACAACGCCGACGGCGACCCGATCAGGATCCTCGTCCAGCCCTAGCGCAGGTGCGGCGCCGCCTTGCCGCTGATCAGCGGCAGGTCGAGGTACGTGGCGATGCCGGGTGCGGCAGCGCACACCGCCGGGATCGAGTTCACGCAGTGGGCTGCCGTCGCGACGATGCCGTTGTTGCTCTCCAGCCCCTCCTCGACGCTGTCGGGCTGGAAGCCCTTTACGGTGACGGTGAAGTCGGGGTTGCCCTTGCACTCCATCTCGTAGCGCTCCCCCGCAGGGCCGAAAGTCCATGGAGGATCGAGGTTTTCCTGTCCCATGAACCAGTTGACGGTGACGCGGACGACGACCTCGTCGCCGACGAGCGCCTCCCAGTGGAACTTTCGCGCAGCCACCTGCCCCGGCTGGATGGGCCCCATCGGCGAATCGATGGGAGCGGTCGCCACCGCGATCTCCTGGGTCGCCCGGATCTGCGGGTCGGCCGCGAAGCCCAATTCGTCGACGCACATCCGGACGGACTGGATGAATCCGCCGTCGAGCAGCTTCTGCATGGGGCCGCTCATCGCCTTCTCCGGCGTGTCGCCGAACCCCATCACGTAGCGCAGCACGTCGGGGGCGTCGTAGGTCCGCAGGTCCGAGAACTCCTCGGCGCGAACGAATGTCACGCCGGTCGACATGATGGAGAACAGCAGGGGGAACTTCTCGCTGATGCCTCCCGGCGCGATGCCGGTGCCGTGCAGGGTGACGCCACCGTCGAGGGCGGCGGCCCGCATCGGACCGGCCTCCTTCTCCCCGGGGTAGAACCACCCGACGGGCGTCACGACGTTCTTGCCCGAGCGAAGCAACGCCGTGACCTCGTCGGGGTTGGGCATGAGCGGCGAGTAGATCACGGCGTCGGCGTCGAGGGCGAGGATCGCGTCGACGTCGTTGGTCGCCGTGACTCCCAGCGGGTCGACGCCGATGAGTTCGCCGACGTCCTTGCCGCTCTTGGCTTCCGAATGCACCCAGCAACCGACCAGTTCGAGGTCGGGATGCTCGAGCACACCCTTGATCGCCGCGACGCCGACACCGCCGGTCGCCCACTGCACCACTCGCAACGCCATCGCCACTCCCGTCGTCGCCCAAAAACTAGAACACGTTCCATTTAGGTGTACACGACGCCGTCCCGCGACATTGCCGGATTGCCGGTGACGGCCGGGCTTGGGTTTCCCGGTAGCCGCCTTCACCAGGCATTAGGGTGACTGCTGGCACGCGGGGTGCCCAGTTCGTGGCGCAAGGAGACAGCAGATGACCGAGCCGAAATCGCGCGAAGGCACGATGTTTGGCCACTACCGCCTGCTGCGGCTGATCGGCAAGGGCGGGATGGGCGAGGTCTACGAGGCCGAGGACACCGAGAAGGACCGCATCGTGGCCCTGAAGCTGTTGCCCGAGGGCGTTTCTCACGATCCGGTGTTCCGCAAGCGTCTCCAGCGGGAGGCGCACTCGGCTGGCCGCCTTCAGGAGCCGCACGTCGTGCCGATCCACGACTACGGCGAGATCGACGGCGTGCTGTTCGTCGACATGCGAATGATCACCGGGTCCGATCTGCGCAGGCTGCTGCAGAACTTCGGTCCGATCACGCCGGCCCGCGCGGTCGCGATCGTGCGCCAGGTCGCCTCGGCCATCGACGCCGCCCACGCGAGCGGCATCATGCACCGCGACGTCAAGCCCGAGAACATCCTGATCACCGGTGACGACTTCGCCTACCTGGTGGACTTCGGCATCGCCAGCGCCAAGAGCGACGAGAAGCTCACCGAACTCGGCACGGCGGTCGGCACCTACGCCTACATGGCGCCGGAACGCTTCTCGGGTGACGAGGTCACCTCCCGCGCCGACGTCTACGCGCTGGCCTGCGTGCTGTACGAATGCCTCGCCGGCTCACCGCCGTACGCCGGGGACAGCGTCAGCGTCGTCATCACCGGCCACCTCGTGCAACCGATCCCCCGGCCCAGCCTTCAGCGGCCCGGCATTCCGCCGACCTTCGACCAGGTGATTGCCCGCGGTATGGCGAAGAAGCCTGCCGAACGCTTCACCACCGCAGGCGATCTCGCGTCCGCGGCCACCGACGCCTTGACGCTGCGCGACCAGGATCAGGCGGCGTCGATCCTGCAACGCAGCGAGGCCTCGAGACCGGGTGACGTGCCGCCCAGCCAGGGGGCCACGATGGCCGCCCCGCTGCCGCCACCGCCCTACCCGCGCGCGTACGGGGCGACGCCCTTTCCACCGCCGCCGCCCGGCTCCTTCCCGCCACCGCCTCCTCCCCCGTACGGCTATCCCGGCGGTCCGCCACCCCCGCCGCCCGGCGGCCTACCGCCGTGGCAGCAACCACCCCCTGGCCAGAACCCGTTGGGCCGCAGGAAGACTCCGTGGGTTCCGATCGCCGTCGCGGCCGCCGTCGCGGTCCTCGTGCTCGGTGCGATCGGCACGTTCATGCTGACCAGATCCGACACCGCGGACGGACCGACGACCACGACGTCCAAGAAGACATCGACGGCACGCGAGCGGCCGTCGACGTCACGCACTACGGCTCCGAGGACGACCGATGCCGGCGACCCCAGCGGCTTCGACGCCCAGTTGATGGCCCTACTCCCGCCCGGATACCCGACGAGCGTGTGCGAGAAGGCGATTCCGCCTGCGCCGGGTGCGCTGGCGACCGTCGACTGCCGCGAGTCCGCGCAATCGGGCGGCCCCGCCGCCGCGCGGTACTCGATCTTCCCGAACAAGAACTCGCTGAGCCGGCAGTTCGAGTCTTCGATCCAGGAGAACGACGAACTGCAGCGCTGCCCTGGTGCGGACGCCGAGTCGCCGATCACCTGGCACTACCAGGCCAGCCCCGACGTGGTCGCCGGATCGCTGGCCTGCGGCACGTATCAGGGCAACGCCGACATCGTGTGGACGCAGGACGACGACCTGCTGTTGGCCGACATCCAGAGCGGTGACATGAGCGGCCTTCACGATTGGTGGCTGAACTACAGCTGAGCCGCGCTGTTATGTTGCGAGAAACGCAGCGTCGCGAAGGAGAAGTCCATGGCCAAGAGCAAGAACAGGGTTTTCGTCGTCGGGGTGGGGATGACGAAGTTCGAAAAGCCCGGCTCACGGGAGGGGTGGGACTACCCGCAGATGGCCAAGGAGTCGGGCACCAAGGCTCTCGAGGATGCGGGCATCTCCTACGACGCGGTCGAGCAGGGCTACGTCGGATACTGCTCGGGTGACTCGACATCCGGTCAGCGGGCGCTCTACGAACTCGGCATGACTGGCGTCCCGATCGTCAACGTGAACAACAACTGTTCCACCGGCTCGACGGCGCTGTACCTGGCGGCGCAGTCGATCCGCGGCGGTCTCGCCGACTGCGCCATCGCCCTTGGTTTCGAGAAGATGCAACCCGGTTCGCTCGGCGGTGGCGCCCAGGACCGCGAGTCACCGCTCGGCAACCACGTCAAGGCACTCGCGGCGATCGACGAGTTCGCATTCCCGGTGGCGCCGTGGATGTTCGGCGCGGCGGGGCGCGAGCACATGAAGAAGTACGGCAGCACCGCCGAGCACTTCGCGAAGATCGGCTACAAGAACCACAAGCATTCGGTGAACAACCCGTACGCACAGTTTCAGGACGAGTACAGCCTCGACGACATCCTCGGCGCCAGGATGATCTCGGACCCGTTGACCAAGCTGCAGTGCTCGCCGACCTCGGACGGTTCTGGCGCGGCGATCG
Source organism: Mycobacterium sp. Root135 (assembly GCF_001426545.1). Taxonomy (GTDB): domain Bacteria; phylum Actinomycetota; class Actinomycetes; order Mycobacteriales; family Mycobacteriaceae; genus Mycobacterium. The sequence continues at coordinate 300,429 of NZ_LMEZ01000009.1, read as the reverse complement.
TGGTGAGTGAGCAGTTCGTGGACGACCACGGGCTCGCGGGCCAGGCCGTGGAGATCGTCGGTCAGTCGATGACGACGGACTTTGCCAGCACGTTCGACGGCAGCGCCGCCAACATCATCGGCCACGACATGAACGTCCAAGCGGCCAAACAGGTTTACGACCAATCCGGGCTCGGCCCCGAGGACTTCCAGGTCATCGAACTGCACGACTGCTTCAGCGCCAACGAGCTGTTGCTGTACGAGGCGCTGGGGTTGTGCGGGGACGGTGAGGCGCCCCGGTTGATCGACGACGGCGACACCACCTACGGCGGCCGCTGGGTGGTCAACCCCTCGGGCGGGCTGATCTCGAAGGGCCACCCCCTCGGCGCGACGGGGTTGGCGCAGTGCGCCGAGCTGACGTGGCAGCTGCGCGGTACCGCCGACAAGCGTCAGGTCGACGGTGTGACCGCCGCCCTTCAGCACAACATAGGGCTCGGCGGGGCCGCCGTCGTCACGGCCTACCAGCGCGCCGAACGCTGATCAGCGTCGAGCGCGCGCTTGTTGTACGTATCGCCCGAGAGGGACCGTCAACAAGCGTGCACTCGGCGAGAGATGCAGGCTAGTCGCGCACCTCGAGCACCTCGTAGACGCCGTCGGCGTGGCGGGCTCGGATGGTCTTCTTGTCGTACTTGCCGACGCTGGTCTTCGGCACCGCGTCGACGAACGTCCAGCGCTCGGGCAGCCACCAGCGAACGACCTTGTCGGCGAGGAACTCTCGCAGCTCGGTTGGCGTCACCTCCGCGCCTTCGTGCAGCACCACCGCCGCCAGTGGACGCTCCTGCCAGCGATCGTCGGGCACGCCGACGACGGCGGCCTCCAGCACGGCGGGGTGCGCGATGAGGTGGTTCTCCAGATCGACCGAGGAGATCCACTCCCCACCGGACTTGATGACGTCCTTGGCGCGGTCGGTAAGGGTGACGTAGGTCAGTGAGTCGATGCGGCCGACGTCGCCGGTGCGCAGCCAGCCACCGGCGAACTTGGAGTCGTCGCGGTTCTGGTAGTAGGAGCCGGTAATCCAGGGGCCGCGGACCTCCAGCTCGCCGACGGCCTTGCCGTCGTTGGGCATCGGCTCGCCGGCGTCGTCGACGATGCGGACCTCGACGCCGCACATCGGCCTGCCCTGGGTGGCGCGAAGCGCCCAGTGTTCCTCGTCGGAGGCGCCGGGCGGCGGCCACGCCATCGTCGCCACCGGCGACGTCTCCGTCATCCCCCACAACTGCCGGATTTGGACGTCGAACTTCGCCTCGAACGCCTTCATCAGCGACACCGGCACCGCCGACCCGCCGCACGACACCAGCCGCAGTGACGAGATGTCGTGTCCCGGTGAGTTTTCCAACCGATGCATGACGTCGTTCCAAATCGTCGGCACGGCGCCCGCCACCGTGGGCCGTTGCGTCTCGATGACGTCGACGACCGACGTCGCATCCAGGAAGCGGTCGGTGAGCACCAGGTCGGCGCCTGCCATCAGCGCGGCGTAGGGCAACCCCCAGGCGTTGGCGTGGAACATCGGCACGATTGGCAGCACCGAGTCCTCCGCGCCGATACCCAAGGTGTTCGCCGAGCACGTGCTCATGGCGTGCAGGTAACTCGAACGGTGGCTGTAGACAACGCCTTTCGGGTTTCCCGTCGTCCCGCTGGTGTAACACATCGCGGCTGCGTCGGTCTCGACGATCGCCGGCCAGTCGAACTCGGGTGACTGCATGGCCAACACCTCGTCGAAGCGCACCACGGCCGGACCCGAGCCCATCAGCTCGTCGACGTCGCCGTCACCGACCACGACGACGGTGTGCACGGTGTTCAACAAGGGCAGCACCGGCGCCAGCTGCGCGGTCAGCGAGACGTCGGCGATGATCACCTTGTCCTCGGCCTCGTTGGCGATGAAGGCGATCTGTTCGGGCGAGAGCCTGATGTTGAGCGTGTGCAGCACCGCACCCATCGACGGCACCGCCAGGTACGCGGCCAAGTGCTCGGCGTTGTTCCACATGAACGTGCCGACCCGTTCGTCGCCGGTGACGCCGATCTCGCGCAGCGCGTTGGCCAGCCGGCCGACCTGTTCGCCGAGCTCGCGGTACGTGACGGACCGGTAGCGGCCCTCCCCCATCGCGGTGGTCACGGTGCGGTCGCCGTTGACCTCGCAGGCGTACCGCATGATCGTGGTGACGGTCAGGGGAACGTCCTGCATCGTGCTCTGCATGCGAAATCTCCCGGTGTCGGCCGCGAGTGGAACGAAATGCCCCCGCACGGCGATGTATGGGTGAAGGATTTCCTCCAAAGATAGGGGGCGCAGATGCGTCCATCATTGATTCTTTCCACATTCGTCACTTGTGCCGCAGTAGCCACCACCTCGCTCGTCGCACCGGCGGTCGCCAGTGCCGACCAGACCGCCCAGGAGACGATCAACCAGTTGCAGTCCGAAGGCTTCACGGTCAACGTCGACCGCGTCGGCAGCGGGCGGATCGAGAACTGCGTCGTCACCGGCGTGCGCAACCCGCAGTCCCAGACCCGCAACGTCCGGGACTACTACGGTCCGCGCGATGCGAACGGCGACCGCAAGTACCGGATCGTCGAGGTCGTCGTCAGCCGGTCGATCTCGGTGTCGCTGGACTGCAGCAAGTGATCAGTGGATGATTGCCAGCAACCTGACAGGAAGGCGCCTCATGCGCACGAAGTGGACGATCGCCGCGGCAGCAATCGGAGTGTGCGGGGCCGCGTTGGCACCGGCGGTGCTGGCGAGCGCCGAGACCGCGCAGGAGACCATCAGCAAGCTCCAGTCCGAGGGCTACACCGTCACGATCGACAAGCTGGGTACAGCACCGATCTCGCAGTGCCAGGTCACCAGCGTGCGTAACCCGCAGAGCACCTCGCAGCTCGTTCCCTTCGTCGGCCCCGGCAACAACGGCGACCGCATCCTGGTGCAGCAGCAGACCAGCCAGACCATCTCGGTGTCGCTGGACTGCACGCGCTGACCCCACGCACACATGGAAGAGCCCGGTCGGGGAAACCGACCGGGCTCTTCACATGTTGCGCCCTATGCCGGCGTAGGGAGCTTCGCCTGCGCCGGCTCTTCGGCGCTTGAACCGTGATCGTCGACCATCGTCGACTCGTTGAACGGGTCCTTGCCACTGAGCACTCGCTCGACCTGTTCGCTGTCGATCGTCTTGGTCCAGGAACCGACCAGCATCGTCGCGACGGCGTTGCCGGAGAAGTTGGTCACCGCGCGAGCCTCGGACATGAACCGGTCGATGCCGACGATGAGGCCGACGCCGTCGAGCAGGTCGGGGCGATGACTCTGCAGACCGCCGGCCAGCGTGGCCAGCCCGGCGCCGCTGACGCCCGCTGCGCCCTTGCTGGCGACGATCATGAACACCAGCAGGGAGATCTGCTCACCCAGCGCCAGGGGCTTGCCCATGGCGTCGGCGACGAACAGCGACGCCATCGTGAGGTAGATGGCCGTGCCGTCGAGGTTGAACGAGTAGCCGGTCGGGACGACGACGCCGACGGTCGTCTTCTCGACGCCGAGGTGCTCCATCTTGGCGATCAGGCGCGGCAGGGCCGACTCGGACGACGAGGTCGCGAAGATCAGCAGGTACTCGCGGGCCAGGTAGCGGACCAGTCGGAAGATCGACACCCCGGCGACGGCGCGGAGGATCACGCCGAGCACGCCGAACACGAAGATGATGCAGGTGACGTAGAAGCCGAGCATCAGCGTCAGCAACTGGGTGACGGCGCTCCAGCCGGTCTGGCCGACGACGTTGGCGATGGCGCCGAAGGCACCGATCGGGGCCAACCACAGGATCATCGCCAGGACCTTGAACACCAGCTTCTGGACGGCTTCGATACCGCGCAGGACGCCTTCGCCTGCGGTACCCATCGACTGCAGCGCGAAGCCGACGAGCAGGGCGACGAACAGTGCCTGCAGCACGTTGCCCTCGGTCAGCGACGAGAACAGCGACGTCGGGATGATGCCCTGGACGAACTCCATGAGGCCACCCGCCTTCTCGGCGGTCTCGGCCAGCGCAGTGCCCTTGCTGGACGTCGACTCGATGTTGAGGCCGGTGCCCGGGCTCAGCAGGTTGCCGACGACCAGGCCGATGGCCAGGGCGACCGTCGACATGGCGAGGAAGTAGACGAATGCCAGACCGCCGACCTTGCCGACGGTGGCGGCGGCCCGCACCTTGCCGATGCCGAGCACGATGGTGCAGAAGATGACCGGGACGATCATCATCTTGATCAGGCTGACGAACATCGTGCCGAGCACGCCGACGCTCTTGCCTACGTCTGGTGCGAGGATGCCGACGGCGACGCCTGCGACGACGGCGACGATCACGGCGATGTACAGCCAGTGCGTGCGATCACGCTTCTTGGGTGGAGAGGAGGTGTCGACTTGGTCGGTCATGGCGGGGGCTCCTTGGTGCGGTCGGCCTGGGTCTGCGAGTTGGTTCGAAAGCGATTTGTAAGGATCATGTTCCCTCACGTGACCCAGGTCACGCTTTAGTTCATTGTGTTCACCTCGAAACGGTCCGGAGATCAGATGCGCCAATGGTGGCCGCGTTCGTTGGCCGGCCAGGCGATCGCGCTCCAGATCGGGGTGATCGCCGTGGTCGTGCTGGTGGGCAGCGTCCTGGCCCTTCTCGACGCCCGGCGCGACGGCGACTCCGCTGCCCGTCAGCAGGTGGTGAGCATCGCGACGGCGCTGGCCGATTCGCCGTCGACCGCGCAGGCGATCGAGTCCGGCCGCGCGACGCAGATCCTGCAACCGGTGACCGAGGCGGTGCGGACGAATACGGAGATCGCGTTCATCACGATCATGTCGACCGACGGAACCCGGTTCACCCACACCGACCCCAGCCAGATCGGGGGCCACTATCTGGGCACCATCGAGCCTGCGGTGCGCGGCGAGACGTTTAGCGAGGTGTACACGGGCACCCTCGGTCCGTCGATTCGGGCCGTGGCGCCGGTGCGCGACTCGTCGAACCGGGTGATCGGCCTGGTGTCGGCGGGCATCACGCAGCAGACGTTGGCTCAGCGGTGGCGTGACCAGTGGCCGATGATCGCCGGTGTCGGGAGCGGGGCACTTCTTCTGTCGATGACCGGGGTCTGGGCGATTCGGCGACGCCTTCTGCGCCAGACCCACGGCCTGCGGCCCGACGAGCTGCGGGTGATGTACGAGCACCACGACGCGATCCTGCATTCGGTGTCCGAGGGGCTCGTGGTGCTCGACCGCGACCGGGTGATGTTGGTCAACGACGAGGCGCGCCGCCTGCTCGGGTTGTCCCCGGGGCGGGTGACGCAGGCGGATCTGCCGGAGTTCTTGCGGGCGTATGCGCCGGGCGCCCGCGACGAAGTGCACGTCACCGACGACCGGGTGCTGGTCGTCAACCGGTCTCGGGTCGCCGACTCCGCGCATTCGGAGGTGGTGACGGTGCGCGACCGCACCGAGTTGCAGGGTGCCCTGGGCGAATTGAGCTCGCTTCAGATCCTCACGGATTCACTGCGCGCCCAAGCTCACGAGGCGGCCAACAAGCTGCACACCGTGATCACGATGGTCGAGATGGGCAAGCCCGACGACGCCGTCCGCTTCGCCACCGAGGAGCTGGCCCTGTCGCAGCGCCTGGTGGACCGGCTGTCGCACGACGTTGGCGAGCCTGCCCTGGTGGCCCTGTTGCTCGGCAAGACCGCCCAAGCCGACGAGCGAGGCATCGCGCTGACGATCACCGAGGACACCCACCTTCCCGCGGATACCGACGTGCCGCTGTCGGCGCAGGAGATGATCACCGTGCTCGGCAATCTGATCGACAATGCGATGGACGCGTGCGACCGTGACGATCCCTGGGTGGAGGTGACTATTTCACTAGGCGCGGCGGAGCTGGGGGAACCCGAGCTGTTGATGCGCGTGGCCGACAGTGGAAGTGGCATGTCGGGCGAGGCGTTCGAGCGGGCGATGCAACGCGGCTATTCGACGAAGAGCGACACCGAGCCGGGGCAACACGGACTGGGTCTGGCCCTTGTTGCGCAGGTGGTGCGGCGCCACGGTGGAACGCTGACAGCCGACGTCACCTACGGCTCGGTCGTCACGGTGCTCGTTCCCGGGGGCGGCTCGTGATCTCGGTGATGATCGTCGAGGACGACCTCCTCATCGCCGAGGCGCATCGCACGTATCTGTCACGCCTTGACGGCTTTTCGGCGGTGGCGGTGGTGCACACGGCCCGCGACGCCATGCAGACCGCGGCTGCTGCGGCGGCGACCGACTCACCCGTCGACCTGGTGCTGTTGGATCTTGGGCTGCCCGATGCCAGCGGCATCAGCCTGGCGTCGGCGCTGGCCGGTCTGCGTCCCGCCCCGGACATCATCGCGATCACCTCGGAACGCGACCTCGAGATGGTGCGCGCCGCGGTGGCCCACGGAGCGCTCGCCTATTTGTTGAAACCGTTCACGTTCGCGGCCTTTCGTGACCGGCTCGAGCGCTACCGGCGTTACCGTTCCGCGCTGCCAGCGGGGGTCGACGCGGCTAGTCAGGAAGAGGTCGACCGCGCGATGGCCGAATTGCGGGTTGCCACCGACAAGTCCGTGGCACCGAAGGGCGCGGCCCCGCAGACCAACGACGACATCGCGCGCGCGGTTCGAGACGACACCAACGGAGCAACGGCCGATGAGGTCGCCAAAAGGGTTGGCGTGTCACGCGTTACGGCGTGGCGCTATCTCGAACGGCTCGCCGACGAGGGCACTGTGACACGCACGACGGACTACGGCGGCGCAGGCCGGCCGAAGACCCGCTATCAGTGGCGCTAGCGGCGGCGGGTGATCTGGGCCCATTCAGCCAACTGTCCGGTCTTGATTCAGCGACGACGGTTCCTCACTCGGGAGGCGGCTTCCAGGTCGTCACGTCCTGGTCGATGTCACCGGCCAGTTCCTCGATGAGCGCGAGGAAGTGTCTGGCCAAAGGTCCGACGAGACGTAATCGTGCGCTCTCCAATCTGGCCAGCTCGTCCTCCGTCGGCGCAGAATCACGCACCTTCGGACGCTCGGTGGCGACGATCCGATCGCCATGCGCCCGACCAGCAGCGTCGAGTTCGGTCAGCAAGGTGCGAAGCTCGCGTGCATTTGCTCGAAGTCGGGCCTGGTCCACTGGAATGCCTCCCGCATTGGTGATCCGATCCTAAATCGAAATCACACCCGCGGTCAGGACATTCCTCAGCGAGACGATGGTCGACGAGGCCGGCCTAAGACCCGTTACCAGTGGCGCCTAGCCAGCAGGCTGGAGCTCGCGCGGCGCGGGCACCGCGAGCGCAGAGGCGAACTGCGAGTACAGCATCGGCGTCGAGGCTGCGACGGTGTAGACGGTGAGGCAGGAGTCGTAGTCGGCCACGTACAGCCGATCGCCGCCAAGGGCGATGGACGACGGGCGCGCACCGACCGCCACTTCGGCGACGATCGCACGCTTGTCGGTGTCGACGACCGCGACGTGGTCGTAGTCGACGACGTAGGCGCGCGTGCCGTCCGCGCTGAGAACCAGCTGCGTGGGAGTCGCGGCGACCGCGACGTCCGCGGTGATCTTGTTGTTGACGAGGTCGACGACATACAGGACGCCGCCGTCGGCGATGTCAGAGGTCAGGACGTATCCGACGCCGTCCATGCCGAGGGCAAGCCCGCGGATGGGTGCGCCAACCTCCAAAGTGCGTCGTACGCGCGAGGTTTCGACGTCAATGGTGATCAGGCGGCTGCTGCGGGAGTCCGTGACGCCGACGTACAGCCGACGGCCCGTGGCGTCGAGGCACATCGCGTCGATCGTGGCGTCCGCGGCCTTGGCGACGTAGATGGTGCCGACACGCTCGGCGGCGACGTCGAGAACGGCGACGTCGACGCCCTCTTCCCCGGACCGACCCGCGTAGACGCGCTTTCCGTCGGCGCTGGTCACCATGGCCGTCACGTTGAAGGACAGCGGGTATTCCTTGACGACCTCGCCGCTGACGGTGTCGATCACGGCGATGGCGTCGTAACTCGCCGACGACACGGCCGCGAATGCGCGGTCGCCGACCACCGTGACGGTGGTGGGCTGGCCGGCGAACACGCCGCCGTGCACGGCGAGGGTGTCGGAGTCGAGGACGGCGATCGAGTCGTCGCCGAAGTTGGTGGTCACGACGGTGTCTCCGTCGACCGCGATGTCGGAGATCGGGCCGCGCCCGACCGTCGTCGACTTCAGCAGGGCGACGTCCTGATTTTCCACGGTGACGCTGTTCGAGCGCGCACTAGCATTAGCCATGTCTTCGGCACCTCCGCCGGCATCACGTGGGGCCGGCAATAGATTGACGCTCCCAACGGGAACGTGGTCGCACTCGATTGTAGCGACGGAACATGCGGTTCCCAGGAGACGCAACGGGGCCTTCGGTGGCGCCTTCGGGATCCTCTCAGGACATGCTTAAGAAACCTGATGTTATCCAATTGTTATCTTTGATCTGCAACGTAGAAGTTGGCCTCCACCTGCACATTTGACGTCAGGGCAATCGGATGCCGAACAGCCCGAGCAGTCGCTCAGGTCACGGGTTCTTAGCTTTCGTTCCGAAAGTGAGCGGCAGATCACATCCGACACGACCAGCAAATTCGTCGCCGTACTGGGCGCGACGGGCGCACGTGGCTCGTGAGGCCAATGTGGCCGCCGTGGGCGTGGCACGGAACGAAGAGAATAACCGCGTCCCGCTCGGCGTTACACCAGAAGGCTCGGTCCGTCGGCGTTTCATCCCCGAGGTCGACGGACCGGCCACTCGAATCCACTGCGGCAGTGCATTTCTCAGCCCTGCACGACGACGTTGGACATGCCCGAGTTGTCTATGACCGGCGTGCCCGACAGGTACGTCACCCGATTCTCCATCCCCGAGGCGCTGATCTGCACCGATCCTTCGACGGTCACCTCATTCTTCACACCCGACACCGAGACGTTGGCGCACTGCCCGGTGATCACGACGGTGTTGTCGACCCCGCTGATGTTCACCACGTTGCCGTTACAGGCGATCGTCTTGAACTCGCCCACTCCCGACACGTTGACGACGTCCCCGGGCGCTGGCGGCACGACGGAGGTGATGGTCGGTGCGGGTGGGCGGTTTCCGCCGCTCCGACTCGGTTGCACGTCGAACGGCCCGCCGCCACCGGGGACCAATGGCTCGGCCGACGGGCTGGCGTCGAACGACTCGACGACGGAGCTCACGGTGGACAGCGCGTTCACCAAGAACGACACGGCGCCGCCGATGATGGCCACGACCACCACCGCCATCACCACGTAGAGGATCCAGCCGCGATTGCCACCGCCGGTCGACGTTGTAATCGTCGGCGGGTACGGGGTCCCGTATGGCTGGTGCTGGGCGGTGTAGTTCGGGGCGCCGTACAGCGGAGCGGTGTAGTTCGGCGGGGGCGGCCAGTGGCCAGCGTCGGCCGTCGGTTGACCGCCGGCGCCCGTCGTGTCGTATGAGCTGTGCGTCAGCTCTGAGGCCTGCTCGCTCAAGGACCGTTCCAGGTCCCGGATGCGCGCCTCCGGGTCGTCTTGCGAGCTCATGCGCCGATGCTCGCACACCGTTGGCACCGGCGGCGTGGTGTCGACGGGATCGCCCGGCCGCGGCGACCGCTGGTAGCCGCTGACTCTCACCAGCGAGGATTTCGGTCGTGGCGACCAGTGACGGTGGTCGTCGACGATGGATCGATGAATCAGATTGTGGCCGAACGCAGCACGGCCGGATGGGTGCATGCCGCGAGGGGTGCGGCGGCGTTGGGGGCGGCGATGGGAATCGGGCGTTTCGCGTTCACGCCCATCCTGCCGATGATGACCGCGGGAGCCGGGCTGACTGCCGAGGCGGGCGCCACTCTGGCCACCGCCAACTACGTCGGATACCTCGCAGGAGCGGTGGCCGCCACGCTGTCACCACGCCTGGCGCGTTCTCCGGCGGTTCTGCGGTGGTCCCTCGTCGCGGTGGTGGTGACACTTCTCGTAATGCCGTTGTCGGACAATCCGATTCACTGGGCACTCGCTCGACTGGTGGCGGGTTTCGCCAGCGCGCTGGTGTTCGTCACCGCGGTCAACCTGATGACCGATCGCCTGCGCAACCACTCCCCCCACCTGGCCGGCTGGGGATTCAGCGGCGTCGGTGTCGGAATCGCCGCATCGGGTTTCCTGGTGTTGTTGCTCCCCGAGGGTGTGGGCTGGCGTGGCGCCTGGTGGACGATGGCGGTGTTGGCCGCGGTCCTCGCCGGTGGCGCCTGGTCCCGACACCGCCATCCCGGCGCCGTCGCGGTCGCCACGGATCGGAGTCCGTCGCCGAGACGCAAGACCGGACGGTGGTTCGCCGCGCTCCTGGTCTGCTACACCCTGGAGGGCGTCGGCTACATCGTGGCGGGCACCTTTCTCGTCGCGGCCATCGAGCAGAGTTCCCCCGGCTGGCTTGGCAAGAGCGCCTGGATCGTGGTCGGGCTGGCGGCCGCGCCGTCGGCCGCCCTGTGGGCGTGGCTCGGCAAGCGGGTCTCCCACCCGGACCTGCTGACCGCGGCGCTCGCACTACAGGCCGCTGGCATCGCGCTTCCCGCCGTTGCGCCCGGCCCGGTTGCCGCGCTCGTCGGCGCAATCCTGTTCGGCGTCACGTTCATCGGAGTCAGCACCATCGCGCTGGCCGCAGGCGCGCACCTCGGCGTTCCGCGGGCGGTCGCCCTGTTGACCGCGGGGTACTCGGTCGGCCAGATCGTCGGCCCACTCCTCGTCGCACCCCTGCTGCACCGCGGTTTCCACACCGTCCTTCTCGTCGGCGCCGGCGTGGTCGCCTGCGCTGCCGCAACGGCCGTCATCTTGCGGGCCGGCTATCCGGAGCTCGAATTCGACTGAGGCGCATGGGGATCGGTCGTCGGAACCCACGACCCGTCGTCGCCAAGCCCGGGGACACTCACCCGGGTCGTCAGCACGTCGACGACTGCGCGCACCGTCTGGTCGACCTCGCCGCGGCGCGAGACCAGCGACCACGTCCAATACGGCGCAGGGCTCACGACGGGACGCGCGACCAGTCCGGCGGGCAGCACCTCACCCTGCCCCTTCGGCGAGTTGAGCAGCGGCCGGCCGAGCCTGCGCACGTGCTCGAAGAACGCGGGCCCGGTGATGCCGCCGTCGTCGACCCGCAGCGCCGTCGCGCCGGTGTCGCGGGCGAACTGCTCGCCGTAGCGATTCGACGACGACCACGTCGCGGTGTCTGCGTCGAGCAGGACGACGACGTCCTTGGCCTCGACCGGCGAGCTGTCCGTACCGGAGGCCACCGCGTACAGCCGGTCGGCTCCGATGAGGCGCGCCTCCAGACCCTGCTCGACGAGGTCCGAGTTCTGCACCCAACAGATCGCCACGTCGAGGCTGCCCTCCGCGACCCTGGCCGCCTGGGCGTGTGACGGCAGCACCCAGGTGTCGAGCCTCAGCCGCGCGACCCCGGCGACCCGTTCGGACAGGTCGGGGGGACACCACTTCACGTAACCAATGCGGACCGGCTCGGTGCGGACGAGACCGCCTGCCTGCCTGCGTAACTCGTCGGCCTGGGCGATCAACGCGCGGGCACCGGGCAGCAGCGCCGCCCCGGCCGGCGTCAGCGTCACCGACCGGCGGTCTCGTTCGAAGAGGCGGACCTTCAGGTCGCGTTCGAGCACCTTGATCTGCTGCGAGAGGGAGGGACCCGCGATGTGGAGGCGCTCGGCTGCGCGGCCGAAGTTGAGTTCCTCGGCCACCGTGACGAAGTAGCGCAGCTGCCTGAGCTCCACAATCGGTGATCGTAATCCAGTGGGAGGCTCCGCCTATCAGCAGCGAGCAAATCGGTCGCGTCGTCGAGAACTTTCATACCTCGCACTGGGCGTTGAATCAGAAGACTCCGACAACCGTTGAATCAGAAGACTCCAAAAAGAAGGATGGGCACTCGTGAACGCAATTCAGAAGGTAGCCATCGTCACCGGCGCATCGCAGGGCATCGGCGCGGGCTTGGTGGCCGCATATCGACGCCTCGGCTACGCGGTTGTGGCCAACTCCAGGACGATCGCCGACGGCGACGACCCCATGGTGCTGGCGGTACCCGGCGACATCGGTCAGCCCGGCGTGGGCGCGGCCGTCGTCGACGCGGCGATCGCGCGATTCGGCCGGGTCGACACCCTGGTCAACAACGCGGGCATCTTCGTCTCGAAGCCCTTCACCGAGTACACCGACGAGGACTACGACGCCGTGATGGGCGTCAACGTGCGCGGCTTCTTCGAAATCTCGCGCGCCGCGGTGCGGGCCATGACGTCCCGGGAGGGCGGCGGCCACCTCGTCACCGTGTCCACCAGCCTGGTCGACCAGGCGAACTCGAAGGTGCCCGCGGCGTTGGCGTCGCTCAGCAAGGGCGGGCTCAACGCGGTCACCAGGGCACTGGCCGTCGAGTACGCGGATCGCGGAATCCGAAGCAACGCCGTAGCATTGGGCATCATCGACACCCCGATGCACGACCCGTCCACCCACGACGCGATGGCGGCCATGCACCCCCTCGGCCGACTCGGCGAGGTCGACGACGTCGTGGACGCGATCATGTACCTGGAAACGGCGTCGTTCGTCACGGGTGAAATCCTGCACGTCGACGGCGGCCAGAGCGCGGGGCACTGACATGACGACGGCAGAGGCGGTCGTGGTCGAGGTGCTCGACCGGTGGAAGGCGGCCATCGAGGCGCGGCGGCCCGACGAGGTCGCGGCACTGTTCGCCGACGACGCGATCTTTCAGGGGCTGCGGCCCTATGCCGTTGGCCGCCAGGGCATCACCGAGTACTACGCCGGGCAGCCGGTGGGGTTGTCGCCGGACTATCGAGTCCTCGAGACCCGTCAGCCCGCACCCGGCGTCGTATTCGGTTACGTCGCGGTCGATTTCACCTTCACCGACCGGGCACCGGTCCCGACGCTCCTAGGCGTGCTGCTCACCAACGTCGACGACCGGTGGCTGATCGCCCACTATCAGGTGAGCCCGGCGCCCGCCGGCTAGTTCGCCTTCAGCAGTCGCTGCGACACCTCGAGCATCACCCGCCGCGGCGTGAACCGGTAGCCGGTGGCCAGAAGGGTGTTCGCCAGCCCGGAGACCACGGTGGGCGTCGACTTGTCGAGCGCGGCCATCGCCACGTCGACGACCTGCTTGGACGTCTGCCTGCCGCTGGTGAGGAACTCCTCGCCGGTGCGGGCGAAGAACTCGGTGTCGGTGGCGCCAGGGCACAGCGCCAACACACGGACGCCGCTGCCCTTGGTCTCCTTCCACAGCGCCTCGGTGAACGAGAGCACGTACGCCTTGGTGGCGCCGTAGACGGCCATCCCCGGGGTCGGCTGGAACGACGCGGTGGACGCGACGTTGAGCACCACGCCGTGGCGGGCCTTGGTCATCGCAGGCAGGTAGATCCCGGTCAGCTCGGTCAGCGTCACGCAGTTCAGGTGGATCTGAGCGGCGTTGGTGGCGACGTCTTGGTCGACGAAGTCACCGTGCAGACCGACACCGGCGTTGTTGACCAGGACGTCGACCCGGCGTCCGAGGTCGGCCACCTTCGAGACGAGCTCGGCGGCGGAGCCGGGTGCGGCCAGGTCGGCGGCGACCACGTCGACCTGCAGGCCGGGATGGGTCTCGCGCAGCCGGTCGCGAAGGGCGGCCAACTTGTCGGCCCGCCGGGCGACCAGGACGAGGTTGACCCCGCGCCTGGCCAGTTGCACCGCGAACTCCTCGCCGATGCCGCCACTGGAGCCGGTGATCAACGCGGTGTCGTTCTTCAGGTCCATGTGAGATCTCCATGCGGGTCTGGGGGCGGAGGGGCTACAGCGATCCTATGGTGGGTATATGACGTCGGGACCTGCTCCGGATTACCCACAGATGGCGGCGGTGCGCGGTCGAACCGAGCCGGCTCCGCGCCGCGTGCGCGGCGTCGTCGGGGGCCACGTGCTGTTCGACACGACCGCGGCGCGCTACGTGTGGGAGGTGCCGTACTACCCGCAGTACTACATCCCGTTGGCAGACGTCGACCTCGACCTGCTGACAGACGAAAACCACTCTCAGCGAGTGCAATTCGGTCCGTCGAAGCTCTACTCGATCACGGGTGGATCGGATGTGAAGCCCGCGGTGCGGATCTTCGACGCCGACGGCGACGGACCGGTGGCGGGATTAGTCCGGTTCGAATGGGACAGCGTCGAGTGGTTCGAAGAGGACGAGAAGATCTTCGGTCACCCCCGCAACCCGTACTCCCGGGTCGACGCCCTGCGCTCGCACCGCCACGTCAGGGTCGAACTGGAGGGCACCCTGCTCGCGGACACGCACAGCCCGGTGCTTCTGTTCGAAACCGGTTTGCCGACGCGGTATTACATCGATCGCACCGACGTGTCGTTCGCCAGCCTGACCCCCAGTGACACCGAGACGTTGTGCCCCTACAAGGGCACCACCTCCGAGTACTGGTCGGTGAACGTGGGCGGGGACGTCCACCCCGACTTGGCCTGGAGCTACCACTACCCACTGCCCGCGGTGTCGGCGATCGCGGGCCTCGTCGCGTTCTACGACGAGAAGGTCGACGTCGTGGTCGACGGCGTGCCTCAGGAGCGCCCGATCACGCACTTCGGATGACGGACGGCCCTCAGAGCCCGGGGATGCCGAGTCCGGACAGGCCGGGCAAGCCCATCTGAGCGCCCTGGCCGAGCCAGTTGCCTCCTGCCAGCGATGCCATCATCGACGGGCAGTACATGGAGATCGCGATGCTGGTGAACAGGTTGGCCATCCCCGGTGACACGCCGTTGGTGCCGCCCATCTGGGAGGCGATGGAGGCGAAGTTTCCGCCCGGCTTGACCAGCATGGGACAGATCGACTGCGCCATGCCCACCGCCATGTTCGGGTCGGCGACCGAGACACCGGAGTTGGTGAGCGCGGACAGGAAGCTGTCGCTCACGGTGTCGGCGCGCGCGGGAGGAGCACTGGCGGCGACCACGATGCCCACGGAGAGGGCCATCGCCATCGACGCCTTCGCCGATACGTCGATCAAGCCGGTGATGACCGTCATGGGTACTCCCTAGGGTTGATCACGAAAGCGAATCACTGCTGTAACTTCTGGAACACTGCTCTACTTCTGTAACATTTAGAACACGACGCGGCCACGGTTTGCACGCGATGCGTTTCGCGTACGGGGTCCACGCGAAGTCGGTGCGACACTGCCCGGCCCGGCTTGCGGCCTCCCAGAAGACGCCAATCCGGTTCGTGCGCAACGACATCCACGCCCATCGCGTGTGAGCCACGCCGCACCCTGGCCAACGGCCTCACCGGCAGTGCGACACGGCGGCCGGAAACCGACCCGCGATCTCCAGGCGATCTCCACACAACCTCCAAGCACCGAGGTACCGCCGCCAAGCACCATTCATTCGAGTCACGAAGCACCCCACATCGGAAAGTCTCCGATGTGACACGAACGAAAGGAGCGGTCATGCGTACCGCATCGATCATCACCGCCGCCGCCAGCATTGCAGCCGCCGCAGCCATCGGAACCCTTGCGCTGCCGCCCATCTCGGCCAACGCCGCCGACTCGGCGATCGTCACCATCGGTCAACTCAAGGCCCAGGGCTTCGACGTGCGGGTCGACCGCATTGGCAGCGCGCCCCTGTCCCAGTGCGACGTCACCGACGTCCGCAACCCACAGGAGCGCACCGAGTTCGTCCGCGTCGACCGGTTCGGCGGCCGGGACCGCGTCGTCCCCATCGTGGTCGCCAGGACCGTCACGGTGTCGCTGGACTGCTCGTCCCGCTAGCGTTCGAAGTGGGTCCCAAACGAAGGAGTGCACGTGCGCGTTGGAGTGGTGTTTCCCCAGACCGAGCTCGGCGGGGATCCCGGAGCGGTCCGCGCGTACGGCCAGCGCGTCGAAGAACTCGGGTTCACCCACCTGCTGGCCTATGACCACGTGGTGGGCGCCGACCCCGAGGTCCACGCCGGTTGGAACGAGCCGTACGACATCCGCACCACGTTCCACGAGCCGCTGGTGATGTTCGGCTTCCTCGCCGCGATCACCACGTCCCTGGAGCTGGTCACCGGCGTCGTCATCCTGCCGCAGCGCCAGACCGCGCTGGTGGCCAAACAAGCCGCCGAGGTCGACCTGCTCAGCGGCGGACGTCTGCGACTCGGTGTCGGAATAGGTTGGAACGCCGTCGAATACGAAGCACTCGGCCAGGACTTCGGCACCAGGGGCAAGAGATCCGCCGAGCAGATCGAGCTGCTCCGTCGCCTCTGGACCGAGCAGTCGGTCACCTTCAGCGGGACGTTCGACACGGTCACCGGTGCCGGCCTCGCCCCGATGCCGGTACAACGGCCCATCCCGATCTGGATCGGCGCCGCGTCGGCCGCCGGATACCGCAGGGCAGGCCGGCTCGCCGACGGCTGGTTCCCGATGATGTCACCGGGTCCACAGCTCGACGAGGCGCTCGCCGAGATCGAACGGGGTGCCACGGCCGCGGGCCGCGATCCCGCGTCCATCGGCATGGAGGCGCGCGTCAGATGGACCGGCGACCTCGACGCCGTCGCCGGGAAGATCACGGCCTGGTCGCACGCGGGCGCGTCGCACCTGTCGGTCGACACGATGGGCTCGGGCCTGGCGCACGTCGACGACCACCTCGAGGTGCTGGCCAGGGTCGCCGAGGCGCTGTAGCCGGGCGCGGTTGCGCGCCCTCGGCAGGTCCCGCGGCTAGGCTCGGGACGTCATGACGAGACGTTTCGTACCGTGGATTCTGCTCTGCGCCCTCCTGTTCGGCTCGACCGGATGTTCGCTGTTCTCCGACCCCAGCCCGCAAGACGCCTTTCGCGCGTTTGCCGAGGCACTGGGTCGCAAGGACGCCGCTGCCGCCGGTGCGGTCACCGACGACCAGACCGCCGCGACCGCCGCGATCACCTCGATGTTCAACGGCATGGCCAAGGACGCCACGCTGAAGATCGACACGAGCCAGCCCGGCGACGACGACAAGACGGCGACGTTGAACTACTCGTGGTCGTTCGGAAAGGACAAGGCCTTCGACTATGCCGCCACGGCGACCGCCACCCAGGCCGGTGACGACTGGCGGGTGCACTGGGACACGACGGTGCTCAACCCCAAGCTCAAACCGGGGATGACGTTCCAGTACAGCGACGACAAGAACATCCTCACCCCGGTCACCGATCGGGACGGACAACCGTTGCTGACGTGGCAGACGATCGGCGTGGTCAACCTGACGCGCCAACATCTCGACTCCGCCGCCCCGCTGGCGAACGTCTTGCACCCCTTCGACGACACCATCACCGCGGAATCCGTCGCCGCCCAGTTCTCCGCGACGACCGACGACGTCGTGACTGTGGTCAAGCTGCGCCAGGACGACCTCGCGACCGTGAACGACCAACTCACCCAGATTCCCGGCGTGTCCGTCGTCGAGCAGGGCGCGCTTCTCACCGCCAACCGCGACGTCTACTCACCGGCGGTCGACGGTCTGCACGAGCTGTGGCAGAAGGCAATTGACGACTCGGCGGGATGGTCGGTGACGCTGGTCTCCACCGAGGGGCCGAACAAGGGCCAGCCGACCGAACAACTGGCCTCGACGCCGCCCCGCGACACCCCGCCGCTGCGCACGACACTCGACATCAGATTGCAGTTGCTGGCCCAGCAGGCGGTGGCCAAGGAGGCGCGGCCCACCGTTCTGGTGGCCATCTCGCCGTCGACCGGCGGCATCTTGGCCGCGGCGCAAAACGCCGCAGCCAGCGCGCAGGGGCCGATCGCGTTCTCGGGCGCCTACCCGCCCGGGTCGACGTTCAAGACCATCACCACGGCGGCGGCCCTGCAGGCGGGCCTCGCGGAGCCCGGCACCCCGGAGGCCTGCCCCGGCACGGTGACCGTCGAGAACCGCACCATCCCGAACGAAGACGAATTCGACCTGGGCACCGTCCCGCTGTCGACGGCGTTCGCGAAGTCCTGTAACACCACGATGGCGGCGCTTGCCGACCAGCTGCCCGCCGACGCGCTCCCGAAGATGGCGCGGCTCTTCGGCATTGGCGTGGACTTCGTCGTCCCCGGCCTCACCACCATCACCGGAAACGTGCCCAACGCCGACACCCCCGCACAGAAGGTCGAGAACGGGATCGGCCAGGGCACCGTCACGGTGAGCCCGTTCGGCTTGGCGGTCGCCGAGGCCAGCCTCGGGCACGGCTCGACCATCACGCCCACGCTCGTCGTCGGCGAGACCACGACTGCCGACACACCGTCGCAACCCATCCCCGGTCCCGTCGTCGACGACCTGCGCGAGATGATGCGCCAGACCGTGGCGGACGGCACGGCGACGACGCTGCAGGACGTTCCCGGGCTCGGCGGCAAGACCGGGACCGCCGAATTCGGCGACAACACCCATTCGCACGGCTGGTTCGCGGGCATCGCCGGCGACATCGCGTTCGCAACGCTGGTGGTCGGCGGCGACACGTCCACCCCCGCCGTGGCGGTGTCCGGGGACTTCCTTCGTCCCGCCGTGACCGGCTGACGTCGTGCCCATCGACCCGAGGCGGCGCCGTGCGCTGTGGATCGCCGTAATCGTCGCCGCCGTCGTCGGTCTGATCGTCGCCGTGTTGCCGGCGTGGGGTTCACTCGCGGGCGACACCCGGGCCGAGGAGCCCGTCGCGATCGAGGGTGCCCAGGTGGGCGGCTCGGATCCCGGCAGCTTGCTCAGCGCGACGACGATGCCCAAGTTCCTCGAGGCCACTAGCCGTCCCGACCTCAAGGCGGCACGGGTGGTCTACCGGTCGACCAACGGCGACACCGGTGCCCAGACGACGGTCTCCGGGTCGGTCTTCGTCCCCGACGGTGAACCCCCACCGGGCGGCTGGCCGGTCGTCGCGCTGGCCCACGGCACGACGGGACTCGACGAGGAATGCGCGCCGTCACTCACCAAGGACCTGTGGGGCCTGTCCGATCCTGTGCTCAACTATCTGAAGAGCGGCTACGCCGTCGCCATGACGGACTACCAGGGCCTCGGCGAGGACGGTGGGCATCCGTACATGGACTCGAAGACCGCCGGTCTCAACGTGATCGACTCCGTCCGCGCACTGCGCCACGCCTTCACCGGCATCTCCGACCGGTGGCTGGCGTTCGGCGGCTCCCAGGGTGGCGGCGCGGCGTGGGCCGCCGACGAACTGGCCGCGTCCTATGCACCCGAGCTCGATCTGGTTGGCGCCGTTGCCAACTCACCGGCGTCGGACGTCAGCGGCATAGTGGCCAAGGCCCAGGCCGATCAGTTGAGCGCCGACCAGATGCCGTTGTTCCTGACCATCGTCGAGTCGGTGGCCCGGCTGCACCCCGACGTCGAGCGCGGCGACTTCCGCTCGGGAGCGGCGGCGAGCTACTGGGTGCCGCTGCTGTCGTGCAACCCGGAGACCAGCACCTACCGCGCCGCGCAGAAGAAACGCCTGACCCCAGCCGAATTCGCGCCACGCACCAACGCCGCCGCGGACGGTCTTCGCGCCGTGCTCGCCGGATGGGCGCTGCCGCATGGCCCGTTGTCGGCGCCGATGTCGGTGGTCTACGGCGCCGACGACACCTTCGTCGACGCCACCTGGACCACCGACGCCATTGCCAAGCAATGCGCACTCGGGGGCGTGCTGCAGTGGGACCTCCAGCCGGGCAAGGGCCACGGTGACGTCGACATCGCCGGTCAATTCACTTGGCTGGCGGACAGATTCGCAGGCAAGCCGGTGGTCAACCAGTGCCCGTGACGCGTGGCGTGACACCCAGGCGGAGCCGTCCACCCGCAGGATCGCGCCGGTGACGTAGGACGCCCGATCGCTGAGGAGCCGGTTCGGCAGTATCGTCCGAGTATGGCCATGCCCCTGACGCCCCTGACGATCATGTTCTGGCCGGAGTCGGCCTACGGTCCGACGAACCAGTGCATCGGCCTGGCGGCCATCCTGCGCGACCGCGGCCATACGATCGTCTTCGCGGCGGAGAGCTCGTGGGCTGGCAAGCTGGCGCCGCTGGGATTCGTCGAGGAGCTCGTCGACCTGGCCGAGCCCGAGCCGGCAACCGACGGTGACGCCGACGCCGGCAAGTTCTGGACCGACTTCATCGCCGAGACGGCGCCGGAGTTCCGCAAGCCGACGGTCGAACAGCTCGAGTCGTTCGTCGCGCCGACCTATCAGGCGCTGATCGACGGTGCGAAGTACTGCGAGCCGCGGTTGCGCGAGATCATCGCCACGCACCGCCCCGACGTGGTCGTCGAGGACAACGTCGTGCTCTTCCCCGCGCTGGTGACCTCGGGGGCGCCGTTCGTGCGGATCGTGTCGTGCAGTCCGCTGGAGGTGCCGGGTCCTGATGTCCCGCCACCGTTTTCGGGGCTGCCGAGTGACGACCCGTCCACGTGGCAGGCCTACCGCGCCGAGTTCGACCGGACCCATCGCGCCATGTGGGCGGACTTCGACGCCTGGGTCCGGGCCCAAGGCGCCGAGCCGCTGCCCGAGCTGGAGTTCATGCCACGCGCCAACGCCGCCAACCTGTACGTCTACCCCACCGAAGTCGACTACCGCGATGCCCGGCCGCTGGACGAGAGCTGGACCCGGATGGACTCCAGTGTGCGGGAGACCGACGACGAGTACGAGGTGCCCGCCGAGGTCGCGGACCGGCCCGAGGACAGCGCCCTGATCTACCTGTCCCTCGGCTCCCTCGGCGGGGCCGACGTAGACCTGATGCGTCGGCTGGTCGCGGTCCTCGGCACGACCCGGCACCGCTTCATCGTCAGCAAGGGACCGCAGGCCGACCAGATCACGTTGCCCGACAACATGGTCGGCGCCCAGATGCTGCCGCAGACCAAGGTCATCCCCCAGGTCGACCTGGTGATCTCCCACGGCGGCAACAACACCACCACCGAGGCGCTGCACTTCGGCAAGCCGCTGATCGTGCTTCCGCTGTTCTGGGATCAGTACGAAAACGCCCAGCGCGTCGACGAACTCGGGTTCGGGGTGCGGCTGGACACCTACTCGTTCGCCGACGCCGAGCTGACCGACGCCGTCGACCGCCTGCTGGCCGACACCGACCTGCGCGCCCGGCTCGACGAGATCGGTGCCGCGATCCGCGGCCGCGACGGGCTACGGGTGGGCGCCGACGTCATCGAGGAGGTCGGTGCGCGCCACCGAGACTCGGGTGCCTGAGTTCCTGGACGCATTGCCACTCTCCGAGGGCCGCCGTCTCGCGGTGGTCGACGACGGCAGCGGTCTCGCGGCGATCCCGCAGGTGCTCGACGCCGACGGACGGTGGCGCCGGGCTCAGCCGGGCGACGGCGCCGCGTCGGCCCTGCTCGACGTACTCGCTGCGGGACCGACTGCGCGCGATGACTTCACGGTGCGGTCCTGGTCGACGCGCACGGCCACCGGTGAGCGGTCCGTCGGGGTCGACCAGACCAACGAGTCGGTGATCGTCGGCGACGTCGCCGTGGTCAAGTGGGCGACCCACCTTCAGGAGGGCCCGCACCCCGCGCCGTCGCGGATCGAGGTGCTCCGCGCGGCCGGCTTCGACGGCATGCCGACGCCGTGGGGCGTGCTGACCTGGCGAACGCCGGCCGGCGCCGACACCGTGGTGGCCTACGTCGACGACTACCTTCCCGATGCCGTCGACGGCTGGACGTGGGCGGTCGACCTGGTCACCGCGGCGGTGCGCGACGGCGACCCCGGCGGGTTCTCCTCCGCAGCTGCCGACGTGGGCACCGTCGTCGCCGAACTCCACGCGGCGCTGTCGACGACGGCGACCGTCGCGTCGGCCGCCGATGCCGCGCGGTGGCGCGCCGACGCGATGGACACCCTCGACACCGTGGTCCGGCTCGGTCACCCCGGCGTCGTCGCCCGGCGCGGCGAGGTCGAGGTGTTGCTGAGCGGTCTCGGCGAGCTGGCGGGGACGCCGGTCCTCGAGGGACATGGCGACCTGCACGTCGGCCAAGTGCTCTGCAGCCGTGGCCGTTTCGTAGTCACCGACTTCGACGGCAACCCGGTGCTGACCGCGCCGGAGCGGATGCTGCCGATCCCCGCGGCGCTCGACGTCGCCGGGATGACGCAGTCGCTGGCGCACACCGCGATCGTCGCCGCGAAGTACGCCACCCTTGACCCTGCGGCCCTGGCCGCGGTGTCGGCCGCCGGTCGCACCGCGTTCCTGACCGCCTACACCCGCCGGCTCGACGCGCTCGGGCACGCGGACCTCTTCGACCCGGCTCCGCTTGGCGCGTTTCGCGCGCAGCAGGTGCTCCGTGAGATCGTCTACGCCGCACGTCATCTCCCCCGCTGGATGTACGTTCCCGATGCGGCGCTGCCCGCACTCCTCGACGAAGGGACCCCCACGTGAAGCCCGACGGATTCGCCGCCGACCTCCGGCGCAAGCCCGAGGTGCTCGGCCGCCTCGCCGCCACGCTGGCGGCGCGCAACCCGTGGGCGGCGGTGGTGCCGAAGAACGTCGACCGGGTGGTGCTGCTCGGCATGGGCTCCTCGGCGTACGCGGGCGGGGTGGCCGCCGCGCGGATGCGGGCCAAGGGGCTGACGGTGACCTCGGAGTTGGCGTCGTCAAAGCTGCTTCCGGATTGGGGCGCAGGCACTCTCGTCGTCGCCACCTCAGCCAGCGGCGGATCGGTCGAGACGCTCGACGCCCTCGGCCGCCTCCCCGCCGCCGCGCACACGATCGCCCTGACCAACACCCCGGGGTCGGCGATCACCGAACGCTGCCGCGACGTCGTCGAGCTGGCAGCCGAGCCCGAGGTGGGCGGGGTCGCCTGCCGCAGCTACCAGCACACCCTGGCGCTGCTACTGGCGCTCGAATGCCATCTCGCCGGGACCGACACCGCCGCGTTGGCGGCAGCGGTGGCCGCGGCGGCCGAGGCTTCCGACCACCTCCTGGCCACCGAATCCGATTGGCGGCCGCAGGTTTCCGAGCTCCTGCTCGGCCCGACGGGCACCCATTTCGCGGCGCCCGCGCACCGATTCTGTTCGGCCCAGCAGGCGGCCCTCATGCTCCGCGAGGGCCCCCGCCTGGCGGCCGTCGGATGCGAGACCGGGGACTGGAGTCACGTCGACGTGTACCTGACGAAGACCACCGACTACCGGCTGGCGGTCTTCGCGGGCTCGGCGTGGGAGGCCCAGCTGGCCGAGTGGACGACCGCCCGCGGCAGCACCGTCGTCGGCATCGGTGGCGACGTCCCTGGGGCCGGGTACCACCTGCGCTATCCGGGCGACACCGACGACGACGTCCGCCTGCTCACCGAGGTGCTGGTGGCCGAACTGGTCGCCGCCGCGGCGTGGCAGGGCTGAGAGCTTCCGCCGAGATCTGCGCGAGGGCTGTCATTCGTCGGCGATCGCAACCATGCTGCAGATCTCGGCGAAGGGATCAGGCCGCGAGGTGACTCCACTGCGGCGCCAGCTCGGTCCACGGTCCGGTGGCCGCGACCGCCCCGTCGACCAGCACGACGACGCGGTCGGCCCTGGCCAACGCCGCCCGCTTGGACGTCGCGCCGAGCACCGTGATGCCGCGCGCCCGCAGACTCGTCCACAGCTCCACCTCGGTGGCGGCGTCGAGTGCGCTCGAAATGTCGTCGGCCAGAAGCAGTTCCGGTTCCACCGCCAGCGCCCTGGCGAGGGCCAGCCGTTGGACCTGCCCGCCGGACAGCCGCACCCCGCGGTGACCGACGAGGGCGTCGACCCCGCCCGCCTCCGCCACGTCGGACCCGAGCCGAGCCCCGTCGACGGCCCGCTGCACGTCACGGTCGTGGTCGAGGCGCACGTTGTCGGCGAACGTCCCCGACAACACCATCGGCACCTGGGCGACGTGCGCGACCTGCCCGGGTCGCAGGAACGTCTGCGCGTCGGCGACGTCGACCCCGTTCCAGCGGATCTGGCCGGTATGCCCGACGAGACCGCACAGGGCTGACAGCAGACTCGACTTTCCCGATCCGACCTGCCCCAGCAACAGCACCAGCTCGCCCGCCTCGACGGTGAGGTCGACGCCGGTGACGCCGCGGGTCCCGTCGTCGTGCACCGCCGACACGTCGACGAGATCGAGACGCTGCAACGACTTTCGGGGCGCTGGCACCGGTAGCGGTGCGGTTCCGGCTTCGAGGTCGACACCGGCGGGGATGTCCATCAGGTCCGCTCCGCCGGCGAGACGGCTGGTCGCCTGCTGCCACGACCGCGTGCCTGGCGCGTCGGTGACGACCGCCCCTGCCACGCTGCCGAAGTAGTCGAACCCGGCGACTGCACCGGAGACGAGCAGCGCCGCCGCCAGGTCCCAGCCGCCAAGCAGGTAGACGATCCACGCCGCGACGACGCCGAGTTCCACCATCACGACGGGGACCCCGAGGAGGATCGACTGCACCCGATGTTCGCGGACGGCGGCGCCCACGCGGCCACCGTCGACGCGGTCCAGATGCGCACGAACGTCGGTCGTCGCGGCGGCGAGCTTGACCGTCCTTACGCACTCGAGCACCGACACCAGCGACCGGCCGAAGTCGGCGCGGGTCTTCGAGGCCGCTGCCGCCGAGCGGCCCGCGACGGGCCTGCCGACCACCGAGGTCACGGCGGCGGCGACCATCACCGCGAGCAGGATCGCTCCTGCGACGGGTGTGCCGCTGAGGAACGACGCGACGACCACGACGACCAGACCGCCGATGACGTCGTTCCACCGGTCGGCGTAGTGCAGGAACCGGTCGGAGTCCAGCACGCGGGAGACCACCTCACCCGGCGGCGTCCTCGCCAGCCGGTGCTGCCGGGTCTGCGCTTCGAGCACCGTCATCCGGATGCGCAACGAGCACGCCGACCACCACGGCAGAAATCGCCGAAGTGCCAACGCCAATATCAACGGCTCCACCACGATGCTGGCCACGACGGCAACGGTGATGGGCACCGAAGTCGTTCCGTCGCTCAGCTTTTGGACGAGGTGTCCCCATGCGAAGCCACTGATCGCGCCGGTCGCCCCGACCAGCCCGGACAGCACGAACAGCGAGGCGCCGAGCAGACCCCAGCTGGGATGGGTGCGGACCATCTTGAAGATTCCGCGGGCCAAGCTCGGCCCGCCGTCGACGTCGGGCGTCTCCGGTTCGGCGCCGTGGCGGCGGGCCCCACCGACACCGACACCGTCCTCGGCCGACGGCAAGGGTGGCGGCGGTGCGTCCTGAACACCACTGGCCTCCAGCAGCCGCAGAAAGGGCCCCGGCCGGGAGGCGAGCTCGACCCGCGGACCCTGGTCGACGATGCGACCGTAGTCGAGCACGACGACGTGATCTGCTCGCGCGACGGTCGAAAGACGATGCGCAATAAGGATTCCGGTGCGATTGGTCAGCAGTCGGTCGGCGGCGCGAACGACCCGCGCCTCGGTGAGCGGGTCCATGCGCGCGGTCGCCTCGTCGAGGACGACCACGCGCACCGCACGGACGAGCAGTCGCGCGAAGGCGACGAGTTGCTCCTCCCCCGCCGACAGCGTCGTCCCACCCGGACCGAGGAGCGTGTCGACGCCGTCGGGGAGGCTGTCGACCCAATCGGTCAGTTCGAGCTCGGCGACGGCGTCCAGCACCCGTTCCCGCGGCAGGTCGGCGAACAGCGCGATGTTCTCGGCGAGCGTGCCCGCGAGGATCTCGGTGCGCTGGGTCACCACGCCGACCGAGGCCCTCAGCCATTGCAGGTCGAGGTCGAGAACGTCGACCCCTCCGAGGAACAGCGATCCCCGTTCCGGGTCGACGGCACGCGACACCAGCGACGCGAGAGTCGACTTGCCAGAACCGGTTCGGCCGACCAGTGCACACGTCGTTCCGGCCCGAACTCGGAGGTCGACGTTCTTGAGAACCCGTGGCCCGTCGGCGTAGGAGAAGCTGAGATCCCGCAGTTCGACGTCGACGACGTCCGCCGAGAGTGTTCCTCCGCCAGCGGGTTCGGACTCGGCGTCGATCAGTTGCCGCAGCCGGATGACTGCACCCATCCCCGCCTGCAACTCGGGCAGCTGGCGGGTGAGCTGGGAGATCTCGCCGACCAGGGTCGCGCTGACCAGGAACAGCGTGATCAGCTGGGCCACGCCGAGGTCACCGCCGGAGACCAAGGCGACACCCGCGATCACCACCCCCCCGAGCAGCGCGTGCAGCAGACCGCCTGCGCGCAGGGTGATCCGCGACTCGATTGCCACCACCGCGCGGAAGCACCGCTGGATGTTGGCGGACAGTTCGGCGCACCGTCTCAGGATGAACGCCTGACCGAGGCTGGTACGCAAGTCATCTCGAGCGGCGATGCCCTCCTCCATCGCCGCGGCGTGATCCGTCCAGGCGATCTCCTCGACGACCTTGCGGGTGCCGAGTTCGCGCAGCAGCGGCCGGATCGCCAACGTGATCAGGGGGACGACGACGGGAAAGACGATCCACGCCGGCCACCACGTCAGGCCCGCGACGATCAACATCGGCAGCGCGGAGAAGACGGTGCGCATGGCGTCCCACACCTGTGAGCGCACCAGCGATCCGACCTCGTGGGTGTCGTCGTCGACGCGGTCGAGGATCTCGCCGACGGCCTGCTCGGACAACCGCTCGAGGGGCTGACTCAATGCGGCGGTGAGCAAGTCGGCTCGCAGCCGACCCTCCGCCCTGTCGGCGATGCGTGCCCAGACGGTGCGCCCGAGGGTGTCGAGCACGGCCGCGCCCAACAGGCACGCCGCGAGCACCCCCACCGTCGTCCAGACGGGGTTGGTCGCGAGTCGGCCGATGACGACGGTGCCCAGCGACTGCAGGATCGCCGCGATCATCATCGCGACGAGGGCGACGCTGACGCCCGGGCTCTTCAGCCGCCGCCACCCGACGGTGCGGTCGAAGTCGTCGGCGTTGGCGACGGCCTGCGCGGACGGTGAGGTGTTGCGCCGTGTCGTCGTGGTGGTCATCGCGTCGTGCACGGTACTCGTCGCCAGCGCCGCCACGCACCTCATTTTGGCGGCCGAGGAGACCTCGGCCGCCCCCGACCTAGGGTGCGACCTGCGGTGTGATGAGGAACTTTTCGCCGGTCGCGCGCCTGAGATAGGCGTTGAACGCCTCCGGTGCGAGCATCCCCGCGAGGGACACCTCGTGGTTGTAGGAACTCGCGAACGTCGTGGTGAGTTCTCCTGCCACCCGGGACCGCAACCGTCCGATGGTGTCGGCGCCCGCGTTCTGGAGGAACGGGGTCAGCAGCCACCCACCGATACCCCACGCCATGCCGAACTTCCTGGTGAGCGTCGTCGGGCCCGTGTCGAGGGCACCGTAGACGTAGACCTGCTTGTGCACGGTCGAGCCGTAGCGCGAGTACCCGGTACCGGTCGCGTTGGCGGCTCGCTCCATCCCGTTCAGGATGTCGCCGGCGACGGTGCCGCCACCGATGGCGTCGAACGCCAGCGTCGCCGACGTCGCCACCAGCGCGTCCAAGAGGTCGTCGGTGAACGTCGGCGACGACGAATCGCACACGTACACCGCTCCGATCGACCTCAGCAGCTCCGCCTGTTCGGGCTTGCGGACGACGTTCACCAGCGGGATGTCGTCCTCGAGGCAGATCTTCACCAGCATCTGACCGAGGTTGGACGCCGCGGCCGTGTGGACCAGGGCCGAATGTCCTTCCCGCTCCATGGTTTCCACCATGCCGAGCGCGGTCAGCGGGTTGACGAAGGACGACGCGCCGTCGCGTGCCGGCGTCCCGTCGGGAAGCACCAGGCACGCCGCGGCCTTCGCCACGCGGTACTGCGCGTACATGCCGCCGCCTGCGAGCCCGACCATCTTGCCGAGCAATGCTCGGGCACCCGCCGAGGATCCCGTGGCGACGACGGTGCCCGCCCCTTCGTTGCCGACGGGCAACGAATCGTCCAGTCGTGCCTTCAGCGCGTCGAGCGCCTCGGGGCTGATCGGTGCGGTCACCACGGGACGCTCGGGGGTGCCTCCGACCGTCGCAGCACCCATGTCTGCGGAGGCGACGAGGAGGCCGATGTCCGACGGGTTGATCGGCGCGGCTTCCACGCGGACCAGCACCTCGTCATCGGCGGGGGTGGGCACGGGAACGTCGTGCAGCGAGAGTTCGAGCGTGCCCTGCGACGTCACCAACGAACGCAATTCCAGTGCGGTGTCGGGCAAGTCTTCGGTCATGGGTGATGCCTCGTTCCTGTGGTGGGTCTGCCGTCCACCTTAGGAACGAGCGTCAGCAGTCCAACTGTTGGATCGCCGCGGAGATGATGTCCAGGGCGGGGGACACCGATGTCTGGAGGTCGTCCATAACCATCGGAATCGCATCGGCGGTGGGTCGCCCGACGCTGACGTACCGGCACACCTTGTAGCCCTCGGTCAGCAACTGCTCGCTGCTGAGGAACGTGAGCCGCGGCGAGAGTTGGTTCAAGTAGGCGCTCTCCTCGGCAGCGGCGGGTGGTGCGACACCGATCGCGACGCCTGCCGCGAGCACGGCCACGAGCATGGTCTTCATGGGGACACCTCCTGTTCCCCGCCACCGTAGTTCACTCAGATTCTTTGCTGAGCGGTTTTGGAGAAAGCGGTCCCCAGGTTCGCTGGACGCAGCGGGCACAGACCGCCAACGGGCCGGGAGACGACGGCAAGTCATTGCCGTCGCCCCGACCTCGGTGACGAGTGCTTAGTGGTGGCCGTTGCTGCCGTTGCCGTTGGTGTGCTGCCGCTGCTTGAGCGCTGTGACGGCGCGGTGTTCGGCGGCGTGGGCGGCGTCGACCAAGGCGGTCTGTTCGCCTTCGGGATCGGGGAACAGGAAGTTGCCCGTGCCCGGTGCGCCGGCGGAGCCCAGCTTGTTCATCCGCTTGGGCAGCGGCGCCCCCTGGTACTCCAACGGAATCGGGTGGCCGTGCTCGTCGACCGGTCCCAGCGGCTGGTGCAGCTCGACGTACGCGCCGTGCGGCAGCCGCTTGAGGATGCCGGTCTCGATGCCGTGCTCCAACACGGCGCGGTCGCTGCGCTGCAGGCTGATCGCCCACCGCAACGCGACCATCCCGATCCGACCGATCCACGTCGTCGCATTCAGCGAGATGTGGAACTTCAAGGCGATGATGTCGTTCATCGCCGAGAACGTCAGCACGATGTACAGCGCGATAGCCATCGCCCCGATCGCGGTGCGGACCGGTGCATCTCGCGGCCGCTGCAGCAGGTTGTGGTGCGCGGTGTCCTTGGAGAACCGCTTCTCCAGGAACGGGTAGATCGTCAACAGGATGAAGACCAAGCCCATCAGCAACGCCACCGCGACCGCGGCGGGCACGGTGTGCCCGAACGGATACAGCTCCCACGCCGGCCAGATCCGGGCCAGGCCGTCGGTCCACATCATGTAGAAGTCGGGCTGCGAACCCGCCGAGATCTGCGACGGCTTGTACGGCCCGAGCTGCCAGATGGGGTTGATCTGCAACAACCCACCCATCAACCCCAACACCCCTACCGTCATGGCAAAGAATGCGCCCGACTTCACCGCGAACACCGGCATGACGCGGACGCCGACGACGTTGTGTTCGGTCCGGCCGGGCCCGGGGAACTGGGTGTGCTTCTGGAACCACACCATCGCCAAGTGCACCCCGATCAGCGCCAGGATGATGCCCGGGATGAGCAGGATGTGCAGGGCGTAGAGCCGGGGGATGATGATGCTGCCGGGGAAGTCTCCACCGAAGAGCGCCCAGTGCAGCCAGGTGCCGATCAGTGGGGATGAGCAGGATGTGCAGGGCGTAGAGCCGGGGGATGATGATGCTGCCGGGGAAGTCTCCACCGAAGAGCGCCCAGTGCAGCCAGGTGCCGATCAGTGGCATGCCCAGGGTGATCGAGGAGAACGCGGCGCGAAGGCCGGTGCCCGAGAGCAGATCGTCGGGCAGGGAGTAGCCGAAGTAGCCCTCGAACATCGCCAGGATCAGCAGCAGCGACCCGATCACCCAGTTCGCCTCGCGGGGGCGGCGGAACGCACCGGTGAAGAACACCCGGGCGAGGTGGACCATGATCGACGCGGCGAACAGCAGTGCGGCCCAGTGGTGGACCTGACGGACGAACAGCCCGCCGCGCACTTCGAAGGAGATGTCCAACGCGGTTTCATACGCCCGCGACATCTGAATGCCGTTGAGCGGCTGGTACACCCCGTGGTAGGTGACTTCGGCCATCGAGGGGTCGAAGAACAGGGTCAGGTAGACACCGGTGAGCAGCAGCACGATGAAGCTGTACAGCGCGATCTCTCCAAGCAGGAACGACCAGTGCGTCGGGAACACCTTGTTGAGCTGGCGGCGTACCGCCGCCGACGGGTGATACCGCGAATCGATCGCATCACCCTGATGGGCGCCGAGGAACGACCAGTGCGTCGGGAACACCTTGTTGAGCTGGCGGCGTACCGCCGCCGACGGGTGATACCGCGAATCGATCGCATCACCCTGATGGGCGGCCAATTCAGCGAGCTTGGGACTCATGATGTGCACTCCCGTGGGTCGACCTTCATTGTGCGCGCGCGACGCGTCCCATAGCTCGTCCCAAAGTCTTACGGCCGCTTCGTCATCAATCGGTCATGGATGTGACGTGCCCGCCGTCATTCCCGAAGCTCGGCGTTGAACGCCCGCATCGACCCGATCACCGCGGTCAGCACCCGGTGGGCCGTCGCCAACTCGGCGGCCGAGAACTCCTCGAGCGACGCCGCGGTGTGCTGGCCCAACGGGCTGAAGAACGAGCGCGCGACCGCGTTGCCGTGGTCGGCATAGCGCAGGAGCACTTTGCGTCGGTCCGACGGATGCGGCTCGCGGGTCAGGTGGCCGGCCCCCACCATGCGGTCGACGAGGTAGGTGATCGCGGCGCCGGAGACGCCGATGCGTTGCCCCAGCTGGCTCTGTGTCAACGGCTCGCCGTCGCGCTCGGACACCATCACGTGCAGCAGCGCCCGAAAGTCGTTGTCATTCAGGTCGTGTCGGGCACAGAACACCCGACTGAGGTCGTCGGACTCGGCCGACAGCGACTGCACGTCGGACACGATCAACGCCTCGACGGCATCCCGCTTGGCGGCAGGTGAGCGGCTCACTCGGCTAGTCCTTCACTTGATTAATGATTAAGTTACTTAATATAGTGGTCGCATGAGTTTCTGGGACCGATATGCCGCCATCGTCTCCGGTCGGCGGTCGTGGATCATCGCCCTGCTGGTCACGGTCGCGGCGGGCCTGCTGATGGCATTGGCCGGCGCGAATGCCGGATCGACGCAGTCACCGGTGCCGGTGCCGCCGTCGGCCGAATCGGCGCGGGCGGCCGTTCTCGCCAAGGACTTCCCCTCGGGCGACGAGGCGCCGGTGCTCCTGGTGGTCTCGCGCGCCGACGGTGCCGCGCTCGCGCCGGCCGACCTCGCCAGTGCCGAGGAGGCCCACCAACGGGTGCTGGCCCGCGCAGGCCAGCAGGGCGGCGCACCGCTGTCGACCTCGCAGGACGGCGTCGTCGCCGTAGCCCCGGTATCGATCGCCGCCGACCTGTCGGGCTTCGACCTCGCCGACACCGTGAAGAACCTGCGTGCCGCCGCCAATGACGTTGCCCCGCAAGGACTCCAGCTTCGCATCACCGGCGGGCCGGCCTTCGGCGCCGACATTGCCGACTCGTTCTCCGGTGCGAACTTCACCCTGTTGGCGGTCACCGCCGCGGTGGTCGCACTGCTGCTCATCGTCACCTATCGTTCGCCCATCCTGTGGCTGGTGCCACTCACCGTCGTCGCCGTCGCCGACCAGACGGCCGCCGCGCTCGGCGGTGTGGTGGCCGGACTGACCGGCTTGACCTCCGACGGCTCCACCACCGGGATCACCAGCGTCCTGGTTTTCGGCGCGGGCACCAACTATGCCCTGCTGCTCATTTCGCGGTACCGCGAAGAGCTCGCCAAGGCACCCGATCACCGCGATGCGCTTCGAGTCGCGCTGCGGCATGCCGGCCCCGCCATCCTGGCCAGCAACGCCACCGTGGTGCTCGCACTGCTCACCCTTCTGCTGGCCGTGGTGCCGTCCACCCGCAGCCTCGGCGCTCAGGCGGCCTGCGGGCTGGTGGTCGCCGCGCTGTTCGTCCTCGCCGTCCTGCCACCGTTGCTGGCGCTGTTCGGGCCAAAGCTGTTCTGGCCGTTCATCCCTCGTCAGGGCCCTGGTGACACGGCAGCGGATCCGACCGCCTGGTATCGGGTGGCGACATGGGTGAGCAACCACGCAGGCCGGGTCGCCGTCGGCACCGTGGCCCTACTCGCGGTCCTGTGCACCGGAGTGCTTGGCACCCCGATCGGACTGTCGCAGACCGAGCAGTTCCGGGTGAA
This sequence comes from Mycobacterium sp. Root135, assembly GCF_001426545.1. Classification (GTDB taxonomy): domain Bacteria; phylum Actinomycetota; class Actinomycetes; order Mycobacteriales; family Mycobacteriaceae; genus Mycobacterium. The sequence continues at coordinate 268,103 of NZ_LMEZ01000009.1, read as the reverse complement.
GGCGGAGTCGGTGTCGGCCTACGACACCCTCGCCGCCCACTTCCCCGGCGGCTTGTCGGCACCCACGTCGGTCGTCGGTCGCACCGACCACGTCGACGACCTTCGGCGGGCGATCGACGCCACACCCGGCGTCGTCTCAGCGCGTGACACCGGCACGTCGGCGACGGGCCTCACTCAGTTCTCCGTCGTCGTCGACGCCGCACCCGCCTCCCCGGCCGCCTTCGACGTCGTCGAGCACCTTCGCGAATCGGTCCGCGGCGTCGACTCCCAGGCCGTCGTCGGCGGCACCGACGCCCAGGCGCTCGACGCCCGCAGCGCCGCCCAGCGCGACCAGCGCGTCGTCATCCCCGCCATCCTCGTCGTGGTGCTCCTGGTGCTGTACGTCCTGCTCCGGGCGGCGTTGGCGCCGGTGATCCTGGTGGCGGTGACGGTGCTCAGCGCGCTCGCGGCGTTGGGCCTCGGCGGCTGGCTCAGCGTGCATGCGCTCGGCTTTCCCGCGCTGGACAACACCACTCCCCTGTTCGCGATCCTGTTCCTCGTCGCACTCGGCGTGGACTACACGATCTTCCTGATCACCAGGGCCCGGGAGGAGACGCACGACCACGGCACCAGGGAGGGCGTCGTACGTGCGGTCTCGGCCACCGGCGGGGTGATCACCAGCGCGGGCGTCGTGCTGGCCGCGGTCTTCGCCGTCCTCGGCGTGCTGCCCCTGATCGTGCTTACCCAGATCGGCATCATCGTCGGCCTCGGCATCCTGCTGGACACCTTCCTGGTGCGCACGGTGATGATCCCCGCCCTGTTCACCCTCGTCGGGCCGCGCATCTGGTGGCCCGCCCGCGTCGATCCGGAAGGCTCACCCCGGTAGATCCGGAGCGCGCCAGGTCTCGGCCGTCGCAACACCCGATGACACTCCATGTCGTCATTGACGACATGGAGTGTCATGACTTACGGTGATGACACGCGATGCCATCACCGGCGGGGCGACAAGACCACAGGAGTGACGTGATGAGCACCAACACCGCCGCCTGGATCGGATCCCAGGGCGCCGCCCTCGACGTCAAGTCCGCCCCCTACCCCAGCCCCGGTCATCATCAGATCGTCGTGCGCAATCACGCCGTGGCGATCAACCCGTATGACTGGATCCTCCAGGCCGCGGGAGGACTCTTCGCTCGCTCGATGACCTACCCGTTCGTCCTCGGCTCCGATCTCGCCGGCGAGGTCGTCGAGGTTGGTCCCGGTGTCACCCGGTTCTCGGTGGGTGACCGCGTCCTCGCGCATGCCGTGGGCACGGAGAAGTCACGCAACAACGCGGCCGAGGGCGCCTTCCAGGAGTACACCGTGGTCCTGGACCACATGGCAGCACCGATCCCGGCGACACTGGCCTACGAGAACGCAGCCGTGCTGCCGCTGGCTCTGTCGACTGCGGCGTGCGGGCTCTTCCAGAAGGATCAACTCGCCCTCGAACACCCCTCTGCGACGGCGATGTCCACGGGCAAGGTCCTGTTGGTATGGGGTGGTTCCACCAGCGTCGGCAGCAACGCCATCCAACTCGCCGTCGCGGCCGGCTACGACGTCGTCACCACTGCATCGCCGCGCAACTTCGACTACGTCACCGAGCTGGGTGCCGGTGAGGTCTTCGCCTACAACAGCCCCACCGTCATCGAGGACGTCGTCACCGCGCTGCGCGGCAGAACGGTCGCCGGAGCCCTCGCCGTCGCCACCGACTCGGCTGGCGTCTGCGCGGAGATCCTCCACCGTTGCACCGGCACCAAATTCGTCTCGATCGCCAGCCCGCCGGTCTCGTTCGCAAGCCTGACCCCGGGTCGTAGCCTTCAGCTCCCCAGGCTGATGCTGCGACTGGTGGCCTCTACGGTGTCCACGCAGGTCACGTCCCGGCTTCGAGGCATCCGCAGCAAGATGATCTGGGGCGGCTCCCTCAAGGACGACGAGGTCAGCACCCTCCTCTACCAAGACTTCCTGCCCCGAGCTCTTGCCGAGGGCCGCTACCGCGCCGCCCCCGAACCCTTCGTCATCGGCGCGGGCCTCGAGCACGTCCAAGCCGGCCTTGACGCGCAACGGAAGGGCGTCTCCGCCAGGAAGATCGTCGTCACCCTGTGACCGGGCGCCGCCGCTACCTCAGAGGAGCCGCATCCTCCGGCCGCTCCGGGGTGCCCGCGCCGTGCCGGGCAGCCAACCGCCGGTGCTCGACGAACTGCCAGGTCACCCCGGCGACGACGGCCAGCGCTGCCAGCACGGCTCCGATCACCGCCAACGAGCTCCGACCGACCGCGAACCCGGCCAGGCTCAGCGCCGTCAACGCCAAACCTGCCGCGATCAACCCGTAGCCGGGCCAGCGGGCCGCGTCCCTGAGACCTTCGCCGGCGATGGGTCCGGGGGTGTTATTCGAGTCGTCATGTGCCATGACCGCTATTCGCGGCCGATCGGGGAATCCATCGCTCGGCGGCACGTGTTCTCCGACACACCCACCGCTGGCGTGCGACTTCGGGAAGAATGCAGGGATGACCGCCACCAGTGAAGAGTCGACGCAGCAATTCGACACCCGGCGTCGCGAACTCGCCACGTCGTACCTTCGCCCGACCGCCGAACGGCCTGCGTCGTCGGGCCGCGGGTTGCACCACACCGCGCTCATCAGCGGTGACGTCGAGCGGACCATCCGGTTCTATCAGGAGCTGCTCGAGTTCCCGCTGACCGAGCTCATCGAGAACCGCGACTATCACGGTTCGACGCACTTCTTCTTCGACATCGGCAACTCGAACCTGTTGGCGTTCTTCGACTTTCCCGGACTGGACACCGAGCCGTACCGGGAGGTCCTCGGCGGGCTACACCACGTGGCGATCAGCGTCGAGCCCGAGCGGTGGCAACACCTCAAGGGCAAACTGGCCGCGGCGGGTGTCGAGGTCGCCGAGCACAGCGGGGTGTCGCTGTACTTCCGCGACCCCGACGGAGCCCGCATCGAACTGATCGCCGACCCGCTCGGTGAGATGTACGGCACACAGGTGCTCTGACGAAGGACCCGTCCAGACCCGAGGCGGCGACGAATCCCAAGCGGTTCCTACGAGTGATGTTGCGGTGGTGTCCATGAACTCAATCCAGACCGACGAGCTGGTCGTCTTACTCGACGAAGCGGGCCGCAGTGTCGGCACGGCGCGCAAGGCCGACGTCCACCACGGAGCGACGCCCCTGCATCTCGCCTTCTCGTGCTACCTCTTCGACGACGCGGGTCGGGTGCTGTTGACCCGCCGGGCGCTGGACAAGCGAGCCTTTCCCGGCGTGTGGACCAATTCGTTCTGCGGTCATCCGGCGCCCGACGAGCCAATGGACGACGCGGTGGTGCGCCGCGCCGGTGCCGAACTCGGCGTCGGGATCACCGATCTGCAGTGCGTGCTGCCCGACTTCCGCTACCGCGCGGTCGACGCCAGCGGTGTGGTCGAGAACGAGGTGTGCCCGGTCTACCGCGCCCGCATCGCCGGCCCGCTGGACGCCGATCCCGAGGAGATCATGGACTCGGCGTGGGTGCCGTGGGACCAGTTGCGCGCGGCCGTCGAGATGCCGTGGGCGATCAGCCCGTGGGCCGTCGAGCAGGTGCCGCTGTTGGACGCGGCGCAGTCACGCTAGAGGTCGCCGACCGCACGCTTGTTTGCGGCCCTTCTCGAGCGATGCGTACACGATGCGTGCAGTCGACGGCGGCGCGTCAGCCCTCGGACCTCTGCGCGTAGAGCCGCTCCGCGTACGCCAGATCGTCACGCCACAGGCGCGCCGCCGCATGCCTCATCAGCGGGCGGATCACGGGCAGCGCGACCAGGCCCTTGCCGAAGTTGGGGCGGTCCGAATGCGCGATGACGGCCTCCAGCACCGCGGTGCGCGGCCGCCCGTCGGGTCCGGAACCCAGTGGCGTGCCGTGGGTTTCGACGACGCTGCCCACGCCCTCTCCCTCCACGATGCGCATGACGACGGTCCGTGGCCCGGGCGCGGTGAACTCGGCGATGACCGGAACACCGAGCTTGCCGAGCCGGAAGGTGACGTCGACGACGAAGCGGTCTTGCGCGTCGGGGAGCACGTCGACGGCCGGGGGCGCACTGAGCACCTTGAGCTGAGTGAACGAGTACGGGTGGAACCAGGCGCCGTGCCAGGGGTCCAGCCGGTTGGCGACGATGTCCCTGGGCTCACACGTTCCCTCGAGTCGGGCGACGGCGGCCATCTGCGGGTGGCCCGGCCGCTCGGGGACGACGGGGGCGTCGGTCGGGTCTTCACCGCCGACGGCGTCGAGCCGAACCCAGCTCAGCACCCCGTCGTCGAACGCGGGGAACGGCTTCCAGGCCCCGTGTCGACGATCCGAGAGCCGCAGACCGTGCCACGGGCAGACCAGCGTGCCGCATTCCACGGGCGCGGTCGCCAGGTCGGCGCCGAGATGGGGGCACGCCCTCGGGGCCACCAGCAGTTCACCCTCGGCCCCCCGCCAGGCGACGATTTGCACGCCGGCCACCACCGAACCCGTTGCCTTGGTGGCGATCTCCGAACTTGCGGCAAACGGGAACCAGTTCCCGCTCGGGCGGCGCTGCGCGCGGGCCAACGCCGAGGAGATGATCCGTGGATCGGCGTCGGCGAAGGTCGGCGTTTGCGCAGACCAGTCCAATAGAGGCAACGTGGTGAACGGCCAACTCTTGGCGACGTTGGCCCGAAACTCGGTGAAAGCGCTCATGCCCGTTGACCTTCCGTTCGCGCCACCAACCGGCTGAGCCATGCCGATCGGCCACGGTTGGGCACGGTGTGCAGCACGTGACCGGCCAGTCCGAAACCGGTGAGCAGCTGGTTGGCCGCGGTCCACCCGGTGGTGGCCGCGCGCTCCATCAGGGCGACGGGCAGATCGATGCGAATGCCGTCACCGGCCAACACCACCCGGGGATCGGGCGTCCCGACCGTAGGCCGACGCGCGAAGTCGCCAGGCCCGAAGCTGGGGCAGTCTTCGCGTCGCAACAGGCGTTCGTCCACGATGGTCGCCGCGGCGGTTTCCGGATACAGCTCGTGCATGCGGGCCAGCAGACCGTCGCGTACTTCGGCGTCGTCGCCGGTCACGGAATAGCCGTGCAGTTCCACCACCGAACCGCCTGTGCGCGCGGCCCATTGAGCGGCCTCACGCTCGTATCGCTCCAGCACGCTGACGTTGTCCAGTGGTGACCGGCCACCGGTGCCAAGGAACGCCGCCCGGTCCGACTGCACCGGTCGATCCAGCCAGAGTCGCAGCACCACGAACGGCGGCGCGTTGCCGACATCGTCGACCCGTCGCCGCCAATCTTCGTCACCGAGCTCGGGTGAGGCCGCCACGATCCGCCGCAGTCCGCCGACGTCGGTGGCCAACACCACCGCGTCGGCGGCGAACACCTCGTCCCCGGCACACCGCACCCGCACCCCGTCGCCCAGTCCCACGGATTCGACCGGCGTCCCGGTGTGGAACCGAACACCCCTGCCCTCCAGGTACTTTCGCAGCGGATTCCACAACACCTCGTCGAAGTTCCCGTTGGCGACGTCGAACACCAGGCCTTCGCTGGACCCCAGGAAGTAGATGTGGAACATCGTCACCAGCTCCGCCGCCGAGAGCCGTTCCGGCTTGACGAAGAAACTCCTGGCGAACACCTCGAACGCCAAGTGGCGGGCCGCGTCCGGAAAGTTGATGTCCTGCAAGAACTCCGCCGCAGTCCTGTCGTCGAGATCGTGATAGGTCTTCGGCACCGACGCGGTGGCCAGCGGAGCGGCGGCCTTGCCGTCGATCCTGACCAGATCGCGTAGCCGAAACGTGGGGCTGCGGAACGCAAACGCCAGCGCGTTGAACGGCGGTGAGAGCGGCAGCCCGCGGAACGTGTCGCGGCGCCCGTCGGCGTCCACCAACGGGTAGTCCTCGACGGGGGTCAGTGCCGACAGGTGCGGATCGGACCGGCGCAGCAGGGCGCGCAGGTTGTAGTACTGCCGAAAGAAGGCGTGGAAGCCGCGATTCATCGCCACCGCGGAGCCGTCGGACAGGGTGTCGGACCACCCGCCGACCCGACCGCCGACGTAGTCGGCGGCCTCCACGACGTCGACCTCGACGCCTCGTTCACTCAACCCGGCGGCTGCCGCAAGTCCGGCAATTCCGGCACCGACGACCACCACCCGGGGTGTCCGCTCCAGCGTGCTCGCGTCGGGCAAACCCGGCTCCGCGGGTACGGTCTCGCGCAAGCGATCCACTGCTACTCCTTTCGGTGCCGCAGTCGGGCACCCCATGCCCTGACGACACCCGCCCCGGCGACGACGAGGCGCCGTCCCTTGCCGACACTGGCACGTTGGGTGAAGATTTCGAAGTCCATCTCCTCGATTTGGTCGAGGATTTCGGAGTACAGCTTCAACGCCGTCTCCACGCACGGCCGTGACGCCGGCGCCAGCTGGTCGACTCCCGGCCGGGCCGCGGCGTACACCCGGCGCGTGACGGCGTGTTGTTCCTGCAGCGCCCGACGCACCCGAGCGTCGATCCGCCGGTTGGTCTGGCACCAGGTCAGCACATCGCGGTCGACACCGTGCGCGGCCAGTTCGTCGGCGGGCAGATAGACCCGTCCGCGGTCCAGATCCTCGTCGACGTCACGCAGGAAGTTGGTCAGCTGGAACGCCTTTCCGAGCGCGGCGGCCGCCGGTGCGGCGTCCTCCCTCGAGCCGACGGTCCCCAGGATGGGCAACATCTGCAGCCCGATCACTTCGGCGGACCCGTACATGTACCGCTCGAGCGAGGCCCGATCCGGATAGTCGGTGACCGTGAGATCCATCCGCATCGAGGCCAGGAAGTCGTCGAACAGTTGCCAACCGATGTCGTAGCGGCGCGCGGTGTGCACGACGGCCGTGAGGGTGGGGTCGTCGGCGGTGGCCTGGTTCTCCACCAGGCTGTTGAACAGCTGGGTGGAGAACTGTTGGAGCTGCTCGGCGCGCACCTCGTCGCCGCGGGTGTCGTCGAACTCGTCGAGGATGTCGTCGGCGCGCCGGGCGAACCCGTAGAGCGCATGCACCGCCGGGCGCTGGGCTGGCGCCAAGAGCCGGGTCGCCAGGAAGAAGGTCTTGCCGTCGCGGGCGTTGATCTCGCGGCACTGCCGGTAGGCCTCCCGCAGCGACGGGTCCATGACGCCCGCGGCGTCCAGCTCGGAACTGATCATCGCCCCACGACCTCTCGATTCTCCTGCCGCACCGGCACTCCGGTGATCCGGTCGGCGGCCAACCGGCCGGACATGACGGCGGTCGGGACGCCGACCCCCGGCACCGTCGACGATCCGGCCAGAACGACGTTGTCGACGCCGCGCACGGTGTTCGCCGGCCGGAACGGACCGGTCTGCGCGAAGGTGTGGGCCAGCGCGAAGGGCGTGCCGGCCAGCATGCCTTGGCGGCCCCAATCGGCGGGTGTCACCACCGACAGCACTTCCATGTCGTCTCCGACCGCTGGCAGCCGCTCTCTGACCGCGCCCAGCATGTGTTCGACGTAGGCCGACGACGTGGCATCCCAATCCACCTTGCCCACTTCGGTATTCGGCGTCGGCGCGAGGACGTAGAGCAGGTCGCGTCCGGGTGGAGCCAGACTCGGATCTCCGGCGGTCGGTCGCGTGACCAGAAGCGACGGGTCACCCATGACCCGGCCGTCGGTGATGATGTCGGTGAACGTCTGCTTCCAGGCGTCGCCGAACAAGATGGTGTGATGGCCGACCGACGAGTCGACCGCGGGAACGCCGACGTGGGCGACGACCGCCGACGGTGCGGGCCGCAACTTCAGCAGGCGACGCGGCGAGTAGTCAAGGAGTCGGTAGGTGTCGGGAAGCTCGGTGGTCAGCACCACGGCGTCCGCGGGAACCCGCTGCCCGCCGTCGGTGATCACGGCAGTGGCCCGCGAGCCGCTTCGCTCGATCCCGGAAACCGTTGCCCCGTAGATGAATTCGACGCCGGCATCGGCTGCCGCGGCGGCCATCGCGTCGGGCAGCGCCCGCATGCCGCCGACGGGGAAGTACACGCCGGCAACGGTGTCCATGTAGGCGATCACCGCGTACACGGCCAACGCACTCTGCGGCGGCACCCCGGCGTAGAGGGCTTGGAAGGTGAACACCCGAAGCAGTCGCTCGTCGCTGAGGAACTTGCGAATCACGCTCTCCCAGCGGCGAAACCCGCCCATGGCCAACAGGCGACCCAGTTGCGGGGTGAGCAGCGACAGCGGCGAATCGAAGTTGGCGCCGATGAAGCCGTCGAACTCGGTCTCGTACAGCGAGGTCAGCCACTGCCGCATCTGCAGGTAGGCGTCGGCTTCCTTGCGGCCGGCGAACCGTTCGACCTCGGTGTACATCGCCGTCGGATCGGTGTGCACCTGCAGGGTCTCGCCCCCGGCGAACACCGCGTTGTAGGCCGGGTGCACCGACGTCAGTTCGAGGCGATCGGTGAGCTTCTCCCCCACCGCGGCCATCGCGTCGTCGATGATGTCGGGCATCGTCAGCACCGTCGGCCCCATGTCGAGGCGATAGCCGGACACGTCGGCCCGGCCCACTCGTCCCCCGGGGTGGTCCTCGCGTTCCACGACGGTGACGTTGCGGCCGCGGCCAGCCAGGTACAGCGCCGCCGACAGGCCCGACAGGCCACCGCCGACGACGACGACCCGATCGGTCTTACCCTTGACGGTACGCATCAGGCACTCCTCTTGGTGCAGTACACGGCCATGTCTTCCATTGCGGCGCGCGCTGTTTGGGGAATCCCGGCGACGTCCAGACAACGCACCGCCCGAGTGAGCCGTTCGTCGATGAGTTCCTCGATCCATTGGGCGGCGCCGCTGGCGATGATCAACGTGCGCCACCGTTCGGCGTCGGCGACGGTCAGCGTGGGAGTGGTCATCAGGTCGGCGAGTTGACGGCGCATCCCGGGATCGGCCAACTGATGGGCGGCGACGACGACGCTGGTGGCCTTCTGCGCCTCGAGGTCGATGCCGACGGACTTGCCGGTCACCGTCGGCGAGCCGGAGATGCCGAGCAGGTCGTCGCGCAGCTGGAACGCCTCGCCGATCGCGGCGCCGTACTCACCGATGGCGTCGACGACCTCCGTCCGGCAGCCGGCCATCGCCGCTCCCATCTCCAACGGCCGCCGAACGGTGTAGTTGCCCGACTTCCGCCGGGCCACGTCGAGCACCTCGTCGAACGTCGGGAAGGCATGCGAGTCGTTGACCAGGTCGGCAAGCTGACCGATCGCCAGTTCCACGCGCATGTCGTCGTAGCGGGGCCACACCCTGGCGAGCGCGTCGGCGTCGACGCCACTCTGGCGGAGCATCTTCTCGGCCCACACCAGGCAGAGGTCGCCGAGGACGGTCGCGGCCGACTCCCCGAAGCGGTCCGACGAGTCGGTCAGCCCACGCCCGCGATGCCATGCGCTCAACGCCACGTGCGCGGCGGGCCTGCCGCGCCGCAGCGCCGACTCGTCCATCACGTCGTCCTGCAGCAGGGCGAAGGCGTGAAGCAATTCCAGGCTGGCCGAGGCCCGCAATGCTGATTCGTCCTCGTCCGCGCCGCACAGCCAGCCCAGGTACATGAATGTCGAGCGGACGTACTTGCCGCCGTCGAGGAAGTCCGACAGCACCTTGCTCGCGCCGTCGATCCCGGTGCTGTCGAGCTGGGGCAGACACTCGGACGCCACGAAGTCGGCCAGCATCGCCCGCACGTCACCGCGCACGTCGACCGTGCCGCGGACGGCCCTGGCGGGGGAAGCGCCTCGGTGCCCGAGTGGCCGACGACGGGACAGAACGAGTCCCGACGCGTCGTGATCGTCGCCGCTCATGTGCACAGTTTGCCCATTCGGCACGGGCCTCACGCCTCGCTTCTGCATGTCGTCCGACTCCGTGCGTTCTGGTCCGTCGATCTGATTGCGCTAGTCCCCACGCAGAGGCATTCGGAGCCGACGGGGGTCCGGCGTGGTGCGAGGGGCGATTTTCTTTTGACGAGGCCCCGAGCTGCGCATTTGTGGTGGCAGAAAACCTGGATCAGGCCTGCTGACGGGCGGCGGCGTCGGAAATCCGCTGATGCGCGGTTCGCAGCAGCAGATCGTGTTCCATTCGGCGCGCCGGCGAGGATGTGCGGGCCAGCTCCACCAGATCCGACAGCACCTGCTTGGCGATCAGTCGCAGCTTCACGTTGTTCTGCTGGGACTGCTCGCGGAGGCGGTCGAACGCCTCGTCGGGGTCGATCCCGTAGACGAACATGAGCATGCCCTTGGCCTGTTCGATGATCGCGCGGTTTACGCCGAACTCGTAGACGGCGTCGGCCTCGGTCTTGGTGTGACTCGGGTCTTGGCACGGTATGGCCATCCGCTGCCGCTCCGACTGCATGACACCCCCAACCAATTGAACGAGTAGTTCTTTTCTGAACGTTTCGTCCAATAGTGCCCATAGACTGCACCCGGGTCAATGCCGCCCGGCGTCGGTGCTGGTTACGGGCGCGCCGCAATCGTCGGCAGCGTCAGACGGAACTGCGCGCCCCCGTCCCGAGGCTCGCAGACGAGATCGCCGCCGTGGGCTCGCGCCAACGCCCGGGCGATGGACAACCCAAGACCCGCCCCTCCGTGATCCCGATCGCGAGCAGCGTCCAACCGCACCAGGCGGTCGAACACCCGCTCGCGGTCCTCCGGCGCGATACCTTCGCCCGTGTCACTGACCACCAGGTTGGCGGCGGGACCGAGCACCTCGACGTGCACCGTGATCCGCCCACCCGCCGGCGTGTAGCGGCGTGCGTTGTCGAGCAGGTTGGCCAGGATCTGACCGACGCGGTGCGGGTCGGCGGGGATCACCAGGCGGTCGAGACCCGTACGCATCACCGTGGTCTGCGGTGCGAGCATGTCGGCGCGTTCCACCTGAGCGTCGGCGATCCCGACTACGTCGACCTCGGCGACCCGCAGCGGCAGCCCGGCGTCGATGCGGCTCAGGTCCAACATGTCGGTGACGAGCCGTCCGGCTCGGCGGGCGTCCGACAGCAACAGTGCGACGCGGCGCTTGGTGCGTGACGTGGCGTCCGGCGAGGCGTCGTCGGCGGTGTTGGTCAGTTGCTCGGCCGCGACCTGGATTCCGGCGAGCGGGGTGCGCAGCTCGTGGGCGGCGTCGGCAAGGAACGCCCGCGTCTGCGCCTCGGCCCGCCGAGCCACCTCGGCCGCCTCCTGCGCTTGGTGTTCGGCAGCTTCCAGCGCGTCGAGCATCTCGTCGAAAGCTGCTGCGGCACGGCCGAGTTCGGTGTTCGGGCGGTCCGGTCGCAGACGGCGGCCACGGTCGCCGGTGCTGATGGCCCTCGCCAACCCCGTGAGTCGGTCGAGGGGCCGCAACGCGCCGCGGGCGACGGCGATCAGCAGCGCCGCGGCGACTGCAAGGGTAATCGCACCGGCGCCGATCAACAGCTCGCGAAGATCGCGCACCGCGGCGGTGGCCTGAGTCGTGTCGGCAACCAGAATCAGCCGAGCCCCGTCGGGCAGCGGTTGCACGACCGCCGTGTTCGTCTCGTCCAGAGGGCGGGGCGGCGGCGGAGGAGGCGGCGGGCCGCCCGGTCCGGGTCCGTCCTGGCGGCCCGGTGGCGGCGGTGGTCCTGGCGGCGCCAGCGCCGTGCCGGGGCCAGCTTGGGTGTCGGGGCTGATGGCCGGATCCCCGTACGCCTGACCGTCGGCCGTCACCAGCAGCGCCCGGATGCCGCCGCCGTTCAACTGGGCCGCCGTCTGCTCTGGGGACGCGCCGGTCTGCACCAGCGCGTCGGCCCTGGCGGCCGTGGCCACCAGCCGGTCGTGCAGGTCGCGATTGACCTGCGTTCCGAAGGCGACGTCGATCACCACCCCGAACACGACGAGCGCGGCGGCCAGCAGGGCTACCGCCGACAGCGTGACGCGACGGCGCAGCGACGGGGTCTCGGTCACGGCGTCGGTCGCAGTTGGTAGCCAATTCCCCTGCTGGTGTGCAGGATTCGCGGCCCGTGCGCCTCGAGCTTGCGACGGAGGGCGCTGATGTAGACCTGCACGAGGTTGGGGTCGTAGGCGTCGTATCCCCAGACCGCGGTAAGGATCTGCTCCTTGCTGACGAGCCGTCCGCGCTGATCGGCAAGGTAGGCCAACAGACGCAGCTCGGTCGCGGTGAGGTCCAACGGCTGACCGGCGCGGGTGGCCGTGCCGGCGTCGACGTCGAGCACCAGGTCGCCGAGTTGCACGGCGGACGGCAACCGCCCGCGGCGCCGCAGCACCGAGCCGACGCGCGACACCAACTCGGCCAACTCGAACGGCTTGACCACGTAGTCGTCGGCGCCGCCGTCCAATCCTCGCAGCCGGTCGTCGAGGCCGTCGCGCGCGGTGAGCAGCACGATGCCGGTGTCGCCGTAGTCGCGGACGACGTTGATCAGCGCGAAGCCGTCGCGGCCCGGCATCATCACGTCCAGCACCACCAGGTCGGGGCGGAAGCCGCGCAGCGTGTCCTCGAGGCCCGTTCCGTCGGGCCGCGCGCCGGTGACGTACCCGGCGTCGTCGAGCGCTTCGCTCACCATCTCTCGAATCGTCTCGGAATCTTCGACGACCAGGACCCTGGCGCGCGGGTCTGGACGCAACGGTGCGCGACTGGTCATGCGTTCATTGTGTCCCGTGCCGGGCTGCCATTCCTGAAGCGAAGCTGAAGGAACCGCTCCGCACCCGCATTCTTCAGGTTCGCTTCAACTTCACCCAGCAACGTCGTCACCAGCAACCGCCAACCGAAGTGAGGACGACGTGAACGACGACAACACCGAAAACACCGACAACTTGAGCGCCCAGCCCGCGCAGCCCGCGGAGCGGGTGGAGCCCGCGCAACCCGTGGAGCCGACCCCGCCCGCCGACAAGCCCGCCAGCCGGTGGTCGGAGACCGGCGACAAGGCTCGACAGCACCCCGTCGGGGTCGCCGTGGGGACGGGTGTGGTGGCCCTGATCGTGGGCGGCCTGCTCGGCGCCGCGCTCTTCGGCGGACCCGGACCCTCGCCGGGCTTCGGACCGGCCGGGATGTCCAGCCACTACTCGGCGCAGGGTGAGATGTGCGCTCCGCCTCCGCCACCCCCGGGTGGACCCGGCGGCCAGTTCGGTGGCCCGCCTCCCCCGCCGCCTCCCGGTGGTCCTGGCGCTCCCGGCGGCCAGTTCGGTGGCCCGCCTCCGCCGCCGCCTCCCGGTGGTCCTGGCGCACCCGGCGGTCCTGGTGGACCTGCCGGTCCTGGTGGACCTGCCGGTCCCGGTGGACCTGCCGGTCCCGCGGGCCCGGGCAACCAGCAATCCGCCCCAGCACCGCAACCCGGTGGGGGTGCGGCTCAGGCTCCGGCCGCCCCGGCCGCTCCCTCGACGGCCCTGCTGCCTGCCGAGCAACCTGCCCGCTAAGCGGTTCGTTCCCCGGCAGACACTCCTCTGCCGGGGAACGGTGGCTCAGGCCAGGCCGATCTCCAGGCCCGCCCACAGGGCCACGACCGCCCCGACGATGCAGATGGGCACGGTCGCCACGCCCAACAGAGAGAAGTCACGTAGGCGCGGTTGCACTCCGGCACCCGAGAGCACCCGCCGCCACAGCAGGGTGGCCAGAGAACCGACATAGGTCAGGTTGGGCCCGATGTTGACGCCGAGGAGCATCGCCATGACGAGGCCAGGGGGCGCACCGGTGCCCAGCGCGGTCAGCATCAACAAGGTGGCGGGCAGGTTGTTGACGACGTTCGACAGCACCGCCGCGACGCCGGCCACCACCAGCAGACCGACCAGCGTCGGCGCGGTGGGCAGGGCGTTGGCGACAGCCGCACCCAGCCCGTGCGCACTGACGCCGACGACCACCACGCCGAGTGCGAACACGAACAGACAGAACAGCGGCGACGCGGCACGCACGATCGTCGTGCCCGTCACCGCGCCGCGGCGGACGCCAGGCACGGCCAGCGCGACCGCGCCCACCACCGCCACCCACACCGGCTCGACGCCGGCGAACCCCGACGCGCCGAAACCGACCAGCGTCAGACCGAGCACGACGAAGGCGTAGACGGGCGTCGGCTGGTCGGGTGTCGAGTCGTCCGCGGCCTGCTCGGCCGGATCGGGTTCGGCGCTCAGGTCCTTGCGGAAGAAGAGCCGGAACACCACGTACTCCAGGCCGACGACGACCAGCCAGGGCAGCGCCATCACGGCGGCGAACGACACGAAGGTCAGACCCGAGGCCGAAAATGCCAGCAGGTTGGTCAGATTCGACACCGGCAACAGGGTCGACGCCGAATTCGACAGGTGGGCACAGGCGTAGACGTGGGGCCGGGCGCGAACACGAACCAGGCGGGCCGTCGCCAGCACCACCGGTGTCAGCAAGACCACGGTCGCGTCCAGGCTCAGCACCGCCGTCGTGACCGACGCCGAGACGAAGACCAATCCCAGCAGTCGGCGCGAATTGTCGCCCGATGCCCTGGCGAGTGCCGCGCCCAGCCATCGGAAGACCCCTTCCTCGTCGGCCAGGTGCGCGAGAACCAGGATGGCGGCAAGGAATCCCACGGTCGGTCCGAGCAGTTCCATCTGTTCGAGCGCGGCGGCAGGGGTGACCACGCCGCAGACCACCAGGATCGCGGCGACCGGCACGGCCAGCGTCGCCTCGGGAAGTCCGCGGGGCTGGACCATCGCGAACACGAGCACCGCCGCCAGAGCGACCAGTGCGGCTATCTCCGGCCAGCTGCCCGTCACCGGCCGAGGCCTTCCCGCAGCGCCTCGTAAGCGTGCCTGCCCCGACTGAACGTCGCGGCGTCGCCGCCGATGTCGGGGTGGTGCGTGGCGGCATGGTCGCGCCACGCGCGACGCAGTTCCGCCAGGGTGAAGTGCGGCTGCAGGCCGAGCACGGTCAACGGGTCGGTGGGCGGCGCCGCCAGTGCGGGCCGCTTGGGCGCCGAGGTGTTCCGGGTCGCGCCCTTGGCGGCGGACTTCTTGGGGGCTTTCTTGGCAGCCGCCTTCTTGACGGCCTTCTTCGCGGGCGCCTTCTTCACGGCCTTCTTCGCCGGCGCCTTCTTCGCGGCCTTCTTCGCGGGTAGTTCGTTCATCTCTCCGAGTCACTTTCGCCGGTCCGGTTCACCAAGGGACGGCCGTCGGACGCCACCCACCGCATTGCCGAGCGGCGGCTCTGCGCGATCACGGGCAACCCAGCCGCCGACGGACGGTCCGATGAGTGCTGCTGCCAAGCAACGAAGTCCACCATGCGCCCCTTCCGAATCCCACGCGTGGCGACGTCCATGGCCACCCCGGGCGTCGCGCTTCGATTTTGCTGACCGGCGACCGCCGGGTCGCTGCGAGACGCTACGGCGCGAACCTGAACCCAACCTGAAGAAGGCCGGGTTTCAAAAGTCGACCACATTGGGTATCACTTCGTCGATTTCGGAGAGAACCGGAATGTCGTCAACGCGAACGGATGGAGCTCACATGGGTGACAGTGGACCCGAAGAAGCGGTGAAGGGCGTCGTCGAGGACGTCAAGGGCAAGGCGAAGGAAGTCATCGGCATCGTCAGCGGTCAGGACGACTTGCGCGAAGAGGGTCGGGCGCAGCAGGACAAGGCCGAAGCTCAGCGCGACGTGGCGAAGAAGGAAGCCGAAGCCGAAGCTGCTCGCGCCGCAGAGAAGACCGCCGAGGCGCGTCAAAAGGCCGCTGAGTAACCACTTTTCATTACGCTCAGACGGGCGGGCAGAACCTCCAGGGGTCTGCCCGCCCGTCTTCACGTCGACCCAAGGGTCAGTGCGCGAGATCGTCTGCCACGTCGTAATCGAGGAGGACGGTGGTGCCGTCGCCGTCACGGTCGACGCTGCAGTGGTCGGCAAGGGCATGCATGAGGGCAATTCCACGCCCCCTGTTTCGTTGCGCCACCGAGTTCAGCCGCCACCTGCCGTGGTCGCTGATCCGCACGCGGATTCGATGAGCGGCGTCGTCGTAGGTGGCATGCATGGTGATGTCGCCGTTGGCTCGACCGCGGTACGCGTGCTCGGCGCAGTTGGCCAATGCCTCGTTGACTCCGAGAAGCACGTCGGCACAGCGGTGTTCGGGTAGGGAGGGCGCTGCGTCCTTCAGCCACGCGTCGAGCTCGCATCGCATGCGTGACGCATGCTTGGCGTCGGCCGGTCGGGTTTGACGCAGCTGAGTAGAGGTCGCTCCACGCTCACACATCGCGGTCATGTCAGGGGCATACCCCGAAATCGGCGAATACCCAACCTATGAGCGCAGACTCGTCAGCCTTGCGCCCACAGTTGCTCGGTCAGATCGTGAAACGTCACCAGCGCGATGTCGTCGTCGGCGCGCTGCAGAGCGGACCGACTCATGACGGCGCGAATGACTGGTCCGTCGGCATGCGACAGTTCGACCAGCGTGTTTGCGTGTCGTTGCAACCCGGCGACGGCGCTCTTCGACTGCAGCGGCGTCTCGAAGACGTCCCGGAAGTTCATGGCCTGCAGCCGCTCGCGTGTCAGACCGAGCATCTCGGCCATGGCCTCGTTCGAGTACAGAACGGTGCCCTCTTCGGTGACCGCCACCACCGGCACGGGCAGTTGCTCCAATACACGCAGGGCCGGTAGTCGCCTCAACGTGTCCATTTGCGACTCGTCGTGGGAGCGTGGCCGCCGCCGGTCGACGGCTTGCTGGTCTGTTTCACTCAATGGGGTCTCGACGGACATGTCGCCTCCTCGAATGGCGTGTTCGGTAGCGTCAGGACAGCTGCTTGGCGTTGGCCGACCGCGAATCCGTCACGGCCGGGTCGGCGTCGGGGCTGTGCTTCCTGGTGAAGCGTCGGGCGACCGACGAGAGCCCGAGGAGCACGCGCGAGACGGCGGTGGGCTTTCCTCCGTTGCGGCGCTGCAGGTAGCGGCCGAGTTTCGTCAGAATCGTGGCGATGACGGGCAGCAGCAAGCTGGCCAGCAGCCAACGCCGTAGTGGCGTACTCAAGAGGGCAAGCATGGTGTGGTCCTTACTGGTTGACGGGTGACCGGATCACCGAACCCGGCGACGCTCACGGGTGCCGGTGTGGATGGTGGTGCGGGTGGCGACGGACGGGTCGGACAGCATGCCCGAAACCTGGGCGCAGACCGCGTCGATCGCCGGGAGGAGCCGGTCGGATCGCGGCGAGGCGTTGGTGGTGACGGTGAGGTCGACCGTGCGGGTTCCTCGGTCGACGACGGCCTTGCCGCTGGCGGATTGGACGTCGAGTGACTGTGCCAGGGCGGCGGCAGCGGCGGTGGCGACCTCGCCGAGGTCGACGGTGATCGACCCGGCGGCGTCCGAGCGCAGCGGCAGGTCCTTGACCTTGGCGGCCGGGGTGTGGGCGAACAACCAGCGCAGGGCGACGACGACGAGCACGACGCCGGCACCGGCCAGGGCGAAGGGCCACCAGCCGGTGGTGGTGGCCGAGCGCAGCCCGGGTAGCGCAATCGCGTCGGGCAGGTTGGGCACCCAGGTGGTGTTCCACACCACCAGCGCCCCGCCGAACGCGACGAGCGCGAGCCCGGCGACGATGGCGGCGAACCGGTCGAAGGTGACGGCCAGGCGGGTCATGTCAGTTCGCTCCTGTGCGTGTGCGCACCTTGATGCGCGGTGTGGTCTTGGTGAATCCGCCGATCGTGTCGGCGACGGCGGTGGTGACGGCGGCCTTCAACGCGGGATCGCTACCGGTGACGTCGGCGGTGACCTTGACCGTGCGCAGGCTTGCCGACGCGCGGCTGTCCAGCACGCCGGGTACGGAAGCTGCTGCGGCGCTGGCCAATCGGGCCAGATCTGCCTTGGCAATCCACACGCTCGTCTTGGCCGGGACCTCGAGTGCTGTGCGTCGCCGCGGCCGAAGTGCTGTCGAGACCCACCACAGCCCGATCAGGATGGCGACGATGCCCGCGGGCAGCATCCAGGGCTGGTAGGTCAGACCGTCGAGTCCGGACACGGCGGTGTCGGTCCATGCGGTTCCCTGCAGCCAGCCGAAGTGCACGGCGGCGTCACGCAGGGCGACGGCACCGACGGCGAGGATCAGCAGGGCGATCAGCGCACCGACGTAGCCGGCGGCCGGTGCGGCCACGGGTGGGCGGCTCGACGCGGGTTCGACGGCGGTGGCGCGGTCCTGGGTGGTGGTCATTGCACGGTCCTCGAGGGTGTGGCGGCGGGTAGGACGGCGTCGACGGCCACGTCGACGCGGTCGACGGTCAGGGCGGCATACGTCCTCAGTGCGTCCACGACGTTGCGTTGCACGGCGGCGCCGACGTCGACCACGGGCGCGGGCCACGCGACGGCGATGCTCACCTCTACGTGGGCGCGGTCACCGGCGATCGAGACGGTCGCGCGGGGCAGTTCACGTCCGGTGATCTTGTTCAGACCCGCGGAGTGCTGGTGCACCCCGTCGGTGAGCCGGGCGGCGTGCACGGCGAGTCGCTGCGCCACCTTGTCGCGCACGGTGAGCTCACCGCGGGCGCCGGGATCGTCGGCCGCATCCGCGTCGTGAACGACGTCGTGAGCGTCGTCAGCCACGACGACGCCCGGGGAACAGTGTCGACAAGTCGAACTCGCCGTCGCGCTGGCCGCCGATCAGGTACCCGGCGACGCCGAGGATCAGAGCGACGACGAAGCCGGTCAAACCGCCCGCGGCCGCGGCGATGCCGAGCAGAAGGCCGGCGATCAAGCCCAAACTGGATGTGGTCATGTGAACCTCCGAAGATGTTGCAGCACAGCGTTTCTGTGGTGTCGTGGGGCGCGTCAGAGCTCGATGAAGCGGCGCCGACGGCGCAGTAGGCGAAGCGGGTTGACGCTGAAAGTGCGACGCCGCCGGCGTCGGACGCTCGAATGGGGGCGGGGCTGGCGGAAGTGGACGTCGATCGCGTCGAGTGCCGCCGCGAACTCCCCCGGGCTGCCGCCCCGGTCGGGGTGAAACTCGCGAGCTGCGGCGCGGCGGGCGCTGGCCCGATCCGGGTAGCGGTCCCACCGCGCCACGGTCACGATGCGGAGGCTTCGGTGACGACGTCTTCCACTGTCACGTCGACGACGCCACCGACCACGGCGGCCGCGGCGTCACGGACCCGTGCCGCAGTGTCGCGGACCGGCGTGCCGTAGCGAAGCGTCACGTGGACCTCTGTGACGCCGTCGGGGTTGGTGCGGATTCCCGCCACCCGGTGGCCGGGGAGGTAGGTCGCGACTTCGCCGAACATGCCGGCGTGCAACCCGACCACCCCCGGCACCGCGGTGACGGCGTCGGCGATGAGATCGGCCTGGTCGGGCTCGCTCGTCATCGAGTGGTGTCCTTCACCCGTGTCCGTGTTGGTCACTGCACCCGGGTGACCGCGTCGTCGGAGTCGACGTCGTCGTCGCCGGCGAGGTGGATGTCGTGCACGGTGACGTTGACTTCGGTGACCTCGAGGCCCGTCATCCGCTCGATCGCGGTGATGACGTTGCGGCGCAGTCCGGTGGCCAGGTCGGCGATGGACACGCCGTACTCGGCGACGATGTCGAGGTCGACGGCCGCCTGCTTCTCCCCGACCTCGACCGAGACGCCCTGGGAGTGGTTGACGTTGGCGCCGGGGATGCGTTCGCGCAGCGCACCGACGACGCGGGAGGCGCCGCCGCCGAGGGCGTAGACGCCGCTGACCTCGCGGGCGGCGATCCCGGCGATCTTCGACACCACGGTGTCGGCGATGGTGGTCTTGCCCTGCGAGCTCACCAGTGTCGAACTGGTGACGGAGGCGACGTCCTTGCCGGTGGTTGCCGTGGCGGTGGTGACGGGCTGGGTGCTGGTCATCGTGATCGAAACTCCTCGTCGAAAGTTGGTGATGATCTTCGTGCTTCGGTGGTGTAGTCGGGGCCCGGGCCTCGATCCGAACGTCGCAGCTCAGTGAACTGACTCACATGCAACGTCGCGGTCCGGCGGGGGCAAGGGCCGCGCCCCGCCGCCTTGCTGCGGCGCGACGCGGCCCCGTGGCCGTGCTCGTTACTTGAAGGTGTCCTTGATGTTCTCGCCGACCTTCTTCACGCCGGACACACCCTGGTCCTTCTTGCCTTCGGCGGCCAGGTCGTCGTTGTTGGTGGCCTCACCGATGACCTCCTTGGCCTTGCCGATGGCGTCTTCAGCGGCGTTCTTGGCCTTGTCCACGATGCCCATGATGGCTTCCCTTCGTTGTGTTACCCATCGCCTTCGAGTGGTCCTCGAAGGCGTCATCCTGCGAGGGTCGCCCCAAATGGCATTGGGGACAAACCGTTTCAACAGGTCGTGAGTTGAGTCGGACGGGAAGGCCGAAACCGAACGTCCCCTCGGCGTGAACCGGATCACATCACGCGGCGCCCGGCCAGAAGTCGTCGACGCGTTTGCCAGTAGAGTTCGGTTGCACTACCCGAACCACTCGGAGATCGGGTGCGGACGTATGGGGAGCGTGCGTGACGACAGCCAGCGGTGGCGGGCGAATTGCCGACGCCGGCGACGAAGCCCTGCTCCGCGCCGCTGTACTCGGGGACAGGGAAGCGTTCGAGGTCGTCGTGCATCGCTACGGTCCGCCGCTGCACCGGTACGCGCGGCGGCTGCTGGCCAACGAAGCCGACGCCGCCGACGTCGTGCAAGCAACCTTCATCGCCGCTTGGCGTCAGCTCGCGACGTTTCAGGGTCGGTCGTCGTTGAAGACGTGGCTCTTCTCGATCTGCTCGCACAAGATCACCGACAACTATCGGGTCAAACGCGCTCAACCCATCGACGACCAGCTCATGGAGGCGATTCCGGCTCCCCAGCGCAGCACCGATCCGTTCACGGCGGCGTCGAACACGGCCTTCTTGGCGGCGCTGGAAGCGGCGTTGGCCGAACTTCCGTATCGACAGCGCGCATCATGGGTACTCCGAGAAATAGAATCCATGACGTTCCCCGAGATTGGGACTGCCCTGGACATGAGTCCCGACGCGGCGCGCGGGCATCACTTCCGTGCCACCGCGACACTGCGAACCCGACTGGAAAGGTGGCAATGAGCACTCCGTCTACGCCACCAGACCCGATGTTCCGTGCGATCGAATTCCTCAGGTCGGCGCCAGAACCTGGGTGGGATGCGATCGCGGGACGCGTCATCTCGTCGATCCGCACCACCGCGCGTCCTGGCGGCCATCCGCTGGCTGCCCAGACACCGCCCGACAAGGCCGGTCCCGGTCAGATCTTCGTCAGTGACCACGTGCTGCGCAGCACCCTCGCCATCGAGCTTCGCCAGCGCTACCTCTGCGCTCCCACCCGCATCACGTTCGACATGGACGACCGGACCAAAACGCTGCGCTCGGTCGACATCGAACTCACCGGCAGCTACGGCACTGATCTGAGGGAACTGGCCAGCCACATCCGCGGCACCACCCTCGACGTCATCGCCGAACTACTCGGCGACGCTCCCGTCGGCCAACGGCCGGTCGACGTCACCGTCACCGACGTCGTCACCGGCGACCCGCTCGGCGCGTAGAACGCACCGCGGAAGGCGTCGCCGCGCTGCGGCGCTTGAAACGACCCGCATCCCGGCGGAACATGGATGGCGTTGCCCCAGACCTCGGCGATGGCAGGTTCAACACGATCCGCATCCCGACGGGGCGACGAACAACAGCTGTTCGCACGGGAGGATCAATGAGTACCGCGACCGACGGCCACGGGCCGCCCGGCATACCGCAGCCCGACGACGAGGCGCGGATTTCCAACGCGGTGCGCGAGATCGCCGAGCAACGCGCCTCCATCGAGCAGGCCAAGGGCATGCTGATGTTCATCTACGGTCTGGACGAACACGCGGCGTTCGACCTTCTGCGCTGGCAGTCCCAGCAGCACAACGTCAAACTCCGCCTGCTCGCCGAGCAGGTGGTCAAGGACATCTCGGAGCTCGGCAAGCGCAAGCCGCTCCAGAATCGCCTGGACCACGACAGGGTGCTGCTCACCGCGCACCAGCGGGTCGGTCAACCAAAGACGGATGCGTAGCCGCGCTGCCAGCTGGGTAGCAACACTCTCGGAGGAGCCGCATCCCGGGATGTGACTTTCTCAAGCCCTTGGTGGTTCCGACCAGAGCCACCAAGGGCGCCCTCGACTCGTTCTGAGATTCTCCGTCGACCAGCAAAGCGTCGCGCGTACCGTTGCCGCCAGCGGGTGGCTTGCCGAACCAGCCACCGGGTATACGATCTGTTTTCGTTAACGATTGTCATTACCATTTGTTCGGAGGGCACATGCTATTGCACGGATTGGTCGCGAAGGCGGCGACGACGGTGGTGACCGGCGCAGTCGGCGTTGCGGCGTACGAACTCGCCCGCAAGGCGGTCGCGAAGGCGCCCGTGCACCAGGCGTCCGTGGCTGCGACGGCCTGGGGCCTGCGCGGCACCCGCAAGGCAGAGGAAACCGCCGAGCGCGCCCGACTGAAGGTCGCCGACGTCGTCGCCGAGGCACGCGAACGCGTCGGCGAAGAAGCGCCGCCTCCAGCGATTCACGACACCTCCGACGGCCACTCGCACTAACCCGTGACGGCGCCGACAGTCCTGTCCGACGCCGCGGGGCGGATGCGGGTCCAAGCCCCGTGGTTCCGATCCAGCCCGGCGCTGGCAGTTGCGCTCGAAGACGACATCGAGAAGATCCCCGGCGTCCGTGCCGTGCACGCGTATCCACGGACCGCCTCGGTCGTGGTGTGGTACTCCCCCAAGCGGTGTGACGCCGCCGCGATTCTCGACGCCATCGCGAACACGCGCGACGTCGCGCCGTCCGCCCTGGTGCCCTACCGCGCACCGCACTCGGCCGACGTCGGGAACGCCGACGTCGCCCGGATGGCTCTGGGTGGAATTGCCTTGCTGCTGCTGGGATCTCGCCGCTACGTGTTCGGGCGTCCCGCCTTGCTGGGGCCGACGAGCCGGGTCGTCGTCACCGGCGCGACCATCATCACGGGCTACCCGTTCCTGCGTGGCGCGTTGCGCGCGCTGCGCGGCGGCCAGTCCGCGGGCACCGACCTGCTGGTCTCCGCGGCCACCGTGGCGAGCCTGATCCTGCGGGAGAACGTCGTCGCGCTGACGGTGTTGTGGCTGTTGAACATTGGCGAGTACCTGCAGGATCTGACGCTGCGACGGACCCGCCGCGCCATCGCAAATCTGCTGCAGGGCAACCAGGACACCGCCTGGGTGCAATTGCCCGACGGCAGCGAGGTCGAAGTGGAGATCGACTCGCTCATCGTCGGCGATCTGGTGATCGTCCACGATCAGATCGCCATCCCGGTCGACGGCGACGTCGTCGGCGGGGAGGCCGTCGTCGACCAGTCCGCCATCACCGGCGAGACCCTGCCCGTCACCGTCGCCACCGGCACGCGGGTGCACGCTGGCTCGGTAGTCGTCAGGGGCCGAATCGTCGTCCGCGCCAGCGCCGTCGGCAACCAAACCGCCATCGGACGGATCATTCAGCGCGTCGAGGAAGCCCAGCGGGATCGGGCGCCCATTCAGACTGTCGGAGAAAGCTTTTCGCGGCGCTTCGTCCCGGCGTCCTTCCTGGTGTCCGCGCTTAGCCTCATCGTGACCGGTGACGTGCGGCGAGCGATGACCGTTCTGCTGGTGGCCTGCCCGTGTGCGGTCGGCCTGGCCACCCCCACCGCGATCAGCGCGGCCATCGGCAACGGAGCACGGCGCGGCATCCTCATCAAGGGCGGCTCGCACCTCGAAGAAGCGGGTCGCGTCGACGCCGTGGTGTTCGACAAGACCGGCACCCTCACCATCGGCCGACCCGTGGTCACCAACGTCGTCGCCTTCGACAAGGCCTGGGAGCCCGAGCAGGTGCTCGCCTACGCCGCCAGCTCCGAGATCCACTCACGACACCCGTTGGCCGAAGCCGTGATTCGGTCCACCGAGGAACGCCACATCGTGATCCCCCCGCACGAGGAGTGCGAGGTGCTCGTCGGGTTGGGCATGCGCACCAAGTCCGACGGGCGCACCCTGCTCCTGGGCAGCCCGTCGCTGCTGCGCCAGGAAAAGGTGCGGGTGACGAAGAAGGCGTCGGACTGGGTCACCAAGTTGCAGCACGCGGCCGAGACACCGCTGCTGCTTGCCGTGGACGGCAAGCTGATCGGGTTGATCAGCCTGCGTGACGAGGTCCGCCCCGAGGCCCTGTCGGTCCTGACGTCGTTGCGGGCCACCGGGGTTCGACGGATCGTCATGCTGACCGGGGACCACCCGGAGACCGCCCGTGCCATCGCCGCGGAGCTGGGCATCGACGAATGGAGGGCCGAAGTCCTCCCCGAGGACAAGCTCGAAGTGGTTCAGGCGCTGCGCGCCGAGGGCTACGTGGTGGCCATGGTCGGCGACGGGGTGAACGACGCTCCGGCCCTCGCGGCCGCGGACATCGGCATCGCGATGGGCCTTGGCGGCACCGACGTCGCCGTCGAAACCGCCGACGTCGCGCTGGCCAGTGACGACCTGACCCGGCTGCTCGACGTGCGCGTGCTCGGCAACAGGGCCGTCACGGTGATCCGGCAGAACTATGCAATGTCCATCGCGGTCAACGCCATTGGGCTGCTGGTGGGTGCGGGCGGCGCTCTGTCCCCCGTGCTGGCGGCCATCATGCACAACGCGTCGTCGGTCGCGGTGGTGGCGAACAGCTCCCGGCTGATCCGCTACCAGTTGGACGACGAATAGAGCCCTACTCGCAGCTGGTGCCGTCGTGGTCGTTGTCAAGACGATAGATGTCGTCGCCGATCACGGTGACGGGTCCGGCGACGTAGGCCGGGCCGTTGCCGCTGCCGCCCTGGCAGTCAACGTCGCTGGCGATCGGGACACACGCCCCCGAGTAGTTGGGGTCGCAGTCGCCGTTCTGCTGGGCGTTTGCGACCGGACACAGGGCGTAACTCGCGGCAAACAGTATTGCCGTAACAGTCAATTTCTTCATGAGGCCCAGAGAGTAGCGCAGACAGGCGATCTCCCCGTCTCATTTCTCGGGACAGGCGGCCGGTTCGCATACTCCTGCGGTGCGACTAGGCGATTTGCCAAACATCGCGCCGACCGCTAGCGACGGCAACCCGCTACATTCGTCGCATGCCTGACGTCTGCACCGTGACCGGAACGGTCGCACCGTCGTCGCTGGGAAAGGTGCTCTTTCACGAACACCTCCTGATGGTGCTCAGTGGGCCGTGGCAGAGCGGTCGACTGGTGGACCGCGCCGAGCTACACCGACAGCAGGTCGACGCCGCGGTCGCGGCACTGTCGGGTTTGTCGGAGCTCGGGTTCGGCACCGTGGTCGACCTGAGTCCCTACGGTGACGCCGGCCGCGACCCGTACGGCGAGAACGTCCAACTCCTACGGCAGATCGCCGAGAAGTCCGGGCTGAACGTCGTCGCGGGCACGGCCACCTACCGCCGGGAGTTCAGCCCGCAGTGGGTCGTCGACGCCAGCATCGACGACCTGACCGAACGATTCATCGCCGACGCGCGCACCGGGATCGCCGACACCGGCATCCGCGCCGGCATCCTCGGGGAGCAACCCACCAGCGAGGACGAGATCACCGACCACGACGAGAAGGGTCTGCGTGCCGCGGCCCGCGCCGCCGTCGCGACAGGGCTGGCGCTGGCCACTCACACGACACACGGAACGATGGCCCTCGAACAGGTCGACGTGGTCGTCGCCGAGGGACTGGACCCGTCGCGGGTGGTGATCGGCCACATGGACAACCACACCGACTGGACTACGTGCACCGCGTGTTGGACCGCGGGGTCTGCATCGGGTTCGACTCCGTCGGCAAGCAGTTCTGGGACGCCCGGCAGCCCTACCGAATCCCCAGCGGCAACGGCGAATTCAGCAAGCGGGCGCTGTTCCGGTCCGACCAGGTGCGCGCCGACTGGCTGGCCACCCTCATCGCCGAGGGCTACCGGGACCAGATCGTGTTGTCCCACGACCTCGTCGGAGCGCAGGTCCCCCTCAACCCCGAAACCCTCGGGCAGCGCGGCTACACCTACCTCGGCACCACGTTCACCGAGATGCTCGCCGAGCGTGGTGTCACCTCGGGTGACCTCGACGCGCTTCTGTGCGTCAACCCTGCTCGGCTCTTGAGCGTGACCTAGAGGCGTCCTCGACGTTCAGCAGTGTAGGTCTGCCGGCGGCTGGACGAGATCGACGAAGAACGCCTCCAGCGCCTGGTCGATGCAGCGGTTGCCGCTGAAGGCCACCGTGTGCTGATTGCCGACGAAGGTGATCAAGGGTGCGCCAAGCTGAGCGGCCACGTCCACGCCGTTCTGATACGGGGTGGCGGGATCACCGGTGGTCGACACGACGACGACCTTGCCCGGTCCCGGCGAGCTCACCGGGTGTGGCTCACTTGGCCGCACCGGCCAGTTCACGCACAGTGGGCGGGGTGCGTACCCCGTGAACTCGCCATAACTCTCGTAGGGGGCGACTTCTCGCACTTGGCGGTCGTTCTCCGCCCAGACCGCCGGGTCAGTCGGGTAGACCTCGTCGGCGCAATGAACGGCAATGAACGCGTCCGCGGAGTTGGTGTAATGCCCGTCCTCGTCGCGCTCCGCGTATTCGTCGGCGAACTCGAGCAGATCGTCGGCGTCGGTACCGCGGGCAAGGGCGGTGAGCCCGTCGGTCAACCGCGGCCAGTCCTCGGAGCTGTACAACGCCTCGTTGACGCCGTTCATGGCGTCTTCATAGCTCAGCCCGCGTGGGTCGGCAGTGCGGGCAGGCTTTTCCACCAGCGGGTCGACCAGTTGGTGCAAGCGGTCGTTGAACTGCGCCGGATCGGTGCCAAGCGGACAGCTCGGCTGGGTCGCGCAGTCCGCGGCGTAGGCGTCGAACGCCTGCTGAAATCCCGCCGCCTGCTCGACCAAGACGGCGACGGGATCGGCGAACTGGTCGACCACACCGTCGACCATCATGGCGCGCACCCGATCCGGAAACTGTTCGGCGTAGGCGGTGCCGAGCCGCGTCCCGTAGGAGTAGCCGAAGAAGTTGAGCTGCTCCTCTCCCAGGGCGGCGCGCACCGCATCCATGTCGCGCGCGGTGTTCTCGGTGCTCATGCCGGCCAGGAAGGGCACCCCCATCCGGTCGACGCACTTCTGGGCGCGCTCGCGGTCGGCCTCCTCGATGCGGGCGACGCCTGCCGGGCTGTAGTCCACCTGCGGATCGGTGCGGTCGGCGTCGAGGTCGGCATCGGACGCACAACGCACCTCGGGAGTGGACAGGCCAACTCCGCGCGGGTCGAAGGCCACCAGGTCGAAGCGGCGCCCGATCTCGGTCTTCGCCAGTTTCGGCGCGAACCGGGTCATGACCTCGATCGCGGAGATGCCCGGCCCACCGGGGTTGGAGATGATGGTTCCGATTTTCTGGCCGGTCGCGGGGATCCGTATGACGGCCAGGTTCGCCTGCGCCGCTTGCGGATTCGACACGTCATTCCAGTCGACGGGCACCGACACGGTGGTGCAGCGGGCGGTGGGCACCCGGCTGGTGTCGACCGAGTCGCCGCAGGTGTTCCACGCCAACCCTGGCGCTTGATCGGGGACGGCCCCGGCCAGCGGCGTGGCGGTGGTCAATGCCAGCGCCACCGCGCAGGCGACTCCGGACACGATGAACTTCTGAAGGTTCCCCCACCTCGACATGGCGAACATATTGACACGAACGTCACTACTTTTGCAGCACTTGCGTCAGGCGCGTCAGATCGGACGGCGGCTACTCGTCGTCCGTGAGGCTGTTGATCCTCTTTCGCAGCATCTGCTCGAGGAGATGGGTCTTCTTGTCGTCGAACCCGATTCGATTGCATCTTTCTGGCCAGGCGCTCGCTGCGTCGACGAGGGCGTCGATCATCGCGACGGTCGCGCGTGGTCGCAGACCAAGGCGTTCACCGGCGTCGACGAAGTTCGCGCGGGTCAACCTGTTCGCACGCCCGAACAGGTTGAGTGCCATCGGGTCCTTCCAACCTGCGTACGGCTGGGTGCACAGCAAGTCATAGGCCGGAGTTGGTTGCCATATGCCGTCCGGGTTGTAGATCGACAGGTTCTTGCCGTGCAGATCACCGTTTCCGATAAGCCAAGAGAAGACAACGGTTTTGAGTAGTTCTGCGACGGTCACCACCTTGGACCCACCGCCGCGGGCGCATGCCTCGGCAAGACTGGTGATGGCGGTCTCGGTAGTTATCCGGTACTTCGAGGCGGGGTAGAGGTCGGCCACCTGGCACGCATCCTCTTGGGCGATGCGCCTTCGTCGGTCGCGATCGAAGCGGTTGACGAGTAGGGCGCTCCGCCCGTCGGCGTCGTGAAGCAGGGACGTCTTGGCGACCCGCAGCCCGCACGAGGCGGCCATCGTCATGAAGAAGTGCTCGTTCTCGACGAGCAGCGGAAGGCTTGCCGGTGCGAGCTTCAGGATGGCGGGCCCCGATCGCGTCTGCGCCGGCGTCGAGAGGACGCCCGCACTGACCTTGGGTTGCACCCCCGGTAGGCCAACCGGGTCGGCGTCGACCGAACTGGCCAGCCCCGCAAACACGGCGCGGAAGTCGTCGTCGCGGTCGGGGTCGAACATCGGTCCCGGTTGAACGGGATCGCCTCCGGCCGGGAAGATTCGGACGTTGCCAATCGTGTCGGCACCGATCGCCAGCAGGAGGGTGAGGTGATCGTCGGCTGAGGTCTTCATCGACGACGTCACCACGCCGAGCCTGACGCCCTCCGGGAGCAGGCCCGCGAAGTAGGAAGGAACCGCGCCGCCAGTGGACGTCACAGGATAGTCGCGCGAGCGCAAAAGCGACCACGACACGGACCGGTCACGCACATGGCGGTCGGTCGAATGTTCTTCTGCGACATAGTCAAATCGAATGTCATCGCCTCGGTGGCGCACCAGGCGAGCCATGAGCTCGTCCTCGACGTAGACGTCGGCTTCACCGATGTTGCGAAGCTCGATTCCGTGCGGCCTCGTCATTCAACCGCCGCGCTGACGTCGATGCGAAGGCCCAAGACGTCGGCCATCTCGAGGACCGAGCCGAACTTGATCGAACCGCTTCCGCGCTCCAGCGATTGGACGCTCGAGCGGGACACACCCGCAAGGTCGGCGAGGGTTTGTTGGGTGAGCCTCAGAGCGATGCGCCGTTCGGCGAAGACGGTCCCTATGCGTGCGATTGCAGGCATAGGGTCGTCGCTTGTCGCCTTTCTTCGCCGTGGGCCCACCGGTCGCTCCTTATGCTTGCTATATCGTGCTTAAGCCAGCATGCGCCCGGGTCCACCTTAGCGTCAAGACCTTATGCTTCATATTTCAGGCATGGGCTGGTCTTGAAGGGATCGAACCAATGCGCCCGGGTGCCCCCAGTCGGACTCGAACCGACACTTGGCGGATTTTAAGTCCGCTGCCTCTGCCAATTGGGCTATAGGGGCGTTGCAGCTCAGAGGGTACTTTAGGCCGACGCTGACGCCGCCCACGTCATGAGTACTCGCGCCGACGACACCGAGGTGTGTCATGCCGGTCAAGCGATGCCCCAAACCTACGACCAAGCCCGAAGGCACT
This sequence comes from Mycobacterium sp. Root135, assembly GCF_001426545.1. Lineage (GTDB taxonomy): Bacteria > Actinomycetota > Actinomycetes > Mycobacteriales > Mycobacteriaceae > Mycobacterium. The sequence continues at coordinate 238,618 of NZ_LMEZ01000009.1, read as the reverse complement.
GCACACCAAAACTTTTGGCGTCGAACTTGACCACCGAGTGAGGCAGCGGGGGTTCGCCGGATTGCGGCTTCGGCCTTCGCAGTGCCGCGACCGCCGCCTAACTCTTCGTCGCCACACCTGAGACCACGTCGACGTCGACGTCCTGGGTGGCGTTCCCCGACGTCCGAATGTCGAACGAGTAGCGCTGCACGCCGTCGTCGAACTCCAGCGCCCACTTGGCCACCGAGCCCGGCACCAGCGCGATCGCCTTGGCCGCGGCGTCCTTCGGCGTCAGCTTCCGCGGATCCACCGCCACCGGGTTCGCCGACTCCTGGTCGCGGTCGTCGGCGACCACTCGGGCGGACTGCGCGTCGACCTTGATCTCGTGCTGCTCGGTGCCCTTCTGCGAGTCGACCTTCCACACCCACGCGTTCGCAGAGCGCTCGAACTCCAATTCGATCTTGGTGACGACGCCATCGGGCACCGTCTCGTCCGCCACCGCGAGGGCGCGGTCCAGGTCGACCGGGAACGTCGTCGTGGCCAGGTCAGCGTCCGGCCCAGGACCCGTCGCCGCGGCGGTCGAGGACGTAGCACTCGAAGACGAAGACGTTGCGGCGACCGAAGATGAAGAAGAAGAAGAAGACGACGACGTTGCGGCCTCGCCCCCGCCGCCTGACGAGCACCCCGACAGCGCGAGGGCGCCAGCCGCCGCAGCACAGACCAGGGACGTACCGAACTTCCGTGTCGTAGCCATCCCTTGGTTTCTAGCCAAACACCCCGGCCGCCAAACACCGACTGCCGGACACGGCGCATGCCGGCGGATCAGGGGGCCGTGCCCATCCGTTCCGCCCGAGTGACGGCCGCGGAGGTCCCCAATTCGGAACGTAGGTCGGCATTCTCGGCGTAGCACGCGAGGTAGTCGAAGAGCGCATAACAGTCGACGTCGAACTTTCGGCAGTCGACTTCGATCATCGGCACCGGTGGAAGGCGGTCAATCCGCCAAAGGAGTGTCGTGTAACGCGGCGTCCACTGGGCGTTCGTGTACCCGATGAGCAGGATGACAGGGTGTCCGTTGTACGCGGCCTTCACCCCTGCGACGTCGGTCCACCTCAAAGACGACTCAAAGCTCCACCCCCGTTGCGACACTCCATGTTCCGACAATGCCAGTGCACCGCGACGAATGCGGCCACCGAGTGCGGATACAGGAAATGTCGCGCCAAGGAGTCCGAACACGGCGAGCAACGCCGAAGCGACTGGCATCCCCTGGCTCAAGTAGAGGTGAACCGCACCAATCACGCACGTGCCCGCGAGTGCTGTCATCAGGGCGACCAGCAATGCGAACTGTCGAGGCGAGTACAAGATCTCGGTCGCCGACGAACCGTTCACGCTCACCGTCCTGAGGGCACGTGCCAGATTTCGCCGCTGATCGCGCATTGCCACGCCGAGGGCGGCAACCAGCGACATGATCACGGCGAAGAGCGCCGAGTAGAGAAGGCCGACAGGGTTTCCCGCCACTGCCACCACCGCACCGAACAGCAAGGACGCGAGGGCGATTCCCAGGACCGCCACGATCGCAACCGTGACGCGCGCGTCGCGATTGGGCCGCCTCCACTCGTCGGGGGCCGCCGACCGTCTACCCGCGTCCATTGCCGTCGAGCCACTCCGAAATCGCCGCAACCCCATCACGAAAGAAGATCCCGTACGCCCGGTCGGCCACGTAACCGATGTGCGGGGTGGCGGTCACGTTGGCCATCGTGCGCAGCGGATGCCCCGCGGGCAGCGGCTCGGTGTCGAACACGTCGAGACCGGCGCCCGCGATGGCGCCGGACGTCAGGGCGTCGACCAACGCGGCCTCGTCGACGATCGGCCCGCGGGACGTATTAATCAGCAGCGCAGTCGGTTTCATCGCAGCCAGCTCCGCCGCGCCGATCAGGCCGCGGGACCGTTCGCTCAGTTTGAGGTGCACGGTCAGCACGTCGGCGGTCGCGAAGAACTCCTCGCGCGTCACATAGCGCGCCCCCGCCTCGGCGGCGGCCTCGGCGGTGAGGTTCTGGCTCCACGCCACGACGTCCATGCCGAAGGCCGCCCCGATGCGGGCGATCCGCGTCCCGATCCGCCCGAGGCCGAGCACCCCGAGCACCTTTCGGTCCAGCTCGAGTCCGACCGTGGTCTGCCACCCGCCGTCGGCGATCGACCGGCTTTCAGCAACCAGGTGCCGCGCCGAGGCCAGGATCAGCGCCCAGGTGAGTTCCACCGTCGAGGAGACGCTGCCGCCCGTGCCGCTGACGTGGATGCCGAGCTCCTCGGCGGCCGCCATGTCGATCGACGCGTTGCCAGGACCCGTGGACGCGATCATCCGCAGCCGGGGCAGGCGCTCGAGGACGTTGCGCGGCAACGGCGTTCGTTCACGCATCACGAACACCACGTCGAACGGCTCGAGTCGCGCCACCAGCTCGTCGCCGTCGGCGACGTGGTCGGAGAACGCCGTCACGTCCGCTCGCGAGGTGACCGGCGTCCAGTCGGCCGAGCTCTGCGCGACGTTCTGGTAGTCGTCGAGGACGGCGATCTGGATCCGCGTCGTTTCGGGGGTGCTCACCACGCGACGATATGCCCGCCCGACGTCCCTCGTCAGCGAGACCCCGCTACCCGACCGGGCTGGGCGACGGCTCGGCGTCGGCAGACTTCGGAGGTTCCGCGACCGGCGAGCGGGTCTCGGGAACGGCGACGATCAGCAGCACCAGGGCGACGACGGCAATGGCGGTCAACGCGAGCATGGCGGTCGTGTAGCCCGCGGCCTGGTCGATTGCGCCGGCCAACGCCGGGCTGAGGGTTCCCCCGACGCCCTGCACCATCGTCGCGGCGCCGAACGCCACGTTGAAGCGACCGCTCCCCCGGGTCAGATCGGCCACCATGATGGCGAAGAGCGCACCCTGCAGCCCGGCGCCGATGCCGTCGAGCGCCTGCACGGCGATCACCTCGCCGGGGTTGGACGCCATCACGAACAGCAGGCCGCGCACGGGCAGCACCACGAAAGCCGCCACCATCAACGGTTTTCGGCCCCACTGGTCTCCCCTCTTCGACACCAAGAGCGCCATCGGGATCATCACGACCTGCGCCACGATGATCAGCGCGGCCTGGTACAGCGCACCGTCGCCGGTGTTGCCCACGGCCAGCTTCTGCCCGGTGATGGGCAGCATGGCGCCGTTGGCCAACTGCCACAGTCCGACGACGGCCGCCAGCAGCAGCAGCGGGCGGTTGCGCAGCAGCATCCGAAGTCCCGAGGGCTTGTCGTCGCCGCCGTCGTCGTCCTTCGGCGTCAGCCCTCGGGCGAGGTCGTCGTTGATCAGCTTCCCCTTGATCAACAAGGTGGACAGCACGACGAAGATGCCGAACAGGCTGGCCAGCCAGAATCCCATCTTCAGGCTGATGAGGTACCCCGCGAGACCGGCGACGGCCGAGCCCATCACGTTGCCCGCATGGTTGAACGCCTGCATGCGACCGGTCTGGGCGGCATAACGCTTGGGCCCGACCATGCCGAGCGCGATGGCCGCGATCACCGGGCCCAGCACGACACCGGCGACCCCGGTGATCAACTGGGCCGCCGTGACGATGGCGAAAGTCGGCTTGAGCGTGACGATGAACGTGCCGAACGAGGTGAGGGCGGCCGCGGCGGCCAGCAGGGCGCGCTTGTGTCGGGTGGCGTCGATCAGCGCCCCCGCCGGCGCGTTGAGCAGCAGCCCGACGGCCCCGCCGAGGGTGAGAATCAGCCCGATGTTGGCGGGGTTCCAGGTTTCCTTGTTGATGAGGTACACGCCGAGGAACGGCCCGAGGCCTGCTTGCACGTCGGCGAGGAAGAAGTTGACCCCGTCCAGCGCCCACAGGGACCGCTTCAACTCGGGGCTGTCCGTCGTCATCGGAGTGGCCGCCCGGTCAGCGTCCAGGAGCCGTAGCGGGTGGTGCACGTTCCGTTCGGACTCATCGCGTAAAGGGCCACGTCGCCGAGCTCGCCGCTGAAGTCGTCGACCGACGGCAGGACGAAAAGGTCGGTACGGCTGGATTCGTCGCGGGGCCAGGTGAGGGTGACGTGCGGGCGGAACCGGTCGTCCTCGTCGTCGGAGACGTCGTCGAAGCCGTAGCGCCGGAGTTGACGCACCCGGGCCGGGTCGTCGGGATGCGGGTCGTCGACGATTGCCGCCAGCGGCTCCCCGCCCGGTCCGTGCTCTCGGAGCCGGCCGCGCCGCAGCGGTTCCACGGCGGCGACCACGGCCCGCTGCACCGCCCGGAACCCGTCGGTTTGGTCGAAGAACACCTCGGGGGCGCCCTCGTGGTTGTGCCGGTATTGCGTGGCGGTGGCCGTGACTGGTCCGCACGTCCGTGCGGCCTCGGCGAGCGCGGCGCCGACCTGGGGCACCTCGTAATCCTCGACGGCCATCATGAAGATCGACACGTGCGGCTCACACGGCCCGTCGGATTGCCCTGGGAAGTCCGCACCGAGACGGAAGCACGCACCGCCGTGCGCCTCCATGGCGTCGGCCAGCTGGTTGCTGCACGTCACGGCCAGTTGACGTAGCCGTCGGGGAAGGACGAAGACGACGTCGAGTGTCACCAGGGTCATTGCGCTTCTCTCTCAAGAAGAGACCCGGTGGACCGGGTGGCAAACACCACGGCGATGTATTGCTGCGGGTGATGTTGACCGATGAACCTGAATCCAAACTGAAGATCCCGAACCTGGCAATCACCTGAATGCATTGTCCCTCAATGCATTAGTCGATTCGACGACTCCGCGGTCGGTGCGACGTCGATGCCAGGCGTCCGCTACAACCGCAGCGCGTCGGCAATCACCGCCGCCTGCGCGATCACCGCGTCCTGCCACGGCTGCAGGACGTGTGCGGGTGAGGCGTCGAAGCTCTGCCCGAACGGATCCGGCACCCCCGTCTCGTGCCCGGACAACGCCTCGAGCACCGCCAGCCCGCAAAACGGCACGTGCACAGGCGAATACCCGCCCTCGTGCGAGAACACGACCTTCCCGCCGCACACGTCTTCGGCCAGTCCCACCAGCGCGGCGGCCATGTCCTTGAAGCCCCCGGAGGTGACGGTCATGCAGCCCAGCGGGTCGACGGGGCTGGGGTCGAAACCGCTGGAGACGAAGATGATGTCGGGCCGGAAGGCGGTGACGGCCGGGACCGCGACGCGTTCGATCGCCGCGCGGTAGGCGCCGTTGCCCGAACCCGCAGGCAGGGGCACGTTGATGTTGGTGCCCTGCGCGCCGGTCTCGGTGACGCTGCCGGTGTCCTGCGGGAACAGCCGGTCCTGGTGCAGCGAGATGGTGAGGACGTCGGCGTCGTCGGCGTAGATCGACTCGGCACCGTTGCCGTGGTGCACGTCGTAGTCGACGATCGCCACCCGCTGCACTCCGAAGTTTGCGCGCACGTATTCGATTGCGACACAGACGTTCGAGAACAGGCAGTAGCCCATCCCCATGTCGCGGCGGGCGTGGTGGCCCGGCGGGCGCACCAGTGCATAGGCGTTGTCGGCGACGCCGGTGAGCACCGCTTCGGCGGCGGCCATGGTGCCACCGGCGGCCAGTCGGGCGATGTCGTAGGACCCCGGTCCGAACGGGGTGAAGCCGTCTCCCCCGTCGCCGCCGCGGTCGGCGCTCTCGCGTTCGATGCGGTCGACGTGGGCAGCGTCGTGCACGCGGAGCAAGTCGTCCCGGGACGCCATCCGGGGCTTCACCCGGACCAGTTCGTCGATCATGCCCGAAACCTCGACCAGCCCAGCCATTCTCGACTTCGACTCGGCGCTCTCGAACGTCATGTGCGGCTGGTTGAAACCGCCCGCCGGGAAGACGCCGATGTGCGTGCCGGTGTCGTGCCAGGCGTATCGCTCGTGCCAGACGTAGCCCGTGCGCCGTGATGCCGTCATCGTGTGATCCGTTCTGGTGTGTGCAGCGAGTCGAAGAGCTCGTCGACGCGCCGCTTTTCGTCCTCGCTGGCGGGTTTGAGGTAGGACACCGCCACGTAGACGGCGAAGTTCACCGCCAGCGCGGCCACCCCGGAGGTCATGCCGCCGAGCACCGGAATCGCGATGGGGAACAGCAGCTGCAGCACGCAGGCGGTCGCGAAGCCGAGCACCATCGCCGCGCAGGCCGACGTGGCGTTGCCCCGCCGCCAGAAGATGCCGAGGAACACCGTCGGCGCCAGCTGCACGATGCCCTGGTACGACACTTGCGCCAAAGCCACCATGCCCGAGGACAACACGTTCGTCGTCGCGACCGCGACGGCACCCGCCAGCAGCGTCAGCACCCCAACAGCGACCTTGCCCCAGCGGGGATCCTCGACCCGGGTGCCGCGGGCCACGCCCACGACGTCGTTGGCGATCTGGGCGCCGAGGGCCTGCAGGTTGGCTCCCACGTTGCCCATCGTCGCCGCGAGCACGCACACCCCCGCCAACGTCAGCACGAGCGGCCCGCCCACCGACGCGGTCAGGAACCACACCTCGTCGGGCGCGTCGGCGACACCGGGCAGCGTGGATGCGGCCATGGCCAGCAAGCACAGTGACGACCCGAAGATCACCAGCAGCGGGGTGGCCATCACCGCGGCCCGCTTGATGGACTTGGTGCTGTTGGAGGCGAACAGTCGCACGAAGATGTCCGGCCAGCACCAACCGCCGAGCGCCCCGGTGGCGATCAGGGAGAACAGGTAGAGCGGACCGTCGACGCTGCCCGGCCCAGGCAGGGTGAAGAAGGCCGGCTCCACCTCACCGAAGCCGTGCCCGTTGGTGAGCAGCCAGGTGAGCAGTCCGAGGATCAGCACCGTGCCGAAGAGGTAGGCGACGACGCCCTGGACGAAGTCGCTGATGACCAGGCCACGGGCGCCGAGACGCACGGTCCACCACTGCCGGACGACGAGCACGCCGATGCCGATCAGCACGGCCCACGCCGCGGGCACCGTGCCAAAGGACAGGTATTCGAAAACCAGTGTCAGCGACTGCATTCCGAGCACGACCCACGGGAACGACGCGATGGTGCCGATGACGGCGGCGATCACCCGCACCTTGGTGCACCCGTAGCGCAGACCCAGCAGGTCGGCCTGGGTGCGCAGGTCGAACCGGCGGCCCCATTCGTGCACGGGCCTGGCCAGCAGGAACATGAACACGACGGCGAGGATCGAATACGCCACGAAGTAGAAGCCGATGGCACCCGCGCTGGCGGCGTAGCCGGCGAAGGCAATGAAGATGGTGCCGGGCAGCCAGGTGTTGACGAAGGCCATGGCCGAGAACACCGGCCCGAAAGACCGCCCGGCGGTGGCATATTCGCTGAAGTCGGCGCTGCCCTTGGTGCGCTGCAGCACAACGAACAGCACGATCAGGAAGACGGCGATGCCGCCGTATCCGATGAGGATGTTCACGTCAGTCCTCCTCTGAGGAGGCGTCGACCCGGTACATGACCAGCAGCGACAGCACCCCGATGACGCCGGTGATCAGGAAGAACCAGACCCCGCCCTGGCCGACGATCCACGTCAGCGGCGGGAACAGCAGGATGACGAAGTTGAAGACGGCGATCGCGAGCACGATGCGCGCGGCTCGGGTCTTCGGCGGGCGTGGGACCGGCGTGGCCATCGGCGTCTCCATTCGTGCCGGAACGTTCCGGCACAACTGAGACTCGCGCCACACCCGCGCGTTGTCAAGCGGGGGACGCAAAATGACCCGCTGGCTACGATGGCCGAATGGCGGCGCGGCGGGTGACGATCGTGGAGATCGCCCAGCACGTCGGCCTGTCCAAGACGACGGTGTCCGACGCACTGCACGGCGGTGGCCGGGTGTCCCCTTCGACCGCCGCCCGGGTGACCGCCGCCGCTCGCGAACTCGGCTACGTGACCAACCGCGCCGCCCGCCAGCTTCGTGGGCGCAGCGTCGGCGCCTTCGGCATCTACATCCCGCCCGTCGCGCGAAACTTCAACTTCTACATGGAGTTCGCGTTCGGCGCCGCGCACGGCTCCGCCGAGAACGACGCCGACCTGACCCTCTTCGCGCGTGACGCCGACGTCGGCCCGCGGCACTTCCAGGTCGACGGCGTCATCGCCGTCGACCCCCTGCCCGGTGACCCCATGCTCGAGCGCTTGGTCGAGGCCGGCATCCCCATGGTGACCGCCGGGCGGCCGCCCGCAGCCCTCGCCGACGCGGTGGCCGCCGTGATCGAGGCGCCGCACTCAGACCTCGCCCGCACCGTGCTGGATCACCTGCGCGACAGCGGTTTTCGCAGGCCCGCCTTCGTAGGGTCCGATCAGCGGTTCTACTCGTCATGGGCCGACGACGTGCGGCAGACCTACCTCGACTGGTGCGCGGCACACGACGTCGAGCCGTCCGCGTTCGACTGCCCGCTGGGTGCCACCACCGAGGAGCTGAGCGCCGCCGTTCGATCGGCGGTGACACCGCCGGACGTCGACGCCCTGGTGTGTGCGCCGCAGGGGTTCGCCGGACGGTCCATGGCCATCCTCGAATCGGTCGAGCGCCCCGTCGGCCCCGCGTTCGGGCTGGCCGCGTTGAGCAGCGACCCGACGACGGAACTGGGCAACCCACTGATCACGGCCGTCGAACTGGCCCCGTGGACGTTCGGCCGCGAGGCCGTCAACCTACTCGCGTCGGTACTGGCCGGTGAGCCGCACGACTACCTGAACCGGTTCACCAACGTCAGCGTCCGCACGGCCGGCGGGCGGATCACCAAGAGCTAGGCGACCCACCCGCCGAAGACCATGCGGCACAAGCGGTTACGACTCGCCGTCGTCACCAGCCGATGCCGGCTTGGCAGCCGCACCTGCTCCGTCGGCATCAGTCGTCGGCTTGGCGTGCTTGGCGTTGCCGCGCGAATGGGCACCGGCCGTAACCTTCTTCGGCGCCTTGACCGCGTCCTTGACGTCCTTGACGTCCTTCACGTCCGTGTCCTTCACCGACGTGGCGGGCGGAGTCTTGTCCGGGGTGACGGGATCGGACGCCGGGTCGACGTCCTTGACCGGCGTCGGATCCGGGGCAGGCGCCGCCGGCGTCTTGTCGGGCACGACGTCGACCGGGGGCGCTTCGTCCACGATCTCCGGTTCGACGTCGGGAACGACCGGGGTGACGACCGGGGCCACCACCGGGTCGGCCACCTCGGGGTCGGCGGCACGTGAGGACCGCGACAGCGTCAAGGTGTTGTCGGCGGAGAACGTGCTCATCGTCGACACGTCCGACGCGGCGAACGCCGGCGGTGGCGGCGGCGTGGTGGCCAGCGCCGCCACGATGCCGCGCTGCGCGGCTTCGATCCCGTCGACGATGGCTCCGGCACCGGCGCCGAGTGCCGCGACGAAGTTCCTCGTCCCGTCCAGAGCGGCGTTGACGATGTTGGGGAGGTTCAAGGTCAGCAGGGCGGCGACGAAGTCCTGGGTGCCGACGATCAGCGACGTCGTCACACCATTCGCGGCCGCCAGGAACCCGTTGATCACGCTGATGTACGCCACCGGCAGGGCCGAGCTCAACGCCGCCTGCACCAGCGCCGCCTTCTGGCTGCGCCAAATGATCGAGTCGAGCAGCGGCTGCCCGACTGCGATCACCGAGTCACGGATCGCGGTCGCCACGGTGTCGAAGGCGCCGACGAAGTTGAGCGCCAACACTTCCTGGATCGTCTCAATGGTCACCCCGGGGATGGCCAGGAGCGACTGAGTCAGGCCGACGCCCGCCTTGGCGAAGCCCGCCAGGTAGACCGCCCAGTCGTCGATGGTGTTGAGGATGTTCTGCCGGATGATCGGCAACGACAGGATGTATGGCCAGTCGAGCGCCGCGAGCTGGACGTCCCGCGACACCGTGGCGGTCACCTGCGCCACGTCCGCCACCGGGCGCACCGGCGCCATCGGACTGATGGGGGTCAGTGCGATCGCACCGGCCCCGACAAGCGCGACTCCCGTGGTGAACCACGGTCGAACCGAAACGTCCATGCTTACTCCAACCCCCGACGATATTGACGAATGTGACAGTAGCCCTAAGCAAGCTCTCAGGTTGACCTATCGACCGATCTTCCGGTGACGGCGGGCACAGCACCGCAAAGGACGCGTAAAGACGGCGTCAGCGGGGCGTCAAGAAACCGTAAGGGACCACGTCCTGCCTGGTAGGCGAGCCTAGCGTCGGCGGCATGTCCATTGTCGTGTTCGTGCTGCTGACCATCGCGATCTTCGCGGTGCTCGGCGGAGTCCAGAGGATGTTCGAGCGATGAGCTACGCCAACCTCGTCGGACTCGTCCTCGCCATCCTTCTCGCGGTCTTCATGGCCGCGGCGCTCCTGTTCCCAGAGAGGTTCTAGTGACGTCCACCATCGCGGGGGTCCTGTTCCTCGGGTCCCTGATCTTGGCGCTCGTCGCGGTGCACGTACCGCTTGGCGACTACATGTTCCGGGTGTACGACTCCGACAAGCACTCGCGCGTCGAACGCTTCCTGTACCGCGCCATCGGCGCCGACCCCGAATCCGAGCAGGGCTGGGGCGCCTACGCCCGCAGCGTCCTGGCGTTCTCGGCGGTGAGCGTCCTGGCCCTGTTCGCCTTCCAGCTGGTGCAGGGCAAGCTGCCACTGCACCTCAACGACCCCGCCACCGAGATGACCCCGGCATTGGCGTGGAACACCGCCGTCAGCTTCGTCACCAACACCAACTGGCAGGCCTACTCAGGTGAGAGCACCCAGGGCCACCTCGTCCAGATGGCCGGGTTGACGGTGCAGAACTTCGTCTCCGCCGCCGTCGGCATGGCCGTTGCCGTGGCCCTGGTGCGCGGGTTCGCCCGTACCCGCACCGGTGACCTCGGCAACTTCTGGGTCGACCTGGTCCGCGGCACGCTGCGCATCCTGTTGCCGCTGTCGGTGATCGCCGCACTGGTCCTGATCGCCGGCGGCGCCATCCAGAACTTCCACCTGCACGACCAGGTGGTCACCACCGTTGCCGGTGCGCAGCAGACCATTCCGGGTGGGCCAGTCGCCAGCCAGGAAGCCATCAAGGAGCTCGGCACCAACGGCGGCGGCTTCTTCAACGCCAACTCGGCGCACCCGTTCGAGAACCCCACGGCGTGGACCAACTGGGTGGAGATCTTCCTGCTGCTGGTCATCTCGTTCTCGATGCCGCGGATGTTCGGCCGGATGGTCGGCAACCGCAAGCAGGGGTACGCGATCGTCGCGGTCATGGGACTCATTGCCACCTGCAGTGTTTCGTTGACGATGTTCTTCCAGATCCAGGCTCACGGCACCGTCCCGACGGCGATCGGCTCGGCGATGGAGGGCGTCGAAACACGCTTCGGCGTTCCCGACTCGGCGGTCTTCGCCGGCGCGACGACGCTGACCTCGACCGGCGCCGTGGACTCGTTCCACGACTCCTACACCAGCCTCGGCGGCCTCATGACGATGTTCAACATGCAGCTCGGCGAAATCGCCCCCGGCGGTACGGGTTCCGGCCTGTACGGCATGTTGATCCTGGCCGTCATCACGGTGTTCGTAGCGGGCCTGATGGTCGGCCGGACGCCCGAGTACCTCGGCAAGAAGATCACACCGCGGGAGATCAAGCTCGCCGCCGCCTACTTCCTGGTGACCCCGCTGATCGTGCTGACCGGCACGGCCGTCGCGATCGCCATGCCCGGCCAGCGCGCGAGCATGCTCAACACCGGGCCGCACGGCCTGTCCGAGGTGCTCTACGCCTTCACCTCCGCGGCCAACAACAACGGCTCGGCGTTCGCAGGCATCTCCGTCAACACCGAGTGGTACAACGTCGCGCTCGGCCTGGCGATGGCGTTCGGCCGCTTCCTGCCGATCATCCTGGTACTGGCCCTCGCGGGTTCGCTTGCCGCCCAACGCAGCACACCGGAGTCCGTCGGCACCCTACCCACCCACCGGCCCCAGTTCGTCGGCTTGGTCGCCGGCGTGACGCTCATCCTCGTCGCGCTGACCTTCCTGCCGATGCTGGCGCTCGGACCCCTCGCTGAAGGAATTCACTGACCATGACCACCACCAACACCACCCCGCGCGTCGAACGTGACGCCACTGCGGGACACGACGCCGAAAACCACGGTGACGTCACGCTCGGCGACGCCACGACCACCAAGCGCGTCGGCGGCGGGCTGCTCGACCCGAAGATGCTGCTGCACTCCATCCCCGACGCGGTGAAGAAGCTGGATCCGCGGACGCTGTGGCACAACCCGGTGATGTTCGTCGTCGAGGTCGGCGCGGTCTGGAGCACGGTGCTGGCCGTCGCCGAACCGTCGTGGTTCGGCTGGCTGACCGTCGGATGGCTGTGGCTGACGGTGATATTCGCCAACCTCGCCGAGGCCGTCGCCGAGGGGCGCGGCAAGGCCCAAGCCGACTCCCTGCGACGGGCCAAGGCCGACACCGTCGCCCGCCGACTCGTCGGCTGGGCCCCGTCGGTGCCCGGCACCGAGGAGGAAGTCGCGGCCCCGCTGCTGCGCCAGGGCGACGTCGTCGTGGTCGAAGCGGGCCAGGTGATCCCGGGCGACGGTGACGTCGTGGAGGGCATCGCCTCGGTCGACGAATCCGCGATCACCGGCGAGTCCGCCCCCGTGATCCGCGAGTCCGGCGGCGACCGGTCCGCCGTGACCGGCGGTACGACCGTGCTGTCCGACCGGATCGTCGTGAAGATCACCCAGAAGCCCGGCGAGAGCTTCATCGACCGGATGATCGCGCTCGTCGAGGGCGCGAACCGGCAGAAGACGCCCAACGAGATCGCGCTGAACATCCTGCTCGCGGCGCTGACGCTGATCTTCGTCTTCGCGGTGGCCACCCTGCAGCCGCTGGCGATCTTCTCCAAGGCCAACAATCCCGGCGTCCCGGATTCGTTGGCGCTCAACGGCGACGGCATCAGCGGCATCGTGATGGTCGCCCTGCTGGTGTGCCTCATCCCGACCACCATCGGCGCCCTGCTGTCGGCCATCGGCATCGCGGGCATGGACCGCCTGGTGCAGCGCAACGTGCTCGCCATGTCGGGCCGCGCGGTCGAGGCCGCCGGCGACGTCAACGTGCTGCTGCTCGACAAGACCGGCACCATCACCCTCGGCAACCGGCAGGCGGGCGCGTTCCTGCAACTCGACGGCGTCACGCCCGAGCGGTTCGCCGACGCCGCCCAGCTGTCCAGCCTGGCCGACGAGACACCCGAGGGACGCTCGATCGTGGTATTCGCGAAGGAGCGCTTCGGGCTGAAGGCCCGCGCCGCAGGCGAATTGACCGACGCGCAGTGGATCGAGTTCACAGCCGCGACGCGCATGTCCGGCGTCGACCTCGGCGACGGTCACCAGCTGCGCAAGGGTGCGGCCGCGTCGGTCGCCGACTGGGTCCGCGCCAACGCCGGCACCGTCCCCCCGGAACTCGGCGCGATCGTCGACGAGGTGTCGTCGGCGGGCGGTACGCCGCTGGTCGTCGGTGAACTCCGCGACGGCGTGGCCCGTGCGCTCGGCGTCATCCACCTCAAGGACGTCGTCAAGCCCGGCATGCGGGAGCGGTTCGAGGAGATGCGCCGGATGGGCATCCGCACGGTGATGATCACCGGTGACAACCCCTTGACCGCCAAAGCAATTGCCGACGAGGCCGGGGTTGACGACTTCCTCGCCGAGGCCACCCCCGAGGACAAGCTGGCGCTGATCAAGCGCGAGCAAGAGGGCGGCAAGCTCGTCGCGATGACCGGCGACGGCACCAACGACGCCCCCGCCCTGGCGCAGGCCGACGTCGGCGTCGCGATGAACACCGGCACGTCGGCAGCCAAGGAGGCCGGCAACATGGTCGACCTCGACTCCGACCCGACCAAGCTCATCGAGATCGTCGAGATCGGCAAGCAACTGCTGATCACCCGTGGCGCCCTGACCACGTTCTCGATCGCCAACGACATCGCCAAGTACTTCGCGATCATCCCGGCGCTGTTCGTCACGCTGTTCCCCGGCCTCGACCTGCTCAACGTGATGCGGTTGCACAGCCCGCAGTCGGCGATCCTGTCGGCGGTCATCTTCAACGCCGTCGTGATCATCGCGCTGATCCCGTTGTCGCTCAAGGGCGTCCGCTACACCCCCAGCAGCGCCTCGAAGCTCCTGAGCCGCAACCTGTACGTCTACGGCCTCGGCGGCATCATCGCTCCCTTCATCGGCATCAAGCTGATCGACCTGGTAGTCCAACTCATTCCCGGGATGTCCTAAACATGAAGCTCTCCAGTCTCATTCGTCAGCACGTCGCAGCCCTTCGGGCCCTGCTGGTGCTCACCGTGATCGTCGGCGGCGCCTATCCCCTCCTGGTCTGGCTCGCCGCCCAGCTGCCCGGCCTCGACGGCAAGGCCGACGGCTCGATCGTCCAGGTGGGCGGAAAACCGGTGGGCAGCAGCCTCATCGGTCAACTCTTCACCTCCGCCGACGGCACCCCGCTGCCGCAGTACCTGCAGAGCCGGCCGTCGATGGCAGGCGACGGGTACGACCCCATGGCCACCAGCGCCAGCAACCTCGGCCCGGAGAACGTCGTCGACGGACCCGACAAGCCGAGCCTGCTGACTCTGGTGTGCACGCGCAGCCAGGACGTCGCCAAGCTCGACGGCGCCAACGGCGCGCGTCCGTTCTGCACCGGTGAGGGCGTCGGCGCCGTGCTGTCGGTCATCGGCCCGCGGGACACGTCCGGCCCCATGGCCGGTCAGGTCACCCACCCCGTCCGGGTGGTCAGCGTCAACGAACCATGCGACACCACCAAGGCGCCGTTCCTGGCCACCTACGAAGGCGTCCGCGTCGAATGCGCCAAACCCGACGAGGACTACTCCATCGGCCAGCTGGTGCCAATCCACGGCGCCTCGACCGCCAGCCCCCAGGTGCCCGCCGACGCCGTGACCGCCAGCGGCAGCGGGTTGGACCCCGACATCTCCCCCGCGTACGCCGCGCTGCAGGTCGACCGCATCGCCAAAGTCCGTGGCATCAGCGCCGATCAGGTCAGGACCGTCATCGCCGCCCACACCGACGGCCGGGCCCTCGGATTCATGGGCGAGCCGTCGGTCAACGTCCTGGCCGTCAACCTTGCACTGGACGGGCAGCGGGTAGGTGGATGATGGGCTGGTGAGTCCCCAAGCGCCCGCGTCCACGCACCGCCCCAAGCGGGGTGAGCTGCGGATCTACCTGGGCGCGGCGCCGGGGGTCGGCAAGACGTTCGCGATGCTCGGCGAGGCGCACCGCCGAATCGAACGGGGCACCGACGTCGTCGCCGCGGTCGTGGAAACCCACGGCCGCAAGCGGACCGCCCAACTGCTCGACGGCATCGAACTGGTCCCACCGCGCCTCATCACCTATCGCGGCACCGAGTTCGCCGAGTTGGACGTCGAGGCGGTGCTGGCCCGCCACCCCGAGGTCGTGCTGGTCGACGAGTTGGCCCACACCAACACCCCGGGATCGAAGAACGCCAAGCGGTGGCAGGACGTCGGCGAGCTGCTCGACGCCGGCATCGCGGTGGTCTCCACCGTCAACGTGCAGCACCTGGAGAGCCTCAACGACGTCGTCGCACAGATCACCGGCATCGAACAGCAGGAAACCGTTCCCGACGAGGTGGTCCGGCGGGCCAACCAGATCGAGCTCGTCGACATCACCCCGGAGGCGTTGCGGCGCAGGCTCTCCCACGGAAACGTCTACGCCCCCGAACGCATCGACGCCGCGCTGAGCAACTACTTCCGCCAGGGTAATCTCACGGCCCTGCGCGAGCTGGCTCTGCTGTGGCTCGCCGATCAGGTCGACGCGGCCCTGGCCAAGTACCGCGCCGACCACGAGATCAGCGACACCTGGGAGGCCCGCGAACGCGTCGCCGTCGCCGTCACCGGCGGTGAGGAATCGGAGACGTTGGTACGCAGGGCTTCTCGCATCGCGTCGCGGTCCAGCGCCGAACTGATGATCGTGCACGTCGTGCGCGGCGACGGACTGTCCGGCGTCTCGGCGCCGCAGATGGGCAAGATCCGCGAGCTCGCCGCCAGCCTCGGTGCGACGCTGCACACCGTCGCCGGCGACGACGTCTCCGGCGCATTGCTGGACTTTGCCCGCGAGATGAACGCCACCCAACTGGTTCTCGGAACCTCGCGACGCTCGCGGTGGGCGCGCATCTTCGACGAGGGCATCGGCGCGGAGACGGTGCAGCGGTCCGGGAAGATCGACGTCCACATGGTCACCCACGACCAGGCCAAGAGTGGGCCGTCGTGGGAGGCGGCGCCCCGCAACCGACGGGTGGCGTCCTGGGTGGCCGCGGCCGTCGTCCCGTCGGCGCTGTGCGCCGTGATCGCCCTACTGCTGGATCGCTTTCTCGGCATCGCCGGTGAGAGCGTGCTGTTCTTCGTCGGCGTGGTCGTCGTGGCCCTCCTCGGCGGTGTCGGCCCCGCCACGGTGTCAGCGCTGCTGTCGGGCATGCTGCTCAACTACTTCCTGGTCGCGCCGCGGTACACGTTCACCATCGCCCAACCCGACAGCGCCGTGACGGTCGTGGTGCTGATCCTCGTCGCGGTGGCCGTCGCCGCCCTGGTGGACAACGCGGCCAAGCGGGCCAGGGAGGCCCGCCGCGCGTCTCAGGAGGCCGAGCTGCTGGCCCTGTTCGCCGGATCGGTGCTGCGCGGCGCCAATCTCGACACGCTCCTCGAGCGTGTCCGCGAGACGTATTCCCAACGCGCGGTGAGCATTCTGCGTGAGCACGACGGTGAACAGCGGATCATCGCCTGCGTCGGCGCCGACCCGTGCGTCGACGTGGACTCCGCCGACACCGCCATCGAAGTCGGCGACGACGAGTTTTGGATGTTGATGAGTGGACGGCAACTCGCGGCCCGCGACCGGCGCGTGTTGACCGCCGTCGCCACCCAGGCCGCGGGGTTGGTGCGCCAGCGCGAACTGATCGACGAGGCGGGCCAGGCCGAGGCCATCGCGCGGGCCGACGAACTGCGCCGGTCACTGCTCTCGGCGGTCAGCCACGACCTCCGAACGCCGTTGGCAGGAGCCAAGGCTGCGGTGTCGAGCCTGCGCGCCGACGACGTCGGCTTCTCCCCCGAGGACACCGCGGAACTGCTCGCCACCGTCGAGGAGTCGGTCGACCAGCTCACCTCACTAGTCGGCAATCTCCTCGACTCGTCGCGCCTGGCCGCCGGCGTGGTGCGACCCGAGCTGCAGCGGGTCTACCTCGACGAGATCGTCCACCGCGCGATCCTCGGAATACCCAGGGGCACCGCCGGTTTGGACCGCGTCAAGGTCGAGGTCGGCGACACCGCCGTGATGGCCGACGCCGGACTGCTGGAACGCGTGCTGGTCAACGTCGTCGACAACGCGATGCGCTACGCGCCCGCCGGCGTCGTCCGCGTCAACGCGGGCCGGGTCGGGGACCGAGTACTCGTCAACGTCGTCGACGAGGGGCCAGGCATCCGGCGCGCTCAAGTCGACGAACTGTTCGCCCCCTTCCAACGGCTCGGCGACCACGACAACACCACCGGCGTCGGGTTGGGCCTTTCGGTGGCAAAGGGTTTCGTCGAAGCCATGGGCGGCAGCATCAGCGCCAGCGACACCCCCGGCGGCGGCCTGACCGTCGAGATCGAGCTGGCGGCATCATGATTCGAGTGTTGGTGGTCGACGACGAACCGCAAATCCTGCGGGCGCTTCGCATCAACCTGTCGGTGCGCGGTTACGAGGTGCACACGGCCGAGACCGGTGCGCAGGCGCTCAAGGTCGCCGCCGAGCACAAGCCGGACGTCGTCGTCCTCGACCTCGGGCTGCCCGACATCTCCGGCATCGAAGTCCTCGAGGGACTGCGGGGCTGGCTGACCGCACCCGTCATCGTCCTCTCGGCCCGCACCGACTCCTCCGACAAGGTCGAGGCCCTCGACGCGGGGGCCGACGACTACGTCACCAAACCCTTCGGCATGGACGAGTTCCTCGCCCGCCTGCGCGCGGCGGTCCGGCGCGCCGCCGCCTCGGTGGAGACAGATCAACCCGTCGTCGAAACCGATTCCTTCACAGTCGATCTCGCGGCGAAGCTGGTCACCAGGCACGGCGCCGAAGTCCACCTGACCCCCACCGAGTGGGGCATGTTGGAGATGCTGGTGCGCAACCGCGGCAAGCTCGTCGGCCGCGAGGAATTGCTCAAGGAGGTGTGGGGCCCGGCCTACGCCAAGGAAACCCATTACCTGCGGGTGTATCTCGCTCAACTGCGCCGCAAGCTGGAGGACGATCCGTCCCACCCGCGCCACCTGATCACCGAAACCGGCATGGGTTACCGCTTCGCGCAGTGACCGCGGGTCATTCGACGTCCATCAACCGTGCGGCGACCTGAACCAGCGGCGCGTGCAGGTTCTGCAGCGCCTGAGGGTCGTCGTCCACCAGGGCGTTGATCACCAGCGCCGAGATCGCCGCCACCAACGTCCGGCAGGCGAACACCTGCTGCTCGGTGCGGGCGTCGAACACCATCGCAATGCCGTCGACGAACTCCCCCTGCTTCTTGAGGCGAAGGACGGCGGCCTCGGGTCCCGCTGCGTTGATGCCACTGAGGTACAGCAACGAAATTTCGGGCTTGCGGGACATGACGTCGAGGTAGGCGCCCAGCAGCGAGGCGAACCGGTCCAACGGGGTATCCGTCAGCGGTGTGTCGAAGATCGCACCGACCACGGCCCCCTGCCGTCGTTCGTAGCTCGCAAGGAAGCAGGCCTGCTTGGAATCGAACAGTTCGTAGAAGGTCTGGCGCGAAACTCCGGCGGTCTTGACGATGTCGGCGACGCTGGTGTCGCCGTAACCCTTGACGGACATCTCCGCTTCGAGCGCCTCGAAGATTCGCTCGCGCTGGTGCGCTCTGACTTCGTCGCGGCTCAACTGATGCCGACCGGGTCTGAGTCGTTTGCTGATACTCATGCCTTGGCTGCCGTCGGACGTGGTTTCTGTGGGCCTCCTGAGTGTAGGCGCATAACGGGCAGTTTCCTGCGATTGCGATTTATGAACGGGACCGTTTATATTTGCCGCAACGGGCGGGTCCAGCTGAGGGGACTGGATCCGCCCGAACCTTGAAATAGGTCAGTGACCAGGGCCCTTGATCGCCTGCAGCGTGTAGGTCAACGGCAGCCGTTCGCCCCCCTCGACCAAGACGAATTCACCCTCGAAGTCGGGGCTCTCGACCATCGCGTCGTCGAAGAAGTTCCACGCCAATTCGCGGTGCTCCTCGAACCCGGTGATGGTGAATCCGGCCTCCAGCAGCGCCGTGAATATTTCGCCAAGGCCGTGGTTGAACGAGATCGACTCCGGTGACGAGACGACCCCGGTTCCGGCGTAGGTGTCCTCGTAGACGAAGCGCGTCCCCGGCGTCTCGAAGTACGGATACTCCACGACGAGCAGGCCGTCGGGCCGCGGATCGCTCATCGC
Organism: Mycobacterium sp. Root135; assembly: GCF_001426545.1. Lineage (GTDB taxonomy): Bacteria > Actinomycetota > Actinomycetes > Mycobacteriales > Mycobacteriaceae > Mycobacterium. The sequence goes on along the minus strand of NZ_LMEZ01000009.1, from coordinate 219,243 downwards.
CCACAGGATCGGGTGGCCCTCCCTGACGAACAGGCGCCCGCCGGGACGCAGCAGCGCGGCGACGACACTCGCCCACTCGCGGATGTCGGGCAGCCAGCACAAGGCGCCGACGCCCGTGTAGACGACGTCGGCGCACTCCGCACCCAGGGCGTCCACCGCGCTGGCCACGTCGGCCTCGACGAACGTCACGTCGTTGCCTGCGCGGGTGGCAAGTGCTCGCCCGGCCTCCACGGCGGACGGCGAGAAGTCGAGGCCGGTAACCGATTTCGCGCCAAGCCGGGCTAGAGACACCGTGTCGGTGCCGATGTGGCATTGCAGGTGCACGACGTCGAGGCCGTCGAGTCGCCCGAGCCGCGGAAGGTCGTAGCTCACCACACCGGAGAGGTAACCGGGGTCGTCGAAGCTCGCGAGGTCGTAGCCACCGGGGCCGGTGTGCATCGGCACCCGCGACTCCCAGTTGGCGAGGTTGACGGTGCGCCAGTCGTCGGTCATGACGCGATTCTCACAGACCGCTCGGCGCCGAGCGTTGGCCTGGTGGCGGAATGTGGCGCCATCCGCCGCCATAAGACCCACGGTCGACGAGACCGCTTAGCCCGCCGTCTCCTCGGCAAGCGCGATCAAGCGCGCCCGCACCAGGTCGGGGCGCTCGTCGATCACGAAGTGTCCGGCGTCGACGGGCTCGAAGGTGTAGTCGTCGGCGTTCGCGGTCTCGGGTGCGGCGAGTGCCGGATGCACCGCGATGTCCCCCATGCCAAACAGCACGCGGATGGGCACGGTCGACCGTCGCACCTCGGGATTCCGTGCAGCCACCGGCATTTCACGCAGGAGGAACGTCCGATAGGTATCCCTTGCCGTTCGCGCGACGACGGGATCGCGGAAGCGGTCGGCGTAGACCCTGGCCGCCGCGGGATCCAGGCGGTGTGCCGTGGGCCCGAGGTTGAACAGCTTTCGCAGGAACGGGGTCCGTCGCTGCAGCGACACTCCGACGGTCGCCATGAGCGGTTGGTACATCATCAATCGCCACGCATGCGGCGCAAGCGTGCGCGCGGTCACCCACGGGTGCGCCATGTTCATCACCAGGTAGCCGTCGAACCGCTGCGGCGCGGCGAGCAGCATCCGGTACCCGACGAAGCCACCCCAGTCGTGGCCCACGAGCAACACGCGGTCCAGCCCAAGGGCATCCATCAGCGCCAGCACGTCGGCGGCGACGTCGTCCTTGGCCCAGCGGTGCGGCGCGGGCCCCGACCAGCCGTACCCGGGCAGATCGGGGGCGATGATCCGCAAGCCGGGCGGCGGGTCGGCCAGCAGACCCCGATACACCCAGTGGTGCTGCGGCCACCCGTGCAGCGCCAACACCGGCCTGCCGTCCTCCGGCCCGGACTCCGTCACGTGGAAGCGCACCCCGCGCGCCTGGACGAAGGATCGGCGGACACCGTCGATCGGCGGCACAAGACTAGTCATAAGTCCAGGTTATGGGACCGCCGTAGCCAGTACGCTCCCGACTATGCCGGGCTACCGCGAAATGTTCGACGCCAGTATCGAAGACGCGTCCGCGTTCTGGGCACAGGCGGCTGAGGCCGTCACGTGGACCCGCGCACCGCAACGCATCCTCGACGACTCCAATCCCCCGTTCTACCGGTGGTTTCCGGACGGGGAGCTCAACACCTGCGCCAACGCGCTTGACCGCCACGTAGACGACGGCCGCGGGGACCAAGCGGCGCTGATCTACGACTCGCCGCTCACCGGCACCAAGCGCACCTACACCTACCGCGAACTGCTCGACGAAACCGCGCGCTTCGCGGGCGTGCTGCGCGGCCTCGGCGTCGAGAAGGGCGACCGCGTCGTCATCTACATGCCGATGGTGCCCGAAGCCGTCATCGCGATGTTGGCCTCGGCCCGCCTCGGGGCGGTGCACTCGGTGGTGTTCGGCGGCTTCGCAGCCCACGAACTCGCCGCCCGCATCGACGACGCCCGGCCTGCGGTACTCGTCACGGCGTCGTGCGGCATCGAGCCCACCCGCATCGTCGACTACAAGATGATCGTCGACGGCGCATTGCACATCGCCGAGCACGACACGCCGGCATGCGTCGTCCTACAGCGCGAGCAGCACCCCTGCCATCTGACGCCTGGCCGCGACGTGTCGTGGACCGAGGCCATCGCCGACGCGGAACCCGTCGACCCCGTGCCCGTCGCCGCGACCGACCCGCTCTACGTGCTCTACACCTCGGGCACCACCGGCAAGCCCAAGGGCATCGTCCGCGACAACGGCGGCCACGCAGTCGCCCTGCTGTGGACCATGAAGCACATCTACGACACCGAACCCGGCGACGTGTACTGGGCCGCCTCCGACGTCGGCTGGGTCGTCGGCCACTCCTACATCGTCTACGGCCCGCTGCTGCTCGGCGCGACCACCGTGCTGTACGAAGGCAAGCCGGTCGGCACCCCCGACGCCGGCGCCTTCTGGCGGGTGGCCGCCGAACACGGTGTGAAGGCGTTGTTCTCAGCACCGACGGCCATCAGGGCCATCAAGAAGGTCGACCCGGACGCCGCCCAACTCGCCGGGCACGACCTCTCCAAACTGCAGTACCTGTTCCAGGCCGGCGAACGGCTGGATCCCAGCACCTACCACTGGGCGGCCGAGAAGCTGGGCATCCCCGTCGTCGACCACTGGTGGCAGACCGAGACCGGGTGGTCGATCGCCGCCGCGCCGATGGGCGTCGAGGCGTTGCCGATCAAGCCCGGCTCGGCGACGGTGCCGATGCCCGGCTACGACGTGCGCGTGCTGCGTCCCGACGGCACGGAATGCGAAGCGGGCGAGGAGGGTTCGATCTGCATCAAGCTCCCGCTTCCGCCCGGCACGTTGCCGACGCTCTGGGGTGACGACGACCGGTACGTCGCGTCCTACCTCTCGGCGTTCCCCGGCTACTACCTCTCGGGTGACGGCGGCTATCTCGACGCGGACGGCTACCTGTTCGTCATGGGTCGCACCGACGACGTCATCAACGTCGCGGGGCACCGACTGTCGACGGGTTCCATCGAAGCCGTCCTCGCGACGCATCCGGCCGTCGCCGAGTGCGCGGTGATCGGGGCGGCCGACGAGCTCAAGGGCCAAGTGCCGCGCGGTTTCGTCGTGCTCAAGTCGGGTGCGTCGGCCGACGGTCTGCTCGAAGAACTGGTCCTCGCGGTACGCGAGAACATCGGCGCGGTCGCGGCCCTGAAGAGGGTCGACGTCGTGGCGGCCCTTCCGAAGACCCGCTCGGGAAAGATCCTGCGAAAGACCATGCGTGGCATCGCCGACGGCCGCGACGAGCCGGTGCCGTCGACCATCGAGGACGCCAGCGTGCTGGACGCTCTGACACCCATCCTCAGGTCTTGATCCGCAGCGGCGCGATTCGACCTATTCTCGAATAGTCATAGGTGAATGTTCGACCGAGTCGACAGAGGTGAACTCACATGAGCGTTCAAGAGCACAAAGCCGGCGGATGCAACTGTCATTGCAATGCGTGCGACGGCGGCCATCACTGCGGAAACCCGCCCAACTGCAACGTGCGGCGCTAGGAAACCTCTGCTGCCGTTTCCGGCTCGGCGCGTAGCCAGCTCGGGAACGGCAGTGGGGCGCCTTCGGAGCGCTTGCTGTCGAAGGAGAAGAGCACCAGGCTCACGGCGAAGCTGATCAGTGCCACGATGCCCAGCGCGCCGGCCATCAGAAGGTCGCCGCCACCGAGGGTGACGACGGCGATCACACCGGCCATCACCGCGCCGAGCATCGTGACCAGCCCGGCAGTCGCCAGGATCTCGGCGCTCGGATCGTCGCTGTACTTCGTCTTCTGATCGGTCACGGACGGTTGTTACCCCGGGCCCTCGAGTTCAAAACGTGCCGTCACGCGCTGCCATCCGCCCGTCGCTCCGCTCGCCCGCGATGGACAGCGCGATGCCGTCGAGAATGTCGTGCTCGCTGACCACCAACTCGTCGATGCCGGCTCGGCCGCCGAGCGCCCTGGCCAACTCCTCGACGACGATGGCGCCGCCGCCGATCACGTCGACCCGGCCCTCGTGCATGGGTCCCAGCGCGGCGCGCTGGCGCCGGGTCATGCCCAACAGCGCCTCGCACACCTTGGACAGCTCGTCGAAGCCGACGCGCGACAGGTGGATCGCGTCGGAGTCGTAGGCCGCCAGGTTCATCGCCAGCGCCGACAGCGTGGTCATCGTGCCCGCCACCCCGACCCAGGTTCGCGCCTGCTCGACGGGCACCACGTCGAAGACGGCGTCGAGAGCGTCGCGGACGACGGTGCGGGCGGCTTCGATCTCCAGTGCCGTCGGCGGATCGGACTTCAGGCACCGCTCCGTCAGCCGGACGCAACCGATGTTGGCCGAATAGCTCGCGTCGACCCCGTCGGCAGTGCCCAGCACCACCTCCGTGGACCCGCCGCCGAGGTCGACGACCACGAATGGCGCTGCGGCGGAGCCGAGTTCACCGACGGCACCGCGGAAAGACAGCGCGGCCTCCTCCGTGCCGGTGATCACCTCGGCGACCGCCCCCGGCACCACGGAACCCAGCACCTCGGCGGTCATCGCGAAGAACTCGTCGCGGTTGGCCGCGTCGCGGGTCGCCGAGGTGGCGACCATCCGGACCGTCGCCACCGAGTGTTCCCGCAGCAGTTCGGCGTAGTCGACGAGGGCCGCGCGGGTCCGCAGCAGCGCAGGCTCGCCGAACGCGCCCGTCGCGTCGACGCCCTCACCGAGTCGCACGATGCGCATCTCGCGGTGCACGTCGACGACACGCCCGTCGACGACGTCGGCGATCAACAAGCGAATGGAGTTGGTACCGCAGTCGATTGCAGCGACCCTCACGTCCACACCTCTCGGTCCAGGATTCCGGCCATCGCGGGCTCGGCGGCCAGCACCGCCAGCGCCTCGTCACCGAAGGGGTTGACGCCGGGCCCCTTGGCCAGCGAGTGCGCGATGACCACGTGCAGACACTTCACCCGGTCCGGCATCCCGCCGCCGGAGAACGTCGTGCCAAGCGACTCGACGGCGTCGCGCTCGGCCAGGAAGGACTCGTGCGCGCGTAGATACGCGGCGGCCAACTCCGGATCGTCGGCCAGCCGTTCGGTCATCTCGCGCATCATCCCGGAGGACTCCAGCCGACTGGCCGCCGCGGTCAGCGCCGGATGCGTCAGGTAGTACAACGTCGGAAAGGGCGTTCCGTCAGGAAGTTTCGGCGCCGTCTTCACCACGGCGGGTTGACCGTTCGGGCAGCGGTAGGCGATCTCCAGGACACCTCGCGGCTCACGGCCCAACTGCTGCGCGACGGCGTCCAGATCTTCGGCGTCAACCACCGGGACCTGGCGGGATCGGAGCGGGCGGCACCTCGGGAGCACCGGGGACCGGCAGGTCGGCGCCGGGCAAGTCGGGGGCCGACGGAATCTGCGAAACCCCATGCGGCGCATCGGCAATCGTGTGCCACAGCGAGGTGTACCACGGCTGCCCGCTCGGCGGCTTCGCCGGATCCACGCCCGGCGCCTCCACCGGGGCGGCTCCCGGCGGCAGCTGCACCTGATACGGGATGTCGCCCGGCATCACGAAGCCGAGCCGTTCGCGGGCTTGGGCCGCGATGTACACCGGATCCCCGAGCTTGAGCTTCTGCTGCTCGAGATCGGCGATTTGCGAACGCAATTGGGCCTCCGCGTCGACGAGTTGCTTCATCTCGGTCCGCTGGGCGAAGTACGTGCGCACCGGCCCCGCGATCGTCAGCGTCAACACGCACACCACCGCCGCGAGGATCGCGGCACGCCTGGCAGCCGAGCCCAGGCGCTGCTCGGACTGCTGCTCGGCCGCGTCGGCAATGGCCTTCCTGATCGGCTCGATGACACCGGTCGGCGCGTCACCGTCGTCGACCTCGGCGGCCGGCTCGGGAGCCGGCCGCGCCTCGATGGCGCGGGGTTCCCGCCGAATCGGGGTTGCCCCGCGCGGCCGTCCGCCACCCTTCCCCGGTCGCGACGCGGGAGCGCGTCGCTTGGGGTCGGGCCGCTTCGGGTCGGGCATGAACGACGAACTTCGACCGCTGCTACTTGGTCTCGACGGAGAAGCGCGGGAACGCAAGGTCGCCGGCGTAGCGGGCGGCGTCGCCGAGCTCCTCCTCGATGCGCAGCAGCTGGTTGTACTTGGCGACGCGCTCGCTGCGGGCGGGCGCGCCGGTCTTGATCTGCCCGCTGCCGACCGCCACGGCCAGGTCGGCGATCGTGGTGTCCTCGGTCTCGCCGGAGCGGTGGCTCATCATGGTGCGGTAACCGCTGCTGTGCGCAAGGTTCACCGCGTCCAGCGTCTCGGTGAGCGTGCCGATCTGGTTGACCTTGACCAGGAGGGCGTTGGCGGCACCCTTCTCGATGCCCTCCTCCAGACGCTCCGGGTTGGTGACGAACAGGTCGTCGCCGACGATCTGGATGCGGTCACCGATCGCGGTGGTCAGCGACACCCAGCCGTCCCAGTCGTCCTCGGACAGCGGATCCTCGATCGACACCAGCGGGTAGGCGTCGAGCAGTCCCGCGTAGAACTCCGTCATCTGCGCGGCGGTGCGGTTCTGCTTCTCGAAGGCGTATCCGGTGCCGTCGGTGTAGAACTCGGTCGCGGCGACGTCGAGCGCCAGCGCGACGTCGGAGCCCAGCTTGAAGCCGGCACCCTCGATGGCCGAGCTGATCAGGTCGAGCGCGGCCACGGTGCCCGCGATGTCCGGTGCGAAACCGCCCTCGTCGCCGAGGCCGGTGGCCAGCCCCTGCTTCTTGAGAACCGACTTCAGCGAGTGGTACACCTCGGCGCCCCAGCGCAGGGCCTCCTTGAACGACGCGGCACCGATCGGCGCGACCATGAACTCCTGGACGTCGACCCCGGTGTCAGCGTGGGCGCCACCGTTGACGATGTTCATCATCGGCACCGGCAGGATGTGCGCGTTCGGGCCACCGAGGTAGCGGAACAGCGGCAGGCCTGCGGCGTCGGCGGCGGCCTTCGCGACGGCCAACGACACCCCGAGGATCGCGTTGGCGCCCAGGCGGGACTTGTCGGGCGTTCCGTCGCAGTCGAGGAGCGCCTGGTCGACCAGCCGCTGGTCGTCGGCGTTGAGACCGATCACGGCGGGGCCGAGCTCATCAATGACTGCCTTTACTGCTTTTTCTACGCCCTTGCCGAGGTAGCGGCTGCCGCCGTCACGGAGTTCGACGGCCTCGTGCTCACCGGTGGACGCGCCGGACGGGACCGCGGCGCGGGCGGCGGAGCCGTCGTCGAGCGCCACCTCGACCTCCACGGTCGGGTTGCCCCGGGAGTCGAGAATTTCTCGCGCTGCAATCTGCTCGATGACGGGCACTGGCGTCTCCTCGGTGGTGCTGGCTGCGGACTGGTCGTGCAAGGACACAGCCTAGAGCGTGCGGTTTCCTCACGCCGAAACAGACACCGGGAGAGCTACAGGGAATGCCCTTCGGCGTAGGCGGTGGCCCAGTCGCGCACCGTCCTGGCGTACTGGTCGGAGAGGTTGTAGGCCCGCAGCGCGTCCATCCAACCGCGAGGAGTGGCGAGGTCCTTGCCGCGCCAACACAGGTATCCCGCCGCCGACAGCGCCGCGTCGTCGACGTTGTCGGCGCTCACGACGCCGTCGTTGTTGGCGTCGACGCCGTAGAGCTCCCACGTCGCGGGGATGAACTGCATGGGACCCATCGCACGGTCCATCTGGGGATCGCCGTCCAGCACGCCGCCGTCGGTGTCCGGGATCGACATGTTGCCGAGCGAGCCGTCGAGTCGCACACCACGGATCGGCGGGGTGACGTCACCGTCGGGGGCGACGGTCGCACCGCGATAGGTGCCGTGATGGCTCTCGACCATGCCGATGCCCGCGAGCGTCGTCCAGGCCAGGTGGCACTTCGGGTTCTCGACCTCGGCGACGCGCGCCGCGTAGGCGTAGGCCTCCAGCGACGTCGCAGGGATGCCGAGCGCGGCCGAGCGCTCCGAGGCCCATTCGCTCAGCTGATCGGCGGGTCGGCCCTTGGCGTGCGTGTCGACCTGCGGCACCGGATCACCCGGCGGAGGCGGGACGCCCTCGGGGATCGGGATGCCGGTCTGCCACGAACACGATGAGGCCATCAGCAGGGCCGTGGCGACGACAACCGCGACGGCCCGCAGCCAACGCACTGGCGACACCGGACTCCCTCGAACATTCGGACTCCAGCCATCGTCCCATGCGTCCGGCACTGCCCCGTTTCACTGCGTTTGGCGAGGCGTGCCGTTCCGGCTATCAGCTTGCTAAGGTGAGCCACACCTAGCCATGGCTAGCCAACACTTGGGTGACAACCCATTCGCAGCGAGGACGAGTGCATGACCGCGGTCGGAGACCTCTCGGTGTCGTTGCTGGCCGCGGGCCCCAGCGTCACCTCTCAACTCTTCGGCAGCGCGCTGATCGGTGTTCGCGAAGGCTTGGAAGCCGCCATCGTCGTCACGATCCTGGTGGCGTTCCTGGTCAAGTCCGACCGCCGCGATGCCCTCAAGTGGGTCTGGCTGGGCGTCGGCGGGGCCATCGTCATGACCATCGCGGTGTTCCTCGCCATCCAGTACGGCAGGAACACCATCTCCGGACTCGGCGCCGAGGCCATCGCCGGTATCGCGTCGCTGATCGCGGTCGCCATCGTCACCACGATGGTGCTCTGGATGAAGAAGGCCGCCGCGGGCATGTCCGGACAGCTACGTGGCGAGATGTCCAAGGCACTCGAGGCGGGCGCGTTCGCCGTGCTGTCACTGTCGTTCCTGGCCGTCGGCCGCGAGGGCGTCGAGACGGCACTGTTCATGGTCGGCTTCGCAGAAGCCAAGACGCTGTGGCCGCTGACGGGTCTGATCATCGGTGTCCTCATCGCCGTGGCGATCGCCTTCGCGATGTACCTGGGCGCGTTGCGGATCAACCTGGCGAAGTTCTTCTCCTACACCGGCGCGTTCCTCGTCGTCGTCGCCGCGGGCATCCTGTCCTACGGCATCGGCGCGCTGCAGACCGTCGGCTGGCTGCCCGGCCTGACCAGTCGCCCGTTCGACATCAGCTCGTGGTTCGACTGGTCGTCCTGGTACGGCCAGGTCATCCAGGGCGTCTTCAACGTCACCCCGACGCCGACCTGGCTGCAGTTCCTCGGCTGGGCGTTCTACCTCGTCGTCGTCCTCCTCATCTTCCTGCGCCCCACCAAGGCGCCCGCGAAGCCGGCTGGCACTCCTACGCCGGACTCCCCTTCCACCAGTTCCGATCTCACTCCTGAGTCGGAGCGACCCACCGCATCCGAAAGGTCCAACACGTGAACGTCTCTCCTCTAACTGCGAGGACGGGCGCTGCCGCAGCGGCCGCCCTGATGACGGGCCTCTCCCTGGTGGGTTGCCAGGCCAAGGAAGCCGAGACTCCGGCCAGCAGCGGCGCCAACGCGCCCGCGCAGATCACGGTGAACGCCTCCGACACGACGTGCGAGCTGTCGGGCACCGAAAGCAGCACCGGCCCAAGCACCTTCGTCATCACCAACAACGGGACCAAGGTCACCGAGTTCTACGTCTACGGTGAGGGCGACCGCGTGATGGGCGAGGTCGAAAACATCTCCCCCGGACTCGAGCGCAAGCTCATCGTCCAGCTCAGCGAGCCGGGCAAGTACCAGACCGCGTGCAAGCCGGGCATGATCGGCGACGGCCTCCGTGGCGACTTCACCGTCACCGGTGACGCGGTCCAGATCGACACCGAGGGCAAGTTCAAGGAAGCCGCCGACAACTACAAGCGGTACGTGAACAGCCAGACCGAGGCCCTGATCCCGGCGGTCGACGTGTTCGTCGCCGCGATCAAGAAGGGCGACGTCAACGCCGCCAAGGCCCAGTTCCCCATCGCCCGCACGTACTACGAGCGCATCGAGCCCGTCGCCGAGTCGTTCCCCGACGATCTCGATCCGCGCATCGACCTTCGCGAGGCGGACCTGGAGCCCGGCCAGAAGTGGACCGGCTTCCACGCCCTGGAGAAGCAGCTGTGGGTCACCGGCCTCCAGCCCGACGCCAACGCACTGGCCGATCAGCTGGTCGCCGACGTCAAGGAGCTCAACGACGGCGTGAAGGCACCCGACTTCACCGTCGACTCCACCCAGATCGCCGGCGGCGCACAGGGTTTGCTCGACGAAATCGCCTCCAGCAAGATCAGCGGTGAAGAGGACATCTTCAGCCACACCGACCTGTGGGACTTCGAGGCCAACCTGCAGGGCTCGCAGACCGCGGTGTCCTCGGTGCGACCGATCCTCGACGAGCGCAACCCCGACCTCGGCAAGAAGGTCGACCAGCGCTTCACCGAATCCGAAGCGCTGCTGCAGAAGTACCGCCAGGGCGACGGATTCGTGTTGTACGACACCGTGACCGAACCGCAGCGCCAGGAGCTCTCCCGCTCGATCGACGCTTTGAGCAAGGAAGTTAGCCAGGTACAGGGTGTCATCGCAGGCCAGTAACCGCCCAGACGATGCGCCGGACTCGACGTCCGGCGCATTGTCGCGTCGAAGGTTGTTCGGCGCGGCGGGAGTCACCGCCGCGGTCGTCGGCGCGGCGGGCGCAGGTGCGTTGGCCGGCCGCGCGTCGGCGTCGAGCACCGCCACCGAGGAGCTGCAAAGCGCGGTGCCGTTCCGCGGCGAGCGTCAGGCGGGCATCGTGACCGCGGCGCAAGACCGGATGCACTTCTGCTCCTTCGACGTCACCACCGACGACCGTGAGGACGTCGTGGCGATGCTCAAGGAGTGGACGGCGATGGCGGAGCGTCTGACGCTCGCCGAGGAAGCGGTCAGCAACGGTGCCGTCGGCCTCAACCCGTACGCCCCGCCCGCGGACACCGGTGAGGCGCTTGGCCTTCCGGCATCGCAGCTGACCCTCACCGTCGGCTTCGGACCGACCTTCTTCACCAAGGACGGCAAGGACCGGTTCGGCGTCGCCGACAAGCGACCCGAAGCGTTGATCGATCTGCCCAAGTTCCCGAACGAGACGATGGACCCGGCCAGGAGTCACGGCGACATCTGCGTCCAGGCCTGCGCGAACGACCCGCAGGTCGCGGTGCACGCCATCCGCAACCTGGCCCGCGTCGCGTTCGGCACGGCGGCGGTGCGCTACTCGCAGCTGGGCTTCGGCCGCACGTCGTCGACCACCCGCGATCAGGCCACGCCACGAAACCTGTTCGGGTTCAAGGACGGAACGGCCAACATCAAGGCCGAGGACACCGGTGCGCTCGACAAGAACGTCTGGGTCGCCGAGGGCGACGGCCCGGCGTGGATGACCGGCGGTTCCTACCTGGTGACCCGCCGCATCCGGATGCGCATCGAGAACTGGGACCGCACCACGCTCATGGAGCAGGAGCGGGTCATCGGACGCCTCAAGGGCAGCGGTGCACCGATCGGGTACGCCGACGAGTTCGCCGCCCTCGACTTCAACACGAAGAGCTCGAAGGGCACCCCGCTGATCGACATGGACGCCCACGTGCGGCTGGCGTCGAAGGAGAACCTCAACGGCATCGAGATCCTGCGCCGTGGGTACAACTTCACCGACGGCACAGACGGTTTCGGCCATCTCGACGCCGGCCTGTTCTTCATCGCCTTCGTGCGCGACGCCCGAACGTCGTTCGTGCCCATGCAAATGGAACTGTCGCGACGCGACGCGCTCAACGAGTACATCACCCACACCGGCACTGCCCTGTTCGCCTGCCCGCCCGGGCTGCGCGAGGGTGACACGTCGGCCTACTGGGGTTCCACGCTGCTCGGCTGAAACCGACCGGGGTGGGCGGCCACGCCGGTACGCTCTGCTACGCCGCCGAACCGCAGACGCGGCGGAACGGGGAACGATGCCACGGCTGTGGAGGTCATTCGGTTCGGCGCTGGCGTTGTCGATCGGCGTGGTGTTGGTCGCCGTCACCAGCGTGCCCGGCGCGCACGCGGCGACCGCACTCGTCATGGGCGGCACCGGCCAACCGGACCCGAACAAGGTGCCCGGCTACCTCGACGCCGTCAGTCGGCTCTACCTCAACCAGGCCGCCGCGTGCGCGGTCGCCACGTGCCAAGTGCACGGGACCGTCACCCCCGAGGAATTCTCGCCGTTCTTCACCGGCGGAATGACGTTCGGAGATTCGGTGGCCACCGGGCTGGGCATGCTCGACGCCGACGTCCGCCGCTACCTTGGCCACGACGGCGCACCCCTGGTCGTCTTCGGCAATTCGCAAAGCGCCACCGTCGCCACCGCGGAGAAGCGCATCCTGGCCGCCGACCCGACCGTCGCCGCCGACAGCCTGCAATTCGTGCTCATCGGCAATCCGAACCGGCCCAATGGTGGCTTCCTGCAACGGTTCTACCCGATCACCATCCCGGTCGTCGACTACCTGCCGACCACCTCGCCTGCCGACACCGGCGGCCCGGTGACCACGGACATCTCCTTCCAGTACGACATCGCGTCAGACTTCCCGACCTATCCGCTGAACGCCCTGGCGATGCTGAACACGTTGATCGGCATCGGCATTCACGGTTCCTACACCACCACGCGCGACGGATACTCCGAGTCCGACCTGCTGGCGGCGATCAACGACCCGGACAACCGCCAGATCGTGGGCAACACCACCTACGTCACCATTCCTACCAGGGTGCTGCCGCTCGCCCAGGCGATCCGCGACACCGGCCACACGTTGGGACTCAGCGCGTTCACCACCCCCGTCGCGGATCTCCTAGAACCGACGCTGCGGGTTCTGGTGGAGCTCGGCTACCACCGCACGGTCGGCTACGGGGCGCAGAACTCCTTCGGCCTGATTCCGGCCGCCAACCCCGTCAAAGTGGTCGGCGATCTCATCACCGCGGCCGGAGAGGGGATCAACAACGCCGTCAGGGGCGGGACTCCTCGTCCAGCGCCGCCACCGGTCGAGGCCCGGGTACCTACCAGCTCGCCAGAGCTGCCCGCGGCGCAACGCGACCTGGTCACCGAACAGGTGGCCACCCCGCCCGCCGTGCAAGCGACAACCGACACCGCTCATCGCAGCGAAGACACCCGGGACACCAACGGCACGCGAGACACCAAGCGGCAGCCCGCCGAAACCCAGTCGCATTCCGACGCGTCACCGCCGGGGTCGCCCGGCGATGCATCGGCACGCCGTGGGCAGGATCAGTCTGCGGGGAACGACGCTCAACCGGGCCGGGCGGAGGCGACCGCCGATACCCCCGCTGGTTCGGACTCCCGCCCGACGCACGCCAGCGCGCCGGACCACGACGCGTCGGCAGGCGCCGCCTGAGCAGCCCAGGCGCCAACTAACCGTCGCCGGCGGGCCAGTGCGCGCGCCACTCCTCCTCGGTGACGGCGCCGAGCTGGGCATCCTCGAGATCGGTGCCGCCCCGACTCGCGAGGATGCTGTGCTCCACCGTGCGGACCACGTCGACGAAGTCCAACGCCTGTGCGCGGACGGCATTCTCGGGGTCGCTGCCGTAGGTCGCGCCGATCGCCGTCAAACCCTCGGGCATCAGATCGGCGGGCAGACCGGCCGCGGTGACCCGCTCGATCACCTTCTGCGCCAACGCCAACGCCGGCTGGGCGGTGGGCACGTCGTCCATGACGGAATTGCGCGCCTTCACCTTCACTTCCAGGGCCTTGCGCTCTTCCCACTGCGCCAGCTGGTCGTCCAGCGAAATCGCCTCTCCGGCAAGCACTGCGGGCACCCGGTTGCCGAGCTTGCGCACCAGCGCGTCGGCGACGTCGTCGATGCCGAACGGCGACTCCGAGGAGTCCTCGGCGATCCGCGCCTGAAACAGCACCTGCAACAACACGTCACCGAGCTCTTCGCACAGCTCGTCGGCGTCGCCGCTTCGCACGGCGTCGAACAGCTCGTAGGTCTCCTCGAGCAGGTAGCGGCGCAGCGATTCGTGGGTCTGCTCGCGCTCCCACGGACCCGCCGTGCGCAGCGTGTCCATGATCGCCACCGCGTCGACGAGGCGCTCACCGGATGGCGGTGCAGGCGTGCAGATCAGCGTCGCCCCTGCCGCCAGTCGGGCCCTGACCACCGGGTGGTTCGGATCGGACGACAGCAGCACGGGGGCGTCCTCACCGAGATACACCGGCCGGGCCGCGGGCAGCGACCACGGCACCCGCACCGGCATCTCCTCGGTGTACTGCACGTCCCCGGCGAGCAGCGCGACCGCCTCGACGGGCATCGACGCCGGACGCCGCGGGTCGACGAGGACGACGGTCGACACGACCGCATCGGCGCTCACGAGCCCGCACCTCCCAGATCGATGACGTCGAAATCGGTTTGGGGCCTTCCGTCCAACGCGAGCAGCAGACCCGCCACCACGCGCAGCATCTCGGCGTCGCGCACCCGCGGTGCGGCGATGCCACCCTCGGCGCGCGGAATCGGGATCGTGATGGTCGACGTCGTCGCACGGTAGGTCGCCGACGGATACATCCGCTTGAGCCGCATCTGCTGAGAGTCGAGCAGAGTCAGCGGGGTAACGCGGATCGTCGTCGCGGACGCCGTCACCTCGGTCACGCCGTACTGGCGGCACAGCAGGCGAAGCCGGGCGGCCGCCACCAGCAGCAGGGCGGGCTCGGGCAGCGGCCCGTACCGGTCGACCAGCTCCTCGACGACCCCGATGATCGCGGCCTCGTCCTGGGCGGCCGCCAAGCGGCGGTACCCCTCCAGGCGCAGCCGGTCGCTGCCGATGTACTCCGGCGGCAGATTGGCATCGACAGGCAGGTCGATCCGCACGTCCTTCGGTTCCTCAACGGCGGCAACGGTATTGCCGTCGACCACGGCCCGATAGGCTTCGACCGCCTCGCCGACGAGCCGCACGTAGAGGTCGAAGCCGACGCCAGCCACGTGACCTGACTGCTCGGCGCCCAGAACATTGCCCGCGCCGCGGATTTCGAGGTCCTTCATGGCCACCGCCATGCCCGCACCGAGCTCGTTGTTCTGCGCGATGGTCGCCAACCGGTCGTAGGCGGTCTCCGTCAGCGGCACCTCGGGCGGATACAGCATGTAGGCGTACCCGCGCTCGCGGCTGCGCCCCACCCGCCCGCGAAGCTGATGCAGCTGCGAGAGCCCGAACGTGTCGGCGCGCTCGACGATCAACGTGTTGGCGTTCGAAATGTCAAGGCCCGTCTCGACGATCGTGGTGCACACCAGGATGTCGAACTCCCGATTCCAGAACCCCTCGACGGTGCGCTCCAGCTGTTCCTCGGGCATCTGCCCGTGCGCCACCACCACCCGCGCCTCGGGGACGAGGGCCCGCACCCTGGCCGCCGCGGAGTCGATCGACTTCACCCGGTTGTGAATGTAGAACGCCTGGCCGTCGCGGAGCAGTTCGCGCCGCAGCGCCGCGCCGACCTGCTTGTCGTCGTGCGGACCGACGTAGGTCAGGACGGGGAACCGCTCCTCGGGCGGGGTGAGGATGGTCGACATCTCGCGGATGCCCGCGAGGCTCATCTCCAACGTTCGCGGAATTGGCGTGGCGCTCATGGTCAGAACGTCGACGTGGGTGCGCATCGACTTGATGTGTTCCTTGTGCTCGACGCCGAACCGCTGCTCCTCGTCGACGACGACCAGCCCGAGGTCCTTCCACGTGACGCCGGTCTGCAGCAAGCGGTGGGTGCCGATCACGATGTCGACCGAACCGTCCTTCATGCCCTCGATCACCTTGCGCGACTCGGCGTTGTCGGTGAAGCGGGACAACCCCTTCACCGTCACCGGGAAGCCGGCCATGCGTTGCGAGAACGTCTGCAGATGCTGGTCGGCCAGCAGCGTGGTGGGCACCAGCACCGCCACCTGCTTGCCCGCCTGCACCGCCTTGAACGCCGCGCGCACCGCGATCTCGGTCTTGCCGTAGCCGACGTCGCCACAGATCACGCGGTCCATCGGGACGGGCTTCTCCATGTCGGACTTGACCTCGGTGATCGCCGTCAGCTGGTCGACGGTCTCGGTGAACCCGAACGCGTCCTCCATCTCCGACTGCCACGGGGTGTCCGGTCCGAAGGCGAAGCCGGGCGCGGCTTGGCGCTTGGCGTACAGCGTCACCAGCTCGCCGGCGATCTCGCGAACGGCCTTGCGCGCCTTGGTCTTCGTGTTGGCCCAGTCGCTGCCGCCGAGCTTGCTCAGCGACGGCTCCACCCCGCCGACGTAGCGCGACAGCTGGTCGAGCGAATCCATCGGCACGAACAGCTTGTCGGACCCGCCACCCCGCTTGGCCGACGCATACTCCAGCACCAGGTACTCGCGGCGGGCCCCGCCGATGATGCGCTCCACCATCTCCACGAACCGCCCGATGCCGTGCTGGTCGTGCACGACGAGGTCGCCCGCGGCCAGCGCGAGCGGGTCGACGACGTTGCGGCGCTTGGCCGCCAGCCGCTTGCCCTCGGTGGCGGCGGCCCGGTTGCCGGTCAGGTCGGTCTCGGTGATGACGACGAGGTTCGCGCCGGGTAGCACCACACCGTCGCGCAGCGGGCTCTTGAGCACCCCGACCACGCCCGGCTTCGGCACGTCACCGGGAGCCAACATCGAAGCGGGCGTGTCGGATTCGCCCAACTGCTCGACGATGCGCTGCGCGGTGCCCGCGCCGGGTGTCACGACGGCGGCCAGGCCACCGGTCGTCACGTGGGCCCGCAGCATGGCGAACATCTCGTCGAGGTTGTTCTGCTGCCCCCGCGCCGACGGCGCCGAGCGAATGTCGAGCTCGGTTGCCGACCCGTCGGCCAGCTGACTCAACGTCCACCACGGGTGCCCGCCGACAGCGGCGTTGGCCCGGACGTCGGCGAGCTCCCGGAAACCGGAGCCGCCCAGCGCTTCGAGGTCGATCGGCGCGTCGGCCCCCATCGCCGCGACCGACCAGGACGCCTCGAGGAACTCCTGCCCCGTCTTGATCAGATCGGCCGCGCGGGTGCGGACCTTCTCGGGGTCGCACACCAGCACCGGCGCCCCGGCGGGCAGGTGGTCGGACAGCAGCGACAGTTCCGTCGGCCGCAGGACCGGAAGCAGCGCCTCCATGCCGTCGGACGGAATGCCCTCGGCGAGCTTGGCCAACATGTCGCTGACCGTGCCGGTGACGCGGTTGTCGTCGTGGGGCTGGTCCAGCGACAGCGCCGCCGCGCGCTTGCGCACCTCGTCGGTCAGCATCAGCTCCCGGCACGGGAGGGCGATCACCGAGTCGACGGCGATGTCGGGAATCGACCGCTGGTCGGCAACGGAGAACATCCGCATCTCCGAGACCTCGTCACCCCAGAACTCGACGCGGACCGGATGCTCGGCCGTCGGAGGGAAGACGTCGAGGATGCCGCCGCGGACGGCGAACTCGCCGCGCTTGCCGACCATGTCCACCCGCGTGTACGCCAGCTCGACCAGCTGCTCCAACACGGAATCGAACTCGGCGTCCTCGCCGACCGTCAGCGTCACCGGGTCGACGTCGGCCAAATCCGGCGCCATCGGCTGCAGCAGCGACCTCACCGTCGTGACCACGACCCGCAGCGGCGCACCGAGGCGTTGGTCCTCGGGCCTGGCCAGCCGGCGCAGCACCATCATCCTGGCGCCGACCGTCTCGACACCCGGCGAGAGCCGCTCGTGCGGCAGGGTCTCCCAGGACGGGAACATCGCGACCGCGTCCCCGAGCACCGCGCGCAGTTCGGCGGTCAGGTCGTCGGCCTCCCGGCCGGTGGCGGCGACGACGAGCAGCGGGCCTGCGTCGGCCATCGCCGCGGCGACGAAGAGCCGCGCGCTGGCGGGTCCGACGAGGGCTAGTTCCGCGGTGGCGTCGCCGGCGCGGCGGGTGAGCTCGGCCAGACCGGGGTCGGACAGCGCGAGACGCACCAGGCCCGCCATCGGGGTCTGGACATGGGGGTGCCCCGATGTAGTCATTGTGCACACAGTCTAGTCGTCATCGCGTCATCGACGCCCAGTGGCCACTTACCCCACTGTGACGTCGAAAATGCGTGTGCCAACTGGCCATTCGAGGCTCTCGCGCTAATGCTGGTCGTGCAGTTCCGGGTCGGCTTCGAGGTGCGTCAACCCGTTCCACATCAGGTTGACCAGGTGCGCGGCGACGACTTCCTTCTTCGGCTCCCTGGTGTCCAGCCACCACTGCGCCGTCATCGACACCGAACCGACGAGGGCTTGGGCGTAGAGCGGCGCCAGCTCGGGGTCGAGCCCGCGGCGGGAGAAGTCGCCGGCCAGAATCGACGCCACCTGGCTCACGGCGTCGTTGAGGAGGCTCGAGTACGTGCCGGACGCGATGCTGGCCGGGGAGTCGCGGATCAGGATGCGGAAGCCGTCCGTGCGTTCCTCGACGTAGGTCAGCAGGGCCAAGGCCACCCGCTCGACCCGCACCCGGGAGCGGTTGTTGGTCAGCGACGAGGTGATGCCGTCGAGCAGGGCGGACATCTCCCGGTCGACGACGACGGCGTAGAGACCCTCCTTGCCGCCGAAGTGCTCGTACACCACCGGCTTGGAGACGTTGGCCCGTTGGGCGATCTCCTCGATGGACGTCGCGTCATACCCGCGCTCGGCGAACAACGACTTGGCGATCTCGACCAACTGCTGCCGTCGTTCGGTCCCCGTCATGCGCGCGCGAGGCGCGCGCACTTCCTTCTCCGGCGCTGCCACGCCGCCAGCCTAGGCCCGAAACACTCCCCGGGTCGCTACGCTCCTGCCCGCCGGCAGTCTAAGATCACCCCGGACAGTCCGTCGTAGTGTAATTGGCAGCACCTCTGTTTTTGGTACAGATAGTTCAGGTTCGAGTCCTGGCGACGGAGCAATAAGCCCAGCGATTTCGGCGCGCTCAGCCGCGGTAAGCGCGGATCTTCGCGCCAAAACCGCACAAAGGAGCCCACCACATGGCGACACGAGGCGAAACCGCCGTCATCGTCCTGGCCGCAGGCGCCGGCACCAGGATGAAGTCCGACATCCCCAAGATGCTGCACACGCTCGCCGGCCGCAGCATGTTGTCGCACACCCTGCACGCGATCGCCAAGGTCTCGCCGCAGCACCTCGTCGTCGTCGTCGGCAAGGGCCGCGACCACGTCATCCCCGCGGTCAACGGGCTCGCCGACGACCTCGGCCGCCCCATCGAGATCGCCGTCCAAAACGAACAACTGGGCACCGGCCACGCCGTCGCCTGCGGGCTCGCCGCGATTCCCGCCGACTTCTCGGGCACCGTGATGGTCACCGCGAGCGACGTCCCCCTCCTGGACTCCGACACCCTCGCGGGCCTCATCGACGACCACGCCAGCCGGTCGACCGCCGCCACCCTGCTGACCACCACGCTCGCCGACCCGACCGGCTACGGCCGGATCCTGCGCACGCAGGACGGCGAGGTGACGAGCATCGTCGAGCAGGCCGACGCGACGGCCTCGCAGCGGGCGATCCGGGAGGTCAACGCCGCGGTCTACGCCTTCGACGCCGACGCGCTGCGGTGGGCGCTGACCCAGCTGCGCTCGGACAACGCCCAACGCGAGCTCTACCTCACCGACGCCGTCGAGATCCTCCGCCGCGAGCACAAGAGCGTCCGCGGGCGCCACGTCGACGACAGTGCCCTAGTCGCCGGGGTCAACGACCGCGTCCAGCTGTCCGAGCTGCACGCCGAGCTCAACCGCCGCATCGTCGCGGCGCTTCAACGCAGCGGCGTGACCGTCGTCGACCCCGCCACCACGTGGGTCGACGTCGACGTCACCGTCGGCGTCGACTCCGTCATCGCCCCCGGCACGCAGCTGCTCGGCACCACCCGCATCGGGGCGCGCTGTCAGATCGGTCCGGACACCACCCTCACCGGCGTCACCGTCGGCGACGGCGCGACCGTGATCCGCACCCACGGCTCGTCATCGGTGATCGGTGACGACGCCGTCGTCGGCCCGTTCGCGTACCTGCGCCCAGGCACCGAGCTCGGCACCGAAGGCAAGATCGGCACCTTCGTCGAGACCAAGAATTGCACCATCGGCGCAGGCACCAAGGTGCCGCACCTGACCTACGTCGGTGACGCCGACATCGGCGAACACACCAACATCGGAGCCTCGAGCGTCTTCGTCAATTACGACGGAGAAGTCAAGCAGCGCACCACGATTGGCTCTCACGCGAAGACTGGATCGGACAACATGTTCGTCGCTCCGGTGACGATCGGCGACGGTGCGTACACCGGCGCGGGCACCGTCATTCGGGAGGACGTGCCGCCCGGCGCGCTGGCCGTTTCGGCCGGGCCGCAGCGGAACATCGAGGGCTGGGTGGAACGCAAACGGCCGGGCAGCGCGGCGGCCGAGGCCGCCCGCAAGGCCGCCTCGCGAAGCGACTCTCCGGACACCTGACGTTGGCATTCTGGCAACCCGGCCACGCGTCCCCAGAATCGCTACGTACGATTGGCCCCCGTATCGATCCCCGACGGCAAAGGCAGCTTCGACGTGGCCACGGACTGGACCGACAATCGCAAGAACCTGATGTTGTTCTCAGGTCGCGCGCATCCTGAGCTTGCCGAACAAGTCGCCAAGGAGCTGGACGTCAGCGTTACCGCGCAGACGGCCCGCGACTTCGCGAACGGCGAGATCTTCGTACGCTTCGACGAGTCGGTGCGCGGCTGCGACGCCTTCGTGTTGCAGTCCCACCCCGCACCACTGAACAAGTGGCTGATGGAACAACTGCTGATGATCGACGCGCTCAAGCGCGGCAGCGCCAAGCGCATCACGGCGATCCTGCCGTTCTACCCCTACGCCCGCCAGGACAAGAAGCACCGCGGCCGCGAGCCCATCTCGGCGCGCCTGGTCGCGGACCTCTACAAGACGGCTGGCGCCGACCGGATCGTGTCGGTCGACCTGCACACAGACCAGATCCAGGGCTTCTTCGACGGCCCCGTCGACCACATGCGCGGGCAGTCGCTGCTGTGCGGTTACATCCGCGACAACTACGCCAGCCACGACATGGTCGTCGTCTCCCCCGACTCCGGCCGAGTGCGCGTCGCCGAGAAGTGGGCCGACTCGCTCGGCGGCGTCCCGCTGGCGTTCATCCACAAGACGCGTGACCCGCTGGTGCCCAACCAGGTGAAGTCCAACCGGGTCGTCGGCGACGTCAAGGGCAAGACCTGCATCCTGACCGACGACATGATCGACACCGGCGGCACGATCGCCGGCGCGGTCAAGCTGCTCAAGCAGGACGGTGCCGCCGACGTCGTCATCGCCGCCACCCACGGAGTGCTCTCCGACCCGGCCCGCGACCGGCTGGCCGAGAGCGGTGCGCGCGAAGTGGTCGTCACCAACACGCTGCCCATCGGCGAGGACAAGATGTTCCCGCAGCTGACCGTGTTGTCGATTGCGCCCCTGCTGGCCAGCACCATCCGCGCGGTATTCGAGAACGGCTCTGTGACGGGACTGTTCGACGGGGATGCTTGAGATGGCTTCGGTTGAAGGCGTCATCTATCACAACCCCAAGTGCTCGACGTCTCGCAAGACCCTCGAGCTGCTGCGCGACAACGGCATCGAGCCGACCGTGATCCAGTACCTCAAGACACCCCCGACCCGCGCCGAGGTGGCCAAGCTGATCACGGACGCTGGCATCCCGGTGCGGGCGGCCGTGCGCAAACGCGAGGCGCTGTACGCCGAGCTCGGGCTCGCCGAGGCCTCCGACGACGAGTTGCTCGACGCCATCGCCCAGCACCCGGTGCTGCTCGAGCGCCCGTTCGTGGTCACCGCCAAGGGCACTCGGCTGGCCCGCCCGATCGACGACGTCCGCGAGATCCTGTGACCCTGCGACGTTGCGTCGGCGTGGTGGCCGCCGCGCTCGTTCTGGCCGGTTGTTCCTCGACAGCGCAGGACGCCGCGCCGTCGACCTCGTCCTCCACGTCGGCCCCGACGAGCGACACGCCGACGATGACGCCGGCACCGCCGCCCACCGCGCCGCCGAACGAACAGCCGCAGGGATTCCGCGACTACCTCGCCTCGATCAACGTCACCGGCGCCCCCGTGCACCTCGACCAGGCCCCCGGCCTGACGATCACCGTGCCCGTCCCCGACGGCTGGGCGCAGACCAACGACCCGCTGTTCTCCACCGGCGTCGAGTTCATCCAGCCGGTCGGCCAGACGGGCAACGCGCCGTCGGTGACGCTGATGGCCGTCGAGCTCACCGGCCCGTTCGACCCGAAGGACGCCATCCGCCACGCCAACGCCGACGCGCTGCCGCCGGGCGCCACCGACGTCACCGAGTCCTTCGACGACTACGACGGCTTCCCGTCGGCCGCGGCCCAGGGCGTCACCGGCTCCACGCAGCACTACAACCGCATCGTCCTCGCCGACGTCCCGTCGACCGGCAAGCGCTACCTCGCGCAGCTCACCGTGACCACGCCAACCGACCAGCTGATCGCGGCGAACCCGCCGTTGAAGGGCATCGTGGCCGGCTTCAAGGTGGCGGTCTCCTGAAGGCCGTGGCCGGGGTCGCCGGAGCCGTGATCGCACTCCTCGTGGCCGGGTGCGGGCCGTCGACCCCCGACTACAAGTCGATCTGGACGACGACCACCTCCACGACGACCACCGCGCCGGACACCGACAAGCCCATCTCGCTGTCGACCTACTTCGAGAACATCGGCATCACCGGCGCCCCCGTCGCACCCGACAAGCTGACCGACCTAACCGTGACCGTGCCAGAGCCGCCGGGTTGGAAGCCGTACTTCAACGTGAACCTCTCGCCGGGCACCCGGACGATCGCCAAGGGCGACACCTACCCGACCGCGATGCTCCTGGTCTTCCAGCTCGACGGGAACTTCGACGTCGCCGAAGCGCTCAAGCACGCCAACGGCGACGCCGAGCTGTCGGCCAACTTCAAGCAGCTCAACGCGTCCACCGACAACTTCCGGGGCTTCCCGTCGTCGATGATCGAGGGCACCTACGACCTCAACGGCCAGCGGATGCAGAGCTACAACCGGATCGTCTTCGCCGAGGGCACTCCCGCGCGCGCCAACCTTCCCGGCCAGCGGTATCTGGTCCAGCTCACCGTGACGGCGTTCGCCAACGAGGCACAGGCCGACGGACCCGACATCGAGGCCGTCATCAAGGGCTTCACCGTCGCCAAGAAGTAGCCGCGGCGCAGCCCGGCATAGGGTTGCGCCATGACTGACTGGACCGCCGCAGACCTTCCCTCGTTCGCCGGGCGCACCGTGATCGTCACCGGCGCCAACAGCGGGCTCGGCGAGATCACCGCCCGTGAGCTCGCGCGGGTGGGCGCCAAGGTCGTCGTCGCAGTGCGCAACCTGGACAAGGGCAAGGCCGCCGCCGCCGCCATGCCTGGCGACGTCGAGGTCCGCAAGCTCGACCTGCAGGACCTGTCCTCGGTGCGGGAGTTCGCCGCCGGCATCGACGTCGTCGACGTGCTGGTCAACAACGCCGGCATCATGGCCGTGCCGTACGCACAGACCGTCGACGGCTTCGAAAGCCAGATCGGCACCAACCACCTCGGCCACTTCGCCCTGACCAACCTGCTGCTGCCCAAGATCTCCGACCGCGTCGTGACGGTGTCGTCGATGATGCACCTGATCGGCAAGATCAGCATCAAGGACCTGAACTGGAAGGCACGGCCGTACTCGGCGTGGCTGGCCTACGGCCAGTCCAAGCTCGCCAACCTGCTGTTCACCAGCGAGCTGCAGCGGCGGCTCGAAACGGCCGGCTCGGTGGTGACGGCGGTATCGGCCCACCCCGGCTACTCGGCCACCAACCTGCAGGGCCACACCGGCGGAAAGCTGAGCGACAAGCTCATGTCGATGGGCAACAAGATCGCCACCGACGCCGACTTCGGCGCGCGACAGACCCTGTTTGCCGTGTCGCAGCCGCTGCCAGGTGACGCCTTCGTCGGCCCGAGGTTCGGGATGGCCGGGCCGACGGGGTTGTCCGCGCGCAGCCCGCTGGCGCGCAACGCGAAGACCGCGGCCGCTCTCTGGGACCTCTCCGAGCAGCTCACCGGCACCAAATTTTCGGTCTGAGCGTCCGGTGCGCTAGCCTTGGCGACGATCACGGCGAGGGTGGACCGCTCGGACCACCGTTATCGACGAGAAACCGATTCGCAGCTGACGCTGCTTCCAGTCGCCCTCACCGTGCCACCACTGAAAACGGCACAGGAGCGACACACATGGCCAAGACTGCGGCCCACGCATCGAACAATCTGACCGCTGAGGTCCGCACCAAGACCGGCAAGGGCGCATCGCGTCAGGCCCGTCGTGACGGCAAGGTGCCCGCGGTGCTCTACGGCCATGGCGCCGATCCCCAGCACCTGACGCTTCCCGCCCGCGAATTCGCGGCCGTGCTGCGTAACTTCGGCACCAACGCGGTGCTGACCCTGGACATCGGCGGCACGGAAGCGCTCGCGCTGCCCAAGGCCATCGAGATCCACCCGATCCGTCGCAACATCCAGCACGTCGACCTGATCATCGTCCGCCGCGGCGAGCGCGTCACCGTCGAGATCAGCGTCACCGTCGAAGGCGACGCCGGCCCGGACACCCTGGTCAACCAGGAGTCCAACACCATCGAGATCGAGTCCGACGCGATGTCCATCCCGGAGAACCTGATCCTGTCGGTCGAGGGCATTCCGGCGGGCACCCAGTTCCTCGCCTCGCAGATCCCGCTGCCCGAGGGCGTCACGCTGATCTCGGATCCGGAGCTCTTGGTGGTCAACGTGATCCCCGCGCCGACCGCCGCCGATCTCGAGTCCGAGGGTGCAGGCGAGGCCACCGACGCGCCGGCCGCTGCAGCCCCGAGCGAGGACGAGTCCGACAGCTCCGAGTCCGAGTAGTTTCCGGTGGCCGAACCACTTCTCGTGGTCGGCCTTGGCAACCCCGGACCGCGGTACGAGACGACGCGGCACAACCTGGGCTTCCTCGTCGCCGACATCCTGGCCGATCGCATCGGTTCGGGGTTCAAGGTGCACAAGAAGTCCGGGGCCGAGGTGACCACCGGTCGCCTCGGCGGCCGGTCGGTCGTGCTGGCCAAGCCGCGTACGTACATGAACGAGTCCGGGCGCCAGGTCGGTCCGCTGGCGAACTTCTACTCGGTGTCTCCCGCCGACGTCATCACCATTCACGATGAACTGGACATCGACTTCGGTCGGATTCGGCTCAAGCTAGGTGGTGGCGAGGGCGGCCACAACGGGTTGCGTTCGGTGGCTTCTGCGCTGGGCACCAAGGACTTTCAACGCGTACGCGTTGGTGTCGGTCGGCCGCCGGGCCGCAAGGATCCCGCGACGTTCGTGCTGGAGAACTTCAGCGCCGCCGAGCGCCCGGAGGTCGGCTTGATCTGCGAGCAGGCGGCCGACGCCACCGAACTGTTGATCGAGTTGGGGTTGGAGACGGCACAGAACACCGTGCACGCCTGGTAGCCCCGCCTCCCAGTCGCGATTTCGGCGCGTAAACGGTTGCCCAGCCAACGTTTACGCGCCGAAGTCGCATTCAACCGATGCCGCTGTCGACCACCTTGGTCGGCTTGTGCGGGAAGCGCTTCTCGGCGTGGGCCTTGGCCGCCGAGTTCGGTAGCACGTACAGCGTTTCCCGTTTGGCCTGAAGCGGTTTGAGCACCAAATCCATGAAGCCCTTGCGGTCCTCCAGGTACGGCTCGATGACGTCCTCGCCCGCCGGGCACACCGCGAGGCAATAGGCAGCCTTGTAGTTCGCCTTGAACGACAAGCTCTGCCACATCGAGGCGTTCTCCGAATCGGTGACCCGCGAACGGAAGTCGGCGGCGTCAGTGCTGTCGGCGATGGTCTGCACGTAGTCGGTGAAGCCGCCCATGAACTCGCGGTAGTTGTGCACCGAGCACGCGACGAAGTCGAATTCGCCGTCCTTGCCGATCGCCCCCACGGGGCACGCCGCGACGCAGAGCTTGCATTCCAGGCACGGCGAGTAGTCAAGCGGCTCACCGTAACTGGTGACGGGGGCGTCGACCAGGATGGTCGCCAGCAAAATGAAGTTGCCGAACTTCGGGTGAATCACGTTGCGGTGGATGCCCATGACGCCAAGCCCGGACGCCACCGCGACGGGCTTGTGCGCGACGACCCAGATGCGGCCGGGAAAATTGTCCATCTCCATCGGGAAGGTCGCCGACGGATTCAGCGCGCGGTGGCCGGCGTCCTGCAGGGCCCGCGTGATCCGGTGGGCGGCCTCGTTGATGATCTCGCCGGTGCGGTGGAACTCCTGATTGGCGACGCTGCGCGCTGGTGAGCGGACGTTGTCCCGATTCATCCGCACGACCAATGAGATGAAGCTCTTGGTGCCGGGCAGGGCGGATTCGACGTGTTCGCGCTCGGAGGCCAGGTCGGGATTCTCGACGCTGGCGAACGCGACGTCGTCGGCACCGGCGGAAAGGCAGATCTCGCGAAGCCAGTCCGCGTCGATCACCGCGGGGGGTGGTTCCGCCTTGTTGGCGAGCACCTTTCGCACGGTGGGGTGGTTGGCAATTCTCCCGGCCACGCGGTCCGTCATGCTAGGTATAGTACACAATATCTAGCTTCCGTAAGGATCGAACCGATGTCCGTCAGGATTGCGTAGAGACTCTCGCCGCAGCCGTGCGTCGGGCGTAGACCTGAAGTCATGGACGACACGACGACCAGACCTCGCTGGCGGCGACTACTCGACGGCGGGCACACCTGGGGCTCGCTCGAGGTGTCCGCCACCCGCTACGGCATCACCCGCTACCGACTGGTGGTCTTCCCGCCAGGGATCTCCGCCGACGACAGGATGCTGCTGCGCATCCGGCGGGCCTGGCCGACCTGGGGCATGGCGACGTTCCTGATCCTGGAAATCCTCTTGGTGCCTGCCATCGGATCCGTGGCGGCGCTTTGGATCTCCGCGACCGTCTTCCTCGGCGCGGGCGCGGTGGTCATGGCGATGACGGCGGCCACGCGCGGCGACGTCCGCACCATGACCGCGGTCCGGCGGGCCGGCGTCCACGACCCGCTGGCCGCGGACCAGTTCGCCGAGTTCTACGGGCTGGCCCACGCGCTGGTCGAGGCAGACGGCAGGCTCGCCGCCGGCGAGATCCTCCCCGTGGAACACGAGCTACTGGTGTGGCGCATCCACGACCGGATGGCCGACGCGGCGCGCGTGCGCGTCTAGTCCGAGGTACGTCGGGCGTAGGCACGCAGCGCGAAGGGCGCGATGACGGCGGTAATCGCGAGGGACCACAGGATGGTGGACAGCACCGGATGGTGCAGCGGCAACTGCGCCTCCGGTGGCGCGGGCGGACCGTTGCCCCAGAGTTCGCGCATCGCTTGCGCCAACGACGACACCGGGTTCCACTCGGCGATCACCCGAAGCCACTTCGGCATCGGTTCGGTCGGCGCAAAGGTGTTCGCCAGGAATGTGATCGGGAACAGCACGGTGAACATCACGCCGTTGACCGCTTCGACGGACCGCATCAGCGAGCCGACGAGAATGCCGAACCAGATCATCCCGAAGCCGAACACCAGGATCAGCGCGAACGCCAGGATCGCCTCGGCGACGCCGCCGCGGATGCGCCAGCCGATGCAGAGCCCGGTGATCGTCATGACGACGATGCCGATCGAGGAGTGGATCAGGCTGGCCACGCTGCGGCCGATCAGCACCGAGGACCGTCTGATCGGCAACGACCGGAACCGGTCGATCACGCCCTTCTCGACGTCGGCGGTGATGCCGGCCGCGACGACGAAGGCCGTGAAGACGATCGTCTGACCCATGATGCCGGGCAGCAGGAATTCGCGGTAGGACGCTCCGCCGGTGTTGGCGATCGACGCGCCGAACACGAAGGCGAACAGCAACACGAACATGATGGGTTGCACCGTGACGTCGCTCAACATCTCGGGCATCCGCTTGGTGTGGATCATGTTGCGCTTCACCATGATCCATGACTGCTGCACGATGTTGGTGGGATGCGTCACGGGGCGCGACGCGTCTAGGGCGGGCCTGGGTTCGACGGCCGTCACGAGCCGACCTCCTCGTCGTCGCCCTCGGCGCGCCGGCCGGTGAGCGAGAGGAACACGTCGTCAAGGCTGGGCCGGGACAGCCCGATGTCGTCGACGTCGACGTCGTGTCGATGCAGCCAGCCGGCCACCCTCGTCAGGTCGGCGATGCCCTCCGCGCTCGCGGTGAGTTGCCGGGCGCCGACGTCGACGTGCACCTCGGCGCCGGACTCGGCCAACAAGCCACGCGCGGTTTCCAGATCCTCGGCATGCGACACCGTCACGACCAGACTGGCGCGGCCGGCCTGCTGCTTGAGCTGAAGCGGCGTGCCCTCGGCGATGATGCGACCCCGGTCGACCACCACGATGTCGTCGGCCAACTGGTCCGCCTCCTCCAGGTATTGGGTGGTCAACAGCAGCGTCGTGCCCTGGGCGACCAGTCCGCGCAGGACCTCCCACAGGTCGGCGCGACTGCGTGGGTCGAGGCCGGTGGTCGGCTCGTCGAGGAAGAGAACCGGGGGTGAGGCGATCAGGCTGACCGCGAGATCGATGCGCCGGCGCATGCCGCCGGAGTACGTCTTGACCGGCCTATCGGCGGCCTCGGTGATCGAGAACTGCTCGAGCAGCTGGTCGCCTCGTCGCGCCAGGTCGCGGCGGCCGATTCCGTACAGGCCGCCGATCATCCGGATGTTCTCGCGGCCGGTCAGCAGTTCGTCGACCGTGGCAGCCTGCCCCGTGAGACCCATGTTGCGGCGCACCATGTCGGGTTCGGTTCGAACGTCGTAACCGGCGACACGCGCGGTGCCGCTAGTGGGTTCCGACAGCGTCGTCATCATCCGGACCGTGGTGGTCTTGCCTGCGCCGTTGGGTCCCAGCAGGCCGAGAACGGTGCCCTGAGGTACCGCGAAGCTGACGCCGTCGACGGCGGGCCGCTCGTCGGCGGCGCCAAACCGCTTGACGAGATCGATTGCCTCGATGGCCGGGGCGTTCATGGGTCAACCGTAGCGAGGCACCCCGACAGCCGACCATCCCATTTCCGCCGAACGTGGACTTGCGCTACGGCAATCCCCACACCGGCGTGACGGAAGTCCACGTTCGGCGCATCCGGCGGGCATTCGCGGGAAATTTACGGGCTCGAAAGAAATCCGCTCGTTTGCGACCCCAAATTCGCGCAACCGTTGCTACGATCTGGCCACGTTTGCTGCTAGGACCGCATGAGCGGGCCCGTTCCACGATCGGACCGCTGACATCCCGTCGACCCGCGAGGGCCGACGGCTGCGTCCAGCGGCGGACTTCGGACTTCCGGGGGGAAGTTTCGTTCTATGGGGGGGATTCGTCATGGGTTGTTCGAAGTACGTAGGCCGGGTCGGGGCGTTGGCCGTGGCGCTGGGCGTGGGGTCGGCGATAGCCTCCGCCCCGGTCTGGGCGGAGCCGACGAATTCGGGTTCGTCGTCGGATTCGAATTCGGGTTCGGATTCGAATTCGGACTCGGCATCGAACTCGGGCCCGTCGAGCGCCGGGTCCTCAGACACCGGTTCCGCAACCGGGGGGACACCCTCGAGCGGCTCGACCTCGGGTGATCCCTCGACGGGCAGCTCGCCGACAACCGGCACCGGGTCGGAGTCAACCTCACCGTCGACCAGCGCACCTTCCCCGGCGACCTCGACGCCGAAGAAGACGCCGAAACCCAAGAAGAAGTCGTCGAAGACCCCAGCGGCAAGCCATGATTCGGACGAGGCAGGCTCACCGAAGGACACGTCGACGTCGAGCGCTTCAGGCACGAAGACCGCGACGGCCTCGTCCTCATCCTCTGCAGCGACGCCCGCCACGGAGTCACCCACCACGGCGGCGCCGTCCGCCGCGTCCGTCGCCTCGATCACGACCACCACGCCGAAATTACCGGCGCACGTCGCACCCAGTCCGGCCGAAGCCGTGGCCTCCGCGCCACCGACCCTGAGCAAGGTCGCCGACGGGATCCTCTCTGCCTTGGCCGACACGTTCGGCGCGTCCGGCGGAACCGGTACCCCTGCGCCGTCTCCCGGCATGTGGGTCATGCTGGCCGCTGCCCGCCGCGAACTCGGCTCGCTGCTCACCGGCGACATGCCCGCGAACACCGCAGCCGCGCTGACCACCAGCCAGGCCGCACGAGCCGCCGCGGCCGCGGCCGCGGTGAACCTGCCCCCGACGTACCCCGTTCCCGATAGCCCCGTCAACTACAGCGCACCCGATCCCGTCACCGGCACCATTTCCGGCGACATCAGCGCCATGGACCCCGAGGGCAAGAAGCTCACCTACACCCTGACTGCGCCCCCGAATCAGGGCAAACTGGTGTTCAACAAGACCGCCGGTACCTTCACCTACACCCCGACCGCGGCACAACGCGTTCTGGCGCAACTGGATTCGACCAAGACCACTGCCGCGTTCACCTTCACCGTCTCCGACGGCGTCGCGGCCAACAAGGTCGTCACCACCGTCAACGTCCCGATCAGTCCCACGCAGATCGCCGACGTCGCCACGGTTGACGGGGGCAACGGATCGACGGGGGTGATCGTCACCAACACCCGTGCCTACGTCACCAATACCGACGACCACACCATCACCGTCATCGACACGATCAACCGCACCAAGCTGGGCACCATCGCCTTCGACAACGCCCCGACCTCGTCGGCGGTCAGTCGCGACGGAAAGAAGCTCTACGTGGTGGATGACACCACCAATCTGATCACCGTCATCGACACCACCACCCTGCAACCCACCACCTCGCAGATCGACTTCGGCGCGACCCGTTACCCGCTGACGGTGACCGTGTCCCCCGACGGCAAGACCCTCTACGCCACCGGCGCGCTGTACGACGCCAAGGCCGACGTGTGGAATCCGGTGGTCACCAAGGTGTCCACCGCCACGAACAAGGTCACCGGCACCGTGAAACTGCCTGGGGCGCAGGATCAGTTCTACGACGTCGCGGTGACGCCGGACGGCAAGAAGATCTACGTCATCGCCGATCTTGCCACCGACGATCCCGATGCGATTCCGCTCAGCGGGCTGTACTCCTTCTCGTCGACCGCCACGACCGCGAAGCTCATCAG
Organism: Mycobacterium sp. Root135; assembly: GCF_001426545.1. GTDB lineage: Bacteria > Actinomycetota > Actinomycetes > Mycobacteriales > Mycobacteriaceae > Mycobacterium. Next base: position 188,241 of record NZ_LMEZ01000009.1, on the reverse strand, counting down.
GACCGGCGAGTACTACACCAACTTCGCCATGAGCCCAGACGGGACCAAGCTCTACGTCAACGACGCCGACGCCGGACAGATCCTGGTGATCGCCACCAAGACCGACACCGTCGTCGGCACCATCGACACCGCCTCGGACACCGTGGGCAGCCTCATCGTCAACAAGGACGGCACCCTGTTGTTCGCCGTCGACACCGAGACCAACCAGGTAATCGCCTTCGAGACCGCCAGCGGCACCTACACCCAACTCGCCGCGGCGAACACCGACGGGACCACCGTCGACTACTACCCCGGCATCACCATGTCTCCCGACGGCATGGAGCTGTACTACGGCAGCGACCAAGGCCTGCAGGTCATTTCGCTGGTCCCGGCCAACACCTTCCCGATCGTGACGCCGACAGTCAGCACGCCGGGGACCAACGGCGTCGTCACCGGCGCCGTCGGCGGCGACGACACCAACGGCGACCCGCTGAAGTACACCACCACCGGCGCTCCCGCCAAGGGCACCCTGGTGCTCAACGCCTATACGGGGTCGTTCACCTACACGCCCACTGCCGCCGCGCGGCATGCCGCGTCCGCCTTGACCGCCACGACGGCAGACAAGACCGACACGTTCACCGTCACCGTCGACGACGGTCGCCGCGGCATCGTCACCACGACGATCACGGTGAACATCCTGGGCGCCAACGTCGCCCCAACGGTGAAGACCACTGTCGGAACACCCAATTCGACGACGGGCGTCGCCACCGGAACCGTGGTCGGCACCGACAAGGACAAGGACGTCCTGACCTACACGGGCCCCGGCGGCACCACCCTCAAGGGCGGCACGGTCACCGTCGACGCCAAGGGCAAGTTCGTCTACACGCCCACTGCGGCAGCCAGGCATGCCGCCGCAGCGACCGGTGCGAGCACCGCCGACAAGACCGACAGCTTCACCGTCACGGTCGCCGACGGCCACGGCGCCCCGGTCACCGTGACGGTGACCGTCAAGATCGCGCCGGCCAACGCCAAGCCCACCGGCGCGAGCGCATCTGTCGCACAACCGAATTCGAACGGATCGGTCGTCGGCACCATCACGGCAGTCGACCACGACGGCGACGACTTCACCCTGACCGGTCCCGCGACGACGAAGAAGGGCACCATCAGCTACGACAGTGCCACCGACTCGTTCCTCTTCACCCCGACGGCAGCGGCCCGCTTGGCAGCAGGCGCCGCCAACGCCAGCGCGGCCACCAAGACCGACACCTTCACCATCACGATCCTCGACGGCCACGGCGGCACCACGACCACCTCGGTCAAGGTCAACATCGCGCCCAACGTGGCGCCGACGACCGGGACATCGACGATCAGTGCGCCGGGCGGCGATCAGGCGGTCGTCACCGGGACCGCGCACGCGACGGACCCCGACGGCGACACCCTCACCTACGGGTTGAAGTCGCCCTCGGCGGCCGGCGAGATCGTCGTCGACGCCCAGACGGGCCAGTGGGCCTTCAAGCCGTCGGGCCAGGCGCGTTTCAACGCGTTCTTCACCTCGGCCCCCGACACCGCGAACTTCTCCATCGTGGCGTCGGACGGCAAGGGCGGCACGACCGAGATCAAGGTCGTCGCGCCCGTCGACCCCGGTGCGGTCCTCTCCTACAACGACATTCGTGATCTCCAAGCCGGCCAACCCGCAGGCATCGCGGTCGCTGCGAACGGCACCATCTATGTGTCGCACTACGGGCAGATTTCGGGCGACGGCGGTCTCAGCGTGCTGCGGCCCGACGGCTCGACGGGCACCGTTGATCTCGACGGCAATCCGACCTTCGGCGTCGTCATCGGCAAGGACGGTGCGGTCTACACGACCACTTCCGTGACGACGGGGCTCAACACCACCGGCGGCCAGGTGTGGCGCGTCGATCCCGCCACCGGCGCGGCGACGCTGTTCGCGACGTTACCGAACGGCGCGCTGGCGATTGCGGTCGACGGCGCAGGCAAGCTCAACGTGTCGAGCACCAACTTCGCGACGGGCAAGAGCACGATCAGCGTCCTCGGCGCTACCGGCGCCGTCACCAAGACCTACGCCGTCGACGGTGTGGTCGCCGGTCTGGCCACCGGGCCGGGAAACAAGCTGTACGCGACCGCGTCCGCTGTGAACGGGTCCACCGGGTCCCTGGTCATCATCAGCTCGAACGGGTCTCGCAAGACCGTGGACCTCGGCTCCGCGGCGTACGGCGTGGCCGTCGACTCCGCCGGTCGTGCGTACGTCTCGACCGTGGCAATCGACTCGTCGGGCGCCCCGTCTGCCGGCTTCCTCAAAATCGTCAACCCCGATCTCAGCGTGACGGCACCGATCTCCCTCGAGAGCAAGGGCTGGCTTGGGCTGACGTTTGCGGCTGGCGGAAAGCTCTGGGGCACAGACGCGTTCGCCAACACCGCCAATCAGATCGAGCTGGTCCAACCGTGGCAGGGCGACTACCAGTACGGCGAGGTCGACTATGAGACCGGTGCCGTGCACGGCGTGCTGCTGGCGATCGATCCCGGTCACCGCTACACCTACGCGGTGACGAAGCCCGCCGACCCGACGCTGGGTACGGTGGCGGTGAACTCCGTTACGGGAGAATGGGTCTTCACCCCGACGGAGGCGGCGCGCCTCGCCGCCGCAACCTCGGGCGACGACACATCGGCCACATTCACCATCACGGGCTCATACGGCTCCAGCGTCAAGTCCATCGAAATGGAAGCGTGGGTCGAGCCGGTCTACGACGGCGACCTCGAATATCAGACGAGCACCACTAGCGTCGCCTTCGTGCCCTACGGCCTCGCGACTACCGCCGACGGTCGACTGGTCGCCACGGGTGTCGATCCGACGAACCCGATCACCGGGACGCTCAACGTCTTGCAGCCGAACGGAAGCTACGCGACGACCGACATCGGATTCCCGTCAGCGGGTGTCGTGGTGAGGTCGGACGGCAAGGCATTGGTCACGGATTTCGCCGGCGGAGCGGTGAGGATCTTCGATCTCGACGACCCCACCACGTCCACGGTGTTCGCGACCGGGTTGCCGTCGGTGACGGGCATCGCCTTGGACGGCAACGGGCGCGTCTACGTGACGAGTTCCGTGCAGGCCACTCGCTCGGGAAAGCTGGTCGCGCTGAACGCAAATGGCACGACTGCCTGGGCGGTCGATTTGCCGACTCCAACCGTCAGCGTGTCGATCGGTCCGGACGGGACGGCGTACGTCGTCACCACCCAGCAGAGCGGTGACGACACCTTGAGCATTCTCAGGTACTCGAGTAGCGGCACCCCACTCGGAACCCTCGACGTCGACGTCGACTACCCGAATGCAGTCGCGGTTGCGCCGAACGGGACGATCTACGTCTCGACAGCGTTCGACGGGATCCTGGTGGTCAGCCCGGACGGCAGCACCCAGACGATCGACGTCGAACACCCGGGGAACATCCTGGTAGGAAACGACGGCCGCATCTACGCCGCGGCAACGACGACGGACGCGGATGGCAACGTGACCGGAAGCATCACGGTCATCAAGCGGGTGCCTGCGGGTAGCAGCATCGTCTGAGCCGCGGCAGTGACGCGCGTCGACCTAGGTGGGCGCGCGTCACGTTCGTCGCTCCTGACGCCGCGACGAACGTGCGAAAACTCCCGAAATCCCGCGGCGTGTCGCCCTCAGACACGCACGCTCGCGGGTGGTGAGGGTGTCGCGGGTGGGGAGGGTGGAGCTAGGTGACCAGCGAGACCGAGTTGGCGCGGCGCAGCTTGCCCGACGGCGTCTTCGGGATGGTGCCGGGGCCGAGGACCACGACGTTGCGGGGCCGGACGTCGACCTCGGTGACGACCTCGTGGGCGACCTGGTGCTCGATGCGACGCACCTCGACCGGGTCCTCCCAGGCGTTGGACTCCACCGCGACGGCGAACGTCTCGCGTGAGTGGCCGGCGTCGAGTCGGACGGCGACGGCGCAACCCGGCCGGACGCCCTTGACGCGGCCAGCGGCCCGCTCGATGTCGGTCGGGTAGATGTTGCGGCCCGCCATGATGATGACGTCCTTGACACGACCACACACGACGATGTGGCCGTTCTCCATCTGGTAGCCGAGGTCGCCGGTGTCGTACCAGCCGTGCTGGTCCTGCGCGGGCAGGAAGCCACCCATGGTGATGTAACCGGGGGTCAGGGACTCGCCGCGAAGCTCGATGACGCCGACGCCGCGTGCGGGCATGATCTCGCCGTGCTCGTCGACGACCCGGGCCTCGAGGTCACGCAGCAGCGGGCCGAGCGAGGCCAACCGCCGGGTGTTGCCCTTGGTGGACGGCACCGCGCGTCGCAGCGCGGCCAGCAGGTCGGCGTCGACCTCGTCGACCACCAGGCCGGCACCGCACTCGGAGAACGACACCGCCAGCGTCGTCTCGGCCATGCCGTACGCCGGCAGGATCGCCTTGGGGCTAAGCCCGAACGGCTTGCCCGCGTCCAGCAGGTCCTCGACGTCGGCGGGCTCGACGGGCTCGGCGCCCGACAGCGCGAACCGCAGCGTCGACAGGTCGAACTGGCCCGGCTCGGCCTGGTTGCGTAGCCGCTTGGCGAACAGCGCGTAGGCGAAGTTGGGCGCCGCGGTCATGGTGCCCTTGTACTTGTCGATCAACTTGGCCCACAGCAGCGTGTCGCGCAGGAAGTCCATCGGCGTGACCTTGACCAGCTCGGCCCCGAAGTACATGGGGATCGTCAGGAAGCCGACCATGCCCATGTCGTGGAAGCAGGGCAGCCAGCTGACCATGACGTCCTTGGTGACGTCGTACTCGGCGCCGATGAACATCGCCTCGGCGTTGGAGTGGATGTTGCGGTGCGTGATCTGGACGGCTTTAGGAGAGCCGGTCGAGCCGGACGTCAGCTGCATCAGCGCGAGGTCGTCCTCGTCGGTCTCGACGGGGTCGATCGGCTCGGCCTTCAGCAGTTCGCCGACGACGAGGACCTTCACACCCTTTTCCTCGAGCACCGGGATGGCAACGAGGAACGGGTCGGAGACGATGACGGCCTTCGCCTCGATCATCCCGATCACGTTCATCGTGTCCTGCGCCCACACGACGAGGTCGGTACGGGGCGTCGGCTGGTGCAGCATCGTGAGGCTGGCGCCGCGCATCCAGAGCGCCTGCGCCGTCGGAGCGATCTCGACGGGGTAGCCGGCCAGTACGCCGACGGCGTCCCCGGGGCCGACGCCGGCCGCAGCCAGCCCGCCGGCGATGCGACGTGCGCGTTCGTGGACCTCACCCCAGGTGTGCCGCACCGGCTCGTGCGGTTCGCCGGTGACCATGCCCCTGAGGCTCTCGCGAGCATTGCGGTACATCTTGTCGGTAAACCTGCTCACGACAACCTCCTGGATCTGGGGAGCCCGCCGTGGGCCCCAGTGTTTGGCGTGAAGCCAACGCGCGCTGTTCCATGTTCCACCCGTTCGCGCGCGCGTTCCGCGAGGAACGTGCACACGATTGGGGTGCGATTACGTCTCGAAATGGGTGCGGTGAAGTTTGCTCCGACGGGCTGGGCCGGGTCGGCGTCGCCGCTGCTGGATCGCCCACCGAAGATTACGGTGGGGGCCGTCGTCGCGCCGCACGTGAAACCGCTCGTTGTCACCGCCGATCATCTTAAGAGACTCTTAAGTAACTAACAAACTTATGGCTCGATTGAGGCGTGGGTCACACCGTCTTCGGGGACGCCGGAACCACTCTGGCACCGTGCACCGGACCACTCGCCGCCCGCACCGTCCGGCACACTCCGGCCCCGGCCAGCTGGACGCCGACGTCGACCGCGGCCGCGGCCGTCGGACACAGGAAGGCGCACGTCGGCCCCGAACCGGAGACGATTCCCGCCAACGCCCCCGCGTCGACGCCCGCGTGCAGCGTCCTGCGCAGCCTGGCGTCGAGGTTCAGCGCCGCGGGCTGCAGGTCGTTGCCGAGCAGGGGGGCCAGCTCGTACGGGTCGCCCGAGGCCAGCGCGGCAAGCAGCGGTTCCGGATCCTCGAGCCTGGCGGGTTGGGTCTTGGTGTCGTCGGCCCTCAGCCGGTCGATCTCGGCGAACACCTTCGGGGTGGACAGGCCGCCGTCGGCGAAGGCCAACACCCAGTGAAAGGTGTTGCGGGACAAGACCGTTGCCAACTGTTCACCGCGACCGGTGCCCAGCGCGGTCCCGCCGTGCAACGCGAACGGCACGTCGCTGCCGAGTTCGGCACCCAACGCGTGCAGGTCTCGACGCGGCACGCCCAACTCCCACAGCGCGTTCATCGCAACCAGGACGGCCGCGGCGTCGGCGCTGCCACCCGCCATCCCACCCGCGACGGGGATCGACTTCTCCATGGCGATGGCCACGTCCGGTTCCCGTCCGACGTGGGAAGCCATCAACTCGGCGGCACGCCACGCCAGATTGCGGTGGTCAAGCGGCAGCGACGCCCCGTCCTCGTCGCTGCCCTCCCCCGAGAGCTCCAGGGACAGCACGTCGGCATTGCGCACCGTGATCTCGTCGAAGAGGGACACGGCATGGAACACCGTCGTCAGTTCGTGATAGCCGTCCTCGCGCAGATCGCCGACGGCGAGGTACAGGTTGACCTTGCCGGGCACGCGTACCGTCACCGACCCCGTCGACACCCATTCGGCAGCTGCGTCGGACTGGGGCACGCACCGACAGTAACGAAGCCCGGCCGCGACGAGAAAGGAAGTGACGAGATCCCCCAGTTGCGCCGCATTCTGCGAGAATGCTGACACCAATGGACGCCTTCGGGGATTACGTGATCGACGGCGTGATCGGTCACGGTGGGACCGCCACGGTGTACCAGGCGCACCACGCCGACGGCCTGGGCGGACCCGTCGCGCTCAAGGTGCTCGACGAACACCACCGCGACGCGTTCAACCTGACACGGCTGCAACGCGAATTCGAGTTCGCGAGGCGCACCGCTCACCCCCACGTCGTCACCATGTACGAGCGCGGCCCCGGTTGGCTCTCCATGCAACTGATCGCCGGTGGCACGGCAACCAACCTGCCAGGCAGGGATCTTCGCCTCACCGCACTGGCCCAGATCGCGGGCGCCCTTGACCACGTCCACGGCCTCGGCGTCGTGCATTGTGACGTCAAGCCGTCGAACATCCTTGTCGCCAAGCCATTTTCCGGCGGCGGGGCTATCCTCACCGACTTCGGCATCGCCCGCTCACTCGCCGAGGACGCAAAACACCGGTTGACGCACGTCGAGGCGTCGTTGCCGTACGCGGCACCCGAGGTGCTGCACGGACATCCACCGTCGGCCGCCTCCGACGAATACGCCCTGGCCTGCACGGCCGTCGAACTCCTCACGGGGTCACCGCCGTTCAACGCCCACACGTCGATGGCCCTGGTCGACGCACACCTGAACAGCCCGGTGCCGAAGTACTCCAGACACCTCGACTGGGTGCCGCGGGCCTTCGACTCGATCCTCGCGAAGGCGATGGCCAAATCGCCCGACCTTCGGTATCAGACCTGCTCGGAGTTCATTTCGCTGATCACGCGGGCGATTGGGTGAACCCACCCAACCGGAATGAGTACTTTCCGTAACAAAATTTTTACCCCTCTCTGCAACGCGCGCGCCCAGGTGCGGCTAGCTTCGACCAATGACCACCGAACCTCAGAGCGCATACGACAATTCAGCGCTCGCACATGAAGAAGAGGGCTACGAGAAGGGGCTCAAACCCCGACAGGTACAGATGATCGCCATCGGTGGCGCGATCGGCACTGGCCTGTTCATGGGGGCCGGCGGCCGGCTCGCCAGCGCCGGACCGGGCCTGTTCATCGTCTACGCCATCTGCGGCGTGTTCGTCTTCTTCATCCTGCGAGCCCTCGGCGAACTGGTACTCCATCGCCCATCATCCGGCTCGTTCGTGTCCTACGCCCGCGAATTCCTCGGTGAGAAGGCCGCATACGTCGCCGGCTGGATGTACTTCTTCAACTGGGCGTGCACGTCGATCGTCGACGTCACCGCCATCGCGCTCTACATGCACTATTGGGGCACCTTCGGAGCGATACCGCAGTGGCTGATCGCGCTGATCGCTCTGGTGATCGTGCTGACCATCAACATGATCTCGGTCAAGTGGTTCGGCGAGATGGAGTTCTGGGCGGCGCTGATCAAGGTCATCGCACTCGTCACCTTCCTCATCGTCGGCATCGTCTTCCTGGCGGGCCGCTTCAAGGTCGAGGGCGCCACCACCGGCCCGTCGGTGATCACCGACAACGGCGGCCTTCTCCCCAACGGCCTCCTGGCCCTGGTCGTCATCACCTCGGGCGTGATCTTCGCCTACGCCGCAGTCGAATTGGTCGGCACGGCAGCGGGTGAGACCGAGAACCCGGCCAAGATCATGCCGCGCGCCATCAACTCCGTCATCTTCCGCATCGCCATCTTCTACGTCGGCTCGCTGATCCTGCTGGCGCTGCTGCTGCCGTACACCTCGTACAAGCAGGGCACCAGCCCGTTCGTGACGTTCTTCTCCAGCATCGGCGTGCCTGCCGCGGGCGACATCATGAACTTCGTCGTCCTGACGGCGGCGTTGTCGAGTCTCAACGCCGGGCTGTACTCGACCGGCCGCATCCTGCGGTCGATGTCGATGAACGGCAGCGCACCGAAGTTCACCGCCAAGATGTCCAAGAAGGGCGTCCCGTGGGCGGGTATCGCGCTGACGGCGTGCTTCACCGTCGTCGGCGTCTTCCTCAACCTGGTGGTGCCGGCGGAGGCCTTCAACATCGCGCTCGACCTGTCGGCGCTTGGCATCATCGCGTCGTGGGCCACGATCGTCATCTGCCAGATCCAGCTGTACCGCTGGTCGCAGAAGGGCATCCTGGAGCGCCCGAGCTTCCGGCTGTTCGGCACGCCGTACACCAGCTACGCCACGCTGCTGTTCCTGGCCGCGGTCACCCTGCTGATGTGCATCGAGAACTACTGGAACGCAATCGCATTGGTGATCATCGTGCCCGCGCTCATCGGCGGTTGGTACGCCGTGCGCGGCCGGGTGCTGGCGGTCGCACAGGAACGCGTCGGGATCACGGGCAACTACCCGATCTACGCGGAGACCCCACTGCAGGACGAGTTCCTGGCCAAGGACGCCAGGGCACGCGAAGCGGCCAAGACGAAGAAGGACGAAGACAAGGGCTGACGGCGGGACACCGTCCGCGTGTGCTGAGCGCTCAGGCGCTTAGTACACGCGGACGTTCGGCTGCCGAGGCGCTGACTCGACCTGGCCCGACCGCTGAAGCAGTCGAACGAAGTCGGCGATGCCGAGCGTCTCACCGCGGCGAGCCGGGTCGATGCTGGCCGAGAGCAGACGCTCCGCGGACTCGTTACCCGAACCGGCCCACTCTGCGAACGCGTTGCGTGACGTCTTCCGACGCTGCGCGAACGCGATGTCGATGAGCTCGAAGACCTTGTTGCGGAACTCGTCTTCGACGGGCCACGGCGAGGTCTCATAGCGGTCGATGCGGACCAGTCCGGAGTAGACGCGCGGGATCGGCCAGAACACCGTCGGCGAGACCGTGCCGTGGCGACGGACGTTGCCGTAGAAGCGCACCTTCGCGCTGGGTACGCCGTAGTCCTTGCCACCCGGCTCGGCGGCGAGGCGCTCGGCGACCTCCAGCTGAACCATCACCATGACGGTCCGGATGGTCGGGAACTGCGCGAGCAGGTGCAGCAGTGCGGGCACCGCGATGTTGTAGGGCAGGTTCGCGACGACTGCTGTCGGCTGATCCTCCACGTCCGACGGCACCAGGTCGAGGATGTCCTTGTTCAGGACCACCAGCCTGTTGATCTCGCTATGGGAATGGTCTGCGACGGTCTTGGGGAGCTGACGCGCAAGAACGGGGTCGATCTCGACGGCGGTCACCTTCGAGCCACGATCGAGGAGCGCAAGGGTCAACGAACCGAGACCTGGGCCCACTTCGAGGACCACGTCGTTACGGTTCACCCCCGACGCCGACACGATGCGACGAACGGTGTTGGCGTCGTGGACGAAGTTCTGTCCAAACGCCTTCCGCGGCCGGAACTCAAGTTCCTTTGCCAAGTGCCTTATCTCGGTCCGCCCGAGTAGCCGAATCGTCAGCGCACACCCAACCTTCCACTACACGTGGGCCACGCTCCCCAACCTTGGCGCGCCCGGGTTACCTCAGCAATCGCGATCTGCTCTTCTCTCGAAGCCAGATCAGCCCGCTGAGCATACCGCAAACCGCCGTTGCGCTCCCATGTGTTTTGGTCGAATTGGACACCACCGTAGAAACCGTTACCGGTGTTTATAGCCCAATTACCACCGGCTTCACATCGCGAAAGCGCATTCCACGTCTCACCTTGAGTCACTTCGGGCACCTCGGTGCCGGGCTTGGCGCCGACGCGAATCTTGCCGTTTACGGCCGGAACGATGACGACATTGGCTACTGGCAGCCTTCCCGTCTCCACCCCGTTGACCGTCGCCACGGCAAAAGTCACGTCCTGAACGCCGGGCGTTCCCGGGTCGTCGACGACCTGCCTGCTCATGTTCATGGTCACGTCCTGGACCACCTCGTTGACGGGCGCCAAGGGCACCCGCTCGGTCGACCTGGTGACGCGGACCCTGGTGACGTGAATCTGCATGCCGTCGCTGACCGGTGAGTTCGCCGCCGGAACGACGGTGTCGCTCTGTTGCAGGGGGGCTCCCGCAGCCTCCAGGAAACCCGCCACGTTCGCCGCGGCCACGCGGACCGTCCGCACCACTCCGCCGTCGTCGATCTGCGCGGTGCGCGCCCCCACCACCGGCAGCGACATGCCCTCCAGTGGGACGCGACTCCCCCGCGACGCCGCCGCGGGCGCGGTGTCGGTCATCGACAGCTGAGCGAGCGCCCCTTGGACGGTCGACGCCGTCGTCCAGACCTCTCGACTGTCGCGACCGTCCAACGAAATCTGCAGCGGACGACTCCTCCGCAAGACGATCGTCTCGGACTGCTCGACGGGCTCGTTTGCCGCGGGAAACAGGTCGTCGCGTTCTCCGACCTCGAACCCGTTTTCCTGCACCACGTCGATCACGTGGGACTTCATCGTCGAGACGGTCGTGGACTTGCCGTCCACGGTCAGCGTGACCGTCTTGTGGGTGGACACGGCGTATCCACCGGCAAACGTCAGGGCGACGAGCAAGGTCGCGACGAGGAGCCGCAGATGCGGCGAGCGCGCTTCATGAAGTCTGTGCAAGCAGTTCAACGGTAACTTTCCCGACTATCGGGTCGGCGGCCTACGAGAGTCCGGAGCCGACCGCTTCTATCACAGGACGGTAACGAAGTCCCCTGGTGGCGGCAACTCGCGGTCAGCCACTGATTCCGTAGGTCCGACGCGCGTTCTCCATTGTCTCGCGGGCGACGTCGACGGCCGGACGCCCCACGACCTCGGCCAATGCCCGAACGGTGTACGGCAGGCAGTACGACTCATTCGGTGCTCCGCGGAACGGATGCGGCGTCAGGAACGGCGCGTCGGTCTCGACCAGAAGCTGCCCCGGCGGGATCAACGTGGCCGCCTCGCGCAGCGCGTGGGCGTTGCGGAAACTCACGGTCCCCGACAGGCTGAGCAGCCATCCGGCGTCAACGCACGTGCGTGCCATGTCGGGTCCAGAGGAGAAGCAGTGGAAGATCACGGTCTCCGGGGCACCCTCCGCGGCTAACACGTCGAGGACGGCGGAGTCGGCGTCGCGGTTGTGGATCATCAGCGGCTTGCCGGTGCGCTTGGCGAGGTCGACGTGCCAGGCGAACGCCTCCCGTTGCTCGGCGGGTTCGGCACAGCCGTCGAGCTTGCCGGGCCAGTAGAGGTCCATGCCCGTCTCGCCGATCGCGACGACGCGGGGATGGGCGGCGAGGGCCTCGAGCTCGGCGCGGGCGGCGTCGGTCAGCGCGTTGGCGCGCGTCGGATGCAGGGCCACCGCGGCGTACACCCGGGAATCCCAGTCCGCCGCCTCGACGGCCCAGCGGGCCGAATCGAGATCGTCGGCGATTGTCACGACAGCCGTCACACCCACGGCCTCGGCCCTGTCGAGGATCGCATGCACGTCGTCGGCGTCGGAGGCTCCGCACGCGTCGAGGTGGGTGTGGGCGTCGATCAGGGGGCCTACCGGTTCCGGCGCCGGCGGCCTCTCGCGTCTAGAACTCACACCACACAATAAGGTGAGTCCAAATGAGAGAGCCGTACTACGTCACCACCGCCATCGCCTACCCGAACGGCGTGCCGCACATCGGCCACGCCTACGAGTACATCTCGACCGACGCAATCGCCCGGTTCAAGCGTCTCGACGGCTACGACGTCAGATTCCTGACCGGGACCGACGAGCACGGCCTCAAGATGGCGCAGACAGCGGCGACCGAGGGCATTCCGACCGCCGAGCTCGCCCGCAGGAACTCCGATGCCTTCCAGGCCATGCAGGAGAAGCTGGGCATCTCGTTCGACCGGTTCATCAGGACCACGGACGCCGACCACGTCGAGGCGTCCATCGCCATCTGGAACGCGATGAACGACGCCGGCGACATCTACCTCGACTCCTATTCCGGTTGGTACTCGGTGCGCGACGAGCGCTTCTTCACCGATGACGAGCTGGAGGACGGCCCCGACGGCGCCAAGATTTCGACCGAAACCGGCACGACCGTCACGTGGACCGAGGAGCAGACCTACTTCTTCCGACTGTCGGCCTACACCGAGAGGTTGCTCGCGCACTATGAGGCGCATCCGGAGTTCATCGGGCCGGACGTGCGACGCAACGAGGTCGTCAGCTTCGTCTCCGGTGGTCTTCGCGACCTGTCGATCTCCCGCACCACGTTCGACTGGGGTGTGCCCGTTCCCGGCCACCCCGACCACGTCATGTACGTGTGGGTCGACGCGTTGACCAACTACCTGACGGGCGCGGGCTATCCCGACGCCGACTCGGAGTCCTTCGAAAAGTACTGGCCAGCCGACCTGCACATGATCGGCAAGGACATCATCCGGTTCCACGCGGTGTACTGGCCCGCCTTTCTGATGTCGGCCGGAATCGAGCTTCCGCGAAGGGTTTTCGCCCACGGCCATCTGCTCAACAGCGGCGAGAAGATGAGCAAGTCGGTCGGCAACGTCGTCGACCCCTTCGCGCTGGTCGACGCCTTCGGGCTGGACCAGGTGCGCTACTTCCTGCTGCGTCAGGTGCCGTTCGGTCAGGACGGCAGCTACAGCGAGGATTCGATCATCGGTCGGATCAACGCCGACCTCGCCAACGAACTGGGCAACCTGGCCCAGCGGTCGCTGTCGATGGTGAACAAGAACCTCGACGCGCAGGTACCCAGGCATGGTGAGTTCACCGCCGAGGATCGCGAGTTGCTGGCCCTCGCCGACGGCTTGCTCGACCAGGTCCGCGCGCAGTTCGACGTGCCCGCGATGCATCTGGCGCTGGAGTCGATCTGGCTCATGCTCGGCGCGGCCAACCGGTACTTCTCCGGCCAGGAGCCGTGGGTGCTGCGCAAGTCCGACGCCGCGGCCGACCAGGAGCGCTTCGGCACCGTGCTCTACACGACGCTCGAGGTGGTGCGAATCGCGGCGCTGCTGATCCAGCCGGTGATGCCGGAGTCGGCCGCCAAGCTGCTCGACCTGCTCGGGCAGCCCGCCGACCAGCGCGACTTCACTGCCATCGGCACACGACTGGTGCCGGGGACGGCGCTGCCGAAGCCGGAGGGTGTCTTCCCTCGCTATCAGGTGGAGTGACCTGCGTCACGTCATGTCACACTTCGGTGATCGGAGGTGTCTTGATGGCATGAACACACACGAGCCCACGAAGGTCGTCGTCGTCGGTGGCGGGTACGCCGGCGTCATCGCCGCCAACCACCTCCTGATAGACCCTGACGTCGCCGTCACCCTGGTCAACGCGAGACCCCAGTTCGTCGAGCGGATCCGGTTGCACCAGTTCATCACCGGGTCCGACGACGCCGTGGTGGAGTTCGCCGACGTGCTGTCCCCCGACGTCCGCCTGCTGGTCGACACCGCCGAACTCGTCGACTCGGACTCCCGGACGGTGACGCTGGCGTCCGGTACCACCATCGGTTACGACTACCTCGTCTACGCCCTCGGCAGCACGGGGGCGGCCCTAACGGTTCCCGGAGCGGCCGAATTCGCTTATCCCATATCGGAATTGGAGCACGCACAACCACTGCGCGCGGCAATGGAGACGGTGCACCCCGGCGCCCCGGTGGTGGTCGTCGGAGCGGGTCCGACGGGCCTCGAGGTCGCCGCCGAACTCGGCGAACAGGGTCGGTCGGTGACGCTGGTGTGCGGCGGCGTCCTCGGCCCGTACTTCAGCGAGTCCACCCGCCGCGCCGTGACCAAACGCCTGCGCAAGCTCGGAGTGACCGTCGTCGACGGCGCGGCCGCCAAGGTGGCCGAGGTCCGCGAGGATTCGGTCCTGCTGGCCGACGGTCGCGAGTTGCCGAGCGCCGTCACCATCTGGACCGCGGGCTTCGGGGTGCCAGACCTCGCCAAGCGCAGCGGTCTCGCCACCGACCAGATCGGTCGGCTGCTCACCGACGAGACGCTGACCAGCGTCGACGACCCCGTCATCGTGGGCGCCGGTGACGCGGTCGCCCCGTCGAACGCGCCGTTGCGGATGAGCTGCCAGGCCGCGATCCCGCTGGGCGCGCAGGCCGCCAACACCGTGCTCAGCCGTATCGCGGGCGACGTGCCCGCCGCGGTGAACCAGGCCTTCACCGGCCAGTGCGTCAGCCTTGGCCGCAAGGCCGGCGTCATCCAGGTCGCGCACCTGGACGACCGCCCCATGCCGCTCTTCATCGGCGGGCGGGCCGCGGCGACCATCAAGGAGGCCGTCTGCAAGGGCACGGTCTGGCAGCTCGGCGTCGAAGCCCGCAAGCCCGGCTCGTACGTCTGGCTCAAGGGCGGCAAGCGCGCCGAGCGGGTGGCGGCGGAGGTGAGGTGAGCGCCGACGAGCACGCCGACAGGTTCACCAGCCTGCGGCCGCTGCTGTTCACCATCGCCTACGAAATACTCGGCAGCGCAACGGAATCCGATGACGTGCTGCAGGAGAGCTATCTGCGGTGGGCCGAGGTCGACCTGGCCGGCGTCCGCGACACGAAGGCCTATCTCGCGCAGCTCGTCACCCGGCAGGCGCTCAACGCGCTGCGCGCGCAGTCGCGACGCCGCGAGGAGTACGTCGGCCCCTGGCTGCCCGAGCCGCTGCTGGTCGACGCAGGCGACGCGTCGACCGACGTGGTGCTCGCCGAGTCGGTGTCCATGGCGATGATGGTGGTGCTGGAGACGCTCAGCCCCGACGAACGCGCAGTGTTCGTGCTCCGCGAGGTGTTCGGCTTCGGCCACGACGACATCGCCGAGACGCTCGGCAAGTCCACCTCGGCGGTGCGGCAGATGGCGCATCGCGCCCGTGAGCACGTGCAGTCCCGGCGCAAACGGTTCGAGCCAGCCAACCCCAAGCAGTCACTGGAGATCACCGCCCAGTTCTTCGCGGCCGCCTCGACGGGTGACGTCGACTCGCTCATCGCGATGCTGGCTCCGGACGTCGTCTGGACCGCCGACAGCGACGGAAAGGCGAGCGCCGCCCGCAGGCCGGTCGCCGGCGCGGACAAGGTCGCCCGCCTCATCCTCGGCCTGCTCCGCTTCGCCGGCGACGGCGGCCGGGTCGAGCCGGCCTTCTACAACGGCGCGCCCGCGCTGGTGCTGTACCTCGACGACGGTCTGGAGGGCGTGATCTCGGTCGAGATCACCGACGGTCTGATCACCCACTTCTATGCGATGCGGAACCCAGAGAAGCTGGGTGGGGTGAAGGTGCGAAGGGCGATCGCGCGCTAAGGGTGTCCATGACAGGCTGTTGCGGTGCGGATCGAGCGGATCGCCTTGTCACGCAGCGCCCCGGAGGTGCTGCGATGTCTGGCCGCCGCGACGACGCGCCTCGGCCTCCCGCCGCCCGCCGCCCTGACCGGTGACTGGTTCGGCGCCGGGGCGGTCGTCGCGCCAAGCGTCGCGGTCCAACCCGTCGCCACGACCGGCGTCTTCGACGTCGCGCAGGCCGGCGTCGCGTCGCGTGGCGATGCCGTCGGCGGCGGCTGGATCGGTTACCTGTCCTATCCCGACGCCGGCCGCAACGGCGCCCGCCCACGCATCCCCGAGGCGGCGGGCGGCTGGACCGACGACGTCCTGCGTCTGGACGCCGACGGAGACTGGTGGTACGAAAACCTTTCCGGCGCAGCCGCTCCCGGCTGGCTGGTCGAGGCGTTGGCCGTTGACCCGGCCCCGTCGCAGTGCCACGTCACGTGGGGTGTCGCCGACCGCGACGAGCACCAAGCGGGCGTCCTGGCCTGCCTGGACGCCATCACCGCCGGCGAGGTCTACCAAGCGTGCGTGTGCACGCAGATCCTCGGCAGGGTCACGGGCGCGCCGGTCGACTTCTTCGCCGAGGCCGTCGCGCGCACGGCGCCGGCGCGCGCGGCGTTCGTCTCCGGCGACTGGGGGGCGGTCGCGTCCCTGTCCCCCGAGCTGTTCCTCAGCCGCGCCGACGGGACGGTGACGTCGAGCCCGATCAAGGGCACCCTGCCGCTCACCGAATCGCCGTCCGCCCTTCGGGATTCGGTCAAGGACGTCGCCGAGAACATCATGATCGTCGACCTCGTCCGCAACGATCTCGGCCGCATCGCGGTCACGGGCTCGGTGTCGGTTCCCGAGCTGTTGGTGGTGCGCGCGGCCCCTGGCGTGTGGCACCTGGTGTCGACGGTCGCGGCCCGCGTCGACCCCGACGTCCCGATGTCCACCATCTTGGCCGCGACGTTCCCGCCAGCGTCGGTGACGGGCACGCCGAAGGGTCGCGCACGTCAGCTGCTCGACACCTGGGAGCCCGATCGGCGCGGAATCTATTGCGGGACGGTCGGTTTGGCGTCACCCGTGGCGGGAACCGAACTCAACGTCGCGATCCGCACCGTCGAGTTCAACGACACGGGCGGCGCGGTGCTCGGCGTCGGCGGCGGCATCACGGCCGACTCGAATCCCGACGGGGAGTGGGAGGAGTGCCTGCACAAGGCGGCCCCGATCGTCGGGTCACTGGCGAGCGCGCAGCACCGCGTCATAGAGCTGACGCCGTGACGGTGCGCCGGGATTCTCGGCGATCACCTCGGCGCACGCGTCCTTGACCCCCGCCCCCTCCTCGACCAGCTCGTTGACCGCCGCCACCAGGGTGTCCAAGTCCGCGCGCGGCTCGGCGCCTGCCAGGACGACGGTGATCTCGCCGAGCACGCCGTCGGCGGCCCATTCCGCGAGCTCGGCCAGCGTGCCGCGCTTGACCTCCTCGTGTGTCTTGGTCAGCTCGCGGCAGACCACGGCGAGCCGGTCGGGACCCAACCGGTCGACGGCGTCGTCGAGGCATTCGGCAAGTCGGCGGGGTGACTCGAAGAACACGCACGTGCGGCGTTCGCCGGCGAGGGTGCCCAGCCACGTCAACCGCGCGGACTGCTTGCGCGGTGCGAAGCCCTCGAAGCAGAACCGATCCGACGGCAGGCCCGACACCGCAAGCGCGGTCGTCACCGCCGACGGGCCGGGCAGGCAGCTGACCACGAGCCCGGCCGCCGCGCAGGCGGCGACCAACCGATACCCCGGATCGCTGATCAGCGGCATGCCCGCGTCGCTGACGACCAGCACGGTCGCCCCCGCGGTGATCTCCTCGACGAGCCACGGCACGCGGGCCGCCTCGTTCTGGTCGAAGAAGCTGACGACCTTGCCGGCGGGGACGACGTCGAGGCTCGCTGCGAGCGTCCGGATGCGTCGAGTGTCCTCGGCGGCGACGACGTCGGCGCTGCCCAACGCCTCGATGAGGCGTGCGGAAGCGTCGCCAGCCTGGCCCAACGGCGTGGCGGCCAGTAGCAGTCGACCGGGTGTCACACCGAACAGAATACGATCGCTCACGTGACTGCCCCGCCCATGGAGACAGAGCAGCCGGTGCCGGTCATCAGCCCGGGCCCTCTGGCACCCGTCGGCGACTTCGGCCCGATGGACCGGATGCAGGGCTGGGCGATGACGTCGGTGATCATGGCGCTGGCCGCGTTGACCCGGTTCCTCAACCTCGGTTCGCCCACCGACGGCGGCACCCCGATCTTCGACGAGAAGCACTACGCGCCGCAGGCCTGGCAGATGTTGGGCAATCACGGCGTCGAGGACAACCCTGGTTACGGGTTGATCGTGCATCCGCCCGTCGGCAAGGAACTGCTGTCCCTCGGCGAGGCATTATTCGGCTACAGCGGTCTGGGCTGGCGATTCTCCGGCGCGGTGTGCGGCGTCGTCCTGGTGGTGCTGGTGGCCCGCATAACCCGACGGATCACGCGGTCGACGCTGATCGGCGGTATCGCGGGCCTGCTGATCATCGCCGACGGCGTCAGCTTCGTGACGGCCCGCACGGCCCTGCTGGACATCTTCCTGGTGGTGTTCGTGGTGGCGGCCTTCGGCGCGCTGATCGTCGACCGTGACCAGATGCGGGCGCGGATGCACGCCGCCCTCGTCGAAGGCCGCATCGCGGAGACCCCGTGGGGGCCCCGCCTTGGCGTTCGGTGGTGGCGCTTCGGGGCGGGCGTGTTGCTGGGCCTGGCGGTCGCGACGAAGTGGTCTGGCCTGTACTTCATCCTGTTCTTCGGCGTGATGACGTTGGCGTTCGACGTGAGCGCGCGGCGGCAGTACCGCGTGCCGCGCCCGTGGCTGGGAACGCTGCGGCGGGACTTCGCCCCTGCGGTGTACGTCTTCGGCCTGATCCCGCTCGGGGTCTACCTCGCGTCGTACGCGCCGTGGTTCGCATCCGAGACGGGTATCAACCGCCACGAGGAGGGTCAGTCGTTCGCAGAGGGCGGGCTGATGCCGGATGCGATCCGGTCGCTGTGGCACTTCACCTACGGCGCCTTCACGTTCCACTCCGGGTTGACGAATGCGGCAGGCAATCATCACCCGTGGGAGTCGAAGCCGTGGACCTGGCCGATGTCGCTGCGGCCGGTGTTGTACGCGATCGACCAGGACGGCGTGGCGGGGTGCGGCGCGCAGTCGTGCGTCAAGGCCGTGATGCTCGTCGGTACGCCTGCGATGTGGTTCATCGCGGTGCCGATTCTGGTGTGGGCGGCGTGGAAGTCGTTCGTCAAGCGTGACTGGCGTTATGCGGTGGCGCTGACCGGCTATTGCGCGGGTTACCTGCCGTGGTTCGCCGACATCGACCGGCAGATGTACTTCTTCTACGCCGCGCCGATGGCGCCGTTCATGGTCATGCTGATCGCGCTGATTCTCGGCGACGTTCTCTATGCGCCGCGGCAGAACGCCGAGCGGAGAACGCTTGGCCTGCTCGTCGTGTGCTTCTACGTGGCGGCCGTGATCACGAACTTCGCGTGGATGTACCCGATCCTGACGGGTCTGCCGATCTCACAGTCGACGTGGCACATGCAGATCTGGCTGCCCAGCTGGCGCTGACCGGCCACTTCTCGCCGAGACAGCACTGGCTGTCGCGGGGGCGGCCTGTGGACAACTGTGGCTGCTGTCTCACGATGTGTCGGATCCCGACGCCACTGTTCGCTGATGGAGACCGTCTTTCTGGGCAGCGAAGCGCTCGCCCGCAACGAACTCACCTGGGGGCAGCTGCGATCCAGGTACCGGACCATCTACCCGAACGTCTACACGCCTCGACTCGCTGGGCCGTCGCTCGAGGCCAACACCGTCGGCGCGTGGCTGTGGTCCGGCAGGCGCGCCCCCATCACCGGTCGAGCCGCATCGGCCCTGCATGGTTCGAAGTGGGTCGACCAGAACGCCCCCGTCGAACTGATGTCGCCCAACAATCGACCGCCGCAGGGAATCATCACCCACAACGACCACTTCACCGGCGACGAGGTGAGGGAGATGGACGGCATGCTGGTTGCCACGCCGGCACGAACCGCCTACGACCTGGGCAGGTATCTGCCGCCCGCCGCGGCCGTCGCCCATCTCGACGCGCTGTCCCGAGCCACTGGCCTTGCCCGTGAACATGTTTCACCGCTGATAGACCGATACCCGGGCGCCCGATACGTTCGACGGTTGAGGCGAGCCCTCGACGTGATGGACGGTGGCTCGCAGTCCCCGAAGGAGACGTGGCTGCGGCTGTTACTCGTCGATGCGGGCCTTCCGCGGCCGCGGACACAGATCCCGGTCGCCGACGAATTCGGACGCGAGTTCGCCTACCTCGACATGGGGTGGGAGGACGTCAAGATCGCGGTCGAATACGACGGCGATCAGCACCGGACCGACCGCGCGCGTTACGCCTGGGACGTCAAACGACTGCGGCTCCTCGACGAACTCGGCTGGCTGCACGTGAAAGTGATCTCCGAAGACAGACCATCGGACGTCCTCCGGCGGGTTCGCCAGGCGTGGGCGGCCCGTCGAGACAGCGGCCATGGTCGTTGAGAGAGCGATTCGACGACCGTGGTTACTGTCTCGGCGGCACGGGCCTACAGGGGGTCGCGGGCGACGGGGCACGACATGCAGCGCGGACCCCCGCGGCCCGTGCCGAGCTCCGACGCCGAGATCGGCAGCACCTCGATGCCCGAATCAGCAAGGCGGGCATTGGTTTCGGTGTTGCGCTCATATGCCACCACCACGCCCGGCGCCAAGGCCAAGGTGTTGTTGCCGTCGTCCCACTGCTCGCGCTCGGCCGTCACGGGGTCCAGGCCGGTGTCGATGACGCGCAACTTGCCGATCCCCATCGCATCGGCCGCGGCCTCGACGAACGGGGCCGCGCTGGCGATCGACACGCCGTCCGACTTCTGCCGAATGGTGAACGCCGACAACGAATCCACGATGTTCGGGTACATCACCACCGCGTCGACGTCGACCATCGTGCACACCGTGTCGAGGTGCATCTGCGCCCGCTCCTGCGCGATCGGCACAGCGAGCACGGTGTGGGCCAGTCCGTCGTCGAACAGGCTGCGCGCCAACGCTTCCGCACCGGCCGGCGTCGTCCGCTCCCCCACGCCGACGGCGACCACACCCGGCGCCAACAGCAACACGTCGCCACCCTCGACGGGGGCCGACCGCGACTCGTACGCCCGCCGCACTCCGAGGAATCGCGGATGATGCGCATAGATCAGATCGGTCAGCGACGTCTCCCGAATGCGCGCCGGCAGCGCCAGCGACGTGATGGCCACCCGCGGTCCGATCCAGAACGACGAGTCGCGGGTGAACAGCAGGTTCGGCAGCGGATCGATGACGAAGTCGGCGTCGTGGTGCATGCGCTGCACCAGCGACAGCTCACCGCCGAGGAACGGCAGCTCGTTGAACGTCATGCCCGCCATCAGGATTCGTGCCAACGGTTCGACGTCGAGCGTCCGCAGATAGGCCGAAAGCTCTTGCGCCAGCGGCAGTCCCAACCGTCGACTGTCCACGGCGGCGGAGATGCCCTGCATCCGCGCCGCACCGCTGGCCAGCGCCTCCGTCAGCAGGTCCGCCAACAGCAGCACCTCGACGCCACGTGACCGCAGCAGCGCGGCGAACGTGTCGTGCTCCTCCTGCGCTCGCGCCACCCACGGCATGCCGTCGAAGAGCAACCGGTCGTTGTTGCGCGGGGTGAGTCGCTGAAGTTCGGGTCCCGGCCGGTGCAGGATGACGACCTTCAGCGGTCCTACCTCTGAATTCGCGCCCAGCGTCGTGGCTGTCATGCGTAGCACCGTAACGCGAATCGTCACCCCAACTATGGTTTAGGTCATGGACGTGCTGGAGCTGACCCCCGGCGAGTTGAGCCACCGCAGCGGTGTGGCCGTCTCGGCACTGCACTTCTACGAGCGCGAAGGCCTCATCGTCAGCAGACGCACGTCGGGCAACCAACGCCGATACGCCCGCGAGACCCTGCGCAGGGTTGCGTTCATTCGGATGTCGCAGCGCCTCGGCATCCCACTGGCCCGCATTCGCGAGGCCCTCGCCACACTGCCCACCGACCGCGTCCCGACCAGTAAAGACTGGGGTCGGCTCTCGGCCGGCTGGCGCGCCGATCTCGACGAGCGCATCCTCCATCTGCAACGCCTGCGCGACAACCTGACCGGCTGCATCGGCTGCGGCTGTATGAGCCTGAAGACCTGCCTGCTGTCCAACCCCGGTGACGTACTCGCCAACAGCGGACCCGGCGCCGCGAGACTATAAATTCGAACGCCTGTGCGATAACCTCGACGCGTGACTGGAATCGATCTCGCGATTCAGGATGCCCTGTTCGGTCACGACGAGCGGCGCGAGCTGGGGGACGGCGCGTGGGTCGACGTCCGAGCCGGGTGGCTCACCGGCGGCCACGAGCGCGTCGACGACCTCTTCGACGACCTGGTGACCGACATTCCCTGGCGGTCCGAGCGGCGCCAAATGTACGACCGGGTGCTCGACGTGCCGCGACTGGTCAGCTTTCACGACCTGACCTCCGAACCCGCCCCGCATCCCGAAATCGCGCGACTGCGCGTCCGGCTCAACGACATCTACGCAGGCGAGCTCGGCGAACCGTTCACCTCGGCTGGGCTGTGCCTCTACCGCGACGGCAACGACAGCGTCGCCTGGCATGGCGACACCGTCGGCCGCAGCAGCACCGAGGACACCATGGTGGCCATCCTCAGCCTCGGCGCGACCCGGGTCTTGGCGTTGCGCCCCCGCTCCGGCGGCCGATCGTTGCGGCTGCCGCAGAGCCACGGCGACCTGATCGTGATGGGCGGCTCTTGCCAACGCACGTGGGAACACGCCGTGCCCAAGACCACCAAGCCAACGGGTCCGCGGATCAGCATCCAGTTCCGCCCGCGGGACGTGCGTTAACCGCCGCGGACGGCCTTCACTGCAGCCGACAGCAGGTCGCGGGCACGCTGCGTGTCCACGGGCGTGACGGGCTTCTTCGGTTCGACCAGAGGATTGGCCGTGACGATCACCCTGAACGTCGAGAAGTCCGCGAGGTAGTTGTAGATCTCGCCCGTCGCGGGCTTTCCGTTGACCATCGTCTGCAGGACGCGGTGGGTGCCCAGGGTGCGGACGCCGTCGATCGCGGGAGCCTCGACGACTTCGACCAGCCCGCGAACTCCGCCACCGGCGAAGGCCACCTTCTTGCAGGCGTCGCCGGGGTCGGGCGTCGTCAACGCCTCGGACGTCTCAAGGGCGATCGCGATGAACCGGTTGCCGTCGCCCTCGGCGGTGGTCGCGGCCATGTTGCCCTTGAGTCCCTGCGGAAGGTTCGTGCCCTCGGCCACCTTCGCGCACCCGGGCGGGTCGAAGACCGTGCCCGGTGGAAGCGGTTGCTGCGCAAGCAGACGCGGGTCGATTCCCGTCGGCGCGACCGTACTGACCTTGAACTGGGGTCCGAAGTCCGACTTCACGTCGAGCACCTTGGCGATGTCGGCCTTCGACTCGTCCGCGGCCGGCGTGGCCGAGCACCCGGCCGACGCGGTCGCGACGGCGCAGCACACGAGGGTGGCGAGCAGCGTCCTGAACATCGGCGCCAATCTACCCGGCCGCCAACCGTCAGCCCTGAAGCGCCGCCACCGTCTTGACGAGCAAATCCGACGCGAAGCCCGGTCCGAGCGACGGACCCGACGAACCGGGGTCGGTCACCACCGTGACATGGGCGACGTGATCCCCGAGGTAGGCGACGAATGTCTCGGCATGCGAATGCGTTTCGGTGCCACCCTCGACGGTCGTGGTGGCGTCGGTGGACAACCCCAGAGTCTGCGCACCTTCGATCACCGGCGGGTCGACGACGGTGACGACCCCCGCGGTGTGACCGGCCGACAGGCTCCACGAACCGCAGGCGTCGACGGTGGCCCGATCAAGGCCCACCGCCGCGGCGGCCACCACTGCGTAGACGATGCCGCCGGGCCCTGAGGCGGACCAGCCGTGCACGGGGCCGTCGCCGGCGGGGTCACCGAGTGCGGCGCACGTCGCCGGGTCTGCCGTCCACTGCGGGCCGAGACCCCACAGCGCGATCGGTGCAACGCGGGTAGGCAGCGGCGTGAACTCGTAACCCGTTGGCAGATCGGAGCGGACGCGCTCGACCCGCATCGGGTCAAAGCTCGCGCGCGCCGCGGGGGGACTCGTCGCCTCGGTCGGCGCAGGCGCCTGCGCGGGCGAGCACGCCGCAACACACGCTGCGACCGTCAGCCATGACGCGAAGACGCGCATGAAACCTTGGTATCACGGCTACGCTGACGGCTCCCCCACATCCTGGGTGGACGCGCCGAAGGGATCCGTCATGTGCACCCGAGTCTTGTGGAACGACAACGACATCGCCGTCCTCGCCGGCCGCTCCATGGACTGGCCCGAGTCGACCGAACCCCTGCTCGTCGCGTTCCCCCGCGGCCAGGAGCGCGACGGCGGGCTGATGGCCGGCCAGGTAGTCGTCGCCGAGAATCCGCTGCACTGGACCAGCACCCACGCCAGCCTGGTGACCACCGTCTACGGCATCGGCTCGATCGACGGCCTCAACGAGCGCGGCCTTGCGGCGCACGGGCTATATCTCAAGACGACCGAACTGGGCTCACGAAAGCCCGAATTGCCCGGCCTGCACACGGGGCTGTGGATTCAGTACCTGCTCGACCAGGCGGCGACGGTCTCCGAGGCGCTCGCGCTGATGAAGGACATTCAGCTGGTGATGGTCAGCGCGCACGGATTCGACGCGACGATTCACGTCGCCGTCGAGGACGCCGGCGGAGATTCGGCCATCCTGGAATTCGCCGACGGTGAGCTCGTCGTCCACCACGGCCGCGAGTTCACCCTGATGACCAACGACCCGACCTACGACGAACAGTTGAGTCTGCTTGCGGCGCAAGACTTCTCCAATCCGAGCAGGGACATGCCGCTTCCTGGCAACGTCAACGCCGTCGACAGGTTCCAGCGCGCCGCTTACTACTCGGCCTTGCTTCCCAAGCCGGTCGACGAGCGACAGGCCGTCGCCAGCGTGATGGCGATCATGCGCAACGTCTCGGTTCCGTTCGGTGCGCCCTACGCCGAATTCGGTGTCTACAACACGGAGTACCGCTCCGTCTGCGACCTGACGAACCGCCGATACTTCTTCGAGCTGACGACCAGTCCGAGCCTGATCTGGGTGGACCTCGACGGTCTCGAACTCGCCGAGGGCGCACCGGTGACGGCGGTCGACCCGTACGACGAGTCGTTGGCTGGCAACGTGACGCAGAGTTTCACGGGTCGCAACATCGGATTCTGATGAATCGCCCCGTTTGCCGTGTACCTTCAGTTCGTCGACGAACAGGGGATCAGATGAGAACGCACAGCACAGCCGCAGGTTCGGCAGCCGTCCTGATCGCCTTGGGGCTCGCGCTCTCCGGGTGCGGTTCGGACTCCAAGACCGAGGCCACCTCCTCCTCGTCGTCGTCCTCGTCGAGTAGCTCGGCAAGCAGCACCGCCGCCACGAGCAGTGCCGCACCGACGTCCACCCAGGCCGGCGCCAAGCCGACGATCGCCGACTACATCAAGGAGAACGGGATCACCGAGACTCCCGTCAAGCGTGGCGATCCCGGCACGCCCACGGTCGACCTGCCGACTCCGGAGGGATGGGCCGACGCAGGCCCCAAGACCCCGCCGGGCGCCTACGGTGCGATCGTCTTCGCCGACCCGTCGGTGGCCGCCGATCCGCCGACGATCGTCGCGGTGATGTCGAGGCTGACCGGCAACGTGGACCCCGCCGAAATCTTCAAGTTCGCGCCGGGTGAGCTGCAGAACCTTCCCGGATACGAAAGTGCCGGCGACGGCGGCGACGCCAAACTGGGCGGGTTCGACGCCTACCAGATCGGCGCGACCTACCTACAGGACGGCACGAAGAAGCTCATCGCGCAGAAGACGGTGATCATCCCGGCCGCCGACAAGAACGGGATCTTCGTCCTACAACTCAACGCCAGCGGCACCGAGGAGCAAATCAACCCGCTGATGGCAGCCACTTCAAAGATTGACGAGCAAACCAAGATCACGCCCTGACGACACAGCTAAGATCCGGTGCACACCCTCAGTCAAAGAACCCGAGGAGAGGCACCATGACCTCAGCCCACCATCCCGATCCCAGCGAACCCGCGCCGCCGCAGCGCGGGCTGACCCGCGAGGAACGCGGTCGCGACGTCAGCGAGGCCCAGGCCGAGGCGGAAGCGCAGAGGTCGAAGTGGCAGCAATTCCTCCACATGATGAGTCCGCGCCTCGTCTGGTCGATGGCCGAGGGCTACCCGGTGGTCCTCAAGCAGTTCATCCAGTTCTGCCTGATCCTCATCTACCCGGCGTGGGTGTTCGCGGTCCTGGTGGGCGGACTGTTCCAACTAGCCTTCTACGTGACCGTCTACCCGTTGCTGTGGCTGCTGTTCTGGCCGGTGCGCGCGCACCAGAAGAAGAACAACCCGGTGGAGTACGCCGCGAACCGCGCGAAGTACGCGAACAAGAAGTGGTACGAGACATAGAGATTGGGACGTAGTGGGACTCTTCGATCGCTCAGGCGACGCATCTGTCGTCGTCACCCCGACCGTCGTCACCCCACGGAAGACGGTTGAGGTGGCCGTCACCACCGACAAGCCGATCCGCAAGGTTCGGTCCGCCCGCCTGGACTGGGGATACACCAACTTCTACCAGTACCACTGGGCCGGTCGCGTCGACTCCGCGGCGGCCGCAGGCAACGACACGATCTGGACGGCCGACCAGGTCGGCACCAACTACGGCGGGGACCGCGACACCGACGACTGGGTGAGCGTCATCGTCGAGGAGTTGCCCGTCGCCGCAAGCGAATTCACCGGTGCGTCGTCGTCGTTCCGCATCCCGTCGTGGGCACCCGCGTCGTCACCGGCGATCGCACGCTGGGAATGCCGACTCACCGTCGACCGGGAGGGTCTAGACGTGGAGACCCGGGGTGAGTTCACCGTGCGGATCGGCACCGCGGACGTCGACTCGTATCTCGAACCGCTCGAACACGTCTCGGGTGCCGCCGAAACCGTCGTCGACGTCTCGCTGTCGAAGCCGGTGTGGCGAGCCGGCGAGACCATCACCGGCCACGTGACCCTGACGCCTACCGTCGACCTGCCCGACGGCGACCTCGCCGTGTCGTGGCAGCGCGAGCGGGAGTCCCACCCGTTGACCCGCACACCCGGCCCTGGCGGCCAGTTGGACGGCCGAGTCGTCCAACTCGACAAGCGAATTCAACTGCGGGCCGGCACACCGGTGGAGCTGCCGTTCGAAGTCGTGCTCCCCGACGACGCACCGCCGACCGCGGCCGCGGTGCACTCCTCGATCAACTGGTTCGTCCAGGCAAGGCTGATGTACAAGGGTTTCAACGGGCACGTGATGGAGCGGGTGCGCCGGCCGATCACCGTGGTCAACGCGCCCTAAGCGTCACGCCCGCGAGATCGCCGACGCCTCAGCTACCTGCTCCGCCGTCGGCCGCACCCCGGTGTAGCGCTCGAACTGCTCGGCGGCCTGCAGGGCGATCACCTCGGCGCCGGTCACCACGTGCACCCCCGCGGCCCGAGCGGCCGTGATCAGCGGGGTCTCCGACGGCAGCGCCACCACGTCGAACACCGTCTTGGCGTGCATGATCGTGGCCTCGTCGAACGCCCGCTCGGAGGACTCGGGCGCCCCGGCCATCCCAATCGGCGTGACGTTGACGATGACGTCCGCGACGTGGGTGCCGACCTCAGATGCGTAGTCGTAGCCGAGTCGATCGGCCAGCGCCCGGCCGCTCTCGGCGTTGCGGGCGATCACGATGCCCGAGCCGAAGCCGTGGTCGCGGAACGCCGCGCCGACTGCGCTGGCCATGCCGCCGCTGCCGCGGATCAACACCCGGCCGCCGGCGTCGAGCCCATGGTCGTCGATGAGCCGCTGCACGGCGAGGTAGTCGGTGTTGGACGCCCGCAGGTGTCCGTCGTCGTTGACGATGGTGTTGACGGAGTGAATCGCCTGAGCCGACGGTTCGACGTCGTCGACCAGCGTGATGACGTCCTCCTTGAAGGGCATCGAGACCGAGCAGCCGCGGATCCCCAATGCCCGCACGCCCCCGATGGCAGCCGCGATGTCGGTCGTCGTGAACGCCTTGTAGACGAAGTCGAGACCGAGGACGTCGTAGAGGTGGTTGTGGAACCGGGTGCCGATGTTGCTGGGGCGGGCAGCCAGCGAGATGCACAGCCGGGTGTCCTTGTTCAGCGGTGGCCGAGTCATCAGCCCACCGCCCGGATCACCTGGCGCGCGGCCGCTCGGATCTCCCGGTACAGCTCGGAGGGCATCGTCAGTTCGTGCATCACCGGGACGTCGAACTCGGTGGTGACGACACCCATGTCGTCGCGGTGCCATTGTGCGCCGTAGCGGTTGAGGATCGATCGCATCGGAAGATTGTCCGCCAACACCCGTGCGGTGAACCGCCTTATGCCCTCGCTCCGCGCGGCGACGACGATCGCCTCCATCAGGAAGCTGCCAATGCCGCGGCCCTGATAGTCGTCGCCGACGATGAAGGCGACCTCGGCGGCGGTCTGGGTCTCGTCACGGACGTATCTGGCGTCGGCGACGATCGGCGCGTCGCCCGCCTTGCCGTCGGTGAGCACCCAGACGAAGTGGTCCACGTAGTCGACCTCGAACAGGTAGGCCATCAGTGCCGGGGTGGGGGTCCGGGTGGACTGAAAGCGCCGGTAGAAGGTGTCGCTGGAGAACTGGACGGGTCCGTGCAGTGTGCGTTCGTTGTCGCCGGGGAGCACCGGTCGCAGGTGCAGTTCGGTGCCGTCTCGCAGGACCACCGGGATGGGCGTGACGTAGGTGGCGAGGCGCTGACGCGCCGTGCGCACCAGTTTGGCCATCATGCGGGGCAGGTCGAGGATGGCCGCGATCGCCTCCCGGCCGCCGACCCAGCCGGTCAGCTCCTCGGCGACCGTCACCGTCGCCGACCTCGGGGCGTCGCGCAGGAGCGCGATTTCGCCGACGATCAGCCCAGGCGTCACGTCGACCTCGATGACGTCGCCGTCGGCGCCGAGATGTGTGATTCGCGCTCGGCCCGAGCCGATCAACAGAAACGAGTCGGCATGCTCGCCCTGACGCATCAACACCTGACCCGGTGGTGCGGCGAGCGGTTGCAAGAGGCTGGCCACCGACCCAAGACTGTCGGCGGGACAGCCCGCAAAGAAGGTGAGAGCAGCCAATTCGTCGGCGCTCACGGTTCGTGATCCCGCCACGCCGACGACGTTACGTGACTCTCGGCGGGGAGTCAGCCGATTCAGACGCCGTCCATGGGCGGGCCGTTCAAGTTGCTGACCTGCTTGTGTGCGACGGCCGTGGCGACGGCCTTGCCGTCGCGCACCACGCCGACGATGGTGACCTCGTCGTCGACGGCGAACGACGTCGCCGCGCCGCCGACGGCGCTTCCGGCCGCGGTGATCGCGTTGGTTTCAGGGGTGATGACGTAGGTGCGGGCGAAACCGTCCATGCTCTCCGCGGTGACCGACGTGGGCGTGACGGCCACCAACCTGCCCTCTTGGCTGACGGGCTGGTGCGGGGCGGCGGCCGTGACCCTGGCGCCCTGCTGTACCGCGGTGGGCGCAGGGTCGACCATGTGCACGGCCAGCGCTGCCACGATCGCGACGAACGCCACCGCCAGCGAGGCGACGACCACGACGGTATTCGCCGACGACCGATGGCGGTCCTGCTTGAGATGTCTGGGGGCCATGAACTGGCTCTCACTTTCCCTTGGCTGCCGACGGGTTACCCTCGACGTTCGCTGGCAAAACACGCATCCACAGCGGGATGACCACCCAGAACGCGGTGAACCCGGCCAACGCGACGACGCCGGCGGTGACACCGGCCGACCGACCGGACACGGCGACGAAGATGATCGTCGTCATCCCCACCAGCGCCAATCCCAGGAGCAACAGGCCCGCATAGGCCAGGCGGTGGGCCGCCGACACCAGGGATTGAAGGCGTCGCCGACGAAAGAGAACGCGATGGATTCCGACAGGGGCGATCAACAGCACCGAGGCGCCGACGGCACAGGTCACGGTTGCCAGGTAGACCATCCGCATGGCGCGGTCGAGGATGTCGAAGCGCTGCTGAAACGGCAGCGTGAGCAGGAAACCCGTTAGCAGTTGTACCCCGGTCTGGACGACCCGAAGTTCCTGCAGGAGGTTCGACCAGTTGCGATCAAGGCGCTCGGTCGGGGTTTCCGACCGTGCATTGCGATCCCAGCCCTGATCCGCTTCGGGATGATCGACGTCCATCGCCATCTTCAGGCCACCTCCACCCGTCCCAAACAGGCAGAATTGCCCACGGAAAGGGCCGATAAACACGGCAAGCTCTCAGGAAAGCACCATTGTTTCCACTGGTCAGTCGGTACTACTCTCAACCTCAGGTTGAATTGACAGCCCCACACGTCACCGGCGCCCGGCAGGGTCCTCCGCCTTGGCATCAGTCTCAGACGCGCGCACAACAGTGGAGGTTCCCCGTGTCCCTAGCTACCGGCTTTCCCGCCGACGAACCCGCCCTGCCTCGCGAGCGCGTCCGGTTCACGACCACGACCTCCGCACGTTCTTCGGTGCTGGTCGTGACCGCCGACGGCGAGCTCGACGCCGCCAACGCCCTGTCACTCGGCAAGCACGTCGAGGGTGAACTGGAGAGCGTCAGCCGCCTGATCGTCGATCTCAGAGGACTCGAATTCTTTGGCATTCAAGGGTTTTCGATCCTGCATCGCATCAACGTGATGTGCTCGCGACACTCGGTCAACTGGGTTGTGCTGGCAGGTACGGAGGTCGACCGGGTGCTGCGGGTGTGCGACCCCGACGGCGGACTCCCCGTCGCCAACTCGATGGAGGCCGCCGTGGCCACCGTCACCCGGCCGCCGCGCAGCCACCTCCGACTGGTGACGAGCCGCTAGTCCTGCCCCACCGCACCGGGGACGCCGGTGCTGACGGCGACCGATTGGGTCGCCCCCTTGCGCAACACGTCTATGACCACGTCGTCGTCGCGGTAGCGTCCCATTGCCGTCAGGTCGGCGGTCTCGCCGATCAGCGCATTCGCCTCATCCCCGGAGAGGGGATAGTCGTCGACGGCGTGCCGCCAGTGCGCGGCGACCATCGTCGCGCCCGGCGCCAGCAGCGCGCATTCGCGATCAAGTACTCGGCGCAGCGTCGGCCCGGAGAGGTAGTAGGCCACCTCCGAGATCACCACCAGGTCGACGTCGGCCCCCGGCCACGGTGCGTCCAGCGACGACCGGACCAGGGTGAGATCGGGCCGTTCCCCGATGCGACTCCTGGTGGTGTCGAGCGCCGCCTGTGCCACGTCGTATGACGTGACGTGGTCGCAGCGCTCGAGGAGCCGCTCGGTCAGCATGCCGATGGAACAGCCGGGTTCGAACGCGTGCCGGTACCGCTCGTCGGGCAGCATCGCCATGGTGATCGAGTACTTGCGCTGCTCGTACCAGCGCTCGGCCATTCGCCACGGATCAGCCGAGGCGGCGTAGACGTCGTCGAAGTAGCCGTCGGGCAGTCGGTCCATCATCGAATGACCGCCTCTCCTACGGCGAACAACCGTTGCAGCACGAACGGTGGCAGCACCACGTCCATTCCGGCCTCGTACGGCACCAGCTGTGACTCGAAGGCCGCGGCGGCACGCCGCTTCCGCGCCGTGGCCGCCCTGTCGTAGGGCGCAGTCGACATGCGGTGCCACGGCACCGCCTCGTCGCCGGGTTTCGCCCAATGCCACATCCACACCGGGAATTCCAGGAGTTCGGCGCCGGTGCGGGCCACCGCGGCGGCCGCACTGCGGCCGACGGCTTCGTGATCGGGGTGGCCGTCGCCACGCCAGGTGGCCGCACACCAGGTTCCGGACGGCATCGCCGCCAAGACGTCGGTGAGCATCGTGGTCAGTTCGGCTTCATGGTCGACCAACTCGCCGTCGGGCAACCCGAGGGCCACCGGCTCCCCGATTCCGAGAACCGTTGTTGCGGCGAGCAATTCAGTTCGGCGGTCACGCTCCAACCACCGCCGTTCCATGGGCGACAACCCGGGAACCGAGCCGCCGCCGTCGGTGACCGACACCACGGTGACCTCGACGCCGCGTGACCGAAGCAAGGACGCTGTCGCACCGAAGCCGAGCGTCTCGTCGTCGGGATGGGGTGCCACGACGACCAGTGCCGGGCAGTCGGACAGATCGAGGGTGGGGAGCGCGCCGACCCACTCACGCCAGTCCTCCGCGGGGGTGCCGCCCCCGGCGATGGGCTGCGCCGCGAAACGGAACCCGTTGCCCGACTCCGTGGAGGTCACTTGGCCGCCAGCTTCCCGAGCGCCGCGAGGTCCCGTTCGGCGTGGCTCTGGCGGACGTAGACGGTGAGGTCCGCGACCCTCTTGGCATGCCCGGCGTCCAAGACCATGGGGCCAGGTCCAAGCGCCCGGCCGGTGCGGACGATGGCCTCGTCGACCGCTGATTCCACGACGGCACGCACCCTCCGCGCGACGAGTTCGGCACGGTCGCCGCGAGGTTCGGCGTCGACGTACCGCGCGGCCGAGACGAGCATGGCCTCGGCCGCGGCGAGCGCCGCGTCGACCGCGCCGAGGTGTGCGCGCGCGTGCTCGTCGGGAGCCTTGCCGTCGTGTTCGGTGGCCACCGCTCGATACAGCGGAGCGGCCACCCCGCGGGCGCCTCCGAGCCAGCAGGCCGCAACTCCAATTGCGCCATGCCAGAACCCCGGTCGGGACAGGTATTCGCCTGGCCGTCCGACGGGCACTCCCACCGCTCCGTCGAGTCGTACCGACCTCGTGTCCGACTCGTGCATGCCGACGTTGTGCCACTCGTCGGGAAGGGGTTCCACCCCGTCCTGATCGAGGTCGACGGCGTAGAGGCCACGCCCGTTGTCACCGCAGCGCGCGGTGATCAGTGCGTCGGTGCAGATCCCCGCGCCCGAGCACCACGCCTTCGTGCCGTCGAGCCGCACCTGGCCGTCGCCGTCGTCGCGGGCCGTGACGACGGCGTGCGGCGCTTCGGCAGCCCAGACTCCCCACAGTCGACCGGCTTCGGGGCTCGGCCCGCCGAGCTCGGCCAAGATCGCGAGCGCATCGGCGTGCGCCTCGGCCAATCTGCCTGCCACGACGTCGTTCTCGGTCAACGCGGCGAGCTTCCACCAGCGCGTGCCCGTCCGGCCGGAACCGGGTGCGGGAAGGTCGAGTTCGCCGGCGTCCAGCCAACGCCGGACCAGCGCTACCGTCATGCCGCACCGTCGCGTTGCGACACCGACTTGAGGTGACTCGCGAAACCGCGCGGCGCTCGGCCCTCGCGTCGCGCCGACGTCACGACGGACAGGCCGACGTCGCGGTGGATTCGGTGTCCGCACTGCTCGAACCGTCGCACCAGGTTGACGTCCTCGTCGGAGACGAGTGTCGCGAAACCTCCGGTCTTCCAGTAGGCGTCGGCTCGGAAACCCATGTTGGCCCCATGCACGTGGTCGTGTCCGCCGCCACTGCGACGCAACTTCGCACGGTAGGCGGCCAGGTACCGACGCACCGATGAAGCGGAGAAATGCCGCCAATTCGTCACGCGCACTACGCCGAGCACCATGTCGGTGTCGGCGTCCATTTGGCGGACCAACCAGTCCGCGTCGACCTGGCTGTCCGCATCGGTGGTCGCGTACCAGATCCGGGACTCGTCGCCCGAGGCGACGCCACATACCGTTCGCGCGTAGGCGAAGCCCGCGGCACGCGAGGCTCCCACGTTCTTCGCCTCGACCTCGACGAAGTGCACGCCGTCGCCGAAGTGTCCAGCCAGCGAGGCACTTTCGTCGGTACAGGAATCGAGGACGACGACGGTCAGCACCGGTACCGGCGCGCATGCCGCGGCTGTGACGACGGCCTTGAGGCAGCGTGGCAGTTTCTCCGCTTCGTCGTGGGCGGGGATGACGACCACCGCACTGTCGAACGTCACCGAGACTCGCCTTGCACTGATCTTCGCCAGTTGCCCCCCATGAACAGTCCTTTCATCGGCGAAGGTGGCGCCGCAGGCCATGCCTGCCGCGCCACCTTGACCGACTACCCGACCCGTCTCTTCCGAAACGCGGTCCCTACAGGTGCGGGGCTTCCTTGATCTTGGTGTCTTCCTTGCCCGCGGTCTGGCAGAAGGTTTGCACCGAGAGCTTCGTGCCGGTGATTTCGAGCTGCGCCGCGTCAGTGCCCTTTTCGTCCTTGAGCATCTTGGACACGGCCGTCTGCTGGTCTGCGTCGTTGGCCGACATGTAGTCCTTGCAGGACGTGTCGCCGCCTTCGACCTTTGCGCCGCAACCGCTCAGCAGGACGCCCAACGTCATGCTCGCCGCTACCAAACCCGTCATCGCCTTCATGCGCATCAAGTGAAAATCCTCCCGCAGAGTTTGCCGTGGACCGCTGTGGCCCCACTGCATGTGCCCAGCCGACGGTGCCGTGAAACGTCTCGCTGGTTGGACGGCACCGATCGGGGTACTCGTGGGGGGCACCGAGGAGGTATGACGATGTCCGGACGACACCGCTCAGACGATCACGATCCCGAGAACGAGTCGGATAGTGAGCCCGACGTCGACGACGACTCGCACGTTGCGGCGTCACGCGCAGACCGCCACGGCGGCGGCAACTACGTCGGCGAGCAGAGTTCGGACGACGCCTTCGACGCCGGCGAGACGGGCGCCGAAGCGAGAGCGCAGGACTGACGGCGCTCGAATGGACACCGAGGTACGCAACGGCACGCGCACGACGGTCAACTGGATACTGGCAATCCTGACCGCGCCTGCGGCCTTGGCCGTTGTCGTCTACTCCTACCTGCAGGTACTGGGCACCGCGGGCTGTGGTAACGGGGGCTGCACCGAGTTCGGGCCGAACGAAACCGTGTTCGGCCTCATCGAATACGGCACCCCTGCGGTAGCCGCAGTGGCAGTGGCACTTTCGTTCGTGACCGCGCGACGCCGGTACGGGATCGTCGTACCGGCCGTCGCGTGGGTCGTCATCGCCGCTGCAGCCATCGTGCTGTTCACGACGTTCTGAGCGAGGCGTTCCGAGTCACGCGGCGTCGACGGTAGCCGGTGTCCGGCTGTCGATTCCCTCGCGGCGCAGGTCGGCGACCACCATTTGCCGCAGCCGTCGGCCCGCGTCGAACTGCTTGCCGGGTAGCGTGCGCGCGACCATGCGCAGTTTGACCTCGTCGACTCCGATGCTCTCCACGCCCATCAGGGATGGCTTGTCCAGCAGCAGAGTTGGCAGGAGGTCGTCATCCATGGCCTTGTCCGACACGCCCTTGAGCACCTCGTTGACCCTATTCAAGTCGGCCGATGCCGGGACCGGGATGTCCACCACCGCTCGGGCCCAGTCCTTGGACAGATTCAGTGATTTGACGATTTGGCCATTGGGCACGGTGAACATTTCGCCGTCGTTGGTCCGGAGTTTGGTGACCCGCAGGGTGACGTCTTCGACGGTGCCAACGGCCTCGTTGCTCGCCCCGATGGTCAGCTGGACGAGATCGCCGAAGCCGTATTGCTTCTCGGTGATGATGAAGAACCCGCTGAGCAGGTCCTGGACGATCCGTTGGGCACCGAAACCGAGGGCGGCACCGAGCACGGCGGCCGGGGCCACCAGCGACCCGATCGGAAGTCCGAGGGTGTTGATCACGTCGACGGACACCACGACGTAGAGAACGGCGATCGCCACCGATGAGATCACCGAGGCCAGTGCTTGGCGGTGTTTGACCGCTTCGGACTGGACGGTGGCGTCCGAGTCGTCACTTGCGGCCAGGCGCCTGCTGATTCGCCCTGCGACGTGGCGGATGATCCTGGTGGCGATGACCGTGGCGACGATCACGAGCACGATGTGCAAGCCGTTGGTGGCGATCCATCGGCCGAAGTTCGACGACCAGAGGCCGTCCCATGCCGTGGCGAACTCGAATGCGTTGTGAGTAATAGTCATAAGCGAACGTCATCGGATTGGGTCTGCGTGCCGGGTGCGATCCCGACCCCATTCCGTGATGTCGTCATCCCTTCACGATTGTCACGATTGCGGTCTGAATGTCGTCTGATTGTCGTCGACGCCCGGCCACTCGCGGCGGCCCATGACGTGACATCCCCCTGCCACGGCTTCCCGAGTCGAGGCCAAATGAAACACCTCGTTTCGCAAGGGTCGGCTTGGGAACCCGTGATGCATGCCCACACCTGCCGTCTTGTTCGACATCGACGGAACCCTCGTCGACTCCAACTATCTGCACGTGCACGCCTGGCAACGGGCGTTCGCCGACGTCGGGGTCGACGTGGAATCGTGGCGCATTCACCGCGGCATCGGGATGGACGGCTCCTCGCTGCTCGAGGAGTTGATGCCCGAGAACTCGAACGGCGATGACACCAAGGCTCGCGCCAAGGACCTGCATTCCCGCTTCTATCGGGAGACCGCGCACCTGCTGAAGCCGCTTCCCGGGACCCGTCGGTTGCTGGACCTGGTCGCCGCCACCGGATTACAGGTGGTGCTTGCCACGTCGGCACCGGAGGACGAGTTGGCGCTGCTGCGCAAGATTCTCGACCAGGACGAGATCGTCTCGGCCGTCACCTCGTCGGGCGACGTGGACACCGCCAAGCCCAAACCCGACATCGTCGAGGTGGCGCTGCAACGCGCCGAGGTGGGAGCCGACAGCGCCGTCTTCGTCGGAGACTCGATCTGGGACATCCAAGCGGCGGCCAGGGCGGGCGTCGAGTGCATCGGCGTCGAGAGTGGCGGCGTCGACCGGCTGAGGCTGCAGGACGAAGGCGCGGTGGCGGTCTACCGCAATCCCCGTGATCTGACCGACCAACTCGACGATTCGCCGATCGGTCGTCTCGCGGCCGGAGTCTCGACCGGCCGCTGAGGCGTTACTCCGCCGTCTTCTCGAGCGCCTCGGGGCGGTGCACCGCCTCACCGCCGCTCTTCTCGCTGCGCACCAGGTACTGCGGGTCGTCCTCGGAGGCTCGGACGGTGCGCTTGGCAGCCGTGGTGTCGGAGGTGATCTTCTTCTCGACCTTGCCCTCGGCCGTTCCGCCGTGGCTCTTCCATTCGACGTGGTCGCCCTTGGAGAATTCGTCGTTTGCCATGGGGCGGTATTACCCACCGGAAACGTTGCCAAGCGTCGATCGCGGCGCGGAACCGCGGCGTGCAAGGATGACCGCGTGAACGTGCTCGCCAGGAACAACGTGACGTTTGCCGGTCCCGAGTCGGGGACGACGGTGATGTTGGCCCACGGGTTCGGATGCGACCAGAACCTCTGGCGCCTGGTTACGACACGTCTCGCGGATCGATTCCGTCTCGTCCTGTTCGACCACGTCGGCTCCGGGCTGTCCGATCCGCACGCGTGGGACGCCGAGCGGTATTCCTCGCTGCACGGTTACGCCGACGACATCCTCGACATCGTCGAGGAACTCGACCTGACCAACGTGGTGTTCGTCGGTCATTCCGTTGCCGCGATGATGGGCGTGCTCGCCGTCGCGAAGGATCCCAGCCGCTTCGCCAAGCTGGTTCTCCTGACGCCGTCGCCCTGCTACCTCGACCACGACGGGTACACCGGCGGATTTTCCCGCGCGGACATCGACGAACTGCTCGAGTCGATGGAGAGCAACTACCTGGGCTGGTCGCACACGATGGCGCCGAAGGTGATGGGCACCCCGGACCGGTCGGAGCTCGAAGACGAGCTCACCGAGTCGTTTTGCCGCAACGACCCCGCCAAGGCGCAGGTGTTCGCCCGGACGACGTTCCTGTCCGACAACCGCGCCGACCTGCCGCGGGTCGGAATTCCGTCGCGGGTCGTCGAATGTCTTCACGACACGCTGGCGCCACGCTCGGTCGGCGCGTACACCCACGAGCACATCGCCGGCAGCGACCTCGTCACGATCGACGCGACCGGCCACTGCCCGCAGCTCAGTGCTCCCGACGAGACGGCGGCGGCCATCGCCGCGTTCGCGGAACCGGCGTGACGGCAGACCCCGACGCGCTACGCGATGCGTTCGACAACGCGCCATGCGGATACGTCATCACCACGCCCGACGGGGAGATCCTGGCCGTCAACGAGACGCTTGCGTCGTGGCTCGGACGGGACCACGGTGCGCTGATCGGCACGCCCTTCACCAGGTTGCTCACCGCCGGTGGCCGCATCCACTACGAAACCCACTTCGCGCCAATGCTGTTGGCATCGGGGGTGCTCAGCGGCGTCGCGGTCGACCTCGTCGCCGCAGGCGGCCGGCGGCTTCCCGTCCTGCTCACCGCGAACGTCAAGTCCGACGACGAAGGACGCCCCCAACTGGTCCGCATCGTCGCCGACGACGCCGCCGACCGCCGCTCCTACGAACGCGAACTCCTGGCCGAGCGCAGACGCGCCGAGGAGGAACGTGGTCGCGCCGTGAGTTTCGCCGAGACGCTCCAACGCTCGCTGCTGCCGCCGTCGCTGTCCCCGCCTCCCGGCCTCGAGGCGGCCGCCCACTACTACAGCCCGTCGGCCGGCGAGGTCGGCGGCGACTTCTACGACCTGTTCCCGCTGTCCAGGGAGAGGTACGGCTTCTTCCTGGGCGACGTGTGCGGAAAGGGCGTTGCCGCAGCCACGTTGACGTCGTTGACCCGGTACACCCTGCGTGCCGCCGCCGTCGGCGACGACCATCCGGTCGGGGTGCTACACACCCTCGACAGCGTCTTGAAACAGGACTCCCACGCCGGCCGCGGCTGGTTCTGCACCGTGCTGTTCGGCGTGATCACCAGGGGCGCAGTCGGTTTCGACGTTGAGTTGGCCACCGGTGGCCATCCACCTCCGCTACTCCTTCGCGGCGACGGCAGCGCCGAGTACGTGGCGACCAACGGAGGTCAGGCCGTTGGGCTGTTCGCCACGCCGACGTTCTCGTCGACGCGGATAGCGCTGTCACCCGGCGACACCCTTCTCGCCTACTCCGACGGCTTCACCGAGGCGCGCAACGGAGCCGGATCGCGGTACGACGACGACGGTGAACTTCTGCGCTTCGCCGC
Organism: Mycobacterium sp. Root135; assembly: GCF_001426545.1. GTDB lineage: Bacteria > Actinomycetota > Actinomycetes > Mycobacteriales > Mycobacteriaceae > Mycobacterium. The sequence goes on along the minus strand of NZ_LMEZ01000009.1, from coordinate 149,273 downwards.
GGCGCACTCCCCCAACGACGCGGGTGGAATCGTGGCTGCCATGCGGACCCTGATCGAAGATCTGAGCACCGGGGTGGAGGACGACGCCGCCACGCTTGCGCTCAGCGTCCCCGAGAAGCGTTAGGACAGTTCGAAGTTCATCGTCACCGTGGTGCCGGTCGAGGTGCCGTCGAGGAAGACGTCGCCGCTGACCGCACGCATCAGCGGCACCCCGCGGCCACGGGTCCGCGGGTTGGCGTCGGGCAGCTTCCACGAGCCGAAGTCGGTGATGCGGATCGAGATCCCCCGGCCCTTGGCCTCGGCACACACCACCATGCGGCCCGGCGTGGCCCCGCGGTAGGCGTGTTCGATGCTGTTGGTGCACGCCTCGTTCACGACGAGCACGATGTCGCCGCCGAGGTCGTCGGGAATGCCGGTGGCCCGCAGCCAACCGGCGATCTGAGCCCTGATTCCGCTCAGTTGGTCGGGCGTCGCCAGCACGTCGATCAGCAGCGGCGCCGGCGGCCTGCGATACACCACGATCGCGACGTCGTCGTCGAAGCCGTCCTTCGGAACCATCCGTTGCAGCACCGCGTCCGCGACGACGTCCGCCGGCGATTCGATCGTCTCGGCCAGCACCTGACCTGCCCGCCGAATGCCGTTGTCGACCAGCTCTTCTCGGCGCTCCACCAGTCCGTCGGTGTAGAGCATCAGGGTGGATCCCGGCGAGAGGAACGTCGTCGCCTCCGGCCGCGGACCCGCCTTCTGAACCGCCAGCGGCACCGAGGTGGCGCCAGTCAGACTCTCCGGTGCCCCACCCGGCACGGCGAGCAGGGCCGGAATATGGCCCGCACTGCTATAGGCCATCTGCCCGGTCTCCACGTCGACGATCCCGACGAAGACGGTCGTGCAGTACGCGCCCGCGATGAGGGCCGCCGCGGAATCCAGCTCGTCGAGCAGTCGCCCGGGACTGGCGCCGTTGACGAGAAGGACCCGTGCCGAGCTTCTGAGTTGACCCATCACCGCCGCCGCCGACAACCCGCTGCCAACGCAGTCACCGACGACGATGCCGATCTGACGGTCGCCGACCGCGAGCACGTCGTACCAGTCGCCGCCGATCTCGAGCGGCGACGCCGCGGGCTCGTATCGGACCGCGAACCCGACCGGCGGTTTCGTCGTCGGCATCATCGTCCTCTGCAGGGTCGACGACGCCTCCCTGGCGATCTCGAACTGGCGAACGTGCTGCACGGCCAGGCTCAGATGACCGACCAGAGTCGTGACGAGCAGTCGGTCGTCGGCACCGATGACGCGGGGCTCCGCATTCTCCAGCCACAGCGCGGACGGTCCGACACCCGAGAGCACCGCCATGATGCCCAGCCACGGGCCCGCCGGACCTGCCGTCCCAATCGCCTGTACCGACAGCGGCGGCCAGTCCCGCGTCTCGGTGAACCTCGCCTGCAGGAACGGATCGAGGTCGCCCCAGGAGATCGGCTCCGGCGATCCGGCGACCTGCACCTCGGGGTCGCCCGACTTCGTCCACATCACGGCGACGACCCGGCTGAGGTCGATCGCGGCCCGCAACTCCTCGAGCACGATGTCGAGCACCTCGGCGACGCTGGTCGCGATCCCGACGGCCGTGGCCAATCGCACGACGGCGCTCTCGCGGGCGGCCGACGCCTTGGCCGCCGTGACGTCGCGGATGGTGCCGACGTAGGCGTCACCGTCGGCACCCCCCGCGGTGACCGAGTTGATGCTCACCTCGGCCCAGGTGAGGCGGCCGTCACGATGCCGGATCTGCGTCTCGGCCTGAATGCTGCCCTGCTCCACAAGAAGGGCGAGCCGCTTGGCCGCCTCGTCCTGGTCGGCCAGCCAGGGGTACGGCCAGCGATAGGGCAGCCCCTCTGCCCCGCAGCCGGTGATGTCGGCGAAGGCCTCGTTGACCCCGACGATGGTGCCGTCGGGGTCCACGACGAAGAACCCCTCCTGCAGGGAGTTCACCAGCGCGGTGCGAAACGCGTCGCGGTCCTCGAGGTCGTCGGCCCTGGCCCGTTGCTCCTCGTATCGCTCGACGCCGTCGGCGAACCCGCGGGAGGCGACGTCGAAGGCGGCGAGGGTCTTCTTGAGGAAGTTCACGGCGGCCGGACGGGACGCCGCGGGCAGTTCTTCGGTGAGTTCGAAGTGACACTCGACGATCTCGACGATGCCGACGCGGTCGTCCAACGCTTGGCGGCCGATCTCGCTGGCCGCGGCGAGGCCGGCCTCGCCACCGGTGTCCAGATGACGTCGAAGCGCCGCGGGATAGCGCTGGTGAAAGGGGACGTCCGCCATCAGCTCGCGACTCCGTCGTCGGGAACATCATGGGCAACGACTCCCGGGGCCTTGCCCGTCGCGCGGTCCGTCACGCGCGTGTGTTCCCCCAAAACGCGATTTGCAATCGCCACCGTGGGTATGACGAAGACCCCTTGCCTAGGGATGTGGGCTGGTGATCCGGCGGGTCCATCTTCTCGCGCCGCACCCCTCTCGGCGAGTCGCCGATCTTGACATTAACCTTAAGCATGACGCGCTCGCCGCCCACTGGTTTAAAGTCCAGCGGAACGGGGTGCGGATACTAAGATCGACGAAGTTCTCTAGGGAGGGATGGCCGTTGTCGACAGCCGATGCGATCTCGACCTCGGTCGAGCGGCGGGACGGGGCCACCGTGTTGAAGGTGGACGGAGTGGTGGATCTTGCCACCTCACCCGCGTTGGAGGAGCTCCTCGCCGAGCTGATCGAGGAGCGCCCCGGCGCCCTGATCATCGACCTGACCGCGGTGTCCTTTCTCGCCTCCGTTGGCCTGCGAATTCTCGCGGAGACCCACGAAAGAGCGGGAGGGACCGGCAAATTCGCCGTGGTGGCCAGCGGTCCGGCGACGGCGCGACCCATCCAGCTGACCAAGCTCGACGAATTCCTGGCGCTCTATCAGACTGCCGACGAGGCGCTCGCCGCCCTGGGAACCCAGCCGTAGGACCTCAGAACTGGCACGACGGTACTGTCGGATGACTGTCAAGCAGCGGCAGCCCCGTGATGCGACGTTCGAAGGATGTGGTTCCGGTGGGGGCTGCACCCGACTCTGACCCAACGGCTGGGGCCGGCGTAGGCGCCCAGACCCGCCCCCTGTCGGTCCTGCTGGTTGAGGACGACCGTGGAGACGCACTGCTGGTCGAGGAACTCGTCTTGGACGCCGACATCGACATCCGGTTGGCCTGGGCACCGACGATGGCCGTCGCCGAGGTGGAACTGGCCAAGCTGCGGCCGGACTGCATTCTGCTCGATCTGAACCTTCCCGACGCGAACGGCATTGCCGCGCTCGACCGCGTCACCAAGTGCGACCCCACCATCCCGATCGTGGTGCTCACCGGGCTCAACGACGAGCACTTCGGCGTGTCGGCGCTCGCATCCGGCGCGCAGGACTACCTCGTCAAGGGGCGCGTCGAAGCCGAGATGCTGCGGCGCGCCCTGCTCTACGCGATCGAACGCAAGCGCGCCGAGATCACCTCGGCGGATCTGCGGTCCAGCCAGCTTCGGGCGCAGGAGAACTCCCGCCTCGAGCGCGGCCTGCTGCCGTCGCCGCTGCTCCTCGACAACCCTGGCGTCGACATCGTGGCCAAGTACCGCCCCAGCCGCGCGAACGCGCTGCTCGGCGGTGACTTCTACGACTTCGTCCAAACCCCCGACCGGACCGTCCACGTGATGGTCGGCGACGTGGCGGGGCACGGCCCCGACGAGGCCGCCCTCGGGGTCGCCTTGCGAATTGGCTGGCGGGCGTTGACCTTTGCCGGCCTTCGCGGCAACGAACGCATGCGTCAGCTGGAGCGGATCCTGCGTGCGGAGAGCCCGGGACCGCGGATCTTTGCGACGGTGCTGAGCCTTGCGCTGTCCCCGCACGACCGCAGCTTCACCGCGGTCCGGGCGGGACATCCCGGCATGCTGCTGCACGGACCCGACACGGTGGAATGGTTGGAGCCGGCCGCCGGACCCGCCCTCGGCATCGGTGCGACGGACTGGCCGGTCGTCGAGATGGAGTTGCCTGCCGGCCACGGCCTGCTGCTGCTCACCGACGGGCTGTTCGAAGGGCACTCCGGCGTCGGGAACGAACGACTCGGCGAGGACGGCCTGCTCGAAGTGGCCAGATCGCAGGCGGCACTGACCGGCACGGCGTTCGTGGAGGCACTCATCGGGGGCGCTGAAAAGATCGCCGGGCTGCACGGCGGCCTGTCCGACGACATCGCCGTCGTACGGGTGGAGCGGACGGACTGATGACGACCACGGCCGAAACTGACCCCGCCACGATGCCGAGACGGTCGTCGCCACTCACCGTGCAGGGCTGGCAGACCCTGGTGCTGACCATCATGGGCCTGCTCGTCCTCGGCGCCGGAATCGCCGGAGGCCTGCTGCTCAGCAGGTACGACGCAGTGGCCCACCAGATGGTCGACGAGATCCAGCCGTCGCGCTCGGCGGCATACCAAATGCAGGCGGCGCTGCGCGACCAGGAGACCGCCACCCGGGGATACGCCATCTCGGCCGACCGCCAATTCCTCGACCCGTACTACGCCGGGCAGCAGGCCCAGGCGGCGGCCGCCGAAGAGCTCCGCCAACGGGCGGGAGGCCGCAAGGAGCTGCTCGCCGACGTCGACGCGATCGATCAGGCGGCCGCTGCCTGGCGGTCCTCGTTCGCCGAACCGCTGATCGCCACCATCCAGCCCGGTACCCGCACCGTGGTCGACTCGGGCGTCGCCGACCGCGGAAAGACCGAGTTCGACCGCATCCGAGCGCTTTTCGACACCCAGAACGAGCACCTCAGCGCGGCGAGGTCGGCGGGAATCGAAGACCTGGATCGGATTCGCTGGTGGCGCAACGCCTTTCTCGGCGCGATCGTGGTGGCGCTGCTGGTGACCGCGGCCGCGCTGGCCATCGTGATGCAGACGGCGGTCACCCGACCGCTGGCGTCACTCGCGGCGTCATGCCGGCGCATCACCGAGGGCGACTTCGCCAAGCAGATCGTCCCCCAGGGGCCCAAGGACATCCGCGCCATCGCCGTCGACGTCGAGAACATGCGGCAGCGGATCGTCGACGAGCTCGACGCCTCCCGTTCGGCAGAAGCCCAACTGGACGAGCAGACCGTCGAGTTGCGCCGGTCGAACGCCGAACTCGAACAGTTCGCCTACGTCGCCTCCCACGATCTCCAGGAACCGCTCCGCAAGGTCACCTCGTTCTGCCAGCTGCTCGAGAAGCGGTATCGCGACAAACTCGACGACCGCGGCGTCGAGTACATCGACTTCGCAGTCGACGGCGCCAAGCGCATGCAGGTGCTGATCAACGACCTGCTGACCTTCTCGCGCGTCGGCCGGCTCAACGCCGCCCAGACCGACGTCGACCTCGACGCCGCCCTGGACGACGGACTCGCCAACCTCTCCGTCGCGATAGAGGAATCCGAGGCTGACATCGTCCGCCCCGCCGAGCCGCTTCCCCACGTCGTCGGCGACCCGACGCTCCTTGCCATGCTGTGGCAGAACCTGATCGGCAACGCGATGAAGTTCAGCAAGGACGGCGTCGCGCCGCGCATGACGATCGAATGGCAGCGAGCAGACGATGCCGACCTTTACTCGTTTACGTTGTCGGACAACGGGATTGGCATCGCCCCGGAGTTCGTCGACAAGGTGTTCATCATCTTTCAGCGCCTACACGGCCGCGACTCCTACGGTGGAACGGGCATCGGCCTGGCCCTGTGCAAGAAGATCGTCGAACACCACGGCGGCGCCATCTGGATCGACACCGCGTACACCGACGGCACCCGGTTCCGCTTCACCCTGCCCGTACCCACCCCGACGCTCGTCCCTGCATCATCCCTGGAAGGAACGACCCCATGACATCAGCCGCGAAACCGATCGACGTCCTGCTGGTGGAGGACGACCCCGGTGACGAACTCATCACCCGGGAAGCCTTTGAGCACAACAAGATCAAGAACAATCTGCACGTGGCACACGACGGCGAGGAGGGCCTGGACTTCCTGTATCGGCGCGGCGCCTTCGAAAACGCCCCGACGCCCGACCTGATCCTGCTCGACCTGAACCTGCCGAAGTACGACGGCCGCCAGCTGCTGGAGAAGATCAAGTCCGATCCGAATCTGAACCACATCCCGGTCGTCGTGCTCACCACGTCTTCGGCAGAAGAGGACATCCTGCGTAGTTACAAGCTGCACGCCAACGCCTACGTCACCAAGCCGGTGGATTTGGACCAGTTCATGAACGCGGTCCGCCAGATCGACGAGTTCTTCGTCCAGGTGGTTCGACTACCCCAGGGCTGAACACGTGACTCGAGGGCGTGAATACCAGGGACTGTGGGTACCGTCACACCCATGAAGCTGATGTCGCCGACCGATTCGATGTTCCTGCTCGGTGAATCGCGCGAACACCCCATGCACGTCGCCGGTCTGCAGCTGTTCGAACCACCCGAGGGCGCCGGACCGGACTTCATCCGGGACATGTACGAGACCATCGTCAAGAACGACGACTTTCAGCAGACGTTCCGGAAGCACCCGGGCCGGGTGCTCGGCGGCATCTCCAACTTGGCCTGGGCAATCGACGACGACGTCGACATCGACTACCACCTGCGCCGCTCGGGGTTGCCCCGACCGGGCCGCGTCCGCGATCTCCTGGAGTTGGTGTCGCGGTTGCACGGCACCCTCCTCGACCGGCACCGACCGCTATGGGAGGCGAGCCTGATCGAGGGCCTGGGAGACGGCCGCTTCGCGGTCTACACCAAGATCCACCACTCACTGCTCGACGGCGTCAGCGCCCAGCGGTTGACCATCCGGTCGATGACGACCGATCCAACGGACACCGAGATGCGGGTGCCCTGGACGCTCGGCCCCAAGCAGCGGACCGAGCGCGCCACCGAAGGCCGGTCTGCCCTGCAGTCCCTCACCGGGACCGTCGGCTCGATCGCGTCGCTGGCTCCTTCGACCCTGTCGATCGCCAGGGCCGCGCTACTGGAACAGCAACTTACGTTGCCGTTCCGCGCTCCGAAGACGATGTTCAACGTCCCGATCGGTGGAGCACGGCGCGTCGCCGCACAGTCGTGGCCGATGGCGCGGATCAAGGCCGTCAAGTCCGCCGCAGGCGTCACCGTCAACGACGTCGTGCTGGCGATGTGCGCGGGAGCCCTGCGGGCATATCTCGTCGAACGCGCGGCCCTTCCCGACGCTCCGCTGGTCGCGATGGTGCCGGTGAGCCTGCGCACCAAGGACGAACAGGACGCCGGCGGCAACATGGTGGGCACCATCCTGTGCAACCTGGCCACCGACGTCGTCGACCCGGCCAAGCGGCTCGACGCGATCAGCACGTCGATGACCGACAACAAGAAGGTGTTCGCCGAGCTGCCGCGGACACAGGCCCTGGCCCTCTCGGCCGTGCTGATGTCGGGCCTGGCGATGGGGCTGCTCCCCGGCTTCGTCTCGTCGGCGCCGCCGCCGTTCAACATCGTCATCTCCAACGTCCCCGGTGCGTCGGAACCGTTGTACTGGAACGGCGCCCGCCTCGACGGCAACTATCCGTTCTCCATCGCGCTCGACGGTCAGGCGCTCAACATCACCATGACCAACAACGGCGACAACCTCGACTTCGGCTTGGTCGGCTGCCGACGCAGCGTGCCGCACCTGCAGCGGCTGCTGATGCACCTGGAGAACTCGCTGGCCGAGCTCGAGCAGGCCGTCGGCGCCTGAGCCGACTAGTACTTGCCGAAGGCCAGCACCACGTTGTGGCCGCCGAAGGCGAACGTGTTGCTCACGGCGTAGCGGTAGTCGGACCGACGGGGTTCGCCGGTGACGACGTCCAGGTCGATTCGCTCGTCGAGCCGAGTGAGGTTCAGGGTCGGCGGCACCACGCCGTCGCGTAGGGCCTGCACCGTCAACACCGCCTCGATGGCTCCGGCAGAACCAAAGGTGTTGCCCAAGGCGGCCTTTGGCGCGTACACGGCGGGACGACCGGCGCCGAACACCTTCTCCAACGCGGTGGCCTCGACGAGGTCGCCGTCGACGGTGCCCGCGGCGTGAGCGTTGACGAAGTCCACGTCGTCGGCGGTGAGGCCCGCCAGTTGGATGGCTCGCATCAGGGCCTGGGCTTCTTGTTCCGCACTGGGATCGGAACGCACTGCGTCGTATCCGTCGGAGGTGGTCGCCGCTCCGAGTAGCCGAGCATGGATGTTCGCGCCCCTGGCCTTCGCGTGCTCCTCGGTCTCGATGACCAGCAGGGCGCCGCCTTCGCCGAGAACCATGCCGCGACGGTCCTCGTCGAACGGTCGGCACGCGCCCGCGGGGTCGTCGCCGGCGGCCATCATGCCGTCGAACTGGGAGTAGGCCGCAATGGGCACTCCCTCGATCGGCGACTCCACGGCGCCACAGATCACGACGTCGGCGTCACCGAAGACGATTTGTTGCCAGGCCTGCGCGATGGCACCCGCTCCCGACGCGTCGGCCATCATCGGCGCCGATACGCCCGCGCGCGCCGCACGGTCGAGTCCAACCGCCGCGGCGGCTCCGTTGGGCATGAACATCTGAACGGCCAGCGGAGACACCGCCTTCATGCCTCGCTTGCGCATGGCGATGTAGGCGAGGATGACTTCCTCGGCGTTGCCAAAGCCGGTGCCGACCGACACCGAGAGCCTGGTCGGATCCATGTCGGGCGAGCCGCTGTGGGCCCACGCGCGCCGCCCGAGGACCAGAGCCATCTTCTGCTGGTACGACAGCCGGCGCAGCTCCACCCTGCTGAGTTCGGTGTCGAAGTCTTCGAGGAGTTGACCGCCGATCTTCACCGGGAGATCCAGGTCCTCGACGAAGGCACCGGACAGCCGGCGAATTCCGCTGCCGCCGTCCAACAGGGCGGCCCAGGTCGCTTCGGCGTCCACCGCGAGGGCGTTGGTCGTCGCGAATCCGGTGACGACCACGTCGGGAAAGTCGCGCAGCATGGGAGCCTCTCTTCGAGTGTCGAGTCGATTCTCCCGTCCCTCGTCCCGGGGTCTGACACGGGGATGGGATTGGCCGTCTCACCGCGCCCCACGACCTCGTTGGATGACACTCCCGCCGATTGCCAGATACACCACGAGGTCGACTGCTCATCTGAGCAACACGGCTATCACCTGCAGGTATGTCACAATGTCGTCACTCGACAGTGCCGTGTTCGACGCGATACGGTTTGCCAAGCGAAGGGAGATGATCACATGACCCCTGCCGACACGACCATCGATCCAGATCCTGCCGTGGTGGCTGCAGCGCTGGAAGACGTCGCCGCCGCCGGCCGGGAACTCGCCGCAGCCAAGCAGTCCGGGGCCCTGGGCAGTCTCGAACGGATCCAGAGCGAGCTGCAGAGCGCAGTGGACGCGGCCCGTGCGCTGGGCGCCGGATGGGGCCAGATCGGCGCGGCGCTCGGCATTGCTCGCGGCAATGCCTACCAAAGGTTCCGCAAGAAGGCGTTCGACTGGCCATCCCGGTAAGGCACCGTCGTCACCAGCTGATTCGAAGGCCTCGCCGCCCGGCGCTTAGCCCGAAATTTACGACGGTGCCCGACATGACGACGGCCCCGGCGTACCACTGCCAGGGCCGTCGACCTACCTCGAGTGCTGAGACTCAGCCGGGCAGACCCTGCTCTTCGACGGGCAGGGGTGCCGGTCCCTTGATGCCGGGCTGGGCCATCGGGATCGGTGGCGTTCCCGGCGCGGTGGTGACCGTGCTGGTGGTCCCCGTGGACATCTCGGAGTCGGCTACGGCGCCCGGCGCGGCTTGGGCGATGGTCGCGCCGACGATGCCGAGGGTGACCATGGCGCCACCGGCGATCGCCGCGAACGTCCTTGTGCTACTGGAACTCATGGGGTTGCTCCTTCTTCCAAACGTTCATTAGTCCTTCGTAGTAACGGACGAATGGAAGCGGGTTTTTATTCCACCACGAGCCGAACTAGCCGGCGTGACGGTGCTCACGAGGCAGTGCTTGTGAGACGCGCTGCCGGCACGTCACCAGACGCGGACCCAGTCGACGAGCATGTCCGCCGGATACGTGCCGCCGGCGGGATCTCCGCCTCCTGAGCCGGCCACCGCCAGGTTGAGCATCGGGGACAGCTGGTAGCCCGGGTCGTTGAACGGCCAATCGTCGAGCGAGTTCGCCGGAACGGTGAAATACGGCTCCATACCCGGGGCGTAGTCGCGCCAGAAGTACATCCCGGCGTCGGTCCAGGTGCAGCGCCAGACGTGCCACGCGCTGTCCACCTCGAATGGCTGGGTGGCGAACGACGTCCCGTCCAGCCGGGCGTGAACCGTCGACCCCGACGGCCAGCTGTCGTTGCCGTACCACTCGACGACGTCGATCTCACCGCCGCGGGCCGGATCGTTGTTGAGCAGCCACCACGCGGGCCAGCAGCCCAGCGTCAGGCAGTCGAACTTCACCCGGGCCTCCCACGTCAGGCCGATGCCGCCGCGCCACGTCCCGGTGAGCTTGCCGCTGAAGTACTTTCCGTTCTCCTTCGTCGCGCGAATGACGAGGTTGGAGTTGCCGTCCAGGAAGACGTTGCGGCGGTCGTTGCGGTACTGCCCCATGTTCTCGGGGCGGTCCCAGAACACCGGATTCTTGATGGTCTCGCGGGCGGTGGCGACCGTCCACTTCGACGGGTCGGGTGCCGAACCGGCCGGTCCGTCGAACTCGTCGTGGAACAGGAACGCGGGGGTGGCCGTCTCCGGCGGTCCTGGTACCGGGCCGGGTGCCGGCGGTGCGGCGCCCGCGGTGGGTAGCGGGATCGCTGCGGCCAACAGGCCCAGCCCCGACATGAAAAGAAGGTTTCGACGATCCATCTCCGGCACAGCGACACGATAAAGCCCAACTGCCCCATCGCGCGCGATCCGCGCTGGTGAAAAATTCGATGGCCACCCGCCGCGGTCCGTGGCACTCTCGTCCCCGATGCAGCAATCCCGGGTCTACCAGCGGCTTCTCGACGGCTCGCTACGAGAGCAGCGCGAGCTTGCGCTCACCCTGTTCGGTCGGCGCGGCGCGCTTCTGGTGGCCGACTGGCTGGATGGCGAGTTCGCGAAGGTCGACGATCCCGCCTATGTCAGCGTGTTCACCGATCACGTGAGCTTGCCTGGCGTCGAGCCGGACGACTACGCGCACCGCGTCGTCGAGACGTCACGCGGCGCCCTTCTCGGCGGGATTCGCTTCTACGGGCGCGACGTCGGCAGGCCCTTCGTCGAGGTGGTCGGGCACGACTTCGACGACCTCGACGCCCTTCGGGACTGCGTCCACCGTGAATGGTCGCCGTTCGCGGCACGATTCGCGCGACTGCGGGCGCGGCCCGGCACCCTGTGCGGCCCGCGGGTGCTGCTGGACTGCGGTGTTCACCTCGCCCGATACCGCGACATGCCCGCACCGGACGGACGAGTGTCGCTGGCGCCGTTCGAGGACGTCGACGACGCGATCGCAATGCTCCGCCGCCGCTACGAGCGGTTGGCCGTCGACGATCCCGACCTGGCGCGCAACGTCTCACCGGCCGATCCGGACGACGTGCGCGAGTGGCATTCGGCCGGGCAGCTGCAGGCGATCATGCTGTGCGACAGTGCGATCGAGGCCATCGGAGTCTTCGCCGCGGCACCCGGCCGGGTCGGCTGGATCGACGCCGACGAGATCAACGAAGAGGTGGTCGACGCCGACTACGCCGGCCACGGCTATGCCGCGTCGGCTCAACGCGCCTGGGCGAGCCGTCCTGCCAATCACGGCGACCGGATGTTGGTCGGCACCGTCGACCGGCTCAACGAGGTGTCCCGCCGAACGGCCGAGCGGGCCGGGAGGCCGCGGGTGCTCGACGACGTCTTCCTGCTACTCCCCTGATATCCCCAGCAGCGCCTCCGCGTTGCCGTGGGCGATCGCGCCGCGCTGCTCGTCAGTGAGATCGGCCTCCTCCAGGAACGCGGAGACGTTGTCCCGCACCACGTACGGATAGTCCTCGGAGTGGATGATCCGGTCGGCACCGATCTCGGCGACGATGAAGTTCAGCTGGTTCTGGCTGAACATCCCCGACGGCGTCGCCCACACCTGCTCGCGGTAGTAGGCGCTGGGTGCGCGGTCCAGGTGGTCGGCCCACCCGACCACCTCGTCGAGGCGGTCGAGCCAGCCCGCGACCAACTCACCCCAATGTCCGCTCAACAGCTTGAGATTGGGGTGCCTGTCCAGCGCGCCGGAGAGAATGAGCCGGATGACGTGGATGCCCGCCTCGGCGTGCCAGCCAAACGCCGGGCCGGCGAACAGGAAGTGCACCGCAGCGGGCCAGGCGCCTGCGTAGTACGGCGTCGAGACCGCCTTCTCCGGCATGCCGGGGTGAACGTAGATCGGCCGGTTGACGGCCTCGGCCGTCGCGAGGACCGGCTCGAACCTCGGGTCGTCGAGGAACGCTCCCTCAATGCTGCCGTGGGTGAGTGCCCCAACGAAGCCCAGCTCCTCGACGCACCGCCGCAGCTCGTCGGCCGCCGTGGCGGGATCGTAGAGCGGCAGCGTCGCGAAACCGCGAAATCGGGTCGGGTGCTCCGAGATCTGCTGAGCCAGGGCGTCGTTCACCGTGCGGCACAGCTCGACGGCATCGGGATGCGCCAGGTTGCCCGGGCTGTTCGCGCCGTGGGAGACCACCTGGACGTCGATGCCGGCGCCGTCCATGTGGGCCAGGCGTTTGCCTGCGAGGCGTTCGGCGGACTCGCGGTCGGGCATGAACGTGCCGAGGAACTCGCCGAACCCGGCGTCTGGGGTGATCGGACCCGCCCCCGACAACTCGAGGACCCGCGCCACCGACTGCGGGTGGTGGAAGTGCTCTTCGACGGTGATGACGCGCATCGTTCCTTCTTACGCCCCGAAGCTCGTGACCGACCTGCGAAAGTGCGATGGTGTACCGATGACCGGAGACGTGGCCGTAATTGGAGCGGGCCCCGGCGGCCTCGTCGCGGCGCGGTGGCTCGCGTCGCAGGGATTCGAGCCGACGATCTTCGAACGGAGCGCCGAACTCGGCGGCCAATGGGCCGGCTTGGCGGGTGCGAGCGGGGTGTGGCCCGGCATGCACACCAACACCAGCCGCATCCTGACCGCATTCAGCGATCTGGAGCCGCACAGCCGCGACGTCTTCCCGTCCGGCACCGAGATCCTCGACTACCTGCAGCGGTATGCGCAGGTGTTCGGCCTGTTACCGCGGATCCGGTTCGACACCGCGGTCGACCACCTCGGTCGGGACGGCGACGGCTGGATGTTGCGCCACGGCGGGGACGAGAGTCGATTCGACCGCGTAGTGGTGGCCAGCGGGCGGTTCCACGCCACCGCGGTCCCGGCCGTGCCGGGGCTCGACACCTTCACCGGCGTCGCGGGCACCTCGACCACGTATCGATACCGAGGGTCGAAACCCTTGCGCGGCAAGCGCATCCTGATCGCCGGTTGCGCGGTCAGCGCACTCGAGGTGGCCGCCGAGCTCGCCCAACAGGGCGCGGACAAGGTGGTCGTCACCCAGCGGCGTCAGCGATACGTCCTGCCGAAGTACGCGGCAGGCGTACCGTCGGACCATCGGATCTTCACCCGGTACGGCGTGCTCGCCAGCGAGACACTGCCCGCCTCCGAGGTCGACCGCCAGCTCAGGGAGATCGTCGTCGAAGCGGGTGGCAGCCCCGAGCAGTACGGTGCTCCCGCCCCCGACCCGTCGCTCTTCACCGCCGGGGTGACGCTCAGTCAGCAGTACCTGCCACTGGTCGCCGAGAGTCGAATCACGGTGCGGCCCTGGATGACGTCCGTCGCGGGTACCACGGTCACCTTCGCCGACGGGCACGCCGAAGACTTCGACGGGATCGTGTTCGGTACCGGGTTCGACCTCAGCCTGCCGTATTTGAGCGAGGAGATTCAGAAGCTCGTCGGCCTCGACGCGGTACACCTCGACGCCGACCGGCACACCTTCCATCCCGATCTTCCCGGGTTGGCGTTCCTGGGAATGTGGGACCAATCGGGCGGATACTTCGTGCCGTTGGAGTTGCAGGCCAGGTGGATCGCATACACCTGGGGTGGCGTGATCCCGGCGGCGACGGACGCCGATCAGCGTCGCGCGGTTCAGCTCTACCAGTCGAGGCGCGGCCTGTCTCAGAAGAGCCGAATGAACGTGGCTGCGTTGGGTTTTGCGAGGGCTGCTGGGGTCGAGCCACGCGTGGACGACTGGCCGGAGCTGCGCCGCGCACTGCTGTTCGGCCCGCTCGCCCCGAGCCAGTTCCGGCTGCAGGGCCCCGACGCCCTGCCCGACGCCGCGGAGCGGTTCGCGCGCGACGCCGCCGCGTTCGGCGCCATCACCTCGAACGACGACACCGAACGCGAACGCGCCTACTGGTCGCTGGTCCAGGCGGCGACCGTCACCTGACTAGGAGACGTGGCGCAGTTGGGCGGTGAACATCCACCGCTGCTTCTCCAGCCCCTCGAGGATGGTGTGCAGGATGTCCGCACTCGTCGGGTCCTGAGCGTCGACCTCGTCGTGGAGTGCACGAATGACGTTGACCACTCCTAGGATTCGGTCGGCGATGACGGCGACCGCCCGTTCGACGCCGACCTCACCGGCGGGAAAGGCCTCCAGCGAGGTGGTCGTGGCGACGGTGCCCGTGCGTCCGTCGGGAACGGACTCGAGGGCGCGCATCCTCTCGGCGACCGAATCGGCGTACTCGCGGGCGGCGTCGACGAGCTCGTCGAGTTCCAGATGGGTGGACCGGAAGTTGGGGCCGACGAGCGTCCAGTGCGCCTGCTTGGCCTGGTTCTGCAACTCCAGGAGTCCGACGAGCACGGTCTGCAGATCGGCGGCCAGTGTCGGCGAGGCGACGAATTCGCCGGCGAGAACGTCGTGGTTGGTGATGGTCATCGTTCCTCCTAGGTGGTCGAGCTGTCACAAGACTACGCCTTGTTTTTAATGAGTCAATACAACGACTCAGTCATCACATTGGTTAGGTCATGCTAAGCTGACCTCGTGGATGCCATAGACGCGAACACCCGGTACAAACAGGAACTGCGCGGGTCGTCACTGCGGGCCACCTCGGGCCGCATGGCCGTGCTCCGCGCCCTGGAAGCCTCCCCCCATGCCACCGCGGAGAAGGTGTTCGCGCTCATCTCCGGCGACCTGCCCGGTACGTCCCCGCAGGCGGTCTACATGGTGCTCAACGACCTGACGCGAGCTGGCTTGATCCGCCGGTTCGAACCGGCGGGCTCGGCCGCGCTGTACGAGCGGCGGATCGGCGACAACCATCACCACCTGGTCTGCGACTCGTGCGGCGCGGTGCAGGACGTCGACTGCGTGGTCGGCCAGGCCCCATGCCTCACCCCCAGCGGCAACGACGGATTCCTGGTGCGCGAAGCCGAAGTCACCTTCTGGGGCTTGTGCGAGCACTGTCAGGCGAGCCCGGCCGACGTCACGTCCTGATCGCGAGCGTCGCTTACCGATCGTGTCCGACCCCTCAGCGGGTGAGACTACGGTGGGCTAGCCAGACCCCGTGTCCCCCGCAGAAGGAGAGTCGCCACCCATGACCGTGACCGTCGGGATAGGACCGGTCAGCTTCGACGACGTGGTGGCAGTCGCCCGCGAGGACGCCCAGGTGGTGCTCTCAGCGGAGTCGGCCGCCGCCGTCGACGCCAGCCGCGAGACGATCGAGGCGCTGGCCAACGACCCGACCCCGGTGTACGGCGTCTCGACCGGCTTCGGCGCGTTGGCGACGCGACACATTCCCAAGGAGAGCCGTACCCAGCTGCAGCGCAGTCTGATTCGCTCGCACGCCGCGGGATCGGGCCCCGAGGTCGAGCGCGAGGTCATCCGCGCCATGATGCTGCTGCGGCTGTCGACGCTGGCCTCGGGACGCACCGGAGTCCGCCGCGAGACCGCCCAGGCCTATGCGGACCTGATCTCGGCCGGGCTGACGCCGGTGGTGCACGAGTACGGCAGTCTCGGCTGTTCCGGTGACCTGGCACCCCTTGCGCACGTGGCACTTTCGGTGATGGGCGAGGGTTACGTGCGCACCCGATCCGGCGAGATCAAGCCGTCGGCACACGCTCTGGCCGAGCATGGCCTATCCCCCGTCACGCTGGCGGAGAAGGAGGGCCTCGCCCTCATCAACGGCACCGACGGAATGCTCGGTCAACTGGTCTTGGCGCTGGCCGACCTCGAGCACCTGCTGCGGCTGGCCGACGTCGCGGCCGCCATGAGCGTCGAGGGTCAGCTAGGCACCGACCGCGTATTCGCCGCCGACCTTCAGCAGCTGCGGCCCCACCCGGGACAGGGGGCGGCCGCGGCCAACATGACCCGCCTGCTGGAGGGCTCCGGGGTCGTCGCCAGCCACCAGACCCCCGACTGCACGCGGGTCCAGGACGCCTATTCGCTGCGCTGCGCACCCCAGGTGGCCGGCGCGGCCCGCGACACCGCCGCGCACGCCCGCACGGTCGCCGAACGCGAACTCGCCAGCGTCATCGACAATCCCGTCGTCACGCTCGACGGTCGGGTGGAGTCCAACGGCAACTTCCACGGTGCGCCAGTGGCCTACGTGCTCGACTTCCTTGCGATCGTGGTGGCCGACGTCGCCAGCATCAGCGAGCGACGCACCGACCGCTTCCTCGACGTCAACCGCAGCCACGGCCTCAACCCGTTCCTCGCCCACGATCCGGGCGTCGACAGCGGCCACATGATCGCGCAGTACACCCAGGCCGGGATCGTCTCCGAACTCAAGCGACTGGCCAACCCCGCCAGCGCCGACTCGATCCCGTCGTCGGCCATGCAGGAAGACCACGTCTCCATGGGCTGGTCGGCCGCCCGCAAGTTGCGCCGCGCCGTCGACGGCCTCACCACCGTGCTCGCGATCGAAGTGCTCACCGCTGCAAGGGGTCTGGACATGCGCCGACCGTTGACGCCGTCACCGGCCACGGGCGCGGTGATCGCCGCATTGCGGGAGCGCGTCGAAGGACCCGGTCCTGATCGCTTCCTCGCACCGGAGATCGCCGCCGCCGTCGGGCTGGCCCGATCCGGCGCCCTGGTCCGCGCCGCCGAAGGCGTAATCGGACCCCTGGCCTGATACCGCTCAGGCCGGCCCGTACAGGTTGCCGCGCCGGATGTCGTCGCGGCACTCGACGCGCGACTGGCCGGTCTGTTGGACGCAGACGCGCACCTGCTCCTCGATGCCGTCGGGATAGACCTCGTCATTGGGTCCCGGGGTGACGGTCGGGGACGGCACGACGCCCGAGACCAATGACCACATGATGGTGTTCGCCGGCGGCAGCTTGGCGCAGTAGGCCTTCTGGCCGGTGTCGGAAATGCCTGCGGCACCGAGCACTTGGCAGTCCGCGCCGACGAGGACCACCGGCATCGCTGGCGAGGACGCAGTCGGCTGCGCGACCTTCGAGCTCTGGTCGCGCGCGATGAAGATGCCTGCGACGACACCCCCGATCAGCAGCACTGCGACGGCCACCACCGCGGCGACGCCAAGCCACCACGTCCGGCCACGCGCGCTCTTCGCGGGGGAACCCGACGAGCCGAGCCGGCTGGCCAGCACCGTGTCCTCGACGCCGGACGCGTCACCGCATCCGGCGAGGTGCCGAGCCAACGCATCGGCGAACTCGGTGCAGCTGTCGTAGCGGTCGGCTGGCGACTTCGCCAGCGCCTTGGACAGCACCGGCCCCAGCTCGGAGAGCTCGGGCTTGCGTTCGGCGATCGCCGGCGGCGGCGCGCTCACGTGTCTGCTGATGACGACCGCGGGATTGCGGTCCTGGTACATGTGCGAACCCGTCAGCAACTCGAATGCCGTTGCGGCGAGTGAATATTGGTCGGCGCGACCGTCGAGCGTCTGGCCCATCAACTGCTCCGGCGCGGCGTAGGCCACCGTGCCGACCGCCATGTTCGTCTCGGTCAGGCCGCTCGCGTCGTCCACGCGGCGCGCAATGCCGAAGTCCGCCAGCAGTGCCCGCCAGCGGTCGGAGTCCATGTTGGCAAGGAGGATGTTCGCGGGCTTGACGTCACGGTGCAGCAGTTGGCGTTGGTGCGCGTAGTCCAGCGCGTCGGCGACCGCGCCGACGATGCGCACCACGTCGGCAGGCGGCAACCCGCTGCGGTAGTCCTTCTCCCTCAGCAGCTGCCCGGCGTCGGTGCCCTCCACGTAGTCCATCGCGATCCACAGCCGGCCCTCGTCCTCGCCGCGATCGTGGACGGCGACGACGTTCTGGTGCCACAGGGCGGCGACGTTCTGGGCCTCGCGGTTGAACCGTTCGCGGTACTCGTCGTCGCTGGAGACGGCCTGCGCCATCACCTTCAACGCATCCTGACGCGGCAACCGGGGGTGTTGTGCCAGGTAGACCTCGCCCATGGCGCCGGCACCGAGCAGTCGCACGATGACGTAACCGGCGAACGTCGACCCGTCGGCGAGTGGCATGCGAGGCATCCTACTGAGGCGGCCCCGCCCGGCTACCGCAAACCGGCCTGCCTCAGCCGTTGGGGACGGAGAGGTCGTACACCGTGACGGTCCCGACGGTCGTCGGGGCGAAGTTGGCGGCCACCCACGTGGCGATGTCGGCGTGCGCCGACCGACCGCCGAAACCACCGGGCCGGTGGTCGGCCGGGTGGGCGACGTAGTAGCCGATCCGGTGATTGGCGACGTCCTGCTCGAACTGACCCAGCGTCGGCGTCGGGTCGCTGCCGCCGAAGCCGCCGATCGCCATCACCGCGGTGTCTGTGGCCAGTTCGAGGCTCGCCGCGGCGGAGGAGCGGTCGACGGCCGCCGAGAAGTCGGTGTGGGTCGCGCGCAGCATGGCGTCCAGTTGCGCGTCGTCGTCGTCCTGATCCCACCCCCCGTGACGTTGCCCTCCGGCGGGTCCGACCATGGGCATGCCCCCGGTGTGCGGCTGGCCGAGGGTGGCGAGCGTATAGGCGCCGGTCCCCAGCACGGCGCCGACCAACCCGACGGCCAGCGCGGCCACGGCGACGTGTCGTCCCATCCGAGGCCTTAGCGAGACGACGAGCCCGACGGCCCCGATCGCGCTCACCGAGAGGATCGTCCACCGCAGCGCGGGGAGCCACTCGGCGTTGCGCCCGAGAAGCCACCAACTCCAAACCCCGGTGCCCAGGATCATCGCGACCAGTCCGCCGCGGCCGAGCCAGGAGGCACGTCGGCCCCACGCCTCACCGACGCCGAGCGCCACCATGCCGCAGACCGCGGGCACGAAGGACAGGCAGTAGTACGGGTGGACCATGCTCTTCATGTAGCTGAGCACCAGCCCGTCGACCAGCATCCAGACCCCGAACACGACGGCGCCGGCCCGGGTGAGGTCGGTGCGCGGGGCGCGGCCCCGCGAGACGAGTACCAGCACCAGCGCCACCAGCGCCGCGGGCAGCAGCCAGCCGATCTCGAAGCCGAACTCCCCGGTGAACAGCCGGGTCAGCCCCGGGGAGTTGGCGCCCATCCCGCCAAAGCCGCCGTGATGGCCGTTGTTGACCTCGAACGGGGTGTCCGCCGCGGCGCCCACCACCGGGTTGAGGTGAAAGCCGTTGTTGCCCTTGCCGAGAACCCGTGCGAAGCCGTTGTAGCCAAGGACCAGGTTCATGAAGTTGTCGTCGGTGGACCCGGCGATATAGGGCCGTGACGACGCGGGCCACAGCAGGGTGAGGATGACGAACCACCCCGCCGAGACCAAGAAGGCCACGAGCGAGCCAAGGAGGTGCAGCACCCGCCTGCCGAAGGTCGTCGGCGCGGCGACCAGGTACATCAGGCCGATCGCAGGCATCACCATGATGCCTTCGAGCATCTTGG
Source organism: Mycobacterium sp. Root135 (assembly GCF_001426545.1). GTDB lineage: Bacteria > Actinomycetota > Actinomycetes > Mycobacteriales > Mycobacteriaceae > Mycobacterium. The sequence goes on along the minus strand of NZ_LMEZ01000009.1, from coordinate 129,448 downwards.
CGAGGAACGCGAATCCGAGGGCGACACCGGCCAACGCGATCCACGTCGCACTTGCGCGCTCGAGCGCCCGCACCGCGCAGTAGACCGCGGCCGTCATCAGCAACACCATCACCGCATCGGGGTTGTTGAACCGGAACATCAGCGCCGCGACGGGAGTCAGGGCGAAGGCGAACCCGGCGAGCAGTGCCGCGTTCGGCCCGCCGACGCGCCGGACCGTCGCGTACAGCAGGGCCACCGTGGCAACGGCCATCAGCGCCTCGGGGATCAACATGCTGGCGCTGCTGAAGCCGAAGATCTGCCCGGCCAGGCCCATCACCCACTGCGACACCGGCGGCTTGTCGACGGTGATGAAGTTCTGGCTGTCCAGAGACCCGAACAGCAACGCCTCCCAGTTCTTCGAACCGGCTTGCGCGGCGGCGGCGTAGAACTGGTTGCCCATCCCGTTGACGGTGATGTTCCACAGGTAGGTGACGGCGGTGAACACCAGCAGAAGGGCGAAGCCGACACGGTCCCGGCGTTCCCGCGGCGGCACCGCTCCTGGCCATTCGTCACTCGCCGGGACGGGCAATTCCAATGTCGTTGTCACACTGACAGTTAGACAGGCTGACCGTCGGTGAGCCTGTGAGGTCCACCCGAAATCGCTGAGATGGGTGAATCGAAACTTCCCGCGTGGCAACCGCCATACACTCGCACCATCACCAGGAAACATGCTCGACGAGGAGCTTGAACGCATGACGATGACCGAACCGGACGTCCAGGCCAGCACATCCTTCGACGACGACCTCGCCGCGACGCAGCGGTACTTCGACAGTCCACGCTTCGAGGGGATCGTCCGTCTGTACACCGCACGGCAGGTCGCCGAGCAGCGCGGCACCATCCCGACGGACTATCCGGTGGCCCGCGAGGCGGCCGGCGCGTTCTACGCCCGCCTCCGCGAACTCGGCGCCCAGCAGAAGAGCATCACCACCTTCGGCCCCTACTCGCCTGGGCAGGCCGTGACGATCAAGCGGATGGGCATCGAGGGCATCTACCTCGGCGGTTGGGCGACGTCGGCGAAGGGCTCCATCAGCGAGGACCCCGGGCCCGACCTCGCCAGCTATCCCCTGAGCCAGGTGCCCGACGAAGCCGCCGGCCTGGTGCGAGCGCTGCTCACCGCGGACCGCAACCAGCAGTACCTGCGCCTCAAGATGACCCCCCAACAGCGGGCCGCCACGCCGGCGGTCGACTACCGGCCGTTCATCATCGCCGACGCCGACACCGGCCACGGCGGAGACCCGCACGTGCGCAATCTGATTCGTCGCTTCGTCGAGTCCGGCGTTCCCGGCTACCACATCGAAGACCAGCGACCGGGGACCAAGAAGTGCGGCCATCAGGGCGGCAAGGTCCTGGTGCCGTCCGACGAGCAGATCAAGCGCCTCAACACCGCACGCTTCCAACTCGACATCATGCGGGTGCCCGGCATCATCGTGGCGCGGACCGACGCCGAGGCGGCGAACCTCATCGACAGCCGCGCCGACGAGCGCGACCAACCGTTCCTGCTCGGCGCGACCAACCTCAAGGTCCCGCCGTACAAGGCCTGCTTCCTGGCCCTCATGCGCAGCTTCCACGCCCAGGGCGTCACCGACCTGCGCGGTCATCTGCTCTACGCACTACCCGACGGGGAGTACGCGGCCGCCGACGCCTGGCTGGAACGCCACGGCGTCGCCAAACTCGTCACCGAGGCGGCGGCGAGCTGGAAGGACGGCAAGGAGACCTCGGTCGACGACCTCTTCGACACCGTCGAGTCGCAGTTCGTCGACGCGTGGCAAGCCGACGCGGGCCTCGAGACCTACGGCGAGGCAGTGGCCGAGATGGTGGCCTTCCGCGAGCGCGAGGGCGAGCCGGTGGCGCTGACCCCCGCGCAGTGGCGCGAGTTCGCCAAGACCGCGTCGCTCTACGCGGCGCGCGAGAAGGCCAGGGAACTGGGCGTCGACGTGCCGTGGGACTGCGAACGGGCCAAGACCCCCGAGGGCTACTACCAGGTGCGCGGCGGCATCCCGTACGCGATCGCGAAGTCGCTGGCCGCCGCGCCGTTCGCCGACATCCTGTGGATGGAGACCAAGACCGCCGACCTGGCCGACGCCAGGGAGTTCGCCAGGGCGATCCGCGCCGTCTACCCCGACAAGATGATGGCCTACAACCTGTCCCCCTCGTTCAACTGGGACACCACCGGCATGACCGACGACGAGATGCGCGCCTTCCCGGAGGAGATCGGGAAGATGGGCTTCGTCTTCAACTTCATGACCTACGGCGGCCACCAGATCGACGGCGTCGCCGCCGAGGAGTTCGCCACCGCGCTGCGGCAGGACGGCATGCTGGCGCTGGCGCGCCTGCAACGCAAGATGCGCCTGGTCGAGTCGCCGTACCGCACACCGCAGACCCTGGTCGGCGGCCCGCGAAGCGACGCCGCGCTGGCCGCGTCGTCGGGGCGCACCGCGACCACCAAGTCGATGGGCAAGGGCTCCACGCAGCATCAGCACCTGGTGCAGACCGAGGTGCCGAAGAAGCTGCTGGAGGACTGGCTGGCGCTGTGGGGCGAGCACTACCAGCTCGACGAGACGCTGCGCGTGCAGTTCCGCCCGCTACGCGCAGGTGGCGAGGTGCTCGAGTTGGGCATCTACGGCGACGGCGACGAGAAGCTGGCCAACGTGCTCGTCGACCCCATCAAGGATCGCAACGGACGCAGCATCCTGACGGTCCGCGACCAGAACACCTTCGCCGAGCACCTGCGCCAGAAGCGGCTCATGACCCTGGTGCACCTCTGGCTGATCAACCGGTTCAAGGCCGACGCGGTCTACTACGTGACGCCGACGGAGGACAACGTCTACCAAACCGAGAAGATGAAGTCGCACGGCATCTTCGCAGGCGTTCACGAGGACGTCGGCGAGATCGTCGTCGCCGACGTCAACCAGCCGCGCATCGACGAGTTGTTGGCGCCGGACCGCGAGGCGCTGATGCGGTTGGTTCGCAAGGAGGACTGACTCCCCGCGCTCCCCGCGATTTGGGCGCGGAAACTGTCGCTGAGCGAACGTTTCCGCGCCCGAATCGTCTGTTTCAAAGGGAGTTCACAGGCGGCGCTTCGGCGCTCATTACCTTGCGCCAGCACGCTGGAGCCATGATCGCTTCCTTGCTCGCCGTCGCCGTCGGACTCGGCGTCATGGTCCTCGTGGAGCTGAACTGGCAGCGCGCCCTCAACTCCGCCACCGACGCCGGCCTGGTCGCGAGGCCCACCGGAGAGGTGACGCTCGTACCGTAGGTCAGCCGGCGGGCAGGTACGTCCGCTGCGCCCACTGGAACGCTTGCCAGCCGGCGACCTCGTCGAACTCGTCGTGGACGCGCTCGGCCATGTCGGCGCTGATCGGGACGGCATCGCGAGCCTTCACCTGAACCTCGGCGCAGCGCTCCATCAACATGAAGAAGCCCACCGCCGAGTCGACCGTGGCCCCGACCGTCAGCAGCCCGTGGTTGCGCAGGATCACTCCGCGCGCCTCGTCGAGAGCGGCCGCGATGCGCTTGCCGCCGTCGAGCGACGCGATGCTGACTTCCTCGTCGTCGAACATCTCGTGGTCGCCGAAGAACGCGCACGCCTCCTGGGAGATCGGCGCCAGCTTGGTGACCGTCGCCGAGAACGGCGTGCCGTACGGCGTGTGGAAGTGCGCCGCCGAGACGACTTCCGGACGCGCCTCGTGCACGGGGGCGTGAATGTGGAACGCGGCCACGTTGATGTGCCCGCCGCCCTCGATCGTGCCGTCGGGGCGGACCAATACGAGGTCGTCGGTGGTCATGACGCGGAACGGGACGCCGTACCGGGCCAGCCAGAAGCAATCCGGCCGCTCGGGATCACGCGCCGAGATGTGCCCGTCGCCCAGTGACCCCCACCCCATCGCACCAATCACGCGGTACGCCAGGGCAAGACGGCGCTTGCGGTGGTCCCGGAGTTCGGCGGGATCGGCGATGTCCGGCTCGAAGGCGGAAGGGTCCAGGAAGGGGGCGGCGAAGCCACGTTCGGTCGAAGTGTCCGTCACCCCTCCACGCTATGCCAGGCGCCGAAGACTAACCACTGATCTTGAAGTTCGATTACTGTTTCCCGCGTGCTAACTGGCCGTTCCCGTGAGTGTGCCGATCGCGGTCTGCGCCTCGGCCCGTCCGCGCGAGGCTGACCGTGCTGTCCGCGGTGCTGCGTCGGCTTCACTCCGAGGATCGCTACTACTGGATCACCTCGATGCTGGCGGCGAGGGGCCATCAGCGCGCCACCTGCCGGCTGACCGCCCTCAACATCTTCGGCTGCGGCGCCCTGCCACTGCTGCTGATGCTCGGGGATCACGGCCCGACGGGTGCACGCGACCGTTCGATCGCCGTCGCGGTGTTCGCGTGCTGCGTCGCCTTGTCCACGATCTGGTTGAGGTCGAGTTGGCCGACGCGCAGGCTGTCCCAGCTGTCCACTCTGGCCGTCAGCGTCCTGGTCGGCGTCGCCTGTCTCATCGAGCGCGATCCCGCCATCGGCATGATGGGGGCCACCGCGTTCATCGCCGTGTCTGCGTTCGCCGCCGTCTTCCATGCAGGGTGGCTGTTGGCCTACACCTGGATCGCCGGAGTCGCGACACTCGTGGTGCAGTCGGTGCGCTTCGCCGGCGTGACGCCCGAGGTCACCGTGGCGGTGGTGGCCTTGTTCGCTCTCGTCAACGCCTTCGTAGTGTTCTGCTGTCGGAGCGTTGTCCGGTTGGTGGACAACGACGTTCACTACGGCGAGCTCGAACCGTTGACCGGGCTGCTGACACGTGACGCCTTCTCGGACCGCATCGCGACCATCGTCGCCCGCGACAGGGACGACGACCGCTTCCTGGCCATCGTGGTCGTCAGCCTCGACAGCTTCTCACTGCTGACCGCGATGGGTGGGGACGCAGGGGGGAATCAGGCCAGGGTGGCGATCGGGCAGCGACTGCGCGAGACGCTGCGGCGCGACGCGATCCTCGCGCACGTCGGCGAGTCCGAGTACCTCGTCGCCGACACGTTCCTCAGCACCGACGCCTCGGTGCTCACCGACCGACTGCAGCACACCGTGCGCACCGCCCCCTACCGACTCACCGCAAGCATCGGCACCGTGGTCACGCCACTGGACGACCTCGTCGGACACCCGCCGCACGACGTCGTCGAGGAACTCATCACGATCGCCACCTCTAACGTGTACTTCGCCCGCCGTAGCGGCGGCCAGCGCACCGAGACCACCGTGAACCCCGAGCTCACGTCGCTGAGGAACGCCGACGAGTGGGACGACGACGATCTGACGGCCTAGCCGCCACTTTGCCGTCCCGACTCTGCGCGTGCTGCGACCGCTTCTCGCACTTCTTCGCAGTGACCGCAGAGTCGAGGCAGGCAGGCCGGTCGACGGCCAGGTGATTGACGCGGTATGGTTCCTGCCGTGAACATCGGCACGCGCAGCTATTGGCGCTTTATCTCGGCTCCGGGTGGAGCCTGCGATAAGGCGCTTTAGACTCGACGCGCGATACGCCACCCGGAGCCCCAGCAGTGACCACATGGTCGCTGCTTTCGTCATTTCAGGGCTCCGAATCCTCCACGGGTGAGCCCTGAGAACCACTCACAGGAAGCCCGAACATCGTGACCATCACCAGCCCCGCCGCAGACGTCGCAGACGCGCAGACCACCTCCGACCGGCGGATCGTGTCCTTCCGTCCCGTGCCGCCACCCGCGCAGATCCTGGCCGAACTCCCCCTCGACCGCGACGGCGCCGCGGCGGTTCAACGCCACCGCGACGAGATCACCGAAATCCTCGCCGGCCGTGACGACCGACTGCTCGTCGTCGTCGGTCCCTGCTCGGTCCACGACCCGGTGGCCGCGCTGGACTACGCGCACCGCCTGGCGCCCCTGGCCGACGCCTACGCCGATCGGCTGAAGATCGTCATGCGGGTCTACTTCGAGAAGCCCCGCACCACCGTCGGTTGGAAGGGCCTGATCAACGACCCCGGCATGGACGGCACCTACGACGTCGAGCGAGGGTTGCGCACGGCCCGCGGACTGCTGCTCGACATCGGTGCGATAGGACTCGCCGTGGGCTGTGAATTCCTGGAGCCGACGAGCCCGCAGTACATCGCCGACACCGTGGCGTGGGGCGCGATAGGGGCCAGGACCACCGAGTCCCAGATTCACCGCCAGTTGGCCTCCGGGCTGTCGATGCCCGTCGGGTTCAAGAACGGCACCGACGGTAGCGTTCAGCCGGCCGTCGACGGTGTGAGAGCCGCTGCGGCACAGCACGTCTTCTTCGGAATCGACGATCTCGGCCGCGGCGCCATCGTCGAGACCGCGGGCAATCCCGACTGCCACCTGATCTTGCGCGGCGGATCCTCGGGCCCCAACTACGACGCCCGCTCCGTCGCCGCGGCGATCGAGGGCGTGGTCGCCGCTGGGCTGCCCGGCAACGTCATGATCGACTGCTCGCACGCCAATTCGGGCAAGGACCACGTGCGCCAAGCCCTCGTCGCCGACGAGATCGCCGCCCGGATCGCCGACGGGGAGCAGGGCATCAGCGGGTTGATGCTGGAGAGCTTCCTGGTGGCCGGCGCCCAGCCCGTCAGCGGGCACCTCGTCTACGGCCAGTCGGTCACCGACGCGTGCATGGACTTCACCACCACCGCCGGAGTGCTCGGACGCCTGCACGACGCGAAAGCCCGATAGCTCCACCGTGACTCGCTTCGTGTCGCCGCTGATCCTCCTGGCGGTCATCGCCGTCCCGGTCGTCGGGTGGTTCGTCGGCGGCTGGGCGGGCGGTACGACGCTCGTCGTCTACTGGTTCGAGACGGTGGCCGCGTCTGTGTTCGTCTGCGCCCGGATCCTCCTGCACCGTCGCTGGACACCCCGTCAGGGGCACTTCAGGTATCAGGCGGGCGGGACGACTCGGCGCGGCGCGCAGCGGTCGTCCTTCCTCGCGGGCTTCGCGGTGACCAGTTTCGGCTTCTGCGGCGTCCACGCCGTGTTCCTCTGCGCCATCCTGTTCCTGCTCGGCAGGGAGGACAATCGCGAACTCGCCCACGTCGACTGGCGCACAGCGGGTTTCGGCGGCCTCGTCGTCCTCGGGTTTCTGACCGCAGACTTCGCGATGGATGTGCTCAGCCTGCGGCGGTGGTCGTTCTGGCGGCTCGAACAGCTCGCCCACCGAGGACTGAGCCGGGTGGTCGTCGTCCACCTCACGCTCGTCTTCGGGCTGATCGGGATCGCCCTGACCGATGCCGCCGACGCGTTGTTCGGCATCTTCGTCGCCCTCAAGACCCTGGCCGCACTGAGCATCGCACTGCCGCAATGGGAGCCACGGGAGGCGCCGAAGTGGTTGAGCGGCATGATGAATCGCGTTCCCCGGGTCCGCTCCGACGAACGGTTCGAGGACTCCTGGACGAGGGACCGCGACGCCGAAATCGCTCGCCGCGAGCGCAACGAGGGGCGGTGGGTCAGCCCGTGACGTCGCCGTCGGCGTGCATGTGCAAGCCGGCGGCCTGCCGCATCTGACCGAGAACCCGCACGACCACCTGAGCGGCCAACCACAGCGCCACCCGATCGTCGGGACCGACGTCGTCCAACATGTCGGCGATCCGCTGGCGGCGGACGTCGGCCCGGCCGTCCCACATCCGCCTGCCCGCCTCGCCGATCACCACCAACGACGCCCGACCATCCGCGGGGTCGGCGCGCCTCTCCACCAAGCCCTGGCGCTCCAGGCGCTGGACCAACTGCGTCATCGCCGACTGACTGGCGCCCTCGGCCTCGGCGAGTGTCGTCAACCGCATCGGTCCTTCACGATTCAGCCGATTCAGCGCCAGGGTGGCGCTGGCACTCAACTCGTCGCGGTCGGCCAGGTATCGCCACATCGTGTCCGCCCCCATCTCGACCATCTCGGAGATCACGTCGACCTCACCGGCATTCTTCATGATCGATTTATATCACCCGAATGATGCAATGAGCGGGTTGCAACGAAACCAGCCGCGGGATTATTCCGGTAGCTACGATGTGCCCCACCAGTCACGTTGGTTTCTGTACGAATGCTGTGGGGCCTGCCGTCAGGATTGATCAATTGATCGTTCATAGGATATAAATCGTCGGTGCCAATGGGCCGAGGGGTGAACGAATGAGCCAACGATCAAGGGCCAGGACCTTCCTGGAGAGAGCCTGGCTACCGCTGGTCGCCGTCATCGCGGTCACCGTCGGCGGGGTGAGCATGTGGAAGGTGCACCAGGCCTCGGCGCCCGGACCGGTGATCACCGTCAACGGCCCGCAGGCCCCGCCGGAGTTCGTCCCCAAACAGCTCACCTACGAACTGGACGGCTCACTCGGCGGCAGCGGCATGCTCTCCTACCTCGACGTCGACGGCCATCCCCACACGGTCAACCTCGACACTCTGCCCTGGTCGCACACCGAGACCACCACGCTCACCGTCGTCTCGGGCAGCATCTCGGCCCAGGTCCACGGCGGCGACGTGCACTGCCGAATGTTGGTCAACGGCGTCGTCCGCGACGAACAATTCGCCAACCGTGAGGACGCCGACGTCACCTGCCGGGTGAAGTCCGCGTGAGCGCGCACCGGGCGAAACGTCCGTTCGTCGCGAGAACCGTTCGGCTCCTTGCCATTCCGATCATCGTGTTTTGGGGTCTGATCGCCGTCACGACGAACACCTTCATCCCGAAGGTTGAAGACGTCGCGACCGAACTCGCAGGCCCGATGATCCCGACCTACGCACCGTCGCAGGCGGCGATGCTGCACATCGGCGAAAAGTTCCAGGAGTCGACGTCCACCAGCCTGACGATGGTGGTGCTCGAAGCGGACCACCCGCTCAACGATGCCGACCATCGGTACTACGACGACCTGATGCTGCGACTGAAGAACGACCCCAAGCACGTGCAGTACGTCATGGATCTGTGGGGGAAGCCGTTCTCAGCCGCAGGCGCGCAGAGCGTCGACGGCAAGTCCACGTTCGTGCTGCTGCGGCTTGCCGGCGACATCGGCCAGATCGAGGCCAACCAGTCCGTCGACGCGGTCCGCGCGATCGTCGCCAACGACACCCCGCCGCCGGGTCTCAAGGCTTACGTCAGCGGCGCGGCACCGCTGGCCTCCGACACACTGGCCATCGCCAACTCCAGCCTCAACAACATCACCATCGTCACGATCTTCCTGATCATCGCGATGCTGCTGTTGGTCTACCGCTCCCCCAGCACGGTGCTGATGCCGCTGGCCACCGTGCTGTTCGAGATGCTCATCGCCAAGGGGATCGTCTCCACCCTCGGCCATTTCGGCGTCATCCCGCTGTCGTCGTTCGCGGTGAACATCGTGGTGGCCCTGACGCTGGGCGCCGGGACCGACTACGGGATCTTCCTGATGGGCCGCTACCAGGAAGCCCGCCAACTCGGCGAGACCAGGGAGGAGGCGTACTTCACCGCCTACCGCAGCGTGACACCCATCATCGTCGGTTCGGGGCTGACCATCGCCGGCGCCGGATTCTGCCTGAGCTTCGCCCGCCTCGACTACTTCCACACCATGGGCCCGGCCGTCGCCATCGCCATGCTGGTCACCATCTCCGCGGCGCTGACGCTCGGCCCGGCGATCCTGACCGTCGGCAGCCTGTTCGGGCTCTTCGACCCAAAGCGGTTGGTACGCGGGCACTTCTACCGGCGGATCGCGGCCAGTGTGGTGCGGTGGCCGGTGCCCATCCTGGCGGCCAGTTGCGCCGTGGTCATGATCGGGGCGCTGTTCGTTCCGACCTACCGCGTCAGCTACGACGACCGCGCGTACCAACCGACCGACGCGGCCGCCAATCAGGGCTTCGCGGCCTCGGACCGGCACTTTCCCCAGAGCAAGCTGTTCAGCGAAATGCTGATGGTCGAGTCCGACCACGACATGCGCAACTCAGCCGACTTCATCTCACTGGACCGGGTGGCGGGCGCACTCATCCGCGTTCCCGGCGTCGCCATGGTGCAGAGCATCACCCGACCGCTCGGCCGGCCGCTCGACCGCGCCACCCTGCCCTACCTGTTCACCACCCAGGGCGGGGCCAGCGGGCAACAGCTGCCCTTCAACCAACGGTCCAACGCCGACACCGACGAGCAGGCCAGAATCCAGGCGGACACCGTCGCGACGTTGAGCAAGACCATCGACCTCAACCAGAAGCTGGCCGACGACCTGCACGCCACGGTGCTCACCTTCGAGAACCTGCAGGCCGTCACCGAAGAGATCAACGCCGACATCTCCAATCTCGACGACACGTTCCGGCCGCTCAAGAGCTACTTCTACTACGAGCCACACTGTTTCGACATCCCGCTGTGTTACGCCTTCCGGTCGCTGTTCGACGGCTTGGACGGCATCGACAGTCTCCGCGAACAGATCGGCAACGCCGTCACCGACTTTCAGGCCGTCGACGCCCTGATGCCGCAACTGGTGGCCCAGTTGAAGATTCAGCGCGACCAGACGCAGATGCTGCAGTCCGTCATCGTGCAGTCCTACGGCCCGGCGCACCTGCAGTCCACCCAGACCGGTCAGACGTTCGACGATCTGATCAACGTGGGCAACGACTTCGACGCCTCCCGAAGCGATTCGTTCTTCTACATGCCCAGAGAGGCCTTCGACAACGACGACGTCAAGGCCGGCATGCAGTTGATGATGTCGCCGGACGGCAAGGCCGCCCGCTTCATCGTCACTCACGAAGGGAACGCCATGGGCCCCGAAGGGGTCGAACACGTGGAGAAGTTCCCCGAGGCCATCCAGATCGCTCTCAAGGAAACCTCGTTGGCCGGCGCCAAGATCTACATCGGCGGTGCGGGGTCGAACAACTTGGACATCAAGACCTACGCCGCGTCGGATCTGCTCATCGTGGCGATCGCCGCGTTCATCCTGATCTTCCTCATCATGCTGTTCATCACGCGAAGTCTGATGGCCGCGTTGGTGATTCCCGGTACGGTCGCGTTCTCGTTCGCCGGCGCGTTCGGGCTGTCCGTGCTGGTCTGGCAGCACCTGATCGGCCTGCACCTGCACTGGCTGGTGCTGCCGATCACGTTCATCATCCTGGTGGCCGTCGGGTCGGACTACAACCTGCTGTTGATCGCCCGCGTCAAGGAGGAGTTGGGGGCCGGGCTGGACACCGGGTTGATCAGGGCGCTGGGAAGCACGGGCGGGGTGGTGACGTCTGCCGGCCTGGTCTTCGCGTTCACCATGCTTGCGATGCTGACCAGTGACCTGCGGACCATCGGCCAGGTGGGCACGACGGTGTGCATCGGTCTGCTGCTGGACACGTTGATCGTGCGTTCGTTCATCGTGCCGTGTCTGCTGAGACTCTTCGGGCCGTGGTTCTGGTGGCCGACGCTGGTACGCAGACGCCCGCTGCGGCAGGCATCGGATTTCGGAGTGCGGCAATGACTTCGGTTCCGTGGGCCCTGCTGGCGACGATCGCCTTCGTGGCCGTCGTGGTGTTCGCTGCCCTCGCGTCGGTGGGCGTCGCACGTCTGGTGCGTCGACCGACGATGCCGTTGAGCGAGCACATCGGCGCGACGCAAACGGCGTTGACGAAGCTCCGCAAGCGCGAGCCGATGACCGACGAGGAGGTGGCCCTGGCCAGGCAGACGACGTCGGACCGTGGCTCGTTCCTGGCGCTCTGCATCCCGGCGACCATCTTCAGCATCGGGTGCTTCTACGTCTTCGGGAGCCTCGAGCACCTGCACGGTGCCACCCCGTCGGAGCGGACGTTCCTCGGGGTGATTCCGATGTTCACCTCGACCAACCTGTTTCTGCGAATGGTCAAGAGCGCCAGCCTCAGACGGCGGCTGAAGAAGGGCACCCCTCCGGCAGTCACCGGAGGGGTGCCGCCCATCGCGCAAGACTCAGACCGTGGGGCTGATTCGCTCGGGAAGCCCCAGTAGCGCCTTGCCGAGGACCTCGTAACCCACGGTGGCGTTCTGTCCAGCGTGGCGGGCGATGACGTTCGCATCGCGCCACACCTTCTGCATCGGGCTGGACCCGGCGAATCCCCCTGCGCCGTACAGGTCGGCGGCGACGTTGACCGCCTCCAGCGCGTGGGTCATGGCGTAGCCGCACTGGGCCCGGATGTGAGCCCGCGCAGCGTAATCGGGCCGAAGTCCCCGCGCCGCCGCGGCGTCGAGCTCGTCGACGACGTGCTCCGCGTGCAGGCGGGCGGTCTGCAATGCGAGGGTGGCGCGGGCGAGCTGAATCTGCACGCCCACCGAGTCGGCTTGCCGGTGGTAGACGGTGTGGTGCAGCGGCTTGGCGTCGGCCTTCTCGGTGGCGAGGGCCAGTGCGGCCCTGGCCAAGCCCAGCAGTGGGGACAGGATCGACAGGGAGAGAACCGATCCCGTGTGCGGCCGGTCGTCCACCTCGTCGGCGCCGTCGGTGGCCCCGCCGTCGGCGATGTCGGACAGTCGGATCGTGCGGTGGGCGGGGACGAACACGTCCTCGGCGGCTATGTGATGTGAACCCGTGCCCCGCATGCCGACGGTGTGCCAGGTGTCCTCCACGGTGAGCTGCGACATGGGGATCAGGCACAGCAGCACCTCTGGTGTGCCGGCGTCGTCGGGGACCAACGCGCCGACCGCCGCCCACGTGGCATGCGGCGAGCCGGATACGTAGGGCCAGCGTCCGGTGACGAGCAATCCACCGTCGACGCGCTGGGCAGGTGTCGGAGTGATGCTGCCGGCGATCCGTGCGTCGGGGTCCTCGCCGAAGACGTCCTGTCGAGCTTGTTCGGAGGCGAGCCCGACCAGCCACCCCGCCACCGCACCGAGGCTGACGACCCAGGCAGCCGAGCCGTCGACCTCGGCGAGCGTTTCGGTCACGGTCAGCAGGGTTCGCAGATTCGCCTGCTGGCCACCGAACCGTCTGGGCACCAGCAGACCGAAGAGTCCCGCCTCGGTCAACGCCGCGATGACCTCGTCGGGCTGGCGACGATGCAGGTCGCCGTATCCGGCGTGCTTGCGCAGTAGCGGCTGCAAGGCGACCGCCCGTGCCACCAATTCTTCGGACGTCGCGGCGGGATGCACGTCGGCGGAGGTGTGAACGCTCATGACAGGACCTTTCGGGGTGTGGCTAGCGGGGGGTGAGTGCTGATCATCTTGTGGCGCAGCAACTTCCGTCACAGTGGAATGAAGTCGCCAAAGAGCCAGAATCCCCAGATGCCACGCCCGCGATCGAAGAACGGTTCCACGCGTGAGCCGCGGTAACTGAAGGGACGGTGATCGCGACGTCCGTCGTCGAATCCGCGCTGATCCCAACGCCGGTCGTCGAACCTGAACCCACCCCGCCCGTCGTGGCGGCCGTCGCCACCTCGGCCCTGGCAGAAGTGCCCGAAGCACCGGTCCTGATGAAATCCGCCGCTGTCGGCCAGTGCGGTTCCAGCACCTGCCCCCAGTCCGAGGGCACCCGCGCTCAGTGCGCCTGCGATCGCTACTCGTGCGGTGATCTTCGCCAGTTTCATGCTGCGTTCTCCTTCGACGTTGCAACGAGGCCCCGCCCAGCCGACTCACAGAGTCGGCCATCCGGCGGGGTGCGATCCGTCGACCGCAAGTCGTTGTCGTGCAACGCTTCCTGGTGACCGAATCGCATGAACCCAGCATGTCCGGCCAAGAGCCGTGCTACTTGAAGAGAACGTGGAGAACGGATGGAGAACGCCGTCGGCTCACCCGAGGGCGTCGTCGTGCGTCAGGGCTTGAGCCACCGCCACTGCGCCGTCAACCAGCCCTGCGCACCGGGAAGCCGGTCGCGCACCGCGGCGACGACGCCCGGCCATAGCAGGTCGTCGTAGTCGTCACCCGACAGCCAGCCGCCGGCCTTCACCTTCGGCAACCACGCGTCGATGTCGGCGGCGACGCTGTCGTAGTCGTGTCGGGCGTCGAGGTGCACCCAGGCCAGCGAACCGTCGACGAAGAAGTCGGCGGCCTTGGGCGACGAGCTGATGAAGACGTGGACGTCGTCGGCGAACCCGCAGGCGATCACGTTGCGATGCAACAGACCTGCGAACGTCCCACCACCGTATTCGACCGCCGGGCCGTGGGCGTTCTCGCTGGCGAGGCCCTCCTCCCCGCTGCCGCGGCAGGTGTCGACGCCGACGACCGTGAAGTCGCGCTCCGAGGTGCGCACCACGTCGGCGAGCGAACACAGGCTGCGGCCGAGATAGGAGCCGACCTCGACGAAGATGCTGCCCTCTTCGAACACCTCGACGGCTTCCTGTTGACCTTCGCGCCAGTGGAACCAGCCGGGGATGTCCGACCAGTGGTTGACGTCTGTGGCGAATGCGTCCTGCGGTGGGTGGCTCACCGTGAGGCGGTTCCCCGTTCGGGGCGCCGATAACCTCGTCGCGCTCGGGTACGTTGACCGAAGGCCGCCACGACGGCAGGAGTTCGATGACGAAGTACGCCCCGATGGCGACGTCGCTCGCCACGCACCGCCTCGACCTGCGAGCGCGCGACGAAGGCGACGCGCAGTGGAATCACGAACTGCTCGGCGAACACGACGGCGGCACCGCCTTCTCGGTGGACGAGGTGCGCGCACGGCTGGCCGAGCAGCGAACCATGGCTCTGGGCAACGGCATTCGCCTCCTCACCATTCGCCGTCGCTCCGACGGCGTACCCATGGGGTACTGCGGTCTCATCGTCGGCAGATGCAGTCACGACGAGCCCGAGATCGTCTACGAACTGTTGAAGCGCTTTCACGGTCACGGCTACGCCACCGAGGCCGCCCGTGCCGTGCTGGATGCGGCATTCGCCACGGGCCGCACCCGGATCTGGTCGACCGTTGGCGCATGGAACGCGCCGTCGCTGCGCGTGCTGGAGAAGGTCGGCTTCCGCCGCGACCACGAGACCGTCGTCGGAGACCGCGGCGTCGTGGTCTACCTGGTCTGCGACGCCGGGTCGACGTGACGGATCTTCGGGCCGTGGTCTTCGACTGGCGCGGCACCTTGGTGACGACCCTGGCCGCCGCAGAGTGGGTCGGCAAGGCCATGGCCCTGCTGGGCCGCGATCGGGACGCCGAGTCGGTGGCGCACGTGCTGACCGCGATTTCGCACGCCGACGGGGAACCGAGCCGGCTGGAAGCCGACGGCGTCGACTGCGACGCGCGGCGGCACCGGGACACCTACTACGCGGTGTTCTCCGACGCCGGCTTGGACGAAGGCCTGTCGGATGCGCTGTACGCGGTGGAGTCGGATCCGACGCACAACCACTTCGCCGACGACGTCGCCGAGACGCTGCGAGCGGTGAGGGGTGGAGGATGTCAGGTCGCAATCTTGAGCGACATCCACTTCGACCTCAGACCGTCGTTCGTCGCGGCCGGCTTGGACCGTTTCGTGGACGAGTACGTGCTGTCGTTCGAATGTGGTGTGCAGAAACCGGATCCGGCCATCTTTCACGCGGCGCTCGAGGCGTTGGGTTCGAGCCTTGAGCACACGTTGATGGTGGGTGACCGGGCGTCGCACGACGGCGCTGCGGTCGGGCTCGGGATGCCGACGCTGCTCGTCCCGACGTTGACCCATCCGGGGCAACGACGGCTGGACTCGGTGCGGAACCTCGTCGGCCGTTAGCCCGCAAGCCTGCTGATGTGCACCATCTGAGTGGTGTGCGCGCACAACTCGTCTGCGTCGTCGTGGACTTCCGTCCTGACCGTGGCGAGAGTTCTGCCGATCTTCAGTGGCGTCGAGGTGGCGGTTGCCGTGCTTCGGACGGGACGTAGGAAGTACGTGGTGGACTCAGCGGTGCTCCACACGCAGCCCTCGTCGACGTTCAACGCCACGCAGACGGCGGAGGCGACATCGCAGACGCTCATGACCGCGCCGCCGTGGAGGCCTCCGCCGAGCGTGGACAGCTCGTGTGTCGTCGGCAGGACGGCCTGCACCCGATCGGGCGTCAGCGTCGGGAAACGAATGCCCAGCGTCGCCGCGAATGGCGCGAGTGCGTAGATCTGGTCCTCTGTGATGTCCATCGTCGCGCGAGCCTAGATGACCGGCGTGGTCGCCGAGTCAGAGGCGGGACCGTCCGACGGAATCCGATGTCACCGGTGATATCGGATTCGTGGGAGCGTCGTGAGCTGGCCGCTAGGTCGGCGTGCTGACCTGCTGAAACTGAGTGGAGCTAAGGGGAATCGAAATCCCTCCTTACGGACGCAGAAATAGCGCCTGAGCTGCGGATTCGCATAATTCAGTAGATCGGTCACGACGCGAAACAACGGCTCGCGACCTGCGAGAACAGTGAGGAGTGTTGACGCCGTCAACGGACCGTCAACACGGCGATTCAGCTCAAGACTTCGCTGATCCTCGGATGGAAAGGACTCCCCCATGACGAACGCGAACCTCACGTTGATTGCCGCCCTGCTGGACCGCTCTGGCTCGATGGAGGACTGCAAGAGGGCCACTGAGAGCGGGTTCAGCGAGATGATGGCCAAGCATCGCTCGGAGCCTAGCGAGGCGATTGTGACGCTGGCGATCTTCGACGATGAGTACGAGGAGGTCTACGCCGACGTGCCAATCGCCGAGGTTCCTGTCTTGAATCTGGCCCCTCGCCACATGACGGCGATGCTCGACGCCATAGGCCGGTTCGTCACCGAGATCGGTGAGCACCTCTCCAGCCAGGACGAGGCCGACCGACCCGGCACCGTGATCTGCCTGATCATGACCGACGGCATGGAGAACGCCAGCCAGGAATGGTCCTGGGATCGCGTCAAGACACTGATCACCCAACAGCGCAAGCAGTACAACTGGTCGTTCGTGTTCTTGGGGGCCAACATCGACGCCGTGAAGGTAGGCAGCCGCATCGGGGTGCCGAAGGCCACGGCAATGACCTACAACGCCGACGACGACGGGGTCTCAGCCGCGTACTCGGTGGTTGGTCGGGAGATGGTCAGGCGTCGCTCGGGATTGGAGATGGCGTTCTCCGACGAAGACCGGCACCAGGCAACCGGTGGGGTCAAGAATTAGGACCGCTTCAGGTCGAGCTCCGGTTCCCACTCCTTGCATTGCCGAGATGAGGTTGGCATCAGCCTGCGGCGGCGAGATGGTGCTGTTGACGGGCCGCTGCGGCCTCCACGATCCGTTGCGCAGTCCTGTAGTTGACCCCGGACGCTTTGGCAGCGGCATTGATCGTCGCACCGTCACGGCGTGCAGCCAGTACCGCGATCACTGTCTCGACTGGTTGCGTCGTGACCCTCGATGCACGCAAGTCTGAGGCAAGGTTTGCGTCGTCAGTTGCTGCTCCAGATTGCACTGGATCGTGCACTGTCTGCGCCGAGTCGGATCGCGGCGTTGCGGGAGTTTGCTTCCCGGTGGTTGCGCCCAGCATTCGCCCGGCACTGGAAATAGGCCTGTCGAACTGGGTCTCTGCGCTGTGAATCGGCGCGCCTCCCTGGCCCTGCGTTCCTGTAATGCGTGCAGTAGCCGCGCCCACGGCGCGTGAGCGACCAGCTGGCTTGTCGCCGAGCGCAACCAGCATCATTGTGCTCACCGCCACCGTCGTGTCGATGATCGCGGGGAAGACCCATGCGATCGCAGAGCTATACCCGATGGCATGCATCAAGTCGCGCAGCGCCAGGAAGCTCACCGAGAAGGCCCCGACTCCAATGGCCCCCACGGCAACGACAGCCCAGCGGTACACCGGGCCGGATGCCCCTGCGCGAACGGCCAAGGCAATGCCATGCACGGCGGCGAGCAGGGCAATAGGAGGAACTGCTGCGGCACCGATCTGGATCATGACGTGAGGTACGAAGGGCAGTACCGCATGCGCGACGTTGCCGACGAGGCTGACCGTGGTCGCACCGATGAGGAAGCACCAGAAGAACCGGACCGCACGAAGGTGGCCCTTCTGGGCGATCTCGGTCTGCGCGGTCATCGCTTCCCCCTTCCCGGGGTGAGATCGAACCTCATCGTTTGCCCATTCACCAGGACGGCGATCTCGGCACTTGCGCCCAGTGCGGCGAGGTACGACGCCAGAGTGCTCATGAACATGTCACCGGCACGCGCCTGACGTTCGACCTTGCTGACCTGCGCCTGGCCGACTCCGAGATTGGCAGCCACCTCGACCTGCGTCATACGAGCTGCTTTACGTATCGCGACAAGATCGACCATCCACTAATAGTACTCCAAACGAATACTGCTTCAAAGGAATACTACTCCTCGAGTCTTTGTTCTAACAAACAGCGAGAACGCACTGTTTACCGCGTTCTGACTAACAGAGGGGTGGCCGTCATGGAGTACACGAACGCACAACTGGACCGGGCCGAGGGTGTGTTGCTGGGCACTGCAGCTGGAGATGCGCTGGGCGCACCGTATGAGTTCCAGCCCGCCCGTGGGCCGGAGGAGAGCGTTGCCATGGTCGGTGGCGGAGTCTTCGACTGGGAGCCCGGCGAGTGGACCGATGACACCTCGATGGCCATCGCTATCGCCGAGGTAGCAGCTAACACCGGAGACCTCCTGGACGAGGAGAGTCAGAACGCCCTCCTACAGGGTTGGCACGGCTGGATGAAGAACGCCAAGGACATTGGGGTCCAGACCAGCAGCGTCCTGCGTACTGCTGGCTGGATGGGTATCGGAGTGGTCACCGCACGCAATGCGTCCAAGGCGTTGCATGACCGAACCGGGCACACTGCGGGCAACGGCTCGTTGATGCGTACCGCACCTGTGGCCTTGGCCTACCTCGACGACGAGTTTGGGTTGGTCGAGGCGGCCCGTGCCATCAGCGAATTGACGCACTTCGACCCCGAAGCCGGTGATGCCTGCGTGTTGTGGTGCTGCGCGATCCGCCGTGCAGTCCTCACCGGGGAGTTGGACGTTCGGTTCGGCCTGCATCACATCCCCGAGGAACGCCGCCAGACGTGGATCGACCGCCTGGACCTTGCCGAGAAGTCCCATCCCTCGGACTTCCCCAACAACGGCTGGGTGGTGTCGGCCCTGCAGGCTGCGTGGTCGGCCATCTCCACCACCCCGGTTCCCGTCGAAGACCCGGCATCTGGGACGTTCCGTGCTGATCACCTTCGCCTGGCACTCGATGCAGCTGTCCGTGCTGGCAATGACACCGACACTGTGGCGGCCATCGCTGGCGGCCTGCTCGGTGCTGCCTATGGGGCCAGCGCAATTCCTGCCGAATGGCGACGGGTACTGCACGGTTGGCCTGGTCTCGACTCACGTGGCGTGATTGCACTTGCCAGAGCCGTCGTGATCCAGGGTGAAGGCGACGAGTTCGATCCCAACTACCCGGGCCATGCGACCGATGTGCTTGTACGCCATCCCTACGACGATGGCCTATGGCTTGGCGGTGTCGGCATCTTGCGTGACCTGCCCCGAAACATTAACGCCGTCGTGTCGCTCTGCCGAGTTGGCGACGACGACGTGCCCCACGGCATACCTCACGTTCAGGTCCGACTGATCGACGGTGAGAAGCCTGACGAAAACCCGAATCTCGACTTCGTCCTGTTCGATGCGGCGACCACCGTTGCGCGACTGCGGCAGGAGGGACGGACTGTGCTGCTGCACTGTGTCGCGGCATTCAGCCGGACCCCAACGGTCGCCGCTCTTTACGGCGCACGCCTTCAAGGTGTGAGCATTGACGAGGCACTCAGCGACGTCACTACAGTCCTAGCGGGCGCTTACCCGAATCTGGCCTTCCGGGCTGCGCTGCGACGGCTACATGTGGTGTGAGCAACTGTTAAGGCGTTTCAGGACGAGAACTGCCGCGGCGGGCCTGTTGGGTTGACGTGGCGCAGTCCACGCTCGATTTCCAGCCGAACCACTGTGCCGCCTAGGACGAGCGGTCCGACAAGCTCGGAAAGCACTTCGCACGTTCCGGTGCCGTCCGGTCGCATCTGCCCGAATCGCCGGATCGTGGGCAGCGCGGCGAGGTCGGCTGCATCGCCGTGGGCAACGATCCTCCACAGCTGCGGGTCCTCAGCATCGACCCTGGGGGTTGCCGAGTGCAGCCGAACCACTGTGGCATGCGGGCTGATCAGATTCTCGGCCTCCGGATTTACCGGACCGTCGTCGTCTGAGACCACTAATGGAAACTGCGGAAGAACGGCCTTGGCCATCTGTTCGACTGCATAGCTCGATAGGTAACTCGACATACGTCGAACGTGTAGGTGCTTCTCGATCAGGTGCGAGACGTAATCCGAGAGCCGACCGAGCGATTCGATCAAGGCGGCCCTATCGGTTGCACCGTGGGGAAGTAAGTAGTTCTGGCCTCGCTTCGCATGCATGAGTGCCGACCGCTCGGCCCCGTACATCCATCGGTAGATCCACTTCTTGTGATTCGTCACCCCCGGCGGTGTGAGGCCGTCGAGTGACACAAGAACGTCTGCCTGATCAAGCGACGCCATGAACCAGTCGTGCTCGGTCTCCCACTTCATGTTGACGGCGGTGTCTGGTTTTCTGATCAGGCACCATCGAAGCCTCGGTTGCGGTATCGGAACGCGCTTCCTAGGGCGAATGTCGCTTAGCAGTGATTCGAAGGCCAGGAACAGGTTGCGATAGGCGTCGAACAGGTCGTCCGAGCTTCGCGACATCCGGACGAACCTGAAGGCGTCGTCGGCCAATGGAGTCGGTGGCGGTGGCGAGGGCCTGAGGTTGCCGTTCGCGTCTCTCACCTCTGCTGTCGCACTAAATACCACCCCCAACGATTGGACTGCCCGACACCGCATAACCACCCCGCCGAGAGCGGCGTCTAGCCACCAGACAATGCAGTCGTCGGGTGCATCGCGAATCGCGCAGTCTGCCTGTCCGGTGACCGATAGGTAATCCAGGCCCTGGTTGGCGGCGTTCAGCGCTTCGGTGTAAGCACCGTCGAACTCTCCCGCTGCCGATGGCCCGCAGGAGATGACTGCCTTCTGACCCCGAACCACCGTCGTGACCCAACCATTCAGTGAAACTGAGCCTGACGCCCTCGCAACCTTCCGCAACAGGAACACTGCGCCGGTGCGCCACGTGTCACTCGCGTCTTGGAGCTCGACCTCCGCGTACGACCCGACCGTCATCGTGTCGATTATGACTTGCGTGGCGTTGTCGTCCATTGGCTGCGCAGACCGAGCAAGGCTTGGATCGTTGTCGGCTGTCTGACTTACCCTCCACGTCATGGGGGATTTTCTTGGTCTGTTCGCTCGCCTTGATCTCGACCCGAGAGTTCGAGGGAAGCAGTTCGAGCATGTCTGCAAGTGGTTTCTGAGCAACGACCCGACGTACAAGGCCACGTTGCGGCGGGTCTGGCTATGGGACGACTGGCCCGGCCGGTGGAGCGCAGACGCCGGCATAGACCTGGTCGCCGAGGACCAGGCGGGGCGGCTATGGGCGATCCAGGCGAAGGCCTACGACCCGCACTACGCCGTCACCAAGGCCGACGCGGACACGTTCCTGTCGGAGTCCGCCCGCGCCGTGTTCTCCTACCGGCTGCTGATCGCGACCACTGACAGGCTCAGTCCCAACGGCCGCCGCACGATCGACGCGCAGGAAAAGCCGGTCGGGCTCGTCGGACTCAGCGACCTACTCACCGCCGATGTGGCCTGGCCAGCCAACCCGGGGCAGCTTCGGCCCTCACCGCCCTCGAAACCCGCTAAGCCCCGCGGCTATCAGCGCGAAGCGATCAACGCCGTGGTCACCGGCTTCGGGTCTGCCGACCGCGGTCAGATGATCATGGCGTGCGGCACCGGCAAGACACTCACTGCGCAGTTCATCGCCGAGGAACTCCACGCGCAACGCACCCTGGTCCTAGTCCCGTCGTTGTCGCTGCTCAAGCAGACGATGAGGGTGTGGCAGACACAGGGCCGACAGGGGGTCGAAGCGCTACCGGTGTGCTCCGACGAGACGGTGTCGAGGACCGAGGACATCCCGGTGGAGCACGTCAGCGAGCTTGGCCTGCCCGTCACCACTGACCCTGGTGAGATCGCCGCCTTCCTCCGCAAGCCGTCCGGTCCCCGCGTGGTGTTCTGCACGTATCAGTCGTCACAGCGGATCGCCGACGCGTTCGAGTCGGGCCAGGTGCCGGAATTCGACCTTGCCGTCGCCGACGAGGCGCACCGCTGCGCAGGGCCGCAGTCCTCAAACTTCGCGGCCATACTCGACGGCGGCCGGATCAAGGCGAACCGGCGGTTGTTCATGACCGCCACACCGCGGTACTTCACCGGTCGGGTCATCAAAGCCGCGGTCGACGAGGACCTCGAAGTCGCGTCGATGGACGACGAAACCAAGTTCGGCAAGGTGTTCCACCGCCTCGGGTTCAGCGAAGCCATCCGCCGCGACCTGCTCACCGACTACCAGGTGGTGGTCGTCGGCATCGACGACGCCACGTATCGCGCCTACGCGGACAAGGGCACCCTAGTCACTCGCGACGGAACAGCGACCACCGACGCCCGATCTCTCGCGGGGCAGATCGGTCTGGCGAAGGCGATGCGGAAGTACCACCTGCGGCGTGTCATCAGCTTCCACTCCCACGTGGCCCGCGCGCAGGAGTTCTCGGCGGAGATGCCGGCGGTGATCGGCTGGATGCCTGCCGATCAACGGCCCATCGGCGGCCTGTGGTCCCGGTACGCGTCCGGTGCAATGACGGCCGGCGAACGCCACCTCCTTCTGCAACACCTGCGCCGTCTCGACGACGGCGAACGAGGGTTGCTCGCCAACGCGCGGTGCCTCGCTGAGGGGGTAGACGTGCCCGCGCTCGACGGCGTCGCGTTCATCGACCCGCGGCGCTCGGAGGTCGACATCGTGCAGGCCGTCGGTAGAGCGATCCGGAAAGCCGATGACAAGGCGGTCGGCACCATCGTCATCCCAGTATTTGTAGACACCGACGCGGATCCTGAACAGGCGCTGGCAGATTCCGTGTTCGAGCCCGTATGGGACGTGATCAAGGCGCTGCGGGCACACGACGATGACCTGGCGCAGCAGATCGACACGCTGCGCCGCGAGATGGGGCGACACGGTGGAGCAGCGCCGCGGCTGCCGGACAAGATCCACCTCGACGTGCCAGTCCACGTCGGGGCGGAGTTCGCCCGCGCCTTCGACACTCGCCTGGTGGAGAAAACCAGTCCGCCGTGGGAGTTCTGGTTCGGGCTTCTGCAGCGCTACGTGGACGAGCACGGGACTGCACTGGTGCTTCAGGCACATATCACTGATGACGGTGATCAGCTCGGCACGTGGGTCACGACGCAGCGGCTCCAGCGCTCCAAGGGCCGACTGAGCGAAACACGGCAGGAGCTCCTACACGCTCTGCCCGGATGGAGCTGGGATCCGAAAGCGGACCAATGGGAAGAGGGAATACGGCACCTCCGGGAGTACGTCGCCGCGCACGGCACCGCGAGTGTTCGCGACGACCACGTCTACGAAGACGGGTACCGGCTCGGAAAATGGGTCGGGAAACAGCGCACGAAGTGGACGACCCTGCCCGCTGACCGCCAAAACCGGCTACAAAGCATTCCCGGCTGGACCCTCGACGCCCGCTCAGCGCTGTGGGACACGTCGCTCACCGCGCTCGCTCGCTACGCGGCGGAGAACGGCCACGCGAACCCTCCCCGCGGACTGCTGGTCGACGGCATTGACGCGGAGTCGTGGATCCGTCGCCAACGACGCACCTGGGACCAGCTCACCGAAGAGCGACGGCAACGCCTTCAAGCCCTGCCAGGTTGGACGCTCAACATGCTCGACGACAAGTGGTACTCGGGCTACGAGCACCTCGTCGGGTACGTGAAAACGACTGGGAGCGCACAAGTTTTGCAGTCCTACGTCGCCGAAGACGGGTACCGATTGGGAAAGTGGGTCAGCGTCCAGCGGCGCATCTGGGACAAGCTCACCGAAGACCGGAAACAGCGGCTGGCACAGCTTCCGGGCTGGACACTGGATGCGCGAGGAAACTGGTGGGAAGACTGGTTCCGCCGACTTGAGGAGTACGTGGCCGAACATGGCGACGCCCGCGTCCCTCAGCAGTATGTCTCTTCAGATGGCACCAACCTCGGGGTGTGGGTGGCGAATCAGAAGTCCACCTGGGCGTCAATGGGTGACGAACGCCGGCGACGACTGGAGCAACTTCCGGGATGGACATTGGACAGCCGAACGGCATTCTGGGAGGACGGGTTCCGCCACCTTTCGGAGTACGCGGAGGAACACGGCTCAGCGCAGCCGCCGAGTCGCTGCGTGATCAACGGCTTCAAGCTCGGGATCTGGGTCAACACACAGCGGCAGAACTGGGCCACGCTCGACGACGACCGCCGGCGACGCTTGGGGCAGCTCCCCGGCTGGACACTCAATACCAAAGCGACCCTGTGGGAGGAGGGCTTCGAGCACCTCACCGCTTATGCCGGGGAGAGCGGCACCGCCTTGGTACCGGCCGAGTACAACTTCCGCGGATTCAAACTGGGCCAATGGGTGGGTGTTCAGCGGTCCAGCTGGAGCAAGCTAAGCGACGATCGAAGGCAGCGGCTCGCCGCGTTGCCTGGCTGGGCTGTGTCGGTCCGCGAAGCCTGGTGGGAAGAGGGCTACCTGCAGCTCCAGCGGTACGTCGAGGAGAGTGGGCACGCCTGCCCGCCCCAGAGTTACGCGACCGACATTGGATTCAGGCTCGGTTCGTGGGTCACGACCCAGCGGCAAAGCTACGCCAGGGGACAGCTGAGTGAAGATCGCGGGAAGCGGTTGGTCGGTCTGCCAGGCTGGAAGTGGAAGCCGAGATCCGGCCCCCGGGCTTAACCGGAGAAACGGTGGCGGC
Source organism: Mycobacterium sp. Root135 (assembly GCF_001426545.1). Taxonomy (GTDB): domain Bacteria; phylum Actinomycetota; class Actinomycetes; order Mycobacteriales; family Mycobacteriaceae; genus Mycobacterium. Next base: position 104,699 of record NZ_LMEZ01000009.1, on the reverse strand, counting down.
TACCACGGCTCCGGCGGCCCGCAGGTTCGGTCGAACGCGATGCACCTGAACGGGTCGTACGGCTGCGCGGTCACCTTTTCGAGCAGCGGGACGTGCGATGACCAGTTCCAGCTCAACCACCGCGCGACGCAGAGCCCGGTGACACTGACAGCGCCGGCATCCTTGAGAGCAGCTGCCGCCGACTGGATCGAGGTGCCTCCGGTCCAGGTGTCGTCAACCAACAGGACCCGGGCGCCGCCGAACGACGCGACGGACGCGGCGAAGCGGTCAGCATTAGGGTTACGGGGGTCGTCAGCTGGGCCGACAGCCATCTGCCAGCGCTTGATCCGCCCTGATCCGCCCCGCTCCGCATCGTCTCCGACGATGCGCGCGACATTGAGCGCGATGCTGCTGACCGGGTGAATTTCTGTGCGTTTGGTCCGCGACGGGACGAAGGTCAACACGTCCCACTCGGCGCCGCCTTCGGCCTCGCGGATGCACTCGTCGTGAATCCACGTCATGTTGTTGGTGAGCAGGTGCACGTCGTTGACGAGACGCTTGGGCGCCTGATGCGCCTTGTACTGGCGCATGGTCTTCGCACTCTGCGTGTACTCCTGCGGGTTGTGCCCGTCGATGTACGACAGGAAGAACGTGTGGTCGCAGGTCATGCCGTCGAGGGCTTGGTGGATGTACTGGCAGTCCCCGCACGTGTCGGTGGGCGACGGCTGTCGGCAGACCCGGCAGATACCCGTGCCCGGGCCTGCGATGTTGCGGAAGTAGGAGACGCGGCTGAGACCGTCGCGGATGCGTGACTCGGCGAGGTAGTCGGTCACCAGGCGGTGCCGGCGGCGACGGGGCTGAGATGCGCGCGGACCGACTGATCCGCGTCAGCGATCCGTTCCAGCTGGTCGATCGCCTCGTCCGCGGTGCCGGCGATGAAAACGTCGGGGCGGTCGCGCAGCTCTCTTCCCCATGTGGTGCCCTCGGCGACGTCGCGGTGCAGCACCAACCGTCGACCGTGCGAGACGGCTTCCAGCGCCTGGTGACGCGTGCCCGAGTTCTCGGTGGCCGCCGCGATCACGGTCACGCCGGAGTAGGCGCTCATCGTCTTGTTCCGGGCCGGGAAGGCCCACTTCGAACCCCGGAATCCGGGCAGGAACTGAGTGAGCAGCAATCCCCGCTCGGCGACAGTCGCTTGGAGTTCCGCATTTGGCACTGGGTACGCGATGTCGAGGCCGGTGCCGATAACGCCGACTACACGCCCGCCCAGGTCAAGAGCTGCGGTCATCGCGGCAGTGTCGATTCCCGCAGCGAGACCCGACACCACGGTGACCTCGTGTTCGACAAGGCCGCGGGCTACGTTCCTCGCGAAGTCGAGAGCGGCGGGAGCCGCCTTTCGGGAGCCGACGATCGCTACCGCGTAGTCGTCGTCAGCAAGAGTGCCCTCGGCCATCAGCAGCGCCGGTGGCCGCCTTGCGGCACACACGCGGTCCGGGTAGTCCTCGTCCAGAACGGTGAGAGTTCGCCAGCCGCGCGCATCCCACTGCTCGATATCGTGTGCGGCGGCGTCTCGGTCGGGACCCAAGCCCGGAACGGGAATCAGCGTGGCGCCCATGAGCTCGTCCCACAGCTGCTGTGCGGACTCGGCCTCCAGCAGCAAGTCGCCCAATTCGGTGAGCTTGACGGTCTTCGGCAGGTCGCGCATCAGGGCAACGACGGTCGCCGCTGCTGAATACTCCATGCGCACCTCCGTTCCTCTGATCTGCGCGTCTACTGCGAAGGCTAGTCCGCGGTGCGTGGGCCGCTACCTGGACACTCCGTCTTTTGCCGGCAGCTTAAGGGTCGGGTCCGACATGCGCGGCGGGGTGTCGCTGCTCAAGCTTGCGTACCGCCAGGTGATCGAGCGGTAAGGCCCATCGATCCCACCGGGGGGGTATCGGGCGGCCGATCGCCAGAGCGACGGACCGGAGACGGGGCCGTCGGTGACGGTGCGGGGCGCTAGTCTCCCAGGGTCGGATCGAAGTAGGGGGCACTATGGCTCTGACCACATCACTGGCAGGCCGTGTCCGGAACACAAGCCTGCCGAAGAGCCACGCACTCTTGCCGCTCCTCGAGGCCATCGTGAACAGCATTCAGGCGATCGATGCGCGGCCCGGGGACCCGGAATCACCCGGCCGGATCGAAGTGAGGGTGCACCGCGACGCCCAGGCGGAGCTGGACTTCGGCTCCGCAGGTCCTGGGCGAGCGCCCATGAAGCCAATCGTCGGCTTCACCATCACCGATGACGGCGTGGGATTCACGCCGCAGAATATGTGCTCCTTCGAGACACTCGACAGCGACTACAAATCGGACCTCGGCTGCCGCGGCGTAGGCCGGCTTCTTTGGCTCAAGGCATTCGACAGGGTGTCGGTGCGGAGCGCGTACACGGACGAGCAAGGCGAACTCCGGGGGCGGCAGTTCAAGTTCTCGGTCGAGCACGAAGTTGAGCACAACGGAGACGCTGACAGGTTCGTGCGCCCGGGCGCAGTCGTCAGCCTCGACGGCTTCAAGAAGTCGTTCCAACAAAACGCGCCGAAGGGCGTCGACGCCATTGCGCGCGACGTCTTCGAACACTGCATCTGGTACTTCCTCCGCCCCGGTGGTGCGCCCGTGGTGATGATCGCGGATGACGACGAGTCAGTCTCGCTGGCCAGCCTTGTGGACGAGTTCGTCGACTCGGCGATGTCGTCGTCGACGATCGAGGTCAAGGGGCAGAAGTTCGACATGCTGAACCTCCGGCTGAAGGCGACTACGCGGAACTCTGTCCCCCGCCTCCACTGGTGCGCGGCAAGCCGCGTCGTCGTCGAGGAGAACCTGAACGGGAAGTTGCCCGGGCTCCACGGCAAGCTCAAAGACGAGGCCTCCGGTGAGTTCGTCTACGCCTGCTATCTGACCTCGGACTTCCTGGATGAACGCGTCCGGTCTGATCGGACGGCCTTCGACATCGCCGACTACATCGCAGGAGAACCGCTCGTCGACGACCTCTCGCTGGACGATATCCGTGATGCCGTCGTCGAAAAGATCGGTGAGATCTTGAAGGGCCCGCTCGAGTTGGCGCGCGAGCAGGGAAAGCAGAGGGTCCACGACTTCGTAACCAAGCGCGCTCCGCGGTATCGGCCGGTGCTCGCAACGATCGAGCAGCGCGGCATCACGGTCGATCCATCGGTCAAGGACCAGGAGCTCGAACTCCAACTCCACCGGCACCTGCAGAAGATTGAGTCCGAGGCGTTCGTTCAGGGGCAGGAGATCTTCGCGGAGGCAGACTCGGAGCCGGCGGAGGACTACGCCGAGCGTCTCGCGGCCTACCTCGCCACCGTCAGCGAGATCAACCAGTCAGACCTCGCGGCATATGTCTCGCGCCGCCGCATGGTGCTGGACCTGCTTGGGCGGCTGATCCGCGCTGATAAGGAGGGGAAGTACAGCCGAGAGGACGCGATCCACTCGCTGATCGTCCCAATGCGCACGGAGTCCAACGATGTCGCCTCCGATGGGTCGAACCTGTGGATCATCGACGAGAGGCTCGCGTTCCACGACTACCTCGCCTCCGACAAGACGCTGAGAAGCATGCCGATTACGGGCTCCGAATCGACCAAGGAGCCCGACATCCTCGCGACGCGGCTCGTCGACTCGCCTGTGCTCGCGGCCGAGGGGCAGAAGCTGCCGCTGCCGTCGATAGTCGTGGTCGAAATCAAGCGGCCGATGCGCACGGACGCCACCGAGGACAAGAACCCGATCCAGCAGTGCCTCGACTACGTGAAGAGGATCCGCGCAGGAGGAGTGCTGACCGCCGCGGGGAGGCCGATCCCGCCGACTCAGGACCCGCCGGCGTTCTGCTACATCATCGCCGACCTCACGAAGAAGATGATCGAGCGGTGCGAGATCTCAGACTTGCGGCCCACCCACGACGGTCTCGGCTACTTCGGCTACAACAATGCCGCTAGGGCGTACATCGAGGTGATGAGCTTCGACGGGCTGGTCAACGCAGCCACTGAGCGGAACCGCGCCTTCTTCGACAAGCTGGGCCTGCCCTCTGGCTAGAGCGCAGCTGCGAGGTTATGGCGCAGCCACGCTGCATCGTCCTCACGCCTCCTAGCCAGCCTCGTCGATCCCGCCATCCCACTCGCGAGCCACCCCGCGCAACTCAGCCCGCACCGTCGCCCGGCGCAACCTCGGGGCGTCGGCGCCAGTGGCACATCCAACAGCTGCTCGCGTTGGTGCCGGTGTAGGTGTAGGTGAATTCTTCCATCGGCCACGACGGTCAACCTGCGACGGCAGACGTCATTGTTCGCTCAGGCATGGCCATTGACGGGTCTTGGCTGCACCGAGTCGTACTGCGGGCCAACAACACTCATGCCGCGTTGTCCACTGACAGATACCGGTAGAGCGTGGCACGGCTGACGCCGAGATACTTGGCGATGTCCCTCGCTGTGTGGCCATCGTTCTTCATCCGCCTGGCTGTGGCGACGTGAGTTTCCTCCACGACTTTTCTGGGCCGTCCGAACCGAGTCCCGTTGGCCTGGGATGCAACTCGTTTCAGGGCTGTCCGCTCTTTGATCAGCTCGCGCTCGAACTCAGCCATGCTCGCCAGGACTGCAATCACCATGCGGCCGGCAGCCGTTGACGAGTCGATGCCGTCGGTTGTCGAGATCAAGGTGACCCCACGGTCTGTCAGCGACTTCACCGTCTCCAGGATGTGTAATGTGTTGCGTCCCAGTCGGTCGAGCTTCCACACGACTACGGTGTCGCCATCGCGGACGTACTCGAGCAGCGCAGCCAGTCCTGGCCTGTCGTCACGTGCCCCTGACATGACGTCGGAGAAGGTCTTCGTAACTCCAGCTGCAGTCAGCGCAGAGTTTTGCTGTTCGAGTGTCTGGGCGACTGTGCTGACCCGCGTGTACCCCACGCGAGCGCCGGTCTGTTGTGCGGCCATGGCTGAACCCCCTGTCTCACAACAGGTTCAACGCCCGATACGAGACACTGATTCCTGAGACGGACTTTTGAGACACATCGACCTCACGAAACATGCTGCGAACGAGCACTTCCGGGAGTGTCTCGTATGTGCTCTGTTTCGAGACGGCAACGGGAAGAACGACCCGGCCTGTAGCTTGTGGATCTGGACTCCGTCGTGACTTTCCACGTCGTCCTCCGATGGGAGTAAGAGAACGCGGGCCTCCTTTGGATGGCTGATGCGTGGTCAGAGACCACCGGCATCAAAGGAGACCCGCCCTCATTGACAGACACGCAGGTGAGCACTCCCGCTGGCAGAACTGCGTATTTACGAGCGCCGTCATTACAAATCACCTACAGAGGAATTCCCAGGGGCCCGATGTAGTGGGTCCGGAACGATCCGGAATCCACGACTGTTCCCTTGAACGGCTGCCAGGCTTTAGCGATTTGAACGTACTCGGTTGACGCGTACTTGAAGGTGTCGTCGAAGTCCTTCGCCGCGTCCTTATAGGTCTGCTGGTTGTGCGGACCGTTGGTGGCGTAGATCGCGTACTTGTCGGATCCGCTGGCGTTGTAGGAATCGAACGCGTCGTGGTGGCTGCCGCCGGTGACGACGAGATCGTCCCCGCTCGCGAAGGCCAGCGACGACTTGCCCTTGATGTCCTTCGTCGTCTTGATCAGCGGTGCGCCGTAGAGCACAAGGTTGTTGACGAGCCCGGCGTGTGCGCCGGTGCCCGCGTAGTTCTGCATCTGCTGGCCGCCGTCGCTGAATCCGACGAGCGTGATGCCTTGGATTTTCTTCTTGGCACTCCACTTGTCGTAGGCGTTGTCGATGAAGTCGCTGACCGACCTGTTGAGCAACCCGGTGTTCCCGTAGGCCGCATCGGCGACGGAGAAGGGGTTACCGGGATCGATTCCCGTCATGTACACCATCATCCGGTACGACTTGCCGTCGATGCTGCGCACCAGCTGCACCGTCACCTTGTCAGAGACATTGGGATCCATGCCCTCGAAGAGTTGCGATGCCGTGAGGCTCAGTCGATTTTGCAGAGCCGTCGTAACCGACTCCGACTGCTGTTTCCGGATCGGATTCTGGACCTTACCGTAGACCGTCGCCAGCATTTTGCCGCCCGGTCCGAGTGCCTGCTGGCCAGTGTCGATCACCGATACCGAATTGCCGTACACGTTGGTGACGTAGGCACGGCTGCCATTCGGACTGACCGTGACGAATCGGGAGAAGCTCCCAACGGGGAGCGGACTCCCGATGACGGTGTTGGTGGCAGTGTCGACCACCGAGACGGTGCCGCGGCCGGCGTAGGTGGTGACATAGATGCGACTACCGTTCGGGCTCACGCCAAGCCCATAGACACCGTTGTTATTGATGAAGATTGGGCTGCCGGTGACGGTATTGGTGGCGGTGTCGATCACCGACACCGTGCCGTCGTTGCCGTTAGTGACGTAGACCCGACTGCCGTCCGGGCTGACCGCCACGTCGAAAGGCCGCTTCCCCACGGGGATTGGGTTGCCGATGACGGTGTTGGTGGAAGTGTCAATCACTGACACCGCGTTGGTCTCAAGTCTGCTGACGTAAAGCCGGCTGCCGTTCGGGCTGATTGCAACGTGATACAGATCGCTGCCCACGAAGATAGGGTTGCCTATGACGGTGTTGGTGGCGGTGTTGATCACCGATACTGTGCCGTCTCCGGTGTTGGTGACATAGACGCGGCTGCCGTTCGGGCTCACCGCCATGATGAACGGCTTGCTGCCGACTGCGATGGCCTTGCCTATGACTGTGTTGGTGGCGGTGTTGATCACCGATACTGTGCCGTCTACCGTGTTGCTGACGTAAAGGCGGCTGCCGTTCGGACTAATGGCCACGCCGATGGGACCGTCGCCGACCGGAATTGTGGCTGTTACGGTGTTGGTGGCGGTGTCAATGACGGTTACCGCGCCGTTGTGGCTTGAGTGCGCCACGTAGACGCGGCTCCCGTCCGGGCTGATTGCCACACCTTCTGGGGCAGGCATAGTCGGAATGGTGGCAGCCACGGTGGGGTTCGTGCTTGCGGTGGATTGAGCTGCGGCCAACGCTGCCTGCGGAGCCGCTACGACGGGCGCGGGGCTGGTGGTGGCGTTGATCGCGGCAAACCCCGATTCGACAGCGATCAGATTGAATTGGGCAGTGCTCAACGGGCTGATCTTCACCGTGACAGCACTGGCGAAGATTCCGCCGTGCCCGTCATCGACGTTGATGGTGAATGCATCGGCCTTGTCAACGGCAGCTGCGGCGGGTGCTGCGGCGGCTTGACGGGCCGATGCGGTGGGCGTGTAGGTGAACTTCCCCTTGGCGTCGATGGTGACGGTTCCCTTGGCGGGTGCGGTGCTGGTGTAGGTGAGGGCGTCTTTGTCTTTGTCGGCGCCAGTCACGCTGCCGGTGACGATCCCGGTTTTAAAGTTCGGACTTCCTACAGATGCTTTCGCGGTCGGTGCGGTGTTGGCGGGCAGAATGTTCACCGTGACGGGAACGGTGATGATGCCGCGTCGTCCGTCGTCGGCGGTAAGGGTGAAGGTATCTGTCGTGAGTGCCGCTGAAGCTCCGACCGTGGCAGCGGCGTGGCGCGCAGCGGCGGTCGGGGTGTAGGTGAAGGTGCCGTCTGGGTTGACGACCACACTGCCCTTGCCAGGGGCTGAGGCGCGGTAGGTCAGCGTGTCCTGATCGGGGTCGGTGACGGGGACTGATCCGCTGACCACACCGGTCGCGGTCGGGGGGTTGAGCACCGGGGCACCCGCGATGGGGAAGGTGTTCGCCGGTACCAGCGAGATGACTTGCAGGGCAGCGTCACTGGTGTAGTAGAGCTGCTGACCATCGGTGGACAGAACGGCTTGGGGGAAGTTCAGGTCGGTGGTCGCGGTGGTGGGCACGCTGGTCAGCAGCGCATACGTGCCGGTGGTGGTGTAGACGTCCACGTTGTGGGTGGCGGCATTGAGGACGATCAGGAGCGACCCGTCGCGATTGACGGCGACGGCGTCGACGCTGTCCGGTGCAGTCGAAATGGTGTGGGTGACTGTGTACTTGGATGTCTCGACGATGCTGATGGTGCCGCTGTCCCGGTCAGCGATGTAGGCGCTCTTGCCGTCGGGGCTAATCGTGACCGACTGGGGCCGATGTCCCACACCGTTGATGGCGGTGGCCGTACTCGCACCGGACGCGAACACGAACGCCCCGGTCTGGTAGGTGCCGTCATCGGAGAACACCTCGGAGACGACGTAAACCTTCTTGCCGTCGGGGCTGACGGTCAGGCCGTAGGGAACGAGGCCGACGTTCTTGATGGTGCCGGAGACCTTGTTGGTGGTCGTCGAGATCTTCGTGATGGTGCTCGTCGGGAAGATCGTGTCGGGGAAGTCCGGATCTGGGGTGTAGGTGGTGGTGGTGACGTAAAGGGTCTTGCCGTCACGACTGGTGGCAATTGCCTGCGGGGTCGCGGCCCCCAAGTGTATTTGGGCGGTGACGGTGTTGGTCGCGCCGTTGATCACCGAGACGGTGTTGGTGTCCTGGCTGGTGACGTAAACCTTGCTGCCATCAGGGGTGACCGTGACCCCGCTCGGCAGGTTGTCGACGTCGATGGTCGCGACCACGGTCCGGTGGATGGTGTCGATGACGGTGAGGGTTCCGGCGTCGTAGTTGGTGACGTAGGCGCGGGTGTTGGTGGCCGCGAGGCCGCTCGTTCCGTCACCGGCTGCCACCGATCCGAGTCCGGTCACCGTCGTCGGACTGATCGGCACGGTGACGGTGGCGGCGGGTTTGTTCGTGCCGTCGGAGACGGTCACGGCGAACGACGCTGCTGCGGTGCCTCCCGCCAGCCCTGCCAGCACCCGCTGCGACGCAGTCGGCGTGTAGGTGAATGCACCGGTCGTCTTGTTCAGCGTCAACACCCCTGTCGATGGGGCAGTGGCTACGGTGTAGGACAGCTTTCTGTTTTCGGGGTCGGTGGCGTTGAGATGCCCGCTCACTGCACCGGTCGTCGGGTCAGGTGTGCCAAGGGTTGCGGCAACGACCGTTGGCGGCTGGTTCGCCGTCGCGGCTGTGGCCAACGCCGTGTCGAGGCGCTGGCTGGTCGACACCGAGGCGGCGGTCAACGTATTTGTAGTCATGTCGAACTGGCGACGGACGAATGCCAACACCCCCCACAGGACGGGATTGTCGGCTGGTGCACCCGGACCGATCAACGGGGCCAAGGCTTGAGTGAACAGGTTGAGCAACGTAGAGACGATGGTGCCGGGAACTGCCAGCACGGTCTCTAACGGCGTCGGTGGGGTCACCGTTGGTACCGGCAACGCGGGAGCCTCGAGGGCCGACCTTAGTGTCGTGGTGGTGTCGCCGACGGTGTTTGTGTCGGTCGGCGCCAGGCGGGCGACTAACGGCCGGGGCGTGACGGTGACCTCGGCCAGCGCCACCGTGCCGGTAGCCGGGGTCCTCAATGCGAGCACGGTCTCCGCCGACGCAGCCGAACCCGACGGTCTAAGCGTTGTCACCACCGCCGTCGGAGTGACTTGCTGCGCGGTCGCGGTCGCGGTCGCGGTGGGGGTCATCTGCGGGGTGCTCGCGATGGTCGTGGCCGCCCCGGTGGTGGTGGAGATCGTCTCCCCCGGCACTCCCGCAGTGGTGGCCGACGACTGGGTAGGGGCGTCGTCGTGGGTGCCGATGGTGCCGGTGTTGGTGGAGCCACCGACAGTGACCGTCGGACCGTTTCCGCCCACGGTGGTGATCGTGGTGGACCCCTGCGTAGTCGTGGTGGTCGTGGCCCCCGTCGTCGGGGGCGGGGTGTCGTGGTTCCCGGTGTCCTGACCGTGGGTCGTGCTCGGCGGGTTCACATCATTGGTCGTGCCCGGCGCATCACCGCCGGAGGTGTCTTGCGAGGGACCGTCGGCGTTGGAGGAAGCGTTCTCATCCGCCCACGCGATCCCCGGAGTGGTCACCAACGCGGTCCCAATCCCCAGTGCGACCGCCAACGCCCCGACCCGACCGATGTACTTAGAAGACCCCACGAAACCCACCCTCATGCGACCCGACACCGAAGTCGGGTTCTCGCGAGGAGGATGACAGGAAACTCCAGGTCGCGAATCAGGGAAAACCCTTGACTTCCACTCATGGCCATCTCGCGAGGAGCAAACGAAGCAAACTGCCAGGGGGCACGCTGCGCTTGATCAGCCATAGGAAGTCGGCGGAGTTAAGGCATGGAGCGCCACCTAATGCATCAGGAATGCGTTCATCACCGAGGAAACGGACCGCGTTGGATTTCGAAGCCGAACGCTTCCAATGGCTTCACGACCTCTGCGTCCGTCCACCTCGTCCAGAACGTCACCAGTGCGCCGGTGTCGACGTCGGTCGTCGATGCCCAATACGTGACACCCCCCGCGCGAGACAACACCCACTGCCGGTCGTATGGCGAGTTGAAGAAGTCGTACAGGACTGCTGTCGAGCGCGCGATGGGCATGCCACTGGCCGGCGTACAGATCCCGCCTTGAATCGCCTTCGGCCCTAATTGATGCCCGACGGTTGCTTGTCCTGAGGGGCACACGGCGGCGACCCAATCGTTGAAGGTTCCCCGGACGACGTCTCCTGCTGCGGTGAGGGGTTGAGGACCGGGACCAGCCACTAACGATTCCGGGCGGTTGAAGACGACGATCCCGACCCCAAGCAGCACCAGCACGATGGTTGCCACCGAGCCAAGCAACGCGATTCTGCCGCCGCGATTCTCGCGAAGCCACAAGGACAACCGTGATGCGGTCTGCACTGCAGGAACCACAAGCAAGGTGCCGCAATCCCCACAGAACCGGTAGTGGGCGGGGTTCTGGTGGCCGTTCGGGCAGGTCTTCATGGCGGTCCAGCCTTTCGGGTGTAAACGCGTGCCGCAGCGCCCGGGGGGCACCGGAGGGTCAGGCGACGTCATAGGACTGCTGGGAGAGCCGAAAGAAGTGACTTGTCACAGTGTCTCGGCACGTCACCCCAGCCTGCTCGCTGATCTCGCAAGTGATCTGGCCCAAGGAGACCGGCCTGTCGTATGCCTGGGTGCGCAACGGCTGCGCCAGGAGGCTGTCCGCGTGGCACGCCAATGAGCCGGGGCCGCCGGCGTCGAGCTGGAGTCGGTCGCCGTACAGCTGACAACCGATGGGGTTGGGTTCTGGAGGCACCAGGTAGTGGTAGGTGCGTATGTCGCATGCTGCCCCCGTCGGACTCATGCGGCAGGCGATGTTGCCCGACGGGGACTGAAATTCGAACCCGACGTCACCGGGTGGAGTTGCCGATGGTGAGGGTGCGAGGCTGGGCGGAGTGGTCGCCCAGGGTTGCGATTCGTGCCCGCCTGGCGGAGTCTTCGCTTCGCCCGTCCGTCCGTCTTGTTCGCCGAGCGCTCGCGATGACTGATCTCGACGGGCAATGACAACGGCGGCGGTGGCCCCAACAGCGAGCACCAGCGCTGCAGCGCCCGAGATCAGCAACCATCGCGGCGAAGTGCGGCGTGTTGGTGGACGCGATGCCCCGCCTCCAGGTCCCGCAGTCGCGGAGCGTGCTGCAATTCGCGAACGATCTCCCAGAGACGATGGTTGTCGTGTTGCTGCGGGACCCTCACGTAGACCACCAGGTGCACCTGTCTTCGCGCAGCGCGGTTCAAGGATCACGTTCGTCTGTACGTCCTCAGACGGGCGACGGACTTCGCGCATCGACGCTCCGCATTCTGCGCAGAACTGGTCGTTCGCAGGGTTCGAGTGCCCGTTCTGGCAGGTCGCCACTTGCCCGGGGAGCGCCAGACCGCACTCGCCGCAGAATTGCTGGTGTTCCGGGGATCTATGCCCGTTCTGGCATGTTGCCACGAAACCCCCTTCCAGGGCAGCCAGGAGTCGTATAGCGAGCCGCCCAGCCTTGCAGGACTTCGCCTCTCGTAGGTATAGCACTACTAGTAGGGCAGACACGAGCGGCTCTCATCCGACTACTGGGACACGTGCCCACGCGACCGAGTCAGAACGATCCTGACCGTGTTGCCGAGTGGGAACGTCGACGTCGGGAAGTCGGAGGAAGAATCCGCGCGCTGCGAGTGGACCGCGGCGTAACCCAGGAGGCGTTGGCCCTACGCTCGGGCGTGACGCGGAACGTGCTCATTGATGTCGAGCAGGGCAAGCGGGGATTGCTGTACGAACGGCTCTTCGACCTCGCCGCGGCGCTTGAGGTGCCCGTCGGCCGACTTCTTGAAGAGCAGCCCCCGTCCTGACTGGTACGGGCGCGACCCGCCATGACGGCGGAGCGGGATGAGCCCTCGACCCCTCGATGCGTTGACCTTCGGTGGCCCGTGTGCGTGAGCCCCGTCAGCTCAGACGTGGGGCTCAGGCGGCGTTGACCACCCAACGGCCGTCACCACACACGAGTGGAAGCCCCTCCGGCGACTGCGCCGCAAGGCCAGATTCGGTACATGGCGAGCTGACAGGCCGAACTCCAACCAGAGCTATAGCAGGCCCCCACAGGCCCCCACCGTTGAGCGCATGTCCGCAGGCCATCGGCTGGCCAGTCGGGCTCAGCCCAAAGATGAAGGCCTCGGTATTACTGCACGGTTGCCCGGTCACGACGCCGACAGTGATGCCTGGAATGGCGTTGGACGCGCCGGAGTTGCCAACGAGCGGGGCGGGGCAATGGCCGGTTGTCGCACCAATTGAGTTGATCTCGGCGTTCGACCTGGGGTCACCGGCATAGTCGATTTGGTTCGTGCAACGTTCGTCCGCGGTCGCAATCGCCGGACTCACCGCTGCCACAAGCCAGAAAACGCCAACACCCACCGCGCCAGCAAAGCGAACCCGAATAGCCATGAAGGCATGGTGACACGTGCCTTCCAAGATCACACCACTGACGCGACATCCGCTGTCAGCGACGCGCCCATCGCGAAGCCAATCATGCCCCAAGGGGTGGACTCGCGGCACGGGTCCGGCAAGACACGGGCGCTAGGCAAGTACCCCCGGCGGGGGTTCGGTCTCCAAGTCGCCGCTTCTCGATCCCCCGACGGGGGTGGAGTCAGATTGGTGCAATCCTTCTGGGCCGAGCGCTCGTATCCTTGAATCACCCCCGACGGGGGTCGGGTACGAGCGGCCGGCGGCTTACCAAGGGGGCGCGGTTACATGAGCAAGTCTCTGGAGGTTGATCCAATTGATTTGCACATGTCGTCTGACCACATGGACGTTCACCACGCTGACCTAACTGCTGCGCACACTGCGGCCGACGGTGAGATCGAGGGCGCTCAGGCTGGCTGGGTCGGTGCATCAGCGGCGGCGCTGCAGTCGAAGATCACCGAGTGGCAGGCCACCACGACCAAGCTCTGCGGCGACATCGCCGCCCACCGCGACGCCTACAAAGCCGCCGCCGACGGCTACGCCCAGAACGACTCGCACGCGGCCGAGGCGCTCGACCGCCAGCTCTGATGCCGATCACTCTCGCCGACATAGAGCGCTGGGACGCCTCCGCAGTCCAAGACGTGTCCCGGGCGCTCGGCAAGCGCGGAGCCAGCGCCGACGAGGTGAAAACCGGCTTGTCGAAGCTGCCGATGATCGCTACATGGCAGGGCACTGGTGGTGACGCCGCCCGCGCCGCTCTGGAGAAGTTGAGCGGTCACTTGGCGGCTCACGCCGACGAGATGGCCGCCATTGCGTCGGCGACTAGCAAGTCGGCCGACGAGGTTCAAGCCGTCAAGGACAAGCTGCAGGGCATCTACCGTGACGCCCGCAGCGAGGGCTTCAGCATCGACCCCGCCACGGGCACGGTGACCCCTCTGGATCACCAGCGGGCCAAGACCGACCCGGTGTACTTCATCGAAGAACAAGACCTCGTCACGCGCATCGGGAAGGTGCTCACCGAGGCGAATGCCGCCGACGCCGATCTGGCCCGCGCCATCACCATGGCGGGCAACGATGCGACCGGGCCAGCCGAGGACCGCCCAGATGTGCGGGCACAGCTGACAAATCCTCCGACTGACCCTCAACAGTTCAACGACTTCTGGGACAAGCTCTCCACGGAAGAAAAGGACTGGATGTACGACCAAGACCACAGCATCGGCAACCACGACGGCATGCCCTTCACCGACCGCGACAAGTACAACCGCCAGCACCTGCCCGAACTCACCCAATCAGCCCAAGCCGAGGTCGACCGACTCCGCGCGGAACACCCCGGGTGGGCAAACGGCAGCCCCACGCGCCCTCCCAACGGGTCAACCTACGCGGACTGGAAGTCGAAGTGGGACGCCGCCAACCGCACCCTCGAGGGCTATCACCAAGTCGAAAACGCGCTCGAACCTCCACAGGACAGCAACGGCAAGTTGCTGGACACCCAGCCTCGGCTACTCGGTGAGATCGACGACAAGGGCCACGCAGCGGTGTCGATCGGCAATCCAGACACCGCCGAGCACAACGCGACCTACGTACCGGGCACGGGTCAGGATCTGTCCCGCCTGCAATACAGCACCGAGAAGTCCGAAGCGATGTACCAGGCCACGCTGAGGGCGGACCGCACACTCCAACCTGGAGACGTGTCGGTGACCACCTGGATGGGGTACGACCGACCGATGAACGTCGTGACAGATGCCCCATCCACGGACTACGCCCGCAACGGGGCAGCTGCTCTCGACAGCTTCCAATCTGGACTGCGCGCCTCTCACGACGACCTGGGCCACGGAGGCCCGTCACAGAACACCGTGATCGGCCACAGCTACGGCTCCACCCTCGTCGGAGCCGCTGGCCTGGACGGCCACCACCTCGACGCCAACAACGTCATCAACCTCGGCAGCCCCGGGATGCTCGCCGGGCACGCCAGCGACCTGAACCTCGACCCGGGCGCGCACGTGTACTCCACTCGCGCCTTCAACGACGTCATCGGTGTCGCCACCTACGCGTCCCTCGGACCCGATCCGATGTCGGCGAACTTCGGTGGCATCCCCTTCGAAGCCGCGCCCGGGCCCGCCGGGCCCCTGGGCCTACCCTCGGTTGATGCACACAGCAGTTACTGGGACCAGGACAACCCCGCGTTGACCAACATGGGACGCATCATCGCCGGACGCACCGACGTCACACCACCGACGTTCACCCCGTGATGGCCATGACGACATCCCGGACCCTTGCCGCCCTCGCCCTCACAGCGCTGCTGATGGCTGCGTGCTCCCCAGCGGAATCGAATCAACAACCCGGACCGTCGAACGCGTCAGGGGTTACCCCGATCCCAGGAGGCCCCATGGAGCCCACCCCGACCCCCTCGGCACCGAAAATTCCTGCCAGCCAACAAGAAGCGCACGACACCGTGCTGCAGTACCTGCAGAAGACGGTCGACGGGCTTCCCCCGGGGACCACCTTGGACACGACCCAAGCCGGAGGCGGCTCCAATCTGTCCTGCGACGACGACTACCAAGGCCCCGGGTCCGGCCCCACCGACTACACCGTCACCACCTACGTCATCGGTCCCGCAGGTCTAGCGCCCGCTGACCTTATTTCGAAGACAGGTGACTTGTGGCGGAGCTGGGGGCTGTCGGTCATGGAACGCAACGGCTTCGAGAAGCCCAACCAGTTCGGCTACCCGCCCGACGGGTACAGCCTCCTGATTCAAGCCGCTTACCCGCCGGAATACCCGCCGTCACTCGCCGTCATCTCACCCTGCTTCCCCGGAAACCTCCGCAAGGACGGGATACCGATCCCCGACATCATCCATCAGTCCAATCCTGCGAACTGATGCCGAGGGGTCCAGCCGGCATCAAAACCGTCGACCTGATCGCCAAGGCAAGCGGCCTCTGGCGTCATGGCGTCTACAACCATGCGGGCAGGATGGCTTCGAAAAGCCCAACCGCTTCGGCTACCCGCCCGACGGCTGCACCGTCCAGATCGACGCGGCCTACCCACATCAGTACCCTCCCATGGTCCCCGAGCTTTGCGGGGAACTCCTCGAAGGCAGCAATCCCCACGCCGCCACCAGTCACCTCTACCGGTTGAGGCAGATGACGAAACCACAAGCACGGCGATCCACCTACGTCGCTCTTCGATGTGACAATTCAGCTGTAGCTGAGCTGTAGGTTCGCCGCTGTTTCATGTGTTGTTCGCCGAGGCTCCGACCTCTTACGGAGGGGGTCCACTGATGAAGACACCCCTCCCAAGTTGTGCAAGGTGACTCTTCCTGCGCGTTCCTCCCGTTACCGTGCCTCACGGCGCACAGATGCGCTCGAGCCACGGCGCTCCCCGGTAGCAGCAGGTTTTCCAGTTTGGTGCACGCCCGTTGGAAGAGTTCTACATGTGAGCCTCCGGGGGCCTTGGTCCGCGCGGACCTGGGCTGTCCCACGGTTGTCGGCGACGTGCTGGGGGATGAACAGCGGTGGATCGCGCCCGTACGGAGATCCAGCGCGACAGGCAGGAAGCACAGTGCGACTGCAAGTGGTCAGGTTGGCGTATCGCGCACCACGGGAGAGCATTTCCCTGCCTGAGTGCCGTTCCCATTGGTGCAGGTCAGAGGTTGTTACCTCCATATAGGGAAGCAGTGCTGCGGGTTCCCCTCGACGGAGGACTTTCAGGGTGGGACGGAGCCTGTAGCTCAGGGCTACCTCCCTCATCACCCTGACCAGCTCCTGTTCGTCAGAGTCGGCCACCAGGAAGGAGTCGTGCACTGGCAGGGGGCAGCGTCCCGTGCGTCGGATCATCTCCTTCATGATCTGGACCGCCATGTCTGAGTCCTTCCGCTGGAACTCTGCTCCGCTGTCAGACCCGAAGAGAGCTTTGATCCGGCGGTGCTTCCGCTCAAGCGCGGCCACCACCCTCTCCGCGAGCTTGTGGCACTGGGACCTCGTCCCTGTACCGACTCCGCTCAGCTCCCGGAGGTCCCGGTTCTTGTGAAGCTCGTCAGCGATGGCCCGGACCCCCGTAAGCCGACTGGTGGCGTTCAGCACGGTGTTCACAGCCACCTTGACCAACGACCTGCTGAATCCCGGGATGGCGTACTGGTCCCCTGGGCGGATCCGCCTACGCAGTCGCCGGTACGCCATCTCGACGTGCAGGTTGGAGTAGTCAACCTCAACCACGGGGTGGACGACCCCGTCGATGGCGATCTGCAGCTGACGACGTCGCTCGCTTGGCATGTTCTGGAACGAGTCTCCGTGGCAGTAATGTCGCCCCCCTCGTTCGAACGACCCGTTGAATACTCGCCTCAGCGGCGGAATGTGGACCTTGCCTTGCCCGTCGCCGAGCTGGAGCCGCGCGAGGGCGTCGTTGATGTACTCCACTTCCCGGCGCATGGCGATGGTTTCCACCGTCTCGGTGTAGTCGACCCTCTTCTTGTCTTCACGGTCCCGAAGCACGATGACCTCCGGCCTGCTGTGCGTCACCTGGTCTTGCATGTCGACCAGCGAGCCCAGGACAGTCATGAGGTCGCCTGCTGCCCAGGCGACGGTCTCAGACCCCTCGGCACCCGGACACCAAAGGCCCAGCTCCTGGTCGATCAGGCCCAGCTCGATGAGAATGTCGACCGACCGGGTGGTGTAATGCCAAGAGCGGCTCGGATCGCAGCGGTACCGAGCTGGTACCCCGTAGGCATCCTTGGCGCGGGCGTAGTGCACTCCCCCTCCCGTGCGCCGCTTCTCCACGGCGATGGACAGGGCTGAGGCTGCGACGGCCATTTGCATGCGCCCAGGAAGGTTGGCAGGCAGCAGGTGTGCGAGCCGGTCAAGCACCAGGGTCAGATCGCTCTCACTCCAGCCCCACAACAGTGGAGCATGGTCATCGAAGAGCTGACTGTCGAACAGCCGGGCAAACGGGGGTTCAGTCTCCGGCTCGTGCTGCTCTCCGCTCCGCGGGTCGACGTGGGGCGTTATCATTGACGCGGTCCTTCGCTGGGACTTTTACCTTCCCGTGACGGGGAAGCGGAGCGGGCTCGTCATTCCTGTGACGGGCCTCTTCGCGTAGGGGACGGAGTTGCCTAGCCGGTCGCAGCCTCCTCGACATGTAGGTTCCGGACTTGGCCTGCTCTTCTGTCAGGGTGTGCGCCGGTCAAGATCACCGGACGAACGTCACCACCAATCAGATTGCGGTAGTTGCGGATGACCTGCTCGTCAGAACTCCACCGCTTCCGCTGGTTGCAGGCACTACAAGAGGGCACCACGTTGTGGACGATGTGGTGTCCTCCGGCGGCGACGGGGATGCGGTGGTCGACGACCTCGAACTCCCCTCCACAGTAGAAACAGACGTCACCCCATCGTTCGACGAGTTGCTGCCGGGTGACAAGTTCCGTGATCAACTGAAGCCCATACCGCGCAGCCCGACGGCGATGGCTCTTCGCCCAAGCAACCTCGGGATGCTCCCGGTGATAGCGGTGTTGCACGGCAAGGATGCT
The DNA here is from genome assembly GCF_001426545.1 of Mycobacterium sp. Root135. GTDB lineage: Bacteria > Actinomycetota > Actinomycetes > Mycobacteriales > Mycobacteriaceae > Mycobacterium. Next base: position 86,347 of record NZ_LMEZ01000009.1, on the reverse strand, counting down.
CGAGCTGGACCTCTGGTAGCGCCTCTGGTCGTACCCTCTGCGACAGTCGCGGCATTGCGACCGAAGTCCAGACTTCGTTGAACGATCTAGTGCCATCTCGGCCGGAGTCTTCGACGCGAAACACGTCGAGCAGATGATCGTCGCCGCAGTGCTTTCGTTCTCGGCTGGAAGCGTTCCTGCGCTGACCCGAGATGCTGTGTAGCCCTCGGCCATCACAGACCCACCAATCTCTTGCGGCTGGTGGGGGTCAGGCTGGCCACCGGAACGCGAGTCCGGCCAGTGACGGCTTGAGTGACGCCCCGAGGACCATCGTTCGCGCACAGGTCAAGGGCATCCGCGATGTCTTGCTCCGTCATGAGCCACTGTCGTCCGACCTTGCGGCCTCGGAATCTGTTGGCGCGCAGCTGCTCAACCAGCCAGCGCGGGGAGCAATTCATCAGCACCGCAGCCTGTGCGATGCCGTAGGTGTGAATGCTCACGCGACCACCTGTCGATCAGCCACCAACGAGTCGATGCGGGTACGCAGTTCGGCGGTGACGGTGGCCGATGATTTGTTGAGCGCGCGATTGACAGCAGCGATCAGCGCCTCTTCACGCATCCGGCGACGGGCCTCGAGCAGCTCGGCGTCATCGGGGGCGCGACTGCGAAGCAGTGCGGCGTATCGGCCACGCTCGCTGGCAGCGGTGGTGGTGGTGGTGGTGGTGGAAAGATGACCTGACACGGAGGGCCTCCGGGCGACACAACTCGGCAAAGGACAAGTTGGTGCCGGTGTCTGTCACTCCAGGTCAGAACTGACCTGTTGACCATCGCCCTTGGGCGATCCACTGATGCCCCGCTGCACGAATCGGCAATCAGTAGCGCTACCCACTACTTTAGCAGCTTGGGCATGATCCTCAAGCTGAGAAGCATCGTAAGCTACTGTGCTGCAATAGGTTACAGACAAGGGCCCTTAACGCTTACATGCCATCTACCTGGGTAGATCGCTAACATCTGCGGCTCAAGACATCTCCAAAACTCGCCCAATTGCGTCCGCGGCAGCCTGCATCGAGCGCCGGTCCAAGTGCCCGTAGACGGCCACCGTCGTCTGAATCGACTCATGGCCGAGATGCTGCTGGATCACAGGCAGTGGTACGCCAGCCTGGATCATCCAGGAGGCGCAGGTGTGCCTGAGATCGTGGATGCGGGGCCGGAGCACCTTCGTCTGGCCTTTCACCGGTTCCCCGTTCTCGTCAACTGACGGCCAAGCACGCTTCAACGCGGGCACCCACACACGTGCGTAGAAGCCTTGCGCCCGGACCGGCCCGCCTGTGCGATTCACGAACAAGAACTCGTTGGAGTAGTCGAGCTTGTCCAGCACCGACTTCGGCACGTTGATCGTGCGCACTCCCTTCTTGGTCTTCGTCGAACCTAGTCGGTAGCCGCCGGTCCCCTGTTTCCAGGATTGAGCGATCCACACGGTGCCGTCTTCGCGGTTCACGTTGTGGGGACGCAGTGCGGCGATTTCACCCCATCGGGCACCAGAGGCGACGAGGAACTCGACCATCGGCTGCCAGAACGGGGTGACCTTCGAGTGGAGAAGTTCGAACTGCTCGCGAGTAAGGAAGGTCGTCTCGCGAGGATCGTCATCCTTCGGCATGCCCATGCCCGTGCATGGGTTGGCCGGGATGTGATTGGCCGCCACCGCAGCATTCAGAGCACCTGCGAGGAACCCGTGCTTGTTGGTGATCGTCTTGGCGCTGGGTCGCCAGCCCTTGGGGTCCGGCTTGGCCATCGCCTTGATCCACTGGGCAACGTGCTCTCTGGTCAACGCGGCCAGCGGTATCGCTCCCAGCGCCTCGGCAATGTCGTTGCGGACATAGGCGCGGTATTTCTCGACGGTGTTCGGGTCAACGCCGGTGAGGTGCTCAATGTGATGATTCAGCCATTGCTCGACGGTCAGCGTTGCGAGGGTCGTGTCAACCTGCAGTGTCGAGAGACCGTTCTCCGGACCGAACTTGGTGACCATCTCGCAGAACGACGAAGCCGAGGCGAAATCGTTGAAAGATGTGGAGGTCTGCTTGCCGTGGAGGCGATACAGGACGGCGTAGTACTCGGTTCCGTCCCTGCGGTTGCGGACTCGCAACGATGCCATGAGAGACATCGTAGACCCGACTTGTTGACCTGGCCGTTGACGCGAGACCAGATCCGGGTCAAAATATATACCTGACCTGCTAGAACTCTGTGGAGCTAAGGGGAATCGAACCCCTGACCTTCTCGATGCGAACGAGACGCGCTACCAACTGCGCTATAGCCCCTTGTATCGGTAGCAGGCTACCAGTGCCGGTCCCCCGGCTAGAAATCGAGCTACTGACCCGAGGCTCGCGGCAGGTCGTACTCCCGCGCGAAGGTCGCGTAGTCGAGGTGTTCGAAGATCGGATCCTCGTCGTCGATCTCGAGAACCACCGACCCGGGCCGCCGCAGCCGCGCAGGCACGACGTCAAATTCCTGGTCCTTGGTGTTCTCCACACCGAGGTGCGACCGCATCATCCGCTGCGCCCGACGCCGCCGCACGCGCTCTTCGATGCGCGTCTGGCGCCGCAGGTAGCCGAGGTAGAGGATCGTGACGCCGCCGACCGTGCCGCACAACCACCAGAACGTCGGCGACACCGCGTAGGCGGCCACCGCGGTGAGCAGCAGCAGTGCCGACATGACCATCAGCACGCGCTTGCGGAACCGGTACTTGCGCGCGCTGACGGCGGCGGCGGTCTTCGACTCGTAGCTCCGGCGACGTTCCTGCGACTTCGATCCAGCGGCGTGGGGTGGGGAGTCCGCAGCGGCCTCGACGCCCGAGGAGTCGTCGACGTATTCGTAGTCGTGGTCCGGGTCGTCCTCGGACACCGCTTCGAATTCGTCGGTCATGTCGTCGGTCGTGTCATCGGCGACGATTTCGTCTACGTCCGGTTCGTGCGCCTCGACGGCTTCCGCGACACCGTCGACCTCCTGCAGGTCGTCGACCGAGAACACCGCGGTGTTGTCGCCGAAGTCCAGCGGCAATTCCGGCTCCTGGTCGAAGGCCCGTTGCGCGGACGCGCCGAGCGGCAGTGCGCCGGAGTCCTCTTCGACGACGTCGACGTCGAGGTACTCGGACTCGGCCTCCACAGTCGCGGCGGCCATCACCACGACCGCCGTGCGGGGCGCGTCCTCCTCCTCGCGGTCCTCGTCGTCGTACTCGTCGAGGTCGTCGTGCGTCGGACGCCAGTCCGGGTCGCTGTGGTGGCCGGCGGCAGGCTTGCGGCGGCGCAGCAGTCGCGCGCCGTGGCCGGAGTTCAGCACGCGCGTAGACAGCGCGACGTCGCTGGTGCGACGCACGATGTCTCGCTTGCTGATCAACATCGGAACCAGCACGAACAGCCAGAGCACGACGAGACTTATCCAAAGAAGAGACTGAGGGATGCTTGGCATGACGCCGGCTCCTTTCCCCGTGAAGGTAGGTCCGTGACCAGCGCATCCGGGGACGACGCGCCGGGGCTAATTACACACCTGTAATTCACCTCTGACAAGCACATTCGCCCCATTAGCCACAACTGCAACAGATTAGGCCCAATTGGCACGCCCGGCACGGACCAACGCAGACGTTGCCGAGCCGTTCAACTCCTCGATCGTGATCGCCACCAGCAGGTGGTCACGCCACCCGCCGTCGACCTCCAGATACCGCTTGAGCAAGCCCTCCTCGCGGAAGTTGGCCTTGGCCAACACGGCCCGGCTCCGTGCATTCTCCGGCCGCACCGTCGCCTCGACCCGGTGCAGACCGACGGGACCAAAGCCATGGTCCAGACCCAGCGCCAACGCCGCCGTCGCCACCCCGCCGCCGTTGCGCGCCTTGGCCACCCAGTAGCCGATCCACGCCGAACGCAGCGCGCCGTGCGTCACGTTCCCAATCGTCAACTGGCCGCACAACTCCCCGTCCAACTCGATCGCATACGGCAGCATCCGACCCTTCCTGGCCTCCGCACGCAACCCGGAACAGATCGACGGCCACGACGAAATCGAGTGCCGCGCTTCCCAATCCACCTCGGCGACCGGTTCCCATGGCTCGAGGTGCGCCTGATCGGCCAGCCGGATGCGGCTCCACACCGCACCGTCGCGCAGCCGGATCGGACGCAGCCGCACCAGACCCGCCGGCACCCGCAACGGCCCGACGGGCTGCGGCCAGCCCGGGTGCATCGACGACGACCGCCACAGGTTCATGATCGTATTTCTCAGCCGCGTTGAGCCAGGAAGGCCACGTCCACGATCTCGCCGGTACGGACCTCCTCGGCCTCACTGGGGACCACGACGAGACAGTTCGCCTCCGCGAGCGTCGCCAGCAAGTGCGACGACGCACCGGGCGCCCCACCAAGCGCCTGGACGAGGTATTCGCCCGTGTCCTGATCGCGCATCAACTGGCCACGAAGGTAGCCCTTACGGCCCGCCACCGACGTGATCGGTGACAACGTCCTCGCCTGCACGACGCGCCGAAGCGGCTGCCGTTTGCCCAACGACATGCGGATCAGCGGCCGCACCATCACCTCGAAGACCACCAACGCGCTCACCGGATTGGCAGGCAACAGGAAGACCGGCACGCCGTCGCGCCCCAGCTGCCCGAAGCCCTGCACCGACCCGGGGTGCATCGCGATGCGCGACACCTCCATGTCGCCGAGCTCCGAGAGCACCGCCCGCACGCTCTCGGCCGCGGTGCCACCCACCGCCCCGGCGATCACCAAGACCTCGGCGCGGTTGATCTGGCCCTCGACGACGTCGCGCAAGGTCTTCGACTCGGTGTCCACGATGCCGACACGATTGACCTCGGCACCCGCGTCGCGACCCGCCGCGGCCAACGCATAGGAGTTGACGTCGTAGACCTGCCCGTTTCCCGGACTGCGCGACACGTCGACCAGCTCACCGCCGACGCTCATCACCGACAGTCGCGGACGAGGATGCACCAGCACGCGCTCGCGGCCCACCGCGGCGAGCAACCCCACCTGCGCGGCGCCGATGATCGTGCCCGACCGGACGGCGACGTCACCCGGCTGCACGTCGTCACCGGTACGGCGCACGTAGGCGCCCGAACGGACCCCGCGGAGCACCCGCACGCGCGCGTCACCGCCGTCGGTCCAGCGCAACGGGAGCACCGCGTCGGCAAGCGTCGGCATCGGCGCACCGGTCTGCACCCGCGCGGCTTGGCGCGGCTGCAGCCGGCTCGGCGTCTTCGCACCCGCCTCGATGAGACCCATCACCGGAAGGCTGACCTCACGGTCGCCGTCCTCGTCGTCACCGGCCTCGACGCCGAGGACGTCGACGCTACGTACCGCATAACCGTCGATCGCGGCCTGATCGAACCCCGGAAGCGGGCGTTCGGTCACGACCTCCTCGGCACACATCAATCCCTGTGCCTCCGCGATGGCCACCCGTACGGGTCTCGGCGCCACCGCGGCGGCAGCCACCTTGGCCTGCTGCTCCTCCACCGAACGCACTCGTGCGCCTTTCTCCAGTCATGGAGCCCATGCGCAAGTCAGTTGGCGCTCAGGCCCAATCGCTCGACCAACCAGCGCCGTAGCTCCGGTCCGTAGTCGTCACGCTCCAATGCAAAGTCAACCGCAGCCTTGAGGTACCCGCCGGGATTTCCCAGGTCGTGTCGAGAACCGCGGTGCACCACCACGTGCACCGGGTGGCCCTCCTCGATCAGCAGGGCGATCGCGTCGGTCAGCTGGATCTCGCCGCCCACGCCCTTCTTCACGCGCCGCAGCGCGTCGAAGATGGCGCGGTCCAACACGTACCGGCCGGCCGCGGCGTACAGCGAGGGAGCGTCCTCCGCCTTCGGCTTCTCCACCATGCCCTTGACGCGCAACACATTTGGGTTCACTGCGTCGGGAACTACCTCGACGTCGAACACCCCGTAGGCGCTGATCTCGTCGGCAGGCACCTCGATGGCGCACAGCACCGATCCCCCGCGCTTGGCGCGCACCTTCGACATGGTCTCCAAGACACCGGTCGGCAACACCAGGTCGTCGGGCAGCAGTACCGCCACGGCGTCCTCGTCGTCGTCCAGACTCGACTCGACGCAGCTCACGGCGTGACCGAGGCCCAGCGGCTCGGCTTGCACCACCGACTCGACCTTGATCAGACCCGGCGCCCGGCGCACCTTCTCCAGCATCACCGTCTTGCCGCGCGCTTCGAGGGTGCCCTCGAGAATCAGGTCCTCGACGAAGTGCGCGACGACGCTGTCCTTGCCCTCGGAGGTGACGATGATGAGCCGCTCGGCGCCCGCCTCGGCCGCCTCTGCGGCGACCAGTTCGATGCCCGGCGTGTCGACGACGGGCAGCAACTCCTTCGGCACCGTCTTCGTCGCAGGTAGAAAGCGTGTGCCCAAACCGGCAGCCGGAACGATCGCGGTGCGTGGGATCGGCACCAAAGCCCGTGTCGTCATCGTTCACACCATAACGTCATCGGTCGTCCGCAACCGGGTGAGCCCGCCAGTCCGACGTGGCATCGTGAGCCGGTGCCACCAACGAAGGCCGAGATGCGGACCGCCATCCTGTCGGCTCGCCGCGCGGTCCCCGACGACGTAAGGCGTGCGGAGGCCGAGGAACTGCGTCGACGCTTGGCGGCGCTGCTGCAACCGGGCGACACCGTCTGCGCGTACGTGCCCGTCGGTTCCGAGCCCGGTTCGACGGACATCCTCGACTCGCTGGTCGACTCCGGGGTGCGTGTTCTGCTGCCCGTGGCCCGTGAGGACGACGCGGGCCATCCGCTGGCGCTGACCTGGGGCGAGTACCGCGGGGAGCTGGTTTCCGCCCGCTTTGGACTCCGTGAGCCACCAGCGCCCTACCTTCCCGCCGAGGCGATCGGCATGGCGTCGACGGTCGTCGTCCCCGCGCTGGCGGTCGACCGGGTGGGCAGCCGGCTCGGGAGGGGCGCCGGCTACTACGACCGGAGCCTGGCGATGGCGAATCCCTCGGCGCGGTTGATGGCGATGGTTCGCGACGACGAGGTGCTCGACCGTCTCCCGGCCGAACCGCACGACGTGCCCATGACGCATGCGCTCACCCCGGGTGGCGGCCTCGTCGAACTCCGCTGACCGGCGGCGACTTACGTCGTCGCCAGTGCGGCGGGAATGGCGTGGCCCGCGTAGCGGTTCTAGCACTTGAGCAGCTAGAGTGCTAACAGATTTCGTCTTTTTCCGGAGGTTTTGGTGCCGACCTATTCGTACGCTTGTACCGAGTGCGACAACCGTTTCGACGCGGTGCAGGCATTCACAGATGACGCGCTGACCGAGTGCCCGAAGTGCTCGGGCCGGTTGCGCAAGCTCTTCGGCTCGGTGGGCGTCGTGTTCAAGGGCAGCGGCTTCTACCGCAACGACAGCCGCGAAACCTCGAAGAGCACGATCAACGGCTCCAGCGGCGGCAGCGACTCCTCAAGCTCTTCGGAGAAGTCGGCCGACAAGCCTGCGGAGAAGTCGTCGACGTCGACCGAGAAGTCGTCGAGCCCGTCGAGCTCGGACAAGTCCAGCTCGACCCCCTCGTCGAGCAAGCCCGCGTCCGCGCCGGCCTCCTCCAGCTAGCAGTTATCCACAGGGCGATCCCCACCCCCTGCCACAACGTGGTTCGGCTGCCTAGCGTGGCCATATGGGGGAATCACTCAACGCGTCGCTGACGTCGCGCCTCGTCGCGGGTGTGCGACCGGACTGGACGCGCACCGTCATGGCTCGCCGCGTGACCGCGGGAGCCCTCGTTCTGTTGGCCGCCGCCGCCGCGCTGCGCCCAGATCCCACCGAGGGAAAGACCGACGTCGTCGTCGCGACCCGCGACTTGGCACCGGGCGTCGAGCTGGTGGCCTCCGACGTTCGCGTCGAATCACGTTTGGTGGCCACGATTCCCGACGGCGCCACGACGAACGGCACCGACCTGGTCGGCGCCACGCTTGCCGGTCCGGCCCGCCGCGGAGAGGTGCTCACCGACGTGCGGGTGCTTGGCTCGCGCCTCGCCGACGCCACCGCGGGACCGGACGCCCGCATCGTCCCCGTCCACCCGACCGATGCAGCGCTGCTGGATCTGGTGCGCACTGGCGACGTGGTCGACGTACTAGCCGTTTCAGAGGCCGTCGACGGCTCTGGTGAACAGCGCTCGCGCGTGGTTGCCACGAACGCGATCGTGGTGCTGGTCTCGTCGACGTCCAAGGACAGGAGCCGCGACGGCGTGGTGCTGGTCGCGTTACCGGTCCTCAAGGCGAACGAGGTGGCCGGGGCGTCCCTGACCCAAGCCATCACCCTCACCTTCCACTGAGCGTCCTCAGGATGGGGTTAGCGTTGCCCCACGGGTTGTGGCGTACGTGCCTGACCATTCATAGGAAGGACGTTCCACGTGTTGAAGGGATTCAAGGAGTTTCTCTCCCGCGGCAACATCGTCGACCTGTCGGTCGCGGTCGTCATCGGTACCGCGTTCGCAGCGCTCGTCAAGACGTTCACCGACGCGATCATCACGCCGCTCACCAGCCGCATCGGAGCGAGCGGCACCGACGTCGGCGTCCTGAAGGTGTCGATCGGCGGCGGGCAGGTCATCGATCTCAACCTGATCATCTCGGCGGCCATCAACTTCATCTTGGTCGCCGCGGTCGTCTACTTCTTGGTGGTGGTGCCGTACAACCGGCTCCGCAAGAAGGGTGAGGTCGAGCAGGCCCAGGACACCGAGTTGAGCCTGTTGACCGAGATCCGCAACCTTCTCAAGGACGGCGTCAGCGCCGAGACCGTCACCGGCCCCGGCACCGGCCCCAGCCCCGACACCGCGAAGAACACCAGCGGCGACAGGTAGCGCACACACACGAAAACAGCCCCCGGCCGATGGCCGGGGGCTGTTCTCGTTGAACTAGGGAGTTAGTTCATGTTCCACGGTTCGCCGTACGTGGTGACGCTGTCACCCGTCGACGCGATGAGCCGTGCGAACGGACGCAGGAGCACGCCGCCGGCAGCGCCGGTGACCGTTCCGTGAGCGTTCGAGACGGCGACGCCACCGGATGCACCCTTGACGTCGACCGAGAAGGTCGCGACTTCCTGGATGCCGGGGCCGTTGCCCAGGTCAGCGCTGATGGAGACGCCCGGGAACAGGTTCGGGGTGATGACCTGGATCGGGTTCGCCGGCGTCGCATCGTCGAGCAGGATGTTCGGCGTGGTGTAGCTGAAGTTGATGCCAACGCCCAGCGACCAGGGGAAGCCGATCTGGTAGCCCAGCTCCAGCGTGCCCTCGAACTCATCGGCGCCGGGGCCGGCGACGATGAACTTGGCCCGACCCGAGTGGAACCACTCGCGGGTGAGGCGGTTGCGGTCGAGCGGGAAGACACCGTTGAGGAAGGTGTCCCACTGCTGAACCGTAAGGGTGCGATCCTGGCCGTCGACCAGGCTCAGCTCGTTGTCCAACCCTGCGTGAGAGGTGCCCGTGCTGGTGAGGAGCGCCGCGAACGCTGCTACCAGAGCGACCAGCACCCGACTGATTGCCTTCATGTTCTCCCTAGCTTGTCGTGACGAACCCTGCGGTCCGCCGTTTCCTGTGAGTGCCCGGCTCTACGGCTAAGCCTGACACCCCGCAAGAGCTTGATGTGAGTGGAATTAGAAATCCCACATGCTTCTCTTACGTAATGCTCATCGTTGACAGCGAGAAACATAACGGTGAGGCCCCCACCCGGCAACGCGTACGCGTCAACCTGAGCCAAAGGGGTGGGCGCCGGAGGATGTTTGCCCAATGGGCAGAGCCGGGTGCACGGGGTGCCCAGGGACCGATCACGGGCGCCGCCGAGCTGCCGATCGTTGGCACATCGGAGCTGATCAGGAGATTGATTTTGACTGCCGTCAGGTCCCGCGCTGGGCAGAAAACGACAGCTCAGCCGTGGTGCGGCGGGACGTTGTCACGCAACCAGGCGTCGCGTTCCGCGTCGCGGCTGGAGGGGGTGTCGTCCCACTCGTCCTTGGTGGTCTCGGGCAGAGATTCACCGAAAATGTCGTTAACTGAAAGCGGCTTGTGCGGCGAATCACCCGTCACAATGGCATCCCAATGTGACGAAGATCACATACCGTCCCGGGAAGTAGTTCACCGTGCGGCAACACAATCCCGCCGCGCCCCAGTGGTAACTCCTCACACACCGAACACCCCGCAGAGCGCTGCTCGCGGGGGTCGGTGAATGCCAAGGACGGCAAGGCGGCCTAAATCTCCAAGCTGGACAGCTGGCCGATGATCTGGATCGCCAGCGGTCCGAGCGTCGCCATGCCGTCGCGAACCGCGCCGCGAGAACCGGCGATGTTCACGACCAGAGTGCTGCCCGAAATTCCAGCCAGCCCGCGGGAAACACCCGCGTCGACGAGTCCTGCCGACAGACCGGACGCCCGCAGGGCCTCGGAGATGCCAAGCAATTCGCGGTCGAGGATCGTCGTGGTGGCCTCGGGCGTCACGTCGCGAGGCGTCACACCCGTGCCTCCGACCGACACGACGAGGTCGACGCCACCGATGACGGCAGTGTTGAGCGCGTTGCGAATCTCGATCTCGTCGGCGGACACGACGACTACACCGTCGACGACGAATCCGGCCTCCCCCAGCAGCTCGGTGACCACCGGACCGCTGTGGTCCTCTTCATCTCCGTGCGCAGTCCGATCGTCGACGACGACGACGAGCGCACGACCCACCAACTCACCAGGCTGTTCCATGATGGCAACCGTATATCCCGCCACCGACGTCGGCGAAGCGATCCTGAGCTCCGGGCGACCCGGCGCGACCGTCACTGCTGTGCCTTTCCAAGAGTGACGTCGACGGTCTGAGGCTTCCCCGACGTGTCTATATAGGTCAACGTGACCTTCTCACCGGGGGCTCTCGACCGCACTGCCGCCACCAATGCGTCGGCACTGCCGATCACCCGGTCGTCGACCTTGGTGACCACCACACCACTCGGCATGCCCGCGGCCGAGGCCGCACCACCGGCGGTGACGTCGACGATCTTGGCTCCGTCGACGCCCGCGTCGTTGCCGACCTGGACCCCGAGCGAGGCATGGGAGGCGGTGCCGTTCTGGATCAACTCGTCGGCGATGCGCTTGGCCTGGTCGACAGGAATCGCGAAGCCCAGGCCGATCGAGCCGCTCTGCGACTGGCCCGAGTCGCCGCCGAGGGTGGCGATCGCGGAGTTGACGCCGACCAGCTCGCCGTTCATGTTCACCAACGCACCACCGGAGTTACCGGGGTTGATCGCCGCGTCGGTCTGGATGGCGTCCAGGACCGTGTTCTGGTTCTGCGCGTCGCCGCCGGCGGCCACCGGCCGGTTCAGCGCGCTGACGATGCCGGTGGTGACCGTGCCCTCGAGCCCCAGTGGCGAACCGATGGCGACGACGTCTTGGCCGACCCGAAGGTTCCCCGACGACCCGAGGGTGATCGGAGCCAGGCCCGTAGCGCCGACAGCCTGAACCACCGCGATGTCGCTGCTCGGATCGGTCCCGACGACCTTGAACGTCGTCGTCACGCCGTTGGCGAAGGTCACCTTGGTCTGCACGCCGCCCGCAGGTCCACCGGGGCCGCCGTTGGCGGCTGCCACCACGTGGTTGTTGGTCAGGATGAGGCCGTCGGTCGACAGGATGATGCCCGACCCCTCCTCGGACTGCCTGCCCATGTCGGTCTCGAGCTTCACCACGCTGGGAACCACCTTGGCGGCGACCTGCTCGACGGACCCGGCCGGAAGGCTTGCCGCCGGCTCACCCTGCGTCGCTCCCGACGACGTCGAGCTCCACGACGGCGTGCCCGGTTGCACCAGCGTGGCGACACCGCCGCCGATGCCTGCCGACACGACGGCGATCGCCAACGCACCAACGGTCAACCGGCCTGCTCGGGAACGCCTCTCGGGCGCGGCGGGCGGGATCGGCATCATCCGCGTGGGATCGACCCGGTACGGGTCATGCGGGCCACGGTGGGAATGCGTCGCCTGCGGAGGCTGGGTCGCGTAGCGCCAGTCGAAGGGCTGCTGCTGCGGGTAGCCACCGGTGCGGTGCTGGCCGGGGTACCCCGGCGCCGCGGCCTCGTGCGCGCCGGGACGATGCCCGGGCGGCGGTGGCGGCGAGTACCTCGGATCGTTAGTCATTGCGGCTGTTGGCTCTTCTTTCGAGTCGTGTGCGTCAGCGATCTGTCGTGATAACGAAAGCCGTCCCCCGACAGTGCCCCCCTGGGCTGAGAATCCACTTAGAGAACTTTCTGGACTTGCCCAGAACTCCCCGGCAGAGCCAATCCCCGTTCACCCATTCTCGGGGTTGCCGGTCGTCCCGTCCATCGCTCCGCCCTCGCGTGTCGCACCCGCTGGGACGCCGTCGCCCATCAGGGGCCGGCCCGGCAGGAGTACGTAGATCGAGGTTCCCGGCGGGTCGGCCAGTGGCGTCGCGTAGTCGATGCGAAGGGTCCCACCGTGTTTGACGACGACCTGTTTGACGATCGCCAGACCGAGGCCGGAGCCGGACATCGACCGCGCCGACGTCGACCGGTAGAACCGCTCGAACACCAGCTCGCGCTCGCTCGGCGGGATGCCCGGGCCCTGGTCGGACACCACCAGTTCGGCGTAGTTCGCGTCGACCTGGACCATCCGCACGCCGACCCGGCCACCGGGCGGGCTCCATTTCGCGGCATTGTCGAGAAGGTTGAGCACAGCCCTGGACAGGGTGGCCTCGTCGCCGTACACCTGCCATGGAACGGTGTCGACGTCGAACTCGATGTCGTTGCGGCGCCGCCGAACTCGTTCAAGACTGCGGTCGACGACCTCAGACAGGTCGACGGGCTCGTGAATCGTCACGCCGGCGTCGTCCCTGCTGAGGTCGACGAGGTCACCGACCAGCGTGGACAGCTCCTCGATCTGGGCGATCACGTCGGTGCGCAAACCGGCCATCTCCTCCTCGGGGATGCTCGGCGCGCCGGGCGCCATCGACGCCATCAGCAGTTCGACGTTGGTGCGCAACGACGTCAGGGGCGTCCGCAGCTCGTGTCCCGCATCGGTGACGAGGCGGGCCTGGCGTTCCCGAGACTCGGTGAGCGCCCGCAGCATCATGTTGAACGCCTCGGTGAGCCGGGCGAGCTCGTCGCTGCCGTAGACCGGGATGGGTCGTAGGTCGTCGGTTCTCGCGACGCGCTCGGCGGCGTCGGTCAGACGCGCCACGGGGCGCAAGCCGGTTCGGGCCACGGTGCCACCGGCGATCGCGGCGACCGCCATGCCGAGACCTCCCACGATCAGCAGGATGGTGCCAAGGCGTTTGATCACCCCCGCCGTTGGGCCAAGACTCTTCGATATCAGCAGGGAATCACCGCTGGGCAGGTGAACGGCCAGCACGCGCTGAAAGTTGACGGTGCGCAACGACATTCGCAGATTGCCCTGGATGACGCCCTTCTCGGGGTCGCCGAGCGGCAGCGTCTCGCCCTCCTGGTTGGCCGTGTAGATGCTGCGGCCCGGCATCACGAACATGGCGTTGACGTCGGAGTAGGCCGTGCCCTCGATCGCCTTGCCAGGGTCGACGGCCAGCAGACCGCTCTCGATGAGCAGCCGCGCGCGGATCTGCAGCTGGTTGTCCATGTCGTCGTACAGCGCGCGAGACACCACCGCGTAGACGGCGAGGGCCATCAGCACCACGACCATTGCCACCATGGACATGGCGAGCAGCATCACCCGCCATCGCAGAGACACCGAGCTGGCGCGATGGGTGCCGTACGTCTGCACGTCGGCCGCGCGTCGTTCGCGGGACCGCCACCAGAACGGCGATCTGACCGAACCCATCAGGGCGTCGTCACGGCGGGGTCTCCCGCAGGACGTATCCGACGCCGCGCACGGTGTGGATGAGCCGCGGCTCCCCGTCGGCCTCGGTCTTGCGGCGCAGATAGCCGACGTAGACCTCGAGGGCGTTGCCCGAGGTCGGGAAGTCGAATCCCCACACCTCTTCCAGGATCCGGCTGCGGGTCAGCACCCGGCGTGGATTGGCGATCAACATCTCGAGTAGGGAGAACTCGGTTCGGGTGAGGCTGATCTGGCGCTCGCCGCGGGTCACTTCCCGCGTCACCGGATCGAGGCTCAGATCGGAGAACGTCATGGCCTCGGAGCCGCCGTCGTCGGGGAGGACGCGTCTCCGGAGCAGCGCCCGCATCCGCGCCAACAGTTCTTCGAGGGCGAACGGCTTCGGCAGGTAGTCGTCGGCTCCGGCGTCGAGGCCGGCGACCCGCTCCGACACCGAATCCCGGGCCGTGAGAACCAAGATTGGCAGGTCGTCGCCGGTGCTTCGGAGCCGACGGCACACTTCCAGGCCGTCGAGCCGGGGCATCATGACGTCGAGTACCAACGCGTCGGGCCGATCGGTGGCGATCAGGTCAAGAGCTTCGAGACCGTCTTGCGCCAAGTCGACCGAGTATCCGTTGAACGCGAGGGACCGGCGCAGGGATTCGCGCACAGCGCGATCGTCGTCAACCACGAGTATGCGCACAGCCACAGTTTCAACCCAGTGTCTGAGACGGGCCTGAGAGGCGCGCCGTCAGAGGGGGTGACGAGTGGGTCAGCGGCGGTCGAGGTCGACCAGGCCCAGGCGTGCGGCCTTGAGCAGGCGACGCGGGACCTTGTGCAGCTGACCTGCAACGTTCACGTTGACCAGGCCGGTAGCCTCGGTCTTCCACTGCGACCGCCGACTACGGGTGTTCGACCGCGACATTCTCCGCTTCGGCACAGCCATGGTGGAACTTCTCCTCTTGAAATTTCTTGCTTTTGATTACGCCGCGCACACCCCAAGTCCTCTGGAGCGTCGGCAATTGCTCCTCAGGATAGCCGGATAGCCGCTCAGCCTCCAAAAACGGCCGCACACCCCTTGACGCAGTACCGGTGGTACCGGCTAACCTACCGGCCTACCGGTTGGTTGATCCGTCGACGACGACAGGAGCTCTTGGGTGAGTCCGCAGGGCACTAGCGCAGTTCGCATCGGAAACTGCTCGGGCTTCTACGGCGACCGCCACGCCGCCATGCGGGAGATGGTTACCGGCGGAGAGCTCGACTACCTCACCGGCGACTACCTCGCCGAGCTGACGATGCTGATCCTGGCCCGAGACCGCGCCAAGTCCCCGGACCGCGGCTACGCCAAGACCTTCCTCACCCAGCTCGAGGAAAGCCTCGGCACCGCACTGGACAACGGCGTCAAGATCGTCGCCAACGCCGGCGGCCTCAACCCGGCCGGTTTGGCGGCCGCCGTCCGAGCCCTCGCCGAGCGGCTCGGTCTTCCGGTGAACGTCGCGCACGTCGAGGGTGACGATCTCGTCGCCCGCCGCGCCGAATTCGGTTTCGCCGACGACGTGCTCGCCGCCAACGCCTATCTGGGCGCCTGGGGCATCGTCGACTGTCTCGACGCGGGCGCCAACGTCGTCGTCACGGGCCGAGTCACCGATGCCTCGGTGATCGTCGGGCCCGCGGCGGCCCACTTCGGTTGGGCCCCTTCCGACGTCGACGCCATCGCCGGGGCGGTCGCCGCGGGGCACGTCATCGAGTGCGGCACCCAGGCGACGGGCGGCAACTTCGCGTTCTTCGACACCGTTCCCGATCTGATGCACCCCGGGTTCCCGATCGCCGAGATCGAGGCCGACGGGTCCTCGGTCATCACGAAGCATCCCGGCACCGGCGGGCTGGTCAGCGTCGACACCGTCACCGCCCAGCTGCTGTACGAGATCGGCGGCGAGCGCTACGCCAACCCCGACGCCACGCTGCGGGTGGACAGCCTCCACTTGAGCGACGACGGCCCCGACCGCGTCCGCATCAGCGACGTCCGTGGCGAGGAGCCGCCGCCGACGCTCAAGGTGTCGTTGAACGCGGTCGGCGGGTTCCGCAACGCGATGACGTTCGTGTTGACCGGCCTGGACGTCGAGGCCAAGGCCGACCTGGTGCGGCGCCAACTGGAGGCCGGGCTGACGGTGCGGCCCGCCGAGTTGGAGTGGACGCTGGCGCGCACCGACCATCCCGACGCCGACACCGAGGAGTCGGCGAGCGCACTGTTGCGTTGCGTGGTCCGCGACTCCGACCCGAAGGTTGTCGGCCGCCAGTTCTCCTCGGCCGCAGTCGAATTGGCTCTGGCCAGCTATCCGGGTTTCACCACGACGGCGCCGCCCGGTGACGGTCAGGTGTACGGCGTGTTCACCGCCGGCTACGTCGACGCCACCGACGTGCCGCACGTCGCGGTGCACGCCGACGGCGGCCGCACGTCGATTCCCGCAGCGTCGCCCACCCGGGAACTCGCGCCCGTCGACCCGGCCCCGCTCCCGCCACCGCTGCCAGCCGGACCGACCCGTCGGGCACCCCTTGGCCTGGTGGCCGGCGCGCGCAGCGGCGACAAGGGCGGCAACGCGAACGTCGGGGTGTGGGTACGAACCCACGACGAGTGGCGTTGGCTGGCGCACAAGCTCACCGTCGACGCCCTACGCGAGTTGCTCCCGGAGACAAGGGATCTGCCCGTCACCCGTTACCTGTTGCCCAACCTGCGCGCCGTCAACTTCGTCATCGAGGGCATCCTCGGCAAGGGGGTGGCCCACCAGGCCCGCTTCGACCCCCAGGCCAAGGGGCTCGGCGAATGGTTGCGCTCCCGCCACGTCGACCTACCGGAGGCCTTCCTTTCATGAGCGTGTGGACCACCCCAGAACGCGAGCAGCTCCGAAAGACGGTGCGCGCCTTCGCCGAACGCGACATCCTCCCCTACGCCGCCGAGTGGGAGCGCACCGGCGACATCCCGCGTGAACTGCACCGCAAGGCGGGTGACGCCGGGTTGCTCGGCGCCAGCCTGCCGGAGTCGGTCGGCGGCGAGGGCGGCGACGGTGCCGACGCGGTCGTCATCTGCGAGGAACTTCACCAGGCTGGCGTGCCCGGCGGCGTGTTCGCGTCGCTGTTCACCTGTGGGATCGCCGTGCCGCACATGGTCGCCTCTGGTGACCAGCGTCTGATCGACACCTACGTGCGGCCCACGCTGCGCGGGGACAAGATCGGCGCGCTGGCGATCACCGAGCCGGGCGGCGGATCGGACGTCGGCCACCTGACGACGAAGGCCGTCCGCGACGGCGATGACTACGTCGTCAACGGCGCCAAGACCTACATCACCTCCGGTGTCCGGGCGGACTACGTCGTGACCGCCGCGCGCACCGGTGGCCCCGGCGCGGGCGGGGTGTCGCTCATCGTCGTCGACAAGGGCACTCCCGGTTTCGAGGTCAGCCGCAAGCTGGAGAAGATGGGGTGGCGCTCCTCGGACACCGCCGAGCTGTCCTACACCGACGTCCGGGTGCCCGTTGCCAACCTGATCGGTGTCGAGAACACCGGCTTTCTGCAGATCGCGGGTGCATTCGTCTCGGAGCGGGTCGGGCTGGCCGCGCAGGCGTACTCCAGCGCCCAGCGCTGCCTCGACCTGACCGTCGAGTGGTGCCGCAACCGGGAAACCTTTGGACGACCGCTGATTTCGCGCCAGTCGGTGCAGAACACGCTCGCCGAGATGGCGCGGCGGGTCGACGTGGCGCGGGTGTACACCCGGTACCTGGTGGAGCGGCAACTCGAGGGCGAGACCAACCTGATCACCGAGGTGTGCCACGCCAAGAACACCGCCGTCGAGTCGGGTGAGTGGGTCGCCAACGCGGCCGTCCAACTGTTCGGCGGCATGGGCTACATGGCCGAGTCCGAGGTCGAACGGCAGTACCGCGACATGCGCATCCTGGGCATTGGCGGTGGGACCACCGAAATCCTCACCGGCTTGGCGGCCAAGACGCTTGGATATCAGGCGTGAGCCCACTCAAGTCACTGGTCGACGTGACGGGCGCTGCGTTCGCCGACGCGGCCACCGCCATGACCGCCAAGTTGGCCGAACTCGACACCGAGCACGCCAAGGCGCTGGCAGGCGGCAGCGCGAAGTCCGTCGAGCGCCACCACGCCCGCGGCAAGCTGACCCCGCGCGAGCGCGTCGAACTGCTCGTCGACGCCGACTCCCCCTTCCTCGAGCTCAGCCCGCTGGCCGCGTGGGGCAGCGACTTCCACGTGGGGGCCAGCGTGGTCACGGGCATCGGCGTGGTCGAGGGCGTCGAATGCCTGGTGGTCGCCAACGACCCCACCGTGAAGGGCGGCACCAGCAATCCTTGGACGCTGCGAAAGATTCTGCGCGCCAACCAGATCGCCCGCGAGAACCGGCTTCCCGTGATCTCGCTGGTGGAATCCGGCGGCGCGGACCTGCCGACGCAAAAGGAAGTGTTCATCCCCGGCGGCCAGATGTTCCGCGACCTGACCCGGTTGTCGGCCGCGGGCATCCCCACCATCGCGCTGGTGTTCGGCAACTCGACCGCAGGCGGCGCGTACGTGCCCGGCATGTCCGACCACGTGGTGATGATCAAGGAACGGTCGAAGGTGTTCCTCGCCGGGCCACCGCTGGTGAAGATGGCCACTGGCGAGGAGTCCGACGACGAGTCCCTCGGCGGGGCCGAGATGCACGCCCGCACCTCGGGTTTGGCCGACTACCTGGCCAACGACGAACTCGACGCCATCCGCATCGGACGCCGCATCGTGGCCAGGCTCAACTGGCACAAGGCTGGCCCGCGACCCGGCCCGGTGACCGAGCCGCTGTTCGACGCCGACGAACTGATCGGCATCGTCCCCGCCGACCTCCGCGTTCCGTTCGACCCCCGCGACGTGATCGCCCGGATCGTCGACGCCTCCGAGTTCGACGAGTTCAAGCCGCTCTACGGCGGGTCGCTGGTGACGGGCTGGGCGACACTGCACGGCTATCCGATCGGCATCCTGGCCAACGCCCGAGGGGTGTTGTTCAGCGAGGAGTCACAGAAGGCGACGCAGTTCATCCAACTGGCCAACCGCTCCGACACACCACTGTTGTTCCTGCACAACACCACCGGGTACATGGTCGGCAAGGCGTACGAGGAAGGCGGCATGATCAAGCACGGCTCGATGATGATCAACGCGGTCTCCAACTCGACGGTGCCGCACATCTCGCTGCTGCTCGGCGCGTCCTACGGCGCAGGCCATTACGGCATGTGCGGGCGGGCCTACGATCCACGCTTCCTGTTCGCCTGGCCCAGTGCCAAGTCGGCCGTCATGGGCGGCGCTCAGCTCGCGGGTGTCATCTCGATCGTCAGCCGCGCGGCCGCCGAGGCTCGCGGCCAGCAGGTCGACGAGGACGCCGACGCCGCCCTTCGCGCCGCAATCGAGTCGCAGATCGAAGCCGAGTCCCTGCCGATGTTCCTGTCCGGCCGCATGTTCGACGACGGTGTCATCGACCCCAGGGACACCCGCACGGTGTTGGGAATGTGTCTGTCCGCCATCGCGACCGGACCGATCGAGGGGACGTCGAACTTCGGCGTCTTCCGGATGTGAGCGCCCGAATGTCCCCCACCCACGCGATTTGTGGAGTGCTACCGGCGGTGAGCGCCGCTCAGGCTCCACAAATCGCGGGAGGAGAGAAGTGATTCAGCGCGTATTGGTCGCCAACCGCGGCGAGATCGCCCGCCGCGTCTTCACCACCTGCCGCAGGCTGGGCATCGGCACCGTCGCGGTCTACACCGACCCCGACGCCGACTCGCCGCACGTCACTGAGGCCGACGTCCGGGTGCGCCTGGACGGCCGCAACGGCTACCTCGACGCCGACCAGCTGATCGCGGCGGCTCGGGCCGCCGACGCGGACGCCGTCCATCCCGGCTACGGATTCCTTTCCGAGAACGCCGAATTCGCCGCCGCCGTGCAGGACGCCGGGTTCACGTGGATCGGGCCGCCGGTTGCCGCGGTACGGGCGATGGGCAGCAAGATCGAGGCCAAGAAGATGATGGCCGCCGCGGGCGTTCCGGTGCTCGACGAACTGGATCCAGACGCCGTGACCGCCGACCAACTGCCGGTGCTGATCAAGGCGTCCGCAGGCGGCGGCGGCCGCGGCATGCGGGTGGTCCGCGAGCTCGCGGAGTTGGCCTCGCAGGCCGAGGCCGCCCGCCGGGAGGCCGAGTCCGCGTTCGGCGACGGAGAAGTGTTCTGCGAGCGCTACCTTGCCGCCGGTCACCACGTCGAGGTGCAGATCATGGCCGACGCGCACGGCACCGTGTGGTCGGTCGGCGAGCGGGAGTGCTCGATCCAGCGCCGCCACCAGAAGATCGTCGAGGAGGCCCCGTCGCCGCTCGTCGAGCGCACCCCGGGCATGCGCGCCAAGCTGTTCACCGCGGCGCGCCTGGCGGCCGAGGCCATTGGCTACACCGGCGCGGGGACCGTCGAGTTCATGGCGTCCTCGGATGGTCCAGACTCCGGGTCCTTTTACTTCCTGGAGATGAACACCCGCCTGCAGGTCGAGCACCCCGTCACCGAGGAGACCACCGGGCTCGACCTCGTCGAGCTGCAACTGCTGGTCGCCGACGGCGGCCGGCTCGACGCGGAACCACCTGCTTCGCTTGGTCATTCGATCGAGGCTCGGCTCTACGCCGAGGACCCCGCGAAGGACTGGCAACCACAGGCCGGCCCCGTCCACCGGTTCGAGGTGCCATCGACGGCGACCGAGTTCTCGGTGCTGGGCCGTGCTGGCGTCCGCGTCGACTCCGGCGTGGTCGACGGGTCCGCGGTGTCGGTGTTCTACGACCCCATGCTGGCCAAGGTCATCTCCTTCGCCCCCAGCCGGAGGCAAGCCGTGGCCATCCTGGCCGACGCGCTGGCCCGCACCCACCTGCACGGCATCCGCACCAACCGCGATCTGCTGGTCAACGTGCTGCGGCATCCTGCGTTCCTCGACGGGGCGACCGACACCGCGTTCTTCGAGACCCACGGGCTGGCCGCGCTGGCTGCACCCTTGGCCGACCCGTCGACGACCGCACTGTCGGCGCTGGCGGCCGCCCTCGCCGACGCTCACGACAACCGAAGGGCCGCAACCGTGATGGGTCAGCTACCGAGCGGCTGGCGCAACCTCGCGTCCGGCTTCCAGACCAAGCGCTATCTCGACGACGTCGGCGACGAGCACGAGGTGCGCTACCGGTTCGGCCGCGCCGGGCTGGAGCTCGACGGCGCAGACGCCGTGACCCTGGTGTCGGCGGCGCCGGGCCGGATCGTGCTGGGCGCCAACGGTGTCGAGCGACCGTTCGACGTGGCGCGCTACGGTGAGCACGTCTTCGTCGACGGTCCGCTCGGGCCCGTCCACCTGGTGGCGCTCCCTCGCTTCCCCGACCCCGACTTGGCCGTCGCCAAGGGCTCGCTCTTGGCGCCGATGCCGGGTTCGGTGACCAGGATCGCCGCGGCCGTCGGCGACGCTGTCACCACCGGCCAGCCGCTGATCTGGCTGGAGGCCATGAAGATGGAGCACACCATCGCCGCGCCCGGCGACGGCGTGCTCGCCGAACTGAACGTGACGGCCGGTCAACAAGTCGACGTCGGCGCCGTGCTCGCTCGCATCGACAATCCCCAAGGAGATCCCGCATGAGTTTCATCGAAACCGACGAACAGCAGCAGCTGCGCAAGGCCGTTGCGGCCATGTCCGCGAGCTACGGGTCGGAGTACTACCTGGAGAAGGCTCGCGCCGGTGAGCACACCACCGAAATGTGGAGCGAGGCAGGCAAACTGGGGTTCATCGGGGTGAACCTGCCCGAGGAGTACGGCGGCGGCGGCGCTGGGATGTACGAGCTGTCGCTCGTCATGGAGGAGATGTCCGCAGGCGGCTGCGCGCTGCTGATGATGGTCGTCTCCCCTGCCATCAACGGCACGATCATCGCCAAGTACGGCACCGAAGAGCAGAAGCAGCGCTGGCTGCCCGGGATCGCCGACGGTTCGATCACCATGGCGTTCGCCATCACCGAGCCGGACGCCGGATCCAACTCGCACAGGATCACCACGACGGCCCGCCGCGACGGCGACGACTGGATCCTGTCCGGCCAGAAGGTCTACATCTCCGGCGTCGACCAGGCGCAGGCGGTGCTCGTGGTGAGTCGCACGGCCGAGGCGAAGACGGGCAACCTCAAGCCGGCGCTGTTCGTCGTGCCCACCGACACCCCCGGTATGTCGTGGACCAAGATCGACATGGAGATCGTCAGCCCGGAGAACCAGTTCCAGTTGTTCCTCGACGACGTGCGGCTGCCCGCCGACGCCCTGGTCGGTTCGGAGGACGCCGCGATCGCGCAGCTGTTCGCAGGCCTGAATCCCGAGCGCATCATGGGCGCGGCCAGCGCGGTCGGCATGGGACGCTTCGCGATCAACAAGGCCACCGACTACGTGAAGACCCGGCAGGTGTGGAAGACGCCGATCGGCGCGCACCAGGGCATCTCACACCCCTTGGCGCAGAACCACATCGAGATCGAGCTGGCCAAGTTGATGATGCAGAAGGCCGCCACGCTCTACGACCTCGGTGACGACGGCGGGGCCGCCGAAGCGGCGAACATGGCCAAGTACGCCGCCGGTGAGGCGTCGGTGCGCGCCGTCGACCAGGCCGTGCAATCCCTCGGCGGCAACGGGTTGACCAAGGAGTACGGCATCGCTTCGGTGCTGACCGCGTCCCGCCTGGCCCGCATCGCACCGGTGAGCCGGGAGATGATCCTGAACTTCGTCGCCCAGACGTCGCTCGGCCTCCCCCGGTCCTACTGATGCTGGTCGCCTACGAGGTTCGGGGCGCAGTCGCGCGCCTGACGTTGGACTCGCCGCACAACCGCAACGCCCTGTCGACGGCCCTGGTTCAGCAGCTCCACGACGGCCTATCGGCGGCGGCGGCGGACCCGGACGTCCGCTGCGTGGTGCTCGGCCACACCGGCGGCACGTTCTGCGCAGGCGCCGATCTCAGTGAGGCCGCCGGCCGCGATCCCGGCGACCTGGCCACCGACCGGGCCCGCGAGATGGCCGAGCTACTGCGCGCGTTGGTCGCCTCGCCGATGCCGGTCATCGGCGCGGTGGACGGCCACGTGCGGGCGGGTGGCCTCGGTCTGATCGGCGCGTGCGACGTCGTCGTCGCCGGACCGTCGAGCACCTTCGCGCTGACCGAGGCGCGCATCGGCGTCGCCCCGTCGATCATCTCGTTGACGTTGCTGCCGAAGATGTCCGCCAGGGCCGCGGGGCGCTACTTCCTCACGGGAGAGAAGTTCGGCCCGGCGGAGGCGCGGGACATCGGTTTGGTCTCCGTCGCTACCGACTCTGCCGAGGCCGTCGCCGCCGCCGTCGACCAACTGGTGGCCGACGTCACGAAGGGGTCACCGCAGGGCTTGGCAGCGTCGAAGGCGTTGACGACGGCGTCGATCCTCGCCAGCTTCGACGCCAACGCCGAGGCGCTGACCACGCAGTCGGCAACGTTGTTCGTCTCCGAGGAGGCCCGTGAAGGCATGACGGCCTTCTTCGAGAAGCGCCCACCGAGGTGGGTCGGTGCGCCGACGGCGCCATGATTTAGCTGACTTCCTTGCACGGCACCTTGCATGTCTGACCGATCGTCGTAGGCTCGACGTCGATGAGCAATGGAGCGTCGCGATACGGGTCGATGCGTGCTGCCGACACCGATCGCATTCAGGTGGCACAGTTGCTCACCGATGCCGTCGCACAGGGCCGCCTCGAAATGAGCGAGTACGAGGACCGGCTGAAGAAGGCCTACGCGGCCCAGACGTTCGACGAGCTCGACCGCCTCAGCTCCGATCTGCCGGGCATCGCCACCACGGCGCCCGCGATCGGACCTGGCCAACCCGCCCCGTCGACGCTGCTCCTGGCGATCATGAGCGGTTTCGAGCGGCGCGGTCGGTGGAACGTCCCCAAGCGCCTGACGTCGGTGACCGTGTTCGGCGGCGGCGTCATCGACCTTCGCTACGCCGACTTCACCGCCGCCGACGTGGAAATCCACTCGTACTCGATCTTCGGCGGCCAGACCATTCTGCTGCCGCCGGAAGTGAACGTCGTCGTGCGCGGTGTCGGCGTGATGGGCGCCTTCGACCACCTCGCCGACGAGGGCTCCCCCGGCGCCCCCCACGTCACGATTCGCGGGTTCTCGCTGTGGGGAAGCGTCGGGATCAAGCGCAAGAAGCGCAAGGCCCAGCAGTAGCGTCAGCGCCTCCGGCGGGAGCGTAGGTAGTCGCCGACGACGGCGGCACCCAGCCCGTCGAGATCGGGCTCCACGACGCGCCCCTCCACCCGGCGGGCCACCTGGTCGATGAATCGTGCCAGCCCCGGGTCGCTGCCCAGCCGGAAGATCGTCACCTGCGCGCCAAGTCGCGAGATTTCGTCGAAGCCCTTGACGGTGTGGGCGATGGTGCGCGGGTGCGGCGGGTAATCAAAGTAGACCTGCGTGCCGTCACCGTCGCCGTAGTCCTCGAGGTGTGCCGTCGGCTCGCCGTCGGTGACGATGAGGACCACCGGCTGGGCGTTGGGGTGGCGGCGCAGGTGGCGCGACGCCAAGGCCAACGCATGGTGCAGGTTGGTGCCCTGCTCGTACACGCCCTCCAGCCCGGTCAGTTCGGCGGCGCTGACGGTCCGCGCATACCGGCCGAACGCGATGATCTGCAGATCGTCGGAACGGAATCGGGTGCTGATCAGTTGGTGCAACGCCAGCGCGGTGCGCTTCATGGGGAGCCAGCGGTTCTCCATCACCATCGAGAACGACGTGTCGACCAGCAGGGCCACCGCCGACTGGGTGCGCTGCTCGGTCTCGGAGATCTCGACGTCGTCGACGGTGATCTGCATCGGCAGCTCCGCTACACCCGCACCGGCCTGTCGCAGCACCGCATTGGTCAGCGTGCGCGTGACGTTCCACGGCTCGGTGTCGCCGAACTGCCACGGCCGGGTGGCGCCGGTCAGTTCACCGGCCGCACCGGCGCGACGAGTGTCGCGTTCCCCGTGGCGACCCGAGAGTTGTTGCGCCACATCGCGAAGGATCATCTGACCCAGCTGACGCATGGCCTTCGGCGACAGCCGCCATTGACCGTCGGCGTCCCGGTCGAGGAACCCCTGGTTCATCAGTGCGCGTTCGAGTTCGGACAACGTGCGGGCGTCGACGGCCGCTTGGTCGCCGAGTTGGCGGGCCAGCATGTCGAGGTCGACGTCGTCCATCTGCGCGCCGGCGTGGCTTTGGCTCAGCTGCTCGGCGAGCTGCTCGAGCTCCCCGATGTCGGCCAACGCCTGCGCGCCCTCCCCCATGCCCATGGGGTTGTCGCCGTTGAACCGCTCCGACCCCTGCCAGTCCTCACCGGGCCGCGCATTCTGCAGGTGCTGATCCAGCTTGTCGAGTGCGTTGGTCAGCGACGGCGAGCCAAAGGCCTGCTGCGCCAAGGCATCCAGCTCGGCCCGCTGGTCGGGCGACAGGCTGTTGCGGAACCGCTGCGCGGCGGCGGCCCGCTTGGCCAGTGAGTCGAGGAGCTCGTCGATGTTCTTCGGGTTCTCGGGGAAGAACTCGCCGTGCTTGGCCATGAACTCCTGAAAGTCCTCAGGCGAATCCTGGCCGCTGGCATGCTTGTCCAACAACTCGTTGAGGTCGTCGAGCATGTCGTTGACGCGCTGCCGGTCCTCGTGGGTGGCGTTCTCCAGCGCCTCCTTCATGCCCGCGAAGCGTTGGTCGAGCATCTCACGACCCATGAGGTCCTTGATTTGCTCGTACTTTTGCCGCGCCTCGTCGCTGCGCCAGTCGTACTCGGCGAGCTCCTGAACGGCCTTCGCGGGCGACGACGGAAGGGCTTGCAGCTGAAGCTCGTTGAACCGGGCGTCGTCGTCGAGGGCACGCGCCAGTTCCTTGCGCTCGGCCAGGACTGCCTCGTCGAGCAGCTTCTTGATGTCCTGCAGCGTGCCGTCGAGATTGTTCTGCTGCAACAGTTTCCGACGCTT
This sequence comes from Mycobacterium sp. Root135, assembly GCF_001426545.1. Lineage (GTDB taxonomy): Bacteria > Actinomycetota > Actinomycetes > Mycobacteriales > Mycobacteriaceae > Mycobacterium. The sequence goes on along the minus strand of NZ_LMEZ01000009.1, from coordinate 60,529 downwards.
GCTGTTGGCTTCGGCGGCCAACCGGTCGGCACCCCTCGTGTTCTGGGTGCCGCGCCGCATCAGCTCGGAGAGTGCACGTCGCGGCGAACTGCCCTCCATGACGTCCTGCCCGATCTGTTCCAGCGCCTCGCGCAGGTCGACCGGAGGAGCCAGCGGGTCGGGCCCGCCGGAGTAGCGCGAATACCGCGAAATGCGCTTAACCATAAATGGTTTCGCCCTCCCCAGAGACCTTGTCGATCCGCTTGGCCAGGTACAGCGCCTCCAGGGCCAGCTCCAGGGCGGCGGCGCGTTCACCGTCGGTCTGGGCGCCGAGCCGCTCGGCGATGGCGTCGACCACCGGCAGTCCCGGAAGTGCGGCGAGCACGTCCTTGGCCGAGACGCGCTCGCCCGTCGTCACCGGAGCGCCCTCCTCGACGGCTGTCACCAGCGGGCCGACGTCGAGGCCGCCGAGCAGCCGCTGCGCCGTGTCGGCCGTCGCGCGCCGCAACAGGTGTTCGAGGACGGCCTGTTCACGGCCTTCCTCACCAGACTCGAATTCCAACTTGCCGCGCAGCACGTCGACGATGGTGTTCAAGTCGACCACCCGGGCGACGGGGTCCTGCTCGCCGAGGATCGCCGACCGGTGGGTCGCCGCGGCGGCGACGGTCTCGGCGGCGGCGATGGCGAACCGCGCCGACACCCCGGAGCGCTGGTCGATCGACTGAGATTCGCGCAGCGAGCGCGCGAACCGAGCCAGGATCTGCAACAGGTACTCGGGCACGGCCGCAGGCAGATGGGACTCCTGCTTGATGACACCCACCTCGGCCTCGAGCGCCTGTGGGTAGTGGGTGCGGATCTCCGCGCCGAAGCGGTCCTTCAGCGGGGTGATGATGCGACCGCGGTTCGTGTAGTCCTCGGGGTTGGCGCTGGCGACGACGAGAACGTCGAGAGGCAGTCGCAGCGTGTAGCCGCGAACCTGGATGTCGCGCTCCTCCATCACGTTGAGCATGGAGACCTGGATGCGCTCGGCGAGGTCGGGCAGCTCGTTGATCGCGACGATGCCGCGGTGCGCCCGCGGGATGAGTCCGAAGGCGATGGTCTCCGGGTCGCCGAGGCTGCGGCCCTCGGCGACCTTGATGGGGTCGATGTCGCCGACGAGGTCGGCGACGCTGGTATCCGGGGTGGCCAGCTTCTCGGTGTATCGCTCGCTGCGGTGCAGCCAGGAGATGGGCAGGTCGTCGCCGGAGGCCGCCGCGCGCCGAATCCACTCGGGCGTGATCGGCGTGTACGGGTGCTCGTGCAGCTCGGATCCCTCGATGACGGGGGTCCACTCGTCGAGCAGGTTGGTCAGCGATCGCAGCAGCCGCGTCTTGCCCTGACCGCGTTCGCCGAGCAGGACGACGTCGTGTTCGGCGATCAGCGCACGCTCGAGCTGAGGGATGACGGTGTCCTCGAAGCCGAGGATGCCGGTCCACACGTCGCGGCCCTCGCCGAGCGCAGCCAGCAGGTTCTCGCGTATTTCGGCCTTCACGCCCCGCTCGCGGTGCCCAGACGCGCGCAGCTCGCCGAGGGTGCGGGGGAGATCGTTAGGTGATGTCACTACTCCACGCTACGACGGTTCGCGCCGCGAGGCACCAGGTCCGTGCTCTAAGCGAAATTACGACGCCGTGACGTGCCCCTAGTGCGCGAAGTGGCGCGCCCCGGTGAGGTACAGCGCGATGCCCGCCGCGGCAGCCGCTTCTGTCACGACGTCGTCGCGCATCGACCCACCGGGATGGACGATCGCCGTCACACCCGCCGCGGTCAGCACCTCGAGCCCGTCGGGGAAGGGGAAGAAGGCGTCCGAGGACGCCACCGCTCCCCGCACCCGGTCGCCGGCCCGTTCGACGGCCAGCCGGGCCGCGTCGACCCGGTTGACCTGACCCATGCCGACGCCGACGGTCGCGCCGTCCTTGGCGACGACGATCGCGTTCGACTTCACCGCGCGGCAGGCCCGCCAGGCGAACACCAGATCGGCCATGGTCTCGGGGTCGGCGGGGGTGCCGGTGGCCAGCGTCCAGGTGGCCGGGTCGTCGCCGGGGGCGTCGACCGCGTCACGCTGCTGGACGAGCAGGCCGCCGCTGACCTGACGGAACTCGGCGCCGCCGATCCGAGGCTCGGAGGCGACCAGCACGCGGATGTTCTTCTTCCCGGCGAGGATTTCGACCGCACCCGGCTCGTAGGCCGGCGCGATGATGACCTCGGTGAAGATGTCGGCGACCGTCGTGGCCATCTCCACGGTGACCGTCGTGTTGGCCGCGATCACCCCACCGAATGCGCTCAGGGGGTCGCACTCGTGGGCCTTGCGGTGTGCGTCGGCAACCGAGACCGACGACACGGCGATGCCACATGGGTTGGCGTGCTTGATGATTGCGACGCAGGTCTGCTCGTAGTCGAACGCGGCCCGCCATGCGGCGTCGGCGTCGGTGTAGTTGTTGTACGACATCTCCTTGCCGTGCAACTGCTCCGCTTGCGCCAGCCCCGGCCACGACGAGTCGTCGCGGTAGAGCGCCGCCTGCTGGTGCGGGTTCTCGCCGTAGCGAAGTACCGCGGCGCGCTTCCACGTCCCGCCGAACCACTCGGGTGGCCCCGAGGCGTCGGCTTCGGGTGCCACGACCGAGCCCATCCAGCTGGCCACGGCGACGTCGTATTCGGCGGTGTGCCGGAAGGCCAGGGACGCCAACCGCTTTCGCTCGGCGAGGGTGAAGCCGCCCGCGCGCACCGCGGCGAGCACACCGTCGTAGCCACGCGGCTCGACGACCACCGCGACGCTGGGATGGTTCTTGGCGGCGGCGCGCACCATCGACGGCCCGCCGATGTCGATCTGCTCGACGCACTCGTCCTCGCTCGCGCCGGACTCGACGGTCTCGGTGAACGGGTAGAGGTTGACGACGACGAGCTCGAAGGCGGCGACGCCGAGTTCGTCGAGCGCGGCGAGGTGCTCGGCCTTGCGGGTGTCGGCCAGCAGCCCGGCGTGCACCCGCGGGTGCAGGGTCTTCACGCGGCCGTCGAGCACCTCGGGGAAGCCCGTGACGTCCTCGACCGGTGTCACCGGGACACCGCTGGCGGCAATGGTTTTCGCCGTGGACCCGGTCGAGACGATGGCCACGCCCGCCTCGTGCAGACCTTGCGCCAGTTCGGCGAGGCCGGTCTTGTCGTACACGCTGATCAACGCGCGTCGAATCGCCCGCCTGCCGTCCCCGGTACCCACGTCCACAGTCATCCGATCAATGCCTTTCGTCCTGTCCACGTCACACCGCGAGTTGCCATCGCGGCAAGTACTTCCACCAGCAGTCGTCGCTCGACGACCTTGATCCGCTCGTGCAGAGCCGATTCGTCGTCGTCGTCGAGCACGTCGACGGCCTCCTGCGCCAAGATCGGCCCCGTGTCCATCCCCGCGTCGACGAGGTGCACCGTGCATCCGGTGACCCGCACGCCGTAGGCCAACGTGTCGGGCACGGGGTGCGCGCCGGGGAACGCGGGCAGCAGGGCCGGATGGGTGTTGACGACCCGACCGGCAAAACGCGAAAGGAATTGCGGACCAAGGATCTTCATGAAACCCGCCGACACCACCAGATCGGGCTGGTGCGCGGCCGCAGCATCGGTGATCGCAGCGTCCCACGCGTCGCGGTCGGCATGGTCGCCGACGCGGGTGGTGAAGCTCGGCAGCGAGGCGGCTTCGGCGATCTCGAGGGCGCGGCAGTCCCGGTCGGTGCCGACCGCGACCACCCGGGCCGGGTAGTCGCCGACGGCCGCGGCGAGGATCGATTCAAGCAGCGAACCGGTGCCCGACGCCAGGACGATCAGCCGAGCCGGCGCACTGGGGGGCACGAGAAGCGGGGGCTGCACGCGATGCAGCCTAATCGGAGGAACGCCGCGGCTCGTCGCTGGTGTGGTCATCCGCTGTCGAAAGGTCGTCGTCGGCGAAGTAGTGCGCCTCGGGGTCGTCGTCGAAGTCGAAGACGTCGCGCGGCGCGGCTCGGGACGGGCGGGGTTCGACTGGCCGAGCGGGCTCGGCTGGGGGTGCTGGATCGGCTGGACGTATCGGATCGGCTGGACGTGCGGGCTCGAACTCCACCTCGGGTTCGGGCTCCGGCTCGAAAACCACCTCGGGCTCCAACTCCGGCTCGAAAACCGGCTCGGGCTCGGGTTCGGTCTCCTCGGCGGTCGGCACGGGCAGCGTGTCCGGCTCGGCCTCGGGCTCCGGGGTCGGTGGGGGCGTCGCCGCCGGGACGGGACGGGCCTTGGGTCGACGCCGGAGGCCACCGCTCATGACGACCGTCAGGCCGCCGATCCCGACGAACCACACGAACACCGCGGGACCGAACGTGGCCTGGTCGACTCCGACGTCGCCGAAGTTGCCGAGCCGACCACCACCCGCGTACCCGAGCAGCGCCATCGCGGCGGCCGCGACGGCGGACGCGGTCGTCAACTTGCCCGCGGCTTCTGGCAGCGGCTCGGACCGCCGCGCGCACTGCTGACCAAGGGCCACGGCCGCTGCCGCCGCGGCGATCAGCAGCGCCACCCAGATCGGCCCCAGCGGCGGGCTGGGCACGGCAGCGAGGATGGGCAGGGCGGGCACGTCGCCACCCAGCACGGTGAAGGAACTGAACGTTGCGAGGCCGACGTGCGCACTGGAGCCGACGGCGACGGCCGCGGTCCCGACGATGACGTTCGGTGCGTACAGGATCGACAACAGCGTGAGGCTGAACTGGCCAAATGCCGAGTCCGTGATGCCGAACAGGGTGTCCATCGTGCCCCAGTGCACGACCAAGGACCCCGCGGCGATCGCCCCGGACAGCCCGAACAGCGCCAGCACACCCACCGAGGCGGCGCGGAACGCCTCCGGCAACCAAACGGGTACGTACGGCAACCTCAGCAGCCGGCCGGTCACGCGGGGACCGACCCCGACGAGGGCGCCGACGAGGTGAACGGCCAGCACGCAGCCGAACGCGAGCGACGCGCTGGGCGTCTGGAGTTCGATCAGCACGGAGGACGCGTCGTGAATCACGGCGAGGGCGATCGCGGCGATCAACAACGGCCCGCCCAGCGCCGACGCCACGATCCACCGGATCACGAACCACGACGTGCCGGCCCTGGTCGCGGCTGCCGTGGTGCGGGCGGTCCCCCACACCATCGCCAGCATCGGAAGCAGCGGCATGACGCCGAGTTCCGCGCCGCCGATGGACACGGGCACCCCGTGGACGCCGAGCCACATGCTGGCGATCGCGCCGAACGCACCCGTCATGTCGCTGTTGGCGATCACCAGCTGCACCAACACGACGGCCGCGATCACGGCGAGTGCGATGGCCGACGGCCCGAACGCGACCCTCAACAGGTCGCGAGCCTGACGTGTGCCGACTGGCCGGTTGTCCACTAGCTGCGTTGCTCCTCGCACGATCTCCAACGCGCGAAGGGTGTGTGCGCGCCGCTAGAGATTATGACGGTGGCGGGGTGGATTGCGGCGCAGGCTGCTGTTGTGGTTGCTGCGTTTCGAAGGACTGCGTCGGCTGAGAGCCGAGCGACCCCTGCGGTGAACCAAAGGCGGGGAACCCCGTCGGAGGCGTGGGCGGACCACTCTGCTGCGACCCGCTCTGCTGGCCCGGCTGGGACGGAGACTGGGCGCCTGGCTGCGCACCGAAGCCACCGGTGGACGGGCTGCTCGGGTAGCCGCCGTACGGCTGCGGGGAGTATCCGCCGCGCTGAGGCGGGCCCTGCTGGTGCAGGGGGGCGCCGTGCTGCGGCTGGCCCTGAGGCTGACCGTAGTACTGCCCGGGCCCGCCGTACTGGCCGTACGGGTTCTGCTCGTACTTCGGCTTGGGCGCGGGCGCGGAGACGACGCCGGACTCCAGCAGCAGTGCGGCCACCGCTGCGATCGTCTGGAGCACCGAGAACAAGATGATCAGGTACAGCGACCATCCGAAGGACACGCCGGACGGCAGGCCCACGATCTGCGAGAGCACGAGCAGCAGCGCCAGCACCGAGAGGATGGCGACCCAGGTGTCGGACTTGCCCTGCTTGGGCAGCAGGCTGAACCCGGCGAGCAGAGCCGCGACGAGCGCGACCGCGGTGGCGAGGGTGATGCCGATCGGCGTGGTGCTCACCGAGCCGCCGATGGGGCCGAAGCCGGGGAGGTTCGGAGCGTTGATGGTGAACACCGGGCCGAAGTTGGCCAGGTAGACGAACAAGCCGAGGGCGGCGACGGCAGCGGCGAGGTACTGCGGCAGCCTGCTGGGCCCCGCGGGGGTGGCGGCCTCTTGGGTGTGACCGAACTGCTGGGTGGGCGCGCTGTACTGCCCCGCGGACGGCCCAGACGGGTAACCGGAGTTACCGGGCGGGCCCGATGGATACGACATGTTCCCCTCCTGCGATGGGCGATTGGTTCACCCACGCTAGCGCACCAAGCTATGGACCCGGCCTGGGTGCAGGCCGGGGCGCCAGCCGCGCTCAGGCCGGGAGCAGCGCCGACTGGTTGCGCGAATCCTCTTCGGATTGCTCGATTTCGCGCACCAACGGCAACACGTTGGCGCCGAAGTACTCGATCTCCTCCTGGAAGTGCAGGAAGCCGCCGAGGATCAGGTCGACGCCGCGCTTGCGGTACGCGACGATGCGTTCGGCGACCTGCTCGGGGGTGCCGATCAGCTTCGTCCGGAAGCCGTCGTTGTACTGGACGAGATCCTCGAAGGACGAGTCCGCCCACATCCCCTTCTTGTCGCCTGTCGAATTGCCGGCCTGCTGGACGGCGCCGCGGAAACCCTCGACGGCGGGCTTGTTGGCCTTCGCGATGATCTCCTTGAGGACCTCCTTCGCTTCCTTCTCTGAGTCCCTGGCGATGATGAAGCCGTTGAGCCCGACCTTGACCTCGCGACCGACGGTGCGGGCGTGGTCACGGACCTCGACGACCTGCTCGGTGATGCCGTCGAAGTCCTTGCCGTTGGAGAAGTACCAGTCGGAGTAGAGCCCGCCGTTGCGCCGTGCGGCGGTCGAGTTGCCGCCCTGGAAGATCTCCGGGTTGGGCCGTTCCGGGGTGTTGAGCGGCTTGGGCTTCAACGTGAAGTCGTGGATTCGGTAGAAGTCACCGCGGAAGTCCACGTCGTCCTCGGTCCAGATCTTGCGGAGGACCTGCAGGAATTCGGCGCTGCGCCGGTAACGCTCGTCGTGTTCGAGCCACGGCTCCCCCAGGTGGGTGAATTCGTCCTTGAACCACCCGGAGACGACGTTGACGGCGAATCGGCCGCCCGACAGATGGTCCGCGGTGGCGCCGAGCTTGGCCAGCACGGCGGGCTGCCACAGGCCGGGGTGTACGGCGGCGATCACCTTCAGCCGCTCGGTGGCCAGCAGCAGGGCAAGGCTGAAACTGGTGGATTCGTGCTGAAATTCGGCGCCGTAGCTGGCTTCGTAGCGCACCTGGGACAGCGCGTACTCGAAACCGTTGTTCTCGGCGGTCTGCGCGAGCTTCTTGTTGTACTCGTAGTTCCAGTCCGTGCGCTGCTCGATGTCGCTGGTCACCAGGCCGCCGCTGACGTTGGGCACCCAGTAGGCGAACTTGACGTGGTCGGCGATGCGTTCGGTCGTCATGGTGGCCATCTCAGCCGCTGACGCCAGTCCGGTCACGGGTAACGATCGGTCAGATTTCAAGGCGACGTCTTCTACGCGACTGCTGTCACCGCTGCGGGTTCGCGGGCCACCTCGTCGGCCCTGCGCCGGACGACAAGCAGACCGGTGAACCGTTCGTAGCTGAAGATGGCCAAGACGTAGAAGCCGACGTCGGCGACCAGCTTGCCGAAGATCCAGCCTGCGACCACGCCGCCGAACAGAATCGGTCCGAAGTAGAAGGCCAACGGCCGGATGACCAGGCTGTCGACCACCTCGGCCGGACCGAACTCGATCGCGATGCTGCGCAGCGCACGGCCGTTCGCGACCAACCCGCGCGCCATCCGGGACGACGACGGTTGCGCTCGGTATGCGATGCGCACCGCCGTCCAGTACGCCGCGGCGTAGTAGCCGACGGAGGCTCCGACGGTCGCGACGACGGCCGCCGCCGCGACCGATCCGGTGGCCCCGTAGGCGATTGCGGCGCCGCCCATTTCGCATGTGGTGCCGGCGATTTCGCAGGGCAGGTATCGCCGCGCCCATTCTCGTATCTTGGTGCCGATCGAGCGGTTGGAGTTCATGTGAGGAACTCTTGCGTCGCACGTTCGCGGGGGCGCGAGTAGGGAGCTACCCGAATCGCGAGAGGCCGTCTACGTGGGCCACCTTGCGCTCAGGGACTAGAACACGTTCTAATTCTGGCCATGGACTATGGGCTCGTTCTCTTCACCAGCGATCGCGGGATAGCTCCGGCGGCCGCGGCCAAACTCGCCGACGACCACGGCTTCCACACGTTCTACGTGCCCGAGCACACGCACATCCCGATCAAGCGGGAGGCTGCGCACCCCACCACGGGCGACGAGTCGCTGCCAGACGACCGCTACATGCGCACCCTCGACCCGTGGGTCAGCCTGGCCACCGCGGCCGCCGTGACGACGAAGGTGCGGTTGTCGACTGCGGTGGCCCTGCCCGTCGAGCATGACTGCATCACGCTCGCCAAGTCCATCGCCACGCTCGACCACCTCTCCGGTGGCCGCGTCAGCCTCGGTGTCGGATTCGGTTGGAACACAGACGAACTCGCCGACCACAATGTGCCGCCGGGACGGCGCCGCACCATGCTGCGCGAGTACCTGGAGGCCATGCGGGCCCTGTGGACGCAGGAAGAAGCCGAATTCGACGGCGAATTCGTGAAGTTCGGCCCGAGTTGGGCCTGGCCAAAGCCCGTTCAGTCGCACATCCCCGTCCTCGTCGGGGCCGCGGGCACCGAGAAGAACTTCAAGTGGATCGCCAAGTCGGCCGACGGCTGGATCACCACGCCGCGGGACTTCGACATCGACGCGCCGGTGAAGCTGCTGCAGGACACCTGGGCCGCCGCCGACCGCGAGGGAGCGCCGCAGATCGTCGCACTCGACTTCAAGCCCGACCCCGACAAACTGGCCCGCTGGGCCGATCTCGGCGTCACCGAAGTGCTGTTCGGGTTGCCGGACAAGTCCGAATCCGAGGTCGCCGGTTACGTGGAGAGGTTGGCTGGCAAGCTCGCTGCGCTGGTCTGATTTGGTGCGCTGACGGCGGTACCGGGGGCAGTACGGTAGTGACCGTGACGAGTCCGCTCGAGGTCGACACCGCGGCGCTGGAGGGTGTCGCGCGTGAGTTGAGCGGGTTGAGCGATCAGTTGACCAGCGGCGGCGTCACCCACGAATGGCAGCCACCCGTTGCACAACCCAGCGGCCCGGCCGCGGTCGGTGTCACCGCCGCCGCCAACCACGTCGTCGGCGAAACCTCGGCGAACCTCTTGCTGTTCGCGGACGACGTCGCCCGAAGCGCGCGCTACTACGCCTCGAGGGACGCCGAAGAGGCCAATCGGATCGACACCACCATGCAGCCGCCGAGGTAGCGATGGTCGAGACACCCACCCGGTCGCGCGTCGAGGGGTGGTCGAGCGGACATCTCCGTCAGGCTGCCTTGGGCTGGCAGCGCCAATCCGACCTCACCGAACAGACGTACACGCGGGCGCAGCACGCCGTCGACGCCGTGCCATGGAGCGGCGCGGGTGCCGACGGGGCCAGGGCCAAGCTCGCGAACAACCTCGCCAAGATCCGTGGCGCTCTCGCGGTGCTGCAACGGGCCGGGCGGATCGCCACGGCCGGGGCCGACGTGATCGACGCCGCCAAGCGCGCCGCGGTCGACGCGATCCAGAACGCCGTCAGCCAGTTCTTCGAAGTCAGCGAGAACCTGTCGGTGACCGACCGCATGCCCGTATTCTTCAGTGCTGCACTGGCATTGGTGCGCAAGATCGCCGCGGCACACCTGCAAGCCGACATCCGTGCGAAGGCCATGATGCTCGCGCTGACCGACGAGGACGTCGCCCACCAACTCGACGCCGTCGCCGAGGCCATGCAGACCTTCGACTTGGAAGGCGGCCGAGGTGGGGCGCCCAAGCCGGGTGACCCGCAGATCGTCGGGGGCCCCACGCCGCTGACGCCCGACGGTACGCAGGGCGATCTGAACTCGACCATCCCCGGCACCGGGATCGAGATCGGCGGCGACGGCCGCAACGGATATCCGACGTTGAACGGCGAACGCAATCCGCTCGAGGTTCCTGGTGGTCGGCCGCTGCCGACCGGCACCATCGTCGGACCCGACGGAAAGCAATATGCGCTCTACAGCGAAGTGCCCTACAACGGGCCAGACGGCAAGGCGAATCCCAACTACGCGACACCGGACACCACCGTCGTCGACCTGAACGACCCCTCGAAGCGCATCGGCGTCCTGCCCGGGATCTCCCAGGCCAGCGGCGTCTACGACCCGGCGACCAATCGGATGGTCATCATCGGCAACGACGGACCCAACGACCGCACCAGGCGGCTCTACATGTCCGACCCCATCGATCCCAAGAACCCCAACGGTTGGATGCAGACGCTCAAACCCCAGGGTGAGATTCAGGGGTTGCCCGGCGATCGGGAGAGTCAGATCGTCGCACTCAAGGGCGGCGGCTTCATGCTCGTCGGTTCGGACAACTTCGACCCCAACGTGCCAGGGGACCAACCCATCGGAGTCGTCACCGCGTCCACGCCGGAGGGTCTGCTGACGGCGAAGGCGACTCCGTTGTTTCCGGGCCCGGGCGCCTGGCCGGGCGGCGCCGCACCCTACGGCCCGACCGTCGTCGACACCGTCTACGACCCCGTCACGGGCAGGGAGACCGTCCAACTTCGAGTCAGCACGTGGGAGAAACCGCCGGGGTGGGTTCCGACACCTGGCCAGCCGGACATGCCGTACAACCCGAAGACCTATCAGACCAACATCACCGTCGCGCATTGACTTGAGTGGGGCGAATAACTTTGAGCAGCAAGATCTTCTGGCCCAGTGCGATGGTCACACTGGCCACGTTTGCCGTCCTGACGGCCCGGCCAGCCGCCGCCGATCCTCCCGGCTTTCCCAATCTGGATCAGTTCACCGCGACCGACCCGGGGCAGTTCATCCGCCCCTTCTCCCATGCCGAGCGTTGGGCGAACGGCTATCTGTTCTTCCGCACGACCGACGGAATCAGCTGTGCGATCGGCGGGTCGTCGTGGTGTACGGGTGACTTTCCCGGCCGTTCAGACCGACCCGGGAGGTGTGACAACGTGCAGAACGACGGCGGCGACGTGACACGGCCGTTCGTCTTCGGGTCGAAGGACGGCGCGTGCGTTCCCGGCTCCGATCCCATCCTCAGCGCGGGCCAGAAGGTGACCAACGCCGCCTTCGAAATCACCTGCGTCGCCGGTCAGGATGGATTGACTGCCTGCACTGACACCCGAAACGGCCACGGCTTCGTCCTGCAGCCCTCGGGCAGTTGGGTCTTCTGATGCGGGGGATCCGCTGGATCGCCGTCGCGACACTCACGCTCGCCGCGTGCTCGCCAACGTCCAAGACCGCGCAACCACCTTCGGGCTTCCCGGACGTGCGCGACTTCACCGCGGTGAGTCCCGACGACCCGAAGTCCACCCTGCCGTCGTTCAGAACCGCAGATCAGATCAGCTGCGTCGTCGACTTCGGGGATCGATCGTCCATCGTCTGCAGCGGTGACCTCCGTGGGCTCCCGCAGTCCGTTGGAGGCACCGGGTGCCCCTCGGTCCGCAAGGCCGACACGTCTGCCGGGGACGCCCCCTACGTGTTCGAGCGTTCCGGACCCGACTGCGCCTCCTCCCGGGCGATGCCGCTCTCAGCGGGCCAGAAGGTCGTCGGCAAGAACGGAACGTGCGTGATCGGCGACGACCATCTCGTCGCGTGCATCGACGCCGACAACCGACACGGCTTCGTGCTGCGGCCGTCGGGCAGCTGGGTCTTCTGAGAGGCTTCCCAGACACCGCGGGCATCCTGGTGACATGGCCGAGCCAACCCCCGTCTTCACCGACCGTCGCCGCGCCGAATCCTTCGGTTCGGTCGCCGACGAGTACGACCGTCATCGCCCGCGGTACCCGCGGGCGTTGATCGAACGGTTGGTGACGACCCTGGGCCTGACCGTTCTCGACGTCGGGGCGGGCACCGGCATCCTGTCGGCTCAGCTCGTGAGCGCCGGGGCCGAGGTGTTGGCCGTCGAACCCGACGAGCAGATGGCGGCACGGTGCCTGGCCAAGGGGATCCCGGTCGAGCGCAGCACGTTCGAGCAGTGGCAGCCCCGTGACCGCTCGTTCGACCTCGTCACCTTCGGGCAGTCGTTCCACTGGGTCGACCCCGAGGTGGCCCTGCCGAAGCTGGCGTCGCTCCTCACCGCCGGCGGTCGGCTGGCGTTGATGTGGAACCGCATCATGGCGAGCGACTCGACGCGGCGGGGACTCGAACGGATCTCCGCGGAGTACGGCGTCACCACACCCGCCTCGACGTCGGCGAACAACGCCGAGACCGCGTTGCAGGCGTTGCTACGCCGCGGCCAGTTCACGGTCGAGCGCGTGGAGGTCGGCGAGGAGCTTCACTACTCCACCGAGGACTGGTTGAGCCTGGTCTTCACCCACTCCAACCACGTCGTCCTGGAACCGGCCGCGAAGACGGCACTGCGCGCACGCCTGCGAGACGTCATCGGCGACGACGGAGTCAGTGCGACCAATGACGCACTGGCCCTGATCTGTACGCGATCGGACGTCACGCCAGCGTCGCGCGGTTGACCCCGTCCTCGGTCGACGTGACGGTGATCGCGGCGCCGAGCGGGTCTCCCCCGGTCATCAACGCCACCAGGTCGTCGTCATCGGTGAGGGCCATGAATCGGCTGCCGTCCGCGGCGAGTCGCCCGACGATTACTCCCGTCGTGACCGGCCAGTCGTAGCGCACCGAATAGGTCTCGATCGTTCCCCGCCCGTCGACGGTCCGAGTGACCGGCACCTTCGGCAGCGCCGCGATGTCGCCCTGTAGCGCCTTGCCGCGGTCGGGCTCCCAGTCGGCGGGCTCGGTGGAGTACACCCCGGCCGAATACTTGCTCATGACACCACCATTGGCGCCGACGAGGCCGAACGTTCCCGGCCGTTCCCGCATCTCGACCACGGTCTCGGCTATGCCGTGCAGCGAGTAGCTGTTTCCCGGCCCTCCGAAGTACGGCAGCCCGCCGGTGAGCGTGAGCCCCCGCGGGTCGTCGTCGGCGAGTCCGAACTCGTCGCACACCGCGAAGACAGGGAAGGGAAAGCAGCTGTAGAGGTCGAACGTCGCCACGTCGTCGATCCCGATGCCTGCACCCCGAAGTGCTTCCGAGACAGCCTGTTTCGCGGTGTGGCTGACGCTGAGATCGGCCCGGTCCAACATGTCCTGCTCGGTCTGGTCGGCGTGCCCACGCAGGTAGACCCACTTCTCCTCGGGCACCCCGAGGCGGCGGGCGGCGGCCACCGACATCACCAGCGCGGCGGCACCCTGGTTGACGGTGTCGCGCGCCACCAGAAACCGCGGATACGGGTCGCAGATCATCCGGTTCTCGTCGGTGACGGTCTCGACTTCGTCGACCGACCGCTCCACCGGTGACGACGAAAATGGGTTCTTGGCAGCGACTTTGGAGAAGGGCGCGAACAGCGCCGCCATCCGACGGCGATAGTCCTCGACGCCGAGACCCAACCGGGCCCGCCGCGCATTGTCGAGCAGTCCGTATTGCACGGGCGCACCCGTCAGCCCGTGTGTGGCGGTGTACTCACTCATATATTGCTCGAAGCCGTAGCCACGATCCTCGAGTTGGCCGCCGACGGTCTCGCCGTGATCTGGCTTGTGGTCGCGATCCGCGAAGGTCTTCAGCGTCGAACCGTTCTCCGAGCCGAGGATCAGCACCACCTCGTGGTCACCGGCGGCGATGGCTGCGGCGAACTCCGTCATCAGCTTCTGCGGTCCGTTGCCGCCTATCGGCTCCAGGATGGCCCGCGCCGGATCGGCGCCGACCCGCTGGGCCACCGACCGGACGTAGTTGTCGGAGGCGCCCAGGGCCGGGTCGTCGAAGGGGGTGCAGATCTCGAATTGCCGCAAACCCGCGAACACCTCGATCGACTGCGCGACGGCGGCCACGTCGGCACCGGTGTCGGCAAGGGCCGCCCGCACCGCCTCGGTGGCGAGGTCGACCGACGACATCCCGCGATAGTCGGGGGTGCCGATGCGTTCGGTGAACTGTCCGACGCCGACGACGACCGGGGTACGCGGATCTACCTGCATAGTTCGTCAGGCTAACTGAAACTGGAACGTGTTCCAACTTGGCGCCGGCCACGCCAACCCCCAGCCTCGCGAGCAGGTCCGCGAGCAGACGCAAAAGGCCCTCGATCGCGTGGATCGAGGGCCTTCTGTGTCTGCTCGCGGCGCAATTACAGGCTTTCGAAGATCTCCCTGGCAAGCTTGGCGGTCTCCGACGGCGTCTTGCCGACCTTGACGCCCGCGGCCTCGAGGGCCACCTTCTTGCCGTCGGCGGTACCGGCACCGTCGGACACGATGGCGCCGGCGTGGCCCATCGTCTTGCCCTCCGGGGCGGTGAAGCCCGCGACGTAGCCGACGACCGGCTTGGTGACGTTGGCCTTGATGTAGTCGGCGGCCTTCTCCTCGGCGTCGCCGCCGATTTCGCCGATCATCACGATGACCTTGGTCTCGGGATCCTTCTCGAAGGCCTCGATGGCGTCGATGTGGGTGGTCCCGATGACCGGGTCGCCGCCGATGCCGATGGCCGTCGAGAAGCCGAGATCGCGCAGCTCGTACATCATCTGGTACGTCAGCGTGCCCGACTTCGACACCAGGCCGATCGGCCCCTTGGTGGTGATGTTGTTCGGCGTGATGCCGACCAACGACTCACCGGGGGTGATGATGCCGGGACAGTTCGGCCCGATGATCCGGGTCTTCTTGCCCTTTTCCACGTTGTAGGCCCACGCGAAGGCGCTGTCCTGCACGGGGATTCCCTCGGTGATGACCACCAGGAGGGGAATCTCGGCGTCGACGGCCTCGATGATCGCGTCCTTGGAGAAGGCCGGCGGCACGAAGGCGATCGACACGTCTGCGCCGGTCTCCTTCATGGCCTCGGCCACACTGCCGAACACCGGCAGCTCGACGTCGTTGCCGTCCTTGTCCTTGTGCGAGACCTTCGTGCCGGCCTTGCGCGCGTTGACGCCGCCGACCACCTGGGTGCCCGCCTTCAGCATCAGCGCGGTGTGCTTGGTGCCCTCGCCGCCGGTGATGCCCTGGACGATGACCTTGCTGTCCTTATTCAAAAAAATCGACATATCAAGCGTCCCTTACTTGTTCGCCAGCTCGGCGGCCTTGTCGGCACCGGCGTCCATCGTCTCGGCCTGGATCACCAGGGGGTGATTTGCCTCATCGAGGATGCGGCGGCCCTCTTCGACGTTGTTGCCGTCGAGGCGGACGACGAGAGGCTTGTTCGCACTGTCGCCGAGCTTCTTCAGCGCGCCGACGATGCCGTTGGCCACCGCGTCGCACGCGGTGATGCCGCCGAAGACGTTGACGAACACGCTCTTGACCTGACTGTCGCCCAAGATGACGTCGAGGCCGTTGGCCATCACCTCTGCCGAGGCGCCGCCACCGATGTCGAGGAAGTTGGCGGGCTTCACGCCGCCGTGCTTCTCACCGGCGTACGCGACCACGTCGAGAGTCGACATGACCAGGCCCGCGCCGTTGCCGATGATGCCGACCGCACCGTCGAGCTTGACGTAGTTGAGGTCGTTCTCCTTGGCCTTGAGCTCGAGGGGATCCGTTGCGTCCTTGTCCTCGAACTCCTCGTGGCCCGGCTGACGGAAGTCGGCGTTGGCGTCGAGGGTGACCTTGCCGTCCAGCGCCAGGATCTGGTCGTCCGGCGTGCGGACGAGGGGGTTTACCTCGACCAGGGTCGCGTCCTCACCGACGAAGACGTCCCACAGCTTCTGGATGGTCACCGCGGCGGCGTCGAGCACCTCGGCGGGCAAGTGGCCCTGCTCGGCGATCGAGCGCGCGAACGCCAGGTCGACACCCTTGACGGCGTCGACGGGCACCTTGGCGAGGCGCTCGGGGTTGTTCGCGGCGACCTCTTCGATCTCCACGCCACCTTCGACGGAGCACATGGCGAGGTACGTGCGGTTCGAGCGGTCCAACAAGAAGGAGATGTAGTACTCCTCCGCGATGTCGCTGGCCTCGGCGACGAGCAGCTTCTTGACGACGTGGCCCTTGATGTCCAGGCCGAGGATGTTCTGCGCGTGGGTGAAGGCGTCATCGGGGGTGGCCGCGTACTTGACGCCGCCCGCCTTGCCGCGACCGCCCACCTTGACCTGGGCCTTCACCATCACCGGCTTGCCGATTTCCTCGGCGATCGCCTTGGCGTCCTCGGCCGTGTCGGTTACCCGACCCGGGGTGGTTGGGACGTTGTGCTTGGCGAACAGCTCCTTCGCCTGGTATTCGAAGAGATCCATGGGCTCACCGTCTGTCTGCTTTGACTGATTGGTTGTTTACCTACGTTTCGGCCAGAATGGCTCGCAAGGAACTTTATCCACACACCCCAATGTGATCCGCACCCCGTCCCGCCCATGTGGCACATCTCACCGAGACCCTTGTAGTGATACAAGTCACAATATCCGGTGGAATATGCGCTCGGGTTGCCACCAACATTGGATTTTGGTTAACGTGCCTCTGGTCTAAGTAACGGTACGGTCACGGCGCGAAGGACATTTCGGTTGGCTGAGCAAGGTTCATCACGGGCACCTCGTGAGACCTCGACGACCCACTTTGACGCCGCTACCACCGACATCATCCCGTTCAACGAGTTCGGCGATCTCGACGACTTGGACTTCAGCAACACCTCTGCCTTTGATCGCGAGTCACGGGTGATCCGCGCCCCCGAGCTCGACGACCTGCACGACACAGACGACCTGACGCCGCTGCGGCTGGCCGTCCCGTCCCAGTTCCGCCCGACGCGCGGTGACGACCGCCGTTCCGCCCACGCCTACCGCGACAGCTACACCGACGTCAGCGACGGCATGGAGAACACCGACGTCATCGACATGTCGAGCCGCCGCGGCCTGCACCGCAAGGTCGGCGACGGCCACGTCAAGGCCCGTCTCGTCGCCGCCGCGATGGCTGCGGGCGCCACCGCCGCAGCCGCCTACTCGGTGGTCAACGCCTCCGACAAGGCTCCCGTCGACCAGATGGTCGCCGCGGGACCCAACGCCTTCGTCGACGGTGCCGCGATCACGGGATCCTCCGACGGCATGCAGATCGTCAGCGTCGCGCCGGTGGCCAGCGAGGCCGTACACAGCCAAGAACTCGCCAACGGTGCCGCCTTCGCCGCCGAGCGTGCCGAGCGCGAGGCGCGGCTCTCCAGGCCCATGTACGTCATGCCCGCCCGCGGCGTCTGGACGTCCGGCTTCGGCTACCGCTGGGGCGTCCTGCACGCAGGCATCGACATCGCGAACTCGATCGGAACGCCCATCGTGGCTGCCGCGGACGGCGTCGTGACCGACGCCGGACTCACCGCAGGCTACGGCGCCTGGGTCAAGATCCGGCACTCCGACGGCACCGTCACCCTGTACGGCCACGTCAACACGTGGCTCGTCACCCCCGGTGAGCGAGTGATGGCCGGCGACCAGATCGCCACCGTCGGCAACCGCGGCCAGTCGACCGGACCGCACCTGCACTTCTCGGTGCTGAAGAACGGCACCGACTTCGTCGACCCCGTGCCGTGGCTCGCCGCGAAGGGTCTGAGCCCCGGCAACTACGTCGGCTGACCGGTGACCTCCGGCGGACCTCCATCCGACGAAACCCGCATCATCCGGCGGCAGCCCGAGGCTGCCCCACCACCGCCTCCTGATTTCTCGGAGCAGCACACCGGCATCATCCGACGACACCCCACGGGTGCGTTTCCCGCCGCGCCAGAACCGCAGACCAGCTTCATCCCCCAGGCCGCGCCGGCACCCCTGCCGCAACGGCAACCGCCCGTCACCCGCCAGAGCCCTCTCGCGGCCTCTGCCACCGCGACGGTCAGCATCATCAGCGGCTGGGCCACCGCCGTCATCGCCACCTCACTCATCAGCGGCTGGTGGGGTACCGACGAGTTGTTTTGCATCGCAATAGGTTTCCTGACCGCCGTGTCGGCGGGGGCGACCATCGGCGGGCTGATTTCACTGCTGCTCCGTCAACGCATCGGGCGGTTGCTGATCGTCGTCGGCTCCGTCGTCGCATTGATGATCTTCGCCGGCCTGTTCGTCGCGGGCGCGGACCTGCCTCAGCTCGTGTACGGCATTCCGATACTGCCGGTCGCCGCGATCACCCTGGCGCTGTTGCCCGCCACGGGCCGCTGGTGCCGCTGAGCTCGTTACAGCTTCTGAATCGGTGCGTGGTTGTGCATCAGCTTGACCCGACCCGAGCTGCCGAAGTCGATGAGCGACATCGCGGACTCGCCCATGCCGGAGACCTCCTCCACCCGACCGAGACCGTACTTGTCGTGCGTGACGCGATCGCCGGGCTCGAGCGTGATCGCCGGCCGGTTCCTGGCGCCCGACGTGCGCGCGGGTGAGGGACGCGGCGTGCCGAATCGGCCTGCGCCACTGGTGGGTACGCCGAACGACGACTGCGGCGCCTCGACCCGACGCCAGTCGATGAGCTCCTGCGGAATCTCGCGAAGGAACCGTGATTCGGGGTTGAGCATCGGCTGCCCCCACGACGACCGCACCTTCGCGCGGCTCAGGTACAACCGTTCCCTGGCACGGGTGATGCCGACGTAGGCGAGACGTCGCTCCTCGGACAACTCCATCGGATCGCCGAGGGCACGCATGTGCGGGAACATGCCGTCCTCCCAGCCGGTGACGAACACCATCGGGAACTCCAGGCCCTTGGCCGTGTGCAACGTCATCATCGTCACGACGCCTGACCCCTCGTCGGGGATGCCGTCAGCGTCGGCGACCAGCGACACCCGTTCCAGGAACTGGGCCAGCACCCCGGTGTCGGGCACGTCCTCGTCCTGAAGCTCGGGATCCTCGTCGCGCAGCGCGGCGGCATTGGCCGCGTCGATGCTGTATTCGTGTGCGACGCTGACGAGTTCGTTGAGGTTGTCGAGCCGCGCCTGGTCTTGCGGATCGTTCGACGCCTCGAGCTCGCGACGATATCCGGTGCGTTCGAGGACGGCCTCGACGAGGTTGCCGAGCTCGTCGTCGAGCAACCCGCGCAGCTCGTCGAGCAACCCGACGAACGCGGCGATCGCCTTCTCCGAGCGCGTGTTCAGCATCGGCACGCGGCCCTCGGCGGCGGCCTGCAGGCTGTCGTTGAACGTGCCGCCGGTGTTCTCCGCGTGGACCGCGACGCACGCCTCGGCGCGGTCGCCGATCCCGCGCCGCGGGGTGTTCAGGATGCGTCGCATGCTGACGGCGTCACCGGGGTTGTCGAGCACGCGGAGGTAGGCGACGACGTCGCGGATTTCCTTGCGCTCGTAGAACCGGACGCCGCCCACCACCTTGTAGGGGATGCCGGCTCTGATGAACACGTCCTCGACCGCGCGTGACGAGTTGTTGGTTCGGTAGAACACGGCGACGTCGGAGTAGTTCACGTCACCGCGAGAGGTGAGCGCCTCGACCTCCTCGGCGATGAACCTGGCCTCGTCGTGTTCGTTGTCGGCGACGTAGCCGACGATCAGCTCGCCTTCGCCGGCGTCGGTCCACAGCCGCTTCTCCCGGCGTCCGGTGTTGCGGGAGATGACCGAGTTCGCGGCCGACAGGATGTTTTGCGTCGACCGGTAGTTCTGCTCCAGCAGGATCGTCGTCGCGTTCGGGTAATCGCGCTCGAAGTCCTCGATGTTGCGGATGGTGGCCCCGCGGAAGGCATAGATCGACTGGTCGGCGTCACCGACGACGCACAGTTCGGCGGGCGGAACGCCGTCGGCGCCCTCCTCAAGATCATGGCCGACCAGCTCGCGAACCAGCGCGTACTGCGCATGGTTGGTGTCCTGGTACTCGTCGACCAGGATGTGCCGGAAGCGTCGCCGGTAGTACTGGGCGATCTGCGGAAACGCCTGAAGAACGGCGACCGTCTCACCGATCAGGTCGTCGAAGTCGAGCGCGTTCGCGGCGCGCAGCCGACGCTGATACTCGGCATATGCCTGGGCGACGATGCGGGCGAGGTCGTCCTCGCCCTCCGTCGCCTCGAAGGCCGCCTTGTCGGGGTCGATCAGTTCGTTCTTGAGGTTGGAGATCGAGTTGGCCAACAGCCGCGGCGAGTACCGCTTGGTGTCGAGCCCCATGTCCTTGGCGATCATCATCAGCAGACGGCGTGAGTCGTCGGCGTCGTAGATCGAGAAGTTCGAGTTCAGTCCGGGCAGCAAGGAGGCCTGGTTGCGCAAGATCCGCACACAGGTGGAGTGGAACGTCGACACCCACATCGATCTCGCGCGCGGCCCGACGAGTTCGACCACCCGCTCCCGCATCTCGGCGGCGGCCTTGTTGGTGAAGGTGATGGCAAGCACCTGCCCCACGCCCACGTCACGGGCGGCCAGCAGGTAGGCGATGCGGCGCGTCAGCACCGCCGTCTTACCCGACCCGGCGCCCGCGACGATCAACAGGGGCGAGCCTTCGTGTAGCACCGCCTTGCGCTGCTGAGGGTTGAGCCCGTCCAGCAGTTGATCAGTCTCAGTAGCGATCGTCATGTCGGCACTCAACTTACCGCTGACCAGAGACAACCGGCGATGCCGCGCATCAGAGGTGTTCTTTGCGCGGACGTGGCCCTCGGTGGCACACTCGGTGCCGTGCTAAATCAGCGTGGACGATTTACGTACGGGTACCGACCAGCGGTGCCCGTGGTCTAGCTGATTCCCTTCAGCCCCGCGGTCCGCTTCTGCGATCCGGGGCTCGTCTCTCGTGTGAGGCCGGATTGCGGATGAAACCAGAACCCACACGAGACGACGAGAATGCGGAGTCACCACCGATGAGTACCGAAACCGAACCCACGATCGACATCGACGATCTGCGCCTGGAGATCGACCGGCTCGACGCCGAGATCCTGGCCGCAGTGCATCGCCGCGCCGAGGTGTCGCAGATGATCGGCAAGGCCCGGATGGCCTCCGGTGGCACCCGCCTCGTGCACAGTCGCGAAATGAAGGTCATCGAGCGCTACAGCTCGCTGGGTCCCGAGGGCAAGGATCTGGCCATGATCCTGCTGCGCCTCGGCCGCGGCCGCCTCGGCCACTAGGCCCTCAGAGCCGCCACCACGCGATCCGAATGTGGTGCGGTGCAACAGGACTCACCGAGCCGCCCCGGAGTTCGAGGCGGCCCCTCAGCCGCTAGTTGGTCAGCGCGATGTACTTGGTGTCGAGGTACTCCTCGATGCCCTCGGATCCGCCTTCGCGACCGAACCCGGACTGCTTGACGCCGCCGAACGGCGCTGCCGGGTCGGAGATGACGCCGCGGTTGACGCCCACCATGCCTGCGTCGATTGCCTCGGCCACGCGCAGCGCGCGATCCAATCCCTGCGTGTAGATGTAGGCCGCCAACCCGTATTCGGTGTCGTTGGCCGCCGCGATGCCCTCTTCCTCGGTGTCGAACCCGATGACGGGCGCGACGGGTCCGAAGACCTCCTCCTTGAAGATGCGCGCCTCCGGTGGCACGCCGTCCAGCACCGTCGCCGGGTAGAAGTGGCCGGCGCCTTCTGGCTTGACTCCGCCGACGGCGACGGTGGCGCCCTTGGACACTGCGTCGGACACCAGGTCCTCGACCGTCGCGATCTGCTTCGCACTGATCAGCGGCCCCAGCGTCGAGGACTCGTCCAGCCCGTTGCCCAGCTTGAACTCGCTCATCCGCTTCACCAGCTTCTCTGTGAACTCGGCGCGCACCGCGTTGGCCACGTGGAAGCGGTTCGACGCCGTGCAGGCCTCGCCGCCGTTGCGCATCTTGGCCAGCAGCGCACCCTCCACGGCCGCGTCGACGTCGGCGTCGTCGAAGACGATGAACGGTGCGTTGCCGCCCAGCTCCATCGACAGCCGCAGCAGCTTGTCGGCGCTCTGCTTGACCAGGGCCTTGCCCACCCCGGTCGACCCGGTGAAGGTCAGCTTGCGGAGCCGGCCGTCGTCGATCAGAGCGGTGGTCAGGTCACCAGGCTTGCTGGTTGGAAGGATCGACAGCACGCCCTTGGGCAGGCCCGCGTCGGCCATCAACTTGGCCAGCAGCAGCATCGTCAGCGGCGTCTCCTGCGCGGGCTTGACGATCATCGTGCAGCCAGCGGCTACCGCGGGGCCGATCTTGCGAGTGGCCATCGCCAGCGGAAAGTTCCACGGCGTGATGGCCAGGCACGGGCCAACGGGCGACTTGGTCACGATGATGCGGCCCGTGCCCGCGGGAGCCTTGGTGTAGCGGCCGCCGATGCGGACCGCCTCCTCGGAGAACCAGCGGAAGAACTCGCTGCCGTACTTCACCTCGCCCATGCTCTCGGGGAGCACCTTGCCCATCTCCAAGGTCATCAGCGTCGCGAATTCCTCGGCACGGGCGGTGATCGCCTCGAACACCGCGCGCAGGATTTCGCCGCGCTCCCGGGGCGCCATGGCGGCCCACTCGCCCTGCACGGCCGCCGCCGCGTCGAGGGCGGCGATGCCGTCGGCGGGGGTGGCGTCGCCGACCGCCATCAACACCTCGTCGGTCGCGGGATTGAGGACGTCGAAGGTCGACGACGCCGCACGCTCCTCACCGCCGATCCACAGACCGGTGGGTACGGATGACAGCAGCTTTTCGATATCCATACGTCCATCATTTACACCTTCGAAAGCGGCGCCGCACTAGGGTCGAGATATGAGTGCTGAGACCGCCCGGATTCCCGACATCACCGCCACACCGGCGTGGAACGCATTGGTTCGCCACCACCAGGAGGTCGGCGACAAGCACCTCCGGGAGTTCTTCGCAGAGGATCCCGCCCGCGGTCGTGAGCTGACCCTCACCGTCGGCGATCTGTACGTCGACTACAGCAAGCACCGGGTGACGCGGGAGACCCTGGGGTTGCTCGTCGACCTCGCCAAGGCCGCCGACCTCGAGGGCAAGCGGGACGCGATGTTTTCGGGCGTGCACATCAACACCTCGGAGGACCGCGCGGTGCTGCACACGGCGCTGCGGCTGCCGAAGGACGCCTCGCTGACCGTCGACGGGCAGGACGTCGTCGCCGACGTGCACGAGGTCTTGGACTCGATGGGGGCGTTCACCGACAAGCTGCGCAGCGGTGAGTGGACCGGTGCCACCGGTGAACGCATCACCACCGTCGTCAACATCGGCATCGGCGGCTCGGACCTTGGCCCGGTGATGGTCTACCAGGCACTGCGCCACTACGCCGATGCCGGCATCTCGGCCCGCTTCGTCTCCAACGTCGACCCGGCCGATCTGGTGGCCAAGCTCGACGGACTCGATCCCGCCTCGACGTTGTTCATCGTTGCATCCAAGACGTTCTCGACGTTGGAGACGTTGACCAATGCGACGGCGGCCCGCCGCTGGCTCACCGATTCGCTGGGTGATGAGGCGGTGTCGAAGCACTTCGTCGCGGTCTCCACCAACGAGAAGTTGGTCGACGAATTCGGCATCGACACGGCCAACATGTTCGGCTTCTGGGATTGGGTGGGCGGTCGCTACTCGGTAGACTCCGCGATCGGACTGTCGGTGATGGCGGTGATCGGCAAGGAGCGTTTCGCCGAGTTCCTCGCCGGCTTCCACGTCGTCGACGAGCACTTCCGCACGACGCCGCTGGAGGCGAATGCGCCTGTCCTGCTTGGCCTCATCGGCCTGTGGTACAACGACTTCTTCGACGCCCAGGCACGCGCGGTGCTGCCCTACTCCAACGACATGGCTCGCTTCGCGGCGTACCTGCAGCAGTTGACCATGGAGTCCAACGGCAAGTCGGTGCGGGCCGACGGCAGTCCGGTCACTACGTCGACCGGCGAAATCTATTGGGGCGAGCCGGGAACCAACGGCCAGCACGCGTTCTACCAACTGCTACATCAGGGCACCCGGCTGATCCCCGCGGACTTCATCGGGTTCTCCCAGCCCACCGACGACCTGCCGACCCGGGACGGCACCGGCAGCATGCACGACCTGCTGATGAGCAACTTCTTCGCCCAGACCAAGGTGCTGGCGTTCGGCAAGACCGCCGAGGAGATCGCCGACGAGGGCACCAAGGCAGAGGTGGTCCCCCACAAGGTGATGCCGGGCAACCGGCCGAGCACGTCGATCTTGGCGACCAAGCTGACGCCGTCGGTGGTCGGCCAGCTGGTCGCGCTCTACGAACACCAGGTGTTCACCGAGGGCGTCGTGTGGGGCATCGACTCGTTTGACCAGTGGGGCGTGGAACTCGGTAAGACGCAAGCGAATTCACTGCTTCCGGTCCTCACCGAGGACGCTGCGCCCGCCGAGCAGTCCGACAGTTCGACCGATGCACTGGTGCGGCACTACCGGCAGGAGCGCGGTCGGTCCGCCTAGTGATTTGTGGAGTCTAATCGGCGGTCAGCGCCGATTAGACTCCACGAATCGCGCGGCGGACCTGTGCGATGACACGCTCGGGGTACTCGGTCAGGTCCAGCCACGTGAACCTGAGCACTTGCCAGCCTGCCAGCGCTATCGCGTTCTGCCGCTTTCGATCTCGGTGGAAGTCATCGGCGTCGGAGTGAAAGGCCAGGCCGTCGATCTCGACTGCGACCTTGGGTCCGATGAACGCGAAGTCGACGTCGTAGCCGGCGACGCCGTGGTTCGCCTTCCACCCCGTTATGCCAGCCGCGTCGAGCAACCGCGCGAACAGCCGCTCGGCTTCCGAGCGCGCGCCGTTGCTTGCAGCCCGGAGCAATTGACGGGAACGGGGTGCACCGTGCCGCCCCTTGTTGCGTAGGTGGGCGCGCCACAATCGAGGCAACTCGGACTGCCGACGTTGGAGCGCCGAGTCCAGCACGCGAGCACCACCACCCAGGCGACTTGCCGCCTCGACGACTGTCAGATCGGGCGCCGTGACCCGCAGCCCTCGACGCTCGACGACGTCGACGCTCACGAGATCGCGTCGGCGCAGTCTGGTTCCCGCACGATGAGCGAGCCTCCGATCGCGAGCGACGGTCACCTCGACGATCTCGGGCGCGAACTTCGTCATGTCGAGCCACCACGCAGCCGTCAAGCCGCTGGCAGTTGCCTCGACCCCATAGCTCCACACCCCCGCCCGAACTCTGGCGGCATCAGTGAAGCGATGGTCCTCGGCAAAGTAGACGCCCGGGGTGCACCGCCGCCACCGGCCGGCTCGAACGAGGCGATTGACCGCATCGTTGGACATTCCCGCGTCACGGGCATGACCCAGCGTGATCACACCGTCGTGCTCCCGCAGATATTCGTCGAGTGTGAGCAACACGTAGAAATAGACGCCCGCAACCTGCGCCGGGTTCCATCCCCCTCATTTTGTGGAGTCTTTTCGGCGGTGGGCACAGAAAAGACTCCACAAATCACGCGAAGAACTTGGTGAGCCGCGGCGGCAACACCTTCATCACCTCGACGAGCGGCCACCATGGCCAACCGGGCACGACGGCGCGACCCTTCTCCTTCTCGATCGCGTCGACCATGGCCTTGACGCCGGTCTCGTTGTCGACCATCAACGTCGTGGTCTTCGACTTGGCCGTCATCTCCGACTCGATGTAGCCAGGCTCGAGCACGGTGATCTTGATGGGTCCCGACGGATACTCCGCGCGCAGCGATTCGCCGAGAGAGCTCACGCCGGCCTTGCTGGCGGCGTAGGCGGCCTTGACTCCTGGCACGCCCTTGTTGCCGAGCACCGACGACACCAGCACCAGGTGTCCCCCGCCTGCCGCGGTGAACATCTCCAGCGCCGTCTCGATCTGGACAAGGGCCGCAACGAGATTCGTCTCGATGGTGGCCTTGTTGGCCCACAGCTTGCCGCCACCGAGCGGGTGCCCCTTGCCGATGCCTGCGTTGACGACGACGCAGTCGACGCCACCCAGCTCGGCGCTCAGCTCGGCGAACACCTTGGGTATCGCCTCGTGGTCGTTGACGTCGAGGGCGGCGACGGCCACCGTGATGCCGGGATGCCGCGCGGTCAGTTCGGCCTTCAGCTCCTCGAGGTTGTCGGTCCGGCGCGCACACAGCGCGAGGTCACGCCCCTTGGCGGCGAACTGGCGGGCCATCCCGGCGCCGAGGCCCGAGCTGGCGCCGGTGATGAGGATCTTTTGGCGAGTCATCCGCGCAGCCTAACCAACCGGTCGGTGGGCCGCCCACATGCGCTACTTGAGCAACTTGGACATACGCCGGTCGGCCAGGATCTTGCCGCCCGTCTGACACGTCGGGCAGTACTGGAACGACTTGTCGGTGAACGACACCTCGCGCACGGTGTCACCACAGATCGGGCAAGGCATCCCGGTGCGGGCATGCACGCGCAGACCAGATCGCTTCTCGCCCTTCAGGGTTGCCGCACCCTGGCCGACCGATCGGGTCACCGCGTCGGTGAGCACCGAGATCATCGCGTCGTACAGGTGACCGAGCTGGGGTTCGCTGAGCCGGCTCGAGGTGGCGAACGGGGAGATCTTCGCGACGTGCAGGATTTCGTCGCTGTAGGCGTTTCCGATGCCGGCGATCGTCCGCTGGTCGGTGATGACGGTCTTGATGCGACCGGTGTTGCCCTTGAGGATGGCGGTCAGGTCGTCCAGGCTCAACGACAGCGCGTCGGGGCCCAAGCTGGCGATCTGCGGCACCTTCATCGGGTCGTCGACGAGCCAGACGGCGAGGCGCTTCTGAGTACCGGCCTCGGTGAGGTCGAAGCCGACCCCGTCACCGAGGTGAACGCGCAGCGCGATGGGACTCTTGCCACCCGGCCGCAGCGGGACCGGCGACAGCTTGTCCGACCAGCGCAGCCAGCCGGCCCGCGACAGGTGGGTGATCAGATGCAGGTCACCGGCTTGCAGGCCCAGGTACTTGCCCCACCGGTTGGCACCGGTGACCGTCAGCCCGTGCAGCGCGGTCGGCGGCGGATCGAAGGTCTTGAGCACGGACAGGGCCGCGACGTCGACGCGCCCCACCGTCAGGCCCGTCGCGTGGCGGCGGAGGTGGTCGGCGAGCGCTTCGACCTCAGGTAGTTCCGGCACGTTTCCAGGCTAGAGCAGATTCTCCAACCGGATGGGCAGGTCGGTGACCCGCTTGCCGGTCGCGTTGAACACCGCGTTGGCGATGGCGGCCGGCACCCCCACGATGACGACCTCCCC
Organism: Mycobacterium sp. Root135; assembly: GCF_001426545.1. Classification (GTDB taxonomy): domain Bacteria; phylum Actinomycetota; class Actinomycetes; order Mycobacteriales; family Mycobacteriaceae; genus Mycobacterium. The sequence continues at coordinate 33,261 of NZ_LMEZ01000009.1, read as the reverse complement.
GAGACCCTTCACCCCGATGGGGTTGGCGATGGTGTCCTCCGCGGTCAGGAAGGTCGCGTCGAGTGCTGGCACGTCGGCGTTGACCGGCACCAGGTAGTCGGACATGTTCGCGTTCACGACGCGACCGTCGCGGTGGTCGAGTTCGGTGGCCTCCAGCAGCGCCATGCCGATGCCGCCGACCATGCCGCCGATCGCCTGGCTGTGTGCGAGCTTCGGGTTGACCACGCGCCCGGCGTCGTACCAGGCGTTGACGCGACGGATGCGGACCACGCCCAGCGAATCGTCCACTGCCACTTCGGCGAACACCGCCCCGTAGGCGTACATCGAGAAGCGTTCGTCGGCGGTATCGGGCGTCCAGGTGCCACGCGAGTCGACGCTCGGCCAGCCGCGCCGGGCCAGCAGGTCCCGATAGCTCTCGCCGCGCGACGGTTCCCGGACGACGAACATGCGTCCGTCCGAGACCGCGACGTCGGCGGGCCGGACCCCGTTGAGCGGCGAACCGGGGTCGACGACGGCCAGGCGAACGATCTTGTCGCGCAACGTGTTGGCCACCGTGAACACCGCCGACCCGACACTGGCCATGGTCCGCGAACCCGAGTGCGACGGCGCGGGAGGATAGGCGCTGTCGCCGAGGGCGAACCGGACGCGGGCGACGGGCAGGCCCAGCGCGTCCGAGGCGACCTGCGACATCGACGTGTACGTGCCCGGTCCCATGTCACTGGTCGCCGTCTGCACGTCGGCCGTACCGTCGGCGTTGATCCGGGCCATCGCATCGGATTCGCTGCGGCTGGTGTGATAGCCCGCGGCAGCCACCCCGATGCCGATCAACTGGTTACCCTCTCGAACCGCACGCGGGACGGGATTGCGCCGCGCCCAACCGAATTCGTCGGCGCCCCGGCGTAGGCATTCGGTGAGCCTGCGGGTGGAGAACGGCAGCCCGTCGGTCTGGTCACGGTCGGGTTCGTTGCGGATTCGCAGCTCGACGGGGTCGACGCCGATGGTGTGGGCGAGGTCGTCCATCGCCGACTCCAGGGCGAACGTTCCGGTCGTCGCCCCTGGCCCGCGCATGTAGGTCGGCTGGTTGACGTCCATCGGCACCACCCGGTAGGTGGAGCGCATGTTGGGGCTGGTGTACATGAACTTCGGCGACGCGGTCAGACCGTCCTCGTAGGAGGTGTACCGCGCCGTCTCCGTCCGGCCCTCGTGGATGATGGCGTCGACGCGCCCCGACCGGTCGGCTCCAATTGCCATGCGCTGCCGGCTGGTCGGGCGGTAGCCGATGCCCGCGTACGTCTGTTCCCTGGTCAGCACCAACTTGACCGGTCTGCCGAGCTGGCGAGCGGCGAACGAGGCCAGCAACTGGTGCGGCCACGTCATACCCGCGCTCCCGAAGGCTCCGCCGACGAACGGCGAGATCACCCGCACGTGGTCGACGGGCACGCCGTGCGCCTCGGCGTGGGCTTCCTGGGCTCCGACGATGGACTGGGTCTTGTCCCAGACCGTCAACCGGTCCCCGTCCCACTTGGCGACGGTGGCGGGCAATTCCATCGGGTTGTGGTTGTTGCGGGCGATGGCGTACTGCCGGTCGGTGACGACGGCGGCGGCGCGAAGGGCGGCCTCGGGCTGGCCGCGGGCATAGTCGGTCTGCCGCTCGCCTGGCTCCGGAATCGCAAGCGGTGCATCGATGTCGGTGTTCGACGGGCCCGGCGAGTACCGCACTCGGACGAGCGCGGCACCGTGGGTGGCGGCCTCGAGGGTGTTGCCGACGACCACCGCCACCGGTTGACCGTAGAAGGCGACGCGTCGGATGTCGTAGGGCAGGGTCAAGGCCCGGAAGTCGGTGAGGACGCGCGTGACGCCGGGCGACGTCGACGCCTCTCCCGCGTCGACGCCCTGAACCGCCCCGGCTGAAACGGTGCTGCAGACGAGGACGGCGTGGAGGAAGTCCGGCACCGGGTTGTCGGCGGCGTAGTGCGCCGCCCCCGTCACCTTGAGTGGGCCGTCCACCCGCGACAGCGGCGCGCCGACCAGGGGATCCGGCATCCGCTGGGGGAACGTCACGGCAGACCCGCCACCGTGGCGAGCTGACGTTCGACGACGCGTCGCACCAACTCCACTTTGAACCCGTTGTCGGACAGCGGTTTCGCACCGTCGGCGGCGCGGGCCGCCGCGTCGCGCCACAGACCCGGCGAGACCGGGCGTCCGACGAGGGCCCGCTCGACGGCGGGGAGCCGCCACGGCACGGTGGCGACGCCACCGACGGCGACCTTGGCGGCGCGCACGGTGCCGCCGGTGACGTCGAGCGCCACCGCCGCGGAGGTCACCGCGAACTCGTAGGACTGCCGGTCGCGAATCTTGAGGTAGCCCGACCGAGCTGTGCTGGGACCCGTCGGAACCTCGACGGCCACGATGAGCTCCCCTGGTTTGAGGTCGTGTTCCTGATCCGGCGTGGTGCCAGGCTGCCGGAAGAAGTCGGCGACGGGAATGCGTCGGTCGCCTCCCGAGTCGCGGGTCACGACGACCGCGTCGAGCGCCACCAGTGCGACCGCAAGGTCCGAGGGGTGGGTGGCCACGCACTGGTCGCTGGTGCCGAGGATGGCGTGATTGCGGTTCAGCCCGCCGGTCGCCGCGCAGCCGGTGCCCGGCGTGCGCCGGTTGCAGTTTGCCGACACGTCGCGGAAGTACAGGCACCGCGGGCGTTGCATGAGGTTGCCGCCGATGGACGCCATGTTGCGCAGCTGCGCGGATGCGCTGAGCTCCAACGCCTCCGAGATGACGGGGAACTGGCGACGCACCCGTTGGTCGGCGGCCAGGTCGGCCATCCGCACCAGTGAGCCGATCCGCAGGGCGCGCCCGTCGAGGTCGACGCCGCGGTAGGGCAGCGCGTTGATGTCCACCACCGACCCGGGGCGTTCGACGGTCACCCGCATCAAGTCGACGAGGGTGGTTCCGCCCGCGATGTACCTGGCGCCCGACCGGCCGGCGGCCAGCGCCGAGGACTCGTCGGCGGCCTTCGTGAAGCTGAAGGGGTACACCGGCGTCAGGCGTTCTTGGCGGCGGTCGCGACGGCGGTGACGATGTTCGTATAGGCACCGCAGCGACAGATGTTGCCGCTCATCCACTCTCGAATCTCCGCGTCGGACCCGGTGTGCCCCTCGTCGATGCAGCCGAGGCCGGACATGATCTGACCCGAGGTGCAATAGCCGCACTGGAACGCGTCGGCGTCTATGAACGCCTGCTGCAGCGGATGGAGCCGGCCGTTCTCGGCCACGCCCTCGATGGTTTGCACGTCGCCGCCGTCGTGCATGACCGCCAGCGTGAGGCAGGAGTTCACCCGCTTGCCGTCGAGCAGCACTGTGCAGGCGCCACAGGCGCCTTGGTCGCAGCCCTTCTTGGTGCCGGTGAGCCCGACGCGCTCTCTGAGCATGTCGAGCAACGACGTCCTGGTGTCGACGTCGACCTTCTCGTCCTTGCCGTTGATCCGCATCGCCACGCTGGTGGTCTGCTGCTCGGCGGGTGGCGCGTCGTCACCGCAGCCGCTGAGCGCCGACGCGGCGGCAGCGGCGCCGCCGACGGTGATGGAGGCACCGACGAAGGTGCGGCGGTTCATCTCGGGAGCCACCGCGCCGAGCGTACGCCGTGATCTTGAGCGGCGGCGGGTGGCGGAATTCAGCCCGGAATGACCAGCGACAGAAGCCAACTGACGACCGACAGCACGATGGCGGCCCAGATGGCCGTCCACCAGAAGTCCGCTATGTAGAGGCCCCAGTGCGTGGTGTTCTCGGTGATCCGGGAGGTGATCCACAACATCAGCGCGTTGACGACGACGTGGAACAACCCGAGGGTGACGATGTACAGCGGTAGCGAGATCAGGGCGACGATCGGTTTGACGAAGGCGTTGACGAGGCCGAATATCACCGCCACCACGAAGATGATGCCGACCCTCTGCAGCGTCGAGTCACCGCCGACGAACTCGACGCCCGAGACGAATTTGGTGACGACCCACAGCGCCAGACCGGTGAGCCCGGCGCGCAACAGAAACTGAACCACGCGCCGATCCTGCCACGGCCGTCGTCGTCAGGACCGCAGCAGATAGATGTCCATGATCCAGCCGTGCCGGTTGCGGGCCTCGGCCCGGACCTCTGCGATCCGCTCGCCGACGTCGGCGACGGTGCCCGCGAGCAGCAGCTCGTCGGGGGTGCCGAGGTAGGCGCCCCACCAGATCTCCGTCGTCGGCGGGCAGTCGAGGAAGGCGCAGTCGCCGTCGAGCATCACCACCGCGGTGCCGGAGAGCCCTTCCTCGCGGAGCCGTCGGCCGGTGGTGATGAGAACCGGTGCGCCCACGTCGTTGAGCGGGATGCGGTGTCGCGCGGTGAGCGCCTGGATTGCGGTGATGCCGGGGATGACGTCGTAGGTGAACTCGACGCGATCGGCGACCATGTCGAGGATGCGCAACGTGCTGTCGTACAACGACGGATCGCCCCACGCCAAGAACGCGCCGACACCGTCGTCGGCCAGCTCGTCGCGGAGCGCCTGCGCCCACAGTTCGGCGCGGGCGGCGTGCCAGTCGGCGACGACCCGCCGGTAGGCGGCACCGTCGGGAGCTTCCTTGGACCGCTTCGGGTCGGGCAACTCGACGAAGCGATAGCCGGGTTCGCGGATGAACCGCTCGCAGATCTCCCGCCGCAGCGCGACCAGGTCGTCCTTCACCGCGCCCTTGTCGGAGGCGAAGAACACGTCGACGTCGTTGAGCGCGTCGACGGCTTGGGCCGTCACGTAGCCGGGATCGCCGGCACCGATGCCGATGACGTGGATGCGGCGCATCACTGGCCGCCCTTCGACACCTGAAGTATCCGGTACCCGGGGTATTGACATCGTGAGCGCCACGTCATTAGGTTTCCAAGCATATCGGCGCATGGTTTCGCTGAAGGGACGTCAACGATGACAGCCTCCGTCAAGGCAAGTGGCGCTCCGACGCGCGAGGAATTCTCCGAGCGTCTGCTCCGTGGCTCGGTGAAGAAGTATTACGAGCCCGTCGTGGACGTCGACTGGGACGCCCCGCTCGACCCGGACAAGTTCTTCCTGCCGCCGAAGTCGGTCTCCCTGTACGGAACTCCGTTGTGGGACGCCATGACTCGCGAACAGCGGATCGAACTGTCCCGGCAGGAATTCGTCAACACGCTCTCGGCGGGCATCTGGTTCGAGAACATCCTCAACCAGGCCCTGCTGCGCGACCTGATGCACGCCGACCCGACCGCACGGTCGACGCATTACGCCCTCACCGAGATGGGCGACGAGACCCGTCACATGGTGATGTTCGGCAGGGCCATCGAGAAGGTCGGCGGAAAGCCGATGCGTCCGAAGCGCTATCAGCGCATGATCATCAACCTTCTGCCGCTCACCTTCCGGGGCGCGCTCCTCTGGGTGGCCGCGCTGGTCGGGGAAGAGATCTTCGACTCCCTGCAGCGCAACATGATGGACGATCCCGACCTGCAACCCGTCGTCCAGCGCATCATGCGGATCCACGTCACCGAGGAAGCTCGCCACATCCAGTTCGCCCGGGACGGCGCACGCAAGCGCGTCGCCGAGATGCCGTGGCTCAGCCGGATGTGGGTAGCCAATCTCAACGGCGTCGGCGGGCTGTTCTTCCGCCACCTGTTCACCAACGCCGCGCAATATCGACGAGCAGGCCTGGACGGCAAGGAGGCTCGGCGCGTCGCCCGCACCAGTGCCCACCACCACGACGTGCAGGCGCTCGGGTTCGCCCCGCTGGCCGCGTTCCTCGCCGACATCGGCTTGATGGGTCCGATCGCACGCCGCCTGTGGACCCGCACCCACTTCCTTCCGGCCACGCCGTCGGCGCGACCGACCGACGACGTCGCCACCGCGCAGGACCGGGAACTGTACGACGGCCCGGCCGTCCTTCGCGTCGGGGACGTCGACCACACCGTCCGGGTCCGCCTCATCGGGCACCTCGAGCCGATCGACGGCCAATACCATTGGCAGGGAGCGGTTTCCGGGGAGATCCCGGATGACGTGTTGAAGCGTCCGTTGGCCACGTTGACGGTGGACGGCCGAACCACACAGGCCCGCATCACCGAACGCACGCCGCAGGGCAACTACGGAGTGGTCGGCGTCGGCACCCCGCCGTTCGCGTAGCGAACTCAGCTACGCGCCGGCGCCTGCCCGAGGTAGTCGGCGATGCCCTGCGCCACCGCGTTCGCATAGTGGGCTCGACCCTCGGCGCTGGCCATCAACCGAGCCTCGTCCGCGTTCTTCATGTTGCCCATCTCGACGAGGATCGACGGGTACTGAGCCAGGTTGAGCCCGGCCAGATCCGAGCGCCCGTACAACCCGTCGGAACCGCGGTAGGTCGACGTCTGAAGGCCCGAGGCGGCGAGTCGATCGCGCATCACCGTGGCTAGGCGAATGGACGGACCCGCCTGTGCCGCGTTGACCGGTGGTGCGGAGTAGTTGACGTGAAACCCGCGCCCGGTCGGCGGGCCGCCGTCGGCATGGATGCTGACGATGGCGTCCGGGGCCAGCGCGTTGGCCATCGCGGCGCGCGCGTCGACGCAGGGACCGAGCGCGTCGTCGTCCCCGCGCGACAGCGCCGTCCGCACTCCCGCCCCAGTGAGCGCCTCGCGGATGAGTAGGACCACCTGCCAGTTGAAGGAATGTTCGGGATAGCCCGCCTCGGTGGTGGTTCCGGTGGTCTGACATTCCTTGGTGCCGCCGCGGCCGTTGGGCACCTGACGACCGATGGACGCATCGTTGGCCCCGTTGTGCCCCGGGTCGAGGAAGACGATTCGCCCGGCGATCCCGTTGGTCGCCAACGCCGTCGGCGCGTTGGCCACCGTCGCCGATCCCAGCGCCATCAACGCGGGCACGACAGCCGCATACCGGAGCGCGTCTCGGCGCGACGGGGCGCCAGCTGGACACTTGCATCGATCCTGCACCGGCGGACGGTAGCGCCGACGTCGCGGCGTGCTCGCCGAGCCGCGCCGGCCGGCGGACAACCCGCAGTACATCCACAGCTTCCAGCCAACTCGCCCCGCGCCAACTAGAACGTGTTCTAGTATTCGACCCATGCGGTTCACCTATGCGGAAGCCATGACCGACCCGAAGTACCTGATCCCGTTGGCCAAGGCCGCCGACGAGGCCGGGTACCACGCCATGACCATTCCGGACAGCGTCGCCTACCCCGAGGTCTCGGACTCGAAGTATCCGTACACCGAGGACGGCAACCGCGAATTCTTGGACGGTAAGCCGTTCGTCGAGTCGTTCGCCCTGATCGGCGCACTCTCCGCGGTGACCACCAAGCTGCACTTCAACATCTTCGTGCTCAAGCTGCCGATCCGACCGCCCGCCTTGGTGGCCAAGCAGGCCGGCTCGCTGGCCGCGATGTTCGACAACCGTCTCGGCCTCGGCGTCGGCACCAGCCCGTGGCCCGAGGACTACGAGATCATGGGCGTGCCGTACGCCAAGCGCGGCAAGCGGATGGACGAGTGCATCGACGTCATCCGCGGCCTCACCTCCGGTGACTACTTCGAATACCACGGCGAGTTCTACGACTTCCCGGCCTTCAAGATGACCCCAGCGCCGACCAAGCCGGTGCCGATCCTCGTCGGCGGGCACGCCGACGCTGCTCTGAGACGCGCTGCGCGCAACGACGGCTGGATGCACGGCGGCGGCGACCCCGAGGAACTCGACCCACTGTTGGCCAAGCTGGCGCACTACCGCGAAACCGAGGAACGGATCGGACTGGCCGACGAGTTCGCGATCCACGTCATCTCCATCGACGGGTTCACCCTCGACGGCGTGAAGCGACTCGAGGACAAGGGCGTCACCGACGTCATCGTCGGCTTCCGCATCCCCTACATCATGGGCGACGACACCGAACCGCTCGACGACAAGATCCGCAACCTGAATTGGTTTGCGGAGAACGTCATCGCGAAGGCCGGTTAGGCCCGGGGCGCTCCCGCCACCAGGGCGTCGACGGCCCTCGCACCGAGTACCTCGTCGAGAACCATGACGGCGCCGCCGACGGTCCCGGACTGGCTGCCGTAGGCGGCGGGAATCACCTCGAGGGTCCGTGTCGCCTGCGCGGTTGCGTTGCCGTACAACGTCTCCCGTAACCCGGCCACGAATATCTCGTAGGCACCCGCCATGTCGCCCGCGACGACGACCACGGCCGGGTTCAACAGGTTCACCGCGGCGGCGAGCACCTCGCCGACGTACCGTCCGCTGTCGCGGATCATCCGGCGCGCCTCGGCGTCACCGCCGTGGGCGATCTCGACGACGTCGCGCAAGTTCCGCACCGAGCGGCCCTGCTGCTGCAGGGCGTGCACGAGGGCCCAGCCGCCGGCGATGGCCTCCACGCAGCCGGTGTCGCCGCAGCGGCACGGAAGGCCAAGTGCCGCAGCGATCTTGGTGTGGCCGAACTCGCCAGCGGCCTGCGCGGCGCCACGCTGCAGCACCCCGCCCGCGACGATGCCCGCCCCGAGACCGCTGGAGGCCTTGATGACGAGGACGTCGTCGTGGCCGCGACCCTCCACGACGGCGATCGCGTTGGAGTCGTTGTCCAGGACCACGGGGGCATTCGACAGGCGGGGCAGCTCGGCGAAGTACGGCCGCAGCTCGACGCCGTCCCACCCGCGAAGGATCGGTGAATCACGGCTGCATCCGCGGGCGCGGTCGACTGTGCCCGGCAGGCTCAGCCCGACTCCGTAGACCGGGACACCTGGGTAGTCCTGCAGCATCACGTCGAGTCGCTTGACGACGTCGGGCATCAGGTCGTCGGGGCCGAGCGCGACCTCCTGGTCGATGTCGGTGATCGCCTTCACCTCACCGGCCAGGTCGCATACCGCCAGCCGCGTCCGGCTGATGCCGATGGCCGCTGAGAGCACGATGCCCGCGTCGACGTCGAAGGAAAGCAGTGTCGGGGGCCGGCCACCCGTCGACGGCGCCTGTTCCCGTTCGCGCACCAGGCCAAGCGCACTCAGGGCCGCGATTCGCGCGGCGACCGCCGTTCGCGACAGACCGGTGACCTGGCCGATTTCCGTGCGGGTGATGTCTCTGCGATCTCGGATCAGTGCGAAGACATCGCCCACGGTGGCCATGGCTCGATGATGCCCCAGAAGCGTAAGCTGCGCCACTTTTGTGTCTTGAAATACAAAAGTCGGTTTGATGAAAGGCATAAGTGCGTCTACCGTTGTCCTGGTGACACGTTCTCTTGCTCGACCGTCCGTCCCCATGTCCGTGGTGTCGCCGCCACCGTCGGTGCGCTGGCTCGCCGTGATGGCGCTTGCCATCGGCAGCTTCGCCATCGGAACCACCGAGTTCGTGGCCATGGGCCTGCTGCCCGACATCGCCGCGAGCCTCGGTATCACCGAGCCCATCGCGGGCCACGTCATCTCCGCGTACGCCCTCGGCGTCGTCGTCGGCGCCCCGGTCATCGCCTCGCTGACCGCGCACCTGCCCCGCAAGGCCCTGCTCCTGGGCCTGATTGCGCTGTTCACCCTCGGCAACCTGGCCAGCGTGCTGGCGCCGAGCTACGAGACCCTGATGGCCGCCCGCTTCGTCTCCGGCATCCCGCACGGTGCCTTCTTCGGCATCGCCGCCCTGGTCGCCGCCCACCTGATGGGCCCGAAGAACCGCGCCAAGGCCGTCGCACACGTGATGAGCGGCCTGACCGTGGCGACGGTGCTCGGCGTCCCTCTCGCATCCTTCCTCGGCCAGCACTTCGGCTGGCGCAGCGCCTTCGGCCTGGTCGTCGTGATCGGTCTGGGCACGCTCGTCGCCATCTGGCACTGGCTGCCCGACCTGAAGTCGATGCACGTCACCAGCGCCCTGACCGAGCTCAGCGCTCTGCGTCGCCCCCAGGTGTGGCTCGCGCTGGTGCTCGGCATGGTCGGCTTCGGCGGCATGTTCGCCGTCTACACCTACGTGGCCACGACCCTGACCGACGTGTCGGGCCTGTCCCGCGGACTGGTTCCGCTCGGGCTGATGACGTTCGGCGTCGGCATGGTCGTCGGCAACCTGGTCGGCGGCAAGATGGCCGACATCTCGGTCGTCAAGGCGCTGTACGCCTCGCTGATCTCCCTCGGCGCGATGCTGGCCCTGTTCGTCTGGCTCGTCCACAACCCGTGGACGGCGCTGCTCGGCCTGTTCCTCATCGGGGCCTCCGGCTCGGCCATCGGACCGGCACTGCAGACCCGACTGATGGACGTCGCCCACGGCGCACAGACCCTGGCGGCGGCGCTGAACCACTCCGCGCTCAACATCGCCAACGCGGCGGGCGCCTGGATCGGCGGCCTGGTGATCGCGGCGGGATACGGCTACACCGCACCCGCGGGCGCCGGCGCCTTGCTGGCCGTCGCAGGCCTCGTCGTGCTGACCATCTCGGTACTGCTGCAACGCTGGACGGAGCGCTCCAATGTCAGGTAATCGCGGATGGCACGTCAACGTTCACGTGCTCGGCCTTCGACTCACCTTCACGGTGCGGCCGTGGCGCGGGCTCGTCGGCGCCGCGCGCTAACTAGTCGTCGTCGGCGATCGGGTCGTCCTCGTCGATGACGTGGATCGCTGCTTCTTCTGCGGACGCGGCACCCCCGTCGATTCCGACTTCGCGACCAATCAGATCGGACTCGGTGTCGGCACCGAAGCCCTCGTCGGGCGCGACCAACCGGCCCGAGCGCCGATCGCCCACCTCGTCGTCACCGGCCTGCTCGTCGGGGTCGTCGAGCTGCATGGCCGGATCGGGCTCCTCCTCCGACAGGAGTTCGTCGAGGGTCTCGTTGTCCCTGGGCTCCTTCCACCGGTCTGGTGGTGAGTAACCCTCGTCGAGCAGATCGTCGACGCCCCTGTCGACCAGGGTGTCCTCCTCGGTCAGCTGGTCGCCGTCGGCATCGGTGTAGTCACTGCTCATCGCACAACGATGTCACAGAAGCCAATCCCGATCTGTGTCAGTCTGGATTCATGACTGCACGCCACCTCGCCGGGCTGACCGGCGCCGCGTTCGCCCTTGCCGCCAGCTTCCTCGTCGTCCCCACGAGCGGCGCGCCGATCGCGTCGGCCGCCCCGTGCCCCGACGTCGAGGTGGTGTTCGCACGCGGCACGTTCGCACCGCAGGGCCTCGGCGGCATCGGCCAGGAGTTCGTCGACGCCGTGCGCGCCAAGGTCGGCGCGAAGTCGGTCGGCGTGTACGCCGTCGTCTATCCGGCGAGCACCAACTTCCCGACCGCCGTGGACGGCATCCGCGACGCGGCGAACCACATCGAGGGCATGGCGGCGTCGTGCCCCGACACCAAGATGGTGCTCGGCGGTTACTCCCAGGGCGCGGCGGTGGTCGGCTTCGTCACCGCGAACGCGGTGCCCGGTGGCGTCGACCCGGCCGACGTGCCAAAGCCGATGCCCGCCAGCGTCGCCGACCACGTGGCAGCCGTGGCGCTGCTCGGGACGCCCGACACCAAGTTCATGGACATGATCGGCCAACCCCCGGTGACCGTCGGACCCCTATACGCGGGCAAGACGATTCAGCTGTGCGCACCGGGCGATCCGATCTGTTCCGACGGCGACGACGGCGCCGCGCACACCAGCTACACGAAGATCGGCTTGACCGACGAGGCTGCCGCCTTCGTGGCGAGCAAGGTCTGAGCGCGCCGGAAATAATTTCTGCCCCGTCCCGGTTCTTGACGTCACGACAGTTATGTAACGTCGTTCCATAAGAGACAGGACCCGCCATGCCCAACGTCGTCTTCATCCACGGACTGTGGATCTCCCACACCGCCTGGCAGCCGTGGATCGAACGCTTCGCCGCGGCCGGCCACCACGCGATCGCCCCCGCCTGGCCAGGTGAGCGTGAAACGGTCGAGGAGACCCGGCTCGACCCCGGCGACCAGGCAGGTGTCGGCATCGAGGACCTCACCGAGTACTTCGCCGGAATCCTCGAGCAGTTCGACACCCCGCCGGTGGTGATCGGGCACTCCTTCGGCGGCCTGATCGCCCAGAAGTTGTTGGGACAGAACAAGGCCGCGGCCGCGGTCGCCGTCGACCCGGCCCCCATCAAGGGCGTCAAGCCGTTGCCCGTCGCCCAGTTGCGTTCCGCCTTTCCCGTACTCGGCAACCCGCTCAACCGCGGACGCGCCAAGGGTCTCACCGAGGCGCAGTGGCGCTACGGCTTCGGCAACGCGCTGACCGTCGAGGAGTCCGACGCCCTGTGGCGGCAATGGTCCATCCCGTCGCCGGGCAAGCCGTTGTTCGAAGCCGCGGTCGCGAACTTCGCGCCCGGCTCCCCGGCCAAGATCGACACCGCCAATGCCACCCGGGGTCCGCTGCTGATCACCGGCGGCACAGCCGACCACACCGTTCCCCTGGTGTCCACCAAGGCAACTCACCGGCTGTACGGGAAGTCCGCCGCCGTCACCGACTTCCACGAATTCGAGGGCCGCGGACACTCGCTCACCATCGACGAGGGTTGGCGCGACGTCGCCGACGTCACCCTGACGTGGTTGGCAGACCGAGGAGTCACCGCGAAGTCATGAGCACGCCCCCGGTCCGCCGCCGCACCGCCAGCCACGAGGTCTCGGCCGCGCTCCTTCGCGCGGCCGAGACCGTGCTGGATCGTGACGGCAGCGACGGGGTGACCATCCGCGCCGTCGCGCTGGCCGCCGAGGTGTCACCGACCAGCGTGTACAACAGGTTTCAGAGCAAGGACGGGTTGATCGTCGCGCTGGCCATGCGGACGTTGACCCAACTCGCCGAGGCCATCGACGTCCCGGTGGATCTCGCGCCGCAGGAGCGCTTTCGCCAGTCCTGCCGCAACTACCGGGACTTCGCGCTCCGCCATCCCGCGCGGTACTCCCTGATCTTCGGGTCGGGCAGCCCGCTCGAAGACCAGTCGTCGGAGGTGGCCGACGCAGGCCGGGCCGTCTTCACCATCCTGTCCGGGTTGATAGGTGCGTTCAAAACCGTTGTCAACGACGGTGACCTGGCCGAGTCGGCCCAGATCGTCTGGGCCGCAATCCACGGCTCGGTCACCATCGAACAGGCGGGCATCGGCCAGACACCGGATCTGGGCAGTACCTTCGAGCGCGTGCTCGATCTCCTCACCGATGGCCTGACGGCGTAATGGACGCCGCGACAGTCACCGTCGCCGAGTTCCACGTCGCCGACCCGCCTGAGTCTTGGACCCGGGCCGGCTTCACGGTCGACGCCGATGCCGTGTGCCGCATTGGTGGCGTCGGCATCCGCCTGGTCGGACCGGAGCACGGCACCGGCATCGTGGTGTGGTCGCTGCGCGGCGTGCCCACGGACGTGCACGAGGTCGACGGCGTGCCGACCACGACGACGGACGGGCCCCCGGTCACGCCCGCGACGCACCCCAACGGCGCCTCCTCCGTCGACCACGTCGTGCTGCTGTCCCCCGATCTGGCGCGGACGGTCGCCGCGCTGGCCGCCCTCGGGGTGCGACCCCGTCGGGAACGGGACGGCGAACTGGGCGGGCAGCCGATCCGCCAGATCTTCTTCCGCCTCGGCGAGGTGATCGTCGAGCTCGTGGGTGCGCCGCATGCCGCGGGCGACGGTCCGTCCACCCTGTGGGGGATGACGTACGTCGTCGACGACGTGGAGGCGACGGCCGAGGCGTTCGGCGACCGCACCTCTCCGGTCAAGGACGCCGTTCAACCGGGACGCCGGATTACCACGCTCCGACATCGCGAATTCGGAATGTCGGTACGGACGGCGCTGATCTCGCCGCATATCCTCGGCGGATGACCGAGACCGCGGACCCCGTCGTGATCCACACCGACGGCGGTTGCCGACCCAACCCGGGGCCCGGCGGCTGGGGGGCCGTGCTGCGCCACCGCGGGCACGTCCGCGAGATGTTCGGCGGCGAGCCGACCGACACCAGTAACAACCGGATGGAGCTGACGGCGCCGATCATGGCACTCGAGGCACTCACCAGACCCGTTCTGGTGCACCTCTACACCGACAGCACCTACGTCCGCAGCGGCATCACCAAGTGGGTTCTCGGCTGGGAACGCAACGGCTGGCTGACCTCGGCCAAGCAGCCGGTCAAGAACGTGGACCTGTGGAAGCGGCTGCAGGCGGCCTGCGCGGTGCACGAGGTCGAATGGTTCTGGGTCAAGGGTCATTCCGGAGTCGCCGACAACGAGCTGGCCGACGTCCTCGCCACCAGGGGCATGGAGCAGGCGATCGCCGAACCCCGGGTTGTGACCAAAGCCTGACTCCGGTGGCCCGGCTGCGGCCTGCCCACCCGGTGTGGGTACAACTACGGCATGGCCCTCATCGACAGCTCCGGCTTCCACCACGTTCGCCTCACCGTCACCGACATCGCACGGTCGAAGAAGTTCTACGACGAGGTGTTCGGCTGGCCGGTTGCCATCGACGCGTCCGACTCGGTGGACGAACCCGGTGTGAAGGAGTCGCCGGAGAAGTTCTACGGCGGCGTGGTCTACCAGACCCCGCAGGGCACCCTCTTTGGGCTGCGGCCCGTCGGTGACTGCGAATTCGATTCCACGCGAACCGGTCTGGATCATATCGGCTTCGCCGTGGCGGACCGCGCGGCGCTCGAGGCCGCGCGGTCCGCACTGCGTGACGCTGGCGTCACGCACGGAGACGTCGTCGACCTGACCGACGCAGGCATCGCCATCCTGTCGTTCCAGGATCCCGACGACATCAACGTCGAGCTGACCGCGCCGCTGTCGTAGCCGGCCCGGTCAGGTGACCGGCTCGGCAACGCGACTCGGAGCCCGCATCGCTTCGTAGCCCGACTCCTCCAGTTCGCGGCAATGCTGCTGGTACACCTGACCGCCACCCATGTAGACCAGGAAGGCCTCGGGCTTACCCGGTACGTTCTCGCCGAGGAACCAGGCCTTGGCCTTCTTGCCCTCCGTGTACATCACCGTCGCCTTGCCGGTGCGCTCGGTCTCCCCGGCCCACCAATCCTCCGACTCCTGCGTGGCCTCGAAGACGTCGACGTCGTTGTCCCTGGCCCAGCGCAGGGCACGCTGTAGCCACTGGGCGCCGAGCTGAATCGGCACCACCAGGTTCGAGTACGGCGTCTGCGGCCCGAGCGACATGAAGAAGTTCGGGAAACCGTGCACGCCGATGCCGAGGTTGGACTTCAGACCGTCCCGGTTCCACCTGTCCCGCAGCGTGATTCCGTCGCGGCCGATGATGTCGATGTTGGTGAGCGTTCCGGTCATCGCGTCGAAGCCGGTGGCGAAGATCAGCACGTCGAGCTCGTACTCGGTGTCGCCGACGCGCACGCCCGTCGGGGTGATCGCGGTGATCGGCGTGGACGCGGTGTCGACCAGGCGGACGTGGTCCAGGTTGAACGCGTGATAATAACCGTGGCCGGTGGGAACGCGCTTGCCGTTGAACGAGTATGTCTTCGGGCTCAACAGGTCGGCGGTGGCCGGGTCCTTCACGATCTCGCGAATCTTGGACCGAATGAACTCCGAGGCCAACTCGCTGGCGGCGTGGTTGGTCGCGAGGTCGTTGAAGCACTCGTTCGCGAAGTGGAAACCGCCCTCGTTCCACTTGCTCTCGAAGATGCTGCGACGCTGCTCATCCGAGACTTCCAGCGCACCGCAGCGGGCGGGCTCCATCGCGACGCCGAACGGGTGTTTGGCGGCCTTTTCGTAGATCGCGTCGTAGTTGTCCCTCAACCACGCCATGTCCGCTTCGGTGACGGCGTCGTTGGTGGTCTCCACCACGAAGTTCGGGGTGCGCTGAAAGACGACGAATTCGTCGACGAGCGGGGCGATCTCGGGCACGATCTGGATTCCCGATGCGCCGAGCCCGATCAGACCGACGCGCTTGCCAGCCAGGTCGACGCCGTCCCGGGGCCAGTACGCGGTGTGGTACTTCTCGCCCGCAAAGGTGTCGATGCCGGCGATGTCGGGAAAGATCGGCTGCGACAGCACGCCCATGCCGCTGATCAAGTACTTGGCCACCACGGGTGCGCCGCCGTCGATCTCCACCGTCCACGTGTTGTCGACCTCGTCGTAGCGCGCGGACTGCACACGCGTGTTGAGCCTGATGTCACGGCGCAGGTCGAGCCGGTCGGCGACGAAATTGAGGTAGGACAACACTTCTCGTCCTGCCGGGTAGCGCTGCGACCAGGACCACTCGTCGCGGACCTCCTTGGAGAACGAGAAGGAGTAGTAGCTGTATTCACTGTCGGTCCGCACGCCCGGGTAGCGATTGGCCAACCACGTTCCACCGACGCCGTCCTGGGCGTCGAGAACCACGGTGTCCAGGCCGATCTCGCGGAGATGGTGCAGGATCGCCAGGCCGGAGAAGCCGGCCCCGATCACGATGGCGTCATGCGTTTCGATGCTCATGGTCGTTGTTCCTTCGGTTCAGACGGCGGCGGAGGGGGTGAGGTGCTGATGGGCTTTGGCGGTGCGGCGTGCGCGGTACCAGTCGGCGATGGCGGCGACACCCGCGTCGGCAGATGCCAAATTGCCTGCCTGTAGGGGGAACACGTGCTGCTCATCGTGCGCAACGTCGAACGTGACGTCCACGCCCGCCGCCCTGGCCAATGCCTCCAACCGAGTGGCGTCGGAGAAGAGCGATTCGGCGTCGGAGGCGGTGACGTACAGCGGTGGGAATCCGGCGAAGTCCGCGTAGAGCGGGTTCACCAGCGGATCGGTCGGGTCGGCACCACCGGAGAGGTAGCGATCGATGTTGCCCTGCAGTCCTTCTCGCGTGATCAGGAAGTCGGTGGCGTCGTTGGTCACCAGGGTCTCCCCCGTGTTCTCCATGTCCAGCCACGGCGAGACGGTCACGACGAGGCCCGGGGTGCGTCGGCCGTCACGCAGCATGCGCAGCGTGGTGGCGATGGCGATGCTGGCGCCGGCGCTGTCCCCGACGAAGGTGATGTCGGCCGGGTCGGTGCCACCGTCGACCAGCGCGTCGAACACCGCGGTCACGTCGTCGAGCTGGGCAGGGAAGGGATGCTCGGGGGCACGCCGGAAGTCGGCGACGAAGGCGTGGGCGCCGCAGGCCTTGGCGACGTGGCCGGCCAGCTTGCGGTGACTGGCCGACGATCCCAACGCGAAGCCGCCGCCGTGCAGGAAAACCAGCACCTGGCTGGGGTCGGCCGTTAGCGGCGTCACCAGAATTCCTGGGACACCACCCAATTCGGTGGTCTCATAGGTGACGTCGGACGGTTCGGTGGTGACGCGCTGCCAGTCCTCGAACAGCCACCGCATGAGCCGCAGTGACATGTCGGGATTGGCGATGAACTCCTCGGTCCACTCGGCGTACATCCGGCCCAGCGGATCGGTCGGTTGGATGGTCATTCGGCTCTCCTGATCTGGTCCACCGCGACTGTGACCTGCGGCACTGCAGCCAGTGTGGGTCGGGGTCGGGCGACCACCGGGTGGTGTCGCAAATTGACGCAGTGCTGTCTCACCGTGACGCACGTCACCTCGCGGCCCGTGCGTCACGTCAGGCTTCAGCCACCACGAACCACTGACGAGGGGATCCACCGATGAACCGTTTGGACGGCAAGATTGCACTGGTCACCGGCTCGTGCCGGGGCATTGGGCACGCCATCGCGGAGGCCTTCGCCAGGGAGGGCGCCACCACCATCGCGACCGGTCGGTCCAAGACCGACGAGTCGTTCGGGCCGCGTTCGGCGGGCATCGACTACCGCCAGTTGGACGTGTCCCAGGAAGACGACTGGGCAACGGTGATCGACGACGTGATCGACCGCTACGGACGCGTCGACGTCCTGGCCAACAACGCGGGCATCATCGCCTACCAGGCACTGCACGAACTCAGCGTCGCCGAATGGGAACGCGTCATCGCCACCAATCAGACCGGCACGTTCCTCGGCATGCGTTCGGTGATCCCACACATGGTGGGGCGACGCAGCGGCTCGATCGTCAACGTGTCGTCGATCTGGGGCAACGCCGCCGTGCCAGGCGCGCACGCCTATCACGCCACCAAGGGCGCGGTTCGCAACATGTCGAAGAGCGCCGCCATCAGCTACGCGAAGGACAACGTGCGGGTGAACTCGGTGCACCCCGGGTTCATCAAGACGCCGCTGACCGACGCTCAGGAGGTCGAGATCAACGACTTCGTCGTGTCGCACACTCCGATGGGCCGGCCGGGGCTGCCCGAGGAGATCGCCAACGGCGTGGTCTTCCTCGCCTCCGACGAGGCCAGCTTCGTCACCGGTTCGGAACTGGTGATCGACGGCGGCTACCTGGCGCAGTAGCTCAGCCGGCCGGCTTGCTAGCCAGAAAGGTTGTAGGTCTTGAGCTTTCGGTGGATCGTCGCGCGCGAGACACCGAGCAGCTCGGCTGCCTTGGACCGGTTGCCGCCTGCCTCCTGAAGGGCCCGGCGGATGGTCTCCATCTCGGTCCGCTCGATCATCGACCAGGAGCGGTGCGCCCTTAACGAATCGGGCAGCTGGTCGAGTTGCACCACACCGCGGGACCCCTCGGCCACCATCTGGGCGACCAACGTCCGAAGCTCGGCAAGATTCCCAGGCCACCCGGCAGCCTCCAACGCGCGGCGCGCGTCGTCGCCCAGCGTCAGGCGCAATCCCGGAGAGCGTTGGGCGGCAAAGGCATTCCACAACGCGGGGATGTCCGAGGACCGTTCCCGCAGCGGCGGCACCCAGACCATCGCCACGCCAAGCCGGGTGGCCATGGCCGCGGCCTCGGACTGCGTGGCGGCCGTCGCCGTGACGAGAACCGAGCCCAGGCCGGTGTTGGCCTCGATCAACGACCGCAGAGCGGCGAGCGCCCGAGGGTCGAGATGCTCCACCGCGCGGACCACCACCCGGGTCGGGCCTTCGACCGCATCGACGAGTTCCTGCAGCCACGCCTGGTCGCCGATGATCTGCCGCTGCGCGGTGTGCACCACCGCGACGTCGGGCTGTACCGAGCCCGGCCGGTACGGGCGGCCAAGGGCCAGTGAGGTCTTGCCGCTGCCCGGTTCGCCCGCGACGAGAAGTGCCGTGCGCGCGGAGATGTGCCTGCTGACGTGGTGGGCCACCCCCAGCCACGACTTGGTCTGGCCCACGAGCCCATCCGAGGCGGGCCTGCCATGACCGACCGTCACCCGTGGCGCAGGCCGCAGGGCCGCTACGACGCCCGCACCGGCGTCGAGCACCGTGGCGTCGACGGCCGTCGTACCAGTCGACAGCTCCGCGGTGAGGCGGGTCTCGTGCCGCAGCCCGGCGCACAGGTGGCCGATCAGGTCGACGTCGGTCTGGGTCAGTTCCCCGGCGCGCCTGCTCCGCATCGTCAGCCCGTCCGGACCGAACGCCACCACGGGTCCGTCGTGCCGCGCGGACGCGTCGAGGAAGGCAGCCAGCATGGCGCGCGAGCCCGGCTGCGCGGCGTCGAGGACGTGCTGTTGCAGTTGTGCGGCAAGTGAATTCGTCAACGGCAGCAGGAGTCCGCTACGTTCGTCGATCTTGGTCGACATGGTGACCGCGGCCAGCAGCTTGCCGGTGATGGGATGCCAGACCGGCGCACCGGTGCACAGCGCGTCGTGATAGACGTCGGCGAAGTGCTCGGCGCCGGAGATCTGCACGCTCCTGCCCGACGCGATCGCCGTGCCCACGCCGTTGGTCCCGACGGCGTCCTCGGCGAGTACGGCACCGCGCACCGTCCCGAGGCGGTCCAGCTGGTTCATCGCCGACGAGTCCAGCGACCACCGCTGCACGATGCGACCATGAGCGTCGGCGAGTAGCAGACCCATGCCCGAGCCGGCCAGATCCTCAGCGGCGCGGGCCATCGGGGCCTGAAACATCTCGAGCAGGTGGTTGTCGATCAGGTCCTCGTCGACGCGCGGGACGTCGCGGACGTTTCCCGGCGCACCCAGCGCGTTCTTCGACCGCAGCCACGATTCGAGGAGCCCCGCAGGCACCGCGCGATCGGGGTCCGAGGCAGTCAAGATTTCCGCCCGAAGCTCCTCGAGCCTCGAACCCCTTGGCCGTTCCGACACGGGCATCTCCTCACCTCACGCCTTCGGGAGGCCAATCGGCTAAATGCGATCTGGATCACAAATCCTAGACCTGATCCTGCGGGCCGAAGTCGGTCCCGCGTGCGACTGTCTCAAAAAGACGCAGTCGTATCCGGGGTCACATTCCCGTCTTAGCGTGATGAACCATGACGACGACGCTGGCCGGACCCCCCAACACCTCCATCGGCCCCGAGCCCGACACCGCGGTCGTACACGGCCATCGGGTGCCGACGGGATTGTTCATCGGAGGTGAATGGCGAACTGCCGGAGCGACATTCGCCGTCCTCGACCCCGCGACCGGCAATGAGATCGCCCAGATGTCCGACGGCGGACCCTCCGACGCGATCGCGGCCCTCGACGCGTCGGCCGACGCGCAGTCCCGGTGGCGACACGTCGCGCCGCGCGACCGTGCCGACCTGTTCACCCGCGCCCACGGCCTCCTGCTGGCGCGCGCCGCCGAGTTCGCCGACGTGATGACCGCCGAGAGCGGCAAGCCCCTGACGGAGTCGCGCGCCGAGTTCGCGCTGTCGGCGGAGTTCTTCCTCTGGTACACCGAGCAGATCGCCCACCTGCACGGCACGTGGGCGCCGGCGTCCCACGGCGGCTACCGCGTGATCACCACGCACCAGCCCGTCGGGCCAGCCCTGCTCATCACCCCGTGGAACTTCCCCATGTTGATGATCGCCCGCAAGGCGGGTGCCGCCCTGGCCGCCGGTTGCCCGGTCATCGTGAAGTCGGCAAAGGAAACGCCGCTCACGTGTGCCCTGTTCGTCGAAACCCTGCGCGAGGCAGGCTTTCCCAGCGGCGTGGTGAACCTCGTCCACACCACCGATTCGGGCCCGGTGTCGGCGGCCCTGATGGCCGACGAGCGCCTGCGCAAGGTGAGCTTCACCGGGTCGACCGGCGTGGGAGCCACCCTGTTGGAACAGGCCGCGCCCGGCATCATCAACACCTCGATGGAACTGGGCGGCGACGGACCGTTCATCGTGCTGGACGACGCCGACGTCGAACTCTCCGCCCAGCAAGCCGTCGTCTCCAAGTTCCGCAACGCGGGACAGGCGTGCGTCGCAGCCAACCGCATCATCGTGCACACCGACGTGATCGGGCAGTTCACCGAGCGGTTCGTCGAACTCACCAAGCAGCTGGTCGTCGGAAACGGGTTCGACGCGGGCGTCGACGTCGGGCCGATCATCTCCGAGCGCCAACGCGACACCGTCGTCGGCCTGGTCGAGACGCTGCGCGCGGCGGGTGCCGAACTGTTGGTCGGCGGGTCCGCCCACGACGGCGCGGGCTACTTCTTCGAGCCGACGGTGTTCCGCGTGCACGACCGCCCGGAAGAACTGTGCAGCCGAGAACTGTTCGCCCCCATCGCCACCGTGTACGAAGTCGGGTCGACGGCCGAGGCGATCGCCTTCGCCAACGACACGAAGTACGGGCTGGCGGCCTACGTGTTCACCAGGGATCTGTCCAGGGCCGTCGCCGTGAGCGAGCGGCTCGACTTCGGCATGGTCGGCGTCAACCGCGGCATCATGGCCGACCCCGCGGCGGCGTTCGGCGGCGTGAAGGCGTCCGGCCTCGGACGCGAAGGCGGACACGACGCCATCCACGACTACCTGGAACCGAAGTACCTCGCGCTCACCGTCAACGAGGAAGAAGGACTGTCATGACCAGCACGATCGCGTCGCCGATGCACACCGCCAACGACCTTGGCATTGGGCTGCTACGTCAGCCGTCGATGGTGTTGTTCGGGCCAGGGCAGCGCAGGCAGATCGCGCGTGTCGTGCAGGGGATCGCCGAGCGCGTCCTGATGGTCACCGACTCCCGGATGGCGGCCAGCGACGAGTTCGTGCAGATCGTCGACGCCGTTCGGGAACAGGGTGTTGCGGTGTCGGTGTACGACGGGACGGAGCCGGACCTGCCGCGCCGCAACGTCGTCGACGTTGTCGAGCGCTTCGGCGGCAGCTCCATCGGCGCGATCGTCGGCATCGGCGGCGGTTCCTGCATGGACCTCGCGAAGGTCGCATCGGTGGTGCTCACCCACGGCGGCGACGTTCGCGACTACTACGGTCAGTTCCTGGTCCCCGGGCCGGGAATCCCGGTGATCACCGTGCCCACCACCGGTGGCACGGGCGCCGAAGTCACCTGCATCTCAGTGGTCTTCGACGAGGAGCAGGGCATGAAGGTCGGGGTCGCGAGTCCGCACCTGGAGGCGTACGCGGCGATCGTCGACCCGGAGCTCACGCTGACCTGCCCGCCGGGCCTGACGGCGGCATCCGGCGCCGACGCCCTCTCCCACCTGATCGAGTCGTTCACCGGCCGGGCGAAGAACCCCGATGCCGACCAGTTGGCCACCACGCTGTACGCCGGCAAGAATCTGCTCGCAGACGTCTACGCCCGCAACGGCCTTGCGCTGCTCAACGACTCGCTGCCCGCCGTGGCCGCCGATCCGACGAACCTCGACGCGCGGTCCAACACGCTGTTCGGTGCCTACTGCGCGGGAATGGCGATCAACACCGCGGGAACCGCTGGCGCACATGCGATTCAGTCCCCCATCGGCAACCTCACCCACACCCCGCACGGCTTCGGGATCAGCGCCCTGTTGCCCTACGTCATGCGCTACAACCTGCCGACGAGGGTTCCGGAGTTCGCGGAGATCGGCCGCATCCTCGGTGTGGCCAACGCATCGGACCCCTTTGAGACCCAAGCACGGGCGGCCATCGAACGCATCGAGGCCATCCTCGAGACGCTTGGCGCGCCGTTGGATATCCGCACGCTCGGGCTCCAGCCGGCGGACTTCGGCTTCGTCGCCAAGCAGGCGATGCTGGCCACCCGGCTGACCGCCAACAACCCCCGCGAATTGACCGTGGAATCGGTGACGGCGATCCTCGAGCGCGGCTACGACGGCGACCGGAGCTGGTGGGAGCTGTGAGCACGCCGCCCGTGGCCGTCCTCGGCGCGGGGTCCATCGGGGTGTCGTTTGCGATCCTGTTCGCGTGCAGCGGTTTCGACGTCGCGGTGTACGACCCTTTCGACGACGCGCTTCCGCGGGCCGAGGCGGACCTCCGGGAGCGGCTATCGCAATTCACCGGCACCGAGGACGCCGCGGCGCTGGTCCGGTTCACGTCCGATCTCGACGTGGCGGTGACGGGCTCGGGGTTCGTCCAGGAGTGCGCGCCGGAGCGGGTCGAGCTGAAACGAGAATTGCTGCGGCAAGCCGCCACTCGGACCGGCGCCGACGTGCCGTTGGCAAGTTCGAGTTCGGCCATCGTGGCGAGCCGGATAGCCGACGGGCTCGACGCCGCGGTCGCGGAGCGCATCCTGGTCGGCCATCCGGGGAACCCGCCCTATCTGCTGCCCGTCGTCGAGGTGGTGCCGTCCCCCGTGACCTCCGATGCCATCACCGAGCGGGCAACCGAGGTGTATCGCGCCGCCGGGCTTCGGCCCGTTCTGGTGCGCCGCGAGGTCGAGGGCTTCCTGTTCAACCGTCTGCAGGGCGCACTGCTGAGGGAGGCGTACTGCCTGGTCCGCGACGGCGTGGCGAGCGTCGACGACGTGGACGAGGTGGTGCGCAGCGGGTTGGGCCGCCGCTGGGCGGTGATCGGTCCGTTCGAGACGTCCGACCTGAACACCCGCGGCGGCATCGAATCCCACGCCGCGAAGATGGGTCCGGCCTACGAACGCATGGGTGCCGAACGCGGACAACATGATCCGTGGACACCCGAGTTGGTTGCCGAGGTGACCGCGCAGCGCCGGGCGCTGGTGGACCTCGAGGACTGGGACGAGCGCGTCCGCTGGCGCGACGCTCAACTCATCCGAATGCGCCACGCGCTCGGCGCCGACCATCGGGGTGACGGTTAGACGTCGCCCGGTGGAGGCGTCGCACCATCCGTCTCGGAACGAGCCATGATGCCGATGGCCCCGAGCAGGAGCGCGGCGTTGGCCCAAAAGATCCCGAGCACGCCCAACGGAGCGGCGAAGGCCCCCACCGCGAGGGGGAGGGTGATTTGGGCGAGGCGGTTGCTCGTCAGCCGCATGCCGAGCGTTGCTCCGTGCGACGCCGGTGATGTCAGAGACGTGACCCACGCCATGGTCAGGGGTTGGGGTATGCCGAGGCCGAGACCCAAGCCGATCATGACGACTGCGGCGCCCCAAAGCCCAACGAACGGAAGCGCTATGAGCCCGACGACCGCTGCGCCGATCGAGGCGATGATGAGGACCTTGCGTCCAAAGCGGGCGACCAGTCGGCTCAGCCCGAACCGGCTCAGCACCGACACGGCGGCACGCAGGGCAAGTAGCAGACCGACGGCGGTGGCACTGATCCCCTGTTGGGTGGCCCAGACGGGAACGAACGCATACATCAGGTCGACCGTGACCAGAACCGCGCCGCTGACCATCAACGAGCGCCACATCTGAGGTGTCCTCAGCAGTTCTGCGACCCGCTCGGGTTTCTCGTCGCGCGCCACTCTGGCGTCGGTCAGACGTCGGTCGATCGGCCGCAGGATCAGGTACGCCGGCATCGGAACCAAAACTAGTGCGACGCAAGCGATCAGACCCACGGTCGTGTTGGGGCTATCCTGCCCGTCGAAGATCGTCAAGGACGCCAGCACGGTCACCAACGGCGGCCCGACGAGTTGCCCGATCGACGCCGCGGCGGTAAGGGTGCCGAACGCGGCGTCGCTGCCATGCCGGGCGCTGACGTTCGCGACGAACGTCTGCTGTCCCACCATGATCAGGATCTGACCGAAGCCGATGCACCCGGCGGAAACCAGTAACGGCCACTGCCCGGGAACCAGAAACCCGGTTGCGCAACCCACTGCGGCGATCGCCATGCCCGTCGTCGCCACCATCGTGCCGCCAATCCGGTCGGTCAACCGGCCGGCGGGTAGTGCGGCCAACAACGCGGGTAGCGCGAAGGCAGACGCGAGCAGGCCGAGAAAGAACGGATCGGCTCCAAGGGCAAGGGCGCGGTACCCGAGCATGAGGCGGACACCCGTCCACGACGCCTGCACCAGGCTCGCCTGCAGCCCGAGCGCCAGCTTCCAGCGCCCTTGCGTCACGGGCGCAACGGAATCTCACCCGTGCCGCCGAGCATCCGCGTCAGGTCGTCGATGCTGTCACGAGTCGCCTGATACCGGTCGGCGTCGAGGTGGAAGACGGCAAGCTGCAACGCGTAGCACAGCGCGATCGGAATCAACTGGGTCCGGTATTCGCTGTCGTCTCCGCGCCTGGCAGCCAACAGATGATCTGGACTGGGCCGAAACTTGTAACCCGGCACGTCGCTGATCAAGATCGTCTTCCCACCGCGCCGAGTTGCCTCGCCCATCAGCGTCGACAGCTGCTTGGGCGCTTCGCGAAGCGCAAATCCGATGAGCGTGCTGGTGTGATCGAACGACACGAAGCGTTCGGCGAGATCCTTCGGCGACGGACGCAGACTGACGACGGTCAATCCCAGCCTGCGCAACCGGCGGGCGAGCAACTCCATCGTGGGTCGTTCGTCGTTGCTGGACAACAGATATACGGTCCGCGTGGTGTTCAGAGTGCGTGCCGCCGCATCAAGATCTTCCTGAGACACGAAGCGCGACAACGAATTCATGGCGGCAACCTCGTCGCGAATGAACTCGTCGAGGTGGTGCCCGCTCTCACTACGCATCGGCGGCGCACTCGACGAGGGCGCGCCCCCCTCGTCGCGGCGGAGGTCGCTTCTGAGTTCCGGGTAGCCGCGGTAGCCCAGTTTCTTCGCAAGCCGGATGACGGTCGACTCGTGCGTCTGCGCCTTCTCGGCGACCTCGGCCGCGGGGACATGGGACATGTCCGCACCGAGAAGAACGTTCATCACGCGGTCCTCGGATGCGCTCAGCTTTACCTGGCTACTTGCGACCACTGCGCGAAAGCTCACGTCACTCCTTGATCTCGTTGTGATGATTGACACTACCCGACCAAAATGCAATCCTGTGCAAGATTGCAAGTTCGCCACTCAGGTCGAACTTCGGATTCTTCACGACAGGCAGAGAGGCGGACGACGATGCCGGTCTCAACGAAACAACCGAACCCCACCGGGCTCACCAGATTGGAGTGGTCGACGGCGGTCGTTGCCCTGGTGGGCGGCGCTGCGATCGCGCTGGTCGGCGCCTCGTACGGGCTGACGAACGTCACCGGTGTTGGCGCCGGCTTCTTTCCCACGGTCGCGGGCATCCTCGTCGCAGCTTCCGGCCTGCTGTGGCTGGTCCAACTCGAAGTCGCCCGCCGCGTGCACGTCGCCCCCAGCGACGATCTCGTCGAGATGGTCGACGAGGATTCCGAGGAAGCCGAGTTCCCGGACCGCGCCGGATGGGTGCGCGTCGGGATCATCGTCGCCTCGGTCCTGGGTGCGGCGCTCCTGCTTCCCGTCACCGGATACACGGTGACCATGACCTCGATGCTGGCCGTCGTGCTGTTCTTCGTCAGCAAGCGGCCCTGGTGGCTCGCCATCTTGGTCGGCGTCGGCGCCGCCGTCGTGTCTCGCCTGGTGTTCGAATCCTGGCTTGGCACAGAGCTTCCCGCATCGTCAATCGACTTCATCGCATCGCTGGGACTGTGACCATGGGCTTCGACGCACTCCTCGGCGGATTGATGAACGTATTCACCCCGCAGCACTTGTTGTTCGCGCTTCTCGGCTGCGTACTCGGCATGGTCGTCGGAGTACTGCCCGGCTTCGGCCCGGCAGCCGCCGTGTCACTGCTGATTCCCGTTACCTTCGGCCTCGACGCCACCACGGCCATCATCATGCTGGCCGCCATCCTCTACGGCGCAGCCTACGGCGGCACGACGACCGCTGTCCTGCTTCGAATTCCCGGCGAAGCGTCGTCGATCGCCACCACCATCGACGGCTACGAGATGGCGAAGCAGGGGCGCGGTGGCCCCGCCCTGGTGATCGCCGCGCTGGCCTCCTTCGTCGGCGGCCTGATCGGAGTCATCGGCTTCGTCGTGGTTGCGCCGTTCAGCCGCCTGGCCCTCGAATTCGGCGCCCCAGAGCTGTTTCTCGTCGCTCTGCTTGGCATGGCGCTCATCACCAGCTTCGCCGGCAACAACTTCCCCAAGGCGCTGCTGAGTGCAGGCTTGGGCCTCGCGATCGCCACCGTCGGTATCGACTCGGGCGTCGGCCTCCAACGATTCACCTTCGAGATGCCCGAGCTGTACGACGGCATCGGACTGGTCGCCGTCGTGATGGGCGTCTTCGGGCTCAGCGAGATCTTGGCCCAGGCACAGAAGGGTCCACTCGGGGTTCCGAAGCCGCTCACCGTCGGCAAGCTCTTCCCGAGTCGCCAGGACATGAGGCGCTCCTTCTTTCCGTTCCTGCGCGGATCGGTGATCGGCTTCTTCATGGGTCTGCTGCCCGGATCACCTGGCGCGGCAACGTCTCTGGCGTCCTACGCCACCGAGAAGCGTCTCTCCAAACGCAAGCGTGAATTCGGCAAGGGCGCCGTGGAGGGTGTCGCCGGACCCGAGGCTGCCAACAACTCGCTGTCGGTGTCCTCGATGATCCCGCTGTTCACACTGGGAATCCCGACGTCTGCGACAGTCGCCATCATGGCCGGCGCATTCACCATCAACGGCCTCATACCAGGGCCGCTGCTGTTCCGCGACAACCCCGACGTCGCGTGGACCATCATCGCGAGCTTCCTCGTCGGCAACCTGATCCTGCTCATCCTGAACGTCCCACTCGCCCGGGTGTGGATCGCCATCCTGCGCGTGCCGTTCTACTACCTGATGGCCGCGATCCTTGCGTTCATGTTCCTCGGCACCTACTCGATCAACGGCAGCACCTTCGACATCCTCGTCATGCTCGGCGCCGGCGTTGTCGGTTACCTGTTCCACCTGCTCAAGGTGCCGCTGACGCCTCTGGTCCTCGCACTCATCCTCGGTCCGATGCTCGAAGAGAACTTCCAACGCTCACTGGCACTTTCGCGTGGTGACTACGGAATCTTCACCAGCAGCCCGCTGAGCACCACTCTCGTCGCAGTCTGCGCGCTTGCCGTCGCCTTCGGCGCGATCCGGCCAGCGATCATCGCACTCCTCGAGAGGCGACGCCCACGAGTGCCGGTCGTACCCGCCGAATCCTCGGCACCGGCCGGATTCACAGAAGACCTCGAACCCCTCGCAACAAAGGAGACCGTGAAATGACCAGAGACTTCAGGGCGATCGGCGCCGCACTGACGGCGGCCGTGCTGCTCGCCGGATGTTCAGGCGGCTCCACGGGGAAGGAAGCGGCCGGCGAGTTCCCCAGGAAGGGCAGCACCATCGAGTGGATCGTGCCGTCCGCCGCGGGCGCGGGCAACGACATCCTGGCTCGAATCATGGCCCCCGCCATGCAGGATTCCCTCGGCGCCAACGTCAAGGTGGTCAACAAGGAGGGCGGCAGCCAAGTCATCGGCCTGAACTACGCCGCCAACGCCAAGCCCGATGGACACACGTTGGTGTACACGAACGTCCCGTCGATCCTGGGTCGGTATCTGGATCCGAGCAAGAAGGCCGGCTTCGATCGCGAAAGCTTCATGCCCATCGGATCATTCGCGTCGAACGCCATCGTCATCGGCGTCAACAAGAGCAGCCCGTACCGAAGTGTCAAGGACCTGTTCGCGGCGGCGAAGGCCAGCCCGGGAACGGTCACCGTCGGAACGGATTCACGAGGCGGCGACGACCACATCAACCTGCGCATCCTCGAAGACGCTCTCGGGCTGAAGTTCAACATCGTGCACTACAACAGCGGTTCGGAGAAGATCGCCGCCGTGGTTGCCGGCGAGACGGACTTCGCACTCGGCGGCATCTCGAGCTTCTTCGGTCAGTTCAAGTCAGGTGAGCTCAATCTCCTCACCGTCATTCAGGACGAGCCGAGCCCCTTCGTGCCGGACGTCCCCACGCTCTCCAGCCAGGGCTTCGAAGTTGACCCGATGAGCAACAACTTTGCGGTCTCCGTCCCCAAGGACACGCCCGCCGAGACCGTCGCCGTGCTTGAGGCTGCACTCAAGAAGGCCGAAGAGGATCCGGCCGTGCAGGCCAAGCTCGAGGCCTCCGGTACTCAGCCGGTCTGGGAATCGGGAGCCGACATCGAGAAGCTCTGGATCGACAAGGAAACCCAGATCAAGCCGATCATCACCGAACTGCTGCAGACGAACGGATGACCATGACCACGACTCAACTCAGCCACGACGTGCTCGAGCGGTTCGCCTCGGTGCCTGCGGCCAACGTCGGTGACGCCCAGGAGCGTTTCGGTATCGCCTCGGGCTTGGCCCCGATGTGGCCCGGCGCCAGGCTGGCAGGCCCCGCGCTGACCGTGTGGACCCGACCTGGCGACAACCTCTACGTCCATCACGCTCTCGACATCGCCCAACCGGGTGACATCATCGTCATCAACGGGCACGGCGATCTGAGCCGCGCGCTCATCGGCGATCTGATCGGGATCCGGGCCAAGTCGCTCGGCATCGGAGGGTTCGTCATCGACGGAGCGGTTCGCGACGCGGACGCCCTCCGCGATTGCGAAATGCCAGTGTTCGCAAGGGCTGTCACGCCGGCCGGCCCCTACAAACACGGTCCCGGCAGGTTGCAGCAGCCGGTCGCCATCGCGGGCGTCGTCGTGGTTCCTGGCGACATCATCGTCGCCGACGCCGACGGAGTGGTCGTCGTACAGCGGACTGAAGCCGAACGCGTGCTCGTCGATGCCGAGAAGATCGAAGCCGCCGAAGCGGAGAAGCGGCTCGCCTACGCCAGCGGGTTCCGTCGCACGTCCTAGTAGAGGCTTGGTAGAGAGCTGTCTCGCAACGCGCCGTGGCATCCTGGTAACCACGATGGCAGCGGAAACTGACTGGACCATACGTCCCCGCAAGGGGTTGGGCAGGCTCGAATTCGGCATGTCCCCGGCACAGGTGGATGCACTGTCGGCGACGTACGGCACCATCACGGGTCGCGGTGCCGATCGCGTCGACGATCACCTGCTACATGAGACGCTGGCGATGTTCGGCGACGCGTTGAGCGACGACGAGAAGCAGGCCTTCATCGCCGCGTACGCAGACAACGGCCCACCGGCAGACAGCGTGACCGAAACCCGCGGCGCCCTCGTGCTGAGGTACGACGCCGACCGCCTCTGCGAGATCATGCCCGCCGGCCCGCGACACCCGCTGTTCCTCGACGGCAGGGACGTCTTCGCGCTACGCGGTCTCGAACCACTTGAGTTGATGGAGCGGCTGAACGAAGGCCCCGGACGCTATGCCGACATCGAAGCGGCGTTCGACAACCTCGCCATCTCGGTGACCGGGTTCAGCGCCTGCGATTCGGCGACCGGTGTGCTGGCGCTGGATGACTCCGACGAGCGTTTCCAGGAACGGACGGCGACCTTGCGGGAAATCCCTTATCGCCCCGAGCAGGAGATGCACCGCTACGTTCTGCACTCGTTGGGGTCAGTCACCGATCGGCCGCCCCGGCACAACTGACATCCCACGCTGGCTGCTTTACTCTTCCCAGACCACCTCGTCAGGACTCTTGTCCGGGCGCAGGCCGCGCCAGCTGGGCTGACGGAGCCGACCGTCGGAGGTGCGCTCGCTGTACCGCACCTCCCCCACCAGCGTGGGCTCGACGAAGGTCACGCCCCTGGCGTCGAGGCTGGAAAGCCTGGTTTTGAAGGGGGATTCATCGGTGTGCAGCGGGGCGAGCGTCTTCTTCAGCGCCGCAAGGTCCTTGTCTGTGAACCCCGTCCCGACCCGACCCGCGAACGCCAGACCGCCACCCTCTGGCACGCCGATCATCAGTGCGCCAATCCCGCTGGTGCGGCCGCCCTCCCCCGCACGCCAACCACCGATCACCACCTCTTGCGTGAGCCACAGCTTGTCCTTGATCCACGACTGCG
This sequence comes from Mycobacterium sp. Root135, assembly GCF_001426545.1. Taxonomy (GTDB): domain Bacteria; phylum Actinomycetota; class Actinomycetes; order Mycobacteriales; family Mycobacteriaceae; genus Mycobacterium. The sequence continues at coordinate 2,366 of NZ_LMEZ01000009.1, read as the reverse complement.
ACCGTCTGCCTGGTTGATACGTCGAATCCCGCTTCTTCGCGACGACGCCCTCCCAGCGCTTCGCACGCGCGTGCTCAAGAGCCTCGGGTCCGTCACCACTCAGCTGCTCGGGCACAATCAGTCCGCCACCCTTGGCAAGCGTCTCGAGCAGCTTGCGCCGGTCGGAATATTTGGCGCGCAACAGCGATCGACCGTCGAGCTGCAGAATGTCGAAGGCCCAGAACTCGATTCGCGTCGACCGGGCCCGGTTCTGCATCAGACCGAAGTTCGGCACGCCTGCCTCGTCGAGTGCGACGACTTCGCCGTCCAGCGTGACGTGATGCTCGGCCAGGTCGGCCGCCAGCGCCTTCAGTTGCGGGTATTCACCGGTGACGTCACGGCCGCTGCGCGAATGTAGCGTCAGCGCGCCGTGGTCGGCGTCCACCAGCAGCCGGTAGCCGTCCCACTTGCCCTCGAACGCCCACACCGCCTTCGTCAGCCGCGACACCGAACCATGGGTGGCGAGCATGGGTTTGACGTCCTCGGGGGTGGGCTGCGGTTGCTCCTTCATCCGGTGCGCCAGCCAGTTCTTTCCGCCGGTCTGAATGAGGGCGTACCGCCCCGAGACCTTGCTTCCGTGCAGCGTGACGATGACTTCCCCGCCCTTGTCAGGCCCGTCGGGTGGGTTGTCGCGGAACTTCTCGGCCTCGTATGTGCCGGAATCCCAGACGACGACCTCACCACCGCCGTACTCGCCCTTGGGAATCGAGCCCTCGAAGCTGGCGTACTCCAGCGGGTGGTCCTCGGTGTGCACCGCCAGGTGGTTGACCGACGTCTTCTCTGGCAGGTTCTTGGGCACCGCCCACGACACCAGCACCCCGTTGCGCTCGAGTCGGAAGTCGTAGTGCAACCGCCGCGCGTGATGCTCCTGGATCACGAACGTGTCGTCGTTGCCCACGGTCGGCGACGTTTGCGGAACCGGTTCCCGCGTCTTGCCCGCGTCGCGCATGCTGCGGTAGGTCGTCAGCTTGTCGGGCAGCGGGACCAGGTCATCGAGCGGCTCGAGCAGATCACCTTGAGCGGCAACGCGTTCCAGCACTTCTTCGAAGCGCAGGTGCCGAAGGTCGGGGTCTTCTATTTCGTCCCACGTGCGAGGCGCGGCGACGGTGGGCTCGTCCCTGCCCCGCATCGAGTACGGCGCGATCGTGGTCTTGGCGGCGCTGTTCTGACTCCAGTCGACGAACACCTTGCCGGCGCGCAGGCTCTTGGTCATGGTCGCGGTGACCTGTTTGGGCATCGTCTTCTCGAGCTGCTGGGCGATGCGCTTGGCCAGCGTCGACGCACCGGAACTGCTGATCGGTTCCTGCAGCGGCACATACAGGTGCAGGCCCTTGCTGCCGCTGGTCACCGGGAAGGTGGTCAGACCGATGTCGGTGATCAATCCCCGCACCTCGTGGGCGACTTCGCAGAGTTGACGAAAGGTGACGTCCTCACCGGGGTCGAGGTCGAACACGATCCGCGTCGCCGGACCGGGCTCGGTTCCCACGAACCGCCATTGCGGGACGTGCACTTCCAGGGACGCCTGCTGCGCGAGCCAGGCCAGCCCCTCGCGGGTGTCGACGATCGGGTAGGTGGTGCTGCCCGACCTGTGGACGACGGTGCCGCGTTCGAGCCACTCCGGGGCCGACGACGCCAGTTGCTTCTCGAAGAAGTCCGACTCCCCCACCCCGTTGGGCCACCGCTTGCGGGTGACGGGCCGGCCCGCGATGTGCGGCACCATGACGTCGGCGATCGCGACGTAGTACTCGAAGATTTCGGCCTTCGTCGTGCCCGTGGCCGGATACAGCACCTTGTCGGGGTTGGTCAGCTTCACCCGCCCACTGCGCTCCACCACGTGACCGTATTACCCGCGACTTCCCGCGGGTGAACTTCCGGCCGGCTAGGCAGCGTTGGGTTCGGGTCCGCCGGGTCTGAGGCCGTCTTCGACGCCCAGTTCGTCCTGCTCGTCGTGCTCGTCCTCCGGTGGCCGGTAGAGCCGTTCGGGACGGTGGTAGTCGTTGACCCGGGCCTGGCCGGTGTCCAACGCCGGCGGTGGGATCCACTCCACGTCATGGTCGGCGTTGATCCGGGTGGACCACCCGCCCGGGCCGACCACCCGGTTGTCCGGCCCACACGCCAAAGCCAACTCGTCGACGTTCGTCTGTCCGCCGTCGGCCCAATCCCGGGCGGCGTGATGGACCTGGCTGCCGTAAGCAGGAACCGTGCACCCCGGCTTGGTGCACCCACCGTCGCGGGCGATCAGCATCAGCCGCTGCGCCCGCGACGCGGTGCGGCGGGCCCGGAACAGGTTCAGCGCCGGTGCGGCGGGCCCGGAACAGGTTCAGCGC
>NZ_LMEZ01000008.1 GCF_001426545.1 Mycobacterium sp. Root135 | reverse complement strand
CCCTCCAAGACCTGGAAGCCGCCCGCGGCAGCGGTGTCACCGGCGGTGGATCGCTGCTCCCGATGGCGGACGTGATCCGGATGGCGTCCCACGCTCACCACTACTTGGCGGTGTTCGACAAGCACACCAACCAAGCGCTCTACCTCGGCCGCACCAAACGACTCGCCTCAGTGGGGCAGCGGATCATGCTCCACGCCCGCGACCGTGGCTGCACCAAGCCCGGGTGCACCGTCCCCGGGTTCGGGGCGCAGGTGCATCACACCAACGGGTGGGCCAAGAACAACGGGCAGACCAACATCGACGAAGTGGTCTTCGCCTGCGGAGGCGACAACCGGTTGGCCGAAGAAGGCTGGACGGTCACCGTCGGCCCCGACGGTGTCCAATGGATACCCCCACCACAACTCGACGTCGGGCAAGCCCGACTGAACTACCTCCACCACCCCGAACGACTACTCGTCGAGCCGGGGCCGTAGGCGAGCGTGTTTCACTGAGATGGCAGGCGACCGACGATCAAGGAGGACAGCAGGGATGACGAGCACGACGCGGGTGATCTGCTGGCTGATCGCGGCAATGCTCCTTGGATTCTCGGCAGGCGCATCCCTGGCAGGCGAGCGCCCGTGGTGGGCCACGTTGATCGCCGTCATCGCTGCACTGTGCGCCTTGGCTGCGGGCGTCGACGCGACCTTGAAGCTGGCGCGGCAGCGCGAATGAAGGCCGCGCCGCGGCTCCCCAGTCGCACCCAAAGGCGTTGAGCGAGCGTCAGATCGACCCCGGCATGCCTGGAATTCCCCCGGGCATTCCAGGCATGCCGCCCGCGGGCGATCCTCCTTCGTAGGGTGCGCCGTCCGGCATCGAGCTTCCCGGTAGACCGCTACCCATCGGCGGGGGCATCGGCGGCGGGGAGGGCGGCATCGGCGGCGGAGTGTCGTACACACCGCCCTGGCATGCGAAGGCCCACGGCTGTGTCGCGCAAGCAGGGTCATTCGGATCGGTGGGCTCGGCGTTTGCCGGAGCAGTCGCACCCATCGCCGCGAACCCCATGAGCAACGCGACGACGGAGGACCGCACCACCCGGCACAAGTTTGCTGCCATCTGCCCATCACAGCACGAGATCGGTAGTCGACCGGCCTTTTCAGCAGGATTCGTCGGCGCGCATTCATTCCGTCACCAGCTCAACAGTTGCCGATTCGCCGCGAAACCTGTTCGGTAGGCAACGATGACGGACAACGTGCTCTTCGTGCATTGGCACGACCTCGGAAGATATCTCGGCGCCTACGGCCACGACGACGTGTCCAGCCCTCGGCTGGACCAACTGGCCGCCGAAGGGATCCTCTTCACCCGCTCGCACGCCACCGCACCCCTATGCTCACCGTCGCGGGGCTCGCTGTTCACCGGCCGCTACCCGCAGAGCAACGGGCTTGTCGGACTGGCGCACCACGGCTGGGAGTACCGCGCCGGGGTCCGCACACTCCCCCAGATCCTGGGCGAATCCGGTTGGTACACGGCACTATTCGGCATGCAACACGAGACGTCGTTTCCGGCCCGGCTCGGGTTCGACGAGTACGACGTGTCGAATTCCTACTGCGAATACGTCGTCGAGAAGGCGACCACGTGGCTCGAGCAGGCGCCCACGACGCCATTCCTGTTGACCGCGGGCTTCTTCGAAACGCACCGGCCCTACCCGCGGGAACGGTACGAACCCGCAGACGCCGACGTCGTGGAATTGCCCGACTACCTGCCCGACCTTCCCGACGTGCGGGAGGACCTCGCCGACTTCTACGGCTCGATCACCGTCGCCGACGCCGCGGTGGGCCAACTGCTCGACACCCTGGCCGAGACGGGCCTGGACGCCACGACGTGGGTGGTGTTCCTCACCGATCACGGGCCTGCCCTGCCCCGCGCCAAGTCGACGCTCTACGACGCGGGCACCGGCATCGCGACGATCATCCGGCCGCCCACCCGATACGGCACGTCCGGCCGGATCTACGACGACCTCTTCAGTGGCGTCGACCTGCTGCCGACCCTGCTCGGGCTGCTCGGCCTTCCGACGCCCGAGGACGTGGACGGGCTGTCGCACGCCGCGAATCTGCTCGACGGAAACGAGAACTCAGCACCAGTGCGCCCTGGGCCAGTGAGGTCGGCGGTCTACACGACGAAGACCTATCACGATTCCTTCGATCCGATCCGCGCGATCAGAACGACCCACTTCAGCTACATCGAGAACTACGCGACACGGCCGCTGCTCGATCTGCCGATGGACATCGAAGAGAGCGCGCCGGGCAAGGCGGTGGCGCCGTTGAGTTCGGCACCACGCCCCAGTCGTGAGCTCTACGACCTGCGCACCGATCCAACCGAACGCAACAACCTGTTGACCGAGGTGGTGACCAGCGAATCCGAGGCAGTCGCCAACGAAATGTCGATGCTGCTCAACGACTGGCGCGAAAAGACCAACGACGTCATTCCGTCCGAGTTCGCCGGCACCCGCATCTCCGCCAGATATACCGAAACCTATATGCGGGTCAAGGGAATACCGTTGCCGAGCCGATCTGCGCTGGCGGACGGGCGCGGCATCGAAGATCAAGTCCGAACACCGCAATAGTTCTGCTCGTGGCGAGTTGAATGACGTCGCCTCGGGCGAATATGCAACCCCATTTTCCTCCGGTTAGGCTCACGCGCATGCCGTCCCCGACCGCGTATCTGGTGCTCGCCTCGCAGCGCAGCGGCAGCACCCTCCTGGTCGAGTCGCTGCGCGCGACGGGCGTCGCGGGTGAGCCGCAAGAGTTCTTCCAGTACTTGCCGACGACCAGCCAGTCACCGCAGCCGCGGGAATGGTTCGCCGACGCCGGCGACGAGTCGATCATGCGTCTGCTCGACCCGCTCGACGAGGGCAAGCCGGATCTCGCGCCTCCGGAGATCTGGCGTGACTACATCCGCACCGTCGGGCGCACTCCCAACGGCGTGTGGGGCGGCAAGCTGATGTGGAACCAGACGCCTCTGCTGATGCAACGCGCCGACGGCCTGGCGGATCGATCAGGCACCGGCCTGCTGTCGGCGATCCGCGACGTCGTCGGCTCCGACCCGGTACTCATCCACGTCTACCGGCCGGACGTCGTGTCGCAGGCGGTGTCGTTCTGGCGGGCCGTGCAGACCCGAGTGTGGCGGGGTCGGCCCGACCCCGTGCGCGACGCTCGCGCCGAGTACCACGCGGGCGCCATCGCGCACGTCGTGAAGATGCTGCGCGACCAGGAGGACGCGTGGCGGGCGTGGTTCGCCGAAGAGGACGTCGACGTCATCGACGTTTCATATCCCCACCTGTGGCGAAACCTCACCGAAGTCGTCGGTACCGTACTCGAGGCGTTGGGGTTGGATCCGAGGTTGGCCCCCGCGCCCGTGCTCGAACGCCAGGCCGACCAGCGGTCCGACGACTGGGTCGAGCGCTATCGCAGGGATGCGGAGAAGGAGGGCCTGCCCACATGACCGTTCACACGCAGGACGACACCCGCGTCGAGGAGTTGCGACTGCTCGAAGCCGAGTCGGTGCACATCATCCGCGAGGTGGTTGCCGAGTTGCAGCGGCCGGTGCTGCTCTTCTCGGCAGGCAAGGACTCGATCGTCCTGCTTCGCTTGGCGGAGAAGGCCTTCCGGCCGTCACCGCTGCCGTTTCCGGTGCTGCACGTCGACACCGGGCACAACTTCGACGAGGTCATCGAGTTCCGCGACCGCCGTCTCAACGAACACGGTCACAAGCTGATCGTCGGCTCGGTGCAGGAGTCGATCGACAGCGGTCGCGTGCAGGAGGTCGGCGGACCGGCCGGGTCCCGCAACCGCCTTCAGACGCGCACGCTGCTCGACGCTCTGGAGGCCGGCGGTTTCGACGCCGCCTTCGGCGGAGCGCGCCGCGACGAGGAACGCGCCAGGGCCAAGGAACGCATCCTGAGCTTCCGCGACGAGTTCGGCCAGTGGGATCCGCGGGCGCAACGGCCAGAGCCGTGGTCGCTGTACAACGGCCGGATCAAGAAGGGCGAGCAGGTCAGGGTGTTCCCGCTGAGCAACTGGACCGAACTCGACATCTGGCGTTACATCGAACTGGAAAACCTCGAGCTGCCGTCGATCTACTTCGCACACGAACGCGAAGTGGTCGCCAGGGACGGCATCCTGCTCGCGGTGTCGAAGTACGTGCAGCCCCAGGACGACGAGACCTCCGCGGTCGAGTGGGTCCGCTACCGCACCGTCGGCGACCTCACGATCACCGGAGCCGTCCGCTCCCACGCCACCGACATCGCAGGTGTCATCACCGAGATCTCCGCGGCCACCGTGTCCGAACGCGGTGAGACCCGGGCTGATGACCGCACGTCGGTGGCGGCCATGGAAGACCGCAAGCGCGAGGGGTATTTCTGATGACTTCGATGACGGGACAGACCACCCGACAACTGCTCCGCATCGCCACGGCGGGGTCAGTCGACGACGGCAAGAGCACGCTGATCGGCCGGCTCATGCACGACACCGACAGCTTGCCGCTCGACCACCTCGAGGCCGTCACCGACGAAGAGGGCATCGCCGACCTGGCCGCGCTGTCCGACGGCCTGCGGGCCGAGCGCGAGCAGGGCATCACGATCGACGTGGCCTACCGCTTCTTCTCCACCGAGTCGCGCAGCTACATCCTCGCCGACACCCCCGGCCACGAGCGCTACACGCGCAACATGTTCACCGGCGCGTCCAACGCCCACGTCGCGATCCTGCTCGTCGACGCCCGCGCCGGGGTGCTGCGTCAGACCCGACGCCACGCCAGGATCGCAAAGCTGTTGGGCATCAAGCACTTCGTCGCGACGGTCAACAAGATCGACCTGGTCGACTTCGACCAGAACCGGTTCGACGAGGTGGCGCGCGAACTGCAGCAGATGGCCGCCCGCCTCGGTGGCGCCGAACTGTCCGTCATCCCCATCGCCGCCAAGCACGGGGACAACGTCGTGCACCGGTCGGAGAACACCCCCTGGTACCCGGGGCCGACGCTTCTGGAGTACCTCGAGGGCGTCGAACTGTCTGCGCCGCAACCGGAGGCCGCCAAGCTGCGGCTCCCGATTCAGTGGGTGTCACGACCTACCGCCGACGAGCGACGGCGCTACACCGGCCGGTTGGCGGCAGGCACGATCAGCGTCGGCGACGAGATCGTGTCACTGCCCGCGGGTACCCGTTCGACCGTCACCGCCGTCGACACCTTGGACGACGACCGCACGACGGCCGTTGCGCCCCTGTCGGTTTCGGTCGAGCTGGCCGACGACATCGACGTGGGCCGCGGCGACGTGTTCGTCAGCGGCGCCGACGACGCCACCCTGCCGGTGCTGGCCCGCGAACTGGACGCGACGGTGTGCTGGTTCACCGAGACCCCGTTGCGCGCCGGCGACCGGGTTGCGCTCAAGCAGACCAGCAAGACGGTCCGCGCGACGGTGCAGGCCATCCACACCCGGTTGGATCCCGAGACGCTCGACGAGCTCGACAACCCGGTCGAGTTGTCCATCAACGACATCGGCGAAGTGACGTTGCGCACCAGCTCGGTCGTGGTCGCCGACTCCTATTCCGACAATCGGGACAGCGGCGCCTTCATCCTGATCGACGAGACGTCCAACGACACCATCGGCGCGGGCACCATCATCGAGCCACGCGAGGTAAAGCCCGGCTCCCAAACCCGTAACGACATCCGTTGGCACCCTTCGGCTCTCGACCGGGCGCATCGCTGGACCGCGACGGGACAGCGCGGTGCCACCATCTGGTTCACCGGTCTGCCCGCCTCCGGCAAGTCGACGCTGGCCGTCGCGGTCGAACGCGCACTTGTCGAGGCCGGTGACGTCGCCTACCTTCTCGACGGTGACAACATCCGGCACGGGTTGTCCGACGACCTCGGCTTCTCGGCCGGTGACCGCGCCGAGAACATCAGACGCGTCGGCCATTTGACCCGGTTGTTCGCCGACGCCGGGGTGGTGGCGTTGGCCTCGCTGGTGTCGCCGTTGAAGTCCGACCGCGAGATCGCCAGGGCCCTCAGCGACGCGGCGAAGTTACCGTTCGTCGAGGTCTACCTCTGCACCTCGGTCGAGGAGTGCGAGAAGCGCGATCCCAAGGGCCTCTACGCCAAGGCGCGGGCCGGCGAACTCAAGGGCCTCACCGGCGTCGACGCGCCCTATGAACCGCCTGAGGACGCCGACCTGGTGCTCGACACCGCGGGTGCCGACATCGACGACATGGTCGCCAAGGTGCTCGAGGTGCTGCGGATCAAGCGCGACGGCGCATAACGCCGAGCGGCCAGTTATCGCACGCATTTCGGCCCGAAACGTGTGATAGGTGGCCACTCGCGGCTTACCGCGACGACACCTGGGCCACCACGAAGATCCGACGGAACGGGAAGAAGGTACGGCCGTCGGGCCGGGCCGGGTAGTTCTCGTCGAGCATGGGGATCAGCTCGCTGCGGAAGCGTTGCCAATCCTCTTCGCCGAGAGCGCTCTTCACCGGGGTGAGGGCCGTGCCCGTGATCCAGTCGAGCACCGGGTGCTCACCGGTGAGTTCGTGCACGTAGGTGGTCTCCCACGTGTCGACCGTGCAGCCGGCGTCGGTGAGCATCCCGGCGTACTCGACGGCAGAGTCGACGACCTTGCCGACGCGAAAGGGGATGTCGCCCAAGGATTCCAACCACCGTGGGCTGCTGGCCAGCTCACGGACGGCGGCGTGCGACGGAGCGTCGAAGTTGCCTGGCACCTGCACGGCGATCCACGCTCCGGCGGGCAGCTCGGCGGCCCAGCGGCGCAACAGTTCCCGATGCGACGGCACCCACTGCAGGGCGGCGTTGCTCACCACGACGTCGGTGTCGGGCTTCGGCGACCACGCCTCGAGGTCGCCGAGAGTGGCCTCCAATCCGCGCTCGCGCGCCGCGTCGACCATCTCCTGCGAGCTGTCGACCGCCTCGACGATCGCGCCTGGCCAACGCTCAGCCAGCGTGACCGTCAGGTTTCCCGGGCCGCACCCGAGGTCGACGACGCGGCGCGGGGATTCGGCACGCACCCGTGACAGCAGCTCGTAGAAGGGACGTCCGCGGTGGTCCGCGAAGGCCAGGTACACGTCGGGATTCCACATGATGACATCCTATGGACGATGGACGAATCAGCCGCAGTACGTGCGATCTGGGAACCGCTCGGGATACCGGGGATCGTCGACGTCCACACCCACTTCATGCCAAAACGCGTGATGGACAAGGTGTGGCAGTACTTCGACGCCGCCGGGCCGCTCGTCGGCCGGACGTGGCCCATCACCTACCGCACCGACGAGGCCGACCGCCTCGAGACGCTGCGCAGCTTCGGTGTCCGCGCCTTCACCTCGCTGATCTATCCGCACAAGCCCGGGATGGCCGCCTGGCTGAATCAGTGGGCCGCCCAGTTCGCGTCGGAGACGCCGGATTGCCTTGCCACCGCGACGTTCTACCCGGAACCGGGGGCAGTCGACTACGTCACCGCCGCGATCGACGGCGGCACCCGGGTGTTCAAGGCCCACGTCCAGGTCGGCGACTACGACCCCACCGACCCGCTGCTCGACGCGGTGTGGGGCGTCGTCGCGGACGCGCGGATCCCCGTCGTCATCCATTGCGGATCCGGTCCGCAGCCGGGCACCCACACCGGACCCGACCCGGTGCGGGCGGTGTTGGCGCGCCACCCTGGGCTGCGGCTCGTGGTGGCTCACATGGGCATGCCGGAGTACGGCGAGTTCTTGGATCTCGCCGAGGCGTATCCCGAGGTCAGGTTGGATACGACGATGGCGTTCACCCCGTTCGTCGAGGAATCACACCCGTTCCCGCCGGCCGACGGACCACGGCTGCTGGCTCTCGGTGACCGCATCCTGTTCGGCAGCGACTTTCCGAACATCCCGTACGGATATCTCGAGGCCATGCGCGTGCTGACCGAGGTGAACGGCGTGGACGACGACTGGTTGCGCGGCGTGTTCCACGACAACGCAGCCCGCCTCTTCGGGCTGGACACCACCGCGGCGTGACGGTGCTCAGCCCTTGACGGCGCTGACCAAGCTGTTCGCCTCCGCCATCGGGCCGGCGTCAGGGTCGTCGGCCGGGATGGGCCGACCGACGGAGGTCAGGTACCTGGCCAGCGGCGTCGGCGTGGCGTGCCACCCCCGGCCGCCGAACCACTCGTCGGCTGGCGCGATCTGCTCGTTGTAGATCAGCGTGAAGAAGGTGCCGTCCTGGCCGGCGTTGCGTTCCTCCTGTTGCCTGGCCTCGAACACGTGCTGGGGCATGGGCCTGCCCTCCTCGACGGCCACCCTGCTGCCGGGCGCCGACAGGCCGTCGATCCCGGCGAACAACTGGTCCTGCGCCGCCGCGGGAAGGTAGATCAACAGACCCTCGGCGATCCACGCGGTGGGCACCGATGGATCGAATCCGGCGTCGACGAGTGCCTGCGGCCAGTCGTCGCGCAGGTCGACGGCGACCTCGCGTCGGTCGGCGCGCGGCGAGTCGCCGAGTTGGGCGACGACGCCGCTTTTGAACGCCAACACCTTGGGCTGGTCGAGCTCGAAGATCACCGTGCCGTCCGGCCATGGCAACCGGTAGGCCCGCGAGTCGAGACCCGCCGCGAGGACGACGACCTGCCGTACCCCCGCTGCGGCGGCGTCGGCGAAGTACTTGGTCCGCGCGGCCTGAAAGGACACGAAGTGCCCACCGAAGTCGCCCTCGAGCAGCTGGCTGCCGTGGCTACCCGACACCGTGCCGTCCATCATGTCCGACCACTCGCCGCCTGCCGCCCGGCAGAAGACCTCGGCGTAGGGGTCAAGCACCAGCGGCTCGGGACGCTTGGCCTCCAATGCCCTTGCCGCAGCGACGAACAGAGCCGTCGAGCCGACGCTGGTGGTGATGTCCCACGAGTCTCTTTCGCCGTCACCGGGTCGCATCCAGCAGACGATACGCCCGAAGTCTGGCTAGATCAGTGGGCGCCCGGTCCTGATTCGCCGGTCGACGTCCATCAGCAACACGTTGAACGGAAACTGCCGGACCACGCGGGGCGACAGGCGCGTGGCGACGCGCAGCAGCGCCATCAGCCGGTCGAACCGACGCTGGCGGCGAGCATCCCACGGCAGCCGCATCTCGTCGCGAAAGCGTTGCGGGAGAAAGCCGGTCGTGATCAACAAGGCCAAGGCCTCGTTGCGGCGCTGCAGCGGACCCGGCAAACTCACCCCGCGGATCCGGCTTGCGGCGATCGGATACAGGTACTCGCGGACGGTGGCGTCGACGTGCACCTTCGCGAGCTGTTCCTGCCAGTACTCGTCGAAGGCGGCGCGGTCGGCGGGCCACATCTCCTGCGGCACCTGCAGCGTGGTGCCCAGCGAACTGCCTTCGGCGTAGTGCCGATCGGCGGTCTCGTCGTCCATCTCACCGACGAAGGTGCGGTAGGAGTCGACGGCACCCTTGTACAGACAGGCGGCGACCCACATCTGCAGATCCTTGTCGAACGCGTTGTACTGCACCGGGCTTTCGTCGGTGGAGTAGACCTGCGCGTGCGCCTTGTTCACGGCCCGTCGAAAGGCGGCCTTCTGCTCGTCGCTGCCGCGGCCGGCGACGGCCAAGTAGGTGAACGTGGTGCGGGCGCGCTTGATCGGGTGCAGGTCGACCCGGCCGCTCTCGACCCGGCTCTCCAGCACGCCATAGCCGACGCCCGGCCTTGCCAATTGCATGATCACGTTCGCAGGCCCGAGCAGCAGGCCCACCCCGAGCAAGCCCTCGTCGATGGTCGGCCCACGCCGCGCGAGCCGTCCGCGCCGCGTCGACGGTGCGGCGGGCGCACTGATGGAACGTTCGACGTGACTGTTGCCGACCGCCATTGACTCAACCCCTCGTCGCACATCTGACAACGTTCGTTTCCAGATATTGCCCCCGGACCCCACAGGTGTCAAGATCGGGACCATGGCGAAGATCCGGCCCTACGGCGGCGTGCAGGCCCGTGACCGGATCGCCGAGCGCAAGGGCCGCCTGCTCGACGCGGGCCTGGAACTCCTCGGCGGCTGCGACGACCCTCCGGACCTCACCGTCCGCGCCGTCTGCGCCGAGGCGGGGATCACCGCCCGGTACTTCTACGAGAGCTTCACCGACAAGGACGCGCTGGTGGCGGCGGTCTTCGACCGCGTGGTCGCCGACATCGCAGCCACCACCCAGGCCGCCGTCGCCGCCGCACCACCTGAGGAGCAGAACCGGTCGGGCATCGCCAACCTGGTCAGGGCGGTGGCCGAGGACGCCCGCGTCGGACGGCTCCTGTTCAACCCCCGACTGACCAACGCGGTGCTGGCCCGCAAGAGGGCCGAGGCCGGTGGCGTCTTCGCCGTCCTCTCCGGCGAGCATGCAACCAACGCCTACGCGCTGCCGGACGACGAATGGATGAAGTCCGCCGCGCACTTCATCGTCGGCGGTGTCGCGCAGACGATCAGCGCGTGGGTCTCAGGCGACGTGACGCTCAGCGAGTCGCAGCTGATCGCTCATCTGACGCGAATGCTCGACGCGCTGGCCGGCCCTCGGGACCGTCACGCGTCGGCTGTCCCGAATCCTGCTGCCCAACAGATGTTTCCGATGTAAGGACAAGTAGCTCCTGGTCAAAGCGCCATTCGGTATCTAACATCGAATTCAGCTGCGATCCGCAGATCGGCAGAGAGGTCGCCAATGACCCCCGGGGTACTGCGCGAGTTCGTGGCGTCGGACTCCCCCACCGCACGCCGGGCCGGTTCGGGCGGACATCCGTGCCAGGGCGTCTACTACCGGGGCGTCGGCCGCAAGCCGAAGGTCGGGATGATCGCCGCCCACTACCAAATCGACTTCTCGGAGCACTATCTCGCCGACTACATGGCGACTAGGGGCGTCGGCTTCCTGGGCTGGAACACCCGCTTCCGCGGAAACGAAACCAGCTTCCTGCTCGACCACGCGCTCGTCGACGTCGGAGTCGGCATCCGTTGGCTGCGCGAGGTACAGCACCTGGAAACCATCGTGCTGCTTGGCAATTCAGGCGGTGGGTCACTGATGGCGGCCTACCAGGCGCAGGCCGTCGACCCCCACGTCACACCCATGGAGGGCATGCGACCGGCCGTCGGAATCGGCGAGCTGCCCCCGGCCGACGGCTATGTCGCCAGCGCAGCGCACCCCGGCAGGCCCGAGGTGCTGACGGCATGGATGGACGCCTCCGTGGTCGACGAGAACGACCCCGTCGCCACCGACGCCGGCATGGACATCTTCGACCGTCGCAACGGTCCGCCGTTCTCAGCCGACTTCGTCACCCGGTACCGGGACGCCCAGACCGCCCGCAACCACGCGATCACCGACTGGGTCGACGACGAGATGAAACGCGTTCGAGCAGCTGGCTTTTCGGATCGCCCCTTCACCGTGATGCGCACCTGGGCGGATCCGCGGATGGTCGACCCGGCACTGGAACCCACCAGGCGACCACCGAACACCTGCTACGCCGGAGTGCCGGCAAAGGCCAACAGGTCGGCCCGTGGCATCGCGGCGGCCTGCACGCTGCGGAGTTGGCTCGGCATGTGGAGCCTGCGGACCGCGCAGACCGGTGCGGAGCCGCACCTGGCCCGCATAACTTGTCCCGCGCTGGTCATCAACGCCGAGCAGGACACCGGCGTGTACCCGTCGGACGCCCGCCGAATTTACGGTGCATTGGCGAGCACCGACAAGACCCTGCTGTCGATCGACACCGACCACTACTTCACCACTCCCGGCGCGCGCAGCGAGCAGGCCGATACGATCGCGAAGTGGATTTCAAAGCGGTGGAAGTAAGAGTGCTCGCCCACTTCACCCCGGGCGACAAGGTTCGCGAATTGCTTGCGCCCGAGGCAGATTGGCTCAACGTCCGGTATTGCGCCGAAGACGACGACGAGACCTTCTACCGCGAACTGCCGGAAGCCGAGGTGATCTGGCACGTGCTGCGCCCGCTGTCCGGTGACGACCTCGAACTCGCGAGACGGTGCCGACTGGTACACAAGCTGGGTGCGGGGGTCAACACGATCGACGTCGACTCCGCGACGCGACTGGGCATCGGCGTGGCGAACATGCCTGGCGCCAACGCCCCGTCGGTGGCCGAGGGCACGGTGTTGCTGATGCTCGCGGCGCTGCGCCGCCTCGTCACCCTGGACGCCGCCACCCGCCAGGGGCGCGGCTGGCCGTCCGACCCGGCACTCGGCGAGACCGTCCGCGACGTCGGCAGTTGCACGGTGGGGCTGGTTGGTTACGGGAACGTCGCCAAGCGGGTCGAGACGATCGTGACCGCGATGGGAGCCCAGGTGCTTCACACCAGCACCCGTGACGACGGCACGCCCGGGTGGCGGCCCCTGGAGACACTGCTCGCCGAGAGCGACGTCGTGTCGCTGCACCTGCCACTCACGGAGAAGACGTCGGCCCTGCTCAACGCCGAGAACCTGGCGCTGATGAAGGGAGACGCGGTGCTCGTCAACACCTCGCGCGGCGCGATCGTCGACGAGCAGGCACTGGCCGACGCGCTCCGGGAAGGTCGGCTCGCCGCTGCTGGTCTGGACGTGTTCGCCGTCGAACCCGTGCCCGCCGACAATCCCCTGCTGACGCTCGACAACGTCGTCGTCACCCCGCACGTCACCTGGTACACGGCAGACACCATGCGGCGGTACCTGGCCGTTGGCGTGGACAACTGCCGACGTCTGCGCGACGGCGAGCAGTTGGTGAACCTGGTAAACGAGGTGGCTGTCGCGAGGGGTTGACTCCCAGGTACGCTCGAACCCAACCCACCGGTTGATCTAGGAGTACCGCATGCCGATCGCGATCCTTTCCGAGCACAACGACCTCGCCGATTCCGTCCGCGATCTGGTGAAGCGGGTGGCACCGTCGGACGTGCTGCACGCGGCACTCGAGACGCCGATCTCCAACCCGCCGCCCTACTGGAAGGCCGCCGCCGAGCAAGGCCTGCAGGGACTGCACCTCTCCGAGGACGTCGGCGGTCAGGGCTTCGGCATCCTCGAACTCGCCATCGTGCTCGCCGAATTCGGCTACGGCGCGGTTCCCGGCCCCTTCGTCCCGTCGGCCATCGCGAGTGCGTTGATCGCCGCCAACGACCCCGCCGACAAGCTCCTCGAGGGGCTCGCGTCCGGTGAGACCATCGCCGCCTACGCCATCGACTCCGGGCTCACCGCGACCCGTCAGGGTGGCGGCCTCGTCATCCGCGGCGAGGTCCGCGCCGTACCCGCCGCCGCGCAGGCGTCGCTCCTGGTGCTGCCCGTGTCGATCGAGAGCCGCGAGGAGTGGATCGTCCTCGACGCCGACCAAGTCGAGATCGAACCCGTCAAGAGCGTCGACCCGCTGCGGCCCTTGGCCCACGTGCGTGCCAACGCCGTCGAGGTCGCCGACGACCGCGTGCTGACCAACCTCAGCCGCACCCGCGCCCGCGCCCTGATGTCGACGCTGCTGTCGGCCGAGTGCATCGGTGTCGCGCGGTGGGCCACCGACACCGCGTCGGAGTACGCCAAGATCCGTGAGCAGTTCGGCCGCCCGATTGGCCAGTTCCAGGCGATCAAGCACAAGTGCGCCAACATGATTGCCGAGACCGAGCGGGCGACCGCCGCAGTCTGGGATGCGGCACGCGCCATCGACGAGGACGGCGAGAGCAACTACGAGTTCGCCGCCGCCGTCGCCGCCACCCTCGCCCCCGTCGCCGCCCAGCACACCGCGCAGGACTGCATCCAGGTGCACGGCGGCATCGGCTTCACCTGGGAGCACGACACCAACGTCTACTACCGGCGCGCGATCGTGCTCGCCGCGTGCTTCGGCAGGGCCGCCGACTACCCACAGCAAGTGGTCGACGTCGCCACCAGCACCGGGATGCGCCCGATCAACATCGACCTCGACTCCGACACCGAGAAGCTCCGCGAGGAGATCCGAGCGGAAGTCGCTGCGCTGAAGGCACTTCCGAGCGAAGAACGCGTCACCGCGATCGCCGAGGGCGGCTGGGTGTCACCCCACCTTCCGACGCCGTGGGGTCGAGCCGCCCAACCGATCGAGCAGATCATCATCGCCCAGGAGTTCTCCACCGGTCGCGTGAAGCGGCCGCCGATGGGCATCGCCGCCTGGATCATCCCGTCGATCGTCGCGTACGGCACCGACACCCAGCAGCAGCGCTTCCTGCCGCCGACCTTCCGCGGCGAGATGATCTGGTGTCAGCTGTTCTCCGAGCCTGGCGCGGGCTCCGACCTCGCGAGCCTGACCACCAAGGCCACCAAGGTCGACGGCGGCTGGCGCATCACCGGTCAGAAGATCTGGACCACCGGCGCGCAGTACTCCCAGTGGGGCGCGCTGTTGGCCAGGACGAACCCGAGCGCCCCGAAACATGGTGGCATCACGTACTTCCTGCTCGACATGGCCAGCGAGGGCGTCGAGATCAAGCCCTTGCGCGAGCTCACCGGCAACGCGATGTTCAACACCGTCTTCATCGACGACGTGTTCGTCCCCGACGAGCTGGTCCTCGGTGAGGTGGACCGCGGCTGGGAGGTCAGCCGCAACACGCTGACCAACGAGCGCGTGTCGATCGGCAGCAGCGAGCCGCCCTTCCTGGCAAGTCTGGAACAGTTCGTCGAGTTCCTGCGCGACGGTCAGTTCGACCAGATCGAGCAGAACGAAGCGGGCCGCCTGATCGCCGAGGGCCACGCCGCCAAGCTGCTCAACATGCGCTCGACGCTGCTGACGCTGGCCGGCGGAGACCCGATGCCCGCCGCCGCGATCTCGAAGCTGCTGTCGATGAAAACCGGCCAGGGCTACGCCGAGTTCGGTGTCTCGTCGTTCGGCACCGACGCCGCCATCGGCGATCAGGGCGAGCTGTCCGGCAAGTGGGCCGAGTACCTGCTGGCCGGTCGCGCGACGACGATCTACGGCGGCACCTCGGAGGTGCAGCTCAACATCATCGCGGAGCGTCTGCTCGGCCTGCCCCGCGATCCGTAATGCCGTGACACCCTGGTCAGGGTGAGCGCCGACATCACCCTGCGTCAGTTGCGCTACTTCGCGGTGCTTGGCGAGGAGCTCAACTACCGGCGCGCGGCTGGGCGACTCTTCATCACCCAGCCCGCGCTGTCGACCGCGATCAAACAGCTCGAACAGCACTTCGGCGTGGTGCTGTTCACCCGAAGCACCCGCGAGGTGGCGCTGACCGACCTCGGCGCGGCCTGGCTGCCGCAGGTGCAGCAGGCGATCTCGGGCGTCGACGCGGTGGTCGAGAACCTCGTCACGCTGTCGGGCACGCGAAAGGGCGTGCTGCGCCTCGGGTATCTCATCGGCACGGGCGCCGATCTGCTGTTCCGCGTGGTTCGCCACTTCGAGGCCGCCTACCCCGAGGTGACGGTCGAGCCCATGGAGTACGACTTCGCCGATCCGACCGCCGGGCTGGCCGACGGCAGCACCGAGGTCGCGATCATCCGCCCGCCGGTCGACCTGCCCGAGCACCGGATGCTGATGCTCGACGCCGAGTCGTGGGTGGTGTGCATGCCGCGCGACCACCGCCTCGCCGAGCGGTCCGAGGTGTCGATCACCGAGCTGCTCGACGACCCGATCGTCTGCGCGCCGCTGACCGCAGGCCCCTGGCGCGACTACTGGCTGGCGATGGACGTCCGGGGCAACCGGCCGCCGACCATCGCCGCGGTCGCCGCCACCTACGAGGCGGAGACGACGTGCATCGCCAGAGGTCTCGGCATCAGCTTCACGTCGTCGTCGGTCGCCCGCTTCTACGACCGACCGGGCATCGTCTACGTGCCCATCACCGATCGGCCGCCGAGTTACACCGCCCTCGCGTGGCAGCCGTCGTCGCTGTCGCCGCAGGGAGATGCGCTGGTCAGGCACGTGCAGGCGCACTGGAGCTTCGGCGACACCGTCGCCGACGACGCCATTGATAACGTCAGCTTATGAGCAGATCAAAACAATGAACTTCCGCCTGCCGAGCCGGAGGGCTTTCCTGTCTCTAGGTGCAATTCGACCGACCTGACCTGGAGCGATCATGACCGATGCCCTAGCTTCACATACTCATTCAAACTCCCCCCTCGACGACGAGGACGCCAAGCTCGCCGAGTTCGGCTACTCCCAAAAGCTCGACCGCTCGGTCGGGAAGCTGGCGTCCTTCGCCATTGGCTTCGCCACGATCAGCGCCACCACCGCGGTGTTCACCGGCTTCGGCGCCGGCTACTTCACCGCGGGCGGACCCTTCGTCTGGACGCTGCTGCTCGCCGCAGCGGTGTTCGTCATCTGGACGCTGATCGCCGCGGACCTGACCGCCAAGATCCCCCTGGCCGGCTATTCCTACCAGTGGACCAGCCGCCTCGTCGGCTCGACGATGGCGCTCTTCACCGGAGTCCTGGCCCTCGCCGGCTGGATCTGCGGCATGACCGGCGTCGGATTCATCCTGTCGGGCTACCTCGGCAGCCTCTTTGGCTGGAACATGAGCCAGACGGCGCAGATCTTCGTCGCCATCGGCGTGATGGCCGTCTGCATGCTCATAAACCTCTACGGCGTCCGGTTCGCGACGATGGTCAACAACATCGGCGTCAGCCTCGAATTCGTCATCACCATCGGCGCAACGATTCTCGTCGCGATCGTCGCCTTCTCCTCGCCGGACAACCACCAGTCCGTCTCGGTGCTGTTCACCGGCGGATCCTCCGACGCGAGTACCCCCTACGTCATCGCCTGGCTGGCCGCCTCGCTCGGCCCGTTCTTCGGCCTGATCGGCGTCGAGGCCAGCGCGGACATCGCCGAGGAGACCAAGGACGCACGACGCGTCATCCCGCGCACCATGTTCTACGCGCTGACCGCCTCGATCATCATCGAGTTCGGCATGTACGTCGTCTACGTGCTGGCGATCAAGGACGCAGGCGCGGTCGAAGCCGCCTCCGCCGCGCCCATCGAGGAGATCATCACCCAGCAGGTCGGGCCGGTCATCAGCAAGATCGTCGTCGCCGTGGCACTGACCAACGTATTGGCCTGCATCCTGGCCAACATCCTGGTCGCCACCCGGCTGACCTACTCGATGGCCCGCGACAACATGCTGCCGTTCTCGCACGTCTGGCGGCACGTCTCCCCGTCCAACCGCACGCCCACGTACGCCGTGCTCGGAATCTTCGGCTTCTCGACTCTCCTGCTGCTCTCCGCATTGGTCGCCGAGAAGGCGTTCTTCCTCATCCTCGGGCTCTCGTCGTTGGCGGTCTGCGCGATGTACCTCCTTCAGACCATTGCCGTCATGATCGCCACCCGCCGCGGAACCATCCCGGCGCCCGAGCCGAAGACGTTCGACCTCGGCAAGACGCGGGTACCGGTGGCCGTCATCGCAGCCATCTGCTTCACGCTGGTGTGCGCGGCGCTGATCTTCCTGCCCCAGTTCGCGGGCAACGGCTACGTCTTCGGAGGCCTCCTCGCGCTGACCGCCCTCTGGGCCGTTACCGGACTGCGCAAGCGGTTGGCCACCGGCGAGGCGGGCCCGAACTTCGCCAAGACCCACACCTCCTGAACCTACTCACCAGCAAGGAATTTCAACATGACCGTTACTGATCTCGGCACCAGCAACCTCGTCGCCGTCGAACCCGGCGCAGCGATCCGCGAAGACACCCCCGTCGGCTCGGCGATCCAGTACAGCGACTACGAGCTCGACACGTCCAGCCCCTTCGCCGGCGGCGTGGCCTGGATCGAGGGCGAGTACATGCCCGCCGAGGACGCCAGGATTTCGATCTTCGACACCGGCTTCGGACACTCCGACGTGACGTACACCGTCGCGCACGTGTGGCACGGCAACATCTTTCGGCTCGACGACCACGTCGACCGGCTGCTCGACGGGGCCCACAAGCTGCGTTTGGACGCCGGGATGAGCAAGGCCGAGATCGTCGAGATCACCAAGAAGTGCGTGTCGCTGTCGCAGCTACGCGAATCCTTCGTCAACCTCACGATCACCAGGGGATACGGAAAGCGCAAGGGCGAGAAGGACTTGTCCAAGCTCACGCACCAGGTGTACATCTACGCCATCCCGTACCTGTGGGCGTTCCCGCCGGCCGAGCAAATCTTCGGCACCACCGCGATCGTCCCGCGCCACGTCCGCCGCGCCGGCCGCAACACCGTCGACCCGACCATCAAGAACTATCAGTGGGGTGACCTGACCGCGGCCAGCTTCGAGGCCAAGGACCGCGGCGCGCGCACAGCCATCCTGCTGGACGCCGACAACTGCGTCGCCGAAGGCCCCGGCTTCAACGTCGTCATCGTCAAGGACGGGAAGTTGTTCTCACCGTCGCGAAATGCGTTGCCCGGCATCACCCGCAAGACGGTCTACGAACTCGCCGAGCAGATGGGCATCGAGGCCACCCTGTGCGACGTGACCAGCCGCGAGCTGTACGACGCCGACGAGATCATGGCCGTCACCACCGCCGGTGGCGTCACGCCGATCAACACCCTCGACGGAGAGAACATCGGCAACGGCGAGCCAGGACCCGTCACCGTCGCCATTCGAGATCGCTTCTGGGCGTTGATGGACGAGCCAGGTCCGCTGATCGAGGCCATCCAGTACTAGCAGGACCACCGCCGACTGCGCGCTTGTTACACGCAAACGTCGAGAGACGACGTGAACAAGCGTGCAGTCGGCGCGTGGGTCAGCCCAGCGAGACGAGTTCCTCCACCGAATCCAACGGCAGCATGCCCTCGACCCAGGCGTTCACGTTGATGCTGGTGAGGTTGATCCCGCCGCCGTGGTTGTCCAGGAAGGCCGTGTCGGCGGCGTCGCGGCCGGTGGCGATGCGCACCATCGTCTGACGCGGCGCCAGGCACGTCGCGTCGACGACGCGCCACAGCCCGTCGACGTAGGCCTCGGCAACGGCGTGAAAGTCCATCGGGTAGCAGCCAGGTGCGTACACCGCGACCAGTCGGGCCGGCACGTTGACCGCGCGCAGCAGCGCAATGACCAGATGCGCGTAGTCCCGGCACACACCAGTGCCTGCGAGGACGGTGTCGGCCGCGCCGTCGATCGGATCGCTGGACCCCGGCACGTACTGCAGCCGCGTGCCCACCCAGGACGACACCTTCTCCAGCAGCGCCGTCGACTTCGCGTCGTTGCCGAATTCCGTTGCGGCGAAACCATAGAACTTGTCGGCCTCCGCGTACCGGCTTGGCCGCAGGTAGGTCGACAGGTCGATCTCGGTGACCGGAGGCGGGTCGGTCTGGCCGATGATCGTTGCCGAGTAGTTCGCCAGCACCGTCCCCTTGCCCGCCTCGAACTTGTGGATGCGGGTGCCGTGCTGGCCGACGAGTTCGGTCGGCTCGATGGCGTTGCCGTTCAACGTGAAGGACAACTCCTCGGTCACCTCGGCACCCGGCTGGGGTGCGACGGCGATCTGGAATTCCAGTGTCGTGGGGTCGAATACCTCAACCTGTAATTGGGCGCCAACTTCGCGTCTCATGGGCTCACCACGTCTTTCCGGTCAAAATGTCAGGGGAGGCGCGGCAAGCGCGTCGTGTCGAGCCCATCCTTACCCGGACGGGCCGCCGCCAAAACAGAGCACCGGGCCAGATCACGTCGACGTGATGGCGACGAGTCTAGGGGACGATCGAGTCCACGTATCCCCCGTCGACGCGGACCGCCGCGCCGGTGGTCGCCGACGCCTGCGGCGAGCTGAGATAGGTGACCATGTTCGCGATCTCGTCGGGTTCGATCAGACGCTGAAGCAGTGACTGTGGGCGGTGCTTGCGCATGAACTCGCGCTGCGCCTCCTCCCACGGCAGGTCCGCGTCGACCAACTGGTAGACGAAGTCCTCGACCCCCGCCGTATGCGTCGGCCCGGCGATGACGGAGTTCACCGTGACACCCGTGCCCGCGGCGTCCTTGGCGAAGCCCCGCGACACCGCCAGCAGCGCCGTCTTCGAGGTGCCGTAGTGAATCATCTCCTCGGGGATGACGATTGCCGAGTCGCTGGCGATCTGCAGCACCCGCCCCCAGCCTCGCTCGGTCATCCCGGGCAGATACGTCCGAATCAGCCGAATCGCCGAGAGCACGTTCACGTCGAAGTAGCGACGCCACTCGTCGTCGGAGATCTCGCGGGCAGGTGTCGCGCCGAAGATGCCGAGGTTGTTGACAAGGACGTCCACCGCGGGAAGTTGGTCGACCAGACCCTCGACACCCTCGGCGGTGGTGACGTCGGCCGCGATGCCGAGCACGTCACCGCCGGTGGCAGAGCGCAATTCGTCGGCCGCCTCGTCGACCCGAGCCGCCGTGCGCCCGTTGACGACGACGCGGGCGCCGCTCTGCGCCAACCCCTTCGCGATGGCAAGGCCGATGCCCTGGGTGGAGCCGGTGACGAGTGCGGTCTTTCCTGTCAGGTCGATGATCACTCCGGAGTAGTACCACCAACGGGCCCGGGCTATTCCCCAATCGTCGCGACGAGAGGGTGCCACGAGAGTTTGACAGGAGCGCGTGTCACCGTGGATTGGACTGAGTTCGACATCTGAGGAGACATCGTGCGCCGCTTGTTCGTCACGGCCTTCATAGCAGTGCTGCTACCCGTGTTCGTGGGATTCGCCGGCGGCGCCGCCACCGCGAACGCCTTCTCCCGGCCAGGACTGCCGGTCGAATACCTGATGGTGCCCTCGGCGAGCATGGGCCGCGACATCAAGGTGCAATTCGAGAGCGGCGGGGCCAACGCGCCGGCCATCTACCTTCTCGACGGTCTCCGCGCGCAGGACGACTTCAACGGTTGGGACATCAACACCCCGGCCTTCGAGTGGTATCAAGGGTCGGGCCTGTCCGTGGTGATGCCGGTAGGTGGCCAGTCGAGTTTCTACAGCAATTGGTACAAGCCCGCGTGCGGTACGAACGGCTGCCAGACCTACAACTGGGAGACGTTCCTGACGCAGGAACTCCCCGCCTATCTGGCCAGCGAGAAGCAGGTCAAGCCGACCGGCAGCGCCGCGGTCGGGCTGTCGATGGCCGGTTCGGCGGCACTGACGCTGGCCATCCACCACCCCGCGCAATTCCCCTATGCCGCTTCGCTATCCGGCTTCCTGAACCTCTCCGAGGGCTGGTGGCCGGGACTGGTCAACAGCGCCATGGGTGACGCTGGCGGCTACAAGGCCAACGACATGTGGGGTCCCGCCGAAACCGACCCGGCGTGGAAGTACAACGACCCCATGGTCAACATGGCGACGCTGATCGCCAACGGAACCCGCATCTGGATCTACTGCGGCAACGGCACCCCGTCCGAGCTCGGCGGCGACAACCTGCCCGCCAAGTTCCTCGAGACCTTCACGCTGCGCACCAACAAGACCTTCCAGGACAACTACCTGGCCGGCGGCGGCAAGAACGGCGTCTTCAACTTCCCGGACAGCGGCACGCACGACTGGGGATACTGGGGTCAGCAGCTGCAGGCGATGAAGCCCGACGTGCAGCGGGTGCTGGGCGCCGTCCCGACCGCCACCTAGATCGCGACTGGAGGACCGTCATGGACGAGCAGGTCACCGAGGCCAGGCGTCGCTGCGCGGTCGCCGTGTTGGGCGGACCGACGACGCTGCTCGACATCGCCGGGCACCGGATCGTCGTGGACCCCACGTTCGACCCACCGGGGCCGCATGCGTACCTGACCAAGACGGCCGCGCCTGCGGTCGACGCCGCGGCACTCGGTCGGGTGGACCTGGTGCTGGTCAGCCACGACCAACACCTGGACAACTTCGACGACGCCGGCCGGGCGTTTGCCCTGGCGGCGCCGCGGGTGCTCACCCATCCCGGTGCGGCGGGACGGCTCGGGTCACCCGCCCAGGGTTTGGCGCCCTGGGCGACGGTCGAATTGGACGGTTTGCGGGTGCAGGCCGTCCCGGCGGTGCACGGCCCGGTCGACGGCGACCGCGACGACTCCGGATACGTCAACTGCGAGGTGACGGGTTTCCTGCTGTCCGGCGACGGCCTTCCGACCGTCTACATCAGCGGCGACAACGCCTCTCTCGCAACGGTTTCGCAGATCGCGCACACCGTCGGCGCGATCGACGTCGCGGTGCTCTTCGTCGGCGCGGCCCGAGTGCCTCCGAAGCAGGACGGTCGCCCGCTGACCCTGACCAGCGCCAGGGCCGCCGCGGCCGCGGAGGTGCTGGCGCCGCGCTTGGTCGTCGCGGCGCACCTCGACTCGTGGGCACACTTCACCGAGGGCATCGAGGACGTCGCCGCCGCGTTCCACGACGCCGGCATCGCGGACCTGTTGGACCGCACTCCGCACGGCCGCTGGACTGACCTGGAGTACCTAGTCGCAGTCTAGGCCGCGCGCGCCGTTCGTGAATCCTCGGCGGAATTCGGTGGTCGAAATCGCCAAGGATTCACGAACGCTGCCTACTCGGCTCCGCCGACCTCGAGATCCTTGAGCTCGCGCTTGAGGATCTTGCCCGTCGGGTTGCGCGGCAGCTCGTCGAGGAAGATCACCTCGCGCGGCACCTTGTAGCGAGCCAGGTTGTCCTTGACGTAGGCCTTGATCGCATCCTCGTCGACCGTGGCGCCCTCGGTCTTCACGACGAAGGCGCGCAGCCGGTGACCCCATTCCTCGTCCGCGACGCCGAGCGCCGTGGCCTCCACGACCTCCGGATGCCCGCTGATCAGATCCTCGACCTCGGCGGGAAAGACGTTCTCGCCACCGCAGACGATCATCTCGTCGTCGCGGCCACTCACGTAGAGCAGGCCGTGCTCGTCGAAGTAGCCGACGTCGCCCGACGACATCAGGCCGTCGATGATCGCCTTGTGCCCGCCGCCGGTGTACCCCTCGAACGGGAACGTGTTGCCCACGAAGATGCGGCCGACCTCACCGGGAGCCACCTCGATGCCGTTGTCGTCGAACAGCTTGACCTTGACGCCCTTGACGACGGGGCCGACCGTCGACGGATTGATCGAAAGGTCCTTTGGCCGTGCGATGGTCGCGAACGCGATCTCCGTCGAGCCGTAGAGGTTGTAGACGACGGGGCCGAGATCCTTCAACGCGCGGGTGGCGAGTTCGCCGCCGAGCTGAGACCCGGAGACGAAGGCGATGCGCAGGCTCGACAGGTTCGGCTTGGGACTCGTCTTCTCCAACTCGTCGAGGATGCGCGACAACATCACGGGCACCACCACGACGGCGGTCACCCGATGCTTCTCGATGTCTTCGAGCACCGTGGCCGGCTTGAACCGACGACGCAGCACCAGAGTGCTGCCCAACATCATCGCGATGGTCGCGTGCAGGAAGCCAAGCGCGTGGAACATCGGCGCGGGCAGCGACGTCACCTCACCGGACTTGAACGGGACGTGCGACAGCACGCCACCGATCGGAGCCAACGACGGTGGGCTACTTCTGTTGGCGCCCTTGGGAGTTCCCGTGGTACCGCTGGTCAGGATGATGATCTTCGAGTGGGCGCTCGCCTTGGGCGGCGGGGCCGCCTTGCTGCGACTGATGAGGTCGGCCAAGGTCTCGTCGGTGCTCTCGGACGGCTGATCGGGATTGTCGGGGTTCGTCGGCAACGCACGGAGCTTGCCAAACTCCGGGTCGGCGGCCGCGCACGCCTTGGTGTACTCGTCGTCGTGGATGATCAGCTTCGCGCCTTCGCGCTCGGAGACCTCCTTGATCTGCGGCCCGGAGAATTCACTGTTGAGCATGATCAGCCGGACGCCCACCTTGGCGGCGCCGTACAGCCCGATCAGGAACCAGCGGTGGTTGCGGATGAGGAGCGCGACCCCGTCGCCGCCCCGCACTCCCATGCCGATCAACCCGTTGGCGACGGCGTTGGCCGCCGCGTCGAGTTCGGCGAACGTGAGCTCGCCGTCGTCGTCGATGATGGCCGTCCCGGTGGGATTGCGACGGGCGTTGAGCGCCGGGATCATTCCGATCTCGCCCCACCGCCGGATGTCGGCGAGCATCGCGGCCACGTTCTGTGGCGGCTCGACCTTCAGTGCGCCCGCCTCGAACATCTTCCTGGCGTAGTGCAGCTCGGCCGAGCCGCGTTCGAGGTACTGCTGCACCTTGGCCGCTGCCTGCAGGGGTAGCTCTGTGAGGTTGGGCATGGCCCCACAATATGTGACCGCGATCGCACGCGGGCCCGGTGCACGTCGGGATCCCTGACTACCATCGTGGCCATGGCGTCTTCGCTGTCGATGGACATCGGCGGTCGGACCTTGCGGGTGACCAATCCCGACAAGGTCGTCTTCCCCGGTGCGGACGGCCGAGCGGACGTGACCAAGCTTGCTCTCATCGAGTACTACCTGTCCGTCGCCGACGGCGCCCTGCGCGGAGTGGCCGGGCGGCCGATGATCCTCAAGCGCTTCGTCAAGGGCATCACCGAAGAGGCGGTGTTCCAGAAGCGCGCACCGGAGAAGCGGCCCGAGTGGGTCGACGTCGCCGAGTTGAAGTACGCCTCTGGCACGTCGGCCAAGGAGGCCGTGCTCTCCGATGCCGCAGGGCTGGCGTGGGCGGTGAACCTCGGCTGCGTCGACCTGAATCCGCATCCGGTGCGCGCTGATGACCTCGAACATCCCGACGAGCTCCGCGTCGACCTGGATCCGATGCCAGGGGTGGAGTGGGCGCAGATCGTCGACGTCGCGCTGGTGGCCCGCGACGTGCTTACCGACTACGGCCTGACGGCATGGCCCAAGACCTCGGGCTCCAAGGGCTTCCACGTCTACGCCCGCATCGAGCCGAACTGGCCCTACCGGCAGGTGCGGCTGGCCGCCGAGACTATTGCGCGCGAAGTGGAAAGGCGCGCACCGGATTTGGCGACGAGCCGGTGGTGGAAGGAAGAACGCGAGGGCGTCTTCGTCGACTTCAACCAGAACGCCAAGGACCGGACGGTCGCGTCGGCCTACTCAGTGCGTTCGCGGCCGGACGCGCGGGTGTCGACGCCGCTGCGGTGGGCCGAGGTGCCCGGCTGCCGGCCGGAGGCGTTCACCGTCGCCACCGTGCCAGGGCGCTACGCCGACATCGGCGACCCGTGGGAGGGAATGGACGACGCGGCAGGCGGCCTGGAGGGGCTGCTCGCGCTTGCCGAGGAGCTGGGTCCGGCGGAGAAGGCGCCCAAGGGTGCTCGCCGGGACGGTGGCGGAGCCGGCCAGCGGGTTTCGACGAAGCCGCTCATCGAGATCGCCAGGACCAAGACCAAGGACGAGGCGATGGCCGCCCTCGAGACGTGGAAGGCGAAGTACGCGTCCGCCGCCGACCGGCTGACACCGGTCGACGTCCTCGTCGACGGCATGCGAGGCCCCAGTTCAGTCTGGTATCGGGTTCGGATCAACCTCCAGCACGTGCCCGAAGATCAACGGCCACCTCAGGAGTCGCTCATCGCCGACTACTCCCCCTGGGAGGGTTACACGGGTAACCAGGGCGCCAGGAACTGACCGCTTTCCGACGCGGTTTGCTGTCAGGCCCTCGTAGAAGTCTTAACGATGTTTTAGGAGTTACTCCCCGGTACCTTATTTTGGCCCCTTACCTTGGGATTCAAGTCGAAGTGACGGCGACGCCGCCAACACATCGGCCACCACCGAAGGGAGGCAGTGCCATGATCGCAACGAGCACCAGCTCATCGACGAATTCCCGCTTCCGCTATGGAAATCCGTCGGTCGAGTGCAACGGCGCCGAACTCCACAAGCAGTGCCGTCAGCTGGCCACCGTCCTCACCATCACCGGATCAATCGACGAGGTAAACGTCGGCCAGGTGGTAGCCCAGGCCAAGGGCTGCATCATCGCCGAGAAGCCCTTCGTCTTAGATCTCAGCGGCGTTACCTCCTTCGCTGCCCAGGGCATCGAACTCCTCGACGCCATCGACGAGGCCTGCTACGCCGCGGGTGACGAATGGTCACTCGTCATCAGCCAGGCGGTCTCGCGCACGCTGCGGCTGTGCGGGGTGGACGACGTCTTCCCGGCCACGCCGTCGGTTCCCGATGCGCTGCACCACTTCTCGGACGTTGCGGGCGAACGCCGGCGCATCCTCCCCATCCTCACCAAGTCCGCCTGAGCGAAAGGAATCACGACATGCTGATCGACGTTCGCTGGCTACGCTTTCTCCTGCAGCGCCACCACAGGGCCACCTTGGCTCAGCCCGCCCGCTAACCGCGGCGTTCCTTAATTTGGAAATGCCCACCTCCGAGCATCGCTCGGGGGTGGGCATTTTCGTGGGCGGCGAGAGGCCGGCGTTTAGCTTTCGGTGAACGGGTAAAACGCCACAGCCACATCAGGACGATGACGTCACCACGGCTGGAGGACCACGCATGGGTTCAACCGAGAGCACCAAGGGTTCGGCGGAGGCCCGAGAGAAGGCACCCGGCCAGCTGACGGGGGCGGTGGTGATCGTCGCGTTGGTGTCGGCGGTGTCCGGCATGCTCTACGGCTACGACACGGGCATCATCTCCGGAGCGCTGCTGCAGATCACCAAGGACTTCGGCATCGAAGAGGCCTGGAAACAGGTGATCGCCGCGAGCATCCTGCTCGGTGCCGTCATCGGCGCACTGACCTGTAGCCATCTATCCGACCGACGCGGCCGCAAGGGCACCTTGGTGATGCTCGCCGTCGTCTTCGCCGTCGGGTCCATCTGGTGCGCGTTGGCGCCCAACCCCGTGCTGCTGTCGGTGGGACGGCTCGTCCTCGGCTTCGCCGTCGGCGGGGCCACCCAGACCGCCCCGATGTACGTCGCCGAGCTGTCACCGCCGAAGTATCGCGGTCGCCTGGTGCTGTGCTTTCAGATCGCGATCGGCGTCGGCATCGTGATCGCGACCATCGTCGGCGCCTCGGAGTCGATTCCGTGGCGTTGGTCGATCGGCGCTGCCGCCGTCCCCGCCGCGCTGATGTTGGTTCTGCTGCTACGCCTTCCGGAGAGCCCACGCTGGCTGGTCAAGCGTGACCAGGGCGACGAGGCACGGAGCGTGCTCGAGCGGGTACGACCGTCGGACTACGACGTCGACGGGGAACTCGACGAGATGGCCGACCTGGCCCGCGAGGAGAAGACCGCCAAGACCCGCGGTTGGTCGGGACTGCGCGAGGCGTGGGTGCGCCCGGCGTTGATTCTGGGTTGCGGAATCGCCATCTTCACCCAGCTCAGCGGCATCGAGATGATCATCTACTACTCACCGACGATCCTGACCGACAACGGCTTCTCGGAATCGGTTGCGTTGGAGGTGTCGGTCGCCCTCGGTGTGAGCTACCTGGTGGCCCAGCTGGTCGGGCTGGCGATCATCGACAAGGTCGGCAGGCGACGGCTGACCCTCATCATGATTCCAGGCGCGGCGCTGAGCCTGTTCGTTCTGGGCTGGCTGTTTGTCTCCGGCAACAGCGGGCGGGAGTCGATCCCGTTCATCATCGCCTGCCTGGTGGTGTTCATGCTCTTCAACGCCGGCGGATTGCAGCTGATGGGCTGGCTGACCGGCTCGGAGACTTACCCCCTCGCGGTGCGGCCGGCCGGCACGGCGGTGCAGTCCGCGGCTCTGTGGGGCACCAATCTGCTGATCACCTTGACGCTGTTGACGCTGATCAGCGGGATCGGGGTCGGGCCGTCGATGTGGCTCTACGGGTTGTTCAACGTCGCAGCTTGGATCTTCGTCTACTACCGAATGCCGGACCTCACCGGGCGAAGCTTGGAGGAGATCGAGTCGAAGCTCGGCGCCGGCAAGTTCACGCCTGCGGACTTTGCGCGCAGCTGACCCCAGGGCGGGGTGATCGACAGGTTTGGCAAAGGTTGACGACTGGGTAAATAGCCTCCGTGATCGAACCCGACGACCTCGTGGTCAGCCCAGCCCGGGACGGTGGACCCGTGTTCACCCCACCCGTGGGCGACCCGTCACTGGAACTCTTCGGACACGGCTGGTCCCCGACCGGGGCCTTCTCGGGCGACGCCGGCTCCTACCGCGGCAGGCACCGCGCCGAGAACTAGCGCAGCTTCGCCGACAGGTAGGGCGCCGTCCTGCTGTCTGCTGCGCTGGCGACGTGCTCTGGCGTGCCTGCGGCGACCACCCGACCGCCGGCGTCGCCTGCCCCCGGGCCCAGGTCGATCACCCAGTCCGCTCCCGCCACCACGCCCATGTCGTGTTCGGCGACGACGACGGTGTTGCCCGCGTCGACCAGAAGGTGCAGTTGGCGTTCCAGCAATTCGACGTCGGCCGGATGCAGACCCGTCGTCGGCTCGTCGAGGACGTAGAAGGTGTGTCCGCGGCGGGACCGCTGCAACTCCGACGCCAGCTTGATGCGCTGCGCCTCGCCGCCAGACAGTTCGGTGGCGGGCTGCCCGAGTCGCAGATAGCCCAGTCCGACGTCTCGCAGCGTGGCGAGACTCCTCGACGCGGCGGGGACGTCGGCGAGGAACTCCGCTGCCTCGTCCACGGTCATCGCCAGGACGTCGGCGATGGTGCGGTCGTGATAGCGCACCTGCAGGGTCTCCTCGGAGTACCTGGCCCCGTGGCAGGTGGGGCACGGCGCGTAAGTGCCTGGGAGGAAGAGTAATTCGACCGCGACAAACCCCTCGCCCTGACAGGTCGGACACCGTCCCTCGACCACGTTGAAGGAGAAGCGACCCGCACTCCAGCCGCGCTTGCGCGCCTCGTCGGTCGCCGCGAACGCCTTCCGGACGGCGTCGAACATGCCGGTGTAGGTGGCGAGGTTCGACCGCGGCGTCCGCCCGATGGGCTTCTGGTCGACGATCACCAACCGGTCGACCACCTCGACGCCGTCCACCGTCACTCCGACGCTCGCGTCCACGTCGACGTCGGCAACTCCCGCGTCGACGTCGGCGGGATCGGCGTCCTCGGCCTCGGCGATGGCGGCGGACCCCAGATGGCGGGCGACGACGTCGCCCACCACCTTGCAGACCAGGGTGGACTTGCCAGATCCGGACACCCCGGTGACGGCGGTGAACACCCCGAGCGGAATCTCCACCTCGAGGTCGCGCAGGTTGTGGAAGCACACGCCACCAAGGCGCATGGTCTGCGTCGCCACCCGCTTGGCTCGCGGCTCGGACACCCCGTCGCCGAACAGGTACCGGCGCGTCACCGACGTCGACACCTCGGCCAGGCCGGGCACCGGCCCGCTGTAGAGCACCTCCCCGCCGAGCTCGCCCGCACCGGGTCCGACGTCGACGATCCAGTCGGCGCGCCGGACCACGTCCATGTCGTGCTCGACGACGAAGAGTGAATTGCCCGCTCGCCGAAGGCGATCAAGCACGTTGAGCAACGGCTCAGCGTCGGCGGGGTGCAGCCCGGCCGACGGTTCGTCCAGCACGTAGAGGACGCCGAACAGGCCGGCCCGCAGCTGAGTCGCCAACCGAAGCCGTTGCAGCTCACCGGGTGAGACGGTGGGCGTCCGTCGGTTGAGGCTGAGATACCCGAGGCCGAGGTCGACGAGAACCTGAACGCGCGCGACGAGGTCGGCCGCGATCATCGTGGCGACCTCCGTGAACTCGCCCGACTCGATGGACTCGTAGGCCGCGTCGACGACGACGCGGTTGGCCGCGGGTTCCAGTGTCGCCGCCAAGTCGGTCAGCGGCATGGCGACGAGCTCGGCGATCGTCTTCCCGGCGAAGGTGACGCCGAGTGCCTCCGGCCGCAACCCCGAACCGCCGCACACCGGGCATTCGACGGAGTCGACGAACTGCAACACCCGCCTACGCATCATCGCGCTCTGCGAATTGGCGAGCGTGTGCCGCACGTGCCGTTCGGCGCTGGAGAACGTGCCGTTGTAGAAGTAGTCGGCGGTCACCGCGGCACGGTTCGGATGGATCTCCACGGTCGGCTGGTCGTCGGTGAACAGAATCCAGTCACGCTTGCGCTTGGGCAACTTCTTCCACGGCACGTCGATGTCGTAGCCCAGGGTGATCAGGATGTCGCGCAGGTTCTGGCCCTGCCACGCCCCCGGCCAGGCCGCGACGGCGCCCTCACGGATCGTCAGCGTCGGGTCGGGGACCAACGTCTCCTCGGTGACGCGATGAATTCGACCGAGCCCGTGGCACTCCGGGCACGCCCCGATGGCGGTGTTTGGCGAGAACGAGTCGGAGTCCAACCGGATGGTGGCGCCGGGCGGGTAGGTGCCCGCCCGGGAGTACAGCATCCGGAGCAGGTTCGACAGCGTCGTCACGGTGCCGACCGTCGACCGCGAGGTGCCCGCACCGCGGCGCTGCTGCAGCGCCACCGCGGGCGGCAGTCCGGTGATGTCGTCGACCTTCGGGGCTCCGGCGGGCAGCAGCAGTCGGCGGGCATACGGCGCGACGGATTCGAAGTACCTGCGCTGCGCCTCTGCGTAGACCGTGCCGAAGGCCAACGACGACTTTCCCGACCCGGACACCCCGGTGAACGCGACGAACGCGTCACGGGGTGCGGCCACGTCGACGGTCCTGAGATTGTGGACCTGCGATCCGACGACACGGACGAAGGGATCGACGTCTTCGGGTGGCGTTGACACGATGTCAGTGTGGGCGCAGGCCTCCACCAGGACCAAATGCCGCGGGGACCGGTTGACGAAAGGGCCACTGCCGCAACGACAATGATCTTGATGGATTTTGGCGAGCTCGCCCCGGGGACGGGGCGCCGGTGGCAGGCTCCGGTGATGGCATTCAAACTGACCTACTCCGACGGGCAAGAGACCGACTACGACGACGACACGGCATGGGAGGTCGACGACGGCGTCCTCAAGATGGGGCGCCGCGAGGGCGAGTGGTCCGTCCTCGTCTCCCCCAGCCACTGGGCCGTGCTCGAGGTCGGCGGAAATCGGGCAAAGGATCGCGACGACGCCGAGGACACCGACACCGACGAGAAGGACACCGCCGGCGACGACTCTGATGACGCGGACTCCGAGGACAAGAAGGAGAAGGACGGCGACTGAGCTGGGACGACGCGGCCCCGCCGGCAATCAGGTTTGAGGGAGCCGACAGGGGGAACGCCGCCTGCACCCGGGAAAACCGTGTGAAGGAGGAGTGATGACCGCAGGCTCGACGCCGACCGAGAGTGCCTCGACCGGCGAACTGATCACCCAGATGGCGGCACAGACGTCGCGTCTCGTCCGCGACGAGATTCGGCTGGCGCAGAAGGAATTCCAGGAGTCGGCAAAACACGCCGGCATCGGCGCCGGATTATTCAGTGTCGCAGGCGCATTCGCCGTCTTCGGCGTCGCCACGCTGATTGCGGCCGCGGTGGCCGCCATCGCCCTCGTCCTCCCCGTGTGGACCGCCGCCCTCATCGTCGGCGTCGTGTTGCTCGCCGTCGGCGGCATCGCCGCGCTGATCGGCAAGCGCCAGGTGCAGGAAGCGTCGCCGGTTCCGCAACGAACGGTGGCGAACGTGAAGGAAGACATCCACGAAGTGAAGGACGCCAGCCATGACCGCACCTGACCCCACACCGCCCGAACCGGGGCCAGCGGCAAGTCTCGAGGATTTGCAGGCCGACATCGAGGCCACTCGGGAAGACCTCGGCGAGACGGCGCGAGCGTTGACCCACAAGCTCGACGTCAAGGCTCGGGCCGGTGACGCGGTTGCCGAGGCCAAGGAGAAGGTCGTCGAGACCACCACCACGTCCGACGGCTCGGTCAAACCCGCGCTTCCCGTCACCGCCATCGCAGTCGCCGTGCTCGTCATCGGCGTCGTCTTCTGGCGTCGGAGCAGGCGATGAGCCCCACCGCGCCGTCGGCCACGGCGAAGATCCTCTACCGCCCGGTGGGCCTGGTCAGCTCGATCCTGGGTGGGCTGGTGGCCAGCGCCATCTTCAAGCAGATCTGGAAGCGGGCCAGCCCGGGCGACAAGCCGGATCCACCGACGGCGTTGCAAACGGAGTATCCGTTCAAGGAGATCTTGGTGGCGGCCGCCGTGCAGGGTGTCGTCTACTCACTGGTCAAGACCGTGATCGACCGGCAGGGAGCTCGGGCCTTCGAGCGATGGACCGGCGAGTGGCCGGGTAGCTGACTCGGCCCCAGCAGACGGGGAGCACATCCACAGGGTGACCGGTGGTCGCCGTGCCACCATCGCAGCATGTCGACGACCACTGTGGCCTTCGCGGTCATCCCGCATGGCGGGCCTGCGATCGCGGTCTTCGTGGGAGCGATCTTCTTCGCCGTCATCGCGGCCGTCGTCGCCATGGAAACCAAGCGCGCGGCCGTCGGATGGGCGGTGGCGTCGTTCGTCGTGAGCGCGGTGGTTCTGAGCGCAGGCGTCGACGTCGTGGTGCGTTGAGCAACGAGTGAGATCGATCACCGACCGCGACAGGTCGCATCGACGACTGCGCCGTTCGGAGGCCTGGCGGGCCGAAGGACAAGCCTCCTCACAGCAACTGTCCAGGAATATTTAGTTTCGCTAACGTAGTTTTCGGCAGTGGAGCCGACGACGGCACTCGTTGGCGATACGACCACCTGGATTTTGAGGAGACCCCAATGTCAACTCCCACCACCGCCCGCGAAGCACGCCTCTCCCGCCGCTTCGACGAGTTGACCTCACGGTCGGGTACCGGAGACCCGCAACTCGTTGCGGCCCAACCCGATCCGACGGTCACCGCCGCCATGCAGGGTCCCGGTGAGATGCTTGCCGACGTCATCCGCATCGCGATGACCGGCTACGCCGACCGGCCCGCGCTCGGCCAACGCGCCGTCGAGTTCGTTCCCGACGAGTCGGGCCGCACGGTCGCCTCACTTCAGCCGCGCTTCGACACCCTGACCTACCGCGAGACGTGGCATCGGGTCCGCGCGCTTGCCGACGCGCTGGCCGGGAACCCCGTCCAGCCGGGCGACCGCGTCGCAACCCTGGGATTCACCAGCGCCGACTACGCCGTCGTCGACATGGCGCTGCCCCTCACGGGCGCGGTGTCCGTCCCTCTGCAGACCAGTGCGCCCGTCGCCCAGTTGCAGCCCATCATGGTCGAGACGACACCCGTGGTGATCCTCTCGAGCATGGACCACCTCGACGACGCGGTCGAGCTCGCGCTCACCGCCCACGCACCGCAGCGCCTGGTGGTGTTCGACTACCACCCCCAGGTCGACGACCACCGCGAAGCGCTCGAGTCCGCCGCCACCCGCCTCGCCGACCTGAAGGTCGACGTCACGACCCTCCAAGACGTCGTCGAGGGCGGCGCCAGGCACTCCGCCGCGGCGGAGACCCGCACGGGCGACGCCGACGCCCTCCGACTGCTGATCTACACCTCCGGCAGCACCGGCGCGCCCAAGGGGGCGATGTACACCGACCGCCTGATGGCCAATTGCTGGCGCGGCTGGTTCAGCCCCGAGTGGGACACCGAGAACAAGCTGCCCGCCATCACCCTGAGCTTCATGCCCATCAGCCACGTCATGGGCCGCGTGATCCTCTACTCGACGCTTGGCGCGGGCGGCACGGCCTACTTCGCCGCCAAGAGCGACCTCTCCACGCTGCTCGAGGACCTCTCGCTGGTGCGTCCGACCAAGCTCGACTTCGTCCCCCGGATCTGGGAAATGCTGTTCCAGGAGGTCCAAAGCGAGACCGACCGCCGGGCCGGCGCCCTCGACGACGCCGACCGGGCCGCCGTCGAGCAGGAGGTCATGGCCGAGCAGCGCACGAGTCTCGTTGGTGGACGCCAGTTCTCGGCGATCACCGGCTCGGCGCCGATCTCGCCCGAACTGCATTCCTGGATCGAGGACTTCGTCGACGTCCACGTGCAGGACGGCTACGGCTCCACCGAGGCCGGAGTCGTGCTCGTCGACGGCGCGATCCGACGGCCACCGGTGCTCGACTACAAGCTGGTGGACGTCCCCGAGCTCGGCTACTTCGCCACCGATCGCCCACATGCCCGTGGTGAACTGTGGGTCAAGACGGCCGACGTCATCCCCGGCTATTACAAGCGGCCCGACGTGACGGCCGAACTGTTCGACACCGACGGCTGGTACCACACCGGCGACGTCTTCGCGGAGACCGCACCCGAGCAGCTGTCCTACGTCGACCGCCGCAACAACGTGCTCAAGCTGTCGCAGGGCGAGTTCGTCACCGTCTCGAAACTCGAAGCGGCCTACGGCGGTCATCCGTCGGTCCGCCAAATCTTCGTTTACGGCAACAGCTCTCGTTCGTACCTGCTGGCGGTGGTCGTGCCGACCGACGACGCACTCGCGAGCGTCGGCGGCGACGTCACCGCGGTGAAGTCCGTACTCGCCGAGGCGCTGCAGAGCGTCGCCAGGGAGTCCGGGCTGCAGGGCTACGAGATCCCCCGTGACTTTCTGGTCGAGACCACCCCCTTCACGCTCGAGAACGGACTGCTCACCGGCATCCGCAAGCTGGCGCGCCCGAAGCTCAAGGAGTTCTACGGCGAGCGGCTCGAGCAGCTGTACGTCGACCTCGCCGACGGTCAGGCCGACGTGCTGCGCTCCCTGCGGCGCGACGGTGCCAAGCGCCCCGTCGCCGAGACCGTCAGCCGGGCCGCGAGCGCACTGCTCGGGACCGCCGCCGCCGATGTGGCGCCTGACTCGGCGTTCACCGATCTCGGCGGAGATTCGTTGTCGGCGTTGACCTTTGCCAACCTGCTGCACGAAATCTTCGAGGTCGACGTGCCGGTCGGCGTGATCGTCAGCCCGGCCAGCGACCTCGCGTCGATCGCCACCTATGTCGAGGCGCAGCTGGCAGGCGGCATCAAGCGACCGACGTACGACGCCGTTCACGGCCGCGACGCGGTCGAGGTGCATGCGCGCGACCTGACACT
Source organism: Mycobacterium sp. Root135 (assembly GCF_001426545.1). GTDB lineage: Bacteria > Actinomycetota > Actinomycetes > Mycobacteriales > Mycobacteriaceae > Mycobacterium. The sequence continues at coordinate 406,232 of NZ_LMEZ01000008.1, read as the reverse complement.
GGAAGAGTTCGTCGACGAGGCCACGCTCTCCGCGGCGCCGTCGCTGCCGAAGCCGGCCGGCGAGATCCGCACGGTGCTGCTCACCGGTGCCACCGGCTTCCTCGGCCGCTACCTGGCCCTGGACTGGCTGGAGCGGATGGATCTGGTCGACGGCAAGGTGATCTGCCTGGTGCGGGCCAAGTCCGACGACGACGCGCGAGCCCGCCTTGACGCGACGTTCGACAGCGGTGATCCAAAACTGTTGCAGCACTACACTTCCCTGTCCGACCACCTCGAGGTGATCGCCGGCGACAAGGGCGACGCGAATCTCGGCTTGTCGCAGGAGACGTGGCAGCGGTTGGCCGACACGGTCGACCTGATCGTCGACCCGGCCGCCCTGGTCAACCACGTGCTGCCCTACAGCCAGCTGTTCGGGCCCAACGTCGTCGGCACCGCCGAGCTGATCCGCATCGCCATGACCACCCGCATCAAGCCGTTCGTCTACATCTCGACGATCGGCGTCGGGGACGGCATCGAGCCGGGTCACTTCGTCGAGGAGACCGACATCCGGCAGATGAGCGCCACGCGAAAGGTCAACGACGACTACGCAAATGGCTACGGGAACAGCAAGTGGGCGGGCGAGGTGCTGCTGCGTGAGGCGCACGACCTGTGCGGCCTGCCGGTCTCGGTGTTCCGGTGCGACATGATCATGGCCGACACCACCTATGCGGGTCAGCTGAACGTGCCGGACATGTTCACCCGGATGATGCTGAGCGTGGTGGCGACCGGAGTGGCCCCGGCGTCGTTCTACGAATTGGACGGCGGCGGAAGTCGGCAGCGCGCCCACTTCGACGGCCTGCCCGTCGAATTCATCGCCGACGCAGTCGACACGATCAGTGCCCACGTCACCGGGTTCGAGACGTTCCACGTCATGAATCCCCATGACGACGGCATCAGCATGGACACCTTCGTCGACTGGCTGGTCGAGGCCGGCCACCCGATCGTCAGGATCCCCGGCTACGGCGACTGGTTGGGCCGGTTCGAGACGGCGCTACGGAGCTTGCCGGAGAGGCAGCGTCAGGCGTCGCTGTTGCCGCTGCTGCACAACTACGGGCGACCGCAGCAACCGGTGAACGGATCGATGGCGCCGGTGGACCACTTCCGGGCCGCGGTGCAGGAGGCCAAGATTGGCCCGGAGAAGGACATCCCCCACCTGACGGCACCCGTGATCGACAAGTACGCCACCGACCTGGAGCTGCTCGGGCTTCTCTAACTGGTCACACGAATATGCCCACCTCTGAGCGACTTTGCTCGGAGGTGGGCATTCGTGTCGGTGGCTGCGCTACGGCAGCCCCGCAATGCTCAACCGGTCAGTAGTTGTTGCAGCTGGTCGCCACGGACATGATCAGCCCGTTGAACTGCGCCGCCTGCGGGAAGCTACGGACGAAGTTGATCTTCTGCTGACGCTCGGGCGACCCGGGAGGCGAGGCGACGAGGCCCTGCAGGAACCCGTTGGCCGCGGGGTCCTTCTGCAGCGCAGCGGTCGCCACGGGATCCTGGGCCTGGGCTGCCGCGATCACCTGGGGGTAGGTGCACGTCGAGTTGAGGATCACGGCGTCACCGGGGGCTGCCGAGGCGATTCCGCTTCCCGCCATTGCGGCGAGAGCCAAACCACCCAAACCAGCGGCCATCTTCGTTGAAAAAGTCATTTCGTCCACCTTCCGACACGTGTATACGACGGCATCATCGAAGTGTCGTCACGAGTTTAACCGTCGGCGACGGCGCCCGTGTTACATCTTCTCCGAGGGCAAAATCCGCACTTCGTCGAGCGGACACCGACTTCGTTAGCCACGGTAGCTATTTTGCCGCTAAGGGTCGACGCTAAACCCGTTCCGACGGGCAGTCCAGCGCTCAGCGGGCCGAACGCCCCGGATTCGCTAACTTTCTTCGCCCTCGGCCAGCGAACCAGCCCAGGACATCGCGGCATCGGAGCCGAACAGTCCCGGCAACCCGCCGGAGTGCAGAAACACCGTCGACTGACCGGGGCGGACGTCACCGTCGCGGACCGCTGCGACGAGCCCGGCGAGCGCTCTGCCGGTGTACACGGGGTCGAGGATCAGCCCCTCCGTACGCGCCGCCAGCAGCAGGGCGTCCTTCACCGGTTCGGTGAAGGCCGAATAGCCCGCACCCACCTGGTCGGTGCGCAGCCGCAGCGCGGGGGCGGCGTCATCGCTGAGACCGCCAAGCCCGGCGAGGAGGTTCCCGATCCGCGGCCCGGGATCGGGCACCGCCCCGGTGTGCACGCCAAGGACGCGGTCGGCGCCGAGCGCATGGGTCAGGCCGGCGGCAGTACCTCCCGAGCCCACCGCCACCACCACCTGCGCCAGCCCCGGAAGCTGGGCGAGCAGTTCGTGGCCGGCGTCGACGTATCCGCGGGCCCCGGTCGCGCTGGATCCGCCGAACGGAATCTGGCTGGCAACGCGACCGTTCGCGGTCAGCTGCTCGGTGATCCGTGCCGCGCGCCGCTCCAACTCCCCCGAGTCGACGTCGCCCGCCCGCACGATCCTGGCGCCGAGCATCGCGTCCAACGCCAGGTTGCCAGTGGCGGCACCGCCGGTTCCGGCCAGCACCAGAACCACGTCGAGGCCGAGCCGGGCCCCCGCAGCAGCGGTGAGCCGGGCATGGTTGCTCTGCGCCGCGCCGGTGGTGACGAGGGTTGTTGCGCCTGCGGCGAGCGCGGCGGCCACCGTGTACTGCAGCTTGCGCACCTTGTTGCCGCCACCGCCAGGCCCCAGAAGGTCGTCACGCTTGATCCAGAGGTCGTCCGGGCCGAGCCCGATGGCCGCGCCCAGCCGCGGCGCCGCCTCGAGCGGTGTCGGAACGGTGCTCAGGGCAACGGGTTCTAGATCCCTAATCCGACGATTCTCCATCCCCATCCCCGTCACCGACGGTGTCGCAGCGAGAAGAGCTCGGCCGAACCCTCCGTCGGACGGGTCGTCACGTCACGGCTTGAGAATGATCTTGACGGCGTTGTCCTGCTTCTTCTGGAAGATGTCGTAGGCGTGGGGCGCGTCGTCGAGCGGCAGCACGTGGCTGGCGAAGTCGTCGACGCCCAACGGGTCGTCGTCGCCGAGCAACGGCATGATGTCGTCGACCCACCGCTTGACGTTGGCCTGGCCCATCTTGAGCTGGACCTGCTTGTCGAACATGGTCAGCATCGGCATCGGGTCCGCCACTCCGCCGTACACGCCGATGACCGAGATGTTCCCGCCGCGCCGCACGACGTCGATGGCGGAGTAGAGAGCACCCAGGCGGTCAAGGCCTGCCTTCTTCATGAACGGCTTGGCCAGTGCGTCGGGAAGTAGTCCCGTCACCTGCTGGGCGACCTTCGTGACCGGCGAGCCGTGTGCCTCCATGCCGACCGCGTCGATCACCGAATCGGTGCCCCGACCGTCGGTCATCGAGCGGATCGCGTCGCCGACGGCGAAGTCGATCTCGTTCAGGTCGACGGTGCGGATGCCGCGGGCAGCGGTGCGCGCGAGGCGTTCCGGAACCAGGTCGACGCCGATGACGTCGTACCCGAGATGATGCGCGATGCGCGCGGCCATGTCGCCGATGGGGCCGAGCCCGAGCACCGCGACGGTGCCGCCGTCCGGAATGTCGGCATATTGCACCGCCTGCCACGCGGTGGGCAACACGTCGGAGAGATAGACGAAGCGCGAATCCGGCGGACCGTCGGGCACCTTGATGTGGGTGAACTGGGCCTGGGGCACCCGCAGCAACTCGGCCTGTCCGCCGGGAACGGCGCCGTAGAGTTCGGAGAACCCGAACAGGGCAGCGCCCATCCCCTGATCGCGCACCTGGGTGGTCTCGCACTGGGTGTAGAGATGCGCGTCGCACATGTAGCAGTGACCGCACGAGATTTGGAACGGGATGACGACGCGGTCTCCAACCGCGAGGTTGGACACGTCCTTGCCCACTTCGCGGACGATGCCCATCGGCTCGTGGCCGAGGATGTCGCCGGGCGTCATGAACGGCCCGAGCACCTCGTAGAGGTGAAGGTCGGACCCACAGATGTTGGTGGAGGTGACCTCGATGATCGCGTCGTTCGGCTCTTCGATCCGTGGGTCGGGAACCTGCTCGACCCTCACGTCGCGCTTGCCCTGCCAGGTGACTGCCTTCATCGTGTGCTCCGTCCGCCGTCCGTGTCCGCCTTGCGGAGGCCACGTACCCGCGTCTGGCACGGCAAAACTCGGCGACCCGGGTAGCTGCCCGGCTTGGAGATGCGGAGGGGGCTACTCGGGTTCGAGATCCTCGCTGTCGACGAACAACAGATTGTCGTCGTCCAGCATCACTGCCCAGCGGCGTGCTGGTCCGGCGATGAGGTTGCCGCCGATTTCGACCGGGATGCCGATGGATTCGCCGAAGTCGTCGACGATCACTCCGTGGGCCTCTCGGTCGGAGCTGGGAAACACTCGAACCCGCGTGGTAATGCCGACGCCTGCAGGCGCGTCACCGCCGCCGCTGGCTGCGACTTCACTCATCATCGTTCCCCCGTCTGTCAAAGTTTCCCCGACGGTTCACATTCTCGACCACTCGAGGACGCGCCGACAACACTTCGGCAGATATGACGTCTTCGTCACGTGAAACCGGGGGGTCACCCGGGGTCCGGGGGCGCCTGACGAGGAGCGCCCTTGAGGGCTTGATGCCAAAACCGTCAAGGGCTTGAGGGCATCACAGGCCGGCCTGCGGTACCGCTCTATCGGCGAATCTACACCGTCACCGCCAGAGTCGGTTGTTAGCTGGCACTTTCGTCGACGCCGAGTTCTCGTAATCGCACGCGATAGGCGTCGACGTTCGCGAGCTTCACGCCCTCGTAGCCACGGACCACGTCGGGGAGTGCGGCGACGGCGACCGCACGGTCGTAGTCCCCACCCTTCAGCCCGGCAGCCAACTCGGTGACGATGTGTTCGTACTCGTCGCGCAGCCGACGCTCCACCCTGCGGACGTGTGCATAGCCGAACGGGTCGAACACGGTGCCACGCAACACCTTTCCCTTGGCGAGCACGCGCAATGCGACGTGACTCCTCGGTCCGAGGCCGATCTTCTTCTTCCTTCCGACGGCTCGCAGCGCGGGCGGGTGCAGCTTGTAGGTCATCTTCTTCCCGGTGGGGAACTCGGCTTGGACCTGCTCGACGAATCGCGGATCCGTCAGCAGCCGGGCGACCTCGTATTCGTCCTTGTAGGCGGTGAACTTGAAGAGGCCGCGGGCGACGGCTTCGCTGAACTCCGTGCGGTCCGACGCCGCGCGCTCGGCCGTCCACACGTCGTGCATCACCGTGACGTATCGACGAGCCACCCGCTCGCCTTGAAACTCCATCAGGTCGGCGGCCCGCCGCGAGACCAGATCGCCCAGTTGCCCGGTGAAGGACGTTCCGGCCAGGACGCGTGCGGGCGGTGAGATGGGCTGACGCGCCGGCGCGGGAGCGACGGCGTCGCCGAAGCGGGACGGGTCCGCAACGGCCACTCGACCCCAGCGGAAGGCGGCGACGTTCGCCTCGACCGCGACCCCGTTGACGCGGATGGCTTCCTCGACGCACTCGGCAGGGATCTTCAGCGCCCCACTTTGGTAGGCGGCGCCAATCAGCAGGAAGTTGGCCGCCGCCGTGCTGCCGAACAGGGTCTGAGCGGCCGCCAAGGCGTCGAAGGAGTGCACGCTGCGAGACGCCTGGCCGAGCCGGTTCAGGAGGTACGGCGTCTCGGGATAGGCGACCGACTTGTCGTAGACCATGGCGCCGGTCGGCGTCTTGGACGTCGACGCGACCGAAATCGTCCGAGCGGGGTCGCCGTACTCGAGGTTCTTGCCGTCCACGGCGGTCAGAAGGTCGAAGGCGACGAAGCAATCCGCGGCCCCCGGCGTGAGCCGGTTGGACGGCTCGAGCCTGCCCGCGGCGAACCTCAGGTGCGACACGACCGGTCCGGCCTTCTGGCTCATCCCAATCTGGTCGAGACTCTCCACCTCGTAGCCGGCTCGCAGCGCTGCCGTCGCGAGGACCTGGTTCACCGTGACGATGCCGGTTCCCCCGATGCCGGCGAAGAAGACGTTGTGGGTCGAGGTGATCGGTTCGACCTCAATGTCGGGCAGCTGTGGCGGCGCGGCGGGTGCGCGCTTCTTCGTCGCGGCGAAACCCGCCTTGGCGGAACCGGGAGTCACCTCGACCGTGACGAACGACGGGCAGTCGCCGTCAAGGCAGCTGTAGTCGGTGTTGCACGACGTCTGGTCGATCCGCGTCTTGCGCCCCAGATCGGTGTCGACCGGCTGAACCGACAAACAGTTGGACTTGACCCCGCAGTCGCCGCAGCCCTCGCACACCGCCTCGTTGATGAGGACCCGGGTGGTGCGGGTGGGCAGCGTGCCGCGCTTGCGTTGCCGCCTGGCGTCGGCCGCGCAGTGCTGGTCGTAGATCAGGACGGTGACGCCTTGGACCTCGCGCAGCCGTTTCTGGGCGTCGTCGAGTCGGTCGCGGTGCCAGACGGTCGTGCCCTTCGCCATCTCACGGCGATCGTGTCGCTTGGGCTCGTCGGCGCAGACGATGATCTGCTTGACGCCTTCGGCGGTCAGCTTGTGCGTCAGCCTTGCGACGGTCAGCGCGCCCTCGGCGTTCTGCGCGCCGGTCATGGCGACGACCTCGTTGAAGAGCAGCTTGTAGGTGATGTTGACACCCGCCGCGACGGCGGCCTGCACGGCGAGTTGGCCGGAGTGGAAGAAGGTTCCGTCGCCGATGTTCTGGAAGATGTGCGCAACGTCGGTGAACGGAGCCTGGCCAATCCACTGGCTGCCCTCGCCACCCATCTGGGTGAGTCCGGTGACGGCGCTGTCCGTGCGGTCCGACATCGTCACCATCGTGTGGCAACCGATCCCGCCGCCGGCCAGCGAGCCCTCGGGCACGGCGGTCGACCGGTTGTGTGGGCAGCCGCTGCAGAAGTAGGCGGCGCGCTTGGCGGGGAGGACGTCGAGCGTCAGGGCGGGAGGCGGTGGCGTCTTCAGTTCGAGCCGGCCGGCGAATATCCGACGCAGCGGGGCCAGCAGGCGACCCGCGGTGAGTTCGCCGCCCGCGGGGATCAGCGGCCGCCCGGCGGCGTCCTTCTTGCCGAGGATGCGCGGGGCGCCCGCCGTGCCGTACAGGATTTCGCGCACCTGGGTTTCGACGAATGCCGTCTTGTCCTCGACGACGAGGATCTCGTCCAATCCATCGGCGAAGGCCGTGACGGAATCGGGCCCCAACGGGGTCGGCATGCCGATGCGCAGCAGTCGAACCCCTGCGCGGTAGAGCGCCACGTCGCTGGCGCCGAGATCGGCCAACGCCTGCCGTACCGCGTCGAACGTCGTTCCGGTGGCGGCGATCCCGACCGTCGCGCCGGGAGGGTCGAGCTCGACGACGTCGAGGACGTTGGCTGCGCCGTACGCGCGCACCACCTCTGCACGGGGACCGTAGAGATCCGCCTCGGCGTCCAGGCTGCTGGCCGGCGCAGCCATCGGTCGCTGCCGGTAGACGAAAGGCCTTCCCTCCCAATGCACTTCGGGCACCACGACGTCGACGTCGGCGACCCCGCCGTCCACCGACCAGGCGCCGTCGGCAACGTCGGCCACGATCTTGAGCGCGACCACGCACCCGGAGGCTCGCGACATCGCCACCCCGTGCATCGCCATCGTGACGACCTCGCGGGCGTTGCGCGGAAACAGCACCGGGATGCCGAGCGCGGCCAGGGACCGTTCGCTGACGGCGGGCACGGTGGAGGACTTCGACGCCGGGTCGTCCCCGACCAGAAGCAGCACTCCCCCATGGGGATTGACGCCGTACATGTTGGCGTGCCGCAGCGCGTCGGTGGCGCGGTCGAGGCCGGGGCCCTTGCCGTACCACACGCCGACGACGCCGTCGTACTTCGGCGTGGAGTGGGAGATGCCGGCCGCCGCCGCGAACGCCGCGAGATCGGCCTGGCTGCCCCACACCGAGGTGGCGGCCAACTCCTCGTTCAGGCCGGGAACGAAGGTGATGTCGTTGGCATCCAGCACCTCGGGCATTCCCGAGAGCATCCGGTCGACGCCGCCCAGCGGACTGCCCTGATAGCCCGAGACGAACGTCGCCACCCGTCGGCCCGCGCGGATGTCGCGCTCGTGCTGCTCGACCAGCGCCCTGGCGATGGCCTGCACGCCGGTCAGCACCACCGCGCCCGAACCAGATCGGTAGCGGTCGCCCAATTCGTAGGGCTGGCGGTCGATCACGCGGCTCTCAAGATCCGTCATGGAGGGTCACCACCTTGGCTGTAGTGGGCGAACTGCTGACTCCAGGGAACCATCGGTATGCATACTGAGCAAGCCAAGGCGACAACGTTGAGCATGTTGCCCATTATCGGCAGAGTGTGACGTGGAATACTGGGCGACATGACGAAGCTCGATCGCACCGACGCGCGGATGCTCCTGGCGATGTGCGACGCGCCTCGGGCCACCGGCGTGCAGTTGGCAGCCGCGCTCGGACTGGCCCGCAACACCGTCGCGGCCCGGCTGGCACGGTGGGACGAGGACAAGGTCCTCGCACCAGTCGACCGCTGCGTGTCCCCGCGCGATCTCGGCTACCCGTTGAAGGCGTTCATCAGCGCAGTGGTCGACCAGCATCGCCTGGATCAGGTGCTCGTCGAACTGGAGACCATCGCGCAGATCACCCAGATCACCGGCCTGTCAGGGGCGGCCGACCTGTTGATCGGTGTGGTCGCCACGGACGCTGACGACCTCTACCGCGTTGCCGGCTTGATACTCGGGGTGCCGGGTGTGGAGCGCACCACCATGTCGGTGGCGATGCACGAAGTCGTCGCCTACCGCACCAGGCCACTGCTGGAGGCGCTCGCTAAGCCCTAGCCAGAGCCTCGATTCGCTTGAGCGCCAACACGCACACGGGCAGATAGGCCGGCGCCCACAGCGGCACGCCGAACGACACGCGGCACCCCTGCGAGTGTGCGGTCACCACGTGGCGCGTCGCGGACACTCCGAGGACCTTCCAGGCCCACGCGCTGCCCTCGTCGAACTCGGTGATCTCGAATGGCAGCGGCACCCCCACGGGCGTCCACACCTTGCCACGGGAACCGAGCCGCAACGGTCCGGCCTCGTCGAGTTGAGCCCCTTGCACCGTGGGGCCCCACTGCGGCCACAGAGACAAATCGGTAAGCACCCGCCACGCCGACTCGGCCGGAACGGCCATCGTGCGTGCCGTGCTCAACATCCGCCGGTGCCGTTCGCGCTCATGGCCCCGCTGTTCCCTGGCGTTGGGCCGGCCAAACAGTCAGGCAGCCAGGGCCTCGTACCAGGAGTCCAAGAACCGGTCGACCCATTCCGCCGACACGAACTCACCGAACTGCCGAGGATGGTCGATCATCTGGTGATCCCAGCGGCCGTCGCCGTTCCTGCTGGACATCAGCACCGGCCCGACGAAGATGTTGCCTGCGAAGACGAGGTGGAGCGAGTCATCGCCGCTGGCCTCGACCTCTACGAAGTAATTTACGTGTCCGGCCTGCCCCGCGACGCGCCTAAAATTACGAACTGTCGGATGTCTGTCAGGCACCGATCTCACCCCCTTGGCGCCCCAGACTCCGGCATCGAGACGTAGGCGTCAACGGTGTTGACATAAGGAGCGCACAACGGTGGCCGAGTCGGGAAGGCAGCACGTGGCGGGGCGGCGACGCCGTCGCACCAGGACCGGCACCGAGCTGTCGCGCGAGGCCTACGTCGACGCCGCGGTCAACCTGATCGAGAACCGGGGCGCGTCAGTTCTGAGCGCGCGGACGCTCGCGGCGGCCGTCGGCGCCGACGCGTCGGCCCTGTACCGGCACTTCACCGGCGTCGACGACGTCGTGCGGGCGGTGGCCGACCGGATGATCGGTCTTGGCCTCGACCGCTGGACACCGGGGGCCGACTGGCTGGAGTCATTGGCCGCGCTCGGGCGAGTCCTGTTCACGGTCTACGCGCAGGACTTTCCAAGGGCGGGGTTGGCGGTCGCGAGCCGGGCGACCGGTCTGCCCAACGAGCTGCGAGCCGTCGAGCTCACCCTTGGGCTGTTGCGCGATGGCGGGTTCGGCGACGAGTCCGCGGCGAAGTGGTTCGGCGCCATCGCCGACGTGGTGCTCGGTCAGGCGATGTTGCAGAGCGCCATCGTCACCCTGCCCGAGGAGATTCAGGACGCCGACAGAGCCTCTTGGCAGACGCTGTCGACCCGGTTGCCAGACGACGAACATCCCCTCACCCAGGCCGCGGCGCCGCACCTCGGTGAGTACATGGTGCAGCCCTCGTTCGAATTGGTTCTCGACCTGATGCTCAAGGGCCTGGCCGCCTCGGCGCCGTAGGGCGACGGGTTCCGCGCTGCGTACTGTCGAGCGATGAGCAACGGTCGGACGCGCGTGCTGATCATCGGTGGTGGATTCGGCGGGCTGTTCTGTGCCCGCCGCCTCGGCGGCGACGACGTCGACGTCACGCTCCTGGACAGGGCCGCCTGCCACGTCTTCCAACCGCTGCTCTACCAATGCGCGACCGGAACGCTCAGCATCGGCCAGATCAGCCGATCGCTGCGCGAGGAGCTGGCCGACCACCGCAACGTGACCACGCTCCTCGGCGAGGCCGTCGACCTGGACGCCGACGCCCGCCGCGTCACCGCGCGGCGCCCCGACGAGAGCACCTTCGAACTCGACTACGACGTGCTGGTGGTCGCCGCCGGGATGCGACAGTCCTACTTCGGGCGCGACGACTTCGCGAAGTGGGCGCCGGGGATGAAGACCCTCGACGACGCGCTGACGATCCGCCGCCGGCTGTTCGCCGCCTTCGAAATCGCAGAGACGCTCGCCCCCGGCCCCGAACGCGACGGGTGGTTGACCTTCGCCATCGCCGGCGGTGGGCCCACCGGGGTGGAACTGGCCGGCCAGATCCGCGAGATGGCGACCCGCGCGCTGGCCAACGAATTCCACAGCATCGAGCCCCAGGACGCCCGCGTCCTGCTCTTCGACGGCGGTTCGTGCGTACTCGGTAGCTTCGCGCCCGGCCTGGCAGCCAAGGCCGCCACGATCCTGGAGGACCTCGGCGTCGAGATGCACATGGGCGTGCACGTCACCGACGTCCGCCGCGAGGGCATCACCGTCACCCCCAAGGCCGGCGGCCCCAGCGAGGATTACGCCGCGCGGACGGTGCTGTGGACGGCCGGGGTGGAAGCCGTGCCCTTCGCCAAGCTCGTGGCCGAGGTGCTCGGTGCGACGTCGGATCACGCGGGCCGGATCGCCGTCGAACCCGACCTGACAGTGCCGGGGCACCCCGAGGTCTTCGTCATCGGTGACCTGGTCGGACGGGACCACCTGCCGGGCGTGGCCGAGAACGCCATGCAGGGCGGCCTGCACGTCGCGGCCTGCCTGCGCCGCGACCGAAAGGGCCAGCCCCGCAAGCCCTATCGATATCGTGACCTGGGTTCGGCGGCCTACATCAGCCGTGGCCACGCCCTGCTGCAGGCCGGCCCCGTGAAGCTTACCGGCGTATTGGGTTGGCTCGGTTGGGGATTCATCCACATCGCCTTCCTCACCGGGGTGCAGAACCGTGTGAGCACCGTGGCCACCTGGCTGGCGACGATCGCGCGCGCCCGGCGCACCGACCGCACGTTCATGCTGGGAAGCGCGACCACCCCGGAGCAGCCCTACACCTGGTCGGCCTGCGGTCCGGTGTCACCACGCGCGGTCGAGGCGTCGCCACACCAGTGATTGACGGTCGGCCTCGCTGGGTATTCCGTCTCCGCAGGTAGCCGTGGGGCTGCCCAGGACGAAAGGCCCGGCCGATGAGCGTGGTCGAACGAGGCATCGCACGGTGCCCGCGGTGCATGGTCCAAGCCGACTACTCGTTCCAGGAGGGCGACGGCGGTTTCCTTCGTTACGAAGTGTCCTGCCGCCCCTGCGGTTACGAATACGTAGAGGACTGCACGTCACCCGCGGTCCCCGCGGCCTGACCCGCTGCCTCTCTGGGAGCTCCCATGGCCGACATCACCAGGCTGATTCTCGCCGACCACGAATGGTTCCGCGAACAGTTCGCCAAGCTCGACTATCTGCAGGCGAGAAAGACCCCGCGACCCGAGGACCTCGAGCGCGTGTGGCGTCCGCTCGGCGACAAACTCGACGTCCACGCGTACGCCGAGGAGTCCATCTTCTATCCGCAACTGCTCAAGCGCGGGGAGGACGATCCCGAAGAGGAGACCCTCGACGCGATCGGTGACCACAACGACATTCGCGACAGTGTCCGGGACGCGAACGACGTGCAGATCGGCTCGGACGAGTGGTGGGCCGCGGTGGGCCGGGCGCGGAAGGCCAACGACGAACACATGGGCGAGGAGGAGCGCGAGGGTCTCTCCGACTTCCGCAAGCACGCCCCCGCACAGCTTCGCGAGGCGCTCGGCCGCCAGTACCACGCCTTCATGACCAGCCATCCGACCACTCGCGGCCTCGACGTCTCCGACCGCGATCCGCAGGCCTACGTCGACTCCGTCGAGGACGCGAGTCCGCCGAAGGACTCCTCGCTGGGGATCGGAAGCCTGAAGGGACAGTGACCCGTGACGTCGACTTCAACCCCGTATGGTGTCGACCCGGGCCCGATGGCGCATGCTGGTGCCATGAGCTGGCTTCCTGGCGGGAACTGACGTGGCACTCCACGATCAGCTGATCGCCGCGGTGGGCGACCGACGTGGACTCGCGGCCGCCGACCAACTCTGCGTGGCGTGCGTGATGCTGTTCGACGTCGAGGCGGCGGCCATCTCGGCGGTGTACGACGGCATCAACATGGGCACGGTCGGCGTCTCCAGCCCCGCGGCGCGCAAGTACGACGAGTTGCAGTTCACCTACGGTGAGGGACCGTGTCTCGACGCCGTCGAATCGCGAGGGCCCGTGGCATCCGCCGACCTGACCCATCCCGACGAGTTGCGATGGCCGGCCTTTCGGCCCGCTCTGTTGACCCACACCATCCGCAGCGTCTACGCCGCTCCGGTGGTGGTGGCCGGTGAGTACGTCGGCGCCCTCGACCTGTTCCGCACCCTGCCCGGCAGATGGCCTGCCGAGACGTCTGCGGGGGCTCTCATCGCGGCGCAGATTGCGACCGTGCCGTTCATGGATTTGCTCTCCGACGACTCGGTGGCGGCGATCAGCGACCCGGCGAGCGACGCGTGGGCTGAGCTTTCCCAGTTCGCGCGGGCAGAGGTCAGCCAGGCCACCGGGATGCTCGTCGCACAGCTCGACGTCACCCCGTCCCAGGCACTCATCCGGCTCCGGGCGCACGCCTACGCCACCGGGCGCAGCGCCACCGAGGTGGCTCGCGACATCATCGAGCGCCGCCTCCGGCTGGACGCCGACTGATGCGGCCGACGACACACCGGACGAAGGTCGACGGGGGTACTCGCCCATGACGGAACTCCCGCGGGAGACACAGGTCTTGGCGGCGGTGGTCACCCTGGTCGACACACTGCTCGACGACTACGACGTCGTGGAGCTCCTGACTCAACTGACCGAGAGCTGCACCCAGGTTCTCGACGTGCACGCGGCCGGTCTGCTCCTCGCCGACCCCGGCGGCGAACTACATCTCATGGCGGCGACGTCGGAGAAGACCCGGGATCTCGAGCTGTTCCAGCTGCAGGCCGAACAAGGACCCTGCCTGGACTGCTTCACGACGGGTCAACCGCTGTCGGTGGCTGACCTGCGCGGTGACGCGCACCGCTGGCCCCGCTTCGCCGAGGCCGCCACCCAGGCCGGCTTCGCCTCGGTGCACGCCCTGCCGATGCGCGCGGGCGGCACCGTGTTGGGCGCCATGGGCCTGTTCGGAACTCAGGTCGGCGAGCTGAACGACGCCGACCAGCTCGTCGGTCAAACCCTCACCCACGTCGCCTGCGTCGCGATCCTGCAGGAACGCTCCCCCAGCCCGGCGACGGTGCTGCCTCATCTGCACCACGCGCTGAAGAGCCGGGTGCTGGTGGAGCAGGCCAAGGGGTTCCTACGTGAACGCCTCGGGGTCTCCGTGGAGACGGCGTTCGTGCTGCTGCGGCAGTACGCCCGCGTCAACGGCGAGCACATGAGCGACGTGGCCCGGCGCCTGATGGCGCACCCCACGGAGCGTGGACCGATCCTCGACGCGATGCGGCAGCTGCACGTCTGAGGATCGGTCCCCACTCTTCCGGGTGGGCTCGCTAGGACCCCCCGACTCGGGGCTGCTGCTGCGTGATGCAGTGGACGCCGCCGCCGCGCGCGAAGATCGGCCGCGCGTCGACGGTCACCACCCGCCGACCGGGGTAGGCCTCGCCGAGCAATTCGCTGGCGCGTTGGTCGGCCACCGACTCTCCGAAACCGCAGGCGATCACGCCGCCGTTGACGACGTGGTGGTTGACGTAGCTCCAGTCGACGAAGCCATGGGCGTCGCGAAGGGTGGCCGGAGCGGGCACGTCGACGACGTCCCACGTGCGTCCCGCGGCGTCCGTCGTCGCCTCGAGGGCGGCACGGACGTCCCTGCTCACCTCGTGGTCGGGGTGCCCGGGGTCGGTTTGAGCGTGCACGAGGAGGCGGCCCGGTGACGGGATGGTCGCCACGATGTCGACGTGGCCGTTGGTGCCAAGGCTCTCGTAGTCCCGAGTAAGGCCGCGCCGCAGCCAGATTGCGTGCGTGGCCCCGATCGTGCGTTCCAGCTCCGCTTCGACGCGACGCTTGTCGGCGTACGGATTCCGGCGCGGGTCGAGCTGCACCGTCTCGGTGAGCAACACCGTTCCCGCTCCGTCGACGTGGATCCCGCCGCCCTCGTTGACGAGCGTCGAGCTGACGATCTCGGCGCCGACCAGTGGGGCCACCCCGCGGACGACCTCGGCCGACTTCGTCCATTCCGCCCAGTCCGGTGAGCCCCATCCGTTGAACGTCCAGTCCACTGCGCCAAGCACATTGGGACGGTCGTCGTCGACGACGAAGGTGGGCCCGAAGTCACGCATCCAGAATTCGTCGAGTGGCAACTCGACGATGTCGACCGCGGAGGACAACATTCGTCGTGCCCGCTCGATCTCGGTGGGGTCGACCACCATGCTGACCGGTTCGAATTCGGCGACGGCGTGCGCGACCTCGGTCCACGCGGCGTAGCACTCCTCCCGCCCGGCGGCGCTGTCGCCCATGGTGAAGCCCTCCCGGGGGAAGGCCATCCACGTTCGGTCGTGGGGGGCCGTTTCTGATGGCATGCGCCAGGTCATGAGTACCGTCCTTCTCGAGGAATCAATGCTTGCAAGGGATTGCGCGCGAGGTAGGTCATCGTTTGCGCTTGGGGCGCGGCGGACGTGCCGATGCGACCAGCATCGCCAGACCCCGCTCGAACGCGCGAGTGGCGATGGGATCGTCGGGGTCTTCGTCCTGCAGTGTCTCGTAGGCGGCGGCCAGGCGCGGGAAGCGTTCCTCCTGGCCAGCCGGATCGAACACTATGCTGGGCCCGGACATGTCCAGCACGCTGCCGAGGATGAAGGATTCGAACGCGGTCAACAGCGGTAATACCTCCGCGCTCGGCCACCCGACTGCCTCTGCCGCGATAGCGAAGTCCTCGTACTCCGCCAGCAACACCGGCGCGGACGCACGTGTGGTCATGAGTAGGGGCACCGCGCGGTGATGCCGCGCGAAGGCCACTCGGTAGGACCTGGCCCACGCGAGAAGCCCTTCCTCCCAAGGCAGTTCGCGCAGGGGCGCCGAATCTATGTTGGCCGACACCAGGGCGCGAAGGTCTTCGATCATCGCCGCCCGGTCGGCGACGTGGTTGTAGAGCGAGGTGGGGTTCACGCCCAGTTTCTGCGCGACGCGCCGCATGCTGGCACCCTCTACGCCGTGCCGGTCGACCAGGGCCAGGGCGGTGCGGGCGATGAGGTCGCGACTGAGTATTGCGCGAGGTGGTCGTCCGATGTCCGTCTCCTCTCGGGCGGGCGTGAGCGGGCCGGCGCCGGTACGCCTCGGCTGGCGTCGCCGCCTTGCCCATTCCGTAAACCTACAGCGTGTGTTTTAGTGCTGTCATGATCATCGCCGAATTCACCGTCGCCGAGGCCGACGTCGACCGCTTGTGCGGCGCCCTCGCGGACGGCACGGTGACGAGCGTCGAACTGGTGGCGCGCTACCTGAACCGGATCGGCCACTATGACCGGTCCGGGATCGCACTGAACTCGGTGCCGGTGCTCAACCCGTCGGCATTCGCGGACGCTCGCGCCTCGGACGTTCGCCGAGCCCGCCGGCAGACCCTCGGTCCGCTAGACGGCATCCCGTTCACGGCGAAGGCCAGCTACAAGGTGCGCGGCCTGCCCGTGACGGCCGGTTCACCGGCATTCGCGAGCCTCGTCGCCACCGACGACGCGTTCGCCGTCGCCCGGCTGCGCGCGGCCGGGGCGATCTGCCTCGGGCTGACGAACATGCCACCCATGGCGGCCGGCGGAATGCAACGCGGACTCTACGGCCGCGCCGAAAGTCCTTACAACGCAGAGTTTCTCACGGCAGCGTTCGGATCGGGGTCGTCGAACGGCTCCGGCACGGCGACGGCGGCGAGCTTCGCCGCGTTCGGTCTCGCCGAGGAGACGTGGTCCTCCGGCCGTGCTCCCGCGTCGAACAACGCGCTGGTCGCGTACACCCCGTCCCGCGGAGTGATCTCGGTACGCGGAAACTGGCCGTTGGTGCCCACGATGGACGTCGTCGTACCGCATGCCCGCTCGGTCGACGACCTGTTGCACCTCCTCGACGCCGTCGTGGCCGACGACCCGGTCGTCGACGGTGACCTGTGGCGTCAGCAGGACTGGGTCGACCTGCCCGCGGCGTCCGAGGTGCGGCCCGAGTCGTACGTCGGCCTACCCACGCTGCCGTTGGGCGGTCTTCGGCTCGCGGTACCCCGGCTCTACGTCAACGGCGATCCCGGCAGCGCCCACCCGATCCACACCCGCAACTCGGTGATGGCCCTGTGGCAGAGCATGCGTGACGATCTGGTGGCTGCCGGCGCGGAGGTCGTCGAGACCGACTTCCCCGTCGTCGAGAACTACGAGGGCCTACATCCGGAATCCCGGACGATGGTCGACCGCGGCATCGTTCCCGCCGAATTCCTCTCCCAGGAGCTCGGCGCGCTGTCGGTCTGGGCATTCGACGGGTTCCTGCGGTCGAACGGTCAGCCAGGCCTCAGCGGCATGTCCGAGGTTGATCCCGCCCGCATCTTCCCGGCGCCCACTGGTGCCCTGCCGGATCAGTACGGCGTCCTCCCGTTCGACGTCGCCTACGACCTCGCGGACTACGTGCACCTCGCCGCCGACGGAGTGACGCCGTGGCACGACATCCCGTTCGTGGAGGCGGGGATGCGTGGGCTCGAGGAGACGCGTCGCGTCGACTTCGAGGAGTGGTTGCACGCCAACGGATTCGACGCTGTCGTCTTCCCGGCGGCCGCCGACGTCGGCCCCGCCGACGCCGACGTGAACCCCGCCTCGGCCGACGTCGCCTGGCGCAACGGGGTGTGGGTGTCCAACGGCAACCTGGTCCCCCGCCACCTTGGCATTCCCACCGTGACGATCCCGATGGGCACGATGGACGACACCGGGATGCCCGTCGGACTGACCGTGGCCGGCGCCGCCTATTCGGACACCACCCTGCTGCGCCTCGGGCGCTCCGTCGAGGCGCTCCGGACTCGACGCGTCGCGCCCGCCCGCACCCCCGCGCTGTCCGACGAGCGAGTCTTCGAGCGCCCGCTCGACAGCGCCGACGGCGAACTATCCGTTGCCGTCGTCGGCGTCGACGAACTCACCTTCCGCGTCGAGGTGACCACTGGTGCCGCAGCGGACGTCGAGGCCTTCGTCGACGGGGTTCGCGTGCGGCTCGACTTCACCGAGGGCGTTGCCACCGGCACCATCCCGGGGAACGGCCACCGCGCCCCGCACAGCGAGTGGCGCGCACCATACGGACCATTGATCGTCGTCGTCGCCCGCAGCGCCGACGGCGCCGTGGCCGGGACACTTGCCAGCACCGCCGGGTCACCGCTGTGAGCGCGTCGGCCGCACCGTCTTCGAGAGAGAGTGACGAAACACCCATGACCGAGCAGGTTTTCAACTTCTTCGCCAACCCCGAGCTGCCCACGCCGACCCTCTCGATCGACGAGGCTCGGCGCCTGATGGACGAAACGTTCGGGATGGCCTGCCACGTCACCGAACTGGGGAGTCAGCAGGATCAGAACTTCGTGGTGTCCGACGTCGCGAACACCGCGCCGATCGGCGTCCTCAAGCTCAGCAACCCCGTCTTCAGCGAGGCCGAGATCGACTTGCAGGACCTCGCCGCCGCGACCGTCGCCGAGCGCGAGCCGACGCTGCGAGTCCCTCAGGTGGTCGAGGGCCCGCGTGGACCGATGTCCGCATGGTGGAACACCTCTCAGGGCCGCATCCACGCCCGCGTCATCACCCACGTCTCCGGCACCACCCTGATGGGGTCGGGCTACCTCTCCCCCGCCACGGTGGCCCGGATGGGAGAGCTCGCGGCGAAGGTGAGCGTCGCGCTCGCCGACCTCAGCCACCCGGCGTCCGACCGCGTGCTGCAGTGGGATCTGCGCCACGCCGAGCGCGTCATCGCGACGCTCGCACCCGACGAGTCCGACACCGAGGTGCGCCAGTTCGCCTCCGCCGTCGCCGAATCGGCGCAGCGCCGCCTCGACGCGGTGTCCTCGCGCCTGCCCACCCAGCTCGGGCACTTCGACATCACCGACGACAATGTGATCGGTAGGCCCGGCGACTTGCCCGACGCCGTCATCGACTTCGGAGACGTCGCCGAATCGTGGGCCGTCGGCGAAATCGCCGTCACCGTCTCCTCGTTGCTGCATCACGACGGCCTCACCCCAGCCCATACACTGCCCGCCATCGTCGCCTTCCACTCGATTCGCCCGCTCAGCGAGGACGAGGTCGACGCGATTTGGCCGCTGGTCGCCCTTCGCGGGGTGGTGTTGGCACTGAGCGGCCGCCAGCAGGTTCGCCTCGACGCGAAGAACGCGTACGCAGACGCCGCGTTGGAACGCGAGTTCCAGGTCCTCCGGCAGGCGGCGTCGGTGCCGTTCGAGGTGATGGGCGAATGCATCCGTCACGCACTGGGTTTCGCGCCCCGATTGGGTCCGACGTGGGTCGTCGCTCCCCTGGTCGACGGCCTGGCTGGCGCGGTCATTCTCGACGCGGGGACGACGTCACGGCTCAACGACGAGGGCCGTTGGTTGAACCAGGGAGCACTCGGCGACGCCGCTCTGGCGGCGTTGGACGGCGGCGCACCCGCGGCGGTCGCGCCAGCATGGCGTCCACGGCTGGCGGGCGCCCCTGCCCGCACGCCCGCTGCGCCGGCCACCGTGCCCACGGCGCTCACCCTGTGGCTCGCCGAGGACACCACCGTCGCCGTCCCGACCGACGGCCGCCTCGAGCCGACCGAAGACGGCTTCACGATCGTCACCGGCGCGCATGCCGTGCGATTCACCGGCGGGGACCGGGGGCAGCTGCCGGCCCGCACCCCGATAGACGTCCAGTTCACCCGCGCCGATTCGAGCGAAGTGCCGCTTCGGGTGCCGTCGGCGTACGCCGTCGGCTGGCAGCTTCTCGCCGGCGATCCCGGTCCGAGCCTCGGCCTGCCTGCAACGGTCGACGAGGTCGACGACGACACCCTCGCCCTGCGTGAACGCGTACTGGCCGACGTGCAGGAGCACTACTACGCCCGTCCGCCTCGCATCGAGCGGGGATGGCGGGAATACCTCGCCGACGTCGACGGCCGCGTCTACCTCGACATGGTCAACAACGTCGCCTCGGTCGGGCACGCCCACCCCAGGGTGGTCGAGGCGGCCAACCGGCAGATGCACCTGCTGAACACCAACTCCCGCTTCAACTATCGCGTCATCGCCGAATATGCGGACCGGATATCCGCAACGCTGCCCGACGAGCTCGACACGGTGTTCTTCGTCAATTCCGGTTCGGAGGCAACGGATCTCGCGATCCGCATCGCGATGGCCGCGACCGGACGTGCCGACATCGTGGCGATGCGCGAGGCGTATCACGGCTGGACCTATGCCAGTGACGCGGTCTCGACGTCGATCGCCGACAACCCCAATGCCCTTGCCACGCGGCCGTCGTGGGTGCACACGGTCGACGCGGCGAACTCGTATCGCGGCGTGCACCGCGGTGCCGACGCCGCCCGCTACGCCCCCGAGGCCGTGCAGGTCCTCGACGACTTGGCGGCCGCGGGAAAGCTTCCCGCCGGCTTCATCTGCGAGTCCTACTTCGGCAACGCAGGCGGCGTCGCGCTACCCGACGGCTACCTGGCTCAGGTGTACGCCGCGGTGCGCAGGCACGGTGGCCTGGCTATCGCCGACGAGGTGCAGGTCGGCTACGGCCGGCTCGGCGAATGGTTCTGGGGCTTCCAGCAGCAAAACGCCGTTCCCGACGTTGTGGCCGTCGCGAAGTCCGTGGGCGGCGGGCAACCGATCGGCGTCGTCGTCACCCGCCGCGACATCGCTGAGCGCTACCGCACGGAGGGCTACTTCTTCTCCTCCACGGGTGGCTCACCGGTCTCGTCGGCGATCGGCATGGCCGTGCTCGACGTGATCGAACAGGAAGGGCTGCAGGAAAACGCGCGCGTCGTAGGAGCGCACCTCAAGGCCCGCCTTCTCGCGCTGGCCGACGACCACCCGATCATCGGCACCGTCCACGGCTCCGGCTTCTATCTGGGGCTCGAATTCGTCCGCGACCGAGTCACTCTCGAACCAGCTACCGAGGAGACCGCCGCGATCTGCGACCGCCTGCTTACTCTCGGGGTCGTCATGCAACCCACCGGCGACTACCTAAACGTGTTCAAGATCAAGCCGCCCATGGTCATCTCTAAGGAATCGGTGGACTACTTCGTGGACTCACTCCAGCGGGTTCTCGCCACGGGCTGGTGAGTCGGCCGATTCCCCCATCGGCGCATTGTTCGTTGCGGGACCAGGACGGCACGTAGCCTGGAAAGCGTTCGATGAGCGCTCGGGGGCCATGCATGGGGAGCGATGACACGGATTCCGCCGATCCGTGCTCCGACGACGCACGAATCTTCCAAAATCGCTTCGAGCGCCTGGCGGAGATGTCGTCGGACGGCATCTGCGTTCACGCGGACGGGACGATCGTCTTCGCGAACGCCGCGGCCGTGCGCTGGATGAGCGTTGATCCTGCCGTCGGGCTGGTCGGCCGGCAAGTCTCGGAATTCGTCCACGAAGACTCCTACCCCGGCGTCGAACGCCGACTCTCCGACCTGCAAAGGGAGGGCGACTCCTCGACGCCCTCGGAGGTCGTGATGGGCCGACCCCGACGAGCCGCGCGCGACGTGGAGGCCACCTCGATGCGCTTCGACTGGGACGGCCGGCCGGCGATCGTCACCACCTTCCGCGACCTGACCAGCGCCAAGGCCGCCACGCTCCTCAAGTGTCAGGCGGCCCTGCTGGACCACGTCAGCGACGCGGTCATCGGCGTCACGGCAGAGGGCGTGGTGACCAGTTGGAACGCCGCCGCCGAGACGATCTACGGCCGCCGCCTCGGTGACGTACTGGAACGGCCGGTGAGCGAGGCCGTCGGCACCAGCCTCGACGCTCGGTCGGTCCTGGCACTTGGCGGCGTACTGCAGACCACGCACTTCGCCGCCGACGGCGCAATGCGATCGGTTCGCGTGTCCGCCGCCGAAACCGACAACGGTCATGTCCTCGTATGCGCGGACATGACCGCCCTGCGTCGCGCCGAGCGCCACTTCGAGTCCGTGGTCACGGCCATGGACGCCGGCGTGGTGGTGTTCGATCCGGACGGAGTGATGACGTCGGCCAACCCGACGGCGTGGCGCATCTTCGAGGGCGTCGCCGAAGGCACCTCGCCATTCGCCGCCGACATTCCCGTCTTCGACCAGGACGGAAAACTCATCGCCGGAGAACTGAAGGCGATCCAACTGACGCTCGAATCCGGTGCGCCGCAGACAGATCACGTGATCGGCGTCGATCGCCAGGACGGCAGTCGGCTCTGGCTGTCCATGAGCGTCCGGCTGCTGAACCAGCACGACCCGCCGAGATCGCCGATCCTCTGCACCTTCGTCGACGTGACGGCACAGGTGCTGGCCCGGGAGGAACTGACCCACGCCGCCGGTCACGACACCATGACCGGTCTGCGCAACCGGGCCTACGCGCTAAGTCGGCTGGCGAGCGCCATCGCCCCCGACGCCGATCGTCGCGTCCAGGCAGTGTTGTTCGTGGACTTGGACAAGGTGAAGGCCGTCAACGACTCACACGGGCACGGCGCAGGTGACGCGGTACTGACCACGGTCGCCGCGCGCATGCGCGACACCCTGAGCGACCACGACGTCATCGCACGGCTGGCCGGCGACGAGTTCCTCGTGCTGCTCTTCGCGCCCGTCGACCGACGGACCGTCGACGGACTGATCCTCGAATTGCACTGCGCCGCGGCGACTCCCGTCAACTACAGAGGGGCCACCGTCGCCGTGACCGCGAGCATCGGAGTTGCCGTGGTAGAGGCCGTCGAGCACCGGGAGGCGTTGGAACTGCTCCGCGACGCCGACGCGGCGATGTACGTGGCCAAGGCCGCGGGACCCGGGCAGACCCGTTTCGCACCCCGGCCGGACGCCACCGCGACGTCGAATCGGCACTGACCGCCGATTACGACGGCACGAATCCGCCCGCAGCCAACACCACCGCGTCGACGGCGGCAGCCGAGCTACCTCAACGACGCCGCGGCCGCCCGCACCGCGTCGGTCACCGCGTCGACGACCGGGCTGTCGAGCTTCCAGCACTGCCAGAACAGCGGGACGTCGAGGTGCGCGTCGGCGATCCTGACGAACGTGCCGTCGGCCAACGACTCCGCTGCGGCGCGCTCCGGGTACATGGCCCACCCCAGTCCGACCGTCGTCGCCGCCCGGAAGCCCTCCGAGGTCGGCACGTAGTGCACCGGACGCGACACGGACCGACGAAACAGCTTGCGAAGCAACGAGTCCTGTAGTGCGTCGTCGTGATTCCACGCCAACGACGGCGCCGCGGCCATCGTCGCCGCGGTGACGCCGTCCCGGAGATGCCGGTCGACGAAGTCGGGGCTGGCCACCGGGAGGTACCGCATCACGCCGAGCGGCTGCGTCCGGCACCCGGCCACCGGGGTGCGCTCGGTGGTCACCGCACCCATCACGGCTCCCTCGCGCAGCAACCGGGCCGAGCGATCCTGGTCTTCGATTCGAACGTCGAACAACACGTGGGGCAGTTCTCCGAACACGTCGGTGAACCAGGTCGCCATCGAGTCGGCGTTGACCGCGAGCGCGACGCGGGTGAGCCGGTCGGGGAGCCCGGTCATCTCGGCGAGCGCTTCGGCCTCCAGCAGTGCTGTCTGGGCCGCCAACCGCAGCAGCGGGATGCCGGCAGCCGTTGCCGTACAGGGTTTCTCACGCCGGATCAACACCTGGCCGACGGAGTGCTCCAACGTCTTGATGCGTTGGCTGACCGCCGACGGCGTGACGTGCAACCGTGTCGCCGCGGCGTCGAAGGAACCCAACTCCACGACGGCGGCGAAGGCTGCCAGCTGTTGGGCATCCAGACTCACGTTAGCGATTCTAATGGTTCGACAGAATGATTAGCTGTACTGCGTGTAGCACGGATCGTAGCGTCAGGGCATGCACTCACCACTGGTCGTCGGCTTCCTGGCGTCGTCCGCCCTGATCGCGGCCATCGGCGCTCAGAACGCCTTCGTCCTGCGCCAGGGCATCCGCCGCGAACACGTCCTGCCGGTGGTGGCCCTGTGCACCCTCTCCGACGCCGTCCTGATCGTGGCGGGAATCGCCGGCGTCGGCGCGCTGATCGCCGCGCACCCCGGTGCGATGAACGTGGCCAAGTTCGGCGGCGCCGCCTTCCTCGTCGGATACGGCCTGCTGGCCGCCATGCGCGCGTGGAAGCCCAAGGCCCTGGCGCCGTCGGACGCCGCGCCCGCACGGCTGGCCGGGGTCCTCCTGACCTGCGCCGCACTGACGTTTCTGAATCCGCACGTCTACCTCGACACCGTCGTCCTGCTCGGGGCACTCGCCAACGAACAACGACAGGGCCGCTGGCTGTTCGGCGTCGGCGCCGTCACCGCCAGCGCGGTCTGGTTCGTCTGCCTCGGGTACGGGGCCCGCCGGCTGTCCGGACTGTTCGCCAAGCCGTCGACGTGGCGGGTGCTCGACTGCGTCATCGCCGCCACCATGATCGGCCTCGGCGTGCTGCTCGCGACCCGCTAGGGCTGCGTGACGACCCCGAACAGACCGCCGGGGAAGCAGATGACGCCGTTGCACCACGTTCCGTAGGTGCCGAGTCCGGGTTGCACCGGCGGCGGGGCGTCGGTGCCACGGATGTCGCCCTGCGCACAGACGACCGTCCCACTGGAGTCGTTGCAGCCGGCGACGGCCGCCGGCGCCCCGACGAGCGCGGCCGCAGCCATGCCGAACGTCGCGACGGTCACGGCCCAGCGCAGGTGTATTCGCATGATCACTCCCAAGGTGCCCCACAAGCATGCACCCGCACGAGACATCATGGTGACCATGAGCTCAAAGAAGTCGGTCTTCATCACCGGCGCGGCCGCGGGCATCGGCCGCGCGACCGCGTTGAACTTTGCGAGGAACGGCTACGTCGTCGGCGCCTACGACCTCGACGAGGTGGGCCTGAAGACGTTGTCCAAGGAAATCGAGGACCTCGGCGCCACGGCGGTGACCGGTCACCTCGACGTCACCGACGCCGACGAGATGGCCCAGCGGGTCGGCGAATTCGCGTCCGCCGCAGGCAACCGCCTCGACGTGATGATCAACAACGCGGGCATCCTCATCGCCGGTCGCTTCGAGGAAATCGCCGTCACGGCACATCACAAGGAGATCGACGTCAACACCAAGGGCGTGGTGAACGGCCTGCACGCGGCGTTCCCGTTCCTACGGACCACGCCAGGTGCGGTGGTGGTGAACCTGGCGTCGGCCTCGGCGATCTACGGCCAGGCCGAACTCGCGAACTACAGCGCCACCAAGTTCTTCGTCCGCGCCATCACCGAGGCGCTCGACCTGGAATGGAAGCGCTACGGCATCCGCGTGATCGCGATGTGGCCGCTCTACGTCCAAACCGCGATGACCGCCGACGTCAAGACGGGCACCACCGACTCGCTCGGGATCCGCCTCACCGCGCAGGACATCGCCGACGACATCGTGGCCGCGGTCAACCCGTCCAGGGTGCGACGGCTGATCCACCAGGTGCACTTCCCCGTCGGATCACAGGCCAAGACCCTGGCCGTCGGCGCCCGGTTCTCACCGGCGTGGCTGACTCGCCTGGTCAACAAGCGCCTCGCCCACAGCTGACCCCTTGCCAGCCACCGAATTGACACGTGTCAAGTCGGCTTCTAGTTTGGCGGAATGCCCCAGACCGACACCGAGACGCCCATGATCGGCATCGCGACCCGGCCCCACCCCGCCCGCTTGATCGCGGCCACCTACCCGGTGCACGGATCGGTGGAGGCTCGCTACGGCGACATGGACGCCAACGGACACCTCAACAACCTGGCCCTGGAGTCCCTTCACGAGAATGCCCGGGCGCTGCTGAACGCACGCGTCATGCCCGGCATCTACGACAGTTCGGCACGGCGGATCCGCCTCGTCTCGGCGACCAACGTCGTGCACTTCCTCAAGGAAGCCTACTGGCCCAACACCATTGGCACCGGAATCGGTGTCGGCAGGCTCGGCCGCACGTCGTTCGTCGCCTCGACGGCGCTGTTCATTGGCGAGGACTGCATCAGCCTGTGCGACACCGTTCTGGTGACCCTCGGCGACGACGGCCCCACCCCGATCCCGGATCTGGCTCGCGCCCAACTGGAAGCGCTCACCCTCTCGGGATAGTCAGCTCTTCTTGCTGGGGATCACGATCACGACGATGAGAGTGATGATGCTGAAGAAGAGACCGAGGATGCCCCAGCCAATCGCGCTGCGCCCCTTGGTTCCTGCGATCACCGCGCAGATGACGGCGGCGATGACGCTGCCGATCGCCACGAAGATGCCCTTGATGCCGCGAAGGATGAACCCCGCCGCCACGACGTTGTCCGAAGCGAGTAGTACGACGTTGTTCAGCATTGCCGGTGCCTCCGCGATGAGCTGTGATCCGGCGTCGTTCGCCGGCCTCACCGGGTACCCCCGTCGCCGCACCTGAATCAGGTTGCGGCGCATCCTCAGGAACCTCCCAGCGCAACGCCACGAATTCGTGAGGGCGTCGACCGACGTTCGCCGCAGCGTCGCCCGCGCCCTGTGAACTGACGGGCGTCCGATCACCGCGCCGGAAGGACCCACCCATGTCAGAGAACGACGCCACGATCACCGCCCCGAGGCCCACCAGGGCGCTCGTCATCCGCCACGTGTTGGAACGGCAGCTCGGAGCTGGCCACCAGCTCGGCGCCGAGCTGGTGGGCGCCACCACCGAGCTCTCCACCTCCATGGCGCACGCGCCGGCCGCCGTCGTCGACGAAATTCGCAGCGGCGCAACGCTGCCCGCCGCGCTCGCCAACACCGGCGCAGAGGTGCGTCAGGTCGCCGCCAGCACCGGCACCCGGATGCGCTCCGCCATCGGTGAGTACGTCGGAAACCAGGCCACCCTGCCGAACGCCGCCGTCGTCGGTGCCGCCGACGTCGCCGAGACCGTGCTGCGCGCACAGGGCACGGTGGCCGCCACGGCCGTAGACTCCGCCTTCGCCATCGCCACCACCGCCGTCCGCGGTGGCGACGTCACCGACGCCCTGAGCCGCGGCCGACGCGGGATCGCCGACCGGACACTTGCCGCTCGCACCGACGTCGCCGGTGCGTGGGACCGTGCCGCCGACGAGATCCGCGGAGCCGTCACCGACTACGACGAGTACCTCGAGGCCCTGTCCGACGACGACTGACCCGGTGTGTTCGGCCGTCCCGTCGCCGGAAGGCGAGTTACGCTCGCCGCGTGCCACCACCATGGTCCCGACGGACGTTCCTGGCAATGACCGCCGGCCTTGCCCTCACTGCCGTGGCCTGCGGCTCCGACAAGCCGGGCACGGTAGCCGGCGACGGTTCCGTCACCGTCACACACGCCTTCGGCGAGACCAAGATTCCGTCGGCACCCAAGCGGGTCGTCAGCGCCGGACTCACCGAGCAGGACGACCTGCTCGCGCTCGGAGTCGTCCCGATCGCCGTCACGGACTGGTTCGGAGGTGAACCGTTCGGCACGTGGCCGTGGGCCCTGCCGAAACTCGGCACCGCGCAACCGGTCGTGCTGAACCTGGTTGACGGCATCTCGGTCGACCAGATCGCCGCCCTCAAACCAGATCTCATCGTCGCCACCAACGCGGGCCTCGACGCGGACACCTACGCCAAGCTGTCCGCGATCGCGCCGACCATCGCCCAATCCGGCCAGCACGCGTTCTTCGAACCGTGGAAGGACCAGGCCAGCGCCATCGGCCAGGCGGTGTTCAAGTTCGACGAGATGACCAAGCTCGTCGAGGCCGTCGACGCCGAGTTCACCGAGATCGGCAAGAACAACTCGACCTTCACCGGCAAGAAGGTCGTCGTGGTCAGCGCGACCGCCTTCCAGGACCAGTACGACGTCACTCCGCCCGGGTGGCGCACCGAGTTCCTGACCCAGATGGGCTTCGCGGTACCGGACGAGGTCAACGCCTTCGTGAAGAACGACCGGGCCCAGGTTCCGCGCGACAAGCTGGCCTCGGTTCTCGACGCCGCCGACGTCGTGGTGTGGAAGACCGAGAGCGACGACGAGCAGGCTGCGCTCGTCGCCGACCCGATGTTTTCCGCGCTGAAGTCGACCACCAGCAAGCGGAACGTCTTCACCGGCAAGGAACTCGCCGGCGCACTCGCCTTCTCCTCGGTGCTCTCCTACCCGGTGGTGGCCGATCGGTTACCGCCGATGATCTCGAAGGTGCTGACCTGACAAGATGACCGGGTGACAACGCCCGAAACATCAGAGCAGCGCCCAGGATTCGCACAGGTTGGGTCGGCCTACTATCCGGCCCTCGTCGCCGTGTTCACCGCCCTGGTCATCATCTCCAACGTGACGGCCACCAAGGGCGTGGCATTCGGCCCGATCCTCACCGACGGCGGCTTCATCGTCTTCCCCCTCACCTACGTGATCGGCGACGTCCTGTCCGAGGTGTACGGATTCAAGGCGGCCCGGCGCGCGATCGTCCTCGGCTTCTCGATGAACGTCTTGGCCGCGGCGGCATTCTGGGTGACCATCTACCTGCCCGCCGCCGACTTCTACGAGAATCAGGCCGCGCTGGAAAACGTCGTGCATGCCTACACCCAGCTGATCGTGGCCGGACTCGCCGGCTTCCTCGTCGGGCAGACCATCAACGCCTGGGTCGTCGTCGCGATCAAGGAACGCACCAAGGAGAAGCACCTGTGGGCCCGGCTCGTCGGGTCGACGTTCGCCGGCCAGCTCGGTGACACGTTGGTGTTCTGCAGCATCGCCGCGGGCGCGATCGGCATCACCACGTTCAAGGACTTCGCCGTGTACACCGCCTTGGGCTGGATCTACAAGACCGCCGTCGAGGTGGTGTTGCTGCCCATCACCTACCGCGTGATCGCGGTGATCAAGCGCCGGGAGCCGACCTACCAACCCGCGGTCTAGCCTGGGAACCACCATGATTCACGACTACGGAGACCGGGCGCTGCTGCTCGACCTCGACGGCACGGCCGACGTGCTGGCGTGGTGCGACGCGGTGCGCGGGGCCGACCTGCCCGGTGTCGTCGACGTCGTCCCCGCCGCCCGCACGGTGCTGTTGGTGCTCGACGGGCCGCGTCATCAGGCGCCGACCAGGGCCCGCCTCGGCGGGTTGCACGTGGAACGCTCCGAGATCACGTCGGCCGACCGTCGCAGCGACGTCACGATCGACGTCGTCTACGACGGCGATGACCTCGACGAGGTGGCGCGTCTCACCGGGCTCTCCCCCGACGACGTCGTCGCGGCCCATACCGCCGCGCCGATGCGCGTCGGCTTCGGCGGATTCTCCCCCGGCTTCGCCTACCTGGTCGGCGGTGACGAGCGACTGCACGTTCCTCGCCGCGCCGAGCCGCGCACCAGGGTTCCCGGCGGATCCGTCGGGCTGGCAGGCGAATTCAGCGGCGTCTACCCGCGGGAGACCCCCGGCGGCTGGCAGCTGATCGGCCACACCGATGCGGTGTTGTGGGACGTCGACCGCGATCCGCCTGCCCTGCTGATCCCCGGCACCTGGGTCCAGTTCCGGGCCGTGGTCGGGGGCACGCGATGACGACACTGGAAGTCCTCGCGACCGGCCCGCTGGCTCTGCTCGAAGACCTGGGCAGGCCCAGGCTCGCACACCTCGGCGTCACCCGCTCCGGCGCCGCCGACCGGCACTCCCACACCCTTGCCAACCGGCTGGTGGCCAACCCGCCCGACCGCACCACGATCGAGATCACCTTCGGCGGGTTCTCCGCCCGCGTCCACGGGGGTGACGTCGCGATCGCCGTGACGGGGGCCGACGCCGACCCGACGGTGGACGGACACCCATTCGGCACCAACAGCATTCACCACGTGCGCGACGGGCAGACCATCTCGCTCGGGATGCCCCACTCCGGGCTTCGGAGCTACCTGGCGGTCCGCGGCGGCGTCGACGCCGAGCTCGTCCTCGGTTCCCGCAGCCACGACGTGTTGTCGGCGATCGGTCCGCGGCCGCTGCGGCCCGGTGACGTCCTGCCGATCGGCCCGCACGCCGCGGACTTCCCCGAACTCGACCAGGCGCCGGTCGCCCCCATCACCGGGGACGTCCTCGACTTGGTCGTGGTGCCGGGCCCGCGCGACGACTGGTTCGCCGATCCCGACGCACTGGTGCGCACCGACTGGGTGGCGTCGGAGCGCAGTGACCGCGTCGGAATGAGGCTGACGGGGCAACCGCTGGA
Source organism: Mycobacterium sp. Root135 (assembly GCF_001426545.1). GTDB lineage: Bacteria > Actinomycetota > Actinomycetes > Mycobacteriales > Mycobacteriaceae > Mycobacterium. Next base: position 376,235 of record NZ_LMEZ01000008.1, on the reverse strand, counting down.
CACCCGCGTCCCCGACCGACAACTTCCCAGCGAGGGCGCCACCCGCGGCGCAATCCAGGTGCCGCCCAACGGCTTACCCGTCATCCTCGGACCCGACCATCCCGTGACCGGCGGATACCCGGTGATCGGCGTCGTCGTCGACCACGACGTCGACCGGGTGGCCCAGGTCCGGCCGGGTCAGCACGTCCGGCTGCACTGGTCCCGCCCGCGCGGTTGACGGTTCTCTTCGACCTCGCGCCCTGGTAGGAACGAGGTGTGCTCCACACCGCGCGTCTCGTCCACACCTCCGATCTCGACGGCGAGACCCGTGAGGACGCCCGGCGGATGCTCGTCGACGCATTCGCCGACGGCGAGGTCGGCTTCACCGACGTCGACTGGGAGCACGCCCTCGGCGGCATGCATGCGCTGATCTGTGTGCGCGGCGCGTTGATCGCGCACGGCGCCGTGGTGCAACGCCGGCTGATCCACCGGGGCGTCTCGCTACGCTGCGGCTACCTCGAAGCCGTCGCCGTGCGTGAGGACTGGCGCGGCCAAGGCCTTGCGATGGCCGTGATGGACGGCCTCGAGCAAGTGTTGCGCGGCGCCTATCAGCTCGGCGCGCTGAGCGCGTCGGAGGCGGGCAGGCACATCTACGCCACCCGAGGGTGGCAGCCGTGGCAGGGCATGACGTCGGTGCTGACCCCGTCCGGAGTCGTCGCGACCCCCGACGACGACGAATCCGTCTTCGTCCTTCCCGTGACCGCCGACCTCGACACCACGGGCGAAATCACGTGCGACTTCCGCGACGGCGACGTGTGGTGACCAGCGGATTCACATCTCACCGCGGGTCACCGGCCGTGGTGAGCCGAAGTTCACGGCCGAGTCATGGTCACGCCACCGCGACATGCGCCGGCAACGGCCACGAAACCAAACGGCAACACGGGATGCCTTGACTGGTGCCATGCCCGAACCAGATTGGGCACCTCTGACCGGATTCCGGGTGGCGGTGACCTCAGCCCGACGTGCCGACGAGCTGAGCACGCTGCTGCGCCGCCGCGGAGCGACCGTCACGAGTGCCGCCGCCATCGAGATGGTGCCGCTGCCGGACGACGACGAACTGCACGTGCACACCGCGGCGTTGATCGCCGAGCCACCCGACGTCGTCGTCGCGACGACGGGCATCGGGCTGCGAGGCTGGATCGCCGCCGCCGACGGCTGGGGACTGGCCGCTGACCTGACGGCCGCCTTGAGGAAGGCGCGCATCGTCTCCCGAGGCCCCAAGGCCACCGGTGCCCTGCGGGCCGCCGGACTGCCCGAGGAGTGGTCGCCGGAGTCGGAGTCCTCCCGCGAAGTAATGCAGTACCTGCGCGAAGGCGGCATCGAGGGGCTACGCATCGCCGTCCAGCTGCACGGCGCCACCGCCGACTGGGACCCGTTCCCCGAATTCCTCGACGAACTGCGCGCCGCGGGAGCCGAGGTCGTGCCGATCCGCGTGTACCGCTGGCACCCCGTCCCGCGCGACGGGGCCTTCGACGCGCTGGTCGCCGGCGTCGCCGAGCACAAGTTCGACGCCGTCAGCTTCACCTCGGCACCCGCCGTGGCCGCGATGCTGATGAGAGCCGCCGAGATGGGCGTACAGGACAAGGTGCTCGAGGCGCTGCGGACCGACGTGCACGCGATGTGCGTCGGTCCGGTGACGGCGCGGCCCCTGGTGCGACTCGGGGTCCCCACGTCGGCGCCGGAGCGCATGCGGCTGGGAGCCCTTGCCCGGCACATCACCGACGAATTGCCGCTGCTGCAGTCGCGGACCGTCACGGTGGCGGGACACGTCCTGGAGATCCGCGGCACGTGCGTGATGGTGGACGGCGTCGTCAAGGAACTCCCTCCCGCGGGCATGGCCACCATCCGCGCGCTGGCCCATCGGCCGGGGCAGGTGGTGTCACGCGGCGACCTCCTTGGCGCCCTGCCCGGTGGCGGCACCGACACCCACGCCGTAGAGACCGCGGTGCTTCGACTGCGAACGGCGTTGGGCGACAAGAACATCGTTGTGACGGTCGTGAAGCGCGGCTACCGGTTGGCAGTCGAGGACGGTGCAGCGTGAACCCCCTGCTGGTCGCCCACGGCACCCGCAAGGCCGACGGGGTGGCGATGATCGCCGACCTCGCCGAGCGGGTGGGGCGCCAACTCGGTCGGCGGGTGCACACCGCATTCGTCGACGTTCTCGGTCCCACGCCCGCCGAGGTCTTGACGGAGCTTCCCGACGGACCCGCCGTCGTGGTGCCGGCCTTCCTCGCCAGCGGTTACCACGTGCGCGTCGACGTTCCGGCGTTCGTCACGGCCAGCGGGCACCCCGACGTGACGGTCACCGACGCACTCGGACCGTCGGCCGACATCGTCCGCGTGGTGGTCGACCGTCTCGTCGAATCCGGCTGGAAGCCAACGGATTCGGTGATCATGGCGGCGGCCGGAACCTCCGATGACCGGGCGAAGCGCGACCTCCGCGTGACGGCGACCCTGCTGTCGGCTGCCATCGGCGCACGGGTCGAGCTCGCGTACGCCGCCACGGGTGAGCCGCGCGTCGCCGACGCCGTGGCAACCATGCGCTCGCAGGGTGCGCGCCGAGTCGTCGTGGCGTCGTACCTGCTCGCCGACGGGCTCTTCCAGGATCGGCTGCATCAGTCCGGCGCCGACGTGGTGACCGCGCCGCTGGTCACCCACCCCGGCGTGGCGCGGTTGATCGCCCGCCGATTTCGCCGGGCACGGCTGCCGATCTCGGCCTGACCAGCTCGCCGAGACTACGGTTGTTGAGGTAAATCGCGCTGGTTACGTCATCTTCTGCAGTCTCGGCGGCTAGGAACCGATTTCGACTCGACCGCCGTCGGCGATCCTGGTCCGGTACACCGGCAGCGCCACGTCGGGATCGTCTAGGCACGTGCCGTCGTCGAGGGCGAACGCCTGCTTCTTGATCGGCGACTGCACGCACGCCCGGCCGGCGCGATCCCCGACGATGCCACGCGACATCACCGCCGCACCCGAGAACGGGTCGACGTTGCCGATCGCCCACAACGATCCGTCGTCGAGCCGAAACAGTGCGACCTGCACCCCGTCGGGCAGCAGCACGCCAACCCCGCGACCCGGCAGCAGTCGGTCGTATTCGCAAGCGCGCGTCCAGATCTGGACGTCCCTGGCATCGTCTAGCAGTGTCACGCGTGTTCTCCTCTACGAACCTTCGGCATGCCCAACCCCGTCGTGCTTCCCGCCGGGACCTTGCGGCCCGAGCGCTCGGTGAATTCGATGGTCGGATCGGCGACGTCGGGGGCGTTGACGAACGAGACGAACCGCGACAGCTTGTCGGGATCGTCCAGCACGCCCTTCCATTCGCAGGCGTAGCCGTCCACGTGCCTGGCGACGGCGTCCTCGAAGTCCGCCGCCAACCCGAGTGAGTCGTTGCACACCACGTCCCGCAGATGGTCCAAGCCGCCCTCGAGGCTCTCCACCCACGGGGCGGTGCGCTGGAGCCGGTCCGCGGTGCGCAGGTAGAACATCAGGAAGCGGTCGACGTAGCGGACCAGCGTCTCGTCGTCGAGATCACCGGCAAGCAGCTGCGCGTGTTTCGGTGTGGCACCGCCGTTTCCGCCGACGTACAAATTCCAGCCCGTCTCGGTGGCGATGACGCCGACGTCCTTGCCGCGCGCCTCCGCACACTCGCGCGCGCAGCCGGACACGCCCATCTTGATCTTGTGCGGCGCCCGCAGTCCGCGGTACCGCAACTCCAGGTCGATCGCCATCTGCACCGAATCCTGCTGGCCGTACCGGCACCAGTCGCTGCCGACGCAACTCTTCACCGTGCGCAGCGACTTGCCATATGCCTGACCGGATTCCATGCCGCCGTCGACCAGCCTGCGCCAGATCTCGGGCAGCTGGTCGACCGCCGCACCGAACATGTCGATCCGCTGACCACCGGTGATCTTGGTGTACAGCCCGAAGTCGCGGGCGATCTCACCAATCAGGATCAGCTGCTCTGGGGTGATGTCACCGCCCGGCACCCGGGGCACCACGGAGTAGCTGCCGTTCTTCTGGATGTTGGCCAAGAAGTGGTCGTTGGAATCCTGCAGCGAGGCCTCTTCGCCGTCGAGGATGTGTCCCGAACTGGTCGACGCCAAGATCGACGCGACGACGGGTTTGCAGATGTCGCAACCGCGGCCGGCGCCGTAGCGAGCGATGAGACCAGAGAAGGTGCGAATGCCCGAGGCCGAGACGATCTCGAAGAGCTCGGCCCGGGACTGGGTGAAGTGCTCGCACAACGCCTTCGACTGCTGGACGCCTTGCGCCTCGAGGAGCTGCTTGAGCAGCGGGATGCACGAGCCGCACGACGTGCCCGCCTTGGTGCAATGCTTCAAGGCGGGCACATCCGTGCAGCCGTCGGCGATCGCGTCGGTGAGATCGCCCTTGCTGACGTTGTTGCACGAACAAATCTGAGCGGCGGCGGGAAGCGCCCCCACACCCAAACCCGAGTCGTCCGAATCTGATCCGCGCGGTGCGATGATCGCGAGCGGGTCACCGGGCAGCTGCTCACCGACCATGGGCCGGAGCACGCCGTAGGCGGTGACGTCACCGACCAAGATGCCACCGAGAAGCGTGGCGGCGTCGTCGGACAGCACGAGCTTGGCATAGGTCTGGTTGACGGCGTCGTTGACCACCACCTCGAGGCAGTCCGGCGTGACGCCCATGGCGTCGCCGAAACTCGCCACGTCCACGCCGAGCAACTTGAGCTTCGTCGACATGTCGGCCTCGCCGAATTCCGCTGCGCCACCGAGCAATCGGTCGGCGACGACCTCGGCGCTGGTGTAGCCCGGACCCACTAAGCCGTAGCAGCGGCCGTCGATCGCGGCGACCTCGCCGATCGCGTACACGTGCGGGTCGATCGTCGCGCAGCTGGAGTCGGTGAGCACCCCGCCACGCTCGGCGACGGGAAGCCCGGCGGCGCGGCCCAACTCGTCACGCGGGCGCACGCCAGCCGCGAAGATCACCAGACCCGCGTCGATCACGGATCCGTCGCCGAGGGTGACGCGTAGACCGTCGTCGCGGCTCTCGATCGCGTCGGTGCCGACGTCGACGTGCACCACGATCCCGAGCTCGCCGACCATCCGGCTCAGCAGCGCGCCGCCCGCCTCGTCGAGCTGCTGGGCCATCAGCCGCGGCGAGCGCTCCACGACGTGTGGCGTCATGCCGAACTGCCGCAACGCATTTGCGGCTTCCAAGCCAAGTAATCCGCCGCCGATCACCACGCCCGCCGCACCGTCCCCCGCCCGCACGGCGTCCGCACGGATCGCGTCGAGATCGTCGAGGGTGCGGTAGACGTGGCAATGCGGAAGGTCGTGTCCCGGCACCGGCGGGACGAAGGCCGACGATCCGGTGGCGAGCACCAACGCGTCATAGGAGATACGGCGGCCGAGAACCGTCGTCACGTACTTCCCCGCGGTGTCGACGCGCGTCACCCGGTCCCGCAGGATCAGCTCGACGTGGTCGTCACCGGCATAGTCGTTGCCGGGCAACGCCAACCGACCGCGGTCCCAGTGCTCGGTGTATCCGGTCAGGCCGACGCGGTCGTAGGCGGCGTCGCGCTCCTCGGCGAGAACCGTCACCCACCAGACGTCGTCACCGTCGCGCGAGCGCAACGCCTCCACGAACCGGTGACCGACCATGCCGTGCCCGACGACGACGACACGCTTCTGCGAACCCATGGCGCCACGCTAGGGAGCCGACATTGCCATCATGTCGCGTCGCGTGAAGCGCCCGTCACGGTGTGCTCACCCGCACCGGCCGTCGGCTGTGAGAACTCAGACGTGGCCCGCGTTCGTGGGAGTCGTCGTGCCGTAAGGGTTGGTGGTGGTCGTCGGCGTCTGGGTCGACTCGTCGGTGGACGGGACGCCCGTCGTGGGAACGTCCGTCGTCGCCGGGGCCCCGGTGTCCTCACTGGTCTGAACGCTCGGCACGCCGTAACTGGTGGACGACGAGGACGTCGTGTACGCCGATGCCGACGTGGCGTCCGGGGACGGTGGGGGCGGCGCGAAGCCGGGAGCGGCGGAAGAGTCCGACATCCGGATCACCGCCACCACCAGCACGGCAATCAATGCAACGGCGGCTACTCCCGCCGCCCAGATGACGCCGGGATGATCGTGCCAGTCCCAGTGCATGTCGTCGTCCACGGGCGGGATGGTAGAGCCACGTCGCGAACGGCGTACGAACTCTTCTCGGCGGCCGACAACTCGAGCGCCCATCGGTCAGCTCTTCCGCAATCGGAAGTCGCCGTCCGCAGCGAATCAGATGCTGGCTGGTCTGCGGTGCGTAGGCCGTCTCACGAGTTAAGGTGGCGACGCCTTGCAGCAAACATGCATTGGCGCTGTCGCAGTCTTGGGGTGGGGGAGGCGCGCGCATGAACCATGGCGCATGGGATTCGGTCGACGGTCGGACCGTAATGGGCAGGCGGCAGATTCGCTTCGCCGCGCACGTAGGTCGGGTGGGGGCCCTCGCCGTCGCCCTGGGGGTCGGATTCGCTTCGGCGACCCAAATGCCCTCTGCCTACGCAGATCCCGCCGACACCGACGCGCCATCGTCGCAGGAGCCGGCGGGTGCAGAGCCGGCCACGGCTGCCCAGCCGGCGTCGTCGGCCGCGCCGTCGTCGCCCGGAGAGTCCGTGGGCCTGGGCTCCCAGGAACCAGACCCGCCGTCCCCAGGCAACGACGAGGAATCTCCATCGCACACCTCGACCGAGGTGGCGCCTGGAGTGGTGGTCTCCAGTTCGGGAGGTGCGCACACGTCCACGACGACCGACTCTCCGGCTTCGGAGACGCCCGCGTTCAACCGGAAGTCGAAGCCGAAGCCCAAGGCGACGAGCCTGAGGCCGGTTCGGCGCGCCGCTGCTGAGGAGGAGGCGGTCGACACGCCCGTGAGCGGGCACACCACAGCGGCGACCGCGCCCGACACCTCGCCCGCGGTCGCCGTCACACCGACCGCACTCGTGACCGGGACGCGCTCGGCGACGACCGCTCAGGTGCAACCCGTATCGCCGGCGAAGCCGACGGTGTTGTCGTCGCCGGGCAACACCGCCGCGAGCATGCTTGCCGCGCTGTCGTCGGCGGTATTCGGTTCGTATCCCGGCGGCCCGGCGGAGAGCCCGTTGTCCTGGATGGTTCTCGCCGCCGCGCGCCGCTTCGGTGCCCCGTCGGACGCTGCCGCCGCGAATCGCGCGGCCGTTGTGACGACCGCAGCCGTAACGGCGACGAATCTCGACCCGGCAGTGGCGACTCCAATCATCGGCGCCCCCGACCCGACCACTGGCACCGTGTCAGGTCAGGTGATCGCTGCAGATCCCGAAGGCAAGAGCCTTAGCTACGCGCTGAAGACCGGGCCCGCCGCCGGCACGCTTTCGCTGAACAAGACACTCGGCTCGTTCACGTATACACCGACGACCTCGCAGCGGGTGCTGGCCCAGCTCACCGCTGGCGTCGACGCGAATCAGTTCACGGTGACCGTGAGCGACGGCATCAACAAGGTGGACACCGTCGTCACCGTCGCGATCGCACCGGTTCCCGTCGCGAATCTTGGCCAGGTGGCAGCTGGCAACGGCGCCACGGGCTTCGCCGTGACCAACACACGGGCGTACGTCGCCAATCGTTCCGACAACACCGTGACGGTCGTCGACACGGTGAACCGTGCGGTCATCGCGAACATCACCGTTGGTTCGCACCCGTCCAACGTGACGGTGACACCGGACGGCAAGCGGGTCTACGTCACCAACCTCGACTCCAACTCCGTGTCGGTGATCGACACGGCGACCAACACGAAGATCGCCGACATCACCGTCGGCGCCAATCCCTACGGAATCGCCGTCAGCCCCGACGGCAAGACCGTCTACGTCACCAACCGCGGTGCGGGAACGGTGTCGAAGATCAGCACCGCGACCAACAAGGTCACCGGCACGGTTACCAACGTGGGCGACATCCCCAGCACCATCGTCGTCACCCCCGACGGCAAGAAGATCTTCGTGGTCAACACCGCAGCGGACTACGTGTCGGTGTTCTCGTCGACGGCGACCAAGGCTGCGATCCTGCCCACCGAGACCGGGCACCTCGCCTCCGCAGTCGCCGTCAACCCGGCTGGCACCAAGCTCTATGTAGCGGGGTACAGCGACGGCAAAGTCACGGTCTTCGACACGAAGACCAACGCAGTCGTCGACCAATTCAACATGGGCGGCAAGCCCGGCGGGTTGGCGTTCAGCAAGGACGGTTCACTGCTGTTGGTGGTGAACAACGACGGCACCGTGCAGGTGCGCGACACCGCAACGAAGACCGTGTTGACAACCGTGGCGGTGAGTGGCACCACGCTTGGCGGAGAGGGTGCGGTGCCGCGAATCGGGGTCAGCCCCGACGGTATGCAGGCCTACGTCTCGGACGCGACAGGCCGCGTGCTGCGGGTCATTTCGCTGGTCCCAACGAACACCCGTCCGGTCGCGGGGTCGCCGTCCGTCGGGACCGCCGATCCGGTGACCGGCGCGGTACACGGAGTCATCACGGCGAACGACGCCGATCAGGACAAGTTGGTGTACACCGCGGGGCCGGCACTGAAGGGCAAGCTGACACTCAACTCAGACGGCACCTTTACCTACGTTCCGAGCGCCGCCGCGCGGCACGCCGCCGCAGCCAGTGGTGCAACCACTGCGGACAAGACGGAATCCTTCACCATCACGGTGTCCGACGGCAGACGCGGAGTCGTAGACGTGCAGGTGTCGATCGCGATCAGCCCGATCAATACGAACCCCACGGTCAAAATGGCCATGGGCAAGCCCAATTCGTCGACGGGAGTCGTCACCGGTACCCTCACCGGCAGCGACGCCGACAAGGACGTGCTGTTCTACACCGCACCGATCACCACGGCCAAGGGCACCGTGACCGTCGACGCCAAGGGCAAGATCACCTTCACCCCGAACGCCACCGCCCGGCACGCCGCGGCCGCCCTCAACGCAGCCGAGACAACGAAGACCGACACGTTCACCGTCACCGTCAGCGACGCGCACGGTGGCGTGGTGACGGTACCGGTAACGGTCGTGATCACGCCCGCCAACGCGAAGCCGGCGAACGCGAGTTCCATTGCCACGCAGGCAGACTTGACGACCGGCGTCGTCACGGGAACGGTGAAGGCCACCGACACCGACGGCGACACGTTGACCTACGGCGCCCCGATCACGACCAAGAAGGGCTCGGTCGTCGTCAACGCCAACGGTTCCTTCACCTACACACCGAACGCCACCGCACTAGCGGCGGCGCAGGCGACCGGCGCCAGCGCGGCGACCAAGACCGACACGTTCACCATGACCGTGGCCGATGGCTACGGCGGCGTCTCCACCGCCACCATCTCCGTCCGGATGGTCCCGAACAGAGCCCCCGTCATCGCAGTACCGACAGCCGGAACACCAAACGGCGCAACGGGTATCGTCACCGGAAAGGTCACGGCGACCGATCCCGACGGTGACAAGCTGACCTACTCCGGGTCTGGCACCACGTCCAAGGGGGCGGTCGTCGTCAAGGCCGACGGCACGTTCACCTTCACACCGACCGCCACGGCGAGGCTCAACGCCGGTGCCGGCAGCGCGACGGTGACCGACAGCTTCACCGTCACCGTGAGCGACGGCTTCGGGGGTACGTCGACGGTCACGGTGACTCCGACCGTGGATCCGGCCCGGCACATCGTCACGGGGTCGATTGCCGTGGGTGGCGCGCCGAGCAGTGTGGTGTTGAATCGCGACGGCACGCGGGCCTACGTGGCCAACTACGCGGACGGCACGGTGTCGGTCGTCAACTCCGCGACGAACACCGTAATCGGCTCGCCGATCAAGTTGGGGATTCTCCCGCAAGCCATGTCGACCAATGCGGACGGCAGCCGGCTGTATGTGGTCGGCCTGGAAACCTCCACGTATGCCGGCAGGCTCACCGTCGTCAACACCGTCACCAACAAGATCGTGGGAACGCCGATCGACATCGGCGCCTACCCCACCGGCATTGCCGTCAGCCCGAACGGCTCACGGGTTTACGTGACGAACGGCGTTGGCAATACCGTCACCGTCGTCGACACCGCGACGGGCGCGCGGTCGGGCAACCCAATTCCCGTCGGTGACTTCCCCACGGGCATCGCACTCACGCCGGACGGTACTCGCGCCTACGTCACCAACGGACGCGGCAACACCGTCAGCGTGATCGATACCGCGACGGGTGCACTGGTGGGTTCGCCCATCGCCGTCGGAGTCCTGCCCACCGGTATCACGTTCAACGCCAGCGGTACTCGCGCCTACGTCGCCAACGCGAACTCGAAGACCATCACGGTCGTCAACATCGCCACCAACGCCACCATAGGGAGTCCCATCGCCCTGCCCGCCAATCCGCTGTCCATCGCGATCAGTCCGGATGGTGCGCGGCTGTACGTCGGCGGCGTCGACGGATCCATGATCGCCGTCGACACCACCACCGGCACCGTTCTGGGATCCCCTCTCCAACTAGGCGGTACGCCAATGTCAGTCGCCGTGAGCCCGGACGGCTCCCGCATCTACGTGCCCAACGGCGAGCGTGCGGTCAACGTCGTGTCGACGTCGTCGACGGTGAACGCACCCGTCGCGCCGATCGCTCCGCCGCCGACCTCGACCGCCGTGAGCGGCGCCGTCACCGGTTGGCTCGGAGTGAGCGATCCGACCAAGCTCACCTACACGATTGCGCAGAAGCCGCAACTGGGTTCCGTCACCGTGAAGGCCGACGGCAGTTACATCTACACGCCGACCGCTGCCGCCCGGCAGTACGCAGCTACTGCGCCGGTGACCGACGTGTTCGTCGTGACCGCCACGAATCCACGCGGCGCGGCCACGTCGGTGACGGTCGCGGTGAAAGTGGAACCGCTTCCCTTGGCCGCGGTGCCGCCGAAACTCATCGCCACGATTCCTGGCTATTCGACGCCCTACGACGTGCACAGCCCCATCTACACGATGGTGAGCCCCACTGGTCGCTACGCGTACACGATCAACTCGAATCGCACGCTGTCAGGCTCCACCTACTCATCGATCACCGTGGTGGACACGATCACCAACACCGTTGTCGGGATGCCGACCCAGACCGGCTTCGTCGCAGGCGGTGCCGCGTTGATTCCCAACGGCCGGTACGTCTATATCAGCGATACGAACGATTCGGTGTCCATCGTCGACACGCTCAACAACGCCGTGGTGTCGACCATCCGTACTCCACTAGGCCCGGGGTACGTCGCCGCCAGCCCGGATAGCACCCGCGTCTACGTCGCCAATTACTACTCAGGCGTCGCTTCGATATCGGTCTTCGACGCGACCGGCAGGACCCTCGTAGGGTCGGCCATTCCGATCTCCGTGGTGCCCCGCACACTCATAGTCAGCCCGGACAGTCGCCGGCTCTACGTGCTGGACGGCAACGCAGGCAAGGTGACCGTGATCGACACCAACTCGCGAACGGTCGCGGGCAGCGCCACCGTCGGCGCGTTCGGAGACGCGGAACTGAGCGCTGATGGCCGCAAACTATATTTGGCTAGTCTGTCGAGCACCGGAGTCCAGGTGCTGGACCTGACATCCACGACGCCGACAGCTGGCACACCGATTACCACCGGCAACAAGTACGCCGACAAGATGGTCCTGAGCAGCGACGGCAAACGGCTGTTCGTCACGAAGGGTGACGGCACTCTGTCGGTTTTCGACACGGCGACCAGCGCGGTCGTCGGGACTGGCACATTCGGGGGCAACCCTCAGTTGGTAGTGGCCACCCCCGACGGAACCCGCGTGTTCATCGTCAGCAACGTGGTGGACGGCCAAGGGAACCGATCAGTCCTGTCAACATTCGACATGTCACTCAACAGCCTTGTCAGACAGCAGCTTTCGGTTGGCTTCCTGGCGAGCAGCATGACCCTCAGCCCTGACGGAACGCGGCTGTACATTACCGACCCCGCCAACAACAACCTCCACGTCGTCGCGACCGGCCTCGCCAACAAGGTGGTCACGGCGCCGGGGTCGACCGCCGAGCTGTACTCCGAACTACGCCGCCTCACCGACTGGCCGTGGAACAAGTCCGGAGTCGCCATGCAGGTCGTCGACTGCAGTGTCGACTGCGGCGTCGGCAGCAAGAAGAAGCTGATCGTCTACCTCGGAGGCACCGTGTTCCAGGATGCGAGCAGCGAACGCAATTGGTTGAGAAATGTGCCGCAGTACCTCGGCTCACCCGACTCCGAGGTGGTGAAACAGATCGAGAACGCGCTCGTCACCCTTGACGCCGATACGGAGATCATGTTCGTCGGCTACAGCCAGGGCGGCTTGGACGCGCAGAACCTGGCCGCGGACTGGGTCCTCAACAACCGCAAGGGAAGGGTTACCACCGTCGCCGCGTTCGCATCCCCGGTCAACAAGATTCAGATCGCGGCACCGTATCGCACGGTCTACTTCATGGCCGACTGGGATCCCGTCCCGCGCATCGACTTCACGCGGAGCCTGCTCAATTTGGCCGAGAGCACAGGAATGGTCTTCCACGCGAACGCGAACACGCCGATCAGCGATGTCCACGGCAATCCGCAGACCTACATCAACGTGGGTGACAAGTTCGACGATCCGACCAATGCCGACGCCAACACGGCCTGGTTTCGCGACTTCCGTGCCAACCTCGCCAAGTTCCGGGGAAAACTCAACCCTCCACTTTCGGCTTTGACTTCGACCTAGCCGCTACTTCCAGCGGGCGAGCAACGTCTCCGCGTGCCCGGACAGCACCCGCTGAAAGAACGGCCCAAAGCTGATGCGGCCCACGCCAAGCGGGCCGAACGACGCCGGGTCGTCGGTGTCCGGCAGCGCAATGGCGTTCACCGGCAAGGGCAGTTCGGACGTCAGCCGTCGCATGGTGTCGTCGTCGTGACGCCCGACCGGGTACAGGCTGTCGGCACCCGCCTCCGCCGCCAGCTTCATCCTGGCGATGGCGCGGTCGACGCGATCGGAATCGTCGCCGTCCTTGCGGATGAACAGGTCGGTTCGGGCGTTGATCACCACGTGCACGCCCGCCGCGTCCGACGCCGCGCGAAGCGCCCCGATGAGCTCGGCGTGCTCCTCCGGCGAGCGCAGTCGCTTGCCCTCCCTGTGCACGGTGTCCTCGACGTTGAGGCCCACCGCGCCGGCCTCCAACAACCCGTCGATCAGCCGTTGCGCCGACTCTCCGTACCCGGACTCGGCATCCACCGACACCGGCACGTCGACCGCACCGGTGATCTGCGCGACCCGAGCGGTCAGATCGTCGAAGGACATGCCCTCCCCGTCCGCCTTGCCCACCGAATCCGCCACCGGATGACTTCCGACCGTCAGGGCCTTGAATCCGGCGTCGACCGCGAGCTTGGCCGACCACGCGTCCCACACCGTCGGCAGAATCACCGGGTCACCCGCCACGTGTAGCGCCTTCAACAACGTTGCGCGCTCCTGCAGAACCTCTTTGGACATTTGCCAACCCTTCCCTCTTCGACGTGACCTGTCTCACTCTGAACTCCGAGAGTGACTAACATCAATTGTCGTACTGTGATCCGTGACACCCTTCAGCCCAAGGAGGTCAACTCCGTTGTCCACAACCACCGAACTCGACCAGCTGCACCTGCTGATCGGAGACCTTCGCCGCTGCGTGTCGTCACTGGCATCACGCTACGGCGACAGCGCGGCGATGCGACGCATCGTCAACGACGCCGAACGCATTCAAAACGACATCGACCGGCTCGACATCGACGCCGACGAGTTGAACCTCGTTCGCGGGGTAACCCATCACCACCTCCACGCCGAGAAGATCGGCATCCCCGACACGCAGTACGCAAGCGACTTCTGGCAGGACGTCGACGACGAGGGCCCAATGAGCTCTCCCTTCGACTAGACCTGCCTAGCCCGAGCGACCGAACACCGTCACGACCCCGACATGTCACGATGAAGTGAGGCACACCCCGTGAGCGCACCCACCGCCGACCGCAGCGATTCCAGCGGTACCGGGGTCTTCTCGCCGACTAGAGCGCGAATCTCGCAACGCACGCTCCGCACGGACGCGTGGTGGAAGTCGCCGCTGATCACCGACCTCGGCTTTGCCGCGTTCGTGATCTACGCGACGGTGCGGGCGTTCATGCAGAACAACTACTACGTCGCCGACTACCACTACCTGACGCCGTTCTACTCGCCGTGCATCAGCACCGGCTGCCTGCCCGAAGCCAGCCACTTCTGGCCCCAGATCCTGCCCGACGTGTGGTGGCTGCCGTACGCGGCGGCGTCGCTGCCGTTCCTGCTGCTGTTCCGGCTGACCTGCTACTACTACCGCGGCGCCTACTACCGCTCGGTGTGGCAGTCGCCCACCGCCTGCGCCGTGGCCGAACCACACGCCAAGTACACCGGCGAGACGCGGCTGCCGCTGATCATCCAGAACACCCACCGGTACTTCTTCTACATCGCCGGGATCATCTCGGTGATCAACACCTACGACGCAATCAACGCCTTCCAATCGCCGTCCGGCTTCGGATTCGGTTTGGGCAACGTCGTTCTCGTCGTCAACGTGGTGATGCTGTGGGTCTACACGCTGTCCTGCCACTCCTGCCGCCACGTCGTCGGCGGGCGGCTCAAGCACTTCTCCAAGCACCCGGTGCGGTACTGGCTGTGGGGTCAGGTGAGCAGGCTCAACACCAGGCACAAGCTGTACGCGTGGATCACGCTCGGCACCCTGATGTTCACCGACTTCTACGTGATGCTGGTCGCCAGCGGCACCATCTCCGACCTCAGATTCATTGGCTGATTCGTTGGCCGACAAGACAATTGACGACGTAGGGGTACGAATTCATGGGTGAACTCGAACGGCACGAATACGACGTGGTCGTCATCGGCGCCGGCGGGGCAGGACTGCGAGCGGTGATCGAGGCACGCGAACGCGGACAGCGCGTCGCGGTGGTCACCAAGTCGCTGTTCGGCAAGGCGCACACCGTGATGGCCGAGGGCGGCTGCGCGGCGGCGATGAAGAACGTCAACACCAAGGACTCGTGGCAGACGCACTTCGGTGACACCATGCGCGGCGGCAAGTTCCTCAACAACTGGCGGATGGCCGAGCTGCACGCGCAGGAAGCCCCCGACCGGGTGTGGGAGCTGGAGACCTACGGTGCGCTGTTCGACCGCACCAAGGACGGCAAGATCAGCCAGCGCAACTTCGGCGGGCACACCTACCCGCGGCTGGCGCACGTCGGCGACCGCACCGGCCTGGAGATCATCCGCACGCTGCAGCAAAAGATCGTGTCCCTGCAGCAGGAGGACTTCCGCGAGCTCGGCGACTACGAGGCCCGGATCAAGGTCTTCCACGAGTGTTCGATCACCGACCTCATCCTCGACAAGGGCCCGAGGGACAACGCCAGCGCGGAGCCCAACTCAGACGGACCCACCGGCAGGATCGCCGGCGCCTTCGGCTACTGGCGCGAGACCGGCAACTTCATCCTGTTCGAAGCGCCGGCGGTCGTGCTGGCCACCGGCGGCATCGGCAAGTCGTTCAAGGTGTCGTCCAACTCCTGGGAGTACACCGGCGACGGCCACGCCCTGGCGCTGCGCGCAGGGTCGTCACTGATCAACATGGAGTTCATCCAGTTCCACCCGACCGGGATGGTCTGGCCGCTGTCCGTGAAGGGCATCCTCGTCACCGAGGGCGTCCGCGGCGACGGCGGAGTGCTGAAGAACTCCGAGGGCAAGCGCTTCATGTTCGACTACATCCCCCCGGTGTTCAAGGGTCAGTACGCCGAGACGGAAGAAGAAGCCGACCAATGGCTCAAGGACAACGACTCCGCCAGGCGCACCCCTGACCTGCTCCCCCGCGACGAGGTGGCCCGTGCCATCGTGGCCGAGGTCAAGGCAGGGCGCGGCACCCCGCACGGCGGCGTCTACCTCGACATCGCCTCGCGCATGCCGACCGAGGAGATCAAGCGTCGGCTCCCCTCGATGTACCACCAGTTCATCGAGCTGGCCGAGGTCGACATCACCAAGGACGAGATGGAAGTCGGCCCCACCTGCCACTACGTCATGGGTGGCATCGAGGTCGACCCCGACACCGGCGGGGCGGCCACTCCCGGCCTGTTCGCCGCGGGCGAGTGCTCGGGTGGCATGCACGGCTCCAACCGCCTCGGCGGCAACTCGCTGTCCGACCTTCTGGTGTTCGGGCGGCGGGCCGGGCTCGGGGCTGCCGACTACGTCCGCGCGCTCGACGAGCGGCCGAAGATCTCACAGGACTCCCTCGACGAGGCCGAGAAGATGGCGTTGGCGCCGTACGAGCCGCATGAGAATCCCGAGAACCCGTACACGCTGCACGCCGAGCTGCAGCAGTCGATGAACGACCTCGTCGGCATCATCCGCAAGGAAGAGGAGATCCACGAGGCGCTCGCCAAACTCGACGAGCTCAGGGGCAGGTTGCAGAACGTCGCCGTCGAGGGCGGGCGGGTCTACAACCCGGGCTGGCACCTCGCGATCGACATGCGCAACATGCTGCTGGTCAGCGAGTGCGTGGCCAAGGCGGCGCTGCAGCGCACCGAAAGCCGCGGCGGGCACACCCGCGACGACCACCCGGCGATGGACGCCAACTGGCGCAACACGCTGCTGGTGTGTCGGACGACGGAGGCGGCGACCGCCGAGGCGATGGTCCCCCGCGTCACCGTCGACGCCGAGGAACAGGTGCCGATGCGGCCGGACCTCCTCGAAGTCTTCGAGCTGTCCGAACTCGAGAAGTACTACACCGACGGCGAATTGACCGAGCACCCGGAACGGAAGGGCTGACATGGCTGCCTATGAAGCGAGCATGCGAGTCTGGCGCGGCGACGACACGGGCGGCGAGCTCAAGGACTACACCGTCGAGGTCAACGAGGGCGAGGTGGTGCTCGACATCATCCACCGTCTGCAGGCCACCCAGGCCAACGACCTCGCGGTGCGGTGGAACTGCAAGGCGGGCAAGTGCGGATCGTGCTCGGCCGAGGTCAACGGCCGTCCCCGGCTGATGTGCATGACGCGCATGTCCACCTTCGGCGAGGACGAAACCGTCACCGTCACCCCGCTGCGGACCTTCCCCGTCATGCGTGACCTGGTGACCGACGTGTCCTTCAACTACGAAAAGGCGCGCCAGATCCCGTCGTTCACGCCGCCGAAGGATCTGCAGCCCGGTGAGTACCGGATGCAGCAGGAGGACGTGAACCGCAGCCAGGAGTTCCGCAAGTGCATCGAGTGCTTCCTGTGCCAGAACGTCTGCCACGTGGTGCGCGACCACGAGGAGAACAAGGAGAACTTCGCGGGCCCGCGCTATCACATGCGGATCGCGGAGCTGGACATGCATCCGTTGGACACCGTGGACCGCAAGGACATGGCGCAGGAGGAGTTCGGCCTCGGCCTGTGCAACATCACCAAGTGCTGCACAGAGGTCTGCCCCGAACACATCAAGATCACCGACAACGCCCTGATCCCCATGAAGGAACGCGTCGCCGACCGCAAGTACGACCCGATCGTGTGGCTCGGAAACAAGCTATTCCGGCGGTAGCGGCGTAATCGACCGTGGCTGCGAGAATTCTTCGAGAATCTCGCAGCCACGTCACGTTGGGCGAGTGTTGCGGCGTACCGTGGACTGCAGGCCGATTCACGCCATTCAACGACGAAAGGCTAGCCGCATGGGTCCTCAAGAAACGAAGAGCGTCAACGACATTCGGACCGCAATCCGCGAATTGACGGTGCGCGCCGAGCTGGCTCGCAAGGAGGGCAGGCCCGACGACGCCGCCGAGTTGGACCGGCGCGTCGCGGGCTACCGCGACGAGTTGGCCGCCCGACCGTAGCGAGCCCACAGGAGAGCTAGTTGCCGAGGCGGCGGAACGCGCTCCGGTGGAAGACGATGGGTGCGACGCCGTCGTGGATCGTGATGTCGTGGACCCGCAGCACCACGATGGTGTGATCGCCGGCAAGCACTTCCTGCTCGATGGCGCTCTCCAGCCAGACGCTGGTGCCGTGGATGAACAGCGCGCCGCGCTCGGTCGACTTGGTGTCAAGGCCGGCGAACCGGTCACCGGTCTTCGCGGCCAGGGTCTTGGCGGCGGCGTCGTGCGCCTCGCCGAGCACGCTGATGCCGAGGAACGGCAGATCCTTGAGCTTGGGCCACGTCGTCGACGAGTTCTGCACGCAGAACGACACCAACGGCGGGTCGAGTGACACCGGGACGAAGGTGCTGGCCGCCAGGCCCACCCGGACGCCGTCGACTTCGGCGGCGATCGCGATGACACCCGTCGGGAAGTGGCCGAAGGCCTCGCGTAAGGAGGTTGGGCTCAGATCGGTACCGGTCATGAGATCTCCATCTTCACACGGATCGAGGTGCGGCGGCCAGAACTGCGCTCGCCGTGATTGCAACTCCAATCACAGCCCTGCCACACCGATCACGAGGAACCCACAGCCGATCGCCGTCAGCACGCTTGCCACCTCGACTCGGCGACGCGCTCGGATCCAGCCGTGCAGCGACGCGACCCACCTCAAGGTCGCCTCTGGTGCCAGCAGGTAACCCAGCAATGGAATCTCCACCAACGCGAAGGCCACGACGTTGAACGCCAACAACAAGGCGACCTGCGTCGCGGCGTCCGCATCCGAGGCCAGGATGACGGCCAGCGCGGCAAGATAGTCGACCGACGGAAGCGCGATGCCCAGCCCGGCAACGCCTGCGACCACCAGCGACGGTCCGCGCAGCAGTCGTTCGGCCGGCCCCGTCACGCGTGTCGGCCGCAGACGTAGGCGCCCGGGGATCACGACGATCAGCGCGAAGAACAACATCAGGAGCCCGATCAGAATCTGGACGTTCGGCAAGGTGACGTAGTTCGACTCCCGTAGTGCGCGGTGAAACACGAACAGCACGACGAGGCCCACCGTGATTCCCATGGCGAAGCCGCCACACAGGAACGCCAGCAACTGGAGCGCCGGCCGGGGCCTGTTCAGCATCACCAAAGTCATGCCTATTCGGAACGGTTCGACGCTGACGGCAAGCGCCATGACCAGAACGGTAAGGAACATCGATGACCCTGGCGCGCCCCGCGATTGGGCTCAGGCGTCCAACCGGTCGAATTGCCCCTCGGCATACAGACCGACGCACGCTGCACGCTGAATCTTGCCGCTCGTCGTGGTCGGAATCGACCCGGTCGGTACCAGCACGAGATCGCCGACGGTCACACCGTGCTCGTTGGATATCGCCGCGGTGACGTCGCTCTTGACGACATCGAGCCAGCCCTCGGGCGAATCTTCACGCTTCTTGAGCTCGACGACGGCGACCAATTGCTCCACGTCGTTCACCGGGACCGATATCGCCGCGACACGACCGCCGGTGAGTTCCTGGATCGTCGCCTCGACGTCCTCGGGATAGTGGTTGCGACCGCGAATGATCAGCAGGTCCTTGATGCGGCCGACGATGAAGAGCTCTCCCTTGGAGACGAAACCCAAGTCGCCCGTTCTCAACCACGGCCCGTCCGGTGTACCCGACGAGGGATCGACGATCGTGGCCCCGAAGCAGCGTTGCTCCTCGGGCGGCCTGCCCCAGTATCCGGTCGAGACGTTGTCGCCGTGCACCCAGAGCTCGCCGACCACGTCCTGCGGGACTTCCCGCTCCGTCTCGACGTCGACCACCCGCAGCATGGGCGACTGCGGCAGTTCGTAGCGCACCAGCGACGACCCGGTTCCGGCCGGACACCGTCGAGCGCGGCCTGCGGACAATTCGTCGACGTCGAATGCGACGGCCGACGACTCCGCCCAGGTTGCGGTCGTCACGAAGACGGTCGCCTCCGCCATGCCGTAGGAGGGACGCAGCATGTGGTCGCGAAAGTTGAAGTGCGCGAACCGATCTGCGAAGCGCTCCAGGCTCGCGGGCACGACGCGTTCAGCGCCGTTGATGATACCCACCACTCCACCGAGGTCGAGTCCAGCGAGATCACGGTCGGTGGTCTTGCGGGCCGCCAGGTCGAAGGCGAAGTTCGGCGCCGCCGAGAACGCATGCGGGTTCTGTGCCAATGCTCGCATCCATCTGGCCGGACTTTCCAGGAACGCGGTCGGGCTGGTGAGCTGGGCGTGAAAGCCACCGAGGATGGGTGCGCAGACACCAAGCACCAAACCCATGTCGTGATAGAAGGGCAACCACGACACCATGGTGAGATCGGCTCCAGACGTGACGCTTCCGCCAAAGATCTTGCGCATCAACTGCTCGTAGTTCACCTGGAGATTTTGGTGCGAGATCATCACTCCGGTGGGCAGCCGGGTCGAACCCGAGCTGTACTGCAGATACGCCGTGCTGGGGAACTCCGTCGACGAAGCGCCGGGCCCTCCGTCGAGCAGGCCGTCCAGATTCATCGCATCGACTTCGACGATCTTCGGAACGATGTCCAGGCCGGCACGATCGAGGTACTCGGCGACGTCGTCTGCAACAGTGGACGTCGTGAGCACGACCGAGGGCGACGTGTCGTCGAAGACGGCACTCACCCGATCGTGGCTGGCGCCGCGATGCGGCAAGGGCAACGGGACCGCAATCAGGCCGGCCTGCATGGACCCCAGGAATGCCAGGACGTAATCGAGTCCCTGTGGTGCCAGGATCACGACCCGGTCTCCGACCGACGCGTGATTGCCGAGTTCGCGCGCCGCATTCAACGTTCGGCGGGACAACTGCGACCACGTCACACTCTCGGCAACACCTCCAGAGTCGTGGTCGTAGTCGGTGAAGGTGAAGGCCACCTCATCGGGGCGCATGCTAGCGCGACCGTGCAGTATCGAGAGGATGCTCGACTGGGGGGTTGGCGTCACGTCACGGCTACTTCGGGCCACTGGAGAACGCGGACATCAGGCCGTTGGCGAGCGTCGAGAGTGGATCATCGCTGCCGCTGAAGGTCGCCTCGTTGGCGGGCGCGGTGACAGCCACGGGATCGAAGCCGCGTGCGGGGTCCACCTGGACCGGAGCCGTCGCCGGATCGTCGTTTCGCGAGTAGCCCGCGTTCACGCGGGGCAGCAGTATCGCGTCGAGCTGATTCAGCGTGTCCTGCGGGTAACCGAGATACTTGAAGGGCAGGACCAGCGGGAGGTGCTCCTCCGGAATCAGATACGTCGTGGTCGTCCCGCCCCTGGAGTTGACCTCCGTCCTGACGTTCTGCGGCGGCACGTTGCTCGGTTTGGTGAACGCAATGGCAGTGTGGCCGGTGGCCAGCCCGGCGATCGAATTGGCAAGGGCGAACAGATTGTCCGGACGATCGGGAAAGTCGGCAATGCTGTCGTAGGCAGAGACGAACTGGTCGGTGTGGTACTGACTCTCGACCGGAGCGGGCATGCGGAAGTCCAGCGCGGGCACGACGCTGCCCACGGGGAACATCTGGGTCAGAAAGCTCTCCCCGAACGAGCTCTTCGCAAGTGGGTCGCCAAACGTCGCAAAGCTCAACTGATCCGGCGGCGGAGCGGTCGGATCAGTGGCCAATCGATCCTTCACGGCGTCGAGGACGAAGGCCCCCTCGGACAAGCCCATCGCAACCCCGGGACCACCGTTGCGAATGGCCGCCTGGAGGTTCGGCTCGCCGATGTCGACCGACTCGCCGATACTCGGACCGTCCAAGCCCAAACCGGGACGGATCTGCTCTCCGATGGGGCCGATACCGGGGAACAGTCGCTCCAGAACGTGGCCCTGAACCTGGCCCGCGGGATAGTCGACCTTCTCCCGCTTCATCCCAGGGAACCAGTCAGCGCCCGTGAGTCGGATGTACTCGTCGTAGGGAATCCCAAGGACGTGGGCGCCGCCGAGGGCGTACGCCGTCCCGTTCACTGCCGCGACGGGGGCCGGGGTGTTGCCGGCCGGCGATCCCGGCGCAGGCGGATCGGCGGGCCGCGCGTCGTCTGCGGCGGCGGAACCTACGCCGAAACATCCAGTGACGCCAGCAGTTACCACTACCGCAAGTCCCGCGAGGAGTTTCTTCATCCGTAGTCCTGACCCGTCTGCTTCGTGTCGTAGTTTCACATACATCGCAGGCCCGCGCTAACCGGGTTGCTCGACGGGTTCGGCCTTCGGCGTCGACGACCGCCGCGCACTCATTCGACCTGACGGCCACCAGTTGGCGCGGCCGACCAGAACCGCAAGCGCGGGGACCGTGATGGTGCGAACCACGAAGGTGTCCAACAAAATTCCCACCCCGATGACGAAGCCGCCCTGCAGCACGATGCCGATGCTCGAGAACATCAGTCCGCCCATCGAAGCGGCGAAGATGAGCCCTGCCGCGGTGATCACACCGCCCGTCGAACCCAGGGTACGGATGACTCCGTAACGCAGGCTGCGCGGAGACTCGTCGCGCATTCGCGACACCAGGAGCATGTTGTAGTCGGCTCCCACCGCCACCAGTACGACGAAGGCCAACGGCGGCACACTCCAATGCAACTGCTGCCCGAGCAGGAACTGGAATACGAATACGCCGATGCCGATGGCCGCAAAGTACGAAAGCACCACGGTGCCAACGAGGTACAGGGGTGCGACGATCGCACGCAGCAGCACCATCAGCGTCAGCAGGACGACGATGAGCGTCGCGATGATGATGAACCGAATGTCGTGCTGGTAGTAGTCGCGGGTGTCCTTGAGCGCGGCCGGATACCCTCCCATCGAGATCGTGGCGTCGGCCAACGTGGTGTTCGGCTGGGCCCCCATGGCGACGTCTCTAATCTGGTCGACCTGATCCATCGCCGCGGAGCTGAACGGGTCGAGCTTGGTTTGCACCAGGTACCGCACCGAGTGTCCGTCCGGCGACACGTACGCCTTGGCGGCCTTTTGGAACTCCGCCAGCTTCAGCACTTCCACCGGGATGTTGAACCCGGCCTGCGATGGATCTGAAGCGTTCTCCTTCATCGTCAACAGAAACCCCGAAGCCTCGCCAAGGCCGTCGGCTATCACCTTGACCTGTTCGACGAGTTGGTCCACCCCGCCAGCTACCTGCTGGCTGCCACCAGCCAGGCGGTCGGCGCCCTGCTTCAGCTGGGTCAGGCCCGCCTGCGCACCGCCGGGTTTGTCCAACCCCATGGCGTTGACGGCCGAGGAGACGCCGGCGAGTGTGCTGTTCAGCTTCTTCAACGTGGCATTCAGAGACTGTTTGTCACCCATCCCCTGCAGCTGGTGCGCCAGATTGTTCAGCTGATCGAGGTTTCCATTGGTGCGCGAGGCGACGAGTCGCGCGAATACGTCGCGGGTATTGCTACAGGAGGTGTCGAGGTCGCAGATCGGGTTGCCCTGCAACGCCGTCAAGACCGGGCCGATCCAGGCGAACATATCCCTGGCAGCGGTGAAGTTGATGCCCATCTGATTGCCGAGCGCGTTGATGGCGTCGACCAGCTTTGCGGCATTGTCGACGTCGCGCACCAGGGTGTCGCCGCCGTTCTTGGCTCTCAGTGAGGAGACGGAGTCGATTAGACGCTGGATGTTCGGCGCGATCTTGTTGACCTGCGCGCGCACGTCGACGAGGCTGTCGGCCAACGTATTGGCTCCGGCTGACAGCCGGCTGAGGTCGCCCGTGCGCTGGTCGATCTGGTTGGAGCCGTCGGCCAGCCGGGAACCGACGAGGCCAGCCTGATAGGTAGCCCTGAACTCGGGCGGCACGGTTCCCAGGGGCCTGGTGACGCCACTGACCAGACCGATGTCAGGTAATTGGGCAATGCGCGAAGCCAGCTGCTCCAGGTCCGCAAGCGCCTGCGGCGTACGCAGATCACGCGGCGACTGGATGAGGACGTATTCGGGTATCGACTGGCTGATCGGGAAGTGGCGTTCCAGCGCGGCGTACCCGACAGAGCTTGGTGCCGACGCCGCCACGGCCTTGCGGTCGTCGTAGTTGTAGTGCGCAAAGATCGCGCAGCTGGCCAGCAGGCCCAACACCAGCAGGCTGGTGACGAGATGGGCTACCGGTCTGCGCACGATGCGGATGCCAGACCGCCCCCAGAATCGAGCGGTCAGTTCGCGCCGCGGCTTGATCCAGCCACGCGGCCCGGCGAGCACCAGAATTGCCGGCAACAACGTGACGCCGGCCAGGTAGGCGACGCCGATCCCGATTGCCGCCGACGTTCCGACCGTTCGGAAGACACCCATCTTCGCGAAGCTCAACAACAGGAAGGTGAGCCCCACGGTGGTGGCTGATGCGGTGATCACCTTCCCGATGGACGCCATCGCCTGTCGGACCGCCCGTTCGGGGTCGGCCCCCAATCGCAAATAATCGTGATAACGGCTGATGAGGAAGACCGCGTAGTCCGTCCCCGCACCGGCCATGATGGCGCTCAGGAAGATGACGGATTGGTTCGAGACGCCCGACCCCGTTAGCTCGGAAAACCCAGCCACCAAAGACTGCGCGATCAGCAGGGACGACCCGATCGTCACCAGCGGCAGCAGCATCGTGACCGCGCTGCGGTAGACCAGCAACAGGACCGCGAGCACCAGGATGGCAATCGCGAGTTCGATCGGCAGACGATCGGTTTGACCCGCGACGGTGAGGTCGGCGACGGTGGCCGCCGGCCCCGTGACGTGCACGTCCAGCGGACTGCCCGCGGTATTGAGTTTGACCAGGTCGGCCACCCGGTTGTAGGACTCGAAGCCCTTCGGAGTACCCAACTCCCCCGCCAGACCCACCGGCAACACCCAGGTCTTCTTGTCCTCACTCGTCAGGAACTGCCGCAGCTCTGGTGTGTTGACGAAATCCTGCACCATCACGACGTCTGTCACGTCGTCGCGCAGCGCGTCCACCAGCTTGCGGTACGTCGGCTCGTCGGCCGCGCTCAGTCCGTTGTCGTTGGTCAGCGCGATCAGGAGCAGATCGTCGTTGCCCGACTCGTGGAACGCATCGGTCATCTTGCGAGCGGTGACACTCGACGGTGCGTCCGCGGGCAGGATGGCGAGCGGATGCTTCTCGGCCATCGAACCTAGGGACGGAAGGGTCAGCGGCAGGGCGATCAACAGCGCTACCCACACGCCTACGACCGCCCAGGGCCACCGGACCACGAGATCAGCTAGCCGTCGCATGACGCCCTCACCGCCGCACGATTCGCGTGTCGCGCCGAAGAACCCTTGCCATCCATGTGCTCCCTGTTATGCGACGCGTCCCCAGTGACCGCTGTCGGCGACGCGCACGGCGACCGAACTCATGGCCTCCATGTAGCGGGTGGCAGACTTCTTGGCCACCGGGTTGTCGGGGTGCATGATCGCCATGACCGTGCCCTCCCCGTACCGGAATATGTAGATGGTCAACTGGTAGGAGAAGCGTCCGTCGGGGTAGATCCCGATGTTGTTCGCCAAACCCATGGCGCCCGCCGCGAGGATCGCGTTGAGCGGCGCCGCGCCGCCGTGCAGGAAGTTCGACACGGGGAAGTTGGGCTGCGGCCACTGCAGCCACGGCGCCAGCTCCAACACGCGGTAGTACGGCACACGCACCATGTCCAGGCTCGAGTCGAAGCACGCCTGAGCGGCCGCGGCCGCCTCGGTGAACGACGTGGCCGCCACCGGGACGACGATCGGGATCAACCCGGTGAACCACCCCTGCGTCATGAAGTTGTCGCCGGCGGTTCGGGAATCCCTCGGCGTGAGCCCGTAGTAGGTCAAGGCGCCGGTGAATTCGTGCTCGACCAGGCCGAGACACGCGAACAGACCGCCGACGAAGCGGGCCCCCGCGGCCGAGCAGGCCGCCTCGAAGCGTTCGGTCTGCGCCGCGTCCATCAGAACGTGCGACGTCATGTCGCTGGCGGTCGCCTTGTTCGGGTTGCCGAGCGGCAGCGGGAACTCAGGGAAGCCGTCCCCGTTGTTCTGCGCGAAGTCGATCCACCTGCGCACGCCGGGTGAATCCGTGGTCAGCTCGGAGGTGTACTCCTGCTCCCGGACGCAAAACGCGTCGAAGCTGCCTGCGTCGGGAAGCACCAGGGCGTCGCCACCCGAACTCAGCGCCGAGTACATGCCGTTGGCTTCCATCATCGTGGTGCCGATCAGCGTCGCATCGCCGTGGACGTGGTCCATGGCGGCGAAGAAGGTGAAGTTGCCGTCGTGCTGGATGATTCCGAAGGTGAAGCAGCCCCACTCCAACGGGTTCGGGATGCTGACGGCGTGGGCATGGATCTCGTCGGCCGTCATGTGCCCCTGGTCGACGGGCACGAACTCGATGTCGGTGGGATCCTCGATGGCGTGGCGGACGAATTCGCCATCGTCGGTTCGTTCGAACCAGCTCCGGAAGGTGTCGTGACGTTGGAGGTAGGCGTTGACGGCGTGGTCCATGGCCCCGATGTCGCACTCGCCGGCCACCTCGCAGCTGGCGATGATCTGACGTGAGAAGTTCAATCCCGCGTCCGTGCGGTCATGGTAGTTGCGGAGGTGTTGACGCTGCATGTAGCTCACCGGCACGGTGCTGACGGGCGCCTGGCGAGCCTTCTCCTGCGCTGCCGCGGTGGGGTGCCACGACGTCACGGTTCCCGAACTCACCGACCACTCGTGAAGAGCGCCGATGGTTATATCGCCGATGCGCAAGAACTTCGTCCTCCCAGTTTGCCCGGTTGCCGGGGCCGGCACCTCACGTCGCGGCGCCCAACATACCCTCGGTAACCGACTCCGCCAGATCATCGGTGACGAATCCGTGACGCCGCGTCGCACGTGCCATAGTGGGCGGCGACATTGCTTCTCAGCAACTCAGCGGCTCTAACCGCTCGAAACTGACCAATGAGTAAGTTAATCTGACCGACGAGTAAGTTACCTCACCGTAGGTCACGATGGAAGGGCACTGCCATGGGCAGCGAAGTTCATCCGATGGAGCAGGCCCCGCGTTTCGCGATAGTCGGCTATGCAGCACGATTCCCGGGCGCGGCGGACGCAGACGAGTTCTGGGACGTCCTGGTCGAGGGCCGCGACGCCGTCTCCGACGTGCCGAAAGACCGCTGGAACGCTGATGACTTCTACGATCCCGAGCCGGGAGTCCCCGGCAAGATCGTCACCCGCCGGGCTGGCTTCGTGGACGACGTCACCGGATTCGACGCACCGTTCTTCGGAATGTCGGCCCGCGAAGTCCGGCTGATGGACCCCCAACATCGCATTCTTCTCGAGACGTCGTGGCGCGCCGTCGAACATTCCGGCACGGCACCGACAGATTTGGCAAACACGAATACCGGCGTATTCGTCGGGTTGGCAACCCACGACTACTTGGGAATGGCATCCGACGCGCTGGACTACGACGAGATCGAGGCGTACCTCGCGATCGGTACGTCGAACGCCGCTGCGGCGGGCCGCATCAGTTACCGGCTGGGGCTCCAGGGGCCGTCGGTGGCAGTCGACACGGCGTGCAGCTCGTCGCTGGTGGCGATTCACCAGGCCTGCCAGGCACTGCGCCTTGGAGAGTGCGATCTCGCGCTGGCGGGTGGCGCCAACGTGCTGCTCACCCCGGCCACCATGATCACGTTCTCGAGCGCGCACATGCTCGCGCCCGACGGCCGGTGCAAGACGTTCGACGCGGCCGCCGACGGTTACGTGCGCGGCGAGGGCTGCGGCATCATCGTCATCAAGCGCTTCGAAGACGCGATCGCCGACGGCGACCACATTCGCGCCGTGATCCGCGGCAGTGCGATCAACCAGGACGGCGCCTCGGGCGGCCTGACGGTGCCGAATGGCGTTGCCCAACAACGGGTCATCACCGATGCGCTCAAGCGCGCGGACCTCGAACCCCGCGACGTCGGATACCTGGAGGCACACGGCACCGGGACGTCGCTTGGCGACCCGATCGAGGCCCAGGCCGCCGGAGCGGTGCTCGGCGCCGGCCGCGCATCCGACCAACCGCTGTTGATCGGATCGGCGAAGACGAACATCGGACACCTCGAGGCGGCCGCGGGAATCGCAGGCGTCATCAAGGTCATCCTGTCCCTCGAGCACGAAACCCTGCCCAAGCACTGCAATTTCGAGAACCCCTCACCGCACATTCCGTGGGACCGTCTTGCCGTCGAGGTCGTCCGCGAGACCACCCCGTGGACGCGGGGCGACCGACCCCGCATCGCCGGCATCAGCTCCTTCGGGTTCGCCGGCACCAACGCGCACGTCATCCTGGAAGAGGCGCCCGCGGAATCTCTTGTGGCCGTTGCCGATCCGGTCGACCAACCGGCGGACCGCTTCAGCATCCTTCCGCTCTCGGCACGCACACCGGCCGCGTTGACTCAGCTCGCAGACCGCTACCGCCGGTGGCTGTCTGCGCACCCCGAGGCCAGCCTCGCCGACGTCTGCATCACCGCCGGCACGGCCCGAGCGCACCTGGAGCACCGGGCCGCGCTGGTGGTCGACTCCAGAGAATCCGCCATCGAACTCCTCGGCGCGCTCGCCGACGACCGCCCGGCTCCGGGACTGGTCCGCGGAGAATCGCACGACGCCCCGAAGACGGCGTGGCTCTTCACCGGTCAGGGCAGCCAGTACACCGGCATGGCCAAGGAGCTGTACGCCACCCAACCGGTGTTCGCCGAGACCGTGGACCGGTGCGCCGCAGTGGTCGCCGACGTCCTCGAAAAGCCGTTGCTGGACGTGATCTTCGGGGAGACCGGGGCGAGCGAAGCGACGGGGGGAGGTACCGGGGACGAGACGCTCGGCCAGACCGCGTACGCGCAGCCTGCTCTGTTCGCCGTCGAGATGGGCCTCGTCGCCCTGTGGCAGTCGTGGGGCTTCGAACCCGACGTCGTGCTGGGCCACAGCGTCGGCCAGTACGCGGCGGCCTGCGTCGCCGGGGTGCTGACGCTCGAGGACGGCGTGCGGCTGATGGCCGAACGCGGCCGCCTCTTCGGCAGCCTGCCCGCGGGCGGCCGGATGGTGGCCGTCTTCACCGGCGCCGAACGCGCGGAGAGCGTCACCGACGAGTTCCCCGCCGTGTCGGTCGCCGCCTACAACGGCGCCAACACGGTTCTGTCGGGGCCTGCCGCCGATCTGGAGCGGGCCGTTGCCGCGTTGACCGCCGACGGTGTCCGATGCGACTGGCTCGACACCAGCCACGCGTTCCACTCGGCGCTGCTCGACCCGATTCTCGACGAGTTCGAGTCGTACGCCGATGCCGTGAATTACACAGCGCCACAACGCCTTCTGATCGACAACCGGACCGGTGACGCGCTCGGCTGGAGCACGCGACTCGACGGTGCGTACTGGCGACGGCACGCACGCCAACCGGTGGAGTTCGCCAAGAGCGTGCAAACCCTCGCCGCGCTGAACTGCAAGGTGCTGCTCGAAATCGGCCCCCAACCGGTGCTCACCGCCACCGCACTGCGGGCGTGGCCCGATGCCGCGACCGCGCCTCGAGCGATTGCGTCGCTGCGCCGAAACGTCGTCGACCACAGGCAGATCGCCGAAGCCGTCGCCGATGCCTACGTCCAGGGTCACGTGCCCGACTTCGCGGCCTTCCAGCAGGCCCCAGCGCGGAAGGTCGACCTTCCCACCTATCCCTTCGAGCACCGCCAGTACTGGTTCAAGGACGACCGTGAGGCGGCCGGCGAAGAACGGGCCGCCGCGGGCCCTCGCACCGACTCCGTCCGCCTGCTCGAGGACGGCCACATCGCCGAACTTGCCACCCTGCTCGGCGGGTCGGGCGAGGACCCCCAGGTCATGAAGGTTCTGACCGAGCTTGCGGCACAACACAACCGACAGCGCGTGGCACAGTCGACGTCGGACGACCGCTACGAGATCCGCTGGGACAAGTCTCCCAACCCGCTCTCAGGCACCGACTCCGGCGCGGAGTTCAGCTGGCTCCTCGTCGGTTCTCCATCCCCCGCGCTACAGCCCCTGGTGGACGCCATCACCGCCCGCGGACAACGGCACCGCTTCGTCGACCTGCCGACCTCCGATGCCGAAGAGGCAGCGCTGGCCGAGGCGCTGCGCACCGCTGCCGCCGACGGTCCGGCGCTGCGCATCCTGCACGTCGCGGCGCTCGACTCGGACACTGCAGCGTCGACGCAATCGCTGCTGCGGATCCAACGTCGAGTCCTCAGCGGCACGCGGCGCCTCTTCAAGGCCGCGACGTCGGCCGACCTTCGCGCGCCGATCTGGGTGCTGACCCGCGGCGCGCAGCGCGTCACCGACACCGACGTCGTCGCGCCCGAACAGACCGCACTATGGGGATTCGGCCGGGCCGCGGCTCTGGAGCTTCCGCAGGTGTGGGGCGGCCTGGCCGACCTGCCGACCGATGCCACCGGTGACGAGTGGACCCGACTGCTCGACCGCGTCACGGCACCGCAGGACTCCGCCGTTCGAGAAGACCAGATCGCGCTGCGCGGCCAGTCGGTCCATCTGCCTCGACTCGTCCGCCGCGCCAAGCAGCCAAACGAGAAACCGCTGGAAGTCCGAAGCGATGCAACGTATCTGGTGACCGGTGGCCTCGGCGCCATCGGTCTGGAGATCGCCGGCTACCTGGCCGCGAACGGTGCCGGACAGCTGGTGCTTACCAGTCGGCGAGCTCCCGGTGACGCCACCCAACGGCGAGTCGATGCACTCATCGCGCAGCACGGCTGCGAGATCCGGGTGGTCACCGCCGACGTGGCAGACGCACACGACGTCGCTCGCCTGCTGGCAGGCATCCAGACCGAACTACCGCCCCTGGCCGGCATCGTCCATGCCGCGGGCGAGATCGGCACCACCCCGCTGAGCGGGCTGGACGACACCGAAGTCGACCGCGTGTTCGCCGGAAAAGTCTGGGGTGCCTGGCATCTCGCCGAGGCGACGACCGATCTGAAGCTCGACTTCTTCGTCAGCACGTCCTCGATCGCCTCGGTGTGGGGCGGCTTCGGCCAGACCGCGTACGCCGCGGCCAACGCCTTCCTCGACGGGCTGGCCGCGCGCCTCCGCGCGCGCGGCGTCCCGGCCACCAGCGTCAACTTCGGTCCGTGGTCGGCGGGCATGGCCGACGCGGAGTCCCGTGCGCGGCTCGAGCAGCGCGGCGTCCGGACCCTCTCCCCCGCGGACGGGTTGGCAGGGCTGGTCGACGTCGTGGCCGCGGCTTCGGCAGGCGGACCCGCGCACGCCGTCGTGGCCCGAATCGACTGGGCCCGTTTCCTTCCGCTGTATCAGCAGGCCGGCAGGCGGGCTTTCCTCGCGGAGGTGGAGCGCGAACTCCCCGCCGAGAAGACGGCGACACCGTCCACGACGGGCTCGGGAAGGACCCAGCTGGTCGAACGGCTCGTCAACGCTCCGGTGCAGCAGCGCAGGCGACTGCTCACCGACTACCTGCGGGACGCGGTGGCCGAGATAACGCTGGTCGACGCCTCGGAGATCCGCGAGGACGCCGGCTTCTTCGACCTCGGCATGGACTCGCTCATGGCCGTGGAGATGCGGCGGCGCATCGAGGCGGGTGTCGGCAAGGAAATCCCCGTCACCGTGGTGATGGATCACCCCCGCCTGTCCGACGTGGCCGACTACCTCCTCGGTGACGTGCTCGGCCTCAGCGAGACCCCCGACACCGCGCCCGCCGTGGCCCGGTCGGTGACGACCCGCTCTGACGAGCCGATCGCGATCGTCGCGGTGTCGTGCCGCTTCCCCGGCGCACCGAACCCGGAAGCCTTCTGGGACCTGCTCTCCGGCGGGGTCGACGCGATCCGCGAGGTTCCCGAGGACCGCTTCGACATCGACGAGTTCTACGACCCGGATCCCGACAGCGCGGGCAAGACGTACACGCGCTTCGGTGGATTCCTCGACGCGATAGACGGATTCGACCCGGAGTTCTTCGGCATCTCACCGCGCGAGGCCGTCTGGATCGAGCCGCAGCAGCGCCTGACGCTCGAAACCGTCTGGGAGGGCCTTGAGCGGGCCGGGTACTCGCCGGCCACGCTGCGTGGCAGCCGCACCGGAATCTTCATGGGCGTCGCCGCCAACGAGTACGCGCATCTGCTGTCGTCCGGGTCGATCGACAAGATCGAACCGCACTTCATCACCGGCAACGCACTCAACGCCATCTCCGGTCGGGTCGCCTTCGCACTGGGACTCGAGGGACCGGCAGTGGCCGTCGACACCGCGTGCAGTTCGGCGCTGGTCGCGGTCCACCAGGCCGCTCAGGCCTTGCGCTTCGGCGATTGCGACATGGCGTTGGCCGGTGGGGTGAACGTCCTGCTGAGCCCCGTCACCATGATCGCGGCGTCCCGCGCGCGGATGCTGTCCCCCGTCGGACGCTGCAAGACCTTCGACGCCTCCGCCGACGGCTACGTGCGCAGCGAGGGCTGCGGCGTCCTCGTCCTCAAGAGGCTCAGCGACGCCGAGCGCGACGGGGACCGCATCTGCGCCGTCATCTCGAGCAGTGCGGTGAACCAGGACGGCGCATCCAGTGGCCTCACCGTCCCCAATGGTGGCGCCCAGCAACGCCTCATCGGCACGGTGCTCGCCCGCGCCGGCCTCGACGGCGGCGACGTCGACTACCTGGAGGCACACGGCACCGGCACGCCGCTCGGCGATCCGATCGAGGTGCAGGCCGCGGCGGCCGCCTACGCAGGCTCGCGTGACGCCGACCGGCCGCTGCTGATGGGCTCGGTGAAGACCAACATCGGACACACCGAATCTGCCTCCGGCGCAGCCGGTCTGATCAAGGTCGTGTTGTCGCTGCAGAACGAATTGCTGCCCGAGAGCCTGCACTTCGACAACCCGTCACCCCACATTCCGTGGGCCTCCCTGCCCGTTCGGGTCGTCGACGAGGCCACTCCGTGGCACGCCAACGGCAGGCCACGTCGTGCAGGCGTCAGCTCGTTCGGCTTCACCGGGACCAACGCGCACGTGCTGATCGAGGAGGCGCCGGCAAGGGTCGAGCCGTCCGAGACCGCACCGGAGGCCTCCACGGCTCCGGTCGGCGTGCTCGCACTGTCCGCGCGGTCGCCAGAAGCGTTGGCGGCGTTGGCACGACGCTACGACACGTGGTTGAGCGTGCACCCGGACTCCGACCTGGCCGCGGTGTGCCTCACCGCGGGAACGGGCCGGTCACACTTCGAACATCGCGCCGCGCTGGTCGTCGACTCGATCGCAGCGGCCCGTGACGGCCTCGCCGAACTGGCCGAGAATCGCCTGCGCCCCGGCGTCGTCCGCGGCGAGCACGTCAACCACCCGACGACGGCCTGGTTGTTCACCGGCCAGGGCAGTCAGTACCCCGGCATGGCCCGCGAACTGTTCGAGAGCGAGCCGGTCTTCGCCGAGACCGTGCTGCAGTGTGCGGACGCGGTCAAGGACATTCTGCCGCGCCCGTTGCTCGAGGTGATGTTCGCGACCGACCTCGACACCGGCGGCAAGGCCGGAGAGGCGTTGCGGCACACGTCGTTTGCGCAGCCAGCCCTCTTCGCCGTCGAAATGGGCCTGGCCCGGCTGTGGCAGTCGTGGGGCGTCGAGCCCGACGTGGTGCTCGGCCACAG
Source organism: Mycobacterium sp. Root135 (assembly GCF_001426545.1). Taxonomy (GTDB): domain Bacteria; phylum Actinomycetota; class Actinomycetes; order Mycobacteriales; family Mycobacteriaceae; genus Mycobacterium. The sequence goes on along the minus strand of NZ_LMEZ01000008.1, from coordinate 342,799 downwards.
TGTCGGCCAGTACGCGGCCGCCTGCGTGGCGGGGGTGTTCAGCCTCGCCGACGGCGCACGGCTGATCGCCGAGCGCGGCAGGCTGTTCGGCAGCCTGCCCGAGGGCGGCCGGATGGTCGCGGTGTTCGCCGACCCCAAGCAGGTCGAGCAGGTCGCCGCCGACTTCCCGCGGGTGTCGGTCGGCGCCTACAACGGTCCCAACACCGTGCTCTCGGGCCCGGGCGAGGACCTGGAGAGCGCCGTCGAGCGTTTCGAGGAGGAGGGCATTCGCTGCACGTGGCTGCAGACGAGCCACGCCTTCCACTCCGAACTACTCGATCCGGTGCTCGACGAGTTCGAGGCCTACGCGTCGCAGGTGCAGTTCGCCGCACCGACGCTGCCGTTGGTGTGCAACCGAACCGGTGCCGTGCTGGCGCCGCAGACCCCGCTCGACGCCGGATACTGGCGGCGTCATTCCCGCCAGCCGGTGCAGTTCGCCGAGAGCGTGCGCACCGTGGCGGCACTTGGCTGCTCGGTGCTGATGGAGATCGGTCCGCAGCCGGTGCTGACGAGCGCCGCGGTGCAGGTCTGGCCGGAACACCTGGCCGCGCCGAGGGCGGTGTTGTCGATGCGCAAGGGCGTCGACGACCGTCGCCAGATCGCCGACGCACTGGCTGCCGCGTACGTCGGCGGCCACCGGCTCGACTTCGCGGGGATCGCCCACGGGAGTTCGACGCCACTGGAGCTGCCGACCTACCCGTTCCAGCGTCGCCGGTTCTGGCCGAAGGCCTCCGGTCTCACCGGGGCCGAGGGCAACGGCGCGTCGGTGTCCGGAATCCTTGGCAGCGCAAAGGAGCTCGCGTCCGGCGACTCCGTCTTCACCAGCAGGCTCTCGGTGAAGTCGCAGCCGTGGCTGTCCGACCACGTCATCTACGGCACGGTCGTCGTCCCCGGCGCGACCTACGCGGCGATGGCGCTGGCCGCGGTCGGCACCCCGGCGCGGGCTAAGGAGGTCTTCTTCTACGAGCCGATCATCCTGCCCGAGAAGGCTTCTCGCGAAGTGCAGCTGACGCTGCATCCCCTCAGCCAGGACGGCGAGTCGCGGTTCCAGGTGCACAGCCGCGCGTACGGCGAGAAGGGCGCCGAATGGTCGCTGAACGCCGAGGGTGTCGTGGCCACCGGTGCCGACGACGCCGACGCCGCGCCTGCCGAGCCTGCCGAGCCGCAGGAACCGGTCGACGAGGCAGTCGAGCGGCTCGATCGCATGCGTCCGCAGGACCTGTTCGAAACGTTCGCCGACCTCGAGCTGGCGTGGGGACCGACCTGGTCGGGCTCGTTGAAGTCGCTATGGCTTGGCGACGGTGAGGCGATCGGCGACATCCTCGTCGGCGAAGAGCTCACCGAACACCTCGGCACCGAACCGATGCACCCGGTGCTGATGGACCTGTGCACCGGTGTCGCCTTCCCCGCCTTCCCCGCCCTTCTCGCCGCCGAGCAGGGGGTCAACGACCTGTTCCTGCCGCTGCGGTACGGGCAGGTGACGTTGCGCGAGAAGATGCCTCGGCGGTTCTATTGCCGCGCGAGGTGGCACGACAGCGGTCTCGACAGTGAAACCCAGGTCTTCGACCTCGACTTCCTCGATCGAGATGGCCGCCAGCTGGGCGGAATTCGCGAGTTCACCGTCAAGCGAGCTCCGCGTGAGGCCCTGTTGCGTGGCCTCGGCGGCGACGCGACGCGGCTGCTGTACACGCTTGGCTGGCACGAGGTGCCTGCCTTGCCTGACGACGCCAACGGCGCCGGGAGCGCAAGCGGCACCTGGCTCGTTGCCGGGTTCGACGAACTCGCCGCGAAGGTGCCGGGCTGCATCCCGCTGAACCGGGACGTCGACCCCGAGCTCCTCGGTCAGGTGTTGGCGGATGCGCACCAGCGGGGCCTCGGATTCTCCGGTGTGGTGTGGCGGAGTGCGGCGCCGATCGGGCACGAGACGACCGACGAGGCCACCGCGCGCATGGAGGGCGAGATCGCCAACCTGCTCAGCGCGGTGCACACCGTGCAGGGCGGCGAGGTGAAACTGCCCGGAGGGCTGTGGATCGTCACCGAACGGGCCGTGGCCACCGAGTCCGGCGAGCCGGTCGACCCGGTACAGGCCGCACTGTGGGGATTCGGCCGCACCACGATCAACGAAGAGCCGATGCTGCGCTGCCGACTGGTGGACTGCGACGGTTCCGAGGAGGCCGTGGACGCGTTGGTGAGCCTGCTCGCCAAGCCGGTCGACGAGCCGGAACTCGCGCTGCGCCAAGGAAAGCTGTTGGCGTCGCGGTTGTTGCCGTGGGCCCGCAGCGGTCATCTCACGGTCCCACGCGCCGGTGACTACGCGTTGGCGCCCACCGAACGCGGCGCGATCGACAACCTGCGACTGACCGAGAAGGACGTGCCGCCGCCGGATGCGGACTACGTGCAGGTTCGGGTTGAGGCCGCCGGCCTCAACTTCCGCGACGTGCTCAACGTGCTCGGCCTCTACCCCGGCGATCCCGGCCCGATCGGCGGCGACTTCGCCGGCGTCGTCACCCAACTGGGTGACGGGGTGACCGGAGTCGAGGTGGGTCAGCGCGTGTACGGCTCCATGCAGGGCGCATTCGCCACCCGGTTCAACGTGCCAGCGCCGTTCCTCGCGCCGATCCCGGACGGGGTCAGCGCGGTGGAGGCCGCGACCATTCCCGCTGCCGCGCTGACGGTTCGGTTGTCGTTCGACTGGGCGCAGCTCAAGCCGGGCGACAAGGTGCTCATCCACGCCGCCAGCGGTGGCGTCGGATTGGCGGCCGTCCAGATGGCCCAGAAGTGCGGTGCCGAGGTGTTCGCGACCGCCAGCACCTTCAAGCGTGTGACGCTGCGCAAGCTGGGCGTGAAGTACGTCTACGATTCGCGCTCAACAGATTTCGCCGATCAGATCCTGGCTGACACCGACGGCACCGGCGTCGACGTGGTGCTCAACAGCCTGACCAGCGATGGGTTCATCGAGGCGACGCTGAAGGCCACCGCGCCGAACGGCCGCTTCGCCGAGATCGCCAAGCGCGACATCTGGACGCCGGAGCGGATGGCCGAGGCCCGTCCCGACATCGCGTACGAGATCGTGGCGTTGGACACGGTGATGTTCACCGAGCCCGAGCGCATTCGCGCGTTGTTGACGGAGGTGTCGGAGGGCTTGGCCAGCGGTGAGTGGACGCCACTCCCGGCCGAGATCTACCCGCTGACCGAGGCGCGGGCCGCGTTCCGGCGGATGCAGCAGGCCCGCCACATCGGCAAGATCGTGGTGCAGATCCCGAATCCGCTTGCCCCCCGAGCCGATCGAAGCTATTTGATCACCGGTGGACTCGGCGCGATCGGTCTGCACACGGCGGCGTATCTGGCCCATCTCGGCGCCGGTGAGATCGTGCTGACCAGCCGTCGTGCGCCCGATGCGGATGCGCAGCGGGCGATCGACGAGATCACCGAGCGGCACAAGTGCCGGGTCCACGTGTTCTCGGCCGACGTCGGCGACGAGTCCGAGGTGGCGACGCTGTTGAAGCGGGTCCGTGCGGAGTTGTCACCCCTCGGCGGCGTCGTGCACCTGGCGGGCGTTCTCGACGACGCGCTGCTGTCCCAGCAGAGCGTTGAGCGGTTCCGAACGGCGCTCGCGCCCAAGGCCTTCGGGGCATATCACCTCGATCGCCTGACCGTCGACGACGAGCTGGACTTCTTCATCGTGTCGTCTTCGGTGTCGGCTCTGTTCGGCTCGCCGGGACAGTCCAACTATGCGACCGCCAACGCGTTGCTCGACGGCTTGGTCGCCGAGCGACGGTCCAAGGGTCTGCCCGCCACCGGGGTCAACTTTGGCCCGTGGGCGCAGGGCGGCATGGCGTCGTCGGAGGCCGCGACCGCGAACATCGGTGCCCAAGGTCTGATTCCGCTGGAGCCGTCGGCCGCGTTTAGCGCCCTTGCCGAGGTAGTCGCCAACGGCACCGGCCAGGCCACGGTCATCAAGGCGAACTGGCAGCGCGCCGCGAAGGTGCTCGGCAGTTCGAGGCCGCCGATCCTGGACCTGGTGTTGCCGAGCGCAGCGGGCGAGGTCACGGGTGACAGCGAGATGCTCAAGCAGCTTCAGGAGATTCCGGTGGCGCAACGCGCAGGGTTCGTCACCGAGTTCCTGCAGCGGGAGGTGCAGAACTTCTTGCGCCTCGCGGGTCCGCCCGCGGCGAGCAGCCGTTTCCTGGACCTCGGCACCGACTCCCTGATGGCGATCGAGCTTCGCAACCGGCTGCACAGCCAGTTCGGCGGCGCCTTCACGATCAACGCGACCGCCGTGTTCGACTACCCGACCATCGGTGGGCTCGCCGAGTACTTGGTTGGTCAGCTGCCCGACGCGGACGAGGCCTAGCGATTTGTGGAGTCTGAGCGGCGCTGACCGCTGCTCAGACTCCACAAATCACGCGCTAGGCCCAGCGGGTGGCCTCGACCTCGTCGGGCAGCGGCGTGTGCAACGGCACGTCGAGGCCGTCGTAGATGCCCGGCTTCTGGGTCGCCAGCCACTCGACGGCGCCGAGCAGCCGGTTGGCGGCGGTGGTGTTGCCACCGTCGGCCCTGGTGCCTCCCGGCACGTCGGCCCGGCTGACGATGGTCAGCTGGGGGTCGCCGTCGACGATCACGCGGTGGTCGCCGACGCCCTCGTCGGGCTGCGGCCAGTCCGGCGCGCAGGCCGGGTCGATGCGGGTGATGTGGTCGACGACGATGCGCTGCTTGCCGTCGGCCCAGCCGATGATCTTCAGCCGGAACGCGCCTTGCGTGCCCTTCTCGAAGCGGCCCATGACGTTCTCGACCGTCTCGTCGAGCGGCAGCCGTTCGACGACCTCGGTGATGTCGTCGATCTCGAGACCGAGGCCCCGTCCGATGAGCCGGATGTTGCCGCCCCAGACCATCGTCGGGATCGACGGCAGCAGCATCATCGGGGTCTCGTCCATGGCGCCACCGAAACCGCAGCTGACGCGGACGGCGTGCGGTTGGTCGTAGGTCGAGTAGTCGAAGATCTCCTGGCAGTGGATGGTCTTGATGCGCGTGCACAGCCCGGCGGCCATCACGGCGAGCGCGTCGTTGGCCCAACCCGGGTCGACGCCGCTGACCAGCAGGGTGGACCCGCCCTCCTCGGCGGCGGCGGTCAGGCGGTCGACCCATTCCCGAGGTGCGGAGCGCGGGTCGTAGAGGGAGTACAGCGACGGCGTCACGACGTGCGCGCCGGCCCGTAGGCAGCGCTCGATGTCGGCGACGGCGTCGTCGGGGCGAATGTCGCCGGAGGCCATGTAGGCGACCGCGTCGCAGGTTGCGAGCGCGGAGTCGACGTCGGTCGTGGCGAGGATTCCGGTCTCCGCGTCGAGGCCGGCAAAACTGGCGGCGTCGCGGCCCACCTTGTCCGCCGAGGAGGTGATCACCCCGCCCAGTTCCAGCCCGGGAAACGCCAGCGTGGACCGGATCGCCGTCGAGCCCATGTTTCCCGTGCCCCATACCACCACGCGCCTCATGCGCCTCACCCTAGCGGGCATGCTGGGGCAGCTAGTGGCAGACATCACATCTGGCGGTTTTCGCAGCTCAGGTGCCATAATCAGAGTCATCCGGCCGCCCAATCAACCGTCGGGTTGGTTAGCCAGCACATATTTGCTCGACACTGCTTTGCGAACAAGTTACCAGCCGGTATAGTTGGCTGCAGTTACTGGTGGGTAACTTAGCCCAAGTACCCAACCGCAGACGCCATCTCATCGAGGAGAATTCGTGAGCCACTACAAGAGCAACGTCCGTGACCAGCTGTTCAACCTCTTCGAGGTGTTCGGCATGGACAAGGTGCTCGGCGAGGGGCCGTACGGCGACCTCGACGGCGACACCGCGCGGGAGATGCTGGCCGAGATCACCCGGTTGGCCGAGGGACCCATCGCCGATTCGTTCGCCGACGGTGATCGCAACCCGCCAGTGTTCGACCCCGAGACCCACACCGTGACGCTGCCCGCGGCGTTCAAGAAGTCGGTCCGTACCATCATCGACGGCGGCTGGGACAAGATCGGCCTCAACGAGGAGCTCGGCGGCATGCCGATGCCCCGCGCGCTGCAATGGGCCCTGATGGAGAGCGTCCTCGGCGCCAACCCGGCCGTCTACATGTACTCGATGGGCGCCGGTTTCGCGCAGATCATGTACAACCAGGCCACCGAAGAGCAGAAGAAGTGGGCCATCCTGGCTGCCGAGCGCGGCTGGACCTCGACCATGGTGCTCACCGAGCCCGACGCCGGTTCCGACGTCGGCGCAGGCCGCACCAAGGCCGTCCCGCAGGCCGACGGCACGTGGCACCTGGACGGCGTGAAGCGCTTCATCACCTCCGGTGACGCCGACGACCTCGGCGAGAACATCCTGCACCTCGTGCTGGCCCGCCCCGAGGGCGCCGGTCCCGGCACCAAGGGTCTTTCGCTGTTCTTCGTGCCGAAGTACCACTTCGACTTCGAGACCGGTGAGCCCGGCGAGCGCAACGGCGTCTACGTCACCAACCTCGAGCACAAGATGGGCCTCAAGGTCTCCGCGACGTGTGAGCTGTCGCTCGGCCAGCACGGCACCCCGGCCGTCGGTTGGCTCGTCGGCGAGGTGCACAACGGCATCGCGCAGATGTTCGAGGTCATCGAGCAGGCTCGAATGATGGTGGGCACCAAGGCCATCGCCACGCTCTCGACCGGCTACCTCAACGCGCTCGAGTACGCCAAGAGCCGCATCCAGGGCGCCGACCTGACCCAGATGACCGACAAGACCGCGCCTCGCGTGTCCATCACGCATCACCCCGACGTGCGCCGGTCGCTGATGACCCAGAAGGCGTACGCGGAATCGCTTCGCGCGCTGTACCTCTACACCGCGACGTTCCAGGACGCCGAGGTCGCCAAGGCCGTCCACGGGGTCGACCCCGAGCTGGCCGGCAAGGTCAACGACCTGCTGCTCCCGATCGTCAAGGGTGTCGGCTCGGAGCAGGCCTACGCCAAGCTGACCGAGAGCCTGCAGACCTTCGGCGGTTCCGGCTTCCTGCAGGACTACCCGGTCGAGCAGTACATCCGCGACGCCAAGATCGACTCGCTGTACGAGGGCACCACCGCCATCCAGGCGCAGGACTTCTTCTTCCGGAAGATCGTCCGCGACAAGGGTGTTGCGCTGGGCTACGTTGCGAACGAGATCGAGCAGTTCGTCAAGAACGAGTCCGGCAACGGCCGCCTCAAGGCCGAGCGTGAACTGCTCGCCAACGCGCTGGCAGACGTCCAGGGCATGGCGGCCACGCTGACCGGCTACCTGATGTCGGCGCAGGAGGATTCGGCCAACATCTACAAGGTCGGCCTCGGCTCGGTGCGCTTCCTCATGAGCGTCGGCGACCTGGTGCTCGGCTGGCTGCTGCAGAAGCAGGCCGTCGTCGCCATCGACGCGCTCGACAAGGGCGTCACCGGTGCGGACAAGTCCTTCTACGAGGGCAAGATCGCCGTCGCGTCGTTCTTCGCGAAGAACTTCCTGCCCCTGCTGGCCAGCACCCGTACGGTGCTCGACAACATCGACAACGAAGTGATGGAACTCGACGAGGCTGCGTTCTAAGTCGTTTCCCGCACTCGAGGCCCCCGCTACGGCGGGGGCCTCTTGCGTTTCATAACCTCCGAACAGCAACCGCCCAGGTTGGGTTGCCACGATGGAACCGTGCACTTCTTGGCCGCCGATGCCCCCGCGCCCTACCGCCACGGACTGTCGCTGCTGCAGGGCTGGTTGCCGCTGACGGTGCAGATCGTCGCGATCGTGGTGTTGCTCGCAGCGCTTGGCTGGCGAACGCGTCGCTGGTGGCTGATCTGGCTGCCCGTCGCCGTCTTGGTCGGCATCGCTGCGGCCGCGTGGGCGCACTGGTACGTGGACTCCCAGGGCATGGCGGGTGATCCGGCACCCGACTCGCTGTGGGTGTGGACCGGGTTGACCGGATTCGCGCTCGCCGCAGCGATATTCGGCTGGCGCGGGGTCAAGTGGCGCCGCGTCGCCGCGGTGGCCGCCGTCCCCCTGTGCCTCCTGAGTACGGGCCTGGCGCTCAACACCTGGGTGGGCTACTTCCCCACCGTCCAGATCGCCTGGAACCAACTGACCGCGGGCCCGCTGCCCGACGAAACCGACCTCGACACCGTGACCGCCATGCAGAAGGCCGGGACGGTGCTCGACCACGGCAGCGTGGTGCCGGTCGACATTCCTTCGACCGCATCGGGATTCAAGCACCGGACCGAGCTCGTCTACCTGCCCCCGCGGTGGTTCTCGTCCAACCCGGCACCCAAGCTGCCCGTGGTGATGATGATCGGCGGTGAGTTCAACACCCCGGCCGACTGGCTTCGCACCGGCAACGCCGCGTCCATCGTCGACTCCTTCGCCCAATCCCACGGCGGCAACGCACCCGTGCTGGTCTTCGTCGACTCCGGCGGTTCGTTCAACAATGACACCGAATGCGTCAACGGCACCCGCGGCAACGTCGCCGACCACCTCACCAAGGACGTGGTGCCCTACGTCAACGCCACCTTCGGCACCAGCTCGGCCAGCTCGGACTGGGGCATCGTCGGCTGGTCGATGGGCGGCACTTGCGCCGTCGACCTGACCGTCATGCATCCCGAACTGTTCTCCCACTTCGTCGACATCGCGGGCGACACGGGTCCCAACGCCGGCACCAAGGACCAAACCGTGGCCCGGCTCTACGGCGGCAGCGACGCGGCCTGGGCGCAGTTCGACCCGGCGACCGTCATGGCCAAACACGGTCCTTACCAAGGCGTCTCGGGCTGGTTCGCCATTTCCACCGACGCGCCGAAGAAGTTCAACATGCCCCACAGCGAGGGCGCCGTCGGGCTCGGCGGCCGCGACGCGGACGGCATGCCCACCGATCAGACGCAGGCCGCCAACACGCTGTGCGGGCTCGGCAAGGCCAAGGGCATCACGTGCTCGGTGGTGCCGACGACGGGCCGCCACGACTGGCCGTTGGCGACGCAGGTGTTCACCGCCGCACTGCCATGGCTCGCGGGGGCGATCCACACTCCCGGCGTCCAGCCCGTCCCACTGCCCGCGGGGGCACCGGTCGCGCGAGTCTGATCAGTCGTCGAGTTCGCGGAGCACCGCCCGCGTGCGGGCCCGCCCCTCTGGCGACGGATCGAATGTGGCACCGACGTATTCGTCGACGCCGGCCGCCTTCAGTTCGGCGAGCCGATCCCTGACGGTCGCCTCGTCGCCGATGATCGCGGCGTCCTCGGGACCGGCGTAGCCCTCGCGATCGAGCATGGCGCGGTAGGACGGAAGCACGCCGTACATCGAGAACTGCTGTGCGGCGAGCTTGCGGGCGCCGTCGACGTCGTCGGTGACGCTCACCGGTAGCGCGGCCACCACCCGGACCGCGTTCTCGGGGCGTCCCGCGTCGGCGGCCGCCTGCCGCAACGTGGGGCTGACGTGGCCGGCGAGCGTCTTCGGCCCCGTCATCCAGGTGCACGTGCCCGCCGTCCGGCGACCGGCAATCCTCAGCAACTGCGGACCGAGAGCCGCGATGTAGACGTCGGGCTTCGGGGCTCCGGCGATCATCAGGGCGCCTCTGGTGGTGACGATCTGACCGGTCGCGTCGGCGGCCTCACCCGCCAGAAGCGGCAGCAGACCGTCGAGGTATTCGTTGAGCCTGCGCACCGGCTTGTCCCACGGGATGCCCCACATGCCTTCGGTGACGGCCTGATGAGTCATGCCGACGCCCAGGATGAATCGCCCGCCCGACACCAGGCTGACGGTCAGCGCGCGCTGCGCCATCTGCATGGGGTGCTGATTCTGGATGGGCACCACCCCGCTGGCGACCTCGATGTCGGGCACCTCGCGTAGCGCCACCGCAAGAATCGTCAAAAGGTCTGGCTCATAGGGCATTTGGCTCATCCACAGCCGACGGAAGCCTTCGTCGTGCAACTGGGCGACGTTGCGCACGCAGGCGTCGACCGGATTGGAACTGCCCGCATCGCCGAGTTGACCGAACATGGAGATCTGCACGGTGTCCATCGAAGCACGAGTGCGTCCTGTTCAATGACGAGCCATGACCACTGAGGCCGCGCGACTGCAGAATCTTGGGCCGAACTGGTTCGCGTCGGTGATGGGCACCGGCATCGTGGCGACCGCGGGCGCCGGGCTACCCATCCACGTCCCGGGTCTGCACGTTTTCTCCCGGGCGGTGTGGGTGGTCGCCACGGTGCTGCTGATGGTGCTGCTCGTCGCGGTGACAGTGCAGCGGTTCCGTCATCCGACGATGGTGCGGACCCATTCCCGGAATCCGCAGATGGCCCACTTCTTCGGAGCGGCCCCGATGGCGCTGATGACCGTCGGATCGGGGGCGCTCCTGGTCGGCAAGGATCTGATCGGAACCCGCGTCGCGGTCGACCTTGCCTGGGTGCTCTGGACGACGGGCACCGTCGGGGGGCTGTTCACCGCCGCGACGATTCCCTATCTGATGTTCACCCAGCACAACGTGGAACCCGATGCGGCGTTCGGCGGCTGGCTGATGCCGGTCGTCCCGCCGATGGTGTCCGCAGCCGCTGGCGCGCTGCTGATCCCGCACATGGCCCCCGGCACCGGACGCACCACGATGCTCTACGGCTGCTACGCCATGTTCGGGTTGTCGCTGTTCGCGGCGCTGATCATCATCAGCATGATCTGGAGCAGGCTCGCCCTCTACGGCACGTCCGGCACGGCTCGGGTCCCGACGCTGTGGATCGTGTTGGGACCGCTGGGGCAGGGCATCACGGCGGCGGGCCTGCTCGGTGGCGTCGCGGCGCTGGCCGTGCCACCCGAGCTGGCCGGTGCGATGAACGTCTTCGCGGTCCTGTTCGGCGTGCCCGTATGGGGATTCGCGCTGCTGTGGATCGTGTTGGCGACGGAGTTGACCGTGCGCACGCTGCGTCGCGGCATGCCGTTCGCGCTGACGTGGTGGAGCCTGACGTTCCCCGTCGGCACGTTCGTGACGGGCACCACGCAGTTGGCGGTGCACACCGGCCTGCCGGCGTTCAAGGTGGCGGCCGCCGTCGCGTACGGAGGACTGCTGTGCACCTGGGGTCTCGTCGCGGTGTGGACGGCCCGCGGGAGCGTCCGAGGGAATCTCTTCGTCCCACCGCCGGCCAACGCGGGGCCGGTCAAGGCGAGGAAGGATCCGCCGCCGGCCTAGCGTTCGAGCGCCTTGGCGCAGCCGGCGAGGATGGCCTGGAAGCTCGACCGCAGCAGCGGGGCGCTGACCGCCTCGAGCAGCTTGCCTCCCCCGCGCGTCGGATGCGAGTACGTGCTGACCCAGTCCACGTGCGTGCCATCGCCTTCGGGACGGCACGTCAGGGTGCCGCCGTCGTGGTCGAACGGCGGGAAGGACCGCACGATCAGGTACGAGTAGGAATTCGGCGCGTCGACGGCCGTCATCTCCTCGCGGAACCACATTCCGACCCCGATCACCTCACGGAGTGCGCCAACTTCCGGGGCCGACCAGCCCTTCGCGAAGCCGGCCCTGAGCACCAGCGGCGCAGCAGTCAGACCGCGCGGATCGGCCAGCCAGTCGAAGACTCGCTCCTGGGGCGCGGCAATGGTGCGTTCGACGCGGATCTGGACCATGAACGCTGATCGTATCGGGCCGGGGCATGAAAAGAGCCCCGTGTTGCCGTCGGGTCGGGGGGGCTGACGGCAACACGGAGCTACTGGACATATCGACGCGTGGTCGCGGGGCGTTACACCCGGAAGATCACGCCTCCAGGATTGCGGTGACGCCCTGGCCGCCTGCCGCGCAGATCGAGATGAGCCCGCGCACTGGCTTGCCCGTCGCGGCCTTCTTCTCGGCGAGCTGCTTGGCCAGCTGCGCGACGATGCGACCGCCGGTGGCCGCGAACGGGTGGCCTGCCGCCAATGAGGATCCGTTGACGTTGAGCTTGGACCGGTCGACGCTGCCCAGCGCGGCGTCGAGACCCAGCCGCTCCTTGCAGTACTCCTCGGACTCCCACGCGTTCAGCGTCGCGAGCACCACCGAGGCGAACGCCTCGTGGATCTCGTAGAGGTCGAAGTCCTGCAGCGTCAACCCGTTTCGGGCCAGCAGCCGCGGCACCGCGTACGTGGGCGCCATCAGAAGACCGTCGGGGCCGTTGACGTAGTCGACCGCGGCGGTCTCCCCGTCGACGAAGTACGCCAGCACCGGCAGCGAGTGCGCCTGCGCCCACTCCTCGCTGGCCAGCAGGGCAACCGAGGCGCCGTCGGTGAGCGGTGTCGAGTTGCCCGCCGTCATGGTGGCGTCGCCGTTCTTCACACCGAAGACGGGCTTGAGCTTGGCCAGCTTCTCGGCCGTCGAATCGGCGCGCAGGTTGTTGTCGCGGTACAGGCCGAGGAACGGGCTGACCAGGTCGTCGAAGAAGCCGCGGTCGTAGGCGGCGGCCATCTTCTGGTGGCTGGCCGCGGCGAGGGCGTCCTGGTCGACGCGTTTGACGCCGAACTCCTTGGCGGTGATGGCGGCGTGCTCGCCCATCGACAGCCCGGTGCGCGGCTCGCCGTTGGTCGGGATCTCGACGCCGACGGCGGCGGGCAGCTTGCCGACCAGCTTGAGCCGGTCGACGTTGGACTTCGCGCGGCGCAGGCCGAGCAGGACGCGGCGCAGGTCGTCGCCGAAGGCGATGGGTGCGTCGGAGGTGGTGTCGACGCCACCGGCGATGCCCGAGTCGTACTGCCCGAGCGCGATGCCGTTGGCCACCGCGATGGCCGACTGCAGACCCGTGCCGCAGGCCTGTTGCAGGTCGTACGCCGGGGTGTACGGGGACAGGGCGCTGCCGAGCACGCATTCCCGCATGAGGTTGAAGTCGCGGCTGTGCTTGAGGACGGCTCCGCCGACGACGGCGCCGATGCGCTCGCCCTTCAGGCCGAACCGGTCGACGAGTCCGCCGAGCGCGGCAGTGAACATGTCCTGATTCGACGCGTTGGCGTAGGCGCCGTCGGAGCGCGCGAAGGGGATCCGGTTTCCGCCGAGGATGGCTACTCGTCGGGCTGCCTTGCTTGGCGACTGGGTGTCGGCCACGTTCATCTCCGTTGCTTGAATGTGGTTGCTGGTGTCGAGGGTCATACTACCCACCGTTCTTACTCTGGAGTAAGTTCGTGATCGATACGACAATCTCGCGCGCTCCTGGGTACCCCACTCCCGCACGCACTACCCGTCTCCTCGAAAGGCAGCTCTGTGGCTTCCGACCTGTTCTCGCAAGTGGTCAACTCCGGTCCTGGCTCGTTCCTGGCCAAGCAACTCGGCGTTCCGCAGCCGGAGACCCTGCGCCGCTACCGGGCGGGCGAGCCACCGCTCGCCGGCGCGCTCCTGATCGGCGGCGAGGGCCGGGTGGCCGAACCGCTGCGCAACGCCCTCGCCGAGGACTACGACCTGGTCGGCAACAACGCCGGCGGCCGCTGGGCCGACACGTTCGGCGGGCTGCTCTTCGACGCCACCGGCATCACCACCCCCGAGGGCCTCAAGGCGCTGCGCGACTTCTTCACCCCGCTGCTGCGCAACCTCGGCCCGAGCGGCCGCGTCGTCGTCGTCGGCACGACGCCCGACCAGACCGGCGGCGTCGACGAACGCATCGCCCAGCGCGCGCTCGAGGGCTTCACCCGCTCACTCGGCAAGGAGCTGCAGCGCGGGGCCACCATCGGATTGGTCTACCTGGCCGCCGATGCCAAGCCCGCCGCCACCGGCCTGGAGTCCACCGTCCGGTTCCTGCTGTCGGCCAAGTCCGCCTACGTCGACGCCCAGGTGTTCTACGTCGACGCCCAGGATGCGGTGCCGCCCGCCGACTGGGACAAGCCGCTCGACGGCAAGGTCGCCTTGATCACCGGAGCCGCGAGAGGCATCGGCGCCGAGATCGCCAAGGTGTTCGTCCGTGACGGCGCGAAGGTGGTCGCCATCGACGTGGAGGGGGCCGCCGACGCCCTTGCCGAGACCGCCACCAAGGTCGGCGGGACGGCGCTGGCCCTCGACGTCACCGCGGCCGACGCCGTCGACCGCATCACCGAGCACCTGCGCGAGCACTACGGCGACCACAACGGAGGCAAGGCCGACGTCCTGGTCAACAACGCAGGCATCACCCGCGACAAGCTGCTCGCCAACATGGACGATGGCCGCTGGGACTCCGTAGTCGCGGTCAATCTGCTTGCCCCGCAACGGTTGGCACAGGGCCTGGTGGAGGGCGGCATCATCGGCGAGGGTGGCCGCGTCGTCGGACTGTCCTCGATGGCGGGCATCGCAGGCAACCGCGGCCAGACCAACTACGCCGCCACCAAGGCAGGCATGATCGGGATGACGCAGGCGTTGGCACCCGTCTTCGGTGAGAAGGGCATCACCATCAACGCCGTCGCACCGGGTTTCATCGAGACCAAGATGACCGAGGCCATCCCCCTGGCCACCCGCGAGGTGGGGCGCCGCCTCAACTCCCTGTTCCAGGGCGGCCAGCCGGTCGACGTCGCCGAGGCCATCGCCTACTTCGCCAGCCCTGCGTCGAACGCCGTCACCGGCAACACCATTCGGGTGTGCGGCCAAGCCCTCTTGGGGGCGTGACGTGACCCAACCAAGTGGCCTGAAGAACATGGCGTTGGCGGCCGCAGGAGCCCTGCCGTTCGTCTCGCGGGGCAGCTCACTGCCCGACCGCACGGTCACCATCACCGACCTCGCAATCAACCCGGCCAACGTGTCCGAGTACGCCGCGGTGACGGGGTTGCGGTTCGGCGATACCGTGCCGCTGACCTACCCGTTCGCGCTGACCTTCCCGTCGGTGATGTCGTTGGTGAGCGGCTTCGACTTTCCGTTCGCCGCAATGGGTTCGGTACACGTCGAGAACGAGATCACCCAGTATCGGCCCATCGCGGTCACCGACACGGTGGACGTCAAGGTGCACGCGGAGAACCTCCGCGAGCACCGCAAGGGTCTGCTGGTCGACCTGATCACCGAGATCAGCGTCGGCAACGAGGTCGCCTGGCAGCAGGTGACGACGTTCCTGCACCAGCAGCGGACCAGCCTCTCCGACGAGCCGAAGCCGGAGCAGCCGCGCAAGCAGCAGAAGTTGCCGCCGCCGAACGCCATGATTCAGATCACCCCGGGCCAGATCAGGCACTACGCGTCGGTCAGCGGGGACCACAACCCGATCCACACCAGCTCGATCGGCGCGAAGCTGTTCGGGTTCCCGTCGTCGATCGCACACGGAATGTTCACCGCCGCAGCCGTATTGGCGAACGTCGAGGGGCAGCTGCCCGGTGCCGTGAAGTACTCGGTGCGCTTCGGCAAGCCGGTGCTGCTGCCCGCGCGCGTCGGGCTCTACACCGAGCGCGTCGCCGACGGCTGGGACCTGACGCTGCGCAACCTCTCGAAGGGCTACCCACACCTGACGGGAACCGTCCGGGCGCTCTAGGACGGCAGGGCGACGTTCTGCGCCTCGTACAGCCGTTTGTACGGACCACCCGCGGCGATCAACGCGTGGTGGTCGCCCTGCTGGGCGATGCGCCCTTCCTCGATCACCAGGATGCGGTCGGCGACCGCGGCGATGAAGTCCATGTCGTGGCTGATCACCAGACAGGTGCGGTCCTTGGCGTAGCCGCGGATCACGCCGGTGAGGAGCGCACGCTGATCGGCGTCCAAATTCTCGGTGGGCTCGTCGAGCAGCAACACCTCTGGTGTCCGTAACAGGCAGCGCGCCAAGGCAATCAAGCGTTTCTGCCCACCGGAGGGCACCTGCACGTCGACCACCGTGTCGTACCCGTCGTACATCTTTTTCGGATCGGTGATTACGGCGTGCACGTTGGCGCGAACGCACGCTTGCTCGATCTCGGCGTCGGTGGCCTCCGGCCGGGCCAAGCGGATGTTCTCGCGGATCGTGTCCTTGGTAAAGAACGGGAACTGGGCCAGCTTGGACACCTGTTCCCGCAGCGAGGCGATGGTGACCTCGTCGATCGGGTGGCCGTCGAGCAGTATTCGCCCCCGCTGCGGGTCGAGGAAGCGCAGCAGCAAGTTGTACACCGTGGACTTGCCAGACCCGATGCCGCCGACGAGCGCCACCGTCTCGCCCTCGGCGATCGAGAACGACAGCCCGTCGAGCACCCGTTGCGTCGGCGTGTAACCGAACGCGACGTCCTCGAAGACGAGGTTTCCACGGACCTCCCCGAGTTCGGTGGCACCCGGGGACTCCCGAACCGTGGGGCGGGTGTCGAGCAACTCATAGGTCGACGCGGCACTCGGCGACACCGACTGATAGGTGGTGTAGGCACCCATGACCCGTTGCGCCGCACCGAACATCGTCGGCACCATGCCCGCGAAGACCATCAGGCCTGCGAACGTCAACCCGAAACTCGAACTGAACCCGATGCCGACCAACAACACCAC
The DNA here is from genome assembly GCF_001426545.1 of Mycobacterium sp. Root135. Lineage (GTDB taxonomy): Bacteria > Actinomycetota > Actinomycetes > Mycobacteriales > Mycobacteriaceae > Mycobacterium. The sequence goes on along the minus strand of NZ_LMEZ01000008.1, from coordinate 326,376 downwards.
GACGGTGCTCACCGCGACGAACACCTGAGATCCGTTGGCGGTGGCCTGCATCCACATCACCGTCGACGCCTCGCTCTTGGCCGCCTCGTCGGAGACGGCCCGAAAACGTCTGCTGCGCACCGGTTGCGCGTTGAACAGCTGAATCTCGGCGATACCGCTGACGGTTTGTTCGAGCTCGGCGCCCATCGCCCGATCCGCGTCCATCGTGCGACGCACCGCCGCCTGCACGTACCGGCCGGCGTATCTCAGCACCAGCAGCGCCACCGGCGTGAGGACCAACGCGGCCACCGTCATCTGCCATGACAGCGCCACCAGGTAGCAAACCGCCACCAGCAGCACGACGGTGTCGATCAACGGGGGCATCAGACAATCCGTCAGAAGTCGTTGCACTCCAGCGGATTCCGCGGTCACGCGGTGCATCAACGCGCCGCTTTGAGAGGCGGTGAAGAAGTCCAGCGACAGCGTCTGGAGATGATCGTGCACCCGTTGTCGGATGTCGGTGACCAGTACCCGCTCGACCTTGGTGCCCACCCAGGCGTTCACCAGGTACATCAGCTGAGTCAGCACCAGCGCGCCGGCCCACACCGTCAACAGCACCGCGAACGGAACCGAACCGGCCACCTCGCTCAGCGGACCGTCGGACCGCGCAACCAGCGGTCCCCGCATATCCCATACGCCGGTGAGGTTTCCGTTCGTGCCCGCGTCGGCGACGACCTGCATCATCGGGCCGAAGGCCGCGGCGCTGACGTACGGCAGGGCCGACGCCAGGGCACCGACGACGAACAGCGCCGCAATCGAACTGCGAACGGCCGGAAGCATGCCCAGACTTCGGCGGATGAGACGGTCGGGCCTCATCGCGGGTGTGACGGGCTCTGCGACCTCCACGGTCGAAACGCTAGCCGCTGGCTGCGGGTACCGCCGGGGTATCGGCAGGTCTGCCCTTCAGACCACGCCAGAACAGGTTGATCATCAGCTCCGCGGCCTCGTGGACTCCGGCGTCACCGGTGCTGACCCGGGTGGCCACCGCCTCGCCGGCACCCACCAACGCGACGGCCATCATGTCGAAGTCGGTGTCCGGCTCGGGGTTGCGCGTTCCGGACTGCAGCAGCCTGCCGACGAGGTCGACGATGCGCTCGCGGCCTTCGCGCACGGTGTGGGAGAACGCCTGCGAGCTGGTGGCCTGGGTGTACAGCACCATCCACGACGCCCGATTGGTGTCGATGTAGCTCAAGAACGCGACCACCGCGTTGCGCAACAGTTCCCGCGCGGGCTGGCTGAAGTCGATCTCACCGCGGACGGTGTCGACGAACCGGGCCAGCTCCCGGTCGAGGCACGCGCCGAACAGCTCTTCCTTGGAGCCGTAGTACAGGTAGAGCATCGGCTTGGAGATCTCGGCCTGGGCGGCGATCGCGTCCATCGACGTCTCGTGATAGCCGTTCACCGAGAACATCTGAACGGCAGCGTCGAGCATCTGCTGCTCGCGCACCGCGCGCGGCAATCGCTTCGTTCCACCTGCCATCAGGACAGACTAGGCAATCGGACGGCGTTCAGCCTCCGCAGAGGGGACTCTTCCCCTTCAGCGCCGCGATTCGCAGCACCGAGGCGTCGACCCTCTTCGGGTCCAACTCGCCGGCGGTGACGGCGGCCTCGAGCGCGTCGAGCACCCCGGGGACCTCGTCGGTGGTGATCCACAGCGCGATGTCGGCGCCCGCCTGAAGTGCCTTGAGGGCGGCCTGCGCGACGGTGTAGTTCTGGTTGATCGCGCCCATGCTGGAGATGTCGTCGGTGAACACCACGCCGTTGAACGGCAGGCCGCCGTACCCGCCGGTGCGCAGCAGGTCATAGGCGGCGGGGTTCAGGCTCGCCGGGTCGGTTCCGGTGAGCCCTGGCACCTGCATGTGGCCGACCATGACCGCGGTGCCGGGCAGCTGCGCCAGCTCGCGGTACGGCACCAGGTCGTCGTTCATCAGCTCCGACAGCGGCGGTGTGACGACGCCACCCTCGTGCGAGTCGCCGGACGCGTGACCGTGACCGGGAAAGTGCTTCAGCACCGGCGTCACTCCGGCTTCGAGCAGTCCTCGCGCATAGGCGCCGGCGTACTCGGTGACCTTCTGCGGGTCGTCGCTGAAGGAGCGGTCGCCGATCACGGTGTCGTCGCCCTGGTCGGACACGTCGGCGTCGGGCGCGAAGTCGACGGTGATGCCCAGGTCCTTCATCGCCTTGCCGCGCGCCAGCGCGATGTCGTGGACGTCGGCAGGCGTCACCGTCTTGCCGAGGACGCGGGCCGACTCCTGGACCCCGATCAGGCTCTTCAGTCGCGAGACCCGGCCACCCTCTTCGTCGGTGCTCACCGCCAGCGGCAGCGGGCCCGCCGCGGCGGCGATCTCCTTGAGCGGATCGCCGAGCATCGTCAGATCGGTCCAGCTGCCGATCATGATGCCGCCGACGTGATCGTTGGCCACGACCGCTCGCGCGTCGTCGGCGCCCGTGACGCCGACCATCAGCAGCTGGGCGAGCTTGTCGCGGGTCGACATCGCCGCCAGCAGCGCGTCACCCTCACCGCAGACGGGTGGTTCCGCGGCGGGCAACGGGGTGGGGCTCGGAGTCGACGACGGGGCGGTGGCTGTCACGTCGCGGTTCTTGACGAAGTACACGCCAGCCACCACGACCCCGGCGATGACGAGCACCGCGAGAACGATCGACACGACGGTCTTCCGCTGGCTTGAACCCGTCGAGTCATCTCCTGCGGTACGACCCAACGGCATGGGGCGAATCGTAGCGGCTGGGTAATCTCCGGGGCATGCCGCTGCGATCCGGGGACGTGTTCGCGGGGTACACCGTGGTTCGCCAACTCGGCGAGGGCGCCAGCGGCACGGTGTACCTGACCGCGCATCCGCGGCTCCGCCAGGACGCACTTCGGGTGCTGCCCGCCTCCGTGTCCGCCGACCCTCAATTTCGGGCCCTATTCCACCGCCGCGCCGACATGGCTGCGACGCTGTGGCACCCACACGTCGTCGGCATCCACGAGCACGGCGAGTTCCAGGGACTGCTGTGGCTGTCGACGGACTTCGTGGACGGCACCAACGCCGGCGCGTTGGTGCGCGACCGGTACGACACCGGCATGCCCGCCGATCAGGTCCTCGACATCGTCACCTCGATCGCCGACGCGCTCGACCACGCGCACGCCCGCCGGTTGGCCCACGGCGACGTCACGGCGGCCAGCATCCTGCTGACCAACGAGCCACGCCGACGGGCGCTGCTGACCGACTTCGGCGTTCCCCGGGGCGACGACGACGCCAGAACCGACCAGTACGGCCTCGCCGCCACGGCCTACCACCTGCTGAGCGGTACACCGCCGAACGGCCGCCCGCTGGGAGAGACCCGGCAGGATCTGGCCGCCTACGATCCCGCGTTGCTGCGGGCGATGGCAGCAGACCCACGGCAGCGATTCGACGCGTGCCTGGACTTCGCGGCCGCGCTGCGCGACGCCGCCACCGCGGCCACCCAAGCCCAGCCGATCGTCGACCCCGCAGCCCACGCCCCGACCGAACACCTGGCCAACCCGTCGACCGGGTCCGGCCTGCCCGAGGTCTTCGTCGCCGCGTGGTCGGCCGAGGAACCCGACCCCTTGGCCGACGTGGGCCCCGAGGTCGATCCCGAATTCGCGCCCACGATGGCCGCCAGTCAGCTGGCCGACCCGTCGTACCCGCAAGAGCCGATGTTCGACGAGCGCAGGTTCGAGGAGCCCGCGTTCGACGAGCGGGAGTTCGACGAGCCGCCGGCCTCGGGGCACGGCCGGATCTGGGCCTTCACCGGAGTCGCAGCGCTCCTCGCCCTCGTCGTCGTGCTCGTGGTGCTCGTCGTCCGCGGCGGGGGCGACGACAAGACCGGACCGGATGCTGCCGCGCCGTCGTCGAGCGTCGCGGCGCCGTCCACTCCGGACGACGCCCCGATCACCGGCGTAGGCGGCCGGCCAAGGCCAGCCGAGATTCGGGGTGCCGACCCCACCGGCGAGGACTGCGAGGGCGGTTTCCAGATCACCGGTCAGGCCGGGTGGGCCAGCCAGGGTGTGCGCGGCAGTCCCGCCGCCACCTGCTCCTTCGTCGGAAGCGTTCTGAAGGCCTACTGGGACGCCGCCGACCCCAGCCGCGAGCCGCGCTCCGTCGTCGCCGCCGGGGCGATCCCCTGCGCGGAGGGCGCCGCGTGCGTTGGCGACGACTTCTTCGTCACCTGTTCGGCAGAGGGTGCCGACCCGTGGATCACCTGCCGCGGCGGCCGCGGCGCGGTCGTCATCCTCTACTGACGTCTAGTCCGGCGGGCCGCTCCACACGTTCACCAGGCACTCGACGCCGCGTCGTCGGAGCCAGCTGCTCTCGCCCTCGGCCATGACGTCGTCGGCCCGGGCCCGCACCTCGGCGAGCACGTCGGCCCCGTCGTCGACGTCGAGTGCGCGCCGCAGCGCCTCGAACTGGGCGGGCGGCACCGTCACGACGTACTCGTAGGCGTGGCCCGGGGTGCAGAAGGCCCGTCGATCGTCGCCGTGGAACTCCAGCGCACCGCCGACCGCGTAGCCGACGGTGACGACGCAGGAATCGCTTCTCCAGAACGGCTCGGACATCTCCCGAGTGTGACCGAGTGCTACCTTGGCCGGGTGGATCGGTTCCTGTTGCCAGCTGCTGCCAGCATCGTCGTTGGGCTGTTGCTTGGTGCGGCAGCCATCTTCGGGGTGACGCTGATGGTTCAGCAGGACACCAAGCCGCCGCTGCAGGCGGGCGACCCGGGGTCCTCCGTGCTCAACAGGGTCGAGTACGGCGACCGGACTTAGTTCCTGCCCGCCTCACCCACTCCCCTGTCCGTCGAACCGCTGAGCCGTCGCTGGCTGTGGCTCGTCGGGGCCCTCTCGCTCGCGCTGGTGTTCGTCCAGTCACCGGGCCGGACGTCCCCCGACACCAAGCTCGACCTGACGGCCAATCCCCTCCGATTCCTCGCCAGGGCCGCGGACCTGTGGAACAGCGATCTCCCGTTCGGTCAGGCGCAGAATCAGGCCTACGGCTACCTCTTTCCGCACGGCGCCTTCTTCCTCGCCGGTGACGTTCTCGGGCTGCCCGGCTGGGTGATTCAGCGGCTGTGGTGGGCGCTGCTGCTGGCGGCGGGGTTCTGGGGCGTCATCCGGCTGGCCGAGACCCTCGGCATCGGCAGTCGCAGCTCACGGGTGATCGCCGCGTTGGCGTTTGCACTGTCCCCCCGGGTGCTGACGACGCTCGGCGCGATCTCCTCGGAGACGCTGCCGATGATGTTGGCGCCGTGGGTGCTGTTGCCGGTGGTGCTCGCAATGCGGGGCTCCGGAGCCGGGCTGCCGGCGACATCGGGCCACGGAGCCGGGCTGCCGGCGACATCGGGCCAGCACAGCGTGCGCGTGCTGGCGGCGCGGTCGGCCTTGGCCGTTGCGCTGATGGGCGCGGTCAACGCGGTGGCGACCCTGACGGCGTGCTTGGCGGCGCTGATCTGGTGGGCGGCGCATCGTCCGAATCGGCTGTGGTGGCGGTTCACCGGCTGGTGGGCGTTGTCCGGGGTGCTTGCCGTGACGTGGTGGGTGGTCGCGCTGCTCATGCTGGGCCGGATCAGCCCACCGTTCCTCGACTTCATCGAATCCTCCGGCGTGACGACGCAATGGCTGTCGCTGGTGGAGGTGCTGCGGGGCACGTACAGCTGGACACCGTTCGTCGCACCGAACGCGACCGCGGGGGCGTCACTGGTGACGGGGTCGGTCGCCGTGCTGGCGACGACGTTGGTCGCGGCGGCCGGGCTGGCCGGCCTTGCCCTGCGGTCGATGCCGGCCAGGGGCCGGCTGATCTCGATCCTTCTGGTCGGCGTCACGCTGCTGGCGGTCGCCTATTCGGGCGGGCTTGGCAGCCCGTTCGCTCACTACGTGCAGACGTTCCTGGACGCCGACGGCACCCCGCTGCGCAACGTGCACAAGCTGGAGCCGCTGATCCGGCTGCCCCTGGTGTTGGGTGTCGCGCACCTCCTGGGCCGCATCCCGCTTCCCGGCAGTGCGCCGCGCCGCGAATGGCTGCAGGCGCTGGCCCATCCCGAACGCGACAAGCGGGTCGCCGTCGGCGCCGTCGTCCTGGTCGCCCTGACGGTCGCCACGTCGCTGGCGTGGACCGGGCGGTTGACCCCGCCTGGCACCTTCACCGCGATCCCCCAGTACTGGCACGACGCCGCGGACTGGCTCGACGAACACAATTCACCCGACCCCGGTCGGGTGCTGGTGGTTCCCGGCGCGCCATTCGCCACGCAGACATGGGGCAACAGCCACGACGAGCCACTGCAGGTGCTCGGCAACAGTCCGTGGGGGGTGCGGGACTCCATTCCGCTGACCCCGCCGGAGACCATCCGCGCATTGGATTCGGTTCAGCGGTTGTTCGCCGCAGGCAGGCCGTCGGTCGGTCTCGCCGACACCCTTGTCCGCCAAGGCATCTCGTATCTGGTGGTACGCAACGACCTCGACCCCGAGTCGTCACGGTCGGCTCGCCCGCTGTTGGTGCACCGCGTCGTCGACGGATCTCCCGGGCTCACCAAGGTGGCGCAGTTCGGCGAACCGGTCGGCCCCGGCACGTTGAAGGGTTTCGTCACCGACAGCGGGCTGCGGCCGACGTATCCGCCGGTGGAGATCTACCGCGTCGACGGCGGCAAACCGTTGCGCCCCTACCTCACCGACGTCGACGCGATGGCCCGGGTGGACGGCGGCCCTGAGGCGCTGCTGCGCATCGACGAACGGCGCAGGCTGCTTGGCCAGCCGCCGCTGGGGCCGATGCTGCTGACCTCCGATGCCACGGCGGCCGGGCTGCCTGCGCCCGTCGTCACCGTCACCGACAGTCCGGTGGCCCGCGAGACGGACTACGGCCGGGTCGACGACCATTCGTCGGCCGTTCGCGCGCAAGGGGATTCGCGGAACACCTTCAACCGCGTGATGGACTATCCCGCGGGCGGCGCCGGCATCGTCTACGGCCGCTGGCCTGGCGGCAAAATCACGGTGTCGAGCTCGGCGGCGGACTCCACCGCGCTGCCCAACGTAGCCCCGGCCGCGGGCGCAGCTGCGGCCGTCGACGGTGACCCCGCCACCAGCTGGGTGTCGAACTCACTGCAATCCGCTGTTGGGCAATGGCTTCAGGTCGACTTCGACCACCCCATCACCAACGCGGCCGTCAGCATCACCCCCAGCGCGACCGCCGTCGGCGCGCAGGTGCGACGCATCGAGATCTCGACCGCGACCGGCACCAGCACCCTGCGCTTCGACCAGGCGGGCAAGGCGCTCTCGGCACCGCTCCCGATCGGCGAGACGCCGTGGGTGCGGTTCACCGCGGTGGCGACCGACGACGGTTCGGCAGGCGTCCAGTTCGGCATCACCGACTTCACCGTCACCCAGTACGACGCGTCGGGTTTTGCCCAGCCCGTCAGCCTGCGGCACACCGTCGACGTGCCGACACCGCCCCCGGGTTCGGCTGTCGCACAGTGGGATCTGGGATCCGAACTGCTCGGCCGCCCCGGATGCGCCGACGGACCGGACGGCGTGCGATGCGCGGCGACCATGGCGCTGTCCCCCGAGGAACCGGTCAACCTGAGCCGCACCCTGTCGGTGCCTGCGGCGACGACGGTCACCCCGACGGTGTGGGTCCGCGCGCGCCAAGGTCCCAACCTGGCCGACCTGATCGCCCAACCCGGCACCGCGCGCACCCTCGGGGACGCCGACGTGATCGACGTGCTCGGATCGTCGTACGCGGCGGGCGACGGTGACCCGCGGACGTCGTGGACCGCCCCGCAGAACATCGTCCAGCAGCGGACGGCGGCCAACCTGACCCTGAAGTTGCCGCGGCCGACGGAGGTGGCGGCGTTGCGGCTGACCCCGAGCCCGTCGGAGTTGCCTGCCCACCCGACGATCGTCGCGGTCGACCTGGGCAACGGTCCGCAGGTCCGGGCGCTCGGGCCGGACGGACCCCAGACCATCCGACTCACCCCGTTCGCCACCGACACCGTGAAGATCTCGATCCTCGACTGGAGCGACGTAATCGACCGCACCGCACTCGGTTTCGACCAGGTGAAGCCGCCGGGGCTCGCCGAGGTCACCGCACTCGACGGTCGTGGCGCGCCCATCGCGGCGCCCGACCCGGTCCGCAACCGCGCCCGTCCCATCGTGATGCCGTGCGGCAAGGGTCCGATCATCGGCATCGCCGGGCAGTTCGTCCAAACGTCGGTGACCACCACCGTCGGCGACCTACTCGACGGCGAACCCGTCGCCGCCAAACCCTGCGGCACGACCACCCTCTCGGTCCCGGCCGGGGAGCAGGAGTTGGTGATCAGCCCCGGCCCGGCGTTCGTCGCCGACGGGGTGCAGCTGGCCGGGCCGTTGGCCGCCGACCTGCCCACTGCCCCAATGATTCCCGCGACGACGACGCAGTGGCAGGCCGACCATCGGCAGGTCGACGTCGGCGCGTCCGACCGCCAGCGAATCCTGGTGGTGCCCGAGAGCGTCAACCGCGGCTGGACGGCGCGGACGACGGACGGCACCGCACTGACGCCGGTCACAGTCAACGGGTGGCAGCAGGGCTGGGTGCTGCCCGCGGGCACGTCGGGTCCCGTGACACTGGACTTCTCGTCCAACACGACGTACCGAGTCGGTCTCGTCGGAGGGCTGGCGCTACTACCCCTGCTGCTGCTCCTCGCGTTCCTGCCCGTCCGCCGCGTCCGCGAGCCGGACGAGGCGGCCAGCCCGTGGCAGCTGGGTCCACTCGGCGCGGGCGCGGCGGTACTCGCCGTGGGCTTCCTGGTGTCCGGGTTCGTCGGGCTGGTGGTCCTCGGCGCCGCGATCGGGTTGCGGTATCTGCTTCGCGCCCGACCGGCACGCTCCGACCGGCTGACACTCGGCCTCGCCGCGGGCGGACTGACGCTCGCGGGCGGGGTGCTCAGCAGATACCCGTGGCGCTCGGTGGACGGCTACATCGGCCACGCGTGGGGTGTGCAACTGCTCGCGCTGATCTCGCTGGCCGCGCTGGCGGCGTCGGTGGTTCCCATTTCACCGTCGCGGCGCGAGAACGTCCCTAACATCGACTGAGTGCCGTTCCTCAACACCGCGCGCGGAGCCGTCGACGTCGCCGACCTCGGTGTCACGCTCATGCACGAGCACGTGTTCATCATGACGACCGAGATCATGGAGAACTATCCCGAGGGCTGGGGTGACGGGGCCAAACGGGAGGCCGACGCCATCGTCCGGCTCAACGATCTCAAGTCCCGCGGCGTCGACGCCATCGTCGACCTGACGGTGGTCGGGCTCGGCCGCTACATCCCCCGGATCGCGCGCATCGCCGCGGCCACCGAGCTGACCATCGTCGTCGCCACCGGTCTGTACACCTACAACGACGTCCCGATGTACCTCCACTACCGCGGCCCAGGCGCACCGCTCGGCGGGCCGGAACCGATGGTTGAGATGTTCGTCCGCGACATCGAACACGGCATCGCCGACACCGGCGTCAAGGCCGCAATCCTGAAGTGCGCCACCGACGAACCGGGGGTCACACCGGGGGTGGAACGGGTGTTGCGGGCCGTTGCGCAGGCGCACCGGCAGACCGGCGTCCCGATTTCCACGCATACCCACGCGGCGACCGGGCGCGGCCTCGAGCAGCAGAGGATCTTCGCCGAGGAAGGCGTCGACCTCAGCCGCGTCGTCATCGGCCACAGCGGGGACACCACCGACATCGCCTACCTCGAGGAGCTGATCGCCGAAGGGTCGTTTCTCGGCATGGACCGATTCGGAGTCGACGCGATCCTGGGTTTCGAGGATCGGGTGAACACGGTGGCGACGATGTGCGAGCGCGGCCACGCCGACCGAATGGTGTTGTCGCACGACGCCTCTTGCTATTTCGACGCGCTTCCCGAGGCCACTCTTCCAGTGGCGCTGCCGAATTGGCACTACCTGCACATCCACGACGACGTGCTCCCCGCCCTGCGACAGCGGGGCGTCACCGAGGAGCAGCTGACCACCATGCTGGTGGACAACCCGCGGACCATCTTCTCCACCCGGGGCGGGTACTGACGTGGTCACCGGTGTCGAACCGATCAGCACTCAGGTCTCGGCGCTGGCCGCCGCCGAACCCGACGCGCCGGCGGTCACCTGTGACGGACGAATGCTGACCCGCGCGGAACTCGACGCGTCGACCAACCGACTCGCCCGTGCGTACGCCGAACGTGGCGTCACGACAGGCGATTACGTGTCGATCGCGATGCCCAACTCGATTGCGTGGATGCAGTCGGTGGTGGCGTGCTGGAAGCTGGGCGCCGTTCCACAGCCCTTGTCGGCGCGACTGCCCGACGCCGAGTTCACCGGAATCCTCGACCTGGTTCCGCGCGCACTGGTCGTCGGCCGCGCCGATCCGCGCGGCGTCGTGCCGAGCCTGCCCGCCGACTTCGTGCCCGACGCCGCCCTCTCCGACGCCCCGCTGCCCGAAGCGGTATCACCGGTGTGGAAGTCGATGACCTCCGGTGGCAGCACCGGACGGCCCAAACTCATCGAGGCGGGCGGGGACAGTCGCCTTCCCGCAGCGATCGGATTGCCGCTGGGCATGGCCGACGGCGACGTCAACCTGCTGTCGGTGCCGTTGCATCACAACACCGGATTCACCACGGCCACAGCAGGATTGCTGATGGGTCACCACCTGGTGGTGATGCCGCGCTTCGACCCGCACGAGTTCCTGCGCCTCATCGCCGAGCACCGCGTAACCTACCTGGCCACCGTGCCGACCGTCATGCAGCGCCTGCTTCCCGTCTACCGGGCCGATCCCGACGCCTACGATCTGTCGTCGGTTCGCCGATTCTGGCACCTGGCCGCCCCGTGCCCGCCGGTGGTCAAGCGGGCGTGGATCGACATCCTCGAGCCCGAGGTGGTGTGGGAGTTGTACGGCGGCACCGAACTTCAGGCGCTGACGTTTATCACCGGAACGCAGTGGCTGAGACATCCTGGCTCGGTGGGCGTTGTCGTGGCCGGTGAGATGACGGTGCTCGACGACGACGGTGTCGAGTGCCCACCCGGCGTGGTCGGCGAGATCTACATGCGCCCGGCCCCCGGCAGTCGGCCCACCTACCGCTACGTCGGCTCCACCGCGAAGAGCCGCGACGGCTGGGAGTCCCTCGGCGACCTCGGCCACTACGAGGACGACGGGGATGAACGCTTCTTCTTCCTCTCCGACCGGCGCGTCGACATGTTCACCGTGGGCGGACGCAACGTGTACCCGGCCGAGGTCGAGTCGGCACTCGCCGAACATCCGGAGATCTTGTCCTGCTTGGTCGTCGGCGTCCCGGACGACGATTTGGGCCAGGTGCCCTACGCGCTGGTGGAAGCGGCGTCACCGCTCGATGAGGCCGCAGTGCTCGCGTTTCTCCACGAACGCCTGGCTGGCCACAAGGTGCCGCGCACGGTCGAGTTCGTCGACCGGCCGCTGCGCGACGAGGCGGGCAAGGCGAGGCGGTCGGCGGTGCGCGAAGAGGTCATCGCGCGAACGCGGGCCTGGCACCCGAACTAGGCCCGCGAGTGTGGGGGTTGTGGACGAAATTCGGCCGATTCGCGTGCGTAAGCCCCACGGTCGGCGGCAGGCTAGCGCGCGACGGCAGGCTCGGGCGAATCGGTGACCGAGCTGTCCAGCGGCGTCACGTCGTGCCGCCTCTCCCACCGCCGCAACGCATTCCGACACGGCGACTCGACCAACGCATAGCTCACCGCGGCAAGGGCGAAGCCCAGCACCAACGTCAACGCCAGCACCACCGGCATGTGCCCGTTGAACGGGAACTCGCCGATCATCGGGAACACCATCGCCAGGGCCGCCAGGTGCCACACGAAAAGCCCGTAGGACCATCGCCCGAGCGTCACCATCGTCGTGCTGCCCAGGATTCGGTGCGACGTGCCAACGCGGTCCAACACCAGCGGCGCCAACAGCGCATAGGCCACCACCGCGCCCATCGAGACCTTGATGAGGAACTGCCCCAGCGTGCCGGGCGCCAGACCGGCCGGCCCGGCCATCGGCGACGCGGCCAACCCGAAGGCGGTGAGCGCGACGACCGCCATCAGGATGCGGCGGCGGGCCAGGCGGTGCGCCCACCCGACCGGGCTGACGGTCAGCTCGGCGATCAGCATGCCCGCGGCGAACCACGAGAAGAACGCGGGCGGCCACGTCAAGGGGTTCACCCCAAACGGCACGGAGAACGGGATGAGCCCCCAGGCGAAGCTGGCCAGCGCGACGCCGAGGATCGCCGGGATGCGCGCCCGCACCGGCAGCCGCCTGGCCAACAGCGCCAGCACCGGCAGCGCCAGGTAGAAGCTCACCTCGACCGACAGGCTCCACATCTGCGTCAGCCCGGAGGTCAACGTCAGCGGTACGTAGATCTGGGTCAACGTCAGGTTGGCCAACCACACGGTCAGATCGGGGTTGGACTCGGGAAACAGCAGCAGGATCAGCACCACGGCGACGACGTAGCCCGGCATGATGCGGACCAACCTGGAGCGCAGGTAGTGCCCCGTCGGCGGGGTGTGCCGAAGCCCGCGTGCCGCGGCGGCGTGACCGCGCCACAGCAGGAAGCCCGACAGCGCGAAGAACACCGCGACGGCAAGGTCGAAGCGTCCGAGCACGCGACCGGTGCTCCACGTGGTGTGCCCGGTCTGAAAGCCGACGTGGGTGATCACGACGCCGATGGCGGCGCAGGCGCGCATGCCCTCGACGGCAGGCAGGAAGCCGCGCGTGCCGGAGACACTCCCCCGGTCGCTGCGCTCCTGCCCTCCGGAGACATCACCCGGGTCGGTTTCGCGGTCGCTCACGGCCCCCAGTGTGCCCGATGACCTCGCACTCGGCGCCAGCCTCACCGCGGGCTGTTAGGGTCGAGCAGGTTTGCCCCAGCTGCCTTCGGGGCAGGTGGCGGCGTTAGTGGAGTCGTCTCAGGACGAGAAGGAGGCACGGTTTGAACCGCGCTGTAGCGCTGCGCATCGCAGCGTGCGGGCTCATGGGTCTCGGTGCCGCCCTGTTGATCGCAGCTCTGCTGCTGTCCACGTACACCAAGGGCAAGATCGCCAAGATTCCGCTCGACATCGACACCACGTTGGTCAGTGACGGCACCGGAACCGTCTTCGACCCCGACTCGCTGAACACCCAGAAGTTCGTGGTGGACAGGAACGCACCCGTCTCCTTCCAGCAGCAGATCAGCGTCGAGGCGCCGTCGAACGCCGACGTCGTCACCCTGCAGGTCGGCAACACCGTGCGCCGGACGGACAAGCAACAGGACAACGGCCTGCTGCTGGCTCTGGTCGACACCGTGACCCTCGACCGCAAGACCGCCTTGGCGGTGTCCAGCGACACCAACCCCGGCGGTTCGGTGCAGAAGCCGCGCAGCATCGACGACGCGCAGCCGCCGACCAACGTCGCGCTGCCGCACGAGGGTCTCGCCTACCGCTTCCCGTTCGACACCGAAAAGAAGACCTACCCCTACTTCGATCCGATCGCGCAGAAGGCGTACGACGCCAACTACGACGGCGAAGAGGACGTCAACGGCCTGAACACCTTCCGGTTCACCCAGAACATCGGCTACGACGGCGACGGCAAGCTGGTGGACCCGGTCAAGTACGCGTCGCTGTACGGCGACGACGCGGACAGCGTCGTCGCGGCGCGGGCCGAGCTGTGGGGGCTGCCGGGCGATCCCGACGAGCAGATCACCATGACGCGGTACTACGCGGCGCAGCGCACCTTCTGGGTCGACCCGGTCTCCGGAACCATCGTGAAGTCCCAGGAGCACGGGTACCACTACTACGCCCGTGACGCCCTCAGGCCCGAGGTGACGTTCGCCGACTACAAGGTGACCTCCACCGAGGACACCGTCGAGGCGCAGGTCGCGAGTGCCCGCGACGAGGGTGACGTCGTCGCCCTCTGGGGCCGGATCCTGCCGATCACGTTCACCGCGCTCGGCCTGCTGACCCTGGTCGGCGGCGCCCTGCTCGGCTGGTTCACGCTGCGGGCACAGTCCGCTCTGATCGACCCGGGTCTGGACGACACCGGTCACGGCTTCTTCGGGAGGCGTCCGACGGACACCGGTCCGATGCCCGCAGCCGAGGCGGCTACCGAGAAGATCCCCACTCAACGGCCGTCCGACCTGCCTCCGGACAGACCGGTCTGAGCCGTCTCAGGTGGGTGATGCCGGCGTACGCGCTGGCACTCGCCCTGGTGGTGACGGCGCCTCTGCTGGCACCGGGTTACCTGCTGCTGCGCGACGCGGTATCCACGCCCACTGCGTATCTGACCGACGCGGCCCTCGGGCTCACCGAGGCCGCGCCGCGTGCGCTGCCGCAGGACTTCTTCGTGGCGGTGGCGTCACACGTCGTCGACGGCGGCGTCGTGGTCAAGCTGCTTCTCGTCGCGGGCCTGTGGCTGGCGGGCTGGGGTGCGGCCAGGTTGGCCGACGTCGTCGTCCCCGCCGCGGGCCTGGCCGGCCAGTTCGTGGCCGCCACGCTGGCGGTGTGGAATCCGTATGTCGCCGAACGTCTCCTACAGGGGCACTGGAGCCTTCTGGTGGGGTACGGCTGCCTGCCGTGGGTGGCGGTGGCGGTACTGCGGCTGCGTGGCGGAGGGCAGGAGCGCAGCGACCCGGGAAGGGTTTTCAGCGCCACGGGCACCGGATGGGCGGTGCTGTTCTGGATCGCGGTGGCCGGGCTGACCCCGACCGGTCTGATGCTCGCGGCCACGGTCGCGCTGGCGTGCTGCGCCGCCCCTGGAACCGGGCGGTCCCGACCGTGGTGCGCGGCGGTCTCCCTCGGTGCGGCGGTGCTCGGCGCTCTTCCTTGGCTCGTCGCGCCGATCCTGGCCGGATCGCTGTCGTCGTCGCAGGCCGCCGGGGTGCCCGAGTTCGCGGCGCGAGCCGAACCTGGCCTCGGCACGTTGGGCAGCCTCGCCGGTCTTGGGGGCATCTGGAACGGTCAGGCGGTCCCCGACACCAGGACGACGCTGTTCGCGCTCGTCGCCACCGGCGTCCTTCTCCTCGTCGTCGTGGTGGGGCTGCCGACGGCGGTGCGCCGCCCCGATGCGCGTCCCCTGCTGGTGCTCGCCGCGGTCGCGGTGATCGCGCCCGCGCTGATGGCGACCGGCCCCGGGTTGGCAGCGGTGGAGGCCGTCGTCCGCGCCGTGCCCGGCCTCGGGGTGCTGCGCGACGCGCAGAAGTGGGTCGCCCTCGCACTTCCCGGTTACGCCGTGGCGGGCGCGTCGGCCGTGGTCACGGTGGCGCGCCGAGTGCCGCGGGGCGTCGCGGCCGCCGTGTGCTGCCTGGCTCTGGTCGCGGTCCTTCCCGACCTCGCCTGGGGTGTCGGCGGAAAGGTCGCCTCGGTGCGCTACCCGCCGGGTTGGACGACCGCAGCCGCGCTGGTCAACGCCGATCCGCGGCCGGTCGTGGTGCTGCCGCAGGCGAGCATGCGGCACTTCCCGTGGGCGGGTGACGCGCCCGTGCTCGACCCGCTCCCGCGCTGGGTGTCGGCCGACGTGCTGACCACCGGCGACCTCAACATTGGTGGGCGGACGGTGCCCGGCGAGGGAACCCACGCGCGGGCCGTCGAGCGTCTGGTGTTGTCCGGCGCGGGGGTTGAGGAGTTGGCCGCGGCGGGCGTCGGGTGGGTCGTCGTCGAGGGTGGCGGCGGGTCGCGGTTGTCGCTGCCGGTCGCCTTCGCCGACGACGACATCGCCGTCTACCGGGTCGGCGGCGAACGGCCCGCGGCGTCGCACCGCGGCATTGCGATCGCCGCGCACCTGGCCTGGCTGGCGGCCGTGCTGGCCGGCGCGGCCGGGATGATCGCCGCGCGGCGTAGGAGTGCGGTTCACTAGGCGCCATGGATTGGCTCAGCGAGTGGTGGCAGGCCGAGGTCGTCGACGGCTACAAGGGGCCGCTGCTGCTCAGCTTCACTGCGTTCGTGGTGACGTTCCTGACCACCCGCACCATCACGCGACTGATCCGGGCGGGCAAGGGGCCCTTCCACAACGTCAGCAGCGGCGGGGTGCACATGCATCATTCGACGCCCGGTGTGGTGCTGCTGATCGTGGGCGGGTTCAGCGGCGTCGGTTCGCCGCCGCTGTCGGTGTGGACCTACCTCGCGGCGTTGTTCGTGGGAATCGGCGCCTCACTGGTGCTCGACGAGTTCGCGATGATCTTCCGGCTGCAGGACGTTTACTGGACCCAAGAGGGCCAGCTGTCGGTGAACGTGGTGACGTTGGCCGCCGCGTGCGTGGGCCTTGCGACGGTCGGGGTGTCCCCGGTCAAGGTGCACGACATTCCGCCCGAGTTCGCCGCGGTGCGCTATGCGGCCGTCGGGCTGCTGCTGGTCAACTTCGCCCTCGTCGCCGTGGCGGCACTGAAGGGCAAGTACCCCACGGCCTTGCTTGGGCTGTTCGTCTCGCCCGTCGCGTGGGTGGCCGCCGTGCGGCTCGCTCGTCCGACGTCGCCGTGGGCCCGCTGGCGCTACGGCCCGAAGAAGCGCGCTCGAGCCCAGCGGCGGGCCGCCGCCTTCGACGATCGATGGGCGCCAATCAGGCGACATTGGGACGACTTGATCGGTGGCACACCGACACTCGCGAATCCGCCGTCAGACCACCCCGCCGACCAACCTGCCGTCGACCACTGATTCGAGGACGACGCGCATGGCGTCGGCACTCTGAGTCCACGAGAATTCGCCGCTGCGCAGTTGCGCCTTGACGCCGAGTTGCTCGCGCAGCACGTGATCGGTCAGCAGCCGGTCAAGGCGCGACACCAAGTCGGCGTGGTCGTCGGCCAGCAGACCGGTGACGCCGTCGACGATGGAGTCCGTCAGCCCGCCGGAGGACCGGTATCCGATGGTCGGGACGGCGTGTTGCGCCGCCTCCGTGACGGCCAGCCCCCATCCTTCCTTGCGGGACGGCAGCACGTGCACCCAACACTGTTGCAGCACTTCGTGTTTCGCGTGGTCGTCGACGTGGCCGTGAAAGGTGACCGCGTCGGTGATGCCGAGGCGGGCGGCGTGCTCGACGAGCCGGTCGCCCCACCAGCCGCCGCCGACGACGTCCAGGTGCAGGTCCGGTGTCCGCGGCAGAAGTTCGGCGACGGCGTCGAGCACGTCCTCGATCTGCTTGTGCGGCACCAGCCGGGACAGCACGGCCACGCGCGGCGTCGTCGACCGCGGCAGCGTCAGGGTCTCGGCGGGCGCCTCGTCCAGACCGTTGCGCACCACGGCGACGTGGTGCGGGTCGACGCCGAGGTCGGCAAGGTCGCGGGCCGACGGCAGCGACACCGTGACGTACTGGTTGCCGCGGTGCAGGCGCGGGGACAGCGTGGACTCGACGAACCAGCCGATCCGGCTCATCAGCGGACCGGCGACCGGCCATTGCTCCCGGTGGCAGTGGTGCACCAGCAGTACCGACCGCCGCCCGAATGCCAGCCGCGCGAGGAACGGGATGCCGTTCTGGCTGTCGATCACGACGTCGGGCCGCACCCGCCGCAGCGGGCCGAGACCGACGCGCGACGCGACCATCGCCAGCCCGGCGTGGATGTACACGCCGTAGCGGCCGCCGCCCCGGCTGACGGTCACGCCGTCGAGCACCTCTCGGCGGGGCGCGCCCGGGTAGCGGGCGGTGCGCAGGGTGACCTCGACGCCGTCGGCCGCCAACTGGCTGCCGATGCGCTGAAGGTAGGCCTCACTGCCGCCGCCCTGGGGGTGTCCGGTGTCGCGCCAGCACAACAGCAGCACGGACTTCAGCGGACGGTCGGACATCGCAGACCAGCTTAAGCCCGGCGCTGAATACAGTTGGTCCATGCGCGCCACCGACCTCTTCGCCAGGCAGGCCACGCTGGCGAGGTCGGTGCGGCTGCTCGGCGAGTTCCGCTTCGAGCAGACCGACCCGCCCCGGTTCTACGGTGCGCTCGCCGACGACACCGTCGCCCTGGTCACGGCGCTCGTCGACGGCGACCCGACGGGGTTGACCCTGCTCGACGTCGGCGGCGGCCCCGGGTACTTCGCGTCCGCGTTCGAGGCAGCGGGCCTGCAGTACCTGGGCGTGGAACCCGACGCCAGTGAGGCGCACGCCGGAGCCGCGCTGGCGGCGACATCCAGGTCAGGCCCGGCTGGTGCCCCGGGCGCAGGCACGTTCGTCAGGGCGTCGGGCATGGCGCTGCCGTTCGCCGACGATTCCGTCGACGTCTGTCTGTCCTCCAACGTCGCCGAACACGTGCCGGACCCGTGGCGCATGGGCCGCGAGATGCTGCGGGTCACCAGGCCGGGCGGGCTGGTGGTGCTGTCGTACACGGTGTGGTTGGGTCCGTTCGGCGGCCACGAGATGGGGCTGACGCACTACCTCGGCGGGGCGCGCGCGGCCGAGCGGTACACCCGCAAGCACGGCCACCGACCGAAGAACGACTACGGCTCGTCGTTGTTCGCGGTGTCGGCCGCCGATGGCCTGGCGTGGGCCGACAGCACCGGGATGCTGGTGGCCGCTTTTCCCCGCTACCACCCGCGATGGGCGTGGTGGATGACGCGCGTGCCCGTGCTTCGGGAGTTTTTGGTCAGCAACCTGGTGCTGGTGCTGCGGCCGTCGTGACGGCCTGAATTGCAACAGGTTCCAGTTTGGCGGTTCGGTGGGTAATGTGAGTTTCATGACACAGAGCACTGCCTTCAAGACCGACTGGGACAAGCTGTTCATCGGCGGCAAGTGGGTCGAGCCGTCCACCTCCGAGGTCATCGAAGTGCACTCCCCCGCCACGGGTGAGCTGGTCGGCCGCGTTCCCATGGCAGCCGAGGCCGACGTGAACGCCGCCTGCGCCGCCGCCCGCAAGGCCTTCGACGAGGGCCCGTGGCCGCACACGTCGCCCGAGGACCGGGCCGCCGTGCTCGGCGCCGCGGTGAAGCTCATGGAGGAACGCGCCGACGAGTTGAAGTTCCTGCTGGCAGCCGAGACGGGCCAGCCGCCAACCATCGTCGACATGATGCAGTACGGCGCCGCAATGTCGTCGTTCAACTACTTCGTCGGGGCAGCCGACAAGTTCACCTGGCAGGACGTCCGCGACGGCATCTACGGCCAGACGCTGGTGCTCAAGGAGCCGATCGGCGTCGTCGGCGCGGTCACCGCGTGGAACGTGCCGTTCTTCCTGGCGGCCAACAAGCTGGGCCCGGCGCTGCTGGCCGGCTGCACCGTCGTGCTCAAGCCTGCCGCGGAGACGCCGCTGTCGGTGTTCGCGATGGCCGAGATGTTCGCCGAGGCTGGCCTGCCCGAGGGCGTGCTGTCGATCGTGCCCGGCGGGGCCGAGACCGGTCGCGCGCTGACCGCCAGCCCTCTGCTGGACAAGTACACGTTTACCGGCAGCTCCGCCGTCGGCAAGGAGGTCGCCAAGATCGCGGCCGAGAACCTGAAGGCCTGCACGCTGGAGCTCGGCGGCAAGTCCGCGGCCATCATCCTCGAGGACGCCGACTTGGACTCGACGCTGCCGATGCTGGTGTTCTCCGGCCTGATGAACTGCGGGCAGGCGTGCGTCGGCCAGACGCGCATCCTGGCGCCGCGGTCGCGCTACGACGAGGTGGTCGAAAAGCTGTCGGCCGCCGTCGCCGCGATGCCAATTGGGTTGCCGGACAACGCGGGCGCCATGATCGGCCCGTTGATCTCCGAGCGTCAGCGCGAGCGCGTCGAGGGCTACATCAAGAAGGGCGTCGAGGAAGGCGCCCGCATCGTCACCGGCGGCGGCCGGCCCGAGGGCCTGGACGGCGGCTGGTTCGTCGAGCCGACGGTGTTCGCCGACGTGGACAATTCGATGGTCATCGCGCAGGAGGAAATCTTCGGCCCGGTGCTCGTGGTGATCCCGTTCGACGACGAGGCCGACGCCATTCGCATCGCCAACGACTCGGCGTACGGGTTGGCCGGCAGCGTGTACACCACCGACTTCCCGAAGGCCGTCGAGATCGCGAAGAAGATCCGCACCGGCACGTACGCCGTCAACATGTACGCCTTCGATCCCGGTGCGCCGTTCGGCGGCTACAAGAACTCGGGTATCGGCCGCGAGAACGGACCCGAGGGCATCGAGGCGTACTGCGAGGCCAAGAGCGTCCTGCTGCCGTTCGGGTACACGCCCTAGCGTTCGCGCTTCACTCTGCGTCCACTGCGGGAAAGTGCGAGTAACCCTCGCAGTGGGCGCAGAGTCGCGTCAGAAGGCGTCCTCCGCCAGCTCCATCGCGTCGAGTTCGGTGTTCTCCACCGCGCGGCGGTCGGCACTCAGCCGGGGTAGCACGTTGGTCGCGAAGAACGTTGCGGCCGTGATCTTTCCGCGGTAGAACGCCTGGTCGCGATCGGAGGGCTGCCCGTCGAGCGCCGTCAACGCAACCTCGGCGTGCCACAGCAGCAGCCATCCGATCAGTAGGTCGCCGACGGCGAGCAGGAACGGCACCGACTGCAGCCCGACGCGGTACACCTCGCGGGGGTCGTTACTCGCCGCGACGTAGTAACCCGTCAGGGTGGCCACCATCGCCTGCACGTCCGCGGCGGCGGTCGCCAACATGCCTCGGTAAGAGGCCAATTCGGGCCGACCGTCCTGGCGTTCAACGAAGGCCCGGATTTGGCCGAGCAGGTGTTCCAGCGCGACGCCGCGGTCGCGCGCGATCTTGCGGAAGAAGAAGTCCTGCGCCTGGATCGCCGTGGTGCCCTCATAGAGAGAATCGATCTTGGCGTCGCGGACGTACTGCTCGAGCGGATAGTCCTTCAGATAGCCCGAACCACCCAGTGTCTGAAGCGATTCCGCCAGATACTGATATGACCGCTCCGACCCGACGCCCTTGACGATCGGCAGCAGCAGGTCGTTGACGCGTCGGGCGACGTCGGCGTCGGCACCCGACACCAGCTCTGCGACGACGTCGTCCTGGTGGGCGGCGGTGTAGAGGTATAGCGCCCGAAGCCCCTCGGCGTAGCACTTCTGCATCAGCAGGGAGCGCCGCACGTCGGGGTGGTGCAGGATGGTCACCTTCGGCGCCGTCTTGTTGGTCATCTGGGTCAGATCGGTGCCCTGCACCCGCGTCTTGGCGAACTCGAGCGCGTTCAGGTAACCGGTCGACAGCGTGGCGATCGCCTTGCCGCCCACTGCCATTCGGGCGAACTCCATGATCTTGAACATCTGGACGATGCCCTCGTGGGTGTCGCCAACCAGGTAGCCCACCGCCGGGGTGCCGTGCTGCCCGAACGTCAGCTCGCACGTCGCCGAGGCCGTCAGCCCCATCTTGTGTTCGAGCCCGGTGACGTAGACGCCGTTGCGCTCGCCGGGGGCTGCCGTCTCGGGGTCGGGCAGGAACTTCGGCACCAGGAACAGGCTGAGCCCCTTGGTGCCCGGCGCCGCGCCGACCGGGCGCGCGAGCACCAGGTGGGCGATGTTCTCGAAGAGGTCGTCGCAGTCACCGGAGGTGATGAAGCGCTTGACGCCGTCCAGGTGCCAGGTGCCGTCGGTCTGCTCGACGGCCTTGGTGCGCCCGGCGCCGACGTCGGAGCCCGCGTCGGGCTCGGTGAGCACCATGGTGGCACCCCAGTTGCGCTCGACGGCCAGTGCGGCCCAACGCTTCTGCTGTTCGTTGCCGACGTTGTACAGGACGTCCATCATCGGCGGGCCGTCGAGGTAGAAGAACGCCGCAGGCAGTCCGCCGACCAGGAACTCGTTGATCGCCCAGCGGACCATCGCGGGGGCGGGCAGTCCTCCGATGCCCTCGGCAAGACCGATGCGCGTCCACTCGCCGCGTTGCCACGTCAGCACCGACTCCTTGAACGCCGCGGGCAGGGTCACCGCGTGCGTCTGCGGGTCGAACGTCGGCGGGTTGCGGTCGCTGTCGGCGAACGACGCCGCCAGCGGACCCTCGGCTTGGCGGGCGGCCTCGGCCAGCATGCCGAGGACGTCGTCGACCTCGAGACCGTCGAATTGGCCACTGCTGAGCGCCTTTTCGAGACCCAGCACGTCGACGAGGTTGAACGCCAGATCTCGGACGTTGGCTTTGTAGTGGCTGATTAGAAGGCTCCCTCGTCGAGGTCCATGATGGCCAGGTCGACCGTGTCGATGATCTTGCGTTCGGCGGTGAGCCGCGGCAGAACGTTGGTGGCGAAGAACTTGGCGGCGGTCACCTTTCCGCGGTAGAACGCCCGGTCGCGTTCCGACGGGCCGCCGTCGAGTGCGTCCAGGGCGATCTCGGCGCCGTTCAGCAGCAACCATCCGATGAAGAGGTCGCCGACGGCCAGTAGGAACGAGACCGAGCCGAGGCCAACCCGATACAGGTCACGCGAATTCTGTTGAGAGGCAATCAGATAACCGGTCATGGTGCCGACCATCGCCTGCACGTCGGCCAGCGCCGTCGCCAGTCGCACTCGGCAGTCGGCGAGTTCCTGACGTGCCGACTCGGCATCCAGGAAGGCCTGGATCTCCCCGGCCACGTGGGCGAGTGCCCCGCCCTGGTCGCGGGCGATCTTGCGGAAGAAGAAGTCCTGCGCCTGGATCGCCGTGGTGCCCTCGTACAGCGAGTCGATCTTGGCGTCGCGGATGTACTGCTCGATCGGATAGTCCTGCAGGAAGCCCGAACCGCCGAAGGTCTGCAGCGCCTCCGTCAGCGTCTGATAGACCCGTTCGGACCCGACGCCCTTGACGATGGGCAGCAGCAGGTCGTTGACGCGGCCCGCCATGCCGGCGTCCGCGCCGGAGACGACATTGGCCGCCGCCACGTCCTGGTGCGCCGCGGTGTAGAGGTACAGCGCGCGCAACCCCTCGGCGTACGCCTTCTGCGTCAGGAGTGCCCGGCGGACGTCGGGATGGTGCAGGATGCTGACGCGCGGTGCGCTCTTGTCGGTCATCTGCACGAGGTCGGCGCCCTGGATGCGGGTCTTGGCGTAGTCGAGGGCGTTCAGGTAGCCGGTCGACAGCGTGCTGATTGCCTTGGTGCCGACCATCATTCGCGCGTACTCGATGATCTTGAACATCTGCGCGATGCCGTTGTGGGTGTCGCCGACCAGGTAACCGACGGCGGGGGTGCCGTGCTGGCCGAACGTCAGCTCGCACGTCGCGGACACCTTGAGGCCCATCTTGTGCTCGAGTCCGGTGACGTAGACGCCGTTGCGCTCCCCCGGCGCCCCGGTCTCGGAATCGGGCAGGAACTTGGGCACCATGAACAGCGAGAGGCCCTTGGTGCCGGGGCCGGCGCCCTCGGGCCTGGCCAGCACCATGTGCACGATGTTCTCGAACAGGTCGTCGGAGTCGCCGCTGGTGATGAAGCGCTTGACGCCGTCGAGGTGCCAGGTGCCGTCGGGCTGCTCGACGGCCTTGGTGCGCCCGGCGCCGACGTCGGAGCCCGCGTCCGGCTCGGTGAGCACCATGGTGGCACCCCAGTTGCGCTCCACCGACATTGCCGCCCAATGCTTCTGCTGCGCGTTGCCCTCCTCGTGCAGGATGCCGGCCAGCACCGGTCCGGCAAGGTACATGAAGGCTGCTGGCTGCGCGCCGAGCGGGAACTCGTTGATCGCCCACGCGAGCATCGACGGCGCGGGGACGCCGCCGACGTCCTCGGACAGACCGATGCGGAACCACTCGCCCTGCTGCCAGGCCCGGAACGACGCCTTGAAGGCCTCGGGAAGCGTCACCACGTGGGTGTCTGGGTCGAAGGTCGGCGGGTGTCGGTCGGAGTCGGCGAAGGACTCGGCAAGCGGGCCCTCCGCCAGCCGCGCCGCTTCGCTCAGCATGTCGCGGATCGACTCCGCGTCAAGATCACCGAACTCGCCGGTGGCGAGCACCTTCTCGAGTTGGAGGACCTCGAAGAGATTGAATTCGAGGTCGCGCACGTTGCTCTTGTAGTGGCCCACGTCTAGCGCCTTTCAGGATCGAACCGCGCCATGAAGCGTAGTCCGATCGGGAGCCGCTAGCCATGAAAATGGATATGCACAGGCCCATAGAAAGTCACGCCGGCCGTGACGTGGAATACATCTCTGGCCCTTCGGCGTTCTCACCACTATGCTCGACACCATAGTTAGGGAGGCACCCATGTGGGTCGTCGAAGTCAACGTCCTCGGTCGTCGTTTCAACTGCACCGTCGACTACCGGCGCCGCCCACAGGCTGGCCACGCTCGCACCAAGCCGTGGCGCGACCGGATGCACCGTCAGTCGGGTGCCGCCGCTTGATGCCCTCTCCCGTCGACGTCAGCCCTGCCAAGCGGGGCACGACACGGGACCGGATGCTGTCCGCCGCCTCCGACGTCCTGCGCGAGAAGGGCGCCGCCGGGGTCACCATCGACGAGGTCCTGGTCCGCAGCGACGCCCCCCGCGGATCGGTGTACCACCACTTTCCCGGCGGTCGCAGTCAGCTGTTGACCGAGGCGTTGCAGCACGCGGGCAATGCAATCACGGAACTCATCGACGAGGCCGCCACGCGCGGCAGCGCCCCGTTGATACGCCAATTCGTCGCCTTCTGGGAGCACACCCTGGCCGAGAGTGACTTCGCCGCTGGCTGTCCGGTGGTGGCGGCCGCGATCGGCTCGGCCGACGCCGAGCCGGCGCTGACCCCCATCGCCGGTGAGATCTTCGACCGCTGGCGGGCGGCGCTCAGCCGCGCGTTCACCGCCGACGGGTTCGGCGACACCGACGCCGCGTCGTTGGCCGTCATCAGCATCGCGGCATTGGAGGGCGCCGTCGTGCTGTGCCGCGCATCTCGCACCGCAGAACCACTGCGGGAGGTGGCCAGGCAGGTCGAATTCCTGATCAAGTCACGGGAATTCGTGCATCGGTTCGGGCTGCCGGCCCAACCCTAGGGCGACAGCAGAATCCGGCTCAGCTGCGTCGTCGTGGCGACGCCGTCGTCGTAGCCGCCCTCGTCGCCGAGCGCGTTCATGATCGCCAACGTGTAGCGCTGCTGCGGCCCGGCAAAGCCCACCGAGTTGACCACCCAGCCGCCCTGCTCCTGCGACCAGCCGTTCTTGTTGCCCGGTGTCATCGCCGGGCCTGCTCCCCAAACTCCCCACTGCTGGTCGGCGTCGACGCGCTGCATCTCGGCGACCACGGCGGTCGCATCGGCCGGACTCAGGCCGGTCAGTACGTAGCTCATCAGCCCGTCCAGGTCGTCGGCCGTGGCCTTTTGAAAGCCCCAGTAGGGGAACACGTCGCCAAAACCTCGCTGGGGCACCACGTTCGGCATCCCGTAGCGCGGAAAGTTCGCGTTGAACGCGTTCGCCTCACCGCTGTATCGGGACCACAGTGTGTCGGCGGCGTCGTTGTCCGAGTTGCGCAACATGGCCACCATCAGGCGCCGGTCGGCGTCGGTGAGGGTGATGACGCCCGCTCGCTGCCTGGTGAGCAGGTCGGCCACCATCGCCAGCTTGATCGTCGATGCCGTCCAGATCGACGTCGCGGCGTTGGCATTGCGGTAGGTCGCCCCCGTCGCACGGTCGCGCAGCACGAATCCCACCGTCCCAGGACGGGTTTGGAGGTACTGCTCGGCGATCGCGATGCGTTGCGTTAGACCGCATTCCGCCGCGGCGGTGCCACACGGCGCGCCGGTCGACGGCGGAGCGCCGGAGAGCAGGGCCAGCAGTGCGACGACGAGGACGATCGCGGAACGTCGCATCGGTCAGCGCAGCCCGTTCTCGATCGCGGTGCGCAGATCGTCGACCGCCCGAGGGCTGACCTGCTCACCGTTGACGAAGAACGTCGGGGTGCCCTGGACGCCGAGGGCCATGCCGTCGTCAACGTCGACCTGGATGCGCTCCGCGGTGGCGGGGTCGGCGTACGCCGCGTCGTAGGCGGCCATGTCGAGGCCGAGTTCGGCTGCGAATCCGCGGAATACGTCGTCGGCGGGAGTGCGCCGTTCGCCCCACTGGGCCTGGGTCTCGTACATCGTGCGGTACATCGCCTCGAGTCTGCCCTGCTGGGCGGCCGCCTCGACCGCGCGGGCGGCGCGCTCGCCGTTGACGTGCCCGGGGAGTGGGAAGTAGCGCAGCACGAACTCGACCCGGTCTCCGTAGTCGGCTCGCAGTTGCTCGACGACCGGGTACGCGGCCCGGCAGCCCTCGCACTCGAAGTCGAGGAACTCGACGAACGTCACCACGGCGTCGGGAGGAGAGTTCAGGCGGCGGCTGTCGTCGCGAACCACCGCTGGGGCGCTGGTGTCCGCCAAGGCCCGGTCGGGGCCGTCGTCACGCCGGCTGATCAGGACAATCACCGCGCCGAACACGACCGCGACGATGGCGGCCGCGGTCACCCAGATCCGGCGCGCAGTCGTTCTCGGCAACAGTCCCCCTCACGAACCTACGTACTGAGTACGTAGGAGCCTAGCCGAGGGCGGGTTCAGTGGTGGCAGAGCACGTTGACCACGACGGGTACCGCGATCGTCGCCGCGATCGTGGCCGACGTCGCCACCCCATGACACCACCGCGTCGACCGGTTCGCGGGGTCGAGCAGACGGCGCGCGCGGGCGGCGGTCGCCGTGGCGGCCATGGCCAATCCAGCCGCGGGCGGCAGCGGCGAGGCGAGCGCGAGCATCCCCGCCACGAGTGGCCGCGGACCGTGCCGCCGGGCTGCCCTGTCGTCCGCGCACATCTCCAGCAGATCGGCCACCGCGGCCGCGCCACGGGTGAACAGTGGAAGGTGTGCCAGGCTGGCGGCCAAGGCGCGCAACACCATCAGAAGGTGGTGGTGCCGGCCGGCGATGTGGGCGGCTTCGTGGGCGAGCACCGCGTCGAGTTCGACACCGTCGAGCGCCCGCACCGCAGCCGTGGTCACGACGATCGTGCCAGGCCTGCCGACGACGCAGTACGCCGCGGGCCGGTCGCCGGCCACCACGAACACCCCGTCGGTGCCGGTGGGGGTTCCGACGATCCTGGCCGCGTCCGCATGCTCGGCACTGTGCGCGCGCAATCCGAGAACCGTTCGGCCGACGCCGAACGTCACGACCGCCGAAATCAGCACACCGACGGCCAGCAGTCCCGTCGCCCCGAACGCTCCAAGCATCGCCTCGCGCTCCGGTACGCCGAGAAGTTCGAGGCACAGCACGACGACCGACGAATTGGGGCCGCCGCGCACCAGCGACACCGCGACCACGACGACGGCCACCACCCAGGCCGTCAACACACCGGCCATCGCGGTCACCCAGGTCGCGACGCCCAGCCGCGGACTGGTGCCGCGGCGCGTCAGCCACGACAACGGCGCAGGCGCCAGCCAGCTGACCATCGCCCCGTACAGCAGCAGGTAGACCGTGCTGGTCACGTGCGACGCCCGGACCCGCCGTGCCGCAGCGCCGCCCTCAACTGGGCCGACTCCTCAGCCGTCATCTGTCCGACGAAGAACGCCAGCACCGCCTCGGTGTCGCCGCCCGCACTGAACGCCGCCCGCATCAGGTTCGCCGAGCGTTCCTCGCGCGTCATCGTCGGCCAGTACCGGTACGCCTTGCCCTGGCGGTCCCGTCGCACCCAGCCCTTGCGGTGCAGATTGTCCATCGTGGAAAGCACCGTCGTGTAAGCGATTTGACGGGTGCCGGTGAGCTCGTCGAACACGTCGCGGACGGTGACGCCGTCCTCGCGCGCCCAGACGCGGTCCATCACCGTCGCCTCGAGATCGCCAAACCCTCGCTGCTGCATCGTCACCTCCCACCGATCGCGCCCTTGAATCTAGCCGCCGCCCCGCTCCGACACTGCCCATCGCGCACAGACGAAGTCGGCGTTGCGGCCGACCTCCCGCAACGACCACTCCGAACGCAGCGGCAGCACGCGCGCACCCGTTCCAAGCGAGCACGGCGCATACGACACGATCATCTCGTCGACGAGTCCCGCGGCGGCGAACTGCGCGGCGACGTCGCCGCCGCCAAGCACCCACACGTCCCTGTCCGCCGCGGCCGCCACCAACTCGGGGTGCAGGTCCACGACGTCACCGGCGAACGTCGTCACGGGGTGGCCGTCGGCCACGATCTCGGGCCGATGCGTGAGCACCCAGCTCGGCTGGTCGTACATCCAGTCCCCGGGTTGGTTCACCAGCAGCCACTCGTAGGTCGACGCACCCATGACGATCGCTCCGACACCGTCGGCGAAGGCCTCGTACCCGAAGGCGCCCGTGGGGTCGACGGCGCGCGAGGTCAGCCAGTCAAGGCTGTTCTCGTCGTCGACGACGAACCCGTCCAAGCTCGACGCGGTGTAGTACACGGTTGCCATGTCAACTCCTCCTCATCCAATCCAATGGGTCACCCGTGCCTGCAAACACGCCGTGCCGGTTGAGCATCGACCGGGTCAGCTCCCGCCGATGCGCCGAATAGACCAGTACGTGAGCGACGATGCCGTAGAGCTGAAACGACTCGGGCGGATCGCACAGCGCGTCGATGACGGTGTCGCCCAACCGTCCCCGTTCGGCGTGGTCGGCGACCATCGCCGTCCAACGCGTCGCGATGGCGGCGTGGTCGACGGCAAGCGTTGCCGCCGTGCGCATCTCGGGGCGACGGGGTTGGTCGCGGCCCTCGATGCTGGCGAGCCACACCTCCTTCGTCCAGACGGCGGCACCGAGCACGGCGCCGACGCTGGGTTCCGGGCCGTCCCAGTCGAGCACCGTCTGCCCCGGCGAAACATGCTCTTGCCATTGGTCTTCAATCAGTTGGCCGGCCGTTTCGATCAGGTACGCCGTGTCGGCCACGTCGTGGGCCACCATCAACTGGGACACCTCGGGCGTGACGGCGTCCTCGACGCTGGTCAACCACAACGACTCCGGTGGATGGAAGTGCAGACCGTTGGGTGCGGCCAATCGGAACTCCACCTCCGCGGCTCGCGACGGGGGCACGCCGAACGAACGTCGGAAGGCACGCGAGAACACCTCCGGTGACGACCAGCCTTCCTCGGCGGCCACCGCGGCAACGCCTTCCCCGCGCTGCAGTCGCCATGCGGCACGTTCGAGCATCACCCGACGCCGTATCGCGGCGGGCGGCTCACCGGCGAGGCGGCTGACCTGTCGGGAGAAGTGAAACTCCGACGAGTGGCTTCGCCGCGCCATCTCGGCGACGTCGGTGTTGTCACCGTCGACCACGGCGTCGAGGAGCTCGCGCAGTCGGTCGCGTCGTCCCTGGCAGGGGGGTTGGTCCGGCACGTCGCTCACAGTCATCGAGTATGGCCGCGCCGCTCGGCAAGCGACATGACGATTCCTGCTCTGCCACCGCACTACACTCGGCTGTCCAGTGAGCGAATTCGCAGCGTTGCGTGCCGACGACGCCGAACTGGCCGGGCTCCGCTCGGCAGTCCGGGCGTTCCTTGCCGCCGATCGGGAGACCTTCGGGTGGACACCCGCGGTGGACTGTTGGTTGTCCAGCTGGGACACCGACTTCAGCACCAGGCTCGCCGAGGCCGGCTTCATCGGGCTGACCATCCCGACCGAATACGGCGGGCGCGCACCGGCCGACGGCACCGGTTACCTGCATCGCTACGTCGTCACCGAGGAGCTGCTGGCCCACGGCGCACCTGTCGGGGCGCACTGGATCGCCGACCGTCAGGTCGCCCCCGGCCTGTTGGCGTACGGGACCGAGGAGCAGCGTCGCCGCCTGCTGCCGCGGATCGCCGCGGGGCGGCTGTACTCGTCGATCGGCATGAGCGAACACGGCGCAGGCTCGGATCTCGCGGCCGTCCAGTCCCGGGCGACGCGAACCGACGACGGCTGGCGTCTCAACGGTACGAAGGTGTGGACCAGCGGCGCACACCTGGCACACCAGATCGTCGTGCTGGCCCGCACCAGCCCGCTGGATCCCGAGCATCGGCACGCCGGCTTCAGTCAATTCGTCGTGCCGACCGACCTGCCGGGGATCACGATCAGCCCCATCGTCCTGATGAACGGCGAGCATCACTTCAACGAGGTGCAGTTCGACGACGTCCGGCTCACCGACGGCGACGTGCTCGGCGAGATCG
The DNA here is from genome assembly GCF_001426545.1 of Mycobacterium sp. Root135. Lineage (GTDB taxonomy): Bacteria > Actinomycetota > Actinomycetes > Mycobacteriales > Mycobacteriaceae > Mycobacterium. Next base: position 296,416 of record NZ_LMEZ01000008.1, on the reverse strand, counting down.
GTGCGGGGTGGCACCAGGTCACCTCCGAGTTGGGGTTCGAACGCAGTGGCCCCGAACGCATTCTGTCCACGGCCACGATGCTGTTCGAGGTCGTCAAGGCATTGGGCCGCAAGGACGTCGACGACCGGACCGCCGCCGCGGTCGGCGACATCGTCGGGCGGATGATCGCGCTGCGGCAGATGTCGGTGTCGGTGGCCCGCGCGCTCACCGCCGGCGAGGACGCCAACACCCGGGCGGCGATGGTCAAGGACCTGGGCACCCGGTTCGAACAGGATTCGGTGGAACTCGCCGCCGACCTGATCGACGGAGTCGACGGACCCGAGGGCGCGCGGCTGCGCGCGATGTTGACCGTCGCCAGAGTGCATTCGCCGCTGTTCACGCTCCGCGGCGGCACCAACGAGGTACTCCGCGGCATCGTGGCGCGAGGGGCGAGGACGACGTGAACGACGTGAACGACGAACTCACAGCGCTCGTCGACGAGATCGGCCGCCGCTCGTTCGACGCGCGGGTGGGCCGGCACGGGTTGCCGGAACGCTTCGACTCCGACCTGTGGCAGGTCTTGGAGAGCTCGGGACTGACCCGGTTGACGACCGAGCAGGGCGCGGATCCCGCCGACGCCGCGGTCGTACTCGGCGGGTTGGCCCGTTACGCGGCGGCCGTGCCCGTCGCCGAAACCGACCTCCTCGCAACGTGGTTGGCTGGACAGGCGGACCTGACGGTCCCCGCCGACGGTCCTCTCACGGTGGCGATCGCCGACGTCGACCCCAGCGGTGATCGAGTCATGGGCACCGCGCGCGACGTGCCGTGGCCCGACGCGGGGCCGGTGGTGCTCGCCGCCCGCTCGGCCGACGCCACCTTCGCCGCGGTGCTCGACCCGGGGTCGACCACCTCGACGCACAATCTGGCAGGCGAGCCGCGCGGGGACGTGTCGTTCGATCTCTCGTCGACCGACGTCGTCCGGCTCTCCCCCGGTGTCGCAGACGAATTGGTGCGGCGAGGCGCGTGGGCGCGGTGCGTCCAGATCGTCGGCGCCTTCGACGTGGCTGCGCGGCTCACCGCCGCCCACATCGGCGAGCGCGTCCAGTTCGGCCGCCCCCTCGCAACGTTTCAGGCCGTGCAGCATTCGATGGCGAACCTCCTTGGCGAGGTCGAAACAAGCCGAGCAGCAACGAATTTAGCGACGTTCGCGGCCCTCGACCATGGCTTCGACAGCCCCGAGGCAGATTACGCGGTGACGGCGGCGAAGGTCGCGGTGGGCCGTGCCGTCGCCCCGGTCACCACGATCGCCCACCAGCTGCACGGCGCCATCGGCGTGACGCTGGAACACCAGCTGTGGTTGGCGACCATGCGAGCGCGCAGCTGGGCCGACGAGTTCGGCTCCACGGGTTGGCATGCCACCCGCCTCGGTCGGATGGCGCTGGCGGCCGACGATCCGTGGACGGTCGTCGTCGGCCCTCCCCCGCGCACCTAGGCGTCGAGAAGCTGGCCCACCCTGGTCAGCACCACATCAGGGGCCGCCACGTCGGACAGATCTATGCCGAAGGCGTTGGTCAGCGCGTCGACGACCTGATCGGCGGTGTCGAAGCGGGTCTTCTCCGTCCCCCCGGCCCGATGAACGGCGAGGTTGCGGCCGCGTAGGTTCCATCGCGCGTCGTCGGTCACCAGGGCCGCGGTCAAGCCCGTGACGAAGTGCGACGTGGGGTGGGTCGAGACGTACCAACTGCCGACTTCGAGATCGATTCGCGGCTGCGGCTTCTCGGTGAACTCGTAGAGCGCCTGCCACGTCCCACGCACCTGCGCCTGCAGCACCAGTCCCTCGGTGCCCTCGGTCAGGCGGTAGGGCTCGTGTCGGGTCGGTTGCTCCACGCCCACCGTCAGGTCGATCGGAGAGGTCAGCGTCTGACCGCCGAATCCGACGTCCACCAGCCAATGCCCCGCGACGCCGGGCACCGTCACCGCGAGCACCTGGTGCGTCCGGGCTGGCAGAGGGCCACCCGGTTCGCTCATCCACACCACGCGCCCGGCGTACCGGTCCACGCCGTAGCCGAGCCGTTCGAGGACGTAGCCCAGTAGGCCGTTGTGCTCGTAGCAGTAGCCGCCGCGGCGCCGGTGCACCAGCTTGTCGACCAGGGCATCGGCACCCAGGTCGAAGACCGGCACCCCGAAGACGGGGTCGAGGTTCTCGAAGGGGATCGACCTGTTGTGGGCGGCGACGAGCTCGGCAAGCACGTCGCCGGTCGGGTCCGCGGGTCCGCGATATCCGATCCGGGCGAAGTAGGCGGTCAGGTCGACGTCTGTCATGACTACATGCTGCACTTCCGTCGACCGGAACTATGGTGAGTCATGATGAAATTGACGCCGACGACATGGTTCGCCGTCGCGACGGCCCTCGTGACCTCGGCGATGGTGACCACCCCGCCTGCAGGCGCAGCCCCAGGAACGGCGAGCTCGCCGATGCCGATGTCCGGTCAGTGGCGCGCGTGTGACTTCTCGAAGTTGAAGTCGGTCGCCGCGGTGGGCGACGCGCGACCCGTCGCGCACGTCCGCACCGACGGCTCCGGCATGCTCGTCGCGACTGTCGACGTGGCCACCGCCGTGCCGAACACACGGTACGACGTTCGGGTGATCCAGATGCCTCGACCGTCGCTCGGATGCGGCCCTGGCGCGCCGGGCGTGGTGACCGGCACGCTGCAGACCGACGCGGTCGGCGGCGGCTCGACGACGTTCGGCGGCCCCGTCGCGAGCGGCGCCACCGGTGCCTGGGTGGTTCTCGAGCGGCCGTCGCCATACCGGCAGGTCCCCGCCGAGTTCTACACCACGGAGTTCATCGCGTCCGTCTGAGGATTACCGCGTCCGAGGGTGCCCCGGGTAACCTGGAACTAGAACACGTTCCACTTTCCGCAGGGAGCACTCGTGAACGCGAACGACACCGATCCGGTCGACATCGAACCCACCGCCGTCACGAAGTGGGACCCGGGCCTCACCGAACGCGTGATGGGCATCCTCCGTCCGCTCATCAAGGGCTACCACCGCGCCGAAGTGCGCGGCCTCGATGACTTCCCCAAGGGCGGCGCCCTGGTGGTCGGCAACCACTCGGGTGGGCTGTTCGCGATGGACGTCCCGGTGTTCGCGACGGGCTTCTACGAGAAGTTCGGGTTCGACCGCCCGGTGTACACGCTGAGCCACGACATCATCTTCACCGGCCCGACCGGCGACTTCTTCCGCAAGACCGGCTTCATCCCCGCCAACCACGAGAACGCCGACGAAGCGCTGCGCTCGGGTGGCGTGGTGGTCGTCTTCCCCGGCGGCGACTACGACGTCTACCGCCCGACGCGGTCCGAGAGCAAGATCGACTTCGCCGGCCGCACCGGCTACGTGCGCGCCGCCGTCAACGCCGGGGTGCCGATCGTGCCGTCGGTGTCGATCGGGGGCCAGGAGGCGCAACTGTTCCTGTCCCGCGGCGAGGGAATGGCCAAGGCGCTGCGACTCGACAAGTTGCTGCGCGTCAAGATCCTGCCGATCTCCTTCGGCTTCCCGTTCGGACTCTCGGCGGTGCTGCCGGTCAACGTGCCGCTGCCGACGAAGATCGTCACGCAGGTGCTGCCGCCGATCGACGTCGTCGCCCTGTTCGGCGACGATCCCGACGTGGACGAAGTCGACGCGCACGTCCGTCAGGTCATGCAGCAGGCACTCGACGCGTTGGCCAAGCAACGCCGACTTCCCGTGCTGGGCTGACGCCCATGGCGCTGACCGACCCGCTCACCAACACCCTCGGCCTGCTGTCGACGATGGCGCGCGCGGGTGTCATCGCGCCCCTGCGTCCCGACAAGTACCTGCGCATCGGCGCCGCCATGGCGCGCGAGAACATGGGCATCACATCGGGTTTCGCCAGTGCCGCCCAGCGCTGTCCCGACCGGCCCGCCCTCGTCGACGAGATCGGCACCCTGACGTGGCGTGACGTCGACCAGCGGGCCGACGCCTTCGCCGCCGCACTTCAGGCGCTGCCGGGCGGCGCGCCGCAGACGATCGGCATCATGGCGCGCAACCACCGCGGCTTCGTCGAGTCGCTGATCGCCGCCAACCGCATCGGCGCCGACGTGCTGCTGCTCAACACGTCCTTCGCGGGACCCGCTCTCGCCGAGGTCGTTTCGCGCGAGGGGGTGGACGCCGTCGTCTACGACGAGGAGTTCACCCCGACCGTCGAGCAGGCCTTGGCCGAGCGCCCCGACGCGGTGCGGATCGTCGCGTGGCGCGACGGCCACGACCACGACCTGTCGGTCGAGACGATGATCGGCGAGCACTACGGCAAGCAGCCGAAACGGGCGAGCACCAAGTCCAAGGTGATCCTGCTGACCTCTGGCACGACGGGAACCCCGAAGGGCGCCAGCCATTCTGGCGGCAGCCCACAGACGCTCAAGGGCATTCTGGACCGCACACCTTGGCGGACCGAGGAGGTCACCGTCGTGGTGGCCCCGATGTTCCACGCCTGGGGTTTCGCGCAGCTGGCGTTCTCCGCGATGATGGCGTGCACCATCGTCACCCGGCGCAAGTTCGACCCCGAAGCGACGCTGAAGCTCGTCGACCGCCATCAGGCAACCGGATTATGCGTCGTCCCAGTGATGTTCGACCGCATCATGGCGTTGCCCGAGGACGTGCTCTCGCGCTACAGCGGGCGCTCACTGCGGTTCGCGGCAGCGTCGGGTTCCCGGATGAATCCCGACGTGGTGACCGCTTTCATGGACCGCTTCGGCGACGTCGTCTACAACAACTACAACGCCACCGAGGCGGGAATGATCGCCACCGCGACGCCCGCCGACCTGCGTGCCGCGCCGGACACCGCGGGAAAACCCGCAGAGGGCACCGACATTCGCATCCTCGACGCCGAGCGTCAGGAAGTGCCCACCGGTGAGGTCGGCACCATCTTCGTGCGCAACTCCACGCAGTTCGACGGCTACACCTCAGGTGCCACGAAGGACTTCGAGGGCGACTACATGTCCAGCGGCGACGTCGGGTACCTCGACGCCAACGGTCGCCTCTTCGTCGTCGGCCGCGACGACGAGATGATCGTCTCCGGCGGCGAGAACGTCTACCCCATCGAGGTGGAGAAGGTCCTCGCAGCGCATCCGGCGGTCGTGGAGGCCTCCGTCCTCGGCGTCGACGACGCGGAGTTCGGGCAACGACTCGCGGCCTTCGTGGTGCTGACCGACGGGTCGGCGACGCCGGACGACCTCAAGGCACACGTCAAGAAGAACCTCGCGAACTACAAGGTGCCGCGCAGCATCACAGTCCTGGAGAGTTTGCCGCGTGGCAGTACGGGCAAGATCGTTCGTCGTGATCTCCACACGCTTCTCGAAACGGACGGCAATGCGACGTAGGCACCCACTGCTGCGCTCCGTCGCCGAACTGCTCAACGCCGCCAACGCCGTCCAGCCGCTTGGCCGGGAGGGCTACGTCACGATTCCGGTGTTCTTCCTCGGCTGGCCGACGGGCGAGGCGGCGCCGGTGGTGGCAGGCGCCTCGATGGTGGACGCGGCTCGACGCGGGCTACGCGGTGACTTCGCGGGCACGCGTGGCAAGGTCGCGCTGGGGTTGACCGCATTGTCTTGGGCGGCTTTGGGTTTCGTCTACTACCGAAATGCAAAGTCGCAGGAGTGCTTCGAGGGGCCGCTTCGGGAGACCCTTGGCGACGACTACGCCGCCATCGCGGCCGAGGAGCGGCGCCGTCGCCGCGGCGGCGTGCTGCGAACGTCCTGGGCCCGGCGGCAATACGTCAAGAAGGACGACGTCATCCGGTACGGTCCGCACCGCGCCAACGTCGCCGACGTCTGGCACCGCGGCGACCTCCCCCGCGACGGCAAGGCACCCGTTCTTCTCCAGGTGCCGGGTGGCGCCTGGGCCATTGGCATGCGCCGCCCGCAGGCCTACCCCCTGATGACGCACATGGCCGAGCGCGGCTGGATCATCGTCTCGATGGCGTACCGGGTCAGCCCGCGCAACACCTGGCCGGCCCACATCGTCGACGTGAAGCGGGCGCTGGCGTGGATCAAGGAGAACATCGCCGAGCACGGCGGCGACCCGGACTTCGTGGCGATCACGGGCGGATCGGCGGGTGGGCATCTGACGGCGTTGGCGGCTCTGACACCCAACGACCCGCAGTGGCAGCCGGGTTTCGAGGACGCCGACACCTCGGTGGTGGCCGCGGTGCCGATCTACGGACGGTACGACTGGTTCACCAAGGAAGGCTCGGGCCGACCGGAGTTCATCGGCATCCTGCAGCGCTACATCGTCAAGAAGCGATTCGCCCAACACCGCGAGGTGTACCTCGACGCGTCACCCATCACGAAGGTGCGGGCCGATGCGCCACCGTTCTTCGTGTTGCACGGCACCGACGACTCGATCATCCCGGTGCAGGAGGGACGCGCGTTCGCCGAGGCGCTGGAGAACGCGTCGGACAACCCGGTGGCATACGCCGAGATCCCGCACGCCCAGCACGCATTCGACTTCTTCGGCTCACCGCACGGGGACTACACCGCGACGGCCGTCGCGCACTTTCTGGACTGGGTGAAGGCCAAGCGGGGTTAGCTCATGGCAAGACGGCGCTCATGGAAGGACGGTGTGCATGAGCATGACGTTGTACGCCGACCACAGCGACAGGTTGTAGTACAGCTCCTTGCCCGTCGACCACGGGTGCAGGTACGGCGCGTAGATGCCACCGGGAAACTCCATGTGGCTCACCAGCATCTGCTCGGGGCTCCACGGTCCCTGCGGTGTCGGTGACGTCCGCATCACGACGTCGTTGGCACCGTTGCAGTACAGGGCCAGGTACTGCTTGAGGTAGGTGTTGTACTGGGCCGACATCTCGCCGACCGGGCCGGGAATCACCGGGGTGGCGGCCGCCGGATTGCCCGGCACCCAGGCCCCGCCGTCGGCGTTCCAGTACTCGTATTTGGTGAGGTCGGGGATGAGGCTCGGTGCCACGCGTGCGAGGTAGGCCGAACCGCCGCGGCCGTTGGGAGTTCCGAAGGAGTACAGATACTGGTCGCCGGGTCCCCCCTTGAGGAACGCGCCCATCTGGAAGTTTTCGTTGCCCGCCCCCGGGGTGCGAATGGTGCCGGGGTACACGCCCCACGTCTCACCGTTGTCGGGGGACATCGCGATCGCCGAATAGTTGGTCGTCCAGGCGCCGTTGGCATCCCAACTCTTGATCGACATGAAGTTCATGTACTGCTTGCCGCCGGCGGCGATGCCCGCGGTGGGGATGATGCCCGTCTCCTGTGGCGCCTGCCCGATGGTGTTGACGACCTGCTTGGAGATGCCCGGCCGCCACACCGGCGAACCGGAGTACTTGTTGGCGACAACACCATTGGGCACGGCGACGGTCTTGGCAAGGGAGCGGTCCTGGCTGCGGAACAGCGCGTTGTACCGCCACTGCTTGCCGGGGATGCCGCAGTAGCCGTTGGTGTCGCCGAACGCCATCAACACCTGGTTGTTGGCGGGATCGCCGTTGTCCCACATGATTCCGAGATCGGTCCCGGTGATCGCGAACCGTTTGATGGTGTCGTTGGGGCTGTCCGGCCCGGTCACCCATCCGACCAGCGAGGTGCCAGGAGGCGCCGCCGACACCGGTGCGGGCGCTGCCACCGGGGCGGGGGCCGCCACCGACGGTTGGGCCACCGTTCCGTCGGGGCGCGGCGAGGGCACCACCGCGGCTTGCTGCTGCACGGGCGCGGCCGGAGGCGTCAGCGCCTTCAGAAGTGCCGGCAGCAGACCAAGTTTGGGCGTGGGGGCCGCGTCGTTGGCGCCGGTGGGCTTGTGCCCGATCGGCCGGTTGAACGGCGAGATGCCGGACGGGCTGGGAATCTGGAACGCCTGCCCCGGCAGGGGTTGGGCTTGCGCGGCCGCCCCCTCGCAGGGCTCGGCGTTGGCGGGTGGTGCGACGCCCACCACGGCGCAGAGTGCGATCACGGCCGCCGTCGCCACCGATGCTGATGCGGTTCGACGACGCGGCGACATGTGACACCTTCCACGGAGGACGTCACGACGACGCCAGCAACTTCTGCTGTGACGATAGTGACCCGTGGGGCGGTTGAGCTCAGTGAGTCATGGCTTGATATTCATCCGTGACCGTGTCGCAACCTTCGCGCGCCGAGTGGCCACCTGTTGCACGGTTTGCGGCGGTCGGCGGGAGACAACTGGCCGCTCGCGGGTCAGGCTAGGGGGCCATCGCCCCGTCGACCACCGTGAGCTCCTCGGAAAGACCAGCGGCACGCCGGATCTCGACGAACGCCTCGACCATGGCATCGGTCAACTCGTGCGCGTCGGCGAGCGTGGCACCGTCGGACAGCACCGACACGTTGAGCTGGTCGACGTAGCTCCACACCGTGATGTTGAGCCCGCTGCCGGTGGTCAGCGGGCCGACCGAATAGATCTCGGTGACCAGGGCTCCGCCCACCCGACCGTGCTCACGAGGGCCCGGCACGTTGGAAATGGGCAAGTTCAGCACCTTGTTCTGACCGTCCTTGTTGGCCAGCCAGCGGAACAGGGCTTCGGCGGGCGCCGGCGGGAAGTACGCCGACCATCGGCTCACCAACTCGGGGCCCATCAGATGGTGGGTCTCCTTCGCCGAGACTGCGGCGTCGTGCACGGCTCGCACCCGCTCGAGCGGATCGGCCAGCTCCACCGGAAGCGTCATCATCACCCCGGTGAAGTAGTTGCCCGAGATGCGGTCGCGGGAGAAGTCGAAACTCACTGGGACAGAAGCCAACAGCGGGTGATCCGCCTGTCCGTCGTACTGCTGGAGCAGCTGGCGCAACGCCCCCGCGGAGATCGCCAGCACCATGTCGTTGATGGTGACGCCCAAATGCTTGCCGGTCTGCTTGACGTCGACGAGCGGCAGCGTCGCCGTCGCGAACTTCCGGGTGGCGTCGACCATGTGGTTCATGAAGCTGGGCGGCGGGGTGAACGGTCGGGTCAGTTCCGGCCCCAGCTTGTGCGGGCTCTTGCGCACCCGACCCAGTCCTTGAGCGGTGTACCGCATGGTGGCGGGCAACCGGCCGATCTGACGCAGGTGGTCACCGAAGGCGGTGCGCACCAACTCCGCCTTGGTGGGCGCCGGGTCGGTGGCGTAGGAATCTCGGTCGTCGGGCGCGGTCTGCAGGTCCATCCCGCGCGCCATCAGATTCGCCGACGCCACCCCGTCGGCCAGCGCATGGTGGATCTTGCCGAGCACGGCGATCCGACCGTCGGCCAGCCCCTCGATGAAGTACATCTCCCACAGCGGCTTGCTGCGATCCAGCGGCGTGCTCGCGATCTTGCCGACGGCGTCGTCGAGTTGCCTGCGGCCACCCGGGCTGTCCACCCGGTACGGACGAATGTGGTACTCGAGGTCGACCTCGCAGTTCTCCCGCCACATCGGATGGTGGAACTTCAGCGGGATGTCGACCAGCTCGTAGCGGAACGGGCCGAGCTTGTGCAGCCGACTGTGGATGACCTTGCGAAAGTCCTCGACGCCGAACGTCCGGCCCTTCAACTCGTCGAGCGCGATGACCGCCAGCTTCAGCGTATGCATGTGCACGGTCGGCGTTTCGCTGTACAGAAGTACCGCGTCCCACCCGCTGAGCCTCTTCACGCGGTTATATAACCGCCCTTGCCGCCGCCGCCGTCTGGTTTCGGTGAACTTCGTTGAGGAACAACCCGATTGCCGTGGCCGTCGACCCCGTCCTGGCGCCGTCTGTCATGTCGAAGCCGTGTCCGGCGCCCGGCAACTCCACGTAGCCGACCACCGAACGGGACTCTCCGCGCAGTTTCTGGACGAAGTCCCGCGCCTGCTGCACGGGGATGACCGTGTCACCGCTGCCGTGGATCACCAGGAACGGCGGCGCATCGGCGTGGGTGCGGGCGATCGGTGACGCCCTGCGGAAGATCTCCGGGTGCCTGGCGATCTTGCGCTTCACCACGACGCGCTCCAGGAAGTCGACGAATCGAGCGCGCTCAACGGTGGACTTGTCCTCCCAGTCGTAGCGGCCGTAGATGCCGACGACCGCGTCAACCGAGGTGTCGGAGCCCTCGGGCAGCTCGCGCTGCATCTCCGGGTCGTTGGGGGTCAATCCGGCCAACGCGGCGAGGTGACCACCGGCGGACGTGCCCGCCACGGCGATGAAGTTCCGGTCACCGCCGAACTTGTCGACGTTGGCCCTGGCCCATGCGATCGCCGTCTTCACGTCGGTGATGTGTTGCGGCCAAGGATGATTGGGGGCGACGCGATAGTCGATCGACAGACACACCCAGCCCATCTCGGCCATGTGCGACATCAGCGCGTAACCCTGCAGGATGCGTCCGCCGTGCACCCACGCGCCACCGGGCAGGAAGATCATCACCGGGGCGGGCTGAACGGGCAACTCCTTGGGGCGCCACACGTCGAGCAGCTGAGATGGGCTGTCCCCGTAGCGCACCGAGGACCGGTAGACGCTGCGGCGGTGCTCGAGGGCCTTCCACACCGGCGGGGTGCGTTCGGGCGCGGGCCAGGTGATGGCGAGATCCTTTGCGGGGACCACGCCACGCAGCGCGGCCTGGGTGACCGAGGCAGTCGCGTCGCGCTGCTCCTTCTTCACCTCGCCGATGCCGGGGGTGAACCAGGACTTGACGGCGGCGCCCACGAAGTCCGGGGTGTGCCGAACACCCCAGATGCTCATCGCCGTGAAGCCGCCGAGCGGTTCGAGATGCTTGCCGATCACCGGCAGTGACGTCGCAGCGACGCTCGCCGCGAGCATGTAGTCGGCTGGCCCCGCCTTCATCAGCCACCGCACCCGCGTCGTCAGGGTGGGTCCGGGGTACCGGGTGTCCGGTCGAGCCGTCATTTCGCGAGAGTACCCCGGTTGAATGTGAGGTACACGACACTCTTGGGAATTTGTCTACTGGCTACTCGTCCTTGCCCGGCGCAGGCCGGTTCGCCACCACCGGGAACTGGCCCGTGTACCCCTCGCGTTCTTGCGCCACGGCCAGCACCCGCGACCTGACCGCGAACCAGCCGATGACCAGCGCGGGGACGATGACGATCAGGGACGCCACTGTCCACGTCCCGATGGGCGGGTCGAATGCCATCAGCACCAGCACGCCCACCAGGAACGCCAACGTGAGGTACCCCGTCCACGGCGTTCCCCACAACCGGAACGACGGGCGCTCCAAGATGCCCTTCTTGGACCAGCGATACAGCTGAATCTGGCAGATCACGATGGTGCCCCACGAGGCGATGATGCCCAGCGCCGCCACGTTGAGCACGATCTCGAACGCCTGAGCCGGGACGACGCCGTTGAGCAGCACGCCGAACAGTCCGATCACCGCCGTCAGGCAGATGCCGCCGTAGGGCACCCCCCGCTTGTTCATCAGCGACGTGAACTTCGGTGCGCTGCCGTTCATCGCCATCGACCGCAGGATCCGGCCCGTCGAGTACAGCCCGGCGTTGAGGCTCGAGAACGCGGCCGTCAGGACCACGATGTTCATGATCGTGCCTGCGCCGTCGACGCCGATCTTGGAGAAGAACGTGACGAACGGGCTCTCCCCCGACTTGTAGGACGTGTAGGGCAGCAGCAGACCGAGCAGGAAGACCGAGCCGACGTAGAACAGGGCTATGCGGGCGATGACGGAGTTGATGGCCCGCGGCATGATCTTCGCGGGGTTGGCCGTCTCACCCGCCGCCGTGCCGACGAGTTCGACTGCGGCATAGGCGAACACCACCCCGGAAGTGACGATGACGACCGGGAACAGACCGGTCGGGAACAGTCCGCCGTGGTCGGTGATCACGCTGAAGCCGGTGTCCTGGCCCTGGATCTTGTAGCGGCCCGCCAAGAAGATCGTGCCGGCCACCAGGAACGTCACCAGCGCGATGACCTTGATCAACGCCGCCCAGAACTCGAGTTCGCCGAACACCTTGACCGAGATCATGTTCATGCCGAGCACCAATGCCAGGGCGATCAGCGCGATCAACCACTGCGGGATGTCGGCGAAGGCCTTCCAGAAGTGGAAGTAGGTGGCGATCGCCGTGGAGTCCACGATCGCCGTCATCGCCCAGTTGAGGAAGTACATCCACCCGGCGACGAATGCCGCCTTCTCGCCGAGGAATTCGCGCGCGTAGGACACGAACGACCCCGACGACGGCCGATGCAGCACCAGCTCACCGAGCGCCCGCAGGATCAGGAACACGAACACGCCGCAGAAGGCGTACACCAGGAACAGCGCGGGACCCGCGCTGGCGAGCCTGCCACCCGCACCGAGGAACAGCCCGGTGCCGATGGCCCCGCCGATCGCGATCATCTGTAGCTGACGCGGCTTGAGGCCCTTCTCGTAGCCGGCGTCCTCGGTGGTGAACGCGGAGTTGTCGTACTCCTCCTGAGTTGCCTTGGGTTCGGTACTCATCGGGTCGCACCGTTCGACGGCGGTACCACCGGCGGCGGTTTCGAGGTGTCGTTGATGTCGCGGAACGTGAACGCGAACCCGAACACCGCCAGGACGGCGGCGATCGCGTACCCGACGATCGACCACCACCCCACGTGCAGATAGGCGGTGATGGCGACGATCCCCATCGCCAGGAACACCATGGACATCCCGATCAACGGGATCTTGGCAGTCAGGTCGATACGTGCCATGGCACCTACCTCGCGTCGTCGTCGAGCCGAAGCTTGGTTCTGCTCTCAGTAGACACCCGCGCCAACGGGAACGTGTCGGAAATCACGCCGACTCACAGGCAACCGAGACACGGAATGACGTCGAAGCCGGTCACGGTACGGCCGCAGACGTGGCGTCGCCTGCGAGGCTGTGCCACGCTGGATCCCGTGGCTAGCACAGGCAGCCAGCTCATCGTCGCGGAAGGCAGGGGCGTGGAAGGCGGGTTCGTGCCGACACCTCGACGGAGCCGGGCACGGTGAAGAACCGCCAGACGGACGGCGGAGTCCCCGACCTCGCGTCCGTACTCGCCGCACTCGACGACAAGTGCGAGGGCCCCGAGGGCGACGCCAAGCAACGGCAGACCCGCGCGCACCGCCGCGGAATCCTCACCCTGGTCATGATCGTCGTGCTCGTCGGCGGGGTGATCCAGCTGCTCACGTCCACGCCGGAGGCGCCGAGGACCGCCAGTGGCGGCAGCCGCGCCAGCATCGTGTTCAGCAACGCAGGCACCGGAACGTGCCTCAGCTGGCCCCCCGACGCACCCGACAAGCCGTCGTTCGTGCAGTGCCGTTCAGACCACATGTTCGAAGTCGCCAAACCCGTCGACATGAACGGCTTCGGGGAGCCGTGCCAGCTCGCCGTGCGCGAATACCTGGGAACCCACTACGACCCGAACAGCCGGTTCACCATCAGCGTCCTCTGGGCGGGTGACGCGGACGGGACCAATACCGGCAGCCGCAACCTGCTGTGCGGACTCCAGTTGCTCGGCCAAGAGGGCAAGCCGGTGCCCTTCAAGGGCCGCATCGTCGACCTGGACCAGTCGAAGGTCTGGGCGCCCGGCACCTGCCTCGGCCTCGATTCGTCGAACCGCTCGACCGACATCCCCGTCGACTGCTCCACACCGCACGGCCTCGAGGTCACCGGCTCGGTCAGCCTGGCCGAGCGGTTCACGGGGAGCCTGCCGTCCGACGCCGAGCAGCGGTCGTTCATCACCGAGGCCTGCACCCGCACGGCCGACGCCTACCTGGCGCCGGCCAGGCTGAGCACGTCCGGGCTGTCCCTCGGTGTCGAGCCGGTGTCCGCCGTCAGTTGGGCGGCAGGCAGCAAGCAGGTGTCCTGCGGCATCGGCAAGCCCGCCGAACAGGGCTGGACGCCCCGGTCGGGAAGCGTGCGAACGTCGTCGCCGGCGGATCTGCCTCCCCCACCGGCACCGTCGCCGACACCACTACCGCCGCCTCCGCCCAGCGCGTTGGCGCCCGCGCCTCCGCCGGTCTACGAAGAGCCCCTGATTCCGATCGGGCCGCTGCCGACCGAGACCCCGCCACCCGCGCCGACGAGCACAGCCGCACCACCCACCGAGACTCCTGCCCCGACCACCGAGGCTCCGACGACCGAGGCCCCGCCGACGACGACGGGGACGGCGCCTCCGCTGGGACCCCCGCCGGGACCTGCGACGCCGCCGAGCGAGACCAGCACGGCCGCGCCACCCGGAATCCTCGAGATTCCCGGCCTGCCGCCGATCACGCTGCCCGGCTACGTCCCGCCGGAACCCGCGCCTGCGCCTGCGGCCTAACGCACGGCCGCTGCGGAGCGGATGCGGCCCAACCCGACCAGCGTCACCAGGGTGACCACCAGCAGGACGGTCGTCCCCGCAGCAGCCTGGAACGCCTGCCCACGGTCGGTGAGCGCAAAGATGGTGATGGGCAACGTCTTCCACGTGGCCGGATACACCATCACCGTGACGCCGAGTTCACCCATCGACAACGCGACGGCGAGGCCCGCAGCGGCACCCAGCGACGGGAGCAACATGGGCAGAGTCACCCGCGTCAGCACCCGGAATGGGCTGGCCCCAAGGGATTCCGCCGCCAGCCGGTAGGCCGGATCGAGTCGGTCCAGCGCGGCCGAGACCGCGCTGAAGGAGAAGGCGAGCACCAGCACGGCATGGCCGAGCATCACGATCCACCGCGTTCCGCCGAGTAGCAGTGGCGGCGAGTTGAAGGCGATCAGCAGGCCGAGCCCCAGCGCCACCGACGGCACCGCGATCGGCAGGTGGAACACCGCGTCGACGATCCGGCTCAGCCACCGCGGCGATTCCCGCGCCGCGAGCGCGGCCCACGCACCGAGTACCAACGCCAAACCGCCTGCGACGAAGGCGGTCTGCAGGCTGACCGACAGGCTGGCCAGGTTCTCCCCGGACAGCGCGCCGCCGAGGTGAGCGAGGCCCAGGTCGGATGGAAGCGCACCGGTCCACGACCCCGCCAACCCGGCGAGCACCACCGTCGACAGTGGCGCGACGAAGACGACGGCCACGACGGCCGCGAAGACGCCGAGCAGGACGGCTCTACTTCGCCTGGTCCACAACAACATCGGTGTCCGTCCCTTCCCGTCGTGTCGTCACGCGGGCGAAGACGACACGGTAGACGGTGTAGAGCGCCAGCGACAGCGCGATCTGCACGGTTGCGATCACCGCCGCTCCCGGGAGGTCGAACGACACGATCCCCCTGGTGTAGATCAGCACCGGCAGCGTCGTGACGCCCTTGGCGCCGGTGAACAGCACGATGCCGAACTCGTTGAGCGTCAACAGCAGAACGAGACTGCCTCCGGCCATCAGCGCGGGCCACGCCTCGGGCATCACCACCGAGCGCAGCACCCGAAGGGGTGACGCGCCGAGGCTGGCCGCGACGTCGAGCTGCGCCCTTGGCATCGTCGAAAACGACGCCAACAGCGGGCGGACGACGAACGGCGTGAAGAACGTGATCTCCGCGGCGATCACGCCCGCCGGCGTGTACAGGAAGTCGAGGACGGGCGCCTGATCGCCCGTGACGCCGGCGATTGCGGCGTTGACCGCGCCCGCGGTGCCGTAGAGGAAGGTGAAGGCCAGCGTGACCAGGAACGACGGCAGCGCCAGCACGGTGTCGATCAGACGACCGACGAGGCGGCTGCCGGGAAACGGCACGAAGGCAAGCACGACGGCCAGGAACGTGCCGAGCACCAGGCAGCCGAGCGTGGAGGTGGCCGCGACGGCGACGGTCCGCCACAGCGCGTCGCGGAACACTTCGGACGAGAGCACGCTCAGCCAACTACTCTGAGTCCCAACGCCCTTCACCGACTCCAAGCACACCCGAATCAGGGGGTACACCGCGGCGAGCAGCACGATCGCCACCGGCGGAACGGCCCACCACACGGCCGCCGACCTCGGCGCGGCCGGTCGGACCGGGGCCTCCGGCGTCGACTCGAGGACGGCCGTCACGGGCACTGCACCAGCACGCCGGCGGGCTCGGGGAACCGCAGACCGATCTCGGCCCCGACGTCATACGTCGTCGCACCCGGCACGTCGACCTCGACCACCTGGTCGGGCAGGCCGTGGACCGACACGGTCAGGCGGGTGGTGGCACCTCGCCACACCGCGGCGTTCACCTTGGCGCGCAGCGCGTCTCGATCGCCGAGGCCGACGACCTTGACGGCGTGGGGGCGAATGCACAGCAGCGCCTTGGACTGTGGAGCCCAGTCCGCCCTGCCGACGGCGGGTTGGGGTGCCTCCGCGCCGACCGTCTTGTGCGCGAAGGTCACCAGTGCCGACGTGCCGATGACCCGCCCCACTGTGCAGGGAATCAGGTTGGCGCCACCGAGGAAGGCGGCCGTGAAACTGGTCGGTGGTCGCTTCCAGAGACTTTCGGCGGTGCCGACGTCCATCAGCCGCGCGTCCTTCATCACGACGATCCGGTCGGCCAGTGCCAGCGCCTCGCCCTGGTCGTGGGTCACGTAGAGCATCGCGGTGTCGGGCAGCGCCTCCTTGAGTCGCTGCAGTTCCGCGAGCATCGACTGGCGCAGCTGGGCGTCCAGCGCCGCAAGGGGTTCGTCGAGCAACAGCACGCTCGGCCGGATGGCCAGCGCCCTGGCAATCGCGATCCGCTGCTGCTGCCCGCCGGAAAGCTCACGGGGCAAACGCTTTCCGTAGGCGGCCATGCCGACCATGTCCAGGGCTTCGGCGACCCGGGACGCGACCTCGCCACGCGGGACCCGTCGCGACGTCAGACCGAACGCGACGTTGTCGTATACCCGCATGTGTGGAAACAGTGCGTAGGACTGCAGCACCACGCCGATGCCGCGCTTGGCAGGCGGCAGGTCGGTGACGTCGCGACCGGCGAGCCGGACCGCGCCGGTGGCTGGGCGGACGAACCCGGCGAGCGCGTTGAGCGCGGTGGACTTGCCAGACCCGCTGGGGCCGAGGAGCGCCACCGTCTCACCGACGGCCACCCGGAGGTTGAAGTCGACCAGCGCCGTCGTCGTCTTCTTACCGCGGCCGTAGGTCACGCCAACGCGGTCGAAGGTGATTGCGGGCGAATTGCTTTCGGCGATCGCCTCACGGCGAAGACCGATCCCCGCCGTCGTCTTCCCTACCCGGGTCTCGGCCATGATCAGCTACCGGTGGCCTTCTGATACGCGGCGACGTCGGCGTCGAGATCCTTGAGCACGGCGTTCCAGTCGGGCACCCACACGTCGACGCCCTTGAGCACCGCGGCCGGGGTGTTCGGTGCGGCAGCCCCCTGCGCCGACGAGACCAGCGAGCTCAGCACCGGGATGCCGAGCGCCTCGGGTGCGACGGTCTTCTGGACGTCTTCGGAGACCAGGAAGGCCAGCAGTTTCTTGGCCGAGTCGGCGTGGGGCGCACCCTTGGTGATGCCCGCGACGTAGGGCAGCGAGACGGTGGTCTTCGTACCGTCGGCGGCGGCCGGGAAGAAGACGGTGAACTTCGACCCGTCGTCCTTGATCGAGCCGAGGTTCATCTGCACGTCGCCGTTGGCGACCAGCAGCTCGCCGTTGCTGACCTTCGGCTGCAACTTGCCGGTCGACGACGACGGTCCCACGTTGTTGGCCTGCAGCTTGCCGAGGTAGTCCAGCGCCGCGGGCTTGCCCATCAGATGCTGCAGCAGGACGAGCACCGCCGTGCCGTCACCGGCCTGCCCCGGCGTCGAATACTGAAGCTTGCCCTTGTATTCGGGTGCCAACAGGTCGTTCCAGGTGGCGGGTTGCGGGTTCGCGCCGGGGTTGGCGATGAAGCTGAGCGCGTTGTCCACAACCGGAAGGTAGTGACCGTCCGGACCCACCTGGGCGGCCGGGATGCCGCTGACGTCGACGCCGCTCGGCTGCAGCAGACCCGACTGGTCGGCCTTCTGGATGAACGGTGGCAGCGTGACCAACAGGTCGGCCTGCGGGTTCGACTGTTCCTTCTCGACGCGCGAGACCACTTCGCCGGAGCCAGCTTCCACCAGGTTGACGTTGACGCCCGTGCTCTTGGTGAAGGCGTCGAATTGGGTCTTGTACCAGGTGGCCAGACCGTCGGCGCTGTACACCGTGATGGTCTCACCCGTTCCCGTACCGGAGGATCCGGTGCCGCCGCACGCCGTCAGGGTGACGGCGAGGGTTGCGGCGGTCAGAGCCGCCAGGGTCTTTCGAAGTGTCATCTCTGCGTCCTAGCGTTGGTGGTCGAGGATCAGGTCGGCGAACTCGGACACCGTCGGCACCACGTGGGTGGCTCCGGCGTCGTACAACTGCTTCTCGTCGTGGGCGCCCGTGAGAGTGCCTGCGGCGATGGCACATCCGGCGCGCAGCGCACTGGTGACGTCACTGGTGGTGTCACCGAGTGCGGCGACGTCACCGACGCCGTCGACGCCCAGCCGCATCAGGGCGGTCAGGATGAGATCCGGGTAGGGGCGGCCGCGCACTCCGGCGCCGGGGGCCAGCACCAGGTCGACGGCTGACTCCCAGCCAAGCGCGGCCAGCAGCTTCTGCTGGGTGGGTCCGCTGAAGCCCGTCGTCAGCGCCACCTTCACTCCGGCGTCGCGAAGGCGCGCGATCGCCTCGCCAGCGCCGTCGACCGCCCTGGCCTGGCCGTCGTCGATCGCCGCCGCGTAGGCGCTCTCGAAGGCGGCATTGGCCCGCTGGGCGAGGTCCTCGGTGCCGAACAGGGCACGGAACACGACGATCTTGGACTGTCCCATCGTGTCGAGCACGTACTGGCGAGCATGCTCGCGGTCGGCCCCTTCGGTGGGCAGGCCCGCGGCCGTGGCGGCAGCCTCGAACGAACTGATCACCAGGCCGTCGTCGGCGACCGTCGTTCCTGCCATGTCGAGCACGGCGAGTTGAATCATGCTTGGCTCCTTCACAGTTCGATCAGATCGGCGGTCTGCTCGGCGATCGCAGGCCCCAGCGTCATGCCCCGACCGCCGGGCCCGGTGATCACCCAGACGCCGTCGGCCGCCTGGGTGCGCAGCACCAGTTGCCCGGGGTCGACGCATTGGCTGTACACGCCCGCCCATCGGCGCCGGACGGTCGGCAACGGTCGGCCGAGGAACTCCTCGACGCGCGCGGCGAGGTAGTCATACGGTGCGTCGTCGACGTCGAAGGAGAACGGCTCGTCGTATTCGTGGGTGTCGCCGATCGTCAGCCCACCGTGCAGACGCTGGACGCACAGCAGTTGCATGCGCCCCTCGGCCGCGACCGCATGCTGAGGTTCGTTGTCCCGCAACCCGTCGAGCGCAGTTCCCGCGAAGCCCGGGTAGTAGCGGAAGCTGTCACCGTCGGCGATGGCCGTGGTGAGCGGTTCGTCGAGTGGGTCGGTCTGCATCATCTGCAACCGCACGCGGCGGACCGGCAGGTCCCCCGCGATCTCGCGGGTCAGGCCGCCGTGCGCGGCGCCGGGGCACACCAGAACCAGGTCGGCGTCGTGGAGCCTGCCGCGGTCGTCGCGGACGGTGGTGCCGTCGACCGAGCGCGCCTCGGTCCCCGACAGGAAGTCGTAACGACCGGTGCTGCACAGATGTTCACGGATGGCGGGCATCGCCTGGCGTGACTCCACCGCGGCGTCGCGCGAGCAGTGCAGAGCGGCCAAGAACTGGCCCCGCAGCGCCGGATTCAGCGCACGGGCTCGATCCGGTTCGAGTAGCTCGAAGCCCCGCGCCTCGGCGTCGGCACGTTCGACGGCCTGTTCGGCGACCGCGATCTCACGCGGTGTGCGCAGCAGGGTCAACGAGCCGGCGGGCCGGAACCCGACGCCGGGGATCGTGGTCCCGATCCGTTCCCACAGTTCGCGCGACCGCAGGGCGGCGACGAGTTCGTGGCTGGCCCGGCCGGACACCCAGACCAGGCCGAAGTTGCGGACGGTCGCGCCGCGGGCCTCCGGCTCGCGCTCGAGCTGGGTGACGTGATGACCGCGCCGAACCGCCTCGAGGGCGTGGGCGGTTCCGAGGATTCCGCCGCCAATGATCGTGACGCGCATGGTGGTTGACCTTCCAGACTCGGGAATACGGGCTGCCGACGCTCCGGTGATGGGAGCCGGAACGGCAGATGAACAATTGGTATAGACCAATCGAGGGTATGCTGCAACCGTGGACGCGATCACCGAAACCGCCCGCCTCCTGTCGTCCCTGCGTGACGTGTGGGACGAGGACGCGGTCGACGAACTGGACCACGCCCTGCAGTCGGCGGCCCGTGCCGTCGACGACGGCGCCGACGACGAACTGGTGCTCGCCGCCGCGCTGCACGACATCGCGCACAGTCCGTTGTTCGACGCGGCGGCGGCCGTACGACACGACCAGACGGCCCGGGAGTGGCTGACACCGCGGTTCGGCGAGCGGGTCGGCTGGCTGGCCGGCCAGCATGTCGCCGCCAAGCGGTACCTGGCGGCAACCGACCCCGGCTACGGCGCGGCGCTGAGCCCGACGTCGGTGGCGTCACTTCGGGCCCAGGGCGGTGCCGAGGTCGAACCCGCTCTCGTCGCCCACGAGTGGTGGGCCGACGCGCTGCGGCTGCGGCGCTACGACGACGCCGCCAAGGACCCCAACGCCGGCGCGACCGTTACGATCGACGACGTGCTCGCGGTCGCCGAACGCGTTGCCCGCCAGAGGGAGTCGCCATGAGCAAGCCGTATGCGATCCGCACGGCCCTCGACGAGATTCTCGACGACCTCGTCGAGGGCGACGCCTTTCCTCCCGAGCGGGAGCTGGCCGCACGCTTCGGAGTCGCCCGCGAGACCGTGCGGCAGGCGTTGCACGAACTGCTCGTCGAGGGCCGCATCGAACGCCGCGGCCGCGGCACGGTGGTGTCGAAACCGAAACTGGTGCAGCCCCTTTCAATCAGGTCTTACACCGAGGGCGCCCTGAAGATGGGGCGCAAACCGGGCCGGCTGCTGATCACCTGGGAGGACGTCGAGGCAACCCCCGATCTCACCGTCGCCCTCGACGTCACCGACGGTGCGGCGGTGATGCACCTCGAGCGCGTCCTCCTGGCAGACGGGCAACGCATCGGACTGGAGAGCACCTACCTGCCGAAGCATCGCTTCGGGACGTTCACCGAGACCTTCGACCCGACCACCTCGCTCTACGCCGCGATCCGCGCCACCGGAGTCGAATTCGGTTCCGCGGTGGAACGAGTCGAGACCGTCCTGGCGTCCCCGCGCGAGGCCGGACTGCTGGAGTCGACGACGGCCATGCCGATGCTGCGGCTGCACCGTCGCTCGGTGGACACCGACGGCCGACCGATCGAAGTGGTCCGCTCGCTGTACCGCGGTGACCGGGTCGCGTTCGAAGCCCTGCTCGACGATCGCGATTAGGCGCGCCGGGACCGTCCGATAAGTAGTGTCGGTCGCGTGGCCGACTTTCATCCCGAGCTGAAGCGCTCCGCCCGGTTGATCCCCCGCAGCATGATAACCCCCAACTCGTTGCCGGTGTTCCGCGTGGCCGCACGCCTGATGGACCGGCGAACGCCGCCCGACGTCGAGGTGCTGACGCTGGCATCCGGTGTCCGGGTTCGGCTGCATCGAGCACCCGACGCTCAGGTGAAAGGCCCTGCGCTGCTGTGGATTCACGGCGGTGGCTACGTCATCGGCAGCGCCGCCCAGGACGACGATCTGTGCCGCCGGTTCTCCCGTGAGCTGGGGGTCACCGTCGCGGCAGTGGACTACCGGCTGGCGCCGGAGCACCCGTATCCGACCCCGCTCGAGGACTGCTACGGCGCGCTGCGCTGGCTCGCCGACCTGCCGGACGTCGACCCCGCACGCGTCGCCGTCGCCGGCGCCAGTGCCGGCGGCGGACTCGCCGCCGCGTTGGCGCTGCTGGCCCGTGACCGGGGTGAGGTGAGCCTGGCGGCGCAACTGCTGGTGTACCCGATGGTCGACGACCGCTCGGCGACACAGGAGGGTCTCGACGACCACCACCATCGGTTGTGGACGCAGAAGTCCAACGTCTACGGCTGGGCCAGCTACCTGGGCGACGCCGACCCGAACGTCGCCGTGCCCGCACGCAATCCCGATCTCGGCGGGCTGCCGCCGGCGTGGATCGGGGTCGGCACCAACGACCTGTTCCATCAGGAGGATCTCGCCTACGCCGAACGCCTCACCTCAGCCGGTGTGCCGTGCGACGTCGAAGTCGTCCCTGGCGCCTTTCACGGATTCGACGGCGTCGTCCCGAAAGCCCGCGTGTCACTAGGCTTCTTCGCCAGCCAGGTCACCTGGTTGCGCCGACACCTCACGCAGACGGAATCGGCCCCGTCCTGAAACCGTCGCCACCGAGCGTGGTGCTCCGTCGCGCCGCGTTCTGCTCATGGGGCTGGCCAAGCGGGATGGCGCTGGCCCGGTCCAGCCGGTCGTAGATCTCCGCACCGAGGTCGACGTCGAGCGCGGCCAGGTAGTCGTCGAGCTGGTCCACCGTCCGCGGGCCGATCACCGGCACCACGCCCGTCGGTGACCGCCTGGCGCGTTCCAGCAGCCAGGCGACGGCCACCCTCGCAGGCGGCACCCCGAGCTCGCCCGCGGCGTCGAGCACGGCGTCCACCGTCGCGGCGTTCACCGGCTCGTCCTCGGCGTGTACCAACCGATTCCACTCGGTCAGCCTGCCCGCACTGCTACTGCGGTACTTCCCGGTGAGCAATCCGCCGCCCAGCGGGGACCACAGCGCGGCGCCGAGGCCGAGCGCCTCGGCCATCGGGAGGTTGTCGCGGTCGCCGCTGCGCTCGACGAGGCTGTACTCGAACTGCACCGCCGAGATGGGCGTCCACCCCCGGACGTCGGCCAGGGTCACCCCGCGGGCCGTCATCCACGCCGGGAAGTTCGACAGGCCGGCGTAGAGGATCTTGCCGGCGCTGGCGAGGTCGTCGAATGCCCGGACGATCTCCTCGACCGGGGTGACGAAGTCCGGAAAGTGCACGTAGAGCAGGTCGAGATAGTCAGTGCCGAGGCGGCGCAGACTGTCCTCGACCGAACGGAACATCGCCCGCCGGCCGTTGCCGGTCTGCAGTACGCCGCTACCGTCCGGCGTCGCGCCGCCGATGGCGAACTTCGTGGCGATGGTGAACCGCTCTCGGCGCCCCGCCAGGATGCGTCCGAGATTCTCCTCCGACTCGCCGACCTGATAGCTCGCCGCCGTGTCGATCGCCGTACCGCCGGCGTCGGCGAATCGGTCGACCAGCGCGCGGGACGTCTCGGCGTCGGCGCCGTACCCCCAGCGCGTCCCGAAGTTTCCCGCGCCGAGGGCGAGGGCGGACACGCGCAGGCCGTTGTTGCGGCCGAAGGTGAAGTGCTCCATGCCCACATCCAAGACCAGTCGGGCTGAGTTTATTTCCAAATACTCAGATCCCTTGCCACTATCCCTTCAGGAAGGCCAGCAGGTCGGCGTTGATCACGTCGGCGTGCGTGGTGGGCATGCCGTGCGGGAAGTTGTCGCGGTAGGTCTTGAGCGTGCCGTTGACCAACAGTTCGGCGGACTTCGGCCCGGCGGCCACGTACGGCACGATCTGGTCGTCGACGCTGTGCATCACCAGGGTGGGCACGGTGATCTTCTTGAGGTCCTCGGTGAAGTCGGTCTGCGAGAACGCGACGATGCCGTCGTAGTGCGACAGCGCGTCACCCATCATCCCTTGGCGCCACCAGTTCTCGATGATCGCCTCAGACGATTCCACGCCCGGCTTGTCGAAGTTGTAGAACGGCCCCGACGGCAGTGCCCGGTAGAACTCCGACCGGTTCGCCGCCAGCTGGGCCTGCAAACCGTCGAACACGCTCTTGGGCAGGCCTTCTGGATTGGCCTCGGTCTGCACCATCAACGGCGGCACCGCACTGATCAGCACGGCCTTGGCCGCCCGACTCTCGCCGTGGCGGGCGAGATAGCGGACCACCTCACCGCCGCCGGTGGAGTGCCCGACGTGGATGGCGTCGTGCAGGTCGAGGTGCTCGATCACGACGGCGAGGTCGTCGGCGTAGTGGTCCAGGTCGTGCCCGCCCGGGGTCTGGGTGGAGCGACCGTGGCCCCGCCGGTCGGCCGCGACCACGCGGTAGCCCTGGGCCAGGAAGAACAGCATCTGGTTGTCCCAGTCGTCCGAGGACAACGGCCAGCCGTGGCTGAAGACGATCGGTTGCCCGGTGCCCCAGTCCTTGTAGAAGATGTCGGTGCCGTCAGGTGTGGTGACGAAAGCCATTGCAGTGCCTCTCAGTTAGGCGATTTGTGGAGTTTTGGGAGCGCTGACCGCTCCTCAAACTCCACAAATCGCCGGGGGGACTAGCGGGGGTCGACTGGGTTCACGCGTCCGACGACCAGCGGGTCGGCCGGGGTGAAGGGGAACGTCGGGAGATCGTCGAGGTGGGTGTTGAACGTGGCGGCGAGCACCTCGCGCGAGTACGCGCTGGCGGAGGCCTTGTAGCCGATGTCGGCGGGGAACGGCTGGTCGAAGAAGATGAGGAAGTGCCAATCATCCTGGCCGATGTTCTCGATGTGGTGCGGGTAGGCCCGCGGGATGAAGTACATGTCGCCGGTGGTCATGTTCCACGTGTCCAGTGTGCCATCGGGATTCATCACCGTCATGCGCGCGTCGCCGTGCTGGACGTAGCCCATCTCGGCGGTGATGGGATGCCAGTGGGGTTCGCGCATGCCGTCCTCGGTGACGCGCAGGGAGTACATCGAGATGTTCTTCAACGCCGGCCAGTACTGGTCGCGGGCGAAGCGGGCGCTGCCGCTGACGTAGTTGAGGCTGGGCGGCTGGGCTTCGACGTCGAACTTGTGGGGGTCACCGAAGTACGCACCGGCGGGCACCACCGGATCGCCGATGCGAGCGGCGAGCTTGTGATCGGTTGTGCTGCGGCGGATCTTGGCGAAGTCCGAGGACGGCAGGTTGTAGGTGTTGCCGAGCACGGCGTCGGAGAACGCGCCAAGGGTGGCGCCGAAGCCGAAGTCCTCGGGACGCTCGTTGCGGAAGGCGATGATGAACTCGGCGACGTCCTCGCCGATGTTCTCGATGTGGTGCAGCGAGCCGGATTCGGCGTGAAACATCTGTCCGGCGGTGACGACGAAGCTCGAGAACTTGCTGCCGTCGTCGAGGATGGACACCAGGGCGGTGCCCGAGACACAGTAGGTGAGTTCGTCGGCGTTGGCGTGCCAGTGCGGCGTGCGCATCGCACCCGGGTTCAGCAACACTCGCTTCATCGACAGACCCTTGAGGATGGGCAGGTTGTCGGCGGTGACCCGCCGCATCGAGCCCAGCTCGGACTCCTCGACGATCTCGCCGTCGAGCAGTGAGAGGGTGTGATTGCTGCGGTTGATCGACGTGGTCATGACTGCGCCTCCTCGGTATGCGGGTCGCCCAATCGGGCTATGCCACTTACCTTGGCCTACTTGGGGTGACGGCGTCGACGCCGCTGGCCGCAATCTCGACTACCGGCTAGCCCCCACCGATGGCGCGGGTCAGAACTGCAGCGCCCGGAATCGCCAGTCCAACACCTGCCGGTCGGGCTCACCTGTCGATACCCCCCGAGTCGCTGCGCTCCTGCCCCCGACGGCGTAGACGAGCGATCGCAGCGACAGCACCCCGCCGCGGCCAGCGGGCAGCGGGCGCACCGCCTCGACGTGGAGCTCGCTGTACAGCGTGTCGTCCTCGCGCACCGGCCCGGTGTGATCGCAGGAGTCCCACCCGAGAACCGTGACCAGGTTCGGCATCAGCCGAGTGGCCTGTGCCAGCGCCAAGCCGATGGTGTGCCCGCCGTAGACCAGCCGGTGGCCGTTGACGCGCCAATCATGATGCGTGGCAGCGATGTTGAGGCTCAACCGGGCGAGTTCCGGAGCGCTGCTGACGACGTCGCCGGTGCTCGTCAGCACCATGCCAGCCATCTCGGGGTCGAAGTGCGGGCCGGGCACCCGGGCACGGAAGGCGTCGGCGTCCCACTCGGCGGTCGGGTCGGTCGACGTCCCCGCGTCGGCCCCGATGGTCGAGAGATCGTCGGCGTGCCCGGTGTCCGGCGCCTCCGGGCTCAGCGGCAGCATCGCGCACCGGTAGAAGTCCAGCACCAGCCGGTCGGCCTGGTCGATGGTCGTCATCCGCAGCGCCGCCAGCCCGGTACGACCGCGGCCCGGCTTGGCCGAATTCTGTTTCAGGCCAACGACTTCTGTTCTGGTGTAGAGGGTGTCGCCGATGATGGGGTACCGGAAGTACGTCAGGCCGCGGTAGAAGAGGTTCGCCTTCACCCGCTGCGTCGCGAGGGTGCTCTGGCCGATCGCGACGTCGCTGACCATCGCGGGGTGGGCCAGCGGTGCCGTGGCCCCGGTGACCGCGCGCGTCAGCGCGGCGTCCAGTGGCATCCGCATCGGGTCCCCGAGGATCGACTGGTGCACGGCGGCGGTGCCCGGTGTCAGCGTCATCGACGGGGCTCGGTCGAACACCTGCCCGACCGCCAAGTCGTCGAAGAACGGGGCGGACGATATTTGGCCGGACAAAGTCACAGCGTCACATGCTGGCAGTGTCGCCATCAACGTGTCAATATGGCCGTACAAATGGAACTCAATGACGAAGAACTCATGCTGGTCGCCACGGTGCGCGCGTTCGTCGACCGCGACGTCAAACCGACCGTGCGCGACGTCGAGCACGCCAACACCTACCCCGAGGCGTGGATCGACCAGATGAAGCGCATCGGCATCTTCGGGCTGGCCGTGCCAGAGGCGTACGGCGGCACGCCGGTGTCGACGCGGTGCTACGTGCTGGTCACCCAGGAGTTGGCGCGCGGCTGGATGAGCCTGGCCGGCGCCATGGGCGGCCACACCGTCGTCGCCAAGCTCCTGGATCTCTTTGGTACCGACGAACAGAAGCAGCGATACCTGCCCGCCATGGCGACCGGCGAACTCCGCGCCACAATGGCACTCACCGAACCCGGCGGCGGCTCGGATCTGCAGGCGATGACCACGGTCGCCCGCGCCGACGGCGACGACCTGGTGGTCAACGGCGCGAAGACGTGGATCACCAACGCGCGGCGCTCGGGGCTGATCGCCCTGCTGTGCAAGACCGATCCACACGCCACCCCCAAGCACCGCGGCATGTCCATCGTGCTGGCCGAGCACGCCCCGGGGCTCGCGGTCTCCCGCGATCTGCCCAAGCTCGGCTACAAGGGCGTCGAGTCGTGCGAACTTTCGTTCGTCGACTACCGCGTGCCGTCGACCGCCGTCCTCGGCGGCATCCCTGGCAAGGGTTTCGGGCAGATGATGAAAGGCCTTGAGACCGGCCGCATTCAGGTCGCCTCCCGCGCGCTCGGCGTCGCGACCGCCGCCTTCGAGGACGCCCTGGCCTACGCGCAGGAGCGCGAGAGCTTCGGCGAGCCGATCTGGAAGCACCAGGCCATCGGCAACTACCTGGCCGACATGGCCACCAAGCTCACCGCCGCCCGCCAGCTGACCCTGCACGCCGCCGACCGCTACGACAGCGGCGCGCGGGCCGACATGGAGGCGGGCATGGCCAAGCTCTTCGCCTCGGAGACCGCGATGGAGATCGCCCTGAACGCGGTGCGGATCCACGGCGGCTACGGCTACTCCACCGAGTACGACGTCGAGCGCTACTTCCGCGACGCGCCGCTGATGATCGTCGGCGAGGGCACCAACGAGATTCAACGCAACGTGATCGCCGCCCAACTGGTGGCCCGCGGCGGGCTCTGACCGTGCGCGCCCCACCTGCGTATCAGACGCTGCGCCAAGCACTTCGGGACGAGATCGCCTCGGGCGTCTACGCCGACGGCGTCCGCCTGCCCACCGAGTCCGAGCTCGTCACCCGCCACGGCCTGTCCCGGCAGACCGTGCGGCGCGCGTTCCAGGACCTCGTCGCCGAGGGCGTGGTCTACCGGGTGCCGGGGCGGGGCACCTACGCCCACCAGGACGGGCACCGCTATCTGCGACAGCTGGGTTCCATCGAGGACCTGATGAGCCTGTCCGACGACACCACCATGGAGGTGCTCACCGGGCTACGGCGCCGCGTCGACGTCGAGGCGGCCAGCAGGCTGCGGCTCGACGACGACGTCGTCCACACCGTGGTGTTGCGTCGCCTGCACGGCACCGACCCCGGCGTCCCGTTCGTGCTCACGCGCGTGCACCTGCCGGAGTTCGTGGCCAGAACGGTGCTCGGTGCACCGGAGTTGGCCGACGACGCCGTCAGCACCAGCACCGTGATCGGGCTGACCGAACCACACCTGACGTCATCGATAACCGAAGCAGCACAGTCGATCACGGTGTCCACGGCCGACGACGAGGTGGCCGCGGCGGTGGGTTGCCCGCCGGGGCATCCGATGCTGAGGGTCGACCGGCTGTACTCCGACGCGTCGGGGACACCGGTGGAGTTGGCCGTCAGCCACTTCCTGCCGGAGCAATACACCTACCGGGTGACGCTGCGCCGAACCTCCGGCGATTTCGGCGCGTAAACGTTCGCCGAGCGAACGTTAGCGCGCCGAAATCACGTCAGCGGGAGTACTTTTCGATGAGGGTCTGCTTGTACAGTTTGCCGGTGTCGGTGCGGGGCAGCTGCGCCTCGAAGGAGATCGATCGCGGACACTTGTAGTGGGACAACCGGTCCCGCAGCCAGGCAAGCAGTTCCTCGGCGAACGCGTCGGTCGCTTCGGCTTGGTCGACGGTCTGCACCACGCCCTTGACCCGTTGGCCCATCTCCTCGTCGGGGATGCCGAACACCGCGGCGTCCATCACCTTGGGATGGGTCACCAACACGTTCTCCGCCTCCTGCGGATAGATGTTGACCCCGCCGGAGATGATCATGTGGTGCCGCCGGTCGGTCAGGTAGAGGTAGCCGTCCTCGTCGAGATATCCGATGTCCCCCACGGTCTTCCAGCCGTGCGAGTCGCGTGAGGACGCGGTCTTGGCCGGGTCGTTGAGGTACTCGAAGTCGGCGCCGCCCTCGAAGTAGATCTCGCCGGCCTCGCCAGCGGGCAACTCGTTGCCGTCCTCGTCGAGGATGTGCAGCGGAGTCATCATCGACCTGCCGACCGAGCCCGGGTGGGTCAGCCATTCCTCGGCGCTGATCAGCGTCGACCCGATGGCCTCCGATGACGCGTAGTACTCGTCGACGATCGGTCCCCACCAGTCGATCATCTGCTGCTTGATCTCCACCGGGCACGGGGCGGCGGCGTGCATGACGCGTTCCAGGCTGGAGACGTCGTAGGAGGTCCGCGTGGCCTCGGGCATCTTGAGCATGCGGGTGAACATCACGGGGACGAACTGGCCGTGCGTCACCCGGTACTTCTGGATCGCGTCGAGCGCTCCCTCGGGGCTGAACTTGTCCAGGATGACGGTCGTGATGCCGCCCGCCTGCGTCTGCATCGTCCAGACCGACGGGGCCGTGTGATAGAGCGGCGCCGGGCTGAGATAGACCGCGTCGGGCCGCATCCAGAAACCGACCAGCGCCGCCATCAAGCCGGGCACCTCGGCAGGCGACTGATGCGTCAACGCGCGCCTGATGCCCTTCGGCTGACCGGTCGTGCCGGAGGAGTACTGCAGCAGATCGCCCTCGATCTCGTCGTCGATGGGCGTAACCGGTTGGTCGGCAACGCATTCCGGGTAGCTCTGCCACCCGTCGAGCTCGCCGTCGGCGATGAGGCGGACCGCAGGCTGACCGTTGGGCAGCTCGGCCTTCAGCCCGGCCAGCAGCTCGCGCAGCCCACCCGACCCGACGATCGCCTTCGCGCTGGAGTTGTCGACGATGTAGGCGACCTCGGCGGCCGTGAGGTGGGTGTTGATCGGCACGTAGTAGAGCCCGGCGCGACGCGCGGCCCACATCACCGCGTGGAAGTGTTCGCTGTTCTCCATCAGCATCGCGACGGCGTCACCCTCGACGAGACCGGCCGACCGGAACAGGTGGGCGAGCTGGTTGGCCCTGGCCTCGAGCTCGCCAAAGGTCACAACCGTCCCCGACGGATGCATGATGATGGCCGGCTTGTCGGGGGTCGCTACGGCGGTGTCGCGGATCTGCATGACGTGACTCTACGACGACCCGACTTGACGGGTGTCAACTAGGGTCACCTACCCCCGCCACCAGACACAAAGGGCCCTGAATCCATGGGATTCAGGGCCCTTTGTGACTGCTCGCGCAGTAAGGAGTTAGTCGGCCTTGGCCAACCGGGTCTTCAGCGCGTCGAACTCGTCCTTGATGCCGGTCGGCAGCTTCTCGCCGACGAAGGAGAACCACTCCTCGATCAGCGGAAGTTCCTTGCGCCATTCGTCGGCGTTGACGACTAGCGCCTCGTCCACATCGGTGGCATCCACGTCGAGACCGTCCAGATCGAGGTCGGCCGCCGTCGGGACGATGCCGATCGGAGTGCTCTTGCCGTCGGCCTGGTGCTCGATGCGCTCGATCGCCCACTTCAGCACGCGGCTGTTCTCGCCGAATCCCGGCCACAGGAACCGGCCGTCTTCGCCGCGGCGGAACCAGTTGACGAAGAAGACCGCGGGCATCTTGGACTCGTCGGCGTTCTTGCCAAGGTCGATCCAGTGCTGGAAGTAGTCGCCGACGTTGTAGCCGAGGAACGGCAGCATGGCCATCGGGTCGCGGCGGACGGTGCCGACCTTGCCCTCGGCTGCCGCGGTGGTCTCCGAGCCAAGCGTGGCCCCGATGAACACGCCGTGCTGCCAGTCACGCGCCTGGGTGATCAGCGGAACCGTGGTCTTGCGACGCCCGCCGAACAGGATCGCCGAGATCGGCACGCCCTGCGGGTCGTCCCACTCCGGCGCCAGCGTCGGGCACTGCGAGATCGGGGTGCAGTACCGCGAATTGGGGTGCGCCGCCTTGGTATCCGACTCGCGGTCCCACTCCTGGCCCTTCCAGTCGATCAGGTGGTCGGGGTCGCCCTCCAGGCCTTCCCACCACACGTCACCGTCGTCGGTCTTGGCGACGTTGGTGAAGACGGTGTTGCCACCGGCGATGGTCTTCATCGCATTCGGGTTGCTGCTCCAGTTGGTGCCGGGCGCGACGCCAAAGAAGCCGAATTCGGGGTTGACGGCGTAGAGGCGGCCGTCCTTGCCAAACCGCATCCAGGCGATGTCGTCGCCGACGGTCTCGGCGCGCCACCCGGGGATGGTCGGCTGAAGCATCGCAAGGTTGGTCTTGCCGCATGCCGACGGGAACGCCGCGGCGATGAAGTAGGCCTTGTTCTCGGGGCTGATCAGCTTGAGGATCAGCATGTGCTCGGCGAGCCAGCCCTCGTCGTGGGCCATCGCCGACGCGATGCGCAGCGAGTAGCACTTCTTGCCGAGCAGCGCGTTGCCGCCGTAGCCGGAGCCGTAGCTCCAGATTTCGCGGGTCTCGGGGAAGTGGGTGATGTACTTCGTGTCGTTGCACGGCCACGGCACGTCGGCCTGGCCATCTTCCAAGGGCGCACCGATCGAGTGCAGCGCCTTGACGAAGAACCCGTCGTCGCCGATCTTGTCGAGCGCTTCCTTGCCCATCCGGGTCATGGTGCGCATCGAGACGACGACGTACTCCGAGTCGGTGATTTCCACGCCGAGCTTGGGATCCTCCGCGCCGAGCGGGCCCATGCAGAACGGCACGACCCACAGGGTGCGGCCACGCATCGAGCCGCGGTACAGACCGGTCATCAGCTCCCGCATCTCGGCGGGGTCCATCCAGTTGTTGGTCGGGCCCGCGTCGATCTCGCGCTCCGAACAGATGTAGGTGCGCGATTCGACGCGCGCCACGTCGGACGGGTCGGACAAGGCCAGGAAGGAATTGGGCTGCTTCTTGTCGTCGAGCTTCTGGAAGGTGCCCACCTCGACGAGGTGTGAGGTCAGACGTTCGTATTCTTCGTCGGAGCCGTCGGCGAACATGACGCGATCGGGCTCGGTGAGCTCGGCAACCTCTCGAACCCAGGCCAGCAGCCCCTCGTGTTTCGTCGGTGCGCTGTCCAGACCGGGAATGGTCGCTGAGGTCATCTAAAATCTCCTGCTCGGCGGTCTCGGTGAATGCCTGGGATCGAGGTTAACGCGGGTGACATACCCGCGGTTAATCGGTGGTATGTCCGTTGTCTCACAGGAACGATTCAGATGAGCGTTTCCGGCGAAATTGGCCACGAATTCCTTGATTCACCACCATTCATACTGGTCAGTAACAACATCGCGCGTCAACGCCCGGCTCGCCACCCCCGACTTCGGCGGGGCTTCGCGCACTCCCACCGCCCATTGCGACTCGGCCCCGAGCAAGCGCTCGGCGACCATCGCCTCCCCGTGCCACCGCAGCGCCGCGACCACCTCTACCGCCCACCTGTCGAGCATCGCGCGATCGTGCAGCAACCCCCGCGCCCGCACCACCCACACCACCAGCGCCAGCCCGGCCGCGATGCCGGCCGCCCATCCGAGCGCCGAGGACCCCGGCACCAGCCCCGCCAGCAGCCGACTGCATGCCACCGCGACGCCCGTCCCGAATCCCACGCCGAGCACAGCCACCAGCTGCCCCTCCAGTCGTCGGGAGGACGTCGTCGTCCGGCTCGTGTCGGGGGGATCGGGCCGCGGCGGGGCCGGCGTCGCGGTCAACCCGAGCCCGGCGGCGGCGGTGTCGACCACGCGGTCGACCTCTTCGGCCAACCGCACGTGAAACCGAAGCGCCGCCGCCGTCACCAGGGCCTCGAAGCCTGCCGATCCGCCGACGCCCACCTCGGCGGCCCCGTCGCGAAGTTCGGCGCGCAGCGTCGCGCTCTCGTCCCTGACGACGCGGAGCAGCCGTAGCCGTGCCCCCGCGAGCACACGTCTCACCTCGGCCGGGTCCGGCCCCAACGGAGCCCGCACGGCACGAAACCTGCTGACGGGCAACGGACTTCGCGTCGACTCAGCGCGCAGCAGGTCCACCAACGCGTCGACTCGGGGTCCCCCGAGACCCGGCGCTGCGGCGACCCCCAGCCACGGCGTCGCACCGTACCGCCCGTCCCACCCCGCGACGCGGGCCCGATCGGCAGCCACGACGTCACGCCACCGGAGGTGCGCGTCGATCTTCGACACCACCCCGATCACCCGACCGGCACGCACGACCACCGGCTCGACCGACGCCCAGTCCGACCTGGTCAACGGCGCCGCGGCCGAGAAGACGGCCAGCACGGCATCGGGTGCGCGGCCCGCCAGACCGTCGGCCTCGACGACGTCGACCCCGGGAACGCGGGCACTTAGGGCGGCCACGACACCACCCACCCCGGCCAGCGGCGGCCCGACCACCAGGACGACGCGACCGGGCACCGTCACGCCCGCTGCTTCCGCACGTCGTCCAGCAGCCGCAGCGAGCCCCTGACGATGTCGGCGCTGCACTGCCTATGCAGCGCGTTGACGGGCCCGCGGCCGTACCTGCGCCACGCCAGCGCACGGTCGAGGTGGGCGGCCGCGGTGTCACCCCGGTCGACCGACAGCCCGGCCGCGGTGACCACGTCGACCGCCGCGGTCATCGTGGCCATTGCCGCGACGTCGGAGGCCAACAGTTCCAAGAGCGCAGCGTGGTCCAATTTGGCAGCGAGACACTGCAATTGGACGACCGCTCCGCGCAGTCGGCGGTATCTGGTCGGCGCCGCCACCGCGTCGAGGGCGGAGAGCACCTCGTCGACGTTGCCCACGCCCGCCAGATGCGTCGACAACCGCTCGGGGTCGCACCCGTCGGCCAGCGCGAGGACGGCATGGGCAATGCCGAACCGGTCCAGCCGTGCCAGCAGCCGGATCCGGACGTCCCGTTCGACCGGATGGGGGTCGTCGACGAAGGCGTCGACGCTGGTCAGGTTCGGCGGTTCGGTGACGAAGTGGCGCAGTGCCGCGACGAGGGCGTCGTCGAGGTCGGCCGGCTCCAGCGCGGCCAGCAGCCCGACCGCCACGACGGCAGGGATGCCGACCTGCCGGTGGATGCCGACGGCCCGCCGCCGAGCCACCGCCATCGGTCCCCCGGCGCCGGTCCCGGCCAGATCCGCCTTGGTGAGCACGACCAACGCCGGTCGACGGTCGGACCGAACCATGTCGAGGTCTTCGTCCTTCACCGCCTCCGCGACGACCAGCACGCACACGTCACCGTCGGAGGAAGCGGAGACGGCGACCCCACGCCGGCGCAGCGCGGTCGCCACGTGACGGCGGCCGACGCCCTCTCGGCCCAGCACCGCGACTCGGACCGGCCGGCCAATGCGGTCGGCAATCCGCTTCACGCGCGGGTCACCGGCCACTATCTGAAGCTCCCCGATGAATGCCTGCGTCACCACAACTCCCCGATGCTCCCCCGGATTTCATCGTGGCACCGCCGCGCACCCCCGCCGAGCGGCAAAATCCCGCCGCTGCGCGCTAGCGGGTCAAGGCAACTGTTGGGTATCAAATTGCACCACGATGCGGGCACACCGGCCCCGATGAGCGACCATGGACTGATGCACGCGCAGCGCGAGGGGTCCGATCAGTCGGTCTCCGATGAAGACTCCGTCGGCGCGCACATCCCTCGCCGCGTCAGCAGCTTCCGTTCCCGCCGGTCGGCGTTGTCGGGACTACAGCGCGAAACGTGGGATCGCCGCTGGCCAGAGCTCGGAATGCTGGTCCGGGACTCCGACGGTGAGATCGCCAACCCGCTCGACGCGGAGGCCTGGTTCGGCCGGTCCGCGCCGCTCGTCCTCGAGATCGGATGCGGAACCGGCGTCTCGACCCTGGCGATGGCGGCGTCCGAACCGGACCTGGACGTCATCGCCGTCGAGGTCTACAAGCGCGGCCTCGCGCAGCTGCTCAACGGCGTCGACCGCGAGGGCCTCGACAACGTCCGCCTGATCCGCGGCGACGGAGTCGACGTGCTGGAACACCTCCTGACCACGGGTTCGCTCACCGGCGTCCGGGTGTTCTTCCCGGACCCGTGGCCGAAGGCGCGCCACCACAAGCGCCGACTGCTGCAGCCGGACACCGTGGCCATGATCGCCGACCGGCTGCGGCCCGGCGGGATCCTGCACGCCGCGACCGACCATCCCGGCTATGCCGAGCAGATCGGCGAGGTCGGCGACGCCGAACCCACCCTGCGCAGGCTGAGCGACTCCGTGATCGCCGACGCCGGTGCCAACCTGCCCATCTCGGTCCGGCGACCGGTCACCAAATATGAGGACAAGGCGCAACAGGCCGGCAGCGCCGTGGCCGAGTTCATCTGGGAGAAGCTGTCATGAGCCTCACGGAGGACTTCGACATGATCGGAGAGGACGTCGGCGAGATTGCCGACGACCTCCCGAGCGAGGTCGGCGACACCGTCGACCTTCAGCCCCAGACCCCGCAACGCGTGCTCCTGGTCTGGGACGCACCCAACTTGGACATGGGGCTTGGCTCGATCCTCGGTGGTCGCCCGACGGCGGCGCACCGGCCCCGGTTCGACGCCCTCGGCCGCTGGCTGCTGGCCCGCACCGCGGACCTGTCCCGTGAGCGTGCCTCCGACGAGCCGCAGGTCACGTTCGAGCCCGAGGCCACGGTCTTCACCAACATCGCGCCGGGCAGCTCCGACGTCGTCCGACCGTGGGTGGAGGCGCTGCGCAACGTCGGTTTCGCGGTGTTCGCGAAACCGAAGGTCGACGACGACAGCGACGTCGACGCCGACATGCTCGAGCACATCGCGCTGCGCCGTCGCGAGGGCCTGGCCAGCGTGTTCGTCGCATCCGCCGACGGTCAGGCGTTCCGGCTGCCGCTCGAGGACATCGCCAGGGACGGCATCCCCGTCAGCGTTCTCGGATTTCGCGAACATGCGAGTTGGGCGCTAGCGTCGGATACCTTGGAGTTCGTCGACCTCGAGGACATCTCTGGTGTCTTCCGAGAGCCGTTACCGCGAATCAGCCTTGATTCGCTGCCCCAGCAGGGCGCGTGGTTGCAGCCGTTCCGGCCGCTGTCCTCGTTGCTTACCTCACGCTCGTGAACGATTGAGATCGACGCAGCGGAGGTAGAGAGAACTTGAAGAAGATCAGTTAGGAGCTCACGTGTTCGCCTGGTGGGGTCGGATGGTGTACCGATTCCGATACATAGTTATCGGAGTCATGGTCGCGCTGTGCGTGGGCGGCGGCATCTACGGCGCAAGCCTGGGTCAGCACGTCACACAGAGCGGCTTCTATGACGAGACCAGTCAGTCGGTCGCCGCGTCGGAACTTGCCGACCAGGTCTACGGACGTGACCGGCTCAGCCACATCGTGGCCGTTCTCGACGCGCCCGATGGCAAGAAGGCCGACGACCCGCAGTGGTCGAAGGAAGTCAAGGCCGAGCTCGACAAGGTCGTCAAGGACCACCCCGACCAGATTCTGTCGTGGCAGGGCTACCTGACCAATCCGTCCGGCGACCCGACCACCAACAAGGCCCTCGCCAACGACGGCACGCGCACGTTCATCGTCATGCCGCTCAAGGGCGACGACGACGACACCATCCTCAAGAACTACAAGCTCATCCAGCCGGATCTGCAGACCGTCGACGACGGCAAGATCCAACTCGCCGGCCTTCAGCCCATCGCCAGCGAGCTCACCGGCACCATCGGAGAGGACCAGAAGCGCGCCGAGGTCGCAGCCATCCCGCTGGTCGCGGTGGTGCTGTTCTTCGTCTTCGGCACCGTGATCGCGGCCAGCCTGCCCGCCGTAATCGGTGGCCTGACCATCATGGGCGCGCTCGGCATCATGCGGGTGGCCGCCGACTTCACCCCGGTGCACTTCTTCGCCCAACCCGTCGTGACCCTGATCGGTCTCGGCATCGCGATCGACTACGGCCTCTTCATCGTGAGCCGGTTCCGAGAAGAGCTGGCCGAGGGGTACGACACCGAGGCCGCGGTGAGACGCACGATGATGACATCCGGTCGCACCGTGATGTTCTCGGCGGTGATCATCGTGGCGTCGTCGGTGCCGCTGCTGCTGTTCCCGCAGGGGTTCCTCAAGTCCATCACCTACGCGATCATCGCGTCGGTCATGCTCGCGGCGATCATGTCGAACACGGTGCTCATCGCGTCGTTGGCCGTGCTCGGACACCGCGTCGACTCACTCGGCGTGAACTCGCTGACCAAGTTCGCGCTGCCGAACACCATCCACTCGGACCCGTCGAATCCGAAGAAGAACACGTTCGCACTCGCGGCGATCCCGACGGGCATCCTGTTGCCTCCGATAGGCATCGCGGTCGGGCACATCGCCCGCACCCAGATCAAGAAGACCGGTGAGCAGGGCGCAGGCCTGGCCTACATCGGCCTGGTGTTCGCCTACCTCGGTCTCTACGGCGGACTCGCCTACGGCTGCTACGCGATGCGCGACGCGGGGATCATCGAAGGCTCGCTGTTCTGGATCCTGCTCGGCATCGTGATCTTCTGTGCCAGTGTCACCGCGATCCTGGCGGTGGCGCGGTTCGTCCCGTTCATCCGCCGGATCACCGTCTCGTGGCTGAACTTCCTCACCGAGAAGACCCAGAAGACGAAGACCCGCGAAGAGGTCGAGAAGGGCTTCTGGGGCACCCTCGTCAACAAGGTCATGAAGCGGCCGGGCCTGTTCGCCCTGCCCATCGTGATCGTCATGACCCTGCTCGTCATCCCGCTCGGTCAGCTCGCCCTCGGCGGCATCAGCGAGAAGTACCTTCCGCCGGACAACGCGGTGCGTCAGGCGCAGAACGCCTTCGACTCCAGCTTCCCCGGCTATCGCACCGAGAAGTTGACCCTGGTCGTCCAGGGCGCGACGCCGGAACAGCTCGCCCAGGTGAAGAACGAGGCGTCGCAGATCACCGGGTTCACCGGCACGTGGGACGAACGTCCGGTGGCGCCAGAGGTCAAGGACTCGAAGATCCCGCTCGGCGCGGACGGGCAACCGCACCCGTGTCTGTCGAAGGATCTGCCCTGCGTCCTGCAGAACGGCCTCGAAGTACGCAACGACGCCTCCAAGAAGATCGACGAACTCCGTGAGATGTCCGCCCCGAAGGGCGTGACGATCTGGGTCGGCGGCACCCCCGCGCTGGAGCAGGACAGCATCCACAGCTTGTTCGCGAAGCTGCCGGTGATGGTCGTGGTCCTGATCCTGACCACCACGGTGCTGATGTTCCTGGCCTTCGGCTCGCTGGTGCTGCCCATCAAGGCGGCGCTGATGAGTGCGCTGACGCTCGGCTCGACGATGGGCATCCTGACCTGGATGTTCGTCGACGGCCACGGGTCCGGACTGATGAACTACACGCCGCAACCGCTGATGGCCCCGATGATCGGTTTGATCATCGCCGTCATCTGGGGTCTGTCGACGGACTACGAGGTGTTCCTGGTCTCCCGCATGGTGGAAGCCCGGGCCCGTGGACTCTCGACGGCCGAGGCGATTCGCGTCGGCACGGCGACCACCGGTCGACTCATCACCGGCGCCGCGCTGATCCTGGCGGTCGTGGCTGGCGCGTTCGTGTTCTCCGACCTGGTGATGATGAAGTACCTGGCCTTCGGCCTGCTGCTGGCGCTGCTGCTCGACGCCACCGTCATCCGGATGTTCCTGGTGCCTGCGATCATGAAGATGCTCGGCGACGACTGCTGGTGGGCGCCGCAGTGGATGAAGCGCATCCAGGAACGGCTTGGCCTCGGCGAGGTCGAGCTGCCCGACGAGCGCAAGCGGCCGACCGCCCGCGAGGCCGAGGTCGACGCCGAAGCCCTCGTCGGCGCCGGAGCACCCATGCGGGCGCTCTCCCCGCA
Source organism: Mycobacterium sp. Root135 (assembly GCF_001426545.1). Lineage (GTDB taxonomy): Bacteria > Actinomycetota > Actinomycetes > Mycobacteriales > Mycobacteriaceae > Mycobacterium. Next base: position 257,821 of record NZ_LMEZ01000008.1, on the reverse strand, counting down.
CGACCCCACGCATCCGCAGCCGGGACCGCGCTCGGTGACCACGGGCAAGGTCGCGCCGCAGCGGGTCAGCCCGCCGTCGGCAGCGGGCACCACGCGCTTGCCAACGGCACCGCCTGCGCCTGCGGCCGAGCCGCCGACGACGCGGATGCCCGCCGCCGCGCCCGTCGACCAGACGACTCGGATGCCTGCTCAGACCGAGGCACCCACCACGCGCACCCCGCGGGTCGACCCGGGCCGCCCGGCCACCCCGCCGCGGACCCCGGCCCCGGCCAAGGCGTCCAGCCCCCGAGGCTCGGACGACGCCGCCGGTCGGGAGATCGAATCCTGGTTGGGTGACCTGCGCGGCGGTGCCGGCCAGGGCGACGCCAAGCGTCCGCCGACGGCAGGCCGCCGCCAGCCACCGCCGCCTGCGACCGAACCACCGACCACCGCGATTCCCGTTTCTCGGCCGGACTCCGACCAGACCGAGAAGATCGACACCCGTGAGGTGTCCGACGAGAATCCCAAGCGTCGGGGCGGCGGCATGAGCGCCGCGGACCTGCTGCGTCGGGAAGGCCGGCTCTAGTCCTTCTTGGACAGTTCGTCGGTCTCGCCGTCGATGGGCGGACCGACGTCTGCCGCGAGAGCGGCTTCCTCCGCGGCGGGGTCGTCGGCGAGCAGGACGCGCATCGCGCTGTTGACCACGGCGACGATCGGCACGGCCAGCAGCGCCCCGACGATGCCCGCCGTGACGCCGCCCGCGGTGATCGCCAGGACCACTGCCAGCGGGTGCAGTGACACCGCGCGGCCCATCACCAACGGCTGCAGGACGTGCGCCTCGAGTTGCTGCACGGCGATGATGAGCCCAAAGGTGATCAGTGCGTAGACCCACCCCTTCGCGATCAGCGCGACGATGACGGCCAGTCCCCCGGTCAGCACCGCGCCGACCAGCGGGATGAACGCACCGAGGAACACCAGCGACGCCAGCGGCAGCGCGAGCGGGATGCCCATGATCGCCAAGCCCGTCCCGATGCCCACCGCATCGACGAACGCGACCAGGAACGTGGCGCGCACATAGCCGATCAGCGAGTGGAAACCCGCCCGGCTGGCGTCGCGCACCCTGGGGCGCACGTTCCTCGGGAAGATCTTCGTGACGAACGCGAAGATGTGGCGGCCGCCCTGCAGCAGGAAGATGAGCGTGAACAGCATCAGCAGGGCGCCGGTGACGATCTCGGTGATGGTGCCCGCCGTCGACAGGGCGCCGCTCGTCAGCTTCGACTGGTTGTTCTTGAGCGCCTCGATCGCGGTGTCGGTCGCACTCTTGATCTGGTCGTTGCTGAAGTGCGACAGCAAGCCGGTGTTCAGCGAGTTCCTCGCGTTGGTGATGCTGAGGGTGACCTGGTCGACCAATGCGGGCGCGCCCTGGATGAACTGGCTGACGACGAACGTCAGAAGGCCGCCGACCACCACGATGCTGCCGACGATGACGGCTGCCACGGCGGCGCCCCTCGGCAGTCCCTTGCGGTCCAGGAAGTCGACGAGCGGAAGCAGCATCGCCGTCACCATCGTCGCAAGCAGCACCGGCACGACGATGACCTCGAGGTGCGAGACGACCCAGATGACGGCGACCAGCGCACCCAGGATGATCAGCAGCCGCCACGACCACGCGGCGGTCTTGCGGACGATGGGATGGACCGACGCGTCGGCCTCCGGATCGAGTGACAGTGATTTGAGCGGAGATGACGCGAAGGCCTCTGACGACCGGGAAGGCATCCCGGTAGCGTAACGACTCGCCGCGCCGGTTCCTGGCAAAGCTGGCGGTGTGGTGGCGCGCCGTTACCCTGGAGGCCGTGTCGCAGGATGCCGTCCACGGCGGGAGCGGAGCGATCGGGGAAGCTGCCTCGGCGGGCAAGAGCGAAGCGACCGGGGAATCAATCCAGGAGTGCCGTCCACGCGGGAAGTACTGGTGGGTGCGCTGGTTGCTGGTCGGCGTCGCCGTCTCGGTGCTCGCCGTCGAGGTCGTGCTGGTGTGGGATCAGCTCGCCAAGGCGTGGCGAAGCCTGTTGTCCGCGAACTGGTGGTGGGTGCTGGCCGCCGCGTTCGCGGCGCTGGCGTCCATGCACAGCTTCGCCCAGATTCAGCGCACGCTACTGAAGTCCGCGGGCGTCCACGTCAGGCAGTGGCGTTCGGAGGCCGCGTTCTACGCGGGCAACGCGCTGTCGACGACGATGCCGGGCGGTCCGGTGCTCTCCGCCACGTTCGTGTATCGACAGCAACGATTGTGGGGCGCCTCCCCCATGGTCGCGTCGTGGCAGCTGGTCATGTCGGGTGTGCTGCAGGTCGTCGGCCTTGCGCTGATCGGCCTCGGAGGCGCCTTCCTCCTCGGCGCCAGCAAGAACCCGCTGTCGCTGATCTTCACGCTCGGCGGGTTCCTCGCCCTGCTGGTGCTGGCGCAGTCCGTCGCGTCCAACCCTCAGCAGATCGACGGCATCGGCGTGAAGGTGCTGTCGTGGTTCAACTCGCTACTCGGCAAGCCCGCCGACAACGGGCTGGCCAAGTGGCGCGAAATCCTCTGTCAGCTCGAGTCGGTCAGCCTGAGCCGGCGGACCCTGGGCACCGCCTTCAGCTGGTCGGTGTTCAACTGGGTCGCCGACGTCGCCTGCCTGGCGTTTGCCGCCTACGCCGCGGGCGGCAAACCGTCACTGGCGGGTCTGACGGTCGCCTACGCGGCGGCGCGCGCGGTCGGCTCCATCCCGCTGATGCCCGGTGGGCTTCTGGTCGTCGAGGCCGTGTTGGTTCCCGGCCTGGTGTCGAGCGGGATGACGTTGGCGTCGGCGATTTCGGCGATGCTGATCTACCGGCTGGTGAGCTGGATCTTCATCTCGGCGATCGGCTGGGTGGTGTTCTTCTTCCTGTTCCGCACCGAGAGTGCCGTCGACCCGGACGCCGCCCTCGACGAGAACCCGGCCGACCATTCGACCGAGGCTGGGGCGATGCCTGCACAGTTCAGCCCCGACCCCGAGGTGTCCTACGAACCCGAAGCCAGCCACGAGCCCGGAGAGCGGCCCTAGGATCGGCAGATGCACCGCATCGGCTCCGGCGCCGCAGCCATTCTCGGTGCGGCCACGCTTCTGACCGCGTGCGCCACCCCGACGGAAGGCCCGCCAACGTCGAGCAGCGCCGCCCGCGCGACCTCGTCGACGCTGGCTCCGTCGGCGCCTCCGGCTCAGGCCACTCCCGTGCTCGCCACCGTGGTCGCCGCGCCCGTGCCGGTGCCCACCACCGACGGCAAGCGTCACCTCGCCTACGAGCTACAGCTCACCAACGCCTTGGACGGCGACGTGACGCTGACGTCGTTGTCGGTCAAAGCGGGAACCGACGAGCTGCTGACCTTGGCCGGCGACAAGCTGGCCTACTGGATGCGGGCACTCGGGGCACCGCAGACTCCCACCACGACGTTGGGTCCTGGACGGGCAGGCATCGTGTGGCTCGACGTCGTCCTCGACGAGTCGGCGCCAGTTCCGACCGACCTGTCGCACACCATCGTCGCGAACCTGGCCACCCCGATGCCGCCGTTGTTACCCGCCACCGTCACGGAGAACGCCGTCGCACCCGTCACGGTCTCCACGCGCCAGCCCGTGGTGATCTCGCCACCGCTGGACGGTCCGCGCTGGCTGGACGGCAACAGCTGCTGCGACATGACGGCACACCGGATGGCCATGAACCCGCTCGACGGAAACCTTTGGGCCGCTGAACGATTCGCCATCGACTACGTACAGTTGAGCGCCGACGGCACCGTGTTCGCCGGTGACAAGTCCCGGCCCGAGAGCTACCCCTACTTCGGCGCGGCCATTCACGCCGTCGGCGACGGACCCGTCGTCGCCGTGCTCGACGGTCTGCCCGAACAGGTGGCGGGCGTCAGTCCCGTCGGACTCCCGCTCGACCAGTACGCGGGCAACCACGTGGTGCAGGAAATCGGCGACGGGAACTTCGCCCTGTACGCGCACTTGAAGACCGGCAGCGTCACCGTCAAGCCCGGCGACTCGCTGACGGCCGGTCAGGTGATCGCCAACCTCGGCAACACCGGCAACACCGACGCCCCACATCTGCACTTTCACGTGATGAGCACACCGGACCCGTTGCGCTCCAACGGTTTACCCTTCGTGTTCAAGGACTTCACCCTCGACGGAAGACTGGCCTCGATGAATGCACTCGACCCCCTGCTGGCGGGGCAACCGGCGCCGATGGCCCCGGGAACGACTCCACGGGCTGAGAAGGCGCTGAGCCCTTTGGTGCTCGACGTGATGACCTATGCCGCGGGATGACCGCACGGCGGTGGCCGGCGCCGCCGCGGCCGACGTGTTGTGCGTCCTGGTGTTCTGCGCCATCGGCAGGCGCAGTCACGCCGAGGGGATCACCGTGGCGGGCGTCGTCGAGACGGCATGGCCGTTCCTGGCCGGAACCACGTTCGGCTGGCTCGCGGCACGGGCGTGGCGCCGCCCGACGGCGTTGGCGCCCACCGGAATCGTCATCTGGCTGAGCACGGTCGTCGTCGGAATGTTGTTGCGCAGGGCCACGTCTGCGGGAACGGCGCTCAGCTTCGTGGTGGTCGCTTCGCTTTCGACCGCCATCCTGCTACTCGGTTGGCGCCTCGGCGCAAGGGGCCTCCCTCGCCTCCGAAGAAACCCCTGAGCGAATCGTCGGATTCCGAATCCGCCTCCGGCTCGGGGGAAGTCGACACGGTCAAGGTCGCCCGTAGCCCACCGAGCGGCCCCTCGGACAGCTCGATTCCGCCGCCGTGCAATTGCGCCTGCTGAGCCACCAGCGCCAGCCCAAGCCCCGATCCGCCCGGCGTCGCGGTGCTGCCGCGGGCGAACCTGCCCATGACGAACTGATGTTCCTCCGTCGGCAGGCCGCAGCCGTCGTCGTCGACGACTATGTTCAGCACCTCGCCGCTGCCGTCGGTTGCGGTGTGCCTGCGCGCGGTCAGCAGGATCGTCGAGGCACCGCCGTGCGTGATCGCGTTGCGCACCAGGTTGTCCACCGCCAGCCGCAGCCCACCCGACCAACCCCAGATCGCCCCGATGGCGTCGTCGCTCTGCACGACGATCTCGACGTCGCCCGCCCTGGCGTTCTCCCGCGCCACCCGGTCGAGCATGTCGGTGACGTCGATCAGCTCCCGGTCCTCGACCTGTGCGAGCTGCCCCGACGCGAGCTGGCCGAGGGCGGTGATGATGGCCTCGACGCGCCGCTGGGCACGCGCCAGGTCCCCGACGACCTCGTCGCGTTCCTCGGCGGGCAGATCGTGGATTCGCAGCGTGTCGAGGTCGGCGCGCATCGCGGTCAACGGCGTGCGCAGCTCGTGGGCCGCGTTGGCCGCGAAGTCCTGGGCCGCCTGAAGGGAATTCGTGGTGGCCAGCTGGGCCGCGGCGAGGCGCTCGAGCATGCCCGCCATCGCCTCCGACAGTTCTTCGGCCTCGCGCGCGCCCCTCACCGCCGTCATCCGGTCGCTGCCCTTGCCGAGCCGCATCGTCTGCTCGGTGAGCCTGCGCAACGGTCGAATGGCCGGCCCCGCCAACATCCAGCCCAGCCCGCCCGCGATGAGAACGGTGACCACGCCGACCGCGGTGTAGAGCGGGATCCGCGCGCGGTTGAGCAGGATGCTGTCCGCGCGGATGCCCACCGACACCAGCACCCCGCCCTGCTGGTCGACCGGGATGGTGCGCACTCGATACTCGATGCCGTTGACCTCGACGGTCTCGGTGCCGGGCTCCAGCTGTGGCAGCTGGAACCCCCGCTGGAACACCACCTGGCCAGAGGACCGCGCCCGCCCGGTTTGCAGCACACCGTTGGTCTGGTCGTAGACGCTGGCGTCGACGATCGAGTCCAGCCGACGGTCGAGCTGTGCGGCGTCGTTGTTGGCCAGCACCACCGACGTCAGCACGGTGAAGACCGCGACGACGGCGGCCGCGGCCGCGGCGGACGCCAGGGCGACCCTGGTCCGCAGCGACGCGGATCTGCCGAACCGGTGCAGCTGCACCTCAGGGCTCGTCGCGCAGGACGTACCCGATCCCGCGAACGGTGTGGATCACCCTGGGGTGGCCTTCGCGCTCCAGCTTGCGCCGCAGGTAGCTGATGAAGACGTCGGCGACGTTCGTGTCGACCTCGAAGTCGTAACCCCACACCAACTCGAGCAGCCGCTGCCTGGTCAGCACCACGCCGGCATTCTCCGCGAGCACTGCCAGCAGGTCGAACTCCCGCTTGGTGAGCTCGGCCCGGTCGCCCTCGACGAACACCAACCGCCTGGCCGTGTCTATGGTCAGGTGGCCGACGGTCATGGTGTCCGGCGACCGCTCCGACAGGCTCGACCGGCGCAGCAGAGCGTGCAACCGGGCGACCAACTCGCCGAGGTCGAACGGCTTGGTCAGGTAGTCGTCGGCACCCGCCTCGAGTCCGGCGATCCTGTCGTTGACCGTGTCCCGCGCGGACAGCACGCAGATCGGGATGTCGTTGCCCAACGCCCGCAACGCCGTCACGACCGCAACACCGTCGAGCTCTGGCATCTGGACGTCGAGGACCAACGCGTCATGCGACTCGTTGGAGAGCAGCCGCAACGCTTCCTTGCCGGTGGCGGCGACCCTGACGTCGAACCCCGAGTGCCGCAATCCGCGGGACACGGACGTTCTGACGTCGGGGTCGTCGTCGACCATCAACACCGTGCGACCCGCGCCGTCAAGCGCAGGTGGTTCAGCCACCTGCACCCGGGTTACGGAATTGCGGGCGCAGGAGCGGCGCCGCAGCGATTCTTCAGGTCGACCAGAGGCTGACGGATGCCCGTCAGATCGGCCTTGGCCATGGGGTTGGCGTTCATGTAGTCGGCCACCTTGGTGCGCATCTCTTCACGGGGCAGCCCCTCGAGGCTGGTGAAGAAGTAGTTCACGTCCGGGTGGGTGAACAGGTATGCCGACGTCGACGCAGACACTCCCGACGACACGCCTGCGAGATCCGCGGCAGAGCAGTTCGGGGGGTTGAGGGCCGGATCATCTGCCAGGGCAGACGGCAGCGCTCCGAACAACATCGCGCCTGCGATCGCACTGGCGCCCATCGCGCCAGCAACCGCACGTCGCCCAGCACGGGCCGAGAGCAACATGATCAAGCTCCTTCTTCGAATGTGCACAGACCTTCAAGAATTTCCGGCGACCGCGCCTTGACGCGGTTGCCGACACCGGAAAGCTAAGCAGAATCGGTCACGAGATTCTCGCCTTGCGTCCAATCCACGGCGGAAAACCCAGAACATCCTGCTCACGACCACCTCGTGAACACGCAGACGAGTCGCTTGGGACTACCTGGGAGTCACCGTCGCGGGCCCTGGGAGCGGACCGGTCCCGGGTGCGACGGCGGCGGCGGCCGGCGACTGGGCGGGCAGGGCGACCCCGGGTGCCCCGGCGTTCGGCACGGTCGACAGAGCGCTGGGCAAACTCCCCGGCACGGATGCGGCCGGCGACTGCACCCCCTGCAGAAGGCCCATCACCTGCGGCAGGGTGAACGGCAACCGGCAGCGGGCGGAAAGACTCTGGAGCGGGGCCTGCAACGCCTGCATGTCCTTGGCCGCCTGCGGGTTGGCGTCGAAGTACGTCTTGAGCGCCACGAGCGACTGCGGACCCGTTTGCTGCTGCGAGACGGTGGTCAGCGCGGCATTGGTCTCGGGATGCGCGTCGAGGTAGATGGCCGTCGAGGTGGCGACGGACCCGATCGAGCGGGCCACCTCGCTCGCCGCGCAGGGGTCAGCCGCCGCGGTGGCCGAGGGCGCCGACGGGGTTGCCATCGCGGCGACGACGGCACCGCCGACGACGGATGCAGCGAACACGCCGCCGAGGCAGCGTCGAAGAGCGGAGCTAGTGGTATTCATGTCACCGGCCATGATGCCATCGGCGCGGCTCGGCTACCAATCCGCACAGCAAATACCCAGGTCGGTCAGGTGAGGGTTCGGCACCGCCCGGCGCCGTCGTGCGGGTCGGTCACCCTACCTCGTGCTGCGGTACGCTCACGGAACGAAACACACGGAGTAACGCCGGATTTCTCGCGGGGAGTAAGGCAGGGGTCAGCCATCCAGCAGTTCATGTTGCGGTTGAGCAGCAAGCTGCGTCGATACCGCTGGGCAGTCTTCATCGCGTGGCTGCTCCTCTTGCTTCCGTCGGTGTACCTCGCCCTGAACCAGTCGGGCAACCTCACCGGCGGCGGTTTCGAAGTGGCAGGCTCGCAGTCGCTGAGCGTCGAACACGCCATCCAGGATCACTACCCGGATCAGGGCGCGTCCCCGTTGGCACTGGTGGCGGCGCCACGCGCCGACGCCTCGTTCGACGACATGACCGCGGCGGTCGGGCAGCTCGAGCGCATCGCGGCAGAGGTTCCCAGCGTCAAGGTGATGCCCAACCCTCGGCAGCCACCACCGCAGCCGGATAGGCCGTACGTCATCTCGTTGCAGACCGACTTCAACAGCGGCAGTTCCGACGTCGCCAAGCAGCTGCGCAAGAAGGTCGGCATCGACGGCGATCAGCCAGGTCAGATCGAGAACGGCCACGTCAAGCTCTACGTCATCGGCCAGGGTGCGCTCGGCGCCGCGGCCAGTGAGGCCACCAAGCACGACATCGCCCAGGCCGAGAAGTGGAACCTGCCGATCGTCATGATCGTGCTGTTGGCGGTCTTCGGATCGCTCGCGGCCGCGGCGGTGCCGTTGGTGCTCGGCATCTGCACCGTGGCGGTGACGATGGGGCTGGTCTACCTCCTGGCGATGGTCACCCAGATGTCGGTGTTCGTCACCTCGACGGTGTCGATGTTCGGCATCGCCCTCGCCGTCGACTACTCCCTGTTCATCCTCATGCGCTTCCGCGAGGAACTGCGGTCGGGCCGCGACGCGGCACAGGCCGCCGACGCGGCGATGGCGACGTCGGGCCTCGCCGTGTTGCTCTCGGGCCTCACCGTGATCGCCTCGGTAACCGGCATCTACCTGATCCACACCCCCGTGCTGGCGTCGATGGCCACCGGCGCGATCCTGGCCGTCGCGCTCGCCGTCCTCACCTCCACCACGCTGATCCCCGCCGTGCTGGCGACGTTCGGCAAGGCGGCCTCCAAACGGTCGTCCTACCTGCACGTCTCGCGTCGACCCGAGACCACGCAGTCCAGGTTCTGGACCCGCTGGGTGGGCTGGGTGATGCGACGTCAGTGGATCTCCGCGCTCGGCGCGACGTTGGTCCTGGTCGTGTTGGCAGCCCCAGCGTTCGCGATGACGCTCGGCAACAGCTTGCAGCGCCAGTTCGAGCCCACCCACGAAATCCGCGGTGGCATCAGCGCGGCCGCGCAAGCGCTGGGCCCCGGCGCGCTCGGTCCCATCAAGGTGCTGGTGACCTTCCCCAACGGCAACGCCAACGGTTCGCAGAACACCGGCGCACTCGACGCACTGCAGCAGAAGATGAGCCAGGGTCCCGACATCGCGACGGTGTCACCCCCGGTGTTCGCCAACGACAACCGCAGCGCCCTGCTGTCGGCGGTCCTCTCGATCGACCCGGAGGACCCCGCCGCGCGGGACGCCGTCGACTGGCTGCGCGCCGAACTGCCGGGCGCCGCCCCCGGCTCCCCCGCAGTGGTCGACGTCGGCGGGCCCACCGCGCTGCTCAAGGACTTCGACCACCGCGTGGCCACCACCCAGCCGATGGTGTTCGTGTTCGTCGCGTTGATCGCGTTCGTCATGCTGCTGATCTCGATCCGCTCGGTGTTCCTCGCGTTCAAGGGCGTCCTGATGACGTGCCTGTCGGTGGCGGCGGCCTACGGCAGCCTCGTCGTGGTGTTCAAGTGGGGCTGGCTGGAGGCCCTCGGGCTGGAACCCCTCGGGTCGCTGGACAGCACCATCCCGCCACTGGTCCTCGCGATGACCTTCGGCTTGTCGATGGACTACGAGATCTTCCTGCTCACCCGCATCCGGGAACGCTTCCTGCAGACCAACAACACCCGCGACGCGGTGGCCTACGGCGTCAGCACCAGCGCCCGCACGATCACCAGCGCGGCGCTGATCATGATCGCGGTGTTCGTCGGATTCGCGTTTGCGGGCATGCCGTTGGTGGCCCAGCTCGGCGTGGCGTGCGCCGTCGCGATCGCCGTCGATGCAACGATAGTGCGACTCGTTTTAGTGCCGGCGCTGATGGCGATGTTCGCCCAGTGGAACTGGTGGCTGCCCGGCTGGCTGGATCGCATCCTGCCGTCGGTGGACTTCGAGAAGCCGCTGCCCAAGGCCGACATCGGCGACCTCGTCGTCATCCCGGAGGACATCTCCACGATGGGCCCGTCGGGAGCCGACATCCGCAACGTCGTGAAGTCCGCGGCGAAGCTCAAGACGCTGGCGCCGCAGACCGTCACCGTCGCCGACCCACTCGCGTTCAGCGGCTGCCTTCCTCCCGGCGGATCGATCGCCGCGCACGTCAAGGGGGGTGACGAGCCACTCGAAAGGATGCGGCCCGGCGACACGCTGCGGCTCAACACCGCGCACTACGGCGGCGGGAGGTCCGGACGGGCCGCCGCGGCGAAGAACGGCAAGCCGGGCAGCCGGTTCTTCCCACGTCAGCCCGTGCACCCGGTGACGATGTGGCGGGGCAGGCTCGCCGTGGCGCTCGACGCCTTGGCCACCGCCGCCGACGCGGACCGGCCAACGGTGCGACGACTCAGCCCGATGGAGACCACCAACGTCCTGCTGCCCACCGGCGACCGCCTGCAGATTCCGACCGGCGCCGAGACGCTGCGGCTCAAGTGCTACCTGATCATGTGCCGCAACAACGCCAAGGACTACGCAGAGTTTGCCGATCTCGTCGAGTCGATGGAGACTCAAACCGCGGCTGTGGTGCTGGCCGAAATGGACCGGTACTACTCTGGAGAGCGGTTGAGAAGCCACTGGGTGGCGACACAACTCGTACGGCGGTTGGCCGACCCACACCCGGCCGACGACGACGAAGACTGGATGGGCCCCGAATCGGAGTCCGACTGGGCACACGTCAGGCAACGTTGCCTGTCGGTGGCAGTTGCGATGTTGGAGGAGGCGAGGTGACGTTGACTTCGGATACGCGCGGCGATGCCGCCGGTCGCCAGAGGCCCGCCGCGACCGCACCCCGTAGCCGTCCCGCCGTCGACCAGCGCCCCGTCGAATTCTGGCCAACCTCGGCCATTCGCGAGGCACTGGAGACCGACGACCTGACCGTGTGGCAACGCATCGTCGTCGCCATCAAACGCGACCCGTATGGCAGAACGGCCCGTCAGGTCGAAGAGGTTCTCCACAACGCACCGCCGTACGGAGTGTCGAGGGCGTTGGACGAAGTGCTCACCCGCACCCGTGCTCATCTCGAGGCCAACGAGTGCGCCGAGGTGGGCCGCCACGTCAACATGCTGCTCCAGCGCTCCGGCCTCGGCCAGGACGAATTCGCCTCGCGCATCGGCATTCCGGCCGACCAGTTCGCGTCATACCTTCAGGGCACGACCAGCCCGGCGGCCTCGCTGATGATCAGGATGCGGCGATTGTCCGACCGCTTCGCCAAGATGCGCGGCCACGCCGACTGACTAGCGAGAGTTGATCGGCGACAGATCGTCGACCAGCCAGCGCCCGTCTTGCTTGAGCAACGAAACCCGCAGCGGCAGAGCCACACTCGACGCCGGCTTGCCGGGCGCGTTCTGGGTTCCCCGCATGATCACCGCGACGACCGCGGCCTGTGGGCCGATCGCTTCGACCCCCGCGGAGACCGTGCTGGCCGACACCGTCAGCCCCTTGCTCGTCAAATCCTTTGCCATGGAGTCGAACTCGCCGCGAAACCCGTCGGCGCCCTGAGGCGTCATCATCGCGGTCAGCCGGTCGACGTTGGCGCTCGGGTTCTGCGGGGTGAAGGTCGCCGACGCCTCCGCGGCGCTGCTGGCGATGCCGACCACCTCGGTCATGTCGCGGTTCATCTGCGCCTGCGGCGCCGTCCACCGCGCGTAACCGACCACGACGGCTGCCGCCAGCGCGACAGTGGCCAGCCCCACCACGGCCAGCCGTAGACCCGGCCCGTCGTCGTCGGTGCCAACGGTGACGCCGTCGCGCCGGTACAGCACGGTGTTGACCACGACGGCTTGGACGATCAGCAGGCACAGCACCGAGCACACCGACACCCACCACAGCGGCCAGGCCAGCGCGACGCCGAGATAGACCAGTGCCAGGATCGCGGCCAGCGGGGCGAGCACGTCGAACGCCAGCACCCGGAAACGGTTCCTCATCGGATGGTCTCCAACCGCGACACCAGCAGCTTGCCCGCGACGTCGGAAATGGCCAACCGCAACGTCCAGTGCACGGTCAGCGGCTTGGCACCAACGTTCTGGCTGACCGAGGTGGCGACGACGAGGACGTTGTCGGTCCGCGACGACACCGTGGCCAGCTCGGGCTGCGGCACCGGCGGCAGCCCCGGGTCACCCGGTGCGGCATGGAACAACGACTCGATTGCGACGGATTCGACCTGCCCGACGGTCTGGGATTGCAGCTTCTGCACCACCTGGCTGAACGGCTCGACCGCGGTCTCGAAGTTCGCGTTGAGCTGGCCGACGGTGCCGTCGTGCAGGGTCTGCATGCTTTGCGTGACGGTGCCGGAGTTCATGTTGATCAGAACTCCGGTCCAGTCGGCGGCCGCTTGCAGCACGCGGGTTTGGTACGCGCGCTCGTCGACGTCGTTGCGGTGACCGTTCCACAGCAACACCCCGAGGACGACCGCCGCCACCGAGACGAGGCCCAGTACCGCGGAGCCGATTCCGAACCCGGTCATGCCGCCACTTCCGGCCGGGGTTGGCTCGTCGTCGAGCTGGTCTGGCATGGCCGTGAGGGTACCCGGCCCCTTGGAGCGGCCGCGGCTGGCAGGATGGTCGAGTGACGTTAGAAGCTACCCACTCCGGTATCGACCTGTCCTTCGTCGACGACGGCACCCGCCCTCAAGACGACCTGTTCGGCCACGTCAACGGGCGCTGGCTGACCGATTACGACATCCCCGCGGACCGCGCCACCGACGGTGCCTTCCGGCTGCTCGCCGACCGGGCCGAGGAGCAGGTGCGCGATCTGATCATCGAGGCCGCCTCGGCCGATGCGCCGCCCAACACCGACGAGCAACGCGTCGGAGACCTCTACGGCAGCTTCATGGACACCGAAGCGGTCGCACGGATCGGCGTGCAGCCACTGATCGACGAGCTCGAGACCGTGGACCTCGCGGCAGACCGGACCGCGTTGGCGGTCATCCTCGGCGGATTGCAGCGCACCGGCGTCGGCGGGGGCACGGGCCTGTACGTCGACACCGACTCGAAGGACTCGACGCGCTACCTCCTGCACCTGTCGCAGTCCGGTCTCGGCCTTCCCGACGAGTCCTACTACCGCGACGCCCAGCACGCCGAGATCCTGGCCGCCTACCCGGGACACATCGCGCGGATGTTCACGCTGACCTACGGCGAGGACTACACCGGGGAATGGGAGGCCACGGCCGCCCAGATCGTCGCGCTGGAGACCAAGATCGCCGCCGCTCACTGGGACGTGGTCAAGCGCCGCGACGCGGACCTGACCTACAACCTGAGGGCGTTCACCGACCTGGTCGACGAGGCGCCAGGGTTCGCCTGGGCTGAGTGGTTGACCGCGATCGGCGCGGGATCACCCGGAGGCCCGGGGTGGCCAGCCGAGGTCGTCGTCCGCCAGCCCGACACCCTGACGGCATTCGCCGCGCTGTGGGCGAGCGAGGACCTCGACGACTGGAAGTGGTGGCTGCGGTGGCGGGTCATCAGCGCCCGGGCTGCGATGCTCACCGACGAACTGATCGCCGAGAACTTCGACTTCTACGGCCGCACGCTGAGCGGCACCCAGGAGATTCGCGACCGCTGGAAGCGCGGCGTGGCGCTGGTCGAGAACCTGATGGGCGACGCGGTCGGAAAGCTGTACGTGGAGCGGCACTTCCCGCCGGACGCCAAGGCCCGGATGGACGAGCTGGTCGCCAATCTCCGTGAGGCGTACCGCGTCAGCATCAACGATCTCGCGTGGATGACGCCGGAGACCCGCGAGCGTGCCCTGGCCAAGCTGGACAAGTTCACCCCGAAGATCGGCTATCCGGTGCGGTGGCGCGACTACCCGGACCTGGTGATCGACCGAGCCGACCTGTACGGAAACTACAAGCGGGGCAACGCCGCCGGCTACGACCGCGAGCTGGCGAAGCTCGGCGGCCCAGTGGACCGCGACGAGTGGTTCATGACGCCGCAGACGGTGAACGCCTACTACAACCCTGGCATGAACGAAATCGTCTTTCCCGCAGCCATCTTGCAGCCGCCGTTCTTCGACGCCGACGCCGACGACGCCGCCAACTACGGTGGCATCGGCGCGGTCATCGGCCACGAGATTGGGCACGGGTTCGACGATCAGGGCGCCAAGTACGACGGCGACGGGAACCTCGTCGACTGGTGGACCGACAGCGACCGTGCCGAATTCGGTTCGCGCACTGAGGCGTTGATCGCCCAGTACGAGAAGTACGTGCCGCGGCAGCTCGGCAGCGGCCAGCACGTGAACGGCGCCTTCACCGTTGGTGAGAACATTGGCGACCTCGGCGGCCTGTCGATCGCGCTGCTGGCCTACGAGTTGTCGTTGGGAGGCAAGCCGGCTCCGGTGATCGACGGCCTGACCGGCGTGCAGCGGGTCTTCTACGGCTGGGCGCAGGTGTGGCGCACCAAGTCCCGTGACGCCGAGGCCATCCGGCGGCTCGCGATCGACCCGCACTCACCGCCGGAGTTCCGGTGCAACGGCATCGTCCGCAACCTGGACGCCTTCTACGACGCGTTCGAGGTGGCCGAAGACGACGAGCTGTATCTGGATCCGGCTCAGCGCGTGCACATCTGGAACTAGCGGCCAGTTGCCCACCAGACGTAAAAGGCCCTGAAACACTAGGTTTCAGGGCCTTTTACGTCTGCTCGCGGAGTACTCGCGAGTTACATCTGCCAATCCTGGGCGCCGTCGTTCTGGTTGTACAGCCCGACGGAGTTCTTCACGACGATCGGGTCGCCGCTGCCGAAGTTGTCGAAGAACCACTGCGCGTTGGCCGCGCTGAGGTTGATGCAACCGTGGCTCACGTTGCGCTTGCCCTGATCGGCGACGGACCACGGCGCGCTGTGCACGAAGATGCCGCTGTTGTCGATCCGGACCGCGTCCTGAACCTTCAGCTTGTACCCCTGCGCCGAGTTGACCGGCACGCCGTACGTCGAGCTGTCCATGACGATGTCGTTGAACTTCTCGAGCACGTAGTAGGTGCCGTTGGGGGTGTCGTTGCCCGTCTTGCCGAGCGACACCGGGAACGTCTTCTCCAACGTTCCGTTCCGGACGACCTGCATCTGATGCGTGGCGTTGTCGATCGTCGCCACCAGCGACTCACCGGTCCGGAAACTGGACTTGGCGCCACCGGCGTCGATGTTGACCGTGGTGTTGGCCGGCCAGAAGTCGATCGGACGCCAGCGCAGTTGCGTGTCACTGAGCCAGTAGAACTTGCCGGGCACTGCCGGCACCGACGAGACGTGCACCGCGGACTGGGCCATCTGACGGTCTGCGATCGGCCGGGCGAAGTTGATCGCGATCGGCTTGGCGACGCCCACCATCGAGCCGTTGCTCGGGTTGAACGACGGGGCCGCGAAGACCGGCGGCCCGGTGTAGGGGGTGGGATCCTGTCCGGCAGGGGTGCCCTCGGGGATCACCGTGGGCGCAGGCGCGGGTGCGCCCAGCGGGTTGAACGGCGGCGGCGCCATCGGATCTCCGGGCGGCGGGAAGCCGAACGGCATCGGGGCGGGCGGTGGCACGTCCCCGAACGGGGGCGGGGCCGGAGCCTCGATCGGCTGCGAGTCGATTGCCGCCGGATCCGGGTTGACCTCGGGATCTGCCCAGGCAGACGGGCTGCCGATGACGAATCCTCCGACGAGACCAGCGGCGAAGATCGCCGTCGCAAATCGCGTCGTGGTCCGCGTGAACGTGCTTTGGCGCATGCGCCACCTCCAATACAGTGCTTCAAGTGTTACACAGCGGACGGATCCAGCACTTCCGGCGATGAGCCTCCGACCGGGGGCACCGTTCGACTCAAACGGCACTGACCTGCTTGTTCTTCGCACGGGGCCGACGGTTCGTTACCTTGCTCGCAGCCGAATGCTCAGGACTTCACCAGCCGGGCGATGGCGGCGGACGCCTCGGCGAGCTTCTTCTCGGCCTCGGGGCCACCTTCTGCGACGGCGTGCGTCACGCAGTGTCCGAGGTGTTCGTCGAGCAGCCCGAGGGCGACGGACTGCAGCGCACTGTTGACCGCGCTGATCTGGGTGAGGACGTCGATGCAGTACTTGTCTTCCTCGATCATCTTGGCGATGCCCCGCACTTGGCCTTCGACGCGCCGCAGTCGCTTGGCGTAGTTCTCCTTGTGCGGCGAATACCCGTGTGGCGCCGCGTTTTCCACTGGTTCATCGGTCATGACGCGGCCACCATCTTCTTCATCTGGGCGATCTCGGCCTGCTGCACCGTGACGATGTGGCTGGCCAGCGCCTTCGCGTCGGCGTTGGCGCCGTCGGCGATCTCGGTGTTGGCCATCGTGACGGCCCCCTCGTGATGGCCGATCATCGACGTCAGCCAGAGCTGGTCGAACTCCGCCCCCTTGAGGGTTTCGAGCTTCGCCATCGAGCCGTCGTCGACCATTCCGGTCATGGCGCCCATGTCGTGACCCTCGTGCCCAGCGCCCTCGTTTACGTCGCCCTCGCCGGCGTTCCACTGGGCGAGGAAGCCCTTCATGGTCTGGATCTCGGGTTCCTGGGCAGCGGAGATGTCGGCGGCGAGCTTGATCACCTCGGGATTGGTGGACCGCTGCGGGACGAGTGCGGACATCTCCACGGCCTGCTCGTGGTGCGGAATCATGCCGGAGACGAAGGTGACGTCGGCGGCGTTGTTGTTGGCGTTGTTCGGGGCGGCAGCACTGGATTCGCTGCCGTGGGTGTGGTCGGTGTGACCGTCCGACGAGGTCGAGCTGGGGCTGGTACAGGAGGACACGAGCAGTGCGGTGGCGACGGCGGCCACCAGAGCGATCAACGTCTTCATGAAGGCCACCGTACCGGATACCCCTCCGGGGTATCCGGAATGGTTTGGTCGGCGAACGACCCGAAGGCATAATCGATCAATGCCCTCAGACGCTTCGAAGCCCGATTCTCTTCGCGCAAGCGGCTCATCGTCGCCCGACATCAAGCCCCGTAGCCGCGACGTCACCGACGGCCTCGAGAAGACCGCCGCCCGCGGAATGCTGCGGGCCGTCGGCATGGGCGACGACGACTGGGTCAAGCCTCAGATCGGCGTCGGATCGTCGTGGAACGAAATCACGCCCTGCAACATGTCGCTTCAACGACTGGCGCAGTCCGTCAAGGGAGGCGTGCACTCCGCCGGCGGCTACCCGCTGGAGTTCGGCACCATCTCCGTCTCCGACGGCATCTCCATGGGCCACGAGGGCATGCACTTCTCGCTGGTCTCCCGCGAGGTGATCGCGGACAGCGTCGAAACCGTGGTGCAGGCCGAGCGTCTCGACGGCACCGTGCTCCTGGCCGGCTGCGACAAGTCGATCCCCGGGATGCTCATGGCCGCCGCCCGCCTCAACCTGGCCAGCGTCTTCTTCTACAACGGCTCGATCATGCCCGGCGTCGCCAAGATGACCGACGGCACCGAGCGGGAAGTCACGATCATCGACGCCTTCGAGGCCGTCGGCGCCTGCGCCCGTGGGTTGATGTCGCGCGCGGACGTGGACATCATCGAGCGCGCCATCTGTCCGGGCGAGGGTGCGTGCGGCGGCATGTACACCGCCAACACCATGGCCAGCGCCGCCGAGGCCCTTGGCATGTCGTTGCCTGGCAGCGCATCCCCGGTGGCCATCGACAAGCGCCGCGACGAGTACGCCCGCCAGTCGGGCGAGGCCGTCGTCGAGATGCTGCGCCGCGGCATCACCACCAGTGACATCCTCACGCTGGAGGCGTTCGAGAACGCCATCGCCGTGGTGATGGCGTTCGGCGGGTCTACCAACGCCGTGCTCCACCTGCTGGCGATCGCGTGGGAGGCCGGCGTCAAGCTGACCCTGGCGGACTTCACCCGCATCGGACAGAAGGTGCCGCACCTCGCCGACGTCAAGCCCTTCGGCCGCCACGTGATGAAGCACGTCGACGAGATCGGTGGCGTGCCCGTCGTCATGAAGGCACTGCTGGACAACGGCCTGCTGAACGGGGATTGCCTCACCGTCACCGGCCGCACCATGGCCGAGAACCTCGCCCACATCGAGCCGCCGGATCCCGACGGCAAGGTGCTGCGCGTGATGAGCAATCCCATTCACCCGACGGGCGGCATCACGATTCTGCACGGGTCGTTGGCTCCGGAGGGCGCCGTGGTCAAGTCGGCAGGCTTCGATTCCGACGTGTTCGAGGGCACCGCACGGGTTTTCGACGGCGAGCGGGCGGCGATGGACGCACTCGAGGACGGCACCATCACCAACGGCGACGTGGTCGTCATCCGGTACGAGGGCCCCAAGGGTGGACCCGGTATGCGCGAGATGCTGGCCATCACCGGCGCCATCAAGGGCGCGGGTCTCGGCAAGGACGTGCTGCTGATGACCGACGGCCGGTTCTCGGGCGGCACCACGGGTCTGTGCGTCGGGCACATCGCGCCGGAAGCGGTCGACGCCGGCCCGATCGCCTTCGTGCGGGACGGTGACCGGATTCGGCTCGACGTTGGCACGGGCACGCTGGACCTGCTCGTCGACGCCGACGAATTCGATTCTCGCAAGGCGGGTTTCACCCCGCCGCCGCCCAAGTACCCCACCGGCGTGCTGGCCAAGTATCGCAAGCTGGTGGGCTCGGCGGCGACGGGCGCGGTCTGCGGCTAGTCGCTCAGTCCAGGGACTTCGAGGCCGTTCGCAGTTCCTCGAGCGCCGCGAGGGCGTACTCGGCCAAGCCGCGACCGTCGTGGTGCTCGGTCTCCGACCAGCGCGCGTAACCCTGTTTGAAGGCCAGCACTCCGAGCTCGCCGGCCAGGTGCGCGGTCATCTCGGGCACCCCGCGGGCCAGTAGGGCCGTGGTCATGGCGGCCGCCAGGCTGACGGTCTTGAGTGCGTCGCGCTCCTGCAGTTCGGTGCTCGCCGCGACCGCCGCCTTGATGCGGGGACCGAGTTCCCGATTGTCCGGCCCCATCATCGCCGAGGCGCGTTCGAGGGCCGCCGCGACGGCGACCATCGGGCTCGCGCCGTCGGGCGCCTCCGCGATGCCCTCGGACAGCAGCTGACACATGCTTTCCTGGCCGGCGACGAGTAGTTCCCGCTTGTCGGGGAAGTGACGAAAGAACGTGCTCTTGGTGACGCCGGCCCGCTCGGCGATCTGCGCGACGGTCGTGGCGTCGTACCCCTGCTCGGTGAACAGGTCGACGGCCGCGAGCACGAGACGCTGACGTGCACCCGGTTCCCAGCGACCCATAGTCACATCCTAGGCGACGGGACTTTTGTCCCATCACGTTGTACGGTGACGGGACAAAGGTCTCATCACAACGTTTGGAGTGTCACGTGCACGTCTTCGTCACCGGGGGAACCGGCACCATTGGTTCGCCCGTCCTCACCGAACTCCTCGGCAACGGCCACACCGTCCTCGCGCTGGCACGTTCGGACGCCTCGGCGGCGGCGTTGTCCGACGCGGGTGCCGAGGTGCTGCGCGGCACCCTGTCCGACGTCGACGTCCTGCGGGACGGGATCCGACGGGCCGACGGCGTCATCCATCTCGCCTTCGGACACGAAGCCGCCACCCCGGACGCCTTGGCGCACGAGATCGTCAAGGAAACGGACGCCTTGGCGACGATGGGTGACGAGTTACGGGGCAGTGACCGGCCCATCGTCGTCGCCTCCGGCACGCCGTGGATCGCGGGACGTGCGTCCACCGAGGCGGACCCGCCGCCGACCGAGGGCCCGGTCGGAGGTCGCGGCCGCGCGGTGCTTGCCCTGCTCGGTCTCGCGTCGCAAGGCGTGCGCAGTGTCGCGGTGCGCATTCCGCGAACCGCCCACGACAACGGAAACGGCGGATTCGCAGGGCTTCTCGCCACCACGGCGCGGCGCACGGGTGTTGCGGGTTACCCCGGCGACGGCACGCAGCGCTGGCCCGCTGTCCACGCGCGCGATGCCGCCGTCCTGTTCCGGCTGGCGCTGGAGTCCGCGCCGGCGGGCACGTCGTGGCACGCAGTCGACGAGGAGGGCGTCGCGGTGCGCGACATCGCGGCCGTCATCGGGCGCCGCCTGGGACTGCCCGTGCAGCCGGTGCCGACGGCGGAGTTCGGCCCGTACGGAGAGATCTTCCTGCTGGACCAACCGGCGTCCAGCCGTCATACCCGCGATGCGCTCGGCTGGCGCGCCACCCGACCCGGGTTGCTCGAGGACCTCGAGAACCTCTGCCCCTAGTTCGGGATCTCGGGCGGTGGTTGCGGTTCGAAGGGTGTGTACCACCACCATTCAGCCCGTTCCCCCAACGGGCCGCGACATGGCTTCACCGATGGCCGGGGTTGAGTCGGTGGCCGGGCCAGCGATCCCGGGTTGAGGGTCTTGCCGTCGGCGTCGGTGACCACCAGGTTCCCGGCCGGCCCGGTGACGGTGATGCCCCCGCTGTGATGCAACCGGTGATGAAACGGACACAGCAACACCAGGTTGTCCAGTTCGGTGGTGCCACCGTCCTCCCAATGCTTGACGTGGTGGGCGTGTAGTCCGCGGGTCGCCCCGCAGCCGGGGACCACACAGCAGCGGTCCCGATGTTCGAGGGCTCGGCGCAGGCGGCGGCTGATCTGGCGGGTCGCCCGCCCGGACCCGATCACCTGACCGTGGCGTTCCAACCACACCTCACAGTCCGCCTCACACATCAGGTAGCGGCGATCCTCCTCAGACAGGAACGACCCCAAATGCACAGCGGCGTTGCGGCTCTCGACATCCAGATGCACGACCACGGTGGTGTGCTGCCCGTGCGGGCGCCGCGCCACGTCGGCGTCCCACCCGGCCTCCACCACACTCATCAACGCATCCGCGGCGTTCGGGAACGGCGGTACCTGCACCGACGGACCCTCGGGATTCTCCCCGTGCCGGGCACCGCCGTACACCTCGCCAGCTTCGATATCGCTGGCGATATCAGTGTCGCCGGCGTGGTCACGCTTCCACGCCGCCACCAACGCGTCACGATGAGAATCCATGGCGGCGTCGAATTTCGCGGCCTCGAGCTTCGGCAGCGTGATCCGGTACGTCGTGTGGGTTTCCCCTACAGTCTTGCGGACCGACCGCTCCGGCTCAGGCTTGCGGTCCGGTTTGGGACGGGGCTCCAGCTTGATCGCCAGCTGGGTCACCGTGGCCACCGACGCCAACTGGGCGTAGTGCTCGTCGGAACCCTTGCCAGCCCGCTCGGCAATGACAGCGACCTGATCCAACGACAGCTGACCGTCGCGCATCATCGCCGCACACCGAGGGAACTCCTCCAGACGGCGGGCGGCGGTCACGATCGTCTCCGCATTGTGCGGGGACACACCCAGCTTCCACGCCACCAACGCCGGGACCGACCGGCAGCCGGTGGCACCCCAGATCCCGTCACCCTCGATCTCCGCGGCGATCTCCACCAACCGGCTGTCGATCGCATTGCGCTGCCCCGCCAACTCCTCCATCTCGGAGAACAACACGTCCAAGCGCTCCTTCGAGCTCAAACGCGTTGTCGGCGTGGACATGACACCATTGTAGAAGCGGGGTCCGACAAGTCCTGGCCGTGCGGTCCGCGGGCTCGTCGATGGTGTGAGTAGGGTTTTGACATGACGCTCGGCGGCCCGCCAGACCTGCATCCCGCACTCACCGCCCTCGCTCCCCTGCTGGGAACGTGGGCGGGTGCCGGCGCGGGTGAATACCCGACCATTCCGTCGTTCTCCTACCTCGAGGAGGTCACGTTTGGCCATGTCGGCAAACCGTTCCTGAGCTATGGGCAGCGGACGAAAGCCGCCGACGACGGACGACCCCTGCATGCCGAGACCGGGTACCTGCGGATCCCGTCGGCTGGCCGCGTCGAGTTGGTGCTTGCGCACCCGACGGGCGTCACCGAGATTCAGGAGGGCACGCTGACCGTCAACGGTGACGTGCTGGAGCTGGAGTTGACGGCGACGTCGATCGGGCTCACTGCCTCCGCGAAAGACGTTACTGCGCTGGAACGTTCGTTTCGCCTCGTCGGTGACGAGCTGACGTACACCCTTCGCCTCGGCGCGGTGGGCCAGCCGCTCCAGCACCATCTCGCCGCGACGTTGCACAGGAAGACGACATGACCGCCGACGGACGGATTCGCGTTCCCGCCGACCTCGACGCCGTCACCTGTGTCGCCGCCGAAGACCACTCCGACGTCGACCCCGGTTCGGTCGACCTCATCTGGCAGGCCACCCGCCACTGGTACGCGGCCGGTATGCATCCCGCGATCCAGGTCTGCGTCCGACACCGTGGTCGCGTCGTCCTCGACAGGGCGATCGGCCACGGCTGGGGCAACGGACCGCAAGATCCGGTGGACGCCGAGAAGGTTCCGGTGACCACCGAGACGCCGTTCTGCGTGTATTCGGCGGCAAAGGCCATGACCACCACCGTGTTCCACCTGTTGGCCGAGCGCGGCGTCTTCTCACTCGACGACCGGGTCTGCGAGTACCTTCCGACCTACACCAGCCACCGCAAGGACCGCACCACCATCCGGCACGTGCTGACCCACAGTGCGGGCGTCCCCTTCGCGACCGGACCCAAGCCCGACCTGAAGCGGATGAACGACAGCGACTACGCCCGTGAAATGCTCGGCAACCTGCGAACCATCTACCCGCCGGGAATGGTGCACGTCTACCACGCGCTGACGTGGGGACCGCTGACCAGGGAGATCGTTTCGGCCGCCACCGGTAAGGACATCCGCGACGTGCTCGGCGACGAAATCCTGAACCCGCTCGGCTTCCGCTGGACCAATTACGGCGTTGCACCGCACGACGTTCCGCTGGTCGCGCCCAGCCATGCCACGGGGTCGCCGCTGCCCGCACCGATCGCGGCGGCCTTCAAGCTCGCCATCGGCGGCACCACGCACCAGATCATTCCGTTCACCAACACACCGAAGTTCCTCACCAGCGTGGTGCCGTCGTCCAGCACCGTCTCGACCGCCCACGAATTGTCCCGCTTCGCCGAGATGCTCCGCCGCGGTGGGGAACTCGACGGCGTGCGGGTGATGGCACCCGAGACGCTCCGTGCGGCGACGTCGCCGGCCCGACGCCTGCGGCCCGACATCGCCATGGGTCTGATGCCGCTGCGCTGGGGCACCGGATACATGCTGGGATCCAAGCGGTTTGGCCCGTTCGGACTCAACGCCCCCGCGGCGTTCGGCCATACCGGTCTGGTGGACATCGCCGTCTGGGCCGATCCCGAACGTGACCTCGCCGTCGGCGTGGTCAGCAGCGGCAAGCCCGGTGGCCACCGCGAGGCCAAGCGCTACCCCGCCATGCTCGACGCCATCGCCGCCGGATTCCCTCGGGTGGTTGCGGGCTAGCATTCGCGGGTGGCCAAAGTCGAGCTGTCCCGCAAACTGTCCATCAGCCCGGAGGAGGCGTGGTCGCACGTCTCCGACCTGTCCTCGCTCGGGGACTGGTTGACGATGCATCAGGGCTGGCGCTGCGACCTGCCCGACGAGCTCGCCGTGGGCACCATCCTCGTCGGCGTTGCGGGCGCCAAGGGCATGCGCAACCGCGTGACCTGGACCATCAAGGAGTACGAACCGCCTCAGCTGATGGACATAACCGGCGAGGGCCTTGGCGGCACCAAGTACGCGCTACGCATGACGGTCAAGCCTCTGTCCAAGGGGTGCGAGTTCAAGCTGAAGATCGACCTCGGCGGAGCGCCTCTGTTCGGCCCGATCGGCATGGCGGCCGCCCGCGCCGTGAAGGGCGACATCGAGAAGTCGGTCAAGAAGTTCGAAGAGCTCTACGGCTAGCGAATCGCTTCGCCGAGTGGCCAGTTGTCTGTCGTAAATGGCGCCGATGCGTGGCATAAGTGGCCACACGCGGTCGGCGGGCTCGCCGCGACCACGGAGCACCCGGTGGATGCCCCGTGGCCGCGGTTCGTCGACGAGGTGCGTCAGCCGGCCATGAACTCGGCGTAGGCCGATTCCAGGTCCGGCGGCAGCACGGAGACGTTGCACGTCCGCTGCGTGTCGCCGATCGGGGCGATGATGCCGCGCAGTTCGTAGTACTCCTGCGAGTTGGCCGTGAAGTAGTTCCGAATGTTGGCGGCGGCTTCCTCGCGTGGTTGGTTGCGCGCCGCGGAGAGCACCTGGTCGGCGCCCGGGTGGGCGCGCAGGTAGTCGCGGGCCGAGCCCGTGACCGAGCTGACGGTGTTGGCGACGCCCTGCCCGCTGCAGTCCGGTGCTGCTGACGCAGCCGGCGCCGCGATGGTCGCCGCGGCGACTCCGGCGAACAATCCGCCGGCCACCAGGCCGACGGTTCCGCGACGCATGGACGTCAACGACTTACCACTGAATTTCATGATCGATTTCCCCTCGGGAGTCTCGTGTGAACGAGCCGTGTACTCGACCCGAATTCCACGGTACGCAGCGCGCCTAAAGTCCCCAGGCGCCGATGACGAGCCCCTCGCACGGGCCCTGCCAGGCGTTACGTGGGCACGGCGTGAAATGGGCAACAATTCCCGGAGAATTCGGCGAGCGCCCGGGCTTGATCTTCAGAGTTGGGGTCGAACTCTTAAGTGATCGTGATTTGTCGCCCGGAATCGCGTGATCAAATCGTTATCCGAGGTTTTCGTCAAAGGCCCGAAAAGGCGTCTCGAATGCACTGCCGCAACCATTGGTGCGCACCGTCGGCGTCGTATCGCGGGTGCCACGCCAGGCTCAGATCGAGCGTCGGCAAGTCCAGGGGGATCTCGAAGGTGCCGAGCGCGAGCGCGGCCACCGTCGTACGGGTGATCACCAGCGGGGTGATGCCGACGAGGTCGCTGCTGTGAACGAGATGCAGCGACGAGAGCGCGGTCGGGGTGCAGACGGCGACGCGCCGACGGAGCCCGTGCTCGGCGAGCAGGCCGTCGATCGGCCCGGTGAGGCGCCCGCGTCGCGACGAGACTACGTGGTCGGCGGCGGCGAAGCGCTTCAGCGTGACCCGCTTGCCGGCGAGCTCGTGGCCTGCCCGCACGACGCCGATCATCCGGTCGGAGAACAGTGGCTCGATATGGGTCTCCGGGTGGATCCGCGGTATCTGTCCGACTTCGACGTCGACGCTGCCGTCCCGTAGCGCGGCGGTGTCCTCGTGGCTGTCGCCGACGAAGCGCAGCGTGACGCCGGGGGCCTCACCGCGAATTCGCGACACCAGACGGGCGCCGATCGTGTGCGACAGCAGGTCGCCCATCTGCACCGAGAAGGTACGACGCAGGGTGGCCGGGTCCGGCTGCTCCTCGGGCCCCAGCAGGCCACGGCCCCGCTCGACGAGTTCGTGCACCCGACTCTTCATCGCCAACGCCCGCGGGGTCGGCACCATGACGCGGCCTGCACGCACCAGGATCGGGTCGTCGAGCATGCGACGCAGCCTGGCGAGAGTCCGGCTCATCGCGGGAGCGGACGTGTGCAACCGCTGCGCGGCTCCGCTGACGCTGCCCTCGTCGAGGAGCGCGTCGAGCGCGACGAACAGATTCAGGTCGAGAGCCGATTCCATTTTGGATAACCATCCCTTATCAAACATGCACTGGACTGCAACTCACCTCGATCGTACGTTGGTGTCCGTCACCACGAGAAAGGTTCCACCACCATGACGTCAACCCTGCATTCCGAACCCGTTTCCGTTGTGCTGCAACGCTTGTTGTCAGCAGAAGAAGAGCACGACCCACAGGCGTTCGCCGAGACCGGCGTCGACGGGTTCCCCGCCCACCTCAGCGCCGGGCAGCGAGCGGAGCTGTTCAAGGACGTGTACATGTCCGTGTCATCGGAGGGTGGGGCGCTGCTGTACCTGCTGGCACGGGCTACCGGCGCCCGCACCGTCGTCGAGTACGGCACCTCGTTCGGCGTTTCCACCATCCACCTGGCCAGCGCCGTGCGCGACAACGGCGGCGGAACGGTCATCGGCACCGAGCTGCAACACGACAAAGCCGTTGCGGCTCAACACAACTTCGTCGAGGCAGGGGTGTCCGACCTGATCGACCTGCGCGTCGGCGACGCCCTCGAGACGCTCGCCGACGTGCCGGAGGTGGTCGACCTGGTGTTGTTGGACGGCTGGCCGGATTTGGCGTTGCCGGTGCTGCGCCTGCTGGAACCGTCACTGCGTCCGGGTTCGTTGATCCTGGTCGACGACGTCGACATGGATTGGGGCAGTGACGTTCACGGCCCGCTGCTGGCTCACCTCGGAGACCCCGACAACGGATATCTTTCGGTCAAGCTCCCGGTGGGCGACGGCATCCAGACCTGCATCCGGCTCGGCTGACCTGGGATCAGTTTCGGATGCCGCCGTAGATGCCCCTTCGGACGATCAGCGGTTGCAGCACCCGGTCGACCGACCACGCCGGGAACCGGAAGGGGCGACCACCCGGGGCGAAGACCTCGAGCCCGTCGGGCTGGGGTCCCAGCACGGAACCCCAACGCCGCTTTGGTGCCCGGTAGTTGCGCAGCGGTCGTCCGGCGAAGTCCGCTCGGATGTTGTGTGCCAGCAGTCCGTCGGCCCGGTTGCGGGCCGAACTGCGCAGCGGGTCGGTGGCTGCGACGTCGCCGACGGCGAAGACACCGGCTCGTCCCGGGACGCGGAGATCGGGCGTGACGCGGACGAATCCGTCGTCGTCGGTCATGTCCGACGGCAACCAGCCGGTGTTGGGGGTGACCCTGCCGATCGCCCAGAGCACCGCCTCCGCGGCGGCCGGCGGCTGCCCGGTACTCCACTGCACCGCCCCGCTGGTGATCTCGTCGCACGCGAAACCGTCCGGCACGACGGCTCGGTGGCCTCCGTGTACGTCCACCCCCACGTCGCGAAGCCGCCGCTGGACGTGGCTCCAGACCTTGGGATGGTGTGCGGGTAGCGGGCGTTCGCCGGGGTGGTAGAGGTCGACGCGTTTTCCGGGCCAGGTGCGTGCGACGTTGGCGGCGCTGCTGACCGCCGCCGCACCTCCGCCGATCACGGCGACGGACTCGGCTCGGGCAATCCGGTCGTGTGCGGCGCGCAGCTCGTCGCCGACGTCGGCTGCGGTCTGAAGCGTCGGCCGCCGCCAGAAGCCGTTCGTGACACCGGTCGAAATGACCAGCGCGTCATAGCCTTCGATGGCCGACGTCCCGTCGTCGCGCTGCAGGAAGACGTGACGGGCGACGGGGTCGACGCCGGTGAGCGTGCCGTGCACGGTGCGCACCCGGTCCAGCCCGCGGAACCTGTCGAACCCGATCACGTAGTCGCGTGCCCAGTCGTCGGGCCGACTCAGCCGCAGGCCAAGTTCCTGACCGCTGACCAGTGCTGGTTTGACCGAGATGCCGACGACGTCGGCATGGGGTGCCAGTCGGATCGCGGTGAGGATGCCGCTGTCGCCGAGCCCGGCGACGACGACGCGCTTCCTGGTCACCGCGGCGCCTTTGGCGGCCCCGGCGAATTCGCCGCCTTCGGCGGCCATGGCACGAACCGCGAGACCCGTTCCACCACGGCCTGATACGCGGGGCGCCGCTCGAGGCTTCGCGTCTCCATCATGGGGATGCTGGCGCCGAGGAACATCGCCAGGATCGCGATCGCGCCGAGGACCAGCCACCACGCGTCGGCGGGTGCCGCCGCGACGCCGAACAGGGCGACGGCGAACCAGAAGCTGAACTCCCCGAAGTAGTTTGGATGCCGCGACCAACTCCACAGTCCGCGGTCCATCACGTCCCCCGGTTGGCGGTGCCGCACGAATCGGTGCATCTGGACGTCGGCCACCAGTTCCAGCGCGACCGCGGCAAGCCCGATGACGAACGCGAGCCACCCGAGCCATGCGAGACCCGGGCCGGGCCGGGTCACGGCGACGTACGCCGGCACCATGGCGAGGAACACCTGACACGTCGGGATCAGGTGGATGGCGACGAGGTCGGCAACCGGTTCGAGACGGCCCGCGCGCTGTTTGAACATCGGGTAACGCCAGTCCTGGTGGTGCAGGCCGGGGAAGGCGTAGACCCAGTTGGCCGTCAATCGAATCGCCCAGAGCAGCACCACGATCGAGATGAGCCAGCAGCGCAGTTGGTCAACGCCCGGCCCTGCCTGACTCCACCAGTAGAAGAGCAGCAGCGGCGGGATGACGCTCCAGTAGGCGTCGTAGAAGCTGGAGTTCCGGTAGGCCCGACTGAAGCCGAAGATCACGACGGTGGCGAGCAGGTCGGCCACGAAGGCGTCCAACCAGAGCTTGCCGGTGTGGGGTCCCCACGCCAACCAGGCCGCACCGACACCGATGGCGACGACGTAGGCGACGGTGACGATCGCCAGTGATCGGGTCTTACTCATTGGCCCCTCGGGTTCCGGGAGAGCCAAAAATGTAACACGTTCTAGTTGTCGCGCGACGGCCGACGCCAGGTCAGAACGTGTGTCG
This sequence comes from Mycobacterium sp. Root135, assembly GCF_001426545.1. Lineage (GTDB taxonomy): Bacteria > Actinomycetota > Actinomycetes > Mycobacteriales > Mycobacteriaceae > Mycobacterium. Next base: position 229,178 of record NZ_LMEZ01000008.1, on the reverse strand, counting down.
TCGATCTTCTGGCACTCTCGAAGACGTGGACGACACCTCGGCGCCGGAGCGCGAAGACCCGTTCGACGTCGCGATCGACGAGGCGGTGAACTCACTGCCCGCCGAACTCCTCGCCGCGATGGGCAACGTCGAGATCGTCGTCGAAGACGAACCTCCCGGCGGACAACGTCTACTCGGGCTGTACCAAGGCGTCCCACTGACGCGACGCACCACCGCCTACAGCGGCGTACTTCCCGACAAGATCAGCATCTTCCGAGGTCCGCTCACGCGACTCTTCGGCGCCGATCCGGACCGGCTATACCGCGAGATCAAGCACGTCGTACTCCACGAGATCGCACATCACTTCGGCATCAGCGACGAGCGGCTCGTCGAACTCGACCGCTATTGAGGCTTCAGCATCGGGGACGAACGGCTCGGTCGTCGTTTCATCGCGCCGCCGCTCGGGTAGCCAACCGGACGAGGCGCTCAGCCCAGCGCGCCGCCATCCGTAGTCCGATCGATGAGGTACTCGCATGTCGAACAACGACAGGACCGTCAGCACCAACCAGGACGTCGTGTCCTTCCTGACCGAGCAGCACGAGGCCATCAAGCGACTGTTCGCCGAGACGCTGGACGCGCCCGACGCTGCGGCACAACGGAAGTCGTTCGACGCCCTTCGCACGATGCTCGCCGTCCACGAGACCGCGGAGGAGATGATGGTGCATCCGCGAGTGCGCCGCAAGGTCTCCGGCGGTGACGAGATCGTCGATGCCCGGCTGTCCGAGGAGCACGATTCAAAGGTCGCGCTCGCCGAGATCGAGAAGCTCGACTTCGGCACCGCCGAGTTCAGCAAGGCGATCATCCATCTGCAGGCCGCCGTCCTCCAGCACGCCGAGAAGGAGGAGACCGAGGAGTTCCCCCGCCTCGAAGACGAACTGGACGCCGCGGAGTTGAAGAAGCTCACCGAGGCGGTCGTGTTCGCCGAGCGCATCGCACCGACGCATCCGCACCCCGGCGTCGAGTCGGGTGCCGCCAACTTCGCGGTGGGACCCTTCGCGTCGCTGCTGGACCGGGCGCGCGACGCACTCAAGGGCTCGGCGGCCTAAAACACGAGGCGTCGAGTCTGCGGGCAGATCGCGGTCGGCGACGAATTCGCGATCTCCCCGCACACCCGATGCGACAGAGGGGCCCCCCGGTGTCGGTTGACGGGTGTCGACTTCTATCGTGACTAGATGAGCAATGTTGCTGATTCCGATCGGGTCGCCGATCTGGCGAGGGCGGTCGTAGACGACCACGACCCGCGGTCCGTCCCTGTGACCGAATTCCTCGGCGCCTGTTACGACGCCGGCCTGTCGTGGGTGCACTTTCCCGAAGAACTTGGCGGACTTGGTCTTTCGCGCAGCAACCAGGCGATCGCGGACCGCATCCTCCAGGGTGCCGGCGGGCCGGTGCCGCTGGGGCTGAACCCGATGGGCTACGGCATGGCGGCGCCGACCATCCGCGAACATGCCCTGTCCGACGAGGTCAAGAAGGCTTGGCTGCGTCCGCTGGCCACCACCGAGGACATCTGGTGTCAGCTGTTCTCCGAGCCGGGCGCCGGATCCGACTTGGCCGGCCTCGCCACCTCGGCGGTGCGCGACGGTGACGACTGGGTGATCAACGGCCAGAAGGTGTGGACCAGTCTGGCCCACCGGGCGCGGTGGGGCCTGCTGTTGGCCCGCACCAACCCCGACGTCCCAAAGCACAAGGGCCTCACGTACTTCGTGGTCGACATGCACTCCGCGGGCGTCGAGACGCGACCGCTGCGCCAGCTCACCGGCCAGGCGGAGTTCAACGAGGTGTACTTCACCGACGCGCGCATCCCCGATGCCCACCGCCTCGGCGAGGTCGGCAACGGCTGGGGCGTCGCGATGACGACCCTGATGAACGAGCGCAGCGCGCTCGGCGGCAGCGGCAGCAGGCGCGGCGCGGGCACCATCTCCGAGGCGGTCTCGCTGTGGGCGGCCCGCCCTGAACGGCAGACGCCCGTTCTGCGCGACCGGCTGACCCAGCTGTGGCTGCGGTCGGAGGCACAGCGCCTGACGTCGGAGCGCTCTCGGGTGTCGGCGACCGTCGGTGGGCCGGGTCCGGAGGGTTCGATCGGCAAGCTCGTCGGCGCCGAGCTGAACCAGCAGATCTACCAGTTCTGCATGGATCTGCTTGGGCCAGAAGGCATTCTGTACCACGGATATTCGAAGCCCGAGGATGGACGGGAGGATGCAAAAGACACGGACTGGCGCGGTCCCATCCAGCAGCGGCATCTGCGCAGTCGTGCGAACACCATCGAAGGCGGCACGTCCGACGTGATGCGCAACATTCTCGGCGAGCGGGTCCTCGGCCTGCCCGGTGACCTGCGTGCCGATGCCGGCATGCCGTGGAAGGAGATCCCCCGTGGCTAAGACGGCTGATGTGGCTGAGACGCTCGCGAACGAACCCCGTGCGGAGTTCATGTTCACCGACGAACAGCAGCAGTTGCTGTCGGCGGTCCGCCGGTTCGCCGCGGAGAACTTCGACGAGACGACGGTGCGTCGGCTCATGGAGTCCGACCCGCCGTTCGATCCGAAGGCGTGGAACCGCCTTGGCGCCGAGCTCGGCGTGCTCGGCCTGTCGGTGTCCGAGGCCGACGGCGGCGTTGGCGGCACTCTCGTCGACCAGGCCGTCGCCGTCGAGGAGCTCGGCGCGGCGCTGGCGTGCGGACCGATCTTCGGCACCGTCTACCTCGCCATTCCTGCGCTGGTCGCCGCGTCGTCGGGACCGGCGCGCGACGAGCTGCTGGCCGAGCTGGTCGAGGGTCGCCGGACGGCGGCATTCGCCGTGCCCGACCGGGCGGGTGCCGTGGACGCGTCCCTGGTCGACGTGACGGCGACCCCCTCGGGGGACGATTGGACGCTGACCGGAACCGTCGACGGCGTGGTCGACGCCGGTGCGGCCGACGACCTGTTGGTCGCCGCGATCGGCCCGGACGGTGTCGCCCTGTTCGCGGTCGACGCCGCAGGGGCGGGCGTGGAACGGACAAGTCAGCTGACGGTCGACCAGACCCGACCGCAGGCCGTGGTGACGCTGTCGGCGGCGCCGGCCCGCCTCGTTGCCGGGCACGACGAGGCCGAGCGCGTGATCGACCACGCCTTCCAGGTGGCGTCGTCGCTGCTGGCGGTCGAACAGGTCGGCGCGGCTCAGCACATGCTCGACGTCGCCGTCCAGTACGCCAAGGAGCGGCTTCAGTTCGGCAGGCCGATCGGCTCCTTCCAGGCGGTCAAGCACCGGTTGGCCGACATGATGGTCGACCTCGAGCACGCCCGGTCGACGGCCTATCACGCGGTGTGGGCGCTGACCGACGGCTCGGACGATCCGGCGTTGGCCGCCAGCATCGCCCAGGCGACGTGTTCGGCAGCGTTCAGCCGGATCGCCGCCGACGCCATCCAGACACTGGGCGGTATCGGGTTCACCTGGGAGCACCAGGCGCATCTGTACTTCAAGCGGTCGATCGTCGACGCTGCGTTGCTCGGCAGTGCCGAGGAGCACCGGTCGCGGGTGGCCGAACTGGTCCTTGACACCGCGTCGGCCGAGAAGCCGCCGCGCGTCGCCGACGGCACCCGCGGCTAGCGTCGAGACTGCGTCCACGGTCGCGAAACGTGCGCAATGACGACCGTCAGCGCAGTCTCGTCGGCGGCCACAGCCCGTCTCACCACAGCACGCGGTAGTTCCACAGCGCCCCGGCGACGAGCACCACGCCGACGCCGAAGAACAGGATCCGCACGGTCACCGGGCCGAAGCGGGTGGTCGCCCGCACGATGTTGCGCTGCGCGCGCCTGGCTCTGATCGTCCGTCGCGTCGACAGTGCCAGCACCAGCAGTGACGGAAGCAGCGCCACCGAGCAGTAGGCGACCACGACCAGCGGCCACGCCGACGGCATTGGTTCACGCGCGGACAGCATCGTCAACGACGTCAGGTACGGCACCGACGTCGCGGACTGACCGAAGCCGATGACGAGCCCGACGATCGCGAACAGCCAGGGGTTGCGCCGCGTCAAATTCAGCGCCCAGAGCGGCGGGGTGGGGCGAGCGGAACCCGACAGACTGGCCACCGCGATCAGCACGACGCCAAGCACCAGCTGGCCCCAGTACCGGAGGGTCGGCGTCACCTCGAGGTCGACGCGGTCGGTCAGGAAGCTCAGGCCGAGGACGGTCAGCACGCCGAACGTCGTGGTCGCCGCGAACACGCCCCCGATGAAGCTCAGCCCGCCGGGCAGCGCCGACCTGCGGCTCAGCCTGCTGTCGTAGACGACCGCCGAGGTCACCCCCAGGTTCAGGACGTTCAACGAGTCGAGTAACGCGAAGCCCAGCAGCGGTAGCAGTAGTCCCAGCATGACGTGACGAACCTACGGGACGTACCTTGGCGGCGCCCCCGGGGCGTGAACGTGGCCCGTTCGGGTACCCCTTGTCGCGACTCGCCTCTCGAAAGGACCCATGACCGCAGCACGATCGCATCTCGACCAGTCCGACTTGGCCGAAGCCCAGCACATCGTGAAGGCGGTGGCCGACGCGTTCTCGGCAAAGGTCGTCGGGCAGCATCACCTTCGCGAATCGATGCTGATCGGCGTGCTCGCCGGCGGCCATCTGCTGGTCGAGAGCGTGCCGGGGCTGGCGAAGACGACCGCCGCCAGGGTCGTCGCCGAAGCGGTGGGCGGTGAGTTCAAGCGCATCCAGTGCACGCCCGACCTGCTGCCCAGCGACATCATCGGCACCCAGATCTACGAGGCGGCGACCAATTCCTTCGTCACCCGGCTCGGCCCCGTGCACGCCAACATCGTGCTGCTCGACGAGATCAACCGGTCTAGCGCGAAGACCCAGAGCGCGATGTTGGAGGCCATGGAGGAACGTCAGACCACCATCGCCGGCGTCGTGTATCCGATCCCGGAGCCGTTTCTGGTGATCGCCACCCAGAACCCGGTCGACCAGGAGGGCACGTATCCGCTGTCGGAGGCGCAGACCGACCGCTTCATGCTCAAGGAAGTGGTCCACTACCCGTCGACGGAGGACGAGGTCGAGGTCATCGCCAGGATGGACTCGGGCCTCTACGACAAGGACCACCGCACCGCGCCGGTAGTCAGCCTCGACGACGTGCGCCGCGTTCGGCAGCTGGTGGGGTCGGTCCACATGGACCGGGCTCTGATCCAGTACGCCAGCCATCTGGTCGGGGTTACCCGCGATCCCGAGGCGCACCTCTCCCCCGGCATCGCGCGGCTGATCGAGTACGGCGCCAGCCCCCGCGCCACCATCGCGTTCTGCCGCACGGCACGGGCGCTGGCCGTTCTGCGCGGGCGGACCCACGTCGTGCCCGACGACGTCGCGAAGCTCGCTCACCGCGTGTTGCGGCACCGCCTGATCCTGGGGTTCGAGGCGGCCAGCGCCCGCGTCACGCCGGACGTGGTGGTCGACGCCGTCCTGCAGGCAGTGCGGGTGCCGTGAGTGGGCGTCCATCTGGACCGCGCCAGGGCGCACTTCGGCCGTGACGGCAACGGCCTGCTCGAGGGCGGTCGGTACGCGCTGGTGCACACCCGCAGCCTCGAGTTCGACGACCTGCGTCCGTACGTGCAGGGCGACGACGTCCGCGACATCGACTGGAAGGCCTCTGCCCGTTCGGGTCAGGTGCTGATCAAGCGCTTCGTCACCGAGAAGCACCACAAGATCATGGTGGTGGCCGACGCGGGGCGCAACATGACCGCGGCCGCGCCGTCGGGTGAACTCAAGGGCGACGTGGCGGCCAACGTCATCGGTGCCATGGGTTTGATCACGTTGAGGAGGTCCGACGAGATCGGCATGGTGTTCGGCGACGCCCGCGGGTCGGTCGACGTTCGCCTGCGGCGCGGGGAGACTCACGTCGAGCACATGTTGCACCGGTTCCACGATCACGTCGGCAGCGGCCCGGCGCCGAGTCACGTTCTCACCCAATTGGATTGGGTGGCACGGCATCAGCGTCGCCCCCTGTTGATCGTCGTGGTGTCCGACGAGCCCGACGTCGACGACCGGCTCGACGGTGCGCTCACCCGGCTTACCGCCCGGCACGACGTGATGTGGGCGATGGTGTCGGACATGCCCGCGATCGGATCGAACGAGGACGACGGTTTCGACGTGGCCGACGGTCGCTTCGTCTTCGGCGGAGCCGCCCTCGGCCAGGGGGTGGTCGACGCGTATCGCCGTGCGGAAGAGCAACGCCGCGAGCAACTCTCGGAGTTCATGGTCGGACACGGCATACCGCACGCCGTGATCGGCGGCAGCGCGGCCATCCGCACCCGGCTGATCGCGATGACCGAGGTGTACGCCCGTGCCGGATGACCTGTTGCGCCACGTGATCGGTCCGACACCGTATTCGTCGCTGTGGCTCTGGCTTGCGATCGCGCTGTCGGCGCTCCTCGTGGGGTGGTACGCCGGCGTGCTTCTGTTCACCATGCCGCGAAAGCGACTGGGGACCGTACCGCTGGTCGGGGCCGCCCGGGACCGGATGGTCCGGTACCGCGCCGCGCGGACGGTGCGTGCCATCGGTGATCGCTACCGGGCGGGTGAGGTGTCCGCCGGTACCGCAGGAGAAGCCGTCAGTCGCGAAGTGCGACGATTCCTGCACCAGGTGACCGGCGTCCGCGCGGAGTTCATGCAGCTCGACGGTATCGAGCGCAGCGAGATTGCCTCGGCAGCACCGCTGTTGACGAACCTCGTCGACATCCGGTTCAACCCGGAGTCGACGTTGGACGTGGGCCTGGTCAGTCGGGACGCCGAGGAGCTGATCCGGTCATGGGCCTGACGTGGATGCTGGTCGTCATCGTCGGCTGCGTCGCCCTCGCGGCCTGCATCGCAGCGGTGGTGCTGCGCCCGATGCGGGCGGAACGCCGGAGGCTGCGGCCGTTGGCCAACTCGCGACGCCTCACCTTGCTGCCGGAGTACGCGCGGGCCGTTCGGGCCAGGACGATCGCTGCGGTTGTGACGATCGTCCTGCTCGCGGTGATGTTAGCCGGATCGGTGATCGTCGCCGCGCGCCCCACCGGATTGCCAACGGCGGCAACGCAGTACGGTGGGGGCGACCCCGAGGACGTGATGCTCTGCGTCGGCGCGCCCACGACGGACCCGGCGGTGAACGCGGCGCTGGCCTACTTCGCCAGTCAGGTCGACACCTTCGGAACCCAGCGCATCGGCATGACGTCGTCGAATCGCCGGGTGATCCCGCTGACCCGGGACTATCAGTACGCGAAGCAGACACTGTCGGATTACGCCAGGCCCGCCGACCAACGCGGTGACGTCGCGGCGTTCTCTGCCCCGGTGTCCTACGTGGACTACTCCGCCAACCTGGACGACCTGCTGACGTTGTGCCTGACCGGGTTTCCGGACTTCGAACAGACCACCGCGCAGCGCCGTTCGTTGATCTACGTCGGGCCAGACACTGCGCCGTCCGGTGGCCCGGCGTTGTTCACCGCCGACCGGCTGCGCGACCTCGCGGCCACCGGCGGCGTGCAGCTCAACGCCGTGATCACCGGCCAGGATTCGGGTGGCCTCGCGTCGCTGGCCGGTGCCACCGGCGGACGAGCGCTGCCCGCGGGGCCTAGTGTGGTCGCGAGCCTCGACGACATTCGTGACCATCCACCGGCCGCCAAGTTCAGCGAGGAGGCCGACGGCGCGACCGCGCCCGAGACCCCGGACGTTCCCGTGCTCATTGCACTCGCGGCGGCGGTGGCGTTGGCCGGATGGCCGATGGTGCAGCGCCGATGACGTTTCAACCCGTGTTGCCTCCGTTGCTGCTGGCCGCCGTCGCCGCGATCATCCTGGTGGCCCGCATCGCGGCGCTGCGCCGGCTCACCTCGGCGGCCCGCACCCGCGGGATCCTGTGGCGCTGGGCGGGTCTCACGCTCGCGGCGCTCCTGCTCGTCGCGAGCGCGGCCCGGCCCGTACTGGACCCCTCGGCGGAGAACACCCGCGTCGCGGATTCGCAGGCGCCCAACGTCTTCCTCGTCGTCGACCGGTCCCCCGACATGAGCGTCGCAGACGGACCCGACGGGTCGTCGAGGATGACCGCGGCGCGGGGCGACGTCGCCGAACTGCTCGACCGGTACCCCGACGCCCGCGTCGCCGTCATCTCCTTCGCGAGCCGGGCGGCGTTGGATTGGCCCCTGTCGGCGGACACCTGGAGCCTGCGTCCGGTGGCGTCGGTATTGGCGCCCTATCCGGTCAGCCCCGACGCCGTCACCGCCACCAACGCGGGGGCGGCCGGAAACATGTTGCGCTACCAGCTGATCGGGGCCGTCCAGCAGTATCCGCGGGCGAAGAATCTGGTGTTCTACCTTGGTGCCGGCGCTGCCGAGGCGGCGTTGCCGCCGCGCGACTTCAACTTGCCAGAGGGTGCGGTCGACGGCGGGGCCGTGCTCGGCTACGGCAGCGCCGCGGGCGGTCCGATTCCCGGCACGGACGTCACACGATCCCCGGTGGACGAGGCGACGCTGCGTGGCGTCGCCGATCAGATCGGCGTCCCGTACGCACTGCGCAGCGGTGTCGGCGACCTGACCTCGGTGCTGCCCGCCGAACCCACCGGCGACGATCCGGCCACCGTCGGCAGCGGCACCGCGAGCCGCACGGAGCTCTACTGGGCACCGGCGGCGTTGGCCGCGGTGCTGGTGCTCCTCGAGCTCTACTACGTGCTCCGTGAGTTCCGACGGACGCGGCTGACCAATGCGAGCGTGACCGTATGAGCCAACGACGTTGGTGGAAGCGGGGTTCGCTACGTGTACGACTGCTGGTGTCTTCAGCGCCGGTGTCGCTGGTGGTGGTCGTCGCGCTGCTGAAGCTGTGGACCGTCGTCGCCGCGGGCGGGTCCGTGGCCACCGACTTCGCCGAGCGGAACACCGACGCCCTGGGCCGTGACGTCGCGACGCTGAGCGTGCTCGACGTCGTCGAGCCGGCCCGAACCCGTTTCGCCGCAGGCACACTCGCCGTCCTGAAAGACCGCCTCACCGAGGCAGACGGGCAGTTCGCCGCGGCCTTGTTGCAGACCGCGCAGGCGCAGTCGTGCCCGGTGCGGGTCAACCTCGAACTGGTCAGGGAGACCCTCGGCGACCGGGCGGCCGAGAAGTTCGACGGTGCCGCCGTCGGCTGGTATCGCAGCGCGTTGGCCGTCGTCGACGACGCACCCGACGGATGCTTCACGGGCAGCACCGACGCCGACCCCGACCGTCGCGCCGTGCTCGAGGCCACCGTGGCCCGCCTCAACGCCAAGATCGACGCCGTCTCGGCGCTCCCCCCGCCACCACCTCCACCACCGCCGGCGGCACCACCACCACCACCACCACCACCACCGCCGTCGGTCCCCGGGTCGACCCAGCCCGACGCGCAGCTGCGGCTCAACCCCGGCGTCGGTGACCCCCTTGATCGGCTACAGCAGATCCTGCGTGACGCGGCGGCAGCCCAGAACGGCGGTTAGCCCCGGCGCGCTCTACCCTCGGGGAGTGTCATCGGTATTGACGGTCAACCGCACCCAGCAGGACCCCGGCGGACCCAAGACGGGAATCGACAAGCGTCCGACGAGCGAGGCGGTCGCCGTCCGGGCACCTGGCCCGATGCGCGGCGGTCTCGGCAGCGGCATCGTCGGCGACGTGATCGGCAACCGCAAGCTCCACGGCGGTGACGATCAGGCCGTCTACGCCTATGCCCGTGAAGATTTGGACACCTGGGCGGCGCACCTGGACCGCGAACTGACCAACGGCATGTTCGGAGAGAACCTCACGACGGCGGGCGTCGACGTCACCGGAGCGGTCATCGGCGAGCGGTGGCGCGTTGGCACCGACGGCGTGCTTCTCGAGGTGACCAGTCCGCGGACGCCGTGCAAGACGTTCGCCACCCGACTCGGGGTCGACGGCTGGATCAAGACCTTCGCCCGCGGCGGCACCCCCGGCGCCTACCTGCGCGTGATCGAACCAGGATTGGTGTCCGCCGGGGATGGCGTCAACGTGGTCGAGCGGCCGCCGCACGGTGTCACCATCGGCGTGGTCTACCGCGCGTTACTGCTCGAGAAGGACCTGTTGCCGGAGATCCTGGTGGCGGACGCGCTGCCGGAGGACATCAAGGCGCTGGCGCGCAAACGCGCGGCGGCCACGTAGACGGCCCAAGAACACGTAGTCGACCCATGAAAAGAGGGGCACCCGTTTCCGGGTGCCCCTCCTTGGTCGGCGCCTGATTAGCGGCCGTTGCCCACGATGGCAACCGGCGGCCGGTTCACCTGCTGCTGGATGTCGTTGACCCACTGGTGGTGGTCGATGCCAGCGGAGTATCCGACCTGAGCCGGGTTGACGACGGGGGCTGCGGCGGCGGGCCCGGCCAGCCCGACGAGGGCGGCGGCGAATGCGGTGGCGGCGATGGTGGCAAATCCGAACTTCTTCACGGGGTGAGCCCTTCTTTCTAGATCCTCTTGGTGTGCTGATGGCTACAACAGCCAGTTCAGCGAAGTAATTCCGGTGGCGGCAATTGACCGCCGGATGGCAGGAACGCGTCGATTTGAAAAGTGTCTAGCCGATCTAGCAAACGGTCCAGGCGCACCACGCGACAGCGGCCGTTTGGCCTGTCGGCAGGTCGCGCATGATGGTGATCGTGACCACACGACTCGGCGTGATCTTCCGCCCGGACTTCCACCCACACGGCCTCCGAGGCGTCGCGACCGCGGCGGAGGCGGCAGGAGTCGACGAACTGTGGCTGTGGGAGGACTGCTTTCAGCAGGGCGGCATCGCCCAGGTCGCCGTCGCCCTCGCCGCGACGGAGCGACTCAACATCGGCATCGGCTTGATTCCGGCTCCGCTGCGCAACGTCACCGCAGCCGCCATGGAATTCGCCACGCTGGACGCGATGTTCCCCGGGCGGACCCGCGTCGCCGTCGGCCATGGTGTGCAGAGCTGGATGCGGCAGGCGGGTGCCGCCGTCGACTCTCCGCTGACCCTGCTGCGCGAATACGTGACCGCACTGAGGGCGCTCTTGAGCGGTGAGGAAGTCACCGCGGACGGTCGCTACGTGCGGTTGTCGAAGGTGCGCCTGGACTACCCGAGTGCGATCCCGTACCCAATCCTGATCGGCGGCACCGGGCCGAAGACGCTGCGGCTGGCCGGCGAGATCGCCGACGGGGTCCTGCTCGACAGCAGGTACGCCACCCACACGGTGGGCGAGGCATTGCGCCACGTCGCCGACGGACGAGCCGAAGCTGGTGACCGCCCCTTCAACACGACACTCTTCCTGGCCTGCGCCCCTGGTGACGGCGCCGAGCGGCGGCTTGCCGACGAAGCGGCGCGCCAGGAGGTGCCCACCGGGGGCGTGTTCGGGGTGGGCGGTACGGCCACGCAGATCGGCGACGGGCTGGCGCCCTACCTGGCCGCCGGCGTGGACGCGGTCGCACTCCAGCCGCTGGACTCGGCCGACCGGATGGCCGAATTCATCGCAACGGCGGGCGAGGTCCGCGCACTCACCTCGTGACGGTCATCAGCGGTTGCGGTGAATGATGATGAACTCGGGCCACTGCTGCTGCTGCACCACCGGCGCGTTCGCGGTGATCTGACTGTTTCCCGGGGACACGCACTGCGTCGCTGAGCCGACGTCGGTGCAGCTGAGCGGTGCTGCGGCCGCGGCGGGTGACATGGCGATCGCGAGGGCGGAGCCCCCTGCCACGGCCAGTGGGGTCAAGTAACGGGCTGTGAAGTGCATGAGCACATCCTTCGAGCCGCTCTCGCGGCAGTTGTCTTTCATTCAACTTCTCTATCAACGACATTGGCGCGCAGGCCATTCCGCCGGGCCGCGCCGATGTGGCACCGCACACAGTCGGAAATGAATCCCGGGCGGCGCAGGTTCAACCCTTTAGACCGGCGCGAAGGAAACTCCGAACCGGATGAGCGTCCGAATCGCGGCAAGCAGGCCACGAAACGAACACGTTCCAGATGAAGGGATGAACATCATGAAGAAGATGCAGAAGTTTGGCTTTGCCACGATCATCGCCGGTGGACTTGCCGCCAGCGCCCTGGGTCTCTCGGGTGCCGCGCAGGCCGACATCGACCACCACGCGTTCATCAATGACATCACGCAAGATGTCTACGTGCCGCACGTCGACACGACGGTGCACCAGAGCCGCTAAAGCAGATCGCAACGAAGGGGTACCCGCACTGCGGGTGCCCCTTCTTCGTGCGCTATGACTGGGTGATGGCGTCGATCGCGCGGTAGATCCGCTGCTCGCTGACCGGTCTCGCGGTGCCGAGCTGCTGCGCCCACAGACTCACCCGGAACTCCTCGATCAAGCGCGCTACGTCCCGCACGTCGTCGGCTGCGGCCCGCGCCGGCGAAAGCGCCGCGACCAGTTCGTCGTATGCGTCCTGCAGTTGGTGAACCCGGACCATCCGCTCGCGGTCGGCGACCAGGCCCTGCGGCAGCCGTTCGAGCCGACGGCCCACGGCGGTCAGGTAGCGGGCCAGGTCGAGCAGGTGCGTCGCCCCGGTGGCCACGACGAAGCCCTTGGGTAGCAGCGCCGCCAGTTGCGCGCGGATGTCCGCGACGGCGTCGGCGTGGGCGGGTGGTGGCGTGGCGGGTATGGCGACCTGAAGTTCGTGCAGTGCCGCCAGCACGCGTTCGGCCCGGTTGAGCACGTCGCGAGTGGTGGGGGCGATCGACGCGGCGACCCGGTCCCGCAGCGCGGTGAATTCGGCGCGGCTCCACACCGGCTTCGGCGCGAGGGCGGCCACGGCGGCGTCGGCGCAATCGTCGAGCAGCGCGGCCAGCGAACCGTCCGGATTGCTGCCGAGCACCAGGCGCTTTCGCGTGTCCAGCTGTTTCTCGAGGGCCTTCGTCGGCGACGGCGTCGACAGCCGAAGCAGGCGCCGGGTCCCGAGCCCGGCGGCGGCGGTCTGCTCGGCGGCGGTGGCGAACACCCGCACGTCGACCGTGGTTCCGTTGTCGACCAGCGCCGGGTAGCCGCGCACCGCGCGCCCGCCACCGGCCGTCTCCACCACGCGCGGGAGTTCGGCGAGGTCGTCGGGCCACGCCCGCAGACCGGTGCGTTCGAGCTTGCCTGCGAAGGCCTCGGCGACGGCGTCGCGGACCGGCGCAGCAAGTCGTTCCTGCAGCGCTTCCAGATCCTTTCCGCGAGCCAGCTCGGTGCCGTCACCGGCCTCGACGGCGAACGTCACCCGAAGATGGTCGGGAATCTTCCCCAGGTCGAAGGCGTCGACGGGAACCAGGACGCCGGTGCGGCGGCGCAGCTCTCGCTGCAGCGCGTCCAGCAGTGATCCGGCGCCGGGGTCGAGCGAGCCGACGACGGCCCGTGCGGTGTCGGGGGCGGGAACGAAGTTGCGCCGCAGGTCCTTTGGCAGCGACTTGATCAGAGCGGTGACCAGTTCCTCACGCAACGCCGGTACGTGCCAACCGAATTCGTCTCCGCCGAGACGGGCCAGCACCTCTACCGGGACGTGCACGGTGACGCCGTCGTCCTCACGACCGGGTTCGAAGCGGTAGGTCAGGGGCAACGACAGGTCGTCGGCCTCCCAGGTGTCGGGCTGGTCCGCGTCGGCGTCGTTGCGCAGCAGATCGTCGCGGGTGAAGGTCAGCAGGTCCGGCGTCCGGTGGCGCTGTTTCTTCCACCAGCCGTCGAAGTGCCTCGCCGACACCACCTCTGGCGGCACCCTGGCGTCGTAGAGCGCGTAGACCTCGTCGTCGTCGACCAGCAGGTCCCGACGACGGGCGCGCTCCTCCAGCTCCGCGAGCTCCTCCCGCAACCTGGTGTTGTCGCGGTAGAAGTGGTGCCGGGTCTGCCAGTCACCCTCGACCAGGGCGTGGCGGATGAACATGTCCCTGGCGACCACCGGGTCGACCTGGGCGTAGCCGATGCGTCGGTGCGCGACCAGCGGAAGTCCGTAGAGGCTGACGCGTTCGTAGCCCATCACCGCGCCGCGCTTGGCGTCCCAATGCGGCTCGCTGTAGGTGCGCTGCACCAGATCACCGGCGACACGCTCGACCACCTCGGGTTCTACGCGCGCCGCGGTCCTGCCGAACAGTCGGCTGGTCTCCACCAATTCGGCGACGACGACCCAGCGCGGGGGCTTCTTCGTCAACGCCGAACCGGGCGCGAGGACGAACTTGGAGTTGCGCGCGCCTGCATAGTCCCTGCCGTCGCCCTCGCGTAGACCGACGTGCGACAACAAACCCGCCAGGAGCGCGGCGTGCACGCTTGCCGGGTCGGCCGGTTCCTGGTCGTCGCTCTCGCGGATACCGAGATCGCGGGCGATGCTCCGCAGCTGGCCTGCGAGGTCCTGCCACTCCCTGATGCGCAGGTAGTGCAGGTACTCGGTGCGGCACATTCGTCGGAAGGCACTTCCCGACAACGACTTTCGCTGCTCGCCGAGGTAGCGCCACAGGTTGAGGTAGGAGCTGAAGTCGGAGAACTCGTCGGCGAACCGGACGTGCTTCTGCCGCGCCGCTTCCTCGTGGTCGGACGGCCGCTCCCGTGGGTCGGGTATCGACAGGGCCGCCGCCAGCACCAGCACCTCGCGAACGCATCCTTCGGCTTCTGCCGCCAGGATCATCCGGCCGACCCTGGGGTCGAGCGGGAGTTTCGCGAGCCGGCGGCCAAGCTCGGTGATGGCGCCCTCGCCGTCGAAGGCACCGAGCTCGCGCAGCAGTTGCACGCCGTCGCGGATGCTGCGCGCGTCCGGCGGGTCCAAGAACGGAAAGTTCTCGATGTCACCGAGACTCAGGGCGGCCATCTGCAGGATGACGGCGGCGAGGTTGGTGCGCAGGATCTCGGGATCGGTGTACCGGGGCCGCAGCTCGAAGTCGGCTTCGGAGTACAGCCGAATGCACACCCCTGGCGCGGTACGGCCCGAACGGCCCGCCCGCTGCGCGGCCGACGCCTGCGAGATGGGCTCGATCGGCAGGCGCTGCACCTTGGTGCGGCGGCTGTACCGCGAGATGCGGGCCGTCCCTGGGTCGACGACGTAGCGGATGCCTGGGACGGTCAGCGACGTCTCGGCGACGTTGGTGGCCAACACGATTCGGCGTGCCGACCGACCCGGCTGAAACACCTTCTGCTGCTCGGCCGTCGGCAATCTGGCGTAGAGCGGCAGCACCTCGGTGTTGGGGTTGAGCGCCTCGCGCAGCGCCTCCGCGGTGTCGCGGATCTCGCGCTCGCCGGACAGGAACACCAGCACGTCGCCGCGCGGCTCGGACTCCAGTTCGCGGACGGCGTCGACGATCGCCTCGGTCTGGTCCCGGACCTCGGTGCGGATCACGTCCTGGTCGGGATCGTCGGGATCGTCCTCGTCGGAGGTCGCCACGGGAAGTTCCAGTGGGCGATAACGGATTTCGACCGGGTAGGTGCGGCCGGAGACCTCGACGATGGGCGCCGCGCCGCCGGCACCACCGAAGTGCGCCGCAAATCGTCCCGGCTCGATCGTCGCCGACGTCACGATGACCTTCAGATCGGGCCGCTGCGGCAACAACTCCCGCAGATAGCCGAGCAGGAAGTCGATGTTGAGGCTGCGCTCGTGGGCCTCGTCGAGGATCAGCGTGTCATAGCGCAGCAACCGACGGTCGCGCTGGATCTCGGCGAGCAGGATGCCGTCGGTCATCAGCTTGACCAGCGTGCGGTCACTCGCGTGGTCGTTGAACCGGACGGTGTAGCCGACGGCCTCGCCGAGTGGGACGCGCAGTTCGTCGGCGATCCGCTGCCCGACGGTGCGGGCGGCGAGCCTGCGCGGTTGGGTGTGGCCGATGGTGCCGCGGATGCCGCGCCCCAGCTCGAGGCAGATCTTCGGCAGCTGGGTGGTCTTGCCCGACCCGGTCTCGCCGGCGACCACGACCACCTGGTGGTCACGGATGGCGGCGGCGATGTCGTGGCGCTTCTCGCTGACCGGCAGGTCGGGGTAGGAGATCTCCGGCACCGCCGCCAGCCGGGTCGCGACGAGGGCTTCGGCCGTCGTGAACTGGGCGGCCAGCTTCGCCAGGGTCTCCGGGTTGCCTCCGCTGCCCCGCAGCCGACGCCGCAGCCGGTCGGCGTCACGGATCGTCAGGCCGTCGAGGCGCGCACGCAAGTCACGCAATTCGTCGCCGGACACTCGGTCAACGATAGGCGGTCGGGGACGGACTCTCAGCGGCGCCAGAAGTCGTACTCATCGCGGCCCGGGCGGAAGCCGGCCGCTTCGACGACGTCCACGGCGACGTCGAACTTGTCGCCGACCCGGACGGGCACGTGCGCGTCGCTCCCGAAGGACACCGCACCGCCACCCTCCTCGTACCACCACCGCATCAGGGACACCGACGCGAGCGGGCTGGAGGTGTTGATCTCCAGCGGTCGATCGGAGCTGGCCAGCGCGCGGAACACCGTCCGGTACTCCTCCTCGAAGTCGGCCTCGCGGTACTCCCCCTCGCGCGCCGCGGGCCAGTAGCGCCGGGGGTAGTCGCAGTGCGCCAGCACCTCGAATACGTCGGAGCCCTCGACCAGGCGCAGCAGCTCGGCGAAGTAGGCCCGCACGACCTCGTCGGCGGGCCGCGACCGGAACACGTGGTTGGCGTAGACGAGGTGGCCGTCGTGCACGATCGAGTGCAGTGAGCCGAGCACGCGGTCGAAGGAACCAGATCGCAGGACCGCGGCGACGCTTCCGGCGAACAGGTGCGGCTCGCCTGCCTCGATACCCGACAGGATGCGCAGCTCGGGGAACTCGTGGCGGCACCGCTCGATGCTGGCCAGGTACTCGTCGACGTCGATGGGAAGCACCCGCTTGCGGGTCCCCACCTGCGCGTCCACCGGCGGGTGGTCGTGATCACCCCAGTCGGTGAAGTCGACGTGCTCGGTGAAGGACACCGCGGGCAACCCGATCTCGACGGCACGGCGACAGGTGTTCACCATGGAGGCGTCGGGGCCGGTGTCCCAGGAGAACTCCGTGTGCACGTGGTTGTCGGAGGGAAGAGTCACTAAGCCGGTCACGAAGCCCGTCATGAAGAACACAGTGGCATGGTCGGCGGGCCTGGGTATGAACGTGTGATGGCTCCGAACCGAATCCACCGGACGGTGGTCGCGGTTCTGCTGACCGTGCTGACGGCCTCGGCCTGCGTCGACGCCCCGCCCGCACCCCTCGCGCCAGCACCGTCGCCGACCGCCATCCCGCCGTCACCAGAGGCGCCTCCCGGCTCCGGTCCGCGCTATGTCGCGATGGGTGACTCGGCCGCCGCGGCGCCACTGGTGCCCGACCAGGCCGAACCGGTGGGCTGTCTCAAGTCGACCAACGACTACCCGTCGGTGCTGGCCCGCCGCATCGGGGCGGCGTCGTTCGCCGACGTCACGTGCAGCGGGGCGCGCACCGAGGACCTCGTCTCGCGTTCCCAGCCCACCCGCTCCGGTCCGGTGCCACCCCAGCTCGACGCGGTGACGGACGACACCCAGCTGGTGACCGTGACGATCGGCGGCAACGACGTCGACCTGCCGAAGATCGCGGCCACGTGTCGGCGGACCAGCCTGGACACCCCGCCCTGCTCGTCGGACCTGGTGGCCGACGGCGTCGACCAGATCTCGGAGTCGATCGCGGCCGACGCCGACGACTGGTCCGACCTCGTCGACGAGATCCGAGCGAAGGCGCCCGCCGCCAGGGTGATCCTCGTCGGCTACGGCACCTACGTCCGGCCCGAGGGATGTTTTCCCGCCGAGCCGATCAATCCGGTCGACGCGGCGTACTTCCAAGCCAAGGTCGACGAGTTGGACGGCCGCCTGCGCGAGGTGGCCGCCGACCGGGGCGTCGAGTTCTTCGACACCCGTCCGCTGTCAGTCGGACACGACATCTGCGCGGCCCCGCAGGACCGGTACATCGAGGGGTTCGCCCCGGTAAGCCCGGCGGCTCCGCTGCACCCCAACGGGGCGGGCGCGTTGGCGATGGGGAACGCCCTGGCGGACTACGTCGCCGCGGGCGGGTGAGTCAGCGGTCTGGCGACCAGTAGTCGAGCATCTCGGCGAAGGTGTCGAATGCGGGCCGCGAGACGCCGTAGGTGGCCTCGAAGTGGATGCTCAGGGGGAAGCCGAGGTCGGCGACGCCGTCGAGCACGCGCTTGTAGAGGTCGAGCATCAGCTTGCGCTTGACGGCGGGGTCGGCGGCCGCCAACTCCTTGACGAAGGCCTGTTCGGCGGCGACGGCGGCGTTGCCAGGATCCTGGATCAGCCAGTTGACCAGCCCGACGTTGGTCTCCATCTTCGGGACGAACCCGAACGACAGCAGCACCTCGGGACGGTGGTTCGTGGTCTTGGCGAAGTCGGTGAGGAAGCCGACGATCGTGTCGGAGTAGAGCAGCTGCGTCATCCCGTAGGTCGCGCCCTGGTCGCACTTGAAGTTGAAGCGACCGTGTTCGCCGTCGCGGGTGGGAATGAGGATCGCGCCGCGGTTGGGGACGACGTCGGCGTAGATCGACAGGGCGTCGGTGGGTGCAACGCCCGCGCCGTCGCCGTCGGCCATCGTGCGCGGGACCCCGACGAAGGCGATGCCGTCGAAACCGGCGTTCAGCAGCTCGCCGAGGCGTTGTTCGAGCGCGGGCTGGTCGAGGAAGGACGTGACCTGCGTGCACAGCCCGTTCATCGCAGGCAGCTCGGGCTTGATGATCGACCAGTATTCGAGGACGTCGAGCTTCGGCTTCATCTCGATGGGACGGTCGCCGTCCTCTTCGATCATGCCGGGGATCATGACGTGCCGGATGCGACCCTCGATGCCGGCGTCCTTGGACAGCTGCAGCACCTTGTGGGCTTCGTCGACGGCGTACCCCGCACCGCGGTCGACGTTGGGCGGGACGAGTTCCAGTGCGATGGTGTTGAGGGCCAAGGGACTGCTCCAATTCACATCATCGGATTCACGTCGTCGACTTCAGGCCGGGTGGCGTGTCGGATCGAGTGGCGCTGCGCTGCGCATGGCCCGGGATTTGCGGGCCGTCGGGAGGACACCCTACCGATCGACCCCACGGGGCAGCACTTTCACCGGCCCCTATGGGACCTTCCGACGTCGAGTTAGGCAATGCTAGCCTTGCCAAATGCAGCTCTTCAGACGCGTTATACACGCACCTCGTGCCATGGCCCTTGCCTCGTCGATCCTCGTCGGGGCCGCCCTCGTCGCAGGGTGTGGCAGCTCGTCCACCCCGAACGAGACGACCTCCTCCGCCGCTGCAGCCGCGGACACCGTCACCGTGTCGCACAAGTTCGGCGAGACCAAGATCCCCGCCGATCCTAAGCGCGTCGTCACCGCAGGCTGGATCGACCAGGACTTCGTCTTGTCCCTCGGCATCGTGCCGGTCGGCAGCCGCGGCGGCTACTTCGAGAACTACGACAGCTTCCCGTGGGTGCAGAAGGAGACGGGCGGCAAGGGCGTGCCCGCCATCGAAGGCGACTCCATCAACTTCGAGGGCATCGCGGCGGCCAAGCCCGACGTCATCTTCGCCATCAACGAGACCATCGACCAGAAGACCTACGACCGCCTCTCGCAGATCGCCCCCACCGTGGTGCAGTCCGCCGACTACCCGGACGAGGAAACCCCGTGGAACGTCCAGCTCTTGACGACCGGCAAGGCGCTCGGCCGCGAGGAGCAGGCACAGAAGCTGGTCGACCAGGTCAACGCCAAGTTCGACGAGGCCAAGGCCGCTCACCCCGAATTCGCGGGCAAGACCCTGGTGTCGGACTTCACCTCAGAGGCCAACTCGCACTACGTGATTGGCAAGGGCGACCCGCGCAACGCGATCTTCGACGGGTTGGGCCTTGACACGAAGGACACCGTCGGCGACGTCTCCGAGGAGAAGCTGAACGTCCTCGACGGCGAGGCGTTGTTCGTCAACGGCCTCAGCAAGGAACAGATGGCCGACGTCCCGGCGTTCCAGCGGCTCAACGTCGTTCGCGAGGGCCGGACCCTGTACGCGGGTTCGGAATCCAACCTCAGCGGAGCCATCGCCTTCGGCGGACCCAACGCCATGATGTACGCGCTGGACCTCTTGGTGCCCCAGCTCGGCAACGCCTACACGGGCAAGCCGGTGGAGGACCTCTCCAACGCCTAGCCTTTCCCCGCTTTTCCTGCGCGAGCAGTCGTAAAAGTGCGCGACACCCCGGCGTGTCGCGCACTTTTGCGTCTGCTCGGCGTCAGGGTGAACACCAGGCCGGGACTTCGCCGACCATCTCACCGTGCGGTTCGGCTAGATCGCGGCCTGATCAGCGTCTGTGCGTGCTAAGTTGCGATTCCGAAAGCGCTCGATCGGCGGCTCGAGATGCAATCGAAACTCTATTGCACTACATCCTCATTGGAGACTTCCCTCGTTGATGGATGAAGATGACGTAGGCCCTCACCCGAGTCCGCAAGCGGCATCGGTCCGCTGGGCGCGCGCAGCCGTTGTGATGGTTCTCTTCGTGACCGCCTTGGACTGGGTGGGCTGGGCCACCGGAATCGCCCAGTTGACGCGGTTCTACCCGGGCTGGCCGCAAATGACGCCGTGGACTGCTCTCTGGTTGGCGCTACTTGGGGTCGCAATCCTGATGGAATCGAGCGCTCCTTCCCTCAGCCGGGTGTGGGCGCAGCGTGGCCTGGTCGTGGCGGTGGGTGTGATCGCCACGATCGTCCTCGCGGAGTACCTGACCGCGAGGACGTTCGGCGTGGACCAAATGTGGTTTGGGGAAGCAGTTCGGGAGTTGCAATCGACCTGGCCGGGTCGTCCTAGCCCGCAGACGGCGCTATCGGTCCTCTTACTGTGCGCCGCGGTGGGTCTGAGACGACCCAACCGCCCGTGGATCCGCGTGCTGTGGGGGGTGTGCCTTGGTGCCGCGGTGGCAATACCGTGCGTGACAGTGCTGGCGTACTTGTTCGACGCCATTGCCCTGGTGAATGTCGCGTCATCAACTGGCATGGCGATGGGGACGGCGCTGGGCCTGGTGTTGCTTGGCGTGGCAGCACTGTTGGCGCGACCTGACCGGGGACCGATCGGTTGGCTGTACTTCCAACCCAACCGGCGAACGGCTGTTCGGCTGGTAGGCGTCATCGCAACCTTTCCGATCCTCGTTGGACTGTCGCGGCGACTCTTTCTCTACCTAGGCATGGGAGACGATGCGGGGTTGGCGCTGTCGACCGCGGTGGGCACCGCCATAGTCGGCGCGTCGACGTTCTATCTCAGCCAGCGCGAAGAGAGACAAGTCGAAGCCGCCGAATCGGATCGGGCCCTGCTCCGCGCCAGCGCGGGCGGGATGCTCAATTCCGAGGTGGTGTTCGAGGCGATCCGCGATCGTGGCGGCCGAGTGGTCGACTTCGTCTACCGCAGCGCCAACCTGGCCACCTATTCCTATCTAGGGCTCGGGGAGGACGAGCTACTGGGCCGCACTGCACTGGAGATCGACCCAAATCTCGAGGCCTCTGGCCTGATGGAGCAGTATCGCCAGTGCCTTTACACGGGAGAGCCACTGATACTGAACGACATTCGGCATTCCATCGAAACACTCGACGGTGAACGCATACTCGACATCCGTGCGACGCGCGCAAGTGTGGACATGATCAGCGTCGGCTGGAGTGACGTCACCGAGCGTTTCCGCGCTGCGCAGCACATCGCAGCTTCTGAAGAACGCTACCGCCTGTTGTCCCAGAACGTAGGTGACGTGGTCTGTCACATCCGAGACGGCAAGTTCGTCTGGCTTTCACCGTCCGTCGAAGCCAAGCTGGGCGCGCCCCCTGAACACTGGCTGGGTCGCGGATTTGCGGATGTCATTCCACCAGAGGACGTGTCGGCCCACGCCACTAGATGGAAGGAACTCGCGGAAGGCGGCAGTGTCAAGACACGCGTGCGGGTGGTCGCGGCGGATGGCGTGGCTCACTGGTTCGACCTGCACGCCAAGCCCTTTTACGACGTGGATGGCCGCCAGGATGGTGTGGAGGCCGCACTCCGTCTGGTCGACGATGAAGTGAACGCGGAGCAGGCGGTTGAAGAGTCGAACCTACAACGGGCGAAGGCCGACCAGCGATATCGCCGAGCGGTCGACAACGCAGCCATCGGGATGTGTCTGATCAGTCCAGACGGCCGCTTTCTGGAAGTCAACGACTCGCTGTGCCGGTTCTTCGGCTATGACGCCGAGACTCTGACACAGAAGACGTGGCAGGAGCTCACTTCCGCGGAGTACCTGAACGCGGACTTCGACAACGTCACGGAAATCTCGGAGGGTCGCCTCGACTCGTACCGGATGCTCAAGCAGTACATCCATTCCGACGGCCACTTGATCTGGGGCGATCTGTCGGTCAGCTGCACACGCTATGCGAATGGTGCTGTGGACAACTTCATCTCGCAAATCATCGACATCACTGCGGAAGTCGAGGCGCAGGAGGAGCTCAGAAAGCGAGATGAGCGGAATCATGTTCTGACCCAACGCCTTCAGGAGCAGGCAGACCGCGCGGCAGCAGAACTGGTCAGCGCCGCCTCCTACATCACGTCGATTCTCCCGGACGGCCTCCGCGGACGAGTCGCCGTCGCGTCGTACTACCTGCCGTCTCAGCAATTGGGCGGCGACTGTTTCGACTACCGGTGGATCGACGAGGATCATCTACTCGTCTATCTGATCGACGTCTCCGGACACGGGATCGAGTCGGCACTGCTGTCGGTATCGCTGCAAAACCTGTTGCGCTCAGGGGCAATTCCCACGGAAACCCTGCTGGCGCCCCACTCGTTGTTGGCCGAATTGAACCGCCGCTTTCCGATGATTCAGCAGAGCCACCACTACTTCACGATCTGGTACGGCGTGTACAACGCATCAACCCGCACGCTTCGCTACGCCAGCGCTGGGCATCCCCCCGCCTACGTGTTCAACCCCGGAATCGACAAGGCGGTCGGCGCAACCGAACTGACTTCGAAGTCGCCACCGGTAGGGATGTTCGACGACTCAGAGTTTTCGTCTCGCGTGTTTGCGGTGCCGCACGGCTGTCAGATCCTGGTGTACAGCGACGGCGCCACCGAGCTCGCTCTCGCCGACGGACACCAGTGGTCGCCTGCGGGATTCAAGAACCTCACCACCAGGCTGGCCCGCACGCGAAACTGGTCCCTCGACGAGTTGGTTGACGACCTGCGCGCCTTGACACCGACCGGCGCCTTCGACGACGACTGCTCACTCATCCAGTTGACGTTCGACTGACGGGTTGGTGGCGGGCGCAGTCGAGCGCGACCACCCTCAGCTCGCCGCCGACGCGATCGCGCCAGCCCTGCGCGAGCAGACGCAAAAGTGCGCGCCACCCCGGCGTGTCGCGCAGTTTTACGCCTGCTCGCGGACCGCTCGGCGTTAGTGCGTCTGGTCGCCGGCTAGCGAGCGAGTTCGGCGGCGATGCGCGGACCCAACTGCTCGAGTGTGTCGGCATCCAACAGGTCGGAGTGCCGGCACTGCAACGCCGTCACCCGCAGCTCGCCGCCGACGTGGTCACGCCAGGCGTGGGACGCGACGCCGAGATGGTCCATCTCCAGCATGGCGTCCACGAAGAACACGTCCCCGTCGTAGCGGCCGTAGTTCGCACCGATGCTGAATCGCTCTGCGGCGACGTAGCTTTCGATCGCGAGGGCAATCTGGCCGTCGTCGAGCATGGCGATCGCATCGTCCTGCTCGTGCATCAGGGCCACCGCCTCGTCGACCGTCATCTTGGCGTCGGGCGCCACCGGGAAGCCCATCTCCCGCAGCACCCGGGTGAGCACCGCGGCGGGGTCGAAGGCGTCGGATCCGTCGACCACCTCGGGATAGGAGTCCAGCATGCCGAGGAAGGTGACCTCACGACCTCGGTTGACCAGCACCTGCGCCGCGACCAACGCCACGGCCCCACCAAATGACCAGCCCAGCAGACGGATCGGGCCCGTGGGCGCGATGGCTTCGACGGTGTTAGCGTAGTCGGCTGCCAACTCTTCGATGGTCGCCGGCAGTGGACCACCGCTGAACAGTGGCGACTGCAGACCGTACAGGGGAATCCCCTGCGGCAGATGCCGTTTCAGCCCGCTGTACTGCCAGCTCAGTCCGCTGGCGGGGTGGATGCAGAACAGCGGCGGCTCGGATCCGGTGGTGCGCAGCGGAAGGACGTGGGCCAGGCCCCCGTTCGCCTCGGCTGCGTCGTCGGTCAACCTCTCGGCGATCTCCGCCACCGTCGACGCCGTCATGAGGTCTGCCACGGGCAGGTCGACGTCGAAGGCACTGCGTATCGCCGCCGCCAGCCGGACCAACAGCAGCGAGTGGCCGCCAAGGGTGAAGAAGTCGTCGTCGACGCTGGTGACCTCGATGCCGAGAACGTCCGAGAAGAGGCTGCAGAGACGTTGCTGCTCCGGTGTTTCCGGTGCGCGACCCGTTCCCGAGCCGATGAGCGGCGCCGGCAGCGAGTTCCGGTCGAGCTTGCCGCTGGGGGTCAACGGGAAGGCGTCGAGTTCGACGAACGCCGACGGGACCATGTGCACAGGCAGCGCCGACGCCGCGTGCTTGCGAAGCGCGTCGAGATCCGAACCAGTGGCCTGCCCCGTTGGCAGATAGTAGGCAACCAACCGGTTGTCGCGCACGACGACTCGCGCCGACGACACGGCAGGATGAGTGGCCAACACCGTCTCGATCTCACCGGGTTCGATCCGTACCCCGCGCAACTTGATCTGGTCGTCGGTGCGGCCGAGGTACTCCAGTTGGCCGTCACGCCGCCACCGGGCCACGTCGCCGGTCCGGTACATGCGCTCGCCGTCCCCGAAGGGGTTGGCGACGAACGTGGATGCGGTCAGGTCGTGACGGTGCAGGTAGCCGTCCGCCAATTGCACACCCGCCAAGTACAACTCACCCGGTGCGCCGGGAGGGGTCGGGTTCAGGTAGGGGTCGAGCACGTAGGTGCGCACGTTCCAGCCGGGCACGCCCAACGCCACGGGTCCACCGTCGGCAGTCCACCCCAGCACGTCCACCGACGCCTCGGTGGGCCCGTAGAGGTTGTGCAACGGCACGTCGAAAGTGCTGGCGAACCGGTTGGCCAGTTCGGACGACAGCGCCTCGCCGCCGACGGTCACCCGGGTCAGGGACGTGCATCGCGCGGCCAGCGGCTCCTCGAGGAACAGTTCGAGCATCGACGGCACGAAGTCCACCGCCGTGACCCGTTCGGCGACGATCGTGTCGGCCAGGTACCTGGGTTCGCGGTGCCCGCCCGGGCGGGCCAGCACCAACGTGGCACCAACACTCAACGGCCAGAACACTTCCCAAACCGAGGTGTCGAAGCTGATCGGGGTCTTCACCAGCATCCGGTCCTCGGACCCCAGTGGGTATGCGTCCTGCAGCCACGCGATGCGGTTCGCGATTCCCGCGTGCGGCACCGCGACGCCCTTCGGGCGGCCCGTCGTGCCGGAGGTGTAGAGCACGTACGCCCACGACGCCGGGTCGACGTCGGGGAGGTGGGCCGGCGCGGGCGCATCCCGCACGGCCAGGACCGTTGCCGGGTCGTCCAGCACCGCTGCCGGTTCGGCGTCGCCGACCATGAACGCCAACCGATCCGCCGGATACTCAGGATCGAGCGGGAGGAAGGCAGACCCGGTCTTCGCCACCGCGACGAGCGCGACGACCAGTTCGGCCGACCGCGGCAGGGACACCCCCACCACGGCGCCAGGTCCGGCACCGTCGCCGATCAGTTTCGCCGCCAACCGGTCTGACCACTCGTCGAGCTCGAGGTAGGTCAACTCACCGCCGGCGTGGCGCACCGCCGTTGCGGACGGTGTCCGACTGGCCTGCAGCGAGACCGTCGAGGCGAGGTCCGCCGCGGACACGTCGTGGTCGGTGGCGTTGTGGCCGACGATTACCTCGTCGTGCTCACCCTCCTGGAGCAGCTCGACGGCACCAACGGCACGCGCGGGCTCGGCCGCCAGCCTGCCGAGCAGGCTCACCAGGCGCTGCGCGAGGGTGTGCACCGACGACTCGTCGAACAGGTCGGAGCCGTACTCGGCCAGCACCGTCGACTGGCCATCGACACCCTCGTCTATCAGGGTGAATCCGAGATCGAACATCGCAGTGGTGACCGTGGTTTCGCGCCACGTGGTGGGCAGACCGAACATCTCGGCGTCCTCACCGTCGCCACGGTGATAGCCGATGAAGACGTTGAAGAGTGGATTGCGGCCCGCGACTCGCGGTGGGTTCAGATCCTCGACCAGCCGCTCGAAGGGCATGTCCTGATGTGCGAAGGCCGCCAGGTCCGCGGTCCGGACCCTGGCCAGCAGCTCGTCGAAGGTGGGATTGCCCGACACGTCCGCGCGCAGGACGACGGTGTTGACGAAGAAGCCGATCAGGTCGCTGAGCGCGGCCTCGTCGCGACCCGCGACGGGGGTGCCCACCACGATGTCGTCGCCGGCGCCAAGGCGGTGCAGGAGGGCCGCCACCGCCGCGTGCAGGACCATCAGCATGCTCATTTGACGTTCGCCGGCCAGCTGCTGAAGCGCGACGACGACGTCGGTGGGCAACTCGACCTGCAGCGTGCCGCCCGACCCGCTTGGCCGCGCCGGGCGGGAGCGGTCGGCCGGCAGGGTGAGCTCGTCGGGCGCGTCGGCCATCGCAGCGCGCCAGAACTCCAGCTGCTCCGCACCGGTCTCAGCCAGCAGCTCCCGCTGCCACAGCGCGTAGTCGGCGTATTGCACCGGCAACGCGGGCAACTCCGCTACGTCACCGGACACCCTGGCGGCGTACGCGCGGTTGAGGTCGGCGATGAACGGCGCGTCCGACCACTCGTCGGTTGCAATGTGGTGCATCAGCAGCACGACCGTGGCGTCGTCGACACCCGTGCGGAATACGCTGACCCGCAACGGAATCTCGACACCGAGGTCGAACCTGTGCCCGGTGGCCTCGGCGACCTGCTCGGCCAATCGCGAGTCGTCGCAGTCGACGACGTCCAGCGACACGCGCGTCCCGAGCGGCAGAACCCTTTGGCAGAGCCCTCCGTCGTGCTCGACGAACACCGTGCGCAGGGATTCGTGCCGGTCGACGACGTCGCCGAGGGCGTCCCGAAGTGCGTCGAGGTTCAGCGCCCCGTGGACGCCGAAGACCAGCGGGTAGTTGTACGCCACCCCGGTCTCGCCGAGCCGGTCCAGAATCAGCAGGCGCTCCTGCGCCGGTGAGACCGGAAGCCATTCGGGTCGGGCGGACGCGACGAGCTCCGGTCGGGACGACGGTGACGTCGGGCCGGACTCCACGCGGGCAGCCAGTGCGGCGACCGTTGGGGCGTCGAAGACGTCGCGAATCGACAGCTCGACGCCGAGCGCCGCGCGCACTCGGTTGACCAACCGGATGCTCAGCAGCGAATGCCCGCCGAGGCTGAAGAAGTCCGCATCCACGCTGTCGACCGGCACGCCGAGGACGTCGCCGAACAGTTCACAGAGTCGCTGCTGTGCAACGGTTTCCGGCGGCCGACTGGGTCCTGAGGCTACGTTCGGCTCCGGCAGTGCCTTGCGGTCCAGCTTGCCGCTGGGCGTCAGCGGATAGGCCGCGAGCTCGACGAAGGCCGACGGCACCATGTGAATCGGAAGGGATTCGAGCGCGTGCTTGCGCAGCGCATCGGTGTCCGGCGTCGCCGCGCCGTCCGCGGGCAGGTAGTACGCGACCAGCAGGTCACCGCGAACCACGACGCGTGCCGAGGACACCGCCGGGTGGGCACCCAGAACGGTTTCGATCTCGCCGGGTTCGATCCTGACCCCACGCAGTTTGATCTGGTCGTCTGTTCTGCCCAGGTATTCCAGCGCCCCGTCGCGACGCCAGCGCACGGCGTCACCGGTTCGGTACATCCTGGTGCCGTCCTCGAAGGGATTGGCCACGAAGCTCTGCGCAGTGAGCCCGTGCCGGTGCAGATACCCGTCGGCCAGTTGCACCCCGGCCAGATACAGCTCGCCGGGAGCGCCCACCGGAACGGGGTTGAGGTAGGGGTCCAGCACGTAGGCGCGGACGTTCCAGCCCGGCACACCAAGGGCGACCGGTCCGCCGTCGGCGGTCCAGCCGAGGACGTCGACCGATGCCTCGGTGGGTCCGTAGAGGTTGTGCAGTGGCACGTCGACGACGTCGGCGAACCGAGCCGCCACGTCGGCCGACAACGCCTCGCCGCCGACGGTGACCCTGGTCAGCGACGTGCAGAGGGCGGCCCGGGGTTCCTCGAGGAACAGTTCGAGCATCGACGGCACGAAGTCCACCGCAGTGACCTGTTGGGAGACAATGGTTTCCGCCAAATAGCCGGGGTCGCGGTGACCACCGGGCTGGGCGACGACCAGGGTGGCGCCGACGCTCAAGGGCCAGAACACCTCCCACACCGACGTGTCGAAGCTGATCGGAGTCTTCACCAGCATCCGGTCCTCGGACCCCAGCGGGTAGGCGTCCTGCAACCACGCGATGCGGTTGACGATGCCCGCGTGTGGCACCGCGACACCCTTGGGTCGGCCCGTCGAACCGGACGTGTACAGGACGTACGCCAGCTGACGTGGGTCGACGTCGGCGGGCGGCGTCACCGCCGTGTCACCGCTGGCACATACCACCGTGTAGGGGTCGTCCAGCACCACGGCCGGCGCGGCGTCGGAGGTCATGTACGCCAACCGATCCGCTGGATAGTCGGGGTCGAGCGGCAGGAACGCCGCACCCGACTTCGCGACGGCCACCAGGGCGACGATCAGCTCCACCGACCGGGGCAGCGACACCCCGACGATCGAACCCGGTTGGGCACCGTCCTCGACGAGGTTGGCGGCCAGCCGGTCCGACCACCCGTCGAGCTCGGCGTAGGTCAGCTCGCGTCCGTCGAAGACCACGGCCGTCGACGTCGGTGTGCGCGCAGCCTGCCGAGACACCAACGCGCCCAATCCCGTTGCCGGAAGATCGCGGGTCGTGCGGTTCCGGTCGGTCACCAGATCGTCGAACTCGCCTGCGGCGAGCACCTCGACGGCTCCGATCGGACGTTCGGCGTCGACCACGACCTCGCAGAGCATCCCCACCAGCCGAGAGGCCAGCGTTCGCACGGTCGATTCGTCGAAGAGGTCGGCGCCGTACTCGGCCATGATGGTGGCGCCGCCGTCACCGCCCTCGTCGACGAGGGTGAAGCCCAAATCGAACATCGCCGCCGACGAGTCGGGGTCACACCACTGCGTGGGAAGCCCGAACATGTCCGCATCCGCACCGGCGCGGCGGTGGTATCCGATGAAGACGCCGAACAACGGGTTTCGGCCCGCGACACGGGGCGGGTTGAGGTCTTCGACGAGCCGCTCGAAGGGCAGCTCCTGGTGGGCGAATGCCGCCAGGTCCGTCGTCCGGACCCGGGTCAGCAGGTCGCCGAACGACGGGTTGCCCGCGACGTCGACCCGCAGCACCACGGTGTTGACGAAGAAGCCGATCACGTCGTCGAGCGCGGCGTCGCCACGGCCCGCAACCGGAGTCCCGACGACGATGTCGTCGCCGGCACCCAACCGGTGCAGAAGCGTCGCGACCGCCGCATGCAGCACCATCAAGACGCTGACCTGGCGTTCGGCGGCCAGGTTACGCAGTGCCGCAGCCACTTCCGGTGAGATGTCGAGGTTGACGGTGCCGCCGACGCCACTGGGCCTCGTCGGCCTCGGGCGGTCGGTCGGCAAGGTGAGCTCGTCGGGCGCGCCGGCCAACGCCTCGCGCCAGTACGTCAGCTGCTCGTCGCCGATGGCCGTCAGCAGGTCGCGCTGCCAGAGCGCGTAG
The DNA here is from genome assembly GCF_001426545.1 of Mycobacterium sp. Root135. Taxonomy (GTDB): domain Bacteria; phylum Actinomycetota; class Actinomycetes; order Mycobacteriales; family Mycobacteriaceae; genus Mycobacterium. The sequence goes on along the minus strand of NZ_LMEZ01000008.1, from coordinate 199,448 downwards.
TCGGCGTACTGCACGGGCAGGCCGGGCAGGTCCGGGTCGGCACCGGCGATCCGCGCCTCGTAGGCGCGGTTCAGGTCGGTGACGAACGGGGCGTCGGACCACTCGTCGGTCGCGATGTGGTGCAGCAGCACGACGACCGTGTGGTCGTCGGCTCCGGCCCGAATGACGTCGACCCGCAAGGGAATCTCAGATGCCAGGTCGAAGGCGTGCGCCGTCGAGGCGGCGATCTGCGCCTGGACGTCGTCCTCGGCGCGGTCGAGGACCTGCACCGGCACGGGGGTTCCGCCGGGCAGAACCTGCTGGAACGGGACGCCGTCCGAATCGCCGAACACCGTCCGCAGCGACTCGTGGCGGTCGACGACGTCGCCGAGGGCGGCGCGGAGCGCGTCGACGTCGAGCGGTCCGCGGACCCGGAACACCAACGGATAGTTGTACGCCAGGCCGGTCTCGCCGAGCCGGTCGAGGATCAGCAGACGTTCCTGCGCGGACGAGGTCGGCAAGACCTCGGGGCGCTGCGACGCCACCAGTGCCGGCCGAGGCGCCTGCGCGGCCGGCTTCGAGTCAAGGAGGTCGGCGAGCGCGGCGACGGTCGGCGCGTCGAAGACGTCGCGGATCGACATCTCGACGCCGAGCCCGGCCCGAACCCCACCGATCAGACGGATGCTGAGCAGCGAATGGCCGCCGAGGTCGAAGAAGTCGTCGTCCACCCCGACTTCGTCGAGTTCCAACACCTCACCGAAGATCCGGCAAAGCGTCTCCTCGGTCGCGGATTGCGGCGCCCGGCTGGGGGCTCGCTGGGTGCTGGGGTCGACGTGCGGCAGGGCTCGAACGTCGAGCTTTCCGTTGTCGGTCAACGGAAGTCGCTCGAGTACCGCGATCGCCGATGGCACCATGTACCCGGGCAGTGCGGCCTTGAGGTGGCTGCGCAACTCGCCGATCAGTGACGAGGCTTCGTCGTCGGAGAGCGCCAGGCCGCCCTTGGGCACCACGTAGGCGACCAGCTGATGCGACCCGGAGGTCTTCGGATCGGGACGGGCGACGACCGCCGCCTGCGTCACGCGTGGATGTGCGGCGATCGCACTTTGCACGTCGCCGACTTCCACGCGATAACCACGAATCTTGACCTGGTCGTCGGTGCGGCCAAGGAAGTCAAGGTTTCCGGCCCGGTCGTCGGCGGCGCGTCGGCGGACCACCAGGTCTCCGGTCCGGTACATCCGCCCGTCGGGCTCGAACGGGTTGGCCACGAACCGGCCAGCGCTCAACCCCGGCTGACGGAGGTAGCCGCGGGCGAGACCCGCTCCGGCGATGTAGAGCTCGCCCGCGACGCCGTCGGGAACGGGACGCAACCACGGGTCGAGAATGTGGGCCCTGGTGTTCCAGATCGGCGTTCCAACAGTGGACGTCGCGCTGTCATCGGTTCCTCCGCCGAGGGTGTTGATGGTGTACTCGGTTGGACCGTAGAGGTTGTAGCCGTAGCTGGTGTCGCTGTCGCGCAGCCGGTCCCAGACCGCCGCCGACACGGCCTCACCTCCCAGCAGCACTAGGACCGGCGGATGACCTTCCTTGTCGAGAAGCCCCTGGTCGAACAGCAGCTGGGCGTAGGTGGGCGTCACGTTGACGACGTCCACGTCGTGCTGATGGCAGTAGGCCACCAATGCGGTTGCGTCCCTGCGCAAGTCCTCATCGCAGATGTGGACCTCGTGTCCTTCGACGAGCCACAGCAGCTCTTCCCACGACATGTCGAAGGAGAACGACACCGTGTGGGCGATCCGCAGCCCTCGCCCGCCCGCCTTGGCGATGGCGGGCGCGAAGATGGCCTCGCGGTGGTTGAGGTGCATGTTGGTCAGGCCGCGATGCGGGGTGACGACACCCTTGGGCTTGCCGGTCGACCCCGAGGTGTAGATGACGTAGGCCGGGTTGTCCAGCGACGGCGCGAATCCGTCCCACTGCGTTGTCTCTGCGGCCAATTCGGCTCGCACGCCGTCGTCGTCGAGGACGACGACGGGGCAGTTGGGCGGGGTCGCCGCCGCGATGCGGGACGCCACGGCCGTCGTCGTGAGCAGGCACACCGGTCCCGCGTCGGCGAGCATGATCGCCAGTCGCTCGTCCGGGTAGTCCAGCTCGAGCGGCAGGTAGGCGGCGCCGGCCCGCAGCACCGCGAAGAGTGCGATCACGGCGTCGATCGAGCGTGGAATTGCCAGGGCAACAGTCTGTTCCGGACCGATTCCGCGGTGCCGTAGCAACCATGCCAGGCGGTTGACATGTTCGTCCAACACTGCGTAGTCGACGCTCTCGCCCGCGCACACCAACGCCGTGGCCCGTGGCGACTGCGCGCAGCGCTCGGCGAGCAGGTCCATCACGGTGGCGGCGGGAAGGTTGTGGCGGGTCGAATAGTCGTGCGCCACCAGCGCGGCGGTCTCGTCGGGAAGCAGCATCGGAACTGCCGCCAGAGTCGTTGCACCGTCGGCGATCTGGAGCATCGCCTGGCGCAGGCGGTCCAGCAGACGCTGGGCGTCGGCCCGGTCCACCACGTCCGGTCGGTACTCGAGCTTCACCCACAGTTCGCGTCCGGGAGAGGCCACCCAGGTCAACGGGTAGTGCGACGCGTCGATCGAATCGTGTCCGACGATGCCGTACTCAGACTCCATGTCGGTGAAGGTGTCGTCGTCCAGGAAGTTCTGCAGGACGTAGAGGCTGTCGAACAGTGCCCCGCCGCCGGAACCGAGTGCACGGTGGATATCGCCGAGGCCGAGGTACTCGTGGTCCATCAGGGCCAGTCGGTCGGACTGCACGGCCCGCATCGTCTCGGCGACCGAACGGCTCGGATCGAGCCGCACCCGCGTCGGGACGGTGTTGAGGAAGAGACCGATGACGTCTTCGATGCCCTCGAGGTCGGTGGGACGTCCGGCGACGGTGGAGCCGAAAACGACGTCGTCGCCGCCCGTTTCGTACGCGAGCACCATCGCCAACGCGGTGCTGATGAGGGCGTTGAGGGTGACGCCCGCCTCGCGGGCCGCCTGCACCAGCATCGTGCTCTGTTGCTCGCTCAACGTGAAGTCGAGGCGGAGCGCCAGCGTGGGCTCGGTGCCCACTGCGGCGGGCACCAGAAGCGTCGGTGCGGCGAGGCCGGACAACGCCGTGGCCCACTGCCGCGCCGAGGCGTCGCGGTCCTGGCAAGAGAGCCAGCGCAGGTAGTCGGTGAAGTGGGCGGTCGGCTCGGGGAGCCGGGCCGACACACCCGTCTTCGCGGCCCCGTACTCGGCGAACAGTTCACGCAGCAGCTGCTCACGGGACCAACCGTCCAAGAGCAGGAAGTGATAGCTGAAGATCAGGCGGTCGCGTTCGGCGGTGCGGGCGACCGTCATCCTGGCCAGCGGGGGCGAGGTCAGGTCGAAGGTGCGTAGCCGGTCGGCGGCGGTCATCTCGGCCAGGCGTGCGTCGAGGTCGGCGGGCGCCACGTCGGTCAGGTCGACCAATTCGGGCTCGCACACTGGGTCCTTCGCGATCGCGGCGACCGGATGCGGCAGGCCGTCGGCGAGGAAGGACGAGCGAAGCACCGGGTTGCGCCGCATCACCGCCGAGTACGCGGTGCGCAGTGCGTCGAGGTCGACGGGCTCGGCGAACTCGAAGACGTTCTGCACGATGTACACCGCGGCCTTGGCGTAACTGGCTTGGAAGTACACCCCCTCCTGCAACGGCGAGAGCGGCCAGATGTCTTCGACGGCAAGCGTCGTCGAGGCGGTGACGCGGTCGACGTCGGCCTGGGACAGCTCGACGAACGTCAGGTCCGACGGCGTGAGGGAGGGCGCAGAGGGGCCGCCCCCGAGCTGACCGAGCTCACGCAGCACCGCCGACCAGTGCTCGGCAAGGTCGACGACGGAGTCCTCGCCCAGCTCCCCGTCGGCGTAGGTGAGCGTTGCACGCAGTACCGGGCCGTCGACGGTCTCGTCGCAGATGGCGTTGATCTCCAGCAGGTAGGGGGTGCCGAGGTCGGGGTCGGGGCCACCGCGAAGCGCGGCCACCTCCGGTGCCGAGTCCCAATCCCCCGTGCCGTCGGCCGCCCAACGGCCGAGATAGTTGAACAGCAACTGCGGTGCCGGCAGCCGGCCGAGGGCCGCCGCCGTGCGGGGGTTGCAGTAGCGCAGCTGGCCGAATCCCAGGCCGCCGTCGGCGACCGCGCGCAGTCGCTCCTTGGTCTCCTTGAGGACGGCGACGTGGTCGTCGGACGTGTTGACTGGCAACCGAACCGGTGCGATCGCGGTGAACCAGCCGACGGTGCGGGACAGGTCCAGATCGGCGTCCCACCCGTCGCGACCGTGGCGTTCCAGGTCCAACACCAGTGGTGCATCGGAGCTTCCGCCCTTGGCGCCACGCCAGCGCCGTACGGCGACCGACAGGGCGGCCACCAGCGTCTCGGTGACGTCGGCGTTGGCCATCGCGGGGACCGACGTCAGCAGCGGCACCGTCTCCGCGGCCGTCAGCCGCATCTCGTGGTCGCGGGTCGAGCCCACCGTCAGACCGACCGTGTTGGCCCGGTCGTCGAGTTCGCCGCCTGGCGCGAGCGTCGAGGTCCAGTGTTCGAACTCCGCCAATCGCGCTGCCTGCTGTGCGCTTTCGTTGACGGTCCTGGCGTAGGACCGGATCGAGGTCGGCACCGCGGGCAACGCGGGGCGCGTGCCCGCCCGCACCTGGTCGAAGGCCTCCCCCAGGTCGTCGATCATGATGCGCCAGGAGACGCCGTCCACCGCAAGGTGATGCACCGTCAGCAGCAGGCGACCCTGTCGATCGGGGCCGAGGTCGAACCACACGGCGTCAACCAGTGCCCCGGTTCCGGGGTCGAGGCGGTCGGCCGCCGCGTCGGACTGCACGCCGATCGCATCGACGAGTTCGTCGTCGGTGAACGCGGAGGCGTCGATCCGGCGGATCGAGACACGGGGCGCAGCAGCCGTTTCCAGCGACCACAGCATGGGCGCAGGCCGGTGCAGTCGCAGTCCGAGCGCGTCGTGGCGCACGACGACGGCGTTGACGGCCGCGTCGAGCTGCTCGACCGTCGCTCCGGCCGGTGCGAGGAGCAGCTCGGCTTGGTTGAGTCGGTCCACGCCGCCACCGAGCTCCGCGAGCCGCTGCACGATGGGCGTCAACATGACCTCGCCGAGGTCGGGTCCGGCGTCGGTGTCGTCGATGGCAGCCTGCTGTGGCGCCACGGCCTCGGCGGCCGCGGCGAGCGCTGCTGGCGTGCGGTTGACGAACACCTGCTGCGGGGTGATCCGGACGCCTTGTCGGCGGGCCCGGTTCACCAGCTGGATGGCGACGATGCTGTCGCCGCCCATCGTGAAGAAGTCGTCGTCGACCCCCACTGTGGCTCCGAGGATCTCAGAGCACAGCGCCGCCAACAGCTCCGCCGTGTTCCCAGGTGTCTGGGCGTCGGCGACGGGACGCGCGGGTGCGGCGGGCGCCTCGGTGGGTGCCGGCAGCGCGGCACGGTCCAGCTTGCCGTTGACCGTCAAGGGCAGGGAATCCAAGACCACCAGCGCGGACGGCACCATGTAGTCGGGCAGCCGGGTGGCCAGTTGCGCACGCACCTCGGCGACGTCGACCGGGGTGCGGCCGACCACGTATCCGACCAGCCGGGTGCGGCCCGTCTCGTCCTGACGGACCGCTGCCGCGGCGTTCGCCACGTCCTCGAGGGCCGCGAGCGCCGACTCGACCTCGCCGAGCTCGATCCGGTAGCCGCGCACCTTGACCTGTTGGTCGGAGCGCCCGACGTAGACGAGCTCACCGTCCTCGGTCCACATCGCGGTGTCACCACTGCGGTAGAGCCGCTCGCCGGCGCCGTCGAACGGGTTGGCCACGAAGCGCGTCGCGGTGAGGCCGGGTTTGCCGACGTATCCGCGCGCGATCTGCCCGCCCGCGACGTAGATCTCGCCGACGACTCCGGTGGGCACGGGCTGCAGCGATTGGTCCAGCAGGTGGATTCGCAGGCCCGGGATGGCGTCACCGATGACGCTGCCAGTGGCGCCTGCCGAGTCGGAGACCTCGAGCGGACGGTGTGACACGTGCACGCAGGTCTCGGTGATGCCGTACATGTTGACCAGCCGCGGCGAATCCGCGTCGTGCCGCTCGTACCAGGCGGCGAGTCGGGTGGCGTCCAACGCCTCCCCGCCGTAGACGACGTAGCGCACCGACCCGAGTGACGACGTCCGGCCACCCTGCCGGTCGGCCTCGATCAGCGGGTAGAACGCCGACGGGGTCTGGTTCAGCACCGTCACCCGTTCGGAGGCCAGCAGTTCCAGGAACCGGTCGGGGTCGCGGGCAACGGCCTGCTCGACGACGACGAGTTGGCCACCGTGCAGCAGCGGACCCCACAGTTCCCACACCGAGAAGTCGAACGCCGCGGAGTGGAACATCGTCCAGACGTCGTCGGGACCGAAGTCGAAAAGTGCTGCGGTGCCGTCGAACAGCGCCGCAACGTTGCGGTGGGTGACCGTCACGCCCTTGGGGACGCCGGTCGAGCCGGAGGTGTAGATGACGTACGCCGCGTGGTCGGCGGCCAGCGCCGGTACCTGCGCCGTGCCCGCTCGCTGGTGCGCGGCGTCGTCGACGAGCACCAGTGGGGTGGATTCGGTCGAGACTCCGTCGGGCAACCGGTCGGCCCGGTCGACCAGGATGCACACCGGTGCCGAGTCGGAGACGATGTGCCGAAGCCGCGCCTCCGGTGAGTCGACGTCCAACGGGACGTAGGTGCCGCCCGCCTTGATGACGGCGAGCAGCGCGACGATCAGATCGAGTGACCGTGGCAGCGCGACGGCGACCCTGGACTCCGGTCGAACGCCGAGCGCGGTCAGCGTCGCGGCGACCGCCGAGGCCCTTTCGTCCAGCTGGGCGTAAGTGATGCGGTCCGCCCCGCAACTGACCGCGGTGCGGTGTGCGTGCGCGGCGACGGCAGCGCCGAAGGCGTCGACGAGCGTGCGGTCGGGGCCTTGCCGGGACGTCGTCCCCGAGACCAGATCGCGTTCGGCGTCAGTCCGCAGGTCGACGTCGCCGACGGGGGTGTCCGGGTGTTTGGTGAACGCCGCAAGGATGCGCTCGACGCGTTCGGCGAACCTGTCGGCCTGGGCCGCGGTGACCGCACCGGTGTCGTACTTGATCTCCACCGTGAGCCGGTCGTCCAAATACGCGACGAACGACACCGGGTAGTGCGGTGAGTCGGTGCCGGTAAAGCCCTGGAAGTGCAGTGCTCGAGCGTCATTCGACGGCTCGCTGGCCACCGTCGGGAAGTTCTCGACGACGACCATGGTGTCGAAGAACTCCCGAACTCCGGCGAGCCGGGCCAGTTCGGCAAGGCCCAGATGCTGGGCGTCGAGGACGGTACTCTGCTGATCCTGCAGGTCCACCATGACCGCCGCGATCGACGTGTCGTTGTCCCAGGCCATCGGCACCGGGAGGGTGTTGATCAGGAGTCCGACGATCGAGTCGGTTCCGGCGAGCTCGCCGCCGCGACCCGACACCGTCGACCCGAACACCACGCGCCTGCGGTCGAGAAGTCGCCCGAGGAGCAGTCCCCACGCGCCGTGCAACACGGTGCTGAGCGTGACGCCGCGTTCCCGTGCCGTCCTGGTCAGTTCGGTCGTGAGCTCGGCCGAGAGTCGACGAACCGAGCTGCTGTGTTCGCCAACGGTTTTCGGCGTCTCGAAGAGGTGTGTCGCCTCGACCCCGATCAGCGCCGTCTTCCACGCCTGCCGGGCGGCGTCCTGGTCGCCGCCGCGAACGGCCTCGACGTGGTCGCGCAGCGTTCCGACCAGCGGGGCCAGGCCCGTGCCGACTCCGAACGCCGCGTTGTAGTGCGCGACGACGTCGCCGAACAGCACCGGGTAGGACCACCCGTCGGCGACGATGTGGTGCATGGTCTGAACCAGCCGGTGGTCCTGGGCGGTCAACGACACCAGTGCGTACCGAACCAATGGCGGTGCCGCGAGGTCGAACGGTCGTGACAGTTGTTCGCGGGCAACGTCGTCGAGACGCTCAAGCGCGGCGCGGTCGTCCGCGGTCGTCGCGTCGACGACCTCGAGGGCGACCGGTACGTCGGCCCAGATGACCTGCGCGATCCGACCGTCCCGCAGCTCGTGGAACCCGGCCCGCAGCGCCTGGTGTCGCGCCATGACGGCGCTCAGGCTGGCGCGCAACGCCTCTGGGTCGACCGGTCCCGAGAGCTCGGCGATCTGCTGCACGCGGTAGGTGTCGGTGTAGTCGTCGTCCCCCGCGCCGAGGGCTCCGTGGAAGTACATGCCCTCCTGCAACGGCAGCAGCGGCAGCACGTCCTCCACGGGTCCGGTCGCCTGCCAGCCGTCCAGGTCCTCTTGGGCGACGTCGACGAGCGGGAAGTCCGACGAGGTGTGCCCGGCCAGGGCGTCGCATCGGGTCAGCGCCGTCAGCGCGGCCGACCACAGCGCGGCGAGTTCGTCGACGTCGACGGCATCCAGCAGTCCGCCGGGCCAGGACAACGTGAAGGTCAGGCGCGTGCCACCGGGTCCGTCCTCGGCGATGGCGTTGATCTCCAGTGCCACAGCCGGATTGGTGGGGTCGACGCCCTCCCGCAGACCACCGAACTCCGCAACCGGCTCCCACGCCTTGCCGCTGCCCCCGGCGAAGCGCCCGAGGTAGTTGAAGAGGATTTGGGGTGCGGCCCCGGCGACGGGTCGGGCGGAGTCGAGGTGGCGCAGCACGCCGTAGCCAAGTCCGCGGCTCGGCGTGGAGCGCAGCTGCTCCTTCACCGCCTTCACCGCCGCCGCCAGTGCCTTACCGGCCGCAAGGACGTCGTCCCACTCGACGGCCCCCGGATCGAGGCGCACCGGGTAGATCGCCGTGAACCAGCCGATCGTGCGGGACAGGTCGAGGTGCCCGGCCACGAGCTCCGGTTCCCTGCCGTGGCCCTCGAGGTTCACGACCGCCGCGGTGCTCTCGCGGTGCCCACGGTCGGCCCGCCACCGTGCCAGTGCCAGCGCGAGCGCGCTGAGCAGCACGTCGTTGACGCCACCATAGACCGCGGCGGGGACCGACGACAGCAGTGCCGAGCTGACGTCACCCGGTAGCGAGAAGCTTTGACTGAGGACGGTTTCCGCCGTGTCGACGGCCGGGTCGAGGGGTCGGTGGCCGAGGTCCGGGTCGGCCGTCGCCAACACGTCGTTCCAATACGGCGCCTCGCCGTCGAAACGCGTCGCGGCAATGGCACCCGACCAAGTCCGGAACGACGTCGGAACGTCGTCGAGAGAAACGGGCCTTCCCGCGGTCACGTCCGCCCACGCGGCCGTCAGATCCTCGGTGACGATGCGCCACGAGACGCCGTCGACGACGAGGTGGTGCACGACCAGCAGAAGCTCGCCGCTGCCCTCCGACGCGTCGTACCAGACCGCGCGGACCATCCGGCCGTTCTCTGGGTCGAGTTCGGCGGCAGCGGCGTTGGTGGCTGCCTCGACGTCGGATGCGGTGAGAGCGCCATCCCGGACGGTCAGCACCGAACCGGCCGACACCGGCTCGGGCGGCACCGTAAGCGTCCAGCCGTCGCCGCCCACGTCGAGGCGCGCACGCAGCATGTCGTGGGTGTCGAGCATGGCCTGGATGACGAGTTCCATTTGGCTGCCGGTGATTCCGGCGGGGGTGGCCAACACCGTCGACTGGTAGAAGTTGGCCAATGGTGTCTGCGCGTCGGCGGTCTCGGCGAGCATCGGCGTCGCGGCGATCGTGCCGATGCCGCTGTCGCGCTCGGCGGGTGCCGTCGGCGTCGTGGAGCCGTCCGTGACAGCGGCCAGCGCCGCGACGGTCCTGCGGCGGAAGACGTCGCGCGGGGTGAGGTGCAGACCCGCCTTGCGGGCCTTGCCCGACACCGCGATCGAGGAGATGCTGTCCCCGCCGAGGGTGAAGAAGTCGTCGTCGATGCCGACCTGCGGGAGACCGAGTACGTCGGCGAAGATGCTGGCCAACAACGCTTCTCGGTCATCTCGCGGGTTCCGCGACGGGCCGGACGCAGGGACGACGGGATCGGGAAGGGCGCGGACGTCGAGCTTTCCGTTGACCGTCAGGGGGATCGCGTCGACGAATCCGTACAGCGCGGGCACCATGTAGTCGGGCAGGGTCTGCGACACGGCCGCTCGCAGCTCGGCGGCGAACGCCTCCTGATCCTGCCTGGGATCCTCTTGGACCACGTAGCAAACCAGCTGCTTCACCGACGCCGACGGGCCTGGGCGTGCGATGGCGACGGCCTGGCGCACCTCCGGCAGCGCGGAGAGCGCCGCGGCAACCTCGCCGAGTTCCACTCGGTAGCCGCGGATCTTCACCTGGTCGTCGCTGCGCCCGAGGAAGTCCAGCGTGCCACCGGCGTCGGACCGCCGGGCCACCAGATCGCCCGTGCGGTACATCCTGCCGCCCTCGGAGAAGGGGTCGGCCACGAAGCGGTCCGCAGTCAGGGCGGGCCGGTCGAGGTAGCCGCGCGCCAGCCCGGCGCCAGCGATGTACAGCTCGCCGACGACACCGTCGCCGACGGGACGCAGCCACGAATCGAGGACGTAGGCGCGGGTGTTCCAAATCGGTTGTCCGACAGTGGGGGTCGCACTGTCGTCGGTTCCGGCGCCGAGGGTGTTGATGGTGTACTCGGTGGGGCCGTAGAGGTTGTAGCCGGTGCCGTTCGGAAGGTCGCGGAGGCGACGCCACACGTCGTCCGACACGGCCTCACCGCCGAGCAGCACGAGCGTCGGCGCATGGCCGCCGTCCTCCAGTAGCCCCTGCTCGAACAGGTGGTGTGCGTAGCTGGGTGTCACGTTGACGACGTCGACGCGGTGCTGGTGGCAGTACGCCACCAACGCGGTGGCGTCCCTTCGCAGTTCCTCGTCGCAGATGTGCACTTCGTGGCCTTCGACGAGCCACAGCAGTTCCTCCCACGACATGTCGAAGGAGAACGAGACCGTGTGCGCCACCCGCAGTCGTCGGCCACCGGCCTTGGCGATCGCGGGTTCGAAGATCTCGACGCGGTGGTTGAGCTGCATGTTGGTCAGGCCACGGTAGGGCGTGACGACACCCTTGGGACGTCCCGTGGACCCGGAGGTGAAGATCACGTAGGCCGGGTGCTCCAGGCGTTGTGGCCCAGCACTTCTCGCGAAGTCACCGAGCTCGGCGTCGGTGAGGGCGTCGCCCGGCGTGTGGGCCAGCGCGTCGCGGACGCCCGGGTCGTCGAGCCGCAGCACGGCGCCACCGAGCTGGTCCTGGTGATCGGCCACCTCGGCGCTCGAGGCGTGGCAGACGAGCAGCACCGGACGGGCGTCGTCGAGCATGCCGGTGAGCCGAGCCACGGGGTAATCCCGTTCCAGCGGCATATAGGCGGCACCGGTGCGCAGCACCGCGAACAGCGCCACCACCATGTCCACCGAGCGGGGAAGTGCCAGTGCGACGACGCGCTCGGGACCGGCGCCGCCCTCGAGCAGGCGGCGGGCGAGCTGGTTGATTCGCCCGTCCAGCTCGGCGTAGGTCAGCCGGGTGTCACCGAAGACCAGCGCGGTCTCGTCGGGGCAGCTGCGGGCCCGGTCGGCCAGCAGGTCGGCGATGGTGTCGTCACCGATGTCGTGTTCGGTCGCGCGCCACTGCCGGGCCAGCGCGTCGCGCTCGGCGGGCAGCGCCAGGTCGAGGTCGCCGAGCGCGGCATCGGGTTGGGTCAGAAGCGCGTCGACGGCGCGGACGAGGCGCTCGACCATCGCCGCTGCGGCCTCCGGGTCGACGACGTCGGGCCGGAACTCCAGCTTGATCGTCAGCCGCTCCCCCGGGGTCAGCACCCACGTCAGCGGATAGTGCGTGGTGTCGACGAAGTCGACGCCGACGATGCCGTGCTGGCGCTCGAACTCGGTGAACGTGTCGTCGTCGAGGAAGTTCTGCAGGACGTAGAGCGCGTCGAACAGGGGCTGGTGCCCGGCACTGCGGGTGATGTCGCCGAGCCCGACGTATTCGTGTGCCATGAGGTCGAGGCGGAAGTCCTCGACGCGTCGAAGTAGTTCGGCGACAGTCGTATTCGGTGTCGTCTCCACGCGTACCGGGACGGTGTTGAGGAACTGGCCGATGACGTTCTCGACACCGGGCAGCTCTGGTGGCCGGCCCGCGACGGTCGTGCCGAACACGACGTCGGTGCTTCCGGTCTCGTAGCCGAGCACCATGCCGAGGGCGGCGGTCAGGACCGTGTTGGCGGTGGTGGAACTGGTTCTGGTGTGCTGCTCGAGGCGGGCGGTCACCTCGCGGGACAGCTCGCCGTAGACACGTTGGGGCAGTGCGGGTTCGCGGCCGACGGCATCCGGCGCCACCAGCGTCGCCTCCGGCAGTCCGGCCAGGGCGTCGGACCAGGCTTGGACGGACTCGGCCTGATCCTGGGCGTCCACCCAGCGCAAATAGTCGACGTAGGTGCTCTTGGCGGCGGGCAGGGCGCCACGGATCCCGCGGGAGTCGTACAGCGTGAACAACTCTCGCAGCACGAGCTCACGCGACCAGCCGTCCCACAGCAGGAAGTGACAGGTGAGGAGCAGCCGGTCCCCGCGCCCCGGCAGCCGGATCACCGTCAACCGGACCAGCGGTGGCATCCGCAGGTCGAAGGGGTTCTCGGCGTCGGCGCGCATGACCTCGGCGAGCCGCTCGTCCGCGGCTTCCGGCGTCAGGTCCGACAGGTCGACGAGCGTGACGTCGGCGGGGACGAAGCGGCCGATGTACTGCACGGGCCGCACCAGATCCTCACTGGTGAAGCCTGCCCGCAGATTGTCGTGCCGCGACAGCAGCGCACCGAACGCGGTACGCATCGCGTCGACGTCGAGCGTGCGGTCGAAGTCGAAGACGTTCTGGGCCAGATAGGTGTTGACGTCGTCGGTGTAGGTGGACTGGTAGTAGACACCCTGCTGCAGCGGCGACAGTGGCCACACGTCCTGCACCTCGACGGGGCACCCGTCGACGAGGCGGGCGAGTTCGTCGTCGGCGAGGCCGTGCCAGGCGGCGGGCTCGGCCGTCACGGCCAAGCGCTCGGGTGACGCCTCGGTGACGCGGGTGGCGAGGACGTCTTCCAGCGCTCGGGGGGTGCGGAGCTGGAACAGCTCCTTGGTCTGGATCGTCACGCCGGAGCCCGCGAGACGGTTGACCACCCGCAGGGCGAGCAGGCTGTCACCGCCGAGGGCGAAGAAGTCGTCGTCGATCCCGATCGCGTCGGAGATGTCCAGCACGTCTTGGAAGACGCTGCAGATCGACGACTCACGCTCAGTCCGCGGCGAGACCTTGGAGACCGACAGCACGGGTTCGGGAAGCGACGTGCGGTCGCGCTTTCCGTTGGGCAGCAACGGGATGGCCGTCAGCTGGGTGACCGTTGCGGGCACGAGGTGCGCGGGCAACCGCTTGGCGAGGGCGGCGCGGATAGTCGCCTGGTCGACCGGCGCGGCGTCACGGGGCACCACGTACGAGTCCAGACGTGCCGACCCGTGGGCCCCCTGGTGGACGGTGACGACGGCGTCGGCGACGCCGGGCAGGTCGGCGAGTGCCGCTTCCACCTCACCGAGTTCGACGCGGAATCCGTTGATCTTGACCTGGTCGTCACTGCGACCGTTGAACTCGACGTCGCCGGCGCTGGTCCACCGCGCGAGGTCGCCCGTGCGGTAGAGCCGTGCCCCGTCCTCGCCGAACGGGTCGGCGACGAATCGGGCGGCGGTGGTGCCGCCCTGGCCGTGGTAGCCGCGGGCGAGTTGGACTCCGCCGACGTAGATTTCGCCGATGGCGCCGGGCGCAACCGGCTCCAGGTCGGGGCCTAGCAGCAGGATGCGGACGCCGGGAACCGGTCGGCCAAGGGTCGTCCGGCCGTCGTCGGGCACCGGTCCGGCAAGCACGTCGCCCGCGACCTCGGACGACCCGTACGAGTTCACGATTTGGGCGTCCGGGGACACCCGGCGCAGCGCGGCGACGGTGGCGTCGTCGAGCGCCTCGCCGCTGCAGATCCAACGCCGGACGTGGCCGAGGCCCGTCGGGGCCGACTCGACCATCGCGGCGGCGAGGCTGGGAACGACGAGAAGTTGTGTGGCTCCGACCTTTTCGACGAGGTCGGCGAGGGCGGCGGCGTCACGTGCCGTGTCCTCGTCGGCGATCACGGTGCTGGCGCCCGCGACGAGCGCTCCGAGGAGTTCGGTGGTGCCGTCGATGAAGCTCGTCGAGCTCTTGGCGACCCGCACGTCGTCGTGCTCGTGCGACCACGCCTCTGCGGCCCACTTCAGCCGGTTGGCCAGGGCGCCATGGGTTCCGATGGTTCCCTTGGGCTGTCCGGTGCTGCCGGAGGTGTAGACGATCGAGGCCGCGTCGTCCGGGCCGACCTCGACGCCTCCCGCGGCTCGCGCGGTGGGGCGTGCGTCGACCGGCAGGGTGGGCAGTTGGTGCGACGGCAGCGGACGGCCGTCGGTGATGACCACCCGCGGCCGGGCGTCGGAGAGCATGTAGGTGATGCGCGCTTCCGGATACTGCGGGTCGACGGGCAGATATGCGGCGCCGGAACGCATGACCGCCAGCAGGGCGATCGCCAGGTCGTTGGTGCGCCCGGTGGCGACGGCGACCACGTCGCCAGAGCCCACTCCGGCTTCGGCGAGGGCTCCCGCCAACCGGGTGGCCTCCTCGTCGAGTTCGCGGTAGGTCAGTCGTCCGGCACCGTCGGTGAGCGCGACGGCGTCGGGGGCGCGGCGAACCTGCTCGGCGAACAGGTCGAGGACGGTGCCGTGCCACGCCGGCGCGCCGGTTCCCGTGGCCACCTCTGCGTCGACCTCGGCCGGGGTGAGCAGTTCGACGTCGCTGCACGCGGTGTCAGCGGAGTCGACGATCGTGGTGAGGATTCGTTGGTAGAACGCGAGCACGCGTTCCGCCGTCGCGGCGTCGACTCTTGCCCGGTCGTGGGTCAGTGCGATGGTGAACGGATCCGACGGCTTCACCATCAGGGTGACGGGGTAGTGCGGCGCCTCGACCACGTCGACGGATTCGACGCGGATCGTCGCCGTGGGGTCGTCGGCGGCCGGGTAGTTCTCGATGACGATCAGGGTGTCGAACAGCTCGGGCACGCCGATGGCGTGCTGGATGTCCGCGAGTGCGACGTGGTGGTACTCGAACAGCGCCGTCTGTGCGTCGGCGAACCGGCGGACGACGGTCTCGACGGAATCGTTGCTCGACCAGTGTGTTCTGGCGGGGACGGTGTTGATCAGCAGGCCGACCATGTCGTCGATGCCTGCGACGTCGACGCCTCGACCCGACACGGTCGAGCCGAAGACCACGTCGGTGCGCCCGCTGAGCCGACCCACGGCGATGCCCCAGGCCGCGCCGATGACGGCGCTGACGGTGACGCCGTGGCTGCCCGCCCACTCCACGATTCCGTCGGCCACGTCGGCCGGTACCCGAGCGCCGACCTTGCCGAAGCCAGAGGATCCGGACGTGCTGGGCGGCAGTGCATCTGCCAGTCGGGTCGGCTCCTCGACCGAGTCCAACTCGGTGCGCCAGGCCTCGAGCGCCTCGTCGACGGGGGCGGCGGCGACCCAGTTCAGGTAGTCGCCGTATCGGGGCGCCGCGGGCAGCGGGGTTGCCGGGTCGTCGTGCAGTGCGGCGAGCTCACGCAGCACGACGGGCACCGACCAGCCGTCGGCGACGATGTGGTGGACGGTCTGAATCAGCACGTGCCGGTGCGACGTCAGACGGATCAACGCGTAACGCATCAGCGGTGGCACGGCCAAGTCGAACGGCCGGTCACGCTGTTCGGCGGCCACCTCGTCGACCCGGCTCGTGGCGGCGCCGGCCTCGACACCGGTGAGATCGAGGTAGAGCCAGGGCATTTCGGGTGTCGACCCGATCACCGAGACGATGCTGCCGTCGGCGGCAGGCTGGAAGGAGGCGCCGAGGTGACGGTGCCTTTCCACGATCAGATTCGCGGCTGCGCGCAGGCGCTCGGCGTCGACCGGACCGGCCAACTCGACGATCTGCTGGACGACGTAGGGGTCGACGTCGGCGTAGGTGGAGTGGAAGTAGATGCCCGATTGCAGCGGCGACGGCGCCAAGACGTCGACCAGGTCGCCGAGGCCGCCCTGGAACGCCTCGACGTCTGACTGCGTGATCGCGACGAGCGGGAAGTCCGACGGGGTCGGGCCGCTGACGGCGTCGCTGGAGGCGATGGCGGTGAGGGCGTCGACCCACAGGCTCGAAAGTGCCTCCATTCGTTGCCGATCCAGCACGCCGGCCGGCCAACTGAAGGTGGCTTCCAGGTACGCGCCGTCGTCGCTCTCCACGGTGATGGCGTTGACCTCGACGGCCCGGGGCAGCGGCATCCGGGGATCGCGGTCCTCGGCGACCGCGTCCTCGGCGAGCGTCCACGGTTCGTCACCTGCGCCGCTGAACCTGCCAAGGTAGTTGAACAGGACCTGCGGCTGGACCGCAAGGTCGGGCCGGGCATCGCCCGAAAGGTACCGCAGCGCGCCGTAACTGAGTCCGTTGCGCGGCACCGCACGCAGTTGCTCCTTGACCGTCTTGACGGCGGCGCCCAGTTCCCGGCCACCGGGCATCAGCCGGTCCCACGGTGTCGCACCGGGGTCGACCCTGACGGGGAACAGGGTGGTGAACCAGCCGAGTGTCCTAGACAGGTCGAGGTGGTCACCAGCAGCGCCGAGGTGTTCGGCCTCGCGGCCGTGTCCCTCCAGCTCGAGCAGCAGCGAGGACGACTCACACCCGCGCCATTCGGCGAGGGCCAATGACAGCGCGGTGACCAAGACGTCGTTGACGCCCCCGCGAATCGCGTTCGGGACCGGGCCAAGCAGGCGGCCCGTGACGTCCGCACCGACGCGGACCACCAGTTTGTCCTCGGTCGCGACCACGTCGACCGCCGGGTCGAGCGGCCTGCTGCCGATCGTCGGCTCGACTGCGGCGCCGGCGACCTGACGCCAGTAGTCCTCGTCGCCGGCGAAGGTGCCGCCCGTCGTGGCGGCACGGAGCTCGTCGGCCCATTGCCGAAGCGGCGTGTCCGCGGAGGCGAGTGAGATCGGTTGCCCGGCCCGAACGTCCGACCATGCGGAGGCCAGATCGTCACTCAGCAGCCGCAGCGAGACGCCGTCGACGACGACGTGGTGGACCATCAGGATGAGGCGACCGGGGAGGTCGGCGCCGGCGTCGAGCCACACGACGTCGACCATTCGTCCGTTGCGCGGGTCGAGGCGTTGCACTGCAAGCGAACGCTGCTCGGCGGTCACCGCGTCGGCGTCGCCGTCGAGCGCGACTCTCGTCAGCACGTCGGCCGCCGTCACCGTGCCGACGGCGGGAATCGTCAGCCCGCCGGCGTCGACGGTGCTGGTTCTGGCGCGCAGGACGTCGTGGCACGCGAGCAAGGCGTCGACCATGGCCGTCAGCGACGCCGTCGTCAGTCCCGCCGGGGTGTGCAGTGTGACGGACTGGAGGAAGCCGTCCATGCCGGTCGAGCCGTTTCCGACCTCGTCGAGCCACGCGAGGATCGGCGTCGCCGCGACGTCGCCGACGGGGTCGACCGCAATCGCCTCGGGCGCGGATGCACCCAAGTCCGGTGCCGCGGTCGCCAATGCGGCCGGGGTGCGCATGGCGAAGATGTCGCGCGGCCGCAGCCTAAGGCCGATCTTGCGGGCCCGGCTGATCAGGCCCATGGCGACGATGCTGTCGCCGCCCAGGGCGAAGAAGTCGGCATCGGCGCCAACGCCGTCGACGCCGAGGAGTTCGGCAAAGATGTCGGCGATCGCGCGTGCGCGTGGGTCGGTGGGCGCGGGCCCCATGCTCGGGGCGGCCGTCGGCGGCGCAGGTAGTGCGCGTCGGTCCAGCTTGCCGTTCGCGGTGACCGGGAACTCGTCGAGCACCACCACGGCGGCGGGCACCATGTGCTCCGGCAGCTTCGATGCACACCAGGCGAGCATGTCGTGGGCGTCGACCGAGGTGTTGGACACCACGTATCCGGTCAACTGTGCTCCGCCGGAGGGCGTTTGGCGCATGATGACCGCCGCATGGCGGACCTCCGGATGCGACGCCAGAATGACCTCGATCTCCTCGAGCTCGACCCGCATGCCGCGTATCTTGACCTGGTTGTCGGCCCTGCCGAGGAATTCGAGAACGCCTTCGGCGGTCCAGCGCGCCAAGTCGCCGGTGCGATACATCCGCGAGCCGTCGTCGTCGAAGGGGTTGGCGACGAAGCGCGACCCGGTCAGCCCTGGCGCGTGAATGTAGCCCCGCCCCAACAGGAATCCGGCGGCGTAGAGTTCGCCGCCGACGCCGACCGGTACCGGCTGGAGATCGTCGTCGAGGACGTAGAGCTGGGTGTGCGGATTCGGCCTGCCGATGGAGGTCTCGATGCGCTCGGCGCTGTCGCGGTAGATGACATGCGAGACACCGATCGTCGCCTCGGCGGGACCGTACCCGTGGTAGAGCGTGGTACTCAGCTGGGTCCGGAACCGGTCGAACAGCGCCGGCGTCAGGACCTCTCCGCCGCACCAGACGTGCTTCAGCCCGGACAGCAGGCTGGTTCCCCGAGAGAGGTCGAGGAGCACGTCGAGCATCGACGACACCAGGTAGACGAAGGTGACCTTCTCATTCGAAATCAGGTCGAGCAGGTACTGCGGGTCGCGCTCGCCGCCGGGCTCGGCCACCACGACGTACCCACCGGAGACCAGTGGCAGCAGGATTTCGTTGACGGAGATGTCGAACGACAGCGGCGCCTTGAACAGCGACGCGTCCCCCGGCCCGAAGCCGAGGACGTCTTGGACCTGCCAGGTCAGCCTCTCGGCGATCGCCTCGTGGCGGATCATCGCGCCCTTGGGCTTGCCGGTCGACCCGGAGGTGAAGATGACGTAGGCCAACTGACTGCCGTCGATGACGGTCAACGGTGCGGCGGTAGGTTGGTCGCCGAACGCCCAAGCCTCAAGGGCCATTTCGACCGACTCGGGGTCTTCCGGCATGGCCGTTCCCGGCGCCACGACGACCGCGGTGGTCCTGGTGTCGGCGAGGACCTGCCGCCTGCGCTCCGCAGGCCACTGCGGGTCGACGGGAACGAAGGCGCCGCCCGCGGCCAGGATGGCCATCGCGGCCACCACCATCTCGACCGAGCGCGGCAACGCGATGGCCACCATCTGTTCGTGCGAAACACCCATGGCACGAAGATGATTCGCCAACTGGTACGAGCGGTCGGCCAGCTCGCGATAGGTCAGCCGCACGTCGCCCGCGACGACGGCCAGCGCGTCGGGGGTCAGCTCGACCTGCCTGGCGAAGGCGTCCGGCACCGTCGTCGTGGTGTCGGGCCAGCTCTGATTGTTCCACTCGCGCAACAGGTCCAAGCGGTCGCTCGGGGTCAGGCCGTCGTCGATCTCGGTCGTCGTCATGTTCTTACTCTCCGCGAGAATGGTCTGCTGCCCAGGCGCGCCACAACTGGGCGTAGCGCCCACCCGCCGCGACCAGGTCATGGTGGCTTCCCTCTTCGACGACCCTGCCGTGGGCCATCACGATCACCCGGTCCGCCGTCGCGGCCTGGGTGAGTCGGTGCGCGATGATCAGGGTGGTGCGGCCCGCGGTGACCGCGGCGGCAGCACGCTCCAACTCGCGCGCACCCTGGCTTCCCGCCTCGGCGGTCGCCTCGTCCAGGATCGCGACGGTCGGGTCCGCGAGCATCAGCCGGGCCAGCGCAAGTTGTTGCGCCTGAGCCGATGTCAGCTCGTGGCCGCCTTCGCCGACGACGGTGTCGAGCCCGTCCTCGAGTGCCGCGACCCACTCGTCGGCGCCGACCGCGCGCAGCGCGTCGTGCACCTGCTCCTCGGTGGCGTCGGCCTTCGCCAATCGCAGATCGTCGACCAGCGCGCCTGCGAAGACGTGTACCTCTTGGCTGACGATGGCGATGTGCCGACGGCGCTGTTCGGGCGTCAGACTGGCCACGTCGACGCCGCCGACGCGTACGACCCCCCGCTGTGGTGTCAGTGCGCCTGCGGCGATACCGGCGACCGTCGACTTGCCGGCCCCGGTGGAACCGACCAGCGCCACTCGGCGTCCCGGCTCGAGCCGGATGCTGACGCCGTGCACGACGGTGTGTTCACCGTCGTAGCTGTAGTGCAGGTCCTCGAGGTCGAGGGACGCGTCGCGCGGATCGGAACCGACTGCGGCCGTCGGTCTCTCAGCCTGGTGGGGCATGGTGACCAAACCGACCAGCCGGGCCAGGCTCGCGCCGGCGTCCTGAGCCTCGTCGAAGGTGAAGAGCAGCTCGCTGATCGGGCTGAACAGTCGATGGAACAGCAGCGCCGCGGCCGTCGTCTGACCGACCGTGCCGTCGCCGGTCTTCACCAGCCAGAACCCCGTCACCAAGATGACGGTCAGCCCGATGAACTCGGCGCGGTTGATGCGTCCGACGAAGCGCGTGAAGAGGGTGAACACGGCGAGCGAGATGTCGCGGACCCGCGCGGAGGCGGTCTCGATCGCGGATTGGTGCTCGACGTGCATGTCGTAGGCGTGGACCGTAGCCGATCCAATCATGCTCTCCATCAACACCTGTGAGCGTTCGGCGATGGCCCGGCGCTCCTCGGCGTATCGGGGTGCCGACCGTGGGAGGTACCAGCGCAGCGCCAACACGTACAGCGGGACGGCGACCGCCCCGGCCAGGCCGAGACGCCAGTCCAGGCCGACCATGGCGACCAACGAGAGTGCGGCCAACAGGATCGACGCGTACATCGTCGGGATGACGTCCGTGACAGCCTTGCCGATCGTCGCGACGTCGGTGCTGACGCGGGACAGCACGTCGCCTCGCCCGACGCGTTCCACCGTCGCCGTCGGCAGCGACAGTGCGCGTTCGACCCCGGCTTCGCGCAGATCGGCGAGCGCGATGGCGCCGAGCCTGCCGATGAAGTAGTTCGACAGTCCGCTGGCCAGGCCGCCGACCACGGCGGCGGTGGTGACGATGACCGCGATCGTGACGATCACCGACGGCGGTGAGCCGTCGATGATGCGGTCGACGAGCACGCCGAGTACGTACACGGGCAGCACCGCCGTGGCGGCGGCGACCAGCCCGACGACGAGCGTCAGCAGCCCAGAGCCGGCGCGGCTCCTGAGCTCGCGGCGCAACCAGGTCCAGGTCTCGCGACCGGTGGCGACGGGAAGGATGTCGTGCTCTGCAACCGCAGTCGTCATCGCAAGACCGCCCGCTGGTAGTCCTGGCGTTCCATCAGCTCCACGTGTGATCCCGTCGCCACTACCCGACCTCCGTCGATGAGCACGACCCTGTCCGTCGCCGCGAGCAGCGCGGGGCTGCACGTCACGATCAGCGTCGTGAAGTTCCGAGTGTCCGCACCGTGTCGCATCTCCGTGATGCCCTGGGCCACCGCGCTTTCGGTGACCGCGTCCACCGCGGTCGTCGGTTCGTGCAGGACCAGGACGGGTGCGCGCCGCAGCAGTGCTCTGGCAAGCGTCAGCCTCTGACGCTGTCCGCCCGACAGACTCGCGCCGCGCTCGGTGACGCCGTGGTCGAGACCCTCGCCGTGCACCTCGACCACGTCGACGGCACAGGACGACCGCAGCGCGGCGTCCAATTCACGGCCGTCGGCGACGTCGTCGCCGGTGAGCAGGTTCGACCGCAGCGATCCGGTGAAGAGGTCGGTTTTGTGCGGCTCCACTAGCAGCGCTCGGTGTGACTCCGTGAGGTCGAGGTCCTCTAGTTTCACCCCGCCCACCCGGACCTCCCCGCTGTACTCCCCCGGCACCAGTTGCCCGGAAAGAACTTTGACGAGGGCGTCTGCGTCGGCGGACTGGGCGGCGACGACGCCCACCATGGCTCCGGCCGCGACCGACAGGGTGGTGCCGTCGAGCGGCCCGTGCCGGACGTCGACGACGTCGAGCGAGTACGGCGCGGAGTCGAGGCGTGTCGACCCCGGGGTCAACGCGACCGGCGCATCCTCCACCCAGCCGACGCGCACGGCGGATGCGCGGGCTTCCGCGACCCAGCTGGGCACCTCGGCCATGGTGTTGAACGGTTCGAGTAGGAACTGGGCCAGCCCGATGACGGTGATCAACTCGCCGATGGAGATTTCGCCGCGCAGCGCGAACCACCCTGCGGTGACGGCGACTCCGACAGCGAGCAGTGAGCTCATGGCGGTGGAGACGCCGATGTAGACGCCCTGCGAGCGGGTGGCCCGGATGGTGGCGGCCAATGCCTCCTGGCTGACCGTGCGGTAGCGCTCGGTGGCCGCGTCCTCGGCGCCGATGCCGCGCAGGGGTCGCAGTCCGGCGATCAGATCCGCCGACATCGCCGTCGCCTTGCCCGCGAGTTCCTGTTGGTCGGCTACTCGTCGGGTGATCACCGGTCCACCAAAGTGCAACAGGTACAGGATGACCGGGGTGCCGATCAGCACGACCAGACCCAATGGCACGTCGATGGTGAGCAGCACTCCCGCGCACACCACGATCGCGGTGATCGAACCGGCGATCCGAGGTACGTAGTCGAGCAGGTACGACGTCTCGTCGGCGTCGGTGCCCGCGATCGAGAGCAATTCGCCGCTGCGCAGCGGCGTCCGCAACCGGAAGGGGTGCAGGATCCGCAGGGACAGCTCGACCCGCAGCTGATGGCCTTCGGTGGCGATGGCGCGCATCAGATGTCTCGCGCCGGCCTGGTAGCAGAACGTCAGCAGCAGGAACAGTGCCGCGAGGACCGCGATCCACACCACCAGCTGGCCGACGTCACCGGTCTCGACGGCACGGCCGATGACCACGCCGATCATCACGGGGACCATGGCCTCGCACAGCTGGTGACCACAGATCAGCAGCGATCCGACGGTGAGCAGCCGGGCATTGCGGGTGACGGTTCGTCGCAGGATCGCGTTGCCCGTTCGCGCTTCCTCAGCCTTCGTCGACGAATCCGTGGTCGTCTCTACGATGTCGAGTCAGCTCCTGGCGACGCCGCCGCCATCCGCAGCTGCAGGCTCTTGGGACGCATGTCCGTCCAGTTCTCGTCGACGTAGTCGAGGCAGGCCTGTCGGCTCGCCCCACCGTCGGCGCCGAACGCAATCGTCCAGCCACCCGGCACTTGCTTGAACGTCGGCCACAGCGAGTGCTGGTCCTCGCTGTTGACGAGGACGTAGAAGTTGGCCGTCTCGTCGTCAAATGGATTGCCCGACATGCGCTCTCCTCAATACTGGCTTGGGTACCTTCACGGCGCTGTACGCACTCTGGGCGCGACCGCCTGAACCACGCAACTCTATCAAAGGTTAGGCTAGCCAAATCTAGGCACATACGGGAGGCGGCACATGCGGGTAGCAACGTTCGGATACCAAACCTGGGGCCACAAGACCCTGGAAGCGCTCATCAAGTCAAATCACGACGTCGTCTTGGCGGTTACACATCCGCCGAGTGATCAGCCGTACGAGTCGATTTGGGCGGATTCCGTCGAAGAACTGGCGCGTGACCACGGCATTCCGGTGCATCTGGCACAGCGGCCCGACGACGAGCTGATCCAGCGCGTCGCGGCCGCCAAACCCGACATCATCGTCGCCAACAACTGGCGGACCTGGCTGCCGAGGGAGCTGTTCGACCTGCCGCCGCACGGCACCCTGAATCTGCACGATTCCCTGTTGCCGAAGTTCACCGGATTCTCCCCGGTCATCTGGGCGATGATCAGCGGCGCAACGGAAGTCGGGCTGACGGCTCACCGCATGGACGACGAACTCGACACCGGCGACATCGTGCTCCAGCGGTCCATTCCGATCGGGCCGAAGGACACCGGGACCTCCCTGGTGCGTGCCACCATCGAGCTCATTCCCGACGTGCTGATCGAATCGCTGGACCTCATCGAGCAGGGCACCGCCATCTGGACACCCCAGAACCTCGACGAGCGCACCTTCTTCCACAAGCGTTCGGCGCGGGACAGCATCGTCGACTGGCGTTGGACCGCAGAGGACTTGGACCGTTTCGTCCGCGCGCTGTCCGATCCCTACCCGAACGCCGTCACGTACTGGCGGGGCCAGCGGATTCGCATTCTGCGCGCCTCGGTGTCGCGGTGCTGCTACGGCGGCACCCCGGGCCGGGTGTTCATCGCCGAAGGTGACGGGATGGTCATCGTCGCGGGCCCGAACGCGCACCGAGGTGACGCGCCCGGGCTCGTCGTCGAGGCTGTTCGCCTCGACGACGGCACCGAGCTGCCCGCGCTGGAGTTCTTCGGGCGCGGCGGCGGCTACCTCACCGACCAGCCCTAGCTGGTCGAGGAGGAGCCGACGATCCGTCGCCGCGACGGCCCGAAAACCGGGTCGTTGGCGATGGATTCGACGATTTCACCGCAGCGCACGGCGATGTTGGAGATCAGCGACGAGCTGAGACCGTGCGTGTGCTCGGTACCGCCCTGCAGGTAGATCGCCCCCGACACGTCGCGCGCCGTCCGCAGTCGGTAGTCGCGCTCGACCCCGGGTCCGTCGGCGGCGAACACCTCCGGGTCGCATAGATCGCCGAGGATGTCCGGCAGGGACATCGGAGCGAAGCCGGTGGCGTAGACCACCGCGTCGCAGTCCAGCGTCTCGAGCGTCTTGGTCGGGTGATGCTCGACGACCACGCGTACCCCGCGCTCGTCCTCTGTTGCCGACGTGATGCCCGAGGCACCGTGGAAGTACAGCCGGCGATTGCCCGCCACCCGCTCTGCGTACTCCCTCGCGTAGAGCGCTTCGATCAGAGGAAGGTCGACACACGAATAGTTGGTGGCGCGGTGGTAGTCGAGCAGCCGCTGGCGCACCGTCGGCTCGGCGGTGTAGAAGTCGTCGACCGCCGCGGGATCGAAAACCCGGTTGGCATAGGGACTGTCGTCGGCCGGGCTGAATCCGTACTTCGCGAATACCCCGTGCACCTCGGCGTCTGGATAGGTCGTGTGCAGGTAGTCGGTGACCTCCGCGGCGCTCTGTCCGGCTCCCACGACGACGAAGCGCCGGTGCGTGATCGACGGCAGCTTCTTCAGCTTGTCGAGCACCTCGTGGTTGTGGAACTGACGCGGCGTCTCGGTGACCCCACCCGGCAGCTGCGGCCGAAGCCCGCCGGCCAGGACCACCGCACGTGCGCGCAGCGTCCCGCCGGCGGCGCCTTCGAGGTCGACGGCCAGGCAGTCACCCTCGTCGCGGACGGCGACCGCCCTGGTGCCGTAGTGCACCTTCGCGGCCACGCGGGTGGCCGCCCACTCCAGGTAGTCGTGGAATTCCAACCGCGTCGGGAAGAACGTCTGATGGTTGATGAACTCGTTGAGCCTGCCGCGCTCGGTCAGATAGCTCAGGAACGTGTACTGGCTTCGGACGTTGCGCTGGCTCGCGAGATCCTTCAGGAACGAGATCTGCATCGTCGTGCCCGGAATCAACATGCCGGTGTGCCAACCGAATTCAGCCTTTGATTCGACGAACTCGGCGGTGATCGTCTCTCCGTCGCCGCACGTCTCGTTGTGCTCCTCGACGGCGATGGCCAAGCCGAGATTCGACGGTCCGAAGCCGACGCCGACGACACCGAGGACGTCGTCGTCGGTGCGTGCTCGGTGATTTCCGTTCACGGTCATGGTCATCACCGGCTCGCCAGCTGGTCGACCGCGCCGGGAACCGGCTGAGCCGGGTCCGCGCCGAGGGCGACGATTCGGTTGCGGTCGTCGACGTGGACGACGCGTGGCGCGTGGCGCGACACCTCGCGCTCGTCGAGCTGCTTGAACGACATGATGATGACCAAGTCGCCCGGGTTGATCAAATGGGCTGCGGCGCCGTTGATTCCGATGACTCCCGATCCGGACGCGCCGGTGATCGCATAGGTCGTGATCCGCGCCCCGTTGGTGACGTCGACGACGTCGACCTGCTCACCTTCCAGGATGTCCGCGGCTCGCATGAGGTCCTGGTCAATGGTGATCGACCCCACGTAGTGCAGGTCGGCCTGGGTGACGGTGGCGCGATGCACCTTGCCCCCCAGCATGGTTCGGAGCATTGCTTGCCCTCCAGCGTTGTTGACGTCCGTGGCGGCCAACGCGTCGACAGCTGGCCGGTAGAGAGGTTACCCTAACCTTAGAACGTTCACAGGCTCAGGTCCACCCCCGGTTCGGGTGGTCAACGGCGCGACGGGTCCTGCCTCCTGGCGCGCAGGCGACTGGATGCCCGCGGAATGACCAGTGGCGTCCCCGTCTCGGGGTCGTCGATGACCTGACACTCCAGTCCGTACACTTCCTCCACCAGGGTCGCGGTGATGACGTCGGCCGGGTTCCCCTGAGCCACAATGGCTCCCGCCTTCATCGCGATGATCTGATCGGCGAACCGACAGGCGTGGTTCAGATCGTGCAGGACGGCGACGATGGTGCAGCCCTGCTCTGCGTTGAGATCGGCGAAGAGGTCGAGCAGCTCGATCTGGTGGGCGATGTCCAGGAACGTGGTCGGCTCGTCGAGCAGGATCAGCGGTGTCTGCTGAGCCAGCACCATCGCGATCCAGACCCGTTGCCGTTGGCCGCCCGACAACTGGTCGACGGGACGGCCGGCTATGGCGGTCACACCGGTGGCCGCCATCGCGTCGGCGACGGCCTGCTGATCGGTGCGGCTGAACTGCCGCAGCATCGTCTGATGGGGAAAGCGCCCGCGCGTCACCAGGTCTGCCACCGTGATGCCCTCCGGGGCGATCGACGACTGCGGCAGCAGGCCGAGCCTCTTGGCGACGTCCTTGGTCCGCAGACGACTGATGTCGGATCCGTCCAGGATCACCTGTCCCGCAGCAGGGCTCATCAACCGGGCCAGCCCGCGAAGGAGCGTCGACTTGCCGCAGGCGTTCGGCCCGACGATCGCGGTGACGGCCCCCGGGGCGACGTCGACGGTGAGACCCTCGACGATCGGTGCCGCACCGTATCCGAGCGACAAATCACGAGCACCGAGGCGTACTTCATCGGTCATGTGCGTCCCACTCCCTATCGACGACGAGCCTGGACGACGAGAAGGTAGACGAGGTACAGCCCACCCAGGGTCACGGTCACCGCGCCCACCGGCAACTCCGCCGGCGCGAAGATCTTCAAGGCGATCAGGTCGCTGCCCAACAGCAAGAAGGCGCCCATCGCGGCGGCCGACACCAGGCCGACGCCGGGGGCGCCGGTGAGACGCCGCGCCAACTGAGGTGCCGCCAGCGCCACGAACGATATCGGCCCCGCCGCCGCGGCGGCCACCGCGATCAAGAGAACACCAATCCCGAAGTAAGCCAGGCGGACCCGGCCGGGGCGGATCCCGAGGGCGCCTGCCGCGTCGTCACCCATCTGCAGGATGGGAAGCTGCGGGCCGACGACCATCAGCATCACGACGCCGACCGCGAGCCCGCCGAGGACGGGGTAGACCTGCGCCCACTCCAGGCCGTTGAGTGACCCCTGCTGCCAGACGGACGCCGTAATCGCCTGATGAAGCCGGATCTTCAGGATGATCCACTGGCAGACCGAGCTCAGCACCGCGCTGACGGCGATCCCGACGATGATCAGCCGGAAGCCCGCCAGACCGTTCTTGTAGGACAGCAGGTAGACGACGACGGCCGTGGCCAGGCCACCGATCACCGCACTGATGGACGTCGTGTAGTAGCCACCGCCGAGCGCCGCGATGGCGATCAGCGCGCCGGTGTATGCGCCGAAGTCGAAGCCGATCACGTCGGGACTACCAAGCGGGTTGCGGGTCAGCGCCTGAAAGATCGCACCAGAGACGCCAAGGGCCGCACCGATCAACAATGCCAACAGGATTCGCGGCATCCGCCACTCGAGAACCAGCACGCTCGCAAACGACGTGTCCTGGCCGAGCAGGATGGCGACCACCTGCCCTGGCGGCACGGGATACTGCCCGACGCCGAGCGCCAGCACGGCAAGCACCAGGGCGGCCACCCCGAGAATGGACAGCACCACGACGCTGCGCCACGCCGCCCGCAGCGCGAGTCCCGGCTCGCGGCGGACGATCAACTGACGGTGACCGAAGTCGACCGTGTCGACGGGGCTCACAGGGCCGCCGCGTCTCTGCGCCGCACCAGCCAGATCAGGACCGGGGCGCCGACGAATGCCGTCACGATGCCGGCGGGCAGCTCGCCCGGTTTCACGACCACCCGGCCGACGACGTCGGCGGTCAGCAACAACGCGGGTGCGAGGAAGACCGAGTAGGCGCAGATCCACCGCCAGTCCGGACCGGTGAACCACCGCACCGCGTGCGGCACCATCAAACCGACGAATCCGATCGGCCCGGCACCCGCGGTGGCGGCACCGGCCAGCAGGGTGACGGCAAGCAAGCCGACCACCCGGGTTCGAACGACGTTGCCGCCCATGGCGACGGCCAACTCGTCGCCGAGCGCGACGGCGTTGAGCCCCCGGCTGACGTAGAGGCACATCGCCGCCCCGAGCACGACGAACGGGGCGACCGCGCCGACGACGGCCAGCGTGTGACCGTCCAACGCGCCGGCGTCCCAGTACCGCATCGAGTCGAACGCCCGCGGGTTGCGCAGGCGGATGCCATAGGAGAGGCCCTCCATCACGGCGCCCGCCGCGACGCCGGCGAGCAGCATCCGCACCGGGGTGGCGATGGCGCGTCCCGTCATGCCGATCAGATACACCAACGCCATCGCGACGAAGGCTCCGATGAAGGCGAACCACACGTACGACCACACGGAGCGGAGCCCGAGGAAGGCGATCGCCGCGACGACGAACAGGCCCGCACCGGAATTGATGCCGAGAATTTGGGCGTCGGCCAACGGGTTTCGCGTCACACCCTGGATCAGGGCCCCGCTGAGTCCGAGGGCGATTCCGACGACGATGCCGAGAAGGGTGCGCGGGATCCTCAGCTCGTACACGATCCACTGGTTGCCGGTGTCGGTGTAGTCGACGATCGCGTGCCACACCGTGGACAGGCCCACGTTCTCGGTGCCGACCGCGAGGCTGAGCACACACGTGAGAGCCAGCACGGCCGCGGCGCCCAGCAGGCCGATGGCGTGGCGCCGACCCTCCGACGCGTGGTCGGTGTGGGTCTCTTCGTCCAGCGCGGCGACGTTCAACGTCTAGAGCCCGATGCTCTCGAGGGCGAGGTCGAACTCCTCGGCGGCGACCTTGTCGCTCTTGCCGTCGGCAAGCGCCTTCTCGTAGACGGCGATCATCTCGTCGCTCACCTCCTCGAACTTGCGGTCCCAGGTCTCGGAGTCGAACCGCCAGTAGCCGACGATGTCGTACTGGTTGGCGATCCAGCCGTGGGTGGCGCGCAGATACTTGCGGACCTCGCGGGTGGTTTGGGCCTCGCCGGCGAACCAGCAGTAGCCGCGGCCGTCGGCATGGGTGTGTGCCTTGGCGAGCTCGGTGAGACGGCTTGCGGCGTAACCATTTCCGGTTCCGACCGACGTCACGACCGGGATACCGGGCGGCACGGTCAGGTAGTCGAGATCGGACTCGTCGGCGACCTCGACGATGACCGAGGCCTTGGTGTCGTCGGGCAGCTCGTCGAGGATGCGCGCCAGAGCGGGCAGTCCGGAGAGGTCGGCGATCAGCAGTTGCCAGTCGCTGGCGGCCTCCGGCCGGTACCAGCTGCGGGCGTGATCGAGCATGACGCGGTCGCCGACGGTCGCCCGCCGCGCCCAGCCGCTCGCGACGCCCCTCTCGTGCAAGACGAAGTCGCACGTCAGCTGGTGGTCGCCGGGACCGCGGCGCCGGACGGTGTAGTTGCGACCCTCGTCGTCGCCTGGAACGTAGAGACCAACGGCCTCGTCGCCCACCCCTGGCATGGTCAGCGCGGCCAACTGCGGAACGTCGAAGACCACGCGCCGCATGCGGGGTCCGGCGTCGACCACCTCGGCGACGAATGCCTCCACCGAGCCCATGTCGTCATCCACGCAGTGCAGGCTAACCTAATCGGCATTCGCGACGCGACCTCACGTCCGGCTGCGGTTTACCCGCCCACGCCCACCGGGTAAGCCCCGTCAATGGTCAAAGCATTTGGATACCGCAGCAATGGTGGGCCCGAGGTTCAAGAATTTCTCGATCTCGACATGCCGACGCCGATGCCCGGCGAATTGCTGGTCGAAGTCCGAGCCGCCGGGGTCAACCCCGTCGACTGGAAGATTCGCTCCGGCATGTTCGGCAACGCGAGCGAGGGTGATCTGCCCGCGGTCCTGGGCAGCGAGGTGTCCGGTGTGGTGCGCGGCGTCGGCAAGGACGTCGACGGCTTCGCCGAGAACGACGAGATCTTCGGCTCCGTTGCGCCCGGTTCCGGCGCCTTTGCCGAGTACACCCTGGTGACCGCCGGGGCTGCCGCGCGCAAACCGCCGCAGGTGTCGTTCAACGACGCCGCGACCCTGCCCGTGGCCGCTGCCACCGCCTACGACGGTGTCACGCAGCTCGGCCTCAAGGAGGGCCAGACGTTGCTGATCAACGGCATCGGTGGTGGCGTCGGAGTGGCGGCCGCCCAGATCGCCAGGGATCTCGGCATGAACGTCATCGGCACCGGCAGCGAGGACAAGCGCGCCATGGTGGAAACCCTCGGTGCCACCCTGATTCCGTCGGGTGACGGCATCGCCGACCGAATCCGCCAGATCATGCCCGACGGCGTCGACGCCATCTTCGACCTCGCCGGGGGCGACGCGCTCCGTTCCGTCGCCGAACTCGTCTCGGACAAGACCAAACTCATCAGCGCAGGCGACTTCTCAGTCGACGAGCTAGGCGGTCACGTGATCGAGCGGGACCGCACCAGCCGTGTTCTCGAGATCGTGGTGGGCCTCGTCGCCGACGGCAAGCTCGACCCTCATGTGGAGGACGTCCGGCCGTTAGACGAGGCCGCCGACGCCGTGGCCGCCGTCGAAATCGGCCATGCCAGAGGCAAAGTGGTCGTCGAGGTCAGCTGACTAGACTGAGCCCACCTTCCCACCTCAGGAGTCCTTCATCACCGAACGAACCGTGCTGATCAGCGGGGCTGGCATCGCAGGACCCGTGCTTGCGTATTGGCTGAAGCGACACGGTCTTTCGTCGATGCTCGTCGAACGCGCCCCGCAGCTGCGTGACAGCGGCCATAAGGTCGACGTGCGCGGAATCGGTCGCGAGGTGCTGCACCGGATGGGCCTGGTGGATCGGGTGCGGGCGTCGGGCACCGGTGAGGTCGGTTTGCGCTTCGTCGACGACAGCGGCCGCTCTCTCGGCGAGTTCCCCGTTGGCGACTCTGCCACCGGGGACGGCCCCACCGCCGAGCTGGAGATCCTGCGGAGCGAGCTGTCGCGCCTGCTGGTCGACGAAGCCGGCGACGCGGAGTACTTGTTCGGTGAGCGCATCGTGTCGGTCGCCCAAGACGAGAGCGGAGTCGACGTCACCTTCGCCGGGGCGGGCACCCGCCGCTTCGATCTGCTGATCGTGGCGGAGGGCATCCGCTCGACGACGCGCAACATGGTCTTCGGCGCCGAACCGGACTATCGCGACCTCGGTTTCTACACCGCGTACTGCACCATCCCGAGAACCGCCGACGACGACCAGTGGTGGCGCTGGTACACCACCACCGGCGGACGATCCGTTCAGCTTCGTCCCGACAACGTCGGCTCCACCAGGGCGAGCCTCAACTTTCGTTGTCCGCCAACGGGTTTGGACTACCAGGACCGCGACAGCCAGGTACGGCGGCTGCAGGAGGTGTTCGCCGACGTCGGCAATGCCGCGCCGCGCGTCCTCGAGGCACTGGCCGACGACCCGTCGAGCCTGTATCTCGACAGGATCGCCCAGGTTCGGTTGCCTTCGTGGTCAACGGGCCGCGTCGTGGTGGTCGGTGACGCCGCCTACTGCGCGACCCCGGTCAGCGGGATGGGTACCAGCCTGGCTCTCGCCGGCGCATATCTCCTGGCGGGAGCGATCGGCACCAACGCCGACCACGTGGAGGCCTTCGCGGCCTACGAGCGCGAGATGCGGCCGTTCGTCGCCGAAGCGCAGAAACTGCCGCCCGGGGTGCCGCGGATCGCCAACCCGACGAGCCGAGTCGGGGTGCGCGTCTTCCGCACCGCCGTGAAGGTGGCCGCCAGCGCGCCCGTCCGTGCGCTGACGTCGCGGCTGGCGTCGTCGTCGACCGCCACCGCGCCCACCTTGCCGGAGTATCAGACGTCCTGACCCGGCGGCACCCCGCGCTAGGGGCCCCCTGCCCCCGGCGTGAGCGTGCGTGTCTGCGGGCGACGGGCCGGGTGGACGTCGGAGTTTGTGCACGCTCGCGCGGTGGTCAAATCCTTTATGCCAACCGGGGAAGCTCTCCGCCGGGGAGTGCGAGTGCCCGCCTCTGAGCGAATTGGGGACGGCCCCAATCCTCTTGTGTACCTTTGGTTTCAGGTGTCACAGATCCGAATGTCCTGTCGGTGGGTCGCACTAGTATTCGGGTATGAGTTCGGATCGGGTCACCGCAGCAGTTGCGGGGATCCGTGCTGCCGTTGCCGAACTCGTCGACCTGGATTGTGACCAGTTCACCCACCTCGAGTTGGTGGAGTTGTTGGGGGAACTGGAAACGGTGACGTGGCAGCTGCCGGCGGTGGGGCATCAGGTGATCGCCCGGTTGCAACGNGTTCACCCACCTCGAGTTGGTGGAGTTGTTGGGGGAACTGGAAACGGTGACGTGGCAGCTGCCGGCGGTGGGGCATCAGGTGATCGCCCGGTTGCAACGCGAAGCCTCCCCGGTGGAGTTGGGCGCGAAGTCCTTGGGCAGCGTGCTGACCCAACGGTTGCGGATCTCGGGCAAGGAGGTCCGCCGACGGATCTGCGACGCGGAGGATCTCGGACCGCGGACCACGCTGCACGGGCAACCGTTGGACCCCAAGCTGGCACCCACCGCGAGCGCGCAAGCCCGCGGAGCGTTGGGGCCCGAGCACGTCACCGAGATCCGGTCGTTCCTCGACACACTGCCTACCTGGGTGGACCCGGAGGTCCGGGAGCTCTCGGAGAAGGCGTTGGTGCAGATCGGGTCCGGGACCGGGCCGGAGGAGTTGGCCAAGGCGGCCAAGGAACTGGCCACGGCGATCGACCAGGACGGCCCCAAGCCCGACGACGTGGAGCGGGCCCGCAAACGCTACGCCCGGATGGGTCCGCAGCAGGCCGACGGCATGACCACACTGACCGCACTGCTCGATCCCGANCAAGCCCGACGACGTGGAGCGGGCCCGCAAACGCTACGCCCGGATGGGTCCGCAGCAGGCCGACGGCATGACCACACTGACCGCACTGCTCGATCCCGAGGCGCGGGCGATCGTCGAACCAATCCTCGCCAAGTACGCAGCGCCGGGGATGTGCAACCCGGAGGACTGCGAACCGCGAACGTCGGGGACACCGCCGCAGGAGCAGATCGACGCCGATGACCGCACCGTCGGGCAACGCAACCACGACGCGCTCATCGCCATCGGACGGTCCGTCCTGGCCTCGGGTGAACTGGGGCAGCACAACGGGTTACCGGTCACCGTCATCGTCACCACCACCCTGCAAGACCTGGAAGCCGCCCGCGGGTCAGGTGTCACCGGCGGTGGATCACTGCTCCCGATGGCGGATGTGATCCGAATGGCGTCCCACGCTCACCACTACCTGGCGGTGTTCGACAAGCACACCAACGAAGCCCTCTATCTCGGCCGGTCGAAGAGGTTGGCGTCGGTGGGGCAGCGGATCATGCTCCACGCCCGCGACCGCGGGTGCACCAAACCCGGGTGCACCGTCCCCGGCTACGGCACCCAGGTGCATCACACCAACGGCTGGGCGGTCTTCGCCTGCGGAGGCGACAACCGCCTCGCCGAAGAAGGCTGGACCGTCACCGTCGGCCCCGACGGCGTCCAATGGATACCCCCACCGGCCATCGACGTCGGCCAAGCCCGGCTGAACTACCTCCACCACCCCGAACGACTCCTCGTCGAACCGGGGGACGAGAGCGCGGCGTAACCGCTTGGCGCCCAGGCAACCTCGGCCCGCTCCTACAGCGAGAAGTGGTCGTCGACGATGCCGAGCCACACCTGCGCCGAGTCGATCGCGACCTTCTCGCTGATGAACGCGTGCTGGGTTCCGGTGTACACGTCACGGAACGCCCGCTCGAGCCTGCTGCCCTCGCGGATCGAGGTGGTGCCCGCGGCCAGATGCGCCCACTGCGCACACTCCCGCGCCACGTCGGTGGCGTAGACCGCGGCGACGCGCATGTCGACCCGCAGCGTCGGAGTCAGGTCGTCACCCGCCGCGACCGCCGCCTCGGCGGTCGTGAAGGCGTCGAGCACCAGCAGGCGCGCGGCCCGCCACGCGGCGACGTGATGGGCCAGATCCTTCTGGAAGGTGGGCCGACTGGCGAGCGACGCCATGTCGCTCATCCGGTACTTGGCCGCAGCCAGGTCCTGCAGATCGTCGAGCATGCTCTTGGCGACGCCGAGCGCCCACGCGGCGTGGCCCGCCGCGGTCACCGGCATCATGCCCATTCGGCCAGCCGGGGACGACCCGCGCAGCGGCGTGGTGGTGAACAGCCGAAAGGTGCGACGTTCCGGCACGAACACGTCCGCGACGTCGTAGTCATACGATCCGGTTCCCTTGAGCCCCTGCACGTTCCAGCCGTCGGTGAAGTTCACCTCGTCGCGTGGCACCAGTGCGATCATCAGTTCGGGGATGCCCTCGCTGATCCAGCGCATCTCGCCGCCGTCCATCGGGATGAACCCGGCCGCGACGTACTGCGAGTGACCGGTGCCCGACCCGAAGCTCCAGGACCCGGTCAGCCGGTAGCCGCCCTCGACCACGACCCCTTGTCCGTTGGGTGCGAACTGCCCACCCATGGTGACGTGGTTGTCGTTGGCGGTGAACACCTCCGCAAAACCCTCGTCGGGAAGGTAGGAGGCAGCGGCGAACGACGACGGCAGATTCGCGATTCCGGTCCAGCCGAACGAGCCGTCCTGCCAAGCCATTTCGATCCAGGTCTCGATCATCTCGGCGAACGACGGCTCGACGCCGCCGGCCTCCACCGGATTGAAGGCCGACATCAGGCCGCAATCCCACATCGCCTCCACGATGGGCGCCGACATCGTGCGCAGCCGCTCCGACTCGACGGCCTCGCCGCGCACCAGGTCGCGCAGCCCGCGCGCCGTCGTCTCCAAGTCCTCCACCTGCATCTGCGTGGTCATGTCGGCACGCTACCGCCGCCGAAAGCGGTGGTGGACAGTTTTGGAAAACTGTTCACAATCAGGGCTGAGCGGCGACCATTCCGCGATGCAGCACGCGATCGCCGACCACGCCGTCGTGGTCGGCACGGTGCAGGACGCAGCGGTTGTCCCACATCACGACGTCACCGGGCGACCAGGCGTGCCGGTAGACGTTGGCGTTGCGGGTCGAATGCTCGAACAGGTACTTGACGGTGATGGCGGCGAGTTCCGGCGTCATCCCGCTGACCTCCACGCAGCGCTCGGGCGTCGACAGGTAGAGCGCGGTCCGGCCCGACACCGGGTGCACCAGGAAGATCGGGTGCGTCGCCGCGGATTCCTGCGTCCCGTCGGGCGTCACCCCCGTGACGACGTGGGTGATCGTGCGCCCCTCGAGGAACGTACGGAGGCGCTCCGGCAACGACTCGTAGGCCGCGTACTGGTTGGTGAACAGGGTCTGCCCACCCCGTTCGGGAACGGTGACCGCGCGCAACGCCGTGTAGGCAGGCGGATTCCGGATGTAACTGGTGTCGGTGTGGAAGCTGGACCTGGGCGGACGGGTGCGCCCGACGTTGGTGACGACGTTGAGCTCCGGCCGGTCGGGGACGGGCGTCTCCCCGACCGTGAAGACGGTCTCGCCGAACCGGCCGATGAAGCGCAGGAACGCGTCGTCGTCGACCTTCTGGCCGGGCATGACGACCACACCGTGGGTCGCCAAAGCGGTTCGGAGATCGTCGATCTCGGCGTCGTCGAGGTGGTCGACCGCGATGTCGGTGAGCCTGACCCCGACGGGTGTCAGCGGGATGAACGCAGGCATGGCGTCCCCTCGTCGTCGAGTTCGGTGAGTGCGGTCGCGAACAATTCGGTGACGTCCATGCCGGCCGCGGCTGCCATCACGGCGATCACGCTGGTCGGGGCGAACGAGCAGTAGGGCCCCGCTTCCAGGAACCACGGCATGCCGTCCGGGTCGATCCGGAAGTCGAACAGGCTGTAGTGCCGACATCCCAGCGCGACGTGGCACTGGCGCGCGGCCTCCCAGACGCGTTCGGTGATCGGGTCGTCGGTCGGCACGATCCAGGCCCTGGCCGCGTCCTTGGCCACCAGGTACAGCTCTCCGTCGGCGGTGCGGTCGAGTTTGTCGTCACCGAGCCGGACCGGCTTGGCCGCGCTGACGGCGTACTCCTCCAGCGGTAGGCAGACCAGCTCACCGTCGACGACGACGATGCCGCACCGCACTTCGCGACCAAGTTCGACGTAGGACTCGACGAGGGCGGCGCGGCCCCGAGAACACGCGAGGTCGATGGCGGCGTCCAGCTCGCCGGCCTCGTGCACCAGGGTCACCCCCGCCGAGTTGTCGGCGTCGACCGGTTTGACGACCACCGGCAGCGCGAGCGTCGACCGCTCGCCGGCCGCCAACACCTCCCCGGCGGGCACCGCGACACCGGCGGCGGCGACGATCGCCCTCGCCTTCGCCTTGTCGGCGGCGATCGCCATCACCTCGGGCGGGTTGCCGACATACGGGATGCCGAGCACGTCGAACAGCGCACGGTAGGCGGTCATGCCTGGGAGACAAAACATTTGGGGAACGACCACGTCCGCGGCAGCGGCCTGCAGATGGTCGATCGCCTCGGCGAGCGTCATCGGAGTGGCCGCGGCCAGCGAGCCGGCGTCGAGTCCGTGGGGGAATCGCCAGCAGCCGTCGGGTGCCACGTAGGCCACCCGCATGTCGTACCGCTCGTCACCGGCGAGGGCGGCGAGGCACGCGCCCGCGTACAGCCGCGAGAGCTCGGCGTGGAACTCGTCGACCACGGAGCCGACGAGGTGCAGGACCGTCCGCGTCATTCAGTCACCCCCTGGTTCGACGAGCTTGCCGATGTTGAAGTCGATTCGGCTCCACCCGCGGCGGGCCCGAAGGTTGGCCACCAGCAGCGACGGGATCTGCAGATGGTGGACCATGAAGTACGGCAACGGATCCCACCACGCGAAGATGGCGTCCGTGCCGCGAAGGATCGTCGCGAGCCTGGCCGCCCTCTTCGGTTGGGTCAGCAGCCGCCAGACCTCGTGGTAGATCCAGTAGGTCGGGCGGGCCTCGGGACGCGGGGTGATCACCGGGTGCCCCTCGTCGAGATAGGCCGCAGCCACGTCGGGGTGGTCGTAGAACATCGTGATGGCCGAGTGGGTGCGGGGATTGCATTCGATCGCGTACGGGTGCCCGTCGGCACCCTCGATGAAGTCGAAGGAGGCCTGCCCGGTGATGTCGAGTGCGGCGACGAACGCCTCGACCCACGAAAGGATTTCGGGCTTGTCGACGTGTGCGTAGTTGATCTGAAAGGCCGACGACTCGCAGCAGCCGTACACCTGAAGCCGACCGTCGCGGACGGTGCCGTGCGTGCAATATTCCTGACCCTCGACGAATTCCTGGAGGATCCACGGGTCGTCAGGGGAAATCCGCAGCGAGCGTGCAACGGTGGCGTTGTGCTCGGGCGTCTCAGCGGACAGCGGCACGAGGTCCATCCGACCGACGGGGTTGTAGGCCAGCCGCTTGAGGATGTAGATGCGGCCCGGCGGGAAGTCGAAGTCCACGACCTGTTGCGCGTCGGTGATGCGGCGAAAGTCGGGTACGCGCAGGCCGAGCGAGGCTGCGGTGGTGGAGAACTCGGTCTTGTCGTCCAGCATGCGCACCGTGGCGGCGTCGACGTGCACGACGTCGCAGAACTCGCGGAGTAGGTCGCCGGCGCGGGCGTCGTGGACGCTGCCCGCCGGGCTCGAGACGGGGACGAACACGTCGACGCGTTCGACGACGGCGACGTCTCGAAGCGCTTCCGCGTAGCCGGGAGCGGTGGGCTCGGGTACGCAGTGAAACGCGTCCACCGCGCGGGAGAATCGATGCCCGGTGAAGCGGTACTTCCTCGATTCGACGAGCACCACCCGATGTCCGGCCGAGTGAAACGACCTGGCCAGCTGCAACGCCTTGGTCATCTTGCCACCGGTGATCAGCACCGTCCGCGGAGGACCGTCATCGCTGTGCGCCAAAGGATTTGGCCGTCGCATCGCCAGCGCCACCGCGACCAGGGCCAGGTCGACGGGGAGCGTGAGCAGCAGGGCGCCTAGGGTGGCGACGGTCCTGCCGGCGTTCGCTCTCGCGCCGGTGGGTGCTCCGAGGTCGAGCAGTGCCGTCACGGCACTCGCCGGATCAGAGTCAGTCCGTCCCGCAGTGGTATCAACACCTGCTCGACGCGCGGATCGTAGGTCAGGGCCGCGTTGAACCCGGCGATCGCCGCCCCGTTCACCGAAAGCTCGGTGTCGGCGTACGGCTGCCCCTGCATCAACGTGTTGTCGACGGCGATCACCGCCCGCGGCGTGAGCAGGTCACTGGTCAGAAGGAACTCGACGTAGTCCAGGTATCCCGACTTGTCGGCGTCGACGAACACGAAGTCGAACTTCGCCTCCGTCGACCGTTCCGCCAGCCGTCGCAGCGAGTCGATCGCCGGCCCGACCTCGACGGTGATCTTGTGACCGGCCGCCGACTGGTCGAAGCACTCCCTCGCGAATGTCGCGACGCCCTGGTCTATTTCGCAGGCCACCACCTCGCCGTCGTCCGGCAGCGCCTCGGCCATCGCCAACGCCGAATAGCCGGTGAACATGCCGATCTCCAGTACCCGTCGGGCGTCGGCGAGGTGCAGCAGGAACTTCAGCGTCTGACCCTCGACGTGGCCGGACAGCATTTCCTGCTCCAGCCGGCCGCTGCCGGCCTCCGGTGCCGCCCAGTCGGTGCCGCGGGTGCGGCGGGCCAACTCGGTCAGCGCCGGCGACTCCGGGGTGGTGCACTGGTCGAGATAGGGATCGAGACCCGCCGCCAGATCCCTGGCGCGTCGAAGCCGGTCAAGCGTCACCCCGTCGACCCCGCCTGCCTCGGCGAGTTGGCGGCACAACTCGTCGAGTTCACGGGCCAGGATGGTCGACGGCGTCACCGGCCGCGCCGTCGACGCAGCGCTGTCGTCAAGCACCGCAGCGTCGTTCACGACTCGTCACGCGGGTCGGCCAAGGTGAACACGTCGACGCCCTCGCCGCCCCGCGGATAGTCGAGGCAGACCTTCTTGTGCAGCGTCAACGTGTCGGCGAGCTCGGCGACCGTGAGGTCGTTGACGAAGCTGCACCGACCGATCGGCGTGGGAATCGCCGCCCGCAGCAGACCGTCGCGGGTCTTGAGGATCGACGCCGTCGCCTGCTCCAGCAGCTCGGGAGTCAGGTACTTGCTGTCCAGCGACAGCCCGAGCCCGCTCATCACGCCAAGAATCCGGTCGCGATCCTCGACCGACAGGTGGCCGCGCTGCTCGGCGAGTGTCGTCGACAAGGCCATGTCGACGTTGATGGCATGACCGTGGAAGAACGGCACCGGTGGAGTGAGTTCCAGTGTCGGACTCCAGGTGTGACCGAATGCGATCACACGGTCGAGGTCGATCTCGTGCAAGTTGGGCGCTTCGAGCTCCAGCATCGTGGCAATGGCCTGATGCGTCAGTCGGTCGGCGGCGTCGCGCAATTCGGCGGTGCCGTCGAGGTATCCGAACCGGGTGGCGAGCAACTCGGGACCGTACTTCTCCATCAGACCGAAGATCTCGGCGTTGCCGACGACGGCGATCTTGATCAGCTCGGCCATGCCGTTGCGAACCTGGTCCTCCGGCAACGTCTTCAGAAACGAGAAGTCGAGCAGCACCTTCTGAGACGCGTGGTAGGCGCCCAGCCGGTTCTTGTGCTTGCCGTAGTTGACGGCCACCTTGATCGACACGCTGGCGTCGATCAAGCCGATCAGGGTGGTCGGGATTCGGATGTAGGGAGTGTTGCGCCGATAGCTGGCACAGGCAAATCCGGCGACGTCGGTGGTCAGTCCACCGCCGACCACCAACACGGGTTCGGTTCGGACGAGCCCGAATTCGTCGAACCGGCCGACGATCATCTCGAAGGTCTCCAGCGACTTCGCCGTTTCACGGATCTGCACGGGGACGACCGTCAGTGCGATGCCGTAGTGGTCGAAGTACGTCTGGATCGCGTCACCGTAGATCTCGTGCACCGACTCGTCGACGACCATCAATGCGCGGCCGTACTGACGATAGCTGTCCGCCAGCTCTGGGTTGTCGACGGCGAATACGCCGTCGACGTACACCAGGTCGTACTCGATCTTTTCGTAGCCCTTGACGTGAAAGGTCCGGTCGCTCACCGTCACCGAGGCCTGCATGTTGCTCATCGTGTTACTCCGCTGTCGAAGGAAATGGACGGGATCAGGATCGCGAGTCGGGGGCGCTCAATCCGAGGATCTTGGTGGCGTCGAGGGAGTCGACGGTTTCGTCGGCGGCGCTGAAGTCACCGCCCGAGGTGTTCTCGTTCGGGAAGGCGACGCACGGAATCCCGGCCGCCCGCGCCGCGCTGACCCCGCCGACGTTGTCCTCGATCGCGACGGCGTCACTCGCGTCGGCCCCCAGCGTCTGCAAGGCGAACTTGTACACCTCGGGATCCGGCTTGGGGCTGGATACCGAATCGCGGTTGACGATGAGGTCGAACATCTCGGCGCTGATGTGCGGTTGCAGCGCAGCCAGCAGTGCGTCGATGTTTCCCTGCGAGGTCGTCGTGACGAAGCCCAGTCCGTGGCCGCCGCGCTTTGCCTCTTCGACGACGTCCACCACACCCGGCCGCGGTGAGACCGAGGACGATCCGAGGAGCTCCTGGAAGATCTGCGACTTCTTGGCGTGCACCGCCGCGGCGTCCACGTCGAGCCCGCGGGACGCGGCGTACTCCTCGATGCGCTGGGCGCCCCCGTTGGAGCCGAGCATCCCCGCGTAGTCCTCGCGGGACCACTCCCAGTCGAGACCATAGGCCTGGAAGGCGTCGTTGAAGGCTTGACGCTGAAGTTCTGAGGTGTCGGCGAGGGTGCTGATCGAGCCGAACAGGATCGTTGCCATGGGATTCCTTCTTGCCTCTGGAGTGGGGAGACACCGCGCCGGTAATGGGTTGCCGGCCGTCGAGATGTCAAATTCCCAGTACACTAGTGGTCTAAACGTTCAATAGTGGAAGGCAAGACCAATACTGGATTGGGAGTGCATAAGTTAACTTCTCGTTCAGGTCCACCGGCGACGGTGGCCAGACACTCAGAGAAAGTGACGGACTCCGATGGCATCCGGCGACGGCAGCAAGGCAGGCGACAGCGGCGAGGACGCCAGGGTCTCGCGCACGCGTGCCGATGTCGCGCGCGCCGCACTCGAGGTGCTCACGACCGACGGGTCAGACGCGGTCACCCATGCGCGCGTCGCCGAAATCGCCGGCTACTCCAAGACCACGCTCTACACCCACTGGCCCGCGCGCATCGACCTCATCGCCATGGCGATCGAGAGCCTCGGCGACATGCCACACCACGAGCGCACGGGCGTGCTGCGCGACGACCTGATCGGGGAACTCAAGGTCTTCCGGGCCGGTGTCCTGGAGATGCGGCTGGATCGCGTGCTGTCCGGGATGGCGGAATGGGCGTCGGTCGAGCAGATGGCGCGCATCAGGAACAAGGTCAACACCGACGGGCAGCACCAGATGTACGAGATTCTCGGAGAACTCTTCTCCGGCGCCGCGTTGGACGCGGCGGTCTCGATGCTCACCGGTGTCGTCGCGTGCCCGGCGATCATGTTCGGGACCGTCCCCGACGACGCGGTCATCGAGGCGGCGGTCGACGTCGTCCTCCAAGGATCAGCGGGTGCAAGTCAGCCTCGGAGTTGACGTTTCGCGGCGCGCGCTATTCCGGCGGCGACGCCGCGTCCTGATCGGGTGGCGGCGGGGGCGGCGCCTTGCCAAGCCATTCCTTGAGGCGGACGAGCTGACTGACGACGAGACCCGCTCCGAGAAGCAGTGCGATCGAGATGACGATGACGGCAGTCAACGGGCCCTCCTAGATTCCCTCTCAGCCTAGGCACCCACGGCGTCGACGACGGCGGAAACGCCCGCCTCGTTCGCGAGCTCCCGGTCGCGCGCGGTGACCACGGCCCCGCCGGCCCGCAGGATCTCGACGACGCGGACGA
The DNA here is from genome assembly GCF_001426545.1 of Mycobacterium sp. Root135. Classification (GTDB taxonomy): domain Bacteria; phylum Actinomycetota; class Actinomycetes; order Mycobacteriales; family Mycobacteriaceae; genus Mycobacterium. The sequence continues at coordinate 157,248 of NZ_LMEZ01000008.1, read as the reverse complement.
CCTCGCCCGCCCGATAGCCGGCCCAGCGCACGTTCGTCACCCACCACGTCAGCAGTGCCGTCAAGGCCATGGCCGGTTCGGCCCCACGCTCGAGCAGCGCCGCCACGGTCGCCGGCAGCAGCTGCCGGGCCGCCTCCTCGATCGGTCGCGCGCCGCTCGGAGTTTCGGCGTCGACGTCGGCTCCGGCGTCGTGCAGAAGCCCGACCAGTTCGGGGTTGAGGTGGTCGGACCGCTCGTCGAGACGGTGCATGGGCGTCGCGCCGTCCGAGTCGACGAGTGAGGGGTTCGCCCCGGCGGCCAGCGCGCGCCGCAGTCCCTCGGTGCGGCCCAGCAGCACGATCTCGTGCAGGATCGTCGTGAACCGATCACCCCGCGCCGACAGGTCGACGCGCCGGCCAGCGTCCGCGCCTGCATCGATCAGCACCAGTGCGGCGTGGTGGTCGAGCGCACGCACCGCGTACCAGAGCGGCGTCGCCCCGCATGGGTCGAGCACGTCGGGGTCGAGCCCCTCGAGCCGATCGACGACCGACGCCCAGCCGTTTCGGGCGGTGTCGAAGAGCGCGAGCACCCCGGGTGCGAGCGGCTCCGTCCACGGCTGAGACCCGGCCCCGAGCGCGTCGAGAACCATCAGCGCACCCTCGCGGCGTTCGCCAAGGTCGAACCACGGCCACGGCCCCTGGCCCCGCGCGACGAAGTCGGCGACCGGCATCCGGGTCTCGTCGACGATCGAGCGTCCGTTGTCGTCGAAGTCCGACCGGATCACCAGATCGTTGCCATCGCGGTGGACGACGATCTCGGTGTAGGGCTCCCGGTAGGAGACGAGTCGCTGCATTCGGTCATCCTCCCCGCCGCCGACGGTCCCCGTGGATACTCGACGGGTGCCGGTCGTGGACGTCGTTGCGCTCGTCCTCGGCGGCGGCATCGCCTTGGCCGTCGGCGCGATGGCGTCGACCGTCGCCGATTCGCCCGATCAGTCGATGCGCTGGGAGGGCGGCGTCGCCGTCGGCTTCACGGGCATGGTCCTGCTCGGGCCGTTCTGGCTCGCCCAAATCGTGCTGACCGTCGTCGCCACGTTCGGCGACGGAGGCATCGCGCCCGGCTGGCTGTGGGCGTGGGTGTTCCTCGCCCCCGCGATCGGGGCCTCACCGCTGGTCACCGCGCCCATGCGGCTACTCAAGCGGCTCACGCGGCTCACGCCGATGCGCCGACTCACGCGGCGACGGCCCACCACCCCGCCGCACTAGAAGCCGTACAAACCCTTCAACGCCCGAATCGGCTCGGCGCCGTGGATCGCCGCGCGCATCGAGCTCTCGATCGAACTGTCCGAAACGAACAACATCTCGTCACCCGCCTGGAGCACCTCGTCTGGCGTCGGCACACGGACGCTGCCGTCGCGGACCAGGGTGACCATGGCGGTGTTCTCGGGCAGGTCCAGATCGCCGATGCGCTTGCCCACCAGCGGGTTGTCCTGTGGCAGAGTGAGTTTCGCCAAGTCGGCCTGGCCCTCGCGCAGGCCCATCAAGCGCACCAGGTGCCCGACGTCGATGGCGCCCTCGACGCCCGCGACCATCGCGCCGGGAGTCGAGACGGCGACGTCGATCCCCCACGCCTTGGTGAACAGCCACTCGTTGCTGATCTCGTTGATGCGGGCCACGACCCGCGGCACGCCGAACTCGGACTTGGCCAAGAGCCCGACGACCAGGTTGGCCTTGTCGTCACCGGTCGCCGCGATCAGGACGTCACAGGTCTCGGCACCCGCCTCCTCCAACGTCGCCACCTCGCAGGCGTCGGCGAACAACCAGTCGGCCTCCGGCACGACGTGCGGTTCGAACTTGCGGCGTTCGCGTTCGATCAGCAGCACCTTGTGACCGCTGTCGAGGAGTTCCTGCGCCACCGAGCGACCGACGTTGCCCGCGCCGGCGATCCCAATGCGTGTCTTTCGCTCCCCCGCCACCCGTCCATCTTCGTCCATCCGGGGCCTCGGCGTCGCCAGCACGCACGACGATCCACTGTCCTACTGAAATACTGGCCGCACCGCCCGTTCCCCGCAACGGGTCGGCGTCCCTCTCCCGAGCCCGTCCCACGTCCGAACGGAACCCATTGAGCCTGCACGAGCTGTACCTGGCATTGCTGATCGGCGGCTTCGTGCTGCTCGCCAGCATCGTCGGTACCCGGGTGGCGACGAGGGTCGGCTTCCCAAGCCTGCTGCTGTTCCTTCTGGTCGGCGTCGCCATCGGTGAAGACGGCTTCGGGTTGCAGTTCGACGACGTCGAACTCGCGCGCAACGTCGGGACCGCCGCCTTGGCGGTCATCCTGGTCGAGGGCGGTCTGACGACGCGCTTCGCCGACATTCGCAAGGTGATCGCGCCCGCCGGTGCGCTCGCCACTCTCGGCGTGGTGATCAGCATGATGGTGACCGCCGCGGGCGCGCATCTGCTGCTGCGGATGGACTGGCAGCTCGCGCTTCTCCTCGGCGCCATCGTGTCGTCGACGGACGCGGCGGCGGTGTTCTCCGTGCTGCGCGTGCTGCCGCTGCCACGGCGGGTGGCCGGTCTGCTGGAAGCAGAGTCGGGCTTCAACGACGCGCCTGCGGTCATCTTCGTGCTGATGTTCAGCGCCGTGCCGTTCGTGTTCGAGCCGGAGACCGCGGTCGCCAGTCTGGTGTACGAGTTGCTGGCCGGTTCGGGCATCGGGCTGGGGTGCGGATACCTCGGGGCGCTGCTGCTGCGCCGGGTCGCCCTGCCCGCGTCGGGGCTGTACCCCATCGGAACGTTCGGGCTGGGCATCGTGGCGTTCGCCGCGGCCGGTGCCGTGCATGCCTCCGGTTTCATCGCCGCTTACCTCGCCGCGGTGGTGCTGGCCAACTCCGGACTGCCGCACCGCTCGGCGACCCGGTCGTTCGCCGAGGGGCTCGGCTGGTTGGCGCAGATCGGCCTCTTCGTCCTGCTCGGCCTGCTGGTGGATCCGAGTGCGCTCGCCGCGGACATCGTCCCCGCGATCGTCGTCGGACTGGTGCTGCTGCTCGTCGCGCGGCCGCTGTCGGTGATCGGCTCGCTGGCGGGGTTCAACGTTCCGCTGCGCGAGAAGGTGTTCCTGTCGTGGGCGGGTCTGCGCGGCGCGGTGCCGATCGTCTTGGCGACGTTCCCGATCGTCGCGGGCGTTCCCGACAGCGACCGTCTGCTCAACATCGTCTTCGTCCTGGTGCTGGTGTTCACCCTGGTGCAGGGCCCCAGCCTGCGGCCGTTGGCGCACGCGTTGCGGCTGATCCCCCGCGACTCCCCTCGCGAGATCTACGTCGAGGCCGCGCCGCTGGACGTGCTCGAAGCGGAACTGCTGACGCTGACCGTGCGACCCACCTCGCGGCTGCACAACGTGACGGTCCTCGAGCTGCGACTGCCCGACCCCAGCGTCATCACCCTGATCATCAGGGACGGCCACACCTTCGTCCCGCTTCCGGACACCCGCATCGAAGCAGGCGACGAGCTGCTGATCGTCACCACGACCAAGACCCGCGCCTCGGCCGAGCGCAGGCTCCGCGCGGTCAGTCGCCGCGGCAAGCTGGCGTACTGGTTCGACGAGTACGGCGAGCCGGACTAGCACCGCGCGCGTCGTCGACTCTGCGGCCACTGCGCAAAAGTGCGAGAAGCCACCACGGTGAACGCAGAGTCGCGCGCAGAGAATTCGGCAGACCCGCGCGGCGTTCCACCGGGCATGATCAACAGACGCCAATTCTCCGTGCTGGCCGGCGTGGCGGCAGCCGGGACCGCCGTCGCCGCCTGCGCACCAGCGGCCACGTCGGCGCCGTCGACCCCAACTCCGACCGGTCACACCACCTTTCGGAACTTCGCCCAGGTCGACGCCGGCCTGCTGAACGTCGGGTACGCGGAGGACGGTCCGGCCGACGGTCCGCCGGTCATCCTGCTGCACGGCTGGCCGTACGACGTGCACAGCTACGTCGACGTTGCGCCGCTGCTGGCCGCCCGCGGCTTTCGCGTCATCGTGCCGTTCTTGCGGGGCTTCGGCAGCACCCGATTCCTTTCGGACGCGACGTTCCGCAATGGCCAGCAAGCCGCGGTCGCCGAGGACGTGATCGCGTTGATGGATGCGCTCGACATCCCGAAAGCCGTTGTCGCGGGCTTTGATTGGGGTGCCCGGTCTGCCGACGTGGTCGCGGCGCTATGGCCGCAGCGGTGCCGGGCGCTGGTGTCGGTGAGCGGGTACATCGTCGTCGACCTGGTGGCCAACCGCGCGCCCCTGCCGCCGCGGGCTGAGTACGGCTGGTGGTACCAGTACTACTTCGCCACCGACCGGGGCGAGGCGGGCTACCGCCAGAACACCCACGACTTCAACAAGCTGATTTGGACGAACGCCTCACCGACGTGGGCCTTCGACGACGCCACCTACGACCGCAGCGCCGCGTCCTTCACCAATCCAGACCACGTGGACGTCGTGATCCACAACTACCGGTGGCGCCAGGGCCTGGCTCCCGGCGAACCCCGTTACGACGACCTCGAGCGCCGCCTTGCCGCCAAACCCGCCATCACCGTTCCGGCGATCACCATCTCCAGCGACTTCGACGGGCCCGCGAAGGACGGCGCCACGTACCGGCACCTGTTCACCGGCAAGTACGCGCACCGCGTGCTGGACGGCATAGGGCACAACGTGCCGCAGGAGGCTCCCCGCCAGTTCGCCGACGCCGTCGTCGAGGTGGCGGGTTGGAGTTAGGCCGCGCAGGGGTCGGCGTCGGACCGCAGTGCCGCGCGCAGCTGCCGACGAGCCCGATGCAGCCGGGACATGACGGTACCCACCGGAATTCGCTCCAGGTCGGCGATTTCCTGGTACGCGAGCTGACACACGTAGGCGTAGAAGACCGCCGACTGCAACGATTCGGGCAGCGACTGGAACGCACGCGCGAGGTCGCCGTTGGGAAGCAACTGCAGGGCTTGGGCTTCCGCGGACGGCGCGGTGTGAAGGCGTCCGCTCTCCGCCATCAACTGGGCGTCGGTGATCGAGTCGGTCAGCGTCTCCTGGGGGCGACGTTGCGAGCGGCGATGCGCACTGATCCAGGTGTTCACCATGATGCGGAACATCCACGCCCGAAGGTTCGAGCCGGGCTGGAAGGAGTCGAACCCCGCCCACGCCCGAATGTAGGTCTCCTGCACCAAATCCTCGGCGTCGTGGACGTTGGCGGTGTACCGGCGGGCGGCACGGCCGAGCTCGTCGCGCAGCGCGAGCGCGTCACGCTCGAAGCGACTCACCCGCGACGGGTTGGATTCGGTGTTGCTGGTCATGCCGCCATCAGACCGCCGTCGACGCATCAAGTCCAACGATCGTTTTCGATGGTTGTCATCGTCGTTCGAGATGACCGAGTTGAATGCGGTCGCAGGTTCCTGCGTTGCACCGAGAGGGCAACGATTCGAGAGGAGCACCAATGTCGATACTGTCCTGGCGACCAGTGGCCGACGTGCTGGCACGCGTGTTCGCCGCAGGCGTCGACCCGACCCCCAAGCCGGGGGTTCGATTCGCCGAGATCACCGGGCGCACAACGGTCGTCGCCATCCCCACCCGGCACGGTGACGTCGCCGCGACGATCTATCACCCAGCACGGCCGACGACGCGTCCTGCGGTGTACGTGAACGTGCACGGCGGCGGCTTCGTCGTCGGCCACCGCGAGCAGGACGACCCGTGGTGCCGCTACCTCGCCGCCAACGCCGACGTCGTGGTCGTCAACACCGACTATGTGCTCGCGCCAAGACGACGGTTCCCCGCCCCCGCCGAGCAGGTCTACGACGTGCTGCGGTGGGCCTCGTCGGACGACCGCGACTGGGACGGCTCCCGGTTGTGCGTCGGCGGTCAGAGCGCAGGCGGAAACCTCGCCGCGGCGGCCTCGCGCCTGGCCCTGGAACAAGGAGGGCCGAACATCGCCCTTCAGGTGCTCCACTACGCACCGCTGGACCTCGTCACCCCCGGTAAGGCCAAGGGCTCGCCGCTGGGGTCGCGCGCCATCCTGCGGCCGTGGATGAGCGAGATCTTCGACACCGCCTACGTTCCCGACGTCGACCGTCGACGGAACCGGTTGGCGTCACCGGCCTGGGGCACCAACGGGACCGGTTTGCGCGGCATCGCGCCTGCGCTCGTCGTCACCGCCGAGTACGACCGGCTTCGCGACGAAGGCGCTTCCTACGCAGCCGATCTCGACGCGGTCGGGTCTCTGGTGGAACATCATGACGTGGCCGGAGTCGACCACGGGTACAACATCATGAGCGACGCCACCGACGTTACCGAGCGGATGTACGACTTGATCGCAGGCCACGTGAGACGCCGCACGCCGATGCCGGACGTCGATCGACACGCGTGAGCCGCATCGATGCCGGTGATAGCTTCGTCGGGATGGAACTGCGGCAGCTCGAGTACTTCGTCGCGGTGGCCGACGAACTGAGCTTCACCCGGGCCGCCGCACGGGTGCACGTCGTCCAGTCCGCGCTGTCGACGTCGATCAAGAAGCTCGAAGACGAGTTGGCGGTCGAACTGTTCGACCGATCCCGCCAGCAGATCCGCCTGACGCCGGCAGGCGAACGGCTTCGCGAGCACGCCCGCCACCTCATCCGCTCCGCGCGCCTGGCCAAGGATTCGCTCAGCGACCTCCGCGGGCATCTGACGGGAACGGTCGACTTCGGGTCGCTTGTCACCTTCGGCCAACTGGACGTCGCGCGGGTACTCGGCCAATTCCACGCGGCCCACCCGTCGGTTCGAATCAGGCTGCGGCTCAGCCAATCCGGCTCGTCGGCCTACCTGTCGTCGATTGCCGACGGGACCATCGACCTGGCGCTGGTGTCGGCACCCGACCGCCGCCAGCCCGGGGTGGACATGCACGTGATCGCCGAGGAGCCCATGACGTTCGTCTGTCGCTCCGACCATCGGCTCGCCGACGCGGGGCGAGTCCCGATCGCCGACCTCGACACCGAAGACCTCGTCGGCTTCCCCCTTGGGTTCGGCATCCGACGGATGCTCGACGACGCGTTCGCAGCCGCGGGCACCCTTGGGCGGACGACGTACGAGGTGCCCGCGGACTTCACCGTCGCAGCAGCACTCATCCGCAACGGCCTCGGCACGGCGTTCATGCCGGCCAGCGAGGCCGCGCGGTTCCCCGACCTGACGGCCGTCGAGCTGACCGTGCCCGTCATCTGGCAGATCCATCTGGCCACCCCGCAACCGCAGCACACCAGCCCGGCGGCGGCATTGCTGGCGACCATGTTCCGCGAGGCGGGCTCGGGCCTCCAGTGAGCGCTACTTGCCCGGCAGCGTGGCGGCGACGCGGGGGCAGAAGTCGTGGTCCTGCAACTCTTCTCCCTCGGCCAGGTCGCCGGTCGCCGCGTCGGCCCGATCGGTGAGGATCACGAAACCCGGTCGCCCACTTGTGTCTTCAGAGCCGACCACGACCAGCGTGCGAGAGGCCATGTCCTCGCGCGCGCCCGCCACCCCGTCGGCCAGCAGGTCAAACGGATTGGCCTGTCCCAGATCTTCTCCGGCGACCGACATGGCGTCGTACCGATGCCCCGCCAACTCCACGGGGAACGGCGCCCACGCCGGACCGACCGCGCTGCCGTACCGGGTCAGCGCGTCGTGCACGTCGGGGCGCACGCAGTCCACGTGGATGTGCAGCTGATTCTGCGACCGGGCGTAGGCCGAGTTGATCGCCAGGCTCATCCACTGCCGCGGAAGTTCGACACCTGCCCGCTCGTCGACGAAGGACTTCGCCCGCCACGCCGCCGCGAAGTAGTTCGGCGCCGCGGGGGCCAGGATCGCCGGATCGTCGATGCCAGAGGAACGTTCGGTGGGGATCAGCAGGAACTGCGTTTCGCCGACGAGGTCCTTGAGCACCGCGGAGCCCGCCCCGAGGTCGACGCTGGCGCACGGCGCTGGGTCGTCGTGCGCAACCTGGTTCGGGACGCACTGCCCAGCCACGATGTTCCACAGCGCGCTCGGGTCCGCGTGACCGGTTGCCGAGGTCGCCAACGCGACGACGAGTGACACCACCACCATCAGACCGGTTCTCACGCCTGCGATCCTGTCAGACGACCGCCGCGGGTCGAACGAGGTAGGGGTCGATGTTGCGCATGGCGCGGCGCACGTAGTCGTCCTTTTCGCCCACCGGGGCAACGTAGTGCAACGCGCTCTCGGCGGCCTCGACGTCCACCAGCCGGGCGATGAGCCACGCGGCGAGGTAGGGCGACGCGAGACAGCCGCCCGCGGTGGCGACGTCCCCCCTGGCGAAGAACGGTTGGGGTAGGACGTCCACCCCGGCTTCGCGCACCCACGGCTTCGTCGTCAGGTCGGTGCAGGCGGGCACCCCGTCGAGCAGACCGAGCTTGGCCAGCACCAGCGTTCCCGAACACTGGCCTGCCAGCAGTTGCCGGGACGGGTCCAGGCGCAGCCGTGCCATCAGCGCGTGGTCGGCGACGACCTCGCGGGTCTGCATTCCGCTGCCGACGATCACGGCGTCGGCGGAGCAGGCCTCCTCGATGGTGGCCATGGATTCGACGACAACGCCGTTCATCGACCGGACCCGCGGGGTCGGGCTGGCGATCGACACCCGCCAGCCGGGCAGCTTGACGCGGTTGAGGACGCCGAGGGCGATCAGCGAGTCGAGTTCGTTGAATCCCTCGAAGGTCAGGATGGCGATGTGCATGCGGCGATCGTATGGAGCCGCAAACGTGACAATCAAAGAATTGTCATGCATACAATCGCCGGGTGGCGCCGTCGAGGTACAAGGGTGTGGTCGACGCGATGGCGGCCGACATCCGGTCGGGACGGCTGGCGTCGGGAACCCGGCTGCCGACGCACCGCCAGCTTGCGGCCACCGAGGGACTCGCCGTCGTCACCGCCTCGCGGGTATACGCCGAGCTCGAGGCCATGGGACTGGTCAGTGGCGAGCGCGGCCGCGGCACCTTCGTCCGCGACACCACCCTGTCCCCGGGCCACGGCGTCGACCAGCAGTCACTCGGCGCCGACGTGGCCGACCTGAACTTCAACTACCCGTCGCTGCCCGGCCAGACCGAGCTCCTGCGACGGGCACTGCGCGACCTCGCCTCGGGCGGCGACCTCGCCGCCCTTCTGCGCTACCAGCCCCACGGCGGGAGAGCCCACGAAAGAGACTCGGCGGCAATCTATCTCGAGCAGCTCGGGCTGCGGGTGGGCGCGGACCGGGTGTTGCTGGTCAACGGGTCCCAGCACGGCCTGGCCGTCACGGCGATGGCATTGCTGCAACCGGGCGACGTCGTCGCGGTGGACGCCGTGACCTATCCGGGGTTCAAGGTCCTCGCCGAGACCCTGCGAATCGAGTTGGCGCCCCTACCCGTTGGAGATGACGGCACCGACCTGGACGCCCTCGACCGACTGTGCGCTTCCCGTCGCGTCCGCGCGGTGTACGCGATGCCCACCCTGCACAATCCGCTGGGCACGGTGACGACCGACGCCCACCGCGACCGCCTGGTCGAGATCGCGCGGCGACACGGGCTCCTGATCGTCGAGGACGCCGCCTACGCCTACCTCGCCGACCGGGCGCCGGCCCCGCTCGCGGCGCGGGCGCCGGAACTCACCGTCCACGTGACCGGTCTGTCCAAGAGCGTCGCCACCGGCCTTCGCGTCGGGTTCGTCTCGGCACCAAAGAATTTGGTGCCTCCGCTGGAACGGGCGATCCGCGCCACGACCTGGAACACGCCTGCGGTGATGACGGCGATCGCATGCCGCTGGCTGGACGACGGCACCGTCGCCAGGCTCGAAACCGCCAAGCGCACCGACGCGCGGGCCAGGCAGGCGATCGCCAGGGAGGTGCTGGCGGGCCTGCCGGTGGTCGGCCACCCGGCGTCGTACTTCCTGTGGCTGCCCCTGCCCGAGGAGGTGCGGGCCGACCGGGTCGCGGCCGACCTGGCAACCCAGCGGGTGTCGGTGGCCACCGCCGAACCCTTCGCCGTCGGCCACGTCCCGCAGGCGCTTCGACTGGCCCTCGGCTCCACCGAGCCGGACGTTCTGCGCGACGCCCTCGACACGGTCAGACGGGTCGTCGACCACCACGAAAATCTCTGATTGGTCCGGCTCGGCGAGGGGTACTTCTCCGCCCATGACAACGGCCAAGGATTTGCACGGAGATCCGCACGTCGAGCGGTATCTCGAGACGAACGGCGAAGACGGCTACCACTGGCGCAACGGGACCAAGATCCTCATCCTGTTCACCAAGGGCCGCAAGTCCGGCGAGGAACGCAGCCACGCCCTGATCTTCGAGGACTGGAACGACGACGCGCACCTCGTCGTCGCATCCAAGGGCGGCACCGACGCGCCGCCCGCCTGGTTCCTGAACCTGCAAGCCGACCCGACGGCCGAGATCCAGATCAAGGGTGACCGGTTCCCGGTGCGGGCGCGGGTGGCCACCGACGAGGAGAAGCCCGAGGCGTGGGCCAAGATGACCGCGGCGTGGCCGGACTACGACGACTACCAGAGCAAGACCGACCGGGTCATCCCGGTGGTCGTGCTCGAACGAGCCTGACCTACGCCAAAGCGTCTCGGCGCGAGAGGTTTTCCTCGACCTCCTGCTGCCACACACCATAGGCGTGGGTGGTGTCGACCTCGAGTTCGAAACGGTCGACCATGTCGTCGGTGACGTTGGCGACGTTGACGTAGAACTGCTCGTACCACCGCCGGTGTTGGTATACCGCGCCGTCCTCTTCGGTCAGCAGCGGGTTGTCGATGCGCGTCTTGTGCTTCCAGACCTCGACGTCGTCGAGGAAGCCCTCCCCGAAGTTCTTACTCAATGTCGCGGCCAAGCGGGCGGCCTTGTCCTCGGGCAGGCCGTCGATCTTTTGCACCGCGACGCCGTATTGCAGGACGAACGAGTTGTGCGTGACCGGGTAGTGGCAGTTGATCAGGGCCACCTCGAGGGTGAAGTCGGGGGCGACGTCGTTGTGCAGCCAGTTGATCATGTAGGCGGGTCCGAAGTAGGTGGCCTCCGACCTCAGATTCGTTCCCTCCCAAAGCTTGTCGTAGTTCTCCGTGGTGTCGGGGCGGGCCTTGGACTCCATGAACTGGCTGGCGGTCTGGCCCTCGATGACGTTCTTGAAGTACGTCGGATACGCGCGGTGAATGTAGAAGAAGTGAGCCATGTCGACGTTGTTGTCGACGATCTCCCGGCAATGGGAGCCCTCGATGAAGATCGTGTTCCAGGTCCACGGCGACCACTTGCCCTCGTCGTAGCCGTCGATGGTCGGCGGTGTCAGCTCGGCGGGCGGCGTGGATCCCTCCGGGTCGTGCCACACCAGGAGTTGCCCGTTCACCTCCTGACACAACCACTTTCGGGTGCGCGCCAGCCGGGGAGTGCGGCGGGCGTAGGGCACCTCGACACACCGGCCGGTCGAGCCCTGCCAGCGCCAGTCGTGGAACGGGCAGGCCACCGTGTCGCCCTTGAGCGTCCCCATCGAGAGGTCACCGCCCATGTGCCGGCAGTAGCCGTCGAGCGCGTGGATTTGGCCGTCGGGGTCGGCGAAGACGACGAGGCGCGTGCCGAAGGCGTTCACGCCATGCGGTTTGCCGTCGCGGAACGATTCGGCAAGACCGAGGCAGTGCCACCCTCTGGCGAACCGCGCCATGGGCGCACCCGCGTCGATCTCGCGGACGCCGCTCTCACGGGGGTGGTCAACAGCAGTCATCATTCATCCTTCCGGCGGGCTGGCCGACACCCGAGTTAAGCACATGCGCTTAATCGGTGTCGAGGAACGCCTAGGATCGACCCGTGGATCGTGGAACCCGGTCGAAGGACGCGCTGCTCGACGCCGCCGAGCGGCTCATCGCCGAGCACGGCTTCGAGGTGCCGCTGCGCGACATCGCCAAGGCGGCCGGCCAACGCAACAACTCCGCGGTCAACTATCACTTCCGCAGCAGACAGGACCTGGTCGACGCCGTGGTGGCCCGTCGCCTGCTGCCGATGGAGCTGGAACGCGAACGCATGCTCGACGAACTCGACGCCGACGACCCTGCCGACGCCCACGCGCTCATGCGGGTACTCGTCGTGCCGCTGCTGCGCCTGGACAGCACGCACTACGCCCGCTTCCTGCAGGTCGTCGGCCCTCGATTACGCACGGAGCCAATGAATTCCGCCGAGACCGCCTGGCCGCGGGTGCTCGACGCGCTGTCCAACGCGGTGCCCGCCACCGAGCGGGGTGCCCGCCACCGCCGGGTCGCCGCGGTCGCCACCGCGATGTTCGCGCTCGCGGCCGAGCACGAGCGGGCGACGCAGGACGGCAGTAGACCTGAGGAGGCACCCGACGATCCCGAGGAGATCGTGCACATGCTGGTGGCCATGCTCACGGCCACCGCCCCCAGGCTGGTGTGACGCTAGAGTGCGTCGATGAACCAGGAGCCGTTGGTACCGGACGACTTCGACGTGCCGCGCGTGCTTCAATCGGCGCGGTTCCGCCTCGAACCCCTCGGCCCGCAACACAACGCCGCAGACCTGAACGCGTGGACGACGAGCGTCGACCACATCAGGGCCACTCCCGGGTTCGAGGGCCGCAGCTGGCCGCCGGACGGCGGGCTGTCCGCCGAGGGCAACCTGGTCGACCTCGTCCGTCACGCCGACGAATTCGACCGACGGGTCGCGTTCGCGTACACGGTGCTGCGGCCCGAGGACGACGACGTGATCGGGTGCCTCTACCTCGACCCCGGCCCTCGGCCGGGAAGCGTGGACGTGCGGTCGTGGGTTCGCGCCGACATCGCCGACCTCGATCCCGTCCTGAGACGTGAAGTGCGCCAATGGCTGACAGAGCTCTGGCCGTTCGACGAGGTGGCCTACGCCGGCTGACGGTCAGGGCGTCAGGATCACCTTCACGCACTCCGGGCTGCGCGCCGCCACCGCGGCGTAGGCGTCGGCCGCCGCGTCCAGCGGGAAGCGGTGCGTGAAGATGCCGTCGGTGCGCAGCGACCCTCCGGTCACCAGCGGAAGCAGGTCGACCCACGTCTGCTGAATCGGGGCGGTCGTCATGCGCAGCGTGAGGTTGCGGATCAGCGCCATCAGGATGGGCAGCGGGTAGGGGTCGAGGTCGTGCACGCCAAGGACGGACACGGTGCCGTCGGCGCGCACGCACGCCAGCGCGTCGTTCAGGGTGGCGTCGAGGGCAACGGTGTCGATGACGCTGTCGGCTCCGCGGCCGCCGGTGTGCTCGAGGACCGCCGCGACGGTCGACCCCTCCAGCGCGGTTGCCCCCGAATCCACTGCCAGCGCGCGGCGGCCCGCGACGGGGTCGGCGGCCAGCACGGTGCCCGCGCCCTGGGCGAACGCCGCGCGCACCGCACAGAGCCCGACGGCGCCGAGGCCGATGACGACGACCGTCCCACCCGGCGGGATGTCGGCCTTCTTCGCCCCGATCCACCCGGTCGACAGATTGTCCGTCAGCAACAGCGCGGCCTCGTCGTCGACGCCGTCGGGAATCCGCAGGAGCTGAAAGTTGGCGTTGGGCACCGCCACTGCAGTGGCCTGTCCCCCACCGAGCACGCCGGAGCCGAAGATCTGCATGCCCTGCACACACGTCACCGGGTTGCCCGTCGCGCACCCGGCACACTTCCCGCACCCGGTGACCGATGCTGTGAGGACCCGGTCACCGACGCGCACGTTCGACACCTCCGGCCCCACTTCCAGGACCGTGCCGATGAATTCGTGGCCGACGGCCACCCCGTCGCCGACCGGCAGATCACCGTCGTAGAAGTGCAGATCGGATCCGCAGATCGCCGTCGACTCGACACCGACCACCGCTCCGTCGGCTCCCGGCGGGACCGGGTCGGGGGCGTCGCGGACTTCGACGGAACCTGGACCGGTGATGACGACGTTGCGCATCGGGCAGACGCTACCGCCGGGCTGTCAGATCGTCCCTGAATTCGAGTAGATCTACCTAGACGATGCTGGGGCAGAGTGATTTCCATGAACGCATTCAACGAGATCTCCAAGAGCACGGCCGCATTCTTCGTCCAGGCGGGTGCGTCATTCGGCGTGAGTTTCCTCGGAGCGATCGGCGGGATCTACTTTCTCCCGCTGGACCCTTGGCAGAGACTGTTCCTCGGCATGACTGTGCTGTTCCTCGTCGCCAGCTCATTCACCCTGGCAAAGGTCATCCGCGATCAGCAGGAAGCCTCGACCATCCGCGTGCGTCTCGACGAGGCGCGGATGGAAAAGCTCATCGCAGAACACAATCCGTTTAGTGCGGCATGACGCGATTCACGCGTTGACGTTGGCCACGTCCCAGGGCGCCTGCGGAAGTACGTCACCGGTCTCGAGCAGCGACTTGAGGTTGGCGAGGACGGCTGGCCATCCATTCGAAATACCCTGATACATAGCCCTATTCGCCAGGTTCTCATGGCTGACCGTCAGTCGGACGATGTCTTGATGCGGCTGGACCAGGAACGTGACGACCGACGGTCCGCCGGGCTTGTCCTCGTCGGGCGCGTCTTCGAAGGTGATCACCAGGCGCGTCGGGGGCTCGGCTTCGAGCACCTTGCCGACGACGTCGGCACGTTCCGATCCATCGGTCCGTCGGTGCTCCCAGGGCGAGCCGGGCCGCCAGTCCGAGATGTTGGCGTGTCCCCAGTACTTGGCCGTCAGATCGGCATCGGTCAGCGCGTTCCATACCTGCTCTGCGGTCGCGCGGATATATGTGACGTAGACGTAACTAGGTACAGCGGTGTCTTTTTCGGTCATGGCGTACTCCTCGGCTCGGTTTCTGATGTCGCTCAGCATCTGCAAGCGCGGTTTCTCGAAGCCCGAGATCCAGCGCTCCTCGACCTCGTGTATGGGCACGGGATTGAGGTAGTGAAGGCGTTCACGACCGCGGCGTACGACGGCCACGAGGTTGGCCTTCACCAAGACGTCGAGATGCTGGGTGGCCGACTGGCGTTTCATGTCCAGGGGATCGCACAATTCACTCAGGGTCTGGCCATTGTGGTCGCGCAGTCGGTCGAGCAGCATCCGCCGGGTGGGGTCCGCGAGCGCCTTGAAAACCGAGTCGATCTCGTGGGTCTCCTCGGTCACGACAAAAGTATGCAGGTATTTACCTGCATATGTCAACGGCAATTCGGGAAGCGATGGACTGCGGGCAGACACTCCCGCCGGTCCGGCGTCCGGAGGCAGGTAATGACAGACCCTCGCACTCGGCGACGTCCAGTCGTACCGTCGATGAAATGAAGCACATCACCCTCGGAGATCTGGACGTCGCACGCATCGGCCTCGGTGCCATGGGCATGTCGGCCGCCTACACCGGCGCAGGCACCGACGACGCGGAATCCATTCGCACCATCCAGCGGGCCCTCGACCTCGGCGTCACCCTCGTCGACACCGCCGAGATCTACGGCCCGTACGTCAACGAGGAACTGGTGGGCCGCGCCATCAAGGGGCGCCGCGACGAGGTGGTGCTCGCCACCAAGTTCGGCATGGTCTCCCACGCGGGAGATGGTCCCGGCCACCTCGACAGCAGCCCGGCGAACGTCCGCGCCGCCGTGGAGGGATCGCTGAAGCGGCTCGACACCGATTGGATCGACCTCTACTACCAGCACCGCGTCGACCCCGCGACACCGATCGAGGACACCGTCGGCGCACTGGCAGAGCTGTTGTCCGAGGGCAAGATTCGGCACATCGGACTGTCCGAGGCCGGCGTCGACAACATCCGGCGCGCGCACGCCGTGCACCCGATCACCGCACTGCAGTCGGAGTACTCGCTGTGGACCCGCGACCCGGAGCCCGACGTGCTGCCGCTGCTGCGCGAACTCGGGATCGGGTTCGTCGCGTACTCGCCGCTGGGGCGCGGCTTCCTGACCGGGCAGATCACGTCGACCGCCGACTTCGACGACTCCGACAACCGCAAGACCAACCCCCGCTTCGAGGGCGAGAACTTCGAGCAGAACCTGCGCGCGGTCGCCGAGGTCGAGGCGATCGCCGCCGACGTCGGCGCCACCCCGGCTCAGGTCGCGTTGGCCTGGCTGCTGGCTCAGGGCGACCACATCGCGCCGATCCCCGGCACCAAGCGTGTGTCGCGGCTCGAGGAGAACGTCGCGGCCGACGGCGTCGAGCTGACCGAGGAGCAGCTCCGGAAGCTGACCGAGGTGTCCCCCGCGGTGGGCGAGCACCACAACGAGCAGCAGATGAAGTGGATCGACCGTTGAGTCCGCGCTCCGTACGCTGGACGAGGTGAGCGCAGCACAGTCGACCACCGTCCTCAGGGACAGCCAGTTCGCGCGGGACCTGCCGGAGATGGCCGTCGCGTGGCGGGCCGCCGAGGCACCCGAACCCCGCCTGCTGGCCCTCAACGAACCGTTGGCCGCCCAACTGGGCCTCGATGCGACGTGGCTCGCGAGCCCCGCGGGTTTGCGGCTGTTGGTCGGAGCCGAGGTCCCCGATGGTGTGACGCCGGTGGCCCAGGCCTACTCCGGGCACCAATTCGGCGGGTACACACCGCGTCTCGGCGACGGTCGCGCGCTGTTGCTCGGCGAACTCACCGACTCCGACGGCCGACGACGCGACCTCCACCTCAAGGGCTCGGGACGCACCCCCTTCGCCCGCGGCGGCGACGGACTGGCGGCGGTCGGCCCGATGCTGCGCGAGTACGTCGTCAGCGAGTCCATGCACGCACTCGGCATCCCGACGACGCGGGCACTCGCCGTCGTCGCGACCGGGGCCGAGGTGTGGCGCGAGACGGCGTTGCCGGGTGCCGTCCTGGCCCGCGTCGCCAGCAGCCACCTGCGCGTCGGCAGCTTTCAGTACGCGGCCGCCTCAGGAGACCTCGACCTGGTGCGCCGCCTCGCCGACCACGCGATCGCGAGGCACTACCCCGCCGCCGCCGACGCCGAGCAGCCCTATCTGGCGCTGTTCGACGCGGTGGTTGCCGCGCAGGCGGCCCTGGTGGCGCGATGGATGCTCGTCGGCTTCATCCACGGGGTGATGAACACCGACAACATGACAATCTCGGGCGAGACGATCGACTACGGGCCCTGCGCCTTCATGGAGGCCTACGACCCCGCGACGGTCTACAGCTCGATCGACCACGCGGGGCGCTACGCATATGCCAATCAGCCGATCGTGGCGCAATGGAACCTGGCCCGTTTCGCGGAAACCCTTCTGCCGCTGATCTCCGACGACCAACAGCGCGCAGTGGAGCTCGCGGTGGAGTCGCTCGGCACGTTCACCGCCGCCTACGACGCCGCGCGGGCGTCGGGCATGCGCGCCAAGCTCGGCGTGGCCGCGGACGTCGACGACGCGACGGTGACGTCCCTCGCCGACGACCTGTTGGGCCACCTGACCCAAAGCCGGGTGGACTACACGTCGTTCTTCCGCAGCCTGGCTGCGGCAGCCCGCGGGGACGCCGAACCCGCCCGCGGGTTGTTCGTCGACCTCGCCGGCTTCGACACCTGGCTCACTCGGTGGCGGGCCCTCGACCCGGACGCCGACGCGATGGACCGCGTGAATCCGGTGTACATCCCGCGCAACCACCTCGTCGAAGAAGCCCTGGCCGCAGCCACTTCCGGTGACGTCGAACCCCTGAATCGGCTACTCGAGGCCATTGCGTCGCCGTACGACGAACGCCCCGAACTCGAGCGGTACGCCGCCCCGGCCCCAGACGACTTCGGGCCGTATCAGACGTTCTGCGGGACCTGACGGTTCGACGTCGCGGAGATCACTTTGATTCGGGTGGTTTGCGTTCGCGAAAATTAGGCAAACTAGCAGCATGACCTTGCGCTCCCTCACCCCAGTCCTTGGTGTCGCGGCCACTCTGACGTGGGCTTTGGTGGGCGGCGCCGCTCCCGGCGCGTCCGCCGAGCCCCTGCCGAATGCGTCCAACCCGGTATGCCCCGACGTCGAGGCGGTGTTCGCCCGCGGCACCGGCGAGCCAGCGGGCGTCGGCTATGTCGGACAGGCCTTCGTCGACGCGCTGCAGTCCAAGGTCGGCAACAAGTCGGTCAGCGTCTACGCGGTGAATTACCCTGCCACCATTGAGTTCCCGCGCGCAGTCGACGGGATCAACGATGCCGCCGCCCACATTCAGGCCACCGCGGTGAACTGCCCGAAGACCAAGATCGTGCTCGGCGGGTTCTCCCAGGGGGCCGCCGTCGCGGGCTTCGTCACCGCCGACGTGGTCCCGCCGGGCGCCGCGGACTCCGGTGTGACGGGGCCGCTGCCGCCGGCCATCGCCGACCACGTCGCCGCGGTGACTCTGTTCGGCAAGCCGTCGGAGCGCTTCATGAGCTTCGTCAACGAACCGGCGATCGTCATCGGCCCGAAGTACGCGGGCAAGACCCTTGACTCGTGCGTGCCGGGAGATCCGATCTGCTCCGACGGTGGCGACTTCGGCCTGCACAACGCCTACGTCTCCGACGGGCTGGTCGACCAGGCGGCCAACTACGCCGTCGGCAAGCTGGGATACCCCATTGCAGCACCGCCGCCACCACCACCGGCTCCCGATGCCCTGGCCGCCCCCGCCCCGGTTCCAGCTCCGGGCCCTGCACCGGGACCCCCGGTCGCCGCGCCTGCTTGAGCCGCAACGACTTTCAGCGACGCGAGAGCCGCAATGCAGACAGCAGCTGCCAGCCGATGATGGTGTAGACGCAGGTCCGTTCCCACACTGCGCCGGGGAGCACGATGGTCGACGCGGTGACCGCCCCGACGGCAAGCACGCTGAACGCCAAGAAGCCCAGCGCCGCCAGCCCGACGGACGTCAGCCGGTACCAACGAGATTCGCTCACCATCCGGTGCCCGGCAAGGATGGCCGCGTTACCTCCGACGATCGCCACCGCCGCGGCCGACACGTGCACCCAGGCGATCCCCGCGCCACCGCTCGGGACCATCGCGACGACGACGTTGCCGACGGCGTTGGCCGCCGCGCACGCCACGAAGACGCCGATGTGGCTGCGCCTCGCGCGCGTCAATGCCACCGACGCCGCGAAGAACAGCGTGCCCTGCACGACGAAGGCGGTGTTCATCAGATGACTCAGCGGTGAATCGGGTCTGCCGAGATCGCTGATGAAGTTCGTCGCGTAGCGGTACCCCGGATGAGCTGCGGCGGCCGCCGCCTCGAGCCCGAGGTACGCCACGCCGGCCACCGTCCAACACGCGGCGGCAATCCTGGCGTTCACGGCGAAACCCCTAAGGCCACAGTCAGTTCCAGGATGATCCGCGGGTCGTCGAGACGGTCCCCGTACAGCTCACGCAGCTGCGTCATACGGTACCGGACCGTCTGCGGGTGCACGAACAGGTCGGCCGCGATCGCCTCGCGCTGGCCCTGATGCAGAAGCCACGACCGCAGTGTCTCGGCCAGGCGGTCGGCGGTATTGGGTCGCAGGTCCGCCAACGGCGCCAGGGCGTGGCGGCGAAGATCGGCGACGGCGTCGCGGTCGGCGGTGAGGACCAACTCGACGAGGTGTTCCTCGGTGTCGACGATCTCCTCGTCGACCTGCAGCTGCCTGGCCCGCAGGGCGCGTCGGTAGGACGACTCCACCAGTGCCCACGGTCGTGCCGGGCCGACCAAGGCGCGTCGGCCCTGCAGTGCCGACCGCAGCTGCCCTCGGTGCCTGCCGTCCAGGTCGGGGACGAGCAGCACCGCAAGGGACTCCGAGGGGTCGACACCCGGCAGGTCCTCGCTCAGCTGCAACGTCGCCTGGCCGAATCTGGCCGCCAGTCCTCGGGTCTGCGCCTCGGCCACCAGGACCGCCGTCAACGTCTCCGGTGGGTGCCAGTCCGCCTCCTCGGCGCTGGCCTTCAGCGTCTCGACGGGCTCGCCGGCGATCAACTGCTTGGCCAACCTGTCCAGGTATCGCTGGCGGACCCGGCCCGTGGTCGCCAGCTCGTCGGTGTGTCCCGCGACGCTGGCGGCCGACAGCTCGTCGATGAACGCGAACACCAACTCCGCGAAGCGGGCGACGGTCTCGGCGGCCAGCCCGGCGGCCACGGCCGTCGACGACAACTCCCGCCATGCGACCCGGGCACCAACGCGGTACGCCGAGAGCAGCGCATCCATGGACCGCCCCTGTCGGGCCTCACCACGGCCGAGTTCGTAGGCGCCGTCGAGGGCAGGTGAGAGAGTCGCACTCGGATCGGAGTCGTGCGATCGCACGGCAAGCCGCAGGAATGCCCCGAGCGCCATCTGCACGGCGTTCTCGATGGTCTGGCCCATCCGGCCGCTGAAGGCGCGCGCATAGCTCGGGACCTCGAGCGTCACCGCGGTCACCGTGTTCTCCGCCATCCGCGGCAGGACGGCCTGAAGGGCCTCGACCACGTCGTCGGACAGGTCGAGGCTGGTGAGGCGGCCCTCAGGGCCTGAAGCCCCCGCTGATTCCGGCAAAACTATTCCCTACGAACAAATTCATACAGGACATTCACGCCTGACATCCAAGACTTTATACCCTCAACTCAGCCAGAGTGGAACCATGACGACGACAGCACCCCGGCCGACGACCGTCGGCGCGCTGCGGGCACGGGTCATCAGGTTCGCCGAACGCGTGACGACACCCCTGGTGCCCGCCGACTACCTCGACGTCATCGACCCCCTCCGCTCGAGTGCCGACCTCCGCGGCCGCATCGTCGCCCTCCATCCCGAGACGCGCGACGCCGTCAGCGTGGTCATCAAGCCCGGCCGCGGATGGCGGGGCCACACCCCTGGCCAGTACGTGCGCATCGGGGTCGACGTCGACGGAATCCGCCAATGGCGGGCGTACTCGCTGACCTCCAAGACCACCGACGACACCATCGCCGTCACCGTCAAGGCCATTCCGGACGGGAAGGTGAGCAATCACCTCGTCCGCCGCGCCACCGTCGGAACAATCGTTCAACTCGACCAGGCCGCAGGCGATTTCACCCTCGGCGTCCAGTCGCCCCCGAAGATCCTCTTCCTCACCGCGGGCAGCGGCGTCACACCGGCGATGGGAATGCTGCGCAACCTGACTGATGCGGGCTCGGACGTGGTCGTCGTGCACTCCGCCCCCACCGCCGACGACGTCATCTTCGGCGGCGAACTCCGCATGATGGCCCGCGAGGGCCGAATCCGTCTGGTGGAGAAGCACACCGACACCGACGGCATGCTCGACGTCGCCACGCTCGACGACCTGGTCGACGATCTCGCCGACCGCCAGACGTGGGCATGTGGCCCCGCCGGAATGCTGGATGCACTCGAAATGCGCTGGGCAGCCGACGGCATCGCCGATCGGCTGCACACCGAACGGTTCCGCCCCACCGTCATCACCGCTGGCGACGGCGGCTCGGTCAGCTTCACCAAGACCGGCACGGTCGTCGAGGCGACCGGTGCCGAAACACTTCTCGACGCCGGCGAAGCCGCCGGCGTTCTGATGCCGTCGGGCTGCCGGATGGGCGTCTGCTTCGGCTGCGTCGTCCCGCTGCGCCAGGGCGCCGTCCGCGACCTGCGTACCGGCGACGTCACCACCGCCACTCCAGGCGACAACGTCCAAATCCAGACCTGCGTCTCTGCCGCCGCGGGTTCGTGCGACATCGATCTCTGACCCCTTAGGGAGCGCCATCATGACCACTTCAATCAAAACCGTTCACGCCGACCAGAACCCGACCACCGCACACCTCACGGCCGAGGACGTCGAGAACCTTGGCCGCGAGCTCGACGCCATCCGCGAGCAGGTCGTCGCAAGCCGCGGCGAACGCGACGCCGCCTACATCCGCAAGGTGATCGACGGTCAGCGCAAGCTCGAACTGGGCAGCCGCGCCGTCCTGCTGTTCTCGTTGTTCCCGCCCGCGTGGGTCGTCGGCACCGTCGGATTGTCGATCTCCAAGATCGTCGAGAACATGGAGATCGGCCACAACGTCATGCACGGCCAGTGGGACTGGATGCGCGACAGCAAGATTCACTCCACCACGTGGGAGTGGGACAATGCCTCCCCCGCCGAGATGTGGAAGCACTCGCACAACGAGGTCCACCACACCTACACCAACGTGCGCGGCAAGGACCACGACCTCGGCTACGGCATCATGCGCGTCGACGAGAACCAGAAGTGGGTGCCGTTCTACCTCGCGCAGCCGCTGTGGAACTTCATCAACGCCTGCGTCTTCGAATACGGCATCGCGGCGTACGACCTGCAGATCGGCAAGTACCTCAAGGGCCGGACCGACAAGGCCGAGTTCCAGGCCAGGGGCAAGAGGGTGCTCGCCAAGATCCGCAAGCAGGCCACGCGCGACTACCTGCTGCACCCGTTGCTGTCCGGCCCGTCTGCAGTCAGCACGCTGACGGCCAACCTGACCGCCAACCTCGTCCGCAACGTGTGGACGCACTCGGTCATCATGTGCGGTCACTTCCCCGAGGGCGTTCAGACCTTCGAGAAGAACTCGATCGACGGCGAGACCCGCGGCGAGTGGTATCTGCGTCAGATGCTGGGCTCGGCCAACATCTCCGGAAGTAAGTTGCTGCACTTCATGTCCGGCAACCTGTCGTTCCAGATCGAGCATCACCTGTTCCCCGATCTGCCCAGCAATCGGTACCAGGAGATCGCGCCCAAGATCCAGGACGTGTTCGAGCGCTACGGCCTGACCTACACCACCGGTTCGCTGCCGCGCCAAGTTGGCTCGGCCTGGAAGACGGTCTTCAAGCTGTCGCTGCCGAACGACTTCAAGGTCGGCAACCTGTTGCACCGTCGTCGGCCCACCGCCGCCGCCGAGCGCCCGGCACTCAAGGCCGCTTAGCGCGATTTCGGCGCGCAAACGTTCGGTGAGCGAACGTTTGCGCGCCGAAGCCGTGAAAGAATGATTGTGATCACTCGCAATCTTATGTAGCGTGCATCACATGCCCTATGACGTGATCGTGCGCAACGGCTCGTGGTTCGACGGCACGGGCGCCCCGCCGCGGGTGAAGACCCTCGGCATTCGCGACGGCGTCGTGGTCTCGGTGTCCGACGAACCGCTCGACGAAACCGGGTGCCCCGACGTCGTCGACGCCGAGGGCAAGTGGGTCGTGCCCGGCTTCGTCGACGTGCACACCCACTACGACGCCGAGGTGCTCCTCGACCCGGGGCTGCGCGAATCCGTCCGCCACGGCGTGACGACGGTCCTGCTCGGCAACTGCTCGCTGTCTGCGGTGTACGCGAACAACGAGGACGCCGCCGACCTCTTCAGCCGGGTCGAGGCCGTGCCGCGCGAGTTCGTCCTCGGCGCGCTCAACGACAAGAAGACCTGGACGACCGCCGCCGAATACGTGGCCGCCCTCGACGCCCTGCCACTGGGCCCCAATGTGAGCTCCCTGCTTGGCCATTCGGACCTGCGCACGTCCGTACTCGGCCTCGACCGCGCCACCGACGACACCACCCGGCCGACGCCCGCGGAACTCGACGCGATGACCGCCAAGCTCGCCGAGGCGCTCGACGCCGGCCTGCTCGGCATGTCCGGCATGGATTCGGCGATCGACAAGCTCGACGGCGACCGCTACCGCTCCCGTGGGTTGCCGTCGACCTTCGCGACCTGGCGGGAACGCCGCGCGCTCATCGCGGTACTTCGCAAGCGGCGCAGAATGTTACAGAGCGCACCCGACGTGGCCCGCCCGTGGACGGCGCTGCTGTTCTTCCTGTCCAGCAGCCGGATGTTCGGTCGTCGCCACGGCGTGCGGATGAGTCTGCTGGTTTCCGCGGACTCGAAGGCCGCGCCGGGGGCGGTCAGCGTGTTCGGGCCCGGCACCCGACTGCTCAACCGGGTACTGGGCGCCAGCGTCCG
Source organism: Mycobacterium sp. Root135 (assembly GCF_001426545.1). Classification (GTDB taxonomy): domain Bacteria; phylum Actinomycetota; class Actinomycetes; order Mycobacteriales; family Mycobacteriaceae; genus Mycobacterium. Next base: position 133,508 of record NZ_LMEZ01000008.1, on the reverse strand, counting down.
CTTTCAGCACCTACCCGTCCCGTTCGAGCTGTACTCCGACGGCATCGACCTGCCGGTGTTCGAGGAGTTCGGCGCGGGCACCGCGGCGCTGCACCTACGCGATCAGCTGCAGCGCAATGAACTGCTCGCCGACACCGAATACCGCCGCGAATTCCGGCGCGAGTTCGACCGCCGCAAGCTCGGACCGACGTTGTGGCACCGCGACTTCCACGACGCGGTCATCGTCGAATGCCCCGACGAGACGTTGATCGGCAAGAGCTTCGGGCGGATCGCCGAGATGCGTGGGCTTCATCCGTTGGACGCCTTCCTCGACGTGCTCGTCGAGAACGGCGAGCGCAACGTCCGCTGGACCACCACCGTCGCCAACCACCGCCAGCGCCAACTCGACAAGCTCGCCACCGAGCCGACGGTCCACATGGGCTTCTCCGACGCAGGCGCACACCTCCGCAACATGGCGTTCTACAACTATGCGCTCCGACTGCTCAAGCGCGCACTCGTAGCCGAGCGAGCGGGCCGACCCTTCATGACCGTCGAACACGCGGTGCACCGCCTGACCGCGGAGGTCGCCGACTGGTTCGGCGTCGACGCAGGCAGGCTGCGCGAGGGCGACGCCGCCAACTTCGTCGTCATCGATCCGGCCGGTCTCGACGACGCGGTCGACGGCTATCACGAAGCGCCGGTGTCGTTCTACGGCGGACTGAGCCGCATGGTAAACCGGAACGACGCTGCCGTCGTGGTCACGGCCGTCAACGGCGAGATCGTCTACCGCAACGGCGAATTCCGCGACGGCTATGGCGTCACCGGCAAGTCAGGTCGCTTCCTGCGCGCGGCGGAGACGTCCCGTCCCACCGCCGTGCGCGCCTGATGGCGAGGACTCAACAGGAACGTCGCGAGGAGACCGTCGCGCGGCTTCTCGACGCGAGCATCGCCACGATCGTCGACGTCGGTTACGCCAGGGCGTCGGCGGCCGTCATCACCAAGCGCGCCGGGCTGTCCGGCGGGGCGCTGTTTCGCCACTTCGACACCATGGGCGACTTCATGGCGGCCACGGCGAGAGAGGTGATGCGCCGCCAGCTCGACCTGTTCGGCAAGAAGATCGCCGAGATCCCAGCCGCGCAGCCCGCCCTCGAGGGGGTTCTGCACGCGATGCGCGACGTCACCCGCAACGACACCAACGTGGTGATGTACGAACTTTTGATCGCCGCGCGCACCGACGAAAAGCTCAGGGCCACACTGCAGGAGGTGTTGAAGGACTACAGCGCGCGGATCTTCGACACCGCCACCACCCTGCCCATGGCCGACCAGTATCCCGCCGGGGCGATCGCGGCCCTCGCCGCGCTGCTGACCAACTCCTTCGACGGCGCGGCCATCATCCACCACGTCCTGCCCCAGCCCGAGATCGAAGCGGGGCGCATCCCGCTGCTGCTCGCGCTGCTCGCCCCCGGCGAATCGAGGAACGATGACTGAACGGATCCGCCAGTTCGCCAACGACGGCCTTACCTTCGCCGTCACCGACGAAGGACCGGTGGACGGTGACGTCGTCGTCCTGCTGCACGGGTTTCCGCAGACCTCCAGCTCGTGGGGCGCGGTGTGCGAACGACTGCACGCGAGCGGGTACCGCACGTTGACGTTCGACCAGCGCGGCTACGCGCCCACCGCCCGGCCGCGGGGCCGTCGCGCCTACCGGATGAGCCGCCTGGTCTCCGACGTGGCGGCCCTCGCCGAGGCGACGGGCGGCCCGGTCCACCTGGTCGGCCACGACTGGGGAGCGGCCGTGGCGTGGTCGACGGCGGCCGGCCGGCCCGACGTGGTCCGGACTCTGACGGCGGTCTCGGTGCCGCATCCGAAGGCGTTCCTCGGCTCGATGCTGATCAGCAGCCAGATCCTGCGCTCGTACTACATCGGACTGTTTCAGCTTCCGCTGTTGCCGGAGTGGATGTTTCGTCAGCCACGGCTCGTCGACCGAATCCTTGGCACGACCGGGATGACGCCGCAACAGATCGCCACGGTGCACACCGAGATCGTCGCTTCCGGATCGTTGTCGTCGGCCGTCAACTGGTATCGCGCGATGCCATTCGCGAGCCCGAGGTATATCAGGAAGGTCGCCGCCCCCACGACGTACGTGTGGAGCACCGGCGACACCGCGCTGGGCAGGCGCGGCGCCACGATGTGCGCGCGCAACGTGTCGGGCCCCTACCGCTTCGAGATCACCGACGGTTCGCACTGGCTTCCCGAGGAGCAACCGGACCTGCTTCACGACCTGATCGTCGACCGGGTCGCGGCCTGACGGATCCCCGTCTCATGTAAACCTCGTGTTACGTCCGTGTTGCGGATAGAGTGTGCACATGGACGACAAGTTGGTGTTCTCTGAGGTCGAGGCGCTGCGCGCAGACAAGACGCGTGCGGTTCTCTCACCCGAGTCCCTCGAGGTTCACGTTCGGGTGGTCGACCACCTCGCCCACACCAGCAGCGCGAACTACGTCCCCGACGAAATCCTCGACACCCTGGTCCACGGCAGGGTCAGCACCATCGCCGCGATCGAGCTGAGCTTGGCCGGGTGGTGGCGCCGACTGGACGGTGGCTACGTGATCGTCGACCAGGAACTGATCGACGCGATGTCCCACACCCCGACGCGGCGGCGGCTCGGTGCGGCGTGCCGGCGGATGTGGCGCTTCCTCAACAGCGAGTCGGTCATCCCGCTGTAGCCCGTCACCGGGCGCTGGGCCTCGACAACCCCAGATGCCCCCGCAGCGTAGTACCGGCGTATTCGGTGCGAAACCGGTTGCGGCGCTGCAAGATCGGTATGACGTGGTCGACGAACGCCGCCAACTCGTGCGGAAGCGTCGACCCCATGATGGTGAAGCCGTCGACCGCGCCGGCGTCCTGCCAGGTGGCGATGTAGTCGGCGAGTTGCTCGGGCGTGCCGACGAAGTGCGAGTGGCCGGCGCCGCCCCTGACCTCCTGCGCCACCTCACGCAACGGCGCATCGGGACGGGCGCGGGCTGCGGCGAAGAGCTGGTCGGTCCGGGTGGACGGCGACGGCACCTCCCACAGCGACGCCGGAAGTGGGGCGTCGGGATCGAACCCGTCGGGATCCAATCCGGCCGTGTAAAGCGCGTTCTGCCAACGAAATTCACTGCTGGACAGGTCCTCCAGCCGTTGCGCCCGGGAACGGGCCTCGGCTTCGGTGCCCCCGAGGGTCACCATCAGTGCGGGCAGCACCAGCACCTGGTCGGGATCACGACCGAGGGCGGCGGCCTGCGCGTGCAGATCGGCGCGGAACGCCACCGCCGCCTCCAGCGACGGCGGTCCGGAGAACGCCATCTCGGCGTGCCGGGCGGCCAACCGCACCCCGGCCCCCGATTGCCCGGCCAGGACCATCACGGGACGCCCCTGCGGCGAGCGCGGAAACGGCTGGACGCCCTCGACGTCGTAGAACCGGCCGTGAAAGCGCGGGGCCCTCAGTTTGCTGCGGTCGGCCCAGACACCGCCATCGCGGTCGCCGACGATCGCGTCGTCGGCCCAGCTGTCCCACAGCCGGGTGGCCACCTCGACGAACTCGTCCGCACGCGCATACCGGTCGGCGTGATCGGGATGGCTGCGGTCGCCAAAGTTGGCTGCGGCCAACGGCGTCACGGTCGTGACGATGTTCCAGCCGGCACGACCACCGCTGATATGGTCCAGCGTGGCAAACCGCCGAGCCAGCTCATACGGCTCGTTGTAGGTCGTCGAACCCGTGCCGATCAGCCCGATGTGCTCGGTGGTCGCGGCCAAGGCCGACAGCACCGCGATGGGGTCGAACTGGACCTGAGGGAGGTGCGTGGCGCGGTACTCGGCGATCGCGATGTTGTCGGCAAGGAAGATCGAGTCCAGCAACCCCCGCTCGGCGGTGCGGGCGATGTCGGCGTAGTACGACAACCCGAGCACGTTCCTGACGTCGTCCTCGGCGAGACGCCAGGCAGATTCGTGGTACCCGTTGGGCCAGATGAAGGCGTTGAAGTGCAGCGGTCGTGAGCTCATCGAGCCTGACGCTAGGCGAATGCCGCGCCGGAGGGCAAGCTCGCCGGTTGATCGATTCGCTTGCCCAGCAGTGCAATCCACGCTTGCAGACCGTCGACTACGCCACGTGCTGCACCCGTGGCGGCGCCCTGCCGCGTCTCCAACAGCTCGACCACGCGCCTACATCTGGCGATCTCATCGGCAAGTTCGACGTCGGGAACCGACGCCAACCGGTCTTCCGGCCAGCGACTGTAGAAGGCTGCCGACTGGTTCAACAGCACGACGAGCTCGGGCGTGGATCTGCGGAGCAGCCGGCGCCCCGTCCGCATCGCGACACCTGCGGCAAGAAACGCCAGGATCGACGCGATGGTGAACACCCAGCCGCCAGCCCCGACCCCACTCATCGGTACCGGCGGTTGCATGATCGGAGTTTACTGCCAAACGCCGACGTCGCACGGGCTTTCTCGCGATGACTTCGGAAGGCGGATTCGGTGGTGAGCAGCGGAGAGGGTAGAAATCAACCATGCTCAGAACCGTCTACGACGACGACCACGAAGCGTTCCGGAAGACCATCAGGGACTTCATCGAATCCGAAGTCGTGCCGGTGTACGACGACTGGTGTACCGCAGGCATCGTGCCCCGTGAGTTCTACAACAAGCTCGGCGAGCTTGGCGTCTTCGGCATCGAGGTCGCCGAGGAGTACGGCGGGGCGGGCATCGAGTCCTACAAGTTCCAGGCCGTCCTGTCCGAGGAGACCAACCGCGCCGCCGTGGCGTTCGGCGCCTCCGGCGCTCACGTCACCCTGTGCCTTCCCTACCTCCAGTCCTACGCCACGGAGGAGCAGAAGCAGCGCTGGCTACCCGGATTCGTCAGCGGCGACCTGATGTTCGCCATCGCGATGACCGAGCCGGGAACGGGATCCGACCTTGCCGGCATGCGCACCACCGCCAAGCTGACCGACGACGGCAAGCACTACGTGCTCAACGGCGCCAAGACGTTCATCACCGGCGGTGTGCACGCCGACCGCATGATCGTGGCGGCGCGCACCGCACCGCCGCGCGACGACGACCGCCGCCACGGCCTGTCCCTGCTGATCGTCGACACGACGCTCCCGGGCTACTCGGTGGGCCGCAAACTCGACAAGCTCGGGCTGAAGGTGTCCGACACGGCCGAGCTGAACTTCACCGACGTCATGGTGCCGGTCGAGGATTTGCTCGGCGAGGAGAACCGCGGCTTCTCCTACCTCGGCAACAACCTGCCGAGGGAGCGGCTCGGAATCGCCGTCAACGCGTACGCCCAGGCGAAGGCCGCCGTGCAGTTCGCGAAGAGGTACACCCAGGACCGCACGGTGTTCAACCAGCCGGTCGCCAGCTTTCAGAACACCAAGTTCGAGCTGGCCGCGTGCCAGGCCGACGTCGACGCGAGCGAGGCCGTGGTCGACCGCGCGCTCGAGGCCATCGACAGGGATGAACTGACCGCCGCCGACGCCGCCTCCGCCAAGCTGTTCTGCACCGAGATCGCCTCCCGCGTGATCGACCGCTGCCTCCAATTGCACGGCGGCTACGGCTATATCACCGAATACCCCGTCGCCCGGCTGTACGCCGACAGCCGGGTCAACCGTATCTACGGCGGCACCAGCGAAGTGATGAAGTTGATCATCGCCAAGAACATGGGACTCTGACGTGAACCTGATGGAAATGTTCAGCCTCGAGGGCAAGGTCGCGATCGTCACCGGCGCATCGTCGGGACTCGGGGTCGCGTTCGCGCAGGCGTGCGCCCAGGCCGGGGCCGACGTGGTGCTGGCCGCGAGGCGTACCGAAAAGCTCGGCGCCACAGCCGACTTGGTGACTGCGGCGGGGAGGCGGGCGGTGACGGTTCAGACCGACGTCACCGATCCCGAGCAATGCCAGGCAATGGTCGACCGCGCCATGGCGGAGTTCGGCCGCGTCGACGTGCTGGTGAACAACGCGGGCATCGGCACTGCGGTACCCGCCACCCGCGAGACACCCGAGGAGTTCCGGGCCGTCGTCGACGTCAACCTGCACGGCTCGTACTGGGCGGCTCAGGCGTGCGGCAGGGTCATGGAGCCGGGCAGTTCGATCGTCAACATCGCGAGCATCCTCGGACTGACGACCGCCGGTCTCCCGCAGGCCGCCTACAGTGCGAGCAAGGCGGCAATCGTCGGGTTGACCCGAGACTTGGCCCAGCAGTGGGGATCTCGCAAGGGCATCAGGGTCAACGCCATTGCGCCGGGCTTCTTCAAGTCGGAGATGACCGACGAGTACAAGCCCGGCTATCTCGAGTCGTTGAGTGCCAGGTTCGTGCTGCCGCGGATGGGCGACCCCGCGGAGCTGGCCGCGACGCTGGTCTGGTTGGCGTCACCGGCCGCGGGTTACGTCACCGGGCAGACGATCGTCGTCGACGGCGGCGTCACCATCACCTAGCGGTGGAATTACCTCCCTAGGGGTGTGGTGGAGGAGCCCTAGGGGGAGTGAACTGGTGTCAGCGTCGAGCAATCGCCCGACCTCCCGGTAACGGGTGCCGCAAGGCACCAATCGGAAAGGCTCACACCATGCTTGGACTCATCGTCAGCATCATCGTCGTCGGACTCATCGCCGGAGCCGTTGCCCGGCTGCTCATCCCCGGCAAGCAGAGCATGTCCGTCGTCATGACCATCGTTCTCGGCATCGTCGGCTCGTTCGTCGGCGGCTTCCTCGGCTACCTGCTCTTCGGCAAGGACGCCGCCCAGGGCTTCCTGCAGCCCGCCGGAATCATCGGGTCGATCATCGGCGCGGTCATCGTGATCCTGGTCTGGAGCCGGGTCGGCAACCGCAGTTCCACCCGCACCCGGTAGTACCCCCCGACACGACGATCGACCCCGGCAGCGTCGCCGGGGCCGATCGTCGTCGTTGTCGGTGTCGGGACTAAGCCGCCACCTCATCCATTCGTGGCTTAGGCCGCCACCGTGTCCTTCTGCATCTCGCGCAGCGCCGTCCGCAGGCCACGCCGCCGGCCGGTCTCCGGATCGATCCCGAAGGTGTCGCGCATGCCTCCGCGAATCCGGAACTTCAACTCGGAGTTGGTCTCCGGGGCGTCGTCGGGCGTGCCCTTCAGGAACCTGTTGGGCAGTGCGAGTTTCAGGATCGTCCAGAACGACTGGCCGTACTGCCGCAACAGCGGACCGGTCGTATAGGGCAGGTCGTACTTCTCACACAGCGCCTGAACTCGTTCGGAGATCTCCGCGTACCGGTTGCTGGGCAGATCGGGGAACATGTGGTGCTCGATCTGGTAGCAGAGGTTGCCGCTCATGAAGGCCATCACCGGACCGGCCTTGAAGTTCGCCGACCCGAGCATCTGGCGCAGGTACCACTCGGCCTGCGTCTCGTTCTCGTACTCCTCCTGCGTGAACTTCTCTGCGCCGTCGGGGAAGTGGCCGCAGAAGATCACCATGTACGACCAGTAGTTGCGGATCAGGTTCGCCACCGCGTTGGCGCCGAGGGTGTGCTTCCACGCCGGCCCGGTCAGCGCCGGGAACACGACGTAGTCCTTGCCGACCTGCTTGCCGACCTTCTTGCCGATGATCTTGAGGTCCTTGCGCACCTCGGCCATCGACTTCTCGCCCTTGCGCCACTTGGTCGTCTCGACCCCGTGCAGCGCCACGCCCCACTCGAAGAGCGTTCCCAGCAGAATGTTGTAGATCGGGTTGCCGATCATCCACTTCTCCCAGCGCTGATCGCGCGTGAGACGCATGATGCCGTAACCGATGTCGTCGTCCAGGCCGACGATGTTGGTGTACTTGTGGTGGATGAAGTTGTGCGACTTCTTCCAATGCTGAGTGGGCGAGGTGGTGTCCCACTCCCATTCGGTGGAGTGAATCTCCGGGTCGTTCATCCAATCCCACTGCCCGTGGGTGATGTTGTGGCCCAACTCCATGTTCTCGATGATCTTCGCGGTGGCGAGCGCGGCGGTGCCCGCGGTCCAGGCGAGCTTGTCGCGGCTCGCGAAGAGTGCGATTCGGCCGAACGCGGCCAATCCTCGCTGCAGCTGGATGGTCTTGCGGATGTACTGGGCGTCGCGTGCGCCGCGCGACTCCTCGATGTCGGCCCTGATCGCGTCGAGCTCGCGTCCGAGTTCTTCGACGTCCTCGGGGCTGAGGTGGGCGTATTCCTTGATGTCGCTGATTGCCATGTCGACTCCTAGATGTTGAGGGTGCAGTCGCCGGATGCCGCGGAGATGCACGTCTGAATTCGATCGCCCTCGCCGTGTTCACTACCCGACCGGAAGTCGCGGACGTGCCCGGATTCCAGTGGCAGGACACAGGTTTGGCAGATGCCCATCCGACAGCCGAACGGCATCTGAATGCCGAGCTTCTCGCCGGCCTCCAAAAGCGAGGTGGCGCCGTCGACTTCGATCGTCTTGTCGGAGATCGCGAAGGTCACCGTGCCGCCCTCGCCACCCTTGTCGGTGCGCGCGATGACGAACCGTTCCATGTGCAGGCGGTCTTCCGGCACTCCGCCGTCGGCCCACACCTTCTCGAGCGTGTCGAGCATCGCGGGTGGCCCGCATGCCCAGGTGGGTCGGTCCTTCCAGTCCGGAACCAGCCGCTCGAGCTCGGCCTCGAAGTCGAGGTGACCCATGTCCGCGGTGAGCTGGAGCAGCAACTCGTACGGCCACTCACCGCGGTTCAGTTCTTGCAGTTCGTCGTGGAAGATGACGTCCTTTGCCGAGGGGGCCGAGTGGATGTGGACGACGTCGGAGGTCTGCCCTCGCTGGTTCATGGACCGCAGCATCGCCATGACGGGGGTGATCCCGCTGCCCGCGGTCACCAGCAGCATCTTCGCCGGCGGCGGATCCGGCAGGGCGAAGTCGCCCTTGGGTGACGCCAGGCGAACGATCGTTCCGGGTTGCACACCGTTCACCAAGTGCGTCGACAGAAACCCCTCCGGCGTGGCCTTGACCGTGATGGAGATGAGCTTCTTGTCGCGGACCGGAACCGACGTCAACGAGTAGGACCGCCAGTGCCATTTGCCGTCGATGCTCAGGCCGATGCCGACGTACTGACCGGGTTGGTACTCGCCGGAGAAGCCCCAGCCCGGCCTGATGGACACGGTCGCGGTGTCCTCGGTTTCCTTCTGCACGTCAACGACTTCACCGCGGAGCTCTCGCGCCGACCACAGCGGGTTGAGCAGCGTCAGGTAGTCGTCGGGCAGCAGCGGTGTCGTCGCCCGCGCCGCGAGGCCGCGGAGTAGGTTCGTCGGCGACCCGGTGCCCGCCTCCACGTTGCGGGCGGGCTTTTCGGTCCAGCGGACCAGGTCGCGCAAACTCGGGCTCATCGTGCACCTCGGGATCCGTTGACGGGAGAGCGGCGCTCAATTGGTGAACACATGTACACCCAATACCCACCGGTAACCAAAGTCAACCCGACTGAGGCGAACTAGGGGGCTATTTGCCGGAATCCGTAATAGTCGGCGGAGTCACGGCCTCGACCTCCACCTCCACGCCCGTGTCGTGCTTCGTCGACCGCATGAAGTCGTCGATGATCTCGGCCACTTCGTTCGGCGCCTCGACGTGCGCGAAGTGCCCGACGCCGGGCAACACCTCGAGCCGACCACCGGGACGGGCCGCCATGGCCGCGTGGCCGTGCTCGACGGGGATGATCTGGTCGTCCTCGCCCCAGATGGCCAGCGTCGGCAGTTCGGACCGGACGTGCAGGCGGTTGATCGCGCTGACCGCCTGGCCGCGGTAGTCGACGACCGACCGCAGGGTGCGCAGGAAGGCGTCGCGCGTCGGGCGATCCGAGAACGACGAGTAGGCCCGCCAGATCTCACTCGCCCGCGGGTTCTTCATCCCGGCAGAGGTGAACCACGACCCGATCTTGTTGCCCACCTTGAGAACTGGCGTCGGCGCGATGACGGGCAGCACGAACTCCGCTCCCGGCGCCGACAGCAGCCGCAGAATGAAGCCGACGTCCGTGCCCAGCCCACCGCTGCTGATCAGGATGAGGCGTTCGCAGTAGTCGGGATGCTGATACAGGAACTGCATCGCCACTCCGCCGCCGAGGGAATGGCCGACGATCGTCGCCTGGGCGATGCCCAGCTCGTCGAGGAGGTCGCGCAGCGACACGGCGAACGCGCCGAGGGAGTAGTCGCCGCGGGGTTTCGCCGTCTGCCCGTGGCCGAGCATGTCGGGCGCCACCACGCGATAGTGCTTGGACAGGCGCGGAATCAGTTCGCGCCAGGCGTCGGAGCTGCCTGCCATGCCGTGGATCAGGAGCAGGACCTCGCCGCTGCCCTCGTCTCGGTAGGCAACTCGTTCGCCGTGCAGGTCGAGGAACTTGACGTCATTCATGGTCGATCTCTCCGTCTCGGTTCGATCTCTGGGTTCTGGACACTACTCACCAGTAACTTCGAGCATGGCCGATCGAGACGAAGCCGTCAACGCTCCAGTTAGCGGGCGCGCTTGGCGAGACGCTCAGGATCGAGGATCAGGACGCTCTTGCCCTCCACGCGGATCCACCCGCGTTGGCTGAAATCGGCGAGCGCCTTGTTGACGGTCTCGCGCGACGCCCCGACCAGTTGGGCGATCTCCTCCTGAGTCAGGTCGTGGGTGACGCGCAGTGCGTTGCCCTCCTGCGCTCCGAAGCGCTGCACCAGCTGCAGGAGTTGCTTGGCGACGCGGCCGGGCACGTCGGTGAAGATGAGGTCACCGAGGTTGTTGTTGGTGCGGCGCAGGCGTCGGGCCAACACGCGCAGCAGTTGCTCGGCGATCTCGGGGCGGCCCGAGATCCAGGTCCGCAGCGCTTCGCGGTCCATCGAGACCGCACGCACCTGCGTGACCGTGGTGACGCTGGAGGTCCGCGGGCCGGGATCGAAGATCGCCAACTCGCCGAACATGTCCGACGGACCGAGGATGGTGAGCAGATTCTCGCGGCCGTCGGGCGCACTGCGGACGATCTTCACCTTGCCCGAGACGATGATGTACAGCCGGTCACCGGGCTCGCCCTCGACGAAGATCGTGTGACCCCGCGGGAAGTCGACCGGCTGCAGTTGGCTGGCCAGGGCGGCGACCGCGGCGGGCTCGACTCCCTGGACGATTCCGGAGCGGGCGAGGACGTCCTCGACGTTGCCGGGGTCGACAGTCGACTTCATGCCTGCCCCGGGCGACGGCCGTTGCATCTCTCGGATTGCGCGCACATGCCTGTGAGCGTGGCGGTGCCGATCGGGTTTGTAAAGCACCAAGCGGTGAGTCGACGCGCCGAGTGGCCACTTACGACACGCAGGGGGCAAGAAAGCGTGCGACAAGTGGCCACTCGCGCGCGACTCAGACGTCGGTGGTGATGTAGCGGGTCTTGACCGGCGGAGCGGCCAGCAGCGGCGGAAGGTCGGTGATCTTGCCGTCGCCGGCGCGGAACGCTCGGTAGGCCTCGTCGTCGGCGACGGTCTCCCAGACTTCGTAGATGATCCAGTGCGCCTCGTCGTCCTCGTCGACGAGCACGTCGATGACATTTGCCCCCTTGAACCCGCGGGTCTTGGCCAGTTCGCGGACGAACACCTCGCGCGCTTCGGCGACCGATTCGGGCTTGAATCGCAGCTCGAGCATGACGGTGACGGACATGGGATCTCCTGACGTGTGTGGGTCGTCGTCAACCTTGTCAGACGGCCAGCTCGACGACCACGTCGCCACCCGCTGGGTCGGCACCGGCCACCAACGACCACGGCGCCCGGTAGATCCGCCCAGGTGCCGCTGGCCACGCCGTCCGTTTGCTGCCGATGACGCGGCCGTCCTGTACTGCCCGCAGGCGCGGGGCGCGGTAGTACTCGTCGACCCAGAACAACAGGTCACCGCGCGGCGCGACCCCACCGTCGGAGGTGACGAGTTGCGGTGTCACCCAACGCAAGGGCGCGCTGGCCCGAACCCGGATGCCCGCCGCCGCCACCCGTCCGCCGGCGAGCCACTCTTGGACCCGGGGCGCGACGTGTCGACCGTCGAGGGCGGCTGCGTCGGCGGTGTCGACCGGATGCACCAGGTTTCCCACCGCGAACACCCCCGGCGTGCTGGTGCGCAGGCTGGCGTCGACGACGGGCCCGCGGGTCGCGGAGTCCATTGCCAGACCGGCGGTCCTGGCGAGCTCGTGGTCGGGTATCCAGTCGCCGGTCATCACGACGGTGTCGCACTCGACTGTCGAGCGCGCGCCGGTGTCGACGTTCTCCACCGTCACCGACCTGACCCGCTGCTTGCCGTCGACGCTCACCACGCGGCTGCGCGTCAACACCGGCCCGCGCAGCAGCGCGCGGCCGGGGATGCGAAAGGCCGCGTAGGACTCCGAACGGGGATGAGAACTCACCATTGCGACCGTGGCGCAACCGGATTCGCGCAGCGTCAGCACGGCCGACCAGCTGACCAGCTCGGCTCCGACGACGACGGCGCGGCTGCCCACCGCCGCGTGCTGAACGTGGACGAGGTTCTGCAGCTGCCCGGTGGTGTAGATCCCGTCGGGCCGGTCCCCGGGGATCAGCCGGGCGGGACGGGGACGCTCGCGCGCCCCGGTGGCCAGGACGACGGCGTCCGCCTCGACGATGCGACGACCGCGCGGCGACGTGATTTCCAGGGTGCGCTCGCCACTCCATCCGGTGACCATCGCCTCGGTCTCCAGGCGCGCGCCGGCGTCCCGCGCGGCCTCGGTGAGCGTGCGGGCGTAGGTCGGGCCGGAGACGAAGCGCTTGAGGTCCCTCATCCCGTAGCCGAGATGGTCGCTGTGCCTGGGGATTCCACCGGTGTGAGCCTCGCGTTCGAGCACCAGCACCTCGCCCTCGACGAGCGGGGCGAGGGCTGCCGCCGCGGTCAGCCCTGACGGTCCACCGCCGATGACGGCGACCGCGACCCTCACAGCGACGCCTCGAGCAGCGACTGGGTGTGGGCGCCGCAGTAGAAGCCTTGGCAGCGGCCGTTCAACACCCGGGTGCGACGACGGAGCCCGTCGAGGTCGCGGGGTGGGATGGTCGAGGCGAACGCGTCGCGGATCTCGCCTGCGGTCACTCGCTCGCAGAAGCACACGATGCGGCCGTACTCGGGGTCGGCGGCGATGCGCTCGGCGTCCTGATAGGGCCGCGTCGTGGCTTCGCCGATGTTCGGCATCCGGGGCGCGGGCGGCAAGGCAGCGCGTGGGGTCAGGTCGAGGTCTGAGTCGGCGAGCAGTTCCAGAAGGTGTTCTGCCAGAGACATTCCCGCAGTCAGGCCGGTCGAGCGGATGCCGCCGACGAGCACGTACCGTTGGTCGCGGTCGACGTCGACGAGGTAGTCGTCCCGGTCGATTGCCGCCCGCAGACCCGCGTAGGCGGCGGTCACCTCCTCGTCGAACAGGGTCGGCATCAACGCGCGCCCCTTGCTCAGCAGGAACTCGAACCCCTCCTCCGAGGTGCCGGTGGCGGTGCGGTCGGTCAGGTTCTCCGACGTCGGTCCCACCATCACGTTGCCGTAGATGGTCGGGCTGACGAGCACGCCCTTGCCACGCGACGAGGGCACGGCCAGCACGATGCACGGCACCATCGGTCGGGTGAGCTTGTCGAACACCAGGAGTTCGCCGCGCCGCGGGGTGACGGTGAACCGGTCGTAGCCGAACCGTCCGTCGAGGTGATCCGCGCCGAGGCCGGCCGCGTTGATCACCCAGCGCGCCTTGACTTCTCCGGTCGTGGTGACGACGACGGTGTGGTCGTCGTGCCGGACGACGTCGGTGACCATGGCGCCACGGCGCAGGTCGACCCCGCGCTGGACGGCCTCCGTCGCCAGCGCCAGATTCGTGGTCCAGCTGCAGATGATCGACTCACCGGGCACGGTGAGGCCCGCCAGCGCGCCGGGTCCGAGGTCCGGCACGCGCCGATACACCTCGTCGCCCGTGACGATCTCGCATGCGTGGTAGCCGTTGCGTTCGGCCTTGTCCTTCAGCTTCGGCAGGGCGTAGCGCTCCTCCTCGGTCCACGCCACCAGCAAGGCGCCGGTGCGTTCCACCGGGATGCCGACCAGCTCGGCGTACTCGCCGAGCAGGTCGTAGCCGCGGGCGACCAGGCGGGACTCCAGCGTTCCCGGGGTGGCGTCGAAGCCGGTGTGCAGCAACGCGGTGTTGGCCTTGCTGGTGCCGTCCCCCACGTCGTCGCGCCCCTCGACGAGCGTCACCGTCAGCTCGGTGCCACCGAGCGCGCGGGCGATCGCGCTCCCGACGATGCCAGCACCGATGACGACGACGTCACGGATGTCTTGCTGCGCGTTCAGGATTGGTCCTCTCTGGGTGTCAGCGCCGCGGCGGCAGCACGCCGCCAGCGGGCCAGGTGCTCGCCAGCGCGGTCGTCGGACCACACCGGCTCGTAGGTGTGCTCGGGCGTCCAAGTGCCGACGACGTCGGCCGGACTCAGCTCGGGGTCGAGCGCGAGCCGTGCACACGCCGCTGCGCCAAGTGGGGTGGCGTGCGCCGACGGGTAGACCTCGACGGGGATTCGGGCGAGGTCGGCTTGGGCTTGCATCAGGACGTCCGAACGCGTCAGCCCGCCGTCCACCCGAAGCCGCGTCAACGGTTGCCCCAAGTCCTGGCCGACCAGTTCCGCAAGGCACGCGACCTGCGCGGCGATGCCCTCCGCCACGGCCCGAACCAGCTGTCCGCGGCCACTGCTCAACGTCATGCCCGTGAACGAGGCGGTGGCCTGGGCGTCCCACCACGGGGCGGCCAGTCCGGCCAGCGCGGGCACGCAGAGGACGCCGGCGGAGTCGGCCGCCGACACGGCGTCGAGTTGGTCGGCGGCCGGGATCAGACCGAGGTCGACGGCCCACCGGACGGCCGAGGCCGCGGTGTACACCTGCCCGTCCGCACAGTAGGAGGTGCGATCGCGAAGCGTCCACGCCACAGAGGTGGTCAGCCCCGCCGCCGATCGTGCGGCGTTGCCGCCGAGCTGGGCGAGCAGGAAAGCACCGGTGCCGTACGTGCACTTGGCCGCGCCGGGGTCCAGGCAGGCTTCGGCGAGCAGCGCGGCCTGCTGGTCCACGATCAGGCCGGCGACGGGAATCGACTTCTCGCCGAAAACCTTTGTCTCGCCGACGATCTGATCGCAGGCGACGATGCCGGGCAGCGGCTCGTCGGCCAGGCCGAACAGCTCGAGCAGATCGCCTCGCCAGGTCGCCGAATCCAGATCGAGCAGCAGTGACCGGCTGGCCGTCGAGACGTCGGTGACGAAGGCGCCGCACAACCGGTGCACCAACCACGTGTCGGTCGTGGTGACGACGCCGTCACGGGTCAGGTTGGCCCGGATCCACGCCATCTTCGGGGCGGAGAAGTACGGGTCGAGCACCAGGCCGGTATGTCTGGCGACGTCGGCCGCCGACCCGGCGAGGTCCGCGCAGATGGTCTCGGCGCGGCGGTCCTGCCAGACGATCGCCGGGCTCAGCGGCCGGCCCGTCGTGCGGTCCCAGGCGAGCACGGTCTCACCCTGGTTGGCCAGCGCCACCGCGGTGACGGGCACCCCCGCTTCGGCGAGGGCACGTCGTCCGGCGTCGACCACCGAATCCCAGAGCGCCTCGGGGTCCTGCTCGACGCCTCCCCCCGGCAGATACCGGGGGCGCAGCGCGACCTCCGCGATCGACACCACCCGACCGGTGTCGTCGACGACGATCGCCTTGGTGCCCGAGGTGCCCTGGTCGACGGCCAACACGTGGCTCATGGCTGGTGTGCGCCCGCTTCGTGGTCGAGGACCGCGTCGATCGAGTGCTGATCGGGCATGGCCAGGCCGTCCCGCCCGCGGCGGGCGAGCAGATAGCCGAGGTACGCCGCACCGATCACGACCATCACGATGACATAGAGCCAGGCATCCTTGAAGCTGGCGTCACGGAAGAGCGCGAGTTCGAAGACCAACCAGACCACGGCGACGACCAGGATCGGCTTCTCCCAGGCGCCCAGGTCGAACTTGCCGTTCACGGGGAGTTCCTTGCGCTTGACCAGATACAGCACCACGGTGGCGGCGTAGATGATCGCGGGCAACAGCGTTGCGGCGCCGAACAACGTGAACAGGGCGTCTTCGGACTGGGAGAAGATGGCGAGGATCAGCTCGGCGAGGAGGACGAACAGCACCGTCGCCTTGAACGGCGTGTGGAAACGCGGCGATATGTGACTCCACTGCTGCCAGCCTGGGAAACGCTCGTCGCGAGACATGGCCCACGTCAAGCGAACTCCGGTCATCATGATGACCAGCCCGCACGCGAAGATGGCGATGACGACCATGAGGAGAAGCAGGGTGCTGACCACCGACCCGAGGGTGTCGTGGATGACGTCGGCGATCGGGGTTCCCGACTCGGCGAGGGCGACGGGATCTCCCGCGGCCAGCGTCACGGCGACGAGGAAGACGAAACCCAGCACACCGGAGGCGATGACGGCCTGACACATGGCTCGCGGCACCACGCGCTCCGGATCGTTGGTCTCCTCGGCGAGGTTGGCCGCGGACTCGAACCCGACGATCGTGAAGGCGCCGAGCAAGAAGCCCAGCATCCACGGGCCGGCCGACGTCCAGTCGCCGAAGCTCCAGAACCCCTCTGGCGCAACGGCTCCCTTGCTGAACAGATTGGCCCCGTCCATATCGCCGCGGACGGCCGCGACCACCAGCAGCAGCACCGTCAGCGTGACCATGCCGACGAGCTCGAGGGAGACCGCGCCGTTGTTCACCCGCTCGGTCCACTTGGTGGACAACGCCAGCAGCACCGCCTGCAGCAGAAGCACCAACGCGGTCACCCCCCAGGTGACGGCCGCCGTGCCCTCGTAGCTCAGCAGTACCGGAAGCACGGTCGAGGCGATCGTGTAGTCGACCGCGACGACGACGATGGCCAGGAAGGTGAAGGAGATCCATCCGATGATCCAACCCAGGATCGGGTTGGCCAGCCGCGACATCCATTGGTAGGCATAGCCGGTCACGGGCATCCGCGAGGCAATGGTGCCAAGGACGAACGCCACGGCGAGCTGGCCCACCACGGCGATGGGCCACGTCCAGATTCCGACGGGACCCGAGGAGTTGAGCACCGCCCCGTAGGTGGTGAAGATGCCGGTCGCGATGGAGACGAAGGCGAACGCCACCGCGAAGGACGCGAACTTGCCGGTGTGACGCTCCATCGACTGCTTGTAGCCGAACTGCGCCAGCTCGGCCTCGTCACCCCCGCCTCGGAGGGCGGGCTGCGGATCACTCATGGGGGCTCCTCCAAGGTGGTATAGACCATGCGGTTGAACCAAAGTATGGGAGTGGGTCCGCGTGCCGTCAACCCCGGACATCGACTGTTAACACGCCGGTGGACTAGACCAAGCGGTCACCCGGCCCGTGGCCCGGAGATACCCTGCATGGGTGACGGCGTCGAGGAGCGGGCGGAAGCCGTCGACGACCCCGCGCTACATCGCGATCGCCGCTCAGGTTCGGGACCGAATCCTCGTCGACCAGCTTGGACCTCACACCCTGCTGCCGTCGGAACGCGAGCTCGCGGAACTACATCAGGTCAGCCGGATGACCGCGCGGCAGGCGTTGTCACTGCTGGAGAACGAAGGCGTGGTCTACCGCCGGCCGCCGCGTGGCACGTTCGTCGCCGAACCCCGCGTGCGGTTCCACATCGGCAGTTTCTCCGAGGAGGTGTCCCGGCTGGGGCGTCACCCGGCGGCGAAACTTCTGTGGGCCGAACACCAGGAGCCGACGCCGTCGGTCCGGCTGGCCCTCGAACTCGACGACGGGGCGGCGGTGCACGTGTTTCACCGCCTTCGCACCGTCGACGACGTTCCGTTCGCGCTCGAGACGACGTTCCTACCGGCCGACCTGACCCCGGGCATTCTCGATCTCGCCGACGAAGGGTCCCTCTGGGCGACGCTGCGGGACCGGTACGGCATCGAACTCAGCCGCTCGACGGCCGTGCTGGAATCGATCGTCCTCGACGATTCCTCGAGTGCACAGCTCAACGTCCGGCCTGGCTCGGCGGGCACCCTGCTGACCAGGACGACGTTCGGCGCGGGCGACCGACGGGTGGAGTTCGCCCGCGACGTCTACCGCGCCGACCGGGCGTCCTTCGAGGTGTCGGTCGACCTGTCCTAACCCGCGATTCGTGCACCCGCGGTTGCGGCTCGCGCAACTCAGCGTGCACGAATCCCGCGGGTGGGGTCAGGCGGGGCGACCGCCGTTGATCATGTCCTCGCGCGGCACGACCTTCACGCGCTCGCGGCCCTGCTCCGCCCCGAGGGCGATCTCGTAGGCGTCGAGCTGCTCCCACTCGGCCCACGTCGTGTAGTCGACGCCCCGGCCGGAGAGATGGGCCAGGATCGCGTCGGGATCGGAGACCTCGGCGGTCGCAATGCCCGGCAGATCCGCCAGCAGACTCGTCACGGTTTCCGCGGCATCGGACTTGGTGTGCCCGATGAGGCCGATCGGCCCGCGCTTGATCCACCCGGTGACGTACGTGCCCTCCATCATCACACCGTCCATGTCGAGTACCCGGCCCTTGTCGTGCGGCACCACGCCTGCGCCGTGGTCGAAGGGCAGGTCGGCGAGATGCGACGACATGTACCCCACCGCGCGGTACACCGCGTCCACCGGGGTGTCGACGAATTCGCCAGTGCCCCGGACGGTTCCGTCACCGATCAGCTCGGTGCGCTCGGTCCGCAACCCCTCGACGCGGTCCGTGCCCAGAATCGCCACCGGCGCCTGGCAGAGGTGGATGTGAATACGGTGCGGCGCGCCGGTCGGCTCCTTCTCCATGTAGCGCATCAACGTGTCGACCACGAGCTTGGTCGACTTGCTCTTGCTTATCGCGGCCTGGCTGGCCTCGTCGATCTCGAAGCCCTCGGGGTGCACGATGACGTCGACGCTCGGCGAATGCGACAGCTCACGGAATTCCATTGGGGTGAACTTGATTTGGGCCGGACCACGGCGGGCGAACACGTGGACGTCGGTGGCCCGGTTGAGGGCCAGACCGCGATACACGTTGCCGGGAATCTCGGTTGTCAGCTGCTCGTCGGCGGGTTTCGCGAGCACCCTGGCGATGTCGAGTGCGACGTTGCCCGCCCCGAGGACGGCGACGTTCTTCGCCGTCAACGGCCAGTCCCGCGGAACGTCGGGATGGCCGTCGTACCAGGACACGAAGTCCGCGGCGCCGTGACTACCGGGAAGGTCGACGCCTGGGATGTCCAGCTCCCGGTCGGCGCGCGCACCGGTGGAGAAGATGACCGCGTCGTAGAAGTGCCGCAGATCCGACAGCTTGACGTCCGTGCCGTAGTGGACGTTTCCGAGGAAGCGGATGCCGTCGCGGGAGAGCACCCGGCGCAGCGCCTTGATGATCTCCTTGATGCGCGGATGATCCGGGGCGACGCCGTAGCGCACCAGGCCGTACGGGGCCGGGAGCCGGTCGAACACGTCCACCTGCGCGCCCGGGTGATCGTTGACCAGGGTGTCCGCGGCGTAGATGCCCGCCGGTCCTGCACCGATGACCGCGACTCGAATACGCCTCATGACCCACCTTTCAAATTTAGGTAAGCCAAGCCTAAATATGAATGGCGGGCGTGTCAGACCTACGTCCCGAGATCCCCGTCACGTCGAGATTCCGTCGGGGCGAGCAAGTCGACGGCCATCTCCCGCAGTTCCACCTTGCGCACCTTTCCCGTGACGGTCATCGGGAACTGCTCGATGCTGCGGACGTAACGCGGAATCTTCTGGCGCGCAAGCTTGTCCGCGGCGAAGGCGCGCACGTCGTCCGCCGACAACTCTGGTGCTCCGTCCCGAAGGACGACCCACGCCATCAGTTCTTCCCCGTACTTCTCGTCGGGCACACCGATCACCTGGGCGTCCAGCACGTCGGGATGGGTGTAGAGGAACTCCTCCACCTCGCGGGGGTAGACGTTCTCCCCGCCACGGATCACCATGTCCTTGCTGCGGCCGGTGATCTGCACGTAGCCGGCGTCGTCCATGATCGCCAGGTCCCCGGTGTGCATCCAGCCGTCGGCGTCGACGACCTCGGCGGTCTTCTCGGGCTCGTCCCAGTAGCCGAGCATCACGCTGTAACCGCGGGTGCACAGCTCGCCAATCTCACCGCGGTCGACCGAGTCACCCGACGCATCGACGATCTTGATCTCGAGATGCGGCCCCACTCGGCCCACGGTGCCGACACGACGTTCGATCGGATCGTCGGTACGCGTCTGGGTCGACACCGGTGAAGTCTCGGTCATGCCGTAACAGATCGACACCTGGTCCATGTGCATCCGCGAAACAACCTGTCGCATTACGTGTTCGGGGCACGGCGAACCGGCCATGATCCCCGTCCGCAGCGACGACAGGTCGAACGATTCGAAGTTCTCGAGGGCAAGTTCGGCGATGAACATCGTCGGCACCCCGTAGAGGCTCGTGCAGGACTCGGCGTCGACGGCCGCCAGCGTCGCCTCGGGGTCGAAACTCGGGGCGGGGATCACCATCGCCGCGCCGTGGGTGAGGCACGCGAGATTGCCCATCACCATTCCGAAGCAGTGGTAGAACGGCACGGGTATGCAGACCCGATCGGCTTCGGTGTAGGCCAAGAGCTCGCCGACGAAGTAGCCATTGTTGAGAATGTTGCCGTGCGACAACGTCGCGCCCTTCGGCCGACCCGTCGTTCCCGACGTGTACTGCACGTTGACGGCGTCGCCGGCACTGAGCGTCGCGGCGACGGCGTCGACCCCACGGTCGTCGTCGGCGAAGAGTTCCGAAAACGCCTCGGTGCCGAACAGCACGACCCGCTCCAGGCCGGGGCACGACGGTGCCACCTCCGCGAGGATGCGCGCGTAGTCGGAGTCCTTGAACGTCTGCGCCGCGAACACCCACCGCAGGCCCGCCTGGTTGACCACGAACTCGAGCTCGTGAGCGCGATAGGCCGGGTTTATCGTGACGAGGACGACGCCGATCTCGGCGGTGGCGAACTGCACCAGCGTCCACTCCCAGCGGTTCGGCGACCAGACGCCCACCCGGTCCCCCGGACGCAAGCCCGCCGCCAGTAGTCCCGCCGCCAGGCGCCGAACATCCTCGCGCAGTTCCGAATACGTCCACCGCCGACCCGCCGGGAGGTCCACCAGCGCTTCGCGATCCGGCCACGTTTCCGTCGTCCGTCGCAGTGCCTGCCCGATCGTGTCCGTCAGCATCGCCGGGTGGGACTCACCGCGGGTGTACGACGGCGTCACGAGGTGACGCCGATGGTCAGCGCATCGTCGCGCCACTCGGAGGCGATCGCCTGCCCACTGTCCGCGGCCGCTTGCTCCCTGGCTCGGAGTTCGACGCGACGAATCTTCCCGGAGATCGTCTTCGGCAACTCGTAGAACTCGACCCGTCGCACCCGCAGGTACGGCGGCAGGTGCTCGCGGGCGTGCCGGAGAATCTGGAATGCCGTGTCCTCGTTGGCCTCCCACCCGGCGGCCAGGGCCACGTAGGCCTTGGGCACCGCGAGGCGCGTCGCATCGGGTGCGGGCACCACCGCCGCCTCGGCCACCGCGGGATGCTCGATGAGCACGCTCTCGAGTTCGAACGGGGAGACCTTGTAGTCCGAGGACTTGAACACGTCGTCGGTGCGGCCGATGTAGGTGATGTGCCCGTCCGCGTCGCGGCTGGCGACGTCGCCGGTGTGGTAGTAACCGCCGGCGGTGACGGCCAGGTTCTTCTCGTCGTCGTCGACGTAGCCCGTCATCAGATTCACTGGCGTGGCAGTCAGGTCGAGGCAGATCTCCCCCTCGTCGGCGAGCTCGCCGGTCAACGGGTCCACGATGACCACGGGGACACCGGGCAGCGGCCGGCCCATCGAGCCCGCCTTGAGCGGAGCGCCGGCCGTGTTGGCAACCAACGCAGTCGTTTCCGTCTGACCAAACCCGTCACGGATCGTCAGCCCCCACTCCCGCCGAACGTGACCGATCACCTCCGGATTGAGCGGCTCACCCGCGCCGATCGCCTCCCGCAGCTTGCCCCCGCCACCGCTGAGATCGGCTTGGATCAACATCCGCCACACGGTCGGTGGAGCACAGAACGTGGTCACTTCGGCGCGACGCAGCTGGTTCAGGAGACCGACCGCGTCGAACCGCGAGTAGTTGTAGACGAAGATCGTCGCCTCGGCGATCCACGGCGCGAAGAAGCAACTCCAGGCGTGTTTGGCCCAGCCTGGCGAGCTGATGTTCAGGTGCAGGTCACCCGGCCGGAGTCCGAGGAAGTACATCGTCGTCAGGTGCCCAAGCGGATACGAAACCTGGTTGTGCTGCACCAACTTTGGCTTGCTGGTCGTGCCGGAGGTGAAGTACCACAGGAGCGGGTCGGTCGCCGCCGTCGTCGTCGTGAACGCGGTCGGACGGTCGACGGCATACGCCTCCCGATAGTCCAACCACCCGGCTGCGCCGTCGACGCAGATCCGCAAGAACTCGCCAGGGACGTCGTCGAACTTCGCGACGTCGGCGGCATTGGCGATGACGGCCTTGGCGCGCCCCCGGCTGATGCGGTCGGCCAGGTCGGCCGTGCCTGCCGCAGTGGTGGTCGGCATCAGGATTGCGCCGATCTTCATCACCGCCAACATCGACTCCCACAGCTCGACCTGGTTGCCGAGCATCAGCAGCACCGGGTCGCCCTTGCCGATTCCGAGCGACTCCAGCCACCTCCCCACCTGGTCCGAGCGGTGGGCCATCTCGTCGAAGCGGTACTTCGCCTCGGAGCCGTCCTCCTCCACGATCCACAGCGCGGTGTCGCGATTCCCCCGAGCGATCACGTCGAACCAGTCGACCGCCCAGTTGAACGACTCTCCCAGCTCGGGCCACGTGAACTGGGCGCACGCGCCGTCGTGGTCGCCGTAGCGCTCGAGCAACAGGTCGCGAGCCTCGCGGTATGCGCGATGCGCAGCGCCGGGCATGGGGCTTCTCCCTTCTGAGGCCCCGTGACGACGAGGCACGAAACAATCGGCGATTCCCACGCTAGTGGTGGCGACGGGTGCCATGGTGGCGATCGCGGCCACCGCCGCGACTGCGTCATTCCGGGCAGCAGTGCTTCGGTGTGCTGGCAGGCGCGTTCAACGAAGGGTTGCGATCGAAGAATCCGACGGGTTTGAGCGTGAATCCCGCATAGTCGACGGGCATTACCGGCCAGTCCTCGGGACGCGGAAAGTGTGTCAAACCAAAGGTGTGCCACAGCACCACGTCTTCGCCGTCGAGGTCGCGGTTCTTCGCGACGAAGGCAGGCAGGCCCGCCTGGCCCGGGTTCTGGTTGACGAAGTCGCCGGCCGGGTAGCGTTCGTCCTTGTCGTACCGGGTCACCCACAGATGCTTGGTCGAGAACGCCGCGCGCTGCGCAACCGAGCTGGACGGATCGGCGAGCAGAACCGGCTGCCCCTCGGGATGCAGCGCATACCCCACGTCTTGTCCGAGCCGATTCTTCTTGTCGGGGTTGGTCACGTGCCAAACCCGCGCCTTCGAATTGTCGGCCAGGCGTTGACCGTCGGCCTCGCGGGTGATCGTCGTCTTATTGGGCCGGAACGCGTTGCCCCACGGATTGTCGGGGCCCATCGGCATCGGCACCGCGTCAACCTCGGTCACGACGTTGTGGCTGCCGTCGACCTCCATGTCCAACCGTGCCGAGAACAGGTGCTGATGGAACGGCGCCCCGAGGCCGGGTGCGATCTCGGTCGAGTACCCATCGGACCCTCGGTACGCCGAGGGGAACACGATCCCGGTGGCCTTTGCCTCGAATTCGATGGTGCCGTCGAGATACAAGTACCAGTAGAAGCCGTAGTCGTAGTTGCCGATGGTCAGGAAGAACGAGATGACGAGGCGTCGCGAGCGACGCGTCGCGGCCATGCCGTTGAACATGTCGGTGTGCTTCCACAGCACCCCGTAGTCCTCCTCGTGGAGGCAGATGGCGTTCTTCATGACCCGAGGGTGGCCCGACTCATCGGCGATCGTGGCGTCGAAGTATTGAATCTCGCCGAGACAGTCGCAGCCCAGCTCGAGCGAATTGGTGTAACGCCCGAACAGGTACTCGCCCTGGTCGAAGTAGTTCTGCCAGTATCGGACCGGCGACGGGTCGGCATAGGGCACCACCATCTCGGCGATCGAGGCACGGTAGACCACGGGTCGCCGCACACCGTTGTCGGTGAACGACAGCTGGTGCAGGGTCAACCCCTCACGGACGTCGAACCCGAAACGGAAACTCCAGTCGGCCCAGCTGATTTCGTTCCCGTCGACGGTGAAGCTGGCGCCCTCGGGCTGGGTGATCTCGATGGGCTTGAGGTCAGTGCGCTCGGGCACGGCGTGGGGAGCCGCATCCCATTGGCCGCGCTCGGCCGGCACGGGCAGCACCATCTCGTCGATCACGCGGACGACGCGGCGTTCGGTGAGGTCGACGTAGGCGACGACGCCGTCGATCGGGTGTGCCCACGGCAGGTCCGCCTCGTCCTCCTGGTAGAAGGCGAGCACCCGGACCATGCGATGGCCCACCTCGTCCTCGTGCCCGAAGACCCCGGCAGACAGTGGCACGGCACGGACTTTGGACGGGTTGATGGTTCGCGTGCGCATCGCGGCTAGCCAGTCGTCGCTGGCGAGCAGGAACGACTCGATGTCCTCGAACTCCGCGTCGAGAATCGGGACGTGTCCCTCACGGCTTGCGTCCACCGTCCGCGAAGAGACGATGGTGTTGCCGGTGACCGACACGACGACGTCGGATCCCGTCCCCGTGCGGCGGTCGAGCAACAGGACTCGGACCCGTCGCTCCACCTCGTCGCCCGCCGCGAAGGCATGCACCACCGACTTGTCGGGTTCGTCGAGCCCCACGTAGACGAAACGGGTGTCGGCACTGACCAGCCCGGCGTCGACGACGACGTCGCGGGCGGTGTCGATCTCCTCAGCGTTGAGCGGGCTCAGCGGATGTTCGGCGGTGGTGCGCCGGGCAGGTGCAATGGTCATCGGGCAATCCCCTCGTTGGTGGCGGACGTGTCGGTTGTGGACGTGGTGTGTGGACGTAAGACGGCGACGGCGACGCCGGCCAGGAAGACACCGACTAGCAGGAGGCCGATGACGACTGCCAACGTGGTCGACCCGCCGACTAGCAACGGCAGCTTGGCAATGGTCATGACGAGCAGGATGGCCAGCCCGACGAGTCCGAGGGCGGGCGCCACCAGGGTGTTCCACGACCTGCGGTCCACCGAATGTCGGCGGAAGTAGACCAGGACGGCGACCGACGTCAAGGTCATCAGGGCGATGATCCCAACCGAGGACAGGCCGACGAACCAGGCGAAGACTTGGCTTACGGGATCGAGCCCGGCCAGTGCCGACACCACGACGAGCACCAGCGCTGAAACCGTCTGCACCACCGATGCGACGTACGGCGAGGAGTGCTTGGCGTGCGCCCGACCGCAGCTCGCCGGCAGCGCCGAACCGTTCCCGAGCGAGAAGATGTACCGCGACAGCACGTTGTGAAAGGCGAGCAAAGCGGCGAACAGACTGGAGATCAACAGGATCTGGACCAGATCGCCCGCGACGGCGCCGACATACTTCTTGGCGGTCTCGGTGATCATGCCCTCGGGGTTCTCGGTGGCCAGCGCGACGGCGCCGTCGTCGCCCCACGCGCTGACCATCACCCAACTCGACAGTGCGTAGAACCCACCGATCAGGAGCAGTGCGATGTACGTCGCCCGAGGAATGGTGCGCTCCGGATCCCTTGCCTCATCCCGGAATACCGCGGTCGCCTCGAAGCCGATGTACCCGGCGAGCGCGAAGATCAGTGCGATACCGGGTGCCCCGGCGAAGAACTGACCCGGGCTGAACGCATCGGAGGAGAACCCCGACTCCCCACCACCCCGGACGATCACCGCGGCGTCGATCACCAAGACGATTCCGACCTCACACAGCAGCAGAACTCCGAGCACCTTCCCCGACAGTTCGATGTGGCGATAGCCGAGCACGGCTACGACGGCCATGACCGCGACGGCCCAGAGATACCAGGGAATCTCGGGTCCGCCATGGGTGGTGACGAGATCGTTGATCGCCGCCCCGAGATATCCGTACACGCCGCCCTGGACCGCCGTGTAGGACAGCAGCGCCAGGAAGGCCGCGCCGAGGCCCCAGTGTCTGCCGAGTCCCTCGGTGATGTAGGTGTAGAACGCACCGGCACCCGGTACGTGCTTGGCCATCGCGGTGAACCCGACGGCGAAGAACAGCAGGACCACGGTGCACACGACGTAGGTCGCCGGGAAGGCGGCGCCGTTGCCTGCGGCGATGCCGATCGGTACCGTTCCCGCGATCACGGTCAGCGGGGCCGCCGCCGCGACGACCATGAACACGATGGCGCCTGGTCCTAGTCGGCCAGCCAATGTGTTCGACGCACCGCTGACGTTGGTGCCCGGCGAGGGCGGTGGAGCCTTGATGCTCATGATTCCTGACTTTCGGCTTGGTCGTCGGATTTACAGGGCGATGTTGACGGACTTCGATTGGGTGTAGTCGGCGATGGCGCCCTCCCCGAGTTCTCGGCCCCAGCCCGACTGCTTGTAACCACCGAACGGCAGCGCCGTGTCAAAGGCGTTGTGGCAGTTGACCCATACAGTGCCTGCCTTGATCTGCGCGGCGACGTCGTGCGCCCTTGAGACGTCGCGCGTCCACACGCTGGCGGCAAGTCCATAGGGCGTGTCGTTGGCTGCGGCCTTGACGCCGTCGGCCCGTGAGAACGGCACCGCCACTGCCACCGGTCCGAAGATCTCCTCCTGGTAGACGCCGAAGTCGCTCCTCACGTCGACCAGCAGCGTCGGCTCGACGTAGAAGCCTTCGTCGCCGTGTCGAGACCCACCGGCCAGAGCCGTTGCACCATCGGCGATTCCGGCGTCGATGTAGCCGGTGACGCGGCCAAGTTGCTCGGCCGAGATCAACGGCCCGATGTCGTTGGTCGGGTCGAGGCCGGGTCCGATCTTCTGTGATCGCGCGAAATCCGCCAACTCCGACGTGAATTCGTCGAAAATGATGTCCTCGATCAGCAACCGGGTGCCAGCCGTGCAGGCCTGACCGTGGTTGAAGAGGAAGCCCGATGCCACCCCTGGCACCGCACTCTCGAGGTCGGCGTCGGCGAACACCACCTGTGGGCTCTTGCCGCCGAGCTCCAGCGACACCTTCTTGAGATTGCCCGCGGCCGCCGCGACGATCTTCTTGCCGACCTCGGTCGAACCGGTGAAGGCCACCTTGTCGACGCCGTCGTGGGCGGACAGCGCGGCTCCCACGTCACCGAAACCGGTGAGCACGTTGACCACGCCGTCGGGCAGGCCGACCTCGGCGATGACCTCTGCCAACATCAACGCCGTCAGCGGGGTCTGCTCGGCGGGCTTGAGAATCAACGTGTTCGCGCATGCCAGGGCCGGCGCCAACTTGAAGGCTGCCATCACGAGGGGAAAGTTCCAGGGCACGATCTGCGCGCAGACTCCGACCGGCTCACGCAGCGTGAACGCGTGGAACCGCCCACCGGGCGCCCACGGCACGGACACCGGAATGGTCCGGCCCTCGATCTTCGTCGCCCAGCCCGCGTAGTAGAAGAAGATCTCGGCGGCCCAGGTCACGTCGACCGCCCTGGCAACTGCGACCGACTTGCCGTTGTCGACCGATTCCAGCTGCGCGAACTGGTCAGCGCGGGCGAGGATGCCCTCGCCGATTCGCCACAGCAATCGCTGCCGCTGAGCAGGCGTGATGGTGCGCCACGGGCCGTCGTCGAAGGCTCGGCGCGCGGCGGAGATCGCGCGCTCCACGTCCTCGATACCGGCCCGCGGTACGGATGTGATCACGCGACCGGTCGCCGGGTCGACGGTGTCGAACGAGCGACCCGACGCCGCCCCGACCCACTGGCCGTCGACGAACATCTGCTTGGCCGTCGAAACGAATTCGACGACGGCTGGATCGAGACTGACGAGCGAACTTTCGATCGTGGTCATGGTGCCCCTACCTAAGAGGTGAATTACGCAGTGCCACTGCTCTTTCCGGAGCATTGGCGTGCACCTGTCGGCGCTGGCCTCGGGCATGACGTTAGGACGCGAACGTGGTCGATGTCACTGCGAAAATCGAATGGATATTCCCGGCGCGGCGATTCTCATTCGGCTCGATCAGCGCATTCTCATTTGACCGTCGACTTCCACCCCACGTCGGGGCACGTTCGCCGGACGTGGCGCCCCCATGACAGGGCCGGACCGTCAGTCGATTCTCATTTGGGATGACTGGATGTTCACGAAATCCTGGCCACGGTGTGCGCTCGGGCGGGCTACGGTGCTCTACGCGCTGGTGAAACGAGGTGAGTCGTGTCGAAGAACCTGAACGTCAGGGCGAGTTCGCCCGTCGCCGGCCTCGGCCGGGGTCGACTCACGTTCGTCCAAGTACTCGCTCAATCGGTGTCGGCCGTAGCGCCGTCGGCAGTCATGGTGACGCTTCCCGCGCTCGTCATCCCCGCCGCTGGCCGGGCGACCATCGGCGTGTTCGTCGCCGCTGCCGTGCTCATGACGCTCGTCGGGTATTGCGTGGCGCAGTTCGCCACGCGAATGGTCGCCGTCAGCGGCCTCTACTCCTATATCGCCAAGGGCCTCGGTCCGCGGCCGGGCTTCGCAGGCGGGTGGTCGCTGGTCATCGGCTACGCCTGCGCGGCGATGGCGAGCGTCCTCGGGGCAGCAAGCTATTCGGCTGCGCTGCTTGGCCGCATCGGGGTGCCGTCGACGACAGCATTGGTCGCGGTGTGCGCTGTGGTCGTCGGAGGTGTCGCGCTCGCGCTGATGATTCGTGGTGTCCAGGTGTCCTCGCGCATCACCCTCGTGGTCGAAGCGTTCGCGATCGTCGTCGCCTCCGCCGTGCTCGTCGTGGCCTTCGTCCAGTCGTGGCACACCGAGCAACGACCTCGGGTCCTCGACGACCCACCCTGGACCAGTTCGACCGTCGCCTTCGCCTTGCTGATCGCGATCACGTCGTACGTCGGTTTC
Source organism: Mycobacterium sp. Root135 (assembly GCF_001426545.1). GTDB lineage: Bacteria > Actinomycetota > Actinomycetes > Mycobacteriales > Mycobacteriaceae > Mycobacterium. Next base: position 104,534 of record NZ_LMEZ01000008.1, on the reverse strand, counting down.
GAAAGCGCCAGCACCGTTGCGCGAGAGGCACGCAATCCGCTGACGGCAGTGCCCAGGGCGGTCAAGTGGACCCCTCTGGTGCTCGGCGCGCTCTATGCCGGGGCCGCCTATCTACAACTGGCCGGACCAGTCCACCAAAGCGATTCGCTGACGATCGTGCTCGCCCTGCCACCAGAAGCAGGGGGGATGTCGAGTGAGGTGGCCTCGGCGCTGTCGGTGCTCGTCGAATTCGGCATCCTTGCGTCCTGGCTGGCGTGCGTGATGGGTTCGGTGACCGCGCTGTCCCGGACCCTGTTCGCGATGGGTCGGGAAGGTGTCCTCCCCGCCGCACTTGGTCGCGCGCACAGCCGATTCCAGACGCCCTACGTTGCCCTTCTCGTCGCGGTTCCCGTCGTCGTCGCCGTGCCGATCGGGTACCTGAGCATGTCGGGATCGCCGCACGACGTCTTGATGGGACTGCTTGCAGTGTCGGCGCACGGCTACGTCATCGCCTACGTCCTGGTCTGCATCGCGACGCCGGCATTCCTGCGCCGCATCGGTGAATTGACCGTGATGCCGCTCGTCTTCGGCCCGCTGTCCGCGGCCGTCATGACGGCGCTCGTCGTGTGGGCCGCGTTGTCGCACACGTTCTTCGCAGGCGCCGCGACCGCGGTGTACTTCGCCCTGATGGTGGTGGGCGCGGCTGTCTTCCTGGTCCGCGTGGCGCGCTCGCGCAGCCGACTCCAAAACGTCGGTGTCTACGACGAACCGGTGGCCGACGACCTGCTGATGACCTACCAGCCGTGGGAGGTGCGTCGATGACCAGCGCCGTGAACTCCTTCTCGGGACGACAACCCAAGGCGGTGCAGAGCGCGCTTCGCGTGCTGGAGCAGGTGGCCCGCGCCGGTGCCGGCGTGACGGCAAAGGAGGTCTCCGCGACGCTGGATCTGCCGTCCGCCACCACCTATCGTCTTCTCAACATCCTCGTCGGTGAGGGCTACCTGGTGCGGCTGCCAGACCTCACCGGGTTCGCCCTCGGGCACAAGATCGGAGTGCTCATCGACGCCGCGGTGGCACCGACCGTGCCTGCCGCGGCCCGCGAGGTGCTCACGGACCTTCGCCTCACCATGCGGTTCGGGGTCCACCTCGCCTACTTCACCAACGCCGCAGTGCGACTGGCCGACGTCGACTCGGAATACCCTCCGCCGCACGACGAACCGTTCCTCAACAAGAACTTGCATGCGTGCGCGCTCGGCAAACTGCTGCTGGCCGAGAAGGACGCTCCGAGCTCGCTGCTGTCCCCCGCCGCGGCGACGTCGGTGCGGCCGATCCCCGCGGACGCGGTTCTGCGGACCGAGTTGGCCACGGTCCGCGCGGATGGTTTGGCAACGCAGGCAGGCGAACTGGATGCGACGTCGGCGTGCGTCGCCGTGCCGATCCGGTCGGCGACCGGATCGCTCATTGCCGGGCTAGCGCTGTCAGGCGACGTCGAACACGCCCCTGCGATGAGCCGTTGTGTGCCAGCACTGCGAGAGTGCGCAGAAAAGCTCACGCCCCTGGTGGGTTGACCTCGTGGTCTGACCGACTGCGCCAGGCGATGGTCAGCTGGACCCGGGACTTCACGCCAAGCTTGCGGAACACTGCCCGCAGGTGGGTGTTCACCGTGTTGGCCGACACGCTCAACGCCTCCGCGGCCCTGCGGTTGGTGTAACCCGTGCTGATCAACTCCACCACCCGGAGCTCCGTGGGCGTCAACGACGCCCACCCGGTGTGCGGACGGGGCGCAGAATGACTCACCCGACTGCCCTTGATGCCATGACTACGAAGCAGATTCGACATCGTCCGACTGGCCGCGGTGGCGCCGACCCGCTGATAGATCTCGGCGGCCTCGACGAGGGCGTCGACGGCTTCGGCGGATCTCTCGCGGCGCAACAGGGCCGATCCAAAGTCCTTGAGGGCATCGGCCAACAACATCGGCCGAGGCGACTCCCGGAGCGCACCGACTGCGCCGGCGAGCACCTCGGGATCGTCCGCCAGTAGACCGCGGACGTGTAGCGCGACGCCGTCCAGACTCGCAACCCCGGGATTTCGCACCGCCGCGGCGTCCGCGAGGCGCGACGCCACGCCGGCCAACTCGCGATTGCCCGCGGCGAGGCCGATGTCGGCGAGGATGCGCATCCAGGGCGGCGTCCACGGCCACGGGTCGCGGACGTCCTCCGCACGTTCCAGGAGTGGGCCCAGCACCGCCATCGCGCCTGCCATGTCGCCGGCACTGGCCTTCACCCAGCCGCGCATCAGTCGCGCGCGCGGCGATCGGTCCCCGTCGGACAAGCGGCAATCGTTCTCGACGGGCACCAGTAGTTCTGTGGCCCTGCTGATTTCACCCCGATAGCTCGCGATTGCCGCGAGCACCATCCGCGCGTTGAGCCGGTAGCCGTGGTTCTCGGTTTCGTCGGCGAGCCTCAACAAGGTGCGCGCACCCGCCTCCGCGGCGTCGAACCTGGCGAGATTGTGGTCCTGCCACATCTGGGCGTAAAGCATTGAGGGAAGCAGCTTGTCGACGTCCTCGTGAGCCTCGCGAATCTTCCCAAGCAGGGCTTCGGCGTCGTCGTAGGCATCCAGGTGCTGAAGGGTACGGATCTCCTCGGCCTCGTAGGCGGTGTCCGACAGCCGTCGCAGGTCGGCGAAGCGGTCCAGCGCGAGGCGGTGTCGCCCCTCGTTGCGGGCGGCCTCGATCAACGCGATCACCGCCAGGCGCTGCGAGTACTCGTCCCCCACCCGGCGTCCCTCTGCGAGTGCGGCATTGGCCATGGACTCCGCCTGCGGCGCCGACACGGTTCGGGACGCGGCCAACGCCTGCGCCGAGGACAGCTGAGCGCGCAACGTCAACGAGACGTCGACCCGAGCCAAGGCCGCAGCGGCCCGTCGCTCCATCTCGACGCAATCACCGAGGCACCACAGCGCGCGACACGCCTGAATCTCGATCCGCGCGAAGGCATCCGGCTCCGCGGCGACGTCGAGCAGCCGATCGGCGATGGTCAGCGCCTGTCCCTCACGCCCCACGTTGACCAGCGTCTCGACGGTCCGAGTGCCGGTGACCAGCCACTGCGGATGCGATGGCGACGTCAGCGCAAAGGCCTGCTGCGCCAGCTCGGCAGCCTGCCCAGGCATCGACACCAGGCATTCGCTGGCCGCCCGTTCCAGCGCAAGGATGGCTTCTTCGTCGTTCTGCGCGGCGCTGGCGCGATAGTGGGTCGCCGCGGCGAGAGCCGGCCGACCCTCACCGACGAGATAGCGGGCGCAGGCGCGGTGCAAAGCACGGCGATCACCGGGTGCGATGTCGGCGTACACCGCGTCCCCGACGAGGTCGTGGGGTAGGAACACCTCGTCGTCGGCGGTGCCGAGCAACCCGTCGTCGACCCCTTCCCTGACGAGCAAGCCGACCTGCCCCTCCGACAGGTTGCCCAGCAGGCGGCCGGCGTCGGCGGCGTCGAGGGACCGCCCCCACACCGCCGTGAGCCGCACCAGGGCCGCGGCCTGTTCCGACAGCTCGCCCATCCGCTCGCGCACGCCCGCCGACAGTTCGCCGGACAGGTCGCCGACCCCTTGGCCGCGCTCGCGTCGCCGGGCCAACCCGTCGAGCACCTGGACCGCCCAAAAAGGGTTTCCGCCAACACCATTCAGAAGTGTCTTGACGTGATCCGAGGGTTCCGCGCCCAGTCGATCCGACGCGAGGCTCTCGATGTCTCCGGGGCCCAACGGCCCCAGTGAAATACGCGTGATGGCGGTGACGTCGTCGGTGCCCGCGATGACCTCCTGAAGGGGTCCGGTCGGCGCCCATCGACTGGTGAGCACCCACACCACCGGTGACCCGGCCAGCCGAGAGGGCAGCACGCGGAGTGCGAACCTGGTCAACCGGTCAGCCCACTGCACGTCGTCGACGGCGATCAGGACGGGCGCACTCAGGGCGATCTCCTCGAGGAGGGAACTGATCCGGTCGACCAGCCACAGCGGCTTGTCGTACAGCGGCGCAAGGCTGGCGAACGCCTCACCGGGCAGAAGCGGCTGACGCCCCGACCGCAGCGCTACCAGCAGCGGTGCGCCGGGCGCGATCTGATCGCCCTGCTCGGCCTTGCCGCTGCCGACGACGAATCCGGACCTCGACGCCTGTTCGACGACCTCGCGCATCACGGCCGACTTGCCGATGCCAGGCTCGCCGCTGATCACGACCAGGGAGCCCTGACCCGTGCTGGCGGCCCGGCGCAGCGCGGTCAGCGCGCGCGACATCGCGTCGCTGCGGCCCCTCAGCACTGTCTGAGCCATGTCGTTCCGTCCCGTCCACCGGCCTCCACGAGGGCCCGCCTTGCAGAACGCCGAATCCCGGGAAAAATTTCCACGGCTCGGGCACCGGACACGGCGCCTCCTCACTCGTTTGGATGATATTGACGACGACGTGGCGCCCGCGGAGGTTCCGCCGAGGCCGCGGTTACCGGTTCGAGGCCCACGAGCGGGTGACTTGCGGGAAGACGTCCCGACGGGCGACGACGCCCGCGCCGGGCATACCAGCTGCCACGTGCCGGAACCCGGATTCCCAGATGAGCTGGGCAAACGCGGCCGGCGGCGGCGTCAAGATCATCAGTTCGAGCGATGTGCGCGCGACTGCCCGCGTGGTTGAGTCATCCAGTTCGTGATGTTACTCGCAAGTAGGTTCCGCTGTGTCGGAGCTCACATCCAGCCAAGGAGTTCCCATGCAAGCTGCCGCCGTCCGTCGCCCCCACTTCGCGGCCGGAGTCGCGTTCGTCGGAGCGAGTGTCATCGCCGCCGCCGCCGTCACCCCGATGCCCGAGATCCACCTGCCCGACGTCCAGCTGCCCTCGATTCACGTCGCAGACGTCGACCTCGCCGCGCTGGCGAATCCGATCGAGCTGTACACCCAGGTGTTCCAGACCGCGCTCGCCAACACGAACACGCTGATCGAGAACACCGTTCCTGGCCAGCTGCTGAACCAGATCCTGCAGAACCAGGTCAGGAGCGGCGCGGCGCTTCTCAGCGGGCTGTCGACCGCGGGCGGCGGAATCGCCGCCGCGGCCACGCAGGTGCCTGCGGCGCTGGTGACGGCCGTCAACCAGCTCACGGCGGGCAACGTCGAGGGCGCGGTGAACACGCTGCTCGGAGTCCCCCTCGCGGTCGCAGCGCCCGCCTTGAACCTGTTGCCCGTGCTGGGGACCGTGCTCACCCAGCCGCTGACCAACCTCGTCAACGTGGTCAACGCGTTCACCAGGGACCCGCTGGCGACCCTGTTGGCCGTCAGCGGTTTCGTCGCACCCTTGATCAGTGCCCCCGCCGCCGCGGTGGCTGCCGTGCAGAACGTCATCAACGCCGTCGGCACGGGAAACCTGGGGGCGGTGGCGAATGCCATCGTGTCCGCGCCAGCGACGATCGCCGACGGCATTCTCAACGGCGGTTACGGGCCCAATCTCGGACCGATTGCCGGCATCCCGGCGGGGTCCGGAATCGTCGTCAAGGCCGGCGGTCTGTTGGCTTCCAGCTCGTCCTCCTTCGACGCCGACGGCAACTTCGTCATCAACACCGGAGGCCCCCTGTACGCGCTGCAGCAAGTGCTCAAGATGATCACCCAGGCGATCAAGCCCGTTGCGCCGACGGCCACCATCGCCAGCCTGCCAACGGCGGCCACGGCCACCATCACTCTGAGCACCGCCCCGGCGACGACGACCGACACCACCACTGCAACCGCGGGTGTTGCCTCCGCCGACAAGCCGGCCGTCACCGACAAGACCTCGAGCACGTCCGCCACCACCAAGGACGGCAGCGAATCTGCCAGCGCCCCAGCCGATTCGACGAAGGATACGTCTCCCGAGACGGCGACTGACACGTCGACAAAGACCTCGACGGGGACCCCGGCCAAGACCCCGGCCGAGACCCCGAGCAAGGCGTCCTCGCCCACCAAGCCGGCGAGCTCGGCACCCGACGTGACGACCGGCAACAAGGTCGAGCCGGGAACCACGGCCGGTGCTGACGCGCCGAAGTCGAATGGCTCGAGCGCCTCGACGACCGAGAAGGACGGAACACCGGCCGCGGGGTCGACGACGGCCGCCGCCGGCGGCGCGGAGAAGGGCGCGGGCGCCGCGTCGGGCAGCGAATCGAAGGGCGCCGCGAAGGGCAGCGCCGCTTAGGCACACGACCGCTTCGAAGGGGTCCCCGCCAGCACTTTGCCTGGAGGGGACCCCTTTTCGGCGATCGGTCGACCTAGCCGGCCCGAAGCGTCGCCGCCAGGAAGTCGAAGACCTTCTGGTGCAACGCATCGTCGGCGTCGCGCATCACCACGTACGTGACGGGTGCGGTCATCGCACGGGCGAAACTGGCCGCCTGCCCCGCACGTGACGCGTCGCCGGTGTTTTCGAGGACCAGGGTGGGGCTGGTGATGTGGCGGATGTCGTCTCTGGTCAACGTGTACTCGGCGGAGCTCCGGACGTAGTCGACCGCGGTCGCGCCACCGAATGCCCATTTACCGGTCCGAAGGTCCCGGCGCGCCCTGGCACTCTCCTTCATCACGACGTCGAGCAGCGCGACCGCCTCGTCGTCGCGCTCGTCTTCGACGAGGCTGAGGATCGGTTCCGGAATCGGCGGGGACGACGCGTAGAACGTCGTCATGCCGTCGTTGCAGACGATGGCGGCCGGCCGCCCGCCGTGCGCGGCATACCGAGCAACCAGGTAGCCGCCGAGGCCGTGGCCGAAGTGCACGATCGCGTCGGCGTCGACTTCCGGAATCCCCGAGGCGAAGTCGACGACGGGGCCGAGAACGTTCTCCCAATCGGGGCGCATCGTCACCTTCTGCTCGCGCAGCATCGCGCCCTGCCCCGGACCGTCGTAGGCCAGGAAGTTGTAGCCGCGTCGCAACGCAGCCGCCCCGACGACGAGGTAGCCCTCTTCGCACGACGCGCCAAAACCGTTGGTGTATATGATCGTTGGTCGCGGCTTCCCGCCGTCGTCGACGAGGAACAGGTGCCCCGGCATGGTGCCACCCTCGTACGGGATGCGCACGGTGGCGAACCGCGCGTCCGCCATCCCCGCGGCGCGCTCGAAGTACCCGCGTGAACAGCGCGCGAGGCTCATCGCGCCGAGGTCATCGCCCGGATCGTCCCCGCAGAAGAAGTCGGCAAGACGAAAGTAGTTCGAGGCCCGCAGGAACGCCTCCCGCGCACTGACGACGTCACCGAGGTCGAGCGACGCCTGACCGTGCCGCGCCACACGCTGCGCCGTCATGCGCCATGTGGTCTGCCACGCGTCGTCGTCGCCGTCCGGGATTCGCGCGGCCGTGGCGAGCATCTCGCCGACATCGGCTCCCCCGTCGCCCACGAACCCGGCCGCCCACAGCGTCTCGAGCGTCGCGGCCTGGTCGCGAGGGGTGAACTGTTCGGTCATGCCTTCGATCGTGTCCTGCCGGCCCGCCGGCGTCGACGACGCTTACCCCCAAACGGTCTACCGGCTACCCGGTATTGCCCCGGTGTCTAGGCTCGGGGAATGGCAGCACCCAGTCGCATCACAGCCGAGTTGATCGTCGAATGCTTGGAGAACGAGGGCGTCACCCACGTCTTCGGCATTCCCGGCGAGGAGAACATCAGGCTGGTCGACGCGCTCTCGAGATCGTCGATCGAATACGTGCTTACCCGGCACGAGCAGGGTGCGTCGTTCATGGCGGAGGTCTACGGCCGGCTCACGGGCCGGGCCGGGGTTTGCTCGGCGACCCTGGGTCCCGGTGCCATCAACCTGCTACTCGGCGTCGCCGACGCCACGACCAATTCGACTCCGGTGCTTGCCCTTTCCGCCCAAGTCGGGATGCGGCGCAGCTACAAGGAGTCGCATCAGGGCGTCGACCTGGTTGCGATGTTCGCGCCGGTCACCAAGTGGTCCGCGCTGGTCGCGACGCCCGGCGCCGTGCCCGAGATGGTGCGCAAGGCGTTCAAGCTCGCCCAAACGGAGCGCCCCGGCGCGGTGTACCTGGCCGTCCCGGAGGACGTCGAATCCGCCGACGCCCCCGAGGCGGCCGTCCCGCTGCGGGTCAACGTGCCGCGGCCCGACGACCCCTCGGCAACCCAGATCGCCCGCGCCGCCGAGATTCTCAGGACCGCCCGCAACCCCGTGGTGCTGGCCGGTCACGGCGCCGCCCGCACCGATGCCTCAGCCGCGGTGCGCCGCTTCGCCGAGACACTCGACATCCCGGTGGCCACCACGTTCCACGGCAAGGGCGTCATGCCCGACGACCATCTCCTGGCACTGGGCGCGGTCGGCTTCATGCGTCACGACTACGTGAACTTCGGGTTCGACCAGGCCGACGTGATCGTGGCGGCGGGCTACGAACTCCAGGAGTTCGACCCGGTCCGCATCAACCCCCGCGGCGACACGAAGATCATTCACATCCACCGCTTTCCGGCCGAAGTCGACGCGCACTACGACGTCGCCGTCGGCCTGCACGCCGACATCGGGCGCTGCCTCGACGAGCTGGCCGCCGCCGTGAAACGCGAACAGCCGCCGACGTCCGGGCAGGAGCGCATCAGGGAGCTGCTTACCCGGGAGCTCGACAACGGCCGCGACGACGACAGGTTCCCGCTCGCGCCGGCGCGCATCGTCGCCGACACCAGGGAAGCACTGGGACGCGACGACATCGTGCTCGTCGACACCGGGGCGTTGAAGATGTGGATGGCACGGCTCTACCCGACCTACGAACCCAACACGTGCCTGATCTCCAACGGCCTGTCCACCATGGCGTGGACGCTGCCCGGTGCGATCGCCGCGAAGATCGCCCGGCCCGAGGCCAAGGTCCTGGTGGCCACCGGCGACGGCTCGTTCCTGATGAACTCCCAGGAAATCGAGACGGCGCTGCGGGTCGGCACCCCCATCGTCATCCTGATCTGGGTCGACGACGCCTACGGATTGATCAGTTGGAAGATGGATCTGGAGATCGGCCACAACGTCGACACCCGGTTCACCAATCCCGACTTCGTCGCCTACGCAGAAAGTTTCGGCGCCAAGGGATACCGCATCGCCTCAGCCGACGAATTGCTGCCGACTCTGCGCGAGGCGCTGGCGGCCGACACGGTCAGCGTCATCGCCTGCCCGGTCGACTACAGCGTCAACAGCGCTCTCATCGAGTCGCTGGGTGAGCTGGACGAGTCCTGGTCATGAGGCTCCGCACCAGGTAACAGACGGCGCTGATCAGGTAGAAGCCCGCCACCAGCAGCAGCCACCGCGAGAGGTACGGCTCCTGGGTGAGGCCGGTCGCCGCGGTGTAGGTGAAGGCGCCCTGCTCGACGATGCCGGGCAGGAACATGGCGAACGTCAACGCCGTTGCGAGGGTGGGTAACCGGAGGTAGTTGAGGATCGGCACCCGCCGCGCCGTATCGGCGTCGGTACGTCGGCGCCCCTTGGGCAGCAACCGCTCGGCGAGCGCATACAGCGGGAACAGGATGAGGTCGTGGCCGATGACTGCCACGGCGAACCACACCGCGATCGACTGCCACCACACCCGGGGGTTGAACAACTGGTCGACCCCGAGCACCGAGATCGTGTAGGCGCCGAGAGCCAGTGCGGCCACCAGGACGATGAGGTGCAGGACGTGGTCTCCGTACAGACGCCTGAAGGCGGACATCAGGACTCCCGGAATTCGATGGAGGCCACCCACTTGGTGCAGTGCACACCGGGAAGCGCAGGCACGATGATCCTGGCCGGGTAGCCGTGGTCCGGTGACAGCTCCGCGCCGTTCACCCGAAATGCCAGTAGCGCATCGGGATTGAGCACTTGGTTGCGCTGCAGTCGGGCCCGGTTGAACGCCCCGAACCGCTCCAGGGAGGACACCACCGCCGACCCCGGTACCGGTCGCCCCGCCGCGGCGGCGAGGTCGGCGAGCCGCACGCCGGTCCACGTCTCGACGGTCGACCAGCCCTCGACGCAGGCGATCGGCAGGTCGACGGTGTGCTGCGGCATCGCGGCCAATGCGGCGCGGTCGAGGACGACCGGTCCCGGGCCGTCGAGCAGTTGCAGACGCCACCGGTCACCGGTCAACCCCGGGTCGATGCGCGCGCTGGCCGCGGTCCGGTTGACCTGGAAGTCGTTGGGTCCGCCGCCGTAACTGCGGCCCCGCGGCAACAGGATCGCGAATTGGCGGGTCCAGCCGCCGATGGTCTGGCCTACGGTCAACACCGCCACCAACAGCGCGCCACCGCCGACGACCGCCAGAATCCCCCGGCGGCTCAGCGTTGGCGGATCCGGATCGGGCGCCACCAACCCGTCCTCGTCGAGCGGTTCGGGCACGGTGTCGGCCCGCGAGGTCCGCAGCACGGTGATGAATGAGCGAGACCGCAGACTGCGAATCATCGTGGGCAGCTTGATCGCGACGTGAGAGACGAAACCCGCGATGAACACCCACGCGCCGAAGTAGTGCGCGGTGTAAAAACTGAACCCGAAGATGTAGTCGTACTGGATGTTCAGCACACCGGTGACGATCTCGAAGAGCACGCCGCCGACGATCATCAACAGCGAGATGCGCTCGAGCACGCTGGCCAGCGACCGGGCCGGTGGCCAGGTGAAGAGCCGAGGGATCACCGACCAGAGCTTGGCGAGCACCAGCGGGACCATGATCAACCCAAGGCCGACGTGCAGCCCCTGGTTCAGTCGGTACAGCCAACTGGGGTTGCTCGGCCAGTCGAACGACGGCAGCTTGAGCCACCCCACGTCGAACGGAATGGCCTGGCCGAACTTCGGCCCGTACGCAATGTAGGACAGCAGGCCGGTGACGATGACGATCGGCAGCACGACGAGCAGCGCGGAGGCGAAGACCGACGTCAGCCACGGACCGCGCAGCGGACTGCGCCATCGGATCCGAGACAGCCCTGGTGGCGGGTGTTCCTCCAGCGCCCGCCAGAGGCCGGCGGGAAACCCGCGGCGTGGGGGTCGGTCGTGATCGTCCACGTGTACCCATTCGTTGCCGTTGTCGGAGCGGATGTCGACGCTGACTCCGTACCTCAGTGTCACCTCGTCGGCGACGCGTTACACGGCAATGGGAAATGGTTTGGCCGACGACTACCGCGCGACGTCAGCGGCCAACTCCACCAGGATCTCGACGACGGCCGCAACGGCCGGACGGGTGGCCGCACCGGTGCGGGTCACGGCCTCGATGCGACGGGCGGCCCGCACCCCGCCGAGCGGCTTGCGCACCAGGTCGCGAACCCCCATGGAGTAGCGCGGCATCAGCGCTATCCCGACCCCGGCGAGCACCAACTCCTCGACGACGCGGAAGTCGTTGACCCGTTGCACGATTCGTGGTTGCACTTCCGACACCGCGGCCAGCGACCGCATCACGTCGTCGAGGACGAGGCCGCCCTCGACGCCCACCCACGACTCCTCGGCCAGATCCCGCAGTGCCACCTCGTCCTGGCCTGCGAGGCGGTGGCCGGGAGGTAGCAGCACGTCGAAGGGTTCCCTCAGCAGCACGGTGGTGTCCAGCCGCGGGCTCAGTTGCGTCGTGTCGCGCGCGTCGCGGTGCACCACCACGACGTCGGCGTCGGCCAGCAGTGCGGGCGCGTTCGCCGCGGGCTGGTCGACGTCGCGGCCGAGCACCTCCACGCCCAACTCGGCCGCGCGAGTGATGAGGCCCGCCAACAGCATTGCCGCACCCGACGGGAACATCACCACCCGGACGGTGCCGCGGGGCGTGGTCCGGTAGCCATCCATGTCCGCGTGGGCGCGATCCAGCGCGGCGAGCACCTCGTCGGTCCGCGCGACCAGGGTGCGGCCCGCGTCGGTGAGCCGGACCCGCCGCCCGTCGGGCTCGAGCAGTGGCACCCCCGCCTCGCGCTGCAGGATCTTGAGCTGCTGGGACACCGCGGACGGAGTCAGCGACATCGCCCGGGCCACGGCGTTCACGGTGCCGCGTTCGGCGAGTTCTCGCAGCAGCCGCAGCCGCTCGACATCCATGTAGAAATCCTACTCATTATCGGAAGTTAGTTTCGCTTGTCTACCGATACCTCCCCGCTCACGATTGACCCGTGACACCCACCACGAACCCGCGCACCGTCGACCTCGCCTTGCTCGCGGTCGCCGTTGCGTGGGGATCGAGCTACCTCGCCGCCAAGGACGCCGTCACCGGTGACGGCGTATTCGGCTTCCTGGCAATCAGATTCGGCCTTGCCGTGATCGGCCTCGCCCTCGTCGTGGCACCGCGGCTGCGCGGGCTCGTGCGCGCCGAGGTGGCATGGGGTTCGGTGTTCGGCACGATCCTCAGCGTGATCCTGGCGCTCGAGACCTTCGGGGTCACCAAGACCTCCGCCGCCAACGCCGGTCTCATCATCTCGTTGACGATCGTCATCACGCCACTGCTCGACCGACGCGTCGGCGTCCCCCGCCTGCCGGCCACGTTCTACGGCGCCGTCGCCATGGCGGTGGCCGGCGTCGGCCTCCTGACCCAGAACGGCGGCTTTGCCGTGCCGAGCCTCGGTGACGTCCTGATGCTGCTTGCAGCCGCGGCACGTTCGGTGCACGTGATCGTGATCTCGCGGGCGTCCGCGGGCCGGGAGCTCGACCCCGCGCGGACGACACTCGTCCAATTCGTGGTCGCACTAGCGGTTTTCGTCGTTCTTTCGGTGACGACCGAACGCGGTGTGGTCGAGGTCGCCGCCCATCTGACCGCGCACTCGTGGGTCCTGGTGCTCCACTTGGCGCTGACGTGCACGGTCTTCGCGTTCGTCGTCCAGATGTGGGCCGCGCGCCGCACGTCTGCCGCCAGGGTGAGCGTGCTGCTGGGCACCGAGCCACTGTGGGCGGCCGCGATCGGAGTCATGGTGGGAGGCGATCCGGTGACGATCGTCGGCGTGGTCGGTGCCGTGCTGATCCTGGCGGGCACCTACCTGGCCAGAAACGCCGAGGGTCAGGCCGACCGGGCCGCCCACGACGCAGCCGCCGAGGCGATGACTCCTACCGCGGCGCGCAGCTCGGCGTCGAGTTCGTCGCCGACCACCGTGCCCATCGCCTCGGTCGCGCGTTCGGCCGCCGTCCCGGACGCAACGGGCTGAAACCCCGTGGCTGCCAATGCACCGAGCTCGGCGAGTTCGACCATTTCCGCGTCGATCTCCAGCCGTTGGACGTCCGCGCGCAACTGAGCGGCAGCCGTCGCGGTCGGTGCCTCGGCCGGGTGGGCCTTGAGCCGCCGCCGGACGGACCGCAACGGTTGCACCACCTCGCGATGCCAATCGCCGACGCGGTCCAGCGCGGCGACGAGCCCTGCGGCGCTGAGGCTTTCGGCACGCACCGCGCCGAGATACGCGGCGAACAACACCACGTTCACGTCGACGTCGAGGCGGTCCTGCAGGGTCAGGCACGCACCGGACACACCGTCGGCGGCGTAGACCGCCAACGCGAAGTCGTTCAGGGAGTCCGACACGCCTACTTGGCCGTGAGCATGACGTACTGGGCGGACAGCTGCTGGTGCACGTCGGCAAGCTGCGCGCTACGCGCCTCGATCGCGTACCGGCCTGCAGGCGCCACGCAGTAGAACGCCTGCGTCAGCGCGTAGCAGTGGCTGTCGGGCAGGGCCGTGACCGTGTCGGCGATCGCCATCCCGTCCGACGTCATCTCCTGGCTGAACGCGTTGGTGATCATGACCGCGGCACCGTCGTCCTTGGTCTGGTAGACGTTCGTGCTGCCCATCGCGACCTGGGTGGTTCCGGTGTCGGAGAACAGCGTCTCAGAGGCAACCGGGTTGCTCTGGAAGTGCTCCGCTCCCCTCGTCGCGTACACCGCATTCTTCGCGGCCTCGTCCACGCCGGCGGGCAGGGTCTTGGCCAACAGCCCGGTCGGGTCGAGCGGGACTGCGGCGAGGTCACCTGCGGGCACGAACTCGTCGATCGCAGGCCCCTGGGCGTCGACCGCCTTGGCCACCAGGCTCGTCGCACGGTCGACGCCGTCGACGGACTGGACGAAGTGCATGAACACGTACGGACCATGGGGTGTGAACGAACGCACGGTGGCCCTGGGCTGAGCGGTGCCGCTCGGCGTGAACGGATAGGTCGAGGCGACGGAGTCGGGATGGCCGGGGATGGTCACCACCGTCGGGGTGACGCCCTTGACGGGTTGCCTGGCCGCGGCCTCACCCATCGCGGTGCTGGCTGCCACCGCCGCCGCCGGATTCGGGAAGCGCAGCACGGCGTTCACCATCGCCTCGCGGCCGGCGTCCTGGTCGGCCGCTTCGGCCTGAATCTGCCGGGCTGAGGCGAATCCGTTGATCATCCCGGCCTGGCCCGCCGCAGTCGCCACTCCCTCTGGACCCAACTGCTTCAAGCCGTCGGCCGAATTCAGCACGTAGTAGCTGTTGAGATAGGTGCCGACGAGCTTGTCGTCGACCTCCCATGGGCCGATCACGAAGTCGGCCATGTGCTGGGCGTCGGCCACCGCCCCGGTGGCCGGATTACCCGCGACGCCGAGCGGTGGGCGCGGCGAGGTCGGGTAGGCGCCCGCGTCGAGCACCGACGGGCTGATGACGGGCCGCGGCGCCGCGGTGCTGCTCGCCGAACTGGGGCTCTGCGCTGCAGCCTGTTCGTTGCCGCCCGAGCCACCACAGCCGACGAGCATCAGCGCACATGCGCCGACGGCGCCGAACGTCGTGCCGCGTCCCATGGTGGTCCCCTGTCGTCGCCGGAAGACACCAACCTAGTTCGCCACCCCCGTCACCGCCGCCTTGGCGCCCCGAAACGCCGCGCGCCGGTTACGAAGTCAGGACGTCGAGCAGTCGCAAGTCCGATACGTACTTGCCGATGAAGTCCTGGGTCAGGTGCGGAACGTCCTGGTCCACACCGATCTTCGCGGCGCGCACGGCCGCCTGGAACGCCTCGGCCGGTGCCAGCGAACCCTGGACGGGTGCCTCGGGCCGGCGGTAGGCATGCAGCAGCGGCAGCACCGACTGCTGCCGCTGGTGCTCGGGCAAGGCGCGAAGAGCGGTCTCGAAGCGCCGGAACCACTCGTCGTAGTCGTCGATGCGGGCGATGCGACGACCCGACTCGACCAGCCAGTCGACGAACACGTCAAGCGAGATCCCGTCGTCGTGGGGGTTCATCACGTCCAGGGACCGGAACCCGGTCTTCGTCTCGGCCCCGAGTGTCGTGATCGCCTCGGCGACGAAGTCCACCGGCAGACCGTCGTAGTGCGAACGCTGCCGGTGCCCGTCGGCGTCCCTCGCGTAGAACGACGTCGGCGCCAGACCGGTGGCCAGCACGCTGAAGATCAAGCGGGTGAACATGTCTGGGACGTTGAGCTGACCCGCATAGCTGCGGTGGGCGAGGATCATGCCCGACCGGAAGACCGTCACGGGCAGGCCGCAGAGGTCGTGGGCCTCCCTGAGCAGAACCTCGCCCGCCCACTTGCTGTTGCCGTAGCCGTTGGCGTAGGAGTCGTCGACTGGGCGCTCGGCGCTGACCGTCCTGATGTCGCCGTCCTCCTCGAAGCGAGCCGGGTCGACGGTCATCGCGACCGACACGGTGGACACGTAGGCGACGGGTTTGCGCCGCGAGGTGATCGCCAGCCGGATCACCTCCGCGGTGCCGACGACGTTGGGGCCGAACAGCTGTGAGTAGGGCAGCACGTGGTTCACCAGCGCCGCCGGGTGCACGACGAGGTCCACGTTGTCCGCCAACCGCTGCCACGCACCCTCGTCGAGACCGAACCGGGGCTGGGCCACGTCACCGACGATCACCACCAGATGCTTCTCGGCGAGCCGACGGAATTGGTCGAGCAGCGCCGGGTCCTCGCCATCGAACACCGCCTCCAGGCGGGCTCGCGCCGACGGTACGTCGTCGCCGCGAACCAGGCAGACCAGCGTCCCGCCAACGCCCGACAGCCGCTGCAACCAATCCAGGGCGAGGAACTTGCCCAGGTAGCCGTTGGCTCCCGTGAGCAGGACGTTCCGCGGTTCGTCGGCCGAAACCGGCGGTAGTGCAACGGCATTGGACAGCAGATCCGCCGGCAGGAACTTGTCGAGCGTCAGATCCGAGGCACGGACCACAGTGGCGCCGACACCGTGGGCGCTGCCGAAGGTTGCACCAGCCGACTCCCCTGAGCGTTCGCGCTCCACGTACGCCGCGATGTCGGCCAGCGTCGTCGTCGGGCCGATGATCACGCCCACCGGCATCTCGACGCCGAAGACGTCCTGCAGCAGATTGGAGAACGTCAACGCCGACAACGAATCGCCGCCGAGGTCGAGGAACTTGTCCGTGGGCTCCGGTCCGCTGCCCGAGATGCCCAGCAGTGCCTGAGCGGCCTGCACGACGGAGTCGACGACGGGCTGGCTGGCGGCAGCGTCGAGCAGCGCACGCAGCTCGTCGGCCCTGGCACCGTCGAGGTCGGCGTACGTCTGCTCAAGCGCGGCGCCGTAGTGATCCTTGAGCTTGGGCCGCAACAGCTTTCCCACCCCCGACAGCAGCCCGTTGGCGGCGCTGAACGGGGTCTCCTCGACCAGGATGTCGGCGGGCAGCTCGTAGGATTGCAGCTCCGCCTCGCGCGCGGTCTGCGACAGCGTCTGCAGCAGCGCCGCCTTCAGCCCGGCGGAATCGCCGTCGAACCGCACCAGCGCATCCTCGGTCGGGACGACGACCGCCAGCAGCGCGGCGCGTTCACTGTTGCCGTAGAGGAAGATCTGGCGCACCAGGGGGGCACCGGCATAGACGGCTTCGAGGTTCGCAACCGCGACGAACTCACCCTGAGACAGCTTGATGACGTTGTTGCGCCGGTCCACGTAGACGAGGTGGTCCGGGGCGATCTCCGCCATCACGTCACCCGTGCGGTAGTACCCGTCGGCGTCGAAGACCTCCGCCGTCACCTCTGGCCGCTTGTAGTACCCGGGCGTGGCGCCGTTGCTCTTCACCAGCAGCTCGCCACGTGGATACGGCCGGTCCGTGTTGAAGTAACCGAGCTCCGGCACGTCGACGAGTTTGTAGTCGATCACCAAGGGCCGCACGATGATTCCGTCGGACGTGACGGCACCGATCTCGGTGAGCCCATAGGCGTCGGTCAGGGTGGCGTCGAGGCAGGACTCGATGAACGTCTTCATCTCCGCGGAAAGCGGTGCGGTGCTGACGAATCCGCCGACGACGCGGCCACCGAAGACGTGTTCGCGCAGTTCGGCTTTGGCGAGGGTGTCGGCCGTCGCCTCGTCGACCCCGTGGGACACCAGCCGCTCCACGCCATGCTGGTAGCGCTGGAACAGCATGTCCACCACGCGGGGCACCAGACCGACGTCGGTGGGCCGCACCAGGGACCAGTCCTCGAACAGCGTCGACAGATCGCTCTCGGGCACGAAGTAGCTCGTGCCGCCCGCCTGGAAGGCCGAGGACAGCGGGATCCGTCCGCCCAGGTGATTCAGCGGGAGGAAGTTGACGTTGACCACCGGAGCGTCCGGCGCCTTGAGCGGCAACGTCCACAGGGTGGCGACCATCTTCTCGGTCCACATGGCGCCCTTCGGCGCACCCGTGCTGCCCGAGGTGTACAGAATCATCGCGAGCCGGTCCAGGTCACCGCCGGTGTAGGGGGGCGTCTGCGGCAGGGCGCGTCCCCGCTCAGCCGCGGCGCCGAGCGTTTCCACGACGACGTCCATGCCTTCGGCGGCGAGCCGAGCCGTTGCGGCCTCGAGCCGGTCGCGGTCGTCGTCGACGTCGGCTGAGTAGTCGAAGACGACCAACCGCCGCAGCGACGGGCTGCCCAGGGCCGATTCCACCGCCAGGTCGAGGTAGGCGGCGCTGACGGCGAGGACCACAGGCTCGGTTTCGGCGAGGATCGGTTGCAGCCGCGACACCGGCGCGTTGTGCTGCAGCGGCACGGCGACCAAGCCGAGGTAGCCGCAGACGAGGTCGACAGTCAGGTAGTCCCCACTCGCGAAGCCGATGGTGGCGACGAAGTCCCCCGCTCGGACGGGCGCATCCGAGGCCTGGCTCCACGCATTCGCGACGGCGGTGACGTCGGACCACAACTCGCGGTAGGAGGTGGTGTCGAACTCGGGCCGTAGGAGGGCCACGCGACGGCCCGTCCCGGGATCGGTGACGACGGAGCGGGCCCGACTGCCGATCGCCGGCCGGTCCCCGTACCCGTCGACGAAGGTGGCGAGTACCTCGGCGAGACGCAGACCCGGCGCGCGGGCGGCCGCGACGACGTCGGGCTTCGGGGCGGCGCGCTGGATCTGCGGATCCTTCGCGAGGAGTGCGGCGGTGCGGTCGACTGCCGCGGCCTGGGGGGATACGTCGATCGTCATTGCCACCTCGCGTCTGGTGGGTCGCCTGCATGCTGACTGCGCCCCGGGTAAGTCAGACCCTACGACGCTGACTTTACCTCTGGCAAGTCAGCATGGCATCATGACACTGTGAGTTCGATGACGCTGAAGGGTGCGCTCGCCGATCGTGACGGCTGGTCGGCAGCCAATTGCACGATGGCCGCCGCCCTCGACGTCGTGGGGCGACGCGCCAGCATGCTGTTGCTGCGAGAGGCGTTCTACGGCGCCCACCGCTTCGACGAGTTCGTCCGTCGGGCTCAGGTGAGCGAACGAATCACCGCGGCGCGCCTCAAGGAGCTCGTCGACGAGGGCTTGCTCGAACGGCGGCCCTATCACGTTGCCGGACAACGGAGCCGTGAGGACTACCACCTCACGCCCAAGGGTGAGGAGCTGCTTCCGGCCCTGCTCGCCCTGATGCAGTGGGGCAATCGCTGGACGCGGTCCGATGGCGGTCGCATCGCCATGACCCATGACGACTGCGGGAGCCCGATCGTCGTCGACGTGCGTTGCGAGGACGGGCACGTCGTCACCGCCGCAGGCATCGAGGCGTCCGTGCGGCGCCGCGACCGCACGACCTGAGCCGAGCGTTTGCCGAGAGGTCACCGCTTGGCTAGGACGACGTCGACGCGTGTCCAAGAATCGCCGTTTTCAGCGGCGACCGACGATCACGGTGTCTGCCGCGCACTCGGCCGACGACGGACACGTCTGCATGACGACCCGCGAGTGCGTTTGCGTCTCCCAATCTTCGATGTGACCGGCGCGCCCGAACCCGCCTCGACACCGGCGGCCATGGCGTCATCGGCGCCGACATCCGACGACGATCCGCGCGCAGGTCGCCGCCACTCCCACCTTCACGCTGCGCCGCACCACGACTCCCGTGAACCGACGCAAACGGTCGCGTCAACCCAACGGACCTCCGCGCCGACGGGCTGGCATCGCCGCGCACATTGCCGGTCCACGGCTGCGCCCCACTAACGGAACGACCGGCCCGTTTTCAAGATCGTTTCACATGTCGTTCGCTGCAGGCCTTGCGAGAGCCGTCATCCGACAGCCGGATGCGTAGCTCTGGGCAACGTGTCCGAGGCGTCGCAGCCCACACCGAAACGCCGCTTACCAATTGGTGACGCCCTTCGGCCAGCCGGACGCATGGGCGTGGCCGCATGGCCGGCGACGACCCCACCAGCCACGCGGCACCCAGCTTCACCTGCAATTTTTGATGAAATGCCAGGTGCACGACGGTCCTGACGACACACGACTTTGAGCTCGACGGGGATGCCTTGCAGGCTTCATGCACCGCGGCGAGCCCAGCCGCACCGGCGCTCGAACTAACATCGGCTAACGATGTGAGCGCCAATTTGTCGCAAACGCAGAATCCGTCACCGTGTTTGCTTGTGGATATCGTTCGAAGGGTGCACGATTGGAACCGTCGCCCGTACACGAGTCCACTCGTGGTTCGGCGACATGGGTCGGCCCAATCCCTGCCGCCCTCCATATGAACTCAGCGAGCAGGGCATTTCGAAGGTAGGCGACCACATCAATGCGAACCCGAGCACCACGCGGTCAGAACATCCTCACGTGCGGTGGGAGCTTGAGCAGGTGATGACCCGGGTGCGACCCGAGGACCTGTCAGCGACCGAGATCGCCGCCCTCTTGGCGATATTGCGACCCGCCCATGCTCGAGTCGTCGGCGGCCCAGCCAGCCGGCCAGGACTGCGAATCCTGAGATCCGAGCACCCGGCGCCGAAGCTCGCTTAGCAGTGAGTCAACCGACACCCTGCTGAGATCACCGGTGAGCGTCGTCAGTTCCACGACACCGAGCTCGTCGCGCTCGAGGTAGCCGGCGGCAACCAACGCCTCGACCGGCGAGCGTCCGTAGGCCCGAGCCAGGGCGACGACCGCCTCAGCCCGCGGCGTAGTGGTACCGCGTTGCCAGCGAGAAATGCTGGATTGATCGATTCCCGCGGTCTCGGCGATGTCCTTTTGTGCGGCACCGCCGGTGACGGTGAGCACGTACTGCCACCACGTCGACTCCGCCATCGGGTCAATCTATCCCCTACGCCGCCCATACGACCCCCCGGCAAACGAATTGATGACGAAACTCGTTAGCTCCGTCACTTCTTTCTCTTGCAGGCACGCACGCATATCGGTATGCTGACATGCAGAAGCACTCGGCGAAAAGAGACGACACAGTGTTTGCGACACCGGTCGCGACCGCCATCAGGGATGACGCGTCACCCGCAGAAAAGCCAAGATCACGGCTCGATCGAGCCGCCCAAAGGGGAGAATTCACGTGAAGAAGAGCTCGCAGTACTCAATAGCCACAAGTATCGCCATCGCCGGCGCCGGCGCCGCACTTGCCTGCGGATCCGGTCTCGCGCAGGCTGCGCCTGTGCTAAGTCAGTCACCATCTCCGGCTATCAGCACGGGATGCCCCGTCCTGCCGGCACAGTGTGCGCCCACGGGCGACACCTTGTTCGGCGCAAGGACCCTTCTGACGACGAACCTTCCCACGTCCCCCGGGATGGCGGCTGCGTTCATCGGACCGGTTCAGTTCACCCCGCTGTATCAGGTCATCAACCTGGTCGGCTTGGTCCCGATCGTCAACATCTTCGTGCACAACGGCACCAACGGCGGAGTCGGGACCGGGGTCAACGGCGGTAACGCCGGATTGCTCTTCGGTTACGGCGGCACCGGCGGGTCGGGCGCGGTCGGTCAGGCCGGCGGCACCGGCGGCAAGGGCGGTCTGTTCTTCGGTTCGGGCGGCTCCGGCGGCACCGGTGGCCTCGGCGCAGTGGGCGGCAACGGCGGTAACGCCGGAACGTTCGTCATCTTCGGAAACGGCGGCTCGGGCGGCGCCGGTGGCGCGGGAGCGGCAGGCGGCAACGGCGGCAACGCCGGCGTCTTCGCACTACTGGGCAGCGGCGGCGCGGGTGGCGCGGGCGGCACCAGTGCGAATGGTGGCAACGGCGGCAACGCCGGACTGCTGGCCCTGTTCGGCCACGGCGGCGCGGGCGGCGTCGGCGGAGCCGGGACGGACGGCACAGCAGGGACCTCGGCGACCGGCGGCGCAGCAGCCAACGGGACCACTGGTCCGAACGGCACGACAATCGGATCGAACGGCGCGAACGGGGTCAACCCGGCACCTGCCGGCGCGGCCGGCGTAGCTGGCGCAGCTGGTGCGGCTGGAACGGTCACCGGCGGCGACGGTCTCCCCGGCAACACCGGAAATCCGGGCGGCGCGGGCGGTGCCGGCGGCGCGGTAGCGGGTACGGCACCCGTCGCCACCGGTGGTAATGGCGCGATAGGCGCCCCCGGGACCGACGGTGCCAACGGTGGCGCGGGCGGCGCAGGCGGCGCGGCGTCCACTACGGGTGTCAACGGCGTCGCGATCGGCGGCAACGGAGCCGACGGCGGCAACGGTGGAACCGGCGCGACTGACGGTGGCGCGGGAGGCAAGGGCGGCGCCGCTGTCAGCATCAGCGGCGGAGCAACGGGCGGAAGCGGCGGTGTCGGCGGCGACGGCGGAACCGGCGCGGCCGGCCAAGCTGGCGGTACGGGCAGCGCGGGCGGAGCCGGCACGGCAGGCTCCAACGGCACCACTGCAGGCGGTGCGGGAACGTCCGGAACCGCGGCAGGTACGGGCGGCAACGGCGGAAAGGGTGGTCTGTTCGGTAGCGGCGGTTCGGCTGGCAACGGCGGTACGGGCGGCAACGGTGGCAGCGGCGGAACCGGCCAGGCAGGCGGCAACGGCGGAACCGGCGGTACCGGTGCGACGGGCGGCAACGGCGGTAACGGGGCTGCCGGCGGCAACGGCGGCGCCGGTGGCGCGGGCGGCGCGGGCACGGGTGCAGGCGGAACCGGTGTGGGTGGCCAGGGCGGTGCCGGTGGATCCGGGGCCACCGGCGGCTCCGGCGGAGCTGCGGGTAGCGGCGGCGCAGGCGGAGCGGGTGGTGCCGGTGGAACGGGCGCCAGCGGTGGCGCAGGCGGCGGCGCAGGCTCGGGCGGCGGCGCGGGCACCGCGGGTAGCGGTGGCATCTTCGGCGGAACCGGGCACAGCGGAAGTACCGGTTCGAACGGTACCGCCGGCAGCACCGGAGCCACCGGAGCCACCGGTAGCACGGGCAGCACCGGAGCCACCGGAGGCGGCGGCACTGCCGGATCCAGTGGTGCAGGTGGCAACGCGGGAGCGAACGGGGCCAACGGAGCCTCTTCGTAATCACTGATGACCGCGGCGCATAGGCGCCGTGAACGCCTGGGGGCGTCGGCTACGGCCGACGTCCCCAGCCGTGTATCGACCCGTGGCTCTGGCTAGCGTGTCGACATGAACTTCTTTGCCTCACGCGTCGCGTCCACCGCTGTGGGCGTCGCGCTGGTTCTGACTGCCACCCCGGCACCGGCCACCGCCGACGTGCCGAGCCCCCTCTTCGCTCTCGTCGACGCCGCCGCGCAACGCCTTCAGATAGCCGACCCGGTGGCGGCCTCCAAGTGGACGACGGGCGGGTCGATCGAGGACCCCGCGCGTGAACAACAGGTAATCGACGCGGTGACCGCACAAGCCAGCCAGCACGGCGTCGACGACGGCTACGTGCAAAGGGTGTTCCGCGACCAGATCAGTGCAACGGTCGGCGTCGAATACGGCCGCTTCAGCGAGTGGAAGCTCGACCCCGCCACCGCTCCGACCGCCGCGCCGAACCTGTCGGAGTCTCGGACCACGATCGACGGGCTCAACCGCACTATGGTCGACGAGATTGCGGCGCAATGGAATTCACTGCACTCGCCCAGTTGCCTCGCCGATCTAGAGGCCGCCAGAAACGCCGTGGTCGGCGCCAGGGGCTTGGACCCGCTGTACCAGCGCGGGCTGATGTTTGCGACCGGGTCCTACTGCCAGTGAACCGTCCGATATCGGTGCGGTGAACGGTGCGTTGACCTCGGGCGACGGCGCATATCACGGTCGTCGACCGATTAGGCGTTCGGGGTGGCGACGGTCTACTGTTGCCCGCGGTCCGTCGTCCGACACAGGAAATCTCTCATGCCTCTTCAGCCCACCTTGCGGCGCGCACACACCCCTTTCGGCTCTCGTAGGCAGCACCACATCGCGCCTCGGGTCAACTGCCCCACCGTCGGACAGAGCTTCGACATCGAGATCGGCCGCGAGTTCGACGGCTGGTTGATCCAGATTCCCGAGATCGGCGGCGTGACGCGCGCGCGTCGGCGTGCGACGGTCGAGCTGGCCGCGCGGGAGTGCATCGCGGCGCTGACCGGCATTCCGATCGGCTACGTGTCCGTCTTCGTCACCCGCGAGAGCGTCGGCGCCGAGTAGTTCTCTTCCCGACCGCTCGTCACGTTCGTAGGACCATCAGTCTTCCGAGGGTGGTGGTTGCGGTTCGAATGGTGTGTACCACCACCATTCGGCGCGTTCCCCCAACGGGCCGCGGCACGGTTTCACCGATGGTCGGGGTTGAGTCGGTGGCCGCGCTAGCGATCCCGGGTGGAGGGTCTTGCCGTCGGCGTCGGTCACGACCAGCTGCCCGGCGGGGCCGGTGATGGTGATGCCCCCACTGTGATGCAGGCGGTGATGGAACGGGCACAGCAACACCAGGTTGTCGAGTTCGGTGGTGCCGCCGTCCTCCCAATGCTTGATGTGGTGGGCGTGTAGTCCGCGGGTCGCCCCGCAGCCGGGGACCACGCAGCAGCGGTCGCGGTGTTCGAGCGCGCGGCGCAGGCGGCGGCTGATCTGGCGGGTCGCCCGCCCGGAGCCGATCACCTGGCCGTGGCGTTCCAACCACACCTCGCAGTCCGCCTCACACATCAGATACCGACGGTCCTCCTCCGACAGGAACGACCCCAAATGAAGAGCAGCATTGCGGCTTTCGACGTCCAGATGCACGACCACGGTGGTGTGCTGCCCATGCGGGCGACGTACCACGTCACTGTCCCACCCGGCCTCCACCACACTCATCAACGCATCCACGGCGTTGGGGAACGGCGGCACCTGCACCGACGGGCCCTCGGGGTTCTCCCCGTGCCGAGCCCCGCCGTAGACCTCCCCGTACGCGCCGCCGGATTCGATATCGGATTCGATATCGCCGTCGTCGCCGGCGTGGTCACGCTTCCACTCCGCCACCAACGCATCACGATGAGAATCCATGGCGGCGTCGAATTTCGCGGCCTCCAGCTTCGGCAGCGTGATCCGATACGTCGTATGTGTCTCGCCGACAGTCTTTCTGACCGACCGCTCCGGTTCGGGCTTGCGGTCCGGTTTGGGACGGGGCTCCAGCTTGATCGCCATCCGCAGCTGGGTCACCGTGGCCACCGACGCCAACTGGGCGTAGTGCTCGTCGGAACCGACGCCAACTGGGCGTAGTGCTCGTCGGAACCCTTGCCAGCCCGCTCGGCAATGACAGCGACCTGATCCAACGACAACTGGCCCTCGCGCATCATCGCCGCACACCGCGGAAACTCGTCAAGACGGCGCGCCGCGGTCACGATCGTCTCCGCGCTATGCGGGCTGACGCCCAACTTCCAGGCCACCAACGCCGGCACCGACCGGCAGCCGGTCGCACCCCAGATCCCGTCACCCTCGATCTCCGCGGCGATCTCCACCAACCGGCTGTCGATCGCATTGCGCTGCCCAGCGAGTTCTTCCATCTCGGAGAACAACACGTCCAAGCGCTCCTTCGAGCTCAAAGACGCTGTCGCCGTGGACATGACACCATCATAGAAGCGGGGTCCGACAAGAAACCCGCGTCAGACCCGCGTCACCCGATTCGCCGTCGCGACGGCGTAGGCATGCATGGGCAACGCCAGCCCCGAAGCCAACCCCGCGATGATCAGCGCCGCCACCGCCCCGTCCGAAGCCAACGCCGTCAGGAGATCGGGTGTCGGCGCGTACGCGAATCTCACCAGTCCGCTGAGCATCCTGAACACGTAGACGCCCGGCACGAGCGCCACCACGGACGCAAAGCCGATGGCTGCGAACGGCATTCGCAGATGGTGCGCGATCGGCACCAAGAGGATGCCCGCAATCAGGGCGGACACGAACGCCGCGGTCGCGACGTCGACGTGCCACATCGCGAGCGCGAACCAGTGGGCGGCGTGCACCAGCATTCCGACCGCCACCGGCCACACGATCATCCGGTAGGGCATCGAGAAGAAGATCGGGTAGGAGCCCGCCGCGACACCCGCCGCCAGAACGTCGACGCCGACAGGCACCGGTGCGCCCGCCTGGCCAACCGCGATGTCGAGATCGCCGACGGCGAGCCCGAGAATGAGCCCGGTGGCGACCGCCGTCAGGACCAGCGCCGCGAAGCCAAGACGCGCCATGCCCAAGGACACCCGCAGTGACAGTAAGTCCAACGCGCCGTTGAGGATATGGGGACCTGGCACCAAGACCATCGCCGGGCAGAGGACCACGAGACCGGTGGCGTCGGCCACGTGCAGACGATCGGCGACGACACCGACGAGGCCCGCGATGAGCGCCGCGACGAACGCCTGGGTGAGCGCCTCGCCGTGCAGTTTCGCGACACCTCGCCGGGCGAGCCCGCCCAGTGCCGCACTGAGGGCGGCGACCAGCACCACGGTCGGATGCTGCGCCCCGAAGATCACCGCGAGGGCGCCCGCCCCGGTGGCACAGGCGAGGCTGAAGATCAGCGTGTTGGAAATGGGTTGTTTTCTGGCCGAAGCTAATTCGTCACGTACGGTACCGGCGTCGAGCGGACCGTCCTGGGCGCGGTCCACGACTGTCATCGTCGCGGCGACCCGCCTCATGTTCAGGCCGGTCGGTGAACCAGCGGCGACGCGAACCGCGCCGCGTGGGCCGACGAGCTGAAGCGACGGCCACGTGGGGACCAGCGTGCCCGTCGTACCGAGCCCCTCGTTCAACCGGTCGACGGCGGCCAGCGTCATCCCGGTGGACTGGCCGCTGGCGTACAGCACCGCCGCCGCGTCGAGCACGAGGCCCGGTGCGGGGTCCGTCGCATCGGCCCCGTCGGTCTGCATCAAGCGCCGCCCACCCCGTCACCGACCATGCTCTTCGGGTCCACGACCGAGTCGAACTGCTCGTCGGTCACGTGCCCGGACGCCACCGCGGCCTCGCGCAGGGTCGTGCCCTTGGCCAACGCGTCCTCGGCGATGTGCGCGGCGTTCTGGTAGCCGATGACGGGGCTGAGCGCGGTGACCAACATCAGGCTCTCGTCGACGTACTTGGTGATTCGCTCGTTGTTGAGAGTCGTTCCCTTGACCGAGAATTCGAGGAACTTCGCGCATCCGTCGCCCAGGATGCGGGCGGAGTGCAGGAAGTTGTTGATGATGACGGGCCGCATCGCGTTCAGCTCGAAGTTGCCCTGCGAGCCGGCCAGCGCCACCGCGGTGTCGTTGCCGATGACCTGGATGGAGATCATCACCAGCGCCTCGCACTGCGTGGGGTTGACCTTGCCGGGCATGATCGACGACCCGGGTTCGTTGGCGGGGAGTTGCAGTTCGCCGAGTCCGCAGCGCGGGCCGGACGCGAGCCAGCGCATGTCGTTGGCGATCTTCATCAGTGCGACGGCGAGACCGCGCAGCGCGGCGTGCGCACGGACCATCGCGTCCAACGATCCCAGGGCGGCGAACTTGTTTGGCGCCGTGACGTATTCCGCTCCCGTCAGGCTGGCGAGTTCGGCGGCGACGTCGACGCTGAACCCCGCCGGGGCGTTGAGGCCGGTGCCCACGGCCGTGCCGCCGACGGCCAACTCGAGCAGGCCCTCCCTGGCGTGGCGCAGTTCGGCGATGCAGGCGTCGAGCTGCGCCGCGTAGCCCGACCACTCTTGACCGACTGTCAGGGGCACCGCGTCTTCGAGATGGGTGCGGCCGATCTTGACGACGTCGGACCATTGCGTTGCCTTGTCGGCGATTTCGCGACTGAGCGCCTCGACGCTGGGAATCAGCCGGTCGTCGAGTTCGGTGACGGCTGCGACGTGCATCGCGGTGGGGAACGTGTCGTTGCTGCTCTGCCCCATGTTGACGTGGTCGTTGGGGCCGACGGGCTGCTGACTGCCGAGCTCACCACCCAGGAGTTGAATTGCCCTGTTGGACAACACTTCGTTGACGTTCATGTTGCTCTGGGTGCCCGAGCCGGTCTGCCAGACGAAGAGCGGGAACTCGTCGTCGAGCGTGCCGGCGATCGCCTCTTCGGCGGCCTGCACGATGACCTTGGACCGCCAATCCTCCAGTCGGCCGGCCCGCTCGTTGACCAGGGCGCAGGCCTTCTTCACCTGACCGTAGGCGCGGTACACCTCGATCGGCATGTGGTCGTTGCCGATCGAGAAGTGGATCAGGGAACGCTGCGTCTGCGCGCCCCAATAGCGGTCGGCGGGGACGTCCACGGAGCCGAGGCTGTCGAACTCGCTGCGCATCCCGGTGGCGTCGAGGCCGACCGGTACCTGGGTGTAGGTCGGGACGACCTCGGGGGTGGGGTTCTGCATGACGTTCTCCCTTCGACGATTCATTGTGAGACGTGGTGGACGGCATGGCGGTGACGCCACTCCGCGATGACGATGACGGTGACGACGGAGACCAGGCACCAAACCGGCGCGACGAGGGGCACGGTGGCGAGTGTCAGCCCACCGCAGGCGGCGCCGGCGACCGCGGCGACCAGCGCTGTCACCCCCGCGGCGTCGGCCCGCGACGGCTTCGACAGCATGCGGTTGGCGATCAACCCGGTCAGCGTGCCGGTCAGGTACGTGGTGGCCAGGGTGACGCCGAGACCACGCACCGCGGCCCCCTGCAGACCCATGCTCGCCGCTGCCGTTGCCAGCAGCGCCATTTGGATGCCGCCCACGGCATCGCCTCCGGTGAGGGCCCAGCCCACGGCCAGCACGCACTGCAGTGCCAGTTGGACGGCCAGGGCGGCGGTGACTCGGCGGGGCCACACCGGGTGGTCCGGCTCACGGGGTCCGGTGACCGCGCTGCCGACGGCGACGCCGACCACGTAACTGAGGACGGCGACGACGGTGTGGACGATCGTGGCGACGTCGGCGCGGGCCAGACCGAGCCCCATCAGCGCCAGGTTTCCCGTCATCACGCTGGCGAACACGCCGCCGAGTCGAGCCAGGACGAGCACGTCGAGGACGCCCGTGCCGAAGGTCAGCACCGCGGCGACGACGACCGCCATGCGTTGATCCCGATGCATGGCTCAAGTCTGGGTCACCGAACCGAGGATGTCGTCCCTGGTGGCGTCACCGCGCGATGGGGGCTATCCGGTAGCGCGCACCCGCTGGGCGGCCAACCGCACGGGGGCGTTGTCGGTGCCATAGCCGTCGTAATTACCTACGCGCTGGACGAATTCGAAGAACACCGACCCGACGGTGCGGGTGTAGAAGTGCACGAACGTGCCGTCGGGGCTGCGGTCGTAGAGCAGGTCGAGCTCGCGCAGTTCGGCGACCGTGTCGGCGTCGACGCCGAATCGGCCCGCCACGTAGTCGTAGTAGTTGTCCGGCACGGCCAGGAAGCGCATACCCCGTGCCCTGGCCGCGCGGGCGACGGCGACGACGTCGGTGCAGGCGAACGCGACGTGCTGCGGCATGTCGGCCGTCTCGAGCACCTGCGGTGCGACGTTGAGCGGCAAGCGAATCGAGCCGTCGGCGGTGCGCATGACCTGGCTGCGCACCAGCCCGCTCGGCCCCGCGACTTCGGTGGGTGCGTCGGCGGCGAGGCCGAACACACTGGTCAGGAAGAGCACGGCCTCGTCGGAGGTCTGCCACGGCACGGCGAGGTTGACGTGGTCGACCTGCCGAAGCAGCCCGTCGGACGCCGGCGGGAGTCCGTTCTCGAACTCGGCGACCCATGGCGGCGGAGCGCCGGCCGGCGGCGCGGTGACCCAGAAGAATTCGGTGCCGTCGGGCGCGACCGCCCCGCCGAGCGCTTGTTCGGCGGCGTAGGTCCTCCGGTAGGCCGCCGGTGCCATCAGGTCGGTGGCGCGGCGCGAGGTGGCGTCGGCGTCGGGTACCTGAAGGCCGATCGCGGCGACGTGGGGAGCGAGATCGCGGGCTTGGTGCTCGTTGAGCACGATGCGGACGTCGCCGGAGGTCCACAGCGACACCGGCTTGGTGCGGTGCCGACCGCTCGGCACGAAACCCAGTTGTTCGAGCAGGATTTCGACGTCGCTGGTGTCCTCGGCCTTGAGCTCGACGAAGTCGAAGCCGACGGGCGGCTTGGCGTCGGCAACCGGGGTCAGGCTCGCGCCACGCCCCACCCCGGGAAGGTCGGCGACCTTGTCCTGCAACCACACCAGCGAGCGCAGGGCGTGCACGGCGGTCCTGTCTGGGTCGGTCTGCCGGAAGGTGTCGTTGAAGACCTCCAGCGACAGGGGTCCGTCGAAACCCGTCTTCAGAACGTGGGCGACGAACGTCGCGAGGTCGAAGTCGCCTTCGCCGGGGAACAGCCGGTGGT
The DNA here is from genome assembly GCF_001426545.1 of Mycobacterium sp. Root135. GTDB lineage: Bacteria > Actinomycetota > Actinomycetes > Mycobacteriales > Mycobacteriaceae > Mycobacterium. The sequence continues at coordinate 74,806 of NZ_LMEZ01000008.1, read as the reverse complement.
GCCTGCTCCACGACAGCACGTCCATGGACAGCGCGGGGGCGTCGGCGAGTTGGAGGTAGAAGATCTTGTCGGCGGGGATGTCCTCGATGGCGGCCGGGTCGTGCCCGCGGGAGAGCACGTGAAAGCTGTCGAGGCAGACCCCGACCGACGGGTGGTCGGCCAGTTCGACGATGCGCCAGGCTCGCCGGTAGTCGTCGACGAAGCGTCCCCAGGCCAGCGCCTCGAAGGCGACCTTGACGTCATACCGGGCGGCGACGTCGCCGAGTCGGCGCAGCTGTTCCGCGGAGTGCTCGACGGAGTCGACCGTCGCGGTCGCCACGTTGCTGCAGACCAGGACGGTGCCGATGCCCAGGCGCTGGGCGGTGGCGAAGGTGGCCCCGGCGCGGCGCAGGTTCTCGACGAAGGTGGCTTCGTCGACGCCTTCGATGTCGCGCAGCGGCTGATACAGGTCAAGGGACAACCCCAGCCGACGGGCCAGGCCGCGGATCTCCTCGGGGCTGTGGTCGCTGGCGATCAGGTCGGGCTCGAAGATCTCGACACCGTCGAAACCCGCGCCGGCGCAGGCGTGCAATTTTTCGACAAGGGACCCGCTAATCGACACGGTGGCGATGGACGTCTTCATGGGTGTGCCTCCAATCACACTTTAATGTACTAAACAGTTCATACATTCGGAAGGGTGAAGGCGAAGGACGTCGCCGACGGCGCAGTAAGCTGCCGATCGTGACCGTCCCCGAGCCGAAGCGGGAACTGCAGCGCGACGCCGAGCGAACCCGCGCCGAGGTACTCGCCGTCGCCACCGAGGTCTTCTCCGAGTCGGGCTACTCCGGCGCCCGGGTGGACGAGATCGCGCAGCGCACCCGCACCACCAAGCGGATGATCTACTACTACTTCGGCGGCAAGGAAGGCCTCTATCTGGCCGTTCTGGAGAACGCCTACCGCGGCATCCGCGAAGCCGAACAGAAGCTGCAGGTCGACCACGTCGACCCGGTGGTGGCGATGCGCCGCCTGGCCGAGCTCACGTTCGACCACCACCTCGACCATCAGGCCTTCATCAGGCTGGTCTCCATCGAGAACATCCACCGCGGCGAATTCATCGGCCGGATCGACTCGTTGCGCACCATTTCCAGGCCGGCCACGTCGTTACTCGAGGAGATCCTCGCGCGGGGCCGCGACCAGGGCGCCTTCCGCGACGACGTCGACGCACTCGACGTCCACATCGTGATCAGCTCCTACTGCGTCTTCCAGGTAGCCAACAAGCACACGTTCGGCTTCCTCTTCGGCGTCGACTTCACCGAGCTGACGCAGCGCGCGCACATGCGCAGGATGATCGGCGACGTCGTCGTCGGCTGGCTCACCACCCGCTGACGCGAGACCCCGCTCACGAATCGAGGGTTGACGAGACCCACACCACACTGCTCTACTTCTTGTACGTACCAGTTAGTACATTAGAGAGCGGTGCACCGTGGCGGTCCAGCCAGCAACCAGACCCTTCCTCGTCGGGCTCGTCGGCGTCGGCGTCGGCCCATCCCTCACCCCGGCGTTGCACATGGCCGAGGCCAAGGCGCACGGCCTCGACTACCTCTACCGCACCGTCGACCTGCACGACATCGGCGTCGCTCCCGAGCAAATCGGCGAGGTGCTGAGCTGGGCCCGAGCCCTCGGCTTCAACGCTCTCAACGTCACCCATCCGTGCAAGCAGCTCGTCATTCCCCACCTCGACGACGTCGACGCCGCGGCCGCCACCCTCGGGGCGGTCAACACCGTCGTCTTCGACGGCACCCGGACCGTCGGCTACAACACCGACGCGCCCGGCTTCGCCACCGGCTTCGCCGAGGGACTGCCCGACGCCGCAACCGGTGACGTCGTCCAACTCGGCGCGGGCGGTGCGGGCACGGCCGTCGGACACGCCCTGCTCGACCTCGGGGCCGGCCACCTCACGGTCGTCGACGTCGACGTCGACCGCGCCACGGCGCTGGCGCGCGAATTGTCCGCCCGGCATCCCGAGGCTCGGGTCGACGCGGCGGACTTCGACAAGCTGGCGGTGCTGCTCCCGCACGCCGACGGCGTCGTCCACTGCACGCCCACCGGCATGGCAGACCACCCCGGGCTGCCGTTCGACGAGGGCCTCCTGCACTCGGGGCTCTGGGTCGCCGACATCGTCTACCGGCCGCTGGACACTGCGCTTCTCAGCGCCGCCCGCCGCGTCGGCTGCCGCACGCTCGACGGCGGACACATGGCCGTACACCAGGCCACCACCGCCTTCGAACTCATCACCGGCATCACCCCGGACGCCGCAAGGATGTCGCGGCACTTCCGAAGTCTCGTTTCGTGATTCACCCCCAAAGATCGTCAAACGCAGGGAACCTAGGAGGATTCCAATGACCGCAATCCACCAGAACACACCCGGCGGTACGCCGCCGGGTGGACCGGCGCGCACTCCGAAGCGGGCCGCCCTGGCCAGCTTCATGGGCAGCGCCGTGGAGTACTACGACTTCTTCCTCTTCGGTCAGGCCGCGGCGCTGATCTTCCCGAGAGTGTTCTTCCCCGAGGGCGGTGGACAGGCCGCTCTGCTGATGTCGTTCGCCACCTTCGGCGTCGCCTACTTCGCCCGCCCCGTCGGCGCGTTCGTGCTCGGCCACTTCGGCGACCGCATCGGCCGCCAGAAGGTGCTGATGTTCACCATCGTGCTGATGGGCGTCTCCACGTTCGCGATCGGCTGCCTGCCCACCTACGGCACGGCCGGCTACCTCGGGCTCAGCCTCCTCGTGCTCTGCCGTCTGCTGCAAGGCTTCTCGGCCGCGGGCGAGCAGGCCGGAGCCAGCTCGCTGACCCTCGAGCACGCCCCCGACGACAAGCGCGCGTTCTACACGTCGTGGACGTTGACCGGAACCCAGGGCGGCCTCATCCTCGCGTCGCTGGTGCTGATCCCGTTCGTCTCACTGTCCGACGAGGACGAGCTGTCCTGGGGCTGGCGAGTTCCGTTCTGGCTCAGCGCGGTCGTCGTCCTGGTGGCCTACTTCATCCGCCGCAAGCTGCACGAGACGCCGGAATTCGAAGAGGCCAAGGCCGCGGGCGACCTCGCCAAGATGCCACTGAAGCCGCTGGTGAAGGACCACTGGCGCGACGTGCTGCGAGTCTTCTTCTGCGCCTTCATCGCTGCCGTCTCGACGGTCTTCGGCACCCTGGCCATCGCCTACGGCAAGAAGGTCGGGCTGCCCGCCGACATCACCCTGTGGTTGGTGGTCGTGGCCAACGTCGTCGCGCTCGGCACCCAACCGCTGTTCGGCATGCTCGCCGACAAGATCGGCCGCAAGCCCGTATTCGTCTACGGCGCTTTGTCTTCCGCGGCTCTGATGCCCTTCTACATGCTCTCGATGAGCAACGCCGACCACACCCTGACCTTCGTGCTCGCCATCGCGACGTTCGCGTTCGGCTACGGCGCGGCCAACGCCGTGTGGCCGTCGTTCTACAACGAGATGTTCAGCACCAAGGTGCGCTTCTCCGGCGTGGCGATCGGCACCCAGCTCGGCTTCCTGGTGGCCGGCTTCGCGCCGACCATCGTCACCGCGCTCGGCGGCATCCGCGAAGGCGGCTGGGTCGTCATCGGCGCCTTCACCGCCGTCGTCTGCGTCATCGCGGCGGCATCGGCCCTGACCGCCCGCGAGACCAAGTCCGTGCCGACCCCGCTGCTGGGCGTCAACCCAGACGCGGCGGCGCGCAAACTGGTCAACCAGTAGAACGGAAGGGTGAACGCAATGTCCAGTGCGGCAACCAGTTCGGATCGTGCGGCGACCAGCCAGGCCGAGGTGAGCGCAGAGATCGAGGCGATCGAGTCCGCGTATCAGCGGGCCGGGGTCGAGGAGACCCAACCACGCCTGAACTATGCGCCGTACCGCAGCAGCGTGCTACGGCACCCCACCAAGGACCTGCACCACGCCGACCCCGAGGGCGTGGAACTCTGGACGCCGTGCTTCGGGCCGCGCGACGTCGGCACCCTGGAGGCCGATCTGACCATCGGGCAGGGCGGGGAGCCGATCGGCGAGCGGATGGTGGTCACCGGGCGCGTCGTCGACGGCGACGGCCGCCCGGTGCGCCGCCAGCTGGTCGAGATTTGGCAGGCCAACGCCGCGGGCCGCTACATCCATCAACGCGACCAACACCCCGCCCCGATCGACCCGAACTTCACCGGGACCGGGCGCTGCCTGACCGACGACGACGGGAACTACCGGTTCACCACCATCAAACCCGGACCGTACCCGTGGAAGAACCACCGAAATGCGTGGCGCCCGGCGCACATTCACTTCTCGCTGTTCGGCACCGAGTTCACCCAGCGGATGATCACCCAGATGTACTTCCCCGGCGATCCGCTGTTCGCGCTGGACCCGATCTACCAGGCGATCACCGACCGCAAGGCCCGCGACCGACTTGTCGCCGCCTACGACCACGACGTCACCACCCACGAGTGGGCCACGGGGTACCGCTGGGACATCGTGCTGACCGGCCCGACCCGCACCCCCATCCAGACCACTGCGGACACCCCGGAGGACGAGCACTGATGAGCACCCTGCTGACCGCCACGCCCGGCCAGACCGTCGGCCCGTTCTTCGGCTACGCCCTGCCCTTCGACCGCGGAGCCGACCTCGTGCCGCCCGGCTCCCCGGGTGCGATCCGGTTCCACGGTGTGGTCACCGACGGCGACGGCACCCCGGTTCCCGACGCGCTGTTGGAGATCTGGCAGGCCGACGCCGACGGCACCGTGCCCACCGCGACAGGGGCCCTACGCCGGGACGGGTGGACGTTCACCGGCTGGGGCCGCGCCGCCACCGACGACGAGGGCTACTACTCCTTCTCGACGGTGCCACCCGGTGCGGTCAATCCTGCTGCGGCACCGTTCATCCTGGTGACGATCTTCGCCAGGGGCCTGCTGAATCGGCTGTTCACCCGGGCGTACCTGCCCGGGGACCATCTGGCCGCCGACCCGCTGCTGGCCTCGCTGCCCGCCGACCGGCGCGACACCCTCATCGCCACCCCGGATCAGACCGGGCTGCGGTTCGACGTCAGCCTGCAAGGACCCGACGAGACGGTGTTCCTGCGCTACCCCGGCCACCGGGCGTGACCGACCTGTTCTGGCCCGGGGACCACCTCGCCGGCGACGCCATGAGCGACGCCGCCTTCCTGCGCGCCATGATCGCCGTCGAGCAGGCCTGGCTCGACGGCCTCGTCGACGCCAGGATCGCCCCTGCCGCAGCCGCATTCACCGTGCCCGTCGAGGTGGACGCCGAGCAGATCGCCCGCGCTGCCGACGCCGACGGCAACCCCGCCTCCGCGCTGGTCGCCCTGCTGCGCGAACGCACCCCCGAACCAACGTCACGGTGGCTGCACCGCGGGCTCACCAGCCAGGACGTCGTCGACACCGCGCTCATGCTGTGCCTACGTGACGTGCTGGACCGCTTGACCGACGAGGTCGCCACCCAGGTCGGCGCCTTGGTCACGCTGACCGAAACACACCGGCGCAGACCGATGCTGGCCCGCACCCTGACCCAGGCCGCACTGCCCAGCACCGTCGGGGCAAAGACAGCCGTCTGGCTGAACGGGCTGCTCGACGCGGCCGGTCCGCTCGCCGCCCTACGGGAGGGCCTGCCCGCCCAGCTGGGCGGGGCCGTCGGGACCCTGGCCGCGGTCGTCGAGTTGGCCGGCTCCGTCGACGGCGCGCTCGAGCTGACCGAGGGGGTCGCCGGGCGGCTCGGGTTGGCGGCCGTACCGCCGTGGCACACGACCCGGGCGCCCCTGACCCGCGTCGGGGACGCCCTGGCCGGGCTGTGCGACGCGTGGGGGCATGTCGCCGCCGACGTCGCCACCGCAAGCCGTACCGAGATCGGCGAATTCGCCGAGGGCAGCGGCGGTGGCTCGTCGACCATGCCGCACAAGAACAACCCGGTCCGCTCGGTGCTGATCCGCCGCGCCGCCCTGACCGCCGGTCCGCTGGCCGGCACGCTGCACACCGCCGCCGCGGTCAGCGTCGACGAACGCGCCGACGGCGGCTGGCACGCCGAGTGGGCCACCATCGCGACCCTGGCGCGGCGCACCGTGGTCGCCGCCGTCCACACCACCGAGCTGGTCACCGGCCTGCGGGTCCATCCCGACCGGGCCGCGGCCAATCTCGCCGCCGCGGGCGACCTCGGCGCCGAGCAGCGTACGATGGCGAAAATCGTTGACCGGCAACCCAACTCAACCTACCTCGGAGTGACCGACCGACTCGTCGACGCCACACTGGACCGCGCCGCCGACTACCTGAAGGATGCGCCATGACCGTGCCCCGCCTCGTCGGCACCGACGTCGGCGGCCCAACCGACGCCCCCGTCCTGCTGCTCGGGCCGTCACTGGGCACCTCCGCCGACACGTTGTGGGCACCAGCCGCCCGCCACCTGAGGACCCACCTGCGCGTCGTCGCCTGGGACCTCCCCGGCCACGGCCGCAGCCCCGCCGCCGAACCGTTCACCGTCGCCGACCTCGCCGCGGCCGTGCTGGAGTTGGCCGACCGGCTCGGCGCCGACACGTTCCACTACGCGGGCGACTCCGTCGGCGGCGCCGTCGGACTGCAACTGCTGCTGGACGCGCCGCACCGGGTCACCTCAGCCACGGTGCTGTGCAGCGGCGCGAAGATCGGCACCGCCGACGGCTGGCACGACCGCGCAGCCACCGTCCGCGCCGGCGGGACGGCCGCGGTGCTGGCCGGCTCGGCCGAGCGCTGGTTCGGACCCGGGTTCGTCGACCGCCAGCCCGACCGGGCCGCCGCCCTGCTCGCCGCCCTGCGCGACGCCGACGCCGAGAGCTACGCCCAGACGTGTGAGGCCCTGGCCGCCTTCGACGTCACCGACCGGCTCGCCGATATCGAGGCACCCGTCCTCGCCGTCGCCGGCTCCCACGACGTCCCGACACCACCGGAGTCGTTGCAGCGCATCGCCTCCGGAGTGCGCAACGGCCGGCTGGTGGTGCTCGACGGAGTCGGGCACCTGGCGCCCGCCGAGTCCCCTGCGGCGGTGGCCGACCTGATCGCCGCGCACTGTGGCGTCGACTCCACCCGCCCCGAGACCACCGCCGGGGTGCACGACGCGGGCATGGCCGTCCGCCGCGCGGTACTCGGGGACGCCCACGTCGACCGCGCAGTCGCCGCCACCACCGACTTCACCGCGGACTTTCAGCAGATGATCACCGAGTACGCCTGGGGTACCATCTGGACCCGCCCCGGCCTCGACCGACGCAGTCGCTCCATGATCACCCTGACCGCGCTCGTCGCCAGGGGACACCACGAGGAGCTGGCGATGCACGTGCGTGCCGCCCGCCGCAACGGCCTGACCGAGGACGAGATCAAGGAACTGCTCATGCAGACCGCGATCTACTGCGGGGTGCCCGACGCCAACACGGCGTTCCGGATCGCGTCGGCCGTGCTCGCGGAACCCTGACCTACGTCACTCGGTGAAGACGGGGATGGGGCGCTCCGCGCGCAGCATCACCACGGGAATGTGCCGCGTCGTCGACGTCTGGTAGCCAAGGTAGGGCGGATACAGGTGCGTCATGTACGCCCACACCTGGTGGCGCTCCTCGTATTCGGGCTCGCGCCAGGTGGCTTCGAACGCCTGCGTGGCGATCTGCACGCCGATCGTCTCGCTCTCGCGGATGTTGAGGTACCACTCGGGATCGGTGTCGGCGCCGCCCTTGGACGCGACGATCACGATCTCGCCGCCGACGTTGCCGTAGATGAGCGGCCGGACGTACGGCGTGCCGGACTTGCGCCCGACCACCTTGATCAAACAGTGGGTCGTGATGGCATGGCCGCCGGCGGAGCTCAGGTCCAGGATGTGGCCCTCCGCGCCGCCCGAGGCGAGGTACGCCTTGAGGTGCTCGTCCATGAAGCTCATGGGTAGATCCCTTCCGACTCGATCTAACCCGCCTCGGCCGAGCGCGGCAACGCCCGGATGGCGGTCCGGATGGCCAAGTAGATCAGGGTCGAGGTGACGATCCAGATGGGCCACCCCATCACGACGCGCGCCGCGGCCAGCAGCTCGGCCTGATCGGTCTCGTAGAGGTAGTACTGCACGCCGAATCGCGCCCAGGACGCGACCGCCATCATGACGGTGACCAGGTCGAAGGCGCGGCGGACGCGGCGCACCCGCCGCCAGGTGCCGTCCCGACCGGTGATCCACGCCCAGCCGACGCCGATGAGCGGTCGGCGGACGAGCACCGACACCGTGAACACCGTCCCCAGCAGGACGTACGTCACGATGCCCGGCAGGTAGAAGTCCTTGGCCCGGCCGGTCACGAAGGCCGCGCCCGCGCCGACCGCGACGGCGGCGAAGCCGAACAGCGCGGGCCGGACGGATTCCCGTCGGATCAGCTGCCAGACCATGATCAGGGCAGCGATGCCCAGCGCGATCCCCAACGCCCACTGCAGCGACACCACGACGTTGACCGCGCCGAAGGCCGTGACCGGAAGCGAGGTGTAGATCAAGCCCCGGATGCCGCCAGCCCGCACGAGCAGCGAGCTCAGGGGCGTCGGGGCATCCACTTCGCCGAGGGTACTGACTCCCCCTAGACTCCTCGGGTGCCCGCCATCCCCGTCATCGCGTTGACCGGGTACCTCGGTGCCGGCAAGACGAGCCTGCTCAACCACGTCCTCCGCGCGCCAGGTGCGCGAATCGGCGTCGTCATCAACGACTTCGGTGACGTCAACGTCGACGCCGCCCTGGTATCGGGCCAGGTCGACGAACCCGTGTCCATCGCCGGCGGCTGCGTCTGCTGCCTCGACGACGACAACGGGCTGGACGAGGCGCTGGAGAAGCTGTCCGACCCCCGGCTGGCGTTGGACGCCATCGTGGTCGAGGCCAGCGGCTTGGCCGATCCGGTCGCGGTGTCGCGGCTCATCCGGTTCAGCGGCGTCGAGCGGGTGCGGCCTGGCGGTGTCGTCGACGTCATCGACGCCGTCACGCACTTCGACGTCGTCGACCGCGGTGGCGGTCCGCTCGCCAGGTACGGGGCGGCGTCGCTGATCGTGGTGAACAAGCTCGACCAGCTCCCCGAGGACACCAGGGACGCCACGGTGGCCCGCATCGAAGCGCGTATCCGCGAGCGCAATCCGGATGCGCACGTGGTCGGGGCGGTCGGCGCCAGGATCGACCCGTCCCTGCTGTACGACGTGAGCGACGACGACGGCTCGGGTCAGCTGTCGATCCGCGACCTCCTCGTCGACGCGCACGCCGACCAGCCAGAGCACGTGCACGCCGCCTCGGTCACCGCGACCGGCGACGGCTGCGTCGACCCCGGCGTGCTGCTGGACCTCCTCGAGGCGCCGCCCGCGGGCGTCTATCGGCTCAAGGGCACCGTCGCCGTCCGCTCACGCGAACGGGTGCGTAGCTACGTCGTCAACGTGGTCGGGTCGTCCGTCCACGTCGCGACGGCACCGCCGAAGGCCCGCACCAACTGCCTGGTCGCCATCGGCACCCACTTCGACGTCGACGAGGTACGCACCCGGGTCGACGCCGCGTTGCGTCCACACGACGGCACCGTGTCCGCGGTGAGCATGCGACGGCTCCAGCGGTATCGGCGGCTCAGCTTCTAGCGGCGCCAAAATCTTTGCGGTCGTGCACTTTCGGTCACCGGTTGCGGCTTCAGCCGGCACAGTACGCCGAAGTGGTCGGAAGGGAACACCCTCGGCAGCGCGCTGGAGATCGGCTCCGTCCCCAGCAATTCGACGTCGGTCGCCGCCCAACCGCGACCCTTCAGGAGCACCCGGTCGAACCGGACGTGGCGTTGCTTGTTCTTGCTGTCGAGCCGCATGAGGTTGATCGTCGTGTCCTCCGTGAAGCCGTGCTCGTCCGGTCGCAGCATCGGCCAGACGTCGCGGTACGGCTCGCCGATGCGCCCGTTCTCGGAGTCGCGCATGTTGAAATCGCCGAGCACGACGGCATTCTCGGTTCGGCGAAGGGATCGGAAGATCTGGCCCAGCTGGCGCGATCGCAACCGTGCGGCCGCCTTTCCACTCTCGAGATGCAGTGCGACGACCGTCAGGGGCTGACCGCCGGTCTCGAGTTCCGCGGTCATGAAGCCACGGGCGAGATTGGTGGGAAGCGGCGTGTAGGTGACGTTCGCGATCGGCAATCGGGACAGCATCAGCATGCCGTAGTTGCCGAGGCTGCCACCGGTGACCTCGGCCCGCCGGTACCGCACCCGGACCCACGGCTCGGCGAGGAATACCGCCAACGCGGCCGGGGTGACCTCTTGAAAAACCATGACGTCCGGCATCTTTCGGGCCAGAACGTCGGCAATCGCGCGGAAGCGCGCCTCGGCGTGAAAGTCGTTGAACCAGACGTTGAACGTCGCCACCACCAGCTCGTCGCGGACCACCGGCGCGGCGCCACCGCCGTCGACCCACCGCTTCGACGCCACGTCGAACGAGGCAACGGGCACCCTCCGGCGTCGTGACCTCACGCTCGGCGCAGCGTCAGCACCGTGATCTCGCTCGATGCGAAGATTCGGAACGGCGGCCCCCAGAACCCGGTGCCGCGACCGGCGTAGAGCTGGGTGCGTTCGCCGTGGCGGCTCAGCCCGTGGACGACGGGTTGATCGAGCCGGACGAAGAAGTTGAACGGCCAGATCTGGCCGCCGTGGGTGTGCCCGGAGATCTGCAGGTCCACCCCCGCCGCGACGGCCGCCGGGATCTGTTTGGGCTGATGCGCCAGCAGAAGGACGGGCAGATTCGGGTCCGTCCCCGCCAGCGCAGCCGACAGGTCGGCCCCGTGACCGGCCACTCCGGAACCCGCGGCGGTCGCGTCGTCGACTCCTGCGACCACCAACCGGTCACCGCCGCGCTCGACCACGACGTGTCTGTTGTGCAGGACGTCCCAGCCGATGCCTGCCATGTAGTCGAGCCATCCCAGCGCCTCGCCGTAATACTCGTGGTTGCCGGTCACATAGACGCGAGCGAGGCTGGCGCGCATCGCCTTCAGCGGGGCGGCCTGCGGCTCACGCATCGCGACGGTGCCGTCGGCGATGTCGCCGACGTGGCAGACGAGGTCCGCGTCGAGCTCGTTGACGCGCTCGGTCACACCCGTCGACCACGTGCTCCGGTCGATGGGCCCGTAGTGGGTGTCGGTGACCATGACCACCCGCAGGCCGTCGAGCCCAGCGCCGAGCCGCGGGACGACGACGTCGAGCGACCTGACGCGCGGCACGCGCATCGCCTCGTAGTGACCCCAGGCGAGGACGGCCAGCGTCAGTGCGACGACGGTGATTGCGACGACGCGCGACCTCGTCGGGTCGTCGACCCCGACAGCGGCCAACGCGACCCGCAGCACCAGGGCCAACACCGAACAGGTGAACAGCACCCACACCGCCCCGAGGAGGGTGTCGGCGGTGACCGCCATCCAATCGGGGCGGCGGCCGCCGTGCCCGATGATCATCAGGGCGGGCAGCGCGACGAAGGCCGCCACGAACACCGCCGTGCCGACGAGCACGACGGCCGTCGGCCAGCGGGTCTGCGCCGCCAGCAGCGTCCACCACGGCACCGCGAGCAGGATCAGCGAGATGACGAAGGGGACCAGGCCCAGCCACCACCTACGCCGTTGGCGAGCGTGCGGCTCGGTCTGGGTCGACTGGTGGTCTGACATGGCGGAGCGCCTCGATCCGGGTCGGGGAGATTACCGCCGAGGCTACCCACACCGCCGCGTGTCGACCCCTTAGCGGACGACGACCACCTCGTCGGGGGCGTCGGGATCCTTCTCGATCGCGATGACGAAGTCGTCGCCGTGCTCGACGACACCGGCGATGACCGCGTCGTCGATCGCCTCGGCGGCGTAGCGCTGACGGATCATCATGGGATCGGTGCGGAGGTCCTTGACCAGGGCAACCGCCAAGCCCACCATCACCAACACGAACGGCAGCGCCGCCAGGATCGTCAACGACTGCAGCCCGGTCAGGGCGTCGTCACCGCCGACCAGCAGCATGACCGCCGCGACGGCTCCCGTTGCGGCGCCCCAGAACACGACCGTGCCGCGGGACGGCTCGATGGTCCCGCGTTCGGACAGCGAACCCATCACGATCGAGGCCGCGTCGGCGCCCGAGACGAAGAAGATGGCGACCAACACGATCACCACGATGCTGGCGACCGTCGCGAACGGGAACTGGTCAAGCAGCGTGAACAGCTGGCCTTCGGTGGTGCCCTCGCCGGCGAGGTCGACGCCGCTCTGCTGGATGCTGATCGCCGCGCCCCCGAAGATGGCGAACCAGATCAGCGACACCACGCTGGGAACCAGCAGCACACCGGTCACGAACTGACGGATGGTGCGGCCGCGGGAGATTCGCGCGATGAACATGCCGACGAACGGCGTCCAGGACAGCCACCACGCCCAGTAGAACACCGTCCAGCTCTGCAACCAGGTGTCCACCGCGGGTCCCTCGGCGCCGCTGCGCGCCGACATCATCGCCATGTCCTGCAGGTAGCTGCCCAGCGACGTCGGGATCACGTTGAGGATGAAGACCGTTGGGCCGACGATGAATACGAACACCGCGAGGCTCAGGGCGAGAACCATGTTGATGTTGGAGAGCCACTGAATGCCCTTGGCGACGCCAGACACCGCGGAGAAGATGAAGGCGACGGTGAGGACGGCGATGATGATGACCAGCACCGCGTTGCCCGTAGCACTGATACCGGCGACGATGTTGAGTCCACTGCGAATCTGCAACGCGCCCAAGCCAAGTGACGCGGCCGAGCCGAACAGCGTCGCGAAGATCGCGAGCATGTCGATGACCTTGCCGAGCGGTCCGTTGGCCTTGTCACCGATCAGGGGGGCGAAGGCGGCGCTGATGAGCTGCAGGCGGCCCTTGCGGTACACGCCGTAGGCGATGGCGAGACCGACGACGGCGTAGATGGCCCATGGGTGGAGGGTCCAGTGGAACAACGTGGTGGCCATCGCGGTCTGCATGGCTTCGGGATTTCCGGCTTCACCGGTGCCCGGCGGGGGCGTGACGAGGTGCGACAGCGGCTCGGCGACACCGTAGAACATCAGTCCGATGCCCATGCCTGCGCTGAACATCATCGCGATCCACGAGATCGTCTTGAACTCGGGCTCCTCGTCGTCACGGCCGAGCGGAATGGCACCAAACCTGCTGACGGCCAACCACAGCACGAACAGCACGAACGCCGACGACGTCACGACGAACAGCCATCCGGTGTTCTCCATCGTCCAGGTCAGCGCCGAGCCGGACACGCTCTTCAGCGACGGCGTGCTGAGGAACCCCCACACCAGGAAGCCCAACGCGATGACGGCGGTGACGCCGAACACCACCCAGTCGACGCCCCGGCTGCGGGCCTGTTCCTTCTCGTCGACTGGAACGTCGAGCGCGGGGTGCGGGATCACGCCACCGCGACCGGTTTGCAGCACGGACACCACACGGCGTCGTTTGCGGTGTTCGTCCGGCTGGTCGGATCGTTCAATGTCGGTTTTCGCGTCAGTCGTCACGTGAGCTGCCTTCGGTTAACGGTTCGCGAACGGGTCACGAACACACAACTCCCTCACAGGTGGTCAGTCAACCGCAGGAGATTCGACGACGGCGTCAACGCGGCCGGGATCAGGCGTCGTGGTCCAGCGAGAGATGTTCGTGGACGCCAAGCCAACGGCCGTCCGCACCACGCCGGAAGACGATCGTCTCCCGTTCGCGTTGCTCGTCGTCGACTCCGGCCAGGCGGGTCCGCACCGAATGTGTGAAGACCACCACATCGTCGGTGAGGACGTCCACGCGGGGGTTCAGCGACGCGCAGGACAGCACCCGGAACCCGTCGCGCTCCCAGCCCGCCCAGGCTGCCTCGTAGGCCGCCCGCGACGGCAGGATCTCCGGCTCGGCGTGGAACAGGAACGTCGCCTCGGGGGCAAACCCGGCGAAGTAGCGCTCGGTGTCGTGCCCGCCGAATGCCGCGACGACGTCGAGTGCCGCCTGCATGACCGCGGCGGACAGCTCATCGGAGTTCGGCACTCAAGCAGCCTAGTCGTCCGGCTTCCCCGTCACCCCCCCCGGCGAGCAGTCACAAATGTGCACGACACGCCGCAGATTCACGCAGGTTTGCGACTGCTCGCGGGGGTCTTAACGGACGACCTTCACCAACCCCATCGTCGGGTCGGACGCGCTGATCGGATTCCCGCCGTCGCGCAACGCCGTCAGCAATGCGAGAACCTCACCGTCGAGCCGCTCCCCCGGCATCACCAACGGAATTCCGGGTGGGTACGGCGTGATGGCCTCGGCGGCGATCCGGCCGGCGGCCTCCGCCAGCCGCACCGACTCCGCACCGGCGAAGAACGCCTCCCGCGGGGTGAGCACCGGCTCCGGCCGCACGGCCAGCACGTCGGCGACCATCCCGTGGCTCGCTTCCGGCCGCGTTCCGGCACGCCGGGCCACCTCGTCGAAACCGGCGACCAGACGGTCCATGTCCGCCTCGGTATTGCCAATCGTGCTGATGCACAGGACATGTCCGGTGCCGCTCAGCTCCGGCTGGACGCCGTGCACCGCGTTGAGCCGGGCGACCACGTCGCGCGCGTCCATGTCCAGGGTCGACGTCCCGACGAGCAGCTTCGTCTCGTCGAGCTGGTGCAGCCCGGTGCCGGGACCTGCAAGGTGATCCGGCCGCAGCACCGTCAACCCAGGGATGGCGGCCAACCGGTCCGCGGTGCGGCGGGCGCGATCCAGTGTCGCCTCGAGCATTTCTCGGCCGTCGGTCATCATTTGGCGCCGGGCGAGGTCGATCGACGCCATGATCGCGAAGTGCGGGCTGGTGGTCTGGATCAGCTGAAGGGCGCGGCGCACCGTCGCCGGGTCGAGCTGCGTCGGGTCGACGTGCAGCACGGCGGCCTGGCTCAGCCCGGACAGAATCTTGTGCACCGACTGGACGGTGGCCGACGCCCCGGACCGCTCGCCGGGAGTGGGAAGGTCGGGGTGGAAGGCGAAGTGTGGCGAATGCGCGCCGTCGACGAGGAGTTTCGCGTCGTGGCGGCGGCACAGCTCGGCCAATGCGGCGATGTCACCGGTAGTGCCGTAGTACGTCGGGTGCAACACCCACAGCGCCGTGGCGGCCGACTCGGCGAAGGCCCGCTCGACGACGTCGGCGTCGAGACCGTGTGCGACGCCATATCTTTCGTCCCACCGGGGTTCAAGCCAGACGGGCTTGGCCCCGACCTGGACCAGACCCGCGAGCACCGACTTGTGGGCGTTGCGCGCCACCAGCACTGGCTCGCCTGGACTCAGCGCCGACAGCGCGACGGCGATGTTTCCGCTCGTCGACCCCTGCACCAGGATGAAGCTCTTGCCGACGCCCCACGCATCGGCGACGAGCTCCTCGGCCTCGGCGATCGGCCCTTCGGGGCAGTGCAGCGTGTCGGTGTCGGGCAGATTGTTCAGGTCGACGTCGGCCAGGTGGTCGCGGAACCACGGGTCGAGGGTGCGGCCGCCCTTATGGCCGGGGCTGTAGAACGGCGCCTGGTCACGCTCGACGAACGCCCTCAGCGAGTCGAACAGCGGAGCGGTGTCATGCTTCAAAGTCCGTACACCCGTTGCGCATTGGCCACGCCGATGAGGTTGACGACGTGAATGGCGTCGTCGTCGGTGCAGTCCCCGGCACGGACCCATTCGCCGAGCACCACGCCCATGGCGCGACGCCAGAGCACCGATCCGAGGACGTGCAGTTCGGGTGGCCCAAACGCATCCGACGAGTACAGCTGCTTGGCGAAGGGCGCCGTTTCCATGGCCTCGGCGACCAGCCCCGTCGACCGCACCCCGAGGTAGTTGACCGCCAGGCCGACGTCGAAGTTGACGTGGTCGAACGCCTGGGCCAAGTAACCGGCCTGGCGCTGAAAGGGGTAGCAGTGCAACAGCAATACCGGGACGGGCGTCATCGTGCGGAGCAGGGGCAGTAGCAGCATCGGGTCGCTGCGGTGCAGGTCCATGTCCCGATCGCCGAAGCCGACGTGAACCTGAATCGGCAGCCCGTGCGCGGCGGCCTCGTGCACGCCGAATGCAATCAGAAGGGCGTCGTCGACGCGGAGCGGCCGGGAGCCGGCGAGGAAGTCCCTGGCGTGCGCGACGACGTCGGCGTCCGACGGGCGGGTCCAGTCCACGTCGAACCCGACGCGGTAGGCGGCAATGGTCTTGGTGCCGACCACCCCTGGGTCGTCGACCGCGGCCCGCAGCGCGGCCCGGAAGGCGTCGGGGAAGTCCTCGGCCGACGTGCCGGCCTCGAGCAGGTCTTCGGCGAGTCGCTCCAACCGCAGGATCTCCGAGGACGGCACGCCGCTGAGTTCGGTGAGTCGCTCGGGCGTGGTGATGAGGTCGCCCTTGAACCCGGTGTCGACGACCCAGCGCCCGACGCGCGCCGCGGGCAGCATGATCCGCGAGAGGTCGTCCGCTGAGAACTCGCTGCGTCGCGCCCAGTAATCCTCGGCGCTGGCCAGCGGCTCGAGTCCCAGCAGCGGCGCGCACCAACGCCGGATGGAAAGTCCGAGCGGCGAGTCGAATTGAGTCATGAAGCTCGGGACGGGATCGGTGGACCCCTCGTTGATCGAGGCCTCGAAGTCGGCCCGGTCAACGTCTTGGCTGAACGTGCCGTGCACGTGATGGTCGACCAGCTCGACGGTCTGCAGGTGCGCGGCCAGGGGCTCCGGCACGTCGCCGCGTACCCCTTCGAAGACGTCCGGCAATTCACCAGCCTGCATATCGAGCCACCTCCTCGGCGTTGACGCGTCCTGCGGCTGCATCGGCGATGGCCGCGCCCAGGATCTCGACCGCCCGGCCAGCCTCGGCTTCGGTGAGCACCAGCGGTGGCGTGATCTCCAGGACGTTGCCGCCGACGTAGTAGACGACCGCACCCAACTCCCACGCACGGTAGACCACCTGCGCGGCCAGCCGGGGGGCACGCTCCCCGGTGCCGGGGTCGACGAGCTCGAGACCGATCGCCAGACCACGGCCACGGACGTCGCCGATGTGATCGGCGCCCGGTGAGCCGGCCAGCGCCCGCAGCCCGTCGGCGAGCAGACCGCCGACCGTGGCCGCCCGCTCTGGCAGGTTGTCTCCGACGACGGTGGCCAGCACCGCGCGGCCCGCCGCGGTGCACACCGGGTTGCCCGCCGTGGTGAGAAGTGCTGCCGCAGGCGGGTTGTCGAGTATCTCTGCCGGTCCCACCGCGGCCGAAAGGGGTAGTCCGCCGCCGAGCACCTTGCCGAACGTGACGATCTCCGGCTCGATCCCGTCGTGAGTGAAGGCGTGCAGCGTGCCGGGCCTGCCGAGACCCATCTTCACCTCGTCGCAGATCATCGGCACACGAAAACGTCGGCACAGCTCGTGCAGCCGGGCCAGGAATCCGCCGGGTGGTACGACGAGGCCGCCGTCGGACAGGATCGGCTCGACGATCAGGCAGGCAATGGTGTCGCTGCTCAGGTGTTCCTCGGCCCGCGCCAGGCAGGCCGTGACGTCGGCCTCCACCCCGTCGGGTCCGGGCCGAAAGGGGTTGGGGTAGGACAGGAACACCGCATCCGGGTCGGCGGGCGCGCCCGCGTCCACGTGCACGCCGGAGACGCCCATCGCGACCCCGACCCCACCGTGATAGCTGTGCTCGAAGGCGATGACGGTGCGCTTGCCGCTCGCGTGCCGGCAGGCCCGCAGCGCGACGTCGTTGGCGTCGGAGCCGGCGTGCCCCAGGTAGACCCGCCGCTCTCCGCTGCCGGGCACCAGCGCCAAGAGGTCCTCGGCCAAACCCACCGAGTCCGGGTGAACCGCCGAGAGGCCGCCGGACCCCGGCGCGCTCCGGATCGCGCGGCTGACCGCCTCGACGACGGCCGGGTGCCCGTGCCCGAGCCCGCTCGCCGTCCACGTCGCCGACAGGTCGAGCAGCTCGCGACCGTCGGGGGTCACCAACGTCGAACCGTGGCCCGACACCACCTCCAACGGGAAGAACCGAAGCTTCTCGATTCCCGCGACGGCAGCCTCGTCGCGGGCGTAGAGCGAGCTCATTCCTTGGTGGCCAGCTCGGCGCTCAGCGACGCCCCGACCCGTTTGGCGATTCCGGATGCGGCCAGCGCGATCACCAAACCGACTGCACACCAGTACAGTCCGAGCAGGGGCGCGGCGGTCCACTCCGTCGCATCCTTCACGTTAAACCACAGGATGACGGCGATCACCACCGCGCCGAGCAACGGAAGCGCAAGACCGAGCACCTTGCCGCCGCCACCGTGTATGCGGACGAACTTGGGTGCGCCGACGAACCACGCGGCGGCGAGTTCCACCAGCAAGTAGCAGACCATGAGGCACACCGAGCCCGCGACGGCGAACAGGAAGTACGTGTCGATGGCGGGGTTGCCGGTGCCCATGTCCGGCCAGCGGAAGGCGCCGCAGAGCAGGTCGACCACCAGCGCGACGCCGACCACCAGCCAGGTGGCGAAGCGGGGACCGCCGGTGCCCTCGTGAATCTGGGCCAACGCCTTGGGGCCGAAGCCGTCCCGACCGAACGCGTACAGCATCCGGCCGGACGTCGCGGACGTCGCAAGGTGACACCCGAACGCCGCCACGGTGGCGGTGAAGATGATGAGCAAGCTGAACCACTGCCCGACGTACGTGCTACCCAAGTCCCCCAACGTGTTTCCAGAACTTTGGAATGCCTCGAGACCCGCGGCGTCGGTGCCGAATCCGACCACCTGGGCGAACATCACGACCACGAAGAGCACACCGGTGAGGAGCAACGTCCCCGCCAGCGCCCGTGGGATGTTGCGCCCGGGATCGTCGGTTTCCTCCCCCATCGAGGCGCAGGCCTCGAAACCCGCCCACGACAGGAACGCGGCCACCACGCCGCTGATCACCGCGGAGCTGGAGACTCCGTCGAAGGTGAAGACGCTGAAGTCGATCCCCGTCGTCGGCGCTCCGCCCTTGGCGAAGATCACCACCACCAGGGCCACCATCGACACGATGCCGATGCCCTCGATCACGAGCAGGATCTTGGCGAGCAGCCGAATGTCACGGCCGGACAACAGGAATGAGATGGCGGCGCCAACCACGACCACGAGCAGCCACGGCACCTGGTAGGGGTCCGGGTTGGACGGTTGCAGCTGCGCGATGAACGCGTTGGTGAACGCCGCGGTCAACGCCAGGGTGCCGATGGAGAACCCGACGTAGGCGCCGAGCATGGCGAAGCCGGAGAAGAACCCGGCGCGCGGCCCAATGGTCCCGCCGACCAAGCCGTACGCCGAGCCGGCGTGGTTGAGGTGCCTGGTGAGGCGGACGAAGCTGTACCCGACCAGCGACACCCCGATGAGTCCGATGAGGAACACCAGGGGGATGGCCTTGCCCACCGTGGCGATCAGACCCTGACCGTTGCCGGACATGGCAAGTGTCGGCCCGACCAGGGCGACGGACATGGCCAGCGCCACCCAGAACGGGAGGCGGCGCTGCGGAAGCTGACCGGTTTCCTCCGATGGACTGGCCGGTGACGTACTCGTGCTCATCGATGTCTCCTCGGTTGCTGGGGTGGCAAGCGCTTGGTCAACAGCTCCACGCCAGGCGCAGCGCCTGCGTGGTCTCGGCGGGTGGTCGGCCGCCGTAGGTCGCGAGTTCGTGCCGCCGCACCGCGACCACGGCTTCGACCATTTCGGGGGTGAGCAGCTCCGCCGCGACCTCGGAGCGTTCGAGGGCGTCTATCGCGGAGAGTTGGTCGGTGGCCAGCGGCGCTGGGGCAGTGGCAGATTCGGCCGGGTTCTCGGGGACCTCGGCGGGCAGGTCGAGCCCGAGGTCGACACCGCGGAGGGCGCTGCCCAGGAAGGCCGCCGCCGCCAGGTACGGGTTGGCGCTCGGGTCGACGAGTTTCAGCTCGGCGTTGGCACCGTGCGGGTTTCCCGGGGTGGCCGCGATGAACCGCACGGCGGCTTCGCGGTTCTCCAAGCCCCAGCACGCCACGGCGCCTGCCCAGTTGCCCGGCTTCAGCCGCAACGCCGAGAGTGCCGAACCCGCGTAGACCCCGATCAGATCGGGAAGCGCGGCGACGACGCCGGCGATCGCGGCCCCTCCGGCCGGCCGGATGCCGTACGGTCCGTCCCCGCCGGAGAACAGCGGGCCGTCGGTGTCGGCCAACGACAGGTGCAGGTGTGCCCCGTTGCCTGCGGCGCCCTCGAATGGCACGGGGGCGAACGAGATTCGCAGTCCGTGCCGCGCCGCCGCCCGGCCGAGGACGATGCGGGTCAGGATGACCGCGTCGGCGGCGGCGACCGGGGTGGTCGGCGCCAGCGACACCTCGAGCTGGTCGTGGCCGTATTCGGTGTGGATCTGTTCGATGCTCAAGCCCGCACGGTCGGCGGTGGTGGCGAGGTCGACGAGGAACGCCGAATGCTCCAGCGACGTCCTGATTCCGTACGGCGACCACGGCCCAGTCGACGCCGGCCCTCCGTCGGGGGCGATCATCGTGCACTCCAGTTCGGCGCCGACCAGGGCGGTCAACCCGCGATCCGCGGCGGCCCGTTCGGTGCGCGCCAACAGGGAGCGCACGCACAGCGGCGCCGCGTCACCGGCCTGGTCGGTGAGGTTGCCCGGCGCCCATGCGATGCCGTCGTCGACGACCCGGGCGGTCGTCGGGTCGATCCGGATCCGCAGGTCACCGGCGACGCCGATGGTCGGGGTGAATGCGATTCCACTGTCGACGCAGAAGACGCTCCACGAGGGCGACACCCCCATGCCGGAGCGTTGGAAGTCGCCGAGCCTGCGCAGGGGAACGTACTTGGCCCTTGTCACACCGGCCGGATCGGTCACCGAACCTGCCACCAGTTCAACGCCTTTGGCGCGCAGGTCGGCTATGCGGTCGTCGATCGACACTGGCTATATCTCCATCTCGAGTGCTGCCTGTCAGGTGAGTCTGCGAGAAATCTATGTCATGAATGTTTCAGATTCTTTAAATTCGAAGGTTTATGGTTGATTCGTAAGATCAACGATCGGAGGATGTCAGCATGTGTCGACTCTTGGGTGTCGTCTCGCTGACGCCGGTGTCCATCGCCTCCGCGGTCGGGGACGCGGTACTGACGGACTTCCTCGCGCTGACGAAGATCCATGGCGACGGCTGGGGAGTCGCGGGCGTCGACGACATAGGCGACTTCCCCCGCGTCATGGTGTCGGCGGGCAGCGCGCTCGACGATCCCGAGTTCGTCGCGGCCACCCGTGAACTCCGCCCGACCGCGTCGCTCGTCCACCTCCGCTGGGCGACCACCGGACTTGCCGTCGAGCCGCGCAACTCACACCCGTTCCTCGCCGACGGTCTCGCTATGGCCCACAACGGGTCGATCAAACCGATGGACTCGTTGGACGGCCTGCTCGAGCCCGCGATCGCGGCGTCCATGCGCGGCACCACCGACAGCGAGCGGTACTTCGCGTTGATCCGTCAACACCGCGGTGCGACAACCACTCTCGCCGAAGCAGTGCGGCGCGCCGTCGCCCAGCTCCGTGAGAGCCACCCCAACGCCAGCCTCAACGCCCTCATCCTCGGCGAGGACCAGCTGATCGTCGTCCACGCGCACGCCCACAGCATCCTGCCCGCCGAGGACATCGCGGAGATCAGCGCCACCGACCTGCCGTCGGAACACCTCGAGGACTACTTCGCCCTTCGCATGGCCCGCGTTGGCGATGGCGACGACGCCAGGGTGGTGGTCGGCTCGACCGGATTCGGCGACCTGGCGTGGGAACCCCTGCCACCGGAATCCGTCGTCGCCGTCTCGATGCATGATTTGTCGGTGACGACGTATCCGCTGGTTCTGCCCAACTCGACGAGATCGGCGTGACCGACGAGACGGTTGCCGCACGCGCCGGCGCCGCTCTCCCGTCGCTGAGCAAGGCCGAGCGTCGGGTCGGCCGGGCGCTGCTCGCCGACTATCCGAGCGCCGGGCTGGCCAGCGCCGCACGGCTCGCCGAGCGCGCCGAAGTGAGCCCGCCGACCGTGCTCCGGTTCGCGCAAACCCTTGGCTACGAAGGGTTCACCGATCTACAGGTCGCATTGCGCGCCGAGCTGACGGCCCAGTCCAACGGGCCGATCACGCGGCTACCGGCCGCCCCCGCCAGCTCGACGGACGCCGGCCCGCTGGATCGCCTCCTGCACCAGGCCCGCGCGCAGAACGAACGGGCCGAGGAGACTTTGGCACAGATGCCCGGCCCCGCCGTCGAGGCGGCGATCGCGCTGCTGGCCGACACCAGCAGACCGCTGTATCTACACGGTGGACGGTTCTCCCACTTGCTGGCAATGCATCTCGCCGCACACCTGGAACAGTTACGGCCGGGTGTGCGACTGCTGACCGACCCCAGCGGTCGCGATCTTGGCACGATGATCGAGCTGACCCGCCGCGACGTCGTGATGCTGTTCGACTATCACCGCTATCAGCGCAGCGCCGCCGACCTTGCCGCTCGGGTGCATCGGGCCGGCGCCACGGTGCTGCTCGTCACCGACGACCTGGCCTGCCCCGTCGCCCCTGAGGCCGAGGTGGTGTTGACGGCGTCGAGCACGGTGGGCACCACCTACCAGAGCATGGCGGCTGGGTTCCTGCTCACCGAGCTGCTCATCCCGCTGGTGATGGACACGGTCGGCGAGCCGGCCAGGACCAGGATGGCGCTGTGGGAGGAACAGCGCCGTAGCGAACTTCTGGACTGAGCACTAGCGTGCGGTCACCGCGGTGGCCGCATCACGCGGCAACCGGAACGACTCGA
This sequence comes from Mycobacterium sp. Root135, assembly GCF_001426545.1. GTDB lineage: Bacteria > Actinomycetota > Actinomycetes > Mycobacteriales > Mycobacteriaceae > Mycobacterium. The sequence goes on along the minus strand of NZ_LMEZ01000008.1, from coordinate 52,048 downwards.
CCACGGTGAGCGCCATCAACGCGCCGAGCGCCAGGAAGGTCCACGCGTACGCGGTGTGCGGGGTCGCCGCCAGCGGAGTCAACGTGCTGAGCAGCAGTGCCGCAACGGCGATCCCGAGACCGGACGCCAGTTCCTGCACCGCCGCGTTGAGCGTGTTCGCATGTGTCAGGCGGTCGCCGCCGACGTCGGAGAACGCCAGCGTGACGTAGGCGGTGAAGCCGACCGATCGCAGGGCGCCGCTGAGGAACAGGACCACCCCGATGACGGCGATCGGCATCGTCGGGCCCAGGCTCGCGAGCAGCCCGTAGCAGCCCACCGAGAGCACCCCGTTGACGATGAGCACCCGACGAATCCCGAAGTGCCGCATCAGCGGCGTCGTCGCCGGTTTGATCGCGATGTTTCCGGCGAACAGCACCGCGACCAACAGGCCCGAGAGGAACGGCGTCCACCCGAAGACCAGTTGGAACTGCAATGGCAACAGGAACGGCACCGCGGTGATCACCAGGCGGTACAGCGATCCGGCGGTCACCGTGATTCGCAGGGTCGGTACGCGCAGGACCCGCAGCTCGATGAGTGGATGGCGGGTGTGCAGCAGATGCCAGGCCGCGACGGCCAGCAGCACGAGGGCCGTAGCACCGCCAGCGGCGACCAGCAGCCACTCGGTGCCTGCGACCCGGATGCTCTCCAGTGCCATCAGGGCCGCCGCGATCCCCGCGCCGAGGACGAGCAGCCCCTGCCAGTCCAGCGGCCTCGGGGCCGGATCCCGCTCGCCGCGAATGAGCTTGAGCGACAACAGGAAGCCGACGACACCGATCGGGATGTTGACGAAGAAGATCCAACGCCACGAGCCGAGGGTCGCGATCGCACCGCCGAGGACCGGGGCCAGCACCGGCGCCGCCAGCGCAGGCCACGTCAACAGCGCGATCGTGCGGACCAGGTTGGCCTTGCCGCTGACCCGCAGCACCGCCAGGCGGCCGACGGGCACCATCATGGCCCCGCCGACGCCCTGCAGGATGCGCATCCCGACGAGCATCGGGAGGGAGACGCTGAGCGCGCACCCGATCGACGCGAGGGTGAAGATCGCGATGGCGGCGGCGAACACCGGCCGGGCACCGAAGCGGTCGGCGACCCACCCGCTGGCCGGGATGAGCACCGCGAGGGTGACGAGGTAGGCCGAGATCGCGAGGTTGACGTCCACCGGGTCGACCCCGAACGACGACGCGATCAGCGGTATCGCCGGGGTGATGATCGTGGCGTCGACGATCTCCATGAAGAACGCGCCGGCCACCAGCAGAGCCATCCCCCGGGGGAACGGCGCCGACTCTTCTGGTGACTCGGGCGGCGACACGGCTGTCACCGTAGTCAGAACTCACCCGGCGCGCTGGACCACCGCGTCCGGATGGTCGGGCAGGCGCAGGTCGTCGGCGGCCACGCGGACCAGCCGCTTGCCTGCCAGCTTCATCGCACCCCGGCCGACGGGGCCCGCCGCCACTCGCGCCCCGGCGTGCAGCGCCCTGATGCCTCCCTCGGTGCGCGGGTTGGCGCGCCGAATGGTCTTCATGACCGACTGTGGCGCAGTGGTTTCCACGTGAGGGCGCATCAGCTGCTCGTAGCGCAGCAAGGCGGCCCGGTCGTCGTCGCCGCGGGACAGTTCACCGGCGAGAACGTAGGCGCCGATCAACCCCAGGCTGGTGCCGCCCCCGCCGAAGGTCGCGTTGGTGTACGCGGCGTCGCCGAGAAGCGCGACGCGACCGCGCGTCCACTGCGACGAGCTCACCTGACCGAGGGCGTCGAAGTACAGCGGCGCGTCGTCGAGTTCGGCAAGTACGCGCGGTGCGAGGCCGCCGACGTCGGCGAAGGTACGACGCAGGATGGAGACCTGGTCGGCTCGGTCCAGATCTTCCAGCCCGCGCACGTCGGAGATGAACGTCAGTATCGCCCTTGATGTTCCGAGGTTGTCGGGCCGGACGTGTACGGCCAGCGAACCGGGAGCGTGCTGCCAATTCCACCACTGGTCGTCGGTGGCCTGCCTCGGCACGGTGACGTAGGCGAAGTACATGCCGAGGTCGTTGACCTGGGTCGGGGTGACGAATCGGCGCGACGTCGAGCGCAGGCCCTCGGCGATGACGACGACGTCGGCGTCGACGGTCGAACCGTCGTCCAGCGCAACGGTGACGTGGTCGTCGCGGTCGGTGATGTCGGCGATCTGAGTGCCGAAGCGGTACTCGGTGGTCTCACGGGTGTGCTCGATCAGGATCCGGGACAGCTCGCCCCTCAGAATCTCCAATTCGGCTGTGGGACCGTCGGATTTACCGGGCCCGCCCATCGGGAAGGACGCCACCGGAGAGCCGTCGGCGTCGACGAAGCGCATGCCGACCTCGCCGGTGCCGGCGGCCCGCACGTCGGCGTCGATTCCCATGCGGCGCACCACCTCACGGGCGGCGCCGCGGACGTCGACGTTCTGACCTTCACTGCGCGCCTTGGGGAAACGCTCGAGGACGGTGGTGCGCCAACCCCTGGCGGTGAGTTGATGAGCCAGGGCGGGTCCGGCGATACCCGATCCGGAGATGACGGCGTGGCGAGTCACGAGATGGTGTCCAATCTGAGAGGATTTACCTAGAATACCGTAATACACGTTCTATGAAGTATCTGCCCACGGGAGAGCTGCGTGACACCGAAGAGCGATGAGAGACACGAGCGCGACGCGACGGGCCACTGGCTGGCCAACCTGAGCGGGCCGACGATCGCCATGCGCGGCTTTCTGGAAGCCCACGACGAGCTTCAGCGGCGGCAGGCGCGACGGATGGGCCTCAACGCCACCGACATGCAGGCCCTGCGACTGCTCGACGTCCACGGCCCGATGGGACCAACGGAGTTGGGCCGTCGACTGGACATCCGGTCGGCGTCGGTGACGGTGCTGTTGGACCGCCTTGAATCCGACGGGCTGCTCGAACGCGTACGCGACGTCGACGACCGCAGGAGGGTCGCCGTTCGGGTGCTGCCCCACGCGGTCGACCTGCTGTTCGACACGTGGGCGCCGATCGTGCGCGCCCTCGACGACGTCGGACACGCCCTGACCCCCGCCCAACAGAAGGCGGTCTGCTCGTTCTTCGGTCAGCTCGTCGGCGTCATGAACTCCAGCGGTCCGGGGCCAACCGCGTGACGATCTCAACGGTGTCGGGCTTCGGATTGGGGGAGAACTGCTGATCGACGTCGCTGCAGTTGGCAGTCACCGAACCGCAGAGGTTGCAGCGCATCAAGCCAGGACGGCGGTGTTCTTGCCGGCCGCCTTGGCACGGTAGAGCGCCGAATCGGCCGAACCCATCAGGTCGGGGATCGACATCGGCGGTGCAACCGCAACGCCGACGGATACCGAAACTCGTTGAAGGGACGGATGGGCACGAAGAGCAGTGCACAGTCCACGGCGAAGGCGGTGTGCGGCGGTCAGTGCGTCAGCTCCGTCGCCGCAGCAGCTCAGGACGACCATGAATTCGTCACCGCCAAGGCGGCCAACCGTGTCGTCCGCGCTGACGTTGGTCGAGAGATGGCGAGCGGCGAGTTTCAGTAGCTCGTCACCCACCATATGGCCGTGCCGGTCATTCACCGCCTTGAAACCATCGAGATCCAGGATCAGCACTGCTGGCGCAGCAGCGGTACCGGCACGGTATCGGTCGAGGTGCGCTCTCAGATTCCCGATCAGCAGGTTTCGGTTGCCGATCCCCGTCAGCGGATCGTGCATCGCCCGCCAGCGGTCGAGTTCGTGAGCCTCGACGCGTTGCGAGATGTCGTGGATCTGCGAGACCAACATCGAGATGCGACCATCTTCGCCATTGATTGCAGCGACGTGCAGAACCGTCCACACCGTGTGGCCGTCGCGGTGAATGTAGCGCTTGTCGATCTCGTACCAGTCTCGCTCGCCAGCGAGAAGCTCCTGATGGAGCACCGAGTGGGTGTGTCGGTCTTCGGGGTGGGTGACCTCCGCTATCGACATGCCGAACAGCTCGTCGGCGGTGTATCCGAGGATGGCTGTCAGTGCCGGGTTGGTCAGCAGCACCTGGCGGTCGACAGTGACGAACGACAGGCCAACGGGGGTTCGCTCGAAAGCAAGTCGCAGCAGGTGATCTGGAGGCACCGGCGGCCCTGCTGGCATCACGACGCTTCCTTCCGCGCCCACCTGGCAGACGACGTCGTTAGTTTGCCAGGTGCCAGGCCGCATCTCCAACTGTGGACCAGGAGCAATGGGCTCGGGTCGCCGTCCGTACGGCGGCTCCCGCCGCTCGAGGTCACGCCGTGTGTCCCCTGCGATCCGGCGCCAGCCGCGTGACGTCGAGCCCGCGGTCGACGAGGTCGGCGGGAACGGGTTGGCCAAGCACCAGGGCCGCGCCCAGCCGGGCCGTGGCGGGCGCGGTCTGGATGCCGTAGCCGCCCTGCCCCGCAAGCCAAAAGAAGCCCGGCACATCGGCATCCTCACCGACGACGAAGTTGCGGTCCGGCGCGAACGTGCGCAAGCCCGCCCACGACGCACCGATGCTGCCCACCCCGATCGTCGTCGTGGCATTGATCGCCTCGATGGCCCTGGCGATTTCGAGCTCGTCCGGCTTGGCGTCACTCGGCGGGCATGGCGTCTCGTCGGCGGGTGAGCACAAGAATTGCGCCCCTGCGGTCTTGACGTAGAAGGACTGGTCGACGTCGCTGCAGTTGGGCCATTCCCGGCTGGCCTCACCCAACGGCGAGTCGACCATGAAGATGGTGCGCCGTAGCGGCGTCAATCCGACGGGCCGCACGCCGGCCGCGGCGGCCAGCACGTCGGCCCACGCGCCCGCGGCGTCGACCACCACCGGCGCACGATGGGTGCCCCCGTCGGCGGTGGTCGCGGTCCACGTGTCCCCCAGCCGTTGCAACGACACCACGTGGGCGGTCCGGACGATCTCGGCTCCGTTGCGGCGCGCCCCGCGGACGTAGCCCTGGTGCAGGGCCGCCACGTCGAGCGCCATCGCCCGCGGTTCGTAGATTCCGCGCTCGACCACCTCGGGTCGCAGCAACGGGAACAACTCGTGGCACCTGTCGCCGTCGAGCAGTTCGGCATCTGCCACCTGCCGCAGCACCGCGGCGTGCATACGCTCGACCACCGCGGCACGCCCCGTGGTCGCGATCTGCATGGACGGCCGCGGGGTCATGAGCGTCGACTCGAAGAACTCGGGCGGGTCGGCGAAGAACGCCCGACTTCCCGTCGTCAGCGCCCGAATCTGTTCGCCACCATAGGTTTCCAGAAACGTCGCGGCCGACCGGCCGGTGGTGTGATAGGCCAGCGTCGGCTCCATCTCGAGCAGCGTGACCCGCACCGTGCGCGACAATTCGTAGGCGACCGACACCCCGGCGATTCCGCCGCCCACGACGATGACGTCGGCGCGGGTGTCGGTCGAAGTCATGACAGCAGCTTCCCAGACTCCACGTATCCTCGGGTGCCATGAGGCATAGCAGAGTGCACCCGTGAGCGCGGGGTTGTTCGGGCTGCTCGACGACGTCGCCGCGCTGGCCCGGCTCGCGGCCGCCTCGGTCGACGACATCGGTGCCGCGGCGGGTCGCGCTACGGCGAAGGCGGCCGGCGTCGTCATCGACGACACAGCCGTGACGCCTCAGTACGTGCAGGGCATCACTGCGGACCGCGAGCTGCCGATGATCAAGCGGATCGCGCTCGGATCGTTGCGCAACAAGCTGCTCTTCATCCTGCCCGCCGCGCTACTGCTCAGCCAGTTCGTGCCGTGGCTGCTGACGCCGATCCTGATGCTGGGCGCCACCTATTTGTGTTTCGAGGGCGCCGAGAAGGTATGGGGCAGGATCCGGGGCCACGACGCGCACGCCGCGCCAACGGCCGCGGTCGGCGACGACGCCGAGAAGCAGATGACGAGCGGGGCCATCCGCACCGACTTCATCCTGTCGGCCGAGATCATGGTGATTGCCCTCAACGAGGTGGCCGACCAGTCCTTCTGGCCGCGGCTCATCATCCTGATCGTGGTCGCGTTCGTGATCACCGCCGCGGTGTACGGCGTCGTCGCCCTCATCGTGAAGATGGACGACGTCGGCCTGGCCCTCACTCAGCGCGCGTCGGCTTTCGCGCAGAAGGTCGGCCGCGGTCTGGTGGTCGGCATGCCGAAGCTGCTCGCTGCGCTGTCGACGATCGGCACCGTCGCCATGCTGTGGGTCGGCGGCCACATCCTGCTGCTCGGCACCGACACCCTCGGCTGGCACCCGCCGTACGGGTTCGTGCACCACCTCGAGGAGAACGTCCGCCATGCGACCGGTGGCGTTGGCGGGCTGTTGGCCTGGCTGGTGAACACCTTCATCTCCGCGGTCATCGGGCTCGTCGTCGGCGCGATCGTGGTGGCCGTCGTGCACGTGCTGCCGTTCGGCAAGAAGAAGCACTAACTCACTCCGCTCACCCCGCCGAGTGTGGACTTCTGCCACGCACGAGGGCAGATCGGCGCAGCACATCTCCACGTTCGGCGAAGGCACTAGGGCCGCGCGAGCACCATCATCGCGACGTGCAGCGACGTCCGGGACTCGGCGTCGTCGAGGTCGACGCCGAGTAGTCGCTCGACGGCCGCCAGCCGCGCGTACAGCGTCGGCCTGGACAGGTGCAGACGCTTGGCCAGCGCCGCCTTGTTGCCGCCCTCGTCCAGGTAGCCGGCGAGCAGATCGAACATCTCGTCGCCGTGCGTGGCCCGTCGCTCCAGCAGCCCGCGCAGCTCCGTCTCGGCGAACGCCTGCACCCTCGCCTCCGAGCGAATCAGGGCGATCAAACCGCGCAGCCGCACGTCGGCCGCCCGGTAGAACGGTCGGTCGTCCGCCATCGCCAGCGCGACCTCGGCGACGTGGGCGGATTCCTCGAGCCCACCCGCGGCGTCGACGAGCCTGCTCGACTCCGGCCCGACGCCGATGACGCACGCCGAGACGCCGTCGACCTGGACGACGGCGTGGCGCATCGCGGCGGTGACCTCGAGAAGTGCGCGTTCGGGACCGGGGTCGCGCTCGCGATGGTGGATGGCCATCGTCTTCGATTGCGGCGCGAGCAGCAGGTCGATCTGGCCGTCGTCCCTGCTGGCGGCCAGCACGCTGTGCCCGCCGGACCGGATGGCGTGGACCACCGCGTCCAACGTTCGGCTGCGCCGCTGCTGGGTCAACAACTGGTTGGCGTTGGCGGTCTGCGGCACCCGGACGGTCATCGGAACGTAGGTCAGCGCCGGACGCAATCCGAGCGCATGCGCGCGGGCGGTCGCCTCGCCCTCGTCCCTGATCCGGCCCCGCAGCAGGTCGTCGACCAGCCCGCTCTGCGCCCGCAATTCGAGTGACGTCCGGTCCTGCTCGACCATCCGGTGCAACGCCAGCGCCTGGGCCGCTCGCTCCAGCGTCGTCACGGTGCGGTCGTCCGGCTCGCCACCGTCGGCCCGCCCCAGCGGCGCCACCAGCCGGCCCCACTCCTGCCGATACGGACCGACCGGGCGGGTCACCCAGGTGCCGACGGCGACTCGCGACCGGCGCTCCCAGTCGTCGAGCAACTCGGTGAGCGAGAGCCCACGTCGCACGAAGGCCAGCGCCTGGTGGTTGAGGTCTTCCAGCACGATCGGCATGTCGAGCATGTCGGCCGCGGCGGCGACGATCTCGTCGACGGAGGCTCGGCGCATGCTCAGGTTGGTGAACGCCTCGTGCACCCGGCGGGCGTAGTCGACCTCGGCGTACTGCTCGGCAACGATCCGGCGGTGCACCTCCTCGGTGACCTCGACGAACCGGACCGGGTGCCGCAGTGCGACGACGGGCAGGTCGAGATGCGCGCCTGCCGCCACCACCGAGGGCGGCACCTCGTGGACGTGCGTCCCGAGTTCGACGACGAGGGCGACGGCCCCGGCCCGCGCGAGCTGCGGGAGGTAGTCGTCGCGGTGCCGCTCGTCGGTCAGCGCCTGCCCGGTCGTGAGCACGAGCTCGCCACCCTCGAGCAGGTTGGACAGATCGGGCAGGTCGCTGACGTGCACCCAGCGGACCGGCCGGTCCAGCGCCTCCGGACGGTCGGCGCCGCAGACCATGACGGGGTCACCGGCCTGCAGCACCGGCAGCGCCAGTATCTCGCGGACGGTCGGCTGCATCTACACATCGTAAGTTCATTACGCGAATTCGTTACAGATCGTCGGCCATCTCACCCATCGGACGCGGCGAGAATCGAGGCATGACACTCAGCACCCGCGTCAAGACCATCGCCCACTGGGCCGACGGCAAGGGCTTCGCCGGATCCGGCGACCGCACCTCCTCGGTGACCAACCCCGCCACCGGTCAGGTCACCGGCGAGCTCGCCCTTGCCGACGTCGCCGACGCCCGCGTCGTCATCGACGCCGCCGCCGCGGCCTACCCCGCCTGGCGCGACACCTCGCTGGCCAAGCGCACGACCATCCTCTTCGCGTTCCGGGAGCTGCTCAACGCCCGCAAGGGTGAGCTGGCCGAGATCATCACCAGCGAGCACGGCAAGGTCGTCTCCGACGCCCTCGGCGAAGTCAGCCGCGGCCAGGAAGTCGTCGAATTCGCCTGCGGGATCGCGCATCTGCTCAAGGGCGGCATGACGGAGAACGCCTCGACCAACGTCGACGTCGCCTCCATCCGCCAGCCGCTGGGCGTCGTCGGCATCATCAGCCCGTTCAACTTCCCGGCCATGGTGCCGATGTGGTTCTTCCCCATCGCCATCGCCGCGGGCAACACCGTCGTGCTCAAGCCCAGCGAGAAGGACCCGTCGGCCGCCCTCTGGCTGGCCGAACTGTGGGCCGAGGCCGGCCTGCCCGCAGGCGTGTTCAACGTGCTGCAGGGCGACAAGGTCGCAGTCGACGAACTGCTCACCAACCCGTCGGTCAAGGCGATCAGCTTCGTAGGCTCCACGCCGATCGCGCAGTACGTCTACTCCACCGGCACGCTGCACGGCAAGCGGGTCCAGGCCCTCGGTGGCGCCAAGAACCACGCCATCGTGCTGCCCGACGCCGATCTGGACCTGGCCGCCGACGCCATGATCAACGCGGGCTTCGGTTCGGCGGGCGAACGCTGCATGGCCATCAGCGCCTGCGTCGCCGTCGGCCCGATCGCCGACGAACTGGTCGCCAAGATCGCCGACCGTGCGAAGGGCCTCAAGACCGGCGACGGCACCCGGGACTCCGACATGGGGCCACTGGTCACCAAGGCCCACCGCGACAAGGTCGCCTCCTACGTCGACGCCGGCGAGGCCGATGGCGCGACCATCGTGGTCGACGGCCGCGGCATTTCCGTGGACGGCGAGGCTGACGGCTTCTGGCTGGGCCCGACGCTGATCGACAACGTCACCCCCGAGATGAGCGTCTACACCGACGAGATCTTCGGCCCCGTGCTGTCGGTCGTCCGGGTGAGCTCGTACGACGAGGCCCTGAACCTGATCAACGCCAACCCCTACGGCAACGGCACCGCCATCTTCACCAACGACGGCGGCGCGGCCCGGCGGTTCCAGAACGAGGTCGAGGTCGGCATGGTCGGCATCAACGTGCCGATCCCCGTTCCGACCGCCTACTACAGCTTCGGTGGCTGGAAGAGCTCGCTGTTCGGCGACACCCATGCCCACGGGACCGAGGGCGTGCACTTCTTCACCCGTGGCAAGGTCGTCACGACGCGCTGGCTCGACCCGAGCCATGGTGGAATCAATCTCGGCTTCCCGCAGAACGACTGACGAGAGAGACTGACGACATGACGACTTTCGACAGCACATTGCTGCCCAGCGGCCAGGACCTCGCAACCGCCAAGGCCGAGGCCGCCCACGCCTACGAGCTCGACCGCAAGCACGTCTTCCACTCGTGGTCGGCCCAGGCCCAGATCACGCCGATGACGATCGTGGCCTCCGACGGCCAGTACGTCTGGGACGGCGACGGCAACAAGCTGCTCGACTTCTCCGGGCAGCTGGTGTTCACCAACATCGGCCATCAGCACCCGACGGTGGTCAAGGCCATCGCCGAGCAGGCGGCCAAGCTGTGCACCGTGGCGCCGCAGCACGTCAACGCGGCCCGCTCGGAGGCGGCCCGACTGATCGCCGAGCGCACCCCGGGTGACCTCAACCGCGTGTTCTTCACCAACGGCGGCGCCGACGCCGTCGAGCACGCCGTCCGGATGGCGCGGCTGCACACCGGCCGCTATAAGGTGCTGTCGCGCTACCGCTCCTACCACGGCGGCACCGACACCGCGGTCAACCTGACGGGCGACCCGCGCCGCTACCCCAACGACTACGCCAGCAGCGGCGTCGTGCACTTCAACGGCCCGTTCCTCTACCGCTCGTCCTTCTACGCGGAGAACGAGCAGCAGGAGAGCGAACGCGCGCTGGAGTACCTGGAGCGGCTCATCCAGCACGAGGGTGCGTCGACGTTCGCGGCGATCATCCTGGAGTCGGTCCCCGGCACCGCGGGCATCATGGTGCCGCCGCCCGGGTACATGGCGGGCGTCCGCGAAATCTGCAACAAGTACGGCATCGTGATGATCGCCGACGAGGTGATGGCCGGCTTCGGACGAACCGGAAAGTGGTTCGCCATCCAGCATTTCGACGTGGTGCCGGATCTCATCACGTTCGCCAAGGGTGTCACCTCGGGCTACGTGCCGCTGGGCGGCGTGGCGATCAACGACGCGATCTACTCGACGTTCGCCGACCGCGCCTACCCCGGCGGGCTGACCTACTCCGGCCACCCGTTGGCGTGCGCCGCCGCCGTCGCGACGCTGAACGTGATGGAGGACGAGGGCATGGTGGCCAACGCCGCCCGCATCGGCTCCGAGGTGCTTGGCCCCGGCCTTGCCGACCTCGCGTCACGGCACCCGTCGGTCGGCGAGGTGCGTGGGCTCGGCGTGTTTCAGGCGATCGAACTGGTCGCCAACCCGCAGACCCGGGAACCGTTGGCCCCGTACGGCGGGTCAAGCCCCGCGATGAACGCGGTGATCGCGGCGTGCAAGTCCGGTGGCCTGCTGCCGTTCGCCAACTTCAACCGCATCCACGCGGTCCCGGCCTGCAACATCTCCGACGCCGAGGTCGCCGAGGGACTCAAGATCCTCGACGCCGCGCTGACGGTGGCCGACGGCTACGTGAACTGAGGTCGACCGCCGAGACTTCACGTGCTGACGCGGTTTCGCGAATTCCCGTCAGCATGTGAAGTCTCGGCGAGCTCAGCTCAGGGCGGCGACGACCTCGTCGGTCGTGACGACGGTCGCGTAGTTGGGCATGGTGACCTCCAGCGCGGACTGCATCTCGCGCTCCGAATAGCTGGCGGTGGCATCGCCGACGACGGTGACGTCGTAGCCCAGTTCCGCGCCAAACCGCACGGTGGACTCGACGCAGGTGTGCGCGATCAGCCCGACCACGATCAACTGGTGCACGCCGTGTTTCTTCAGCTGCAGGTCCAGGTCGGTGTTCGCGAATCCGCTTGAGCACCAGTGCTCCTGGGCGACGATCTCGCCGTCGACCGGCACCAGTGCGGGGTGGATCTCACCGCCCCACGTGCCGTATTCGAACGTCTTGCGCCCCCATGCCGCCTTCTGAATGGGGGCGACGTACTTCCAGGTTTCGTAGTCGCCGGGCCGGTATCGGTGGTGCATGGCGTAGAAGACGCGAATGCCCGACGCCCGCGCGGCGGTGAGCACCCGTTCCAGGTTGGGCACGCAGTGGTTGGCCTCGGCGATCGCCTTGAGGCGGTCCCAGACCTTGCCGCCCTCGGAGATGAAGTCGTTGTACGGATCGATCATCACCAGTCCGGTGACGTCCCGGTCGAAGTTCATGGCACATCCACGTTCATGAAAGATCAGTGTGCCGGATGCGATCAGTCAACGAGGCCCAGTTTCGCGGCGTAGTCGAGCACGGCCTCGGCGCGGGCGCGGGTGGGGCCGACGCTTCCGTCGTACGGTCCGGTCGGTGCGTCGAGGCGGGCGAGCGTGGCACGCGCCTCGTCGATCTCCAGCGGTGACGGGCTGAGCAGCGCGTTGACCGTCTCGGCGTGCGCGGAGTCCAGGCACAGCCGCCCGGTCATCCCGGCGGCCTTCGTCACCGCGGTGTCCCTGGCCAAGTCGGCGGCCTGGGCCCGCAGCGTCGGTCCGTCGACCGGTGCGGGCAGTCCCGCCGCGCGGCTGGCAATCACCAGCTGGGCGCGTGGGTAGGCCAGCGTCATCGGCTCGGCGGACATGCCGGTGTCGCGACGAAAGTCGCCGACTCCGAAGGCAATTCGCGCACAACCGGGCGCCCTGGCGATGTCGGAGACCGACTCGACGCCGACGGCCGATTCGACCAGCGCGACCACCGGCGTGCCCGCGGGCAACCGGGAGGTCGTCGCGGCGACGTCGTCGGCGGACTCGGTCTTGGCCAGCATGACGCCGAGCAGCCCCGGCGCGCCGGACAAGGCGTTGAGATCGGCGGCCCAGAACGGCGAGGTCGTGCTGTTGATCCGCACCCAGCCCTGACCACCGGCGAACAGCCACTCGGCCACCGACTGACGGCCGGCGGGCTTGCGCGCGTCGGGCAGCCCGTCCTCGACGTCGAGCACGACCACGTCCGCGTTGCCGGCGACCGCGGCGTCGAAGGCGTCGTGGCCGTCGGGGGTGCCCGGCTGCAGCAGCCACGTCCGCGCGAGCGACCAATGTGGCCGTCGGGTGCGCACGGGTGCGTCAGATGAAAGGGTCATCCCTCCATCATCGGCGCCGAAGGCGCGTTCGAGAAGCTTGCGCACATTTAGTTCACGACCGGTTCACGCCGTGGTGGGTCCGCGGGCCACGAACCGCCCATGCCCCCTGCGGTCCTGCACCACGCCGTCGTCGACGACGACCGTCCCCCGGCTCAGCACCCGACGGATGGCGCCGGCCACGCTCCAGCCCTCATAGATGCTGTAGTCCACCAGCGACGGCGACGAGTCCACCGACAGCCGGGTCTCGCCGTTCGGGTCGAAGATGACCACGTCGGCGTCGGCCCCCACCATCAGGCTGCCCTTGGCGGGATACAACCCGAAGAGCTTCGCCGGGTTGGTGGCCGTGATCGCCACCAGCTGCTCGAGGGAGATGCGGCCGGCGGCCACCCCACGGTCGAAGAGCAGCAGCAGCCGGTACTCGACTCCGCCGACGCCGTTGGGGATCTTGAGGAAGTCCTCGATCCCGGCGTCCTTCTGACCCACCATGCAGAACGGGCAGTGGTCGGTGGAGACGACGTCGACGTCGCCGCGCCGGATGCCGTGCCACAGCCGATCCTGGTGATGGGGTGCGCGCAGTGGTGGCGTCATGACGTACTTGGCCACTTCGAAGGAGTCGCCGTCGTAGACCGAGTCGTCGAGTGTCAGGTAGTGCGGGCACGTCTCCGCGTGGATGGGCAGGCCTCGCGCCTTGGCGGCCGCCACCTCGGCGAGGGCCTCCTCACAGCTGATGTGCACGAAATAGGTGGGCGCCTCGACCAGTTCGGCGAGCACGGTGGCTCGATGCACGGCTTCGGCCTCGAGGATGGTCGGTCGTGTCTTGCCGTGCCATTGCGGCGACGTCCGGCCCGCCCTCAGGGCGCGCGAGGTGAGAACGTCGATGGCCGAACCATTTTCGGCGTGCACCATGGTCAGCCCACCGGCCGCGGCCATGCGTTCCATCGCGACCAGCAGGGTGGCGTCGTCGACCATCAACTCGCCCGGGTAGGCCATGAACAGCTTGATGCTGCTGACCCCGGAGTCGACGAGTTCGTCGATGCCGCGGATCCTGTCGGCGCCGAGATCGCGCACCACGACGTGGAATCCGTAGTCGACGACCGCCTGGCCCTCGGCCTGGCGGACCGACCGCTCGAGCGCGGCGGGCAGCGGTTCCCCGAATTCCTGCATGGCAAAGTTGACGATCGTCGTGGTGCCACCCCGCGCCGCGGCGGCGGTGCCGGAGTGCGACGTGTCCGCCGTCGTGGTGGTCAGCGACGGGAAGTCCAGGTGCACGTGGGGGTCGACACCACCGGGCAGCAAAAGGCATCCCGCGGCGTCGATCACGGTGTCCACCGCGATGTCCAAGCCGTGGCCGAGTCCGACGATCACGCCGTCGCGGACGTACAGGTCCGCTGCGAACCGTTCGGTGGCGGTGACGACGGTGCCGCCCGTGATCACGGTCGTGCTCACGGCACGAGTCCGCGCAGCGCCGGCCAGTGCCCAGCGGCTCTCGCACGACGTTCGTAGGCGGCCGCGGCGGCGAGCACGACACCGTCGCCGAGGTGCGGGCCGATCAGCTGAATCGCGACCGGAAGCCCCGACTCCGTCAACCCCGCCGGCACGCTGATGGCCGGCTGGCCGGTGAGGTTGGCGATCGGCGTGAAGCCCTGCCACGCCGTCGGGGCGACGACGACGCCGTCGATCTCGGTCGGACCCTCACAGTCGAGCGGGAAGGCGGGCACCGCGCTCGTCGGGGAGAGGATCAGGTCGAATCGCTGCATCGTCGCCGCCATGTCGTTGACGACGGCCTTGCGCATCATCAGTGCCTGTGTGAAGTCCTCTGCCGTCCAGTCGGTTTCGAGCATCTCGACCAGTCGGGGCGACATTCGCCCGCCGAACTCGGCGACCATCCGGCGCATGCCGACCAGGTCGGTCTCGTTCATGATGAGCGCGGTGAAGTGCGGCGCCGGGTTCGGCCAGGTGGGCACGAACGTCTCGACCTCGGCCCCGAGCTCGGAGGCGAACAGCTCGGCGGCGCGGTCGGCTGCCGCCCTGACCTCCTGGTCGACGGGGAGGTAACCGAAGTCGGGCGTGTAGCCGATGCGCAGCCCTCGCAGATCGGACCGGGCCGTGGCGGTCGGCCAGTCGACGTCGCCGGCGGGGATGGTGTGCCGGTCGCGCGGATCGGGACCGGCAAGTGCCGCCATCACCACCGCGACGTCGTCCACCGTGGTGGCCAGCGGACCGATGTGTTCGATGCTCTCCCAACCGGATACGCCGGGGTGTCGGTGGTCGCGGCAGCCAGGGTAGACGGGTACCCGTCCCATCGACGCCTTGAAGCCAACCAGCCCGCACAGGGCGGCGGGGATGCGGATCGAGCCGCCGCCGTCACTGCCGAGGGCGAACGGCACGATCCCGGCGGCCACTGCCGCCGCAGTGCCTGCGCTGGAACCGCCGGGGGTCCTGCTGAGGTCCCATGGATTCCTGGTCTCCGGGAACAGTGGATTCGCCCCAGTCGCGGAGTAGCCGAACTCGCTGGCGTTGGTCTTGCCGAGGCTGATCGCGCCGGCACCGTCGAGCCGCTCCACCGAGACGTCGTCGGTGTCGGGGACGAAGTCCGCATACGCGACCGAACCCGAGGTGGTCCGAATTCCCTTGGTGCACATCAGGTCCTTGACGGCGTAGGGCACCCCGGCCAGCGGCCCGGCCACCCCGTCGCGCAGTTGACGCTCGACCTCGACGGCGCGCGCCCTGGCGATCTCCGGGGTCGGGGTGCAGAAGGCGTGCAACGACGGGTCCGCCGCGGCGAGCCTGCTCAGCGCGGCGTCGACCAGGTCAACCGGCGACGAGTCGCCCGCGGCGATGGCGTCGAGGAGTTCGACGACGGTCACGCCGCCTCCGTCCCGGCGCTACGCTGCCCCGCGTACTGGCGGACGGCCTCCATCGCCGCGTATGCCGCTGCTGCCGCGACGATTCCGACCAACGCGTCGACCGACCCTGGGACGAGGTAGTGCGAGGCCGTGGCGGCGGCGGCACCGAGAATCCACCCGGCGAACGCCGTTGGACGGTAGGCGAGCAGGCCGGCGTCGACCCTGCGCAGCACCAGTTGGTCGACGATCAGCACCGCCCCGATCGGGGGTACGAAGATGCCGAGCAGGTTCAGCCAGTCGAGGAAGTACGCCCACACTCCGGTGGCCGCGACGACAAGGCCGACGACGCCGAGGCCGATCGCGATGGGCCGCATGCCCGCCCTGGTGATCCCCGACCAGCCGACCGCGCCGTTGTACAGGCAGTGCGAGGCGACCGAACCGAGGTTGATGAAGACGAACACCACGGCGATGGCGGACAGCAGGACGCCGTGACCCGTCAGCAGGTTCAGGAACCCACCACCCTCGTTGGCAGGATCCTTGGATCCGCCGACGGCGACGACCAGACCGCCGACCGCATAGGCGATGAAGTTGGCCACCGGGAACGCCGTGAACGTGGCGGCCACCGCCGAGCGACCGCTGGTTGACCACCGGGTGAAGTCGGCGGTCATCGTGCCGGAGTCGGCGAACCCTGCGATGACGATGCTGACGGCCGCGCCGAAGGACAGTGCGGTCCCCGCACCGTGGTAGGACACGACGTCACCGAACGACGTTCCGGAGTCGCTGCTGCCCAACATGATTGCGACGATCGCCAACACGATGAACAGCGGTGCAGCCACCATCCCGAGCCACGACAGGGCTCGGATACCGACGATGGTGACGGCGGTGTACAGCACTCCGCCGATCACCGCGCCGACGACGGCCGACCACCCGAGGGCGCCCTGCAGGGTCGTACCGGTCAAGCCGATCTGGAAGGAGAACCAGCCGAGGACCACCGTCGCGAGAAACGCCGCGGCGATCACCCTGCCACGGTCACCGAACGTCGCGGCGGCCTGCAGCGAGAAGCTCTTTCCCGTGCGCCCCGCGACGAAGCTCAGGGCGCCGACGTAGGCGAACAGGACGACGTTGCCGATCAGGATGGCGCTGAGCCCCGCGACGGTGCCGAGGTTGTAGACGATCACCCCGCCGAACACGGCGTTGCCGAGGTTCATCGGGAAACCGAACCAGACGGCGGCTATCGAGGTCAGGCTGCGGCGGGCCGCCTGGGGCACGGGTTCGTGTTCGTACTCCTGTGCGAGGTCGAGGTGTGGTTCGTGGGCGGTCGTGGACATGCTTCTCCTGCAACGGTGTTGGGCGTGACGGGTCATCACCCGGCATGGCCGGGTGTGCTTGACGGGCTGTGCGTGACGGGCTGGGGGGACTTACGGGGCGCCGAAGAGGTGGTGCAGCACCCGGGCACGATTCACTTCGATGTGCTCGTACGACAGCTGGCGGGCGCGACCGGCGTCACCGGCGATCAAGGCCTCCAGCATGATTCGGTGTTCGGCCCACAGCACGTCGGGTTCGTCGTTCTGCAGGTTGATCCAGTGCAGGCGTCCCTCGATTGGCTCGAGCATCTGCATCAGAAACTTGTTGCGCGCCATCTCCGGCACCAGGTCGTGGAATTCGACGTTGCAGGCGTACACGGTGTCGCGGTCGCCGGTCTCGACAGCCCGCTCGGCCTTGTGCGCCAACGCCTCCAGGCGCCGGACGTCGTCCTTGGTCGCGCGCTCGGCTGCCTTGCCGAAGGCCGTGGACTCCAGTGCTTCGCGAACGTCGAACAGCTCCTCGACGTCGACGCGGGAGAGCTGACGGACGATGACGCCCCTGGTGGCCAGCATCTCCACGAAGCCCTCGGTGTTCAGCATGCGCAGGGCCTCGCGGACCGGCAGCCGGGACACGTCGAACTCGGTCGCGAGATCGCGTTCGACCAGCCGAGTGCCGGGCGGATAGGTGCCGTCGGAGATGCGATCGCGGATGGCGTCGCGGATGAACTCGCGCAGCGGTCGGCCGTTCTGGCGGCCCGTGCGCGTCATGGGCTTCAGTATCGGGGTCGCCACGTCACACCGTCACCAGGTAGGCCAGCAGCGCCTCGGTGTCGCGGGCCGCCACCTCGACGGCAAGCTGGTCGGCGTCGGTCCAGGCGCGTTCGGCCAGGCTGTGCACCGACAACCACCCCACCATGTCTGCGCCGTGCTGCACCGGTGCCAGCATCTGCGCCCGAACGCCGTACACGTCGACGAGTGCCTGGGGCGGCTTGGGTGCGGTCGCGAAGTCGGGTTGCACCAGCGTTCGGCGGTGCTGCTCGATCCAGCGCACCGTCTCGAGATCGCGCTGCGGCAGCGTGGCGTCGCGGCGGATCGAGCGCGTCGACGGGCCGTGCGATTCGGCCGCACACGTGCCGACCGAGCAGCCGGCCGCGGGCAGGTCGATCCGCAGCGTGGTGCGGTCGCCCCCGGTCTGGTGGCGCAGCCGCTCGGTGAGGGCCTGCATCTTCGCGCGCAGTTGGCCGCTGACGCCGAGCTCCCCAAGCGCAGGGAGCGGGGCGTCGTCGCCGGCCAGACCGGCGGCGTGCCACACGGTCGCGCCGATCGAGTCGAACACCGGCGTGCCGAGCTGCGCCCCGACCCGCGCCGCGGGGGCCACCCCGTCGACGTTCGTGCACATCACGGTGACGGCGTCGGCTCCCTTGGCCGCCGCGGCGATCATCGACGCGACGTCGGCGGGTCCGACCGATGCGAAGTCGTAGTTGGTGGCGAGACCGCGGTACTGCTCGTTGACCACCTCGATGCCGTTGCGGCCCAACTCTTCTACGATGCGCGCGGAGACGTCGGCGGTGTAGGGACTCACCAGTCCGAGGCGACCGACGCCGTAGGCCCGGCAGGCCTCGAGAACCGCGAGCGTCGACGTCGTCGCGGGAACCCCGGCCGCGGCCGACAGCGCGTCGCACAGGGCCCGCTCCCGGCCGACACCGAGCCACGAGCCGGACGTGCCCGCCCAGGCGACGACGTCGACCCTGGCCTCCGCCAGCAGGCGGGCGGCGGCTTCCATGCCTACGACGTCGAATTGGTCGTCGGAGTCAGACCCGAGGGCGATGCGGGTGACCCCGACCCGGGTGACGTGCATCGACGCCCGGTCGGCGAGCAGCGCCCAGGCGGCGGGTTCGAACGCGGTGTTCGACGACGGGCAGATGAAGCCCAGCCGTATCGCGTCGTGCCTCACTCCGACCTCCTCGCTGCGGTCCCGATTTGGGATCCCAAAAGAGATTGATCCGCCGCGAGGTTGATGTCAACGCGGCGGACGCCGACCCCGTAGCACGACTCAGTCGTCATACGCCCAGTTCAGCGCGCTCCGACACTCAATCCGGCGACCGTCGGCCCGGTTTTGGGATCCCAAAATTTACCCAGTCGTAGCACTCGAAACATGACGGCAGCCCTGGCGAAACCGTGTCCTCATCTCGCGATCCAATCCCGATATGTGGGTATGCCCCACCCATGGCAAGTGAGACTGAGTACGACCTGATCGTGATCGGCTCCGGCCCCGGTGGGCAGAAGGCCGCCCTGGCCGCGGCGAAACTGGGCAAGAAGGTGGCCATCGTCGAGCACGGCCACATGGTCGGAGGTGTGTGCGCCAACACCGGCACCATCCCGTCCAAGACGCTGCGCGAGGCGGTGCTGCACCTGACCGGGATGAACCAGCGCGAGCTCTACGGCGCGAGCTACCGCGTCAAGGAACACATCACGCCCGCCGACCTGCACCAGCGGACCTCGCACGTGATCGACCGCGAGGTCGACGTCATCCGCAACCAGCTGATGCGCAACCACGTCGACCTGCACATCGGCAACGGCAGCTTCGTCGATGCCCACACCGTCAAGGTGGAGGGCGCATCGTCGGCCGAACACCGAACGCTGACAGGCGATTTCATCGTCATCGCCACCGGAACCACCCCGCGCCGACCCGATGGAGTCGACTTCGACGAGGAACGGGTGCTCGACTCCGACGAGATCGTCAACCTCGGCTTCATCCCGACGTCGATGGTCGTCGTCGGCGCTGGGGTGATCGGCATCGAGTACGCGTCGATCTTCGCCGCGCTCGGCAGCCACGTCACGGTGGTCGAGAAGCGCGACACCATGCTCGACTTCTGCGACCCCGAGGTGGTCGAGGCCCTGCGCTTCCACCTTCGCGACTCCGCCGTCACGTTCCGGTTCGGCGAGGAGGTCACCGACGTCGACGTCTCACCGAACGGCACGTTGACCACCCTGGCCAGCGGCAAGCAGATCGCCGCGGAGGCGGTCATGTACTCGGCGGGCCGCATCGGGCGCACCGAAGGGCTGAACCTCGACGCGGCCGGGTTGGCCACCGACGACCGCGGGCGCATCGAGGTCGACGACCACTTCCGAACCAAGGTCGACCACATCTACAGCGTCGGCGACGTGATCGGCTTTCCCGCGCTCGCGGCGACGTCGATGGACCAGGGCAGGCTGGCCGCCTATCACGCGTTCGGTGAGCCGGCCAACGACATGACGGCCCTGCAGCCGATCGGCGTCTACACGATTCCGGAGTTGTCGTTCGTCGGCGCCACCGAGGTGGAGCTCACCAAGGATTCGATCCCGTACGAGTTCGGGGTCTCCCGTTACCGCGAGCTCGCGCGCGGCCAAATCGCCGGTGACTCCTACGGCATGCTCAAACTTCTGGTGTCGACGAAGGACCGAAAGCTGCTCGGGGTCCACATCTTTGGAACTGCCGCCACCGAACTGGTGCACATCGGTCAGGCGGTGATGGGCTGCGGCGGCACCGTCGACTACCTCGTCGACGCGATCCTCAACTACCCGACGTTCTCCGAGGCCTACAAGGTCGCCGCGCTCGACGTGATGAACAAGATCAGGGCCGTCCGGAAGTTCAACGAGGGCCACGTCGAGCCGGAAGCTCAGGACGAGGTCGCCGAGAAGGAACTCGCTGCCGCAGAGTGACCGCCCCGCGTGGCATCCATCTCACTCCTGCCCGATGTCGGCACCCGGCACGCCCGTCGATGACAAGATCTTGCGCGTGGCCGAGCCCGTCAGTTTTCCCAGCAGCACCGGACCCATCCTGCGCGGGGTGGTCGACCTCCCCGTCGGCGAGCCCCGCGGGTGGGGCGTCTTCTCCCACGGCTTCACCCTCGGCAAGGACAGCCCCGCGGCGAGCCGGATGTGCAAGCAACTCGCCGCCGACGGCATCGGCATGCTGCGCTTCGACAACCTGGGCCTCGGTGACTCCGACGGCGACTGGGGCGACGGGTCCTTCTCGCACAAGGTGGCCGACACCGTCCGCGCCGTCGAGTTCATGAACGGCACCGGCCGCGAGGTCCATCTGCTCGTCGGGCACTCGTTCGGCGGTGCCGCCGCGATCGCCGGTGCGCACGAATGCGAGACCGTGGCCGCGGTGGCCAGCATCGGCGCGCCGTACGAACCCGCGCACGTCGAGCACAACTACGACGCCCTGGTCCACCTCATCGAGGCCGACGGTGAAGCACCGTTCCTCGCAGGCGGCAAGGCACTGACCCTCAAGAGGCACTTCATCGAGGACGTCCGCGCCGCCGACCTGCGCGAGCGCATCCGCACCCTGCGCCGGGCGCTGCTGGTGATGCACTCTCCCACCGACAACACCGTCGGCATCGAAAACGCCAGCGACATCTTCCGCACCGCTCGGCACCCTCGCAGCTTCGTCTCCCTCGAGGGCGCCGACCACCTGCTGACCGGCAAGAACCAGGCCGCCAGAGCCGCCCGAATCATCAGCGCCTGGGCCGACCCCTATCTATAGCCCGGACATAACTAGCGTGGACACCGTGAAAGTGCTCGTCCCAGACGACCTCGGCCTCGAACTTCCCGCCCCATCTGAGGGCCTGACGACGGCGTTCTACCGGCCCGGTGATCCGTGGCCGTCCGACCACCTCGACGCCGACGTCGTCGTGGTGGGATTCGACGACGCCGCGGCGACCGGAGCCCGGTTCGTCGACCTGCCGAATCTGCGCCTCGTCCAGACCCTCAACGCCGGCTATGAACAGTGGGTCCCCCACCTGCCCGCTGGCGTGATGCTGTCCAACGGGCGTGGCGCGCACGGCGGCTCGACGGCCGAGTGGGCGGTGGCGGTGTTGCTGTCCATCTACCGCGACCTGCCGGGGTTTCGTGCCATGCAGGCCGACGGCGTCTGGGGTTTCAAGGACACCGAGACGCTGATCGGCAAGCGCGTCGTCGTCCTCGGCGCAGGCGATCTGGCCGTCAACCTGGCGGCGCGGCTCGCACCGTTCGAGGTCGAGGTGACGCTCGTCGGCCAGCGGGCCCGCGACGGTGTCGTCGCCCTCGCCGACGTCGACGCCCTGCTCCCCAACGCCGACGCCGTGGTCGCGATGCTGCCGGCGACCAAGGAGACCTACCACCTTCTCGACGCCGCGTTCCTGGGCCGGCTGCGCGACGGCACGGTGGTCGTCAACGCCGGCCGCGGCAATGCCGTCGACACCGACGCGTTGATCGCCGAGCTGACCTCGGGCCGGCTCCGCGCCGCGCTCGACGTCACCGATCCGGAACCGCTGCCGCCCGGGCACCCGCTGTGGTCCACGCCGAACCTCGTCATCACCCCGCACGTCGCGGGAAGCACCGAGGGGGCGTGGGACCGGGCGTTGCGAATCGCCATGGAACAGATCGACGTCTTCGCCACGGGCGGTCGGCCGCCTAACGCCGTGATCGTTCCGGACTAGGTTGGGAGCCATGTCCTCGCGAGTCGCAGTCGTCGGTGCAGGCATCTCCGGCGCGATATGCGCCCACGTCCTTCGCGAACACGGTATCTCGGCCGAGCTGATCGAACGGGGCCGCGCGCCGGGCGGGCGGATGGCGTCGCCGGAGTTGCACGGCCGCCGGGTGGACCTGGGCGCTGCGTACTTCACGGCCAAGGAGCCCGACTTCGTCGCCGCCGTCGAGCGATGGTCGGCCCAGAAGCTGGTGCGGGACTGGACCGACACGCTCGACGTGTACTCCGCCGACGGCCATCAGACCACCTCTGGCCCGATGCGCTACGCCACTCCCGGCGGGCTTCGGTCCCTGGTGCGGGCAACGCTGCCCGACGGGGTGCGGTGCGAGCGAACAGTCGACTCCCTCGACGAATTGGACCATGACGCAATCGTTTTGGCGATGCCCGATCCGCAGGCCGCCCGCCTCGCCCCCGACGCCGCCGACTGGGTCGACTACGAACCGGTGATCACCGTCGTGGCGGGCTGGGAGCAGCGCTGCTGGCCATTTCCGGACGCAGCCTTCGTCAACGACGACGCCGACGTCACCACCGTCGCCGACGACGGCTCGCGGCGCGGTGACGGCGCCGCGGTGCTCGTCGTACACACCACCGCCGACCGCGCCAGCGCCCATCTGCAGAATCCCGACGACGCGGTGGCACCCGTCCTCGACGCGCTGCGCCGGGTCATGGACGTCACGCCACCCCCGGAGTGGACCCACGCCCACCGCTGGACGTTCGCGAAACCCGTTACGACCCATGGCGAGGACGCCTTCGGATTGACCGACCACGCGGGACGTCCGCTCGGATTGTGCGGCGACTCGTGGTGCCCGTCCGGTGCGCCGCGCATCGAGTCCGCATGGCTGTCCGGGCACCGGCTCGGGTCGGCTCTCGCCGCCCGGCTGGGCTCCTGACTACAGGCAGGCCGCCAGCGCGTCGGACAGGATGTCCAATCCCGCGTCGAGATCGGCGTCGGTGATCGTCAGCGGCGGGGCGATGCGGAAGATTCCGCCCATGCCCGGCAGCTGCACGATGTTCATGTGCAGCCCCCGCTGAAGGCACTCGGCGGTGACCCTCGCCCCGAGGTCGTCGGCGGGTGCCTTGCTCACCTTGTCGGCGACCAGCTCGACGCCCTGCAACAACCCCCGGCCACGCACGTCGCCAACCTGCTCGTGCCGATCGCGGAGCGCGGCCAGCCGCGTTCCGAGGTGCCGTCCGAGGACGGCAGCCCGGTCGACGAGCCCGTCACGTTCGACGACCGTCAGCACCGTCAGGGCGACGGACGCGGCAAGCGGATCCGACACGTGGGTGGTGAAGAACAGGAAACCCCGCTCGTGACAGACGGATTCGATGTCGTCGGTGGTGACGACGGCGGCCACCGGCAGACCGGCGCCGAGCGTCTTCGACAGCGTCAACAGATCCGGGACGACGCCGTCGCGTTCGAGGGCGTACATCGTTCCCGTGCGGCCGATTCCGGTCTGCGCCTCGTCGGCGATCAGCAGCATCCCGCGCTCGACGCAGAGTTCGGAGAGTCGGGCCAGGTAGCCGGGCGGCGGTTCGATGATGCCGCCCGAGGACAGGATCGGCTCGACGAGGCACGCGGCGAGGCTGCCCGAGGATTGCGCGTCGACCGCCGCGAAGCCGTACTCCAGCTCCGTGCGCCAGTCGTAGCTGCCGTCGGAATTCCGGAACGGTGACCGGTAGGCGTTCGGCGTCGGCAAGGTCAGGTTGCCAGGCATCGGCGGGCCGTAGCCGCGTCGCCCCGCGCTGAACGTCGCCGACGCCGCCCCCGAGGTCATGCCGTGCCACGACCGGTCGAACGACACCACCTCGTACCTGCCGGTGTAGAGCTTGGCCATCTTGATGGCGGCTTCGTTGGACTCGGCGCCGGTGGTCAGCAGCAGCACCTTGGTCAACGAGTCGGGCAGGGTGGCCGCGAGCGTGGCCGACAGCTCCACCACCGGCTCGCTGAGCATGCCGCTGTAGAGGTGGTCGAGGGTGGCGACCGCCTCCGACACCGTGGCCACGACGTCGGGATGGGAATGCCCCAGCACCGAGCTCATCTGCCCCGAGGTGAAGTCGAGGATCGCCGTCCCGCTCTCGTCGTACACATGACTTCCATTGGCCCGCTTGATGACCCGCGGGACGAAGGCCGCCCCGTAGCGCACCACGTGTCGGTCGGCGTTCGTCCAGAACTGCTTGGTGTCCACGACACGAGTATGCCGCTCGCTGCGGGCGCGCCGAGCGTGGGTCAGACTTCGTTGGTGACCGGTCAACGCGACACCGAAACCGCCTTCGACGCCGAGGCGGTCCGCGCCCACTTTCCCGCCGTCGACGGCGGCACCGCGTTCTTCGACGGGCCGGGTGGCTCGCAGACGCCAACCGCCGTTGCCGACGCCGTTCGCGACGCGATGCTGCGACCGCTGTCCAACCGCGGGCACGCCACCGCCGCGGCGCGCAACGCCGAGGCCATCGTCGTCGAATGTCGTGCCGCACTTGCCGATCTGCTCAACGCCGACCCCGACGAGGTGATCTTCGGGCGCAGCATGACCGCGCTGACCTTCGACCTGTCGCGCACGCTGGCCGCCGGTTGGGGCCCCGGCGACGAGGTCGTGGTGACGCGGCTCGACCACGACGCGAACGTGCGGCCGTGGGTGCTCGCCGCCGCCGCGGCGGGTGCGACGGTGCGATGGGTGGACTTCGACCCAGACACCTCGGAGCTCCCGGTGGCCGCCGTCGCGGCGCAGCTGACCGACCGTACGCGGCTCGTCGCGGTGACCGCCGCCTCGAACCTGATCGGCACCATGCCCGACGTGCGGGCCATCGCCGAACTGACCCACGCCACGGGTGCGCTGCTCTACGTCGACGGCGTGCACTACACCGCACACGGCGTCGTCGACGTCCAAGAGCTCGGCGCCGACTTCTTCGCATGCTCGCCATACAAATTCCTTGGCCCGCACTGCGGAGTGGTGGTCGGCAGAGCCGACGTGCTTGACGGGCTGCGTCCCGCCAAGCTGCTCCCGTCTCCCGATCGAGTTCCGGAACGCTTCGAATTGGGCACGCTGCCATACGAAGTGATGGCCGGCGCGACGGCCGCCGTCGACTTCCTCGCGGGTATGACGGGTGCCGCCGGCTCTCGCCGCGAGAGACTCGTCGCGAGCCTGGGGGCCCTGGAAGTCCACGAGGACGGACTGCGCCGGCGGATCGAGTCGGGCCTCAGAGATATTGCCGGAGTGCGGATTCACTCGACGGCCAGCCGACGGACCCCAACGCTGCTGGTGACCTTCGAGGGCCGCGACGCCGTCGAGATCAGCGCGGCACTCGCCGAACAGGACGTCAACGCCCCGGCCGGGTCGTTCTACGCGTACGAGGCAGCCAGGCTGCTCGGCCTCGGCGATGCGGGCGGGCTGCGGATCGGCTTGGCGCCGTACAACACCGCTGCCGACGTCGACCGGTTGCTCCGAGTGCTCGGCGACGCGCTGCGCTGACGTTCCGGTGAGCACAACCGCTCGATACATAGGGCACGTTATGCACAGCCCGGCGAAGCACCTCTCAAAGAGCTTTGGCCGCCGGGGCGGTTTCGAACCCCGGTGAATGAAAGTTCCACCGGCGCCGGTTGATCGGAGGCGCTGCACCGCAGCGTCTTTTCTGTGAACTTTCTGCCAAGATCCTGCGTCCGCCGTCGATTCGCCACTGCATAGGCCAGGTGATATACCTAGCGGGTGAACGACGAGTCGGGCGAACGAATCGCCGGTGACTGCGTCGGCGGCTTCCTCGATCAGGCCGTCGACCT
Organism: Mycobacterium sp. Root135; assembly: GCF_001426545.1. GTDB lineage: Bacteria > Actinomycetota > Actinomycetes > Mycobacteriales > Mycobacteriaceae > Mycobacterium. Next base: position 25,910 of record NZ_LMEZ01000008.1, on the reverse strand, counting down.
GACCGCCCGGTTCCTGACCGACAGAACCGATTTGGGCGTCTCCGCCCTGTTCGTGATCAACAGGGTGTGCCGGGAAGGTCCGCTCCGGCTGACCACCCTGGCCGCCAAGGAGGGCATCAGTCAACCGTCGATGACTCAGCTGATCACACGGCTGGAGCGGCAGGGATTCGTCACCCGCACCGCCGATCCCGAGGACGGCCGGGGCACCCTCGTCGGCATCACCGAGCTTGGCCAGGAAGCCCTCGACGACCGCAGACGCCTGCGCAGGGAACGCCTCGGCGAGCTGTTGGAGACCCTGACGCCCGACGAGCGGCACGCGCTGCTGCTCTCGGCCAACGTTGCGCTTCCCATCCTGCGCAGGCTCGCCGCAAATGCGGGCTGCCCGCCCGACGACGATCAGTGGAAGGCGTCGACGTGAAGAACAACCCCATCGGTCGCGTGGTCAAGACACTGTGGATTCCCCTGGTCTTGGTCGTCGTGCTGGCGGTTTCCGGTCTGGTGGTCTACCGCTTGCACGGTCAATTCGCCTCCCAGAACCTCAACGCCAACGCCGGCTCTGGCATCGAAATCGTCCAGTTCAACCCGAAGGTCATGGTGTACGACGTCTACGGCTCACCGGGCGACACGGCCCTCATCAGCTACTTCGACCCGGACGCCAAGGTCCACACGATCACCGCGTCGCTGCCGTGGTCGGTCACCCTGTCGACCACGTTGCCCACGGTCAGCGCGAACCTGATGGCGCGGGCCGACGGAGATCAGATTGGATGCCGCGTCACCGTGAACGGAATCGTCCGTGAAGAACAGTCAGCGAACGGAATCGAAGCCCAGACCTACTGCCTGGTGAAGTCGGCATGACCCACGCGACGCCCGGACGAGCTCCGGCCGAAACCCCGTCCGGTGACGCAGAGCGACCCAAGCGGCCCTACCTGCCACACGCCATCCGGATCTTCTCGATCCCGATCGTCCTGTTCTGGATCGCGGTGGCGGTTCTGGTGAACGTGCTTGCGCCTCAGCTGGAGGTCGTCGGTGAGCTGCACTCTGCGCCAATGGCGCCCGAGGACGCACCGTCGATGACGTCGATGAAGTTGATGGGCGGAAACTTCAAGGAGTTCGACTCCAACAGCACCGTGATGGTCGTGATCGAGGGCCAGCAGCCGCTGGGCCCGCCCGCGCACGACTATTACAACGCGATCATCAAGAAGCTGCAGACCGATCCCCAGCACATCCAGCACATTCAAGACTTCTGGGGCGACACCTTGACCGCGGCCGGCGCACAAAGCGCCGACGGCAAGGCGTCCTACGTGATGATCAACCTGGCTGGCGAGCAGGGGCAGACGGAGGCCAACGAAGGCGTCGACTTCGTCCGCAAGGTCATCGCCGAGACCAAGGCCCCACCGGGTGTGCAGGCCTACGTGGCCGGCCCGGCCGCCCTCACCGACGACCTGCACGTCATCGGCAACGCCAGCCTCGCCCAGATCACGTTGATCACGCTCGCCGCGATCGCCCTGATGCTGTTGATCGTCTACCGATCGATTCGCACGACGCTGATTCAGCTGTTCCTGACATTCCTCGGACTGCTGACCGCGCGGGGCGTGGTGTCGGTGCTCGCGACCAACGGGGCATTCGGTCTGACGACGTTCGCAGGCAACATCCTGACGATGCTGGCGATCGCCGCAGCCACGGACTACGGCATCTTCATCTTCGGTCGCTATCGAGAAGACCGCGCGATGGGGTTGGACCGCGACGATTCGTACTACGCCACCTTCAAGTCCGTCGCGCCCGTCATCGTGGGTTCTGGCCTGACCATCGCCGGCGCCACCTTCTGCCTCAGCTTCTGCCGACTGCCCTATTTCAGCACCATGGGCGCACCCGTGGCCATCGGCATGATCGTGGTCGTGATCATCTCGGTCACCCTTGGTCCCGCGGTGCTCTTCCTCGGCAGCAAGGTCGGACTCTACGAGTCGAAGCGGCCCGCCAAGAGCCGCTTCTGGCGCAAGGTCGGAACGGCGGTAGTCCGTTGGCCCGCACCGATCTTCGTCGTCAGCCTGTTCGTGGTGCTGATCGGCATCGTGGCGATTCCCGGCTACAAGCCGGCCTACAACGACCAGTACTACCTGCCCGACGACGCGCCGACCAACGTCGGGTTCGCCGCCGCCGACCGGCACTTCTCCCAGGCTCGAATGAATCCCGACATCCTGATGGTCAACTCCGAGCACGACATGCGCAATCCCGCCGACATGCTGGTGCTCAACGCCGTGGCGCGCAACGTGATGCACACCGACGGCATCGCCATGGTGCAGAGCATCACCCGGCCGCTCGGCATCCCGATCCAACACAGCTCGATTCCGTTTCAGACGAGCGTCTCCGGTCAGACCAGCAACATGAACCTGCCGTTCCAACGGGCCCAGCTGGCCGATCAGCTGAGGACGATCGATTCGACGAACGCCTCGATCGCCATCCTGGAGCAGCAGTACCAACTGTCACTGCAGCAGACCGCACTCACCCAGGACTCGGCGGAGAAGTCCCGGGAGCTGCTCGGGACCACCGAGAAGCTCCGGGACAACATCGCCAACTTCGACGACACGTTCCGGCCGATGCGCGCGTACTTCTACTGGGAGCCGCACTGCTTCGACATTCCGCTGTGCGCCGCCATCCGTTCGCTGTTCGACTCCCTCGACGGGATCGACGAATTGACCGACCGGACGGGGGCCGTCCAGAACAACACCGATCAACTGTCCGCGCTGGCTCCGAAGTTGACCGCACTGCTGCCGCAGACGATCGCCACGATGAAGCAGAGCCGCGATCTAGCTCTGGCGTCGTACAACTCGCAGAAGGCGCTGCTCGACCAGATGCAGGCGTCCAACGACACCGCCCTGGCGATGGGAGCTGCGTTCGACGACGCCAAGAACGACGACCTGTTCTTCCTGCCGCCCGAAGCCTTCACCAACCCGGACTTCAAGCGCGGCCTCGCGATGTTCCTGTCCCCGGACGGCAAGTCCGCGCGCATGTTCATCACCCACGAGGGCGACCCCGCCACCGTCGACGGCATCGCCAGGGTCGACTCCGAACGCAAGGCCGCGCAGGACGCCTTGAAGATGTCGTCCCTCTCCGACGCCAAGATCTATCTCGGTGGCGTGGCGGCCACGTATCGGGACATGGCAGACGGCGCCAAGTACGACCTGATGATCGCGGTGGTGTCGGCGTTGACGCTGATCTTCATGATCATGCTCATCCTGACCCGCAGCGCCGTGGCCGCTCTGGTCATCGTGACCACGGCGGCCAGTTCGATCGCTGCGTCGTTCGGAATCTCGGTTCTGTTGTGGCAGGACCTCTTTGGCAAGCCAATCCAGTGGCTGGTCATGCTGATGTCGGTAATCATCCTGTTGGCCGTCGGCTCGGACTACAACCTTCTGCTGGTCTCCCGGTTCAAGGACGAGATACACGCGGGGCTCAAGACCGGCATCATCCGCTCGATGGCGGGCACCGGCGGCGTGGTGACATCGGCCGGTCTGGTGTTCGCCGCGACCATGGCGGCGATGATGTTCAGCAAGCTGGTGGTGCTGGCGCAGATGGGCTCCACGATCGCCATCGGTCTGCTGGTCGACACCTTCATCGTGCGGTCGCTGCTGATGCCTTCCATCGCAACACTCTTGGGCCGCTGGTTCTGGTGGCCGCTGGTGGTCTACCCCCGCGGCGACAACCACTTCAAGAAGCCTGCGTCGCCACCGCCGGCGAGCGACGAGACCGACACCGCGCCGGTACCCGTGCCGAGTTAGCCGCCGTCCTTCGGCGGGGCGGCGGCCTCGACCACCGCAATCTCGCTGAGCCCGCTGATCGTGAGCACCCGGACCAGGAACGGGTGCACGATCAAGTGAAGCCGGTCGACCTCGTCGGCGTGGTTGAACAGGACGTTGATGCCCGCGCTGTCGAGGTACTTCACCGCGCTCATGTCGACGGTGATCGGCTGTCGGGTGCCGGCACTCGCTTTCGTGAGCGCCTCGGTGAACACGGCGATGTTGCTGAGGTCGATCTCGCCCTCCGCGACGAGCCGGGGCGCCCCGTCGGCGTCCCGGTCGGTGTTCAGGGTCAGCGGTGTGGCCATTAGCTAATCCTTGCGTGCATGGACACTGTGGTGCCGTTGTCGTCGGAGTGAATGAAGAAGTCTTCCATCAGACCTTTCATGAGGGCCATGCCACGTCCACGGCTGATGTCGGCGACGGTCCGCGGCCGCTTCCAGGTACCGGTGTCGGCGACGGTGACCTGAAGCCGGTCGACGACGGCCGTGGCCTTCAACGAGACGACGCCCTCCGGACGGTCCCGGTGGCCGTGTTCGATGGCGTTTGACACGGCTTCGCCGGTGGCGATCAGGACGTCCTGCATCTGCTCGTCGTCGATTCCCGCCTGAGTCAGCCAGCCCCGCAACGTGTCTCGGATCGGAGCCAGCTGGGCGGCATCGGCGGGGAACGTCACGTTCAAGGGTCCCGGTCTGCGATACAGCAGAAGGGCAACGTCGTCGGGATACCCGCCAAGCGGTTCGAGTTCAGCCATCAGGTGATCGGCGACGTCGTCGAGGGCGTCCACCCGACCGCTCCGTACGAGGTCGGCGGCGTGGACCATTCCGTCGTCCATCGACGTACCCCGACGTTCCACCAGACCGTCGGTGTAGAGCAGCAGCGTGGCGCGGGCGGGCATCGTCATCCGCACCTCGGGCCGAGTCCTGCCCAGCTGCAACGCCAGTGGGAGCCCCCGCCCGCCCTCCACCATTGCCGTCGTACCGTCGGCCTGCACCAGGATCGGCGGCGGGTGCCCCGCGCTGGAGAAGACGAGCTCGCCGCTCGCCAAGGTCAGCACCGCACAGAAGGCGGTGGTGCACCTGGCACCGGGCAGCCGCGCGGCGAAGCGGTCCATACCGGCGAGAACGGCGCTTGGAGAGGACTGTTCGAGAAACAGTGCCCGACACGCACTGCGCAGCTGACCCATCACGGTGGCGGCCCCGAGGCCGTGGCCGACGCAGTCTCCGACGATGAGCGCCATGCGTCCGTCGTCGAGGTCGACGACGTCGTACCAGTCACCGCCGACCTGCAGCGGTCGACTGGCGGGGTGGTACCGCACCGCGAAGCCCGCCGGTAGGTTCGCCGGTCCCAACATCGCGTGTTGCAGCGCCACCGCGGTCTCACGCTGCTCGTCCAGCTGGTAAGCCCGGTGCAGCCCCTGGCCCAGCCGTCCGGCGAGCACCGCGAGGAGGGTGTGGTCGCGCGGACCGAACGGCCGGCGCTCGGACAATTCGACCCAGACGACCAGGACCCCGCGCGGATGCTGCAGCGAAATACCCCCGGACCCGGTGGTCGCGGTCCCGGTGGTGAGCAGACCCGCGTCGCGCACACTCTCGATGGACGCACGCTGGTCGGCGGGTAGCTCGGCCCATTCGACCGGGTCGCCGACGCACACCAGTTCCGGGGCGCTCCCCTCGACGGCGGTGCCGAGGAACGTCACGGCCAAGACGCGCCTGGCCCGCCACACCCGTTGCAACTCCTCGATGGCGCCGACAAGCGCGTCTTCGAGTGAATCAGCTTGAGCCAACTGTTGATTCAGCGCTGCCAGGGCGGTCTGCCGCTGGACGTTGTAGTGCTCGGACGTGACGTCGCGGAAGGTGCCGACCATGACCCGTCGGGCGGTGTCGGGATCCTCGGCGTGGTTGAAGTTGACGGCGACCCACAGGCGATGGCCGTCACGGTGAGTCACGGGAATGGTGAACGCCCCGTGGGTCTCCTTGAGCAGACCCGCAAAGGCCGTCTGCACGAATTGGTGCGCTTCGGAATCGGTGTCGGCGTCCGGCCACCAAGGATGAATGGGCGCATACGGCAGGCCCGCTGGTCCGTATCCGAGCATGTCGACGAAGGCGGTGTTGATCTCGATGACGGCGCCGTGCTCGTCGCAGACGAAGAACGCCTCCTGCAGGGAGTCCACCAAGGCCGTGCGCCACCGGGCATGGTGGTTCCGCAACCTCGCGAGTTCGACGTTGGCCCGCACACGGGCCAGAAGCTCGGCCGCCGCAAAGGGTTTCACGAGATAGTCGTCGGCCCCGGCCTGAAGGCCCTCGATGGACGCCTCCTGGCCAGCCCTGGCCGACAGCAGCAGGACGGGAAGCGCGACGGTCCGCGGATCCCCGCGGAGGGTGGCAAGCAACTGGAGCCCGTCCAGGCGCGGCATCATCACGTCGCTCACGAGGATGTCCGGTGCCTGCTCGCGAATCGCGCCGAGGGCCTCGACCCCGTCGTTCACGGCGGTCACCAGGTAGCCCGAGGTCCGCAACAGGTTGGTGAGGTACTCCCGCATGTCTGCGTTGTCGTCGGCCACCAACACCCGGACCTGATCGTCGCCGCCGCCGAGGTGGGTGACGACGGTCGACTGCTCCTCGGATCCGGGCGAGTCCGGATCCGACGGCAGCCAGCGCAACGCCTCCTGAACGTAGGGCTGCGCAACGGCGCCCACGCCGGCTCCGGTGCCCGACGGCGAAATATCCTCGGCGGCAAGGTGTCCCGCACCGTAGGGCAAGCGGACGGTAAAGGTCGACCCCTCGCCTTCCTGACTGTCGGCGATGATCGTGCCACCCTGCAGCCCGACGAGTTCGCGGACGAGGGCCAACCCGATGCCGCTGCCCTCTGTCGACCGCGCCCGGGCGGTCTCGATGCGATGGAACCGCTCGAAGAGCCGGGGCATCTCGGCGGCGGCCACTCCGATGCCGGTGTCGGCGACGGTCACCACCGCGCCCGAGTCGTCGCCGCGAACCCGGACGGTGATCGAGCCGTCGAACGTGAACTTCAACGCGTTCGACAGCAGGTTCAGCACGACCTTTTCCCACATGTCGCGGTCCAGGTAGACGGCTTGCTCGAGGGTGGGGACGTCGACGACGAACTCCAGGCCCGCCCTGTCGACGGCCGACCGGAAGACGCTGGCCAATTCGGCGGTGACGGCCGACAGGTCGACGGGTTCGAACCGGGCCTGCATCCGTCCGGCCTGAATGCGGGAGAAGTCGAGCAGGGTGTTGACGAGCTTCGCCAGCCGCAAACCGTTGCGGTGCACCAGATCCAGCTCGTCGCGAACCTCCTGGTCCAGGCCGCTCGTCCGGCTGCGCAAGTCGTCGACCGGTCCGAGGATCAACGTCAGCGGAGTGCGGAACTCGTGGCTGATGTTGGAGAAGAACGCCGTCTTCGCGCTGTCGAGTTCGGCAAGCTCCTCAGCCCGCTGCTGCTGGGCCTGGTAGCTCCGCGCGCTGCCCACGCCCGCGGCGATGTGTCCGGCCACCAGCTCGACGAAGCCCCGATAGCCGTCGTCGAGCGATCGGTGCCGATTCAACGCGGCGACCAGGAAGCCCACCGGCGCGCCACCCTGCTGCAGAAGGGGAACCACGAGCGCCGCGGTCGGCGGATCAGCCCAGGCGCCGGTCGGCAGTTCGAGCATCCGGCCGTCGAGTTCCACCAACGCCGTATCGCCGCGGGCCGACTCGGCGACCGGCCAGATGGTGGAGTCATGGGCCGAAAGTGTCTGCGGCACCGCCCGATGACCGATGGCGATGCCGCTGACGCCGGCCAGGTGCGCGTCGCCGCCACCCGGTGTGTCGCCGAACAGGTAGGTCAGCGTGAAGGGAAGGTCGTACGGGTTGCCGGCGAGTTGACTGGCCGCGAAGTCCAGCATTTGGCGCTCGGTGCGGACGACGCTCGGATCCGAGCCGAGGTCGCGCAGCGTTGCCATCCGACGTTCGGCGATCACCCTGTCGGTGTCCTCGCTCACGACGCACAACATGCCCACCAGGCGGGTGGCCTCGTCGCGCAGCGGACTGTAGGAGAACGTGTGATAGGTCTCCTCGGAGTAGCCCGACCGCTCGAGGAACAGCAGCAGCGCTTCGTCCCACGTCGCCTCACCGGTGGTGAGGACCGACTCGATCCTCGGTCCGATGTCGGGCCAAATCTCCTGCCACACCTCGCTCGCGGGCCGGCCGAGGGCCCAGGGGTACTTGCTGCCGAGGGTGTCGCGACGATAGGCGGCGTTGCAGAAGAACGTCAGATCCGGCCCCCACGCCATCCACATCGGAAACCGGGACGCCAGAAGGATGCTGACGGCCGTGCGGAGGCTCTGCGGCCAATCCTCCGGTGCCCCAAGCGGCGTCGCCGCCCAGTCGACAACGGCCAGGTCACGGCCGATCTCGTCGTCATCTCGGAAGACCACGGAAACGCCTCTCGTCACATGTCATTCGTTGACCGTCGCTTCCCGACGCCACTCTGCGGGCACTACGAAGTGGGTTGCCAACATCGACGCCGCGACGGGGTAGTCGCGCATCGCCGCGGCGAGAATCTCCACCAATTCGACCATCATCCTGGGGTCGGCGCCTCGGGTGCCGAGCAGATCGTCGATCCACCAGGCCGTCTCGGGCAGCACGCGATGATCACCGGTGAGCAAGGCCGCCTCCACCGCGTGCAGGGTCTGGTGCAGCACGTCGTCCGCGACGTCGATCACGCTGTTGAGACAGTCCGCGTCGGGAGTGGTGGCCGCGGCCACCAGCGACCACCGCTCGCGAAGCCGCGCCACGAGGCGACGATGATCCGATTCCAGCGCCGCCTGCTCGGCGGTCCGTTCACCGGGCAGGGGAGCCGCAGGCGCGACGACCGCAGGCAGCCCGTCCATCGCCACGATGGCGCCATGCGCGTCGCTCGCCCATGCGGTGGCGCCAAGGGCGACCGCGCGCACGTCGTCGACGCCGAACGCCGGACCGCCGACCAGGATCGGTGTTCCGCTGGCCGTCGTGGCCTCGATGAACCGGCGACAGGTCGACAGGGAACCGAGCACCGAACAACTCACCGCGACGGCGTCCGGCCCGAGGTCGTTCAGATACTGGTTGAGGCGCAACGGATTCGTCGACGCGCCGAGCAGCGTGGTGTCCCACCCGTGAGCACGCAAGGCACATTCGATCATCATCGCCGGGAGCGCATGCCACTCACGCTCGGCGCAGGCGACGAGGACCCGGCCCCTGGTCAGCGGCACCTGGCGGACGTGTTTCGCGACGACCCTGGTCGCGGCGATGGCCGTGGCGGTGGCGGCGTGCTCCTGCGCGACGGTGAATTCACCTCGCTGCCAGCGCCGTCCGATTTCCCGCTGAGCGGCCGCCACCACGTCGGTGAGCACCGATACCGGCTCCCGACCGTCGCGCAGCAGTCCGTCGACGATCGACGTGACGGTCTCGGTGTCTCCGCTCGCGAGAGCGGCGTCGTAGGCCTCCAACGGTTTTCGACGCTCGTCTATTCGCCGCATGTCACCGCGAGCAACGCGATGTCGTCATGCTGGCGACCGTCGAGGTATTCGAGGACATCCTGTTCGATTGCCTCGCAGAGCACTTCCGGGTCGGCGCCGGCGTAGCGAGGCAGCAATGCGAGCAGACGGTCGACGCCGTACAGGCCGTCGGCACCCATCGCCTCGTCGACTCCGTCGGTGAACATCAGCATGGTGTCGCCGGACTCCAGCGCGATGGTGACCGGCCGGTACTGCACTTCCGCCACCATGCCGACCGCGGTGCCACCAACGCCGACCGGCTCGACCCGGCCGTCGGCCCGCAGCACGATCGGCGCCGGGTGACCAGCAGAGGCCACGTCGACTATGAACCGCCCGTCGGCGTCCCGGCGCATCCTGGCGCACACCACGGTGACGAAGTCCTTGGTGTGCTCGTCGAAGAGCACCGTGTTCAGCGCGTCGAGCACGACCTCCGGTCGACGATCGAAATGGCATGCGGTGCGGATACTTTGGCGAGTTCGACCGGTCAGCGCTGCCGCCTCGACACCCTTGCCCGACACGTCGCCGACCGAGAGCAACCAGTCGTCCCCCCGCCCGTGGACGTCGTAGAAGTCGCCACCGATGTCCAAGTGTTCGGCCGCGGGCCGGTATCTGGCCGCCAACCGCGCACCGTCGACGCTGGGAAGCGACGGCGGCCGGAGGCTGCGCTGCAGCACCGTCGCGATGCGCCCACGTTCCTCGTAGAGCCTTGCGGAATCCAGCGGCATCGCGGCGCGGGTTGCCACTCGTTCGGCGACGGTCACGTCCTGCGCGTCGAAACCCCGTCCCTCACAGCGGATCATCACCAGCGCTCCGATCGTGGTGCCCCGCGCGGTGAGTCCGACGGCGAGTAAATCAGCCGGCCGCATCGTGGCGGCCTCGGCGGCGAGTCGGGGGTGCGGAATCATGGTGGCGAGATCGGCCTCCACGTCGGAGTCCATCATGACGTGCCGCAACTCCGTGCCACCGGTTCTCAGTACGCGACTGAGTTCGAGATCGGCGATGCCCGACGCCGAGATGACGGCGTGAAAGCCGGCGTCGTCGCCCCCGACGATGGTCAGCCCGCCGGGACGATCACCGGGAAGGACGACCATCGCCCAGTCGGCGAGCCGGGGACGGATCATCGTCAGGAAGCGCAATGCGGTTCGGCGCAAGTTCAGCGAACCGGACAGCCCGACGCCGACGTCCTCGACCAACTGGTCGCCAGCGTGCAGGTCGGCGGCGGGGTCCGAAGGTTGGCACGGGACCGTCTGGTTGAACGCCATCGCCCCCACTTCCCTGCGCGTCGCCGCGACGTATCAGCTGCCATGTCGACGTCGTGAACCGCACGGCAGCGGTAACCCACCCAGATTGGTGGGCCGCGACAGCGACAGGCTGGAAGCTCAACCACCGAACAACCTACCGATCTCGTGAGGTTAAGGCGAGCCACGGACACCCTCGACCGCAAATCTGACGTAGACGTAAGTCGGCGGAAGAACGGGTATGCCGACGGCATGACCGTCATCGGATTCCACTGCTCGCACGAGCAGATCAGTCCCGCGCAACTTCTCCGCGACGTCCAGCACGCCGAACGCGCCGGCTTCACCGCGGGAATGTCGTCGGATCACCTCAGTCCGTGGAGCAGTCGGCAAAACGAATCGGGTTTTGCCTGGGCGTTCCTCGGGGCGGCCCTTGCCACCACCGAGCTGCCGTTCGGCGTGGTGAACGCGCCGGGGCAGCGCTACCACCCGGCGATCATCGCCCAGGCCATCGCGACGCTGGCGCAGATGTTTCCCGGCAGGTTCTGGGCCGCGCTGGGTTCGGGTGAGGCGTCAAATGAGCGCGTGACCGGGCAGGAGTGGCCACGCAAGGAGGTACGCGACCGGCGACTCGTCGAGTGCGTCGACGTGATCCGACGGTTGTTGAAGGGCGAAGAGGTCAGCCACGACGGGCTCGTACAGGTCAACCGGGCCCAACTCTGGACGCTGCCGGACCGGGTCCCCGACCTCGTCGGGCCCGCCGTCACCGAAGCGACGGCCGCCCGGCACGCCGCCTGGGCCGACGGGCTCATCACCGTCAACCAACCCGCGGAGACCCTCCGACGGGTTCTCGACGCCTACCGCGGCGCGGGCGGCCGCGGGCCGGCCCGCTTGCAGATCCACCTGAGCTGGGCCCCCACCGAGGACGAGGCCATCTCCGTCGCCTGCGACCAGTGGCGCACCAACGTGTTCGGTCCGCCGGTGGCATGGGATCTCGAGTCGGTCGAGGCGTTCGACGTCATCGGCAGGCACGTCACCCCCGAGCAGGTGAGGTCCTCGGTGCGGGTGTCCAGCGACCTGGGGCAGCACGCGCAGTGGCTCGCCGAGTACGTCGAGCAGGGCTGGGACGAGTTGTACCTACACTTCGTCGGCCAGCACCAGAGCGCGTTCATCGACGCCTTCGGTGAACACGTGCTGCCGCAACTCTCCCCGACCGCACCCGCGTCGACTGCGGTGATGGCATGAGAAGCGTTGACGGGGGCGACCTCTGGTGGAAGAGCGCCGTCTTCTACTGTGCCGACGTCGAGACGTTCTACGACTCCAACGGCGACGGCACCGGTGACATCCGCGGAATGTCGGACCGCATCGAATACCTCGCCGACTTGGGCGTGACCTGCCTGTGGCTGATGCCGTTCTATCCGACGGCACAGAAGGACGACGGGTACGACATCGTCGACTTCTTCGGAGTGGATCCCCGCTTGGGGAACCTCGGCGACTTCGTCGAGTTGGTGCGCACCGCGCGGGCCGCGGGAATCCGGGTGATCGTCGACTTCGTCATGAACCACACCTCCGACGCCCACCCGTGGTTCAAGTCCGCCCGCCGCAGCGTCGACGACCCGTATCGCGACTACTACGTGTGGAGCGCGACGGAGCCGAAATCCAGCCCGAAGGACGTGGTGTTCCCCGACCAGGAGGACAGCATCTGGGAGCTGGACCTCAAGACCAACGAGTGGTATCTCCACCACTTCTACAAGCATCAGCCAGATCTCAACATCGCCAATCCCAAGGTGCAGGAGGAGATCTCGCGGACACTGGGGTTCTGGCTAGAGCTTGGAGTCTCGGGATTCCGGATCGACGCGGTGCCCTTCCTGTTCGCCAAAGACTCCGTACCCGGGGAGCCGGGCGCCTTCGATCCATACGAATACCTCGGCGACGTGCGGAACTTCGTCACCCGTCGCCTCGGAGACGCGGTTCTCCTCGGCGAAGTCAACGTCGCATACAAGGACCAGAAGAAGTTCTTCGGCGGACCCGACGGCGACGGACTGAACATGCAGTTCGACTTCATCGGGATGCAGAACGTCTACCTGTCACTCGCCCGCGGTGACGCCCGTCCGCTCGCCAAGGCCATGCGTCAACGCCCCGATCTCGACGTCACCAGCCAGTGGGCCAACTTCGTGCGCAACCACGACGAGTTGACCCTGGACAAGCTGACCGACGCCGAACGTCAGGAGGTGTTCGACGCGTTCGGCCCCGATCCGGACATGCAGCTCTACGACCGTGGCCTCCGGCGACGGTTGCCGACCATGGTCGGCGGTGACGAGCGCCGGATGCGGATGGTGTACTCGCTGGCCTTCTCCATGCCGGGCAGCCCGGTGCTGTTCTACGGCGAGGAGATCGGAATGGGTGAAAACCTCGACATCCCAGGACGATTGGCCGTCCGCAGCCCGATGCAGTGGACGGGCGGTCCCAACGGCGGATTCTCGACGGCGGCGAAGCGGAGGCTCACCCGGCCCATGCCCGACGGCCTCTTCGGCCCGGATCGGGTCAACGTCGCCGCCCAGCGCCGCGACCACCAGTCGTTCTGGTGGTTCGTCCGCGACCTCGTCTACACCTATCGCCAACAGCCGGAGATCGGCTGGTCGACCGCCGAAGTGCTGAAGCAACCGCACCGTTCGGTGTTGGCCCACGTGTGCCGGGAAGAAAAATCCGGCTGGCAGATGTTGGCGCTGCACAACTTTGGCGCCGAAGGCGTCCTGGTGCCGATCGAACTGCCCGACGCGCCCCCTGGCTCGGTGCTGGTCAGCCTGCTCGACGGGCTCACCGAGCATCCGCTCGACGACTCAGGCCGAGCGGAACTCGACCTGGACCCGTACGGCTACCGGTGGCTGAGGCTGATCCGCCCCGGCGACGACCCGATCATCTGACGGGCCCGGCCAGCCCCGTCGCCAGCGGTGGCTCGACCTCGGCAGTTGAGCTGGCACTCGCCACCAGTTGGTACAGCGGCGTGCCCCAAGCGTGCGCCCCACTGCTGGCGGGGGCGTACGAGGTGTGGATGGCGAGGGCCGCCGGTGACAGCGCGTCGTCGGTGTCGGCATCGGGGTCGGCGTCACAGACCGGGTCGCCGACGTCGCAGACGCTGACGGTGCGCGCGCCCATCTCGGGCGGCAGTTCCGAGGTGGGGGCCGAGGCCAGGAACGAGTGCTCCTGCGCGACGCCCTTGCCGACGCTGGGCACCACGGCGGTCGAACCCAGGTTGATCGTCGTGTCGGCCGGCAGTCGGTCCCCGTCGGCGATCAGCAGCGCCGCCGCCACGTGGGGGTCGTCGGCGAGGTCGTGCAGGTTGCGGTGGATCACCATCGCGCCCTGCGAGTAGCCGGCGAGCACCACCTTCGTCGTCGGGCACCGCTCGGTGAACGCCTCGAACTGCTCGGCGGCGGCCTCGGTGCCCGCCTTCACGCTGTCCATGAAGCCCATCCAGCCGCCGAGGCCACCGCCCAGCGGGACGGGTGCCGCGGGGTACTGCACTGCTTCGGCGGTGATCGTCTGCCCGCTCGCCGCCAGCTGGGCCTGCAACTGCTGGAACGACTGGTAGACGACGGGGCCCATGCCGCCGTTGGCGGTCAGGCCCGCTCCGTCGCGCTGACCCGATCCGGCAGCGCCGAGCCAGTGGAAGTCACCGCACCCGGGCGCCGCGCCGGCGGTGGCCGGTCCCGTGATCGTGGCAACGCCAGCGAGCGCGCTGCTTGCCACCAAGACGGCCAATCCGAAACGACGAAACACGATGAAAACCCTCCAACTCTGGCGGCAACGGATGTGGTCGCGCTGCCGCGTTCAGTCGGTTGATCGCGCGCGGGTGCGTCCGGTGTTACACGCGGGGACGCAACCATGGGCCTGCCCGGCGGTTCCTTCGGCCGGACTCTGGACCACCAAGTCCTGTTGCGGGCCACACCGCCGCACGGCGGCTCGGCCGTCCGGCGGTGCCGTGAACAGAGGGTTTCGGCTGGTCGGCGGCAGCGCCCCAGTCCTGTACACCGCCTTGACGAGACACCGTTCTGGACGATACAGTTCAGTTCACGTATCTCCAGCGCATTCTAGGTAGCAAAGATAGGATTCGATCATGAATAGTCGTCTCACCCGTCGCGTCGCCGCGGGCCTCGGCGTTGCTGCCTTCATCTCCATGGGAGCGCTGACCGCCTGTGGTGGCAGCGAAGAGAAGCCCGCCCCGTCGAGCACCACGGAGACCACGACCGCCCCGTCGGTCACGCCCACCGAGAAGAGCATCAACCCCACCGGTGGCAACCTGTTCACCCCGCCCGTCAAGGCGCCGCCGGCTCCGACGGCGATCCCCGGCACCCACAACTAATCTCGTCGATCTCGAGAACCCGGATAGGACTGCCTCATGACTAGTCGAAACACTCGCCGCGTCGCCGCGGGCCTCGGAATCGCGGCGTTCATCTCCATGGGGGCACTGACCGCCTGTGGTGGTAGCGAAGAGAAGCCCGCCCCGTCGAGCACCACGGAGAGCTCGACCAGCGCGCCGTCGGTCACGCCCACCGAGAAGAGCATCAGCCCCTCCGGTGGCAACTCCTTCAGCCCGCCGGTCAAGGCGCCCCCGGCACCGACCGGCGTTCCCGGTACCAACCACACCGGATAACCGAACGAGTCCTTCATCAGGACGACACGAGGCGGGTCAGTCGACGACTGACCCGCCTCGTTCGTTTTGGACCCGCTGGTCCGATTCGACTAGTCCCGCTCAGCGCCGTCGGGCTGGAAGGACCTGATGTAGGCGATCGAGGAGTCCAGCGCGGTTTGCATGAGCCGCGGATCGTGGGCCGTCTGCGAGAGCAGGTAGCCGCCCTCGACGGCAGCCAACAGTCCGGTGGCGAGGGTGGGCGCGTCGACGTCGGGCCGTAGCGCGCCCGTGTCGCGCATCCGCTCCAGCGCCGCGGCCAACAACCCGCGCCACTCGGCGAAGTGCGCCGCGAGGGATTCGCGCGCCCTGTCGTCACTGTCGGACAGTTCGGCCGCGAGCGATCCGAGTTCGCATCCCCACAGGCCCCGTCGCAGGGCGCACCGCTGAACCATGGCGTCACGCCAATGGTGGAGCCCGCGGAACGAGTCGACCTTCTCCAGTCGTAGGCGTTGCCACGACAAGATCTCGTCGGCTCGGATGCTGATGACGTCGTACACCAGATCGGTCTTGTCGTCGAAGTGTTGGTAGAACTGCGACTTGCTCGTCGCACTGGAGGCGAGCACTTCGTCGATCGTCGTGGCCGCCACCCCGCGCACGTGCATCAGTTCAGCTGCCGCCTGGACGATCCGGTTGCGGGTCGCGACGCCTCGAGAGGTGAGCCTTGGCCGCGTCACGTCGTTCGGTGGTGGCGGCATCGTCCAACTGTAGCCCTTTGTTTGGACTCTGAAGTCCAACTCGACCATCCCTGGGAACATCCTGTGCGACTACTGCTGGGCCGTCCCCAGAGTGACCTGTTTCGTCTCGCTGGAACCGGACGGATCCTGATAGGTCAGCGTCACCACGTCACCGGGAGCCTTAGACCGCACGGCGGCCACCAGCGCCTCCGGACCGTCGACGACGCGACCGTCCACCTTGGTCACCACGACACCGTTCGGCACCCCCGCGGCCGCGGCGGGACCGCCGTCGACCACCTGCGCGACGGTGGCGCCGGACGCGTTGGGGTCGTCGCCCAACTGCACTCCCAGCGAGGCATGGGTGGCCGTGCCGGTGGAGACCAACTCGGTGGCGATGCGCTTGGCTTGATCCACCGGAATGGCGAAGCCGAGGCCGATCGAACCGCTCTGTCCACCGGATGACTTCGAGCCACCGCCCATCGAGGCGATCGCCGAGTTCACCCCGATCAGTTGACCGTTCATGTCGACCAGTGCCCCACCGGAGTTGCCGGGGTTGATGGCCGCGTCGGTCTGGATGGCGTTGAGCACCGTGGCCTGATCCTGGCCCTCGCCCGCGGTGGCGACCGGCCGGTCCAGTGCGCTGACGATTCCCGTCGTCACGGTGCCCTCCAAGCCAAGCGGCGACCCGACGGCGACCACGTTCTGGCCGACCTTGAGATCCTTCGACGAGCCGATGGCTATCGGGGTCAGGCCCGAAAGGCCTTGCGCGCGAACGACGGCGATGTCACTGGAGGGATCGGCACCCACCACGCTGAACGGTGCGGTGCGGCCGTCGGCCAGCGTGACGGTCGCCTTCATGGCCTGGGGACCAGGGACCTCTTGACCACTTGGGGTGACCTGGGCACCCGCACCGGTCGGTGCGGACGCCAGGGCGGCGACCACGTGGTTGTTGGTCAGGATCAGCCCGTCTGGATCGAGGATGACGCCGGAACCCTCTTCGCTCTGCCCGCCCATGTCGATCTGCAGCTTCACGACGCTGGGCAGCACCTTCGCCGCGACCGCCTCGACGGAACCGCTCGGCAGATCGGCCGCGGGCGGGACCGCGGCCGCCTGGCGCGGCGCGGTGGCAAGGGCGGTCGCGAGCCCACTTTCGGCCGATTGGTCGTGCTGACTCGTCATCACCACCGCGCCGACGCCCGCCGACACCACGGCGATGGCGGCGGCACCGGTGACCATCGCACCGACCCGGGACCGCTTCCGACGGGGCGCGACGACGGCCATCGGCGCCGTGTCGGCCGCGGGGTGGCTGGCGTACCGCCAGTCATATGGCGGCTGCGGCGCGCCATGGGCACGATGAGCCGGATTCCGTTGTCCTGCAGCTGGATCGGTGCCGTGTCTCCGACCGGACGGTTGCATCGGGTACTGCGGGTAGTTCGTCATGTGGGCCATACCTTTACGAGTCGGGCAGCAAAGCGTTGACCCCAAGGTGCCCTCGCCGGCTGAGACGCGACTGAGAGTTAGATCGGTACAGTCGAAGACTTTTCGTCGAGGTGTCAGCCGGCCGCGTCCGGTTGAGGTGTGGCGAACATCTCGACGAGCGACGTCGGCGCGCGGTCGCCGAACAGCATGTCGGTCACCTCGTAGGCCTCTTCTGCGACCGCCGCGCTGCGCGGAAACATGGCCGCTTCGTAGGCGGCGACGGCGGCGTCCACGTCACCGGGGTGCGCGATGATCGCCGCGGCGAGTTCCGCACCGTCCAACATGGCCAGGTTCGCGCCGTCACCCGATGGTGGCATCAGATGTGCGGCGTCACCCAGAAGCGTCACGCCGGGCACAGGGTCCCATCGATGACCGGTCGGCAGCGTGAAGAGCCGGCGCACCACTGGCGCGACGCCGCCGATGGTGAAGCCGTCGGTGATCAACGCGGTGAGCTCCGGTGCCCACCCGTCGAATTCGGCCACCACCCGTGCAATCGCCGCCGCGGGTTCGGCGGCGTCGACCGATTCCATCCACTCGAGCGACCGCCGCAGCGAGACGTAGGTGTGGATGACCTGTCCCTGCTCGCGATGGGCGAGGATGCCCTTGCCGGGGGCGGGGGCGTACATCGCGCCGCCGCCGACTACCTCGGCCGCCGCCGGGTGCCGCGCGTCCACGTCGTGCAGGTACATCTCCACGTACGACATTCCGACGTATTCGGGCGTGGCGGTGGACAGCAGGGGTCGCACCCTTGACCACGCGCCGTCCGCCCCGACGAGGAGCTCCGTCGTCGTGGTGGTGCCGTCGTCGAAGGTCAGCTCGTGTACGCCGCCGCCGAGGGACCGCGCCGACGCGACCTTGCAGCCCCACCGCACGGTGCCGTCGGGCAGCGACTCCAACAGGATCTGCCGCAACTGGCCGCGGAGGACCTCCGGCCGGCCGCCGGGGCCGGTGCCGTCGGGCTGCGCGATCAGGACGGTGCCGTCTTGGTCGAGCACGCGAAGTGCGTCACCGCCGACGTGGATGATGCTTTGGAACCGTTCGTAGAGACCGGCGGCCCTGAGGGCCAGCTGCCCGTCGTCCGGGTGGATGTCGAGCTGGCCGCCCTGGGTGCGCGTCTCGGCCGACGGTTCAACCTCGTAGACCGTCGCGGCGATGCCGTTGACGTGCAGCACCCGGGCCGCCATCAGGCCGCCGAGCCCGGCACCGATGATCGTGACCGGCGTCGTCATGCCTCCCCCTCACCTTTTTGGAACTGCGTTCCAGGCAAGAATGGAACGTTGTTCCAAAGAAGTCAAGGGGAGCCACGTGTCGAGGAACCGGCCACAGCTGCGTCCCAGGGGTGAACGCGGCCAGAATGGGCCGCACCACCTCGAGGAGACCGCCATGGCCAAGTACCTGATGCTCAAGCACTACCGCAGCTCAAGCGTCCCGACCGACCGCCCCTTTGCCCCCATGGACCAGTGGACGCCCGAGGAGATCGACGACCACATCCAGTACATGAACGACTTCGCGGACCGGCTTCGGCAGACCGGCGAATTCGTCGACGAGCAGGCGCTGTCCGCCGAGGGGACGTTCGTCCGCTACGACGGCCCGGGACGACCACCGGTCACCGACGGCCCCTTCCCCGAGACCAAGGACCTCATCGCGGGCTGGATGGTCGTCGACGTCGACGACTACCAGCGCGCCGTCGACCTCGCAGGCGAACTGTCGGCCGCCCCCGGCCGCCACGGCGAGCCAATCTACGAGTGGCTGGAACTGCGGCCGTTCTACGGCGAAGCGCCAACGGTCACCGAGTGACGGTGCCGCCCGACGACACCGTCCTGCGGGAGGTCGCCCCCGCGGTGCTCGGCGTCCTCGTGCGCCGCGGAGCCGACTTCGCGACGGCCGAGGACGCCGTTCAGGAAGCACTGATCGAAGCCGTCGTCCGGTGGAAGTCCGAACCCCCGACCGATCCAAAGGGCTGGCTCGTCACCGTGGCGTGGCGGAAGTTCCTCGACCTCACCCGCTCCGACGTCGCCAGGCGCGGTCGAGAGGAACGCCTGCTCGCCCAGCCCGAGGCGGGTCCCACCGAAAGCGCGGACGACACGCTCGCGCTGTACTTCCTGTGCACGCATCCGTCGTTGACGCACACCTCTGCGGTCGCGCTGACGCTGCGGGCGGTCGGCGGCCTCACCACCCGGCAGATCGCGGCGGCCTACCTGGTGCCGGAATCCACGATGGCGCAGCGCATCAGCCGGGCCAAGCGCACCCTCGCCGACGTTCGCCTCGGCCAGCCCGGCGATGTTCATAGCGTCCTGCTCACCCTCTATCTCGTCTTCAACGAAGGCCACTCCGGCGACGTCGATCTGGCCGCCGAGGCCATCCGCCTCACCAGGCAGCTGGCCGCGGTCACCGACGATCCCGAGGTCGGTGGCCTACTCGCGCTGATGCTGCTGCACCACGCGCGGCGCGACGCCCGCGTCGACGCCGACGGCCGCCTGGTCCCGCTGGCGAGGCAGGACCGCACCCGATGGCGGACCGATCTGATCGCCGAGGGGGTCGACCTGCTGCAGGCCGCGTTGGTCCGCGACGCGCTCGGGCCTTATCAGGCACAGGCTGCCATCGCCGCGCTGCATGCCGACGCCCGCACCGTCGCCGAGACCGACTGGGTGCAGATAGTGCAGTGGTACGACGAGTTGCTGGCGCTCACCGACACCCCCGTCGTCCGGCTGAACCGCGCCGTCGCGATCGGGCAGGCCGACGATCCGCGCGCGGGCCTCGCCGCACTCGCCGACGTGGACGACACCGTGCCTCGCTACGCCGCGGTGGCCGCCTTCCTGCACGAACAGGACGGTGACCTGGCCACGGCGGCAACGCTGTACGCCAAGGCGGCCGCGGCCGCGCAGAACCTCGCCGAACGTGACCACCTGACCCGCGAGGCGGCCCGGCTCCGCAACGTGCCGGGCGGCGGGTAGCTACTTCCAGGCGAAGACCGGTTGCTCCAGCTGGTCGACCGGGTCGTCGCGTCCCTCGAGGCACAGCCAGCGGAACTGCAGCAGCACCGCGCCGGTGGGCGCGTGAATGAGGTCGTTGCCCAGCGGAATCTGCACCACCGGCCGCGGGCTCTCCGGAATGTCGACGAAGCGCGGCGAGTCGTCGCGTTGCAGTTGATGCAGCCCCACCCGATAGGCGGCCACCACCTCGTCGGGTGACGGGCGCAGATCGAGCCGACCGCCACCCCAGACGACCACCGGGGTGATGACGTAACCGGACCGGGTCGGATAGTCGTCGAGCAGACCCAGCACCGACGTCGGTGCCAACCTGACGCCGAGTTCCTCGTCCAGTTCCCGAAGGGCGGCGTCGACGACGGTCTCCCCCTCGTCGACGCGCCCGCCGGGTAGCGCCCACTGGGCGGCGTGGGCGCGCAATCGGGATGCCCTGCGGCACAACAGAAACGCCGCACCACCGGACACGTCGACCATGCGCCCGTCGAGACCGGGATCCATCGGTCGCCCGTCGATCCAGTCGTCGACTGGCGCCGGGTCGACCCTGTCCTCACCCACCTCGGAGTCGACGAGCACCACCGCCACGGCCGCGTGCCGCTTCGAGGGGTCCACGACCTCGCGGCGGGGGTGACTCGCCAGATTGCTCCGAGCTCGTTCGCGCAGCGCCTCGTCGTAGGTGATCGTCACCGCTCGACCATAGGCGCTGCCCGCAGGTCAGGCCGTCGGCACCATCCCGTGGGGGTCGAGGACGAACTTCTCGGCGACGCCCGAGTCGAATTCGGCATACCCGCGCGGCGCGTCGTCGAGGGTGATCACCGTGGCGTTCACCGCGTCGGCAATGTGCGCCTTGTCGTGCAGGATGCTCATCATCAGCCCGCGGTTGTACTTCAACACCGGGCACTGACCGGTGGCGAAGCTGTGGCTCTTGGCCCAGCCGAGGCCCAGCCGGACCTTCAGGGTGCCCTCCTTGGCGTCGGCGTCCGCGGCACCGGGATCACCGGTGACGTACAGGCCGGGGATGCCGAGCGATCCGCCGGCGCGCGTGAGTCCCATGATCGAGTTGAGAACGGCGGCGGGCTGCTCACCCGCGCCCTGACCGTGTCCGCTGGCCTCGAATCCGACGGCGTCCACGGCGCAGTCGACCTCGTTGGTGCCGAGAATCTCGGCGATCTGGTCCTCAAGCGAGGCGTCGGCGCTGACGTCAACCGTTGCGCACCCGAATGATTCGGCCTGCCTGAGCCGGTCGGCATTCAGGTCGCCGACGATCACCACGGCCGCGCCGAGCAGCTGCGCGGAGTACGCGGCGGCCAGCCCCACCGGACCCGCACCGGCGACGTAGACGGTCGATCCGGTG
Source organism: Mycobacterium sp. Root135 (assembly GCF_001426545.1). Taxonomy (GTDB): domain Bacteria; phylum Actinomycetota; class Actinomycetes; order Mycobacteriales; family Mycobacteriaceae; genus Mycobacterium. Next base: position 4,167 of record NZ_LMEZ01000008.1, on the reverse strand, counting down.
GTGACGCCCGCCGTCTTCGCGCCGTGGTACCCCGTCGGGAAGATGTCCGACAGCATCGTGAGATCGCGGATCTTCGCCAGGGCGGCGTCGCGGTCCGGGAACTTCAGCAGGTTGAAGTCGGCGAACGGCACCATGACGTAGTCGGCTTGGCCGCCGAGCCAACCGCCCATGTCGACGTAGCCGTAGGCCGACCCGGCGCGCGCCGGGTTGACGTTGAGGCACACCCCGGTCTGCCCCTCGCGACAGTTGCGACACCGGCCGCAGGCGATGTTGAACGGTACCGAGCAGATGTCGCCAACTTCGAGAAACTGTACGTCCGAACCCTTTTCGACGACCTCGCCGGTGATCTCGTGGCCAAGGGTCTGGCCGACCGGAGCGGTGGTGCGGCCGCGCACCATGTGCTGATCCGAGCCGCAGATGTTGGTCGACACGCATTTGAGGATGACGGCGTGGTCGGCCTTGCGGCTCATCCCCATCGCGCTCGCCACTTCAGCCGGGACCTCGAGCTTGGGATAGTCGATCGTCTCGACCGCCACCTTGCCAGGACCCTTGTATACGACAATCCGGTTGCCACTCATGGCGTTTCCCAACCAGACCCGCGGTGTTGGCAGCAGGCTCTCCGTTGCGCCCGCGTGTCCGTCCTCGAGCCTAGGCAACCCTCAGCGGCTTGCGGGCGGTGCGGGCGAAAACCTCGCCTTTCGTCTAGCCGCGGTACTGCGCCACCGCCGCGGCGTACTCGTCGAGCAGCCGGAGGCTTTCGTCGCGGGGCACCGACGGGAGCAGCAGCGCGACCTGGCCGAAGCCGAGGTCGTCCACGGTGCGCCAGTAGTCCGCGTCCACGGGAGTGCCGAACTGCGCCAGTGGGACGTCGTGGCCCAAGCCGTCCGTCATCTGCTTGATGCGCGGCGCCAACACGTCGGCGGGGAAGGCGTTGGAGATCCAGCCCGCGTCATGCCGGATCACGCGCTTCACGGTCGCGTCGGAGTTGCCGCCGATGTAGATCGGAGGCTGCCGGACGGGTTTCGGCCGGCTGTAGGAGGCGTCGAAGTCGACGAACTTGCCGTGGTACTCAGCGGGTTCGTTGGTCCACAGCGCCTTGATGGCTTCGATGCGCTCGTCGAGCAGCGCGCCGCGGGTCTTCGGGTCGGTGCCGTGGTCGCGGAGTTCCTCGATGTTCCAGCCGGCGCCGACACCGAATACGAAGCGCCCGCCCGAGATCAAGTCGACGCTGGCGGCTTCCTTCGCGGTGACGATCGGATCCCGCTGGATCAACAGCGCGATGCCGGTGAACAGTTCGATCCGCGACGTCACGGCCGCCGCCGCCGCGAGGGTGACGAAGGGGTCCAGCGTCTTGTAGTAGATGTCGGGCAGCTCGCCGCCGCCCGGGTACGCCGACTCCCGGCTGGCCGGGATGTGGGTGTGCTCGGCGATGACGAGGGCGTCGAAGCCCCGGTCCTCGATCGCGGTCGCCAGCGATACCGGGTCGATGCCGTCGTCTGTGACGAAGGTGGAAATGCCGAATTTCACGGGGGCTCTCATCTGTCGGGGTCAGGACTGGCAACGCCGTCGACGAGACGCACTATTCCCCCGACGTCCCCAGGCGAATGGCCGTCGACCCAGAACGTTAGATAGGGTCACTATCAGGTTGAGCCGGGATCGAAGGTGCTTCGGGTGTGAACAGCCGCTCGCGAGAACACACCGCTGCGTCGGGAAGAAACTCCGCCGCCAATCACTTGGAGAAGTACGTGCCTACCCCGATTCCGTCCGATCACCGAGGACCGCGCTGATGCGCCAGGGACCGCTCGCCGGGCGCTATCCCGCCGTGGCCGCCATGGTCATCCTCGCCCTGATTCCGTACTTGGCTCTGTCCGCGGCGATCGACCCCTTGGTGCCGATCATCACCGAGCAGCTCCACATGAGCGCCCAGACGATGAGCCTGAGCTCGGGGCTCGGCAACGCCGCGTACGCCGTGGGAACGGTCCTGGCGGTCCAGTTCGCCCAGCACCTGCCCCAGCGGCGCATGCTGCTGTCCTACGCCGTGGTGCTGGCGGTCGGTTCCGTGATCGCCGCCGCGGCGGTCAACCCCGGCATGTTCATCGCCGGACACGTCCTGCAGGGCCTGGCCACCAGCATGCTGCTGATCGCCGCCGCGCCGCCCCTGACGATCGGTTTCCCGAAGGAAAAGCTCAGGAACACCGCCGTCATCATGAACATGTGCGTGTTCGGCGCTGTCGCGCTCGGACCCTTCGTCGGCGGTGCGCAGGCCGAGGCACACGCGTGGCGGCCGCTCTTCTGGATCATCGCCGGGATTGCGGTGCTAGCCCTGATCATGGCCGCCCTCACGTTCGAGGACGCCCCACCGGCCGACCTCGACGCCCCCCGCGACCTCCGTGCCATCGGGCTCGCGGCCGTCGGTTGCGCCGCGGCGTTCGTCGGCGCCTCGCAGCTGACCAGCCACGGCTTTGGCGACGTCGCCGTGACCCTGCCCATGTTCGGTGGCCTTGCCCTGATCGTGGTGCTGGTGGTTTATCAATTCCGTTCGCGCCAGCCACTTCTCACCGTCCGCACCATGCTCACCAGCTCGATCCCCGTCGCGGGCGTCGGCGTCGCACTGTTCGCGGCGGCCGCGTCGGTGGCGGCGACGGCCCTGACGGCCAACGTGCTGTTGCAGACCTACAGCCCGGTCCACGTCGGCCTGCTCTACCTGCCGGAGCTCGGCGGCGCCGTGGTGATGGCCGTGGTCTTCGGAATCGTCATCACCAAGCGCGCGATGCACTACCTGCCGCTCGTCGGAATGGTGCTGCTCGCGGCCGGCATCCTGGTCTTCCAGTTCGCCCTGCCCGCCAACCAGCCCCTGGTGCTGATCGCCGCCGGACTGACGGGGTTGGCGCTCGGCGCCACCGTCGCGCCCGCGCTGTTCGTCGCCGGCTTCTCCCTGCAGTCCAACAGCCTGCAGCGCGTGTTCGCCATCATCGAATTGTTCCGCGCCGTGGCCGCTTTCATGGTTGCGCCCATCCTGGCCCACTTCGCACTCACGGTGTCGACCGATCTGGGGATCGGCACGCGTTACGCCCTGTGGATCGGCTTCGGCCTCGCAGTCGGCGGTGCCGTGTTCGGGGTGGCCGTCTACGCGCTGAGCGGCGCCCGACCACAGACGCCGGACCTCGACGAGTTCCTCGACGGCGACGACCCGGCCTGGCACTCGCCACCCCTGCTGGCCCTCATCCGTTCTGGCGCAACGGCTCCCGCCGAGACAACCGCCGTGGCGACCCCCGAGCCGGCCCACGCCGAGGCGGCGGCCGAACCGGCGGGAATGGTGTTGATCGCCTACGACGGAACCGATCTCGCCGCGTTCGCCATCACGCAGGCCGCGGCTCGGCTAGGCACCCAACGAGAGGCCCTGGTGGTCTGCGTCTGGCAGCCGGTCGACGTCGGCTTCACCCCGACCGATCCGCAGCACTTCGACGCCGACCGGGCCACCGAGGTGCGCCACGCCGCCGAGCGGACCGCCGCCCACGGCGCAGAGTTGGCCCGCCAGGCCGGCTTCACGGCGCGCAGCGTTGCGGTTGAGGCCGCACCGACGTGGCAGGGCATCGTTGCCGCCGCCGACGACCACGACGCCAGCGTCATCGTGCTTGGGCCGCATCGCCGCAGCGGTCTTCTCGGACACCTGCAGGGCAGCGTCGCGTCGGCCGTCGTCGCCCACACCGAGCGGCCCGTGCTGATCGTCCCGGAGTACCAGGACGTGAGCTAGGCAGCGTTGGGTTCGGGTCCGCCGGGTCTGAGGTCGGCTTCGGCGCCCAGTTCGTCCTGCGCGTCCTGCTCGTCCTGCGGTGGCCGGTACAGCCGTTCGGGGCGGTGATAGCCGTTCACCCGAACCTGCCCGGTGTCCAACGCCGGCGGTGGAACCCACTCCACGTCGTGGTCGGCGTTGATCCGGGTGGACCACCCGCCCGGGCCGACCACCCGGTTGTCCGGCCCACACGCCAACGCCAACTCGTCGACGTTGGTCTGGCCGCCGTCGGCCCAATCGCGGGCGGCGTGATGGACCTGACAGCCATACGCCGGCACCGTGCACCCCGGCTTGGTGCACCCACCGTCGCGGGCGATCAGCATCAGCCGCTGCGCCCGCGACGCGGTGCGGCGGGCCCGGAACAGGTTCAGCGC
>NZ_LMEZ01000007.1 GCF_001426545.1 Mycobacterium sp. Root135 | reverse complement strand
CGTGCCGCCGCAGGTCAACGCGACCCCGGGCATGCCGGAGCGCAAGGCGGTCGGGCGTCGTCAGGCTCGGGTGCGCGAGATCATGCACAGCCTGCCCCCGGCCGCGCAGGAAGCCATCCGCGCCGATCTCGACGGCAGCAACAAGCATGCGCCGTCGTCGATGACCACCAGCAACACCAACGGCGCCCACGAAGAGGCCCCCACCGCCTCGATCCCCGTCTCCAAGGAGTGACGCTCCCCGGTCCAGGCGGCCGGAGAACGCGCGCGCTGCTCAACCGTCCCGCCACCGTCGTGGACGGCTACCTCGACGTGATGGGTGACGCCGAGGTTCCGCAGACGACGGGCCAACGCGTAATGGGGTCTTCGGTTCTACCGATGATCTACGAGCGATTGTGGCGGCCCGTCCTGTTCTTCGGGTTCACCGCGCGCAACTCCGCCCAAGAGGACCGGCGCAAGCTTCGACTGCTTGACCTGCACCGCGGTGACACCGTCCTCGACGTCGCCTGCGGGCCGGGCAACACCACCCGCACCCTGCTGGCCGCCGTCGGATCCGGCGGGCTCGCGGTCGGGGTGGACAGCTCCGCGACGATGCTCGCCCAGGCCGTTCGCGACACCGCGCCCGGTACCCCGGTCGGCTATGTCCGGGCCGACGCCGTCGACCTGCCCTTCGACGACGGCACCGTCGACGCCGTCAGCTGCTACGGCGCGCTGTATCTGATGGACGACCCGTTCGGTGCGCTCCGCGAGATGATCCGGGTGCTGACGCCTGGAGGGCGGATTGCCGTCCTGACGACGTGCGCCAGGGGACCGGCACCGGTGCGGCGGGCCAGCGTCGCGGCGTCACGTTTCGCGCCGCTGCGGTTGTTCGACGTCGACGAGGTCGGCGACGTCATGCGCGACGCCGGGCTGGTCGACGTGACCCAGGACGTGTCGGCCGCGTCGCAGACCCTAAGCGGGCGGCGGCCCGGGACACTGTGATGTCCAAAATCTGACGTAGGCGACATTTAGCGGCCGGATGTCGGTGCAGCGGGTTACATTCCGTCGGTGAGTGCGAATCGCTGGTTGCGCGGGGTATGGGTCGTAACCGCCGGGGTGGGAATCGCGCTCGGTGCGAGTCATGGCGTCGCCGCCGCGGAGTCCGACTCGTCGGGTGGTGAGGCGGGATCGTCCTCGGCCCCGTCCAGTCCTGGGGCCGAAGCGCCTTCGGGCGCCGCAACAACGGGCACCAAAGACGTTGGCAAGGACCATGATTCGGGGCCCAAGGGCGAGGGTAAGCCGACCAGTACCGTCAGCGCGAACACCGTGACCGTGGACCGCGACGACACTGCGACCACCACTGCCGACCCCGTCGTGAAGGTGAAGCCGGCGAAGACGAAGACTCCGAAGTCGGAGGCCGTGGCCGCTCAGGAGGCCCCGGCCGCTCCCGTGACGGTGTCCACCCCCGTCGACGTGACGCCCAAGGATCCTGTCGTGGCCGAGACGCCGCCGGTCGTCGACACGACCCCGATCGTCGACTCCAAGCCGCCCGTCGTCACCGAGGAGAAGTCCGATCCGGTAGTCGTGGCCACCCCGGTCGTCGCGACCCTGCCCACTGACATCAAGCCGGCAGTGGCCAACAAGCCCACGCCGACGACGCTGGTCGCCAAGGACGTCTCCGCGATCCGCAGCCTGGCCGCACCCGCAGCCCCGCGGGCCCCGCCGGGCCCGTTGGCGACGGTGGTGATCAGCCTGCTGTCCGCCTTCGGCCTGCTTCCGCCCGTCGCACCGACACCGGTGGACGTCACCGGCATCCCGGCGCAACCCGTCCCCGGCACGTCGGCCAACGCCGGGGTGACCGGCGTCAAGGTCGGCAGCTCGAACCTGACCATTCCGGTCGGCAGCGGGAGCTACACCGGCGCGGCCGACTGGTACTTCCCGACCCAGGCCGACGGCACCGTGAAGGCCCAGGGCGTCATGCTGCTGCAGCACGGCTTCCTCGGCTCGAAGTCCTGGTACTCGGCGCTCGCCAAGGACTTGGCCCGGCAGACCAACAGCGTCGTCGTGGTCCCCAACGTCCCGTCGTTCGGGTTCTTCACCTGCGCGGGGTGCACGCTGAGCAGCGTGTCGATGCAGAAGGGCGTCGCCGACCTCTTCATCGATCCCAACCGCACGGCGCTGACCGCCAGCGCCGCGGCAGCCGGCTATCACGGCGCGCTGCCTGGCAAGTTTGTCCTGACCGGACACTCGGCCGGTGGGGGACTGGCCGCAGCCGCCGGTGGCTTCTACTCCGATGCCGTCAAGCCCGAGGACAACGACCTGCTCGGCGTGGTCATGTACGACGGTGTCTCGTCCAACGGCACCTTCTCGGGCGCGCTGACGAGTCTGGCCGCCAGCGGCATCCCGATCTACCAGATCGCGGCGCCGCCGCAGGCCTGGAACGCCAACGGCCAGACCACCAAGGATCTGGTCGCCTTGCGGCCCGGCCAATTCGTCGGCGTCGTCCTCGCCAACGGCTCACACGTCGACTCCCTCATCGGCGGCTCTCCGATCATCGACTTCTTCAGCCAGCTCATCATCAAGCGGTCCCCGGCTGGCAACACCCAGGCCGTCTACACGCTCGCCAACGGCTGGATCAACGACATGTACGCCGGCCTCGGACCAGACACCGGCACGTACGGCACTTACGGGGAGCCCGACCAGTTCGTCGACCTGGCGCCCGCCGCCGGCGTCGTGCTCGGTCCCGCACCGGTCGTCGACGGGAACTCCTACCTCGGCACCTGGTACGAGGTGGGCAGCGTCAAGCAGTTCTTCTCGCTCGGCCTGGTGAACACCACGGCGACCTACAGCGCCAATCCCGACGGGTCGATCAAGGTGGTGAACTCCGGCAACTACTTCTTCGACAATGGACCGCTGTCGCGCATCGTCGGCGCCGCACTGCCGGTGAGCGCCGCCAACGACAAGCTCAACGTGACGTTCTTCGGCCCGGCGTCGGCGACGCCGCCGGGCAACTACTGGATCGTCGACCTCGCACCCGACTACAGCTGGGCCGTCGTGAGCGACCCCAGCGGCAACACCGGCTTCCTGCTCAGCCGTACCCGCACCGTCTCCACCGCGCTGTACCAGGAGTTGCTGGACCGCGCGTCCGTCCACGGAGTCAAGGGGCGGATCACCGTAACTCCACAGCCTGCGGCGGCACGCGAACTTTCCTCCCCAAACCGCGTGTGAACTCTTGACGGAAAGGCGAAACCGGGCCAGTCTGTTGGTCAGCAATGTATGCACGGGTTGAAGGATCTAGCCGCCAGCCAGCGCCTGGTCTCTTTTACCATGCCGATGTTGAGGAATGCGCCGTTCTGCGCTAGTGTTGGACGTTGCGCTGGCTGCATCCTGCCCACCCTCATCCACCTCTCGTCACCGTCTCCTAGCCTGAGCCCTGCTCAGGGAACTAGTCGTGTGCCTCGGGGCCGAGATTCAGGCTTGAGAACGCCAGCCGAACCTAACGCAGATAACGCGGCAAGGGTCCGGTCTTCGGCCGGTCACCCGATCGTCGCATCCGGTGCTGGAAGGATGCATCTTGGCAGTCTCTCGCCAGAGCAAGTCAGTAGAAAACCCCAACAACTCCATTCCTGGAGCACCTAACAGAGTTTCCTTCGCCAAGCTTCGCGAACCGCTCGAAGTTCCCGGCCTGCTCGACGTGCAGACCGACTCCTTCGAATGGCTGATCGGTTCCGACGGCTGGCGTGAGAAGGCTCTCGAGCGCGGCGACGTGAACCCCGTCGGCGGTCTCGAAGAGGTACTCACGGAGTTGTCGCCGATCGAGGACTTCGCGGGCACGCTCTCGCTGAGCTTCTCCGATCCGCGGTTCGACGAGGTCAAGGCACCCGTCGACGACTGCAAGGAGAAGGACCAGACCTACGCGGCCCCGCTGTTCGTCACCGCGGAGTTCATCAACAACACCACCGGCGAGATCAAGAGCCAGACCGTCTTCATGGGCGACTTCCCCATGATGACCGAAAAGGGCACCTTCATCATCAACGGCACCGAGCGTGTCGTCGTGTCCCAGCTCGTCCGCTCGCCCGGCGTCTACTTCGACAAGTCGAAGGACAAGGCCACCGAGAACGACCTGACGAGCGTCAAGGTCATCCCGGGCCGCGGCGCCTGGCTCGAGTTCGACGTCGACAAGCGCGCGACCGTCGGTGTGCGCATCGACCGCAAGCGTCGTCAGCCCGTCACCGTGCTGCTGAAGGCCCTCGGCTGGACCAGCGATCAGATCCGTGAGCGCTTCGGCTTCTCCGAGATCATGATGTCCACCCTCGAGAAGGACAGCACCGCCGGTCCCGACGAGGCACTGCTGGACATCTACCGGAAGCTGCGCCCGGGCGAGCCGCCCACCAAGGAATCCGCGCAGACCCTGCTGGAGAACCTGTTCTTCAAGGAGAAGCGCTACGACCTGGCCCGCGTGGGTCGCTACAAGGTCAACAAGAAGCTCGGCCTGAACGTGGGCCAGCCGATCACGTCGTCGACGCTGAACGAAGAAGACATCGTCGCGACCATCGAGTACCTGGTGCGCCTGCACGAGGGCCAGACCACGATGACCGCCCCCGGCGGCGCCGAGGTTCCCGTCGAGGTCGACGACATCGACCACTTCGGCAATCGTCGTCTGCGTACCGTCGGCGAACTGATCCAGAATCAGATTCGCGTCGGCCTCTCCCGCATGGAGCGCGTCGTCCGCGAGCGGATGACGACCCAGGACGTCGAGGCGATCACGCCGCAGACCCTGATCAACATCCGTCCCGTCGTGGCGGCGATCAAGGAGTTCTTCGGAACGTCGCAGCTGTCGCAGTTCATGGACCAGAACAACCCGCTGTCGGGTCTGACCCACAAGCGCCGCCTGTCGGCGTTGGGCCCCGGTGGTCTGTCCCGTGAGCGTGCCGGCCTCGAAGTTCGTGACGTGCACTCCAGCCACTACGGCCGCATGTGCCCGATCGAGACCCCGGAAGGCCCGAACATCGGCCTGATCGGTTCGCTGTCGGTGTACGCGCGGGTCAACCCGTTCGGCTTCATCGAGACCCCGTACCGCAAGGTCGTCGAGGGCGTCGTCACCGACGAGATCCACCACCTCACTGCCGACGAGGAGGACCGCCACGTCGTGGCGCAGGCCAACTCGCCGATCGACGCGAACAACCGGTTCACCGAGGAGAAGATCCTCGTTCGTCGTAAGGGTGGCGAGGTCGAAAACGTCTCGCCGATGGACGTGGACTACATGGACGTCTCACCGCGCCAGATGGTGTCGGTGGCCACGGCCATGATCCCGTTCCTCGAGCACGACGACGCCAACCGTGCCCTCATGGGTGCCAACATGCAGCGCCAGGCGGTTCCGCTGGTGCGTAGTGAGGCACCTCTGGTCGGTACCGGCATGGAGCTGCGTGCCGCGATCGACGCCGGTGACGTCATCGTCGCCACCAAGTCAGGTGTCATCGAAGAGGTGTCCGCCGACTACATCACCGTGATGGCAGACGACGGCACCCGGCACACCTACCGGATGCGCAAGTTCGCCCGCTCCAACCACGGAACGTGCGCCAACCAGCGCCCGATCGTGGACAGCGGTCAGCGGGTCGAGGCCGGACAGGTCCTCGCCGACGGGCCGTGCACCGAAAACGGTGAAATGGCGCTCGGCAAGAACCTGCTCGTGGCGATCATGCCGTGGGAAGGCCACAACTACGAGGACGCGATCATCCTCTCGCAGCGCCTGGTTGAGGAGGACGTCCTGACGTCCATCCACATCGAGGAGCACGAGATCGACGCCCGCGACACCAAGCTGGGCGCCGAGGAGATCACCCGGGACATCCCGAACGTCTCCGACGAGGTGCTGGCCGATCTCGACGAGCGCGGCATCATCCGCATCGGTGCCGAGGTCCGCGACGGCGACATCCTGGTCGGCAAGGTCACGCCCAAGGGCGAGACCGAGCTGACCCCGGAAGAGCGCCTGCTGCGTGCCATCTTCGGTGAGAAGGCCCGCGAGGTTCGCGACACGTCGCTCAAGGTTCCGCACGGCGAGTCCGGCAAGGTCATCGGCGTTCGGATGTTCTCTCGCGAAGAGGACGACGAGCTGCCCGCCGGCGTCAACGAGCTGGTCCGCGTCTACGTGGCCCAGAAGCGCAAGATCTCCGACGGCGACAAGCTCGCCGGACGCCACGGCAACAAGGGCGTCATCGGAAAGATCCTGCCGATCGAAGACATGCCGTTCATGCCGGACGGCACTCCGGTCGACATCATCCTGAACACGCACGGTGTGCCGCGACGGATGAACATCGGTCAGATCCTCGAGACGCACCTGGGCTGGGTTGCCAAGGCAGGCTGGAACATCGACGTCGTCGGCGACACCGGCGAGCTGCCAGGTTGGGCGGAGAACCTGCCCGATGAGCTGCTCTCGGCACCGTCCAACAGCATCGTCTCCACGCCCGTCTTCGACGGCGCGCGCGAGAACGAGCTGGAAGGCCTGCTCGGCGCAACGCTTCCGAACCGGGACGGTGACGTGATGGTCAACGCCGAGGGCAAGTCGCAGTTGTTCGACGGACGTAGTGGTGAGCCGTTCCCGTACCCGGTGACGGTTGGCTACATGTACATCCTGAAGCTGCACCACTTGGTGGACGACAAGATCCACGCTCGCTCGACCGGCCCGTACTCGATGATCACCCAGCAGCCGCTCGGTGGTAAGGCGCAGTTCGGTGGTCAGCGATTCGGTGAGATGGAGTGCTGGGCCATGCAGGCCTACGGCGCGGCGTACACGCTGCAGGAACTCCTGACCATCAAGTCCGACGACACCGTCGGCCGCGTGAAGGTCTACGAGGCAATCGTCAAGGGCGAGAACATCCCCGAACCCGGTATTCCGGAGTCGTTCAAGGTGTTGCTCAAGGAGCTCCAGTCGCTGTGCCTCAACGTCGAGGTGCTGTCGTCTGAAGGCCAGCGGATCGAAATGCGTGACAGTGACGACGAGGACCTGGAGCGCGCTGCCGCGAACCTGGGAATCAACCTGTCCCGCAACGAATCACCGTCGGTCGAGGATCTCGCTTAAGTTTTGCTCTTCGGGGGCCCTGCGTCCCGCGTTTTGATTGATAGTCATCTAGTCCCGCAAGGGGAAAGGGAGTTACGTGCTCGACGTCAACTTCTTCGATGAACTCCGCATTGGCCTCGCCACTGCGGACGACATCCGCAATTGGTCCTACGGTGAGGTTAAGAAGCCGGAGACCATCAACTACCGCACGCTCAAGCCAGAGAAGGACGGCCTGTTCTGCGAGAAGATCTTCGGACCGACTCGCGACTGGGAGTGCTACTGCGGCAAGTACAAGCGCGTGCGCTTCAAGGGAATCGTCTGTGAGCGCTGCGGCGTCGAGGTAACTCGCGCCAAGGTGCGTCGTGAGCGGATGGGCCACATCGAACTGGCCGCACCCGTCACCCACATCTGGTACTTCAAGGGTGTTCCCAGCCGTTTGGGCTACCTGCTCGACCTCGCCCCGAAGGATCTCGAAAAGATCATCTACTTCGCGGCATACGTGATCACCGCGGTGGACACCGAGCAGCGTCACAGCGACCTGTCGACGCTCGAGGCCGAAATGGTCGTCGAGAAGAAGGCCGTCGAGACCCAGCGCGACAGCGATCTCGAAGAGCGCGCCCAGAAGCTCGAAGCCGACATGGCCGAGCTCGAGAAGGACGGCGCCAAGAGCGACGTCCGTCGCAAGGTCCGTGACGGTGGCGAGCGCGAAATGCGTCAGCTCCGCGACCGGGCCCAGCGCGAGCTGGATCGCCTGGACGAGGTCTGGGTGACGTTCACCAAGCTGGCTCCCAAGCAGCTCATCGTCGACGAGGTGCTCTACCGCGAGCTCATCGACCGCTACGGCGAGTACTTCCAGGGCGCCATGGGTGCGGAGTCGATCAAGAAGCTCATCGAGACCTTCGACATCGACGCCGAGGCCGAAAGCCTGCGCGACACCATCAAGAACGGCAAGGGACAGAAGAAGCTTCGTGCACTGAAGCGTCTGAAGGTCGTCGCGGCGTTCCAGATGAACCGCAACTCGCCCATGGGCATGGTGCTCGACGCCGTTCCGGTGATCCCGCCGGAGCTGCGCCCGATGGTTCAGCTCGACGGTGGCCGGTTCGCCACCTCCGACCTGAACGATCTGTACCGCCGCGTCATCAACCGCAACAACCGGTTGAAGCGACTGATCGACCTCGGCGCACCCGAGATCATCGTCAACAACGAGAAGCGCATGCTTCAGGAATCCGTTGACGCACTGTTCGACAACGGTCGTCGTGGCCGCCCCGTCACCGGGCCGGGCAACCGTCCGCTGAAGTCGCTGTCCGACCTGTTGAAGGGCAAGCAAGGCCGGTTCCGTCAGAACCTGCTCGGCAAGCGCGTCGACTACTCGGGCCGTTCGGTCATCGTCGTCGGTCCTCAGCTCAAGCTGCACCAGTGTGGTCTGCCGAAGCTGATGGCCCTCGAGCTGTTCAAGCCGTTCGTGATGAAGCGTCTGGTCGACCTGAACCACGCGCAGAACATCAAGAGCGCCAAGCGGATGGTCGAACGTCAGCGCCCGCAGGTGTGGGACGTCCTCGAAGAGGTCATCTCCGAGCACCCCGTGCTGCTGAACCGCGCACCAACGCTGCACCGCCTCGGCATCCAGGCCTTCGAGCCGATGCTGGTGGAGGGCAAGGCAATTCAGCTGCACCCGCTGGTGTGTGAGGCCTTCAACGCCGACTTCGACGGTGACCAGATGGCAGTCCACCTGCCGCTGTCCGCCGAGGCGCAGGCCGAGGCACGCATCCTGATGCTGTCGTCGAACAACATCCTGTCGCCCGCGTCGGGTCGTCCGTTGGCCATGCCGCGTCTGGACATGGTGACCGGTCTGTACTTCCTGACCACCGAAATCGCAGGCGACATCGGCGAATACCAGCCGGCCGCCACCGATTCCGCGGAGTTCGGCGTGTACAGCTCGCCGGCCGAGGCGCAGATGGCCGTCGACCGTGGCGCCCTGAGCGTCCGGTCCAAGATCAAGGTTCGGCTGACGCACCTGCGTCCGCCTGCCGAGGTCGAGGCCGCGCAGTTCCCGGACCGCTGGAAGATGGGCGACGCCTGGTTGGCGGAGACCACCTTGGGCCGAGTGCTGTTCAACGAATTGCTGCCGCGCGGATACCCGTTCGTCAACAAGCAGATGCACAAGAAGGTCCAGGCGTCGATCATCAACGATCTCGCCGAGCGCTACCCGATGATCGTCGTCGCGCAGACCGTCGACAAGCTCAAGGACGCCGGTTTCCACTGGGCCACGCGCTCGGGTGTCACCGTCTCCATGGCCGACGTGCTGGTGCCGCCGAACAAGGCACAGATCCTCGACGGCTACGAGCAGCAAGCGGACGCCATCGAGAAGAAGTACCAGCGTGGCCTGCTCGAGAAGATCGAGCGGACCGACGCCCTGGTCAAGATCTGGAAGGAAGCGACCGAAGAGGTCGGTAACGCACTGCGCGACCACTACCCGTCGTCCAACTCGATCATTCAGCTGATCGACTCGGGCGCCACCGGTACGTTCAACCAGACGCGCACCCTGGCCGGCATGAAGGGCCTGGTGACGAACCCGAAGGGTGAGTTCATCCCGCGCCCGATCAAGTCGTCCTTCCGTGAAGGCCTGACCGTGTTGGAGTACTTCATCAACACGCACAGCGCCCGAAAGGGTCTGGCCGACACCGCCCTTCGTACGGCGGACTCGGGTTACCTGACCCGTCGTCTGGTCGACGTGTCTCAGGACGTCATCGTGCGCGAGCACGATTGCCAGACTGAGCGCGGCATCATGACCACGATCGCGGCCACCGAGGCCGACGGCACCCTGACCCGCGACGCGCACGTCGAGACCTCGACCTATGCGCGCACGCTGGCCGTGGATGCCATCGACGCAGGAGGCAACGTCGTCGTCGAGCGTGGACACGATCTGGGCGATCCGGCGATCGACGCACTGCTGGCCGCGGGTATCACCGAGGTCAAGGTGCGTTCGGTGCTGACCTGCATGACGGGCACCGGCGTCTGCGCCACGTGCTACGGCCGCTCGATGGCCACCGGCAAGCTGGTCGACATCGGTGAGGCCGTCGGCATCGTCGCCGCGCAGTCCATCGGTGAGCCCGGCACGCAGCTGACCATGCGTACGTTCAAGCAGGAGGGCGGCGTCGGTGAGGACATCACCGGTGGTCTTCCTCGTGTGCAGGAGCTGTTCGAGGCCCGCGTGCCGCGTAACACCGCTCCGATCGCGGACGTGACCGGTCGGGTCAACATCGAAGTGGGCGAGAAGTTCTACAAGATGACGATCATCCCGGATGACGGTGGTGAAGAAGTCGTCTACGACAAGCTCACTCGTCGTCAGCGCCTGAAGGTGTTCAAGCACGAGGACGGCTCCGAGCGTCTCCTGGCCGACGGTGACCACGTGGAGGTGGGCCAGCAGCTGATGGAAGGCTCGGCCAACCCGCACGAGGTGCTGCGCGTCCAGGGCCCCCGCGAGGTGCAGATCCACCTCGTCAAGGAGGTCCAGGAGGTCTACCGCGCTCAGGGTGTGTCGATCCACGACAAGCACATCGAGGTGATCGTCCGGCAGATGCTGCGTCGCGTCACGGTGATCGATTCGGGCGCAACGGAATTCCTGCCCGGTTCGTTGACCGAGCGGGCCGAGTTCGAGTCGGCCAACCGTCGCGTGGTGGCAGAGGGCCTCGAGCCCGCCGCCGGGCGTCCGGTGCTGATGGGCATCACGAAGGCCTCGTTGGCGACCGATTCCTGGTTGTCGGCGGCGTCGTTCCAGGAGACCACGCGAGTGCTGACCGATGCGGCGATCAACTGCCGCAGCGACCGGCTCAACGGTCTGAAGGAAAACGTGATCATCGGCAAGCTGATCCCGGCCGGTACGGGTATTGCCCGCTACCGGGACATCCAGGTCCAGCCGACCGAGGAAGCTCGCGCCGCGGCGTACACGATCCCGTCCTACGAGGATCAGTACTACAGCCCAGACTTCGGTCAGGGCGCCGGCCAGGCCGTGCCGCTCGACGATTACGGATTCAGCGACTACCGCTAGTCACTGTGTGGAAGGGCCCCGGCTTCGGCCGGGGCCCTTTTGCGTTGCGGGCGTTGGGTTCCTGCGCACCCCCTCCTCCCGCGCACCCCTCCTCCCGCGCACCCCTCCTCCCGCGCACCCCTCCTCCCGCGCACCCCTCCTTCTCCCGCGAGCAGACGCAAAAGTGCGCGACACGCCGAGTGTTTCCGCAGGTTTGCGACTGCTCGGCAATCCACAGTTGCGCGTTCATCCACAAATTGCTCGGCGGGTCTATTGGGGCCGCAGCCCTCGAGCCAGCATCGAACGATGTTGCTCGATGCGATGTTCAGTTGCCGAGGCGGCCTGGCCACGACGGCGGAGCTCTCGACGTCCTTGAATGCCAGAACGCTGGCGCTGTACGTCGAGGCGGGTGCGATCGTGCGCGTGTGTCACGGCGTCTATGCGCTGTCACCGCCGGACATCGTGGGCCGACTGACTGCCTTGGACCTGATGACCGGGCGAGATCTGGTGGCGTGCATGAACACTGCGGCGGCGTTGCACGGCTTCGACACCGAGAACGACCCGCGGGTGCACGTCCTTGATCCGGGAATCCGGATGCGGTCGACGGATGCGGTGACGGTGCATCAGCGGTTGGGAGCCCCGCTGAGGCGGGTTGGCGAACGGCTGGCCACCACGCCCGCGTGGGCTGCTGTCGAAGTGGCAAGGACGTTGCGGCGACCTCGTGGGTTGGCAATCCTCGACGCCGCCCTCCGCTCGGGAACGTGCACTGTGGCTGACCTGCGCGCCGCAACCGCCCTGCAGAAGGGCCGGCGTGGAATCGTCCGCGTGCGGGAGTTGGTGGAGCACGCCGATGCTCGCGCCGAGTCGCCGATGGAGAGTGAGGCGCGGCTCGTGTTCATCGACGGTGGATTGCCTATGCCCGTGCTGCAGTACGAGATCGTCGACCGCTGCGGCGACCTGTGGCGGACCGACTTTGCCTGGCCGGCAGAGATGCTCGTCGCCGAATACGACAGCATGCAATGGCACGCGAGTCCGGAGGCGTTACGACACGATCGGATGAAGACCGCGCGCTTGCAGGAGTGCGGGTATCGAGTGGTCCCGCTCGTGGTGGACGACGTGCGGCGCCGGCCAGGGGACCTCGTCGGGCGGATTTTCAGCCACCTGCAAGCCGCCTGACCCCGTTGTCCCCTTCGTCCCTCCTCGCGAGCAGGCGCAAAGTTGCACGGACACTCGGCGTGTCGCGCACTTTTGCGTCTGCTCGCGGGGAAGTGGGGGAGGGAAGGGGAGTGAGGGGAGTGGGGAGGGGCGCGGCTCAGTGGCCGGGGTGGACGGTGTCGCCAGGCATCGCGCATGACGTCCGCGTCAGCAGCGAGACGGGCAGCACGGTGCGCCGACGCATCTTGCGGTCGGGCCCGTCGAGGCGCTCGAAGAGGCGCTCCACCGCGAGTCGGCCCATCTCGTCGGCGTCCTGGTTGATCACCGTGACGGCTGGGCGAAGGGCCGCGGCGGTGGGGAAGTCGCCGAAGCCGATGACGGCAACGTCGTTGCGCCCCAACGACTGTAGCGCCGTCACGACCGACACCGTGCAGCGAGCGTTCGACGAGAACACTGCCGTCGGCGGCTGGGGCTCGGCGAGGATGCGGCGCAACGCGGTGGTGATGGTTTCGGTGTCGACCTCGCCGAGGTGGACGAGTCCGTCGTGGTGCGGCAGGCCGGCGTCGGCCAGTGCCTGTCGGCACCCCTCGAGGCGCAAGAGACCGGTGACGACGTCGTCGCCCATGAACGCCACCGTGCGGTGACCGTGCGCGAGCAGATGGGCGGTCCCCTCCCGGCCGCCGCCCACGTCGTCCTGAACCACGGCGTCGGCGGTCAGCTTGGCGGGCATCCGGTCGACGAACACCAGGGGTGCCCGGGCCTGCCACGGGCGGAGGAAGGACATGTCGGGCCCCACGGGGCAGATGATCATCCCGGCGACCCTGCGATGCAGCACCGCCTCGATCGACCGCCGCTCGTGGGAGGGCTCCCAACCGACGCTGGTGACGATGACGGCGACGCCCCGACGGCTGGCCTCTCGCTCGACCGCGCTGATGATGCCTGCGAAGAAGGGGTCGGCGACGCCCGGCACCGCCACCCCGATCGCCGCGTCGCGCCCGGTGCGGAACGTGACCGCCAGCATGTTGGGTACGTACTGCAGTTCGTCGATCGCCTGCTCGACGCGGAGTCGGACTTCGGCGGAGACGTAACGGTCGTTGTTGACCACGCGAGACACGGTTTTCGCGCTCACACCAGCGTGAGCTGCCACGTCGCGCATCGTCGCCATCGACCGTCCTCCCTGTCCGGGTCGACAGTATGTCACCGATGTCAGAGAAATGGCGGCGACTTTTCTGACACCGGTGACATAGGCGCGGAAGTGGCGTACCGTCTCGGCTCGAAGCAATCACGAGAGTGACGCAGGTAACAGCAACGACGCGGGAAAGAGGCGGAGCCGACGGATGAAGGCGGTGTCCTACGAAGGCCCCAAGACGTGGTCGGTGGCCGAGGTCCCCACGCCCGAGGCGGCACCGGGGCAGGTGCGGATCAAGGTGGACCAGGTCGGAGTGTGCGGCACCGATCTGCACATTCACGAAGGCGAATTCGGCGCGGTTTTCCCGCTGATCCCCGGGCACGAGTTGGTCGGCATCGTCGACCAACTCGGCGACGGCGTCACCCGGTTTCGGCTCGGCGAACAGGTCACCGTCAACCCGAACGTGTACTGCGGCCAATGTCCGTACTGCCTGGCCGGCCGGTTGGGACAGTGCGAGTCGATGCTGGGATTCGGCAGCAACTTTCCTGGCTTCTTCGCCGAATACGCGGTCGCCGACCACACGCTGGTCTTCTCGGCCGAGGGCCTCGACAAGGACACCGCGGTGTTCTGCGAGCCGACGTCGTGCGCGATGCACGGCCTCGAGTCCCTGCAGATGCGTCCCGGCGGCAGCGCTCTGGTGCTCGGTGCAGGCCCGACGGGACTCCTGCTGGCGCAGCTGATCGCCTCGGGCGGCGCGTCGTCGGTGACGGTGGCCGGGCCCAGCCAGTTCAAGCTCGACACCGCCCGCGGCCTTGGCGTGGATCGCACGGTGCGGATCGCGCGCGACGACCCCGACGCCAACATCGCCACGCTTCTGGCGGCCTCGCCGCACGGGGACGGGTACGACGCCGTCGTCGAGGCCACCGGATCGCCGGTGGTGGGCGACATCTGCGTGCCGCTCACCCGCCGCGGCGGCACGGTGCTGATCTACGGCGTCACGCGCGCCGACGACCTCGTCCGCTTTCACCCCTTCGACGTGTTCCGGCGCGAAATCACCATCAGGGGATCGTTCGCCGAGATGACGTCGTTCGGCGCGGCCATCGACGCGCTGCGCGGCGGCCGGGTGCGCACCAACGGCCTCATCACCCACCGCTTCGGCCTCGACGAGTACGGCATGGCACTGCAGACGTTGCGCGGTGACGCGAGCGCGCACAAGGTGGTGATCGAGCTGTGAGCCCAGATGCACAACTGTTGCCGCCCAACGTGATCGAACACTGGTACGCCGGTGGCCCCGCGTTGGCGGCGTGGCGGGGGCTGGCAGCGGTCGGGAACCGCTCGCCCGAGGAGTGGATCGGCGCCACCGTCGCCAGGTTCGGTGATCCCGACCATGGCCCGGCTGCCCTGGCCGACGGGACCCCGTTGGTCGACGCGGTGCGCACCGACCCCGTCGCCTGGCTGGGTCGTGCCGACGGGGCGCCGGGGGACACCGGTGTGCTGGTGAAGCTGCTCGACGCCGGCCAGCGGCTACCCGTTCACGTGCACCCCACCCGGGACTACGCCTGCCGTCACCTCGGCTGCGCCTACGGCAAGACCGAAGCCTGGTACGTCCTCGAGGCCGGTCCGGATGCGGCGGTCTGGGTCGGCTGGCGCGAGGACGTCACGCCGCAGCGCGTCCGCGAACTCGTCGACGACCAGGACGCCGAGACCATGCTCGCCCTCATGCACCGCATCCCCGTGCGCCCCGGTGACGGCGTGCTGGTTCCCGGTGGCACACCGCATGCGATCGGCGCGGGCATCCTGCTCGTCGAGGCGCAGGAACCCACCGATCAGTCGATTCTGTTGGAGCGCAACAACACCGACGCGTCCGACGCCGAGGTCTTCCTCGGGCTGGACCGCGACACCGCGCTGTCCGTCGTCAGTACAGCCGCCGTTGCCGATCCGGGCGTGTTGCTCCGCCACGCGGAGGCCGGGCCAGCCGAAGTGGTGAGCGTGTTGCCCGCCGACGCCGACCCCTACTTCCACATGGAACTGCTCACCGCGGGGGCCGACGTCCCGGCCGGGTTCGCCGTCGCCGTGGTGGTGGCGGGCAGCGGTGTGCTCACCTCCGCCGGCGGCGCACCGCTGAACGTGACGGCCGGACAGGCACTCGTCGTCCCCGCCGCGTGCGGCACCTGGAGCGTCGACGGCGACGCCCGGTTACTCGTCTGCAGGGCGGGCACCTCGTGGCCGCCCCACCGACCGGAAGGCACCTCATGACCGCACTGCTCGAGGCCCGGGCCATCTCGCGAAGCTTCGGCCACGTCCGCGCCCTCGACGGCGCAGACTTCGACGTCGAGGCGGGTGAGGTGGTCGGACTGATCGGCGACAACGGCGCTGGCAAGTCCACGCTCATCAAGGCACTGTCGGGGAGCCTGGAACTCGACGAGGGCGAGGTCTACTTCGAGGGCGCGCCCATCAGACTGGCAAGTCCGCGCGAGGCGAACGATCTCGGAATCGAGGTCGTGTATCAAGACCTCGCGCTCGCGCCGCACCTCAACCCCGTGCAAAACGTGTTCCTGGGAAGGGAACTCAGCCGCAAGGGGCCGCTCGGACGATTCGGCTTCCTCGACGAGAGGGAGATGCGCAGGCAGGCCGCCGCGTCGTTCGCCGAACTCGGGGCGACGGTCCGGTCGCTGAACACCCCCGTCGGGTCGATGTCCGGCGGTCAGCGCCAAGGCATCGCCATCGCCCGCGCCATCGCGTGGGCGGACAAGGTCGTCATCCTCGACGAACCGACCGCCGCGCTCGGCGTGGTGCAGACCAAGAACGTCCTCGAGTCGGTGAAACGCGTGCGCGACAAGGGCATTGCGGTGGTCTTCATCAGCCACTCGATGCCGCACGTGCTCGAGATCTGCGACCGCATCCAGGTGCTTCGACTGGGCCGGCGGGTTGCGACCTATCGCGGCAGCGACACCACGGTGGAGACCTTGGTCGGCGCGATGACCGGCGCCCTCGACGGACGGGAAGGTGCGGCATGAGTACCGTCGCGAATCAACCCACGGTGGCCGTGTCCGGGGCCGACGACGGCGACGAGTCCTTGGTGAAGCGCCTGCTGAGCCTGCAGGCGATCTGGATCCTCGGTGTGCTGATCGTCATCTGCGTGGCGTTCTCCGTCGTCGCGGGTGATCGCTTCCTGTCGGCGGGCAACTTCTCGCTGATGTCGCAGAACGTCGCGGTGTGGGCGGTGCTCGGCGTAGGGATGACCTTCGTGATCATCACGTCCGGCATCGACCTGTCGGTCGGGTCGGTGCTGGTGTTCTCGTCGGTCGTCGCGGCGAAGGTGATGGCGGCCATGGGCGGCAACGGTCCGGGAGTGGCGGCCGCGGGTCTGGTGGCCGCGGTGCTCAGCGGCACGGTCTGGGGTGCCGTCAACGGCATCCTGGTCGCCAAGGCCAGGGTGCCTGCGCTGATCGTGACGCTCGGAACCCTTTCGGTGGCACTCGGTCTGGCGCAGGTGATCACCGGCGGAATCGACATCCGCTCGGTGCCAACCGAACTCACCGACTTCAGCGCCTACATCAAGGTACTCGGCATTCCCGGCCTGCCGTTCGTGGCGTTGATCGTGGTGATCCTCGGTGCAATCCTGCTGCACAAGAACAGGTTCGGCCGCTACACCTATGCCATCGGTTCCAACCAGGAGGCGGCGCGACGCACGGGCATCAAGGTGACCCGCCACCTGATCGCCGTCTACGCGTTGGCGGGCACCCTGGCTGGGTTCGGCGCGCTGCTGTCGCTGGCCCAATACGGCACGACGACCATCGCAGGCCAGTCGCTGACCAACCTCAACGTCATCGCCGCGGTCGTGATCGGCGGAACGTCGATCTTCGGTGGCGAGGGCACGGTGTTCGGCACCCTCGTCGGGCTGTTCATCCCCGCCGTGCTGCAGTCGGGATTCGTCATCATCGGCGTCCAGCCGTACTGGCAGGGGGTCGCAGTCGGTTCGGTGTTGATCGCCGCGGTCTACGTCGACCAGTCCCGGCGCGCGGCGGCCATGCGCAGCGCACGCTCTCGAAATCCTCTCAACCGCAGAGGATCCCCGCGAGGTTCACAACGAAGGGAAAGTCCATGAACCGAAACCGTCTCGTGTTCGTCGCGAGCGTCATGACGCTCGCGTTGCCGATGGCCGCCTGCACGTCGTCCAAGCCCCAGTCCGAACCGAGCGGCACGTCGACTGGTGGCGCGGCGTCGTCGTCCTCCTCGGCCGCCCCGCAGGCGGCGGTCACCACCGTCGCCGCGCCGCCAAAGGCCAGCAAGGAATACGACATTGCGCTCCTGCAGGGCGTGGTTGGCGACCAGTTCTACATCACCATGCAGTGCGGCGCTCAGGAGGAAGCCGCCAAGCTGGGCGTCAAGGTGAACACGCAGGGGCCGCAGAAGTTCGACCCCACCCTGCAGAAGCCGATCCTCGACTCGATCGTGGCGAGCAAGCCCGACGCGCTGTTGGTGGCGCCGACCGACGTCCAGGCCCTGCAACAACCGCTGCAGCAGGCCGCCGCGGCGGGCATCAAGGTCGTCCTCGTCGACACCACGACCGCCGATCCGTCGTTCGCGACGTCGGCGATCTCCAGTGACAACGAGGGGGGCGGCGCGGCGGCGTTCGACGCCATCAAGCAACTGCACCCCGAGGGCGGCAAGGTCATGGTGATGGGGCTGGAGCCTGGCGTCTCGACGACCGACGCGCGCGCCAAGGGATTCGAGGACGCGGTCAAAGCCGACCCGAAGTTCAACTACGTCGGCGTGCAGTTCAGCCACAACGACCCGGCGACGGCCGCACAGCTGGTCGGCGCGCAGTTGCAGCGCGATCCCGATCTGGTCGGCGTCTTCGCGGTCAACCTGTTCTCCGCCGAAGGCGCGGCCACCGGCATCAAGCAGGCGGGCAAGAGCGGTCAGGTGCAGGTCGTCGGATTCGACGCCGGCCCCAACCAAATTCAAGCGCTGCGCGAGGGCACCGTGCAGGCGCTCGTCGCGCAGGATCCCGGCGCCATCGGCAGGTTCGGCGTCGACGAAGCGGTGACGGCTCTGGACGGCGGCCAGAACACGCCCAACGTGCAAACCGGGTTCACGATCATCACCAAGGAGAACCTGGACGGCGAGGGTGGGGCGGCGGCGTACAAGTCGGAGTGCTGATCACCTCCCGCCGAGTGTGGACTTCTGTCACGCCATCTCAGGATCTGCGTGGCAAATGTCCACACTCGGCGGCTATGGGGAAGGTCGGGTCAGCGGCTGATCACGTCGAGCAGGTGGGCGACGGTGTCGCCGATCGCCGCGCGCGCCGAGCGCAGGGCCTTGCGCGGGTCGACGGCGTCGTCGGCCGCCAGGGCGGACCGCACAGCGCCGGTGTAGGCGACGTTCAACGCGGTCCCCACGTTCACCTTGACGATGCCGGCTTGCACGGCGGCGCGCAGCGCGTCGTCGGGCACGCCGGACGAGCCGTGCAGCACCAGGGGCACCGACAACGCGTCCCGCAGGGCGGCGATCAGGTCGAGGTCGAGTTCTGCGGTGCGAGTGGTCATGGCGTGTGAGCTGCCGACCGCGACGGCAAGCGCGTCAACGCCTGTGGCGCTGACGAATTCGGCCGCTTGCCGGGGATCGGTGCGGACACCGGGGGCGTGGGCGTTGCTGACCTGGCTGTCCTTGCCGCCGACGTAGCCCAATTCGGCCTCGACGGCCAAGCCCCGTCCGTGCAGCAGTGCGGTGGCCTCGGCGGTGACGGCGACGTTGCGGTCGTACGGCAGGGCGCCGCCGTCGACCATCACCGACGAGTATCCGGCGTCGGCTGCCTGCTCCCAGAGGTGCGGCGCCTCGACGTGGTCGAGGTGTAGGCCGACCGGCACGCCGGCGTCGGCGGCCAAGGCGGCGAGCGCAGCGCTGATCGGGCGCAGCGCGCCATGGAAGGCCACGGTGTTCTCGCTGACCTGCAGGATGACCGGAGCGGCGGCATGCTGGGCGCCCGCGACGATGCCCTCCCCGTGTTCGAGGGTGACCACGTTGAAGGCGGCTACGCCACTGCCGTTCGCGGCGGCCGTACGCAGTAGTTCAGCCGTGGGGACCAGCGGCATGACGGCTCCTGTCGGGGCTTGACGGACATCCAATCAAACGCAACCATATCCAGGTACCTCCAATTGGGCAATGGGCAGGAGAACGATGGCCGCGTTCGCCGGGCTGGACGTCGGCACCACCTCGAGCAAGGCCGTGGTCTACGACGACGACGGACTCGTCCTCGGTGCCGGACGTGCCGCCACGACGTGGGAGTCCACGCCCGACGGCACTGAGATCAATGCAGAGGCATTGCGCCGCAGTGCTTTTGAGGCTCTCAACGCCGCGGCGGTCGACGCCGGGGTCGAGGTCCGCGCCGTCGGCGTGACCTGCATGGGGGAGTCCGGCGTCCTCGTCGACGCGCGCGAACGCCCGCTCGCCCCCGTCATCGCCTGGCACGACGACCGCGACGGCGACGAGGTGGCCGACCTCGCGGCGACCATCGGCGCCGAGACCTTCGGCGGCATCGCCGGAAAGCCCCTGCGAGGCCAGTTCTC
This sequence comes from Mycobacterium sp. Root135, assembly GCF_001426545.1. Lineage (GTDB taxonomy): Bacteria > Actinomycetota > Actinomycetes > Mycobacteriales > Mycobacteriaceae > Mycobacterium. The sequence continues at coordinate 749,479 of NZ_LMEZ01000007.1, read as the reverse complement.
GCTGACCAAGCACCGCTGGCTCCTGCGCCACGCACCGGCGACGCGTGACGCGACGACCCGGTTCGACGTCGGCGGCTGGGTGGTGCGGCAGCTCGGCGGCGATGCGGTTCTCGAACTCTCCTTGGCCGGCCGCACCGGATGGCTCGACGTCGCGACTGGCGACTGGTGGGATGCGGCGCTGGACTGGTCGGGTGCCCGTCGCGAGCTGATGCCGCCGTTGGTGGCGGCCGGAGTGCCGGTCGGCGTCATCTCCTCCGACGCGGTCAGCCCGCTGCTCCGCGGCGCGATCCTGACCTTGGCCGGCCACGACCATCAAGCCTCCGCACTCGGTGCCCGCGCCACCGGCCAAGGGCACGAACTGGATTCGTCAGGAACCGCCGAAGCGTTGGTCCGCACCATCACCCCGATTCCGTCTCGCATCGACGTCGCGCGGCTCGCCAACGCGGGCATCACCACAGACCCGAGCATCGAGGCCGGCCACTGGAGTCTGCTCGGCGGCACCGAGGGCGGGTTGGCGCAGTTGCGGGCCATGGAGCGCCTCGGCGCCGACGTGGCGCAGTTGGACGCCGCCGCTGAAGCCGGCAGCGGGCCTGGCGTCGAGTGGCGCACCGTGGTCGCCACGGCCGCCGACGAGGCGTTGGCACTCCACCGCGCCATGGACGACGTCGTGGGCCCGGCCGCCCGAGTCGTCGTCACCGGTGGGTGGCGCCACAGCGCAGAAGTGATGCGCGCCAAAGTCGCCCGATTCGGCCCGCTCGAGGTGTCGAGTGTCGAGGAGGCCGGCGCCCTCGGTGCGGCCACCCTCGCCGCCCGGGCCTGCGGCGACATCGGCGCGAACGATCACCTGGGTGACCCATGAGCAGGACGTGGTTCGCCGACGAACGCCACGCCGAGGTGCTACGGCTGCTCGCCGCTGATCGGCGCGTCGAAAGTGCCCGGCTGGCAGAGCGATTCGACGTCAGCGCCGAAAGTGTCCGCAAAGACCTCGCCCTCCTCGAAGAGCGCGGCCTCCTGCGTCGGGTTCACGGCGGCGCCGTGCCGTGCGAGCCCAGCCGCGCCGAAGCACACGTCGCCGACCGCGACGTACGCCTGGCCCAGAAGTCGTCGATCGCCCGTCGGGCGCTGCGGTTCGTCCCCGACGGCGGTTCACTGCTACTCGACGCGGGCTCCACGACCCTGCGGCTGGCCGAGATGCTGCCCGCCGACCGCGGACTCGTCGTCTACACCAACTCCTGGCCCGTCGGCGCGGCCCTGCACGAACGGGGGATCGACGTGGTGGCACTCGGTGGCCGAATCCGACCGGCGACGATGGCCTCCGTCGGCCTGCTCACCGGCCAGGCGCTGGCAGGAGTCAACGTCGACGTCGCGTTCCTCGGCACCAACGCACTGTCGTTCGACCGCGGCCTCACCACCCCCGACGCCGACGAAGCCGACGTCAAACACCAGATGCTGGCCGCAGCCAGGCAGCGGGTCTTCCTGGTCGACTCCAGCAAGTTCGGACGCGTGAGTCACGCCAGGCACGCCACTCTCGACGACGTCGACGTGTTGATCACCGACGCCGAGGCGACCGCCGCGCACCGTAAACGGCTGCGGGCGGCCGGAGTCACCGTCGAGGTGGCCGCCGACCGATGATCGTGACCGTCACTCCCAACCCGAGCCTCGATCGCACACTGCATCTTCCACGGCTCGAACCCGGAGCCGTCAACCGCGCCACCGCCACCATGACCGAACCCAGCGGCAAGGGCGTCAACGTCGCCCTGGCCTTGCACGGGGTCGGTGTCGAGGTGCGCGCCGTGCTTCCCGTCGGCGGCAGCGTGGGACGTGAAATGCGCTCTGCCCTGGAGCAATTGGGATTGGACATAGTCGGCGTGCCGATCGCGGGCGACGTCCGCAGCAACGTCTCTCTCGTCGAAGCCGACGGCCGCAGCACCAAGGTCAACGAGCCCGGCCCCGCGCTGTCCGACGACGAGGTCGACGCGCTGTGTGCCGCGGCGCGCTCCGGCGACCGGGTGTTGTGGGCGGGCAGTCTGCCCGCCGGATTCGCCCCGAGCCGGCTGGCCCGGGCGGTCGCCGAGGCGCGCGCGGCGGGCCGATGGGTGGCGGTCGACGCGTCCGGCCCCGTGCTGGCAGCGGTGCTGGACAACGACCGGGACGGGTTGCCGCATCTGGTCAAGCCGAACGCCGACGAGCTCGCCGAGGTGCTCGGCGTCGAGTTGCGCACCGTCGGCGACGTCGAGGCGGCCGCGCGCACGCTGCTCGGTCGCGGCGTCGACGCCGTGTTGGTGAGCCTCGGTGGCGCCGGAGCCCTGCTGGTCGACGCCCACCTTCCCGAGGCGCTGCACGGCGTCGCCCCGGTCCGGCGCGTCGTCAACACCGTCGGGGCGGGGGACGCGTTCCTGGCCGGCTACCTTGCCGAGCCCGGCGGTGGAGTCGAGGCCCTGGCCAGTGCGCTGCGCTTCGGGGCAACTGCCGTCGAACACGACGGCACGCTGCTCGGGGTGCCGGACCCCCGCCGGTCGGTGCACATCGGCCCGGCCAGGGCCGACACACCTCTGACCTGAGCTGTCGGACGGCCGACCTAGACTGGCCGCGTGCTGATCGGTTCGCATGTCCACGACGACGACCCTTTGGCCTCCGCTGCGGCGGAGGGTGCCGAGGTGGTGCAGTTCTTCCTCGGAAACCCGCAGAGCTGGAAGAAGCCGAAGCCGCGCGAGGACGCCGAGGCGTTACGTGCTTCGAGCGTGCCGCTCTACGTGCACGCCCCTTATCTGATCAACGTGGCGTCGGCGAACAACCGCGTGCGCATCCCGTCGCGGAAAATCCTGCAGGACACGTGTGACGCCGCCGCGGACGTCGGCGCCGCGGCCGTCATCGTCCACGGCGGGCACGCAGACGACAATGACATGGACGCCGGGTTCGAGCGGTGGGTCAAGGCGCTGGACTCGCTGACGACCGACGTGCCGGTGTACCTGGAGAACACCGCGGGCGGTGACCACGCGATGGCCCGCCACTTCGACACGATCGCCCGGCTGTGGGATCACATCGGCGACAAGGGAATTGGCTTCTGCCTCGACACGTGCCACGCGTGGGCGGCCGGCGAGGCGTTGATCGACGCCGTCGAGCGAATCAAGTCCATCACCGGCCGCATCGACCTCGTGCATTGCAACGACTCGCGCGACGCCGCGGGTTCGGGCGCCGACCGACACGCCAACTTCGGCACCGGCCAGATTGACCCGCAGCTGCTGGTCGCCGTGGTGAAGGCCGCCGACGCCCCCGTCATCTGCGAGACCTCCGACGAGGGACGCAAGGACGACATCGCGTTCCTACGCGACAACGTCTGACCCCGAACGCCTACAGCCCCGTTGCGTTCTTCGCAGCCTCGATCAACTTGTTCTCTGCGAGGACCAGTTTGACGGTGAAGAGCGCAAGCTTCGGGATCCAGTTGACGTCGAACAGGCCGAACGACGCTTCGGTCGCGCTGGCGTCGTTGGTGTCGACCAGCTGGTGAATGAACGTGGGCCCCGCGAACGGCAGGGTGCGCCACGTCCTCAGGAAGTCGCCCAAGAACAGCGCCTGGCTTGCCTGGGACACCAGCGACGACGGCTGCCCGTACTCCGTCGCCCAGATCTTCTTGTCACCGTCGCCGTTGGCCACCATCAAGGCGTAGATACGCTTCGCCTGGTTGAGTGGCGACTCGGGGTACGCCCCCTGCTGGGAGAACGCCTGGTTGTAGAGGTACGGGTGAAACGAGAGAGCGTCGAAGTAGCCCGCCGCGCCGGCGGCGTACATCTCGGAGATGAACCGCACCGGGTTGACCGCGATGTTGCCGAAGTCGACCACCGCGCCGACGGCCCCTGCGACGACCATCGCGTTCGGGTCGGCGGACTTGATCGCCGTGTAGGCAGCCTTGAGCAGCTCGGTGTATTGCGCCGCGTTGGGCGACGGCTGCCAGAACTGAATTCCGTTGGGCTCGTTCCACACCTCGTAGCTGCCGACCTTGCCCTTGTACCGAGTGGCGACGGCCTTCGCGAACTTCGCGAATTGCGCGTTGTCCTTGGGCATTCCGGCGAGCGGAAGCGTGTTCGGCGCGGCCGCCCACAACGGCGTCGAGTTGAGCACGCCGAGCACCTTGATGCCGCGCAGCGCCGCAGAGTTCACCACGCGGTCCATGGCGGTCCAGCTGTAGACGCCCGGGAACGTTTCGATCGCAGCCCACGGGATGAGAACCCTGACAGTGTCGATCCCGTTGGCCTTCAACGCGTCGAACGCGTCGTTGATCTGGGCTTGGGTGTAGAACAGCATGTCGGGAGCGTGGACGGCAATGCCCGTCGGCCGCTGATCCACTGCAATCGCAGACGGCGGTACGACGGTGACGGACACCGTGGTCGTCGTCAGGCCACCCAAGCCGTCGCTGACGGTGACGGTGAACTTGTCCACGTCCTCGCCGGGGGTGACCAGCGCGGTGTAGCGGGAGTCCACGCTCGGGGTGTAGGTGAAGGCGCCCGTGAGGGGGTCGATCTTCACCACGCCCTTGGTCGGTCCGCCGGTCACCGTGTACTTGACCGGGTCGCCTTCGGGATCGACGGACGTCACCGTGCCAGTGACGGTGCCGAGCGCCGAGGACGTGCTCGTGACGACCACGTGACCGGTTGACGGCGGCCGGTTGCCAGGGGGATACGGCTCGATCGGGACGGTGAGAGTCAGCTTCGCGGTGCCGCCGTATCCGTCGGTCACAGTGATGGCGATGGCCTCCGACTTCGTCGCCGCGGACGCGTTGGCGGCGGAGGCGGCATCGCGTGCCGCCGTCGTCGGCGTGTAAGTGAACGTGCCGTCGGGCCGGACGACGATGGTCCCCTTCTTGGGGCCGGTGACCTTGTACGTCAGCGAATCCCCGTCGGCGTCGACGGTCGGGATCGTCCCGGTGACGACCCCGGTGCGCGGATCAATCTGAACCCCGGTGCTGCCGCCGCCGGTGGGGGCGACGTTCGCAGGCTTGATCGTCACGCTCACCACGACGTTGACGACGCCGCCGTGCCCGTCGGCCACCGCGACGGTGAACGTGTCCTTCTTGTCTGCGGCAGTGGCACCGATCTTCATCGCGGCGTGGCGTGCTTCGGCCGTCGGCGTGTAGGTGAAAGCGCCTGTCCCCGTTATCGTCACGACGCCCTTGGTGGGACCACTCGCCTGTGAGTAGGTGACGGCGTCCTTGTCGGGATCGGTTCCCTTGACGCTGCCCGTGACGACGCCTGCGGCATTCGGACTGCCGACGGTCTTCTTGACGGTTGGCACCTTGTTGGTCGGGCTGATCGCGACGGTGATCGTCGTGGTGACGAAGCCTCGTCTGCCGTCGTACACCGTCACGGTGAAGGAGTCGGTGGTGACGGCGGATGGTGCGCCCAGTGTCGAGGCGGCATGCCTGGCCGCTGCGGTCGGCGTGTAAGTGAAGGTGCCGTTCGCGTTGACGACGACCTTGCCCTTGCCCGGCGCCCCGGACACGACGTAGCTCAACGGGTCTCCGTCGGGGTCGGTCACCCCGATGGTTCCGGTGGTCGCTCCCGTCGACGAACTCGGCGTTCCCGTGGTCGGGGTTCCCGCCGTCGGCCGTGCGTTTGGCGGTGTCAGCGAGACAACGTGAACCGTGCCCGCGTCGTAATCCGTCACGTACAGCTCGGTGCCGTCCGGGCTGATGATCGTCGCCGGTGCTTGGGACAGGGGAGTGGTCGACGGGCGGGTGCTCACTTCGCTGAGCAGTTGTCCGCTTACTACGCCGAATGCCCTTACGCGACCGGCGTCGTCGGTCACCAGAACGGTGCTTCCGTCCCTGGTGACCGCCAGCCCCGTGGCGACGCCACCGGTTTGAATGGACTTCACGACGGCTCGCGTCTTCGCGTCGATCACGGTGACAATGCCGTCGGATTGGCTCACGAAGATCTTGGCGTTGTCCGCACTGACCACCACACCCGTTGCGGGGCCGGACAATTCGGCGATCTTGGTCGCGGTCGTCGAGGTGGGGGCGAACATCAGCACCGTGGAGGTGCCGGTGGCACTCGTGGCGGTGACGTAGACGTACTTCGAGTCGGGGCTGACGACCACCTCGGTCGGGCGTGAGCCGACGGGCAGCTTCGTGACGGTGGCAATCTTGTTGGTAGAGGTGCTGATACGCGTCACGGTGCCGTTGGCGTCGTTGGTGACGAAGACCGAGCCCCCGCTCGGGCTGACCGTTATGGCGGTGGGCGCGTTCACGGCGATGGACGCCTTCACCAGACCGGTGGCGGTGTCGATGACGGTGACGGTGTTCTTGGTCGAGCTCGACACGTAGAGCCTGGTGCCGTCTGGCTTGACCGCGACGCCGTCGGGTTCTGCGCCTGCGGCGAAGGTGCCCACCACGGTGCCGGTCACGGTGTCGAACACCGTGACGGTGCCTGCGCCGCGGTTCGTGACGTACGCGCGCGTATTCGTGGCGGCGGCGGCGCCTCCCCCTCCCGCCGGCACGTCGGTGCGCACGGCCAGCGGAACGGCTCCGATGGGGATGTCGATCTGGAGGGCCACCTTGTTGACGCCGTCGGAGGCGGTGACCGTCATGGCGATGGTGTCGACCGTCGTCGTCAGGGCGGCAAGTACCCGCTGAGCCGTCGTCGGGGTGTAGGTGAAGGACGCGGTTTTTGTGTTGTACACCAGGGTTCCGGTGGTGGGCTTGCCCGTCACCGCGAAGGTGACCTTCTTGCCCTGGTCGTCCGTGCCGACGAGCTGGCCCGTGATCGCGCCGGTGGTCGGATTGGGGGTGCCGAACACCGCTTGGCCGGTGGGGGGCGCGTTGACTGCGGTCGCCGCCAGGGTGATGGCGGTTTGCGCCGTCTTTGCCTCGGTGGCCGCGGTCGTGGTCACACCCACTTCGCGGCGAGCGGCGGCGAGGAGCATCCATGACAGCGGTGACTCGGCGACACCGCGCTCCAGGGCCTTCAAGAACGACGACAGCGCGACCCCGACGGCATTGTGGAGGGCCGACGTGATGACCGCTTGGACCGGACTCACCATGACCGGCGGTGCTGCCACCGCGGGTGCCGTCGTGACTTGCATGGCCGGTGCGGCGGTGGCGACCGGGGTCTTGGCGGTTTGCGTCTCCGTCTGCATCGACGTCGCCACGTCGTCGACCGTCTTGGTGAGGCGGGTGGTCTGCGCCGATGTGGACGTGGCCGGTTTGGTTCGGGTCTTGGTGCCCGATTTCGACTTCGCGTCGTCTGCGGACTTGTTTCCGTATGTGGAGGTGTGCGCGCCGCCAGAGGAGGACACCGTCACTCCCGGCGCGACGTCGACGGTGTTCGAGGTCCCGGTTCCGCTGCCCGAAGGGGTGGTGGGGCCAGACGGGCTTACGGGCGGTGACGTCGCCGGGGGATTGTTGGTCGGGTTCGGGGAGGTCTCGACCCCCGACGGCCCGGTGGTGTCGGGCGTGCCGTTGCTGCTTGCGGGCGTCGATTTGTCGGGGCTGTCGCTCGCCGTTTCCGAGTCGGCCCACGCAATGCCCGCCGGGGCAGCGATGGCCGACCCAATCCCCAGGGCAACTGCCAAGGCGCCGATTCGCCCGACGTAACTACTGTTCTTCATGCTACGAGACCCCAAATGTCAGCAATCATCGGCCTGCGACCATTACGGGCCGTAGGTCAGCTTTATGAATTGAAAAGGTTTGACGTCGTCGTTAGTTTACCGCGTTGTGACCGTTGCTGCATACGTAGGTACAATGTTTGCTAAGAATACCTGAGAACATACTTATGCCAGTTCAGCAGGCTTGTAAAGACTTTCCTGCAGGTATCCACTGAAATTAGCTAGACGGCTTTATCAAGATCACCGTAAATTACGAGGGCCGTGCCGGCTAACGCGGCAGACGCGCCGTCGCAAGGGGACTCACGTCAAACGGCTTCGCGCCCTGGGCGTGCCGATGAAAGTTTGGCCACCGGGCGACGTCTGACGACCCGCTGAGGGTTTACAGCACCCTTGCGTTCTTGGCGGCCTCGATGGCGTCGTTCTCGGCGATCACTGTCACCACGGTCGAGGCGGCCGGCTTTGGCGTCCAGTCCGGGTGAAAGAGACCGAACGACCCCTCGACCGGGTCGCCGTCGGCCTTGTCGACCAGATTGTGGATGAACGTCGGACCGGCGAAGGACAGGGTGCGCCAGCCACGCAGGAAGTCACCCAGATACGCGGCCTGGTTGACGTCGTCGACTACAGAGGACGGCTCCCCGTACTCCGTCGCCCAGATCTTCTTGTTGCCGTCCCCGTTGGCGACCATCAGGGCGTAGATCCGGTTGGCCTGGTTGAGGGGCGACTCGTAGAGGTAACCGCCCTGGGTGAACGGGGTCGTGTACTGGTACGGGTGGAACGACAGTGCGTCGAAGTAGCCGGCTGCTCCGGCTGCGTACATCTCCGAGACGAACCGCACGGGGTTCACCGTGATGTCGCCCCAGTCGATCACGGAGCCGACCGACGCCGCGACCACGACGGCGTTGGGGTCTGCGGCCTTGATGGCCGGGTAGGCCGCCTTTAGTAGTGCGGTGTATTGGGCGGCGTTGGGTCCGGGCTGCCAGAAGTTGACGCCGTTCGGCTCGTTCCACACCTCCCACGCCGTCACCTTGCCCTTGTAGCGCGCCGCGGCGAGGCCGGCGAAGGCGGCGAATTGGGCGTTGTCCTTGGGCATTCCGGCCAACGGCCACGTGTTCTCCACGGCCGCCCAGGTCGGCGTCGAGTTCAGCACCGCGAGCACCTTGATGTTCCGCGCGGCCGCGCTGTTGATCACACGGTCAACTGCGCTCCAGTCACCCCACCCCGGTACGGGCTCGACGGCCGCCCAGGGCACCAGGACGCGGATGTCGGTGATGCCGACGGACTGCAGCGCATCGAGCGCCGTGTCGATTTCGGCCTGCGAATAGAACAGCAGCTCCGGCACGTGGATGGCGACGCTGGTCGCGCGCTGGTCGACGGCGTTCGCCGCGGGCGGCACGATCGTCAGCGACACCGTGGTGGTCGTCGACGCCCCCACCGCGTCCCTGACCGTCACGGTGAACACGTCGGTGTCGACGCCGGGCGTCACCAGGGCGGTGTAGCGGGCGTCGACCGTGGGTGTGTAGGTGTACGTGCCCGTGGCGGCGTCGAGCTTGACGGCCCCCTTCGTCGGTCCCGTGGTGATCGTGAAGGTCAGCGCATCGCCGTCGGGGTCGGTCGCAGTGACCGTGCCCGTCACGGTTCCGATCGCGGACGACGAACTCGACACGGTCGCCACGCCGGTCACCGGGGGGCGGTTACCCGCGGGATACGGCGTGATGGGTGCGGTCAGGGTGAAGGTTGACGTGCCGCCGTATCCGTCGGCCACGGTGATTGCGATTGCCTCGCTCTTCGCAGCGGCGGTGGCGTTCGTCGCGGACGCCGCGTCCCGCGCCGCTGTCGTCGGGGTGTAGGTAAAGCTGCCGTTGGCGCCGACGGACAGCGTGCCCTTCTGCGGCGTCGCCGACGTGAAGGTCAACGTGTCACCGTCGAGGTCGACCGCCGTCAGGACGCCGGTTACCGTTCCGGTCGTCGAATTGGTCTGCGTCACCGTGGCCGTGCCGCCGGTGGGCGTGGCGTTGACGGGGCTGACGCTCACGGTGACCGTCTTGATGCCGACACCGCCGTGTCCGTCGCTGACTGCGACGGTGAAGGTGTCCTGCTTCTCGGTTGTCGTGGCGCCGATGCGCTGCGCGGCGTGGCGTGCGACGGCGGTCGGAGTGTAGGTGAAAGCGCCTGCGGCCGTGAGTGTTACGGAACCCCTGGTGGGTGCGGAGGTTACCGCGTAGCTGAGGACGTCGTTGTCACCGTCGGTGCCCTTGACGATGCCCGTGACGACTCCCGTCGTGCCGTTCGGCACGCCCACCGTGGTGGTCACCGTCGGCGCCACGTTGGTGGGGCTGACGACCACGGCGATCGTGGTGGTGAGCACGCCGCGCATGCCGTCGGACACGGTCACCGTGAACGCATCGGTGGTGACGCTCGCCGGCGCCCCGACCGTGGAGGCCGCGTGCCTGGCGGCCGCGGTCGGCGTGTAGGTGAAGGTGCCGTTCGTGTTGACGACCACCGTTCCCTTCGTCGGCAGCGCGGAGACGGCGTACGTCAACGGATCTCCGTTGGGGTCGCTCGCGCCGACGGTTCCCGCGATGGCGCCGGTGATCGCGTTGGGGGTGCCCCTCGTCGGGGTTGCCACCGGAATCCCATTCGGCGACCGCAGCGAGATGACGTGCACAACGCCGGCTACGGGGTCGCTCACGTAGAGCTCCGTGCGGTCGGTGCTCAGGGTCGCGCCCCCGCGTTGGGACACGTCGGTGGACGGGCGGGTGGCGATGGCATTCAGGGTCGCACCGGTCGAGGCGTCGAATGCGCCGACGCGCCCCGCGGCATCGGTTACCAGCAGCGTCGTGCCGTCGGCGCTGACGGCGACCGAGGCAGTCGGTAGGCCGCCGGTCGAGAAGACGCCGAGCACGGCGCGGGTGCCCGTGCTGATCACCGACACCGTGCCATCCTCGGTGCCGACGTACAACCGCGCATTGTTGGGGCTCACCGTCAAAGCGGTTGCCTTGCTTGCCAATCGCGTCACGACGCTGGCGGTCGTCGCGGTGGGCGCGAAGGTGAGTACCGCCGTGCCGCCGGTAGGCGTGTCCGTGGTGACGTAGAGCCGGGCGTTGTCCGGACTGGCCGCAATGGCGGTCGGACGGTAGCCGGTCGGCATCGTGGTGGTGGTGGCGATCGTGTTGGTCGAGGTGGCGATGCGCAGCACCTTGGCGGTGCTGTAACTGGTGACGTACACGGATGCGCCGGTGGGGCTCAGGGTGATCGCGGTGGGCTTGGCAACGGCGATGGTCGCCTTGACCGTTCCGGTCGCCGTGTCGAGCACCTTCAGGGTGTTTCCGGTGGAGCTGGACACGTAGAGGCGCGTGCCGTCCTGTTTCACGGCGACGCCGTCGGGCGCGCCGCCAATGGTCCACGTGCCCACTACCTTCGAGGAGACAGTGTCGATCACCGTGATCGTGCCCGCGTCCCGGTTGGTCACGTAGGCACGGGTGTTCGTGGCGGCGACGGCGCCTGCTCCGGCTCCGCCCGCGACGTCGGTGCGGACGCCCAGTGGCACCTCGCTGATGGGAATCGCCATCTGCGTCGGGGCCTTGTTCACGCCGTCGGACACGGTGACCGTCATCGAGATGGTGTCGACCTGCGGAGTGGTGCCCGCAAGGAACCGCTGCGCCGTCGTGGGGGTGTAGGTGAACGTCGCGGTGGTGGCGTTGAAGACCAGTGTGCCGAGAGTCGGTTTGGCGGTCAGCACGATCGTGGGCTTCTTACCCTCCGGGTCCGTCGCGACCACCGTCCCCGTCACGACACCGGTGATCGGGTTCGGCGTCGAGAACGTTGCCTGCGCCGTCGGGGGCTTGTTCACGACAACCGCGCCGACGACCTGCGTGGCGGCGAGCCGCATGGTGGCCGGTGCGGGTTCGGTCAGTGCTGCGGTGCCGACCTCGCGGCGGGCGGCCGCGAGGAACATCCACGCCAGCGGCGACTCGGCCCATCCCCTTTGCAGCGTGGTCAGCCACGCATTGAGGGCTGTGCCCACGACGTTGCTCAGCACGGTCGAGATGACGTTCTGCACGGGAGCGGCGGCGGCGACCGGAGACGGCGTGTGGGCCGCGGTCAGCGCCACGGGCGCGATCGTGCTGGATGCAGCGGGAGCGCTCGGCTGGGGCGCTGACGGCAGTGTCGCGGCGGGCGCCGCGCTCCGCGACCGACCCGACGTCGTCGTTGCCGCCAGGGATGACGACGGCTTGCTGGTCGGTGCCGGTGTCGAGATGCCCCTCGAACCAGTCGACGGCGCGGCGGCGGACGGTGTGGTCGCCCCGCTTGGCCGCGTGACCTCCTCGAGGTCGGCCTCGCCGGCCTCGGCACCCTGCCCCGCGGACGCGGAGCCCTGCGTCGAGGTCAGAGCGCCCCCGGAATGGGACACCGTGACGCCCGGCGCGACTTCCACCGCCGTGGCGGAACCCGGCCCCTCACCGTGGCCGATGGTCGGCGCAGCAGGCGCTTTCGGGCCGATGTTCGCCGCAGGTGCGGCGGAGGTGGCGGTCTTTGGCGCTGCCGCTGCGCCGGCGGTGTCGTCGGGCGCCGTACCGGTGGCCTGGTTGGTGGACGCAGTCGTATCACCGGAGAGATCGGGGCTGGCCCATGCGACTCCCGCCGGAGTGGCTATTGCCGTACCCACGCCCAGCGCGACGGCCAGGGCCCCTACTCGTCCTACGAACTTGCTGTACTGCATGACTACCCCCGTTGTCCGGAGGGCTCCTGCGGTGGCGATCTTCCCCCGGATTTATTTACTCGAGCGAAAGTGTACCGCGCCAGGATCGTTGCTGGTGGAGATCTAGAATTTTGCTAAATGAGATTCAACGCACCGAATGTGCAGTTAGTGGCGGCTATGCGCGGTAACTGAACGTGACTGATCTTGTTTGCCGCGAAAATCGTGAGTGCACAGCCGATAAAACTGTCCACATCAATGTGAAATTTGAGGTGGATGGGACGGGCGGTGCAGTCGCCGGATTTGCGGCGCCGTGGCGCGGGTGGTGACCGCCCACACCGTCTCGGCGCCGGCGACGTGTCGGGCGCAAGGACGGCATCGCGTTCCTTCGCGACGACGTCTGACGTTCACATGAACGGCGAATGTACGGAGGGTTGACTAGCGTCACCACGGGAACACCGCACTTTCCGATCGCGAAAGGCTCCCGTGTCCGTAGTCGACCAGTCATCCCCAGAGGTTTTGGGCCATGCCAAGCCAGCGGCCGGCGCCCGCGAGCGACGACTCCGCATCGCGCGTCGGCTTGGGGTGGCCGTCTGGGCCTGCGCCGTGGGCTATCTGACCGTGACCCGTGGCTTCGCGTTCAACCGAGAGCTGTTGCTCGTCTACATCTGTACCGGCCTCGCAACCGCCAGCATCGGCCAGGGCCGCCGCGTCCTCTACGTCATCCGCGACTGGCTGCCGTTTGCGCTCCTCCTGATCGCCTACGACCTCAGCAGGGGAGCGGCGACGTTGATCGGCCGACCGACGATGTGGCACTGGCAGGCGGACATGGATCGCCTGATGTTCTTCGGAACCATGCCGACGGTGTGGCTGCAGGAGCAGTTGAAGCAACTGCAGCCTCCCTGGTGGGAGGTGGCGCTCAGCACCGTCTACATGTCGTTCTTCATCCTCCCGTACGTCGTGGCGGCGGTGCTCTGGCTCCGCAATCGTGACGAATGGAAGGCATTCGTCCGATTGTTCGTCGGACTGAATCTCGCCGGGCTGGTCATCTATGCGCTGCTTCCCGCTGCGCCGCCGTGGGCGGCTGCCAGGTGTACGCCCGCCGACGTCGCCGCCGGGCCGTCGAACCCGCAGTGCATGTTCGGCTCCGGCCGTGGCGTCCCCGACGGCGGACTACTCGGGGCCGTGACGCCCCGCCACGACGGCGCCAACCCCTGGGTGCAGCGAATCGTCGGCCGGGGCTGGGACAACCTGAACCTGCACACGGCGAGCGCGCTGATCGATCAGGGGCAGGCCAGCGTCAACCTGGTTGCGGCGATCCCGTCGCTGCACGCCGGGATGTCGGCTGCGGTGTCGGCCTTCATCTGGACGCGGGTGCGCCCGGCGTGGCGCCCCCTGCTGGTGGCGTATCCGTTGATCATGGCGTTCACGCTGGTCTACACCGCCGAGCACTACGTCGTCGACGTCCTCCTCGGGTGGGCGCTCGCGGCGGTCGTCTTGACGGCCCTGCACCGCTATGAGCGCGACGGCGGTCCCGCGTCTCAGCCGGCGGCGAGGTAGACCTTCCGCAGGGTCTCGGTGACCGTCCACACCGTCTCGGCGCCGGCGGCGAACCGCACCACGTCGCCGGGTCCGAGGTGCATGGTCTCCGCGCCGGTGGCGAACTCGACGGTGGCTGCGCCGGAAAGCACGACGAACACCTCGTCGGTCTCGACGTCGTTCATCACGCCCGGCGTCATCTCCCACACCCCGACCTCGAGGCCACCGAACTCGTCGACCGCCTTCGCGCCCGTCGTCGGCCCGCCGCGCACCGACTGTTCGGCGGGGACCGGCTCGTGAACGAGTTCGAGCGTCGCGGCGTGCACGACGGTGTTCGGCGTCATCGGATCAGTATTGCGTGGACGCCGCCCCATTACGAACCTTGTGCAACCGTCGAGGAAATGTAACAGTGAAACGCATGTCGGACACGCACGTCGTCACCAATCAGGCCCCCACGCTGGAGGGTTACAACCCCGCGACCTCACCCGTGCTCGCCGAGGCGCTGATGCGCGAGGGCGGCCAGTGGGGTGCCGACGAGGTCTTCGAGCTTGGCGCGCTCGCGGGAGGCCCGCAGGCGCAGCGGTGGGGTGAGCTTGCCGATCGTCATCAGCCGACACTGCGAACCCATGACCGCTACGGGCATCGCGTCGACGAGGTCGAGTACGACCCCGCCTATCACGAACTGATGAGGGTCGCCGTCGGCCACGGCTTGCATGCGGCCCCATGGGCCGACGGCCGGCCGGGCGCGCACGTCGTCCGCGCCGCCAAGACGTCGGTCTGGACACCGGAGGCGGGCCACGTCTGCCCGATCTCGATGACCTACGCCGTCGTGCCCGCGCTGCGGCACAACCCCGAACTGTCCGCGATATACGAGCCCCTGCTGACCAGCCGGGTGTACGACCCCGAGTTGGCGGTGCCCACCTCGAAGGCCGGCCTCACCGCCGGCATGTCGATGACCGAGAAGCAGGGCGGCTCCGACGTCCGCGCCGGGACCACGCAGGCGACGCCGAACGGCGACGGCACTTACGGCCTGACCGGTCACAAGTGGTTCACCTCCGCCCCGATGTCGGATGTGTTCCTGGTGCTGGCGCAGGCGCCGAACGGTGTGAGCTGCTTCTTCCTGCCGAGGGTGCTGCCCGACGGGACGCGCAACCGGATGTTCCTTCAGCGGCTCAAGGACAAGCTCGGCAACCACGCCAACGCCTCGAGCGAGGTCGAGTACGACGGCGCCACGGCCTGGCTCGTCGGCGAAGAGGGCCGCGGGGTGCCGACCATCATCGAGATGGTCAACCTCACCCGGCTGGACTGCACGCTCGGCAGCGCGACCAGCATGCGCACCGGGCTGACCCGGGCCATCCACCACGCCCAGCACCGAAAGGCGTTCGGGGAGTACCTGATCGACCAACCGCTGATGCGCAACGTGCTCGCCGACCTCGCCGTCGAGGCCGAAGCCGCCACCATGCTGGCGATGCGGATGGCCGGCGCCACCGACGCGGCCACCCGCGGGGACGAACGCGAAACCCTGCTGCGCCGAATCGGTCTCGCCGCAGGCAAGTACTGGGTCTGCAAGCGCGCCACCCCGCACGCGGCGGAGGCCATGGAGTGCCTCGGTGGCAACGGCTACGTCGAGGAGTCGGGCATGCCCCGGCTGTACCGAGAGGCGCCGCTGATGGGCATCTGGGAGGGCTCCGGAAATGTCAGCGCCCTGGACACGTTGCGCGCCATGGCAACCCGGCCCGCGTGCGTCGAGGTGCTGTTCGACGAGCTCGGTCGCACGGCGGGTCACGACCCGCGGCTGGACGCCCACGTGACGTCGTTGCGCGCCGAACTCGGCGATCTGGAGACCATCCAGTACCGCGGCCGCAAGATCGCCGAGGACATCTCGCTCGCCCTGCAAGGCTCGTTGCTGGCGCGGTACGGCCACCCCGCGGTGGCGGAGGCGTTCCTGGCCAGCCGGCTCGGCGGCCAGTGGGGCGGGGCGTTTGGCACGCTGCCGACGGGCCTCGACCTGGCGCCGATCATCGAGCGTGCAATGGTCAAGGGATGACCCCCTCTGCCGAGCGTGCGCGGACTCCCGTTTCTGACCGGCGTGTCGCCCGCAGACACGCACGCTCGCGGGGGAACGGGGCCACCGGATGACACACGCCATCCGGCCCGTCGACTTCGACAACCTCAAGACCATGACCTACGAGGTCACCGACCGCGTCGCCCGAATCACGTTCAACCGCCCCGACAAGGGCAACGCAATCGTCGCCGACACCCCACTGGAACTGTCGGCTTTGGTCGAGCGGGCCGACCTCGACCCCAACGTCCACGTCATGCTGATCTCCGGTCGCGGTGCGGGCTTCTGCTCCGGCTTCGACCTGTCCGCCTACGCCGACCGCACGTCGTCGGCAGGAGGCACCGGCGGTTACAAGGGCACGGTGCTCGACGGCAAGACCCAAGCGGTGAACCATCTGCCCGATCAACCGTGGGACCCGATGGTCGACT
This sequence comes from Mycobacterium sp. Root135, assembly GCF_001426545.1. Taxonomy (GTDB): domain Bacteria; phylum Actinomycetota; class Actinomycetes; order Mycobacteriales; family Mycobacteriaceae; genus Mycobacterium. The sequence continues at coordinate 733,155 of NZ_LMEZ01000007.1, read as the reverse complement.
ACCAGATGATGAGCCGGTTCGTCCGCGGCTTCGCCAGCCTGATGCACGCCGACAAGCCGACCGTGGTCAAGATCCACGGCTACTGCGTGGCCGGCGGCACCGACATCGCGCTGCACGCCGACCAGGTGATCGCCGCCGCCGACGCGAAGATCGGCTACCCGCCGATGCGCGTCTGGGGGGTGCCCGCGGCCGGGCTCTGGGCGCACCGCCTCGGCGACCAACGCGCGAAACGCCTTCTCTTCACCGGTGATTGCCTCACCGGCGCCCAAGCCGCGGAATGGGGACTCGCCGTCGAGGCGCCCGAACCCGAGGACCTCGACGAGCGCACCGAAAACCTCGTCGGACGCATTGCGGCCATGCCCGTCAACCAGCTGATCATGGCCAAGCTGGCGTTGAACACCGCGCTGTTCAACCAGGGCGTCGCCACCAGCAGCATGGTCAGCACGGTGTTCGACGGCGTCGCGCGGCACACACCGGAAGGGCACGCCTTCGTCGCCGAGGCGACCGCCCGTGGCTTCCGCGACGCCGTGAAGTCGCGCGACGAGCCGTTCGGGGACTCCGGCCGCAAGACCTCGGGCTTCTAGCCGTGCTCACGCGGCTGACGGCGAGGTCCGTCGTGCTGAGCGTGCTGCTCGGTGCCCATCCCGCGTGGGCGACGGCGGCCGAATTGATCAGGCTCACCGCCGATTTCGGAATCAGGGAGCCGACGCTGCGGGTGGCCCTGACCCGGATGGTCGGCGCCGGTGATCTGGTGCGCTCCGCCGACGGATACCGGCTCTCGGACAGATTGCTCGCCAGGCAACGGCGTCAGGACGACGCGCTCGACCCGAAGCTTCGCGGGTGGGACGGCACGTGGTCGACCCTGGTGATCACCAGCGTCGGCACCGACGCAAGAACCCGGGCGACACTGCGAACGACACTGCAGGCCAAGCGATTCGGCGAGCTGCGTGAGGGCGTGTGGATGCGCCCGGCCAACCTCGACCTGCAGCTGACCGACGAACTCCGAGGGCGGGTGCGGGTGCTGGAGGCCCGCGACGACGACCCGGCAGGTCTCGTCGCCGCGCTGTGGGACCTGCCCACCTGGGTTGGCACCGGGCGCCGCCTGCTCGACGACCTGTCCGGCGCCTCGGACGTGCCTGCCAGATTCGTGGCCGCCGCGGCCACGGTCCGACATCTGCTGGCCGACCCCGTCCTGCCGGTCGAACTGCTGCCCGACGACTGGCCGGGCGACGCGCTGCGGCAGGCATACCACGACTTCGCCGCCGAACTGGTGGCGCGACGCGACGACACGACACTGATGGAGGCCACGTGACCGACTACACCGGCGGCGTACGAGCGGAACGCAGCGGACCGGTCACGACGGTGATCATGAATCGGCCCGAAGCCCGCAACGCCGTCAACGGACCTGCCGCCGCGGGCCTCCACGCCGCGTTCGAGGACTTCGACGCCGACGACGACGCGGCCGTCGCCGTGCTGTGGGGTGACAACGGAACGTTCTGTGCCGGAGCGGATCTCAAGGCATTTGGCACACCCGACGCCAACCCGGTGCACCGCACCGGCCCCGGACCGATGGGGCCGTCACGCATGACATTGTCCAAACCCGTCATCGCCGCGGTCAGTGGGTTCGCGGTCGCCGGCGGTCTCGAACTCGCGCTGTGGTGCGACCTGCGGGTGGTCGAGGAGGGCGCCGTCTTCGGCGTCTACTGCCGCCGCTGGGGCGTCCCGTTGATCGACGGGGGCACGGTTCGGCTGCCGCGGCTCATCGGGCACAGCCGGGCGATGGACCTCATCCTCACCGGCCGCAGCGTCGACGCACACGAGGCGCTCGCGATCGGGCTGGCCAACCGCGTCGTGGCACCCGGTCGGGCGCGCGAGGCCGCCGAGACGCTGGCGGCCGAGCTGGCCGCGCTTCCGCAACAATGCCTGCGGGCCGACCGGCTCTCCGCGCTCAACCAGTGGGGGATGTCGGAGGCCGACGCGATGGACGTCGAATTCGGCAGCATGTCCCGGGTGGCCGCCGAATCACTCTCCGGAGCAAGGAAATTCGCCGACGGTGCCGGCCGGCACGGGCTCGCTAGCCCTTCCTGATCGAATTCCCCGAACCCGTGTCGTTGACCTTCGGGTCGCCGTCGGAGTAGGTGACGGTGTTGTTGAGGCCCACGACGCTGAGGCCGTCGACGATCTTCTCGAAGGTCAACCTGTTGTCGGCGCCGCCGACGTTGACGTTCGAGCACGTGCCCTTCACCGTGAGCGAGTTGTTCGAGCCGCCCACCGTCAGCGACTTGCCGTCGGCACAGTCGATCTCGGCGGTCGTGCCGACCGAGCCATAGTTGATGGTGTTGGCGATCTCGACCTGCACACCTGACGAACCCGCCGTCATCGTCGGCGAGGTGCCCGAGTCCGAACCGCAGCCGACGAGACCAATTGCCAAGGCGGCCAGAGCGGGGACGAATCGGAAGGACCGTGCGTGCATGCCTAGACGGGTACCCGATCGATGCGGTTGGTCATGCCCAATTCGCGACCGCGGTCCCACACCAACGGCTCGCCCTGGTGATAGAGGACCGTCTGGTCGAATCCGTAGACGGTGATGTCGTTGATCACGTTGTCCACCACGATGACGTTGGCCGAACCCTGGACCGAAACGCCCCAGCACGTGCCGACGGCGGTGATGTTGTTGCCGGTGCCCACGACGATGAGCGTGGAGTCGTTGCAGTCCAACGTCTGGACCACGCCCTGGCCCGTGACGTGGGTGTCGCCGTTCTTGGCCTGGGCGACCGGTGCTCCCGCCACCAGCGTCCCGAGAATGGCGGCCACGCTCAACCCCAGCGACGTGCTCGACGCTCTCCAACCCACGGTGGTCCCCTTTGCGACGCGGCCCCGATCGGCCTTCGCCGACTCTACGTCGCCGAGTGCCGCCCGCGGCAGCACTTCGGTCGTTGTCGCTGGGTAGCGTGTGCTCACTATGCGTGGACGGATGGCACGGAGCGGTATGGCGGTCGTCGCCATGACGGCCGTTTCCGCGTGCACGCACACCGTCGGAGGCGTCGCCGAACGGGCCCGCCTCACCGTGCCGGACCCGAACCGCAGCTACGGATACGTCGACGATCGATGCGGGCTTCTGCAGGACGATTCCATCAAGGAACTGCTGAGCGCCAGCAGCATGGTCAAGCCCTTCAGCGGGGCCGTGTGTCAATACGTCCTCTCGACCGAGTCGGGCGTCGTCGACGTCGTCTTCACCTGGTTCGACACGGGCAGCATCGACCGCGAACGCGACGTCGCCGTCGGTCGCGACGCACGTCTGACGGAGAAGACGGTGGTGCGGCACCCGGCCTTCCTGGCCCAGCGCCCCGACACCCCCAACGCGTGTTCTGCCACCGCGGCCGCCGGGTCGGGAGTGCTGACGTGGTGGGTCCAGTTTCGGCAGAGCGCCGGCGATGCGTGCGCGGACGCCGAGACGTTGCTGACGGCCACCCTGTCGGCCGACTCGTGACCAGAATCCTGCTGTTGCTCGCCACGGGTTGCTCGGTCGTGGCCTGCGGGTCGCCGACGGCTGCGACGCCGGCGCCCCCTTCGGGTTCCGGGCAGACCTTCCGAAGCGCCGAATGCAACGGCGTCGCCGACGCCGACGTGACGAGCGCCGTCGGCGGAACCCTGTTCACCAGGGTGGTGGTCAACGACGCAGGCTGCTTCTGGCAGGAGAACACCGCACTCGGCGACGTCGAACTCGGCATGGGCCTTTCGACGTGGTGGTACCGGGGCAGCGACCTCGACACCGAGCGGTCACTCGAACGCGACACGGGCCGCACCATCACCGAGGTCGAGGTCAACGGCAACAAGGGCTTTCAAGCCAGCGATCGCAACGCGTGCAGCGTCTACGTCGCCAAGGGCGGCGACGTCATCACCTGGTCGGTACAAACCGTCAACCCCGGCAAGCTGCCCGATCTCTGCGCGATCACGGGGACACTGGCCCAGCTCAGCCAGGACAGAGTGAACTGACTCGCCACGGGCGGGGGTTACAGTCAGCAGTCCTGGATTGCAGGACACGCGACGTTCACCTTGTCGAGAAGACCCACCCGAAGGACGCAACCCCATGGCAGCTCGGTCGGAGTCGACGTCCGGCACGGGCCGGACGCGCCCGCCGGGCAGGACCACCAAGCTCAGCCGCGACGCCATCGTGAACGCGGCGCTGACGTTCCTGGACCGCGAAGGCTGGGACGCGCTCACCATCAACGCCCTCGCCATGCAGCTCGGCACCAAGGGTCCGTCGCTGTACAACCACGTCGACAGCCTCGAGGACCTGCGCCGGACTGTCCGAATGCGCGTCATCGAAGACATCATCGGGATGCTCAACACCGTGGGGGACGGGCGTACCAGGGACGACGCCGTGGTCGCGATGGCCAGCGCCTACCGCAGCTATGCCCACCACCATCCCGGCCGGTACTCGGCGTTCACCCGGATGCCGCTTGGCGGCGACGACCCCGAGTACACCGCGGCGACCCGAGCCGCGGCCGAGCCGGTGATCGCGGTGCTGGCCTCCTTCGGGCTCGAGGGGGAGGACGGCTTCTTCGCGGCACTGGAGTTCTGGTCGGCCCTTCACGGGTTCGTGCTCCTGGAGATGACGGGAGTGATGGACGCGATCGACACCGACGCCGTCTTCACCGACATGGTGCTGAGGCTGGCAGTGGGCATGGAACAGCCCAGGTGAGCGGCGGGGTTGGCGCGCTTTGACCCAAGCCCTCGCGAACAGGTATCGTGGTCGATCGTGCCTGGCCGTTAGGGCGCTTGGGGCTGTGACGCCTGCAAGCGAGCCTGCACGTCGGGCAAATTCGCATGTCCACGACGCATCGACGAGAATTCGGTGCGCGAGCGTGTGCGACACACCCGGCCGCGGGGTAGCACGGCAGGGCGTAACCGCAGTACACAGTCTTGAGAATGACCTAGCCACAGCAGAGCAGTTACACGAAGCAACACAGGAAGCCGGTACATGCCAACCATCAACCAGCTGGTCCGCAAGGGTCGCCGGGACAAGATCGCCAAGGTCAAGACCGCGGCCCTCAAGGGCAGCCCGCAGCGCCGCGGCGTCTGCACCCGCGTCTACACGACCACCCCGAAGAAGCCGAACTCGGCACTTCGAAAGGTCGCGCGCGTCAAGCTGACCACCGGGGTTGAGGTCACCGCCTACATCCCAGGCGAAGGCCACAACCTTCAGGAGCACTCGATGGTGCTGGTTCGTGGAGGCCGTGTGAAGGACCTTCCCGGTGTGCGCTACAAGATCATCCGCGGTTCGCTCGACACCCAGGGTGTCAAGAGCCGCAAGCAGGCACGGAGCCGCTACGGCGCCAAGAAGGAGAAGAGCTAATGCCGCGCAAGGGGCCCGCACCCAAGCGGCCGCTGGTCAACGATCCGGTCTACGGTTCGCAGCTGGTCACGCAGCTCGTCAACAAGGTTCTGCTGGACGGGAAGAAATCCCTCGCAGAACGCATTGTCTATGGAGCGCTCGAACAGGCTCGTGACAAGACCGGCACCGACCCGGTCGTCACCCTCAAGCGCGCACTCGACAACGTGAAGCCGGCCCTCGAGGTCCGCAGCCGTCGCGTTGGTGGCGCCACCTACCAGGTGCCCGTCGAGGTCCGCCCCGAGCGGTCCACCACGCTGGCCCTGCGCTGGCTGGTGAGCTTCTCCAAGCAGCGCCGCGAGAAGACGATGGTCGAACGTCTGGCCAACGAATTGCTCGACGCGAGCAATGGCCTGGGTGCCGCCGTCAAGCGACGCGAGGACACCCACAAGATGGCCGAAGCAAACCGGGCATTCGCGCACTACCGCTGGTGATCGCCACCGGCGGCGGGCGCTAGCCCCTCGTCGGTCGAACACCAACAACCAACAAGCAAGAAAGAGTGGGAAGACGCCGTGGCACAGGACGTGCTCACCGACCTCACCAAGGTCCGCAATATCGGCATCATGGCGCACATCGATGCCGGTAAGACGACGACGACCGAGCGCATCCTCTACTACACCGGTATCAGCTACAAGATCGGTGAGGTGCACGACGGTGCCGCCACGATGGACTGGATGGAGCAGGAGCAGGAGCGGGGTATCACCATCACCTCGGCCGCTACCACCTGCTTCTGGGATGGCAACCAGATCAACATCATCGACACCCCCGGGCACGTCGACTTCACCGTCGAGGTGGAGCGTTCGCTCCGCGTCCTCGACGGCGCCGTCGCCGTCTTCGACGGCAAAGAGGGTGTTGAGCCGCAGTCCGAGCAGGTGTGGCGTCAGGCCGACAAGTACGACGTGCCGCGCATCTGCTTCGTCAACAAGATGGACAAGATCGGCGCGGACTTCTACTTCACCGTCCGCACCATCGAGGAGCGCCTCGGCGCCCGCGCGCTGCCGATCCAGCTCCCCATCGGTTCCGAGGGTGGCTTCGAGGGCATCGTCGACCTGGTCGAGATGAACGCCAAGGTGTGGCGTGGCGAGACCAAGCTCGGTGAGACCTACGAGACTATCGAGATCCCCGAAGAGCTCCAGGAGCAGGCCGGCGAGTACCGCACCAAGCTGCTCGAGACGGTCGCAGAGACCGACGAAGCGCTGCTGGAAAAGTACTTCGGTGGCGAAGACCTCACGGTCGCCGAGATCAAGGGTGCGATCCGCAAGATGGTCGTCAACTCCGAGATCTACCCGGTGCTGTGTGGCAGTGCGTTCAAGAACAAGGGCGTCCAGCCCATGCTCGACGCCGTCATCGACTACCTGCCGTCGCCCCTGGACGTCGAGTCCGTGACGGGCCACATTCCTGGCAAGGAAGAGGAACTGGTCACGCGCAAGCCGTCCACCAGCGAGCCGTTCTCGGCGCTGGCGTTCAAGGTTGCGACGCACCCGTTCTTCGGCAAGCTCACCTACGTCCGGGTGTACTCCGGCAAGGTCGACTCCGGCGCCCAGGTCATCAACGCGACCAAGGGCAAGAAGGAACGTCTGGGCAAGCTCTTCCAGATGCACTCCAACAAGGAGAACCCGGTCGAGACTGCCGCTGCCGGCCACATCTACGCCGTGATCGGCCTCAAGGACACCACCACCGGTGACACCTTGTCCGATCCGCAGCACCAGGTCGTCCTCGAGTCGATGACGTTCCCGGATCCGGTGATCCAGGTCGCCATCGAGCCCAAGACGAAGAGTGACCAGGAGAAGCTGTCCCTGGCCATTCAGAAGCTGGCCGAGGAAGACCCGACGTTCAAGGTCAACCAGGACCACGAGACCGGCCAGACCATCATCGGTGGCATGGGCGAGCTCCACCTCGACATCCTCGTCGACCGCATGCGTCGCGAGTTCAAGGTCGAGGCCAACGTCGGCAAGCCGCAGGTCGCCTACAAGGAGACCATCAAGCGCGCCGTCGACAAGGTCGAGTTCACGCACAAGAAGCAGACCGGTGGCTCCGGCCAGTTCGCGAAGGTTCTCGTCAGCATCGAGCCGTTCACCGGCGAAGACGGCGCGACCTACGAGTTCGAGAACAAGGTCAGCGGCGGACGCATTCCGCGCGAGTACATCCCCTCGGTGGATGCCGGTGCGCAGGACGCGATGCAGTACGGCGTGCTCGCCGGCTACCCGCTGGTGAACGTCAAGCTGATCCTGCTCGACGGTGCCTACCACGACGTGGACTCCTCGGAAATGGCGTTCAAGATCGCCGGCTCCCAGGTGCTCAAGAAGGCTGCGGCGCAAGCACAGCCGACGATTCTCGAGCCCGTCATGGCCGTCGAGGTCACCACCCCGGAGGATTACATGGGTGAAGTGATTGGCGACTTGAACTCCCGCCGTGGTCAGATTCAAGCCATGGAGGAGCGCAGCGGTGCCCGCGTAGTGCGGGCGACGGTGCCGCTGTCCGAAATGTTCGGCTACGTCGGAGACCTCCGGTCGAAGACTCAGGGCCGGGCGAACTACTCCATGGTGTTCGACTCCTACGCCGAAGTTCCGGCGAACGTGTCGAAGGAGATCATCGCGAAGGCCACCGGCCAGTAGCCACTTGGCAACAACCGGTAGCCTCGCGGCGGACCACACAATTGAAAACAGACCCAACTTTAAACAAGCATCATCGAAGTCCAGGAGGACACAGAAGTGGCGAAGGCGAAGTTCGAGCGGACGAAGCCGCACGTCAACATCGGGACCATCGGTCACGTTGACCACGGCAAGACCACGTTGACGGCAGCAATCACCAAGGTTCTGCACGACAAGTACCCGACGTTGAACGAGTCGCGTGCATTCGATCAGATCGACAATGCACCCGAAGAGCGCGAGCGTGGCATCACGATCAACATCTCGCATGTTGAGTACCAGACCGAGAAGCGTCACTACGCACACGTTGACGCTCCCGGCCACGCTGACTACATCAAGAACATGATCACCGGTGCCGCCCAGATGGACGGAGCGATCCTCGTGGTCGCCGCGACCGACGGCCCCATGCCCCAGACGAAGGAGCACGTGCTGCTCGCTCGTCAGGTCGGCGTGCCGTACATCCTGGTCGCGCTGAACAAGGCCGACATGGTCGAAGACGAGGAGCTCCTCGAGCTCGTCGAAATGGAGGTCCGCGAACTGCTGGCCGCCCAGGACTTCGACGAGGAAGCCCCGGTCATCCAGGTCTCGGCTCTCAAGGCCCTCGAAGGCGACCCGAAGTGGGTCGAGTCCGTCGAGAAGCTCATGGAAGCCGTCGACGAGTCCATCCCGGACCCGGTTCGTGAGACCGAGAAGCCGTTCCTCATGCCCGTCGAGGACGTCTTCACGATCACCGGTCGTGGCACCGTCGTCACCGGTCGCGTCGAGCGTGGCGTGATCAACGTCAACGAAGAGGTCGAGATCGTCGGCATCAAGCCGACGGTCACCAAGACCACCGTCACCGGCGTCGAGATGTTCCGCAAGCTGCTGGACCAGGGCATGGCGGGCGACAACGTCGGCCTGCTGGTCCGTGGTGTCAAGCGTGAAGACGTCGAGCGTGGCCAGGTCGTGGTCAAGCCCGGCACCACCACGCCGCACACCGAGTTCGAGGGCAGCGTCTACATCCTGTCCAAGGAAGAAGGCGGCCGTCACAAGCCGTTCCTGTCGAACTACCGTCCGCAGTTCTACTTCCGCACCACGGACGTGACCGGCGTCGTCACCCTCCCCGAGGGCACCGACATCGTCATGCCCGGCGACAACGTCGACATCGGCGTGAAGCTGATCCAGCCGGTCGCCATGGATGAGGGTCTGCGTTTCGCGATCCGCGAGGGCGGCAAGACCGTCGGCGCAGGACGCGTTACCAAGATCATTAAGTAGGCTCCGCCTACGGGGATCCTCTAAGTGATCTGATCTAGTCGCAAGGCGGCGCTCACCCGAAAGGGTGGGCGCCGCTTTCGTATTCACACACTGGCCCGTGCCCAGCCGCCCTTCCCGTCGCTTCGCTCGCCCGGAAGTCGTGGCATGGGCTGCGATTCCGCCACGATCTGGCACGATGAGCGGACTGAGCTGGTCAAACGAAAAGGGTGGTGCGGGTTGTCCGTGATCAACGTGCGTGCGTTCACCGATCTTGGTCTGGTGCGCAAGCGCAACGAAGACGCCATCCTGGTTGCCGGGTGGCTCAGTCAGACGCGCGAAGGATCGCTCGTCACAATGGATTTCGCGCCCACCGCGCCGTTCACGTGCGCCGTGGCCGACGGGATGGGCGGCCACGCCGGTGGCGACCTCGCCAGTCGGGTGGCGCTGACCGTGATCTCGGAACGATCGGTGGACTGGCAGACCCCGGCGAACATCGCCGACACCCTCGTCGAGACCAGCGAGCAGGTACGCGCCGTGGGCGTCGACGCCGACCTGCAGGGCCTCGGTACGACGGTGGCCGGGCTGTGCCTGCTCGACGAGGGCCTGGTGATCTTCAACGTCGGTGACAGCCCGGTGTTCTCGATCACCGACGGTGTCCTGGCACAGATTTCGATCGACGACTCGGTGTTCGACACCAACGGCAGGCCGACCAACATCATCACGCAGTCCCTCGGCCAGTTCCCCCCGGTGCAACCGCACCTCGAGGTGCGTCCTCTCGAGGCGGGCACGTACCTGCTGTGCTCCGACGGTGTGAGCGGGGTGATGTCACCCGAGGAACTGCGGGAGGCCGTCAAGCAACCCGACCTCGACGACGTCGCCGCGACGATCATCGAGACCACCCGTCGCAACGGCGCCCACGACAACTTCTCCTTCCTCATCGTGGAGATTCCGGAATTGTCCTCCGAGGGCTAGTCTGACCTGCAAAACGGCCAGCTGAGAAGGAGCGTGGCAATGTTGGGTCGATACGTGAAGGCGCAGCTGATGGTGCTGCTGTGCGGCGGAATCGTCGGCCCGATCTTCCTCGGGGTGTACTTCACCGTCGGCCAGGGCATGTTCGCCGACTCCATGCGATGGATGTTCTGGACCGGTCTGCTGATCACCGCGGTCGACGTCCTCGTCGCCATCGCGCTGGCCAACTACGGCGCCAAAACCGCCGCGAAGACCCAAATGTTGGAGGCCAACGGGGTTTTGGCGCTGGCCCAGGTGACTGCCATCGGCGAAACCGGCACCCGGATCAACGACCAACCGCTGGTGACGATTGGGCTTCACGTCGAGGGACCCGGCCTGACCCCATTCGACGTCCGGGACAAGGTGATCGCCTCGGTGACGCGGCTGCCGCTGATCACCGGCAGGAAGTTGGTGGTGCTCGTCGACCCCGCCACCAATCAGTACCAAATCGACTGGAATAGAAGCGCTTTGGTCGGCGGCATGATGCCCGCTCAGTTCACCCTTGCCGAGGACGGCGACCGGATGTACGACCTGTCCGGGCAGGCGGGGCCGCTCATGGAGATCATGCAGATCCTGAAGGCCAACGGGGTGGCGATGGACGGCACCATCGACATCCGCTCCAACCCGGCGGTCCGCCAGCAGGTGATGAACGTGGTGAGGAGGGCGGCAGCGCAACGGGTTCCCCCGGCCGCCCACATGGCGGCGCCGACCGTCGACCCGGCGGCACCGTACGTTCCGCCACCCATGCCCGCTCCCGCTGGACCCTCGACCGCTCAGCGCCTGCAGGAACTGGAGACCCTGCGTGCCATGGGCACCATCTCCGACTCCGAGTACACCGCCAAACGGCAGCAGATCATCTCCGAACTCTGACCACTTCTAGAACACGTTCCAGTTTGGCTGCTAGCCTGCTCGTGGCACCGGAAATGGTCGACGAAAGGGCGGTTGATGGCTGCAACACTCGAGGGACGCGTCGCATTCGTGACCGGAGCGGCACGGGGGCAGGGCCGCGCCCACGCCATCCGACTGGCCAACGAGGGTGCCGACATCGTCGCCGTCGACGTGTGCGGACCCGTCTCCGACACCATCACCTACCCAGCCGCCACCTCCGAGGAGCTGGCCGAGACCGCCAGCGCCGTCGAGGCGACCGGCCGCAAGGTGCTGGCCCGTGAGGTCGACATCCGGGACCTCGCCGCCCAGCAGCAGTTGGTCGCCGACACGATCGAACAGTTCGGCCGGCTCGACGTCGTGGTGGCCAACGCCGGCGTACTCAGCTGGGGCCGGATGTTCGAGATGTCGGAAGACCAGTGGGACACCGTCATCGACGTCAACCTGAACGGCACCTGGCGCACCCTGCGTGCGACCGTGCCCGCCATGATCGAGGCGGGCAACGGCGGATCGATCATCGTCGTCAGCTCGTCGGCGGGGCTGAAGGCCACCCCCGGCAACAGTCACTACGCGGCGTCCAAGCACGGCCTCGTCGCCATCACGAACTCCCTGGCACTCGAGGTGGGGGAGTACGGCATCCGGGTGAACTCGATCCACCCGTACTCCATCGACACCCCGATGGTGGAGCCCGACGCCATGATGGAAATCTTCGGCAAGTACCCGACCTACATCCACAGCTTCTCGCCGATGCCGTTCCACCCCGTCAACCACGAGGGCAAGAAGGGGCTTCAGGAATTCATGACGGCCGAAGAGGTTTCGGACGTGGTGACCTGGTTGGCGAGCGACGCGTCCGCGACGATCTCCGGATCGCAGATCGCGGTAGACCGAGGGACCATGAAGTACTAGTTCGGCAGTACCAGCACCGGAACCGGACTGTGCCGCACGATCTTCGTGCCCTTGGACCCCAGGAACACCCGGGCGATCGGACCCTGCGGCGACGTGCCGATGGCGAGTAGATCGCCGTCGTCCCAGTCCGGTGCGTCCAACGCCTGATCCCAGCCGTTGCCGGTGGCCACCTGAAGTTGGACGTCGTCGCCGACGATGCCATTGGTCTTCAACGCCGCCAACGCCTCTCGCGACGCCAACGCCCAAGACTGCAGGATCGACGTCTCGGCGTCGAGCCCCACCTCCGGCGGATACATCGTGCGACCCCGTACCGCAAAGGTGATGACGCGCAACGGAATCTGAAGCTGCTCGGCAAGTGTCGCGCAGCGCTCGACCACGTGCAACGAATCGGCGGTGCCGGGGTACGCCGCGGTGATGCGGGTCAACCCGTGCGACTTGGAGCCGCGGTAGCCGCGCGGACAGATCGCCAACGGCACCGGCGACGAATGCAGCAAGCGGTCCGCCGTCGACCCCACCACGACCTGGCCGAGGCTGCCGTCCGACGCCGAACCCAGCACCAGCGCTTCGGCTTTCAGGTCCCCGACCGCCTGCAGCAGTCCGCCGGGCGCAGACCGGTGCGCATACTTGTGGAAGCTGACCTCAAGCGTGTCGTCGAGCGCGGCGACGCACTGTTTGGCCTGTGTCGCCGAATCGGCGGCCAGCTTGTCGGCGTACTGCGCGTACTCGGCGTCGACGCGCGCGGGCGACGGCGTGGTCCACGGCTTGGGCACCACGGTGACGACCGACAGTGACGTCTTGAGCGTCCTGGCCGCCTCCACACCGAGATTCAGCGCGGACGTCCCGGCCTTTCCGGCGAGGTAGCCGACGATGACAGTCATGCGCGATCCCGCTTCGCTTCTCGCTGGGAAGTCATGGAACGTCCTTGTCCCTCGGACCCACGACGTCCACGTCGTCCACCCCCGGTGCCGCCGAGGCGATGACGCCGTCACCACCGTCGTTGAGCGCACTGTGGTGCCGGCCCCACAGCAGGTAGTACGCCCAGACGACCAACACCCAGGCGCTGAACGCAATCCACGTGTACCAATGCAGGCTGTACAGGATGTAGCCGCACGCCAGGATCGAGAGGATCGGCGTCACCGGGTACAGCGGCACCTTGAACCCGCGCGGCAGATCGGGCTCGCGGCGGCGCAGGATGATCACGCCGAGGGACACCACGATGAATGCCGTCAGGGTGCCGATCGACACCATGTCGGCGAGCTTGTCCAAGGGGATGAAGCCGGCCAGGATCGACACCACGATCGCCACGACGATGGTGTTGTTCACCGGCGTCATGCTCTTCGGGTTGACCTTGGCGAACATCGACGGCAGCAGCCCGTCGCGGCCCATGGCGAACAGGATGCGGGTCTGGCCGTACATCGTCACGAGGGTGACCGAGAAGATCGAGATGACCGCGCCGGCCGCGAGGACGGTGCTCCAGAAACTCAGTCCGGTGACGTCGTCGAGGATCTGCGCCAGCCCCGCCTCCTGGCCCTCGAAACCCGTCCAGTCCTGCGCGCCGAGCGCGGCGAACGTCACCAAGAGGTAGATGCCGGTGACGATCAGCAGAGCGGCGATGATGGCCCGCGGCATGGTCTTCTGCGGATCCTTGACCTCGTCGCCCGCCGTCGACACGGCGTCGAGGCCGATGTAGGAGAAGAAGATGGTGCCCGCCGCGAGGCCGACGGCCGCGCCGCCCATCGGGGCGAAGTCGGCGAAGTGGTTGGTGGTGAAGCCGGTGAACGCGATGACGGAGAACATCGCCAGCACGCCGAGTTTGATCAGCACCATGACGGTGTTGGCCTTGGCCGACTCCGAGGCGCCCCGGATGAGCAGCAGCATGCACATCACCACGAGCACGATGGCCGGCAGGTTGACGATCCCGGGGTCGTCGTCCCACGGTGCCGCCGTGATCGCGTGCGGCAGGCTGACGCCGAAGAGGTTCTGCAACAACTTGTTGAGGTACTGGCTCCACCCGACGGCAACCGCCGCGGTCGACACCCCGTACTCGAGTAGCAGGCAGGCCGCCACGCCCATCGCGACGAACTCACCGAGCGTCGTATAGGCGTAGGAGTACGTCGACCCGGAAACCGGTACCGCCGACGCCATTTCGGCGTAGCAGATGGCGGCAAGGCCGGCCGCGATACCGGCCAGCACGAAGGACAGGAGCACCGCGGGTCCCGCCTCGGGGACCGCCTCCGACAGGACGAAGAAGATGCCGGTGCCGACTGTGGCGCCCACGCCGAACATCGTCAGCTGGAACACGCCGATGGTGCGTTTGAGTTCCTGGGCGGCGCCATGCGCGACGGGGGCACCCATGATCGGGCGGCGCCGCAGCATCTGTTCGGTCAAGCTGACCGTTGGTGAAGGTGATGCCATGGGGCCTCCTCGGCAGGGTCAAACGGTGGCGGTCGTTCGTGATGCGAGGGCGTCGGTCAGTACGGCGGCGAACTGGTCGACGGCCCAGTCGATCTCCTCTTCGGTGATGACGATGGGCGGGGCAAACCTCAGGGTGGAACCGTGCGTGTCCTTTACGAGAACACCGCGCGCGGCCAAGCGCAAGCTGACGTGCTTACCGGTGCCGATCCGCGGGTCGACGTCGACGCCCGCCCACAGGCCCATTCCGCGGACGGCGAGGACACCGTGGCCGATGAGTCCGCGCAGCCGAGTATGCAGGTGCTCTCCGAGTTCGGCTGAGCGAACCTGATATTCGCCGCGCTGCAACATCGAGACCACGGTGGTGCCGATGGCCGCGGCCAACGGATTGCCGCCGAACGTCGATCCGTGCTCACCGGGGTGCAGCACGCCGAGCACGTCGCGGTTGGCCACCACCGCCGACAGCGCGACGACACCGCCGCCGAGCGCCTTGCCAAGGAGGTAGACGTCGGGCACGACGCCCCAGTGGTCGCACGCGAACGTCCGACCGGTGCGGGCGAGACCGGCCTGGATCTCGTCGGCGATCATCAGGACGTTGCGTTCGGTGCACAGCGCGCGCACCCGCGGCAGGTAGTCGTCGGCAGGCACGATGATGCCCGCCTCGCCCTGGATGGGCTCCAACAGAACGCCGACGGTGTTCTCGTCGATCGCGGCGGCCATGGCGTCGACGTCCCCGAAGGGCACGGCGCGGAATCCCGGTGTGTACGGTCCGAAGCCGCGGCGTGCCGTCTCGTCGTCGGAGAAGCTGATGATGGTCGTGGTGCGGCCGTGGAAGTTGTTGTGCGCCACGATGATGTTGGATTGGTCGGTGGCGACGCCCTTGACGTCGGTACCCCACTTGCGGGCGACCTTGATACCGCTCTCGACGGCCTCGGCGCCACTGTTCATCGGCAGCACCATGTCCTTGCCGCACAGTTCGGCGAGCGCAGCGCAGAACGGGCCGAGCCGGTCGGAGTGGAAGGCCCGGCTGACCAGGGTGACGGCGTCGAGTTGGGCGTGAGCGGTGGCGATCACCTCGGGGTTGCGGTGGCCGAAGTTGACCGCCGAATAGGCGGCCAGGCAATCCAGGTAGCGGCGGCCCTCGACGTCGGTGATCCAGGCGCCCTCGGCGGACGCGGCGACGACGGGCAGCGGCGAGTAGTTGTGCGCCGCGTAGCGGTCGTCGAGCGCGATCGCCGCCTGGCTGAGATCTCCGGGTTCGGTCATGACGGTGTCCAGAATGGTCACGAGTACACCTCCAGCGTGCAGCATTTGACGGATCCGCCGCCCTTGAACAATTCGGACAGGTCGACGCCGATCGGTTCGAAGCCGAGTTCGGCGATCTGGGCGGCGAATCCGGTGGCGTTGGCGGGAAGCACCACGTGCTTGCCGTCGGAGACGACGTTGAGGCCGAGGACGTAGGCGTCGGCCGACCCGACCTCGACGGCGTCGGGGAACAGTCGTTGCAACTGCGCCCTCGCGGCGTCGCTGAAGGCGGGAGGGTAGTAGGCAACGGTGGTGTCGTCGAGGACCGCCAGTGCGGTGTCGAGGTGGTAGAAGCGCGGGTCGACCAACTCCAGGCTGACGACGGGCAGGCCGGTGAGCTCGGCCACCTCGGCGTGGGCCCGCACATCGGTGCGAAAACCGTAGCCCGCCAATATCGTCGAGCCGACCACCAGAAGGTCACCCTGGCCCTCGTTGACGTGGCGGGTGTGGTGCGGCTCGAATCCGCGACTGCTCATCCACTCGGCGTAGGCCGCGGCCTCGCCGGCGCGCTGCGGGTAGGCGAACCGGGCGACGATCGCCGTGCCGTCGACGACCAGTCCGCCGTTGGCGGCGTAGACCATGTCGGGGAGGCCGGCGACGGGCTCGACCATCTCGACGGTGTGCCCGAGCGTGCGGTAGATCGAAAGCAGCTGCTCCCATTGCCGCACGGCAAGCGCGGCGTCGACGGGGGTGGAGGTGTCCATCCACGGGTTGATGGCGTACTCGACGGTGAAGAACGTCGGCGCCGTCATGGCGTATCGGCGGAGGCTAGGCGTGCGGACTCGGTGCGTCGCGGCGGCGACATCGGACGCCGGGGAACCGGCGATATCTGCAATCGTCATGAAACAAACGATATGGGGCGGTCCGCACGCAATCAATCGCCACTCATTGCGTATTGGTGCACACTTCGTTGTTGAAAAGCTAGGATTGTGACGATTTGTTGTTCACGATCGGAAACGAGGCACCGTGGACCGTCTGGACCAGACCGATGAACGCATTCTCGCCGAGTTGGCCGACCATGCGCGCGCCACCTTCGCGGAGATTGGGCAGCGGGTGAATCTGTCCGCGCCCGCGGTGAAACGACGCGTCGACCGGATGCTCGACGACGGGGTCATCCGCAGCTTCACCACCGTCGTCGACCGCAACGCAATCGGTTGGAACACCGAGGCTTACGTGCAGGTGTTCTGCCACGGCACGATCGCACCCGCGGAACTGCGAAAGGCGTGGATCGGCATCCCAGAAGTGGTGAGCGCAGCCACCGTGACGGGCACCGCCGACGCCATCCTGCACGTGCTCGCACGCGACATGCGCCACCTCGAGGAAGCGCTCGAACGCATCAGGGCAAGCGCCGACATCGAGCGCAGCGAAAGCATCGTCGTGCTGTCCAACATCATCGAGCGGGCGCCCGTCTGACCGTCCCCCGCCATGGGTGATGCACTGCGGACCGGCCCCATCGTGTAAGAAAAGCCCCGTGACTACATCTGGCGGCATCGTCATCGTCGGTGGGGGACTCGCCGCGTCGCGCACTGCCGAGCAACTGCGCCGTGCCGAGTACACCGGCCCCATCACGCTCATCAGCGACGAGGACCACCTGCCCTACGACCGGCCACCGCTGTCCAAGGAAGTGCTGCGCGCCGAGACCGACGACGTCACGCTCAAGCCCGCCGAGTTCTACGAGGAGAAGGACATCACCGTCCTGCTCGGATCAGCCGCGACGAGCCTGGACACCACCGCGCAGACGCTGACACTCGCCAACGGCGAGGTGGTGTCCTACGACGAACTCGTGATCGCAACGGGACTGGTACCCAAGCGGATTCCGTCCTTCCCCGACCTCGAAGGCGTCCGCGTGCTGCGGACACTCGGGGAAAGCTTGGCACTACGCGAGCACGCAGGCACGGCACGCAACGCCGTCGTCATCGGAGCCGGGTTCATCGGGTGCGAGGTCGCCGCGAGCCTGCGCTCACTTGGCGTCGCCGTCGCGCTCGTCGAACCACAGCCCACGCCGTTGGCCTCGGTGCTCGGCGAGCAGATCGGCCAGCTGGTCGCGCGGCTGCACCGGGCCGAGGGCGTGGACGTGCGCTGCGGCGTCGGCGTCACCGAGATCAAGGGCACCGGCCACGTCGAGAAGGTCGTGCTGTCGGACGGCACCGAACTGGACGCCGACATCGTCGTGGTCGGCGTCGGGTCGCGGCCGTCGACCGATTGGCTCGAGGGTAGTGGCGTCGCGGTCGACAACGGCGTGGTCTGCGACGTCGCAGGCCGCACCAGCGCGCCGAACGTGTGGGCCATCGGCGACGTCGCCTCCTGGCGTGACGCCCTTGGTGATCAAGTGCGCGTTGAGCATTGGAGCAACGTCGCCGAACAAGCGCGGGTCATCGTTCCCGCGATGCTCGGCGTCGACGCCACTTCTGCGGTGACGGTGCCCTACTTCTGGAGCGACCAGTACGACGTCAAGATCCAGTGCCTCGGCGAGCCGGAGGCCGACGACGTCGTGCACCTCGTCGCCGACGACGGCCGCAAGTTCCTGGCCTACTACGAGCGTGACGGCGCGGTCGTCGGCGTGGTGGGCGGCGGCATGCCGGGCAAGGTGATGAAGGCCCGCGCCAAGATCGCCGCTGGCGCCCCCATCGCCGACGTCCTCTAGCGATTTCGCCCAAGACGCGAGTGGGCTAGTGCTGGCCGAGGTAGAAGCGCACGCCTTGGTCGTCGGCACACAGAGCCGAGCTGCCGTAGGACTGCGCCGACGGCTCCTCGATCACGGTGCCGCCGGCCTCCCGAACCCGCTGCACCGCGGATTCGACGTCGTTGACGGTCCACATCGGCACGGTCACCGGCTCGGCGTTCCCGCCGGCGACGCCCGCCATCGGATGCACCGACCTGGGCTCCCACCCGTCGTCGATGCGTCCCGGCTCGAAGGTCCAGCCAAGTACGCGTCCGTAAAACCGACGGAAGGTCGCCGAGTCGGTGGCCATGAAGGTGACGTACGAAAGTTCGCCCGGCCCAGTGCCATTGAGTGCGGGCCGTGGGTCCCTGCCGGTGGGTTGATACACCGCGAAGGCCGTGCCAGCCGGGTCGGTGGCGTCGACGGTGGGGCCGTGCGGGGTCTGCGAGATCTCGCCGGCCTCGCCGCCCTCGTCGAGGATCGCCTCCCGCGCCGCCGCCACGTCGGTCACCGCGTAGCAGCAGAACAACGTCGGCGAACCGGGCATGGCGACGATGCCGATGGGCTGATCGGTGTTGGTCACCCGGTGCGACGTGGGGTCGCAGCGCCAGCCCAGCACGTGACCGTAGAACGCCGCCGATCGCTCCGGATCGTCGGTCCACACCGACACGTAGCCGATGTCGCCGTGGCGGATCGGGCTGACCGCCCCGGCGACCGGCCCGCTCAGCATCCACCGATGGCCGAACGGGTCGACGACGGTGGCACCGCGGGAGCCGTAGCCTTCGTAGACCTCGCGCACGACGTCGGCGCCGTGTTCGCGTGCCCGCTCCAGCGCGGCGTCGGTGTCGGCGACGTGCAGCATCAGGCTCACCGAGACAGCTTGCGGGGCAGGCGCTTTCAGGCCAATCTCGGGGAACTCGTCGGCCAGGTACAACGTGCCACCGGCGATCGACAGTTCGGCGTGGCCGACCCGGCCGTCGTCCATCACGATCGGATCGCCCACCAGGACGGCGCCGAACGCGTCGGCGTACCACGCGATCGCCTCCCTGGCGCCTGCGACGGCGAGGTAGGGAAGTGCCGCGGGCCGGGGGGCCGCTGGGGCGACGGTGGTCGCGTTCAACTCGGCGATGGCGGTATCGGTGCCGCTCATGGTGACTCCTTCGGTTCGATTGGGCAGGGACAGCGCCGATTCCAGACGCTCCCGCAGCCGTGCCGCGAATGCCGGATCTGGCGCCACCGGAAGGTCGTCGCCGCGCAGCACGCTCAACGGATCGTGGCTGTTCCGTTCACCGTTCACGGCGTTCCTCCTTCCGGGTAGTGGGTTCTGAACGCGCGGCGGGCCCGCACCAACAGCGCTTCCGTGGCGTGCACCGTGCGGCCGATCAGTTCGGCGCACTCGGGCACCGACCGGTCGTCGAGATAGCGCAGGGTCAGCACCACCCGATGGTGTTCGGGAAGCCTGGCCAGCACGCTCTCTGCCACGATGCGGTCGAGTTCGGCGTCCCAGTCGTCGGTGGGGTCGACGGGCTCGGGCAGGTCGGCCACCGGGACGGTGAACCGGTCGTGCCGTCGCCGGTAGTAATCGGCGAGCTTGTGGCGGGCGACGCCGATCAGCCACGCGACCGTCATGGGCGGTGGCGAGTCGCGTCTCGCGGCGTCCATCGCCGCGAGAAACGTCTCCGACGTCAGGTCCTCGGCGGCGCCGCGGTCACCGCAGCGTCGGATGAAGTACCCGTAGACGGCGGGCAGGGCCTCGTCGTACAGCGCAAGCAGCGCCCGGGGCGCGTCTTGGGAGTGCGATTCGGCTCTCACACCCTCATCGTCGCCGTTGCGGCCCGAACTCCGACGCCCATTCCCGCGATTTGTGGAGCTTCAGGAGCGGTGAGCGCTCCCGAACGCACACAAATCGCGAGGGGGGCTAGGGGTCGAGTGCGGCGAGGCCGGCGCTGACGGTGTCGAACGCCTCGCCGAGTGACCACGGCAGCGAGACCGACTCGTCGGCGAGCCAGTGCCCGTAGGCCGAGAGGGCGACCCCGAGCATCGACCACGCCGTGGTCTGGGGGATGAGGTCGCCGGGATCGAGTCCGAGCCGCTCGGCGACGAAGTCCGCGACGACGGCCCGCCAGCCCGCGTACATCGTCATCGAATGGGCTTGAAGGGCGTCGGTCTCCAGGATGACGCGCATGCGCTGACGGTGATGGGCTGTCTCCGCGTCGTCGAAGCTGTTGAACGCCAACAGGGCTGAGCGCAACGCGGCGGTGATCGGTGCGTCGGTGGGGACGTCGCCGAGCAATGCCCGCATGTGGTCGAGGTGTGCGTCGAAGTCGCCCCACGGGATGGCGTTCTTCGACGGGTAGTAGCGGAAGAGGGTGCGGCGGGCGATCCCCGCGGCGCGGGCGACGTCGTCGACGCTGACCTCGTCGAAGCCACGACTGGCGAACAATTCGAGGGCCACGTTGGTGATGTGGTCGCCGGTGGTGGACCGACGTCTGCCCACTCTGGCCGCGGGTTGACGACTCATCGAGATCCGCCCTTCCGTTTCGGCACTCGATGCCATATTCTTGCGATCTCGATCACATTTGTCGAGACCCCCACCCATCGAAAGGGCGAAACCATGGAGCCGACTCAGCAGACCGAGGCCGAATCCGAACTCGTCACCGAGAGCCTCGTCGAAGAGGTCTCGATCGACGGCATGTGCGGCGTCTACTGACGGTGGCCGCTTCTTCGGAGGCCCCAGCGGACGTACCGGTGTTCGACCCCGACGTCCGCTGGCGGCTGCACCCCCAGGTGGCGGTGCGGCCCGAACCGTTCGGTGCGTTGCTGTATCACTTTGGCACGCGCAAGCTTTCGTTCCTGAAGAACACCAAGATCGTCGAGGTCGTCAACTCCCTCGACGCTCACCCCGACGCTAGGTCGGCCTGCCGCGCGGCAGGGATCGACGACGCCGCGCTGGCGCCCTACCTTCACGCCCTCGGCGTGCTTGTCACATCCAAGATGCTGGTCCGCGAGGAGAACACATGACCTACAAGCGAGAAGCGAAGCGGGATCGCGCATGACTACGACTCTTTCCCCAGCACCGGTTCCGAAGTTGGTCGAGCAGTTCGAGCACGGGTTGGACGCGCCGATCTGCCTGACGTGGGAACTGACCTACGCGTGCAACCTGTCCTGCGTGCACTGCCTGTCCTCTTCTGGCAAGCGCGATCCGCGCGAGCTGAGCACCCAACAGTGCAAGGACGTCATCGACGAGCTCGAACGCATGCAGGTGTTCTACGTGAACATCGGCGGCGGCGAGCCGACCGTGCGGTCGGACTTCTGGGAGCTGGTCGACTACGCCACCGAGCATCACGTCGGCGTGAAGTTCTCCACCAACGGGGTGCGGATCGACAAGGCCGTCGCGGCCAAGCTCGCCGCCAGTGACTACGTCGACGTCCAGATTTCGCTGGACGGCGCCACCGCCGAGGTCAACGACGCCGTGCGTGGACCAGGGTCCTTCGCCATGGCGATCCGGGCGCTGGAGAACCTGTCGGAGGCCGGTTTTCGCGACGCGAAGATCTCCGTCGTCGTCACCCGACACAACGTCGGCCAGCTCGACGAGTTCAAGGCGCTGGCCGACAGCTACGGCGCCACTCTGCGCATCACCCGACTGCGGCCGTCGGGCCGCGGCGCCGACGTCTGGGACGAACTGCACCCGACCGCAGCCCAGCAGGTCCAGCTGTACGACTGGCTGGTGGCCCGCGGTGACGGCATCCTCACCGGCGACTCCTTCTTCCACCTTTCGGGGCTCGGACAGCCCGGCGCTCTCGCCGGCCTCAACCTGTGCGGCGCCGGACGCGTGGTGTGCCTGATCGATCCCGTCGGCGATGTCTACGCCTGCCCGTTCGCCATCCACGACCGGTTCCTCGCCGGAAACATCCTCGCGGACAGCGGTTTCAAGAACGTGTGGCAGAACTCGAAGCTGTTCCGCGAGCTGCGCGAACCGCAGTCCGCCGGTGCCTGCGGCAGCTGCGACCACTACGACGGCTGCCGCGGAGGCTGTATGGCCGCCAAGTTCTTCACCGGCCTGCCGCTCGACGGGCCCGACCCGGAATGCGTCCAGGGTTACGGCGAACCAGCCCTCGCCCTGGAGCGGGACAAGCCGAAGCCCAGCGGGGACCATTCCCGTTCCGGCGGTCGCAAGGGTCCGATTCCGCTGAAGCTCCTCAAGCTCCCGCCCAAGAAGTTCTGCAACGAAAGCCCCGTATAAATCATGGCCCGTGACATCTGGTTCGAAACCGTCGCCATCGCGCAGCAGCGCGCGAAGAAGCGACTGCCGAAGTCCGTCTACAGCTCGCTGATCGCCGCCAGTGAGCGCGGCATCACCGTTGCCGACAACGTCGACGCCTTCGGTGAGATCGGCTTCGCCCCGCACGTGATCGGTGCGATCGAGAAGCGTGATCTGGCGACAACTGTGATGGGACAAGAGATCTCACTGCCGGTGATGATCTCCCCGACAGGTGTGCAGGCCGTCCACCCCGACGGTGAGGTCGCCGTTGCGCGGGCTGCCGCGGCACGCGGGACCGCGATGGGGCTGTCGTCGTTTGCAAGCAAGCCCATCGAAGACGTGATCGCCGCCAACCCCAAGCTCTTCTTCCAGGTCTACTGGCTGGGCGGTCGCGAAGCCATCGCCGCCCGGGTGGAACGGGCCAGGGCGGCAGGCGCGGTCGGAATCATCGTCACCACCGACTGGAGCTTCTCGCACGGCCGCGACTGGGGCAGCCCGGTGATCCCGGAGGAGATGAACCTCCGCACCACCGTCCGGATGATGCCGGAGGGGTTGACCCGGCCGAGCTGGTTGCTGCAGTGGGCCAAGACCATGCGCCCGCCGAACCTTCGCGTACCCAACCAGGGCAACGCGGGCGAAGCCGGGCCGCCGTTCTTCTCCGCCTACGGAGAGTGGATGGGCACGCCGCCTCCGACGTGGGAGGACATCGCCTGGCTGGTCGACCTGTGGGGCGGTCCGGTGATGCTGAAGGGCGTCATGCGAGTCGACGACGCGAAACGCGCTGTCGACGCAGGTGTCTCGGCAATCTCGGTGTCCAACCACGGTGGCAACAACCTCGACGGAACGCCCGCGTCGATCCGCGCACTTCCGGCGATCGCCGCATCGGTCGGCGACCAGGTCGAGGTGCTCCTCGACGGCGGCATCCGCCGCGGCAGCGACGTCGTCAAGGCTCTCGCGCTCGGAGCGCGCGCCGTGATGCTCGGTCGCGCCTACCTGTGGGGCCTCGCGGCCGAGGGGCAGCCTGGCGTCGAGAACGTGCTCGACATCATGCGCAGCGGCATCGACTCCGCGCTGATGGGACTCGGCAAGGCGTCCATCCACGATCTGACTGCCGACGACGTGCTGGTCCCGGCGGGCTTCACCCGCGCGCTTGGCATGCCCACCGCCGAGAACGCCTAAGCCTCGCCGCTGGTCCCGGTGGGGCGGGCGGTGCTGACGAGGCGGACGTGATGGCCCGACCATCCCCGGGACCAAAATCGTCTGAATCTCATGCCGCGCAAACCCCAACATCCGGCGCACACCAGGTGAATTCGGCCTACGATCGGCGGGTGGCTTTCCCCAACGAGCTTGGGATCTCAACGGCGAGGCAGCTCCACGAACTGTCACCCGCATTGATCATTCCTCTAGGCTCGACCGAGCAGCATGGGCCACACCTGCCCGTTGACACCGACACCCGGATCGCGTCGGCGGTCGCCCGCAGGATTGCCGAGCAACTTGCCGACCCATGGATGCTGGCGCCCGCGATCGGCTACGGCGCCAGCGGCGAGCATCAGGGATTTCCCGGAACGGTCTCGATCGGCACCGCTGCGCTCCAGCTCCTGCTGGTCGAATACGGTCGGTCGGCGTGCGACTGGGCCTCCCGGCTGGTCTTCGTCAACGGGCACGGTGGCAACGTCGCCGCGGTTGCCGCAGCCGTCACCCTGCTCCGCAGCGAAGGCCGCGACGTCGCGTGGTGCGCGTGCAGCGTCCCCGGCGCCGACGCGCATGCCGGTCACACCGAAACGTCTGTATTGCTACATATTTCGCCCGAGCTGGTGCACACCCAGGAGTGGGTCGCGGGTAACGAGAGGCCGTTGGCGGAGCTCATGCCCCGCCTTCGTGACGGCGGCGTCGCCGCGGTCAGTTCGGTCGGCGTCCTTGGCAACCCCACCACGGCATCAGCAGCCGAGGGGTCGCGTATCTTTGCTGAAATGGTCGACACCTGCACCCGCCGCGTCGCGGCGTGGACCCCCGGTGCCGGGGGGCTCTTGCAGTGACCGAACCACGACTGCCCGACGGCTTTGCCGTGCAGGTGGACAGACGGGTGAGAGTGCTCGGAGCGGGATCGGCGCTTCTCGGCGGCTCACCCACCCGGCTGCTGCGCTTGGCGCCCGCCGCGCAAACGATGCTGAGCAGCGGTCGCCTCGAGGTCCACGACGCCCAGAGCGCGCAGTTGGCCCGCACCCTGCTGGACGCCACCGTTGCCCACCCCCGCCCGGCGAGCGGCCCGTCGCACCGCGACGTCACCGTCGTAATCCCGGTGCTGAACAACGCGATTGGGCTCAGGCGCCTGGTGTCGACGCTGCGCGGCATGTGCGTCGTCGTGGTCGACGACGGCTCGTCGCCGCCGGTACGGATGGACGACTTCGCGGGCCTGCACTGCGACGTGCGGGTGCTGCGCCACCCGGTCAGCAAGGGTCCCGCCGCCGCCCGCAACGCCGGCCTGGCCGTCTGCCAAACCGACTTCGTCGCGTTCCTCGACTCCGACGTCGTCCCGCGCCGCGGCTGGCTCGAGGCGCTTCTCGGGCACTTCTGCGATCCCGCCGTCGCCCTGGTGGCGCCGCGGATCGTCGCGCTGAACGAACCGCACAACATGGTGGCGCGCTACGAGGCGGTGCGGTCCTCGCTCGACCTGGGCCAGCGGGAAGCCCCCGTCGTGCCCTACGGGACCGTCTCCTACGTGCCAAGCGCGGCCATCATCTGCCGTCGGACCGCACTCGAGAACGTCGGCGGATTCGACGAGACGTTGAGGTCCGGCGAAGACGTCGACCTCTGCTGGCGCTTCGTCGAGGCAAAGGCGCGGCTACGGTACGAGCCGATCGCCCTAGTCGGCCACGACCATCGAACGACGCTGCGAAAGTGGTTCGCCCGCAAGGCGTTCTATGGTTCCTCGGCTGCGCCACTTGCGGTCCGGCACCCGGGGAAGACGGCCCCGCTAGTGCTGTCCGGGTGGACCCTGCTGGTGTGGCTGCTGTTGGCGATGGGCTCGGGAGTCGGCTACGTCGCGTCGACGGTCGTCGCCGCGATCACGGGCCGCAAGATCGCGAAGGTGCTCAGCGCGGTCGACACCGAACCGAGGGAAGTGGCCGCGGTCGCCGCGCAAGGGCTGTGGTCGGCGGCACTGCAGTTGTCGTCGGCGATCTGCAGGCACTACTGGCCCATCGCCCTGGTGGCCGCCGTCTGCTTCCGGCGCTGCAGGCAGGTGGTGCTGGTGGCCGCCGTCGTGGACGGCGTCGTCGACTGGGCGAGCAGGAACGGCAACGTCGACGACGACTCCAAACGGGTCGGGTTGTTCTCCTACGTCCTGCTCAGGCGGCTCGACGACATCGCCTACGGGCTTGGCCTGTGGCAGGGCGTCGTGCGCGAGCGTCACCTCGGCGCGCTCAAGCCGCAAATCCGGACGTGAGCATCTCCCTTGCACTCCGACGTCCTGATCGTCGGCGCGGGCAGCGCTGGTTGTGTTCTCGCCGAGACCCTTTCGCGTGACCCCGCCCGACGGGTGACGGTCGTCGAGTCGGGTCCCTCTGCGTCCGATCCGCGGGTGACCGATCAGATCGGCAACGGGCTGCGCCTCCCGATCGGAGCGGCGAGCTCGGTGGTCCGGCGCTACCAGACCACGCTGACCGACCGGCCGCGGCGGACCGCGTCGATCATGCGCGGGGCGGTCGTCGGCGGGTCGGGAGCGGTCAACGGCGGATACTTCTGCCGCGGGCTGCCCGCCGACTTCGAGGGCTGGGGGATCCCCGGCTGGTCGTGGGACGACGTGCTGCCACACTTCCTGGACATCGAGACCGACCTGGACTTCGCCGGCCCACTGCACGGTGCCGACGGCCCCATGCGGATTCAACGCATCACCGAATTCGAGCAGGGGGCAGTTGCTTTCGTCGACGCGGCGCGCGGTCGCGGTTACGAGTGGATCGACGACCTCAACGGTCCGGCCGCGGGACGGCCCGGAGTGGGTGCGGTGCCGCTGAACATCGAGCGCGGCACTCGCGTGGGCCCGGGGGAGGCCTTCCTCGGGCGGGCCGCGGGCCGCCCCAATCTGATGGTCCTGCCCAACCGCAGAGTGCGACGGATCCGGTTCGCCGGCAATCGCGCCGTCGGGGTGGAGTGCACCGGCGAGGACGACTTGACGGCCGATCGCGTGGTGCTGTCGGCGGGGGCCATCGGGTCCGCGCATCTGCTGATGCTGTCGGGCATCGGACCAGCCGCCCAACTGGCCGCCGCGGGAGTCCGCGTCCTGCAGGATCTGCCGGTGGGCACGCGCAGTGTCGACCATCCCGAATGGGTCCTTCCCGTCGACTGGCCCGCCGCGCCGGGTCGCCCACCGCTGGAGGTGCTGCTCACCACCGCCGACGGTCTGGAGATTCGTTGCTACACAACGGGTTTTGGCGCAATGACGGGCTCTACTGAGGACCCGGCCGATCGGCCGCACCTCGGGGTGACGCTGATGCGGCCGCGATCCCGCGGTCGACTGACCCTGACCTCCGTCGACGCCGAGGTCCCGCCGCTGATCGAACATCGCTACGACGGCTACGTGTCGGACGCCACGGCCCTGGCGGGCGGTGCCGACCTGGCCCACGATCTCGCGGGGTCGGGCTACGAGGCCCGTGACTCGTTCTGGTCGACGTCGCAGCATCTGTGCGGGACGGTCCCGATGGGGCGCGACGGCGAGGCGCCGCTGGACGAGAAGTGTCGGGTGCGCGGCGTTGAGGGGCTATGGGTGGTCGACGGGTCGGTGCTGCCCGACATCACCAGTCGCGGGCCGCACGCCACCATCGTCATGATCGGCCACCGGGCGGCCGAGTTCATCGCGTGATCGATGCCGGCCCTCGGCCCGGCGGCGCACGATCCGCGACTGGCGACCGTCCCTGCCAGGGGCCCAGAACGCCACGAAGACCGCGGCGATCACGATGACGACGGCGAGGACGAGCACCGACGACGCCATGGCGTCGATGAACGCTGACTTGGCCAGCTCGGCGAGCGGGCCGCCCTGCGGACCGATGCGCTCGGCCACCGCCAAGGCCTCCGCCAGTGAACCGGCCGCGCGCTCCCGCACGGGCTCGGGGAACCGGGTCAGGTCGGGGGCGAGCGCGGCGGTGTAGCGCCCGGCAAGAATGGAACCCGCGACCGCGATGCCGAGGGCGGCACCAATTTCGCGGGTGGCGTCGTTCACCGCCGACGCGACGCCCTGCTTCTCGTCGGGGACAGCACCCATGATGGCGGATGTGTTTGGCGCCGTGCAGAACCCGACGCCGGTGCTCAGCACCAGCAGGGGCCACGCCAGGTCGAGGTAGGTCGACCCGACGTCGAGCAAGCGTAGGCACAGCAGGCCTGCTGCGATCAGAAGGAGGCCGACCGTCACCGCAACGCGCAAACCGACCTTCGGGAGGTACCAGCCGGTGGCGACGCTGAGGATGAAGATGGGCACGATGAGTGGTGCCAATGCCATGGCGGACCCGAGCGGGCTGTAGCCCAGCACCAACTGGACGTACTGGATGACGACGAAGAAGAACCCGAAGTTGGCGAAGAAGAGGATCGTGACGCCGAGAGCACCGGTGGCGAAGTCCGGCCTGGCAAAGAGTCGAACGTCGAGCAACGGATGGGTCCGTCGGAGCTCCACGGCGGCGAACGCCACGGCGAACGCCACCCCGGCGGCCATGCATCCCCACGCCAGGGGATGGGTCCATCCGCGCGCGGGCGCCTCGATCACCCCGAAGACGAAGACGGCCACCGCGGCACCGATCAGCACCGCTCCCGGCCAATCAAGGGGTGCGGCGTCGTCGTCGCGCGAGGACGAGACCGTGCACGCCAAGGCGAACAACAGTGCGCCCGCGCCTGCGAAGGCCCAGAAGATCGACTGCCACGACCAGAACTCGAGTAGGAGACCGGTGACCAGGAATCCGAGGACGGCGCCCGACCCCGCCACGCCAGCCCAGATGCCAACTGCCTTGTTGCGTGCAGACTTCGGGTAGGCAGCGGTGAGCAGGGACAGCGTCGCAGGCATGACGAAGGCCGCGCCCGCACCGGCGACCGCCCTGGCGACGATCAACTCGACGGGTCCGTCGAGGAAGATGGGCGCGACGGAGGCGATGGTGAACACGGCGAGTCCGATGAGCAGTGCGCCGCGACGCCCATAGCGGTCACCGAACGCGCCTGCGGGCAGGAGCAAGCAGGCGAGCACCAGGGTGTAACCGTCGACGACCCACGTCAGCTGGGACTGGGTGGCAGAGGTCTCGACGGCGATGTCGGGGAGCGCGGAGTTCAGTGCCACCATCGAGGAAATGACCATCGACACGGCGAGGCAGGCCACCACCAGCAACCAGATTCGCGCCCGCGCGGACGCAGCGGCGGGCTCGTCGTCGACATTCTGGCGGGACGGCACGAAGGAACCGACCATGACGCCACCCCTTTCGTGGAACGGTTTTCGAGACTAACAGTCTCGTTGTGAGACCGACAGTCTCTGAAGTCAGTGGTCGACGCAAGCCACGTCGAATCCGGCGGCGTAGCTCTCCTTGACCACGTCGAGGTGCGACCAACTCTCCAGCGCTCGCACGTCGGGCAACGCGCGCACGGCGTCGAGCACCCCGACCAACTGCGCCGCAGAAAAGGCCCGCATCGTGGCCAGCAGGTCGAAGCGGCCAAGTGTGCGGGCGACGAAGATGACCGACGGCATCGCCGCCAACGCCGCCACCACGTCCTCGTGGCCGCCGGCCAGCCTGATGCCAAATCCCAGCGCGCTCTGCCGGTCCTGGCCGGAATGCCGGACCACGGCGCCGACGCGGACCACCCTGGCGTCGAGCAGGCGCACGACCCGCCTCCTGGCGCCGGCCGCCGACAGGCCGACCTTCGCCGCCAGTTCGACGTAGGAGGCGCGCCCATCGTCCTGCAGGGCGGCGAGCAGCGCACGGTCGGTGTCGTCCACCTCGGTTCTGACCGTGCCGACGGGGCTGATGACATCCCTCATCACCTCGACGTAAATCAGCGTGTCCACCCCCGAAACGCCTGGCAGCGAGCGAAGTTCGGACACCACCGCGTCGACGTCTCCGGCCGACGCCGACCGGATCTCTGCGACCAGGGCGTGCGGTCCGCCGGTCAACGACAGGAACGGCACGTCGTCACGGCGGGCGAGTTCGGCGGCGATCGGGGCGGCGGGTCCGTGGACGGAGACGCTCACGTGGGCCAGTGCGCCGCGACCCAGCACGGCGGGATGCACGGCGCCTCGGATCACCACTTGCCCGCTGGCGATGAGGCGCTGGACACGGGTCGCGGCCGTGGACCGGGACAGCCCCATCGAGCGGGCGATCTCGCGATGCGTGAGGCGGCCATCCGCTTCGAGGAGTGCCACGATCGCCTCGTCGACCTCATCCATCGCGTTCTCCTGAAATTGATCGGAAGTTCTTTCGGCCCGGGTGCTCCGCCATATCGGACAGCAATGCGCCCACTCTCGTTCGATTATGGGTGGATATTCCCGAGCGATTCAACACATCGTGATCAAAAACCTCCGAGTAATGAATGAACTGCTTGCGAGGCTGCCGACCGCAGTTCTACGGTGACCCACAACACATTCACAGGCGAGAGGACGGCCATGGCCGCCGACAAGGCAGCGCCCTCAGCTCCACCGAAGATCACCGACGTCGAAGCGCACGGCGTCGAACCGATTCCCGACGCGGAACGCACCGCCCGCCCGCTGGATCTGTTCCGGCTGACGTTCGGTGGCGCCAACACCATCGCCACCGTCGTGCTTGGCAGCTTCCCCATCATCTTCGGCCTGTCGTTTCGCGACGCCCTGCTCGCCACTCTTCTGGGGGTCGTCCTCGGCGCGGCGATCCTGGCGCCGATGGCTTTGTTCGGTCCGCGCAACGGCACCAACAACGCGGTCTCCTCGTCGGCGCATCTCGGTGTGCACGGACGGGTGGTCGGCTCCTTCCTGTCGCTGCTGACCGCCGTCGCGTTCTTCTCCATCTCGGTGTGGACGTCCGGTGACGTGCTGGTCGGCGGTGCCAATCGCGCACTTGGCTTGCCCGACAGCAATATCGCGGTAGGTGTCGCGTACGGCATCTTCGCGCTTCTGGTGCTGGTGGTCTGCATCTACGGATTCCGATTCATGCTGCTGGTCAACAAGATTGCCGTCGTCGCCGCCACCGTGTTGTTCCTGCTCGGCATCTTCGCGTTCGCAGGCACCTTCGATCCGGGATACGCGGGCATATTCGGTGCGGACGCAGACGCCGCCACCAACGCGCTCTACTGGCCGTCGTTCGTCGGTGCAGCGCTGATCGTCATGTCCAATCCAGTCAGTTTTGGTGCGTTCCTTGGTGACTGGGCGCGCTACATCCCCCGGGACACCCCGGTACGGAAGTCGATGGCCGCCGCGTTCCTCGCGCAGATCGCCACGCTGGTGCCGTTCCTCTTCGGCTTGGTGACCGCGTCGGTGGTGGCGACCAACGCACCGGAGTTCGTCGACGAGGGCAACTACATCGGCGGCCTGCTCGCGGTGTCGCCCGGCTGGTACTTCCTGCCGGTCTGCCTGATCGCGTTGATCGGTGGCATGTCCACCGGGACCACGGCGCTCTACGGCACCGGGCTCGACTTCTCCAGTGTCTTCCCGCGATTCAGCCGGGTGCAGGCAACGGTGATCATCGGTGTGATTGCGATCGCATTCATCTTCGTCGGCCGCTTCGCGTTCAACGTGGTGCAGAGCATCTCGACGTTCGCGGTGCTGATCGTGACGTGTACCGCCCCCTGGATGGTCGTGATGATGATCGGCTGGGTGGTGCGGCGCGGCTGGTACGACTCGGATGCGCTGCAAGTGTTCAACCGCAGGCAGCGTGGCGGACGGTATTGGTTCCGGCACGGCTGGAACTGGCGCGGTCTCGGCGCCTGGCTGGTATCGGCAGGCCTGAGCATCTGCTTCGTCAACCTGCCCGGCCAATTCATCGGTCCGCTGGGCGATCTCGCGAACGGTGTCGACCTGTCGATCCCGGTCGGTCTCGGCCTGGCCGCCGTGCTGTACCCGGTGCTGCTGTTCGTCTTCCCGGAACCGGCCGACGCCTTCGGACCGGACGGACCACGGTTCGTCCCGGCCGGACCCGCGGCGAACAATCCGATCACCACCGTCGACGAACCCGCAATCACCACGAACACAGAGGGAGTAGTTGCGTGACTAAGCGAGAAGCGGAGCGGGATCGCGCATCGGTAGCGCCGATCGGCCCGATCGACGCATCGAAGACACCGCGATTCGCGGGCCCGGCATCATTCGCGCGGCTGCCCCGGCTGGACCAAGTGCCCCACGCCGACGTCGTCGTGGCCGGGGTGCCGTTCGACTCCGGGGTGTCCTACCGGCCCGGCGCCCGCTTCGGCCCGACCCACGTCCGGGAAGCGTCGCGCCTGCTGCGGCCCTACAACCCGGCGCTTGACGTGTCGCCGTTCGACATCGCGCAGGTCGCCGACGCGGGAGACATCGCCGTCAATCCGTTCAACATTCACGAGGCCATCGAGACGATCGAGGCCGCCGCGGTCGAGCTGACCAAGAACGACACCGCGCTGGTGACGATCGGCGGCGACCACACCATCGCGCTGCCGCTGCTGCGCGCCGCCGCGCAGAAGCACGGCCCAGTGGCGCTGGTGCACTTCGATGCACATCTCGACACCTGGGACACCTACTTCGGTGCCGAATATACGCACGGCACCCCGTTCCGCCGCGCCGTCGAGGAGGGCATCCTCGACACCGAGGCGCTGTCTCACGTCGGCACCCGCGGACCGCTGTACGGCAAGAAGGATCTCGAGGACGACCGCCGATTCGGATTCGGCATCGTCACCTCGTCCGACATCTACTACCAGGGCGTGCGAGAGGTCGTCGACAAGCTCCGGCAGCGCCTCGGCAACCGCCCGGTCTACGTGTCGATCGACATCGACGTCCTCGACCCCGCACACGCGCCTGGCACCGGCACCCCGGAAGCCGGCGGCATGACCAGTCGCGAACTGCTCGAGATCCTCCGTGGCTTCCGCGGACTCAACCTGATCGGTGCCGACGTCGTCGAGGTCGCGCCTGCCTATGACCACGCCGAGATCACCAGTGTCGCCGCCGCGCACGTCGCCTACGACCTGGTGTCCCTGCTGGCGATGCGACACGAGGAGCGCGTGGGGTGACGCGCAATGGAGGCGACGTTGTCGTCGAAACCCTTGCGGCGCTCGGGATTTCACACGTCTTCGGCATCCCCGGCCAGAACGCACTCGCACTGTTCGACGCGATCCGTCGCAGCGACCTGACGTTCGTGAGCTCGCGGGTGGAGAACAACTCGGCGTTCGGAGCCGACGGATACGCCAGGGCAACCGGCGAGGTCGGCGTGCTGTTCCTGTCGACCGGACCGGGCGCCCTGACTGCGCTCGGTGCACTGCAGGAGGCCTACGCGACGGGCGTTCCGCTGTTGGTGATCACCAGCCAGGTTCCGCGATCGGGCCTCGGGCTGCGCCGCGGCATGCTCCACCAACTCGACGACCAACGGCGCAGCGCGGTCAACGTCACGAAGAGCACTGCCGTTGCCAGCCATTCGTCACAGCTGCCCAGCCTGCTCGCCGACGCGTGGTCGCTGGCTCAGTCCGCTCCGGCCGGGCCGACGTGGGTGGAGATACCACAGGACGTGTTGCTCGAGCCGGCCGACGCTCCACGCGTCGCCTCGGTGGTCACCGAGGTCTCCGACCGAGCGCCGCGGGAGGAACTCGTCGACGCGGCCGCCGAACTGCTCAGCGCCGCGCGACGACCGGTGATCCTGGCAGGCGGGGGAGTCCGGCGCTCCCGTCGCGGGTCGGAGGCGCTCGTCGCCTTGGCGGAAAGGCTTGACGCGCCGGTGGTTTCGACGGTCGGCGGCAAGGGCGCCATCCGGTTCGACCACCCGCTGTCGGCGGGCTCGTGGATCGAGGACCGCCACACCACCGCGCTGCTCGAGGATGCCGACGTCTTGCTTGCGGTCGGCACCGCGATGGGCGAGGTGACGAGCAACTACTTCACGTTCGCGCCGAAGGGTCGGTTGATCCACGTCGACGCCGAATCCCGGGTCTTGGAGGCCAACCACCCCGCTCTCGCCATTCATGCCGACGCCGGTATCGCGTTGGCGGCCATTGCCACACGGGTGGTGCCGCGCGACGTCGGTGATGGCGCCGGGATCGCAGCAGGCCTGCGCCAGGCCGTCGAGGATCGGCTCGCCGGCCAGGACGTCAAAACCGAGCTGGCATTGATGCGCGACCTACGGGCCGCCATTCCCGCTGCGGCACAGACGTTCTGGGACATGACGATTGCGGCGTACTGGGCGTGGTCGGCGTGGGATCCGCAGGACGGCGAGTTTCACTCCGGTCAGGGCGCCGGAGGGCTCGGCTTCGCCTTCCCTGCCGCCGTGGCCGCCGCCATCGGGACGGGTCGGCGGACCTTTGCGGTGTCGGGCGACGGCGGTGCCATGTACTCCATCGCCGAGCTTGCGACAGCCCGCCAGCACGACGCCGACGTCACGTGGCTGATCGTGGACGACGGCGGCTACGGCATTCTGCGCGAGTACATGGCGGATGCCTTCGGCCAGGCCACCGCCACCGAATTGACCAGGCCCGACTTCGTCGCGCTGGCAGCGAGTTTCGGAGTCCCGGCACATCTGGCCACGCTCGACACCGTCGGCGAGGTCGTTGCCGGCACCTTCGGCACCCGCGGTCCCGCGGTGGTCGTCCTCCCCGCATTGCTGCACATGTTTGCACCAACCCACCTCTGAGGAGCTCGTCATGGGCAAACCGCTCGACATCGCCATCATCGTCGTCTATCTCGCCGCCATGCTCGCCTTCGGGTTCTGGGGGAAGACCAAGACCAAGGACTCAGCCGACTTCCTCGTCGCCGGAAGGCGACTGGGGCCCGCGCTCTACACCGGAACCATGGCCGCCGTCGTGCTCGGCGGCGCGTCGACCGTCGGCGGTGTGGGCCTCGGATACAAGTGGGGCATCTCCGGGATGTGGCTGGTGGTCGCCATCGCGGTGGGACTGTTGGCCTTGAGCCTGCTCTTCGCCGGCCGCATCCAGCGGCTGAAGGTCTACACCGTGGCCCAGATGCTGCGGCTGCGGTACGGGGTCGACGCGACGTCGGCGTCCGGAATCGTCATGGTCGCCTACACGTTGATGCTGTCGGTGACGTCGACGATCGCCTACGCCACCGTCTTCAACGTCCTGTTCGGTACCGACCGCACGGTGTCGGTGATCATCGGCGGCGTGATCGTCATGCTGTACTCCTCGATCGGCGGCATGTGGTCGATCACGCTCACCGACATGGTGCAGTTCATCCTCAAGACCATCGGCATCTTCTTCCTGCTGCTGCCCTTCACCTGGAACAAGGCGGGCGGCCTGGACGGCATCCGAGAGCGTGCCGGTGACACGGTGTTCGACCTCGGCGCCATCGGAATGCCGACGATCATCACGTTCTTCGTCGTCTACAGCTTCGGAATGCTCATCGGACAGGACATTTGGCAGCGGGTGTTCACCGCGCGCTCGCCGGGGGTCGCCAAGTGGGGCGGTACCACCGCCGCGGTGTACTGCCTCCTCTACGGCGTCGCCGGGGCGGCGATCGGAATGGCCGCGTCGACGTTCCTGCCCCACGTCGAAGCCAAGGACGACGTGTACGCCCAGATCGCCGAGACGATCCTGCCCGTCGGCATCAGCGGCCTCGTGCTGGCGGCCGCGGTCGCGGCGATGATGTCCACGGCGTCGGGGGCGTTGATCGCCACCGCGACGGTGGCCAAGACCGACGTGAAACCGTTGCTGCTCAGGGTGTTCGGCAAGACCGCGGAACGCGAGGACGTCGAACGTGGCCGGGACGAGCGGAGCGACGGGGGAGCCGACGTGCACTCCGACCGGCTGTACGTGGTGGCGCTTGGCATCGCGGTGATCGTCATCGCGGCGCTGCTCAACGACGTCGTCGCGGCGCTGACCATCGCCTACGACATCCTGGTCGGCGGTCTGCTGGTCGCGATCCTCGGTGGATTCGTCTGGAAGCGCGCCACCGGCACCGGCGCACTGTGGTCGATGGGGGTCGGCACCGTCGTCACCCTCGGCACCATGTTCGTCGTCGGCGACGTACTCGCCAACGAGCCGATCTACTACGGCCTTGGCGCGAGCCTGCTCGCCTACGTGGTCGCGAGCCTGATGACGCCGCCCACCCCACCCGAGGTGCTGCGGGTGTGGGACGACCGACTGGCCGGCAAGGACGAGGCGGCGGTCACCACCTAGGACGTCGACGTCCTGGCGGGGCGGCACGAAGGGGCCGACCACGTCGCCACCCCTTGCGTCGAACGAGACCGATAGTCTCACGGGCACCCATTCCCGTCGCTGGAGGTGAAGCGCACGATGCCGGCCGAGCACTCCGACCCACGCCCCGCACGTTCGCGGGCGCGACTGCTCGACGCCGCGACCGCGCTGCTGCGGTCCGGTGGGCCGAGTGCCGTCACCGTCGACGCCGTCACCCGCAGCGCGAACGTCGCGAGAGCCACGCTCTACCGGCACTTCTCCAGTGCCAACGACCTGTTGGCCGCCAGCTTCACCAGCCTGATTCCGCCGCCTCCCATGCCGCCCGAGAACGGCTCACTGCGGGACCGGCTCACCGCGATCGTGGTGGCGTGGGCCGAGTCGATCGCCGAAGCGCCAACGGCCCTCACCGCGATGTCGTGGCTGTCCCTCGGCCCGGACATCGGTCAGCTGGCGCACTTGCGCAACGACGACCCGGCCAGCCCCGAGGTGCGGTCGCTCAGGGAGCGCATCGCGCAGCAGTACTCGGCGCCGTTCGACGTGATCTTCGACGGCCCGCAAGCCGCGGCCGAACTCGAGGACGTCGACCGCGCCGTGGCCCTGGCGCTGCTGATCGGCCCGCTGGCCTTCGGACGGCTCAGCACGCTCGTCGAGTTCGACTACGAGAAGGTGGCGGTGGCCGCGGTCGACGGATTCCTGCTGGCGTTCGCCAAGAAGCCCGGCGGAACTGCTACCGCATCGAGTACCGAATCGGAAGGTGCTTGAGGCCGCCGACGAACGTCGTCGCGGAAAGCTCTGGCACACCGGCCAATTCGACGGATTCGAGGCGCGGTATCAGCTCGGTGAACAAGCTGTTCATCTCCATCCTGGCGAGCGCCGCACCCAGACAGAAGTGCACGCCGTAGCCAAACGCGACGTGCTTGTTCGGATCGCGGCCGACGTCGAACCGGAACGGATCGGTGAAGACCTCCTCGTCGCGGTTGCCCGACACGTACGCCAGATACACGGACTCACCCTCGGCGATGTGCACGCCCCGGATGGTGGTGTCCGCGGCGGCGGTGCGCATGAATTCCTTGACCGGAGTCGACCATCGGATCATCTCCTCGACCGCGGTGGGCATCAGACTCGGATCGTTGCGCAGCCGCTCGAGCTCACCGGGATTGTCGATCAGCGCCCGCATCCCACCCGAGATCGCGTCCTTGGTGGTGTCGTGCCCGGCACTGGCCACGATGACGTAGTACGACGCGGTGTCGACGTCGGACAGCGGCTCGCCGTCGATGAGGCCGTTGGCGATCGCCGAGGCGAGGTCGTCGGTCGGATGCTCCCGGCGTGAGGCGGTCAACTGTGAGAAGTACGCGAAGAAGTCGAGCAGCACCGCGAACTGATCCTCAAGGGATCCGCCGTCGCGCTTGTACTCGTCGTCGTCGCCGCCGAACATCTCCTGAGTCAGGGAGTGCATGCGACCGAAGTCGGATTCGGGCAGGCCGAGAAGCGACATGATCACGTACAGCGGGAAGTCGACGGCGACGTCGGTCACGAAGTCGCATTCGGGCCCGATGTCGGCCATCTTGTCGACGTAGCGCTTGGCGAGCTCGTCGATGCGCACCTTGAGGTCGCGCATCGCCTTGGGGCGGAACCAGTCGGCGCCGATCCGGCGGACCTTGCGGTGGTGAGGGTCGTCCATGTGGATCAGCGTCCTCAGCCCGATGCCCGACTCGAGCTGTTGCTTGGCCATGTCGTCGGCGGCCGCGGTGGCCAACAGGGGGCGGGGCTCGCTGAGGAAGAGCTCGTTGTCGCGTTCGACGGCCATGATGTCGGCGTGCTTGGTGATCGCCCAGAACGGACGATAGCGTCGATTCTCAACCCACGCAACGGGATTGGTCGCCCGCAGCTCGGTGAGAGCCGCGTGCAGGCGGTCGTCGTCGGCGTAGGCGGTCGGGTCGGCCAGTACCTTTGCCGGGTCCTCGTCGGTCGGTGTGCTCATGGTGGCTCCTGATACGCGGGCTGCGCTTGACGGGTGTCAAACGCACAGTCTAGGGGTGCATAGTGGGCTGGCTCACACCGCGCACTCCGCCCGAGTGTCGGCCCGACCGCCATCGGTAGGCTCAGCCGAGATGCGCCGAAAATCGATTGGTCGCCAGGCGACGACGATCCTGGTTGCCGTGCTCGTCCTGCTCGCGGGGTGTGCCCGCGGCGACGACCCAGCCGCGACGCCACCTCCGCCCGCCGACCCCGCAGTCGTCCAGACCGCGACCGGTGCCGTCCGCGGGGTCGTCGCACCCGACCACCGTCTGTTCGCCGGAATCCCCTATGCCGCACCACCCGTCGGCCCCTTGCGCTGGCAGCCCCCGGCCCCCGCGCCGTCGTGGCCAGGAGTCCGCGACGCGACGCACACCGGCCCCCGCTGCATGCAGGACGCCAGCGATCTCGAGATGGGCAGACGGACCTCCGAGGACTGTCTGTCACTGAACGTGTGGACACCCCCGCCGTCGGAGAAGAAACGCGCCGTCATGGTGTGGATTCACGGTGGCGCCTTCGTCAACGGCAGCAGCGGCATCTACGACTCGCGCTGGCTGGCGTCCCGCGGCGACGTCGTCGTCGTCACGGTGAACTACCGGCTCGGAGCGTTGGGCTTCCTCGCCCACCCGTCACTCGGGCCGCCCGGAGCCGTCGGCAACTACGGGCTCTCCGATCAGCAGGCCGCGCTGCGGTGGGTACGCGACAACATCGCCAACTTCGGCGGCGACCCGGACGCAGTCACCATCGCCGGCGAATCGGCGGGCGGGATGTCGGTGTGCGACCACCTCGTCGCCCCGGGGTCCGAAGGCCTCTTCCGGGCGGCGATCATCCAGAGCGGACCGTGCCAGGCGCAGCTCCCGTTGCCCGATGCGCAGCGGGCCAGCGTCGACTACGCACGCGACGCCGGGTGCGAGGACGTGCGCACCGTCGCCGTCTGCCTGCGCGCGCTTCCGGCCGAGAAGCTGCGAAAGCCCGTGTGGTACTACCGGATCGGCGACGACGCGTTGAGTGGTCCCGTCACGGGAACCAAGGTTCTCCCCGTGGATCCGATGAAGGCGATCGCCGAGGGTCGCGCCGCGAAGGTCCCGGTGCTGATCGGCACCAACCACGACGAGTTCACGTTGTTCGTGGCGCTGGAGTACCTCCGGCTGAAGAAGCCGTACACCGAGGCGCAGTATCCGCAGCTGCTCGAGCAGACCTTCGGCCGCGACGCCGCCGCCGTGGCCACGCACTATCCGTTGGCCCGCTACGGGGGCAGCGTGCCGCTCGCGTACTCGGCGGCCGTCACCGACGGGGTCTTCGCCTGCGTGGCGGACCGGATGACCGAAGGCTTCGCCAAGACGGACCCGGTGTACGCCTACCAGTTCGACGACCGAGGTGCACCAGCGCCGGAAGCCCTGCGCGCGTTGCCCTTTCCGGTCGGCGCCAGCCACTCGCTCGAGCTTCGGTACCTCTTCGACATCGGCGGCGCCCCTCCGCTGGACCCCAACCAACGGGTGCTGTCCGATCAGATGATCGACGCGTGGAGTCAGTTCGTCCGCGACGGACACCCCGGTGACGACTGGCCCGCCTTCGACGCCGAGGAAAAGCGGTTGTCGTTGCGGCCCGGCGGCAGCAAGGTGGTGACCGACTTCGACCAGTCGCGTCAATGCCCGTTCTGGGCCGGCCTCAAGGAGTAGCCCATGCCGACACCCGATGCGGCGGCGTTCGCGCTGGCATGGACTCAGGCCTGGAACGACCACGACGTGGAGGCGGTGCTCGCCCACTTCCACGACGACGTCGTCTTCACCTCACCGGTCGCCGCGCGCGTGATCCCGGAAAGTGGGGGAGTGGTCCGCGGGAAGGCGGCCCTGCGCGACTACTGGCTGACGGCGCTCCGCGTCCTACCCGACTTGTACTTCGAGGTCGTGGACGTCTATCGGGGTGAGTCGCTGCTGGTGATCAACTACCGCAACGAACGCGGCGGTCTGGTCAACGAGGTGTTGATGTTCGACGGCGACCTGGTCCGCGAGGGACACGGCACCTATCGGGAGTGAGCCACGGGGACGTTGGCCGCCAAGAACGCCAGTTGGTCGGCGACGACGGTCGAGAAGGATGGCTCCACGTACGGGTCGAAATGACCGCAGTCGTAGGTGTGGACGGTCGGCCGGGCCATCGCATGCGCGGCTCGCAGCGCGACGCGGCGCGGCGTCACCGCGTCATATGCGGCCACCTGAACCAGCGTCGGGCAGGAGACTCCACGCGCCTGCCGCCTGGGGGAGTAGAGGCCGATCTTCAGCGCCACCCGCGCGGCCACGAAGAGGGGAGCCGATGCCGCCTCCGGTCCCGACTCGGCCACCAGTCGTCGCATCCCTGGAAGGGCATCCGGGGACGTCATGACCGCCGTCGTGCCCGGTGCGCCGGCAGAGTCGACGTAGACGGGAGCGCGGTGCCGCCAGGCGCGCAGTTGGTCCCGCAGCGCGGACGGGGCCAGTCGCAGGCTGGCCAGCACGCCGGTGGCCGCGACGGCGGCCGCCCCGCTGACGTGGGGAACCTGCGCGATGACCGCGGCCAGCGGAACCCCGGTGCCGGCCAGCGCGATGACGTGCCCGCCGGACAGCGACGTCCCCCACGCCACGACGCGGGCGGCGTCGACGCCCGGAAGCTGGCGTGCGAAGCCAAGGGCCGCCCGCCAGTCGGCGTGCTGTGCCTTGATGTCCAGCACCTGCCGCGGCTGGCCATCGCTGTCGCCGAATCCGCGGTAGTCGAAGACGACCACGGCGTAGCCGGCGCCGGCGAACCGCTCGGCGTAGGCATACAGCCGCATCGCCCGGACGCCGCCGAAGCCGTGGGCCATCACCACGACCGGCGCCGCAGTGCCTGCGGCCCGTGAGCGGTACACGCGGGCAGCGCAGCGGATGCCCTCGGAGTCGAAGTGCGCCTCGTCGTAGGTGAACGTCACGTCGGGTGTCTCGGTCACGGGTGCTCCCAGTGGTCGGTGGTCAGTCGCGGGGGTTAGTGGGCGTTACCCACGTGGTGATGTCGGCATGCACGACCTCGACGCCGTTTCGGTCCACGACGCTGACCGGGATCACCAGCTCGGTGCCCTCGTTGATGGTGTCGAAGTCCGGCGGCTCGACCTTGGCCGTCGCCCGCAGCGACGTCGTCGCCTTGGCCAGGTACTCGACTGACATCGCCTTCGGGATCCAGCGGTGCGTAGTGGGCACCGTCGCCTCCATCAGCATGCCCATCGCCATCTCGGCGGCGTTGCACGACGCGATGGCGTGCACCGTCGACAAGTGGTTGTGGACGAAGAACCACTTCGGGACCGTGACCTCTGCCAACCCCGGCTCCATCCGCACCACGTGGGGTAGCACCGACGCGA
Organism: Mycobacterium sp. Root135; assembly: GCF_001426545.1. GTDB lineage: Bacteria > Actinomycetota > Actinomycetes > Mycobacteriales > Mycobacteriaceae > Mycobacterium. Next base: position 691,749 of record NZ_LMEZ01000007.1, on the reverse strand, counting down.
AGTACGGGACCCGCACCATGGCTGCCGCGGAGAACAGTCGGCTCCCGCCCGGGCGTCCGGAGAGCCGCCTCCACATGCGGTAGGTGGCCGTCGGCGACGTCGGGGCGGTGGGCATGGAGCGCTACCTTACTCTGGAGTAAGGAAACGGAGACGCCGAGCGTGACGCCACCGCGAGGATTTCGCGCCAGGACCGGCGCTGGCGTCACGTTGGGCGCCCGTGGCAGGGTGGAAACAGCCGTCGCCGACCACCGATGATTCCCGCGCGACCAGGAATTTGGAGCACACGGGGATCTGAGGCATACTGTTCGGGTTGCCTTGAGCCGGGACGATGCTTGACCTAGAGCATGTCTGGCTTAGGCGACCGACCAGCGCCCTTACGGGCGCGTCCGGTCCCACCTCGACTGCGGCGGATTTTAGACGCGGACGAGTATGCGCGAAGGCGACACGCCCGAGCGCGGGGGTCGGTGGACCACAGACAGGTAAACAGCGGCGGCATAGCCAGCGCGCTACCCAACGGGTAGAGCGCACGAAGACCAAGCCCATTCAGTGGGCTCGTTAATAGTGAGGTAGGACAAGCGTGGCGGGACAAAAGATCCGCATCAGGCTCAAGGCCTATGACCACGAGGCGATCGATGCCTCGGCGCGCAAGATCGTCGAGACGGTCACCCGTACGGGCGCGAGTGTCGTTGGCCCGGTGCCGCTGCCGACGGAGAAGAACATCTACTGCGTCATCCGCTCCCCGCATAAGTACAAGGACTCGCGGGAGCACTTCGAGATGCGCACCCACAAGCGCCTGATCGACATCCTCGACCCGACGCCGAAGACCGTTGACGCTCTCATGCGCATCGATCTGCCGGCGAGCGTCGACGTCAACATCCAGTAGGAGAGACCAGAACCAATGGCACGCAAAGGCATTCTGGGCACCAAGCTGGGCATGACGCAGGTGTTCGACGAGAACAACAAGGTCGTCCCAGTCACGGTCGTCAAGGCCGGTCCCAACGTGGTGACCCGTATCCGCACCACCGAGCTCGACGGCTACAGCGCCGTGCAACTCGCCTACGGCGAGATCAGCCCGCGCAAGGTCAACAAGCCGGTCACCGGTCAGTACGCCGCGGCGGGTATCAACCCCCGCAGGCACCTGGCCGAACTCCGGTTCGACGAGGCAACCACCGCCGACTTCGAGGTTGGTCAGGAACTGACCGCCGAGATCTTCGCCGACGGCAGCTACGTCGACGTCACCGGCACGTCCAAGGGCAAGGGCTTCGCTGGCACCATGAAGCGTCACGGCTTCAAGGGCCAGGGCGCCTCGCACGGCGCGCAGGCAGTGCACCGCCGGCCCGGCTCGATCGGTGGCTGCGCCACCCCGGGTCGCGTCTTCAAGGGCACTCGCATGTCCGGCCGGATGGGCAGTGACCGCATCACGACCCAAAATCTGAAGGTGCACAAGGTCGACGCCGAGAACGGTGTCCTGTTGATCAAGGGCGCCATCCCCGGCCGCAACGGCGGACTCGTCGTAGTTCGCACTGCGATCAAACGAGGTGAGAAGTAATGGCTGACAAGACGATTGACGTCCGTACGCCGGATGGCAAGACCGACGGCACCGTCGACCTGCCCGCCGCGCTGTTCGACGCCGAGCCCAACATCGCCCTGATGCACCAGGTGGTGACGGCTCAGCTGGCCGCCAAGCGCCAGGGCACGCACTCGACCAAGACTCGCGCCGAGGTCTCCGGTGGCGGCAAGAAGCCGTACCGCCAGAAGGGCACCGGCCGCGCCCGTCAGGGTTCGACGCGTGCACCGCAGTTCACCGGCGGTGGCATCGTGCACGGCCCGAAGCCGCGTGACTACAGCCAGCGGACCCCGAAGAAGATGATCGCCGCATCACTGCGCTCCGCTCTCTCCGATCGGGCCCGCAACGACCGGATCATCGCGGTCACCGAGCTGATCAGCGGTCAGACGCCGTCGACGAAGGCCGTCAAGGCGTTCCTCGAAACGCTGGTGACCAACCAGCGCAAGGTGCTGATCGTCATCGGCCGGACCGACGAGATCGGTTCCAAGAGCGTGCGCAACCTGCCGGATGTTCGAGTGATCTCGCCGGATCAGCTCAACACCTACGACGTGCTCGACGCCGATCACCTGGTGTTCAGCGTGGAGGCATTGAACGCCTACATCGAGGCGCACACCTCCGACAAGGAAGAGGTAACGGCGTAGTGGCTACCATCACTGACCCCCGCGACATCATCCTGGCGCCGGTGATCTCCGAGAAGTCCTACGGGCTGATCGAAGACAACACCTACACGTTCGTGGTGCACCCGGATTCGAACAAGACGCAGATCAAGATCGCGATCGAGAAGATCTTCAGCGTCAAGGTCGATTCGGTGAACACGTTGAACCGCCAGGGCAAGCGCAAGCGCACCCGTGCCGGGTTCGGTCAGCGCAAGAGCACCAAGCGCGCGATCGTGACCCTGTCCGCAGGTAGCAAGCCAATCGACCTGTTCGGAGCACCGGCCTAACCGCCGGCGGGAAGCACAGAGGACTAGACAGACATGCCTTTACGCAAGTACAAGCCGACGACCCCCGGTCGCCGCGGGTCCAGCGTCTCCGATTTCGCCGAGGTCACTCGGTCGACTCCGGAGAAGTCGCTGGTTCGCCCGCTGCACAGCACCGGTGGTCGTAACGCACACGGACGCATCACCACTCGGCACAAGGGTGGTGGCCACAAGCGCGCCTACCGCGTGATCGACTTCCGTCGCCACGACAAGGACGGCGTCGACGCCAAGGTCGCGCACATCGAGTACGACCCCAACCGCACCGCGAACATCGCGCTGCTGCACTACGTCGACGGCGAGAAGCGCTACATCATCGCGCCGCAGGGACTGTCGCAGGGCGATCGCATCGAGCAGGGGCCGAACGCCGACATCAAGCCCGGCAACAACCTGCCGCTGCGCAACATCCCCGCCGGTACCGTCATCCACGCCGTGGAGCTGCGACCGGGCGGTGGCGCCAAGATGGGCCGCTCCGCCGGTGTCAGCATCCAGCTGCTCGGCAAGGAAGGCACCTACGCCACGCTGCGTATGCCCAGTGGTGAAATCCGTCGCGTCGACGTGCGCTGCCGCGCCACCGTCGGCGAGGTCGGCAACGCCGAACAGGGCAACATCAACTGGGGCAAGGCCGGACGTATGCGGTGGAAGGGCAAGCGCCCGACCGTCCGTGGTGTCGTGATGAACCCGGTCGACCACCCGCACGGCGGTGGCGAGGGCAAGACCTCCGGTGGCCGTCACCCGGTCAGCCCGTGGGGCAAGCCCGAAGGCCGCACCCGCAAGAACAAGCCGAGCGACAAGCTCATCGTCCGACGCCGGCGCACCGGCAAGAACAAGCGCTAGGAGTATCCAGCGATGCCACGCAGCCTGAAGAAGGGCCCGTTCGTCGACGACCATCTGCTGAAGAAGGTCGACGTCCAGAACGAGAAGAACACCAAGCAGGTCATCAAGACCTGGTCCCGTCGGTCGACCATCATCCCCGACTTCATCGGTCACACCTTCGCCGTCCACGACGGTCGCAAGCACGTGCCGGTGTTCGTCTCGGAGTCCATGGTCGGTCACAAGCTGGGCGAGTTTGCCCCGACCCGGACCTTCAAGGGTCACATCAAGGACGACCGGAAAGCGAAGCGGCGGTAATGACCACGACGATTGAGTATCCGTCCGCGGTTGCCAAGGCGCGCTTCGTGCGTGTCTCGGCATCCAAGGCGCGCCGTGTAATCGACCTGGTGCGCGGCAAGTCCGTCGCCGAGGCGCTCGACATCCTGCGGTGGGCACCACAGCAGGCCAGCGAGCCCGTCGCCAAGGTCATCGCGAGTGCTGCCGCCAACGCGCAGAACAACGACGGCCTGGACCCGGCGACCCTCGTGGTCGCCGCCATCACCGCCGACGAGGGCCCGACGGCCAAGCGCATCCGGCCGCGCGCCCAAGGGCGTGCGTTCCGAATCCGCAAGCGCACCAGCCACATCACGGTGATCGTCGAAAGTCGTCCCCCGAAGGTGCGCGGCACCAAGGGTGCGTCGTCCACGGCGTCGACCCGGGCGCGTCGCGCACAGGGCAGCAAGGCAGCCGCCACTGCTCCCGCCACGAAGGCACCTGCCACGAAGGCGGCCGCCACCAAGGCGTCGCCCGAAACGGCTTCTGAGACTTCTGATTCGAAGGGAGGCTCGGAGTAGTGGGCCAGAAGATCAACCCCCACGGCTTCCGCCTCGGCATCACCACCGACTGGAAGTCCCGCTGGTACGCAGACAAGCAGTACTCGGAGTACGTCAAGGAAGACGTCGCGATCCGTCGCCGGCTCTTCGCGCCGTTCGTCATTCCCGGCGAGCGCAACGTCGAGCTGGAGCGCGCAGGCGTCGCCAAGGTCGAGATCGAGCGCACCCGTGACCGAGTTCGCGTTGACATCCACACCGCCCGCCCCGGCATCGTCATCGGTCGTCGCGGCGCGGCAGCCGACAGCATCCGCGGCACGCTGGAGAAGCTGACCGGCAAGCAGGTTCAGCTGAACATCCTCGAGGTCAAGAGCCCCGAGTCGGTGGCCCAGCTGGTCGCCCAGGGTGTCGCCGAACAGCTGAGCAACCGCGTGGCCTTCCGTCGTGCCATGCGCAAGGCGATTCAGTCCGCCATGCGCCAGCCGAACGTCAAGGGCATCCGGGTGCAGTGCTCGGGTCGCCTCGGCGGCGCCGAGATGAGCCGCTCGGAGTTCTACCGCGAAGGTCGGGTGCCGCTGCACACGCTGCGCGCAGACATCGACTACGGCCTCTACGAGGCCAAGACCACCTTCGGTCGCATCGGCGTGAAGGTCTGGATCTACAAGGGTGACGTCGTCGGTGGCAAGCGCGAGCTGGCCGCCCCGGCAGCCGCAGGCGCAGAGCGTCCGCGTCGTGACCGTCCCACCGGGGCTACCCGTCCGCGCCGCAGTGGCGCCTCGGGCACCACGGCGACGAGCACCGAAGCTGGCCGTGCCGCGAGCGAGGAAACCCCCGCCGCCGACACGTCCGCCGCTGATACGTCCGCTGCACCCGAAGCCGTTGCGGCTCCGGTGGCAGCAGAGAGCACGGAGAGCTAAACCATGTTGATTCCCCGCAAGGTAGCGCACCGCAAGCAGCACCACCCCCGGCAGCGTGGCATTGCCAGTGGCGGCACCTCGGTGAGCTTCGGCGACTACGGCATCCAGGCACTGGAGCACGCCTACGTCACCAACCGGCAGATCGAGTCCGCTCGTATCGCCATCAACCGGCACATCAAGCGTGGTGGCAAGGTGTGGATCAACATCTTCCCCGACCGCCCGCTGACCAAGAAGCCCGCCGAAACCCGCATGGGTTCCGGTAAGGGTTCGCCGGAGTGGTGGGTCGCGAACGTCAAGCCGGGTCGCGTTCTCTTCGAGATCAGCTACCCCGACGAGAAGGTCGCGAAGGAAGCGCTGACGCGCGCCATCCACAAGCTGCCGATCAAGGCACGCATCATCACCCGAGAGGAGCAGTTCTGATGGCAGTAGGAGTTTCGCCAGGAGAACTGCGCGAGCTGACCGACGAGGAGCTCACCGCACGGGTGCGCGAGTCGAAGGAAGAGCTGTTCAACCTTCGGTTCCAGACGGCGACCGGCCAGCTGGCCAACAACCGTCGGCTGCGCGTGGTGCGCCAAGAGATCGCACGCGTGTACACCGTGCTTCGTGAACGTGAGTTGGGTCTGGCCTCCGGACCCGTTGGTGAGGATTCGTAATGGCAGAGAACGAACAAGACGCGACGGCCGGTGCTCAGCACACCGCGCGCACGGAAAAGCCACGCGGACAGCGCAAGACGCGCATCGGCTACGTGGTGAGCGACAAGATGCAGAAGACCATCGTCGTCGAGCTGGAGAACCGCTCCAAGCACCCGCTCTACGGCAAGATCATCCGGACCACGACCAAGGTCAAGGCCCACGACGAGAACGGCACCGCAGGTGTCGGTGACCGCGTCTCGCTGATGGAGACCCGGCCGCTGTCCGCGACCAAGCGCTGGCGCCTGGTCGAGGTGCTCGAGCGCGCCAAGTAAGACCGACGTTTCACGAAGGCCCCCGTACGCCCTGGCGAACGGGGGCCTTGTCGTCGGGTGGGCGTTGCTGTTGTTTCTGGGCGGGGGGCGGTCGGAGCCGCCGACGACGGCGCGGCCGACCGTGCGGCAAACCACACCCGTCAAGGGCTCGTGGTGTCGTAGCTGCTTGACACCGCCTGATGCGTCGCAAGGCAACCGGTTACGCATCACGCACGATTCCCAGCTCGACCGCTATGATGCCCTTGGCGTAGGTCCGGGAGGATTAGCTCGACAACCGTATCCAGGCACCATGGCGTCCGATTCGAAAGGCGGGTCGCTGGTGGGCGGCAACGGAGTCCAATGGGACCTCGACAGTGGGCGCTCCGACCTCGACGACGCCGTCACCGGCGAAGGTTTGGCGCCCTTCTTTCAACCCATCGTCTCGCTGCCCTCGGGGACGACCGTCGGATTCGAGGCCTTGGCTCGCTGGCCCCGGCAGCCTCAGCTCGGCCCGCAAGAAGTGTTCGCCTACGCCGCCGCCACCCAGCAGGTCACCGAGCTCGACCGAGTCTGCATCGACAGATCGATCGCCGCCGCCCTGCGCGGGGGTTTGCGGGAAGGTGCGCTTCTCGGCGTGAACTCCGAGCCGGCGAGCGACTACACCGGTCGTGCCGACAGCGAATTCGTGCAGCGGGGGCACGAGAAGTTCTCGTTGCTCTTCGAGCTCACCGAGCGGAACCTACTCGAACACCTGCCGACACTCTTGCGGAAGGTCGCGGCGTTGCGTGCCGACGGCATCGCGATCGCGCTCGACGACGTGGGCGACAACCCGGAGTCGTTGGCGCTGCTGGACATCGTGTGCCCGGAAGTCATCAAGCTGGCCAACAAGCTGATTCAGGACCCGCCGAGCGTCGACACCGCGAAGACCGGGGCCGCCATCATGGCCCACCGCGAGCGGCGGGGAGCACTGATCGTCGCCGAAGGCATCGAAACCCACGAGCACCTCGAGCAGGCGTTGGCATGGGGCGCAACGCTCGGGCAAGGCTTCCTGTTCGGCAGGCCAAGCCCGCTGCTGCCGTACACCCCGACCGAAACCTGGTCGCTGCCCGCGCTCCGGGCGGGTGGGCATGGTTCGTGCCGCAGCCCGTTCGACGTGGTGACAGGCAACTCGGCGATGCATACGGCGCGAAAGCCGACGCTGTTGGCGATCTCGCGGTTTCTGGAGGACCACGCGCGCCACAGCAAGGACACCCCGATGGTCCTGACTGCCCTGCAGGACGGTGCGAACTTCGGGCTTCCCACCCGACGCCGCTACGCAGCGCTCGCCGAGACCAGCCCACTCGTGGCCGTCTTCGGCGCCAACGTCACTCCGCACCAGTCAGCCGGGGTCCGCATCGTCACGCACGACGCGACCGATGTGCTGAGTTCACAGTGGATCGTGGTGACGCTCGGTCCGCACACCGCCGCCGCACTGGTCGCACACGAACGCGCCGGCCAAGGGGCGGCCTGCGACGACGACCGCGAGTTCGACTTCGTGGTCACCCATGACCGCGCCGTCATCACCGCAGTGGCGTCGGCATTGCTGAATCGGATCCCATGATGCGTCCGCCCCTGCCACGTCGTGGTCATCCGGACAGCTGATCGCGATGGCGGACCCCGACTTCACCGACGACCACGACCGACCGACCCGTCGTGGTCGTACCGCCAAGGGGCGCGGCCACTTTGCCGACGCATCGTTTCGCCGGCTGGTCGACAAGAGTCCCGACGGCATCGTCGTGCATCGCGACGGTCGGGTGGTCTATGCCAACCAGACGGCCGTGCGGTGGGTGGGAGCCCTGTACGCCGACCAGGTGCTCGGGCAGCCGCTCACCGAGTTCATCCACTCCGGCTCGATCGAGTCGGTGCTCACGCGGATGGCGGCGCTGCGTCACGACGGCGACGTCACCAGGGCGTCGGAGGGAGTGCTGTTGCGTCTCGACGGCACCACGCTCGACGTCGAGGCGGTCACCACCTTGGTGACGTGGGAGGGGGCACCCGCCTATCACGTCACCCTGCGTGACCTGACGTTCGTCCGTACCGCGCAGCGGAGTCTGCGGTACCAGGCGACGTTGGTCGACAGGGTGGACGTCGCGATCATCGCGACCACGGTGACCGGTCTGGTGACGAAGTGGAATCGGGCCGCCGAAACCGTCTACCGACGTCCCGCCTCCAGTGCGCTGGCCATGCCGATCGGTGACGCCGTCGGCGCGACGTTCGACCCCACTGCCGTCTTCGAAGGCGGCGGCTCAGCGCTCGCCACCCATCGCACGGCAGACGGTCACCCGGTCATCGTCCGGGTGTCGGTGTCCGCCCTCGACAGCGGCTACGTCCTGGTGTGCACCGACGAGACCAAATCCCATGGCGTGGAACGCCTTCTGCGCAGAATCGTCAACTCCCTCGACGAGGGCATCCTGGTCGTCGACGGGTCGGGCAGCGTCACGTCGGTCAATCCGGCTGCGGAGCGGATCCTCGGGGTGTCAGCCGCAGCGCTCGTCGAGGGTGACGGACGTGCGGTTCACCGCATCCCGATGTACGACGTAAGCCGCCGGCCGATCGATCCGCAGGACCACCCCGTCGCGCAGACCGTCCGTACCGGACGACCGTTCCACGGCTCGATCATCGGAATCGACCGCCCCGACGGCCGGCGCACGTGGCTTCGAGTGAGCTGCCGACCGCTCGACAGCGACGAGCGCCACGGCACCGCCATCCTGGTGTCGTTCTCCGACATCACCGCCGAGCAGGTGGCGCGTGAACGGCTCACCTACCGCGCCACCCACGACGCTCTCACCGGCCTGCCCAACAGGGCCGCAATCCTCAACCAGATCGCCGATTCGCTTCGCGCGCAAGGCGAACACCGGCTCGGCGCGGTGCAGTTCATCGACCTCGACAATCTCAAGGCCATCAACGATTCACTCGGTCACGACTGTGGTGACGAGCTGCTTCAAAGCGTCGCGCGACGCCTTCGGGCATCCGTCGGACCCAACGACGTCGTCGGTCGGCTCGGCGGGGACGAGTTCGTCACCCTCGTCGCAGGTGACGTCAGCGTCGCCGAGCTCGCCTCGTACGTCGCCCGACTGGAGCGCAATCTCGACGAACCGATGAAGCTCGGGGCGGCGACCATCCGGGCACAGGCCAGCATCGGGGTCACCATGGTGGCGGCGGAGGACGAGCGCACCGCCATCGAGATCCTGCGCGACGCGGACGCGTCGATGTACGCGACCAAGGCCAAGCGGCGGCGCGGCTACGGCAAGCCGGCCGACGGCAGTCCCCGGTAACGGCGGGTCATCCGCGAGGCGTTGTCGGGCAACGCGTCCGACTGGCACTGTCGTCAATATGTCGGCCCCGTGGCCGGAACCGGGTGTACTCTCCTGGCGATCGTCGAGACCAGGCGATTCACCGACCTGATGGGGCGCGATGACGGAGTTCAACGGCAAGATCGAGCTCGACATCCGCGACTCGGAGCCGGACTGGGGTCCCTACCAAGCTCCCACGGCGCCGCCGGGAGCCCCCAACGTCCTCTATCTGGTGTGGGACGACATCGGCATCGCGACGTGGGACTGCTTCGGCGGACTCGTCGAGATGCCCGCGATGAGCCGCATCGCCGAACGCGGCGTGCGCCTCTCCCAGTTCCACACCACCGCACTGTGCTCGCCGACCAGGGCCTCGCTTCTCACCGGCCGCAACGCCACCACCGTCGGAATGGCGACCGTCGAGGAGTTCACCAACGGGTTCCCCAACTGCAACGGGCGGATCCCCGAGGACACCGCGCTGCTGTCGGAGGTGCTCGCCGAACGGGGTTACAACACCTACTGCGTCGGCAAGTGGCACCTGACCCCGCTCGAGGAGTCGAATCTTGCCGCCACCAAACGACATTGGCCGTTGAGCCGTGGCTTCGAACGCTTCTACGGATTCATGGGCGGCGAGACCGACCAGTGGTACCCGGAGCTGGTGTACGACAACCATCCCGTCGCTCCGCCGGCGACTCCCGAAGACGGCTACCACCTTTCGAAGGACCTGGCCGACAAGACCGTCGAGTTCATTCGCGACGCCAAGGTGATCGCCCCCGACAAGCCGTGGTTCAGCTACCTGTGCCCCGGCGCGGGCCACGCGCCGCACCACGTCTTCAAGGAGTGGGCCGACGAGTACGCCGGTCGCTTCGACATGGGATACGAGGCCTACCGCGACATCGTCCTGGAGAATCAGAAACGACTTGGCATCGTGCCGCCGGAAACCGAGTTGTCGCCCGTCAACCCGTATCTCGACGTCAAGGGCCCCAACGGCGAAGCCTGGCCCTACCAGGACACCGTCCGGCCGTGGGACACCCTGAACGACGAAGAGAAGCGGCTGTTCAGTCGGATGGCCGAGGTGTACGCCGGCTTCCTGTCCTACACCGACGCTCAAGTCGGCCGGGTGCTCGACTACCTGGAGGAGTCGGGGCAGCTCGACAACACCATCATCGTGGTCATCTCCGACAACGGCGCAAGCGGTGAAGGCGGGCCCAACGGATCGGTCAACGAGGTCAAGTTCTTCAACGGCTACGTCGACACCGCAGAGGAGAGCCTGCGGTTCTACGACCAGCTCGGCAGCCCCGAGACGTACAACCACTACCCGATCGGGTGGGCGATGGCGTTCAACACGCCCTACAAGTTGTTCAAGCGCTACGCCTCCCACGAGGGCGGCATCGCCGACACCGCAATCATCTCCTGGCCCAACGGAATCGACGCCCACGGCGAGGTCCGCGACCACTACGTCAACGTCTGCGACGTCACCCCGACCATCTACGACCTGCTGGACATCACCCCGCCCGACCAGGTTCGCGGTATCACGCAGAAGCCGCTCGACGGCGTGAGTTTCAAAGCCGCCCTTGTCGATTCGAGTGCCGACACCGGAAAGACCACCCAGTTCTACACGATGCTGGGGACCCGGGGCATCTGGCACGACGGCTGGTTCGCCAACACCGTGCACGCCGCCAGCCCGGCGGGATGGTCGCACTTCGACAAGGACCGCTGGGAGCTCTTCCACATCGAGGCCGACCGCAGCCAGTGTCACGACCTGGCGGCAGAGCACCCCGACAAGCTCGAGGAGCTCAAGGCGCTGTGGTTCGCCGAGGCCGCCAAGTACAACGGACTGCCGTTGGCCGACCTCGGCATCATCGAAACGCTGACCGGCTGGCGACCGTATCTGTCCGAGGGCCGCAAGACCTTCACCTACTACCCGGGGGCCGCCGAAGTCGGCATCGGCGCGGCAGTCGAACTCCGAGGCCAGTCGTTCTCAGCCCTCGTCGAGCTCACCGTTGACGCCGCGGATGCGGCGGGCGTGCTCTTCAAACACGGCGCAGGCCACGGCGGTCACGTGCTGTTCGTCGCGGACGGCCGCCTGCAGTACGTCTACAACTTCATGGGCGAAGACGAGCAACTGGTGTCCTCGTCTGATCCGATTCCGTTGGGCAGTCACGTGTTTGGCGTCAGCTATCAGAGGTCGGGCACGGTCGAGGGCAGCCACACCCCCCTCGGTGACGTCTCACTGTTCGTCGACGACCAGACGGTCGCCACCAGGGCGGCGGTCCGCACGCATCCCGGCATGTTCGGCCTGGCCGGCGGGGGAGTGGCCGTCGGCCGCAACCCTGGCCAGGCGGTCTCGGCGGCGTACCGGGCACCGTTCCCGTTCACCGGCGGAACCATCGCCAAGGTCGTCGTCGACGTCACGGGCACGCCGTACCGGGACGTGGAACGAGAACTGGCGCAGGCGTTCTCCAAGGACTGACGCCAGGCATACCCTGAACGGCATGCTGACGGAGCTGATCGAGCTGCCGGGCGGAGCGTTCGAGATGGGGTCGACGGCCTTCTACCCCGAGGAGACCCCCACCCACACGGCGACCGTCGGCGCCCTGGCGGTCGAACGGCACCCCGTGACCAACGCGCAGTACGCCCGATTCGTCGACGACACCGGATACGTCACGGTCGCCGAACGCCCACTCGACCCGGAGGCCTACCCCGGGGTCGCCGAAGCAGACCTCGTGCCCGGCGCGCTGATCTTCCGACCGACCGCCGGTCCCGTGAACCTGAGGGACTGGCGGCAGTGGTGGGACTGGGCGCCTGCCGCGTCGTGGCGACACCCCGACGGGTTGGGCAGCACGGTCGACGACCGGCTCGACCACCCCGTCGTGCAGATCTCCTACTCCGACGCCGCGGCCTACGCCCGATGGGCGGGGCGGCGGCTGCCGACCGAGGCCGAGTGGGAGTACGCGGCCCGCGGCGGCGCGTCGACGACGTACCCCTGGGGAGCGGACGTCGCTCCGAACGGGAAACTGATGGCCAACACGTGGCAGGGCCGCTTCCCGTACCGAAACGACGGCGCCAACGGGTGGTTCGGCACCTCGCCGGTCGGGGAGTTTCCGCCCAACGGCTTCGGGCTGGTCGACATGATCGGCAACGTGTGGGAGTGGACGTCGACGAGGTACACGATGCGGCACCGGCGGGCAGGAGCGGAGCGACCGGGGGATGAGCACCGGCGGGCAGGAGCGGAGCGACCGGGGGATGAGCACCGGCGGGCATCGGAGCCGGAGAAGGGGTGCTGCACGCCGTCCCGCGAACCGGACCCCAGCGTGAACCAGACGCTGAAGGGTGGTTCCCACCTGTGCGCACCGGAGTACTGCCACCGCTATCGGCCGGCGGCACGGTCGTCGCAATCGCAGGACAGCGCTACCGTCCACATTGGATTTCGCTGCGTGTCCGACGCCTGATCGGCACATACTGTCGCGATGCGAGTTCTGGTGTTGGCAGCCGCGGTCGTCACCGTCGCAGTGACGGGCGGCTGCACCGAGACCAGCGCTGGTCACCCGGTGGCAGGACCCACCTCGTCCCAGCAGGCCGCCATGACCACGATCACCAGTCCGGCCACCAGCCCGGCCACCACCGAGGCAGAGATGCCGGCGATGGGCGTGACGACGACGCTTCCCGACACCGTCCCGCCGAACGCCCTGGTCTGCCTGCCAACGGCAGCGCCGGGGGCGCCGACCACGGCGCAGGTCGACGACGCGTCAGCCCCGAGGATCGTCGTCGCGATGCCCGCCGGGTGGACCGCCGCGCCGTCGGCCGCCGGTCTGACCCTCACCGGACCCGACGGCATGACCGGCGCCGTCACGGTCGCCAAGACCGCGCTCGACCCCGCCGCCGCGTTCGACAAGTACACCGACGACGTCTCCGACCAGGCCCCCATCAGCAGCATCAGCGTTCTCCCCGCGGAATTCTGCGGTTACAGCGGCCAGCGGCTGAAGGGCATGCTCTCCGGCGGACCGGCGGGCAAGCAGGTCTACGAGGATCGCATCGTGCACGTCTGGACCAACGACGGCGACTACCTCATCGCCGTCCACGTCGCCGCCGCGGAGGCGTCTCCGGCGTTCGACGCAGCGGCTGAAACGCTCACCGCGGACTTCCCGATCACCCTTCCCTGAGGGAGGCTTCGGGAACCGTTTTGAGCTGCGATTTGGTTCGTTGCCCCTGCGCCCCTACTATGTAGGGGTTGCCCTGGGCAGACCTCGGTGGTCGCTTTCGAAAGTGAGCGGACACCCTGCGTGCCCTTCGGCAACGAAGACCGCGCATGTCGAGCAGTTTAGTGCTGTTCGTCGTGCAATCGATTCGAGGAGATCTAGTGATTCAGCAGGAATCGCGGCTCAAGATCGCCGACAACACGGGCGCCAAGGAGATCTTGTGCATTCGCGTACTCGGTGGCTCGGGTAGGCGTTACGCCGGAATCGGCGATGTCATCGTGGCGACCGTCAAGGACGCCATCCCCGGTGGCAACGTCAAGAAGGGTGAGGTCGTCAAGGCCGTCATCGTGCGCACCGTCAAGGAGCGCCGGCGTGCAGACGGCAGCTACATCAAGTTCGACGAGAACGCCGCCGTCATCATCAAGCCCGACAACGACCCGCGCGGAACCCGCATCTTCGGGCCGGTTGGCCGCGAGCTGCGCGAGAAGCGCTTCATGAAGATCGTCTCGCTGGCTCCGGAGGTGCTGTAAATGAAGGTGCACAAGGGTGACACCGTCCTCGTCGTCGCTGGCAAGGACAAGGGCGCCAAGGGCAAGGTCCTCGTCGCCTACCCGTCGCGCGAGAAGGTTCTCGTCGAAGGCGTGAACCGGATCAAGAAGCACACCGCGGTGTCGCAGAACGAGCGTGGCGCGTCCTCGGGCGGCATCGTCACGCAGGAGGCCCCGATCCACGTGTCCAACGTGATGGTGGTCGACTCCGACGGCAACCCCACCCGGATCGGCTACCGCCGTGACGCAGAGACCGGCAAGAACGTCCGGGTGTCGAAGAAGAACGGCAAGGACATCTGAGCATGACTACGACTGAAACCGCAGAAAAGACCCTTCCTCGTCTCAAGCAGCGCTACCGCGACGAAATCAAGGGCGCGCTCAACGAGCAGTTCGCCTACGAGAACGTCATGCAGATCCCCGGCGTGGTCAAGGTCATCGTCAACATGGGTGTCGGCGACGCCGCCCGCGACGCGAAGCTGATCAACGGCGCGGTCACCGACCTGCAGCTGATCACCGGCCAGAAGCCCGAGATCCGCAAGGCCCGCAAGTCCATTGCCCAGTTCAAGCTTCGCGAGGGAATGCCCATTGGCGCCCGCGTGACGCTGCGCGGCGACCGCATGTGGGAGTTCCTCGACCGGCTGGTCTCGATCAGCCTCCCGCGTATCCGCGACTTCCGCGGCCTGTCGCCCAAGCAGTTCGACGGCAGCGGCAACTACACCTTCGGTCTGACCGAGCAGTCGGTGTTCCACGAGATCGACGTGGACAGCATCGATCGTCCGCGCGGCATGGACATCACCGTCGTCACGTCGGCGACCAACGACGACGAAGGCCGGGCGCTGCTGCGTGCGCTGGGCTTCCCGTTCAAGGAGAACTGAGCAGATGGCAAAGAAGGCGCTGGTCAACAAGGCCAACAAGAAGCCGAAGTTCAAGGTGCGCGGTTACACGCGTTGCAACAAGTGTGGACGTCCGCACGCGGTCTTCCGCAAGTTCGGCCTGTGCCGCATCTGCCTTCGGGAGATGGCGCACGCCGGCGAATTGCCCGGTGTCCAGAAGTCCAGCTGGTAATCCCCAATCAAATCTAAGAAAGCACGCGGTAGGCCCCCAAGGGTGTTCAACCCGGCGGGAACCGTCGCGAGGAAGGTGAGCTGGCTGTCATGACCATGACGGACCCGATCGCAGACTTCTTGACACGTCTGCGCAACGCCAATTCGGCGTACCACGACGAGGTGACTTTGCCTCACTCGAAGATCAAGGTGCACATTGCCGAGATCCTCAAGGAGCAGGGCTACATCACCGACTTCCACACCGAGGATGCTCGGGTTGGCAAGGCGCTCGTGGTGCAACTCAAGTACGGACCCAGTCGCGAACGCAGCATTGCGGGCCTCAAGCGGGTCTCCAAGCCCGGCCTGCGCGTGTACGCGAAGTCAACCAACTTGCCCCGCGTTCTCGGTGGCCTCGGCGTGGCGATCATCTCCACGTCCTCGGGTCTGCTGACCGACCGTCAGGCAGCTCGACAAGGCGTGGGCGGCGAAGTCCTCGCCTACGTCTGGTAGGGGAAGAAGACATGTCACGCATTGGAAAGCAGCCGGTCCCGGTTCCATCCGGGGTCGACGTCACGATCAACGGACGGAACGTCTCCGTCAAGGGACCCAAGGGCACCCTGACGCTTGACATCTCCGAGCCGATCACGGTCGACCGCAGTGACGACGGTGCCATCGTCGTCACCCGTCCCGACGACGAGCGTCGCAGCCGTTCGCTGCACGGTCTGTCTCGGACGCTGGTCGCCAACCTGGTCACCGGTGTGACCGAGGGCTACACCACGAAGATGGAAATCTTCGGTGTCGGCTACCGCGTCGCACTCAAGGGCAACACCCTCGAGTTCGCGCTGGGTTACAGCCACCCGGTCATCATCGAGGCGCCCGAGGGCATCACGTTCGCGGTGGAGACGCCCACCAAGTTCTCGATCACCGGCATCGACAAGCAGCAAGTCGGCCAGATTTCGGCGAACATTCGCCGCCTGCGTCGCCCGGACCCGTACAAGGGCAAGGGCGTTCGCTACGAAGGCGAGCAGATCCGCCGCAAGGTCGGAAAGACGGGTAAGTAGGTCATGACTAGCACTGTGAACACGACGAAAGACGCAGCTCCCAAGCGCAAGCCGTTGGGACAGAGCGTCTCCGAGACCCGTCGGGTATCCCGGCTGCGTCGCCACACCCGGCTGCGCAAGAAGGTTGCGGGCACTCCCGAGCGTCCGCGCTTGATGGTCAACCGTTCCTCACGCCACATCCACGTGCAGTTGGTGGACGACCAGTCCGGCACCACCCTGGCGGCCGCGTCGTCCATCGAAGCCGACGTGCGTGCGGTCGAGGGTGACAAGAAGGCCCACAGCGTCCGCGTCGGACAGCTGATCGCGGAGCGCGCCAAGGCCGCCGGGGTGGACACCGTGGTCTTCGACCGCGGCGGCTACACCTACGGCGGACGCATCGCCGCGCTGGCTGACGCCGCCCGCGAGAGCGGACTGAAATTCTGATGAAGACTCGAAACGGAAGGACTGCCTGATGGCCGATCAGCCAACAGCAGGAACCGGAACCGGCGCCGGAGCGACCGGTAGCCGACCCCCACGGGGCGGCGGCGGCGGTGGCGACCGTGACGGACGCGGTCGTCGTGACGACCGCGGTGGCCGTGGCGGTCGCGACGGCGGAGAGAAGAGCAACTTCCTCGAGCGCGTCGTCGCCATCAACCGTGTCTCCAAGGTGGTCAAGGGTGGTCGACGCTTTAGCTTCACCGCCCTGGTCATCGTCGGTGACGGCAACGGCATGGTCGGTGTCGGCTACGGCAAGGCCAAGGAAGTTCCCGCCGCGATCGCCAAGGGCGTCGAAGAGGCCCGCAAGAGCTTCTTCCGCGTTCCGCTGATCGGTGGCACCATCGTCCACCCCGTCCAGGGTGAGGCGGCCGCTGGTGTCGTCATGCTGCGTCCCGCCAGCGCAGGTACCGGCGTCATCGCCGGTGGCGCGTGCCGCGCGGTGCTGGAATGCGCAGGCGTGCACGACATCCTGGCCAAGTCGCTGGGCAGCGACAACGCGATCAACGTGGTTCACGCCACCGTTGCCGCGCTGAAGATGATCCAGCGCCCCGAAGAGGTCGCCGCACGTCGTGGCCTCTCGATCGAGGACGTCGCCCCGCCGAGCATGCTCAAGGCGCGACGTGAAAGCGAAGCGCTGGCCGCCGCGGCAGCGCGTGAAGGATCGGCATAGTCATGGCTGAACTGAAGATCACCCAGGTGCGAGGCACCGTCGGTGCGCGCTGGAGGCAGAAGGAGAGCCTGCGGAGTCTCGGACTTCGCAAGATCCGTCAGACCGTCGTCCGTGAGGACAACGCTCAGACGCGTGGCCTGCTCGCAGTCGTCAACCACCTCGTCACCGTCGAGGAGGCGTAATGACCATCAAGTTGCACGACCTGCGCCCAGCGCCCGGGTCGAAGAAGGCACGGACCCGCAAGGGTCGCGGTGAAGGCTCGAAGGGTAAGACCTCCGGCCGCGGCACCAAGGGCACCGGAGCCCGCAAGAATGTCCCGGTGCGCTTCGAGGGTGGGCAGATGCCCATTCACATGCGGCTGCCGAAGCTCAAGGGCTTCAAGAACCGGTTCCGCACGGAGTACGAAGTCATCAACGTCGGTGACGTCAACCGGCTCTTCCCCAACGGCGGGACTGTCGGCGTCGACGAGCTGGTCGCCGCCGGTGCGGTTCGCAAGAACAGCCTGGTGAAGATCCTCGGCGACGGCAAGATCGCCGTCAAGGTCGACGTGACCGCTCACAAGTTCAGTGGCAGCGCGCGCGAGAAGATCAGCGCCGCAGGCGGCTCGGTCACCGAGCTGTAGCACGCAACGTTGGATGGCCCCGCACGCTTCGGCGTGCGGGGCCTTCTGCGTTGACGGGGCAGCACTCTTCTCTCGTCGAGTGTGCTGTGAGATCTCGATCTCGCGCCAGATCGCGATCTGGCAGCACACTCGACGACGAGGGTGGACGGGGCTGCCGCGCGGGAGCCGTCGGTAGGCTCGTATACATGCTCAGCTTCCTGTCAGACGTCCCAGGTACCGACGAACTACGCGCGATAGTCCGCAAGGTCGACACCGCGCGCCACCACGGCGTGCCCAGCGGCTGCGTACTGGAACTGGATCTGCAGTCCGTGCCCCAGGAGACGGGCGGCTTCGACCCCTTCGCCATGCTCAACGGCAACGGCAAGCCACTGCTGCTGCGCGAGGCGGTCGCCGCCATTCGCCGCGCGGCCAAGGACGACCGCGTCTCGGCGCTCATCGCCCGGGTTCAGCTGCCCGCGGGCGCACCGGGTCCGGTGCAGGAGCTGCGCGAGGCGATCGTCGAATTCAGCGACGTCAAACCCTCTCTGGCGTGGGCCGAGACCTACCCGGGCATGATGTCCTACTACTTGGCGTCCGCGTTCCGCGAGGTCTGGATGCAACCGTCTGGCACCGTTGGGCTGGTCGGATTCGCCACCAACGCGCTCTTCCTTCGCGAGGCGCTCGAAAAGGCAGGCATCCAAGCGCAATTCGTCGCCCGCGGCGAATACAAGTCCGCGGCCAACATGTTCACCCAGGAGAGCTACACCGACGCCCATCGGGAAGCCGACGGCAGGCTGATCGAAAGCCTGCACGACCAGGTGCTCACGGCGGTGGCCGCGTCCCGGCACGTCGACGTCGCCGATCTGGACGCGCTGGCCGACAAGGCGCCGCTGCTGCGCGACGACGCGGTGACCGGGCGGCTCGTTGACCGCATCGGATTTCGCGACGAGGCGTACGCCCGAATCACCGAACTCGCAGGCGCGCCGAGTGTTTCGCCGGACGCCCCAGACGCCCCGGCCCGGCTATACCTGTCTCGCTATGCCCGCGCGGCCGGTGCGAGTTCGGTGCCGTCGCTGCCGGGCCGCAAGTCCAAGCCGACCATCGCCGTGGTGACGCTGGCCGGTCCGATCGTCAGCGGCCGCGGGGGTCGCACGTTGTCGCCGATGGGGACCTCGAGCGCCGGCGGCGACACCATTGCCGCGGCGTTGCGCGAGGCAGGCGCCGACGACGACGTGACCGCCGTGGTGCTGCGGGTCGACAGTCCCGGTGGGTCCGTCACCGGCTCGGAAACCATTTGGCGCGAAGTGGTTCGGCTGCGTGACGGAGGCAAGCCGATCGTGGCGTCGATGGGTGCCGTCGCCGCCTCGGGCGGCTACTACGTGTCGATGGCCGCAGACGCGATCGTCGCCAACGCGGGCACGCTCACCGGGTCGATCGGCGTCGTCACCGGCAAGCTGGTGGCCCGCGATCTGAAGGACCGTCTTGGCATCGGCTCGGATTCGGTGCGCACCAACAGAAATGCCGACGCCTGGTCGGTCAACGCACCGTTCACCGACGAGCAGCACGCCCAGGTCGAGGCCGAAGCGGACCTTTTCTACACCGACTTCGTGAAGCGCGTCGCCGACGGTCGGGGCATGACCGTCGAGGAGGTGGACGCCGTCGCCCGCGGACGGGTGTGGACCGGGGTCGACGCCTTGGACCGTGGCCTGGTCGACGAACTCGGCGGGCTCCGCACGGCCGTCGACCGCGCCAAGGTGCTCGCCGGCTTCGACGCCGACACCGAGGTCAAGGTCGTCCGGCTGCCCGGCTCGTCGCTGATGGACGCGCTTCGCCCGAAGCCGTCGTCGCAGCCCGCAGCGGCGTCGTTGCCGGATGCGTTCGGCGCGCTCGTCGGACGGTCGGCAGCCGTTCTGCTGACGCAGGCCGAGCGATCGCTGACCGGGGTCAACGCGCTGTGGTTGGGGGATCAGCGCTTCTGACCCCCGGCCTCAGCCCGTGAACTCCGCTCTGACATAGCTGAGATCGCCCATGATCTTGGACATCTCGTCGTCGGGGAACTCGAAGCCGTTGGCCGCGTAGGCCTCTCGGTTGGGCAGCGCGGTGACCTCCCATCCGCGTTCGCGGAGGTAGTCGACGGGGTTGTTGCGCTTGCCCTGATAGACGAGGTCGGCCATCTCGATGTCGGAACCCAGCTGCTTCAGCCGATCCCTGAGCTGCTGGGAACGCTCGTCGGTGAACGCCGTCAGGTCGGGAACGTGCTCGGTGGCGAGACGGCTTCCCGGAGCCGACAGGGCGGTGATGGTGTCGAACAGCGCATCCTGGGCTTGCGGGGGAAGGTAGATCAGCAGCCCCTCGGCGCTCCACGACGTCGGCTGGGTGGGGTCGAAACCGCTGTCGGTCAACGCCTTCGGCCAATCCTCGCGCAGGTCGACGGACACGGTTCGGTGGGTGGCCGTCGGCGTGGCGCCGATTCCGCGCAGCGTCGTCTGCTTGAACTCGACGACCTCCGGCCGGTCGACCTCGTAGACCACCGTGCCGTCCGGCCACGGCAGTCGGTAGCCACGGGCGTCGAGACCGGCGGCGAGGATTACGGCCTGCCGCACCCCGGCGGCGGCCCCGTCCAGGAACACCTCGTCGAAGAATCGGGTGCGAACCGCCATGCCCTCCGCCGCCCTGCGGGGAGTGAAGGCCGGGTCGAGGGTGGTGAAGTCGACGTCGCCGTCGAGCATCCTGGTGAACAGGTCCACGCCGACCGCCCGCACCAGTGGTTCGGCGTAGGGGTCGTCGATCAGCTTCTCGCGGTGACCGAGCGCGCGTTGTGCGGCGACCATCGTCGCGGTGGCCCCGACGCTGGAGGCCAAGTCCCAGCTGTCGCCGTCAGTTCTCGCCATGATGTCTCTCCTCTACTTCAACGTCGACGTCAGGTAACCGGAGCCGCCGCCCAGCGTGGCCAGCTCGTCGTCGGGAAGTTGGAAACCGTTGGCGGCGTACGCGTCTGCGGTCGGCAGGATCGTGATCGACCACCCCTGCGCCGCAAGGTAGTCGGCGGCGCTGTTGCGCTCGCCGGTGTAGAACAACTCGGCGAGATCGATCTCGGATCCCAGCCGTTTGGTGCGCTCGGTGAGCTTCTCGGCCCAGTCGGCGGGAATCGAGCTGAGGTCCATGTGCTCGGTCGCGATCCGACTCCCCGGTGCCGACAGCGCGGTGATGTCGTCGAACAGCCGGTCCTGCGCCTCCGGCGGCAGGTAGACGAGGAGGCCCTCGGCGCTCCACGCCGTCGGGGCGGTGGGATCGAAGCCCTTCTCCTTCAAGGCCTTCGCCCAGTCGTTGCGAAGGTCGATCGCCACGGTTCGGCGTTGCGCTGTGGGTTCGGCGCCGAGGCCGGCCAGCGTGCGGGTCTTGAATTCGATGACCTCCGGCTGGTCGATCTCGAAGACGACGGTCCCCGCGGGCCACTGCAAGCGGTAGGCCCTGGTGTCGAGACCGGAGGCGAGGATCACCGCCTGCCGCACCCCGGCTCGGGCGGCGTCGAGGAAGAAGTCGTCGAAGAACCGGGTCCGGACGGCCATCTGTTCGTTCATCGCCCGCCGGTTCAGCAGCGGATCGTCGTCGTCGGCGAGCGACTCGCCGTCGACGACCTTGACGAACATCTCCATGCCGACGGCGCGCACCAGCGGCTCGGCCCACGGGTCGTCGAGAAGCGCGTCGGGGCCCTGCGACGCGGTGGCGCGGGTGGCGGCCACCGCGGTCGCGGTGGCGCCGACACTCGAGGCCAGGTCCCAGCTGTCGTCAGCGGTGCGTGTCATGAAATGTCTCCTTCGAGGGTGGCGATGACGGACAGGGAATTGCGTAGGGCAGCGAGCTCCTCGGAGTCGGGGAACTCCCGGCCGTAGTCGGCGAACACGTCGGGTCGGGGGCGTGCCGACACACTCCAGCCCTTCGCGGTCAGGTAGTCGACGACGGGCGTGCGCTCGCCGCCGTAGGTCAGGTCGGCGATGTTCACGTCGAAGCCGTGGGTCCGCCACTGGTCGGCCAGCGCGCCGGCCCGGCCGCCGAGCGCCGCGCCGCCGTCCGGGTGGTACTCGGTGGCGAGGCGACTGCCGGGTGCCGACAGCGCGGTGATGTCGTCGAACAGGCGGTCCTGGGCGTCGGGTGGGAGGTAGACGAGAAGGCCCTCGGCGCTCCACGCCGTCGGCGCCGTCGCGTCGAAACCGGCGGCCGCAAGTGCCGACGGCCAGTCGTCGCGCAAGTCGACCGCGACGGCACGGCGGTCGGCGGCGGGGGTCGCGCCGAGGTCGGCCATCGCCGCGGACTTGGCGCCAAGCACCGCGGGTTGGTCGATCTCGAACACCGTCGTGCCCGCCGGCCACGGCAGTCGGTAGGCCCTCGAGTCGAGACCGGACGCCAGGATCACCGCCTGCCGCACCCCGGTGCCGGCGGAATCCGTGAAGAAGTCGTCGAAGAACCGGGTCCTGACCCCCATGACGCCCGCCAGCATCCGGCCGGCTCCCTCGGCTTCTTGGTCGAGGGCCAGGGTGCCGTCGACCAGTTTGGTGAAGAACTCGATGCCGACGGCGCGAACCAGGGGAGCGGCGTAGGGGTCGTCGACGAGGGGGTCGGTTTCGCGCGAGGCCAGGGCGCGGCCGGCCGCGACCATGGTGGCCGTCGCCCCGACACTGGACACGAGGTCCCACTCGTCGCCGTCGGAACGTTGCGAACGCGTCGAATCGCTAGGGGTCATCCGTGCCTCCAACTATTAGTTAGCTGATGTAACGAGACGTTGGCGACTGTACGCTCTGAAGCTGAAGCGCCCACCAGGCCGCGTTCACGCCGATCGGATGAGGGTCCGACCGGCGGCAACTGTTACCCTCGTAGACTGTTCCAACGCGCGATTGCGCTGGCTGCAGGCACGCCTGCGCACCGGCTGACGGATCGCACAGGACTTACCCATAACGCGCTGGTTGGACCAGCCCCATCGGCACGCCGCGACGTCAGTCCGGCTGCGCAGGAGGAAGAGTGCTTTCGGCTTTCATCTCGTCACTGCGGACGGCCGACCTCCGACGGAAGATTCTCTTCACCCTCGGCATCGTCATCCTCTACCGGGTCGGTGCAACGCTGCCGTCTCCTGGCGTGAACTACCCCAACGTGCAGCAGTGCATCAAGCAGGTCCAGGGCGGTGACTCGGCGCAGATCTATTCGCTGATCAACCTGTTCTCCGGCGGCGCGCTGCTCCAGCTGTCCATATTCGCGGTCGGCGTGATGCCCTACATCACCGCCAGCATCATCGTGCAGCTGTTGACCGTGGTCATCCCGCGGTTCGAGCAACTGCGCAAGGAAGGCCAATCCGGCCAGGCCAAGATGACGCAGTACACCCGCTACCTCGCGGTGGCGCTCGCGCTGCTGCAGGGCACCTCGATCGTGGCGCTGGCCGCCAACGGCGGACTGCTGCAGGGCTGCAGCCTCGACATCATCCCCAACTCGTCGATCTTCACCCTTGTCGTCATCGTGCTGGTGCTCACCGCAGGCGCGTCGCTGGTCATGTGGATGGGCGAGCTGGTCACCGAGCGCGGCATCGGCAACGGCATGTCGCTGCTGATCTTCGCCGGCATCGCCGCCCGCATCCCGGGTGAGGGCAAGATGATCCTCGACGGCCGCGGACCGACCGTCTTCACCATGGTCTGCATCGCCGCCCTGATCATCATCGTCGGCGTCGTGTTCGTCGAGCAGGGCCAACGACGCATCCCCGTGCAGTACGCCAAGCGCATGGTCGGACGCCGCATGTACGGCGGCACGTCGACCTACCTGCCGTTGAAGGTCAACCAGGCCGGCGTCATCCCCGTCATCTTCGCCTCGTCGCTGATCTACATCCCGCACCTGATCACCCAGCTGGTTCAGAGCGGCAGCGCCAACCCCGGCACCGGGTGGTGGGACAAGTTCGTCGCGGACTACCTGACCAACCCCGCCAGTCCGGTGTACATCGCGATCTACTTCGGCCTGATCGTCTTCTTCACGTACTTCTACGTGTCGATCACGTTCAACCCCGACGAACGCGCCGACGAGATGAAGAAGTTCGGCGGCTTCATCCCTGGCATTCGACCTGGCAAGCCAACGGCGGACTATCTGAGATACGTTCTGAGCCGAATCACCCTGCCTGGCTCGATCTACCTCGGTGTGATCGCCGTTCTGCCCAACTTGTTCTTGGAGATCGGCAACACCGGAAGCGTGCAGAACCTGCCGTTTGGCGGCACCGCGGTTCTCATCATGATCGGTGTCGGACTGGACACCGTGAAGCAGATCGAGAGCCAGCTGATGCAGCGCAACTACGAAGGGTTCCTCAAGTGAGAATCGTGTTGCTTGGACCGCCCGGCGCAGGCAAGGGGACGCAGGCCCAGAAGCTCGTCGAGAAGTTGGGCATCCCGCAGGTCTCCACCGGGGACCTCTTCCGGCACAACATCACGACAGGAACCGAACTCGGGCTCGAGGCCAAGAAGTACCTCGACGCCGGGGATCTGGTGCCTGCCACCCTCACCAACGCATTGGTCGACGACCGGCTCGACGACGACGACGTCGCCGACGGGTTCATCCTCGACGGCTTCCCGCGCTCGGTGGAGCAGGCCGAGGCGCTGCGCGACATGCTTGCCAAGCGCAACCTGCAGCTCGACGCGGTGCTGGAGTTCCGGGTCTCCGAGGACGAGCTGCTCAAGCGGCTCAAGAGCCGGGGACGCGCCGACGACACCGAAGAGGTCATCCTCAACCGGATGAATGTCTACCGGGCCGAGACGGCACCACTGCTGGACTACTACTCCGACGAACTCAAGACCGTCGACGCCGTCGGCGATCTCGACGAGGTGTTCGCCCGCGCGCTGCGCGCACTCGGCAAGTAGACCGATGATCGGACTGCCAAGTCTGCGTGGCCGCAAGGCCGTACCGCACCGCACTGCGGGTGAACTGGACTCCATGGCCGCGGCGGGAGCTCTCGTCGCCAAGGCGCTACTGGCCGTCCGGCAGGCCGCCCAACCGGGCGTCTCCACCCTCGACCTCGACGTCATCGCCGAATCGGTCATCCGCGACGGCGGCGGCATCCCGTCGTTCCTCGGTTACCACGGCTTTCCCGGGAGCATCTGCTCGTCGGTCAACGACCGCGTCGTGCACGGCATCCCGTCGGCGACGGAGGTACTCGTCGCCGGTGACCTGGTGTCCATCGACTGCGGCGCCATCCTCGACGACTGGCACGGCGACTCGGCGGTCACCTTCGGCGTCGGCCCGCTCATCCCGGCCGACGAGGCGCTCTCCGAGGCCACCCGCTCGGCCATGGAGGCGGGAATCGCCGCCATGGTCCCCGGCAACCGGCTCAGCGACGTCTCCCACGCCATCGAGGTCGGGACGCACGCCGCCGCGGCGCGCCACGACCGCAAGTACGGCATCGTCGAGGGCTACGGCGGGCACGCCATCGGCAGAAGCATGCACATGGACCCGTTCCTGCCCAACGAGGGCTCACCCGGCCGTGGACCCCACCTCGTCGCCGGCTCCGTGCTGGCCATCGAGCCGATGTTGACCCTCGGCACCACCAAGACCATCGTGCTGGAAGACGAGTGGACCGTCGTCACCGCCGACGGAACCCGCGCCGCGCACTGGGAGCACACCGTGGCCGCCACCGACGACGGGCCCCGCATCCTCACACTCTGAGGTGAACCGGTCGGACGTCCACTGCGTGTAAGTAGTGGAGGTTGCACATGGATGATCCGGAGGCAGCGATGATGCGCGTGCTCTACGACGAGCACGCGGCCGCGCTGTGGCGGTATGCGCTGCGGCTCACCGGCGACCAAGCCCGCGCCGAGGATGTCGTCCAGGAGACGCTGCTGCGGGCCTGGCGTCATCCCGAGGTCACCGACGACGTGGAGCGCTCGGCCCGAGCCTGGCTGTTCACCGTCGCCCGCAATCTCATCATCGACGAGAGGCGTAGCGCCAGATTTCGGCACGAGGCCGGAACTGCCGACGTGGAGGCGGTCGCCGACCGTGCCGGGCCCGACGAGGTCGACACCGCGTTGGACAAACTGCTCCTCGGCACCGCGCTCAGCCAGCTCTCCGACGACCACCGCGCGGTGATCCAACGCGCGTACTACCAGGGCTGGAGCGTCGCGCAGACCGCAGCGGACCTGAACATCGCCGAGGGCACGGTCAAGTCCCGGTTGCACTATGCGGTGCGCGCACTGCGGCTCAACTTGCAGGAAATGGGGGTGACGCGATGACCTACTCCAACGGTGGCCACGGTCTCGACGCGGTCGACGGGGACGGCTACTCGACTTGGGACGCGGCCTACGTGCTCGGCTCGCTGTCGAGCGCCGAGCGCCGTGAGTTCGAGACGCACCTGCAGACGTGTGACCGGTGCCGGGCGGCCGTCGCCGAGCTCAGCGGCATGCCTGCCCTTCTCGGGCTCCTCAGTGAGGGTGAGGTCCGAGGCCTCGACGGCGACCAGCCCGAGCCACCGCCGCTGCGGCCCGAGGTGCTGACCTCCGTCCTGGACAAGGTGCGGTGGCGCAGGCGTCGATCCCGATGGTTGACGACGGCGTCGGTCGCGATGGCGGCGGCGCTGCTGGCGGTCGGACTGGTGGTCGCCGTCCGGCCCGAATTGATGGGTCTGCGCAGCGGCGACACCGACCAAGCCGTCGCGCAGCTGGAGATGAACAAGCTCGCGCCGACGCCGTTCAGTGCGACCGTCGGGTTGAGCAGCTTCGCGTGGGGCACCCGAGTCGACATGGCCTGCACCTACGGCGAATGGTCGGGCGGGTCGGACGCGCCGCCGAGCAACCTCGGCATGGTGGTCGTCGGGCGCGACGGCACCCGGACTCAGGTGGCGACGTGGCTCGGCCTGCCCGGTGCCACCGCGTTGCCCAGCGGCAACACCCCGATGCCCAAGGAGCAGATCGCGTCGGTGCAGTTGGTCTCCGTCGACTCCGGACAGGTGTTGCTCGAACGCCCGACATAGGTCCGGCCCGCCGGTGCGGTATGAATGAGCGTGTCTTCGAAGCCGGCCGAGCGTGACCCCATTGCGCTGGCCCGCACGAACTGGGAGCGCGCCGGCTGGGGTGCGGTCGCCGACGGCATGGTCGCCGTCACGTCGGTGATGCGGGCCCACCAGATCCTGCTGGCCCGCGTCGAGGCGGCGCTGCGCCCCTACGACCTGAGCTTCTCCCGGTACGAACTGCTGCGGCTGCTGGCGTTCAGCGGCAATGGCGCCCTGCCCATCACCAAGGCATCCGACCGGCTGCAGGTCCACGTCACCAGCGTCACGCATGCCATCCGCCGGTTGGAGGGCGACGGCCTGGTGGAGCGGACACCGCATCCCACCGACCGGCGCACCACGCTGGTCCGGCTGACCGAGGTGGGCCGCTCCACCGTCGAGGCCGCGACGGCGACGCTGAACGACGAGGTGTTCGCCAACATCGGGATCTCCGAAGGGGAGTCGGCCGCCCTTTCCTCGGCCATCGAGACGCTGCGCAGACAGGCCGGCGACTTCTAGCTCATTGCGTGCGAATGCCGTTGTCCGGCAACGCAAGCCAGTCACGAAACGACAGCAGGCCGGGGTTCAACGCCCGCACCGCGGACAGGTCACGGTCACCCACGAAGCGGGCCGAGTTCTGGGCGTAGTACTGGAACATGTTGCCCATCTCGACGGCGCCGGGGAAACCTTGCGCGCGGAACTCGTCCCAGCCGAGCGGCCGGTAGCGAACCTCTTCGCCGAGGGCGTCGCCAAGGGCCGCCGCGTACTGATTGCCGGTCAGGTGATCGCCCGCGATGCTGACCGTGGCGCCGACGAGCTCCTGGCCGCGCCGGAAGACGCCCAGCGCCGTCCGGCCGATGTCGCCGACGGCGATCGCCGACATCAACTGATCGGCCATCGGGAGGGTCAGCACCAGGGTGCCGTCGTCGCCGCGCACCGGGCCGAGGCCGCCGGCGAAACCCTCGAAGAAGAACGTGGTCCGCAGGAACGTCGTCGGCACGTCGTACTCGCGGAACATCGCGTCGGCCTCGGCCTTGGCGTCGAAGTGGGGCACCTTGTAGGCACCGTCCACGTCCGGAACGCCCTTGTCGGTCCCGAAGAAGTCCCGGGTGTCCTCCAACGTCGACCAGATAACGTGGCCGACGCCGGCCTGCTTGGCGGCCAGCGCCGCGGTGTCGGCCTGGGCGAGTTCCATCGCGGCGCGGGTGCGGGTGGCCTCCTCTTCGGGTGTGCGCTCGGCCCAGTAGTTGGTGACCACGAACGCGCCGTCGGCACCCTCGAAGGCGCGGCGCATGCTCGGCCCGTCGTCCAGGTCGGCTTCCACAACCTCGGCTCCCGCGTCGGCCAGCGCGCGGGCCTTCTCGGAGGTGGCGCTGCGGGTCAGGGCCCGCACCCGGAATTCGTGGTTCGGGTCGTCGAGGATGGCCCGCACCAGGCCGCCGCCCTGCGATCCCGTTGCCCCGACCACTGCGATCAGCTTTTCGTTCGTCATGTCGTCTCCCATCTCGGTGTGGGTTGATACGTCAACCCGTCTCCACCGTAACCCTCTGGGTTGATATGTCAACCCGATGGGCTACAGTGGCGCCATGACGGAAGCGACCGGGCTCGACGACGACGAGCTCTCGGCGTGGAGGAGCTTCGTGGACATGCACCACCACCTCGAGAGACATCTGGTCAAGCACATGCAACAAGACTTCGGGCTGTCGGACTCGGACTTCGAGGTCCTGGTCAACCTCTCCGAGGCCCCCGGCGGTCGGCTCCGCGCCTTCGAGCTCGGCCGGGCCACCCAATGGGAGAAGAGCCGGATGTCGCACCATCTGAGCCGAATGGAGAAGCGTGGTCTGGTCCGGCGCGAGGCGTCCGACGCCCGCTACCCGGACGTCGTGCTGACCGACGCCGGCCGCGCGGCCATCGCCGCGTCCGCGCCCGCGAACGCCGCCCGGGTGCGTGAACTCTTCATCGACGTCGTCGGCCCCGAGCGGCTGGCGGTCCTCAAGGCGGCCTCCGACGACGTGCTCGCCGCGCTGGAGCAACACGTCGACGCCTGCGCGAGCAGTCGCAAAGATGCGCAACACGCCGGAGACTAGGGCAGTTTTGCGTCTGCTCGCTCAGGGGAGGGCGGCAACGGAATCGTGGCGGTCACCGCCGTCCCGGCGCCGGGCCTGGACCGGATGTTGAGCCTGCCCCCGACGATCTCGGCGCGTTCGGCCATCGACAGCAGCCCGTAGCCGCCCATCTCGTCGCCGCCCAGCGGGTTCTCGAGCGTGTCGAATCCGCGTCCGTCGTCGACGATCTCGAGCCGGGCGGTGTCCTCACCCACCGAGAACGTGAGGCTGGCGTGCCCGGCGTGCGCGTGCTTCACCACGTTCTGCAGACACTCCTGCGCGATGCGGTAGATCGCGATCTCGATGTGATCGGGCAGCCGGGTTTCGGCCACGTCGACGTCGATGTAGAGGCCGAGCTCCGTCTGCGGGATGGACCTGGCCAGGCTGGCGAGCCCGCCAGCGAGGCCGAGATCGTCGAGGACCGGGGGGCGCAGGCCGCCGATCGCCGCGCGCGCCTCCTGCAGGGTGAGGTCGACCAACTCGCGGGCCATGCCCAGCTGCTCGGCGGCTGCGGCGGCGTCCTCGCCCACCGCCCTGGTTGCGGCGTCGAGCCGGTAGGACAGCGTCACCAGCCGCTGGGAGATGCCGTCGTGGATGTCACCGGCGAGCCGACGGCGCTCCATCTCCTGGGCCTCGATGACCTGCTCGACGAAGTTCTCGTGCGCGCGTTCGCGGGCCACCAACCGGCGGTGCAGCCTGGCCTGGTGCATGGCGCCCGCGATCAGCCGGCCGATCACCAACAGCAATTCGACGTCACGGTCGGTGAAGTCCCGCCGGGCGACTGTGTGCACGTTCAGCACGCCAACCAGCCCACCCGGATCGGTCTCCATCGGCACCGACACCATCGACGTGAAGTCCGAGCCGCGCAACGACTCGAAGGGCAGATACCTGGGGTCTGACTCCTTGTCACCGACGATCACCACGGGTTCGCGGTGGCTCGCCACCCACCCGGACACGCCGCGGCCCAACGGCAGTCGGATCTTGCCGACCTCGGAGTCGAACGGCGGCGTCGCCCCGGTCAGGGTCAGGGACTGTTCGGCGTCGTCGAGCACGTGGACGAAGC
Organism: Mycobacterium sp. Root135; assembly: GCF_001426545.1. Taxonomy (GTDB): domain Bacteria; phylum Actinomycetota; class Actinomycetes; order Mycobacteriales; family Mycobacteriaceae; genus Mycobacterium. Next base: position 661,606 of record NZ_LMEZ01000007.1, on the reverse strand, counting down.
ACACGTCGGTGCCCGTCGCCGCGGTGATCATCCGCGCGGCGGCCTCGGCCAACGGTTCGACGCCGGGGCCACTGGAGGCGGCCTGGATCAACTCCCGCAGCAGGGCCAGCTCGCGGTCGGCGTCGACGAGGTCGCGGACGGCGTTGGTGCCGCCCGGGTTCGACGACCGCCCCGGCCTCACCGGTAAATCCCCTCGCGCAGCGCCGTGGCGACGGCACCGGTGCGGTCGGTGACGTCGAGCTTGCGGTAGATGGCGCGAAGGTGGGTCTTCACGGTTTCCTCGCCGATCACGAGCTTGGTCGCGATGCCGCGGTTGGACAGGCCGTTGACGACGTAGGACAGGATTTCGCTCTCGCGCTGGGTCAGCCCCTGCCTGGCGCCCGGCCAGAACTCGTCGCGCTGCAGCCGGGCGGCCGTGTCGACGGCCCGCGCCGCCATCCCGGGATCGATCGCCGTCTCGCCGGCGTGTGCAAACTCCAGCTGACGGACCAGCTCGTCGCTGCCGATGCTCTTCAGCAGGTAGCCCGACGCCCCGACCCGCAACGCCTGGAAGAGGTATTGCTCGTCGTCGTAGACCGACAACATGACGACCTTGCGCTGCGGTTCCCGCTCCCGAAGGGCGGCGCACAGATCCAGCCCGCTGCTGCCCTGCATTCGCACGTCGCACAGGACGATGTCCGGGTTCAGCTCGGCGACCACGTTCATCGCGCGCTCGGCGCCGACGGCCTGGCCGACGACCTCGACGCGGTCGCCGAAGGCCGTCAACATCGCCTTGAGTCCCTCGATGACCATCTCGTGGTCGTCGACCAACACGAGCCGCACCGGTGAGTGTGCGGGGGGCGGCATGGCACGAGCATAGGACCGGCCTCGTGGCTGGCAACCCAAGATGGCCCGTTCAATCCCCCGGATGGGGGAGGCGGCCGACGTGTGACGTAGACCACTCTGATGCCATGACGCAGATACCGGACAGAGCGTGGCGGGCAGGCCGGTTCTGGTGGGATTCGTCCCGCCCCAGCGAGGCAGGTCCTCAGCCGCTGCGAGCGGTGATCTTCGACCTCGACTCGCTCACCGACGCCGAGTGCGGAGGCAGCCGACTGGCGTTCAACGCGGCCTTCGCGGCACACCGGCTGCCCGTGACGTGGTCCGCGGCGCGGTACCGCAAGCTGCTGGCGCTGCGCGACGAACGGCAGCGCGTCGCCGCCGAGCTGCGGGCTCGAGGGATCTGCACCGAGTGCGACGTCCTGCTCAGGGTTCTCGTCGACCAGATCTGCGCGACCAAGTCCAGGATGCTCGACGAGGTGATGCTCGGTGCCGATCTGGACGCCAGAAGCGGCCTGGTTGAGCTGATCACCGACGGGTTCACCGCCGGGGTGGCCGTCGGCGTCGTCAGCACCGGTCGCAGACAGTGGGTCGAACCCCTGGTGCGGCAACTGGTCGGCGACGGGTTGGTTCAGACGGTCGTCACCGCCGACGATCTGGCGCCAGCCGCCCCGCTTGGTGCTGCCTTCCGGATGGCGCTGACCGAGATGGGGGCCCCCGCACACGATTCACTGGCGTTCACCGGTTCGACCGACGGCTTGCGTGACGCGATGTCCGTCGGCCTGGCCGGGGTGCTCGTCGACCCAGAGGTGATCGGGGCCCGCGCCGACTACGTCGGCCTTCGCATCGCCGACTGTCGGCGGCTCCACGCCGAATCGTGGGCAAGGGGAAACCGGTCAGCTGCCGCGTAGGAGCTCGATGACGGCGCTGAAGTCCTTGTCCGAGTGGTCGGCCGCGAAGTCTGCGTAGATCTCGGCGGCGTGAGTACCCAGCGGTGCCGCCGAGCCGGTCGAGTTCACCGCGGCCATCGCCAGCCCTAGATCCTTGTTCATCAGTGCCGTGGCGAAGCCCGGCTTGAAGTCGTTGTTGGCCGGTGACGTCGGAACCGGCCCTGGCACCGGGCAATTGGTGTGCACCGACCAGCAGTTGCCCGTCGCCCCGGTGATCACGTCGAACAGCGATTGAGCCGAGAGGCCGAGCTTCTCGGCAAGGACGAACGCCTCACCGACGGCGATCTGCTGCACGGCGAGCACCATGTTGTTGCACACCTTGGCCGCCTGACCGTTTCCGGAGCCGCCACAGTGAATCACTTTGCCCGCCATCGGTTCCAGCACCGGCCTGGCCCGCTCGACCGCGGCGTCGGTCCCGCCGACCATGAACGCCAGCGTGCCAGCCGTGGCTCCCTTGACGCCACCGGAGACGGGGGCGTCGACCTGTTCGTGGCCGTGTTCTTCGGCTTGGGCGTTGATCGCGCGGGCGTCGTCGACCGAGATGGTCGACGTGTCGACGAACAGCGTGCCCGGCGTCGCGGCGGGCAGCGCCTCGGCGTAGCAGGCCTTGACGATGGCACCGCTGGGCAGCGACGTGATCACCACGTCCGCGCCGGTGACCGCCTCGGCTCCGCTGTCGAAGACGGTGACGCCCTTGGCCTCTGCGGCATCCCGCAACGCCGGCACCACGTCGAAACCACGCACCGCGTGGTTCGCCGCGGCCAGGTTGGCGGCCATCGGGCCACCCATGTTGCCCAGCCCCAAGAACGCTATCGTTGCCATCTAGACCTCCTGAACTAAGACGCGCGGGCGGCTTCTGTCGTTTTGCGGGCTCCGCCCGCTTCCGTCGTTTTGCGGGCTCCGCCCGCGACAGCCCGGCCGATCACCACGCGCATGATCTCGTTGGTTCCCTCGAGAATGCGATGCACCCGCAGGTCGCGGACGATCTTCTCCACGCCGTATTCGCGCAGATAGCCGTAGCCGCCGTGTAACTGCAACGCCTGATCGGCCACGTCGAAGCAGGTGTCGGTGACGTAGCGCTTCGCCATCGCGCACAGTTCGACCTTGTCGGGATGGTCGTCGTCGATGGCAGATGCAGCCCGCCACAACAGGTTTCGTGAAGTCTCCAACATGGTCGCCATGTCGGCCAGCGTGAACCGGATCGTCGGCTCGTCGAGCAGCGTCATCCCGAACGCCTCGCGGCTGCCCAGGTAGGACACCGCCTTGTCGAACGCGGCCTGCGCGCCGCCGAGTGAGCATGCGGCGATGTTGACGCGCCCGCCGTTGAGGCCGTTCATCGCGACGCCGAAGCCAGTGCCCTCGGTGCCGCCGAGCAAGGCGTCGAGCGGTACCCGGACTCCCTCGAACACCACCTGCGCGGTGGGTTGGGCGTTCCACCCCATCTTGACTTCGGGGGCGCCGAAGCTGACACCGGGCGTGTCCTTGTCGACCACGAAGGCCGAGATACCGCTCGGTCCCTCGCCACCGGTGCGCGCCATCACGACGTACACGTCGGACACCCCGGCGCCGGAGATGAACTGCTTCACCCCGTCGATCACGTAGTGCTCACCGTCGCGGATTGCCTTGGTGCGCAACGCTCCTGCGTCCGACCCGGCACCGGGTTCGGTGAGGCAGTAGCTGGCAATCAGCTCCATCGACGCCAGCCGCGGCACCAGGGCCTTGCGTTGTTCGGCCGTGCCGTAGGTGTCGACCATCCACGTACACATGTTGTGAATGGACATGAACGCCGCAGTCGTCGGACAGCCGGTCGCCATCTGCTCGAAGATCCGCACGCCGTCGAGGCGGCGCAGGCCACTGCCGCCAACGTCCTCCGAGCAGTAGACCGCCGCCATGCCCAACTCGGCGGCGGCGCGGAGGACGTCGACCGGGAAGTGCTTGGTGGCGTCCCAATCCAAGGCGTACGGCTTGATTCGCTTGTCGGCGAATTCCGCCGCCGTTTCGGCGATGACCCGCTCGTCGGGGTCGAGACCGAAGTAGTCCATGAACCCGCGCTACTTCATGGTGGGGATGGAGAACTCGGCGCCATCCTTGATGCCGGAGGGCCAGCGCTGGGTGACCGTCTTGACCTTGGTGTAGAAGATGATCGAGGCCGGTCCGTGCTGGTTGAGGTCACCGAATCCGGAGCGCTTCCAGCCGCCAAAGCTGTGGTAGGCCACCGGAACTGGAATCGGCACGTTGACGCCGACCATGCCGACCTGAACGCGGGAGACGAAGTCGCGGGCGGTGTCGCCGTCGCGCGTGAAGATCGCCACGCCGTTGCCGTACTCGTGCTCCGACGGCAGGGCCAGCGCCTCCTCGTAGGTGTCGGCGCGCACGATGCAGAGCACCGGGCCGAAGATTTCGTCGGTGTAGATCGTCATGTCGGGCGTCACGTGGTCGAACAGGGTCGGGCCGATGAAGTAACCGCCCTGCAGGCTCGCGTCGCCGAAGGTGAGGTCGTCGCTGGCACGTTCCCGACCGTCGACGACGATCTCGGCGCCTGCCTCGACGCCCTGGCCGATGTAGTCCCTCACCCGGGCGAGCGCCGCGGCGGTGATCAGTGGGCCGTAGTCGGCCTTGGGATCCAGGCTGTGGCCGACGCGCAACTGGTTGACCCGCTCGACGAGGCGCGCCCGCAAGCGGTCCGCGGTCTCCTTGCCGACCGGCACCGCGACGCTGATCGCCATGCACCGCTCGCCGGCACTGCCGTAGCCCGCGCCGATCAGTGCGTCGACGGCCTGGTCGAGGTCGGCGTCGGGCATCACGATCATGTGGTTCTTGGCGCCACCGAAGCACTGCGCGCGCTTGCCGTTGGCCGCAGCGGTCGAGTAGATGTACTGCGCGATGTCGGAGCTGCCGACGAATCCGACGGCGTGGATGTCGGGGTGGTTGAGGATGGCGTCGACGGCCTCCTTGTCGCCGTGCACCACCTGGAAGACGCCCTTGGGCAGGCCGGCTTCGAGGAACAACTCGGCCAGCCGGACGGGCACCGACGGGTCGCGCTCGCTGGGCTTGAGGATGAAGGCGTTGCCGCACGCGAGCGCGGGCCCGGCCTTCCACAGCGGGATCATGGCCGGGAAGTTGAACGGGGTGATGCCCGCGACGACGCCGAGTGGCTGGCGCAGGGAGTAGACGTCGATGCCGCCGCCGGCGCCTTCGGTGTAGTCGCCCTTGAGCAGGTGCGGAATGCCGATGGCGAACTCGATGACCTCGACGCCGCGCTGGATGTCGCCGAGTGAGTCGGCGACGGTCTTGCCGTGTTCGGAGGAGAGCAGTTCGGCGAGCTCGTTGGCGTTCTCGTTGACCAGGGCGACGAACTTCATCATCACGCGGGCGCGGCGCTGCGGGTTCCATGCCGCCCACTCGCGCTGGGCGGCGACAGCGATTTCGACGGCAGCGTCTACCTCGGCGGTGGAGGCCATGGGGACCTGGGCTTGCACCTCGCCGGTGCTGGGGTTGAGGACGTCGGCGGTGCGGCCGGACTGGCCCTCGACCCTGCGGCCGTCGACGAAGTGCGGAATTTGAGTGGTCATGGCGGCTGCCCTTCGACGGTATTCGATTACTAGGACATCCTAGTAATTGTGGACGCCTATCCGCAAGGGTCGACGGCATCGCGTGTGCTGTGGGATCGCGATCAGGCGCCAGATCGCGATCTGTGCGCACACTCGGCGAGAGGCGCGGGGCGGGCGGTCAAGCCGGTGGGCTAGGAGCGGGAGCGGAGGTCCTCGACGAACGACTGCGCCTCGTCCCAGGTCGGCAGCAGCCCTGCAGTGAGAACGTCGTCGAGGGTCGGAGCGGCGGAGTCTCGCTCGGAGAGGTTCGGCACCGCCCCGTCGACGAGTGGCCAGTCGACGCCGATCGCGGGATCGGTCGGGCAGATGGTGTGCTCACGGGTGGGGGAGTAGCCCGCAGAGCACAGGTAGGTCACCGTCGAATCGTCTTGCAGCGCAAGGAATCCGTGCGCCAGCCCCTCCGAGAGGTAGACGGTCCGGTGGTCGCGGTCGTCGAGCAGCACCGAGTCCCACTGACCGAATGTCGCCGAGCCCACGCGGACGTCGACGACCACGTCGAACACCGCGCCCCGTACGCACGTCACGTACTTGGCCTGGCTCGGCGGCAGCTGAGCGAAGTGCAGGCCTCGCAGCACGCCCGCCGCGGACACCGACACGTTGGCCTGCCGCAGATCCAGGCAGTGCCCGGTCATCGCGGTGAACTCGTCGTCGGTGAACCACTCGAAGAACCGGCCGCGGGGGTCGGGCCGCACGGTCGGGGTGATCTCCCATGCGCCGGGAATCGACAGCTCGCGGAAGGTCACTGGTTGCGCCCCTCGTACATCGCCTCGGACGCGTCCTTCAGAGGGCGCCACCATGTTTCGTTGTCGCGATACCAGGCGATCGTCGCGGCGAGGCCGGACTCGAAGTCGTCGTGCTGCGGCGTCCAGCCCAGTTCGTCGCAAAGCGCCGACGGGTCGATCGCGTACCGCAGATCGTGGCCCGCCCGGTCGGTCACGTGGTCGAAGTCGTCGGGGTCGCGATCCATCAGTCGCAGCAGGGTGCGCATCACCGTGAGGTTGTCGCGCTCGCCGTCGGCGCCGATGAGATAGGTGCGCCCCAGTTCGCCGTCGGCCAGGATCCGCCACACCGCGCGGTTGTGGTCGGTGACGTGGATCCAGTCCCGGACGTTGGCTCCGAGCCCGTACAGCTTCGGGCGTCGTCCCGTCAGCACATTGGTGATCTGTCGCGGAATGAACTTCTCCACGTGCTGATACGGCCCATAGTTGTTGGAGCAGTTGGAGATCGTCGCCCGCACGCCAAAGGACCGCACCCACGACCGCACCAGCATGTCCGACGCCGCCTTGGTCGCCGAGTACGGGCTCGACGGGTTGTACGGGGTGGCCTCGGTGAACCGGATGGGATCGTCCAGCGGCAGGTCGCCGTACACCTCGTCGGTGGACACGTGGTGCAGCCGAATGCCGTGCCTGCGAACGGCTTCCAGCATGGTGAACGTGCCGACGACGTTGGTGTGAAGAAACGCCTCGGGATCGGCCAACGAATTGTCGACGTGCGTCTCGGCCGCGAAGTGCACGACGGCGTCGGACTCGGCGACCAGCTTCTCCACCAGTTCGGCATCGCCGATGTCGCCGTGCACCATGCGGACGTCGTCGGCGACGGGCGCCAAGGACTCGCGACTACCCGCGTACGTCAAGGCGTCCAGCACCGTCACGCGAACGTCGGGGTGCTCCCGCACGGCGGCGTGGACGAAGTTCGCGCCGATGAAACCCGCACCCCCGGTGACCAGCAGACGCATGGTGACAAACCCTAGCGGGTGGCCCGATCTACTCCCTGGTCGAGAGTCCCAGCGGACCCGCCAGCTCGGCCAACGTCGGAATCAGCGCGTCCTCGCCGCCCAGCACCTGAATGGCGACGTGGTCGGCGCCGGCGTCGACGTGCTCCTGCAGGCGCCTGGCGATGTCCTCGGGTGTCCCGTGCGCCACCACCGCGTCGATGAGTTTGTCGCTGCCGGGCTTCTGCACGTCGGCGTCGGTGAAGCCAAGCCGCTTCCAGTTGTTCACGTAGTTGCTCAGGTCCAGGTAGAACTCGACGGTCTGGCGACCGATTTCGCGGGCCTGGGCCGCGTCCCTGGCGATGACGACCTTGTGCTCGGGCGCCAGGAACACCGCGTTGCCGATCAGCCCGTGCGCCTGTGCCGTGTGCTCCGGCGTGGTCAGGTACGGATGGGCGCCGGCACTGCGCGCGGCGGCGAGCTTGAGCACCTTCGGGCCGAGCGCCGCGAGTACGCGGCGGCTGGTTGGTACGTTCGCGGCGTCGAGGGCGTCCAAGTATTCGACGAGCACGTCGTACGGCTTGCGGTACTCGTCGGTGTGCTCGGGGTGTCCGATGCCGATGCCGAGCAGGAACCGGCCGGGGTGGGCCTTCTCGATGCGGTGATAGGACTCGGCGACCTCGGCGGCGGGGGCCGTCCACACGTTGACGATGCCGGTCGCCACCTGCAGCGTTTCGGTGGCCTCCAGGATGGGTTCGACGAAGGCGAGATCGGCGGCAGGGGAGCCGCCCACCCACACCGCGCCGTATCCCAGCTTCTCGATCTCCTTGGCCTGCTCTGCGGTCACGGGCCCGGCGGTCCAGACGCCGAAGCGTCCGAGGTTGGGCTTGAGGTCAGTGGCGTCAGTCATGGGTGAAACGGTCCCTTCGGGTGGGGTTGGTTACTGCAGCCCTAGCGGGCCAGCCAACTCGGCGAGCGCGGGCACCAGCTTGTCAGTACCCGTCAGCACTTGAACCGGAACATGGTCTGCACCCGCGGCGAGGTGCTCGGCCAGTCGCGCGGCCACGGCGTCCACCGTGCCATGGGCGACGACGGCGTCGACCAGCGCGTCGCTGCCAGGCTTCGCGACGTCGGCGTCGGTGAAGCCGAGGCGCTTCCAGTTGTTGAGGTAGTTGGCGAGGTTCAAGTAGATCTCGAGGGCCTTGCGTCCCACGGCGCGGGCTTGCTCGGCGTCCGTGGTGAGGACGACCTTGTGCTCGGGTGCGATGAATGCGTCGGGGCCCACCAATTCCCGTGCCTGCCTGGTGTGTTCGGGCGTGGTCAGGTACGGGTGTGCGCCCGCGCTACGACGTGTCGAGAGCTTGAGCACCTGCGGCCCCAGGGCTGCGACGACGCGGCGGTCCTTGGGGACGCCGAGCTTGTCGAGTTCGTCGAGGTAGTCGGTGAGGGCGTCGTATGGCTTCTTGTACTCCTGATGCGCCTCGGGATGGCCGACGCCGATCCCGAGCAGAAACCGGTTCGGGTACGCCGCGTCGATGCGGTGGAACGACTCGGCGGTGGGGCCGGCCGCGGCGGTCCAGATGTTGACGATGCCGGTGGCCAACGTCAGCTTCTCGGTCTCGCCGAGGATGGGGTCCACCCAGTCCAGCTCGGCGGGCGGTGAGCCACCGGCCCAGATGGCGCCGTAGCCGAGCGCTTCGATCTCGCGAAGCTGGTCGGGGGGTACCTGCTGCCACTGCTGGTAGTGACCGAAGACGCCGAACTTGCCGAGGTTGGGTTTCGATGAGGGCTTGCCCGAAGAGTGTGTGATCAGCGCCATGGTTGGGTCAACCCCCTTCGGCGGCGCGACTATTCCGCGACGTCGGCCGGCGCCTCTTCCGGCTTGGGAGCCACCAACGGCAGCACGATGATGAAGCGCGTGTCACCCGGCTTGGACTCCACCCGGATGTTGCCGTGGTGCTTCTGGGCGACGATGCGCCAGGCCAGATCCAGCCCGAGCCCGGTGCCCTCGCCGAAGGCCTTGGTGGTGAAGAACGGCGTGAAGATGCGGTCGGCGATGTCGGGCGGGATGCCGGGACCGTCGTCGCAGATCTCCACCTTGATCGCGTCCTCGCCGACGGCCGAGGTGCGCAGGGTCAGCGTGCCGTGTCCGCCCATCGCCTGGATCGCGTTGTCGATGATGTTGGTCCACACCTGGTTGAGATCGCCTGGGTAGCACTGGATTTCGGGAAGCGACTTGTCGAGTTCCTTGACCAGCTTCACCGGCTTGTCCTTGCCCAGCTTCTCGCCGAACATCATGATGGTGCTGCGCAGCAGCTCGTGGACGTTGGCGCTCTGATACGGCGCGCGGTCCATCTGGGAGTACTGCTTGGCGCCGGCCAGCAGTGCCGAGATGCGGCTGCTGGCCTCGGCGATCTGGTTCATCATCAGCTCGGTGTCGATGGTGTACCGCAGCCATCCGATCGCGCCCTGGAGGGATGCGGTCGCGTCGACCTCGTCGACGGAGGCGGAGATGCGTTCCAACCAGTCGATGTCCAGACCCGCTTCGACGAACGTCGGGGCGTAGTCCCAGGCCCCGACGATGCCGTGATCCTCCAGCCAGTCGCCGATCGCGTCCTCGCGGTCAGACGCCTCCAGCGCCGTGAGCTCGAGGGCCTTGGACTTGGCGACCTGTTCGGCCACCTCCTCCTGGATGGTGACCAGGACGCGCAATCCGTCGGGGCTGAACTTCCCGTCGGCAAGCATCGCGAGCTTGTGGCGCATGCCCGCGATCTTCTCGCGCAGGTCGGAGACCGCCCGTGCGGCTGCGGCGGCCGGATTGTTGAGCTGGTGGGTCAGGCCCGCCGACAACTGACCCAGCGCAAGCAGCTTCTCCCGCTGGTCGATGATCTGGCGTTGGCGCAGCCCGCCGACCTTGAGACCCTCGAGCAGGTGCACCGCCATCGGGAGCTCGGTCTTGACGAACTCGCCGAACGCGGTCGCGTCCAGGACGAAGAACTTCGACGGCTTCGTCACCCGCACCGACGACTCGTAGACCTGGGGTACGCCGTCGACGTAGGCACTCCACGCGCCGCAGTACACGCCTCGCTGCGAGGTCCGGTTGGTCTCGATGTCCGCGCCTCCGGAGCGCTTCGACATCGCCAGCTCACCCTCGATGAGGACGTAGAAACAGGTCGCCGCCTCACCCTCGATGCAGATCGGACCCGGCTCGAACCTCGCGAGGTGCCCGTGGTCGCACAGCGACTTCAGCTGACGGTCGGTCAGCTTCTCGAACAGGAACAGCGTCCGGAGCTCGTCGGGCAGACACGTTTCGCCCATGGGGACAGTCCTTCTCTCTAGGCTTCGCCGGCGGCGCCGGCACTCACGCTTCGGCCAGGTAGCGGTGCACCAGCATCACGGCCATCGACCCTTCACCGACGGCGGCCGCCACTCGCTTCGCGGATTCAGAGCGCACGTCTCCTGCAACAAACACACCGGGCACACTTGTTTCCAAGTGGTGCGGCGGACGTTCCCGGTTCCAACCACAGACGTCCTTGAGGTCCGGCCCGGCCAGCACGAATCCGCGCTCGTCGAGGGCGAGGACGCCGTCCAGCCATTCGGTCCGCGGGCTCGCGCCGATGAAGCAGCACAGCCGTCCCGACGGCACCGTGGTGCGCTCGCCGGACTGCCGGTCGAGCAGAACCAGCCCGGACAGGTGGTCGTCCTCGCCGATCGTGTCGACCACTTCCGTGCAGGTCCTGACCTGGATCTTGTCGTTGCCCTCGATCTGTTCGATCAGGTAGTGCGACATCGACGCCTCCAGCGAGGGGCCGCGCACCAGCAGCGTCACCGACTTGGCGGTCTTGGACATGAACATCGCGGCCTGGCCTGCCGAGTTCGCGCCGCCGACGATGTAGACGTCCTCGCCGCGACACTCCTCGGCGTCGGACACCGAGGCCCCGTAATAGACGCCGCGGCCGACGTAGTTGCAGCCGTCCGGATCCGCCGGGTCGGTCCAGCAGCCGACGACCTTGAGTTCCTGGTACTCCACGCCGGTCGCGAGGATGACCGCGCGGGCACCGATGGTGCTGCCGTCCTCGAACTCGATGGTCGGGGCGGACTCGCCGACGTGCAGTTTGACGACGTCGCGGGTGGTGATGACCTCGGCGCCGAACCGCTCGGCCTGCCTGCGGGCGGAGTTGGTCAGTTCGGCTCCGGAGACGCCGATCGGGAAGCCCAGGTAGTTCTCGATCCGCGAGCTGCGACCGGCTTGTCCGCCGGTCGTGGTGCGCTCGATGAGGACGGTCTCGAGGCCCTCGGAGGCGCCGTACACCGCCGACGCCAGTCCTGCGGGGCCGCCGCCGATGACCGCGAGGTCGTACATCGGCAGTGACGGTTCGGTCGACAGTCCGAGCAGCTCGGCCAGCTGGCCGTCGGTCGGCTCGACGATCGCCTCACCCTTCTCGGTGATCACGACGGGCAGGTCGCGGCCGTCGAGGCCCGCGGCGTCGAGCAGCTGCTCGCCCTTCGGCTCATCGGCCATGTAGGCGCGGAACGGGAACTGGTTGCGCGCCAGGAACTGGCGGACCTCCCACGACCGCTGGTTCCAGCGATGCCCGATGACCTTGGTGTACGGCATCGCGCGGTCCCCGACGGCGCGCCACTCTTCGAGCAGTCCGTCGATCACCGGGTAGAGCTTCTCCTCCGGCGGATCCCACGGCTTGAGCAGATAGTGGTCGAGGTCGACGACGTTGATGGCGTCGATGGCGGCGTGAGTGTCCGCATAGGCGGTCAGCAGCACCCGCTTGGCCAGGGGAAACAGGTCCATCGCCTTCTCGAGGAACTCGATGCCGCTCATCTGAGGCATCCGGTAGTCGGCGACGAGCACCGCGACGGTGTCGCCGCGGAGCTTGAGTTCCTTGAGGGTCGCCAGCGCGTCCGGCCCGCTTTCCGCGCGAACGATGCGATACCGCTCGCCGTAATGGCGGCGTAGGTCGCGCGCCACGGCGCGCGACACGGCGGGATCGTCGTCCACGGTCAGGATCACGGGATGGCGGGGCTGCGAAGTGGGTCCGGTCATCGCGATCAATTATGCGCTGGTCGTCCACCCAATATCACCCTCGAGGCCGCTGAGAAGTGCCGGTTACTCGGAGGGCGGAATCGAGTGGGCGTCGATCAGGACGCCGGCGGAGCCACCGGATGCGAATTGGACGCGGCCGCGACGGGCGTCGTGGTCTCCTCGCCGACGCGGTTCAGCATCGCGGCGACGTCGATGCCGGAGGTCTTCAGTGCCTCGATGATCTTGGCCACCGCCAGGGGACTGACCCCAAGCAGGCCGCCCATCGCGTCCTGGGTGTCGCCCGCCCCTCCGATGATGGACAGTCGGTCGATCTCGGCGAGCGGCGCGGCGGCCGCCTCGGTGGCCTTGACCACGGACGCCAGCACGTCGGGGAGCATCAGCAACCGGCCGGCTTCCGCGCTGTACCCGTTGAGGGCCGTCGCGATCTCCTTCTTGCCGTTGGCCTCGGCGACGAGCTTGGCCTCGATGCCAGCTGCCTCTGCCTGCAGTTCGACTCGCAGCGCGTCCGCGAGTTCCTTCTTGCCGGCCGCCTCGGCGACCAGCTTGGCCTTGAGGCTGTCGGCCTCGGCCTGCTGTTCGACCCGCAGCGCGTCGGCCGCGGCCTTGCGGGCATCGGCGTCGGCCTGCCCGGCCCGTACCGCGGATTCGGCCTTTGCCTCGGCGGCCAGGATCGCCGACCGACGTTGACCCTCGGCGCGGGCGATGTCCGCCTGCCGCTGGGCCTCGGCCGGTGCGATGACGTCGGCCTGCAGCGCGGCCTGAGCTTGCTCGGCGCGCCGTTGCTCCACCTCTGTGCGGGCTTGGACGCGTGCCGCCTCGGCCTGCTCGGTGGCGATGCCGACGTCCTTCTGGGCCCGCGCGTTCGCGAGGGGGCCGGCCTGGTCGGCTTCGGCGTTCTCGGCCTCGGTCTGCGCGCGCAGCCGCGCCAGTTCGACGTCGCGCTTCTGGTTGGCGACGGCGATTGCGGTGTCCGCCTCGGCCTGCGCGACGGAGCCCGCCTGACGGGCCTTCGCCGACTGGATCTGCGAGTCGCGCTCGGCCTCGGCCGTACCGATCGTCGCGTCGCGCTTCACCTCGGCGATACGCCGCTGGCCGAGCGATTTGAGGTAGTCGTTGGCGTCGCTGATGCCGGCGATCTTGAGGACGTCGACCTCCATGCCGATGCGGGCCAGGTCGGCGCCTGCCTCCTCGACGACGCTGCGAGCCAGGGTGTCGCGGTTGGAGTTGAGGTCCTCGACGGTCATCGTCGCGGTGATGCCGCGCAGGCTTCCGGCGAGGATCTCGTTGATCTGCCGTTGCAAGACCTCCAGGTCGGAGGTGAGGAAGCGCTGCACCGCGGTCTGGACGGCTTCGTCGGCCGACCCGATGCGCACCAGGCCGACGGCCTCGACGTTGACGGGGACGCCGTTGTTGGACAGGGCGTTCTGCAGGTTGATGCTGACGTTGAACGGTTCCAGGCTCATGATGTCGACGCGTTCGATGCCGGGCACCCGGAATCGGGCCCCGCCGCGGACCACCTTCGGCGTGCCACGGCCGGTGAACACGGCCACCTCGTTGGGCGGCACCTTGATGTAGTTCTTCACGTAGATCAGCGGGAGCACCACCAGCAGGAGGAGCCCGGCGATGACCGCGATCGCGACGATGAGGAAAGTGGACACGGGGAGTGCCTTCCGTTCTGGTGGTGGGGACGGCTCTAGTGGTCTGGAACAGCTCTAGTGGTCTGGAACGGCTACGACGTGGAGGTAGTCGGCGTCGACGTCGGCGATGTAGACGCTGGAGTTCTTCACCAGGACGCCCGGCTCTTCGGTGACCGCCTTGGCCCGCACGCGGTTTCCTTCCGAGTCGACGAACGCCACCTCGCCCCAGCTGCCGACGGGGACGTCGAGGGTGACGGTGCCGAGCAGGCCGATGTAGGACGACCGCGACTTCTGCGAGTTCGACTCCTGCCTGCGCAGGTACGGCAGCAGCAGCCCCTGAAACGCGAGCATCAACCCGACGGCCGCGGCGATCGCGACGAGCCCGGCACCGACGCCGCCGAGACCGGCCCACGAGCTGATCAGGCCGCCGGCGCCCGCGCCCAGCAGCGCGGCGGACACTCCGGTCAGGCTGAGGAAGGGCAGACCGTCATGGCCGACCCCGTGGCCGACGTCGACGAGGAACAGTGCCGAGAGAACTGCTATCCCACCGACGATGAACGCCGCGAGGTAGGCAGCGATCACACATTCCCCCTGAGGCCGGTCGTACAGTCATTCGCATCGGTCGCCGTGGACCTTCACACGATCTTGCCACCCTCGTGCCGTTGCTGGTGACGGCGATTTTGGGGAGCGCACCGAAGCGGGTACCATCGATCAACGGTGCGGTATCCGCGCCGGCTCCTTGCGTGCCCTGTCCTGGAATTTTACGAATCCGGCTCACGTTTTGAAGTCGGAGGCGGTATTTGCGGCGCCAGACAGGAACAACGGAGGACATGGCTAAAAAAGACGGTGCCATCGAAGTCGAGGGCCGCGTGGTCGAGCCCCTGCCCAATGCGATGTTTCGCATTGAGTTGGAGAACGGACACAAGGTGCTCGCGCACATCAGCGGCAAGATGCGGCAGCACTACATCCGCATTCTGCCCGAGGACCGCGTCGTGGTGGAGTTGTCGCCCTACGACCTGACCCGGGGCCGCATCGTTTACCGCTACAAGTAACTAGACCGTGACGGGGGCTCGCCCTCGTCACCGAACAACCAAGACAGGATCGACCGCCGTGAAGGTGAACCCGAGCGTCAAGCCCATCTGCGACAAGTGCAGGGTGATCCGTCGCCACCGGCGGGTCATGGTGATTTGTTCTGACCCGCGCCACAAGCAGCGTCAGGGATAGACATTTGCGCATTGCGCAAAGGCAGTACAGCAACAACTGAATGATGAACTCCCAGTACCAGTGACCGGCTCGCATCTTTAGAGATGGGCTGGCTCACTACACGTCCGGCACGGAGGCCGGACCCCGTAAAGACGGGGAACGGACTGGGACAAGACCTCCGCAACGAAAAGGAATCACTGCCTGATGGCACGTCTACTGGGCGTCGATCTCCCGCGTGACAAGCGCATGGAGATCGCGCTGACCTACATCTACGGCATTGGCCGTACCCGCTCGCAGGAAATCTTGTCGGCCACCGGCATCGACTTCAATCTGCGTACCAAGGACCTGACCGACGATCAGGTGTCGCAGTTGCGCGACTACATCGAGAGCAACTCCGAGATCAAGGTCGAAGGTGACTTGCGCCGCGAGGTGCAGGCCGACATCCGACGCAAGATCGAAATCGGCTGCTACCAGGGTCTGCGGCATCGTCGCGGTCTTCCGGTGCGCGGCCAGCGAACCAAGACCAACGCGCGCACCCGCAAGGGCCCGAAGCGCACCATCGCCGGCAAGAAGAAGGCCAGGTAAGCACATGGCACAGGCCAAGAAGAGTGGAGCGGCTGGTCCCAAGAAGGGCCAGAAGACGCGCCGTAAGGAAAAGAAGAACGTTCCGCACGGCGCCGCTCACATCAAGAGCACGTTCAACAACACGATCGTCTCGATCACCGACCAGCAGGGCAACGTCATCGCCTGGGCATCGTCGGGTCACGTCGGCTTCAAGGGTTCGCGTAAGTCGACCCCGTTCGCCGCGCAGCTGGCCGCTGAGAACGCTGCCCGCAAGGCTCAAGAGCACGGTGTCAAGAAGGTCGACGTCTTCGTGAAGGGCCCGGGTTCGGGCCGCGAAACCGCGATCCGTTCACTGCAGGCAGCCGGCCTCGAAGTTGGCGCCATTTCCGACGTCACGCCGCAGCCGCACAACGGCTGCCGTCCGCCCAAGCGGCGCCGGGTCTAGAGGAGATTTAGAAAATGGCTCGTTATACCGGACCCGTCACCCGCAAGTCGCGTCGTCTCGGCGTCGACCTCGTCGGTGGAGATCAGTCCTTCGAGAAGCGTCCCTACCCGCCCGGCCAGCATGGTCGCGCGCGGATCAAGGAGAGCGAATACCGCACGCAGCTGCAGGAGAAGCAGAAGGCTCGCTTCACCTACGGCGTCATGGAGAAGCAGTTCCGTCGGTACTACGAGGAGGCCAACCGCCACTCGGGCAAGACCGGCGAGAACCTGCTGCAGATCCTGGAGAGCCGGCTGGACAACGTCATCTACCGCGCCGGGCTCGCCCGTACGCGCCGGATGGCCCGTCAGCTGGTCAGCCACGGTCACTTCACCGTCAACGGCGTGAAGGTCGACATCCCCAGCTACCGCGTCTCGCAGTACGACATCGTCGACATCCGTGAGAAGTCACTGAACACGCTGCCGTTCGAGCTGTCGCGTCAGACCGCCGGTGACCGCCCCATCCCGGGCTGGATCCAGGTCGTCGGCGAACGCCAGCGCATCCTCGTCCACCAGTTGCCCGAGCGCGCACAGATTCAGGTGCCGCTGACCGAGCAGCTGATCGTCGAGTTCTACTCGAAGTAATCGCCGCGGCCGGAGGCCGCAATGTAACGGAGCCCGGCCATCCGGCCTGGGACACCAAACGGCATCAAATAGCGGATGTCGAGAAGGAGATAGAAAATGCTGATTTCTCAGCGCCCCACCCTGTCCGAAGAGAGCCTTGCCGAGAACCGGTCCAAGTTCGTCATCGAGCCCTTGGAGCCCGGATTCGGCTACACCCTAGGCAACTCGCTTCGGCGCACGCTGCTGTCGTCCATCCCGGGCGCAGCGGTCACCAGCATCCGCATCGACGGCGTGCTGCACGAGTTCACCACCGTTCCGGGGGTGAAGGAAGACGTCACCGACATCATCCTGAACCTCAAGAGCCTGGTCGTGTCGTCCGAGGAGGACGAGCCGGTCACCATGTACCTGCGCAAGCAAGGCCCGGGTGCCGTCACCGCCGGTGACATCGTCCCGCCCGCCGGCGTCACGGTGCAGAACCCGGACATGCACATCGCGACCCTGAACGACAAGGGCAAGCTCGAGGTCGAGCTCGTCGTCGAGCGTGGCCGCGGTTACGTTCCCGCCGTGCAGAACAAGGCCTCCGGTGCCGAGATCGGCCGCATCCCGGTCGACTCGATCTACTCGCCGGTGCTCAAGGTGACCTACAAGGTCGAGGCGACCCGCGTCGAGCAGCGCACCGACTTCGACAAGCTGATCCTCGACGTCGAGACCAAGAACTCGATCACCCCGCGTGACGCTCTGGCCTCGGCCGGTAAGACGCTGGTCGAATTGTTCGGTCTGGCACGGGAACTCAACGTCGAAGCCGAGGGCATCGAGATCGGCCCGTCGCCGGCCGAGGCGGATCACATCGCCTCGTTCGCGCTGCCGATCGACGATCTGGAACTCACCGTCCGGTCGTACAACTGCCTCAAGCGCGAAGGCGTGCACACCGTCGGCGAGCTGGTCTCGCGGACGGAGTCCGACCTGCTGGACATCCGCAACTTCGGCCAGAAGTCCATCGACGAGGTGAAGATCAAGCTGCACCAGCTGGGTCTCTCGCTGAAGGACAGCCCGGCCACGTTCGACCCGTCCGAGGTGGCCGGTTACGACGTCGCCACCGGCACCTGGAACAGCGATGCCAGCTACGACGCGGACGACACCACGGACTACGCCGAAACCGAACAGCTCTAACCGCAGGGCTTAATTCCCACCCAGCTTTGCCCGCCCAACGCACGAACCGTCCCGGCCTTACCTGATACGGGGGCCGGCCACACAAGGAGATAGTCGCAATGCCCAAGCCCACTAAGGGTGCTCGCCTCGGCGGGTCGTCCTCACACCAGAAGGCGCTCCTGGCCAACCTGGCGACGGCGCTCTTCGAGCACGGCCGCATCAAGACGACCGAGCCGAAGGCGCGGGCGCTGCGCCCGTACGCGGAGAAGCTCATCACCCATGCCAAGAAGGGCACGCTGCACAACCGGCGTGAGGTGATGAAGAAGATCCGCGACAAGGACGTCGTGCACACGCTGTTCGCCGAGATCGGACCGCACTTCGCCGAGCGCGAGGGTGGCTACACCCGCATCATCAAGGTGGAGGCACGCAAGGGCGACAACGCCCCGATGGCCGTCATCGAGCTGGTGCAGGAGAAGACGGTCACGTCTGAGGCCAACCGGGCCCGCCGCAGTGGTTCCGCCAACGCCCCCGTCGCGGCAGCCGCTGCGCCGCAGGCAGCGGTCGAGCCCGAGGCCGCCGTCGGCCCCACCGACGAGGTCGTCGAGGACGCCCCGGTCGAGGACGCCGCGGTTGAAGATGCCGACACCACCGAGGCCGCCGACGAGGTCGCCACGGACGAAAAGTCCGACGACGCCAAGTAGTCGACTCGTGAACGAGCCCGCCATCGATTCCGGTGGCGGGCTTGTTCGATTTCCCGTCGATTCGCTCGCCCAGGTTCGACTGCGCCTCGACGTCGCCTACGACGGCACCGACTTCGCCGGCTGGGCGACGCAGACCAATCAGCGCACCGTGGCCGGAGCGATCGACGATGCGCTGTCGACGGTGTTCCGGACACCGGTGATCACCAGGGCGGCGGGCCGCACCGACACCGGTGTGCACGCCACTGGTCAGGTGGCACACGTGGACGTCCCGGCCGAGTCGATTCCGCTTGCCTATCCGCGCACTCCTCGCGACGAGCCGGAATTCCAGCCCTTGGTGCGACGGCTGTCTCGGTTGCTACCCGAGGACGTGCGGGTGCTCGACCTGGTGCGTGCGCCGGCCGGATTCGACGCCAGGTTTTCCGCACTGCGGCGGCACTACGAGTACCGGTTGACGACGGCGCAGTTCGGCGTCACGCCGCGGGAGGCGAGGTTCGTGACGCCGTGGCCTCGCCCGCTCGACGTCGACGCGATGCGGGTGGCGTCACGAGAACTGCAGGGTCTCAACGACTTTGCGGCGTTCTGTCGGGCCCGTGACGGCGCGACCACGATTCGTAATCTGCAGCGGCTTGACTGGGTGCGCGACGGCGATTCGATCGTCGGCTACGTCGCCGCGGATGCCTTCTGCTGGTCGATGGTGCGCTCGCTGGTCGGTGCGCTGCTGGCCGTGGGGGAGGGTCGTCGCGAACCGCGTTGGTGCGCTGAGCTGTTGACGTCCACGCGGCGGTCGAGTGACTTCGCCACCGCCCCGGCCCGCGGCCTGACGCTGGTCGGCGTCGACTATCCGGCCGACGCAGAACTCGAGGCCCGAATCCTGGTGACCCGTGACCGGCGAACGCCCGACGAGGTGGGGCGGATCGAGGGTTAGACCCGCGCGGCGGCGAAGTCGGCGGCCTCGTTGACCATGCCCGCGTCGATGTACGCCCGCGCCGCGTGGTCGGTCCAGTTCTGCTCCCACGTGTTCGGGTCGGCCGGGTTGCAGATGGGGTCGGCGCCGTGACACAAGTCGATCGTCCGCTCGCGGTACAGCGGGCTGATCGCCCCGATGGGTCCCGCCCACACGCTGCCGTTGCCGAACAGGGTGACGGCCGCGATGTGTTGATCTGCGCCGGGCGGCAGCGGATTGTCGAAGCCGAAGAAGGCGAAGGGCACGGCCAGCGCCACGTCGGTCACCGCGGCGCCGAGGGAGTAGCCGCCCAGCACGATCTTGGTGTCCGGGCAGCTGGCAATCGTGCTCTGCACGCGTGCGCTCATGTCGTTGGCGCCGAGGTCGACCTGGGTGTCGGCCGGGTAGCGCACCGCGTACAGGTTGACGTTCTTGCCGCTCTTCTTGCGGAGCGCACTGACGAAGGTGTTGCCGATTTGGCCGGGGCCGGCGGGCTCGAACCGGCCGCGCGCAAAGATGACCTCAACCGCTGGGCAGGCGGCGGACGCGGTCGGAATGCCGATCGCCGTGACGGCCGGCGTCACCAGCAGGGCGGTGGCGGTAAGCGCGGTGACGAACGTTGCGACGACGAGCCTGCGAATCAGCTGTGGGGTCACCCAGGCGATGCTAGCCGACGTCGAGGACGTGCCGTCGGCGTCGCGTGGCGACCGGGTTACAGGAGACCGGCGACGAAGTTCGCTGCGTCGTTGGCCGGGCCGCCTGCGTAGGCGCGGTGGGCGGCGACGTCCTCGCCGCTGGTGCACACGGGATCACCCGCGTTGCAGAGGTCGATGGAACGGCCTCCCCAGACCGGACTCGAAGTCAGCGGCAGGCCCAACTTGGCCGACGGGTTGCCGAAGGCGACGAGCGCCGCGACGAAGTCTGGGGTGTTGGGCGGCAACGGATTGGTGAAGCCGATGGCCGGGAACGGCACTGCGGCGATGACGTCGATGACGGCTGCGCCCTGGGAGTAGCCGCCGAGAACCAGGCGGGTGTTGGGGCAGGCGCCCATCATGTACTGAATGTGGGCGCTTGCGTCGTTGGCGCCCGCCGCCGCGGCGAGGAAGTCGTAGTCGGCCGGGTAGGCGACGGCGTAGCTGCCGACGGACCGGCCGCCGACCTTGGACCGCAACGCGTCGACGAAGGATCCGCCGGGCAATCCCAGCCCGGGTGCTTCGCTGGTGCCGCGAGCGAAGACGACCTCGATGTCGGGGCAGCCTTCGGCGGACGCCGGAGCGAGACCGAGACCGAGACCCGCGGTGGGGACGGTCGACAGGACGGGAGCGATGACGGCAAGGCAAGCCGCAGCAACGGCGAGAGTCGTCCGTCTAACAAGATCGAAGGCCACGCCGAATGGTAACGCCTAAACCGGCTAAACAAGTCCTGCGACGAAATTCGCGGCCTGCGGGATGAACTCCGACGACTCGTAGTGCGTGTGGGCGAACGGGTTGCGGCCGTCCGAACAGATGGGGTCGCCGTCGGCGCACAGGTCGAGGGCGCGTCCGCCGAAGATGGAGTTGGTGATCGGAATCGAGAACTTCGCCGACGGGTTGCCGAACACGACGACCGCGGCCACGTTGGCGTCGAGGGCGGCCGGCAGCGGCGGGGCCGACCCGACTTCGCCGATCTTGTTCCCGAGCGGGGGGATGCCGGCGAGCATGTCGATGACGGCCGCACCCTGGGAGTATCCGCCGAGGACTACGCGCGTGCTGGGGCATTGCGCTGCCAGCGAGCTGATGAAGTTGGTGGCGTCGGTGGCGCCGTCGGCCGCCGCGAGGAAGTCGTAGGTGGCCGGGTAGTTGACGCCGTAGGCCTCGATCGTGCGGCCACCGAGCTGCGGTGTGAGGGCGTCGACCAAGGCCTGGCCGACGCGGCCGATACCCGGCAATTCGCTGGTGCCCCGCCCGAAGACGAGCTGGACGTCGGGGCAGGTAGCCGCCGACGCCGGCGGGGCGACGATCAACGTCGCCGCGGTGCAGGCGACGGCCGATGCGATCGCGGCCAGCCGGGCGGACATCCTGAGCAAGGTCACTAGCTCATCTTCACATAGTTGGGTTAGCTGCTGCCAACCGTTCGGTCCGGTCACCCTGGCGGGCCAGCACCAACCCGGCGAGAACCACCGCGGCGCCGACGACCTGGATGGGGGCCAGGGCCTCGCCGAGCAGCACCCACGCGGCAAGCACGGCAAACATCACTTCGGAGAGTCCGACCAGCGAGGCAAACCGCGGACGTAGGCGGGCGACGCCCATGATGCCCAGCGTGTACGCGATCGCGGTGGGGATCAACGCCATCGCGGCGACGGGCACGATCCACGACGTGGTGAAGCCCGCGATCACGGTGTCGTTCGCGGTGAAGGTCATCGGCAGGACATGCGACGCTCCGAGCAGGGCCACGGCGACGGCGCCGACGATCAACCCTGCTGCCGCGAGCGTGATGGGGTTGAGGCCGCCTTCCTCGGACGGGTCGGTGCTCACTTCGTCGGACATCATGAAGTAGCAGGCCGCGCAGACGGCGGCGACGAGTGCCCATCCGACGCCGACCAGGTTGATGTGGGCGTCGGAGAAGACGTCGAGCACCAACATGATTCCGGCGACGGCGAGCACCACGCCGGCCAGCGTCAGGTTGGTCGGCCTGCGGCGAGTGGTGGCCCACAGCCACCCCACGACCAGGACGGGGGCGGTGTACTCGATGAGCAGTGCCACGCCGACGGAGAGATGCGAAACGGCGTTGTAGTAGCAGAGTTGGGCTCCGGCGATCGGCACGACGCCGTAGGCGACGACGGTCTTCCAGTGTCCGAGTGCCTCACGCAGCCAGTTCCGGTTCATCACGGTGGCGAAGACCGCCATGGCGACGGCGCCGCCGGCCAGTCGGGCGGTGACCGCGGCGGTTGGACTCCAACCGGCTTCCATCAGGGACTTGCCGAGGGGACCCGACAGACCGAACGCGAAGGCCGACGAGAGGGCGAACAGCAGGCCGACTCGGAAATGATCGGCGGCGGGTCGCACGTCGGTTACGGCAGTCATGCGGCACCTCCTGACATGTAATGAGTAAAATGACTATTGGTCGTGACGCTACCGCCGAGAGGAGTCATGAGTCAATTGAATTTCAGTCATGACACAGAGCTCACCCTCCGTGCCGCATGTGTCCTCGTCAACACCGATCGGGGCGACGGCGAGCGGCTCGACGGCATGGCCTCCCTCGACGAATATCTGAACGCGTTCGGATGGACGGGCCGCCGCGACCGGGACGACGCTGAGCTCGAATCAGTCTTCAAACTGCGCACGCGGGTCGGCAAGATTTGGGCCTGCGCCGGCGACGAGGAACGCGTCGTCGGTCAGGTCAACGCACTGCTCAGCGACACCAGGGCCTCGCCGTGGCTGACCCGCCACGAGGAAATGCCGGAGTGGCATCTGCACCTGGCGTCGATCCACGACCCGCTGTGGCAGCGGATGGGCGCCGAGATGGCGATGGCGCTGGCCGACCTGATCCGCGCCGGCGAGCTGCGCAGGCTCAAGATTTGCGCGGCACCGGACTGCGAGGCGGTGCTGGTCGACCTCTCGCGCAACCGGTCGCGAATGTTCTGCGACACCGGGAACTGCGGGAACCGTCAGCACGTGGCGGCCTACCGGGAACGCCGGGCCGGCGAGGAGCACGACTGACCCGAAATCGGTGATCCGGCGGCCACCTCGACGCGATTACCCTCGAATGCGGGGGGAGCATGGTTCGGCAACCGGCAACACGACTTCAGCTCAGCGGGCAGCGCCTTCTCGCGCGGCGCATGATGCACGCGCTGGTGCGCAGGGACGTCGCGATGTTCGACGATCCGCTACGCGCGCAGTCGATCTCACTCGTCCTCGGTGGAGTCCTCGCGGCGCTCGTCCTCGTCGCGGGGATCGTCGTCGGGCTGGTACGCGGCGCCGGCGTTCCCGACTCCGCGCCGATCGTGATGGCCCGCGAGACCGGTGCGCTCTACGTGCGGGTCGGTGACACTCTGCATCCCGTCCCGAATCTCGCCTCGGCCCGCCTCGTCGCACGCTCGGCGGCTGCCCCGGCTCCGGCGGACCAGGCGTCGATCGCAACTCTGAAACGTGGTCCGCTGATGGGAATTCCCGGTGCCCCGACATCGATCGGCGTACCGCTGCACGACCCGGTCTGGACGGTGTGCGACGACGACCGCACCGTCGTCGCCGTCGGCCGCTCGGACGTCGACCATCTCGACTCGAGCCGTCCCGTCCTGGTCACCCCGCGCGGTGAGGGTGCCGCCACGACCTACCTGCTGTACGACGGGCAGCGGTCCGCGGTCGACCTCAGGAACGTGGCCGTGGTACGGGCACTTCGCCTGGACGGCATTGTCCCCGTGCCGGTTTCGCGGACATTGCTCGACGTCGTGCCTGAGGTTCCCGCGATCGCCCCGCCGTCGATCGCCGGAGCGGGCACGCCGGGCCCGGCCTCGCTCACGGGGGCGACGATCGGGGCCGTCGTATCGGTTGGCGGCGAACGTTACGTGGTGCTGCGGGAAGGGCTGCAACGGGTCGGGGAGGTCGCGGCGGATCTCATCCGGTACACCTACGACACCGGCGGGCGGCCGCCGATGACGATCGCGCCCACCGCGGTCGCGGCACTGCCGGTCGCCGACGTACTACCCGTTGGCACCTTCCCTCGGCATGCCGGCACACCCGTCGGCGCCGCCGACGGACATGCCGTCTGCGCCCGCTGGCGGCCAGGAGGTTCGGGGCCGACGTCGTCGAATACCGTTGTCTCGGTTGGTGAGTCACCGTATCGGAACGGCATTCAGGTCACGGTTCTCGCGCAAGCAGACGGGGCAGGGCCTGCCGTCGACGGCGTCGCGATCCCCGGCGGTGCCAGCGTCTACGTCCGGTCGGCCCGCATCCTCGGCGACGACGGCGCCGGCGGTGCCCGGTTCCTCGTCACCGACATGGGCGTGGTGTTCGGTGTCCACGACGACGACGCCGCGAAGTTCCTTGGGCTGAGCGACGTCGCGGAGATCGCGCCGTGGCCCATCCTGGCGAACCTGCCGCGTGGGCCCGAGCTCGGTGTCGACGCGGCCTCAGTCGTTCGCGACGGCCTCCCGACGCCGTCGTAGGCGCCCCGCGGACACGGTCAGCGCCGCCGTGGCCACGGCCACACAGGTCGCGCCGCCCACCAGTGAGACGCGGCGGGACGAAGTGTCCGGGGGAGACGTGGAATCGGCTGCCTGCGTGACTGTGTCAGGCGACGGCACCCACCGCGGCGGGACTCCGTCGGCGGTGACCGCGGCCAATGCGTCGACGACGCCACGACCCACCCAGGGGTCCCACCCGGCGGCCGGGTGGTGGGCGGTGTCGGTGAGTCTGCGCATCACCTGCCGCGCCGTCAGCTGAGGCGCCACGGATCGCACCAAGGCGACGATGCCTGCGACGACCGGCGCCGAATAGCTCGTTCCCGAAATCTGCTGTGCATCCGTTGAACCCACGATGGTGTCGGTGACACCGTCGCCGTCCGGGCTGAGTGAGACGACCTCCTCGCCGACCGCGGCGACGTCGACCCACGGCCCGGACAGCGTGAACGCCGACGGCCGGCCCGTGCGGTCGACCGATCCGACGGTCAGCACGTAGTCGTCGTACCAGGCCGGGGTCACTACGACGTCCACGGTGTCCCAGTTCGGTTGACCGGGCCGGGCCGGGTCGGGCGGTGGGTTCTGCCGTGGGCATTGACCCGGTCCGCCGACGTTGCCCGCGGCGGTGACGACGACGACGTTCTTGACGTCGACCGCGTAGGCGAGGGCGGCGCCGAGGGCCTGGTCGCCGAGCGCCTGATCGGTGTCGGCGCAGGCGACGGACGAAATGTTGACCACCGTCGCACCCGCGTCCGCGGCCAGCCGAACGGCGGCGGCCAACGTCTCGACGTCACCGACGCCGGGCCCGGTGGCTCCGTCCTTCGGGCGAAAGACGTTGCTCGACTGCCGGATCGAGAGGATCGACGCGTCGGGTGCAACCCCGCTGAACGTCACGGCGGTGGTGTCGGTCGGTGTGGCGCCGATGATGCCGGCGACGATCGTCCCGTGCCCGTCGCAGTCCTGGGTCCCGTCGCCGGTCGACACGTAGTCACCGCCGGGGAGGAGGTGGGGCAGCAGGCGATGCCTGGCGACGCCGGTGTCGATCACCGCAACGGTCTGGCCGGCGCCCCTCGTCAGCCGCCACACCGCTTGAAGTTCGGCGAAGTTTGGCTGAGATTTCGCGGCCTCGGCTGCCGGCGCACCGATTCGGCACTCGTCGGTCTGTTCGGTCGGTGTGCGTGGTGCGGGCGGTCGAGCCGGTGGCAGTTGCGCGTCGTCGACCGGCGGTGGGGTCACGGCAGTGGCGAAGGGAGCCGCCCACACGGTGCCGACGACGGCCGCCACGGCTGCGGTCCGGGCCGCCGCTCTCACGGCAGTCCGAGTGCGGTGTACGCGCCGCCGACCCAGCATGCGACGGGAACCACGGCGACCAGGGCGGCGTACTCGAGGTACCCCAACATTCGTGCCACCGCCGGTCTACCAATGGGACGGCTCGTGGCCGTCAGCCCGAGGACGACCAGTGCGGCGGCGACCGTGACGACGCTCCCCGGTCGGGTGTAGAGCAGAGTGCAGACGCCGGCGACGAACGCGACCAATCCGCCTGCGGTGAGGGAGATTCGGCGGTCGACGTCGGCATGGATTCGGCAGCGCAGCACCAGCACCAGTGCGACCAGCCCGGCGAAGGGGGCGGCACCCGGGTGGCCGGCGACGGCGACCGCCACCGCACCCGCCGCGGCTCCGGCAGCCGCGCCTGCGACCAGCCCGCTGAGAATCGCGTGCCCCGACGCCGCGGACCCCGCCAGATCACCGTGCCAACGATCCGGTCCGAGTCCGGCGGTCAGCATCGCCACGCGTGGGGCGATGCCGAGCAGGGCCAGAGCCGACGTCGAAAGCGCTGCACCGACGACCGCCAGCGGCAGCGCCGCGACCGTGACGACGGCAGTCACCAGCGAAAGTGCCGCGACCGCAACCAGAGCCGGTGACGTTCGCCCCGACAGACGCAGCATCAGCAGCGAGGCCGACAGTGCGGCAGCCGCGGCCAGGAAGACGTTGGGCGCCGCGGGGCCGGACGGTACGACGAGGAAGCCCGTGGCGCCGGCCAATGCCACCACCCCGACGCTCGAGGTCGTCGGGTAGCCGATGGTGACCGTCAGAACGGCGACGGCTGCCGCAGCGGCGGCACAGACGACCGCGTTGACGATCGCGCCGTCCGATCCCGCGGTCCTGGCGAGCACCAGGGCGGCCAGCGTCGTGGCGAACAGACCCATCGCGCCGGGTATCCAGGCGTCGCCGCGCCGGGTCACCGGGGGTGCTCCGGCAACGTGCTGATACGCGGCGTGCCGCACCGGTCCGAGTGCCGGCGTGGCATCGAAGTCGAGGATGACGAGCTCACCGTCACGAACACCGTTGGCACTCAACGACAACGATTCGTCCAACCTTGCACCGGAGGCACGTTGCAGTCGCCAGCGCCGGGCGACGCCGCCCGTTGGGGCGGGGGCTTCGACCAGACCGACGATGGTGGGGAGCAGCTCTGCCAGTCGCGTTCCCGACGGCAGCACGAGGTCGACCGCCACCGGATTACCATCGCGATCGGCCTGGACGCAGACCTTGGACACCGACACCTCACTGACCGTAACCGCCTCGGAGACACACTCGCAGCGGCAATTTCGTCTAACCGTGAATGGAACCAAACCGGCCTCGGCAGCGTCCATTCACACGATGGGACAAACACGTCGCCGCCTGCAACCGCCGCCGTTCGACGACGGCGAGCTCGTCATGCGGCAACCGCCCGGTGTGCCGAAGGATCCGCCGTCCAACGTCGTCGGCAAGGTGCTCCCGGTGGTGATGTTGCTCGCCATGGGCGGGATGACGGTGCTGTACTTCACCTCGGGAGCGGCGTCGTCACGGAGCCCGGCGTTCCTGTTCCTGCCCGTCATGATGCTGGTGTCGGTGCTGGGCTCGGTGGCCTACCAGTCCAGGGGAGCGCGCCGGGGTGGGGAGCTCGACGGCGATCGGCGCGCGTACCTCCGCTACCTCGACGGGCTCGACGCGTCGCTGGTGAGAACCGCAGAGGCCC
Source organism: Mycobacterium sp. Root135 (assembly GCF_001426545.1). GTDB lineage: Bacteria > Actinomycetota > Actinomycetes > Mycobacteriales > Mycobacteriaceae > Mycobacterium. The sequence continues at coordinate 634,044 of NZ_LMEZ01000007.1, read as the reverse complement.
AACTCGAGTCACTGCACTGGAGTCACCCGGACCCCGCTGCGGTGTGGACGCTGGTCGGCGGCGAACGCATGTGGGAGCGCCGCCCCGACGACGAAGACTTCTGTCGCGTGCGCGTCGGCACCGGTCGGCTCCCGCTGTCGACCGCCGTGGTGGTGCCGGTGGTCCCGGAGTCGGACTCGCGAGACCCGATGGTCGACGACGCCGTCGACCGATTGCTGGCCGACCGGTCGACGGTGCCCGACCTCCCCGTCACGGTGGACCTCCGCGCGCACCAGCGCATCGCCGTGCTGGGGACACCGGAGGCGGCTCGCGGCGTGATTCGGGCGTTGATCTGCCAGTTGGCCGTCCTGCACGGCCCGGACGTCGTGCGGGTGACCGTGAGCGGCAGCTCGGCGGACGCGCACTGGGACTGGGTGAAATGGCTTCCGCATCATGGGTGTTCGGACGCTTCCGCCGGGCCCGCCACATCGTGGTCGTCGACGGGCAGGCCACGGCGACGCCGGGCGCCGACACCACGACGATCGCGGTCGGGCCATTGCCCGGTGACTGCCTGCGTCTGGGGGACGACACCGGACCCGTGGAACGTCCCGACTCGTTGACGATGACTCAGGCGGTGGTCTGCGCCAGAACGCTTGCGCCATTCGCCGAAGAGTCCGCCGCGCGAGACCGCGGCGCGGACTGGTCGGAGCTGGTCGGCGTCGGCGACCCGGCGCGCCTCGACGTCCGACGCACCTGGCGGCCGCGGGTGGGTAGCGACCACCTCCGGGTCGCGATCGGCCTCACGGACCAGGGGGACGCGGTTCGAGTCGACCTGAAGGAGGCAGCCCGCGGCGGCATGGGCCCGCACGGGCTGTGCGTGGGAGCCACCGGTTCTGGAAAGTCCGAATTTCTTCGTACGTTGGTCCTCGGCCTGGTGGCCACCCACCCGCCCGAGGCACTCAACGTCGTCCTCGTCGACTTCAAGGGTGGGGCAACGTTTCTCGGCCTCGAGCGGCTCAGACACGTCGCGGCCGTGGTGACCAACCTGTCCGAGGAGGCCCACTTGGTCGCCCGCATGAGGGACGCCCTTGCCGGGGAGATGACACGGCGGCAGCGAGTGCTGCGGGCGGCCGGAGGATTCCCCGGCATCACCGACTACGACGCCGCTCGCGCCCGGGGTCGCGACCTTCCGCCGCTGCCCGCGCTGTTCATCGTCGTCGACGAGTTCTCCGAACTCCTCACTCAGCACCCCGACTTCGCCGAGCTGTTCGTCGCCATCGGTCGGCTCGGCCGATCCCTCGGCATGCACCTTCTGCTGGCCAGCCAGCGACTCGACGAAGGTCGGCTTCGTGGCCTCGAGACTCACCTTTCGTACCGGATCTGTCTGAAGACGTTCTCGGCGAGTGAGTCTCGCGCCGTACTCGGCACGGCCGACGCCTACGAACTCCCCGGCACACCGGGTGCGGCGATCCTCAAGACGGCCTCCGGTGACCTCGTTCGGTTCCGGAGTGCCCATGTGTCCGGACCGGTCGCCGGGTCAGTGCCCCGTCACGGCCAGGCGGCTCGGCGCTTAACGGTGCGTGACGCCGAGCGTCCGCCCACTCCCGAGGTCCCGACGCGCACGTCCCAAGCATTGCTCGACGTCGTGGTCGGCGGCCTTGCCGATCGGGGCGAGCCGGCTCATCAGGTGTGGCTGCCACCCCTGGACACCTCACCGCCGCTGCGCGGATTGCTCGACGGCATGGGGCTGCTGCAGCCGCCGCTGGTGCTGCCGATCGGGTTGGTGGACAATCCCTTTGCGCAGCGCCGGGACACGTTGACGGTCGACCTGCGGTCCGCCGGGGGCAACGTGGCCATCGTCGGCGGACCACGGTCTGGCAAGACCACCGCGCTGCACGCCGTGGTCGTGGGATTGGCGCAGACGCACGACCCCGAGGCGGTGCAGATCTACGGACTCGACTTCGGTGGCGGATCGTTGTCCGCACTGCGATCGCTGCCCCACGTCGGCGCAGTCGCGGGCAGGCTGGAGCGCGATCTCGCCCGCAGGATTGTCGGGCACGTACAGGCACTGGTACGAGAGCGCGAGACGCGGCGCCGCGAAGGCACACACGAAGTCCAGGGCGACGCGTTCCTGGTGGTCGACGGGTGGGCGGTGGCCCGCCAGGAGTTCGACGGCATGGAGGAAGCCGTCTGCGCGATTGCCACCCAAGGTCTTTCGCTGGGGGTCCACGTCGTCGTCACCGCGTCCCGCTGGGCAGACATCCGGCCGGCACTCAAGGATCAGCTCGGCACCCGCATCGAACTGTGCCTCGGCGACCCGGCGGATTCGGAGATGGACAGGAAGCGGGCCCGCCTGTTGGGCACCCGTCCGCCGGGGCACGGACTCACCCGCGAAGGACTGGAGTTCGTACTCGCCGTGCCCTGCGCCGACGGCACCGACGTGGCCGCGGTGGCGGCGCGGTTCCCTGACCGGGCGGCGCCTGCCGTCCTCCTCCTACCGTCGCGGGTGGCCTACGCCGACGTCGTCGACCCGTCGGGCGGGGGGATCGCCGTTGGCCTCGGGGAGGACGACATGCGTCCTGCGACAGTCGACTTCGCGTCCCATCCGCATCTGCTGATCCTGGGCGCAACGGAGTGCGGGAAGACCGCCGCGCTGCGGACCCTGTGCCGGGAGATCGTGCGCACCGCACCACCAGACGCCGCCCGCATCCTCATCGTCGACGTCCGTCGGACGCTGCTCGGGGTCGTCGAATCGGATCACCTCCTCGGCTACGCGATGTCGGCGGCATCGGCCGACGCCCACGTGGCCACCGTGACGGATCTGTTGACCGGCAGGTTGCCCGACGAACACGTGACACAGCAGCAACTGCGAGACCGGTCGTGGTGGTCCGGGCCGGAGCTGTACGTGGTCGTCGACGACTATGACCTGGTGGCTTGCACGAACGGCAACCCGCTGCTCCCACTGCTCGACCTGCTGCCGCACGCCAGGGATCTGGGCCTGCACCTGGTGATCGCCCGCCGCTCCGGGGGTGCCGCGCGGGCGATGTTCGACCCGATCCTGGCGCGGACGAAGGATCTGGGTGCGATGGGCCTGATGATGAGCGCCAGCCCCGACGAAGGCGTGCTGCTGGGTTCCGTGCGGTGCGCGCCGCTGCCGCCGGGACGCGGCACGCTGATCCGGCGCGGACAGTCCGATCACCTGGTCCAGGTGTCGTGGACGGAGCCGCCGTGAGCGACGTTGTCGTGGTGGTGGGGCCGAAGGCGATCGTCGGCCGGCGCGCAGTGGACGCCGACGCGGCGACGATCGCGCTGGAGTCGGTCGACGACGTGCTGGCTCTCGTCGACGACCGCGTCGTGTCCGTCGACGACCTGTGGCGGGACGTCCTCGAGACCGCGGTCGACGGTCCGTGCGACGGGATGGAGCTGATATGTCCGTCGTGGTGGGGCCCGTCGCGCATGGCCCGCGTCGTGACGGCAGCTCGGCACTGGTGCGACGACGTCGTCGTGCACCTTCGCTCCGAGGTGCTGGCGGCGGCGACGGTCGTCGAACTCGGCAGTGAGCTCGTCGTCGTCCACGCCGACGGCCGACGGAACGTGATCACGCGATGGAGCCACTCCGCCGACGTCGTGGACGCCGTGGTCGCGTGCGTCGAGGGGCTGCCTGCGGTGACCGTCGACGTGCCGTCGGGTACGACGCTGCTCGGCGCCAATCTCGTTCGGGCCCTTAGGTTGCAGGGTGTCGAGGTGACGATCGAGGACGACCGGACCCTTGCCGACGCCGTCCGCGGATCACCCGGTTCCGAGACGGTGTCCGCGCACAGGTGGCGCCCGACGCCACGCACGGCGGGGGTGATCGCGGCGATCCTGACGGTTGGCGGGATGACGGTGGCGGGGATCGGCCTCGACGGGCGCGCTGCGGAGTGGGCCGACGTCGCCTGGTTGGTGGAAGGACGCGTCGCCGTCGAGGTTCCCGCCGGGTGGACCGTCGAGAGGATCACCGTGGGGCCGGGTTCGGCTCGCGTGCAGGTGATTTCGCCTGCCGGTCGAACGGAGGCGATCCAGGTGACGCAGTCCCGAGTGTCCGACACCGAGTCGTTGGAGTCGACCGCCGAGGCGTTGACGTCGGCGCTCGCCGATCAGCCAGGCGGGGTCTTCGTCGACTTCACTGCGGCCGGTGAGCGCGCAAACCGCAGTGCCGTCACCTACCGGGAGGTGCGATCCGACCGGAGCGTCGACTGGACGGTGCTGCTCGACGGGGGAGTGCGGATCGCGATCGGCTGTCAGGGGCCGGTCAACGGGCCCGGGCCGGAAGCGGCGTGCGACAGGGCGATTCGCTCGGCACACGTGGTCACCCGAAAGTGATTCACGGACAAGGGAACCGGATGAGCGGTTGGTGCGTCCAACCATGTATACGACCGCAAAGGGAAAGGGGATGTGGATGAGCAGTGGCGCACTGAACACCGACTTCGGTCTGATGTCGACCGTGGCAGCCAAGATCGACAGCCGCAACGAGGAGACCGGGGCGATGCTCCGGACGTTCATCGGGCAGATGAGCTCCGTCCCACCGTCGGTGTGGGGCGGTGCCGCGGCGGCCCGCTTCCGCGACGTCGTCGACCGGTGGAACACCGAGTTGCTTGCCTTGCACCAGTCGTTGCAACGCATCGCGGAGACGATCCGGTTCAACGAGCGGACCCTCCGCGAGGCGGCCGATCAGCATTCCCACCGGATCGCGTCGGTCGACGTCCGCTGAGCATCCGTCCACCCACTCGAATGGAGCACCCATGGAACCGGTTTTGTCATATGACTTCAACGAGATCGAGTACACGGTCCGTCAGGAGATTCACCGCACCTCCGCGCGATTCAACGCGGCGCTGGACGATCTGCGCGCACAGATAGCGCCCCTTCAGGCGGTGTGGACCCGCGAGGCGGCGGAGGCCTATCGCGTCGAGCAGGCGAGGTGGGATCAGTCGGCGGCCGCGCTGAACGACATCCTGGTCTCCCTCGGCAACGCGGTGCGCGACGGTTCCGACGACGTCGCCGACACCGACCGGCGCGCGGCAGGGGCCTGGAGCTTCTAGACCGCGGCGCGCGAAGACCCTGTGCGGTCCCAAACGGGAGGAGAGCCCGGGAGGGACCGCACAGTCGCGTCTGGACCCCCGTCCGGGCGCCGCCGAGTGTGCGGTGAGATCGCCCCGGGCGGCCGAATCGCGATCTGGCCGCACACTGGATGCGGAACGGGCGTTTTGACCTGCGACGACGACGCCCGGTAGGCTGCTCCGTTGGCGCGCGGTGAGTCTTCAGGACTCTGCGGGTTCTCGGGTCTACGTCGGTCGCCGAGCACTCCAGCCGCATCGCTCGACCGACACCCGGAACCCCGGGAAACCCGAGAGAAGAGAAGGTAGCGCTGTGCCTACGTACACGCCGAAGGCGGGTGACACCACGCGCACGTGGCATGTCATCGACGCCACCGACGTGGTCCTCGGCCGGCTCGCCGTCGCAGTGGCAACACTGCTGCGCGGCAAGCACAAGCCGACGTTCACGCCGAATGTCGACGGTGGCGACTTCGTCATCGTCATCAACGCAGACAAGGTCGCCATCAGTGGCGACAAGCTCAACAACAAGTTCGCCTACCGCCACTCGGGTTACCCCGGCGGCCTGCGCAGGCGCACCATCGGCGAAATGATGGCGAAGAACCCCGAGAAGGTCGTGGAGAACGCGATCATCGGGATGCTTCCCCACAACAAGCTGAGCCGTCAGGTTCAGAAGAAGCTCAAGGTGTACGCCGGCGCCGAGCATCCGCACATCGCGCAGCAGCCGGTTCCGTTCGAGATCAAGCAGGTGGCCCAGTGACCGAAACGACAGACGTGACCGAATCGACCGAGGTCGAAGAGGTGGCAGAAGCGCCTGAGGCCGCAGAAGCGACCGAAGCCGCCGACGAGACCGTCGAGACCGAGGCGGCCGACGAGGCCCCCGTTCGCGAGCCGCTCCTGCTCGACCGCCCGGTTCAGACCGTCGGCCGCCGCAAGGAAGCCGTGGTGCGGGTTCGCCTGACCCCCGGCACCGGCAAGTTCATGCTCGACGGCCGCAGCCTCGAGGAGTACTTCCCGAACAAGGTGCACCAGCAGCTCATCAAGGCGCCGCTGGTGCTCGTCGACCGGCTCGACACCGTCGACATCTTCGCCCACCTCGACGGTGGCGGACCGTCCGGACAGGCCGGCGCCCTGCGTCTGGCCATCGCCCGTGCGCTCATCATCGTCCAGCCCGAAGACCGGCCGCCGCTGAAGAAGGCCGGCTTCCTCACGCGTGACCCGCGTGCGATCGAGCGCAAGAAGTACGGCCTGAAGAAGGCCCGTAAGGCGCCTCAGTACTCGAAGCGCTGATCCCCAGCACGGTTTGTCCGCGAGCGTGCGCGTCTGTTCTCCAAAGGCGCGCACGCTCTCGGTTTATCTAGGAGTTGCATGGGTCGCCTGTTTGGCACCGACGGAGTCCGCGGCGTCGCGAATACGGATCTGACCGCAGAGTTGGCACTGGCCCTCGGGTCGGCAGCCGCTCGACGACTGGGCAGCTCCGGCGGCCAGCGCCGGATTGCCGTCGTCGGCCGCGATCCGCGCGCCAGCGGTGAGATGCTCGAAGCCGCCGTCATCGCCGGAATCACCAGCGAGGGCGTCGACGTGCTGCGCGTCGGCGTGCTGCCGACCCCCGCCGTCGCCCATCTGACGGGTGTCTACGGCGCCGAGTTCGGCGTGATGATCTCGGCGTCGCACAACCCGATGCCCGACAACGGCATCAAGATCTTCGGTCCCGGCGGACACAAGCTCGACGACGACGCCGAGGACCGCATCGAAGAACTCCTCGCCGCCGGACCAGGGCATCGTCCGGTTGGCGCCGCGATCGGTCGCGTGCGCGACGCCGACGACGCGCTCGCGCGCTATCTCGGGCACGTTGCCACCGCCGCCCCCGCCCCGCTCGACGGGATGACCGTCGTCGTCGACTGCGCGCACGGCGCCGCGTCGGCGGCCGCCCCGCTGGCCTACCGCGCCGCGGGCGCCACCGTCATCGCGATCAACGCGGAACCCAACGGGCTCAACATCAACGACGGCTGCGGGTCGACGCACATGGACGTGCTGCAGCGGGCGGTGCTCGCCAACGGCGCCGACCTGGGCCTTGCGCACGACGGGGACGCCGACCGGTGCCTCGCCGTCGACGCTGCGGGTGAGGTCGTCGACGGGGACGCCATCATGGTGATCCTCGCGATGGCCATGCGCGACGCCGGCGAACTGACGTCGAACACGTTGGTCGCCACGGTGATGAGCAACCTCGGGCTGCACATCGCGATGCGGGCGGAGGGCATCGAGGTGCGCACCACCGCCGTCGGCGACCGCTATGTGCTCGAGGAGCTGCGGGCCGGCGGTTACTCCCTTGGCGGCGAGCAGTCCGGCCACATCGTGATGCCGTCGCTCGGAACCACCGGCGACGGGGTGGCCACCGGGTTGCGCCTGATGGCGCGGATGGCGCAGACCCGTTCGACGTTGGCCGAGTTGTCGGCACCGATGCACACGCTGCCGCAGGTCCTGATCAACGTCCAGGTGGCCGACAAGGCCACGGTCGCGGAGGCGCCGTCGGTGCAGTCCGCGGTCGCCGAGGCGGAGGCAGAGCTCGGTGACACCGGGCGAATTCTGTTGCGTCCCTCCGGAACTGAGCAGGTAGTCCGGGTCATGGTGGAGGCCGCCGACGAGGACACCGCGCGGCTGTTGGCCTCGCGGGTGGCGGATTCGGTGAGCGAACAGCGCTGAGCCACGGCCGGTTCGCGTGTTGCAACCATGCTGCAACCCCGGACCGCCTAGCGTGTGTGACGACAGACACACGGGCGTCGGTGCCGCGAAGCGGCAGCCGGCAAGCAAAGGAGCACCGTTGACCAAGTTCGTCGCTGCGATCGACCAGGGCACCACGAGTACCCGGGCCATGATCTTCGATCACGACGGTGCCGAGGTGGGCAGGCACCAGCTCGAACACGACCAGATCCTGCCGCAGGCCGGCTGGGTGGAGCACAATCCCGTCGAGATCTGGGAGCGGACCGCGTCGGTCCTGTCCTCGGTGCTCAACAAGACCAAGCTGCAGACCACCGATCTGGCCGCCCTCGGTGTGACCAATCAGCGTGAGACGGCGCTGGTGTGGGACCGCAAGACCGGCAGGCCGTACTACAACGCGATCGTCTGGCAGGACACCCGCACCGACCGCATCGCCACCGCGCTGGACCGCGACGGGCGTGGCGACGTGATCAGGCGCAAGGCCGGTCTGCCGCCCGCCACCTACTTCTCCGCGGGCAAGGTGCAGTGGATCCTCGAGAACGTCGACGGCGTCCGCGAGGCCGCCGAGCGCGGCGACGCGATCTTCGGCACCAGTGACAGCTGGGTGGTGTGGAACCTGACCGGTGGTCCGCGCGGCGGCGTGCACGTCACCGACGTGACCAACGCCAGCCGGACCATGCTGATGGATCTGGAGACCCTCGACTGGGACGACGAGCTGTTGTCGTTCTTCAACATTCCGCGGCAGATGCTGCCCAAGATCGTGCCGTCGTCCTCCCCGGAGCCCTACGGGATGACCCTCGACACCGGTCCGCTGGGCGGCGAGGTGCCGGTGACGGGCATCCTCGGCGACCAGCAGGCCGCCATGGTCGGGCAGGTGTGCCTGGCCCCCGGTGAGGCCAAGAACACCTACGGCACCGGCAACTTCCTGCTGCTCAACACCGGCGAGAAGATCGTGCGCTCCGAGAACGGGCTGCTGACGACCGTCTGCTATCAGTTCGGCGACGCGAAACCCGTTTACGCCCTTGAGGGTTCGATAGCCGTCACCGGATCGGCCGTGCAGTGGCTGCGCGACCAGCTGGGCATCATCAGCGGCGCCGCCCAGAGCGAGTCGTTGGCGCGCCAGGTCGACGACAACGGCGGGGTGTACTTCGTCCCCGCGTTCTCCGGGCTTTTCGCGCCGTACTGGCGCTCGGATGCCCGTGGCGCCATCGTCGGGTTGTCGCGGTTCAACACCAACGCGCACGTGGCGCGGGCGACGTTGGAGGCGATCTGTTATCAGAGCCGCGACGTCGTCGATGCGATGGAAGCCGATTCCGGTGTGCACCTTGAGGTCTTGAAGGTCGACGGCGGTATCACCGCCAACGATCTGTGCATGCAGATTCAGTCCGACGTGCTCGGCGTCGACGTGGTCAAGCCCGTCGTGGCGGAGACCACCGCGCTGGGCGCCGCCTACGCGGCCGGGTTGGCCGTCGGGTTCTGGGACAACCCGGACGACCTGCGGGCGAACTGGCAGGAGGACAAGCGCTGGACGCCGTCGTGGAGCGACGATCAGCGTGCGACCGGATACGAGGGTTGGCAGAAAGCCGTCCAGCGCACCCTCGACTGGGTCGACGTCTCCTGAAGTCCTAGAGCAGCGCCGCCATGACCATCGGGCTCCTGTGCGCCATTCCCGACGAGCTGGAACACCTTCGCGTGCTGATGACCACCACCAGCACGAGGGAGTTGGCGCGCATCCGGTTCGACGAGGGGTTGCTCGACGGCCATCGCGTGGTGTTGGCCGGTACCGGCATGGGCAAGGTCAACGCGGCGGTCGTCACGACGCTGTTGGCCGAGACGTTCGGCTGCCGGGTGGTCGTATTCTCCGGGGTGGCAGGCGGACTCGATCCGGCGCTGCACATCGGTGACGTGGTGGTCGCCGACCGCATCGTTCAGCACGACGTCGGCAGGATCGAGAACGACGCACTGCTGAGATATCAGGCGGGGCACGTCTCCTTCATCAACCCGACTGACGCCCTTGGCTATTCGATGGATGCCGACCTGTTGACGAGGGTGCGCGACAACCTGGCCGATGTCGAGCTACCCCCGTTGTCGAACTCCGCCGGCGGACGGGACCGCCCACCACGCGTCGTCTACGGCACCATTCTCACCGGCGACCAGTACGTGCACTGTGAGATCACTCGTCAGCGGCTGCACCGCGAATTGGACGGGCGGGCAGTCGAAATGGAGGGTGGGGCCGTCGCCCAAGTGTGCGAAAACGTCGGCATTCCCTGGGTCGTGATCCGCGCGCTGTCCGATCTCGCCGGGCGAGACTCGGCGCTGGACTTCTCCGCGTTCGTTGCGGAGGTGGCCGCGATCTCGGCGTACCTGGTGCGTCGGATCGTCGGGGTGCTCTGAGGTTTACGAGCCCAGAGCGGCGGCGCCGGCCTCGGCGACGGAGACGTCCTGCTCCACGCTGCCCGCGCTGACGCCGATGGCTCCGATGACGACGTCGCCGTCGGTCAGCAAGATGCCGCCGCCGAAGATGACCAGACCGCCGGACAGCTGCTCTAGACCGTAGAGCTCGGCACCGGGCTGCACCAACGGCGTCAACGCCGCGGTGGGCGCATTCATCAGAATCGACGTGCGGGCCTTCTTGGTGGAGATGTCGATGCTTGCCTTGATCGCCCCGTCCATGCGGGCGAATGCCACCAGGTGACCGCCATCGTCGACGACGGCGATGTTCATGGGCTGACCGATCTCGGCTGCCTTCGCGATCGCTGCTTCGACGACCTTGGAGGCGGCGGACAGGGTGATGGCTGTCATGAACGGGCCTTTCGAATGGGTTTCCCAGCAACGGATTTGACCATGCCCAGACGACCTAGGGCGGTGCGGCCGATGATAGTGCGCCGCGTCGGGGCTCGGCGACGTTTCACCGACGTTTCGTGCTCGGCTGCCCAGAGCCTAGCCAAAAAGCTCACCTCCGGATCAGTAATTGGGCGGGACCAGGCCATAACTGCCCGCGCGCGACCCGCGCGCGAAAACACTTACTGGGCAAGGTCGACGGATTGTGGCCGATTCGCGCCGCCAGGCGTCAACGACGACCCGTCAGAGAGGTTGTGGTCAGTGTCGAACATCGACATCTTCATCTGGGAGTTCTTGGGTACCACAGTGCTCTGTCTGCTGGGCAGCGGCTCGGTGGCCGCGGTGGTGCTGAAGAACTCCTACTCCCACGGAGGCGGGGGTGACTGGCTGATCATCGTCCTCGGTTGGGGCTTCGGAGTCTTCGCAGGCGCCAGCATCGCAGCGCCGTCGGGTGGTCACATCAACCCCGCCGTGACCTTTGCGGTGGCCCTGTCCGGCGGAGTTCCGTGGTCGAGCGTGCCCGTCTACTGGGCGGCGCAATTGCTCGGCGGCTTCGTGGGGGCATCCCTGGCTTGGGCGGCCTTCAAACTGCAATTCGACAACAACGACGACAACTCAGGGACGCGCGGCATCTTCTGCACCACACCGTCGATCCCCAACAAGCCGTGGAACATGGTGACCGAGATCATCGCGACGTTCGTCCTGGTCATCTTCGTTCTGCTCAACCCATTGTCCAACCAGTCGCTGAGCTTTGCCGGCGTCACGTTCGTCATCATCACCATCGGCTTTGCGCTCGGCGGGCCAACGGGATATGCGGTGAACCCGGCCCGCGACCTCGGGCCGCGACTCGCCTACGCCGTCCTGCCCATCCCCGGCAAGGCCGATCCAGGGTGGGGCTATTCCTGGGTGCCGATCGTGGCGCCCCTCATCGGAGCCGGCCTCGCGGCTGGTCTGGCGGCGATCCTGCCCGCGGTGGCGTCGTGAGTGTCCACATGGTGGGGCTGGTGTTCCCCGTCGCCCTCGGGTTGCGCGCCGGAGCACGGTGGCTGGGCACCGTCGGCATGAAGGCGGCGGGTGACGCGTGGCGTGGAGACCCGAGGGGTGAGACGTGGCCGTTCATCTGACGCGGATCTACACCCGAACGGGTGACGCCGGGACGACGGCACTAGGCGACATGTCCCGGGTTCCCAAGTCCGACGTCCGCGTCGGCGCCTACGCGGACTGCGACGAGACCAATGCGGTGATCGGGATGGCGATCGCCTCCGGTGGGATCGGCGGGCGGACCGCAGAAGTCCTCGGCGTCATTCAGAACGATCTGTTCGACGTCGGCGCCGATCTGTGCACGCCGATCATCGACGCACCCGAGTACGAGCCGCTGCGGGTCACCGAAGGTCAAGTGACGCAATTGGAATCGTGGTGCGACGACTTCAACGAGGGCCTGACGAAGCTGAGCAGCTTCATCCTGCCCGGTGGCACGGTCGCCGCCGCCCACCTGCACCATGCTCGCACCGTGGCGCGACGTGCCGAACGTAGCGCGTGGCTGCTCGCCGAAGCGGCACCGGTCAACGACTGTGCCCTGCGCTACCTCAATCGGCTGTCGGACCTCCTGTTCATCCTGGCCCGATTCGAAAATCCCGACGGTGACGTCCTTTGGCGTCCCGGCGGCGACCGTGGAGGTCACGCCTGAGCAGCTAGGGCAAGTCGACGAAACGGCTCAGCCTTCGCAGGTTGATGCCGGTCACCGATCCGTTCGGAACATCGGTCCCCGTGCGCCATTGGTGGGTGGTGGCGTCGCGGGCGTGCAGCATGTCGAGGATCGCGCAGACGATGTCGCCGTGCGTCACCACCGCCGTGCACCCCTGCATTGCGGCGAGATCGAGCAGTACCGCCCGGACGCGTTCGGTCGGATCTTCCAATTGCGCCGGGTGGTGCGAGTCGACGTCGGTGAGGGTGCCGGTGCGCCGCCAACCGCGCTCGCGCAGGCGGCCGTCGACCGTCGTTCGGACGCCGAGCACCGTCGCCATGGCCTGGGCAGTCTGCTTGGCGCGAACGGCATCCGAGCTGACGACGCGGTCGATCTTCTTGTTTCGCAACGTGTATCCGGCCGCGTAGGCTTGGGTGGTACCCCGGGCGGTCAGCGGTGGATGTGCGATCTCACGCTGCGAGCGACCGATGGCGTTCCATGTTGACTCACCGTGGCGGACCACCCACAACAGGTGGCTGCGCGGTGTGCCAACCAGTTCGATCATCGAACGTTGAGTTCCACGGTCCTCTGTGGGGCGGCCCGGCCTGGGACGAATCCGGCCACGGCGCCGATCACGGTCGTGGCGGGTGCGCCGATGTGGGCGGCGCGGGCGATCTCGGCGATCGAACCGAGAGTGCCCCGAACTTCTCGTTGGCTCGCCAGGCTGCCGTCGGCGACCACGGCGGCCGGGGTGTCGGCACTCATCCCGCCGTCCATCAGCGCGCGGGCGATGGCGTCGAGATTCGCGACTGCCATCATCAGGATGATCGTGGTGTTCGCGCGCGCGAGCGCCGCGTAGTTCACCGCCGACTCGGGATGTTCGGGGGGCACGTGTCCGGAGATCACCGTGAAACCCTGGGTCAGACCGCGGTGGGTGGCGGGGATCATTGCCGAGGCGGGCGCCGCAATGGCAGAGCTCACACCGGGAATCACGTCGACCGTGATGCCCGCACGTACGCACTCGTCGACCTCCTCGCCGCCGCGGCCGAAGACGAATCCGTCTCCGCCCTTGAGTCTTACGACGTCCCGACCGGCCAGCGCGTGGCTGATGAGGTGGGAGTTGATCTCGCTCTGCTCCATCCGTCGGCCGCCGGGAATCTTGGCCGCATCGATCACGAGCGCCCGCGGCGCTAGCTCGCCAAGAACCGACACCGGGGCGAGCCGGTCGGCGACGATGACGTCCGCGCGCGCGATCGCGTCACGGCCCGCGATGGTGAGCAGGCCCGGATCGCCGGGCCCCCCGCCGACCAGCGTGACCCGGCCAACCCGAGAGTGACCGTTCGTGGTCGGGGGCCTCCGTGGCTCGTCGACGATGCAGAACACGCCTCGGTCAAGAGCTCGGGCGGCAATGCGACCGTCCGCTTCCTGATCGCCAGTGCACGCGAATACCAGTGCGGCAGAATCGATGTCCTCATTGGCGACGTCGCGCTCGTGGATGGCGATCAGCCCACGGTCGGCGAGGTCGGACAGATACGCCGTCGGTGCGGGGGACACCACGGTCACCACCGCGCCCGCGCGCATCAGTGATCCGGTGGTGGCGATGGCTCGGCCCGAGGAACCCATCACCGTGACCCGTCGCCCACGGACTGGTAGCCGGACCGCCAGGGCATCCGAGGATGCGTCGTCGTCAGCGGGTGCTCGTCGCGGACCGGAAGCCACCGGCACCCCCTCGCGTCTGTCGGCTTTGTCCTCGTAGCGCGGCCGACACCAACGCCGCACGCTTGTGGACGCCGAACTTGTCCATGATGTTGTGAAGGTGGAACTTGACCGTCGCCTCGGAGATGAACAAGTCGGCCGCGATCGCCCGGTTGTCCAAACCATCGGTCAGCAGGGCCAGCACCTCCTTCTCCCGGCGCGTGAGGATGCGCGCATAGTCGAGTTCGTGCTCGGTGTTCTGGGAACGCAGTTCTGCGATAAGGGTATTGACGCTGTAGGCGTCGAGCGCGCTCTGACCGTCGAGGACCCTCGCCACGGTATTGAGAAGCTCCGTCGACGGAGATCGACGGTCCACCAGCGCGTCGGCACCGGCCCGGATCAGGTCGAGCGCCCGCGCGGGGGATTCCTCTCGGTCGATCACGACGATCACCTTGGGGACCGGATCGAGTTCTGTGAGGAGAGTCGACAGCGGTAGGTCACGGTCGACGTCGACCACCAGCAGTTCCGGACGCATCAACTGGAGCCGCTCGATTAGACCGTCGCCGTGGCGGACGTCGCCGACGATCTGAACGCCATCGGCCTGTCCCAACACGTGCACCAGCCCGTGCAACAGCAGCTCGTCGTTCATCACGAACGCGGTGCGAAGCCTCGGGCTCTCGACGAGACCTGCACGTACATCGGCGATTCCGTGCGGCGGGCCACCCTCCGATCCGCGTCGTGCCGGGTGAATCGGCGAGTAGTGCGGCTGTGACCAACCCATGTGTGACTCCGTCCTGCCGATCGGCGGGCGAATGTTAACTCGACGTGCGTTGCAGTGACGTTGCAAAGAGACGAACTCAGTGCACCTGGGTCTGTTGTGACCCGCCGGATGCCGTGAGCACGCAGTCCCCGCAGAGACCCCCGGACGGCGCTTGATAGAACAGGCAGCAGCTGTGCCGGACGAACCGGCCTCCGTCGAAGTCGCCGGTGTCGTGCAGGGGGCCGATGTCGAGCAGTGCCCGCACCAGGGCCCGGCCCGACTGCTCCAGGTCGGGTCGGGACATCGCCATCACCGTGACCGCGCCGTTGGCCGCTGAGATCGTGTTGCCCCAACTGACGCGATCCGACAGCGACGCCGTCGTCTTGAGGGTCTCGTTCAACGGGCCGACGATGGTGGCGAGCAGGGAGTCGGAGATCAACTCGGCCGCTCGAACCGGAGTCGGTGCCGACGCGCATTCGACGTTGGCGGTCTCGAAGTGCGGCGAATGTCCGTCCGTCTCAATCCATCTCACCGACTCCGGGGTGAACAGAGGAACGGCACCACCCACGACGGCCGATCCCAGCACGGGGGAGACGAGTCGCGACACCACGTTCAACTGGAACGACGACGCCGCCAGCCGGCGGGGGATGCGGCTCGGTTCGCATGCCGTCGACGTCGCGATGGCCGACCGGGTGCGATCGACGAACGTGGTCAGCGTCTCGGCGTTCAGCAGCGCGGCGAGGTGAGAACCCTCGGCCGCGCCCTGTGGGGCAATGGCGAAGTAGCCACCCAGTGTCGCGGTGGCCGACAGTAGGGCGGGTCCGTCCGACGAGTCTGGAGAGACGGTCATGGTGCCTTCACGGTAGCGGCAGAAAACGACCTTCACCAGGCCAGACGCCCGACCTCGTCACTGCAACGTTGATGCAACGTGATGTCAGCCACAATGGGTCGCACGGGGCCGACCAGGTCACGTACGTGGACGTTGGGTGGCCGCGAGCCACCCCTCACCTCTTGGAGCAGTGCATGACGCAACCGACCCTCGATCCCGCGGTGGACTATCCGCTGAGTGTGAACCGGAAGGATCTGCTCTTCACGCCCACCGGCAAGTCGATCGACGACATCACTCTCGAAGCCGTCGTTTCCGGCGAGGTTCAGGCCGCTGATCTGCGAATCACTCCCGACACGCTCCGGCTGCAGGCGCAGGTCTCGGAGAAGGACGGCCGAAAGCAACTCGGCGCCAACCTGCGTCGCGCTGCTGAAATGACCGCCATCTCCGATGAGCGGGTGTTGCAGATCTACAACTCCTTACGCCCGAATGCGTCGTCCAAGGCCGAACTCGAAGCGATTGCCGAGGAATTGGAATCGCAATACAACGCAGGTCTACTCGCCGAATTGGTGCGCGAGGCCGCCGAGGTTTACGAGCGACGCGACGTGCTCGCGGAAAGCGAATAGGAGAAAGCCATGACAGCAGAGGCGATTCAGAACACGGGCACTGCGAAGAACGACGTTCGGCACTCCCTGCGGACGCAGCTTCTCGAGGACCGCCCGGTCAACCTGGACGGTTTCGTCGAGGAATGGCCCGAGGTGGGCATGGTTGCGATGGACAGCGCCTTCGACCCCGAACCGAGTGTCCGGGTGGAGAACGGACTGATCGTCGAGATGGACGGCGTGCAGCGCGCGGACTTCGACTTCATCGATCAGTTCATCGCCGACAAGGCCATCGACGCTGAGACGACCGAAGAGTCGATGGCTTTGCCTGCGGTCGAGATCGCCCGGATGCTGATCGATCCGAGCGTGACCCGCAAGGACGTCATCGCGGTGACAAACGGTCTGACGCCGGCCAAACTGCTGGCCGTTGCCAAGACACTCAACATCGTCGAGATCATGATGGGCATCCAGAAGATGCGCGCCAGGCGTACTCCGGCGAACCAGGCGCACTGCACCAGCGCCAGGGACAACCCGCTGCAGGTGGCCTGCGAGGCGGCCGAGGCTGCACTTCGCGGATTCTCCGAGGTGGAAACCACTTTGGGCGTCGTGCGGTATGCGCCACTGGTGGCGTTGGCGCAGCAGATCGGCAGCCAGGTGAACGTCGGCGGCCCACTGACCCAGTGCGCGCTGGAAGAGGCGACCGAGCTCGATCTCGGCATGCGCGGTATCACGGGCTACGCCGAGACCATCTCGGTGTACGGCACCGAGCCGGTCTTCGTCGACGGTGACGACACGCCGTGGTCGAAGGCATTCCTGGCAGCCGCCTACGCGTCGCGCGGTATCAAGATGCGCTTCACCTCTGGCACCGGGTCCGAGGTGCAGATGGGCAACGCGCAGGGAAAGTCCATGCTGTACCTGGAGATTCGCTGCATCCTGATTGCCAAGGGTGCCGGCGTGCAGGGTCTGCAGAACGGCTCCATCTCGTGCATCGGCGTTCCAGGTGCGGTGCCCGGCGGGCTACGCGCGGTGGCCGCGGAAAACCTGATCGCCTCCGCGGTGGACCTCGAGTGCGCTTCGGGCAACGACCAGTCGTTCTCCCACTCGCCGATGCGCCGCACGGCGCGGTTGATGCCGCAGATGATGCCGGGAACCGACTTCGTATGTTCCGGCTACTCGGCGGTGCCCAACTACGACAACATGTTTGCGGGTTCGAACCTCGACAGTGACGACTTCGACGACTTCAACACCATCCAGCGCGACTTTCAGATCGACGGTGGACTCCGGCACGTGAAGGAGTCCGACATCCTGGCAGCGCGCACCCGTGCAGCCAAGGCCCTGCAGGCCGTCTTCGGATACCTGGATCTGCCGCCGATCACCGACGCCGAGATCGATGCCGCGGTGTACGCCAACGGCAGTAAGGATCTTCTGCCGCGTGACGTGCTGGAGGACCTCAAGGGCGCCCAGCAGGTGATGGACCGAAACGTGACGGGTCTGGATCTGGTGAAGGCCCTGGAGGCGACCGGCTTCACCGATATGGCGGAGAACGTGCTTGCCGTTCTCCGCCAGCGGGTTTCAGGTGATCTGCTGCAGACCTCCGCGATCATGACGCCGTCGCTCGTCCCGCTGTCGGCCGTCAACGACGCGAACGATTACGCGGGTCCTGGCACCGGCTACCGGCCGTCTGGCGCGCGCTGGGAAGAAATGAAGAAGCTGCGCCACGTGACCAGCGCATCGAACCCAGAAACAGAGGTGGAATGACCGTGTCGACCAAGACCGAAGGTGCCCAGCGGACGCTCTCGTTCAGCGAGGTCGGGACGGCGGAGCGGGGTAAGCGACCCGACGAGGTGGTGATTGCGATCTCGCCGGCGTTCGGCAGCCTCTTCAGCCAGACCATCGTCGACATCCCGCATGCCGAGGTCATCCGTCAGCTGCTCGCAGGCATCGAGGAGCAGGAGGTCAGCGCACGGATCATCCGGGTCCAGCACAGCGCCGACCTGGCGCTGATGTCGCACACCGCGGCGAAGCTGTCGGGATCGGGAATCGGAATCGGCATCCTGGCCCGTGGCACGTCGATGATCCATCAGCGTGACCTTCCGCGACTGTCCAGCCTGGAGCTGTTCCCGCAGTGTCCGCTGCTGACGTTGGAGACGTACCGGAGCATCGGTTCGAATGCCGCGCAGTACGCGAAAGGTGAATCACCGGAGCCGGTTCCGACCCTCAACGACCAGATGGCTCGGCCCAGGTGGCAGGCCAAGGCGGCTCTCCTACATCTGAAGGAGACCGAGCTGGTGCGCAAGGGCGCAAAGACCGTCGAGGTGACGCCCGTGTTCTCCGACGCGGCGGTCTGACCGAGAGAAGCAGGAAGTTGGCACGGGTGTTTCGGACGGTCGTCGGCGTCGACATCGGCAACTCCACGACGGAGGCCAGTCTGGCCACGATCGACCCCGACGGGTCGGTCGAGTACGTCGGTGCGGCATTGACCCGCACGACGGGAATCAAGGGCACCGTCAAGAACGTCGAGGGCGTGGCGAAATCGGTGATGCGGGCGCTGGAGGGTGCTGGCATGGCGCTGGCCGATCTCGATCTGATCCTGCTCAACGAAGCCACTCCGGTGATCAGCGGGCTCGCGATGGAGACCATCACGGAGACCATCATCACCGAGTCGACGATGATCGGACACGATCCGCGTACGCCAGGCGGTCGAGGTCTCGGAGTCGGCACCATCGTCGACTTCGAGTCGCTCGCCGAAAGCGACACGGAGACACCGATCATCGTCTTGGTGCCGCGGGGTACCGACTTCGACGTCACCGCCAAGGCGATCAACGCCGCCGTCGAGAGTGGCGTCGACGTCACCGGGGCGATCCTGTGCAACGACGATGCGGTGCTGGTCGCCAACCGGCTGAACGTCAAGATCCCGATCATCGACGAGGTATCGCGGATCGAGCTGGTTCCGGTGGGCATGGTGGCGGCCGTCGAGGTCGCCGGACCGGGTCAGTCGATCCGCACTTTGTCGAATGCCTATGGCCTGGCGACCATCTTCGGACTGGACCCCGACCAGACGAAGGTGGTCTCGCCGGTCGCCCGCGCGCTGACGGGTAACCGGTCCGCGGTCGTCGTGCGGACACCATCGGGTGATGTCGAGGACCGGACCATTCCTGCTGGGTCGCTCGAATTGCAGGGGGAGACCAAGAAGGCGAAGGTCGACGTGTCCAGGGGCGCCGCCGACATCATGGCGGAGGTGCAGCGGGTGAGCCCGCTGGTCGACGTCATGGGCGAGGCGGGCACCAACACCGGCGGCATGATCGCCAACGTCCGCCAGAGCATGGCCGACTTGTCCAACCACGCCCTCGCCGATGTCCGAATCGGGGATCTACTCGCCATCGATACCGCTGTGCCGCAGGAGGTTCGAGGTGGGATGGCGGGCGAGGTGGCGCTGGAGAACGCCGTCGCGCTTGCGGCCATGGTCCGCACCAAGGAGAGCGGCATGAAGGCCGTCGCCGAGGCGGTCACCAGTCATCTGCGTGCGGCGGGCGCGACCAAGGTCGACGTCGCCGTCGGCGGCGTCGAAGCGGAGATGGCGGTCCTCGGGGCCCTCACGACCCCGGGCACCGACAAGCCGCTGGTGGTGCTCGATCTCGGCGGTGGGTCGACCGATGCTGCGGTGATCGAGACCGACGACCACACCGACGCCACCCATCTGGCCGGTGCAGGCGATCTGGTCACCAAGCTCATCGACGCCGAACTGGGCTTGGACAACCTGGAGTTGGCCGAGGAGATCAAGCGCTGCCCGCTCGGCAAGGCCGAGAGCTTCTTCCACATCCGATTGGAGAACGGCACCGTTCAGTTCTTCGAGAAGCCCCTTCCGCCAACGGCGTTCGCACGCGTCGTGGCCCTGGGGGAGACCGGGATGAACCCCATTCCCACCAGACACTCTCTCGACCGGATTCGCGCCGTGCGCAGGACCGCCAAGGAGCGGGTGTTCGTGGTCAACGCACTGAGGGCGCTCCGCAGCATCGCCCCCGGTGGCGATCTGCGTCAGATCGGCTTCGTCGTGCTGCTCGGCGGCTGCGCGCTGGACTTCGAGATCCCCGAGCTGATCGCCGACGCCGTGGCTCCCTTCGGAATCGTCTGCGGGACGGGCAATGTGCGCGGCACCGAGGGCCCGCGCAACGCGGTGGCCTCTGGTCTCGTCGCGTCCTACGTGGCGTCCCATGCGCAGGCGGAACCGCAGGTGGGTGCCCGTGCTTGAGGGCGGCCAGGCGGAGAAGCCTGCCATCCTGGTGCTCAGTTGCGCGGGTGGTCGGGTGGAGGACGAGGTGCTGGCCGGGATAGAGGAAGAGGGCGTGCCGTCGATCGTGGAGCGGCCCCGCACGCAGGCCGACGCCATGGAGCTTGCGCAGACGGCGGCGGGTCGCTCGTCGTTGAGCGTCGGGGTGGGCATCGACGCACACGGGCGGGTGTCGGTGCAGCAGGACAAGCTTCCGGCACCGCTGTCGGAACTGGCCTCCGACGGCCCGGCAGAACCGGTGATCGCTCGCATCCTCGGTCACAACGCAGCACGCATCGTCGTGGGCATTCCCCTTCGCACAGAACGACTGTCGTGACGATCAACCAGGAGATACGCGAGGTGCCCGCCGCGCAGATGCGCACCGAGGCCGTACGCGTCCTGCACGAGCTCAACGAGTCGACCAAGGCGCAACAGGCGTTTCTCAACAGCTGCGGGGACGCGACGTGGATCAGCGATGACGAACGCCGGGCGATCCGCTGGCTGCTCTCGGCGCTGGTCGAACATCGGCGCCGCGTGCGGATCACCGCTCGGATGTGGCGGACGTTGAGCCCCACCGAATCCGTCGGAAGCGAACTCGTCTCCGACACCGCCGACCTGCTCGACGAGAGTCGCTACTTCGCGCCCTTCATCGACGAGTGGCGCTCGGCGGTCATCGGGCAGACTCGACTCGAGCGGAAGAGATTCTGGCGCAACATGATCGAGCTCGCGGAACAGAACCTGGGAGACCGCGACGCCGCCGAATCGTGCGCGTCAGCGGGTTGACGTGACCGTCTACTTCATCGGAGCGCACTGCCCCCGGTGATCAGTCGGCGGACGCGTCGTACCGTCGCGACGTAAAGACCGCTTGCCCCGCCCCTCGCTCGACCACCGTCGTCGTCGTCGAGCCGATGATGAGAAGAGTCCGCATGTCCACCACGGCGGGATCGAAGGCGGCCACCGTCGTCACCACCACGCTTTCCTCCGGCCCGCCGACGTCGCGGCCGAGGACGATCGGACGGCCGGCCGAAAGGCGTTGGGTCAGAATGTCCTTCAGCGCGCTCACCTGCCACCTCCGACTCTCCGAGCCAGGGTTGTAGATGGCGATCACCATGTCCGCGTCGATCGCCGAGTGCAGGCGTCGCTCGATCACGTCCCAGCTCTTCAGCCGGTCGGAGAGCGAGATAACCGCGTAGTCGTGGCCCAGCGGCGCGCCCACGGCAGCCGCCACCGCGTTGGCGGCAGTCATCCCCGGCACCACGCGCACCGGCACGTCACTCCACGCTGGTTCGGCCGCGACTTCGACGACGGCGGCGGCCATGGCGAAGACGCCGGGATCACCGGAGCTCACGACGACGACCCTGGCGCCGTTCTTGGCCAGATCCAATGCCATGCAGGCGCGTTCGGATTCGACGCGGTTGTCGCTTGGGTGCAGCCGCTGCCCGGGCCGTGGTGAGATCCGCGCCAGGTAGGTCTTGTAGCCGACGATGTCGGTGGCCCTTGCCAGTTCGCCGTGCACCTCGGGGGTCGTCCACCTGTCCGCGCCGGGGCCGAGGCCGACGACGACCACCTCACCCATGGTCGGTTCGGTCGGCTCGGGTACCGGGTTGTTCAGCGGGCCGGGAACCACGATCATCGAGAAGTACGGCACCGTAACGGGATCCACGTCCCGAACCGGCATCACCCGCTGCGCCGACGTCGACGCCCGCTCCACGTACCAGGCCCTTTCGGCAACGCCGGCCGTCTCCAGTGCGGCGAGAACCTTGGGGAAGGTGCGGCCGAGCTTCATGATGGCGACGGCGTCACCGTCGCGCAGCCGGCGGACCAGCTCGTCGGCGGGCATCGTGCCGGGGAGCACCGTCAACGTCTCCTCGCCCTCGACGAGGGGAGTGCCGACCGCCATGGCCGACGCGCTGACCGACGTGACGCCGGGAATGATCTCGGTGTCGAACCGGTGGGCCAGCCGCTTGTGCATGTGCATGTAGGAGCTGTAGAACAGCGGGTCGCCCTCGGCGAGCAAGGCGACGCTGCGGCCCGCCGTCAGATGGTCGGCGAGAACCTCGCTGGCGCTGGTGTAGAAGTCGTCGAGCGCACCGCGGTAGCCCGCTGGATGGTCGGTGGTCTCGGTGGTCACCGGGTAGGTCAACCGTTCGTGAATTTGGCCGTCGCGCAGGAACGGTTCCGCGACCGACAGTGCGACGCTTCGCCCGTGGCGCGCGCAGTGAAAGGCGACCACGTCTGCGGCGCCGATGACCCTGGCGGCCTTCAACGTCACCAGTTCGCTGTCGCCGGGGCCGATGCCGACCGCCCAGAGCTTGCCGGGCTCGGTGCTCATCCGATCACCGCCGACCGGTCGTCGGTGTCGTCGCGGTCGGACACCGCGGCCTCGCCGAACGTCGCCATCGACGACAGGATGGCGACGGCCGCGCGCAGCAGGGGCAGTGCCACCGCGGCACCGGAACCCTCGCCGAGTCTCATGCCCATGTCGACGACGGGTACGAGGCCCAACTGCGCGAGCGCGACGTCGTGGGCGGGCTCGGTGGACCGGTGGCCCGCCTGCCACCACTGCTTGGCGCCGGGAGCCAACCGTTCGGCGACCAGTGCGGCCGCGGTCACGACGACGCCGTCGAGCAGGACGGGCGTCTGCCGGATGGCGGCCTGGGCGCAGAAGCCCGCCATGGCGGCCAGGTCGGCGCCACCGCAAATACGAAGCAGCGCAAGCGGATCCGCCGTGTGGCCGCGGGTGCGGTACAGCGCGTCGCGCACCGCAGCCGTCTTGCGCATCCAGCCGGAGTCGTCGACACCGGTGCCGCGGCCGACCAGTGCGACCGGCTCCTTGCCCGCCAGGGCCGCGATCAGCGCCGTCGACGGGGTGGTGTTTCCGATGCCCATGTCGCCGGCGATCAGCAGATCCGCGCCGGCGTCGACCTCCTCGTCGGCGATGCGACGACCCGCTGTCACCGCTGCGAGCGTCTCCTCGTCGGTCATGGCGTCCTCGACGGAGATGTCACCACTGCCACGTCGGACCTTGTAGGCACCGATCTGTTCGGACAACGGTTCATCGCAGTCGACGGCGACGTCGACGACGCGCACCGTCGCCCCCGCATTGCCGGCGAGCACGTTGATCGCGGCACCGCCCGCATCGATGTTGGCGACCATCTGCGCCGTCACCTCGGGCGGGTAGGCCGACACCCCTGACTTCGCCACGCCGTGGTCACCGGCGAAGACGACGATGCGGGCGCGGGTGAACTGCCGTGGCGGGCACACCCCTTGGCACGCCGACACCCAGATCGAGAGGTCTTCCAGCCTGCCCAGTGCGCCCCGCGGTTTGGTCAGGACGTCCTGCCGGGAACGGGCGGCGTGCTCGGCGTCGGCATCCGGTGCCGGCACGGTGGGGAAGTCCATCAGAAGGCCGCAGGAACCGGCACGCGCGGTGGACGGGCGGCGAGGCCCGGGTGGATCGTCGTCATCGGGTTCCTTTCGGGGCGTCTCGCGACCCCGTTCGATTCAGGATGCTCTTGGCCCAACATCTGACTCACACACAGGCTTTCACCAGTCGTGTTCACAGCGGCGCGTCCGTTCTGGGCTTGCACCAGATTCCTGTACGCCAAGCGCAAACCGATGATAAACCACCCCCGGTTCGGAGCGGTTGGGCCTGGGCCGCGCTCATATGAGCGCCGCGTGCACGGTTGTCGGTAGTTTCCCTACGGGGCCGGGCAGGAGGACTACTGTTGGCACGAACGGGGGGCGGTCTGGCCTCGAGGCTCGGGACCGTGAAGTTCGCCGGTGCAAGGAGCGTGGTAGCGAGTGGTGTCGTCGAAGGCGCTGGACGCCCACGCGTCTGCGTGGTCGCCTCCGACCGCCTTGCGTGCGGTGCACGACCTGTTCGTCGCAGGCGAGGTCGACTCGACCTACCTCGACTCCACCTCGATTCGACCCATCGTCGCCGAGAGCTGGCGCCGCAGCCTGGCCAAGGGCGTCGACCCCGACTGGGAGGGGGCGGAGTCGTCGGCCGCCACGTTGCGGTTGGCACGGATGCGCGACACGCACCCGCTTGCCTCGGCACTGCCGGTAATCCGGCGGCTCCTCGTCGACGACGCGAGGGACTCCGGCGTCGTCGTGGCCATCACCGCCGCCGACGGCACGCTGCTGTGGGTGGAGGGCGATCCCGAAGCACTCCGCAAGGCGGAGGCGATGAACTTCGTTCCCGGCGCCGACTGGAGCGAACGCCGCGTCGGGACCAACGCGCCGGGTACCGCGCTCGCCCTCGACCGCGAGCTGCAGATCCGTAGCTCCGAACACTTCTCCCGGGTGGCTCAGCGCTGGAGTTGCACTGCGGCGCCCGTCCACGACCCCGGCACGGGCGACCTCATCGGTGCGATCGACCTGACCGGTGGTGTCGAGGTGGCATCGGCCCAGGCATTGGCCCTGGTGCGCGCCACTGCCGTCGCCGTGGAGAACCACCTGGCGTTGCTCCGGCTCACTAAACCTGTTGTCGCCGTTGGGGATCAGGTCAACGCCCGGCTTCGGGTGCTTGGCGCAGGCCGCCCGCGGTGGCAGTTCACCGACGAGCGGGGCAACCGCCGAACCTCCAGCCTGACCCCGCGTCATGCCGACATCCTGGTTCTGCTCACCCAGCACCCCGAGGGCCTCAGCGCCGACCATCTCGCGATGATGTTGGACGACAAGGACCTCGACGTGGTGACGGTCCGTGCCGAGATGTCGCGTCTGCGGCGCGTCATCAAACCGGTCGCGGTGGGTTCGCGGCCCTACCGGCTGCTCGAGCCGGTCGTCAGTGACGTCACCCAGGTGTTCGACGAGTTGCGGGCCGGGCGGGTCGCGGCGGCGCTGGACGTCTACACCGGGGCGCTGTTGCCGCAGTCGATGTCGCCGGCGGTGGCGCGTCTGCGGACGGAATTGAGCACCAGCCTGCGCACCGCGGTGATCGCGACCGGTGATCTCGCCGTTCTGCGGCACTGGCTGGATTTGCCGGAGGGCCAGGACGACCGCGACGGGTGGCGCCTTCTGCACGACGGCGCAGGCGCCGGATCGGTCGGTCAGGCCCGGGCCCGCGGCCATCTCGCCGGGCTCGACATGGACCTGGCCTGACGCTCGTCTGATCTACCGGGGAACCGGACGGCCGCGCCCTGCGTCCTAACCGGGCATGGGAGAAATTGAGTCCGCGCACGTCGACGTCGGAGCGGTCCTCGGCGTCGCAGGCCGATGCGACGCGATCGCCGACGTCGTCGACGGGTTGGCCCGCGGCCGGCTCGACCGCCTCGCCTTCGACGGAGCCCTCGCCGGTCGTGACCACGTAGCCCGCGGGGACGCGGTGCGACGCGCGGTCGACGACGTCGTGGACCAGACGCACGCGTGGGCCAGGGCGATGCGCGAGATCGCCGCCGCGCTGCGGGCCTCCGCCGACCGCTACGTCGACGTCGACGCGCGCGGCGCCGCACGGATGGGGTGACGGTGGCCAACCCATACGACGTCGCGGCCCGACTCGTCGAGGGTCGACCCGCAGTCGACGACGTCGAGGAGTACGTGGCGGCGTGCCGTCGGCTCGGATACCAGCACCCCGACCTGACGACTCACAGCGCGCAGGTACGCGACTGGTACTCCGGTGACGACGGCCTCGACCTGCGCGCGTTGGACTCCGATCACGTCGTCTTGGCCGCTGCCGCGTCGGCTGCCGAGGACGCCGCCCGCATGCAGGCCGACCTGATGACCGAGCTCGACGGCGCCTGGTCGGGCCGCGGCGCGACCGCCGCCCACGAATTCCTCTACCGCAGTTGTCAATCGGCGACGGCCGTCAGCGCGGCGGTACGGACGGCCGCGGACGCGGTGGCGGCCCTGCGGGACGCCCTGTGGCAGGCGGTCGACGCCAAGGTGCTCGCCACCGAGGCGGTCGACGGCACGCAGCAACCACGGCGAGCCGAGTGGATGGCCGCCGCCGCGACGGTGACGACCGGGGTCGGCGACGTGGCCGCCGCCAGTGAGCTGATCGACCTCGAGGTCACACCGTTCGTCGACCTCGAGGTCGGAGCCGAGTGGGTGGCGGCGATGCGCCAGGCCGCCGCCGCCGTCGACTCCGCCTATGGCGCGGCGATTGCGCGGATCACCGCGCCGGTCGCCGTGTTCGGCGTGCCCGGCGTCTTGGGCCCGCGGGATGATCGGGTCGCGACGGAGCGGCCGCAGACGACGCCCGCGGTCGCGTCCCGGCCCGAACCCGTGGCAGTCCAGGCCATGCCCGTTCAGACCGTGCCCGCCGCGGCGGTGGGGTCGGCTCCGGCGGCGGTCGCTCCGGCCGCCGCGCCGTGGTCGGGCACGGAGGCCGCGACGGCTCCGCCGCCTGCCCCACCATTGAGTCCGCCGCCGGTGCCCTCGTCGGGTGACCTCGGCGCGGGCGCCCCGTCGTTGGGGTCCATGGGGTCGGCGGGCTCCGGCCTCGGGGGATTCGGACAGCAGTTGGCCGACCTCATCGGTGGGCTCGTCGGCTCGGGCGGCGATCTGGCGGGCTCCAGCGACCCTTCCTACCCCGCCGATCTCGACGAGGACTTGGACGAGCCACCGGACGACGAAGATCCCGAAGAGGACGAGGAGACCGAATCGGGCGAAGAGGACGGCAAGGCCGAGGAGGGCGAGGGAGTCGCGGAGCCGCAGGAGCCCGAGGAGGCCGCCGCCGACGTGGCAGCCGAGCCGCCGCCGGCTCCGGAACCCGCGCCGACTCCACCGCCCGCCGTCCAGGATCTGCCAGACGCCACGGCGCAGCCCCTCGTCGGGGACTCGGAGCCGACGCCGTGCGAGATCGCCGCCGACGAGCTGCCTCAGGTCGGGGAGTAGCCGACGTCCCCGCTCAGTCGGGCGTGGGCGTGCATGTCGTGCCAGCCGTCGGAGTGCAGCGCCGCACCCCGTCGTGTGCCCTCCTCGCGGAACCCGGCCTTGGTGGCCACCCGGCAGGAGGGCAGGTTGCGGGTCGAGTGTTGCAACTGGAGGCGATGGAAGCCGGCTGCGAAGGCCCACTCCGACAGCGTGACGACGGCACGCGGGCACAGTCCGCGCCCGCGCGACGCGGGGCACATCCAGTAGGCGACTTCAGCGCTGGCCTCGAACAGGTCGACGCCCTTCAACGCGATGCGACCCAGCAGGGAGTCGTCGGCCCCGACGATCGCCCAGTTGAACTCGCGCTCGGCGGTCCAGCCGCCCTGCCAGCGCACGATCAGTTCGCGTGCTTCGTCGACGGTGTCCGCGCGGCTGACGTGCCACTGCCGGATCGCACGGTGGTCGAACGCCTCGACCAGGGCCGCGGCGTCGTCCCGGATCCACGGTCTCAACACCGCGTCGCCGACAGCGATGCGAGGGTGGTCCGACGTCGAGAAGGAGCCGGTCGGCAGGGCGGGCGGAAACGAGCTGGGCACGAGACCATCTTCGCTCGTGCCCGCGGTGACTCAGTGCGAAAGCTCGACGAGCTCCTCGCAGAACTTCACCGTCTCGCGGTCGTCGCCGGAGAGCGGGTTCACCAGCATCGTGGTGACGCCGGCCTCGGCGTAGGCGGCCAACCGTTCCTTGACGAAACCCCTTGGGCCGACCAGGGATATGTTCCGCACCAGCTCGTCGGGTACCGCGGCGACGGCCTCTTCCTTCTTGCCCGCGAGGTACAGGTCCTGGATCCGGTCGGCGACCTCACCGAAGCCGTAGCGAGTGGCCAGGTTGTGGTAGAAGTTCTTGCCGCGCGCGCCCATGCCGCCGATGTACAGCGCCAGTTGGGGTTTCGCCCAGGCGAGCCGGTCGTCGACGTCGTCGCCGATGGCCAGGCTGGCCGAGACAATGACGTCGAGCGGACCGAGAGCGGGGTCGCGCTTGGCGGCACCGGCGCGCAAGTCGTCACCCCAGACGTCGTCAGCCTTTTCGGGGTAGTAGAACACCGGCTGCCAGCCTTCGGCGATCTCGGCGGTGAGCTTGACGTTCTGCGGGCCGAGTGCGGCGATGGTGATCGGAATGCGATCGCGGACAGGGTGATTGATGAGCTTGAGTGGCTTGCCGAGCCCGGTGCCACGGTCGGCGGGCAGGGGCACCTGGTAGTACTTGCCGTCGAAGTCGACCTTGTCGCGGCGCCAGACCTGGCGACAGATCTCGACGACCTCGCGGGTGCGCCCGAGTGGTGCGTCGAAGGGGACGCCGTGGAAGCCCTCCACCACCTGGGGGCCGGAGGTGCCGATGCCGAGGCGGAAGCGGCCGTCGGAGACGTAGTCCACGCCGGCGGCGGTCATCGCCAGCAGTGTGGGCGTGCGGGTGTAGATCGGCACGACGCCGGAGCCCAGTTCGATGGTGGAGGTCTTGGCCGCGAGGTAGCCCAGCTGGCTGATCGCGTCGTAGGAGTAGGCCTCGGCGACCAACGCGATGTCGACCCCGCACTTCTCGAGTTCGACGACCTGGTTGGCTGCCTCCTTGAAGCCGCTGGCGTAACTCATGAAGATTCCGGTGCGCATGGGGGTTTATATCACGATCAACCAGTTGGTTGGGAAGTCGGGGCCTGGGGAGCCGCCCGCGACTGTGACGATGATGGACGACGTGCGCGGGGGAGAACGCGACGCCGAGTGGGTAACTGGAGGCACGTGAATTCACTCAAGTGGTCCCGCGCGGCGGTGTTTCTGGTCTTCGCCGTCTTCGGGTTGTGCATCTCCACGTGGGCGGTGCACATCCCGTCGGTTCAGGAACGCACCGGAGTCTCGGTGGGCACGCTAGGGAGCCTGCTGCTCCTGCACGGTGCCGGAGCGTTGATCGGAATGCAGGCCTGCGGTCCGCTGATCAACCGGTGGGGCAGCGCGCGGATCGCTCTCGTCGGCGCCGCGGCCATGGCCGCGACGCTGGCCCTTCCACTCAACGCCCCGACGCCCGCGACGCTGGGTGGCGCCTTACTGATCTTCGGCGGTGCGACCGGTATTACCGACGTCGGGATGAACGCGCGCGCGGTCGCCGTCGAGCAGCAGGCGGGCAAGCCGATCATGTCCGCATTCCATGCGATCTTCTCCGTCGGCAGCGTCATCGGCTCGCTGGTCGGTGCCGCCACCCTGGCCGCCGCGTGGGGCATGTCGTCGACGACGGCCGTGATGTGCGGCGCGTGCCTGTTGCTCGTCGCCGTGACCGCGCCCAATCTGTTCAGCGTGCGAGCCGACCCGACTACTGGGGTCGGGGCGCCGCCGGACGGGGCGCCTTCCAAACCCCTGAGCAAGCGCCGCCGCCTGGTGCTACTCGGTGCGCTGGCGTTCGTCCTGCTGCTTGCCGAGGGCTGCGCGATGGACTGGAGCAGCCTGCACGCCCAGGAGCGCCTCGGAGTCTCGAACTCCTTGGGCGCCCTCGTGTTCGGCGGTTTCGTCACGGCCATGACGGT
Source organism: Mycobacterium sp. Root135 (assembly GCF_001426545.1). GTDB lineage: Bacteria > Actinomycetota > Actinomycetes > Mycobacteriales > Mycobacteriaceae > Mycobacterium. The sequence continues at coordinate 604,194 of NZ_LMEZ01000007.1, read as the reverse complement.
CGGGCGGTTTACCGCGGACATCGTCAGCGCCAAGAGGGGACCCGCCTGGGTGCTGCGCTACGGCAGTCTGGCGGCCGTCGTCGGGCTGGGCATCGTGGTGGCGTCGCCCGCGCTCCCGTTGACGGTGGCAGGCTGGGTGATCTTCGGTCTCGGGCTGTCCGGCAGCCTGCCGCAGGTGTTGACCGCGGCGGGCAACGTGGCCGGGGCGACCGGCACCGACTTCTCCCGGGTGGTCGGCTGCGGATACGTCGGCTTGCTCGCCGGCCCGGCGTTGATCGGCTGGCTCTCGGAACTGGTGACGCTGAACCTCGCCCTGCTGCTGCCACTGGTCGCCGTGGCTGCCGCGGCGCTGGGCGCCCGCGCGGTCGGCGGCGACGAGTCACCCGCTATGGCCATAGAGGGAAAGGGCGAGTCGGTCCGCCCTCGATGAGCGCGCGAGACTTCGGTTGTTGCGACGACGCGCCGATTGCGTCGTCATCACGCGGAGTGTCGGCGCGCCTACGGCTTGAGGAGCGCGACCACCTTGTTCTCCAAGGCGACCGGGTCGTCGGAGAACGGGTCGAGGACGTCGGCCTTGGGCAACGCCACCTCGGGGTCGGCGAAGTCCCGGTAGGCCTTGTCGCCGGTGAGCTCGTGCAGCAGGTAGCCCGTCAGGAGCGCGCGGACGATCTTCTGCGTGCCCTTGTCGGCGCCCGGCAACTTGAGCGCCCTGGCGATGCGGCGGCCTTCGACGAGCCCGCCTGCGGTCACCTTCTTGACGTCGCGCAGGGTCGCCGGCTTCCACGCCCTGGCCAACTCGACGGCGTTGGAGCGAAGCGACATGGGGTCGCCGGGGTCGGCGAGGATCAGGCCGGGCACCCGCAGAGACGACGCGGGCTGCTCGGCGGCCGGCTTGGTGACGGTCGGGAACAGCGCGGCGGCGGCCTTGACCCGGCCGGTCATCCCCGCAGCGGCAAAGACGGCCGCCGAGCCGCCGAAACCGTGTCCGGCGACGCCGAGTTTGGTGGGGTGCACGCTGATCTTGCCGGGGCCCAGCCGCACGCCGGTGATGATGTCCAGTGTCGTACCCAGGTCGAACGCCAGATTCAGCACCGAGGGGGCGAAGCCGGTCTCGGTACTCGGCGCGGCGGCGACGATGCCCCACGACGCCAGGTGTTCGAGTGTTCCTGCGTACCGGTCGGCGGCGACCAGCCAGTCGTGCCCGAATGCCACGCCGGGCAGGTTCATCCCCTTCTCGGGGGTGTAGACGAGCCCGGGCAGACCGGCAAAGGCCAGGTCACCGCGCAGTACACGATGCGGTCCCCGACGGGTCAACGCAGCGAAGAGTTTCTTCGTCTTGGCCACCCGATGACCGTAGCTCACACCAGCTTGGGGCGGCGGCTGCACTACCCTGATAGCCCATGTGCGGAATCGTCGGCTACGTCGGACAGCGTCCTGCCCGGGACATCGTCGTCGACGCCCTGCGTCGGATGGAATACCGGGGCTACGACTCCTCGGGTGTCGCACTGCTCGACGGCCACGGCGGCATGGAAGTGCGTCGGCGCGCGGGACGGCTGGCCAACCTCGAGGCGGCCCTCGCGGAGTCGGACTCCGAGGGCATGACCGGTAGCACCGGCATGGGGCACACCCGGTGGGCCACCCACGGCAGGCCGACCGACCGCAACGCCCACCCGCACCGCGACGCCGCGGGCAAGATCGCGGTCGTCCACAACGGGATCATCGAGAACTTCACGGCGTTGCGCGCCGAGCTGGAGGCCGAGGGTGTCGAGTTCGCGAGCGACACGGACAGTGAGGTCGCCGTCCACCTGGTGTCCTGGCAGTACCACCACGGCGCCACGGCCGGTGACTTCGTGGCGTCGGTGATGGCCGTCCTTCCGCGCCTTGAGGGCCACTTCACGCTGGTCTTCGCCAACGCCGACGAGCCAGGCACCATCGTGGCCGCGAGGCGGTCGACGCCGCTGGTGATCGGCGTCGGCGACGGCGAGATGTTCCTCGGGTCCGACGTCGCCGCCTTCATCGAGCACACCCGCGAGGCCGTCGAACTCGGCCAGGATCAGGCCGTCGTGATCACCGCGGACGGCTACCGGGTGACCGACTTCTACGGCAGTGAGGACGTCCCCACCCGTCGTTTTCACATCGACTGGGACCTGTCCGCCGCCGAGAAGGGCGGCTACGAGTACTTCATGCTCAAGGAGATCGCCGAGCAGCCCGCGGCGGTCGCCGACACCCTGCTCGGACACTTCGCCGACGGTCGCATCGTGCTCGACGAGCAGCGCCTCAGCGACCAGGAACTCCGCGAGATCGACAAGGTCTTCATCGTCGCCTGCGGCACGGCATACCACTCGGGGCTGCTGGCCAAGTACGCCATCGAACACTGGACGCGACTGCCCGTCGAGGTCGAGCTCGCCAGTGAGTTCCGGTACCGCGACCCCGTGCTGGACCGCAGCACGCTGGTGATCGCCATCTCGCAGTCCGGCGAGACGGCCGACACGCTAGAGGCGGTCCGGCACGCCAAGGACCAAAAGGCCAAGGTGTTGGCCATCTGCAACACCAACGGTTCGCAGATTCCCCGCGAATGCGACGCGGTGCTCTACACCCGCGCCGGTCCGGAGATCGGCGTCGCGTCCACCAAGACGTTCCTGGCGCAGGTCGCCGCCAACTACCTGGTCGGCCTCGCGCTGGCGCAGGCCCGCGGTACGAAGTACCCCGACGAGGTGGCGCGCGAATTCGCCGAACTCGAGGCGATGCCCGACCTGATCGCGCGGGTGCTGACGTGCATGGAGCCGGTGACGGCGCTGGCGCACCAGTTCGCGCAGTCGCAGACGGTGCTGTTCCTCGGTCGCCACGTCGGCTACCCCGTCGCGCTCGAAGGTGCGTTGAAGCTCAAGGAGCTCGCGTACATGCACGCCGAGGGCTTCGCGGCCGGCGAGCTCAAACACGGGCCGATCGCTCTCATCGAGGACGGCCTGCCCGTCATCGTCGTGATGCCGTCGCCGAAGAACGCCGCCCTGCTGCACAGCAAGCTGCTGAGCAACATTCGCGAGATTCAGGCGCGTGGCGCGGTCACGATCGTCATCGCCGAGGAGGGCGACGACACGGTCGCGCCCTACGCCGATCACCTCATCGAGATGCCCGCCGTGTCAACGCTTTTCCAGCCCTTGCTGTCGACGATCCCGCTGCAGGTGTTCGCCGCTGGGGTGGCCCAGGCTCGTGGCTACGACGTCGACAAGCCCCGGAACCTGGCCAAATCGGTCACCGTCGAGTAGCCGTGCGCGGAGTCGGGCACTTCCGCGGCGACGCCGCACGCGCCCACTTCCTCGAGGCCTATGACGCCGGGATGGCCGCACTGCCAACCGTCGCGGCCACGGTCGACGTGTCGACGTCCTTCGGCAGCGTGCGGGTGTACCGCTTCGACGGACCGTCCGATGCGACACCGGTGGTGCTGCTGCCAGGCCGCAACGCCTCCACTCCGATGTGGCGCGCGAATCTGCCAGACCTGATTCGGACGCGCACCGTCTACTGCGTGGATCTCCTTGGAGAGGCCGGGCTCTCGGTACAGACGCGACCCGTGGCGGGTCCCGCCGACCAGGCGCAGTGGCTCGACGAGACTTTGGCTGGACTCGACCTGGCCGGGGTGCATCTGATGGGCGTCTCGATCGGCGGCTGGACGGCGATGAATTTGGCCGTGGGACGACCGGCCCGCGTCACGTCCGCCACGCTGTTGGATCCGGTTCTGACCTTTGCCCCTGTCCCGCTCAGGACGATCGCGGTCTCGACGGCGATGTTCAGCTCCAGGTTACCGAACACGTTGCGCCGCAGGATCCTTGGCTGGATCGCCGGCGGCGCCGCGGCTGACGACTCGGTGCCGGAGGCGGCGCTGATCTCCGCGGCGAGCACCGACTTCGTGTTGTGCCAGCCGATGCCCAGGCGCTTCACCGACCAGCAGTTGCAATCCGTCGACGTCCCGGTGTTGACGTTCATTGCGGGGCGCAGTGTGATGCTGGACGCGGACCGCGCCGCTGAGCGGGCCCGAAACCTGTTGGCGGACGGCCAGGTCGAGCTGTGGCGTCAGGCCTCGCATGCGATCAACGGCGAGTACCCGAGGGAGATCGCCCAGCGGTCGGCCGCGTTCTGGGATCAGGTCGACGGCCGACCTCCGCGTTGACGTCTCGGCGGATGCTCAGAGGTGCTGTGCCAGGAACGGGCGCATCAGCGCGACGGCTGCGTCGAGCTTGCTCTCCAGTAGGAAGTGGCCGCCGTCGAGTCGTCGTCGGGCGCACCGATGCATTCTGGTAAGCCTGCACTATGACTAGTGAAATCCGCAGTGCCATCGTGACCGGAGCCTCTGGCGGGATCGGGCGAGCCATCGTCGAGGTGTTGCGGGAGGAGGGGTTCGCCGTCACGATGGTCGGGCGCGACGCCGACAAGTTGCGCGCGGTAGCTGAAGTCGGGTCGGGAATCGTTGGGCCGCAGCCTCGTTGGCTGTCTGGCTCGATCGCCGAGGAGGGATTCCTCGACGAGGTCGTGAAGCACCACGCCGAGGAGTTCGGATCCCTCGACCTCCTCGTCAACAACGCCGGCATTGCCGAGACCCGGCCCGTCGGCGAGCAGACCGCGGCGTTCGTCGACGCCCACCTGTCGGTGAACATCCGTGCCGTCATCCTGCTCACCGACAAGTGCTTGCCACTGTTGAGGAATGCCGTCGGTGTGCGCGGGAGCGCGCAGGTGGTCAACACGGCCTCCAACGCCGGGAAGCGGGGCGAGGCCAGCCTCGCGACGTATTCGGCGACGAAGGCCGCGGTGATCGGATTCACCGAGGCGCTTCACGATGAACTGGCAGGCGAAGGCATCAAGGCGACCGCCATCTGCCCGGGTCTGGTCGACACGCCGATGGCCGACCCGTACCGCACCGGCGGCGCCAACGAGATGATCAGTCCACGCGACGTGGCCGAGACCATCCGTCTCACGACGCGTCTGTCGCGGGCCTGCATCATTCCCGAGATCGTCTTGCTTCGGCCGACTGAATGGGTTGCAGCGTCGGAGATCCGCTAGGAGAGGTGCTGCGCCAGGAACGGGCGGATCAGTGCGACGGCGGCGTCGAGCTTGCTCTCCAGCAGGAAGTGGCCGCCGTCCAGCAGGTTGACCTCGGCGGCGGGCAGGTCACGTCCGAAGGCCAATGCGCCGTCGGGGCCGAAGATTGCGTCGTTCCGGCCCCACACCGCGAGCAGCGGCACGTTCGAAGTGCGGAAGTACTCGTGGACGCGGGGATACAGCTCGACGTTGGTGATGTAGTCGGCGAACAACGCCAGCTGCACCTCGACGGCCTCCTCGGTGTCGGCGACGGCAACGTGCGCGTTGACCCAGACGTCGGGGTCGACCACGGTCGGGTCCGAAACCCCATGGGTGTATTGCCATTTCAAGCCGTCGATGCCGATGAGGTCGCGTAGGGGCTTGGCGTTGGCCTCGGAACGGTCCCGGCCGTAGGCGAACAGCGGTTCCATTGCGTCGCCGACGAAGCCCTCGACGTAGGCGTTGCCGTTCTGCGTGACGATCGCGGCGATGCGCTCCGGGTGCCGTAGCGCGAGCCGCCACCCGACGGGGGCGCCGTAGTCCTGGACGTACAGCGCGTAGCGCGTCAGCCCGAGGTGGTCGAGCAGGGCGTCGACGTGGTCTGCCAGTGAGTCGAAGGTGTAGTCGAATTCGCCGACCGGCGGCCGCTCGGAGTGGCCGAACCCCGGGTAGTCCGGCGCGATGACGTGGTAGCGGTCCGCCAGGGCGGGAATGAGGTTGCGGTACATGTGCGAACTGGCCGGGGTGCCGTGCAGCAGGACGACGGCGGGCGCGTCCGTTCGTCCCGCTTCGCGGTAGAAGATCTGGCGGCCGGCGATCTCGGCGTAACGGTGGTGCGTGGTGCTCATGTCTAACCCCTTTGGATTCATTTGGTGGTTAGCAGTGAACGCGTTGGCATCTAACCTGTCAAGTGGTCTATGGTGGTTAGCATGCATCGCGACTGGTCGGAGGCGCTTCTCGACCTGCTGAACACCACGCCCGTCGTCGACGGCGCGCCCACCGAGGCGCTCGACGGTGCGTGGTTGCGCGCCAACGGAGCCGCCGGGCAACGGGTCCACGACGCCCGCCGCATTCGCGACGACCTGCAGCGGGTGGTGCGCGGTGAGGTTCCCGGCGACGTCCTCGACGGTTATTTGCGCGGCGTCAGCCAGACGCCCGAGATCGTCGGCGGCGCCGTGACGTGGCGCCTCGACGCCGGGTGGCCGGCGCGGATGGTGCTCGCCTGGGGCGAGCTGCAGGCAGCCATGCCGGGCCGGCTACGGCCGTGCGCCAACGGCGAATGTCACCTGTTCCTGCTCGACCGCAGCCGTGGCGGCACGGGTCGGTGGTGCTCGATGAGTGGCTGCGGCAACCGGATGAAGGCGCGTCGGCACTACGGGCGGACGGCGGGGGACCGAGGTCCCGGCGCGCGCTAGTCGACGCCCAGGGCCAGGCCCGCCAGCAACACGTTCGCCGACCGCTGCACCAGGTCCTCGGGTTGTTCGTCGATGCCGACCTGGCCCAGGTCGCCTCCGATGGCCAGGGTGGCGGTCCCGTGGATCGTCGACCACATCGGGCCCGCGATCCGCAACGGATCGTCACCCTGGATCAGCCCCGACGACAGGCATTCGGTGATGACTTCGAGCAGGCAGCCGAACGTACGGCCGCCTGCCTCCAGCAGTCCCGGGTGCTCGCTCTTGTTGGTGTCGCCGCCGAACATCACCTGGTAGTACTCGGGATGCGCCACGGCCCAGCGCACGTAGCCGCGGGCCATGGCGTTTACCCGCGCCCGCGCGTCGGGAACGCCGGAGCCGACTGCGACGAGGGCCTCGTGCAGTTCGACGAAGCCCTGTTCGGCGACGGCGGCGAGCAGATGGGCCTTGTCGGGGAAGTGTCGGTACGGCGCCGCGGGGCTGACGCCTGCGCGCCGCGCGGCCTCGGTCAGGGTGAAGCCCCTCGGTCCCTTCTCCGCGACGAGGGTCAGCGCCGCCTCGATCAAGGCCCGCTTGAGATCGCCGTGGTGATACGTAGACCGTGAGGACTTGGCCACCCCGTCCGACATGTTGACGACCTTAACATTGAGGCCTATGTTAACGAGATAAACATCAACGGTTAGGGGCCACGCATGCCGAACCAACCACACACCGACGGGAGCTGGGCCGTCGTCACCGGAGCCAGCTCCGGGCTGGGCGCCCTCTTCGCCGAGCAACTCGCGTAACGGGGTCTGCCGCTGGTGCTCACCGGCCGCGACCGCCCCCGCCTCGAGGCCGTACGCCGACGGGTTCTCGACCTCACCAAGGTCGACGTCGAGCTCGTCGTCGGCGACCTCGCCACGCCGTCCGGCGTCGACGCGCTGCTGGCGCACCTGGACGGCCGCCCGGTCGAGGTGCTGGTCAACAACGCCGGGTTCGGCACCTACGGACCCTTCGCCGACGCGGACGCCACCCGCGAACACGGCATGATCGGGGTCAACGTGGACGCGCTGGTCGGTCTCACCCACGCGCTGCTCCCCGGGATGCTGGCCAGGGGGAGCGGCGGCATCCTCAACGTCGCATCCGTCATCGCCTTCCAGCCCGCGCCCTATCAGGCGGGCTACGGCGCGACAAAGGCGTTCGTGCTGTCCTTCAGCCAGGCGCTCTGGGCGGAGACGCGGGGTTCGGGTGTCACCGTGACCGCCCTCTGCCCCGGACCGACCGACACCGGTTTCGTCGACGCGCTCGACGCCGACGTCTCCCACGTCGGGATCTACCGCCACCTCGCCGCCCCCGGACCAGTCGTCACTGCGGGTCTGCGCGGCCTGGACCGCGGGCGCGCGGTCGTCGTCCCAGGGTGGCCGAACAAGACGATGGCAGCGAGCGGTCGGGTCACGCCGGGATGGATCTCGGCGTTGATCTCGGCTCGGATCCTGCGGCCCGCCCGGACCTCGGAGCCGACGGTGGAAACAGCGGTTCGCTAAGCGCCGGAACGGGCCGGAAGACGGGGCCCACCCCGTAACGTAGACGCGGTGCGGCACTACTACTCCGCGGACACGATCCGTGCGGCGGAGGCGCCGCTGCTGAAGAGCCTTCCCGACGGCGTGCTGATGCGGCGGGCCGCCCACGGTCTCGCGGGTGCCGTCGCCCGCGAACTGCGCGCCCGGACCGCCGCTATCGCGGGCCGTCACGTGTGCGCGGTGATCGGGTCCGGCGACAACGGTGGTGACGCCCTCTGGGCCGCGACCTTCCTGCGCCGGCGTGGGGTGGCCGCCTCGGCCGTCGTCCTCAACCCCGACCGCGTACATCGTGTCGCCCTCGCCGCCTTCACCCGCTCCGGAGGTCGGCTGGTCGAAAGCGTCCCGTCGACAACCGATCTGGTGATCGACGGCGTCGTCGGCATCTCCGCCAGCGGCTCCCTGCGACCCGACGCCGAAGCCGTCTTCGCCGAGGTCGAGCATGCCGGCATCCCCGTCGTGGCGGTCGACCTGCCCAGTGGGGTCGACGTCACCACCGGCGCGGCAGACGGTCCCCACGTCCGGGCCGCGCTGACCGTCACCTTCGGCGGCCGCAAACCGGTGCACGCCCTCGGCGACTGCGGACGGGTCGACCTGGTCGACATCGGTCTCGACCTGCCCGACGGCGACCTGGTCAGCCTGGAAGCCGACGACGTCGCCGCCCGGTGGCCCATCCCCGGACCCCGCGACGACAAGTACACCCAGGGCGTGACCGGCGTGCTGGCCGGCTCGAGCACCTACCCCGGCGCGGCGATCCTCTGCACGGGCGCCGCCGTCGCCGCCACCTCCGGCATGGTCCGCTACGCGGGAACCGCTGCGGCCGAGGTGGTTTCGCACTGGCCCGAGGTGATCGCCACGTCGTCGGCAGAGGACGCGGGCCGCGTGCAGGCGTGGGTGGTGGGCCCGGGGATCGGCACCGACGACGCCGGCGAGGGCGCCCTGCGGTTCGTGCTCGACACGGACCTGCCGGTCGTCGTCGACGCCGACGCGCTGACGATCCTCGCCGCCCACCCGGAGCTCCTTCGCGGTCGCACGGCGCCCACGGTGTTGACCCCGCATGCCGGCGAATTCGCCCGTCTGGCCGGCCATCCGCCTGGCGACGACCGGGTGGCCGCAACGCGGGCGTTGGCCGACCAGTTCGGCGCGACCGTGCTGCTGAAGGGGAACGTGACCGTCATCGCCGAACCCGGAACGCGGCCCGTCTACCTGAATCCGGCGGGCCAGTCCTGGGCGGCAACCGCAGGCTCGGGCGACGTGCTGTCGGGCGTCATCGGGACGCTGCTGGCCGCCGGACTGCCCAGCGGTGAGGCGGCCGCGATGGCGGCGTTCGTCCACGCCCGCGCCGCCGGTCTGTCGGCTGCCAGCCCGGGACCACGGCCCGCCCCAACGTCGGCCTCGGGAATCCTCGGCCACATCCGTTCGTCTATCGCGAATCTCTAGAAGGGACACCAGATGTCACACAGGCACACACCGTCGACCTCGATCGCTCCGGCATACACCGGCCGGCTCTCCAACTCGCCCGTGCCGACGCTGCGCATGCCTGAGGAATCGATGGAACCGCAGGCGGCCTACCGCTTCATCCACGACGAGCTCATGCTCGACGGCAGCTCGCGCCTGAACCTCGCGACGTTCGTCACGACGTGGATGGACCCCGAGGCCGAGAAGCTGATGGCCGAGACGTTCGACAAGAACATGATCGACAAGGACGAATATCCGGCCACGGCCGCCATCGAGCAGCGCTGCGTGTGCATGGTCGCCGACCTCTTCCACGCCGAGAACCTCCGCGACGACGACCCGAGCAGCGCCGTCGGAGTGTCGACGGTCGGCTCGAGTGAAGCCGTGATGCTGGCCGGTCTGGCGATGAGCTGGCTGTGGCGGCAGAAAGTCGGCGACGGAAAGAACGGCTGGCGCACGCGGCGGCCAAATCTGGTGATGGGCTCCAACGTTCAGGTGGTGTGGGAGAAGTTCTGCCGCTACTTCGACGTGGAACCCGTCTACCTCCCCATGGAGGAGGGGCGCTACGTCATCACCCCCGAGCAGGTTCTCGGCGTGGTCAACGAGGACACCATCGGCGTCGTCGCCATCCTCGGCACCACCTACACCGGCGAACTCGAGCCGGTCGCCGAGATCTGCGCGGCCCTCGACGAGCTGGCTTCACAAGGCGGAGTGGATGTTCCGGTGCACGTCGACGCCGCCAGCGGTGGCTTCGTGGTCCCGTTCCTACACCCGGACGTGATCTGGGACTTCCGCCTGCCCCGCGTGGTGTCGATCAACGTCAGCGGCCACAAGTACGGCCTGACCTACCCGGGCATCGGCTTCGTCGTCTGGCGCAACGCCGACTACCTTCCCGAGGAGTTGGTGTTCCGCGTCAACTACCTGGGTGGCGACATGCCCACCTTCACGCTGAACTTCTCCAAGGGCGGCAACCAAGTCATCGGCCAGTACTACAACTTCCTGCGCCTCGGCCGAGCCGGCTACGGTCAGGTGATGTCGTGCCTGTCGACGACGGCGCGGTGGCTGGGCGACCAACTGCGGGACAGTGAGCACTTCGAGCTGATCTCCGACGGCTCGGCGATCCCGGTGGTCAGCTTCAAGCTCAAGGGCGACCGCGGCTACACCGAGTTCGACGTCTCACACGCGTTGCGGGCCTACGGTTGGCAAGTGCCCGCCTACACGATGCCCGCCGACGCCACCGACGTCACGGTGCTGCGGGTCGTGGTCCGCGAGGGCTTCTCCACCGACCTGGCCAGGGCGCTCAAGGAGGACACCCTGACGGTGATCAAGACGCTCGACGAACTGAAGCCCAACGGGCACTTCGACGAGCTCCAGCCGTTCGCGCATTAGGGCGGCTCGAACGCCGCCGCGAGCGGTTCTGAGACAATCGTGGCGAGATGACCGTGCCTCCGACCGAACTGCCGACCTCGACCGCCGTCCCGACCGCGGTGGTGGATCTCGGCGCGATCCGGCACAACGTGCGCCTGTTGCGCGAGCTCGCCGGGTCGGCCGAGGTGATGGCCGTCGTCAAGGCCGACGGCTACGGCCACGGCGCGGCCCGCGTCGGCCAGGCCGCCCTCGAGGCAGGAGCCTCCGAACTCGGCGTCGCGACCCTCGCCGAGGCGCTCGACCTGCGCAGGGAGGGCGTGACCGCCCCGGTGCTGTGTTGGTTGCATGCCCCGGGTACCGACTTCGCCCCCGCCCTGACGGCCGACGTCCAACTCGGGGTGTCGTCGACCCGGCAGCTAGGCGAGGTGCTCGACGCGACCCGACGCACGGGCCGCACCGCGACGGTCACGGTCAAGGTGGACACCGGCTTGAGCCGCAACGGCGTCGGCGCCGCCGAGTTCCCGGCCCTGCTGCCTGCGCTGCGCCAAGCCGCCTCCGACGGGGCGATCAGGCTCCGGGGCCTGATGTCTCACCTCGCCTGCGGTGACGATCCGACGAGCCCGGTCAACGACCGGCAAGCCCAACGCTTCGCGGAGATGCGCACGCAGGCGCACGAGGCGGGCGTCGCGTTCGAGGTCCACCACCTGTCCAACTCGCCTGCGGCCATGACGCGGCCGGACCTGGCGTTCGACATGGTCCGGCCCGGCATCGCGGTGTACGGGCAGACGCCGATCCCCGCCAGGGGCGACATGGGCCTGCGACCCGCCATGACGTTGAAGAGCCCGGTGGCCCTCGTTCGCCGGCTCGCGGCGGGCGACGGGGTCTCCTACGGCCACACGTGGGTCGCGGAGACCGACACCACCGTCGCCCTCATCCCGCTGGGGTACGCCGACGGGGTATTCCGTGCCCTGAGCGGTCGGATGTCGGTGCTGATCAACGGCAAACTCCGACCGAACGTCGGCCGAATCTGCATGGACCAGTTCGTGGTCGACCTCGGGCCGGGACCGGTCGACGTGAGCGAGGGTGACGACGCCGTCCTCTTCGGGCCCGGCGACGGCGGTGAACCGACGACGCAGGACTGGGCGTCGGCGTTGGGCACCATCAACTACGAGGTCGTCACCAGCCCACGTCGCCGGGTGTCCCGGGTATACGTCGACGAGTCGGGCGGAAGTCGTTGAGCCGCAAGCGAAGAGGTCAGTGGTTGGCCGGCGTTGCCGGTATCTCGGCGGTCGGCGGGCTGGCCGGTGCCACCGTGGCGCGGTCGCTGACCCGGCGCGTCACCGACGTCGACCCACACCTGGACGAGGACTTCGAGATTCTCGACGCCGACCGCGGATTCGTGGTGACGACGTCGGACGGCGTGCCCCTCGCGGTCAGGGAGGTCGGCCCGGAGGACGCGCCGCTGACGGTGGTCTTCGCCCACGGTTTCAGTCTTCGCATGGGAGCGTTCTACTTTCAACGGGCGCGGCTCACCGAACAGTGGGGATCACAGGTCCGCATGGTGTTCTACGACCAGCGCGGGCACGGTCGATCCGGCGAGGCCCCACCCGAGTCCTACACCGTCCCCCAGCTGGGACAGGACCTCGAAACGGTGCTCTCGGTGATGGCGCCCCGCGGGCCGGTGGTCCTCGTCGGACACTCCATGGGCGGCATGACGGTGTTGTCCCACGCCCGCCAGCATCCGCAGCGCTATCCCAGCCGAATCGTCGGTGTCGCCCTGATTTCCTCGGCAGCCGAAGGGGTTTCGAGTTCTCCACTCGGAGAGATCCTGAAGAACCCCGTGCTCGAGGCCGCCCGCTTCGCCGTGCGGTACGCACCGAAGATGGTCCACCGCACCCGTGGTGCGGCGAGCTCGGTGATCGGCCCGGTGCTGCGGGCGGCGTCCTACGGTGACGAGAAGGTCAGCAGGAGCGTCGTCGCGTTCTCCGAGAAGATGATGCACGACACGCCGATCGCCACCCTGGTCGGCTTTCTGCACGCCCTCGAGGTGCACGACGAGACGGCGGCCCTACCCGTTCTGGCCAAGGTGCCGACGCTGATCGTCTGCGGTGACCACGACTTGCTGACACCGAAGGAGTACTCCGAGGCCATGGCCGCTGAGCTGCCGAAGTCCGAGCTCGTCATCATCGGCGGCGCAGGACATCTCGTTCAACTCGAGCGGCCGGAGATCGTCGACGACGCGTTGGTGCGACTCGTCGAGCGGGCGACGCCGTCCAAGCTCGTCGCGATGACGCGCCGGCTGCGGGATCGGGTGCGCAGCCATGGCTGAGATTCTCGAGGGAACGGCCGAGCTGCCGACCGCGGAGGACACCCTCGCCTTCGGCGCCCGCCTGGGAACCGACCTCGTCGCCGGCGACGTCGTCGTGTTGTCGGGACCACTGGGGGCGGGGAAGACGGTGCTGGCCAAGGGAATCGCCAAGGCGATGAACGTGGGTGGTGCGGTCACCTCGCCGACGTTCGTGTTGGCGCGAGTCCATCCGGCGCTGCGGGACGGCGCACCCGCCATGGTGCACGTCGACGTCTACCGACTGCTCGACCACGCCGGGACGGATCTGCTCGCCGAACTCGACTCCCTGGATCTGGACACCGATCTCGAGGATGCCGTCGTCGTCGTCGAGTGGGGCGAGGGCCTCGTGGAGCGGCTGTCCGACCGTCATCTGGACATCAGGCTCGAGCGTGGGGGCGACACGGACGTCCGAATTGCAACCTGGAAGTGGGCGGGAAGATGACCGTCGTCTTGGCGATCGACACCGCCACCCCTGCCGTCACCGCGGGGGTGGTCCGCCGCGGACCGTCCGGCGTCGAGGTCCTTGGCGAGCGGGTCACCGTCGACCCACGGGCCCACGCCGAGCAACTGACCCCGAATGTGTTGGGCGCCTTGGCCGATGCCGGGTTGTCGATGGCCGACCTCGAGGCCGTGGTCGTCGGGTGCGGCCCCGGCCCGTTCACCGGGCTGCGCGTCGGCATGGCGACCGCCGCGGCGTACGGACACGCCCTTGGCCTGCCGGTGTTCGGCGTCTGCAGTCTCGACGCGATCGGGGTGGACACCGCAGGCGACGTGCTGGTGGTCACCGACGCCCGCCGCCGCGAGGTGTACTGGGCGCGCTACCGCGACGGAGTCCGGGTCGACGGTCCGGCGGTCAACGCGCCGGGCGACGTGCCCTCCGACGCGTCGGCGGTGGCCGGTTCTCCCGAGCACGCTGCGCTCTTCGGCCTGCCGCGATTGCCACCCACCGTGCCGACCGCGTCCGGGCTGGTGCGCGCCGTCGACTGGGACACGCCGCCAAAACCGTTGGTGCCGTTGTACCTTCGTCGTCCCGACGCCAAGCCCCAGCAGCAGTCGGTTCGGCCGTGACCGTCGAGTACGGACCGCTGACGATCGGTGACGCCGACCGCTGCGCCGCCCTGGAGGCCGAGCTGTTCCCCGGCGACGACCCTTGGCCCGCGGTGGCGTTCATCCGCGAGCTGGAGTCGGCGCACAACCACTACGTGTCAGCACGTCTCGACGGCGAACTGGTCGGCTACGCCGGTGTGAGCCGGCTGGGCCGCAAACCACCGTTCGAATACGAGGTGCACACCATCGGCGTCGACGAGCGGTTCCAAGGACGGGGCATCGGCCGCACCCTCCTCGACCAGTTGCTCGCCATCGCCGACGGGGGAGACACATTCCTCGAGGTGCGCACGGACAACGTCGCGGCCATCAGCCTGTACGAGAGCGTCGGTTTCACCGTGCTTGGCGTCCGCAAGCGGTACTACCGGGTCAGCGGTGCCGACGCCTACACGATGCGTCGAGTAGCGGGGAAAGAGGCACGATGATCGTCTTGGCAATCGAAAGTTCCTGTGACGAAACGGGAGTCGGGATCTGCTCGCTCGACGACGACGGCACCGTCACGTTGTTGGCCGACGAAGTCGCCTCCAGCGTCGACGAGCATGCCCGGTTCGGCGGCGTCGTCCCCGAAATCGCGTCCCGCGCGCACCTCGAGGCGCTTGGCCCGACGATGCGCCGGGCGCTGGCCACCGCCGGAGTGTCGAAGCCCGACGTCGTCGCCGCCACCATCGGCCCCGGTCTGGCTGGGGCCCTGCTGGTGGGTGTTGCTGCCGCCAAGGCCTATTCGGCCGCGTGGGAGGTGCCGTTCTACGCGGTCAACCACCTCGGGGGGCACCTCGCCGCCGACGTCTACGACCACGGACCGTTGCCCGAGAGCGTCGGGCTGCTGGTCTCGGGTGGGCACACCAACCTGCTGCACGTGCGGTCGCTGGGGGAGCCGATCGAAGAGATCGGCAGCACCGTCGACGACGCGGCCGGTGAGGCGTACGACAAGATCGCCAGACTGCTCGGCCTCGGCTACCCGGGCGGCAGGGTGCTCGACGACCTCGCCCGCACGGGCGACCGAAACGCCATCGTCTTCCCGCGGGGCATGACCGGTCCCCGCGACGACCCCTACGCGTTCAGCTTCTCGGGGCTCAAGACGGCCGTCGCCCGGTATGTGGAGTCGCACCCGGACGCCGCGACCGCCGACGTCGCGGCGGGCTTCCAGGAGGCCGTCGCCGACGTGCTCACGAAGAAGGCCGTCCGCGCCGCGGACGCCCTCGGCGTGTCGACGCTGTTGATCGCGGGCGGTGTCGCAGCCAATTCCCGACTGCGTGAACTCGCCGAGGAACGTTGCGCGGCAGCAGGTTTGACGCTACGGGTGCCACGGCCCCGGTTGTGCACCGACAACGGCGCGATGATCGCCTCGTTCGCCGCGCACCTGATCGCGGCGGGTGCGCCGCCGTCGCAGCTGTCGGTGGCGACCGACCCCGGGCTGCCGGTGGTCCGTGGTCAGGTCGCCTGACGCCGCTACAACCGAATGTGGCGTGCCGCCACGGAAACCCGCCGCGCCTGGAAGCGCAGCGGGGACAGACGGCCACGACTCAAGGTCAGGTCCGCATCCGCGGCGACGGCCTCGACGACCTCGTCGACGCTGCGGTCGTCGGTGGGCACGTGGCACTGACGACGTGATCGGATCCCAGCCGTGGCGGCGTAGGCCCGCTTAGAAGGGTGGCGGGCTTGGATCGTTGTCGAAGGTGTCCGCGTCGATGAGGGCCGGGGCCGTGGGTGTGGTGGTGCGGAGGCGGTGGTTGGTGGCTCGTTCGGCGGCGATGTCGTGGGCCCGTTGGTGGGCGCGGGTGCGCCGGCGGCGCGGCATCTTCGCGGTCCGGTCGGACTTGTCGCGGACCCGATCTCGGGTGTCGAGGATCATCGGGGCGGTCGGTGCGCACAGCGATGGGAAGACGATGGCGCTGCCGGGGTGGGTGACGTATCGGTCCCCGGCCGGTGAGGTCCAGATGATGGTGGCGTCGACGAGTTGTTCGTCGGACCACCCCCAGAACGTCTTGACCAGATGATGAAAACGGCACAGACACTTCAGGTTCGACGCCTGGGTGGGTCCGCCCCGACCGTGCGGGACGGTGTGGTCGAGGTCGCAGCGGGTGGCCGGGGCGCTGCAGCCGGGGAACCGGCACGTCAGATCCCGGCACCGCACGAAGTCCGCCAACCCCCGTGACGGCACGTACCCACCCTCGGCCCGGCAGTCCCTGGGGTGCACCAACGGCCGCAACCGGGCGGCCTTGGCCAGTTCGGTGATCATCTCCGCGGGGATCAACCCCTCCAACCCGATCATCGCCGCCGGCGCGCCACCCGTCCCGTCAATGGTGGTCTGTTCGGCGATGACGTGGATCACCACCGCACTGGCCACCGCACCGACGGCCGGGCAGTCGGGTAGGCCGCAGCGGCAGCCGAGCCGGTCCCCGCCGGCGGTGAGCACCCCGACGGCGTCGGAGCGGCGCTGGGCCAGGGTGCGCCCGTCAGCGTCACACACCGTCTGCGCCAGTGCGGTGAGGCGGTCGTCGAAGGCGTGCCCGTCGGGTGCGGTGAGGATGGCGTGGATCTCGGTCAGCCCGTTGTCGACGTCCCCGACGACCACGTCCCGGCCGGTAACCCGGTCGCGGCGGCGCCGCACCGCATCCAAGTCGACCTTCGCGACTACCTGGTCGATGCGGGTGGCGAGTTGGGAGCGGCTGCACGATCCCCAGCGTGGGGCGRTGATCGCCAGTTCGGCGTCGACCATGGCCAGGGTGTCCTCGTCGACGATCAGCCCGGTGCGGAACACACACGCCCGGAACACTGCTTCGTCKATGTCGCCGGCGATGAACGCCCGCCCCAGCCGGGGCAGGGAGAACCGTAGGGCGTGGGCGTAGCGGACGTGGCTGGCGGCCAGGTCGCGGCTGATGTTGAGGGCGGCGGCGACTTCGAGGGGATGTCGCCGGCGATGAACGCCCGCCCCAGCCGGGGCAGGGAGAACCGTAGGGCGTGGGCGTAGCGGACGTGGCTGGCGGCCAGGTCGCGGCTGATGTTGAGGGCGGCGGCGACTTCGAGGGTGACGGCGTCGGTGGCGTCGACGACCCACAGGTCGGTGGCCCCGGCGTCCTCGGACAGTCGCAGGGAGACCAGTTCTCCGATGGCGACGAGTCGTTCGGCGGCGGCGCAGGCTTCGGCTCGCGCGGCGGAGCACATCCGCTGCAGCAACACCGCCACCGCACCCTGTTCGCTCATGTGTTCGATTAGACGGCGTCGGTGGCGTCGACGACCCACAGGTCGGTGGCCCCGGCGTCCTCGGCGAGTCGCAGGGAGACCAGTTCTCCGATGGCGACGAGTCGTTCGGCGGCGGCGCAGGCTTCGGCTCGCGCGGCGGAGCACATCCGCTGCAGCAACACCGCCACCGCACCCTGTTCGCTCATGTGTTCGATTATAGATAGGGGGTACGACAAGTTGGTGTCATTCCGCGCATCGGACAGGGCCGACACACAGCGGTCGATCTGCTGGATCGCCCAGGTTTCGTCACGGCCGAGCAGGCGGCCTCTCGCGTAGGCCAGCCGCGCCCTCAGGCGTAGTGCCACACGTCGACGCCGCCGGCCGGCAACTGTCCGACGATCTCGTCGAAGTAATCGTCGCGCACCAGCGTCATCGGCACGATCGCCGGACCGTCGTGGACCGACTCGGCGTCACGCAGGGTGCCGGCGGTGCAGCTCGTGGGCGGTCTGGGTCGTGCCCGCACCGAACGCGCCGTTGATCCACACCAACATCGTTTCGAGGCTACGACCGGTCGTTCTTGGTTGCTACTCGGATCAAGATCGACACCACCGCGGACCCACCCTTGAGTACTGGCACTCGCGTGTATAGAGTGCTAAGTGGCAGGCGGCCAAACCCCGCTCCGGCTCCCGCGACGACGGTGTTGAGGGCCAGGACGCGTGCCGATCGACATGACAACTGCAGGAAATCCGTGAAGGTCCGGGAATCGTCCCGGATCGCACCCCTATCAATGTGGAGGGCTAATCGTGGCCGTGAACATCAAGCCACTCGAGGACAAGATCCTCGTTCAGGCCAATGAGGCCGAGACTACGACCGCTTCTGGTCTGGTCATCCCCGACACCGCCAAGGAAAAGCCGCAAGAAGGCACCGTCGTCGCAGTTGGCCCCGGCCGCTGGGACGAGGATGGCGAGAAGCGCATTCCTCTGGACGTCGCCGAAGGCGACACCGTCATCTACAGCAAGTACGGCGGCACCGAGATCAAGTACAACAACGAGGAGTACCTCATTCTGTCTGCACGTGACGTGCTGGCAGTCGTCTCCAAGTAAGCATCAGCATTCCGCCCCGGAGGTCCCCGTCAACACGGGTGACGTCCGGGGCGGCATGCGTTGTGTCTCATCTACGTAGACAGAAAGAACAATCATGAGCAAGCAGATTGAGTTCAACGAGACTGCGCGCCGGGCCATGGAAGCCGGCGTCGACAAGCTCGCCGACGCGGTCCGCGTCACGCTGGGTCCGCGCGGCAGGCACGTCGTGCTGGCCAAGGCGTTCGGCGGCCCGGTCGTCACCAACGACGGCGTTACCATCGCCCGCGAGATCGACCTCGAGGATCCGTTCGAAAACCTCGGTGCACAGCTGGTCAAGTCCGTGGCCACCAAGACCAACGACGTCGCGGGCGACGGCACCACCACCGCCACCGTGCTCGCCCAGGCGATCATCAAGGCCGGCCTGCGCAACGTCGCCGCCGGTGCCAACCCCATCGAGTTGGGGCTCGGCATCGCCAAGGCCGCCGACGCGGTGTCCGAGGCACTGCTGGCCGCCGCCACCCCGATCACCGACGAGAACGGCATCGCGCAGGTCGCCACCGTCTCCTCGCGTGACGAGGTCATCGGCGCACTGGTCGGCGAGGCCATGACCAAGGTCGGCCACGACGGCGTCGTCACCGTCGAGGAGTCCTCGACGCTGAACACCGAGCTCGAGGTCACCGAGGGTGTCGGCTTCGACAAGGGCTTCACGTCGGCGTACTTCGTCACCGACTTCGATTCCCAGGAAGCCGTCCTCGAAGACGCGCTGGTGCTGCTGAACCGCGAGAAGATCAGCTCGCTGCCGGATCTGCTGCCACTGCTGGAGAAGGTTGCCGAGTCGGGCAAGCCGCTGCTGATCATCGCCGAGGACGTCGAAGGCGAGGCACTGTCGACCCTGGTCGTCAACGCCATCCGCAAGACGCTCAAGGCCGTCGCCGTCAAGGCGCCGTTCTTCGGTGACCGTCGCAAGGCGTTCCTCGACGACCTCGCGGTCGTCACGGGCGGACAGGTCGTCAACCCCGACGTCGGACTGCTGCTGCGCGAGGTTGGCCTCGAGGTGCTGGGCACCGCCCGTCGCGTCGTCGTCAGCAAGGACAGCACCGTGATCGTCGACGGCGGCGGCAGTGCGGACGCGATCGAGGGTCGCAAGTCTCAGCTGCGCGCCGAGATCGAGGCCACCGACTCCGACTGGGATCGCGAGAAGCTCGAGGAGCGGCTGGCGAAGCTGTCCGGCGGCGTCGCGGTCATCAAGGTCGGCGCGGCCACCGAGACCGATCTGAAGAAGCGCAAGGAAGCCGTCGAGGACGCGGTCTCCGCGGCCAAGGCGGCCGTCGAAGAGGGCATCGTCACCGGCGGTGGCAGCGCCCTCGTCCAGGCCGGCGCGGTTCTCAAGGACCTGCGCGCATCGCTGACCGGTGACCAGGCGCTCGGCGTCGACGTCTTCGGCTCGGCGCTCTCGGCGCCGCTGTTCTGGATCGCCACCAACGCCGGGCTCGACGGCGCGGTCGTGGTGAACAAGGTGTCGGAGCTGTCGGCGGGTCAGGGCTTCAACGCCGCGACGCTGACCTACGGCGACCTGCTGGCCGACGGTGTCGTCGACCCGGTCAAGGTGACCCGCTCCGCGGTGCTCAACGCGGCGTCGGTGGCCAGGATGATCCTGACCACCGAGACGGCGATCGTCGAGAAGCCCGTCCAGGCCGAGGACCACGGCCACGGTGGCGGCGGCCACCACGGGCACTCGCACTAAGAGAGTTCGCACGAGCAGCGCCCCCGGCCATCTGGCCGGGGGCGCTTTTCGCGCCGAGTGCACGGTTGTTGAACGCAAACGTCGAGATGACCCGTCAACAACCGTGCACTCGACGAGCCCCTCAAGGGCCATGGCGGGGCTAGCGTTGAACGCATGACCACCATGCGGGCGGTCGTCGCGCGGAGTCGCGCCACCGGCCTCGAGCTCGCCGACGTCGCCTACCCGCACGCCGCCGAGAACGACGTCGTGGTTCGAGTGCACGCGGCCGGTTTCACTCCCGGTGAGCTCGACTGGCCCGGCACCTGGACCGACCGCGCGGGGCGGGACAGGACGCCGAGCGTCCCCGGCCACGAGGTCGCCGGGGTGGTCGTCGAATTGGGCTACGGCACAACCGGACTGGAGGTGGGGGAGCGCGTCTTCGGGATCACCGACTGGTGCCGCGACGGGACGCTGGCCGAATACGTAGCGGTGGAGGCGCGCAACCTTGCCACCCTGGCACCGGAGGTGGACTACGTGACCGCTGCGGCGGCGCCGATCTCGGGACTGACGGCGTGGCAGGGCTTGTTCACCCATGGCCGCCTCAACGCCGGCCAGACCGTTTTGGTTCACGGCGCCGCCGGTGGCGTCAGCTCGCTCGCCGTCCAGCTGGCTCGGGAGGTGGGCGCCCGGGTGATCGGCACCGGCCGCGCCGCGCACCGGCGCGCCGTGCTCGACCTGGGCGCGGACTCGTTCGTGGACCTCGAGCACGATCACCTCGAGGACGTCGGCCAGGTCGACGTCGTGTTCGACGTCTTTGGCGGTGACCTTCTCAACCGCTCGGCGGCGCTGGTCCGCCCCGGCGGGGCGCTGGTCAGCATCGCGGCACCGCCGACCGTTCCACCGAAGGACGGCCGGGCCGTCTTCTTCGTCGTCGAACCCGACCGGGCGGGGCTCGCCGAATTGGAGCTCAGGCTTCGAGACGGACGTCTCCGGCCGCTACTCGGCGAGACGTACGCTCTCGACGACGCGCCCGCTGCGTTCGCGCCGGGTACGCGCGGTCACGGCAAGCCGATCATCCGCGTCGTCGACGCACCCCAACCCGAAGGGGACGACACGTGATCGACTTTCCTCAGACATCGGCGGCGGCGGCCGCCCTCGTGGTGGCGACCCGTTTCTCGTCGCCGGCGCTGCTCAACCACTGCGTCCGTTCGTATCTGTGGGGGACGACGTACGCCGCCGCGCACGGCATCGCCGTCGACGACGAGCTGTTCTACGTCTCAGCGATGCTGCA
Source organism: Mycobacterium sp. Root135 (assembly GCF_001426545.1). GTDB lineage: Bacteria > Actinomycetota > Actinomycetes > Mycobacteriales > Mycobacteriaceae > Mycobacterium. The sequence goes on along the minus strand of NZ_LMEZ01000007.1, from coordinate 582,603 downwards.
CGACATGGCGCTCACCGACTCGTTCGACAGCCATCTGGTGTCCTTCGAGCAGGCGGGTGGTGACCTGGCCTGGGTATTCGGCATTGCGGCGGGCTGGTCTGCCGAGCGGGCGGCCAGGGCCACGGAGATCATCGTGCTGCACATGCGCGACGACGTCGCTGCGGACGTCGACCCGGAGGCGCACCTCCTGCAGGTCGCCACCAGTTGGGATGTGTCGGGCCGGCGACCCGAGGAATTCTCCGCCGAGACGCGGGACGAGATAGTGGGGCGTTATCCGAGGCAGGGGTTCAGCGCCGAGTTCATCGCGTGCTTCCAAGACCAGGCCACGCGCAAGCCCGCGGGTTCCGCCGCGGCGTCGATGGCGAGCGCCGGCGCGCGCCGCATCGCGGCCAACCCGCTCGACGGCTAGGGGCGGTGGGTCAGGCCGCGACGGTCAGCTGACGCTCCGAGGTGCTCATGTGGAAGAAGATCTGGTGGCACGGCGCGCACGACACCTCGTATTGCAGACCACCACCGTGGGCGGCGTCGAGCTGAAAGTCGAGGGGTGTCGCGCAGCGCGGGCAGTGCGTTGTGCCGGCTTCGATGGTTGACGTCATCGCCGATGCCTTTCCGGTGGGGTGCTCAATTTCCTTGAGCAGTGGATGCCCATCAAAGTAGGAAGGCAACCTAATAGATGGCTTAGAAAACCGTGAGCTAGGCATTTGTGTGCCCAGACTCACGAGCGGATGGTGGCCAACCAAGCCTTGCCATGAGTAAAATCGCTTTTGCTCCTGACTCCATGTGATTACTGTCAGGGCAACGCGAATCAGGAGAGCAGTGCAGTGAACATGCCCGGTGGCCACGCGGGCCAGCAATGGCGGGCGCGTCAGCGCGACATCCTGCATCGTCTCGTCCGCGAGACGGATCCACCGACGGGCAGCCTCCCGCGGATCACCGAGAACACCCAGAAGCTCGACGCCGCCTACAGCGCGCGGGTGGGTGAGGTGCTCGACCTGGCCGGATCGATCGGCGCACTCTTGATGGCGTCCGGAATGCCGGCCACCGCGACGATGGAGAACGTCACCGCCATCACGCTCGCCTACGGCTTGGAGCGTTGCGAGGTCGACGTCATCAACACGACGATTCACGTCTCCGCCTACCGCGGCCCGACCGCCGCGCCCGCCAGCACTCTGCACATCGTGCAGACCAGGTCGATGGACTTCAGTCGGCTGGCCGCCGTCGACCGACTCATCGCCCGCATCCGCGCGGGGGAGGTGTCGCCGACGACCGCCCGCGACGAACTCGACGCCATCACCACCGCGCCGCATCCCTACAAGCGGTGGATCGCCACCCTCGCCTGGGGCGCACTGGCCTTCGCCACTGCCGGAACGCTCGGCGCCAGTTTGCTGGCATGCCTCGTCAGCGCGCTGAGCGCCATGACGATCGACCGGGTCAACCGCCAACTGAACAAGCACGGACTTCCGTTCTTCTTCCAGTACGCGGTCGGCGGCGCCATCGCGACCGCGCCGCCACTGGTGCTCTACTGGCTGGGTCCCAAGATCGGTCTGGACTTCGAACCGACGGTCGCCATCGCCGCGGGCCTCGTCGTCCTCTTGGCCGGGCTCTCGTTGGTCGGTTCTGTTGGCGACGTCATCACCGGTGCGCCGGTGACGGCTGCGGCCCGCTTCTTCGAATTGGTCATGATGACCGCCGCCACCATTTCCGGCGTGGCTCTGGTGCTGCATTTGGCCAACCAATTCGGCGCACCGTTCGTCGCGATCGGCGCGTACGCGCCGCCGGCGTTGGCCGAGATGCCTGCACGGGTGGCCTTCGGTGCCGCGAGCGCGGCGGCCTACGCCTTGGCCTGCTACGCCGAACGCACCTCGGCAGTGGCAGCCGCGTTCGGCGGGGCCGCGGGCACGATGGTGTTCCTATTTGCGCAGGGTCTGGGCCTTGGCGCGGTGGTGGCGTCGTTCGTCGCCGCGGTGCCGATCGGCCTGGTCGGCCGCTTGATGGAGCGTCGTAACCTCGCGCCGCCGCTGGTCGTCTCGATTGCCGGGATCGTCCCACTTTTGCCCGGTCTGGCGCTGCTGCACGGCATCTACGCGATCCTCAACGAGCAACAAACGGTCGGGTTCGCCTCGGTGCTGGGGGCGATGGCCATCGGCACCGCCCTGGCAGCCGGCGTCACGCTTGGCGAGTGGAGCTCCTTCCAGGTTCGCAAGCGGCGACTCCAGGTGCGCCTGCTCAACCGTCGGGCGCGTCCGGCGCAGAGCCCACTTGGCCCGCGAGAGTTCGTCGACCCTGGGCAGGCCGTCGACCGCGCGATGAAGCGAAGGCCGCCGAACTAGCCGTCGATCCGCTCGGCGATTTCCCCGACGACGTCGCGCAGCACGGCGGGTTCGGTGCGGGTGTGAAGTGATGTCAACAGGGCGTCGTACGTTCGCCGGTCCACCGCTGGACTTTGCCGGGCGGCGCGGCTGAAGTCCGCCACCACCTGCTCGGCCACCAGCCGCAGCTTGACGTTGTGGTGTTGGGAGTGCCATCGCAGAAGGTCGAACGCGGCGTCGGCGTCGGTGCCGTAGACGATCATCAGCATGCCCTTGGCCTGGTCGATGACCGACCGCTTCTCGGCGATGTCGCGAACGGCTTCGTAGATCTCCCGCTTGTCGTCGACTTCGGTGCTCATTCGCCGCTCTCCTGCCCGACAACCGCGGACGTCGCCGAAGACAAAGGAGGACGGTGCTGAATCTTCGCCTGGGTCTAGGGCAACACTCACGATTCGCAAATGCCGGGCGTAGTCGCCCCGCACCGGCGTTGTACCCACATACTGCGAGAAGTAGTCGTGATGCGTTCGTGTCGCTAGGTTGCCAGGTATGAACCGCCGCAGGAGCAGGTTGAGCCGCACCCGGTGGGCGCTGGCGGTGACGACGATGATTCTGCTGGCGGCGTGCTCGGGCACACCGCAGAGCACGGGCCCCGCCCCTGCGACCGGCGGATTGACGGCGAGCGCAGGCGCCCCGGAACCGCCACAGGGGCCGCCGCAGGACCTGACGTCGAAGCGCGACGTCGTCAAGACGGCGACCATGACGATCGACGTCGCGAACACCTCGGACGCGGCGGACAAGGCTGCGGTCGTCGTCGAGCGCGCCAACGGGCGGGTCGACAGTCGCTCCGAGGACGCCGGCTCTCAGAGCGGGCGCGCCCTCACGTCGATCGTCCTGCGGGTGCCTGCCGCGAAGCTCGACGGCGTGGTGCGGGAGTTGAAGGAGTTGGGAACCGTTCAGACCGCCGAGACGACGGCCGAGGACGTGACGGCGCAGCGAGTCGACCTCGACGCCAGGATCACCGCCCTGCAGACCTCGGTGGACCGACTGTTGGCGATCATGCGCGACGCGAAGGATCCGGACGCGCTCATCACCGCGGAGAGTGCGCTGTCGCAACGTCAGGCGGATCTGGACAGTCTCCGCGCACAGCGTGATCAACTCGGCGACCGCGTCGACTACAGCACGGTGTCGGTCACCTTCTACGCCGAGGAGCCGGGCGGCCCGGCGCCACGGGAATACGTCGGGTTCCTTGGACAGGTCGAACGGGGCTGGGACGGCCTGGTCTCGGCGGTGGGCAGCGGCCTACTGCTGTTCGGCCTGTTGCTCCCGTGGCTGGCCGTCGTGGTCGTGCTGTGCGCGGCGTCGTACCTGGTCATCCGGCTAGTGCGACGCACCCGCTAGCCCACTGCGGGGCTAGGCGCTGCGGCGGATGCCCCGCTTGAGAAGCAGCTCGCGCTCGGACTCGCTGAGGCCACCCCAGATGCCATACGGCTCGCCGACCGCCAGTGCGTGCGACCGGCACTGAGTCACCACCGGGCAACTCCGGCACATCTCCTTGGCCCGCATCTCACGCTGGGCGCGAGCGCGTCCACGCTCCCCGTCGGGATGGAAGAACATCGAAGAGTCGACGCCCCGGCAAAGTCCTGACATCTGCCAATCCCAGATGTCGGCGTTGGGGCCTGGCAGCTGCTGCGGCTGTGGCATTGGGAAAACCCCTGTCTACGCGCATCTTTCGCGAACGATCGAAAGCGTGAGTCATGTAACCGATCCGAGCTCGTGTCGCCGATGACTACTCGTGCACACAAACTAGAAGGGCTCGTGAACATGGGTCAATAGCCCGCGCATGTGCTCAACCACATATGGGCAGGCCGAGAATTTACATCACGTTCATCAATGCGACGCGGGCGAAACGAGACCGATGACTTCACATCACGGGCTGACCGTCGTCAAAGCGCGTTTTCGCTGTTCGCGCCCGGGACGGCCTCGGTGCGGCCGCACCGGCCCGATGCTCCAGTTGACGTCGACGCAACATGGCGACCATTCACTGTTAACGAAAGTTCATCCGTTGGCGGGGGCCGCGCAGGGGTTGCCTCGGACGTCCCGGGTCTCAGCAAGTCTCGTGCGTTGATAGCGTCGCCGCTGATGAGTGTCTTCGCCGACGCCGCTTTCGGCGAGCTATCCGGCCGATGGCCTTTGCCTGCGGCGACGACCCCGACGGAGCTGTGGCTACGCGCGGTCGCGGCCGGAGGACAGGGTCGTTACGGCGCCGCGCTCACCGACCTCGACACTCTCGCACGCACCAACGCCGGTGGCGCCCTGGCGTCGCTCGGGTGCAGCACCCGGGCGTCGTTCCTTCGGCAGCTCGGCGGACACCGCGCCGCCCGCGGATGGGACGGCCGGGCCTGGGCCGGCGCCGGTTCTGACGTCACCGCGGGAACCGACGCGCTGGTCGGGCTGGCCGCCGACGCGTTGGGACTGGGTCGCTTCCCGCTGTCGGCGCAGTTGCTGCGCCGCGCCGGTGACCTGATGCGCGCGGACGGCGAGAGTGGCGACCCTCGCCTAGCGGTCCGCCTGGCCTGGGTGAGCGCCGAGTTGGCGATGTTCACCGGCGACGGTCCGGCGTCGGTCGCGCACGCCGAGCGCGCCGTTGACCTGGCGTCGGAGCTCGGCTCGGCGCGGCACGACACCAAGTCTCGGGTCGTCCTGGCGGCCGCGCTGTGCAGCAGCGGGAACATCGAGGCGTCACGCATGGTTGCCGACGATGCGCTGGCCACCGCCAAGGAGCTCGGGCTGGTGCCGCTGAGTTGGGCCGTGGCCAGCCTGCTCGTCGACATCGGAAGTGCGGTGCAGTCGCCGACGCAGATCGTCGCAGTTCGCGACGCGTCGGCCGACGTCGTCGTCCACCGAGGCGGCGCGTGGACGGCGCGGTGAATCTGCGAGTCACTTCACGATCACTAGTCTTTAGCTGGCACACCCGCCAATATCCGCCCCATCCGTAACGCTGGAGATACTGCCCACGATGACAATTTCGGGAGACAGTCTCGATGGTGTCGTTGCCAGAGCGGTTAACGGCGATCGAGATGCACTCCGGGAAGTGCTGGAGACCATCCGGCCGATCGTCTTCCGGTATTGCCGGGCGAGGGTCGGGTCAGCGGAACGCAGTGGTCTGTCAGCTGACGACGTGGCTCAGGAGGTGTGCTTGGCCGCCATCACGGCGCTGCCGCGCTACAAGGATCAGGGACGACCGTTCCTGGCCTTCGTCTACGGCATCGCTGCACACAAGGTTGCTGACGCCCACCGCGCCCAGGGGCGCAACAAGGCCGACGCAACCGACACCCTTCCGGACCGACCCTCACTCGAGGCCGGTCCAGAGCAGATGGCGATGGATTCGGACGCGGCTGAACGCATGAACAGATTGCTGGCGACCCTGCCCGAGAAGCAACGCGAGATCCTGGTCCTGCGGGTGGTCGTCGGCATGAGCGCCGAAGAGACCGCCGAGGCCGTCGGCAGCACCGCGGGCGCCGTGCGGGTCGCCCAGCACCGGGCACTGGCCCGACTCAAGGGTGAACTCACCGGAACGAGGCGCGAAGATGCCTGATTTCGGTCGGTGGTCCGCCAACGGCGGAGACCCCTCACTCAACGAGATCAACCGCGCCGATCGCTTCTTCGAGGCGCTCGCCGCCAAGCAACCCGCCTATCCGACCGACCATGCAGAGGCCGAGTTGGCCTCTCTCTTCTCTGCGTTCCGTGACGACGTTCGGGACGCACCCGTCACCGCGCCGGTCTCGCTGAGCGACGCCGTCGAGGCGCTGCACGGCGGCAGGCGCAAGGGCTCGGGATCCCGCAGGTCGCTCGCGGTCGTCGGATCGGTGGCCGCGGCGATGTTGTGCATCGGCGGCTTCGGCACCGCGGTCTACGGCGCCGGCCCCGGCGACGGTCTCTACGGCATGCGGACCGCCCTGTTCGGTCAACACGAAGCCACCCGCGACGACCAGGTCTCGTTGGCGTCTGCCCAGCTGCAGCAGGTGCAGCAGCTCATCGACGACGGCCAGTGGGAAGAGGCCCAGAACAAGCTCGTCGCCGTCAGCACCGCGGTCCAGGACGTGGGCCAGGTCGAACAGAAGCAGCAGCTCGTCGAGCAGTGGAATGCGTTGACCTACAAGGTCGTCGAGCAGGATCCCGCGGCCACCTTGCCGCCGGGGGAGCCGTTGCCCGTCCTGCCGTCGTCGCCGTTGACGTGGCTACCGGTGCCCGAGGTCGAGCAGACCACGACGTCCGAATCTTCGGAGTCCTCGACGTCCGAGTCGTCCACCACGTCACCTTCGGAGACCACGTCATCTTCGGAAACCACCGTCACCTCGCCCTCGGATGCGCCGGGGAGCACGACGACGCCGTCCGACGGGTCGACGACCACCTCACCTTCGGCGCCTACCTCGTCGTCACCGGTGGCGGAACCGCCACCCAGTTCCTCCGCTGCGCCGAGTTCGGCGTCGGCGACCACCAGCGCCACGACGGTGCCGACGAAGACGACGCCTCCGAGCACGACGACGGTTCCCAGTACCACGACGCCTCCGAGTAGCACGACGGCGCCGACCACCACCACGACGACGACGGTGTCGCGGCAGCCCGAGGCGACGCAGCCGGTCGTCGCGCCACCCGTCGTACGGCCTGCGCCGCCGGCTGCCGAACTGCCGGCATCTGCACCGCGCGTGGCTCCCAGTTCAGCGGTGCCCCCGGCGCCTGCCGCACCGGCACAGCCGAGTCAGGCAGCCACCACGACGGCACCCGCGGAAGCCACGACGACCACCACGGTGGTTCCGCCGGGCTAGCAGGGTGGGGTGTGACGAGGGCGAACTACGCCGTCAGCGATATCCGTCGGACTCCGTCGTCGCCTCGTTCAGCGAGGCGTCGGCGTAGCCGCGGCAGTAGTCCCACGTGACGTAGGCGTCTGGCTCGGGGTCGTAGGCCGGCTCGTGCGGCCGAACGGTTCCGTCCACCAGGAGTTGCAGCAGGTTGGCCCGCAACATGTCCCAGTCGTGATAGTGATCCTGCTGGCATTCGTCGCAACAGACCACGAGCCCGCGAATGCCCTTGTGGGCCAGCAAGGCCTCGTACACGGCAAGATCGGCCAAATCGGCCTCGACGGCAATGCGTTCCTGGGAGTCGAGCGGCTGGCCAGGCTCCAGTGCGTCGAGCGCCGCGGTGGGGTCGCTCGGATCATCGGCGAAGGGGTCGGGCGGCAAACCCGGTGGCAGATGGTCACGCACAGCACCACACTACTCAGCACGTCGGGGGTCGCGCCAGCCGTCGAGGCCGTAAACAAGGGCACTATTACCCCGGGTCGCGTGTTCCAACCGTGTTGCCAACGTGCGTGGCAGCCAAGGGTCGCCCGTCGCCCCGATAGGATGGTCCCTTAGTCCTGCGCCACCTGGAGGCCACACCATGTCGATCGCTGAAAGCGAACTTCCCATCGCCGTACCGGTGTCAACCGGAGGGGACGATCCCACCAAGATCGCAATGCTCGGGTTGACGTTCGACGACGTCCTTCTGCTGCCCGCGGCGTCCGACGTGGTGCCCGCCAACGCGAACACGTCCAGCCAGCTCACCAAGCGCATCCGCCTGCGGGTGCCGCTCGTCAGCTCGGCGATGGACACCGTGACCGAATCGCGGATGGCCATTGCGATGGCTCGCGCCGGCGGCATGGGGGTGCTTCATCGCAACCTGCCGGTGGCCGAGCAGGCCGGGCAGGTCGAAACGGTTAAGCGCTCGGAGGCCGGCATGGTCACCGACCCCGTCACCTGTTCGCCGGACAACACACTGGCCGAGGTCGACGCCATGTGCGCCCGGTTCCGGATCTCGGGGCTTCCCGTCGTCGACGCGCACGGCTCGCTGGTTGGCATCATCACCAACCGCGACATGCGCTTCGAAGTCGACATGAACAAGCCGGTGTCCGAGGTGATGACGAAGTCGCCGCTGATCACCGCCCAAGCCGGGGTGACCGCCGACGCCGCCCTCGGCCTGTTGCGCCGACACAAGATCGAGAAGCTCCCGATCGTCGACGGCAACGGCAAGCTCACCGGGCTGATCACCGTCAAGGACTTCGTCAAGACCGAGCAGTTCCCGTTTGCCACCAAGGACAAGGACGGCCGCCTGCTCGTCGGTGCCGCCGTCGGTGTCGGTGGCGACGCCAGGGAACGGGCCATGACGCTCGTCGACGCGGGAGTCGACGTCGTGATCGTGGACACCGCCCATGCGCACAACCGCGGCGTGCTGGACATGGTCCATTGGGTCAAGACCATGGCCGGTGACCGCGTCGAGGTGGTCGGCGGCAACGTCGCCACCCGAGCGGCCGCCCTGGCCCTCGTCGAGGCAGGCGCCGACGCCGTCAAGGTGGGCGTCGGGCCCGGCTCCATCTGCACCACGCGCGTCGTCGCCGGAGTGGGCGCACCGCAGATCACCGCGATCCTCGAGGCCGTCGCGGCCTGCGCGCCGCATGGTGTTCCGGTGATCGCGGACGGCGGCCTGCAGTACTCGGGTGACATCGCCAAGGCGCTGGCCGCAGGCGCGTCGACCGCGATGCTCGGTTCGCTGCTCGCGGGCACCGCCGAAGCGCCGGGTGACCTGATCTTCGTCAACGGCAAGCAGTTCAAGAGCTACCGCGGCATGGGGTCGCTCGGTGCCATGCAGGGCCGCGGCGAGCAGAAGAGCTACTCCAAGGACCGCTACTTCCAGGACGACGTGCTCAGCGAGGACAAGCTGGTGCCAGAGGGCATCGAGGGCAGGGTGCCGTTCCGTGGTCCGCTGTCCACGGTCATCCATCAGCTGACCGGTGGCCTCCGCGCGGCGATGGGCTACACCGGTTCGCCTACGATCGAGCACCTTCAGCAGGCGCAGTTCGTCCAGATCACTGCGGCGGGGCTCAAGGAGAGCCATCCGCACGACATCACGATGACGACTGAAGCTCCGAACTACTACGCGCGCTAGGGATCCGGGACACAAACATGCGTGACATGGTCGAAATCGGCATGGGCAGAACAGCCCGCCGCACCTATGAGCTCAGCGACATCAACATCGTGCCGTCGCGGCGGACCCGATCCTCCCAGGACGTGTCGACGGCATGGCAGCTCGACGCCTACCGCTTCGAGGTTCCCGTCGTCGCGCACCCCACCGACGCCCTGGTGTCGGTGGAGTTCGCGATCGAACTGGGCAGGCTCGGCGGTCTCGGGGTGCTCAACGGCGAGGGTCTGATCGGCAGGCACGCCGACGTCGAGGCCAAGGTCGCCCAGGTGGTGGAAGCCGCCGAGAAGGAACCCGACTGGTCGGCGGCGATCCGGCTGCTGCAGCAATTCCATTCGGCGCCACTGGATCCGGAGTTGTTGGCCAGCGCGGTCTCCCGCATTCGGGAAGCCGGCGTCACCACGGCCGTGCGCGTCAGCCCGCAAAACGCCCAAGCGCTCACGCCGGCACTGGTCGCGGCCGGGATCGACCTGCTCGTCATCCAAGGCACCATCATCTCCGCCGAGCGCGTCGCCCAGGACCGCATCGGATCCGGCGAGCCGTTGAACCTCAAGACCTTCATCTCCGAACTGGACGTGCCGGTCGTCGCGGGCGGCGTGCTCGACCACCGGACGGCGCTGCACCTGATGCGGACCGGCGCGGCGGGCGTGATCGTCGGCTACGGCTCCACCGCCGGGGTGACCACCAGCGACGAGGTGCTCGGCATCAGCGTCCCGATGGCGACCGCCATCGCCGACGCGGCCGCGGCCCGCCGCGAGTACCTCGACGAGACGGGCGGGCGTTACGTGCACGTGCTCGCCGACGGTGACATCCACACTTCCGGCGAACTCGCCAAGGCCATCGCCTGCGGTGCCGACGCGGTCGTGCTCGGGACACCACTGGCGGCAGCCGCCGAGGCGCTCGGTGACGGTTGGTTCTGGCCGTCCGCGGCGGCGCACCCGTCGCTTCCTCGCGGCGCGCTGCTCCAGGTTGCCGGCGGCGAACGGCCGTCGCTCGAACAGGTTCTCAACGGCCCGTCGGACGACCCGTTCGGCTCGCTGAATCTGGTGGGTGGGCTGCGCCGGTCGATGGCGAAGGCCGGGTACTGCGATCTCAAGGAGTTCCAGAAGGTCGGCCTGACGGTCGGGGCCTGACATGATTTCGCTGGTCGCGGACGCGGTGCTTTACAAGTTAGGGTGTCCTGTCTAGCTAGTTACCCGCCGGTAAGTTCATAATGTTCATATGGTTGCTGACTATGACGTCTTGATCATCGGTTCGGGTTTCGGCGGCAGCGTCAGTGCCCTGCGACTCACCGAAAAGGGCTACCGCGTCGGGGTGCTGGAAGCTGGTCGACGGTTCGAAGACCAGGACATGGCGAAGACGTCCTGGGACCTCCGCAAGTTCCTGTGGATGCCCAAGCTCGGGATGTACGGCATCCAACGCATCCACCTGCTGCGCAACTGCATGATCCTCGCGGGCGCCGGAGTGGGCGGCGGATCGCTCAACTACGCCAACACCCTCTACGTCCCGCCGGAGCCCTTCTTCGCCGACCGGCAGTGGGCCCACATCACCGACTGGCGTGCCGAGCTGATGCCGCACTACGACCAGGCCACCCGCATGCTCGGCGTCGTCACCAACCCGACCTTCACCGACGCCGACCGCATCCTCAAGGAGGTAGCCGACGACATGGGCGTCGGCGACACCTTCGTGCCGACTCCGGTCGGCGTGTTCTTCGGCGAGGACGGCAAGAAGGAGCCGGGCAAGACGGTGCCCGATCCGTACTTCGGTGGCGCAGGCCCCGCCAGGACCGGGTGCATCGAGTGCGGCTCCTGCATGACGGGCTGCCGCTACGGGGCCAAGAACACTCTGCTCAAGAACTACCTCGGGCTGGCCGAATCCGCTGGGGCGGAGGTCATCCCGATGACCACCGTGACGGGATTCGACGAGCAGCCCGACGGCAGCTGGAAGGTCCACACCAATCGCACCGGTCGCTGGCTGCGCAAGAAGAAGCACACCTACACCGCGTCGACGGTCATCCTCGCGGCCGGCACCTGGGGCACGCAGCAGCTGCTCCACAAGATGCGTGACACCGGCCGGCTGCCCAAGCTGAGCGACCAGCTCGGCGTCCTCACCCGCACCAACTCCGAGTCGATCGTCGGCGCGGGAAGGCTCCGGGTGCGCGACGACCTCGACCTCACCCACGGCGTCGCGATCACGTCGTCGATCCATCCGACCGCCGACACCCACATCGAGCCGTGCCGCTACGGCAAGGGATCCAATGCCATGGGTCTGTTGCAGACCCTGATGACCGACGGCGTCCTCCCCGACGGGACCGGCGTGCCCCGGTGGAAGCAGCTGATCCAGTCCGCGCAATCCGACCCCAAGGGCACCCTGCGTCTGCTGAACCCGCGCCGCTGGAGCGAGCGCACGATGATCGCCCTGGTGATGCAGCACCTGGACAACTCGATCACCACCTACACGAAGAAGAGCAAGTTCGGCTTCCGGCGGATGGTCAGCAAGCAAGGCCACGGACTGCCCAACCCGACGTGGATCCCGGCAGGCAACGAGGTCACCCGCCGCATCGCCAAGAAGATCGACGGCGTTGCGGGCGGCACCTGGGGCGAGCTCTTCAACATTCCGTTGACGGCCCACTTCCTCGGCGGCGCGACGATCGGCGACAGCGTCGAGAACGGCGTGATCGACCCCTACCACCGGGTGCACGGGTACCCGACGTTGTCGGTCGTCGACGGCGCGGCCATCTCCGCGAACATGGGCGTCAACCCGTCGCTGAGCATCACGGCCCAGGCCGAGCGCGCGGCGTCGCTGTGGCCCAACAAGGGTGAGGTCGACCAGCGGCCGACGCAGGGCCAGCCCTATGAACGGCTTACTCCCATCGCGCCACGAAATCCCGTCGTCCCGGCTGACGCGCCCGCCGCGCTGCGCAGGCTCCCGATCGAACCGGTCAGCTCAGCGGGCTGATCGACATCGGTTGGTAACCGAGAGCGCTGCAGTCGCCGAGGCCTTGCTGAGACAATGACGCCGTGAATTACCTTCAGCGCCGCCGGGCACGGTTGCTGATCAACCGGGCCCAGCCCTTCGCAGACGAGCCGCTGACCGCCGTCGCCAACTTCACCTGGGTGGGCAACGGCATGGGCTCCCAGCCGGGGGAGTCGGGGCGTGAAGACCTTGCAGGCGGCATGCCGATGTGGACGTTGATCGGGGCGGGTGCCACCCGGCTGTTCGTCGTCGAGACCGACGAGGCCGACCCCGATCGTGGTGAGCGGCTCGTCGGCTCGTGGCCGCTGAATCTGATGGGACTCGACCAGGAAAGCCTCGACCGCATGGTGGGTACGGTGCGACTCGGCGTCCACCGGGCCATCCGATTCACCCTTCCCGGGCGCGATCCCGTCGTCCTGCAGCCGTTCGGCCGCGAGGTCGAGGATCTGCTCGAAGCGCACCGCGCGGCCCAACCCAACACCCGAAGCTCCGACGAACTGGCGCAGGTGTCGTTCATGACCACGGCGCCCGACTCCGGGGACGACGACGCGTTCTTCGTCCTGACCTACCTCGACGGCCGCACGACGTCGGTGCCGCTCGGTGAGGCCCACGACCTCCTGGCCGAACTGCAGGAGCTGCCGGGTTTCGACAACGAAGAGTTCATCAGGGCGATCGAGGTCACCGAGGAGGGCGTGTCGGTGCTGTGGCGCGGCCGCGCGGTGTAGTCAGCCGTCCGGCGGTGCGAGGCCCCGCATGTGCGCCACTAGACTGAGCGGGTGAAAACGGCATCTCCCCGGCCCGTGTTGGTGGTCGACTTCGGAGCGCAGTACGCGCAGCTCATCGCGAGACGCGTCCGTGAGGCGCGGGTGTACTCGGAGGTCATCCCGCACACCGCGACGGTCGACGAGATCAAGGCGATGGATCCGGCGGCGATCGTGCTGTCCGGCGGCCCGGCCAGTGTGTACGCCGACGGCGCACCGCAACTCGATCCGGCGATCTTCGACCTCGATGTTCCGGTATTCGGCATCTGCTACGGCTTCCAGGCGATGGCGCAGGCGCTTGGCGGCACCGTAGCCCACACCGGCACCAGCGAGTACGGCCGTACCGACATGTTGGTGTCCGGCGGCGAGCTGCACGCCGACCTTCCGGAGAGCCAACCCGTGTGGATGAGCCACGGTGACGCCGTGACCGAGGCGCCCGACGGCTTCACCGTCATCGCGACCAGCGCCGGCGCGCCGGTGGCGGGGTTCGAGAACCGGGCGCGCAGGCTCGCCGGCGTGCAGTACCACCCCGAGGTTATGCACAGTCCGCACGGCCAGCAGGTGCTTAGCCGATTCCTGCACGAATTCGCCGGCATCGATTCGACGTGGACCGCGGCCAACATCGCCGACGCGTTGGTCGAACAGGTCCGCGCGCAGATCGGCGACGGCCGGGCCCTGTGCGGATTGTCCGGCGGCGTCGACTCCGCGGTGGCCGCGGCCTTGGTCCAGCGCGCCGTCGGTGACCGGCTGACGTGTGTCTTCGTCGACCACGGGCTCCTGCGCGCCGGGGAGCGGGGCCAGGTGCAGCGCGACTTCGTCGCCGCCACCGGGGCGAATCTCGTCACCGTCGACGTCGAGGCACGGTTCCTCGAGGCCCTGTCCGGCGTGACCAATCCGGAGGGCAAGCGCAAGATCATCGGCCGCGAGTTCATCCGGGCGTTCGAGGGCGCGGTGCGGACCCTGGTCGAGGACGGTGGAGGCACCGACGAGCGCTTGCGCGAGGAGTCGACTGGCGAAATCGACTTCCTGGTCCAGGGCACGCTGTACCCCGACGTGGTGGAGTCCGGCGGCGGCACGGGTGCGGCCAACATCAAGAGTCACCACAACGTCGGCGGGTTGCCCGACGACCTGAAGTTCAAGCTCGTCGAGCCGCTGCGGCTGCTGTTCAAGGACGAGGTGCGGGCAGTGGGCCGCGAGCTCGGTCTCCCCGAGGAAATCGTTGGGCGCCAACCCTTTCCGGGACCGGGTTTGGCGATTCGCATCGTCGGCGAGGTCACCGCGAGCCGGTTGGACACGCTGCGCAGGGCCGACGCCATCGCCCGTGAAGAGCTCACCTCGGCCGGGCTGGACAACCAGATCTGGCAGTGCCCGGTGGTGCTGCTCGCCGACGTCCGGTCGGTGGGCGTGCAGGGCGACGGCCGGACCTACGGTCACCCGATCGTGTTGCGGCCCGTCTCCAGCGAGGACGCGATGACCGCCGACTGGACCCGTGTTCCGTACGACGTGCTCGAGCGGATTTCGACCAGGATCACCAACGAGGTGCCCGAGGTCAACCGGGTCGTCCTCGACGTCACCAGCAAGCCCCCCGGCACGATCGAGTGGGAGTGATGCCGGCTCAGGCTTCTTCGTCGGCGGACTTCTCGATCAAGTCGCCGAGGATCTGACTCACCGAGGATTCGATCGTCGACTCGATCGAGAACGCGAGCGTCGCGGACACCGCCGCGACGGCTTGCGTGCGGAACCGCACCAGCATCGTAATCAGTTCGGCCACTTCGGTATCCGGAGGCAGGGCGGCCCCGGGATTGATCCGCGTGAGGACGTGCTCGACTCCGGCACGCACCAGGATTCCGCTGATCTCGTCGACGAGCGGTGCGGTCTGCTCGTGAATGTCGATCAGCTTGTCGGTGCTGACGCCGTACTGCCTGATCTCATTGAAGGCCTCGATCAGCTTGGGCCGCACGATGGTTGCCACGTCGTGGTCGACGGTGACGACGCCGAGGCCGACCATCCGGTCGAAGCCCGCGTCGTCGTCGACCAGCTGCCTGGCCTCGGCGACCGACATCCGGTCCGGCTTCTCCGATGCCCAGCTACCGGCGATCGCGGTCTCGAGGCCGAGCATGTCGCCCAGGTTCTTGCCCTGCTCCCAGGCGCTGAGCATCTCGTGGACGTGGGAGATGTTGTAGCCGCGGTCGAGCATCGAGGTGATAAGGCGCAGCCGGGTCAGGTGGGTGTCGTTGAACAGCGCGATGCGGCCGACCCGCAGCGGCGGGTGCAGGAGGCCGCGGTCGCGGTACACGCGGATGTTGCGCGTGGTCGTGCCCGCCAGGTGTGCGAGTTCTTCGATTCGGTACTCGCCGGACGCCGCGACGCCGTGGGGTTGCACCGCGGCGTCGAACAGCTGCGACACCGCGTTCTCGATGACGTCGCGGGAGCCCCGCCGAATCTGCCGCGGTGCTCGACGAAGCCCGTTGAGGATGGTCGAGATGGCGCCCGCTTGTTGCCGCGGCGGCTTGGCGGGCGGCATGTCAGGCCGACGAACTTATGCTCACGGCAGGCCTACTACCCGCTGGAACCGCCTCGTAGTCACCGAACCGGAAGTCACGCATCTGTCGAAGATACTGTGTGGCGAAGCCCGGGTACATCGAGGCGTTGAAACCGTCGGCCGTCAGGTACCAACTGCTGCACCCGCTCATCCACGTCGTCTTGGTCAAACGCTTCTGAAGCTCCTCGTTGTGGCGTCGCTGAACGTCGGCACGGACGTCGAGGTAGCGCAGGTTCTCGCGCAGGATGGTGGTGATCCCCGCGACGGCGTAGTCGAGCTGGCCCTCCACGAACACCAGCAGCGAATTGTGCCCCGGCCCGGAATTGGGACCCGTCATGAAGAACAGATTCGGGTAACCACTGGCGTTGATGCTCTTGTACGCCTGCGCCCCGCGGGTCCACTCGTCGCCGAGGGACCGGCCGCCAAGCCCGGTCACCCCATACGGCGGGCCGGTGAGGTGCACGTCGTACCCCGTCGCGAACACGACGCAGTCCAGGTGATGTTCGATGCCGTCGCCGGTGCGGATGCCCACCGGGCTCATGGTGGCGATCGGCCAGTCGATCAGCTTGCAGTTGTCGCGTTGCAAGGCGGGGTAGTAGTCGCTGGAGACCAACATGCGCTTGCAGCCTGGGGTGAAGTCCGGCGTCAGCTGTCTGCGCAACCACGGATCCTTCACCTGGCGATGCAGGTGTGCCTTGCCGAGCCGGGCGACGAGCCCGCTCAACGGCGACTTCCAGACCAGCGCGGTGGCGCTGACCTCGTGCCCCCAGAACAACGCCCGTCGCGCTGCCCGTTGCACCGCAGGCACTTTCGCAAAGAGTTCTTGGGCACGATCGGGGGTGGCGACGTCAAGCCGCGGGATCACCCAGCCCGGCGTGCGTTGGAAGACCTTGACGAAGGCGGCCTGCTTGACCAGTTCCGGCACGATCTGCACGGCGCTCGCACCGGTGCCGATGACCGCCACGCGCTTGCCGGTGAAGTCGTAGTCGTGATCCCAACGGGCGCTGTGGATCTTGTGGCCCTCGTAGGTTTCGATCCCGCGGACGTTCGGCCATTTGTGATCGGGCAGCGGCCCCGACGCCAGCACGACGGTGCGGGCACGGTACTCCGTGCCGCCGGTGGTCCTCACGTCCCACACCCCGGCGTCTTCGTCGAAGGACAGACCGTTCACCTCGACGCCGAAGTCGATGCGCCGCCTCAGGTCGAAGCGGTCCACCATCTCTTCGATGTGTAGCCGGATCTCCTCGGCGGGGGAATAGGCCCGTGACCAGGTGGGGTTGGCGACGAACGAAAACGAGTACAGCAGCGACGGAATGTCGCATGCCGCACCGGGATACGTGTTGTCCCGCCACGTCCCGCCGACGCGCTGGTCGCGTTCGACGATGACGATGTCGTCCACGCCTGCCTGGGTCAGCTTGATGGCCGCCCCGATGCCGGTGAACCCGGTGCCGACGATCAGGGTGTCGTAGACGTGCACCTCAGGCTGCCGGCTCATAGGTCAGCTCCTTGAACCAGGTGGGGATGGGGCTGAGCAAGCTGTTCGGGTAGCGGTCGGACAGCCAGACCATCGAGTTCGCCAGGTAGTGATACGGGTTGTTCGGGTTGACCACGAGCCTGGAGTGGAACTTCAGCAGCTGATAGGTCGGCACGCGGCGGGTGAACTCGGCGCGCTCGCCCATCTTCCGGAACCGCTTCATGGCGTCGTAGAGCCGCTCGGGTTCCAGACCCATCTCGACGATGTTGTTGCGCATCCGATTCAGCAGGGGCGCGTACATCAGCATGCCAAGGATCACTCCCGGTGAGGCGACATTGCCGACGAATTGGATGGCCAGCCGGCGCGCGGTCGCGTTGCCGATCATGTTGAGCACGTCGAAGTCGACTGCGATGTGCCGGGATTCGTCGTTGTTGATCTTCTCGAACACCTGGTGGCACACCGGGTCGTGGACCTCTTCGAGCAGGAACTTGAGCAGCGCGCCGTCCAGCGCCACCTCCAGCATCGGGATGACGGTCCCCAGGATCGACAGTGACATGTCGTCGGAATACTTGTCCAGCCACTGTATGGCCAACCGGATGTTGATGTTCGGCTCCGGCATCTCACCGTCTTCGAGCATGCCCCACCGCTTCATCAGGGCGAGTTCGGCGTTGGCGTGCCGCTGTTCCTCGGCATGGAAGTAGCGGTAGATCTCGGCGAGGACGGGCGTCGGCGCCTTCTTGGCCAGCGCGGCGAACCCACGGGCACCGACGTTCTCGATCCAGCACAGGTCGGCCATGAACGCCTTGAGCTTGGGCCGGAACTCGTCGCTGATGGTCTCGGCGCCCGGTGCCTCCCAGTCGATGTCGGCCAGCGCCCACTGGCGATCCTTGATCTTCTCCAGCATTGCATCCATGTCGATTGCCACGATGGTCTCCTAAGTGGTCGCGCGATTGGTCAGCCCGACGGCACGGGTGTACACCGTCGGTGTGAATCGTTTGATGCCCCAGCCGATTCGGGCGTCGGGCTGCGGCATGCAGTAGAGGCCACCGCGGTCGTTGGTGTCCAGGCAGGCCCGGACGACGCGCTCGGGGGTGAAGCCGGTCCAGCGCATCAGCTTGTCGGCCAACTGCGTCGACTGCGCCGAGATCCGGCCCGCCTGCACGATGTTGGTCTTGACGAACGTCGGGCACAGCACCGTCACGTTGATTCCGGTGCCGGACAGTTCGGCGGCCAGTGTCTCCGACAGTGACAGCACCCCGGCCTTGCTGACGTTGTAGGCCGCCATGCCGGGTGCTGCGCCGAACGCGGCGGCCGACCCGACGTTGACGATCCCGGCGGGCCGGCCCGCCTCCCGCAGGATCGGGGTGAACACCTGGCAGCCGTGGATCGGCCCCCACAGGTTGATCCCGAGAACCCACCTCCAGTCGTCCATCTCGACGTCGCCGATGGCGGCACCGCCCGCCCCGACACCGGCGTTGTTGACCACCAGCGTCGGCGGACCGCCGTGCCAGGACTGGGCTACCTCGGCCAGCTGCCGGACGTCGTCGAGTTGAGAGACGTCGCAACGGACCGAGGTGGCCTGCCCGCCCGCGGCGACGATGGCGTCGGCCGTGGCTTGCGACGACCCCTCGTCGACGTCGCTGCACACGATCCGGCCGCCACGACGGGCGAGTTCGGCGGCGAATGCGGCGCCGATGCCGCTACCCGCTCCGGTGATGACGGCCGCCGCCCCGTGGCTACGTTTGGGGGAGGAGCCGAAGATGCCCATTAGCCAGCCACCCGGCTGATTACACTGCCCCGCAACGACTCTCCGATGAACGCCGCCACCTCCCGCATCGCGGGCACGGCCTCGGGGGTCAGCTTCGGTAGTGCCTGGAAGACGTGTACCTGATCGGGCCAGACCTGCAGCTCGCAGTCACCACCCGCGGCGGTGATGTCGGCGGCCAATCGCCGAGAGTCGGCGACGAGCATCTCGCCCCCACCGGCTTGGACCAGCGTCGGCGGCATCCGCCGCCCGCCCGCGACGTCGAGGGTGAGCCGGGGATGAGTGAGGTCCGTTCCTGCGCAATACAATCCGACGAGTTTCGCGGCGTCGGCGGCGCGGATCGCGGGATCTCGCCGCAGTTCTTCTCTGGCGCGCGCCAGCCCGAACGTCAGGTCGAGCAGCGGTGAGAACAGGGCGAGACCGGCCGGATGGGCGACGTCGGGCTGCAGCAGCAGGTCGACGGCCAGATGCCCGCCTGCCGAATCGCCGGCGACGACGACCCGGTCGGGGGCGAAGCCCTGCACGGTGAGGAGCCAGTCCCAGCCGGACCGGGCGTCGACGGCGGCAGCGGGGAAGCGATGCCGCGGGGCGAGGCGGTAGTCGAGGCAGAACACGGGGAGCCCGGTCAGTCGGGACAACCAGGCCGTCAGCCTGCGGTGGGTGCGGGGTGAGCACAGCGCGAAGCCGCTGCCGTGCAGGAAGTAGATGCACTCGCTGGCGGCCGTGCTGGCCACCCCCGCGCCTCGCACCCATTCGCCGACGACGCGGCGGCCGTCGGGCAGGCGGACGTCGACCTTCTCGACGTCGGTCCCGGCCAGCGAGGGGCCGAAGGAGTCCATGATCCGCTCGACGATCCGGCGTGATGCCCACAGGCCCCACGCCCGTTCGGGCGGCAGTGCCGCGCTGATCTGTCGCAGCGTCAGGCCGCTCACCGTGGCTGCGGCGCGCGATCGCCGGGAGCCCCGCGTTGGCATCGTATTGGTCGTCACAACCCGAAGTACAACAGCGATTGGTGACATTTGTCAATGTCACCATTTAACCGTGGGAAATCCCGATCACATCAGTCCGGGAGGTGGTCGTCAGCGCAGCGGGTCGCCGCGCCAATGGAAGCTGTTGACGTATTTGCCCATGTCAAGGGCAATTTGCAGGTTCGCCGCCGACGGCTTTCCCGACCCGAAGTCGGGGCCGAAGGCGTGGAACGGACCCACGGCCCCGGCCACCAAGGCGAGGTCGTTCTTCACGGCCACCATGACGACCACCCGCATTCGGGTGTAACTCGCGTTGGAACCCTGCGGCCAACAATCGGCAACCAGGCCGTAGCCCGGTTGGTATCCGACCATCGCGTTGGGGATTTCGTAGGCCATCTTCGTGTCGGGGAAGGTCGCCTTGACGAGCTGGTTGGCGATCTGTTCGGGGGTGCGGCCGGCAGCTGGCTCGCTGAACAATCGCATTGTGCCGCCGTCGCCGGCCAGCAGGTCGGCGGTAATGCCGCGATCGCCTGCGGTGACGTTGTAGGCCGTGCCCTCCGCCGGGTAGGCCACCGAGAACGCCCCGTCCGGCGCGGTGAAGCGTGGATTGATCGTGACCGGCAGTCCCATCGGTGGTCGTCCGCAATCGGGTGGGCAGACGTACCGGGGCGACGGCGTCTCCAATGCGCCCGACATTGCGACGAGTCCGGCGGCGACCAGACCGATGGCGGCCACCCATACGACGAGGAGTCGACGGTGGGAGGTCTTGCGCAGCGCCGGTGCGGTGTACGTGCCTGCGTGCGTCGAGTAGCCCTGGACGATCGTCGTCACGCGTCGTCCGCCCCTGGCTCGACGCGGACCGGTCGGATGTCACGCCGGGCCTGCCGCGAGGATCGTGAGGACGCCCTGGTGGCTGCGCCGCAGGCGACACAGAAGGCCATGTCGGGGACGACGTGCCCGCAGTGCTGGCACAGCAACGGTTGGTCGGAGAGGATCTCGTCGTGGGCCTCGTGCAGCAGCGCCAGATGCAACCCGACCCGCAACGCGAGTAGCGCGGCCGCGGCCACACCGAGATGCAATGTCAATTGCAGCAATTGGGGCATCCTGGCCACGTCGACCAGACCGAGGCCGGCGTAGAGCACCAGAATTACCAGTGCGAAGACGGCTACGACGAGTCGGACGTAGTGGCGGTGCTGGTGCTTCTTGTTCTCCGGGCGGGTGAACCACAGCACCGTGCCGATCAGACCGCCAACGGCTGCCGCGGTCAGCGGCACGGCCACGCCACGGATGCCCGCCTCGACGATCAAGCCGTTCATCGGTCGTGAGCGCGCGATCATGCCGCCCGCAAATTGTGGTGACAACCGGGTCATTTGGGCCGCCGCCGTGAACATCAGGGCACCGAGTGCGCCAATGGCGAAGCCGTCCAGGGCTTCTCGCTGGCCGGGTCGCACCAATCTCACCACCAGGGCGGGGACGAGCATGAGGATCACCCCGCCGATGGGGACGCCGAGCCCGTCGCGCAGGATGCGTGATCCGGCGATGCCCATCCCCAGCCCGACGTCGTAGGCCTGCGCGACGACGGCGCCCGTCCAGAGCACCCATCCGACGCCGAGTCCGATGCCCAATCCCGCCGTGGCGACCAGGGTTCCGGTGGGGACGTCGTCGTAGACGTCGGACTCCTGCAGGTAGATCAGGAACAGCAGGGGCAAACCCAGTGCGGCGACGGTGATCAACGCCGCCGGTAGCCGGAACAAGCTGGTGGCCACCAGGGCAGCCAGGATGACCAGGAGGCCGACGAGGAACGGCTTGCGTGAACCCGGAGACAGGTGCGGGAACAACGAGCTGACGATGTTGGGTCGGAAGAGATGTTCTCCGGGGGAGGCGCTGTAGGCGGTGGCCCGCAACCATCCCGGCCCGTCGGCGCGGTGCTCGCTGAGGGGAATGCCGCACAGACCGCAGTACTCGCCTTCGGGTACCTCGGTCTTGCACACCCGGCACTCGACCATTCCCGGGGTGGGGTCGTCGGTGTCCGGTTCGGTACTCATTGGACGATCCTCTGGATGGTCAGCAGATTGCGGGCGAGGTTGTCGACGTCGGGGGTGCCGAGTCCGCTGACCAGGTCGTAACCCGGCCCCGCGGTGTCAACGGCGTTGCCGCCCAACGTCACGTCGCGGAAGGCGGGCAGCGGCGCGCCCTGGGCGATCCGATAGAGCAGGGGGTTGATGTCGCCGATCTCCCGACCGCCGTTCTCCTTCAAGAACTGGGTCATCACCGCGGTCAGCCCCGCCCAGATGGGTGCCGATTGCGAGGTGCCACCGCCGACGACGTTGTCGCCGTTGAGCACGATCTTCACCCCGGTGAACGGGTCGGCAACCGCGGAGATGTCGGGGGTCAGTCTCATGCCGGTGTTGCGGGCGGCCGGAATCTGTCCCGACGCGACCTGCTGCCACGGCGGCCGGCCGAAGAGCGTCGACACGCCCCCGCCGGTGCCCTGGGAGAGCGGGACGTCGAACCAGGCCTGCTCGGCGAGCCACCTGCCCTCGGCGTCGGTGGACAGCGTGGTGCCGCCCACGCTGGTCATTTCGGGAAGGGAGGCAATGGAATCCAGTCCGACGTCGGCAGGTCCCGGCGGGGAGTCCCAGTCGTCGCCGCCCTTGCACTCCAGCCCGGCGAGGTCGCCGCTGGCGTTGAACGCCGTGGTGCCGTTCTCGTGGGCATCGACGAGCGCGGAGCGCACCGGCTCCAAATCCGCTGCGGTGAGCAGCTTGTCGCAACCCCAGCCGATCGAGAGGCTCCAAATCGCGCCGGGGAACTGATCATTGGTGTCCTCGAGCATCTGCCCGATCTTCTGGAACGCGCCGTCGCCCTCGACGGTCGGTCGCGCGTTGACGACGACCAACTTGGCGTCGGGCGCAATCGCATGGGCGACTTCGAGATCCATCGTGGTCTCGCCGTACGGTTCCTTCAGTTGATCGCCGACGACGGTCGGGGTGAACCGCGGAAGACCGTTGAGGTCGGCGAAGGTGTCGAGGTCGGACTGGGCGAAGCCGTTGAACGCGAAGATCACGATCGTGGTGCCCTTGCCCGTGAATCCGCTGCGTGCCAGGCCCGCCGCGTTGTAGGTGTTCAGCAGGGCGGTTGGCGTCAGTCCGCGGTCGGGGACGTCGAGCGGCAAGATGTCCGGCCGCGATTCGTGATGCGGTGTGTAACTGAGGATTCGGCCGAGCTGCTGGACTTCGTCCCGAAGCGGAGTCGGCACCTCCGGCTGCTGCGGTGAGGCGTAGAACTCCTGACCGCGCTGGCCGCGGTAGTCGTGAACCTCGACGGCGAGTGCGTCTGCCACGCGGTCGGGGGCGCCCTCCACGACGGCCCAGCCGTCGCTGGTGCGCCATTGCACGGTGAGGCCGTGCTGCCTCGCCCAGCCGATCAGCGCGTCGGGGCGACGGTCGTCGCGCAACATCGCGGTGAGTTGGACGTGATCGCCGCGGGCCGGTCCCAGATCGGTCGACGCGGCCAACAACGAGGCGAAGGGTCCGTCGATCATGTTGGATCGCCCGGTGCCCGGCGTGATCCGGATGTCAGAGGCCAGTGCCAGAACGGCAAGCATGATGACGGGCAGCAGCCACGGCCAGGCGTTGGAGCGCCTGGTCCGTGGTGCTGTCAGAGTCTGTGACGGCATGGGGTCGTGGGACGGTCCTGCGCCGGATTCGCGAACGGGCGGGATGTCAGTTGTCGCCGGGGATCGCCGTCGGCGCGGGCGGTGCCTTGACCGGAGGCGTGAACAGGTTGCCACCCGTGGGGTTGATCGACTTCTCGGTGGGTGTCACCGAGGGGGCCGACGACGACGGCGCGGTGGTCGTCGAGGGGGTGGTGGTCTCGGGGGCTTTGTCGGAGCTGCCGCCGCACGCTGCTGTCAGGCCGACCATCGCGACGACGGCGGCACCTCCTGCGTAGGCCGCGACACGGCGAGCCAGGCGATGTGACCTCATGATGCTGTCCTTACTAATCCCCGAATTGCGAACGCTTGTCCTTCGGCGAATCGCGAGGCGATTCCGTGCGGTCCCTGGTGCTGGACGCGCGCACCAGTCCCATTCCGAAGCGGGTTCCGGTGACCAAACTCTAGCCGACCCTGGGAACTGCCACCCGGGTATTTCACTGGAGGCGTACAGGGGCCTGCCGGAGAGTCCGACCCGCTTGACGGTGTCGGTGGGTGAGTGTTTACTCGTTCAATCGAACATATTTTCGAATGAGGGATCGAGTCGGATGGTGCGCAAGGTGCTCTCGTGGCAGTCGTGATGGATGTGACTCAGGCCGGGAAAAGCCGCGCTGAGCAGGTGGAACACCTTCGACGCAAGATGGCCGAGGTGTCCGGAAGATCGTCGACCTCGGCGGGTCCGACGCACCGCGGATCCATGCCGTCGCGCACCGCGATTCCGGCTGCAGAAAATTTGCTACCGGTACCGGAATCGTTGTCCGAACTGCTGCCGGACTCGTTGCCGCGTGGTTCGGTGGCGGTGTTGTCGGGAGCCCGGTCGTTGCCACTCAGACTGGTGGCTGCGGTGACGGCGGCGGGTGGGCACGCGGCGATCGTGGGTCAGCCCGGGGTGGGTCTGCTTGCTGCCGTCGAGATGGGTGCCGATCTGAGCAGGCTCGCGGTGATCCCCGATCCCGGCGCCGATCCGGTGGAAGTGGCCGCGGTGTTGATGGACGGGCTGGATCTGGTGGTGCTCGGCCTTGGCGGACGGTCGGTCGCGCCGACGAGGGCGCGTGCGGTGACGGCCAGGGCGCGGCAGAAGGGCTGCACGCTGCTGGTCGTCGACGGCGACTGGCACGGTGCCTCGGCGCGACTGGAGTCGAAGGTGTGTGGCTTCGAGGTGACGGGCGCCGGCGCCGGGGCCCCCACCCCCGGATGCGGACGGATAAGCCGGGTGCGACTGGCCACCAGGGCCTCCGGCCGCTCCGTCGGTCTCGCTCGAGTAGTGGGCGGATGACGTGCCAGGCCGAGTGCTGGCCATCTGGTGCATGGACTGGCCCGCGGTGGCGGCGGCCGCCGCGGCGGGTCTACCGGCGACCGATCCCGTCGTGGTCACACTGGCCAATCGCGTGGTGGCATGTTCGGCGTCGGCTCGTGCGGCCGGGGTGCGCAGAGGTCTGCGTCGTAGGGAGGCTCAGTCTCGCTGCCCAAGTGTTCACGTGGCCACCGCCGATCCCGGCCGTGACGCCAGGCACTTCGAAGGCGTGACGGCGGCCGTCGACGAGGTCGTGCCACGCGCGGAGGTGTTGCGGCCGGGCCTGCTGGTGTTGTCCGTGCGGGGCGCGGCCCGCTACTTCGGGTCGGAGCAGGCGGCATCGGAGCGGTTGGTGGACGCGGTCGCCGCGGCGGGCGCGGAGTGTCAGGTCGGCATCGCCGACCAGTTGGCCACCGCGGTGTTCGCCGCTCGCGCCGGGTACATCGTCGAACCCGGCGGCGACGCGGCCTTTCTGGCCGCCCTGTCGATCCGGCAGCTGGCCACCGAACCGAGTCTGTCGGCACCCGGCCGGGACGATTTGGCCGACCTGTTGTGGCGCATGGGGATTCGAAGCATCGGGCAGTTCGCCGACCTGTCGCGCACCGACGTGGCATCCCGGTTTGGGGCCGATGCGATCTCCGCTCACCGGTTCGCCAGAGGGGAGTCGGCGCGCGGACCGTCGGGTCGCGACACACCACCGGAGCTCGACGCGGTCATGGACTGCGATCCCCCCGTGGACCGGGTCGACGCCGCCGCGTTCGCCGGCCGGTCGCTGGCAGGCGAACTGCATCGCAGCCTGGAGGCGGCGGGCGTCGGCTGTACGCGGTTGGCGATCCATGCGACCACCGCCAACGGTGAGGAGATGCACCGTGTCTGGCGGTGTGCCGAACCGCTGACCGAGGACGCCACGGCCGACCGGGTGCGCTGGCAGCTCGACGGCTGGTTGAACCGCCGCCGCGAGGGCCGCCCCGCAGGGCTCGGCGGTCCGATCGTCACCCTGCGGCTTCGGCCGGTGGAAGTGGTGTCGGCTTCGGCGTTGCAGCTGCCGCTGTGGGGTTCCTCCGGTGACGACGACCGGTTGCGGGCACGCCGGGCGCTGGTGCGCGTTCAAGGGCTGCTCGGGCCGGAGTCGGTGCAGGTGCCGGTGCTCAGCGGTGGTCGTGGGCCCGCCGAGCGCATCACCTTCACGCCGTTGGGCGACGAACCCGTCCCTCGGGCCGACCCCGGCCAGCCCTGGCCGGGTCAGCTCCCGGAACCGTCGCCTGCCGTGCTGCTCGACGATCCGGTCGAACTCCTCGACGCAGAGGGCAACCCGGTGCGGGTGACGGGGCGGGGTGCGTTCTCGGCGGACCCGGTGCGGCTGACCGGGGACGGCAGGTCGGGGCGGTTGCGATGGTGGGCAGGTCCATGGCCGGTCGACGAAAGGTGGTGGGACCCGCAGGAGTCGGGAAAGGCCGGGCGCACGGCACGAGTGCAGGTGCTGATCGAGGAGCCGGGCGGTCGAGGAGACGTCGTCGACCGGGCCATGCTGCTGTGCTACCGGCAGCGGCAGTGGTTCCTGGAGGGGGTCTATGAATAGCGGGAGGTACGCAATCGTCAGCCCACCGTGGCGGCGAAGGGCCCCACCCGGGCGATGAACCGGTCGAAGAAGGCCTCCGGGTCGACGTGAACGCCGATGTGCGCGTTGGGGTATCGGCCCCAGTGCCCACGCCAGTCGGCCACCGTCATCCCGCGGGTCAGGGTGCCCGTCAGTTCGACGTCGACGGTCGCCTGCCGGTATGTGACGAGGTCGGGGTCCAGTGCCACCGCGGCGGCGAGCGGATCGTGCAGGTGGGCCAGGTAGCCCTCGCCCTGGTCGAAGTGGAACTCGAAGTAGAAGCGCATCGCGTCCTCGAGAACGCGAATCAGCGGATTGGAGGCCGCCGATCGGGTGCCTCGGTCGTCGAGCACGCTCATCGGGCTGGTGGCGGACCCGGCGGCCGCCGCCAGCCGGCTGAGGATCGCAGGTGTCATGGCGGCGTGTTCGGTCAGGTTGAGCCCCAACACGATTGGCAGGTGTGTCGGCTTGTCCAAGCCCCACGCCGCGCCCCATACGGTGAAGACCTCCGAGCCCGATTCGGGGTCGACGCTGATGTTCCATTCGGCCACCGGCGTGGTGTTGCCTCGGTAGTCGAATGCGCCGCCCATGATGACGAGCCGGCGCAACAACCTGGGCAGGTTCGGTTCGATGCGCATGGCCAGCGCCAGATTGGTCAACGGTCCGGTGACCAGCCCGATGAGCTCTCCCGGGTATTCGCGGGCCGCCCGCACCCAGGCGGTGGCCGCGTCGTAGTCGGTCAGTCGACCGTCGCAGGCGGGCAGTTGCGCGTAGCCGAGACCCTCCGGGCCATGGGTGTCCTCGGCGGTGCGCAAGGGCGTCGCCAGCGGGCGGTCGGCACCCTTGGACACCGGGATGTCACCGGCACCGCAGAGTGCGAGAAGCCCCAGGTTGTTGACGCAGACCTGGTCGACGGGCACGTTGCCTGCGGTCGAGGCGATGCCGACGATTTCGGCGTCGGCGCTGCCAAGCAAGTAGGCCAACGCCATGGCGTCGTCCACGCCCGTGTCCACGTCGGCGAAGACGGGCAATCGCGTCGTCGCGTCCGCGTCCGTCCTCACGACTTCTGTCACACCGTCAACACTAGGGCGGGGTCGTCACCAGTGCACACCAGGTACCAGTCGGACCGCCCGCTTGACGGGTCCCGGCGTTCGGAAGTTCATCAGGCCCGGGCCGAGCACGCGGACGGGCCGTCTCGGCCGTCGCGTCGGCTGGTGCTCCGCCGGCGCCGTGACGCCTCGGGCGGCCGGCGAATCGGGATAGCCGAGATACAACTGGTGCATGATCCGGCGGGACAGGCCCGGGGCGAAGTAATGGCCGATGTCGGACAGCGTGCCGAGCGGGGTGTCGATCCTGGCGGGTTTGTCCACCAGGCCGCGGACCACCATCGCGGCCGCGTGGTCCGCGGTGATGGCGGGCACCGGGTTGAGCTTGCTCGAGGGGGCGATCATCGGTGTCTTGACCAACGGCATGTGGATGTTGGTGAAGGTGATGTGGTCGGAAAGTGTCTCGGTGCCAACCACTTCGGCGAAGGCGTCGAGCGCGGCCTTGCTCGGGACGTACGCGCTGTACTTCGGGCTGTTGGCCTGCACGCCCGCGCTCGAGACGTTCACCACGTGCCCGAACCGTCGTTCACGCCAATGCGGCAGCAGTGCCAGCACCATCCGCACCGAGCCGAAGTAGTTCACCGCCATCACGCGTTCGTAGTCGTGCAGCCGATCGGTGGAGGCCGACACCGACCGCCGGATGGAACGGCCCGCGTTGTTCACCAGGTAGTCGACGTGACCGAACTGGCCGAGGATGTCCTTCACGGTGTGGTCCACCGACGCCGAATCGGTGACGTCACACGTGAATGCGTGTGCCTCGCCGCCGGATTCGCGGATTTCGGCGACCAGGTCGTCGAGCGCTTCGGCGTTGCGCGCCAAGGCGAACACCCGCGCCCCGCGTTCGGCCACGGCGATGGCTGATGCTCGGCCAATGCCGCTGGACGCTCCCGTGATGACGACGTGGCGACCGACCAGCGCACCAGCGGGATCGTCTCGGCGGGCGCGGTCTGGGTCCAGGTGTTCGGCCCAGTACCGCCACAGCAGTGGGGCGTAGGAGGCGAACTCGGGCACCCGTATTCCGCTGCCCCGCAACGCCTCTGCGGCGTTGTCGGAGGTGAAGGTCGGAGCGAGGTCGACGACGTCGAGGACTTCCGCCGGGATGCCCAGCTGGGTGGCCGCCATGTTGCGCAGGATCTTGGCCCGTCCGGTGGCGGTGAGGAACGGCGTTGCCAGCGATCCTGGCAGCGAGCCGCGAAGGTCCGGCAGGTGGGCTTCCTTGGCCACGCCGCGGTAGATGTGTGTGAGCCCAATCGACTTCGGTGCCGTCAGGTGGAACGTCTGACCGTCGCGGCCGGGCGCGTGCATGATCTCGGCGACCGCGTCGACGACGTAGTCCACGGGGACGACGTTGGTGCGGCCCGTGTCGGGCAGCACGATTGGTGTGTACTTCGGCAGCACGGCCAGCTTCGCGAGCAGCCCGAAGAAGTAGTACGGACCGTCGACCTTGTCCATCTCGCCGGTGCGGGAGTCGCCGACGACGACTGCGGGCCGGTAGACCCGGTAGCGCAAACCGGGGGCGGCGCGCACCAGCATCTCGGCTTCGAACTTCGTCTGGTGGTACGGCGTCGGCAAGTCCTGCGCGACGTCGAAATCGTCTTCGGTGTACTCGCCGCGGTAGGTGCCGGCCACCGCGATCGACGATACGTGGTGCAGGGTGGCGTCCACCCGCAACGCCAACTCGATCACCGCCTTCGTCCCGTCGACGTTGGCGGCGCGTTGGGCCTCGTCGTCGGCGGTCACGTCGTAGACGGCGCCGCAGTGCACCACGTGGTCGACGGTTCCGAGTTCGGCGACGGCTGCCTCGCTGAGTCCCAGGTTGGGCGACGTGAGATCCCCGACCAGGGGTTTCGCGCGGTCACCCCACTCGGTAGCGAGCTTCTCGAAACGCGACAGCGACTCCCGGCGGACCAGAACCCAGACCTCGCCGTCGTCGTTCCTGGCGAGAATCGCGGATACGAGGCGGCGGCCAATGAACCCGGTACCGCCGGTAACGACATAGCGCATGCGAGTCATGGTCACCCCTGCTACGGCAAAGGTCAACCCTCGGTGGGCGGCGCGGGGCCGTCGCGATATCGTCCGACTGAGCCGCCACCGCCTTCAAGGGAGCAGAGCATGCCGATCAACCCCGACGCCATCGGCGCCACGTCCGCGCCGCAACCGTTCGAGTGGACCGAGCGCGACACGCTGCTCTACGCACTCGGGGTCGGCGCAGGCGCCAAGGATCTGGCGTTCACCACCGAGAACAGCCATGACATCCAGCAGCAGGTGCTGCCGACCTACGCCGTCATCGCGTGCCCGGCGTGGGCCGCGGCCGCGGAGGTGGGGTCGTTCAACTGGGCCATGCTGCTGCACGGTTCACAGCAGATTCGCCTGTATGCGCCGTTGCCGACGTCGGGCAAGCTCAACGTGACCTCCGAGGTCGTCGACGTTCAGGACAAGGGCGAGGGCAAGAACGCCATCCTGGTGCTCAAGGGCACCGGCACCGACCCGGAGACGGGCAAGGTCGTGGCGGAGACGGTCTCGACGGCCGTCATCCGCGGCGAGGGCGGTTTCGGCGGTCAGCCCGGCGAGCGCCCCGTCGCCCCGCAGATCCCGGATCGCGAGCCGGACGCCAAGGTCGCGCTACCCACGACCGAGGATCAGCCGCTGATCTATCGGCTGTCGGGGGACCGCAATCCGCTGCACAGTGATCCGTGGTTCGCGCAGAACCTTGCGGGCTTCCCGAAGCCAATCCTGCACGGGCTGTGCACCTATGGGGTTGCGGGTCGGGTGCTGGTGGCCGAACTCGGGGGCAACGACGCCACGAAGATCACGGCCGTCGGCGCACGGTTCACCTCGCCGGTGTTCCCCGGCGAGACGCTGACGACGTCGGTGTGGCGCACCGAACCCGGGCATGCGGTGTTCCGCACGGAGGCCGCCGGGGTCGACGGCTCGAACGCGCGCGTGGTCCTCGACGACGGCACCGCCGAGTACCTGGACTGACGGGGCTTTAGCGCCGCGGCAGGACGTTCGACGCGCGGTAGCGCTCCACCTTGTCGGCGAAGCTGTCCACGGTCGAGCGGAAACCCAGGAAACCGGCCATGCGGCTCTTCGTCATGTCGGTCAGGCACTCGATGTTGCGGCCCAGGTCACCGTCGGTGTGCCACCACGACGCCAGCCGGTCGACGTCGGCTTCGGCGAGGTGGTGCCGCTCGGCGATGGTGCGCCAAATGCTTGCCGCCTCACCCATTCTGTCGTCGAGCGGGCGTGGCGAGTCCTCGAAGCCGACGGGCTCGACACCGAACATCTCGGCGATCTGAGGCCACAGCCAGCGCCACCGGAAGACGTCACCGTTGACGATGTTGAAGGCCTCGTCGCGGCCCTGCGGATCGGTGGCCGCCCAGATCATCTGCTCGCCGACGAGGTCGGAGTCGGAGACGTCCGTCAGGCCGTTCCATTGTGTTTCGGAGCCGGGAAAGACGAAGGGAGCGTTGGTCTCTCGGCAGATCTCGGCGTACACGCTCAACGTAAGCGCCATGTTCATCGCGTTTCCGGTGGCGTACCCGAAGATGCTGTGCGCGCGGTGCACGCTCCAGCCGAATCCGTATTGCGCTGCGGCGGCGAATAATTCGTCTTCCTGCGCGTAGTAGAAGTTCGGGCTGTCCAGGCGTTCCTCGTATTCGTGGAACGGGGTGTCGGGCATGTCGCCGGTGGCGTAGCTGTCGAACGGCCCGAGGTAGTGCTTCAGGCCCGTCATCAGGGCGGCGTGGCGGACCGAACCCTTCGGCCCGGTGGCGGCGAGGACGTTGCGGACCGTCGCGCTGTTGACCTCGATGTTCTCGGCTTCGGTGTCCTTCTTCATCCACGCGGTGATGAAGACCAGTTCCGGGTCGACGCCGGCGAGCGCCTGCTGCAGCGCAGCCGGGTCCAGCAGGTCGGCGGCGACGGGCGTCATGCCGTCCACCGGGCTTCCCCCGCTGCGCGACAACCCGTAGGTCTGCCAGCCGGCGGCGACGAGTTGGGTGGCGAGTGCCTGTCCGACGATGCCGGTCGCTCCGACGACGAGGGCGACTCCCTGCTTGTTTTCGGTCACGCGTCCATGCTGTCACGGTGCGAGGTCGACCCACCCCTGGCGGGGGCCGCCACCGTCGAGACGAAACTCAGCAGGATCACGAGCGCGGGGGCCATGATGGTCGGCATGGCCGACGACTCCAAACCCCCGTTCCCGCCCTTCGATCTGGAGAGCGCGCTCGTCAAGGTTCAGGCGGCCGAGGACGCCTGGAACACCCGCGATCCACACCGGGTGAGCCTGGCCTATACCGAGGATTCGCAGTGGCGCAATCGCGACCAGTTCGTCACGGGTCGCGCCGCGATCGTCGACTTCCTGACGGCCAAGTGGGAGCGCGAGCTGGACTATGCGCTCCGCAAGGGTCTGTGGAGTTTCGCCGGGAACCGGATCGCGGTGCGCTTCCAGTACGAGTGCCGCAACGCCGGCGGCCAGTGGTACCGCAGCTACGGCAACGAGCTCTGGGAGTTCGACGACAACGGCCTCATGCGCCGCCGGGAAGCAAGCATCAACGACGTCGCGATCGACGAGGGCGACCGGCGCTTCTTCGGCCCGCGGCCGGAATCCGAGCGGGGACAAGACTTTCCGTTGCGTTAGCCGCTGCCGTACACCTTGGCGATGTCGGGGGAGTCCAGCCACTTGGAGTACGTCGGCGACTGCGGCCAACCCTCGGGTGAATCCTGCCATTGCTCCTGGCGGCCCCACGGCAACAGGTCGATCAGCGCGAAGCTGAGACTGAGCTGCTCGGTGCCGCGACCGTCGGTGTGCCACGTGCGGTAGACGGTGTCACCCTCTCGGAGAAAGACGTTGACGGCGAAGCCAGTGCCGGGTGCCGCCCCGACGTCGGCGCCGAACGAACTCTCCGACGACGAGTACCACTCCATCTGGTTGCCCACCCTGGCCTTGTAGGCCAGGGCCTCCTCGAAGGGACCGTTGGTCACGATGACGAACCGGGCGTCGTAGGCGGCCAGGAACTCCAGCCGGGTGAACTGCGACGTGAAGCCGGTGCAACCACCGCACTGCCACTCCGCGCCGTCGGTCCACATGTGGTTGTAGACGATGAGCTGGCGCCTGCCGTCGAACACGTCGGCCAGCGCAACGGGTCCGTCGGCGCCGGTCAACGTGTACTCCGGCATCTCGACCATCGGCAACCGGCGGCGCTGCGCGGCGATGGCGTCGAGTTCGCGGGTCGCGGCCTTCTCCCTGGCGCGCAGCTCGTCGAGCGCGGTGTGCCAGGTGGCCTGGTCGACGACCGGGGGCGTAGCGGATGTCATCACGGTCTCCTTGTCACTAGTCCTGCTGGGTAGACAAGCTGGGTGGCGATTACTCATCGTCATGTCGGGAGGAGTTGGTGGGCAAGTGGCAGGCAAGGTCGTCGTGACGAATTGGGTCACGCTCGACGGGGTGATGCAGGCGCCAGGGCGGCCGGACGAGGACACCCGTGACGGGTTCACCCACGGCGGCTGGGCGGTGCCGTACAGCGACCAAACGGTCACCGCGACGATGGGCGAGCGGATGTCCGCACGCTTCGAGTGGTTGTTGGGGCGACGGAGCTACGAGGATCTGCTCGAGTCCTGGAACGCGCAGGGTGGGCCGTTCCGGGATGCGCTGAACGCAACGCGCAAGTACGTCGTCTCCGGGAACGCCGCGACGACGCTGCGGTGGCCCAACTCGGAACTGCTGCACGGCGACGTCGCCGCAGAGGTCGCCGCGCTCAAGCAGCGTTCGGACGCCAATCTGGTGATCATGGGTGGCGGCGTGCTGATCCAGTCGTTGGCGAAGGCCGGGCTGATCGACGAGTACGTGCTGATGGTTGCTCCGATCGTGCTGGGTGAGGGCCGACGGTTGTTCGGCCCTGGCGTTCGGCAGTCGCTGCGGCTGCTCGATTGTGTGCAGGCGGGCACCGGAGCATTGGTCGTGACGTACGCGGCCTAGAATTCGAACTGATGTTCGACTAGATTTGCGGGATGGGTTGGAACGACGGTCCGTCGACCTGGGGTGAGATGCAGCGCGTGCTCACCAGCAAGCCGCGCCGCGCCGGGTCCCGCCTGCCCGAGCCCACCGGCGACGGTGGGGACAGCCCGGCCTGGTCCCGCAAGCGGGGGAGCTACGAGCGGCCCGACGGTCACCGGCGCACGGGCACGTCCACCCCGTATGCCGAACTGCACGCCCACTCGGCGTTCAGCTTCCTCGACGGGGCGAGCACCCCGGAGGAGCTCGTCGAGGAGGCCGCCCGGCTGAACCTGCGGGCCATCGCGCTGACCGATCACGACGGGTTGTACGGGGTGGTCCGATTCGCCGAAGCGGCACGGGAACTCGACGTTCAGACGGTGTTCGGCGCCGAACTCTCGCTGGGAAACGTGCCCCGCACCGAGGTGCCCGATCCGCCGGGGCCGCATCTGCTGGTGCTGGCACGCGGGCCGGAGGGGTATCGACGTCTGTCGAGGGAGCTCGCCACGGCCCACCTCGCCGGCGGGGAGAAGGGCAAGCCGCGCTATGACTTCGACGCGCTGACCGAGGCCGCCGGTGGGCACTGGCAGATCCTCACCGGGTGCCGCAAAGGGCATGTGCAGCAAGCCTTGTCGACGGGTGGACCGGCCGCCGCCGACGCCGCGCTCGCCGATCTGGTGGACCGGTTCGGGGCCGACCGGGTGAGCGTCGAGCTCACCCATCACGGCCACCCCCTCGACGACGAACGCAACACCCAGCTCGCCGCCCTGGCGCCGCGGTTCGGGGTCGGCGTCGTCGCCACCACGGCCGCGCACTTCGCCGAACCGACCCGCGGCAGGCTGGCCATGGCGATGGGGGCGATCCGGGCGCGCAATTCGATGGACGAGGCCAGCGGATGGCTTGCGCCGCTGGGTGGTTCGCATCTGCGCTCCGGAGACGAGATGGCCCGGCTGTTCGCCAGGCACCCCGGTGCGGTGGCGGCCGCGGCCGACCTAGGCGAGCAGTGTGCGTTCGGGTTGGCACTCATCGCCCCGAAGCTGCCTCCGTTCGAGGTGCCTGCGGGGCAGACCGAGGACAGCTGGCTGCGCCATCTGGTGATGACCGGCGCCCGGGATCGGTACGGCCCGCCAGAGCGGGCCGCGCAGGCCTACGCCCAGATCGAGCACGAGCTGCGCGTCATCGCCAAGCTCGACTTTCCCGGCTACTTCCTCGTCGTGCACGACATCACCCGGTTCTGCAAGGACAACGACATCCTGTGCCAGGGCCGGGGATCGGCGGCCAACTCCGCGGTCTGTTACGCCCTCGGCGTCACCAACGTCGACCCCGTCGCCAACGAGTTGCTGTTCGAGCGCTTCCTGTCGCCTGCGCGCGACGGACCGCCGGACATCGACATCGACATCGAATCCGATCTGCGTGAGAAGGCGATTCAGTACGTCTACGAGCGCTACGGCCGTGACTATGCCGCCCAGGTCGCCAACGTCATCACCTACCGCGGCCGCAGCGCGGTACGCGACATGGCCAGGGCACTGGGATTCTCCCAGGGTCAGCAGGACGCCTGGAGCAAGCAGCTCAGCAAGTGGAACGGTCTGGCGGACTCACCCGACGTGGAGGAGATTCCCAAACCGGTGATCGACCTGGCGCTACAGGTCAAGGACTTGCCTCGGCACATGGGCATCCACTCCGGCGGCATGGTGATCTGTGACCGGCCGATCGCCGACGTATGCCCGGTGGAGTGGGCGCGCATGGAGAACCGCAGCGTGCTGCAGTGGGACAAGGACGACTGTGCGGCAATCGGTTTGGTGAAGTTCGACTTGCTCGGGCTTGGCATGCTCTCGGCGCTGCACTACGCCATCGACCTGGCCGCCGAGCACAAGGGTCTCGAGGTCGACCTGTCGAAGCTCGACCTGTCCGAGGCGGCCGTCTACGAGATGCTGCAGCGCGCCGACTCGGTCGGGGTGTTCCAGGTGGAGTCCCGCGCGCAGATGGCCACGTTGCCCCGGCTGAAGCCGCGGGTGTTCTACGACCTGGTGGTCGAGGTCGCGCTGATCCGACCGGGGCCCATTCAGGGCGGCTCGGTGCACCCGTACATCCGGCGCCGCAACGGTGAGGAAGAGGTCACCTACGATCACCCGTCGATGGAGCAGGCGCTGCGGAAGACGTTGGGAATTCCGCTGTTTCAGGAGCAGCTGATGCAGTTGGCCGTCGACTGCGCGGGTTTCTCCGCCGCCGAGGCCGACCAGCTGCGTCGGGCCATGGGGTCCAAGAGGTCCACCGAGAAGATGAAGCGGCTCCGCAGCCGGTTCTACGACGGCATGAGGGAGCGGCACGGCATCACCGGTGACGTCGCCGACCGGATCTACGAGAAGTTGGAGGCCTTCGCCAATTTCGGCTTCCCGGAGAGTCATTCGCTGTCGTTCGCCTCGCTGGTGTTCTATTCGTCGTGGTTCAAGCTGCATCACCCCGCGGTGTTCTGTGCCGCGCTGCTCCGGGCGCAGCCGATGGGTTTCTATTCGCCGCAGTCGTTGGTCGCCGACGCCCGTCGGCACGGGGTGCTGGTGCACGGTCCCGACGTGAACGCCAGCCTGGCGCACGCCACGCTGGAGAACCGTGGCCTCGAGGTGAGGCTGGGTCTCGGTGCGGTGCGGCACATCGGCGACGAGTTGGCCGAGCGCATCGTCGAGGACCGATCGCACGGCGCGTTCAGGTCTCTGGTCGACCTTGCCGGCAGGGTGCAGCTGTCGGTGCCGCAGACCGAGGCGTTGGCGACCGCGGGTGCGCTCGGCTGTTTCGGTGTGACTCGACGGGAGGCGCTGTGGGCGGCGGGAGCCGCGGCCTCCGAGCGTCCCGACCGGCTGCCCGGTGTCGGGTCGTCTTCGCACGTCCCGTCCCTGCCCGGGATGACGCACCTCGAGTTGACCGCCGCCGACGTCTGGGCCACCGGTGTCTCGCCGGACAGTCACCCCGTTCAGTTCCTTCGCGAACGCCTCGACGACCTGGGCGTCGTGCCTGCCAACCGGCTGTTGTCGGTACCGGACGGCACCCGGGTGCTCGTCGCAGGCGCGGTGACCCACCGGCAGCGGCCTGCGACCGCTCAGGGGGTGACGTTCATGAACCTCGAGGACGAAACCGGCATGGTCAACGTGATGTGCTCCAAGGGGGTGTGGGCGCGGCATCGCAAGCTGGCACAGACGGCGTCGGCGCTGGTGATCCGCGGCATCGTGCAGAACGCGACCGGAGCGGTCACCATCGTGGCCGACCGACTCGGGCCGATCGACCTGCGGGTCAAGTCGAAGTCGCGCGACTTCCAGTAGGCGCGTCCGTCCCCCGATCGGTGGACACGGCGTTCATCCGACCCATCCACCAGTCGCCCGACAGACTTCGTCCCCGCGCTGAGACATAGTTATCCCATCGCCGGAACACACCGGCCAGCCAGGAACCAAAAGAGGCCAAAAGGCCACTCGGACAAAGGAAAAAGACATGAACACCATCGCCCGCAGCCTCGTCACCGCCACCTTCGTTGGCGCGGCGGCCCTCGGACTCGCCGGAGTCGCCAGCCCCGGCACCTACGCCACCCCGGCCCCCACCGTCGGCCCCGGCTGGTACGGCAACCACGGCCCCGCCTACATCGCCCACCTCAACGGCAAGTAGCCAGCAACACCCAAGAACCCATCAGGCCCTCCCCGACCAATCCCCGGGGGAGGGCCTGATGTATTTCCGGGGCGGGGTCAGGCCGTTGGGGTCGTCCACACCTTGTCGACGCTGATCCGCAGTCGGGTGCTGTAGTCCACCATCGATTCGGTCAAGCCGAACTGGTCGGCAGCCGGCCCGTACTTGGCCCAGTACGGGCCGTCGTCGCGGCAGTCCACGCCCTCGGCGTCGACGGTCGCCTCGCCACCGACGACGATGATCCCGCCGCCGTTGCCGTCGGAATCCAGGTTGAGGCTCACCTGCGGGTGACGCCGGACGTGCGCGACCTTCGCCGCGGTCGGACTGCTGTAGACGAACAGCGCTTCGCCGTCGAAGTAGAACCAGATCAGCTTTGGCACCGGCTGGCCGGACTTCGCGATGGTGGTGAGCCATCCGTAGTGGGCCTGGTTCAGACGATCGATGACTTCTGACGTCAGCGCGGCAGTCATGAATGCGAATGTAGTCTCCGAAGATGCCCTCTGAAACCCTCGATTTGACGCTCGACGAACTCCTGACGACCACGCGTTCGGTCCGCAAACGCCTCGATCTCGAGAAGCCCGTACCCCGCGAGATCGTCATGGAATGCCTCGACTTGGCCCTGCAGGCGCCGACCGGCTCGAACTCCCAGGGCTGGCAGTTCGTCTTCGTCGACGACGACGAGAAGAAGAAGGCGATCGCCGACATCTACCGCACCGCGGCGACCCCGTACCTCGACGCCGAGAAGCCCACCTACGGCGACAGCCGCGACGACCGGACCCCGCTGGTCGTCGACTCGGCGAAGTACCTCAACGACCATCTGCACGAAGTGCCGATCATGATGATCCCGTGCTTGGAAGGCCGCCCGGACGGGGCGCCCGCCGGAGCGAGCGCCGGGTACTGGGGCTCGCTGCTACCCGCGGCGTGGAGCTTCATGCTCGCCCTGCGCTCGCGCGGACTCGGGTCGGCGTGGACGACGCTGCACCTGGTCGGCGACGGTGAGAAGCAGGCCGCCGAGATCCTGGGGATTCCGTTCGACAAGTACGCCCAGGGCGGCCTGTTCCCGATTGCCTACACCAAGGGCACCGAGTTCAAGAAGGCCAAGCGGCTGCCTGCCGAACAGCTCAGCCATTGGAATTCCTGGTAGTCAGACGGCGCCGCTGAAACCCTGTTGGCGCCACGCCTCGTAGACCACGACGGCGGCGGCGTTCGACAGGTTCAGCGAACGCCGCCCCGCCAGCATCGGTATCCGCACGCGTTGGGTGACGTGCGGGTCCGCCAGCGTCTCAGCGTCCAAGCCGGTCGGTTCCGGGCCGAACAGCAGCACGTCGCCGGGGATGAAGTCGACGTCGCCGAAGAACGATTCGGCGTGTGCGGTGAACGCGAAGACCCGCGCCGGCATCACCGCCGTCCACGCCGACGGTAGGTCCGGGTGCACCGTCACCGACGCTAGATCGTGGTAGTCGAGGCCGGCGCGGCGCAACTTTGGTTCCGACAGGTCGAAGCCGAGCGGTTCGACGAGATGCAATTCGCATCCGGTGGCGGCGACCATTCTGATCGCATTGCCCGTGTTCGGGGCGATGCACGGTGCATTGAACATGACCCTGAACAAAACGCTGAGCCTCCCGGTATGCGAGTACGGGGAAGCCTACGTCGGTCGAGGATCAGCCCAACTCAGGTCTCCTGGTCGGGAATGGTGACGTCGTCCCCGAATTCGGGGTCGGGGCTGTCGCCGCCCGGGCCGGTGACGGGTTCCGTCTCGTCGGTGTCGTCATGCGGGCGTTGGTCTCCATGGGGCTCGGTCATTACTTCCCTTTACCCATATTCGACGTTGGATCTCGGAAGAGCAACGGCATTTGCCCACGTGGCGCACGAGTACGCAACGCCACGGTCACGAACTCTGCCTGTTCAGTAACAACTGTGGAAACGCCCGCACATCGCTGTCATACTCGAGAAATTGCCGGTCGGACTGGTACTTCGGTGCCTGCCGATACGCGGGCGTACTGATGCAGGAAGCCTTATGAACCACGCGCGATCAACGAATCGTCACCGAGTGACCGGCCGTACGGCCGCGACACGATGACCGCGTTCGTCGAACCACCGCACGACGTTGCGGCGCAGGGACTTCCGGCCACGTCACCGCGGCAGCCGGCGGGCCAGACGAAACGGCCTTCGCGATGGGCGCTGAGCAATTGGCCCGTTCGTTGGAAGGTCCTCGCAATCGTCCTGGTGCCGCTGGTGTTGGTCGGCGTATTCGGCGGTTTGCGCGTTCAGTCGGGATGGGCCGACGCAAACAATCTCCGATTGGCCGCCGACCGTGCCGAATTGGTGCCCTCGATCGAGGAATACATGGCGGCCTTGGAAGGCGCCCTGTTGGCGAATTCCGCGGGCGGCGACGCCCAAGCCGCGTTGAACGCATTCGACACCGACAAACAGAAACTGCAGAACAAACTCAACGGCACCGACGTCGTACCCGACGTGCGTACCGGCGTGACCGGTCTGCTGGACGACGGCCAGGCGCTGCTGGATCGGGTCACGGCCAACGACGTCGACCTCCGGGGTCGCATCACCGCGTACGCCCCGATTCTGTTGTCCGCCGAGGACGCGATCAACGGTTCGGTACGCGTCGACGACGAGCAGATCCGTGCCGAGGCGCTCGGCCTCAGCCGGGCTGTCGGCGCGCGCGGTCAGATGGCGATGGAGCAGCTTCTGGTCAACCTCGGCGGCGATCTCCCCGAGCCGGAACTGCGCAACTCGATGATCACCCTGGCCGGCACCGAACCGTCGACGTTGGCGGGGATGTCCCAGGTGCTTGGGGTCGGTTCGCCTGACGCGCAGAAGTTGCAAGAAGAGATGGTCAGGCGGATGGCCCTGATGTCGGACCCCGCCGTCGGGTTGGTGGGCAACCCCGACTTGAGCCAGTCGTTGCAGGCCACCGACGACATAGCGGAGAAGGTCGTCGACTCGACGACCGCGGCCGTCACGTCCGCCGTCGAGGACCAGGCCAACGCCAAGCGGCAGGAGGCGATTCGCGACTCGGCGGTCGTCGGGGTGGCCTTCCTGCTGGCGATCGTCATCGTGCTCTTCGTGGCGCGTTCGCTGGTGCGGCCGCTGCGAATGCTGCGCGACGGCGCCCTCCGGGTGGCCCACCAGGACCTGGCCCAAGAAATCGAGCGGGTGCGCACGGGAGGCGAGCCGGGGCCGGTCCAGCCGGTTCCGGTGTACACCACAGAAGAGGTGGGGCAGGTCGCGCACGCCGTCGACGAGCTGCACGAGCAGGCGGTCTTCCTGGCCGGCGAGCAAGCCCGCCTTCAGCTTCAGATCGGCGACATGTTCGAGACGTTGTCGCGTCGCAGCCGGTCTCTGGTGGACCAGCAGCTGGGACTCATCGACCGCCTCGAGCGCGACGAGGAAGACCCCGAGCGACTGGACAGTCTCTTCAAGCTGGACCACCTCGCCACGCGGATGCGGCGCAACGGCGCCAACCTGCTGGTGTTGGCCGGTTCAAAGCCACAGCGCGAGCAGGCCGACCCGGTCCCCGTCGCCACCGTCGTCAACGCCGCGGCCTCCGAGGTCGAGGACTACGCCAGGATCGTCACCGCGACCGTGCCGGACAGCGAAGTCGTCGGCGTCGTCGCGGGTGATCTCGTCCATCTGCTGGCCGAGCTGCTGGACAACGCGCTGAGGTACTCGCCGCCGGTGTCCGACGTCAGGGTGACGGCGGCGCATACCGGCAACGGCGGTCTGGTCGTCGAGGTCAGCGACTACGGCCTCGGAATGACCGACGCCGACTTGCGCGTGGCCAACGCCCGCCTGCAGTCGGGTGGCGAGGTCAACCCGTACACCGCCCGGCACATGGGCCTGTTCGTCGTCGGCCGGTTGGCGGCCCAGCACGGTCTCGTCGTCCGGCTCCGCAACACCATTGCCGCCGAACCGAATTCGGGGACGACGGCCGGCGTCTTCATTCCCGCCGAGGCGCTGCTGCACGGCCCAGGCGCGGCGGAACCGATTCCCGCCGACTACGGCATGCCCGCAGAGCCGCATCTCGCCGTGGTGCCCACGCACGCGCCCGACGAGGATTACGTGGACTATCAGGAGGACGTCGTCGACACCCCGGAGTACCCCTACGGCCATGCCGACATTCCGATTTCGCTTCTGCCGCAACGCAACCCGGGAGCCAGCGGCATCGCCGGCATTCCGTCGGCGCCGATCGAACCCGTCGAGCCCGTCGTCCAATCCGAGAATCGGTGGGGTGAACGGGAGTGGCCCGAGGAACGCCCGTCGGCCGAGCCGGCCACGCCCGCCCCCGTCGACACCTCGTCGTACTTCGCCGCAGGCAGGGAAGAGCAGCGACCCCAGCCCGAACCAGCCACTGGCGGTTCGATATTCGACACCATGCTGTCGGAATGGCTGATCGACGATCCGTTCACGTTGGCCAACAGCACCGACCTGGACTGGCAGACCGTATGGGACAAGGGCTGGTCGGCGGCGGCGGCGGCCGAGGAGGCCCCGGTGGAGGAGCGCACTCCTGAAGGGTTGCCGGTGCGTGAGCCCGGTGCGCGGCTGGTCCCCGGTGCGGCGGCCACCGGCGAGAACGGACGCAACGGGCGCAACGGAGGGTCCCACCGCGGGCCGGACGTCCCCGACGAGCGTGACGACTCCACGTTCGACACCGGCCCGATCGTGATCCCGCGCAACCCCGAAGCCGTCCGCAACAGCATTGGCAACCACTTCGGCGGCGTGCACGCCGGCCGGTCGCACGCCCGCGACGGACGATCGACAGACGAGGACTGACTCGAGGATGACCCGTCCGACCCAGCGTGACTCCCTTGACTGGTTGGTCTCCAAGTTCGCCCACGAGGTGTCGGGCGTCTCCCACGCGATCCTGGTGTCCGCCGACGGCCTGCTGATGGCTTCCAGCGAGCACATGCCCGTGGAGCGAGCGGATCAACTCGCGGCGGTGACGTCGGGTCTGGCCAGCCTCTCGACGGGCGCGGCGCAGCTGTTCGACGGCGGCTACGTGCTGCAGTCGATCGTCGAGATGGAACACGGCTACCTGCTGCTGATGCGGGTCGGCGACGGTTCGAACCTCGCCACGTTGGCGACCAAGTCGTGCGACATCGGGCAGGTGGGCTACGAGATGGCGATCCTGGTCGAGCGGGTCGGCACGATGATCCAGTCCGCCCGCCGCACGGCTCAGCGTTC
The DNA here is from genome assembly GCF_001426545.1 of Mycobacterium sp. Root135. Lineage (GTDB taxonomy): Bacteria > Actinomycetota > Actinomycetes > Mycobacteriales > Mycobacteriaceae > Mycobacterium. The sequence continues at coordinate 540,219 of NZ_LMEZ01000007.1, read as the reverse complement.
GTGAGCGTCGATGGACTTTCCGTCGCGCGACGCCTGGGAGCCCAGTGAGCCTCTGACCGAGGTGAGCCTCGTCCGGCCCTACACGCTGACTGCAGGCCGGACTCGGTCGCTCGTCGACCTTCCACTCGAGGCGCCGATCCAGGCGTTGCAGGTCGCGCCCGCACCCCGATGGCCACGCAGCGACGTGCGGGCCAAGATCCTGGAGCTTGGCGCCGACGGTCCGTCGGTCGCGGAGATCGCGGCTCGCTTGGCATTGCCCCTCGGCGTTGCGCGCGTGTTGATCGGGGATTTGGTGACGCAGGGATATCTTCGAGTGGACGCCACCCTGGCGGCGTCGGAGACCATCGAGGAACGACGAGAACTCATCGGAAGGACACTGCGTGGCCTACGGGCACTCTGAGCGGCGCTCATCCGCCATGAGGTCGTCGTCTGGTACAGGGTCTTCGCGCCAGCGCTCATCCGCCACCAAGATCGTCATCTCCGGCGGTTTCGGCGCAGGCAAGACGACCTTCGTCGGCGCCGTGTCGGAGATCATGCCCCTGCGCACCGAGGCCATCGTGACCAACGCGTCGCAGGGTCTCGACATGCTCGGCGCCACCCCGAACAAGAACACCACCACCGTCGCCATGGACTTCGGCCGCATCACCCTGGCCGACGACTTGGTGCTGTACCTGTTCGGCACGCCGGGGCAACGTCGGTTCTGGTTCATGTGGGACGACCTGGTCCGCGGCGCGATCGGCGCGATCATCCTCGTCGACGTGCGCAGGCTTGAGGACAGTTTCGCCGCGGTCGACTTCTTCGAAGCGCGGAAGCTGCCGTTCCTGATCGCCGTCAACGTGTTCGACGGTGGGCCGCGGTATTCGGCGGACGCGGTACGCCAAGCGCTGGCGCTGCGCGAGGGCATCCCGGTGCTCGACGTCGACGCCCGGGACCGCAACTCGGCGAAGGCCGCGCTGATCGCGGTCACCGAATACGCGCTGATGAACCTCAGTTCGTTGCACGGCTGATCAGGTGGGCACCTTCGACCAGGAGTGGGCGGACCGTGAGTACACCGGTCACGACTTCCGCGATGACGATCTGAGCCGGCTGCGCACTGAGCGGGTGGTGTTCACCGAATGCGACTTCAGCGGCGTCGACCTGTCGGAATCCGAGCACCAGGGGTCGGCCTTCCGCAACTGCACCTTCCGGCGTACGTCGCTGATGCACACCGCGTTCCGCCACAGCACCCTGCTGGGGTCGGTGTTCAGCGAGTGCCGGCTGCGGCCCGTGACGATGGTCGAGGTGGACCTGACGCTGGCCGTGCTGGGCGGGTGCGACCTGCGCAGCATCGACCTGTCGGATTGCCGGCTGCGCGAGGCCAACCTGGTCGGCACCGATCTGCGCAAGGCGGTGCTACGGGGTGCCGACCTGACCGGAGCGCGGACGCAGAACGTCAAACTCGACGAGGCCGACCTCCGCGGCGCGCGCGTCGACCCCACGTTCTGGACGACTGCGGCGGTCCGCGGCGCGAAGATCGACGTCAACCAGGCGCTCGCCTACGCGGTGGCGCACGGGTTGGACGTCCACGGCGGGTAACCCCTTCCCTGCGAGCAGTCGCAAAAGTGCGCGACACGCCGGGTGTTCCCGCAGCTTTGCGTCTGCTCGCGGGGAAAGGCTTAGCCCGCCTTGAGCCGAATCTTGAAGCGCACGAAGCACAGGTAGAAGATCGACAGCGCGCCGAGCATGGCCATGTCGAACAGCCAGGTGCCCGAGTCGTGCCTCCAGTGCGAGTCGTCGGGCATGATCGGCGGTTTCACCATGTCGGTGACGCCCACCGTCGACGCCGTGGCCGCGAAGCCCCAGCGGGCCGGTGTCACCCAGGACATCTGGTCCAGCGGGGCGCGGCCCGTGACCGGGATCAGGCCGCCGGAGAACACCAGCTGCGACATGACCGCCACGACGAGCAGCGGCATGATCTGGTCGCTGGTCCGCGCCAGCGCCGACAGTGCGAGGCCGACCGTCGCCGCGCAGATGGTCGCGGCGGCCATGCCGAAGAACAGTTCCAGCGCGGCGGACGCTTCACCGCCGCCGAGCACCAGGGGACCGTTCTTGGGCAGCCCGACGCCGATCAGCGTGATGGCCGTGACGATCCCGGACTGCACGATCGCGAACACCGAGTAGATGCAGACCTTGGCCAGCAGATAGGCGGTGGTGGACAGGCCGACGGCCTGTTCTCGTAGGAAGATCGCGCGTTCACCGATGAGGTCGCGCACGGTCAGGGCGGTACCCATGAAGATGGCGCCGACGTTGAGCAGCACCAGCACCTGGCCGGGCTGGTTGGGTGCGTCGCCAAGCGGGTTGGGTTGACCAAAGCCGGTGGAGCCGGGCACGGACAGCGACAGCACACCCATGATGAACGGCAGGATCGCCAGGAACGCGAAGTATCCGCGGTCGGAGATGATGAGCCGCATCTGCCGGCGCGCGATCGTCGAGAACTGTTTGATCGTGCTGGTGTGCACGGGCTTGCCGAGCTCGGCGGCTTCCTGCTTCGGCGGTGCCGGCGGCGGAGGGCCGTGGCGCTCGAGGTACTTGCGCTTGGCGCCTTCGGGGTCGCCGGCGACCGAGGAGAAGATGTCGGCCCAGTTCGTGGTGCCGAGCTCGGGACCGATCTGACTGGGTGACCCGCGGAACGCCGTCTTGCCGCCGGGCGCCAGCAGCAGCACCTGGTCGCAGACGTCGAGGTAGGTCAGCGAGTGCGTCACCACCAGGACCACGCGGCCGGCGTCGGCGAGCTGGCGCAGCATCGTCATGACCTGGCGGTCCAGTGCCGGGTCCAGACCCGAGGTGGGCTCGTCGAGGATGAGCAGCGATGGGCCGGTCAGCAGTTCCAGCGCCACCGAGGCGCGCTTGCGCTGGCCGCCGGAGAGCTTGTCGACGCGGGTGTCGAGGTGCTTGGTCATCTCGAGTTCCTCGAGGACCTCCATGACGACCCGTTCGCGGTCCTCCCGGTTGGTGTCGGGCGGCAGTCGCAGTTCGGCGGCGTACATCAGGGCCTGCCGCACGGTCAGCTGACCGTGGACGACGTCGTCCTGGGGGACCATGCCGATTCTGGAGCGCAGCGACGCGTACTCGGCGTGCACGTCGTGACCCTCGAACGTCACGGTGCCCGTGGTGGGGTGCGTGTATCCGGCGATCAGCCGGGCGAAGGTCGACTTGCCGGCGCCCGACGGGCCGATCAGCGCCGTGAGAGTGCCGGGTCGCGCCGAGAGCGAGATGTTGTCGAGCAGCGTCTTGTTGCCCTCGATCGTCCAGGTGACGCCGTGCACGTCGAGGCCGCCGGTGCGGGTTGAGACGTCGGCTTCGTTGCGCCGCGCGAGCGTGCCGCCCCCGAAGACGAGGTCGATGTTGCCGATGGTGACGACGTCGCCGTCGCGCAGCACCTCGGAGTCGACGCGCTGGCCGTTGACGAACGTGCCGTTGATGCTGCGGTTGTCGAGGATCTGGGTGCCGCCGGGGCCGGTCACCAGCGTGGCGTGGTGGCGTGATGCCAGGACGTCGGGGATGACGATGTCGTTGTCGGTGGCGCGACCGATCTTGATGCCGCCGGGCGGAACTTCGGGTGCCCTGCCTGGCCGCAGGATCTTGAGCATGCTGGTCGCGAGGTTGCCCTCGGGTGCCCGTGGTGTCGCGGCCGGACCCATCTGGGTGGCGGTCGGATCGATGTTGACGCTGGACGGCGGGGCCGGGTGCGGCGCGCTCGGCGGGCGATATCCCTGCGGTCCGCTGGCGGGCGCCGGTGCCGACGGGTACATCGGCTGTGACTGCGACGGCGGCTGATACGGCTGGGAGTAGGACGGTTGCGTCCGCGACGGGGGCGGCTGCGTGCGCGGGTATCCGGTCGACGGCGTCTGGGTGGGCCACGACGTGCTGGGGCGTCCGGCGATCGGCACCTTGGCGGTCTGGGGCGGCGTGCCCGCCGAACCCTGGTGGCGGCCGACCTCGAAGGTGAGGTGGGGGCCGTCCGGGTTGCCGACGTTGACGCCCATGCCGTCGGCGATGTCGACCATCGGGACGCGCTGGCCGTTGACGTACAGCCCGTTGAGGCTGCCGTTGTCGACGGCCATCCAGCGGCCCTGGTCGAAGCGGAGCAGCAGGTGCGCGCGCGAGATCAGGGGATGGGCAATGCGGACGTCGGCTCGCAGGTCACGCCCGACGACGACGTCGTTACCGGGTGAGAAGGTGCGGGGCGAGCCGTCGTACCGAACGGTCAGAGCGGGCGGGACAGGTCGCGTCATCGGAACCAACTGTATCGGTAGCGCTGCCGCAAGCGGGGTTGGTCCCGGCGCCCGCGCGTGGCACCGCGGCGAATGCCACTGCCCGCCATCCGGGGTCGCGGCTCGAATGCGTTGCATGGCAAATTTCCTCGAGCGGATTGTCGCGCTCGGACGGGAATGTGCGCGCCCAGGTCTCGGACGGTTAACGATTCATGCCGACGGGGTCCGTATCCCTATGAGTTCGTCGTCATGCGTGCTGTTGTAGAGCCATGTCGGCGACGAGGATTGCTCCGGGGAGAGCGGTGGCTTCGATGTGCAGCGCGGTTGCCGCGGTTCTCGTCGCCGGAGCGACGGCGGTGACGACAGCTACGAGCATGGGGTTGCCGAGTGCGGCAGCGAAGCCGCCGACCGTGCCGACGGACAGCCAGGGTTACGTCGACTCGCCCGCGAGGTGCGGCCCCGGTCAAACAGCCGTGGTGCTGGGTCGGACGGCGTTGTCGCTCGTCGCCATCTGCTCCGACGGGCGCGGGCACTACGAGTACCGCGGCATCCGGCTCAGTGACCGGGCGGTACTGATTCTGCCCGCCAAATCGATGTCGAACGGGTGCTTCGGCGCCAGCTCCGACGCGGTCGACTACACGGTGTCGGAACGCAAACTCCTTCTCACGGCTGGTCTTCGGGTGCTGCGCGACGAGACGATGACGGAGTTCCTCGACTACCGCGTCGCCGCGCCCGTCACGAAGCTGTCTGCCGACGATCACGACCGCTGATCTCGCGACGCGCTCCCGTCGTGCCGCCACGACACTCCACTTCGGTGCGACGATGGGACGGGTGAGACGAACGCATGTGGAGGGCGAGGTCGTGAACCGTCAGCAGACACACCGGCTAGGGCTCGTGGGAGTGGCGCTGGGGGCGGTCGTGGTCGCCCTGTCGGCGTCCACGGCGACCAGCGTCGCGGCGCCCCCGGCGACCGACACCCGCGGCTTCGTCGACTCCACCGCGCGGTGCGCCGCGCCGAGCACCGCGGTCGCCTACGGCTACACGGCGACCTCACGCGTGGCGATCTGCAAGGACGAGTCCTCCGGGCAGCTGCAGTACCGCGGGGTTCGGGTCACCGACGGCGCTCGGCTGATCCTCGCGGCGACGTCGACCAATCGTGGGTACGTCGCCGAGAACGACGGGATCACCTACACCGTGAGCTCGAACGCACTGGTCATCAGCAGCGGCAGCACGCAGATCAGAAGCGAGTCGATGGTCGACTTCCACGGGTCGGCACCCAGTTCGACGTCCGGCTCGTCATCCTCGACCTCCACGTCGTCGGCTCCCTCGACCTCCACCAGCCCGACGCAGTCGAGTGCGATCCCGGAGACCACGACGCCGTCGACCCCGCTTCCGCCACCGCTGCCTGCGGAGGTCGGGGCTCGCTAAACCGTCGCAGTCGGCGCACCCGTCACGACGCAGTGGGTTTGGCTGTAGATCGTCGCCATGCACTTGTTGCAGTGCGTGCACAGGGACCGCACGGAGTGGGCGTCGCCGTCGGCCTTGATGCGGTTGACCAGGTCGGGCTCGGCGAGAACGGCGCGGCCCATCGCCACGAAGTCGAAGCCCTCGGCCATCGCCAGGTCCATCGTCTCGCGATTGGTGATGCCGCCCAACAGGATCAGCGGCATGTGGAGTTCGGCGCGGAACTGCTTGGCCTGATCCATCAGATAGGCCTCGCGGTATGGGTACTCCCGAAGGAACTTCTTGCCCGACATGCGGATGCCCCACCGCAGGGGCGGCTTGAACGCGTTCGCGAACTCCTTGATGGGGGCGTCACCGCGAAACAGGTAGAGCGGGTTCAGCAGCGAACTGCCCGCGGTGAGTTCCAGCGCGTCCAGCCCGCCGTCTTCCTGCAGCCACGTCGCGGTTTGCAGGGACTCGTCCAGCGAGATGCCGCCGCGGACGCCGTCGGACATGTTGAGCTTGGCCGTCACCGCGATCCGGTCGCCGACCGCCTGCCGCACGGCCCGCACCAGGCCGCGGGCCACCTTGGCGCGGTTGGCCAGCGAGCCACCGAACTCGTCGGTGCGCCGGTTGATCAGCGGGCTGAGGAACGAGCTCGCCAGATAGTTGTGGCCGAGGTGGACCTCGACGGCGTCGAAGCCGGATTCGACGGCCAGCCTGGCGGCGTTGGCGTGCGCGGCGGTGATGTCGTCGATGTCGGCACTGGTGGCCTTCTTGGCGAACCGCATCGACAGTGGGTTGAAGAAGCGCACGGGGGCGAATGCCTTGGCCCCGTTGGTCCGTGAGTTGGCGACGGGACCGGCGTGGCCGATCTGGGCGCTGATCGCCGCGCCCTCGGCGTGGATCGCGTCGGTGAGGCGGCGCAGTCCCGGTACGGCTTCCGGTCGCATCCAGAGCTGCCAGCCGTCGGTTCGTCCGCCGGGGGACACCGCGCAGTAGGCGACGGTCGTCATTCCGATCCCGCCTGCGGCGGGCAGCCGGTGGTAGCGGATGAGATCGTCGGTGACCAGCGCATCGGGGGTCGACGCCTCGAAGGTCGCCGCCTTGATGATGCGGTTGCGCAGGGTCACCGGGCCGAGCTTGGCCTCGCCAAACACGTCGGTGAACACTTTGGCGGGAGTGTCCATTTTGGCAGCTGACCATGGCGTGCGGCGCAGTGTCAATGAGGGGCTCACGAGGGCTGGTGTCAGAATGGTGCCCGTGGGTGCGATGACGTTGGACGGCAAGGCAACGCGCGACGAGATATTCGTCGACCTCAAGCAGCGGGTGGCGGCGTTGACCGCCGCGGGCCGCACGCCCGGGTTGGGCACGGTGCTCGTCGGCGACGATCCCGGTTCCCAGGCCTACGTGCGCGGCAAGCACGCCGACTGCGCGAAGGTCGGCATCAACTCGATCCGACGCGATCTGCCTGCCGACGTCAGCCAGGCGACGCTCGACGCCACCATCGACGAGCTGAACGCCAACCCGGACTGCACCGGGTACATCGTGCAGCTGCCGCTGCCCAAGCATCTCGACGAGAACGCGGCGCTGGAGCGCATCGATCCCGCCAAGGACGCCGACGGTCTGCATCCGACCAACCTGGGGCGGCTGGTGCTCAACGAAGCGGCGCCGCTGCCGTGCACGCCGCGTGGCATCGTGCACCTGCTGCGCCGGTTCGAGGTGCCGATCGCGGGCGCGCACGTGGTGGTGATCGGTCGTGGCGTCACGGTCGGTCGGCCCATGGGCCTGCTGCTCACCAGGCGTTCCGAGAATGCCACGGTGACGTTGTGCCACACCGGAACCCGTGACCTTCCCGCGTTGACGCGGCAGGCCGACGTCATCATCGCGGCGGTCGGGGTGCCGCACATGGTGACCGCCGACATGGTCAAGCCGGGTGCTGCGGTCGTCGACGTGGGGGTGAGCCGCGACGCGGCGGGCGCGCTCGTCGGCGACGTACACCCGGATGTCTGGGACGTGGCGGGTCACGTGTCGCCCAACCCGGGGGGCGTCGGCCCGCTGACGCGGGCGTTCCTGCTGAGCAACGTGGTGGAACTCGACGAGGCGAAATACCGGTGACCGCACGGGGATTGGCGCACAGGGTCTTCGCGGGCCAGTGGCCGATCCTGACGGTCGGGTTGTTCCTGCTTGCCGCGTTCGGTCTGGTGGTGGCGGGTTACTGGCGGCGCGGAGCGCTGGTGCTGGCGATCGGCGTCGGCGTGGCGGCGGCCATGCGGTTGGCGTTGACCGACGACCGGGCCGGGTTGCTGGTGGTGCGCTCGCGGACGGTCGACATCGTCACCACGGCAACGGTGAGTGCGGCGTTGGCCTACATCGCGCTGACCATCGATCCGCTCGGCACCAGCTAGCTCGGCGGCGCCGAGATGAGGCGCCCGAGTTCGTCGAGAACGGTTTCCGCCGTGGCGAGATCGCCTCGAAGGTCACGGTCCTCCTCGCCGCGGGGCAGGTCGGCGGCGAGCGCGAGCGCGCGTCCGAGCACTCCGCCGAAGCGGTCCACGATGCCCCGCTGTCTCAGCAGTCGCACCGCACCGACCAGTTCGCAGCAGAGCAGGACGCGGTAGGCGGCGACGGACCTCTCCAATTGGAGGACGCCCTGGGATGCGAAGGTGGCGTCCTCCTCGGCGCCGCGGGACAGCACCAGGGTCCCGACCGACGCCGGTTGCGCGGCGTTGCGGATCTCGGCGATGGCCCCGGCCGCGACGTATTCGACCATCATCAGTCCCGACGACCCGTCCGAGTCCGCGGCGAGGAAGGCGTTGCCGCCGTTGGTCTCCGGATCGTTGAGCATTCTGATCCGAGAATGGGTGATGGGCGCGGTCAGGGCGAGGGCCAGGGTCGCTCCGTCGAGTTCCAGCGACAACGCCGCCTGGTAGAAGGCGCCGTGGTGGACGACTTGGTCGCCGTCGACGTCGAAGAGGGGATTCTCCTGGGCGGAGTTCATCGTTCGTTCCAGTTGCGCGACAAGCGAATCCAGCGATGCGACGACGCTGGCGTGGGCGACCGGATAGACCCTGAGCCCGTAGGGGTCCTGGATGCGGGCGGGCGGGCGGTCGGTCAGGTCGTCGGCGAACAGCGACCGCAGTCGGCTCGCCACTGTGTCCACCTTGGGGGCGGCGGCCGATCTGGCAGCGACCGGGGAGAACGCCGACGGATTCCCGTCGAGGGCAAGGAAACTGAGCATGTAGATCACGCTCGAGGCGCGCTCGAGACGGTTCAGCTCGTCGACCGCGAGACAGCTGCGGCCGACCGTCAGCGCGCTGCTGCTCATGAACGGCAACGCACTGTCGGCGCCCCACGGGGGCATTGGCGTCAGTGGCGCGGTGGCGGGTCGTTCGCCGATCAGGGTGAGCGCGGTGCCGGCGAGCGCCGCGAGGTCACCGGTACCGATGGAGGCGTACTGCAGCACCTCGGGCAAGGCGTCGTCGTTCAGCATCCGCGCGAGCCCGGTCAGGATCGCGGGGTCGAGACCCGCACCGGGAACGCACAACTGGATCAGGCGGACGGCCAGCATCGACCGAACCGTCCTCGCGCTCAACGGATCACCGGCGTCGACCGAGTGACTGCGCAGCAGCCGCATCCCGAAGTCTCGGTCGTCGGTCGGGATCGCTGCCATCCGGTTGGCGCCGACGCCGGTCGTGCGGCCGTAGGTGGCGATCCGAGTACTCAGTTCGGCGGCCTGATCGTGCACGCGGTCGACGGCGTCGACGACCTCCGCCGGAAGCGAGACGGCGGCGCGGCCGTCGGCCAACCCCACGACGTCGCCGACCGTCATGGTCCCGCTCAGCTCGATCATCAAGGATCTCCTCGTTTTTCCACCATGGGCGCGCGACGGGACCTATCATCACCGAAGGCTGATGATTCCACCAGATGGAATCGAGATTTTACCTAGCAGCAACACAAGGGCAGTTACGCGAAACGCTGCCGTCGTACCCTTCGTGCCGAGAGGAGGTCACGTTGGCCGATCAAGCAACCCGGACAGTCGAGCGAGCGCTCGCCCTCCTGGCAAGCGTCTGTGACCGCGGCGGGGCAAATCTCGCCGACACCGCCAGGGAGTGCGAGCTGGCCCCGAGCACGGCCCTTCGGCTGCTTCGCACCCTGGAGGCCACCGGGTTCGTGCGCAAGGACGAATCCGGCAACTACCGCCCGGGAAGCCGAATCATCCAGCTCGGCGCCCAGGCCCTCAGCGACGAGTCGCTGGTCGACCTCGCCGGGCCTGCCATGAACGAGCTCGCCACCGCAACGGGCGAGTCGGTGTACCTCAGCGTCGTCGGGCACGCCGCCACCGCGGTGTACATCAACATCGTCGAGGGCACGCATTCGGTGCGTCACGCCAGCTGGGTCGGCCGCACCGTACCGCTGGACGTCTCGGCGGCCGGACATGCATTGCGCGGCAAGGTGTCCGAGGACGGTTACGTCATCGTCGAACGGGGCGTCGAGGCCGACGTCACCGCGATCGCCTGCCCGGTGTACTCGCAGCGCAGGATCGTCGCCGCGATGAGCCTCGTCATTCCGAGCTATCGGCTCAGTGCGGATCAACGGACGCAGTACGGTCGAATGATGATCGCGGCCGCGGCAGACGTGTCGGCCCGGCTGAGCAGTCCCACCGAAGTACGCACCCCAGAAGGATCGTCATGATCACATTCCACAACGTCTCAAAGGTGTACCCCGACGGGACCGTGGCGGTCGACGGTCTCGACGTCACGGCCCCCAACGGCAAGATCACCGTCCTGGTCGGTCCGTCGGGCTGCGGCAAGACGACTTCCATGCGGATGATCAACCGCCTGATCGAACCGAGTTCGGGGACAATCGAACTCGACGGCGTCGACACCCAGACCCTGGACCGCGTCGCCCTTCGGCGCAGGATCGGCTACGTCATCCAGAACGCCGGTCTTTTTCCGCACCGCACGGTCGTCGACAACGTCGCCGCCCTGCCCCGTCTGCTCGGCGGCGGGAAGAAGCAAACCCGTTCCGCGGCAATGGAACTGCTCGAACGCGTCGGACTGGACGCCAAGTTCGCCCAACGATATCCGTGGCAGCTCTCCGGCGGCCAGCAGCAACGGGTGGGGGTGGCCCGCGCCCTGGCCACCGATCCGCCCTTCCTGCTGATGGACGAACCCTTCAGCGCCGTCGACCCGATCGTCCGAAACCAGTTGCAGGACGAATTCCTTCGGCTCCAGGCCGACATCTCCAAGACCATCGTGATGGTCACCCACGACATCGACGAAGCCCTCAAGCTCGGAGACCAGGTCGTGGTGCTTCGCCAAGGCGGAACGCTGGCCCAGGCCGCCACCCCCGCCGATTTGCTCGCCGCCCCCAAGGACGCCTTCGTCGCCGACTTCGTCGGATCCGCCCGTGGGTACCGTGCCCTGGGCTTCCACACCTGCGACGACCTGCTCGCCCTCGTCGACGAGCCGACGATCCAGGTGGGACAGGGCATCTCGTCCATCGGGACATCCCACGACAGGTGGGTCCTGGTGGTCGACGCGGCCAACGCGCCGATCGGCTGGGTCGACACCGCCAACCTGCGGGGCGACCGCGTCACCGACGGTGACGTCAACCTCAGCGCCACGTCTGCCCGCAGAAGTGACCCCCTTCGCGATCTGCTCAACTCGGCGCTGTCGAGTCCGAGCGGCCGGTGCGTCGTCACCGACGACGCGGGGGCACTGCTCGGCACGGCCACCGACCACGACGTGATCGACGCGATCGCGCGGGCCAAGGACGCTCGGAGCGCGGGAGTTTCGGCATGAACTGGATATCGTCCAACATCGGTCGCATCGTCGACCTCACCATCAGCCACGTGTGGTTGACCCTGGTGCCTACCGTCATCGGCCTGCTGCTCGCGCTGCCACTGGGGTGGTGGGCGCACCGGTCAGGGCGCGGGTACGCGGCCATCGTCGGCACCGCGGGGCTGCTGTACACGATTCCGTCGCTGGCGCTGTTCATCATCCTGCCGACGATCCTCGGCACCAAGATCCTCGATCCGGTCAACATCGTCGTCGCGCTGACGCTGTACACCCTGGCGCTGCTGGTGCGCGTGGTCGCCGACGGGCTCGGTTCGGTACCGCACGACACCGTGGCCGCCGCCGAGGCGATGGGCTACCGCAGTTGGCAGCGACTGCTGCTGGTGGAACTTCCCGTGGCGGTCCCCGTCATCGCGGCCGGACTTCGGGTGGCGGTGGTGTCCAACGTCAGCATCGTGACGATGGCTGCGCTGCTTGGCATTCCGCAGCTTGGCTCATTGTTCACGCAGGGCTTCCAGCTTCGGCTCTACACGCCGCTGGTGACCGGTGTCGTCCTGTGCGTCGTGCTGGCAGTGGTGTTCGACGGCCTCATCATCTGGGGCAACAAACTCGCCACCCCGTGGCGGCAACGGACGGTGACCTCGTGAACATCTTCGGCTGGCTCACCGACCCCGCCAACTGGGCCGGGTCCGACGGCATTCCGACGCAGATCGGCTATCACCTGCTGTACTCCGGCATGGCTCTGCTGGTGGCCCTGGCGATCGCGGTGCCACTGGGGATCGTGATCGGCTACACCGGCCGCGGCGAGGCGTTGGTCGCCGGATCGGCGAACGCGTTGCGGGCGCTGCCGTCCCTTGGACTACTCGTCCTGCTGTTCCTGATCATCTCGCCAGTCGTCGCCGGTCAACTCGTCTACGTGTTGCCGACCATCGTGGTGCTCGTCCTGCTCGCGGTGCCGCCGATTCTGACCGGCACCTACGCCGGCATCCAGAACGCCGACGCCGACGCCGTGGGCGCCGCCCGCGGGATGGGCTACACCAAGCAACAGATCCTGGTCAGGGTGCAGCTGCCGTGTGCCTTGCCGCTGCTGCTCTCGGGCATCAGGGGCGCCACCCTGCAGATCGTCTCGACGGCCACCATCGCGGCCTACCTCGGTCTGCAGGGGCTCGGACGGTTCATCCTCGACGGCCGCGCGCAGGCCAACTTCAGCCAAATGGCAGGCGGCGCAATACTCGTCGCCGCGCTCGCGCTGTTGCTGGAGTTCGGGTTCGCCTGGTTCGGCAGGCTCGTCGTGTCACCGGGACTGCGCCGTTCCACGAAGAAGTCGTCGAAAGTCCCCACAGATCCCGCTATTCAGGCCGCCGCCTAGGTGCCACCCCGGCACCGCCCAACAAGGAGAATCATCATGAAGAGACGCGCCATCCTTTCGGCGTTCGCCCTTACGTCCGTGCTCGCCCTCAGCGCGTGTGGAGGTGGGGGATCGGACCCCCTGTCCGGCGACGGGAACGACAAGGGGTCGGCCGGCTCCGAGGTGATCATCGGCTCCGCGGACTTCACCGAGAGCCAGCTCATCGCCAGCATCTACTCCCAGGCGCTGCAGGCGAAGGGCGTCAAGGTCAAGGAGCAGTTCAACATCGGCAGCCGCGAGGTCTACATCGCGGCGCTCAAGGACGGGTCGATCGACCTCGTCCCCGAGTACTCCGGTGCAATGCTGAGCTACCTGGACCCGAAGTCGACCGCCGCGACCAAGGATGCGGTGATCACCGAGCTGACCGGCAAGATGCCGCAGGGACTTTCGCTGTTGACGGCCTCGCCCGCCGAGGATAAGGACGTCGTGGCCGTCACCAAGGCCACCGCCGACAAGTACCAGCTCAAGACCCTGTCGGATTTGGCACCGCACGGCGGCGAAATGGTCCTCGGTGCGGCGGCGGAATGGAAGACCCGCCAGCAGGGCGTCGTCGGGCTGCGTGACGTCTACGGCATCAACTTCAAGGACTTCGTCACGCTCGACGCGGGTGGCACCCTGACGATGGCGGCGCTGACCAACGGCCAGATTCAGGCGGGCAACCTGTTCAGCACCGATCCCGGTCTGAAGAGCAACGACCTCGTCGCACTGGACGACGACAAGTCCCTGTTCGCCTCCGAGAACGTCGTCCCGGTCATGAAGACGGCTAAGGAGACCGACACCATCACCAAGACGCTCAACGCCGTCTCCGCGAAGCTCACCACCGACGACCTCATCACGATGAACGCCGAGGCCGCCACGGGCACCAACCTCGCCGACATCGCGAAGAAGTGGCTTGCGGGCGCAGGCATCACCGGTTCCTAGGAAATTCGACAAAGGACGTCTTTGACATGAGCACCACCTCCGGGCCTGCCTCCGTCGCCGGACCCCGCCCCGTCCGCGCCCCGCGCGGGACCGACATCTCCTGCAAGGGTTGGCAACAGGAAGCCGTCCTGCGAATGTTGATGAACAACCTCGATCCCGAGGTGGCCGAGCATCCCGACGACCTCGTCGTCTACGGCGGCACGGGGCGGGCCGCCCGCAGCTGGCCGGCCTTCGACGCGCTGGTCCGAACCCTTCGCAGTCTCGAGGGCGACGAGACCATGCTGGTCCAGTCCGGCAAGCCGGTCGGGGTGTTCCGCACCAACGTCTGGGCGCCCCGGGTCCTGATCGCCAACTCGAATCTGGTTGGCGACTGGGCGAATTGGGAACAGTTCCGCAAGTTGGAGGCGCTGGGGTTGACGATGTACGGCCAGATGACGGCCGGGTCGTGGATCTACATCGGCACCCAGGGCATCCTCCAGGGCACCTACGAGACGTTCGGGGCGATCGCCAAGAAGAAGTTCGGCGGCACGCTGGCCGGCACCATCACCCTCACCGGTGGCGTCGGCGGCATGGGCGGTGCGCAGCCGCTGGCGGTCACGATGAACGAGGGCGTCGCCATCTGCGTCGACGTCGACGAGACGCGCATCGACCGGCGCATCGCCAAGCGCTACCTCGACGTCAAGGCCACCGACCTCGACGACGCCCTGGCCAAGGCGATCGAGGCGCGGGATGCCAAGCGGCCCCTGTCGATTGGAGTGGTTGGCAACGCCGCCGAGGTGTTTCCCGCCCTGCTCGAACGCGACGCGCCGATCGACATCGTCACCGACCAGACCTCGGCGCACGACCCGCTGTCCTACCTGCCACTCGGGATCGACCTCGAGGACATGAAGAAGATGGCCGACAAGGATCCCGCGTACTTCACCGAGCAGGCGCAGGAGTCGATGGCCAAGCAGGTCGCCGCCATGGTCGGCTTCCTCGACAAGGGCGCCGAGGTGTTCGACTACGGCAACTCCATCCGCGACGAAGCCCGAAAGGCCGGCTACGACCGCGCCTTCGACTTCCCCGGCTTCGTGCCCGCCTACATTCGGCCCCAGTTCGAAGAGGGGCTGGGCCCGTTCCGTTGGGCCGCCCTGTCCGGTGACCCGAAGGACATCGCCGCCACCGACAAGGCCATTCTGGAGCTCTTCCCGGACAACGAGCATTTGCGACGGTGGATCACCATGGCGGGTGAGCGCGTCGAGTTCGAGGGGTTGCCCGCTCGCATCTGTTGGCTCGGCTACGGCGAACGGCACCGAGCCGGCCTGAAGTTCAACGAGATGGTCGCCTCCGGCGAGGTGTCCGCTCCGATCGTCATCGGCCGTGATCACCTCGACTCGGGGTCGGTTGCCTCGCCCTACCGCGAGACCGAGGCCATGCTCGACGGTTCCGACGCGATCGCCGACTGGCCGCTCCTCAACGCGTTGCTGAACACGGCATCGGGTGCGACGTGGGTGTCGATTCACCACGGCGGTGGGGTCGGCATGGGCCGCTCCATCCACGCCGGGCAGGTGTCGGTGGCCGACGGGACCGAACTCGCGGCGCAGAAGCTCGAACGCGTGCTGACCAACGACCCCGGCATGGGCGTCATCCGGCACACCGACGCGGGGTACGAGTACGCCGCCGAGGTGGCCGCCACGCGGGGAGTGCGAATCCCGATGCAGGAGAGCGAATGACCTCGTTCGACTCGATGTGGGGAGCCATCCTCGACGTCGGCCAGGACACCAACACCAGGGGGTATCGCCGGTTCGCCTGGTCGGATGCCGACCTGACGCTCCGGGAGTGGTTCCGCGACTCCGCCGGGTCGCGGGGGATGTCCTTCGAGGAGGACCGCAACGGCAACCTGTGGGCGTGGTGGCTGCCGGAGGGGTGGACCGGCGAACCGACGGGCGCCTTCGTCACCGGATCGCACCTCGACTCGGTGCCCGACGGCGGCGCCTTCGACGGGCCGCTTGGGGTCGTCTCCGCGTTCGCGGCGGTCGACATCGTGCGGGATCGCGGTGTGGTGCCGACGATTCCCGTTGCGGTGGCGGCATTCTCCGACGAGGAGGGTGCCCGCTTCGGGGTCGCCTGCGTCGGATCGCAACTCGTGACCGGTGCCCTCGGTGCCGACCGGGCCCGTGGACTGCGTGACAACGACGGGGTCACTCTCGCCGAGGCGATGACGCGCGCCGGTCGCCGGCCCGAGCACCTCGGAGTCGACGACGCCATGCTCAAGCGCATCGGCGTCTACGTCGAACTGCACGTCGAGCAAGGCCGGGCGCTGGACCTCGTCGACCGACCGATCGCCGTGGCGTCGTCGATCTGGCCACATGGGCGCTGGGAGTTCGTCTTCGACGGAGCAGCGAACCACGCGGGCACCACGCGGCTGGCCGACCGGCGGGATCCGATGCTGGCCTTCGCGTCCTCGGTGCACGCCGCCAGGTCGGCGGCGGCCAAGCACGAGGCGGTCGCGACGTTCGGCAAGGTGCTGGTGTCGCCCAACGGGGCCAACGCGATCCCGTCCCGGATCCGGGCGTGGCTGGACGCCCGTGCCGCCGACGAGGCGACGTTGACGGCGCTGGTCGAGCAGATCAGCAGGGAAGCCGGGGGATTCGCGTCCTCTGACGACGTCGACCTCCACGTGACGGTCGAATCCGTCACGCCCATCGTCGAATTCCCCGAAGGTCCGCGGGCCCGGCTGCAGCGTGCGCTGTCGCGTCTCGGTGACGTGCCGGTGCTGCCCACCCAGGCGGGCCACGACGCGGGCATCCTGTCGGCCAAGGTGCCGACGGCAATGCTGTTCGTGCGCAACCCGACCGGGGTGTCGCACTCCCCGGCGGAGCACGCCGAGACCGCGGACTGCCACGTCGGTGCGGAGGCGCTGGCCGACGTCATGACGGAGTGGGTGGGGTGAGCACCTGGTGGTGTGAAAACGCCTGGCTGGGCGGAGCCATGGTCGCCGAGCGGGTGTCGATCTCGGTGTCCGACGGCAGGATCGCCTCGATCGAGGTCGGCGTCGACGCGCCTGCCTCGGCCCGGCGGCTCCCTGGGCTCGTCGTGCCCGGTCTGGCGAACGCGCACTCGCACGCCTTCCATCGCGCGTTGCGCTCGCGGACGCAGCGGGATCGTGGCTCCTTCTGGACGTGGCGCGATCTGATGTACCGCGCGGCGGGTCGGCTCGATCCCGACGGCTATCGGCGGCTGTCGCGCGCCGTGTACGCCGAAATGGCGCTGGCCGGCATCACGTCGGTCGGCGAATTCCACTACCTGCATCACGACGTCGGCGGGGTGCCCTACGCCGACCCCAACGAGATGGGCCTGGCCCTGATCGCCGGTGCCGCGGACGCCGGTGTGCGGCTGACACTGCTCGACACGTGCTACCTGAGTTCGGGCGTCGACGGTGCGCCGTTGGCCGAGGGCCCGCAGCAGCGCTTCGGCGACGGCAGCGGCGACCGCTGGGCCGACCGCGTCGAGGAACTTCACCGCCAGGTGTCCGCCGATGATCGGGTAATCGTCGGCGCCGCACTGCATTCGGTACGCGGCGTGCCGCCGGCGCACATGCCCGCCGTCGTCGAATGGGCGGCCGCGCACGAAGCGCCGCTGCACGTGCACTCGTCGGAACAGACCGCCGAGGTCGACCAGTGTCTGGCCGTGCACGGCGCCACCCCGACGGCGCTGCTGCGCGACGCCGGTGTGCTCGGCCCGAGGACCACCGCGGTCCACGCCACCCACCTGACCGACGAGGACCTCGCCGATCTCGACCGCACCGCGACCGGGGTCTGCTTCTGCCCGACCACCGAGCGCGACCTCGGGGACGGTATCGGCCCGGCCGCCGCGCTGCTGGCGGGCCGCGGGCTGTTCAGTCTCGGGTCGGACTCCCACGCGGTGGTCGACCTGTTCGAGGAGGCGCGCGCCACCGAACTCGACGAGCGCCTGGCCCGCCGTGAGCGCGGGATCGTCGCGGCCGAAAGACTGCTCGGCGCAGCCACTCTCGACGGCCAGCACGCGCTGGGGTGGACGGATGCGGGTGTCTTGCAGGTCGGTGCGCGCGCCGACCTGGTCGCGGTGGACCTGGAGTCGGTACGCACCGCAGGTGGTGGCGCCACCGTCGAGAACGTCGTGTTCGCGGCCACCGCCGCCGACGTCACCGACGTCGTCGTCGACGGCCGCGTCGTCGTCGCCGATCGGCGGCACTTTGACGTCGACGACGTGGGTGCCGCACTGGCCGAGACCATTTCGGCGCTGATGGAAGGATCCGTTCGATGACCACGCTGTACACCGGGATCGGCGAACTCGTCACCAACGATCCGAGCCAGGACGACGGGAGCGTTCTCGGGATCGTGACCGACGGCGCGGTGGTCGTCGATGGTGACCGCGTCGCGTGGGTCGGACCACGGGGGCACGCCCCCGACGCCGACTCCCGCGTCGACCTCGCCGGCGCCAGCGTCATCCCCGGATTCGTGGACAGCCACGCGCATCTGGTGTTCGCGGGGGAGCGGTCCGCTGAGTTCGCGGCGCGGATGAGCGGGCAGTCCTACGCGGTGGGCGGCATCGCCACCACGGTCGCGGCGACCAGGGCGGCCGACGACTCGACCCTGGACCGCGGTCTGGATCGGCTCACCGGCGAACTGCTCCGCGGCGGGGTGACGACGTTCGAGACCAAGAGCGGTTACGGCCTGACCGTCGCCGACGAGGCTCGCGCACTGCGGCTGGCGCGCGCGTTCACCGACGAGACGACGTTCCTCGGTGCGCACGTCGTGCCGCAGGAATACCGCGACGACCGCGACGCGTACGTAGACCTGGTCGTCGGCCCGATGATGGAGGCCTGCGCGCCGCTGGCCCGCTGGGTCGACGTGTTCTGCGACAGGGGCGCCTTCGACGTCGACGAAGCACGGACGATCCTGCAGGCGGGGATGGCCGCGGGTCTGGTGCCGCGTCTGCATGCGGGTCAGCTCGAGCTGGGTGCGGGCATCCAGTTGGCCGTCGAGTTGGGGGCCGCGTCGGTGGACCACTGCACCTACGCCTCCGACGCGGACGTCGAGGCGCTTGCCGCCGCGGCCGACACCACGGTGGCGACGTTGCTCCCCGGCGCCGAATTCTCCACTCGCGCAACCTGGCCCGACGCCCGGCGATTCATCGACGCGGGTGCCACGGTCGCGTTGGCGACGGACTGCAACCCGGGGTCGTCGTTCACCTCCAGCATGTCGTTCTGCATCGCCGTCGCGGTGCGCGACATGTTCTTCACCCCCGCCCAAGCGCTGTGGTCGGCGACGGCCGGAGGCGCGAAGGCCCTGCGTCGCGACGACGTCGGGGTTCTCGCGGTCGGTCGACGGGCGGACTTCGCCGTGCTGGACGCCCCGTCCTACGTCCACCTGGCCTATCGTCCCGGCGTGCCACTGGTGCGCGACGTGATCGCCAACGGAGTGCTGCTGCCGCGGGCATGAATTGCCTGCCGGGCAATCTTGCCCACCGTGCAATATTTGGCGTACGGTGGTCGGCATGTCAGAACCAACCCCAGGCGGCCTGCGGGAGCGCAAGAAGGCAGACACCCGACGGGCGCTGAGCGACGCCGCCCTGAGATTGGCCCTGGAGAACGGCATCGATCAGGTCACGCGGGAAGCCATCGCCAACCTGGCCGGGGTCTCGCTGCGGACCTTCAACAACTACTTCACCGGCAAGTACGAGGCGTTGGCCTATCGCCAGGTCGAGCGTCTGCGGCTCGGCATCGACGCGCTGCGTGCGCGGCCCGCGGACGAACCCCTGTGGACGTCGGTCACCGAGGCGATGCTGGCGCCCATGGAGGCCGAGCTCGCGGAGAACCCCGGCGACGGAGGCGATGCACCGTCGCGTGCCGAACTGGCCGAGATTCGAAAGATGCTAATGAATCCAGAGATTCGCAGCGCGATATCGAGGGACCTCTTCGACGAATGGGTACAGGCGATCGCCGAACGCAGCGGTACCGACCCGGCTCGCGACATGTATCCACGCCTCGTCGCTGCCGTGATGGGTGCGGTGGGCGACGCGGCAATGGAGACGTACGCCACGGCCGATCCGCCCGTGGCCATCACGGCGCTGTACCGCCAGGGCATGGCCGCCGTCGCGGCGGGGTTGCCGGAACCAACGCGTCGAGGAGGAGAACTATGACTGAGACCGACGTCGTCATCGCCGGAGCAGGCCCGAACGGCCTGATGCTCTCCTGCGAGCTCGCCCTTGCCGGGGTGCATTCCGTCGTCCTGGACCCGCAACCCGGTCCCGGGGCGGAGCCGAAGGCCAACGGCCTTGCTGGACAAGTGGTTCGGATGATCGATATGCGGGGCCTCTACCACGCCTTCGGTGGTGCCGACGGCCCACCGGTGCCGCTGCGGGAGTGGATGTTCGCAGGCATGCCGATCTTCTTGTCCGGGCTCGAGCACAACCCGATGCACGCCCTGATGATCCAGCAGCCCAGGCTGGTGCGCCTGCTCGAGAAGCGGGCCCGCGATCTGGGGGTCGACGTCAGATGGGGTCACGCGCTGCGTGATCTGACCCAGGATGGCGGAGGTGTCACGATCTCCGTCGACGCGCCGGGTGACCGCTATGACCTCGACACCGCGTACCTCGTCGGCGCCGACGGCGGTCGCAGTCTGGTCCGCAAGACCGTCGGCATCGCCTTCCCCGGCAGCACCTCCGACACGGTGACCCGACTTGCCGACGTCCACCTGCCCGACGCACTGCGTCGTGCTGACGGCAGCTACGAGATTCCCGGCTTCGGCCCGCTTCGATACCGGCACAACCGGCTGGACCGCGGCGGCTACGTCTTCTTCCAAATGCCGCACGGTCGAACGCTATTCGCCACCATCGAGCCAGGACGTCTCGGTGCCGACGCGCCACCGATGAGCCTGCAGGACCTTCGGGAGAGCGCGCGGCGAGTCCTCGGCGCGGACGTGCCGCTCGAGCTGCCGCAGGGGCCCGGCCCGCATGCGATGCGCCGGATGGACGGCACGAACACCCGATTGGCACAGACCTACCGGGTCGGCGGCGTGTTCGTGCTCGGCGACGCCGCACACGTCCACTCGCCGATGGGTGGTCCCGGCCTCAACCTCGGTCTGCAGGACACGGTGAACCTCGGCTGGAAGCTGGCCGCAGCGGTCAACGGCTGGGCGCCCGAGGGGCTGCTGGACACCTACGAGTCGGAGCGCCGTCCGGTGGGGGAGCGCGTGATGATGCAGTCGCTGGCTCAGCAGGCGTTGATGGCGCCAGGCCCGGAAGTGACTGCGCTGCGGGCGCTCTTGGGCGAGCTGCTCGACGAGTCGCAGGTCCGCGACCACATGGCGCACCTGCTGGCGGGCTCCGACGTCCGCTATCCCGTCGGTGACTCCCACCCGCTGTCGGGCTACCTCGCGCCGGAGCTGACGCTCAACGACGGCACGCGGCTCGCGGAGCTGCTGCACCATGCGCGGCCCGTGCTGCTTGACCTGTCGGGCGGCGGGTTCGCGGCGAGCGCGGGCGCGTGGGCCGACCGGGTCGACCTGGTGACGGGCGGCAGCGCCGACACCTCGGTGGCCGCTCTGCTGGTGCGCCCCGACGGCTACGTGGCGTGGGCGACGGACTCACCGGACGGGCTGGGGCTGCCCGAGGCGCTCGCCCGGTGGTTCGGCCCCGCCTGACCCTTCGCCGACCGCACGCATGTTGAACGCAAACGTCGAGAGACCCCGCAAACATGCGTGCAGTCGGCGGCCCGTCAGCCCCTGAAACCGCGTTCCCGCAGAGCCGCCCGCACCCGGGCCACGACTCGGGCCCGCTCAGAGCGCAGCTGCCTGGCGCTGACCCGCACGATGCACCAGCCTCGGGCGGCAAGGAACTCCAGCCGATCGATGTCGTTTGCGTAGTCGTCGGGGCCGGTCCAATGCTGCTCGCCGTCGTATTCGACGCCGACCTTCCATTCGGCCCAGCCCATGTCGACCCGCCGCACGACACGGCCCCAGTTGTCGAGTATCGGTATCTGAGTCGAAGGGCGGGGCAAGCCCGACCGAACGAGCAGCAACCGCAGGCGGGTCTCCTGCGGTGACTCCGAACCCGCGTCGACCAAGTCCATGACGCGTTGCAACCGTCGAACCCCACGCGCACCCGGGTGCATCCGCGCGACGAGCTCGACCGCCTCCGCCGTCACCGTCGTCGCATTGAGCAGTGCGTCGACCCGAATCACCGCGCTCTCCAACGGAAGTCGCCTGCCGAGGTCGTAGGCCGTGCGCGCGACCGTGGTGCAGGCGATCTCGCCGACCCGGCGCACCTCGTCGTCGCGAAGCTCGTAGCTGCGAACGGTGATTCCGTTGGGCGGGGGACGGCGGGAGTGGACGATCTCCACGGGTGCGTCGTCGGGCACCCACCGGCTGCCGAGCAGCGCTGCCGCCGAATGTCCGACCAGGGTGGCGTTCCGGCCCGACCACAGCCACGCCGCACGGCCCCGGTCGACGGCGGTCAGCTCGACGCCGCTGCGGACGTACACGTTGCGATGGAGCTTGGTGTAGCTGCGCCTCAGGTCGCGCCGGGTGAGGCTGCCGTCGGCCAAGGCTTCCGTCGCCACGACGAGTCGATCGGACACTCACCAATCGTCGGGCATGGCGGCGAGCCCGTTGCGCACCAATTCATCCGCCGACCGCACGCATGTTGAACGCAAACGTCAAGAGACCCCGCAAACATGCGTGCAGTCGGCGAACGGGTCAGGCCAGCGTGGCCCGCACCCCCACCGTGATGTACGGCAGCGCCAGGCCGGTGGCGTTCACCAGAGCGGGGTGGGTGGTCAGCAGCGTCCGCACGTCTTCGAGGGTCTTGGAGCGCACGTCGGCCGGTGAGGTGATGCAGTAGCTCCGCGACGCCACCAGGTCGATGAGCGCTTGCGGCGTCAGGTAACTCGTCCACTCGAACTGCTGGCGCTCCAGCCCGACGAACGGCGCGGGAAGCGTCACCTCACGGCTGAACGGATCTTCCTCGTGGCCCACGATGCGGCCGAGATCCTTGACCCAGCCCATCCGTTCGTCGCGCGTGTTCCACACCAGCCCGAGTCGGCCGCCGGGCCGAAGCACCCGCGCGACCTCCTTGATGGCCCGCTCCGGGTCGAACCAATGCCACGCCTGCGCGACGAGCACCGAGTCGACGCTGTCGTCGGGCAGCGGGATCTCCTCCGCACTGCCGAGCAACGCCGGGGTGTCGGGCAAGGAACGGCTGAGGACCTCGAGCATCTCCGGGATGGGGTCGACGGCGATGACGTCCAGTCCGCGTTCCACCAGTCGGATCGTCAGCTTCCCGGTGCCTGCGCCGAGGTCGAGGACGTTGCGCGCCCCGCTTTGCAGAAGCCAGTTGATGGCCTCCGGCGGGTACGACGGCCGGCCCCGTTCGTAGGCCGCGGCCTCCTCGCCGAATGACAGTGAGCGCTGCCGCGTTTCGTCGGTGGTCACGTGGACGCGAACTCCAATGTCTGCCTGATCATTTCGTAGACTGCCTCGGTTTCGACGAGGAAGCCGTCGTGGCCGAAGTCCGACTCCACGACGTTCAGTGCCTGACACGTCGGGAGCAGGTCGGCCAGTTCCTGCTGCAACCGCAGCGGGTACAACCGGTCGGAGGTGATGCCTCCGACGATCACCGGCACCGTGACCCTGCCCAGGGCCGCCGCCACCCCACCCCGGCCGCGGCCGACGTCGTGCGTGCTGAGCGCGTCGGACAGCGCGACGTAGGTGCCCGCGTCGAAGCGACGGGCCAGCTTGCCGCCCTGGTGCTCGAGGTAGCTCTGCACCGCGTAGCGCCCGCCGGTGACCGGATCTTCGTTGCCCTGGGCGTCGTTGCCGAACCGCTCGTCGAGTTCGGCCTCGCCTCGATAGGTCAGGTGCGCGAAGCGCCTGGCTATCTCCATGCCCACCTGGGGTGAGCGGCCGGTGCCGTGATAGTCGCCGTTCTGCCAGTTGGGATCCGCCTTGATGGCCGACACCTGGGTGCTCTGCGTGCCGATCTGGTCGGCGGTCGCACGGGCTCCCACTGCCAGAACCAGTGCCGCCCTGACGGTTTCGGGATGACCGACGATCCACTCCAGTGCGCGGGCGCCACCCATGGAGCCGCCGACGACAGCGGCCACCTGGGTGATGCCCAGCGCCGAGAGGGCCGCGAGGTCGGCGTTGACCTGGTCGCGCACCGTGATCGTGGGGAATCGCGAACCCCACGGTTTCCCGTCTGGCGCAAGCGAACTGGGTCCGGTCGAGCCGCGGCACCCACCCAGCACGTTGGTGGCGATCGCGCACCACCGCTCGGTGTCGACCGGCGCGCCGGGGCCTGCCACGCCGTCCCACCAGCCGGGGGTGGGGTGCTCAGGACCGGCGGGGCCGGTGACGTGGGAATCGCCCGTCAGCGCATGCAGCACGACGACGGCGTTGTCGCGATCCTCCGACAGCTCGCCCCAGCGCTGCACCGCGATCCGGACGTCGTCGAGGACCACCCCCGACTCCAACGTCAGGGGGCCGACGTCGACGATGCCGATCTGCGCTTCGGCGGGCAGCGTCAGCAGGGGAGTGTCCGGGGCTTCGATGATCGTCACTCTTCTTCTCTCACGACGATTCTCAACTCACACCGAGACCGTGGTGTGAGAGGCGTCCGAGACCGCGCTGGCGGCGACGAAGCCCTGCTCGAGGTCGGCGATGATGTCGTCGATTCCCTCGATCCCGACGGCCAGCCGCACCAGCCCCGGGGTGACGCCGGTGGCGAGCTGTTCGGTGGGGGAGAGCTGTGCGTGCGTCGTCGAGGCGGGGTGGATCACCAGCGACCGCACGTCACCGATGTTGGCGACGTGACTGTGCAGCGTCAGGGCGTTGACGAACGCCTTGCCCGCGTCGATCCCGCCGGCCAGCTCGAAGGCGAGCACGGCACCGGTTCCCTTGGGCGCCAGCTTCTTTCCGATGTCGTACCACGGCGACGAGGGAAGGCCCGCGTAGTTGACCGACACCACGCCGTCGTGGGCGCTGAGGAATTCGGCGACTCTCTGCGCGTTTGCGACATGGCGCTCGATGCGCAGGCTCAGTGTCTCGAGACCCTGAGCGACGAGGAAGGCGTTGAACGGTGCCCCCGCCGAACCGAGGTCGCGCAGCAGCTGCACCCTGGCCTTGAGCGCGTACGCGGGCGGCCCGAGCTCGGAGAACACCACACCGTGGTAACTCGGGTCCGGGGTGGTGAAGCCGGGATGGCGGCCTTGAGTCCAGTCGAAGTTGCCCGAGTCGACGATCACACCGGCGATCGCCGTGCCGTGCCCACCGAGGTACTTCGTCGCCGAGTGCACCACGATGTCGGCGCCATGGGCGATCGGCTGGATGAGGTACGGCGTGGCAATGGTGTTGTCCACGATCAGCGGGACGCCGTTTTCATGGGCCACCGAGGAGACCCCTGGGATGTTCAGGACGTCGATCTGGGGGTTGGAGATCGTCTCGCCGAAGAACGCCTTGGTGTTGGGCCGCACGGCCGCTCGCCAGGAATCCAAGTCGTCGGGGTCGTCGACGAAGGTGGTCTCGATGCCCAGCTTGGGAAGCGTGTAGTGGAAGAGGTTGTACGTGCCGCCGTAGAGGCGCGGGCTGGAGACGATGTGGTCACCGGCGCCTGCGAGGTTGAGGATCGCGAACGTCTCGGCCGCCTGACCGGAGGACAGGAACAGCGCGGCCACGCCACCTTCGAGGGCCGCGATGCGTTGCTCGACGACGTCCTGCGTGGGGTTCATGATGCGGGTGTAGATGTTGCCCGGCTCGGCGAGGCCGAACAGCGCCGCGGCATGGTCGGTGTCCCTGAACGCATACGAGGTGGTCTGGTAGATCGGCAACGCCCGCGCGCCGGTGGCGACGTCGGGGCTCTGGCCGGCGTGGACCTGCTTGGTCTCGAACGCCCACGAAGCGGTCGGATCGATGATGTCGGTCATTGAGGATGTCTCCTGAAAATGAGAATGGGGTGCCACTGGGATGTCAGCAGGGCACGAATCAAGCCTGGAAATGGTTCAGCGTCAACAACACAACGGGGGCCTCCGCATCAGGTTTCCCTGTCTACTAAGGGGCCCGTCATGGCGGGCCCGCGCTTGCCGTGTAGCCGACTGCGGCTACTCAACCTGGTCATCACCCAGGGCACCCCACCGCGGTTGGAGGGTTGCCGGCCAGCAAGCCGGGGCTTGACGCTGGCACTCATGACCGAAACGAAGCGTATCCCACGACGTCGTGTGGGTGCCAGTGTGATCTAGCTCGGGCAACCCTGGCGGTTGGCTGACTCGAGCGCCTTTGGCGCGTCCTCGATCGACTGGTGCACCAGGTCGAGGACCTGCGGGTCCCACGTGAGCGCGGTGTTCCGCTCCAGTTTGGCGGCGTTGGAGACGAAGATGCTGTGGGTGTCGTCGACGGTGTAGCAGCGACGGTGCGGAAGCACGGAGTCGGCGACGTCGACGGCGTGTGCGCTGGACAGGGCGACCAATCCGTCGTTGGGCCACACCACGGGATTGGCCTGGCCGGGCATGGTGAACCGCTTCCCGGCGATCAGGACGACGGGGATGTCGTCCAATACGCCGGACTGGAACTCGTTCCAGCCCGTGGCACCCATCAGGTAGGCCCTGTTGACCTCGCGGCCGCTGCCCGACATCAGGCGGAGGACTTCGTCCTTCATGCCCTTCATGGCGGTCTCGCAGAGCGCGTTGCCCAGGCAGTCGGTCAGGGGCAGGTTGCCGTTGGCGTAGTCCGACAGGTAGGAGCCCTGCCACGGGGTGCCGAGCGTGGTCAGCGAGCGGATGTGCACCGGCGAGCTGGTGCTGGTCAGCACGCGGATGGCCGAGCGGGAGTACAGCCCGCCCATCGAATGGGCGACGAAGTCGACGTCGGTGACGCCCTTCTCGGTATGCAGCCAATTCAGGAAGCGCGCCAAGTGTTCGCCGGCGGTGTCGATGCTGGCGGTCGAGTCGACCGTCATGTTCTCCGGCAGGGTGACGGGGCAGATTCCGAAGGGTCCGAAACCGGTCTGGTCGACCACCTGTCCGCGGCCGGCCATGGCTGGTGAGGTGTAGACGGTGTAGCCCTGCTCGAGCAGGTGTTCGCGCAGTGACGTGTCGGTGTTCCCGGCGGCCAGGCCCGTGGCGCACGCCTGGTCCGGGGTGGTGAACGGGCTGGTCGCGTCCCCGCCGGAGACGATCACGACGGCCTGGGATGAGGGGCGCTTCTCGGGTTCGGTCGGCGCGGCGGGTTCGCTGCCGCAGCCGGCCGTCAGCACCGTCGTGAGGATTGCCGCCGCCGCTGCCAGTATTTGCCTCACGAGGCCGCAGCGTAACTGTCCCCAGCGTCAACAGATCATGATTGGCCGAGTCACCCACGCCATCCGTGGCAGGAGAGCTACGCGTAGGTTCGTACTCGACGCGATAATGACCTTGAACGCAGATAGACCGTGACGCCGGGAGACAGATAAGTGACTGAGCAGCCGACCATCATCTACACCCTGACCGACGAAGCGCCGCTGTTGGCGACGCACGCCTTCCTTCCCGTGGTGCGCGCGTTCGCGGGCGCCGCCGGCATCGACGTCGAGACCAGCGACATCTCCGTCGCGGCCCGGATCCTGGCCGAATTCTCCGACTACCTGACCGAAGAGCAGCGGGTGCCGGACAACCTCGCCGCGCTCGGCAAGCTCACGCAGCTGCCGGACACCAACATCATCAAGCTTCCGAACATCAGCGCCTCGGTGCCGCAGCTGCTGGCCGCCATCAAGGAGCTCAAGGCCAAGGGCTACGACCTTCCGGACTACCCGGGCGAGCCGAAGACCGACGAAGAGAAGACGATCAAGCAGCGCTACGGCACGTGCCTCGGCAGCGCGGTGAATCCGGTGCTGCGCGAAGGCAACTCGGACCGCCGTGCCCCGAAGGCCGTCAAGGAGTACGCCCGCAAGCACCCGCACAGCATGGGCAAGTGGTCGCAGGCGTCGCGCACGCACGTGGCGACGATGCGGCACGGCGACTTCTACCACGGTGAGAAGTCGTTGACGCTGGACAAGGCCCACACCGTGCGGATGGAGCTGAAGACCAAGGACGGCGAAACCCTGGTCCTCAAGCCCGAGGTCAAGCTCGACGCGGGCGACGTCATCGACAGCATGTTCATGAGCAAGAAGGCGCTCTGTGAATTCTTCGAGACGGAGATGCAGGACGCCTACGAGACCGGCGTGATGTTCTCGCTGCACGTCAAGGCCACGATGATGAAGGTCAGCCACCCCATCGTCTTCGGACACGCGGTGAAGGTGTTCTACAAGGATGCGTTCGCCAAGCATCAGCAGCTGTTCGACGAGCTGGGCGTCAACGTCAACAACGGTCTGAGCGACCTCTACGCCAAGATCGAGTCGCTGTCCGCGACGCAGCACGAAGAGGTCATCCGCGACCTGCACGCCTGCCACGAGCACCGTCCCGAGCTGGCGATGGTCGACTCGGCGAAGGGCATCACCAACTTCCACTCGCCAAGCGACGTGATCGTCGACGCGTCCATGCCCGCGATGATCCGCGCCGGCGGCAAGATGTACGGCGCCGACGGCAAGCTCAAGGACACCAAGGCGGTCAACCCCGAGTCGACGTTCTCCCGGATCTACCAGGAGATCGTGAACTTCTGTAAGACCCACGGCCAGTTCGACCCGACGACGATGGGCACCGTTCCCAACGTCGGCCTGATGGCGCAGAAGGCCGAGGAGTACGGCAGCCACGACAAGACCTTCGAGATTCCCGAGGACGGCGTCGCCGACATCGTCGACGTCGACACCGGCGAGGTGCTGCTCACACAGAACGTGGAAGAGGGCGACATCTGGCGCATGCCGGTGGTGAAGGACGCTCCGATCCGCGACTGGGTGAAGCTGGCCGTCACCAGGGCCCGCGAGTCCGGCATGCCGGTGGTGTTCTGGCTCGACCAGGAGCGGCCGCACGAGAACGAGTTGCGCACGCTGGTCAACAAGTACCTCCAGGACTACGACACCGACGGCCTCGACATCTCGATCATGAGCCAAGAGCGCGCGATGCGGCACACCATCGAGCGGGCCATGCGCGGCCAGGACACCATCGCCGCGACCGGCAACATCCTGCGCGACTACCTGACCGACCTGTTCCCCATCCTGGAACTGGGCACCAGCGCCAAGATGCTGTCCATCGTGCCGCTGATGGCCGGCGGTGGGTTGTACGAGACTGGCGCAGGCGGATCGGCACCCAAGCACGTCAGCCAGCTGGTGGAGGAGAACCACCTGCGCTGGGATTCGCTCGGCGAATTCCTCGCGCTGGCCGCCAGCTTCGACGGTCTTGGCGCCAAGGAGGACAACCAGAAGGCCAGGATCCTCGCCAAGACGTTGGACTCGGCGACCGGAAAGCTGTTGGACGAGAACAAGAATCCGTCGCGCAAGACCGGTGAGCTGGACAACCGTGGCAGCCAGTTCTACCTCGCCATGTACTGGGCGCAGGAGCTGGCGGCGCAGACCGAGGACTCCGAGCTCTCCGCGTACTTCGGACCGCTGGCCAAGGCGTTGGCCGAGAACGAGGAGACCATCGTCTCCGAACTCAATGGGGTGCAGGGTGATTCGGTCGACATCGGCGGCTACTACTACCCGGATCCCGAGAAGGTCACGGCCGTGATGCGTCCGAGCAAGACGTTCAACGAGGCGCTGGAGTCCGCTCACGGCTGACGCACCCGCGGGTGCCCTTGTAATGTGGCTCACATGTCCAAGATCAAGGTCGACGGCACGGTCGTAGAACTCGACGGCGACGAGATGACTCGCATCATCTGGACGCTGATCAAGCAGACGTTGATCCTTCCGTATCTCGACGTCGACCTCGAGTACTACGACCTGGGCATCGAGCACCGCGACGCGACCGACGACCAGGTCACCGTCGACGCGGCCAACGCCATCAAGCGGCACCACGTCGGCGTCAAGTGCGCCACGATCACGCCCGACGAGGCCAGGGTCGAGGAGTTCGGGCTCAAGCAGATGTGGTTGTCGCCCAACGGCACCATCCGAAACATCCTCGGCGGCACCATCTTCCGAGCGCCAATCGTGATACACAACGTGCCACGATTGGTGCCCGGCTGGACCAAGCCGATCATCATCGGCCGCCACGCGTTCGGTGACCAATACCGCGCCTTCAACACGAAGGTCGACGGGCCCGGTACCTTCACCGTCACGTTCACCCCGGCCGACGGCGGTGAACCGATGGTGCACGACGTGGTGCAGATCCCCGACGAGGGCGGCGTCATCATGGGGATGTACAACTTCAAGAAGTCGATCCAGGACTTCGCCCGGTCGTCGTTCAAATACGGCCTGCAGCAGAACTATCCGGTTTACCTGTCGACGAAGAACACCATCCTCAAGGGCTACGACGGCATGTTCAAGGACGAGTTCCAGCGCATCTTCGACGAGGAGTTCAAGGCGGAGTTCGACGCCAAGGGGCTGACCTACGAGCACCGGCTCATCGACGACATGGTGGCCTCCTGCCTCAAGTGGGAGGGCGGCTACGTCTGGGCCTGCAAGAACTACGACGGCGACGTTCAATCCGACACCGTCGCACAGGGTTACGGCTCACTGGGGTTGATGACCTCGGTGTTGATGACCCCTGACGGGCAGACCGTCGAAGCCGAGGCCGCGCACGGCACCGTCACCAGGCACTACCGGCAGCACCAGGCGGGCAAGCCGACCTCGACCAACCCGATCGCCTCGATCTTCGCGTGGACCCGTGGGTTGGCGCACCGGGGCAAGTTGGACGGCACGCCGGCGGTCGTCGAGTTCGCCGAGACGCTCGAGGAGGTCGTGATCGGCACGGTCGAGGGTGGCCACATGACCAAGGACCTCGCGCTGCTGATAGGGCCGGAGCAGAGCTGGCAGACCAGTGAGGAGTACCTCGGCACCATCGCCGATCACCTCAGGAAGGCACTCGCCTAGGGCTCAGCCCGCAGGCGGGATCTGCCGTTCGCGTTCGGCATGGGCTCCGACGAAGTCGGCGATTAGCTCGGTGACCCGGCCCGGCGCCTCGAGCATCGGGATGTGGCCGAGGCCGTCCAGGCGAACCACCCGGGTGTCCCGGGGCAGGTTGTCGATCAGGTAGCGGTTGCCCCGCGGGGTAGGGAAGACCCTGTCCTTCTCGCACAGGACGAGTTGGGTGGGGACCGCGACGTTGGCCAGCTCCAGCAGTCCGGGCAGTCGCAGCGTCTTGACCAGCAGCTGGAAGTACGCCGTGCAATGCGTGGCGTCGTCGATCAGCTTGACCAGGTCGGGGTGACTCGGCCCGTCGGCGGGGCCGCTGACGGCGAGCGTCGCGATGCGTCGGGCGAACGGCAGGCCCAGGATCCGGGGTCCCAGCAGGCGGGCCGCGGCCAGCACGGGGCCACCGGCGAGGAACTTCAGTACGGTCTCGTACTTGGTGAGCGAGTGTTGCGACCAGCCGCCGGCCGGTGCGATCGCCGTCAACGACCTGGCTCGACCGCGTCGTTCCAGCTCGAAGGCGACCCAGCCGCCCAGTGAGTTGCCGACGACGTGGGCGGTGTCCCAGCCCAGCTCGTCCATCCGTCGTTCCACGTCGTCGACCAGGTCTGAGGTGCCCATGACCCACGACGTCGCCGGGCGGCCTCCGTTGTGGCCGACCATCGTCGGCGCGAACACCTCGTATTCGCCGGTGTCCGCGAGTTGTTCGGCAACGGTCTGCCACACCGCCTGCGAGCACAGGAACGGATGCAGCATCACGATCGGCTCGCCGCCGGAGTCGCCGAGGTGGATCGGGTCACGCGTCGTCATGCCGCCGACACTAAGGTGATACCGCCGGTACCGCAAGAATCGTGCCCGGCGCCCTCGGCTAGGGTCTGTCCCTCGTGATCGTCACCACCGTCAACGTCAACGGCATCCGCGCCGCCGTCAAGGAACGCTCCGCCGAGAATCGCGGCCTCCTGCCCTGGCTCGAAAAGACCCCGGCCGACGTGATCTGCCTTCAGGAAACCCGCGCCGACGACGAGCAGCTGGCCCAGGCGCTGGCCCCCGCCATCGATGCCGGGTGGCATCTGGCGTCGGCCGATCCACACCTCAAGGGCCGCAACGGTGTTGCGGTGCTCAGCCGGCACCCGATCACCCGTGCGCTGGTCGGTCCCGGGGCCGACGAGTTCGCCGCGCACGGCCGCTACCTCGAGGTCGACACCGCCGATCTCACGGTCGCCAGCATCTACGTCCCCACCGGCGAGGCGGAGACCGAGCGGCAGCGGGAGAAGGAACGCTTCCTGGCTGCCATTGCCGCGCGGATGAAGGTCCTAAACGGCGCCGGACGTGACGCCGTGGTGTGCGGCGACTGGAACATCGGTCACACCGAGAACGACATCAAGGCATGGAAGGCGAACCAGAAGAAGGCCGGCTTCCTGCCCGCCGAACGGCAGTGGGTCACCGACCTGCTGGCCACGGGATGGGTCGACGTGGTCCGCGCGATGCATCCCGACGTCGCAGGGCCGTACAGCTGGTGGTCGTGGCGCGGCAAGGCGTTCGACAACGACGCGGGGTGGCGCATCGACTATCAGCTGGCCAACCCGACGCTGGCCGAGAAGGTCGTCGCCGCCCGGGTGGAGCGCGCCGAGCTCTACGCGTTGCGCTGGTCCGATCACGCCCCGGTGACCGTCGAGTACGCCTGACCCAAGATCACCCGGGATGACGAGGGTGGAAGGATCAACGCCATCATGAGTGACTCGAATCGGCGCGTCGTCTTCTCCGGCGTGCAGCCCACGTCCGACTCCCTCCACCTCGGCAATGCGCTTGGCGCCGTCAGCCAGTGGATCGGACTGCAGGACGGGTACGACGCCTACTTCTGCGTCGTCGACCTGCATGCGATCACGATCGCGCAGGACCCCGCCCTGCTGCGCAAGCGCACCCTGGTGACCGCCGCGCAGTACCTCGCGCTGGGGATCGACCCGGCCCGGTCGACCGTCTTCCTACAGAGCCACGTGCCCGCGCACGCCGAATTGGCATGGGTGCTGGGCTGTTTCACCGGTTTCGGGCAGGCGTCACGGATGACCCAGTTCAAGGACAAGTCGCAGAAGGAGGGTGCGGACGCCACGACCGTTGGTCTGTTCACCTACCCGGTCCTGATGGCGGCGGACGTCCTGCTGTACTCCACCGACCTGGTGCCCGTCGGCGAGGACCAGCGTCAGCACCTCGAACTCGCCCGCGACGTGGCGCAGCGGTTCAACGCGCGCTTCCCGAAGACGTTCGTGGTGCCCGAGCCGATGATCCAGAAGGCGACCGCCAAGATCTACGACCTGCAGGACCCGACGGCCAAGATGAGCAAGTCGGCCGCCACCGACGCGGGACTGATCAGCCTGCTCGACGATCCGAAGAAGACCGCCAAGAAGATTCGGTCCGCCGTGACCGACAGCGAGCGTGAGATTCGCTTCGACCGCGAGGCCAAGCCGGGGGTGTCCAACCTGCTGACGATCCAGTCGGCGGTCACCGGCACCGACGTCGACGCGCTCGTCGAGGGGTACGCCGGCCGCGGTTACGGCGACCTCAAGGCCGACACCGCGGACGCGGTCGTCGAATTCGTCACGCCGATCAAGGCCAGGGTCGACGAGTTGCTGGCCGACCCGGCCGAATTGGAGTCCGCGCTGAGCGCGGGCGCAGCGCGGGCCAACGAGGAGTCTGCAAAGATGCTGGCGCGGGTATACGACCAATTGGGATTCCTCACCAAGCGTTCCTAGGCCATCAGGAGGCCGGCGTGACCGAACCGGCCGAGCCAGGCGTGTTGGACCGGCTCCGAGCAAGGTATCGCTGGTTCGACCGCATCATGGCTGCCCAGGGGCGCTATGACGAGAGCAAGGGCGACTTCTACGCCGCGGGCATCACCTACTTCACGATCTTCGCGCTCTTCCCTCTGCTCATGGTCGCCTTCGCCGCGGGCGGCTTCGTGTTGGCCAGCAGGCCGGACCTTCTGGCGGTCGTGGAGGGCAAGATCACCGGGTCGGTGTCGGGCGATCTCGGAAAGCAGCTCGTCGACCTGATGAAGTCGGCGATCGAATCCCGCACCTCGGTTGGCGTCATCGGCTTGGCCACCGCAGCGTGGGCGGGGCTCGGCTGGATGGCGAACCTGCGGGAGGCCCTCAGCCAGATGTGGGGCCACCAGCGGGGTGAGCCCGCCGGCTTCCTGAGCACCAAGATCTCCGACCTGTTGGCGCTGCTGTCGGCATTCGTGGCCATCGTCGTCACCGTCGCGCTGTCGCTGCTCGGCAACAGGACGGTGATGCGCAGCGTCGTCGAGTTCTTCGGCATCCCCGAGTTCACGGGGCTGGGCGTGTTGTTGCGGCTCGCCGCGCTCGTCGTGTCGGTCGGCATCTCCTGGCTGTTGTTCACCTGGATCATCGCCCGGCTGCCGCGGGAGTCGGTCAGCCTGCGCAGCGCCGCGCGGGCCGGGCTGCTCGCGGCCGTCGCGTTCGAGGTCTTCAAGCTGGTCGCCTCGGTGTACCTGGCCTCGGTGATCCGGGGGCCCGCGGGCGCCACCTTCGGTCCGGTCCTCGGTCTGATGGTGTTCGCCTACATCACCGCCCGCCTGATCCTCTTCGCGACCGCGTGGGCCGCGACGTCACGGGACAACCTGGCGGCGGCGCCGGTCGGGCCGCCGGATCCCGCCGAGATCACCACCCGGGTGGAGATGCACGAGGGCATCGGCGTCCGCGGGGCGGTTGCCGCCGTGGGTGTCGGTGCGCTTGGCGCCCTTGGCCTTTCCCGGCTGACGCGGCGACGTTGAGCGCTTAGTCGGTCGGGCGCCGGTTGAGCGACCGAGCGGCCATGATGAGGCCGAATACGACGATCGCTCCGACGACGCCCACCCCGACCCGCACGGGCACGGCGTCGGCGGTCGGCAGGGGTGAGGCGGCCACGTCCTGGGCGGGAACGTTGTCACCGAGCGGGTTGGCCGCCCGCGCAACCAACGACGGGTCGGGATCGATCAGCGAGCCGACCTTCGTGCCAGGGTCGGTCGCGAATCCGTAGTCGAGCAGGTGTGCGGCCTGCTCCCACGGCGCGATGGGTATCCGGGTGCCGCGCAACATGATCACGACGAGCCGCCGCCCGTCGCGCTCGGCCGCGCCGACGAACGTCTGTCCCGCGTCGTCGGTGAAGCCGGTCTTGCCGCC
This sequence comes from Mycobacterium sp. Root135, assembly GCF_001426545.1. GTDB lineage: Bacteria > Actinomycetota > Actinomycetes > Mycobacteriales > Mycobacteriaceae > Mycobacterium. The sequence continues at coordinate 505,232 of NZ_LMEZ01000007.1, read as the reverse complement.
CAGTGCGCCGGGGTAGTTGTAGAGCAGCTGGTTGTCGTTCTCCAGCTCGTAGGCGGGGCTGTCTTCGCCGCCGTCGCGGTTGGGGTGGCCGGGGAAGTTGAACGTCTTGGTGGCCACGACGTTGGCGAACACGGCGTTCTGCCAGGCGTAGCGGTAGAAGAGTCCCAGGTCGTAGGCCGAGGTGCTCATACCGGGGCCGTCGAGGCCGGACGGGGTGGCGGCGCGGGTGTCGCGACCGCCGAGCTTGCTCGCCAGGTCGTTGATCTTCTGCAGCGCGGTGTCCATGCCGCCGAGCTGGGCGGCGAGCGCGTGCGCGGCGTCGTTGCCCGAGTGCATGAGCAGTCCGTGCAGCAGGTCGTTGACGGTGTACTTGCCGCCTTGGTCGACGCCGACCCTGGTGCCTTCGGCCGCCGCGTCGTCGGTGGTGCCGATCACCTGCCGGTTGATCGGGAGCTCCCGCAGCGCCTGCATCGCCACCAGAACCTTGATGATGCTGGCCGGGCGGTGCCTGCCGTGCGGATCTCGGGCCGCGATGATGTCGCCGTTGTCGAGGTCGGCAATCAGCCAGGCCTCCGACGACACGTCGCCGGGGACGGGCGGGGTGCCGGGCGCGGTGATGATGCCGCACCCGGACAGAGCGTCACCGCCAAGCGGCTTGGCCGGCACGGGCAGGGGTGCAGGCGGGTCGCCGGACTCGGGAACCTCTGAGGAGTCGACGGCGGGAGGCGTCACCACCTTGTAGGGGCAGGCGTCGTCGGCGTTGGCCAGTGCGGGGCTGCCGAGCATGCAGAACGCTGCCAGGAGGGGAGTGGCTACCAACGCGGCAGCGCGTCGGGACACGGTGTGGAACGTCGCCATGGTGTCTGCAGGTTAGGCGACTGCCTTGGGTTTTCGGAGTTGCCACGCTGTTACCAGAGTGGCCGGTGAGTTCTGTCTCGCGCCGACTGCGCGCTTGTTTACGGACCTACTCGGGCGATGCGTACGACATGCGTGCAGTCGACGGTCAGGGCAGGTCGAAGTAGGCGATCGCCGAGGCTCCGATGCCGCCCAACCACACCCGGTTGCCGTCTTGGACGACGCCCGTCGTCGACCCGAAGCCGGAATGACTGGCGTGCAGTTGCGCCAGCACGTGGCCGTCGTCGGGGTCGAAGGCGATCACCCACACGACCGGCTTGACGTCGGGGAGCCAGCGATAGGGCAAATACCACAACAGCTTTCGCAGGATGGGGGCCTTCGTTGCCAATTGCTCGACGATGGCGTTGCGGTCCGACACCATGGCCACCCAGATGCGGCCGTCGGGCCCGGTCGAGATGTTGTCCGGATACCCGGGCAGCCCCTCGGCCAACGGCGTCACCGTGCCCGCCTCGGGGCCGGTGAGCCAGAACTTCGACACCCGCGCGCCCGTCGTCTCGGCGAAGACGACCGCCGACTCGTCCGCGGTGAGCGTCACCCCGTTCGTGAAGTGCAGCCCGTACGCCAACCGCGTGACCGTGCCGTCGACGTCGAGCCGGAACAGCGAGCCAGAGCCGCGACCTTCCAGCGCCGCGCCCTTGTAGTGCTCGTAGCCGAAGCGGTCGGTCGACTCCGTGAAGAACACGGAGCCGTCCGACGCCTCGACCACGTTGGAGCAGAACGTCAAAGGGCGGCCCTCAAACGAGTCGACCAACGTCTCGATCTCACCGGTGGCGAGGTTCATCGCCAACAGTCCGCGATGGCTGTCGCAAATCAGCAGCCGCCCGTCACGTGCGACGGCAAGGCCGAGTGGTCGCCCACCGGTGTTGCCGACGACCTCGCGCGAGCCGGATTCGGCGTCGACGCGGATGACGTCGCCACCGACGACCCCGGTGTACACGCCGCCCCTGCCGTCGACGACTACGTCCTCCGGAGCCAGGCCCGGTAGGGGAACGGTCGTCAGCCAACGGTCGAGGTCGGGCGCGGGCAGCCGCCGAACCACCGACGGTTGCCAGCGGACGGGGTCGATCGGCGGCTTGGACATCGGCGGCTGAACCGCCTACATCCGGCGGCTTGCCTCGCTCAACACGCCGTGCAGGATCTCGTAGATCTCGTCGAATTCCTTCTGGCCGCAGATCAGCGGGGGAGCCAACTGTACGACTGGGTCGCCGCGGTCGTCGGCGCGGCAGTACAGCCCGGCCTCGAACAGCGCCGGGGTGAGGAAGCCGCGCAGGAGCCGCTCGGACTCCTCGTCGTTGAAGGTCTCCTTGGTGGTCTTGTCCTTCACCAGCTCGATGCCGTAGAAGAATCCCTCGCCGCGAACGTCGCCGACGATCGGCAGGTCGTGAAGCTTCTCGAGGGTGGACCTGAACGCCGGCGCCATCTGCTTGACGTGGTCGTTGATGCCCTCGCGCTCGAAGATGTCGAGGTTGGCCAACGCCACAGCGGCCGAGACGGGATGCCCGCCGAACGTGTAGCCGTGGCCGAAGACGGTCTTGCCGTCGTCGAACGGCTCGAACAGTCGGTCGCTGGCGATCATCGCGCCGATGGGCGAGTAGCCGGAGGTGAGCCCCTTGGCGCAGGTGATGATGTCCGGCACGTAGCCGAAGTCGTCGCACGCGAACATCGACCCGATCCGACCGTAGGCACAGATCACCTCGTCGGAGACCAACAGAACGTCGTACTCGTCGCAGATCTCGCGGACCCGCTCGAAGTATCCGGGCGGCGGCGGGAAGCAACCGCCCGCGTTCTGCACCGGCTCCAGGAACACGGCGGCGACGGTGTCGGGACCCTCGAACTCGATGGCCTCGGCGATGCGGTCGGCGCAGTAGCGCCCCCATGCCTTCGGGTCGGTGCTGAAGTGCTCGGGTGCCCGGTAGAAGTTGGTGTTGGGCACCCGGAAACCGCCGGGGGTCGGCGGATCGAACGGCGCCTTGAAGTCGGGGATGCCGGTGATGGCGAGGGCGCCCTGCGGCGTGCCGTGATACGCGATCGACCGCGAGATCACCTTGTACTTGCCGGGCTTGCCGGTCAGCTTGAAGAACTGCTTGGCCAGCTTCCACGCGCTCTCGACGGCCTCGCCGCCGCCGGTGGTGAAGAACACCCGGTTCAGGTCGCCAGGTGCGTAATTGGCGATGCGCTCGGCCAGCTCGGCGGCGGGCGGGGTGGCGAACGACCACAGCGGGAAGAACGCCAGGGTCTCGGCCTGCTTGGCGGCGGCCTCGGCCAGCTCGGCGCGGCCGTGTCCGACCTGCACCACGAACAGCCCGGACAGGCCGTCGATGAACTTGTTGCCGTCGCTGTCCCAGATGTGGACACCCTCACCGCGGGTGATGACCGTCGGGGTGATGTCGGCGCCATGGCGGGCGAAGTGGCCCCACATGTGGCGCTTGGCCTTGGCGGCCGCGTCTGAGTATACGGTTGGATCTGATTCTACGAGAGTCATCTTGTGCCCCAATTGTATTGCTGCTTAACGAGTTTGAGGTAAACCAAAGTTTCGGTGGATATCACCCCTGGTACGGCGCGGATCTTGGTGTTGAGTAGGTCGAGAAGGTCGCCGTCGTCCTCGCAGACGACTTCCACGATGGCGTCGAAGGATCCCGCGGTGAGTACCACGTAGTCGACGGACTCGATTTCGGCGAGCTTGTCGGCGATCTTGGTGGTGTCACCGGTACACCGGATGCCGATCATCGCCTGGCGGGCGAAGCCGAGTTGCATGGGATCGGTGACGGCGACGATTTGCATGACGCCGGCGTCGACCATCCGCTGCACGCGTTGACGCACCGCAGCCTCCGACAGGCCGACCGCCTTGCCGATGCCGGCGTAGGACCGTCGCCCGTCCTGCTGCAGCTTGTCGACGATCGCCTTGGACAGTTCGTCCAGCTGGAACGCCGCACCAGGACGAGAATGGTTGATTCGCAACGAGACAGCTTGGACGCCCGGCTGAGCATCCCTATCGACCATGACGACGATTGTGCACGGAATCCGTCGTTTGGGGCAACCAATGCGCTGAAATCGTTCGTTTCATCCGGTTTGCACGGGGGATATGCGTAGCTGCGACGAGGCAGGTCGGCTAGCGTAAAAGCCATGACCTTCGCGAGCAGTTGGATTGACGGTGCCGAGGTGACGACCCGCGGCGCGGCGCATCAGGTCGTCGACCCGGCGACCGGAAACGTCGTTGCCGAGTGCGCTCTGGCGACACCGGACGACGTCGACGTCGCGGTGGCGTCGGCGCGGGCGGCACTTCCGGGCTGGGCCACCGCCACGCCCGCCGAACGGTCCGCGGTCCTCGCCACGCTGGCCCGGCTTGCCGGCGAGCACGCCGACGAGCTGATTGCCGAAGAGGTCAGTCAGACCGGCAAGCCCGTCAGGCTGGCCACGGACTTCGACGTCCCGGGCAGCGTGGACAACATCGACTTCTTCGCGGGAGCGGCGCGGCACCTCGAAGGCAAGGCGACCGCCGAGTACTCCGGTGACCACACCTCGAGCATCCGCCGAGACGCCATCGGCGTCGTCGGCACGATCACGCCGTGGAACTATCCGCTGCAGATGGCGGTGTGGAAGGTGATTCCCGCCCTGGCCGCCGGTTGTTCGGTGGTCATCAAGCCCGCCGAGGTGACGCCGCTGACCACGTTGACGCTGGCACGGCTCGCCAGTGAGGCGGGCCTGCCCGACGGCGTCCTCAACGTCCTCACCGGTGCGGGCAACGACGTCGGCACGGCGCTGGCCGGGCATCGCGACGTCGACCTGGTGACGTTCACGGGCTCGACGGCCGTCGGGCGCAAGGTGATGGCGGCCGCCGCCCAGCACGGGCACCGCACCCAGCTGGAGCTCGGTGGCAAGGCCCCGTTCCTGGTGTTCGACGACGCCGACCTCGACGCCGCCATCCATGGGGCCGTCGCCGCGTCGCTGATCAACACCGGGCAGGACTGCACGGCGGCGACGCGGGCAATCGTCGCGCGCGACCTCTACGACGACTTCGTCGCGGGCGTCGGCGAACTGATGAGCAAGATCGTCGTCGGCGATCCGCATGATCCCGACACCGACCTCGGGCCGCTGATCACCCTGGCGCACCGGGCGAAGGTCGCCGCCATCGTCGAGCGTGCGACGTCGGAGGGCGGCCGCATCGTCACCGGCGGCAGCGCGCCCGACCTGCCGGGCTCGTTCTACCGGCCCACCCTGATCGCCGACGTCGACGAGCGGTCGGAGGTGTACCGCAGCGAGATCTTCGGACCCGTCCTGGTCGCGCGGCGGTTCACGGACGACGACGACGGCATCCGGCAGGCCAACGACACCGAGTACGGGCTGGCGGCATCGGCGTGGACCCGCGACGTCTACCGGGCGCAGCGGGCGTCGCGCGAAATCCACGCCGGCTGCGTGTGGATCAACGACCACATTCCGATCATCAGCGAGATGCCGCACGGCGGCGTCGGCGCGTCCGGCTTCGGCAAGGACATGAGTGACTACTCCTTCGAGGAGTACCTCACCATCAAGCACGTCATGAGCGACATCACCGCCAAGGCCGAAAAGGATTGGCACAGAATCATCTTCAGCAAGCGCTGATCGTTGGTCGCCGATCGGCTCGAGCAATGAAGTGCATCGTGGTCGGTGCGGGCGCGTGGGGTTTGCCTGCGGCCGCGGAGATGGCCCGGCGCGGGCACGACGTCACGCTCGTCGACCGTCACGGTCCGTTCAACGCGCTTTCGTCGTCGGTGGGTCCGACGCGGCTGTGGCGACTCGCCGACCCCAATCCGGCGCGGGTGCGGTTGGCCCGTCGCGGGTTGGAGGCGATGCGACGGCTCGCCGAGCGCGCAAACACCGAGGTGTTCCTCACGCGAGGGCTGGTGTGGCGCGACGACGTGTCGCTGCCCGCGCTCCTCGAGACCCTTGTGGCGCAGGACGTGCAGCACACCGAGGTGTCGGCTGACGACGTCGGACGGTTCTTCCCCGGACTGCGGCCCGACGGTCGAGACGCGGTGTGGCAGCCGGCGGCCGGGGTCGTGCTCGCCGAGACGTCGCTACGCGCTCAGCTGCTGCTGTTCCAGAGGCGAGGTGGCGCAACGCTGTTCGGCCACGACGTCGTCGACGTCGATGCCCGCACGCCCGGCGTCCGGATCTCCTTCTCGGACGGCCGGTTCGTCGACGCCGACGTCGCGGTGCTCGCGCCGGGGCCCGGTGCGGCCACCCTGCTCAGCCGGGTCGGCGTGCACGTCGACCTGCACCCGTATCTCGAGCAGGTGGTGCACTTCGGCGATGCGGCCGACCCACACTCGAGCGACGCTCTTCCGGGCCTGTTCGACGGTCCGACCGACCGCCGGCCCGGCGTCTACGGAATGCCGACGCCCGGCCGCGGCTACAAGATCGGCCTCGACACACCGCTTCGCGACTACCAGCGATCCGACGAAGATCGAGTGCCAGACCCTGCTCGCACCAAGGCCATTCGCGACTTCGTCCGTGAGGGCCTGGCGTCGGTGCCGTCGACGGTGGTCGACGAGCAGGTGTGCGTCTGGACCGACTCACCCGACGGTAGCTTCGTGGTCGACCGTCTGCCCGAGGGCGTGGTGTTCGCGTGCGGCGACTCCGGCGAAGGGTTCAAGTACTCGGCGCTGATGGGCGAGGTCCTGGCCGATCTCGCCGAGGGGGCCGCGCCCGACGACGACGTGGCGGCACTGTCGCTGGAGCGCTTCGCGGGCGGGGTGCCGGTGAGGCGGGGGCCGCACGTGATGGGCAGGCATTAGGTAACGGCGCTACGTCGGCTGATCGCCAATGTGCCCGAGCGCGTTGCTGATTCGCAACGAGTAGAAGTGGGCCAGCTTGGCCGGTCCGACGGAGTTCGACACCTCGTAGGCCCGTCGGGCGGTGTCGGGGTCCACCGAGAGCGCGAACTGGTCGTACCAGTGGAACTCGAAGCGGGCCCGGGAGAGGGCGTCGTCGCGCTGCTGGGTCTGCGCATGGCCCTTGGCGAGATCGGCGGCGTGGGCGGCGATCTTGTGGGCGATGACGGCTTCCTTGAGACCGGCCCGGTCGGGGACCCCAAGGTGCTCCTTCGGGCTGACGCAGCACAGCATCGCGGTGCCTGCCTGGGCGGTCACCGCGGCCCCGATCGCCGAGGCGATGTGGTCGTGACCCGGCGCGACGTCGGTGGTGAGCGGACCGTAGGCGTAGGACGGGGCGCCGTGGGACAACTGGTCCAACAGGCGCACGTTGTCCGCGATCACGTGCAGCGGAAGGTGTCCGGGACCTTCGACCATCACCTGCACCCCGCGGGCCTTCGCCGTCTTCGCCAGAGATCCGAGGGTGCGGAGCTCGGCGAACTGGGCGGCGTCGTCGGCGTCGGCGATCGAGCCCGGTTGCAGGCCGGCGCCGAGTGCCAGCGTCACGTCGTAGTGGGCGAGGATGTCGCAGAGTTCGTCGAAGTGCGTGTAGAGGAAGGACTCCGACCGGCGCCTCAGACACCACGCCGCCATGATGGCGCCGCCGCGGCTGACGATCCCCGCGACCCGGCCCGCGGTGAGCGGCACGTGCTCCAGCCGCACCCCGGCGTGCACGGTCATGTAGTCCACGCCCCGTTCGGCCTGTTCGACGACGGTGTCGCGGAACGCCTCCCACGTCAGCGCGGCCGGGTCGCCGTGCACCGTCTCCAGGGTCTGGTGCAGCGGCACCGTGCCGACGGGGACGGGCGCGTTGCGCAGAACCCGGTCCCCGTCCCGGCCGGTGGAGAGGTCCACGACCGTGTCGGCACCCCACCGGATGGACCACACCATGTCCTGCAGAGTGGAGTCGCCCGAGGCCAGGTTCGACGTCCCGACGTTGGCGGTGACCTTCACCCGGAATGCCTTGCCGATGATCATCGGTTCGCTCTCGGGGTGGCGGTGGTTGGCCGGGATGACGGCCCGGCCCGCGGCGATCTCGTCGCGAACCAGTTTGGGCCGCAATCCCTCTCGCGCCGCGACGAACGCCATCTCGGCGGTGACGACGCCGTCTCTCGCGCGCTGCAGCTGCGTGCCGACACCACCGATCACGCCGGGCCGCGGCGGCAGTCCGCGGTCGACGTCGAGCACGGCGTCGGGATCGGTGTAGGGCCCCGAACTGTCGTAGAGGTCCACGTGCCGGCCGTCGGCGAGCGGCACCCTGCGGTACGGTACGCGGCCGCCTCGAACGTCGGCCAGGTCGAGATAGCCCTTCGCGCTGCCCGCGATCGGACCGGTCGTCACCGCGGGCGTCGCCACGGGATCGTCGGCCGAGCCGTCGGAGGGTAGCCGGTGGGCGGCCGTGCTCACAGGGCCTTGAGTTCCTCGGTCACGGCGTTGACCGACTTCTTCGCGTCGCCGAAGAGCATGGAGGTGTGGCCGAGGAAGAACAGCGGGTTCTCGATTCCCGCGTACCCCGAGCTCATCGACCGCTTGAGCACGATCACCGAGCGGGACTGGTCGACGTTGAGGATTGGCATGCCGTGGATGGGGGAGCTCGGGTCGTTGCGCGCCGCCGGGTTGGTCACGTCGTTGGCGCCGATGACGAGAGTGACGTCGGTGCGGCCGAATTCGCCGTTGACGTCGTCCATTTCCTTCATCGCGTCGTATTCGACGTCGGCTTCCGCGAGGAGCACGTTCATGTGTCCCGGCATGCGGCCGGCGACGGGGTGAATGGCGTACTTCACCTCGACGCCCTTGGACTCCAGGATCGAGGCCATGTCCTTGACGGCGTGCTGGGCCTGGGCGACGGCCAGCCCGTAGCCGGGCACCACGATGACCTGGTTGGCGTACGCCATCTGGATCGCCGCGTCGGCCGCGGAGGTCGACTTGGCGGTGCCCTGCTCTCCAGCGACGGCAGCCGCTGCGTCGCCGCCCGCCCCGAAGGAGCCGAAGACGATCGCCGGGATCGACCGGTTCATCGCCACCGCCATCAGGTTGGTCAGGATCGAGCCCGAGGCGCCGACGATCATGCCCGCCACGATCATCGCGGTGTTGTTGAGCGCCAGACCCGCTGCGGCGGCGGACAATCCGGTCATCGCGTTGAGCAGTGAGATGACCACCGGCATGTCCGCGCCACCGATCGGGAACACCACGAACAGGCCCATGATCCCGGCCAGCACCAGCACGACGACGATCGTCCAACCGGGGTTGCCCGTGCCGGCGTGCACGCCGATGTACACCGCCATGGCGACCGCGGCGAGCAACAGCACCGCGTTGGAGGCCTGAAACAGCTTGGCGGAGCGGACGAGTGCTTTTTCCAGGTTCTTCGGGATCGACTCCTGCAGCTTCAGGAACGCGACGAGCGAACCCCAGAACGACACCGAGCCGATGACCGCCGCGAACAGCGAGCCGATGACGAGGGCGACGGTGGGGGACTGGTCGGGGGTGAAGTGGCCGAATCCGTCGGTCTCGATGAACTCCGCCCAGGCGATGAGCGCGACAGTGCCGCCGCCGACGCCGTTGAACAGCGCGACCAGCTGTGGCATCGCCGTCATCTTGGTCTTCTTGGCGGGTGGGACACCGAGCACCACCCCGATGATCAACCCGGCGGCGATGAGAATCCAGTTGATGGAGGCGGTGTCCCGCACCTTGAGCAAGGTGGCGACGACGGCGAGTGCCATGCCTGCGGCGGCGATGAGGTTGCCGCGCACCGCGGTCTTGGGGCCGGTCAGCCCGGACAGCCCAAATATGAAGAGCCCGAACGCGACGATGTAGAGACTGTTGACGAGGTAGTTCACCGCTCGGCCCCTGCCTTCTCGGCTTCGGGCTTGCGGCCCTTGAACATGCTCAGCATCCGATCGGTGACGAGGAAGCCGCCAATCACGTTGAGGGTGCCGAAGATCAGCGCGACGAACGCGATGATCCGCACCCCCCAGCCGGCGTCGGCGGGCAGTTCACCGAGCACGATCAGCGCGCCGAGCACCACGATGCCGTGAATGGCGTTGGTGCCCGACATCAACGGCGTGTGCAAGGTGTTGGGCACCTTGGAGATGACGGCGAATCCGACGAACCCGGCGAGCACCAGGATCGCGAGATTGGCCAATAGTTGGTCGTACATGGTTACGACACCTCCCGGGTGATGCAGGAGGCCGCGATGACCTCGTCGTCGAAGTCGGGCGCAAGTGCGCCGTCGGTGATCAAGAGGTCCAGCAGCGAGGTGACGTTCTTGGCGTACAGCTCGCTGGCGTGCTCGGGCATCGTGGCGGGCAGGTTCAGGGGCGAGGCGATCGTCACGCCGTGCTTGACCACCGTCTGCCCGGGTTCGGTGAGCTCGCAGTTGCCGCCGGTCTCCCCGGCGAGGTCCACCACGACGCTGCCCGCCTTCATGCCCTGCACCGCGGCGGCGGTGACGAGGCGTGGAGCCGGCCTGCCGGGCACCAGGGCGGTCGTGATGACCACGTCGAACTTGGTGATCGCCCGTTCCAGCGCCGTTTGTTGTTGAGCGCGTTCGTCTTCGGTCAGCTCGCGGGCATATCCGCCCTCACCCGCCGCGTCGATTCCGAGGTCGAGCCACTGCGCGCCAACCGAGCGGACCTGGTCGGCCACCTCGGGGCGCACGTCGTAGCCGGTGGTCTTGGCGCCGAGACGCTTGGCGGTCGCCAACGCCTGCAACCCCGCCACCCCGACACCGAGGATCAGCGCGCTCGTCGGCTTCACCGTGCCCGCGGCGGTGGTCAACATCGGGAAGAACCGCGTCGACAGGGACGCCGCGAGCACCACCGACTTGTAGCCGGCCACGTTGCCCTGTGAGGACAGCGCGTCCATCGCCTGCGCCCGCGAGATGCGCGGAATCGCCTCCAGTGCAAAGGCTGTGACGTCGGCGAGGCGCAGCTCGTCGGCAAGCTCGGGTCGGGTGCGTGGGGCGAGGAAGCCGATCAGCACCGAGCCGGGCTTGAGCCGGGTCACCTCGTCGGAGTTCGGCGGGTTGACCTTCACGACGACGTCGGCGGGCCAGGCGTCACCGATCGTCGCTCCGGCATTCAGGTAGTGCTCGTCGTCGATCAGAGCTCCCGCCCCGGCACCGCTCTCCACGACCACCTCGAGACCGCCGGCACATAGCCGCTCGACCACCTTGGGCACCAGCGCGACGCGGCGCTCACCCTCGGCCGATTCCCGCGGAACTCCGATCAGCGTCATGATCCTCCTCTTGCCCGACGGTGGTCCTGGAGCTCCAGGCAACGGTCGACGGCGTAGACGGCTGCGACGAGCCGGGTCGAAAAACAGGCTAGGCCAACTGCATATTGTATGCAACTATTGGTCGGTACGAGTGCGTGGCCGTCTGGAGCACGGGATTTGATTTCTGCGGACGGCAGATGCATACACCATACGATTTAAGGAGTCCCGTGAGGATTGCAGTCGTCGGCGCCGGAGCAATCGGCGCCTACTGGGGCGCCGCCATGCAACGCGGCGGAGCCGAAGTCCACCTGATCGCGCGCAACGCGCACCTGCAGGCCATGCGCACCAACGGGGTACGGGTGCTCAGCGACCGCGGCGACTTCGTGGCCTACCCGCACGCGACCGACGACCCTCGCGACATCGGGCCGGTGGACTACGTCTTCCTCGGTCTCAAGGCGCACGGTTACCCGTCCAGCGGACCGTTGGTGAATCCCCTTCTGGGAGAACACACCGCGGTATTGGCAGCGCAGAACGGCATTCCCTGGTGGTACTTCCACGAGCTGGAGGGCCCCTATCGAGGGCGCCGCGTCGAGGCCGTCGACCCGGGTGGCGCCACCACCGCGGTGTTCTCGCCCGAGCGGGCGATCGGCTGCGTGGTGTATCCCGCCACCACCATCGAGGCGCCAGGGGTGATCCGGCACCTGGAGGGCACCCGGTTCTCCATTGGTGAGCCGTCGGGAGAGATCTCGGCACGGTGCCAGGCGTTGAGCGACGCCATGGTCGCCGGCGGTTTGAAGGCCCCCGTCGAGGCCGACCTGCGCAGCGACATCTGGATCAAGCTGATGGGCAACGTCGCGTTCAACCCCTTGAGCGCGTTGACCAGGGCGACGATGGTCGAGATCTGCCAGAACCCCCGTACCAGGCAGATCGTCGTCCAGCTGATGGAGGAGACGCTCGACATCGCCGCGAGAGTCGGTGCCACGCCAGACATTTCGATCGAGAAGCGGCTGCGGGGTGCCGAGAACGTCGGGCACCACAAGACGTCGATGCTGCAGGACCTCGAGGCGGGCAAGCCGCTGGAACTCGACGCCATCGTCACCGCGGTCGTGGAGATGGCCGACCTGACCGGTGCGGCCGCTCCGACGCTGCGCACCATCCATGCCGCCACCGACCTGTTGGCACGCACCTGCGTGCCGGACGCGCCGGTGGTCGAGAACACCCCGGAGCTGGCAACTCAGCCGGTTCTGCAGTGAGGGAGAAGAAGATGACCAACCGTCGCGCAAAGATCGTCTGCACGCTGGGTCCGGCCACCGCGACCCGGGCGGTGCTGACCGAACTCGTCGACGCCGGAATGGACGTGGCCCGACTGAACTTCAGCCACAGCACCCGCGCCGAGCATTCGGCGCTCTACGGCATGGTGCGCGAGATCGCGGCCGAGCGCGGCCGCGTGGTCGGCGTACTGGCCGACCTGCAGGGCCCGAAGATCCGACTCGGCAGTTTCGCCGACGGCCCGGTGACGTGGGCGACGGGGGAGCGCGTGGTCATCACCACCGACTCCTGCCGCGGCGATCACGACCGGGTGTCGACGACCTACGCGGGCCTGTCCGGTGACGTGCGGGCCGGTGACCGCCTGCTCGTCGACGACGGCAAGGTGGATCTGCTCGTCGTGGGCGTCGACGGTCCCGACATCTCCTGCGAGGTGCTCGACGGCGGGCCGGTCAGCGATCACAAGGGCATCTCGCTGCCCGGCGTCGACGTCAGCGTTCCGCCGTTGTCGGACAAGGACATCGAGGACCTCAAGTTCGCCATCGAGCTCGGCGCCGACATGGTGGCGATGTCGTTCGTGCGGGCGCCCGAGGAAGTCAAGCTCGCCCACGCCATCATGGACGAGGTCGGCCGCCGGGTGCCGGTGATCGCCAAGCTGGAGAAGCCCGAGGCGGTGTCGGACCTGGCGGGGATCGTCGAGGCGTTCGACGGCCTGATGGTCGCCAGGGGCGATCTCGGGGTCGAGATGCCGCTCGAGCAGATTCCGCTGGTCCAACGCCGGGCGATCGCCCTGTGCCGCCAGGCGGCGAAACCGGTGATCGTCGCGACCCAGATGCTCGACTCGATGATCTCGGACCGTCGCCCCACGCGCGCCGAGGTGTCCGACGTGGCCAACGCCGTCTTCGACGGCGCGGATGCGGTGATGCTGTCCGCCGAGACCAGTGTCGGCGTCCATCCCGCCCACGCGGTGGCGACCATGGCGCGCATCGTCGAAGCCGCCGAGAGTGGCGTCGGCCGCGGTGACGTCGCGGAGGGTCAGCTCGAGGCCACCGGGGACGCCGTGTTCGGCGACGCCATCGCCGTGGCCGCATGTGAGGTCGGGCGGCGCCTCGGGGCGGCGGCGTTGTGCTGCTTCACCCGCACGGGTGACACCGCCCTGCGCCTGGCGCGGCAGCGGTCGCCGCTTCCGCTGTTGGCGTTCGCCCACGACGACGAGGTGCGCACCAGAATGGCGTTCTCCTGGGGCATCACCTCGGCCGTGCTGGCTCCGTCGGCAGTGGCCGAGTCGATGCCCGGCGAGGTGAGCCGGGCGCTCATCGGCATGGGCGTGTGCCATCCCGGTGACGTCGTCGTGGTGGTCTCCGGAAGCCGAAGCGGCGTGGCCGGCTACACCGACTCGGTGCGGGTGCTACGCGTCGAATGACGTTGTCGTGCAGGGCTGTTCCGACCAGCCCTGCACGGACATCGTCGGACGCGTGACGCGGTCGTTGAGGTCGGCGACCGTGGCGCGCAAGGCGGTCACGGTCCGCTCGGCCTCGGCCAGCTTGGCGCGCAACGCCTTCTCGGTCGCCCGCCGCTCGCTCACCTCGCGCATCACGGCCGCGATCCCGACGATGGTCCCTTCCTCGTCGCGTAGGAGGGCCACGCTGAACTCGATGGACAGCTGGCGGCCGTCCTGGTGGGTGGCCGGTACGCCGAGCAGCGTGTCGCCGTACTTGGTGACGCCGGTTTCCATGGTGTGCTCGTAGCCCCGCCAGTGCCGGTCGCGCAGTTTGACGGGAATGATCAGGTCGAGGCTGGCGCCGAGCGCGTCCTCTTCCGAGAACCCGAACATGTTGGCGGCGCCGGCATTCCACAGGTCGATCCGTCCCTGCGGGTCGGTGACCACGATGGCTTCTGGAGATTCGGCCACCACCGCTCTTGCGAGCCAGGCCTTGTCGATGGTGCTGCTGCTCTCGCTCACGGGGTCCCCTTCGTCGGCGTTGCCCGATTCATTGCATCGGGCTACAGAATAACGCATACTGCATACACAGTTCAATCACGCCGAAGAGGCAGCAAGGGGAGCGCCAGTGCTGTTGCGCCAGCTCGAGTACTTCGTCACGGTGGCCCGGGAGCGGCACTTCGCGAGGGCCGCCGAGGCGTGCTACGTCTCGCAGCCAGCGCTTTCCACCGCGATCGCCAAGCTCGAGCGCGAGCTCAACGTCACCCTCATCCACCGAGGCCAGAACTTCGAGGGCCTCACGCTCGAGGGCGAACGGCTGGTCGTCTGGGCCAAGCGCCTGCTGGCCGAGCACGACGGCCTCAAGGCCGAGGCCGCGGCGATGCGCACCGGCATCTCCGGCACGTTGCGCCTCGGCACCGGACCCACGGTGTCGACGACGACCGCGCAGCCGGTGGCCACGTTCTGTGGGTTGCACCCGCTGGCCAAGGTGACCATCTGTTCGCGGTTGTCCTCCACCGACCTGCTGCGACAACTGCGCGACTTCGAACTCGACGCCGCCATCGCCCACTTCGGCCCCGACGACCGGTCGGGTCTCGAGGTGGTGCCGCTGTATCAGGAGCGGTACGTGCTCCTGGTCTCCGGTGACCACTTGGCGTCCGGGTGCGACACCATCACGTGGGCCGAGGCCGCGCAGCTCCCGCTGGCACTCCTGATGCCGCACATGAGGTTCCGTCAGTTCATCGACAAGGCCTTCGCCGCCAACGGGGTGGTCGCCGCACCGCAGGTGGAAACCGACTCGGTGGCATCCCTCTACTCCCACGTCGCGACCGGCGCCTGGGCGAGCGTGGTGCCTCACACGTGGTTGCGTGCCATCCCCGCCATGGGCGCGGCGCGCGCCGTGCGTCTCGTCGAACCCGAGGCCACCGCCCAGATATCGATCGCCATCCACGCCGGGTCGGCCTCGGTGGCCGCTCGCGCGTTCGTCAACGTCATCGCAGGCGCGCGACTCGACGAGACCTTTGGTCTCGAGCGTCGCGAACTCGTCGCCGGGCTGAGCCGGCCCTGACACCGTGCCAAGACGATCGCCGTCGACCGCGCGCGTCGTGATAACCGGCGTTTATCGGCCGGTTGACGACAGGTCTTGGACGCCGGTCTCGGTCCGGTGAAAGGTATTGAGATGTAACGGAATATCCCTCACCAGGAAGGTCCACATCATGACCCTCGCTCCCATGCGAGACGCGGAGGTAGCGAGTACCGACGAGCCTGTCGCACTCACCGACGGGATCCACTTGGTCGTCGACGCCCTCAAGCTCAACGACGTCCACACCATCTACGGAGTCGTCGGCATTCCGATCACCGACCTGGCCCGGTTGGCCCAGGCCTCCGGCCTGCGCTACATCGGCTTCCGGCACGAGAGCGACGCTGCGCACGCGGCGGCCGCGGCCGGCTTCCTCACACAGAAGCCGGGCATCTGCCTGACCGTGTCGGCGCCCGGCTTCCTCAACGGCCTCGTCGGACTCGCCAACGCCACCACCAACTGCTTCCCGATGGTCCAGATCTCCGGGTCCAGCGAGCGCCACCTCGTCGACCTCCAGCGCGGTGACTACGAGGAGATGGACCAGCTCGCCGCCGCGCGGCTCTTCGCGAAGGCGGCCTTCCGGGTGTCCCGCGCCGAGGACGTCGGCCGCGGCATCGCCCGCGCCCTGCGCACCGCGGCGTCCGGCCGACCCGGCGGTGTCTACCTCGACATCCCGGCCGCAGTCCTCGGTGAGGTGCTCGACGCCCAGGAAGCGGCCAAGACGCTGTGGAAGGTCGTCGACCTCGCACCCAAGCAACTGCCCGGCGTCGACGCCGTCGACGCGGCCATCTCGCTGCTCGCCGGTGCCGAACGGCCGCTGATCGTGCTCGGCAAGGGTGCCGCATACGCCCAGGCCGACGAGCAGATCCGGGAGTTCGTCGAGAGCACGGGCATCCCGTACGTGCCGATGTCGATGGCCAAGGGCCTGCTGCCCGACGACCACCCGCAGTCCGCGGCGACCGCCCGCTCGGTGGCGCTGAAGCGGGCCGACGTGGTGCTGCTGGTGGGCGCGCGGCTCAACTGGCTGCTCGGACATGGCGATTCACCGCAGTGGAACGCCGACGCCAAGTTCATCCAGGTCGACATCTCGGCCTCGGAGATGGACAGCAACCAGCCCATCGCGGCGCCGCTGGTCGGTGACATCGCGTCGGTGGTGGACATGCTGCTGGAACGCAGCAAGCCCGGCCAGATCAGCGTGACGCCGACGTGGCGTGACGAGCTGACCACCAAGTCGGCGCAGAACGTGGCCAAGATGGCCGGCCGCCTCGAGGCCGCCCTCACCGCCCACCCGATGAAGTTCCTCGGCGCCTTGCAGTCGATCCGCGACGTGCTGGCGGACAACCCGCACGTGTACGTCGTCAACGAGGGTGCGAACGCACTCGACCTGGCGCGCAACACGATTGGCATGCAGGTGCCACGCCACCGACTGGACAGCGGAACGTGGGGCGTCATGGGAATCGGCATGGGTTACGCCATCGCCGCCGCGGTGGAGAGCGGTGAGCCGGTCGTCGCCATCGAGGGCGACAGCGCCTTCGGCTTCAGCGGCATGGAGCTCGAGGTGATCTGCCGCTACAACCTGCCGATCGTGACGGTCATCCTCAACAACGGCGGCGTCTACCGGGGCGACGACCCCTCGACGACGTCCGACCCCGCGCCGACGGCGTTGCGGGCCCAACACGAATACATGATCAAGGCGTTCGGCGGCAAGGGATATCACGCCACGACGCCCGAAGAGGTGGAGACGGCGCTGCGCGAGGCCCTCGCCTCGGGCCGGCCCGCCCTCATCGACTGTGTCATCGACCCCTCCGACGGCACCGAGAGCGGCAACATCGCCCACCTGAATCCCAAGGGCATCAGCGGCAAGTGAGCAACGCGCACGACCACGAGAACTACAGAACCGAGAACACCACGATGAAAGGAAACGTCTCATGACTGAACTACCCCTCGCAGGGATCAAGGTGATCGACTTCACCGGCGTGCAGGCCGGCCCGGCCTGCACCCAGATGCTGGCCTGGTTTGGCGCCGACGTGCTGAAGGTCGAACGACCCGCCGGAGGTGACGTCACGCGAAACCAGTTGCGCGACATCCCCGACGTCGACGCCCTGTACTTCACGATGCTCAACAGCAACAAGCGTTCGCTGGCGATCGACACGAAGTCACCCGAGGGCCTCGAGGTGATGGAGAAGCTGGTTCGCGGCGCCGACGTGCTGGTCGAGAACTTCGCCCCCGGTGCGATGGACCGGATGGGCCTGTCCTGGGACAAGCTGCAGGAGTGGAACCCACGCCTGATCTTCGGCTCGGTCAAGGGCTTCAACGACGACTCTTCGTACACCGACCTCAAGGTCTACGAGAACGTCGCCCAGTGTGCCGGCGGTGCTGCGTCGACCACCGGCTTCTGGGACGGCCCGCCGACCGTCAGCGGCGCCGCCCTCGGTGACAGCAACACCGGCATGCACCTGCTCATCGGCATCCTGACCGCGATCATCCAGCGCGACAAGACCGGCAAGGGCCAGAAGGTCTCGGCGTCGATGCAGGACTCGGTACTGAACCTTTGCCGCGTCAAGCTGCGTGACCAGCAGCGCCTGGAAGCCGTTGGCTACCTCGAGGAGTACCCGCAGTACCCGAACGGCGAGTTCAGTGACGCCGTGCCCCGCGGTGGCAACGCCGGCGGCGGTGGCCAGCCCGGCTGGGTGGTCAAGTGCAAGGGCTGGGAGACCGACCCCAACGCCTACATCTACTTCACCATCCAGGAGCAGAACTGGAAGCGCACCGCCGAGGCCATCGGGCACCCCGAATGGGTCGAGGACGAGGGCTACAGCACCGCTCGCGCCCGCCAGGACAAGATCTTCGAGATCTTCGGCGAGATCGAGAAGTGGCTGGCTGACAAGACCAAGTGGGAAGCGGTCGACGTGCTGCGCGCGTGGGAGGTGCCGTGCGCGCCGGTGATGTCCATGAAGGACCTCGCCAACGACCAGACGCTGCGCACGAGCGGAAGCATCGTCGAGGTGGATCAGAAGGGCCGCGGCACCTTCCTCACCGTGGGCAGCCCGATCAAGTTCTCGTCGTTCAAGCCCGAGATCGTGGGTGCTCCGCTGCTCGGCGAGCACACCGACGAGGTGCTGACCCAGTTGGGCTACGACGCCGACGCGATCGAGGACTTCCACCGCAAGAAGATCGTCGTCTAGAGCGCAGGATTGCCGCCCCGGATTCGGGGCGGCAATCCCGTTCTGTCCCCTCACACGTTTGGGAGCACGCATGACCACCACCGAACCGCAGCCCGGCCGCACCGTCACCGAGGTGGTCACCGACACCGTCGCGGCCCTGGAAGGGCAGCGTGGCGCTCTGCTCCCGATCCTGCATGCGATCCAGGAAACGCTGGGATGTGTTCCCCGCGAGGCAGTCCCGGTGCTCGCCGAACGACTCAACCTCTCGCGCGCCGACGTTCACGGCGTCGTCACCTTCTATCACGACTTCCGCGCCGAGCCCGCGGGACGCACGACGGTCAAGATCTGCCGCGCGGAGGCGTGTCAGGCCGTCGGCAGCAGTCGACTGGTCGACCACGTTCGGGACCGCTACGGAATGGAACTGGGCGAGACCCGCAGCGACGGTGCCTTGACGGTGGATCAGGTGTTCTGCCTCGGCAACTGCGCGCTGGGCCCCACCGTGCAGGTCGGCGCCCGGCTGCACGGCCGAGTCGACGCGGCGAAGTTGACCCAACTCATCGACTCGGCGATCGCCTCGTGAGCCCGGTGACCCCGTCGGTGACGGTGTACGTGCCCGGTGACTCGGCGGCCAGGTCCGTCGGCGCCGACGACGTGGCCGAGGCCGTGCTGAGGGCGGGTGCGCGCGTCGGGCAGCCAGTGCACCTGGTGCGCAACGGAACACGCGGCATGCTCTGGCTGGAACCGCTGATCGAGGTGGTCACTCCGGAGGGCCGGATCGGATACGGGCCCGTCGAAGCCGCCGACGTCGACGGCCTGGTGGACGCAGGCCTGTTCAGCGGCGGAGAGCATCCCACGCGCGTCGGCGTCGTCGACGACCTCCCGTGGATGACCAGCCAGGACCGACTCACCTTCGCCCGCGTCGGCGTCGTCGACCCGCTGTCGCCCGAGGACTTCCTCACGCACGGCGGCCTCCGTGGCCTCCGCCGGGCACTGGAGATGAGCCCCGACGAGGTCGTCGAGGAGATGACCGCCTCCGGTCTCCGCGGCCGCGGCGGCGCGGGCTTCCCGGCCGGGATCAAGTGGAAGACCGTCCTCGGCTGCGACGAGGCGCTGAAGTTCGTGTGCTGCAACGCCGACGAGGGCGACAGCGGCACCTTTGCCGACCGGATGGTGATGGAGGGCGATCCGTTCCTGCTCGTCGAGGGCATGGCGATCGCCGCCCACGCGGTCGGCGCGACGGAGGGCTTCGTCTACATCCGGTCGGAGTATCCGGCCGCCGTCGCCACGATGCGCGCCGCGATCGAGATCGCCACGTGGCACGGCTGGCTCGGCGACGGCGTGCTCGGCACCTCGCTGAACTTCTCGCTGCAGGTGCGCGTTGGCGGCGGCGCCTACATCTGCGGCGAGGAAACCTCCATGCTGGAGAGCCTCGAGGGCAAGCGCGGCGAGGTCCGCGCCAAGCCGCCGATCCCCGCCATCCACGGACTGTTCGGTAAGCCGACGCTGGTCAACAACGTCCTCACGCTGACCAGCGTGCCCGCCATCCTCGCCGACGGGGCCACGGCATTCCAGGCACTCGGTGTCGAACGATCAAGGGGCACACAGGTGTTCCAACTCGGCGGCAACATCCGCCGCGGCGGTGTCGTCGAGAAGGCCTTCGGCGTCACCCTCGGCGAGTTGGTCGAGCACTACGGCGGCGGTACGCGCACGGGGCGTCCCGTGCGCGCCGTCCAGGTCGGCGGCCCGCTCGGCGCCTACGTGCCGCCGTCGGACTTCGGCCTCCGGATGGACTACGAGGAATTCGCGGCTGCCGGTGCCATGGTCGGTCACGGCGGTGTGGTCGTCTTCGACGACACCGTCGACATGGCGGCGCAGGCGCGGTTCGCGATGGAGTTCTGCGCGGCGGAGTCATGCGGCAAGTGCACCCCGTGCCGGATCGGCTCGACGCGGGGCGTGGAGGTCATCGACCGCATCGTGGCGGGCGAGAACCCCGACGAGAATCTGGCGCTGCTCGAAGACCTCTGCGAGGTCATGACCGAAGGCTCCCTGTGCGCCATGGGCGGTCTCACCCCACTGCCGGTACGGAGCGCACTCGCGCACTTCGCCGGCGACTTCCTCGAACCGAGGATCCAACCTCGGCGGCCACTACCGCTGAGCACGGCCCAACGGACGGACGCGACATGAGCTTGAACACCGAACGAGACCTCGGCACACCGGCATTGGACGGACCTGCGACGGTCGGCGTCGAGGTCGACGGTCAGCGGGTGCTGGTGCCGGAGGGAACGTCGGTGATGCGGGCGGCCGCCATCGCGGGCATCGACGTGCCCAAGCTGTGCGCCACCGACTCCCTCGACGCGTTCGGCTCCTGCCGCCTCTGCCTGGTCGAGATCGACGGCAGGCGGGGGACGCCCGCGTCGTGCACCACCCCGGTCGCCGACGGCATGGTCGTGCACACGCAGACCCCGAAGGTCGCGAAGCTGCGCGAGAGCGTCATGGAGCTCTACATCTCCGATCACCCGCTGGACTGCCTGACGTGTCCGGCCAACGGTGACTGCGAGCTGCAGGACATGGCGGGCGTCGTCGGTCTGCGCCAGGTGCGCTACGGGCAGGACGGCGCGAATCACGGTGACGCCGAGATCGACCACAGCAATCCGTATTTCGACTTCGACCCGTCCAAGTGCATCTCCTGCTCGCGATGCGTGCGGGCGTGCGGCGAGATCCAGGGCACGTTCGCGCTGACCATCGAGGGCCGCGGGTTCGCCTCCAAGGTCTCCCCGGGGGCCGGCGAGACGTTCATGGACTCCGAGTGCGTGTCGTGCGGTGCCTGCGTGCAGGCCTGCCCGACGTCGACCCTGCAGGAGAAGTCGGTCGTCGAGCTCGGTGTGCCGACCCGGTCGGTGACGACGACGTGCGCGTACTGCGGGGTTGGCTGCTCATTCAAGGCCGAGCTGCGGGGCGACGAGGTGGTGCGGATGGTGCCGCTCAAGGACGGCGGCGCCAACGACGGCCACTCCTGCGTCAAGGGGCGGTTCGCGTTCGGCTACGCCTCGCATCCCGACCGGGCCCTCAAACCCATGCTGCGGGAGAAGATCACCGATCCCTGGCGGGAGGTCGAGTGGGACGAGGCCATCGACGCCGTCGCGCGCGGGATGCTCGAGGTGAAGCGCAACCACGGGCCGGGGTCGATCGGCGCGATCACCTCGTCGCGTTGCACCAACGAAGAGGTCTACGTCGTGCAGAAGATGGTGCGCGCCGCGTTCGGCAACAACAACGTCGACACGTGCGCACGCGTGTGCCACTCGCCGACCGGGTACGGGCTCAAGCAGACCTTTGGGGAATCGGCTGGCACGCAGGACTTCAAGTCGGTTGCCAGCGCCGACGTCATCATGGTCATCGGCGCGAACCCGACCGACGGACATCCCGTGTTCGCCTCCCGCATGAAGCAGCGGCTGCGCCAGGGCGCCCGCCTGATCGTCGCCGATCCCCGGCGCATCGACTTGGTGCGCTCACCGCACATCGCCGCGGACCACCACCTGCAACTGCAGCCGGGTACCAACGTGGCCATCGTCAACGCGATGTCGCACGTCGTGGTCACCGAGGGTCTCGTCGACCAGGACTTCGTCGCGGCGCGGTGCGAGGGCTTCGACGACTGGGCGCGGTTCATCGCCAGTGAGGAGCACAGCCCGGAGGCCGTCGAAGCCATCACCGGCGTGCCCGCCGCCGAGGTGCGCGCCGCCGCACGGCTTTACGCGACCGGTGGCAACGGAGCGATCTACTACGGGCTCGGCGTCACCGAGCACAGCCAGGGCTCCACGATGGTGATGGGGATGGCTAACCTCGCCATGGCGTGCGGCAACATCGGCCGCGACGGCGTCGGCGTCAACCCGCTGCGAGGTCAGAACAACGTCCAGGGCTCGTGCGACATGGGTTCCTTCCCACACGAACTCACCGGCTACCGGCACGTGTCCGACGACGCCGCCCGCAAGATCTTCGAGGACCTGTGGGGGACGACGCTGCAGTCCGAACCGGGACTGCGGATCCCCAACATGTTCGACTCCGCGCTGGAGGGCACGTTCCGCGCACTGTTCGTCCACGGCGAGGACATCGCCCAGTCCGATCCCAACTTTCACCACGTGTCGGCCGCGCTGGGAGCCATGGACCTCGTCGTCGTGCAGGATCTGTTCCTCAACGAGACGTCCAAGTTCGCCCACGTCTTCCTGCCGGGGGCGTCGTTCCTGGAGAAGGACGGCACCTTCACCAATGCCGAGCGGCGCATCAATCGCGTTCGGTCGGTGATGAAGCCCAAGAACGGAAAGCACGAATGGGCGATCGTCTGCGAGATCGCCACCGCCATGGGTTATCCCATGCACTATGACCATCCCTCGGAGATCATGGACGAAATCGCCGCCGTGACACCGACGTTTGCCGGGGTGTCGTTCGACAAGCTCGACCGGGTCGGCAGCATCCAGTGGCCGTGCGACGATCAGGCGCCGCTTGGTACGCCGATCATGCACGCGGACTCCTTCACGAGGGGCCTCGGCCGGTTCGTGCCGACTCCGTTCGTGCCGACCAGCGAGCGCAGCACCCGGAAGTACCCGTTGGTCTTGACCACGGGCCGAATCCTCAGTCAGTACAACGTCGGCGCGCAGACCCGTCGCACCGCGAACGTGGCCTGGCACGCCGAGGACGTCCTGGAAATCCATCCCCACGACGCCGAAGTGCGGGGAATCCTCGACGGCTCCCGCGTGACGCTGACCAGTCGGGTGGGGGAGACCGCCCTGCACGCCAAGCTCTCCGAGCGCATGCCGACGGGCGTGGTCTACACCACCTTCCATCACCCGATCTCGGGAACGAACGTCCTCACCACGGAGAACTCCGACTGGGCAACCAACTGCCCGGAGTACAAGGTGACAGCGGTCCAGGTCTCGCTGGCCCGATCGGTGGTTGCCACCGATGCCGGCGGTGCCGCCGAATTGATCGGCGCTACAGCGAAACTCGTGGATTAGGGGTGGTGTGATGTCCGGATCGGAGTTCACCGAGGTTCGGCTGGTCAACGACATCCTCGCCAACCTGTCGTACCTGTCCGACGACGAGGCGGCGAGCGCGCTCGCCGGTCACATCGAACGGTTCTGGGATCCGCGGATGACGGGTCGACTGCGGGAGCGGGTCACCGCCGACGCGGCGTCGGTCAGTACGGTCGTCGTGGCCGCGGTGGCGCAGCTGAGCTGACGTCCCCGCCCCCCGCGTCAGCGACGCCGGGGGGCCGCGGGCACGCAGGCGAGGCTCTGGGCTCCGACGCCCTCGTGGTCGACGCCGCGCCAGAAGTCGGCGTCGTAGCAGGCATCTGAGATCTGCACCATCTCCACGGTGGCCGAACGCGTCGTCGACGCGGTGTGCTCGTGCAGGGCGGCGAGGTCGATCTCGAGCCTGTCGATGCCGTTGCGGATCTGCCGGGCGTCGTTGGCCACGCGGCGCATGGCCGTCTCGTGGCCGTGGATTGCCTCCAACGCGGCCACGCAGCGCAGGGTCTCTTGGATCAACCGGTGCAGTTCCTCGACGGTGGTCGTGGCGTTCATGGGTTCTCCTTCAATGGTTTTCGGCATGTCAGCGGGGCAGGCCGAGGACGGGTAGGCCGGGGCGGTGCAGAAGGCGCGTCATGACGGCCGCGCCGAGGCTGACCACGCCCGCGACGAGGAAGGCGATCGGCAGGTGCTGCGTCGCGATGAGCAGTGCGGGCAGCCCAATTCCGATGACGCCGCCAAACAGCTTGGCGCTGTAGACGGCACCGAAGTTGCGGACCGCACTTGGCTCACCGAAGTAGTCCGCGACGAGGCTGGCGACCAGCGGGTAGAAGGCGCCGCCGGCAAGACCGCTCAATGCCGCGAACCCGATGAAGGCGACCGGTACGGCCGTCGATGCCGAGTAGACGAGGCCCAGCTGCGCACTGCCCTGGATGAGAAGCGCCACGCTGAGTGTCTGCCGCCGCCCGAGTCGGTCCGACAGCCGGCCTGCGATGCTGCGGCCAGTGCCGTTGACGATCGCTAGCAGGCCGACGGCGAGCGCGGCGACGGAGAGTGAAAACCCTTGGTAAATGGCAAGAATGGGCACGTAGACGGCGGTCAGGAGGGAGGCCGCCGCGGCGATCACCATGATCAGGTACATCACCAGGAAGGCGGGGGTACGGATGGCCTCGGAGGGGGAGTACTGGCGGATCGCGGTGACGTTGTTGCCCAGGCTGCGGTTGAGCGTCTTGTCGACCGCCCACTGCCTTGGGTCGATGTCCAGCGGCCACCATCCCGCCGGTGGGTCTTGCAAGAGGGCGCCGGCCTGGGCAACCACGACGAGCATGACGACACCCACCGCGAGGAAGACCGGGGTGCGGTTGTCGGGGGTGAGAATGGCGGCGAACACGGCGATGAAGGGCACGGCGCCGCAACCGATTGCGCCGGTGACGAGGCCGACCCTGGCGGCGCGCTTCTCCGGATACCACTTGGCGACGGTGGCCGTGCACGTGGCGTAGACGATGCCCGCGCCGATGCCCGACAGCACCGAGTAGCCGACGATTGCGAGTGCGAAGTCGTCGGTCAGGGCGACGGTGAGTGGGCCCGCGGCGCACAGCACTGCCCCGACCGGGACGGCGCGCCCTGGGGAGAGGGCGAAGCGGTGACTCAGGACAGCGGTGGGAGCGGCGGCGCCGGCCTGGAAGACGACCCAGAGCGCGAGGATGCAGAGCGCGCCGGTGAGGCTGCCCCCTCCGGTGACGTGCAGTGCGGTCAGCGCGACGCCGAAGCCGTATTGCAGAACGCCGATGCACGCCATGGCAATCCACGCGAATACGAGCATCCAGGTGCGGGAGCAGCCGATCAGGTCTTCGGGGCGTTCGCCGACGCGGTAGGAGCGGCCGCGGTGGTCGCGTACTTCAGCCACGGTGGGTGGGGCATCGGCTACCGGCATGGCTGACTCCTAATTGCATACAGTATGCCGTTAGATTAACGTGATGTGCGTCACGTGTCCAGGGATGCGCCGACCCGACGTGACGCCACGTCGTGAAACTGGAAGAGAGGACGTCACATGGGCCGCGTCACCAGCAGATACCGGGTGCTCCGTCTCGACGACGGCGTCGGTGCCCATCGACCAGACAGCCTGGCCGCCGAGGAACCGCTGGAGATTCGCGTCGGAGGCCGACCCCTGACGGTCACCATGCGAACACCCGGCGACGACTTCGATCTGGCCCGCGGTTTCCTGGTCAGTGAGGGTGTCGTGACGTCCGCCGAAGACGTCACCGCGATTCGGTACTGCGCCGGCGCAACCGTCGGGGGAGCCAACACCTACAACGTGGTCGACGTACTCCTCGACGACGCCGTCCCCGCTCCCGACGCGTCGCTCGAACGCAACTTCTACACGACGTCGTCGTGCGGGGTGTGCGGAAAGGCCAGTCTGGACGCGGTGCGGACGGTCAGCCGGTGGTCGGTCGACGCGGACCCCGTGCGGCTGAGCGCGACGACGATCTCGACCTTGCCGGACACGCTGCGCGCCGCCCAGCGCGTGTTCGACCGGACGGGGGGCCTGCACGCCGCGGGCCTGTTCGACGCCGACGGCACGCTGTCCTGCGTGCGCGAGGACGTCGGTCGCCACAACGCGGTCGACAAGGTGATCGGCTGGGCGGTGGGCCAGGGTCGCCTTCCGCTGACGGGCATGACGCTGATGGTGAGCGGTCGGGCGTCCTTCGAGTTGGTGCAGAAGGCGGTGATGGCCGGCGTACCGGCGCTGGCGGCGGTGTCGGCGCCGTCGTCCCTTGCGGTCGACCTGGCCAGGGAGATGGGGCTGACGCTGGTCGGCTTCCTCCGCGGCACGACGATGAATGTCTACTCGGGGGAGCAGCGCTTCGGCGCCGTCGTGCCCGGCTCGGATCGGCCTGCGGTGCGGTCTGCGGGCTGAGCCCTGCTCAATCCTGGTCGGCCTTGGCCATCCGCTCGGTGTGGTAGACCTCGCGGGTCCGCTCGGTGTGCCGGTGCATGATGTCGGTCGCCCTGGTGACGTCGCCCGCGGCGATCGCGGTGATCAACTCCGCGTGCTCACTCCACGCGTCCTGGCCGCGGGGTTGCGCGATGGGCAGGTAGTACCAACGCCACTTGCGTTCGACGAGACCGATGTGCTCGGCCAACACCTTGTTGCCCGCGAGTGTGGTGATCGCGGCGTGCAGCGCCGCGTTTGCCGCGACGAGTCCCTCGGAGTCGTTGGCGGCCAACGCATTCAGGCCGTCCTGCTGCAGTTCCCACAGCCGGTTGACGTCCTCGGGTGTGGCACGTGAGGCGGCCAGGCCCGCCGAGTGGGTCTCCAGCACCGTGCGTACCGCGAGAAGCTGGTCTACCTCCTCCTCGGAGGGAATGTGGACGAACGCACCCTGGGCGGGACGGAGCTCGATCCAGCCGTCGGCCTGCAGCCGCTGGAGGGCCTCCCGGACCGGCTGGCGGCTCACCCCGAGGTATTCGGCGAGTTCTGCCTCGACGAGGTGACGGCCACGCTCCAGGGTGCCCTGCACGATCAATTCGATGATGGCGTCGTACACGGCCTGGCGCAGGGGAGCGGGGCGCAACACCCGTGGCGAGGAGTCGTCGGCCAGCATGGCGGACCGCGAGGAGGTCTTGCGTTTGCTGGCTGGGAACGGGTGTGACATGGCGGGTGACTCCTTGACCGTGGTGGCGGTGCTCATCCTACAGGTTTTCGTATGCAAAGAACCGGTGGCGAGACCGTCGCCACATATCTTTCAGGCACCGAATCCCCCGGTCCTGAGACGCCAAACCGGGCGCGGCGGAGTCCTTGGAGCCTCTGCCGCGCCCGGGGCGCTGTTTCCTACCCGGTACCCACCCGGGTGCTAGTCCAGCGCGAGTGACGCCGTCGCTTCCCGGTCCTTGCTTCCCGGTTGGTCGGTCGGCGTGGTGGTTCGTTCCGACACCGGCAGTTTGGGCTGACGGAGGAACAGCGTGATGAAGGCACAGGCGATGCCGACGGAGCCGGCGATGACGAACGCCGTGCCGTAGCCCCAGTTGCTGACCACGACGGACCCGAGACCGGCGCCCACCAGGCCCGAGATGACCTTGGAGCTGTAGACCAGGCCGTAGTTGGTCGCGTTGTTGTTCTCTCCGAAGTAGTCGGCGGTCATCGCCGCGAACAGCGGGAAGATGGCGCCGCCGCCGAAGCCCGAGACCATCGAGGCCAGCAGGAACAGCGGCATGCTGCCGATGGACCCCGAGAAGAACACTGCGAACTGGGCCGCTCCGAGCACGAGGCAGACGATGACGAGCGTCTCCCGACGGCCGTACCGGTCGGAGATCCAGCCGATGACGCCGCGGCCGGTGCCGTTGATGATGGCCTTGAGGCTCATCGCCAGCGCCACGATGCCACCGGCGAAGCCCATCTCCTTGCCGAACGGCACCTGCATGGCGATGCCGAAGATGTTGATGCCTGCGGTGCACAGCAGGACGAACCACATCAGCGGCAGGATGCCGGTCTTGACTGCCTCCATCGGCGTGTACTGCTTCTTCGCCGGCGGATTCTTCCGCAGTGCCCTGGCGATCCGCGGATCGGTGCTGGCGCCGAGCGGGTCGACGTGCGCAGGCCACCAGTTCTTCGGCGGGTCCTTGAAGAAGAAGCCGCTGACGGCGACCAGGCTTGCGAGCAAGACACCGGTGGCGAACAGGATCCCGGTGTAATTGCTGACGTCCATGTAGGAGGTGAAGATGAAGATGAAGGGCACCGACCCGTAGGCGAACCCGCCGTTGACGAACCCGGTCTTGCCGCCCTTGCGCTCGGGGTACCACTTGCCGACCATGTTCACGCAGGTGGCGTAGACGAAGCCGGCGGCGGCACCGCCGAAGAAGCCGAATCCCACGTAGGCCCAGAACACGTTGGGCGCGAAGGCGAGCGCCACGTAGCCCATCAGGGAACCGGCGCCGCCCAACATCATCGCGGCGCGCGCCGAGAGCTTGCCGCTCTCCCGCAGTCGGCCCGCCGGGAAGGCGACCGCTGCCTGGAAGAACACCCAGACGCCCAGCAGCCAGAAGATGTGCGAGCCGTGCCAGCCGTGTGCGTCGGCCAGCGTGTCTTCAGCCGAGGTGAACGCGTACTCCGAGGAGCTGATCGCCATCATGGAAAGCCACGGCAGCCACACCATCCACACCCTGGACCGTCCCAGGATGTCGCGGTCGGTTTCGCCGATCCGGTACACCCGGCCGTTTTCATCGACGACCTCGCGGTACGCCGGCTGAGCTGTGGTCATGCTGCTCGAACCCCCTGGCTCCATGTCGAGGCAGTGGTGGGTTCGGCCGATCGCCGACTCGGCGGGATCACCACTGACCACGCTCGATGCTTGCTGAATATTGCATACAGGTACATGTGTAACACCAATCACTCGGGAATGGGATAGTGACTACGGTCACACCGGACGGTATACTACATACAATTCTGAGCGCAACCATGAATTCTCCTGGGAATCTGCTGGAGATCCTGAGACGCCCCGCCGGTCGACGTCAGTTAGCCGTGCTGAGCACCTGTAATGCGGTTCCCGAAAGCCGTTGACAATGACGAAGATTCGCCGTCGGACCGGAGCGTAGGCGGGCGACGGGCCTGGGCATGGGCCGGCGCCGAGGCGGTGGCGGAGGTCTTGGCAGTGCCGCATCGCAGTGGCCGTCCAGGGGCAAAACTCGCCGAAACATAGACAGATGTTGTTACTTGGGACAGACTCTTGGTCTAACGCATACGGTATGCAATCCGAGTAGTCGCCTCCACCGTCCCTCTCGTTCAATGGACGCGCCGGGTTCCGGAGGGCTCACACGCCGACGCGCGGAAAGGGATGACGACCATGAATGAGACCACCACTGTCGTGGACGATCCGGCTCTGACACCGAAATCGCCTGAGGGCAAGGCGTTGTCGGGAGTGCGCGTCCTGGACATGACCCACGTCCAGTCCGGGCCGTCGGCCACCCAGCTGCTCGCCTGGCTGGGGGCCGACGTCATCAAGCTGGAGGCGCCCAAGGGCGGCGACGTCACCCGCAGCCAGTTGCGCGACCTCCCCGGCGCCGACAGCCTCTACTTCACGATGCTCAACTGCAACAAGCGCAGCATCACCGTGAACATGAAGAGCGACGAGGGCAAGCAGATCTTCGTCGACCTCGTCTCACGCGTGGACATCCTCGTCGAGAACTATGGTCCGGGGGTCGTCGACCGCTTCGGGTTCCCCTGGGAGCGACTCCAAGAGATCAATCCCGCGTTGATCTACGCCTCCATCAAGGGATTCGGCCCGGGCAAGTACTTCAACTTCAAGGCCTACGAGGTCATCGCCCAAGCCATGGGCGGGTCGATGGCCACCACGGGTTTCGAGCACGGGCCGCCCACCGCGACCGGCGCACAGATCGGCGACTCGGGCACCGGCATTCACTTGGTCACCGGGATCCTCGCCGCGCTCTATCAGCGCACCAACACCGGCCGAGGCCAGCGGGTCGAGGTGGCGATGCAGGACGCCGTGCTGAACCTATGCCGGGTGAAGCTGCGGGATCAGCAGCGGCTCGCACACGGTCCCCTTCCGGAGTACCCGAACGAGCACTTCTCCGACGAGGTCCCGCGATCGGGCAACGCCTCCGGTGGCGGACAGCCCGGATGGGCGGTCCGCACCAGCGGCGGCGGCCCCAACGACTACATCTACGTCATCATCCAGCCTCAGGTGTGGGCACCGTTGGCGGTTCTCATCGGACGGCCGGAGCTGGCCGACCATCCCGACTGGGCCAAGCCCGAGGACCGTCTCGACAAGTTGGACAAGGTCTTCGCCCTCATCGAGGACTGGTCAGCGGAACACACCAAATGGCAAGCGCTGACGGCACTCAACGCCCTCGGCATCCCGTGCGGTCCCGTGCTGGGGACCAAGGAGCTCATCGAGGACGAAACCTTGGCCGAGCTCGGCTCGATCGTCACCGTCGAGCACCCGGAGCGGGGATCGTTCAAGACCGTCGGCTCTCCACTGCGGCTGTCGGACTCCCCGGTCGACATCGTCAGGTCCCCGATGCTCGGCGAGCACACGGACTCGATCTGTGCGGAGCTCGGCTATTCACCGGATCAGCTCGAGCTGTTCAGGAGCGTCGGAGCCATCTGAGGATGCCGACTCGAGAGCGAAGGGTGAGGGTGCCCATGAGTTGAACCGGCTAGCCGGCACGGCAGGTGTCGTGCTTCTTCAACGGTCGCCACGAGTCGCTTGGTGCCTACGACCGCGAGGTCGAACGGTTTGCGACGCCGCGCCGTGTCTTTGGCGTGCGCGCCTGATCGCCTGCGCGGGGACCCACCCCCGCGTGGTGCACGAAGGGCCCGCCCGAAATGTCCGTCGCGAAAACCCAACGCGAGACGGCACCGAGGGGCGAGCCTGTACCCACCGTGAGAAAGAGAATGAACGATGTCCTCAACGCTCGCAAGTTATCGCGAGGTCACCGACGCCAACAACCGCGTCTATCGGATCGGGGAGACCGACCACCAGCTACTGGGACGGTCCAGGGCCTGGATGGTCTGGCTGCCCTGGGCTGCCATGATGGCCGTCAGCGTCTACGAGTACGGGTACGGCGCCGCTCAGGCCGCCGTCCGTGAAGCCCACGGCTGGACCATGGGTGAGACGTTCTGGCTGCTCTCCATCTGGGCGTTCTTCCAGGCGTTGATCGCCTATCCCGCCGGAAAGCTGCGTGAGAAGGGCGTCGTCTCGGCGCGCGCCGCCATGCTCGTGGGCGCGGTGCTCTCGGCGGTCGGCTTCACGAGCCTCACCCAGGACAGCATCGTGTTCGCCTTCCTCGGCTTCGCGCTCTGTGGCGGCGTCGGCGCTGGTCTCGTCTACGCGACGTGCATCAACATCGTCGGCAAGTGGTATCCCGAACGGCGCGGCGGCAAGACCGGTTTCGTCAACGGCGGGTTCGCCTACGGCGCCGTTCCGTTCATCTTCATCTTCAGCTACGCCCTGCACCCGAGCACCTACGTCTGGGTCCTCGACCTCGTCGGCGTCTACATGCTGATCGTCGTAGCGGCCTGCGGGATGTTCTTCAGGGATCCGCCGAAGAACTGGTGGCCCGCCGACGTCGACCCCGTGGAATGGGCCGACAGCAAGAAGGGCGCGGCCAGCCTCAAGCGCAATCCTCCTGCGGTGCGGCAGTACTCGCCGATGGAGGCCATCAAGACCGGCATGCTGCCGCTGATGTGGCTCTCCCTCGGAATCAGTGCGGGTGTCTCGCTCTTCGGCATCAGCTACATGGTTCCCTTCGCCAAGGAACTGGGCTTCGGCCCGCTGATCGCCGCGGCCTCGGCCGGTGTCCTGTCCGTCGTCAACGGCACCGGTCGCACTTTGACCGGCTTCATCTCCGACCGACTGGGCCGCAAGCAGACCCTGCTCATCGTGCTGTTGGTCTCGGCGGTGGCGCTGGTCGGCCTGCTCTACGCGGGCGAGGCACAGAACGAGATTGCGTTCCTGTGCTTCGCGTTCCTGGTGGGATTCGGTGGTGGTGCCTTCTACCCGATGTTCGCCTCGCTGACTCCGGACTACTTCGGGGAGAACAACAACGCGAGCAACTACGGACTCATCTACAGCTCCAAGCTGCTGGGGTCCGTGGTGGGCATCGGTGTCGGCGCCAGCGTGATCGACGCCTGGGGTTACAGCGGCGCCTACTGGCTGGCCGCCGCGAGCGCGCTGGTCTCCGCCGGCCTCGCGCTCTTCCTGCGGCAGCCGGGCCGAACCGGGCAACCCACCGTCGCGCCGAACGCGACGACGGCGTCGGCGAAGGTGCCTGCCTCGGCGGCTGACTGACCGGCGACGCCGAATGGCCGAGGGGATCACCGCGTGGGTGATCCCCTCGGTCGCGTCGTCGGCCGTGGGGGTTGAATGAACGTCGCGACGTGAAACCAGCGTGCCGCCGAGCGGAATGGCCGACGAGCCGAGCCGGGGAGGGAGGGCCTGTCAATGGCCGAGGAGACTTCGCAGGCGCGGGGTGGTGTTCAATCGGTCGAGCGCGCCTTCGAGCTTCTGGAAATCCTCGCGGCCGCGGGCCCGTCCATCGCGTTCGGAGACTTGGCGGCCCGGGCCGGTCTGCCCCAACCGACGATTCACCGGCTGGTGCGGACCCTCCTCAACCTGGGCTATGTGCGGCAGCTGCCCAATCGGCACTATGCGTTGGGCCCCAAGCTTATTCGACTCGGGGAGAGCGCGGCCCGCTTGATCGGAACGTGGTCGCGCCCCCATTTGGCCGGGCTGGTGGAACGCACGGGTGAGAGCGCGAACATGGCGGTAGTCGACGGCGACATGGCGGTGTACGTCGCCCAGGTGCCCTCACCGCACTCCATGCGGATGTTCACCGAGGTCGGGCGGCGCGTGCACCTGCACTCCACCGGGGTCGGCAAGGCGCTGCTGATGCAACTACCCGACGACGCGATCCTCGCGCTGCTCCAGCGCACCGGGATGCCCGCGGCGAGCGCGAACACCCACACCACCGCACCGTCGCTCATGCGCGACCTCGAACTGAGCCGCGTCCGTGGTTACGCCGTCGACGAGGGCGAGCAGGAGATCGGCGTCCGCTGCTTCGCGGTCCCGGTACCCGACGCGCCGACGTTGACGGCGATCTCGGTGTCGGGACCGGGGTCGCGCCTGACGCTGACGTCGGGGACGACGGTGACGCCACTGCTCAAGCGGGTGGCCCGCGACTTGGGAGCGGAATACGAAGGGGAGGCGGCTGGTTAGCCGCCTCCCCGTCGATCCGCTGTCGGCTCAGTCGAGCATGAGTGCGGCGGCCGTCGGTGCGTCGGAGAGGGTTTCGGCGAGATCGTTGAATTCGACGACGTTGTCGAGTTCGGTTCCCATCGCGATGTTGGTGACCTTCTCAAGGAAGATCTCGACGATCACGGGCACCTTGTGCTCGTGGGCCAGGCGCTGCGCCCGCTCGAGTGCCGGGCCGATGTCGCCCGGTTCGACGACCTGAATGGCCTTGCAGCCCAGCCCTTCCGCGACCCGCAGGTGGTCGACCCCGTAGCCCTTGGGCACGTCGCTGTCGGTCTCCTGGGAGTTGATGTTGTCGAACGCCAACGACACGCAGTAGTCCATGTCGAACCCGCGCTGCGCCTGCCGGATCAACCCGAGGTAGGAGTTGTTCACCAGGACGTGAACATACGGCAGGTTGAACTGGGCGCCGACGGCCAATTCCTCGATGAGGAACTGGAAGTCGTAGTCGCCGGAGAGTCCGACCACGGTGGCGGACGGGTCCGAGGCGACCACGCCGAGTGCGGCGGGAATGGTCCATCCCAGCGGGCCGGCCTGACCACAGTTGATCCAGTTCCGTGGTTTGAACACCTGAAGGAACTGACCGCCTGCGATCTGCGACAGACCGATCGCCGTGACGTAGCGGGCGTCGCGGCCGAAGACGCGGTTCATCTCCTCGTAGACCCGCTGCGGCTTGATCGGGACGTCGTCGAAGTGCGTCTTGCGGTGCATCGTCCGCTTGCGCTCCTGGCAATCCTGGACCCAGCCGGTCCACGTCGGCAGGGTGCCCGCGCTCGTCCTCGCCTTGGCGGCTGCCACCAGCTGCTCGAGTGCGGGCTTGGCGTCGGACACGATGCCGAGGTCGGGGGAGAAGACCCGGCCTATCTGGGTGGCCTCGATGTCGACGTGGACGAATCGCTTTCCCTTGCGGTACGTCTCGAGCCCGCCGGTGTGTCGATTGGCCCAGCGGTTGCCGATGCCCAGCACGAAGTCCGAGGCGAGCATGGTGGCGTTGCCGTAGCGGTGGGCGGTCTGCAACCCCGCCATCCCGGCTGCAAGCCGGTGGTCGTCGGGGATCGTGCCCCAGCCCATCAGGGTCGGAATCACGGGGATGTCCAGGGTCTCGGCCAACTCGACGAGCAGATCGCTGGCGTCGGCGTTGATGATGCCGCCGCCGGCGACGATGAGTGGCCGCTCGGCGGTCACCAGCATGTCGAGCACCTTCTCCGCCTGGCCGCGGGTCGCCGCCGGCTTGTACAGGGGCAGCGGCTGATAGGCCTCGGGGTCGAAGTCGATCTCGGCGAGCTGGACGTCGATGGGCAGGTCGATGAGGACCGGACCGGGGCGACCGGAACGCATCAGGTGAAACGCCTTGGCGAAGGCGCCGGGCACCTGGCCGGGTTCCAGGACGGTCATCGCCATCTTGGTCACCGGCGCGGCGATGGCGCTGATGTCCACGGCCTGGAAGTCCTCCTTGTGCAGCCTGGCGACGGGCGCCTGGCCGGTGATCGCCAGGATGGGGATGGAATCGGCTGAGGCGGAGTACAACCCGGTGATCATGTCGGTACCGGCAGGCCCGGACGTACCGATGCAGATGCCGATGTTGCCGGCCGCTGCCCGGGTGTAGCCCTCGGCCATGTGGCTGGCGCCCTCCACGTGCCTGGCGAGGATGTGCTTGATCCCACCGTGGGCGCGCATGGCCGAGTAGAACGGGTTGATCGCCGCTCCCGGCAGCCCGAAGGCCTGTGTCGCGCCTTCGATCTCGAGGATTCTCACGGCCGCGTCGACCGTCCGCATGCGGGTCACTTCGACGCCTCGGCCTTCGTGCCGGACAGCCGCTCCACGCCCAACAACAATGCGGAGTGGTCAAGGCCGCCGTCACCGTTGGCGATCGCCGACGCCATCAACTGTGCGACGACGGCGCCGAGCGGGATGACGACCCCGGCCTCGCGTGCCGCCGAGGTGACGATGCCCATGTCCTTGTGGTGCAGCGCGATTCGGAAGCCGGGATCGAAGTTACCGGACAACATCTTCGGTGCCTTCTGGTTGAGCACCGCCGATCCCGCCAGGCCGCCGCCGAGCACCTCGACCGCGGCGTCGATGTCCACTCCGTAGGCGCGCAGGAAGGTGATGGCCTCGGCCAACAGTTCGATGTTGCCCGCCACGATCAGCTGGTTCGCGGCCTTGACAGTCTGTCCGGCGCCGCTGGGTCCGACGTGGGCGATGGTCTTGCCGACGACGTCGAAGATTGGCTTGGCCGAGGCGAAGTCGGCGTCGGTGCCGCCGACCATGATGGACAGGGTGGCGTTGACGGCGCCGGGCTCACCGCCGGAGACCGGTGCGTCGACGATGCGCAGGCCGCGTTCGGCTGCGGTCTTGGCCAGCTCGGCGGTGACGTCGGGCCGGATCGAGGAGAAGTCGATCACCAGGGTGCCTGGTTGGGCGTTGGCGAACACGCCGTCCTCAGGGAGCAACACGGCTTGGACGTCGGGGGAGTCGGGGACCATGATCGCCACCACGTCTGCGTTCTTGACGGTCTGCTCGATGGAGTCGGCGGCCGACCCGCCCGCGGCGACCAAGGCCTGCATGCGTTCCTCGGAGCGGTCGTATCCGATGACGGTGTAGCCGGCTGTCACCAGGTGGCGGGCCATCGGGCCGCCCATGATGCCCAGTCCGATGAATCCGATGGTGCTCACGAGATCCTCGTTTCCTGTTGCTGCGAAAGGGTTTCGATGTTCACTGCGTTGGCGCCGCGCTCGTCGCGGGGAAGCCAGTCGAAGGTGTCGGGACGGGTGGCCTTGTATTCCAGTCCGAGGTAGCCGGCGTATCCGCCGTCGGCGAGCTCGTGCAACTGGCGGGCGAGGGCCACGCCGCCGGTGCCCGGTTCTCCGCGCCCGGGGGCGTCGGCGATCTGTACGTGCCCGATGCGGCTGCCGTGGTCGCGGATGACGGCCGAGGTGTCGTCGCCGTTGACGTCGAGGTGGTAGAGATCGGCGAGCAAGCGCAGGTTGGTGGTGCCGCTCTCGGCGTGCACCCGGTCGATGACGCCGATGGCGTCCGCGGCCGTCTTGATCGGGTAGCGCGGGGCGCCGCTGACCGGCTCCACCAGCACGATGGCACCGATGCGGTCGGCCGCCGCCGCGGCGAAGGCCAGGTTGTCGGCGGCGACGTCGTCCTGAGTGGCTGGGGTGAACGCGTCGTCGCGGTTGCCGTACAGGGCGTTGAAGGCGCGGGTTCCGAGGGTGTCGGCGATGTCGACCGCGACGGCGACGTTGTCCTGAAAGGCTTTCTGCAGTGCGGGATTCGACACGATCCCGCGATCGCCGGCCGGCATGTCCCCCGCGGCGAAGTTGAGGCCGGTCAGTTGCACGCCAGCGTCCTGAATGGCCCGGATGAATGCCGTGACCTCGGCGTCGGTCGGCGTCGGGGTGGCGAACGGCCACCAGAACTCGACGGCTGAGAAGCCGGCGTCTCTGGCGGCGGCAGGCCGATCCAGCAGCGGGAGGTCGGTCAGCAAAATCGAGCAGTTGACGGTGTAGGTGGCCTTCACGACGGCATGCCCTTCGTTGATGCGGAGCGGCGTGGATTCATTCCGCAATGCGGAATGGAACTCTCACTAGAGAACTTGAGTGAACGCCCGCCGGATTCGCTTGTCAAGAATTCTGGGGCCGCGATACCGAGTGTCAATTGGTCGATAAACGCCGTGAATCACGTTGCGTTGCAGGGATTTCTGGCGCAGAAGGCGGCAAGGGGAGCGGGCGGGTCGGTCGCGTCGGCCACCGACCAGCACGACGCCCGACGGGCGCGCCGTAGACCCACGTGCCCCCACGGGCTAGTCTTGCATACAATATCCGGTTCATGCAGTCCGACCCCGACGGGAGCCCAGGGCGTGCCCACTCTGCTGGTCCACCACGATGCCTTCGCCAACCACCAGACGTCGGCGGGTCACCCCGAGCGGCCCGATCGCTACCGCGCGGTGCAGTCGGCCCTCGGGCAGTCGCGGTTCGACGACCTGATCCGCGAGGAGGCTCAGCTCGGCGCCCTCGACGCGACGCGCTACGTGCACACCGACGCCTACGTCGACGCCTTGGAAGGCGCGCGTCCGGCGGACGGTTTCGTCTATCTCGACGGCGGCGACACCATGATGGAACCGTCGACGTGGGAGGTCGTCCTGCGGGGCGTCGGCGGCACGATCCAAGCCGTCGACCAGGTCATGTCGGGGGGTGTGCAGAACGCCTTCGTCGCTTGCCGCCCGCCGGGGCACCATGCCGAAACCGACCGAGCCATGGGCTTTTGTCTGTTCAACAACATCGGCATCGGCGCCCGCCACGCCCAGCTCAAGCACGGGTTGACCAGGGTCGCGATCGTGGACTTCGACGTCCACCACGGCAACGGCACGCAGGAGATCTTCTACTCCGATTCCGACGTGCTGTACGCCTCCACGCACCAGATGCCGTGGTTCCCCGGCACCGGCGAAGTCCGCGAGACGGGCGTCGGGAACGTCTTCAACACCCCGCTGTCCGCCGGCGACGGTGGTGCCGAACTGCGCGCGGCGTTCACCGACCGGATCCTGCCCGCCCTCGACGCGTTCTCACCCGAACTCGTCATCGTCTCAGCGGGTTTCGACGCCCACGAACGTGATCCGCTCGGCTCGCTGTGCATGACCGCCGACGACTTTGCCTGGGTGACCCGCGAGCTGATGGTGGCCGCCGAGCGGCACTGCGACGGTCGCCTGGTGTCGGTGTTGGAAGGCGGCTACGACCTCCAGGGGCTCAGGGAGTCCGTCGGCGCGCACGTCGCCGAGTTGATGCGCGGCTGAGCGTCAGCGCCCCATCGCGGGCAGCTCGGCCGATTCCGCCGGCGCGGTCGCGTCGACCTGCTCCGCAGGAATCAGCCGGACGAAGACGCCCTTCGAGGTGGGCGTGTTGCTGGTGTCGGCGACGCTGTCCAGTGGGACGAGTACGTTGGTCTCGGGATAGTAGGACGCCGCCGACCCGCGTGCCGACGGGTACGACACGATGCGAAAGTCCTTCGCGCGCCTGACGATTCCGTCCTCCCACGTACTGGCCAGGTCCACCATCTGACGGTCGGCCAGGCCGAGCGCCTCGATGTCGGCCGGGTTGACCAGCACGACGCGTCGCCCGTTGTGGATGCCGCGGTAGCGGTCGTTGAGGGCGTACGGCACGGTGTTCCACTGGTCGTGGGACCGCATGGTCTGCAGGACCAGATGCCCATCGGGTACCTGGAGCCGATCGAACGTGTTGCTGGTGAAGACGGCCTTGCCCGACGGGGTGGGGTAGCGGTGTTCGTTGACCGGGTTGGGCAACCGGAAGCCGCCCGGCTCGCGGACCCGTGCGTTGAAGTCCTGGAAATCCGGCACGACGCGCGAAATCCGTTCGCGGATAAGGTCGTAATCGGCTTCGAAGCTCTCCCACGGAATCGTCGACTCCGCGCCGAGGGTGCGGCGGGCCAGCCGCGAGACGATGGCCACCTCGCTCAGCAAGTGCTCCGACGCGGGGTGCAGACGACCGTGCGACTGGTGGACGATGCTCATCGAGTCCTCCACCGTGACGAACTGCTCGCCGGTGAGCTGTTCGTCGCGGTCACTGCGGCCGAGCGTCGGGAGGATGAGCGCGGTGTCTCCGCACACGGCGTGGGACAGGTTGAGCTTCGTCGACACGTGCGCGGTCAGGCGGCACTTGCGCATCGCAGCCTCGGTCTGGTCGCTGTCCGGCGTCGCCCGCGCGAAGTTCCCCGCGAAGCCCATGAAGAACTTCGCCTTGCCGTCGCGCATGGCGCGGATCGCGTCCACCGCGTCCAGCCCGTGTTGGCGTGGCGGGGTGAAGTCGAACTCGCGGCCGAGGGCGTCGAGGAACGGCTGCGGCATCCGCTCCCAGATGCCCATGGTCCGGTCGCCCTGGACGTTGCTGTGCCCGCGGACCGGGCAGACGCCTGCTCCCGGGCGGCCCAGGTTGCCGCGCAACATGAGGAAGTTGACGATCTCGCGGACCGTGGCGACGCCGTGCTTCTGCTGCGTGACGCCCATCGCCCAGCACACGATGATCTTCTTGCTCGCGAGCACGCGGTCGACGACCTGGTCGATCTCCTCGCGCGACAGCCCGGTCGCGGAAAGGATGTCCTCCCAGTCGATCCGACGGGTGTGCTCGGCGAACTCGGCGAAGCCGGTGGTGTCACTGGCGATGAAGTCGTGGTCGAGCACGGTGCCCGGATTGGCGTCCTCCGCGGCGAGAAGCAGTGCGTTGATCGCCTGGAAGAGGGCGAGGTCGCCGCCGGGCTTGATGTGCAGGAACTGGTCGGCGATCGTGGTCCCGCGGCCGACGATGCCCCTGGCCTTCTGCGGGTTCTTGAAGCGGATCAGCCCGGCCTCGGGGAGCGGGTTGACGGCGATGACGTGGCCGCCGTTGCGCTTGGTCTCCTCGAGGGAGGAGAGCATTCGCGGCATGTTGGTGCCGGGGTTGATGCCGACGGCGAAGATCAGATCGGATTCTTCGATGTCGTCGAGGCTGACGCTGCCCTTGCCGATGCCGAGGGTTTCGCCGAGTCCCGAACCGCTGGATTCGTGGCACATGTTGCTGCAGTCGGGGAGGTTGTTGGTGCCGAGGCTGCGGGCGAACAGCTGCAGCAGGAACGCGGCCTCGTTGCTCAGCCGGCCAGAGGTGTAGAACAGCGACTCGTCGGGGGAGTCGAGACCACGCAGCTCGTCGGCCAGGAGGTCGAATGCGTCGTCCCAGCCGATCGGCTCGTAGTGATCCGAGCCGGGGCGCTTCACCATCGGCTCGGTCAGGCGGCCCTGATCGTTGAGCCACATGTCGGACTTGGTCGCGAGGACCGAGACGGGGTGCTCACGGAAGAAGTCTCGGGTGATCCGCCGCGTGGTCGCCTCGTCGTTGACGTGCTTGGCGCCGTTTTCGCAGTACTCGCTGAAGTGTCGCTTGCTCGGTTCCGGCCATGCGCAGCCAGGGCAGTCGACGCCGTTGGCCTGGTTGATGGTCAGCAGGTTGAGTGCGGTGCGCCGCAGCGACGTGTGCCCGAGCGAGAACTCCAGCGCGTGCATCACGGCGGGCACTCCGGTGGCCCACTTCTGAGGTGCCTTGACGGTGAGGTCGTCCTCGCCTGCGGTCATCTCGTCGGGGTCCTTCCTTGGGGCTGCTGGTGAGCGTCCGCCGGGTACGTCTCCAGGCGACCGTCACCAAAATACAGTATGCAATCTGGCTTCACCGCAAGACGGGAGAGGCTTGAGGAAGGACGTGCGGGGTTCCGGGACGCGTCGCGCCAGGGGGTGGACGTCAGGGGCGCTGGGTCGCTGATCCGCCACCGTCGACGAGGGCCTGCAGACCGCGGTCCCACCTGCGGTCCTTGGCACGACCGACGGCCGTGCGGAGCATCGCCACGGCGATGCCGATCATTGCGGCGAATCCCAGCCAGAGGATCGCGGCGGTACCCATCGAGTCGACCCGCGCGTCGGCGTCGGTCTGCGGAGGAGTGGTCACCTTGCCTGCGTCGTCGAGCCAGATGCGGACCGGTTGTCCGGCCCTGACGGGTTGCTCGACCTTCGAGTAGTCCTCGTGTGCGACGTTCTGGGCGGTCCAGCGCACGTGCGCCACGAACGACGCGGACGTGGCCGATTCGACCTGGGTCGGGTCGGCGGTGCTGTCGCTCAGAGCGATGGCCTGGACCTGGTGTCGGGTGGCCGCCTCGGCGGCGATGGTCTTGGCCCGCTCGGCGTACCCCAGTTGACCGAGGGACATCGCCGGGGCGATGGCGGCGACCATAGCCACGACTGCCAAGATGAGGCCCCACGCTTGTATGCGATCCGCTCCGCGAAGCAGCGGGCCACGACCGAACGCACACTTCGCCCACGCCCGGATGGGGGTCATGGTCACCGGCGACGGCTGGGTGCCGTGGTCCGCGGCGCTCGTATACATAAACCCATGTTCCCGCAACATGCCCGGTCGACGCTAGGGGCAAGAGCGCGACATCTCTCACATGGGTGTTACGTCACATTCGTCGTCGTCGGTCGACCGGGCCGGCGAACGTCGGCCAGCCAACCGGGACACGCCGCCGACCACCAGGGTCAGCGCGGCCGCGACGACGAACGAGAAGATTGAGGCGCTCATCCACGGCTGCGCGACGAAGCCGATGGCCTCCGCCAGCCTGCCCCAGGCATGCGCCCACCAGTCGACCTGGCCGGGGTAGATCAGTTGGTAGGTGACGAAGCCCAGTATCCACGGCGCCAGCATCATCC
The DNA here is from genome assembly GCF_001426545.1 of Mycobacterium sp. Root135. Taxonomy (GTDB): domain Bacteria; phylum Actinomycetota; class Actinomycetes; order Mycobacteriales; family Mycobacteriaceae; genus Mycobacterium. The sequence continues at coordinate 463,707 of NZ_LMEZ01000007.1, read as the reverse complement.
AGCGCGAGGCCGAATCCGACGTCAGGTCCCATCCACGCCGACCGGAGAAGCAGTAGTAGTCGATGGTGAGCACCGCGAACAGGGGCACGAACACCGAACCGATCAGTGACAGGAAGCTGGCGTAGCCGTAGATGTTGACTCCGAGTGCGAGCACGGTGATGAGGACGCCGACCGTGACCGCGATGTAGCGACGGTCCCAGCGGGGCCGCACGTTTTGCGTCGACACGGTGGCCGAGTAGACGTTGGCGAACGACTGGTCCATCTCCCGGATGGCGAGCACGGCGAAGGCCAGCCCTCCGAGGGGGACGGCGATGAACGCGGCGAAGATCTGGTCCCCGTCGGCGGCCACGGTGACGAGCGCCAACAGGCCAAGCGCGTAGCAGGCGATCTGTGTCAGGCCGTAGCCGAAGAAGGCGCCGGTGAACGCCGCCGCCGAGCTGCGGGAGTGCCGGGCGTAGTCCGCGGCCATCGGCACCCAGGACACCGCCACCGCCACGGTGGTGTCGATGCCGATGCTGAACCCCGACCACGTCCCCTCGGTCAGCGGCGGCAGCGGCTTGGCCAGCAGTTGAAAGAACAAGTACGCCAACGCGACCACCACGGCGACGGTGACGTACTTGCGGAGAACGCGGACCGCGCCGAGCGGATACAGCGACAGCCCGGTCGTGATGACGCCACCCACGACGACGAATATCCACTGCGGCACCGCAGGGAGCACGGTGGCGGCCGCCGTCGCGATGGTGACCAATTCGAAGGTGCCCCACCCGACCATCTGCACGATGTTGAGCACCGTCGGCAGGTAGGACACCCGCGTGCCGAGCAGGCCGCGCAGCAGCACCATCGCCGGCGCACCGGTCTGCGCACCGGGTATCGCCGACGCCGCGATCGCGGCCGCACCGAGCACCGTGCCGACGACGGTGGCCAGCAGCGCCGCCATCAGCGACAGCTGCGGTGTGCCGGGTCCGCCAGGCTGCAGAACGACTGCCGCGCCGGTGAATCCGAGCAGGCTCACCCCAAGGTTGCCCCACAGACCCAACTGGTCGAACACCCCCAGTACGCGGGGGGCGGGCTCGATCAGGGTGGGCGGGACCTCGCCTGCCGAACCACGCGGGCCGGATGGACGCAAACGGCGTACGACGATGGACATCGAAACTCACTCTCCCTACGCCGGCATTACCCGGTCAGGTTCAAGCGGTCGGTGGCTCGACAGCCACCCTCTCAGCCCGGTATCTCCGAGCTCCCGCGTTCTAGCCCCGAAAATGTAGCGCATCGCCGGCGGGCGTGCTTGGCGATTCCCGTCGTCGGCATGGGGGAGGCGCTACTCCTCCTTGGGCACCACGATCACCGGCGCGTCGACTCCGGCGAGGATGCGCGCCGCCGTCGACCCGAGGAACAGGCGCTTGGGAGCGGCGAACCGGCTCGACCCGATCACCAACACGTCGGAGTCGTCCCAGTTGAGCTTCTTCAGCGCCGACTCCAGCGTCGCGCCGTCGGCCACCAGGGACTCGATCTCGGGAGCATCGGGCAAGGCCCGCGCGGCGAGGACCAGATTCGACTCGGCGGCCGTAATTTGAGCTTGCCGAACGTCTTTCGGGCTCTCCAGGTGGGCCATGTTCTCGCCGGACACCAGCGACAGCATGCGGATCGACACCCCGGCCGCGCTGGCGAGCGTGATGGCGAACGGCAGGGGATTGTCGTCGCCGGCCTTCGTCGGGACCGCTGCCGTCACCGACGTGATGGAGGACGGCGGGTCGTCGTGGTAACCGCGCGGGGCGAGCGCAACCGGAATGGGGGAGCAGTGCAGGAGCGCGCCGGCGACCGAGCCGATGACGTGCCCGCCGAAGATGCCGTCCCGTGCGCCGCCGATCACGATGAGGTCGGAGTGCTTCTCCTCGGCGAACGCGATCAGCGTCTCGGAGTAGGACTCGCCAACGAGGACGTGGGAGGCGGCGGTCACGCCGACCTTGGCGAGCGCCGCGACGGCCTGGTCGGCCCACTCTTCGCCCTTGCGCACCAGCAGCTGCTGGTACTCCGCCCGGCCGGGGTGACCGTCGGGGTACTCCTCGCGTACGACCAGCACGACGTCGACCGTCGCGTCGAAGGTGTTGGCCAGCGCGCCGGCCAGCGCGACGCCGTCCTCACCGGTCGGCGTCGACAGGTACCCCACGGTCAAGTGCATTGACGTTCACAACCTTTCGAAGTGCGTCAGAAGGTGTCGGGGACCTTGACTTCGGTCGAGGCGTTGAGCGTCTCCCCGCGGAAGAAGCGCTTGGTGCCAAACGCGAAGCAGGCCAACATCAGCGGGATGCCGAGTACCAGCATGCCGACGCCGAGGACGAAGACCCCGCCCAGCGGTCCGAACGCGGTGTAGCCGTAGTCGGGTGACATCATCTCGATCGCGCTGTACACGAACGCCCACGTCATCGAGATGGCGCCGAGGAGCGGAAAGATGCCGCGGAAGAACAGGTTTCGCACCGACGTGAAGAGCGTTCGGCGGAAGTACCAGACGCAGCTGTAGGCCGTGACGCCGTAGTAGAACGCGACGGCCAGCCCCAGCGATGCCACCGAGTCGGCAAGGGCGTTCTCCGAGAGGAACGTCAACACCAGGTAGAAGAACAGTGCCGCGCAACCCATCACGATGGTTCCGAAGGCCGGCGTCATGTACTTGGGGTGCACGCTCGCGAAGCGCTTGGGGATGGCCTCGTAGACCGCCATCGACAGCGTGCCGCGCGCGGTCGGCAGGATGGTGGTCTGAGTGGAGGACAGTGCCGACACGGCGACCGTGAGTAGCAGCAGGGAGGCGACGATGCTGCCCGCCACCGGCTCTCCGAGAACGGTGAGGACGTCGTCGGTGTTGTTGGGGTTGTTCAGGCCGATGCCGACGTCGCTGAAGCCTGCGAAGGACTGAATGGCGTAGGCCACCAGGACGTAGGTGCACACCAGGATCAGGGTGGTGATGACGGCCGCGATGCCTGGTGTCTTGCCGGGGTCCTTGGTCTCCTCGCCGACGGCCAGGCAGGCGTCCCAACCCCAGTAGATGAAGATGCACAGGATGATCGCGGCGGCGATGGAGGAGAGGTCGAGACCACCCGGCCACAGCCAGGACCATTGCGGCGTGATCGCCTGTGCGCCAGCATTTCCGGTGAAGACCCGGATGAGCGCGAATATGCTGACCAAGATCAGCACGCCGAATTGCACGGCGATCAGGACGTTCTGCATCTTCTCTGACACGGCTACGCCGCGAGCGCTGACCAGCGTCATGGAGATGATGAAGAACGAGCCCAGAAGCACCTTGGCCAAGAGGTTTTCGGCGAGTTCGTCCAGTCCGAGGAACCGGTACAGGTAGATCGCGGCGACCTCGGCGACGTTGGCCAGCACGATGATCGCCGAGACGGCCAGGCCCCATCCGCCGATCCAACCGATCCAGGGACCGAAAGCCTTGGTGCCCCAGGTGAACGTCGTGCCGCAATCGGGGGTGTCCTGGGACAGTTCCTTGTAACCGAAGGCGACCAGGAGCATCGGGATGAACGCGAGCACGAACATCGCGGGAGCCTTCTCCCCGACGGCCAGCACGACGTACCCGAGCGTCGCCGCCAGGCTGTAGGCCGGCGCCACCGCGGCGAGACCGATCACGACGTTGCCGACGAGGCCGAGCGCCCCGGACTGAAGGCCCTTGCCTCCTATGACGGGCCCAGCCGTCGGTTCCGCGATAGCCATGCGAGGAATATACGGTTCTGGGAACGTCCTGGCTGGTTACTGCGCAAATCCTGTGGGCGGTCAGCCCCTCTTGGTGAACTCCTCACCGGTGGTCGGGTCGACGGCGCGCTCGCCCGCGGGCAGGTTCGACAGATTGGGCGCGATGACGGTTGGCATCTGACCAGAGTCCGGCAGGCCGAAGTGGGCGACCGAGCCGATGGCCGGCTCGAGCAGGAGATCGGAACGGCGCGGCAGGGTTTCACCCTTGAAGAAGCTCGGCGACATGGCCCACCAGACGAACATCATGATCACGCCGAGCACCAGTGCCCCGATGCCGACGACGGCGACCGCGCCAAAGCCGAGGATCGTCACGTTGTTGCCGTCGTCGTCGACCAGGTAGTCGGGCTTGGCGTAGGAAATGAGGCCGTAGGCAAAGACCACCGTGAGCATGACGGCGCCCAGCAGCGGCACGACCCCGCGCATGACGAAGTCGCGCGCCGATCCGGTCAGCGTCTTGCGGTAGTACCAGACGCAGGCGAAGCCCGTCATCCCGTAGTAGAAGGCGATCATCAGGCCCACCGAGCCGATCAGCGCCAGCAGCAGGCTGCTGCTGACGAGGGTGAACAGCACGTAGAAGAAGATCGACACCCCGCCCATCACCAGCGTCGAGACCGTCGGGGTGAGGTACTTGCGGTGAATCTTCGCGAACGACGCCGGCAGGGCCTTGTAGACACCCATCGAGAGCGTGGTCCTGGCCGTCGGCAGGATCGTCGTCTGCGTGGACGCGGACGCCGAGGTCAGAATGGTCGCCGAGAGGGCGAGCAGTCCGATGTGGCCGATGACGCTGTCACCGAACAGGGCAGGCCCGATCGCGGCGAAGACGTCGGCGGCGTTGTCCGGATTGCCAAGGCCGGCATCGGTTTCCCCGACGCCGGCGAAGGCCACCGCGGCGACGGTCACGATGGCGTAGGTGGCCAGCAGCAGGAACGTCGAGAGCACGGCGGCCTTGCCGGGGGTGGTGCCGGGATCGTCGGACTCCTCGTTGCACGCCACCGCGGTGTCCCAGCCCCAGTAGATGAAGATCGCGATCAGGATGGCAGGGGCGATGACGGTGCCGAAGTCCAGGCCGCCGGGCCAGAACCAGGACAGCGACGGGTGGATCGACTCGGGCAGCGCATTGCTGGAGTACACCTTGACCAGGGCGTAGATCGAGATCACGACGAGGATGATGACCTCGAAGCCGAGCAGGAAGTACTGCAGGCGGGCCGAGACCTCGATGCCGCGGTAGCAGATGTAGGTCATCACGGCGATCCAGATGACCCCGGCCACCGTGGACCACAGGGTGCTGTTGGCGAGGTCGGCGGCGGCCGTCCAGCCGAGGTCGCCGACGAAGGTGAAGGAGTACGCCCCCGCGATTTGCGCGAGGTTGGCCATCACGATGACGTCGGCGGCGATGATGCCCCAGCCGCCCATCCAGCCGATCAGCGGTCCGAACGCGCGCGACGCCCAGGTGAAGGTGGTGCCGCAGTCGGGTTCGGCCTTGTTGAGTTCCTGGTACGCCACGGCGATCAGGTAGATCGGGATGAAGGCCAGCAGGACTATCGAGGCCGCCTTGACGCCCGCACCGCTGGCCACGATCAAGCCGAGGACTGCTGCGAGGCTGTAGGCGGGTGCGGTCGACGCCATGCCGACCACGATGCTGGACAGAAGTCCGAGGGATCCGCCCTTGAGGCCCTTGCTGTCGACCGTCCCCGCGGTGCCAGAACTGCCCGTGTCGACCGCTGTCATCGCATCTCCCTCGTTAACCCAAGACGAACTGTTGGAGAATACGGTTTTAGTTGTCAAAGTGCTGGATGACAACGAAATTAGTTTTCACAGGTAGTTCACAGTCTGGATTTCGTCTTCAAATGGCTGTCTCACAACGGTTTGCTGCGGTCCCTCCTGTGCCGTGGCTCACTAGGCTGAGCGGGTGACCACCGCCCCGCGGAGCGACGAGTTCGAGCGTCTGCGCTCGCACCTGATTGCGGTCGCCTACCGGCTCACCGGGACCTTCGCCGATGCCGAGGACGCGGTCCAGGATGCCTGGTTGCGCTGGGAGGCGCTGGGCCCGGGGCGGGACGGGATCGTCGATCTGCGGGCGTGGCTGACGACGGTGGTCAGCCGGATCGGGCTGGATCGATTGCGCTCGGCCGCACACCGGCGCGAGGCGTATTACGGGGAGTGGCTGCCCGAGCCGGTCGTGACGCCGCTTGACCGGTCGGATCCGCTGGCCGCCGTGGTCGCCGACGAGGACGCCCGCTTCGTCGCGATGGTCGTGCTGGAACGACTGACGCCGGACCAACGGGTCGCCTTCGTCCTGCACGACGGATTCGCGGTGCCCTTCGGTGAGGTCGCCGACGTACTGGGGGTCAGCCCCGCGTCGGCCCGGCAGTTGGCGTCCAGAGCCAGGCGGACGATTGCCGATGCCGACGTGCCCGCCCGCGATCCGTCCCACGACGAGGTCGTCGGGAAGCTGATGGCGGCCATCGCCGGTGGCGACATGTCGGCCGTCGTCGCCCTGCTTCATCCCGAGGTGACGTTCACCGGTGACTCGAACCGCAAGGCGCCCACCGCCGCCCGCGTCATCCACGGTCCCGACAAGGTCGCCCGCTTCGTGCTCGGTCTGGCCCGGCGGTACGGGCCGCGGTTCGTCGAGTCCGCTCAGCTGGCGTTGGTCAACGGCGAACTCGGCGTGGTCACAACGGGATTCGAAGCCGACGGCGAGGGCCCCGCCATGCAGGCCCACATCCAGGCGCTCACCGTTCGCGACGGCAAGGTGTGCGCGATCTGGGACGTCGCCAACCCCGACAAGTTCACGGGTTCACCGCTCGCCCCGTGACCGCATCGGCCCACGGGACGCGGCACGCCTCCCCGGAACTGAAGCCCTGCTCGGTGATTCCCAACGCGGTGTTCATCCGGGCTCGCATGTTCTCGACGCCGATCTGATAGGTCAGCTCCATGGTCCCGTCGTCACCGAAGCGCCGCCTCAGATCGGCGACTTGCTCGTCGGTGACCAGGTGCGGATCGGTGGTCATCGCGTCGGCGTAGGCGATCGCCGCACGTTCGTCGTCGCTGAAGAGGGGACTGGTCGCATAGTCGTCGACGTGCTTGAGCCGGTCGACGTCCAAGCCGTCCATCCGAATCAGCATCGCGCCGAAGTCGACGCACCACGAGCACCCGACCGTGCGCGCGGTCCAGTAGACCGCGAGCTCGCGAACGTCGGCCGGCAGTTTCTTCGAGCCGCGTTCCAGCAGCGTCTCGTGCACGGCGTTGGCGACGAGCAGCGGCATGTGGTGCGCACCCACCGCGAACGGCACGGGCACCTCACCGAAGCGGCGCTTGGCGTAGCGGTACATCAGCCGCGCGGTCAGCGAGGCCTTGGTCGGGGGCAGGGGAGCGATGCGGGGTCGTTGAACGGTCATGCCAATCAGACGAGACAGCCCGCGATTGTGTGACACCCCGTGTGCCCGCGCGCCCCCACCCATCGCGCGAGCGTGCGTGTCTGCGGTCGACACGCCGTGTTTCAGCCCAAGTTTCCGCACGCTCGCGCGGATCGGCCGGCCTTCTTACACGCGACGAGCGTGCGCAAAGTCAGGTCTGCCGGCGGCGCGTCGCCCGCAGACACGCACGCTCGCGGGAAGGGAAGGGACGGGAAGGGGGTTAGCGGGCGAACATCAACGCGCGCTTGACCTCTTGGATCGCCTTGGTGACCTGGATGCCGCGCGGGCAGGCCTCGGTGCAGTTGAAGGTGGTGCGGCAGCGCCACACCCCGTCGACCTCGTTGAGGATGTCGAGGCGTTCGGCGGCGGCCTCGTCACGGCTGTCGAAGATGAACCGGTGCGCGTTGACGATGGCGGCGGGTCCGAAGTACGAGCCTTCGTTCCAGAACACCGGGCAGCTCGTCGTGCAACACGCGCACAGGATGCACTTGGTGGTGTCGTCGTAGCGGGCGCGGTCGGTCTGGCTCTGAATCCGTTCGCGGGTCGGCTCGTTGCCGCTGGTGATGAGGAACGGCTTGACGGCGCGGAAGGCGTCGAAGAACGGCTCCATGTCGACGACGAGGTCCTTCTCGACGGGCAACCCGCGGATCGGCTCGATCGTGATCGTGAGCTGCTTGCCCGGCTTCTTCGGCAGCATGTCGCGCATCAGCACCTTGCAGGCCAACCGGTTGACGCCGTTGATGCGCATGGCATCCGAGCCGCACACGCCGTGCGCGCACGACCGGCGGAAGGTCAGCGTGCCGTCGAGGTACCACTTGGCGTAGTGCAGCAGGTTGAGCAGCCGGTCGGTGGGCAGGCACGGGACGCGGAAGCTCTGGAAGCCGGCGCCGTCGGGATCGTCGGGGTTGAATCGTGCGATCTTCAACGTCACCATCACCGCACCCTCGGGGACGGGCGGGGTGGCGGAATCGCCGGTGCTGGGCTTGTCGAGCACAGGTGCACTCATCAGTACTTCCGTTCCATTGGCTCGTATCGCGTCTGGACGACCGGCTTGTAGTCCAGCCGGATGTCGCTCAGCAGGTCAGTGCCCTGCTTGTACGCCATGGTGTGGCGCATGTAGTTGGTGTCGTCGCGGTTCGGGTAGTCCTCGCGGGCGTGGCCGCCGCGGGATTCCTTGCGGTTGAGCGCACCAACCACGGTGACCTCCGCCAGCTCGAGCAGGAAGCCGAGCTCGATGGCCTCGAGCAGGTCGCTGTTGTAGCGCTTGCCCTTGTCCTGCACGGTGATTCGGGAGTACCGCTCCTTGAAGCCGTGGATGTCGGTGAGCGCCTGCTTGAGGGTTTCCTCGGTGCGGAAGACGGCTGCGTTGTTGTCCATCGACTGCTGCAGCGCGCCACGAATGTCGGCGACGCGCTCGTTGCCGTGCTCGGAGAGGATGTCGCCGACCCATTCGGTCACCATGTTGGCCGGCGTGGACGGCATGTCGACGAAGTCGTGGCCCTGCGCGTAGCTGGCCGCCGCGATGCCGGCCCGACGGCCGAACACGTTGATGTCGAGCAGCGAGTTGGTGCCCAACCGGTTGGAACCGTGGACGGACACGCAGGCGCACTCACCCGCGGCGTACAAACCGGGGATGATCGAGTCGTTGTCGCGCAGCACCTGTCCGTTCACCGTGGTCGGGATGCCGCCCATGACGTAGTGACACGTCGGGTAGACGGGCACCAGCTCGGTCACCGGGTCGACGCCCAGATACGTGCGGGCGAACTCGGTGATGTCGGGCAGCTTCGCCTCGAGCACGTCGGCGCCGAGGTGGCGGACGTCGATGTAGACGTAGTCCTTGTTGGGACCTGCGCCGCGGCCTTCGAGCACCTCGAGGACCATCGAGCGGGCCACGATGTCGCGTGGCGCGAGGTCGACGATCGTCGGGGCGTACCGCTCCATGAAGCGTTCGCCGTCGGCGTTGAGCAGACGTCCGCCCTCACCGCGCACGGCTTCGGAGATGAGGATTCCGAGCCCGGCCAGACCCGTGGGGTGGAACTGGTGGAACTCCATGTCCTCCAAGGGAAGTCCCTTGCGGAAGATGATGCCGAGGCCGTCGCCGGTCAGGGTGTGGGCGTTGGAGGTCGTCTTGTACATCCGGCCGGAACCGCCCGTGGCGAAGACGATCGCCTTGGCGTGGAACACGTGGATGTCACCGCTGGCCAGTTCGTAGGCGACGATGCCCGTCGCGACCGGGCCGCCGGGGGTGTCCGACATGACCAGGTCGAGCGCGTAGAACTCGTTGAAGAACTCCACGTCGTGCTTGACGCAGTTTTGGTACAGCGTCTGCAGGATCATGTGACCGGTGCGGTCGGCGGCGTAACACGCGCGGCGGACCGGGGCCTTGCCGTGGTCGCGGGTGTGCCCGCCGAAGCGGCGCTGGTCGATGCGGCCCTCGGGGGTGCGGTTGAAGGGCATGCCCATCTTCTCGAGGTCGTAGACCGCGTCGATGGCTTCCTTGCACATGATCTCGACGGCGTCCTGGTCGGCGAGGTAGTCGCCGCCCTTGACGGTGTCGAACGTGTGCCATTCCCAGTTGTCGTCTTCGACGTTGGCCAGGGCGGCGCACATGCCGCCCTGCGCTGCGCCGGTGTGGCTTCGGGTCGGGTACAGCTTGGTCAGGACGGCGGTCCTCACCCGCGGTCCCGCCTCGACTGCCGCACGCATCCCTGCGCCGCCCGCGCCAACGATGACGACGTCGTACCGGTGTTCGATCAGCATCTGGACTCCATCTAACTCAGGAAATGTTTGCGTCGAACGTCAACAGCACGTATGTGCCCAGCACGATCGTGAACAACACCGACAACCCGAGGACGGTGTTCAGCCAGAACTTCGTCGTGTCCTTGCGGGCGTAGTCGTTGATGATCGTGCGCATGCCGTTGCCGCCGTGCAGCTGGGCCAGCCACAGCAGCAGCAGGTCCCAGGTCTGCCAGAACGGCGAGGCCCAGCGTTGTGCGACGTAGTTGAAGTCGATCCGGTAGACGCCGCCGTCCCAGATCAGACCGATGAAGAGGTGTCCGAGCGCCAAGACGATGAGGACGATGCCGGAGAAGCGCATGAAGAGCCACGCGTACTTCTCGAAGTTCGGCATGGCGCTGCGTCCGCGCGGGGAGCGCGGGTTGTCGAGACCGGCGGGCCGGTCGTAGCTGCGCTGCATGACGGGGGCTGGGCCGCCGCGCTCGCTGACGTGGTCGTAGGGGTTTTCTTGCGAAGGACTCATAGGAAACGCTCCGCCATGTGCATGCCCATCACTCCGAGGGCGACGATGAACACGCTGATCCACACTCCGAGGACGATCCAGAGCATCAGGCGTTGGTGCTTGGGGCCGTTCTGCCAGAAGTCGATCAGGATGATGCGGACGCCGTTGAGCGCGTGATAGAGCACCGCGACGACGAGGCCCATCTCCATCAGACCGATGATCGGGGTCTTGTACGTGTCGATGATCGCGTTGTAGGCCTCGGGGCTGACCCGGACGAGCGCGGTGTCGAGCACGTGCACGAACAAGAAGAAGAAGATCGTCGCGCCAGTGACGCGGTGCAGGACCCACGACCACATGCCGGGGTCTCCGCGATAAAGGGTGCGACGTCGCGGCGGCGACGACCGCGGCGCGGGTATCGCAGAATCCGCTGTTGTCTGCGTCATGTCCGAGTACTCACTTCCGCGCCTCCAACACCTTCGGTGGACGGGTCTGGGGGACGGCGGATACTGGTGCCAAATCGTTGCCCAAACCTGTTTGTGACTCTAATGCCAGTAGGCGCATGGAAAGAACCGGCGTGAGACCGTTGATTGCCCTAATACCATGGAAATTAGGGTGGCCTAATCGAATTCGCAGTGGTGGGACGGGAGCTTCTAAATGCATTCAGAGTGCGCTCGGCGGGCCTGGCGCGATGGCTGACGTCGACTGGAAGTTGTTGCGGGAGAAGGCAATCGAGGTATCTGGTCGGGCGTATGCGCCGTATTCCGGCTTCCCGGTAGGTGCTGCGGCCCTGACGGCCGATGACCGAATCTTGGTCGGCTGCAATGTGGAAAATGTCTCATATGGATTAGGACTCTGCGCCGAGTGTTCGGTCGCCTGCGCCCTGCATTCCACCGGCGGCGGCCGCCTCGTCGCCCTCGTCTGCGTCGACGCCGACGGCAACCTGTTGATGCCATGCGGGCGCTGCAGGCAGGTACTCCTCGAGCACGGCGGGCCCGAGATGCTGATCGACCACCCGTCCGGCCCCCGCCCACTCGGCGATCTGCTGCCGGATGCCTTCGGACCCGACGACCTCGCGCGGGTGGAAACGCCATGACGGGGTTCGGCTTCGACGCTCCGACGGTGATCAGGACCAAGCGTGACGGCGGCGTACTGACCGACGCGGCGATCGACTGGGTGATCGAGAACTACACCAGCGGTGTGGTTCACGACGAGCAGATGTCGGCACTTCTGATGGCGATATTCCTCCGCGGCATGACCCCCGGCGAGATTTCCCGCTGGACGGCCGCGATGATCGACTCCGGTGAGCGCTTCGACTTCGGCGACCTCCGGCGCGACGGCAAGCCACTGAGGTTGGTGGACAAGCACTCCACCGGAGGGGTCGGCGACAAGATCACCATCCCGTTGGTGCCGGTCGTCATGGCGTGCGGGGCGGCGGTGCCGCAAGCGGCCGGCCGCGGGCTCGGACACACCGGCGGCACGTTGGACAAGCTGGAGGCCATCTCGGGGTTCACCGCCGAACTGTCCAAAGCTCAGATCCGCCAACAGCTTCAGGATGTCGGCGCGGCCATCTTCGCGGCCGGGGACCTGGCGCCCGCCGACCGCAAGATCTACGCGCTGCGTGACGTCACCGCCACCACGGAGTCGCTGCCGCTGATCGCGAGTTCGGTGATGAGCAAGAAGCTCGCCGAGGGCGCCCGTGCCCTGGTGCTGGACACCAAGGTCGGACGGGGCGCCTTCCTCACCTCCGAAGCGGAGGCTCGGGAGTTGGCCGCGACGATGGTGGCGCTCGGCACGGCTCACGGCGTCGACACCCGGGCGCTGCTGACCGACATGGACCGACCGCTTGGCCTGACGGTCGGCAACGCCGTTGAGGTCGCCGAATCCCTCGACGTGTTGGCCGGCGGCGGTCCCGACGACGTCGTCGAGCTGACGGTGGCGCTGGCCAGGGAGATGCTCGCAGCGGCGGGCGTCGACGGCGTGGATCCCGCGCAGACGCTGCGCGACGGCACGGCCATGGACTGCTTCCGCGAGCTCGTCGAGGCCCAGGGTGGCGATCTGTCGCAGCCCCTTCCGGTCGGTGCGCACGCGGAGACTGTCACCGCATCACGGGGTGGCACGATGGGCGACATCGACGCGATGGCGGTGGGTCTGGCGGTGTGGCGGCTCGGTGCGGGCCGCTCGACCCCGGGCGGTCGGGTGCAGTTCGGCGCGGGGGTGCGCATCCACCGCAAGACCGGTGACCCCGTCGCTCCCGGCGAGACGTTGTTCACCCTCTACACCGACACCCCGGAGCGCTTCGCCGGGGCGCTGGCCGAGCTCGACGGCGGTTGGACCGTCGGCTCCGCCGATGACCCTGCTCCTGCCGTCCGTCCCCTGATCATCGATCGGATCACCTGAGGAGAGCTCCATGACGACGCCGTTGACGCTCGAGAACATCCAGCGGGCGCCCAAGGCCCTGTTGCACGACCACCTCGACGGGGGCCTGCGCCCGGCGACGGTGGTGGACCTCGCGGCGCAGTACGGCTACGAGGGACTGCCCACCACCGACGTCGGCGAGTTGGCCACCTTCTTCCGCACTGCCGCACACAGCGGTTCGTTGGTCCGCTACCTGGAACCCTTCGCCCACACGGTCGGCGTCATGCAGACCCCGGAGGCGTTGCACCGCGTGGCGTTCGAATGCGTCGAAGACCTCGCCGCAGACTCGGTGGTCTACGCCGAGATCCGGTTCGCCCCCGAGCTGCACATCGACGGCGGGTTGAGCCTCGACGCGGTCGTCGACGCTGTGTTGGCCGGTTTCGCCGACGGTGAGAGGGCAGCCGAACGGGCGGGCAGGACGATCGTGGTGCGGTGTCTGGTGACCGCGATGCGGCACGCCGCTCGGTCCCGGGAGATCGCCGAGCTTGCCATCCGGTTCCGCGACAAGGGCGTCGTCGGGTTCGACATCGCGGGCGCCGAGGCGGGCTACCCACCAACGCGGCACCTGGACGCCTTCGAGTACATGCGGAACAACAACGCCCGCTTCACCATTCACGCCGGCGAGGCGTTCGGCCTGCCCTCGATCCAGGAGGCGATCTCGTTCTGCGGCGCCGACCGCCTCGGCCACGGCGTGCGGATCGTCGACGACATCGAGGTCCACGACGACAGTGACGCGACGCTGGGCCGATTGGCGTCGATCCTGCGGGACAAGCGAATTCCGCTCGAGCTGTGCCCGTCGTCGAATGTGCAGACCGGTGCGGTGGCCAGCATCGCCGAGCACCCTTTCGCGCTGCTGGCCCGGTTGCGGTTCCGGGTGACGGTCAACACCGACAACCGGTTGATGAGCGACACCACGATGAGCCAGGAGATGCTGCGGCTGGTCGAGGCCTTCGGTTACGGCTGGAGCGATCTGGAGCGGTTCACCATCAACGCGATGAAGTCGTCGTTCATCCCGTTCCGGGAACGTTTGACGCTGATCGACGAGGTCATCAAGCCGCGGTACGCCGTCCTCGTCGGCTAAAGCCGCTTTTTGTGGAGTTCCACCGGCGGTCAGCGCCGGTGACACTCCACAAATCGCTAGAGGAGTTGGCGGAGGCGGGCGGCGAATTCGGCTGGCGCGCCCATGAACCCGCCGTGGTCGCCGGGGAATTCGGTGGTGTCGACGCCGAGCCGCTTGGCTACCGCCTCCGACGTCCGCTGGGTCAGCAGGTGGCCCGACTCCGCGCCGAGGCCGACGACGATGCGCGACCCCGAGGCCCGCAGCGCCTCGAAGTCAGGAACGTACTGGGTCGTCGGCACCAGGTCGTGCAGGAAGAAGCGGGCGCCTTCGGCGAGTGCCTGTTCGGGATTCGCCGGCTCGGGCGGGCCGTCGGCGCCCGAGCCGAAGGCGGCCACGTCGAAGCCGGCGTTGACCATGAACTTCATCCACGCCGCCTGCAGCCCTTCGGAACGGAACGTCTCCACGATGTCGGCGGTCGCCGCCCGCTGCGCCTCGGCGTCGGGGAGCAGTTCCAGCAGCGGCGGTTCGTGCGCGACGAGCGTGCCGACCCGGCCGGGGTGACGGGCGACCAAGGCCAACCCGGTGACCGCACCGCCACTGGAGCCGAACACGTCGGCCGACGGTGCACCAAGGGCGTCGAGGATCGCCGCGACGTCGTCGGCGCGCAGATCCGGATTGGACGGTCCTTCGGGATCGTCGACCGGGCTGTCCGCGAAGCCACGGGGGTCGTAGGTGACGACGGTGTGATCGGTGGCAAGGGCGTGGGCCAGCGGGGCGAATTCCGCGGCCGCCATGGGGGAGCCGATGACGAGCAACAGTGGGCCGTGCCCGCGCACCTCGTAGTGCAGGCGGGCGCCGGGGACGTCGAGGGAGCGGGAGACGAGGCCGTCGGTGATGGTCATGCCGGTGTTGACCGAGCGCGACGGGGAAACTCATCGGCGCCGACCGGCGGGCTGAGTAGATCCCTGGCGCGCAGAGCCAGCCAGAACTCTGCGATGGTCCCGGTGTCCGCGATCCGACGGCCGGTGATGTCCTCGACCCGCTGTATCCGGTACACCACCGTCTGACGGTGCAACCCCATCGACTTCGCCGTCCGGACCCACGACCGTTCACACCGCAGGTACGCGTCGAGCGTCTCCACCATGTCACTCGAGTGCGCTGCGTCGTAGGCGACGAGCGTCCCGAGCACGCGGTCGACCACCACTTGCGCTTCCTCGGTGTCTCGAAGCACGGACAACATCGTGACGTCGCCGTAGCGGGCAGTCCGGTCGGCGGTGCTGTCAGCCGCGCGCATCGCCCAGGTCGCCTCCCGCACGGTGGCAGGGCCCCGACGCGGATGGCCGAGGAGGTCGCTCACGCCGATCGCCGCCGCCGCACCGACGCGGTGTCGCAACGCAGCGAGCGGGGCGTCGCCCGCCGACACCAGCGCGTAGAGCACGGCCCCGCGCCTGAGGAGGAGATGCGGCACCTGGCGGCGGCCAAGGCTGACGTGCAAATGCCGTTCGGCGGACTGCGATCCGCCCGAGACGGCAATGAGTACGCAGCCCGCAGGCCGCAGACCACGGTCGGCGAGCATCCGAACCGACTCTGCGCCGGTGAGCCGGCCGTCGCACAACGACGCCAACAGCTCGGCGCCGATACGGCGGTCGTGCTCACGTCGCACGCTCTGCTGGGCGAGGAGCACCGCCATCGCCGACGCCAGGTGCTGGAGCTGGACGACGTCGGGCGGCGACGCACGAAAACCGTGCGCCACCAACACCGTCGGATCCTCGTCCGGCACCTCGACCACCAGCGCGCGGTCGTCGCCAGCAAGGAGGTGCAGCACCCCTGGCACCGCTCCCCGGCGGGCCGAGATCTCGTCGACGAGCGCCCGCCGAAGGCCGTCGGGCACCGGGTCGGAGGAGTCGAGGGCCACCTCACCGGTGGCGGCGTCGAGCACGGCGAGCCGGCAGGCGACCTCGCGACCGAGTTGGCGCAGCGCGTTCTCCGCCCCCGACCGGCCGACGGACTGTCGGATCACCTGATACACCCGCTCGGTGACGGCGATGCGTCTGCTGTCGTCGTTCCCCGCGCTGCCTGCCACGGCCCTGCCGATGGCGGCGAACCCCACCGAATAGGGCACCAGCAGGACGGCGAAGCCGAGGTCGTCGGCAAGTGTCACCGCCGACGGAGTCAGATCGGGAGTGGCCGAGTCGAGGCCGATGACGATGCCGCAGATCCCGTTTTCGTCGAGCCCCCGGATCAGCGCGAGCTGGCCCGTCGCGGACTCGGGGAGGGTGCGCCCGTTCTTCATCAGCAGTTCCCCGCCGGCCAACCACGACCACGGTTCCTCGAGGTCGGACGTCTGCGCCCACGACACCGGCCGGTCGAGGCCACGGGCCCCGGCCCGGACGGTCAGACGCAGGTGGGGGGCGTCGACGAGGTCGGCCAGTCGATACGTCATGAATCGCTCCCTGCCCCGGACATCGCTGACGACAACTTAGACGATCATCCAAGGCTGAGTGCGGACTTCAGACGATTGGCCGGTTCTGTTTGGGCCCGAACAGGTAGAAGGTCGCTACAACCACTCTGGAGGAGAAGCGATGTCAGATCTGACGCCAGACACCCGGGCGCCTCGTGCCGAGGCGCCCTCGACGTTGAGCCGCGGCTTCAGCTTCCGCTCGGCGCTCGCGCTGGCGTTCGCCGACGTGTCACCCATCGCCGCGGTGTACGCGATCTTCACCCTCGGCCTGTTCGCCGTCGGTCCGAAGTTCTTCTGGGCGTTTCCCGTCGTCCTCATCGGACAGCTCCTCGTCGCCGGTGTCTTCGGCGAGTTGGCCTCGCGTTGGCCGTATGCCGGCAGCGTCTACCAGTGGTCGCGACACGTCCGCGGCACGACGTGGGGATGGGTCGCCGCGTGGGCGTACATGTGGGGCCTGACCATCGCGCTCGGCACGCTGTCCTACGCCGCGAGCGGCTTCCTGTTGCAAATCTTCGGCGTCACCGAGCCGTCGCGATGGGGGACGGCGACGGTGGCGATCGTCATCATCGCGCTCGGCACGGTGGTCAACATCGTGGGCCGGCAGGTCTTGAAGGTGATGGTGATCGCCAGCATCACGTGTGAGGTCATCGGCTCGGTCGGATTGGGAATCGTGCTCCTCGTGTTCTACCGCGAGAACCCGTTCTCGGCGTTGTTCTCCAGCGCGGGCATCCCCGATGCCGAGACGTGGACGTCCGGGCCCATGCTGCTCGCCGTCGCCTTCGTCGGATGGTCCTTCCTCGGCTTCGAAGCGGCCGGATCGATCGCCGAGGAGGTCGAGGATCCCGAGCGCAACGTGCCCAAGGCGATCATCTTCGGTCTGCTCCTGGTCGGGCTGGTCGTCATGTTCTCCAGCGCCGCATTGATTCTCGCCATTCCGAACCTCGACGAGGTCGTGGCCTCCCAGGCCGGGGACGTGGTCTCCGAGACGTTGACCACCCACCTCGGTGCGGGTGTGACCAAACCTCTGCTCGCGATGTTCGTCATCGGTTTCATCTCGAGCTTCCTCGCGGTGCAGGCCGCGGTGTCGCGCTGCATCTGGGGCGCCGCGCGGGACCGTAGCCTGCCCGGATCCAAGGTGCTCGGCAAGCTGGCGGGCCCGGAACGTCTGCCAGTCAACGCGATCGCCCTGACCGCGATCGTCGCCATCGTCTTCATCCTCTTGGCCGGTTCGCAGTTCTACAACATCCTGGTGAACTTCAACATCATCGGCTTCTACATCGCCTTCGGCGTGCCGGTGATCGGCGCAGCCGTCGCCCGCCTGACCGGCAAGTGGAGCCCAGGACCGTTCACGCTGGGCAAGTGGGGTGCCCCCGTCACCTATGCGGCGTCGCTGTGGATCATCTTCGAGACGGTCAACGTCGCGTGGCCGCGTACCCAGCCCGGCCAGCCGTGGTTCATCAACTGGGCCAGCGTGCTCACCACCGCGGTGCTCGCCGTCGTCGGCGGCGCGATCTACCTCACCGTGCGACGCAACATCGAGGCCCCGATCGGCGAGCGGCTCGGTCACGACGCCCCGGCGTCCGGAACCTGATGTCCCGCATCGCAATCGTCACCGGATCGGAGTCCGGGATCGGTGCCGCCATCGCCGACCTCCTGCGGGGCAAGGGGTGGTCCGTCATGGGTATGGATCTGTCGCCGACTGCCGACCACGTCGCCGACGTGTCCGACCCCGACGCCGTCCGAGCCGCCGTGAGTCGGATCGTCGAGGACGTCGGAGCGGTCGACGCGCTCGTCTCGGCGGCGGGGCACTACGACATCACCCCGGTCTCGGAGATCTCCGCCGAGGCGTTGCACCGGATGCTCCGCGTTCACCTTGGCGGACTGCGCAACACCGCGCGTGCCGTCCTGCCGTCGATGGTGGCCCGCGGCGGCGGCGCGATCGTCGCGGTGACCTCCGAGCTCGCGATCGGTGGCGGCGACGGCGACGCGCACTACGCGGCGGCGAAGGGTGCCGTCATCGGGTTGGTGCGCAGCCTTGCCGCCGAGTACGCCGCGACCGGCGTCCGGGTCAACGCCGTGGCACCCGGACCCACCGACACGCCGCTGCTTGCCGCGGACTCTCCCTGGCGTGCAACGGAATACCTGGCGACTCTGCCGAACCGCCGACTGACCCGACCGGACGAGATCGCCCGAGTCGTCGAATTCCTGGTGAGTGCCGACGCCGCCTTTTGCACCGGCGAGGTCGTCTCACCCAATGGTGGAGCGGTGATCTGATGGAGACACCCCTGAGGGGCAGAGTGGCGCTGGTAACCGGTGCCGCCCAAGGCATTGGTGCGGCGATCGCCCGCAGGCTGGCCGCTGACGGTGCCGCCGTCGCGGTCAACGATTTGACGGACGGCGAGTCGCTGGCCGAGGTGGTCGCAGCAACGGGAGGCTTCCCCGCGGTCGGCGACGTCAGTGCACTCGACGTCGCGACCCTGGTCGACGGGATCGAGAGGGCCCGTGGGCCAGTCGACGTCCTGGTGTGCAACGCGGCGTACATGTCGATGGCCCCGTTTACGACCGACGACGAGGACGATTGGTGGCGGGTCGTCGAGGTCAACCTCGCGGGCACGTTTCGACTGATTCAGGCGGTGCTGCCGGGAATGCGCCGCGCCGGAGGCGGAAACATCGTCGTGATCGCCTCCGAGTGGGGGGTCATCGGGTGGCCGGAGGCCAGTGCGTACTCGGCCTCCAAGGCGGGCCTCGTCGCGCTGGTGAAGACCTTGGGCCGCGAACTGGCGCGGGAGAACATCACCGTCAACGCGGTGGCACCCGGCGTCGTCGACACCCCTCAACTCCTCGTCGACGCGGCGTCGGCCGGAGTCTCCCTCGACGAGATGCGCAGGCGTTACGGCATCGACATCCCGATGGGTCGCATCGGTAGGCCCGAGGAAATCGCGAGCGCCGTAGCTTTGTTGGCGCGCAACGACATTGGCGCGATGGTAGGTCAAACACTTCAAGTCAACGGAGGATCGACACGGTGCCGGGTATGAACGACGACGTCAAGGGCCAGGCGGACGGCCAGGCCATTCCGCGGTACGCCGGGCTGACGACCTTCGCCCGGCTTCCGCGCCGAGAGGACGTGTCCCGGTGTGACGTGGCCGTCCTCGGCATACCGTTCGACTCCGGCGTGACGTACCGGCCCGGCGCACGGTTCGGGCCCTCGCACATCCGGCAGGCGTCCCGGCTGCTGCGGCCGTACAACCCGCAGCTCGACGTGTCCCCGTTCGCGGGTCAGCAAGTGGTCGACGCCGGAGACGTCGCGGCCAACCCGTTCGACATCGCCGCCGCGGTACGCGAGATCGAATCTGCCGCAGACGAACTCATCCAGTCGGGAGCTCGGCTGATCACCCTCGGCGGTGACCACACCATCGCCTACCCGCTGTTGCGCGCCCACCATCGCCGGTACGGTCCCGTCGCACTGTTGCACTTCGACGCCCATCTCGACACGTGGGACACCTACTTCGACGCACCGGTGACGCACGGGACGCCGTTCCGGCGGGCCGCCGAGGAAGGTCTCTTCATGCCAGGGCACAGCGCTCACGTCGGCATCCGCGGATCTCTCTACGCCCCAAGCGACCTCGTCGAGGATGCCGGCTTCGGGTTCACCGTGGTGCACTGCGCGGAGTTCGAGGGACGGTCCACCGACGACGTCGTCGGGCAACTGCGCGACGCCATCGGCGACCGGCCGCTCTACGTCTCGATCGACATCGACGTACTCGACCCCGCCCACGCCCCCGCGACGGGGACGCCGGAGGCTGGAGGCATGACCAGTCGCGAACTCTTGGCGATCATCCGGGGACTGGACGGCGCCGACCTGGTCGGCGCCGACATCGTGGAGGTGTCACCGGCCTACGACCACGCCGAGATCACCGGGGTCGCCGCGGCCAACGTCGCCTACGAGCTGATCTCGCTACTCGCCAAGAAGGCCCGGGCATCATGACCTTGCCCGCCGCCCCGGTGCCATGGCCGGATGCCGCCCGGTGTGCGGCGTCGTTCAGCTTCGACGTGGACGCGGAGTCGGCGATGCTGGCCGTCGACCACGGCAACGCCAACCGGATGTCGGCCATCAGCCATCAGGCCTACGGACCGCTGGTCGGCGTTCCGCGGATCCTCAAGATCCTCGCCAGCCACCAGATCACGTCGACCTTCTTCGTGCCCGGGTATACCGCGGTGCGCTACCCGGACGTCGTCCGCAGCATCGTCGACGGGGGTCACGAGATCGCCCATCACGGGTACCTGCACGAGCCGATGGCGGGACTGTCTGCCGAGGAGGAGGCCGCGATCCTCGACCGCGGCATCGACGCGTTGGAGAAGGTGACGGGGCTCAGGCCCGTCGGCTACCGGGCGCCCATGTGGGAGCTCAACTGGCACTCTCCACAGTTGCTGTCGGACAGGGGTTTTCTCTACGACAGCTCGTTGATGGACGCCGACCATCCCTACGAGTTGGCCGTCGGAGCGAGCTCGTTGGTCGAGATCCCGATTCAGTGGGCTCTCGACGACTGGGAGCAGTACTGCTTCATCCCGGACTTCTCCGGAACCGGCCTCATCGAGAGCCCCGCCAAGGTCGGCGAGATGTGGCGCCTGGAGTTCGACGCGATGCGCGCCGAGCGCGGGTGCTTCGTGTTGACCAACCACCCGTTTCTCACGGGACGACCGTCGCGGGCGGCGGCGTTGGAGAACCTCGTCTCCTACGTGTGCTCGCTCGACGACGTCTGGGTGACGCACCTCGGGGCGATCGCCGAACACGTCCGCGGGCTCGGCCTGACACCACGCTCGGTGCAGCGGCCGGATCCCGCCGACTTCTAGCGTCCGCTCACTCCTCGCGTAGGCGAGACTCCACGAAGTTCTCGACCTTCTCCCACTGCGCGACGGCCGTGGCGTACGGCGCGGGCGGCTTGGCGACCGTGTCGGGGGTCAGGACGTGCGCGACGAACCGTCCGAACGGCTCATCGGTGTCCAGGGCTTCCTCCACGGTGCCGTCCTCGGCGTAGTCACCGACGTCGCGAATCAACTCGACCGCGAGCTCGAGCTGGTCGGCGTCCACGGCCTCGGGGCCGTCGGCGATGTCGTCGGTGAGGGTCCGCAAGACGTACACGTTGTCGTCGGTGACCCGGATCTGCAGCGAGCCGTCGGTGGCGGCGGTCTTGATGTCGTCGAAGGTGGCGAGGTCCGAGAGGTCGCTCTCGTGCTCGTCGGCGAGGTAGCGCGCCAGTGCGCGTTCCGACCCGAAGACGCTGATCCGGCCGTTGCGGCCGAGGAAGATCGGCTGGTCGTCCAGGTAGCAGCGCAGGGTGTAGAACGTGCCGCCGCGGGTGAGCAGGCGGATGGGGTCGATCCCGACGTGCGCCCAGAAGTCCTCGTCGCTGCCGAGCACCTGCTGGGTGGCCTGCGCGGCCAGGACGGCCTCTTCGTCGTCGTCGTCGGCGTCGACGTCGCCCTCGATCACGGCGTCGTCGGCGTCCTCGACCTCCTCGATCTCCGGCGCCGGCTCGGCCAGCTCCGCGGCGGCCTTCTCGGATGCCGCGGAGTCGACCTCGGGGATGCTGACGATCTCGTCGATCGCGTCGACCACTCCGTCCCAGCCCCTGGCGATCACGGCCTCGACCTCGGCCCAGCGCTTACGACCGGCGCGTCCTTCGAACGCTTCGAGTCCGCCACCGAGGGAACCCAGGACGGGGTTGCCGTTGAAGAACTTCGACACCACCGGCAGATCGCAGACCGAGCCGATGGCCTGCACCACGGCAAGCGCGCCGAGCAGCGTCTCCACCGATTCCTCGGACGGCTTGTCGGCGGCCACCTCGGGTACGCCGATCAGATCGTGCCGACGGTCCTCGGCCGGATCGAACCGGTGCGCCGAGGATTCCTTCAGCTCCGGGTACGCGGGGTGATCGGTGAGATCGTTGTCGGTGCTGGTCCTGACGAATGCCGCCAGGTCGGCCACCGATTCGAAGCCGTAGAGGTCGTCGTCCTTGCCGAGGAACGCCTGCCACTCGTCGTCGGCGTCACGCCACGACGGAGCCCACAGTGTGTACAGATCGCCCTTGGTCAGACCGAGCCTCACCGGCACGATGTCAGCAGCCATGCGGCACAGCCTAACGACGGTGCCCGGCGGAGTTGCCGACACCCGGTGCGCGCGACGTCGGCCGGGTACCAGGAGAGTCGGGTGCCACCCGCCCGGGGGACGATGGCGTCATGCGCGCAGTCGTCTTCGAACGGTTTGGCGGTTCCGTCGACGTCCGATCGGTGCCCGACCCGGTTCCGTCGCCGGGCGGTGTCGTGGTGGAGGTGCACGCCACGGGCCTGTGTCGCAGTGACTGGCACGCCTGGGCCGGCCACGACGACGGGGTGGCACTGCCGCACGTGCCCGGTCACGAACTCGTCGGCGTCGTCGTCGAGGTGGGTACCGACGTCCGGCGGTGGTCCGTCGGGGATCGCGTCACGACGCCCTTCGTCTGCGGATGCGGCGTCTGCGAGTGGTGTCATGCCGGACAGGCACAGGTGTGTCCCGCGCAGACCCAGCCCGGGTTCACCCACTGGGGGTCCTTCGCCGAACGCGTCGCCCTGCACGCCGCCGACACCAATCTGGTCGCCGTCACCGATCTGGTGGAGGACTCGGCCGCGGCGGCGCTCGGCTGTCGCTTCGCGACCGCGTACCGGGCGCTGCACGCGCGGGCGGGTCTGCGCAGCGGGGAGTGGGTGACCGTCGTCGGGGTGGGTGGCGTCGGCCTCAGTGCGGTGCAGATCGCCGTCGCGGCAGGAGCCAAGGTGGTCGCCGTCGACCGCACCCCGGCGGCATTGGAGTTGGCGCGCGGGCTTGGCGCGGCGCACACGGTGCTGGCTGGTGGGGGTGGGGGCGAGCGAAGCGACGGGGGAATGGACGTCGCCGCCGAGGTCCACGACCTCACGGGAGGTGGCAGTCACGTCGCGGTCGACGCGGTCGGGTCCGAGAGCACGTGCGCCGACGCCATCCACAGTCTGCGGCGTCGCGGCCGACACGTTCAGGTCGGGCTGCTGCCTGCCGTCGGCGGACACCCCGCGGTACCGATGGATCGCGTAATCGGTTGGGAGCTAGACGTTCTCGGCAGCCACGGGATGGCGAGCGTGGACTATCCCGACATGTTGCGTCTGGTCGAGGCGGGGACGTTGCGCCCGCAGGACCTCGTCGAGCGGGTGGTCGGGCTGACCGAAGGCGCCCACCTGCTGCCGACGTTGGACGCCGCGGCCCCGGTTGGCGTCACTTTGATCGATCCGCGCGTGATCTGAGTCGCAGTGCGGCATTCTGTTCGCCATGGCAGACACCGGCGTGACAGCCGTCCTTCGTCGCGCGACCTGGGTATGGGCGGCGGTGGCGGCGGTGGCCCTCGTCGGGTGTTCGACGCCGGAGGACCCGCCCGCGCAGTCTCCGTCGTCGACGGTCACCGTAACGACGACTCCCTCCGCATCGGGAAGCACCTCGGCTCCGGCGTCGTCGGCGCCGGTCGCGCATGAGTCCGGCCCCGGCTCCTTTCGATCCCCGTCGGGAAACATACTGTGCGCCATGTTCTCTCACGACGGGGAGACGCGCGCGGCGTGCGAGGCGGTCGAACACGGGTGGGAGGCACCGCCCCGCGACGCGCAGTGCCAGCTGAACTGGGGCTCGCGGCTCCAGCTCGAGGAGGGCGGCGACGCCGCCTTCGCGTGCTACGCCCAAGAGCTGCCCGCCGCGCAGGAGCCCCTCGGCTACGGGTCCACGTGGTCGATCGGCACGATCACCTGCTCCAGCGAACAGGTGGGGATCACGTGTGCCGACAGCACCTCCGGACATCGCTTCGAGATCTCCCGTGATGCCTACCGGCTCGGCTGATCGTGACGGATGTCATGCGGTGGGACGCCAGAATCCCTGAAAACCCTGACCCGCGTTGGTGGTTCGGATCGGTGAGAGCTTCACCGGGTCACCCGCCTCGATCATGACACCGTTTCCCACCACCATCGCGACGTGTCCGTCCCACACTGCCAGATCGCCAGGGCGCAGCGTGGCCTGTGTGACGGCGGACCCGACGTCCTGCTCCTGTGCGAGGCGCGGAAGGTCAAGTCCGGCTTCGTGATACGCCCACTGTGTCAAGCCGCTGCAGTCGAGACCGACGCCGGGCGTGGTTCCGCCCCAGTCGTACGGCACGCCGAGCTGTGTCAGCGCGTGCCGGACCGCGCTGGCGGCGGTCTCGTTGGGTGCGGTGGCCGTGCTGCCGTCGGGAAGCTGGATGCCGACACCGCTGCCGAACATGCCGGGGTCGGCGAGCGGTCGTGCGTCGTCGCGACTGAGTGCAGCGGACTCGACGGTGGGTCGGCCCGACTCCGCGGCGCCGGACGGGAAGCCGCCGAGCCCCGAGCCGGCGCCCGAACCCGCGCCGGGTCCGCCGCCGATGCCGGGCAGGGCGCCCATCGGCAGGGTGGGCATCTTCGGCACCGACGGCGGAGGTGCAGACGCCTCGACCGCGGAGGCGTGCCCGTCGAGCTCCGCTCGCAGTTCGGCGAGCACCCCCTCGGCCTCGTCGAGGGCCCGCCGCGCCTCTGCGACGAGCTCGTCGGCCGCACCGGGTTCGTCGAGCTGGGACTCGAGCTGTTCGGCGCGCGCTTCGAAGTCGGTGACGATCCTCTGCAGCCGCGCCCGCGCGCGAGCCACGGCGTCGGCGGCGTCGGCGGTGGCGGCACCGAGCTGATCCGCCCTGAGCGCCATGGCGTCGACGGCCGCCACGGTCGACTCGGTGAAGGCGGCGGCCGCCGCACCCGCGTCGCCCTCCCAGCGCGTCGCCTGCCACGACCGGCCGGTCGCGGCGGCCACGTCGGACAGGGCAGCCCGAGCGCCGGCAAGAGTCGAGGCGGCGTCGGGTGTGCCCGTGCCGAGCGTCGCCTGAAGCTCTCGCAGGGGCGCGGCCAAAACGGCCACCAGGGTGCTCGCCACCAGTTAGAGACCGGTTCGTGAAATGGACTGTCCCGCTGATCGTTCGGCGAAGTCATATGCGTCCGCCGCGGTACCCGCGACGTGCCTCGCGGCGATGAAGCGCTCGGCGAGTTCGGTGGCGAGCCTCGCTTCCCGGTCCAGTGCCTGGTTGAGCGCGGCGAGGAACCCTGCCCCGACCGTGCCGAACGCGTCGGCCGCCACCGTCGAGGCCCGCAGGTCGGCCGCCACGGAGGCGAGGTCGTCGGCGTGGCCGCGCTGCGCGGCGCTGAACCCGTGAATGTCGGACGTATCGGCGATCATGAGAGTTATGACGTCGGCCAACCCCGGCCGGTTCCATTAGGGTTCGCCGCATGGACGTCCGCGTTGTCGATCACCCACTCGCCGCTGCCCGGTTGACCACGCTGCGCGACGAGCGCACCGACAACGCCGGTTTCCGATCCGCGTTGTGCGACCTCGCGCTGATGCTCGTCTACGAAGCCATGCGTGACTCTGCCTCGACTCCCGTGCCGATCCGCACCCCGATGGCCGACACCGTCGGGTCGCGCCTTGCGTCGCCACCGCTGTTGGTGCCCGTGCTTCGCGCGGGCCTCGGGATGGTCGAGAAGGCACACCAGCTGATACCCGAAGCCAAGGTGGGCTTCGTCGGCATGGCGCGCGACGAGGAGACGGCCCTGCCCACTCCCTACCTGGAGTCGCTTCCCGACGACCTCAGCGCCACCCCGGTGTTGGTGCTCGACCCGATGCTCGCCACCGGAGGTTCGATGGCGCACACCTTGCGTCTGCTGCACGATCGCAACGCCGTCGACGTCACCGCGGTGTGCGTGGTGTGCGCGCCGGAAGGCATTGCGGCACTTGAGAAGGTCTCACCCAACCTCAAGCTCTACACCGCGGCGATCGACGACGGTCTCAACGAGGTCTCCTACATCATGCCCGGGCTGGGAGATGCGGGAGACCGTCAGTTCGGCCCGCGCTGAAGCAGGTCGACCACGTCGGCCCTGAGCGCATCGAGCATCCGGGCGGCGTCCGCACGGGCCGACGCGACGTCCTCGCGTGCCGGTAGCCGAATCTCCAGGTACGCCTTGACCTTCGGCTCGGTGCCAGACGGTCGGACCGCCACGCGCACCGACTCGCCGGTGTAGATCAACGCGTCGGTGCGCTGATCTCCGTCCCGCGTCAGCAGGTCGGCGACGTCCACCGGTTCGTCGGCGAGACGGGTGGGCGGATGTGCGCGGAGGTGCTCGACCAGAGCCGCGTCCGCAGGCACGGACATCGCGGCCGTGGTGTGCACGCCGTGACGTCGGGCCAGTGCGTCGAGGGCGTCGGTCACGGTGCGGCCCTCATCGCGAAGCACCGACACCAGATCGCAGGCGAGTACGGCGGCGGTGATGCCGTCCTTGTCGCGGACGGCACCGGGGTCGACGCAGTGGCCGATCGCCTCCTCGTAGGCGTAGACCAGCGTGCTGCCCGCCAGGCCGGCGTCCGCCCGGGCCAGCCACTTGAACCCGGTGAGGGTCTCGGCGTGTTGAGCGCCGTGGTGCGCGGCGATGGCGGCCAGCATGCGTGACGACACGACGGTGCTGGCGACCATGCTGGCGGCCATCACCTCGCCCGGATCGATCTGCGACAGGATGTAATCGCCGAGCAGCCAACCCGTTTCGTCACCCGAAAGCATTCTCCAGCCGGTGGGCGTCGGGATGCCGACCGCGCACCTGTCGGCGTCGGGGTCCAAGGCGATCGCGACGTCGGCGTCGACCTCGTCGGCCAGGGCCAGCAGCAGATCGGTGGCTCCCGGCTCCTCGGGATTGGGGAACTCGACGGTGGGAAAGTCGGGGTTGGGTGAGTACTGCTCGGAAACGACGTGGACGTCGTCGAAGCCGGCTTCCCGCAGCACGAGGAGCGCGGGCTCGCCGCCGACGCCGTGCATGGGCGTCAAGGCAATCCGCACGGAGCCGGTGCCGCGCCGCACGCCGGCGGCCCGGCGAACGTAGTCGCCGATGAGGTCGGTGGTGGCCGGCGTGACCTCAGCGCGTGCGACGTCGGTCGGCGCCTTCGCCATCGCCGCCTCGATGTCGCGGTCGCTGGGCGGGACGATCTGCATGCCCCCGTCGAGGTACACCTTGTAGCCGTTGTCCGCCGGAGGGTTGTGCGACGCCGTGATCTGGACTCCCGCGACGGCGGTGAAACGCCGCACACCGAACGCGACGACCGGCGTCGGGACCGGGTCGGGCAGCAGCACGACGGAAAACCCCTCGGCGGCAAGCACTTCTGCGGTTGCCAAGGCGAAGTCGTCGGAGTTGTGTCGGGCGTCGCGACCGACTATGACCGTCGAACCGCCGAGTCCTCGATCGTTGAGGACCGTCGCCAGCGCCCACGTCGCCGACGTCACCGTCTCGACGTTCATGCCACCCGGCCCGGGGCGCATCGGACCGCGAAGTCCTGCGGTGCCGAAGGTGAGGCGCTGCTCATTCATGGCGCTGATTGTCGCTCATCGCGCGTCATCGCCGTCGGCGAGCTTTCGCAGCACCGGCGCCACCAGCATCAGCAGGTTGAACTCCAACTCGGTCAGCGTCTCGCGCATGGCGGAGTTGAGCCACTCGTCGCGCTCGGCCCTGTCGCGCTCGAGCAGTTCCATGCCCTCTGGGGTCACCTCGATCAGTTGGCGCCGTCGGTCGTCGTCGTCGGTTCTGCGCACCACCAGGCCGCGTGACTCCAGATGGTTGATGCCATCGGTCAGCGATTGCACGCGCACGTGCATGCGGGTGGCCAGTTCGGCCGGGGTCGTGACGCCAGCTCGGCTGACTTCGCCGAGGACCTGCTGCTGGCTCAGCGTGAGGCCGTTGTCGCTGCGGTGGCGTCGAAGTTGGCGGGTCAGGGCCATGATCGACTCCCGCAGCTCTGTCGCGGGGTTGGGCGAAGAGGAGCTCATTACCAAGTTATACCTTGGTATTACCTGGATCAGTACCAGTTTGAGATCATGAAATAACAAGCGCATACTTGTCTTTATGTGGAAGTGGGCGCTGTTAGTCGTGGTCACCGTCGCGGTCACCGTGCCGCTGGACCTGCTCGGTGTTCCCTCCGCGGCACTGTTCGCGGCGCTGATCGTCGGCATCGTGCTGGCGCTCGTCTCCCTCGCGCCGGCGGGCGTCCCACGGAAGGCGGGCATTGCCGCCCAGGGCGTGCTCGGCGTCTACATCGGCACGATGGTGCACCGGGACGCGCTCACCGCCCTCGGCTCGGACTGGCCGATCGTGCTCGGCGTCGCGGTGTCGACGCTGGTGCTCAGCATCGGTGCCGGAGCGCTGCTGGGGCTGCACCGCGACATCAGCCCGCTCACCGGATCGCTCGCCCTCGTCGCCGGGGGAGCCTCGGGACTGGTCGCGATCGCCCGCGAACTGGGTGGCGACGACCGCGTGGTCGCCGTCGTCCAGTACCTGCGGGTCGCATTGATCACCGCGTCGATGCCGGTCGTCGTCACCGTCGTCTACCACGCCGAGAAGTCCGGCCATGCCGCGGCGCCGGCCCAAAGTGGCTCGGCGCCTTGGTATGTGAGCATCGGAATGCTGGTGGTCATCGTGCTCGTCGGCGCCACCGCGGGCAGGCTCGCTCGGATGCCGGGGTCGGGCCTGCTCGGTCCCATGGCCGTCACCATCGCCCTCGAGCTAACCGGCACGTCGTTCGGCCTCTCGGTCCCGATGGCGCTGGTTCAGCTCGGCTACGCCGTGATCGGGTGGCAGGCGGGCGTCGCGTTCACTCGCGAATCGATGCGAGCGATCGGCCGCGCCCTCCCGGCGGCGCTTGGCCTGATCGTCGTGCTCAACGTCGCGTGCGCGGGCCTTGGCATCCTGCTGGCTCACGTCACCGGCATCAGCCTGCTCGAGGGCTACCTGTCGACCAGCCCCGGCGGCATCTACGCCGTGCTGGCGACGGCCGTCGAGACGGGTTCCAACGTCACGTTCATCGTCGCCGCGCAGGTCATGCGGGTGCTACTGATGCTGTTCGCCGCGCCGCTGATCGCCCGCGGGCTGGCCAAGCTTAGTCACAGCCGCGCCAGCACCTCCGAGAGCAGGGAACCCATCCGCGTCGCCGACTGACGCCCCGCCTCGAGCACCTCGGCGTGGTTCAACGGTTCGCCCGTCATCCCGGCCGCGAGGTTCGTCACCAGCGAGACGCCAAGCACCTCTGCGCCGGCCGCGCGCGCCGCGATCGTCTCGTGCACCGTCGACATGCCCACCAGGTCGGCGCCGAGCGTCCGCAGCATCCGAATCTCGGCCGGCGTCTCGTAGTGCGGGCCCGGCAGCCCGGCGTAGACGCCCTCGGCCAGGGAGGGGTCGACGTCGAGGGCGAGTGCCCGAAGGCGAGGCGAGTAGGCGTCCACCAGGTCGACGAACTGCGCGCCGACCAGCGGCGAGCGTGCCGTCAGGTTGAGGTGGTCGCTGATCAGCACCGGCTGGCCGACCGCGTGGTCCTCCCGGAGCCCGCCGGCAGCGTTGGTGAGCACCACGCTGCGCGCGCCCGCCGCGCAAGCCGTCCGCACCGGATGCACCACATGCCGCAGGTCGTGGCCCTCGTAGGCGTGAATCCGCCCGAGCAGCACCAGGACGCGCTTGTCTCCGACCGTCAGTGCCAGGACTTGGCCGCCGTGGCCCGCGGCCGACGGCGGGGTGAAGCCGGGCAGCTCCGCCATCGGCACGACGGCCGACGGTTCGCCCAGCTCGGCGGCGGCGGGCGCCCAACCCGAACCGAGGACGACGGCGACGTCGACTGCGTCGGCGCCGATGCGGGCCAGCAGTGCGGCGGCGGCCTCGTCGGCCATGGACTGCGGGTCGCTCGGTGCAGTGGTCACGGCGGGAAAGCGTACCGCCGGCGCCGAGACTGCACTCAGGTCGCAGAAGTGCGAGTAGCCGTCACCGTGAGCGCAGTCTCGACGGTCCGTGCCCTCCCATGAGCGCTTGCGCGAAGAACAAACGGACGGTGAGATACTGCTTCGATGCCCACCGCCACCGCGTCGACGATCGTCGAGGACGTCGTGCAGCAACGGCGTGGCGATCTCGTCGAGCTGTCCCACTCGATTCACGCCGAGCCGGAGCTGGCGTTCGCCGAACATCGCAGCTGCGCCAAGACCCAGGCGCTGGTCGCCGAGCGCGGTTTCGAGGTCACCGCCGGGGTGGCGGGGCTGGACACCGCGTTCCGGGCCGTCTTCGGCAGCGGCTCGCTGGTCGTCGGCATCTGCGCGGAGTACGACGCACTGCCTGGCATCGGCCACGCCTGCGGGCACAACATCATCGCGGCCTCCGCGGTGGGCACGGCGCTGGCGCTCGCAGAGGTCGCCGACCAGCTCGACCTGACCGTCGTCCTCCTCGGCACCCCCGCGGAGGAGGCTGGTGGCGGCAAGGCGCTGATGCTGGACGCCGGCGTGTTCGACGACGTCGCGGCGACGGTGATGCTGCACCCCGGCCCGATCGACATCGCCCGCGCGCGGTCGCTGGCGCTGTCCCAGGTGGCCGTCGAGTACCTCGGTCGCGAAGCCCACGCGGCCGTCGCGCCGTACCTCGGACTGAACGCCGCCGACGCCATCACGGTGTCCCAGGTGGCGATCGGTCTGCTGCGGCAACAGCTCGCGCCGGGTCAGATGGTGCATGGCATCGTCACCGACGGCGGGCAGGCCACCAACGTCATCCCGGCCCGCACCGAGATGCAGTACACGATGCGGGCCAACGACGCGGGATCGCTCAAGGAGTTGGAAGCCAGGATGTGGGACTGCTTTCTGGCCGGGGCGGTGGCCACGGGTTGCGGTCATCAGGTCGAGGCGACCGAGCCGTCGTACCTCGAGTTGACGCCCGACAAGTGGCTTGCCGACGTCTTCCGCGCCGAGATGGTTCGATTCGGCAGGACGCCCGTCGCGGCTGAATTCGAGGCGGCACTACCGCTCGGCAGTACCGACATGGGCAACGTCACGCAGCTCATGCCGGGCATTCATCCCATCGTCGGCATCGACGCCGACGGTGCATCCATCCATCAGCAGGCGTTCGCGGCGGCCGCCGCCGGGCCGAGCGCCGACAAGGCCGTCATCGAGGGAGCCGTCATGCTGGCCCGCACCGTCGTGGAGCTCGCCGAGACACCCGCGCAACGCGACAGGGTGAGCCAGCTCAAGACGGAGCGGGACAACGCATGAGCATTCAAGATTCGACCAACGCATGGTTGGCCGCCCACTACGACGAGCTCGTAGCCTGGCGACGGCACATCCACCAGCACCCCGAGCTGGGGCGCCAGGAGTTCGACACCACTCAGTTCGTGGCGTCGCGGCTGGCCGACGCCGGGCTCAATCCCAAGGTGCTGCCGGGTGGCACCGGCCTGACGTGTGACTTCGGGCCAGAACACGCGCCGCGGATCGCGCTGCGGGCCGACATGGATGCACTGCCCATGGCCGAACGCACGGGTCTGCCGTTCTCGTCGCTGACGCCCGGCGTCGCGCACGCCTGTGGGCACGACGGACACACCGCGGTGCTGCTCGGCGCGGGCCTGGCGCTGGCGTCGGTCCCCGAGCTTCCGGTCGGCGTACGGCTGCTCTTCCAGCCGGCCGAGGAGTTGATGCCGGGCGGCGCCATCGACGCCATCGCGGCGGGTGCCTTGAACGGGGTGTCGCGAATCTTCGCGCTGCACTGCGATCCTCGTCTGGAGGTCGGCAAGGTCGCCATCCGGCCCGGACCGATCACCTCCGCGGCCGACCAGGTCGAGATCACCCTTCACTCACCGGGCGGGCATACCTCGCGACCCCATCTGACCGGCGATCTGGTGTACGCGCTTGGCACCCTGATCACCGGCGTCCCCGGCGTCCTGTCACGCCGGGTCGACCCACGCAACAGCACCGTCATGGTGTGGGGCGCGGTCAACGCGGGCGTCGCGGCGAATGCCATCCCGCAGACGGGCAGCATCGCGGGCACCATTCGCACCGCAAGTCGTGAAGCCTGGGTGGTGATGGAAGAGCTTGTCCGCGAGATCGTTTCGTCGCTCCTGGCCCCGCTGCAGGTGCAGTACAGCGTGCACTACCGGCGTGGGGTGCCACCGGTGGTGAACGAGTCGGTGTCGACGCGGATCTTCACCCACGCGATCGAGGCGATCGGTCCCGACGTCCTCACCGACACCCGCCAATCCGGTGGCGGCGAGGACTTCTCCTGGTACCTCGAAGACGTCCCCGGCGCGATGGCGCGGCTGGGCGTCTGGCCGGGCGTCGGGCCGCAGCTCGACCTGCACCAGCCGACGTTCGACCTCGACGAGCGGGCGTTGGGCGTCGGCGTGCAGGTGTTCACCAACATCATCGAGCAGAGCGCGGCGTTCTAACTGCCCTGGCTGGGTCCGGGGCCGATGTTTCGGGCTGGCTTGGTGCGCAGGTCGTGCACGTATTCCGCTGGCGCACCGGCGATTTCGGCGGCCTCGGCCATCACGCCGAGGTAGCGGGCCGACGGGATGCCGCCCTCCCACGCGTCGACGACGTAGAGCCACGCCAGCACCGGATCGGTACTGGTGTCGGAGGTTTCGCGGTGTACCCGGCAGCGGATCTTCTTGTGGAAGCCGAGCTCCGAGCCCTCCCAGCGGTCGAGGTTCTCCTCGTCCTCCTTGGTCATGTCGTAGAGGACGACGAAGACCTTCGACGTGGGATCCTCGACGAGGGTCGCCAACGCGCCCTCCCAGCTGAGGTCCTCGCCACCGAAGGTGAGTCGCCACCCGTGAATCCACCCCGTCCCCGCCATGGGCGAGTGGGGTGCACGCTGCAACATCTGCTCCGGATGCATGTTCGATCCGTAGGCGGCGTAGATCGGCACGGCGGTAAGCCTAAGGGGTCCAACTTGGCGCAGTCGCCTAACCACCGGGTTGAGTTGGACACAGCAGACTAAGTTGGTCCCGTGGCTACCCGCATCGTGATCATCGGCGGCGGTCCCGCCGGGTATGAAGCTGCACTCGTCGCAGCGGGCCGCGGCCCGGACGTAGCGCAGGTCACCGTCGTCGACTCCGACGGCATCGGCGGCGCTTGCGTGCTCTTCGACTGCGTCCCGTCGAAGACGTTCATCGCGTCGACCGGGGTGCGCACCGAGCTGAGGCGCGCCGACGGGCTCGGCTTCGACATCAAGATCGAAGACGCCAAGATCTCGCTGCCGCAGATTCACAACCGGGTGAAGACGCTGGCCCGGTCGCAGTCCGCGGACATCGGGTCCAACCTGTTGCGCGAGGGCGTGCAGATCGTGCACGGGCGCGGCGAGCTCGTCGACGACCTCCCCGGCATGGCTCACCACCGGGTGAAGGTCACCACCACCGAGGGCAAGGTCGGCGTGCTCAAGGCCGACGTCGTGTTGATCGCCACCGGCGCCCGTCCCCGTGTGCTGCCTCATGCCGCTCCCGACGGCGAGCGGATCCTGAACTGGCGTCAGCTCTACGACCTCTCCGAGCTGCCCGAACACCTCGTCATCGTCGGCTCGGGCGTCACGGGGGCCGAGTTTTGCAGCGCCTACACCGAGCTGGGCGTCAAGGTCACCGTGGTGGCCAGCCGCGACCAGATCCTTCCGCACGAGGACTCCGACGCCGCCGCCGTGCTGGAGGAGGCCTTCAACGAACGAGGCGTGAAGCTGGTCAAGAACGCGCGCGCGGAGTCGGTCACCCGCAGCGGCGACGGCGTCGTGGTGGCGATGGCCGACGGTCGCAAGGTCGAGGGCAGCCACGCACTGATGACGGTCGGCTCCGTGCCCAACACCGAAGGCCTCGGGCTCGAGAAGGTCGGGATCGAGCTGAGCCGGGGCAACTACCTGTCGGTGGACCGGGTGTCGCGCACGTCCGCGGCAGGCATCTACGCCGCTGGCGACTGCACGGGCCTGCTGCCGCTGGCCTCGGTGGCCGCGATGCAAGGCCGCATCGCGATGTATCACGCGCTGGGCGAGGGGGTGTCGCCAATTCGGTTGCGCACCGTCGCGGCCGCCGTCTTCACCAGGCCGGAGATCGCCGCGGTCGGAGTGCCGCAGACCGCGATCGACGACGGGACGGTCCCGGCCCGCACGCTGATGCTGCCGTTGACCACGAATGCCAGAGCGAAGATGTCGTTGTTGCGCCGCGGCTTCGTGAAGATCTTCTGCCGCCCGGCGACCGGCGTCGTCATCGGCGGGGTCGTCGTCGCCCCCATCGCGTCGGAACTGATCCTGCCGATCGCACTCGCCGTGCAGAACCGGATATCGGTGACCGACCTCGCGCAGACGCTGTCGGTGTATCCCTCGCTCTCCGGGTCGACGGTCGAGGCCGCCCGAAGATTGATGGCTCACGACGATCTGGACTGAAGCCACGTAGGCTCGGATCCGTACGCCTACCGACGAGTAACGAGAAGGTGCATGGCCGTGAGCGACGCTCGTGAGCGAACCATCGGCGCAGTCGAACCGATCCCCGGCCCTGGTAACGGCCAGACTCTCCTCGGCCCCGAGTGGCGGGCTCAGGCGTGGGAACGCCTCGGCAGTGAGCAGTTCGACGTCGTCGTCATCGGAGGTGGCGTCGTGGGCGCTGGGGCGGCACTCGACGCCGCCACCCGCGGGCTCAAGGTGGCGCTCGTCGAGGCGCGCGACTTCGCGTCGGGCACCTCGAGTCGGTCGTCGAAGATGTTCCACGGCGGCCTGCGCTATCTGGAGCAGCTCGAGTTCGGTCTCGTCCGCGAGGCGCTGCACGAGCGCGAGCTGTCCCTGACGACGCTGGCTCCCCACCTCGTCAAGCCCTTGCCGTTCCTGTTCCCGTTGACCCACCGGTTGTGGGAGCGGCCCTACATCGCGGCGGGCATCTTCCTCTACGACCAGCTGGGCGGCGCCAAGTCGGTGCCCGCCCAGAAGCATCTGCTCAAGGGCGGTGCGTTGCGCCTGGCGCCCGGGCTGAAGCGTAGTTCCCTCATTGGCGGAATCCGGTACTACGACACCGTGGTCGACGACGCCCGGCACACCATGATGGTGGCCCGCACCGCCGCTCACTACGGCGCGGTGGTGCGGACCTCCACGCAGGTCGTGGCACTGCTGCGCGAGGGCGACCGGGTCACCGGCGTGCGCGTGCGTGACTCCGAGAACGGTGCGTCCACCGAGGTTCGCGGCCACGTGGTGGTCAACGCCACCGGCGTCTGGACCGACGAGATCCAAGCCCTGTCCAAGGAGCGTGGCCGCTTCCGCGTGCGGGCGTCGAAGGGTGTGCACATCGTCGTGCCCCGCGATCGCATCGTCAGCGAAGTCGCGATCATCCTGCGGACCGAGAAGTCGGTGCTGTTCGTCATCCCGTGGGGCACGCACTGGATCATCGGCACCACCGACACCGACTGGAATCTCGACCTGGCGCATCCCGCCGCCACCAAGGCCGACATCGACTACATCCTCGAGACGGTCAACACCGTGCTCGCCACCCCGCTCAACCACGACGACATCGACGGCGTCTACGCCGGGCTGCGACCGTTGTTGGCGGGGGAAAGTGAAGAGACCTCCAAGCTTTCGCGTGAGCATGCGGTGGCCACGCCGTCGCCGGGTCTCGTCTCCATCGCCGGCGGCAAGTACACGACGTATCGGGTGATGGGCGAGGACGCGATCGACGCGGCAGCGGAGTTCGTCCCGACCAGGGTGGCGCCGTCGATCACCGAGAAGGTGCCGCTGATGGGCGCCGACGGCTACTTCGCCCTGATCAACCAAACCGAGCACGTCGGGGCGCACTACGACCTGCACCCGTACCGCGTCCGGCATCTGCTGGACCGCTACGGTTCGTTGATCGGCGAGGTGCTGGCGATGGCCGAGGGTCGTCCAGAACTGTTGGCGCCCATCACCGAAGCGCCCGTATACCTCAAGGTCGAGGCGTACTACGCCGCGGCGGCCGAGGGGGCCCTGCATCTCGAGGACATCCTCGCGCGGCGCATGCGCATCTCGATCGAATACCCGCACCGCGGCGTCGACTGCGCCCGTGAAGTCGCCGAAGTCGTTGCACCCGTGCTGGGTTGGAGCGCCGAGGACGTCGACCGCGAGGTGAACACGTATCGGGCACGTGTCGAAGCCGAGGTGTTGTCGCAGACTCGGGCCGACGACGAGTCGGCCGACGCCTTGCGTGCCGCCGCACCCGAGGCGCGTGCCGAGATTCTCGAGCCCGTGCCCTTGACGTGAGACACCCTCCGCCCCTTCCCATTCGGGACGGCCTCGGGCCGGTTCGGGTGAGGTTGCGCGGGGGTGCGGTGCTTGTCGAACTGGCCGACCGGTTCGGCGAGGCAGCGGCGACGAAAGTGCTTGCTGGCGAGGTGGTGTGCGCGGACGGAACCGTCGTCGGTGCGGCGACGGTGCTTCCGCCGAATGCGGACGTGTACCTGTATCGCGACCTGCCCGACGAGATCCCCGTCCCGTTCGACGTGCCCGTCCTGTATCGCGACGACAACATCGTGGTCGTCGACAAGCCGCACTTCTTGGCGACCATGCCGCGGGGAGGGCACGTCTCCGAGACGGCGCTGGTGCGACTGCGGCGCTCACTCGACCTGCCCGAGCTCTCGCCGGCGCATCGGTTGGACCGGCTGACGGCTGGGGTGCTGCTCTTCACGGTGCGCCGCGAGGTTCGCGGGGCCTATCAGACGATGTTCGCGCGCGGCGAGGTGCGCAAGACCTATCTGGCCAGAGCGGAGGAGTCGGGGCTGGACTTCCCCTTGACGGTCCGGAGCCGAATCATCAAGGAACGCAGCAGGTTGCAGGCGTTCGAGGAGGCGGGTGAGCCGAATGCCGAGACGCTGGTCGAGCTGCTGTCTGGTGAGGGCCTGTACCGGTTGACCCCGCGCACCGGGCGCACCCACCAACTGCGTCTGCACATGGCGTCGCTGGGGTTGCCCATCCTTGGCGACCCGTTGTACCCCGACGTGCTCGACGTCGCGCCGGACGACTTCACGCGACCGTTGCAGCTGCTGGCTCACCGCCTCGAGTTCGACGATCCGGTGGCGAAGGTCAGCCGGTCGTTCGAGAGCGCAAGGTCGCTCGACGGCGACGTGTTCTACTGACTTGGTGGATCGCACTGCATTCGACGCACTCTTCGACATGACCGGCCGCACCGTCATCGTGACGGGAGGCACCAGGGGCATCGGGCTTTCGTTGGCGGAGGGTTTCGTGCTCGCCGGTGCCAACGTGGTGGTGGCCAGTCGCAAAGCCGACGCCTGCGAGGAGGCGGCCGCCCATCTTCGCGGCCTTGGCGGGCAGGCGATCGGCATCCCCGTCCACGCCGGTGACGTCGAGGGTTTGGACGTCCTGGTGGACGGCACCGTGGCGGAGTTCGGCGGCGTCGACGTGCTGGTGAACAACGCCGCCAACGCCTTGGCTCAGCCGCTCGGCGAGATGACCGTCGAGGCATGGGCCAAGTCCAACGACGTCAACGTCCGCGGCCCGGTCTTCCTGACGCAAAAGGCGTTGCCGCACTTGAAGAAGAGTGATCACGCCGCGGTACTGAACATGATCTCGGTCGGCGCCTTCGGCTTCGCCGCCGACCTGTCGATCTACGCGGCGGGCAAGGCCGCGCTGATGTCGTACACCCGGTCGATGGCTGCGGCCTTCGTCGGTGACGGCATCAGGGTCAACGCCATTGCGCCAGGTCCCATTGACACCGACATGATGCGCAACAACCCGCAGGAAGCGATCGACGCCATGACCCGCGGGACGCTGATGAAGCGGCTGGCGTCTCCCGACGAACTGGTCGGCTCCGCACTGCTGTTGTGTTCTGACGCAGGCAGTTACATCACGGGCACGATGATCATCGTCGACGGCGGCGGCACCCCGCGCTAGGTGTCCCGCTCTTCCCCGCGAGCGTGCGTGTCTGCGGGCGACGGGCCGGGTGGACGTCGGAGTGTGCGCACGCTCGCGCGGACGTCAAGTCCTTTATGCCAACCGGGGAGGCTCTCCGCCGGGGAGTGCGAGTGCCCGCCTCTGAGCGAATTGAGGACGGGCCCAATCCTCTTGTGTCACTTCGGTTTCAGGTGTCACATATCCGGGTTCCTTGTCGGTGGGTCGTACTAGTGTTCGGGTATGAGTTCGGATCGGGTCACCGCAGCGGTCGCGGGGATCCGTGCTGCCGTCGCCGAACTCGTCGACCTGGAGTGTGATCAGTTCACCCACCTCGAGTTGGTGGAGTTGTTGGGGGAACTGGAAACGGTGACGTGGCAGCTGCCGGCGGTGGGGCATCAGGTGATCGCCCGGTTGCAGGAAGCCTCCCCGGTGGAGTTGGGCGCGAAGTCCTTGGGCAGCGTGCTGACTCAGCGGTTGCGGATCTCGGGTAAGGAGGTCCGCCGCCGGATCTGCGACGCGGAGGATCTCGGACCGCGGACCACGCTGAACGGGCAACCGTTGGACCCCAAGCTGGCACCCACCGCGAGCGCGCAAGCCCGCGGGGCGTTGGGGCCCGAGCACGTCACCGAGATTCGAGGGTTTCTCGACGGGCTTCCCGGGTGGGTGGACCCGGAAGTCCGGGAGCTCTCGGAGAAGGCGTTGGTCCAAATCGGGTCCGGCACCGGGCCGGAGGAGTTGGCCAAGGCGGCCAAGGAACTGTTAACGGCAATCGACCAGGACGGCCCGAAGCCCGACGACGTGGAGCGGGCCCGCAAACGCTACGCCCGGATGGGTCCGCAGCAGGCCGACGGCATGACCACACTGACCGCACTGCTCGATCCCCAGAAGCCCGACGACGTGGAGCGGGCCCGCAAACGCTACGCCCGGATGGGTCCGCAGCAGGCCGACGGCATGACCACACTGACCGCACTGCTCGATCCCGAAGCGCGGGCGATCGTCGAACCAATCCTCGCCAAGTACGCAGCGCCGGGGATGTGCAACCCGGCCGACCACGAACCGCGAACGTCGGGGACACCGTCACAGGAGCAGATCGACGCCGATGACCGCACCGTCGGGCAACGCAACCACGACGCGCTGATCGCCATCGGACGGTCCGTCCTGGCCTCGGGTGAACTGGGGCAATCGGACGGTCCGTCCTCGCGGCAGCGGTGTCACCGGCGGTGGATCGCTGCTCCCGATGGCGGACGTGATCCGGATGGCGTCCCACGCTCACCACTACTTGGCGGTGTTCGACAAACACACCAACCAAGCCCTCTACCTCGGCCGCACCAAACGGCTGGCGTCGGTGGGGCAGCGGATCGTGCTCCACGCCCGCGACCGTGGGTGCACCAAACCCGGCTGCACCGTCCCCGGGTACGGGGCGCAGGTCCATCACACCAACGGCTGGGCCAAGAATGGACAAACCAACATCGACGAAGTGGTCTTCGCCTGCGGCGGGGACAACCGCCTCGCCGAAGAAGGCTGGACGGTCACCGTCGGCCCAGACGGCGTCCAATGGATACCCCCACCGGCCATTGACGTCGGGCAAGCCCGGCTGAACTACCTCCACCACCCCGAACGACTGCTGGTCACACCCGACGGCTGAGGTCGTCGAGGAAGTCGACGAGGTGGTCGGCCATCACGCCGCCGGAGCTGTGCCCGACGCCAGGTACCAGGTGCAGCCTGGCGGCGGGCCACCTCTGCGCGAGCTGCCACGGGATCTCCGACGGGCAGCTCAGGTCGAGGCGACCGTGAATCAGCACCGCGGGCAGGTGGGCGATGCGCCCGACGTTGCGCAGCAGCTCCCCGTCGGGAAGCCACGCGGCGTGCCGCCAATAGTGAGTCACCAAGCGCGCAAAACACATTCGGTAGACGGGGTCGCCGTAGCGGACCGGCGGCGGACGTGTGCCGTCGACGTCGACGTGGCTCGCCTCCCAATCGCACCAATCGCGGGCGGCCTTCTCGCGCACCCGCGGGTCCGGGTCGGCGAGCAATCGGGCATAACCGTCGACGAGGCTGCCGTCGCGGTCCTCTTCGGGCAGCTGGTCGCGAAAGCGCGACCATGCTTCCGGGAAGAGTCGCCCGACGTCACGGGTGATCCACTCAACCTCGGCTGGCCCAGTGGTGGTTACGGCCGTCAGCGCGAGCGCGGTGACTCGGTCGGGGTGCTGCTCGGCGTAGGCCAACGACAGCGTCGTGCCCCATGACCAGCCCGCCAGCAGCCAGCGTTGCACCCCGAGGTGCTCCCGCAACAGTTCCATGTCGGTGATCAAGTGCTGAGTCGTGTTGCCGCCCAGGTCAACCGCGGCGTCGGCGGCATGGGGTGTGCTGAGGCCGCAGCCGCGTTGGTCGAAGGCGATGATGCGGTACAGCTCCGGGTTGAACGGCCGTCGCATCCCCGGCACGCAACCCGACCCCGGACCGCCGTGCACGAGCAGTGCAGGTGCACCGTCGGGATTGCCTGATGTCTCCCAATGGATCTGGTTGCCGTCGCCCACGTCCAGCAGGCCGGAGGCATACGGTTCGATCTCCGGATACATCAACGTCAACTCTTCTTGCGACTGGTGAAGGCAGACGTCGCCTGGGTCAGCTCTCCAGTTGTCGTAGACAGCACCTGGCTGCGGTTCTCCAGGTGCAACGCCGCCTGCAGGCTGGGTGCCTCCAGATTCGCCCACAACACCTGCTTGGTGGACTCGAGGCCGAACTTGCCGTACTCACAGAGGGTTTCGGCGATGGCCAGTGCCTCGTCCAGCACGGGACCCGTTGCGACGCGTGACACCAGGCCGATGCGCAGTGCCTCGTCAGCCTCGACCGTGCGTGCGGTGAGAATCAGGTCGAAGGCCTGGCCGGCCCCGACGAGTCGGGGCAGCGTGTAGCTGACCCCGATGTCGCAGCCGCCGAGTCCGAGCTTGATGAACTGGGTGCAGAACCGAGCCGACGGCGCGGCGATGCGGATGTCGGATGCCATGGCCAGGGCGAACCCGCCTCCGTAGGCCGGACCGTTGACGGCCGAGATCACCGGCTGACGCAGGGTGCTCAACTTGACGGTGAGCTCTGCGATGCGTTCCTGCCAGCGCATGCTCGAACGTGGGAAGGAAAGTCCGCGGCGCGCGTCGTCGGGAAACGGGTCGGTCAGGTCCAGGCCGGAGCAGAATCCGCGACCCGCCCCGGTGAGCACGACGACGCGGCACAGATCGTCGTCATCGACCTCGTCGAGTGTCTGATGGAGTTCCTCGACGAGGCCAAAGTTGAGCGCGTTGAGCTTGTCTGGGCGATTGAGCGTGATGACGGCGACGTCGGGGCGCGGACGGCTCAGCTCGAGATGGGACATAGCGACCCAGCCTATGGGCGGTACTCAGTCGCTACTGTGCCATCCGCTGATCCCGACGATGATGAGTCGCAACTGCTTGACGGCGGTGTGGCGGATGTCGTCGAGTGCGGCCTGATCGGGCGCGTCCTCGATGGCTTCGGCGATCACGATCATCGAGTTCACGAACAAGCTGGACAGGATGTTCAGGTCCTCTGCGCTCCACGAGTTCAGACCGGGGAAGCGGGTCAGGTCGATGGCCAATTCCGAGGTGATCAGTCGAATCTCGGTACGGATGGCGTAACGCAGCACCGTCACGCCGCTGTTGCGTTCGCGGGCGATGAAGCGCCAGTGTTCACGGCGTTCGGCGACGCCGGCTACGAGGATGTCCACCGTCGATTCAATGACCCGGCTCGGGTCGAGCTTGCCTGCTCTCGCGCCGCGCAGCATGTCGCGCAGGGCGCGGAACGACTCGTCGATGAGGACGAGGCCAAGTGCTTCCATGGAGTCGAAGTGCCGATAGAACGCGGCCGGGACGATGCCCGCCTCACGGGTCACCTCACGCAGGCTCAAGGCGCTGAAACTGCGCTCCTCCAGGAGTCGCAGGGCACCGGCCACGATGGCACGACGAGTCGCCTCCTTGCGTTCCTCGCGGGACAACGTGTCGCGAGAGCGGGAGGATCCCGAGCGTCCCGACCGGGACGATCGTGAACTGGGCGTACGATCGTTCACTGTTGTGAAACCTACCACAACCTGCTCGAATCCATTGACGGTCGCGTCCCGTGAGCGCACGGTATACACATGTTCACTCAAACGAAGACGCTGAGCCTGCGGGACAGAGTGCTGCGGTCGCCTCTGGTAGACCTGCTCACCGGACCGCACGGCGTCGATCGCTACACGGAGCTCGTCGAGCCCACGTGGACGCTGGGGGACTGCCGCGCCAAGGTGGTCGCGGTCCGCCGCCAGACGCCCCGCAGCGTCACCCTGATTCTTGAACCCAACGCGGCCTTTGCGGCCGGCCCGGCCCTGCGCGCGGGCCAACACGTCAACGTGACCGTCGAGGTCGACGGACGTCAGCAGACGCGCTGCTACTCACCCGCCAACGCCGAGGGGGATCGGCTCGTCGAGCTGACCGTCGGCGTGCACGACAAGGGCGTGGTCTCGCGGCACCTGTTCCGCAATGCCCGGCCCGGGATGGTCGTCGGCCTCGACGTAGTCGGCGGGGACTTCACCCTCCCGACGCAGCGTCCCCGCAACATCCTGTTCGTCTCCGGCGGCAGCGGGATCACCCCGGTGCTGTCGATGGTGCGAACGCTGGTCCGCGAGGCAGCGGACAGTGACGTCACCTTCATCCACTACGCCCGCACCGCCGAGGAGGCGTGCTACCGCATCGAACTCGACGCCCTGCCGGGTGTTCGGGTGCTGCACGGGTACTCGCGTGAAGCTGATGCCGGCGATCTGACGGGCTACTTCGGACCCGAGCACATCGCCGACGCGCCGGCTCCGGACGCGGTCTTCGTGTGCGGGCCACCCGCGCTGGTCGACGCCGTCCGTGCGCACTACCCGGACGCCAGCTTCGAGAGCTTCGTCCCCCCGGTGTTCGAGGTCCCCGCGGAGGCGTCCGGCGGAACGATCGCCTTCGCCGACAGCGGCGTCGAGGTCACCGACGACGGTCGCTCCCTGCTCGAACAGGCCGAAGCCGCCGGGCTGTCGCCGCAGAGCGGATGCCGAATGGGCATCTGCCACACCTGCACCCGGCGCAAGACCAGCGGTGCGGTCAAGAACCGCATCACCGGTGCCGTCTCCGCGGCCGACGAGGAAGACGTGCAGATCTGCGTCACCGTCCCCGTCGGCGACGTCGAACTAGCCCTCTAACCCAATCCCCCGAGAAGGAGATCGCCATGACCGCCATGCTCGAGAAGCCCACCGCCGACATCGAGGCCGACGTCGCAGACGTCCTGCCCGAACCCATCCGTCAGGCGATCACCAAGGTCGTCGGCGGCAAGTCCGTCACCATGACTCCGGAGATGGCCGACGCGTTCGGTGCCGAACTGGACGCACTGCGCGAGCGAGTCGTCGCCGACCTCGGTGAGCGCGACACCACCTACATTCGCCGAGTCATCAAGGCGCAGCGCGCACTCGAGGTCGGCGGCCGGGCCATGCTGTTCGCCGGCATCCTCCCGCCGGCGTGGATCGCGGGCACCGCGATGCTGGCCGCGTCGAAGATCCTCGACAACATGGAAATTGGCCACAACATCATGCACGGCCAGTACGACTGGACCGGCGATCCGGCGCTCGCCGGTCGCAACTTCGAGTGGGACTCGGCCTGCCCGAGTGATCAGTGGCGCCACTCGCACAACTACATGCATCACACCTACACCAACATCGTGGACATGGATCGCGACATCGGTTACGGCATCCTGCGGATGAGCGAAGACCAGCGGTGGACGCCGTACTACTACGGCAACCCGGTCTACGCGTTCTTGCTGATGGTGCTGTTCCAGTACGGCGTCGCGCTGCACGAGCTGGAGACCGAGCGCATCCGCTCCGGCGAGATCAGCATCGCCGACAAGCGCGAGACGCTGAAGGGCATCTGGGGCAAGGTGAAGCGCCAGACGTTGAAGGACTACGTGGCCTTCCCGCTGCTCGCCGGTCCGTTCGCGCCGTGGGTGTTCACAGGCAACCTGACGGCCAACCTGATTCGCAACATCTGGTCCTACGCGATCATCTTCTGCGGCCACTTCCCCGACGGCACACAGGAGTTCACGAAGGAGGAGACCGCCAACGAGACGCGCGGAATGTGGTACTTCCGCCAGATCCTCGGCTCGGCGAACCTCACCGGCGGCAAGCTCTTCCACGTGATGAGCGGCAATCTGTCGTTCCAGATCGAACACCACCTGTTCCCCGACATCCCCGCCTTCCGGCATGCCGAGATCTCGCAAGAGGTCCAGGAGATCTGCGAGCGCTACGGCATTCCCTACAACAAGGGCCCGCTGCCGCAGCAGTTCGGCACCGTGGTCCGCAAGATCTGCAAGCTGGCGTTGCCCTGGAACTGAGTCAAATCGCGCCGAGACTGCGGTTGTTGACGGATTTCACGGGATCTTCGTCAACAACCGCAGTCTCGGCGCGTTCTACGTCTGGCAGACCGGGCACCAGAACGAGATGCGCTCGGTGCCGGTGACCTGAGCACGGTCGGATTCGATGGTCGTCCCGCAGCGGCGGCATGGTCGCCCGACTCGGCCGTACACCCACAGGTCGCTGCCCGCCCTGGTGTTGCCGGTGGTGGTGCGGTTGACGCGGGAGCGGTTGAGCCACAGCATGTCCCGGGCGCGCTGGACGATCCGCAGCGGATCCTTCACTGCGCTCACCGGTGAACTCGGCAGGCGTCCCGATACGAAGCACAGCTCGTTGGCGTAGACGTTGCCGACGCCGGCCATCACCCGTTGGTCCAGCAGTGTCTCGGCCAGTGGGCGGGCCGGATCCGCCGTCAGGTTGGCC
The DNA here is from genome assembly GCF_001426545.1 of Mycobacterium sp. Root135. GTDB lineage: Bacteria > Actinomycetota > Actinomycetes > Mycobacteriales > Mycobacteriaceae > Mycobacterium. The sequence continues at coordinate 418,734 of NZ_LMEZ01000007.1, read as the reverse complement.
GCGGCGACCCGTGGCTCCCAGTCGTCGCCAAGCAAGTCGGGGCCCAAGTGTGCGACGGAGTCCATGTCCAGATCGCGCCGCAAGATCTCCAACACCCCGAGGTCGACGCCGGCGGCGCGAGAGTCGGCCGTTTCCAGGATGATCCGCACCTTGTGCTGGGGGATGCGGCGGATCTGACCGTCGACCAGCCACGCGCCGTCCATCTTCAGGTGCGAGTGGATGCTTGCGTCCCCCACGCGGATGAAGAGGTGCTTGCCGCGGCTGAGCACCTCGTCGACCACCTGGCCGGTGAGATCCACGGTGGCGAACTTCGGCACCCGCACGTCACACCGCGTCAGCATCTTGCCGGCCAGGGCGGTCCGCAGCTTGTCCGCGGCGCGGAAGACCGTGTCACCTTCTGGCATGGGGTGAACCTACCCGTACCGCCGTTTGTTACACCCTCGTGTCGGGTGTGAGCTCCGGATAACCGAAACGTATTCCTGCGATGACCATTCGGAAACGTGCGGCTCCTCTAATTGGGTCAAGCCGAAATCACCTGGCCCGCCGGCAGCGTCGCCGAGTTCGAAGAACCCGCATCCCGAGAATCCTGGAGTCAGCCATGTCGTTTGACGATTCGATCGCCGAGAAGATCAAGACCTCGCTCGCCGAAATCCCGCACCCGTCGCTGCCCAAGGGGTCCAACATCTACGGCGGCACCAAGATCTTCCCCGACTACCAGGCCGAAGAGGGCGAGAGCTACTTCACGCTGGTGCACGGCATCGCCCACGAATCGTCGGTCAGCTTCGTCGCGGTGCTGCAGGCCACCAGGGCGCTGCGCAAGGGCTTCGACTCCGCTCTCTACTTCTACGGGCCCGGATCGATCAACTGCCTGGCCACCCGCGGCTTCCCGAAGACTGGCGACTCGGGCTTCCCCGGCGAGCAGAACATCAACGACTCGCTGGCGACATTCATCGCCGAGGGTGGCACGGTGTTCTGCTGCCGTTTCGGTCTCGCGCTGCACGGCGGACGCGAAGAAGACCTGATCGAGGGCGTCATCCCCGCCCACCCGCTCGACGTGCAGGACGCGCTCATCTACTACGCGCGCAAGGGCGCGATCGTCAACTCCACCTACATGGTCTAGGCGGATCGAGATGACCAAGCTTGCGGCGGTCGCGGCGAACTTCACCCGCGACCTCGAACAGAACTACGCCTTGATCGACTCCCTGGCTCGGGAGGCCAGGGACGCGGGCGTCGACTTCATGGTGTTGCCGGAGGCTGCGATTGGTGGATACCTCTCGTCGTTGGGCAACCACGGCGACACGGTGAAGACGACGACCCGGTCGCTGCCGCCGGCCATTCGCATCGACGGGCCCGAGATCGCCAGGGTGCGGCAGATCGTCGGTGATCTGGTTGTCGCCATCGGTTTCTGCGAACTGGACGCCGACGGCGAAACCCGTTACAACGCAGCGGCGGTGCTCGACGGCAGCCAGGTGTACGGCACCTATCGCAAGGTGCACCAGCCACTCGGTGAGGGCATGTCCTATTCGGCGGGCTCCGACTACGACGTGTTCGACACGCCCGTCGGTCGGGTGGGGCTGCAGATCTGCTACGACAAGGCCTTTCCCGAGGCCGCCCGCATCATGGCGCTCAAGGGCGCCCAGATCATCGCCAGCCTGTCGGCGTGGCCGGCGGCTCGGACGGCGACCGCGGAGAACCTGCAGGACGACCGGTGGACGTACCGGTTCAACCTGTTCGACGCGGCCCGGGCGCTGGACAACCAGGTGTTCTGGATCGCCTCCAACCAGAGTGGCACGTTTGGTTCGCTGCGTTATGTCGGCAACGCCAAGGTTGTCGACCCCGGCGGAAACGTGCTAGCCACAACGCTTCTCGGCAGCGGGATGGCGGTCGCGGACGTTGACGTCGACGGCACGTTCCGCGCCATGCGCGCGGGCATGTTCCATCTGCGCGACCGCAGGCCCGACGTCTACGGACCGGTGGTCGCGGAGGGTGCAGCCCAGTGGCAGGGACTCGCGCATGCCTGAGATGACCTTCGACGTGCGGTGGCCCGACGGCCGGGTGCAGCGCTGCTACTCGCCGAGCCTGGTGATGCACGACTATTTGACCTCCGGCTCGGACTACACCGTGGCGGACTTCGTCGACCGATCCGCCACCGCGTTGCAGGAGGCCAGCGAACGCGTGCGGGCCAAGTTCGGCTTCGCGTGCACCTCGGCCGCCGCGACGACGGAGCAAATCAGCTCCGCCGCAACGCAATACCCCGGTGACGCCACGATCCGCGTCGTCGCCATGCACCCAGGTCTGGAGAAGACGTCATGACCGCCGAACACGTGTCCGTCGCAGTCATCGGTGGCGGTCAGGCCGGCCTGTCGGTGAGTTGGTACCTGCTGCAGGAGGGCGTCGACCACGTCGTGCTGGAGGCCAAGACCCCGGTGCACGCCTGGGCCGACACCCGCTGGGACAACTTCACCCTGGTGACGCCCAACTGGCACTGCAAGCTCCCGGGCTACGCCTACGACGGGCCCGACCCCGACGGCTTCATGACCCGCGACGAGGTCGTCCGGTGGTTGGACGGCTGGTTGCAGACCTTCGAGCCGCCGCTGCGCACCCACACCCGCGTCACGACGTTGCGTCGCCGTGCCGCAGGCGGTTTCGAGCTGACGCTGGCCACCGAGGCAGGCCAGGAGACGTTGACGTGTGACCACGCGGTGGTGGCCACCGGTGGCTATCCCATCCCCGTGCTTCCCGCGTTCGCGGCGTCGCTTGACAGCTCGATCACCCAGATCCACTCGGAGCAGTACCGCAACGCCGATCAGCTGCCCGATGGCGCGGTGCTGGTCGTCGGCACCGGACAGTCCGGTGCTCAGATCGCCGAGGACCTTCACCTGGAGGGCAGGCAGGTGCACCTCGCGGTCGGCAGCGCACCGCGGGTGGCCCGGTTCTACCGCGGCCGGGACTGCATGACCTGGCTCGCCGACATGGGGCTCTACGACAAGCCCGCGCCCGAGTATCCCGGCGGCAAGGCGGCCATCGAGAAGACCAACCACTACGTCACCGGTCGCGACGGCGGGCGCGACATCGACCTGCGTCGGTTCGCCGCCGAGGGCATGCGGCTCTACGGCACCCTCGGTCACGGCAGGGACGCCCGGCTGACCTTCGAGCCGTCGCTGCAGCATGCGCTCGACAGGGCCGACGCGACCTACAACTCGATCTGCGCCGACATCGACGCGTTCATCGAACGGGAAGGGATCACGGCGCCGCCGGCCACCCGGTATACCCCGGTGTGGGGACCCGAGGCGGAGGTCACCGAACTCGACCTGGCTGCCGCGGGCGTCACCAGCATCGTCTGGGCGATCGGCTACCGGCCCGACTACCGGTGGATCGAGGCCAGCGCCTTCGACGGCGGAGGGCGGCCGATGCAGAACCGGGGCGTCACGGAGGTCGAGGGCCTGTCCTTCGTCGGACTGCCGTGGATGCACACGTGGGGTTCCGGTCGGTTCCTCGGCGTCGACCGCGACGCCAAACACATTGCGACGACGGTCGTCGACGATCTCCGACGCCAGTCCGCGACAAGCGCCCACCGCCGCCTCGCCGTGGCCCGCTGAGAACGAGGGAAGTCATGTCCGTCTCCACCCGCGTCGACCTCACCCTGCTTGGCATTCGGGGCCGCCCGCCCGTCAGCCGGACCGCGGGCGCCGGCCCCAGTGCCGACGGCCACCTGATGATCGACGGCCACGCGGCCGCGATCCCGCTGAATCCCAACAGCCCCTTCGTGTTCGACGGCAGTCGCGTCCTGCTCGACGGGGAGGACTCGGGCCTGGAGGTTGACGTGATCGACCGTCCCGCGTTCTACGATCTGCAGACCGCCGACGGCATCTCGTATGACAAGATCGCCCGGCTGCACGGCCGAAACGTGCTGGCCACCACAGTCGTCCAGACGTGCATCCGCTACGGAGTCGACGACCGGTGCCGGTTCTGCTCGATCGAGGAGTCGCTGCGCTCGGGCGCCACGACCGCGGTGAAGCGACCGCACGAGCTGGCCGAGGTGGCCGAGGCGGCGGTGCGTTTGGACGGCGTCCGCCAGATGGTGATGACGACGGGCACGTCGGCGGGCACCGACCGCGGTGCCAGGCATCTGGCCCGGTGCGTTCGGGCGGTGAAGGCTGCGGTGTCGGACCTGCCCATCCAGGTTCAGTGCGAGCCGCCTGCGGACCTGACGGTGCTGACCGAGCTGCGTGACGCCGGCGCGGACGCGATCGGCATCCACGTCGAATCCTTGGACGACGAGGTGCGGCGCCGGTGGATGCCGGGCAAGGCGACGGTTCCGCTGGCCCAGTACCGGGAGGCGTGGCGCGAGGCCGTCCGTGTCTTCGGCCGCAACCAGGTGTCGACGTATCTCATCGTCGGGCTCGGTGAGGATCCCGACGAATTAATTTCCGGCGCAGCAGAACTCGTCGGGATGGGTGTCTACCCCTTCGTGGTGCCGTTCCGTCCGCACCCCGGCACGCTTGCCGTCGACGTCGACCGGGTCGGGGCGCCCGACGCGGCGACCGTCGAGAAGGTGTCCCGGGAGGTCGCCAACGTGCTCCGGCTGGCGGGAATGGCCGGGGCCGACCAGAAGGCGGGCTGCGCCGCCTGCGGGGCGTGCGGCGTGCTGCAGAGCGTCGGCGGGTGAGGGCAGTGGAGACGCTGTCGATTCTCGCCGGTACCCGCACCCACGCCGGTCCCGCGGCGGGCTTCCTCATCCGCCGGGCGGACGACGGCGCCGACCTGGCGGCCTACCGGAGGCTGCGTCACGACGCCTTCGTCGTCGACCAGCACCTCTTCGCCGGGAGCGACGCCGACGACGTCGACGACGATCCGCGCACGGTGGTCCTGGTGGCGGTCGCCCAGGACGGAACGGTGGTTGGCGGCGTGCGGCTGGCCCCGCGGTGCGAGCCCGACCTCGGCTGGTGGACCGGCAGCAGGCTCGTCACCAGCGCGGCCGCCCGGTCGTCGGGAGTCGGTCCGGCCCTGGTTCGCGCGGCGTGCGCCCACGCCGAGTCGGCGGGCGTGCTGCGGTTCGACGCCACCGTGCAGCGGCGGTACGCGGCGATGTTCGGCACGCTCGGCTGGGAGGACCACGGCGACTGTCTGGTGGCCGGCCAACCGCACGCGCTGATGCGGTGGCCGCTGCACCGGATGCAGCGTCTCGCCGACGCCACCAAGTCGTTTCTCGGGGACGCCCTGGCTCCGTTGCGCGCGGTGCCAGGCGGTCTCGGTCCCGACGGTTTCGTCGGGGACGACGGCGTGCCGCTGCCCGGCAGCGATCTGGTGGCCGCGTGTGATGCAATCATCCCGTCCATGGTGGAACGCGATCCGGAGTGGGCGGGGTGGTGTTCGGTGCTTGTCAACGTCAACGACCTGACCGCGATGGGCGCTGCGCCGACAGGGTTGCTCGACGCCGTCGGGGCGCCCACCCGGTCGTTGTTGACCCGCATCGTTCGCGGCATCGCGAAGGCCTCGCAGGCCTGGCGGGTGCCCGTGCTCGGCGGTCACACCCAGCTCGGGGTGCCCGCGTCGCTGGCGGTGACGGCCTTCGGCAGGACGTCGAGTCCGATTCGCGCAGGCGGCGGTTCCGTTGGTGACACGGTGCGTCTGACGGCTGATCTGGCGGGCGATTGGCGCCCGGGTCATCATGGTAGGCAATGGGATTCGAGTAGCACCCGCAGCGCCGACGACCTCGCCGAGTTGTCAACGCTGGTCGCGCGGATGGCGCCGCGGGCAGCGAAGGACGTCAGCATGGCCGGTGTGGTCGGCACGATGGGAATGCTGGCCGAGGCCAGTGGGACGGGCGCCGAACTGGACGTGGCCCGCATTCCCCGGCCCGCCGCCGACATGGGTGCGTGGCTCACGTGCTTCCCCGGGTACGCCATGCTCACCGCGGACCGGGCAGGAGCGTCGACGCCTCGGGTGCCGACCGGCGTGGTCACCGGAGCGTGTGGTGAGCTGACCGCTCGGCGTGGGGTTCGGCTGAGGTGGCCCGACGGCGTCACCACGACCGCGGTGGCGGCGGACGTCACCGGGCTGGGAAGGGCCTGACTTGGGACTCGTGACGATCGGTGCCGTCGCGGCGCACTTCGGCCGCGACGTGGACCGTGGCGTCAGCAAGGTGGTCGGCATCGTCGACGCGGCCTCGCGTGACGGCGTGGAGTTGTTGGTGTTCCCCGACGCGTGTCTGGGCGGGTACATCGGCGATCTTCGGGCGCCCGATCTGAACGACCAGCCCCCCGCGTTGGACCCCGACGGGCCGGAAATCGCGGCGGTGATCGCGGCGGCGGGTCAGATGACGGTTTGTGTCGGGTATGCCGAGCAGGCGCTTGGCGGACGCTACAACGCGGCGATCTGCGTCTCGGGTGACGGGGTGCTGGGCCACCACCGCAAGGTGCACCAGCCGGCGGGGGAGTCGTTGGCCTACTTGGCGGGTGACTCGTTCGCGGCGTTCGACACCCCGGTCGGCCGGTTGGGGATGCTGATCGACTACGACAAGACGTTTCCCGAGTCCGCGCGTGCCTTGGCGCTCGACGGCGCCCACGTCATCGCCGCGCTGTCGGCGTGGCCGGCAAGCGTCACCGACCGGGCGTCCCGCTTGCCCGCGGACCGGCAGGCGCGGTTGTTCGACCTCTACGACTGTGCCCGCGCTGCGGAGAATCAGGTCGTGGTCGTCTCGTCGAACCAGACGGGCGTGATGGGGGCGCTGCGCTTCCTCGGCCAGGCGAAGGTCGTCGGCCCTGGTGGCGACGTGCTGGCCAACACGGGTTCCAAGGGCGGGCTGGCCAAAGTCACCGTCGATGTCGAGGCCGAGATCACCCGTGCCCGAAAGGTGTTGAACCACATCGCCGAACGTCGGATCGACGCCTATGGTCTCGGCGCTGGGAGCTGACGGTGCGCGTCGCGTTGCTCACGTATTCCACGAAGCCCCGTGGCGGCGTCGTGCACACGCTCAACCTTGCCGAAGCGCTTGCGGAGGCGGGCATGGACGTCACGGTGTGGTCGCTCGCCCGCCACGGCGACCGCGGCTTCTTCCGCGCCGTCGACCCGCGGGTGCGGGTGCGGTTGGTGGACTTCCCCGACGAGGGCGAGGAATCGGTCATGGCGCGCATCGTGCGGTCGATCGCGTTGCTGCGCGAGGCGTTCACGCCGGAGGCCTACGACGTCGTACACGCGCAGGACTGCATCAGCGCCAACGCGGTGGGGACCTGCATCCGGACCATCCACCACCTCGACCAGTTCACCACGCCCGTCTTGGCGGAGTGCCACGAGAAGGCCGTCGTCGAACCGTACGCGCGCATCTGCGTCTCAGACGCGGTGGCCGCAGAGGTGCGGGCCGGATGGGGATTGTCGCCGGCGGTGATTCCGAACGGCGTTGCGGCGCAACGGTTCGCCGACGCTGCCGCCGACACCCCGGTCGCCGAGGCGCGGCGCTCGGAGTGGCGGCGCCGGCTCGGGCGTTACGTCCTGGCGGTCGGCGGCATCGAGCCACGCAAGGGCACCCTCGACCTGGTGCAGGCGTATCACGTTCTGCGGCAACGAGAGCCCGACGTCGGACTGGTGATCGCCGGTGGGGAGACGCTCTTCGACTACCGCGACTACCGGGCCGAGTTCGAGCGCTTATGCGCCGAGCTAGGGGTCGAGCCGCTCATCCTCGGCGCGGTCGAGGACGACGACCTGCCGAGCCTGGTCGCCGCGTCGTCGGTGTTCGCCTTCCCGTCGACCAAGGAGGGGTTCGGGTTGGCCGCGATGGAGGCGCTCGCCGCGAGTCGTCCGGTCGTCACCCGTGATCTGCCGGTGCTGCGCGAGGTCTTCGGGGACACCGTCCGTTACGGCGCGACGCCGACCCAGCTGGCTGATCTGATGGCCGAGGCCATCGAGTCCGGCGCGGATCCGGGGCCGGGACGCACGCTGGCGGCGTCGTTGACGTGGGCGGCCGCGGCGAGCCGTCACGTCGAGTTTTACGCCGCTCACCCCATGCCGGTTTAGCCGAGGTCGGTCAGTTTCAGCGAAAGATCCCACAGCCGTTCGGCATTCGCAGGGTCGAGGGCGTACGGCGCGACACCACCGCGGCCGGGGCCGGTACGTCGGTCGACCACCGAGGCTTCGTTGCAGTCCTCGAAGTACCGACCGCCGATGCCGTCGAGCAGCGGGGACGCTGCCAACAACGTCGACGTCGCGGCTCCCTGTTCGACGGTCTTGAAGTCGGTGCCCGCGGCGCGGAACGCGGTCAGCGCTTCCTTGGCGTAGTCGGCCGGGAGGTGGCGTTGCAGCGGGGTGGCGATGCCGCCCGGCATCAACGCGTTGGCGAGGATTCCGTCGGCCCTCCAGCGTCTGGTGGCCTCGACCGCGAAGAGCACGTTGGCCGTCTTCGACTGCCCGTACGCGCCAAAGGGGTCGTAGTCGCGGAACGCGAAGTCGACGTCGTCGAACACGACCGGTGAGCGCAGGTGACCCGACGAACTCACCGAGACGACGCGAGCCCCACCGGCCGCAGCCAGCGCGTCGTGCAAGCCAACGGCGAGCGCGAAGTGTCCGAGGTGGTTGGTGGCGAACTGCATCTCGTGGCCGCTCGCCGACATGGTCAGCTCCTGAATCGCCATCACCCCGGCGTTGTTGACCAGGATGTGCAACGGGCCGCTCCATGCCGCGACGAGGGCTTTCACGCTGTCCAGGTCGCTCAGGTCCAGGGCCGCCACGTCGACGGTGCCGCCGATGTCCGCTGCCACGCGGTGACCCGCGGCGACGTCGCGGACGGCCAGCGTCACCTCGGCGCCGGCGGTCGCGAGGGCACGCGCAGTTTCGACGCCGATGCCAGACGCGCCACCGGTGACGATCGCGCGCCGCCCCGTGAGGTCGACGCCTGCGATCACCTCGGCCGCGGTCGAGTCGAATCCGAACGGGGTGCGCAGTGGTGTCTCGGTCACGACCGTCGTCAACCCGGTTCGGCCCAGCGATGTTCCCGCCGGGCGGGATTCGGTGCGTCAGGCGGGAATCGGCGCTATTGGCGCCGCGGTCTTCTGTTGGCGGTGTTGACGTTCCACGACCGCGAAGTAGAAGGCGTACGCGAACGCGCAACTGGTGAAGAGGCTGGCGACGAAGAACAGCCACGGCCGGCGGATTCCGCGTCGATGTCCGTCGACGATCGTGAACAGCGGCAGCAGTACGACGTTGATGATCGTGTAGTCCTGGCTGGCCGAGGCCGCCGCGGGGTTGACGTAGCCGAGGGCGATGAATTGCTGCCAGCTGCCCGGGCCCCAGAAGGGGTTGCCGCCGGGGACGGCGTACTGGGCGACGAATTGGTGGTTGAAGTAGTAGCCGAGCGCGATCGACGCGACGCCGATGAGGTAGAACGCGATCTCCAGCGTCGAGAAGGCGGGTCCGTCCGTGGGGCGGGAGAAGACACGCGGGTTGGCGCGGACGATCCACAGGATGACGAGGACGCCGAGGATGCCGTGAACGATCAGCGAGACCATGTCCCGAGTATGAAACTCATCCGCCGAAGTTTTGACACTTTTGCCATTTCGTCGATCAGCGGCGCTTGAGCCCGTCGACCATCAACCCGAGCGTGAAGTCGAACCTGTCGTGGCCTTCGCCGGCGGTCAGCTCGGCCGCGTACCGGGTGGTGTTGGGGAACGTCGCGGCGGGCAGGGCGGCGAAGCGTCGGAGCAGCTCGCCGCGGTCGAGCACCCATTCGCTGTTGTCGTCGGCTGACCGCTGCCGCGCGATGGACGTCTCCAGGCAATAGGAGGCCACGTACAGGAATAGCGCGTCGACGGCCCACGCGGCGGCTTGGGGCTCGATGCCGCCGGCCAGCAGGATGGCCAGCATTCCTTCGTTGACGCGCACGATTTCGAGGTCGGTGGGCGCCATGGCCAGCGCGGCGCGGGAGATGCCCGGGTACTTGAGGTACTGGTCGCGCATCTGCGTGCACACGCTGCGAATCTGCTCCCGCCACGCGTCGGGGTCGGGCTCGGGTAGGTCGAGCTTGGCGCACAACCGGCCCATCAGCAGCTCGTCGAGATCGGCCTTGTTGACCACGTGGGCGTAGAGCGACGCGGGTCCGGTGTCGAGTTCATCCGCCAGTCGGCGCATCGTGAGCGCCTCATATCCCTCTGCGGCAACGACTTTCAGGGCGGTGTCGACGACGTGCTCAGGGGTGAGCGGGGTCTTGCGGCGACGCGGTCGCGCGACGTCGGATGCCCCGGGGCCTGGCGGCTGATGGCGCGCCGCGCGCCGCTGCTTCGGGTTCACTCGCCCAGCTTAACTTGACACGAACACCGTTCGTTACTAGAACAGTGTTCGTGAACATGACATCGGAGCGTGAATGCGACGCGACCGTCGTCGGAGCCGGTCCCGTCGGCCTGCTGCTCGCCGCGGAGCTGGCCCTCGCCGGAGCCGACGTCCACGTGCTGGAGCGGCTGACCGAGCCGGATCAGGCGATGAAGGCACAGTCGATCAACGTTCCGACGGCGGAAGCGCTGGACCGCCGCGGCCTGCTACCCGCCGGCACGTCGGGCCAGCGGTTCACCGGACACTTCGCCGGGATGGTCCTCGACCCCGACCTCGTCGACTGGTCCGATCCCGACTTCGTCGCGCACACCGCCGCCGACCGCTGCCGCATGATCGCGCAACCCACCCTGGAGGCGCTGCTCGCCGAGCACGTCGCCCGACTCGGCGTGCCGGTGCAGCGCGGCGTCGAGGTCACTGCGCTGGAAGACACCGGTGACGGCGTGCGCGTAGGTACGTCGGCGGGCCAGATGCGCACTGGGTGGTTGGTGGGCTGCGACGGCGGGCACAGCGCCGTTCGTCGTCTCGCCGGATTCGAATTCCCCGGCACCGAACCCGAATTCGTCGGATACCAAGCGATCGTCGACGTCGCCGATCTCGAGAAGCTCGCGGACGGTTGGGTGTGGTCTGCGCACGGGGTGTATCGCTACGGTCCACAGCCGGGCCGGGTGGTCACCCTCGAGTTTGGTTCTGCCGGTGCGCAGTTCGCGCGTGCCGACCGCTCTGCGCCGGTCACCCTGGATGACGTGCAAGCCAGCCTGCGCCGGACCTCCGGCACCGACGTCACGGTGACGGCGTTGCGCACGATGCCGACCCGCTGGACCGACAACACCCGCCAGGCCGAGGACTACCGATCGGGCCGCGTGCTGCTCGCCGGCGACGCCGCCCACGTGCACCCTCCGTTCGGCGGCCAGGGTCTCAACCTGGGGATCGGCGACGCGATGAATCTCGGCTGGAAGCTGGGCGCCGTGGTGGCGGGGCGGACGTCCGAGGCGCTCCTGGACACCTACGATGCCGAGCGTCGGCCCGTCGGCGCCTGGGTGCTGGATTGGACGCGGGCACAGACCGGCCTGATGCGGGGCGACGCCAAGTCGGCTGCCCTGCGCGGGATCGTCGGCGACTTGCTGGGAACCTCGGCGGGCACGACCTACGCGGCCAAGAAGATCTCGGGGGTGACGCAGCGCGTCGACCTCTCCGGCGACCACCCGCCGGTCGGGGCGTTGGTGCCCGATCTCTGGTTGCGCGACGGCTCCCGTCTGGTCGACCACGGCCACGGCGGCGGCTTCCTGTTGCTCGACCGCACGCGAGACGGCGCGTTCACGCGCCTCGCCGCGCGGTGGGACGCCGACGTCACGACCGTCGCGGACGACGACGGGACGCCCACCGGCGTCCTGGTCCGCCCCGACGGCGTGGTCGCCTGGGCGACTGACACCTCCGACGGCGCGGGACTGGACGACGCCCTGCGGCGATGGGCGGGCGTTCGATGACCGCCACGACCACGCTGCCGCTGCGGCGCGCGGTGCCGGTGCTCGCCGTGGTGTTGATCGCCGACCTGATGGACCTGCTGGACACGACGATCGCCAACCTCGCGGGCCCCTCCATCCGCGCGGACCTCGGAGGTGACGAGACCACGCTGCAATGGGTGCTCGCGGCCTACACCACCACCCTGGCGATCGGGCTGGTGACCTCTGGCCGCCTCGGAGACATCCTCGGCCGACGGCGACTGTTCCTCCTCGGGATGACCGGTTTCACCGTTGCCTCGCTGGCCTGCGGGCTCGCGCCGGGGGTGGGATCGCTGATCGCGGCCCGCGCAGTGCAGGGCCTCGCCGGGTCGGTCATGATTCCGCAGGGTTTCGCGCTGGTGAAAGTGGTGTTCCCACCGGATCGGTTGCGCGCGGCGCTGATACCCTTCGGGCCGATCATGGGCCTGGGGACCGTGGCCGGGCCGATCCTGGCCGGCTGGCTGCTGCACCTGGACCTGTTCGGCAGCCAGTGGCGGGCCATCTTCCTGGTCAACGTGCCAATCGGCATCCTGGCCGTGATCCTGGGCTGGTTCCTGCTGCCGAAGCACGCCGGTGAGGACCCCGAGCTGCGCGTGGACCTCGGCGGGGTGGCACTGCTCACCGTCGCCTCGCTCCTGCTGATCGTGCCCCTGGTCGAGGGCCGCCAGTTCGGTTGGCCCGCATGGTCGTTCGTCATGATCGGCGCGGCGATGGTGGCGACGGCGCTGTTCGCCAGGTGGGAACGCCGCAGCACGCATCCGGTCCTGCCGCCGTCGCTCTTCGCCCGACGCAGCTTCGTGGTCGGACTGGTGATCACCGGAGCCTTCTTCGCCTCCTTCACCGGCTTTCAGCTCGCCGTCAACCTGCTGTTCCAGCTCGGCATGGGCTGGAGTCCGTTGAACACCGGATTCGCCCTCATCCCATGGGCGTTGGGCACCGCGGTGGCCATCGGCCTCAGCGGCGCCGTCCTCGCCGAGAAGTTCGGGCGCAGCTCGATGCAGGTGGGCCTGGGAGTCGCTGCGGCGGGCCTGCTGGGCCTGTGGTGGATCCTCGACCACGCCGGCGGGCAGTTCACCGCGTGGACGCTCGCCCCCGCGCTGTTCGTCATCGGGTTCGGGTCGGGCCTCGTGTTCGTCCCCAGTTTCGACTACATCCTCGGCGACGCGACAGTCGAAGAGGCCGGTGCGGGCTCTGGAATGCTCAACGCGGTCCAGCAGTTCGCCAACGCCATCGGCTTCGCCGCCCTCGGCACCGTCTTCTTCGCCCGTGCCAACGCCGGCGGCGTAGCGGGGATCTTCTCGGCGGCCGAGCTCGTCATCCTCGTCGCCGCGGCCCTGTACGTCGTGACGCTGATGTTGGTGGGGTTGCTGCCCAAGCACATTGGGGTGTCGACGGTCGCCGTTTCAGCGCAGTCGTAGCCCTCGCGGGGTGCGGGAGAAGCCGCTGCCGGTCAACGCGTCCTGGACCGCGACGTGCTCAGCGCCCGCACCGGTCTCCAGCACCGGAACGCCGTTGATGCGCTCGACGAGAAGCGACTGAAGCCGCCCGGCACCCACCAGTTCCACCAGTGCGGTCGCCGCGGCGGCATGCGCCTCCGCATCCGGTGAGAAGGCCAGCAGCGACCGGCCGCCCCGCTCGAGGAACCAGGTCAACTCCCCGTCGACGAGCACGACCAGCGCGCCCGCCTTGCGCCCGGGTCGGTGGCCGGTGTCCGCCTCGGTGGGCCACGGCAGCGCGGCTCCGTACGGGTTGGCGGGGTCGGCGGCCGCCAGCACCACCGCGTGATAATCGCGACGCTGGCGGTCCAGGTCGTCGAGGTAGGTGCGCAGTCGGTCGACAGTGGAAGCCACCGCGAACTGAGCGCCACCAAGGGATTCCACGAAGTAGCCGCGCTGGCACCGCCCCACGTCCTCGAGGGCGGTGAGCACCTTGTACAACATGGCGAACCCGCCGGGTGTCCCCTCCGACGCGCCCTTGGTCAGCACGCCGTACCGGTTGAGGAGGAGCTCGGCGGTGAAGTGTGCCCGGATGGTCGAGTCGGGCTCGGGGTGCGGCAACGCCGACCAGCGGCCGGCGACGGTCGCGTCGGTGGTGCGGGTCTGGGCGTGGGCGACGCTGTAGCGGCTCAACCGCGGCGGACGCTGGCGCTGCCGATGGGTGCCGCCCCGTTTTCCCGATCCCGCGAGCAGGGCGCGCACGGGGGCAAACGTGTCACCGGTGACCCGGCCCGCCCAGATCAGTTCCCAGAGTGCGGCTTTCGTGTCGGCCTCCGAAGCGCCACCGGTGAGCTGGCGGAAGAAGTACGCACCGCCGTTGCCGAGGGTGTCGAGGACCTCGCGGTGCACGTCGGTCAGCTCGAAGTCGGCTGGAGCGCCGAGCGTCAGCGGTGCCGTGTCGGCGCTGTGAAACGCGATCCAACCGTCGCCGCTGCTGATCGAACCGGCGCCCGACCACGTCACCTCGCCTGCGGCGAGCAGCTCGTCGAGCATCGCGGGTTGGTAGTTGCGGACCCGCTGCCCGAACACCAACGGTTCGATCGCCGACGCGGGGATCGGCACCCCGGACAGCTGCTCGATCACCGACGCCAAACCGTCGATCCCCGTGCTCTTCTCGACGCCCACCTGCTGCCAGGCTGGCAGGAATCTGGCGTACGCCGCCGTGCTGACCGGTTCGACCTGCGCCCGAAGGGCAGCAAGCGACCGTCTCCGCAGGATCTTGAGAACGTCGGCGTCGCACCACTGTTCGGTGTCGACGGGAACGGAGGTGGTGAACTCGCCGCGCACCAGTCGTCGGTCCGACGACATCCGGCCGAGCACGTCGGCCGTCACCCGCAGACCCAACCCGAAGCGCTCGGCGGCGTCGGCGGTCGTGAACGGGCCGCGCGTGCGGGCGTATCGACCGAGGAGTTCACCGAGCGGATCGGTGACCGACTCGGTGAAACTGGCCGGGATGCCGACGGGCACGGCGATGCCGACGCCGTCGCGCAAGAGGCCGATGTCCTCGACGGCCACCCACCACGTCTGGCCGGCGAACGACACCGTCAACGCGCGGCGGGCCGACCGCAGGCCGTCGACCCAGCCACCGACGTCGTCGACGGTCGACCGCTCAGCCACTTCGGCTTCGGTGAGTGGTCCGAGCAGTCGCAGCAGGTCGGCCACCCCCTCCGCGTCGCGCACCCTTCGGTCCTCGGCAAGGTGCTGCAACTGGGCGACGGTCGACTCGATGACCTTCTGGTCGAGGAGTTCGCGGAGCTCGACGCGACCGAGCAGTTCGGCCAGCAGCGTGCTGTCCAGCGACAGGGCTGCCGCGCGCCGCTCGGCCAGCGGACTGTCGCCTTCGTACATGAAGGCCCCGACGTAGCCGAACAGCAGCGACGCCGCGAACGGAGACGGCGTGACGGTCTCGACCTCGAGTATGCGAATACTCCGCTGCGCAACGCGATTCATCAACTCGCGCAACGTCGGAACGTCGTACACGTCTTGTAGGCATTCCCGGACGGTCTCCAGGACGATCGGGAAGTCGGGGTACTTGCGGGCGATGTCGAGCAGCTGCGCGGCGCGCTGGCGCTGATGCCACAGCGGCGACCGCTTGCCGGGGTGGCGCCGCGGCAACAGCAGCGCGCGGGCGGCACATTCCCGGAACCGCGACGCGAAGAGCGCGGAGCCGCCCACCTCGTCGGTGACGATCGGGTCGATCTCGTCGGCGTCGAAGACGAACAGTTCGGCACCCGGCGGGGTGTCCTCGGTGTCGGGCAGGCGCACGATGATGCCGTCGTCAGACGCCGTCGGCTTCTCGTCGATGCCGTAGCGCTCTCGCAACCGTCGTGCCACCGCCAGCGCGAGCGGCCCGTGCACCCGCAACCCGTAGGGGGAGTGCAGGATCACTCGCCAGTCGCCCAATTCGTCGCGGAAGCGTTCGACGACGAACGTGGTGTCGGTGGGGACGGTGCCGGTGGCCTCCTTCTGGTCGAAGATCAGCTGCCAGAGGTTGTTCGTCGCAAAGTCGTTGAAACCCATTGTGGCGCAGCGCTCGTCGAACTTCGCCCGGTTCATGCTCGCCAGCTCGCCGGTGAACGCCCCGATCGCGGCACCCAACTCGGCGGGTCGGCCAACCCCGTCGCCGCGCCAGAACGGCAGCCGGGCGGGTTGTCCCGGTGCGGGCAGCACCAGCACGCGGTCGTGGGTGATCTCGGTGATCCGCCAGCTGGTGGCGCCCAATGAGATGACGTCGCCGGGCCGCGACTCGTAGACCATCTCCTCGTCGAGTTCGCCCACCCGGGAGGGCTTGTCGGTGTCGGCTGACGATGCCAGGTACACGGTGAACATCCCGCGGTCGGGGATGGCACCGCCGGAAGTCACCGCGAGCCGCTGGGCACCGGGTCGTGCGGTGAGGGTCCCGCCGTCGCGGTCGTAGACCAACCGGGGGCGCAATTCGGCGAACTCCGTGGAGGGGTACTTGCCGCTCAGCAGGTCCAGCGTCGCCTCGAATGCGCTGCGCGGCAACGTGGCGAACGGGGCACTGCGCCGCACCGCGTCGAACCAACGGTCGGCGTCGAGCGGCTCGAGAGCGGCGGCCGCGACGGTGTGCTGGGCGAGGATGTCGAGCGGGTTGGTCGGCACGCGCATGGTCTCGATCTGACCGGCGAGCATGCGCTGGACCGTCACCGCGCAGTCGATGAGGTCGGTGCGGTGCTTCGGAAACAGCACGCCCTGGGAGATCTCGCCGACCTGGTGACCCGCGCGGCCGATGCGCTGCAGCCCGCTGGCCACCGAGGGCGGGGACTCGACTTGGATGACGAGGTCGACGGCCCCCATGTCGATGCCGAGTTCGAGGCTGGAGGTGGCCACCACGGCCTTGAGCCGACCGGTCTTCAGATCGTCCTCGACGATCGCCCGCTGCTCCTTGCTGATGGATCCGTGATGGGCCTTGGCCAGGAGCGGCGCGGCGCCCTTCGCCACGCCGCTGCCCATCATCTGGGCGGGAAAGCCGCCGCCGACCTTCGGGTTGGGCGTCTCGACGAGCTCGGTTCCCTGGCGCTCGGCGTGTATCTCGTTGAGCCGGGCCGTGAGTCGCTCGGCGAGCCGCCGGGAGTTGGCGAACACGATCGAGGACCGATGCGATTCGATGAGGTCGACGATGCGTTCCTCGACGTCGGGCCAGATGCTGTTGTTCTCGAGGTTGGCCATGTCGGGCACCGGCACCTGAACCGACAGGTCGAAGGTCTTGGCGGCCATGGGCGCCACGATGGTGGTGGGGGCTTGGCCGGACAGAAACCGGGCCACCTCCTCGGGCGGTCGGACGGTTGCCGACAGCCCGATGCGTTGGGCGGGCTGGTCCATCAGCTGGTCGAGCCGCTCGAGCGACAGCGCGAGGTGGGCGCCGCGCTTGGTGGCCGCGACGGCGTGCACCTCGTCGACGATCACGGTGTCGACCTCGGTGAGGGTCTCCCTGGCGGCCGAGGTCAACATGAGGAAGAGGGACTCGGGCGTGGTGATGAGGATGTCGGGTGGCCGGGCGATCATCTCGCGGCGGCGATTGGGTGGGGTGTCGCCGGAGCGGACCCCGACGCTGATGCTCGGGGCGACCTCTCCTCGGCGTTCCGCGACGCGGCCGATGCCCGTCAGCGGGGTGCTGAGGTTGCGCTCGACGTCGACGGCGAGCGCCTTGAGCGGCGAGATGTAGAGCACCCGGGTGCCTGCCTTGGCGTCCCGTGGCTCACCGGAGGCCAACCGGTCGACGGCCCAGAGGAACGCCGCGAGCGTCTTGCCCGACCCGGTCGGGGCGATGACCAGCGTGTTGTCGCCGTTGGCGATGGCCTCCCAGGCCTCGGTCTGGGCAGCCGTCGGTGCCGCGAAGGTGCCGGTGAACCACTCCCGCGTCAGGTCGCTGAAGCGGGCCAGCGGTGCTGCCGGTGCAGCGGACTTGCGGGCCATCTAGCCATAGTGCCCGCACCCACCGACACGACACCCGTCGCCGTCGCGATTTCGGCGCGCTACCAGCCGCTCAGCGAACGGGAACGCGCCGAAGTCAGCCCGCGGCGAGCAACGGCTCCGGCGTCGTCGGTTCGCGCGTCGTCACGCTCCGGCAGGCCGCGATCGACAGAGCCGCGACGACGAGACACAGCAGCGAATACCAGAGGCTGCCCACCGGATCTCCCTGGGTGGTCACCCCGCCGGTGGCGCCGAAGTATGCCGGCAAGGCCGTCGCCCACAGCACCGCCATGACGACCAGATACACCGCGGCATAGCCGAGCATCAGTGGGTTGGCATAGCTCGCACCGGTCTGGCGGGTGGTGCGCCACTGGCCGACGAGTACGGGTATTGCGACCGCGCAGACTGTGACGAGTTCGAGGGCGTAGACGACACCGCCGACGTCCGTACTGCCGGTGAGCTTGCCGAGCAGCGTTGCGGGCAGCGGGAGCACCGCGGTGCCTACGGACGCCAGTACGCCGACGACGATGGTCCGCCAAAGCACCTGCACCCCGGTGAAGTTCGTCCCGGCGTCGACGTGGCGGCCCACGAACAGCTGCACGCAGAAGGCCAGCGACATCGGCCACAGTGCGGCGAACACCACGACGCTGGGGAGTGGCACCGAGTCGAAGAACGGCTGGTTCATCGGATGGTCCAAAGTCCATTCCCACCAACGCAATTGCGGTCCGATGTGGTCGAATATCTCGTAGAACGCATGATGGACGAAACCCACGCAGATTGCGCCGACCAGGACACCTCGCCTGCGGAACACCCCGAGGGTGCGGACGATCTCGTATGCAACCGTGGCCATCATCGGATAGATCGCGATGATGTAGAGGGGTAGTCGACCCCACAGGAAGTCGACGGTGAAGACGTTGTGCGCGAACATCGTGTCGACGTAGGCACCGATCCCGAATTGGGCTGGGAAATACAGCGGAGGCTCGATGATCACCAGATAGGCAATGGCGCCAAACCACAGCACCAGGTTGGTCGGGTCGCCGTGGCGGCGCCAGCGGACGACGGCGTACACCAAGGCAAGGACGGCGCCGGCGATCACCGTGATCTCGAGAAGCGGCAGGGTCCAGTTCTCCAAGTTCAGCGGGTTGCGAAACGAGACGAGACCACCCATGTCGTCACACGAAAAGCCCAACCGCGCCGTCAGACCCGCGAATGTCGGGGCGCACAGGTCAGACATCGGCCGATGCCTTCCCGGCGGTGCCGGCGGGGGCCGACTCGGCGGTGTACCACTTCGTCACGTCATAGCCCTCGTCGTATCGTGTGAACCATTCAGCGGCGAGCGCGGGTAACTTCTCGTGGCTGGGATCGTGGCCGGGAATCTGGCTGCGCACGATACCCGCCAGGGCAGTGAGCTGTTCGCGCATTCCCAGCTGCGGAAACGGGCTCTGAAACGGTCCATAGTCGGGACGGCGGCCGAAACGCTTGAGCACGGCGTTCTTTCGTCGCTCGAGGGCGAAGGTCGACACGGCGTCGACCTTGCGCACCTCCAGCGGAATGTGCCTGTTGAACCCGTCGCACGCCATCCGCACCACGTCCATGACGTGCTTGAAGATCGACGGCGCCACTCGGGCGCGGTACCACGGATCGTCGACCAAGCCGTTGTAGATGATCAGCGCCGAGCTTCGGTGTTCGACCTCTTCGACGAAGTGCCACAGGAACAATGACGCCACGCGGTCGTCACCCGGCGCGAACAACGTGTCGTCGTTGTCCAGCATCAGTTTGAAGACCGGGGTGAAGGTGGCCTCCAGATCGGCGGTGTAGGCCAGTCGGTACTTCAACGGCTTGTTGGCGACCAGATCGTCGAATGCGGCGATGACGTCGTCGAGGGTTTCCTTGAGTGCGGGGTAGGCCTTTATGAGTCCGCGAGCGTGCTGGCGGTGGGCCATCGAGTGTTGGGCTTCTTGACGCACGAAGGCATCCGCCTCCTCGGCGATCACCGGGTCGGTCAGCAGCGGCTTCGCCTCTGCCATCGTGCTGACGATCATCTTCTCGAACGCGATGGCCAGAAAGGACACGGCGTTCGCCATCGCCGAGAACGCAGGATTCGTCTCGTTCCAGAGGAAGGGGACGTCGTAGTCGGCGAACGCGAACCGCATCTTTCGTACCTGAAGGTCCGTCACGGGCGCATCCAATCGCAATCATACAAATGACTCATTGTGTGTATGTTGACATTGAGGGTGGCCTTGCGTCAACGCCATGGGCGATACCCTTTCGTCATGCCGGCGGAAAGGCGCGACTGTGGCGCGTAGACGCGGATGGGGTGGCGAGCCGCCGCGCAGTGACGAGGAGGCGGCGGCGCGAATAGTCGACGCTGCAGTGCAACTCATCTCCGAAACCGGTTCAGGAATCAGCATCGCCGACGTCGCCGCCTCGCTCGGTGTCATCCGGCAGACGGTGTATCGGTACTTCCCGACGGCCGATGCCCTGATGCGCGCCGCGGCAATGGCGTCCGTCGACGGATTCCTGGATCGGTTGGCCGAGGCCGTGAGCGGAATCGCCGACCCGGCAGAGGCGATGACGGAGGGGGTGATGTTCACCTTGCAGGAGGTGGTGCGCATCCCGCATCTGGCCATCCTCTTGTCCGAGTCGTATGCAAGTGCGCGGCCGGGCGAGGTGGCGTCCGACGAGGCGCAGGACTTCGGGATGAGGATGATCAACCGCTTCGACGTGGACTGGTCGCGATACGGCTACGACGACGCCGCCCTTGGGGAATTGGTGGAATTCACACTGCGGACCATGCTCTCGTTCTTCGTCGCGCCCAATCCGCCGGCACGGTCGCGAGAAGAGTTGCGGCGCTTCGTCAAACGCTGGCTTGGCGGCGCCATCACGGCGCAGGGCGACCACAGGTCCTAGGCGGCGCTCACGTTACGTGGCGTTCCCACGCACGGTCGCAAGCAACTCGTCGACGTCGACGAACTTCACCCTGGGCCGTGACTCCGCCTCACCCAGTTGGCGCTCGGCGGCGTCGATGGATCGCCAGCCCGACCAGGTCACCGGTTTGGCGCCGCGGTCGGCCATGGTGCGCAGCAGGTCTTGGCGGCTGCCGACCTCTCGGTCCATCAGGCCGTCGTCGAAGTCGGCGAGCAGGGACGCGACCGTCTCCTCGGCGCAGGTGCGGTTGGTGCCGATGACCCCGCGCGGCCCCCGTTTGATCCACCCGGTCACGTACACCCCGGGAACCGGCGCGCGCTCCTCGTCGACGACTCGACCGGCCACGTTCGGAATGACGCCGGCGGCCGAATCCCACGCCACGCCGTCGATTTCGGAGCCGCGGTAGCCGATTGAACGCAATACCAAACCCGTCTCGACGAGTTCGGTGTCGGTGGCCGGATCTCCGAGCACCAGACCGCCGTCCTCGCCCGAGCTGTTGTGGACGACGTGAAGACCCTCGACGCGATGTTCGCCGACGAGGTCGACGGGAGACGCCAGGAAGCGGAACACGATTCGCTTGTTGCCCGGTGTCGTCCGGCGAGCGGCGTACTCGCGGGCGATGTCGAGCTTGGTCGTGGTTTCGACGCTGTCGTCCGTCTTGGGTTCGAAGTCGTCGTCACCGTCGATCACGACGTCGACCCCGTCCAGATTCCCCAGTGCCAAGAACTCCCCGACGGAGAAGGCGGCGTGGCGCAACCCCCGTCGTCCCATGATGACCACCTCGTCGATCTGGCTGTGCCGCAACGACTCCATCGCGTGACGGGCGATGTCGGTGGAGGCGAGGTGTTCGGGGGTGGCCAGCAGGATGCGGGCGACGTCGACGGCGACGTTTCCGTTGCCGACGAGCACGGCGCGACTGCCGGTCAGGTCGAACTCGTGCCCGGCGTGATCGGGATGGCCGTTGTACCAGCCCACGAAGTCGGACGCCGCATGACTTCCCGGCAGGTCTTCGCCGGGTATTGCGAGATCACGGGTGCGGGTGGCGCCGACGGCGTAGATCACCGCGTGATGGTGGGCGAGCAGGTCGTCGTGGGTGACGTCGCGGCCGACCTCGACGTTGAAGTGGGTTCCGAAACGCGGTGAGGCGAAGGCGCGTTGGAAGACGTCGACGACTGACTTGGTGTGCTGGTGGTCGGGGGCGACGCCCGCCCGGATGAGTCCGTACGGCGTCGGCAACCGCTCGAAGAGGTCCACCTCGACGCCGTCGACTGCGATCAAGTCACTTGCGGCGTAGCACGCTGCGGGACCGGCGCCGACGATCGCGATCCGCAGTCGTCCCGCGGGCACGGGACGATGCTTGGGTGCGGGCGTCGACGTGTCCGGTTCGAGTGGGTGACGCTCGAAGTACGCGGCGTTGATGTCCTTGAACCGTGCCAACGACTCCGGGAGGTCGTCCTCGTAGTGGACTGCGCCAACCGGGCACTCGTCCATGCACGCGCCGCAATCGATGCATGCCTCGGGATCGATGTAGAGCATCTCGGTGCCGGTGAATTCTCCGGCGCCGCCGACCGGTCGGATGCAGTCCACCGGGCATACCGGAACGCAGCTGGCGTCCTTGCAGCAGTTCTGCGTGATCACGTACGCCACGTCGACGGGCCTTTCGGGAGGGTGAGAAGTTTCCGGACGCTCATTGCTGCGGGACGCCCTCGAGGATGAGGCCCACGGCGGTCTCGACGCGGTCCGCGGCTCGCTGGAAGGTCATCGTGCCGGCGGCCGCCTGAATCAGGGCTCCGGAGAACACCAACTCGAGCGTGGCGATCACCTCGGGCCACGACCCCGGGCCGACGGCGGAGGCGATCAGGCGACGGATCTCCTGCCCGATCTGTTCGCGGGCTCGGTCGGCGGTCGGTCCGCTGTCGAGGAAGACCGCCGCGCAGGCCGACGCGATCGCCGGTTCTTCGGCGACGACCAACATCATGTGGCTGAGCTGCTCGGCCACCCGGGTGACGGAGCCGTGGTTGGCGTCGGTACTCAGCTCGACGCCCCGGATCCGGCGGAGGCAGGTTTCGACGACGAGTTCGTCGGTTGAGGAGAACAGCTGAGCGGCGATCGTGTCCGACACGCCGGCTCGGGCGGCCACTTCGCGGACGGAGACGGCGTCCATCGTGGACTCGCGGAGCAGGTCGACCGTGGCGTCGATCAGCTTCGTCGAGGCCTCGGCGTTCGAGCGACGGCGCCGCCGAACCTCCAGCTCGGTGACATCGGACAAGGCTTCACTGGACATGTGTCCAGGATATCCATGACCTGCTCGCCTCGGCAAGCTGCTGCAGAAAGCGCCATAATTGACGGTCTTTGGAGGATGGACCACCGCGAATCAGTGAAGCGCGCTACCCGGACGCCGCTATACGGGATCAAAAAGTGGACATATGTCCAGTCGTTGCGTGCCGGGCTGGTTCGACGCCGTGGCTAAGCTGTGGTCGCCAGTCACCTCCGCGAGGAGTAGGGAACCCGGTGAGATTCCGGGACTGACGCGCAGCGGTATGGGGATACGAGGCAGGCCACTCGATCGTTGAGAGCCACTGGAAGCAACGCTTCTGGGAAGGCGGCCCGCCGAGGACGACCCCCGAGTCCGAAGACCTGCTGGCGCCTGCGGTCCTCCCCGCGGGCTACTCATCGGGTCTCGCTGATTAGGCCCCTGATGCAAAGGCTCGTCATGCGCTCATCTCGTCGTGCTTCGACAACTCTCTTCCTTCTGGCGGTGGTGCTCGCCGGCTGTAGTCCGGCCGCCGAACGACCCTCCGCCGCAACGCCGACCGGCTACCCCGTCTCCCTCGACGACTGCGGACGCACGGTGACGGTGGAGCGGCCGCCGATGCGGATCGTGTCCCTCAACCAGGGCAGCACCGAAATGCTGCTGTCGCTGGGGGTGGCCGATCGCGTGGTCGGGACCGCGGGCTGGACCGATCCGATCCTTCCGTCCTTGGAGGCCGCCAACGCCGGGGTCCAGCGGCTGGCGGACACCGCGCCGTCCTACGAGGCGGTCCTCAACGCCGAGCCCGACTTGGTCACGGCGTCGTTTCCGGACACGCTTGGCGTCGGCGGCGTCACCACTCCCGAGAACCTCGAGAAGCTGGGTGTGCCGTCCTACGTCTCGGCCGTCGAGTGCACGAAGGAGGCGGGCAGCTCCGACGGTGCGCGCTCCAGCACGTTGGAACTCGACGCCGTCTTCCAGGAGATCCGTGACCTGGCAGCGCTCGTCGACCGTCGGGATCGCGGGAACGCGATCATCGCGGACATGCAGGACCGCGTTGCGCGGCTTGCGGGAACCAAGACCGCCGACGGCACGACCGCAATGTACTGGTTCGCCAACGCCGAGTCGCCCTACCTGGCCGGTTGTTGCGGAGGGCCCGGCATCATCTCGCGCACGCTTGGTTTGACCAACGCATTCGCCGACGCCAAGGAGGACTGGCCCCAAATCGGCTGGGAGACCGTGGCTCAACGCAACCCCGACGTTCTCATCCTGGGCGACCTCACGCGCAAGAGTCAGACCGCCGAGAACGCGGCCGCGAAGATCGCCTTCCTGGAGTCGAATCCGGTGACACGCGAGATGGCGGCGGTCAAGAACAAGCGCTACATCACGCTGGCTGGCGCCGAACTCAACCCCGGCATCCGCATCGTCGACGCCATGGAGACCGTGGCCGATGGACTGCGCAGACACGGTTTGACGCGCTGACCATGGTGCCGTTGCGTCGACGCGTGCCACTTGCCGTCGTGTGGCCGGCCGGAGTGATACTCCTCCTCGTCTCGATCGCCGTGGCGACCACCATCGGACCGTCGGACCTCGGGCCAGCAGACGCCTATGCGGCGGTGCTCGAGCGGCTCGGCGGTCCGAGGTCGCAGCTGACGATGTTGCAGCAGAGCATCGTTTGGGATCTTCGGTTGCCGCGTGCGCTGCTGGCTGCGGCATGCGGCGCGGGCCTGGCGCTGTGCGGGGTGATCCTGCAGTCGCTGCTGAGGAACCCGCTGGCCGATCCGTTCATCCTCGGCGTGGCCTCTGGCGCGTCGACGGGAGCGGTGTCGATCGTCGTGCTCGGAATCGGCGCTGGGGCAATAGGACTGGCGGCCGGAGCCTTCGTCGGGGCGGTCGTGGCGTTCGGTCTGGTGCTGGTGCTCGCGGTGGCGGCGGGTACCGGCATGGACCGGATGATCTTGGCGGGAATTGCTGCCACCCAGTTGTTCTCGGCGCTCACGTCGTTCATCGTCTTCACCTCGGCGGACGCTGAGCAGACCAGAGGCGTGCTGTTCTGGCTGCTCGGGTCGCTCAGCAGCGCGTCGTGGAGTGACGTGGCGCTCTGCGGCGCAGTGGTGGCATTCGGGGTGGTGGTCTGCTTGGCGTTCGCCTCGACGCTGGACGCCTTCCTCTTCGGCGAGGACGCGGCCGCCTCGCTCGGGGTGTCGGTGGGCAGGGCCAGGATGGTCCTGCTGGTGGTGACGGCGCTGGTGACCGCCGTCATCGTGTCCACCTCGGGCGCAATCGGTTTCGTCGGACTCGTCCTGCCGCACGCGGCCAGGGCGCTGGTGGGGACGCGGCATCGGGTGTTGGTGCCGACGGCGACGATCCTCGGCGCGATCTTCCTGGTCTGGGTGGACGCTGCGGCTCGCCTGGTCATCGCGCCGCAGGAACTGCCGGTCGGGGTGGCGACCGCGATCGTCGGTGTGCCCGCGTTCGTGGTCATCCTGCTTCGGCGAAGGAGGGGCGCGTGAGTCTGACTGCCGATCGCGTCTCCTGGCGAGTTCGCGACAAGCTCGTCGTCGACGGAGTGGACGTCTCCGTCGCCACCGGCAGCACGGTCGGCCTCCTCGGCCCCAACGGGTCCGGCAAGTCGTCGCTGTTGAGGTTGTTGGCCGGGTTGCGCGCCACCTCGTCGGGCGTGGTCCGTCTCGACGACCTCGACGTCGCGGCGATCAGTCGCCGCCGACTCGCCCGTCGGCTGGCCGTGGTGGACCAGGAGGCGGCCACCGACCAGGATCCCACGGTCCGTGACGTGGTCGACCTCGGGCGTCTCCCGCATCGGCCGGCGTGGGCACCGATGTCGGCACGGGACCGCGAGGTCGTCGAATCCGCCGCTACCACAACGGGTGTCGCCGACCTTCTGGAGCGGCGGTACTCGACGCTGTCGGGTGGCGAGCGACAGCGCGTGCAGATCGCCAGGGCGTTGGCGCAGGAACCGTCGGAGCTGCTGTTGGACGAACCGACCAACCACCTCGACATCCGCCACCAACTCGAGCTGCTCGAACTCGTCGCCGCGGCCGACACCACCACGGTGATGGCGCTGCACGACCTCAATCTGGCGGCGACCTACTGTCACGAGCTGGTGGTGCTCCGCCGCGGCCGCGTGCACGTGGCGGGACCGCCGGCCGCCGTTCTCACGCCCGAGGTGATCGCCGAGGTGTACGAGGTGGAGGCGACGGTGGTGCTGGAGGACGGTCGCCCGTACATCAGGTTCGGCAGGCCGATTGCGCAGGCGGGCACCTCGGTCAGGACCGGCCCGCCGCCGCCAGGATGAGGGCCGCGACGGACCTGGGCTCGGTGATCAAGGACAGGTGTGAGGTGTCGAGCTCGATGGTGTTGGCGCCCATGCGATGTGCGAGGAATCGCTCGAGTTCCGGGTTGATCGTCCGGTCCTGCGTCGACACCTGATACCAGGTGGGCTTGGCGTGCCAGGCTGCGGTGGTCGTGCGTTCTCCAGGAAGGCCGGCGAGGTTGCGGCCTTGCACGGCGTACAGCGCGCGAGCTCGCGCGGTGGGGACGCCGCCGGCGAAGTCCTCGAGGAACGCCGTCTCCCCGAGCTGGGCGTAGCCGTCTGCCGCGACGACCACCCCCGCCGACGCCGGGGGAGTGGGGTACTGCTTGGCCAGGGCGGGGAAGTCCTCGTCGGCGTCGGGCGCGCGGGCCGCGACGTAGACCAGTGCGCTGATCCCGTCGTCACCGCCGACCTCGCTGACGATGGTCCCCGACCACGAATGGCCGACCAGGACGGTGGGGCCCTCGTGCAGCGCGAGGACCCGGCGGGTCTCCGCGGTGGCGTCGGCCAAGGTCGTCAGGGGGTTCTGCACGACCGCCACGTCGAGGCCGGCGTCCTGCAGATGTGGGACGACGTCGATCCACGAGGAGCCGTCCGCGTACAGGCCGTGCACCAGCACGACGCTGCGGGCGCGCACCTCGGCGACGGGGATGCCGCGCACGGGGCTGTCGGCCAGCGCCGGTGGACTGAGGCGGGTGGCCGCAGCGGTCGCAACCACACCCGCCAGACCTGCCTTGCCAAGGGTTCGGCGAGATATGGGCATGACGCTCCTTCTCGAGACGGTGTGGGCGCGGGCCACGTCCGACCAATGGTGTCGCGAATCGCCCGGGTAGTCGAGCCTCCGGCGGCGTTCGATGAGTCCGACGGCCGGCGCTGGTCTAATTCGTTGTGACTCCCAAATTCTCCGTCGTGTGGCCGGTCGTGCACGCCGAGCGAGCGCGGCTGGTCGACGATCTGCGCCGCCTCCCCGCAGAGGCCTGGACGACGCCGTCGTCGTGTGCGGGGTGGGACGTCCACGACGTGTTGGCCCACCTGGTCGACTCCGCAGCGACGACCCGGTTGGGGTTCGCCAGGCGAATGATCTTGGCACGCTTCGACTTCGATCGAGACAACGCCACCGGGATCGCGAGGCGGAAGTGCGCCGACCCGACCGAGACGCTCGACGCGATGCGGACGCTGATCGGTTCGACCCGGACGCCGCCCGCCAACCCCAGCACGCGGCTCGTCGAGTGCTTCGTCCACGGTGAGGACATCCGTCGACCGTTGGGCGTCGGCTCGCACTACCCCGTCGCATCCGTCGTCGACGCCTTGCGATACCAGGTGAATACGACCGTCAATTTCGGCGGCGGTCGTGAACGGGTCGACGGGCTACGTCTGAATGGCACCGACGCAGGGTTCGAGCACGGCCCATCCACTGGCGCAGAGGTCCGTGGCCGTGCCGTCGACCTCCTCGTCGCGGTGTCGGGGAGGGCGGTTCCGGTGGCGGCGTTGACCGGAGCCGGAGCGGCCGTACTCCTCGGCGCGACAAGGGCGCACCCCTAGCCGGTGACGACAGGCGCGAGCGAAAACCCCGGTGGCGCAGACACGTTGAGCACTTCCCGGAGTCGGCTACCAAGGCGGTCGAGTCGGTCGCCGTCCATCCTGCTGCTCGGCCCGGTGATGCTCACCGCGACGGGACGTCCGGTCGGTCGCCTGAGCGCCACGCCCACACAGCAGATGCCCGACTCGTTCTCCTCGCGTTCCATGGCGAAGCCGCTGAGGCGCGCCTCGCCGACCGCGCGGCGGAACCTGTCGACCACCACGGCCTCCGCGCCGGTGGTGTACGCCGACAACTGTGCGTCGGAGGCGCCCTCGCCGGCGACCATGGCGCGCCCGAGCGCGGTGGTGAGCACGCTGACTTGGCGGCCCACCCGAGACCACACGCGCATGGCCCGGTCGGGTTCCACCTTGTCCAGGTACAGGACGTCACGGCCTTCGAGGATTCCCAGGTGCACCAGTTCTTGGACTTCTTGGCAGATGGCGAGCAGCGTGGGCCGGAACAACGTGGGCAGGTTCTCTTCACGCTGGAACCGCTCGACCAAAAGTGCTGGGCGCGAGCCCAATCGGTAGCGCTGATTGTCGCCCTGTTCGGCGAAGCCCCGGTGTTGCAGCGCCTGCAGGGTTCGGTGGGCGGAGGCCTTGTTGAGTCCACTTGCCTCGACCACGTCGCGCAGCGCCATGCCCTCGGGTCCGGCGTCGGCCAGCAGTTCGACCAAGGCGAGGGCCTTGTCCACGCTGCCGACCGGGGACGGAGAGTCGCCGTTCGTCATCGCGTCCCCCTTCGTTCTGCGGCCGTACCGAGAGCTTGGCACACCGACATGGTGACGCTTGACACACCGAATGGCCGCGTGTCAGGCTGGTTCGCATAACGATACATGCGGTTCATAATACGGAACGCAGGCGATCGTGGGACTTGGAAAGGGAATGATGCAGAGACTGTCTCGTCAAACCACGCCGAGCGGCGCGCTGTTGGGCGCCTCGGCAGGCGACGCCACGGGGATGGTCCACCTGGGTCTCGGCAACTTTCACCGCGCCCACGCCGCCGTCTACACCGCCCAAGCCCTGGCCGCCGAGCCCGGCGAATGGGGGATCCACGGCTTCGCCAACCGGTCCCACGACGTGGTCGACGCGATGCGCGCGCAAGACGGTCGCTACTCCGTCCTCGAGCTCTCGGAGCGAGGCCGACGCGCCGCCGTCGTGGACGTCCACCGCGGCCTCGGCGTCCTCGCTGACGAGCCCGACGCGTTCGTCTCAGCGCTCGCCGCCCCGGCCAACCGCATCCTGACGCTGACCGTCAGCGAGGTCGGCTACTGCCGCTCCCCGCGCAACGGACGCCTCGACGTCGACCGAGACGACGTCCACGCCGACCTGGCCGATCCCGCCAACCCCCGCAGCACGATCGGACTCGTCGCCCGGGGGCTTGCCGTCCGCGCCGCGACCGGTGCGCCGATGACCGTGCTGTCGTGCGACAACCTGCAGTCCAACGGACACGTCACCCGCGCCGTCGTCACCGAGTTCCTGCACGCGAGCTCCGCTGCGGATGACGTGCTCACCTTCGTGCGCGATCACGTCACGTTCCCCAACTCGATGGTCGACCGCATCGTGCCGTCGACGACGGGCGGCACCGTCACCGACGTCGGCGAGTTGCTCGGGGTCGACGACCGCTGCCCCGTGCCCGCCGAGGAATTCACCATGTGGGTCCTCGAGGACGACTTCGCCGCCGGCCGACCTGCCTGGGACCGCGCCGGGGCGATCATCAGCGACGAGGTCGAGGCCTACGAACTGGTCAAGCTCCGGTTGCTCAACGGTTCGCACTCGCTGATCGCGTACCTCGGAATCCTCGACGGGCAGGGCACCATCGCCGACGCGTGGGCGCAGCCGTTCGTTCGCGACGCCGTCCGGGCGTGCATCACGCACGAGTACCTGCCGACCATCGCACTGCCGAGGGACTTCGACGTCGACGCCTACCTCGACTCGCTGTCACACCGGTGGGCGAACTCCGCACTGGGGCACCGGACGTCACAGGTCGGCACCGACGGTTCGGTCAAACTGCTGCAGCGCGTCCCGGAACCGGCCTTGATTGCCCTGCGCGACGGGAAGATTCCCCACCTGCTGGCGTTGACCGTGGCCGGCTGGATCGTGTCGGTCGCGCCGCCCGCCGGCGTCGACGCCGGCCCTTACGCCGGCGAGATCCGGGAACCCGCACGCGACCGGCTGGCCGAGGTGACACGTGGGGCAGCTGGCCCCCGCGAGCACGCGATGGCGGTGCTGCGTGGCGGATTCCTGCCCGACGACCTCGTCGCACACGACGCGTTCACCGACCGGGTCGCCGACCTCGTCGCAGTCATCGCCCGCAGCGGCATTCGCGCCGCGGCGCAGGATGCCGTCGACGCGGTCGACAACAGGAGAGTGTCATGAAAGCCCTTGCAATCCACGGCAAAGAGGACATCCGGTGGGAGGACCGCTCCCAGCCCGAACCGGGCGACGGTGAGGTCCGGCTGCGCGTCGGTTACGTCGGGATCTGCGGGTCGGATCTGCACTACTACTTCCACGGCGCCAACGGCGAGAACGTCGTCCGGGAACCGTTCACACCCGGCCACGAGTTGTCGGCGGTCGTGGACCTCGACCCGTCCGGCCGTTACCCGGCGGGTTCACCTGTGACCGTGCACCCGGCGCGCTACGGGGCGCCGGTGGCCGGCCTTCAGGAGCGTCCCCACCTTCGGCCGGGCGGGGACTACCTCGGCAGCGCAGCCACGTTCCCGCACCGCCAGGGCGGTGCCGCCGAACTGCTGATCGTCGAAGACCACATGATCCGAGCGCTACCGGCTGGGCTACCGCTCCTGCGGGCCGCGTTGGCTGAGCCGCTCGCCGTCGCACTGCACGCCGTCAACCTGGCCCCCGCGCTGGCCGGCCGCCGCGTTCTGGTGATCGGCGCAGGCCCCATCGGGTTGCTCGTCGTCGCCGCCGCGGCCGAAGCGGGAGCGGCCGCAATCGGCGTCACCGATCTGCGCGAGGAGCCGCTGGAACGCGCAGTCGCCCTGGGCGCCAAAGAAACCGCACTCGTCGGCCGCGACGTCGTCGAGAACGAGTCCTACGACGTCGTATTCGAATGCTCCGGAGTGGGCGTCTCGGTCACGCAGGCGATACGGGCAGTCCGACGAGCCGGCACCGTCGTACAAGTCGGGATGCTGCCGAATGCCGAGATCGGCGTCAACCTGTCCCCGATGCTTGCCAAGGAGGTGAGCTTGATCGGCGCCTTCCGCTTCTCCACCGAGATCGACGACGCGATCGCGCTGCTCGCCGCCTCCGACCGCTTCGACGCGGTGATCTCCCACGTGATCCCGGCGGCCGACGCCGTGAACGCCTTCGCCGTGGCCCGTGACGCCTCGGCGTCGGCCAAGGTCATGCTCCAACTCTGAAATCCCATCCACTGCAACGTTGCAACCACCCCGAGGAACGACATGACCACAGCACAAACCCCCGAGCCGCGCGCGGACGAGCATCCGCCGGTCGCCCAACGCAGCACGGCCGACCTGGTCCGGGCAGCCGTCTCCGGATGGTTGGGCACCGCACTGGAGTTCATGGACTTCCAGCTCTACTCGCTGGCCGCGGCATTGGTGTTCAGCCAGCTGTTCTTCTCCGGTGAGAGCGCCGGGATGGCCGTGGTCCTGTCGATGGCCACCTACGGCGTCGGGTACATCGCCCGCCCCCTTGGCGCCATCTTCTTCGGTCGGCTCGGTGACCGCATCGGTCGACGAAAGGTGTTGTTCTACACCATTCTTCTGATGGGCGCGGCCACCACGTTGATCGGTGTCCTGCCCACCTATCAGCAGGTGGGTGTGCTGGCACCCATCCTGCTGGTGGCCCTGCGACTGCTGCAGGGCTTCGGTGCAGGCGCGGAGATCAGCGGTGCAGGCGTGATGCTCGCCGAGTACGCACCCGTCAAGCGGCGCGGTTTCGTCGCCTCCCTGGTGGGCCTCGGCACGAACTGCGGAACGCTGTTCGCCTCGGGCATCTGGGCGATCCTGCTCGGCGTCATGGTCGAAAGCGACGTCATTGCGTGGGGCTGGCGGATCCCGTTCATCGCCAGCGCCATCGTCATGGTGTTCGCGGTGTGGGTGCGGTTGAACCTCAAGGAAAGCCCCGTCTTCGAGGAGCGCGAGGACGTCGTCGACGGGCGGGCCATGTCCCGCGAGGAGATCCTGGCCCAGGCCGGGCAGGTCGAAACCCGCACCGTGGAGGCGTTGCAGCGCAAGCCGATCAAGGCCATCGCCGTGGCGTTCTTCCTCCGGTTCGGCCAGGCAGGCAACTCCGGGCTGATCCAGACCTACCTGATCTCGTTCATGACCTTGACGCTCGCGCTGCAGAAGAGCCTCAGCGCCAACGTCGTCATCGTGTCTTCGCTCGTCGGATTCCTCACCATCCCGCTGATCGGTTTCCTCGGAGACAAGTTCGGCCGCCGCAGGATGTACATCATCGTCATGTCGTCGGCCTTGGTCGTCGTCGTGCCCGCCATGATGGCGATCGACTCGAAGAACCTGCTGTGGGTGTTCGTCGGCTACGTCGTGCTCCACAACGTCGCGGTGCTCAGCCCGGCCTCGCTGGAGAACGTGTCGATCCCTGAGATCTTCGGTTCCCGCAACCGCTACACCCTCACCGCCGTGGTCCGTGAGATCGCTGCGGTGATCGCCACCGGTATCGGACCCGTCCTCGTCGCCGCCTGGGTTGCCGCCACGACGGGCAGCCCCATCCCGATCATGGTGATGCTGGTGCTGTACTCGCTCGCGGCGCTGATCGTCGCGGTGTGGGCCAAGGACTGGACCGGCCGCGACCTCACCGACCCACTCCCCGCCATGTGACGGAGCCGAGTCGAATCACCCACCGCCGCAACGAAAGAGAAGCATGACCATCCAGAGCATCGACGTCAACGTCTGCAGTCCGGGCCGCAACTTCGTCACCCTCAAGATCGTCACCAGTGACGGTGTGGTCGGGTGGGGGGACGCCACGCTCAACGGGCGCGAGCTGTCCGTGGCGGCATACCTGTCCGAGCACCTGGCCTCCACTCTGATCGGCCGCGACGAAGACCGCATCGAGGACACCTGGCAGTACCTCTACCGTGGGGCGTACTGGCGTCGCGGGCCGGTCACCATGGCCGCCATCGCGGCGGTCGACATGGCGCTGTGGGACATCAAGGCCAAGAAGGCCGGAATGCCGCTCTACCAGCTGCTCGGCGGCGCCAGTCGCGACCGCATCCGGGTGTACTGCCACGCGTCGGGCGGGGACTACCCGGCGCTCAAGGATGCGATCAGCGGCTATCTCGACGCCGGGTACACCGCGGTGCGCGTGCAGACCGGCGTACCGGGTCTCGGCCAGATCTACGGGGTGTCCACCACCAAGGCGGGCGGCAGATACGACTACGAACCGGCCCATCGCGCCGCGGACGGAAGGGCGGCGACCGCGCCGATCGAGGAGGTGTGGGACACCCGCGCGTACCTGTCCCACATGCCTTCGGTGTTCAGTCGCATCCGGGAGGACTTCGGCACGGGTGTCCGGATCCTGCACGACGGGCACCACCGGATGACACCCATCGAAGCCGCCAGGTTCGCCAAAGACGTTGAGCCCTATGACCTCTTCTGGCTTGAGGACTGCACGCCTGCCGAGGACCAGGCGGCGTTGCGCTTGGTGCGCCAGCATTCCACCACTCCGTTGGCCATCGGTGAGGTGTTCAACTCGGTCTACGACTACCAGATGCTGATCACCGAGCGACTGATCGACTACGTGCGTTCCGCGGTCACCCACACCGGCGGTATCACCGCTATGAAGAAGCTGCTGGACTTCGCGGGCATCTACGGCATCAAGTCAGGGATGCACGGGCCGACGGACGTGTCCCCGGTCGGGATGGCGGCAGCGCTGCACCTCGACATGGCGATCCACAACTTCGGCATCCAGGAATACATGCCCCACAGTGAGGTCACCCTGGGTGTGTTCCGCACGTCGTACACCTTCGACCGCGGCTTCCTGCATCCAGGCGACGCGCCAGGCCTTGGTGTCGAACTCGACGAAGAGGCCGCCTCGGCCTTTGCGTACACCGCGGCGTACCTGCCGGTGAATCGACTGCAGGACGGAACCGTTCATGACTGGTGACACGCTGACTCGACTCCCGATCCCCGCCCGTACCGCGGCGGCCAAGCTCATCGTGGTGGTGCGGGCTCCTGATGCAGCCGATTACGACAGGGTGCTCGACGTGTTGGTCGACGCCGGAATCCGCAGCCTAGAACTCACTCTCACCACACCGGGCACCCTCGAGCGGCTACCGGAACTGCTCGTGCGATACGGAGCCGACGCCGACATCGGCGTCGGCACGGTGGTCGACGGCGAGCAGTTGGACGCCGCCGTCCGAGCCGGGGCGCATTACCTCGTCACCCCCGTCGCGGACCTGGATCTCGTCGCCGCGTCGACCCGCGCCGGGGTGCCGATCGTGCCCGGCGGCCTGACCCCGACCGAACTGTTCGGCGCCTGGCGCGCCGGGGCCGCCGCCGTGAAGATCTTCCCGGCCAACGTGGTTGGACCCGGTTACCTCAAGGATCTGCGTGGCCCGTTTCCCGGCATCGCCGCGGTTCCGTCCGGCGGCGTGGATCTGGCCGGCGCCGCGGCGTGGTTGACGGCCGGTGCTGCTGCGGTCAGCGTGGGCGGACCGTTGCTTGGTGACGCGCTGCGCGGCGGAGACCTGGCTGCCCTTCGCGACCGGACGGCCGAGTTCGTGGCCGTCTGCGGGCAGGCGTCGTGACGGCAAGGGTCGTCACCGTCGGCGAGACCATGGCGTTGCTGCGCACCAGGGACATCGGCTCGTTGCGGCACGTGTCGGAGATGGTCCTCGGCATCGGTGGGGCCGAGAGCAACGTGGCAATTGGGCTGCGCCGCTTGGGCGTCGACGTCGGGTGGCTCGGCCGGGTTGGCGACGACGCCCTCGGGGAACGCGTCACCCGCGAGATCCGTGCCGAAGGGGTGGACGTCGTCTCGATCGTCGACGATCAGGCCCCGACCGGGTTGATGCTCAAGGAGCGGCCGTCGCCCAGTTCGACGGCGGTGTTCTACTACCGGGCCGGATCGGCCGGCTCGCGGTTGCGGTCGGAGGACGTCCCGGCCGGCTGGATCGAGAGCGCCGAGCTGCTGCACGTCAGCGGTATCACCGCGCTGCTGTCCGACAGCGCGCGAGAGTGTCTGCTGGCCAGCGTGAATCGCGCTCGGACCGCTGGCGTTCGAGTTAGCTTCGACGTGAACTACCGGTCGACGTTGGCGCCGCCCGACGTTGCGGGCCCGTTGCTGCGCACCATCGCCGAGAGTGCCGATCTGGTCTTCGGGGGCGCCGACGAACTGCGGTTGCTGTTCCCGGAGGCGGATGCC
Organism: Mycobacterium sp. Root135; assembly: GCF_001426545.1. Classification (GTDB taxonomy): domain Bacteria; phylum Actinomycetota; class Actinomycetes; order Mycobacteriales; family Mycobacteriaceae; genus Mycobacterium. The sequence continues at coordinate 383,532 of NZ_LMEZ01000007.1, read as the reverse complement.
ACCGAGGCCGCCGATCGACTGGTCCGCGGCGGATGTCGTGAAGTGGTGGTGAAGCACGGGGCTGACGGGGCTGCCGTGCATTCGTCGGGGGCCGTGGTGGAAGGCCCAGGTTTCTCGGTCGACGTCGTCGACACGGTCGGCGCGGGAGACGCGTTCGTGGCGGGTTACCTGAGCGCACTGCTGGAGAAGCTCGACGTTCCCGAACGCCTGCACCGGGCGAACGCCTGCGGTGCGATGTTGTGCATGACCCCGGGGGACTGGGAGTCGACTCCGACGTTGAGTGACGTGGAGCGATTCTGCCGACCGGGCGCCGATCCCGTGTTGCGATAGCGCGGGCGCCGGGTCAGGCGTAGCCGATCCAGCCGCGAAAGGTGAACGCGGAGAAGAATTGTGTGACACCGGTGAAGCCGGCCTCCTCCAGGACGGCCCGGTCTTCGTCGGGGTTCAGTGTGGGCATGTGCTGACGGAGCATGGTGCCCGCCTTCTCCACGTGGGCGGGCTCGACGCCCGAGGCGACGAGGTAGGCCTCGTGACGGCCCAGCCACAGTTCTCGCTCGGCCGGGTCACCCTGCGGATAGCTGACGTGCATGACCACCAGCGGTGCGCCGGGCCGCAGCCGCCGGTGCACGTCGGCGAGGGTGCGCAGCCGTTCCTCGCGATCCAGTAGATGCAAGAGCAGCAGCGCCGTCGCGGCGTCGAACGGTCCGTCCGGTGCGTCGCCGACGAAGCCCTCGTGCACGCTCGTCCGGGACGCGAGTGGCCCGAGCGTGGTCATGGCGAGGTCGAGCATGGCCGCCGAGGGGTCGACGGCGAGGAACGTCCAGTCGGGATGCGCCGTCGCCAATGCCTTCGTCTCGAGCCCACCCCCGGCCCCAAGCACCAGCACCCGGGCGTCTTCTGGCGCCAGTTCGGCGAGCAGAACCGAAGCCATGGTGTGGACGTCGTGATAGCCGGGGACCGCCTTCGCGGCCTGCTGCGGATAGGTGGCCACCAGCGCGGGATCGGCGAAGCCGTAGGGAGATTGAGCATTCACGAGATCCAGCATGTCGCCGGTCTGGGTCAGGTGGCAAGGAGTCTTGCCAATGTGGCAAGGGGTGCCGTGTGGACGTCGCCGACACGAAGCGCTCGCCGACGGCGGCTCGATCGCACCGGCAGGATGTCAGGCCGGTCCCACAGTCGCGGTCTCGCTGAGCGAGACCGAGTCGTCGCGAGGATCCGGGTGCCCGCAAGGGTGTAGAGGTGGCTGAGAGCTTGAGGGCGGTGCAGGCCGCCGACGCCGGCTGGAGCGCAACGCCGTCACAGCTACCCTCAGCAGTCTAGGAGCGGTCTCGGTCACCTCTTTCGCACGGGCTGAACGGATTTCGGGGGTCGGACCTCGGATCGTCGAAAGACCGGCTCCACGAAAGGTGGACATGGCCGTGCTCTTGGCGTTACTCGCCTCGGTCTGCGGAGGGTTGGCCGACTTCATCGGCGGGGTCGCGAGCCGGCGCCTGCCGGCAGTCGTCGTGGTCGCGCTCTCGCAGTTGGCCGGCCTGACGACCGCCCTCGTGGTTCTGCTCGTCGCCTGGCCCGGCAGCAGCAACCCGGCCGATCTGCTCTGGGCGGTCGGCGCCGGCGTGTGCATGATGCTCGGATTGGTGGCGTTCTATTCGGCTCTGTCGATCGGCACGATGGGCGTGGTCGCCCCCATCAGCGCGCTGGGTGTGTTGGTGCCGGTGGGGTGGGGGATCATCCACCTCGGAGAGACACCCGGACTTCTCGCCATTGCCGGTGCGGTTCTGGGCATCGTCGGGGTGGTGCTGGCGTCGGGGCCCGAGATGTCCGGGCGGGTGGCGGCCCGATCGCTGGTGCTCGCGGCCGTCGCCGGCATCGGCTTTGGGGCGACGACGACGTTCGTCGCCGAAGCCGCTTCGGGTGGGGTCGTCTGGACGGTGGTGGTCCTCAAGCTGACCATCGTTACCCTTGCGCTTCCCTTCTTGCTGCGGGACCGCCGCGCGATCGCCGACGTCCCACGACTCTGGCTCGCACGAAGCTCGATTCTGATCGGCGTGGTCGACGTCGGCGGCCTGCTGTTGCTCGCGAGGGCCACGACACTCGGCTACGTGAGTTTGGTGGGAGTCTTGGCGTCCCTCTATCCCGTGGTCACGGTGCTGCTGGCCCGTTGGGTGCTCCACGAACGGATGCGCCGGGTGCAGCAGGTCGGCGCCGCCGTCGCGTTCGTCGGCGTCGCACTGTTGGGGTTGTCATGATCTTGACTCCACGACGTATCGGTGAGCGGACCGGGCACTGGTCAGTCCACGATCTTGTTCGCACACTGAGCCCAGAATTGTGCGTCATCATCGTTGCGGCCCCAAAGCCGTTCAAGGAGGGGTTCTTCCATGGCAGAACGAGTAGACACCGGTCGGCCGCCGAAGGTGGGTGAGACGGAACTTGCGAAGGGCAGCCTCAACGTCGCCCACATCGTCTTCATGGTCATGGCGACCGTCGCTCCTGCAGGCGGTGCGGTCGCCATCCTTCCCCTCGCCCTCGGTCTGGGCGTGGGGGTCGGCACCCCCGGGATGTACGTGTTCGTCATGGCGATCATGCTGCTGTTCGCCGTCGGCTTCACCCGAATGGTTCCGCACGTTCACAACGCCGGCGCGTTCTTCGCCTACATCGTGCGTGGCCTCGGCCGGCCGATCGGCCTCGCGGGCGCCTACATCGCCACGACCGCCTACCTGGCGCTGGCCGCGGCTACCGGTGGCGCCATGGGCTTCTTCGCTTCCGGCAGCGTGAACACGTTCACCGGAGTGAACATCCCATGGTGGGTCTGCACACTGATCGGTCTCGTCGCGGCGTTCGTCTTGGGGTACTTCAAGATCACGCTGGCCGCGGGTGTGCTGGGTGTCGCCCTCGTCCTCGAGTTGATCGTCGTGCTGGTTCTCGACGTCGCGATCATCGCGAAGAACGGTCTCGGCAGCCTGCCGATCAGCTCCTTCAGTCCCGAGCAGGTATTCGTCCCCGGCGTGGTCGGCGTGGGAATGATCTTCGCGTTCTCCTGCTATCAGGGGTTCGAAGGCACGGCCATCTACGCCGAGGAGGCGAAGGACCCCGAGCGGACGATTCCGCGTGCCACCTACATCGCGATGGGGTGCATCGGCTTGTTCTTCGTGCTGACGTCGTGGGCCTTCCTGGCCAGTTCCGGCGATGCGGTTGCGGCCGCTGGCGCCAGCCCAGGCACCTTCGCCTTCGACCTGAGTGATCAGTTCGTGGGCTCGGCGTGGACGAGCATTCTCGAGCTTCTGATCGTCACCAGTTGTTTCGCCGGCGTGCTGGCCTTCCACAATGCGGCGTCCCGCTACATGTTCGCCCTCGGCCGCGACGGCTTCCTGCCCCGTCCGCTGCAGACCCTGCACCCGCGGTTCCAGTCGCCGACGGTAGCCGGCGCCACCGGATTCGCCGCCGAGGCACTCGTGGTGATCGGGTTTGCCGTGGCCGGCCTGGAACCGCTGACGACCCTGGTGTCGGCGATGACCGGCTTCGGGGCGGTCGGTCTGATGGTTCTCATCACCACGACGTCGCTCGCGGTAATCGTGTTCTTCGCGAGGCAGAAGCTCTTCGGTTGGGGATACACGGTCGCGCCGGCGCTGGCGATGATCGGATTCGGCGCCGTCACCTACTTCGCGCTCTCGAACTTCCCGGCCATCACCGGCACCGATTCGCCGGTGATCAACGGCTTGCCGCTGCTGCACATCGTCACCGTGGTGGTGGCGCTGGTCGTGGCGCTGCGGGCACGGTCGACGCGTCCCGAGGCGTACCGCAACATGGGGAGGACCCTTGTCGACTGACCTTTCCGGCCCGGCGGACGCGGTGGTCGTCCGGATGGGCTATGCCGACACCCCGCTGGGGCAGTTGCACTATGCCGAGGCGGGCCACGGGGACACCACCGTGATCGCGCTGCATCAGACTCCCCGTTCGCACGACGAGTTCGCCGAACTGCTGCCACTGCTCGCCGACGGCTACCGCGTGGTGGCGATGGACATGTACGGATTCGGCCAGTCCGCCAAGCCGCAAGGCTCGCACACGATCGAGCAGTACGCCGCTGGTGTCCTGGCTCTGGCAGATGCCCTGGGAATCAAGCACTTTGCCGTGATGGGGCACCACACGGGAGCGGTGGTGGCCATCGAGGTCGCCGCGGCTGCCACTGAACGGGTTGACGCGGTGGTGCTGTCGTCGCCGTCGTACACCGGCCCGGAGTACCGGGAAGGTCATGCCGGCGGGCCGGGCGTCGACGACGCCAAAACCGATTGCGACGGAGGACATCTCATCACCTGGTGGTCGCAACGAGCCCCGTACTACCCGAAGGACCGGCCAGACATCCTCAACCGCTTCATCCGTGACGCGTTGGCGCCAGGCGTCGACCCGCTGGAGGGCCATCTGGCGTGTGCGCGGTACGCGATGGAGGACCGCATCGGGGGAGTGACGGCCCCGGTACTCATCCTGGGCGCGGACGGAGACCCGTTCAGTTTCCCCGACATCGAGCCGATACGTCGCGGGCTGAGCAGTGCTTCACGCGTGGACGTCGTCGTCGTCGAGGGTGGCACCATCCCGATGATCGAGCACCTACCGGTGCCGGTCGCTGCCGCGGTTGACGCATTTATGACGGAACTGTCGGCGGGCCGCTGAGCGAAACGCTCCCGGGTTGCGTGCACCGTCGCGGTGTTTAGCTTGCTGCCACCCACCGAGGTCATCCTTCGGCGGCGTGTGATGAAAGGACTTTCCCATGCGTCATCCCCTCTTCGACTCGCTGAGCGCCGAGGAAATCAGTCGGGTCGCCGCCATCGTGCGCGGCGCGAAGATTGCCGAACAACCCGGCTTTGCCGCGGTCTACACCGACGAGCCGGACAAGCGGCTGCTGCGCAACGGTGACGACGTCCCGCGCAGGGCACGGGTTCTCCTCGTCGACCGTGCCACGGGTGCCAGCTTCGACGTTCTCGTCGACCTGGATGCCCAGAGTCTGGTGTCGTCGGTCGCGGTCACCGACGGGGCGGCTCCCGTGCTGCTTGCGGAGTTCGAAGGCGCACCGGACCTGATCAAGAAGGATCAGCGGTACGTCGAGGCGCTGGCCAAGCGAGGCATCACCGATCTCGCCAAGGTGCAGATCGACCCGTGGGGCGTCGGCAACATGGCCGTCCCCGGCGTCATCGACGTCGACGTGGACGGGCGCCGGCTTGCCGGTTCGGTCTCGTACTACCGGGAGTTCCCCGACGACAACGGCTACGCGCACCCGATCGAGGGAGTCATCGCTGTCGTCGACCTGGTGACCCAGGACGTGTTGGAGGTCTACGACTTTGGCGTGCGGCCGATGAACACCGAGCTGGCCAACTACACCGCCGACGCGAACCAGCCGATGCGCACCGATGTGGCACCACTGGAGATCGTTCAGTCCGAAGGCGTCGGTTTCGTCATCGACGGCCATGAATTGACGTGGCAGAAGTGGCGATTCCGCATCAACTTCCACCCGCTGGAGGGCCTGGTGCTGCACGCCGTCGAATACCAGGACGGGGCGGAGTACCGTTCGGTGCTGCACCGCGCTTCGCTGGCCGAGATGGTCGTGCCGTACGGCGAGCCGTCGAAGGAACACTTCTGGCGCAGTGCTTTCGACGCCGGCGAGTTCGGCCTCGGAAAGCTCGCCAACTCACTACGCATCGGTTGTGACTGCCTCGGCGAGATCGTCTACCTCGACGGGATCGTCGCGGGCGAGGACGGCGAACCGACCGTGATCGAGAACGCCGTGTGCATCCACGAGGAGGACGCCGGCATCCTGTGGAAGCACACCGATTGGATGACCGGAGCGGTGGACGTGCGGCGGTCGCGCCGACTGGTGGTCAGCTTCATCACCACGGTCGGCAACTACCACTACGGCTTCTACTGGAACTTCTACCAGGACGCGTCGATCCAGGTTGAGGTCAAGCTGCTGGGCATCGTCCAGACCCGGTCGGTCGAGGAGGGGGAGACCGCGAAGCACGGCACCCGGATCGCACGCAACCTGGTGGCGACCTACCACCAGCACATCTTCTCCTTCCGCCTCGACGCCGAGGTGGACGGGTGGGAGAACACGGTGGTCCAGAACGACGCGTACGCGGTGCCGGTTGGTCCGGACAACCCGTACGGCAACGCAATTGGCGTCCAGCGGACCGTGATCGACCACGAGTTGAGCGGAGACGACCACACCAACACGCAGTCGTCACGCAACTGGTCGATCCTCAACCGCGGCAAGACCAACGCCTGGGGCAACCCGGTGGGCTACAAGTTCCTTCCAGGCTGGTCGTCGGCCACGCTGCTGGCCCAGGATCCGTCCTTGATCGCCAAGCGGGCCGGTTTCGCGACCAGGAACATGTGGGTCACGCCCTACGATCCCGCCGAAATGCGTCCCAGTGGCGACTTCCCGAACCAGAGTCGGTCCGGGGACGGTCTGCCACGCTGGACGCAGGAAAACCGGGCCGTCGAGGACACCGACGTCGTGCTGTGGCACACGCTCGGCGTCACCCACATTCCCCGTGCCGAGGACTGGCCCGTCATGCCGACCGAGGTGGCCGGATTCCACCTGCTCCCGGTCAACTTCTTCGACAAGAATCCGGCGCTCGACGTCCCGGCTTCGCAGAAGTCCGGCGGCTCGGGAACGCACTGCCACTGACGGTTTCGTTCCCCTCGCGACTCGGGCAACCGACGCGAGGGGAACGCCCGCCGGGGCGGCCGAGATCCGCCTAGCGGGCGTGCCAATCCTCGATGACGTACTGCGCGGTCCTGCTGGCGAACGCCTCGATCGACACCATCGGGTTGACCCCGGGAGCGGTAGGAAGTGCCGAGGCGTCGACCACGTAGACGCCGGCGCAGTCGTGAAGTCGTCCACGTCCGTCGACGACGGAGGTCGACGGATCCGTACCGGTCGCGCACGTGCCGCTCTGGTGGGCTGACAGGGTCAGCACCTCGCCCTTCTCGAGCGCACCAAGCACGTCGAGGAAGGCGTCGAAGTCCTCGCCGGTACGCCAGCGGGGGTCTGCAGGCAGGAACGTGAAGATCTCGATTGCCCCGGAGGCCTTGAGGATTCGGGCGAGCTCCTGGTGCATCCGCCGGACGATCGACAGGTCGACGGGGTCGTCCAGTCCCCACGTCGCGACGGGCATGCCGTCGTCGTCCCGCGTCACACGGCCCTCGCCGTGATCACGGCTGAAACCCCATACGCCGGAGACGTTCCTCAGCCGCAGCTGCTCACGCTTGTGTTGTTCACCGTCGTGCCACGGGGTGAGCCCGGTCCAGAAGCCAAGTCCCATCGGGGCAGCCTCGACGACGAAGCCGTGCGAGTTCTCGACGCGGTTGAAGTCGTGGCACACACTCGTCAGGATCTGTCCGGACCACCCGTCGACGACCTCGTCGTAGACCCCGCTCATGAAGTACGACGGGTGGACGTGGAGGTTGCGGCCGACCGCAGACCCGCCGAGGCCGGAGCCCAGCAGCAGCGTCGGCGAGGCCAACGCTCCTGCTGCCACCACGACGACGGCAGCCTCGACTGTCAGCTCCCGGTCACCATCTGCGGTCTGCACCACCGCGCGCACGCCGGTCACGGTTCCGTTGGCGTGCAACACTTCGCGGACGTCGCAATTGGGCAGCAGGCGGGCCCCGACGTCACTGGCGTCCTGCAGGAACGTCTTCATCGTCGACTGCTTGCACCCCACCAGGCAGCCGGCGTTGCACTCCCCGCAGTAGCGGGTGTCGGCATCTCGGGCGTTGCGGGCGACGGTCTCGTGGGCGAGCCCGGCGGCGTCGAAGCCCCGATTGAGGATCTCGTTGACCCGGTTGTGCACGGTGTTGGCCGGGTCGGCGTTGATGCGACGCATCACCGACTCGACGTGTGGCCCCATCTCGGCCGGTGTGGCTCCTGCCATTCCGGCGGCGGTCCACTCGTCGAGGACGTAGTCGGGTGTCGGAATGCACGCCATCGAATTGACCGTCGTGCCGCCGCCGACCGTCGACCCCGCCAGCATGCCCACACTGGCATCGGTCGACCAGATGAACCCGCCGCCGAGGTACAGGTTGGGAAACGAGAGTGCTTCCAACTGAGGAAGATCGGGCTCGTTGCGATACGAGCCCTTTTCGAGCACCAGGACGTCGAGCCCCGCATCGGCGAGGCGCGCCGCGGTGACGCCGCCCCCGGCGCCCGATCCGACGACGACCACGTCGGTGCGCAGTGTCGCCGCCGGATCGTCCGGCACCTCGGCCAGGCGCAGAGTCTTGGGGAAGGTGTCCGCATTCGGCGGTGCCAACAGCGGACCCGGAAACCCGAGCGCGGGCCACGCCGGATTGGTCAGCTCGTCGTCGGGCACGGTGTAGAACATGGCCAGGATGGAGCTTTGCAGGATCAGGGCGCCGGGGCGCGTGTCGGCGGACAGCAAGGCCGTCCGCCACAGTTGGACGCGCCGTTCCTGGGTGGCGACGACGAAGTCCTCGCCAAGCGCGTCGAGTGTGCGGGTGACGAGGGTCTGAACGTGGGGTGCCCACAGCGGGAGGACGGAGGCGAGGATGTGGTCCACCGCGAGATCGGTGGCGCTGGTTGTCCACAGCGTGCGCTCGTCGTCGTCCGCCGCGGAGGCGTCGAGTCCGGGAACGAGGGTGTCGCACAGCGCGGCCAGTAGGGCGGTGGTCACTCCAGCGAAGTGCCCTCCGACGTCGACGGCGGTCGAATTCGACATCAGTGTGGTCCTTTTCGGTTGTCAGGTCGGAGGTCACCGGTTGTCCTTGGGACATCACGATCGTCGGTTCACGGGGCGGGCGTGCCCGGCCGGATCGCTGAGCGAGACGGGTTCGTTGCCGTTCACGTCCGATCGTCTGAGGCTGAGGCCATGACAGTGAGCCGCGAGAACATCGGCGCTGCCGCGCTGCGAATCCAGCAGGCGGTCGCAAGTGGCGAACCCTGCGAGCCCGTACGGGACCTGATCGGTCACGACGACGTCGATGCCGGCTACGCGGTGCAGGAAGTGGTCAACGCCGGACGCGTGCGCGACGGGGATGCCGTGGTCGGACGGAAGATCGGTCTTACGTCGCGGGCCGTGCAGGAACAACTCGGGGTGGATCGACCGGATTTCGGCTTTCTCTTCGAGACCATGGCCTACGGCGACGGCGACACCATCCCGGTCGAACGTGTCATGCAACCTCGCGTCGAGGCGGAGATCGCCTTCGTCCTGGCCGAAGATCTCGCAGACGGGCCGCTGGACGCCGCGCAGGTTCGCCGCGCGACCGATTACGTCTCTGCGGCACTCGAAGTATGCGGGAGTCGAATTCGGAACTGGGACATCACCTTTGGTGACACCGTCGCGGACAACGCCTCGTCGGGCGCTTACGTGCTGGGAAGTCGGCGTGTCGCCATCGCCGACCTCGACACGGTGGGTGTCGAGATGTCCATGTCGATCGACGGCGAGCGGGTGTCCGAGGGCACCGGCGCCGCGTGTCTCGGTGACCCGGTGGAAGCGGTGGTGTGGCTGGCCCGCGTGTCGCGCGAGTTGGGCCAACCGTTGCTAGCCGGACAGGTGGTTCTGTCGGGTGCGTTGGGTCCGATGCGTCCGGTGGTGGCGGGCCAAACGGTGACGGCGGAGCTGAGCGGCCTCGGGCCGGTCACCGTCTCCTTCTCCTAGAGCCACTTTCGCGTGCTGCACCACCAGAACGTCAACGAAGGAGAATCATGTCCGCCACGAGTATTCGCTCCGCCTACGTACCCAGCGGCGACTATCGCCAGTTGATCGGCGGGGATTGGGTTGCAGGTCGCACCACCTTCGACGCCGTTGACCCGAGCGTTGGCACCCCGTGGGCCGAGCTCCCGCAGGGCTCGGCCGACGACGTGGAAACCGCAGTCGCCGCGGCTCTTCGGGCGTTCACCAGCTGGCGCCGGACCACACACGATCAGCGGCAAGCCGTTCTGCTCGCGATCGCGGACCGCTTCGAGGAATCGGGTGAGCGCTTCGGTCCGCTGTTGGCCACCGAGAACGGTCGGCCGGTTCGCGAGGCCGCCATTGCCGACATCCCGACCGTCAAGGCGATCTTCCGCTTCTACGCGGGGGCGATCCGTGCCTTCAACGGTGAGCAGATTCCGCTCGCGAACCCCGACACCCTGCTGTACACCAAGCGCGAGCCGCTCGGTGTGGTTGCGGCGATCATTTCGTGGAACTCGCCGTTGATCACCTTGGCCAACAAGATCGCACCGGCACTCGCCTGCGGTAACACCGTGGTGGTCAAGCCGTCGGAGTACGCGTCGGCGAGCGTGCTGGAGTTCGTCCGGCTCATCGCCGATCTGCTGCCTGCCGGTGTGCTCAACGTCGTCACCGGCGTGGGTCCCGAGACCGGGGCGGCTCTCGTGTCGCACCCGGACGTCGCGAAGATCACCTTCACGGGGGGCCCGGAAACGGCTCGGGCCATCCTCGGGTCGGCAGCTCAGACACTTCGGCCCAGCCTCATGGAGCTCGGTGGCAAGGGTCCGATGATCGTGGCGGCCGACGCGGATCTGGATCTCGCGGTTCAGGATGCGCTGATGGGGATCTACCTCGCGAACGGTGAGGCGTGCATCGCGTCCTCTCGGCTGTTGTTGCACGACGACGTTCACGACGAGTTCGTCGAGCGTTTCGCCGCGGTGGCCCGGCGCATCAAGGTGGGCGACGCCACCGACCAGGCCAGCGAGATGGGCCCACTGGTGTCCCGGCGACAGTTGGAACTGGTTCAGGGCCACGTCGAACGGGCCCGGGCAGAGGGAGTCTCCGTCGTCGTTGGTGACGAGCCACTGGATCTCGACGAGTCGCTGTCGGGCGGATTCTTCCAGCGGCCCGTCTTGCTCTCCGACCCGGATGGCCGGGCGACGATCACCCGAACCGAGGTCTTCGGACCCGTCACGATCGCTGAGCGCTACCGCAGCGACGACGAGGCCATCGCACGGGCGAACCAGTCGCGATACGGGCTCGCCGCCGGAGTGTGGACGCGTGATCTGAGACGTGCCCATCAGTTCGCGGATCAACTCGACGCGGGCATCGTGTGGGTGAATCGCTGGTTCGACCTCCCGCCCGGCATGCCGATGGGAGGTCGAGGAGACAGCGGATTCGGACGTGAGCTCTCGTTCGAGACGCTGCGCGAGTACACCGCGGTGAAGTCGGTGAACATCGACCTCAGCGTCGCTCGTCCGCCATTGTGGGGACTGGCCGCCGGATGACGAGGGGCGCCGACCGTCGACGAACCCGGCGTGTTTTGCTGGAAGGATGACGTTTCCAGACGACTCGACCGGGCCGGAAGCTGACTCCTCGAGTCGCGACAGGCTGTTGGATGCGGCGATAGAGATCGCGGGCCGCGAGGGATTGCGCGCCGTCACCTACCGGGCGGTGGCGGCCAAGGCGGGGGTGGCGCATGGATTGGTGCGCCATCACTTCGGCACGCGCGAGCAGATGCTGATCGAGGCCTTTCGGCGAGCGGCCAGTCAGGATTCCGACGACGTGAAGTTGGAGGCGGCGTCCATCGAGGAGTTCGCCTCGGGGTTCGTGTCGACCATGAACGCGACTGGTCCGCGACAGCTGCTCCAGTTCGACGAGACGACTCATGCCTTGCGCGGCAACCTGCCGGTGGACAACGTTCGCGGCCTCTACGTGCGATACATCACCCAAGTCAGCCAGACGTTGGCGAACGTCGGGGTGCAGGACGAGGACGGCTCGGTGGCCGGCTTCATATTCGCCACGTTAGACGGTCTCGTGTTGCAGCACATGATCTTTCGCGACGATGCAAGGACTGAACGGGTGTTGTTGCAGTTGCGTGACTGTCTCCGTCGACTGGCTCACTGACCCGGATGCTCTCGACGTAGCCGAACCGCGGCTGCGATGGTTGCCACCGACGCCAGTGCGAGGGCCGACGCCGCCACCGTCCAGGCCGCCGAGTAGCCCGCGCCGCCGATGACCCCACCGAGGACTGCCGGCCCGGCGACGCTGCCTGCGAAGAGGCCGCTCTGAACGACGCCGGTCACTCGCGCACTGCTCGTCGGCCAGGTGCGCACCAGGGCCAGATTTTGCAATCCCGTCCAGCCCCAACCGCATCCGAACGCGACGGCGAATCCCAGGAAGTAAGCCGGCGTCGAGCCGACGGCGAGTAGTCCGACACCGGCGACGCCGAGGATCTGAAGCGTTGCGATGTGGTGGAGCAGACGGTGCGGTTGGTGTTGGCCCCACCGCCAGGCGGCCGCGATCCGGCCGACGATGCAGCAGACGCTGCCCAGGATCTGACCCGTGGCGGCGGCGACGGGCGGGAGCCCGCCTGCCAGACCACTCGCGACACCGAAGACCGCCACCGCCGTGGTCGCCGCGGAGCCAAGGAAGGCGGCCACCAGCAGGAAGGCCAGTACGGATCGGTGCGAGCTCGCCGATGGGCTCGGTCCTGCCGACTTCCCAACACTTTCGCGCTCGTGACGGCGGGCAATCAGACACTGAGGCATCAGCGACAAGGCGAACAGCACCCAGAGGGCTCGGCGCCACAGGCCGACGTCGTCGAGGGCGGCGAGCAACAATCCCGCCAGCAGAGTGGCCGCCGGGATGGCCGACTGCACCATGCCGAACAGCAGGCCCTGCGACCGACCCGTGCCCGCCCCCGATAGAGTGCCGTTGGACGCCGGTTGAATGACGGCGTTCGCGAGCCCGATGGCCAAGAACGCCGCGTACAGATGCACCGAGGTGGTGGAGCACGCAGCGCCACCCACGCCGAGGCTGGTGAGTGCGCCGGCCAGTCTCAGTGAGCGTGGCGGGCCGATGCGTTGGGTGACACGACCGCCGAGCGGGCTTGCCGCGGCGGCGACGAGATACCCGAACGAGATGACGCCGGCGAGCGCCGGGATGCTCATTGCGAGATCGGCCCGGATGCCTGATCCCATGGTGCCCAACAGGAACGGGGGACTCGCGGTCGTGACCATCGAGAAGGTGGCCGCCAGGACGTCGAGCCGTTGATGGCGTCGGCGGTGGCCGTTCAACGAGGGGTTGATCCTGCCGGTGAGGGCTTCACGCCGAGTAGTTGGCGGTGAATTCGGTGTCGACGCCGACGGGGCCGAGCTTTTGGAATCCGCCCGGGTCACCCAGGGCTTCGGATCGGCCGGGTAGCGGTAGGGCGAAGAAGGCGACGGTGTCTTCCACGAATTCGGCAAGCGCCGGGTCCTTGCGCGCCTTGCGGTCGACGAAGACCGCGTCTACCGGGCATTCGACTTCGCAGGCACCGCAGTCGATGCACTCGCTGGGGTTGATGTAGCTCCGGCGTTCACCGATGTAGATGCAGTCGACCGGACAGACTTCGATGCACGACCGGTCGAGTTCGTCGATGCAGTTGGCTCCGATGACATAGGCCACGATGGTCTCCTTGAAAGTTGTTCGGGCTCAGGCGGCGTCGGTTGAATGGCCGGGAAACAGCACGAGGTCGGGATCGAGGTCGACGGCGACGTGATTCATCGCGATGGCGACCTCGCCGAATCCGACGGACATGAGCTTGACCTTCCCCGGGTAATCGGTGACGTCACCGGCTGCGTAGACGCGCGGGAGATTGGTCCGCCCGGCGCGGTCCACGGCAATCGACCGTCCACTGAGCTCGAGGCCCCACTCGCGTAGCGGACCGAGCTCGCTGATGAATCCGAGCGCGGCGATGACGTGGTCCGCCGCGATGACGGTTTCGTCGCCGTTCTTGGACTTCAGAGCCACTTTCTGCAGGGTGCCGCCGTCGAGATCTCCGATCAGACCGAGGATTTCGGTGTCGGTGTGGATGACGGCGTTTCCGGAGCGGACCCGCTCCAGGGTGGCGGCATGGCCTCGGAATGCGGCCCGACGGTGGACGACGGTGACCGACCGGGCGATGGAGGCCAACGCGTCGGCCCAGTCGAGTGCGGAGTCGCCGCCGCCGACGATCACGACGTCTTGGCCGGCGTGCCGGGACGGGTCGGTGACGAAGTAGGACAACCGGGTGCCCAGCCATTCGCCGCCGGTCTCGAGCGGCCTCGGGGTCGGGGTGCCGATCCCCGCGGTGACGACGACGGCGCCGGCACGCACGACTGTGCCGTCGTCGAGGGTCAACACCGGCGACCCCTCGTCATGGGTCAGGGTGACGGCCTGGCGGCCGAGGAGATAGGTCGGGTTGAAGGCGTCGGCTTGCTCGACGAGGTTGGCGACGAAGTCGCGGCCTCGGATGGAGGGCAACGCGGCGACGTCGCGAATCTGCTTTTCCGGATAGAGCGCCATGACCTGGCCGCCGGCTTGCGGCAGCGCGTCGACGACGACGGTCGACAAGCCACGGAATCCCGCGTAGTACGCGCCGTAGAGGCCGGTCGGACCTGCGCCGACGACGACGACGTCGGTCGTGACGACGGACGGTTGAGCAGTCACGAGGTCTCCTTGGTTGTTCGACGGTGGTGCCTTGGGACTGTAGGTGCGATGGCGCGGCCGATGTCGTGATCTGGATCGCTCAGCGGAATTAGTCGAAATCGCGATGCGCGCCGCATTTTCGAGCCAACCGGGGAAATTTCACTGGGCGGACCACGGTGATTGTGGTCGCAATGACGCGGTGGTGTGCTGGCGCAACTAGGTAGTGACGACACGTTGCCGATCGCTTCGAATTCACGACCGGATGAGCACTTGGAGAAGCAGACATGAGTGAGACGCTGGAGCCGCAGGCGGGGCCCACGACGCAGCGCCCGGCCGCAAAGGCGCCTGCCGCGGCCGCCGACGCCAAGACGCCGGCTCGACGTAAACGCGAGGGGAATCTGCCCGGTCGGCAGGACTGGTCGACGTGGCCGTTGTATCAGGCGGCGGGGGCTGGTTTTCGCGGCTACTGGTATCCCGTCGTCTTCTCGTCAAAGGTGGGCGAGCGACCCGTGCGGGTCAAGCTGTTGGGCGAGGACATCTTCGTCATTCGGGATCGCGGCGTGGTCCGCGGCATGGCCAATCGCTGCCCGCATCGTGGTGTGCCGTTGAGCTATGGCAACAAGCAGTTCCCCGGCACGATTTCTTGCGTCTACCACGGCTGGACCTTCGACCTGGAGTCCGGCGAGCTAAAGGCTGCCATCACCGACGGGCCGCAATCACCCATCTGCGGCAAGGTCACTCAGCCGACCTACCACGTCGAGGAGCGGCTCGGCATGGTGTGGGTCTTCGTCGGAGACGGCGAGGAGCCCCATCCGATCGACGAACAGTTGCCCGAGGAACTCGTCGGCAATGCCGCCGTCATCGGCTCCCGGATCATGCCTCGGGAAGGCAACTGGCGCTTCGCGTGTGAGAACGGCTACGACGAGGGGCACGCGAAGTATCTGCACCGCACCGCGCTGTGGCGCCTCTTCAAGGCGATGCCGGTGTGGAACACCACCAAGATCGTCAAGCGCGGCCGTTGGATCTATCGCGTTCAGCAGGAACAGTTTTGGGACGCGGATTTTCCCGGCCTCGGCAAGTGGACCGGCCTTGCCTGGTACAAGTCGAAGCCGCCCAAGACCACGACCAACATCGGCAACACGGGATCGCACCGCGAGGTGAACCCGGTGATCGCGGCTCAGGACTTCCCCGGCTTCGCCTCCGTCAGCATGCCGGGCGTCCTGCGCATCGCGTACCCCACCTTCATTCACTACGAGTTCTACGTACCGGTGGACGCCGACAACCACCTCTACGTCGGCGTCATGGCCGACTTCCAGAAGGGATGGAAGACCATCCCCTTCTACGTCAAGTATCTCGGTGCCGTGAGGTGGCTGTTCCACGGCCAGTTCTCGGGACAGGACAAGTGGATGGTCGAGGTCACCGACGCCCCGCCGGAGAAGCTGTACCGGCCAGACGACTCACTGCTGCAGTGGCGCAAGCTCGCCGAGAACACCACGGAGGACCGCATCGACGCCCTGGCCGAACAGGGCATCGACGTGCCCCGTCCCTCCTGATTCATCCACCGACAACCGTGTACGACACGAGGAGCGCAGCATGTCGATCGTGCTAGGCGTAGGGGCATCCCACTCCACGCTGATGAACACCCACTGGGACAAGGTGGTCAACACCGAACGGGCGCAGGCCTTTCGAGATGGCCTGGCCGTCGCTCGGGACCGCATCGAGCAGGCTCGGCCGGATGTCGTCGTGCTGGTGGGCTCCAACCACTTCCGGGGTTTCTGGCTGGACCTCATCCCGTCGTTCACGATAGGCGTCGGCGAGGTCGTCGCGGCGGGCGACGGTGGAACGCCCAAGGGGCCGCAGAAGACCAACCCGGCATACGCGCAGGCTCTGGCCCAGCAGTTGGTCGACGCCGGTACCGAGGTCGCCATTTCGGCTCGGCTGCAGATAGATCACGGTCAGTCGCATGCGATTCAATACCTGCTCGACGGCATCGACGTACCCGTAGTTCCGCTGGTGGTCAACGTCTTCGCCTCGCCATTGCCGACGATGCCACGAGTGGTGGAGTTGGGCGCCAACATTGCGCGGGCCACCGAGGTGATCGGTGACCAGCGGGTCGTCGTCGTGGCCTCGGGCGGGCTGTCCCATCAGCTGCCGTGGCCCAGCGACTGGACCGAACCCCAAGGCGACGACGAGGAATTCCTCGTCGAGGCCTGGCTCAAC
This sequence comes from Mycobacterium sp. Root135, assembly GCF_001426545.1. Lineage (GTDB taxonomy): Bacteria > Actinomycetota > Actinomycetes > Mycobacteriales > Mycobacteriaceae > Mycobacterium. The sequence goes on along the minus strand of NZ_LMEZ01000007.1, from coordinate 366,922 downwards.
GGTCGCGGTGAGTGGGAGCGCTACGACAAGCGTCGCCGCGAAATCATCGTCGCCGCCCAGCCGACCATCTTCACGGACTTCGACGAGAAGTTCATTGCAGACCTGGAAAAGGGTGCGCTGCAACAGTATGCGCAGCTGACCTCCGAGCAGATCACCGAGCGTGCCGGCAACGGCGGCCAGGAGCTGCGCACGTGGTTGCTCATGGCGTCGGCTCTCGGGTTCGTCCCTGGTAAGACCCTCGCCTATTCACCGATGCCGGAGTGGCTCACGGGCATGGGTGTCGCCGTGATCGAGCCGACGACGGTCTGAGGAAGGAAACACACGATGACCATCGACATCGTCGAGCCCTTGCGGTCGCCGGCCGCGGGCACCCCGCCTGAGAGCCGATTCGCCACCGCTGACGGCGCCACCTACCACTACTACGACGTCGGAACCGGCCCCGACACCATCTTCTTGCACGGCGGTGGGCCAGGTTGCACCGCGTGGAGTGACTTCGGTCCGGTGGCACCACTTTTCGCCGTCGAACGGCGGTGTCTGCTCGTCGACATCCTGCAGTACGGGCAGTCCGAGAAGTGTCTGATCTCGGGTCCCATGTGGGACTTCCACGCTGCCAAGATGGTGGCGCTGATGGACGAACTCGGAGTTGAGCAGGCTGACTTCATCTGCAACTCGTGGGGCGGCACCATCGCGCTCAATCTGGCTGCGCGCTACCCGGATCGGGTGCGATCGCTGGTCGTCACGGGCAGCATGCCGGTCTTCTACGGTCCGTTGGCGCCGTTGCCGGAACGAGGGCATCGGGGACGCACCGCGCGTGACGTCTACTACGGGGGAGAGGGTCCAACGCGCGAGAAGATGCGCACCCTCATCACCCGCCTCGAGTGGTTCGACGCGGACCGTCTGCCCGAGGAAACGCTCGACATGCGGTACCAACAAAGCCTCGACACCGAGGAGCGTGCGCTCGCGGCGATGTCGGACTCACCGCGCGGCGAGTGGCAGGACCTCACCGAACAGTTGGGGCTGGTTGAGGCGCCGACCTTGTTCATCTGGGGGCGCGAGGACGCGTTCCTCACCCCGGACTACCCGATGATGCTGGCCCGAATGGTCAAGCGGGGCAATCTGCACGTGATGGACCACGTGTCGCATCACCTGCAGGAAGAACGCCCAGGCGCCTACCACGCCGTGGTCGACGGATTCCTGCGCACCGTCGACCATCGCTGATCACCCAGAAACAGGAATTGCCATGAAGATCTTCTACATCCTGATGTCCCTTAGCGCCGTCATCGGCGTGTTGCGTTATGTGAGCCACCGCCTCGCCACGCACCAGCGCGTCATCCCGAACCCGTTGGCCTACGTCAACACGCAGGTGCACCGCATCAATCAGTAACGACACACGTCGACGCCTACCGAGGAGATTCACCCATGACCAACGACATGACCCGCACCATCTGGACTGAGCTGGCCGGCTTGGACTTCAGCCTGTCCACCGTCGACGCCGGTGGCGTCCCGACCCGATCGCTACGGGCCGGCCACGGCGACGAGACGATCGTCTTCCTGCACGGGACCAGCGGCCATCTCGAGGCCTTCATCCGAAACATCAAGCCGCACGCCGAGCGTTACACCGTTCACGCCATCGACATGCTGGGGCACGGTTACACCGGGAAACCCGATTTCCCGTATGAGATTCCGCGCTACCGCGACCATCTGCTCGCCTACTTCGACGCCGTGGGCATAGACAAGGCGCACATCGGCGGTGAGTCGCTCGGCGGTTGGGTGGGTGGCCGGACCGCGATCGACAACCCGGAGCGGGTGGCATCCCTGCAGCTGCTCGCTGCGGGCGGCACCGTGGCGAATCCCGAAGTGATGGAACGCATCAGCACCAGCACCCGCAAGGCCGTCGAGACCGACGACGTGGAGTTGACCCGTCGTCGGATGCAGCTGTTGATGCACGATCCGGCCAACGCGACCGAGGAACTGGTCGCCGTCCGCCACGCGATCTACCATCAGCCCGACTTCGTCTCCAACATCGGCAATCTGTTGTCGCTGCAGAACCTCGAGACACGGCTGCGCAACATCCTCAAGCCCGAGGACTTGGCGCAGATCACGGTTCCCACCCTGGTGGTGTGGGGCCGCAACAACCCCTTCGGCGACGTCCCGGAAGCCACCGCCATGCATCAGAACATCGCGGGGTCCGAACTGGTGCTGTTCGACGACTGTGGACACTGGCCGCAGCACGAGCGTGCCGACGAGTACAACGAGATCAGCCTGGCCTTCCTCGAGAAGCACCCGGCGAAGTGACGACCACGATGCGCGCCGCCCGCATCCACGGTTGGGGCCTCGCCCCGGTCGTGGAGGACATCGCCGTTCCGACAGCGTCTTTGGGCGAGTCCCTGGTGCGGGTGGAGGCGGCAGCAGTTTCACACTTGGACGTGACGGTGGCAGGCGGAGACTTCGGCATCAAGCCGACGCTGCCGTACACCGGCGGAGTCGAAGGGTGCGGTGTGATCGTCGAGTCGGCGACCATGAGCCCTGGCACTCGGGTCGTCATTCGCGGCGGGGGCCTCGGGCTGGTGCGTGACGGCACCTGGGCGGAGTTCGTGACGGTCAAGGACAAGGTGCTCACCGAATTGCCGGCAGGGTTGTCGGCCGAGTTGGGAGCGTTGTTCTGGGTGCCCACCACCACGGCGCACACCGCGCTGGTCGACGTCGGACGGCTGGGTGCGTGGCTGCCCGACGTGTCCTCGGCGGCAGCGGAGCACGTGGTGGTCGCGGGTGCCGCGGGCGCCGTTGGCTCGATGGTGGCTCAGCTCGCGGTGCGTCTTGGTGCCACGGTCACGGCGCTCGTCGCCGATCAGGACCAGGCGGCACGTGTCGTCGACGGCGCGACGGTGGTGGTCGCCGGCGACGTCGGAAAGTTGGCCGAACTCGCGGAGACGCGTCCAGCCAGCCTGCTCGTCGACACCCTCGGCGGGGCGGATCTGATGACCAGATCGCGGTGGGTGCGACCCGGTGGGCGTGCCGTCTCGATCGGTTACGTCACGGGCAACGACGTGTCGATCGGGCTGTCCAATTGGCTTCTCGACGATGTTGCGTTGATACCCGTCAACATGATTCGACGCGAGAAGGACTCGCGCGCGCTGGTGCCCGAACTCGCCGCGTTGCTCGCCGCCGGTGACCTCGTGTTGGACTACGAGACGTTTCCGCTCTCGGAGACGGCGCGTGCTCTCGACCTGCTGCATGAGGGCAAGGTCCGCGGGCGCGCCGTTGTCCTTCCCGAGTAAGGCGACATGACCGAGCACCGGGACCTGGAAGCCGCGGTTGCGGTCGTTCTCGAACAGGTGACGGGTGAGCGCCTGCTGGCCGCAGCTCGTGGGATGGTCGACATCGCCAGCCCCACCGGCGCGGAACGTCCACTCGCCGAATGGGTTGCCTCCGAACTGGTCACCTCGGGACTCGACGCCGAGGTGCAGGGCATCGACGCGTGCCAGGCCAACGCCGTGGCGACGATATCGGGTGCCGACGGCCCGTCCCTTCTGCTCTACGCACCCGTCGACACGTTCACCACCGGGGACCCCGTTCTCGACATCCCGGGCGCGGCGCCACTCTGGCGACCGGACCTGGCCGCTCGAGCGGTGGTCCACGGCGACATCGTCGAGGGACTTGGCGCGGGTAACCCGAAGGGGCATGCCGCCGTCGTGATGGCGGTCCTGCAGGCGTTCCATGCCTCGGGCGTGACGCCGCCGGGCGACGTCGTCGGCGGATTCGGCGCCGGCGGGATGCCGAGCTTCGCCGTCGAGGGGGTAGGTAACCCCGGCCGGGCGAACACGGGTCATGGTGTGGGGGCGGCCTTTCTGCTGGAACGCGGCTACACCACCGATTACGCTGTCATCGCCAAGCCGGGGTGGACGGTTCTCCACGAGGAGGTCGGCCTTGTCTGGATCGACGTCACCGTCCACGGTCTGCACACTTACGCCGGAAGTCGGCACCGTTTGCCCTACAGCAATGCCGTGGCGTCGGCCGGCCGCGTCGCCGTGGCGTTGGAGAAGTGGCTCGACGACTATCCGCGGCGTCACCGATACGCGACCATGACCCCGCAGGGCATCGTGTCCTCGATCAACGGAGGAATCGAGCGGCTCGGTGCCGCCACACCGGCGACGGTGCGGCTGCGTCTGGACCTGCGGATCACGACCCAGCAGACGCCGGCATCGGTGCTCCGCGAGGTGCGCCACATGCTGGCCGGTGTGAGCGACGAACTGGGCGTCAGGGTCACCGCGCACCAGAGCGCGGCCGTGCCCGCCAGCCACACGCCGCCGGAGTCACCGGTTGTTCGCGCCGCCGTCAACGCCTTTGAGTCGGTCTCCGGGGGGCCGCACGTGCCGGTCCTAGACAACAGCGGCGCCACCGACGCCAACATCCTGCGGATGCGCGGGGTGCCCACCGCACGGGTCGGCATGCCCAAGGTGACGGCGCTGCCGGACGGTTCCGAGATCGACTTCACCAGGGGGATGAACCTCGTCGACCTGCGCGAGATGAGGCGATTGGCCGAGATCCTGATTCGTACGGTGTTCCTTCTGCCGGCCGAGCACCGTGGACGACGTGGATGACGTCGACCAGGCCGCGGGTTCGAACAGCGTGCTTGGCAAGGCCCGGTTGATCCTCGAGGCGTTCCAATTGGACGACGGCAGTCTTACCTTGACCGAATTGTCGAGGCGCACCGGAATTTCGAAGGCATCGGTCCATCGGCTGAATCAGGAGTTGCTCGACTGGGGGATGCTCGAGCGTTCGGGGCTGGAGTACCGGCTCGGCATGCGCGCGTTCGAACTCGGCAGCCGCGTCCCGCGGTTCCGTGTCCTGCGTGACGCCGTCCGGCCGTACATGGAAAGCCTGCATCACCGAACGAGGGAGACGGTCCACCTGGCCGTCCTCGACGGCCTCGACGTTCTCTATCTGGAGAAGGTGGCAGGCGGTCCGCGGGCGGCGCGGCCGTCACGGATCGCCGGTCGGCTGCCGCTGCACTCGACGGCGACGGGGAAGGTGTTGTTGGCCTTCAGCCCGGCGACTCTGGTGCAGAGTCTCTTCGTCGTGGACCACTCGAGCGTGTCACTCCGATGACGGTCGTCATGCCGGGAATGTTGGTCACCCAACTACGCAAAGCTCGGAGTGACGGTTACGCCACCGAGCGGGAGGAGACGACCGCGGGCTACTGCTCGGTTGCCGTCCCAATCTTCGGAGCGAGCGGACTGTTGCTGGCCGCCGTGTCGCTGACGACGGCCGCGGCGGGGTCGAATCCGGCCGAGCACGCAGAGCTGCTCAAATCGGTCAGCCACAAGGTATCTGCCGCCGGCACGGTCAACTAGGCGCAGTCAACTAGACGCCGGTCAGCGGCCCTCGAATCGAGGGGCCCGCTTGTCGAGGAAGGCCTGGATTCCTTCGGAGGCGTCCCGAAGACCGATGTTGGCCAGGACGTGCACTTCTTCGACGGCCATCGCGTCGTCGATCGGCAGGCCCCATCCTCGATCGATCGCAGACTTGACCAATCCGATGGTGGCGGTGGGACCGTCGGCAAGACGGCGGGCTTCACGGGTCACCACCTCGTCGAAGTCGTCGCCGGCGACGACGTCGACGAGTCCTTCGCGCAACGCCTCGTCGGCGGTGAATCGCGTCGCGTCGACGATGAGCCGCTTCGCGCGGTGCGGTCCGATCAGCCTGGGCAGGCGCTGGGACCCACCTGCGCCGGGGAAGATGCCAAGGCCGGTTTCCGGGAAGCCAAAGGTGGCCTCGGCGTGCAGGATTCGTAGATCGCAGGCCAGGGCAAGTTCGGCGCCTCCACCCAGCGCATGTCCGTTCAGTGCGGCGATGACGGGTTTGGGCGCCAGCTCGAGGAGACGTTGCACGACGACCCACCGGCGCATTGCACGATAGGTGTCGGGATCGAGGTTGCGCATCACCTTGAGATTCGCCCCGCCGACGAAGATTCGATCTTTGCCGCGAATCACGATGCAGCGCACCGACGGATCGTCGAGGACCGTCGGCAGATGTTCGATCAGGGACTCGATGAGCTCGGGGTCGACGATGTTGACGCGACCATGGTCGAGGACGACGGTCGTGACGGCCGCGTCACGTTCGAAGCGGAAGCCGATCGGTTCGGTGCTCATGACAGGACTCCTTCGTCGTGCAGGTCGGCGAGTTCGGCGGGCGTGAGACCGAGGAGTTCGGTGAGGAGTTCGTCGGTGTGCTGCCCCAGGAGCGGAGCGGGGTTCCAGAGGCCGCCCGGCGTGTCCGTGAGGTGGGCCACTAGGCCTTCGTGGGCGACCGGCCCGACGAGTGGATGGTCGAGGTCGACGTAGAAGCCGCGGGCGCGCAGCTGGGGGTCGATCTCGACCAAGTCTCGACCGTCCCGGACGGCATGCGCGGGAACTCCGGCGTCTTGCAGGAGCCCGGCCAGTGCGTCGGCGTCGGACTGCGCCGCGAGGTGTGCGATCGCCTCGAGTGGGTCGGGATGCACGCCGGCGACACCCAGGACGTCGACGGCCGCGCGGAGGGCCTCGGTCGTCGTGTCCCCGATGGCCAGCCATCGGTCGTCGCCGCGGGTGCGGACGACACGCGCGCCGGTGGCGCTCGACGGCTCGTCGGAAAGCTGGGCCTCGAGAAGCGCGGTGCCCAGATGTGATGCCATCGCCTCCAATTGGGACAGGTCGACGTGACCGCCTTCACCGCGGTACAGCAGCTCCAGCGCACCGATCACGGCGGCATTGGCGGCGACCATGTCACCGAGTCCGAAGGTGAGCCCCTGCGGGTCGCGGTCGTCGCGGGCGGTCGCCGCGGTCAGTCCCGACATGGCGGCGAGGGTGTCGGCAAAGGTAACGGCGTCGCGCCACGGCCCCGACTGGCCGACGCCTGCCATGGACACCAGGATGACGTCCGGATTGAGCTCACGCAGATTCGGGAAGTCGAGGCCCCACTTGGCGAGTACGCCGGGGCTGAAGTTCTCGACCACGACGTCGACGGTGGGCACCAACCGGCGCAGAATGTCCTTGCCGGCTTCGGTGCGCAGATTGAGCGCCACGCTCCGCTTGTTGCGGTTGAAGTTGAGGAAGTAGCCGCTTTCGTCGACGCCAGCCCCGGGGCGCAGTCGCATGCCGGGCGAGAAGCGGGTGGGGTCCTTTCGGTGCTGCGACTCGACCTTGACGATGTCGGCGCCGTGTTCGGCCAACGTCTTCGTGACGTAGGGGCCGGCGAGCACCCAGGTGAGGTCGAGGACCCGGATCCCGTCGAGGGCGCCGCCCCGCCCGCGCGGGGATGCCGACGCGATCGCTCGTTGAGGCACTGTGCGTGAGTGGGTGTTCCTGGGCCAGACCCCCGCCGCGGACACCGGGCGTGGCTCCTCGAGCCGAAGTGGTCTGCGCAAAGCCGGTGATTCCCAGCCGAATCCGACGTCGCGCAGGTCGCCCTCGTGACCCACGTCGACGAAGAATCGCCGGTCGAGTAGCTGCGGGTTCTCCAACAGGGCCCGTGGGGTGTCGACCCTCGCCCAGGGCAGGGCCCTCCGGCGGGCTTCTTCGGCGAAGGCCTGCGAAGACCGGCGAGCCGCGAATCGCGCCACCACGGCGTCGACGTGTGCCCTTTCGCCCCATCGGATTTCGGGGTCCTGCCACCGTGCGTCGGCGAGATCTTCGGCCTCGTCCTCGGCGACCATCCAGGCCAGGAGGTCGTCCCACATGCGGGGGCTGCCGGAGTACCCGCCGGCGAGGAACCCGTCGGCTGCTCGGAAGACCTGGTGTGCGACATGGCCGTAGACCCCGGAATTCCGCTCCGGAATCTGTTTGCCGTGTATCCAGGCGATGGCACCGACCTCGAGAGTGGCGGCCACGGCCTCTTGCGCCGACACCTCGACGAGTTGGCCGGTCCCCGTGCGCTGGCGCGCGATCAGTGCGAGCATTGCGCCAATTGCGCCGTGCGTGCCCGCGAGCTGGAGGCCCTGTTCGCGTGGCGGCGGTTCGGGCGCACGTCCCGGATCGCCGCACAGCCACGCCATGCCGCCGGCTGCGGTGAGGACGGTGTCGTCGGCGGTCCATTCGCGATGGGGCCCTGACAAGCCGAACGGGGTGATCACGGTGTGGATCGTCGAGGCCCAGGCCCGTGGGTGCGCTTGGCGGGAGGCCAAGGTACGAAGGCGCGACACCGGCCCGGACTCGAGGACGACGTCGGCCCGGGCGGCGAGATCCGCCAAAGCCGCGTCGTACGAATCATCGTCGGTCAGCGTGAGAAGCCGTTTTCCGGCATGCCAGTGCAGTCGGTCGGCGTCGCGGGTGGACTCGTCCGGTGCCGTGACGCGCACGACGTCCGCGTCGAGGCCGACGAAGATCCGGGCGGCTTGATGGCCGAGCCGGTCGGTGAGGTCGAGGACGTGTAGTCGTCGGTCTGTCATGCGATCTCCTCGGTGGCGTGGCAGGTCTCGGCGTCCCAGGCTCCGGGAGGGAGGCCACGATCGCGCAGGGAGCGCCGGTCGATCTTCATGCTGGCCGTCCGGGGCACCGTCGACTCGACACTGATGTAACGCGGAACGGCGTGGCGAGACAGCTTGTCGGCACAGTGATTTCGCAGGGCTTCCGGCGAGAGGTCGCTTCCCTCGTGCGGGACCACGACGAGCAGTACTTCGTCCTCGGTCAGCTCTGACGGCACGCCGATCGCCGCGACGTCCCCGACGTCGGGGTGGGCCGAAGCGACCCACTCCACGTGTTCGGCGTCGACCGTGAGGCCGCGGCGCCGAATGGTGTCGGTCATGCGGCCGTCGTAGTACAGCCATCCCTCGGAGAGTCGAGCTCGGTCGCCGGTGACGAACCAGTCGCCGTGCCAAGCCGCGCGGGTGGTCTCCGGTTCGCCGACGTAGTGGCTGAACGTCAGATTGGGTTGCAGCGGGCGGACTTCCAGTGAACCGGTCGCTCCATCGGCCACAGGTAGGCCGTCCTCGCCGATGATCCGGGCCGCGTACTCGGGGACCACCTGTCCCGCTGCACCGGGGAGGACCTGGGCTCCGGTGGTGGCGACGTCGCCGAGTTCGGTGCAGGCGTACGCCTGGCGCAATTCGACGCCGAAACGCTGCGACATCGCGGTCCACATCCACGCTGGCGCGGGACCGCCGTACGCACGCCGAACTCGGTGGTCGCGGTCGCGGTCCGCAGGTGGTTGGCGTAACAGGATCGCGCACACGGCTCCCATGAAGTTGAAGGCCGTGACTTGTTCTTGAGAGGCGGTCTGCCAGAATCGGCGCGCCGAGAAATCGTCGACCACCAGTCGGGCCCCGGACATCACGGCCGGGAGGAACGCCGCGTGACGGGCGTTGACGTGTTGCCACGGAAACACGTTCAGCAGGACGTCGTAGGCGTCGTACTCCATGGCGCGCAGCACACGGGCGGCCTGGCCGAGTCCCACGCCGTTGGACAGAAGCGCACCCTTGGGACGGCCACCCGTTCCCGAGGTGACCATGATGGCAGCGGCGTCGCCTGCCGACGAACGGTGACGCAACGGCCGCGGGCCCGCCAACTCGTCGACGGTGGGCAGGCCTTGCCACGAGCCGTCCACGGTGACGGCGGGCCTCGACGGATGCCCGCCCAGGCGAGCAAGATGGGGTTCGGTGTTGAGCCGGGTCGGCGTCGCGACGCAGAGCACACAGTCGGCGGCCGCGGCGAGTCGGCCGGCGACGTCGCGGTCCAAGCCCGTCGGCAGCGGTAGTTCGACGGCCCCCAGCCATGACAGGGCCGTCGTGGTCGCGGCCGCGGTGGGGCCGGAGGGGATTGCGGTCGCGACGACCTCGCCGGGTGCGACGAGGGACTTGAGCGCGCTGGCCACGTCGACGGCGCGTTCGAGTAGCGCCCCTGCGCTGATCCCTAATTCTCCTACGCGGCGGATGATTTCGCCGTCAGCGTCGGTGTTGGCGCGCTGCTCGACCGCCTCGGCCCAGGAGGACGGAGTCGTCACGCCGATTGTGACTGCTTCTCGGCGACGAGGGTGAGGGCGATGTCGATGATCATGTCCTCTTGCCCTCCGACGAGGTGCCGACGACCGCACTCCATCAAGAGGTCGCGCACGTCGACGCCATGGGCGTGCGACGCGGCCTCGGCATGGCGCAGAAAGCTCGAGTACACGCCGGCGTAGCCGAGCGTCAGCGTTTCGCGGTCGACACGGACCGGCCGGTCCTGAAGTGGTCTGACGATGTCGTCGGCGGCATCTTGCAGCCGGAACAGATCACTGCCGTGCTGCAGGTTGGTCAGGTTGGCGGCAGCGATGAAGGCCTCGATGGGGCAGTTGCCTGCTCCGGCACCGTGGCCGGCCAGGGACGCGTCGACGCGGAAGGCGCCGTTCTCCACGGCAACAAGGGAATTGGCCACCGACAGGGAGAGGTTCTCGTGGGCGTGAATACCGATCTGGGTGTCGGCGTCGAGCACGTCGCGGTAGGCGCAAACCCGGGCGGCGACGTCGCCCATGGTCAGGCGGCCACCGGAGTCGGTGACGTAGACGCAGTGAGCGCCGTATGACTCCATGAGCTTGGCCTGGCGCGCGAGCTCGGCCGGCTCGGCCATGTGAGACAGCATGAGGAAGCCGGCTACGTCCATTCCGATCTCCCGCGCGGCCGCGATGTGCTGAGCGGAGATGTCGGCCTCGGTGCAGTGGGTGGCGACGCGGACTGATCGAACCCCAAGGGAGTAGGCATGTTTGAGGTCGTGGATGGTTCCGACGCCCGGCAGCAGCAGGGTGGTCAGGGTGGCACGCTTGATGACCGAGGCGGCGGCTTCGAGCCATTCCCAGTCGGTGTGCGAACCAGGTCCGTAGTTGACCGAGGAGCCCGCCAGGCCGTCGCCATGTGCGACCTCGATCGCATCGACGCCCGCCTCGTCGAGGGCGACGACGATTCGCTTGACGTCGATCGGGGACAGCCGATGGCGAACGGCGTGCATGCCGTCGCGCAGTGTGACGTCCTGGACGTAGATCGGGGTGCTCATCGGAGGGCCAACTTTCGTGCTGCGAGTCGCTCGGCGACCTGGATGCCGGCCGAGGTCATGATGTCGAGGTTTCCTGCGAAGGCCGGGAGGTAGTCGGCGGCGCCCTCGACTTCGAGGAATACCGAAACCTGGTGGGTGGGGCGCGGACTCGAGGGGTCCGCGAGCAGCGTCTCGACGGGCTGGTCGACGGGTATTTCGGTGACCTGTACTTCTTGTTTGAGTCGATAGCCGGGAACGTAGGCCGCAACGTCGGCCACCATCGCCCGGACGGATTCCCGGATCCGCTCGGCGAGGTCGTCGCCGCCGTCGGAGGTGACGAGCGCAAAGACGGTGTCGCGCATCATCAACGGCGGTTCGGCGGGGTTGAGGACGATGATGGCCTTGCCGCGGACGGCTCCGCCGACGGCCTCGATGGCAGCCGAGGTGGTTTCGGTGAACTCGTCGATGTTCGCGCGGGTACCGGGGCCGGCGGAGCGTGAGGCGATGGAGGCGACGATCTCGGCGTATTCGACTGGGACGACGCGGCGGATCGCCGCGACGACCGGGATGGTGGCCTGACCGCCGCAGGTGACCATGTTGACGTTGCGTGCGTCGAGGTGGAGGTCGAGGTTGACCGCGGGTATGACGTAGGGGCCGATGGCCGCCGGTGTCAGGTCGATCAGGGTCTTGCCGAACGGCTTGAGACGGGCGGCGTTGGCCAGGTGAGCCTTGGCGGAGGTGGCGTCGAAGACCACCTCGATCTCGTTGAAGCCCTCGAGGGCGATCAGCCCCTCGACACCTTCGTGGGTGACGGGGACGCCACGGGAGCGCGCGCGGGCAAGGCCGTCGGAGTCGGGATCGATGCCGACCATGGCCCCCATCTCGAGGCTGGGGGATCGCATGACCTTGATCATCAGGTCGGTGCCGATGTTTCCTGAGCCGATGATGGCGACTCTTGGCGCGTTTCGCATGGTTACCTCACTTGCAGACCTCGGTGCTGGTGCTGTCGGTGACAGACTCACACCCTCACAGGTGCCGCATGCAAGGCGCAGGATTCGGTTCCGTTGAGCGATACCGGATTACGCGAACCGCCGTGTGTCCATCGGCGCCGAGGCGCTCATCACGAGCCGGGTGTGCTGACGGGTGATGCTTCCCGAGGCGAGTCGCAGCGCGTTCACGAGAGCGGAATCGGCGGTGTGGTCGACGGGAACGGTGAGCGACAGGGCGGCGATCACGCCGTCGCCAGAGTCGTAGATCGGAACGGCGAAGCTCTTGAAGCCGAGCAGCGCCTCCTCGCGTTCGGTGGCGACGCGAAGTGCCCGGATCGACTCCATTTCCCGCCGCAGTGAGGCCAGGTCGGGCGCGCTGTGCGGGGTGAGTCGCTGCCAGGTGTCGCCGACCAGGTGCTCCAACAGCTGATCGCTGTTTGGCGCCAACGCCAGGAGGAGCTTGCCCGAGGCGGTGCAGGTGAGGGGGAGGCGCCCGCCCACCCGCGACAGCGCGTGCACGCTACGGGTGCCGCCGAGTTTCTCGAGGTAGCAGGTGCGGGTGCCTTCCAGCACGGCCAGGTGAGCGGTGCCCCTGGTCGACGTGACGAGGTCGACCAGGACCGGCCTGCCGACTCTGCGCAGCAGTGAGGCGCTACCGGCGCGCTGGCTCAGGGCGAAGACGCTGAAGCCGATTCGGTATTCCTGTCCGATTCGCTCGAGCATCCCGAGTCCCACAAGCTCCTGGGCGAGCCGATATACCGACGGCTTGGGCACTCCGCTGCGCTGACACAGGTCGACGAGACGCAACGTCTCGTTGTCGCCGTCGAAGGCCGAAAGGATCGAGAACGCCTTGCCGAGGACGGAGTTCGGGGTGGTGGTGACGGAGACGTCGTCGTCTAGTTCAAATGGGTGGGCCAGCACGCTCATTTTTGTCTCCTGGAGTTCAACGTAACCGGTGTGTCCCCTGTCACAACACATGATTATCCAAATGGATAGCACTTGTCCAGTGGGGGGACATTACGAAACGGAGTGTTTACATTCCGACGGCGCCAGCGGTGAGTTCGCTGACCGGAACGCCGATCCTGGCCGGGGGTCGCTCGCTGGCAGATTGAGGCTGTCCGCGCGCCCGCATGGCGTTCGGTGACACGAACCCGAGGGAAGATCATGCACACCACGCAACTGTTAATCGCCAACGAGTGGGTCGACGCTGCTAACGGCGCCACCAGCGAGACCGTCAACCCGGCAAACAACCAGGTCATCGGGGTCTTTGCCGATGCAGGTGTTGCCGACGTCGATGCCGCCGTGGCGTCGGCACGCAGCGGATTCGAGTCCGACGCCTGGCGCGGGATGACACCCGATGAGCGTGGGCGTCTGCTCTGGCGCATCGCCGACCTGCTGGATCGGGACGCCGAGGAGATCGCGGCGCTGGAGACCCTCGACCAGGGTCAGCCCACCTTCATGAGCACCGGTGTGAACCTGCCGCTGGCGGCGCAGGTCTTCCGCTACTACGCCGGCTACGCGACCAAGATCGACGGCAGGGTCGCGCCGGTGTCGATCCCGGGCAACCTGAGCTATCAGCGCCGCGTCCCGCTTGGCGTGTGCGCGCTGATCACGCCGTGGAACTTCCCGCTGGCCATCGCGGCATGGAAGCTGGCGCCCGCCCTGGCTACCGGCAACTCGGTGGTCCTCAAACCCGCCGAGCAAACGCCGCTGTCCACGGTCCGGTTGGTGGCGCTGTGCCGTGAAGCTGGTGTTCCTGCCGGCGTCGTCAACGTCCTGACCGGCGGACCCGAGGTCGGCAAGGCACTCGTCGCGCACCGCGGGGTCGACAAGGTCTCCTTCACGGGCTCGACCGAGGTGGGTCAGCACATCGTCCGGGCGTCGGCGGACAACCTCAAGCGGGTGGCCCTCGAGCTCGGCGGAAAGGCGCCCAGCATCGTGTGCGCGGACGCCGACATCGATGCGGCGGTGGCCGGCAACCTGCAGGGTGCGGTGTTCAACACCGGCCAAGCGTGCGGCGCGTACACCAGGTTCTTCGTGCACCGCTCACGCGTGGACGAGTTCACCTCGAAGATTGCGGCAGCGGCCGATGCCCTTCCGATCGGGCCGGGCCAGGATCCCGCCACGATCATCGGCCCGTTGGTATCCCAGGAGCACCTCGACCGCGTGCACGGCTACGTCGAGTCGGGACGTTCGCAAGGTGCCGACTTGGTCACCGGAGGCACCCGCGTCGATGGGGACTTGGCTGACGGATTCTTCTATCGCCCAACGGTATTCAGCGGTGTACGGGACGACATGACCATCGCCAGGGAGGAAATCTTCGGGCCGGTCCTCTCCGTCATGGCCTATGACGACGAGGACGAGGTCGTGGCGCGCGCCAACGACACCGACTTCGGCCTCGTCGCCGTCCTGTGGACCAAGGATCTGTCGACCGCACACAAGCTCCCCCCTCGGCTGCACTTCGGCACCGTCTTCGTCAACCAGCTTCCGCTGATCGACCCGGCATCGCCGTGGGGCGGTTTCGGGATGAGCGGATGGGGTCGCGAATTCGGCGAGTACTCGATCGACTCGTTCACCGAGACGCAGACGACGTTCCTAAACCTGGGCTAGACGCGGTGTGCCGGAGGCGCCGCGGTTGGCATGCAACCGCGGCGACCGCCAGCACCCCGGCGACGGCGCCGATGGCAGCGCCCGGAGACGTCGCGTCCGCGAGCGGACCAATGCACAGTGCGGTCACCGGGCGCGCGCCGACGAAGCTCAGCAACCAGAACGCCATGATGCGTCCCCGGAGATTGTCCGGAATCCGCTCTTGTACCAAGGATGTCGCTGCCGTCAGCGTCATTACGAAACCGGCACCGACGAGGGTGAAGCCGCCAAGTGCGGCCGCCACCGTGGGCAGTGCCGCCGTGATGCCTAGTCCGACGACCATGACGACGAGACCCGCCGTCGTGGCCCACTCCTGGGATGTGCGCCGGACGACGACACCCAGCATCATCAAGCCGATCGCGGAACCGACACCGAACGCGATGCTCAGTGTGCCCACCAAATAGGCACCGCCGTGAAGTTCGTTGGCAAGCGCGGGTGCGGTTGTCAAGGTCGGCTCCGCTCCGATCCCTGACGCCATCACTGCGAAGAGCGCAAAGAGCAGGGGCCGACGGTGATGCAGGTAGGACAGGGCGTGCCTGATGGAGGAGTCGTCGTCCTTGCCGGCGGCCGCCCCACGCGGGATCCGAACCACGACGAGTATCACTGTGAACACCGCGTGGCAGACCATGGCAACCAGAAACGCTGCTGCAGCGCCCCATTGGGCAGCAAGGAGGGCGCCCGCGCCGGGGCCCATGATGCGGGCCATCGTCAAAGGCGCGGTATTCATGGCGATGGCGGTCGGCAGTTCGCACGGCCGGACCAGGCGAGGGATGACGGCTTGTTGCGAGGGACCGCCCACCGCAAAGCCGATGCCGACTGCCGCGGTGCCGACGACGAGCGGCGTCGCCGTGCCCCAGCCGCCGTCGCCCCAAAAGATCATCGCCACAGCACAGATGGCCGACCCGAGAGTGCAGAGCACTCGGCCGCTGATGAGCTGAAATCGCTCCCAACCGCGGTCGGACCAGCTGCCGCTCCACGGCGTCAGAAGTTGGGGAGCGAACTGAGCCGTGGCGACCAGGGCCACGGCCGAGGTGGATCCGGTCGCGGCGAAGATCGCGATGGCCGCGGTCACACCGTGAATCCAAATTCCGTTCGAGGACACGAACTTCCCCCAGAAGATGCTCCCGAACCTGCGATCGATCAACAGGTCCCGCATCCGCCGAGGCGGGTCTTCGTCCATTCGCCGCGTCGTGCTCACCTGATGGGTTTGTAGTCGAGTGCGAATGGGGCCGCAACTGTCATGGTCCGCTGACCGGGCCATGGCAGCGGTCGTGGGCACATGCTGGTGGTGCGGCGACTCAGCGGCGACGTGGCCCCCACGAAGAGCTCGTCGGCGGCTATCTTGGGTGCAACCCGAATGCGGATCGAGGTGCCCGTGCCGTTGTTACTGAGATTGCTACGCAAGAGAATTGGTGACTTCCCCTATCCGCATCAGATAGCCGGACTGTTGGACAACCCGCTGCGGCGGGCGCTGGAGAATCCGTCGGCCAGCATCGATGCGATCGGTCTCAACGGTGGCGAAAGCGTCGTGGAGATCGGACCGGGGCCGGGGTTCTTCAGCGTCGAGATCGCTCGACGGCTCACCACCGGACGGCTGGTTCTCTTCGACATCCAACCCGAGATGTTGGACAAGGCGCGCAGGAAGCTCGACGGTGCCGGACACAAGAACGTGGATTATCACGCGGGGAGTGCGGACGCCGAACTTCCCTTTGCCGACGGTCAATTCGACGCCGCCTTCCTGGCAGAGGTCATCGGTGAGGTGCCCGACAAGGACGCGTGCCTTCGGTCGCTGGCGCGGATCGTCAAGCCCGGGGGAGTGCTGGTGTTCCACGAGTCGTTCCCCGATCCGGATCGGTTGACTCTGCCCGAATTGCGCGCGCTGGCCGAACCGCACGGATTCGAACTGGCCATTGCGCGTGGGAGTCGGTGGAAGGACGTCGTCGTCTTTCGCAAACCCGTTGCGGTGCTGCGATAGTCGTCGGCTGGGCCGCACTCTCAGCGTCAGCGTGCGCCCCACTCAGCGCAGGAAGTCGGCCACCAGTCCTACGAAGGTGGCGGGGTCGTCGTCGTGCACGTAGTGACCGGCGCCGGGGACCTCGGCCCAGCGCAACAGCGGCTGACGTCGGACCATGTCGGCGCAGATGCTCTCCGGCAGGAAGTCGGACTGCCCCCCGCGAACGACCAGCGTCGGGCACCGGAGCGATTCCACGCACTCCCACAGGTCGACCGATCCGGCCGGGTCGCCGCTGAGCCGGGCCGCGGCGATGCCCGCCATGTCGAGTTTCCAACCCCACCGTCCGTCGCCGAGTTCGCGAACGGTGTGGGCGATGCGGGAGGCGAGCGCGTCGTCGCCGATGGCCGGTCGGATGCCGCGCCAGTAGGCGTGCACTGCCTCCAGTGACTCGAAGTCGCTTGGGGTCGAGGTCATCTCGCGGATCACCCGGTCGGCCCCCGCCGTCGCGGTCGACGATCCGGGCCCGATGTCCTCGACGACGAGCTTGCTGACCCGGTCGGGATGGCGGGCCGCGTAGGCATACCCGACCGAGCCGCCCATCGAGTGCCCGACGACGGCGAACCGGTCGAGGCCGAGGTGGTCGACGAGGGCCTCCACGTCGGAGACGTAGGCGTTGGTGAAGTAGTCCCGCCCGGGATCCCAATCGCTGTCGCCGCGGCCGCGGAAGTCCGGCGCGACGACCAGATGGTCGCCCGCCAGCGCGGTCGCGACGGTGCCCCAGGTGTGGGCGTAGCTGCGCAGTCCGTGCAGGGCCAGCACCGGGGGACGAGTGCTGTCACCCCACACGAGGTGCCGCTGGTGCAGGCCGTTGAGGAGGACGGTGGTGCTGACCGGTGACCCCACGACGTCAGTGCAGGCCGTCGTCGCCGCGGACGTCGGCGACGTCGAGCCCACCGAGACGGGCGTGCAGTCGGCCGCGTGAGGAGAACGCGAAGGCGACGACCACCTCGTCGGCGCGCGGTGCGTCACCGTAACTGACCGACACCGTGTCGTAGTGCGACCGGACGTACAGCGCATCCTTGTGTGCCAGTGGGATGTCGACGGTGGCTCCGGGGCCGGCGACCTTGCCGGTGGACGGCACCCACGACTTGCCGCCGCCGATGGCTTGGCGCACGGGGTCGGCGAATGTCTGCGTCAGGAAGGCGTTTCCGTGCTCGTATTCGCCACCGATGCCGACCATGGCCGCCTTGCCGTAGCTCTGGACGCCTGCCGTTCCGGCGGCCTCCCTGGCCCGGCGCCCGAACTCGCGGCCCAACTCCTCTGAGCCGTCGACGATGTCGCCGAGGTCGGCGCTGAAGCGATTGGCGTAGGGGTTGTGGATCGCCGCCGAAATGACGAACTTGCGCACCGGTGCGCCGTCGGGGAGCTGCCCTGTCTCGTTGGCGAGGGTTTCCTCGACGTGCAGGAACCACTTGCGGATGTGATAGGCGCCGAAATTGTCACTGGGCATGGTCATGAATCCTTGGAAGTCGGTGGCTAATGGTCGTAGAGGGGTTCGAGATCGATGGGCGTGCTTGGCGCGTTGTGCTCGCCAAGCACGCGTTGCCCCTCGGCGTCGTCGGTGATGGTCTCGGAGAAGAACTCGAATCGGTTGCCGTCCGGATCCTCGAAGTACAGGCCGATTCCGACGCGATGGTCGGTGGTCTTGACCACCTCCACCCCCTTGGACAGCAGCATCGCGTACAGCCGCCGCAGCTCGTCGACGTCTCCTTGGATCTCGAGGCCGTAGTGCTGCATGCCAAGGCCGCCTTGGTGAGCACCCTCCTCAGCACGGATCAGCGCCAGGTCGTGGTGCTTGCGGCCGAACGAGAGGAACACCCACTGCGGTCCGCGCGCGGTGATCTTCATGTTCAGCACGTCGGCGAACCACTGCCCGGAGGCTTCCGGGTCTCGGACGTACAGCGAGAGATGGGTGCGCACGACGACGGGCGTGGCGGTGGACGTTGGAACGGTTTCGGTCATGGTGACTCCGCTTCGGGTTCGACTTAGTGGTGAACTGCAGGCGGGTCGGCGGCCACGGCCGGCGTCCACGCCACGTCGGTGATCTCGGGGAAGTCTCGCCACTCCTTGGTGAAGCTGCGGCCTCCGTCGGTGGACCGGAACAGGTTGCCGTACTTGGTGCCTGCGAAGACGAGGTCTGGATCGGAGGAGTGCTGGCCGAAGCCCCACACCGTCGAGGTCGCCGGGACGTCGAGGGTGGCCTCGGTCCAGGTCTGGGTGAGGTCGTCGGATCGGAAGATCCGAGTCGTCGTGCCCGGGGTTCCGTCACCGATTCCCAGCAGCAGCGAGTTGGTGCCAGGAATGCGTGCGACCAGACGGGTGTAGTAGATGCCCCAGGTCGACTTGGTGCCGGTGCGCTTCCACGTCAGGCCGTCGTCCTGACTGACGAAGAAGGCGTTGACGACGACGACGACGATCGTCTTCGGCGGGCCGTCGAGGACCACGATGCAGTGCACGTCGGAGTGGGTGACGCCGTCGGGCAGGGTGTCCTCCGCACCGTCGAGACGTTCCCAGTCGTCGCCGCGGTCGCGGCTGCGCCACAAGCCGCCCTCCTCGACGCCGAACCACACCGACTTGCCGTCGACGTGGTCGTAGGTGATGGTCAGGATTCGTGGCTTGCTGACCCCGGCGCACTTCTCGGGAAGTTCGGGGGAGAGCCGGTCCCAGGTGACACCGGCGTCACCGGTGCGGTACATGACGGCCCGCGACGGTGCTCCGGTGCCGACGGTGATGGAATCCGGATCGTGGGGGTCGACGGCGATCGCCCAGACCTGCTGGTCGTTGAACGGCGAATCGACTCGCGTCCAATGTGTTCCGGCGTCGTCGCTGCGGCCGAGGCCGACTTCGGCGCCGGCGTAGACGACGTTCGGCTGCTCGGGGTGCACGGCCAACGTGCGCACGGTGGAGTCGAATTCGAGGCCCTGGTCGAGGGGAATGCGACTCCAGGTGGCGCCGTCGTCGTTGCTGCGTAGCACGCCCTGTCCGGCGGTTGCTACGAGAATGGTGCCCAACATGTGAATGTTCCTTTCGGCAGTGGTGGGGTTAGAGGAAGATGCCGCGGGTGAGCCCGCCGTCGACGCCCAGCGACTCGCCGGTGATGCCGCCCGCGGTGGGACCGGCGAAGAAGGCCACCGCGTCGGCGACCTCGGCTGCGGTGAGGATCCGGCGGATCGGGGTGCGGTCGACGAAGTTCTGCTCGACCTGTTCTGGCGTGATGCCCTGAGCCGCAGCATTCTTGGCGTACAGCTCGTGAATGTGCTCGGTCTCCACCACTCCCGGGTGCAGGGTGTTGACGGTGACGCCGTCCGGTCCCAACTGATCCGACAACGCCTTGGTCATGTGGACGATCGCCAGGTTGCGCATCCCCGACAGGGCGTGACTGGAGCGGCCGGTCAGCCCGCCGATGTTCACGATGCGGCCGTAGTGGTGTGCTCGCATGTGGGGTGCGACCGCCTTGATGCAGCGGAAGTATCCGACGACCTTTGTGTTCAGGTCGGCCAGCAGTGCTTCGGGGTCGGCGTCGGCGATGTCGTTGCGCACCAACCCGGCCGGTGCCGCGGCGCCGTTGACGAGGATGCTGAGCCGTCCGACCTGGGCGGCGGCCTCGGCCATCGCTTCGACCGATTGGGTGTCGGTGGTGTCGGCGACCACCGGCACGATTCTGGCACCGGTTTCAGCGGTGATCTCTGCGGCGGTCGCCTCCAGGATCGCCAGGCGTCTGGCGGCGATGACGACCGTCGCGCCACGCAGGGCGAGGGCCCGGGTGACCGCCTTGCCGATGCCGAGGCCGCCGCCGGTGACGATCGCGACCTGGTCCTTCAATTCCGTTGTGCTCATGTGAGATTCACCCATACGCTCTTGGTCTCGGTGTATTGTTCCAGCACTCCGCGACCCATCTCGCGGCCCCAGCCGGACTGCTTGTAGCCGCCGAACGGAGATGCGGGATCGGTCAGGTTGTAGCAGTTGATCCAGACGGTGCCCGCCTTCACGGCCGCGGCGATGCGGTGTGCGGCGGTGATGTCGTTGGTCCAGATGCCGGCCGCCAGCCCGTACGGCGAGTCGTTGGCCTTCTCGATCAGGTCGTCGACGTCTCGCCACGGCATCGCCACCAGGACGGGTCCGAAGATCTCTTCCTGCACCACCCGCATCGATTGGGTGGTCTCCGACAACACTGTCGGAGCAAGGAAGTAGCCGCCGCGGTATTGCTCGTCGAGCCCCGCCGGAGTGATGCCACCGGTCGCGAGTGTCGCACCCTGGCTGACGCCGGATTGCACGTAGCCACTGACGGTTTCGAGTTGACGCGCGGACACCAGCGGACCCATCTGGGTGGCGGGGTCTTGGCCGGGGCCGACCACGATGTTTCTGGCCTTGTCGATCAGGGCGGACATCACGTCGTCGTAGACGTCGGCGTGGACGTACAACCGTGATCCCGCGGTGCAGGTTTGGCCCTGGTTGAAGAAGATGCCGTCGGCGGCCGCGGCGGCGACTGCCATCGGGTCGGCGTCGGCAAGGACGATGTGTGGCGACTTCCCGCCGAGTTCGAGGGAGACCTTCTTCATGTTGCCCGTGGCGGCGGTGGTGATGCGCCGTCCCACCTCTGTTGAGCCAGTGAAGGCCACCTTGTCCACGCCATGGTGTTCGGCGATCGCCGCACCGACGACCGTCCCGAGGCCGGTGACGACGTTGACCACCCCGGGTGGGAAACCGGCTTCGGAGATCAGCTCGGCCAACCTCAGCGTCGACAGGGACGTCTCCTCGGCGGGCTTGAGCACCAAGGTGTTTCCGGTCGCCAATGCCGGTGCGAGCTTCCACGACGCCATCGACATCGGAAAGTTCCACGGCACGATGGCTCCCACGACGCCCACCGGCTCGTGCACGGTGTAGTTGAGGATGCGCATCCCGTTGCGGGGTGAGAGCGGGATCGTCGAGCCCTCGAACTTGCTTGGCCAGCCGGCGAAGTAGCGGAACAACTTGACGGTTGTCCCGGCGTCGACGGCGCGGGCCACCGAGAGGGGTTTGCCGTTGTCCAGCGATTCGATGAATGCGAGTTCGTCGGCGTGGGCCTCGACCAGTTCGGCGAGCCGGTGCAACAGTTCGCCGCGCTCCAGGGGATTGATGTCACGCCAGGCGGGGTTGGACAGCGCGCGCCGTGCGGCGGACACGGCCGCGTCGACGTCGGCGCCGTTCCCCGCGGCGATGGTGGCGAGCGGCGCACCAGTGGCGGGGTTCACGCTGACCAACCGTTCCCCGGAATGATTTGCGCGCCAGGCGCCGTCGATGAAGAGCCCATGCTCGCGAGCAATGAACTCGGCCACGGCGCGCGGCGTCGAGGCCGGGAGTGTCGGTAGTTCGGCTCTGGTCACAGGGCCATCTCGATCAGGTGGGGTCCGTCCAAGGCGAGGGCGTCGAGCAGTGCGGAGCTCAGCGCGCCGACCCGGTCTACCCGGCGAGCAGGCACGCCGAATCCGGTGGCGAGTGCGACCCAATCCATCTGGGGTTCAGCCAGGCTGGTCAGGGCGCTGGCCTGCGGGCCGAACTCGGCGTTGTCGTGGCGCGACAGCTCGGTACGCAGCACGTTGTAGGTGTGGTTGGCCGCGATGAGGACGACGACGTTGGTGTGTTCCCTGGCCATCGTCCACAACGCCTGCAGGGTGTAGAGGCCGCTGCCGTCGGACTGAAGTGCGATGACGCGACGGTCGGGCGCGGCGAGGGCGGCCCCGAGCGCGACGGGGAGCCCTTGGCCTATCGCGCCACCGGTATTCGTCAGCACGGTGTGGGCGACCGCCCCCGCCGACGCGGTGTAGAAGGGGTAGCCGCACGTGCCTCCCTCGACCGAGACGATCGCGTTCTCGGGCAGACATGCGGCAACGGTGGCGCCGACGCTTGGGCCGGTCAGCGGCTGGTCGGCGGCAGGCAGCTCAGGGGGAGCCGGTGGGGTGGAAGACGTTGGACTGCCGACGAGTTCGGCGAGCGCCACGAGCGCCGCCTCGGCGTCCTTGTGCGGGTCGGCGAGGTGGACGACGGTGTGCGGGGGCGCCAGCTCGCTGGGAATGCCGGCGTAGCCGAAGTAGGCGACCGGCTCGTCGGCGCCCGCCACGACGACGGCGTCGGCCTCCTTCAAGGCGGCAACGGCGTATTCGGGGAAGTAGGGCAGCCGGTCGACGTCGGGAAGCCCTCCGCCGCGCTCGGCGCGCGCCGGGAACGTCTCGCAGTACAGTGTGGCCCCGGTGCCGGCCGAAATACGCGCCGCGGCAAGCTGTCCCGCGTGGCTGAGGGCATTGCCGCCGAGCAGGAGGACCGACCGCGGACCCGCCGCGCGGAGCCGGTCCGCGACCTCGCGCACGTGGGCGTCGAGCACCTGTCCGTATCGGACGACGTCCGCGCTCGGTGTCGCCGACGGCTCGACGACGTCCTGCTGGTGGTCGGCCGACACGACGATCGTCGCGATGCCACCGGTGCGGTAGGCCTGATCGACTGCCGCACTGGTGCATTCGTCGACGCTCGCGGCACTGGTGGTGGTGTGCACGGAGCCGACGGTGCCGGCCAAGGCGGCGATGTCGGAGGTCAACGGGGCGTCGTACGGCAGGTGCCAGCTGGCGTGATCGCCGACGACGTTCACCACGGGCGTGCGAGCGCGCCGCGCGTTGTGAAGATTGGCCAAGCCGTTCGCCAGGCCGGGGCCAAGGTGTAACAGCGTGACCGCGGGACGGCCGGTGATCCTGGCGTAGCCGTCGGCGGCTCCCGTGCAGACGTTTTCGTGCAGGCCCAACACGGCCCGAACGCCGGGCACCTCGTCGAGCGCGGCGACCAACGGCATTTCGGTGGTGCCGGGGTTGGCGAAGCAGACCTGGACGCCACGTCGGGCCACTGCCTGAATCAGTGCGTCGGCACCGGTCGTCTCTTTCGCGGGCACGAGCCGCCTTTCGATAATCGAACGTTATGAACGAATATCGTAAAGAGTAGCGGACGCAAAGCCGCCACGGAACCCCCATGAGTCGAGTGGTGGAAGATCCGTCAGCGGTGGGTTGGGCGTGACTAGTCGGTGAAGGCGTGCAAAGTGCTTGCGGGACTGATGCTTACGCCGACCCCGCGGTCAACGCGACGTCGCCGAGCAGTCGACGGGTGGCGTCGGCGGCCGCGGTGGTCACGGCCTCGGTCACGCTCGGGGCGATGTCCGCTTCGTCGTCGCCGAGGCGGACGATGCCGATGCTGGCCGTGGCCCAGTCGGAGGTGGTGATGGGTGCGGCGATGCCCGCGGCGCCGGCCTGCAAGGCCCCGATACTCACGGCGTATCCGCGTTCCCTGGCTCGGCGTATTTCGGCCGTGTCGGTGGGCGCGGGCGGTCTGCCCGCGAGGATGGCCATCCCGTCGGCGCCGAGGGTCAGCGGATGGCGGGCGCCTTGCCGAATCGCCAGGTGCAGTGTGCTTTCGGCGGGTTCGACGGTGAGCAGGATCAGTGCCTGGTCACCGTCGGCGATGCTCAACAGCGCGGTGCTGTTGGTGGCTTCGGTGAGGCGGCGCAACACCGGAAGGACGGTGATCTGCAGCTGTGGCCGCAGTCGACTGGCCAACTCGGCGATGCCCATTCCCAGCACGTACCGGTTGTCGATCCGTCCGACCAGGCGATGCAACTCCAGCGTCCGCAACAACCGATACACGACGGCGCGCGCGGTCGACAGCTCCTGGGCCAACTCCGCGGCGGTCAGTCCGTCGGTGTTCCTCGCCAGAAGGGTCAGGACGGTCAGGCCGCGGTCCAGGGTCTGCGAGGTCTCGCCGCCGGCGGGGGAACCCGCTTGTGCCTTCGGCTCTTTGGCCATCGAAACCCCTCGCTCGTCGGTCCTGGTCGCGTGCGCCGCGCCTTCCCTGTATTAGACACCACCGCTGTCCGGTTATCGGACGTTGCTTGCGCGAAACGGACGAGGATCCGGTTGACGGCCGACGGCACGATGGCTATCGTTCGATTATCGACCGAGGAAGACGGTAATCGAACATGACGAATCGCGAAGCCGCCGAAGCGCTCGCCCGCAGTTTGCCAGCTCACCCCTATGTGGCAGGCAGGTGGCACACGACGTCCGCTGCCGAACCCTTTGACGTCGTCGACCCGGTCACCGAACGTTCGATCGTCACCGTCGTCGAAGCCGACGCGGCGACCGTCGACGCCGCGGTGACCGCCGCCCGTGACGCGATGCACGACGGGGAGTGGGGGCGCCTCGACGGGCCGACCCGTGGTCAGCTGTTGAACCGCCTCGCGCAACTGATCGAAGACCGCACCGAGGACTTCGCGAACCTGGAATCGCTCGACGTCGGCAAGCCCGGGTTCGAACCACGCGTCATCGACCTGCCCCAAACCGTGGCCACCTTCCGCCATTACGCCGGGTGGGCCGACAAACTCGAGGGACGCACCATCCCGACCCCCGGCTACATGGGTCGCGCCACCCTGAGTTACACCGTTCGCGAACCGATCGGCGTGGTGGCGGCCATCACGCCGTGGAACTCGCCGACGATGATCGGTGCCTGGAAGATCGCACCGGCGTTGGCAACCGGATGCGCGGTGATCCTCAAACCGCCGGAGGATGCGCCGCTGACCTCGCTGCTGCTGGCTCAACTGGCCGAGGAGGCCGGCTTTCCCGCCGGCGCCTTCAACGTCCTCCCCGGGCGTGGGCCGACGACGGGTGGTGCGCTAGTCAACCACCCCGGCGTCGACAAGATTTCGTTCACCGGCAGTCCGCAGACAGGCCATACGGTCGCCATCGCCGCGGCGAACGGATTCCGGCCCACGACACTGGAACTCGGCGGCAAGAGCCCGCAGATCGTCTTCGCCGACGCCGATCTCGAGGCGGCCGCCGACGGTGTGGCAGCGGGTATCTTCGCCAACCAGGGCGAGGTGTGTGCGGCAGGCAGCCGAATCCTGGTGGCCCGCGAGATCCACGACGAATTCGTCGACTTGCTCGCCGTGCGCGCCGCCAAGGTGGTGTTGGGTGACCCGTTCGAGGCGGGCACCACGATGGGCGCCCTCGTCAACGCCAGGCAACGCGACCGGGTGGCGCACTACGTCGACCTCGGGCGTTCCGAGGGTGCCCGCGTGGTGATCGGCGGTGGCCGGCCGAACCGGACCGGCTTCTTCGTCGAGCCGACGCTGTTCGCCGGCGTGTCCAATTCCATGACCATCGCCCGTGAGGAGATCTTCGGACCGGTGGGCGCCGTCATCGGTTTCGACGACGACCAGCAGGCCGTCGCCATCGCCAACGACAGCCGCTACGCGCTTGCCGCGACGCTGTGGACCCGCGACTTGACCAGGGCGCACACCGTCGCCCGGCTGGTGCAGGCCGGGGCCGTCGCCGTCAACGGCTGGTCCCCTCTCGACCCTCGCTTGCCCTGGGGCGGATCGAAGTTCAGTGGGCTGGGCCGCGAACTCGGCCGCGCCGGACTCGACGCCTACACCGAGGAAAAGACCATCACCGTCGTGCTGTGAGCACGACGTCCAATCCATCCCGTTCGACCTAGAAGGAGCCTCTACCCATGGCACGCGTACTCGTCACCTATTACAGCGCAACCGGATCCGTCCACCGCCTCGCCGAAGCCGTCGCGGAGGGTGCGGAGTCCACCGGGGCCGAGGTCCGCCTGCGCCGGGCGCCCGAGCTCGCCCCGACCGAAGCCATTACGGCCAACGAGGATTGGGCCAGCCACGTCGCGGACACGCACGGCTCGATTCCCGAGGTCGAGCTGGCCGACCTCGAGTGGGCCGACGGCTACGCGTTCGGCACCCCGACGCGCTTCGGCGGCCCGGCCGCCCAACTCAAGCAGTTCATCGACACCGCAGGAGGGCTGTGGCAGGAGGGCACGATGGCGGACAAGCCCGTCACGACCTTCGTCTCCGCCGCCGAGCAACACGGCGGCATCGAATCCACCATCTTGGCCCTGAACAACGTGTTCTATCACTGGGGCGGGATCATCGTGCCGGTCGGCTACACCGACGACACCGTCTACGCCTCCGGCGGCAACCCCTACGGCACGTCGTGGGCCGCCGGCTTCCCGTCGTCCATGCCGGACGAGGCGACGCTGGCGTCCGCCCGTTACCAGGGCAGCCGGCTCGCGCACTTCACCTCGGTGCTGGCCGCCGCCAAGTCCCAGGTCGTGGCGTAACCTCGTCCGCTGACCATCGATTCGGGGGGGCTGCCGGTGACCACGACCGTCGACGTGTGGTCGGACATCCATTGCCCCTGGGCGCTGGTTGCCGTGCACCGGTTGCGCGCGGCGCGTGAACGACATCGACTCGACGTCGTCTTCGCGCCGCGCGCATGGCCTTTGGAGTGGGTCAACCGGCACGGCACGCCACGTGACGTCGTGGTGACCGAGACCGCCGCGCTGGCGAGCCACGAACCGGACCTCTTCAACGCCTACACCGACGCCTCCTGGCCCTCGACCTTCCTCCCGGCCTTCGAGATGGTGGCGGCGGCGCGGCGCGTTCACGGCGTCCGCGCGGCCGAGGACGTCGACTACGCGCTGAGGCTGGCGTTCTTCCGCGACTCGGTCGACGTCAGCGTCAAGGCGGGGTTGGAGGCAGGCCTGGTCGTCGCCCGCGAGAACGGCGCCGACCTCGACGTTGAACGGGTGCTGCGGGAGTGGACTATGTCCAACCCACGCGCCGACGTGAACGACGAGTTCAATTTGAGTGCGTCGCTACCGATTCAGGGCAGCCCGCAAATCTTCTGGCCCGACGGCACCACTACCCACAATCCCGGGATGACCGACCACGACTGGCATGGCGGTCTGGTGCGCATCGGCTCGGTCGACCCGGCTGCGGCCGAGAGACTCCTGCTGGCCCAAATCAGTCCTGCCGCAGGTTGATTAGTCCCCGGTGCCGGGCACGGGAAGCAGAATCCGGTTGTGCTGGCTGACGAGTAGACCGCGCACCTCGCCGCGAAATGCGGTGAACCGGGGATCGGCCATCAGGCGGGCGCGGCGGTCGGTGCGGTCGGCGACGGACGCGTACTGCCACAGATAGGTCAACGTGTTGAGGTCGCCCACGTCGCAGGTGAAGACGCCGAGGGGCGAACCGAGGACGTCGACCTGGGCCTCGCGGCCATGCTGGTTCCATGCCGCGAGATACCTCGGCACGCCGCCGGGAATCATGGTGTAAACGCGCTCTTCGACGATCACGCAGTTCTCCTGTCGGGTGGGGGTGTTGCGAGAGGTGCTGTCAGCGAGAGTAATTCGGACATCTGATGCCCGAGGTCGAAGCGCGTCGCGGCGGCGGCGATGTAGCGATCCGGGCGCAGCACGACGTAGTCGGATCCGGTGTCCTCGAACCACTGCCTGAGATCGTTGTCGCGGTCTTCGAGCACCACCGTGGCGGCGTCGTCGACGGCACGGTGCGATGCCGGCGGGCACGAGCCGACCACCTTGACGATCGAGACGCCCACGACCCTCAACTCGTCGAGGACGACGGGGGACAGGTCGACGGTCGGGTCGCGCTGCCACCCGAGCACGGTGATCCAATCACCCAGTGCGTCGTCGAGTTTGGCGATGTCGCCGGTGGAGGTGCGCACGTCGGGTTGGATGAACATCGTGCCGACACCGGCCGCAGCCGAACCGCCGGCGACGGCGAGGCCCTGGTCGTAGCAGGGCATGGGTTTGAACTTCATCTCCAGCGCCCACCGCTTCACCGGGGGCAACCACCCCGAGGCGTGCAGGAAGAGGTCACGGGCGACCGCGACGCTGCGGTGGGTGGGGCTCAAGATCCGGCCAAGCATCGTCGACATGGCGACCATGGCGGCGGCGTGGGGCCTTCGCTCGGAGTCGTAGGTGTCCAACACCGAGCTCGCGAGCTGACCCCGTAGAACGCCGGCCAGCTTCCACGACAGGTTGACCACGTCGCGTATTCCGGTGTTCAGTCCCTGGCCGGCCCACGGTGGCATCAGGTGCGCGGCGTCGCCGACGAGAAACACGTTCCCAGAACGGAAGCGGGTGGCGACCCGGGAATGATGGGTGTAGACCCGCGCGCGGACGACCTGAACATCGGCCGGATTCTCCACTCGCCCGGCGAGCAGCTGGCGCACCATGTCGTCGGCCAGAAACGCCTCGGCGTCCTCGCCGGGAAAGAGCATGAACTCCCACCGCCGGAAGCCGTGCGGCAGGTGGATGCAGACGTACGGCCGGGCGGGATCGCAGTGCAACGCGGTGTAGGGAGCGTCGACCGAATCGTTCTCACAGTCCACGACGACCCACTTGTGCGGATGGGTGTCGCCCTCCATCCGGATCCCCGCCCAGCCGCGGACCGAACTGCGTCCGCCGTCGGCACCGACGACGAATCGTGCGCTTACGAAGCGTGTTTCACCGTCAGGACCGGTCAGGTGCAGATCGGCGCCCGAGTCGGTCGTGGTCAACTCGACGACGTCGTGGCCGAGGAGTTGGTGAACCCCTTCGAATCGGCTCAGGCCCCGGCGAAGTTCACGTTCGAGGTTCTGCTGCATGAAGATGTTGCGCCGCGACCACCCGAACTCCTTCGTGCTGGGCCGGACGTCGGCCACGCACCGGCCCTTGCGGTCGAACAGTCGCAGCGGCACGTTGGAGATGACGTCGTCGACCACGTCGTCGACCAGGCCCGCCAATTGCAGGGCGCGCAGGGATTCGTCGTCGATGCCCACTGCGCGTGGGTATTCCACGATGCCGGTGCTGCGGTCGATCAACGCAGTTTCGATGCCGTACTGCCCCAGCATGTTGGCCATCAGGGCGCCGCAGGGGCCGGCTCCGACGATCGCCACGTCGACGCGCAGCGCTGCGGCTGCCGGCGAACCTCGCATCATTTCGTCCTCGTAGAAAGATCGTCCCCAGTGGAGCTCCGGGGATGCCGGGTGACCATGTTGTTCAGTAACCGTACGACATGTTCGCAAATCGAACAATGCCGAGGGCGGCAATGGTCGTCGAGCCGTCATGGCGTATGACCCTGCGGAGTTCGTGTTCTACGAGTCGGTGCCGGAGCGAGGGAACCGACGGTCGATGATCGACAGGGCGTGCTCGGCCCAGCGGATGTTGTCCTGTTCGAAGGCGATTCCCCGAAGCAGGGTGAGGTAGGGGCCCACGGCGTTCGTCGTCGCCAGGTGTTGGTCTTCGGACTCGTTGCCGAGCATCCGGGTCCTGATGCGTTCGAGAAGTACCAATTTGTCCGTGGCCCGATGGATTTGGTTGGCCACGGCGTCGCGAACCGCTGTTGCATCACCTGCGTCGAGGGCTTGCACCATGACGAGCAGATCGTCGCGGATGGCGGTGGGCTTTGGCTGCTGACAGGTGAACGCGTGGATCGCGTCGTGGCCCGCGGTGGTCAGGGTGTAGAGCCGCTTGGTGGGGCGACGTTCCTGAGGGACCACCCGGGCTTCGATGAGTCCGTCGGCGGCCAAGCGGTCGAGCTCACGGTAGAGCTGCTGCGGAGTGGCGGTCCAGAAGTTGGCGACTGAACGGTCGAATCGCTTCGCCAAGTCGTAGCCGGATGCTTCACCCTCGAGGAGCGCTGCCAACACCGCGTCGCGAAGCGCCATCCGACGACACTACCTGTTCACTAGTCAACGAAGTGAATAGTCGCATCTAGACATTTCATCGGTGCCGCGGTTAGTGTCGCTATCGACTAATCAACTTTATGACTAGGTAGGGGTGGTGGCATGCAGGAGTTTCGCCGGGCAGTCGAGGCGCGCGACGAAGAGGCGATCGCCGCGCTCCTCGCCGACGACGTGGTGTTCACCAGCCCGGTCGCCTTCGCGCCATATCCGGGCAAGGCGACCACCGCGGCGATTCTGCGGGCGGTGCTGCGGGTGTTCGAGGACTTTCACTACGTCCGCGAGATCGCCGACGTCGACGGCCAGGATTCGGCGCTGATCTTCAAGGCCGTCGTGTCCGGCAAGCAGGTCAACGGCTGCGACTTCCTCCACGTCAACGACGAGGGCTTGATCGACGACTTCACCGTGATGGTCCGTCCACTGTCGGCGGCCAACGCCTTGCAGGTGGCCATGGGAGCCGAAATGGAACGGATTCAGCACGAAGCTACGATGACCGTCGAGTCCGATCGGAAAGAGGCATGATGCGCATAGGCCTGGGTATCAACTACGCCGGTGGGTTCAAGGAAGTCGCCGCTGAAGTCGCGGATCTCGAACGCGCAGGCCTGGACATCGTCTTCGTTCCGGAGGCCTACTCCTTCGATGCGGTCAGCGCGCTGGGATATCTCGCGGCCAAGACCGATCGCATCCAACTGGCGTCGGGCATCCTGCAGCTCTACACCCGCACTCCCACCCTGACGGCGATGACCGCCGCCGGGTTGGACTACGTCTCCGACGGCCGCTACATCCTCGGATTGGGAGCATCGGGACCGCAGGTGATCGAGGGTTTCCACGGAGTTCCCTACGACGCTCCGATCGGGCGCACCAGGGAGGTCGTCGACATATGCCGGGCGGTGTGGCGCCGCGAGCGGCTGCAGTACGACGGCAAGCACTATCAAATTCCGTTGCCCGCCGATCGGGGAACTGGGTTGGGCAAGGCGCTCAAGCTCATCAATCATCCCGTCCGCGAACGCATCCCGGTTCTTCTCGCGGCCCTGGGACCCAAGAACGTGGAACTGGCCGCCGAGATCGCCGAAGGGTGGCAGCCCATCTTCTTCCTGCCGGAGAAGGCGGAGCAGGTATGGGGCCAGCCGTTGGCCGCGGGTAGGGCCAAGCGCGACCCCGCGCTGGGCGACCTCGATGTGTTCGCCGGGCCCCCGCTGGCCATCGGCGACGACGTCGACGGCCTGCGCGAGTGGGTCAAGCCCCACCTGGCGCTCTACATCGGTGGGATGGGCGCCAAGGGGAAGAACTTCTATCACACGCTGGCCGTCAAATACGGATACGGCGCCGAGGCCGACCGCATCCAGGAGCTGTACCTGGCCGGCGAGAAGGAGCTGGCCGCCAAGGCGGTACCCGACGCGCTGGTGCGCGACGTGTCGCTGATCGGTTCGGCGGGCTTCGTGAAGGAGCGCGTCGCGGCGTTTCGCGAGGCCGGCGTCACCGTCTTGAACGTCGTCCCCTTGGCCGCCACGGCCGCCGAACGCGTGAAGCTGGTCGAGAAACTGCGCACACTCTGCTGATTACGTGCGTCTACGTCGTGCTCGGATGCGGTCGCGAGCGTAATCCGGCTGCCCCGCTTCGCCGTTCGTGACGTGACGCAGTCCGGGGACACCTGCCGCACGATGACGTCGACGCATTCGTATTCGATTTCCTACCTACGTGCGGCCGCGTCGTGCGCCCCTCGACGACGCTCGCCGTCCGCGGTGCGGTCGACATCGCGATTCTGCTGCCAAAACGCCGTAACGCAGGGATTCGTCGTCGATGCCCACCGCGCGCGGGTAGTCCGCCTCGACGCGCAATGACGCGGCTGCTTGCGAACCTCTGATCATTTCGTCCTCGTGAACACATCGTCCCCCTGTTGACTTTGGGGGTGGGCCGGGTCACTATTTTGTACAGTAACCGTACGACATGTTCGCAAATCGTACAGAGACCGTATTCGGACCCGAGATGACAGCCCAAGGAGCGGAATGAGTCAGCCTGAAGTCAACGCGCGAGAGCGTGGCACGGTCTCGATGACGGGAGTGATGGCCCAGTCGGTCGGCTTCATGGGGCCCGTCTTCTCGGTGGCCACCCTGCTGCCGCTGGTCGTCGGACTCTCGGCCACCGGCCATGGTGCCGGTGTTGCCACCCCGGTGGCGATCATCATCGCCGGCGTCGGCATCTTCGGGGCCGGGTGGATCATTGCCCAGTACGCCAAGCGAATTCACCTCTGCGGCTCGCTCTACGAGTACATCTGCGACGCGTTTGGTCCTGGTGTCGGCGTGGTGGCGGGCTGGCTGTACTACG
The DNA here is from genome assembly GCF_001426545.1 of Mycobacterium sp. Root135. Lineage (GTDB taxonomy): Bacteria > Actinomycetota > Actinomycetes > Mycobacteriales > Mycobacteriaceae > Mycobacterium. The sequence goes on along the minus strand of NZ_LMEZ01000007.1, from coordinate 334,422 downwards.
GCGCGATGCTCGTCCTCGCCTCGGCCACGTTCCTGGTGCTCGGAGGCATGACCTCGGACCTGATGCTGAGCGCCTTCGGCGTCGAAATGCCCTGGTGGCCGCCCGCGCTCGCGTTCGTCGTGGTCGTGGTCGCCGTGGTGATCGTCGGCGTCCAGATCTCGGTGCGAGCCCAACTGGCCCTGGTGTTGATCTCGTCGGCCGTCATCCTGCTGTTCTCGATCTACGTCATCGCCAAGGGCGGCGCCGGCGGCCACAGCCTGTCGACTGAACCGCTCAACCCGATGGCCGTCGCACCGATGGATCTGCTCTACGGCGTGCTCTACGGCATCAACATGTTCATCGGCTTCGAATCGGCGGCGAACCTCGCCGAGGAGACCGACGACCCCAAGCGCCACATTCCCCGGGCGGTGCTGTGGTCACTGACCATCGTGGGCGTGTACTTCGTCATCACCGCATATGCCCAGGCAGTGGGCTTCGGTCTAGACGCCGACGCCTGGAAGACCAGTGTCTTTCCGCTGCAGGCGTTGTCGAACGGCTCCGAGTTCGGCTCGACGTGGTTCGGCAACCTCGTGTCGGTGCTGATCATCCTTGACGTGCTGGCCGTTGCCATCGGCGTCGGCGTGGCCGCCACCCGAGGCATGTTCGCGATGTCGAGGGCTGGCCGGCTACCGGCCACGTTGGCCACCCTGCATCCCACGCGGGGCACGCCCGTGGTGGGAGCGGCTGTGGTCGGCGTCGCCGCCGTCGTCTCGATTACGTTGGTCGTGCTTGCCGACGGCGTCTTCTCCAGGGCGACCGAGGACCCGACGGTGCTGAGCCCCCAGTGGGCCCCGATGTTCGGCTGGATGGCCGGCTTCGCAGGCACCGGTCTTGCCTTGATCTATCTGGTGGTCAGTTGCGCAGGCGCGCGGGGGCTGTGGAATGAGGTCAACCGGGTGAAGCTGGTCCTGGCGGCAGGCGCGGGAGTCATCGTGGCGGCCGGGGCGGTCTTCGGCGCCCTCTACAAGACTCCGCTCACGAGTTTGCCGTGGGCCCTGTGCATTTGGATCGCACTGGGCGCGGGATGGTCCGCCTACGTGGCCCGCCGGCGGACGGTCTCACCCCCGCAACCAGTCATGACCGACAGCAAGTCCGTCTGACCCACCTAGTCTTCAAGGAGCTGGACCTCACCGTGACCGCAACGCAACCGCGCATCTCGACCGCGCATCCCTACGATCCACTCACCGCCGCCGAGATCACCGGCGCAGTGGGCACCCTCAAGGCTGCCCATCCCGACCTGACCGCACTGAGATTTCCGATCGTCCGACTGGACTATCCGGACAAGCGGGACGTCCGGGAGGGCACCGCAGGACCCCGGATGGCGTTCGTGGTGGCCTACGACCGGACCAGCCGTGCCACGTACGAAGCCCGGGTCGACCTCGAATCCGAGTCGCTGGTGAGCTGGGATCGGATCGAGGGCGTGCAACCCGCCATCATGATCGAAGAGATCATGGAACTCGACGGCATCGTCAAGGGCGATCCGGCGGCGGTGGAGGCGTTGACGCGCCACGGTGTCACCAATCTCGAACTGCTGCAGATCGATCCGTGGTCGACGGGCACCCTGCCCGTTCCAGGGGTCGACGCCCGGCGCCGCATCATCCGGGCCAGTGCCTACGTTCGGGAATTCCCGGAGGACAACGCCTACGCGCGTCCGGTCGGCAACCTGGTCTTCGTCATCGACTGCGACGAGAAGTCGGTGGCGGCCATCGAGGAGGAGGATCCGGTCCCGCTGCCTCCCGAGAGCGGCAACTACGACGTGTCCAGCGTCGGGCCGTTGCGTACCGACCTGCGTCCGTTGGAGATTCACCAGCCCGACGGTCCGTCGTTCACGGTGTCGGGCAACGTCCTGGAGTGGCAGCGCTGGCGGTTGCACGCCCACGTCGACGCCGTCGAGGGCTTGGTGATCAGTGACGTGTCCTACGCCGATGGTGACCGCCGGCGCTCGATTCTGCACCGGGCGGCGATCAGCGAAATGGTGGTGCCCTACGGGGACACCAGCAACGACTTCTACTTCCGCAACGTCTTCGACGCCGGTGAGTACAACCTCGGCAAGACCGTCGGATCGCTGTCGCTGGGCTGTGACTGCCTCGGCGAGATTCGCTATCTGGACGCCACCTTGGCCGACGAGTCGGGCAACCCGCACACCATCGTCAACGCCATCTGCATTCACGAGGAGGACTACGGAATCCTCTGGAAGCACTGGAACTTCCGCTACCAGGAGAAGGCCGAGGTGCGCCGTTCGCGGCGGTTGGTGGTGTCGGCGATCCACACGATAGGCAACTACGAGTACGGCTTCTTCTGGTACTTCTACCAGGATGGGACCATTCAGTTCGAAGCCAAACTGACTGGCATCGTGCAGACCAGGGCCATCGCGCCGGGGGCCGTTCCGGAGTTCGGCACCCTCGTCGCGCCGCAACTCGACGCGCCCAACCATCAGCACCTGTTCAACATGCGACTCGACCTCGAGGTGGACGGGCCCGGCAACACCGTTGTCGAGGTGGACGCCGTCGGCAGGCCGATCGGGCCGGGCAACGAGTACGGAAACGCCATCGTCGCGCAGAAGACCGTCATCGAAAACGAACGTGACGCGCGCCGCTCCTGCAACACGGCGACCGCGAGAACGTGGAAGGTGATAAACCCGCACTCGCACAACAGATTCGGCGATCCGGTGGCCTACAAGCTGGTTCCGTTCGCCGGGCCGCTGCTGCTGGCCGCGGAGGGGAGTGACCTCGCCCGCCGGGCGGAGTTCGCCCGCACCCACCTCTGGGTGACGCGGTATGACCCTCGCGAGTTACACGCGGCCGGAGACTATCCGAACCAGCATCGCGGTGACGGGATCGGGGAGTGGGTCAAGCAGGAGCGCGATCTGGTCGACACCGACGTCGTCCTGTGGCACACGTTCGGAACGTCTCACCTGCCCCGGCCGGAGGACTGGCCGATCATGCCGTGCGACTACGTGGGTTTCACGCTGAAGCCGGTCGGGTTCTTCGACCGAAACCCGTCGCTGGACGTGCCGCCACCGTCGTCCGGAAAGTCCTGTCACTGACGAGCGGCTAATGTCTGTTCCCCGTCAGCGCACCGGAGTAAGCGGAGCGTTCCCGGACAACACGGCCGCGACGTTGTCGACGGCGAGGATGCCCATGGTGTCGCGGGTCGCCTCGCCTGCGCTGGCCGTGTGGGGAGTCAGGACGAGGCCCGGGGTGTCCAAGAGGGCCGGGTTGACCGCGGGTTCACCCTCGAAGACGTCCAGTGCGGCGCCGCGTATTTGGCGCCCGTGAAGGGCGGCCATCAACGCGGCTTCGTCGACCACGCCGCCGCGGGCGGTGTTGATCAGATACGCGGTGGGCTTCATCGCCTCGAATGCCGACGCGTCGATCAAGTGTCGCGTCTCGGGTGTCAGCGGCGTGTGGACCGTGACCACGTCGCTGTCGCGCAGCAGGGTGGCCTGGTCGACGAAGGTGACGCCGTCCTCGACGGTGCCGGGGGTGCGACTGCGCGACGAGGCGATGACGGTCATGTCGAAGGCGTGCGCGCGGCGAGCCACGGCCGCACCGATGCGCCCATACCCAAGGATTCCGAGGGTGGCGCCGGCACTGACGTCGAGGCCCACCAGCATTCTCGGACCCCAGACCCACGGCTCCTGGCTGCGAATCAGCCTGTCACCCTCGGCGATTCGTCGGGTGGCAGCCAGAATCAGGGCGAACGTGTGGTCGGCGGAGGCCCGGTCGAGCACGCCGGGGGTGTTGGTGACGGTCACGCCGGCAGCCTCGGTCGCCGACAGGTCGACGTTGTCGTACCCGACCGCGACGTTGGCGATGACCTTCAACTGTGGGCCCGCCGCGGCAAGCAGTTCGGCGTCGACCCGCTCGGTCAGGGTGATGACGGCGGCACTGGCACCCGCGATGCCCGCCTCGAGCTCGGAGCGCGTGGGTGGCGCCTCCGACCCGACTCGCAGCGGAGCGCCCAGCGAATGGAGGTGACTCATCGCCCGGTCGGTGAGAAGTCTTGAGAGGTAGATCATCCCGGTGACGGGACGCGCTGTTGCGGGGGACGCGGTCACGTGAGGACTCTTCCGGTCTGGGTGCGGTATGGCAGTTGGGATGCGGACGGAGGTGGTTGCACGGACTCGTCCAAGGTGCTTGGCGGCGGTGTCCCCGTGACGCTCGACCAGACGTGTCGGTAGCGCTGCCAGCGTTCGGCCACGGTGCCGCGCCATTCCGGTCGCGGCGTCACCAGCCGAGCGCGCGGGGGAGCGACGACGGAGCCCTCCAGCACCTCGACGCACATCGCCGCGGCGCCGATCGCGGGAAGGTGACTCTCGTCGACGACGAGGATGTCACGGTCCAGCGCGTCGGCGAGCAGTTGCGGCAGCTCGGGTTCGAAGCCGAATGCACCACTGGCGTAGAGGGTTCGCTGCTGGTCGCCGATGCAGGACTCAACGATGATCCGGTCGGCGAACAGCACTCCTTCGACGACACCGCGGGCGACCGCGGCGGTCGCGGGATCGGGGACGGCACCGAGGAGCGCGGTGCGCGGCTCGGCGAACCACAGCGGACCTCGTTCTGGCCGCGTGTGCGGAATGAACACCGGGGCGTCGGCCACCTCGGCGGGTCGGGCCTGAAAGGCCGTTCCGACCAAGGCCTCGACGGCGATGTCACCGCGCCCGTAGCCGAGGAGTTCGGCGCCCTCCGCCAACGCGTCACCGCCGTTGATGACGCCGTTGATGAGCCAGCGGCCGGCGTGGACGTCCACCCGTTGCAGTGCCTTCGCACGAAAGTCCGGCGCGTCAAGGGCATTGGACACCACGTGCGTGGTCCCCATGATGAGCAGCGGACGACCACCCGGCTCGGTGCCAAGTGCGTAGGAGGCGGCGGGGGTGTCACCCGATCCGACCATGACGGGAATGCCCGATGGCAGCCCCAGCGTCGCAGCGGCAGTGGCACGCAGCGGGCCGAGCACGCTCAACGACGGACGTACTGGAGGCAGGTGTCGTTCGGGAATCCCAAGTTCCTGCAGGACTTCGGTCAGCCAGCGGCACGACCCGTCCGTGCTGGCCATCAAGCCGGTGTAGGACGCCTGGGTGGGGTCGATGGCCCGCTCCCCGGTGAGCCACTGTCCAAGCCACGTGCCGGCGAGCCCGAAAGTCGTTGCCGCCGAGATGGCTTCGGGCTCGATGAGCTGCAGAAGTCGGTGAGCGGCTCCCATCGCGGTGGCGGGCATCAGGTGGTTGCCGACCAGACGACGGTGTTCGGGGTCGAGCGCCGCGATCAGCTGCGCGGTGGGCTCGACCAGTCCCGGATGATCCCAGGTGACGCCCGCGGCCAACGGGTGGCCGTCGTCGTCGAGCAGCAGAGCGGTCGGACAGTGGGTGTCCATTCCGACGCCTCGGACGGTCGCGGTGCGCGGGGCCAAGGCGAGCACCGCAGCGGTGATGCTGGTCCGCCATGCCGACGGGTCGGCCCGCCCGGCCCCCGCTCCGCGCGCTGCGGGATGCGGAACCCGGGACCGGGCGACGACCGTTCCGTCGGAGGCCAAGACCACCGCCTTCGTGGCGGACGTGCCGACGTCGATTCCGAGGTAGGTCGACTCAGCGGCGTGCTGATCAGGCATATCGGAACCCACTCCTTCGGGGGTCGCGCACGTGTCGATTCGGCGGTGGAACAGGGGGTTTCGGTCAGTCGAGCAGCTTGGCCGCAACCTCGGGGCTGTCACCACCGTGGATGACGGCCTTGAGGGCGGCGACCATCTTGCCTGGCTCCGGTGCCTGCCAGATGTTGCGGCCGGCGGTCATTCCGTGAGCGCCGGCCTCGACGACGGAGGCCGCCTGCTTGAGCACGTCCAGCGGGCTCTCGGCGGGCGCACCACCGGCGGCGACGACGATGGCCGGGGTTCCCTCGACGACCTTGGCGAACTCGGAGGTGGATCCGGTGTACCAGGTCTTGACGATGTCGGTGCCCAGCTCGGCCGCGGCGCGGGAGGCGTAGAGGACCGATTCGGTGGAACCCTTGCGGTCGCCCCACATCTCGCCGGACGGGTAGGCGTGGCACACGACGGGGAGTCCCCAGGTGTGAGCTTCTTCGACGACGCGGGTGAGCATTTCGAACATGGCGACCTGGTTGGACGAGCCGGCCGAGATGCCGACGGCGACGGCGTCTGCGCCCATCCGCACGGCGTCCTGCACGGTCGCGATCGTCGCGTCGTAGGTGGGGTGGAACTCGACGGAGAACATGGACGCCTTGAGGATCCACGGCATCGGCGAGCGATTGCCGCCGAGTAGCGGACCGGCGAGGCCCTTGGTGATGGTGACGGCGTCCGGCTCGCCTTCGGCGATGCTGGCGAACGTGGACCCGATCGTGGCGAGCCGCGGTGCGACGCCCCGTGGCACGGCCTGGTCGAGCGCGACGGTGACGGTGCGACCGTCGGCGGCGAAGAGCCTGCGCAGTCGCAGGTTTCGGCCGAGCGCGGCAGTGGTTCCGGTCGGATTGACGTCGAACGCGGGTGTGAAGGTGGCGGTCATCGTGGGTACTGCTCCTTTTGGGTGGTGGGACGGGGCCGGGGATGAGCCTGTGATCAGGCCCAGGGGTTGACGCCGACGCGCATGTCAGCGCCGGAGCCGGCGAGGTTGAGGGCCTCGACGGCACGGTCGAGCGGCAACTGGGTGCCGATCAGGTCGGCAACCGGCAGCGCGCCGGAGGCGACCATGGGGGCGACGGCATGGAAGCCGTCGAGTCGGCATGACGAGGCACCGACGATGTTCCACTCGTTGTAGTGGACGTCGTTGGCCGACACGGCCAGATCGGCGTCAGCGCCGAAGCCGGCGAACACCGACACGCTTGCACCGGGGGCAAGACAACCCAAATAGGGTGTCAGGGCGTCGATTCGGCCGATGGCCATGACGAGCACGTCGATGCCGCCGTCGCTGAAGTCGTTGAGTTGGTCGGCGGTGTCGGCGCCGGGCTCGAGAACCAGGTCCGCTCCGAAGCGGGTGGCCATGGCTCGCCGTTGGGCGATGGGGTCGACGGCGGCGACCCTTTCCACACCGAAGCTCTTCGCCAGACCGGCGTGGATGAGGCCGAGCGGCCCGCACCCGACGATGAGTGCCGTCTCGGCGCGTTCCATGTTGGCGAGCTTCTGCCCGTTGTAGGCACATGCGACGGGCTCGATGATCGCGGCCTCGGCGGCCGCTACTCCCGGCACCGGAACGAGGTTCTGCCGGGCGACGGCCGGGACGTGGACGTACTGCGACAGCCCGCCGGTCAACTGATAGCCGAACGCCTTTCGGTTCTTGCAGATGTTCTCGTGCCCCTTGCGGCAGGCCGCGCACACGCCACAGGTGACCAGCGGGTAGACCGCGACCTGAGCACCCATCGACACGCCCTCTGGCAGCGGACCGTTGGCGTCGACGACGGTGCCCGCGAATTCGTGTCCCAGCACCGTGGGGAAGGTGACGTTCTTCTGCTTGCGGCCCTCGAAGATGCGAACGTCCGTGCCGCACAACAACGCGGCGTCGACGCGCAGGAGTACGTCACCGGGTTCGAGTCGCGGCATCGGCACCTCCTCGATCCGCAAGTCGTTGGGTCGATGCAGGATTGCCTGGCGAAGTGTCGTCCGTTCGGAGGCCGGAGCCGACTGCGCTGCTGCAACGGAGTCCGAGGTGGTCGTCACGATGGGGAACCTTTCAGAGTGGTTGGCTCGGTGAGAGCCCGGAGGGGTGAGACCAGTTCGACGTCGGCGCCGACGGCGCGCAGTTCACTCAGCGCCGTCGCGTCCGCGTCGTCGTCGGTGATCAGCCGCCACCGGGCCGGAGTCGGTGACCAGTAGTTGAATTGGTCGGTGTTGATCTTGCGCCGATCGGCGACGACGACGATCTGACGTGCGCGTTGCATCATCAACGTCTTGAGCCGGCTCTGCTCCAAGGTTCTCGACGCGACGCCGTACTGCGGATGGACGGCGTCGGCGCCGATGAACGCGTAGTCGGCGACGACGGAATGGAGCATGTGCTCGGCTTCGGCCCCGCTGATGGTCTGGTTGACCGCGCGCAGCCGACCGCCGAGGACGACGACGGAGACGTCGTCGTTGCCGAGGAGGACGTTGATCGCGCCGATGCCGTTGGTGAAGACGGTCGCGTCGTCGGCGTCCAGATGCCGCGCCACGAATTCGGTGGTGGTGCCAGCGTCGAGTATCACGACGGCGCCGTCGGCGACCATCTCCGCGGCGCGGCGGCCGATCGCGTCCTTCTCCGCCGTGAACTCGAGGTGCCGTTGGTGGATCGACAATTCCGCCGGACCGGTCAGGGCGACGCCGCCGTAAGTACGGGTGATGTGGCGGTCTTGATGTAGGCGGCTGAGGTCGCGCCGCACCGTCGCGAAGGAGACACCGAACCGTTCGGCGATCTCTTCGACGCTCAACGCGCCGGATTCGACCGTCTGCAGGAGCTGCAGGATCTGCTCGCGCCGCTTGCCGCCGCGAACGTCGCGGCGGCGTGCCACTAGTTCGTCGTCAGCCTGGTCGGCCGCGGTCTGCTCGGACGCGCCTTGATCAGACGGGATCTGGAGCTCGAACTGCTCCGCGTCGTCCGGCTCGCCGCCGTTTGAATCGTCGATGCTCACAGTGACCCACGCTACATGCGCGGTATGGACACGTCAACCTTAGATGCGCATATCGATCACTGAATGCACGCCGATGCTCATATACCGACCGACTATGCGCATTTAAGAGTGTTCGTCATCACTTCTTGACAATGTCGATGATTGGTTCAATCATGTGGAACGAGGATTCTGATTGTGTCGCGCACCACAGCGGCGCCCACGCAGCGTCCGCCTCTCACCTCCAGTGAGCGAAACGATCACAAGTCCACCCTGGGAGACACAGATGACCAGCAGTTCGGCTACGAAATCGGATACGCCGCCAGATCCCTCGGGCACGAGCCGCGCCACCAAGGTGCGCTGGGCCGTCGCGGTGTTCTGCGCGCTCGGCCTCGCCATCAACTACATCGACCGCTCGGCGATCTCGGTCAGCCTTCCGTTCATGACCGCGGACTTCCACCTCACGCCCACGGAGAAGGGCCTGATCCTCAGCGCGTTCTCGTGGAGTTACGCACTCATGCAGATCCCCGCCGGCCGACTGATCGACCGGTTCGGCGAGCGCGTGATGTTCGGCGCCTCGGTGCTGGTGTGGTCGCTGTTCACCGCCGCCACGGCCGGCGTCTCGAGCTTCGCGGCACTGATGGGCCTGCGCCTCGGACTGGGCGTCGGCGAGGCCGGCGCCTACCCGGCCGCGGCCAAGACGGTGTCGCAGTGGTTCCCCCTGCGGCTGCGTGGCCGCGCCACCTCGGTCTACGACAGCGGTGCCCGCATCGGCAGCGCCGCCGCGACGCCGATCATCGCGCTCATCATCGGGTTGTTCGGATGGCGCGCCGCGTTCGTGTTCGCCGGTGCGATCGGTGTGCTCTGGGCGATCGGCTGGTGGGCGTGGTACCGGCGCCCCGAGAACAAGGCCGGCGTCAACGAGCTCGAACTGGAGATCATTCACGAGAGCCATCGCGAGCAGAGCTCCGGCAACCTGAACCCCGACGCCAAGCCGATGGCCATCCTCGACCTGTTCAAGCAGCGCACGGTGTGGGGCATGATGCTGGGCTTCTTCTGCCTGAACTTCATGATCACGTTCTTCCTCACCTGGTTCCCGTCGTACCTGGTCGAAGAACGCGGGTTCAACCTGCTCAAGCTCGGCCTCTTCGGCATGATCCCGCCGTTGGCCGCCATCCTCGGCAGCTGGGCGGGCGGCATCGTCGGCGACCATCTGCTGGCCCGCGGCTGGTCCCTGAACAAGGTCCGCAAGACGTGCCTCGTCGGCGGCATGATGGTGTGCTCGGTCATCGCCTTGGCCGCGGTCGCGCCCGAGGCGTGGCAGGCGCTGGTGCTGATGTCGATTTCCTATGCCGCAGCGGCCTTTACGATCGTCTCGATCTGGTGCCTGCCTGCCGACGTCGTCGACTCGAGCACCGTCGCCACCCTGGGGTCCACCCAGAACTTCTTCTCCAACATCGGCAGCGCGCTGAGCCCGATCGTGATCGGCGCGCTCTACGGCGCAACGGGCTCGTTCCAGGTCCCACTGCTGCTCACGGCGGCGATCATCGTCGCCGGTGCGCTGTGCTTCGGACTGGTGATCAAGAAGGTCGAACCGATCCGGCGACCCGAGCCGGCCGGGACGACGGCCTGACCGCGTCTCGTCAGAACGGCCACGGCCCCCGCTTCGGCGGGGGCCGTTTCCGTTCGCGTGACTCAACATCCGTTGCGCCAAGCTATCGTTGGTCGAGAAACCGGAAAGCGGGGGTGTCTGTGCCGAGACTGGTCGACCACGCCGAGCGGCGGCTCGCCATCATCGGCGCGGCGTGGCGGTTGATCGCCGCCCGGGGGATAGACGCCACCAACATGCGCGACCTGGCCCGTGAAGCCGGCTACACCAACGGCGCTCTGAGCCACTACTTCTCCGGCAAGAACGAGATCCTGCGGGCGTCGTTCGAGCACGTCTTCAACGCGACGAACGCCAGAATCGAGCGATCCGTCGGACAGCGACGCGGGCTGGCCGCACTGCGCCGACTGTGTCGAGAGGTCATGCCCCAAACGGAGGAGACCCGGCTCGAGGCGAGGATCGCCGTGTCGTTGTGGCAACGGGCGCTCAACGATCCATACATGGCCTCGGTGAACGCCGAGGCGCTCGACACCTGGCGGGCCCAACTGGCCGAGTATCTGCGCCAAGCGCGTGAGGACGGCGAGATCGGCGACGTCGACGAGACGCTCTACGCCAACCTGCTGATGACGACGATGGTCGGACTGCAAGTGACCGGTGTCCTGGATTCGGAGTCGTCGGCGGCAGCTCAGGAAGCCATGATCGACCAGATCCTCGACAGCGCAAGGGCGGCCAAACCGTCGCGGCGAGGCGCAAGGGCACGTCGTCAGTAGATCCGGCCGATGCAGGAGGTGGACGTGTCCGATCTCGTCGACGAGGACTTCGCGCGTTTAGTCGAGTCGCTTCGGTACTGCGTCCTGCTCCACGACGCCACGTCGAAGGACATCCTCTGGGCCAACAGGGCGGCGTGTGAGCTGCTGGAGTTCACCGTCGAGGAACTCAAACCGTTGAAGGCGCCCGACATGAGCGCCCAGGAACAGCGGTACCGGCGGTCGATTGGTCGACAGTGGTTGCAGGACGCCGTCGACGACGGCGTGGCGATCACCGAGTGGGCCTACCGCGCAAAGAGCGGCCGGACCGTTCTGACCGAGGCCATCGCGGTGCGCGTCGAACTCACCCAGCGGACCGTGGTCATGGTGCAGTTCCGCGACATCGAGCACGAAGCCATGATGCGCAACGACCTGGTGCGCACCGAGGCGACCCTGACCCGCACGGAAGCCAGAATGGCCGCCTTCCTGCGCAACATGGACGAGGGGATCGTCGTCCTCGACGACGAGCACGTCGTCACCTACGCCAGTGACGCCGCGGCCACGCTCGTCGGCGTCGACGTCGTGGAGCTGACGGGGGTGCGCTTCACCGAGTTCTGCCACCCCGGTGCATCTCGTCGAGCCGTCGAGGACATGTTGACGCGCACCGCAATCGACGGTGACGCCAAGGGCATGCGGTACGAAGTCGACTTGCCCAACGGCGGGCGACGATGGTTCGCCGGAAGCGCCCAACACATCGAGATCGAGGACGACCTCCGCGGGTCGCTGGTGCTGTTTCACGACGTCACCGACCACGTGACGACGGAGCAGGACCATGCCCGCGACGCGCAGTACCTGAACTACCTGGCGCGCTACAACGCGATGGGGGACATGGCGATGGCCATCGCACACGAATTGGCGCAGCCCTTGGCGGCCGCCACCAACTTCATTGCCGCGACTCAACATCGCCTGGCCTCACGCGAGTCGGTGCAAGGCGACCTGGCGCTGGGCCTGATCCACGCCCGCAAGCAACTCGACAGGGCCAACCGCATCGTCCACAGCCTGCGTGAATACGTCACGCAGCTCGAAGAGTCCCACCAGCAATGCGATCTCAACGACGTCGTCGAGGACTGCAGGTACTTCGTCGACCTCCGGGCGAGCTCGCATGGCGTGCGGGTGGAGTACCGCTACGACCCCTCGCCGGTCGAGGTGGTCTGCGAGCGGGTGCTCACCGGCCAGGTCGTGCTGAATTTGTGCTTCAACGCCATCGACGAAATGGCCACGTGGCCAGAGGATCAGCGGACGGTGACCGTCAGCACGCGGACAGTCGGCGATCTCGGATTCGTGACGGTGTCCGACACGGGCAAGGGCATCTCGCACATGCCCGACGCCCGCATCTTCGACGGTGCGTTCACCGACAAGGCCACCGGACACGGAATCGGCCTCGCGTTGAGTCACCGCATCGTCACCCGGCAGGGCGGGACGATCAGCGCGCGCGAGAACACGCCCCGAGGCGCGGTGTTCGAGTTCGGCCTGCCCCGCCCCACCTGAAGGCTCAGACGCCTTGAAGGCTATGGCGCCGAGCGGAACTCGCTGATGAGTGAGCGGGCGGCCGTGATTCCGGACTCGATGGCGCCGTCGACGACGACGCCGTTCCAGCCACTCGCGTAGTCGGCCCCGGCGAACTTCAGCCGGGTGTCGGACTGCTGAAACAGACTCCAGCCGTTGAAGAACTGGCCGGACCTCAGGGTCGCCCAGGTCTGCCCCGACCACTTGTCGGCGACCCAGTCGTGACCTCCGCAGTCGACGACATTCAGATCGGGCCGCCACACGTTGATCGCGCGCTGGGCCGACTCGACGTCGTCCAGGGTGATCGAGGAGTGGTCCGAGCCGAAACCGACCAGGATGGTGGCATTCTCGTCGTCGAGGAACTTCTCGCTGCGCATCAAGGAGATCGGGTTGTCGCCGGGCGCTCCCGCGATGATCGCGTGGTGTCCCTCGACCTTGATCCAGATCTTGAAGCCCGTGGAGTTCGAGCCCTCCCGGGCGACCTGCTGCTGGCCGTCGGCGAGGGCAGGGGAGAACTCGAGGTTCTTCAGTGCGCCGATCGGCGCGGTGACGATGACGGCGTCGGCCGCGTGAACGGTGCCGTCGGCGAGGGTTATCCGCACGCCGGTCTCGTCGTGCGCGATGGCCGCCACCGCGGTGTCGAGCTGCACCTGGCACCGCAGGTCCGCGGCGATGGCGTTGTAGAGGCCGCGCATCCCCTTGACGAGCTTGAAGCGCAGGGTCTGCTCGTCCATCAGGGCGCTTCGGTGGTCGCTGAGCGCCGCCCAGTGCTTGGCCATCAAGGGTGACGCGGTGGCCGTCGACCCCTGGTAGGCCGCCGACCAGTACGAGTCGGCCAGGTCGATCTGCTCCTGGCTGAAGTCACCATTGCGCAGACAGTCCAAGACACTGCCGGTGTCGGCCTTGAGGAAGCGCTCGCGCAGCTCGGTGTCGCTCGCGTCGTCCTCGAGGATGGCGAACGGCCGGTGCGGGTAGGGAAAGAAGTCGCGTGAGCCCTCGAAGATCCTCTCCTGCAACGGCGTCAGCGCCACGTCGAGATCGTGTTCGGTTCCCTCGAACACTTGGTCACCGCTGACCCAGTAGGCCTGGTCGACGTCGGGGCTCGGGTAGATCTCCTGGCCGTAGCGGGTGATCTCGGTCCACACGAAGGGTTGCATCCAGTGCACCCACGTGGCGCCCATCTCCAAGGCGTGACCACCAAGCCGCTCGTCGGTCCAGGCGCGACCGCCGATCCGGTCTCGAGCTTCGAAGACCGTGACGTCGACTCCCGCCGCCTCGAGCTCGCGGGCGGCGATCAGCCCGGAGAAGCCGGCCCCGACCACGACGACGGAGCGACGCAGTGGGTGCGGCTGGGTGTGAGGAGCAGCTGAGGTGTCGGGCATGTGAACCGCCTGGTGTCGAGGGCTTACGTTGGCTCTACGTGTGTAGAAACATCTGTGACGTAGCTTACGACGGCCGGCGCAAAACGGCCACGCAAGAAATCCTTAGTCACAACACGACGGCAACGGTCTTGGTCTCCGTATAGGACAGGATGCCCTCGTAGCCCAGTTCCCGGCCGACACCGCTGGACTTGACGCCGCCCCACGGAAGCTGTGGCGCCAGAGGCGACCAACCGTTGACCCCGATGGCCCCGGCTTCGATTTTGGCGGCCACGGAGTGGGCACGTCCCACGTCGCGGGTCCACACGGTCGCCGACAGGCCGTACACGTTGTCGTTGGCCAGTTGCAGAGCCTCGTCGTCGGTGTCGAACGGGATCACAATGCCGACGGGACCGAAGATCTCCTCCCGCGCCACCCGCATGTCGTTGGTGCCCGCGAACACGGTCGGCTCGACGAAGAACCCGGGACGATCGGGTGCCTTGCCGCCGGTCACCACGGTCGCCCCCTCATCGACGCCGGTTTGCAGATAGCCCACCACACGGTCGCGTTGGCGGGCGTTGACCAGGGGGCCCATCGTGCTGAGGGGATCGAAGGGGTCACCGAGCACCTGGGCCTCGGCCGCCGCCTTCAGGCCCTCGACGAGGGCGTCGTACACCGAGCGATGGGCCATCACCCGCGTGCCCGCGGCGCACACCTCGCCCTGGTTGAAGAACATGCCCATGGCACAGCCCTGCACGGCGGCGGCGAGATCGGCGTCGGCGAAGACGATTTGGGGCGCCTTGCCGCCCAGCTCGAGCGCCGTGCGCTTGAAGTTCGAGGCGGAACTCCGCAGGATCGAACGGCCCACTTCCGTCGAACCGGTGAACGAGATCTTCTTGATGCCCGGATGCGCGGCGAGAGCCTCACCGGTCACCGCTCCAATTCCGGTGAGTACGTTCACGGTGCCTGCCGGGAAGCCAGCCTCGTCGACCAGCGCGGCAAGGTGCAGGATCGACAGCGACGCGTCCTCGGCGGGCTTGACGATGATCGTGTTGCCTGCGGCCAGCGCGGGAGCGATCTTCCAGCCAAGGATCATCAGCGGGGCGTTCCACGGCACGATGGCCGCCACCACGCCGAGCGGCTCGCGCAGGGTGTACGCGTGCACCGGGATCGGCTGCCCAAGGTAGCCGTCGGTGGAGATCTGCTCGCCGTTGATCTTGTCGGCCCACCCCGCGTAGTAGCGAAGGGTGGCAACGAGATTGGGCACCATCAGCTGCACGCTCATCCCGAACGGGCGGCCCATGTCGAGCGACTCGAGCTGGGCCAGGATCTCGCCGTCGCGCTCGACCAGATCGGCCAGTCGGTTGAGCAACGCGCCCTTGCGTGACGGGGCCGTCGAACCCCACTCGCCCCGAAAGGCCGCAGTGGCCGCGGCGACGGCGGCGTCGACGTCCGCCTTTGACGCGGCGGCGAGGTCGGCGAGCGGTTGACCGGTGGCCGGGTTGAGCGTCGTGAACGACTCCGAGGCGGGCGTCCAGGCGCCGCCGACGAACAGTTCGGTGTTGACGGAGGAGATGTCGATCATCGGATGCTCCTTTGATACAGCGCGATCACGTGTCGGCCAACGGGCGCACGCGATGGGACGAGCCCAACGTAGCGGCACCCCCCGTGGGGGCTCTACTGGATCTTTCCAACGCGGGTCTACAGATTCCTTTACTCCGCTGGCGCCGGCCCAACCGCAATAGGGGATTGCCTTAGTGGTGGCGGAGTAAATCCCGATACCCCGGGCCGGGCGGCCTCCGTAACGTTCGGGACGGCTGATCACACATCTGAACGGAGACAGCGATGCTGACACGGAACGCGGCACCCAGGGTGGCGGCGGAGCCCGCCGGCGCGCCGAGGGATCGGGCGTTCGACGCGGCACTCGACGTGCTGCGTGAACGTCGTGACGAGTTCAACGCGCAGCACTACGTTCCCGCCGACTTCGTTCACCTGCTCAAGAAGGCCGGCATGTACCGGGCCGCGACTCCAACGGAATTCGGCGGSGAGCCGATGGCGCCCTCGACGTTCATGAAGCTCGTCGAACGCATCTCCGCGGTCGATCCGGCCACCGGATGGGTGTCGAGCTTCGGTTCGTCCTTGGTCTACCTCGCTGCGCTGCCCGTCGAGTCGCAGCGTGACATCTACGCCGACGGACCAGATCTCGCCTTCTCGGCGGGGTTGTTCCCCCTGCAAGAGGCCGAGCGGGTCCCTGGCGGCTACCTGTGCACCGGTGTGTGGCAATTCGCGAGCGGATGTCGCGGCGCCGACCTCATCGGGATCGGCCTGACCGGTGGACCCGAGACCGGCGGCAAACCGCTGACGGCGCTGGTGTCGCCGAGCGACCTCGAGATCGTGGAGAACTGGGACGTCGCCGGGATGAGAGCGACTGGCTCCCATGCACTTCGCGTCGAGAACCTGTTCGTGCCAGAGGAGATGACGTTCATCCGCGGTGGGGCGCCCACCATCGACGAGCCGCTGACCCGGTACCCGTCGCTGGCATACGCCGCACAGGTTTTGGCGGTGGTCACGCTCGGCGCGGCCCGGGGAGCGCTCGACTACTGCCTCGAGGTCGGCGCGGCGCACACGTCGATCACCGGAGGCAACGCGAAGGGCAACCGCCCGGCCTTCAAGGCCGGGCTTGGCAAGGCCGAGGCCGAATTGCGTTCGGCGCGTGCATTCTTCTACGAGAGCACCGACGAGGTGTGGGCCAAGGCCGTCGACGGTACGACCATCACCGCGCAGGACCGCGCGCTGCTGCGCCTTGGCGCAACCCATGCCGCCCACGTTGGACGCCGGGTGGTCTTGGAAGCCTTCGACCTCGCCGGCACGGGCGCCATCTACGAGAACCACCCCCTCCAGCGCTACCTCCGCGACGCGTTGGTGCCCGCCCAGCACGCCATGCTCCAGACCAACACCTACGAGGGCGCCGGTGCGGTCATGCTCGGTCTCGATGCCGGGATGCCCAGCTTCCCTTAACCATTCACCCACTTCACAGGAGACCCCACCTTGAGTACCGAACCGCTACGCACGCTGTTCTGCATCGGCAACAACCAGAACTTCTTCGACCTGCCCAAGAACGAGATCGGCCCGGTCTGGATCGGCATCTCGACGATGCTGACCAACCTCAAGCACATGGACGGCGTCGACGTCATCGGCACCTTCGACGACGACGCACACATGGTCGGTCCGTCGGACGGCTGGCCGTGGACGTGTTACGTGCTGGCCGACGTGCGCGACCAGCAGACGGTCAGGGCGGTGTGCAACCTGTTGCGCACGACCATGATCGGTGAGTACGCGCTGTGGAAGTTCTTCAAGATCGAGGCTCGCATGGGCCGCGAACTGACCATTCGCGACGACGTCGAGATCTGAGGACCACCATGACCACCATCGAAAGCCCCGCCGAACCGCAGTACGGCGACCTCGCAGGCACCGACCGCGTGGCCGGCCAGCTCTACACCGACCCCGCGATCTTCGACGAAGAGATGAAGAAGATCTTCTACCGGACCTGGGTCTGGGTGGCCCACGAGAGCGAGATCCCGGAGGCGGGCTCGTTCAAGACCACCCAGGTCGGGGATCAGCCCGTCATCGTGAACCGGGACCGGAAGGGCAACTTCAACACCCTGCTCAACCGCTGCCGCCACCGCGGTGCCACCGTCTGCGACCAACGCAGCGGCAAGGCCAACGGCTTCACCTGCCCGTACCACAACTGGTCCTACACCCTGGACGGGCGACTGCGCGGAATCCCGTACCCGGACGGCTACGAGGGCGTCGTCGACAAGGCCGACTACCCCCTGCAAACGCTGCGGACCGAGAGCTACCTCGGGATGATCTTCGCCACCTTCAACGCCGATGCGGAGCCCCTCGAGGACTTCCTTGGCGACGCGAAGATCTGGATGGAGCGCTTCTTCAAGCAGTCCAACGGATTTCCCACCAAGGTGCTTGGTGCGCACAAGTTCCGCTTTCGCGGCAACTGGAAGATCCAGCTCGAGAACACCACCGACGGCTACCACTTTCCGATGGTGCACAAGTCGTGGATGGCGTCCGTCGACGCCGAGACCGCGAACATGATGTCGTTCATGGACGATCCCGACGCGGTGACGCACGCGCTGGGCAACGGCCACAGCGTGGCGATCATGGCCGCAGCCCACGCCGACCTCGACGTCGACCACGGCGAAGAGGAGATCCAGCCGCGGTTCCAACACCTGGTGGACGAACTCACCGCCGCCGGAGACAGTCCCGAGCGCATCCGCCGGTACATGCGCTCGATGCACGGAAGCGGCTTCAACCTCAACATGTTTCCCAACATCGCGATGTCGTCGTCGTTCTTCCGGGTGCTGATTCCGATCAGCGTCGACGTGACCGAGGTGTGGCACATGGCCATCGGGATGGACGGCGGACCGGAGAGCGTCAACCGGGAACGGCTGCGCATCCACGAGCACTTCCAGGGTCCGTTCGGGTTCGGCAGCCCCGACGACGCGGAGGGCTGGGACCGGGTGCAGATCGGAGCAGGCGGAAACCCGCTGATGCCAATCCTGGTGAACCGGGGCGAGAACCGTGAACGGATCACCGCCGAGGGCTGGCCAACCGCCCACGTCACCGACGAGACGGGGATGCGGGAGTCCTACGGAATGTGGAAGAAGTTGATGAGCGATGACTGACGTCCTGGGATTCTCCGATCCGCGCGTCCTCCGCGCCATTGAGCTGATCTGGCGTGAGGCAGCACTTCTCGACGCCAAGGACTACCTGCAGTGGGAGTCGATGTACACCGACGACGCCCGCTACGTCGTCCCGATCGATCCGGACACCGAGGACTTCGAGTCGTCGCTGAACATGGTGTACGACGACAAGCGGATGCGGCGTCTTCGTGTCGAGCGCATGCTGCAGGGCTACTCGCAGTCCGCGGTGGCGGCGGCCCGCACGGTCCGCGTGGTGTCCAGGTTCACCGTCGAGAGCGTGGCGGACGACGCCGTGACGGTGAAGTCGGCGCAGATCCTCAGTGCGTTCAAGCGCAACAAGTTCACCACCATCGGTGCCGAACTCACCCACCGGGTTTCGTTGGACGGCGGCGGCGACAAGATCTCGCTCAAGGTGGCCCGGCTGATCGACAGCGAGGACGCGGTCGGCGCGTTCGGGTTCCTACTATGAGCACCGCTGTGACCATCAGTAAGAGCACCGGCATCGCCGTCGTCACCGGGGCCGCAGGCGGGATGGGCTCGCACATCGCCCGCCGGCTGCATTCCGACGGCCACCGGGTGCTGCTGACCGATCTGGCCATCGACGCGGTCGAGGCGTTGGCGACCGTGCTGTCACCCGACGGCTCCACCGCCCGCGGCATCCGTCTCGACGTCGCCAGCCGTGACGACTTCGTCTCCGGTCTGAAGCAATGCCAACGATTTTGGGGGTCACCGACCATCGTGGTGAACAACGCGGCGGTCACCCAGGCGGCGGACCTGATGACGCTGGGCGCCGACGAGTTCAACCGGGTGTTGACCACCAACGTCGACGCCGCCTTCTTCGGGTGCCAGGTGTTCGGAGCGGCCATGGCGGAGCAGGGATTCGGGCGGATCGTGAACATGGCCTCGTTGGCGGGCCAGAACGGCGGAACGGCAACCGGCGGGCACTACGCGGCGTCGAAGGGTGCCATCCTGACCGTCACCAAGATCTTCGCCAAGGAACTGGCCGCCAAGGGTGTCACCGTCAACGCCATCGCCCCAGGCCCACACGACCTTCCGGTGGTGAAGGCGACCGTACCCCCGAACAAACTGAAGGCGGTGATCGCCGGAATCCCCGTTGGCCGGTTGGGAAGTGCGTCCTTCGTCGCGGACATGGTCGCCCTCCTGGTGGCCGACGACGCCTTCTTCGTGACCGGCGCGTGCTGGGACGTCAACGGCGGCCTGTACGTGCGCTGAACGCCGCACCCAACCCCTCAGAGAGAAAGCAGACACCCGTGGCACTCATCGACGTCGTCGTGACCGGCATCGTGCAGGAAACGCCGACGGTGAAGTCCCTGCAACTGGCGCGGCCGGACGGCACGCCGTTGGGCAGGTACCTCCCCGGCGCCCACGTCGACGTGGTGGGACCCACCGCGGTCACCCGGCAGTACTCGTTGTGCAGCCGTCCCGACGACCCGGACAGCTACCTGGTCGCGGTGAAGCGGGAGGAGAACTCGCGCGGGGGATCGGTGGCGTTGCACGACGTCCAGGTCGGCGACACGCTCAAGATCAGTGAACCGCGGAACCTTCTGCAGATCGCCCCCGACGGCACGCACCACATCCTCGTCGCCGCAGGAATCGGCATCACGCCGATGCTGAGCATGGCCCGCTACATGGACGTGCACGGAATTAGCTTCGAACTGCACTACTTTGCGCGCACCGAGGCCGAGGCCGCATTCCTGCCGCTACTCAGGGAACGGTGCCCCGAGAAGTTGCACGCACACGTCGGTGCGTCACGCGAGGACCAGGAGAGCCTGCTCGCCGGTGCGTTGGCTGCCGCGCCGGAGGCGACGCACGCCTACGTGTGTGGTCCCGACGGATTCATGACCAAGGTCAGTGCGATCGCCGAGCGCTACCTGCCGGCCGCCAGCGTGCACGTCGAGAACTTCCACGCCTCCGAACAACCCGGCGCCGGCGAGCGCACGCCATTCGACGTCGAACTGGACGGCGAGACCTACCACGTGCCCGCCGACCGAAGCATCGTCGAGGTGCTGCAGGAGAACGGCTGCGACGTCGACACCTCGTGTCAGGAGGGCATCTGCGGGACGTGCATCATGCAGGTCCTCAAGGGCGTCCCCGACCACCGCGACAGCGTGCTGACCGCCGCGGAGCGCACAGCGGGAGAAGTGATGGCGGTCTGCGTGTCTCGGACCACCGACCCGCTCCTGGTGCTCGACTACTACTGAGCCGTCACGGCTGGGCGGGAATGGTCACGCCGTAGCGCAGGATGTCGCGCACCAGGGTGCTGATGCTGTCGGCGTCGGTCTTGCTCTTGATCCGGGTGCGGTGCACGTCGACGGTCTTGACGCTCATTCCCAGTCGGCGCGCGATGTTCTGGCTCGGCAGCCCCTCGACGACCAGAGCGAGGATCTCGCGTTCCCTCGGCGTGAGTGAATCCACCTTGGATTGCACGGCCTTCCGCGCGTCGGACTGATGGAAGCGGTTCTTCGCGTGCTCGACCCCAGCCTGAACCGCGTCGAGAAGACGTTGGGGCTCATAGGGTTTCTCGAGGAAGTCGAGGGCCCCGGCCTGCAACGTCGACACCGACATGCGAATGTCGCCGTGGGCGGAGACGAAGATGATCGCGACGTGCGCGGCGAACTCGTTGAGCTTCTCCTGCAGCCGCGTCCCGCTCATCTGTGGCATCCGGACGTCGAGGACGATGCACGCCGGGTGGCTGCCGTCGTAGATTGCGAGGAAGGCGTCCGCGCTGTGACAGATGACGGGTTTGATGCCGATGCTGTCCAGCAGCCAGTCGACCGACTCGCACAGTTCGGGATCGTCGTCGACGACGTAGACCGTCACTCCGGTCGCGGTGCTGATGTCGCTGGTCATGCGTCCTCGCTTCCGAAGCCGATCCTAGCTCGGGGGTGTCGAACTCAACTCGTCGTCCCAGTTCGCGTCGGCCGTCCAGTAGCTCGCGCCGACGGAACTGAGGTGATGTTGCCACGGTGTCGTCCGGACCAGCCACGGCTCTTCCTGGCGTACCGAGGCGTCGGCGGCCTCGGGGCCATCGGCTTCGACCGTCCAGTGCACCCAGTTCACCTCACGGCCAAGCTCGTCGTGGACGAACAGGTCGACGTGGTGCCAGCCGTAGTTGAAGGTGTCCTCGTAGCAGGTGAGGAACAGCCGATGGTGGTTGACGGGGCGCGGGGTGATCGTCATGGACGAGCTCCTGCCTCGTCGGGTACGGGCGACAGGTCCCGCAGTGCTGCTTCGAGTTTCACCGCGAGGTCGAGCAGGTCGCCTTCGCGTCCTGGCAGCCCGATGAGCTGAATGCCAAGCGGCAGGCCCGCGGTGGTCGCCGCGCCGGGGACGATGACGACGGGCATGCCGAGCAGTTGCCAGGGCCTGCTGAGGATCGGTGACCCGGTGGCCGCCAAACCCCGCGGTGCAGGACCGAGAGCGGCGGGCCCGATGACCAGTCCGTCGTGACCGAGGACGCCGGCGAGCAGCTCGAGGCTGCGGTCCCGCCGGACCAGGGCGGATTCATAGTCGTCCAGCCCAATCTGCGCACCCTGCTCGAGCAACTGTCGAAGCGGACCGCTGAGTGCATCGCCGTGGCAGCGCAATTCGGTGTCCCGGGTGTGGGCGGCTTCCCGGGCCATCACCACGGCATGGTCGGCGGCCAGGGACCGCACGTGGTCGTCCCAGTCCAGCGGCCGTGACTCGACGCCCACTGCCTCGAGCAGTGAGGGCAGTGCACCTACCAGCTTCTGCATCGACGGGCTCACGACGTCGAGTTCGCTTCCGTGCCAGACGAATACGGGACCGTCACGTCCAGCCGCCGGATTGGGCTCGTACAGTGCGCGGTACACCGTTTGGAGGTCGTCGACCGAGCGCGTCAGCAGTCCCAGCGAGTCGAGGGACTCGCTGAGGCCGGTGATGCCGGACATGTCGGCCGTCCCGTGGGCGAGCACCATGCCCGCCGCGCCGCAGAAGGAGGCGGGCCGAGTCAGCGAGCCGGCGGTCTGCGTGCCGAGGGCGAGGGGAATGCTGCCCGAGCCGACCGCGGCCGCCGACCCGCTCGACGACCCGCCGGGGGTGTGCCCGGCCACCCGAGGGTTGCTGGTGGGTCCTGGGGCGAAGTAGCCGAATTCCGTCGTGACCGTCTTGCCCTGCACCACGGCGCCGAGGCGGCGCAGTCGGGCCACGCAGTCGGCGTCCTTCGTCGCGGGTGTCGGGTCCGTGATCGACGAACCGGCGCGCGTCGGCAAGCCCTCGACGTCGACGAGATCCTTGACGCCCAGCGAGATTCCCCGCAGCGGCAGGTTGCCCTCGGTTCCGTCGACCAGCGCGGCCTCGGCGGCGATGTCGGGGGACAGCGTCACCCATGCCCTCAGGTCGGGCTCGCGCGCTTCGATCTGCTCGCGCGTCCGTTGGACGAGAACGCCCGTCGTGCCAGGGACGGATCCCGTCGCAGCGGTCTGTTCACGGATGGGTTGGCTCCACAGGGGCGCGTTCACCTTCGTTACTCCTCTTCGTTCCTCGTCCCCAGTGTGGCCGCCGGGCGGCACGCGCGACAGTAAAGGTTTTGCGTCTACCGGTGTAGTGGGTCGCGCCATAGCTTGGGTGCTGTTCGACGTTCGTCCATTCATTTTGGAACGTGCAGGAGACCGCAAATGTCCAGTGTCACTTCAGCACCCGTTGACCAGAAGGTATTCCGTGAAGTCACCGGACACTATCCGACGGGCGTAGCCGTGGTCACCGGTCGAGACGCCGACGGGGAGATTCTGGCGCTGGTCGTCGGAACCTTCAGCTCGGTGTCGCTTGACCCACCCCTGGTGTCGTTCATGCCGATGAAGACCTCGCGCACGTTCGACCGAATGAGGGACTGCACCTCGTTGTGCGTCAACATCGTCGGCGGCGAGCAGGAGCGAGAGGTGCTGACCATCGCGCAGCGCTGGGAGAACAAGCTGGACGGCATCGACTGGTTCGGCTCCCCGTCGGGCGACCCGGTGCTCGCGGACTCGATCGCCTGGATCGACACGCACGTCGAGCAGGTCGTCGAGGCCGGCGACCACTGGATCGTGCTGTGTGCCGTCGACGATCTCGCGGTCACCAACCCGGTGGCCCCGCTGATCTTCTTCCAGGGCGGGTACGGAAGCTTCGTCTGTACGTCCCTGATGGCGCGGATGGACCACGAGATCCTCCCGGCGATCCACGCCGCGCATGCGGCGCGCGCCGACGTCGAGGCGCTCGCGGCGCGAATCGGTTGCGCGGTGTCGGTGTTCACCGCCGTCAGCGCCGACGAGATGGCGACCGTCCTGCAGGCCACCGGAGCCGGAGTCGACGGCGATTCGAACCTCGGGCAACGCATTCCGCTCGTCCCGCCGATCGGGGACACCTACCTCTTCGATCTCTCCGTCGACGAGCAGGAGCGCTGGATTGCCAAGCTCCGCAACGGCGACGAGGCCGAGAAGGTCGTCCACCGGGACCGGCTGGCGTTCGTGCGGGAGAACGGCTACCTGGTGTCGTTCCTGCCCGCCGAGGGGCAGGCGGCCTACGCGCCGATGCGTGAGGCCACCAAGACCTACGAGACGGGTCGGCTGACCCCGTCGCAGGAGCGCCAGATCGGGGAATCGATCCGGCACACCCTCGTCGACTACCGGCCGCGCGAACTGGACGAGGCCCAGCACTACGACGTCGGCTCGCTGGTGTTGCCGGTGCGCGACCGCAACGGCAACTACACCCTTACCCTGCGGCTTGCGCAGCTGCCGCTGCAGGCCACCGGCGCGACCGTCAAGCAGTGGCTGGCGGACGCCCGGTCGGTCGTGGCGATCCTCGAAGGGGGCGTGGCGTCGGCATGAGCGACGACGACCTCAGGCGGGACCTGGACGCGTTGGCGGCCGAGGTCGCGGTCCTCCGGGCCGAGTCGGCGGCCCGAAGACTACTGGGCCGGTACATGTTCCTGTGCGACGCACCGCTCCCGGAGTATCGGATGTCCGACGATCGACGCGCCGACGCCATCGGCGGACTCTTCGCCGAGGATGCGGTCTGGGAGGGCGTCGGTGGTGCACACGGCGCCCAATTCGGGCGCAAGGTCGGCCCCGCGGCGATCGCGGAACACATGTCGGCGTTCTTCGGCGTCGAGAATCCGCGGCTGGTCTTCAACACCCACTACCTGAGCACGGAATGCCTGGTGGCGACGCCGACGGCGGCGGAGGGAACGTGGGTGCAGTTCCAGCCGTGGATCTACGAGGACGGCACCTCGCTGTTGCGCTCGAGCCGCCTGCACGTCCAGTTTCGTGACACCGAGAGCGGTTGGCGCATCGCGCATTACCGCACGGAGAGCCTGTTCATCGCCGACCTGCCGGATGACTGGACCAAGAGCCTGATCTCGCAGTCGGTGCTTCTGCCGCGGTCGTCGCCCGCGCTGGACTCGTAGTCCTCACAGCGCCGCTCGAACGCGACCGATCACCTCGTCGCACAACAGGTCGATCCCGCTGGCCGGAGTGAGTCCGAAGGGCGTGTCGAATTCGACGCGCTGAGCGCCCGCGTCAAGGACGGCCGCAGCGTGGTCGGCGACCTCGGCAGGCGTACCGCTGAAGGCGAATCGCCCCAACACGTCGTCGGGGATGAGACGGCCCGCCTCGACGTACTCGCCTGCGCTGCAATGCGTGCGGACGCGACTCAGCAGTTCGGGGTCGAGTTCGATGGTCCGGTCCAGGCCGGCGACGACGTCGAAGTAGGGGGCGACGGCGGTTCGGGCGGCAGCACGCGCGGCGGCGCGATCGTGGTCGACGACGGTGACGGCGTTCAGGCAGATCCCGGGTCGACGTGGCTCGTCGTTGCCAGCCATGGCCGCCAAGATCGGCACCATCGCGGGATTGGCGCAACCACCGGCCTGCAGTTCGTCGGCCAACAGCCCGGCCAATCTCGCCAACCGGGGACTCCACGACCCGATCAGAAGCGGTACCCGAGGGCGAAGGGGTTCGAACAACAGCCGCGTCCCCTCCTCGAGGCTGAACACCTCACCTCTATGACCGCCTTCGTCACCGCTGAGCAGGGCCGTCACGATGGCCACGGTGTCCTGGATCGCGGGAAGCGCCTTGGCCTGAGTGATGGACAACTGGTCCATCCAGGCGCCCCGCACCACACCGTAGAACGCGCGTCCGCCCGACAAGAGGTCGAGATAGCCGATCTGGGCGGCGATCTCGACCGGATGTTGCGTCCACGGTGAGTACGCGGCCACCCCCAGCCTGATTCGTCGGGTCACGCCGGCCATGGTGTGCAAGACCAACGCGGGTGGGGTGAACATCAGGTCGCCGAACACAGTGACGGCGTCGAAACCGGCATCCTCGGCGCGCACGGCGATGTCACGGTACTCGGCGGGTTGCAGCGACCCGGCAAGCCCGATCCCGATCTCCTGACTATCCGACATCGGCTGTCCTGGAACGGTATCCCGCGCCGCGGAGGATGGGCAGCACGCGGGTGCCGAGGAGCTCGACCCCGGTGGCCGGAGTCAGGCCGAAGGGCGAGTCGAACTCGATGCGGGTGACGCCGGCGTCGTAGACGGCGGCAGCATGCGCGGCCACCTCCTCGGGCGTGCCGGCAAAGGTGAACTTGTCGAGCAGGTCGTCGGGGATGAGCCGACCCGCCGCCTCGTATTCGTGGTTGCGCAGCAGGCCGGCCATCTTCTCCAGCAGTGCGGGGTCGACCTCGACGGTTCGGTCCAAGCCCGCGATCACCTCGAAGGGCAACGCCACCTCGGTACGCGCCCGCGCCCGAGCGGCGTCACCGTCCTCGTCGACGACGGTGACAGCCGTGAGCACCACGTCGACCGATCCCGCCGCGCGGCCCACCGACTTCTCACCGGCGGTGACGAACTCTTGGACGATGGGCGCCATGGCGGCGTTGGCGCAGCCTCCGACCTGAACTTGGTCGGCGTGCACCCCTGCGAATTCGGACAGCCGTGGACTCCACGTCCCGACCATCAGTGGGATGCGTTCACGGAGAACGGGATAGAACGGCGTGGTCCCCGGGGCGAGGCTGTACACGCGGCCGTCGTGGCCCTCGGTCGAACCGGACAACAACGCCCTGACTATCGCGACGGTGTCGGTGACCGCGGTCAGCGACTTCGAGGTGTCCAGACCGAGTTGGTCGAGCCATGCACCGCGAACGATGCCCATGAACGCCCGGCCCTCGGAGAGCTGGTCCAGATAGGCGAGCTGCCCGGCGATTTCGACCGGGTGATGTGTCCACGGCGTGTAACAGCCCACCCCAAGTCGGATTCGACTCGTCGCCTCGGCCATGGTGGCCAGCACCATGGCCGGAGGTTGCATCATGAGGTCGCCGAAGACGGTGGCGACGTCGAAGCCGAGTTCCTCCAATCGTGCGGCCAGCGCCGGGTATTGGGAGGGGGCGAGGGTGCCACCGAAGCCGACACCGAATTCGACCTCCATGCTCACGTCAGATCCGCGGTCTTCATGGTGACGGTTCCGGTGCGGGTGATCTTCATCAGCAGGCCCTCTTCGGGATCGGGGCAGCAGGCGATCGAGTCCTGCTCGAGCCAGTCACCCGCCGGCAGCTTGCGCATCTTGGCAGGCAGCAGCGGCAGCACGGACTGAATCGCCCAGTAGCAGAACGGTTGTCCGTCCGGCAGGGTGAGCTGGTCGCTGTTGCTCACCTCGAAGTAGTGGCCGACCTTCATGCCGCAGACGGACCGGCCCTTGATTTCGCACACCTCGACCCTGAGGTTGAACAGGGTCATCTCGTCCAGAGACTCGTCGGCGCTCACAGGAGCTGGCTCGACTTGGTGGGCTCGCCGTCCAGCGGGGCGACGGTGTCGTGCAGATCGGGGAGGGTGTGCTTGCGGATCAGTCCGTGGTAACAGCCCCATGCCAGGCCCAGGGCCAGCAGGACCAGGGCTGCATAGATGCCGTAACGCGACTCGTCGGTCGGCATCGGGTACACCGATCCGAAGACACCCGCGCCCACTGTGGCAAGGGCGAGTCCCACGGCGATCCATCCGCTGCGCACCCAGCGCCCGGTGGCGACCAGTTTGCCTGCCGCGACGATGAGCACGAGGTAGGCCACCATCACCAGGAGGCCGCCGAAGGAGGCGCCGATGATGAAGCCGGTGTAGGGCGCCATTCCCGTTGTCGCGCTGAGGATCACGACCGGAATGATGCCGGCGATGGTCGCGACGACGAAGACCGCGATCCCGGCGTGGGGGGTCTTCCAGCGGCTGGTACGGCCAAGGGCGGCGGGCAGCAGGCCGCCGCGCGACAAGGCAAAGACGCCGCGGGCCGACGCCGACATGAACCCGATGGCCACCGCCACCATGTCCAGGATCAGCCCCAACTGCAGCAGCGGTGAGATCCAGGACCCGACGTACGTGCTGCCGAGGGTGGAGAGTCCAAGGGGATCGGACGCCCAGGTGTCGGCGACGTTGTCCAGCCCGAAACCGATGGTGCCGGCGTACTGGGTGAGGAAGCAGAAGCCCGCGACGATCAGAATCGTCAGGATGATCGCGCGGGGAACCGACTTGGCGGGCTCGCGGGCCTCTTCGCCGAGAGACGCCGCGGATTCGACGCCGACGAACAACAGCGCGCAGAACATGAACGTAGGCAGGAAGGCGCCGGCGGTAGGGGCGCTGGGATCGAACACCCGGGCCGTGTTGCCCGCGACGCCGCCCTTGGCGATCACGGCGACGGCCACGATGAGATAGGGGATGACGGAGACGACGAAGATCACCAGCTGAGCCCGCACCGAAAGCTGAACCCCCCGGAGGTTGACGGCTGCGACCAGAAGCAGGACGCCAAGGGAGATCACCCAGAACGGCACGGAGACGCCCAGGTAGGACTCGAACAGGTCGCTGCCGAGGACGCCTGCGCCGATGAGCATCGTCGGGCCGCCCAGGATGATGTACGCCAGGTAGTAGAACCCTGCGGTGGAGATGCCTGCGGTGGGTCCCAGGCTGCGGCCCACGTACTCGTACATCACCCCCGCATGGGTGTAGCGGCGGGCGAACATGACCAGGATCGCGCCGAGGCCGAGGATGCCGACGACGACGATCAGCAGGTAGAGCGGACCCGCGCTGCCCCCTCTCGCCGCGACCACGCCGCCGAGGAGTGCCGCGGAGGTGATCGGGCCGACTGCCAACGACTGGGCGACCAGGTGCGTGGTGCCGAGTTCGCCCTTGGTGAGTTGGCCACTGCCCGAGCTGGTTCCCGGTATGGAGCCGGGCTTGACTGGCGTGTCGGTCATCGAAGTCCTCACTGATCCGTTGTTCTACGTGCGTTGAATGAATGGTCGGAGCACTGTGTTGCGTGGTTGTTTCGCGGTGGTAACGCATGTGGTCGAACGGCTTTCGGCGTTGACCGAAAGGCTGTCACCTGCGACGAGTGCGCGGAGACGGGTTCACGTAAGGGAACCTTTATGCCTGCCGCCGTCCGTACCGAGCTCAGGACTGCGCGAATGAGCCGACGGCCCGGTATCGCCGACGGCGCGACCACGGTGACTCGAGTCGGCACGGCATGAGTGTGCGCTGCATCACCTTCGGGTGGCAAGATGATGCGCGCTAAGGATTCCCGGACGCCGATCAGCTCTCCGGCCAGCGCCCGACTCGCCCGCGGGCCCGAATGTTGAGTCAACAGACGTTGATGGAAGGCCGGAGACGGCAAGAATGTCATGCCGAACCGCGGGCGGCCAGGTAGCGCCCCGCCAGCAGGCAGGCACGCTCGACCAGCATGGGTCTCATCGTCTTGGCGGTCTCGGTCTCGGGCCGCGACTGAACCCACCCGACGTAGGTGGTTCCGCGGAGGAAGAGGAACAGCGGCAACAGGGCTTCCTCGTGCGGCGTCAGCGGGCGGGTGGAGCGGTAGCCGGCGATCAGCGAATCCTGGATGCGTGAATAGGCCGCGAGGTCGACGTTGAAGTAGAGCGCGGTGGCGAGTTCGAAGAGGTACCAGCCGTACCCGGCGTCGTCGAAGTCGATGATCTTCAGCCGACCGTCTTCGTTGAGGAGGTTCTCCGGTACCAGGTCGGCATGTATCAGCCCGTAGTTGACCTCGTGTCGGCCGAACGCCGCCAGATCGTGGTGTGCTGCAGATCGAGCTCGTTGCAACACCTCTCGTTGATCGGCAAGCAACTCCGGTAGCTCCCAGAACCGGCCCCACAGTGGGTCGTCGCCGATCAAGCCGTGCTCGTCCCAGGAGTGCCGGGTGAAGCCAGCCGGGGCGATCATCGTGCAGGAGTGATTGTGCAGGGAGCCGGCCAGCGCGCCCGCGTCGAAGTAGAGCCGTGCGGCGAGGGAGTCGTCGAGCTCGAGTCCGTCTTCCGAGGTGCCGACCGGCGCGCCGCCCAGCCAGCCGAGGACCGACACCTGCCGTGGTTCCGGTACTGCCGGGTGGGTGACGCGGACGACGAGATCACCGGTGCCTGAGGGGATTACCGGCGGCACCTCGATGCCTGCGGTGTCGGCGAGCTCGCGCATCCAGTGAAGTTCGGACTGCAACGCGGCGTCGGAGTGGTACCCGTGGCGATGCACGCGGACGGCGATGCGCTGCCCGTCCGAGCGTTGGGCCGAGAAGACGGCGTTCTCTCGGTACTTCACCAGGCGGACGTCGTGGAAACCGCCGTCCCAGTGCGCTGCCGCCGATTCTGCCAGCAGGGTGAGCCGAGCGGCTTGGTCGAGATCGTCGAGAGCGTAGAAGTCCACGACGTCGTTCACGAGGCGCCGAGTGCGTCGTCGAGCGTCGAGAGCAGCAGGTCGGCGTGGTCGACGCCAAAGACCATGGGCGGCCGCATCTTCAAGATGTTGTCGTGCCGACCGATGCGACTCAGCAGCACGCCGCGGTCGCGCATCGAATTCACCAGTCTCTTGGTGAGCTCGGGTGCGGGTTCGCCGGAGCTCTCGTCGACCACTTCGATGCCGAAGAACAGCCCGCGACCCCGCACGCCGGACACGAACGGGTAGGTGCCCCGAAGCTTCTCCAGGCCCCGGCGCACGTAGGCGCCGACGACCCTTGCGTTGTCCTGCAGGGATTCTCGTTCCAGGACGTCGAGCACCGCCATCCCGGCAGCTGCCGACACGGGATTGCCGCCGAAGGTGTTGAAGTACGTCGACGCGGTCTGGAAGTCGGAGACCAGCTCATTCGGTGCGATGACGCCTGCCAGCGGATGACCGTTGCCCATGGGCTTGCCCAGACTCACGAGGTCCGGCGTCACGCCGGCCAGTTCGTGGCCCCACATCGCGTCACCGGTGCGACCGAAGCCGGCCTGCACTTCGTCGCAGATGAACATGCCACCGGCGTCGCGGACGACCTCGACGGCCCGCGCCACGTACCCCCGGACGGGGTCGGGCAGTCCTTCGTTGGCGAAGAACGAGTCGACCAGGATGGCCGCCACCCCGAGGCCCTGCGCGTCCAGCGACCGCACGGCGTCCACGACGTGGGCGACGTAGCGCTCGGCGAGTCCGTCGTGGCTCCCGCCGGGTGCGTCACGGCTGGGGTCCGGAATGGGGATGGCTCGACCGAACGCCGGGAAGTCCTCGACGACGGGGAAGGCGGTCGTCAGCGAGGCCAGTGTGGCGGAATTGCCGTGGTAGCTGAAGTCGCTGACGATGACGCCCTGGTTGCCGGTCGCGAATCGCGCCATGCGCAGGGCCAATTCGTTGGCCTCGGTACCCGAGCAGGTGAACGTCGCCGTGTCGAGCGGATCGGCGAACGTGGCGGTCAGTCTCTCGGCGTATTCGACGACGGTCTCGTGCAGGTACCGGGTGTGCAGGTTGAGCGTCGCGGCTTGGCGGGCGATGGCCTCGACGACGTGCGGGTGGCAGTGACCGACGTGCGGCACGTTGTTGTATGCGTCGAGGTAGCGCTTGCCGTCGGCGTCCTCGACCCAGACGCCGTCGCCGCGGACCAGATGAACCGGCTCGTCGTAGAACAGGGGCGCGTTGTGACCGAGGACGTCGAGCCGCCGCTTCAGCAGTGCGTCGTCATTCCGCATGGGTGGTCGTCTCCTCGAGAATCGGATCGGGCTGGATCGCGTGGGGCGTCACCGCGGCCGGTGGAAGCGTCGTGGCGCGTCGGCGGTGGACGACGACGCCCGCGAGGACCCCACCGACGAACACGGCGACGGTGGTGGCGAGAAAGACGTCGGCGATGGTCTGCGAGCCGCCCATCAGGGTGGTGAAGTTGTCCAGGACGAGGCCGGTGATGGCGATCAGTCCGAGGCTGCCAAGTAGCGGCGCGATTCGGGTGTGCCACAACCGGTTGTCGTCATTGGTGCGCCAGAAGTACGCGATGATCGCGAAGCTGGTCAGCACCATGAGTGCGAGGATCGCCACGATCGCGATGCCGGCCATCCAGGTGAACAGTTGTAGGACCGGGTCCGCACCGACGATCGCGAAGATCCCGACCAGCACGACTGCGGAGGCGCTCTGCAGCAGTGAACCGATGTGCGGCGAACCGTGCGTGTCGTGCACCTCGGCCAGTCTGCGGGGGGCGTAGCCGCGGCGCGCCAGGGCGAAGAAGTACCGCGAGATGGCGCTGTGGAAGGCCAGCAGTGTCGCGAACAAACTGGTGACGAGCATGATGGCCATGGCGTCGGCGGCGGCCGGTGATAGGTACTGGGCGGCCGCGTTGAAGGTGAGATTGGCGGTGTCCTGGTTGGCCGCCGCCGAGACGTCGGCGCTCCCGTAGGCCAGCACCACCGCCCAACTCGACACCGCGTAGAGCACGCCGATGACGATGATGGCGACGTAGGTCGCCAGCGGCACCGTGCGCTTGGGATCCTTGGCTTCCTCGCTGTAGATCGCGGTGGCCTCGAACCCGACGAACGACCCGATCGCGAACATCATCGCGATGCCGGGTGAGCCGGAGAGGAAGGAATCGGGGGTGAAGGACGTGAAGTCGATCCCGTGGGCGCCGCCCTTGACCAGTACGCCCACCGAAAGCGCAATGACCGCAACGACTTCCAGGATCAGCAGGACGCCGAGGACCTTCGCGCCGACACTGATGTTGCGGTAACCGACCAGGCCGACGAGCGCCATCAGTACGAATGCCCACACCCACCAGGGCAGGTCTGGGCCGCCGTACTCGACCACCAGTGAGCCGATGGTGTTGGCCGCCAGTCCGTACACGCCGGCCTGGATGGTCGTGTAGGCGAACACGGCCAGACCGGCGGCCCCCACGCCGAGATTGCTGCCGAGTCCCTTCGTGACGTAGGCGTAGAAGGCGCCAGTGTCGGTGACGGCACTGCTCATCGCGGCGTAGCCGATGCTGAACACCAGGAGCACCGCAGCCGCGATCACGTAGGTCAACGGTGCGCCTGCCCCGTTGCCGAGGGCGATCATGACCGGCAGGGACCCGGCGACCGTGGTCAGTGGTGACGCTGCTGCGACCACGAGGAACACGATGCCGGCAACGCCGATCGATCCCCGCAGTTTCTCGGTGCTGACGGACATCGGACTGCTCCTCGAGGATGGGCCGAGGTCAATTCCTGTAAGGATCTACACTTGTTGACCTATAACGTGACGTACGTTACGACGCCGATCCAGATGCCGACATAGTGACTTTCTTTACGCGCTACGGCGTCAGGCCGCGCAGCACGACGAGCGCGCGTTCGACGGCCGGTGGCGCCGCGTCCCCGAGATGGGCCGCCACCAGGTCGACGCCCAGCGTCGACGGCTCCAGTGGCCGGTAGGTGACCCCGGCGACGTCGAGATCGGCGGTGGGGGCCGGGACCACCGCGACGCCGAGACCGGCGGCGACCAGGGTGACCAACGTCGAGGTCTCCGAGACCTCTTGGCGTATCCGTGGGACGAATCCGGCGTCGGCGCAGATCGCCGACAGGAGCCGACCCATCACCGAGCGGCCCTGTCCTGCGTGGGCGATGAAGTCTTCGTCGCGCAGATCCGCCATGTCGATGGCGTCCCGTCCGGCGAGCGGGTGTGCCGTGGGCAGGGCGACGATCAGGCGGTCCCGGCGGACGAACTCGGTTTGCACGTCGGGATCGTCGACCGGCGGCCGCAGAAGGGCGATGTCGACGTCACGGTTGCGCAGCGCGTCGAGCTGGGCGGGGGCGAGCATCTCACCGCGGATGCTGATCTCGACGTGGGGCATCTGCTCGCGCAAGGCCCGGACCAGGCGGGGGAGCACCGAGTACGTCGCCGAACCGACGCAGCTGATCGACAGATGTCCCTCGAGGCCCTGGGCAACGCGGCGCGCCTGGTGTCCGGCGTCGTCGACGGCGTCGAGCACGGCAATCGCCCGCCGGAGATAGGACTCGCCCGCCCTGGTCAGCTCCACCCGGCGAGTGCTCCTGGTCAAGAGGCTGACGCCGAGTTCGCGCTCCAACTGGCGGATCTGCTGAGACAACGGCGGTTGGGCGATGTGCAACCGCTCGGCTGCGCGCCCGAAGTGCAGTTCCTCGGCGACCGCTCGGAAGTAGCGCAGGTGCCGCAGCTCCATGATTGAAACTCCTGAACTATCAATGGCGCCGATATGAGTATTTCAGAATACCTATTGGGCGTTCTAAGGTCGAGACATGCGCAAGGTGACGCCATGAGCCGCACGACGATCCACACCGACGCCGCCGACGCCGTGGCGGGAATCGCCGACGGGGCGACCGTTCTGGTCGGCGGGTTCGGCATGGCCGGAATGCCCACCCACCTGGTCGACGCCCTGATCGAGCAGGGGGCCACCGACCTGACCATCGTCAGCAACAACGCAGGCAACGGGGACACCGGACTGGCCGCGCTGCTGGCCGCCGGGCG
This sequence comes from Mycobacterium sp. Root135, assembly GCF_001426545.1. Taxonomy (GTDB): domain Bacteria; phylum Actinomycetota; class Actinomycetes; order Mycobacteriales; family Mycobacteriaceae; genus Mycobacterium. Next base: position 300,044 of record NZ_LMEZ01000007.1, on the reverse strand, counting down.
GGTCGCCAAGGTCGTCTGCTCGTTTCCGCGACAGTCGGACTCCTACGTCTTCGACGAGCTGTACCGCGCCGGAAGGGTCGACCTCGAAGTGGTGCCGCAGGGCAACCTCGCCGAGCGCCTCCGCGCCGCGGGGGCGGGAATCGGGGCGTTCTTCTGCCCGACCGCCGTGGGCACGCCGCTGGCCGAGGGCAAGGAAACCCGCACCATCGACGGCCGCGACTACGTCCTGGAGTATCCGATCCGCGGCGACGTCGCCCTTGTCGGCGCCTGGAAGGCCGACACCGTCGGAAACCTGTTGTACCGCAAGACCGCTCGAAACTTCGGTCCCGTCATGGCCACCGCCGCCGAGCTGGTGATCGTCGAGGTTGCCAGCGTCGTCGACGCCGGCCAGATCGACCCGGAGACGGTCGTGACCCCCGGAATCTACGTCGACCGGGTGTTGAACCTGTCCGCACTGTCCGACGCCACGGAGGTCGCATCATGACCCACACCCTCGAATCGACCGTCGAACACCTCGACAGGGGACCGCTAGACCGCGACGAACTCGCCGCGATCGTCGCCCGCGGAATCCCGGCGGGCTCGTATGTGAACCTGGGGATCGGGCAGCCGACCACCGTCGCCGAGCACCTCGACCCGGCGGCCGGCATCGTGCTGCACACCGAGAACGGCATGCTCGGCATGGGTGGACGGGCCTTCGGCGACGACGTCGACGGTGATCTGACCAACGCGGGCAAGATTCCCGTCACCGAAACCCTTGGCGCGTCCTACTTTCACCACGCGGACTCCTTCGCGATGATGCGCGGCGGCCACCTCGACGTGTGCGTGCTCGGGGCCTTTCAGGTCAGCAAGCGCGGCGATCTCGCAAACTGGCACACCGGAGCCCCCGACGCCATCCCCGCCGTCGGCGGTGCGATGGATCTGGCCATCGGCGCCAAGCGCGTCTACGTGATGATGAACCTGTTCGCCAAGGACGGCACCGCCAAACTGGTCCCGCAGTGCACCTATCCGCTGACCGGTCTACGGTGCGTCAGCCGGGTGTACACCGAAGTCGCCACCTTCGACATCGACTCCACCACAGGCGACGTCGTCGTGCTGGAGACCTTCGGCATCGCCGTCTCTGCGCTGTCCGAGCGGGTCGAGATCGAACTGGTCACCCGATGACCGCGGTCGAGGTACACGCCGTCGTCACCGGCAGGGCGGACGGGCCGGTGGTCCTGCTGTCCAACTCGCTCGGCTCCACCCACCGAATGTGGGACGCCCAACTCCCCGAACTGGAGCAGCACTATAGGGTGGTGCGCTACGACACCCGCGGGCACGGCGCGTCGCCGGTGCCCGACGGGCCCTATTCGATCGACGACCTCGCCGACGACCTCGTCGCGCTGCTCGACAGGCTCGGCGTCGAAACCGCGCACCTGATCGGACTGTCGCTCGGCGGCATGACGGTACTTCGGGTGGCCGCCCGCAATCCCGAACGCGTACGACGACTTGCCGTGTTGTGCTCGGGTGCGCAGCTGGCGCCCGCGCAGGCGTGGACCGATCGTGCGGACCTCGTCCGTGCCCAAGGCGCCGGCGCCGTCGCGACGTCCGTCGTCGAGCGATGGTTCACCGCTGCGTATTTGGAGTCGCGGCCTCGGGAACGGACCGAATGGGAGCGGATGATCGGCTCGACGCCAGCCAAGGGATATGCCGGCTGCTGCGAGGCGATCGCGAAACTCGACCTGCGCCAGGAGCTCTCGGCCGTGACGGCACCAACCCTGGTGATCGCGGGGGCCGACGACCCGGCGACCCCGCCGGCGAAGCTGGAGGAGATCGCCGACGGCATCGCCGACGCGCGGCTTCTGGTGGTGCCGCACGCGGCACACCTAGCCAACGTCGAGCGGCCCGACGTGGTCACCCCGGCATTGCTGGAACACTTGCAGTCCTGAACGACGAGCCGATCAGCCGAGCGTGCCCTGGTAGCGCCGCATACCCGCGAGCCAGCGCTCGTAGTCGTCGCCCTTGCGCCGGTACATGTCCAGCACCGCGGGGTGCGGCAGCACCAGGAATCGACCGTCGCGGACCGCGTCGACCGTCATGGCCGCCACCTGGTCGGGGCCGATGACGTCACCTGCCGTGGCCACCGCGGCGCCCGCCATCCGCGCCACCGGGTCGGGGGAGTCCAGGATGCCGGTCAACAACGGCGTGTCAACACCCATCGGGCACACGCACGACACACCAATTCCGCTGTCGCCGTGAGTGATCGAGAGCCACTCGGCGAAGCCCACCGCCGCGTGCTTGGTCACCGAATACCCCGCCGCCCCGAGCTGGGTCAGCAGGCCCGCCGCCGAGGCAACGCTCACGAAGTAGCCCTCGCCGCGCGCAACCCAGTCGGGTACCAACGCCTTCGCCGCCCGCACGTGGGCGCGCAGGTTCACGTCCAGAACGGTGTCCCAGTCGCCTTCGTCGTCGCCAAGCCCGGGCGGCCCCATGATCCCGGCGTTGGCGACGAAGACGTCGACCGGACCGAATTCAGTTCGCGCCCGGTCGATCAGAGCCTCGACGCCGTCGACCGAGGCCGCGTCGCCGACCACCGGCACCGCGGCCCCGCCGGCAGCACTGACCCGCGCGACCGTCTCCTCGGCACCGTCGGCGGCGAGGTCACCCACCACCACCGACGCGCCCGCCGCGGCGAAGGCGATCGCAAGCTCCCGCCCGATCCCCGAACCGGCGCCCGTGACGACGGCGACCCTGCCCTCGATCTGCACGGGGTGCTAAACCGTCCGCGCCAGCCGGTCGGACAGCAGCGCTGCGAACCGGGCCGGATCGTCGAGCACCCCGCCCTCGGCGAGAAGTGCCGTGCCGTAGAGCAATTCGGCGGTCTCGGCCAGGCTGTCGGACGGTTCGGCCGCCGCGCGGGCGTCCCGCAGGCCGGTCACCAACGGGTGATCCGGGTTGAGCTCGAGGATCCGCTTGCCGACCGGGACCTCCTGGCCCGACGCGCGATACATGCGGGCCAACTGCGGGGTGATGCCGAACGTGTCGGTGATCAGGCACGCCGGTGACGACGTCAGCCGGGTGGAGAGCCGCGCCTCCTTGACGTGCTCGGCCAGCGTCTCCTGCAACCAGGCCAGCAACTCGGCGAAATCGCCGTGCTTCTCATCGTCGGCGTCGTCGTCGGAGGCGCCGAGGTCCACCTCGCCCTTGGCGACCGATTGCAGTCCCTTGCCGTCGAACTCCGGTACCGACCCCACCCACACCTCGTCGACGGGGTCGGTCAGCAGCAGCACCTCATAGCCCTTGGCCTTGAACGCCTCGAGGTGTGGTGAGCGCTCCAGGAGTTGGCGCGACTCGCCGGTCGCGTAGTAGATCTGCTCCTGGCCGTCCTTCATCCGCCCGACGTAGTCGGCGAGCGTGGTGGGGGCGGTCTCGCTGAAGGTGGTCGCGAACGACGACAGTTTCAGTAGGGCGTCGCGGTTGTCGGCGTCGGAGACCAAGCCCTCCTTGACGACCCTGCCGAACTGCGTCCAGAACGTCTGGTAGTCCTCCGGACGGTTGGCCTGCATGTCCTTGATCGTCGACAACACCTTCTTGGTGAGACTGCGACGGATCACCTTGATCTGGCGGTCCTGCTGCAAGATCTCGCGAGACACGTTGAGCGACATGTCCTGTGCGTCGACGACGCCCTTGACGAACCGCAGGTATTCGGGCACCAGGTCGTCACAGTCGCCCATGATGAACACGCGCTTGACGTACAGCTGGATCCCGGTGTGCCCGTCGGCGTTCAGGATGTCGAACGGCGCCATCGAGGGGATGAACAGAAGCGCCTGGTATTCGAAGGTGCCCTCGGCCTTCATCGCGATGACCTCGAGCGGCTCGTCCCAGGCGTGGGCGACGTGCTTGTAGAACTGGGCGTACTCCTCGTCGGAGACCTCGCTCTTGGGCTTGGCCCACAGCGCCGTCCGCGAATTGATCGTCTCGGTTTCGACGGTGACCGTCGGCTCGCCGCCCTCCTCGGCCGGTGGGGCGGTCTTCTCGACCTCCATCCGGATCGGCCAGGAGATGAAGTCGGAGTACTTCTTGACCAGCTCACGGATCTTCCACGGCGACGTGTAGTCGTGCAGCTCGTCGTCGGCGTCCTCGGGCTTGAGGTGCAGCGTCACCGAGGTGCCCTGTGGGGCGTCGTCCACTTCGGCGATGGTGTAGGTGCCGTCACCGCTGGATTCCCAACGCGTGGCTGAACTCTCGCCGGCCTTGCGGGTCAGCAGCACGACCGAGTCGGCCACCATGAACGTCGAGTAGAACCCGATGCCGAACTGGCCGATCAGCTCTTCGGCGTCGGCGGCCTTGTTCGCCTCGCCCAACTTCTTGCGGAGTTCGCCCGTCCCCGACTTGGCGAGGGTGCCGATCAGGTCGACCACCTCGTCGCGCGTCATGCCGATGCCGTTGTCGCGGATCGTCAGCGTGCGTCCGCCGGCACCGGCATTGGCGTCAGATTCCCCCGTCGCTTCGCTCGCCCCGGTCTCGATCTCGACGTGCAGATCGGAGACGTCGACGTCGAGGTCCTTGTTGCGGAACGCCTCGAGCCGGAGCTTGTCCAGTGCGTCGGACGCATTCGAGATCAACTCCCGCAGGAACGAATCCTTGTTGGAGTAGATGGAGTGCACCATCAGCTGCAACAGCTGACGGGCCTCTGCCTGGAATTCCCTCTGTTCGACTTGCTCGCTCACGCCGCGATGATAACCGCTAGCCGAAATGCACTCCCTGGGCCAGCGGCAGCTCGGAGCTGTAGTTGACGGTGTTGGTGGCCCGACGCATGTAGGCCTTCCAGGAGTCAGACCCCGACTCACGGCCACCGCCGGTCTGCTTCTCACCGCCGAACGCGCCGCCGATCTCGGCGCCCGAGGTGCCGATGTTGACGTTGGCGATGCCGCAGTCGGACCCGTCGGCGGCCATGAAGCGCTCGGCCTCGCGCACGTCGGTGGTGAAGATTGCCGACGAAAGACCCTGCGGCACTGCGTTGTTGAGCGCGATGGCCTCGTCGAGGGTGTCGTAGGTCAGGACGTAGAGGATGGGTGCGAACGTCTCGTCGTGCACGACGGCGGTCTGCTCTGGCATCCGCACGACGGCGGGCTCGACGTAGAACGACCCCTCACCGAGGTCGCGTCGGTCACCGCCGACGATCTCGCCGCCGTCGGCCGCCGCCTTCTCTAGTGCGCCAACCATGTCGCGGTAGGAGCGCTCGTGGATCAGCGGCCCGACGAGGGTCCCGTCGGAGGAGGGGTCTCCGATGGGGAGGCTGCGGTACGCCGCGGTGATGCGTTCGACCAGGGCGTCGACGACCGAGGTGTGGGCGATCACCCGGCGCAACGTCGTGCACCGCTGTCCCGCGGTGCCCGCCGCGGAGAACACGATGCCGCGGACGGCCAGGTCGAGATCCGCCGACGGGGTGACGATGGCTGCGTTGTTGCCGCCGAGTTCCAGCAGCGACTTGCCGAACCGCTGTGCCACCCGCGGGCCGACCTGCTGACCCATCCGCACAGAACCGGTCGCGCTGACCAACGCGACCCGGGAGTCGTCGACCATCTGCTCGCCGATCTCCCTGCCGCCCTGAATCAGTCGCGCCACGTTCGCCGGCGCGCCCACGTCGGCCGCGGCCCGCTCGATCAGCGCCTGGCAGGCGATGGCCGTCAACGGAGTCAGCTCCGACGGCTTCCACACCACGGTGTTGCCACACACCAGGGCCACCGCGGTGTTCCACGCCCAGACCGCGACGGGGAAGTTGAAGGCGGTAATGACGCCGACGACGCCCAGCGGGTGCCAGGTCTCCATCAACCGGTGGCCCGGGCGCTCCGAGGCGATGGTGCGCCCGTACAGCTGCCGCGAAAGGCCAACGGCGAACTGGCAGATGTCGATCATCTCCTGCACCTCGCCGAGGGCCTCCGAGGTGATCTTGCCCGCCTCGATGGTCACCAGCGTGCCCACGTCCGCCTTGTGTTCGACGAGCAGTTCACCGAGCCGCGCCACCAGGGCGCCACGCACGGGTGCGGGCGTGACCCGCCACGCCGCGAACGCCGCCGCCGCGTCGGCGATGGCCGCGTCGGTCTCGTCGGAGGTGGTCTCGGTGACGGTGAAGAGCACGTCACCCGTGACCGGGGTGCTGGCCTGCAGGCCGGCACCACCCGGCTCGCCGAGTTCGACGGCGGAGCCGACGGCCTTCAGTGCGGCGCGAGCCCGGTCGCGGAGCTCGTCGGCGGTGGGGAGTGCGGTGGTGGTCGAGCTGGTAGTCACTGTGCTGCTGCTTTCTCGTAGAGGTCGTACGGGTCGTGGACGTGCTGGCCGATGGCACCGGCCAGCCACGCTGCGTCATAGGTGAAGTCGTTCTCGGCATCCGACGTGCCGGAGCGAGCGGCGGTCGGCTCGGCGTCGAGGTTGGACCGGAAGATGCCCGCCGCCGAGATGGGCAGGAAGTCTTCGTAGACAACGGGTTTGGCCGGGTCGCCGCCACGGTAGTAGGCCAGCCCCTCGGCGGCCAGTTCGGCGTGGCTGGACGGGAAGTGGTCGGCCCACGTCGACGACGGGTCCTGCGCGTGCATCGCGGCGTCGTAGCGGTCGCGGCCGGAGCGGGTCAGCGCCACGCCCCTGGCCTCGACCTCGCCGAAGCGCACCCTCAGGCTCCCCTCGGTCACGACGCCCTGCGCGTCGCGGAACCGGCGCGGCTCGGCCAGCGCGCGAAAGGACGTCTGCCGCAACAGCACGGCCGGCCCGTCGGTCCGCGGCGGCCCCTGGATGGTGCGGGTCATCGCGACGCCCCTGGCGACCATCCGGCGGTACAGCTCGTCGATGTCGAGCACCCGCGGCGTCAGATGGTTGACGTGGGTGGTCCGCACGCCGGCGATGTCGGCGGCCACGGCCGACACCCGCGACAGTTCGTCGTACCAACCGGCGTCGATCGGGTCGCGCGACAGGGCGAACGCCGACACCGCGCGGGTGACGAACTCGTCGGCCTTCTCGGATCCGCACCCTCCGTCGGCCGCGATCGTCCTTGCCACGGCGATCAGCTCGGGGTCGAACAGCTCACGCGCACCAAGGAATCGGTCGACGCGCGCCCGCAGTTCGGGGTCGAAGAACCTGGTGTCGGCGGTGGCGAGCATCGAGGTGAACACGCGAAACGGGTTGTGCGCCAGTTCGTCGGCGTCGACCGGCCGAAACGCCGTCGACACGACGGGGACGGGGGAGGCTGCCTCGCGCAGGTCGTAGAAGCCCACCGGGTACATCCCGAAGGCGGCGAACAAGTCGGCGACGTCGGCGAGTTCGCGGGGGCTGCCGACCCGGATCGCGCCGTGGCGTTCGGCGGTGACGCGCGCGAGCGAACCCAGACCGTCGTCGCGGCGGTGATCGCGGTTGACCTCGGTGCTGACGTCGACCAACGTCGTGTACGCGGGCACCTCGGCGCCGTACATCCGTGAGAGAGCGGCGGCGAAGCGACTCCTGAGCTCGGCAGTCATGACGCTCATCTCAGTGACACCCTGCGATAGTCTCCGGCCATGGCCGACGTTTCCGACGAGCTCGACGACATCGACAGGACGCTGGTTCGTGAGTTGGTGGCCGACGGCCGGGCCACGCTGGCGCACCTGGCGGTGAGTGCGGGTCTGTCGGTGTCCGCGGTGCAGTCCCGCGTCCGACGGTTGGAGACGCGCGGGGTGGTCACGGGGTACCACGCCCGGATCGACCCCGAGGCCGTCGGAAACATGCTCTCGGCGTTCGTGTCCATCACCCCAATCGATCCCTCTCAACCCGATGACGCGCCCGCGCGGCTCGAACACATCGAGGCCATCGAGTCGTGCCACTCGGTGGCCGGGGACGAAAGCTACGTCCTCCTGGTGCGTGTCCGGTCGGCGCGAGCGCTCGAAGACTTGCTGCAACAGATCCGGACAGCGGCCAATGTCCGCACCCGGAGCACCATCATCTTACAGACTTTTTACGAGGACCGCGACGTCCTACCGTAGAAAATCCTGCCTATTGTCGCGCAGGCCGTAAAAGTTCCGTTAGGATGCCGGTATGACCGCTGTCCTGCCTTCCCGCGTCCGCACCCCCGGCCCCTCCGTGGCACCCGACGACGTCCGCGAGGTGCTGAGTCGCAGCATCCTGGCCGACGGGCTCGACTTCGTCCTCGACGTCGAGCGATCGGCCGGCTCGCACCTGGTCGACGCCCGCACCGGTGAGACGTTCCTGGACATGTTCACGTTCTTCGCCTCCTCGGCCCTCGGCATGAACCACCCGTCGCTGGCCGACGACCAGGCGTTCCGCGCCGAACTCGCCGCGGCAGCGGTGAACAAGCCGAGCAACTCCGACGTCTACACCGTCCCGATGGCCCGATTCGTCAAGACGTTCGCCCGCGTACTCGGCGATCCCGCCCTGCCGCATCTGTTCTTCGTCGACGGCGGCGCACTCGCCGTCGAGAACGCGCTCAAGGTCGCCTTCGACTGGAAGAGCCGACTGAACGAGAGCAAGGGCGTCGACCCGGAGCTCGGCATGAAGGTGCTCCACCTGCAAGGCGCGTTCCACGGCCGCAGCGGCTACACGCTGTCGTTGACCAACACCGATCCCAACAAGGTCGCGCGGTTCCCGAAGTTCGACTGGCCCCGCATCGACGCGCCGTACCTGCGGCCCGGTGCGAACGTCGACGAGCTCGAGGCCGAGTCCCTGCGTCAGGCCCGCGCAGCCTTCGAAGCCAACCCGCACGACGTCGCGTGCTTCATCGCCGAGCCGATCCAGGGGGAGGGCGGCGACCGTCACATCCGCGCCGAGTTCTTCGCCGCGATGCGTGACCTGTGCGACGAGTTCGACGCGCTGCTGATCTTCGACGAGGTGCAGACGGGCTGCGGGATGACCGGAACCGCTTGGGCCTACCAGCAATTGGGCGTCATGCCCGACGTCGTCGCGTTTGGCAAGAAGACGCAGGTGTGCGGCGTGATGGCCGGCCGGCGGGTCGACGACGTCGCCGACAACGTGTTCGCCGTCAGCTCGCGGATCAACTCAACCTGGGGCGGCAACCTGACCGACATGGTCAGGTCGCGGCGCATCCTCGAGACCATCGAGGGCGAAGGCCTGATGCCCCGTGCCGCGGAACTCGGCCGGTACCTGCTGGGTCGGCTCGAGGATCTGGCCGTCGAGTTCCCCGGGCTGGTCGTCGACCCGCGCGGCCGAGGCCTGATGTGCGCGTTCAGCATGGCGACGGCAGCACAGCGCGACACGCTGATCGCCAAGCTGTGGGACCGCCACGTGATCATGCTTGCCAGTGGACCCGACAGCGTTCGCTTCCGGCCCGCACTGACCGTCTCCAAGGTCGAGCTCGACGCCGCGGTCGACGCAGTGCGCGCGGTGCTGGCCGAGCTCTAACCGCCGCGACGGCTATCGGGCCGGTTCCGGGTTCACCAGCCGGCGGATCGTCGACCCGAGCCGGGTCAACTCTGCGCCGCCAACCAGGACGCAGCCGTGCCGCTCGGCGAGGCGCCGGGCGGCCGGGGTGAAGTCGTGATTGGTGACGACCATGGTGTGCGCGCAGTCGTGCATCACGGCACCGGCCACCACCTCCTGCACGGCGCCGGAGCCGACCGGCCGGGACTGCCGTTTGCATTGAATGGCAAGACGATTCGGGCGTCGGCCGACGACGAGGTCGACGCCGTAGTCTCCCGTCACGGCCGTCATGATGACCGACGCGCCACTGGACCGGGCGATGCGGGCGACGTGATCCTCGAATTCGGTGCCGGTCATGGATTGCTTGGCGACGGCGGGGTCTTCCCGGGCGGCCGGGGTGCGGGCGCCCCGCAGCACGCCTACCAGGAACGCGGGCAGCGCGGGCGCCAGCACGGCGGCGACGAGGCTCCACCGTAGATCTAGTCCCGCTGCGTGCGCGGCAATGCCCGCTGCGAGCGCCACCACGGCGTAGACCTTCCACACGGGTGGGAATGCTATGCCGCCCGACCGACAATCCGACGGCGCGAGCGTGCGCGAACTCCCGAATGTGACCGGCGTGTCGCCCTCAGACACGCACGCTCGCGGGGAAGGGGGTCAGGTGTTGAGGGCGCGCCACACTCGTGCGGGCGTCATCGGCAGCCGATGCAGGCGCGCGCCACATGCCCGCGCGATCGCGTTGGCGAGCGCAGGAGCCACCGGGTTGTACGGCGACTCGCTCATCGACTTGGCCCCGAACGGCCCGAGCTCGTCGTAGGTGTCGGCGAAGTACACCTCCGTCACCGGCAGGTCGGCGAGCTGCGGAATGTGATACCCCCGCAAATCGACCGTCGTCACGGCACCGTCGGGACCCGTGCGCATCTCCTCGTACAACGCGCTTCCGATGCCCTGACCGACGCCGCCCTCCACCTGGCCACGGCACTGCTCGGGATTCATCACCACACCCGCGTCGGCCGCGTGCACGGACTGAAGTATCCGCACCTCGCCGGTCGTGACGTCGACCGCGACGCGGAACCCCTGCACGTTGAACGCCACCGACCGCGGTGTGCCGTCGTGCCGACCGTGGCCGGTGAGCGGGCGGACGTCGGGGCTGGCCTCGAGAGCTGCGCGCAGATCCCGGCACGCCGCTTGGACGGCGAGTCCCGCGACGACCGTGCCGGCCGAGCCGAACGCTCCCGTGTCGTAACCCGTTGCGTCGGTGTCGGATTGGCGCAGGCGCACCCGGCCGACGTCCACTCCGAGCTCGGAGGCCACGATCTGCCCGTGCACCGTCGAAGTCCCGTTGCCGAACTCGGCGGTGCCGACCGCGAGGGTGAAGTCGCCGTCGGCGTCCAGCGAGATCGACGCGTCGGCAAAGTGCCCCCGCGGCGGGATGGTCGCGATCATCGCCACCGCCACGCCATCGCCGACGCGCCACTGCTCGCCGTCCGGAGCCGGCGATCCCTCACCCGAGGCCAAGGCGTGCTGCACCAGGTCGAGACACTGGTCGAGGCCGTAGCTGCCATAGGTCAGGTCGTCGTCTGCGACGTGGGCGTCGGTGAACGGGTCACCGGGTACCACGACGTTGCGGCGCCGTAGGTCGACCGGGTCGACGCCAAGCTCCTCGGCCAATTGGTCCAACGCCGACTCGACGGCGAAGATGACCTGACCGAGCCCGTAGCCGCGGAACGCGCCCGACGGAATGTTGTTGGTGTACACCGCCTGTGCGTCGACCCGCTTGTTGGGACAGCGGTAGACCGACACCGATTCGCTGCATCCGTGGAACATCACGCCGACGCTGTGATTGCCGTAGGCGCCGGCGTCGACCAGGACGTCGACCGACAGCGCGGTCAGCACCCCGTCCGGCCCGGCGGCGACGGTGGCGTCGACCCGGAAGGGGTGACGACACGGCGCGGCGGTGAACTCGTCGGACCGGCTGAACTCGTAGCGCACCGGCTCACCCAGTCGCAGCACTGCCAAGGCGACCAGATCCTCGGTCAGCATCTCCTGCTTGCCGCCGAAGCCGCCGCCCAGGCGGCGGGTGAACACGTGCACCTCGTCGCGATCCAAGCCGAAGACGTGGCACAGCTCGTCTCGGACCAGGAACGGCACCTGCGAACTGGTGCGAATCACCAAGCGGCCGTCGCCATCTCGCCATCCGGTGCACCCGTGTGTCTCGAGGTGGACGTGTTGGACGCGCTGAGTGTGCCACCGTCCGCGGACGACCGCGCCGCCGGATTCGACCGCCCGCGCCACCCCGGCCTGGACGTCGCCGACACCGCCGTGCACCTCGGCGACGAGGTTGCGCGTCGGGTCGGCGATACGGGCCTCGGCGGACTTCCCGCCATGCAGCAGTGGAGCGCCCGCCGCCGTGGCCAGCTCGGGATCGAACACCGCGGGCAGTTCCTCGTACTCGACGACGATTGCCCGACACGCTGTTTCGGCGACGGCGAGGGTGTCGGCAACGACGGCGGCGACCCGCTGACCGACGAACCGGACCGTGTCGTCGAGGATGAAGGAGTCGTCGGGGTCGTCCAGTCTGCTCTCGTGGCGCGCCGTCGAGAACGCGACGGCGGGGCTGTCCCGATGGGTGAGCACCAGCCGAACGCCGGGAATCCGTTGCGCCGCAGCAGTGTCGACCGAAAGGATCCTGGCGTGCGCGACGGGGCTGCGCAGCACCGCCAGATGAAGGAGGCCGTCGATGGCGTGGTCCATGGTGTACTGCTCGGTGCCGGTGACCACCCGCAGGCCCGCCGGAGCGCCGACGGAATCGCCTGCGCCCCCGGTCTTCTTGGTGTTGACCGCGCCGGCCAGGGCGTCGGTGATCGCGCGGTAACCGGTGCAGCGGCACAGGTTGCCCTTCAAGTTCTGCGGCAGGTCGGCCAGTTGTGCTGGCGTCAGCGTCGACGTCGTGGTGATCATCCCCGCGGTGCAGAATCCGCACTGAAATCCGGCGGCGTCGACGAATTGTCGCTGCAAGGGATGTGGATGCTCCGGGGTGCCGAGGCCGGCGACCGTCGTCACTTCGCGGCCCGCGGCCCGAAACGCGGGGTAGACGCACGAGTGCACCGGCGCCCCGTCGACCAGCACCGAGCATGCCCCGCAGTCGCCCCCGTCGCAGCCCTTCTTGACCTCGAAGTGGCCGTTGTCGCGCAGATAGGTGCGCAAGCATTGACCGGGCCACGGATCATCCTGCAGCGCTCGGCCGTTCACGGTCAACACGGTCGCAACTCCGCACAAATCTGCTCCGCGAGCACCAGCGACACACCGCGACGCCAATCCGGGTCCCCGTGCGGGTCGTCGGTCCATGCGTCGTCGGGGATGCTCGCGTGTGCCTTCCGTACCGCGTCGACGTCGACCGACGCGAGGGTGAACACGTAGGGCCGCACCGTCGCCGCGGTGATCGACAGGACGAACCCACCGTCGTCGTCGACGCGGCCGATGACGACGATGCCGGAGCGGCCAAGCGGGGAGGGCGCCAGCTTCCGGTACGCCGTCCGGCTGCGTAACGCGACGGCGGGCAGGTGGACCGAGCGCACCACGTCGCCGACGCCCATCACGTTGGTCGCGTCGCCGGTCACGAAATCGGCGACCGGCAACCGGTAGTCGTCACCGTCGGCTCGCCACACCAGCGCCTCACCGTCCAGCGCGCAGGCCAGCGAGATCATCGACCCGGCCGGAAAGGACAGACACAGGTTGCCGCCGACGGTCGCCGCGTTCCAGACCTTGAACGACGCGAGCAACGCGGTGCAGCACTGGTGGAGGAGCGGCGCCGCCAGCCAGTCGGGTCGGATGGAGGGGAGTTCTGCCGACAGCGCCGACACGCGGGCCACGGTGCAGGTCGCGGCCAACTCGATCCCGTTGGCGTCGACGACGACCGGTGCCCAGCCCAACTGCGTGATGTCGACCAGACGTCGGCTACTCAGTTGCGGCGCGGAGAACAGCCACGTCCCGCCGGCCACGACGGCGTCGGCGGCGCCGAGCGGCCACAGTTCGTCCCGACACCGGGGCGTGCTGATCGTCTCGATCGTGGTCAGGTCCACCCGTCGACGGTAGTGCCGCTTCGCGGCCGCCGCATGTCATACGGCGCGCGAACACCAAGCCGACGGCGAAGGGCCCGGCCAAGACGTCCCGGCCGGGCCCTTCGATGTCGCCGTGCGCTACTGCGCGGACTTCTGGCGAGCCTCGGCTGCTTCGGCGCTGCCGCGAGCGGCCTCGGCCTCGGCTTCCTTCTTCGCGACGTCGCGCTGGGCGTCCGCCTTGTCCTGCTGGGCCTCGCCCTCGCGGCTCAGATCGTCATTGCCGGTCACGGTGCCGGCGACTTCCTTCGCCTTGCCCTTGACGTCTTCGACGACGCCCTTGACGCCTGCTTCGGGACCACTGTCGCTCATGGTTGCCTCTCGTTCGTAGGTGCTGTGGCGGTGACGGTGGGTCACGCCATCTTGCGTAGGACACACGGTCGCCGTGCGCCCCGTGCACGAAGGCTGCCCGACAACCCGTCCGACTAAACGGTCTCGGCACGCGACGTAGCCGTGACGCCAATTTCGTTGTTTTCCGCCCGTTTTGAGGCCGGGTTCGAGTGAGGGTGTGAGCCGTCCTGGTTTAGTCACACGCCCGTTGGGCATCCCCACCGGGAATGAGTTGGATCAATCGAGCGGGAGGCGGGACGACTTCGTGATCACACGTACGACGGCACCGCCCACCCGCGACTCCTGGTCGCCCGTTGCCGGTGAGGGGAGTGCTGGTGGTTAGCTACGAGCCAGCTCGGGGTAATCTCGCGTGGAGATCACATGGAGGGCGCGTGTCAGACGGTGAGTACGGCCACGACAGCGGGCATCGAAGCCCGCGATCAGTCGAGGTTCGAGTCGCAGCGAAGCTAGAGAACCTGGCGGTGTTGCGCACCGTGGTGGGCGCCGTCGGAACCTACGAGGACCTCGACTTCGACAGCGTGGCAGACCTTCGGCTGGCGGTGGACGAGGCGTGCACGCGACTGATCCGATCCGCGACGTCGGACGCCACCCTCGTCTTGGTCGTGCATCCGCTTGAAGAGCAACTGGTGGTCGACGTGTCGACGGCGTGTTCGTCGCCCGACATCGTCGTGCCGGGCAGCTTCAGCTGGCACGTGTTGAGTTCCTTGACCGACGACGTCAGCACATTCCACGACGGCCATGGCCCCGAAGACTCGCACATCTTCGGCATCTCCATGACGACGAGACGAGCGAGCTCGCTGAGGTGACGACGTCGTCCTCCCGGGGTTCGACGTCACGGTCGAACTCTGAATACGCGGACGTGGTCGACATGTTCCGCACCTTGCAGGGTCTGGAAGAGGGCTCGGCCAAATTCGTCCGCCAGCGTGACTCGATAGTCGAGCGCTGTCTGCCGCTGGCCGATCACATCGCCCGCCGGTTCGACGGTCGCGGTGAGCCCCGTGACGACCTGGTGCAGGTGGCTCGCGTCGGCTTGGTGAACGCGGTCATCCGCTTCAACGTGGACGCCGGATCGGACTTCGTGTCCTTCGCGGTGCCCACGATCATGGGTGAGGTTCGGCGCCACTTTCGCGACAACAGCTGGTCGGTCAAGGTGCCTCGACGCCTCAAGGAGCTACACCTCCGGCTCGGCGCTGCCAACGCCGAGTTGTCGCAGAAGCTCGGGCGCGCCCCCACCCCTTCGGAGCTCGCGGTTGAACTCGAAATGGACCGCGAGGAAATAGTCGAGGGCCTGGTGGCGGGCAGCTCCTACAACACGCTGTCCATCGACGGCGCCGGCGGTGGCACCGAAGAGGCCCCCGCCATCGCCGACACCCTTGGAGACGTCGACCTCAACCTCGACCAGATCGAAAACCGAGAGTCGTTGCGGCCCTTGCTCGCCAGTCTCCCGGAGCGCGAGCGCCAGGTGCTGCTGCTTCGCTTCTTCGAATCGATGACGCAGACGCAGATCGCCGAGCGGGTCGGCATCTCGCAGATGCACGTGTCGCGGTTGCTCGCGAAATCGCTGACGCGCCTGCGGGATCAGCTCGAGTAGAGCCTCAGGACAGCCAGCCCCGATACGGGTCCCACGCCGCGCCTGCGGGGGGAGCGTCGTCGCGGATGACGGTGGCCTGGATGAGGCCGTACGGGCGGTCGTCGGCGTTGAAGACTTCGTTGTCGTTCGCCAATCCGAACGGCGACAGGTCGTAGACGAAGTGGTGTTTGTTCGGAGCCGACAACCGGACTTCCGCGATGAACGGGTAAGCCTCCAGCACGGCCTTGCCCATCTCGAACAGCGTCTGCTGCAGGGCAAGTGACTGCACCACGGCGAACTGCTTGACCAGTTGAGCCTTGATGCCGACGTAGGTGGACTCCCAGTCGACGTCGGTAGAGGTGAACCGCCACTGGGCGACCAGCGACGTCGCCATCACCCGGTCGTGCGTCGGCTCCAGGACGGTGTACGGATCGGTGAGGAACCCGGAGAACTCCGAACCCGTCGACTTCAGGATGACCATGTCCTTGAGGCCGCCGACGACCGTTTCGCCCTGCGCGTCGACGGTGATCGCGGCAGTCCGAACCTCTTGACCCTTGCGGATCCACGTGTGGTCGTGCTCGGCGCCATCGACGATCGCGCGTTCCCAGGCGTACTCCTCGATCTCGATTCGGGCGCCCTCCACCGGTTCGACGTCTGCGACGAAGTGCCTGGCCAGGGTCAGGCCGTAGTCCTCGACGGACAACAACCCCTTCTCCTTGGCGTAGGCGTAGGCCGTCTGCTTCTGGGTGTCGGTGGGCAGCACCTTCGACTGATCGCCCGCCAAGTGGGCGGCACTGAAATCACCACGCAGACAGGTGGTTACGTTGACGTCGTGGATTTCGTGGCGCGGGGTGTCGCGGTAGATCCTGACGACCCGGGTCTCGGCCTTGCCGTACTGGTTGCCGCCCAGAATGATCTCGGACACCGCTCAACTCCCTCGGTAGGTGGAATAGGCATATGGCGAAAGCAGCACCGGGACGTGGTATTTGCCGCCCACGTCGGTGATTTCGAACGCGACGATCACCTCTGGGTAGAACGTCGGGACGTCCCGTGCGGCGAAGTACGCGCCCGTGTCGAAGTGCAGTCGGTACACCCCGGCGGGCAAGTCGGCGCCCAACGCGGCGATGCGCCCGTCGTCGTCGGTGGTCGCGACGGTCAGCGGCTCGCCAAGACGGTCTGCGAGCGTCACGGTGACACCTGCGGCGGGTCGGCCGGACGTGGCGTCGAGGACGTGAGTGGAGAGGCTCATGTGGTCACCCTCTCCCGTGAGCAGACGCAAACGGCCCTGTTTCGGCGCAATCGAGGGCCTTTCGTGTCTGCTCGCGGTGTGACTGGGCCGTCACGTGGGCTCGCTCAGCAGCCGCTCCAGCCGAAGCCGGTTGATCTTGGCCAGCTCGCTGCGCATCACCCGGCGCTCGGTCTCGGGATCGTTGTGGAGACGGTCGGCGAGGATGGCGAGCAGTTCCTCCGCCGAGCGCCCGCTGGCACACACCAGGTAGACGTAGCCGAACTTCTCGTCGTATTCGGCGTTCCTGAGCGCCAATTCGGCCTTGACGGAATCTGCGGCCGTCACCACCGCGGCTTGCTCCCGCGCCGAGGACGCGTTGTCGGCCTTCGCGCCAATCCGCGGGTGACCGTCGAGGGCCGCGTCGATCTCGGCGTCGGGAAGCTCGGCGAGCACTCGGTCGGCGCGATCCAGCAGCGCGCCGACGTCGTGAAAGGGGCCGCCCGCGAGGACGCGTCTGGCCCAGATGGGCGACGAGCACACACCGAACAACACGTTCATCTGTTGGCGGGCCGTCAGCCGGGTGAAGCCGTCCAAGCCCAGGGCTCCCTGAGTTGGCATCTACTGGAGTTCGTTGAGCCGGCTGAACCGGGCCGCTGCAATCGGATTCGCATCGGCGACCAGGTCGTCGAAGCGGTAGTTCGCGATCTTGGCGATCTCGATGAGGGCGAACGCGCGTTCCGCGGCCGGGGAGTTGTCGATCCTCGACCACCCGTTCCTCAGCACCCGGTCGAAGCGCTCGGTTTCGCGGGCACAGATGATCAACGGGAAGCCGAAGTGCTCGCGGTACGCGGCGGCCAGGTCCACGACGTCATTGTGGTCGTCCTCGTCGAGATTCGACAGCGCGACGTGGTCGACGGCCAGCGCGTGCCCCGTCTCATCCTCCGCGCCGAGGTCGTGAAAGGCGTTGAGCAACTCCGTCTGCTGCTCGGAGGTGCCCGTCAGCACGGCGTCCTGAAAGGCCTCCCGCAGGGCGGTCGTGTCGGCAAACGGCCGTTGCTCGAGCGCGCGGTCGACGGCCCACGACACGTCCTGAACCACGTGGCCGAACACCTCCGTGAAACGCTCCTTCGTCATCGAGTTCACCTCGTCGAGCGTGATGGAACCGCCGCCGGCCACCCGCGGGCCGCGAGAACCGGTGTGGAAGAACACGATGTTGAGCACGATCGCGGCGACGGCCCCGATGCTGATACCGCTGCCGAAGATTAGGTTCAGGCCGGTGGGCATCGCCTTGGCGATGTCGGGATAGGTCGTCACCCACAGCGCGAGAGCCAGACTGGTGGTGACGATGATGAGGTTGCGGTGATCTGTGAAGTCGACCTTGCCGAGGGTCTGGATGCCGACGACGGCGACGGTGGCGAACAGGGTCAGCGCGGCGCCGCCAAGCACCGGGTTGGGGATGGACGCGACGACCGCGGCCACCTTCGGCAGGAAGCCCAGGATGATCATGATGACGCCGGCCGCGGCAACCACCCACCGGCTCTTGACGCCGGTGAGGCGCACCAGGCCGACGTTCTCCGAGAACGCGGTGTAGGGGAACGAGTTGAAGATGCCGCCGATCGTGGTGGCCACCCCGTCGGCCCTCAGCACGTTGCCGATGTCGGAGGCCTTGACGCGCTTGCCGACGATCTCGCCGGTCGCGATGGTGCTTCCTGTCGACTCGACCGCGGTGATCAGCAGCACGATGATCATCGTGAGACACGCGACGAAGTCGAACTTGGGCAACCCGAACAGGAACGGCGGCGTGAAACCGAATGCCGACGCCTCGGCGACCTTGTCGAAGGTCATGTCGCCGAGCGCGTAGGCAACCGCGCAGCCGATGACGAGACCAAGCAGCACCGCGATGGTCGCCAGGAATCCACGGAACAGGCGCTGGATGCCGACGATGATCGCGATGGTGCCCAACGCGTAGAGGAACCACCGGATGTTGGTCGGATCTGGTTGGTGCGTGGCGGGATCGGTGACCGCGTCCAGCGCGCCGACGGGCACCAGACACAACCCGATGATGGTGATGAGCGTGCCGGTCACCACGGGCGGGAAGAATCTCAGCAGCTTGATGAAGATCGGCGCGATCAGGAACGTGAAGACGCCCGCGACGATCACTGCGCCGTAGACGTACAGCAGGCTCGGAGCGCCGCCCCCGTTGGCCAGGCCGATCGCGATGATCGGGGAAACGCCGGCGAACGTCACCCCCTGCAGTAGCGGCAGTCGAACACCGATCTTCCAGAACCCGACGGCCTGGATGATCGACGCGATCCCGCAGGTGAACAGGTCGGCCGTGATGAGCTTGACCAGTTGGTCCGCAGGCAGGTCGATGGCGCCGGCGATGATGATCGGCACGAGCACCGCGCCCGCGTAGAACGCGACGACGTGCTGGAACCCGTAGGTCGCGAGTTTGGGCAGCGGAAGCACCTCGTCGACCGGGTGCACGCGCTTCTTGCCGGTGGTGAGTGGCGGGGCCGACCTTGGGGTGGACACAGCTCAAGAATCGACCAGGTTGAGAATGTTCGCATGTCGAGAGCTCACTCCGTGGTCGGGGTCCTGCTGGCCGCCGGGGCCGGCACCCGCTACGGCATGCCCAAAGTGCTTGCGCAGCAGGGCGAGTGGCTGCACGTTGCGGTCGAGGCGCTGGCGAACGGCGGGTGCGACGACGTCGTGGTGGTAATGGGCGCCGCGGTGGTCGACGTCCCACCCCCGGCCCGCGCGGTGCTGGCCGAGGACTGGGCGACCGGAATGAGTGCGTCGCTGCGCGCCGGGCTGGACGCTGCGGGCGAGGCCGAGCTGTTGGTCCTGCATCTCGTCGACACCCCCGACGTCGGCGCCGACGTGATTACCCGCGTCGTCGGCGCGGCGGTGTCGTCGGCCTCGGGGTTGGCCCGCGCGACCTACGGCGGGCGCCCCGGCCACCCAGTGGTGATCGCACGACGGCACCGGGTCGCGCTGGCGGCGACGCTGCACGGCGACGAAGGCGCTCGCACCTTCCTGAAGGGGAGTCCGGGAGTGGTCTTCGTCGAATGTGGAGACCTCGCGACCGGGCTGGACATAGACGAAACGTAACCGGATGGTGGTATACACCTGAGTACGCAGGAATGGGGAGTTTCTGCCATGGGCAAGGGGGGCATCGGCCATGGGTAAGAAGAAGTGCATCGGGGTGGTGGACGCGGTCGACGGCACGCCAGCCGTCGAATCGGTCGAATTCGGCATCGACGGTCAGCTGTACTCGATTGACCTGTCGGCGGTCAACGCCGCGGAGCTTCGTCGAACGTTGGCGGAGTGGGCTCAAGCGGGACGACGGGTGCGGGCGCCGCAGAGACGCCACCTCGCCCGCGTCGACCCGTGGCGCAAACAGGTCAGCGGTCAAGAGCGCGTGCAGATCCGGGACTGGTGCAACGACAACGGGTTCCGCGTTGGCAGCAGGGGGCCGCTTCCGTTCGACGCGGTCGACGCCTTCCGGACCGCGAACTCCAGAGGCTAGAGCAGACCGAGCGCGGCGACGGCCGCGCGCTCGGATTGCAGTTCGGACACCGACGCGTCGATGCGGACCCGGGAGAACTCGTTGATCTCGAGGCCCTCGACGACGTGCCAGGCGCCGTCGACCGCGCGCACCGGCAGCGACGCCACGATGCCCTCTGGGATGCCGTACACACCCGGTGAGGGCAAGGCGACCGACGTCCAGTCGTCGGCGTCCGTGCCGTCGACCCAGTCGCGGACGTGGTCGATGGCGGCGTTGGCGGCCGACGCGGCGGACGACGTCCCGCGGGCCTCGATGATCGCGGTACCGCGGGTGGCGACGGTGGGGATGAAATCCCTTGTCAGCCAATCGGTGTCGGTGGCGAACTCGGCGCCGGGCCGACCGCCGACGACGGCGTGGAAGATGTCGGGATACATGCTCGGGGAGTGGTTGCCCCAGACCGTCACCCGAGAGACGTCGGTGACGTGCACGCCTGCGTGGGCGGCAAGCGCGGCGACGGCGCGGTTGTGGTCCAGCCGCGTCAGTGCGGTGAAGCGTTCCGCAGGCACGTCGGGTGCGTGGGCGGAGGCGACCAAGGCGTTGGTGTTGGCGGGGTTGCCGACCACCACGACTCGCACGTCGGACGACGCGCCGGCGTTGACGGCCCGTCCCGCGTCGGCGAAGATCGCGGCGTTGGCGGCCAGCAGGTCGGCGCGTTCCATGCCCTTGCTGCGGGGCTTGGCACCGACCAGCAACGCGACGTCGACGCCGTCGAAGGCACGGACCGGATCGTCGTGGATTTCAACGTCGACCAGCAGGTCGAAGGCGCTGTCGACCAGCTCCATCACCACGCCCTCGGCCGCTCGGATCGCCGAAGGCAGTTCCAGCAGCCGGAGCGTCACCGGGACGTCACGGCCGAGCAGTGCGCCCGCACCGATGCGAAAGAGGGCGGCGTAGCCGATCTGGCCGGCGGCGCCGGTGACGGTGACGACCTTCGGGCGGGCGGAGCTGGGTGGGCGGATAGCCGGCGCATGTCCGGGTGCGCTCACGTGTGCACCCGGATGTTGAGCACCTCCGAGGCGTAGCGCCGAACGGTGTCCTCGGACATCGCCGCTGCGTCCTCGTGGCCTGGGCGCGCCCTGCTCTCCATGAACCCGGTCTTCGGATTCAGGGTGATCTCGGCGAGGAGTTCACCGGTCGAGGGTTCGCACACCGCCCAGGTGTACATGCTGTCGTCGGCCCAGCCGTCCTCGGCGTCGTGCACGTAGTCGAGGTCGTGCTCACCGAGGTCGGCCAGCGCTGGGCGGTCGTCGACGCGGTCGTCGTAGCGCAGCCCGCGCAGGTACCACGTGCCGTTGTTGATTTCGACGGGTTCCATGATGGTGTCAACCGGTCGAGTGGCCAGTTACTGCACGCAGATCGCGAAGGAGCGTGCAGCACGTGGCCACTCGGCGGGTTCTCAGTCCTTGATCTCGGCGAGCACGGTGCCCTGCGTGACGGCGGCACCCGCCTCGACGGAGAGGCCGGTGATCGTGCCGTCCTTGTGGGCGGTCACCGGGTTCTCCATCTTCATGGCCTCGAGCACCGCGACGAGGTCGCCGGCCGAAACCTGCTGACCCTCTTCGACGGCAACCTTGACGACGGTGCCCTGCATCGGCGCGGTGACCGCGTCACCCGACACCGCGGCGCCGCCACTGGCGCCACGCTTGCGCGACTTCGGCTTCTTGCGGATGACACCGGGCGCGGCGGCACCGCCTCCGCCGCCGATGGCGAGATCACCGGGCAGCGACACCTCGACGCGGCGACCGCCGACCTCGACGACCACCTTCTGCCGGGGCAGGGTGTCCTCTTCGTCAAGCGGTGCGCCGGAGGTGAACGGCTCGACCGTGTTGTCCCACTCGGTCTCGATCCACCGCGTGTGGACCGTGAACCCGTTCTCGTCGCCGATGAAGGCGGGATCGGACACGACGGCGCGGTGGAACGGGATGACCGTCGCCAGGCCCTCGACGGTGAACTCGGCCAGCGCCCGACGCGAGCGGTCCAGGGCCTCCTCGCGGGTGGCGCCGGTGACGATCAGCTTGGCGAGCATCGAGTCGAACTGGCCGCCGATGACCGAGCCGGTCTCGACACCGGAGTCCAAGCGGACGCCGGGGCCGGTCGGCGGGTCGAACAGGGTGACGGGTCCCGGCGCGGGCAGGAATCCACGGCCGGCGTCCTCGCCGTTGATGCGGAACTCGAAGGAGTGACCGCGGGGAGTCGGATCCTCGGTGATGTCGAGGGCCTCGCCGTTGGCGATCCGGAACTGCTGGCGAACCAGGTCGATGCCCGAGGTCTCCTCGGTCACCGGGTGTTCGACCTGCAGCCGGGTGTTGACCTCGAGGAACGAGATCAGTCCGTCTTGGCCGACCAGGTATTCGACGGTGCCCGCGCCGTAGTAGCCGGCTTCCTTGCAGATGCGCTTGGCGGACTCGTGGATTTCCTTGCGCTGCGCGTCGGTCAAGAAGGGCGCCGGCGCTTCTTCCACCAGCTTCTGGAAGCGGCGCTGCAGCGAGCAGTCGCGGGTGCCGGCCACGACGACGTTGCCATGGGTGTCGGCGATGACCTGCGCCTCGACGTGGCGGGGCTTGTCCAGGTAGCGCTCGACGAAGCACTCGCCGCGGCCGAAGGCGGACACGGCTTCACGGGTGGCGGAGTCGAAGAGCTCGGGGATCTCTTCGATGGTGCGCGCGACCTTCATGCCGCGGCCGCCGCCGCCGAAGGCGGCTTTGATCGCGATCGGCACGCCGAATTCCTTGGCGAACGCGACGATTTCGTCGGCGTCCTTGACCGGCTCGGAGGTGCCGGGGACCAGCGGTGCGTTCGCCTTGGCGGCGATGTGGCGGGCGGTGACCTTGTCGCCGAGGTCGCGGATGGACTGGGGGCTGGGTCCGATCCAGATCAGCCCGGCGTCGAGGACGGCCTGGGCGAAGTCGGCGTTCTCCGACAGGAACCCGTATCCGGGGTGGATGGCGTTGGCACCGGACTTCTGCGCAGCGTCGAGGATCTTGGCGAAGTCGAGGTACGACTCGGCCGAGGTCTGGCCGCCGAGGGCGAAGGCCTCGTCGGCGAGCCGGACGTGCGGTGCGTCGGCATCGGGTTCGGCGTACACGGCCACGCTGGTGAGCCCCGCGTCCTTGGCGGCCCTGATCACTCGCACGGCGATTTCGCCCCGGTTGGCGACGAGCACCTTGGCGATCTTCGAGCTGGCGTGACTTGGCACTGCGCCTCCTGATGGCATGTTCTCTAAGAAACCTCTTTAAGAATGTATCGGAGGCAGTTTAAGCGGCGCGCTAGGGTCGTCGGCGCGCCGGTCCCCTACTGGTGAGTAGGTACGTTCGGCCGGCTGAGTCTCACGGCTGATAGCCGGTTCGCCGCTTGCGCATCGCGTTCCGGCGGTTTCGCACCGCCTGCAGCACCGAACCTTCCGCCCCGTAGGGGTGGCCGTACTGCAGCAGCAGGGTCACCCTCAGCGTGTCCGTTGGCCAGGGCAGCGTGGCGTGCAACGAGCGGTAGCCCCTGAAGACGTAGACGTCACCGGGAGTGAGGTGAACGGTGAACGCCGACGGGTTGGCGTCGAAGCGTCGCCGCAGCGTCCGGCCGTAGACACCGTTGTGCACCAGCAAGCGCTCGGCCGCGTCGACCGTTGCCGAGCGTCGATGCGGGCGATGGTCGGGGAACAACGCCAGATCGCCCGCGCCGTCGGGAACGACGACGGGAACGAGCATCGTCACCGCGTTCGCGTCGTAGTGCCAGTCGAAGGGCGGCGAGTCCACCGCCGAGCCGTCGAGGATGCGCAAGACGCGCTGTCGGTACCCGGCGAACCCAGGCGCGGCGGACACCGAAGGTGGCGTCAGGGAGTGCAGGAACGATTCGACGCGTTCGTCGACGGCCAACTCCGCGATGGTGGGGCAGTCCCACCGGTCGGCGTCGACGAGGCTGTGTTCGCCCGAACCGTGCCGAGAGAGGAAACCGTCGACGTCGGCGCGTGCCTCGGCGAGCCACTCCGGCGGTATGACGCCGGGGAGGCGGACCAGTCCCGTCCGCTCGAGATCGGCACGCGTATGTCCGTCGTGGCGTCCGAGATTGGCCGCTATCACGCTGCTTCGTCGCTGCTCACGCATCTCGGCCATCCGTAAAAGCTTAGCCGCGCCGGCCTCACGCTCAAGGGGCTTGTAGACGGGAATTCGGGCTGTCGACGAGCGGTGCGGTCATGGCGCATCGACGCGCTCTTGCGGACTCCTCGTTGTGGTGCAGGACTCGCATGGTCGTGCTGCACCAGCAAAGATCGCCGCAGCTCAACTAAGGGCGGATGAAAAATTTATGACTGGCCGAGTCGGCGTTTGATACGGGTCAACATCGCCGACATGCCCCTGAGACGCAGCGGGCTGATCAGCTTGGCCAGCCCGAGGTCGGCGTAGAAGTCGTCCGGCACGGCGAGGATTTCGTCGGCCGAGAGCTCGTCGAGGCCAGCGGACAGGATCGCCGCGAAGCCGCGCGTCGTCGGCGCCTCGGGCGGCGCACTGAAGTACAGCCGGACGCGAGCGCGGTCAGTGGCGTCGACGTGCAGGAACAGCGGTGACTGGCACTCCGGCACCGGTTCCATGGCGGACTCTTCGAGTTCGGCGGGGATTGGCGGCAGTTCGTTCGCGAACTCCAGCAGGAGCTGAAGCTTGTCTTGGCCCTGCATATCGGCGAAGTCCGACACCACCTCCGCCAGCGCGGCAGGCATGGCACTCATGCCTGGCCCGGCGCCTCACCCGGATCGGTTCCGACCGCGACGGGAACGCGCACCGCATTGCCCCACTCGGTCCACGAGCCGTCGTAGTTGCGGACGCCGTCCTTGCCGAGCAGATGAGTCAGCACGAACCAAGTGTGGCTCGAGCGTTCACCGATGCGGCAGTAGACGATCGTCTCGTCCTCGGGATGCAGGAAGTCGTACAGCTCGTCGAGTTCGGCCCGGCTGCGGAACTGTCCGTTGTCCCTGGCGGCCTTGGCCCACGGGATCGACGTCGCCGTCGGAATGTGGCCGCCGCGCAACGCGCCCTCTTCGGGGTAGTCGGGCATGTGGGTCCGCTCGCCGGTGTACTCCATGGGGGATCGGACGTCGATCAGGGGCTGGCGTCCGAGGTTGGTCAGGACGTCGTCCTTGAAGGCGCGGATCGGGGCGTCGTCGCGCTCGACGACGGGGTAGCCGCTCGTCGTCTTGGACGGCACGTCGAGGTTGGTGTCACGACCGTTGGACACCCAGAGGTCGCGGCCACCGTCGAGCAACCGCACGTCCGGATGACCGAACAGCGTGAACACCCACAGGGCGTAGGCCGCCCACCAGTTGCTCTTGTCGCCGTAGATGACGACGGTGTCGTCGCGGCCGATGCCCTTGCGGTCCATCAGCGCGGCGAACTGTGCGCCGTCGATGTAGTCGCGGACGCGGTCGTCGTTGAGGTCGGTGTGCCAGTCGATCTTGACCGCGCCGGGAATGTGCCCGGTGTCGTAGAGGAGGACGTCCTCGTCTGACTCGACGATGGCGAGCCCTGGCCTGCCGATGTTGCCGGCCAACCAGTCGGCGGTCACCAGCCGTTCGGGGTGGGCGTAGGCGGCGAGGGAGGGATGCGGGTCTGCAGGCAGCGACACTCCTGCAGCCTACTTGTTGGGCGTAGACGGGTCGGACCCTCAGTGTCGACTGGTCGACCGTCGACACTGGCACCGTGTCGCCGATGCCGACGCGCGGCGAGATCGTCGACTCCGAGCCGGTGTCTCGCAGCCCGTCGGGGTTACCAGCGAATGCGACAGGCCGGCCGGTTCGGGATGTCTACGGGTCTCCCCATGCTCGATTCCGTTGTCCGACGGTGCTTTCCGCAGCCTTCGTGCCTGAGGGAGCCTTCAACGTGTCCGATCTCTTGCGACTGCCGTCTTGCTCCGGGCCATGACGCCGACGTCGTTTGCCGATCGCGGCGAGACGGTCTTGATTCGATCGGCGCATTATGGCGCGGCTTCTGAGCCACGCGTCTAATGTTTGTCTGCAGCGTTCTTTTCATTTCCCGCGGTGGAAGCGTGTTGGAAAGGTCGATATGCGTGCGACGCTTGAGGTTGTCTGCTGGCTGCTTCCGCCAGGGCGGCTAAAGAATGCATTGCTGCGCCGGTTCGGTCATGATGTCTCGGCCACCGCACGAATATGGCCGTCAATCGTCCTCGGTGTCGAACACTTCGAGATCGGTGCCGACGTTTTGATTTCGCCGGGAAACGTATTCAAGAACTTGGCTTTGGTTCGCCTCGATGAGGGCGTAATAATCGGATCGTGGAACTGGATCAGTGCCGCGCCAGAATTTCAACGTGTAAATCCAGAGGCCGGAACTCTGCACATGGGGTACGGGGCGGCTATGACCAGCCGTCACTACCTGGATTGTTCCGGCACGATCATCATGAAGCGGCATGCGCGAATCGGAGGCGGCCGGGCCTATCTTCAGACTCACGAAGCGGACCTCGAGAACTTTCGACAGACGGTGGGACGCATCGTCATCGGCGATCATGCGTTGGTAGCGACATGCGCGGTGATGCTGAAGGGAGCACACCTGCCGGATCGCTCGCTACTGGCAGCGAGTTCGACGATGCTCGCGTCGTCCGCGGATTCGCAGCAATCGGGCCTCTACGCCGGATCGCCTGCACGGTGGCGCCGCGAGCTCGACGGTGAGTATTTTCGAACGACAGATCACATGATCACTGAATTCGTCGTCGACGGACCAATCGGCTTGCTCAGGGATGAACCCGGGACGAATTTCTCATGAGCCTCACCAGCGTGAAACTCCCGGGCGACCACACGTCGGCCAATCGGGTCGATCGAGATTTTCGAAGGCACGTCGATGCCTGACCGTCGGACGAAGGATGTGCTGCTGCAGGCCGGTTCGTTAGTCACGGCGTCGGAAACCGTTCGCCGCCTTCTTAAACGGTCGATCGCCAACGGACGCATATCGCAAGCGGCTTGGTCACGCATACCGGTCGACGCGGTGTTCGGCGTGCACGTTGCACCCGGCGCGAGCTTCGATTACGCGGCGACGGCTACAGACACCCTCGGGCGATACTTGTTCTGGCGAGGGATGGACGGATGGGAGCCGGAAACGACGCGTGTGTTTGCCGCACTGGCCAAATCCGCTCGCGGCGTCGTCGATGCGGGGGCCCATACGGGCTTGTATACGCTGCTCAGCTGTGCCGTTAATCCGTCGGCGCGCGTATACGCCTTTGAGCCGGTACCGCGAATTGCGAACGTCCTTCGCGAGAATATCGCACGGAACGGGTGGGAAGAACGCTGCACCGTGTTCGAGAACCCCGTGGCGGAGGCAGACGGTTACGTTCCCTTCCATATACCAGCGTCGTCAACTCCCATGTCGGCGAGCCTTGATCCACGAGGTGTACAGATCGGTCGGCGGGACCCCGCCTGGCAGCATCTAGGCGGGTCTGTGACGAGATCCTTCGCGCGTGCCATCGATTCCTGTCTCGGCGACACCGCCCCGGTCGACCTCGTCAAAATCGACGTCGAAGGCTTCGAGGATCGCGCAATAGCCGGGCTTGGGTCGACGCTCGTCAAATGGGCGCCAGCGGTCATCTTCGAAGTGATAGAGGCGGCCAAGCGTGAGGAAATCGAACGCACTTTTCGCGAACGCGGCTATTCGTTCTACAAGCTTGGGGCGAGAGGTCCGGAAGAATGCGCCAGCTTGCGTCCACCCTCGGACACTCGGTATCGAAACTATCTCGCCGTCCGGCAATCCCGTCACAAGGAGACGGTGGAATCCCTCGCCGTACGGATCTGATGTGGTGCCGTGTTCTGGCGGCAGCATCCGACGACAAGTGCTCCCGCTGAACGCTCGACCTCGACAACCTACTTTTCCAGCAATTCCGTCCGGGTAGCTGGGCGGTGGCGTATTTTTGATTTGGTTCCATGTGCTCGGAGCCAATCGGGGGTGGTTCCACGTGAAAGAGTTCGTCCATCGATTCATCGTGGCGCTGGGCGCGCTGTCAATTTTCTTCGTGGCCTTTGGTAGCGGCGTCGCGGCCGCCGATACGTTTGCGGGCGTCACCTATGCCAGGGCAGTCGAAGTCATCGGGCAGTTGAAGGCCAACGTCGTCGTGGCGGGAGTGGTCGGCGACCGACTTCCGAGGGACGAGTGCATCGTCACCCGCTCTCAGCGAGATCAGAAGAACAACGTAATGCTCTTCCTCAATTGCAACGCGACGGTTGCCTCCGCCACTCAGTCGGGCAATTCTGCGGCCAGCCCGGCGGGCCGGGAGGCCAAGGACAACCAGGCCAAGGCCGATTACATCAACGCTGATCCGGCGAACTGTGCGATATCGGACGCAATGGTGAAGGCGTGCAAGGACTTTTGCGACGCCCACGGTCCACTATGCTCTGCTGGCCAATGAGTCTGCAGTGCCTGCCGAGAGTTCACCGATAGAGGCGATCTTCGCTGACTGTCACCGTGATGTTGGGCCCGTTTGAGATGACGGC
The DNA here is from genome assembly GCF_001426545.1 of Mycobacterium sp. Root135. GTDB lineage: Bacteria > Actinomycetota > Actinomycetes > Mycobacteriales > Mycobacteriaceae > Mycobacterium. Next base: position 271,340 of record NZ_LMEZ01000007.1, on the reverse strand, counting down.
CCCCACGCCCGTACCGCAACACGCGGGAGTCGCGCCAACCTCCATTTACTTCCCCAACGCCGTCGGCAAGATAGTGATTGGGCTAGTCCTGCTTGCTGCGCTTACGGCCCCGTGGACCGGCGTCAAGTTGCCCAGCGGAGGTGCTCCCGCAGACGTACTGATCGTGCTGTCACTCGGCGTGATCGCCCTGATGGTGGTGTTCGGTGACCTGCGGTTCTCAATCCCCGTATGGCCGTTGTTTCCCTGCGTGGCAATCGCAACCTGCGTTCTCGTACGCCACCTGGATCCCTCGCCGGCGTACGTGAGGGTGCTACGCATGCAAATCTACGGATATTATCCGGACGACATCACCAAGGCGTTGTTCTGGTTCTTTGCGATTCTGTTCGTTCCGACTGCCATCGTGGCGTGTTCGGCAATCGATCGCAGAGCCCCGGTATGGACGATGGGTGCTTTCGTGGTGGGGACTACGGTTTCAAGTGCTGTCGCGATCGGTGACCTGATCGGCCTGACACCCCACATCGGGCGCTTCCTGGGTGAGTCCACTCAGATTTGCACGTACACATGCTTCAACGCCGGGGGAGGCGTTCGGATGAACGGGCTCACCGACCACCCCAACACCCTTGGCATCACAGTTGCCATCTCCGTTCCGGTCGCCGTGTACTTCCTGGCGACGATGCAGCGGAAGTGGATACCCGCCGTATCGCTAGTTTTGTTGTTCGGGGGCATCTTGGCTTCCGGATCGCGGGGCGCTCAGGCGGTGACGCCGCTGTGTGCTCTCGCCTCTGTGTTCTGCATTCCCAAGGGCAGATCTGTTGGCCGCATTCGCTCAATTGCCATAATCGGAATGATCGTGGGTGGCGTGGTCGCATTGCTAGCCCTTCCCACGCAAGTACGACAGAGGCTGTTCCGAGCATTTTCTGGCTCGTCTGATGCGGCCGGAAGCGATTCAGAGCGACTTCGATTGTTTCGAGCTGCGATAGCGGACTGGCAGGCGCACCCAGTCTTTGGTTCCGGCATTCGCCACCTCGTCGAGGCGCACAACATCTACCTCCAATTTCTGGCATCAGGTGGTCTGGTACTCGCGATGGCGATGCTCGTCTACTTTCTGTTGATACTCCACGACTCGTGGCAATTGTCGAGTCAGGGCCTGATCTACGCGCGCTTTCTGATGATCTCGTTGGGAACATGGCTTGTCCTTGGTCTAGTGGAGAATGCGATCGCCGACAGGTACCTGTATTACGCGGTCGGTTCGATCGCGGCGCTGAGTTGGATCCATCTGCCAGGGAGGCGAAACGGCCCGCCGATCGTCGAAAGCCACCGCGAGCACGCCCCTGCCTTCGTCATCGGGAGTGCGCGCAACGCTTCGTCGTGAGCGGACGTAGCCGGGCATCCACTGGTCGTTCAGGATTCGAGATCTACGGTCGGGAACCAGTCGTTCTGGTTTGGAGAACGTCGATCTCCGGCCATGGCCGCAGCGCACGGTTCGCCATGGCAGGCGTCGCGACGTCCTCGTGTCTTGGGTCCGACCGGACCCCGCTATTCGCCCCGTCCAAGCCGGAGACTGTGGCTGGGCTACTCGCAGCGACCCGCCTCGCGACGACCACACTCGCTGCGACGACACCGCAACACAAGACGGCGCTCGAGGCCGCGATGGCGATGGCGGTGCCGAAGACGAACGCGGCCACGATGCAACCGGCGAGCTGAGCGATGACCTGGACTAGCCGTGTCCAGAAGGCGGCCCGACTTTCGCCCTGCATCTTCAAGAAGACGTACACGCTCGCCATCCAAATGGCCGCCACCCCAGCCAGACCCTCGTAGGGCATCACCGCGACGGCCGAAACCCATGTGCTTCCCATGATTGCGGTGCCCCATGTATGCGGAACGGCGACTGCGGCGGCAGTTGCGACCGCGATCAGGCCGGAGGAGATCCAGGACATCTTGACGAGGATTTGCCACTGGCGTTGGGCCGTTGTCATCTCTCGGCGGGCATGTGGCACCAAGACGAGTGGCAACGCCGAGAACAGTAGGGCAATGGGGCCAAACAATGCGGCGGCTCCCCGAAGCGTGCCGGCTACGGAGGAGTCGAGAATCAAGGTCACGGCGAACAGTACGGCGAGTGTGTACACGGGAGAAAGAGCATCTCCAGCCCCGTAATGGAGTCGGGCCCTGGCGTAGGTACCCCACCACGCTCGGATTCGGAAGAATCTCGGCCGAATTCCGACGGCACATGCAAGCACCAGTGCCGCCAACAGCCCACTCGTTCCCCACAGTGCGACCGCATACGATGCCGGAATACTCGCTCCGCCGATGTTCGCGAGAAATGCGGCACCTATGAGGATGGTCCACAGTCCGTCGGAAAGCACTGCAATGAAGGGCTTTTCGCATGCGATGGCCGCGAAACGCAAGACGTCCTGAACGAGGACAGCCGGAATTGCAGCTGCGAACACCACCGCAACCTGTGGCTCGCCGGCGATGATCCCCACGACGCCGACGGTGGCTCCGGCAACTGCCCCAGAACCCGCTGCCCAAGTCATCGCGTAGCCCGCCTCGGCGCGGATCTCGTCTATCGCCAGGTTGCTCACGAGGAGAACGGGCGCGCCTAAGGCGCCGCGATTGAAGGCCATCCATCCTGCACTGACGGCGACCAGCAAAGCAGTGATTCCAAACTCCGACAGTGACGCCGTCTGGGCAACGGTGAAGAGGAGCAAGGCATTGCTCACACTCGAAAGGAGCTGGTCGACGGTGGTGAGAAGAGCAACGCGTCGCGGAGTTTCGCCGGGCGTCCGAACACGCGGATCGCTGTCGGTCACTTGACCCCGATGCGGTGACGGATGTTCATCAGCTGCTATCTGATTGCCAAACGTGACGTTTCACGATGCCGCCGGGTGCGAACCTGCCATTGAATTCTCGGCGATCGCCTTAACTGGTCGATGCCGATTTACCGGATCGTCTCGGTAGTCGAAGAAGACCAGACCCAGAATGTTCGCACCGACGTTACGTGTTCGCGTTCGGCACTCGACGAGATCGCTCAGCGTCGAAAGCGCTGGGCCGCACACGATGGCGATGCCGTCAACGGTCGGGAGAATGCTCTCGGTGCCGAAATCCTCCAAGAGAGGCGTCGAGTCGACGACCACATAATCAAATTGGTCGGACAGCATTCGCAAAATTCGCCGGAACGCCTCGGATGAGAAGTAGTCGGCTGGGTGACCCGTTGATTTCGCGCCCGACCCCAGTATCGTCAGCGTTTTGACGCCGTCGACGCCTTGCGTCAACGTCTCTCCCAACGGCCTGCCGCGAAGGGCGTCTATGAGACCCGGGGAACCTTCTGATCCAGCCCACTTCGTGATGTTCGAGTCGTTCAGATTCGCATCGACGATGACAACGGAATTGCCGGCCCTGGCGAGAAGCTTGCCGACGTTCATCGTCACCGTAGAGGTGCTCTCCGACGTACGGGCCCCTGTCACCAGCAATACGCGAATTGGCGGATCCTGCGCCAATAAGCGGGTACGAATGGTGCGATACCCCTCTTTTGAGCGATTCCCGGGGCCGACTACGGCCAGCAGTCGCGTCTCCAGGGCTGCCTCCGCGTCGACCTCATCGCGTACCTTGTCGTTCCTCGACTCTCGCCAGACGGCCAACAAGCAGCCGATGATCAGCCCGACGGCGACTGCTACGGAAACGTTGATCAGGGTGGTCGGGGCAACCGGCGAGGGGCCGACGGTTGCCTTCGTAACCTGGCGGATCTTCACCAGCGGCTCGCTGGCGGCGCCCGGCACCTCGAGCTTGGAAACGGCAGACTGCATCGACTGGGCAAGTGCATCTGCAAAGCGTTGCGCCAACGCCGGATTCGTATCCTCGACGGTGATGGTCATCAGGACTACCTGAGGGTTCACGTCGACGCTGACCCTTTTACGGGCTTCGTCCAACGACAAGTTCAAACCGACGGCGTCGGCTGCCGGCATCAACACGGCCTGTGTGTAGATGAGCTGGGCGTAGCTTCCGACGCGCTCGGTGGAGGAGGTCACCGAGTCGTAGGCCGACGAGGCGACGGTGCCGCCGGAGGTCAGATACAGCGTGGTCGTGGCGGCGTATACGGGCTTCTGGACGAGTGACGCAGCCAAGGCGACGAGTCCGAAAACGATTGCCGTACCCACGATCAGCATCCAGGCCTTCGTAAGCACGGCAAAGATGGAGCGCGGCGCGGGACGCCTCGACTTGCTCGCCATGCGTGCACGACCCCCTGTCGCCGACGTTTGACCAAGTAGTCAAACGCTTCGATGCAGCGCACCGGAACACATTGCGCGTCAACCCATGATGGGTGGGCCGTCACGCGCTCTCAGTCGCGGTGTAGCGCGTAGCAGCATTTCACACTTGGACGCCAGATCGACGGCGAATGCGTTAGAAATCCTTCGGCGTGAAAGTCGATGTGAGAGAACGAGGCGGGTCACGCGCGTGCCGGCGGCCAACGTTGTGTAAGTCCACGCGCGGATCGGGAAATATCCGGCTCGTTCAACTTCACGAACATTGATTTCACTTGGTTGTATCGTTGCGCGCGGTGTCAAGTTTTTCGCGAATCGCAAAGGGGAAACGCGATGGCAGAGGCGCGGCGCGGCGTAAACTTCGTGGCCAAGGTGGTCTTGGCCATCGGTGCACTTGCCCTGGTTGGCGGTTTGGTATGGGTGATTGCCATTCGCGATCGGATAAGCGCGCCAGCCCCCGAGGCGATTTCCCTGGAGGACAATCGGGCGCCGTCGGTTGTTTTGGAACCGGGTTCACCCCCAGGGAAGACGTTCGCTGTCGTCGGCGACGATTACGCTCTCGGCGACGGAGCGGGGTGGGCCCGGGGATGGGTGCTTCGACTGAGCGAGCAAATGTGCTGGCGGCTTGCGACCACGTCGATGGAACCCGGGACTGGCTTCGTTGCTGCGCTTCGGCCTGGCGTAACCGCATATCCGTTGCGATTGGACGCATTCGACGTCGACGACGCGGACTACATCTTGGTCGAAGGCGGTGCCAACGACTTCCTCGCGACCTCGGAGGAGATAACCGCCGCCTCCGACGCGACTTTCAAGGCCTTGCGTGGCAAGAACGCGAACGCGACGATCGTGGCCATCGGGCCACTCGTAGTTCCGCGTCGGGCGGAGTCCGGTGAATACGGGCGAGTGTCCGGCGCCATCGCCGCAGCGGCGCAGCAAAATGGTGTGCTGTACGTCGATCCAGTGGCTGAGCAGTGGCTCAGCGACGAGTCACTGTTCTTTGGCGTCGTGCCAAACTCCGACGGCTATGTCGAGTTCGCTCGGCGGCTCAAGAGTGATCTCGAGCAGGCCGGGCTCACTGCCAGTTGCGGACCGACTGGCTAAGCTGGCCGGCCGTAGTCGCGTACGGCGGCGCTGTTCACAGCGGGGTGTACCGGAACCAGTCGACGAGCATGGTCGCGGGAAACGTGGTCCGCGCGTCTGGCGTTCCGATGTAGGCGTTACCGACCGCTATGTTCAGGATTGCGAACATCGGCTCGTTGAATACCCATTGGGCGCCCGGTGGTAAGGAAGCCGGCGTGTATTCGGCCAATGGAGTGTCGTCGACACCTAATTGGATGAAATCCGGACGCCAATTTGCCCAGTAGGTATGAAAGCCGTCAGTCAACGGCATGTCGTCGGATGACCGCTTCGCTGTCGTCAATACGTAGCCGCTAGGCTCCGGCGGGGACACCGGGCCATGTATCCCCGCGTAGAAATGCGATTCATCGGAAACCATGTCGACGATGTCGATTTCGCCGCATTGAGGCCACGACACTTCGAAGAAATTGGTACCCAGCATCCAGAATGCCGGCCAAATCGCAAAGGTCGAGGGTAATTTGATACGTGCCTCTACCCGGCCGTAAAGCATGTCCACCTTGCCAAAGGTGACGATTCGCCCGGAGGTATATCCGGTCGGGGTGGCCTGAGCTTCGATGACGAGGTGTCCCTGCCCGTCAAGGCGGACGTTGGACGGCGACACCGTATTGTTTTCGAGGGCGCCGATACCGGCCGTGGGTCCTGGTGCAGCGTCCCAAAATTGAGCGTTCGGCGCAGACCCTGCGGGCCCGAGGAAGTCGTCGAAAACCGCACCGGACGTAGCCGAGAGTCGCACTGGGTTCGACACCCGGGCGGGAATCGTGTTGATGGTGAGCGCTATGGTCAGAAAGACCGGACAGACGCCTCGCAGAAGCGCGGACCTGGCGGTTCGGGATTTCGTCCGCATCCTTCGCGTCCTCGCATCTCCGGGAGCCAAGCCTCGTTCGCAGACTATCAGCGAGGTATGACCGTCGACCAGCAAACGAACAATCTCATTCACTCGCGGGTGCATGACGACCTGCTCGAACGTCCTTGCCGTCGTGGGGAACACGATGCACGGCCGTCGTCGTCCTAGTTTTCGAGACCTGCAGCCAGTTCGAGGAATCTCGCTACTCTGACCGAATGCGAGTGCTGCAAGTGACCGGCACGCTCAATCCTGCCTACGGCGGCCCGCCGGTGGTGCTGAACCAAATAACCGTTGGTTTGAGCAAGTTCGGGCACGCGGTCGACATCGCCGTGTCAGATCCATCTGACGCGGAATGGCTGTCCGACGTGCCCGGTCGCACGTTCGCCCTCGGTACCGGGACCGGACGGTACGGCTATTCGAAGAAGCTTCGGAGGTGGCTTCGAACTCATGCAGGCGACTATGACGCGGTTGTGGTGCATGGCATTTGGCAGTATCACAGTAAAGCCGTGCGGAGCGCCTGTCGCGCCGCCAACGTGCCGTTCTTCGTCTTCGTGCACGGCGCTCTCGACCCGTGGTTCGAAAGGCGATATCCCGCCAAGCACGTCAAGAAGTCGGTGTATTGGCGCCTAATCGAACATCGCGTACTGCGAGACGCGCGCTCGGTGTTGTTCACCCGCGAAGAGGAGCGACAACTCGCACGCACGTCGTTCTCGCCGTATCGCGCCGTCGAGTCAATCGTCGACCTCGGCGTACACGAGCCGCCGGACGACTCGGCGCTGCAATGCGCTGCGTTCCTCGCTGCGTTCCCCGAATTGGAGGGCAAGCAGTTCGTGCTCTTCTTGAGCAGAATTCACCCCAAGAAGGGTTGCGACCTCCTCATTCGGGCGTTCGCAGCTGTATGCAGCCACAGTCCAGATCTTCGCTTGGTAATGGCAGGGCCCGACGAAGCGGAGACACGCGTGGAATTGGAGGCGCTCGGCGAGGAACTCGGAATCTCCGACCGCGTCGTCTGGACCGGGATGCTCAACGGCGCGGCGAAGTGGGGCGCGTATCGCGCCGCAGACGTCTTTGCGTTGACGTCCCACTCAGAGAACTTCGGTGTCGTCATTCCCGAGGCTCTCGCGTGCGGGCTGCCGGTCCTGATTACCGACAGGGTCAACATCTGGCGCGAAATAGACGATGCCGGAGCAGGTTTCGTCGACCGCGACACCGTGGACGGCGCCACTTCGCTATTGCGGAGATGGTTGGCGTTGGGGCCAGTGGAACGGGACGACATGCGGGTTCGGGCCCGATCATGTTTTGCCGACGTATTCGACGAGGACCGGTCGGCGGCCAAGTTCGTCACGATGCTCTCGCACGCGATCGCGTCCTGAGCCCCGAATTCGACGTCAGTCGTTATCGTCCCAGACAGGGACACGAGGTGTAACTTCCCGTGTCAGCAGATCGCGATTGGTTTCCATGTTGGTGGCGGCGAACGCGACTGGTGGGTGGGATTTGACTCCGTGACGGGTGGAAATCATCGACTACGCGACAGATCGTGACGGTTGAGGTGCAACGACTCAGGAAGTTGCTCGTAATACTTGGATCAGGGCACGGTCCGTGGATTCGGGCACTCATCCGCGGAACGCCGGCAGGCGTCGAGCACGGATCGGTACTGAATTCGATCGATTGTCGAACTGTCGTCGACGTCGGCGCCAACCGAGGACAGTTTGCCCTTGCCGCACGTCGTCGGTGGCCAACCGCAACGGTGATTTCCTTCGAACCCCTCGAGGGGCCTGCGGCGAAGTTCCGAAGGGTGTTCGCGAACGACCGTCTCGTCACTCTGCACGTGGCGGCCATCGGCCCCACGGCGGAGAGCGCCACCATGCATCTTTCCAAGAGAGACGACTCGTCATCCCTTTTGGCAATCACCGCACTTCAGGACGAAGTCTTCCCTGGAACGAAAGAAGTTGGGACGACCCGCGTGCGGGTAGCTCCGTTGACGGACTTCTTGAGCAAGGACGCAATCGTCGGCCCTGCTCTACTCAAGATCGACGTTCAGGGATACGAGTTGAATGTGCTTCGCGGATGCGAACCGCTATTGCCGACGTTCTTCGCAATCTATTGCGAGTGTTCGTTTCTCGAGCTGTACGCGGGCCAAGATCCGGCTGCCGCCGTCGTCGACTGGCTCGCCCGGCGAAACTACGTCCTGACGGGGGTGTACAACGCGTCCTACGACGTCAACGGGCGTGCCGTCCAAGCCGACTTCCTCTTCGAGCGCAGTCTCGCAGAGCCGATTCCACCGCTCTCCGTCGACGTGGGATCTTGACGTCTCGACCGGTCCCGTCCAGTTGAAGACCGCCGTCGTTCACGTCGCGTAGGTCGATCAGCCTGCTACGGGGTTGGCGAGCCAGAGTTCGGAGACGGAGATGCCCACGCGTTCGAACAAGCCTCTGGTGAGGGGAAGTCCGAGCCCGATGACCGCAGACGGGTCGCCGTCGACGCCGTCGACGAACCAGCCGCCGAGGCCGTCGAGGGTGAATCCGCCCGCTACTGCGGTGGGTTCTCCAGTGCGTGCGTATGCCTCGAGGTCGGACGCCGACGGACGACCGAACCGGACGGTGGTCACGGCGTGCGCTGCCGCAGTGTGCTGAATTCGGTTGCCGCTGACGCGAAGGACGCAGTGGCCGGTGAACAACTCGCCCGTTCGACCGGCCATCGCGCGCCAGCCCTGAACCGCGGCGGCCGCGCTGGCCGGTTTACCCCAGAGCCGGCCGTCGCGGTAGAGCATCGAATCACACCCGATGACAACACAATCCGCACTCAACTCGGCGTCGAGGACGTGAGCGACGGCCTCTGCCTTGGCGGTCGCCAGGGCCGTCGTCGCGTCGCCGGGGCCGGCGTCGTCGGGAAGGGCAGCCAGCAAGGCGTCTTCGTCCACCCCGGAGACCAGCACGACGGGATCGATCCCTGCGCCACGCAGTATCTTCCGTCGGCCGGGAGATGCGGATGCCAGGACGACCCGCGTCGAACTCCCCACTAGCGCCGCAAGTGGGCGCGTTCCACCTGCGTGATCCGCTGCCAGCTGATCAGCGAGTAGCGCAGCTGGTCGACCGGAAGTCCCCACCGGTTCAGTTCCTGTGGGCCCGGCGCCGCTGCACCGCCGCCGCTGCCCGCCAGCACCGTCACCAGTGCGGCCAGGTCTTCGTCGGTGGGATTGCCCTTGAGGATCTTGATCTCGGGCACCGACGTCACGACCGGGGCGTCGATGGTCAGGTCGTCGGGGTCGGAGACCTCGGTGATGTCCACGTCTTGTGACACGAGTGGTCCGTTCGTTGGGGAAGGAGAGCGGATCAGAGCGGGATGTTGCCATGCTTCTTGGGCGGCAACTGCACGATCTTGCGTTCCAGCAGCCGCAACGCGGCAGAGATGTAGCCGCGGGTGTGCGACGGAGGGATGACCGCGTCGACGTAGCCCCGCTCGGCGGCCACGTACGGGTTGACGAGGGTGTCCTCGTAATCCTGCTGCAGCTCCAGGCGCAGGGAGTCGACGTCCTTGCCCTCCTTGGCCGCCTCCTTGAGCTGAGACCGGTAGACGAACCCGACGGCGCCCGAGGCGCCCATCACGGCGATCTGCGCCGTCGGCCATGCGACGTTGACGTCACAGCCCATGTCCTTGGAACCCATCACGCAGTACGCGCCGCCATAGGCCTTGCGGGTGATGACGGTGATCTTCGCGACGGTGGCCTCGCCGTAGGCGTACAGCAGCTTCGCGCCGCGCCGGATGATGCCGTTGAACTCCTGGTCGGTGCCGGGCAGGAAGCCCGGGACGTCGACCAACATGATGATCGGGATGTTGAAGCAGTCGCAGGTGCGAATGAACCGGGCGGCCTTCTCGGACGCGTTGATGTCGAGGCAACCGGCGAACACGGTGGGCTGGTTGGCCACGATGCCGACGGTGCGACCGTCGACCCGACCGAATCCGACGACGATGTTGCCCGCGTAGCCGGCCTGCACCTCGAGGAACTCGTCGTCGTCGAGGATGCGCGTGATGACCTCGTGCATGTCGTACGGCTGGTTGGGCGAGTCGGGGATGAGGGTGTCGAGTTCGAGGTCCTCGTCGGTGAGGTTGTCCTCGATGGCTCCGGGGTGCGGCGGCGCCGGGTAGCGCGGCGGCTCGGAGGCGCTGTTGGGGGGCAGGTAGCTGAGCAGGTCGCGGACGTAGTCGAAGGCGTCCTGCTCCCCGGAGGCGACGTAGTGCGCCGTACCCGACTTGGCCATGTGCGTGTGGGCACCGCCCAGCTCTTCCATGGTCACTTCTTCACCGGTGACCGTCTTGATGACGTCGGGCCCGGTGATGAACATCTGGCTGGTCTGGTCGACCATGATCACGAAGTCGGTCAGCGCGGGGGAGTAGACGTGCCCGCCTGCCGCGGCGCCCATGATCAGCGAGATCTGCGGGATGACGCCCGAGGCCAGGATGTTGTTGCGAAAGATCTTGCTGTACAAGCCAAGTGAAACGACGCCCTCTTGGATGCGGGCGCCCGCGCCGTCGTTGATGCCGATCAGGGGACGACCGGTCTTGAGGGCCAACTCCTGAACCTTGACGATCTTCTCGCCGTAGACCTCGCCGAGGCTGCCGCCGAAGACTGAGGCGTCCTGGCTGAAGATGCAGACGTCGCGGCCGTCGATGGTGCCGTAGCCGGTCACGACGCCGTCGCCGACGGGCCGGTTCTCCGCGAGCCCGAAGTTGGTGCTGCGGTGCTTGGCCAGCGCATCGAGTTCGACGAAGGTGCCCTCGTCCATCAGGGCGTGGATGCGTTCGCGAGCGGTCAGCTTGCCCTTGGCGTGTACCTTGTCGACGGCCGCCTCGCCCACCGGATGCAGCGTCTCCTCGGTGCGCTTGCGGAGGTCGGCAAGCTTGCCTGCGGAGGTGTGAATGTCGATCTCGGGTGAGGCGGCCGGGGCAGAAGGATCCGTAACGCTCGTCATGGTGCTTGATGGTAGCGGCACCAACACGACTTCTCTTAAACAGGTCTTAAAGACGTCGGTCGCGCGTCGCCCCTACCCGCGAGCGCTGAGCAGCGCCTCGTCAGATGGCAACTGTCATCGCGGCTCGGCCAGAGAGTTCGTCGAAGATCCAGCTGTACGTGCGGGCCAAGCCATCGGCGAGTCGGGTCGACGGTTCCCATCCGTAAAGCTGTCGGACGAGGGTGTTGTCGCTATTTCGACCGCGGACACCGAGCGGAGCGTCCAACAAGTAGTGCCGCTTCACCTTGATTCCGGCGAAGTCCTCGATGATGTCGACCATCTGATTGATGGTCACCAGCTCTGAGCTCCCTAGGTTGACGGGCTGGGCGTTGTCCGACGCCGCAAACCTGAGCGTGCCTTCGACACAATCGTCGACGTACATGAAGCTCCGGGTTTGTTCGCCGTCACCCCATATGTCGATCTCTTGCCTGCCGCTGAGCGCGGCCTCGGCCACCTTGCGGCACAGCGCGGCAGGGGCCTTCTCCCGGCCGCCGCGATACGTTCCGCGGGGACCGTAGACGTTGTGAAACCTTGCAATTCGGGTCTGCAGCCCGAAGTCCGCGAGGAAGTGCAGACACATGCGTTCACTGAACAGTTTCTCCCAGCCGTAGCCGTCTTCTGGCATCGCTGGGTAGGCGTCGGACTCCTTCAACGCGATGACGTCGGCACTGGTCTGCCTGTCCGCCGCGTAGACGCACGCCGAACTGGAGTAGAAGTAGCGGCTTACGTCCGCGTCACGTGAGGCCAGCAGCATGTGGGTGCTGATGAGCACCGACAACATGCAGTCGGCCTTGTGCGACTCGATGAAGCCCATGCCACCCATGTCTGCCGCCAGCATGTAGACGGTTTCCACGCCGCGGACCGCTTCCCGGCAATGGTCCAGTCGTGACAGGTCCAACTGTCTGGCGTCGAGGCCCTTGGGAATTTGATGCCACTCGTTTAGGGGCTTAATGTCGGCTCCCCGAACGCTGAACCCTTGGCTGCAAAGGGTTTTCGCGAGATGGCCTCCGATGAAGCCCCCCGCCCCGGCGACCAAGACGGAACCTCTAGCGAGGTCACTACTTGTTTCGACATGGTGATTCATGGCTGGTACTCCGCTCACGGGGTCTGGGTGACTGAGTACGTCAGACGTTAGCGAACATCTCGTACGAATAGTCCGAAACGGCGCGAATGCTTCAGACGTCTATTGATGGAGTTCTTCGCTGTCTCATGATTTCAGTCAGTGGTCGCGAGTTCGACCACGGGAACCCCGAGGGCCGCGACGGGCGGCGCAATCTCGGCGTAACACGAGCTTGTTGCGTATTTATGCCTGGCTCGAACATTCACTGGGAGGAAGCTGAAGGGTGGTTTGGCGTGGTCGAACCCAGATGAAGTTCAACTTATTAATTAGCTCATGGCGTCATCGGCGCTAGGGGTGGGCCCCGCCGGCGGACATGGCCGATACTGAAATGTGTTTGCTGATTGAAGCTCGACGCTACACCGCATCGTCCCGGTCGGTCGTCGGTGGCTACCCGTTGCGCTGTGCCGAAAGATTCGCCGTCAAGCCTGCGACGACCGTGTCGGCGTAGACGCCCCGCAGGGTGGTCGATGACGGGGCGCAAGCCGAGGGCCGTTCGTCGACGAGCGCTCTGCTTGGCACGGGGCGGATGCCTGCCCATTGGCCACGCCACGGGATCAGCCGTCAGGACAACGATTTTGGGCGGTGAACATTGTTTTCGTTACGCATCGGGTTACCGAGGCATATCGTTTGCGGAGCGCTCGGTCTCGCTAGTTTGGTGCCCGCTTGAGCTGGGCCGAGCCACCAATGCGGGTGGTGGCCCGCAGCACGATTGGTTGCGGAGGTCCGGTATGAGACTGGTCGTGCACGACTATTCAGGTCATCCAGGTCAAATCCGTCTCAGTCGCGAACTGGCGCGTCGCGGGCACCACGTGCAACATCAGTTCTGCGGTTCGTTCGTCACCGGTCAAGGCGCAACCCAGCGCCGTGCAGGCGATCCCGAATCGTTCACCATCCTCCCGATCCACCTACGGAGCCAGTTCCGGCGCTACTCGCCAATCGTGCGGGTTTGCCAAGAAATCCAATATGGAGTGAAGGCGACTCGTGCGTTGTTGGGGCACAGTCCCGATCTCGTAGTGCTGTCAAATGTGCCGCTCTTGTCGCTGCTGATGATGTCGACGGCTCTCGGAATGTGTGGCGTCGGCTACGTCTTTTGGCAGCAGGACGTTTACAGCGAGGCGATCGACGCAATCGCGCGCAGAAGGCTTGGGCGCATTGGCGGCGTCATCGGTTGGCTGGCGGCTCGTTGCGAGCGGCACGTCGCGCGCAGCGCCGCTGCGGTCGTGCCGATAAGCGGCGCGTTCGTCGACGAGCTCGACGGTTGGGGCGTGCACAGCCGCGCCATTCACGTCATTCCGAACTGGGCGGCTATCGACGAAATGCCACTGCGGCACAAGGACAACGCTTGGGCAAGGGCGCACCAGCTGACCGACGTTCCAGTGGTGATGTACGCCGGGACACTCGGGTGGAAGCACGACCCCGCCGCCATCGCCGACCTCGCCAGAAGCCTGCCCTCGGAGACTCGAGTGCTCGTGGTGTCGCAAGGCAAGGGACGCGAGTGGCTCGAGGAAAGAGCCGGCGGCATCTCCAACCTCACGCTAGTCGACTATCAGCCCTACGAGCAGTTACCGGACGTGCTGGCCACTGCCGACGTTCTGCTCGTACTGCTGGAGCGAGATGCGAGTCGATACTCCGTTCCGTCGAAGGTGCTGAATTACCTGTGCGCCGGCCGCTCGATCTTGGCGCTGTTGCCCGAGGAGAACGCGGTGTCGGACACGATTGCAGCTGCGGGAGCCGGATTGGTCGTCGCGCCGGGCGATCTTGAATCCGCGACGGCCGCTCTCGGCGACCTCCTCTCGGATCCGTCGAGACGGCAAAGGATGGGAATCGACGCACGCAACTATGCCGAGCGCAACTTTGACATCGTGAACGTCGGTGACCGTTTCGACACGGTCTTCAGCCAGAGTATTTCTCTGGCACGCCGCTCTGGGCGGTTCACCCGATTCATACTGGGCGGGCGGTCTTGCGCTTCTTGACGTTCGACCTTAGGTGGGATCTGCCACGACTTCGAGCCACATCGACGTGGGATACGCCCCAATGCGATCTTTCTCGGCGAGTCCACGATCAGTCTTCATCGGTGACGAGTACGTCGGAAGGACCATCTGTACCCGCTCGAGGGCTTGATCATGAAGTAATGCGCATCCAAGTCGAATTTCAAACCGAGAATTGTCGGTGAGGAAAGCCTGCAGCAGCACACTTTCGTTCCAGAAGAAAAGGTCGCTCGACAGCACGGACGGCGCGTAGTCGTACGGCATCGTGACGTCGTGAAAGTGAACGAGGCTGCCTTTGCGGAGTCTCGGAAGAACCTCCAGGATGACGTAGTTGACGTCACTTCCCACTGAGACGGTGTGGGTCGAATCTATGAAGAGAACGTCGCCCGCGCCGAGATCGGCCAATTCGTCGGCAGGAATGTCCTGAACGGGAGTCTCGCGGAGCTTGATCTTTCCCACCCGGTCCATAGCGGTCAGGAAATTCGTCGGATACGGGTCGACACACGTAATTTCGATGTCGATTCCAGCGTCTTCGGCTGCCTTCAGCGCGACCCACGTTGACGCGCCGGCACCAATTTGGACCAGCCGACGGGGTGCCAGTCTTCGAATGAGGCAATACAAGAGATCCGACTCGACTGGCCCATAACCCACGGCACCGTTGGCGACGGCGGCACGCTGGTGCAGACGCAGCGCGGGCAGAGTGGCCGTAAGACTTGGCGCACAAATATTCTCTAACCATTCCAGTTGTTCACCGACGTCGGTTCCCCGGATGCCCCTCAGCGAGTACGGTCGCTGCCACTTGCGGTCACCTTGCAGGTGTGGAATGTCGGGGACTTGGCTGTAGAAATGGCGGGGGAGTACGTCCACACCCACGCGCTGACCCATGACGAAGAGGGTGTGAAGTCGAAGCTTCGCCCAGTCCTTTGCCCACCGTTTCATGTCGGTCGGTGACATCGCCACTCCCAGAGTCTCTCAGATCGAGGCCGTGCTGATCGGGATCTTCGCGTAGGACGACTTCGAGGCCGACGTGGCGTTGCGGCGCTTGGCCAGCGCGACAGACCGACCGAACGTCCGGAGGTGGGCAAACTAAGGTCACTACGGACAGATCCCGTCGAGCGTGCAACTATTCATCGCAGCTAATCTCGATCATGCGTTTCTGACGCGGTTGTTCGAAGTCACGACGGAGGTACCACGAATGGCATCGGTCTCGGGTGAGTCCGGCGCTCCGAAGCGAGCGCTGATCACCGGTATCACCGGGCAGGACGGCATCTATTTGTCGGAGTTGCTCTTGTCCAAGGGTTACGAGGTCTACGGGTTGCTGCGGGGGCAGAACAACCCCAAGGCGGCAATGCTGGAGGAAGTCCTCCCGAGCGTTCACGTCATCGCCGGCGACCTATTGGACATGTCCAGCTTGATGCGCGCGATGACGATTGCGCAGCCCGACGAGGTCTACAACCTCGGTGCGGTGTCGTTCGTTGCCTACTCTTGGCAAAATGCGCGCCTGACCACCGACGTCACGGCTGGCGGCGTGCTGAGCATGCTGGAATCGGTACGGCTGTACCAGGAAGTCTCCGGCAAGCGGGTCCGGTTCTACCAGGCGTCGAGTTCGGAGATGTTCGGCAAGGTGCAGCACGTTCCGCAGACCGAGTCGACGCTGTTGTGGCCGCGGTCGCCGTACGGCGTGGCCAAGGTGTACGGGCATTACCTGACGATCAACTACCGCGAGTCCTACGACATGCATGCCAGCTCGGGAATTCTCTTCAACCACGAATCACCGCGCCGCGGCGTCGAATTCGTCACGCGCAAGGTGTCCCGTGCGGTCGCACGGATATCGCTGGGCCTGCAGGACACCCTCACCCTCGGCAACATCGACGCCGAGCGTGACTGGGGTTTCGCCGGCGACTACGTCGAAGCCATGTACCTGATGCTCCAGCAGGACGTCGCCGACGACTACGTGATCGCCACCGGGGAGACGCATTCGATCTCCGAGCTTCTCGACGTCGCCTTCGCGACGGTCGGGATCGACGATTGGAAGCCGTACGTGCAGACCGACACGGCGCTGTTGCGGCCGGCCGAGGTCGACCAGTTGATTGGCGATGCGACGAAGGCGCGCAACGCCTTTGGGTGGGAACCCAAGGTGACGTTCAAAGACCTCGTCGAGATGATGGTGAACAACGACCTCGCCCTGCAGTCGCGCGACGCAGGCCACGCCGCGCCGTGAGGCGTTGATGCAGTCGGACCGCCAGCACATGAAGGTCGCACTGGTCACCGGCGTCACCGGCCAAGATGGCTACTACCTGTCGCGGCTGCTGAGCGACTCCGGGGTCGCCGTTCACGGAGTCGTCGGCCCCAACGAGGGGCCACAGTCGGTCGCGCTGGCAGAAGTCACGGCGCACGCCACCAACCTCACCGACGGCGACGCCGTGCTCGACCTGGTGACCACGGTGTCGCCCGACTACGTCTTCCACCTGGCGGGAGTCTCGTCGGTGGCGCTGTCGTGGGACCGGCCGGTGTACACGGCCGACGTGAACGCCGTCGCCACTACCGCATTGCTCGACGCCTGCCTCAAGGTGCAGAACGCCACGGGCCGCAGCATCGCCGTGGTGAACGCCTCCAGTGCGGAGATCTTTGCCGGGTCGGCAGGCTCGCGGCAGACCGAGGACACGCCCGTTCGACCGACGTCCCCCTACGGGGTGTCCAAGGCGATGGGCCACATGATGTGCCACGTCTACCGAGACAGGGGATTGCAGGCGTCCAATGCCATCCTCTTCAATCACGAATCTCCGCGACGGCCAACGTCTTTCGTGACACGAAAGATAACCGCCGCCGTGGCAGCGATTTTCCGGGGTGAGCAGAACTCGGTCAAACTTGGGAACATCGCGGTGCGGCGGGACTGGGGCTGGGCACCGGACTACGTCGACGCGATGTTCCGCATGGCCACGCACGGAACGGGGGACGACTTCGTGGTTGCGACGGGTGTCGACCACTCCATCGCCGACTTCGCCGCCGCCGCATTTGCCTCCGTTGGCATCACGGACTGGCAGTCGAAGGTGGACGTCGACGCCGACCTGATTCGGCCGGCGGACATCGACGTGATGGTCGGAGATGCGACCAAGGCCGCAACCGTGCTGGACTGGCGCACGACGAAGTCCTTCGACCAGATCGTGGCGGCCATGGTCGAGTTCGACTTGGGACCGGAGCGGCCCTCGTGAGCACAGACCTTTCGCAGACCCGCCTGGTCTACATCGCGCCGCGGGTCGGCATCGGTGGCGTCGGGGACTTCGCGGAGGCGTTCGTCGACGCCGTGCGGTCGCACTTCGCCGACGTCGTCGAGTATCGCCACGGCGGCCCCGGCGACGACAGCGTGTCCGACCTGCGTCGGCACAGCGCCGCGATCCGCAAGTTGGTGGCAGACGCGCCGGGCGGGCGAGTGCTGGTGCATGCCGAACTGAGTGGCGGGGCCGTGGTCCCGTTCTGGGCGACCGCGAAACTGCCCGAACACGTCCCGGTGACGGCCACCATTCACGACCCGCCGCACCCGATCTGGTGGCCAGCCCGGACACGGTTCATGGCCCAGCACTGGCTTGTCAACCACGCCGTGCACTTCCCCTTCCGCAGGGTGTCCTACGCCGTCCAGCGAAAGTGGCTTCGAGCGACCACGTTGTTCGTGCTGACCGAAAGCGGCGCGACGTCCATCCGGCCGGCCTATCCGCACGCTCGAGTGGTCCGGGTCCCGCACCAGGTCGCCGACCGGCCCGACATCCGGCCGCCGGAGCAGCGACCACTCGCGATTGGGCTCTTCGGTCTGGTCTACCGCGGCAAGGGATTCGAGCAGATTGGCGCCCTCAGGCAACTCCTGCCACCGGAGATTGCCATTCGCGTCGCAGGCCGCGGAACCGAGGACCTGCCTCGAATCGAGGGCATCGACATCGTCGGCGGCATCGAAGGTGACGCCGAGGACGCGTTCTTCGAGTCGGTTCGCGCGATCGTCATGCCCTATGGCAAGCGTTCGCCGTACGGGATGGGCTACCCCTCCTCGGCGGTGATGGCCCATGCCGTCGCGTACGGGACACCGGTCATCTGTACCGACCATGGGGCGCTCGGCGATCTGGGGGAGGACGAAGGCGTCGTCGTCTTGCGCGGGCTGTCTCACTCGCCGGAGGAGGTCGCCGCTGCGTTCGCGGACGCAGTGACGGCCCTGGTCAACGACGACGCCAAGCTGGCGACCTTGGGTGACGAGGTGCTCGTCCAGCGGAAGGCACGTTCGGCCGTGGAGATCGCCAAGGCGTACACCACCGTGTGGTCGGAATTGCTCGAGAGTTCAAGATGACCGGCTGACTGCTCCCGGACGTTACGGGGGGCAGCCACGAAGACGGGAGCAAGCACAGTGTTCGTCGAACCCCAGCGGTCCGATCCAGAGGTCCTCGCCAAGAAGCGCGCGGTGAATCCCAATGTTCGGACGCCCGGCCTGATGGAGTGGATCACCGACGACGACGGGCGGATCGTCAACTTCCGCATCGCCGGCGAAACGGTCTGGTCGAGGTTCGTCGACCTCTACTCCGCCTGGTTCTTCAACAACTTCGTCACCTACATTCCCCTGCACTTCGTCCGGCAGGCCTATCTCCGCGCGTTCGGCGCGTCGATCGGCAAGGACACGGCGATCAACAGGGGAACCAACGTCTGGTCCATCCGATTGATCGTCATCGGCGACCGGGTGTCAATCGGGTTCCGATGCTTGCTGGACGCCAGGGCGGGGATTGCCATCGGTGACGACGTGATCATCGCCAGCGACACCCACATGATCGCGGGTGGCCACGACATCAACCATCCCGACTTTCCGCCGGCGCCAAATCCACCCGACCCCATCGTCATCGACCACCACGTCTGGATCGCGAGCCGCGCGATGATCCTGCCGTGCCTCATCGGCAGTGGTGCAGTGGTCGCCGCGCATGCGGTGGTCGTCAACGACATACCCCCGCTCGGGATCGCCGGCGGCGTCCCCGCCAAGGTCATCGGCAAACGAAATCCGGACGCTCTGCGGTACAGCGGGAAGTTCAAGGTGCCGCTGTTCTGACACCTAAAGTGACAGCAGGGGACACGTTTCGATCGTTTTGCTGACGATCCGGTCACGAGTTGCCAGTCATTCTCTGGCAACCGGTGAGATTTCGGCAGCCGGTGTACAGTTGGCGGCGGCAACTCCCGTATGGCGGGTTGCCGCGACCCCCTGTCCCCCCCAGCACGCATGTTCAAGTGCCAAACATCGTGAGGATTACTGACGGTGCCCCGAGACCTCTTAGCGCGCACGTCAACGCGCCCTCGAGTGGCGATAGCGCACGACTACCTCACTCAGCTCGGGGGGGCTGAGAAGACCGTACTGGCCATGAGCAGGGCGTTTCCGGACGCTCCGATCTACACCATGCTCTACGACCCCGACGCGACGTTCCCCGAATTCAGGGATCTCGACGTTCGGGTGGCGCCCGTCAACCGGGTGAAGGCGATCCGCAAGCACCACCGCGCGGCGCTTCCCCTCTTCCCATTCGTCGCGAACTCCATTCAGATCGACGCCGACGTCGTGCTCGCCAGCAGCAGCGGGTGGGCGCACGGATTCCAGACCACGGGCCGCAAGCTCATCTATTGCCATTCGCCGGCGCGTTGGCTGTACCAAGGTGACAGTTACCTGGGCGAGCACGGCAACACCGTCGCGAAGCTGGGGCTTCGCGCCATGGCCAAGTACCTCACCGCGTGGGATCGCCGCGGCGCGCTGTCCAGCGACCGCTACCTGGCGAACTCGGCGGTGATCCGCGAGCGCATCCGCGTCGCCTACGACATCGAGGCGGAGGTCGTCTTCCCTCCGGTCACCATGGCGCAAGCCGACAGCGTGAAGCCGATCCCCGAGGTCGTCGACTGGCTGGGCGCGGACGCGGCCAACATCGACTCGGTAGACGGCGCCTTCTACCTCGTCGTCTCCCGGCTGCTGCCGTACAAGAACGTCGACGCGATCGTTCGTGCGTTCGCAGGCACCGACCGCCGGCTCGTCGTCGTCGGCCGCGGACCGCAGGCCGAGCGCTTGCGCGCCATGAAGACGCCGAACGTCACCATGGTCTCCGACATCTCCGACGGAGAGTTGGCATGGCTGTACGGGAACTGCCGCGCCATCCTCGCGGCGAGCTACGAGGACTACGGCCTCACACCGCTCGAAGCGGGAATCTGGGGCCGGCCGGCGATCGCGCTGCGGTACGGCGGATTCCTCGACACCATCCACGAGGGCATCAGCGGCATGTACTTCGACGAGCCGACCCCCGGCGACATCGCCGAGGCAGTCGACCGATTCGAGATGACCAAATTCGACTCGGACAAGATCCGGGACCACGTCAAGCAGTTCAGCGAGGCGTCGTTCTCGGAGAAGCTTCACGACGCGGTCAACGGCCTCGTCGCGCTGCCCCGGTGAGCTGCTTCACCGCTGTACCCTGACACCCCGAATTGCCGAGACGACGCCGCGGCGCCGTACGCCCAGAACATGGCAGGAGCCACGCCGGTGAACACCGAACCCGCAAAGGCGGACCCGGAAGACGTAGCCAGAAAGGTCGCCGCAGCACCCGGTTTGAAGTTGCCGCCACCGCCGTCCTACGACCTGCAACCAGATGGCAGGGTGGCCAACTACCGGATGCAGGACATGGGCTTGCAACGCAAGCTCCGCAACCGGATCGGCCAGGTGCTCTACAACCTGATCGTCACCCACATTCCGTTCCACTTCATCCGACAGGGATTCCTCCGGCTGTTCGGCGCCACCATCGGCGGCAACTCGTGCATCATGCTCGGCACCACGATCCTCGACATCGAGTTCCTGACCGTCGGTGACAACACGTCGATCGGTTCGCGCTGCCTGCTCGACGCCCGCGCCGGTCTCTACATCGGCAATGACGTGACCATTGCCAGCGACGTTCAGATCATCGGCGGGGGACACGACGTCAACCACCCCGACTTCCTCCCGGTACCCATCCCCACCGTGGTCTCCGATTACGCGTGGATCGCCAGCCGCGCCATGGTTCTGCCGTCGCTGATCGGACGCGGCGGAGTCGTCGCCGCCCAAGCGGTGGTCACCAAGGACATCGGCACGTGCGAAATCGTCGGAGGTGTGCCAGCCAAGGTGATCGGCAAGCGCGATCCCGAGGCCCTCAAGTACACGGGCGGCTATCGGCCCCTGTTCTGCTGATGGCGACGCTCGAGACGAAGGGCTCGTGACCTGACGCTCCCCGAATCGACGCCCGAGTCAGCCCCGGAAGGCGCGTCGCGCAACCTCTTCAAGACGCTCGTCGGCGTCTTCTTCATGTACGGCAGCCGAGGCCTCGGCCTGCTCTTGACCTTCGCCATCATCGCCCGCCTCGGCATCGCCGACTACGGTCTGTACGCCCTGGCGTTCTCCTTCGCGACGATTCTCGGCCCGCCCCTTGACAATCCATGGGCGGTACGGGCCATCCGGGAGTCAGAGGACGACTTCAACCGGGAGCGCTCGAGTCGTTACCTGGTGGGCGTCGCGCTCGTCGTCGTCGGGCTGGCCCTCCTGCCGTTCGACAAGCTGTACCTCCTCTGGTTCGGCTTCGCCATGGCCGGCGGGGAGATGGCGTTCAACAGCCTCAAGAGCCGCGCCGTACGCGAAGGACATCCCGATTTGGTGTGGCGTTACGACGCCATCAGGCAGACCAGCAGCGTCGTGCTCGTCTGCGCCTACCTCTTCGCGGTGGACGACCCCACGCTGAAGCTGACCAGCCTGCTCTATTGCGCGCCCTACGCCGTGATCCTGGTCTTGGCAGGTGCGGCCGTGCGGGGCCACCGACCCGGACTGCCAGGCGCGCCTCGCCAGATGGTCTACCTCACTGCCGAGATGGGTTTGGGCACAGCCGCTTACCTGCAGGGCGACGTGCTGCTGCTGGGCTTCCTCACCAACAGCACCGTCGTCGGCTACTACAACATCACGCTGATGCTGGCCACCGCGTTGGCCGGAATCGGGCAGTCGTTCGCGATGACCTATCACGAACCCCTGCGCAAGAGTGGTGGTGACCTGAAGACCGGGCCCAAGCTGCGTCTGACGCTCACCATCGCGTCCGCCGTCGGGGCGATCGTCCTCGTCACCGGAGTGGTAATGCTGTTCACGCCCGCGCCGGCGCCGATGGCCCAGGCCATGGTGATCATGGCCGGATTCTGTTTCCTGCGGACCGTCATCTGCGTCTTCCAGGTCATCCTCTACGCCCAACGGCGGGACCGCTTTCGGCTCGTGTCGTCGATTGCCCTCTTGCCGGTCAAGCTCGCGCTGCTGACCGTCCTGGTCAAGCTCGGCCTCGGAGCGGTGGCCGCGGCGATTGCGACGACGGCAGCGGACGCCATGCTTCTGGCGGTCTTCGCGAACGCACTCTACGGACGACGGCGCTCGTGACCTCCGTCGTCTTCCTGATGTCCAAGGATCCCGTGGTCGAACACGGCGGTGACGTCGCCCTGTCGCGACTCTTCGTCGAGCTGGCCGCGGAGAGTCACGACGTCTCCGTCATCTGCCTGGCCGCGGAGAGTGGCTCCGTCACAGCCGATTTCGTCCCCGGCGGTGTCGAGGTGACGAGGGTGCGCAAACCCGCCGTCCGGCCACTCGGCCTGCTCGCGGCCGCCGCCAGGTCGCGCCGCAGTCTGGTCCACGTCCGATTCGACGGCGACGAACTCGTCGCGGCGATCGAACGAGCGGACGCCGACGTCTTCGTCGCCGAGCACAGCTACATGGCCGAGTCGTTCCTGCGAAGTTCGCTCGTCGGCACACGCAGGCTGGTGGTCAACACCCACGTCAGTGAGGCGCTGGTGTGGGGCGCCAGCCGTGGACTCCTCGGACGGGTCGAGTCCAAGCGACTGGTCCGAGACGAGCTACGGGTGGCCATGGCCGCCGATGCCGTCGGCACCTTCGACGCCGACGAGGCAGAGCAATACCGCCGCAACGGCGTTCGCAGCGCCAGGTGGTTCGAGCTCACGTTGCCCCCTGCCGATCAGGTCGACGTCTCGACGACTCCTCCGCGTCTGGTGCTGATGGGGACCAGGGACTGGCCGCCGAATCAGGAGGCGTTCCTGCGTGCACTCGCGCTGTGGCCGCGGATTTCCGCGGGCGTGCCAGACGCGGAATTGTGCGTCATCGGCGCGAAGAAGCCGAACGCTCCCGAACCGGCCTACCCGGCGGGAGTCCGGGATCTTGGCTTCGTCGACGACCTACACGCGTTCCTCGGTACGTGCCGGGCCATGGTGGCACCGATCACGACCGGTGGCGGCGTGCGCGTCAAGATCCTCGACGCCGCCCGCATCGGTCTTCCGGTCGTCGGGACCGAGGCTGCGGTGGGGTCACTGGGGAGCATCTTCGCCCTCGACGTCGCCGGGGACGACGACGCCTTCGTCCAGGCGTGCCGACGCATGCTGACCGACCGTGGGGCGGCCGTGTCCGCGGGGCGGGCGATCTACGAGGCCAACGAACGACACTGGCGGGACGGGACGGTACGGGCGGCGGTGAACGCGCTGATCGAGGGCGGCCCCGACGACCCGGGTACCCGGCCGTGACCTCGACGACAGCGACAGTGGTCATGATCGCGGTGACCGGAATCGAGCGCCGTCACGACCCGAGATTTGGGGAGCGTCGTGACACCGGTGCCCGCCGATCATGACGTTTGCTGAATGTCGGACCACCCACGGTGTGCGGCGCCGAAAATTGACGGCAATGTCGGGCTTCGTTGAGGCTCGGCATGCGCGGGCGGCTCGCTGTGCAGTGGTGGGCATTAGCCACGGGCGGGCGTCATCGGTCGTCTCGATCGCCTACGATCAACGGGCGGGAGTTCGACCAGGGGGCGTTGCGAGCGATCCGCTGGCAACCACACTCGACGGGGGCGGATGGAGGAGTCACGGATGAGCCTGCGCCGCGCCGTCATCTCTGCGATCGTCGTGGTGACCGTGACGACGTCCGCGTGCGGTGGACCAACGACCGAACCGGTCGCACCTCCGCCCGACGCCGGAATCGCACTGCCCGCCGATCTCAGCGGTTCGGGGCCTGGCACGGTCGTCGCCGCCCACAGCATGCCCACCCTCGAC
Source organism: Mycobacterium sp. Root135 (assembly GCF_001426545.1). Lineage (GTDB taxonomy): Bacteria > Actinomycetota > Actinomycetes > Mycobacteriales > Mycobacteriaceae > Mycobacterium. Next base: position 246,879 of record NZ_LMEZ01000007.1, on the reverse strand, counting down.
CGCAGGCTCACCGGCGTCACGTCGGTGGCGGCCAAGATCACCTACACGTCGACGTCGGGGGTGACCGGCCAACCCACGAAGGTCACGGGCACCGTCTACGCCCCGAAGGGCAAGCCACCGGAGGGCGGATGGCCGATCATCGCCTACGGCCACCCCACCACCGGCGTGATCGCGGGGTGCGCTCCGTCCTCGTCGCCGACCCTGTCCAACCTGTCGTCCGCCATCCTCGAGCTCGTCAACGCCGGCTACGTCGTCACCATGACGGATTACCAAGGGCTGGGCGACGATTCGACCTACCATCCATATCTCGACGCCACGACGGCCGGCTACAACCTCGTCGACTCGGTGCGTGCCGCGCGCAAGGTGGTCGCCGACACCTCCAACCGGTGGGCGGCATTCGGTGTGTCGCAGGGGGGGCAGGCCGCATGGGCGGCCAACGAGCTGAGCCCGTCCTACGCGGCCGGGCTGGAGCTGGTCGGCAGCGCCAGTGTGTCTCCGCCACTCAATGTTTCGGGCTTCGTCGACGACGCCGTCAATCGGGAGCTGTCGAAGGAACAGGAGCCGGTCTATCAGGCGCTGCTGGCCTCGCAAGAGAACGAGGATCCGGGCTTGAACCTCGACGACTATCGACGCGGGGTCGTCGCGGACAAGTGGGATGTCCTGTTGCAGTGCGACTTCGGGAAGGCTGACGAGCGCTCGGCGGCCGCCGAACAGATCACCCCCGACGACTTGACGCCGTCGACCGCCGCGGCCGCAGCCGTGCTGCGGGACCGCCTTCGCACGTCAGATCTCCCGCGGCGCCCCCTGGCGGCTCCGGCCTACGTCGTCTACGGCGGGCAGGACGTCCTCGTCCCACCCGCCTGGACCGATGCGGCGCTGCAACGCGCGTGCGAGATGGATGACGTCGTCCGCATCGACATGCAACCCGACCGCGGGCACTCCGACGTCGACGTCAGCCCGGTGCTGGGATGGATCGCCGACCGATTCGGGACCGCCCCTGCGCCGAACAGCTGCCCGTCCTTCGTCACGCCCCCGCCGCCCCCAGGACAAGAGGGGGCGCCGGCTCGAACAGGAGACGGCGGATGAGAGTGGCCGAACACTACCGGCGTCGACGGGCATGAGGCGGGGTGCGCGGGCGGCCGCGGTCACCGTGGTGACGCTGGTCGCGCTGGTGCTCGTCGGGCTCACGCTGCCGACGGGATTCCGCGTGGCTGGCAAGGTCGTCGACGCCATTCGCGGTGACCTACCGACCGCGCAACCGGTTCCCGTCGAAACCGCCGACCTCGGCGGGGCGGGCCCGGGGTCCCTCGTCAGTGCGATGACCATGCCCGCTCTCCAGAGGACGATCAGCGGACGTCAGTTGCAGGCGGCGCGAGTGGTGTACCGCTCGACCAACGGCGACACCGGCGCGCAGACGACCGTCTCCGGATCCGTCTTCACCCCCCTCGGCGAGCCGCCGAAGGGAGGCTGGCCGATCCTGTCCTTCGGCCATGGCACCACCGGCATAGACGAGGGCTGCGCTCCGTCGCTCTCCGACTCGCTGCTCGGGCTCGCCGACCTGGTCGTCGGCTTCGTAAAGACCGGACACGCAGTCGCGCTCGCCGACTACGAGGGCCTCGGGGAGAGCGGAATCCACCCGTACACCGACGCCAAGACCGCGGGGCTCAACTTGATCGACGCGGTCCGTGCGCTACGCCACACCTTCGCCAACACCTCCACGCGTTGGCTGGCGCTGGGGGGATCGCAGGGCGGGGGAGCGTCGTGGGCCGCCGACGAACAGGCCTCGACGTATGCGCCGGAGCTCGATCTCGTTGGCGCCGTGTCAGATTCGCCCGCCGCCGAGGTGATCGGAGTGGTCGACAAGGCGCAGGCGGGCACCTTGACCGATGATCAGCGACCGGCGTTCCTCGCCATCGTGGAATCCCTGGCCCGCCGCCACCCCGAGGTGAACCGTGACGACTTCCGGCGTGGTGCAGCGGCAACACATTGGAACGTCATCCTGTCGTGCGCCGGCGACACCGCCCAATCCAGAGCCGACGCGCTCAAGCAGGTGACCGCCGCCGACGTCCGCCCGGCGTCACAGGCGTCGGCCGATCAACTTCGGAAACTGTTGTCCGCGTGGACACTTCCACAACGACCCCTCTCGGCCCCGTTGTCGGTCGTGTACGGCGGCGCAGACACCCTGGTCGACGCGGCGTGGACCACCGACGCCATCGCCAAGGCGTGCGCTCTCGGTGGCAACGTGGAGTGGGATCTGCAGCCCACCAAGGGCCACGGCGACGTCGACGTCACCAACCAACTCGCCTGGATCGCCGACCGATTCGAAGGGAAGACGGCCGTCAATGAATGCCGCTAGGAACCCGGACGGGGACATACCCAACTGGCGTCGGCTGGCCTTCGAGGCCAAGTCGGCGGTCAAGCGCAGGCTGGCGTCGGCGGGGACGCCCGTCGACCCACCGCCAAAGCCCTACCTGGTGGTGCCGATCCTCGGGCAGTCCAACGCCTTCGGGATGGGACGGGGTCTCGACCGCGACGGGTTGGACCGCCCGCACCCACGGGTGCACCAGTACGCCATGAGCGGGCCGGCCAAGGGCCGGATCATCCTCGCCGAGGAACCGCTGATGCACGAAATTCCCGGCATGGGCGTGGGGTTCGGCATGACCTTCGCCAAGCTGCTCGCCGAGGAGACCGGTCGCCACGTCCTCCTGGTCCCCGGCGCCCGAGGCGACACGTCGTTCGCACCCAAGAACGGGTACACGTGGGATCCGGTCGACACCCGCACCAGGGTCAACCTCTACGTCGCCGGCGTGCGCGCGATCGACGCGGTGCTTGGACGCCACCCGGGAAGTGCAGTGGCCGCGGTGCTGTGGCACCAAGGAGAAAGTGACGTGCCGCTGACGTCAGGGCCGACGTACCGGGACAAGCTCGACTCGGTGATCGACGATTTGCGCACGCGCTACGGACACGACCTTCCGTTCATCCTCGGCCAAATGGTGCCCGAGGAGATGGAACAGAGCCGCAAGGACTATTCGGTGATCGACGCCATCCACGCCGACACCCCGCGTCGCAAGCACCGGACCGCATTCGTCACGGGCGAGCGTGGCTGCGTCAACGACGCGGAGGACCGGCACTACAACGCCGACGGACAGCGTGCGATGGGACGAGCGATGTGGGCCCGCTATCGCGAGACGTTTGCCGACGATCTGGCGGAGTATGACCGCGAGTAGACGGCTCTTGGTCGCGGCCGAAGCCATCGTGCTCGTGATGGCGGTCATCCTGGTCGACATGGGCCTCAGCGGCTACTTCGTGTTCGCCAACGCCAAGGTCGACCAACTCGAGCGTGCCGACGCGATCATCGTGCTCGGCGGCGAACACGACGGTCGGGAGGACTACGGGTTGCAGCTGGCGAGGGAGGGATGGGCACCGACCGTCGTGCTGTCCAATCCCTACTTGGACGGTGACGCCGTGATGAAGCGGGTGTGTCGCAGCCCCGAAGACGTCGAGGTCATCTGCTTCAAGCCCGATCCGGGGACCACGCGCGGTGAGGCCGAGGAGATGCGCCGCCTCGCTGACGAACGGTCGTGGCGCAAGATCATCGTCATCAGCTGGCGGTACCACCTACCACGCGCGAGACTGGTATTTCAGCAATGTTTCTCGAACCGGCCAGAGGCTGCGGTCATGATCGACGTACCCCGTCGATATCGCTATTCACTTCTCGGCTGGGAGTTCATCTTCGCTTATCAATGGGGTGGTCTGGCCAAAGCGGCGATACAGGGCGGATGTCAGTGAACTGGACATATGCTGTATGCCTGGCGCTGGCTGGCTAACAGTGACATAGTAAACGCGGGCGGGGAACTTGTTAACGCGTTTAACTGCTAGCAAACAGAAGGGGTGGAGGACGTTGTCTCTGACTGAAGAAACCTTGTCTCTCACTGACGCGCCGATGACGGCATCCCGCCGAAGCGGTGGCCCCAGGTGGCAGCGACGGTACGTCAAGGTTCTGGTCGTCTCCGACATCGTCGTCGTCGCTCTTGCGCTGGTAGGAGCCCAAACCGTCAGGCTTGGACGGCCCATTACGGCGACCGATCCGGCGTCGATTTACTTCTCCATCCTCTCGGTGCTCATCGCCTGCATCTGGCTCAGCCTTCTGGCCGCCTACCGCACCCGGTCTCCGCGGATCGTGGGTGCGGGTGTCGAGGAGTATCGACGTGTGGTTTCGGCCACACTGGCAACGATTGGCGTCGTAGCCGTCGCGCTCATGATCTTTCGGCCGGAATTCGCCAGGGGATACCTCGCGGTGGCATTTCCGCTTGGGCTCGCCGGACTCGTAGTCGGCCGTAATGTGTGCCGATTGTTCTTGTCCCGGCAGCGTAAACGCGGCCGGTGCGTTGTCACGGTTTTGGCCGTCGGTGACGCCAGGGCCGTTCGCAGTCTCGTCCAATCCCTCAACAGGGGCTGGGGATACGGATACTCCGTCGTCGGAGTGTGTCTCACCGGCCGGAGCTCCGGTGGCACCATCGACATCCCCGGTGTCGGCGCGCTGCCCGTCTACGGCGACGAGAGCAAGGTCCACGACGCGATCCTCAAGACCAACACCGACACCGTCGCGCTGACCACAACCGACCACCTCGGTCCCGAAGGCGTTCGCGAGCTGTCCTGGGACCTGCACAAGTTGGGCGTCGACCTGGTGGTCACCCCCGGCGTCGTCGACGTTGCAGGTCCACGGTTGACGATGCGGCCCGTGGCCGGCCTGCCCCTCATCCACGTGGAGAAGCCGCAATACAGCGGCACCAAGAAGATCCAGAAGCTCGCATTCGACTACTTCATGGCGATCTTCGCGCTCGTCATGGCGCTCCCGGTGATGATCGCCGCGTCCATCGCGATCAAGCTGACCAGCAAGGGGCCCGTCTTCTACAAGTCCGAGCGCATCGGCTTGGACGGCGAACCGTTCCAGATGATCAAGTTCCGCACCATGGTCGACGGAGCCGACCAGCAGGTGGTCAACATGATGGACGTCAACGAAAGCGTCGGCGGGGTGCTGTTCAAGATGAAGGAAGATCCACGGATCACCCACATCGGACGCCTTCTGCGGAAGTACAGCATCGACGAGCTGCCCCAGTTCTTCAACGTCCTCCGGCGTGACATGAGCGTCGTCGGCCCCCGTCCGCCGCTGCGCCGCGAAGTCGACACCTACAACGACCAGGTCCGTCGCCGGTTGCTCGTTCTGCCGGGCATCACCGGCCTGTGGCAGGTCAGCGGCCGCTCCGACCTGTCGTGGGAGGACTCGGTCCGCCTCGACCTGTCCTACGTCGAGAACTGGTCCATCACCAACGACGTGTTGATCGCGGTCAAGACCGTTCGTACCATCGCGACCGGTTCCGGCGCGTACTGAGTTCGGTCACCGGCGGCGAGGACGTAGCCGCCAGCAAACAGGCGTTGAGGCGCCTGACTGGCCGATCCCGAACTCCCGTCGTCGGCGACGTGCCGTCGTAGCCGGCACCGGGTCACCGTCAGCGGGGGAGTAATTCCGGCGCAGCGGGCGATTTCCCGTCGAGGTGATCGGTGGCCGCCGCGTCCTTTCGGGTGTCGTCGACGTATAGGACGAACGCCAGAAGCATCGACCACAGAAGTACGTTCTGAGGAACGTCGGCCACATTGTGATCCAAGTTGAATTGCACCACCGTGACGCCAATCATGATGCCGCCGTACATGGCCAGCGGCAGCGAATTGGATCGAAGCGCGCGATAGGACATCGCAATGCTGATCACCATGACCGCCACAAAGGCGAGGAAAGGCAGGAATCCGCCACGGTAAAGCGTAGTCAGCGGGGCGTTGGACGCCAGGTTGAAGAGGTATGAATACTCCGGATCAATGAATTCCGGACGACCCCAGCCCCAGCCGAATTGCCAGTGGTGCGCCATTTGGCTGGGAAAGACTCTCAGGGCGTCCGCACGTGCGAGCGAGCCGACGTCGCGGCCGGCGAAGGCCGACGTCAGGCGGTCGCGGACGGCGGGCGCGAGTAGCGCCCCCGCGGCGACCAGCAGGCCAAGGCCGATGGTCGCCGCACGATCACGCGTCCGCATTGCGCCGAACACCAGCACCAGGATGAGGCCGACGGCGACGCTGAAGATGGAGGCGCGGCTCAACGTGAGCAGCAGGGCTGCGGTGAGGACCACGATCAGCATGGTGCGCCGCCAGCCTGCGAACAGCAGAATGGCGAGACCCAACGCCAGCGCGAGGTTGAGGCCCGCCGTGTTGGCGTTGACCCACGTGCCGCCAAGTCGGATGGTCCCCGTCACCCCGTCGGCGCCCTGGGCGTAGATGGGGGTGATGGCCTCCGGCAGATAGCCGAACGGCTGGAAAATGCGCAGCGCGGTGTTGTTCTGGTCGAACGCCACCATGTACAGGCCGAAGAGGCCGTTTCCCGCGGCGACGACCGTGAAGATCTGGCCGAAGCGCTTCAAGTTCTCGCGAGGCAATTGAACGAGGGCGAGCAACACCATCGAGGCAATCAACCAGCGAATGTAAAGCGAATAGTCGACGAACCCGTGTGCATTTATCGCCATGGTCACGCCGCTGGTGACGATCAACGCAATCCAGGCGAATTCCAGCGGGTGCATGGACCGTGCGAGTCGCGGATGAAAGTACGACGCCACCACGGCACCGAATGCCAGCGGCAGATAGATGGGGAGACTAATCCCCGGGATTCGCCCGAATTGCAGACCAGCCATGATGGCGGCAAGCCCGTAAAATAGCCACAGCGGGTGCCGGACGCCGACATAGGCGCCGATCAACAATCCGATGAGCCCGACGATGCCGATGAATGAAAGCTTTCCAAATGAAATAGCCACCCAGACCACCCCCAGGGTCGCCGCAACAATCAGGACGGACACCGTGATGTTGCGAATCGTTTCCCTGCTGGGGTTCACGATGACCATGGTCGCAGGTCGACCAGCTAAGCTCAACACGCGGGTGCGGCCGCGCTCCATGGCTCGTGGGTGGACGGCGGCGACTAGCCTCTTGACACGTTGCACGGCAATTACCGAGGAGTCCGACGTTGGAGATCAAGGAATACCTGCGAATCTTTAGCAGGTACTGGTGGGTCATCGTGGTCCTCGCCGTGATCGGTGGTGCCATCGGATGGGCGACGTGGCAGTTCGGTACCCGCGAATACCAGTCGACGGCAACGCTGTTCGTGGCAACGCAGAACGGCACCACGGTGACCGAGGCGTACCAGAACAACCTCTTCTCCACCGACCGCACGAACTCCTACGCCAGCCTCGCGACCAGTGAACAGGTGGCCGCCAGGGCCGTCGACCAGCTGAAGGGCTCGATTACGCCCGAGGAGCTCAAGAGCAAGATCACCGCGGTTGCCGCGCCCAAGACCGTCCTCTTCAACGTCGCCGTCACCGACGCCGATCCGGCCATGGCACAGACCTACGCCAACGCCGTGACCGATCAGCTCGTCGGCCTCATCAGCGAACTCGAAACCTCCCGCAGGGGCGGCACTCCCGCCGCCGGGGCCGTCGTCGTCGACGAAGCGGACTACCCGGTCAAACCCGTGGGAATGTCCATGCTCGTCAGGATTGGCCTCGGCGTCGCGGGAGGGTTGCTGCTCGGCGTTCTCGCGGCCGTCCTGGTCGGGGCGCTCGACCGGCGGGTGCGTGGCCGCGAACCGGTGGCCGACAGCACCGACTCCGCGGTGATCGGCGGGCTGCCCGCAGACCCGGCGCGAGCCAAGGTGGGAGTCGTCGACCTCGACAGGGACGGTCTCTACGCCGAGCGCCTCCGCGAACTGCGCACGAATCTGCGCTTCGCCAGGTTGACCGACGGTCCCGAGCCGCCAAAGGTGATAGCCGTCACCAGCCCGGCGGCAGGGGAGGGACGCACCACGCTGGCTGTCGACCTCGCGGCTGCCCTTGCCGAGTCCGGGCGCTCGGTGGTCCTCGTCGACGGCGACTTCCGGGGTTCCACCCTCGCCGAGCGACTTTCGCTCGAAGGCCCCATGAAGGAAGCGGCCGCAACCCGCGGCCTGAGTACCACGATCGCCGGGGAGACCACCGTCGTCGAAGCGATCATCTCCGACGTGCCGGTCGGCCATCACCGCGTCTCGTTCCTACCGACCGGACCCATCCCGTCGCGGCCCGGCGAACTCTGGGCGAGCGACCGTGCGACGGACCTCCTCGACGAACTGGGTGACTCCTTCGACTACGTCGTCGTCGACACTCCTCCGCTTGAGAAGTACAACGACGGCGCGCTCGTCGCCGCCCTTGCTGACGGTGCCTTGCTCCTGGCCAGGATCCGCCGCACCACCAGCGCGAAGTTGCGGCGCGGCGTCCAGACGCTGCACGCGGCGAACGCCATCCTCATCGGCACCGTTGCGACGTTCGAACCCGGGTTCCGTCGACGACTGAACTCGGGGCCTGCCCCCTCGAAGGTGGCACCACCGAAGTCACCCGCGAGCGAGGGCGACGCACCCACCGAGGGCCTGGTGGGAACGTCCGAGCCGGCAGCGGCCAGGCACGGGTCCGACTGACCGTGCGGTCGCGACTTCTGACCGCCCTGGTCACGTCGGCGGTCGTGTCGGCAGCCGTTCTCTCGGGCTGCGCACCGTCGCCGCGGGCACCGTCAGTCGCACGTGACCTTCCGCCGCGGTCCGACGTGTCGCCCAACTTCCCTGGGGCACCTGAAATTCCGCCCCCTGACCTGTCGGACACCGGCCCCGGGTCACTCGTCGACTCCACACCGGTGACCGGAATGGTGGCCTTCGACGACGCCGCCGCCTCCGCGGTCAAGGTGACGTACCGATCGACCAGTCGCACCGGAGCACCGAGTGAGGCCACCGGCGTCGTCGTCGTTCCGCCGGGTCAACCCCCGAAGGACGGTTGGCCGATCATCGCCTTCGGCCACGCCATGACGGGCACCCAGCCGAAGTGCGGCCCAACCCTGGCCGACAAGTACTACGGCTACTCCTCGGCGATCGCCAACCTGCTGGGTCGAGGGTTCGTCGTCGTGTTCCCCGACTATCAGGGGCTTGGTCTCGACGGTCAGGCGCCGCATTCGGCGGTGGACGCGACGACGTTGGGCGACACCATGATCGACGCTGCCAGGGCGGCACACCGGGTGTTGCCGTCGAGCAGCACCCAATGGGCTGCCTACGGACTCGGCGAAGGCGGCTTGGCGGCCTGGGCGGCGGCCGAACGTGCCGGAACGTACGGCGGCGGAATGACCATGGTCGGCGCCGTGGCTCTGTCACCGTTCGCCGACATGTCGCCGCTGGTGGACGCCGCCGAGCGCGGTGAGCTGTCCGGCGTCGTCGACCTGCGGAACTACATTTGGTCACTTCAGAGTCTCGCGAACCAGGATCCCAGCCTCGACTTGGATCTCTATCGGTCGGGGCTGGCCCGCGAGCAGTGGGACGTCCTGGCCGACTGCGTTCCCCCCGACCCCGACGCGGCCAAGAAGATCTTCGACGACCTCAAGCCGAGTGATCTGAAACCTCGCGATCGCGCCGCGGCGGACGATCTGCGCCAACGACTTTCGGCCGCAGGCGTGCCCGCTCGCTATCCGACGCCGGGGGCGGCGCCGGTGCTGGTGACCTTCGGAAGCCTTGACGCCAGCTCACCGCCCGCGGGCATTCGCCGCGCAGTCGACGCCGCGTGCGCCAAGGGTGAACAGATCGAGGTGATCGAGCGCGTCGGCAGCACCGAGGCCTCCAACGACCAGGTAATAGAGAGTGCCGTCGGCTGGTTGTACGCCCGGTTCGGTGGCCAACGGCTGGGCAACGTCTGCGTGGGGGCGTCGTGATTTCCCCTCCGGGCGCCCCCCGCCTTGGGGACTATCTCCAGATCGTGCTCAGGGGATGGCTGGTTCTGGTGTGTGCGACCGTGCTCTCGATCGGGATGGGGTGGGTCGTGTGGCAGACCACCACGCCGGTGTACGACTCGACCGCGCGGGTCATCGTCAAGTCCACCGGAGACGCAACCCCCCTCGACGCGTTCTACGGTCAGGTCAACTCGAAGACCCGTGTGCTGACCTACCAGTACCTCGCACGCAGTGAGCGGGTGACGGGACCTACCGCCGACCAGTTGGAACTCCCGCAGACCGGGCAGGATCTCGCCGGCCGCATCAGCATCGCTCCGTCGTTGACGCCGGTCCTGGACATCGTGGTCAAGGGCACCGATCCTGACGAGACGCGTGAGGTGGCCTCGGCTGTCACCGCCAACCTGATCGCCGCGTCCGGCGAGCTGGCGAAGGTCGACGGCGGTGGAACGGAGTTGGTACTCGTCGACGAGGCTGGGCCCTCGAAGCGGGAGGGCTCGCTGACGCGGAACCTCGTCCAGGGCGGCGGGCTCGGGTTCTTCGTCTCGCTGGTGCTGGTCCTGGCGTGGGGCCTTCTGCAGGACCAACTCCTTGGACGGCGCCAGCTCGGCCGCGTGGTCCACGGTGCCGGGCGATGACCCAGGCCGGTGGTCACTCCACGTCGAGGTGGGTGCTCGTCCCGTTGGTCGTGGTCGCCATCGTGGTCGCCGTCGTGTCGTCGGCCTGCGGGTCGACCGGCAACGTCGCGGTCGGCGATCAGCCGACTGCCGTCGCGACGGCCGATCTCTCCGGTTCCGGACCGGGATCGCTGATCAGCGCGACGTCCATGCCCGCATTCAGTCGCTCGCCGGAGGGACAGCTCGTCGACGCGGCCCGGGTCGTCTACCGGTCGACCAACGGTGACAGCGGCCGGCAGACCGAGGTCTCCGGATCGGTGTTCACCCCGAAGGGGGCAGCGCCCGAGGGCGGCTGGCCGGTGATTTCGTTCGGGCACGGCACCACCGGTCTCGACGAGCCTTGTGGGCCTTCGGTTTCCAACACGCTCCTGGGGTTCTCGTCGACCCTCGTCGGGTACGTGACCAAGGGGTACGCGGTCGCCCTCGCCGACTACGAGGGTCTTGGCTCGCCGGGCGTCCATCCCTACACCGATGCGAAGACCGCTGGCCTCAACATGATCGACGCCGTCCGCGCGCTACGGCACACGTTCGACGGCGTCTCGGCGCGCTGGGCCGCCGTCGGTGGCTCACAGGGCGGTGGTGCGGCGTGGGCCGCCGACGAGCAAGCCGCCTCGTACGCTCCGGAGTTGGATCTCGTCGGCGCCGAGGCCTACGTCCCGGCGGCCGACGTCACCGGTCTGGTCGACAAGGCCGTCGCGGGAACGATGTCGAAGGATCAGTCACTGGCCTTCGAGGTCATCGTGGAGTCACTGGCGCGGCTACACCCCGACGTCGTCCGGGACGACTATCGGCGCGGTGCGGCCGTCACCTACTGGGACGTGCTGTCGGCGTGCTCCGGGCCGAAGGCGGCCAGTCGGGCGACGGCTGCCGAAGCGGTCGGATCCCGAGACTTCACCCCCGCCACACCCGCCGCGGCCGAACGCCTGCGGACGCTCCTGCGCGCGTGGGCGCTGCCACAGCAACGGCTGACTGCCCCGCTGTCAGTCACCTATGCAGGGCGGGACGAGTTCATCGACGCGCAGTGGACCACCGACGCGATCGCCAGGGCTTGTGCGCTCGGCGGCAACGTCGAGTGGGAATTGCAGCCGGACAAGGGGCATGGCAACGTCGACGTCGCCGCCGGATTCGGTTGGATCGCAGACAGATTCGCAGGCAAGCCGGCAGCCAACCAGTGTCCGCCGGGTGGCGGCGGATAGGGTGGCTCGACATGAACTCGACCACGCGGGCTGCCGCGTCGGGCGCGGAAAGCTAGCGTGACCGGCGTGCTGAAGCGAGTCGTCCTTCCGGTGGTCATCGTGGTGCTCGTCCTGGGAATTGCCTACGCGGCGTTCCCGTTTGCGCCAGTCGTCGGGATCTGGGCCTACGACCAGGTCGCGCCGTCGGCCGGACCGCCCGAGAAGGTCGCATCGGCGGAACTGAACGGGTCGGAGCCGGGCTCGGTGCTCCAGGCGACGACGCTGCCCTTGGTGACGCGCAAGTGGGAGGGCCGCGGATTGCAGGCCGCGCGGGTCGTCTACCGGTCGACCTCGGGTGACGACATGTCACCGACGATCGTGTCCGGGTCGGTCTTCGTCCCAAAGGGGGACGCCCCCGCCGGCGGCTGGCCGGTGGTGTCGCTCGGACACGCGACCCTCGGCATCGACACACCGTGCGCACCGTCGCTCGATTCGGGGCTGCTCGGCTTCCTCAGATACGTCAACGTCTTCACCGGCATGGGCTACGCCGTGGCCCTCGCCGACTTTCAAGGTCTGGGCGCCAAGGGAATTCACCCCTATTCGGATTCCCGCACCGCCGCGCTGAACATGATCGACGCGGTACGCGCGCTGCGGCACACCTTCCCCGACGTGTCCGACAGGTGGGTTGCCTTCGGGGACTCGCAAGGCGCGGGCGCGTCGTGGGCGGCCGACGAGCAGGCCAAGGACTACGCGCCCGAGCTCAAACTGCTCGGAGCGTTGGCCGCGTCGCCGCCCGCCGACATGACGGGGATCGTCCAGAAGGCCCAGGACGGCACCCTCACCTCGGAGCAGCGCGGTGTCATCCAGGCGATAATCGAGTCGCTGGCCCGGCTGCATCCCGACCTGAACCGCGACGACTTCCGTACCGCAGGGGCCAAGCACTACTGGAACGTCCTCACCGATTGCAGGCCCGCCAACGCCTACGCCCGCAGCCAGGCCGTCGACGGCGTCGGGCCACGGGACTTCGCGCCGAAGACCCCTGCGGCCGCCGACCGCCTGCGGGGGCTCCTGGAGGACTGGGCGCTGCCGCAAAAACCGCTGTCGGAGCCGCTGTACGTCTACTACGGCGGCAAGGACCCGTTCATCGACGCCGAGTGGACCACGGCGGCGATCCAACGGGCCTGCGCACTGGGCGGGAGCGTCACCATCAAGTACGACCCAGACGGCGGGCACAATCCGAGCGACGCGCTTGACGCAATCCAGTGGATGACCGACCGATTCGAGGGGAAGCCCGCCAAGAATGACTGCTGACTCCACCCGCCGCCCGCTCGACGAAGCCGCCCTGCGGGCCGCCGCCGTCGATCCGGCAGGCTGGCGCACGCTCGACGTCGTCGCCGAAACCGGGTCGACCAACGCCGACCTCGTCGCCCGGGTCGCCGCCGGTCAGGACATCGCCTGGTCGGTGCTCGTCGCGGAGGACCAGATTGCCGGTCGCGGTCGCAACGGCCGCAGCTGGTCGGCGGTGCCTCGAGCGCAGATCAGCATGTCGGTGGGGGTGCCCACCAACGGGTTGCCCGCCACCGCCTGGGGATGGGTGCCGCTGATCACCGGTCTCGCCGTCGTGGACGCCGTGGCCGAGGTGACCGGCGTCCCCGTCGGCCTGAAGTGGCCCAACGACGTCCTCGCCCGGCGCGACGGTCGCAAACTCGCCGGCATCCTCGCCGAGGTGGCGTCCCCGGCCGCGGCGATCGTCGTCGGCGTCGGCGTCAACGTCTCGCTCGGTGCCGACGAACTTCCCGAGCCCACGGCCACCTCGCTGCGGGTCCTTGGCGCCGAGGACCCCGACCGCGGCGCACTGGTGGTCGCGCTGTTGGGGCAGCTGCGGCGACGAATCGACGGCCTGGCGGCGGCGGGCGGGGCGGATGCCAGCCTCGTCGCCGACTACCTGGCCAACAGCCTGACCGTCGCATCGCGGGTGCGGGCGACGTTGCCCGGCGGCCGGGAGGTGGTCGGCGAGGCCGTGTCGATCGACGATCAGGGTCGTCTGCGCATCGACACCGGCGGCGACGTCACCGTCGTTTCGGCAGGCGACATCGTGCATCTTCGACCCGTTTAGCCGATCACGGCTGGGTAGAGTCTGCCCCGTGGGATATCCCGACAACGTGCTCGCCGGCGACGAACGCGTCGTCCTGCACCGTCATCCGCACTGGAAGCGGCTGATCGGTCCGGTCTTCGTCTTGCTGCTGGCCACCGCGGTCGCGGGTTTCGGGCTCGGCGTGGTCAACCGCATGACCTGGGATCAGACGGCGAAGAACATCGTCATGATCGTCATCGGGGTGATCTGGCTGATCCTCGTCGGCTGGCTGGTGTCCTGGCCGTTGCTGAATTGGCGCTCAACGCACTTCGTCATCACCGACCGACGGGTGATGTTCCGCCACGGCGTCATGACGCGTTCCGGCATCGACATCCCGCTGGCACGGATCAACAGCGTGGAATTCCGTCACGGCCTCGTCGACCGGATACTCCGCACCGGAACGTTGATCATCGAGTCGGCGTCGCAAGATCCCCTGGAATTCCACGACATTCCGCGCGTGGAGCAGGTTCACTCACTGCTGTATCACGAAGTCTTCGACACTCTAGGGTCGGAGGAATCGCCGAGCTGATCGTCCCGGCGGGTGCGACGGCCCCGTAGCGAGGTGACCGAGCCCGCGTCGTGCGCCTTCTCGGCCTCGTCCTCGAGCGCCTCGGCGATGCCGCCGGCGGTGATGGAGGCCTCGACCGCCTTGTCCGGGTTGCGGCCGAATTCGTCGGGGAAGACCCACCGGCGGAACGCCCAGAACCGGAACGCCATTTGCAGCAGGTTGCCGATCACATAGGCGGAGATGAAGTCGGCGATGTTCTCCATGGTGAGGCTGACCATGGGGACGCGGAGTTCCAGCACGTAGCTGGACACCCACAGCGGCACCATGCAGATCAGCACGCCGATCCCGCTGACACCGAAGAACAGCAGGGCTTCGTGGTGGCGTTCGCGGCCACCGCGATCGCGGAAGCTCCATTCGCGGTTCAGGATGTAGGACGCGATCACGGCGACGATGCCGGAGATGATCTTCGCCGTCACCGGCTTGGGCTCGAGGATCGTCAGCTTCAGCGTGTAGAAGATCGCGGAGTCGATGATGAACGTCGTGCCGCCGACGATCGCGAACTTGATGAGCTCGTGATGCTGTTCGAAGAACGGCCGAATCGCGCGCGGCAGACGCGCAATGGTGGCATCGGTAAAGGACACGAGAGCCGATTCTACGTAAACCGGCCATGCTACGCGTAGCCGTGCAGGTCGCGACGGGTGCGGCCGGTACTTGGGGCCGTGACAACATAGGGGCCGTGAGCGCTTCTCCAGTCGTAGCCATGGTCGGCGGCGGACAGTTGGCCAGGATGACCCACCAAGCCGCCATTGCCCTCGGCCAGACACTGCGCGTGCTGGCCGCCTCCCCGGATGATCCGGCGGCGATGGTGACCCGCGACGTGGTCATCGGTTCACACACCGACGCCGACGCGCTGGCCCGTGTCGCCGAGGGAGCCGCGGCTCTGACGTTCGACCATGAACACGTACCCACCGAGCTGTTGCAGGCACTGGTCGACGCCGGCGTGAACGTCGCGCCGCCGCCGCAGGCGCTGATCCACGCGCAGGACAAGCTGGTGATGCGCCGCCGGCTGGAGGAGCTCGGCGCCCCCGTTCCCCGGTTCGCCGAGGCGGTCGACCCGTCCGACGTCGACGCGTTCGCGGCTCGGATCGACGGTCCGATCGTCGTCAAGACCGCCCGCGGCGGGTACGACGGCCGCGGCGTGACATTGGCCAGGGACGTCGCCGAGGCACGTGCGGTGACCGAGCGTTACCTGGCCGACGGCGCGTCGGTGCTGCTCGAGGAGCGGGTGAACATGCGCCGCGAACTGTCGGCGCTGGTGGCCCGGTCACCCTTCGGGCAGGGTGCGGCGTGGCCGGTCGTGCAGTCGGTGCAGCGCGACGGCATCTGCGTCGAGGTGATGGCACCGGCGCCCAACCTGGGCCGCGAACTGGGTGCCGCGGCCGAGCAACTGGGTCTGCGGCTGGCCGGTGAGCTGGGTGTCGTCGGTGTGCTCGCCGTGGAACTGTTCGAGACCGTCGACGGCGCACTTCTGGTCAACGAGTTGGCGATGCGACCGCACAACACCGGCCACTGGACCATGAACGGCGCCGTCACCAGCCAATTCGAGCAGCACCTCCGGGCGGTTCTCGACTACCCGCTCGGGTCCACCGCCCCCATTGCTCCGGTCACGGTGATGGCCAACGTGCTCGGTGCACCCGAGGCGCCCGCGATGACCATGGACGAGCGCCTGCATCACCTGTTCGCGCGGCTGCCCGAGGCGAAGGTGCACCTGTACGGCAAGTCGGAACGGCCGGGCCGCAAGATCGGCCACGTCAACGTGCTCGGCGCGGCGGGTGGTTCGGTCGACGACGCGGAGTACGTCGCGGAGGTCCGGGAACGGGCGGTACGTGCCGCGCACTGGTTGTCGCATGGTGAATGGACGGATGGATGGGATGAACATGCCGAGTAGCACGCCCCGGGTTGGCGTCATCATGGGCAGTGACAGCGACTGGTCGGTGATGGAGGACGCCGTCACTGCGTTGGCGGAGTTCGAGGTGCCGTTCGAAGTCGGCGTGGTGTCCGCCCATCGCACGCCCGGCCGGATGCTGGACTACGCCCGCGGTGCCGCCGGGCGGGGGATCGAGGTCGTCATCGCAGGCGCGGGTGGCGCAGCGCATCTGCCGGGCATGGTCGCCGCGGCAACGCCGCTGCCGGTGATCGGCGTTCCGGTGCCGCTCGCGCGACTGGACGGCTTGGACTCGCTGCTGTCGATCGTGCAGATGCCCGCCGGGGTCCCCGTCGCGACGGTGTCCATCGGCGGCGCCCGCAACGCGGGCCTCCTGGCCGTGCGGATCCTCGGCGCCTCCGACCCGACTCTGCGCGGGCGGATGGAAGCCTTCCAGGCGAGCCTGGAAGAGATGGTGCTGCAGAAGGATGCAGCGCTGCGGGATCGGCTCCTGGGAACGTAGGATCAGCGTCGATGAAGCGCACATTCGAGCGGTACAGCAACGTCGGCTATCGGTTCGTCAGTGGCTTTCTCGAGCCAGGAAACCTCCCGGTCCTGAAGGTTCTCGACGACGCCCAGCGGGCGCGCAACGTCGCGGGCGCCGTCGCCGAGATCGGGGTGCACCACGGCAGGCTCTTCATCCCGCTGCACCTGCTGCAGCGGGGGACCGGCAAGTCGGTGGCGATCGACCTGTTCGGTGACCAAGAGCTGAACATCGACAAGTCCGGCAACGGCAACCTCGACAAGTTCACCGACAACGTGGCGCTCTGGTCGACGACCGACGGCCTCGTCCTGCACCAGGGTGACTCGACGAAGCTCGAGGCCGCCGTGCTGATGGAGAAGGCAGGCGGCCCGATCCGCTTCTTCAGCGTCGACGGCGGCCACACCGCCGAGATCGTCTACAGCGACATGCGGCTGGCCGAGGACACCCTCTCCGAGGGCGGCATCGTCATCGCCGACGACATCTTCAACCAGCAGTGGCCCGGCGTCGCGGTCGGCACGCTGAAGTACCTCGACGACGGCGCCAAGCTGGCCCCGTTCGCCATCGGGTTCAACAAGGTCTACTTCACCCAGCCCGAGTTCTGCGACGTCTACCGGGCAGAGCTCGAAGCGGCGTTCGTGGGCAGCCTGCGCATCCAGACGGACTCGACGGTGTTCGCCGGCCATCCCGTGCTGTATCTGGCTCCGGTGACCGCCGTGGACCTGTTGCGCCGCAGTGAGACCGCGCGGTCGGTCTACCACGCGTCGTACAGGCAGTTGGTGCGCGGAATGCAGCTCGTCTCGGGCAAGGCCACACCGGACCGATAGCGGGTTTCGCGCGCCTCGCGGGTAAAGTTACCGGCGAGTAGCGAGGAGTGGAACATGTCCATCGGTAACCCGTCCTTCGACGTCTTTCAGCTGTCCGACGAGTACGTCGAGATGCGCAAGGTCCTTCGTGACCTGTGCGACAAGGAGATTGCGCCGTACGCGGCCGACGTCGACGAGAAGGCCCGCTATACGGACGAGGCGCTGAAGGCGCTGAACTCGTCGGGTTTCTCGGCGATCCACATTCCCGAGGAGTACGGCGGGCAGGGCGGTGACTCGGTCGCCGCATGCATCGTGATCGAAGAGGTCGCCAGGGTCTGCGCCTCGTCGTCGCTGATCCCGATCTGCAACAAGCTGGGCACCATGGGCATGTTGCTGCGCGGTTCGGAAGAACTCAAGAAGCAGGTGCTGCCCTCGATCGGAGCGGGGGAGGCCACCGCCTCCTATGCCCTGTCCGAGCGCGAGGCAGGCAGCGACGCCGCCGCGATGCGCACCAGGGCCAAGGCCGACGGTGACGACTGGGTGCTCAACGGTTCCAAGTGCTGGATCTCCAACGGCGGCAAGTCCACCTGGTACACCGTGATGGCGGTGACCGACCCGGACAAGGGTGCCAACGGCATCTCGGCGTTCGTCGTGCACGCCGACGACCCCGGGTTCAGCGTCGGGGCCAAGGAACGCAAGATGGGCATCAAGGGGTCTCCGACCACCGACCTCTACTTCGAGGACTGCCGCATCCCGGGTGACCGGATCATCGGTGAGCCGGGAACGGGTTTCAAGACCGCGCTGGCCACGTTGGATCACACCCGTCCGACGATCGGTGCGCAGGCCGTCGGCATCGCGCAGGGTGCGTTGGACGCCTCGATTACCTACACCAAGGAACGCAAGCAGTTCGGCAAGTCCATCAGCGACTTCCAGAACACCCAGTTCATGCTCGCCGACATGGCGATGAAGATCGAGGCCGCCCGGCTGATGGTGTACTCCGCGGCCGCCCGCGCCGAGCGCGGCGAGCCCAACCTCGGCTTCATTTCCTCGGCGGCCAAGTGCTACGCCTCCGACGTCGCGATGGAGGTCACCACCAACGCCGTCCAGCTGTTCGGCGGGTACGGCTACACCGTCGACTTCCCGGTGGAGCGGTACATGCGCGACGCCAAGATCACCCAGATCTACGAGGGCACCAACCAGATTCAGCGTGTCGTGATGTCACGCGCCCTGCTGCGCTGAGGCGCTTCGGTGGCCGGGAGACCGGCGTCACGTTCTAGTAGTGTGATGCCGACCCGACTCCCGAGCACTGGAGGCCTCGATGCCCCGAGCGCTATCGCCGGGTTTCCGTCGACTCGGTGCCGCGGTCGCGGTGTGCACGATGCTGGTGGTCGGCTGTAGTCCCGCGTCGGACGCGCCTCCTTCGGCGGTTGACCCTGGGACGTCCGCCGCCGCACCGCCGATCGCTCAGCGCCCCACCACGGTCGGCATCGCGGACTCCGATCTGCTTGGGCTGCCCGAGGACCGGGTCGTGAAGGCCGTCGGGCTGATGAAGCAAATGGGCGTCACGACCGTCCGCCTGCTCATCCCGTGGGCGGCAATCCAGCGCACCCCGGATTCATACGATTGGACAATGGTCGACAAGACGGTGGACGCCGTTGTCGCGCAACGCATGTCGATCCTTGCCACGTTGAACTCGCCACCGCAATGGGCGGTGGTTCCCGGTCAACCGGCGATCACCGGACGGCCGGCGTCGCCCGCGGCGTTCGGGTCCTTCGCCGGAAGGGTCGCCGAGCACTTTCACGGCAAGGTGTCGGCATACGAGATCTGGAACGAGCCGAACGGGGCGGCGTTCTTCGCGCCCGCCCCCGACCCAGCTGGTTACACCGAGCTGCTCAAGGCCGCGTACCCGTCGATCAAGGCCGCCGACCCGTCCGCGGTGGTCGTCGCCGCGGGCCTTGGCTCCGTCGTGGACTACTCGACGCTCACCATGGATCCGGTGAATTTCGTCTCGACCATGTACGCGTCAGGGGCGAAGGACTTCTTCGACGCGTTGGCGTTCCACCCGTATCAGTACACGATGAAGTTCACCGAGAGCGCGCATCCCGACGCACCGATCAACCAGCTGAGCGGGATGCGTCAGCTGATGCTCGCCAACGGTGATGCGCAGAAGAAGATCTGGGCCACCGAATACGGCGAACCCTCCTCCGAGCTCGGCGAAGCAGCACAGGCGGAGTTTCTCGACGACATGCTCGGCAAGTGGCGCAACCTGCCCTACGCCGGTCCGGTCTACGTCTACACGATGCGGGACCGAAACTCTCAGAGCCGCGCGCCGGACGACACCCTCGGGATCTTCCGGTCCGACGGCACCGCCAAGCCGGCCGAACGCGTGGTGACGTCCTATTTCGGCATGCGAGGGTCTCGTCTCGACGGAGCTAGTCCAGCTCCGCGGTGACCTTTTCGGCCTCCCGCCGACGTACCTGCGCGGACGGGTCGGGATGGGCCACCTGGACCAGGGAACCGCCCGCCACCAACACCGCGAGCACGTGGTCGACGACGGCGTCGACGGTGTCCCACGGTGCCGAGGACAGCACCCTGCTGGCCGAATCCAGACCACGCGCGGCGGCCGACGTGGTTGCCGCCGAGAGGACTTCGGCGGTGGACAGTCCGTTCAGCGCCGGTCCGGGTTGGCGCTCCTGGGTGATCTGGTCGCCGTGCGCGCGGACCGACGTCGCGTAGTCGGTGATGCCGAAGGGGACGTCGGGCACCGGTTTGCCGAATGCGTCCAGGGAGAACACGACCACGTCGCCCATCGGCCCGACGGCGGCGTCCGCCTCGTCCAGGCGGTCGACCGTGCAGCACGCGACGTCACAACCGTCTTGTCCGAGAACGACTTCCGCGCCGATGAACCAGATGCCGAGTAGCACGCCGAGCGTCTGCCAGTGGGCGGGCAACTGGACCGCCACCCGGCTCCCCGGCCCGGCGCCGAGTTCGTCGCGCAGGAGGTTGCCCGTCTTGGCCGCCCAGTTGGCCAGGGTCACCGTCGACAGTTCGATGCGCTCACCGGTCGCGTCGTCGTAGTAGGTGATGCGGGGTGCGGAGGGAAGGGCCAGTAGCGGATCCAGTACCGCCGAGCCAAGATTCGTCAGCTCACACACTCCGGTCCATCGGAGCCCGCGGTGATGATGGGCGGCGCGGGCAGGGGCACGTCGGTGGACGAGACGGCGGCCGGGTCGACCGCATCGGTGGAATCTCCGCTGGAGACCTCGTTGCCGAGGCCCGATCCGGGGCCGGTGTAGTCGCTGGCGAGCACCACCTTGACCGAACCGGGAGCCATCGACGGATCCTCGACGACGGGGAGGTTGCCCAGTTCCTTCGAGACCGCTTGCGCGCCAATGTCGTCGATCTTGGCGGCGCGAATCTGGCTGCTCGCCACGCGTTCGGCTTCGTTGTTGCCGACGTTGCCCTCGACGAAACCCTTGGCGGTGAGCACCTCCGACACCGAGGCGGCCAAACCGTTGATGTCCGAGTCGTTCACCACGTCCGCGGTGGTCTTGCTCGGCGAGTACGCGAGCACTTCGGTCTTGCCCTCGTCCTGGTCGTGCAACAGGCCCGAGACGAAGTCCTGGACCTGGGTGGGGTCCACCCGCACGACGCTCTGCATGCCGTCGTCGCTCCACCCGTCCTCCTGCAGAACGGGAATGGTGGCGAAGGCGACATTGCCGCCTGCCAGCTTCTGCATCTGGGTGACGAAGTCCATGATGTCCCACCCGGCGGACAGCACCACCGAGCGCTGCACGGCGTCCTGCAGCCGGTTGAGGGTCGCGGGGCTCGACAGCGTCTTGCTGGAGATGACCTGGTGGGCCAATGCGGCCATCACGGCCTGCTGGCGCGTCACCCGGTCGAGGTCACCCCGCGGCAGGTCGTGGCGCTGCCGGACGAAGCTCAGCGCCTGCGGGCCGTCCAACTTCTGTGGTCCTGCAGGGAAGTCGGCGCCCGAGAGCGGTTCGTAGACGGGGTCCTTGAGGCATACGTCGACGCCGCCGAGTGCGTCGGTGATCAGCGCGAAGCCGAGCAGTCCGATCTCGGCGTAGTGGTCGACGGTCACGCCGGTGAGTTTTCCCACGGTGGAGATCAAGGCCTCGCGCGCGGCTTCGGTCGCCTTCGGCTCGGCAACGGCGGCGTCTTCGCCCTGCTGTTCGACGAGCTCCTTCATCTTCTCCAGCTTCACCTGGCCGAAGACGCCGTTGATCTTCGTCTTGCCGAGGTCTCCTGGCGCCTCCACGTAGGAGTCGCGCGGGATCGAGATCGCGGTCGCGGACCGGCCGTTGTTCGGGATGCGGACGAGGATGATCGTGTCGGTGTTGGTCGAGACGTCGTCGCCGGCGCGCAGCGTGGCGAGTTCGTCGGCCGACAGGGGGTTTCCGTGCGCATCGGTCCTGCTGTCCATGCCGACGAGCAGGATGTCGATGGCGCCGTCCTCGCCGCCACCACCCAGTGACGCCGCCGTCACGTGGTTGATGCCGTTCTCGAAGGACCGGATCTTGCCCCACGCCACCCCGGTGCCGATGACGATCACCGCTGCCGCGACTACGGCAACGATGCGGGATAGGCGACCTGGCATCAGCCCAGGCTACTGGCGAGTTGCCCGAAAGCGGGGTAACGCGGGTCCGCGTGCCAGACTCTGCAGACATGTCTGAGCGTTTGGTGATCACTGGTGCGAGCGGTCTCGTCGGGCGGGCACTGGCTGCCGAGGCGCGACGGCGGGGGCAACGGGTGCTGGCGTTGAGCTCGGCCGAATGCGACATCACCGACCCTGCCGCCCCGGAACGACACTTCGCCCCCGGCGACGTGGTGGTCAACTGTGCCGCCTTCACCAAGGTGGACCAGGCCGAGGCCGACGAGGCGAGGGCCCGCGCCGTCAACGCCGCCGGTGCCGAGAACGTCGCACACGCCTGCGCCAGGGCCGGGGCCGAACTCGTCCACGTCTCGACCGACTACGTGTTCAGCGGCGACTTCGGAGGGGGTCGGCCACGCCCGTATGAGATCGGTGACGAGACCGGCCCGACGAGCGTGTACGGCCGCACGAAGCTCGAAGGCGAATTCGAGGTGCTGTCCGCGATGCCCAACGCGCACGTCGTCCGCACCGCCTGGATCTATGCGGGCAGCGAGAACGGAAGCGACTTCGTCTCCGGCATGCGGAGATTGGCCGCAGGAGGCGAAACCGTCGAGGTCGTGGCCGACCAGATCGGGTCGCCGACCTACGTCGGGGACCTAGTGGGCGCACTGCTCCAGGTGGCAGCGGGAGGGATCGAGGAATCGGTGCTCCACGCCGCCAACGACGGCGCGGTCAGCCGGTTCGACCAGGCCCGCGCGGTGTTCGAACTGGTGGGCGCCGACCCGGAGCGGGTCAGGCCGGTCGGAACGGACCGGCATCCCCGCCCCGCCCCGCGGCCGATCTACTCGGCGCTGGGGTCCGAGCAATCCGCGGTCGCCGGCCTGACCCCGTTGCGCCCATGGCGTGACGCGCTCGCCGACGCCCTGTCGGACGGCCCGCTACCCTCTACGCCGTGACTCCGAGCTTGATCGTGGTGACGGTGACCTACTCACCGGGCCCTCACCTCGACCGGTTCCTCGCCTCGCTCGGCCATGCCACGGAGCGGCCGGTGACGGTGGTGATGGCCGACAACGGGTCCGACGACGGCGTCCCCGAGGAGGCGCTCGAGCGATACCCGAACGCCCGGCTCCTGCGCACCGGCGCAAATCTGGGGTACGGCTCGGCGGTCAACCGGGCGGTGCAGACGTACGTCGCGGACGGCACCGAAGACGGTTCGGCGGAGAGCGATGCCGAGTTCTTCATCGTGGCCAACCCCGACGTGGTGTGGGGCCCCGGCAGCATCGACGTCCTCCTGGAGGCGGCGCAGCGGTGGCCGCGGGCGGGCTCGCTCGGGCCACTGATCCGGGATCCCGACGGTTCGGTTTACCCGTCGGCCCGGCACCAGCCGAGTCTGGTCCGCGGTGGCATGCACGCCGTCGTCGGTCCGGTGTGGAAGTCGAACCCGTGGACGGCCGCATATCGGCAGGAGCGGTTGGAGCCCAGCGAACGTCCCGTCGGCTGGTTGTCCGGCTCGTGTCTGCTGTTGCGCAGAGAGGCCTATGACGCGATCGCCGGGTTCGACGAGCGCTATTTCATGTACATGGAAGACGTTGACCTCGGAGATCGTCTCGCCGCGGCGGGTTGGCAGAACGTATACGTGCCGTCGGCAGAGGTGCTCCACGACAAGGGGCACTCGACGGGCCGCGACCCGGCCCGCAACTTGGCGGCCCACCACACCAGCACCTACACTTTCCTGGCCGACCGACATCCTCACCGGTGGCAGGCTCCGCTTCGATGGGCCATCAGGTCGGCCCTCGCAGCTCGGGCCGCGCTGGTGGTCGGCAATTCTCGGCGGAGCACCAGAAGACGATGAAGAGATGGGGCTGGCGATGGGAAGTTCGGTCAATCCGGCAGAGGTCGACGCCGTCGTGCTCGTCGGCGGGCAGGGCACGCGCCTCCGTCCGCTGACGCTGTCCGCCCCGAAGCCGATGCTGCCAACGGCGGGGCTTCCGTTCCTGACTCACCTGTTGTCGCGGATCGCGGCGGCGGGCATCCAGCACGTCGTGCTGGGAACGTCGTACAAGGCCGAGGTGTTCGAGGCCGAGTTCGGTGACGGGTCCAAGCTCGGTCTGCAGATCGACTACGTGGTCGAGGACGAGCCGCGCGGCACGGGCGGCGGCATCGCGAACGTAGCGTCGAAGCTGCGGTACGACACCGCCCTGGTGTTCAACGGCGACGTGCTCTCCGGTGCCGACCTCAACGCCCTGCTCGACAGTCACCACGACCGCGACGCAGACCTGACGTTGCACCTCGTCCGGGTCGGTGACCCCCGCGCATTTGGTTGTGTGCCAACCGATTCCGAGGGTGTTGTCACCGCGTTCCTCGAAAAGACCCAGGATCCGCCGACCGACCAGATCAACGCCGGCTGCTACGTGTTCAAGCGTGAGGTCATCGACCGGATCCCGAAGGGGCGCGCGGTCTCGGTGGAGCGCGAGGTGTTCCCGGCCCTGCTGTCCGACGGGCTCAAGGTGTGCGGTTACGTCGACGCCACCTACTGGCGTGACATGGGTACGCCGGACGACTTCGTGCGCGGTTCGGCCGACCTGGTCCGTGGCATTGCGCCGTCACCCGCGCTCAACGGTCACCGCGGTGAGGAGCTCGTCCACGACGGTGCCTCCGTGGCGCCGGGCGCCCTTTTGATCGGCGGAACGGTCGTCGGCCGGGGCGCCGAGATCGGTCCAGGTGCACGACTCGACGGCGCGGTGATATTCGACGGAGCGAAGATCGAGGCCGGTTCGGTCATCGAGCGTTCCATCATCGGTTTCGGGGCACGGATCGGCCCGCGGGCGTTGATCCGCGACGGCGTCATCGGCGACGGAGCTGACATCGGCGCGCGGTGTGAACTGCTCCGCGGGGCCAGGGTGTGGCCGGGGGTCCGGATCCCCGACGGCGGCATCCGCTACTCGACGGACGTCTGAGACGCCGCTCGCGCCAGTTGCCGCAGGCCGAAGTCGGACCCGTCCGGCAGGGCGTCGAGCGGCCACCAGCGAAGGTCGAGCGACTCGTCGCTGATGGCGATGTGTGCGTCCGCGGGTGCATGGGCCACGAACTGTAGGTCGAGGTGGTGTGTCGGCACCCCCAGCGAACAGGTGAGTGCGTGCACATGCAGGGCGACGGGTAGGTCGCCGACGGTCAGTCCGTCGATCCCGGACTCCTCCGTGGCTTCGCGTGCCGCAGCGGCGGTGACGTCGGGGTCGGACTCCTCGCAGTGACCGCCAAGCTGGACCCAGCGGCCGATCCGCGGATGCAGGGTCAGCAGCGCGTGGGTGCGCGTGTGGTCGAGCACCAGGGTCGAGGCGGTGACGTGGCCTGGGGCACATGACCTCCTGCAGGCGTCGTCCCTGGCGAGGACGAAGGCGAGCACCGCATGGCGCAGCGAATCCTGCGCGGGATCGCCGGGCTGCCAGCGGGTCAGCGCGTCGACGACGGATGCGTGCAGGCTCATCGGGTCCGCCTGCTCTTCGCGCAAGCGCTCATCGGAGGGTCAGCAGGCCGTCGGTCGGCACGGGATCGCGCGGGGCAGGGGGCTCCTCGGGGTGGCCGATTGCGATGGCGCCCAACGGTTGCCAGTCCGAGGGCAGGTCCAGCACGTCGCGCGCCAACTCCGCGGCGAAGATCGTCGACCCGATCCAGCAACTTCCTACGTCACGGACGGCGAGCGCGACCAGGAGCGCCTGTACGGCCGCGCCGGCGGCGACGGTGAACATCGTGGTCTCGGCGGCCGTCCTGGTGGCGTCTGGGTAGGCGTGGGCCCCGTCGGGCACCATGAACGGGATCACCAGCTCCGGTGCGTCGTAGAGGATCTGGCCGCGGCTGACGCGTCGCTCGACGGAGTCGGGGGATCGGCCGTCGCCGAGGAGATCGGCGCGCCACCGGTCGGACATCGCATCCAGCAGGCGTTGGCGCACCTCGGGGTCGCGGACCCACACGAAGCGGACGGGGCGGGTGTGATGGGGGGCCGGCGCGGTA
This sequence comes from Mycobacterium sp. Root135, assembly GCF_001426545.1. Classification (GTDB taxonomy): domain Bacteria; phylum Actinomycetota; class Actinomycetes; order Mycobacteriales; family Mycobacteriaceae; genus Mycobacterium. Next base: position 220,669 of record NZ_LMEZ01000007.1, on the reverse strand, counting down.
AGTGCCTCGGCCACAGCCGCTTCGACCACTGCCGGGTCGACGGGCTCGGCGGTGAAGGAGCGAACGGATCGGCGGAGCAGCTGTGCTTGCCGCCGTCCCATCGCGATCGCTTCTTCCGTGCCGAGCCAGAACAGGTCCTCTTCGCCGGCTCGGACGAGGGTGTGGCCGTTGGAGCCGTCGTCGCGCAGCGTCAGCCCGCGCACGACCGCCACCGGGATGCCGGTCAGCTTGCCCTTCACCAGATCCGCTGCCGCGGCGATCTCGTCGGCGACCGCGACCTCGGTGACCACTAGTTCGTTGCCGTGGTCGTCGTGTGCGCCGCCGTACCCGTGCAGCACGGCCAGGCCCGCGGCTCCGATGGCTGCGTCGGTCTGGCCGTTGCGCCAGGCACGCCCCATCGTGTCGGTGACGACGACGCCGACGGTGACGCCGAGCATCGTGGCGAGTCGATCTCGGAGTCGTGCGGCGCTTCCGTCGGGATCGACTGGCAGCAGTGCCAATTCGGCGGTGTCGATGTTGGATCCGTCGACCCCGGCTGCGGCCTGGATGAGTCCGATCGCGTTTTCGGTGATCAGCGTTCGTCCCTTGCGGGCCAGCACCCGGACGGCTTCGGAGTCGACGAGCCTGCGGCGCAGGGCGTCTCGTTCCTCGGGATCCGTCGGTGCCGAGACGATGCGTCCTTCGCTCTTGGAGAGCACCTTGCTGGTGACCACGACGACGTCGTCGTCGCGTAGCCACGGGGCGGCCGCGGCGATCGCGGCGGCCACGTCGTCACCGGGCCGGAACTCGGGGAGGCCGGGCACGGGCAGGATCTCGACGGCGGCGGCTGCCCCGTGCTCGGTGGTTCGATTCGAGTCCGTCACGAGACCGTCTCGAGACCCGCGAGTTCGATTCCGTGGCGCACCATTTCGGCGGTTGCCCTCGGGTCGGTCATCAGCAGCGGGACGGAGCGGACGGCGACGCCGTCGACGACTGCGGTGTCACCGTCGTCGACGAGCCAACCGTCGAGGAGGCCCGTTCCGGATCGCGCTCCGAAGTGTGCGCCGACGGCCTGCGACGAGGTCTCGACACCTATGACGGTGAGGCACTCGTCGGCCATACCGCGCAATGCTCGGCCCGCCACGATGGGGGAGTAGCCGATCACCGGTGCGGCGGTCGACCGAAGTGCGCCACGGATTCCCGGGACCGCGAGAATTGCGCCGACACTGACGACCGGATTCGACGGGGCGAGGAACACGACGTCTGCCTCGGCGATGGCCTCCAGGACGCCGGGTGCCGCCGTTGCCTTGTCGGCGCCGACGAATGCGAAGTCGTGGGTGGGGATTTGGGCGCGGTAGCGGACCCACCACTCTTGGAAGTGGATGGCGCGCCGAGAGCCTTCCTCGGCTTCAGGCTCGGGATCGGTGACGACGACATGGGTTTCGCTGCGGTCGTCGGTGGCCGGAATCAGCAGGGCTCCCGGCTTCCACCGCGCGCACAGCGCCTCGGTGACTTGCGACAGCGGGTAACCGGCTCTGAGCATCTGGCTGCGGACCAGGTGGGTGGCGAGGTCGCGGTCGCCGAGTCCGAACCAGTCGGGCTGTACGCCGTAGGCGGCGAGTTCCTCCTTGGCGTGCCAAGTTTCGTTGGCGTGGCCCCATCCCCGCTCGGGGTCTATACCTCCACCTAACGTGTACATGCAGGTGTCGAGGTCGGGGCAAATGCGCACACCGTGCATCCATGCGTCGTCGCCCACGTTGACGATCGCGGTGAGATCATGCTCACCGGAGGGCCCCGTTGCGGTACCGGCGAATTGGCCGAGACCTAGGTACTGCTGGACGCCGAGCAGAAAGCGCGCGCCGCCGACGCCGCCCACCAGAACAGTGACTTTCACATCGATCGACACTAGGCGCTTCGGAGCGGACGTGGTCCACCGGACTTTCATTTAGGCGCCGACTTGGTCACTTTCGCGACACGCCAGGTATCCGACGCGCCGACATTTGATCACGGGATGGTATGAAATCTGCCCCCTGCGCTTGACCCTCGCAGCTAACGCGTGTCTAATCACATCAGTGTCATTTCCCGGTTGGCTTCCGGTTCCAGTGTCGCAGACCGAGATTCGATCACTTGTTCGAATTACTGGGGCCACTAGGGTGCGTGGTGGGGATGAAGCAGGGAATTTCTAAGACAGGTGAGGAGGCGGAAGATGTCTTATGAGCACGTTGATTTCGATCGTGTCATCCGATTCGACAATCGGATGCTCGGCTCAGTAGGCAACGAACCGCATACCAATACCGGGCCGGCGCAGGGTGGGGTGACCGGCCGTCCGCAGTTGAGTGTCGTGCCCGATCAGGCAGGCGTCTTCGGCGATCAGGAACTCGACGACGAGCAATGGCAGGAACGCGCGCTGTGTGCGCAGACTGACCCCGAGGCATTCTTCCCCGAGAAGGGTGGCTCGACGCGCGAGGCGAAGCGGATCTGCCTCGGCTGCGAGGTGAAGGACCGGTGCCTCGACTACGCCCTGGCCCACGACGAGCGCTTCGGAATCTGGGGCGGTCTGTCGGAGCGTGAGCGTCGGCGCCTCAAGCGCGGCATCATCTGATTCAGCTCTGACGCCTGGTGGGTCAGTCGTCTTCGATCGTCGGGTCGATGACGGAAGGTTCCACGCCGAGATATGTGGCCACTTGGGCCACCAGGACGTCATGGAGCAGGTCAGACAAGTCGAGGGTGTCCTTGGCTCGTCGTTCAATGGGCTTGCGGAACAACACGATTCGTGCGCGAGTGCTGTTTCCTCGCACGTCCACCCCGGCCGGTATCAGCCGCGCGAGGGCGATCGGTCCGTCGGCGATCACCTCGGGCGGCCACTGGATGTTGTCGGGGTCCTTGGGTGAGAGTCGCGGAATCTCGTCGACTGCGACGTCGAGCCCGGACAGCCTGTCCTGCCATTGCCGTTCGATCGGTTCGTAGGCCTCGAGCACGGCCATGTCGAATCGTTCGGCTCGGCTGCGCCACCCGGGCACCGTGGGAGGAAGTAGTGGACCGCGCATCTCTCGGCGTCCGCGATGGGCACGTGCGGGCTGCCGGTCGACCATGCGGCGATCGTAACGGTTGGAGATCGACGCGTTGCGAACTGCGCGTGTCGCCTACCCGAGGCGTCACCGCGCGATAGCCTCGTGTCCGTGAACGTTCCCCGTCGCTGCTGCAGGCCCGGGTGCCCGCACTACGCCGTGGCGACGCTGACCTTCGTCTACAGGGACTCGACTGCCGTCGTAGGACCGCTCGCCACCGCCTCCGAACCCCATTCCTGGGATTTGTGCGTGATCCATGCCGGACGGATCACCGCGCCGCGCGGTTGGGAGTTGGTCAGACACGCGGGTCCGCTGCCGTCGCACTCCGACGACGACGACCTGGTGGCGCTCGCCGACGCAGTGCGGGAAGGGCTCCCCGCGGTGTCGTCCGCACCCGCCGGGTTCTCCGACCCGGGGACCGGTGTGCGCGGAGGCGCGCTGATGGCGCCCCCGGTGCAACGCGCCGAACAGAACGGCCGTCGGCGTGGCCACCTGCGCGTCTTGCCGGACCCCCTGGACTGAACGAGTCCGTCGTGACGCTCGCCTCCGAATGATGTGCGCGAGCGCCGATGACCGTCGGCGGGACGGAAGCTCAGCCGATAGGCTTGTGCCAAGTGTTCCCTGTGCGAGGAGATCAATGTCGAGGCCTGCTGCGGCTGTCAACCGCGTCATCAAGGCGTATGACGTCCGTGGACTGGTCGGCGAAGAGATCGACGAACAGTTCGTTACCGAGGTCGGCGGAGCGTTCGCCAGGCTGGTCCGCGACGAGGGCGCAGTCCGGGTCACGATCGGTTACGACATGCGCGACAGCTCCCCGTCTCTGGCGGCGGCGTTCGCCGACGGCGTCGTGGCGCAGGGTCTGGACGTCACCAGAATCGGATTGGCGTCGACCGACCAGCTGTACTTCGCGTCGGGTCTTCTCGACTGCCCAGGCGCGATGTTCACCGCGAGCCACAATCCGGCGGCGTACAACGGGATCAAACTGTGTCGAGCCGGCGCCAAACCCGTCGGCAAGGACAGCGGACTGACCACGATCAGCGACGAGGTCATCGCCGGCGTGCCCACCTTCGACGGCGCACCAGGAACCGTCGACGACCGCGACGTGCTCGCCGACTACGGGGACTTCCTGAGATCTCTGGTGGACATCTCCGCGCTGCGACCGCTGCGGGTTGCCGTCGATGCGGGCAACGGCATGGGTGGCCACACCACGCCTGCCGTGCTGGGGCCGCTGACGCCTATCACGCTGTTGCCGTTGTTCTTCGAACTCGACGGCACGTTTCCCAATCACGAGGCCAACCCGCTCGACCCGGCCAACCTCGTCGACCTGCAGCGCCACGTCGTCGACTCCAAAGCCGACATCGGGCTCGCCTTCGACGGCGACGCCGACCGCTGTTTCGTCGTCGACGAACGCGGCCGTCCGGTGTCGCCGTCGGCGGTCACCGCGCTGGTGGCAGGCCGCGAACTCGGGCGTGAGATCGGCGCCACCGTCATCCACAATCTGATTACGTCGCGGGCCGTGCCCGAACTCATCGTGGAGCGAGGCGGCACCGCCCTGCGCTCACGGGTCGGGCACTCCTACATCAAGGCGTTGATGGCCGAATCGGGTGCGATCTTCGGCGGCGAACATTCGGCGCACTACTACTTTCGCGACTTCTGGGGTGCCGACTCCGGAATGCTCGCCGCGCTCCACGTGCTCGCCGCGCTCGGTGAGCAGGACCGGCCACTGTCGGAGATGATGGCCGACTACCAGCGGTACGAGGAGTCGGGCGAGGTCAACTTCACCGTGGCCGACGCCCCGGCGTGCGTCGACGCGGTGCTCAAGTCCTTCGGCAGCCGCATTCAGGCACTCGACCACCTCGACGGCGTCACGGTCGACCTCGGCGACGGCACCTGGTTCAACCTGCGCACCTCCAACACCGAGCCGTTGCTACGGCTCAACGTGGAGGCGCGGACTTCCGAAGACGTCGCGGCGCTCGTCGACGACATCGGCGCCCAAATCGCCGCCCAGACAACCGAAGGCGGGACCACGAGGTGAGCGCTCCGCACGCGACCATCGACCTCGACGACGTCGAGGGCCTGCTGGCGGCTGACCGAGAGGGTTTGCTGCGTGCGGCGTCGATGGCGGGTGCACAGATGCGGGCCACCGCCGCCGCACTCGAGGAGGGCGCCCTGGCGTCGCTCCACGGGGATCACCCACCGCGCACCGTGATCTGGGTGGCCACCCGGGGCGCCGCCGAGGGTGCTGGCGCGATGCTCGCCGCCGCATTCGGTGGATCGACCGGGGCGCCGATCGTGGTGGCGTCCGAGGTGCCACCGTGGATCGGTGCGCTCGACGTCATGATCGTCGCCGGTGACGACGCCGCCGATCCGGTGCTGGTGGCCACGGCCGCCAGCGGAATCCGTCGTGGCGCAAGAGTTGTCGTGGCCGCACCCGACGAAGGTCCGCTCCGCGAGGTGGCGGCGGGCAAGGCGGTGGTGTTGGCGCCACGGCTTCTGGTGTCCGACGAGTTCGCGCTGGTCCGCTATCTCGCCGTCGGCCTGGCCGTCCTGCACGTCGTGCTTCCGGGGATGAGCGTCGACCTCGCCGAGGTGGCCGACGCGCTGGACGCCGAGACCCTGCGCAACAGCGCCGGCCGCGACCTGTTCACCAACCCGGCCAAGTCCCTGGCTGAGCGGATGTCGGACCGCGACGTCGTCCTGGCCGGTGGCAACGCGGCGAGCGTGGCGCTCGCCAGGCATGCCGCGTCGATCTTGCTTCGCGTCGCCCAACGGCCAGCGGCCGCGGTCGGCCTTGCCGACGTCATGACTGCGCTGCGCCGTGGATTGTCGAGCGGCTCAACCAACTACGAGTCGTCGATCTTCCACGACGACGAGATCGACGGTCCGCAGGCCAAGCGGGTGCGAGCCATGGTGTTCGCCACCGACGAAGAACGACCTGCGATGGTTGCGGCACTCAGTGGTTATGACGACGTCGACGTGGTCAGCGCCGACGACGTCGGTGAGGACGTGGTGTCCCGTCCGAGTGGACGCCGTGAGCAGCAACTCGTGATCTTGGCCGTGCGCTTCGAGATGGCCGCGGTGTACCTGCGATTGGTCCGAGGTTAGCCAGTGGACGTGTTACGCGGTGCGCTGCGCACCTACGCATGGGGCTCCCACACTGCCATCGCCGAATTCACCGGAAGGCGCAGCCCCACACCGCATCCCGAGGCCGAACTCTGGTTGGGTGCCCACCCCGGCGACCCCGCCCGGCTCGAAGGCGACGGCGGCGAGCGGTCGCTGCTCGACACCATCACCGCTGATCCCGAGGGCCAATTGGGAGCCGCCACCCGAGAGAGGTTCGGCGACGCGCTGCCGTTCCTCGCCAAGGTGCTCGCAGCCGAGGAGCCTCTGTCACTGCAGGCGCACCCCAGTGCCGAGCAGGCAATGGAGGGCTTCGCCCGCGAGGATCGCCTCCACATCCCGATCTCGGCACCCATCAGGAACTACCGCGACCGGAGCCACAAGCCCGAGCTGCTGGTCGCCCTCGGTCCCTTCGAGGCGCTGGCGGGATTCCGTCCGGTCGCACGCAGCATCGAGCTGCTGCGCGCGCTGACGGTGGCGGACCTCGACCCCTTCGTCAACCTGCTCTCCGGGCAGGCCGACGCCGACGGTTTGCGCGCACTGTTCACGACCTGGATCACCGCACCGCAGGCCGACCTCGACGTGCTGGTGCCGCTGGTGTTGGACGGCGCCGTCACCTATCTACGTTCGGGCGCAACGGAATTCGCCAATGAGGCGAAGACCGCACTGCAGCTGGGTGAGCTGTACCCTGGCGACGCCGGCGTGTTGGCCGCCCTGCTGCTCAACCGGATCAGCCTCGCGGCGGGGGAGGGCATTTACTTGCCCGCCGGCAATCTTCACGCCTACCTGCACGGCGTCGGCTTCGAAGTGATGGCGAACTCCGACAATGTGCTGCGCGGTGGTTTGACTCCCAAGCACGTCGACGTGCCCGAGTTGCTTCGCGTCCTCGACTTCACCCCGACCGACGAATCCCTGCTGCGGCCGCGGTCCACGCGCGAGGGAATCGAGATCGTCTACGACACGCCGGCACCCGAGTTCGCGGTCTCGTTGCTGCGCCTCGACGGCGCCGACCTCGGCCACGAGATCGACGCACCCTCGCGTCACGACGGCCCTCAAGTGTTGTTGTGCACCGAGGGCTCGGTGCAGGTGCACGGGAAGTCGAGTGTGCTGACCCTCGACCGTGGCGCCGCCGCTTGGGTGGCCGCCGACGACGGACCCATCCGTCTGGTGGCCGACCAGCCGTCGGCGTTGTTCCGTGCCACCGTGGGCATCTGAGAAGAGTTCGACGATGTCGGCATCGGGAAGTAAGCGCGCGATCGTCGCCGCACTGCTCGCCAACGCGGGCATCGCGGCGGCCAAGTTCATCGGGTTCGTGATCACGGGCAGCTCGTCAATGCTTGCGGAGGCCGTGCACTCCGTCGCCGACACGTCCAACCAAGGTCTGTTGCTGTGGGGACAGCGGGAGGCGGCCAAGAAGCCCGACGCGTTGCACCAGTTCGGGTACGGCCGAAGCCGCTACTTCTACTCGTTCGTGGTGGCGCTGGTGTTGTTCTCCCTCGGTGCCGCCTTCGCCATGTACGAGGGATACGAGAAGATCGTCGACCCCCACGAGCTGACGTCACCGGTGGTGGCCATAGCCATTCTGGGCGTTGCAATCTGCTTGGAGTCCTACAGCTTTCGGACGGCGATGGTGGAGTCGCGGCCGCTCAAGGGGACCGGCAGTTGGTGGCGTTTCATCCGGAGCTCGCGCAACCCCGAGTTGCCCGTCGTGCTCTTGGAGGACACCGGCGCGCTCATCGGTCTCGCGTTCGCCCTGGCCGGCGTCGGTCTGACGGTCCTCACCGGCAACCCGGTCTGGGACGGCGTCGGCACGCTCTGCATCGGTGGGCTGCTGGCGGTGATCGCCGTCATCCTGATGGTCGAGATGCACAGCGCTCTCATCGGTGAGGGCGCCACGCCTCGGGAGGACGAGGCGATCAGATCCGCGCTGGAGCAGACCGCCCACGTCGACCGCGTGATTCATTTGCGGACGCAGTACATGGGTCCGGACGACATGCTGGTCGGTGCGAAGATCTCGCTCGCTCCGAAGACCGACCTGGCCACCGTGGCCGCGACCATCGACGCCGCCGAGGCGGCGATCCGCGCCGCGGTACCCGCGGCAACGGTCATCTACTTGGAGCCGGATCTCGATCGCGCACTGAGGAATTAGCCCGCTTGGTCCGGACGTATGTCTTGGCCCGGCCGTACTTCTCGGACAGCAGCAAGCCCATGTTGTGCCGCACCGTCCGGCCCAGCGTCGTGGCATCCGGCACCATGTACAGACTGTCAAGCAGGCTGAACCGTCGTAGGAACCACTCGGCAAGGTCGGCGTCCGTCTCCGCCGCGCCGAGGAACTGTTCGAAGAGATTGCCGACCGTCATGTACCACCACGGCGCGTCGTCGGCGGTGGCGTTGTGCATCGTGACGTCGCCGATGGCGTTCATCGTCCACACCGGCCAAGTGGTCTTCTTCGTCGCACGCGACAGCTCACCAGCGATGTCGGTCGTCCCGGACTGCAACACCGACCGCAGGTTGGCCGCCTGAATCGACGTCATCGTCATGCCCTGGCCGTAGGTCGGGTTGAAACTGACCACGGCATCGCCGAAGGGGATGACCCCGGTGGGGAAGCGGTCCATCTGGTCGTAGCGGCGCCACTTACTTGCGGGATACTTGTGAAAGGCCATGGCGCCCACGGGTTCCCCCGCGCGGAGCGCCCCGCTGAGGTGGGGCGGCAGCAGAGCGTCGGCCACGTCGCAAATCTCGGCGAAGCTCTGCGGCGGAGGCACCCTTCCGGTGCCGAACGACGTCGCACTCCACAGTCCGTCCTCGTACAGCAGCATGCCGAGGCCGACGGGTTGCTCGCGGGATGCGCCGGCGACCACCACCTTCTCCACGATGGCGTCGGCGGGGATGCGGACCCTATGCGTCGCATAGTCGATGCCGACGTCGACCTTGTCCTCCGTCGGCCGTCCGAAGCCCCACTGTTCCAGCCAAGCCGGCAACCGGGTGCCACGGCCGGTGGCGTCGACCACCAGGTCGGCGGCGACCGCGCTGGCTGGGTCGCCCGCGTCGAGGAGGACGCCCTTGACGCGTCGTTCGTTGGCGTCGTATCGCAACTCGGCGACGCTGGCGTGCACCAGGTCGACGTTCGGGATGGCCAGCGCGCGTTGGCGGATCTGCCATTCCAAGTGGGGTCGGCTCGGCACGTAGGCGGTGAATTCCCGCTTGAGCGTGGTGTTGGTGCCCAGCACGTGCCCGGCGGCGCCGAAGTGAATGCAGTCTGGCCGGTTCTCCAGTTTCGGGACGCCCGCGGCCACCATGTCGTCGAGCAGACCGGGAAACAGTCCTTCGAATTCCGCCGCTCCGCGGGCCATCAGCAGATGCACGTGTCGACCCTGCGGCACTGCGGTGCGGTTGTCGGGCTGGCCGGGAAGTGCGTCGCGTTCGTAGATCGTGACGCGGTCGTAGAAGTCCGACAGCACCCTGGCCGCGCAGAGCCCGGCGAGACTTCCGCCGATGACTATTGCGTGATTGCCCATTCGTTGGACGGTAGTGGGTATGTTCCCGGTCACACCAACTGAAAAGGATGAATAAATATGACGGATCGGTGGCGTATCAAATCGGTCGAGCAGTCGATCGCCGACACCGACGAGCCGGACACGCGTCTTCGAAAGGACTTGACCTGGCGTGATCTGACCGTCTTCGGCGTCTCGGTCGTCATCGGCGCGGGCATCTTCACCATCACCGCGTCCACGGCGGGCGACCTGACCGGCCCGGCCATCTCGGTGTCGTTCGTCATCGCCGCCGTCACCTGCGGTCTGGCGGCGCTGTGCTACGCCGAGTTCGCCTCGACGGTTCCCGTGGCGGGAAGCGCATACACCTTCTCCTACGCCACCTTTGGCGAGTTCACGGCGTGGATCATCGGATGGGACCTGATTCTGGAGTTCGCAGTGGCGGGGGCCGTGGTGGCCAAGGGGTGGTCGTCGTATCTGGGCACCGTGTTCGGTTTCTCCGGCGGCACCGTCGACCTCGGTCCCGTCACGTTGGACTGGGGCGCCCTGCTGATCATCGGCGTGATCTGCCTGTTGTTGGCGCGGGGAACGAAGCTGTCGTCCAACGTCAGCGCCGTCATCACCGCGGTGAAGGTGGCCGTCGTGCTGTTGGTCATCGTCGTCGGTGCGTTCTACGTCAAGGCGGCCAACTACTCGCCGTACGTGCCGCCCGCCGAGTCCGGCGGGGAGACCGGGTCTGGGATCGACCAGTCGGTGTTCTCGCTGATCACCGGCGCCGAGGGCAGCACCTACGGCTGGTACGGCTTGCTGGCGGGCGCCTCGATCGTGTTCTTCGCTTTCATCGGTTTCGACATCGTGGCCACCACGGCGGAGGAGACCAAGAATCCGCAGCGCGACGTGCCGCGCGGCATCCTCTATTCGTTGGGGATCGTGACGACGCTGTACGTCGCGGTGACGGTGGTGCTGTCGGGAATGGTGTCCTACACCGACCTCAAGACGGGCCCCGACGGGCAGGCCAACCTGGCGTCCGCCTTCTCCGCCAACGGCGTCGACTGGGCGGCCACCGTGATTTCGATCGGCGCCTTGGCCGGCTTGACCACGGTGGTGATGGTGCTGCTGCTCGGCCAGATCAGGGTGCTGTTCGCGATGTCGCGCGACGGGCTGCTGCCGCGGCAACTCGCCAAGACCGGTTCTCGGGGAACGCCGGTGCGCATCACGGTGCTCGTCGGGGTCGTCGTCGCGCTCGCTGCTTCGGTGTTCCCGATCGACCGTCTGGAGGAGATGGTCAACGTCGGAACGCTCTTTGCGTTCGTGCTGGTGTCGGCAGGGGTGATCGTGCTGCGCAAGAAGAGACCGGACCTCGAGCGCGGCTTCCGGGCGCCGCTGGTGCCCCTGTTGCCGATCGTGTCGATCGTGGCGTGCGTGTGGCTGATGTTGAACCTCACGGGGTTGACGTGGATCCGCTTCGGCATCTGGATGGTCGTCGGTGTGGCGGTGTACCTGCTCTACGGCCGCCGCAAGTCGGTTCTCGGTCAACGCGAAGCCGCTGAGGTGTAGCCCCCGCGTCTTTACAAACAATGCCTTCATGTCTAGACGCCAGACAAATAGGCGGTTATAGTCAACCGCAGCTGGTGATGGCACTCACATGGAGGTGAAGCGGTGACGACACACGTGGAATCCGCGGACGGCACGGTTCCGGTCGATCGATGGCGGGACAAGAAGCGGTATCTGTGGCTGATGGGGCTGATCGTGCCGACCGCGGTGTTGGTGATGCTGCCGGTGGTGTGGGCGCTCAACCACCTTGGCTGGCACGCCGCCGCGCAGGTGCCCTTCTGGATCGGCCCGATCCTGGTCTACGTCGTCCTGCCCCTGCTGGATCGGCGCTACGGCCCCGACGGAGAGAACCCTCCGGACGCGGTGATGGAGCGGTTGGAGAACGACAAGTACTACCGCTACTGCACCTACAGCTTCATCCCCTTCCAGTACCTGACCGTGGTCCTCGGGGCCTATCTGTTCACGGCGTCCGACCTCGGATGGCTCGGCATCGACGGATCGTTGGGATGGCCGGCCAAGATCGGGCTGGCGCTGTCAGTCGGAATGATGGGCGGCGTCGGCATCAACACCGCGCACGAATTGGGGCACAAGAAGGACACTCTCGAACGCTGGCTGAGCAAGATCACCCTGGCGCAGACGTGCTACGGCCACTTCTTCATCGAGCACAACCGAGGCCACCACGTACGCGTCGCGACACCGGAGGACCCCGCGTCGGCCCGATTCGGCGAGACGTTCTGGGAGTTCTTGCCGCGCAGTGTGTGGGGAAGCCTGACGTCGTCGTGGAAGCTCGAGGCGGCGCGGTTGCGTCGACTCGACAAGAGTCCCTGGCACCCGTCCAACGACGTCCTGAACGCCTGGGCGATGTCGGTGGTGCTCTACGGCGCGCTGATCGCGTACTTCGGCGTCGCACTCATTCCCTACGTCGTGATCTCGGCTGTGTTCGGCTTCGCGTTGTTGGAGACCGTCAACTACCTCGAGCACTACGGGCTGCTCCGGCAGAAGGTTGATGAGCCGCTTGCGCGAAGAGAAGGTAGGCCCGCCAGCGGACGCTACGAACGGTGCGGGCCCGAACACAGTTGGAACTCAGACCATTTGGTGACCAACCTGTTCCTCTACCACCTGCAGCGGCACAGCGACCACCACGCCAACCCGACCCGCCGCTACCAGACCCTGCGCAGCATGGACGGCGCGCCGAACCTGCCAAGCGGCTACGCCTCGATGATCGGACTGACCTACTTTCCGCCGCTGTGGCGCAAGGTGATGGACCACCGCGTGCTGGCGCACTACGACGGCGACATCAGTCGGGTCAACATCCATCCCCGGGTGCGCGACAAGGTGATGGCCAAGTATGGGACCGCCCAATGAGCGCCTACCGTTGCCCCGGCTGCGATTACGTCTACGACGAAGTGAAAGGTGCTCCCCGCGAAGGCTTTCCGCCGGGGACGTCGTGGAGTGACGTGCCCGACGACTGGTGCTGCCCGGACTGTGCGGTTCGGGAGAAGATCGACTTCGAAGAACTGGGAGTGACGACATGAATTACAAGCTGTTCGTCTGCGTGCAGTGCGGTTTCGAATACGACGAGGAGAAGGGGTGGCCCGAGGACGGCATCGCCCCGGGCACCCGTTGGGACGACATCCCCGAGGACTGGAGTTGCCCGGACTGCGGCGCGGCGAAGTCGGACTTCGAGATGGTCGAGGTTGCACGGGGTTGACCGCCCCTCGAACCGATAGTCTCGCGCGTATGAACAGTCCGACCGACCGGCGTACGGCCGCGCGCGTGCCGTACGCCGAGGCGTCGCGAGTTCTGCTCCGCGGTTCGATCCTCGACGGCATGCGGGACATGCTCCTGGTCAGGGACTGGTCGTCCATCACGCTGACCGACGTCGCCAAGGCGGCCGGTATCAGCCGTCAAACCATCTACAACGAATTCGGGTCACGCCAGGGCCTGGCCGAGGGCTACGCCCTGCGGTTGGCCGACCGGCTGGKGGACGCCGTCGACGACGCCATCCAAGGGAACGTGGGCAACGTCTACGCCGCCTTCCTCGAAGGCTTCCGCGCCTTCTTCGCGGAGTCGGCGTCCGACCCGCTGGTCATCTCGCTGCTGACCGGCGCGGCCAAGCCCGACCTGCTGCAGATCATCACCACCGACAGCGCGCCGATCATCACGAGATGTTCGCAGCGACTCACGTCGACGTTCATGCACAGCTGGGTCCGCGCCAGCGAGGAGGACGCCGGAGTGCTGGCCAGAGCCATCGTCCGGCTCGCGATGAGCTACGTCTCGATGCCGCCGGGACCCGCCGATCTGGGGGTACCGCCCTCCGAAGGTGGGGGAGACGTTGCCCGTGACCTGGCCCGTTTGATGACACCGTTCGCCGAGCGATACGGTGTCATAGACACCTCCTAGCCGGCAGTGCGCCATAGCGCCTGTCCCGCGAGTCCGCAGGCTTCGGGTGTCGCCGGCGCGCCATGCGTGCGCACACGGCATTTGACGACCCGAGAACCAACGAAGTAGAGGCTCTACATGACTGCACCAGAACTGACCGCCGACGTCCGCAACGGCGTCGACTACAAGGTCGCCGATCTCTCGCTTGCCGAATTCGGCCGCAAGGAGATCCGGCTGGCCGAGCACGAGATGCCCGGCCTGATGGCCCTGCGTCGCGAATACGCCGACGTGGCACCGCTGAAGGGCGCACGGGTGTCCGGCTCGCTGCACATGACCGTTCAGACGGCCGTACTGATCGAGACCCTGGTGAGTCTCGGCGCCGAGGTCCGCTGGGCGTCGTGCAACATCTTCTCCACCCAGGACCATGCCGCCGCCGCGACTGTCGTCGGCCCGCACGGTACTCCCGAGGAGCCCAAGGGCGTCCCCGTCTTCGCCTGGAAGGGCGAGAGCCTCGAGGACTACTGGTGGTGCGCCGACCAGATGCTGACGTGGCCGGGTGAGCCCGCCAACATGATCCTCGACGACGGTGGCGACGCCACCATGCTGGTGCTGCGCGGCGCGCAGTTCGAGAAGGCCGGCGTCGTGCCGCCCGAGGAGGAGGAGCACTCCGACGAATACAAGGTGTTCCTGAACCTGCTGCGTCGTTCGCTCGACGCCGACAAGACCAAGTGGACCAAGGTCGCGGAGTCGGTCAAGGGCGTCACCGAGGAGACCACCACCGGTGTGCTGCGGCTGTACCAGTTCGCCGCCTCCGGTGAGCTGTCGTTCCCGGCGATCAACGTCAACGACTCGGTCACCAAGAGCAAGTTCGACAACAAGTACGGCACCCGTCACTCGCTGATCGACGGCATCAACCGTGGCACCGACGTCCTCATCGGCGGCAAGGCCGCGCTGGTGTGTGGCTACGGCGACGTCGGCAAGGGCTGCGCCGAGGCGCTCAAGGCGCAGGGCGCACGCGTCGCGGTCACCGAGGTCGACCCGATCAACGCCCTGCAGGCGCTGATGGACGGCTTCGAGGTCAAGACCGTCGAAGAGGCCATCGGCTGGGCCGACATCGTCATCACCGCCACGGGGAACCAGGGCATCATCACGCTCGAACACATGCGGTCGATGAAGCACCAGGCCATCCTGGGCAACATCGGTCACTTCGACGACGAGATCGAGATGGCCCGCCTGGAGCGCGACAAGGACATCCGTCGCATCAACATCAAGCCCCAGGTCGACGAATTCATCTTCCCCGACGGCCACTCGATCATCGTGTTGTCGGAGGGACGTCTGCTGAACCTGGGCAACGCGACCGGACACCCGTCCTTCGTGATGAGCAACAGCTTCTCCAACCAGGTCATCGCGCAGATCGAACTGTGGACCAAGAACGACGAATACGACAACGAGGTCTACCGCCTCGCCAAGCACCTCGACGAGAAGGTCGCCAAGATCCACGTCGAAGCCCTCGGCGGATCGCTGACCAAGCTGACCAAGGAGCAGGCCGAGTACATCGGCGTCGACGTCGACGGCCCGTACAAGCCCGAGCACTACCGCTACTGAGTTTTGTAGCTCTCAAGTAGCTCCTGAAGGCCCCTGGCCCACTTCGGTGGGTCGGGGGCTTTCGTTTGTTTCGGCCGTCGTCGCTTAATGAGTGTTGGCATAAGCACTTTCGCGAAGCGGGGTGAACGCCGGACGAAGACGTACCAAATGGTATGGTCCGCGTCATGGTGCGGATCCTGGGGCTTCTGCTGACCGCGCTGCTGGTCGGATCTCTCGTCGGTATGCCGACGACGCATGCGGCCCCCGACCCCACCAACGACGTGCGTGATCCGAAGTACAACGAAGACGAGTACACCGCGTTCTACACTCCGCCCGAACCGTTGCCGCCCGGGCAACCGGGCGACCTGATCCGCACCGAGCCCTCGAGGCTGGTGTTGGAACCCTCCGGGCAACTGGGTGCCATCATGGCGACCGGCACGCGAATCATGTACCGCAGCATCGACGCTCGCGGCAATCCCATGGCCGTCACCGGAACGTACTTCGAACCGTTCAACGACTGGCCGGGGCGCGGGCCCCGTCCGCTGATCGTCTACGGGCCCGGCACGCAGGGCCAAGGTGACCAGTGCGCGCCGTCGCGGCAGTTCAACCAGGGCATTCACTTCGCCCCGTACCTCGACTTCTCCTTCAACTACGAAGAGCTGTTCGTCGCGACGATGGTGGCCCGTGGTTTCGCCATCGTCATGACCGACTACCAAGGACTCGGCACGCCCGGCCTGCACACCTACGTCAACCGGGTGGCGGAGGGCAATGCCATGCTCGACGCGGGCCGGGCGGCGATGCGCTTGCCCGACACGTCGTTGGATCCCCATGGACCGACGGCATTTTGGGGCTATTCGCAGGGTGGGGGAGCGGCGGCGTCGGCCGCAGAACTCGCGCCGACCTACGCTCCCGATCTCACGATCGTGGGAACCTACGCGGGTGCGCCACCCGCCGACCTCAAGGAGCTGTTCCCCTACGCCGACGGCAGCGCGTTGGTCGGGGTTGTCGGCTATGCACTGAATTCGGTGATCACGACCTATCCCGAATTCGGGGACGCGATCCGGTCGAAGATGACGCCGCGTGGCGCCGATCTGCTGCAGAAGGTTCAGGACCAGTGCATCGCAGAGACGGTTTCCAAGTTCATGTTCCGGCACCTGCAGCCGTACTTCACCGAGGACATCACTGCGCTGGTCGCCGAGGAGCCGTTCAAGTCCTTGTTCGACATGCAACGCATCGGATATCTGAAGCCGACGACGCCAGTGTTGATCAACAGCAACCGCTTCGACCCGCTGGTGCCGTGGACCGCGGCCAACCAGCTCGGTCGGGATTGGTGCGCCAAGGGCGCCGACGTCGAGTTCCGCACCAACGAGCAGCCACCGTTCCTCAACAAGATGGTGATCAACCACGCCTTGCCGATGCTCGTCGACGGCGAGGCTGCGATGCAGTGGATCGCCGACCGGTTCAACGGGGTGCCGACCGCGCCGAACTGCGGGACGTCCTGACCGGGGCACGCACCTGACGTGATTCGTGCCCGGTGCCCGCGATGGCCCGGTCTAGGATCGGACCGGGTGGGCGTCTGAGACGGAGAGGCTGTTGAGGGGAATGCTGGACGAGCGAGATCAACGCCGACACAGGCAGTTTCGATGACGGCGGCATTCGATGGCGTCGACGCCGTCGTGCACGCCGCCGAAGCCTACATGGCGGCCGGTGATTTCTGGCGCGCCGAGTCGGTCCTCGCGTCGGCGCTGGGCGCCCACCCGAACCAGCCGCGTCTGCTGACGCTCTACGCCCGAGTGAAGCTGGGGCAGGGTGACCTTGCGGAAGCGGCGAACAGCGCGCACGCGGCGCTGTCGGTCGCTCCGGACGACGAGTACGCGATGCGCGTCTGCAGTCATGCGCTCGAGCTGCAGGGCCGAATTCCCGAAGCGCTCACGGTGGCGTGGCGGACGGTGACGACGCATCCGCATAGTCATCTGGCGCACCACACGTATGCACGAATGCTGTCGGATGCGCGGCGTCCCGTCGAGGCGATGACGGCCGTCAACGAGGCGCTGCGACTGAACCCACAGGACGTCGACGCGCTGAATCTTCGCGGGGACATCCACGTCGCCCTCGTTGAGCTCGACGCCGCCGAGGCCGATTATCGGCATGCGCTGCAACTGAATCCGAGGGACGCCAGCATCGTCCACAACTTGGCGAGACTCGAGCACCAGCGGGGTCGGCGATGGAGCGCGGTCCGTGGCTTCATCGCCGCCGAACGGCTCGACCCGCGGTTCGGCGAAGTGGTGCGTCGAAACGTCGGGGTGGTGGTCAGCGGCGTACTGCGGCGCTCGGCATGGGTGGTGTTGCTCGTGACGATCGCGGTGGTCGCGACCTACAACATTGGTGAGGATGGCGGCACCACGGTCGTCCCGCGCATCATCGCCGGTGTGGGAGCGGTGCTGCTGGTGGCGATGTCGATCCCGGTGCTGCGCAACGTGCCCGGTTCGATGCTCACATCGGTTCTGCGGCAACACCTCACCCTCGTCGTCAGGGTCCTGCAGTTGGTCGCCGCGGCGGTCTTGGGTGCGGTGACAGCCGCTGTTGGCGCGTTGACGGTGCCGGGGGTGGCGGCGGGGTTCCTGCTTCTCTCGGTGCCCGTTGTCATGATCATTGGTGGGTTCACCGGCGAGCGGTTGTGGTGAGGGCGTAAAGCGGCAGGCAATGCAGTCGGTGACCTAGCGCCAGTTCCATTTCCGCACGAATGCGAGAACGTCCGGGGCCATTTGACTACCGACCTTGGAGCCGTGGAGGGAGAGCGTCTTCTCCCCGTCGACGTGCCGCCCAGCCGTGTGACCGCTTGCTTCGATGATCGCCGTACTGAGTGCGGAATCGTCCATGCGAACCCGTCATCTCGCGAGAACTTCGCGATTGACGAGGTTTTGCGCGTCATTGATTGCGGTGGTGGCGCTTCGGTGCAGAGCGCGCTCTCCGTCGCCAGCTAAAATTGCTCCGGCAAGAAGGCTGGCCATGGCTGAGGCGATACCGACCCGGGGGATGAAACGCGATGAAGACGGTCACCATTGCTTTCGACATTGACGGAACACTTCGAGACAACACCATCACCGGTGCCTACGTCGCGAATGAACGGATCCGTACTCTGCTGATCACGCTGTCGAGCATGAAGAACGCCCGCATCATGGTGTGGTCAGGTGGCGGCGAAGCCTATGCGCGCAAAGTGGTCAGTGGCCTTGGCATCGAGAAGTACGTGGATTTATACGGCGACAAGGTATATGGCGGGTACGACGCGGATGGGCACCCCATCTTCCATACCGATCTCAAGCCGGACATCGCGTTCGACGACATCGAGGAGTTCAGCCTCGGGACCTTGAATCTCGTTGTGCAAGAGAAGGGATTCACGCCCGGTTACGTGCTGCCGGAGAGTCGGCTATAGGGACTGGGCATCTGAGCACTCGGTTGGACAATCGGAAGGCGAAGCTGCGACTCCCGTCAATTTGCGGCGCGAATTGGCCTGAAGTTTGGGCGTCCGACCGCAGGGGTCATCGATCATGGGTGCGTTGGCGGACGCAACGCACATCCACTCTATTCCGTTGCAGCGAAGTCGAATAGGACGTCCGTCGTCTTTACTCCTTGACGCTGCAGTTCGTCGACGAGAATCTGATTACTTGAATGTGTGGGTGGGTAGTGGCCGCTGTGGTCGGTTAGTGCCAACAAGTGCCCATCACGAACACGGAGCTCGCCTGCAGCCGCTACAGGGCCGCCTCCCGACAGCGTGGAGTGGTGGACACGTGAAACGACTCGACGCAGCGATACGTAGATGTTGCCGTGTGGGTCGAGAATGAACAGGGCGAGTTCGGCGTTCGGACGCCATGATGCCGTAGCCATCCGAGTGTCCAACATGCCTCCGTCAATTGTTCTGAATCGTCCTTCGTCGTCGATTACGACGCGGTGCCGTTCTAGCTGACCTGGCGACCACCGTTCAACACCAGACGATTGAGATGTCAGGTCTGGCATGAGGCGTCGTTGTTGGGTTTGCAGCGGATCCTTCGCGAGCCCCGGTCGGGCGCTAGACGGCGCGAACACTGTCAGATCGGTTTGGCCTAGTCCGGTAGTGCGTTGGATCTCTTCGGCGATGGGTCGTGCTCCGACATTATTAGCGACGAACACCGCGACTCCTGAATCGTTGATACTCAACGGAGCTGACAACCCAACGACCATTCCAGTCTCCAAATGGAGAAGCAATCTAGGTCGATGGGTTGCCACCTCGACGAATTCGAATCCCAATCGCTTGCTCACTTCGAGTTGGCGCAATTCAATTCTGCCGATTGGTTGGGCAGCGCCGATTATTTGCTCCCATTGTTCCAATCTTAATTGAACCATCGGAGGTAGCGTCCAGGTATGAAGTCTTCGCAATTCTGTGGCTAGTGCGGAAACGAAGGATCGGATGGAGGCGTCGGCGTGAGGCGTTGGGATTGTGTTGAGTTCGTCGCCTTGGGTGAGTGCTGCCTCGATTGCCTCAAGATAGGTTTCTGGGCCATCTTCGAGACATCGCCGAGCAACGATTGCTTCTGATATTTCGAGTGCCGTTCGACCGTCTAAAGTCGGAACGTACTGTAGGCAGTAGAGTATCTGGCTGATCGCGTTACGCCACCACATGATGGTCACGCCTTTCCGCTGGCAGAGAGTTGGTCTTCAGTTCTCCGCCCCAGGTTTGGGCGGCCAGGGTTGGCGCCTCCGCAAATTCTCGGCTATTGACGCTAGAAAACTACGCATGTCATGTTCGGAGTGTCGAAGTTCATCGAGGCCATGCGGGGGCTCCGCGAACACACCAGTCATGATCGGTGTGTCAGAAGAGAGTGCTTCTTCAATGGCATTGAAAAAGAACTCGGGGCCCTGGCCGAATGATCGATATTCTATGATGGCGTCTGCTGTCATAGCGGCGTTAGCATCATCAAGGTTTTCTTTGAAAAGTAGCCCATAGAGAATCATATTTATCGCACCGCGCCAAGACTCTGTAGCCATCTCATGTTCCTTCCGGGGCGATCCATTCGACTGTGATCGAATGAGAGTCTATTCCTTGTCTAGCAAGTTCATCTATAACGTTCTGCGTATTGGTGCGACCGGGCATGTAGTGTCCGGAGTTGCCCGTTACCTCAACGAGACGCCCATTTGCCACGGATAATTCTCCGGCACCGGTCACGGGGTTTCCGCTTGCAAGGGTTGAATGATGAAGTCGACCGCGTTCTTGCTCAAGTGATGCGTAGATGTTCCCGTGCCGGTCCATGATGAATATTGCCCGACCGCCATCTGGAGTCCAGTGGGACTTGGCGCCAGTGGTATCGAAGAGAGAACCGTCGGTGTTGCGCAAGAGTCCGTTTTCATCGACGACAACGCGGTGCTGTTCGAGCTTTTCGGGGGACCAACGCTCGACACTCTGTCCAGGGAACGGATTGCGTGGATGGTTGGGGTCGGTTTCAAATGCAAAATGACCAGGCATGTGCTTTACCGGCAGCGGGTTGTCCCGATGTAGCGGTGGATGAGAATCTGCGAAATCCGCTGGTGCGCTTGATTCCGAAGATCCAGGTTCGGTCGCGGAAGGCGAGTCGACAGGTGCCTCAGGCGAGGTGGGTGCCTGCGGCTCGTTCGCTCCGTGACTCGCCGGTCGTGGAGAGGACAGCTCTGGTCCGTGAGCTCGCGGTTCGCCCGGCGCGCCGTGGGTGGCTTTCATGGGTGGGTCTACCGGCGCCGACGGCGTGTTGCTTGGACCTGGCCCGGCACTGGCAGGCGCCGTCGTGCGTGGGGTTTCCGGTGAACTCGATTGCGGCGCCTTGGCTTCCGGTGTGCGCGTCGGGGACTCCGGGCTCGCTGCTCTGCTGGCCGGGCCGTCGGACGGACTGTGCACTCCACCCCCAGCGTGGGGCGCCATCGGCATACCGCCTGCCATGGGAGCCGCTGGTGTCGTCGCCGCCGGCTCGTGCGGCCGAGCTTCGGCTGCCTCACCTGGTGCGTGCGTTGGTTCGTGTGGCTGGCCGTTGTCGGTCCTGGCCGGTTCATGCGCAGTGGGTGATTCGGTCGTGGGCGTATGGGCAGCGGGCTGATGGTCGGCAGGTGCATGAGTTCCGTCGGCCGTACCTCCGCTGTGGCCCTCCGAAGCCGGCTGGTGGCTCTCGTTCGGCGCATGGTTGCCGTCGGCCCGCGGTTCGGCCACACCATTTCCGTGCGACTCCGGAGTCGCCGGCGAGTGCTCGGTCGGTGACGGGCCGGGCTCGGACGGCGATTGGCCGCCAGTTTCGTGAGGGCTTGCAGGGCCTGGCGATTCGGGCGCGTGCGGGGCGGCGGGTGCCGGCGCATCACCAGAAGTGGGTGCGTGGGTCGGCGTCGACGGTGTCGTTGGATCCGAAACATGTTGCGGTTCAACAGCACCCGACGATGGCGACTGTGGCGCGGGGCCGTCGGCCCGGCCCGACCCAGAGTCGGGCGGACCGACGCCCCGTCCCCCCGGGGGATCGGGCGGACCGCCACCACCGGGCGGACCGCCGCCAGGTGGCCCGCCTGAGTCGCCAAGTGGCTGCGGAGTGGATGGCGCCTCGGGGGCGTGCGGAGCAGAAGGAGGGTTGGCGAGCGATTCGGGGAGCCGCGGCGGTGTGAACTCCGGAGCTCCCGGGTGACCGGGCCCGGCCCCTGGCGGATTGTCCACGGAGGGGAGGGACCTGCCACCACCCATGCCGGGAATGTCCGAGATGCGGGGGAGGCGTCCCTCGTCGAGCAGCTTGCTGCCGTACCTCAGACCCCTCGCTACCGAGCCCGTCTTGGTGGCCGCTCCACCCGGGAGGAAGAGCATTCCGATGTTGCCCGCTGCCTCGCCGACACCCCTACCCGGGTGGTCACCGGTCAACTGGTCGTAGGCGATGAACTGCTTGCCCATGTTCTCCAGCACGCCGGGCAGCTTCGTTGGATCCTCGGCCACCGACAGGGCCATTTCGGCCATGCCCTTCAAGACGTCGATGTCGGCCAGCGACACCAAACCCGACACGGTGCCGATCACGCTATTGATCAAACCGAGCTGTACGTCGGTGTAGAACGTGACCGCCTCGGCGAGGGCGCCTCCCACTTCATCGCCAAAGGTGGCCTCCAAGGCTGGTTTTACCCACTTCTGGAATGCATCCAAGGCGTCGCCGAGGGCTTTGGAAAGCTCGGAGAGTAGCCCGACGATTCCCTTGACTTGTCGCTGGAAGTTCTCCAGGACCGTACCGACGTCGTCGGCGATTTGTTGCAGGATGTCGAGACCGTCGCCGCTGAAGATGCCGGTGACGGTGTCCCACAGACCTTCGCCGGAGATCCGGTCCAAGAGGCGGCGGATGGCGTCTTGGGCCTCCTGCACGCCGTTGGCGAAATCGTCGATCTTGGTCCCCATGGCCGTCGCTTGTTCTGACAACCACGGCAAGTACGTACTGAGTGCCCCGAGACACTCCTGAATCTTTGCCTGTTCGGGGATGTGCTGTTGTGACACAGCAGTTTTCAGTGCCGGAACGTCGTCGTTGAAGGCAGCCAAGCCGGTAGCGAAGTTCTTCCATTGTGCTGCGGTGAGACGCAACAGCGAGGGATTGCCCTGCGGCCACGTCATGGCCGCTCCCGCAACCGATCCGATCAGCGGTATCGCATTGAGCAACCCGTCGATCAGCCACCAATTGGGCGGCGGGGGAACGATCGCCCCGCTTGGACCTGTGGGGGCGTCCACGGCCTTCGTCTCACTGGGCGCCTCACCCACCGAGCCCATGGGGGTGCGTCCGCCGATGGTCGACCCGGCGTCGGCGTTCTTGTAGTTGTAGCCCGTCGCCTCCAAGCGCTGACCGGAGTACTTGAAGGCGTTCGCAGCTTCTGCCAACGTGTTGGCGAACTCCTGGGCAGTGTCCCCGTACTTCAATCCGAAGTCGGCCCCGGCCGGGTCCCAACCCGAGGCAATGCCGCTACCCAACGCTGCGCCGAGGGACGTCGACAACGCGTCCAACTGCGCACCGATCGAACCCATCCTCTGGCCGGCCCGCAGCAGGACCACCGGGTCGACCTCGATTCGGCCACCCGCGGCTACTGCGCCCACATCTCCTCGTTCTTCTTGACCGCGTCCGTGTAATTCTTCTCCGCCGCTTGAGCGATCTTCTTCAGCTGTTCGAGCGACGTGTTCATCTGTTCGGCGCCTGTGTCCCATTGCTGCTGCGCCTGCGCCTGTTGGTCCGACGCCTCGCCGTGCCACGTCGCGCGCAAGGCGGCCATGGCCTGGTCGACGTCGGACAGGACCTCCTTCACGTCCGATTCGAACTTGGACATGTGATCGATGGCCGCGCTCATCTTCGCGAAGTCGACTACCAGCTCGCCTTCCAGCTCGTTCATAGCGTCCTCTTGGTCGCTTGGTCGTCAGGTGCCGGTGTCACGTCGCCAAGATCGACGGGCGCGGTTCCCGTCGACTGTTCGCCGGACGCTGCTGCGGCGTCATCCCGTTCGCGCTCGCGCTGCTCGTCCTTCTCGTAGTCGTCCCTGTCCTCGGCACCCTGAGCAGGAGGTGTATCGGCGGCAAGTGCATCGGCCTTGTCGGTCTGAGCGTCCCCGGTCTCGTGAGCTTGCCCGGCCTGCTGAGCCAGCCCCATCGCCAGCTGAGCGGCTTGTTGGGCAAGTCCGGCCACTGCTTGGCCGGACTGCTGGGCCATCCCAGCGGCGGCCTGACCGAACTGCGAAACCGACGACATCGCCTGCTGCCCGATGTCTCCGGACTGGCCGCCCGCGCTCC
Organism: Mycobacterium sp. Root135; assembly: GCF_001426545.1. Taxonomy (GTDB): domain Bacteria; phylum Actinomycetota; class Actinomycetes; order Mycobacteriales; family Mycobacteriaceae; genus Mycobacterium. Next base: position 196,709 of record NZ_LMEZ01000007.1, on the reverse strand, counting down.
CGCTGCTGGTGCCGCTCGGGCCGCCCAGGCCGAGGTCGGGGAGGCTCTGGGGACTGGGAGCGCCGCCACCGACACTCGCTCCGCTGTCGGTCGCCCCGCCAGAAGTCTGGACCGTCGAGCCAAGCGCATCGGCGCCGGCTTGGTCTGTCTTGGCGTACTCCTTGCCGGCGATCGACAACAGCTCCGACATCCGTTGCAGGGCTTGAACGACCTGTTCCGCTCCCTCGTGCCAGCCGTCCCACGCCGGGCCGTAAGCCGATGCGGCCCCGCCCTTCCACCCCGAACCGAGCAGTTGTGTGGTCTCGTCGTTGACGCTGGCTAACCCTTCCTTCAGCCGTTGCGCGGCGCTCTCCAGACGTGCGGATGCGGCGTGCAACTCCGATTCGACGAGTTCAACCGACTGTCCCACCTGACAGACCTCCCAGCCACTAGACGGTCGCTGGCAAGCCTATCGGCGGTCGAACGCGGTTGAAGGCACCAGTTACGCTCGCCGCGTGCTCATCGCGATCGAAGGAGTCGACGGCGCCGGGAAGCGGACGCTGACCGACGGCCTGCAGGCGTCCTTCGAGTCGACGGGCAAGACCGTCGCCCGCCTCGCGTTCCCGCGTTACCACCAATCCGTGCACGCGGACATCGCGGCGGAGGCGTTGCACGGCGATCATGGCGACCTGTCGTCTTCGGTCTACGCCATGGCGACGTTGTTCGCCCTCGACCGCGCGGACGCCAAGCCAGAGATCGAACGGCTGTGCGCCGGACACGACGTCGTGATCCTGGATCGCTACGTCGCGTCCAACGCCGCGTACAGCGCCGCGCGGTTGCACCAGGAGGCGGACGGAAGCATCGTCGCCTGGGTCGCCCAACTCGAGTTCGGCCGGTTTGCCATCCCGCAGCCCGATTGGCAGGTGTTGCTCGCCGTACCGACCGAGTTGGCCGCCGAACGGGCGTTGCGTCGCGAGGCGGCCGACGCCGACCGCACCCGCGACGCATACGAGCGCGACGACGGTCTTCAGCGTCGCACCAACGCCGCCTACGCCGCGCTCGCCGCCGCGAACTGGCAGGGTCGCTGGGCCGTCGCCGGACCCGACGTGGTCCCGCAGGAATTGGCGCAGACGCTGACTGCCTGATCTGCGGGCAAAACGCCCGGTGTGGTAACTCAGGTTTATCGCGTTTCGGTGACACGATGGGCACCATGAGGCAAAGGATTCTGGTCGTCGACGACGATCCGTCGCTCGCCGAGATGCTGACCATCGTCTTGCGGGGCGAGGGCTTCGATACCGCGGTGGTCGCTGACGGCAGCCAAGCGTTGACGGCTGTTCGCGAACTGCGGCCTGACTTGGTGCTGCTCGACCTCATGTTGCCCGGCATGAACGGCATCGACGTGTGCCGCGTGCTGCGCGCGGACTCCGGCGTTCCGATCGTCATGTTGACGGCCAAGACCGACACCGTCGACGTGGTGCTCGGTCTGGAATCCGGGGCCGACGACTACGTGATGAAGCCCTTCAAGCAGAAGGAGCTCGTCGCGCGGGTCCGGGCCCGGCTGCGCCGCAACGACGACGGTCCGGCCGAGATGCTGTCGATCGCCGACGTCGAGATCGACGTGCCCGCACACAAGGTCACCCGCGGCGGGGAGCAGATTTCCCTGACGCCGCTGGAGTTCGACCTCTTGGTGGCGCTGGCACGTAAACCGCGGCAGGTGTTTACTCGGGATGTGCTGCTCGAACAGGTCTGGGGTTACCGGCATCCGGCCGACACCCGGCTGGTGAACGTGCACGTCCAGCGGTTGCGCGCCAAGGTCGAGACGGATCCGGAGAACCCGCAGGTGGTGCTCACCGTTCGAGGAGTGGGGTACAAGGCCGGACCCCCGTGATCTGGGGCTCCCGCCGACGCATTCGGAGCCGCTCGGCTCCCATGCTGCGGGGTCTTGGCACGTTGGGCCGAGCGCTCGGCTTCGCGTGGCGACGCTCGCTCCAACTTCGGGTGGTGACGCTCACCATCGGGCTGTCGCTGACCGTCATCATGGTGCTCGGCTTCGTGCTGACCAGTCAGATCACCGATCGCATCCTCGAGATCAAGGTGCGGGCGGCAACCGAGGAGATCGAGCGAGCCAGCACGACGGTCAGCGGGATCGTCGGAGGCGAGGAAACTCGCTCGTTGGACAGCAGTCTTCAGTTGGCGCGCAACACACTCGTCGACCGCAAGGTCGATTCGGGGGCTGGTCTCGCCGGCGCCTTCGACGCGGTGCTGGTGGTGCCCGGGGACGGGCCGCGAGCCGCCACCGCGGCCGGACCGGTGCAGCAGATCCCCGCGGCGCTTCGCGACTTCGTCAAGGCCGGACAGGTCAGTTACCAATACGCCACGGTGAACACCGACGGCTTCTCGGGGCCGGCGCTGATCGTCGGCAGCCCGACGTCGTCGCAGGTCACCAATCTCGAGCTGTACCTGATCTTTCCGTTGAACAATGAGGAGAGCACCATCGCGTTGGTGCGCGGCACGATGGCCACCGGCGGCATCGTGCTGCTGGGGCTCCTCGCCGCCATCGCGCTGCTGGTTGCCCGGCAGATCGTGCTTCCGGTGCGGTCGGCGTCGCGTATCGCCGAGCGGTTCGCCGAGGGACACCTGACCGAGCGGATGCCGGTGCGTGGTGAGGACGACATGGCGCGACTGGCAGTGTCGTTCAACGACATGGCGGAGAGCCTGTCGCGTCAGATCACCCAGCTGGAGGAATTCGGAAACCTGCAGCGCCGCTTCACCTCCGACGTCAGTCACGAGCTACGTACGCCGTTGACGACGGTGCGCATGGCCGCCGACCTGATCTACGACCACAGCGACGACCTCGAACCCGCGCTGCGGCGCGCGACGGAATTGATGGTCAGCGAGCTGGACCGGTTCGAGACGCTGCTCAGCGACCTCCTCGAGATCTCCCGCCACGACGCGGGTGTCGCCGAACTGTCGGTGGAATCCGAGGATCTGCGGTTGACGGTGGGAAGCGCTCTGGAGAACGTCGGTCATCTTGCCAAGGACGCCTCGGTCGAGCTGGTCGTGGACATGCCGTCGGAGGCGGTGATCGCCGAAGTCGACGCGCGGCGGGTGGAACGAATCCTGCGCAACCTGATCGCCAACGCCATCGACCATGCCGAGCGCAAGCCGGTGCGGATTCGGATGGCGGCCGACGAGGACACCGTCGCGGTCACGGTGCGCGATTACGGCGTTGGTCTGCGCCCCGGTGAGGAGAAGCTGGTGTTCAGCCGGTTCTGGCGCTCGGACCCGTCACGGGTGCGCCGCTCCGGTGGCACCGGGCTGGGGCTGGCCATCTCCATCGAAGACGCACGCTTGCATCAGGGCAGGCTCGAGGCGTGGGGAGAGCCCGGCAAGGGCGCGTGCTTCCGGTTGACGCTGCCGCTGGTGCGCGGCCACAAGGTGACGGCAAGCCCGTTGCCGCTCAAGCCGATTGGCCAGGACAAGCCGTCGGTCACACCGGCGCGCGACCGGGAAACCGCCGGGGAGCGCGCGTGAGACGCGCGCTGGTCGCCGTCATGCTGATTCTGACTGTCGCGTTGACTCTCACTGGGTGTGCGGGCGTGCCGAGTTCGTCGGCGCCGCAAGCGCTCGGCACCATGGACCGCCCGGCCCCACCGAGCCTGCCGACTCCGACCCCCGGCATGGATCCCGACGTCCTGCTGCGCGAATTCCTCAAGGCGACGGCCGATCCCGCGAACCGCCATCTCGCCGCCCGTCAGTTTCTCACCGAGTCGGCGTCCAACGACTGGGACGACGCGGGCAGCGCACTGCTGATCGACCGGGTGGTGTTCGTTGAAACCCGTCAGCCCGATCGTGTTTCGGTGACCATGAAGGCCGACATCCTCGGTTCCCTTTCCGACATGGGGGTGTTCGAGACCGGCGACGGCGCGTTGCCCGATCCCGGGCCAATCGAACTGGTGAAGACCACCGGCGGCTGGCGAATCGACAAGCTGCCCAACGGCGTCTTCCTGGACTGGCAGCAGTTTTTGGCCACCTACAAGCGCAGCACGCTGTACTTCGTCGACCCGACCGGCAAGACCGTCGTTCCCGATCCGCGCTACGTCGCCGTGTCGGATCCGGACCAGTTGCCCACCGAATTGGTGAGCAAGTTGGTGTCCGGAGCCCGGCCGGAGATGGCGAACACCGTGCGCAACCTGCTTGGCGCGCCGCTGCGGTTGCGGGGGCCGGTCACCAGGGCCGACGGTGGAAAGACCGGCGTCGGACGGGGCTACGGCGGCGCGCGGGTCGACCTCGAGAACTTGTCGACGACCGATCCGCATTCACGACAATTGCTTGCGGCACAGATCATCTGGACGCTGAACCGAGCCGGGGTCAACGGGCCGTACGTGATCAACGCCGACGGTGCCGCGCTCGACGACCGGTTCGCCGAGGGCTGGAACTCCTCCGACGTCGCCGCCACCGACCCCGGGGCGGACCCCGGGGCCGCCGCTGGACTGCACGCCCTCATCGGCGGATCACTGGTGTCGCTGGACGGGCAGAAGGCGCCACGGGTTGCTGGCTCCTTCGGAAACCTGCCGGGGCAGACGGCGGCGGCCTTGTCACGCAGCGGCCAGGAAGTGGCGTCGGTGGTGACGCTGAGACCCGGTGCGCCCGACATGGCGTCGTCGCTCTGGATCGGCCAACTTGGAGGCGATTCGTCCCAAGCCATCGACGGCCGAACGCTGTCACGCCCCAGTTGGTCACTGGACGACGCGATCTGGGTCGTGGTGGACGGCAACAACGTCGTCCGCGTCATCCAGGAAGCGGCCTCGGGTCAGCCCGCGCGAATCCCCGTGGACGCCACCGCCGTGTTCACGAAGTTCCCCGGCCCGGTCTCGGAACTCCAACTGTCGCGAGACGGCACCCGCGCGGCGATGGTCGTCAACGGACAGGTCATCCTGGCCGGGGTCGAGCAGACGCAAGGTGGGCTCTACGCCCTGACCTATCCGCGTCGACTGGGTTTTGGTCTGGGCGACACAGCGGTGTCGTTGTCGTGGCGCACCGGTGACGACATCGTCGTCAGTCGAACCGATCCGCAGCATCCGGTCTCCTACGTCAACCTCGACGGCGTCAACTCCGACGGCCCCAGCCGGAACCTCCTGGCACCGGTCGCGACCGTTGCGGCGAATCCGTCGACGCTCTACGTCGCCGATCAGCGTGGCGTGTTGCAACTTTCGGGATCGGCTGCCGAGAACGACCTGATGTGGGCCGAGGTGCGGCCGCTCATGGTCGCGGGGGCGATTCCGGTACTTCCCGGCTGATCGACTCCTACCAGCTTCCTGTGAATTGCCTGCCAAAAGTGTTCTGATTCAGTGCATTTGGCCCTCTCCGCATCGAGTTACCCTGATTAAGTCGGCGATCTAGCGGGGGGTGAATTTCGATGTCGGAACTGCACGTGACGTCATCCGTGCTTGGCGCGGTGGCGGGTGACTTGGAGTCGGTGGCCACCGGATTGCGCACCGGTCTTGGCTCGCTGGACGGTGAGGTGTCCGGATTGCTTGGCCCGGGATGGTCGGGCGAGGCGGCGTCGGCGTACGACGCGGTGTGGCGGGAATGGCACGACGGCGCCCAACAAGTCGTCGACGGGCTCGCGAAGATGTCCGGGCTAATAGGCGACGCGGCGCAACGGTACGACGCGACCGACGCGGCAGGTGCCTCCCGCGTGTCGGAGATCGGCCTGTGAGCGGCTTCCAAGTCGACCCCGCGGCGCTGCTGGCCGTCGTCGACCGGATGTCGGAATTCGACTCCCAACTGGAAGCGCACCTGGCGCACGCCAGGAGTTCGGTCGCCGCGCTGGGCACGTCCTGGTACGGCGACGGCGGGGAAGCCGAGCGTTCGGCGCAACAACAGTGGGATCACGGCGCCCAAGAGATGCGTGACGCGTTGGCGCGTTTGCGTCAGATCGCCGAGGGTGCCCACGAGAACTACTCGAGCGCCGCGCAGACCAACGTGCGCAACTGGGGCTAAGGCGTGGCACCACCCATCACGGTGGACCCGACTGCGCTGGCTGCAATCGGTACGACCGTCGCCGGGGAGGGTGACGCCGTTGCCGCCGCCGTCGGTTCCCTCGACTCGTCCCTGTCCGGCGCGGGCGCGCTGTTCGGCCACGACGCCGCAGGTCTGGTCTTCGCCCAGGGCTATACCGCGTCAGGCAAGGCGCTGCTCGACGCCGCCGCGTCGGCCGTCAACGCGGGCCGCCGGGTGGGATTCGGCATCCAGACCTCCGCGGCGAACTACGGCCACGCAAACGCCTCCTCGACCGTAGGGGGAGGTACGTCGGCGGCCCCCGCGCCGGCCGCTCCAGCAGGGTTCACCGCACCCGGCATGCCGCCGCCGCTGGGTTCCGGCGTCGCCGCGCCGGTGGGCTGGGCGCTGGTGGAGGCGTTCGTCGGCGACGTATGGCCCGACGGCAACCCCGGCGACATGCGCGCCGCGGCAGGCGCCTGGCGAACCTTCGCCGCTACGATCACCGGCCTCGCCGGGCAGGTCGAGGCGGCAGGTCCCGGCCTGAGCGCGCAGCAGATTCCCGAGTCGGGCCAGATGACCGACGCTCTCGGGAAGATCGGCGGCGGCTTGACGAAGATCGCCAACGGAGCACGAACGTTGGCGACCTCCGTCGACGGATTCGCCGCCACGGTCGACGCCACCCAAACCGCCGTCCGCAACCTTCTGCATCAGCTCAGTCCGGCCGGCGTGCTGGAGACGATCGGGGGCATCTTCACCGGACACAACCCGCTCGACGAGATCAAGAAGATCGCCGACGAGATCAAGACCGTCCTGAACAACATGAAGCGTGAAGCGGACGCACTCACAACGGTGTTCAACCAGGGGATCAACGAGCTGGACTCCGCGACGAACTCGCTTGAGGCGTGGGCGACCAAGGAGTTCACCAGCGTCCTGGGTCAGGCCGTCGGCGGCGCGCTGGCGTTCGAGTTCAACGCGATCGTCGACGGCTCCGAGGGTGGGTTGAAGTTCGTCGCCGAGACCGCGCAGGGCATAGGTCAGCTGGATCCGACGCGGTTCCTCTACGACCCGTCCGGAGCGGCGAAGACGTGGGAGGGATTGGGGGAGACGGCCGCCGTCTTGACGAACCCGGCCCTATTGGCGTCGACGATCGCGAGCGACCCAGAGGGTGCGCTCGACACGGTCAAGAATGTCGTCGACTGGAAGGACGTCGAAGCCGGGCACCCGTTTCGCGCCCTCGGGTACGACGTCGCGCAGGTGGGCTCCTTCCTCATCCCCGGCGCCGGCGAGGCCGACGTTGCCGCCGACGGCGCGGGCATTGCCGGACGGGCGGCCTCAGCCGAGGAGCGGGCCGCGGCCGGTGCCGCCCGGGACGGAATTCCCGGCCTCGGAGTCGCGTCCGCCGAATCGAAGTCCATCGCAAGCCAGGCCGGTCGTGTCGGCAGTGACCTCGACGGCATCAAGGTGCCCGAGAGTTCGACGCCCGGGGCCGCGCCGGGGGAGTCGGCGCCGACGGGGCGCCCGCCGGTCGACACCGCGCCGCCTCCTGCTCCGGCACCGGAACCGCATGCGACAGAGCCGGGTTCACCGTCGCCGGCGGAACCTGCTCCGCCGCATGCCGACGCCCCCGTCGCACCACACGGCTCGGAATCCCCGCCGCCGCACGCCGATGCTCCGGCCGCGCCGCATGCCGACGCGCCGCCCCCGTCCCATGGTTCCGAGCCGGCGCAGGTCGCGGAAAGCAATCCCTCGCACTCGTCTGGAGGTCCCTCCCAGCCGGGGTCGGTCGCGAGCGAACCCCCCGCTGCGGCCAACCACGGTGGTGAGCTGTCGTCTCCTGTCGGAGCCGACGACAAGGTTCCCGTCAGCGTCGGCGCGCACAGCGGGGAGGTGGGCGACAGTGCCGGTGGTTCAGGGCATGGCGTCGGCGACCACGGGTCCGGTGGGTCTGGTCATGGTTCGAGCGGGCCCGGGCATGGATCGGATGGTGGGTCGGTACATGGGAATCACGATTCTTCGGGTTCGTCCGGAGACGAGCATGGCGAGGACCATCAACCGGGTGATCATTCAGACACCTCATCCGGCGCGCACGACCCGGTGCACACTGCGAACGACCTCAACGACGCCTTCAGGAACGGACTTCCGACGGAAGATCTGGCTCGGCAGGTAGCCGAAGGAGCGACCCATCACGTCGGAGACTCAGATCGCGTCGTGCTCGGCAAGTACGACGGGCAGGACGGTGGATACATCGGCGAAGCTAAGCATCACGGCGGCATTTACTACGACACCGGAAAGGACGTATGGGACGCGGTGGGAGACGGACTCGCGCCCGAGCAGTCAAAAGCTCTTGGGTGGGAGGTGAACGAGCAGTTCCTGCGCATGCAGATGGAGGACCACGTTTCATGGATCGAGTACGTCTTGCCCGACGGCTTCGACAGTGTTGACCAGGTAGCACGGGTGCGTCGGGAAACATTCTCGGCGTTGGAAATTAACTTTCTCAATGAGAATGCTTCGAGGTACGGATACGTGCGCGACGGAAACTCATGGGTTCTGAGGGGCAGCGGATGAACGATTGGCTCGAAGTAGATGCCTACATGGGGCCGGTGTTGTCACAACACGGTTTCGCGCCCGACGGTGCGACCGGGGACATCGAGTTCGGCGACCTTCCCGCTTGGTCGGTTTTCTATCGACGCGAGGATTGCAAGCTCCAAGTGTGTTGGTCCGCGCGCGAGGGAGGAATCGACTTCTTGCTCGCGTCGGTCGACGCACCGAATGAGTTCGGGCTTCTCAACAAATCGAAGAAGTGGCAATTCCTACTGTTGCTGAGTGACTTCGACGACGGTTTGTCGACGCCGGCACTTGACGCTGCCGCTGACGTTTGGTGGCAGTGGCGACGGGCGTTGTTCGAAGCCCATTTCCCGGCCGCCCATGCCGCCCTACTGGCTCATGAGTGACGGATCAAGCGATCGATGTGAGCCGGACTCAAGGGCCCCAAGGATCGCGGTCGGCCTGCCAACGGAACGACCGTGGGAGCAAGGCCCGCACATGGCGGGTGGCTCGACGGCCCTGAGTGAGGCGGTCGTCGTCTTCTTGAAGAAGTTTCCCGGTGACAACGGCGCAGAGTTCGCTTCTCGGTACAGAACAGCCGTCGACGCGACCCGGGATGCAGTCAGAAGGATCCTCGACGAAGCGTTGAATCTTCAGTTGGACTGGTCGGTGCTGGATTTGAACGGGGCGGGAGACCTCGTCGAGTCGACGATGCACGAGCGTCACCCCGAACTCTCGCGAGAAGCGTTGACCGCAGTGGGCAACTACTACACATATGTGCAGAAATGACCATTGCTTCATGTCAGGCCGCGCCTAAACAAAGTGAGGGGACGCCGCCGTCTCGTACCCCCGGCCGAGCGTGGAGTTGTTGGCGCGATTTCGCTGAAATGCGTGGCACAACTCCACATTCGGCGTGAGGTCAAGAGCTGTGTCGGACCCGGCCGCCACACTGACCCCATGCTGCTCGACCTCGTCCTCCCGCTGGAGTGCGGCGGATGCGGCGCACCGGGCACCCGGTGGTGCCAGACCTGCGCACGGGCGCTCACGGTGCACACCGACGAGCCGATGGTGATCACACCGCGCCTCGATCCGGGTGTGCCGGTCTTCTCCCTAGGCCGCTACGCGGGGTCGCGGCGCGCGGCGATCATTGCGATGAAGGAACACGGCCGCACCGACCTCGTCGCGCCATTCGCGACGGCGGTCACCGCCGGGCTTACGCGGCTCCTGACGTGGGGCGTCGTCGATGCTCCTCTGGCGCTGGTTCCCGCGCCCAGCAGGCGGTCGGCGGCGCGTCGGCGCGGTGGTGACCCGGTGACGGCCATCGCCGAAGCCTCGGTCGTCCCAGGAACCGTCGTCCTCGCGGCGTTGCGGATGCGGGCCTTCACGCGGGATTCGGTGGGGCTGACGCCCGGGCAGCGGGAGCGGAACATCGCGGGCCGGGTCAGGGTCCGCGGGGCCGTGGGTGGGGAAGTGCTTCTGATCGACGACGTCGTGACGACGGGTGCCACCGCCGGGGAGTCGGTCCGCGTCCTGCAAACCACCGGAGCGCGTGTGGCCGCGGTCCTTGCCGTCGCGCATGCCTGATCCTGCGGCCGGCGGAGCCGTCAAATTACCGTGAGATCAAACCGGAATGAATTACTGAAAACACGTGTGCCGAATATGTGGCACAGGCGGGTGAACACGGACTACCGTCGGGACCAACCACCCGTGAACGACTCACGGCGGCGTCTAGAACCATTGGCGCCACATCGCCCGAAAAGCGAGGAGGTGAGCTCTCGACACCTTGCGCCGCGGGCGGACTTCGTTCGGGTTCCCTTGCTGCGCTCCCGTTTTTTGCCGGCACGCCTCAGCGCGTGCGCCGTCGAAGAGGAAGCGAGTTGCCAAGTATGTCAATACAATCCATGGACACCAACCAGTCAACGATGGTGGGCGCCGAGGAGGAGCCGCACGACGGCCCCCACGCCGAGGTCGTCGTCAAGGGCCGCAACGTCGAAATTCCCGATCACTTCCGCACCTATGTCTCCGAGAAGTTGGCGCGCCTCGAGCGCTTTGACCGCACCATTTACCTGTTCGACGTCGAACTCGACCACGAACGCAATCGCCGGCAGCGCAAGAACTGCCAACACGTCGAGATCACGGCCAGGGGCCGAGGACCCGTTGCGCGCGGCGAAGGCTGCGCCGACAGTTTCTACGCGGCGCTGGAATCGGCGGTAAGCAAACTCGAGAACCGCCTCCGGCGCAGCAAGGACCGCCGCAAGATCCACTACGGGGACAAGACGCCCGTCTCGCTCGCCGAGGCCACCGCGATCAACCATCTCGTCGAGCCGCTGTCGGCGCCCGTCGAAGACGAAGGCCCGGCTCCCGAGGAACACGAACCCGGTCGGATCGTGCGAACCAAGGAGCACACCGCCACACCCATGACCGTCGACGACGCGCTCTATGAAATGGAGCTCGTCGGCCACGACTTCTTCCTGTTCCACTGCAAGGAAACCGACAAGCCGACCGTCGTCTACCGGCGTCACGCCTACGACTACGGACTCATCCGGCTGTCCTAGCCGGTGGTCACCAGCGGCCGGCGCGACCGCCCCGTGCGGCGCGTTCGGCCGGCTGGCCCGGCCAGTCACCTACGATGGACCTCGTTTGAAGCGATCGAGGCCAATCGAGGCCGCGTCCAGGCTTAGGGGAAATTAGCGTGCTGTCGAAGTTGCTCCGTCTTGGTGAAGGCCGCATGGTCAAGCGCCTCAAGAGGGTCGCTGATTATGTCAACTCCCTGTCCGGCGAGGTGGAGAAGCTCACCGACGACGAGCTACGCGGTAAGACCGACGAGTTCAAGAAGCGCGTCTCCAGTGGTGAGACGCTCGACGACATCATGCCGGAGGCGTTCGCCGTCGCCCGGGAGGCCGCATGGCGGGTGCTCAATCAGCGCCCGTTCGACGTCCAGATCATGGGTGGCGCCGCGTTGCACTTCGGCAACGTCTCCGAGATGAAGACCGGTGAGGGCAAGACCCTGACCTGTGTGCTGCCGGCATATCTGAACGCGCTCTCCGGTGACGGCGTGCACGTCGTCACCGTCAACGACTACCTGGCCAAGCGCGACAGCGAGTGGATGGGTCGCGTGCACCGCTTCCTCGGCCTCGACGTCGGCGTGATCCTCGGCCAGATGACGCCCGACGAGCGGCGCGTGGCGTACGCAGCCGACATCACCTACGGCACCAACAACGAATTCGGCTTCGACTACCTGCGCGACAACATGGCGCACTCGGTCGAGGACATGGTGCAGCGCGGCCACAACTTCGCCGTCGTCGACGAGGTCGACTCGATCCTGATCGACGAGGCCCGTACCCCGTTGATCATCTCCGGGCCCGCCGACGGCGCGTCGAACTGGTACGTCGAGTTCGCGCGGCTCGCCCCGCTGATGGAGAAGGACGTCCACTACGAGGTCGACATCCGCAAGCGCACCGTCGGCGTGCACGAGATCGGCGTCGAGTTCGTCGAGGACCAGCTCGGCATCGAAAACCTGTACGAGGCGGCCAACTCACCGCTGGTCAGCTATCTGAACAACTGCCTCAAGGCCAAGGAGCTGTTCCAGCGCGACAAGGACTACATCGTCCGCGACGGTGAGGTCATCATCGTCGACGAGTTCACCGGCCGCGTGCTGGTCGGCCGTCGCTACAACGAGGGCATGCACCAGGCGATCGAGGCCAAGGAGCACGTCGAGATCAAGGCCGAGAACCAGACGCTGGCCACGATCACGCTGCAGAACTACTTCCGCCTGTACGACAAGCTCTCCGGCATGACCGGCACCGCCCAAACCGAGGCCGCCGAGCTGCACGAGATCTACGGCCTCGGCGTGGTGCCGATCCCGACCAACCGAGACATGGTCCGCACCGACCAGTCCGACCTGATCTACAAGACCGAGGAAGCCAAGTACATCGCCGTCGTCGACGACGTCAGCGAGCGCTTCGAGAAGGGGCAGCCGGTCCTCATCGGCACCACCAGCGTCGAGCGCTCGGAGTACCTGTCCAAGCAGTTCACCAAGCGCCGGATTCCGCACAACGTGTTGAACGCGAAGTTCCACGAGCAGGAGGCGAACATCATCGCCGAGGCGGGACGGCGCAACGCCATCACCGTCGCCACCAACATGGCCGGCCGCGGTACCGACATCGTCCTCGGCGGCAACGTCGACTTCCTCGCAGACAAGCGGCTTCGCGACCGCGGGCTGGACCCCGTCGAGAACCCCGACGAGTACGAAGCCGCCTGGGACGACGTGCAGGCTCAGGTGAAGGCCGAAGTCGAGGCGGAGGCCAAGGAGGTCCGCGAAGTCGGCGGCCTCTACGTGTTGGGCACCGAGCGTCACGAATCGCGCCGCATCGACAACCAGCTGCGTGGACGTGCCGGCCGTCAGGGCGACCCCGGCGAGTCGCGCTTCTACCTGTCGCTCGGGGACGAGTTGATGCGGCGTTTCAACGGCGCGACGCTCGAGTCGCTGCTGACCCGCCTCAACCTTCCCGAGGACGTCCCGATCGAGGCCAAGATGGTCTCGAGGGCCATCAAGAGTGCGCAGACGCAGGTCGAGCAGCAGAACTTCGAGGTCCGCAAGAACGTCCTCAAGTACGACGAGGTGATGAACCAGCAGCGCAAGGTCATCTACGCCGAGCGTCGGCTCATCCTCGAGGGCGAGGAAGTGCAGCAGCAGGCCAAGCAGATGGTCGAGGACGTCGTCAACGCCTACGTGGACGGTGCGACGTCGGAGGGCTACTCGGAGGACTGGGACCTCGGTGCCCTGTGGGACGCGCTGAAGTTGCTCTACCCCGTGGGCATCGACCACCACGACCTGGTCGACTCTGACTCGGTCGGGGAGCCCGGCGAGCTGACCAGCGACGAGCTGCGCGAAGCGCTCATCGAGGATGCCCGACGGGCATACGCGGCGCGCGAGGCCGAGCTGGAGGCCATCGGCGGCGAGGGTGCCATGCGTCAGCTCGAGCGCAGCGTCCTGCTGACCACGATCGACCGCAAGTGGCGCGAGCACCTCTACGAGATGGACTACCTCAAGGAGGGCATCGGGCTGCGCGCCATGGCGCAGCGCGACCCGCTGGTGGAGTACCAGCGCGAGGGTTACGACATGTTCATGGGCATGCTCGACGGGCTCAAGGAAGAGTCGGTCGGTCTGCTGTTCAACGCCCAGGTCCAGGCAGCGCCCACCCCGGCGTCGCAGGTGGGTGCGACGGCAGCGCCGCCGAACCTGGCACAGTTCGCCGCCGATGCCGCCGCGAGGGCTGGCCAGGTGGACACCCTCACCGACTCCGACTCCGACGAGGTGGCTCCAGAGCCGGTCCGGCAGGCACCAGCCGCGTTGCGGGTCAAGGGAATCGACGACGAGAAGTCGCGGCCGATGACCTACACGGGTCCGGCCGAGGACGGTTCGGCCGAGGTGCAGCGCGAGGGCGGCGGCGGCAGGCACGCGGCGCCCACGGGTAGCTCACGGCGCGAGCGTCGGGAAGCGGCGCGCCGTCAGACGCGGGGCGGCCCGCCGAAGGCCCGCCGCGGGTAATCAATCAGCCGACTTGTAGGGCGACGACCATCCATCGTCCCTTGACGAGTTCGACGCGCCCGGCGATGGCGCGGACGCGACGCCCACGCGAGTAGGTGGCGAACACCTCCGCGGCTGCCGCCTCGCCGTCGAGCACGTGCACCGACCGCAGGCGTACCCGTCGAAGGACGGCCGCGCCGTCGCGTGAACCGGCTCTGGTGAACGCCGCCACCGCGTCGAACAGTTCCGGTGCGACGAGTGGCCGCAGCTGGGCGACGGGGCGGCGTCGATCCGAGACCTCCAGAACCCGGCGCAGGACGGTCTCGGCGAAGACGGCGGCAGCCTGCGGTGGGGGTGGTTCACCGTCGTGCGGAGTGGCGGCGGGCACCGCCCGCAGCGGTCTCGCACCGTGGCGGTGCATGGCGGCGGACGTAGGCGGCGGGCACGGTCCGATCGCAGACGTCGCGAGCGGCGGTGGCTCGTAGTCGACGACCGGTGAGGTGAACGAGGTACGACGAGTCGGTATGCGTGATGCGGTCACGGCAGGTCTCCAGCGGTCGACACGAATGGACGGCATCTGCTGGAGAGGCGCAGACGATTCATGATCCCACGGCCTGGGGACACCTCTACGCACCCGTAATGCGGTGCACGGGTTTCGCCGGTTACCGTGACGGGGATCGGGAGTGGGACGAGGGGAGTTGGCGGTCATGGTGACGAGGTTGTCGGCCGCTGACGCGTCGTTCTATCACCTCGAGAACACGTCCACCCCGATGTACGTGGGGTCGCTGTCGATACTGCGCAAGCCGCGCAACGGGCTGAGCTACGAGACCCTGTTGGAGACGGTCGAACAGCGGTTGCCGCAGATTCCGCGGTACCGGCAGAAGGTGCGCGAGGTGGTCTACGGGCTGGCGCGCCCGGTGTGGATCGACGACCGCGACTTCGACATCACCTATCACATTCGGCGCTCTGCCCTGCCGTCCCCGGGCAGCGACGCGCAACTGCACGACCTGGTGGCGCGCCTCGGCTCGCGCCCGCTCGACAAGTCCCGCCCGCTGTGGGAGATGTACCTGGTCGAGGGCCTGACCAAGAATCGCATCGCGATCTACACGAAGTCGCATCAGGCGTTGGTCAACGGCATGACGGCGTTGGAGATCGGCCATGTGATCGCCGACCGCACCCAGAAGGCCCCCGAGTTCGGTGAGGACATCTGGATTCCGGCGCGGGAGCCCAGCGACGCCTGGTTGGCCGTCGGCGCCGTCGGCGAGTTCGTCGCCCGGCCCGGCACCCAGCTGGCGGCGGTGCGTTCGGCGGTCGTGGAGACGGTCACCAGCAGCGGTCAACTGGCCGAGACGGGCAGAAGGTTCGCCGACGTCGCCCGGACGCTGGCGCGCGGCACGGCGCCGAGCAGTCCGCTGAACACGACGGTGTCCCGCAATCGTCGCTTCACGGTGGCGGGGCATCAGCTCGACGATTACCGGAAGCTGCGGGCGCGCTACGACTGCGACGTCAACGACGTCATCCTCGCGGTGATCGCCGGGGCGTTGCGCAACTGGCTGTTGTCGCGCGGGGAGCCCGTCACCACGACGTCGACGATTCGGGCGATGGTGCCCATGTCGGTGTACCCGGAAGCGGAGCTCGACGTGTCGGGGCCGGGCCAGGCGATCAGTGAGGTCTCGCCCTTCCTCGTCGACCTGCCAACCGGTGAGGGCAACGCCGTGGTGAGGCTGTCGCAGATCGCCCACGCCACCGAATCGCACTCGACGGCGGCCAGCCTCGTCGACGCCAGGACCATCGTCACGCTGTCCGGGTTTGCGCCACCGACGTTGCACGCCATGGGAACTCGGGTCGCGACCAGTTTCTCGGCACGGCAGTTCAACCTGCTGATCACCAACGTTCCCGGCGCGCAGAAGCAGATGTACGTCGCCGGCACCAAGTTGTTGGAGACCTACTCGGTTCCGCCGCTTCTGAACAAGCAGGTGCTCGCGATCGGCGTGACGTCCTACAACGGCATGCTCTACTTCGGCGTCAACGCCGACCGTGACGCGATGAGCGACGTCGACATGCTGCCAACCCTGCTGCGGGAGTCACTCGACGAGCTGCTCGAAGCCGCGCAGTAGCTGCCGTCGCACTACGATTTGGCGATGGGCAAGGCTGCGAAGAAGTCGAAGAAGTCGAAGAAGTCGAAGAAGCCGAAGATTGTCAACGCCGTCTACGAGGCCGAACTGTTCCGCCTCCAAACCGAATTCGTGAAGCTGCAGGAGTGGACCCGCCACACCGGGGCCCGCGTCGCGGTCGTGTTCGAGGGTCGGGACGCGGCGGGCAAGGGCGGCACCATCAAACGCATCACCGAGTATCTGAGCCCCCGGGTCGCGAGGATTGCCGCCCTGCCGGCGCCCAACGACACCGAACGCGGCCAGTGGTATTACCAACGCTACGTTGCCGAGCTGCCCGCCAAGGGCGAGATCGTGCTGTTCGACCGCTCCTGGTACAACCGTGCCGGCGTCGAGAAGGTCATGGGTTTCTGTACGCCCGAACAACATTCACTGTTCCTGCGTCAGACGCCGATCTTCGAGCAGATGCTGCTCGACGACGGCATCCTCCTTCGCAAGTACTGGTTCTCCGTATCCGACGACGAGCAGCTTCGACGGTTCAGATCGCGGATGGATGATCCGGTCAGGCAGTGGAAGCTGAGTCCGATGGACCTGGAGTCGGTGTACCGCTGGGAGGATTACTCGCGGGCGAAGGACGAGATGATGGCGCACACCGACACCGCTGCGAGCCCCTGGTACGTGGTGGAGTCCGACGTGAAGAAGCACGCCCGGCTGAACATGATGAGCCATCTGCTCTCGACCGTCGACTACCACGAGGTGGACCTTCCACGGGTGACGCTGCCGGAGCGAGCCATCGTCAGCAAGACCTACGAGCGTCCGCCGCGTTCGTCGTCGACGTACGTGCCCGACCATGTCGCGACGTTGATCGGGGACAGGGAGTAGACCGCTGATATAGATCGAGTTAGTCCTTCTCAAACGCCTCCGGAGGTGTCAGGAGGGATCTGTAAATGATTCCTTTTCGGGGTCCGTGTGGTGACGCACGTGGACCTCCTGACACACCCCGGAGGTGTTGTTGTGTCTGTGCATGTAGCTCCAGTCACGTCGTCCACGATTGTCGTTGCCGTCGATGTCGGCAAGACCTCGGCAGTGTTTTCGGTGACTGACGCGTCTCGTCATCGGCTGGTGGCTCCTTCGGAGTTCGCGATGACTGGGTCGGGCCTGGCCGCGGCGGCGGCTCGCGTGTTGGCTGCTGCGCCTGCTTCGGTGCAGGTCAAGGTTGGCGTGGAGGCCGCCGGTCACTACCACCGTCCGGTGCTCGATCATCGCTGGCCCGATGGGTGGGAAGTGTTGGAACTCAACCCCGCTCAGGTCGCCGAGCAGCGTCGCGTGCAGGGTCGACGCCGGATCAAGACCGATGCGATCGACGTGGAGGCGATCACCGAGCTGGTGCTGGCCGGGTACGGACGCCCGGTCACCGATCGCGATGCCGTGATCGGTGAGGTGAGCGCTTGGGCGGTGCATCGGGGTCGGCGGGTCGCCACGCGTACCGCGACGAAGAATCAGCTGCTCGGGCAGCTGGACCGGGCGTTCCCGGGTCTTACCCTTGCCTTGCCCGACGTGCTGGGTACCAAGATCGGCCGGCTGATCGCCGCCGAGTTCGCCGACCCGGCGCGGCTGGCCAGGCTCGGGGTCACCCGGTTGATCCGGTTCGCCGCGGTCCGCGATCTGCAACTGCGCCGCCCGGTCGCCGAGCGTGTGGTCGCCGCGGCCCGCGACGCGCTACCGACCCGCGACGCGGTGATCGCGCGCCGGATACTGGCTGCGGACCTGGTGTTGCTGGCCGATCTCGACGATCAGATCCACGCCGCGGAAACCGCACTGGAATCGTTGCTGCCGCGCAGCCCATACGCGACATTGACCTCGGTGCCAGGCTGGGGCACGGTTCGAGTATCCAACTATGCTGCCGCCCTTGGTGATCCGAAACGCTGGCCGGGACCACGCCAAATCTACCGCGCGTCGGGACTGTCGCCGATGCAATACGAATCCGCTCACAAACGCCGCGACGGCGGCATCAGTCGCGAAGGCAGCGTGGCGCTGCGCCGCGCCTTGATCGACCTCGGGGTCGGATTGTGGCTCACCGAGTCGGCGTCCAAGAGCTATGCCCATGGCCTCAAGGACCGCGGCAAACACGGGGGTGTCGTGGCCTGCGCATTGGCCCACCGCGCCAACCGGATCGCCTACGCACTCGTGCGCGACCACGCCAGCTACGAGCCCACGCGCTGGGCCTGAACCCTCGACACCAACCGCGAAAGGACTGATCAGACCCCCTTCACAACTTCCGTCGGTAGTGCCACGCTAGACGGACGGGACGAAGGGCCGGATCAGATGCCGTGACCGCTATGGCGGACCCCTCATCGGGTTACGCCGTGACTAGCTTGGCACCCGGCCCTTCGCCTCCATAGGCAGCCCGAACGACGCCAGATAACCCACCCGAGGTTGCATACATCAGCGTGGGCGCCAGGCACCCGTCAACTCCAAGCAACACCACCGGACGCACTAAATCACGCCCCACCCCGGGCGGCGGCCCACTACGGCCTCCACACCCCTTGACTCGACCTACAGCCAGCTAGTCTGCCCTGGTGCGTGTCTACATTCCTGCGACCCTGGCCATGCTTCAGCGCCTCGTCGCCGATCAGTCCATGCATGCCTTGAGCGGGACGGCGTTCGCCGTCACTCCGACGCTGCGGGAGTCCTACGCGGAAGGCGACGACGACGAACTTGCCGAAGTCGCGCTGCGCGAGGCCGCGCTGGCGTCGTTGCGACTGCTGGCCGCCGAGGGGAGTGATACCGGCGGGCTTCCGCTGCGGCGGGCGGTGCTGGTGGCCGACGTCGAGGGCGCGACGATCCGCCCGGATCTCGACGACGCCGTCGTGAGGTTGGCGGGGCCGATCGGCGTCGGCGACGTCGTCGCCGCGTACCTCGACAACGCGGGAGCGGAGCCGTCCGTCAGGGCTGCGATCGAGGTGGTCGACCTGGCAGATTTCGGGGACGAGGATGCCGAACTGACCGTCGGTGACGCGCAGGACCACGACTTGGCCTGGTACGCCACCCAGGAGTTGCCGTTTCTGCTCGAGCTGCTCTGAGGTCTGGCTGGCACGCCCTAAGTTACGGTACCGTAGGTTGCTGGCCGCGAGCTGGCTCGCGGACATTCAGGCGAAGGTGAGCAGGAGCCGTCATGGCCAAGAACGAGATCAAGATTGCGGCCAACGTGGCCGACACCATTCGCCCAATTCCCAAGGGCGGCACCAAGCATCCTGGTTTACAGGCACTGCGTTCGGTCGTCGGGCGCATCACCACGCCGTTGCTGCCGGATGACTATCTGAAGCTGGCCAACCCGCTGTGGTCGGCGCGTGAACTCCGCGGCCGCGTGGTCGAGGTGCGCCGCGAGACGGTCGACTCCGCGACACTGGTGATCAAGCCGGGCTGGGGTTTTCACTTCGGCTACGAGCCCGGTCAGTACGTCGGCATCGGCGTGCTGATGGACGGTCGCTGGCGCTGGCGGTCGTATTCGCTGACCTCGACTCCCGTCACCCGGGACCGCACCATCACGATCACCGTCAAGGCGATGCCCGAGGGCTTCCTGTCCAGTCACCTGGTGGGAGGCGTGAGCCCGGG
The DNA here is from genome assembly GCF_001426545.1 of Mycobacterium sp. Root135. Classification (GTDB taxonomy): domain Bacteria; phylum Actinomycetota; class Actinomycetes; order Mycobacteriales; family Mycobacteriaceae; genus Mycobacterium. The sequence continues at coordinate 176,924 of NZ_LMEZ01000007.1, read as the reverse complement.
AACCATCGTGCGGCTGGCGGCACCGCAGGGCAACTTCGTCCTGCCGGATCCCGCGCCCCCGTCGGTGTTGTTCTTGACGGCCGGATCGGGCATCACGCCGGTGATGTCGATGCTGCGGACGCTCGCGCGCCGCGACGGCATCGGCGCCCCGGGTCACGTCGTCCACGTGCACTCCGCGCCGACCGAATCCGACGTGATGTTCGCCGACGAACTGGCCCGGCTGCACGACGCGCACGACGGGTACCGGTTGACGGTGCGTTCGACGCGTACGGAGGGCCGGCTCGACCTGGCCAAGCTGGCCGAGGTCGTACCCGACTGGCGCGAGCGTCAGGCGTGGGCGTGTGGCCCTGGGGCCATGCTCGACGACGCGCACCGCGTCTGGTCGGCGGAGGGGATCGGCGACCGGCTGCACCTGGAGCGGTTTGCCGCCACGCGGGCGCCCGTGCACGGCACTGGCGGAACCGTCACGTTCGAGCGCAGCGGCAAGACCGTCGAGGTCGACGCCGCCACGTCGCTGATGGATGCGGGCGAGGACGCGGGGATTCGGATGCCGTTCGGATGCCGGATGGGTATCTGTCAGTCCTGTGTCGTCGGGCTCGTCGAGGGGCACGTCCGGGATCTGCGAACCGGCGTCGAGCACGAGCCGGGCAGCCGGGTGCAGACGTGCGTTTCCGCAGCGTCTGGCGATTGCGTGCTGGATGTCTGAGCTTTACCGGCTAGTAACCTACGGGATCGTAGGTTACGCTAGCGTAGGCAGTTGACAGGAGGCTGAACGATGGCAATTACCGACGTACCCGCATTCACGCATCTGACTGAAGCGGACATCGAAAATCTGGGCAACGAGCTGGACGCGATCCGGCAGGACATCGAAGACTCCCGCGGTGAGCGCGACTCCCGCTACATCCGCCGCACCATTGCCGCACAGCGCGCACTCGAGGTCGCAGGCCGGCTGATGCTGGCCGCGGGCTCCAAGCGCTCGGCGTGGTGGGCAGGCACCGTGACACTCGGCGTGGCCAAGATCGTCGAGAACATGGAAATCGGCCACAACGTCATGCACGGCCAGTGGGACTGGATGAACGACCCCGAGATTCACTCCTCGACGTGGGAGTGGGACATGAGCGGCGCGTCCAAACACTGGCGGTTCACCCACAACTTCATGCATCACAAGTACACCAACATCCTCGGGATGGACGACGACGTCGGCTACGGCGTCATCCGCGTGACCCGGGACGCCAAGTGGACGCCGTTCAACCTGTACGGCAACTTGCTGTTCAACACGCTCCTGGCGATCGGATTCGAGTGGGGCGTCGGACTTCAGCACCTCGAGCTCGGAAAGATCTCCAAGGGCCGCGACGACCGTGAAGCCACGATGGAGCGCATCCGCGAGTTCGGCGTCAAGGCCGGTCATCAGGTGCTAAAGGACTACGTCGCCTACCCCGCGCTGACGGCGATGTCGCCAGGTGCCACGTACAAGTCGACGCTGACGGCCAACGCGGTCGCCAACGTCATCCGCAACGTCTGGGCCAACGCCGTGATCTTCTGCGGTCACTTCCCCGACGGTGCGGAGAAGTTCACCAAGACCGACATGGTTGGCGAGAGCAGGGGCCAGTGGTACCTGCGACAGATGTTGGGAAGCGCCAACTTCGAAGCCGGACCCACGCTGCGGTTCATGAGCGGCAACCTGTGCCACCAAATCGAGCACCACCTCTATCCGGACCTGCCAAGCAACCGGTTGCACGAGATCAGCGTGCGCGTGAAGCAGATCTGCGAGAAGTACGACTTGCCTTACACGACGGGCAATTTCGCGGTGCAGTACGGAAAGACGTGGCGCACCATCGCCAAGTTGTCATTGCCGGACAAGTTCCTGCGCGACACTGCTGACGACGCCCCGGAGACACGCAGCGAGCGCATGTTCGCCGAACTCGAGCCCAGCGAGCGTGGTGGACTCAAGTCGGCCATCGCCGCGGTGCGGGCCCGACGGCGCGCCAAGCAGGCTGCCTAGCGCCTTACGAAAAGACGGCGGGGAGATCGCGATTCGCGATCTCCCCGCCGTCTTCGCGTGGGGAGGTCAGTCCGGGATGTAGTCGAACGTGTCCGGGTTCGGGCCGGTGCGGCCTTCCTCGCCCTTGTCGAGTGCGGTCAACGCGTCGACGTCGTGATCGCTCAGCTCGAAGTCGAACAGCGCAAAGTTCTCTTCGATCCGCTTGGGCGTCACCGACTTCGGGAAGACGATGTCACCGCGCTGGATGTGCCAACGCAGCACCACCTGGGCGGGGGACTTGCCCGACGCCTCGGCGATCTGCGTGACGACCGGGTCGTCGAGCACCTTTCCCTGGGCGATGGGGGACCACGCCTCCACGGCGATGCCGTGCTCGATGCAGTACTGACGCACCTCGTCGTTGACGAAGTACGGATGTACCTCGATCTGGTTCACCGAGGGCACGGTGTCGGTCTCGTTGGCCAGCCGCTCGAGATGCGCGACCTGGAAGTTCGACACGCCGATGGCGCGGGCCCGCCCGTCACGCCGGAACTCCTCCAGCGTCTGCCACGTCGAGATGAAGTCGTTGTTGTAGCGCGTCGGCAGCGGCCAGTGGATGAGGAAGAGGTCCACGTAGTCGAAGCCGAGCTTGCTCAGCGTCTCGTCGAACGCCTTGCGCGCGTCATCGGGTTCGTGGAAACCGTTGTTGAGCTTGCTGGTGACGAACACGTCTGCGCGGTCCAGCCCGGAATCGCGCACGCCTTGGCCGACACCGGCCTCGTTCTGATACATCTCGGCGGTGTCGATGTGTCGGTAGCCAATGTCCAGTGCCGTCTTGACCGCATCTGCGGTCTTGTCGGGATCGATTTGGTAGACGCCGAATCCGAGCTGCGGAATGTGCGCACCGGTGCTGAGTTCGATCGTTGGTACGTTCGTCATGAATGAGCCTCCTTTGGCAATTTGCCCTCCTGTGCGTGCCCGTTTAGGCCGGAACACAAACCGTGGTCAGACGCGGTCTCGTCGATACACGAACGCTGGCGGGGACGCGGTTCAGCGTCGCACCCGTTCACGGGCACGGATATCGCGCGTCGGGTGATCTTTAGTGCGGCGGTGCGAATCTCGGTGAGTCGGGATCTCACCGCGTGATGACGTCGAACGTGTCGGGGTTGGAGCCGACGCGGCCGGCGGCGCCCCGGTCCAGGCCGTCGATCGCCGCCACGTCGTCGGCACCGAGTGCGAAGTCGAACACCGCGAAGTTCTCGGCGATGCGTCGGGGTGACACCGACTTCGGAAACACCACGTCGCCGCGTTGGAGATGCCAGCGCAGCACCACCTGAGCCGGCGACCTGCCCGCCGCCGCAGCCACCCGCTGGATGACCGGGTCGTCGAGCAGCGTGCCGCGGCCCAGCGGCGACCAGGCCTGGAACGCAATGCCGTCTTGCTTGCAGTAGTCCCGGACCGAGGCGTTGGTGAAGTAGGGGTGTGCCTCCACCTGGTTGACGGCGGGCACGGTGTCGGTCTCAGCCGCGAGCCGCTCGAGGTGCGGGACGTGGAAGTTGGACACCCCGATGCTGCGTGCGCGACCGTCGGCTGCGAACTCTTCGAGGGTGCGCCAGGTCGAGACGAAGTCCCCGCCGTAGCGGGTGGGGAGCGGCCAGTGGATCAAGTACAGGTCGACGTAGTCCGACCCGATCGCGGTGAGCGTGTCGTCGAATGCCATACGCGCAGCGTCTGGTTCGTGGAATCCGTTGTCGAGCTTGCTGGTGACGTAGACGTCGGCTCGGTCGACGCCCGCTTCGCGAATGCCGCGGCCCACGCCCGCCTCGTTGTGGTACATCGCCGCCGTGTCGAGGTGGCGGTAGCCGATCTCGAGCGCGGTCCTGACCGCCGCCGCGGTCTCGTCGGGGGCGACCTTGTAGACGCCGAATCCGAGCTGGGGTATGCGTGCGCCGTCGTTGAGCGTGATCTCGGGTACCGGTGTCATGTCCGTCTCAGGCTATCGAGCGGAGCGCTTGCGCGCGACGAGGAAGGCCTGCGCAGTGGTCTGGACGCCGTCGTCGTCCGGTTCGCGCACGGTGGTCGAGTAGACGGGCAGCCCGGCTGCCTCCAGCGTGGCGGCGACGGCTGCGGGTTCGCGCCGGATGAACTCCAGGTCGAGTGGCGTGCCGAACGCCTCGGTCAATCGCCGAGGCCGGTCGCCGACCTGGAAGGCCAGCAGTGCGACACCGCCGCCGACGAGCACGCGGTGGAATTCGGAGAACGCCTGCGGCAGATGCGAATCCGGGACGTGGATGGTGGAGTACCACGCACAGACTCCGCCGATGCTCGTGTCGGGGAGCTCGAGCGAGGTCATCGACCCGACCTCGAATCCGAGTTCGGGAGCTCGCGTGCGCGCTTCGGCGATCATGTTGGGGGACAGGTCGATTCCAGTGGGTTCGACGCCTAGGCTGGCCAGGATCCTGGTGGTGACGCCGGTGCCGCAGCCGACGTCGGCGACCGAGGTGTTTCCGGTGGCGTGTACCAGCTCGGCGAATGCCGCCAGCATGGCCTTCTCGATCGGCTTGTCGTCGAGGTAGTTCTCGAACAACGCGGCGAACCCCGTTGCGGCGGCGTCATACCCGTCGCGCGTGCGGTCGAGGAAGTCCATCCCTAGTCGGCGGCCATCGCGGTCAGCAGTCGGCGGGTGGCGGCGACGCGGTCGGCAGTGTGGCCCGTCAGCTCGTCGAGTGCGCAGTCGGGATCCGACGGCGGCCCGAGGTGCCCGCAGCCGCGGGGGCACTTCTCGATGGCTTCGGCGAGGTCGGAGAATGCCAGCATGACGTCGGCGGGCGCGATGTGGGCAAGCCCGAAGGACCGGATTCCCGGAGTGTCGACCACCCACCCCGAGTCGTGCAGCGGCAGGGCCACCGACTGAGTCGACGTGTGCCTGCCCTTGCCGACGCCGGATACCACCCCGACCGCGCGGCCGGCCTCGGGCACCAGTCGGTTGACCATCGTGGACTTGCCGACGCCGGAATGGCCCACCAGCACCGTCAACTTGCCGACCAACAGATCGTCGACGACGGCGAGGTCGTCGCTGCGACCGGCGGTGACGACGGTGAGATCCAGCCCGGCGAACTGCGCCGCGAACGGTTCCGGGGGCGCCAGGTCGGTCTTGGTGAGGCACAGGATGGGCTCGAGTCCGCCGACGTAGGCGGCGATCAGGGACCGCTCGACGAAGCCGGTGCGCGGCGGCGGGTCGGCCAGCGCGACCACCATCAGCAGTTGGTCGGCGTTGGCGACGAGGACGCGTTCGGTCGGATCGGTGTCGTCGGCGGTGCGCCGCAACACCGTTCGTCGCTCGCCGCGTCGGACGATCCTGGCAAGGGTGTCGGGCTGGCCGGACAGGTCGCCGACGACGTCGACCTCGTCGCCGACCACGATCGGGGTGCGGCCGAGTTCCCTGGCCCGCATGGCGGTGACGACGCGTTGTGGGTCGCCACCGAGCGCGCAGCCCCACCGTCCACGGTCTACGGTGACGACCATCGCCGCTTGGGCGTCCAAGTGCTCTGGGCGGGTCTTGGTACGCGGCCGGGAACTCCGGCCGGGGCGTATCCGGACGTCGGATTCGTCGTAGTCGTTCTCGTTCAAGAGATGTCTGTGTCTCTCAAGGGGTTTCGGGTGCCTGCCCGGCCAACATGTCGGCCCACATCCCCGGGAAGTCGGGCAGCGTCTTGGCGGTGGTGCCGATGTCCTCGACCTCGACTCCCGGTGTCCGCAGTCCGATGATGGCGCCCGCGGTCGCCATCCGGTGGTCGGCGTAGGAGTGCCACACCCCGCCGTGCAGTTGGGTGGCGGTGATCGTCAGTCCGTCGGCGGTCTCCTCGCAGCGTCCACCGAGGCCGTTGATCTCGGCCGTCAGCGCCGCCAGCCGGTCGGTCTCGTGGCCACGCAGATGGGCGATGCCGCTGAGGTGCGACACCGAACCCGACTCGGCCAACGCTGCCAGCGCCGCGAACGACGGTGCCAGCTCACCGACCTCGTGCAGGTTGACGTCGAAACCCGGGTAGCCGTCGATGGAACCCTTGACGTCGAGGTGTGAATCACCCTGGTGCACAATCGCACCCGCCTTGGTGAGCAAGTCGAGGATGTTCGTCGAGGGTTGCACGCTGACCTGCGGCCACCCGGTGATGCGCACGGTGCCCGCGGTCACGATCGCGGCCGCCAGGAACGGGACCGCGTTCGACAGGTCGGGTTCGACGTCCCAGTGCCGGGCGGCGACGGGGCCTGGTTGGATCAGCCAGCGGTTGGGTGTCGCATCGTCGACCGAGACGCCTGCCTCGCGCAGCATCGTGACCGTCATTGCCACATGTGGCGCGGACGGCACGGACTCGCCGGTGTGCACGACGGTCAGTCCGTCCCGAAACGTGGCCCCCGACAGCAGCAGTCCCGACACGAACTGCGACGACGAGGAGGCGTCGATGTGCACGGTGCCCCCGGCCACGGCACCCTCGCCGCGGACCTGGAACGGCATCGCGTCACCGTCGACGCGCACGCCGAGACCGCGCAAGCCGTCGAGCAAGGGAGCGATCGGACGCGACCGGGCCTGCTCGTCGCCGTCGAACGTCACGACTTCGCTGCCGAGTGCCGCGAGCGGCGGGACGAACCGCAGGACGGTCCCCGCGAGGCCGCAGTCGATCCTGGCGTCCGCCGCGGGCGAGATCGCCCCGCCGATCGTCAGGTCGGTTCCGGCGCCGTCGAGCGAGAGCCCCAGCGTCCGCAGCGCACCGATCATCAGGTCGGTGTCGCGGCTGCGCAGCGCGCCGCTGACGGTCGACGTGCCCTGCGCGCTTGCCAGCGCGGCGAGGATCAGCGCGCGGTTGGTCTGGGACTTGGAGCCCGGCACCTCGACGGTCGCGTGGATGGGCGTCGTGGTCGACGGCGCCTGCCACCCACCTCCGTACTCAGTCATGCCGTCCATCCTGCCTTGTCGCCTCCTTCTGCCACCATGGGATACATGTGTGGGCGATTCGCGGTGACGACCGATCCGGCGCTGCTGGCCGAGAAGATCAAGGCGATCGACGAGACCATTGCGGCGACGGAGGCCAAGGAGCCGCCGCAGCCCAACTTCAACGTTGCGCCGACGACGACGATCAGTTCGGTGGTCAAGCGGCACGCCGAACCCGACGACGAGTCGACCCGGCGGGTGCGCTCGATGCGGTGGGGACTGGTGCCGCCCTGGGTGAAGGCCAAGGGCGACGGCACTCCCGAGACCAAGGGGCCGCTGCTCATCAACGCCCGCGCCGAGACGGTCACCACCTCGGCGGCGTTCCGCGCCTCCGCCAAGACCAAGCGGTGCCTGGTACCGATGGACGGCTGGTACGAGTGGCGTCCGGGCGCTGAGGGAGCCGGCGGCAAGAAGGGCGTCAAGACGCCGTTCTTCATGCACGGCGCGGACGGCGAGCCGTTGTTCATGGGCGGCCTGTGGTCGACGTGGCGGCCGGTGAAGGACGCCCCGCCGCTGCTGACGTGCACCATCATCACCACCGAGTCGGCAGGCCAGCTGGCCGAGATTCACGACCGCATGCCGCTGAGCATCAGCGAGCGCGACTGGGACCGATGGCTGGATCCCGACGCGCCGATGGACGAAGGCCTGCTGAGAGGTCACGGCGACCTGGACCGCATCGCGGTCCGCGAGGTGTCCCGGCTGGTCAACAGCGTCCGCAACAACGGACCCGAGCTGATCGAACCCGCTGAGCCGCAGGCCGAGCAGGGGACGCTGCTCTAGCGGCGACTGGCGGTGATGATCGCGTACGGCGCGTCGAAGCGGACGCCGCCGTCGTCGCCGACGTGCGGGGTGAGCGCGTCGGTGAACGCGGCCAGGAGGCGGTCGTGCTGGTCGCCGTCGAGTCGAGCGAAGAGGTCGACGTGCATCGGTGACTCGTGCACCAGAAAGTTGCACGCGGCGTCCAGGGTGTCGAACGCCCAGGTGAGCGCCCCGTCGTCGATCTCGACGTCGGTGAAGTTGGCAGCGAGCCGTTCGGTCGCGATCGCGGGATCGCCCCACTGGTCGGGGGTGAACCCCCTGTCGGGCGGCGCGCCGAGGACCGCGACGATCGGATCGAAGAACGGGTTGGCGGCGCTGCGAACCCACGCCGAAATAGCCAGCGTCCCACCGGGTTTCAGTAGCCGACTGATCTCCTCGACCTGCCGCCCCGGCTCGACGAAGATGACGCCCATGTTGGACACCGCGGTGTCGAACGCGGCGTCGGGCAGGGTCGTCTCCGACGCGTCGGCGGCCACCCAGGTGATGTCATGCCCAGCGCTGAGTGCCTTGCTCTCGGCGATGGCGATCAGCTCAGGGGTCAGGTCGACACCGGTGACCACCGCGCCGCGCCCGGCCGCCGCCAACGCGGCGCTGCCGGTGCCGCAGGCCAGGTCCACCAGCGCGGCGCCGTCAAGCGGTCGGCGGCGCTCCGCGGCCGCCACTGTTTCGCCGGCGACGACGGCGATGCGTTCGGCCACCGACTCGTAGCGGCCTCCGGCCCACATCAGGCGCCGTACCCGGGCGGGTTGGGCGTCTCGACCCACAGGTCGACGCCGAGTTCGGGGCCGGGGACGCAGTCGTACACCGACAGATCCGTGACGCCCGAGTCGACCAGGACGTCCTCGCACAGCACGCTGTTTCCGGTGTACTCGCGGGCCGGCTTGTTGAAGACCACGTAGGCGGCGTCGGCGTAGACGTCGGGCTTGCGGGCGCGGCTCATCGCCTCGGCGCCGCCGAGGAGGTTCTGGACGGCGGCTGTGGCCACCAGCGTCCGCGGCCACAGCGTGTTGGAGGCGATGCCGTCGGCGCGCATCTCCTCGGCGATGCCGAGCGCGCACAACGTCATGCCGTACTTGGCCATCATGTAGGCCGTCGGCTTGAGCCACTTGGACTCCAGCAGGATCGGCGGCGACAGCGTGAGGATGTGGGGGTTGTCCCGGCCCACCATGTGCGGAATGCAGGCCTGCGACACGGCGTAGGTGCCCCTGACGTTGATCCCGTTCATGAGGTCGAACCGCTTGAGCGGTACCTCGGTGATCGAGCCCAGGTTGATCGCCGACGCGTTGTTCACGCAGATGTCGATGCCGCCGAACTGCGAAACCGCTTGCGCGACGGCTGATTCCACGGACTCGCCGTCACGGACGTCGCCAAGGATCGGCAGTGCGTGACCGCCTGCCTCCTCGATCTCCTTGGCGGCGGTGTAGATCGTGCCCTCGAGCTTGGGATGGGGTTCTGCGGTCTTGGCGACCAGGGCGACGTTGGCGCCGTCGGCGGCGACGCGCTTGGCGATCGCCAGCCCGATGCCTCGGCTCGCGCCGGAGATGAACATGGTCTTTCCCGCTAGCGACATGCCTTCACCCTAGACAGCCAGGATGTCGGCGGTCAGCGCCCCGGTGAGACCCACGAGATCCGCCGGTGCCAGTGCCACCTGCAATCCGCGCTTGCCTGCGCTGCACAGCACGCGGTCCCAGGCGTACACCGAGTCGTCGACGACGGTCGGCAGCGCCTTGCGTTGGCCCAAGGGGGAGATGCCCCCGATCACGTAACCGGTGGACCGCTCGGCGGCCGCGCGGTCGGCCATGTCGGCGCGCGGTGCGCCGAGGGCGGCGGCGGCGGCCTTGAGCGACAGCTTGTACGGAACGGGGAGCACGGCGACGGCGAGGCCCGACGGCAGCGCGATCACCAATGTCTTGAACACCTGCTCGGCGGACACCTCGACCCCGGCGGCGGCCAGCGCGGCGACGGCCTCGTCGCCGAAGGCGTCGTTCTGGGGATCGTGGTGGTAACTCAGGACGTCGTGCGGGACGTTTGCCGCAACGAGCGCCGCTATCGCGGGGGTTGCTGCGCGGGCCACGGCATCACGATAGTGCGGTTTCTTAGGGAACATTCGCGGCCACTTTCGCTGTTGATGTGCAGCGATGGGCGCTGTGAAGGCGACTCCGTCGGTACGAGCCACTAGGATCGGAAGTTAGGAGACACCTCGGTGCCAACGCTTTGCCTGGAACGGCCGGTCTACGAGCCGGTTCTGTTCGGTGGTGCCGCGAGAGAAGGGACGGTGTCCACCCAGATGACCGATCTCGACGGAGCAGCGCCAGTCGCGGCCGAAGAGCCTGTAATCGAGACCGACGCCGAACTCACGGCGCGTTTCGAGCGGGACGCCATTCCACTGCTGGATCAGCTGTACGGCGGCGCGTTGCGCATGACTCGCAATCCAGCGGACGCCGAGGATCTCCTTCAGGAGACCATGGTGAAGGCGTACGCCGGCTTTCGTTCGTTCCGCGCCGGAACGAACCTGAAGGCGTGGCTGTACCGGATCCTGACCAACACCTACATCAACAGCTACCGCAAGAAGCAGCGGCAGCCCGCGGAGTACCCGACGGACGAGATCACCGACTGGCAGCTGGCGGCCAACGCGCAGCACACGTCGACTGGTTTGAGGTCCGCTGAGGTCGAGGCGATGGAGGCGTTGCCGGACACCGAGATCAAGGCGGCGCTGCAGGCGCTGCCCGAGGAGTTTCGGATGGCCGTGTACTACGCCGACGTGGAGGGTTTTCCGTACAAGGAGATCGCCCAGATCATGGGCACGCCCATCGGCACGGTGATGTCTCGACTGCATCGTGGCCGTAAACAGCTCCGCGAGCTATTGGCGGACGTCGCGAGGGATCGCGGCTTCATCAGAGGACAGATCGACGAGCCCGAGGAGGTTTCTTCGTGAACGACGACCTTTCACGCCCCGAAGAGCACACGTTCCGTCCACCGGTGGGTCCCGTAGACCCCAAGCACCCGGAATGCGCGTCGGTGATCGCCGAGGTGTGGACTCTGCTCGACGGCGAGTGCACGACGGAAACGCGTGACAAGCTGCGCCATCATCTCGAGGAATGCCCGACCTGCCTGCGGCAATACGGCATCGAAGAACGCGTGAAGCGCCTCATCGCCACCAAGTGCAGTGGCGATAAGGCGCCGGATTCACTGCGGGCGCGGCTGCGAGTGGAGATCAGCCGCACCACCATCATTCGTGGTTAGGTAACTGCCTTCGAACCGCAGTTGGGGCGCTTGCCGTGGTTGGCCTTGGTGTGCTTACGGTCACGCTTCTTACGGCCACGCTTGGCCATGGCATCCTCCAATGAGTCAATTGCTTGCCCGTTAGTGTCTCACGCTCGCGCCACTGCATTCCAATCCCGTGCGTGTGGTTCGATAGACACCGCAGGGGCGGCTCTAGAGACGAGTGGGTGAAGATGGCCGAGGACGTTCGCGCTGAGATCGTGGCCAGTGTGCTCGAGGTCGTGGTCAGCGAAGGCGACGACATCAACGAGGGCGACATCGTCGTCCTCCTGGAATCCATGAAGATGGAGATTCCGGTACTTGCCGAGGCGGCCGGAAAGGTGACCAACGTCAACGTCAAGGTCGGCGACGTCATCCAGGCCGGCGACCTCATCGCCGTCATCAGCTAGGTTCCCGACACCGAGAGGCAACACCCGTGTCGACCCTCGGTGACCTGCTCGCCGAGCACACCATGTTGCCCGGCAACGCCGTCGACCACTTGCACGCACTGGTCGGCGAGTGGCAACTGCTGGCGGATCTGTCGTTCGCCGACTACCTCATGTGGGTGCACCACGACGACGGCTCGCTGGTGTGCGTCGCGCAGGTTCGGCCGAACACGGCGCCAACCGCGCTGCTGGCCGACGCCGTCGGTACGGTCAACACCGCGGCCGACATGCCGGTGGTGGTCACCGCGTTCGCCTCAGGCCTGATCGGCCGGGAAAGCGATGCGGGACAGGCGGATTCGACGGAAGGCCGGTGGCTCGACGTCGAGGCCGTCCCCGTGCGGCACGGCGACCGGGTGGTCGCGGTGCTCACGCACCAGACCGCTTTGGCCGACCGGCGCAAGGCCAGCCCGCTGGAGCGTGCCTATCTGGACTGCGCAGCCGACATCCTGCACATGCTCTCGGAGGGCACCTTCCCCAACATCGGCGACCTCGCGATGTCCCGGTCGAGTCCTCGGGTCGGGGACGGCTTCATTCGACTCGACGAAGTGGGCCAGGTCAGCTTCGCCAGTCCGAACGCGATCTCGGCGTACCACCGCATGGGGCTCAAGGCAGAGCTCGAGGGGCACAACCTCGTCACTGTCACCCGCCCGCTGATCTCCGACCCGTTCGAGGCCCAGGAATTGGCCAACCACGTCCGTGACTCGCTCTCCGGTGGGTCCAGCATGCGCATGGAGGTAGACGCCGGGGGAGCTGCGGTGTTGCTCCGGACGATCCCGATGGTGGTGGACGGCAAGGCGGCCGGGGCGGCCGTGCTGATCCGCGACGTGACGGAGGTCAAACGGCGCGATCGCGCGTTGCTGTCCAAGGACGCGACGATTCGTGAGATTCACCACCGGGTGAAGAACAACCTTCAGACCGTCGCCGCGCTGCTGCGCCTGCAGGCCAGGCGGACCAACAACGCCGAGGGACGAGACGCGCTCATCGAATCGGTGCGGCGGGTCTCGTCCATCGCCCTGGTGCACGACGCCCTGTCGATGTCGGTCGACGAGGAAGTCAACCTCGACGAGGTCGTGGACCGCATCGTGCCGATCATGAACGACGTGGCGTCGGTGGGCAGACCCGTCAGGATCAACCGTGTCGGCGATCTGGGCGTCCTCGACGCCGATCGGGCCACTGCCCTGGTCATGGTCATCACGGAGCTCGTCCAGAACGCGATCGAGCATGCCTACGACTCGACCTCGGAGAACGGCAGCGTGACGATCCGGGCGGAGCGCTCCGCCCGGTGGCTCGACGTCGTGGTCCACGACGACGGCCGTGGGCTGCCCGACGGGTTCAGCTTGGAGAAGTCGGACAGTCTGGGCCTGCAGATCGTGCGGACGCTGGTGGCCGCCGAATTGGACGGTTCACTGGGTATGCACGCCGTGCCGACCGGCGGAACCGACGTCGTCCTGCGGGTGCCCGTGGGCCGCCGCGGTCGGCTGGCGCAGTAACACCGTCGTCACATTCCGGAAATAGTCCTGGAAATACCGCGCCTGGCCAAAAATTTACGGCCCCGGCGAAAGCCGGGGCCGTAAACAAAAGGAATCGAGTGGGCTAGACGCCCGTGCGAGCCTTGGTCCGTGCATTGCGACGCTTGAGCGCGCGACGCTCGTCCTCGCTCATGCCGCCCCAGACGCCGGCGTCCTGTCCGGACTCCAAAGCCCAGCTCAGGCACTCCGTGGTGACCGGGCACCGGTTGCAGACGATCTTTGCATCAGCAATCTGGGCGAGTGCCGGGCCGCTGTTTCCCACCGGGAAGAACAGTTCCGGATCCTCGTCACGACAGACTGCTTTATGCCGCCAATCCATTTCTATTACTCCTATTCCGGTGCGCAGCAAGGCGCACGAGCTTTTCTTCGGCTGTTAACGCGTGCACACCAAATGTTTCTGCACTGTTGCAAACGATGCTTCCACAGGCTGGACAGATGTCAATAGAGGCGCGTTCACACGTGGGCAATCTCACTGGCATCGTTAGAGGGGGCCGGGTTGCCGGACCCCCCTGACGTTTGTACTACACTCGCATCACTTGCGCCCTAATTCGTGGCACTTCACAGCGGTTTGCCAGGTCAGGGCTTTTTGGCCGGCGGCGCAACCACTCCGAGCGCATCCCGAACCGACGTGAACGTCATCCTTTCGCGCTGGCCGACGTAATCTCCGTCAATCTGACAGCCAACGGGCGTGTCGGCCGTCACGCGGACCCATGGCACGTCGTCGTCGCGCACCAAATGCTTGGCGTCGAGGCGTGGATTCTTCGCCAACATCTGGCGCACCAGCCCGAGATTCGCCCACACGTTCATGCTGGTCGTCGCGAAGACGCCGAGGCCCGTCTCGAAGCTGGTGTCGGGGTTGGTCCACACCGGCCGGGTGTTGGCGTAAGTCCACGGGCTCGAGTTCGACACGAAGGCGAAGTGCACCCCGGTCACGGGGGCGCGGCCGGCGATCTCCAACGTCATCGACGGTTCGCGCCGGGCGCTGGCCAGCAGTTCGCGGGTGGCCACCTTGATATACCGCGACGCGGTGACCTTGCGGCCCTTCTCCCGCTGCGCCTCCACGGCGGCCACGACGTCGCCGTCGACCCCCATGCCCGCGGTGAAGACGCCCCACCTGTCGCCGCAGTCCATCAGCCCGATTCGGCGCCACTTGACGCCGCGACGGTAGGCGCCGAGGAGGTCGACGAGTTGATTGGTCGCCTCGACGGGATCGGGGCTGATGCCAAGGGCGCGGGCGAACACGTTGGCCGATCCGCCGGGCACCACCGAGATCGCGGGACCCTTCTTGGGTGGGGTCTGACCGCAGTCGCCGAGGATCCCGTTGACCACCTCGTTGACCGTGCCGTCGCCGCCGTGGACGATCACCACGTCGGTTCCGTCTCGCGCAGCGTCCCTTGCGATTTCGATCGCATGGCCGCGGTGGTTGGTGTGGGCGACGGTCAGCTTGACGCGGCTCTCGAGCGCATGCGCCAGAAGATCACGCCCCGCCGGAGTGGTCGACGTGGCGTTGGGGTTGACTATCAGGACGGCACGCACGGGGCTCAACCCTATCGGCATGCCGCACCGTCGCGCGCTCTACGCTCGTCGATGTGATCGTGCCTTCGCCATCAACCATTCGTCAGGCGGCCGCCCTCGTGGCGTTGGAGGGCCTCGCTCTGGTGGTCGTGGCGGTGGTGTTCGTCGTCCGTGCCCTCGAAGGTGCCCACGAGGTGTCGATCAGCGGCTACGGCACTGCGCTGTGGTACGTGGTGATGGGCGCGGCGGTGCTCACCGCGGCGTGGGCGCTGTGGACGGGGCGGCGGTGGGGTCGCGGGATTGCGGTCTTCGCGCAGCTCCTGCTGCTGCCGGTGGCGTGGTACATCGCGGTGGGCTCGCAGCAGTGGTCCTACGGCATTCCCGTTGCAGTCGTCGCCGTGGCCGGATTGGCGCTGCTGTTCAGCCCGTCGGCTGTGCAGTGGCTGGCTCAGTCCGACGACGACTGAGGAGTCGAACCGTCGGGTCCCGCGGCGAGCGCCGTCAACTCGTCACCGGTCACCCGGTAGGTGATCCACTCGGTCTGTGGCTTGCCGCCCACGGAGTCGTAGAGGGCGATGGCATTGGAGTTCCAGTCGAGCACGGCCCAGGTCAGCCGGGAATAACCCTTGTCGACGCATTCGCGGGCCAACGTCGACAGCAGGGCGCGGGCCAAGCCGTGCCGGCGGAAGCCGGGCCTGACGAAGAGGTCCTCCAGGTAGACGCCGGCGACGCCGTCCCAGGTGGAGAAGTTGTAGAACCACAGCGCCATGGCAGCCGGCGCGCCGTCGACCTCGGCCACGTACGCCTGGACCGTGGCCGGATCGCCGAACAGCGCCTCGTGCAACTGACTTTCGGTGACGGTGCATTCTTCCAATGCGTGCTCGAAATCGGCCAGTTCGCGCACCATGGCGACCAGTTCGACCTCGTCACCGGGTCGGGCCCGACGGATGGTCACGCTCATGTGCTCACTCCCAACGCGGTCAGAATGGTGCGGAACTTCGTATTGGTCTCGGCGACTTCGTCATCCGGATCCGATTCGGCGACGATGCCACCGCCGGATCGGGCCACGGCGACGCGGCGGTCGGCCGACAGCTCGGCGCAGCGGATGGACACCACCCAGGTGCCGTCACCCCGTTCGTCGCACCATCCGACGGCGCCCGCGTAGAAGCCACGATCACCTTCGAGTTCGGCGATCAGGTCGACGGCCTCGGCGGTGGGCACTCCGCCGACGGCCGCGGTGGGGTGTAGCGCGACCGCGAGATCCAGTGCGGTAGTTGACGAATCACGCAACCGGGCGGTGATCGGAGTGTTCAGGTGCCAGACGGCCGAGGTGCTGCTGAGCTCGGGGGTGAGGGCGACGTCGAGGTCGGCGCACAGCGGCTGCAATGCCGTGCGGATCTGGTCGACGACCAGTCGGTGTTCGTGCAGGTTCTTCGCGGAGTCTGCCAGTGCGGCTCCGTTGGCTTGATCCGTCTCGGGGTCGGCCGAGCGTGGCGCCGACCCTGCGAAGGGCCTGCAGGTCACCACGTCGCCGCGGCGGGCCACCAGCAATTCGGGGCTGGCGCCGACGAGAGCGGTACCGGCGTAACCTTCGCCCGCCGTGGTCAGGTCGACGAAGTACGTTGTCGCCGAGGCGTCTTCGGCGAGTCGTCGGATGATCGCGCGGGCGTCGAGCGGGGCATCGGCGACGAGGTGCAGCGCCCGGGCGAGCACCACCTTGTGGAGCGGAGAGTCGGGGTCCCGCAACTGCTCGAGTGCCGTGGCGATGCGGGCGCGGTGTTCCTCGGGGGCGGGCACTGTCTCGGTGATGCGGACCGCGGGCATCGTCGGGGTGGTCCATTCGGGCAACGCGTCGGTGCGGCGAAGCTGGGTCGGGCTCGTCAGCGCCGTCGGCCGGTTGACGTCGAAGGGCAAGGCGCCCACGATCATTGCGCATTCGCCAGCGGCCAGGGCCGCGCGCGCGTCGTCGAGCTCTGGATACGACGCGGCCACGCCGTCGGCGACGAGGACGCCGTCGCGGCCGGCCATGACGAACGTCGGTTCCGTCACGCGGGCAGGCAGGGGTTCGGATGCCCGGTCAGGCCGAGCGCGGTGATCTGCCGGACACCGTGTTCGAACCCGCAGACCGCGATCGACGCGGCCGCCATGGACACCCTGATGCCCTCGGAGATCGGCAGTTCAATCCACCGAGTCATGACCGACCGCGAGAAGTGTCCGTGCCCGACGAACACCACGTCGCGCGACTCCATGTGCGACAGCGCGAGGGCCACGGCACGGTCGGCGCGTTCACTGACCGCGTCGGTGCTCTCGCCGCCGGGGCAGCCGTACTTCCACACCGTCCAGTCCGGGGTGGTCTCGCGGATCTCGGGGGTGGTCAGTCCCTCGTAGTCGCCGTAGTCCCACTCGGCCAGGACCGGGTTCACCTCGTCGACGCTCAAGCCGGCCAGCTCGGCGGTGACCAGTGCGCGATGTCGCGGGCTGCACACCACCAGCGGGTCGCGCAGTTGCAGGTCGGCGAGGGCATCCCTGGCGAGGGTGGCCTGCTGGCGGCCCTCGTCGGTGAGTTCCAAATCGGTGCGTCCGGTGTGCTTGCCGCTCTTGGACCACTCGGTCTCACCGTGTCGCAGCAACAGAAGGCGATAGCTCTCGACACTCACACCGCGATTGTGCCGCACGCGCCCTTCGTGGTTGCGCGTGCCAGGATGAACACATATCTAGGGCGAGCGAAGCGACGGGAACATATGACGCGAGTACTGGCAGTCGCCAATCAAAAGGGCGGGGTTGCCAAGACGACGACGGTGGCGTCGTTGGGCGCGGCGATGGCCGAGCAGGGCCGACGCGTGCTGCTCGTCGACCTCGACCCACAGGGATCGCTGACGTTCTCCCTCGGCCACGACCCCGACAAGCTGGCGGTGTCCATCCACGAGGTGCTGCTTGGTGACGTGGAGCCCGACACCGCGCTGCTCGAAACGCCGGAGGGCATGACGCTGCTGCCCGCCAACATCGACCTGGCCGGTGCCGAGGCGATGTTGTTGATGCGGGCCGGGCGGGAGTACGCCTTGAAGCGGGCGCTGGCCAAGATCGGTGACCGGTTTGACGTCGTCATCGTCGACTGCCCGCCGTCACTGGGCGTGCTGACCCTCAACGGCTTGACCGCCGCCGACGACGTCATCGTGCCGCTGCAGTGCGAGACGCTCGCACACCGAGGCGTCGGGCAGTTCCTGCGGACCGTCGACGACGTCCAGCAGATCACCAATGCCGACCTGGTTCTGCTGGGCGCGCTACCTACCCTGTACGACTCGCGGACCACCCACAGTCGCGACGTGATCCTCGACGTCGTCGACCGCTATCAGTTGCCGGTGCTCGCCCCGCCGATCCCGAGAACGGTGCGCTTCGCCGAGGCGAGCGCGTCGGGCGCCTCGGTGCTGGCGGGTCGAAAGAACAAGGGCGCCATGGCTTATCGCGAGCTTGCCGGCTCGCTGCTGAAGCACTGGAAGTCGGGCAAGGCGCTGCCGACGTTTACCCCAGAGGTGTAGTCAGGCCAATGCGACGAGGGTGTCGCCGCGTTGCTCGAGCACGGTGGTGCCCGCGACGTTGGGGATGACGGCACTCTGACTCGGCGGGCGCTGCACGGCGATGTGCGATTCGCCGGCGCCGGTCTCGGGGTTGAAGACGTCGTAGCCGGAGGTGACGGGAACCAGGAGCCGTCCCGCCATCAGGGTCGCGGGGCCGACCGGGGCCTGCCCGTTGACCGGTGTCACGGTGTACTTGTACTTCAGGCCGTTGGCCTCGAAGACCATCACGGCGTCGCCGGTCCACCACGTGACCAGGTCACCGGCGCGCGACGCGACGGCACCAGACGACACCGGCCCCGGTAGCGCTGTGCTGGAGATGGTCGTGCCCGTGTCGTCGACGACGTTGACGACGGGCGTTGGCGTCGGAAGGTAGACCGCCGTCGTGGTGTCGGAGACGGCGATCACGCGCGCGTCGGAGTCGGCGGGCACACCGGGCAGCTGGACGATCTTGGTGGTGGGTTCGTCTTCCTGGTCGGCGGGGACGAGGAGGGTGAGGCGCAGGTCCGCCTGGCCGGGGCACTTCTGCAGCACCGACACCGCGGTCGAACTCGCGGCCGCGGACACCATGCCGCAGAGCGGTTGGGCGGGCACGTCGGGCTTGATCCTGGCGTCGAGCGTGCCGTACCCGATCATCCGGACCATGTCGGAGCGCCAGAGCTCGATGCGGCTGTCACCGGCCGACAACACCGTGGATCCGTCCGAGGACAGTGTCACGGCCGGATCGGCGTACGCGGTCCGGGAGTAGTGCCGACGCCCGGTCTGCCCGTCGATGGTCGTCACCTGTCCACAGCCCCGGTCGTCGGGGTAGACCGCGACGGCGTCGTTGTAGACGTAGGTGACGCCGCACAGCGGCACCCCGCGGGCATAGCTCCACAGCACGTTTCCGGTGGCCGGGTCTCGCCCGTCGACCTCGGTCCCGTCGCCGGTGACGACGGAACCGCCCGCGACGACGGGCCTGCTCGTCTTCGGGCTGGCGGCCGTCCACGCTTCCCGCAGTGACGTCGGGATGTCGCGTGCCGCCTTCAGCGCGGGGACCGGCTCGGCGGCGGGCTTGCTCAGCGTCGCCCTGGCGTCACTGCTCCACCAGATCAAGCCTGCGGCAACGGCGATGACCACGACGATCGCAGCGGCCACCAGCAGGTCGCCCCTGGTGCGGCGTTCCGGCGGGCAGGAGCGCAGCGACCGGGGGATCTTCACTGCTTGAACCATCGGGTCCGGTCAGCTGGCGGTGGTCGGCGCGGACGTGCTGGGACGACGGCGCCTGCGGCGACGCTTGGCCGGGCCTGTCGAGTCGCCAGCGGGTGCCGTCTCGGTGTCGCCGGACGCCGAGGTGGACTGGCCGGCCTCGGTGGTCTCGACCGTTTCTGTCGTCGACTTGGCGGCGCCGCGGGTGCGCTGCCGGGTGCGGTCACGATCCCGGTTGCGGGCGGGCCGATCACTGCTGCTCTCGCGCGTTTCACCGTCGCGGGACTCGCGCTTGGGGCGGTCCTTGGACTCGGGGGAGCGCGGCCCGCGACCGATCGAGCCGGTGGCTTCGGCGGGGATCTTCATCTCTTCGTACAGATGCTGGGAGCTGGAGTACGTCTCGAGGGGATCGGGGTTCTCAAGGCCCAGGGCCTTGTCGATCATCGTCCAGCGGGGCAGCTCGTCCCAGTCGACGAGGGTGACCGCGATGCCGGTCTTGCCCGCGCGGCCGGTGCGGCCGATGCGGTGGACGTAGGCCTGCTCATCCTCGGGAATCTGGTAGTTGATCACGTGGGTGATGTCGTCGATGTCGATGCCGCGGGCGGCGACGTCGGTGGCGACGAGAACGTCCACGTCACCGTTGCGGAAGCCCTTGAGCGCCTTCTCGCGAGCGGCCTGGCCGAGGTCGCCGTGCACGGCGCCGACCTTGAAGCCGCGTTCGGCGAGTTCGTCGGCGACCTTCTGGGCGGTGCGCTTGGTGCGAGTGAAGATCATCGTCGCGCCGCGGCCGTCGGCCTGGAGGATGCGCGCGACCATTTCGACCTTGTCGAGGGCGTGGGCGCGGTAGGCGAACTGCTCGGTGCTGTCGTGGGTGGCGTTCGAGTGCGGTGCCTCGGCACGAATGTGCGTCGGCTGGTTCATGAACGTGCGCGCCAGCGTGATGATCGGATCGGGCATCGTCGCCGAGAACAGCATCGCCTGCCGGTCGTCGGGGGTTTGCTTGAGGATGCGCTCGATGTCGGGAAGGAAGCCGAGGTCGAGCATCTCGTCGGCCTCGTCGAGTACCAACACCGAGAGGCCGCCGAGCTGAAGGTGGCCCTGCTGGGCGAGGTCGAGCAGCCGGCCGGGGGTGCCGACGACGACGTCGACGCCGCGCTGGAGGGCTTCGATCTGCGACTCGTAGGGGCGGCCGCCGTAGATGGAGGTGACGGCCATCTTTCGGTCGCCGACGCGGAGATACTTCGCGGCGTTGGCGAGGTCTTCGTAAACCTGGATGCACAGCTCGCGGGTGGGCACGACGATGAGTGCGCGGGGGATGCCGGTGAGCGGCCGCGTCTCGTCGGTGACGATCCGGTGCAGCAGCGGTACGCCGAAGGCGAAGGTCTTGCCCATGCCGGTGCGGGCCTGACCGATGAGGTCGTTACCGGTCAGCGCGAGGGGGAGGGTCAGTTCCTGGATGGCGAAGGTGTGTTCGATGCCGCCTTCGGCCAGCGCGCGCACGATTTCCTCGCGCACACCGAGTTCGGCGAAGGTGGTGGTCTTGGGGGCTGCCTCGGGGGCTTCGACGACGACGACGATGTCGGGGGTCGCAGCGTCGGATTCCGGGCCGTTGGGGTTTGTGGTGAGTGAAGTCATGCGTTTGCCGACGTAACCTTTCGTTTGTCAATCTCGCGGCGTCCACACGCGCACACGAGTTCGACGAAGGAACGTTGGGGGCCTCGGCTTCGGTGAGAAGCGGACCGACACGTGCACGCACATTTCTTGGTAGCAGCGGGTAAGAAACGTGCCGCTTCCGTCATCCATGATAGCTGGCCGGTAATCCGGTGCGGTCGCCGCGCCGACCGGCGTGCCTGGCCCGTCTAGAGTCGACCCATGACTCCGACGCAGCCTGGGGCCTCGCCCGAGCAGACGGTGACCCCCACGCCGGCGCGGCATGCGGGCGTCGACCAGCTGTTCGCACTCCTGGCCTACGGCGAGGTGGCCGCCTTCTACCGGCTCACCGACGAGGCGCGGATGGCGCCGAACTTGGCGGGCCGGATCAACATGGCCAGCATGGCGGCGGCCGAGATGAACCACTACGAGATCCTTCGTGAGGCGCTGGCCAAGCGCGGCGTCGACATCGTCCCCGCGATGACCAGGTATGCCTCGGCGCTGGAGAACTATCACCGCCTCACCACGCCGAGCACGTGGCTCGAGGCGTTGGTGAAGACCTACATCGGTGACGCCCTGGCCGCCGACTTCTACCTCGAGATCTCCGACGCGCTACCCGAGGACGCGGCCGACGTCGTGCGCGCGGTGCTGTCGGAGACGGGGCACTCGCAGTTCGTCGTCGCCGAGGTCAAGGCCGCGGTCACCGCCAGCGACAAGCAGCGCCATCGGCTTGCGCTGTGGTCGCGGCGGCTGCTCGGCGAGGCCATCACGCAGGCGCAGTACGTGCTCGCCGAGCACGACGAGCTGGTCGACTTCGTCGTGTCCAGCGGTGAGGGCATTGGTCGGCTGACCGAATTCTTCGACCGCCTGCAGAACACCCACAACGCCAGGATCCGGGAGCTCGGTCTCGCCTGACGCCGTGGGTCGGGTCGCTACCTGGTGCAGGTGGCGATCATCGAGTTGCTGTTCTGGGCGACAAGGGGGGTGCCGTTGGCATCGGTGACCGAGCAGTTCAGCTGACCGGTCAGGCTGGTCGCGGTGACCGACGTCAACTCCACGCCCGGATCGAGCGTCACGGATCGCACCCACGGCAGCGCGACGTTGAACTGCGTCTGAAGGGCGCCCTGGCCGTCGGTGTAGACCACCGTGACCAGGTCCAGCAGAGATCGGGTGCCCGTCACCTGATAGGTGACGGTGCGTGGCGAGACGGCCGGGACAGGCGCACCTTCGGCGGGTGCCGGTCCGGCTGCGGCTGGTGGTCCGGCGACGACGGGTGGGCTCGGGGCGACGGTGGTGACGGTCTCCGGTGACAGTGAGGCGACGGGCGGCGGGGGAGGCGCCGACGTGACGACCGACGGGGCCTTCGTGATCGAGCTGGGGGCCGCATCCTGGGCTGCCGTGGTGGGTGTCGGTGCGGCGATCGTCTTGGACACCGATCCGCTGTCGCCTCCGCCGAGGATGACCACGGTGCAGATGATGGCGACTAGCAGGATCGCAGCTGCGACCCCGGCGACCCAGATCCACCGCCGGTCGATGGGTTCTTCGTACTCGTAGACGTCGTCGTCCAGGTAGTCGTCATGGCCGTCATAGGAGTCATAGGAGTCGTAGTCGTGGACCTCGCCGCTGCCGCCGGACGGCTGGCCGTACCCGTATCCGGATCGGTAGTCGTACCCGGATGACGAGCCGTAACCGGAATCAGGCCGGCGTCGGTACGCGGCGCCGCCGTCGACGATGTCCGTCTCGACGTCGGTGAACCCGCCCGGCCGAGGGCCACGGGTGCTGGTCGCTCCGGCGTTGCGTGCCGTCGTCGATGTCCTCGAAGTCCTCGAATACGTTCCGTAAGGCCTGTCCATTACCGCTATCCCGTGAGTCGTTTCATGGTTGTCAGGCGATGCTAACGAGGCTCAAGTGACGCACGAGGTTGACGCGCCTGGGGTCAGATCACGGTCCGGCCTCGGTTGGCTCACGGCCCGTGACGTACCGCGCCGAACCGGTCGGCGCTGCGCTGTCCGCGAAGTGCCGCCACCGCAAGCGCGCGCTGAGCACACCGTCCACTAGCCTGCTCAAGGGAAAGACCATCGAAGGGAAGGGTTCACGTGGAGGTCAAGATCGGCATCACCGACAGTCCGCGCGAGCTGGTGCTCCAAAGCGCGTCCACCCCTGTTGAGGTGGAGGAGCTGGTGACGGCGGCGCTCGGCAAGGACTCGGGCGTGCTCGCGCTGACCGACGAAAAGGGTCGTCGCTACCTGATTCAGAACACCAGGATCGCCTACGTCGAGATCGGCGCCGCCGACTCGAGGCGAGTCGGCTTCGGTATCGGAGCGACGGCCGCGGCGGTCGCCGACAAGCTCAGCTAGAAGCGGGTCAGCGGCACGTGTGACAGTCCGCCCCAGGCGAACTGCACCGTGCCGTCGACCGCGGCCTCCTTGGAGATGGGGCGGTCGGAGTTGAGCCAGTAGCGCGCGCAGTCCACGCTCGTCGACACCAGGCCCACGGCGATCATCCTGGCCCGGTGCGCTTCGAGCCCGGAATCGCTGCTGATCAGTTCGAACACGGCGTCGGTGCACGCCTCGGTGGCCACCTTGACCTGAGCCGACACCTGCGGCTCGGTCACGTAGTCGTTTTCGAAGATCAGCCGGTAGCCCTGGCCGTCGTGCTCGATGAAGTCGAAGAACGCCCCCACCGCGGCGCGGAGCCGCTGACGGTTGTCGGTGGTGGTGCGCAACGCCTGCTGGACACCGGTCACCAGGTTGTCGACGTGGCGTTCCAAGACCGCCAGGTACAACTCGAGCTTCGACGAGAAGTGTTGATACAGAACCGGTTTGCTGACGCCCGCACGGTCGGCAATCTCGTCCATGCCCGCGGCGTGGTAGCCACGGTCGACGAAGACCTCACTGGCGGCGACCAGAAGTTGCCCACGTCGCTCGTCGCGGGGCAGACGATTTCCGCGCCGATTTCCGCTGGTGGCCGCTCCGGTCGAACCGTCGCCACCTGCGGACTGGGCACCCTTCCTCTCGGCGATGTCGCTCACCACTCCTCTGTCAGGATTTGGTACTGCGGCCCGTTGCGGGCCGCCCCGTTGGGAGCCGTTTATCCGGCTGGT
The DNA here is from genome assembly GCF_001426545.1 of Mycobacterium sp. Root135. Classification (GTDB taxonomy): domain Bacteria; phylum Actinomycetota; class Actinomycetes; order Mycobacteriales; family Mycobacteriaceae; genus Mycobacterium. The sequence continues at coordinate 152,876 of NZ_LMEZ01000007.1, read as the reverse complement.
CATCGATCCGACACTACTACCGGTGGCCGAGGCCGCGTGTCATCTGAGGCAGTGGGCGGGTGGCGCGCCACAGCCTCTCCTCGGCATGGCTGTGCCATTCTGGTGCGGTGACCTACGACCCGGGGCGTCGCGGGGGCGAGCGCAGCGACGGGAATTTCGCAGGTGGCGGCCGTCAGCCCGTGCTGCGCAACGAGTTCAGGGAACCGTTGCGCGCGCAGCGCGACCCGTTGGCCGAAGCCGGCGGGCGGGTGCGCTCCAACCGAGACGACCATCAGCGCTGGCGTAAACAGTCCTGGCTGGGACGTTTCGTCTCCACCTACGGGTGGCGCGCTTACGCCCTTCCGGTCCTGGCCGTCATCACCGTTCTGGTGGTCTACCAGGCCGTTACCGGAACCACCGCGCCAAAGCCGGTCGTCGCCGAAGGTCCCGTCCAGGGTCCGCCGACCATCGGCGCCACGGGCACCGGGATCATCGGCGCCCCGCCGAAGGGCATGACGCAGTTCGACGCGAATCTGCCGACCGGAATCCTTCCCGAAGGCGGCCCGTTCACCGAGGCGGGCGCCAAGACGTGGCACCTGGTCCCCGGGTCGACGCCCAAGGTAGGGGTGGGCACCACCAAGTCGTTCACCTACACCGTCGAGGTGGAGGACGGCGTCGACACCGCGGCCATCGGAGGCGACGAGGCGTTCGCCCGGATGGTCAGCGAAACCCTGGCCAACCCAAAGAGCTGGACCCACGATGCCCAGATCGCCTTCACCCGCATCGACGATCCGTCGCAGACACCGGACTTCCGGGTGTCGCTGACGTCGCCGATGACGGTGCGCGAGGGCTGCGGGTACGACATCCCGCTCGAGGCGTCCTGCTACAACCCGGCCTATTTGAGCGACCAGTCCCGCGTGTTCGTCAACGAGGCGCGCTGGGTGCGCGGTGCCGTCCCGTTCCAGGGCGACATCGGTTCCTACCGCCAGTACCTGATCAACCACGAGGTCGGTCACGCCATCGGGTATCAGAAGCACGAGCCGTGCGCCGAGAACGGTGCGTTGGCCCCGGTGATGATGCAGCAGACGTTCTCGACCAGCAACGACGACGACGCGCGCTTCGATCCGGAGTCGGTCCAGGCTGACGGCAAGACCTGTCGGTTCAACCCCTGGCCCTACCCAATCGCCTGACCCCCCTTCCCGCGAGCGTGCGAGTCTGCGGGCGACACGCCGGGCGAATTCCGAAGTTCAGGCACGCTCACGCCCGCTCGAAAGTGATTACCGTTGAGGCGACGAGCCTGGTGTGATCGTCACGAGGTTTCACGTCGACTCGAGGGGCGGCCCGTTGTCCACTTCGCTACCACCGTTGGTTGAGCCTGCGTCAGAGCTCACCCGCGACGAGGTCGCCCGCTACAGCCGTCACCTGGTCATGCCCGACCTCGGCGTCGACGGTCAGAAGCGTCTCAAGAATGCGCGCGTCCTGGTGATCGGTGCCGGCGGACTGGGCTCGCCTGCCCTGTTGTACCTGGCCGCCGCCGGCGTGGGCACCATCGGCATCGTGGAGTTCGACGTCGTCGACGAGTCGAACCTGCAGCGCCAGATCATCCACGGTCAGTCCGACGTCGGCCGCCCCAAGGCCCACAGCGCCCGTGACTCGATCGCCGAGATCAACCCGCTGGTGACGGTGCGGCTGCACGAGATCCGGCTCGAAGCCGACAACGCCGTCGACCTGTTCGAGCAGTACGACCTGATCGTCGACGGCACCGACAACTTCGCGACCCGCTATCTGGTCAACGACGCCGCGGTGCTGGCGGGCAAGCCGTACGTCTGGGGTTCCATCTACCGCTTCCAGGGCCAGGTGTCGGTGTTCTGGGAGAACGCCCCCGACGGGCGGGGCCTCAACTACCGCGACCTGTATCCAGACCCGCCGCCCCCCGGCACCGTCCCGTCGTGCGCCGAGGGCGGCGTGCTCGGCATCCTGTGCGGCTCGATCGCGTCGGTGATGGGCACCGAGGCGATCAAGCTGATCACTGGCATCGGCGAGACGTTGCTCGGCCGACTGATGATCTACGACGCGCTGGACATGACCTACCGCACCATCGGCATCCGCAAGGACCCCGAGACGCCAGCGATCACCGCGCTGGTCGACTACGACGAATTTTGCGGTGTGGTGTCCGAGGCCGCGGTCGACGCGTCCGTCGACTCCACCGTCACGCCTCGCGAACTGCGCGACATGCTGGACTCCGGTCGGCGGATCGCGTTGATCGACGTCCGCGAGCCCGTGGAGTGGGCCATCAACCACATCGACGGCGCCGAGCTGATTCCAAAGTCGACGATCGACGCCGGCGACGGCCTGGCGAAGCTGCCGCACGACCGGACGCCGGTGCTCTACTGCAAGACCGGCATCCGCTCGGCCGAGGTGTTGGCGGCCGTGAAGGGCGCGGGTTTCGCCGATGCGGTGCACCTTCAGGGCGGAATCGTGGCGTGGGCGCGACAACTCGAACCCGACATGGTGATGTACTGACGGCTCGTTGGCCGGACCACGCCTTAGGCTGACCCTGTGAGTGCCGACATGCCGCCCGACCACGTCCTGGCGGCGTTTGGCCTGACGGGTGTTCGCCCCGTACCGCTCGGCTCGAGCTGGGAGGGTGGCTGGCGCTGCGGCGAAGTCGTGCTGTCGATGGTCGCCGAGCATGCCCGTGCGGGGTGGTCGGCGAAGGTCCGCGAAACGCTGTTCGTCGACGGAGTCCGCCTCGCCCGCCCCGTCCGCTCCACCGACGGCCGCTACGTCGTCGCCGGCTGGCGCGCCGACACGTTCGTCACCGGAACGCCGGAACCCCGCCACGACGAGGTCGTCTCGGCCGCGGTCCGCCTTCACGAAGCGACGGCGAAGCTGGAGCGCCCCCGGTTCCTGACGCAGCCCCCGTCGGTGCCGTGGTCCGACGTCGACGTGTTCGTCGCCGCCGACCGCGCCGCGTGGGAGGACCGTCCGTTGCACGGCCTGCCGCCCGGTGCCCGTGTCGCCCCCGGCGGCTCCGACGGGCAACGCTCGATCGAGCTGATCGCCCAGCTGGCCGCGTTGCGGCGACCGACGCGGAGCCCCAGCCAACTCGTCCACGGCGACCTGTACGGCACGGTGCTCTTCGCCGGGACCGCCGCCCCCGGCATCACCGACATCACGCCCTACTGGCGGCCGGCGTCCTGGGCGGCCGGGGTCGTCGTCGTCGACGCACTGGCATGGGGCGAGGCCGACGACGGTCTCGTCGAGCGATGGGCCCCGCTACCCGAGTGGCCGCAGATGTTGTTGCGCGCGTTGATGTTCCGGTTGGCCGTCCATGCGCTGCATCCGCGCTCGACCGCGGCGGCGTTCCCCGGCTTGGCGCGCACCGCGGCCCTGGTGCGCCTGATCCTGTAGGCGTCCCGCTCAGAACGCGTGCCGCACCTCGGCAAGCGGGACGCGGCCGTCCTTGGCGAGCACGCCCTCGGCGCGCAGCAGCTCGAGCTGGCGCGTCTCCAGATGTGGCGCTGGCCGCCCCGACGCCCGGATCACCCGGTGCCACGGCAGGTCCGACGAATCGGTCCGCATGATCCACGCGACGATTCGGGGACTGGGAAGCTCTGCGGCAGCGGCGATGTCGCCGTAGGTCGAGACCTTCCCGGCCGGTATCGAGGCCACCAGCGCGCGGACGGTCTCCACCTGCTCGTCGGTGATGGCGGCGATCGCTCAGCCCACCAGGTCGCGGATCAGCTGCGCGGATTCGGCGGGTCTGGCGAGCGGCACCATGTGATCGCAGTCGAGATCGACGAGGGTGAAGTCGGACCCCAAGTAGTGGCGCAACGTCGAGACGAGTCGATCGGTGACGTACGGGGGGTGGGTTCTCAGCGCCCGGACCACCGTCGTCGGCGTGCCCTTGGCGGGAACGGCGACGGGTCGCGCCAGCTCGCTCCAGTAGGACATGACCGCCGGGATGCCGATGCGCCAGCCGACCCGGCCGTTCGGCAACGTGATCAGGTGTTCGTCGAGTTCGCGCTCCAACTCGGCCGCGTCGACCTCACCCCACGACCCCGACTCCTTGTCCGCTCTCGCCTCGTCGCGGTCGGCGAAGTCCGGGGAATCCAGCATGGCGTCGGCGATCTCGCGCATCCACCCGCCGTCGAGGCCCACCGCGGGGTCCAGGAGCACGAGCCCCGCGACGAGGTCGGGCCTGGTCGCGGCGAGGCGCAGCGCGACGGCGCCGCCGAAGGAGTGGGCGACCACCCAGACCGGCCCGTCGGCGTCGGTCTCGAGCAGGTCGGCGAGTGCCTCGACGTTGGCGTCGATCGTCCATGGCGCCGCCCACGTCGACCGGCCGTGGCCGATCAGGTCGGGTGCCAGGATCGCGTACTCCGGGAGGTGCTGTACTGCCAGGTTCTCCCAGCGCTGCCCGTGCCCGGTCAAGCCGTGGAGAGCCAGAATTCGAGGCGGTTCCTGCGGGCCGAAGCGGCGCACGCTCAAGACGTCGTTCACGGCGTCGATGCTGCCAGCAGCCGGTCAGCGGGTGTTGTCGTACCCCCGTGATGACATGTCTCCATGCCCGCTTCCCGCATCGCACCGTCGCCCACCGTGCTGACCGATCCCGGTCTGCGTGGCACCGTGCGGTTGGTCGGCGGGCCGGGGACGGGGAAGACGTCGCTTCTGGTCGACGCGGCGGCGACGCGCATCGCGGCGGGTGTCGCACCGGAATCCGTTCTGCTGTTGACGGGTTCGGCGCGGCTCAGCGCCAAGGCTCGCGCCTTGGTGACGGCCACACTGCTCGAGAACGGCCCGTCGGCGGTGCGCGAACCGATGGTGCGCACCATCCACTCCTACGCCTTCGCGGTGTTGCGGCTCGCGGCGCAGCGCAACGGCGACCCGCCACCACGGTTGGTCACCAGCGCCGAGCAGGACGGCATCATCCGTGAGCTGCTCGCCGGTGACCTCGAGGATGGGCCCAACGCGTCGGTGATCTGGCCACGGCACCTCTTGCCTGCTCTCGGCACGGTGGGGTTCGCCAACGAATTGCGTGACCTGTTGGCGCGCTGCACCGAGCGGGGCGTGGAACCGGCTGTGCTGCAACGCATCGGCCGGCGTGCGGGTCACCCGGAGTGGGTGGCGGCGGGACAGTTCGCGCAGGTGTACGAGCAGGTGATGCTGCTGCGATCCGCGGTCGGGATGGCAGCACCGCAGGCCACGGTTCCTGCGCTTGGGGCCGCCGAGCTGGTGGGTGCGGCGCTGGACGCCTTCGCCGCCGACCCCGACCTGCTGGCCGCCGAGCGCGCCAGGATCCGGCTGCTCCTGGTCGACGACGCACAGAACCTGGACCCGCAGGCCGCCCTGCTGGTCCGGCTGCTGGCCGCCGGTGCCGAGCTGGCCGTCCTCGCCGGCGATCCGAACGAGTCGGTTTTCGGCTACCGCGGTGCGGACCCGGCCCTGCTCGGCGCGGGTGATCACCCGACGATCGTCCTCGGCGAGTCCCACCGGTGCGCCACCGCCATTGCGCGCGCCGTCACCGGCATCGCGAGTCGGCTCCCCGGCGTGGACGACGCCAGGCACCTGACCTCGGCCGACGACCGGGCGGGGTCGGTCGCCGTGCGGATCGCCGCCTCCGAGCGTGCCGAAGCGGCGGTGATCGCCGACGCGCTGCGCCGCGCGCATCTGGTCGACGGGGTGCCATGGTCACAGATGGCGGTCGTCGTCCGGTCGGTGCCGCGGGTGGGTGCGGGGTTGGCGCGGGCCTTGACGGTGGCGGGCGTGCCCGTCGCACAGCAGGGTTCAATCGGTCCGCTGGTCGAACAACCCGCCGTGGCCGCGTTGTTGACGGTGCTCGACGTGGTCGTCGACGGTCTGGACGGCGACCGGGCGCTGGCGCTGCTGACCGGTCCGATCGGCAGGGTGGACCCGGTGTCGCTGCGGCAACTTCGTCGCACGTTGCGTCGGGTGGACGCGAGTAGCCCACCGCGGGAGTTCGCCGATCTGCTGGTCGACGCCCTCGACCTGCGCCGGCCCGTCGCCGGTGACGTGCCCGACCAGTTGGCCAGGGCGCTGAAGCTGGTGCGCAAGGTGCTGGCCGCCGCGACCCGCAGCGAGGCCGAGGGGCTCGATCCCCGGTTCACGCTGTGGCAGGCGTGGCATCAGACCGGTTTGCAGCGGCGGTGGCTGGCCGCCGCTGAGAGGGGCGGCACGTCGGGGATCCAGGCGGGCCGCGACCTCGACGGCGTGACCGCGCTGTTCGACGTGGCGGAGCAGTACGTCACCCACACGACCGGGGCGTCGACGACGGGTTTCGTCGACCACGTGCGGTCGATGGTGCTGCCGGTCGGCGGTGACGATTCGGACGGTGACGGTGAGGCGGTCGCGCTGTTGTCGGCCCACGCGTCGCTGGGTCGGGAGTGGGACTTCGTCGTCGTCGCAGGACTGCAGGAAGGGTTGTGGCCCAACGTCGTTCCGCGCGGGGGAGTGCTGGGCACCCAGCAACTCGTCGACGTCCTCGACGGCATCGCCGACGGCACGTCCACCAGGGCCCCGCTGCTCGCCGAGGAGCGCAGGCTGCTGATCGCCGCACTCGGCAGGGCGCGCTCGCGGGTCTTGGTGACGGCAGTTGACGGCGACGAGGGCGACGATGCGATGATGCCGTCCCCGTTCTGCGACGAACTCGCCGCGTTGGCAACCGAGTCGCCCGCCGCCGACGCCGAGCCGCTGCGCGCGCCACGCGTCCTGGCCCCCGCGGCGGTGGTCGGCAGGTTGCGGGCGGTGGTCTGCGCACCGGATGGCATCGTGGCAGACGACGTGCGTGCTTGTGCGGCAAGGCAATTGGCGCGATTGGCCGAGGTTGGAGTGCCGGGGTCGGCTCCGGTGCAGTGGTACGCCACCACGACGATGTCGACCGAGCAGCCGCTGTGGTCGGGCGACGAACACGTCGTGACGCTGTCACCGTCGACCTTGCAGACGCTGTCGGACTGTCCCCTGCGGTGGCTGCTGGAACGGCACGGGGGCGACGACGGTCGCGACGTCCGGTCGGCCCTCGGCACGCTGGTTCACGCGCTGGTGTCGGACGGGGAGAAGTCGGAGGGTCAGATGCTGGCCGAACTCGAATCGGTGTGGGACGAGCTTCCCTTCGACGCCGCGTGGTTCGCGGCCAACGAGCTGACTCGCCACCAGGCGATGTTGACGGCGTTCCTCGAGTGGCGTGCCCAGACCCGTCACGAGCTCACCGAGGTGGGCACCGAAGTGGACGTGGAGGGTGTCGTCGCGCCGGGCGTGCGGGTCCGTGGCCGGGTCGACAGGTTGGAGCGCGACGCCGAGGACAGGCTCGTCGTGGTGGACGTCAAGACCGGCAAGAGTCCGGTCAGCAAGGACGACGCCCAGCAGCACGCGCAGCTTGCGATGTACCAGTTGGCCATCGCGGAAGGCGTTCTGCCGCAAGGTGACCAGGCCGGGGGCGGTCGGCTGGTCTACCTCGGCAAGATCGGGGTGGCGGGGGCCGCCGAACGCGACCAGAACTCGATGACCGCCGACGGGCACGACGAGTGGCAGGATCGCATCCGGCAGGCCGCGGACGCGACACAGGGTCCCGAATTCGTGGCGCGCGTCAACGACGGGTGTGTGCACTGTCCGGTGCGGGCGACGTGTCCGGCCCAGGCGGCGCTGGGAGGCCGGTCGTGACCGATCGCTACAGCCCGGCCGAATTGGCCGACGCGCTCGGCATCTTCGCGCCCACCGAGGAACAAGCCGCGGTGATCGCCGCGCCGCGTGGTCCGCTGGTGGTGATCGCGGGCGCGGGGGCGGGCAAGACCGAGACCATGGCTGCCCGCGTGGTGTGGCTGGTCGCCAACGGGTACGCACGCCCCGGCGAAGTCCTCGGGCTGACGTTCACCCGCAAGGCGGCGGGTCAGCTTCTCCGTCGTGTCCGCACCCGGCTGGCGCGCCTCGCGGGTGCGGGTCTGGTGCCCGGTGAGCGGGCGGAGGTCGACGAGCATCCGGCGATCGGCACCTATCACGCCTTCGCAGGAACGCTGCTGCGCGAGCACGGACTGCTGCTTCCGGTCGAGCCGTCGACCCGACTGATCGGCGCAACCGAGTTGTGGCAGTTGGCCTTTCGCGTGGTATGCGACCATCCCGAACTCGACACCGAGAAGTCGCCGGCCACCATCACCGGGATGGTGCTGCGGTTGGCCGGCCAGCTGGCCGAGCACCTAGTCGACACCGATCAGCTGCGGGACACCCACGTGGAGCTGGAGCGGCTGGTGCACACGCTGCCCGCCGGTCCCCGGCAGCGCGACACGGGTCCCAACCAGTCGCTGCTGAAGATGCTGACCGTGCAGTCCGAACGCACCTTGCTCGTGCCCATGATCGACGCGCTGCACGAGCGGATGCGCGCGGAGAACGTAATGGACTTCGGCATGCAGATGGCGGCGGCCGCCCGACTTGCCGCGACGGTCCCTCAGGTCGGCGAGCAGCTGCGGCAGCGCTACCGGGTGGTGCTGCTCGACGAGTACCAGGACACGGGCCATGCCCAGCGCGTGGCGCTGTCGGCGTTGTTCGGCGGCGGCGTGGACGACGACCTCGCCCTGACCGCGGTTGGTGACCCGATCCAGTCGATCTACGGCTGGCGCGGCGCGTCGGCGACCAACCTCCCTCGGTTCACCACCGATTTCTGCCACTCGGACGGCTCGCCGGCGCCGACGCTGGAGCTACGCACCAGTTGGCGCAATCCACCAAGCGCCCTGCACCTGGCCAACGCGGTCTCGATGGAGGCGCGGCGCCGGTCGGTGGCCGTCCGCGAACTGCTGCCCCGCCCCGGCGCGCAGCCGGGCACGGTCCGGTGCGCGCTGCAGAGCGACGTGAGCATCGAAAGGGATTGGCTCGCCGACCAACTCGCCGAGGTGTACCACGGGGCGGTCGACGCCGGCGATGACGTGCCGACGACTGCGGTGCTGGTGCGCCGCAACGCCGACGCGGCGCCCATCGCGGACGCGTTGACCGCTCGCGGCGTTCCCGTCGAGGTGGTCGGGGTGTCGGGCTTGCTGTCGGTGCCCGAGGTGGCCGACGTGGTCGCGATGCTGCGGCTGACCGCGGACCCCACGGCGGGGTCGGCGGCGGTCCGTGTGGTCACCGGGCCGCGCTGGCGGTTGGGCGCCGCCGACGTCACCGCGCTCTGGCGCCGGGCGGTGGAGCTGGACTCCGCAAGCAAGGTCACCGGTGACCGGTCGTCGACGACGCACATCGTCGCCTCCGCCAATCCCGACGCTGACAGTGCGTGTCTGGCCGACGCGATCTGCGATCCCGGCCACCCGGACCGCTATTCACCGGTGGGGTACGGCCGCATCGTGGCGCTGTGTCGCGAGCTCACCGCGTTGCGCGCGCAACTTCACCACCCGCTGCCCGACCTGATCGCCGAGATCCGGTGGATGCTGGGCGTGGACGCCGAAGTTCGCGCCACGCAGACGGTTTCGGCCGGGTGGTGTGGCACCGAACACCTCGACGCGTTCGCCGACGTCGTCGCCGAGTTTGCGGCGCGACCCTCGGCGTCGGTCGCCGGACTGCTCGCGTTCCTCGACGCCGCGATGGAGGTGGAGAACGGACTGGCCCCGGCCGAGATCACGGTGTCCAAGGACCGCGTCCAGATCCTCACCGTGCACGCCGCCAAGGGACTGGAGTGGCAGGTCGTCGCCGTTCCGCACCTGAGCGCCCGGGTGTTCCCGTCGACCGGCACGGCGCGGACCTGGCTGACCGACGCCGGCGACCTGCCGCCGCTGCTGCGGGGCGACCGCGCCGAGGTCTCCGAGCATGGCGTGCCCGTTCTCGACACCTCCGACGTCAACGACCGAAAGGCGTTGTCGGACAAGATCGCCGCGCATCGCAAGACCCTCGACCAGCGTCGGGTCGACGAGGAGCGACGACTGTTGTACGTGGCGCTCACCCGTGCCGAGGACACCCTGCTGTTGTCCGGTCATCACTGGGGCGCGACGGAGTCCAAGCCGCGCGGACCGTCGGACTTCCTGCTCGAGATCAAGGACGTGATCGACCAGGCCGCAGCCGCGGGGGACCCATGCGGGGTCGTCGAGCACTGGGCCGCTGCGCCTGCGGAGGGGGAGTCGAACCCGTTGCGCGACAACGTCGTCGAGCGCCTGTGGCCGGTCGACCCGGCTGGCGCCGATCGGGGCTTCGTCGACCGTGGCGTCGACCTCGTCGGACGGGCCATGTCGGAGCAGTCGACGCAGGTGCCCTCGGACGGGGTCGAGGAGGGCGACCTGGACGGCTGGGCGGCCGACGTCGACGCGCTGATCGCCGAACGCGAGTTGGCGCTGGTGCGGCCGGCGCCGGTGCTACCCGTGCAGTTGTCGGTGAGCGCGTTGGTGGACGTCGCCCGCGATCCCGACGGTGCGCTGCGGCGGCTGCAGCGTCGCGTGCCGGTTCGTCCGGACCCGCATGCGTTGCTCGGCACGGCCTTCCACGACTGGGTGCAGAGGTTCTTCCACGCCGAGCGACTGTTCGACCTCGAAGACCTGCCGGGTGCGGTCGACGGCGAGTTGGGGCTGGCGGAGGCGGAGCGTCTCGCCGAATTGCAGGCGGCCTTCGCGGTGTCGCCGTGGGCGGCCAGGACGCCGGTCGACGTCGAGGTGCCGTTCGACATGGTCATCGGCGGCACGGTCGTCCGCGGCAGAATCGACGCGGTGTTCGCCGACGACGACGGCGGGGTGACGGTGGTGGACTGGAAGACCGGCGATCCGCCGGCGACCGAGGAGGCGTTGCAGCAGAACGCCATTCAGCTCGCCGTCTACCGGCTGGCGTGGGCGGCGACGGCCGGGGTGTCACCCGACTTTGTGCGTACGGCATTCCACTACGTGCGCAGCGGTCGCACGGTGGCGCCCGACACCCTGCCCGACGCCGAGGAGCTGGCCGGGCTGCTCGGCGCCGCTACCGAGGAGCGGTGCGGTACACCTTGAGCGCCTGGGTGATCATCGGGATCTGCAGCGGCAGTCGGGCGATGGTCCCGATCCGGGCGGGCCAGCCCTTGTTCCACAGCACCCGCACCGAATTGAGGTTCGCGGGGAACACCCCGACGTACAACGCGATTGCGGCGATCGCACCGACACGGCGCGTGCGCGGGGCGATCAGCAAGGCGCCCGTCGCGGCCTCGGCGACGCCGGAGGCCAGCGTGTAGAACCGCGCGCTGCCCGGCAATTCCGCCGGGACGATGGTGTCGAACGGCTTCGGCGCGACGAAGTGCAGCACGCCCATGCCGACGAGCATCGCGCCCATCCGCTGGGCCGTGACCTGGCTAGGTGCGTTCTCGGATGATGCGGTGAGTGAGCTCATGGTTACATTGTGCTGTGCGGCGAGTTGGGCGGAAGATGGGCCCTCGTGGCCAAAGGTAGATTGCGTCGTCGGATGGAGGCGCTCGACCAGACGCTGACCACCCAGCCCGACCACGCTCTGGTCGGAACCCTCCGTATCCCCGAGATGCCGGTCAGCCCGGCGCGCAAGATCGCAATGCGGGTGTTCTACGCGCTGCTGGCGCTGTTCTCCGCGGTGCTGATCGTCTACCTGGATCGCGACGGCTATCGCGACGTGCAGGACAACGAGCTCTCGTTCCTGGACTGTCTCTATTACGCCACCGTGTCGCTGTCGACCACCGGATACGGCGACATCACGCCGTTCACGCCGTCGGCCCGCCTGATCAACGTCCTGGTGATCACGCCGCTGCGCGTGGCCTTCCTGATCGTCTTGATCGGTACGACCGTGGAAACCCTGACGGAGGCTTCGCGTCAGACCCTCAAGATTCAGCAATGGAGGAGAAGAGTGCGCGACCACATCGTCGTCGTCGGTTACGGCACCAAGGGCAAGACGGCCGTCTCGGCCATGATCGGTGACGGCGCCAAGAGCGGTGAGATCGTGGTCGTCGACACCGACCGCGCCGCGCTGGACCGCGCTGACAAGGCAGGTTTGGTGACGATGCACGGCGACGCCAACCGCGCCGACGTGCTCCGGCTCGCCGGAGCCCAGCACGCCAAGGCAATCGTCGTCGCGACCAACAGCGATCCGACCGCCGTCCTCGTCACGCTGACCGCGCGCGAGCTGGCGCCGAACGCCAAGATCATCGCGTCGATCCGGGAGTCCGAGAACCAGCATCTGCTGCTTCAGTCTGGGGCGAACTCGGTCGTGGTGTCCTCGGAGACCGCGGGCCGACTGCTCGGCATGGCGGCCAACACCCCGACCGTCGTGGAACTCATCGAGGATCTGCTCACCCCCGACGCCGGTTTCGCCATCTCCGAGCGGGACGTGACCGCCAAGGAGGTGGGCGGGTCCGCTCGTCACCTGCCCGACATCGTGCTTGGGGTGGTCCGAGGGGGCAGCCTGGTGCGGGTGGACGCACCGGAGGCCGATGCCATGGAGCTCGGCGACCGATTGCTGTACATCCGCAACGCGGACGCCGACCGGTGACGGGTCCCGGGATGTCACCTGGCGGGTTCACGCTTCGCAACATCCCCCTGCTGTCGAGGGTGGGCGCGGACCGCGCCGACGAACTGCGCTCCGACCTAGACGCCGCGCTGGCCGGGTGGAGCGACGCCCTGCTGCTGAAGGTCGACCAACGCAACCAGGTGCTGATCTCCGGCGGTCGGGTGGTTCTGGGACGCGCCTCGAAGCATTCCGCGACGCCGGACGAACACGCGGTGTTCCTGGGTCGGATGCCCGACGGCGTTCACGTGTGGGCGGTCCGCGGTGCGCTGGAACCGCCGGAGGATCCGCACGCCGAAACCGAGGTGCTCGACCTGCGCCGCGCGGGCTTGGTGTTCGACGACACCAGCTCTCAGCTCGTCGCCACCGCCACGGCGCTGCTGAATTGGCACGAGAGCGCACGTTTCAGCGCCGTCGACGGCTCACCCACCAAGAGTTCCAAGGCGGGCTGGGCGCGCGTCGACCCCGTCACCGGTCGCGAAGAGTTTCCCCGGATGGATCCCGCGGTGATCTGCCTGATTCACGACGGGCATGACCGTGCGGTGCTGGCGCGTCAGACCGTGTGGCCTGAGCGGCTCTTCTCACTCATCGCGGGATTCGTGGAGGCTGGCGAATCGTTCGAGTCGTGCGTGGTGCGCGAGGTGGCCGAGGAGATCGGCTTGAGCGTGACCAACGTGACGTACCTGGGAAGTCAGCCGTGGCCGTTCCCGCGGTCGCTGATGGTCGGCTTCCACGCGATCGGCGACCCCGAGCAGGAGTTCTTCTTCAGCGACGGCGAGATTGCCGAGGCGGGTTGGTTCACCCGGGCCGAGGTCCGCGAGGCGCTGACCGAGGGGGACTGGAGCAGCGACTCGACGTCGCGGCTGCTGCTGCCGGGGTCGATCTCGATTGCCCGGGAAATCATTGAATCCTGGGCTTACGCGAACTGAATCAGCCCGCGAGCTTGGCCTGAACCTGCTTGAGACTGGGGTTGGTCAGCGTCGACCCGTCGGCGAATTTCACCGTAGGGACGACGTGGTTGCCGCCGTTGACCGATCCGACGAACTCGGCGGCGCTGGGCTCGGCCTCGATGTCGATCTCGTTATAGCCGATGCCCGCCGACTTCAGAGCGGTCTTGAGTCGTGCGCAGTAGCCGCACCACGTCGTCGAGTACATGGTCAGCTGCGTGTCTTTACCAGTCATAGCGCAGTCAACGTTACTGAAGCCCTTCGTATTGCACCAACCTGGGCATTGCACCAACCAGGGGCGGTTGCGCCGAGGGACGTCGGAGCAGCGCGTGTCACCCGTGCCTGACAGGATGGACGTCATGCCGTCCCAGGCTCCCGAGGCCGCCTCCACATTGCTCGACCGTCTGATCAAGGACCTCGACGACGAGCAACGCGAGGCCGTTCAGGCGCCGCGCGGGCCGGTCTGCGTGCTCGCGGGTGCGGGCACCGGCAAGACGCGGACCATTACCCGGCGCATCGCGTACCTGGTCGCCGCCGGTCACGTGGCGCCCAGCCAGGTGCTGGCGGTGACGTTCACGTCGCGGGCCGCGGGGGAGATGCGGGGCCGCTTGCGATCGCTCGACGAGCGAGGCGCCGACGGTGTCGGCACTGGTGCGGTGCAGGCCATGACGTTCCACGCGGCGGCCCGGCGGCAGCTGCAGTACTTCTGGCCGCGGGTGGTCGGTGACACCGGGTGGGAGCTGCTCGACAGCAAGTTCGGTGTGGTCGCGCAGGCCGCGAATCGAGCGTCGATCCAGGCCAGCACCGACGACGTGCGTGATCTCGCCGGTGAGATCGAGTGGGCCAAGTCGTCGTTGATCAGTCCCGAGGACTACCCGGCGGCCGTCGCGAAGGTCAGCCGGGACATCCCGTTGGACGCGGCCAAGGTCGCGAAGGTCTACGCGGGGTACGAGGCCATGAAGGCGCGAAATAGCGATGTCCTGCTCCTTGATTTTGATGACCTGCTGTTGCACACCGCCGCCGCCATCGAGAGCGACGCGGCGGTGGCGCAGGAGTTCCGTGACCGGTATCGCTGCTTCGTCGTCGACGAGTATCAGGACGTCACGCCGTTGCAGCAGCGCGTGCTCAACGCCTGGCTCGGCGACCGCGACGATCTGACCGTCGTCGGTGACGCCAACCAGACCATCTACTCGTTCACCGGTGCCACTCCTGGGTATCTGCTCGACTTCTCACGCCGCTTTCCCGAGGCGGCGGTGGTCCGCCTCGAGCGCGACTACCGGTCGACGCCTCAGGTCGTGTCGCTGGCCAACCGCGTCATCTCGATGGCGCGCGGTCGCATGGCGGGCAGCAAGCTCCACCTGATCGGTCAGCGCGATCCAGGGCCCACGCCGACGTTCAACGAGCACACCGACGAGGTCGCCGAGGCCACCGCCGTCGCGAAGGCCATCAAGAAGCTCATTCACGACGGCACCGCCGCCGCCGAGATTGCGGTGCTGTACCGCATCAACGCGCAGTCGGAGGTGTACGAGGAGGCACTGACCGCGGCAGGGGTGGCGTTCCAGGTGCGCGGCGGCGAGGGCTTCTTCAGCCGTCAGGAGATCCGGCAGGCGCTCGCCGCGCTGCAGCGCGCCGCGGAACGCATCGACGCGGTGGGGGCGGATCTGCCGCCGGTGATCCGCGAGCTGCTGGAACCGTTGGGGCTCACCGCAGAGGAGCCGCAAGGCGTCCGGGCGCGCGAGCGGTGGGAGGCGTTGGCCGCCTTGGTCGAACTCGTCGAGGAGGAGGTGGCACTGCGGCCGTCGCTCGACACGCGGTCACTGCTGGCCGAGTTGCGGCAGCGCGCCGACGCGCGTCACCCGCCGGTGGTGCAGGGCGTCACGCTGGCCTCCCTGCATGCGGCGAAGGGTTTGGAGTGGGACGCGGTGTTCCTCGTCGGGTTGGCCGACGGCACGCTGCCCATCTCGCATGCGTTGGCCCGCGGGGCCGACAGCGAGCAGGTCGAGGAAGAGCGCCGCCTGCTCTACGTCGGAGTCACCAGAGCGCGTGTGCATTTGGCGCTGAGCTGGGCCTTGGCGCGGACGCCGGGCGGCAGGCAGGGCAGGCGCCCGTCGCGCTTCCTCAACGGCGTCGCCCCGCAGGCCACCTCCGACGACGGGCCCAGCAAGCCTCGGCGGCAACGCGGGGCCACCCCTCGGTGCAGGATCTGCAACGGCGCCCTGACCAGTTCCGCGTCGATCATGTTGCGGCGGTGCGAGACGTGTCCGTCCGATCTGGACGAGGAACTGCTGGCCCAGCTCAAGGAGTGGCGCCTCGACACGTCCAAGGAGATGAAGGTGCCCGCCTACGTGGTGTTCACCGACAACACCCTGATCGCGATCGCCGAGACCCTGCCGGTCGACGAGGCCGCACTGGTCGCGATTCCCGGCATCGGCGCCCGCAAGCTCGAACAGTTCGGGCCCGACGTGCTCGCCCTTGTCCAGGCCCGCCGATGAAAGAGCAAAACTGCAGGTCAGAAAATTGCTTGTCGAATTACGCTCTCAGCGTTTAGTCTCATAACCGTCTAATCCAGTCGATCCGAAGGGAGGGGAGTCACGTGAATTTCACCCAGTACAACTCCGGCGTAGCCATTGCCAACGCTGTCGTCACGTCGTCGCCCCTCGCTGTCGCAGGGCCCGCCATGCCGGCCGGGCATTCGACGGTTGCGATGCATGGCGCCATTCCGGCGTACAAGCGACGCGCCGCCGCCGCGACTGTCGCGTCCGTGAATCGGGGAACCACCTAGGTACCCACGAAAGCCACATTGGCCACGGACCCGACACCACCGGATCCGTGGCCAGATTGCTTTCGGGGACACCCGAACTTCTGGTCTCAGATCCATCAGACGTCAGCTGATCGACTTGGACCAGGAAGAAGGTGATTCGGACATGTCCCCGCAGACATGCCGCGAACGATCGTTCCCGGCAGTACCTTGCCATCTGAACGACCCAGACCTGTGGTTCGCCGAGAACCCGATGGAGCTCGAACGGGCCAAGGTGCTGTGCGCCGAGTGCCCGATTCGCCGTCAGTGCCTCGCCGAGGCGCTGGAACGTCAAGAGCCATGGGGAGTTTGGGGCGGTGAGATCATCGACCGCGGCACGATCGTGGCGCGCAAGCGGCCGAGGGGTCGGCCGCGCAAGGACGGGAAGCCGGTTGCCGACCCGGCAGCCGCATAGCCGGCGCGAGGTCGCCTAGCTCCACGTATTGCTGGAGCTAGGCAACCTCTGCAAAACCCGGAATGAGTTCGAGCGCAAGGGCTTTGGTAGGCACGTGGGCGTCGAGCTGACACGAGATCGCGACCACTGATGCGATGACGCGCATGGGGATGGCCAGGTTGACCGGCAGGTCCATCGCGCGGGCGGTCCTGATCGCGTCGGCGGAGATGTCCATGTTGGCCGCGGCCATCTTCTGCAGCCACTTGCGGGTGTAGTGGAATTCGTCGACCTGCACGGGTTCGACGTACTGGCGCAGCATTTCGTCGATTTCGCGGGGTGATACCTGCTCACCCTTTTGGCCCTTCTGGATGAAGCCGATCCTCTCCATGGTGGGCAGCAGGTTGTCGTAGTCCTTGGCGAGTGCGTAGCGCACCATGAGGCCGAGATCGACGGGTAGGCCACCGGGCATCGGTGCGACGGCGCCGAAGTCGAGGATCCCCATCTTGTCCCCTGGCAGCAGCATGAAATTGCCGGGGTGCGCGTCGCCGTGCATCATTTCGATCCGGCCCGGTGCGCCGTAGGTCAGTTCGAAGAGCCGCGTTCCCATGACGTCACGCTGTTCCGGTGTGCCGGTGCGGATGATCTGGGCCATCGGGATGCCTTCGATCCACTCCGCGACGACGACCTTCGGGGCGCTAGCGACCACCGCCGGAACCACGAAGTGCGGGTCGTCGCGGTACCCCTTGGCGAAGGCGCGTTGGTTGGCCGCCTCAAGCCGGTAGTCGAGTTCCATCTCGGTGCGTTCGATGAGTTCGTCGACCACGCCTTGGACGTCGGCTCCCGGAGCCAGTTGCCGAAAGACCGAGACCATTCGCTTCATGGTCTTCAGGTCGGCGCGGAGGGCTTCGTCGGCGCCCGGATATTGGATCTTGACGGCCACCTCGCGGCCGTCGGACCAGACCGCCTTGTGGACCTGGCCGATGCTCGCCGAGGCGATGGGGGTGTCGTCGAAGGAGGTGAACCGCTCGCGCCACTTGGTGCCGAGTTGGGCGTCGAGCACGCGGTGCACCTTCGCCGCGGGCAGCGGCGGGGCGTCCTTCTGCAGTTTGGTCAACGCCTCGCGGTATGGCTCGCCGAACTGCTCGGGTACGGCGGCCTCCATGACGGACAGCGCTTGGCCGACCTTCATCGCTCCGCCCTTGAGTTCGCCGAGGACGGTGAAGAGCTGGTTGGCGGCCTTCTCCATCATCTCGGCGTTGACTTCGTCCTTGGACGAGCCCGTCAGTCGTTTGCCGATTCCCAGCGCTGCGCGGCCTGCGATGCCGACCGGCAAGCTGGCGAGCTTGGCGTTCCGGGCTGCTCGTCCGCGCTTGATGTCTGCCACCCCACCATCATCCATCACGAAGCTGGGGACGGACCATCGAGCGTGGCTACGGAATCATGACTCGCTGGTCCGCCGGTGGGAGGCGGCGTCGTCGGTCGCCGGCTCGGTCGGGTCGTCGCAGGGGTCCTCGTGCCACTCGCCGAACGGGTCGGGGTAGGCGGCCCATTGCGCGGGTGTGGCCATCTCGTCGTCGGTCAGCAGTGCCGCGTGGAGTGCGCTGCGGATGTCGTCGGCTGAGGCGCCGCAGGCCAGGACCGTCATCGAGGTGTGGCGGTCGCCGTGGTCCTCGGACCAGATCAGGTCGGCGAGTGCGCGGCGTTCCGGGTCGACGTAGGCCAGCTCGGAGGGTGTCATCGCGGCGAGCCACGTCCCGGCGGGGTCGACGCGGAGCCCGCCGCCCGCCGACTGAAGCCACATCGCCTGCCGCGACTGGGTGGCCAGCCAGAGCCTGCCTCTGGTGCGGATCACCCCGTCGAGCAGCAGGTCGACGGCGGCGTGCAGGCGCTGCGGGTGGAATGGCCGCCCTGCGGAGAACTCGACGAGCTGGACGGCGCCGTCACCGCCGAGCGGCGGCTGGCCGGCGAGCAAGGGTCCGTGTGGTGAGTCGCTGCGACCGCGGCGGGCATCGGGCTCCAGGTGTGCCAGAGCCATCTCGACGTGGTCTGTTCCGACGGTGATGCGGGCGCGGGGGGCGAGGCGGCGCAGCACGGCCAACGTGGTGGCTTCGGGGTGTGACGGGACGAGGACGTCGGCGAATTCGGCTTGGCCGACGACGACTTGGGCGACGGTCCGGCCGTCGTCGAGTTCGTCTTCGCCGAGGGCCCGTGGCAGCCAGCGTTCGGCGTCCACGCAGGTGATGACGGCGTGGACGTCGACGTCGCGGGCGGCGGGTCCGTCCAGGTACCCGGGGCCGACGCTGACCTTGACGTGGTTGATCGCCCAGCAGATCGGCTCGGGTTCCAGCCACGGCGCGAGGTGGACCACGATCCGGTCGACGTCGTCGCGGCGGTGCAACCTACGCAGCAGCACCAGCAGGTCGTTGCGGACGGTGCAGGCGACGCAGCCGTGGGCCAGCTCGAGCGCCGTCTCCGAGGTGTCGAGGACGCCGTGCACGAGCATCGCGAGAGTGCGTCGCACCACGTGCCCGTCGAATCTGTGCGCGACGACGAGGGTCCCCGGCCGCCGCATCAGCGTGCCGGTGACGGCGTCGGTGTCGCCCTGGCCGGCGGTCAGCAGCACGGGTGTGCGCACCAAATCCTCCTTCTTGTTGGAAACGATTGTCATTAACTGGTGATGACGGTACAGTCCGAGACGGCGCTTGTCGAAAATCATTGTCGTTAAGGAATGCCGTCGAAGGAGAGGGTTCCGTTGTCCGCTCATTGTCAGATCACCGGCCGCGCACCAAGTTTCGGCAACGCGGTGTCCCACTCGGGGCGTCGCACCCGCAGGCGTTGGTCGCCCAACATTCAACGCAAGACCTACTATTTGCCGTCAGAGGGGCGGCGCGTCACGCTACGAGTCAGCGCCAAGGGCATCAAGGTGATCGACCGTGACGGAATCGAAGCGGTGATCGGCCGGTTACGCGCCTCGGGGCAGCGGATCTGATGGCGCGCAACGACATCCGTCGGAAGGTCGCGACGACGAGGAATCCCTTTACCGTCGTCGTCTGTACGGCGTGCGCATCGGACGGAGGGTCGGCCGCACTCGACGCCCTGAAGGCGACGGTCCGCAGCTGCCCCCACGGGATGCTCGTCACCACCGGGTGCCTGTTGGAGCGGCAGGCCTGCACCGGATCCGCCCCGGGCGGGGTCACCGTGGTGGTGCAACCGTGTGGAGCGGATCGTCGACCAGAGGGACCGGCCCGGTGGCTCGGCCCAGTCGAGGGTGCGAAGGAGGTCCGTGCCGTGTGCCGTTGGATCGAGCGCGGTGACTGGAACGCCCCGCTCAGCGTGCGGTGGGACACGAGAAGCCATGTCGGAAGCCACAACTGAGACGTTCCCCTCCGACCGTCTCGACGAGATGGCGCTCGGAACGATCGAACTCAGCGTGCCCCTTCTGGACGGGATCATTCAGATCGGCGCGGGCGGTGAGGCCGACGTGGGCCGGATCCGCGTGACGAAGGAATCGTGCACGGTCACGGTCGTCCGCGTCGACGGCGAGCCGATCCAGGTCGACATCGTCGCCGACGTCCAGTCGAGCACCCGCGTCTTCGCCGTGCCGGTGCCCGTGCTGCGGCTGGTCCGGTCGGATACCCGGTGGCTGGTGGCGAATTCGCTTGGAGCCGAACGCCTTTCGGACGTCAAGCGGTTCGCCGACGTCGTCGGCACCTTCGCCGTCGGAAAGCGAGGGAGAGTTCAACACTCGCACAGCGGGTGACGTGACCATCGCCTGCTGGTCGTCGACCCGGTGCGCACGTCGAATTCCAACGTCGTGTCCAGCGTGGGCGGTGGATCGCCGGCCCGGCTCGGGTCGTCGGATTCGCGCACGGCCGCGATGACGCGGTCCACCTGGCTCAGGGCCAACGCGGCGGTGCCGAGCATCGTGGCCCGGTCGGCGCTGCCGACGGCGTCGCGCAGCTGGGCGGCGACCGCGGGCCACGCCGCGTCGCGGTCACTGCGGTACAGATCGGCGCACCCGAGGCAGCTGGTCACCCCGGGGATCACCAGGGGACCGACCAACCCCGTGCCGTCGCGCACGCACACCGGCAGATGCGGGATCCGGGCCTGGTGCAGCTCGCGGAGTAGGTGCGGGTCGGCGACCAGAAAGTCCGACAGCACCACCAGGTCCGTCGTCCCGGGTCTGACGCCCGCATGGTTGAGCCTGCTCTGCCGCACGCGCGCCCCCGAACAGCGCAACGCGCTCGCGAGAAGATCCGACAGTGGGCCTCGGCCGTGGATGCGGATGGAGGCCGACCGCGTGCGCGGTGGCGTCGTCGTCGCGAGCCCTTCGTCGACGAGGGAGCCGATCAGATCGGTCATCGCCGTGACGTCGGTGATGCCCCGGTTCACCGCCAGCGCGCACAGTTCCCCTGCGGTCACCCCGGACTGCATCGCGCGCAGCAGGTCAGCCAGTGCGGCGGCCGACAACCCGTCGGGTGGCTCGACGAGCATGGCGCGCCGGGGGTCCCAGCCCACCTGCACGGCGCCGTCGGGCCTGACGAGCACCGGCATCACCGGATTGAGCGTGTGGCTCGACATGCGCCGACTGTGCCACGCGCGCGGGGTGCGGCGCTTTAGTTATCCACAGGCCCAGCGTCGGGGCCCTTGTCGTCGTTGAAGTCCTTCTCGAGGTCGGCGATCGCCTGGTCGATGCCGCTGGTGTCACCGCCGACGATGCGGTCGATGAAGCCCGCGGGTTCGTCGAGGTCGTCGGCGCCCGGCAGCAGGTCGGGGTGCTGCCACACCGCGTCGCGAGCGTCGGCGCCGACCGCCTGAGTCAGTCGCTCCCACAGCACCGCGGCCTCGCGCAGCTTGCGGGGCCGCAGTTCCAGACCGACCAGCGTCGCGAACGTCTGTTCGGCGGGCCCGCCGGTGGCGCGTCGGCGACGCAACGTCTCGCTGAGCGCCACGGTCCCCGGAATGCGGTCGCCGAGGGCGTCGGTCACCACGGTCTGCACCCAGCCCTCGATGAGGGCAAGCAGCGTCTCGAGGCGTTCCAGCGCCGCGATCTGCTCGGGCGTCGACTTCGGCTCGAAGATGCCCTGGTTGAGCAGCTGTTCCATCGCCGTCGGGTCGGTGAGCGAGGCGGGGTTGAAGCCCTGCGCGAAGTCCTCGATGCCGCTCATGTCGACCTTCATGCCGCGGGCAAAGGCCTCGACGGCGTTGAGCAGCTGCGTCGAGAGCCACGGCACGTGACTGAACAGGCGGTGGTGCGCCGCCTCGCGCGCCGCGAGGAACATCATGATCTCGCTGCGAGGCTGCTCGAGGCCTTCGGCCAGCAACTCGATGGCCTCGGGCATCAGGGCTGCCACGCCCTTGGGGCCAAGCGGAAGGCCAATGTCGGTGGAGGTCAACACCTCTCGCGACAGCGTGCCGAGGGCCTGGCCGAGCTGCGATCCGAAGGCCATGCCGCCCATCTGCGTCATCATCGCCATCAGTGGGCCGGCCATCGCCTTGGCCTCCTCGGGCAACGCCGACGCCCACACCGTGGACATCTGCTCGGCGACCGGGTCGCACAACCGCTTCCAGGTGGCGAGGGTGTTGTCGACCCAGTCGCTGGGCGTCCACGCGACGGAGCTCGTCGTGCCCGCGGGTAGGGGAGTGACGCCGTCGAGCCACGTGTCGGCCAGTCGCACCGCGTCGGCCACCGCCGCGCTGGTCTGCTCGGGCACCGGCTTGACGAACCCGATCGAACTGGACGCGAGCTGACGCGCCAGGTCGTAGTTGACCGGTCCCGCCCCCGAACCACCGGCCATGGGGTTGCCTGCGCCGCTGAACATCTCACCGAGCTTGGAGAAGATCTGCCCGAGGTTGTTCATGTCGAAGTCGCCGCCGCCGAATCCGAACGGATCCTGCGGCGACCCGGGGTTCGGGTCCTTCTTGCGGTCGTCGCGGTCGGGGTCGTCACCCTTACCGTCGGAGGCAGAGAAGCCGAAAGGCTGGTCAGGCATGGCGTCCACGGTACTCACCGGACGCGCTCGGCGTGGGGTCGCGGTCACGCCGAGAGTGAACAGGACAGGACGGACCCCTACTGTGGGCTCCGTGATGGGTGGATTGAACAGGCGCATGATGACGCTGGTGGTGGCGTTGGTGCCGATCGTCGCATTCGGTCTGCTGCTGTCGGCGGTGACGGTGCCGTTCGTGAGTCTCGGGCCGGGGCCGACGTTCAACACCCTCGGCGAGGTCGAGGGCAAAGAGGTCGTCGACATCAAGGGCACCGAGGTGAAGCCCACCTCGGGCAACCTGAACATGACGACGGTCAGTCAGAGTGACGGTCTGACCCTCGGGCAGGCGTTGCGCCTGTGGATGTCGGGCACCGAGCAGCTGGTGCCCCGCGACCTGGTCTATCCGCCGGACAAGAGCAAGGACGACATCGACAAGGAGAACGCAGGCGACTTCAAGCAGTCGGAGGACAGCGCAGAGTACGCGGCGCTGGGCTACCTGAAGTACCCCAGGGCCGTCACCGTGCAGGGCGTCACCGACAAGGGCCCGTCGGCCGGGAAGTTGGAGGACGGCGACGCCATCGACCTGGTCGACGACAAGCCGGTGGCCAACCTCGAGGAGTTCACCGCGATCCTCAAGGCGACCAAGCCCGGCGACCAGCTGGTGGTCGACTACCGCCGCAAGGGTGGTGACATCGGCACCGAGACGATCACGTTGGGCAAGAACCCCGACCGCGACTACGGATTCCTCGGCGTCGGCGTGGTCGACGCGCCGTGGGCGCCGTTCACCATCGACTTCAACCTGGCCAACATCGGCGGCCCGTCGGCGGGCTTGATGTTCAGCCTCGCGGTCGTCGACAAGCTGACGACCGGCGATCTCAACGGCGGCAAGTTCGTCGCCGGGACCGGAACGATCACCGGCGACGGCAAGGTGGGCCCGATCGGCGGCATCACCCACAAGATCTACGCGGCCAAGGAAGCCGGGGCGACGGTCTTCATGGTGCCCGCGGAGAACTGCGACGAGGCCAACTCGGCCCACGAGGACGGTCTGCAGCTGATCAAGGTGGAGAACCTGACCGGTGCGGTCGACGCATTGAAGTCCTATTCCTCCGGTGGCGAACCACCCCATTGCTGAGAGGACGCTTTGGGACGGATGCGTAGAGTTGGGGCACGCCGAATCGCGGCGTGACGACCGTTTGGAGTTGACGAGTGGGGATGCGGCCTGCGGCGCGAATGCCGAAGCTGACGCGGCGTAGCCGGTTTCTGATCGGGTTCGCCCTTGCGGCGGTGCTATTGCTGCTGATTGGCCCGCGCCTGATCGACACCTACGTCGACTGGCTGTGGTTCGGCGAGCTCGGGTACCGGTCGGTGTTCACCACGACCCTGATGACCCGGCTGATCGTGTTCGTGGTGACGGCGCTGCTCATCGGCGGCGTGGTGTTCGCCGGGATGGCGCTCGCCTATCGGAACCGCCCGGTCTTCGTTCCCACCGTGGGTCCCAACGACCCGGTGGCGCGCTACCGCACCTCGGTGATGGCGCGACTGCGGCTCTTCGGCATCGGCGTTCCCATCTTCATCGGTCTGCTCGCGGGGCTGGTGGGGCAGACCTACTGGGTTCAGGTGCAGTTGTTCATGCACGGCGGCGAGTTCGGCGTCACCGACCCCCAGTTCGGCATGGACCTCGGGTTCTACGCGTTCGACCTGCCGTTCTATCGGCTGGTGCTGAACGTCCTGTTCGTCGCGACGTTCCTCGCGTTGGTGGCGAACCTGCTGGGGCACTATCTGTTCGGTGGCATTCGGCTGGCGGGGCGGACGGGCGCGCTGAGTCGCTCCGCTCGCATTCAACTGGTCACGCTGGTCGGCACGATGGTGCTGCTCAAGGCGTTCGCCTACTGGTTGGACCGCTACGAGCTCCTCAGCCACACGCGCGGCGGCAAGCCGTTCACCGGCGCCGGCTACACCGACATCAACGCGGTGCTGCCCGCCAAGCTGATCCTTCTGGCAATCGCCTTGATCTGCGCGGTCGCGGTCTTCTCCGCGGTCGTGCTCCGCGATCTGCGGATTCCCGCCATCGGCGTCGTTCTGCTGCTGCTGAGCTCGTTGATCGTCGGTGCGGGCTGGCCGCTGATCGTCGAGCAGTTCAGCGTCAAACCCAATGCCGCGCAGAAGGAAAGCGAATACATCAGTCGCAGCATCACCGCGACCAGGCAGGCCTACGGCCTCACCGACCAGAACGTCACCTACCGCGACTACAGCGGCGACGCGGCGACCACCGCCCAGCAGGTCGCCTCGGACCGGGCGACGACGTCGAACATTCGACTCCTCGACCCGACCATCGTCAGCCCGGCGTTCACCCAGTTCCAGCAGGGCAAGAACTTCTACTCGTTCCCTGAGCAGCTGTCGATCGACCGCTACGACGCCAAGGGGAACCTTCGTGACTACGTCGTCGCGGCTCGGGAACTCAACCCCGACAGGTTGATCGAGAACCAGCGCGACTGGATCAACCGTCATACCGTCTACACCCACGGCAACGGCTTCATCGCCTCGCCCGCCAACACGGTCCGTGGCGTCGCTAACGACCCGAACCAGAACGGCGGTTACCCCGAGTTCCTGGCGAGCGTCGTCGGCGCCAACGGCAGCGTGGTGTCGCCGGGACCCGCGCCGCTGGATCAGCCGCGCATCTACTACGGCCCGGTCATCGCCAACACGGCCGAGGACTACGCGATCGTCGGCAAGAACGGCACCGACCGCGAGTACGACTACGAGACCAACACCGAGACGAAGAATTACACCTATGGCGGCAGTGGTGGCGTGCCGGTCGGCAGCTGGCTCTCCCGCAGCGTGTTCGCGGCGAAGTACGCCGAGCGGAACTTCTTGTTCTCCAACGTGATCGGTGAGAACAGCAAGATCCTCTTCAACCGGGATCCGGCCAAGCGCGTCGAGGCGGTCGCCCCGTGGCTGACCACCGACACCAGCGTGTACCCGGCCATCGTGAACAAGAAGATGGTTTGGATCGTCGACGGGTACACGACCCTCGACAACATCCCGTACTCGGAGTTGACGTCGCTGTCCTCTGCGACGGCCGACTCGAACGAGGTTGCACTCAACCGGCTGGCGCTGGACAAGCAGGTGTCCTACATCCGCAACTCGGTGAAGGCCACCGTCGACGCGTACGACGGCACCGTGACGCTCTATGCGCAGGACGAGACCGATCCCGTGCTCAAGGCGTGGGAGGCGGTCTTCCCCGGCACGGTCAAGCCGAAGTCCGACATCTCACCGGAGCTGCAGGAGCACCTGCGGTACCCGGAGGACCTGTTCAAGGTGCAGCGGGCGCTTCTGGCGAAGTACCACGTCAACGATCCGGTGACGTTCTTCTCGACGTCGGACTTCTGGGACGTGCCGCTCGACCCGAACCCGACGGCCAGCAGTTTCCAGCCGCCGTACTACATCGTGGCGAAGGACATTGCGTCCAACGACAGTTCGGCGTCGTTCCAGCTGACGAGCGCGATGAACAGATTCCGTCGTGACTTCTTGGCGGCGTACATCAGCGCGAGTTCCGATCCGGCGACCTACGGCAAGATCACCGTGCTGACCATTCCTGGCCAGGTGAACGGTCCGAAGTTGGCGTTCAACGCGATTAGCACCGACACCGCGGTCAGCCAGGACCTCGGCGTCATCGGCCGCGACAATCAGAACCGCATCCGTTGGGGCAATTTGTTGACGTTGCCGGTGGCTCAGGGCGGTTTGCTCTACGTCGCACCGGTTTACGCGTCGCCGGGTGCCAGTGACGCGGCGTCGTCGTACCCCCGCCTGATTCGTGTGGCGATGATGTACAACGACAAGGTCGGCTACGGCCCGACGGTCAGCGACGCGCTCGACGAGCTGTTCGGTGCCGGCGCGGGAGCGACGGCAACGGGTCCGGCCCCGACGGAGCTTCCGAACGGTCAACCGGCGCCCGTGGCGAACCCGACTCCGGGTCAGCCTCCGGTCACCCCGCCGGCCAACCAGCAGGGCGGGGTTCCCCAGGTGCCCGCCCCGGCGGCGGCCGTGCCCAGCGGGCCGACGCAGCTGTCGGCGGCGAAGGCCGCTGCCCTGCAAGGGGTTCAGACGGCCTTGGATGCCATGCAAAGCGCGCAGCAGGGTGGCAACTTCGCGGAGTACGGTCAGGCGCTGCAGAATCTGGACGACGCCATGGCCAAGTACCGCGAGGCGAAGTAGACCCCTAGGTTCCTCCGGTGCGGTATCGGTTGCTCGGGCCACTTCAGGTGGTGCGCGAGGAGTCCGAGGTCCGGGTCGACGTCGGCCCGCCGAAGCAGCGTGCCGTGCTGGCGGTGCTGCTGCTGGCGCGGGGTCGTGTCGTCTCGGTCGACCGGCTGACCGACGCGGTGTGGGGTGACGACGCCCCGGGTAGTGCGACGGCGAGCCTGCAGGCGTACGTGTCGAATCTGCGTCGGGCCCTTCGCGACGGCGCGGCGACGGGGCGCCTCGCCTCGCCTATCGTTCGGCAGTCGCCGGGGTACTACCTCACCGTCGGACAGGACGACGTCGACCTGACGGTCTTCACCTCGACGGTGGGTCGCGCGGCTGCGGCGGTGGAGTCGCACGACTGGACCGTGGCGCTCGAGCAGGCCGACGCCGCAATGTCGTTGTGGCGCGGTCCCTTTCTCGAGGATCTCCGGGATCAGCCATGGGTGGGTCCGGATGCGACGGCGGCCGAGGAGATGCGAAGGGACTGCCTGGACTACCGCATCAGTGCGCTGCTGGCGCTGGGTCGGACGCCCCTCGCGCTGGCGTCGGCCGCGCAGTTGAGTGCGGCGGATCCGCTGTCCGACCGGGCCTGCTGGTTGCACGTCCTGGCGCTCTACCGTTGCGGCCGCACCTCGGATGCGTTGGAGACCTACACGCGCCACGTCCGCACCCTCGACGCCGAGCTCGGGCTGCAGCCAGGACCCGAGCTGCGCGAGCTGCAGACGGCCATCCTGCGGCAGGCGCCGGAGCTCGCCGCGTGGCCGCGGCACCCCGAGTGGACCGGAGCCGCCGAGGTGGCCACGCCGACGGTGCCCGCCGTGCCGGCGACCGAACCCGCCGGGCCACCGCAACGGGCCCTCCTTGTCGGCAGGCATCGCGAGTTGGGCACGGTCGCAGACCTTCTCGCCGACGTGGGCGGGGGAGCCACCCGTTGGCTGGTGCTGTCCGGGCCGCCGGGGATCGGGAAGACCCGCCTGGCCGAGGAGGTGGCGGGTCGGGTCGCCGAGGCTGGTGGCCGGGTCGTGTGGATCAGCTGTCCCGACGAGTCGGCGACGCCGCCGTGGTGGCCGATGCGTCAGCTGGTGCGCGCGCTCGGCGCCGACGCCGACGAGGTGCTGCAGGTGCCGGACGACGCGGATCCGGACACGGCGAGATTCCGTGTCTACGAACGGGTTCAGGGTTTGCTCGAGGCGGCGCCGGACGTGCAAGCCGTCGTCGTCGACGACGTGCAGTGGGCGGACTCGGCGTCGACGGGCTGCCTGGCATACGTCGCCGGGGCGCTGCGCGACCATCCCGTCGCCATGGTGCTGACCGTCCGCGACGGCGAGCCCACCCCTGAGCTGACGCGCCTGCTGGGCACCGTCGCCCGCGGCGCGCACAACCGTCACGTCGAGGTGCCCGCCCTGTCGTCACACGACGTCGCCACCCTGGCCACTCAGGTCGCCGACGAGGCGGTCACCGCGGCCGAGGCGGCCACCCTCGCCGAGCGGACCGGAGGCAACCCGTTCTTCGTGTGCGAATACGCGCGGTTGCCGCGAGACGAGCGTCAGGGCAACGAGATTCCCGTCGCCGTGAAGTCGGTGCTGGACCGACGCTTCGCCGGATTGGACCCGGCGGTGCTGCAGATGCTGCGCACCGCGGCGGTCATCGGGGACGACGTCGACGTGGCGGTGCTCGCAAAGGCGACCCGCCTGGACGTCGACGTGCTTGCGGACCATCTCGACGAGGCGGCCGACGAACGCATCGTCGTGCCGTCGCACACCGGCGACGGATACGCCTTCGCGCACGGTCTTCTGCGCGAGCAGCTCGTCGCGAGCATGCCGGCACTTCGCCGACAACGCCTGCACGCCACGGTCGCCGAGGTGCTGGCCGACGGGGTCGGGGCCGACGCATTGACGCGGCGGGCACTGCATCTGGTGGCGGCGCAGCCGTTGGTGGAACCCGACGTCGTGGTCGAGGCGTGTCGCCGCGCGGCCGAGGACGCGACGGAGCGATGGAGCTCCGACATCGCGGCGACGTGGTGGCAAGCGGCGCTGGACGCCTACGACCGGATACCCGCCGCGGCCCGCGACGAGGCGCAGCGGGACGCGCTGACCGTGGCGATGCTGGAGGCCCATTCCCGCGCCGGCAGAGGATGATTGGTCCTGACGACCGTCGAGCGGTACCTGACGGAAGCGCTTCGGGCGGGGCGGACGACGACCGCGGGCCTGGTGGCCAGCACGCTGCTGCGGGCCAGCGGCGCCTGGCCGTGGCTCGCGCCGGGGGAGGACCCCGGTGACCTCGTCGGGGTGCTGGAGGACGCGGCGCGTGTCGCCGATCGGGATGCCGCCGCAGGCGCGCGGGTGCTGGCCGCCCTCGCGGTGGGGCACTGCTACGACCCGCGCACCGAAGTGGCTGCGGCTCATCTGGACCGGGCCGAACAGCTCGCCGAGTCGACCGGCGATCCCGACGTCCTGGCCGACGTGTTGACGGGACGCTTGATCACCTACTCCGGGGTGGCGACCGCCAGCGAACGCACGCTCGTCTGGGCGGAGCAACTGAACGGCCTGCGGCACAACCGCTCCCGCGAGGACCGGGTGATCTCGAATTCGGTGTGCACGATGGCCGAGATGAACCTGGGCGACGTCGACGCGGCGGCCCGCCGACTGGCGATGGGCATCGAGGGCAGCGAGGCGCTCACGCTGCCGGTGCTCCGCGCCCAGTTGCGGTGGATGGAGGCGGTGCTCGCGGTGTGGCGCGGCGACTTCGCCGAAGCCGAGCGGCACCACGGCATCGCCGCCCACGTCCACGAACAGACCGAATTGTACGGCGCGGGCAGCGGTTTGATGGCGGCGGTGTCGCTGCTGCGGGAGACGGGCGGTCCGATCGACCCACAGTGGTTGGCGGTGGCTGCCACGCCCGAGACCGGTGGGCAGACCATGGTGGATTTGGTCAAGACCGCCCTGCTGACCGTCGCCGACGGGCCGGACGTCCCGGACGCCGCGGAGACGTTGCTCTCGGAGTGGCTGGCCACGCGGACGAGGCCGCACGTGTGGACGACGCTGGGCCACCTCGTGTTGCTCGCCCACCTCGCCGCGGACAACGGGCTGACGCGCTACGCCGGACCGCTGCTGGACGAACTGCACCCATTTGGCAACCGGATCGCCGTCCTCGGTCAGATCGGCGTCGTGGGGCCGGTGGCCCTGGCGACGGCACGACTGCGTCTGCTGGCCGGTGACCGTGACCAGGCCGGGGCCGACCTGACGAGGGCCCGCGCCGTCGCCGAACGGACCGGTGCGGCACCGACGTTGGTGCGGTGCGCCCTGTTGGCGGCGGAGTTGAGCGAGTCCGACGAGCAGCGGCGTGCCATGGCGGCCGAGGTCGCGGCCGACGCCCGGTGCCTCGGCATGCTCGCGGTGGAAGCCGCCGCGCTGAAACTCACTTGAACACTTCTTGGAGTCGAGACCGCAAGAAATCTCCAAGCGCCCTGCGTGATCCTTCAGCCGACGACAACGTCCCCGCTGAAAGGAACCCCGATGAATTCCCTGACCGTGACCGACCCCGACGCCATGGAACTGCTGCGCAGTTACGTCAGTGCGCCCGTCGCGCTGCCTGGAGAGCGCGTGTACGACCGGGCGACGCCGTGGAACGTGACGGTGCCCGTGCGCCCCGCTGCGGTCGTCCTGGCGGCCACGGCGAGCCACGTGGCGGAGGTGATGCGGTTCGCCGGTGAGCGAGGGCTCAGGGTGGCGGTACAGGCCACCGGTCACGGTGCCGTGCCGATCGGTGGCGACACGGTGCTCGTGCTGACGGCGGGGCTGTCGGAATGCGTCGTGGATCCGGTCGCGCGAACGGCTCGGGTGGGGGCCGGCGTGCGGTGGCAGACCGTGCTGGACGCGGCCACGCCGCACGGGCTGGCGCCGTTGTGCGGGTCGGCGCCCGGGGTGGGCGTCGTCGGCTTCCTCACCGGGGGAGGCATCGGCCCGCTGGTGCGCACCGTCGGACTGTCGTCGGACCACGTGCGGGCCGTCGAGCTGGTGACCGGTGCTGGTGAGGTCCTGCGCGTCACGCCCGAGGAGCACGCCGACCTGTTTTGGGGTGTGCGGGGCGGCAAGTCGATGCTGGGCGTCGTCACCGCCGTGGAGATCGATTTGCTGCCGATCAGCGAATTCTTCGGTGGCGCACTATTTTTCGACGGTTCGTATGCCGCAGAGGTGTTGGGGAAGTGGCAGCGCTGGACGGCCGACCTGCCCGACACCGTCAACACGTCGATCTGCATCCAGCAGCTGCCGCCGTTGCCGGGGGTTCCGGAGCCGCTGGCGGGCCGGATGACGGTGGCGGTGCGCTACACCGCGGTGGGGGACGTCGCGGAGGCGCAGCGGCTGCTGCAGCCGATGCGCGAGGTCGCACCGGTGCTGATCGACGCCGTCGGGGTGCTGCCATACGCGGCGATTGGCGCGGTGCATACCGATCCGGTGGACCCGATGCCCGCCCACGAGGACCACGCGCTGCTCCGCGAGCTGACCGCCGAGACGGTCGAGGCGATCCTCGCCGCGTGTGGGCCGGGGTCGCAGTCACCGCAGACCCTCGTCGAACTACGGCTCCTCGGTGGGGAGTTGGCGCGGGAGCCGCGGCACCGCAGCGCGTTCTGCCATCGCAACGCCGCGTACTCGCTGTCGGTGATCGGCGTGCTCGCCCCGCCGGTTGCCGACGCGGTCGCCGGGCACGCGGCCGAACTGGTCGCCGCGGTGGCGCCGTGGGCCACGGGAGGGCAGCTGCCGAACTTCGCGGCCTCGAACGACCCGGGCCGTCCCGCACGCTGCTACAACGACGACGCGCTGCACTGGCTCAGGGCCCTCGCCGAACGCCATGATCCGGCCTCCGTAATGCGCTGACCACCCGATTTGGAGGTATGGGGCCTGCTCGGTAACCTTGTGTTCACCCGACGCGGGGTGGAGCAGCTCGGTAGCTCGCTGGGCTCATAACCCAGAGGTCGCAGGTTCGAATCCTGTCCCCGCTACTAGGTAAATCGGCTCCCGGAGATCTCTCCGGGAGCCGATTTTATGCCATTTGGGAACATTCGCAAAGCTAACGATTCCGTTCGTCTCAGGCTCTCTGCGAGGGCTTGGCGAATTCGCGCCAGGCTCCACGATCGTCCGTGTCCGTAAACCTGTCGGTGGGCGCGAGTAGATTTCTTACGACGGTGTAAGTCGACCGAACGTGCCGTTCGGAGGGCTGCCCGCCGTAGAGATGTGCAAGCGGAAGGCTGCTTATGGGTTACACGGCGCAGATCCTCGATGACGTCCGCAAGCAACTAGCCCCCGAAGACCTTGTACTCAAAGAGGCCCGTAATCGCCGTGAGGCTGTAAAGACCGCCGCAAGCTCCTTTCGCGGTGTGCTGCGGGCGTATAACTCGGGGTCGCTCGCGCACGGCACTGCCAACTGCCCGATTCATCACCGTGACAAGGGGCTGGACGCCGATTGCGGGATTGTCCTAGACCGCAGGAGTCACTTCGCCTTTGGTCCAGACTCGACCTCTCACGTTGGACCCTCTGGAATCGTTGCGCGGGTACTGGAACACGTAACGCCGCAGATCGTCGACGAGTATCCGCAAGCGCAGCTGTCGGTGACGAAGCGAGCGATCTTCGTCGAGATAAATCAACCGTTCAGTAGCGGCGAGGATCCAACCGTAGACCTGATCGTCGGTCTCGAGCGTCAGGCTAACGGCCTCTGGATTCCCAACACGGAGGAGCATCGCTGGGATCCGGCGCATCCCGAAAAGCACACGCAATTGTTGACTGGCGAGCCCAAATCGTTACGGGTAACTCGCGCCCGCGCTATCCGTCTAGCGAAGGCCGAAAATAAACGATCAACGCCGCCCCTATGTTCCTTCAATATCGAGGCACTAGCGCTGATGTTCGTCGACTCGGGGGATAGCGAGCCACAAGCGTTGATGTCACTGTGGAGACGAGGATCCCGGGATCTCGCTTTGCGTCTGACTCCCGATCCAGCCGGAGTCTCAGCGCCGATCAAGGTTGCGGATCGGGAGTACGCAGTGGCTCGGCTCTCCTTCGCCGCTGACCGGCTTCAAGCCGCGCTCGACAACGATCAGACCGAGAGCATCGTACGAAGCAACCTTCAGCAGCTCTGGCCTGATTTCGTCGCGGCTACCGCGACGGAATCCACTAAGGCTCGCACGGCGGCGCGGCTGAAATCTGGTAAGCCGCTTGGGGTCAATGCATTTGGTGCGCTCACGACTGTTGGTGGAGCGTCCCTAAAATCGCCGCGATCTTTTGGTGATTGAGGAAGGCGGGCTTGAGTCGTCGGGGAGCGCCAGCGCGGCCATGGTCCTGGCTCCAGGACATGCCGAGGCGCGCTCGCATCGAAGCCGGTGCACGGCGCGCTTACTCAGATCTACGCTCGACGCACCTTCGAGGTGCTCACGGAACGAGGACGCGCTACTGCGCGCAAGTTGCGATTCCGGGTTACGAAAGTCGCTTGGTGACAATAGAATTTGAGCACAAGAATCCCCTGAGCCCACACATTTTCGCTGACGGCCCCTCGGGATACGACGACTCACCTCACCGCTACGCGACAAGAGGGCGTACACGGCTTTGTATCTGGTATCCGTCAGATCCTAGCGATCGTAAGTGGGTCCCGGACGATGGTCTTCTAGTGTTGTTCGGTATGGCCGCCGAGCATCTTTTCAAAGAGGCGTGGTGGCGAGAAACTGACGAATGGCTCGGCGAGGAGCATCCACACGATCCTCACGACGAGGCTCCGGCATGACAAACCCTTCGCAGACGACGGGGACCGTCGCGTCTCCGAGTCCGCCTTCCGGCTCCGGTGCGCAGGTATCAAAGCCATCGTCGGAACCGCCGTCCGTGGCAGAAACTACTTCCGGTACGAATCAGTCGGACGTCTCGACATCTACAGTGACCACTCCAGCTACAGCACCTATACCGCAAACCAACCTGAATGCTGGAGGTGGCGACGTCTTGGTTACGGCGATCTTTTCTAGCGCAGTCCTGGCGGCATTGCTAAGTGCCACGCTTAACCTCGCGCTGGCACGACGCAAGAGCCTCGAAGAGGAACGGGCGAGGCTGCGAAGCACCTTCGCCGAGGCCTT
Source organism: Mycobacterium sp. Root135 (assembly GCF_001426545.1). Taxonomy (GTDB): domain Bacteria; phylum Actinomycetota; class Actinomycetes; order Mycobacteriales; family Mycobacteriaceae; genus Mycobacterium. The sequence goes on along the minus strand of NZ_LMEZ01000007.1, from coordinate 118,942 downwards.
TGAGGCAGTTGTCCGATATAAGGAGATGCCGTATGCGATTCGTCGCCGACGCGCCGACGAGCCCAGTGCAGAGCGGGTACGTCTCTCGGAGGAAATGCGTGCGATTCAAGCGAAATTGTCTTACTACCAGATGTGGACTGCCGGGGAGTCGGCCGCCGTCGGCGGCGCCTATGCCACGCTCGTTGAACAATTGCGCCGGATAGCCGGAGAAGCTTGTCACGACGCATGGCTGGCGGATTCGATTTCTGTTGATAGGCAGATGAATATCGGGCCCGATCTCGTCGATCTGAATGGTCTGTCGGAGCATGAACAGGCCTTTGTTGATGCGACCCAGCGGCACCTCGACGAGCTCCTAAAGTTCCACCGATTGTTCGGACGCACCCTGCGAAAACACGCGTAGCGAAAGCTCTAAGTCGTTTCGATCCGTCAGCAGATCGTCAAGTGGTCAAATTTCGGCAATGCTCGGCGAATGCGAAATATGCTGCACCGCAGACTATCTCATAGTTCTCTATCTAGTTCGCGCTTGGAATGCCTGAGGTTTAGTCACCACTCCGTCACGAAGCCAGGATCTCGGTCTAGTTCGATCGGCCTCCACGTCGGTCGCCAGTAGGCCTCGCGCTCGGCTGCGTATTCCCGCTGTCGCGCGAGGTTTTCATCGATTTCGCGCTGCCGTTCGAAAGCCTTCAGTTCAGCGTCGCGGATCGCGGCGTCGAGCCGGACCGACGCTTTCTCGATCGGGAGCATTGGTACGCCGAGTTTGCGTGCCGAGTTGTGCTTCGCGTCGACCGCATCCGGCGTCTCGGTCGCCATCCACACCACCGTCTTCGTGACGTTGACCGCTAACTTTGCACCGTAAGACTCTGCGCGTTTGCGCAGCAGCTCGAAGTCCGCGCCATCGCCGACTACCGCGACACGAAGGCTGCGCAGATATCGGGCTTCGGACGCGGGCTCGGGTTCTGAACACGCGTCGATCGCTTGGTGCAGCTCAGTAGCGAGCTGGGACAGTCCAAGTGCATCGGCGAGTAAGAACATTTCTCGACGCCGAACCGGCGACAACACTGTCCAGTCGACGTCCCGTTCATCGAAGAACGTTGTGTCCCAGGCTTGTCGATGTAGATCGCGGAGCTGGTTGCCGGTCAGTTGCGTATGGCAGGCTTGCTTGGTGAGGGAGCCCGCCTCTTCGTAGGTCAGTAGTCCGTCTTCAACGGATTCCGCGAGCAGCGCCAGATATTTCTCGACTTCGATGGGATCGCCCTCGCGATTCCGGGACGACTGGGGGAATGAAGCCAGAAGCTCCGCGACCGAAGAACCGGCCAAAGGCACTGGCCGGCATCGGATCTTGCACCGACATGGAGCGATTGTCGCTACCACCGTCGGTGGGGCGATGCTGAAGTTCAAGGGTTGGGGCGAACTGCGGAGAAGCCAGAGCACGATCTCGCGAATGGATCTCGCGTCGCCCAAGGCAGTGTGCTTGTTGGTGGGGAACTCGCCTGTGGCCGTCTTGTACATCACCGTCAGGCTGAAGGCGCGACCGTCGAGTTGCCGTCGAGAGGCCTGCAACGTGCACACACCGATGGTCGCTGGGAGCGCGAGCTTGTCGCGGCGCGCGGCTGCAGTCAAGAATCCTTCCTCGAACTCGAAGTTGTGCGCGACCAGAACTGTTCCGGCCATAAAGGCGAACGCTTCACGAAGCGCGTCGATGGTTTGAGGCGCGCCGATGAGGTCGGCGTCGTCGATTTGATGGACGTCACGCGCCTCGCGTGGTGAGCCAGGATTGTTTACCAGAGTGGCGAATTCGTCGATGACCGTGCCATCTGCGGCGAACTTGACCATGCCGATTTCGACGATGCGGTCGACGTCGGGGTCCAAGCCGGTGGTTTCGAGATCGATCGCAGTGAACACGGCGTTCGAGGTGGGGTATCCCGTGGTGCGTCTGGTCAGTACTGCTTGCTGAATGCCCTTCACCCGCGAGGATGCCGGCGGGCTCGACTGCGGAGCGGCGAAATAAGCCTGTCGCCGCCGCGTCTGCGTCACAGGCCGTCCGGCGGACTGCTCGGAAGGCAGCGGGGCTGCGGTCTTCTCTTTCGAGTGCTTATTGAGGAAGTAGGCCGCGGCCGTAATTGCTCCAACGATCGCGAGAACCCACCAGTACTTGATGAACAGACCGACCACGACGAGCACGGCGACAAGAGTGCCAAAACCTTGCATTGAAACCCCCAAGGATCAACCAGCTCCCATGCTGGCTCGACGGTGAGACGGTACTGCAGGGCAATGACTGGCAGGCCGGATTTGGGTTGATCGAACGGCGTCTTGAAGTCCCATCGACGCCTTCAAACCCCTGCGCGGGCAGGCTGAATTAAGAACCGGATCTCTCCGGGGGCCGTTTTCATGCCGTTTGTGAACGGATTTTTGAACGTCAGCTCGGCCGACCGAATTGAATGGGTCCACCGCGCGTGGCGCCGTGCCGGGCAGGCACAAAGTGCTACTGGCCTGCTGTGGCGCGGCTCAGACGCCGAGTAGCTGCTCGCCGCTGAAAGTGGGTCGATGCTGGCTTTCGAGCCCCAAGCGCGGCGTCCGCCCAGCGCCATTTGGGCTACCAAGGCGGCTTGGCCGCGTAGCCCTGGCGGTCGGTGTTGCAGCGTCGAGTTGGACGGGCGCCCACGTATTCGGCAAAGTTGGATGGGGGCGAACTCGGGGCTTCCTTCGTGAGTGCTGCGAGATTAGCGCAGGGCGGGTGGTCGCTGCCGGATTTGAGTACTGCCCTCATAAGTGCAGCGTGTCGAGCGCGCTACAGCGAGCGCAGGAAGTCCACCAGTGCCGCGTTGACCTCGTTCGGCCGTTCCTGCGGTAGCCAGTGCCCCGCTCCGGGGTAGATCCGCATGTCCCGCAGACCCGGCACCTCGGCGTGCATCCGGTCCAGAGCCTTCGCCGTGTTGCCACCGATGAGGTCGTGTTCACCGGCGAGGTAGAGGGCGGGTTGCCGGATCGCCGAGCCGAGGAACGGCGCGAGGATGGCAGGCATCGCATCGAGGTTGCGGTACCAGTTGAGGCCACCGCGGATGCCGTTGCGGGAGAGTTCGGCGACCCAGATCCGGATGTCGTCCTCGGTGATCCAGCTGGGCAGGGTGGCGGGCGCCGGCAGCTGCTGGATGAAGGTCCCGCCGCGCGGGAAGTATCCGTCCCAGCCGGACTCACGCACGCCGTCGGTCACGACGTCGCCGCTGATGCGGTAGAGGAAGCCGCGGAGGAAGGACTCGAGATCGGCGTCGATCTCGGCGTCCGCGACGCCGGGCTCCTGGAAGTACAGCCGGTAGTAGTCGGCGTCGGATGCCCTGGCGCGCATCACGTCACCGACCGTCAGTCCGTCGGGCAGACAGCCCGTCGGTGCCTGGTACGGGACGCTCAGGGCGGCGACGGCCCGGAAGACGTCGGGTCGCATCAGTGCGCAGTACCACGCCACCGGCGCTCCCCAGTCGTGGCCGACGACGACGGCATCCGTCGCGCCGACCGCGTTCACGACGCCCACCACGTCGGCAACAAGGTGCGACAGGGAGTAGGCGGCGACGTCGGCGGGCGCGTCGCTGCGGCCGTAGCCACGCATGTCGAGGGCCACCGCCCGGAAGCCGGCCGCCGCCACCGCGGGCAGCTGATGGCGCCACGAGTACCACGACTCGGGGAAGCCATGGCAGAAGACGACCAGCGGGCCTTCGCCTGCCGAGACCGTGTGCAGGCTGATTCCGTTGACGGTCAGGTCGGCGTGCTCGAACTGGTTCTCGCTCAACGTCATCGCGGCTTCTGCCGGGCGTGGAACTCGTCGGCGTACAGCTCCTGGAAGTTGGGTTCACCGGTGTGCGCGGTGAGCCCACCGTCGGCGACGAGGTTGGCGCCGGTGATGAAGCTGGCGTCGTCAGATGCGAGGAAGGCAATGACGCTGGCGATCTCGTCGGGCATCCCCACCCGGCCCATCGGGATGTTCCGTTCGTACACCGGCTTCATGTTCGGGTGGTCCATCATCCCGCCGGGGTGGCTGTTCACTGGTCCGGGGCATACGGCGTTGACGCGAATACCCTGGCGCGCGTGGTCGATTGCCATGTTGCGGGTCAGGTTGACCACCGCACCCTTGGCCGTGCAGTAGGCGACAAGACCGTAGTTCCCGCCGAGGCCAGAGATCGACGCGGTGTTGACGATGTTGCCGCGGGTGACGGCCAGGTGAGGGATGGCGGCGCGGGAGCCGTAGTAGACGGAGTCGAGGTCGACCGCCATGATGCGGCGCCAGTCGGTGGGATCGACGTCCACGACCGTGCCCATGGTGATCGCACCGGCGTTGTTGACCAGGACGTCGAGCTGGCCGAACCGCTCCACCGCGTGCTCGATCATGTCGGTGACCTGCTGCTCGTCGGAGACGTCGGTGATGCGGGTGGCGAGCCGGGTGTCGCCGAACTCGTCGGTGAGCCGGGTCAGGCCCTTGGGGTTCACGTCGCACGCGAGCACCGTCGCCCCCTCGGCGAGGAACCTTCGCACGGTGGCGGCGCCGATGCCGTGACCGCCGCCGGTCACGACGGCCACCTTGCCTTGGTGCCGAGTCTCATCCACGGGCTGTCTCCTTCGGTTGTCCCTCGACGCCCGTCACGACGAGCGCCGCCTCGACGATGTGACGGCTGCTCATGCCCAGGAGGTCGGCGGTATATTCCGGAGATCCGAAGGGCGGGAACACATCCGGCACGCCCACCGGCCTGACTGGGACGGCGGCCCCACGGAGCGCCAGGGCCTCGGCGACCGCCGAGAACAGGCCGCCGACGACCGAGTGGTTCTCCGCGGTGACCAGTCGGCCGGTGCGGGCGGCCAGGTCGGCGACCGCGTCACCGTCGAAGGGCTTCAGGGTGCTGACCCGCAGGACGGCCGCTTGAACGCCCGATGCGGCCAGGACGTCAGCGGCGATGAGCGCCTCGCCGACGCGGTCGCCGCTGGCGACGATGCCGACGTCGGCACCGTCCCGCAGGAGGACCGCCTTGCCCAGCTCGAACGGCGGCATCTCCACGGTGCGTCTCGCGGACGCCCGGTTGAACGGTTGCCGAAGATAGACCGGCCCGTCGTAGTCCAGGGCCGCCGTGAGTGCCTCCGCCGCTTCGGCCGGATCGGCGGGGTCGATGACGATCATGTTCGGCACGGCCCGCCAGATCGCGAGGTCGTCGATGGCGGTGTGCGACGGCCCGAACGTCGCCGAGATGCCCGGGGTGGCCCCGATGAGCTTGACATTGGCCCGGGGGAGCGCGATCTGCATGATCGCGAAGTCGAGCGCACGGCGGGCCAGGAAGGCCGCGAACGTCGTTGCGACGACAGTCAATCCGGCGCGCGCCAACCCGGCGGCGGTCATCACGAGATTCTGTTCGGCCATCCCTACCTCGACGTAGCGGTCGGGGTAGCACTTGGCGAAGGCCGTCAGGTCGGTGTACTTCTTCAGGTCTGCGGACACTGCGACGATGTCGTCGCGCTCGGCGGCGGCGTCCAGCAGGGCCTGACCCCACGGTCCGGCCTTGGTCCGCAGCCCCATCGCGGCTGCCGCACCGGTGTGCTGGTTCACAGACCCTCCTCGATCTCGCGTTGCGCCGTTGCCCATTCGTCGGTGCTCATGCGGACGAAGTGGGCGTGGGGCCGGTTCTGCAGGCTGGGTGCACCCTGCGCGAGGCGGGTGTGTGCGATCAGCGCGCGGGGTCGTGCACCCGCGTCCCGATCGGCGGCGGCGAAGGCGTCGAGGAGGGCGTCGACGTCGTTGCCGTCGACGTCGCGGGCCCACCATCCGAAGGCCCGGAACTTGTCGGCGAGCGGTTCGACTTCGAGGACGAGGTCGCCGTCGGCCTGGGTGCGGTTGACGTCGACGATGGCGGTGAGGTTGGACAGCCCGCGGGCGCCGGCGAACATCGCGGCCTCCCACGTCGACCCCTCTTGTGTCTCCCCGTCGGACATGTAGTCGAACACCCTCGCCGAATTGCCGCGGTACCGCAGCCCCCACGCGAGTCCGCCTGCGACGCCGAGTCCCTGGCCCAGTGACCCTCCGGCGAACTCCATCCCTGGCACGTCACCGGGCTCGGCGCCGAGGGTGAGCGCGCTGCCGTCGGCGCCGTAGGTGCGCAGGTCGCCCTCCGTGAGCAGGCCGTGTTCGGCCATCGCCGCGTAGTGCGCCAGTCCGTAGTGCCCGACCGACAGCAGGAGGCGGTCCCGTGCTTCGTCGTTCTGCGTGCTGGGTGACCAGTTCAGTTCCCGGAAGTACAGCACCGCGAACAATTCGGCCGATTGCAGCGCCTGACCGATGTAGGCCTCGCCCTTGCCGCGGGCGGCACACAGCGCGTGGAGTCGCAGCCGGCGCGCTACGGCGCGAAGGTCGGCGGCGTCGCGCGCGGGATGCGCCGCGAGGATCGTGTGTTCCACCATGGGTGCATACAACCGGTTGCAGTCGGTGGGCGTCAACAACCCGTGGTGATCCGCGGCGCTCGGGAGGCAAGTCTCTCCGTAAAACGGTAAGCAACAATCTAATTCGTCTGTAGTAGGCGAGGCCGCCGACGGAATCAACCACTTTTCTCGTCACTGTGACGGGTTACGCGCCACCTCAGCTATAGGGGATGCCGGCTCAGGTGCCGCTGTAGCAGCACCCCGACCAGTTCGGGCTCCTCCTGGACGAGCCAGTGCCCGGCGTCCAGTTCGACGAACTCGTGCGGGCCCACGACGTATCCACGACCGACGTCGACGGCCATCCGACTGACGTAGGGGTCGCGGTTGCCCCACACGAGCATCGTCGGCAGGGAAACCGGCGCGAACTCCAGCGACGTCCCGTCGAGCACGGTCATGTGCCCGTTCGTCGCGCGGTACCAGTTGAGCGCAGCGGTGAGTGCGCCGTCCTGCCCGAGGACGGCGAGGTACTGCTCGACGAGTTCCTCGTAGTGCGCGGTCCACACGTCGCGCAGCTGGGCGAACGCGTCTGCCGACCAGAACGATTCGACGATCTGCCCCGGGGCCTGGACGGCACCGAGGAAGTCCCGGTAGGCCTGAACCGCCGGATCGTCGCGCGTGGCCTCGGCGAAGCCGCGATAGTGCGGGATGGACAGGCTGACGTAGGAGGCGATCCGCTCCCCACCGTCGAGGTCGACCGCGCACCAGCCCGCGGCCGCCCCCCAGTCGTGGCCGATCAGGTGGAAGCGGTCGAATCCCGCGGCGTCGGCGACGTCGAGGACGTCCTGCCCCAGGTGCCGGTGGTCGTAGGCGGCGACGTCGTCTGGCCGAGCGCCGGGGCTGTAGCCCCGCTGGTCGAAGGCGAGCCACCGATAGCCGTGGCGGGCAAGCAGATTCATGGCCGGAATCCACATCGCCGAGGTCTCCGGCATGCCGTGCAGCAGGATCACCGGCTCGCCGTCCGTTCCTGAGGCCAGGGCCTCGAACGTCAGTCCCGCCGCATCGATTGACGTTCTCGTCACCGTAGTTCCCTTGGGCATCATCACCAGTGGATACAACCGGGTGCAGTCGGTTGGAGTCAACAATCACCGGTCTCGACGCCGAGGCGGCGGATCTGCTCGCCGATGCTCGCCTGCAGCCGCTGCTGCCCGTCCGGCGACAGCCCCGAGGCAGATCCGATCCACGAGCCGAACAGCGCCCAACCCAGCGTGAGGGCGCTGCGGGCGGCGACGGCGATCCGGCCCTCTTCGGCCGAGAGCCCGTGCCGACCGGCGATGGCCGGGCCCAGCAAGTCGTAGACCGGCAGCGACGTCGGCAGCAGCGTCGGCTCGACGCCTTCGAGGATCAGCCGCCCGACGATCTGCGTCTCCAACTGGAACGACCGCCTCGACAGGTAGGCGTCGAAGTCGTCGTTGGCTCGCAGGTGCTTGGCGTTCTCCTCGGCCAGCGCGCTCAACGCAGCGTGCAGCAGCTGACCCTTCGACCCGAAGTACCGGCTGATCATGCCGTGGTTGACGTTGGCGCGCCCCGCGATCGAACGGATCGACGCGCCGCGGAACCCGACAGCCGCGAACTCCTCGGTGGCCGCCGAGACTAGCGACCCGACGATGGCCTCGCGACCCGACGGGCGTCGGGGGGTGACCTTGCGCTTGCCCTGTGGCACTGAGGATTTCGCCTCATCGAGCGCCCTGGCGTGTTCGGCGTCGGACGGCGAGGTGGCGCTGGGCCAGCGGGACGCCCGGCGCGCCTCCCAGGCCCGCTGCCGGTGCGACGGTCGGCAGTAGCGGCCGACCGGACCGCGCCCGCTCCTCGCCTCGAACCGCTCCCCGCACCATTCGCACACTCCGGTGCGCGCACCCGTCACAGTGACGAGTATGCCGCAGCCGGTCTGTGGCGCCAGCGACGTGAATCGAGGTCCTGCGGCGGGAGCATCCTTGCCGTCAGCGACGCTTTCTCAGTCTCTCGAATCGGTACCGCCGCAGGCTTCGTGGGAAGTCGGCCAATCCGGGCCCACCGTCGCGCAGCCAGCCGGCGATGTCCGATCCCGCCTCTTCGTTGAAGACATAGCCAAGCCAGGTCGATCGTCCGCCGCGTTGATGTCCACCCTCCGACGGTGTGACGACGAGGACGTTCGAACGCTCGCACGGTCCGAGGCAGTCGGTGACCCGCAGATCGGCCACGTCCTGCATCAGTTCGCGCAGCATGCCGAGCTGGGATTCGTGGTCGGTGTCGGGGTGCTTCTTCGCGGTGCCGCAGCAGCATCCCCGACACACGGTGACGGTGGGCCGGGTTCGGTCGAGGGCCATGGTGTCGATTCTGCTCGACGTCGACGGCAGCTCCGTCACGACCCTCGTCCCAGCGGTCACGTGGACGGGTTGGCGTCCTCGCCCGGCGTCACGACGATCGGAACTTGAAGGACACGCAGGATCCTGGCGGCCGTCGAACCGATGAACAGTCGACGAGGCGGGGCCAGTCGACTCGACCCGAGCATCAGCAGATCGCCGGGCTCCCAATCGAGTCCCTCGACGGCTGCCTCTACCGTGTCGCCGTCGGCGACGACCGCGGTGACGGCGGCGCCCTCCGGTAGTGCCGATTTCACGGATTCCAGTGTGGCGTAGGCATGTTCGCGAGCAGCCTCGAGGCCCTTCTCGCCGTGCTCGTCGAGCGCCACCAGCGAGACCAGTCGTAGAGGTGCGCCGGTGGCCCGGCTCGCCGACACCGCGGTGTCGATCAACCGAGCCGCGCCGGGGCGATCCCCGACCGCGCAGGTGACGCGCTGGATGCGCTGTACCTCGGAGTGTCGGGTACCTCGCGGCGCCACTGCGACCGGCACGGGCGCGGAGTGCAGCAGGTCGTCCACGAATGAGCCGAGCGCCAAGCTGCCGGCCAGACCGCCGCCGGATCCACCGACCACGAGGGCCTCGGCACCGAGCTTGAGTGCTTCGTCGCCAAGCGCTTGGGCGACCGACTCTCCGATGACCACCTCCGCCGCGGCTGTGACGTCCTCGGGCACCAGGCGCATGGCCTCGTCGAGCCATGCCGAGCCCTGTCCGGCGAGCACTTCGTGAAACCTGTCTGCCGTCACGCGAGGGGTGGTCACGTCGTCGGGGGACAGCACCATTCGCAGTTCCAGTTCGGCGCCAAGGGTGCGGGCCAGTCGGACGCCGAGTGACACTGCGTCGGCCCCACCGGCGGTCGCGAGATAGCCGACGACGAGCTTCATTTGCTTCCACCCTTCCTGCGGTGCTCGACGTGCTCGATGGGCGTGCCCTCCTCGGACAGGGTCTCCTCTTCGATCTTCATCGTGAGCGGCTTGCGCAACCCGCGGGTGACGTACACCAGCAGTACGAGGCCTATGACGAACCAAATGGCGCCGTAGAGAAGGGCATCGAAGTGCAGGTTCAGCCACAGCACCACCGTCAGGGACATGCCGATGACGGGTAGCACGATGTTGGTGAAGATCTCGACCGGCGTGTGCCGCTTCTTCAGGTGCACGGCGAAGTACAGGAGCACGGTCAGGTTGACGACGGTGAAGGCGATGAGGGCGCCGAAATTGATCATCGCCGACACGAATTCGAGCGTGAACCTGAATGCGAGCAGCGACACGGCCCCGACGATCAGCACGGCGTGCAGCGGGGTGAGAAACCTCGGGTGGATGTAGGACAGGAAGCGTGGGATGCGCCCCGTCTGATTGCGGGCCATCACGTAGATCATGCGGGAGACGCTGGCGTGCGAGGACAGGCTCGACGCGAACATGGCCGCCAACGCAGCCGAGACGAACAGGATCTTGAAGAACTCTCCGCCCACCTTCAGCGCGAGCTCCGGCAGGGTGTCGTCGGTGACCTCGAAGCCGTCGAGCGTGGGGAAGGCGCTCTGGGCGAACCACGCACCGAGCAGGAAGATCGCGCCGCCGATGAGGAGGGCCAGGACGATCGCCTTGGGGACGGTGTTGGGCGTCTTCGCCTCTTCGCTGTACATCGTGATCGCGTCGAACCCGATGAACGAGAAGCACACCACGGTGGCGCCGGCGATGACTGCCCCCATGTCCACGCCGGCGTGATAGAGCGGTTCGAGCGTCAGCGCGGTGCCCTGGCCAAGGCCGCGCGACAACGACAGATACGTCAGGACGACGAACGCGCCGATGAGCACCGTCTGGAAGACGACGAGCACTCCGTTGATGTTCGACGTGCCCTTGATGCTCCAGCAGTTGAGCGCGGTGACGATTGCCACGTAGACGAGGACGAAGATCCAGGACGGAGCGTCGGGGAAGAACGATTCGAAGTAGATCCGCCCGATGACCGCGTTGACCATCGGCAGCAGCAGGTAGTCGAGCAACGAGGACCACCCGACGAGGAAGCCGACGTTGGGGTGGATGACCTCCGATGCATACGTGAAGGCCGACCCCGCCGAGGGGAAGACGCGGGTCATCCGTCCGTAGCTGAGCGCGGTGAACACCATGGCGACGAGCGCGACGATGTAGGCGAGCGGAACGACGCCGTTCGTCTCCTCCGACACGATGCCGAACGTGTCGAAGACGGTCATCGGGGTCATGTAGCCGAGGCCGAGCCCGACGATCGCCCAAAGTCCAAGTGATCGCGATAGGTGAGACGTAGCGGCTGGTGCCGTGTTCTGTTGCACGCGAGAACCTTTCGTCGGCCATCGGGAAGATCCCGCGTCGCCCCCGGGGGTGGCGGTCGGGTTCCCAGACGGACACCCTATCCACTTGGGGACGCTGGCCGAACGTTTCGGACGACATTCCGAATTACGGGGCGGACCGAAGCCCTCCTCGGTGGCGCCGAAACGACGCCCTCAGCCCTCAGATCGCGGATTCGAGCCCGGCGAGCAGAGCCTGCCGGCTGGCCCGCACGTGCTCGCGCATCACGCGTTCGGCGCTGTCACCGTCCTTGGCGACGATGAGGTCCAGCACGTGGTGGTGTTCGCGGTCGGACTGCAGCGGCCTGCCGGGCTGGCTCAACGACGTGTTGACCAGTCGGGCGTAGGCGAGCTGATTCATCAACGTCCGGTAGTGCGCTTCGAGCTTGTTGTTGTCGGCGCCGGCGATGAGCAGGTTGTGAAACTCTTCGACGAGTTCGGCGTAGCGAGCCTTGTCGTCGGCGGCCACCGCTTGGTCGGCTTGCCGGAGGTTCTCTTCGAGCAGTTCGACTTCGGGCACGCGGCCGCGCTGGGCCAGCAGCCGTGCCGCTGCACCCTCCAGCAATTCCTTCATCTCGAAGAGCTCGGTGATCTCACGCCGCGACGGCGTCGTCACGAATGTGCCGACCCTGGGCCGGATTTCGACGAGTCCCTCGGTCTGCAGTTGTTTGAAGGTCTCTCGGACGGGGGTGCGGCTGACGCCGAATTCCTCGGCGATCGCGATTTCGGAGATGTTGACCCCCGGCGAGATCTCACCGGCGATGATGCGGCGCCGGACTTCGGAGATCAGCCGACCCTGAATCGAGCCGTTGCCGTTCTTCGCGTTCACGCCATCCTCTTGGTCACGTCAGACAAGGTCGGTGAGAGTACCGCCATCGAAGAACTTACCCGCGCTGTAGACCATCGGATGCCGGTTGCTCACCTCGGCGTGTACCACTCGGCACATGAAGACGGTGTGTGTGCTGGCCCGGAGCCGCTCGCGAATCTGCACTTCCATCACCGCCGCGCTACGCGCGATCAGCGGGCTGCCGAAAGGCCCGGCGTCCCAATCCAGTCCGGCGAACTTGTCGTCGGACTTCACGGCGAACCGGTTGACGACGTCGAGCTGGTCGGTGGACAGGATGTTGATCGCCAGATGGTCCGCCCGGAACAGACAGTCGTGCGTCGACGAGGTGTGTTGCACCGCGACCATCACTGTCGCCGGGTCCAGGGAGATGCTGGCGAAGGCGTTGACCGCCAGTCCGCGCGGGGTGCCGTCGTCCATGGCGGTGACGACGGTGACGCCGGTGACGAACTGCCGGTTGACCTGCTTCATCACGTCGAGATCGGGCTGCACCTGGGTGACGGCCATCAGCTGTCCTGACCGACGGAGATGATGCCGAGCGCGGTGAGCAGCGTGCGCGGATCCCAGGTGACGAATTCCTCGGCGATGGAGTCGCCGTCGAAGCGCGCGAACGTCGCGCCGCTGACGTTGACCTGGCGTCGGGTCGCGGGAACTCCGAGGAACGAGTGCTCGTGGCTTCCGGTGCTGTGCCACCGGATGGCGGCGCTGTCACCCTCGACGACGATCTCGTCGACCACGGTGAGCAGGTCGGGGAAGGCTGACCGGGTCGCCACGATGGACGCCTTGAATTCGGTCAGGCCCTGCGCGGTTCCGGTTCCGCTGACGCGTTGGTAGTCCGCGCTGAGCAAGCCGTCGAGTGCGTCCACCTCCCCGCGGTCCCAGGCGGCCACCCAGGCGTCGTTGATGCGGTTGCGGCGAGTGTCGTTGTCAGACATCGTGCTTTCCTTCCAAGGGGGTCTTGAGGAACGCGGCGGCGTTCCTGGTGGTGAGGCTGGCCCGGCGGTCGGCGATCAGTTCCATCCAGAACGAGACCGCGAGGCCGGCGATGATGATCAGGAACGGCAGTGACGCGACGATGACGGTGTTCTGCAGCGCGTTGAGCCCGCCGCCCAGCATCAGGGCGACCGCGGTCAACCCGGTGAGCGCACCCCAGAGGATCAGCACCCAGCGGCGTGGCGCCAAATGCCCGTCGCTGGTCATCATTCCGAGCACGAACGTGTTGGCGTCGGCGCCGGATACGAAGAACATGACCACCAGCAGGATGGCGATCGCGGACGTCACCGTCGACAGCGGGAAGTGTTCGAGGGTGGCGAAGAACGCGCTGTTGATGTCCTTAGCGGTGCGCTGTGCGATGTCGCCGCCCTCGAACATGTCGACGTGGATGGCGGTGCCGCCGAAGACGGTGAACCAGCTGAAGAAGACGACGCTGGGGACGACCAGCACGCCCATGATGAAGCCGCGGATGGTGCGACCCTTGGAGATACGGGCCAGGAAGACGCCGACGAAGGCGCCCCACGACACCCACCAGGCCAGCATGAAGTAGGTCCACCATTGCATCCACTCGAGGCCACCGAATGCGGTGCCCTGCAAACTCATCCGGAAGAAGTCGGTCGCCCAGGTGCCCAGGGCCTCGATGTAGAGATTGGCGATGAAGACCGTCGGCCCGACGACGAGCATGAACACGAACAGTGCGACGGCGAGCACCACGCTGCCCTGGCTGAGGAACTTGATGCCCTTGCTGACACCGGTCACCGCGGACATCGTGAACACGACTGTGACGGCCGCGATGATCAGCACCTGCGTGACGTTGGTGACGGGGATCCCGAACAGCGACGCCAGGCCGTTGTTGACCTGCAGCGCACCGAGACCCAGGGACGTGGTGGTGCCGAAGAGCGTCGCGAAGACCGCGAGGACGTCGATGGTCTTGCCGATCGGCCCGTTCACGCGGTCACCGAGCAGCGGGACGAACAGCTGGCTGACCAACGTGCGACGGCCCTTGCGGTACGTCGAGTATGCGATCGCCAACCCGAAGACCGCGAAGATCGCCCAGGCGTGCAGGCCCCAGTCGAAGTAGGAGTACTGCAGCGCACGGACCGCGGCTTCCGGCGTGTTCGGAGCGGCGAGTCCGTGTGGTGGTGTCGCGAGATGCGAAATCGGCTCTGCCACACCGTAGGAGACCAGGCCGATGCCCATGACGGCGCTGAGGATCATGGCAAGCCAGGTGATCGTGCCGAACTCCGGCCGGTCGTCGTCCTTGCCGAGCCGCGTATCCCCGAACGGGCTGAAGGCAAGGAACACCAGGAAGATCAGGATCCCCAGTGAGACCACCAAGTAGAGCCACCCGAACGTGCCCGTCACCCAGTTGAGGGACGCCGTCGTCACGGTGCTCAGGTTCTCGGTGAAGAACACCGCCCAGACGACGAACACGGCCGAGACGCCGACCGATGTCCAGAACACCGAGCCAAGGCGGCCGCTCGAGCGGGACGGAGAGTCGATCTCTGGCAGGTCCGAGGCCTCGTCGAGCACCGGGGTGGGGCCTGGTTCTTCTATCTCTGCCACGCCGACGGGTGTCGGCTCGGTGGTGAGTTCATTCGGCATGAGCACTCCTCGTCGTGGCATGTGGGTCGGCGACTCTGCCGGGGACCGCTTGTATGCAACAGAAAGTAACCACCATCACAAGCGAATGTCAATGGAGCTCGCCAACATACTTGGTCCGCGTTTTGGGCGGTGTGGCCCCGCTCGCAGGAGACATACAGCTACGGATGGTTCTAGCTGCAACGATTACTTAACTTCGAGGTAACCCGCCCCATTGGGGCGACGGGTATGGCCCGGGGGCTCTTGACCGGGGGCTCGGCATGACTTAGCGTCTGTTGCATGCAACAGGATGATCCGACGCGACACTTGGGCCTCCGGAAGGTGGTGGTCTACCGCGAGCTCGTCGTCACCGAGGGCGGGGAGCGGCCTGCCCGGCCGGCCAGCCAGGCCAGCGTGGCCGCCGTCATCTCCAACCCGTGGGTGGGCACCGGAGCGGGCCGCGATCTGTCGGCCGAGGTCGAGCGGATCGCGCCGGCGCTGGCCAGACTGCTCACCGCGAAGCTGGTCGACGCGCTGGGCGGAGTCGACGCCGTCGAGGCGTTCGGCAAGGCCGCGGTCGTCGGAACGGCGGGGGAGATCGAGCACGGAGGGGCCCTGATCCACACCCCGTACTTCGGAAACCTAATGCGCGAGTTTCTCGACGGTGAGTCGATCATCTGCTTCGCCGACACCCGTGCAGAGGCAGGGGAGGCGCTGGTCGTCCCGCTGTGGCACAAGACCCAGGCCGCAACCCGCAGTCACTATCAAACGATCACCACCCGCATCTCCGACGCGCCCCGGGCCGACGAGCTGGTGATCGTCGCCGCCGGCTCCACCGGCCCGCGGCCACATCCCCGCATCGGGGACCGCAAGACTGATCCTGCAGTTACCGTCAAGAGTCTGGAGAGTGTGCTGTCATGAAGATCCGCAAGATCGTCACCATCGTCGAGGAGATTCGCACCGAGGGCGGCCGGGAGGTCAACCCGCCCGCGCGCGTTGCCATCGTCGCGGCGGTCATCGAGAACCCCTGGGCCGGTCAAGGTTTCGTAGAGGATCTCAACCCCGGCATCGACGCGACCGCATCCGATCTCGGCTCGCTGCTGGCGCCGCAGGTCCTCGACGCACTCGGTGAGACCGCCGAGGCCTACGGCAAGGCCGCGATCGTGGGCCTCGACGGCGAGATCGAACACGGTTCCGGACTGATCCACACGCTCAAGTTCGGTGACCACTTCCGCAAGGCCGCCAACGCCACGACGCTGCTGCCCGCGGTCGAGAAGCGTGGCCCCGCCGGCGTCCTGTTCGACATCCCGCTCAAGCACATCACCGACGCGACCATCCGGTCTCACCACCAGACGGTCGAGGTTCGCATCGCCGACGCGCCGCACGCCGACGAGATCGTCGTCGCGTTGGCCGCCGCCGCCCAGGGCCGTCCGCAGCAGCGCCTCGCGCCGCTGTCCACCGAGCAGTAGCGCAGGAGATCCTGGTGATCACCCCGACGCTCGTGTTCCTGCACGGAGTAGGCCTCGACCACTCCGTGTGGGAGCCGGTGGCCGCCCTGTTGGGCGACGACGTTCGGGTGGTCACCCCCGATCTGCCCGGCCATGGTGCCCGACCGCCCGTCGGCCCCGGGGTGACGCTGGCCGATCTGGCCGAGGGGGTGGCCGCCGACATCCCCGACGGCGCGCACCTGGTCGGCTTCTCGCTGGGCGCGATGGTGGCGCAGCACCTGGCGATCCACCGTCCCGAACTCGTCGCGACGCTCACCTCGGTGAGTTCGGTGTGCCTGCGCACACCGGCGGAGCGGGCCGCTGTGCTGGAGCGGCTGCGCACCGCCGACACCGACGTGCGTGCCAGTACCGAAGCGTCCCTTCGTCGTTGGTATGACGGCACCGACGTCGACGCGGAGCTGATCGCTCGCACGGAGCGCACGTTGCTCGCCAACGACCCCGACAGCTTCGTCAACAGCTACCGGGTGTTCGCAACCGCGGATGCCGAACTGGGGCCGAACCTGGGCCGCATCGGCGTGCCTGCGTTGGCCGTGACCGGTGAGTGCGACCCCGGCTCCACTCCGGAGATGACCCGCAGGCTCGCCGCCGCGATCCCGAATTGCGAGGCAGTCGTCGTACCCGACGCCCGTCACATGCTGCCGGTCGAACGGCCGGCCGAACTCGTCCGAATCCTGTCCACATTCCTTGGAAGGTATGCCCGTGTCTGAGCGGAAAACCCTGCAGCACTTCATCGACGGCAAGCCGGCCGAACCCGATTCGGGTCAGTACTTCGCGAGTACCAACCCGGCCAACTGCGAGGTGCTCTACGAGGCGGCACGCGGCAACGCCGTCGACGTCGACGCTGCCGTCCGCTCCGCACGCCGGGCCTTCGAGGACCCGCGATGGCGCGATCTGAGTCAGACCAAGCGGGGACATCTGCTGCGCCGCCTCGGTGACCTGGTCGCCGAGAACGCCGAGGAGCTGGCCCGCTCTGAATCGCTGGACAACGGAAAGCTGTTGCGCGAGATGCGCGGTCAGCTCACGACGCTGCCCGAGTACTACTACTATTACGCCGGCTTGGCCGACAAGATCAATGGCGACGTCATCCCCACCTCGGATCGCCGGGTGCTCAACTACACCACCCGGGAGCCGCTGGGCGTCGTCGGCGCCATCACCCCGTGGAACTCGCCGCTGACGCTGACCACCAGCAAGCTGGCCCCGGCGCTGTGCGCCGGCAACACCGTAGTGATCAAGCCGTCGGAGTACACCTCGGCCACCGTGCTGCGGTTGGCCGAGCTCGCAATCGAGGCGGGATTCCCGCCCGGCGCGGTCAACGTGGTGACCGGTTTTGGCGTCGAGGCGGGCCAGCCGCTCGTCGACCACCCCGCCCTGGCGAAGATCTCGTTCACCGGCAGCACGGCGACCGGGTCACGGATCGCGTCGTCGGCAGCGGGCCGGTTCATCGGCTCCACCCTCGAACTCGGCGGCAAGTCGCCGAACATCGTCTTCGACGACGCCGACGTCGCCAATGCCGCAACGGGAGTCGTGGCGGGCATCTTCGCCGCCGCCGGACAGACGTGCATCGCAGGCAGCCGCGTGTTCGCCCACCGCTCGGTGTACGACGAGCTGCTCGAACGTGTCACGGAGCGCGCCCGCAGCATCCGCATCGGCGACCCGCTCGACGAGACGACCGAACTGGGCCCGCTGGCCTTCGAGGATCAGCGCGACAAGGTCGCCTCCTACGTCGACCTCGGTCGCTCCGAGGGCGCCCGGGTGCTGACCGGCGGTCAGGCCACCGACGGCGGACTGGGCGGCTACTTCTACGAACCGACCGTTCTGGTCGACGTGACCAACGACATGCGGGTGGTCCGCGAGGAGATCTTCGGGCCCGTCGCGGCGATCATGCCGTTCGACACCGAAGACGAGGTCATCCGGCTCGCCAACGACACCGAGTACGGCCTCGCGGCCGGCGTGTGGACCTCGAATCTGGCTCGCGCGCATCGGGTTGCGGGACGACTCGAGGCGGGCACGATCTGGGTCAACACTTACCGGGCGATGTCCCCGATGTCGCCGCGGCAGGGTTTCAAGAGCAGCGGCGTCGGCGTCGAGCACGGCACCGAGACCATTCGGGAGTACACGCGGCTCAAGAGCGTCTGGATCAACACCGACGAAGGTCCCGTCCCCGACCCGTTCGTGCTGAGGAGCTGACATGCCGCTCGTCGAAGTGACCCTCGCCGAAGGTCGGTCCGCCGATCAGGTCCGCGCCATGATGCGGGAAGTGCACGAAGCGGTGCTACGCACCGTCGACACCAAGTCCGAGCACATCCGCGTCATCGTCCGCGAGGTGCCCCGAACGCACTGGGCCACGGGTGATCTCACCTTGTCCGAGATGGACGCCCAGAATTCCGCCAGCCAACAAGTCAGGGAGCATTGATGAGATTCTCGCTATTCGCCCACATGGAGCGGTGGGACGACCAGGTCAGCCACCGTGAGCTCTTCGAGAACCTCGCGGAGCTCACCCTGATGGCCGAGGCCGGCGGCTTCGGCACCATCTGGATCGGTGAGCACCACAGCATGGAGTACACCATCTCGCCCAACCCCATGCCGCTGCTCGCCTACCTGGCCGGCAAGACCACCACCATCAGGCTCGGTGCGGGCACCATCATCGCGCCGTTCTGGAATCCGATCCGTGCCGCCGGCGAGTGCGCCCTGCTCGACGTCATCAGCAACGGCCGCGCCGAGATCGGATTAGCCCGGGGCGCATACCAATTCGAGTTCGACCGGATGGCAGGCGGCCTGCCCGCGACCGACGGTGGGAAGCACCTCCGCGAGCTGGTTCCCGCGGTGCGCAAACTGTGGCAGGGCGACTACGCCCACGACGGGGAGATCTGGCAGTTCCCGACCTCGACCAGCGTGCCGAAGCCGATCCAGGAGCCGTCGCCGCCCATGTGGGTCGCCGCCCGCGACCCCGACTCACACGACTTCGCGGTCAAGTCCGGCTGCAACGTGATGGTCACCCCGCTGATGAAGGGCGACGAGGAAGTCGCCGACCTCAAGCGCAAGTTCGACACGGCGGTAGCCGACCACCCCGAGGTGCCCAGGCCCGAGATCATGGTGCTGCGCCACACCCACGTGCACGCCGCCGAGGACCCCGACGGATGGCGCCCCGCCGCCGAGGGAATCTCGAAGTTCTACCGCACGTTCGACGCATGGTTCGGCAACAAGTCGACGCCCGTGGACGGGTTCCTGGACCCCAGCCCCGAATCCAAGTTCGAGGGTCGGCCCGAGTTCGAGCTGGAGTCTCTGCACCGCACCGCGATGATCGGCACACCGGACCAAGTCATCGAGCGGCTCCGCTACTACCAGCAGCTCGGCATCGACGAGTTCAGCTTCTGGTGCGACAACAGCCTGTCGCACGACGAGAAGCGCCGGTCACTCGAATTGTTCATCAAGGAAGTCGTCCCGGCGTTCCAGTGATCGCCGACCTCACCTCAGGAGTAGCCATGCCCGTACGCATTTCGGCGGTCGACCTTCGCGACGCGGCTCGGAAGTCCCAAGCGATCCGCGCCCAAGCCCAGGAGCGTGGCGAAGCGGCGCCGGAGGTGTTCCTCGACGTCGAGGTGCACATCGACCGCGACGCCAAGGCGGCGCTGCGCGGACTGGGGGACCAAGAGAGGGAGTCGGTGCGCTACGTCGGCACGCCGCGCGGCCTCGCCGGCCTGATCTCCGACGTGCAGCGGCTCGGGATCGCCGACGGCGTGGTTCTGCTGACCCGGTCGGAGCACCAGGTTGCCGACTTGATGCTCGACGAGTTGGCGCCGGGCCTCAAGGCGTCCTAAACACGCCTCGAAGGACGAGCTCAATCCCGCTGCAGCGCCGCATGTGTGGCGGTGAGATAGCGATCCAACGTGTCGCGGCTGGTCGACAGGTGTCGGATGCGCTCGTCGAGACGTTCCTTCTCGTGAGCCAACGCGCTCAGGATTTCGGGGCACGGGTCGATCGTCGGCTCGCTCCCGTGCGCGCACGGGAGGATCTGACGGATGGCGTCGGTCGGGAGGCCGGCGTCGAGCAGCCCACGGATCTGGGCCACCGTGGTCACGTCGTCCGGGCAATATCGGCGGTAGCCGTTGTCCCCGCGGACGGGGTTCAACAAGCCCTGTTGCTCGTAATAGCGCAGCATCCGCGGAGAGGCACCCGAGCGCTGTGAGAGCTCGCCGATGGAGATGGCCGTCGACGCCGAACGTGACGCGGGACTTGACCTTGACATAGATGTCAGACTTTAGCATTCGGGTCATGAGAGCAGATCAGTGCAACCCGCTTCGCGGGGATCCGTCCACTGCGAACGAAATTGCCGCGGAATGAAACTAAGTGTCGCGCTGTCCAACGACGAGGCCGGCGTCGAGCCCGCGTCGATCGTCGCGCAAGCCCGCTTGGCGGAGGAGTTGGGTTACGCCGGAGTGTGGGTGCCCGATCACCTGCTGCCGCCGGAGCCATACGGCGACGTCTACGGCGGCGTGTACGAGGCCCTGATGCTGCTGTCCCACGTGGCCGCGGTGACCAACCGGGTGACGCTGGGGACGACGGTGATCATCGTCCCGCTGCGGGAGCCGGTGCTGCTGGCCAAACAGCTCGCCACGCTGGAGCGTCTGGCACCCGGGCGAGTCGTGTTCGGTGTGGGCGTCGGCTGGGACACGAGCGAGTTCGACGCCGTGGGTGTTCCCTTCGCCGAGCGAGGAGCGCGGACCGACGAGACGATCGACCTGATTCACGCGCTGCACCGGGGTGAAACGCCCCAGGAGAACCGCTTCTTCGGGTCGGCCGCGGGGGTTTTCGAACCCCGGCCGACAGCGCCGGTTCCCGTCATGGTTGGCGGCATGACCGGACCGGCGTTCCGCCGGGCCGCGCGCGTTGCCGACCGCTGGCAGGCCTTCGGGCTCACCGCGGAGGAATTCCGAACCAGGCGTGAGGAATTGGATCGGCTATCGGCACCGCGCCGGATCTCCGCTGGCATCATGCTTTCCCGGGAAAGTAGCCGCGAGAGCGTCGCGGAATTACTCGATCGGCTGCACGCCTACGAATCGGCGGGCGCCGACGAGGTGACCATTCACTTCGGGCCCAGCGCGCAGACGTCCGCGCCCATGACCGAACTGATGGATCGTTGGCAGGCCGGTCACCGGCCTTGAGCGACGCAGAGAGCCAACTCGCCGTCGCACCGTTTATCTGGGGGTCCCCGCTGAGACCCGGCTATCGGTCTGTTGTCAGAGGCGTGTGTGCCAATCCGCCGTCCGTGGCGTGAGTCGACGAAGCTCTCGGCAGAGTTGACTCATCCTGTCCACACGGGGATTTCGCTGCCCCGGCGCGGGCGGACTCGACCAAGAAGGCGCCACGACCGACGTGGACGCGGCACGCCAACGTGCCACGGAGGTGTTCGGCTCTTCCGGCGGTTTGTCCCTTGCTGTTCATTTCCGCAGCTGTCGATGGCAAAATGTGAGGATTGTCGTCGTCGAACCAGGCTGAGGGGTGCGCGTTGCATTACGACACCCATGCCCGAGGTCTGGGTCTGCTCGTTGGCCTGAGGGCGGCGCGGTGACGATCAGATTCGAGACCAGGGACGTCCCGGAGGCCGATCGCGAAGAAGCGGTACGTGCCACTGTCGCGCGGACGCTCGCCCCGCTCGAAATCGACTTCTCGCCTGATCGCGGCCCGGCTTCGGCGAGTGTGGAGATCACCGACCTGACCGAGCTGACCGTGTGGTCGGTGACCACGTCTGCCGTCAAAGTGCAGTACAGGGCGTTGCCCCGCGACGACTTCAGGCCGAGCCTCTTCCTGGGTCTTCAGAAAACAGGATCCTGCGTCGTCGACCAGCGCGGTCGTCAAATCACCTTGCGCCCAGGCGATCTCGCCGTATGGGACTCAACCAGTCCATTCGTGATCGCCGACGACGACGGCTTGACCCAACACAAGTTTCGGATACCCCTGGATCGACTGGCGTTGCCTGTCGACGTCATCAGACAAGTTGGCGCCATCCGACTATGTCCAGAACACCCGATTTCCGACATGGCGGTCACCTACTTCGACCGACTGGCCACCTCGCCGGAGGCGTTTGACCGCCCGGGCGGCGACGTGGTCAGCGAGCCCGGCGTCGACTTGCTTCGAGCGGTCATCACGACCCACCTCGACGCCGTCGACTTGGGCCGAGACGCATTGCAAGCCACACTCTTCGTGAGGATCATGGAGTACGTCCACTCGCACGTACGGGACCCCGACCTCGCACCCGGACGCATCGCCGCCGAACACCACATATCGGTGCGGCAGCTGTACCGAATCCTGGCAGCCGAAGGCATTTCGCTGGGGGACTGGATCCGAACGCGGCGACTCGAAGGAGCACGGCGCGAACTCGCCGCGGCATTCCTGCACGATCCCGTATCCGTGGTGGCCCGGCGGTGGGGATTCACCGATGCCTCCAGTTTTGCGCGAATGTTCCGAACGTCCTTCGGTGTGTCCCCCGGCGAGTGGCGACAACTGTCCCGCCAGCTTCCCGCCTGAGCACTACCGCCCGTGCCTCACCGTGTGCCGACACTCGTGCACCGTGTGCATGACCGATCCGCCAACGGTTTTGGCGTGCCCAGTTCGACCTAGGGTCGCAGTCAAGCGCTTCGCCATGGCTCGGCGCTGGATGGACGCCACGCCGGAGTCGTACTCAACTGGCTCGCAGCCAAGGATTCTGGCCGATCACGGCTCAAACAGATTGGACATCGACATGATTCGACATACTCGGAAGATCCTCGCCAAGGCGGCACTCGCGAGTGCAGCTGCAATGACGTGTGCCGCGGTAGGGCCGTCGGCCGTCGCCGTGGCAGAACCCGCCGCACCGGCGCCCAGCGGCGTGCGGCCCACCGTCGTCCTGGTCCACGGCGCCTTCGCCGACGCGTCGAGCTGGGGTGGCGAAGTCGCGGCGTTGCAGCAGCAGGGATATGACGCCCGCGCGATTGCCAATCCCTTGCAGAACCTGGATACCGACACCGAATCGGTGAAGGACTTCCTCGCCACGCTCAGCGGCCCGATCGTGCTGGTCGGGCATTCCTACGGCGGATCGGTCATCACGAACGCCGCCGCCGGCAATCCCAACGTCAAGGCGCTGGTCTACGTCGACGCGGCAGCTCCCGACGTGGGTGAAACGACTGCGGCGCTCAGCGGAGCCGACTCGGTGCTGGCCAGACCTCAAGGCGAACTGTTCGATCCCGTTCCTTCCCCTGGGGCGCCCGACGGAGCAGCCGAGCTCTACCTGAAGAAGGACATCTTCCTGCAGCACTTCGGCAACGACCTTCCGCCCGACCTCGCCGCCCGAGCCTGGGCCAGCCAGCGGGCGGCCTCCACAGCCGCATTGTTCGCACCGTCGAAGAGTGCTGCGTGGAAGGACATTCCGTCCTGGTACTTCATCAGCAGCGGCGACCAGGTCATCACCCCGAGCTCGGAGTCCGCCATGGCCGAACGGGCACACTCACAGGTCACGCACTTCGACGGCGGTTCGCACCTGACCCTGGTCTCGCACCCCGAGGCCGTCACACAGGTCATCGACTCCGCGATCGCGTCCGTGCACTGAAGGGCAGCATTCAAACCTGCACCCTTCAAGAACGATTGGAATCAAGATGTCTACGTACGTTCTCGTGCACAGCTCATGGGATGACGGAAGCGCATGGGCAGATGTCGCTGAGCGCCTACGGCAACGGGGACACCAGGTCCATTGCCCGACCATGGCGGGACACGGAGCAGGCGCCGATCGCGATGTCAGTCACGATGACTGTGTCGCGTCCGTCGCCGACTACATCGGCCAACACGGCCTTACCAACTTCGTTCTGGTCGGGCACAGCTTTGCGGGTAGCGTCGTTGCCCGGCTCGCTGCGAAGACACCCGAAAAGGTGCGGCGACTGGTGTTTCTGAACGCTTTCATCCCCGAAGACGGAACAAGCGTGTTGGATAACGCACCCGTCGCGTATCAAGAGTTGTTCCGCAAACTCGCCGAGCAGTCGGGAGACAACACTGTCATGCTGCCCTTCGAAGTTTTTCGAGACGCATTCATCGGCGACGCCAACTTGGAACGGGCTCAGGAGATCTACAGCATGCTGACTCCCGAACCGCTTGGCCCGGTTGTCGAAAAGCTAGACATGAAGGCGTTCTACGAGCTGATGACTGTGCCCCGCAGCTATGTTCATTGCCTCGACGATTGTTCCCTTCCGCCGGGAGATCCGCGGGTTGGCTGGCTCGTCAATGCCCGCAGGCTCGGGCTTTTTAGATTGGTGACCATGGCAGGGTCGCATGAGGTCCTCTACACCAACCCGGCGCTACTGGCGGTGAAGTTGGAGCTCGCCGGTCGGGACTGAAACACGAACGGAGACCTCGTTCATCGCCAAGGAGAGGACGGACCCAGGATGCGGTTCGTATCGTCCATGGGGGCTGGCAGGGGCCTGGCTACGAGTCGTCGCGCAACTGTTCAGCCGCCGGACACCGGCAAGTCGTCACCGGTAGGTGAATCAGAATCAACGGCAGTGATGCCAGCACCACGATGCGAAAAGCGGTGTCCGAGCCGTTCCATCTGGTCGATCTCCACATCTGGAACCATTCGCCACCGACGTCGACGAAACCGCCGACGAACAGCGAGATGATCATCAACAGGCCGATCGTGGACAGAGCTCGCGCGCGGGTGTGGCAGGTGCCGCGATCGATGAACCAAGCGGCGGTTGCAGCAAGTAGCACAATGCCCGCCAGTGATTCCCAGACGATGATGCAGACGTACGCGGCGTTCTGCGGTGGCGACGCAGATATCGCGCGCCACATCACATTCGGGTCGAGTTCGGTACCCGGGTCGGCGCCAAAGTTCGTGGTGTCCATCGCCAACACGTGGTGCACGAAGGCCTGGTTGGTTGCGAAGTCGGTGAGGTTGCCAATCGCGACGAGCAAGATGTAGGCGGCATTGAGGACTACGAATACACCGATGACGACGGGCAGCGATCCAAGTGCCGTCCAACGCGGCGGCCTGATCACGCTCACTGCGCGTCCCATGGTCCGGCGGCGATACTCAGGAATCCAATTCCCCTGCTGACGAGGTCAATTGGTGCAGAACTTGGTCGAGGACCAACGGGTACGTCATCGCGTCCTCCTGAAGTGTCGATGTGCCGTCGGCGGTGGCGGCCAGTTGCTTCGCGGCGTCGCAACTAGAACATACAAACCAAATCCCGAAAGTCGTAGGCTGTGGCACCTTTTGGCACAGGATGAATAGGCTCTGGCACCCGATGTCTCCTGTCGTTCCATGAAGCAGCGCTGAAATCGACTGCAAGACAGGGGTTTCACAGTAACGGGCTAGACATTTGAGAGGGTATGCCCATACCTTCTCGTAGTCCCCTACAGAAATGCGAGATTCACGTGTCCGAAACCAAGCTCACCGTCATCTACGACAATCCCGTCGATCCCGGTGCCTTTGAAACCGCCTACGTGGCCCAACAACTGGAGGCCGCCCGCAAGATTCCCGGGTACGTTCGCCTCGAGGCCTCGAAGGTGTGGCCGAAGGAGGATGGAACGCCGACACCGGCTTACCGGATGATTGATTTGTACTTCGCCGACTATGACGCCGCGAGCCTCGCCGTGACGACGCCCGAGGCCGGGGCCTTCATCCAAGCGCTGTTTCGACTCGCCACCGGTGGTGTGCGCATTCTGATGTCCGATGTTGAAGTTGCACGAGGCTGAGCCAACGATTCGCTGACGCGCGATCGGGCGAACCATGACATGACGACGGTGCCGGGCCGACCCTGACCCGGCACCGGAGTCGTCGTACCACCGACATAGGCCGCTGAAGGATTTACCCTTGGCTCCGTTAGCTTTCCGACGTTCCGAACGAGACGAGCGGATGGCTCCCGATGTGGTCGGCTGAGGTCAGCTCGCTGTCGAGCAGGAACCGCAGGATGAACTCGTGGGACGTCGCCAGATGGGCACTGGTCAGGTCCGCCGCCGCGTTGGCGTCGCCTCGACTGACTGCGTCGAAGATCTGGTGGTGCTCTTCGTGGAGGTGCGCTTGGTCGCCGAACACCCCGACGTGCAAGTACAGGTAGCGGTCGGTGAGTCGGCGCAACTGCTCGGTGAGGTGAATCATCGTCGGACGGTTGGCCCGGGTGAACACCAGGGCGTGGAACGCCGAATTGTGTTGCAGCCATTCGGTGGGTGTGCACCCGGAATCCATTTTGTTCAGCAGGGCGGCCATCTGAGTGAGCTCGGCCCGCCCCACGTTGGGCACGGCGAGGCGTGTCAACATCGGTTCGACCGCCCCGCGTAGTTCGTAGAGTTCCTGCAGTTCGCCGATGGACAGTCGGCGGACCACCGCCGAGGCTGCGCTGACGTCGAAGAGTCCCTCGTTGGCGAGGGTCTGTAGGGCGTCGCGTGCCGGCATGCGACTGACCCCGTACTCGGTGGCGATCTGCTGCTGGGAGAGACGGGTGCCCGGGCGAAGGTCGCCGCTGAGGACCCGTTGCCGCAGGTCGGCGGCAACCCGCGTCGCCGCTGACTCGACCGTCATGATCCCCCTTCGCTTCCCAACTCGACGTGAGTCTAACGAACCCACCTTGTATCCCCTTGCGACGTGCATCACACGTCTGTACCGTCGCGGTATACCAAAAGCACGACTCGTATACGAAGGATGAGATGACGGTTACGCACAATGAGGCCGCGGGCACCGCAGGCGCCTTCTCTGGACCCACCGGCTTGCTCATCGACGGGCGCGTGGTCGACGGGCACGCCGAGCCCATCGCCGTGACCAATCCCGCCACCGGCGAAGTGATCGTCGAGGTCGCCAGCGCAAGCCGGGGCGACATCGACGACGCGGTCACCGCTGCCCACACGGCGTTCCGCCATGGGCCGTGGCGGACCATGGCGATCCAGGACAGAGCGCGGTTGATCCACCGCTTCGCCGACGGGATCGAAGCGAACATGGACGCGCTCTACCGGCTGGAGACCCTCAACAACGGTCGACCGATCACCGAGACCAAGGCCCAGATCAACCGGCTTGCCGAGTGGTACCGCTACAACGCGGCACTTCTGCTGGCCGATCGCACGTCGGTCGTGCCCCTACGCGGTGACTACCACTCGTACACCACGCGCTTTCCGCTCGGTGTCGTGGCGATTCTCGCGTCGTTCAACCACCCCTTGATGATCGCGTCCAAGAGCCTGGCGCCTGCACTCGCGACGGGCAACACCGTGGTGCTGAAGCCCTCCGAGCAGACGCCGTTGACCGCGTTGATGATCGGTCAGATCGCCCTCGAGGCAGGCATTCCCGCCGGCGTCCTCAACGTGACGACCGGTCTCGGGCCCACCGCTGGCGCCGCTCTGACCGAGCATCCCTTGGTCAAGAAGGCCGTCTTCACGGGCGGTACCGAGCCGGGGCGCACCATCGCCGTCGCGACGGCCAAACGGTTCGCCAAGGCCACACTCGAGCTGGGCGGCAAGTCTCCGGTGTTGATCTTCGACGACACGCCGGTCGACGTCGCGGCGCGCGGCGCGGCATTCGGCGGTTTCGTCGGCGCGGGGCAAACGTGCATCGCCGGAAGTCGACTGCTCATCCAGCGAACCATCTACGACGACGTCGTCGAGGGACTCGCCAAGGTCGCGGCGTCGATCCGCATCGGCGATCCAGCCGACGCTGCCACACAGCTGGGGCCCGTGATCTCCGAGCGGGCGCGACAGCGCATCCTGGGGCACGTCGACGCCGCCGTCGCCGACGGCGCACGATTGGTCACCGGTGGGCGCGCGGCCACGGTGCCCGGGCTTCCCGGCGGGTTCTTCATCGAGCCGACGGTCCTCGCCGACGTGTCCAACGACATGCGGATCGCTCGCGAAGAGATCTTCGGTCCCGTCGTCGTCGCCATTCCCTTCGACGACGAGGCCGAGGCGATCGCCATGGCGAACGACTCCGACTTCGGGCTGGGCTCGGCGATTTGGACCCGCGACGTGGCCCGCGCGCACCGGGTCGCCGGCCAGTTGGAGACCGGCATGGTCTGGATCAACGACCATCACCGACTGGACCCGTCGTCCCCGTGGGGCGGCGTGCGAGAAAGCGGCGTCGGCCGGGAAGGTGGGTGGGAGTCCTTCAACGACTTCACCAACGTGCGTGCCGTCACCGTCCGCATCGCCGCCGACGACGTCGACTGGTACGGCGGCGTCGCGACGGATCGGTTGAACTGAAATGACGGGTCTCACGATCTCCGAATGCCGTGACGGGATTGTCGACGTGGTGATCGACCGGTCTCCGGACAACCTCATGAGTGTCGAAATGTGCTCGGAGCTAATGAAGTTGGCGAATGATCCGCCGGTCGACGCGCACATCCTGCGTCTGCGGGCCGTGGGTGGAATGTTCTGCGGTGGTCGCGACCGTGCGGGCACCGATCCCGCAGACCTCGTCGCCGAGACGCAAATACTGGCTGGGCTTCACCGGGCCCTACGGGAAAGCCGGTTGGTCTCGATCGCCGAGGTGCACGGCGACGCGGCTGGATTCGGGGTAGGTCTCATCGCCGCCTGCGACGTGTCGATCGCCATGAGGGACTCCGCCTTCTGGTTCCCCGAGGTAGGAATAGATCTCGCGCCAGCATTGGTTCTGGCGTGGCTTCCACGGATGGTGGGCGACCGAGATGCGTTCTGGCTCACCTCGACAGGTGAGCGGATCTCGGCGGACCGAGCAGAACGACTCGGGTTGGTCAACGAAGTCGTCGCCGACGCCGACGCGCTCACCGAAGCTGTCACCCGGCGAATCAGCACTCTGCGGGCCCGCAATCCGCGCATCCACGCCGAGATCAAGTCGATGATCCGCACGTTCAACGCGCTCGACGAGAACCAGGCTCTGGAGACGAGCATCCATCGCCTCACCGTCGGTGCGCTTCGCCGGCACGAGGGCACTGCCGCGGCATCCACGCCCCTCGTGCCCTGACCACGTCGCAACATCGGGCAAAGGAGCCTTTAGTGACCGTCAGCAAGTCCACCCAACCCTGGCACCGCGACATCAGTCGGTACCAATGGTCCGTCCTGGCAGCCACGACGTTGGGCTGGGCTTTGGACGGCTTCGACTACAGCCTGTTCACCCAGGTCGTCGGGCCGGCAACGGCCGATCTGATCGGGAGGCCGTCGACATTCCACAGTGGCCTTGCGGTCACCGTATTTCTCGTCGGTTGGGCCTTGGGGGCGATAACCCTTGGCGTGGTTGCGGACTACGTCG
This sequence comes from Mycobacterium sp. Root135, assembly GCF_001426545.1. GTDB lineage: Bacteria > Actinomycetota > Actinomycetes > Mycobacteriales > Mycobacteriaceae > Mycobacterium. Next base: position 89,691 of record NZ_LMEZ01000007.1, on the reverse strand, counting down.
GTCGAGTACGGGTCCTCATCGCCGGCGTGCTGTTGTACTCGGTCTTCACCGCAGTGGCCGTTGTCGTCCCCAATTACGAACTCTTCCTGGTGTTCCGATTCGTCGCAGGCATCGGTTCGGGCGTCGAACTCCCCATCGGCGCCGCGCTGGTGGCGGAGGCCTGGTCGACGAGCAGGCACCGCGCCAAGGCCAGTGGCATCATGATGTCGGGCCTGGCCTGGGGCGCCTTGCTGGCCGCTCTCGTGTACAGCCTCGCCGGTCATCTGGGCTGGCGTTGGGTCATGGCCTTTGGCCTTCTTCCCGCGTTGCTGGTGCTGTACATCCGCCGCAACGTCCACGAGCCCGAGACGATGGTTGCCGTCAAGGCGGCCCGCAAGGAGCGCAAGGCGCAACGCGTCGCCGGTGCGGCGCGCGACGAGGCCGACAGATTCGTGCTGACACGTCTGTTCACCCGGCCACTCCTTCCCACCACACTGGCATGCACATTGATCTGCATCGGAGCACTCTTCGCCTTCTGGGGGGTGACCACCTGGACGCCACAGAACATTCGCGAGGTGGTGGCCGCCGACGGCGTCAGCGGGGCCGGAGCCGTCACGGCAGTCGCCTGGGGCACTGCGATGCTCAACGTCGGCGGGATAATCGGTTACACCACTTGGGGATTCATCGCCGAGAGGATTGGCCGCAAGCGGACCTACCTCATGAGCATCACGGTCGGTCTGGTGTCGGTATGCATCCTGTATCCCTTCGGGCACACGTTCACCATGTACATGTGGATGCTCCCGGTCGTCGGGTTCGGCGTGTTCGGCGTCCTCAGCGGAAACGCCGTGTACTTCCCCGAATTGTTCGGTCCCTCGGTGCGAGCGTCGGCAATGGCCGTGACCAACAGCATTGGCAGACTGTGCACCGCTGCCGGCCCGCTCGTCGCCGGGCTGATCGCCACCAGCTGGTTCGGTGGGAGCATCGCGATGGCAACCACGGTGGTGTCCGCTCTGATCGTGGTCTCGTTGATCGGGTTGATGCGACTGCCCGAGACCCACGGGCAGTTCGTCCACGGCGAGATTCCCACGCCAGACGCCACGGTCCGCGGCTCGGGTGCGGCGACGGTGTCGGGGCGCACCGAGAGCTGAAGTGCCAGCCCGGCTCTAGTGCGCCGAGCCGGCCGGCGGCATCCGGCGGACGCGCACGTCCGGGAACGTCGGCACCTCGAATCTGGTGTGCACGACGGTCTCGTCGCACGCCTTCCTGGCGTGCTCCGCGATCTCGCCGAGGGTGGTCACCCACATGCCGTCCATCGCCTTGACGGTCTCGATCAGCCGCTCCAGCGCCACGGCCTTGGACGGACGCCCGGAGATGAAGGGATGGTTGGTCAGCACGAAGCATCCGCCCTCGAGGTGGTGGGCCTCGGCCTCCAGCGTCCACATCTCGAGCACCTTGACGGGGCTCTCGATGGATCCGTTGCCGATCACCCCCGGATAGCAGGCGTACTGCTCCCAGTCGTCGAGCGTCCAGTCCACGGGGATCTCGATCAGGGTGTCGGTGGCGTCCGGTTCGACCGCGAAGCGATACGGCTTGTCGCCGTCGAGCAGGCTTGAGTCGTACACGAATCCGCGTTCGGCAAGCAGTCGCGGTGTGTGCCAGTTCATTTCCCACCACGGGGCGCGATATCCGACCGGACGTATCCCCGCGACGGAATCCAACGCCTCCAAGCCGCGGTCGAGATAACGGGCCTCGGTGTCGGCGTCGACGCCCTGCATCTGCTCGTGCAGGTAGCCGTGATGGCCGATTTCGTGACCACCGTCGACGATGGCGCGGACGGTGTCCGGGTAACACTCCGCGGTGAATCCTGGCACGAAGAACGTCGCGTGAACGCCTTGCCGTTCGAGTACGCGCAGCAGCCTTGGCACCGCCACCTTCGGGCCGTAGGCCTGATGGCTCATCAGCGACATCCGGACCGCCGAGGTCGGGTCGTGCGCCAGCACACAGGATTCGGCGTCGACGTCGAAGGTGAACGCCGCGGCGGCACGACGACCCTCAGGCCAGGTCAACCCCTCAGACGGTGTGGTCATGCATTCCTCATCTCGGATGCGTCGGCGGGGGAGGGCACTTCGACTCGGTACTGACGTTGGGTCCGTGGTCCGACGACCGCGTAGGACCCTGCCGCCGCGAGACCGCCGACGAGCCACGACAAGTCCAGTCCGCCAAGTGCGCGGGATCCGTAGCCCTGCATCACGTCGATCGGCCCGTACATGAACATCCACGTGGCCACGATGCCGAAGACGAAGCACGCCAAGGTCGCCCAGTTGACGTCCGGCAGTCGTCGGCTGCCGACGGGGTCGAACAGCCTGTGGGCATCGAGGTGTCTCTTTTCGACGACGAAGTAGTGCACCAACATGATGCCCGCCCAGCTGGCGATCCAGCCGACTATCGCGCCGAGCCAGGTGCTGAGCACCGTGGCGAGACTGGACTGCAGGATGAAGAAGACGACCGCCGCGAGCGCGAAGACGCCCACGATCACGTTCAGTGTCCGACGCTGCAACTTGACGTCCAGGGCCTGGGTCGCGACCGAGAACGTGTAGATGTTGAGGATGTTGGTGGCGATCGGTCCGTGAATCACCAGGAACAGCACCGGGATTGCGAGAGCGCCGAAGTTGGACACGATTAGCGCGCCGGGGTCGACCGAGCCGTTCGTCGTCGCCAAGCTGGCCCCGAGCACGCCGAGCCAGACCACCGGGACGTACTGGCCAAGAGTGCTCGCCAGGTACAGCTTGCGGCGCGGCACCGTGGTGCTGACGAAACGCGAATAGTCGCACGCATAGGTGAACCACGTGATGCCCCAACCGATCCCGATCACCGTCATCACCGCCGACATGGCGGCGATGCGGGCGGCTCCGTGCAGCTCGGCGCCGGCGGGCCCGGCGTAGGACCAGTCGATGTCGAGGTGGAACCACGCGACGATCGACATCACGACCAGCACGGCCAGGGTGGGTGGGACGGTCCAGCGCTCGAAGGCGGCGATCGTGCGGTAGCCGAACCACGCGACCGTGACCTGGACCGCCATGATGACCGTCGCCACCGCGATCTTCGCCGCGATGTTGGCCGCCTCCGGGTCGACGAGGCCGAGCTTGCCCAACAATGCCATGACGAGGTCCAGGATGACCCAGGTGTTGACGGCGCACCAGCCGACCGCGAGGGTGGCCTGGATCGCCGCGGGCAGATATGCGCCGCGGCGACCAAAGGCGGCCCGGGACAGTACCATTCCCGTCACCCCGGTCTTCTGTCCGATCAGGACGAAAACCCCGAAGAGTGCCATCCCCACGGCATTTCCCGCGATCAGCACGATGAGCGTGTCGCGGAGGCCAAGGCCAAGGCCGATGCCAAGCGCACCGAGGACCCAGTTGATCGGCGCGATGTTGGCCCCGGCCCAGATCCAGAACTGTCCCGAGACCTTGGTGGTGCGCACGTCCTCGGGAACGGGTTGCAACACCTCTTCGATCTGGTGGATGTCGACGACGGGGTGCGTCGACCCGGGCTGGGCGGCGCGGGTTGGTGGCTGATGTGCCTTCGTCACGTGAGCTCCTTCACGGAATGGTGCGTTGAGTCGTGCATCGTCAGTCTGTTGCTACGAGCGCAACTGCGTCGCTCTGAAAGACGTTATTGTGATGTACGCCATACGTCAAGCGCCTGATTTTACGAGCCCGAAACGGTTGGACTGAAATTGGTCGTTGACAGGAGAGCATCACTGTTGCAATGTGTGCAACACGACATCGGCCACTCCGGCTGGTGGGCGGAAATGCGAAGGGACGCCCCATGAATCTCGAACGACTGAAGAACATTCCCAACGGAGAGAAGGCCGTTCCCACCTTCAGTCCGGCCGAGATGGAACGGCGCATGCTCGCCCTGCGCAAGCACATGGCGGGCGACGGTCTCGACGCGGTGGTGTTCACCAGCTACCACAACGTGAACTACTACTCGGACTTCCTGTACACCGCCTTCGGCCGTCCCTACGCCTTGGTCGTCACACCGGATTCCGCGACCACCGTGTCGGCCAACATCGACGCCGGCATGCCGTGGCGGCGCAGCTTCGGCGACAACGTCGTCTACACCGACTGGCGACGTGACAACTTCGAGTACGCCGTGCAACAGGTGCTCACCGGGCAGGGCATTACCGGGGGCCGTCTGGGCGTCGAGAACGACCACGTCACCCCCGACATGCTGGCCCGCCTGGCCTCGGTACTGCCTGCGATGCAGCCCGTCGACGTCGCCGGGCCGACGATGCGACTGCGAATGTTCAAGTCCGACGAAGAAATCGAACTGATCAAACACGGCGCCCGCATCGGTGACCTCGGCGGTGAGGCGATCCGTGCCGCGATCACCGAGGGAGTGCCCGAGTACGAGGTGGCCATCGCCGGATCCAACGCGATGATTCGCGAGATCGCGCTGACCTTTCCGCACGCCGAACTGCGTGACACCTGGGTGTGGTTTCAGTCCGGAGTCAACACCGACGGTGCCCACAACTGGGCCACCAGCCGCCAAGTGCAGCGGGGAGACATCCTCTCGCTCAACTGTTTTCCGATGATCGCCGGCTACTACACGGCGCTGGAACGCACGTTGTTCTACGGTCAGCCCTCGCCCGAGCACCTCCGGCTGTGGGAAGTCAACGTCAAGGTGCATCGCCGCGGTCTGGAGCTCATCAAGCCGGGAGCGGTCTGCAAGGACATTGCCGCCGAGCTGAACGAGATCTACGACGCGGAGGGGCTCATGCCCAACCGGACGTTCGGCTACGGACACTCGTTCGGCGTGCTCTGTCACTACTTCGGTCGTGAGGCAGGCCTCGAGCTGCGCGAGGACGTCGACACCGTGCTGCAACCCGGCATGGTGGTGTCGATGGAGCCGATGATCATGGTCCCCGAGGGTCAGCCCGGCGCAGGCGGATACCGTGAACACGACATCCTCGTCGTCGGCGAGGACGGGGCCGAGAACATCACCAAGTTCCCGTTCGGCCCCGAACACAACATCATCGGTGACACCACCGTGTGAGGATGACCGCGGGCATCCCGGTGCAGCAGGAGGGCAGGCGATCATGAGCGTCGACGACGTGGACGAACTCGCACAGGACCTCGGCGACGCACGGCCGTCGACGTCGGTGTTGCTCAACGGGCTTCGCGTGCTGGAGTCCTTCTCGATCGCCGAACCCGTGCTGGGGGTTACCGAGATCGCGCGCAAGGTGGAGCTGCACAAGAGCAGTGTTTCGCGCATGCTCGCCACGCTGGAACGGGCCGGCTACGTCGAACGCGACGCCGCCACCGGGCGGTTTCGGCTGGGGCTCGGCCTCATTGCGCTCACCGGGCCCCTGCTGGCCAACCTCGACGTGCGCCGAATCGCCCAACCCGAACTGGAGGAGCTCACCAAGCGCACGGGGGAGACGACGGCATTGGTGATCTGGAACGGACACGAGTCCGTCGTCGTGGAGGAGGTGCAGAGCCCCAAGCAGGTCAAGCACACCGCCCCGGTGGGGACTCGATACGACACCCACCAGAGCTCATCGGTGCAGGTGTTCCTCTCGGAGATGCCCGCGGCCGACATACGTCGGCTGTTCGAGCGACGGCAGATCGTCGGTCCGGACGGTGCGGACGCCGTCGAGGCCTATCTCGACGAGCTGGACGGGGCGCGTCGACGCGGCTACGCCGTCAACGACGGACGAACCTCGCTCGAGGAGGTCGGGATCGCCGCGCCGGTGCACGACCACCGCGGTGTCCTCGTCGCCGCGGTCATGCTCTCGGCGCCCCGGTTCCGGGTTCCCGGCGGAATGCTCGACCAATTGGGGGGCGCCGTCGCCGACGCGGCCCGTCGGGTCTCGCTGCGCCTCGGCGCGCCGGCGCCCGCAAGCGACTGACCTCAACCCGCCCTACCCCGTCACCCCGTAGGCGTCACGTCCGCGCCGGATCCCTTGGTCGACGCCTTGGCCCGCTTCTCGGCCCGGACGGCCCTGGTGCCGCGCATGAATCCGGTCGACGAGACCGCGGCTGCCATCAGAGCCGACTCCCCGGCGATGAACGGGTGGAAGCCGACACCGGCGCCGCCGCGGCCCTTCACCGGGATGTCGGCGACTTCGGTTACCTTCCAACCCTTTTCGGAGATCGACAGGATGGCCTCGTCGTTTTGGCACGTGAGCGGCAGGGCCGCGATCACCTCGTCGCCGTCGGCGGCCAGCTTCACGCCCGCCACGCCGTTGCCCGCCGCGCCCTGCGGATTCACCGCGGCGGGGTCGATGCGCAGCACCTTCCCGCGGCGCGTCACCAACGCCAGGTGGGAGCCGGGTGCCATGACCCCGGATCGCAGCAGCCCGTTGATGTCCGGTGCCACCGGGATGTCGCGGATCTTGTACGGCAGACCGCCACCGGTGGTGAACTTGATTCGTCCGTCGGTCCAGACGGCCCAGCCGAGCCCTGAGGTCAGCAGTTCGCCGTGGCTGTCGGAGAAGACGCCGCGGTCGTCGAGTCGCCACGCGGTGTTGACCTTGCGCTCGCGGGCGCCGTCCTCGTCCGAACTGGACGTCACCGGCACCGCTTCCAAGTCCAGCACCGTACGTCGGTCGAACTCCGGGCCCTTGAACAGCTTGGCGGTCTCGACGAGCTCCTTGTCGATCACCACCCGGCGCGCATCGGGGTTGCCCACCAACTCGGTCAGCTCGGCGAACTCGGCGTCCAGCTTCTCCGCTTCGGCCTGCAGCTCGATCACGTCGAGTTTCGTCAGACGCCGAAGTTGCAGCGCCAGAACGTAATCGGCCTGGACGGCGTCGATCCCGAAACGCTCTTGCAGGCCCTGGCGGGCCTCGTCGACGGTGTCGGAGTTTCGAATGACCGCCACCGCGGCGTCGATGTCGAGGTGGATGGTCATCAGGCCGGTCACCAGGTGGCGCCGGTCGGTGACCTTGTCCAGCCGGTACTCGCTGCGCCGCAACACCACTGAATCGCGCAGGTGCAGGAAGGCGCCGATCAGCTCACGCACCGTCCACCAGCGCGGAACCCGGTCCTCGTCGAGCGCGACCAGGCTCGCCGCGAACGTCGACTCCAGCGGTGTCAGGGCGAGCAGCTGGTCGCGAATCGTCTCGGCACTGTGGCCACGTTTGGCGGTGACCACGATGCGCAGCCCGTTGCGGCGGTCGGTCAGGTCGGACATGTCGGCGACACCCGGCATCTCGCCCGACTCGACCAGCGCTCGGATGCGTTCTTGGACGGTGTTACTCGCGACCCCGGGCGGCAGTTCGGTGACGACGACGTTCTTCCCGTCCACCGACACCGTCCCGCGGACCGTGAGCTGCCCGCGCCCGGTGGTGATGTACTCCCGCAGTCCGGCCGTGCCCACCACGGTGGAACCACAGCCCCAGTCGGGGCCGGGGATGAGTTTCATCAATCTGTCGTCGGTCATGTTCGGGGTCTTCAACAGTGCCCGGCAGGCGGCCATGATCTCGCGCGGATTGTGGGCCGGCACCTTGGTGGCCCAGCCCTCGGCGATGCCGACGGCACCGTTGCAGAGCAGCACCGGCCACTGCGCGGGCAGCACCGTCGGCTCGACCCATTCCCCGTCGAAGGTCGGGACCATGGGCACCGCATGGTCGTTGAGTTCGGCGGTCAGTGCGGCACCGGGTGCCGACAGCCGCATCTCGGTGTAGCGATCGGCGGCGGGGATGTCACCTTGGATGCGGGGGAAGGCGCCCTGTCCGTCAATGACTTTCACGCGCTGGAACTCGGCGGCCATGAGCGCCGCCGCCCCGTACATCGACGCGCCGCCGTGTGGGTGCAGGTTGCCGGTGACGGCCGAGCAGACCTTGGAGGACTTCTGCGGCTTGTTGCCGGGCAGCAGTCGGGAGTCGTGCATCTGATAGAGCAGTCGGCGCTGGCCCGGCTTGAGCCCGTCGAACGCGGACGGGATGGCGCGGTCGCTGACGCTGTAGAGCGCGAAGGTCAGCTGGTAGTGGTTCCAGTAGTCGTCGGCGCTCTGCTGGAGCACCAGATCCGGATTTTGGTCGGGAACGTCAAGGGTGGCGGTCACGTGTTCTCCTAGCTGAGGTCAAGCGCAAGGGTGTCGACGCGGGAGGCGGCATCGGCCATCCACGTGCGCCGGCCCTCCGGCGGTCCGCCGAACAGCGTGTGGTGCAGTTTCGGATCTCCCTCGTCGAGGTGCACCCGAATCACGGTGCGCCGCACCGGATCCAGCACGGTGTTCCAGAAGTCGTCGGCGTCCATCTCGCCGAGGCCCTTGTTGCGCTGCACCTCCACCTTGCGCTTGGAGGTGGCCTTCAGCTGAGCTACCGCGGCATCGCGCTCGGACTCGTCCTGGCAGTAGATCCGCTCCTGGCCGTCCTTGACCACGAACAGCGGCGGCAACGTCACGTAGACCATGCCGGCCTTGACGAGCGGCCGGTAGAAGTCCAGGAACATCGAGATGAGGCTGGAGTTGATGTTGCCGCCGTCGGGGTCGGCGTCGGAGGCGAACAGGATCCGGTCGTAGCGGCAGGACTCGGGATCGCAGTTGTCCCGCACGCCGCAGCCCAGGATGCGTTCGATCGAGTCGAACTCGTCTTTCACCCGCGCCTTGTTCAGCGTGAACCCGTAGACGTTGGGCGGCTTGCCCTTCAGCGGGAAGGCGGCCTGAAAGGTGGCGTCGCGGGCCGCTTTGATGGTGCTCAGCGCCGAGTCGCCCTCGCACAGGAACAGCTCGGCGCCCGATCCCCGTCCGGTTTCCCGGCTGGGCAGCAGCTTGGTCGGCAGCGACAGGTTGGTTCCGAGGCCCTTGGCCTTGGATGCCGCCCGCGAGCGGGCCTTCGCGCCTTCGGCGCTGCGCCGCGCCCGGGCTGCTTCCAGCGCCAGTTGGGTCCACCGCGACACGGCGTCGCCGTTGCCGGGGTTGGCGGCCCAGATGGTGACGCTGCGCGCCACGTCCGGGGTCATCGCGATGTTCAGCGAGCGCGACGACACCGCGGTCTTGGCTTGGGAGTCCCAGGCCACGTCGGGTGCTCGAGTGTCGACGGCCAGGGCGGTCACCGCCGCGAAGTCCTGTGCCTCCGGGCCGTCTTCGCCCTTCGCCAGGCCCAGGTCGCGGATGCGGGACGCGCGATCGGCCAGCGCTTCGGACAGGCCCTTCACCGCTGCGGTCAAATGCGATCCGCCGCCGGGGGTGCGCACGGTGTTGCAGAACGCGGCGACGGTGGCCGGTTCGGCGGGGCCTGCGGTCAGGGACCAGCGGAACGGGGTCGCGCCGCGGCCGGTGGTGTACTCGCCGCGACCCTCAACCACGGCGCGCACGCCAGGCACCGGAGTGCCCGCCGCGACGCACATCAGGTCGAGCAGGGTGTCGGTGCCCCACGGGCCATGGAACGGTTCGAGCAGTTCGGGCCGGACGTCGTCGCCGGGCCAGCCCTCGTCGACGACGAGCAGGTGCACGCCAGGGGACATCCTGGCCGCCGCGTGCGCCCTGAGCAAGACTTCGTTGACGTCGACCGTCGAGTCCGGCACCACGGTCGCGTCGAACAGGATGCGCACGGTGGTGCCGTGGGCGTCGGGTTGGCGATTGCCGGCGCCGCGCAGCTTCTGGGCGTCGACGCGGGTGAAGGGGGCGTCGGCGTCGAAGTCCTTGCCGTCGAACGTTCCCGGGTAGCCGCCGCCGAAGCTCTGCAGGTAGGTCTTTCCGGCCCGGCGCACCGTCACGTCGGTGCGCGCGGAGATGAAAACCGCTGCGGCCGCGCCGATTCCGTTCAGGCCGGCGCCCGTGCTGGCTGCGTCGACGTGTGCGGAGAACTTGCCGCCCGCCCGCGCGGTGCCCAGCGTCTTGACGATGCCGTTCTTGCCGTTGACCGGGTCGGAGTCGACGGGAAGGCCGCGGCCGTCGTCGGCGACGCTGACCGAGCCGTCGGCGTGCAGGGTGATGGTGACCGTCGACCCACCGTTGCCGGGGTCGGCGACCTCTTCGATCGCGTTGTCCACCAGCTCGCGCAGCGCGGTGTTGAGCACGTCCAGACCGAGGTTGACCGCCGGCCGCAGGCGTGTGTGTTGGACATCGTCGAGCTCGGTGATGTCGGCGGCGGTGTAACTCACTGCGCGCCCCTTCCATCGTTCTTGGGTGTGCCGCAGGAATCGTAGACGGCCGATCGGACATCGTCGTGCAACCGCGGCGGCGTATGAGCAGACTCATACCCCCGACGGCCGGACATTGCGGGGCAGTAGGGCCCCGGACTCAGGGGAACTTCGAGGTCAAAGCATTATGCTGAGGCACATGGCCGATGCCCTCGACCCCGCCCAGATGCGGGCCTACTTCGCCTTGACGGAGACGGTGAGCCTGTTGCAGTACGCGGTGCGTCAGCAGCTGCAGGCCGAGGGCGGCTTGAGCTACGTCCAGTTCGAGATCCTGGCCAAACTCGCCGACGCCGACCGTCCGTTGACCATGACCGACCTGGCCGACGGCGTGGTCTACAGCCGCTCGGGGCTCACACATCAGGCCGGGCTTCTGGAGAAGGAAGGCCTCATCACGCGCGCGACGTCCCCGGACGACCAGCGCGCCACCGTCGTCGACGTCACCGACGAGGGCCGCGCCCGCGTCGCGAAGGTCCTGCCCGGCCACGTCGAGGTCGTGCGTGAGATGCTCTTCGACTCCCTCGACGAAGGCGATGTGCGCACCCTCGGGGACATGATGGAGAACGCGCGTGACCACATGCGGTCGCGGCCGCCCCGGTCGGCCGCGCCGCGCAAGCGTCGCGCCAACGGCTGAAAGGGTCAGCGAGGCGCGGTCACGGACTGGTGCGTGGCGTCGACGCGTCGATCTCGTCGCTCGCCGCGGCGGTTGAGGTATCTCGCGGTCATGAAGACGCTGCCCGGGACGGACAACATGGCCAACAGCTGAAACAGATCGCTCCACGAAGCCGGCTCGGCATAAGCACTCATGCAACCATCGCACCGTTGCCGGGCAGCCGTTGCCAGCGTCTTGACGGAATCCATACGGCCACGGCCGGATCCGTTGACGAGATTCCTCCGTGCCGCGCGGTCCTAAGCCTTCGGGTCACCCCGCGCATCGCAGGGCGCGTCGTGCCCGTCGTCGATGAGGTGCAACGTCACCCGCATCTGGTCGGGTTGGATACTGCCCGACCAACTGTCGTACGGATGGTCGAGGAACGCCACGACGAGCAGCGCCGAGGTCACCAACGCCGACACGAACGCGATGGGAACGGCTTGGATGACGGCACTTTCGCGGCGGTCGGCCTGCACGCACATGTAGCTGAGGATGGCCGTCGCCCCGATGCCGAGCACGATCCACAGCGGCGGCGGCACCGAGGCGGCAGACTCGGCGGCGCGGGCGCGGCGGCCGTCGCGGCGCTGCGCCTGCTGGTCGAACCACTGGCTGTAGGCCGCTTCCTGCCGCGCGTTGGTCGGATTCAAGGCCGCGAAGTCGGTGACCATCGTGTCGACCCAATGTTGCACGGCGGGAGACGATTCGCCGCGCTGCATGGCCGGCCACTCCTGGTCGACCACGGCTCGCGAGTAGCAGATCAGGTCGCCGTGCAGTCGTGATCCAGCGTGTCCTTCGAGCACGTCGGCCACGTTGTGCAGTTCGGTGACCGAGATGGCCTCCATGGTGCCGCCGTCGCGGGCCCGCTGGTAGTTCTGCAGCGCATAGAAGATGGTGAACGCCAGCAGCACCGCGAACATGGTGCCGATCACCGTGAGTGCTCCTGCGGCGCGGGTGCTGTCGATGAACCACCCGGGGTCCGGTGCACGCCTGCGCGCCAGCAGCTTCACCACGACGGCGACCGTCACCACGGTGATGAGCGCCCCCGCCGCCAGCCAGCTCAACACGGGCCGAGTCCCACCCGATTGACCGCCGGATGTTCCACTCGTTCGACTTGCCGCATGTGGTCCACGCACACCCATCAGTTAGGGCGGTGGATCACTGCGAATCACCGCCTGCCGATTGTCGGGGATGAACGGCCCTTTGGGTGCGGTAACACGCTACTGAGACATGGTGGGGCTGAGATAGCGCCCGGTGACGCTCGCCGCGGACCCGGCTATCTCGGCCGGCGTGCCGGTGGCCACGACGGTTCCGCCCTCGGCGCCACCGCCGGGTCCCATGTCGACGACGTAGTCGGCGTTGGCGATCATGTCGAGGTCGTGTTCGATGACGACGACGGTGGCGCCCTTCGCGCCGAGGCGGTCGATCACCCCAAGCAGGACCCGGACGTCGAGGGGATGTAGGCCGACGCTGGGCTCGTCGAGCACGAACAGTGCATCGGATTGCTTGCGGCCGAGTTCGGTTGCGAGCTTGAGCCGTTGGGCCTCACCGCCGGACAACGCCGGGGTGTCCTCGCCGAGGGTCAGGTAGCCAAGGCCGAGGTCGACCAGGGTCCGCAGCTTCTTCTGCACCTTCGGCAGGTCCTCGGTCTCCCGCAGGGCCCCTTTGACGGTGAGGCAAAGCATTTCGGGCAGCGACAGGCCACCCGGCCGCCGAATGTCCTTCGCCGCCGGGTCGTACCGGGTGCCGTCGCACACCGGGCAGTCGATCTCGACGTCGGGGAGGAACTGGACGTCGAGTGAGATCTGGCCGGTGCCCTCGCACCGCGGGCACCGCAGGGATCCGGTGTTGTAGGAGAAGTCCGACGTTGTCAGGCCACGCCGCGTCGACTCCTCGAGGGCGGCGTACGCGCGCCGAAGGTCGTCGAGCACACCGCTGTAGGTCGCGACGGTGGACCGCACGTTGGTGCCGATGGGGGTGGCGTCGACGACGTTGACGCGCTCGACACCCGAGGATTCCACGGCCGCAACGTGTCCCGGCAGCGGTTCGCCGGCCGCGGCGGTCTGCAGAGCCGGCACCAGACTCTCCAAGACCATGGTGGTCTTGCCCGACCCGGACACCCCGGTGACGGCGGTGAGTCTGCCCTTGGGGATTTCGACGTCGAGGGCGTGCACCGTGTGCAGAGGGCGGGTGGACAGCCGGATCCGACCGTGGTCGAACAGCTTCTCGGACGCCACGGTGTCGCGCACGCGAATCGGCTCGGAGCCGTCGAGAAATCCGGCGATCAGCGACGACGGGTTGGCCACCAGATCGGCCAGCGTGCCTTCGGCGAGGACGGTGCCGCCCTCGCTACCGGATCCCGGTCCGATCTCGATGAACCAGTCCGCTTCGCGAAGGACCTGAACGTCGTGGTCGACCAGCACCACGGAGTTGCCGTCCCGCAACAGGTCCCGGATGACGCCGTTGAGCCCGTCGATGTTGGACGGGTGCAGCCCGATGGACGGTTCGTCGAGGACGTACAGCACGCCGGTGGTCTGATTGCGCACGGCGCGGGCCAGCTGAACTCGTTGCCGCTCACCGGTGGACAGCGTGGCGCTGGGGCGGTCAAGACCGAGATAGCCGAGGCCGAGTTCGACGAGGCGCCCCGCCATCTCGAGCAACTGCGTGACGATCGCGGTCGCCATCAAGCGCATGTCACTCGGTAATGTGTCCACTACCCTTGGCGCCCAGGCGATTACGTCGTCGAGCATCTGAGCGGTGGCTTCGGCCAGGTTGAGTCCCATGACCTGCGGGGCCAGGGCCTGCTCGCTGAGCCTGGTGCCGTGGCACGTGGGGCAGGTCCCGGTGTGGACGAACTTGTTGACCCGGTTGAGACCGCCCTCGCTGGCGGCCTTGTCGAGTGCCTCCTGCACGGCGAGGCGGGCGTTGCGGTAGGTGAAGTTGACCTCGAACAGCTTGCCGCTCTTCGACGGAACCGTGATGAGGTGCTTGTCGGCGGGGCCGTGCAGCACGACGTCGCGCTCGGCGTCGGTGAGGTCGCGGTACGGCACGTCGGTGCGGACGCCGAGTTCGCCGACCATCTGCGGCATGACGGTGAGCCCCATCATCTTCCAGGGCGCCACCGCGCCGTCGGAGATGGACTTCGAAGGGTCGGGCACCAGCAGGGCGTCGTCGATCTCGCGGACCACCCCGAGGCCGCCGCAGGTCGGGCACGCCCCGTCGGAGTTGAACGCCAGTGCCTCGGCACCCGGCGGGGTGAACGTGACGCCGCAGACCGGGCAGGTGAGGTCGAGGCCGGCCGCCACGTCGATCGTCGGCTTCTGACGGTGGCCGTTGGGGCAGAGGTGCTCGCTCAGGCGGGAGAACAGCAGGCGAAGGACGTTGAGGAGCTCCGTCGAGGTGCCGAACGTGCTGCGCGCCCCGGGAACGCCCGGTCGCTGTCGCAGGGCAAGCGCCGCGGGGACGTGTCGGACCTCGTCGACGGTGGCCTTGGTGGCGTGCGACATCCTGCGCCGGGTGTAGGTCGAGAGTGCTTCGACGTACCGGCGGGACCCTTCGGCGTAGAGCACGCCCATCGCCAGCGACGACTTGCCGGAGCCGGAAACCCCTGCGATGGCGACCATTTGGTTCAGGGGCACGTCGACGTCGACGTTGACGAGGTTGTGAACGCGAGCGCCCCGCACCTCGATCGTGGTTGGCCGCTCCTGGCTGGACACTGCGCACCCCTTGCATCGGACGAACGGCGGAAGCTTATTCCAGTGGTGTCCAATGGCGCCGAATAGTGCGTCGCGTGCCTCACAATGAGCCATCAGCGCGCGGCGCTGCGAGTGTCTTCAGAGAGGTCGGCCATGACGGCAGACGAGGTGGCGGGCCCCGCGGTCAACACCGGTGAATCCGGCGACGGTGGCTATGCCGCCGAGCTGAAACGCACCCTGGGCGGCTTCCAGGTATTCGCAATCTCCTTCGCCTTCATCTCGGTGGCGGTCGGCATCTTCGGCACCTACGGCGTCGTGCTGGGTACCGCAGGGCCGGTGGGCATCTGGCTGTGGGTCGTCGCCTCGGTGGGACAGACGCTGGTGGCCCTGGTGGTCGCGCAGTTCGCGGCGCGCATCGCACTCACCGGGTCGTCCTACCAGTGGGCGTCGCGGCTGGCGAGCCCCAAGGTGGGCTGGCTGTTCGGCTGGTTGACCTTCTGGTTCCTGGCGATCGCGGTGGTGGCCATCGACAACGCCCTGGCCAGCCAAGCGTTGATGCCGTTGCTGGGCATGGGAAGTGACGAGGACACGGCTCGGGTGCTCACCGTGGTGATCCTCGTCGTCCAGGCGGTGCTGGTGATCGCCTCCACGCGTCTGCTCGGGCTGATCACCTCCGGGGCGGTCGGCGTCGAACTCGCCATCGTCGCGGTGCTGGTGATCGCGCTGGCAGCGGTGATGGTGTTCACCGGCAGCGGCACCCTGGAGAACCTGACGTCCCGGGGAGTCACCGCCGCCGACCCCACCTACTTCGCCATCGGCGGCGGGTTGACGGCCGGAATGATCATGGGTCTGACCACGTTGGTGGGCTTCGACTCGGCAGCGAACCTCGCCGAGGAGGCCAAGGATCCGTTTCGCAGCGTGCCGCGCGCGATCGTGGCGTCGGTCGTCGCGGCCGCGGTGTTGGGTCTGGTCTTCCTGATCGCGCTCACCGTCGCCATCAAGGACATCCCGGCCGTGACGGCGAGCGGTTCGCCGGTCGCGGCGATCATTCGCAGTCAGCTCGGCCCGATATCGGAGCGAATTCTGCTGGCCTGTTTGGCCTTTGCGATGTTCGGCGCCGGGATGGTGGTGATGGCGGCGTGCTCGCGGCAGGTGTTCGCCATGGCACGCGACGAGCGCTTCCCCGCGCACGCGCTGATGCGGCGCGTGAACCCCAAAACTCAAACACCTATCGCGGCAACGATTCTGATCCTGGTCGTGGGTGTCGTGCTGATGCTGGCGTTGCCCGGGCAGGCCCTTTTGCAGCTCATCATCGGGTCGACGATCCTTCCGGCGTTGATCTACGGCGCGACGGTGATCCTCTACCTGGCGGTGCGCAAGAACCTAGACCACAAGGAGGGCGGATTCAGTCTGGGACGGTTCGAGATGCCGGTCGCCGTCGCCGCGTTGATTTGGGTGGCGATTGCCCTGTTCGCGCTCGTCACGCCGGGAGACGCGTCGACGTCGGTGCTCATCGTCATCGGTCTCATCGCCGCCGGTGGCGTCTACTTCGCGTACCTGATGATCTTCCACCGCGAGGTACTCGACCACGAGCCCGGCGAGGAACCGACTCCGGTCACCTCCGTCGCCAACTAGCCGGGGGGCTCGGTCAGGACCCGTAGTTGACGGTGATCGTGCCGTCGCGGTTCACGGGGGCGTTGGCCGGGGGATCCTGTTGGACGACCCTGCCGTCTGCTCCAGAGTCGATGGCAGGCCCATTCGTGGGCAAACTGGTGATGCCGGCGGCGGCCAGCGTCTGCAGGACGTCGGCGTACACCTTCCCGACCAGTTCGGGCATCGAGACTTGATTGCCCTCGGAGACCTTCAGGGTCACCGGCTGGTCGACGGCGAGTTCGGTGCCGGCCGGTGGGTCCATGGCCACCACCTGGTCGACCGGTGGGAGCCCGTCCACCTCCACCTTGAGAATCTTCGTGAAGCCCGCGATGCCCAGGTTGGCCTTCGCCGCCTCGAATGGCTGCCCCACCATGTCGGGCAGTGACACGGAACCGGGACCCGTACTGATGAGGATGGTGATCTCGTCGGTCACCGCGGCCGTCGTGCCCACGGCGGGAGTGGTGCCGTAAACAGCCCCCTTTGGCACGGTGGGGTTGGCCGCCTCGGTCCGCCCGACGTCGCCGAATCCCTTCTCCTTCAGCCTGTTGGTGGCGGCTACCGGACTCAGACCTGCGACGTCGGGAACCTGGCGTTGCTCAGGCCCGCTCGAGACGTTGATGGCGATGGTGTCGTCGGCCCGCGCGGTCGCGTCGGCTCCGGGCTCGGTGCTGATGACGAGGCCGCGTTGGACCGTCGAACTGGACTCGGGGTTGACGATGGTCTTGAAGCCGAGGTTCTGCAGCGACACCTGGGCGTCGGCCTGCCCCTGACCGTGGAGGTCGGGGATGCGTTGGCGGTCTCCGACGAACACGTTGACGGCCACGGTGACCACCAGCGCGAGCACGGCGAGGACCGCTCCCACGGCCAGCCACCGTCGGCCCGGCCTGCTGCCGCCGCGGGCAACCCGGCGGTGGCCGGGTGCGGTCGAGGCGAGGTCGGCGTGGTCCTTGTCGGTGTAGACCTTCGGCGCGACGGGGGCTTGACCGTCGCGAACGCGGATCAGGTCGCTGCGCATCTCGGCGGCGGTCTGATAGCGGTTGGCGGGGTTCTTGGCCAGCGACTTGAGCACCACGGCGTCCAGCTCGGGCGACAACGCCGGGTTGCGGCGCGACGGGGGCGGCGGGTCCTTGCGGACGTGCTGGTAGGCCACGGCGACGGGGGAGTCGCCGACGAAAGGTGGTTCGCCGGTGAGCAATTCGTAGAACACGCAGCCCAGTGAGTACACGTCGGAGCGGGCGTCGACGGTCTCGCCGCTGGCCTGTTCCGGCGACAGGTACTGCGCGGTGCCGATGACCGCGGAGGTCTGGGTGAGCTTCGCGCCGTCGTCGTGCAGCGCGCGGGCGATGCCGAAGTCCATCACCTTCACCGCACCCGCGTTGTCGATCATGATGTTGGCGGGTTTGACGTCGCGGTGGATGATGCCGTTCTGGTGGCTGTAGTTGAGGGCCTGGCAGGCGTCGGCGATGATCTCGATGGCTCGGCGGGGTTCGACGGGACCGTTGTCGTGGATGACGTCGCGCAGTGTGACGCCGTCGACGTACTCCATCACGATGTACGGCAACGGGCCGTCGGGGGTGTCGGCCTCGCCGCTGTCGTACACCGCGACGATCGCGGGGTGATTCAGCCCGGCGGCGTTTTGCGCCTCACGCCGAAAGCGCAGGAAGAACGTGGGGTCCCTGGCCAGGTCTGCGCGCAGCACCTTGACCGCGACGTCGCGGTGAAGCCGCACGTCACGGGCGAGATGAACCTCCGACATGCCACCGAAGCCGAGGATTTCCCCGAGTTCGTAGCGGCCGGACAATCGCTGAGGGGTGGTCATTGGGCTATCTGTCCTGTGGTTGCCGTGGCGGTCGCCGGGCGATGGAATCCTACGACGACCGGTCCGCTGCGGGTGAATTCGTACCCGTCGGCGGGTGGTCTGCCCTCAGCAGACGATAGTCGCGCGGCCCGACGCCCTTCCACCGCCGAAAGGCCTGCGAGAGGCTGGATACCTCGGCGTAACCCAGTCGGTGGGCAATTTCCGACACGGCCATCCCGTTGGCCAGGAACTCCTCGGCCAGGCGCTCGCGCACCTCGTTGACGAGCGCCCGGTATGAGGTTCCCTCGGCCGCCAGCCGATGTCGAAGCGTCCTCTCGCCGATGTCGAGTTCCCTGGCGACGGCCCGCGCGGTCGGCGGATCACCGATGTTGCGGACCAGAGCGTCCCGAACGAGTCGGCCCGTCCCGCGGCGCGGCCTGCGGTGCTCGAGCAGGCGGTCGCACTGCACCAGTGCGAGTTCGCGGACCTGCTTGTTGGCATGCGGCATGGTCAGATCGAGGAAGGCGTCCGACGCTGTGATGGCCGTCTGCGGAGCATCGAAACGCGGTCGGACGCCGAAAGCCACCTCGTATCGATCGGCGTGTTCGGCGGCCGGTGCCGGGAAGGCGAAGTCAACCGGCAGGGGAGGCGCCTCCGGAAACGCCTCGCATTGCAACCGGCGGGTACCCGCCACGTCCCGCTCGACCACGAACCGTTGCAGGCGTTCGGGA
Source organism: Mycobacterium sp. Root135 (assembly GCF_001426545.1). Classification (GTDB taxonomy): domain Bacteria; phylum Actinomycetota; class Actinomycetes; order Mycobacteriales; family Mycobacteriaceae; genus Mycobacterium. Next base: position 71,035 of record NZ_LMEZ01000007.1, on the reverse strand, counting down.
ATCCCTGCCGCGGTGAAGACGAATCGGGTTCCTCCACCGGACGCGGTACGGGTGACGCTGCTGAAGGCAAAGGTCAGACTCATCGAGCGCATCATGGTGTCGACCGCGGACCGGATGGTTGCACTGCTGATGAGGGCGAACGCGAACGTCCCGTACAGCGGCAGTTGGAACCGCATGCCGGCTTCCACGCCGAGACCGGGCGGGTCGCCAAGACCGTCGACCACGTTGCTCACCACGGTGAACTCCTGGCGGGCGGAGATGTCGTAGGCGCCGTCGGCGAGCTGGGTCATGGTCAATCCGGTGTTGCGCAGGGCGACGTCGACGGGCAATCCGCGCTCGAGGCCGAGTTCGACCATCACCACGGCGCCCGAACAGGAGCGCGGTACGTCCCACTCGACCACGCGACCCCCTTCGTCGGCATTGTTGCCGAAACTAGTAACTCTAGGTCCGCTGTGCACCTGTGCGCGACGTCGTCCGCACCAACAGCGAAGCCATCGTCGCCGCCACCACACTGCGCCGGGACGCCGACCTGATCGCCGACATCGCCATCACCTCCAGCGTGCACCCCGACGAGCAGACCCACTTCACCAACAACACCTACGGACTGGGCGGCGACCCACTCGGCCTGATCTTCGGGCCCCTCACCGGTGGCCGGGGTCGGCCATGGAAGTTCCTCTGGCAGATCGTGAGTCGCCCACGGCGCTGGCTCAACCCCCTCCGCACCCGGGGCTGGTCGCGGCGGAGCGTCATCTTCACCGTCATGCAGAGCGTGGACTCGTCGCTACGGTTGCGGCCCGCCCGCTTCGGTAGGCGGCTGGTCACCGAGCCCTCCCACGGTCCCGTGCCGAGCAGCTATCTGCCGATCGCGAACGAAGTGGCGCAGCGGGCGGCCCGCATCATCGGCGGGTACCCGCAGTCGTCGATCTCCGAGTCGCTGTTGGGTGCACCGACCACGGCGCACATCCTCGGCGGCGCCGTCATCGGAGCGTCGGCGGACGACGGCGTCGTGGACCGCTACCGGCGTGCCTTCGGTTATCAGAACCTCCTCATCACCGACGGCTCGACGATGCCCGCCAACGTGGGAGTGAACCCAAGCCTGACGATCACGGCGATGGCCGAGGAAGCGATCAGCCACGTTCCGCCAAAGTCAGGAGAGCCGTCGTGAAGCGCGTCCCGCCATGGCACCACTGCGTCATCACCGGCGGCTCGTCGGGGCTCGGCCTCGAGATCGCACGGCAGCTCGTGCCGCAGGGCGTCGCGGTGACGCTCGTCGCGCGCAACGAGCCCCGGCTCGCCGGGGCTGCGGCCGGACTGCGGCACCAAACGCCCGGCGCGAACGTCCGCACCCTCGTCCTCGACGTCGTCGACGCGGCAGCCACCCGTACCGCGTTCGAGAAACTCGCGGCGAAGGCCGGCGCCATCGACACGCTGATCAATTCGGCGGGCATCCTCGTCGAGGGCCACGCCGAGCAGCTCACCATCGAGGACTACCGCGCCGTGATGGACGTCAACCTCTTCGGAACCGTCAACGCGTGCACCGCCGCCCTCGCGACGTTCGGAGACAGTCCGGGGACGATCGTCAACGTCTCGTCGGTGGCCGGCCTGATCGGTGTATTCGGTTACACCGCTTACGGTTCGAGCAAGCACGCCATCGTCGGCTACACGCGATCACTCGCCTACGAACTCGAACCCCGCGGCGTCCGCGTCGTTCTCGTCTGCCCTGGGGAATTCGACTCACCTATGGTTGACGCCCTCGACACCCGTCGCACACCCGAGAATCGGGAGCACACCTTGACCATCCCCAAACTCTCGGTGGAACAGGTTGCCGCCGAAACCATCTCGGGTATTGCCGCCGGGCGCCGCATGATCATTCCTGGCCGGCGCACCCGCGCCGCCGTGCTTGCCAACCGGCTCTTGCCGCGACTCTCCGACGCCGTGGCCCGCAGGCGGATCGCCCGCGTGTACATGGGTTCCGAACGGTCCGCACCGTGACGGCGGCACGCGTCAACCTGAGCGACGCCGTCGTCGTCATCACCGGCGCGGCCGGTGGAATTGGATCGGCGGTCGCGACGGCGCTGCACCAGCGCGGCGCGCGTGTCGTCCTGGTCGACGTCACCCAGGACTCGGTGGACGCGGTGGCTGAGCGTCTCGGCCCGGCCCGAACCTTGGCCCTCTGCGCCGACGTCACCGACAAGGCGGCGATGGACGACGTCTTCACCAGAGTGCGGGCCCGCTTCGCTCGCGTGGACGTCGCCTTCGCCAATGCGGGCATCTCCAGCGGTGACACGGCGTACACCGCCAACACGGTGCCCGAGGGTGTCTTCGAGCGGGTGATCGCGGTGAACCTCGGCGGGGTGTGGAACACGGTCCGGGCTGCGCTGCCTGGAATTCTCGACAGCCGCGGCCACGTTCTGGTCACCTCCTCGACGTATGCCTACGTCAATGGTGTGGCAAACGTCCCGTACGCCGCATCCAAGGCCGCCGTCGAACAAATTGGCCGGGCGCTGCGAGTCGAGTTGGCCGCCCGCGGTGCGAGCGCTGGCGTGCTGTATCCCGGCTGGGTAGCGACGCCCATTGCGAACGTGGCGTTCGGTGCTGACGACCTCGCAACGCAACTGGTGTCGCGTGCGTTCCCCGCGCCGTTGCTTCGGCCGGTCTCACCCGACACGGTGGCGAGTGCCGTCGTGCGGGGCATCGAGCGGCGCTCGCCCAGCATTCAGGTCCCGCGGCGGTGGGCCCCGATGTTCGCCCTGCGCGGCCTGATCAATCCACTCGTCGACCGCACCCTCACCCGTGACCGCATCTTTGCCGACCTGTTGAATCGGGTAGAACTGCGGTGACTGCCGATCACCACGATCCATCGTCTGAGGAGTCATCATGCCTGCACCGTCCGCCGCCACGTTTGCGCGTCTCGCCGACCTGGTCGCCATCCCGGATGCATCCGAGCGCCCCACCCGCGCCGTCCTCGAGGTGTTCACCGGCCAGAAGCTGGCGGAGATCCCGATCGGCACCGCGCAGGACGCCAAGGATGCGATCGCGCGGGCCCGGGTGGCGCAGAAGGAGTGGGCGGCCCGGCCCGTCACCGAGCGGGCCGCCGTCTTCCACCGCTACCGCGACCTGGTGCTGAAGAACCTCGACTCTCTGATGGACATGGCGCAGGCCGAGACCGGCAAGTCGCGCAACGCCGCCCAGGAGGAGATCCTCGACATCGCGATGACGGCGCGCCATTACGCGCGCGTCGCACCGAAGCTGCTGCGCCCGCAGCGGGTGACGGGCATGCTGCCCGGCCTCACCAAGACCGTGGTGCGGTACCAGCCCAAGGGCGTGGTCGGCGTGATCTCGCCGTGGAACTACCCGATGACGCTGGCGGTGTCCGACGCGATCGCGGCGCTGCTCGCCGGCAACGCCGTGGTGCTCAAGCCCGACAGCCAGACCCCCTACTGCGCGCTGGCGTGCGTGGAACTGCTGTATGACGCGGGCCTGCCACGCGACCTGTTCGCCGTCGTCCCCGGGCCGGGTTCTGTGGTGGGCACGGCCCTGGTCGAGAACACCGAGTACCTGATGTTCACCGGGTCCACCGCGACGGGGCAGCTGCTCGCCGAGCAGGCCGGGCGCCGGCTGATCGGCTTCTCGGCCGAACTCGGCGGCAAGAACCCGATGATCGTGGCCGCGGGCGCCAACCTGCGCGAGGTCGCCGACGCCGCCGTGCGCGCGTGCTTCGCCAATTCCGGGCAGCTCTGCATCTCCATCGAGCGCATCTACGTCGAACAGTCGATCGCTGAGGAGTTCATCCGCGTGTTCGGCGAGCGCGTCCGCAAGATGACGTTCCGCGGCGGCTACGGCTTCGGCGTCGAGATGGGCAGCCTGATCTCCGAGGAGCAGGTGAAGGCGGTGTCCGCCCACGTCGACGACGCCGTCGTGAAGGGCGCGACCGTGATTGCGGGCGGCACCGCGCGCCCCGACCTTGGCCCGCTGTTCTTCGAGCCGACCGTGCTCACCAACGTGCCCGAAGACGCCGAGTGCTACCGCGAGGAGACCTTCGGGCCGCTCGTCTCGATCTACCCGGTGGCCAACGTCGACGAGGCCGTCGCCCGCGCCAACGACACCGAATACGGGCTGAACGCCAGCGTCTGGGCCGCCACCAAGAGCGACGGTGAGCAGATCGCCGCGCGAATCCATGCGGGCACGGTCAACGTCGACGAGGGATACGCACCCACGTGGGGCAGCACCGCCGCCCCGATGGGTGGCATGGGCGTGTCGGGGATGGGCCGTCGTCACGGACCCGAAGGTCTGGTCAAGTACACCGAACCCCAGACCATCGCCACCACCCGCATCCTCAATCTCGGTGGGCCACGCGGACTTCCGCCGAAGCTCTGGGCGAAGATCATGCCGCCGTTCGTCAAGGCGCTGCAGTACATCCCCGGCCGCTGACACGTCGGCTATTGTCGGGCTGCGCCTGGCGACAGGAATCTGGTGAGAATCCAGAGCGGTCGCGCCACTGTGAGCCCACCCGACTGACGGGTGAGTGAGTCAGATACTGAGCCAGGCGCATGTCATCCGCACTTGGGACGCGAGATCCCAGAGGGAGTTGTGCCACCATGCTCATTTCGGAGTCGCCGTACCCGCCCGGTCCGAGAGTCCCGCAGCAGACGCTGTGCGACCCGGCCTGGTTTGCCGCCGTCGTCCAATGGGGAACGGCCCCATGACACTTCGTACCATCGCGCTCGAACTCGTACCACCGAATGCCGAACGTGGCCGCGAGCATGCATTCGACGAAGTCCACAAGGTGCTCAAGGCGTCCGTCGAGTCGGGTCTCGAGGGCGCAATCCGGCACGTGATGATTCCCGGCATGATCGAGGAGGACGACGGTCGGCCCGTGGAGATGAAACCGAAGTTGGACGTCGTCGGCTTCTGGTCCGTCGTCAGCTCGGAACTGCCCGACGTCAAGGGCCTGTGCACCCAGGTGACCGCGTTCCTCGACGAACCCGCGCTCGATCGGCGCGTCGCCGAACTCGGGGAGATTGGGATGGAGGGCATCGCCTTCGTCGGGGTGCCCCGCACGATGAGCGACGGCGAGGGGTGTGGCGTCGCGCCGACGGATGCGCTGTCGCTGTACGACGGGGTGGTCGAAAACCGGGGCGTCATCCTCATCCCCACCCGCGAGGGCGAGCGCGGCAGGTTCGAGTTCAAATGCGCGAAGGGTGCCACCTACGGCATGACTCAGCTTCTGTACTCCGACGCAATCGTGACCTTTCTCAAGGACTTCGCCGAGCGCACCGAACACCGTCCGGAAATTCTGCTGTCGTTCGGGTTCGTGCCGAAACTCGAAGAGCGCGTTGGCCTGATCAACTGGCTCATCCAAGATCCGGGTAACGCGGCCGTCGCGGCAGAGCAAGACTTCGTCAGGACCCTGGCGGCTTCGGAGCCGGTGACACGCCGCCGGCTGACCGTCGACTTGTACAAGCGGGTCGTTGACGGCGTCGCCGATCTCGACTTCCCGCTGAGCGTTCACCTGGAAGCGACTTACGGCGTAAACACCGCAGCATTTGACACTTTCGCCGAGATGCTTGCCTACTGGTCGCCGACGACACCATGAACGGGAGGCACCCGCGGCGGATACGGCAGGTTGCTGCTGCTCTGCGGGTCGACGTGCACCGGTCGGCCGACGTAGGGAAACGCCCGCTGCGGGCACGCGGGACGGTCACAGATCCGACATCCCGCACCGATCGGCACCGCGGCGTCGGCGGCCGTCAGGTCGACGCCGACGGAGTACACGAGCTTATCGGCGTGGGCCAGGTCGCAGCCCAGCCCGATCGCAAAGCTCTTCGGTGTGCCGAGATACGTGCTCGGCGTCGACGACGAGGTCTTGGCGATCCAGAAGTACTCACGACCGTCGGGCATTTGCGCCACCTGGGTGAGGAATTGCCCCGGTCGGGAGAACGCATGGTGAACCACCCAGAGCGGACAGTTGCCTCCCACCCGTGAGAAGTGAAAGGCCGTGGCTGACTGCCGCTTCGAGATGTTCCCGGCGCTGTCGGTGCGGACGAAGATGAACGGGACCCCGCGGGCATCCGGGCGCTGAAGCGTCGAGAGTCGATGGCAGATGGTCTCGAACCCGACGCCGAAGTGCCGAGCCAGCTGGTCGACGTCGTATCGCAACTCTTCTGCGGCCGAGAGGAATTGCCGGTAGGGGAGCAGCAGCGCCCCGGCGAAGTAGTTCGCCAGTCCGATTCGTGCCACCTCACGCGCCTCGGAGCTCAGCTGGCCGTCGGTGGCGACGATCGCGTCGATCAGGTCGGAGTGCAGGAGCATCGCAAGTTGGGTGGCGAGCTGGAATGCCCGCTGGCCCGGCAGAAGCCACCGTGCGACGAAGAGGGTGGCGCTGGCCGGTTGGTAGCGCCGTTTCACGTTGGGCCCCAGCGCATCACCGTCGTCGATCACGACGGTGATGCCGAACTGCTCGGTCATCAACGACGAGAGTCGCTCGTCGAGACCACCGACGCGCAGCCGATGGGTGGCAAAGAGTTCCTCTGCGGCGTGGTCGAGTTCGTCGACGTAGTTGCGACGGTCGTAGAAGAAGTCTCGGACCTCTTCGAACGGCATCGGCTTTTGTCCCGTCGCCGGTGCGTCCTGGTTGGCCCGGCCGTGAACCGTCTCGAGTTGGGCCGTGGCATCGTGCAGACGACGGTGAAGGTTGACCATCGTCTGCCCGACGTCCGGCATCCGGGCCACCAGCTCTTCGATCTGGGCGACGGTGACGGTGCCGTCGTCGAGGACGTCGCGCAGATCGGACACCAGCCTGGCGTCGGCGTCGGCGGCGAAATAGTGAGTCGGCAGGTCGAAACGGTCGACGAGAGCCAGCAGCACCGAAACGGTGATCGGTCGCTGGTCGTTCTCGAGCTGGTTGACGTAACTGGTCGACAGGCCCAAGGCGCGTGCCAGCGCGACCTGTGTGAGGCCCTTTTCATCCCGCAACCGTCTCAGGCGGGCTCCCGCGAACGTCTTAGCCACCGATCGAAACTCTACCGCCAGCGGCTTACACAACATTCGCAAGATGGGTCGGCTAAGGACACTGGATTACGCAGTTACAGGGGGTTTCGGTCCCCAGCGGTGCTGCGTACCGTGCGGATCATGCTCGAACACGACGTCATGACACGGCGCAGCGCCGACGAATTCCCCCGCTCCGCACACCTGGCCTGGAAGATCGCCCAGGTCGCGGCCGATCCGGTGCCGGTACCACCGGAAACCGAGGCGATGGTCGTCAACCGCATCATCGACAACGCCGCCGTGTCGGCGGCATCGGTGATCCGACGGCCGGTCACCGTGGCTCGGGCTCAAGCCCTGGCCCACCGGACCCGCAACGGCGCCAACGTCTTCGGCGTCGAGGGCACCGTGTCGGCCGAGTGGGCGGCGTGGGCCAACGGGGTCGCCGTCCGCGAACTCGACTTCCACGACACCTTCCTGGCCGCCGAGTACTCGCATCCCGGGGACAACATCCCGGCCTTGGTCGCCGTCGCACAACAGCTGGGCATCCGTGGCTCAGACCTGATTCGCGGCATCGCCACGGCCTACGAGGTGCAGATCGACCTGGCCCGTGGAATCTGCTTGCACCAGCACAAGATCGACCACGTCGCGCACCTCGGCCCGTCGGTGGCAGCAGGCCTCGGGACGATGCTGCGACTCGACCCGGAGACCATCTACTCCGCGATCGGTCAGGCGCTGCACCTGACCACCGCGACGCGCCAGTCGCGCAAGGGGCAGATCTCCAGCTGGAAGGCGTTCGCGCCGGCGTGGGCGGGCAAGGTGGCGATCGAGGCCGTCGACCGCGCCATGCGGGGCGAGGGCGCGCCGGCACCGATCTGGGAAGGCGAGGACGGTGTGATCGCGTGGTTGCTCGCCGGACCCGAGCACACCTACCGGGTGCCGCTGCCCGCCCCCGGCGAGCCCAAGCGCGCCATCCTGGACAGTTACACCAAGGAGCACTCCGCGGAGTACCAGAGCCAGGCACTCGTCGACCTGGCGCGCCGAATGCGCAGCCGCATCGGCGATCTCGAGCAGGTCGACTCGGTGGTGCTCCACACCAGCAATCACACCCATGTCGTGATCGGCACCGGGTCCAACGACCCGCAGAAGTTCGACCCCGACGCGTCCCGCGAGACGCTCGACCACTCGGTGATGTACATCTTCGCGGTCGCGCTGCAGGACGGCACCTGGCATCACGAGTCGTCCTACGACCCCGAACGTGCCCACCGAGCCGACACGGTCGCGCTGTGGCGCAAGGTCTCCACCGTCGAGGACGCCGAGTGGACGCGTCGCTACCACTCGACGGACCCCGGCGAGAAGGCCTTTGGCGCCAGGGCGGTCGTGACGTTGACGAATGGTGAGACCGTCGTCGACGAGCTCGCCGTCGCCGACGCCCACCCGCTGGGCGCCAGACCGTTCGGACGCGATCAGTACGTCGCGAAGTTCACCGAGTTGGCCGACGGTGTCGTCGACGCCGAGGAACGGCGACGGTTCCTGTCCGCCGCATGCGACGCAAGCAGCCTCAAACCGGGTGCCCTCGGCACGCTCAACGTCAGGGTCGACCCGCGTGTGCTCGACAAGGCCCCTACGGTGCCGTCGGGTATCTTCCGGTGACGGGCCTGTTCGCGGCAGCCTCCTCGGCCGCCGAGAAACGCGCCGACTTTCGTAGAAAGCTCGAATCGGGTCAGCTGCAACGCTTCCCGGGAGCATTCTCGCCGTTGGTCGCCAAGCTGGTCGCCGACATCGGGTTCGAGGGTGTGTACGTCTCCGGTGCCGTTCTGTCGGCGGACCTGGGGCTCCCCGACATCGGGCTGACGACGCTCACCGAGGTGTCTGGCCGGGGCGCGCAGATTGCGTCGGTCACCGACCTGCCCACGCTGATCGACGCCGACACCGGCTTCGGGGAGCCGATGAGCGCGGCGCGCACCGTCACACTCTTGGAGGACGCCGGCCTGGCCGGGTGTCATCTGGAAGACCAGGTCAACCCGAAGCGTTGCGGTCATCTGGACGGCAAGGCCGTCGTGCCCACCGACGACATGGTCAAGCGGCTGCGTGCGGCGGTGTCTGCCCGGCGGGACCCGAACTTCGTCATCTGCGCGCGGACCGACGCTGCAGGCATCGAGGGGGTGCCGGCGGCCGTCGAACGGGCTCGCGCCTACGCCGACGCGGGGGCCGACATGATCTTCACCGAGGCGCTGGCAGGGCCGGCCGACTTCGAACGATTCAGGGCGGCGGTCGACTCACCGCTGCTGGCCAACATGACCGAGTTTGGCAAGTCCGAACTCCTTACCACCAAGCAACTCTCGGACATCGGCTACAACGTGGTGATCTATCCGGTCAGCACGTTGCGGCTGGCCATGCTCGCCGTCGAGCTCGGACTCCGCGAGATCGACTCGGCGGGAATGCAAGCCGGCCTCATCGATCAGATGCAGCACCGCAGCAGACTCTACGAGTTGCTCCGGTATCAGGACTACAACCAGTTCGACTCCGACGTCTACGATTTCGCACTGCAGGGAGTGACACCATGACGCTCATCGCCGCGGCGGCCGAGAAGCCGCGCATCTTCAAGGGTTTGGCAGGTGTCGTCGTCGACACCACGGCGATCTCCAAGGTGGTGGCCGAGACCAACTCGTTGACTTATCGCGGCTACCCGGTCCAAGACCTTGCCGGGGAGTGCTGCTTCGAGCAGGTCGCCTATCTGCTGTGGCACGGCGAGTTGCCGACCGACGTTCAGTTGCAGCAGTTTTGCGCGCGGGAACGCGCCAGCCGCGGACTCAACCGTTCGATGCACTCCCTGCTCGCCAAGCTGCCCGACAACTGTCACCCCATGGACGTGGTGCGTACGGTGATCAGCTATCTGGGGGCCGAGGACCCCGACGAGGACGACAGCACCGAGGCCGCGAACTACGCCAAGTCCCTCCGCATGTTTGCGGCGCTCCCGACGATAGTCGCGGCCGACATGCGCCGTCGCCGCGGCTTGGCACCGATCGCACCCGACGGCCAACTCGGGTATGCGCAGAACTTCCTGAACATGTGCTTCGGTCAGGTCCCGGAGCCCGTCGTCGTCGACGTGTTCGAACAGTCGATGACGCTATACGCCGAGCACGGCTTCAACGCGTCGACCTTCGCAGCCCGGGTCGTGACGTCGACCCAGTCCGACATCTACAGCGCGGTCACCGCAGCCATCGGCGCGTTGAAGGGATCGTTGCACGGCGGTGCCAACGAGGCGGTCATGCACGACATGATCGACATCGGTTGCGCAGACCGGGCGTCGGACTGGTTGGACGGCAAGATCTCTCGCAAGGAGAAGGTCATGGGCTTCGGTCATCGCGTCTACAAGAACGGTGACTCCCGGGTGCCCGCCATGAAGGCGGCGCTGGAACGCCTCGCCGCCGTCCGTGACGGGCGAGACTGGCTCGACATCTACGAGGTACTCGAAGACGGGATGGCCCAAGCCACCGGAATCAAGCCCAATCTCGACTTTCCGACCGGTCCCGCGTACTACCTGATGGGCTTCGACATCCCGAGTTTCACCCCGATCTTCGTGATGAGCCGGATCACCGGATGGACGGCACACATCATGGAGCAGGCCGCGTCCAACGCGTTGATCAGGCCGCTCAGCGAGTACTCCGGCCAACCCCAGCGCGCCCTTGTCTGAGCGCGTGACCGTGACGCGTTAGTCCAGGCGGGAGCTCGTCGCCTTCGACGATCCCGGTCGAAAGCGATGCGGGGTAAGTGCTTCTGGCCGCGGTGCAAGACCTGGCCCACCGTAACGAAGCCAATTGACGATGTCGGCTTCGGTGCGTGCGTCCAGGACGAAGCCGGGCCACGTGGGTCGGCCGCCGGCCCTATGCCCGCGTCCAGACGGAGAAACCACCACGACATTGGAGCGTTCGCACGGTCCGATGCCCTCGACGAGCCTTCGCAGGTCAGCCAGCCTGGCGCCGTGGTCGGTCATCGGGTGCTTCTTCGTCGTGCCGCAGCAGCATCCGCGGCAGACGGTGACCGTCGGCTTGGTCTGGTCCAATGCCACCGTCGTAGATCCCATCGGTTGGTAGGAGATCGGTGCGGTTGCTCACGGACGGGAGCCCGGGGCGCGCCAATTGCGCGCCCCGGGCTGAACTGCTTAGCCCCGGACGCGTACCTGGTGGGCCGCGGCGACGAGGTTGCGCAGGGATGCCGTCACTTCCTCGGTGCCGCGGGTCTTCAACCCGCAATCGGGATTCACCCAGAGCCGCTCGCCGGGAACGGCTTTCAGTGCGGCGCGCAGGGACTCGACTATCTCCGCGGTGGCCGGCACGCGCGGGGAGTGGATGTCGTACACGCCGGGGCCCACGCTGTTGCCGAAGCCGATCGCGTTGAGATCGTCGAGCACCTCCATGTGCGAACGTGCCGCTTCGATGGACGTGACGTCGGCGTCCAGGTCGGCGATGGCGCCGATCACCTCACCGAATTCGGAGTAGCACAGGTGGGTGTGGATCTGCGTGGAGTTGGCCACCCCGGAGGTGGCCAGCTTGAAGGCGCCGACCGCCCACGACAGGTAGTCGTCCTTGTCCTTGGACCGCAACGGAAGCAGTTCGCGCAGGGCGGGTTCGTCGACCTGGATGATCGAAATGCCCGCGGTCTGGAGGTCCACGGTCTCGTCGCGAATGGCCAACGCGATCTGATTTGCGGTGTCGGCCAACGGCTGATCGTCGCGGACGAATGACCACGCCAAGATCGTCACCGGCCCAGTCAGCATGCCCTTGACCGGCTTTCGGGTCAGCGACTGCGCGTAGGTAGCCCACTCGACGGTCATCGGGTGCGGCCGGCTGACGTCCCCGAACAGAATCGGGGGCCGGACGCATCGGCTTCCGTAGGACTGCACCCATCCGTTTTGGGTGGCAAGGAAGCCGTCGAGTTGTTCGGCGAAGTACTGCACCATGTCGTTGCGCTCGGGCTCACCGTGGACGAGGACGTCGAGGCCGAGCTCTTCTTGCAACCTGATGACCGAGGCGATCTCGGCACGCATGTCCTTGGTGTACTCGACCTGGTCGATGTCGCCGGCCCGTAAAGCGGCCCGCGCCTTGCGGATCGTGGTGGTCTGTGGGTAGGACCCGATGGTCGTCGTCGGCAACACAGGTAGGTGCAGCCGGTCGTTCTGAGCCTCACGCCTGGCTTCGGCGGGACCCCGCGTCATGCCGGCAGCGGCGATCGACGAGAGACGCGCCCGCACGTCGCCGTTGTCGAGCCGCGCATCGGCACGACGTGACGCGACGGCCTCGTTGGACGCGGTGATCGCGTCGGCGACGGAATCGCGTCCGTCGCGCAGACCTCGTGCCAGCCCGACCACTTCGGTTACCTTCTCGACGCCGAAGGCCAGCCAGCTGCGAAGCGCCACGTCCGCGTCGGGTTCCGCGTCGAGGGTGTAGGGGACGTGCAGGGTCGAGCACGACGTCGACACCGCGAGAGCGCCTACGGATTCGCGCAGACCTTCCAACGTCCTCAGCGCGGCGTCGAGGTCGGTGCGCCAGACGTTCCGGCCGTCGACCACACCCGCGACCACTGTCTTGCCTGCGAGCTCGGGAACGGCGCCCACGGCGTGGCTGCCGCCGGCCACCAGGTCGACGCCGACGGCCTCGATCGGAGTACGGGCCAGTGCGGCCAGCGACCCGTTCGGTGCGCCGAAGTAGGTGGCGACGAAGATCGCCGGCCGGTTCTGGAGACCACCGAGGAGACCGTAGGTGCGTTCGGCGAGTTCGGCGCCGTTGTCCACGATGTCGGTGACCAAGACGGGCTCGTCGATCTGTACCCACTCCGCACCCGCGTCGGCAAGCGCGCCGAGCAGATCCGCGTAGAGCCCGACGACCTCGTCGAGCCGCGACATCGGAGCGGCGGCACCGTCGACGCCCTTGCTCAGGGCCAGGAACGTCAGCGGTCCGACGACGACCGGACGAGCGGGAATACCCTGAGCCTGAGCTTCTTTCAGCTCACCAAGTACCTTGTCGGGGTTCAAGGCGAATCGGGTCTCGGGCCCGATCTCGGGTACGAGGTAGTGATAGTTCGTGTCGAACCACTTGGTCATCTCGAGTGGCTGGATGTCGTCGGTCCCGCGGGCGGCCGCGAAGTACCTGGCGAGGTCGTCTTCGATGCCGGCGACCCGCGGCGGCAGCGCGCCGAGCAGGACGGCGGTGTCGAGAATCTGGTCGTAGTAGGAGAAGGTGTTGACGGGAACCGAGTCGATTCCGGCCTCCGACAGCGCCTTCCACGTGTCGTGGCGAAGCCCGGCGGCGACGGATTCGAGTTCCGACCGGGCGGTCCGGCCAGCCCAGTAGCTCTCGGTCGCCCGTTTGAGCTCCCGGCGGGGTCCGATGCGGGGCGATCCGAGAATGGTTGCGGTGAATGGTGTTGCGGTCATGTCGACGTCCTACGTGATACGGCGGGATGGCCATCACCAGTGGGCGTCGAACCGATGGCAGCATTCGTCACTACGAGTGCTGCGCTTCGGCCGCCGCCCATTCCACGAGGCGATGAACCACCGAACGCGGCGCGCTCGGTACACCTGGCAGGTCTTCGGACTCACAGGCGCGCACGTATTCGTGCTCCTACTGGCCGTCGCTTCCCAGCCCATGACGGGCCAGTGCTGATGACGGCGGTCGTTCCTGCTCACCGCTGCGGGACAGTCCCGGAATCTCACCGGGTTCCCTCTCGTGCCGTACGCCTTTCGGCATGCCGCACTCGATGCCGGACGCTCCCTCGCGAACGAGGAGGTGACCGACAGACCAGTTGCGTGGATCAGAGTACGCGCCTGCCTCATCGGGTCGTCCGCGCCAGGCTATCGTTGGTCTCGTGGCCGGCAGTGACGGGCTGGGCGGGCGTTATGAGCTCAGGGGCGTGCTCGGCGTCGGCGGGATGGCCGAGGTCCGCGACGGCTGGGACACCAGGCTGGGTCGCGCGGTCGCCGTGAAACTGCTGCATCCCGCGCTCGGTGCCCAGGTAGACGCGCGGGCCCGGTTCGAGGATGAGGCCCGTGCCGCGGCGCGCCTCTCGCACCCCAACATCGTTGCCGTGCACGACTACGGACACCACGGCGGCACCCCGTACATCGTGATGGAGCGGCTGCCGGGAAGCACCCTTCTGGACGAGATCGCGCGGGGTCCGCTACCGCCGATGCGGGTGCGCACGATTCTCGACGAGGTCCTCGCCGCGCTGTCGGTCGCGCACGCCGCCGGCGTCGTCCACCGCGACATCAAGCCAGCCAACATCCTGACCTCCGGTCCTGGGGGAGGCGTCAAGGTCGCCGACTTCGGCATCGCCAAGACCGGTGACGCCGGGCATACCGCCACGGGTCAACTGGTCGGGACCATGGCGTACGCGAGTCCCCAGCGCTTGACCGGGGCACCGTCATCGGTGGCCGACGACCTGTACGCGGTGGGCGTGGTCGGCTACGAGCTGGTTGCCGGGCGGGTGCCGTTCCCGCAGAACGACGTTCAGGCGCTTGCCTTTGCGATCCTGAACGGTCAGCACGTGCCGCTCACGTCGGTAATCGGCGTCGACCCCGCCCTCGCCGCCGTGATCGAACGCGCCATCGCACACGATCCGCGTGCGCGTTTCACCAGTGCCGATCAGATGCGAGCGGCCCTGGCGGGGCCGCGGCCCGTGACGCGGGTGTTTACTGCCCCGTTCGCTCCGGTCGTGTCGAGCGGGTACCCGGCGCGCCCCGCGCGATCGTGGACGCGGCGGCGGACCATCCTGACGACGATCGGGGTGGTGGTGGCGCTCGTCGTCGCCGTGCTGGCCGTGGCGCTGCAACCCACGTCGCAGAACGCCCCCGCGACGACCAGCACGTCGACCACGCCACCACCATCACCGCCGTCGTCGAGCGTTGCGCCGCAACCGATCCCGTCGACCACGGTTCAACCGGTCGAACCTTTCAAACCGCCGGGCCCGCCGCCGGGCAGGGGCAACGACAAGGACAAGGGTCCGAAGAACCGCGGCTGACCACCTACCGGACGTCCTGGCGTGCGGTTACGCCGCCGACTCGGCGTCGGCGCCCTGCGAAGAGCCGGGCTTGTCGTCGGTGTCGCTCGGCTTCACCGTGGTGCGAACCTCGGGTGCGTCGTCCGTCTTGGTGGACTCCCGAACCTTCGAGGGCTTCGTCCTGGGTGACGTGCGCGGCTTGAGATCGTTCTTCGCGGACTTCTCGACCGTCTTCGGCGAGTCGACCGTCGCATCGGACTCGTCTGGCCTCGCCACCTTCGTGGACTCGTCGGTATCGGCAACACCGGCTGCGGCAACGTGTTTCGTATTGCCGGCGCCACCCGAGCGTTCGTGCTTCGTGACCTTCGTGGTCTCTTCGGGGTCGGTCGACGTCTTCGCCGCCGAGACCGCCACGTTCTCGGACGAGGCGTCTAGCTGCTTGGTGGTCGTCGGCAGCTGCGGAGGCGGCGGCGGGGTGAACACCAGCTGCCCGCCGTCGACGCGCGGCCCCAGATTGGGGGTCATGTAGGAATAGCCAGCCCTGATCAACGGCATCAACATCTTGTCGATCTGGTCGACCACCTTGCGTGGCACTCCCAGTTGGAGCAGAGGCCTGGTGATGGGGAGCTGGGTGCGAGGAACGACGTACGTGCTGGTGGTGCCCCCGGCGTCGCTCTTCACCTGCGACACCAGGACGGCGTCGTCCATGCTGTCGAGCGCGGTCTGGGAATGGTCGTTCTTGCCGTTGACGGTGTACACCGCACCCATCACCGCGTTGATCACGGCAAGCGGGTTCCACGGTCGGTCGGGTGGGTTGGCCCAACCGTCCCATTCCTCGTTGACGACCACGGTGTCGTACCGGGTCTCCGGGACGGCATGGAACGTCTCCCCGAAGAACGGAATCGTCACCCCGGGCAGGTACATCTGGCCAAGACCGCGCAACATGTCCCCGAAGACGTAGAACGTGAGCACGTCTCGGGAGGGCGCCTCGTCGTCCGACAGGCTCTGCAGATAGGCCAATTCGCGTTCGATGACGAGCGTGCCCTCGCTGATGCCCGCCACCGCGACGGGTTCACCCTTGTCCAGCTCATTCAGGATCAGCTGGTGAAGCAACGTCTGTCCGAGTTTGGTCGACTGATCGGTGGTCAGCGCGCCGGGTCCGGACACGAGCCCCAGCTGGCCGGGATAGTCCAAGGCGACCGACTTGCCCTTCGTGTCGGGCAACCAGTTCTCGCCTACTCGCAAGCCGAAGTCGAGCCATCCCTGTTTGGTGAGGCCCTGGCTGGCAAGGATGTCGGACAGAATCGGCCACTCGGTCGGACGCCCGCCGTTGACACCGATGCGAGTCTGGGCGGACGCCAAAGCGCCTGGCGCGGCAATTGCGAGCGCCGCGGCGACCACCACGGCGGCCAGTGACCACCGACCCCTCCGGCCACCCCCGGCGGCGACGGCAATCCTTCTTCTTCGGACGACGAATTCGAACATGTAGTTACCCCCGTGGTCGACCATAGCGTCGGTGGACGACGCGTGTAAGACGACATCGCCAATCGTCTCGAAGGTATGAATTCCGGCCTAGACCGTCGGCTCAGCTACCAGACGGTTCGAGCCCGGCCCCCGCTCCGGCGTGGGTGAGCGTGATCGTCGGCGGGTGGTACCCGGCCCGCACCACCGTGCTCCGGACTTCCTCCGCGACGGCGTCGCACCGGTCGGCGGCCGCGAGGGCAATCACGCATCCGCCAAAGCCGCCGCCCGTCATGCGCGCTCCCAGCGCACCGGCCCGGACCGCGGTGTCGGCGATCAGGTCGACGTGCTCGGTGGTGATTTCGAAGTCGTCGCGCATCGAGGCGTGTGAGGCGTCGAAGAGTCGGCCGACGTCGGCGAAGTCGGCATCGCCCAGCGCCGAGACGACGTCCGCGACGCGTTGGTTCTCCGTCAGAATGTGTCGGGCGCGACGCGCGTCGACGGGGTCGGTGACGTCGACGAGCACCGTCTCACCGCGGTCCTGTACTTCGCGCAGGGATCTGACGCCGAGTGCCGCGGCCGCTCGTTCGCAGGAGGCGCGCCGCGCGGCGTACTCGCCGCCGGCATGCCGATGCGGGGCGTTCGAGTTGATCAGCATCAGTGCCAGACCGGCGGCGGCGGGGTCGAACGGCACCAACGTCACGGTGTCGTCGTGGAAGTCGATCAGGAGCGCATGTCGTGGCTCGCCACGCAGCGATGCCAGTTGGTCCATCAAACCCGTTGGCGCGCCGACATAATCGTTCTCCGCCCGCTGGGCGATCCTGGCCTGGTCGGTGCGGTCGATCCGAAGCCCGGCCGCGGTGGTGAGCGCGCCGAGGACGGCACACTCGAGTGCGGCCGACGACGACAGGCCCGAACCCACGTCCACCCCGCTGGTGATCCGCATCGTGCCCCCACCCACCAGGTGCCCGGACGTCCGTAGTGCCCACACCACACCCGCGACGTAGGCGGCCCAGCCGGTGACGTCACCCGGGGTGGTGTGCAGCGGGATCGTGACCTCGCCGCCCTCGCGATCGCTGCGGACGACGACCGCGTCGCCGCCGTCGGGTCGGAAGGTCACCGTCGTGCGGGCAGGCAGCGCGATCGGCAGCGCGAAACCCTGGTTGTAGTCGGTGTGTTCGCCGATCAGGTTGATCCGCCCCGGCGCGGAGAAGCGAATGTCGTCGGTCACGAGGCAAGCCCCCGGAGCCGTTCGGCGACTGTCTCGGGCAGCACGTCGCCGATGAAGGCGTCCATTGCCGATTCCGACCCGGCGAGGTACTTCAGCTTGGTGGCGCTGCGCCGCACCGACATCAGCTCGACGTGAAAGTACCCGTCCCGCTGGGCTTCCGTGTCGCGGTACTGGTGTAGTGCCGAGATGTACGGCAGGGGCATGGGATACATCCTGTCGAAGCGCTTCAGCAGGTCGCAGTACATCGCCGCGAACGCGTCGAGTTCGGCATCGTCGAGTTCGGACAGGTTGCGCACCAACCTGTTCGGGTACAGGTGGACTTCCACCGGCCAGCGCGCCGCA
Source organism: Mycobacterium sp. Root135 (assembly GCF_001426545.1). Classification (GTDB taxonomy): domain Bacteria; phylum Actinomycetota; class Actinomycetes; order Mycobacteriales; family Mycobacteriaceae; genus Mycobacterium. The sequence continues at coordinate 53,019 of NZ_LMEZ01000007.1, read as the reverse complement.
TAGGGCACGAACGCCGTGAACAGATCGTTGCGTGCCACCACCCTGGTGCCTGCGGCCACCTCGTGGGCCAGGATGTCGGCGAAGAGGTTGGTGCCGTGGCGTTCTGCGTGCGCACGGGCCTCGGCGAGCATGTGGGCGGTGCGCGGCGTCAGGTAGGGGTAGCCGTAGATCTGCCCGTGCGGGTGGGTGAGCGTCACCCCGATGTCCTCGCCGCGATTCTCGAAGCAGAACACCTGCTCGATCCCGGGCCTGCTCATCAGGTCGGCGGTGCGGTGACGCCAGGCGTCGACGACGAGGCGGGCGTGGGGGAGCGTGAGTTCGCCGAACGACGAGGTGTGGCTGCTGGAGAACGAAATCACTTCGCAGCGGCCATGTCCCGGCGCACTGAGGAAGTCGTCGACGCCGACGTCGGGTAGGGCGAATGCCCGTCCGTCGGCTCCAGAGAGGCTGGGGAAGCGGTTCTCGAAGACGACGACGTCGTAGTCGGGCGCGGGCACCTCGCTGGTGGTCCCCGACGAACTGGGGCACAGCGGACACTGATCGGCGCTCGGCAGGTGGGTGCGGTCTTGGCGCAGCGCGGCGATGGCGACCCACTGGCCGGTCTGGCGGTCGAACCGGATCTGCGACTGGGCGTCCCCCCGAGGGGGGAGCGGTCGACGGTCGGGGACCGGGGTGGGCTCGTGGCCGGGCAGCGAGAAGAACAGCAGTTCCCGACCGTCGGCCAAGGGCCACGGCGTGGGGTTCGGGGTCGGGTCGGTCACGGTGTGCGCACCTGTGCGATCACCAGGTCGCCGACCCGACTGTCGAGCAGTTCGCGGTCGGCGGCGGTCAGGCCGTCGTCGCTGATCAGGGTCTGGACGTGGTCGAGGCGGGCGAACACGCAGGCACCCACTTCGCGGTACTTCGTGTGGTCGGCAAGCACCACCAGTCGGCCGCCGATCTCAATCAGGGTGCGGTTGGTCTGGGCCTCGGCGACGTTCGGCGAGGTGAGGCCGGCGTCGGGGTCGACGCCGTGCACTCCGAGATAGGTGGCGTCGACGCGAAACGAGGAGATCGCGGCGTCGGCGACGGGTCCGACCAGGGCGTCCGACGGGGTCCGCACCCCACCGCTGAGATAGACCAGTGGAGTGTCGGAGCCGTCCGCTCCATTGGTCAAGGGATCGGTGAGTTCGCGAAAGACGTTGACCGAGTTGGTGACGACGGTGATCGAGGGCCGACCACGCAGATGCCGGGCGAGTTCGGTGGTGGTGGTTCCGGCGCCGATGGCGATCGTCATGCCGTCCACGATGGTGGCCGCCGCCCTCGCGGCGATGGCCGCCTTCTCGACTCGCTGCTGACCTGCCTTCTGCGCCGAGCGCGGTTCCTCGCCGCGGTTGTGCCGCGACACCGCACCGCCGTGCACCTTCCGCAGCAGCTGCTGGGCGTCGAGGGTGTCCAGGTCGCGGCGCACCGTCATCTCCGAGACGGCGAGCTCCTCGGCGAGGTCGGCGACGCGCACGGAGCCCTCCGATTGCAGCGCGCGCAAGATCGCGTCTTGTCGTTCAGCGGCCAGCATCGGTGGCAGCACCCTTCGTCAGACAGATTCGCACATTAACGAACACAATCTAACGCATGCGCGCGACGGTCAGCGGCCCCCGGTGAAGCGCTGCAGGAACTGCCGCGTCCGGTCCTCTTTCGGGTTGGTCAAAACGTCCGCAGCCGAACCTGATTCGACGATGCGACCACCGTCGAGGAAGCACACCGTGTCGGCCACCTCGCGCGCGAAGGCCATCTCGTGGGTGGCCATGACGATTGTGCGACCGGTGCTCGCCAACTCCCCGACGAGCGTCAACACCTCGCCGACGAGCTCCGGGTCCAATGCGCTGGTGATCTCGTCGAGCAGCAGCAGCCGCGGCTCATAGGCCAGCGCCCTGGCGATCGCCACCCGCTGCTGCTGGCCCCCGGACAACTTGTCGGGGTAGGCGCCGGCGTGTGAGGACAACCCGACCCGGTCCAAGAGTTCACGGCCGCGATCCTCGGCGTCCCGGCGGCTGGAGCCGTGCACGACCCGCGGCGCCAGCGCGACGTTGGCCAGCGCCGTCATGTGGGGAAACAGGTTGAACGACTGGAACACCATCCCCATCGCCTGACGAGCTTCGTCGGCGTCGATCCGAGGATCGCTGATGTCCCGGCCGTCGAGCAGGATCTGGCCGTCGTCGATGTCCTCCAGCAGGTCGACGCACCGCAGCAGCGTCGACTTGCCGGATCCGGACGCCCCGATCAGCACGACGACCTGATGCTCGGCGACGTCGAGGTCGACGCCCTGGAGGACGGGGCGGTCCTGATACGCCTTGGTCAGACCGCGCACCGAGAGCACCGGCGTCGTCACAGCGCACCCTGCCGAGTCGCCACGCGCTTCGCCGCCCAGTCGGCCAACCGGGCCGACGGTATCGCCAACGCCACGAACAGCAGACCGGCGACGACGTACGGGGTGAAGTTATAGGTGGTGGCCGCCGAAATCTGCGCGGCGCGGACGGCGTCGACCGCACCGAGCACCGAGATGAGACCGCAGTCCTTCTGCAGCGCCACGAAGTCGTTGAGCAGGGCGGGCGTCACGCGGCGCGTCGCCTGCGGCAGGACGACCAGCTGCATGGTCCGGCGATGGTTCAGCCCAAGGGATTTCGCAGCCGCCAACTGCGACGGGTGGACCGATTCGATGCCGGCGCGGAACACCTCGGCCACGTAGGCGGAGTAGATCAGCACCAGCGCAAGACCACCGAGGAGCACCGGATTGTTGGGAAGGCCAGACAGGCGCAGCCCCGGCAGGCCGAAGCCCACGAGATACAGACAGATCAGCAGCGGCAGACCACGAAACAGATCCACGTAACCGGTTGCCAACGCGCGCAACGGAAACCACACCGGGCCGCGCAGGGTGCGCAACGCAGCCAGTCCGAGCCCGAAGATCAGGATCAGCACCTGGCACACGATCAGCACGCGCACGTTGAGCCACAGCCCCTCCAGCAGCGCGGGCAGGCTCTCCCAGCCGATCCTGAGGTTGAAGAACGACTCGCGGACCCGTGGCCAGCCCGGCGACGACGTCACCGCCAGCAGCAGTACCGCCGCGAAGACGACGGTGGACAGCAGGGCGATCAGCGTGGACCGCCGGGCCCGTGACTGCCGGTAGGCCACCCGATCCAGGGCGGCCGTGGTCACGACAGAACCGGTGCGTTGCCCGCGCCTGTGAGCCACACCTTCTGCAGCTTGAACAGCTCGCCGTCGGTGCCCAGCTCGTCGACTGCCTTGGACACGCACGCCGTCAGCGGGCTGCCCTTGTCGAGCACGATGCCGAACTGCTCGGCCTTCTCCTCGCCGGCCGGCAGCTGGCCGACGATGACGCCGTCGGCGAGTTCGGCCTGCACCTGGAAGGCGGTCGGCAGATCCAGCACCAACGCGTCGATCTGGCCGTTCGACAACGCCGCCTTGGCGTCGTCGTTGTTGTTGAACACCGCCACGTCCGGGTCGACCGCCTTCGCGGCGGTGTAACTGGTGGTGCCGACCTGCGCGCCGAGCTTGAGTCCCTTGAGGCCCGCGACGTCCTTCACTCCCGCGGCGGGGGAGGACTTCAACGCGACGACCGCCTGGGTCACGTTGAAGTACGGCGAGGAGAAGTCGACGGCCTGCTTGCGGTCGTCGGTGATGGAGAACTCGTTGAGGTTGGCGTCGAACGTCTTCGGGCCCGGGGCGATGGCCGCGTTGAACGGCACCCGCACCCACGTCACGTCCTGCGGCGCGTAGCCCAGCTTCCCGGCGACGGCGTAGGCGACGGCCGATTCGAAGCCCTTGCCGTTGGACGGGTCGTCGTCGACGAACCACGGCGGGTACGCCGGTTGATCGGTGCCGAAGGCGATCGACCCCTTCTTCAGGGTGGGCAGGGAGTCCTTCGTGCATTCCGCCGCCGACGCCGCGGCGGTCGAGCTGCCCGGCGCCGCCTCGTCGGCGGGGGCACAGGCCGTGGCCGCAGCCAGACCGACGAGGGCCAGCACGGACACCACACTCGACACATTGCGCATGGGCGGCATCATCGCGCACCTGGCGAGCGGGCGCCAACCTTCCGATCATCGAATTGCCAATTGTTGGGATCGGTAGCCCGGCGGGCGCCGTGTACTCGTCTCACCGGCGAGCCACCGAGGCCCGCCCCACGAAAGGCAACACGATCATGATCACCCTTCCCGCCGCCATCGAAGAGCAGATCAACCGCTTCGACCGCCAGCGCAGCCTGATCATCGGCATCAGCAACGCCGTCGTCGCGGCGTGGTGCGCCTACCGGCTGATCTGGCTGATGTACCTGGCCGTCACGTTCAGCGGATTCTTCGGTTCGCTGATCTTCTCGTTCGTCATCTGGGGCGTCATCGGAGTGGTCGCCGCGGCCGCGGCAGTGATCTTCCTTCAGCGGGCCAAGCACCTGCGCACCGTTGCCGAGGGAACGCCGTCCGTCACGAACGAATTGTGACGACGACCTTTCCCCGTGCGGAGCGGTCCTCGAGCGACGCGATGGCATCGGCGGCCCGCTCGAGCGGGTAGACGACGGGCGCGGGAGCGGTCACCGCGCCGGAGGCGAGCAGTGGCTCCAGTTCGGCCCACTGCTCGCCAAGGTAACCCGGGTGGGTCATGGCCCAGGCTCCCCAGCCGACGCCGACCGCGTCGACGTTGTTGAGCAGCAACCGGTTCACCTTGACCGTCGGGATGTCGCCGCCGGTGAAGCCGATCACCAGCAGTCGCCCGCCCGCGGCGAGGGACCGCAGCGAGTCGGTGAACCGGTCGCCGCCCACCGGGTCGACCACCACGTCGACTCCGCGGCCGCCGGTGAGTTCCTTGACGGCGTCGCGGAAACCGTCCGCGAGCACCACGTCGGTGGCGCCCGCCGCCCGTGCGACGTCGCCCTTGTCGGCGGTGCTGACGACGGCGATCGTGCGCGACGCACCCCACGCCGTGGCCAGTCGCAGCGTCGAGGTGCCGATGCCGCCGGCCGCACCGTGGACGAGTACCGACTCGCCGGCCACCAGGCGGCCGCGGGTGCGAAGGGCGCAGTGCACCGTCAGATCGTTGAACAGCAGGCCGGCGCCCGCTTCGAAGGACACCGCGTCGGGCAGTTTGAACACCTGATCTGTCGGTACCGCAACGACTTCCGCCATCGCGCCGGTGAGCATCGTCAGCGCGGCGACCCGGTCACCTGCCACGACGTGCGCGCCCGCCGGGGCGCTGCGCACGACGCCGGCGAGCTCGGCACCCGGCACGTAGGGCAGCTCGGGGCGGTGCTGATAGAGCCCGCGGGTCTGCAGGGCGTCGGGAAACGCGACCCCCGCGGCATGGACGTCGATCAGGACGCCGTCGCCGGCTTCGGGTTCGTCGATCTCGACGAGCTCCGCTGCCCGTGGTCCGTCGAGTCGCGGGATCTGAATGGCGCGCATCGTGACCATTTAACATCGCCCGGTGACCAACGCACGAGCGGCCGTACTGCTCACCGAGGAATCCGAGCCCCAACTGGTCGACGTCGAGGTCCGGGCGCCAGTCGACGCGGAGGTGCTGGTCCGGGTCGACGCCGTCGGCATCTGCCACACCGACGTCAGCGTCGCGGCACGCTGGCCCGCACGCAAGCTGCCGATGGTCTTCGGGCACGAGGGCGTCGGGACCGTCGTCGAGACGGGGCCTCAGGCCCGGGTCGAGATCGGTCGGCAGGTGGTGCTCACCTTCGCCAGCTGCGGTCGGTGTCCCAATTGCGTCGCCGCAAGACCCGCGTACTGCGACCACGCCACCACGCTGAACATGCGGGGTGACAGGGCCGACGACACCAGCCCCCTTCGCCTCGGCGGAATTCCGCTGCGGGGCGGCTTCTTTGGTCAGTCCAGCTTCGCAACGCACGTCCTCGCCGGGCCGTCCAACACCGTCGCGCTCGCCGAACCGCTCGACCCTGCGCTGGCGGCGCCCCTTGCCTGCAGCGTGCAGACGGGCGTCGGCACGATGCTCAACGCCACCTCCGCTGGCGCCGACGACGCGGTGGTCGTGTTCGGCGCGGGCGGCGTGGGTCTCTCGGCCGTGATGGGGGCCAGGATTGCGGGCTGCCGGGCCATCTTGGCCGTCGACCCCAACGGTGAGCGTCGGTCGCTGGCACTGGAATTGGGTGCCACGGCGGTCATCGATCCGACCGACGGCGACGTCGCGGCGCACCTCGCCGACCTCACCGGCGGCGGCCCCACCATTGGCGTCGACACCACGGCCCTGCCCTCGGTCATCGCCACCGCGCTGGCGGCGTTGCGGTCCTGCGGCACACTGGCACTCGTCGGCCTAGGCGCGTTGACCGCCGAGCTGCCGGTCGGCCTCATCATGGCCAAGGGGCTTCGGGTGCGCGGCGTCATCGAGGGCGACAGTGACCCGCACGTGTTCATCCCGTACCTCGCCGAGCTGACTCGGCGTGGCGAGCTGCCGCTGGAGAAGCTGGTCACCCGGTTCGCGTTCGACGACTTCGGCGCCGCGTGGGCTGCCGCGGTGTCGGGTACGGCGATCAAACCGGTGCTCACCATGCCGCGCTGACGTGGCGATGGCTACAATTCTCCCGCCGTCGGCAAAGGTGCCGCGGAGATCGGAGCGCACGTGAAGACGAGCTCGAGGCGGCTGGCGGTAGTCGACGAGATGCCAGCGGGCCGGGTAGTCGAGGTCCACTCGGCTGACGGGACCAGGATCCACACCGAGGTCTTCGGCCCCGACGACGGCTACCCGATCGTGTTGGCGCACGGCATCACCTGCGCGATCCGGGTGTGGGCAAACCAGATCGCCGACCTCTCCAGGGATCACAAGGTCATCGCCTACGACCACCGCGGCCACGGCCGAAGCGGCGTGCCCCCGCTGCGCGGGAGGCGGAACGGTTACGGCCTGGACTTCCTCGCCGCCGATCTCGACGCCGTGCTGGCCGCAACGTTGGCGCCCGGTGAACGTGCCGTGATCGCCGGTCACTCGATGGGCGGCATCGCCATCTCGTCCTGGTCGCAGCGCTACCCCCAACGGGTCCGGCAGTGCGCCGACGCCGTCGCGTTGATCAACACGACCACCGGGGATCTGCTGCGCAACGTCAACTTCCTGCCCGTCCCGCCGGCATTGGTCGGCGGCCGGGTGCGAGCGGCGGGACTCTTGCTGAAGAGGCTGGGCGCCGCACCCCTGATGCCGGGCTCGGTTCAACAGAGCCGACGTTTCGTCGCGGCGCTGGCGGTTGGCCGCCATGCCGATCCGGCGATCGCGGACTTCGTCTTCGACCTGTTCGCGCAGACGCCCGCCGCGGGTCGCGGCGGGTGGGCCAGGGTGCTCGTCGACTCCCTTGGGCCGAAACACATCTCGCTGCGGAACCTGACCGTTCCGACGCTCGTCATCGGCAGTCGCGACGACCGTCTGCTGCCCGTCGGGTCGTCGCGCCGCATCGCCGCCGATGCGCCCAACCTGGCGTCCTTCGTCGAGCTGTCCGGCGGACACTGCGGCATCCTGGAACAACCCGACGAGGTGAACCAGCTCCTGCGCCAACTGGTCGAGTCGACTGCGGAGAAGCGCAGAATCAGTTCGTAGCCAGGTATCCGGCGACCTCGGCGGCCGCGCGACGACCCGATCGCACCGCCCCGTCGAGGAAACCCGTCCACTCGTCGGCTGTCTCGGTACCCGCCCAGAAGATGCCGTCGACCGGTTCGCGCAACCGGTGTCCGTAGGTCGTCCACGACCCGGGCGGCACCGCGGCCGTGGGGCCACCGGGTGCGAAGGATTCGGCGCTCCACCGGTGGTCGACGTAGTCGACCGGGTTGCGGGCGGCTTCGCCGAACAGGCTCGCGAAGCACTCGAGGGCGCGGGCCCGGCGCTCCTGCGGTTCGAGCGGGTCGAAGCTGCGCGCATCGGTGAAGCCGAGCAGGACGCCGGGGCCACCGTCGCCGGGACTGACGTCGAAGGTGATGAACACCGAACCGTCGTCGGACAGAGCCTCGCCCGACTGCCCTGCGGTGCGCCAGAACGGCGTCTCGTAGGCCGCGTACGCCTTGCTCAGATTGCCAAGCGGCCAGTTCTTCGCGAGCTCGGCGTATCCGGCGGGCAGGCCGGGCTCGAACGCGATGGCGGCCCGGTGCGCCGGCGGGACCGCGACGACGACGGCGCGCGCGGTAACCGCTCCGGTGGCGGTGTGCACGGTGACACCGGACCCGCTGTGCTCGATGCGTTCGACGACGTCGTCGAGGCGGACGCGATCGCCGAGCGCCTCCGCCATGCGGACCGCGATCTGCTGGGTGCCGTCGGGAAAGCGGTCTTGCTGCGCACCGCCCTTGACGTCGAGCATGGTCCCGATGCCGCCTGCGGCCTTGATGTAGTGCACGGCGTGCAGCATCGACACCTCGTTGGGCTCGCAACCCCACGTCACCCGCGTCATGATCGCCATGAGGTCCCTGGTGCTCTTGCCCGCGTGGACCGACCGCAGCCATCCCTCGACGGTCTCGTGGTCGAGTCGACTCGCCGTGGGGGCCGTCCACGGCGCTCCGAGCGGAACCTGCTTGGCGAGGCGTTCGAACCGCCACTGAATGCGCGACACGTCGAGCAGTTCTAGGATCGACAGCTTGGGGATGGTGCTGCGGTAGGACCTGACCCGGCCGCGCCAGCGGATCAGGTTCTTGCCGACGTTGTGGGTCGGAACGGTCGTGCAGCCGAGCTCGGCGGCCAGCGCGAGCACTTCGGTTTGGGTCGGTCCGACGAAGGTGGCGCCGAGGTCGACGGGCACACCGGCGACCGTGGTGGTGAAGGACCGTCCGCCGACCCGGTCACGCCCCTCCAGGACGACGACGTCGTGCCCGAGTGCGGTGAGAGCGCGGGCGACCGTCAGCCCGGCGAAACCGGCACCCACGACGACGACGTCAAGACCTGGTGGATTGGTCACGTGACCAGGCTCTCACGTGCGAGGGTCGACACGGCGTCGTTCGGACGGCCGGATCGCCGACGCACTTCGAGGCGGACCCCCTATCGTGGGGCTGGTACGCGGCAGGACCAAGGAGGCTCTCGATGGACGACCAGGCGGAATACTCGGACGTGCTGATCATCGGCGCGGGCATCTCGGGGCTCGGCGCCGCGTATCGCATTCACCAGCGCAACCCCCACCTCAGCTACACCATCCTGGAGCGGCGCGAACGCATCGGCGGCACGTGGGACCTGTTTCGCTACCCGGGAATCCGGTCCGACAGCGACATCTTCACCCTGAGCCTGCCCTTCGAGCCGTGGACCCGGCCGGAGAACGTGGCCGACGGCGGCGACATCCGCGACTACCTCACCGACGCCGCCCGACACCACGGCATGGACCGTCACATCCGGTTCGACACCCGCGTCGGTTCCGCGGAATGGGACTCGTCCACCGACACCTGGACGTTGCGCACGACGGCGTCCGACGGATCGGACAAGCTGTACCGGGGGCGCTTCGTGTTCTTCGGCACCGGCTACTACGACTACGACACGCCGTACCGCCCCGAATTCCCCGGTCTCGAGGACTTCACCGGCGAGGTGGTGCACCCCCAGTTCTGGCCGGAGTCGCTGGATCACTCCGGCAAGCGAATCGTCGTGATCGGCAGCGGCGCGACGGCCATCAGCCTGGTGCCCGCGTTGGCGAAGACGGCCGCCCACGTCACGATGCTGCAGCGCTCGCCGACCTACATGATGTCGATGGCGCGGGTCGACCCGATGGTGGAGGCAATCCGAAAGGTGTTGCCGCCGAAGCTGGCTCACAGTGTGGTGCGGGCCCGCAACGCCGCCTTCTCGGTATTGTCGTACTTTGTCCTGCGTCAGGCCCCGAAGCTCGGTCGGCGGCTGATCAGGAACCGCACCATCGCCGCGCTGCCCCAGGGCTATGACGTCGACGTGCACTTCAAGCCGCGCTACGACCCGTGGGACCAGCGGATGTGCCTGGTCCTGGACGGAGATCTGTTCGAGGACATCAGCGACGGCCGCGCCGAGGTGGTGACCGACCACGTCGACCACGTCGACGCCACCGGCATCGTGCTCGCCTCCGGCAAGCGCGTCGACGCCGACGTGATCGTGACCGCAACCGGGTTACAGCTGCAGGCGCTCGGCGGCGTCCGCATCGTCATGGACGGCAATGAGATCGCGCCCTCCGATCGCTTCGTCTACAAGGAATATCTGCTCGAGGACGTGCCCAACATGGCATGGTGCATCGGCTACACCAACGCGTCGTGGACGCTTCGCGCCGACATGACCGCCCGCGCGGTGGCGAAGTTGTTGGCCTACATGGATTCTCGTGGCTACACGCACGCCTATCCGCATCTTGGTGGCGTACCCATGCAGGAGAAGCCGACCTTCGACCTGAAGGCCGGGTACATCCAGCGCGCCCCACACGCGTTGCCAAAGTCGGGTACCCGCAGGCCATGGAACGTGCGGCACAACTACGTCCTCGACATCCTCGACCACCGCTTCGACCGCGTCGAAGAGTCGATGGTCTTCGGTCGCACCCCCGCGCGGAAACCCCAATCCGACAGGGCGCAGACCGCTTAGCCCGTTCGACCCCTGGAATGAAACTGGCGGTGGGTGTCGTTGACACCACCATGAAGAAGTTCAGCATCGCCAGCATCGTCGCCTCCGGATTCGCCGCCGCCCTCTTCGGGCTGGCCGCACCCGCGAGCGCCGACATCGACCATCACCAGTGGGTCAGCGACATTCAGCAGCGCGCCAGTGTCGGTTCCGTCACCTCGATCGTAGGCAACGGTCGCTGACTCACACCCCCGAACGAGGGGCACCCGGTAATCCGGGTGCCCCTTCTTCATGTTCTGGTGCGGGGGGAGGGTCCGCGCGCTTTCTCGAGTGACGGTGGTGGGCCGAGGATTTCGATGGAATGCTCGCGGGCGATGCGGGCCAGCTCGCCGAGATCCGACGCTTCGGCCGGCGGTGCGTCGACGCCGGGGACGGCCACGGTACCGCTGGCCAGAAGGAGCGCGTCGAAGTCGGCCGGGGTGTGCAGCGTCACATAACGCGCCACCGGGCTGGTGATCACGAAGGCGTGTGAGCGTTGGCGCGGCAGGAACACGGCACTGCCGGGACCCGCCGCCTGAAAGTCGCCGTCCAGCTCGACGCTGAGCTCGCCCTCGAGCACCAGGAACGTCTCGTCGGCCAGCAGATGCCGATGCCTCGGACTGCCGAAGCCGCGTTCGCCCTCGTGGTGAACCACCGCCACCGAGGCGGATGCGCACCAGGGAGCCCAGGAACCAGACGGCCTGCTGCTCTTCGGGTGTCAGCATGTCGAACGTCACGAGTTCTCCTCCGAGGTATGTCCCACCGCGAGTGCCTCGTAGATGGTTTCGAGGTAGCGCCGTGTGCGGTCGGATCCGACGAGGTCGGAGGCCATGTGGTTCATCGTGTAGGCGATGGTCGTGCGCCGGGGTAGGTCCATCACGACCAGCGAGCCGCCCCAGCCGCCCCAGAAGCAGGTGCGTTCGGTCGGCAGGTAGGGCAGGAACTCGGCGGTGGGCAGGGCCATTCCCAGCCCCCACCTGACTGGGGTGCCAAGCACCAGGTCGGGACCTGTTGCCTGGACGTCGAAGATGCGGTCGATGGTCTCGGGTCTGAGCAGGGTGACGCCGTTGGCTGTGCCGCCCAACGTGATTGGTGAGAGTGCCCGGACCAGGCCGCGGGCGTTGGAGTGACCGTTGCACGCGGCGACTTCGGCCCGCCGCCAGGCCGTGGTGTTGGCGGGCTCGGCCGCGGCCGGGGGTGCGGCGAACACCTTGCGCATGGGGCTGTCCTGCGGAAGGGGTGGCAGCTGAAACGGTGGGGGAGTGATCAGCTCGGCGACGCGGTGGTCGTCGGCGGCGCGGGCACCGATTTGGACGTCGGCTCCCAAGGGTTCGGCGATCTCGCGTCGGACGAAGTCGGTCAGGCTGGTGCCGGTGACCCGGCGGACGATCTCCCCGACGAGGTGTCCGTAGTTTTGGGCGTGGTAGCCGGCCTGGGTTCCCGGCGTCCACCAGGGGGCCTGCTGCGCGAGGCGGGCGACGGCGGTGTCGCGGTCATACATCTGTTCCTGGGTGAAGGGCTCGTTCCAGCCGGCGACCCCGGAGGTGTGCGACAGCACGTGGCGAATCAGGATGTCTTGCTTGCCGTTGGCGGCGAACTGCGGCCAGTACCGTGCGACGGGGGCGTCGAGGTCGAGCAGCCCGCGGTCGACCAGGATCAGCGCCGCGAGTACGCAGACGGGTTTGGTGCAGGACCACACGTTGACGATGGTGTCTTCGTTCCATCGGGATGTTCGGTCGGCGTCGGCGTATCCGCCCCAGAGGTCGACGACGGTGACGCCGTCGACGTCGACCGCCAGGGCCGCTCCCACTTCGCCGCCGTTGACGAGCTCGTCGTCCAGGGCTTTGACGAGATCGGCAAACAGCGGGTCGTAGCTGCCGTGGACCATGACTTCTCCTTCTCTCCGTGCGTTCGAACCCCTGAGGGTGAACGCCGCCGAGCGGAGAATGATTACGTCGTCGGCATCCTTGCCAGTCCGCCACCGTCAGCCTCGTTGAGTTCGCGTTCGGCTGCGATCCGTGCGGCGCGGTCTTCGCTGCGGGTGGTCGTGCGGCGCGGCATGGTGAGCCCGGCGGTGTGCGGTGTGGGTCTTCCGGTCGGCGTCACCGTCATGGTGGGTGCGCTGAGTTCGGGGAAGAGCAGTCTGCTGCCCGGTGTGGTGATATGCCGTCGGCCGTCGGGTGCGGTCCAGATGACCGTTCCGTCGTCGAGTTGCTCGTCACGCCAACCCTTCTCACCACCCCAGAAGGTCTTCAACAGATGGTGTCGACGGCATAGACATTTCAGGTTGGATGCCGCGGTTGGGCCGTAGGGCCACGGGATGCCGTGGTCCACGTCGCAATTCGTGGCGGGTACGCGGCAGCCGGGGAAGCGACACGTCATGTCTCGGCAGCGGATGAAGTCGGCCAGCTTCTTCGACGGGCGGTAGCGGGATTCTGGTGGCGCTTGCCCGGGGTGGAGGATCGGGGTGATGGTGGCCCCTTGGCTAGCGCGGCACGCGATCGCCCCGGGCAGGAACTGTCCACCCATGAAGGCCGCGGGCCGCAGGCTGGCCAGGCGCCCCGGGGTCGGGGTGAGCGCCTCGGTGAGCATCAGCTCGCGCAGTGGCTTGTCGAACAAGGGTGGCTGCTCCCCGTCCAGCGAAGGCGGCGCGGGAGTCTCCGGCGTCGGCGCCGACGGCCCGGAGTCGGGCGTAACCGTCGGCTTGGGGAGCGTGTCCGCGCTCGCGATCACGTAGACCACCATCCCGGTTGAGGGTGGGTTCTGCGCGGCCGGGCAGTCCTCGGTGCCGCAGAGGCAGGCCAGGCGGTCGTTGCCGTTGGCCAGCGCCCCGGTCGCATCGGCGCGGCGCTGCTCGGCGGTGCGCGGATCAGCTGGACACACGGTGTCGGCCAGTCCTCGCAACCGGGCCTCGAACGCCTTCGCGTCGTGGGCGAACAAGGTCGCGTAGACGGTGGCCAGGCCGCTGCCGTCCTCGTCGACGCTGACCTCGACCGACCGACTTCGGGCCTTGGTCTCGGTGCGGCGCACCGCGTGGGGGTCTACCTGGGCGACGTAGGCGTCGAGGGTCTTTTCGGTCTTGTCCACCGACATCGGTCCCCAGGTCCCGAACGCCTCGGCAAGTAGGGCGTCAAGGGCGCGCAGCGCGTCGGGGTCGACGACCAGGGCTCCGCGTTGCACCACGGCCCGGACCAGTTGGTAGGTGATGAGTCCTTCGGCGAAGATCGCGGCGACCTGAGGGAAGCGTTCGTGCAGGGCGACGGCGATGAGGAGTTGGTTGGAGGCGGCGCCGGGGGTGATGCGTTGGGTGGCTCCGACGTGGGCGGCGACGGCGTCGAAGTTGTCCAGGCACCATTGGTCGCGATCGGCAGAGCCGGACGCGGCGTAGGCCTCGGCGAGCATCGCGGCCACCGCCGCGACCTTGCGGGCGCATGCGGCGGATTCCACCCGCGTCCACGCCGAGAGCGCCCCGGCACCTGAGGTGTCGGTCGTCGCGTCCACCAGACCGTCGAACATGAACTCAGTCTATGACGCCGGTACGACGAAAGCCGTTCTGCTACAAGCACTCTGTGGACAACCCGCCATCCTGTGGACAACCCCGCCCAGGCCACCGGAAGTGTCGGACCGGCGTGCTAGAGCCGTTGACCCATTCGGGAGGCTAGTCCGCCACCGTCAGCCAGTCGGTGAAGCCCGACGGGTCGTGGCGGCCAAGCGCGCCGTGTTCGAAGAGGCCCCAGCCCTCGACGGGTGCACGGTTGCCTTCGGTGCACAGCGCCCGGCCGACGTGGTCGATGACGCCGAACCCGGCCCGACCCACGATCGCCGGGTCGGTCATGTCGTAGGTGAGACGCTCGGTGAACTTCTCGCCCCTCCACATGCCATGGATCCAGTCCGAGTCACCGCCGTAGCCGCCGCCGACGTGAATCGGCACGGGCAGTTTGGATTCCACCTCGAAGTGCACGGGCGATCCGTCGAGCGCGGTGGCGTCGATGCTGGCGCCGGTCGGGATTCGCGTCCCCGAGGTGTAGTGGATCTTGACGCGCGGCCACCCCAGTTGTTCGACGCGTCCGTCCTTCCAGATCCGCGTGCAGTCGTTGAGTGAACGGAATCCGCTGGGATCCTCCTGGATGATGAGCACGATCGAGAAGTCGTCGAACGCCATCGGCACGTACAGCCACCACATGCCCTCGAACGGCGGATGTGCCGGGCGCCCGGCGGGTTCGGCCTCTCCGACGGGCCGGATGCCCCACGACCGGTCGCGGCTGCCGATCCAGGTCGACGGGTCGACGGTGATTTCTTCGCCGTCGATCGCGAGATGCCCGCTCCAGGAACCTAATTGCGCGAACCGCTGGGCGTCCAGGGTGATTCGGTTGCCGGCCCGAAGCAGGTGCCGTTGTTCCTGGACGACGTCGAACAGCCCGTTCCAGGTGAGGTCGGCGGCGATTCCGTCGGTCTCTTCCAGGACGATTCGCAGCCGGCGCAGCGGCTCCTGGACCTCGACGCGGTACCCGAGGACGTGCTGGTTGAGCCGGTCGTGGTCGATGGCGTCCGACAGGTGCACCGCGGTCTGCTGGTCACCGCGCCGAACGAGCACGAAGGCATCCTTCACCCCGAGGTTCGGGTAGTACCCGATGCCGGTGATGAGGAAGATGTCGCCACTGCGGTCGTGGGCGTTGAAATAGGACCGGTCGTAGAAGTTGCGGTCCGAGGACTCCGGCTGTGCGATCGGCTGCGGAACCTGGTGCAGCGGAAACTCGTCCATGGGGGTGAGCATCAGTTGGCTACCTCTTCCTCTTCCCCGGTCGCTGCGCTCCTGCCCTCCGGACCGATCAGCCGCTTCAGCAGCGACGCGTGATAGAACTGCGACTCGACGTCATCGGGCTTCTCCATCTCGCCGAAGTGCACCCGCCGGGCGCTGGTCCGCATGAACACGCAGCACCAGATCACACCGGAATACACGTAGAACCAGTCCAGCGCTCCGAGGGCGGTGCCGGTCAGTTCCTCATACGTCGAGCGCACGTCGTCCTCGCGCAGCACGTCGGGCAGGCCTGGCAGGCCGGCCAAGCCCGCCAGCTCCTGGAACACCATGTGGGCGAAGATGATCCAGGAGACGTCGAGTTCGCGTGGTCCGACGGTCGCCATCTCCCAGTCCAGCACGGCGACGGGCCGAAAGTCTTCGTAGAGCACGTTGCCGATCCGCGAGTCGCCCCACGCCAGCACCGGCTGCGTCGCCGCGACGTCGTCGGGGAAGTTCTGCTCCAGCCAGGCCAGTGCGCGTTCGACCAGTGGCGACCGGCCGATGTCGGCGACGGCGAATTCGTACCAGTCCTTGAGCCAGCAGAAGTGGCGGCGCAACGGAGTGTCACCGGGCGGGTCGACCTCGGCGAGGAAGCCGAAGGTGTTCTCCGCGTCGGGAATCGAATGCAGTTTCGCCAGCACCTCGACGGTGGAGTCCTGGAGCTCACGCTGCCTGTCGGCGGGTGCGTCGGCGAACCAGTTGCCGCCGAACGTATACGGCATCACGTCGGGTGGCACGACGCCGCCGGCGAGGTCCATCAGGAAGAACGGCGTGCCGAGGACGTCACCCGTGTCCTCCAACCAGCGGACGCGGGGGACGGGCACGTCGCTCAGCTCGCCGACCAGTCGGATGACGTCGAACTGATGGTCCATTCGATAGGTCGGGAAGACCGGCACGTCCGCGGCGCTGGGGGCGACGCGGGCCACCCACTTCTGCTTCGCGGTCTGACCGTCCTGCTCCCACTCGCCGGTGAGGATGATTGTCTCCGAGGACATTCCGTTCGCGTCGACTCCGCTCTCGACGGTCACCGTGGGCACGGCTCCCCCGGGAAGAACGGTGGCGAGCCACTGCGACATCACCGCGGGGAGGGTGCTGCTGTCGCGGGAGGTGTGCTGGAGGCGGCTGACGTCTTCGACAGCCGGGTCGTTCGCCAAGGTTTACCCCTTAGAGTAATTACGATACGGTGGGTAGCGTTATGAAAGCAGATGCGGGTGACGTTGTCGAGACCCCGAACGTGGGACGTCCTCGCGACCCGCGTATCGATGCTGCCGTGCTGGGCGCGGCGGCGGAGCTGCTTGCCGAAGTCGGGTACGCGAACCTCACGATGGCCGCCGTCGCCGAACGAGCCGGCACCACCAAGACCGCCCTGTACCGCCGATGGTCCAGCAAGGCCGAATTGGTCCACGAGGCAGCGTTTCCCGTGGCACCCACGGCATTGACGACCCCTGAGGGCGACATCGGCGGCGACGTGCGCGCCATGGTCGCCGCCGCCCGCGACGTGTTCACCAGCCCAGTGGTCCGAGCCGCACTGCCGGGGCTCATCGCCGACATGGCCGACGACGCCGACCTGCACGCCCGCGTCGTAAGTCGGTTCGTGGGACTCTTCGGCGTCATCGGGGACCGGCTGGACCACGCCGTCGCCCGCGGCGAGGTGCACGCCGACGTCGACCCCCAGCGGATGATCGAGATCATCGGTGGGGCAACGCTTTTGCGGCTACTTCTCGACCCCGGCGGGTCGCTGGACGACGACTGGGTGGAGCAGACTGCCGCGATTGTCAACCACGGCATCAGGGCCTAGGAGTTGGACGACGCTCACACCCGTCGACCGGCGGCCTCGTAGGTCGAACCAGTACCGTTGTCACCATGTACGTGCAGCTGACCCTGAACGACGAGGACGGGGTACCCGAGGTGTACTCCACGCCGCCGTGGACCGACGACGCCGACGGGCGGGCGGAGACGGCCAGAGTCGTCGTCGACCCCGTGGGACGGCCGGACGGCGACCGGGCCGGGGTCCTGCTGACGATGACGATCGGCGAGGCCCTGGTGCTGGGCCGTCGCATCACCGAGATCGCCGAACGAGCTGCGGAGGGCCACTTCAGCCAACGCGGCACCCAATGGCGCAAGGAAGTCCAGGACCGCAAACGGCGTGAGGCGTGGAACGTGCTGATGGCCGGTTCCGACGACGACTCGCCGGCCGAGTCCTAGCCTTCTGCGGGCAGCGCGAAGAACTCCAGAGCGGACCCGTCGGGGTCTCTGAAGCTCAGGCCCGAGCCGTAGGGCTCGTCGACGATGCCGCCGTGCTCGATCCCCAGCTCGTCGAGGCGCGTCACCCAGTCCTCGAGGTCGGCGCGGGAGGCACAGCCGAACCCCACGTGGTCGAGGCCGACCCGGAACTCGCTGAACGTCTCGTCCGGCGCGGCCTCGGTGTGCTGATGGATGCCGAACAGGGTGTTGTCGGGCAACAGCCACACCACGTGGCGGTAGCCGAACCTGGTGTCTTCCTCGATCAGGGGGTCGGCGCCGATGAGCTGGCGGTACCACGGCGCGCTGACCGTGAGGTCCCGGACGGTGAGCGCGACATGGTTCAGGGCGGGAAAACTGGGCATGGGAACGTCCTTGTTCGATGGTCAATTGATCGTGACACGATGCGGCGGGACGTTCGGTTCAACTGGTGACGCCGGTGTCGATCTGCGACTTGTTGGCGCGCATGACGTCGATGCGCCGCTGGTCGAGGCCGGCCAGATCGCCTTCGTGGGTGCGCGCGAGTGCGTCCTCGGCGGCCAACGCGGGGTCGACGACCGTCGCCGCGCCGCGCACGTAGATTTCCTTGAGCCTCGACATCGTCGACGCGGGAACCTCGGCGATCTGCTGGGCAAGGGCCACCGCTCGGGGTAGCAGCTCGTCGTGCGGCACGACTTCGGTCACCAATCCGATGCGTTCGGCGCGAACCGCATCCACCACTTCGCCCGTCATCGACAGGCGGCGTGCCATCGCCCCACCGACCACCAGGGGCAGTCGTGCCGTCATCCCGCCGCCCGGGAGGATTCCCACGCGCGCATGGGTATCGGCGAAAACCGCACGTTCGGAAGCCAGCAGGAAGTCACACCCCAGCGCGATCTCGAGACCGCCGGTGAAGGTCGCCCCGTTGACGGCCCCCACGATGGGCGTCCGCATCTCACCTACCGCGGAGATGCAACTGTTCGTCGTGAACGCGGCGAGGTAGTCCAGACCGTCGCGCGCGGCCTCCTTGAGATCGATGCCCGCACAGAAGGCCGGGTCTGTTCCCGTCAGGACGACGGCGCGCACCGAATCGTCCTCGTCGGCGGCTCGCAGAGCCTCGTAGAGCGCCGCCATCAGACTGCGGCTCAGGGCGTTACGTGCCTCGGGGCGGTTCATCGTCAGAACCCTGACCGCACCGTGCTCGGTACGGATCAGCACGCCGTGGTCGCTCATCGCCGGAACGCTAGCCGACGAACTGGTTCGCCGAGTTCACCAGGTCGAGGATCGGTTGTGGCAAGGCGCCAAGAACCAGGGTGATCGCGGCGCTCAGCGTCACGGTGGCCATGCTCAGTGCACTGGGCACCACCACGGTCGGGCCGTCCTCGGGCGGATCGGTGAAGAACAGCAGCACGATCACACGCACGTAGAAGTACGCCGCCACGGCGCTGGCGCAGACGCCGACGATCACCAGCGGTGCCGCGCCACCCTCGGCGGCCGCCTTGAACACCGCGAACTTGCTGACGAAGCCACTGGTCAACGGAATGCCAGCGAACGCGAGCAGGAACAACGAGAACACCACGCCCACCAGGGGATGACTGCGGCCCAGACCCGCCCACCGGGTCATGTCGGTCTCCTCCTCGCCCGCGGCGTTGCGCACGACACTGACGACGGCGAAGGCGCCGAGGGTGCTGAACCCGTAGGCGAAGAGGTAGAACAGCGTCGCGGAGATGCCGGTGTCGGTCAAGGCGATGACACCGGTGAGGATGAACCCGGCGTGGGCGACCGACGAATAGGCCAGCATCCGCTTGACGTCGCTTTGGGACACCGCGGTCACCGTGCCCACCATCATCGTGAGGATCGCGACACCCCACATCAGCGGCCGCCAGTCGTCCCTGAAGTCGGGTAGCGCCACGTAGAAGATCCGCAGCATGGCCCCGAATGCGGCGATCTTGGTGGCTGCCGCCATGAACGCCGTGACGGGTGTGGGAGCGCCCTGGTAGACGTCGGGGATCCACGAATGGAACGGCACTGCACCAACTTTGAACAACACGCCGACCGACAGCAGGCCGATTCCGACGAGTGCCATGCCGGTGTTGCCCGAGGTTTGTTCACGGATGCCACTGAGGCTCAAGCCGCCGGAGTAACCGTACAGAAGGGCGATCCCGTACAGGAAGAACGCCGACGAGAACGCACCGAGCAGGAAGTACTTCAGGGCCGCCTCTTGCGACAGCAGCCTGCGCCGTCGCGCCAGCCCGCACATCAGGTACAGCGGCAGCGAAAAGACCTCCAGCGCAACGAACATGGTCAGCAGGTCGTCCGACGAGCCGAACAGCATCATCCCGCCGAGCGCGAACATGGTGAGCGGGAAGACCTCGGTCTGGGTGATGCCGGCCTTCGTCGCGAGCCTTTCGGCGACGCTGCCCGGCACGGCCGACGCCATCGGGGTGAAGGCGTCGAGCCCGCCTGCACCGTCGTCCACGTCCACCTCCGAGGCGATGCGGCGCTCGGCGATCAGCAGCGTGCCGAGGATGCCGATCGTCAACAGGGTGCCCTGGAGGAACAGTGCCGGTCGGTCGACGGCGACTGCCCCCATGACGGCGGTCTGGCCCACCGACGACCCGAGCCCGACCCACTGGACGACGACGGCGACCATGGCGGCGACTTGCCCGCCGATCGCCAACGTCAGCTGCACCGGATAGCGCGCGGCGCGCGGCAGGAACGCCTCGACCAGAACTCCGAGCACGGCGACGCCCAGCACGATGAGCATCGGTGAAACGAGGCCGTATTCGACGGTGGGCGGGGTGATCGTCACTTGACGGGGCTCCCTTCGGCAACGCGGGGTGCCGGGTCTACCTGGCCGATCGTCGTCAGCGTGTGGCCGACGGCGGGATCGATGACGTCGAGCACGGGTTTGGGATACACGCCCAGGACCAACAGCAGTGCGATCAGCGGTGCGACGACGAGGAGTTCCCTCGGGACGAGGTCACGCAGCTTCTCGTTGTCCACCGCAACGGGCCCGGTCATCATGCGCTGGTACATCCAGAGGATGTAGATCGCCGAGAGCACCAGGGCCGACGACGCGAAGACCGCGAGGACGGGGTAGGTGGTGAACGTGCCGATCAGGACGAGGAACTCGCTGATGAACGGCGCCAGGCCCGGCAGCGACAGAGTCGCCAACCCGGCGACGAGGAACGTGCCCGCCAGCACCGGCGCCACCTTCTGCACGCCGCCGAACGACGCGATGGCACGACTTCCCCTGCGCGACACCAGGAATCCCGCGACGAGGAAGAGTGCAGCCGTCGAGATGCCGTGGTTGACCATGTAGAGCGTCGACCCCGTTTGGCCCTGAGTCGTCATGACGAAGATCCCCAGGATGATGAAGCCGAAGTGCGAGATCGACGTGTAGGAGATCAGACGCATCACGTCGGTTTGACCAATGGCGACGACCGCGCCGTAGACGATGCCGATCACGGCGAGCGTGATGATCAACGGCCGGAACGTGATCGACGCGTCCGGGAACAGCTGCAGGCAGTAGCGCAGCATGCCGAACGTGCCGACCTTGTCGACGACGGCCATCATCAGCACCGCCGTGGCGGGGGTCGACTCGACGGCCGCGTCGGGCAGCCAGCGGTGGAACGGCCACAGCGGTGCCTTGACGGCGAAGGCGAACATGAAGCCGAGGAACAGGGCGTTGAGCACCGCCGGGGGGACGTTCAACGACCCGTCCGCGACGGCGGCCACGATCGCCCGGAAGTCGAAGGTGCCGGCGGCGAACGCGTCGCTCTTGGCCGTCGCCACGTACAGCCCGATGACCGCCGCGAGCATGATGAGCCCGCCGAAGAGGTTGTACAGCAAGAACTTCACGGCTGCAGCGGACCTGTGCTCGCCGCCGAAACCGCCGATGAGGAAGTACATCGGGATGAGCATCGCCTCGAAGAAGACGTAGAACAGCAACACGTCCAGCGCCGTCAGCGAGATCAGCACCATACCCTCGACCACCAGCGTCAACGCCAGGTAGGTGTGGGTGGATCTACCGCGCTCCCCGGCGTCGTTCCAGCCGGCCACGATCAGCAGCGGCACCAGCACGGCGGTGAGCACCACCAGGGCCAGCGCAATGCCGTCGAGCCCGAGGATGTATCCCGTTCCGAAGGAGGGGATCCAGGCGTGGTCTTCGACGAACTGGTACTGCGCGCCCGCCGGGTCGAACGTCACGGCAAGCAGTGCCGCGATGGCCAACACGACCAGCGATAGCGCCAGCGCCGCATACTTCGCGAGATGCCTTGCCGCCGAAGGCAACAGGATGACCACGGCGGCGCCGAGCATGGGGACGGCCCACAGTACTGACAGCCACGGCACGCCGCTCACCAGACCTTCACCGCCAGAATCGCGGCGATGACCAGGACGGTACCGCCGAACATGGACAGGGCATACGAGCGGGCGAAACCGGTCTGCACCTGACGCAGCCGCTCCGAGGCGCCGCCGACCAGCGCGCCAAGGCCACGCGAGACGTCGTCGATGCCCTCGTCGTCGATCTCGACCAGCCCCCTGGTCACCACCTGGCCACCGCGCATCAGCACGTCCTCGTTGAACGCGTCACCGTAGAGGTCCCTGCGGGCCGCGACGGTCAGCGCGGAGACGTTCTCCGGTGCGACTTCCGGGATCGCACGCATGGCGTAGTTGCGGTAGGCGATCGCGACCCCGACGGCCACGACGGCGAGGGTGACGGTGGTCATCAGCCAGACCGGGATGGCGTGCGCAGCCTCTTCGTGTGCTCCGACGACGGGCTCGAGCCAGTGCTCGAGGGTGCCGCCAATGGCGAACAGTGCGCCCGCGCCGACCGAGCCGATCGCGAGCACGATCATCGGCGCTGTCATGCTCGCCGGTGATTCGTGAGGATGAGCCCCCTCAACCCACCGCTTCTCCCCGAAGAACGTCATCAGCATCACCCTGGTCATGTAGAACGCCGTGATGCCGGCGCCGAGCAGCGCCGCCCCGCCGAGCAGGATGCCCTTGACTCCGCCTGCGGCGAAGGCGGTTTCGATGATGGCGTCCTTGGAGAAGAAGCCCGCAAACGGTGGGACGCCGATGATCGCCAGGTAGCCGAGGCCGAAGGTGACGAACGTGATCGGCATGAACGTGCGCAGGCCGCCGTAGCGTCGCATGTCGGTCTCGTCGTCCATGCCGTGCATGACCGAACCGGCGCCGAGGAACAGCCCGGCCTTGAAGAACCCGTGGGTGAGCAGGTGCATGATGGCGATCGCGTAGCCCGCCGGCCCGAGCCCCGCGGCGAGCACCATGTAGCCGATCTGGCTCATCGTCGAGGCGGCGAGCGCCTTCTTGATGTCGTCCTTCGCGCACCCGATGACGGCGCCGAACAGCAGTGTGACCGCACCGACGATGACCACCCCGAGGCGCGCGTCGGGGGCGAGGTCGTAGATCGGCCCCGACCGCACGATCAGGTAGACACCTGCGGTGACCATGGTGGCCGCGTGGATGAGTGCCGACACCGGGGTCGGGCCCTCCATCGCGTCGCCTAGCCACGACTGCAGCGGTACCTGCGCGGACTTGCCGCAGGCGGCCAACAGGAGGAGCAGGCCGATGGCCGTCGTGGTCCCGTTCGACATCTGGTCCGCCGCCCTGAAGACACCTTCGTAGGAGACCGTTCCGACGTTGGCGAACATCACCATCAACGCCAGCGCGAGCCCGATGTCACCGACCCGGTTGACGACGAAGGCCTTCTTCGCGGCGGTGGCGGCCGACGGCTTGTGCTGCCAAAAGCCGATCAGCAGGTAGGACGCCAAACCGACGCCCTCCCAACCCATGTAGAGCCCGAGGTAGTTGTCGGCCAGCACCAGCAGCAGCATGGCCGCGACGAACAGGTTGAGGTAGGCGAAGAAGCGCCTTCGCTCCGGATCGTGGGCCATGTAGCCGACGGAGTAGACGTGGATCAGTGAGCCGACGCCGGTGATCAGCAGGACGAAACACACGGAGAGCTGGTCGAGTTGGAGTCCGAAGTCCACGTTCAACTGCCCGACGGGGACCCAGGTGAAGAGGTGTTGGTGCACGCCGCGGTCCTCGGCGGGGGAGCCGGCCATGCCGACGAACAGCACCGCGGCGACGACGAAGGACGCCAGCACCGTCGCGCACCCCAGCAGATGACCCCAGGCGTTGGTGGTCTTGCCGCCCAGCAGCAAGACCAGTGCACCGAGAAGCGGCAGCGCGATCAGGAGCCAGATCACTAGTGCCTCAGCAGGTTCGCGCCGTCGACCGAGGCCGATTGTCTGGCCCGGAAGATTGTCATGATGATCGCCAGCCCGACGACGACCTCGCACGCGGCGACGACCATGGTGAAGAACGCCACGACCTGTCCGTCGAGGTGACCGTGCATGCGGGAGAACGTGACGAACGCGAGGTTCGCGGCGTTGAGCATCAACTCGACGCACATGAACATCACGATGGCGTTGCGGCGCAAAAGCACTCCGGCGGCACCGATGGTGAACAGCATCGCCGACAGATACAGGTAATTCGCGGGATTCACGACGACGCTCCGTTCTTCGACGCCATGGTGCGGGGTGGCAGGATGCCGCTGACCGAGGTCTTGGCATCCGAGCCGTCGGGAAGTCGCGCCGCCACGTCGACCGCGTTGTGCCGGGCGTAGACGCCGGGACTGGGCATCGGCGTCGCGTGCCCACCGGGGGCGAACCGCTCCGTGGCGAGTTCGCGCTGGGTCTTGCGACGGTCGATGCGCTCGCGGTGGGTCAGGACCATGGCCGCCAGGGTGGCCGTGATGAGCAGCGCGCTGGTCAGTTCGAAGGCCCACAGGTAGCGGACGAAGATCAGCGCGGCGAGGCCTTCCACGTTGCCGCCCGCATTTGCCTCGGAGAGCCCGGTGAAGCCGTTGACGGAGACGTTGCCGATGCCGGCGACGAGCAGGATGCCGAAGGCCACACCCACCCCGATGGCGGCAAGGCGTTGGCCGCGAATGGTTTCCACCAGCGAGTCGGCGGAGTCGACCCCAATGAGCATCAGGACGAACAGGAAGAGCATCATCACCGCGCCGGTGTAGACGACGATCTGTACGACGCCGAGGAACAACGCGTCCTGGGCGATGTACAGCACCGCAAGGATGATCATCGTGATCGCCAGGAAGATTGCCGAGTACACCGCCTTGGGCGCGGCGATGACGGCGATCGCTCCCAGCACGGCCAGCGTGCCGAGCACCCAGAACGTCACGGCCTCCATCGTCGACGTGCGCTGAATGGTGTCGGCAGCCAGGAGCGCGAAATCGGCTGTCACAGAACCGCTTCCCTCGGCTTCACGGTTGGCATGCCAAGCGGGGTGGCCAGCCCGTCGGACCGCACGTTGCCCCGGTAGTAGTCCTCGTCGGTGCTACCCGGCGCCATCGCGTGCGGCGGAGCGGTCATCTCGGGCCGAAGCGGCGCGAGCAACTTGTCCTTGCCGTAGATCAGGTCCGAGCGGTTGTCGTCCGCCATTTCGTAGTCGTTCGTCATGGTCAGCGCCCGGGTGGGGCACGCTTCGATGCACAGGCCGCAGCCGATGCACCGCAGATAGTTGATTTGATAGACGCCGCCGTACCGTTCCCCAGGCGAATAGCGTTCGGTCTCCGTGTTGTCGGCGCCTTCGACGAAGATCGCGTCGGCCGGGCATGCCCACGCGCAGAGCTCGCAGCCGATGCACTTCTCCAAACCGTCGTCGTACCGGTTGAGTTGGTGCCTGCCGTGGTACCGCTTGGCCGTCGCCCCTGGCTTCTCCGGGTACTGCTCGGTGACCGGTTTCTTGAACATCGTCGTGAACGTCACGCCGAAACCGGCGAGCGCGTCGACGAGGTGTGGCCGCTTAGACATCGGCTGGCTCCTTCGCGGGGATGGGCGGCACCGGGAAGGCGCCGGGCGCGGTCGACGGCGGGTCGGCGAGACGCTGGGGACGGGCTCGCTTGTGCCGCAGGATTCGCCACAGGTAGACCAGGAGCAGCAGGCCGGCGAACGAGCTGGTGGCGACGAGGACGACGGCGAGTCCGTCGTAGCCCTGGTTGCGCAGGGTTCTGACGACGGCGACCGTCATGATCCAGCCGAGTGAGATGGGGATGAGGATCTTCCAGCCCAATCCCATGAACTGGTCGTAGCGCAGCCGCGGCAGCGTCGCCCGCAGCCACATGAACCCGAACATGAACGTCCAGACCTTGAGGGTGAACCACAGCAGCGGCCACCATCCGGAGTTGACGCCGTCGATCATGGTGAGCGGCCACGGCGCCTGCCACCCGCCGAGGAACATCGTGGTGGCCAATGCGGCGACGGTGGTCATGTTGACGTACTCGGCGAGCATGAACATCGCGAACTTCAGCGAGGAGTACTCGGTGTGGAACCCGCCGACCAGTTCGCCTTCGGCCTCCGGCAAATCGAAGGGCGCCCGGTTGGTTTCGCCCACCATCGAGACCGCGTAGATCACGAAGGACGGCAGCAGCAGGAACACGAACCAGAGGCCCTGCTGCTTGGCCACGATCTCCGAGGTGGACATGGTGCCCGCGTACAGGAAGACCGCGGCGAAGCACAACGCCATCGCGATCTCGTAGGAGATCACCTGGGCGCTCGAACGCAAGCCGCCGAGCAGGGGATAGGTGGACCCGGAAGCCCACCCCGCCAACACGATTCCGTAGACGCCGACGGACGTCACCGCCAGGACGTACAGCACGGCGACGGGAAGGTCGGTCAGCTGGAGCGGAGTCTGGGTACCGAAGACGCTCACCAGGCCACCCATCGGGATCACCGCGAACGCCATGAAGGCGGGAATGACGGCGATGACCGGGGCGGCGAGATAAATCGGCTTGTCGACTCCGGCCGGGATCAGGCCCTCCTTGAGCGCGAGCTTGACGCCGTCGACGAGGCTTTGCAGCAGGCCGAACGGCCCAACTCGGTTGGGGCCGAACCGCATCTGCATGCGGCCGAGGATCTTGCGTTCGAGAAGGATCGCGACCAGCACGGTCAACAGCAGGAAGACGAAGACGCCCAACGCCTTCGCCACCACCAACCACCACGGATCGTGTCCGAAGGAGCTCAGATCGGGATAGGTCATGCCCGCTCACCTCCGGCCGCCACGTTCACGATGGCTCCCGGGGCGACCCCCAGCGTCACGGTCACCTGCGAGCCAGTCGAATTCAGCGGCAGCCACACCACCCCGTCCGGCATCTCGGTAACCTCCAGCGCCAAGGTGACCGCACCGCGGTCGGTCGAGACGGTGACCGGTTGCCCGTCGTCGGCACCGATCTCCGCGGCGGTCATCGGCGACAACCGGACGACCGAGGGTCGCGCCGTGCCAGCGAGGTGTGGCTCACCGTCTTGGAGACGGCCGGCGTCCAGCAGCATCCGCCAGCCCGCCAGGACGGCCTGCCCGGGCCCTGGCGGGTTCGCCTGCGGCACGGGCACGTTCGGAGCGTCGGCCGACGATCCCTGCCAGCTGCCGAGTCGTTGGATCTCGGCGCGGGCGTCGGCCGCGTCACGCAGGCCAAGGTGGACGCCGACCTCCTCGGCCAGCGCCGCGAGCACGCGCGAGTCCGACGTGGCGTTGGGCGGTAGGGCAGGTTCGAAGGACCGTGGGCGTCCCTCCCACGTGACGAACGTGCCCGACTTCTCGGTGACCGGAGCCACCGGAAACACCACGTCGGCACGTTCGGTGACGGCGCTGTGCCGCAATTCCAGGCTGACGACGAACGGGGCGGCGTCGATCCCCGCCAGGGCGGCAGCCGGGTCGGGCAGGTCGCCGACCTCGACGCCACCGACCAGTAGCGCGCCCAACGAGCCGTCTTCGGCGGCCGCGAGGATGCCGGCGGTGTCCCGGCCAGGAGCGGCGGGCAGGTCGTCGACGTTCCACGCCGCGGCGACCTCGGCACGGGCCGCGGCATCCGACAACGGTCGGCCACCGGGCAAAAGATGAGGCGCCGCACCGGCTTCCAGGGCACCACGCTCACCGGCGCGGCGGGGGATCCAGCCGATCTTGGCACCGGTGCGCTCGGCGAGTCGAACCGCCGCGGAGTACGCGCCGGGAGCGGTCGCGAGCCGTTCGCCGACCAGGACGACAGTCCCGGCGTCCATGCCGTCGAGCGCGTCGAGGGCTGCGGCCTCGCCACCCGGCACCGTGGGGATGAGGGTGCCGCCCATCTTCTCGAGGCCGCGCGTGGCGAACGGTGCGATCGAGGTGACGGCCAGTCCGCGCTTGCGGGCAGCCTTGCGTAGGCGAAGGTAGACGATCGGGGATTCCTCTTCGGGTTCGAACCCCACCAGCAGGACCGACGACGCGGCGTCGAGGTCGTCATAGGTGACCGACATCGGGCGCCCCGCGACGGCGGCGGCGAGGAAGTCGGCCTCCTCCTCGGAGTGGGCCCGGCTACGGAAGTCGACGTCGTTGGTGCCCAACACGATTCGGGCGAACTTGGCGTACGCGTAGGCGTCCTCGAGGGTCAGCCGGCCACCGACCAGCACCCCGGTGCGCCCGCCCGCGGCGGTCAGGCCGCGGATGGCGACTGCAACGGCCTCCGACCACGACGCCGGCCGTTGGGTGCCGTCGGCGTCGCGAACCAGCGGGGTGGCGATGCGGTCGCCCTGCGTGGCGTAGGTGAACGCCCAGCGCCCCTTGTCGCAGTTCCACTCTTCGTTGACGGTGGGGTCGTCGCCGGCGAGGCGGCGCAACACATTTCCGCGGCGGTGGTCGGTGCGCTGGGCGCAGCCCGAGGCGCAGTGCTCGCACACGCTGGGCGTGGACACCAGGTCGAACGGTCTGGCGCGGAACCGGTACGCGGTGCCGGTCAGCGCGCCGACCGGGCAGATCTGAACGGTGTTGCCCGAGAAGTACGAGTCGAACGGCGTCTCGTCGGCGATGCCGACCTGCTGAAGTGCGCCTCGTTCGAGCAGCTCGATGAACGGGTCGCCGGCGATCTGGTTGGAGAACCTGGTGCACCGCGCGCACAGCACGCAGCGTTCGCGGTCGAGCAGCACCTGGGCGGAGAGGTTGATCGGTTTGGGGAACGTGCGCTTGACGTCGGTGAAGCGAGTGTCGGCCTGGCCGTTGGACATTGCCTGGTTCTGCAGCGGGCATTCGCCGCCCTTGTCGCAGACGGGGCAGTCGAGCGGGTGGTTGATGAGCAGCAGTTCCATCACGCCGCGCTGGGACTTGTCGGCGACCTCCGACGTCAGCTGGGTGCGCACCACCATGTCCGGGGTGACGGTGATGGTGCAACTCGCCATGGGCTTGCGCTGACCCTCGACCTCGACCAGGCACTGTCGGCACGCGCCGACCGGTTCGAGCAACGGGTGGTCGCAGAACCGGGGGATCTGGATGCCCATCAGCTCGGCCGCGCGAATCACCAACGTGCCCTTGGGAACGCTGATCTGGTGGTCGTCGACGGTGAGCGACACCATTTCGACGTCGGTGGTGCCCTTGGTGGGCTCAGCCAGAGTCATACGCCCACTCCTTCCGGTGCGGCCAGCATCGAGGCGTGCGGATCGAACGGGCATCCGCCGTCGAGGTGCGCGACGTACTCGTCGCGGAAGTACTTGATCGACGACATGATTGGGCTCGCCGCGCCGTCGCCGAGTGCGCAGAACGACTTGCCGAGAATGGCGTCGGCGATGTCGAGCAACTTGTCGAGGTCGTCCCGACGACCCGTTCCGTTCTCCAGGCGCTCGTAGATCTGCGCCAACCAGTAGGTGCCCTCCCGGCATGGCGTGCACTTGCCGCAGGATTCGTGGGCGTAGAACTGCGTCCACCGTCGAACCGCCCGCACCACGCACGTCGTCTCGTCGAATATCTGAAGCGCCTTGGTGCCCAGCATCGAGCCTGCCTTGGCCACGTTCTCGTAATCCAGTGGCACGTCGAGATGTTCGGGGGTGAACAGTGGCGTCGACGACCCGCCGGGGGTCCAGAACTTCAGTTCGTGGCCCGCCCGCACTCCACCCGCGTACTCGAGCAACTCGCGAAGGGTGATACCAAGCGGGGCCTCATACTGACCCGGGGTGGTGACGTGCCCCGACAACGAGTACAACGTGAACCCCGGCGACTTCTCCGAGCCCATCGACTTGAACCAGTCGACACCACCGCGCACCACGGCGGGCACACTGGCGATCGACTCCACGTTGTTGACCACCGTCGGACAGGCGTACAGGCCGGCGACGGCGGGGAACGGTGGGCGTAGCCGAGGTTGCCCGCGTCGACCCTCCAGCGAGTCCAGCAGCGCGGTCTCCTCGCCGCAGATGTACGCCCCCGCGCCGGCGTGCACCACCAGATCGAGGTCGAAGCCCGAGCCGAGGATGTCGGCGCCGAGGAAGCCGGCGTCGTAGGCCTCGGCGACGGCGGTCTGCAACCGACGCAGCACGGGCAGCACCTCACCGCGAACGTAGATGAACGCGTGCCGCGCCCTGATCGCGTAGGCCGCGATGATGGCACCCTCCACCAGGACGTGCGGCGTGGCCATCATCAGCGGAATGTCCTTGCAGGTGCCGGGTTCCGATTCATCGGCGTTGATCACCAGGTAGTGCGGCTTGGCGGCCGCCCCCTCGGTGCCCTGCGGAATGAACGACCACTTCTGGCCCGTCGGGAACCCCGCGCCGCCACGGCCACGCAGGCCGGAGTCCTTCACCAGGCCGATCACCGCGTCGGCGTCCATCGCCAACGCCGTACGCAGCGCTTGGTAACCGTCATGGCGCTGATAGGACTCCAGCGTCCACGACGACGGCTCGTCCCAGTAGCTGCTCAACACCGGTGTCAGCGTCACGAGTGCGCCCCGTTCGTCGGTGGCAGATCTGCCTGAGGACCGGGCGCGGGCTCGTTGCGGACCGCCTCCTCGGTGATCTGCTCGTCGTCGGGTCCCGCTGCGGTGGAATGAGATTCGTCGGGGTCGGGGGCGGCCATTCCGAGCTCGTGGGCCACCCGCAGTCCGGCCAGGGTCGCGTCGCCCGCGGTGGGGCCGTCGTTGGCGCCGGGCCGTTGGTCGACGAATCCGGCAAGGATCCGCGACGTGTCGCGGAACGAGCACGGCGAACCGCCGCGGGTGGCGGCAACGGGTGTCCCCGCGCGGAGGTCGTCCACCAGATTCCTGGCCGACGCCGGCGTCTGATTGTCGAAGAACTCCCAGTTCACCATGATCACCGGCGCGTAGTCGCACGCCGCGTTGCACTCCAGGTGTTCCAGGGTGACCTTGCCGTCGGCGGTGGTCTGACCTGCGTGCAGGTCGAGGTGCTCTTCGAGGACTTCGAGGATCGCGTCACCGCCCATCACCGCGCACAGCGTGTTGGTGCACACGCCCACCAGGTATTCGCCGGTGGGCGTGCGCCGGTACATCGAATAGAACGTCGCGACGGCGGTCACCTCGGCGGGACTCAGTCTCAATTGCCCTGCGCAGAAGGAGATCCCGGCCGGGGTGAGATAGCCGTCCTCGGACTGCACCAGGTGTAGCAGCGGCAGCAGTGCCGACCTCGACTCGGGGTAGCGGGCCATGATCTGGGCGGCGTCGGAGGTCAGCCGCGCCGTCACCTCGGCCGAATATGCCTGTGGCCCGCGGGAAATCGGCGGTCCCGGTTCGTCCGGTCGGGGGCCAAGGTGGAGATCGATGAGGGTCACCTGTCAACACCGCCCATGACCGGGTCGATCGACGCCACCGCAGCGATCGCATCTGCCACCATCCCGCCCTCGCACATCGCCGCCACCGCCTGCAGATTGGTGAACGACGGATCGCGGTAGTGCACGCGGTAGGGACGCGTTCCACCGTCGGAGACCATGTGCACGCCAAGCTCGCCGCGCGGCGACTCCACCGCGACGTACACCTGGCCCGCGGGAACGCGGATGCCCTCGGTGACCAACTTGAAGTGGTGGATGAGCGCCTCCATCGAGCCGCCCATGATCTTGGCGATGTGCTCGGGTGAGTTGCCCAGCCCGTCGGGCCCCAGCTGGAGGTCGGCGGGCCAGGCCAGCTTCTTGTTGGTGATCATCACCGGCCCCGGCTTCAGCCGGCTCAGGCACTGCTCGACGATCTTCAGCGACTCGCGCATCTCGCGAACGCGGATCATGTACCGGCCGTAGGCATCGCATTCGTCGGT
Organism: Mycobacterium sp. Root135; assembly: GCF_001426545.1. Classification (GTDB taxonomy): domain Bacteria; phylum Actinomycetota; class Actinomycetes; order Mycobacteriales; family Mycobacteriaceae; genus Mycobacterium. Next base: position 21,336 of record NZ_LMEZ01000007.1, on the reverse strand, counting down.
GGTGATGACGTCGAAGTCGTAGGTCTCGTATCCGCAGTACGGCTGGGCGCGGCGCAGGTCGTGCGGCAGTCCGGTCGAGCGGAGGCACGGTCCGGTGATGCCCAACGCCATGCAGCCCGTCAGGTCGAGGTACCCGATGCCCTGGGTGCGCGCCTTCCAGATGTAGTTCTCGTTGAGGAGGTCCTCCAGGTCGGTGAGCTTGGCGGGCATGGTCCGCAGCAGCTCCTCGAGCAGCGGGATGGCCTCGTCGGGCAGATCGGAGGCCAGCCCACCGGGCCGGATGTAGGCATGGTTCATGCGCAGGCCGGTGATGGTCTCGAAGACCGACAGCACCTGTTCGCGTCCGAGGAAGCCGAAGAACATGGCCGACATCGCACCCAGTTCCATACCGCCGGTGGCCAGCGCCACCAGGTGGCTGGAGATTCTGTTCAGTTCCATCAGCATCACCCGGATGACGCTGGCGCGTTCGGGAATGTCGTCGGTGACGTCGAGCAGTTTCTCCACCCCGAGGCAGTACGCCGTCTCGTTGAAGAAGGGCGACAGGTAGTCCATCCTCGTCACGAACGTGACACCCTGCGTCCAGTTCCTGAACTCGAGATTCTTCTCGATTCCGGTGTGCAGGTAGCCGATTCCGCACCGGATCTCGGTGATGGTTTCGCCCTCGATCTCCAAGATCAGGCGGAGGACGCCGTGGGTGGAGGGGTGCTGGGGTCCCATGTTGACGACGATGCGTTCGCCGGCGACGGCCTTGTCGCGCGCGGCGTCGACCACCTCCTGCCAGTCTTCACCGCCCACCGTGACGACTGTCTCCTTGGGCGGGGTGTCGGGCCTGGTCATCAGTTGTAGGACCTCCGCTGGTCGGGCGGTTGAATCTCGGCGCCGTGGTACTCCACGGGGATGCCGCCCAACGGGTAGTCCTTGCGCTGCGGGTGACCCACCCAGTCGTCGGGCATCTCGATGCGGGTGAGCGACGGGTGACCGTCGAAGACGAGCCCGAAGAAGTCGTACGTCTCGCGCTCGTGCCAGTCGGTCGTCGGATACACCGAGAACAGCGACGGCACATGGGGATCGGCGTCGGGCGCGGTGACCTCGACGCGAATCCGGCGATTGTGGGTGATCGACATCAGCGGGTAGACCGCATGCAGTTCGCGGTCAAGGTCGACGGGGTAGTGCACGCCGGAGACCCCAAGGCACAGCTCGAATCTCAACGCGGCGTCGTCGCGAAGCGCCTGCGCCACGGCCACCAGGTGTTCCCGCCGCACGTGGAGGGTCAGCTCGTCGCGGAACACCACCACGCGCTCGACGGCGGCGGTGAAGACGTCCTCGCCGAGCACGGTGACCAGCGCGTCGACGACGTCGTCGAAGTAGCCGCCGTAGGGTCGCGGCGAGCTGCCGGGGAGCGCCACGTCGCGGATGAGCCTCCCGTAACCGGAGGTGTCGCCGCTGCCCTTGACGCCGAACATGCCTCGGCGTTGGCCGATCTTCTCGGGCTCGCCCGTCATGACCGCAGCAACCCCTTGAGCTCGATGGTCGGCCGGGACGCGAGGGCGGCTTCCTCGGCGGCGGCGATGGCCTCGGCGCGGTTGACGCCCAACGGCATCTCTTGAATCTTGGCGTGCAGCATCAGGATCGCGTTGAGCAGCATCTCCGGCCGCGGCGGGCACCCCGGCAGGTAGATGTCCACGGGGACGACGTGGTCGACCCCCTGCACGATCGCATAGTTGTTGAACATCCCGCCCGACGAGGCACAGACGCCCATTGCGAGAACCCATTTTGGCTCGGCCATCTGGTCGTACACCTGCCGTAACACCGGTGCCATCTTCTGGCTCACCCGGCCGGCCACGATCATCAGATCGGCCTGCCGAGGTGTCGCCGAGAAGCGCTCCATGCCGAATCGGGCGATGTCGAACCGCGGCCCCGCCGTCGCCATCATCTCGATGGCGCAGCAGGCCAGCCCGAACGTCGCGGGCCACAGCGAACCCTTGCGCACGTAGCCGGCGACCTTCTCCAGCGTCGAGAGGAGGATGCCGCCTGGTAGTTGTTCTTCGAGTCCCATGTCAGCTCAATCCCAGCTCAGTCCGCCGCGTCGCCACACGTACGCGTAGGCGACGAACACCGTGAGCATGAACAGCAGCATTTCGACGACGGCGAAGAGTCCGAGCGAGTCGAAGGCGACGGCCCACGGGTAGAGGAACACGATTTCGATGTCGAAGACGATGAACAGCATCGCGGTGAGGTAGTACTTCACCGGGAACCGTTGCCCGGTCAGCAGGTCACCTGGTGATCCGGGGGCCACGGGTTCGATGCCGCATTCGTAGGCTTCGAGTTTCGCCCGGTTGTAGCGTCGCGGACCGATCAGCACCGCTATTCCTACTGATCCGACCGCGAATGCGGCCGCGATTCCGCCGAGAACCAGGATGGGCAGATAGGCATTCATACAGCTGTGTCGCTCCCTCGTTGGGCTGTCGATGTGAGCTACGACACAGCTTAGTCTCGTTAACGGTCGGCTTGGCGCATTTTGGATAGGATCCGAGGAAGCAAGTGCCCATCGGGGTTCCGCGGCAAGTCCTACGCGAGAACCCAATGGCGCCAGCGTGTTTCGTGCTGATTACCTGGTAAGTGGGCGTAGGAGTGCCGCCACGGCCTCGCCAAGCTCAATCGGGTCGATCGGGTGCGTCACGGCCGCTTCGGCCTGTGACCACGACGCCAACCATCGGTCATCTGGACGTCCCGTCAGCACCAGGATGGGCGGGCAATGTGCGACCTCGTCCTTCAGCTGCTTTGCCAGCCCCAGCCCGCCGGTAGGACTGGCCTCACCGTCGAGAATGGCGAGATCGATACCGCCGCGGTCCAGATTCGCGATGACGACCGGTGCGGTGGCCACGTCCAGATACTCCAACTCCGGGAGATCGGGGTGTACCCGCGTGCCGAGCGCGCTCCGTACTTGGTCGCGAGTGCGAGCGTTGTCGCTGTAGACCAGGATCTTCAGGGGCGTGTCGGGCACAAGGGCGATGCTACGACGGTGACGGTGCCGATGACCCCGGGTTTGGCCGTCAGGTCAGCAGCGGTGCCAGGTCGGCCGGGTCGAAGTACTCGTCGATCCTGACGATGGACCCGGTCGCGTCGACCTTGACGACGATGCAAACCCGCAGCGCAATCGCTGCTCCGTTGGCCCCGTCGGCGTTTAGGACGTGCTGCTGTACGAAGCCGCCGTCGAAGACCCGCCGATCCAGAACGTCGTAGCGCCGCGTCGTCGTGGTTGCGATGAACCACCCGATGATCTTCAGCGCCCGATCGCGGTCGTCGTCCCTTCGGTCCCCGGTGTGCCAGACCGCGATGTCGGGCGCCCACATCCTCTCGACGGCCGGTTGGTCGCCGCGTTCGATCGCCGCGAAGAACCGAGTGGCCAGCGTCTGGATCAGGTCAGCGTTCACGACGGGCTCCTTCGGAGGGGTTGACCTCGATAATGGTTTAGGTTGCACACTCGACCCATGACCACATCAGCGAGGGACAGATTCGACGAGGCGTATCAATTCGGCACTCCGCCTTGGGTTATCGGTGAACCGCAGCCTGCGGTCGTCGCACTCGAGCGAGCCGGCCACATCTGGGGCGCGGTGCTCGACGTCGGATGTGGGCTCGGCGAACACACCGTGATGCTGACGGCGCTCGGCTACGACGTGCTCGGCGTCGACTTCGCTCCGCACGCGGTCGAACAAGCCAGGGTCAACGCGGCTGCCAGAGGGGTCGACGCCCGCTTCGAGGTTCGGGATGCACTCACCTTGGACGCCGTGCCCGGCTACGACACCGTGGTGGACAGCGCCCTGTTTCACGTCTTCGGTGCCTTTGGCGACGACGACACCGACCGTGCGCGCTACGTCGCGAGCCTGCATCGCGCTATCCGTCCGGGCGGCGTGCTGCATCTGCTGGCACTCTCGGATGCCGGCCGGGGGTTCGGCCCGTCGGTGAGTGAGCAAACCGTGCGGAGCGCCTTCGCCGACGGGTGGGACATCGAGACGCTCGACGTCACGACGTATCGCGGCATCGTCGGACCGGCGCACGCCGACGCCTTGGGTCTGGCGGTCGGCACGGTCGTCGAGGAACCCGCCTGGTTGGGCCGGGTGCGCCGATCGTGAGCGACTACTCGGAGTCATAGCCCGGGTGCGAGACGGCGATTCGGTGAGCGACCAGTCGACGCAACGCCGCGAGCACTTCGGCCTCGCGGTGGTCGAGCTCGCCGGCGCGGATCGCCGCGGCCAGCGCGCGCTCGTCCTCGAAGCCGAGTAAGTCAGGGGCGGGGGAGTCGTCGAGTAACTCGCGTTCGACCGTGCGCAGCACGTTGGCGGCGACGCGGGCGTGAAAGTTGACCGCCCCCGTCGTCGCCTGCTTGACGTCGGTCTCCAGGAATTCGGCGACGGCGGCTATCAGTTCGGCGGCGGTGGGTGTGCCGTGCAGGTCGGTCACGAGGCGGCTTCCATCAGCGTCAGCAGATCGAATTCCGTTTCGCAGACTCGGCGGCCGATGGCGGCCAGTTCCACCGATCGCGTCTGCCCCGAGAGGTGTCTTTCGGCCTGGTAGCGGCAGATCACGCCCCAATGCAGCGTCGACAGCACCATCCACCAGTGCATCGCCGAGCGGTCGACGGCCGTGCCCGAGGCGTCCTCGTAGGCCCTGAGGAAGTCCTCGACGCCGCCGACGCCGCCGGCGCCACGCGTCGGCGGCGCACCGAAGCGCCACGCCCGGATGCAGAACCACGCCAGATCCTCGTACACCTCGCCGCTGTGGGTGAGTTCCCAGTCGAGTACCGCGGTGAGTCTGGCCGGGTGGTCGGCGACGTCGACGATCAGATTTCCCATCCGAAAGTCGCCGTGCACCAACACCTTCGGAGACGGGTCGGGCCGGTGAGCCGCCAGCCACCGGAAGGTCCACTCGAACGTCGCCGTCGTGTCGGCCATCTGGTCTAGTTGGCGGTGACACTCGTCGAGCTGGTCGAACGCTCCGAGTCCGATGCCCGTCGGGTCGGCCCGGTGAATCGCCGCCAGGGCAGTGGCGCACTGCCCAAGAAGATCGGCCCGAGACGCGTCGTCCAGTGCGCGATGGATGCGCCGCACGATCGTCTCACCGCCGACGAAGTCGCAGACCAGGAACGGGTTGCCAAGTGCCCCAGCCGAATCACGGGCGACGAGGACGTGGGGCACCGGGGCGCCAGTGGCGGCAGCGCGGGTCAGGGCGGCCGCCTCCAATTCCATCCCGGCATGGATTTCGTCGGGCGGACCAATGCGCAGGATCAGCTCCCTGGGCCCGGTGTCCGTCGCCGCCGTGAACGCCCAGGTGGCCCGGCTGGCGCCGCCGGTGAGCACACGTAGGCCGGAGACGGTGACCGCGCCCAACGAGGGCTGAAGTACCGCGGTCAACGCGGGCGCCAGCTCGTCGGGGTTCACGACCGGCCGAACTTGAACATCCGTTGCGCCACTCGCCGGATCTGAATCTCCTCCGCGCCTTCGGTGATCCGGTATCGGCGATGGTGCCGGTAGATGTGTTCGAACGGCTCGTGACGGCTGTACCCGAGGCCGCCGTGGACCTGCATCGCCCGGTCGGCGGCGTCGCACACCAGTCGGTTGGCGCGGTAGTTGGCCATCGACACCTTGTCCGACACCTCCATGTGGTGATTTCGGTCAAGGTGCCAGGCGGCGTAGTAGACGAGGAGCCGGACCATCTGCGCCTCGGTTTGCAGCTCGACGAGCGGCCATTGGACGGCCTGGTTCACCGACAGCGGTTTGCCGAACACGATGCGCTCGGAGGCGTATCGCGCAGCCCGGTCGATGCAGTACTGCGCCGCGCCGAGGCTGCTCGCCGCCTGTCGAATCCTGTTCTCGTGCAGAAAGGTCTGGCCCACTTCCAAGCCGTGGTCGACCTCGCCGAGTACGGCGGTGGACGGTACCCGGACGTCCTTCAGTTCGACCTCGCCGTGATCGGTCGGCATGTTGAACGTCCACCAGTAGAAGGGCACGCTGAAACCCGGTGAATCGCAGGGCACCAGAAACGCGGTGATGCCGGTCGCCGACCCGGCTTGGCCCGACGTCCTGGCGAAGACGAGGTCGTGGGTGGCGCGGTGCACGCCGGTGTTCCATCGCTTGGTGCCGTTGATGACCCAGCCGTCGGCGTCGGCGACGGCGGTCGTCTCCAGCCAAGTGGCGTCGGAGCCGTGGTCCGGTTCGGAGAGCCCAAACGCCATCGAGCGTTCACCGGTGAGGAGGGCCTCGCCCCACTCCTTCTTCTGCTCGTCGGTGCCGAAGCGGTCCATCATGATGACCTGCGGGAAGTTGCCGACGATCGACGACTCGTCCTGCAGGTCGTTGTGCAGGCCGAGACCCTTGTGCGCCAGATGTTCTCGGATGATCGCCATGTCGAGGTTGGTCCCGTCACGGCCACCGAACTTCGAGGGCAGCCCGTAACGAAGCCAACCCGCCGCGTCGGCCCGACGGCGCATCTCGTCGAGGAGGTCCTCCCAGGCGCGTTGCGGGACGCCGCCGTTCTCCCAATCGGTGCGGGCATACTCGCGTCGATGGTCGAAGTACTGCATGTGTTCGTCTTGCAGCGGCGTGATCTCGGCGTCGATGAAGGCGTCCATCTCGGCGAGCAAGCCGGGAAGATGTTCGGGCAGAGCGAAATCCACGGTGATTCCCTTCTGGGGGTGACATTCTCAGCCGTACAGGGTCTTCTTCCAGATCGTCGACAGGGTGCGCACCGCGTCTTCGTCGGTGCGGGCCACCCCCAACGCTGCGGTTTCCTCGCGAAGGTAAACGGAGGTGAATCGCTCGAACAGAAGTGAGATGGCCAGCGCGGTGTGTTCGGGATCGAGATCCGCTCCGTACCCCTGGTCTTGAGCGTGAAGCACCGACGACCGCACGATGTCGATGCCGAAGCGGCGGAACTCGTTCTGCACGGCGGCGAACCGCGGTTGGCTCGTCGCGAGCTGGTCGACGGCCACCATGATGCCGATGTTCTGCTTGAACATGTTCCAGTATCCGGTGACGGTGGAGACGAAGAAGTCGGTGTCCTGGGGCGAGTCGGGCAGGTGCACGTGGGAGCCCAGCGGGGCGACCACGTCGCGCAGGAACGACTCGGCGAGGACGGCGAGCAGATCCTCCTTGTCGGAGTAATACCGATAGAACGCGGCAGGTGACTTGCCAGCCGCCGACGTGATGTCGGTCAGCGTCGTCCCGTGAAAGCCGCGTTCGGCGAACAGCTTCCGCGCCGCGACCATGATGGCCTCGCGGGTCTGGAGACCCTTGGCGGTGAGCGACTCGGGGGATGTCACGGGCGCGCTCAGCCCAGGACGCGATCGCCCGCACGCAACAGCGCGCTCGGCAGGTCGTGGCCGACGACGTCGCGTGCGACGCCCGCGGCCCTGATCGCGGCCCGGAGGTCGACGTCGGTGCCTATACCGCTGTCACGCAACAGATAGACGAGGTCCTCGGTCGCGATGTTCCCCGTCGCGCCGGGCGCGAACGGGCAGCCGCCGAGCCCGCCTGCCGACGAGTCGAGCCGGCGGATGCCAGCGGTGACGGCAGCGTAGGCACTGGCCAGCCCCGCGCCGCGGGTGTTGTGGAAGTGGGCGCCGAAGGGCAGGTCGTCGACGACGGGGCGGAGGACGTCGACGAGGGTGGTCACCCGCCGCGGCGTCGTGGTTCCGATGGTGTCGGCAATGGCGATCCGGTCGGCGCCGATTTCGACTGCGGCGGTGACGATGTCGACCACTCGGGCGGGATCGGTCGGCCCGTCGAACGGGCAGTCCCAGGCCGTTGCGACGATGACCTCGATCGTGGCGCCGCCCTCGTGCGCGATGCGGGCGATGTCGGCGATCAGGTCGGTGGACTCGGCCGTCGAACGTCCCACGTTGGCACGGCTGTGCGCGTCGGACGCCGACACGACGTACTCGATCGAGTCCATCCCGGCCGCGATGGCCCTGTTCGCACCACCCGGCCCGGCGACGAGGGCAGAGAACTCGACGCCGTGCGTGTCGCGGAAGCGCGGAAGCTCCGCCGCGAGGGCCTCGGCGTCGGCGAGGGCGGGCACCTTCGACGGTGACACGAAGGCGGTCGCCTCGACCTCCCGTACCCCGGTGGCGACGACGGCCTCCAGCAGGGCGAGCTTGGCGGCCAGGGAAATCGGCGCTTCGATCTGCAGGCCGTCGCGCAGGCAGACCTCGCGGATGGTGACGTGCTCGGGAAGGCTCACAGGATTCCCTCCGCGCGCAACGCGTCGAGTTCGGCGACCGAGCGGCCCAACAACTGCCCGTACACCTCGTCGTTGTGCTGCCCGGGCGTGAGCGAGCCCCCGCTGCGAATCGTTCCCGGGGTCTCCGACAGCACCGGCACCACGCCCGGTCCCTTGACGTTGCGCTCGATCCGCTCGTCCCAGTGATCGGCAATCATGCCCCTGGACAACAACTGTGGGTCGGTGACGACCTCGGCGACGGTGTTGATGGGTCCGCTGATCACACCGGCCTCACTCAGCGTGGCGATGATCTCGGCGGGCTGTCGCGCGGCGGCCCAGGCGGCGATGATGTCGTCGATCGCGTCCTGGTTGCGCCCGCGGCTGACGTGGTCGGCGAAGCGTTCGTCGGTCGCGAGTTCGGGTTGGTCCATGGCACCGCAGAGTCGCCGGAAGACGGTGTCCTGGTTGGCCGCGATGACCACCCAGCTGCCGTCGGCGGTCGGGTAGATGTTCGACGGTGCGATCCCTTCGAGGCGGGTGCCCGACGGGCCACGCACCACGCCGCCGACGTCGTAGTCGGGGATGGTGGATTCCTGTACCGCAAGACACGCTTCGGTCAGGGCGGCGTCGACGACTTGGCCCTCGCCGGTCACGGTTCGTCGGTACAACGCGGCCAGTGCGCCTTGGGCGGCGAACATCCCCGCGAGGGTGTCGCCGAGGGACAGTGCCAGCCGCGGGGGAGGGCCACCGGGGAAGCCGTTCATGTGTCGCAGCCCGCTGGCGGCCTCGGCCACCGAGGCGTAGCCGGCCTTGTGGGAATCGGGACCGGTCTGACCGTAACCGGAGACACGGACCAGGATGATGCCCCGATTGCGTTCGCGCAGAACGTCGTAGCCGAGGTTCCACTTCTCCAGCGTGCCGGGCCGGAAGTTCTCCACGATGACGTCGGACTTCTCGACGAGGTCGAGGAAGAGTTCCCGGCCCTTGGGCTCCCTCAGGTTGAGCGTGACGGCCTTCTTGTTGCGGGCGTGAATCGTCCAGAAGAAGTGGTGTCCGTCGACCTCGGCCTGGCCCCAGGTGCGCAAGGGGTCGGGAGATCCGGGCGGCTCGATCTTGACGACGTCGGCTCCCATGTCACCCAGCAGGCGCCCGGCGAACGGTCCGGAGATCAACGTGCCGACTTCGATCACCCTGATGCCGTCGAGTGGTCCGGTAACCGAGGTCATGCCAAAAACCCATGTTGCCGAAGCCAATCCGTCACGACACCGACTGCCTCCCGCAGGGTGCCCCGCTGATCGGGTCCCGCGTAGTAGTGGTTCGCGCCTGCTATCTCGTGCATCTCCTTGTCGGGATGGCCGATTGCCTCGAAGAGTCTGCGGGTGTGACTCGGGGTGCACGCGTCGTCGGCGAGATTGCCGATCACCAGGGTGGGGACGGCGATGTCGGGCCCGCAGGTGAGGGCGTCACCGTTGGCGTCGTCGTAACTCCATTGGGAGAGCCAGCTGCGCAGTGTGCAGAAGCGGGCCAGCCCGACGGGCGAGTTGTTCACCACTGCAGGATCGCCTAGATAACAGGTGCCGGGGGCGCGATCGTTCGGATCCACCGTCGGGTCCAGCCAGCGCGGGTCGGCCATCGTGCCGTGCACGACGAAGGCGAACTCGTCCTCGGGGCGTCCCTCATCCGAGAGCGTGTCCAATTTCTCCTTGACCCACTTGGTGATTCGCCGGTTGCGGGCCACCTGCGCGGCCCGATAGCGCTCGAGGAACTCCGCGGTGTACGGCGGCTGGTTGGGATTTTCGGGGTCGTAGAGGTCCAGCTCGCGATCGCGCCGGCTCGGGTCCGACTCGTCGAGGATCGAGGCGTCCAGCCACTCGGTCAAGGTGCCGTGCCTGCTGACGTGGGCGGCCAGCAGCAGGACGCCGTCGGCAGGGATCAGTCCGAGCGTGGTCAGGTCGGGCCCGTCGCCGGACGGGCTTGCCGTGACGGTCGGGTGCTGTGCCTGCTGCTGGTAGAACACCGACAGCGAGCCGCCGCCGCTCCATCCGGCCAGCACCACCTTGGCGTAGCCGAGACGATTCTTGGCGTCCTTGATGCACTCCCCGAGATCCTCGACGACCTTCTCCATCAGGAGCGCCGAGTCGGTGCCGCGAAATCGGCTGTTGCAGTAGATGACGTGATGCCCGGCGCGGGCGAGGCCGTTGATCATGGGCAGGTACGCGCCGCCGCCGATCGGGTGCATGAACACCAGCACGGTGTCGCTGGGCCGGTCGGGCTTCAGGAGGTAGCTCTCGAGGACCACCAGTTCGGCGACGCCGCCGTAGACGTCGCGGGTGGTCGAGGTGTTCTGGAAGGCGACGAGATACGGGATGCGCTCGTAAGCGTGCTTCATCAGTGCTGCCCGAGGTCGCCGGCCAAGACCTCGGCCGACGGCACCAGTCTGCGCCTGGTGTCGATCGAGATGACCGACCAGTCCACTCTGGAGTACTCGTCGAACTTGCGGCGAGCCCGCTCCCTGGCCTTCTCCGGTGCGCCGTGGTGAACCCCTTGCGGTGCATGGGAAATGAGCCCGGGTGGCATCGGGATGCCGTAGAGCGACCCGCTGTGGAAGAACGCGATCTCGTCGAAGTCGACGTTGCGGTGGTACCACGGGGTGCGTTCGGTGCCCGGCACGCCTTCGGCCGGCTTGGGCAGGAAGTTCATCACGTATACCCCGGTGGCCTGCATGAACAGGTGCACCGTTGGCGGCAGGTGGACGCTGTCGGACGTGATGACGTTGTAGTCGGCAATGTTGAAGGTGAACGGAAAGTTGTCGCCGCGCCACCCTTCGACGTCGAGTGGATGATGTTGATAGAAGAGCGAAGTCGGGCCACCCTCGTGGATGAGTCGGACCTCGTACTCCCCGTCGCGCTGCGGACCCTCGCCGGTCGCAATCGGGGCGGGTTCTGGGATCTCGACCTGCGACGGGTCGAACGGGAAGTGCCTGCCCAGCTGCCCGGCGGGGGGCACCCGGAACTCGTCGGTGGCCTGGATCATCAGCAGGGTCGACTGTGAATCCGGCACCTGGCGCCAGGTGCAGGACTTCGGCAGGTAGACCCAGTCGCCGACCCGGTAGGGCAGGAGGCCGAACTCCGTTTCCAGAAGCCCGGATCCGTCATGGACGAAGAACAGCAGATCGCCGTCGACGTAGCGCACGAAACGGGGCATGGGCTCGGCCCGTCGCGACAGCAGCACCAGGCAGTCGGGGTTGGAGAACATCAGAAGAGGGCTGCCGGCGGCGTCGGCGGCGTCGGTTGGCTTCAGTTCGGAGGACAGCACGTCGACGGGGCGAAGGGGGCCGACCGAGCGGTACGCGGTGGGGTCGTCGCGCCGGTAGAGGTTGGCGGTGCGGCCGGTGAATCCGCCGCGGCCCAATTCGTCGTCCTTGAGTCCGTCGAGGTCGGCGTGCAGGCGTCGTGGGGTCTTGCCCTTGCGAAGGTGGACGAACGATTCCATGACTGTCTCCGATGACGTGGGACCAATGAACTGAAACTGACGTTACTTTTATTTCTCGCGGCTGACAAGAGTTGTCGGTGGGGTGGTCGGTCGAGGTCGACCCGCACGGTCAAAAGGTTGTCGCCAATGGCGCGCACGCCGAAGCTGTTGAACCGCGGCAGTTTTCGGAGTCGCGCCCGTGGCGTCGGGCACGTTGTCATTTCACACCATCGCCGTCCGCGGGATCTTCATGCCGAGCCTGAGCGCGCCCGACAGTTCACGGCTGGTGTCGTAGTCGAAGACGACGTGTCCGGAGATGACGTCGACGTCGCGCTTGAAACGCTGCAGGGGCGAGTTCAAGAAGTGGGCACTGGCACCCGAGGCCTCGGTCAAGGTGGCGATCACGGCGCGTGATTCGTGCACGATGTGGGCAGCGGCCAGCCTGGCCTCGCCACGAACTGGTCGCGGGACGAGTTGACCCGCCTGGACGAGGTCTTCGATCGTCGCCGCCGTGTCGGCGAGCAGCCCGCGCAGGGCGCGCAGGCGCACCAGCGCCTCGCCGAGGTGGGCCTGGGCAATGGGCTTGTCTCGTTGCATGACGCCCTCGTAGGCGAGTACGCGTCCGGCCAACCTGTCGGCGTAGATCTCGGCCACGCGTTCGGCGGCGCCGAGCGCAGGCATCGAGGCCAGCAGGGCCAAGGCGGGCACCATCGGCCATCGGTAGGTCGGTGCGTCGTGCAGACCGGCACCCGGTGCCATCCCGGAGTAGACGTCGACCACCTTCACCAATCGGTGTTCTGGCACGAAGGCGTCGGTGACCACGACGTCGTTGGATCCGGTCGCCCGCATGCCGTCGGTGTGCCAGACGTCCTCGACCGTGAAGTCCGTGGCCGGCAGGAGAGCCAGGGCCGGGTACAGGTCGTCGTCCGGCCCGCACAGTGCGCCGACGATCAGCCAGTTGCCTGCCATTGCGCCGGTGGCCCACGACCATCGACCGCTCAGGCGGACACCTCCGGGGACCGGAAGGCCGCGACCCGTCGGTGCGAGCGGTGCCGGTGCAAGAAAGGGCCGCGTGGCGAAGGCCTCCTCCTGCGCTTGCTCTCCGAACAGGGCGAGCATCCAGTTGTGAAGTACGTAGAAGCCGATTGTCCACGCGCTGGAAGTACAGCCGTGCCCCATCCTGCGGACGGGATCGAGGACGGCGGGAAAGTCCGCCTGCTGGCCGCCGAAGCGTGCGGGAACGAGGAGTTCGGTCAACCCCGACGCGGTCAGATCCGCGACCGTCGCGTCGGGAAGACGCCGAAGGTCCTCCGCCTCGCGGGCTCGTTCGGCCAATCGGTCGACGAAATCGTCCGTAATCAACCCGACGTGACTCATGCCGCGGACGTTACCATACTAAAAAGTATGGAGTCAGCGTCTGAGCATCAGGTCGAGGAAGCGCTCGCCGCTCACTCCGTGCCGGACGTCCGGTGTCGGACCGGAGAGGTGAAGAAAGCCGATGCCGGCCGCGAACGTGGCATTGGCACGCAGTTCGGCCTCGTCGGAGTCGAACCCGTAGTCCTCGAAGGCCCGTCGAACGGCCTGCAACACGCGGCGGTCCGCGGTCCGGACGCTCTCGGCCACGGTGTCGTCGGTCCGTGCCCATTCCCGCATCGCCCGTTCCAACGTCCAGTGCCGTGGGCTTAGCAACGACGACATCATGTTCGACAGCCGTTCACGGGGGGTCGTATTGCCCGTGTCGTCGAAGGCGGAGCGATCCTGCTCCCGCAACGGACCCCACGAGCCGACGAGGGCGGCACGGAAACTCGGCATCCCGTCGAAGTGCCAGTAGAAGCTGCCCTTCGTGACGCCGAGCCGTTCGCACAGCCGGTCGACCTTCAAGGCCTTGATGCCCTCCTCTGCGAGAAGGGCATAGCCAGCTTCGATCCAGTCGTCCAACGCGAGCCGGTTGCCGGCAGCGCCGCGGGAACTCGCCACAACCAGCAGTTTAGGGCTCTGAAATGCCCATCGGTTGACGGACGCGTCATTCAACGGACGTCTGTCGGAGTGGCTGGTGGTCACCGCATCATGTTTTACTTCGTACCGACAAGTTAATACTCAGGTCCGCCTGCTACGGCTGCGCGGGCGCGGCAGGCGGTGATCCCGTCGCCGCTAGGGCGATCTCGCATCGCACACGTCGTCGGTTTTCCCGTAACAGGAACTGGATGGATTCGTAGATGTTGTTTGACGGTGTTCTCGGGCGCTGGACGCGCCGACTACTGATGGCGACCATGGCGGTGCTCCTGCTGCCAGGCATGATCGGCGCGGTAGGTGGCAGCGCGACCGCGGGGGCGTTCTCACGCCCCGGCCTCCCGGTCGAGTACCTGATGGTTCCCTCGCCTTCGATGGGGCGCGACATCAAGGTTCAGTTCCAGAGCGGTGGCCCCAACTCACCCGCGGTCTACCTCCTCGACGGCCTGCGTGCGCAGGACGACTTCAACGGCTGGGACATCAACACCCAGGCGTTCGAGTGGTACCTCGACTCCGGCCTGTCGCTCGTCATGCCCGTCGGCGGGCAGTCGAGCTTCTACTCCAACTGGTACAAGCCCGCATGTGGCAAGACCGGTTGCTTGACCTACAACTGGGAGACGTTCCTGACCCAGGAGCTGCCCTCCTACCTGGCGGCCAACAACAGCGTGAAGTCGACCGGCAACGCCGCCGTCGGCCTGTCGATGGCCGGTGGCGCAGCGCTCGTCCTGTCGGCGCACCACCCCGGACAGTTCTCCTACGCCGGCTCGATGTCGGGCTTCCTGAACCCGTCCGAGGGGCAGTGGCCCGGCCTGATCAACCTCTCCATGGGTGACGCAGGTGGCTACAAGGCCAACGACATGTGGGGCCCCGCCGAGACCGATCCGGCCTGGCAGTACAACGACGCGATGGTGCAGATCCCGACCATCGTCGCCAACGGAACGCGCATCTGGGTCTACTGCGGCAACGGCACCCCCAGCGAGCTCGGCGGCAACAACCTGCCCGCCAAGTTCCTCGAGGGCCTGACCATCCGCACCAACCGCACGTTCCAGGACAACTACATCGCAGCGGGCGGCAAGAACGGCGTCTTCAACTTCCCGGACAACGGCACGCACGACTGGCCGTACTGGGGCGCGCAGCTGCAGCAGATGAAGCCCGACCTGATCAGCCACCTGCTCTGAGGCTGATCCGAGTGTGACAGGTGGCGGGCGGGTTCAGAACCCGCCCGCCACCTTCACGACTGCGCGACCCGAGAACGCACCGGCGCGCACCTGATCGATCACGTCGACGACGTCCTTCACGTCGACGTCATGGGTGATCTGCGACAGGCGTTGCGGCTTCAACGAACCGCCGAGCAGGGCCCACAATTCGCGACGCGGCCCGATTCGCATCATCACCGAGTCCATGCCCAGTAGGGCGACACCCCGCAGGATGAACGGCATCACCGTCGTATTCAACGCCGGCCCGCCGGTGAGGCCACTGGCCGCCACCGCGCCGCCGTAGGACATGGTGCTCAGCACGTCGGCCAGGGTGGCCCCGCCAACGCAGTCCACCGCACCCGCCCAGCGCGTCTTGCCGAGAGCCCGCGGCTTGGCGTCGGGATCGGCAGGCAGTCGCGGAATCACCTCGGCCGCGCCGAGTCCCTTCAGCCGCTCCTCGGCATCCTTCTTGCCGGTCGACGCGACCGTCTCGTACCCCGCCGCCGACAACAGGTCGACGCTCACCGATCCAACGCCGCCCGTGGCCCCCGTGACCACGATCGGGCCGTCGTCGGGTCGGATGCCCCTGGCTATCAGCGCCTGCACGCTCATGGCGGCGGTGAAACCCGCCGTGCCGATTGCGGCCCCTTCGTACGGGCTCAGTGACCCAAGGCTGACGACCTCGTCGGCGGGAACCCGCGCGTACTCGGCGTAGCCGCCGTGGCGACCGGTGCCGATCTCGTAGCCGTGGGCCAGGACGGCGTCGCCGACTGCGAACTCGTCGGACGACGACGCCACCACTTCGCCGGTCAGGTCGATACCCGGCACCAGCGGGTAGTCCCGCGCGACGCCACCCTTGGGGGTGAGCGCCAACGCGTCCTTGAAGTTGACGCTCGAATACGCGACGCGAATCGTCACCTCGCCCGGTGGCAGATCCGCTTCCGTCAGCGTCTCGACCGCAGCGTCGATGCGATCCTCGTGTTGCCGCGCGACAAGGGCCTGAAAGTCATCCATTCGGACGACGTTATCGTGCCTGCCGGCGGGCAGGAGCGCTACTTCAGCTCTGCCGAGGACAACCCGAGCAACCGGCGTGCGACGACCAGCTGCTGAATCTGCTGGGTGCCCTCGAAAATGTCGAGGATCTTCGAATCGCGCGCCCACTTCTCGAGCAGGGTGTTCTCCGAATAACCGGTGGTTCCGGCCAATTCGACGGCCTTGAGGGTGACGTCGCTGCCCACGCGGGCGGCCTTCGCCTTGCCCATCGAGGCTTCCTTGGAGTTGGGGATCTTGTTGTCGGCCTGCCAGGCGGAGCGCACGGTCAACAGGTAGCCGGCTTCCCAGTCGGCTTCCAGCCGCAGGAACTCCGCGGCCGGCGCACTCTGGGCGTGCGCGGGCTTGTCGTAGGAGATCTCGACGCCCGCGTCGGTGAGGATGGCGCGCAGTTCTTCGAGCGCCGCGCGGGCGACGCCGACGGCCATCGCGGCCACGATGGGCCGGGTGTTGTCGAAGGTCTCCATGACGCCGGCAAAGCCCTTGTCGACGTTGATCTCCGGACTGCCCAGCAGGTTGTCCTTCGGAATCCGCGCGTTGTCGAAGCGGATGGCGGCCGTGTCGGACGCCTTGATGCCGAGCTTGTGCTCGAGCCGCTCGACGGTGACGCCGGGATGGTCGCGCGGCACGATGAACGACTTGATCGCGGCGCGGCCCTTCGACTTGTCCAGCGTCGCCCAGACCACGATGTGGCTGGCCCGGGCTCCGGCGGTGACGTAGATCTTCTCGCCGTTGATGACGTACTCGTCGCCGTCGAGCTTGGCCGTCGTCGACACCGCGGCCGAATCGGAGCCGAAGCTCGGCTCCGTGATGGCCATCGCCGCCCAGACCTTGCCGAGGCGGGTCAGCTGTTCGTCGGTCGCGACGCCGGAGAGCGCGGCGTTGCCGAGCCCCTGGAACGGCACCGAAAGCAGCAGGGCGACGTCACCCCAGCTGATTTCGAGCGCGTTGACCAACGCGGACATGTTGGCGCCGTTGACGTTGACCTTCGAGTCGGCACCGTCGCGGAACGCTTCGGCACCGGCGAAGGAGATGGTGTTGGCCGCCGTCATGCCTTCGAACAGTTCGGCCAACGTGTCGAGCTCGACGGGGTAGGCGTGCTCGGCGAGGTCGTACTTGCGCGAGATCGGCCGCAGCATATTGGCGGCGGCTCCGTGGCTCGTGTCGATGACGGCCTGGAGCTTCTTGGGCATTTCGAGATTGATTGCCATGACAGGACTTTCGGATAGTTTCGAGAAACCAGGGACTAAAGGACGACGACACCCTCGGCCACGCCGAGTGCCCGCAAATCGCGGTACCAGCGTTCGACCGGGTGTTCCTTGGTGAAGCCGTGTCCGCCGAGCAGCTGCACGCCGTCGAGACCGATCTGCATGGCCTTGTCGGTGCCGAACTTCTTGGCCAGCGCGGCTTCCCTCGCGAAGGACAGGCCCTGCTCGGCACGCGCGGCACCGCGCCAAGTGATCAGGCGCAGCCCGTCCAGTTCGATGGCAATGTTGGCGCACATGAACGCGACCGACTGCCTGCGTGCGATGGGCTCGCCGAACGCCTCCCGCTCCTTCACGTAGGGGATGACGTAGTCGAGCACGGCGTGCGACGTGCCGACCGCCAGTGCGGCCCAACCCAATCGGGCCAAGGCGATGGCCTCCGAGTAGTTGTGGGCATGGCCGGCCTCGGTCGTCTCGTCCTCGCCGAGCCGGTTGTGCAGCGGCACTGCGACGTTGTCGAGCCGGACCTGGCCCAGGGCCGCGGCGCGGATTCCCATGCTCGGGTCGGCCTTGACGGTGAGGCCCTCCGAGCCGGCCTCGACGATGAACAGCGTCGCCTTGCCGTTCAACTGGGCGGCGATGACGAACAACTCCGCGTCGGCGGCGGCGGGCACCAGCGACTTGACGCCGGTCAACCGGTAGCCGCCCGGCGTGCGGGTGGCGACGGTCTTCAGCGACGTCGGATCGAACAACGCGTGGGGCTCGGCGATCGCGACGCATGCCTGCGGCACGCTCTCGCCGGCGAATTCGGGAAGGTACGTGGCCTGCTGGCTGGCGCTGCCCCAATGGGTCAGGGCCGATGCGACGCCGCCCGGCGCGAGGATCGGAAGGGCGAGGCCCATGTCGCCGTAGGCCAGGGCTTCGGCCACCAGCGCGTTGGTGACCGTCGTGCGCTGCGCGGCGATGCCGTCGAAGTCCTCCGGGATGTTGACGGCGGTGATGCCCAGTTCGGCGGCCTTGGCGATCAGCTCCGGGGGATAGGTGGCCGCAGCGTCGGCGTCGTGCGCCGCCGGCCGCAGGATCTCCTCGGCGAATTCGCTGATCGTCTCGACGATCATCTTCTGCTCGTCGTCCGGCGTCAGATCGAAATAGTCAGCGCCACTTGGCTTTAGCCGCGTGGCGGGTTTGCCGATCCTCGAGACTCGGTTGAACTGACGCGTCGAGGTGCCGATCGCGGAGAACACGGTCTGGACGCCGTTGCGAAGACCGCGGTTGAGCGGCTCGCGCAGACCGCGGCGGTCCAGGAACTCCTGGCCGAGGAGGGGAGTGATGAGGGCGAGCCCGATGTCGGTCGCCGTCCGCTTGTGCCGCTGCAGGCCAACTGCGCTTTCGCGGCCGGTGCGCTTCGGGCGCTCGTTGGTGCCGCTCGGGGACGGCAGGGTGTTGGTCATATCGACAGCCTCGAATCGTTGGGGCAGTACGCCATGACCGTATCTTACTATTGAGTAAGATAAAGCGAGGGTGTTATCAACGTCACCAGATGGTCAGCACCTAACGGGGGCCGCCCGTCGGGGGATCGAAGGGCACCGACACGGGGTGAAACGGCACGCTGATCCGGGGGTCCGCGACGGCGGTCGGAGCGACGAGTGCGGCGCCCAATCCGGTGAGGGCGGCGGCAGCGAGGAGGGTGGACTTCTTCATTTCGACGACGCTAGGGAAGCTGGCGTCGGACTGAATCAGGGATTCCCCTACATCTGTGGCCGGATGTGGCGCGTGGGTGGGCCGCCCGCACCGTTTACCGGAGTACGAGCCTGCCGAGCACTTCGTCGTGCAGGAGTCCGTTCGTGGCGATCGCGCTTCCGCCGTGCGGGCCCGGGGCGCCGTCGATGCTGGTGAACCGGCCGCCGGCCTCGCGGACGACGATGTCGAGCGGCGCCAAGTCCCAGAGCTTGACTTCGGGCTCGGTGACGACGTCGACCGCCCCCTCCGCCAACAAGCAGTACGACCAGAAGTCGCCGTACCCGCGGACGCGCCACACGGCGTCGGTGAGCTCGACGAACTGCGGCCGACGGTCCTCCCAACCGGTGGTCAGGTCGGAGTACGAGAGGCTGGCCGAATCGAGCTCGGACACGCCCGACACGGTTATGCGACGAGTCACGCCGTTGAACGACGTGAACGCGCCCTCGCCCGCACTTGCCCACCACCGTCGACCAAGCGCGGGCGCGCTGACGACGCCGACCGTGGGAACGCCGTCCTGCAGCAGGGCGATGAGCGTCGACCACACCGGCACGCCGCGAACGAAGTTCTTGGTGCCGTCGATCGGATCGAGGACCCACTGTCGACCCTCGAAAACCGCAGTGCCGCCAAACTCTTCGCCGACCACGGCGTCGTCGGGGCGATTCGCGACGAGGAGGCCGCGAAGCAGCTCCTCGGCGGACTTGTCGGCATCGGTGACCGGGGTCAGGTCGGGTTTCGTCTCGACGTGAAGATCCAGTGCGCCGAACCTGTCGAGGGTCAGGGCGTCGGCCTCGTCGGCCATCTGAAGTGCGAGGCCGAGGTCATCTGAGACTGTTCTCATGGGTGCAGTCCTACCATGGGGGTCGTGTTTGAAATCTTCGTGCTCTTGCTCGTCATCGGTGGGATCGCGCTGTTCATAGGACCGCGCATCATGGGCAGGCGCGGACAGAGGGGTCCCGGTGTGCCTGGCGCACCTGGCGGACCTGGGGGCATGGCCGACTTCGGCGGACGTCGGGGGCCAGGTGGCGGCGGACAAAACACGTCGGGAACCCTCCTCGTCACTGGGGTGAGTGCGGGTGCGGAGTCCGGCGGCTCGCAATTCGTGACGATCACCGGTGTGATCAACGGCCCGACGGTGCGCGAGCACGAGGTCTACGCGCGCATGCAGATGGCTGTCGGCACGGCGCCGAGCATGGGCCAGCTGATGCCCGTCGTCTACTCGACGAAGAATCCCGACAAGTGGGGCATCGTCGCGACCCCGCCGCCCGCGCCGCCCTACGAGCCGCCCCACGAGCCGTGGCCGCCTCCCGCTCCCAATGGGCCGACCGAGCTCCGCTAGGCGGCATGCCCGGAGACCGCCAGTGCCGTGCGGACCTCCAAGGCGCTGTACAGAGTCAGTGTCATCTGCCGCCCGGGCATTCGCGGCGCCACCGATCTGTGTCTTGCGCCGGTGGGCGTGGTGAATTCGGCGGTGTGGCAACCGGTTTCGTTGGCGGTGGTGATCACCGACCAACCCGGCGCTTCCTTGGTGTAATTGCAGTGCGCACACTCGCCGAGTCCGTTGAGCGCGCTGGTCGGTCCGTCACGGCTATGAGGGCGGGCGTGGTCGTGATGTCGGATCGGGGCGTCGCAGTACGGGGTGCGGCAGGTGTCGTCGCGCAGGTCGAGGAACTTCGCCAACCCCTTGGGGAAGATTCTGGCCTTGGACTCCATCGCCACCAGCGCACCGCTGCGGGGATGCCGATACAGCCGCCGCACTGTCGCCCGTGACCGGGCGTCATTTGCGGCGCGGTTGACCAACCGCCGGGCGACCCCGGCGGGAATGGGTCCGTAGCCGGGCACCCGGGCCGCGGCCTGGTCGCCGCCGAGCAGGGTGTCGTCGGTGATGACCAGGTCCACGGCGATCGGGACTGGGATGTCGGCGGGGCGGCCGGTGATGCGTTCGACGAGGGTGTCGGCCATGACGTGGTTGCGGGGGCGGCCGTCGCCGCAGGTGTCGGCTTCTCGTCGCAGGGCGGCGTAGACCCGGCCGGTGATGCGTTCGACGAGGGTGTCGGCCATGACGTGGTTGCGGGGGCGGCCGTCGCCGCAGGTGTCGGCTTCTCGTCGCAGGGCGGCGTAGACCGATACGCCTTGGGGCATGGGCAGCAGGGCGGTCACGTAGGTCATGTTGTCGGGGGCGGGTCGGACCCACACCGAGCGTTCGGTTTCGGCGCGGGCGGCGCGGTCGACGACGGCGTGGGGGTCGAGTTCGTAGGCGATGGCCTTGGCGTCGGCCTCGATGCGTTTGTCGCCCTTGCCCTCCAAACTGTTCTGATCGGCGCACATCCGGGCGTCCAACACCCGGCGGTCGGCGACGTCCAGACACGCCGATTCGCGCACGATCAGGGTGGCCCGCCATTCCGACAGCAGTCGCGCACGATCAGGGTGGCCCGCCATTCCGACAGCAG
>NZ_LMEZ01000006.1:755116-756833 GCF_001426545.1 Mycobacterium sp. Root135 | reverse complement strand
TGTTGTTTGAGAACTCAATAGTGTGTTTGGTGGTTTTTGTTTGTTGTTTTTGGCCATCTTGGTGGGGGACTTCCCGTCTTCCTACTGCTTAGGGATGGTTTGTTTTATTTGCCAGTTTTGACTGGTTGTTAGATCAAGTTTCTCTGATTTGCGATGCACCTGGTTTTGCCGGGTTGTTTTTGTTTGGAGAGTTTGATTCTGGCTCAGGACGAACGCTGGCGGCGTGCTTAACACATGCAAGTCGAACGGAAAGGCCCTTCGGGGTACTCGAGTGGCGAACGGGTGAGTAACACGTGGGTGATCTGCCCTGCACTTCGGGATAAGCCTGGGAAACTGGGTCTAATACCGGATATGACCATGRGATGCATGTCTTGTGGTGGAAAGCTTTTGCGGTGTGGGATGGGCCCGCGGCCTATCAGCTTGTTGGTGGGGTTAAGGCCTACCAAGGCGACGACGGGTAGCCGGCCTGAGAGGGTGACCGGCCACACTGGGACTGAGATACGGCCCAGACTCCTACGGGAGGCAGCAGTGGGGAATATTGCACAATGGGCGCAAGCCTGATGCAGCGACGCCGCGTGAGGGACGACGGCCTTCGGGTTGTAAACCTCTTTCAGCACAGACGAAGCGCAAGTGACGGTATGTGCAGAAGAAGGACCGGCCAACTACGTGCCAGCAGCCGCGGTAATACGTAGGGTCCGAGCGTTGTCCGGAATTACTGGGCGTAAAGAGCTCGTAGGTGGTTTGTCGCGTTGTTCGTGAAAACTCACAGCTCAACTGTGGGCGTGCGGGCGATACGGGCAGACTAGAGTACTGCAGGGGAGACTGGAATTCCTGGTGTAGCGGTGGAATGCGCAGATATCAGGAGGAACACCGGTGGCGAAGGCGGGTCTCTGGGCAGTAACTGACGCTGAGGAGCGAAAGCGTGGGGAGCGAACAGGATTAGATACCCTGGTAGTCCACGCCGTAAACGGTGGGTACTAGGTGTGGGTTTCCTTCCTTGGGATCCGTGCCGTAGCTAACGCATTAAGTACCCCGCCTGGGGAGTACGGCCGCAAGGCTAAAACTCAAAGAAATTGACGGGGGCCCGCACAAGCGGCGGAGCATGTGGATTAATTCGATGCAACGCGAAGAACCTTACCTGGGTTTGACATGCACAGGACGTGCCTAGAGATAGGTATTCCCTTGTGGCCTGTGTGCAGGTGGTGCATGGCTGTCGTCAGCTCGTGTCGTGAGATGTTGGGTTAAGTCCCGCAACGAGCGCAACCCCTATCTTATGTTGCCAGCGCGTYATGGCGGGGACTCGTAAGAGACTGCCGGGGTCAACTCGGAGGAAGGTGGGGATGACGTCAAGTCATCATGCCCCTTATGTCCAGGGCTTCACACATGCTACAATGGCCGGTACAAAGGGCTGCGATGCCGTGAGGTGGAGCGAATCCTTTAAAGCCGGTCTCAGTTCGGATCGGGGTCTGCAACTCGACCCCGTGAAGTCGGAGTCGCTAGTAATCGCAGATCAGCAACGCTGCGGTGAATACGTTCCCGGGCCTTGTACACACCGCCCGTCACGTCATGAAAGTCGGTAACACCCGAAGCCGGTGGCCTAACCCTTGTGGAGGGAGCCGTCGAAGGTGGGATCGGCGATTGGGACGAAGTCGTAACAAGGTAGCCGTACCGGAAGGTGCGGCTGGATCACCTCCTTTCTAAGGAGCACCACGAGATC
>NZ_LMEZ01000006.1:0-755022 GCF_001426545.1 Mycobacterium sp. Root135 | reverse complement strand
CACCGTGTGTGGTGGGAGGCGTGTTGTTGCCCCAGGTTTTGGTGGTGGGGTGTGGTGTTTGATTCGTGGATAGTGGTTGCGAGCATCAACTCGCAGCAGTCGAGGTTCCTACCTTGGTCGTCGTGCCCTTTTGGGGGTGTGGTGGTCATTCGGGTGGGTTCGGAGGTGTTGTGGGTTGTTGTGGTGTAATTTCGATTTTTAACATAATTGGTTTTTGTGTTGTAAGTGTTTAAGGGCGCATGGTGGATGCCTTGGCATCAGAGGCCGATGAAGGACGTGGGAGGCTGCGATATGCCTCGGGGAGCTGCCAACCGAGCGTTGATCCGAGGATGTCCGAATGGGGGAACCCAGCACGAGTGATGTCGTGTTACCCGTATCTGAATTCATAGGGTGCGGGAGGTAACGCGGGGAAGTGAAACATCTCAGTACCCGTAGGAAGAGAAAACAATAGTGATTCCGTGAGTAGTGGCGAGCGAAAGCGGAGGATGGCTAAACCGTATGCATGTGATACCGGGTAGGGGTTGTGTGTGCGGGGTTGTGGGACCTTATTTTCTGGGGCTACCTCCCTGGAGGGCAGTTAGAAAGTGTCGTGGTTAGCGGAARTGGCTTGGGATGGCCTGCCGTAGACGGTGAGAGCCCGGTACGTGAAAACCCGACGCCTGCCTTGATTTGTGTTCCCGAGTAGCAGCGGGCCCGTGAAATCTGCTGTGAATCTGCCGAGACCACTCGGTAAGCCTGAATACCTTCTGATGACCGATAGCGGATTAGTACCGTGAGGGAATGGTGAAAAGTACCCCGGGAGGGGAGTGAAATAGTACCTGAAACCGTGTGCCTACAAGCCGTCAGAGCCTTCCCTTATGGGTGGGGTGATGGCGTGCCTTTTGAAGAATGAGCCTGCGAGTCAGGGACATGTCGCGAGGTTAACCCGTGTGGGGTAGCCGCAGCGAAAGCGAGTCTGAATAGGGCGTATCCRCACAACAGTGTGTGGTGTAGTGGYGTGTTCTGGACCCGAAGCGGAGTGATCTACCCATGGCCAGGTTGAAGCAGCAGTAAGATGTTGTGGAGGACCGAACCCACTTAGGTTGAAGACTGAGGGGATGAGTTGTGGGTAGGGGTGAAAGGCCAATCAAACTCCGTGATAGCTGGTTCTCCCCGAAATGCATTTAGGTGCAGCGTTGCATGGTTCTTACTGGAGGTAGAGCTACTGGATGGCCAATGGGCCCTACAAGGTTACTGACGTCAGCCAAACTCCGAATGCCGGTAAGTCAACAGTGTGGCAGTGAGACGGCGGGGGATAAGCTCCGTGCGTCGAGAGGGAAACAGCCCAGATCGCCGACTAAGGCCCCTAAGCGTGTGCTAAGTGGAAAAGGATGTGCAGTCGCGAAGACAACCAGGAGGTTGGCTTAGAAGCAGCCACCCTTGAAAGAGTGCGTAATAGCTCACTGGTCAAGTGATTGTGCGCCGATAATGTAGCGGGGCTCAAGCACACCGCCGAAGTCGCGGCAACGAGCAACTCCTTTGGGGGTTGACGTTGGGTAGGGGAGCGTCCTGCACGCCGGTGAAGCCACCTAGTGATGGTGTGGTGGAGGGTGTGGGAGTGAGAATGCAGGCATGAGTAGCGATAAGGCAAGTGAGAACCTTGCCCGCCGAAAGACCAAGGGTTCCTGGGCCAGGCCAGTCCGCCCAGGGTGAGTCGGGACCTAAGGCGAGGCCGACAGGCGTAGTCGATGGACAACGGGTTGATATTCCCGTACCCGTGTGTGCGCGCCCGTGATGAATCAGCGGTACTAACCGCCCAAAACTTCGATCACCGATCACCTTCGGGTGTGAGGGTTTGAAGGGCTGCGCGGGACCTTCGCTGGTAGTAGTCAAGCGACGGGGTGACGCAGGAAGGTAGCCATACCAGTCAGTGGTAATACTGGGGCAAGCCCGTAGGGAGAACGATAGGCAAATCCGTCGTTCACATATCCTGAGAGGTGATGCATAGCCGAGTGAGGCGAATTTGGTGATCCTATGCTGCCGAGAAAAGCCTCTAGCGAGCACACACACGGCCCGTACCCCAAACCGACACAGGTGGTCAGGTAGAGAATACCAAGGCGTACGAGTGAACTATGGTTAAGGAACTCGGCAAAATACCCCCGTAACTTCGGGAGAAGGGGGACCCCTTACTGTCATGGCACTTGCTGCCGGCAGCGGTGGGGGGTCGCAGAAACCAGTGAGAAGCGACTGTTTACTAAAAACACAGGTCCGTGCGAAGTCGCAAGACGATGTATACGGACTGACGCCTGCCCGGTGCTGGAAGGTTAAGAGGACCGGTTAACCCTTCGGGGTGAAGCTGAGAATTTAAGCCCCAGTAAACGGCGGTGGTAACTATAACCATCCTAAGGTAGCGAAATTCCTTGTCGGGTAAGTTCCGACCTGCACGAATGGCGTAACGACTTCTCAACTGTCTCAACCATAGACTCGGCGAAATTGCACTACGAGTAAAGATGCTCGTTACGCGCGGCAGGACGAAAAGACCCCGGGACCTTCACTACAACTTGGTATTGGAGTTCGTTACGGTTTGTGTAGGATAGGTGGGAGACTGTGAAACTCACACGCCAGTGTGGGTGGAGTCGTTGTTGAAATACCACTCTGATCGTATTGGGCTTCTAACTTCGAACCGTATATCCGGTTCAGGGACAGTGCCTGGTGGGTAGTTTAACTGGGGCGGTTGCCTCCAAAAAAGTAACGGAGGCGCCCAAAGGTTCCCTCAACCTGGACGGCAATCAGGTGTTGAGTGCAAGTGCACAAGGGAGCTTGACTGCGAGACGTACATGTCGAGCAGGGACGAAAGTCGGGACTAGTGATCCGGCACCCCCGAGTGGAAGGGGTGTCGCTCAACGGATAAAAGGTACCCCGGGGATAACAGGCTGATCTTCCCCAAGAGTCCATATCGACGGGATGGTTTGGCACCTCGATGTCGGCTCGTCGCATCCTGGGGCTGGAGCAGGTCCCAAGGGTTGGGCTGTTCGCCCATTAAAGCGGCACGCGAGCTGGGTTTAGAACGTCGTGAGACAGTTCGGTCTCTATCCGCCGCGCGCGTCAGAAACTTGAGGAAACCTGTCCCTAGTACGAGAGGACCGGGACGGACGAACCTCTGGTCTACCAGTTGTCACACCAGTGGCACGGCTGGATAGCTACGTTCGGACAGGATAACCGCTGAAAGCATCTAAGCGGGAAACCTCTTCCAAGACCAGGTTTCTCACCCTTTTAGAGGGATAAGGCCCCCCGCAGACCACGGGATCGATAGACCAGACCTAGAAGGCCAGTAATGGTTGCAGGGAACTGGCACTAACCGGCCGAAAACTTACACACACCCAAAAAGAGTCAATTGGGTTAACGAAGCGTGTAACACCACATTTGCACCATCTTGTTCATGAATCGAACAGACCACACCCCACCACCAAATAACACTGTGGGGCGTAAAATAAATAGAGTTACGGCGGCATTAGCGGTAGGGAAACGCCCGGTCCCATCCCGAACCCGGAAGCTAAGCCTACCAGCGCCAATGATACTGCCCTTTCGGGTGGAAAAGTAGGACACCGCCGAACACCCTTTAAGCCCTAAGGCCCCCAATAACATTGGGGGCCTTAGGCATTTCNCGCCAATGATACTGCCCTTTCGGGTGGAAAAGTAGGACACCGCCGAACACCCTTTAAGCCCTAAGGCCCCCAATAACATTGGGGGCCTTAGGCATTTCTATGGCAATTCGCTCTCAGTCGAATAGCGTCGCAACGGGAAACAGGCGATTGCGTTCCATTTCGAGTAATTGCTTCTTTTTATTCAATCCACCGCCATATCCGGTCAGGCTGCCATTGGCGCCGATCACACGATGGCACGGCACGATGATGCCAATCGGATTGTGGCCATTGGCCAATCCGACCGCCCGCGACGCGCCAGGCGATCCGATTTGAGCTGCAATTTGCCCATAGGACCGTGTTTCGCCGTACGGAATGCTGAGCAGCGCGGCCCACACCTTGCGTTGAAACTCCGTACCGATCAGATCGAGGTCTAGATCGAAGTCGAGACGTTCTCCGGCGAAGTACGCCTCCAGCTGTGCGATGGCGTCGCCGAAGTGTTCGTCGTGTACTTCCCAGCCGTCGTGGCTGGGCTCGTACGTCTGATCCACCATTCGTAGGTGTCGTAGCCGGCCGCCGCTACCGGCCAGCGTCAACATCCCCACGGGACTCTCCATCGTGCGGTAGTGCACTGTCTCCATCACTTGTCCTTCGCGGTCGTCTTGGGCGGCCAATAGTTGACGTCATGCTCGAGGGCCGTCCAGAGATGCTGGGTGGCATAGGCCCGCCACGGGCGCCAGCGGCCGCTGCGTTCCAAGAGCATCTTCGGGTCGGCGGGCAGTCCCAGCGCCTTGGCTGCGGCGAGAACGCCGAGATCAGTCACGGGGAAGGCATCGGGGTCGCCGAGGCCGCGCATCGCAATCACCTCCGCGGTCCAGGGACCGATGCCGGGCAGCGCCAGTAGCTGCTGGCGGGCCCGGTTCCAGTCACATCCCGGGTCGAGCACCACCGTCCCGTCTGCGAGCGCGCCAACGAGCGTCGTGAACGTCCGCTGCCGCGTCTTGGGGAAGGCGAGGTGCGTCGGGTCGATTGAGGCCAACTGTTCGACGCTCGGGAAGACGTGGGTGAGTCCGCCCTTGGCGTCGTCGATCGGGGTTCCGTAGGCCTGCGCCAGGCGTCCCGCGTGCGTGCGCGTGGCCTTCACCGAGATCTGTTGGCCGATGACCACCCGCAACGCCAGCTCCGATTCGTCGACCGTGCGGGGGATGCGCTGCCCTGGCGCCTTGGCGATCAACGCGGTCAGTTGGTCGTCCCCACTGAGTGCGTCCACGACGGCTTCGGGGTCGGCGTCGAGGTCGAGCAGCCTGCGGCATCTGGCGATGGCGGTCGACAAGTCCCGAAAGTCGTCGAGCGCCAGTTCGCAGTGCACGTGATCGGGGTGCGGGGTCAGGCTGACGACGCCGTTGCCCGCGACCAGACGCAGCGTTCGGCGATAGGCGCCGTCGCGCACCTCCTCGACCCCGTGGGCGCCGCTCGCTGCTAAGTGCCCGAACAGGCCCTCGTACGCGAAGGGCGTGCGCACCGGTAGGCGCAGGGTCACCACTCCAGATCCGGTGGGCCGTCCTGGACCGAATGTCGTCCCTGCCCGCTGGCGCAACGCCGTCGGTGTCAGTGCCGTCACGGCCATCACGGTCTCGTTGAACTGGCGGATGGAGGAGAAGCCGGACGCGAACGCGACGTCTCCGAACGGCAGGTCCGTCGTCTCGATCAGAACCCGGGCCGTCTGGGTGCGCTGGGCTCGCGCCAGGGCGAGGGGATTGGCGCCCACTTCCGCCTGCATCAACCGTTCGACCTGGCGGGTGGTGTAGCCGAGTCGCGCGGCCAGCCCCGTGACGCCGTCGCGGTCGACGGTGCCGTCGGCGATCAGTCGCATCGCCCGGGCCACCACGTCACCCCGGACGTTCCACTCGGGTGAGCCCGGCGAGGCATCCGGACGGCAGCGCTTACAGGCCCGGAATCCGGCTCGTTGCGCGGCTGCCGCAGTCGGGTGGAATCGCACGTTGTGGGCCAGCGGCGGACGCACGGGACAACTGGGTCGGCAATAGATGCCGGTCGTCAGAACGGCCGTGACGAACCAACCGTCGAACCGGGCGTCCTTGGACTGAACCGCCCGGTAGCAGCGGTCGAAGTCGTCGTACATACCTAGACAATTACACGCGGGCACCGACAGTACTGGCGGAAAAGCGACACGAGTGTCGGCGCGGGATGTCTACGCGTCACCGGGGTGGAGGACCCGGCCAACAAGAGTCCTCACCTTGCGTCGCAAGTCGTCTCGCGTCATGCCCTCGGCGGTGACGAGGTGGTCCACCAGATCGATGCGAGTCGCGGCGAGCAGGGCGTACGCGATCCAGGGTGCCTCGTCCTCGCCGATTACCTCGGTGAGCAGGCTGGTCAGCAACTTATGGGTCTCGACGTAACTCGGTGACGTGTACAGCGTTGCCGCGCCGTCTCTTTGGTCGCGTTCCAGGCTCATGGCCAACTTGCGGTTGTCCAGCTTGAAGTCGACGAGAGCGTCGAGCAGGGCCGGGATGCGCATGCGGGGATCCGCTCCGGGGCCCAGGGGCGGCGGGCCGTCGGCGATGGCTGCCCGCAGATCGGTCAGTCGGGCGTCGTAGACCGCGCGGATCAGGTTCGTGCGGTCGCCGAAGCGCCGGAACAGCGTCCCCTTGCCCACGCCGGCAGCCCGCGCGACCTCGTCCATCGAGACCGCACCGATTTCGGCGGCGTCGTCGAACAGACGTCCGGCGGCCTCGAGCACCGCCTGCCGGTTGCGCGCCGCGTCGGCACGTTCGATCACCACCCCAGCCTCCTTGCGCAATCGGACCGCCGGTCCGTATCGTTGGGGGACGAGCGGACTGTTAGTCCGAATAGTAGACGGCACGGAGGATGACATGACCGAACCCAGTCCTGGAGCAGTGTTCGCCGCGGCGACGGCCGCAATCATGAACGACGACGTCGACGGTTGGCTCGCGTACTGCCGAGATGACGTCGTGCTCGAATTCCCTTACGCCCCAACGGGTAGGCCGCGGCGGGTCGAGGGCAAGGCGGCCGTCGAGGACTATCTGCGAGCCGTTCCCGGGCAGGTGCAGTTCGAACGGATCACCCGTCAGAACGTCCATCAGACCGTCGACCCCGACACCGCGATCATCGAATGGTCGGTCAGCGGCCACATCAAGGCGACCGGTGCCCCCTACGAAATGTCCTACGTCGTCGTGCTGACCCTCGTGGACGGGCTCATGGCCGTGTATCGCGACTACTGGAATCCGATGACGCTGCTCGACGCAGCCCTTGCATAGGGAGTGGCGCACACGACGTTGGCCACCTGACGAGAAACGGGTAATGATCACCGTATGGCCCTGATTCCCATGCCTACCGCCGTGATCAACGACGCCGACGTGGCGTGCGCGTTGAGTCGAGCGGTCCGCGTCATCAACCCCGTGGTCGACCTGCTGTCCCGCGCCGACCCGTTCGGGTTGAAGGGCCGCAGCCACAGAATCGGGGACTCCGACGGCTCGGTCGACAGGGCCCTCGACGCGCTCGCGTGGGTGCTCAACACCGCCGACGTCCCCGGCACCCAGGCCTGGGCCGACATGACCCTCGACGACCGGGTCAACTGGTGGGTGCGCCGCGTGGGTGCCGTGGACAACGTCCTCGTCGCGTTCCCCGGAGTCCTCGGTGCGGTGGCCGACCGGTTGCCCATCCAGGACGCGCTCGGATTCGCCAACCAGGCAATCGTGTTGTGCGCCGTCGCGAGGGAGTACGGCATCGACGATCACGGACAACAGGTACGGCTGCTCGCGGCAGTGATGTGCGGGCGTGAGGTCGACGCCGACGACTACGTTGCCGACGCCAATGCCGCATCGGAGCCGGAGTCGTCACCGATGGACGGCACCCCGTTGGCCTTCCTGAAGCCGCTGTGGCGCGTGGCCGGCCAGCTGCGCGCGATCGGCGACGAACTGGGCAAGCGCTCACGGCCGCGACGGATCTTCCGATACCTGGGGATGCTGCCCGCGGTGGGCGCGGTCGCCGACTACTTCGGCGAATACGGGGCGCTGGTGCGGGCGGCGAAGGCCGGCCGCAAGTGGATCGAACGCCAGCCGGTCAGCGCGTGATGGGGCAGGAGACGTCGACGTAGATCGGGGTGGTCGTCGTCGGATCCGTGGTTGGGTCACCCGGGTTGTGAATCGACGTCACACTGCACGTCTCGAGCAGTGACGTGTCCCCGGCGGGTGCGCCGTTGACCATCACGCTGTATCCCTGTTCCTGAAGTTCGTCGATGACCGCGGCCGCCGATTCACTGTCGATGTCCGGATCGGCCGCGCTTGGGGCCGCCACGGCGATCGTCGCGATCCCGCCCACGATGGCCATCGTCGATGCGAGGACTCGCGTGAGCAACGGCATGGGCGTGGTCCTCTCGGCAGCCGGATCGTGCGTCCCACCAGTGGGAATGCCACGAGACTAACTGCTGAGCGTCGCCGTTCCCGGCTTCTACACCGGTACGGCGAGCCGCGTCGGTTCGTCGTGACCGCGCAGCGTCACCGTCTCGCCCAACGTCCACCTCGCGCCTTCGGCGTCGCCCGCCCGGGCAACGGTGTCCGACGAGGCGACGAGGTGTCCGTCGACCGTCTTGGACAGCTCGCACAGCCGGGCGGCCTCGTTGACCGGTTCCCCGATGACGGTGTACTCGAACCGATCCTTGGCGCCGACGTTGCCCGCCACCACCTGCCCCGCCGCCACCCCGATGCCCGCCTGACATTCGGGCACCTCGACGCGGAGGCGTTCGGCCATCGCGCGGGCGGCGGSGAGCGCCTCCTCCTCGGGGTTCTCCAAGGACACCGGCGCCCCGAACACCGCAAGCACGGCGTCGCCCTCGAACTTGTTGACCAAGCCGTGATGCCGGTCCACCTCGTCGACCACTACGGCGAAGAACCGGTTGAGCAGCTCGACCACCTCGACGGCAGGCCGGCTGGTCACCAGCTGCGTCGACCCGATGATGTCGACGAAGATGACCGCCGCCAGCCGTTCTTCGCCTCCGAGTTCCGGCTGCTGCTTCTCGGCGAGTGCGGCGACCTCACGGCCGACGTGCTGGCCGAACAGGGCACGCACCCGCTCCCGCTCGCGCAGCCCGGTGACCATCGAGTTGAAGCCCCGCTGCAGCTGACCGAGCTCGGTGCCGTCGAACACGACCAGGTTGGTCTCCAGATTGCCCTGCTCGACGCGGTTCAGAGCGGCACGCACGCCCCGCACCGGAGTCGCCGTCAGCCACGACAGGATCCACATCAGGACGAACCCGAAGATCAAAGCGAACAGCGCGAGAACCACGATGGCCCAGGCGAATTGGGTGGGCGTCTGATTCTTGAGCGTCAGGGAGAAGATGGCCGCGAGCAGGACGCCCAGCACGGGAACGCCCGACCCGAGCGCCCAGAACACCATGATGCGTCCCATCACTCCTGGCGCGAACCGGTGCGGGGGAGGGCCGACCTCGAGCGCCTGTGCTGCGACCGGACGCAGGGCGAATTCGGTGAACATGTAGCAGCTGGCCGAGACGACGATGCCCGGAAAGCTGATGCCCAACAACCACTTTGGAATGAACTGGGTGTCGTGCAGGCCGTACATCGTGGTGAGCATGACGGTCCCGATGCCCCAGAGGATCAGCAGCACGCGCGTCAGGCGCCACGGCGCGAAGAAGGTGTTGCGCTGATCGGCCTTGGTGGGTGGGCGCTCTTCGATGGCCCACCGGACGTTCTTCATCACCCGGTAGGTGGCCCAGAACGTCCCGACGATCAACGCGCCGAACAGGTAGACGGGAACCACGATGAAGGTGATCCACCGCACGTCCGCGGCGAAG
Organism: Mycobacterium sp. Root135; assembly: GCF_001426545.1. Classification (GTDB taxonomy): domain Bacteria; phylum Actinomycetota; class Actinomycetes; order Mycobacteriales; family Mycobacteriaceae; genus Mycobacterium. The sequence goes on along the minus strand of NZ_LMEZ01000006.1, from coordinate 745,554 downwards.
ACGTTGGGGGTGGGAAAGGCGACGGTGACGACGAGCGCCACGACCCCCATACCGATGATGTTCGCGATCACCACGAACGTCGTCAGGATGACCTGGATGCGGATGCGGCGACGAAGTTGGCTCTCCGAGACACGCCCGAGGACCCACGATCCGTATTCGGGTGTCGTGGACCCCCGCCCGCTCTGGCTGGTCAGCCTCTCCAGTACCCGGCCCAGCCGTTGCGCCGCGTTCTTCGTCTCCGTCATCGTGGCGTCAGCCTAGTGACCCGGACCCGGCCATCTATGGTGGTTCGGTGCGCCTCGTCATTGCCCAGTGCACCGTCGACTACGTCGGCCGTCTCACCGCCCATCTTCCGTCCGCGCGGCGGCTGCTGCTGTTCAAGTCGGACGGCTCGGTCAGCGTGCACGCCGACGACCGTGCCTACAAGCCGCTGAACTGGATGAGCCCGCCGTGCTGGCTCGTCGAGGAGAACGGCGGCGACAGTCCCGTCTGGGTGGTGGAGAACAAGGCGGGCGAGCAGCTTCGCATCACAGTCGAGGACGTCGAGCACGACTCCAGCCACGAACTGGGCGTCGACCCCGGATTGGTGAAGGACGGTGTCGAAGCCCATCTGCAGAAGCTGCTTGCCGAACACGTCGAGTTGCTGGGTGTCGGATACACGTTGGTCCGGCGGGAGTACATGACGGCGATCGGTCCGGTCGACCTGATGTGCCGCGACGAGCTGGGCCGCTCGGTGGCCGTCGAGATCAAGCGTCGCGGTGACATCGACGGCGTCGAGCAACTCACTCGCTATCTCACCCTGCTCAACCGCGACACGGTGATCGCGCCCGTCAGCGGTGTCTATGCCGCCCAGCAGATCAAGCCCCAGGCGCGCACGCTCGCCGTTGACCGCGGGATACGTTGTGTGACTTTGGATTACGATCAGATGCGCGGACTGGACAGCAACGAGTTCAGGTTGTTCTGACGCCGTAGGATGGTCGAATGGCCAAGCGGCGCACCCCACCTCGTCGGCAGCGTCCGTCGACTCCGTTTGCGCTGTCGCGCCGCGTGGAACTCGGGGCGGACGGACGTGACTACGACGTCAGGGCGGTCACCGCGTCGAGGGCCGTCAAGACCTATCGGTGCCCCGGCTGCGACCACGAGATCAGGCCAAGCGTCGCGCATGTGGTGGTGTGGCCCGCCGACAGCGGAGACGACGCCCTGGACGACCGGCGGCACTGGCACACGTCGTGCTGGGCCAATCGCGCCAACCGGGGGCCTACCCGGACCTGGTCGTAGCGGTCAGTGCGCTTCGGCGGCCGGTTCGACCAATTCGACCAGCACGCCACCGGAGTCCTTCGGGTGGATGAAGTTGATCCGTGAGTTTGCCGTACCGCGACGCGGCGTGTCGTAGATCAGCCTGAGGCCGTCGGCGCGCAACCGCTCGGACAGCGCGTCGAGGTCGCTGACGCGGTAGGCGAACTGCTGAAGACCCGGCCCGCGCTTGTCGATGAACTTTGCGATGGTCGACGTTTCGTCTATCGGAGCCATCAGCTGAACCTGGGTGCTGCCGCTCGGAGCGCCGCGCACGGTCAGCATCGCCTCGCGGATGCCCTGGTCGTCGTTGACCTCTTCGTGCAGCACGATCATCCCCAGGTGGTCGTGGTACCACTTGATCGCGACGTCGAGGTCGGGGACGGCGATGCCGACGTGGTCGACGGCCGTTACCAGTGCGCTGGCGAGGGCCGGACGTGTACCGACATGCTCCGTTGTCATTTAGTCACGGTAACCTTTATCCGATTGATTGCGTAAGTGTGATAGGCCACACAGTCCTGGATACGAAGCTCGTGGAGGTTGGACATGACGACATCGGTGATCGTTGCTGGAGCCCGCACGCCGGTTGGCAAGCTGATGGGTTCGCTAAAGGACTTCTCGGGCAGTGATCTTGGCGGTATTGCCATCGCCGGGGCCTTGGAGAAGGCCGGCGTCGACGCGTCGTTGGTCGAGTACGTGATCATGGGTNAACAGCGCGACCCAGCCGTCATGGCAAGCTGATGGGTTCGCTAAAGGACTTCTCGGGCAGTGATCTTGGCGGTATTGCCATCGCCGGGGCCTTGGAGAAGGCCGGCGTCGACGCGTCGTTGGTCGAGTACGTGATCATGGGTCAGGTGCTGACTGCCGGCGCAGGGCAGATGCCCGCCCGGCAGGCCTCGGTCGCCGGCGGTATCGGCTGGGACGTGCCGTCGTTGACGATCAACAAGATGTGCCTGTCCGGCATCGACGCCATCGCGTTGGCCGACCAGTTGATCCGCGCCGGTGAATTCGACGTCGTCGTCGCCGGCGGCCAGGAGTCGATGACCAAGGCGCCCCACCTGCTGATGGACAGCCGGTCCGGGTACAAGTACGGCGACGTGAAGGTGCTCGACAGCATGGCCTATGACGGCCTGCACGACGTCTTCACCGATCAGCCCATGGGTGCCCTGACCGAGCAGCGCAACGACGTCGACCAGTTCACCAGGGCCCAGCAGGACGAGTTGGCGGCGCGGTCGCACCAGCTCGCCGCCGCGGCGTGGAAGGACGGCGTCTACGCCGACGAGGTCGTGCCGGTGAAGATCCCGCAGCGCAAGGGCGACCCAATCGAGTTCACCGAGGACGAAGGCATCCGGGCCAACACGACGGCCGAGTCGTTGGCCGGGTTGAAGCCCGCCTTCCGCAAGGACGGCACCATCACCGCCGGTTCGGCGTCGCAGATCTCCGACGGCGCCTGCGCGGTCGTGGTGATGAACAAGGCCAAGGCGCAGGAACTGGGCTTGACGTGGCTGTGTGAGATCGGGGCGCACGGCGTGGTCGCCGGGCCCGATTCGACGCTGCAGAGCCAGCCGGCGAACGCCATCAAGAAGGCGATCGCCAAGGAGGGCATCACCGTCGAGCAGCTCGACGTCATCTTTACCGCGCCTGGCAACGGGAAGGGGACGGCCGCGGCTGCGGTGCNGTTGGTGATCCACATCTTGGTGCCGTTGAGCACCCAGTCACGTGGCTGTGTGAGATCGGGGCGCACGGCGTGGTCGCCGGGCCCGATTCGACGCTGCAGAGCCAGCCGGCGAACGCCATCAAGAAGGCGATCGCCAAGGAGGGCATCACCGTCGAGCAGCTCGACGTCATCGAGATCAACGAGGCGTTCGCGGCGGTCGCGCTCGCGTCGGCCAAGGAGCTCGGCATCGACGGCGAACGCGTCAACACCAGCGGCGGTGCCATCGCGATCGGTCACCCCATCGGAATGTCCGGGGCGCGGATCACGCTGCATGCCGCCCTCGAATTGGCCCGCCTGGGATCGGGTTACGCGGTCGCCGCCCTCTGCGGTGCAGGTGGACAGGGTGACGCCCTGGTCCTGCGTCGCCCCTGAGAACGAACTCAGCCGACAACGACGCAGCGTAGTAGCCAGCGGCGCGGTCAGGCACAATGGCGTCCATGAGTAGCACCATCGACCGCCACCGGACCGCGGGCTGGTTCCGAATCATCGCCTTCGCCGAAGCCGTCACCTGGGTGGGACTGCTGACCGGCATGTACTTCAAGTACGTGGGAACGCCGCGAACCGAGATCGGCGTGAAGATCTTCGGCATGGCGCACGGGCTGGTCTTCATCGCCTTCGTGCTGGCCGCGGTGCTGGTCGGACTGGCGTTCAAGTGGTCGGTTGCGACGTGGTTGCTGGCGTTGCTGGGGAGCATCGTGCCGCTTGGCAGTGTGATCTTCCTCATGTGGGCCGAACGCACGGGCCGGACGGCTCCGCGCGGAGCTCAGGAGCGAAGTGACCGGGGACATGGAGCAGGCACCGCCGTGGCCGCTCCGTCCGTCCCCGAAACGACGTGACAAACTTGTTCGTGTGACTCGTCCACGACCTTCCGTCGGCCCCGCGTTGGCGGGTGCGTTCGATCTATCGGCACTCAAGCAGCCGCCACCGTCACGGGACGCCCCGGCGGGCCCCCCGCCAGACGGTCTCGACATCACCGAGGCGAACCTCGAAACCGAGGTGCTCGCCCGGTCCAATCAGATACCCGTCGTCGTCCTGCTGTGGACACCCCGCAGCGACGCCAGCGTCCAGCTCGGCGACCTGCTGGCCGCCCTGGCGAAGAAGGACGGCGGCACGTGGGCACTCGCGACTGTCAACGTCGACACCACGCCCCGGGTCGCCCAGGTCTTCGGCGTGCAGGCCGTGCCGACCGTCGTCGCCGTCGCCGGCGGTCAGCCGATCTCGAGCTTCGAGGGCGTACAGCCTCCCGAGCAGCTGCGGCGGTGGATCGACTCACTGCTGAGCGCCACGGCCGGCAAGCTCGAGGGTGGCGAGGCGGGGGACGCCGAAGAGGTCGACCCGGAGCTCGAGCGGGCGCGATCGCTGTGGGACGAAGCCGAATTCGACGAGGCTCTCGCCGCGTACCAAGCGATTCTCGACGCCAAGCCGAACCACGCGGAGGCCAAGGATGCACTGCGGCAGATCGCGTTCCTCAAGCGGGCGACGGCTCAGCCGGAGAACGCGGTCGCGACCGCCGACGCCGGTCCCACCGATGTCGAGGCGGCCTTTGCGGCGGCTGACGTCGAGGTGACTCAGGACTTGGTCGTCGAGGCGTTCGAGCGGCTCATCGCGCTGGTGCGGCGCACCGCGGGCGACGAGCGCACGGCGGTCCGCACCCGGTTGGTCGAGCTGTTCGAGCTGTTCCCGCAGGACGACCCGAGGGTCATCGCGGGTCGGCGGAACCTGGCCAACGCCCTCTACTGACGTCCCCCCGCCATCGAGTGTGCTGGGAGATCGCGATTCCGGTGTGAATCGCGATCCCACAGCACACTCGATGCGTGTGAGGGTGGGGGTTAGACCGGCTCGAACCAGAGCGCGGAGAGCGGCGGCAACACCATCTCCGCCGAGGCCGGGCGACCGTGCCACGGATCCGCCGTGGCCTCGACGGCCCCGAAGTTGCCTGCGCCAGCACCGTTGTAGATGGTCGCGTCGGTGTTGAGCACCTCGCGCCACGTCCCCGTGTGCGGCAACCCCAGCCGGTACGAGCCGTGTTCGGCACCCGAGAAGTTGAACACGCACGCCAACATCGAGCCGTCGTCACCGAAGCGCATGAAGCTCAGCACGTTGTTGGCCGAGTCGTTGGCGTCGATCCACGAGTAGCCCTCGGGGCTGGAATCGCGGGAGAACAGCGCGCGACGGGTCTTGTAGATCTCGTTCGCATCGGCGGTGAACCGCTTGATGCCACCGGAGAAACCCTGCTCGTCGAGCTGGAACCAGTCGACGCCGCGCTCTTCGGACCACTCCGCGCGCTGACCGAATTCCTGGCCCATGAACAGCAACTGCTTGCCGGGGTGGGCCCACTGGTAGGCCAGCAGGCTGCGGACGCCGGCGGCCTTCATGTGGTCGTTGCCCGGCATCCGGCCCCACAGCGTGCCCTTGCCGTGCACGACCTCGTCGTGGCTGATCGGCAGGACGAAGTTCTCGCTGAAGGCATACAGCAGCGAGAATGTCAGCTCGTGATGGTGGAAGCTGCGGTGGATCGGATCACGCTGCATGAAGGCCAGCGTGTCGTTCATCCAGCCCATGTTCCACTTCATCGAAAAGCCAAGTCCGCCAAGGTTCGTCGGACGGGTGACACCTGGCCACGACGTCGACTCCTCGGCGATGGTGACGATGCCGGGGGTGGCCTTGTGCACCGTCGCGTTCATCTCCTGCAGGAACTGCACGGCCTCGAGGTTCTCCCGGCCGCCGTAGATGTTCGGCGTCCAGCCGCCCTCGGGCCGCGAGTAGTCGAGGTAGAGCATGGACGCCACGGCGTCCACCCGCAGGCCGTCGATGTGGTACTCCTGCAACCAATACAGCGCATTGGCCACCAGGAAGTTACGCACCTCGGCGCGACCGAAGTCGAAGACGTATGTGCCCCAGTCGAGTTGCTCGCCACGGCGGGGATCGGAGTGCTCGTAGAGGGCCGTCCCGTCGAACCGTCCCAGCGCCCACGCGTCCTTCGGGAAGTGCGCGGGCACCCAGTCGACGATCACGCCGATGCCGGCCCGATGCAGTCGGTCGACCAGGAACCGGAATTCGTCCGGCGTTCCCAACCGCGACGTCGGCGCGTAGTACGACGTGACCTGGTAGCCCCAGGATCCGCCGAACGGGTGCTCGGCCACGGGAAGCAACTCCACGTGGGTGAAGCCCTGCTCCACGACGTACTCGGTCAACTGGTCGGCGAGTTCGAGGTAGCTCAGGCCCGGACGCCACGACATCAGGTGCACCTCAAGGGTGCTCATCGGTTCGAAGACCGGGTTCTTGATGGCCCGCTCGGCCATCCAGTCGTCGTCTTCCCACGTGTATTCGCTCTTGGTGACCCGCGAGGCGCGCAGCGGCGGAACCTCGGTGGCAAACGCCATCGGGTCGGCGCGCTCAGTGGTGACGCCGTCGGCGCCGTGCACGCGGAACTTGTACAGGCCGTCGGCCGGGAAGTCGGGCCAGAAGAGTTCCCACACCCCGGAGGATCCCAGCGTCCGCATGGGCGCGTCGTTACCGCTCCAGTGGTTGAAGTCACCGATCAGGCTGACGCCCTTGGCATTTGGTGCCCACACGGCGAAGGAGACGCCGCTGACGGGACCGTCGGCCGTGCTGTACGTCCGCGGGTGGGCGCCCAGCGCCTCCCACAGCCGCTCGTGGCGACCCTCGGAGAACAGGTGCATGTCGATCTCGCCAAGGGTGGGCAGGAAGCGGTAGGGGTCGGCCACCGTGTGGACGTGCGGGTCGTCGTCGCCGTTGGGATAGCTGACCTGCAGTCGGTAATCGATCAGCCCGGTGAACGGCAGGACGACGGCGAACAGAGCGTCCTCGACGTGGGAGAAGGTGTAGCGCTCCTTGCCGATGAGGGCGACGACCTCGAGTGCGTTCGGCCGCAACACCCGGATGACGGTGTGGTCCTCGTATTCGTGCGCGCCGAGGATCGAATGCGGGTCGTGGTGGGTGCCCCACAGCAGGCGGGACAACTCCGTCGGGTCGGGCCGCAGGTTCTTGGTGGTGATGTCGTTGGTACTTGTCATGTGAATCAATCCCTCCGCAGCAGCTCGAGCCGCTTGTCGGTTGGTATGTGCGGCATGTTCAGGATGTGGGCGACGGAACGTCCAGGCTCGAGACGTACGTAATTGGCCTGGCCCCACTGGTATTCGTCGCCGGTGATCTCGTCGCGCACCCAGAAGCGGTCGTAGTCGGCCATTCCCAGGGCCGCCATGTCGAGCCGGATGGTGCCCTCTTCCGGGCCAAATGCGTTGAGCGTCACCACCACCAGCACGCAGTCGCCGCTGATGGGATCGAACTTGCTGTACGCGAGCAGCGCATCGTTGTCGATCTCGTGGAACGTGATGGTGCGCAGCTCGGTGAGGGCGGGGTGCACCTTCCGAATCTCGTTGAGCCGCGTCAGGAACGGTTCGAGCGAGTTGCCCGATGCGAGTGCACCGTCGAAGTCCCGCGGCCGCAGCTCGTACTTCTCCGAATCCAGGTATTCCTCACTGCCCTCGCGGACGGCCTGGCCCTCGAACAGTTCGTACCCGGAGTACACACCCCAGGTGGGGCTCATCGTCGCGGCCATCGCCGCGCGGATCGCGAACATGCCGGGGCCGCCGTACTGCAGGATCTCGTGCAGGATGTCCGGGGTGTTGACCCACAGACTCTGGCGTGCGTAGTCGGCGTGTTCGGCGATCTGCTCACCGAATTCGGTCAGCTCCCACTTGGCCGTTCGCCACGTGAAGTACGTGTACGACTGCGTGTAGCCGAGTTTGGCCAAACCGAACAACCGTGCCGGACGGGTGAACGCCTCGGCGAGGAACAGCACGTCCGGGTCGTCGTTCTTGACTTCACCGATGAGCCACGCCCAGAAGTTCGGCGGCTTGGTGTGCGGGTTGTCGACCCGAAACACCTTGACGCCGTGCGACACCCAGAACCGGACGACGCGAAGGACCTCGGCGTAGATGCCTGCCGGGTCGTTGTCGAAGTTGATCGGATAGATGTCCTGGTACTTCTTTGGCGGATTCTCGGCGTAGGCGATCGTCCCGTCGGGCAGGACGGTGAACCACTCGGGGTGGTCCTTGGCCCACGGATGATCCGGGGCGCACTGCAGGGCCAAGTCGAGTGCCACCTCGAGACCCTGATTGCGTGCCTCGGCCACGAAGTCGTCGAAGTCCTCGATGGTGCCGAGGCCGGGGTGCACCGCGTCGTGCCCACCCTCGTCGCTGCCGATCGCCCACGGCGAGCCGACGTCGTCGGGCGCGGCGGTGACACTGTTGTTGCGACCCTTGCGGTGCACCTTGCCGATCGGGTGGATCGGCGGCAGGTACACGATGTCGAAGCCCATCCGCGCGATGCGGGGCAGCGTCTTGCTGGCGGTCGCGAACGTGCCGTGTACGGGCTTGCCGTCGCCGTCCCAGCCGCCCGTCGAACGCGGGAAGATCTCGTACCAGGCGCTGAACCGGGCCAGCGGACGATCCACCCACACGCCGTACTGCTCACCGCGGGTGATCAGCTCGCGCAACGGATAGTCGTGCAGCAGCCTCTCCACCTCGGGTGCGAGGGCCGCCCCCGCTCGCGTGTACGGGTCGCCGGGGGTGCGCAGGTTCTTCGCGGCCTCCAGCAGCGGGTAGCGGTCCTGCCTCGGCACTCCGGTGGACGCGCGTTCGAACAACTGCGCTCCGATGAGCAGGTCGTTGTTCAATTCGGCCTCACCCTGGCCGGCGTTCAGTTTGGCGGTGACGTTCTTGCGCCACGTCGCGATGGGATCGCCCCATCCGTCCACGCGGTAGGTCCACAGCCCGACGGCGTCGGGGGAGAACTGTCCGTGGAAGGTGTCGGGCTCGTCGCCGGGCTCCATCGGCAGCCGCTGGGGCTTGATGCGCTGTGAGCCACCGACGACTTCCTCGATGGGCACAGCTTCGACGTGCGAGTTCGCCAGGCCCTGGGGGGCCGCGGCGAGCTGTGGGTAGGTCTTTCCGTGGTACCGCACCACCAACGTCGCCGACACGGCGTCGTGGCCCTCTCGCCACACCACCGCTTTGATCGGCATTACCTCACCGACCACGGCCTTGGCCGGATAGCGGCCGTTGGAAACTACCGGTGCGACGTCGTCGATCTCGATTCGACCGGCCACCACTGCTCCTTACGCCCGCGGTCCGGCCGCGAGCTGTCATCTGCTTGATTACCTTGTCGCGCTCTATACCCACCGTAGTGTCCGACTGAACCCCATGTGCCGGATGGACCGATCGAGGTGACCTTGAACGGGGTGCTGCGGTGGGTAGGGTGAATCCGCGTGAAGGCACTCCGTAGATTCACCGTTCGCGCCCATCTTCCGGAACGTCTTGCGGCGCTTGAGCGACTGTCGGTCAACCTGCGCTGGTCATGGGACAAGCCGACGCAAGAACTGTTCGCCACAATCGATTCCGGCCTGTGGGAGCAATTCGGACAAGACCCGGTGGCGGTGCTTGGGGGAGTCAGCCCGCAGCGCCTCGACGAGCTTGCTGGCGACGAGGCGTTCCTCGAACGGCTCGACCATCTGGCGGCCGAATTGGACACCTACCTGACCCGTCCGATGTGGTACCAGGAACGAGAGTCGGCGGGCGTTCGGTTGCCACGGGGAATCGCCTACTTCTCGATGGAATTCGGGGTCGCGGAAGTGCTGCCGAACTATTCGGGCGGCCTCGGCATCCTGGCGGGTGACCATCTGAAGTCCGCGTCCGACCTGGGGCTGCCGCTCATCGCGGTGGGCCTGTACTACCGATCGGGATATTTTCGCCAATCGTTGACGGCCGACGGTTGGCAGCGCGAGGACTACCCGTCGTTGGATCCGCAGGGGTTGCCGCTGCGCCTGCTCACCGACGCGTCGGGCGATCCGGTGCTGGTGAGCCTGGCGATGCCCGACGGCGGACAGTTGAACGCTCGCGTGTGGATCGCGCAGGTCGGTCGAATTCCCTTGCTGCTCTTGGATTCCGACATTCCGGAGACCGAGCACGAGCTGCGCTCGGTGACCGACCGGCTCTACGGCGGCGACCAGGAACACCGCATCAAGCAGGAGTTGCTCGCCGGCATCGGCGGGGTGCGGGCGATTCGCGCGTTCACCGCTGTCGAGGGGCTGCCTGAGCCGCAGGTCTTCCACATGAACGAGGGGCACGCCGGGTTCCTGGGCGTCGAGCGAATTCGTGAGCTGGTCACCGACGGTGAGCTCGATTTCGACACCGCGTTGGCCGTGGTGCGCTCCAGCACGGTGTTCACCACCCACACCCCCGTGCCCGCGGGCATCGACCGCTTCCCGGTGGAGATGGTCGAGCGGTACTTCGGCGCGTCGGAGGCTGGCTCCGAGCTGGTGCCCGGCGTGCCGCTGGACCGCATCGTGGCGTTCGGCGAGGAGGACGACCCGGCGAAGTTCAACATGGCCCACATGGGGCTGCGGTTGGCCCAGCGCGCCAACGGGGTGTCGCTGCTGCACGGCAAGGTCAGCCGCGGCATGTTCAACGACCTGTGGCCGGGCTTCGACCAAGACGAGGTGCCGATCGGATCGATCACCAACGGAGTGCACGCCCCGACGTGGGCGGCACCCCAATGGGTCGAGCTGGCCCGTGAATTGATCGGCAGTGAGGATCTCAGCTCGCTGAGCGAGGCCGACAACTGGAAGCGGCTGCAGCAGGTCGACACGGGCCACCTGTGGTGGATTCGGTCTCAGCTGCGCGGGTTGCTGGTCGACGACGTGCGCCGTCGCCTGCGGCGCTCCTGGTTGGAGCGTGGCGCGTCGGAGGCCGAACTCGGTTGGATCGCGGACGCCTTCGACCCCAACGTGCTGACCGTCGGCTTTGCCCGACGGGTGCCGACGTACAAGCGGCTGACACTGATGCTGCGGGACCCCGAGCGGCTCGAGAGGCTGCTGCTCGACGAGGAACGACCGGTGCAGCTGATCGTGGCGGGCAAGTCCCACCCCGCCGACGACGGTGGCAAGGCGCTGATCCAGGAGATCGTCCGGTTCGCCGATCGGCCCGAGGTGCGGCACCGGATCGCGTTCCTGCCCGACTACGACATGTCGATGGCGCGGTTCCTCTACTGGGGTTGCGACGTGTGGCTGAACAATCCGCTGCGGCCGTTGGAGGCGTGCGGCACGTCGGGGATGAAGAGCGCCTTGAACGGCGGGCTCAACCTGTCGATTCGCGACGGGTGGTGGGACGAGTGGTACGACGGCGAAAACGGTTGGGAGATAGCGACTGCCGACGGTCTGGCCGACGAGTCGCGCCGCGACGATCTGGAGGCGTCGTCGCTCTACGACCTGCTGGAGAAGTCGGTCACCACGAAGTTCTACGAGCGCGACGAGCACGACGTGCCGCGGCGGTGGATGGAGATGGTGCGTCACACGCTGCAGGTGCTCGGTCCGAAGGTGCTGGCGTCACGGATGGTGCGCGACTACACCGAGAAGTACTACGCGCCGGCGGCGGCGTCGCTGCACCGCACGATCGAGGAGGTCGACGGCGTGCCGTTCGGCGCGGCCCGTGACCTCGCGGCGTTCTGCGAACGGGCGCGTGGCAGCTGGCCGAACGTCCGCATCACCGACGTCGACGGTTACGGGTTGCCCGACACCCCGTTGCTCGGGTCCGAGCTCACGTTGACCGCCACGGTGCACCTCGACGACCTGAAGCCCGACGAGGTGGTGGTGGAGGCGATCGTCGGCCGGGTGGACACGGCCGACGTGCTGGTCGACCCCCTCGTCGTGCCGATGACGCACACGGGTTCGGCCGACGGCAACGACGTCTTCTCCAGCACGACTCCGCTGCCCGTGGCGGGCCGGGTCGGGTACACCGTTCGGGTGTTGCCGCACCACCGGCTGCTTGCCGCGGACGACGAGCTCGGTCTCGTCACGCTCGCATGAGTCGCATCTTCGAAGTCGCCGTCGACGGCGGGCCGTATGCGCTGGCGGCCGGCTCAGACGGCGCGATGTGGGTGACGCTGGTGCACCGCGGCGCCATCGCCCGGGTCGGGGCGGACGGTTCGCTCGAGGTGTATCCGGTGGCAGAGGGCAGCAAGCCGTCGATCATCACCGCCGGGCACGACGGCGCCCTGTGGTTCACCCGGGCCGGCGATGACCGGATCGGGCGAATCTCCACCGACGGCCACCTCGCGTCCTACGAATTACGAAGCGGCAGTGAGCCGTACGGCATCACGGCCGGCCCAGACGGGGCGCTGTGGTTCACGGCGACCGGCACCGGCGTCGTCGGTCGGATCGACGTCGACGGCGAAGTGAGCGAGGAGGCCGTCCCCGGCGGCATGCCGTCGACGATCACCACCGGACCGGACAACGCGCTCTGGTTCACGCTGAACCGGGCCAACGCCATCGGTCGCCTCGACCGCGGCGAGGTCACGGTGCGCAAGTTGCCGACGCCCAACGCGGGTCCGGTGGGCATCACGCGGACCCATGACGACGCCGTGTGGTTCACCGCTGTCCTCGCCGACAAGGTGGGACGCATCCCGATGAACGAGGCGATGCAGGAACTGGACCTGCCCGGCAAGCCGCACGCCGTGGTCGCCGATCCGTCCGGCGGGGTGTGGGTCAGCCTGTGGGGTGCCGATCAGGTCGCGCATCTGAGCGCCGACGGCGAGGTCGACACCATCGATCTGCCCGCGGGCAGCGAGCCGCACGGCTTGGCCATCGGTCCCGACGGAGCGCTGTGGGTGGCGCTGGAGGCGGGTTTCGTGATGCGCCTGCCCACCGCCTAGCGCGACTCGGGCGCGTTCATCCGCGCCCACCGCGGATGAACGCGCCGAAATCGCTGTTAGTCAAAGCGCTTGAAGCATCGATTCTCGTCACCGAGGACGCCAACGCGGAAGGCGTCGATCCGGGAGAAGCCCGACGGCACCGAGTCGCCGTTGACGTCGCTGGCGGCCACGCCGTTGACGAGGAGGCCCGAGACCGCCTCGTCGACGTCACCGGCGGTGAGCTGGATCGTGTCACCGTTGGTGGTGGTGATGCTGTCGGTCATCTTCACCGTCGCGACACCGGTGAGGCACGCGGTGCGAAGGGCTGCCTTGGCGTCGTCGAGTGCGACGCCGCCGCGTTCCTTCTGGACCGCCTGCATGAACCGGGACACGACCACCGAGTAGGCGGTGTTGTCGCCGGAGACCGCGCCGCCGTCGTCGATGCTTTGCGCCCCAAGCTCTTCCAGCGCAGGTAGGTCGACCGTGATGGTGTTGGTTCCCGGGCAGTAGGACGCCGGCCCACCGGAACGTGCGTCCGGGCAATCGGTTTCGGTGAAGCTGAGCCGCGGGGGGTCTGCCGGTTCGAAGGCGACGTTCATCGCGTCGACGATCGACGTCACCGACTGCCGTGTCACGGGCAGCTCGCCGGTCTCGTCGTCGGGGAGCACCACGGGAAGGTCGCCGCGCCGCTGGTTGATCTCGTCGACGTCGATTGCCTCGCAGACGGCGGCGCCGTCGGTGAAGCCGAACTGAAACGCCGACACCCTCTCGAATGCGGAGCCGTGTTCGTCCTCGCCGAACTCGCCGTTGCTTTCGGTCAGCAGCGGGTCGCGGAACGCGATCATCGCCGCGAGGAGGTTGTTGAGCCCGTCGCCGGTGCTCAGAGTGAACCTCGACGACCTGCCCTCGGCGACCGAGCGCATGTACACCCCGGCCAGGCAGTCGGCCTGCTGTTCGCCGACCAGCGTCGGCGTGTCCTCGGTCAGCAGACCGGCCTGGTAGGCGACGGAGTGTCCGTACTCGTGGGCGAGCACCATGGTCACCGCCATGTCGCCGTTCGCGTCGCGCAACTGCGGCAACAGTTCACCGCGGTCCCAGCCGATGGTGTTCTCGTCGAGGCAGTAGCCGGCGTTGACGAGGCCGAGCACGTCGTCCCCGCAGAAGTAGGCCTCGTCGTCATAGTCGGTGGAGTCCCAGGAGACGAGTTCGCCCACGGGGGCGAACTCACCGTCGAACGTCTCCGCGTAGTGCCCGGCCCAGAACTCCTCGATGTCGCTGACGGCGCTGCCGGCGAGCTCGTCGACGTCCCCACCGTCGGTGTTCTCGACATCCCGCGAGGGAGCCTCCGCGTCGTCCCGCAGGCCCGTCGGGCCGTTCACCGCGGGCATGCCCGCCACGCTGAACGGGTTGGCGAACACCGACACCGGAGTGCCCTGCAGTGTCGTCGCGCACGACGTGAGGAGGACGGTGCCGACGGCGAACGCCGTCATGCTGCCCGCGAAGTGTCGTCGCTTCATCGACGCCGCCTTTCTGGCCGTTCCGGCGCCGGGACGGCGCGCTGGTGAACGTGCTGGCCAGAGTAGAGAGGGCGGGTGACCCCGATCCCAACTTCGTGCCAGGGCTACGCGTCGCGGAGACGTTCCAGCGCCCGTCGCACCTGGCTGGTGTCGGTCGTCGCCCAGAACGGCGGCAGTGAGGAGCGAAGGAAGCCGGCGTACCGCGCGGTGGCCATCCTCGAGTCGAGAACCGCGACGACGCCCCGGTCGTCGACGCTGCGCAGCAGCCGTCCTGCGCCCTGGGCCAGCAGCAGCGCCGCGTGGGTGGCGGCCACCGCCATGAACCCGTTGCCGCCGTGTGCGGCGATTGCCCGCTGCCGGGCGGTGACGAGGGGATCGTCGGGGCGAGGGAACGGAATTCGGTCGATCAGAACCAAGGACAGCGACGGCCCTGGCACGTCGACGCCCTGCCACAGCGACAGCGTGCCGAACAGCGTCGTCTCGGGGTCCTTGGCGAACCGGCGGACCAACGCCATCGTGGTGTCCTCGCCCTGACACAGCACCGGGGTGTCGAGGCGCTCGCGCATCGCCTCGGCGGCAGCCTTGGCCGCGCGCATCGACGAGAACAAGCCCAGCGTCCGACCGCCCGCCGCGGTGATGAGGCCCTCGATCTCGTCGAGCTGTTCGCCCGAGCCGGCGCCGTCGCGGCCTGGCGGTGGCAGGTGGGCGGCGACGTAGAGGATGCCCGACTTGGCATGGGCGAAGGGCGATCCGACGTCGACCCCCTTCCACTTCGGCGCCTCGGCGCCCGCCAGACCCCAGGACCGCGCCATCGCGTCGAACGCTCCGCCGATGGTCAACGTCGCCGACGTCAGGATCACCGTCGACTTCTCGAAGAGCCTGTTGCGCAACAGCATTGCCACCGACAGCGGGGCGACCCGCAAGATCGAGCGCCGGTTGCCCCGCACCTCGTCCTGGTCGAGCCACACGACGTCGGTGCGGTCGGGTATCGCCGGACCGTAGGACGACAGGATGCGCGTCGCGGTGTCGCTGACGTCGTTGAGCGCCGTCACCGCCTCGTTTCTGGCCGCCGCCGCCTTCGGGTCGGCAGGCGCGGTGTCGATGGCCGAACGCACCCGATCCGCCGAATCCCGCAGTGCGGTCAGGTAGGTGGTCATCTCGTCGTCCAAGACGTCCTTGCGGCCGGGTTCGGTGTCGTAGAGCGCAGAGGTGAACGTCGCGATGGAGGCCTCGAAGCGTTCCGCGATCTCGGGGTCGACGAGCCGCGACGAGCGGCGGTCGGCCATGCCGAGCATGGTCGCCGACAGCTCGCCGGTGGCCACGCTGGTTACGCGGTCGACGAGTTCGTGGGCTTCGTCGACCACCAGCAGTTGGTGCTCGGGTAGCACGTTGATGTCGGAGATCGCGTCGATGGCGAGCAGCGCGTGGTTGGTGACGACGATGTCGGCGGTGGCGGCGGTGCCCCTGGCCTTCTCGGCGAAGCAGTCGGCGCCGTAGGTGCACCGGGCGGCCCCGATGCACTCGCGGGCCGACACGCTGACCTGGCTCCAGGACCGGTCGACGACGCCGGGCACCACTTCGTCGCGGTCCCCTGACTCGGTGTCCGACGCCCATTCGATGAGACGCTTGACGTCCCGACCCAACGCGGTGGTCGCGACGGCGTCGAACAGCTCGTCCTGCGGCAGGTCGTCGGAGTCGGAGGCGCCGTTGTGAATCTTGTTCAGGCACAAGTAGTTTCCGCGCCCCTTTAGCAAAGCGAACTCGGGACGACGGGACACCTCGCCGGCCAGTGCGTCGGCCAGCCTCGGCAGGTCGCGGTCGAACAGCTGGCGCTGCAACGCGATGGTCGCCGTCGAAATCACCACCGGCTCGGCCCGCGCCATCGCCTGCTTGATCGACGGCACCAGGTAGGCCAGCGACTTACCGGTGCCGGTGCCGGCCTGCACCGCGAGGTGCTCGCCGGACTCGAAGGCGTGGTCGACCGCCTCGGCCATCTCGATCTGGCCGCTGCGTTCGGTACCGCCGAGTGCGGTGACAGCCTTGTCCAGCAGCTCCTTGACCCCGCCCGTCATCGCTCCTCAGGCCCGGCGCGTCGCGTCGACCATGCGGGTCGGTATCGCGGGATCGCCGCTGGAAAGCCCCAACCCGTCCCACGGCAGGCTGACCAGACCCGCCGCGACGCGGGCCCGCGCGGCCTGAAGATCGGTGTCGGCGACCACCCGGCCGGCGCGCACCAAGGGGTGGGCGAGTGCGGTGGCGACCAATCCGTCGGCTTCGACCGCGGGGCTGTCGGCCATCTGCACGACCTCTTCGACGACGGTGCCGGTGGGCTTCGCCAGCCGGTAGGCCTGCTTGCGGCCTCCGTGGGACTCCTTGTGGCTGCTGCGCTTCGCGACGGGGACGCCGTCCACTTCGACGAGCTTGTAGACCATGCCCGCCGTCGGCGAGCCCGACCCGGTGACCAGCGAGGTGCCGACCCCGTACGAGTCGACGGGTTCGGCGCGCAGCGACGCGATCGCGAACTCGTCGAGGTCGCTGGTCACGACGATGCGGGTGTTCGGTGCGCCCAGCTCGTCGAGTTGGGCGCGGACCTGCCTTGCCAGCACGCCGAGATCGCCGGAGTCGATGCGGACGGCGCCCAACTCGGGGCCTGCCACGGCGATCGCGTTGGCCACGCCCGCGGTGATGTCGTAGGTGTCGATGAGCAGCGTGGTGCCGACACCCAGGGCCTCGACCTGGGCTCGGAACGCCGCTTGCTCGTCGGGTCCGTCGGCGGAGGTGTGCAGCAGGGTGAAGGCATGTGCGCTGGTCCCGAGCGCGGGGACGCCGTACTGCCGCTGCGCCTCGAGGTTCGACGTCCCGGTGAAGCCCGCGACGTAGGCGGCGCGCGCCGCGGCGACGGCCGACATCTCGTGGGTGCGCCGGGACCCCATCTCGATGAGCGGCCGACCTTCGGCGGCGCTGACCATCCTGGCCGCCGCCGACGCGATCGCAGAGTCGTGGTTGAAGATCGACAGAGCCAAGGTCTCCAACACGACGCACTCGGCGAACGTGCCGTGCAGTGACAACACGGGGGAGCCGGGGAAGTACAGCTCGCCTTCGGCGTAACCGTCGACGTCACCGCTGAAGCGGTAGTCGGCCAGGTACGCCAGGGTCGTCTCGTCGAGGAAGTCGGCGACCAGGGCCAGGGCGGCGTCGTCGAACCTGAAGCGCGACAGTGCTTCCAGGAAGCGCCCCGTCCCGGCGACGACGCCGTAGCGCCTGCCGTTGGGGAGTCGGCGGGCGAAGACCTCGAACGTGGTCTGCCGGTGGGCCGTGCCGTCCCGCAGCGCCGCGGCGAGCATCGTCAGCTCGTACTTGTCGGTGAGCAAGGCCGTCACCGCGCACTCCTTGGGAGCGCCTTCGTGGGAAGTCACGGTGCCAACCGTAGGCCAACCGTGGCCGTTCGGACCGTCACCGATACGGGTGTCTATTCTTGGCGGCATGGTTACCCCGGCGCGAACCAAGCCAGGGACTCGCGTGGAACGGTCCACCGACGAAGACGTGGCCACCGAGAGTCCCTGGGTCACCCTCGTCTGGGACGATCCGGTGAACCTCATGTCGTACGTGACCTACGTGTTCCAGAAGCTCTTCGGCTACAGCGAACCGCACGCGACCAAGCTCATGATGCAGGTGCACGAAGAAGGCAAGGCCGTGGTGTCGGCCGGAAGTCGGGAGTCCATGGAGATCGACGTGACCAAACTGCATGCGGCGGGCCTCTGGGCCACGATGCAGCAAGATCGCTGAGCCCGGCAGCGTGCGGAAGTGGAAGCGTGTGGAAACCGCTGACGGAGCGCGGTTTCGGTCTGCCCTGGCCGCCCACGAGGCGGCACTGCTCGAAAGCTTGGTCAACTCCCTGATGGAGATGCTCGTCGACCGCGAAACGTCCTCGCCCACCGACGAACTCGAAGAGCTCACCGGCATGCGGACGGGTCACTCGCAGCCGCCGGAGGACGACACGATGTTGCGGTTGCTGCCGGACTTCTTCCGGCCGCAGCACGACCATCCGGCGGGGTCCCGCACCGCGGAGAGTCTCAACAGCGCTCTGCGCAGCCTGCACGAACCCGAGATCATCGAAGCGAAACGTCATGCGGGACAACGCGTGTTGGACACCTTGCCCGCTGGCGGCGGCAAGTTCGAGATCGCCGAGGAGGACGCGCACTGCTGGGCCTCCTGCGTCAACGACGTCCGGCTGGCGCTCGGCACGATGCTCGAGATCGGAAGCGACGGCCCCGACCACCTGCCTGCCGAACATCCGATGGCCGGTCACCTGGACGTGTACCAGTGGCTGACGGTGCTGCAGGAGTACCTGGTGCTCGGGCTGATGGGCAAGCGCTAGTGCGCGATTTCGGCGCGCAAACGGTCGCCAGGCGAACGGAAACGCGCCGAAGTCACTGGGGGACGCGCACATGACGGGCTCGATCACCGACGTCTCGGGCATCCTGGTCGGCAACCACCAGCGCCTGGACCCCGACGCGACCTTGGGCGCCGGCTGGGCGTGCGGCACCACCGTCGTCCTGGTTCCGCCCGGCACCACCGGTGCCGTCGACGTCCGTGGCGGCGCTCCCGGCACCAGGGAAACCGACCTGCTCGACCCCGCCAACAGCGTGCGCTACGTCGACGCCGTCGTGCTCACGGGCGGCAGCGCCTACGGACTCGCCGCCGCGGACGGCGTCATGCAATGGCTCGAGCAGCACGATCGCGGCGTCGTGATGGACGGCGGCGTGGTCCCGATCGTGCCTGCCGCGGTGATCTTCGACCTCCCCGTCGGCGGGTGGCAGTGCCGCCCGACCGCCGAATTCGGTGCCGCCGCGGCGGCTGCCGCCGGCGTCGAGGTACCGATGGGCAACGTCGGGGCCGGGGTCGGCGCCCGGGCAGGCGCGCTGAAGGGCGGGCTCGGCACGGCGTCGGTCACCCTCGACGACCTCGGCGTCACCGTCGGTGCCGTCGTCGCGGTGAACTCGGCGGGCAACGTCGTCGACCCCCGCACCGGACTGCCGTGGATGGCCGACCTCATCGCCGAGCTGGGCCTGACCCCGCCACCGGCGGACCAGCTCGCGGCATTCGCCGAGCGCGACGCCGAACTCTCACCGCTCAACACGACCATCGCCGTCGTCGCCACCGACGCGGCGCTGAGCAAGGCGGCCTGCAAGCGCGTGGCCGTCGCCGCTCAGGACGGCCTTGCCCGCACCATGCGGCCGTCGCACACGCCGCTCGACGGGGACACCGTCTTCGCGCTGTCGACCGGCGCCGTCGAGGTGTCACCCGCGTCGGACACCCCCGCCGCAATGTCACCGGAGACCAAGCTGACGACGCGCGTCGGGGCGGCCGCCGCCGACTGCCTGGCCAGCGCGGTGATGGCCGCGGTGCTGGCCGCGGAGACGATCGCCGGCGTGCCCAGCTACCGCGACCTGCTGCCGGGGGCGTTCACCACCTAGGGCACCGTCCGTGCGCCGGTAACCTCGATGGGGAGCGGAAGGGGCGGCAATGGCGACGAGTGGACCAGGTCTTACGGCGGACCCGAAGAAACCCGGCTGGATGGTTGGCGGCGCCACCGTCCTGGCCTTCGTCGCACTGCTCTACGTCGTCGAGGCCGTCGACCAGGTGTCCGGCAGCCGCCTCGAGCAAGACGGCATCCGACCGCTCGAGGTGGACGGACTGTGGGGAATCCTGTGGGCCCCCCTGCTGCACGCCAACTGGGCGCACCTCGTCGCGAACACGGTGCCCGCGCTGGTCCTCGGCTTCCTGGTGTCGCTCGCCGGAATGGCCCGCTTCGTCTACGCAACAGTGATCGTGTGGATCCTCGGCGGACTCGGGACCTGGCTGATCGGCAACATCGGCGCCCCCGCCGGAGTGGAGACCAACCACATCGGCGCCTCGGGCCTCATCTTCGGCTGGTTGACCTTCCTCATCGTGTTCGGGTTCTTCACCCGGCACGCATGGCAGATCGTCGTCGGCATCGTGGTGTTCCTCGTCTACGGCGGCATTCTGTGGGGCGCACTTCCCGGCACGTTCGGGGTGTCCTGGCAGGGCCACCTGTGTGGTGGCGTCGCCGGGGTGTTCGCCGCGTACGTGCTGTCCGGGCCAGAGCGACGGGCGAGGGCCAAGCGGCCCACCGGAACCTTGCCGCGCTCGGCCTTCTGAGCCCCACGGAGCTTTGCTGAAATGAGGCGTTCGCCACACTCTCCGCGCGCCGAGCGCCTCGTCTCGGTCGGCGTCACGCCAGCTCGGAGGTCACGTACCTGCCACTTCGTGACACTCGGAACCAAATGCGCCCATGTTTTCGTCGCGCGGTGATCGGGCATGGCAAGCTGATGGGCGTGCGAGTCACCGTACTGGGGTGTTCCGGTAGCGTCACCGGACCGGATTCGCCTGCTTCGGGGTATCTCGTCACCGCGCCAGACACTCCACCGCTCGCCGTCGACTTCGGTGGCGGAGTGCTGGGAGCGCTGCAGCGGCACGCCGACCCCGGGACCGTGAGCGTCCTCCTCTCGCATCTGCACGCCGACCACTGCCTGGATCTGCCCGGGTTGTTCGTCTGGCGCCGCTACCATCCGACGCCGCCCAAGGGCCGCGCGCTGATGTACGGACCCGCCGACACCTGGTCCCGGCTGGGTGCGGCGTCTTCACCCGAGGGCCGCGAGATCGACGACTTCACCGACATCTTCGACGTTCACCAGTGGGTGGACAAGGAAGCGGTGCAGATCGGTGCGTTGAACGTGCTGCCCCGCTTGGTGTGTCACCCGACGGAGTCCTATGGCATGCGATTCACCGATCCGTCCGGGGCGACGCTGGTCTACAGCGGTGACACCGGCTACTGCGACGAGCTGATCGAGTTGGCCACCGGCGCCGACGTCTTCCTCTGCGAAGCGTCGTGGACGCATGCCGCCGACCGGCCGCCGAACCTGCACCTGTCGGGGACCGAGGCGGGCCGCGTGGCCGCCAAGGCGGGCGTGCACGAGCTGCTGCTGACCCACATCCCGCCGTGGACGTCACGCGAGGACGTCATCAGCGAGGCCAAGGCCGAGTTCGACGGTCCGGTGCACGCCGTCGTGTGCAACGAGACGTTCGAGGTTACGGCGCACTAGGCCGTCGTCGGCACCCGTTAGGGTTGGCGGGTGTCCAGACGAGAAGACGGAAGACTCGACGACGAGTTGCGACCGGTAACCATCACCCGCGGCTTCACGAAGCATCCGGCCGGCTCCGTGCTCGTCGAGTTCGGCCAGACCCGGGTGATGTGCACGGCCAGCGTCACCGAGGGCGTGCCGCGTTGGCGCAAGGGCTCCGGCTTGGGCTGGCTGACCGCCGAGTACGCGATGTTGCCCGCCGCCACCCACACCCGCTCCGACCGCGAATCGGTCCGCGGCAAGGTCGGCGGTCGCACCCAGGAGATCAGCCGGCTCGTCGGACGATCACTGCGGGCCTGCATCGACCTCGCCGCACTTGGCGAGAACACGATCGCCATCGACTGCGACGTGCTCCAAGCCGACGGCGGCACCAGGACCGCGGCCATCACCGGCGCGTACGTGGCGCTCTCCGACGCCGTCACCTATCTGTCCGCGGCCGGTCGGCTGTCGGACCCGAGGCCGTTGTCGTGCGCCATCGCGGCGGTGTCGGTCGGAGTCGTCGACGGGCGGGTCCGGACGGACCTGCCGTACGAAGAGGACTCCCGCGCCGAGGTCGACATGAACGTCGTCGCCACCGACACCGGGACGCTCGTCGAGATTCAGGGCACCGGGGAGGGCGCGACCTTCCCCCGCACGACGCTGGACAAGATGCTCGACGCCGCGCTGGCTGCCTGCGATCAGTTGTTCGTCGTGCAGCGCGAGGTGCTCGCGCTGCCGTACCCCGGCGAGCTGCCGGAGCCGAAGACCCCGGCGAAGAAGGCGTTCGGAAGCTGACCAACACATGACCGACCTGCTGGTCGCCAGTCGCAACCCCAAGAAGCTGGCCGAACTTCGCCGCGTCCTCGACGGCGCGGGCGTGACGGGCCTGCGGCTGTTGTCGCTCGACGACGTCGCCCCGTTCGAGGAAGCGCCCGAGACGGGTGCCACGTTCGCGGAGAACGCGCTGGCCAAGGCGCGCGACGCGCATCGGGCCAGCGGGCTGCCCTCGGTAGCCGACGATTCGGGGCTCGCCGTCGACGCGCTCAACGGAATGCCCGGGGTGCTCTCGGCGCGGTGGGCGGGTGCCCACGGCGACGACGTCGCGAATCTTCAACTGCTGCTTGGTCAGCTGAGCGACGTCCCCGACGAGCGACGCGGTGCGGCGTTCGTGTCGGCGTGCGCACTCGTCTCGGCGTCCGGCGAGAGCGTCGTGCGGGGGGAGTGGGCCGGGCACATCGCCCGCGCTCCGCGAGGCGACGGCGGGTTCGGATACGACCCGATCTTCGTGCCGACCGGCTCGGACCGTTCCGCAGGCGAACTGTCCCCGGCGGAGAAGGATGCGGCGTCTCACCGTGGCCGCGCTCTGGCGCTGCTGCTGCCGGCATTGCGCGCGTTGGCCTGACCGTCAGTTTTACGTAGCGTAACTAACGTGTAGCGTTCGACGGCGTGGGTCGACGCGTGGCAGGGCCAGAGAATGCGCCGTTGCCCACGGCGCACCCGAGCGTGTTGATCGCGGTCCTGGCGGCCGCAGGCATCGGCGTGTCGCTGATGCAGACGTTGATCATTCCGTTGCTCCCCGAGCTGCCAAAGCTGCTGAACGCCAGCGCATCCGACACGTCGTGGGCGATCACGGCGACGTTGTTGACCGCCGCGGTGGCCACGCCAGTCTTCGGCAGGCTCGGCGACATGTACGGCGCGAAGCCGATGTTGATCACGTGCGCGCTGCTGCTGATCTGCGGATCGGTGCTCGCCGCCTCGACGAATTCCCTGATGCCGCTGGTGGTTGGCCGGGGGTTGCAGGGCTTCGGCTTCCCGATCATCCCGCTGGGCATCAGCGTCTTGCGGGCGTGTGTGCCGGCCGAGAAGGTCGGTGCGGCAATGGGTCTCATGAGCGCGTCCCTCGGGGTGGGCGGCGCCCTCGGCTTGCCCCTGTCGGCGGTGATCGCCCAGCACTACGACTGGCACATGCTGTTCTGGTTCGCCACCGCGCTCGGAGTGGCCGCCCTGCCGATGTTCTTCTTCCTGGTGCCGCACGTGCCGCCGCGCACGCGGGGACGGCTGGATCCGGTGGGCGCGGTGCTGCTGGCGGGTGGGCTGGTCACGCTGCTTCTCGGCATCTCCAAGGGACAGAGCTGGGGCTGGCTGAGCGCGCCGACGTTGTCCTCGTTCGGTGCGTCGGTGCTGATCTTCGTGGTGTTCGGCTGGTGGGAGCTGCGGGTGTCCTCGCCGACCATGGATCTGCGGACCACGGTCACGCGGCCGGTGCTGGCCACCAACGTGGCATCGGTCGCGGTGGCGTTCGGCATGTTCGGGTTCTCCCTGGTGGCCCCGCAGATCATGGAGATGCCGCGGGAGACCGGGTACGGGCTGGGGCAGTCGATGCTGGCGACGGGGCTGTGGCTGGCCCCCGGCGGTTTGGCCATGATGGTGACCTCACCGCTCGCGGCGCGGATCGCCGCCGTGCGCGGACCGCGGTTCACCTTCGTGATCGGTGCGCTGGTCATCGCGGTGTCCTACGCCGCGGGCGTCGCGTTTCTGGCCGCGCCGTGGCAGATCATGGTGCTCAACGTGGCCGTCGCCGGGGGAGTCGGGTTCGCCTACGCGTCGATGCCCGCGCTCATCAACGCGGCCGTGCCAATCTCCGAGACCGCCGCCGCCAACGGCATCAACGCCCTCGCGCGGTCACTGGGAACGTCGATCTCCAGTGCGGCGATCGGTGCCATCCTGGCGGGGATGACGGTGTCCTACGCCGGCGCGGCGGTGCCGTCGATGGCGGGATTCCGTACGGCGATGGTGGTGGCCGCCGTGGTGGCAGCCCTCGCCGCGGGCCTGGCGCTGCTGATCCCCGTCGCGGCGGACGAGGCCACCGAGGAGTCGGCCGAGGTCGAGCGTCAGAGGTTGTAGTCGGCCTTGATCTTCTTGGTCTGGAAGTGCTCGACGATGATGCCCAGCAGCGGGATGGTGCCCGCCAGCAGCACGCCGGTGGTCTTGCCGATGGGCCAGCGCACCTTGGTGGCGAGGTTGGCGGCGGACAACAGGTACGCGAAGTAGATCCAGCCGTGGATGGGCGCGACGATCCACAGCAGCGGCCAGTCGACCTTCACGATGTACTTCAGCACCATCTCCGCGCACAGCGCGATCAGCCAGATGCCGGTGGCCCACGCCAAGATTCGGTACGCCTTGAGCGCCTTGCGGATGGACTCCGCCGGGGTGCGCGTCGGGTCCTCGACGACCGGTGCTTCGGGTTCGGGGCTGCTCATGTCGTGGTCCTGTCGTCGGTGTCGGGGCGGCCGTCGGCCTTGGCGAGCTCGGCCAGGTACGCGTTGTACTCGGAGAGCGTGGGGTCGTCGTCGTGGTGCGCCGAGGCCGTGGGCCGCTCGGGCAGCAATCCGTCGGGAATCTCGGTCGGCTTGTCGTGGTCC
Organism: Mycobacterium sp. Root135; assembly: GCF_001426545.1. Lineage (GTDB taxonomy): Bacteria > Actinomycetota > Actinomycetes > Mycobacteriales > Mycobacteriaceae > Mycobacterium. The sequence continues at coordinate 720,749 of NZ_LMEZ01000006.1, read as the reverse complement.
GGCCGCGGCGGCGGCGCCTCTTCGTAGCGGACGAACTTGAAGTATGCATAGAAGCAGAAGCCGCCGAACATGGGCCACTGCAGGGCGTACCCGAGATTCTGGAACGAGCCGGACGCCGACTCGTAGCGCGTCCACTGCCACCAGGCCAGCGCCAGGCAGCCTGCGGCGGCGACGAACACCAGCGCGACGAGCGCCGGTCTCCTACGCCGTGTAGTGGACATTCGTCCACGGTACCGCGACGGACTTGGGTCCGATGAATTCGTCCAGGCGGGTGGTGGCCGCCTTGCGGTACACGGAGACGGCGAACTCGTCCGACTCTCGCCCACTGACGGATTCGGCTGCGCTCGGCGCTAGGATTTCACCGTTGCGGGCGTGATGGAATTGGCAGACATGATGGCTTTAGGTGCCATTGCTCGGAAGAGCGTGGGGGTTCGAGTCCCCCCGCCCGCACCATAGAGTGCTTACTGCAATCGTCGTGAGCGCGAACAGCCTGGAAAAGGTCGTTCGCTAGATCAATCGAGCCGTCGGACGTCGTTCCGGCGGCTTTTGTGTTGGTTGGCGTCAAGTCGTTGAGGCGCTCCGCGCCCGCCTTCGCGGCATCTGCTTCAGAACCCGTCGTAGTGAGGACATGCCAAGCGGTGGCGGCGGAAAGCAGCTCCGCGAGCGGCGAAGTTACCGAGGCATCGGTGACCTTCTCGTTGTAGACGAACAGGTGGCTGAAGATTGCTTGGTTGAGGCGCCGGCGGGTCTCATCGCTGGCGGTCATGTACAGGGCGTGCGGATTTTCGAGGATTCGAAGACATATGTCGAGGAAGTGCTGCGCATTCGGAAGGTCGTCAGATACGTCCTCGAGCTGTTCGGTCAGCCGAGACGTGGGTCTCGATGTCGGGGAGTCGTTGTTGGATCTGGTCCTTACGAGCGTGCCGGCCGCGGCGAGGTCAAGCAGGTTGTCTTCCTTGACGTCCAGACTCTTCAGTTGCTTAGTCAGATCGCTTCGCAGCAGGCGAGTGCCGCTTGCGCTGTCCGCCAGCGTCTGGCGCATGGTGTTGCGTAGAGCCGTGATGAACTCGGGGTGAAAGCGAATGGTTCGGTAGTGCTCCTCTACGGCGGCCTCGACCAGGTCAAGATTGCTATAGGGCGCATCGCAGACGTGGGACTGGACGCCTCGGCAAAAGTAGTAGCGGTACTCGCCTCCGTGACGACCTGTTGCTCGTTGGATGATCATGCGACGAATCTCGCCAGTGTCGTCAAAGCACTTGCTGCAGAACAAAGTTCCTTTCAGATAGTGATGATTCCTCCGACGTCGTTCGCCGGCGTACCCGCGCTCCTCCAATAGATCTTGAACACGATCGAAGAGCTCTTGGGTGATGAGCCCCGGGTGCCGACCTTCGTAGGTGCTCCCCTTGTCTTTAACAATTCCCAGGTAGTAGGGGTCCTTCAGCATGGCAGCGACCTTGGACCTCGAAATCGGTCCAGAGGGGCGCGCCTGCGTGGCGCGTGTCGTGAGCCCGCGGTCGGTGAGTTCATCGACGATGGCTCCGATCGTCGCATCACCTTCGGCATACAGTTCGAACGCGCGACGAACGAATGGCGCTCGCTCCGGATCGATTGCAATCGAGCGGATCTCACGCCCCTCTCGCCGATCAATGGTGTTCAAATAGCCGATCGGTGCGATACCAATCGTGCCGCCCTTCTTGGCCTTCTCGCCCATCTTGTAGGAGATATCGGCGCCGTCCTTGGCGGAGCGGTACTCGTTGAAAGCGGCCAGGATGCCGTGCATGAGAGTTGGCCGACTGGAGTGTCATCGACGCTCTCGGTGGCTGAGATAAGCGTAACTCCGCGTTTACGGAGATCGGCCATTACCATTGCGTCGTCGATACGATTTCGGGCGAACCTTGAGAGCTCATACACAACCAGGTAGTCGATGTCCTTTGTGCGCCGGATACGGCCCAGAACTTCCTGAAAGGCAATACGTTTGGTCATTTCGGTGCCTGAGCGACCCGGTTCGACGTATTCGTCCACGATCTCAAGTCCGAGCTGACTCGCTTTGCGTTGACACGAAACACGCTGAGCCGGAATGGAAATACCCTCAGGATCGTAGTCAGTCTTGACCTGGCCCGAGGAGCGCCGCAGGTGTCGCAGTTGCCCAATGCCGTACCGGGACGGGTCATTACGGTCGAGGCCCCGGGATGGCTGCTCTCCAAGGCAGGCTTTGCCTTCACCTGAACGCTAGAAAGAGAACTGCCCCGCGACGAGGGTCGCGAGGCAGCCTAAGCGGACATCGTCCGGCCTACTCTCCGCCACTCATGCGCATCCCCTTCCCTACCGAGGAAGGCAGACGCTACTTATATCTGTAGACCGTCAAGTAGCAGCACGGAATCGTCTGTTGCGCAATGGAAGGTCAGCTACAGAAAATCTTCCGACGCAATCTGCGTGCTACCGGCTGGACCACGGGTTCAGTCAGGAGGCTTTTGCTGACCACATGGGCGTGCACCGAACCTACATGGGCGCGGTGGAGCGTGGCGAGCGGAATCTGACCTTGCAGACGCTGGAGCGGATCGCGGATTTCATAGGGGTTGATGCGCGGGAACTGCTGGACGACCTGTCCGGCTAGCGACCGCTGTTCGTTCGGGTGAACCCGTATCGCAGGCGAAAGGACGACGCCTGATGCAGAATCCATCACGGCGGTGTTGTTCGGACTATTTGGAAGCCGTTGCCGCGCACAGGGCTGTAACCGAGTCGTGGGGGGAATTTAATGATGCGCAGGGTCATCGCTCCAGATGGGCATAGGTGTAAAGATGAGGCAAGCAAGGCCAACTTCCGTGCCCGTGTATATCGAGGAAACCGATACGTCTTTCCGCTGCTCGTCATACTCCTTCTAGTTTCGACGACTGCCGCGTGTACAAACAACGATGACCGTGCGTACGGCGATCTTGACCAGACTGATAGCGCGAGCGCCTTCAACCTAGATGACATTCAGCCAGACTGGTGGCCAAGGGAAGATGCAATTGGCCAAGGAAGTGAAGGCGATCCTGTCCTTAATCGTCTGGAAAGTAATCCCCATGTTGTGGGATCGAACGAGAGACAGTTCTTCGCGGTACGGAAATATTCGGACAAGGATAGTGGACAGCCTTTCTCGCGACGGGTCGAAATAGTAGCTGGTGGAGAATATCAAGGCTACATATATTTTCATAATTCTTCGCCTGACAACCATGCACCCACACTCAGCAGAGGAACAAGTGTGTCGTTGTCGCTGCCAAATAGACTTTCTGGGAGAAAGGCCGTGGAGGCGCGACTGTTTGCAAAAAACTCAGTCCCCACCGTGGTTGGGTCTAGCGTCGTGTTGTCTACTTCCCCCGGCGAAGGCGTAAGCCTTGTCGTCGAATCGGCAGAAGTTCGTATTCGGCATGGCGACGTCACCTATAACGTCTCTCCAGAGGAACTGCGGTCGCGCCGGGGCGCATTGATCGGCTGCGATCGCCCGGATGGATATGTGGCCAGCAATGATGATTGCTGGGGACAAGTTCTGTTCACCTTTACGGCGGTTCAAGACACGTTTCTCTACGAAGGGTTGACCGCACCCGAAGATAAAGAGGACTTCTCAAACTATGCAGCTATAACCCGCACTACGGGCGCTTTTCGGGCGGCGGTCCGTTACACGAACGTGGGAAAGGTTGACCAAAATAATCTCCGACTCGGACACGTCGCGGCTGACAGTCCCCCGGGTTTCGAGATATTGAGCTTCACCTCGCAAATCAAGCGCGACGACCAGCCGTGGCAAGATGTGACTCTCGATGATCAAGAGTTCTACAAAGTGCCTACTGTTAGTCCGGGAGAATCGGTTAGCTTCGCTTCAAAAATAGAAATCAGCGACTGGGAGCTACTGTGCCAGCGCGGAGTCGAGCGTGTTTATATCACGGTATGGCCGGATAATTTCAATCGGATTGACGTGCCGATATCTGTTTATCCTGAGAGCGGGCAATGTTAAGTCCCCATGCCGTGAACGGCATGGGGACGGAGAGTCGGGTAGCCCCTCGAACTCGTTATTTTGGAGTTGATCCGCCTGGGGCGAATTGCCCGCGTTGCCGCTTGTAAATCGAGGCTACCTCAACAGCGCCTGCCACTAGCAGGAACACAATCGACGCAACCGTGACGACAAATGCGCCCACTGATCCGCCTATTGCGAATCCAGGCGGAATGACCGCGATGCACGCAACGCAGGCCTTCTCGGCGAATTTATCAAAGCTGACATTCATTGCTGGCTCTTCCTCTGACTCGCATCTAGCGAGGAGTAGGGCCGCCACTTGTTGTGACGACCGACTAGCCCACAGAAGGCGGGTTAGTCGGTCTCCGCAACAAATACAGCTATAACATAGCTAGTCTAAATAGTTAATAGAGGCGAAAGGAATCGAAATGCTCAGATGGATCACGAACCTTGGAATCATAGGACTCTTCCTGCTGGGGGCGGTATTGTTATTTCGCCTTATTATCAAGAATAAATATGGGAAAGAATTTATCGCCATTTTAGCATTGTGCACTGCCATATTCATTCCACAGCAGATTGACCATCAAGCCCGTGACGTTCAGAGGCTCGGTACGTGCGTAGATGCAATACTCGATTTTCGACGAAACGTCCTGGAGTACTACCGACTGATGGCCGATGACTATGGCAATATAGTTGATCCCGGATCGACGGATCATACTGCGTCCGACTTGAGAATTCAGGTTCAAAACGCTAAAGATTCCACCTATACGCTATGCAACGGGGTGGGAAGTTCATCGAAGAATGTGTTAGAAGCCCTATCCAGTCCATGGAAGGAGGCGCCCATATCAGCCACGGCGAGCTGGCGAAAATCAAATTTGGCAGATCTTTATGCGTGGTCCACCGATGCGTTGAGGCTTATAACCGAGATCCAACCTCGGCCTTTAACCATTCCGGGTACCACCGTTCCCATCTTTCCTCATCTTGACTGGTAGGTGAGGTTGCAAGTTTTCAGGTATGGAAAAACGAATTGAGGGTGCACGGGTCGCCAAACGTGTGATTACCGGTCGCCGTGCTGGCCTAGCGTGTCCTAACAAGACAGTTGTTAGCAATATCTGCCAGGCGCCCGGCGACGGATTCTCAGTGGTTTGTGAAGACCTATGACACCCCTCAGATTTGGCTTGATCGCTTGAAAGCTGTTATGGACAGAGGTGACCGACTATTCGTCCTGCAAGTGACCCGCCCCTATCAGGGCTTACTGACGAGCAGACAGTGGAAATGGATTGCTGGCAATATCTAGCAGCGGTGCCCATATTTGAGCTATTCGACCCGAGTCATGGGCGACTGTTCGAGCTGTCACTGCACTTACAATTAGAAGGCGGCGAAACAGCCGGGGAGTGCCGATACCAGGGAAGGTGCTGAACTCCGCTGACGATCACCAGCTGCGAAGGGCGTTGAAAGAAATTCACTCGCTATAGCGCGTGCGCTGTCGAAAATCGTTGTTTGATTTATGCAACTTGAAGTACAAGTGAGGTACCCTTTCATGGATCGGGTTTATTTCTGGCACGCGAATAATTTCTAAAACGAGGGAGGATGGCCGATGACAGAACTTGCGCCATATTTCAAAGAGGCACTGTCCACCATTGAGCCGGACGACGACAAGAAGAACGCGGCTACAGCACATGCCGAGGTGCGTGACGTACTTACCGCTGACGAGGGTCTCAGTAACCTGGGTGTTGACCCGGTCTTGATCGGGTCGTATGCGCGGAACGTCTCGATCAAGCACGTGAAGGACGTCGACGTGTTCGCCCGACTGCAGGATGCCAGCGACACACTCGCGCCCGGTGCTGTGCTCGACACCTTCGAAAAGATCCTGACGGATGAGTATGAGGACCGGGTCGAACGACAGCACCGGTCAATCAAAGTTGATTTTCCAGATTTCAATCTGACCGTCGATGCAGTGCCGGCGCGTCCAGCAGGCGATAATTGGGAGATCCCCAATAAGCCAGAAGACGTCGAGCGTGCTCAGTGGGTGGAGACTAACCCTCTGAAGTTGAATGACTTAACCTCTGAAAAAAACGGCGAATTCCTGCTAAATGGCAAAGGAATCTACGTTCCAATCGTCAAGCTCGTACGCCAAGTGAGGCGAACATGGCTCGGTGACCAGCCAGGTGGTCTCTTCTTTGAACTGATGACGTACTGGTACTTCCAGAACGAGAATCCTTCGGCCAGTTCGGTAGCCGAATACCTCACGCTGACGTTGGAAGGTATCGCCGATATGCTGCCTGATCTAGCATCCGACGGGTTGGATGATCCAACCATCAATGGCGAAAAGATCGCCACGAAGGCCACTGATGATGACCTTGCGACAGCAGAGGAAAAGATCCGTGAAGCCGCTGAACTGGCGAGGTCCGCTTTCGATGACGAAGACGACTGTACGTCAGCCGTCAAGTGGCAAAAATTGCTGGGCGTCACCTCAGGCGGGGATGATGTCTTTCCGCTCCCCAGTTATTGTAATGCCGATGGGACTTATAAGAAATCCGCTTCGATAACGAGCGGAGCGGCGACGGTGCCGGCAGGGGATGGCAGATACGCTTAACTCCGAGCACCTCTCGAGCCTTGCCTCGCAACACGATATGTTCAGGCGTGAGCTCGCGAAGCTCGGATATTCAGACGACGGAACCTCGCTGCAAGGTCCAGTCACTTGGGTTGATGCCCAACACGTATCCCATGAAGCTTGTGTAGAAGTCATACTCGACGAGCGATTCCCGTTTGCGCCGCCCAGCGTCACCATTCTTGAGGCTGAATCCGACTTTGCGCCAACATTTCACATTGAGCGAGACGGAAAACTCTGCCTGTGGGCGAGCGACATTCCTGTACATGATGCACCTTGGCTTGACCCAAAAGCATTTCTAGACAAGGTTTCTGGTTGGTTTTCTCATACGGCGGCCGGGTGGCCGGGCGATGAGGACGCCGATCTGGAGAGGTACCTCGATGTAAGTCAGGGAAGCATCGTCTTGTATGACAACTCCACCCTTGTGGATGGCGCCTATTTCAAGACAAGCAAGAACAAAATCGGTGTTGTCACCGTGGGTGACCAGCTTCAGTGGCGCCCGAATCTGACTCGAATGGGGCGTAAAGGTCCGCGGCGGCGAGAGCAAAATCTGATATGGGTGACCGATGTTGGCCCCATCAATCGGCCTATACAGGCATTCCAAGACCTGCAGGATGTGACCGCCGAACCCCTCGAATACACTCGTGAGCTCATCAATGCTGGAAGCCTCGACTTCATCCTGGTTCGCTATCAGCGAGGAGCACGGCACGCAGCGTTGGTACTTGAATTCCCCAGTAGAGATGGCAATACGCCGACGCTAGCCGCGCGTGAAAGCGCGGACCAAAGCCTTGAGACCAGGACACTTCGTGCGGGCACGGCAGCATCTGCCTACTCAGATAAGACGGTAGCCATCGTCGGCTGCGGTGCGATCGGTTCGCATGCAGCAGATCTGCTTTTTCGATCCGGCATCAGTCGATTGACACTGATTGACCCAGAGATCTATCGGCCCGGCAACATCATTCGACATACAGGGCACCACAGCAACGCCGGGGCATCAAAGACGGGCGCCGTGAAAGCACGCCTGGCTGCGACTGGCCTTGATACTAATGACGTCACCACCGAAAATGCGCATTTGAGCAGCCCCGAACAGGCACTGGAACTTGTGCGGTCACACGACCTGGTTGTTGATGCCACTGCAGACGGGAGGGCGACGGCACTGCTCCGGTGGGCAGGAGAGGCGACCGCCACCACGGTGGTATCCGTATGCGTCCAGCGCGATGGCGGGATTGCGCGAGTCGACAGGTTCCCGTTGCGCGAGTTCGAAAGTCACCTAGTGCCTGTGCCGGCACGGATTGTCGAGGGCTCGTTTGGGTACGAGCAAGGTTGTGGCAGCCCAGTGTCGATGACTCCGCCCATGTCTGTAGTCAGGGCGGCGACTATTGCCTGCCAGGTAGCGCTCAATGAGCTCGGCGCAGCACCAGCTTCGCCAGCTACGATACTTGACATTATCGAAGTACAAGACGACGAGCCGTACAACAAAATCGGGACGATAACGTCGTGATGAAGAAATTGATGGCGAGGGTTTTGAAACGTCAAGTTGCTGTCCAGCTGACTGATACGGCTGTCGCGGCGATTCACGCAGCGGCTAACCGCGCAGCCCCGAACGAAACCGGCGGCCTTCTGTTGGGTTGGTGGGAACCAACGGACGTCCATGTCGATATCGCGGTCGAGGTAATTGATCAAGAAGCAACTGGTAATTCGTGGACTCGACGGCAGGTAGAGGCGCAACGCGTTTTAGACGCGGAGCTCGCGAAGAGCGGCAACCATGTACTCGGATATGTGGGTGACTGGCACTCTCATCCCGCTCCCGTCGGAGCGAGCCGTCGAGATATGAAATCTCTTGCTCAATCTTCCCTGCAATATGAAAATCCTGTAGTTCTGATCGTGAGACTCTCAGACGCAACCATCAGCATTTATGCCGCGCAGCGTGGCAAGCACCTGAGGTTGAATACAACGGCTAGTCTTGCTGGCTCTGCTGATAGTACTTTTGTAGATCGATGGCAGGCGGATTTCCCATAGCCTGAAGCCTTGCTACGAGATCAACGAAGAAGCTAATTAATGAGTTCTCGGTATCGCTGATCGAGATGGACGGCGTGCCTTCAGATGAATAGGAAACTGAAAAAGCTCCGTTGTTCAGGGCGCAGCCAAAATCGATCGGTGATATCTTCGCTGCTTCTGTGATCGCATCCTTGAACGGTTTGCCAAATGCGGGCGACCACTTAGACTTGGTCGCGATAATTCCTGCAAGGACCTGCTTAGCGTCAACCTTGGTTGCCATCGTATTATTCATCTGTCGGATGGGCGCACTGGTACGCTTGAGATCCCTGACCGACTTAGCCTTATCCCGTGCATACTTGATATAGCTTTTGTTCAAAACGGGCTTGCATTCGATGACTGCGAATACACTTTCGGCCGGCACGTATGTCGAACCGTTCTCATTGAAAACAATCGGAGAATAATATCGATCGTAGATGATGATATCGATGTAGTGACTGAATTTTCCTTCATGGTCGATGACAAAACCCTTATCGACCTTATACCGGTCAGGTAGATATCCGGTAAGCATCTTTCGCCAAGCATTCTCCGAATTGTCACCCTTCGCATCTGGGTGACCGTGAACCGAGCTGAGGTTCAGGTCCGCGAGGAGTCTATTTTGATGTTGGAAAAATAGGCTCTGCAATTTGTTGTCATCTGGCATTATCTGACTTTAGCATTCTGTCGACGAAATGCTATACATTGACGCGTAAGTGCATTCGGTCGCTAGCTTAGAGCGACGCTGAACATGGGGGCGACGTCGCGCGATCCGATGGAGCACCTCCTAGCCGACCCACCTGCCATTTAGTTTGAAGTCAAGCACTTGAGCTATGTACTGACCACGAGATTGGCCGGGTGCCGAGAACTCCTGCCAAACCGCAAGGGGGCATTGGCGGTAAGCCCACCTGACCCCGCCGCGAAACTCAACGAGGATGGTCTCTGGCCCGGCTGCGTATGCCTCGGCAACTATGCGCGAAGAGCCTGTTACAGGCGTCCAATTGATCATCTGACTACCCTCGGCCATCCGTCCTCATCGATGTACTGGGAACAGGGAAAGACAATTCGGCTGTAAAGGTGTTGCTGGACTTAGCCTGGCACTGCAGCTGCGGCGACATTCTTGAGGAAAGCGAACCGACATATGCAGATGCTTTGAGCAAGCTCCCCGCCTTCGAGCTTCCGTTCATACTCATGCCTCTTTTGCCCAGCTGGCCCGGACGAGTGACAGCAGAACCGGAATTACGTAAAGCGCCACGGCCACCGCCACGATGGGCGTACCAGTCCTGGATTTACTAGGCTCAATCCAGCAGAGCCAGTCAAGTTATACCGATGTCCCGGACGGGCCATGTTGAGTACCACCGGTTATGCTCGCCCGCGTCCGGGCGCGCACTGGCGTTCTGGTCCATATCGGGCGGCCTGGCGCCGCGGTTTAAACCGTTGTGGAGCACAAGAAGCAACGTCCGACAGACGTCGAGAGCGATCAGCAATCGGCGGCCTGATCCCGGTATTTTTTGATGATCACCGACGCGGTGCTGTGGCTGCAGCCGACGGCCGAGGCGATCTGCCGAGTGGTTTGGCCGAGCTCATTTAGTCGCATGATCCCTCGGTCGCGCTGATCCGGAGCCGGGTTGGTGCTGGTGTCGATGCCAGCCGCGAGCAGGTACTTCCGAACCGTGGTGTAGTCCCAGCCAAGGGCTCGGGTGATGGCGGCGATGCCGTTGCCGTCGTGCCAGGCGGTGAGAATCCCGCCCACCTCTTCGACCCTCAACTGCTTGGATGACCCGGGGAGCGGCGCTGTCCGCGCTAGTCGGCTGCCCTTTTCGGCCGCAGCAATAGTCTCGAGGCGTTGAGCTGCAGAATCGTGATTGCAGTAAGAATGCAGGACCCGCACTCAACCTTCAAGGTGTGTACCCTCAGCATTTGAGTATTGTTAGCTATACCCAGGAGGATTGATGGCCGAAGAGGCAAAGCCCGTCGTACTGGTGATCGGCGCGGGCGGGCATGGTGGCACCGGACTTCGCGTCGTCGAGCAGCTCCTGGCCCACGGTCGCGCGGTTCGCCTGTTCCTCCGTTCCCGCGGCCCGCACGTCGACGCTCTCGAGGCGCGGGGTGTCCAGGTCGTGAAGGGGGACCTGATGGACCGCAGAACACTCGTCGACCCGGTGAGGGGCGTCGACGCCGTGTACTTCGCCTACCCGATCGCCGCCGGTGCCGTCGCCGCTGCATCCAACCTCGCCTCGGTGCTGCACACCGAAGGGGTGTCACCGCACCTGGTGGTGATGTCGATGGGCCCCTCCGCGGCCGACAGCCCGAGCGCCCTCGGTCGTGCGCAGTGGGTCGCCGAAGAAGTCTTCAGCTGGGCAGGCCTGAACCCCACGGTGCTCAGAGTCGCGGCACTGTTCTACGAAAACGTCGTCGTGTTGCACGGCAACGAAATTCGCGAGACAGGCCGGTTCGCCAACAGCTTCGGCACGGCCCCCGCGCCGTGGATCAGCGGGCGCGACGCCGCCGATCTCGCCGTCGCCGCGCTGGTCGACCCCGAACGCTTCGCCGACGCCAAGGTCAGCTACCCGCCGGGGGCCGAGTTGCTCAGCCACGTCCGGATCGCGGAGGTGATCAGCGCGGAGATCGGCACCGTCGTCGAGTTCGAGCCGATCTCGGCCCGGGACTGGCAGCGCGGGCTGGAGGAAGTCTCGCAATCCTCGGGTGTCGTCAACGATGCGATGGCACAACATATCTCGGCGGTCGGGGCTCAGCTTTCCCAGCGCGCCGGTGCGGCGATCGTGCCGGACCCGCGGCGGCTGACCGACATCACCGGCCGGGAACCGCAGTCGTTCGCCGAGTTCGTCCGCGTCAACCGCGACGCGTTCACGTCGACCGAGACGTCCTGAACCGGCTTCGGTAGGCGCTCGGCGTGATTCCGAGCTCGCGGTGAAATAGCCGGCGCAACGACTCGCTCGATCCCACCCCCGTTTGCTCGGCCACCTGGTCCAGCGTCGCGTGGCTTCCGGTCAGTGCCGCGCACGCCGCCTCCAGCCGGGTCCGGTCGACGAAATGCTGTGGGGTGTGGCCGGTTTCGGCGAGGAACAAGCGCGACAGATGCCGTGGGCTGACGCCTGCCTCCGCCGCGAGACCGGCCAACGTGTGGTTGCGGCGCGGGTTCTCGGTGATCGCGTCCATCACCACCCGCACCACGGAGTGGTCGGTGGGCTGCGCGTCCAGACGCACACTGAACTGGGACTGGTCGCCGGGACGTGCCATGAACACGACGAGATCCCTGGCGACCTCCCTGGCCATCACCGGGCCGTAGTCGTGCTCGATCAGCGACAGCACCAGGTCGATACCCGCGGTGACGCCTGCGGAGGTGACGTACTTGCCGTCGGTGACGAACAACGACGCCGCGTCCACGGTGACCTCGGGATAGCGTGCGGCGAGCTGACGGGCGAGCTTCCAATGCGTGGCGGCGCGACGACCGTCGAGCAGCCCGGTCGCCGCCAGCGGAAAGGCACCCGCGCAGATGGAGACCGTGCGTCGGCTGCGCTGGGAAAGGTCGCGCACAGCCGCGACGAGCGCGGTGTCGGTGACGCTGGCCTGCCAATTCGGCGATCCGGGCACGAGGAGTGACCCGAAGTTCGCCGGAAGGTCATCGACGCGTGCGTCCGCGCCGTGCCGGGCGCCCGAGCTGGCGACCACGTCGGCCCCGGTCAGCGAGGCGTGGGTGATGCGGTAGGTCGCGCCGAGGGCGTTGGCCGAGGCGAACGCGTCGATCGGACCCGCGACGTCGAGCATCTGGACGCCGTCGTACAGCAGCACCACGACGTCGTGAGCCCCAGTGTCCATATCTGAGGGTTTCATGGCCAAGCGCGCACGGCGCCACCGAGGCGCCGAAGCCCATAGTTGAGGTATCCGGTCGACGGACCCGCCGACCGTGACCACCATTCGAAGGGGCCGAGATCATGACCGAGACCATTGGCGGCGTAGCCATACCGGACAGCGCATTGGCGAAGGATGCGACCGAGCTGATCCGAGACACCACCAACGAGTTGATCTTTCACCACTCGCGCCGGGTGTTCCTGTTCGGAAGCCTTCAGGCGCGCAAGTTCGGGATCAGCCCCGACGCCGAGTCGCTGTACGTCGCGGCGCTCTTCCACGACACCGGACTGGTGCCGCCCTACCGTGGCACCGCCCAACGCTTCGAGATGGACAGTGCCGACGCCGCCCGGGCGTTCCTGATCTCGCACGGCTACTCCCGTCCCGAGACCGACGTGGTCTGGACGGCGATCGCGCTGCACACCACTCCCGAGGTGCCGTACGGGATGGACCCGGTGGTCGCCGCGACCACCGCGGGCGTGGAGACCGACGTCCTCGGACTCCGGTTGGACGCGATCGATCCCGCCGACCTCGACGCCGTCACGACGGCGCACCCGCGGCCCAACTTCAAGGCCGAGATCCTGCAGGCGTTCACCGACGGCTTCAAGGACCGGCCCGACACGACGTTCGGCACCGTCAACGCCGACGTGCTCGAGCACTTCGTCCCCGGCTTCCGGCGCACCGACTTCGTCGACGTCATCACCAACTCGGCCTGGCCGGAGTAGGGGCTACAACCCGATCTTGCCGAGGGCCTTGCGGAGCACACCCTCGGAGTGACCGGTCGGAGGCTGCCGATCGGCGTAGGGCCACGGCCGATTGCGTTCGGGCACCGACGACGCCCGCGACTGCTTGAGCTGCATGCGCAGGTGCGTCCGCACGTCGTGCAATGCCGGGTCGTCCCACCGGTTGTCGGTCTCGATGGGGTCCGCGGTCAGGTCGTAGAGCTCCCACTGGTCGTCGAGCGGGTCGGTCCGGTACGCCTCACCGCCCATGCCGTTGGTGGCCAACTGGCGCACGCCGGGCTCGGTCCACGTCGACGGATCGTCGAAGGTGCGGACCAGCTTCCACAGGTGCCCGGCGCCGCCGGTCGCGTCGGCGTCGTCCACCCGAACCACCAGACCCTCGAAGTTGGACGCCACGTGCGCGGGAATCCTGATGCGCAGGGGCGCAGGGGGATTCACCGTCAACCCCATTCCTCGAGCGGCGGCCGACGCCCCGGTGTCGCCCTCGAGCACGTTGTCCCGCGTCATCAGGTAGACGGCCCGACCGTCGTCGGCGGCCCCGCCGTTCACCACCGGCATGAGGTCGCGGCCTGGTAGCGGGTGCACCTCCGAGAACGACTCGGACAGCACGTCTGCCACCACGTCGACGTCGACGCCCGCTGCGGCGAGCAGGGTCGGCACCAGGTCGACGTGTGACGTCGGGGCCGAGACGACCCGGGCCGTCGTCGCGTCCGCGCCGATGCGAGCGACGACGAACGGCACCCTGGTCGCTTCGTCGTACAGGTTGAACCACTTCTGGTGGAGCCCGCCGTGAGCACCGAGCAGATCCCCGTGATCCGACGTTCGCACCAGGACGGCGTTCTCGGACCCGCCCTCGGTGACCGCCCGGCGCACCCGGTCGAGCGGTCCGTCCACTTGGGCGTGCAGGCGGTAGTACAGGTCGCGGTACTGCTGCGCGTTGCGCTTGTATCCGCGACCGATCGCCTGCGCCGGACCGTAGCCCGAGTAGTAGGCCTCGCGGAACGCGATCTGCGCGGCCGGCTTGGTGCGCAGGTCCTCGTCTGCCGTCGGCGGGGCGGGCACGTGCGGCGGATCCAGCGACGGCGACGCGGCCAGCGGGCTTCGGCGTTGCCACGCCGGGAACAGGACGATGTCGTGCGGGTTGACGAAGCTGGCGACCAGAAGGAACGGGCGCAGCGCGGCCTCATCACCGGCGCGGCGGCGCTCGTAGCGGTCCGTCAGCCAGGCGACGACACGATCGGCGAACAGCGGATCGCGGCGAAAACCACTGTTGGACAACGCCGCTCCATGCGGCTCTGGGCCGACCCAGCCGGAGAAGCCGTACGGGCCGAGCGGGTCGGCGTCGAGGTAGCGTCGAACCGCGGCCTCGTCGACCACCCCGTCGTCGTCGTTGGTGGCCAACGGTCCGCCGGTGGCGGGGTCCTCGAGATCGGCGTGCGAGATGTGCCACTTGCCGTCGTAGTGGGTGTCGTAACCCGCGGCTCGGAACCAGTTGCCGAGCGTGGGCACCTCGCCGCTGCGCAGCCACCGGAGCCGGGAATCGTCGTAGCGCTTGCCGATTCCGTCGGTCTGGGTCACCCCGTGCAAGTCGGGATACTGACCGGTGAAGATCGTCGGGCGGCTCGGCACGCACGCCAGCGACCCCGTGTAGTGCCGCGCGAAGCTCACGCCGTTCTCGTCGAACCACCGCCTGCCGCCGAGGGCGCGTCGGCGCCAGGCGAGCAGATCCGCCGACTCATACGGCGGGGTCGCGCGTTCCTCGTCGGTCATGAGGATGACGACGTCGGGTCGCCGGGGATCGGTCACGGGGTGTTCTCCGTTCGTCGGGCCAAGCCGGTGAGCATCGAATCGGACAGCTTGGCCATAGTGCGACAGACGGCCCACTCGGCCGCGCCGGCCACTGGCCCTGGCCCGATCTCGACACTGCTGGTCAACGTCACCCGCGTCGTCGTGCCGAACGTTCGCAGCGTCCACCGGTTGGCGACGGTGCGCAGCCGGCGGGGGAGTCCCTCGACGTCATAGGCCAGTGCCACGGCCGGATCGAACTCGGTGATGCGCTCCACCAGCACGTTGCGCCCGACCTGCACGCGGCGCGTCGTACCCTTCGGCGCACCGCCGGGCCCGTGGTTGAGGATGCACGAGTGGTCGACGTCGTCCGCCCACGCGCTAAGTGATCCGAAGTCGGCGAGAACGTCCCAGATCGCCTGCGGCGGGGCGGTTATCGTGCGGCTGCGGCTGATGTCTGCCACCCCGTCATCAAACACCATCGGGGACGGCTGCGGGTGCGAGTCCACGAGCCGGCTAGATCATGTCCTTTCTGGTCAGCCACCGCATCACCGGCCAGCCGACGAAGACGGGCAGCCAGCAGGTCAGCACCCGGTACAGCAGGACCGACGGGACCGCGACGGCGGCCGGCACCCCGAACGCGGTGAGCCCACCGATCAGTGCCGCCTCGACGGCGCCGACGCCGCCAGGGGTGGGGGCAGCCGAGGCGAGCGTGCCACCGATCATGGTGACGACGGTGACGGTGACGAAGGTGGTGCCGCCGCCGAACGCGCCGACGCTGGCCCACAGTGCGAGAGCGGCCCCGAGAGTGGTTGCGGCACAACCGGCGACGATGATCGCAAGGCGCTTCGGCTCGCGTGCCAGCTCGGCGAGCTCACCACCCAATTCCTTGACGCGGGGGCGGAGTTCGGTGCCCAACCATCGCCGGAGCTTCGGCACGAACGTGAACACGCCGACGATGCCGAGCGCCACGCCGCCGATGAGGTAGAGCACCGTGGTCTTCGGCACGAAGTGGGACAGGTTCGCCGACGTTCCTGCGATGACGCTGAAGAAGATCAGCAGACCCACGTGGGTGATCACCTGAACGGACTGCTGAAGGGCCACCGCGGCGGTGGCCCGCAGCGCGCCGAGTCCGCCCTTCTGAAGGAACCTGGTGCTCAACGCGAGACCACCGACACCGGCGGGCGTGGTGGTGGCGGCGAAGGTGTTGGCCACCTGCATGATCGTCAGGTTGCGGAAGCTCACCAGCCCCGAGGCGCACGCCCACAGGGCAGCGGCCGCACCCACGTACGTCAGCGCAGACACCGCCAATCCGAGCAGCGCCCACCACCAGTTGGCGGTCCGCAACTCGGAGAAGAACGCGGGCACGGTGCTGATGAACGGGTAGGCGACGTAGACCAGCGCCACCAGCAGCACCAACTGGATCACCTGGATCCTGGTGAAGCGGGTGATGGTCTCGGCCTTGATCTGGTCGGCCCCGGTCTGGTGCATGACCTCGTCACGGGCGGCCGACATCACGGTGCCCGGATCGATCACCGACGCGCGAATGTGCTTGGGCAGAGCGGCTTTCGTCAGCCGGCGGGAGGCGCTGAGGACGGTGCCTTCGTCGAATTCCGCGATCGCGGCGCGCACCGCGGCCTCGGCGCCGAAGATCGCGGTCGTCGTCACCAGAAGGGCGGCGATGTCGGCCTGCAGCAGCACGTCGGTCGCACCGTATTCGGCGCTGCCGAAGCCGCCGAAGAGCGCGGTGGCACCGTCGTCTCCGACGTCGACCGTGATCTCCTTGCCGCGAAGATCGCCGTGGGAGATCTGGTGGCCGTGGAGGACCGCGAGTGTCTTCCAGACAGGTGCGACGAGGGATTCGTCGGCGGAGGTCTCGTCGAGCGCCACGCCCCGCGTCGGGGTGTGGGCGTACAGCGTCCAGCCGCGGTCGAGCGCGGACAACGCGACCGTGGTGCTGTTGGCCACGCCGAGGTCGCCGATGGCGATCGCCATCAGACCGCGGTGCTCGACGGCGCGTCGCATCGAGGCGTGCAGGGGAGCGGTCTCGCTGTTGCGCAACCGGGCTCGCCGCCAGACCTGGCTCATGATGCCGCCGCTGCGCTGGTTCGGGCCGTACATCTCGACGATGGCGCGCGATCCCACGGCGTCCTCGGGGTCGTCCGTCGCCGCCCACAACACCAGCGGCCCCGGGCCTGCGGGCCGCACCACCGTCAGCCCGGTTACGGCGAATCCCCGGCGCAGCAGCGCGCGCACGGCTCCGTCGAGCGGCACCTCCAGCGCAGGGGTTCCGACGATCAGCACCGTGAGCGCCCCCACGAACCACCCCACCGCCAGGCCCAGCAGCGTTCGGGCCGGCACCACGGCGCTGACGACCAGGTGGATCGGCACGAAGGCCAGCAGCAGCGCCCACCACCACCGGCGCCACCGAGCCTCCAGCCACGGGCCGGAGACCGTCAGCATCGCGGCGAGCATGGCGATCCAGCGCGGGTCGTCGAGGAACTGCGACAGCAGTGTCCGCAGTCGGTCGTCGAGGTCGAAGTGCCAGCGGGGCGCCGCGAAACCGCTGGAGTTGACCGACAGGGCGAGCACCGCGGTCAGGCCCGCCGCGCCGTAGGCGCCGAGTAAGCGCCACTGACGGGCGGTGACGAGCCCGAAGAGGATCGCGAAGGGAAGCGCCAGAATGGCGACGCCATAGGCCAGGTACACCAGGTTCGACTGCGTCGGGGTCAGCAGCGCGACGATTCCCGAGATGGATCGCTCGAGGGCCACCCAGTCCCGGCGCGTGATCAGCGAACTGGTGATGACCACGATGAGGAAGACCGCGGCGAGGGCCAACCGGAAGATGTCGTTGGTGCGACGCGCGAGCGGCTGCAACAGGTCGCCGGAAACGGCGACGTCCCGCCCGTCAACTCGCATGCCTGAAGGATTTCTTCCGATCGATCGTCGTGCCACGTGGTCGGCGGCCCGCGGCCAACCTATCCCAGCTGACAACCGGTTCCCGGGATTGTCGGACCCGAGCTACATGTGGGTACCGCCGTCGACCCGCACTTCGGTGCCCGTCATCCAGTACGCGTCGGGGGAGCCGAGCATCGCCACGACGCTGGCCACGGCGTCCGGTTTGGCGAACATCGCGCCGTCCTCCAATGGCAGCACGGACATGATCTTTCCGAGCAGCGCGAAGTCCATGTCCTCGGGGAGACCGGGCCCCACGCTCTGCTTCGACTCGCCGACACCGTCGGTCATGCCGGAGGACACCGATCCCGGCTGCACGCAGTTGAACCGGATGCGCTCCTTGCTGAACTCCAGGGCGAGGGCGTGCGTCATCGCCTGCACGCCACCCTTGGACGCGGCGTAGGCCGACATGTACGGGTGGGCGAAGTTGGCCGAGGTGGAGCTGAAGTTGACGACGGCGGCCCCGGTGCCACGCCGCAACGCGGGAATGGCCTCGCGGGTGACGAGGAACGTGCCAAAGAGGTTGACGCGCAACACCTTTTCGAAGTCCGCCAGCGTGGTGTCGGTGAAGTGCGCCGACCGGAGTATGCCCGCGGCGTTGACCAGGGTGTCGAGACCGTCCGTCGCGTCCAAGGCTTCGGCGAAGCCGGCTCGCACCGACTGCTCGTCGCCGACGTCCATCCGCACCGTCGACAAGCGGTCACCCTGCGAGTCGGCCTTCGCCACGGTGTCCGCGAGCCCGGCCTCACTGACGTCGGCCGCGACGACGGTGCCGCCCTCGTCCAGGATGCGCAGAACGGTGGCCTGACCGATGCCGGAGCCGGCACCGGTGATCAGGACCCGACGGTCGGCATAGCGCCGCAGTGAGGAAGACATGGGGCGAATGATGCCTGCCGGAGACGTCGGTGTCAGGCAGTCGCGGAAGAGGCCATGTGCAGCGCGGCGAGGTGGCTGAACAACATGGAGGCGCCGATCGGGTTGCCACCGCCCGGATACGTGGTGCCGCTGACCGCGGCCATCGTGTTGCCCGCGGCGTACAGGCCTGGGATCGGCCGCCCCGTGGTGTCGAGGACACGCGCGTCGCGGTCGGTGCGCAGACCGCCCTTGGTGCCCAGATCGGACACGCCGAACGCGGCGGCGTGATAGGGCGCCGTGGTGAGGGGCACCAGGGGTGACGCGCCGCCGGTGAACGCGCGGTCGTAGGCCTCGTCGCCACGGCCGAAGTCGGAATCGGTGCCGTCGGCCGCCAATTCGTTGAAGCGCGAGACCGTTTCGACGAGGTGGGCGGGCGGGACGCCGATCGCCTCCGCGAGTGCCTCCAGGGTGTCCGCGGTGTGCCACAGCCCGGCCTCGCGGTACCGCTCGGGCTCGACCAGCGACACGCTGGCCGACAGCATCGGCGGGGTCTCGCCGGCCGTGTCGTCGTAGACCATCCAGAACGGCAGTCGCAGAGCGCCGGAGTCGACGTGCGCGATGACGTCGCGGCCCAGCCGGTCGTAGGGGGCGGATTCGTTGACGAAGCGCCGACCCTCGGAGTCGACGAAGATGCCGCCCGTTGCCCCAAGGGAGAAGGTCGACCGGCCGTCGGGATGCGTCAGACCCGGTGACCACCAGGCCTGATCCATCAGATCGGTCGCGGCACCGACTCGGATGGCCGCCTGGTGCGCGGCACCCGTGTTGCCGGATGCGCCCATGGAGTCGGTGGGATCGCCTGGCACGCCGAAGGTTTCGCGCATCTCGGCGTTGTGCTCGAACCCGCCGGCGGCGAGCAGGACGCCCCGGCGGGCCCGGATCCGGACCGGGGCACCACCACGGAGGACGACGGCCCCCGTCACGGCGCCGTCGTCGTCGACGACGAGGTCGGTCAGGGGCGACTCGAGGTGCACCGACGCCTTCGGAAGGCGAAGGAGCGCGGCGAGGAAGCGGCCGACGAGGGCGCGGCCGCCGGTGAGCAGGTCCGGTGCGGGCGCGCCGAGGCGCTCGTTGTCGAGCGGTCCGCGGATGCGGTCCGAGTAGGACCCGAGGAGCTCGGCCTTCAGCGCCCGAGACACGATGTGCCGCATACCGTCCAGGCGCGCGCTCGGAGCACTGCCGAAGTAGTCGGGCCAGGGCAGCACCTTGAATGCGAACGAGTCGTCCTGCTCGAGGTATTCGACGAGGCGCGCCCCGCCCTCGACGTAGGCGTCCTGCAGATCCCGCGGCGTGCGGTCGCCGACGACGGCGTGGAAGTAGGCCAGCGCGTCGGCGATGGTGTCGTCTACCCCGAGGCGGCGCAGCACCGGATTGCACGGGAACCACATGCCCCCACCCCCGGAGAAGGCCGTCGTCCCCCCGAACTTGTCGGAGGCCTCGACCAGGGCGACCGAGAGGCCTTCGCGAGCGGCGGTGTAGGCCCCGGTGATGCCGCCGCCCGAGCCGACGACCACCACGTCGACCGTCTCGTCCCAGCTCTCCGATGCATCAGTCGTCACGGTGAATCATCAACTCCTCAGAGTGAATCCGGCATCCAACGGCCACGACGTGCCGGTGATGAATGCCGCGTCGTCGGACACCAGCCATGCCACCGCGGTCGCGATCTGTTCGGGTTGCAGCAGGGCGATCGGCAGGGCGTTGAGCTGGCTGGACAGCCACGGGTCACCGGCCGCCGACAGCTTCATCGTGGTCTCGTTGAGGATCATGTCGGTCGCGACGCCGCTGGGGTGGATCGTGTTCACCCGGATCGAATGCCCGGCGAGCTGGTCGGCCCACACCTGCATCAGCGCCACCAGTGCGCGCTTGGAGGCCGCGTACCCCTGAACGCCCGCGCGTTCGGTGCCCGCGGCCCTGATGCCCTGCGTCGAGCTGACCAGCACGATGGATCCGCCTCGGCCACCGGCGATCATCGCGGGGATGGCCGCGTCCACGGTGTTCCACGCGCCGATCAGGTTGACCTCGACGACGTCTCGGAACGTCTTCGCCCGCTCGTCGGTGTCGCTGACCCGGATGATTCCGGCGTTGGCGACGACGACGTCGAGTCGACCGAACCGCTCGACGCCGTCGGCGACCGCGGCCGTCACCGCGTCGGGATCGCGAACGTCGGTCTGGCTGGCGAGGATTCGCCCGCCCTGTTCCTGAACCAACCGCACCGTCTCGGCCAGGTCGTCGGTCGTGGCGCCCGGGTAGTCGGTGGTGTCGAACTCGGCACAGACGTCGAGCGCGACGACGTCGGCGCCCTCACTGGCGAGTTTGACGGCGTGGGCGCGGCCCATCCCGCGGGCGGCGCCGGTGACGAGCGCGACCTTGCCGGTCATGGTGCCCATCAGAACTTGAGGTGCTTGCTGACGTCGCCGACCTGGTCGACGAACATGGTCCGGGTGTCGAACCGCCACGCTCCGTCGACGCGACGGAAGGTGTCGCGGTAGCGGCCCGTCACGATGACCTGCAACGGCAGCTCGGGGGTCGCCTGCGTGACGCAGTAGTACGCGCTCGACCGTGCGGTGCCCGCGTCGTCGTCGACCTCGACCCGCACGTTGGTGGTCACATGTTTGGTCATCGGGGTGCCGTCGTCGTGGAAGCGCACCGCCATCTCGTACATCTTGCGGACGCCTGCGCTTCCGGTGAAGACCGTCTCCGGCCCACCGCCGTCGACGCCGCAGATCCGGCCGTGGGCGAACAGGGCGGCGACCCCGTCCAGATCGCCCGCGTCGAACAGCTCCGCGTAGGTGTAGACCAGGTTCTCGACGTGCCGGGCGCTGTCCATCACGGCCGACATTACGGTCGTCGAGCCGAATTGGTCACCGGTTCAGCACAGATGGTTAATCTGACGACCGTGACATCTCAGTGGTCGCCGACCCGACTCGGCAATCTGACCGGCAAGCGCGTCGTCGTCACCGGGGCCACCAACGGTGTCGGACTTGCGACGGCGGGTGCGCTCGCCCGTGCCGGCGCGCACGTGATCCTCGCGGTGCGCAACGTCGAGTTGGGCGCCCAACGTGCCGCCGAGATCGGCGGGGACACGTCGGTCGTCAAACTGGACCTCGCCGACCAGTCCACGGTGCGCGCGTTCCCGGGTCTGTTCGACGGTGACGTCGACGTCCTCGTCAACAACGCGGGTTTGGTCGCGCAGAACCGGTCCGAGACGGTCGACGGGTTCGAGATGACGTTGGGCACCAACTTCCTCGGGCCGTTCGCGCTGACCAATCTTCTGTTCCCGCGGGTGCGTTCGCTGATCGTCAACGTCGCATCCGACGCGCACAAGTCGGCCAAGATCGATCTCGACGACCCCCACCTGCGCACCACCAAGTGGTCGGCGTTCCCCGCCTACGGCCGGTCCAAATTGGCGATGATGCTGTGGGGCCTCGAACTCGACCGACGGTTGCGTGCGGCCGGGTCGCCCGTCACCAGCCAGCTGACCCATCCCGGGTGGGTCGCCTCGAACTTGTCGAACGTGTCGGACAAGCGGGTGATGTCGGCGTTTCACACCGTGGTGAAGACGGCGGCCAACGTGCTCGCCAACGACACCGATGCTGGCGCGGCCCCGACGCTGTACTGCATCAGTGAACCCATCCCGCCGGGTAGCTACGTCGGCATCGACAGCAGGCTGGGGCTCAAGGGCGCGCCGACGCTGAGCGGCCGTTCTGCGGAGGCGTGCGACTACGAGGTGGCCGCGCAGGTGGTCGCGTTTGCCGAGAAGGAAACGGGCACAACCATTCCCGTCTAGCCGCGGGCGAGGGCCCACCGGATGCCACCGACCAGGGTGCGTCCGGCCACCCGGACGGCCGTCACCTCCAGCGGTGGCAGGTACGGCAGGCGCAACGGCAGCCGGGCCCACGCCGGAAGCATGGCCACCGAGGTCGCGGCGAGCACCGCGTACGGCGGCTTGGCCAGCAGCGGCAGCGGGGGAGTGAGCAGCAGGAACTTGGCGGCCTCGCGGGCGGCGGCCGTACCGTTCAGCTCGGGTCGATAGTCCGAAATGCGTTGTGCCAATTCGCCTTCGGTGCGGGGTGGGTCGACCACTCCGAGTGTCGCGGCAACCCGGGCGGTGTCGGCGACGTAGTCGTCGCGCTCCTGCTGGTCGAGTGGGCGTGCCCCGTACAGCTGATGCGCCCGTAGAAAGCTGTCGACCTCGGCGACGTGCACCCATCCGAGGAGGTGCGGGTCCGACGCCTCGTAGTGCCTGCCGTCGGCGGCGATCCCGTGCACTCGACGGTGGATGCCGCGGACCTTGTCGACTGCGCGCTGGGCGTCGTCGGCCGGACCGAACGTGGTGACGGCAAGGAAGGTGCTGGTGCGCTGCAGTCGCCCCCACGGATCGCCGCGGTAGTCGGAGTGTTCGGCGACGCCCGCCATCGCCAGCGGGTGCAGGGATTGCAGTAGCAACGCGCGCAATCCGCCGACGAACATCGACGCGTCACCGTGCACCCGTCTGATCGGGCGGTCTTCGGTAAACCACCGCGGGCCGGGGGTGTCGTGGATGCGCGCCCGGTTGGCCGGACCTTCGGGGCCCGCCACCATGCCGAACAGGCGTTGGCCCAAGCCGTCGCGCACCGTCGTCAATCCAGGCAAGGCCACGTTTCCGACAGTACGCCCGGCATCGTCGGGCTATCTTGCAGAAAGTGCGACAGAAGGGTGACGGCCATGGCCGTGTTGACCTCGTTGAACGTCGGCCTGCCCGCCGACGTCGAGTGGAACGGACGAGTCGTCCACACCGGCGCGTGGAAGGCCCCAGTCGACGGACCACGGATGGTGCGCCGTCTCAACGTCGACGGTGACGGCCAAGGAGACCTCGGCGGGCACGGCGGCGAGAACCGGGCCGTCCTGGTGTATCAGGTCGACTCCTACCGGCACTGGAACGCCGAATTCGCGCGCGACGACCTGGCGCCCGGCCACTTCGGGGAGAACTTCACCGTCGACGGTCTGCCCGACGACGAGGTCTGCATCGGTGACCGCTACCGGATCGGCGACGCCGAGTTCGAGGTCACCCAGCCGCGCGTCACCTGCTACCGCGTCGGGCTCAGGGTGGGGGTGCCGAGCATGGCCGCGCTGCTGGTGTCCCATCGTCGTCCGGGGTTCTACCTGCGGGTGATCCAGGAGGGCGAGGTGCGCGCCGGCCAGGAGATCGTCAAGACCGCCTCCGGTCCCGGTGAGGTGACGGTCGCCGAGATCGACGCACTGCTGTACCTGCCGGGCCATCCCCGGGACAGTCTGCAGCGTGCGCTGCAGGTGCCCGCGTTGAGCCCCGGCTGGAAGACGTCGCTGGAAAGCTTGGTGGCGCAGGCGGACGGGACGGCGGGCAACGCGGGGTTGACCGCCGCGGCGAGTGCCCCGCCGCCCGCGTGGAAGGGATTCCGGCCGCTCGTCGTCACCGCCGCGCGCGACGAAAGTGCCCTCATCCGGTCGCTGACGCTGGCCGATCCCGACGGGCGGCCGCTACCGAATTGGTCGCCCGGGCAGTCGATTACGCTGCGCCTGCGACCCGATCCCGACGGTGCCGCCGTCATCCGCAACTACTCGCTGTCCAACCCGCCAGGTTCGGGGATCTACCGGATAGGAGTCAAGAAGGAACCACAGGGGCGGGGCAGCGGATATCTCCACGCGGGGGTCGTGGCGGGTGACGTGCTCGACGTCGCCGCTCCCCGTGGCACTTTCGCGCTCACCATCGCCGACGACCCCGACGGCCCGCCGGTGCTCCTGGTGTCCGCGGGCGTCGGGATCACCCCGGTGCTCTCGATGCTGCACGCGTTGGTCGCGGCGGGCTCGACGCGCGAGGTGTGGTGGTTGCACGGCGCGCGCGACGGAACGGCGGACGCGTTCGCCGCCGAGTGCCACGAGCTGCTCGGCAAGCTGCCAGGTGGCCGGTCGCACGTGTTCTACAGCAGGCCCGCGGCGGCTGACCGGCTTGGCCTGGACTACACCGGGGCGGGCCGAATGTCGGCCGAGGCACTCGACGCACTCACACCGCCCAAGGACGCCGACGCCTACCTCTGCGGGCCGGTCGAGTTCATGACGGTGCTCATCGCGGCGCTCGTCGCCTACGGCCTGGCGCCCGAGCGCGTCCACAGTGAAACCTTCGGCGCGACGGCAGGTCTCACCCCCGGCATCGCGGCGACCGCCGCCGGGCCACCGCATCCACCCGCCGGTACGCCGGGGCCGGGGCCCGACGTCGGCTTCTCTCGCAGCGGTCTGACGGTGCCGTGGGGACCTTCCTACCCGAGCCTCCTGGACTTCGCCGAGGCATGCGACGTGCCCGTTCGGTGGTCCTGTCGCACGGGGGTCTGCCACAACTGCGAGACGGCCGTGTTGTCGGGATCGGTGCGCTACGAACCGGAACCGTTGGAGCCGCCCGCGGAGGGGAACGTCTTGATCTGTTGCTCGACGCCGGACGGCGAACTGGTACTCGACCTGTAGCGGCTCGTCAGGTCTTTCGCAGCGTGTCCCAGTCGTGCTCGTCCTCGAGTGCCGCGATGGCCTTGGTCGTGCGCTCCTTCATCACCAGGGTGAACACGACGCCGACCACCACCGCGAGCACCAGTGCAACCCAGGAGAACCGGGACAGCCACTTCTCGGCGGCCAGGCCAAGGTAGTAGACGACGGCCGTGGTGCCGCCCGCCCAGAAGATCGCACCGGTTGCGTTGGCCGCCAAGAATTTGCGGTACGGCATCTTCAGCGCGCCGGCGAGCGGGCCCGCGAAGATGCGCAGCAGCGCGATGAACCGTCCGAAGAACACCGCCCACACGCCCCAGCGGGTGAAGAGCTGTTTGGCCAGTGCGACGTGGCCGGGGCCGAAGTGCTTGGGGAAGCGCCTGCCCAGCCGCTCGAACAAGCCCATGCCGTATCGGTGGCCGATGCTGTAGCCGATGGTGTCGCCGACGATCGCGCCGATGGTCGCCGCCGCCGCGACGCCGACGGGGTTGATGTCCAGCGTGTGCCGCGAGGCCAGCAAAGCGGCGCTGACGAGGGCGATCTCACCGGGCAGCGGGATGCCGAGACTCTCCAGGCCGATCACCACGCCGACGACGAGGTACACCGCGATCGGCGGAATGGTCTGCAGCAGGGCGTCGACGGTCACGCGCTAAGGATGCCCTACTCCGTCGAGAGTGCGCGGAGATCGGGATTTCGGCGCGGACGGCGATCTGGCAGCACACTCGACGCGGGTGGGCGAAGCGTGGGAATAGAGTCGCACGGCATGGCCGACTACCGCTTCGTCACCTACGAGACCGTCGACGAGGGCACCATCGCCCGGATCATGCTCAACCGACCGGACCAGCGCAACGCGCAGCAGCGCGGGCTGCTCGTCGAACTCAACGAGGCGTTCCTCCGAGCCGAAGCCGACGACGACGTCCGCGTCGTGATCCTCGGCGGGCACGGGCCGATGTTCTCCTCGGGCCACGACCTCGGCTCCAAGCAGGCCATGGCCGAGCACGCGCCCGGACCCGACCAGCACCCGAGCTTCACCGAGGGCGGCGCGACCCGCAAGGCGGCCGAGAAGCTGATGTTGCAGGAGTGGCACCACTTCTTCCAGAACACCCTGCGTTGGCGAAACCTGCGCAAGATCACCGTGGCGCAGGTGCACGGCGACGTGTACGCCGCCGCGTTGATGCTGATGTGGTCGTGTGACCTCATCGTCGCGGCGGAGGGCACGCGGTTCGCCGACGTCGTCGGCACCCGGCTCGGCATGTGCGGTGTCGAATACTTCGCCCACCCTTGGGAATTCGGGGCACGCAAGACCAAGGAGCTGATGCTCACCGGCGACACCCTCTCCGTCGACGAGGCGTACCAACTCGGCATGGTGTCCAAGGTGTTCCCCCTCGAAGACCTGGCCGAGCAGACGTTGGAGTTCGCAAGGCGGATCGCGAAGGTGCCGACGATGGCCGCCCTGCTGGTCAAGGAATCGGTTAACCAGACCCAGGACAACCAGGGCTTCTACAACTCGTTGAACGCGTGCTTCACGCTGCACCAGCTCAACCACAGCCACTGGACTCAACTGCACGGCGGCGGTTTCCCCGTCGCAGGTGAATCCGATGGCGTCCCCAATTGGCGGCAGGCGCCGCCGGTGGTGCCCGCGGTGAAGGACCAGGTCCGTGCCGGCGGAACGGAGCAGACCGATGCGTGAGACCGTCGTCGTCGGAGCCGTGCGCACGCCGGTGGGCAAGCGCAACGGCGGGCTGTCGGCCCAGCACGCCGCCGACCTGTCCGCGGTCGTGCTGCGAGAACTCGCCGAACGCACCGGCGTCGACCCCGCGGTGGTCGACGACGTGATCTGGGGTTGCGTCTCCCAGGTGGGCGACCAGTCGAGCAACATCGGACGGTGGGCGGTGCTCGCCGCGGGCTGGCCGGAGCACATCCCCGGCACCACGGTGAACCGGGCCTGCGGGTCCAGCCAGCAGGCGCTGGACTTCGCCGTCCACGCGGTGATGTCGGGCCAGCAGGACGTCGTCGTCGCCGGAGGTGTCGAGGTGATGAGCCGGGTGCCGCTTGGTTCCGCGCGGGCCACCGGAATGCCGTACGGGCCCAAAGTGCTTGCCCGCTATGACGACTTCTCGTTCAACCAGGGCATCTCGGCGGAGATGATCGCGACGAAGTGGGGGTTGTCCCGCACCCGCCTCGACGAGTTCTCCGCGCAGTCGCACACCCGCGCGGCGGCCGCCCAGGACGCGGGCGCGTTCGTCGACCAGATCGTTCCGGTGTTCACCGACGACGGGGGAGTGGTGACCGTCGACGAGGGCATCCGGCGGGGAACCACCGCCGAGAAGCTGGCAGGCCTGAAGCCGGCCTTCACAGACGACGGCGTCATCCACGCAGGCAGCTCGTCGCAGATCTCCGACGGCGCCGCGGCACTGCTGGTGACCACCGCGGAGAACGCCGTCACCCTGGGCCTCACCCCGTTGGTGCGCTACCGCGCAGGCGCGGTGACGGGCGCCGATCCGGTCCTGATGCTGACGGGTCCGATCCCGGCCACCCAGAAGGTGCTGCACAAGGCCGGCGTGGGCATCGACGAGGTCGGCGTCTACGAGGTGAACGAGGCGTTCGCGCCGGTCCCGCTGGCGTGGCTGGCGGAGACCGGTGCCGACGAGGCGCGGCTCAACCCGCTGGGCGGCGCGATCGCGCTGGGCCATCCGCTCGGAGCCTCGGGTGCGGTCCTCATGACGCGAATGATCCATCACATGCGCGACAACGGAATTCGCTACGGACTGCAAACCATGTGCGAGGGCGGCGGCACGGCCAACGCGACCATCGTCGAGCTCATCGCTTGAGCGTCACTGGTTTCCGACTTCCAGGTCGAGGTACTCGGCGAACCTCGCCCGCGCCTCGTCCCGCTTGCGGGGAATCCAGCCCGTCGGCCACACGTCCTCGCTGGCGCGGTAGCCCCGCAGGACCTGCTTGGCGACGGTGGTCTTGTGCACCTCGGTGGGGCCGTCGGCCAACCCCATCACGCCCGCCGCCGTCACCATGCCGAGGAACGGCATCTCGTTGGTGACACCGAGCGCGCCGTGGACTTGCATTGCGCGCCAAGCGATGTCGTGGAGCACGGTGGGCATCAGCACCTTGACGGTGGCGATGTCCTTGCGCACCCTCTTGTAGTCGTCGTACTCGTCGATCTCCCACGCGGTGTAGAGCACCAGCAGCCGGAACTGCACGAGCTGGGCGTATGAGTCGGCGATGAAGGCCTGCACGGCCTGCTTGTCCGACAGCAGGCTGCCCGCGGTCTCACGGCTCAGCGCGCGCTCGCACATCATGTCCATCGCCTTTTGGGCCAAGCCGATCGTGCGCATCGCGTGGTGGATCCGGCCGCCGCCGAGGCGGGTCTGGGCGATCGCGAAGGCCCGTCCCTCGCCGCCGAGCAGCGCGGTGTCCGGCACCCGCACGTCGTCGTAGTGGATCAACGCGTGGGAGCCGTGGCCCTCGGCCTCGCCGTGCAGGCCGGCGTTGCGCACGACGTGGACGCCGGGAGTGTCGGTGGGCAGAAGGAACATCGACATCCCCTGATACGGGCTGACGTCGGGATTGGTCACGACCATCACGATCAAGAACGCCGCCGTACTTGCGTTGGAGGAGAAGTACTTCCAACCGTTGATCACCCAGTCGTCACCGTCGCGCACCGCGCTGGTGGTGAACTGCGTGGGGTCGGAGCCGCCCTGCGGTTCGGTCATCGAATAGCTCGAGAAGAGCTCGCCGTCGAGCAGCGGCCGCAGATAGCGCTCCTTCTGGTCGGGGGTACCGAACTGCGCGATGATCTCGGCGTTGCCGGTGTCGGGCGCCTGGCACCCGAATATGACGGGCGCCCACTGGGACCGGCCGAGGATCTCGTTGAGCAGCGCGAGCTTGAGCTGACCGTATCCTTGGCCGCCGTGTTCGGGGCCGAGATGCGTTGCCCACAGGCCCTTTTGGCGCACCCGCTCCTTGAGTGGGTCGACGACGCTGCGGCGCTTCTCGTCCAGCGGGGTGAATTGCAGGTGCGGCCAGATCAGGTCGAGCGGCTCGACGTCGTCGCGAACGAAGTCATCCGCCCAGTCCAGGAGTTCCTGGTACTGCGGATCGGTCTGGAAGTCCCACACGAGGTCACCCTTGCCCATCTTGGATGTGGTGGTCGCACCACCGGCGAGCTTGCACACTGGAATGATGACTGCACTTCGCGTGGCCGCGCTGGCATTCGGTCTGCTTGCGCTGTGCGCGGGTGGGTTGCAGCTGTGGGCCTACGCCTCGAGTGGGTTCCCGCGGCACCTGGTGCTCGGGGTGTTCGCAGTCGCGGTGGGACTCAGCGTGGTGGTCGCCGCCGCCTCCCGGAAGGGGCCGAGGTGGCCGTAGTTTCCCTCGCATGTCGGGCCCGACCCGTACCGTCGACTGCATGACAGAGGCCAAGCGTGCCGACCTCGTGCTCTCCGGAGGCGGCGTCAAGGGAGTCGGCCTGGTGGGGGCCGTCGTCGGACTCCTGGACGCCGGCTACCAGCCGCAGCGCATCTCCGGCACGTCGGCCGGATCCATCGTCGGCGCGGTCGTGGCGGCCGCGGCCCACACCGGCACGATGACGGGCGCACAGGTCAAAGAGCTTGCGCTGCAAATTGATTACAGCAAGTTCCTCGACCCCGGTCCGGTGGAACGGGTGCCGTTCCTCGGCCCGTCCCTGGCGCTGCTGCGCGGATCGGGAATCTACCGGGGCGATTACATCCACGACTGGATCCGGGGCCAGCTCGCCGATCTCGGCGTGGTGACCTTCGGCGATCTGGCACTCGTCGACGACGAGTTGCCGCCGGAGCAGCGCTACCGCCTGGTGGTCACCGTCGCCGACGTCACGACGGGGCAGCTGGTGCGGCTGCCGTGGGACTACCGCAGGGTCTACGGCCTCGACCCCGACGAGCAACCGGTCGCCGACGCCGTCCGCGCGTCGATGTCCATCCCGTTCTTCTTCCGGCCGGTGGAGCTGACCAGCACCTCAGGCCTCACCTCGACGCTGGTCGACGGGGGGCTGCTGTCGAACTTCCCGATCGACTCGCTCGACAGGACGGACGGACGGGCGCCGCGGTGGCCGAGTTTCGGCATCACGCTGCTGCCGAACCTGCCCGACGGCAACGACAAGGCGATCCCCGCGTTGGCCGCGCTGCGCGTGTTGGGCGCTCCGCACCTGCTCGAGGACGTCATCACCACGATGCTGGTGGGTCGCGACCAGACGTACCTGAATCAGCCGTGGGTCAACGCGCGGGCGATTCGCGTGGACTCGACCGACGTCGGTTTCCTCGACTTCGACATCACCGAGAACGAGGTGGAGGCGCAGTACCTCAAGGGTTACGGCGCGATGGAGGACTTCCTCGCCGGCTGGGATTGGGCGGCATATCTTCGCCGGTTCCGCTGATCGTCGCTACTGTCTCGACGATGAAGCAGTGCGCGGTCGTGCCGATGACGTCGTCCGCGGACGTCGACGCGGCCATCGCGCCGGTGAGCGACGAGGCGCCGCTGGTGCGGGTGGTCAGGTCGGTTATGCAGGCGGTGGCCGAGGGTGACGTCGTGGTGGCGACGGTGCCCGTCCTGGCGGCGAGTGTCCAGGAGTGCCTTCGGGCGGCGGGATTGGGCGTCGCGGTCGCCGTGACCCGGGGATCGGGATCGCGCCGCCAGGTGCTCCGTGCTGGCCTCGAGCATCTCGGCGTCGAACCGCATACCGCGGCTGCGGTCCTGATCTGCGACCACCGGTTTCCGCTGTCGCCAGGCGAGCTGGCCGTTCGCGTGCTCGCCGCCCTGGCGACCGGAGGCGAGGTCGTGGTCCCGGTGCTGCCGATGACCGACTCGGTCAAGACCGTCGACGAGCTGGGGTCGGTGTTGAGCACCGTCGACCGTGCCACGCTGCGGACCGTGCAGTTCCCGAGGGGCTTCACCGCGTCGGCGCTGTGGCAGCTCGTCACCGAGTCACCAGCCACCGTGGCCGACGGGCTCGACGAGTTCCACGACGCCCTGCGCGCGGGGCTCGACGTGCGCGTCGTCGACGGCGACGCGGCCGCCTTTCAGGTCGAGTTGCCGCGGGACGCGCACCTGCTGGACGCCGTCATCGCGTGCCGCTGCGACTGATCCTGTCCTGCAGAAGCCGTTCCGCGAGCCGCACGTCGGGGGCGAACGTCACCTTGAGGTTGGTGGCGGCGCCGGGGAACACGTGCACGTCGAGGTCGGTGTAGTTCTGCACGCACGACGCGGTGTCGGTGCCTTCGAAGCTGCCGTCCGCGGCGGCCAGATACGCGGCGAGCAGGGGCCGTGCGCGAAACGCCTGCGGGGTCTGGACCCGGACGAGCGTGCCGTCGGGGGGTGACAGTCGACCGTCGAGGTCGGTCGCGACCACCTCTGCCGCGGGCAGCACCGGGATGGCGCCGCCGCTGGCTCGGGCCGTCGTCACGGCGGTGTCCATCATGGCCGGGCTGGCCAGGGGACGGGCGGCGTCGTGGACGAGGACGACGTCGACCGCGCCGGATTCGATGTCGGGTGCCAGGTGGCGCAGGACGTTCTCCTCGGAACCGTGGCGGGTGTCCCCACCCTCGACGAGTTCGACTCGTAGCTCGGGCACCTCCGCGGCCAGGGTCCTGGCGGCAAGCTCGCGTTCGCCGCGGCGGAACACCAGAACGGTGCGGGTGACGTTCGTCGACCGGGCCACCGCCTCGACCGACCACGACACCATGCTGCGACCGACCAGCGGCAGATAGGCCTTGTTGCCGTCGGCGCCGACGCGCGTGCCCATGCCCGCGGCCAGGACAACCCCGACGGCGGCGGGTGGCGGCTTCACTCGGCGAGGTTGAACGCCGCGAGCACCTTGGTCGGCCGGATCCGCACCACGAGCTCACCGGGGACCCCGTTGCGTCGGCCGTACTCCTCGGCCTTGTCCGCACCCATGTAGCGGCCTCCGGCGCGGGTAGCGACGGCGACGAGGTCCTCGGGATCCTCGCTCAGTTCGGCGACGCCCTGCACCTGGACGAACGAGTACGGCGGATGGGGATCGTCGACGCACACCACCACGCGGGGGTCCCTCTGCAACGCGCGACCCTTGGCGGTGTCCTTGCCGGTGTTGAACACCAGCTGGCCGTCGTCCACGACGAACCAGACCGGCGCCACCAACGGCCTGCCGTCGGCCGCCACGTAGCCGAGCATCGCCGTCCGAGTGCCCTCGGACAGGAATGCGATCACGTCATCGGAGAGTTCGTTCACACCGTCCACGGTAAGCCCGCAGGCACCGGCGCGAGAGGGCTCCGCGGGGCACGCTCCGAAATTGACAGAAACAGTTTGACGGCCTACATATATTGAGCGCGGCGTTCCGCCCGCGCGTGGCGCCCATCGCGGCCGATGGCGCCCGTGCAGTCGACATCCATGGGAGACCGGTGACCTCGAATGAGTGATACGGGTCCGCACCGGTCGCCGATCGCGCGCTTCATCCGAATGTTCGCCCCCCTGATCGTCCTCGGGTGGTTGGCGCTGACGGTGATCACGAACGTCGTCGTCCCGCCGTTGGAGACGGTCGGCGAGGCGCACACGGTGTCGATGAACGCCAAGGACGCGCCGTCGATGATGGCGATGCAAGAAATCGGCAGGACCTTCAAGGAGTTCAGCTCCGACAGCAACGCGATGATCATCCTCGAGGGCGACAAGCCGCTCGGCGCGGATGCCCACCGCTATTACGACGGCCTGATCAAGAAGCTCGAGGCCGACACCGCCCACGTCGAGCACATCCAGGACTTCTGGGGCGACCCGCTGACCGCGTCGGGCGCCCAAAGCAACGACGGCCTGTCGGCCTACGTCCAGGTGTATCTGCACGGCAACATGGGCGAGACGCTGGCCAACGACTCGGTGAAGTCCGTCCAGAAGATCGTCGCCGAGACACCCACCCCGCCGGGGGTGAAGACCTACGTCACCGGCGGTGCCCCGCTGGTGTCGGATCAGACCGAAGCCGGCAACACCAGCATCATCATCGTCACGATCATCACGCTGGTGGTGATCGCGTTGATGCTGGTGCTGGTCTACCGCTCCGTGGTCACCATGCTGCTGGTGCTGTTCATGGTGTTCATGGAGCTCGGCGCCGCCCGCGGCATCGTCGCAGTCCTCGGCTACTACGAGATCATCGGCCTTTCCACCTTCGCGACGAGCCTGCTGACCCTGATGGTCATCGCCGCGGGAACCGACTACGCGATCTTCCTCATCGGCCGATATCAGGAAGCGCGGGGGACCGGCGAGGACCGCGAGGCGTCGTACTACTCGATGTTCCACGGGACGGCGCACGTCGTGCTCGGGTCCGGGCTGACCATCGCGGGCGCCATGCTCTGCCTCAGCTTCACCCGCTTGCCGTACTTCCAGAGCCTCGGCGTGCCGTGTGCCGTCGGCACCCTGGTCGCCGTGGTCGCCGCGCTGACCCTCGGGCCGGCCGTCGTCGCGATCGGCAGCCGGTTCCGCCGCATCTTCGAACCCAAGAGGGCTATCCGGTCACGCGGCTGGCGACGCCTCGGCACCGCGATCGTGCGGTGGCCTGGCCCGATCCTGGCCGCCACCATCGGGCTTGCGCTGATCGGTCTGCTGGCCTTGCCCAGCTACAAGACGAGCTACGACAACCGCCGGTATCTGCCCACCGACATGCCCGCCAACGTCGGGTACGACGTGGCGGACAAGCACTTCAACGCCGCCCGAATGAACCCCGAACTGTTGATGATCAAGAGCGATCACGACCTTCGCACCTCGGCGGACTTCATCGTCATCGACAAGATCGCGAAGGCGATCTTCCACACACCCGGCATCTCGCGGGTTCAGACGATCACCCGTCCCGACGGCAAGCCGATCAAGCACAGCACGATCCCGTTCCAGATCAGCATGCAGGGCACCGCGTCGAAGCTGAACGAGAAGTACCAGCAGGACTCGTTCGCCAACATGCTGCAGCAGGCGAACGACATGCAGACGATGATCGACACGCTGACTCACATGCTGTCGTTGATGGACCAGCTCTCGGCCAACATCAACGAGATGTCGACGAAGATCACCGAACTCGCCGCGACCGTCGGTGAGCTTCGCGACAACATCGAGAACTTCCAGGACATGTTCCGGCCCCTCAAGGCGTACGTGTACTGGGAGCCGCACTGCTACGACATTCCGCTGTGCGTGACCGGCCGGGGGATCTTCGACGCGCTCGACGGCACCAGTTCGCTGACCGACCAGATCGGCGGCTTGGTCACCGACACGCAGAAGCTGGCCGCGCTGACACCGCAATTGGCGGCGACGCTACGGCCGCAGCTCGAGCAGCTCCGGTCGGTCAAGCAGATGCTGCTGACGACCTACCAGGTCCAGATGGGCTTCCAGAACCAGCAGTCGGCGATGTCGGAGAACGCCACCGCGATGGGCGACGCCTTCGACGCCTCGCGCAACGACGACACCTTCTACCTGCCTCCGGAGATCTTCCAGAACAAGGACTTCAAGCGGGGGATGAAGAACTTCATCTCACCCGACGGGCATTCGGTGCGGTTCATCATCAGCCACGAGGGCGACCCGGCGACCGTCGAGGGCATCAACCACATCGACGCAATCAAGCAGGCCGCTAAGGAAGCCGTCAAGGGCACGCCGCTGGAGGGCTCCTCGATCTATCTGGCCGGTACCGCCGCCACCTACAAGGACATGCGCGACGGGTCCTTCTACGACCTGCTGATCGCCGGAATATCAGCCGTCACACTGATCTTCATCATCATGCTGGTGATCACCAGGGCGCTGGTGGCCGCGGCGGTGATCGTCGGCACGGTGCTGCTGTCACTCGGCGCGTCGTTCGGCTTGTCGGTTCTGCTGTGGCAGCACATCCTCGGGCTCGAGCTGCACTGGATGGTTCTGGCGATGTCGGTGATCCTGCTACTCGCGGTGGGCTCGGACTACAACCTGTTGTTGGTGTCCCGGATGAAGGAAGAGCTCCACGGCGGGTTGAAGACCGGCATCATCCGGTCCATGGCGGGCACCGGTTCGGTGGTGACGTCGGCCGGGCTGGTCTTCGCCGCGACGATGGCGACGTTCGCGTTCAGCGAGCTCAGGGTGATGGGCCAGGTCGGCACCACGATCGCACTCGGGCTGCTGTTCGACACCCTGATCGTGCGCACCTTCATGACCCCGGCGATCGCGGCGCTCATGGGCAAGTGGTTCTGGTGGCCGACGATCGTGCGGTCACGGGCGGCCATGCGCGTTCCCCCGCCACCGGAGCCCGCCGAGATCCGCTGAGCTCGCGGCTCGCCCGAGCGGCGGCCAAACGTGGCGTCACCAGCCGACTTTCGGTACGGTCAACCGCCGTCGGAAGGAGCGTGTCGGGTGAACGAGCCAGAGCCAACATCGTCTCGACCAGTACGGGCGCACCGCGTGCGACGGATGGCGGGCCGTGACCCGCACGAGAGCCATCGCGTCGCCACCCCGCTGGAACTGCTGTTCGACCTAACGTTCGTCATCGCCTTTGGTGTTGCGGCGTCCGGGTTTTCGCACGCACTCGCCGCCGGCCACCCCGGCGTCGGCTTCACGGGGTTCATCTTCGCGACGTTCGCCACGTGCTGGGCGTGGATCAACTTCACCTGGTTTGCGTCTGCCTATGACACGGACGACTGGGTGTACCGGCTTCTGACCATGGTGCAGATGGTCGGCGTCCTCATCCTGGCGCTCGGCATTCCGCCGTTCTTTGCCTCGATCGAGCACGGCGGCCATCTCGACAACGTCCTGATCGTCGCCGGTTACGTCGTGATGCGCGTGGCGATGGTGGCCCAGTGGCTGCGGGCGGCGCGCCAGGATCCCGCGCGCAAGCCGGCCAGCCTCACCTACGCGACGGTGATCACCGTCGTCCAGGTCGGGTGGATCGCCTCGATCTTCCTGCCGCTGTCGGTGACGTTCGGGCTGATCGTGTTCGTGCTGCTGGCCGGCGCGGAGATGATCGGCCCGTGGCTCGCGGAATCGCGCCGAGGTGGGACGCCGTGGCACGCCCACCACATCGCGGAGCGGTACGGCCTGCTGGCCATCATCGCCCTCGGCGAGGGCGTGGTCGGCACCGTCGCGTCGTTGACGGCGGTCGTCGGCGAACACGGGTGGACGCCGGACGCCGCCATCCTGGCGATCTCCGGCACCGGGCTGACGTTCGGGATGTGGTGGATCTACTTCTCGGTGCCCACCGCCGACCTGCTGCACCGTCACCGCGAACGGTCCTTCTGGTTCGGCTACCTCCACATCGCGGTGTTCGGGGCGATCGTGGCCACCGGCGCCGGCCTGCACACCGCCGCCTACTACGTGGAGGAGCAGTCCACCCTCGGGTCGACGGGCACGGTGCTGTCGGTCGCCGTTCCCGTCGGCGTCTACGTCGGGCTGGTGTACCTGCTCTACCTACGCATGGTCCGGACGTGGGACGTACTGCACGTCGTGCTGCTGGTGCTGACCATCGGCACGCTCGTGGCCGCGGTGGTGGCGGCGTCGGCCGGCGTCCCCATGACGGCGTGCCTGCTGATCGTCACGCTCGCACCGGTGGTCAGCGTCGTCGGCTTCGAAGTTATCGGGCACCGGCACATGTCGGCTGCGCTGGACAGGGATGCGTAGGCCGGGCACTACCGCTCGGTGGCGTCCACCTCGAACGACTCGAGTTGCGAGCGTTCCTCGTCGGCCGCCAGCAGTCGTCGGGTCTTCCACCTGGTGATCAGGATGCCGACCACGGCGAGCAACCACACCACGTACTGCACCGTCCACGCCTGGCGGAACGAGTCGAACGAGTAGCCGCCCGCCGCCCCGAGCAGGACCCCCATCGCCTGCATCACCAACAGGGAGGCGATGAAGCCGCCCATGTTCACCATGCCCTGCGCGGTGCCAAGGGTGGCACTGGGATTGAACGTCCTGGCGAAGTCGAACCCGACCATCGAGCCGGGGCCGCCCGCGGAGATGACGACGACGAGGACGACCAGCAGCCACAGGGGAGCGCGGCCGGGGAGCGTCAGGACGACGGTCCACACCAGTGCGTTGCTGCCGATGATCGCCAGCACGATCCACGACCGCCGATGCGGATACCGGCCCGTCATGATGCCGATGAGGATGCCTGCGCAGATGGCGGCGAGGAC
Organism: Mycobacterium sp. Root135; assembly: GCF_001426545.1. Taxonomy (GTDB): domain Bacteria; phylum Actinomycetota; class Actinomycetes; order Mycobacteriales; family Mycobacteriaceae; genus Mycobacterium. The sequence goes on along the minus strand of NZ_LMEZ01000006.1, from coordinate 683,228 downwards.
GGAGATCGTCAACAGCGCCCCCGCCATGTGCGCTGACTGCCCCTGGGCGACCGTCAGGTACGGGACGCCCCACATCAGACAGAACACCGTCACGGAGAACTGGGTGCCCATGTGTGTGAAGAACCCGAGCCGGGTGCCGGGGCGCAGCCAGACGGTCTTCACGCTCGACAGCACGGCGTGCACCGACAGGTTCTCGGCGGCCACGACCCGCCCGTGCGGCGTGTCCTTCACCAGGGCCAGCGCCAGCACCATGGCGAGCACTCCGAAGGCCGCCACCGAGACGTAGGCGGTCGCCCACGTGCTCCCGGTGAGCAGGGCCAGGAAGGGCAGCGCCGAGAGCACCTGGCCCAACTGGCCGCAGATGCCGGTGAGTTGGGTCAGCAACGGAACCCGTCGCGGCTCGAACCACCGCGGCACCAGCCGCAGCACCGAGATGAAGGTCAGGGCGTCGCCGAGTCCGACGACCGCCCTGGCGCTGATGGCCAGTGGCAGTGACTCGGTGAGCGCCAGCAGCAGCTGGCCGCTTGCCATGAGCGCCGCTCCCGCAACGATCAGCACCCGCGAGCCGTACCGGTCGAGCAGGATCCCGGCAGGCACCTGGGCGCCGGCATAGACGACGACCTGGAGGACGACGAACGTCGAGAGGAGGCTGGGGCTGGCGTCGAACCGATCGGCCGCGGCCAGGCCGGAAACTCCTAGCGTCGTGCGGTCGAGTACCGCGACGACGTAGGCCAGCAGCCCCGTCGCCCACACCATCCATGCACGCACTCGGTCAATCGTCGCGTACCGACGCACCCGGTGGCCAATCGAAATCAAAACATGACATCGGCGTGCAATTCTCGCAAACTTCTGAGAGGGTCTACAGTAGTTCCATGTTCCGTCGTGCACACGTGGTGATCATGGCTTTGACCGGCAGCTTGGGGGATGTTCCACGTGGTTGAGTATCGGCTCGGCGAGTTGTCCGAACTCTCGGGAGTCAGTGTCCGCAACATTCGCGCCTATCGCGAGCGAGGTCTGCTCGACCCGCCGCGCAGGGAGGGCCGCTCGGCCTACTACGACGACCGTCACCTGACTCAGCTGGGGACCATCAACGAGCTGCTGCGCAAGGGCTACACCTCGGCGCACATCGCGGAATTCCTCTCCAGCATGCGGCAGGGGCACGATCTGGCGGACATCCTCGGCTTGCAGCAGGCGGTCTTCGGTCCGCCCGGTCCGACGCCGACGACCACCGTCGACATCGACGCCGACGGTGACGAGGCGCAGCGGCTGGTGTACTACGGGCTGGCCGAGGTCGTGGACGGACGGCTGACGTTGGTCGACCCGAACATCGCCAAGGTGGTCGGCGGTGCCGATGAGCAACTGCGGTACGTGCAGACCATTCTGCGGGTGGCCGACGGTGTCTCCGATCAGCTCGACCAGCTGGCGAAGTCGGTGGTCGAGTCGTTGGAGCAGAGCCTGCTCGACGGCGACACCGGCCGGGTGACACCCCGCGGCGGCCGCGACGAGCAGCGCCGCGTCGCCACCGACTACCGGACCTTGGGGCGACGGGTCGTCACCGACCGGCTCGAGAACGCCCTCCAGCGGTACCTGACGGTGGCCGAGACGAGCTAAGCCCCCGTCACACCCTGGTGGTGGCCGGGTCGCCGCCGAACCGCTGTGCCAGCCACACCGGGATGACGGCCAACACGGTGAGGGCCGCTGCGACGACGTTGATCACGGGTGCCTGGTTGGGGCGGAACAGGTTTCCGAAGATCCAGATCGGTAGCGTCTGGACGGCCGGTCCTGCCGTGAAGGTGGTCACCACGATCTCGTCGAAGCTGAGCGCGAAGGCCAGGATCGCGCCTGCGACGAGTGCCCCGCGCATCATCGGGAACGTCACGAAGCGAAACGTCTGCCACGACGACGCCCCGAGATCGGACGAGGCGTCCTCGAGATCGGTTCCCAACCGGCGCAATCGGGCCTGGGTGTTGTTGAACACGATGACGATGCAGAAGGTGGCGTGGCCGACGATCACCGTGGCCAGGCCCAGCGTCACTCCGAGCGCGGAGGTGAACGTGGCGTTGAGCGCAATGCCGGTGACGATGCCGGGCAGCGTGATCGGCAGGACGACGAGGAAGCTGATCGTGTTGCGGCCGAAGAACTGATGCCGTTGAACGGCGAACGCGATCATGGTGCCAAGCACCAGCGCGACCGTCGTGGCGCCGAGCCCGACGACGACGGAATTGGCCAGTGACGTCCACATGCCGTCGCTGTTCCAGGCGTCGGCCCACCACCGCAGGGTGAAGCCGCTCGGTGGGAAGGCGAAGGTGCGTGACGCGTTGAACGCGTTGACGACGACGAGAAGCAGTGGTGCATACAGGAATACCAACACCAGCACGGTCCACGTCCGGACCGCCGTGCGAGCCCCACCCGACAACATCAGACGTTCTCCAGGGCACCGGTGCGTCGCATGGCGAGCAGATACAGAATCACCGCGGCGAGCGGGATGATCGACAGCGCGGCGGCCAACGGTTGATTGTTGGCCGTGACGAGCTGCCCGTAGATGATGTTGCCGAGCATCTGCGTCTTTCCGCCGACGATGGTGACGGCGATGTAGTCACCGAGGGACAGCGAGAACGTGAAGATCGATCCGGCGGCGATGCCGGGAAACACCAACGGCGCGACGACCATTCGGAGGGTCGATAGGTCGGAGGCGCCCAGATCCGAGCTCGCGTCGACGAGGTGGTTGGGGACGCGTTCGAACGCCGCGAACACCGGGATGATCATGTACGGCAACCAGAGATAGGTCAGCGTGATGACGGTCGCGACGAGGCCGTAACCGGGCGTGTAGCCGGTGGCCCACGACATCGGACCCTCGGGGGACAGCATCACGCGCCAGGCGTAGGCCTTGACGAGGTAGCTGGCCCACAGCGGCGTCGTCACCGCCACCACCAACGCGAGTCTCGTTCGCGGCGAGGCGACCTTGGCCATGTACAGACCCAGTGGCACCGCCAGCACCGCGCAGAGCACGGTCACCAGCAGCGCCACCCCCACCGTGCGGATGGTCACGGTGCGGAAGACCTCGTCGGTCACCGCGCGGATGACGTTGTCGCCCGTGACGGTGTGTACCACCGCGCCGGTGAACGAGTTGGTGGTCCAGAAGGCCGAAACCAGCAGCACCGCAAGCGAACCGAGGTACGCCACCACCAGCCACGCCATGGGCGGCACCAGCAGGAAGGCCAAACTCAACCGACCGTGCCGGAGCCGCGCCTGCGGTGCCGGGGTTTCGGTGGTCGCCGCCGGCTCCGCCGTCACCCCTTGATCTGCTGCCACTTGCTGACCCACTCGTCGTAGGCCGTGCAGTTGTCGCCGCTACCATCGACGCACTGCTTCTGCGGGGTCGTCCAGTAGTGCAGTTGGGACGCGTAGGCCTCGTCGGTGGCGTGGTAGATGTCGCAGAAGTCCTTCTCCGAGGTGAACTCGCACGCCTTGGTCTGCGCAGGCGCCTCGCCGAAGTACTCGGCCACCTGGGCGTTCACCTTCGGTGAGGTGATCCAGTCCATCCACTTGTACATGCAGTTGGGGTGGGCGGCCTTCGAGGCGACCATCCAGGTGTCCGACCAACCGGTGGCGCCCTCCTTGGGTAGCACCGTGTTGACCTGCACCTTGTTCTCGGCCCCGATGGTGTTGGCGATGACCTGCCACGTGGTGCCGATCACCGACGTGCCCGACTCGAACGCCTGCACTTCCTTGGTGTAGTCCGACCAGTATTCGCTGACGTTTTCGCGCTGCTTGGTCAGCAGGTCGACCGCGGCGTCGAGTTGTTCGGTGGTCAGCGAGTAGGGGTCCTTGATGCCGAGTTCCGGCTTGGTCTTCATCAGGTACAGCGCCGCGTCGGCGATGTAGATCGGCGAGTCGTAGGCGGTCACCTTGCCCTTGTACTTGTCGGAGTCGGTGAACACCGCGCCCCACGAGTCAGGGGCGTCGGTGACCTGAGAAACGTTGTACATCAACAGGTTCGCGCCCCAGCCGTGCGGAATGCCGTACATCTGACCGTCGACCGCATTCCACGGCTTGTCCTTGAGGAACGTCGAGATGGTCGAGTAGTTCGGCACCAGGGCGGTGTTCACGGGTGCGACGTCGCCCGCGTAGATCAGTCGCAGCGTGGCGTCACCCGAGGCGGACACGCCGTCGTACTGACCGGTGCGCATCAGCTGCACCATCTCGTCGGAGGTGTTGCCGACCTTGACGTTGACCTTGCACCCGGATTCCTGCTCGAACGGGGTCACCCAGTCGACCGTCTTGTCGTTGGAACCGTTCTCGGCGTAGCCGGCCCAGGCGATCAGGTTGAGCTGGCCCTCGCCGTTGCCAAGGGAGCCCAGTGCTTCCATCTTGGGCGGTGCGGTTCCGGCGTCTCCACCGCCGGACGGCGAGCTGGAGCAGCCGGCGACGAGGGTGGCGCATGCGGCAAGGGCGAAGCCGGTCCGCAATGCGGTGAGTTTCATGTGTCTCCTCGGGTGTTGGCGTTGGTGTGCTTCAGGTGGAGAGATCGTGGACGGCGCCGTCGGCCCAGGCCAGGGTGATCTGGGTGCCGTGGCCGAGGTCCTCGGGCAATGAGGCTGCGGCGTTGAGCACGGTCGCGGTGAGTGTGACGCCGGGTTGGCCGCCGACCTGGGCCACGGCGGCCACCCGGGTCGTGGGTCCGGCGTAGATGACCTCAGCGACGGTGGCGTCGACGGTGCGGCTGCCCGGCGTCGGGGTTGCCCCCGTCGGCAGTACCGCGATGCGCTCGGGCCGGACGGCGAAAAGGCCGCGTCGGCCGACGAGCGCCTCGGCGGCGTCGCCGTCGAGCACGTTGGAGGTGCCGACGAAGTCGGCGACGAACCGGTTGACCGGGTTTTCGTAGACGTCGCGCGCCTTGCCGATCTGCTCGATGCGTCCGTCGTTGAACACCGCGAGTCGGTCGCACAGTGTCAGCGCCTCGTCTTGGTCGTGCGTGACGATGACGAAGGTGATGCCGACTTCGCGTTGAATTGCCTTGAGCTCCACCTGCATCTGCTCACGCAGCTTGAGGTCCAGCGCGCCGAGTGGCTCGTCGAGGAGCAGCACCTTGGGGCGCCCCACGAGCGCACGGGCCAATGCGACGCGTTGGCGTTGGCCGCCGGAGAGCTGAGCGGGCTTGCGCGGTCCGTAGTCGGCGAGCCGCACCATGTCGAGCGCCTCGGCCGCCCTTGAGCGTCGCTCGCCCTTGGGAACGCCGCGGACCCGCATCCCGTACTCGACGTTCTGCGCCACGGTCATGTGGGGGAAGAGGGCGTACTCCTGGAAGACGGTGTTGACGTCGCGCCGCCGGGCGGGCAGCGCCGTCACGTCGACGCCACCGAGCTTGATGGTGCCTCCGGTGGGCTGTTCGAACCCGGCGATCATCCGGAGCACGGTGGTCTTGCCCGAGCCGGAGGGCCCGAGGATGGCGAACAGTTCGCCGTCGTCGACGGTCAGGTCGGCGCCCGCGACCGCCACGATCGAGTCGCCGAACACCTTGCGAACGCCTGTGAGTTCGATCTGAGGTTCGCCGGGGCCCGATGGCATGGGCTGAATCGTATGGATTGGTCTCTACGGCCGCAGCGCAACGTATGGATTTCGTAGAAGACGACCTTCTGGTCGACGTATTTCGTCGCCACGGCTGCTTCGTCGTCTCGGTGGGGAGTGAAGGCTCGGCAAGCCCATCCAGCTACCCGAGGCCAGGGAGTTATACCAGGATGGCCTGAAAATGATGTCCGCCATCAGTACGGCACGCACGACACCGCCGACTGACTCGGCGGGCAGGCCGCGGGGGGCCGGCACGCCGAGCGGTGCTGGCAACCACACGTCGCGCGGATGGGTCGTGCGGCGCCCCGATCCATGCCTCGATCGTCGCCGACTTCACCCCTGAGCAGTACAAACAGCTGGTGGCGCTCCATCTGCGCGGGTGGGAGGCGGTGCTGGGCCACCGGCGCGTGGGGTCTACGCGAACACCAAGACCGTCGACGGGGCCCTGCCGGACGGCTTCGGTACGTCCTTTTGGCAACCCAACCGGGGTTCGACGAAGGGTTTCACCACCCCGCAGCGCACTTGCGTCAGGTCGAGATGGACGAGCGAAGCGGGGGTGACGTCGGCGTGGATCTCGACTACGTGCCGAAGCCGGGCTCCGGTCAATAGGCCTAACATTACCCATCGGTAAGTTTTGCCAGCTAACTCTTTCGGTGATCGTTCGTTCACCGGTAGACATCGAGCCCGCTCGTGTCGACTTTTCCGGCGATGTCGCCGGAAGGGCGTACGCGTCGAAATTCAACATAACGATTCGGTAACAATACTGCTTTGATCTGCGCTGTTGTAGCTACTGGACCGTAACCACCTGCATGCAGGACGTTTGTCCCGGGAACGGCTTGGGCGGGTGTGGGCCCGTGATATCCAACCCATGGTTACCCGTGCGTAGAACTCGCCAGTAACCATTTAGGGGCCAAAAATGGGCCTAGCTCTTATGACACTCTTAGTACGGCTGGCCTGTGCGCTACGGCCGCCCAGAAGTGACTTGAGCCCGCCCGGCTAGATCCCCGGGCACAGGACCGCGGAACCCGCCGGGCGCGGGGCCTCACCGCCGAGGACGCAGTAGACGCACACCGTAGTACGAGACGTGCAGACGTAGAGAAGCGATACGCGCGAAAGCGCACCGAGGAGATGGCAAGACGTGACGATCAACGAACACGACAGAGTTACCACCGGACGCACGGGTGGTTCGGCCACCACGTCCTCCGGCGCGCACGCGCTCGTCGACCTCCTCAACGCGGGTGAACCGTACGCCGTGGCCTTCGGTGGACAGGGCGGCAACTGGCTCGAGAACCTCGAGGAACTGATCAGCTCCGCCGGCATCGAGTCCGAGCTGAGCGAGGTCATCGGAGAGGCCGCGCTGCTGCTGCAGCCCGTCGCCCGGGAACTCGTCGTCGTCCGTCCGATCGGCTTCGAGCCGATGCAGTGGGTACGCGCGCTGGCCGCCGACGAGCCGCTGCCGACCGCCAAGCAGCTGACCACCGCTGCGATCTCCGGTCCCGGCATCCTGCTGACCCAGCTGGCCGCCATCCGCGCCTCCATGCGCCAGGGTCTCGACCTCTACGGCACGCCGCCCGTGGCGACGGCCGGACACAGCCAGGGCATCGTCGCGTGCGAGGCGCTCAAGGCCAAGGGCACGCGCGACGCCGAACTGCTCGCCATGCTCCAGCTGATCGGTGCGGCCGGCTCTCTGGTCTCGCGTCGGCGCGGCATGGTCGGCCGCGGCGACAAGTCGCCGATGGTGTCGGTCACCAACGTCGACCCCGCCCGCATCGCCGAACTCCTCGAAGAGTTCTCCACCGACGTTCGCACCGTGCTGCCGCCCGTGCTGTCCATCCGCAACGGCCGACGCTCGGTCGTCATCACCGGCACCCCCGAACAGCTCTCCCGCTTCGAGCTGTACTGCAGCAAGATCACCGAGAAGGAAGAGGCGGAGCGCAAGAACAAGCTCCGCGGCGGCGCGGTCTTCAGCCCCGTCTTCAACGGCATCCAGGTCGAGGTCGGCTTCCACACGCCGCGACTGGCCGACGCGGTCGACGTCGTCGACGGCTGGGGCGAGAAGCTCGCCATCGACTCCGAACTGCTGCACCACTTCGCCAAGGCGATCTTCACCGATCCGTTCGACTGGGTCGACGAGGTCGAGCGCCTGCACGACTCCGGCGCCCGCTGGATCGTCGACCTCGGTCCCAGCGACACCATCACCCGCGTCACCGCGCCGGTCATCCGCGGCCTCGGCGTCGGCATCGTGCCCGCGGCCACCAGGGCCGGGCAGCGCAACCTGTTCACCGTCGGGGCCGCCCCCGAGGTCGTCCCGGCGTGGTCGAGTTATGCGCCGTCGGTCATCTCACTGCCGGACGGCTCGGTCAAGCTTTCCACCAAGTTCACCAGGCTCACGGGCCGCTCGCCGATGCTCCTTGCGGGCATGACCCCGACCACGGTCGACGCCAAGATCGTCGCCGCGGCGGCCAACGCCGGTCACTGGGCCGAGCTGGCCGGTGGCGGCCAGGTCACCGAGCCCATCTTCGACAGGCGGGTCGCCGAGCTCACCGAGCTCCTCGAGCCGGGCCGCGCCGTCCAGTTCAACACCCTGTTCCTCGACCCGTACCTGTGGAAGCTGCAGGTGGGCGGCAAGCGCCTGGTGCAGAAGGCCCGTCAGTCCGGCGCCCCCTTCGACGGCGTGGTCGTCAGTGCCGGCATCCCCGAACTCGACGAGGCCGTCGCCATCATCGAGGAGCTCAACGAGGTCGGCCTCGCCTACGTGTGCTTCAAGCCGGGCACGGTCGAGCAGATCAAGTCGGTCATCAAGATTGCCGCCGAGGTCCCCGACCGTGAGGTCATCGTCCACGTCGAGGGCGGCCGCGCGGGCGGTCACCACTCGTGGGAGGACCTCGACGACCTGCTGATCTCCACCTACGGAGACCTCCGCAAGCTGTCCAACATCACGCTGTGCGTCGGTGGCGGCATCGGCACGCCCGAGCGGGCCGCCGAGTACCTGTCCGGTCAGTGGGCGCAGGCCTACGGCTTCCCGATCATGCCGGTCGACGGCATCCTGGTCGGCACCGCCACGATGGCCGCTCTGGAGGCCACCACCTCGCCTGCGGTCAAGCAGCTGCTGGTCGACACCACCGGAACCGAGCAGTGGGTCGGCGCCGGAAAGGCGCAGGGCGGCATGGCATCCGGGCGCAGCCAGCTCGGTGCCGACATCCACGAGATCGACAACGCGGCGTCGCGCTGCGGTCGCCTGCTCGACGACGTCGCCGGTGACGTCGACGCCGTCGCGGAGCGCCGCGACGAGATCATCGCCGCGATGGCGCTCACCGCCAAGCCGTACTTCGGCGACGTGGCGGACATGACCTACCTGCAGTGGCTGCGACGCTACGTCGAGCTCGCCATCGGCGACGGCGACAGCACCGCGGACACCAAGCGCCCCGATTCGCCGTGGCTGGACGGCAGCTGGCGGGATCGCTTCGAGGGAATGCTCAAGCGCGCCGAGGCGCGACTGCACCCGCTGGACTCCGGTCCGATCGAGACCCTCTTCACCACCGACGCGGAAGGTGAAGCGCTGCTTGAGGATCCGGAGCGCGCCCTGACCTCGCTGCTGGCGCGGTACCCCGACGCCGAAGACGTCAAGCTGCACCCGGCCGACGTGCCGTTCTTCATCACCCTCTGCAAGACGCTTGGCAAGCCGGTCAACTTCGTACCGGTCATCGACAAGGACGTCCGGCGCTGGTGGCGCAGCGACTCGCTGTGGCAGGCGCACGACGCTCGGTACTCCGCCGACCAGGTGTGCGTCATCCCCGGCACCGAAGCCGTCTTGGGCATCACCCGCGTCGACGAGCCCGTCGGCGACTTGCTCGACCGGTTCGAGAAGGCCTCGGTCGACGAGGTGCTCGCCTCCGGTGCGGAGCCGACGTCCGTCGTGTCACGCCGTCAGGCTCGCGCCGACGTCACCGGCCCGCTCGCCGTGGTCCTCGACTCGCCCGACGTTCTGTGGGCAGGTCGCGCCGCAATCAACCCGGTGCATCGCATTGGTGCACCAAATGAGTGGCAGGTCAACGAGAATCGGGCCGCGACGCATGCGTCGACCGGCTCGCGCCTCGAACTCAGCGGTGAGCACGTCGTGTTGAGCGTGCCGCTGTCCGACATCTGGATCACCATCCGCTTCACGCTGCCTGCCACCACGGTCGACGGCGGGATGCCCGTCGTCACGACCGACGACGCCTCGGCCGCCATGCGCGCCGTGCTGGCCATCGCGGCCGGCGTCGACGGGGTCGACACCCTGCCGGTCGTGGTCGACGACAGCACCACGGTCACCGTCTCGTGGGATCCCGAGGAGGTCGCCGACCACACCGGTGTCACCGCGACGTTCGGCGCCCCGTTGGCGCCCGGCCTGACGTTGGTGCCCGACGCACTGGTCGGCCGCTGCTGGCCCGCCGTGTTCTCCGTCATCGGCGCGGCGGTCACCGAGACCGGCTTCCCGGTCGTCGAGGGTCTGCTCAGCTTGGTGCACCTCGACCATGCGGCGCACCTGTTGGCGCCCATGCCGACGGCGAAGAGCGAATTGACCGTCACCGCAACGGCTTCCGCTGCGGTCGACACCGAGGTCGGTCGCGTCGTCCCCGTGTCGGTGACGATCCGCGACTCCGAGGGAACCGAACTCGCCACGCTCGAAGAGCGTTTCGCGATCCGTGGCCGCACCGGTGCCGTTGCACTGACCGATCCGGCCCAGGCCGGTGGCGCCATTACCGACAACGCGACCGACACCCCGCGTCGCCGCCGTCGTGACGTGACCGTCACCGCGCCGACGGACATGAGTGCGTTCGCCGTCGTCTCCGGCGATCACAACCCGATCCACACCGACCGCGCTGCCGCTCTGCTCGCCGGGCTGAAATCGCCCATCGTGCACGGCATGTGGCTGTCGGCCGCCGCGCAGCACGTCGTCACCGCCACCGACGGCCGGGCGACCCCGCCCGCCCGTCTGGTCGGCTGGACCTCGCGCTTCCTCGGCATGGTCATGCCCGGCGACGAGATCGACTTCCGTGTCGACCGCGTCGGCATCGACCGCGGCGCCGAGATCATCGAGGTCACCGCGAAGGTCGGCACCGACCTGGTGATGTCGGCGACGGCCCAGTTGGCCGCGCCGAAGACCGTCTACGCCTTCCCCGGCCAGGGCATCCAGTCCAAGGGAATGGGCATGGAGGTCCGCGCCCGGTCCAAGGCCGCCCGCAAGGTGTGGGACATCGCCGACAAGTTTACCCGCGAGACGCTGGGCTTCTCGGTGCTGCACGTGGTGCGGGACAACCCGACCAGCCTGATCGCCAGCGGTGTGCACTACCACCACCCCGAGGGCGTGCTCTACCTGACGCAGTTTACCCAGGTGGCCATGGCCACCGTCGCCGCGGCCCAGGTCGCGGAGATGCGTGAGCAGGGTGCGTTCGTCGAGGGTGCGATCGCGTGCGGTCACTCCGTCGGCGAGTACACCGCGCTGGCCTGCGTGTCCGGCGTGTACCCGCTCGAAGCGCTGCTCGAGGTGGTCTTCCACCGCGGCAGCAAGATGCACGACATCGTGCCGCGCGACGAGAACGGCCGCTCCAACTACCGGCTGGCCGCGATCCGCCCGAGCCAAATCGACCTCGACGACGACGACGTCACCGACTGGGTCGCCGAAATCGCCGAACGCACAGGCGAATTCCTGCAGATCGTGAACTACAACCTCCGTGGTTCGCAGTACGCGATCGCCGGCACGGTGCGCGGTCTCGAGGTCCTCGAGGAAGAGGTCGACAAGCGCCGCGAGATCTCCGGCGGCAAGCGCTCGTTCATCCTGGTGCCCGGCATCGACGTGCCGTTCCACTCCGAGGTGTTGCGCGTCGGCGTCGCCGACTTCCGTCGTTCCCTGGAGCGGGTCATGCCGCGTGACGCGGACCCCGCGCTGCTGGTCGGCAAATACATCCCCAACCTGGTGCCGCGGCCGTTCACCATGGACCGCGACTTCATCCAGGAGATCCGCGACCTGGTGCCCGCCGAGCCGCTCGACGAGATCCTCGCCGACTACGACACCTGGGTCACCGAGCGGCCGCGCGAGCTGTGCCGCAAGGTCGTCATCGAGCTGCTCGCATGGCAGTTCGCCAGCCCGGTGCGCTGGATCGAGACCCAGGACCTCCTGTTCATCGAGGAGGCCGCAGGCGGTCTCGGCATCGAGCGCTTCGTCGAGATCGGCGTCAAGAACGCGCCGACGGTCGCCGGTTTGGCCACCAACACGCTGAAGCTGCCGGAGTACTCGCACAACACGACCGAGGTGCTCAACACCGAGCGCGACGCCGCGGTCCTGTTCGCGACCGACACCGACCCGGAGCCGGATCTGGAGGAGGACACCGCGCCTGCTGCCGCCGCCACCGAATCGGCGCCTGCCGCAGCCGCTCCCGCCGCACCCGTGGCGGCGCCATCGGCCCCGTCCGGTGGCCCGCGACCCGACGACATCTCGTTCGGCGCCGACGACGCGACCCTGTCGCTGATCGCGCTGTCGGCCAAGATGCACGTCGACCAGATCGAGCCGCTCGACTCCATCGAGTCGATCACCGACGGTGCGTCCTCACGACGCAACCAGCTGCTCGTCGACCTCGGCTCCGAGCTCAACCTCGGCGCGATCGACGGTGCGGCCGAAGCCGACCTGGCCGGCCTCAAGGCTCAGGTCACCAAGCTGGCCCGTACCTACAAGCCCTTCGGCCCAGTGCTTTCCGATGCGGTCAACGATCAGCTGCGCACGGTGCTCGGGCCCTCGGGCAAGCGCCCCGCCGCGATCGCCGAACGCGTCAAGAAGGATTGGGAGCTCGGCGACGGCTGGGTCAAGCACGTCACCATGGAACTGGTCCTTGGCACTCGTGAGGGCACCAGCGTCCGCGGCGGCAACCTCGGCCACCTGCACGACGGCGCACTGCCCGACGCGGCCACCGTGGACCGGGTCGTCGACGCGGCCGTCGCCGCCGTCGCCGCCCGTCGTGGCATCGCGGTGTCCCTGCCCTCGGCAGGAGGCGCCGGGGGAGGCGTCGTGGACTCCGCGGCACTGACCGAGTTCGCCGAGAAGGTCACCGGCCGGGACGGCGTGCTCGCCTCGGCGGCCAGGCTGATCCTTGGTCAGCTGGGCGTCGACGCGCCGGTGAACGCCGACGAGAAGGTCAGCGACGCCGAGCTCGTCGACCTGGTGACCGCCGAACTCGGTTCGGACTGGCCACGTTTGGTCGCACCGACGTTCGACGGCCGCAAGGCGGTGCTGTTCGACGATCGCTGGGCGAGTGCCCGCGAGGATCTGGCCCGGCTCTGGCTCAAGGGCGAGGACGAGATCGACGCGGACTGGTCGCGGCTCTCCGAGCGCTTCGAGGCCGCCGGTCACGTCGTTGCCAGCCAAGCGAATTGGTGGCAGGGCAAGGCGTTGGCCGCAGGCCGCAACGTGCACGCGTCGCTCTACGGGCGCGCTGCCGCCGGTGCGGAGAACCCCGGCACCGGTCGCTACAGCGACGACATCGCCGTCGTCACCGGTGCCTCGAAGGGCTCCATCGCGGCGTCGATCGTGGCGCAGCTGCTCGACGGCGGCGCCTCGGTCATCGTGACCACCTCGAAGCTGGACGACGACCGGTTGTCCTTCTACAAGAAGCTCTACCGCGACAACGCCCGCTTCGGCGCGACGCTGTGGGTGGTGCCGGCGAACATGGCCTCCTACACCGACATCGACGCGCTCGTCAGCTGGATTGGCAGCGAGCAGTCGGAGAACCTCGGGCCGAAGTCGGTGCACCTCAAGGACGCCCTGACCCCGACGCTGCTGTTCCCGTTCGCGGCGCCACGGGTCGCCGGTGACCTCTCCGACGCGGGTTCGCGTTCGGAGATGGAGATGAAGGTTCTGCTGTGGGCCGTGCAGCGGCTCATCGGTGGGCTCTCGCACATCGGGTCCGAGCGCGACATCGCGTCGCGGTTGCACGTGGTCCTGCCCGGTTCGCCGAACCGCGGCATGTTCGGTGGCGACGGTGCCTACGGCGAAGCCAAGTCCGCATTGGACGCACTGGTGACGCGCTGGAAGGCCGAGACCTCCTGGTCGCAGCGAGTGTCGTTGGCACATGCCCTGATTGGGTGGACCAAGGGCACCGGGCTGATGGGTCACAACGACGCCATCGTCGGCGCGGTCGAAGAGGCCGGCGTCACGACGTACACGACCGAGCAGATGGCTTCCATGCTGCTCGACCTGTGCGACGTCGAGTCGAAGGTGGCCGCGGCCCGCGAGCCGATCCTCAAGGATCTGACCGGTGGGCTCGGCGAAATCGACATCGACATGGGCGAACTGGCCGCCAAGGCCCGTGAGGACATGGCCGCCGAGAGCAGCGCGAGCCGCTCCGAGGAGGACGACGAGTCGAGCACCATCAAGGCTCTACCGTCGCCCCCGCGCGGTTACGCGTCAGCGCCGCCGCCGGAGTGGGCCGACCTCGACGTCGACCCCGCCGACATGGTCGTCATCGTGGGTGGCGCCGAACTCGGACCGTACGGTTCGTCGCGCACCCGCTTCGAGGCCGAGGTGTCCGGAGAGCTCTCCGCCGCAGGCGTTCTCGAGCTCGCCTGGACCACCGGGCTGGTCAAGTGGGAAGACGATCCGAAGCCGGGCTGGTACGACACCGCCTCGGGCGACCTGATCGACGAGGGCGAGTTGGTGGAGCGCTACCACGACGCCGTCATCGAGCGGGTCGGCATCCGCGAGTTCGTACCGGACGGTGTCATCGACGCGGATCTGTCTGCGCCGCTGCTGGTTTCGGTCTTCCTCGACAAGGACTTCACCTTCGCGGTGTCGTCCGAGGCCGACGCTCGCGCGTTCGTCGGGTTCGACCCGGAGCACACCGTCATCTCACCGGTCCCCGGCAGCGGTGACTGGCAGGTGACCCGCAAGGCGGGCACCGAGATTCGGGTGCCCCGAAAGGTCAAGCTGTCGCGGACCGTCGGCGCCCAGATCCCGACCGGGTTCGATCCCACCGTCTACGGCGTCAGCCAGGACATGGTGAACTCGATCGACCGACTGGCGCTGTGGAACCTCGTCACCACCGTCGACGCGTTCCTGTCGTCCGGCTTCACCCCGACCGAGTTGATGCGGTGGGTGCACCCGAGCCTGGTGGCGAGCACGCAGGGCACCGGCATGGGCGGCATGACGTCGATGCAGACGATGTACCACGGCAACTTGCTCGGCAAGAACAAGCCGAACGACATCCTGCAGGAGGTCCTGCCGAACGTCATGGCAGGCCACGTCGTTCAGTCCTACATCGGCAGCTACGGCGCGATGATCCACCCCGTTGGCGCGTGCGCCACGACGGCGGTCTCCGTCGAAGAGGGCGTGGACAAGATCCGGCTCGGCAAGGCGGAGTTCGTGGTCGCGGGTGGTTACGACGACCTGACGCTGGAGGCCATCATCGGCTTCGGCGACATGTCTGCGACCGCCGACACCGAGGCCATGCGCGCCAAGGGCATCAGCGACTCGAAGTTCTCCCGCGGCAACGACCGTCGTCGCTTGGGCTTCGTCGAGGGCCAGGGTGGCGGAACGATCCTGCTGGCCCGCGGCGATCTCGCCCTGGAGATGGGGTTGCCCGTCCTGTCGGTCGTCGGCTACGTGTCGTCGTTCGGCGACGGCGTCCACACGTCGATCCCGGCACCGGGACTTGGCGCACTCGGCGCAGGCCGTGGCGGCAAGAAGTCGGAACTGGTCAAGTCGCTGGCGAAGCTCGGGGTGAGTGCGGACGACGTCGCGGTGATCTCCAAGCACGACACGTCCACTCTGGCAAACGATCCCAACGAGACCGAGTTGCACGAACGGTTGGCAGGGGCGATGGGTCGCTCACCGGGCAACCCGCTGTTCATCGTCAGCCAGAAGAGCCTTACGGGTCACTCGAAGGGCGGCGCTGCGGCGTTCCAGATCATGGGCATGTGCCAGATGCTGCGCGACGGCGTCATCCCGCCGAACCGGAGCCTGGACTGCGTCGACGAGGAAATGGCGCACGCCTCGCACTTCGTGTGGGTGCGCGAAACCTTGCAGATGCGAGACGAATTCCCGATGAAGGCGGGTTTGATCACCAGCCTTGGCTTCGGCCACGTGTCGGGTCTCGTTGCCCTGGTTCACCCGCAGGCCTTCCTGGCTGCGCTGAGCCCCGAGCAGCGCGAGGACTACAAGGCGCGCGCCAACAATCGGGTTCTCGAGGGTCAGCGGCGGCTTGCGTCGGCGATCGCCGGCGGACCTGCCATGTACGAGAAGCCGGCCGACCGCCGCTTCAACCACGACTCGCCGGAGAAGCGTCAGGAAGCGAACATGTTGCTCGATCCCGCGTCGCGTCTCGGCAAGGATGGTTGGTATGGGGAGTGAGGCCCTGCGGGAGGCTGCTGCGGACTCTCTGCTGCGCTCGGCTAGCGTTCCTGGCATGAGCATCGTCGGGGTCGGCATCGACCTGGTCTCCATATCGGAATTCGCCGAGCAGGTCGACCAGCCGGGCACGGTGTTCGCCGAGACGTTCACTCCCGGTGAGCGGCGTGACGCCGCCGACAAGAGTTCGTCGGCGGCGCGGCACCTGGCGGCCCGGTGGGCGGCCAAGGAGGCCGTGATCAAGGCGTGGTCGGGGTCGCGCTTCTCCAAGCGGCCCGTGCTGCCCGAGGACATCCACCGCGACATCGAGGTGGTCACCGACATGTGGGGTCGGCCGAAGGTGCGGTTGTCCGGCGACATCGCCGAGCACCTGAAGGACATCACCATCCACGTGTCGCTGACCCACGACGGTGACACCGCCGCGGCGGTGGCGATCCTGGAGTCCGCTACTTAGCCATCCCGCGAGCAGACGTAAATGGCCCTCATTCCCAGCGAATGAGGGCCATTTGCGTCTGCTCGCGCAGAGGTGTGGGCACTACGCTCGACGCATGAGCGATATCGTCTCCCGCGTCCAGTCGGTGCTGCCCTCGGTGCGTGCCGACCTCGAAGACCTCGTCCGCGTCGAGTCGGTCTGGGCCGACCACGGCCGCCGCGACGAGGTGCACCGTACGGCCGAGATGGTCTCGAAGTTGTTGTCGGAGGCCGGTTTCGACGACGTCCGCACCGTCAGCGAGGGCGGTGCTCCTGCGGTCATCGCGCGCCGGCCGGCACCCGAGGGAGCGCCGACGGTTCTGCTGTACGCCCACCACGACGTGCAGCCCGAGGGCGACGTGTCCAAGTGGGCCTCGGCGCCGTTCGAACCCACCGAGCGCGACGGCCGGCTCTACGGCCGCGGCACCGCCGACGACAAGGCGGGCATCGCCACCCACCTCGCCGCCATCCGCGCCTTCGGCGACGACCTGCCGGTGGGCGTCACGGTGTTCGTGGAGGGGGAGGAGGAGTCGGGATCGCCGTCCCTGGCCGCCTTGCTCGCCGCGCACCGAGATCTGCTGGCCGCCGACGTCATCGTCATCGCCGACTCGATGAACTGGACGACCGAGGTTCCATCGCTCACGGTGTCACTGCGCGGGCTTGCCGACTGCATCGTCGAGGTCGCCACGCTCGACCACGGTCTTCACTCGGGGATGTGGGGAGGCGTCGTCCCCGACGCGTTGAGCGTTCTGGTGCGCCTGCTGGCCAGCCTGCACGACGACGACGGCAACGTCGCGGTCGAGGGCTTGCACGCGGGTTCGGCCGCCGACGTCGAGTATTCGGACGAGCAGGTGCGCGAGGAGACCGGCATGCTCGACGGCGTCACCCCGATTGGGACGGGTTCGGTCGCCGACCGGTTGTGGGCCAAGCCGGCGATCACGGTCATCGGCCTCGACACCACGTCCATCGAGAAGTCGTCGAACACCTTGATCCCCAGCGCCCGCGCCAAGGTCAGCATGCGCGTCGCCCCCGGCGGTGACGCCCGGCGTCATCTCGAGGCACTGACCCGCCACCTCGAGCAGAACGCGCCGTGGGGCGCCACGGTCACCGTGACGCCCGGCGACATGGGGCAGCCGTACGCCATCGACGCGACGGGTCCGGTCTACGACGCGGCCCGTGCGGCGTTCCGGCAGGCCTGGGGCGCCGATCCCGTCGACATGGGCGTCGGTGGGTCGATTCCCTTCATCGCCGAGTTCGCGGCCGCCTTCCCCGAGGCGAAGATCCTCGTCACCGGCGTCGAAGATCCGGCGACGCAGGCGCACAGCGTCGACGAGAGCCTTGATCTCGGGGTGCTGGAGCGGGCGGCGACGTCGGAGGCGCTGCTGCTGGAGGCGCTCGGGTCGTTGGGTCGCTAGACCGATATGTCGCGGCGCAGCTTCGCGACGTGACCGGTGGCCTTCACGTTGTACTGGGCCACTTCGATCTTGCCCTTCTCGTCGACGACGAACGTCGACCGGATGACGCCCTGAACGGTCTTGCCGTACATGGACTTCTCGCCGAAGGCGCCCCACGCGGTGAGCACGGTGCGGTCGGGATCGGACAGCAGCGGGAACGTCAGCCCCTCGGCGTCGCGGAACTTGGCGAGCTTCTCGGGCTTGTCGGGGGAGATGCCGACGACGTCGAGTCCTGCCTCGTTCAGTTCGGCAAGGCTGTCGCGGAAGTCGCACGCCTGCTTGGTGCAGCCGGGCGTGGACGCGGCGGGGTAGAAGTACACGACGAGCTTGCGTCCGGCGAAGTCACCGAGCGAGATGGTGTTGCCGTCGGCGTCGGGCAGGCTGAAGGCGGGGGCCTCGTCGCCCACCGCGAGGCGTGGGGTGGGTGGCATGTGTCATGTCCCTTCGGTCGGCCGGTGCACGCCGTGGTCGCGTGGCTGCTCTAGGGTAATTCCCCAAGACCGCAACGCGATTGAAGGGGCTGACGTGGCCGACCGGGATCCCGACAAGATCAAGCAGGACATCGACGTGGCACGCGAACAACTCGCCCACACCGTCGATGCCCTTGCCGAGCGGGCGAACCCGGCTCGGATCGCCGACGACGTCAAGACGGGTGTGGTGCAGTTCGCGAAGAAGCCTGCGGTCGCGATGACGCTGGCGGCATTTGGCACCATCTTCGTGGTGCTGACGATCCGGCGGATCACCAACCGCTGAGAGGCGTCAGCGACGGCGGAAGCGGCCGATCCGAAAGAGGTCCAGGAACGAGAATCCTGGCGGATTGGCGGTACGGCCCAGTCGGCTGCAGGTGTAGACCGCGACGACCCGCTCGTCGCCGTCGTCCACCTGGACGGCCGACGGGGCGATGGGTGGGGCCGCACTTGCGGTCGACATCAGCTAAGACCTCGTAACTTTCTCGGAAATCGGGGCGATCGCCCGCCCGTCCGGATGCAGCTAACAGGATCGTAGCAGGTGTGCCATGCGGCGCGCAGGTCGTATCCGATCTGTTTGTGCAGGTTGGGGCGGTCAGTGCGACAAGTTTCGATTAATCCGGTCCCAAAATTTGATCATGGCCGGTGAATTCAGCACACGCCAGACGCTTGATCGGAGTAGCTCCCAGTTAATTCAATATTGCGTTCCTCGCTATCGGGGCTCGGGGGAGGCGTGCGGCGAACGATTTCCGTGCGCCCGTCCCGTCCGCTGACCTGCTGGTCAGCGGACGGTCGGCATTCGGCTGACCGCACCAGGTATTCGTCGGCTGGAGACGAAACTGCGTCACCGCAATGGCGGCGGCATTTCTCCGGCGGTCCACGGTGGGTGTTGAAATTGCGTGTACCGGATTCCCATTCTTGGGAATTGTGATCGGCGGACGAGGGCCGCGCGGGGACTCGTCGGTCTGCGGTGCGGCATCGGCGACATGGCCCTGAAACCAAAGAATCGGGCCGTTGCCGACCCGATTCGTGTGGTGCGCCGTCAGGGTTTCGAACCCCGGACCCGCTGATTAAGAGTCAGCTGCTCTACCAACTGAGCTAACGGCGCGCGTGGAAGACGATAACAGCCCCGGGGCGCAGGATGAAATCGGAATGTCCGACGAGCGTCGACCCGTTGCGACGATCACCCCCGTGTCGCCCGCCTCCCCTAGACTGCTGGCAGATCGGTGGGAATACCTCGTGAATCGTGTTGGAAGGTGTATGAGCATGTCGCAGGCCAAATCGGCGACCCGCCCGCGTCGGATGAGCAGCTGGCTGGTGGCCCTGCTGATGGTTCCCGCGGTCGTATTCGGCGTCAGCGCCTGCAACGGCACGCCCGCGCCTCCTCCGCAGCCCCAGACGATCGACGACAAGGGGACGCCGTTTGGTGATCTCCTGGTGCCCAAGCTCAGCGCCTCGGTGAAGGACGGCGCGGTCGGGGTGACGGTCGACTCTCCGGTGACGGTCAGCGCTGAGGACGGCGTTCTGGGCTCGGTCACGATGACCAACGACGCCGGTGCCACCGTCTCGGGCCGACTGAGCCCCGACGGCCTGCGGTGGATCACCACCGAGCCCCTCGGCTACAACAAGAAGTACACCTTGAGCGCGCAGTCGCTGGGGCTCGGCGGCGTGACGAGCCGGTCGATGACGTTCCAGACGCACTCGCCCGAAAACCTGACGCGGCCCTACCTGCTGCCCAATGACGGCGACGTCGTCGGCGTCGGCCAGCCCATCGCCATCCGGTTCGACGAGAACGTGCCGAACCGTCTCGCCGCGGAGAAGGCCATCACGGTCACGACCAATCCTCCGGTGGAGGGTGCGTTCTACTGGCTGAGCAATCGCGAGGTGCGCTGGCGTCCAGAGGCGTACTGGAAGCCGGGCACGGCGGTCGACGTGGCGGTGAACACCTACGGCGTGAACCTCGGCGACGGACTGTTCGGTCAGGAGAACGTCGCGTCCCGTTTCACGATCGGCGACGAGGTAATCGCCACCGCGGACGACGCCACCAAGACGCTGACGGTGCGTCGCAACGGCGAGGTCGTGAAGACCATGCCGATCTCGATGGGCAAGAGCAGCACCCCGACGGACAACGGGACCTACATCATCGGCGACCGGCTCTCGCACATGGTGATGGATTCCTCGACCTACGGCGTGCCGTCGAACTCGCCGAACGGCTACCGCACGGAGGTCGACTACGCCACGCAGATGTCCTACAGCGGGATCTACGTGCACGCGGCACCGTGGTCGGTTGGCAGCCAGGGCTACAGCAACGTCAGCCACGGCTGCCTCAACGTCAGCACCAGTAACGCCAAGTGGTTCTACGAGAACACCAAGCGGGGTGATCTCGTGCTGGTCTCCAACACCGTCGGGAGCACCCTGCCGGGCAACGACGGCCTCGGCGACTGGAACGTGCCGTGGGAGCAGTGGAAGGCCGGCAACGCCAACGTCTAGGCGCGGGCGTTGGCTGCTAAGTGAAGTCAATTGAGCCCGTTGACTTCACTTAGGTGCCCAAGTGAAGTTGGCACGTGCGGGCGGCCAAGCGATCACTAGAGTCGGTGCAATGGCGCAGCAGAGTAAACCAGGCTTCTCGGACAACGCGTTCGTCCGCACCGTCAACAAGGTGGCGGTGGCCACGATGAAGCTGCCCATCCTGGGCGGGCTGGTGCGTCGCGGACTCGTCGAGATCCGCTACGTCGGGCGCAAGTCCGGCAAGACGTTCGAGATCCCGGTCAACTACCGCCGCTCCGGCGATTCGATCACCATCTGGGTCGGGATGCCCGACAAGAAGAGTTGGTGGCGCAACTTCCTCGGAGAGGGCGGCGCGGTCACCCTCGTCGGGCTCGACGGGCGCGATCGCACCGGCCATGCGGTGGCCACCCGAAGCGACCGCGGTGCGGTGTCGGTGCGGGTCCAGCTGGACGGGTGATCAGCGCGGCTTCACCCACCGCCACTGCCGGGTAGAGCACTCCTGGGCATCGGGCAGCCGATCTCCCACGGCCGCAACCACTCCCGGCCACCACTGCTCGTCGTAGTCG
This sequence comes from Mycobacterium sp. Root135, assembly GCF_001426545.1. GTDB lineage: Bacteria > Actinomycetota > Actinomycetes > Mycobacteriales > Mycobacteriaceae > Mycobacterium. The sequence continues at coordinate 661,819 of NZ_LMEZ01000006.1, read as the reverse complement.
TCACCGGACAACCAGCCTCCCGGCGCCACCTTCGGTAGCCAACCGTCGATGTCGGCGAGCACGCTGTCGTACTCGTGGCGGGCGTCGAGGTGCACCCAGGCCAACGACCCGTCGGCGAACAGGTTCGCAGCCGACGGAGACGGGCTGACCACGAGGTGCACCCGGTCGGCGAAACCACACGCGATGACGTTGCGGTGCAACTGCCCGGCGAAGGTGCCGCCACCTTCGGCCACGGCGGCGGCATGGGAGTCCTTGTCCGCGGTGCCCTCACGCCCGCTGCCTTGGCAATAGTCGACGCCGACGACGGTGAAGTCGCGTTCCGACTCTCCGACCACCTCGGCGAGTGAGCACAAACTGCGGCCGAGGTAGGAACCCACCTCGACGAAGGTGCTGCCGTCGGCGAAGGTCGCCGCGGCCTCCTCCTGCAGGTCGCGCCAGCCAAACCAGCCGTGGATCTGCGACCAGTGCATCACTGCGCGTCCGCGCTGATCTGGCCGTGGTCGCTGACCGCGTCGGTCCAGCGGGTGCCGTCCCACCACCGCAGCTCGTGCCGCCCCGACGGGTCGGGATGCCAGGCGCCGGCGGGCGGTCGGCAGACGACGCCGAACAGCGTTTCGATGTTCTGGCGGTTCTTGCCCCAGTCGACGAGGCCGAATTTCAGGGCCGACGACAGGGTGACCTCCACTCCCGTGGGCAACGGCCGCAGGTGCGCGGTGAGATTCTCGCCCCACGTCGCCAGGCCCATGCTGGTGGACATCTGGATCACCCCGGCAGCCGGGTCGGCGAGTGTCACGGTCATTCCGCTGGACGTGGCGGCATGGCAGACGGCGTGAAACACGCCGTCGTAGGCGCCGGGGACGAGGCGGGTTTCGGAGGTCGAGGCGGGCACGGGAGCATTATCGCGCGACATCGGTTGGCCGGCGTGCGACGAGGGCTACGGTCGAGTGCATGGCCGAGCCCGACGGTTTTCATCCCGACTTCCCGAACGACGCCGCGCAGCGCCCGCCGCGAAACCGGGTGCGCCACATCAAGTCAACCGAACTCGACGCGACCACGGCACAGACGGACGGCATGCGGCGCTTCGCGGCGCTCAGCGCGTCCACCGTCGGCAGCGAGAAGCTGTGGATGGGGGAGACGCTGGCGATGCCGGGCACGGTCTCGGCCAACCACCATCACGGCGATTCCGAGACCATGATCTTCATCCGCAGCGGACACCCCGAATTCGTGTTCTTGGACGGAGAAGACGAGGTTCGGGTGCGCACCAACCCCGGCGACTACGTCTTCGTCCCGCCGCACCTGCCGCACCGTGAGGAGAACCCGGACCCGACCACGCCGGCAGAACTGGTGATTGCGCGTAGCAGCCAGGAGGCGATCGTCGTGAACCTGCCGGCGTTGTACGCGCTCTAGGTCGGACGAAACACCCCGGAAAGCAGAAAGTCGGAGGGCGTAAACGCCCTCCGACCTGCTGGGTGACTGACGGGACTCGAACCCGCGACAGCCAGGATCACAACCTGGTGCTCTACCAACTGAACTACAGCCACCATGTCCGCCTCGCCCGAAGGCTCCGCGGTGTTGTCGATCTTAGCCGGTCGGGTGCGCTGTGTCCGAATCGGTTGTCTGCGCGTCGCCGGTGGGGGGCCCGAGTTCGGCGGCGACGGCGGCAATGTCGCTGGTCGACGGACCAGGAGCGGGCACGAAGGCGGTGCTGCGGTAGTACTTCAACTCGCGAATCGACTCGTGGATGTCGGCGAGCGCGCGGTGCGCGAGGCCCTTTTCCGGCTGTCCGAAGTAGATGCGCGGGTACCAGCGTCGGCACAGTTCCTTGATCGAGCTGACGTCGATCATGCGGTAGTGCAGGAAGTCGTCCAGCGCAGGCATGTCCCTGGCGATGAAGCCGCGGTCGGTGCCGATCGAGTTGCCCGCCAGCGGGGCGGTGTTCGGCTGCTTGACGTGCCCCCGGATGTAATCCAGGACCATCTTCTCGGCGGTGGGCACGTCGACGGTGGACGCACGCACCTCCTCGGTGAGCCCCGACTTGCGGTGCATTGTCGCCACGACCTCGACCATGCCGTCCAGCGCCTCGTCGTCGGCGTGGATGACCACGTCGAGCCCGTCGCCGAGGAGGTTGAGCTCGCCGTCGGTCACCAACACCGCGATTTCGATGAGACGGTCGGCCTTGAGGTCGAGCCCCGTCATCTCGCAGTCAATCCACACCAATTCGTCACGCACAGCGGTCAACAGTATTCGCACAGTCCGACGGTGGCTGCCCAGGCCCGTTTAGAACCCTCCCGATCGGTCCTCGGCCAGTAGTGTCGCCGACATGAGCGACGATGCGACCGCCACGCCCGCACAGAGCATCGCCGCTGGTTATGCCGTCGCCGGGCCAGCTCTGGAGCTCGGCTCCGTGGTGGTGGACGGTGTCGCCGACCCGGCCGCGCTGGTGCGCATCCCGCTGTCGACCGTCAACCGGCATGGTCTGGTCGCGGGGGCGACGGGCACCGGCAAGACGAAGTCGCTGCAGCTCATGGCCGAACAGCTCTCCGCGGCCGGGGTGCCGGTGGTGATGGCCGACGTCAAGGGAGACCTCTCGGGGTTGTCTCGCCCCGGTGCGCCGGGGGACAAGGTCGCCCAGCGGGGCACCGACACCGGCGACAGCTGGACGCCGACCGCGTTTCCCGTCGAGTTCCTGTCGTTGGGCTCCGCTGGGGTCGGGGTTCCCGTCCGGGCCACCATCACCAGCTTCGGTCCGATTCTGCTGTCGAAGGTGTTGGGGCTCAACACAACCCAAGAGTCGACGCTCGGGTTGATCTTCCACTGGGCCGACCAGAAGGGCATGTTGCTGCTCGACGTCAAGGACCTGCGTTCGGTTATCCAGTTCCTCACCAGCGACGAGGGCAAGCCCGAACTGAAGGCACTCGGTGCGGTGTCGACGACTACCGCGGGGGTCATCCTGCGCGCCCTGGTCAACATCGAGGCCGAGGGTGCCGACACCTTCTTTGGCGAGCCCGAACTGGAGCCCGACGACCTGATGCGCATCGACGACCAGGGGCGCGGCGTCATAACCCTGCTCGAGTTGGGTGCGCAGGCGGCCAGGCCGGTGATGTTCTCCACGTTCCTGATGTGGGTGCTCGCCGATCTGTTCACCTCGTTGCCGGAGGTCGGTGACGTCGAGAAGCCGAAGCTGGTGTTCTTCTTCGACGAGGCGCATCTGCTGTTCGACGACGCGTCCAAGGCGTTTCTCGCCCAAGTCGAGCAGACCGTGAAGCTCATCCGCTCCAAGGGCGTCGGGGTGTTCTTCTGCACCCAGCTGCCGACAGACGTGCCCAACGACGTCTTGTCTCAGCTCGGCGCCCGCGTTCAGCACGCGCTGCGCGCGTTCACCCCCGACGACCAGAAGGCGCTGTCGAAGACGGTGCGCACCTACCCTAAGACGGACGTCTACGACCTCGAGGAGGCGTTGACGTCGCTGGGCACGGGGGAGGCGATCGTCACCGTGTTGTCCGAGAACGGCGCGCCGACCCCGGTCGCGTGGACCAGGATGCGGGCGCCCCGTTCGTTGATGGACACCATCGGTCCCGACGCCATCAGCGCCGCGGCCAAGGCGTCGCCGCTGCAGGCCGAGTACGGGCTGACCGTCGACCGTGAGTCCGCCTACGAGCGGCTCAACGCCAAGCTGGCCCCGGCTCCGCTACCCGAGACGCCACAGCCGCTTCCACCCGCCCTGCCGCCGCCCCTCGACGGCGGGCTGGGCTGGGACCCGGGCCCGATTGGCTCACCCCCGCCGGAAGGTCCGAGCTTCGTCGACGAAGTGATCCACAGCTCCGCGTTCAAGAGCTTCATCCGGTCGGCGGCCACGGTCGCCGGACGGGAGATCACCCGCAGCATGTTCGGTACCGGCACCCGCAGACGCCGGCGTCGCTGAGCGAGCTACTCGCCGCCGAGCTTCTTGTAGACCGCACCGACGATCGGCGTGACGATGGACCGCGGGGCGTAGCCGCTTGCCACCGACATCGCCTTGGACGTCACACCGGGGACGACGCGCATCTTGTTGCGCTCCAGCCCGTCCAGCGACAGCTTCGCGGTGTGCTCGGTGGAGATCCAGAGGAAGTCGGGGATCAGCTTCTCGACGAGGGACTGCTCGTCGGGATTCGGCAGTTCGGTGCGCACCGGCCCCGGTGCCAGCACGGTGACGTGGATGCCGAGTGGCTTCACCTCGCCGCGAAGCGATTCGCTGAACGTGTTGACGAACGCCTTGGACGCCGCGTAGGTCGCGTTGTTGGGGATCGGTGAGTTGCCCGCCGCGGAACCGGAGATGAGGATGCCACCGGCGCGGCGCTCGACCATCCCGGGCAGGACGGCGAGCACCAGATCGTGGACGCCGAGGACGTTGAGTTGGACCTGGGCCTTCTCGCCGTCGACGTCCAGGTTGGCGACGGGGCCGAAGGTCGCGGTGCCGGCGTTCGCGCACAGGATGGAGATGTTCCGTTGGGCGAGTTCGGCGCAGAATTCGGCGCGCGCCGCGGGGTCGACCAGGTCGACGGGCCGTACCTCGACGGTGACGCCGTAGCGCTCGGTCAGGGTGGTCGCCAGCGCGGTGAGCACGTCGCCGCGGCGGGCGGTGATGATCAGGTGGTGTCCCCGGGCGGCGAGCTCGGTGGCCAGGGCCTCACCGATGTTCTGCGAGGCGCCGGTGACGACGGCGCGCGCGTCGGGACTGGGAGCAGGTACGGACATGGGCCCAATCGTAGGTACCAATAGAGTGCGTTCATGACCAACCCCGCGGGTACTCGCACCGCGGGGCGGTTCCCCGTCGTCGCGTGGGCGTTGTGGGACTGCGGCGCAACCGGAGTCAACGCGATCGTCGTCACGTTCGTCTTCTCGGTGTACCTCACCGGTGAGGTCGGTGCCGGGCTGCCGGGCAGTACGACGCCGACGGCGTGGCTCGGGTGGGCGTTGTTCGCCGCCGGGCTGGCGGTCGCCGCGCTTGCCCCGGTCACCGGGATCTGGGTCGACGCCGCCCATCGCAGGCGCACCGTGCTTGCGGTTCTGACCGGCGTCGTTATCGTGCTGACGGCGTCGATGAGTCAGATTCGCCCCGACTATCACTACCTTTGGCTCGGCTTGGTGCTGCTGTCGTTGACGGCGGCGTGCAGTGATCTGGCGACGGTGCCCTACAACGCCATGCTGCGCGAGTTGTCGACGCCGGACACGTCGGGCCGGGTGTCCGGATTCGGCGCGGCGTCAGGGTATTTCGGGAGCGTGCTGCTGTTGTTGGTGGCGTACTTCGGCTTCATGGGCGGCGGTGACGGAGACACCCGCGGGCTGTTCGGGGTGTCGTCGCACGACGGGTGGCCTGCGCGGTTGGTGGTGCTCGTCGCCGCGGGCTGGTTCGCCCTGTTCGCGCTGCCGCTGTTGGTCGGCACCCGCACCAAGGCACCGGTTCTCGAGGCTCCGATCTCATCGCCGGGGTTGGGCTGGGCCTACCGGAAGCTGTGGGCCGATCTGAAGGACCAGTGGGACACGGACCGCAACGTCGTGTACTACCTCGCGGCGAGCGCAGTCTTCCGCGACGGCTTGACCGGAATCTTCACCTTCGGTGCCGTGCTTGGTGTCTCGGCCTATGGGGTCTCGGGCGCCGACGTGGTGCTCTTCGGCATGTGCGCGTTGGTCGTCGCGGCGACGGGTGCGGTGTTGGGTGGTCTGCTCGACGACCGCATCGGGTCCAAGCCGATCATCGTCGGATCGCTCGCTGCGATGATCGCCGTCGCCCTGGTGATGATGGCGCTGCACGGGCCGTCGACGTTCTGGGTGTGCGGGTTGCTGCTGTGCCTGTTCATCGGGCCCGTCCAATCGTCCGCGCGGACGACGATGCTGCGAATGTCGGTCGAGGGCAAGGAAGGTGCGGCCTTCGGGCTGTACACCACGACGGGGCGCGCGGCGACGTTCCTGGCGCCGATCCTCTTCACCACGTTCATCACGGTCTTCGGTACCGACCGCGCCGGGATGGGCGGGCTGATCACCGTGTTGGCGCTGGGGCTAGTGGCGATTCTCTTCGTCCGCGTGCCGCGGGTCCCCGCCTGACGGTCGGCTAACGCGAGCCCAGCGCCGTACACAACGTCAGGCCCGTCCCGGTGTTCTGCTGGGTCTCGGTGCCGTCGATGGTGATGGAGCAGGTGAGTTCCCGGCCAACGTTGACGATGCTGACGCTGGCGGAACTGTTGGCCGCCCCGGCGAGCTGAACTTCCTTCTGCCACGGCAGCATGACGTTGAACTCGGTCTGCAGGACTCCGCCGCTGTCGAGGTACAGGATGCTGATGGCCCGGCCCTGGCCTGCGACCGAGTAGACGACGGTGTGGCTGTCGTTCGGGTTGGTCGAGGTGGTCGGCGGGATCACGCCCGGCGTCGTCGGCGTGGTGGTCGGGGTTCGCGTGGTGGTGGGTGTCGGCGTGGTCGTCGATGGTCTGGTTGCGCTGGGTTGGATGGGCGTCTGGGGCGGCGCGACGAGGGTGTCCTGGTGGGAGCTGTCGACGATGACCAGGCCGATCACCATCCCGAGGACGACGAACAGCACGGTGCCAGCCAGGGCCCACAACCACCGCCGCGGGTTGGGTCCGTCCGGCTTCGGCGGCTCGGATGGTGTCCCGCCGGGGGGAGGTCCGTATTGCCCCGTCGCATGGGGGTCGTACCCGTACGGCGAATACGCGGGTAGCTGCTCGGTGGGTCGGTGCTTGTCGTAAGCCGCCCCACCGGAAGTTGGGTACGGCAATTGCTGGCCGTACGTCGAACCGGGAATGGCGGGGTAGTTGTAGGTGCCGGGATGTTCCTGGTCCCGCCCGTCGCGGCGCGATGGATCCGTCATCTCCACCTCATGCCTGCAGGGTACCTGCGTCGGCGGCGGGGCCTCGCTGGCCAGCGTGCGGGGTTTACCGCAATTGTCGGACGGGTAAACGGTCGCGACGCCGCACGGGCGGTCAGCGACATGGAGGTTTACATGCGAGGCAGCGGAATCATCGGCACGATCCTTCTCGTGTGGCTGCTGATCGGCGTGTTCGCCGCCTATCAGCGCGATTACTTCAAGGCTTCTGAAACCAGTTGTGCCACAGCCGGAACGATTGCCTTGACCGTGGTCGCGGGCCCGCTGAACTACGCGGGGGCCAATCCCAAGGTTGCCGATTGCAACATCAACGTGCCCCAGCCCAGTCAGTAGAGCTGCACCAGTAAGGAGTCAGGAGTAGCCATGATCGCCATCGGTGTCATTCTCGTGATCCTCGGCCTGTTCTTCGGCATGCCGGTGTTGACGTATGTCGGCGTCGTCGCCCTGGTCATAGGCGCGGTGTTCTGGTTGCTCGGCGCGCTGGGCCATGCGGTAGGCGGCCGGCGCGTCTGGTACTAGCGCCGACGGGTGAGCGCGGCCAGGGTCATGGCCCGCAGGATCGCCCGTGACGAGTCGCGGACCGTGCCCGGTCGGACGCTGTGTGGAGTTGAGTTCAGGAGTCCGAACGCGGCGTGGGCCATGAGTCGCGCTTCGCTTTCGTCTAGGTCCGCGTCGAGTGCGCGGAGAACGTCGACCCATGTTTCGACGTATTGTCGCTGAGCGCGGCGCACCTGACGCATGGCCGCAGCCGGTAGTTGTGCCAGGTCGCGATCCTGAATTCGGATCAAGTCGGGCTCGGTGAACACGAAGTCGAGGTGGAAGTCGACCAGTCCGTCGAGCGCGTTGGCGGGTGTGTCGGCCTCGGCCACGACGTCGGCGGCGCCGGCGAGCAGCCGGGTGCTGATGCCGACGAGGAGCTCGACGAGGAGCGCTTCCTTGCTGGGGAAGTGCCGGTAGATCGCGGGTCCCGACACTCCGGCCGCGGCACCGATGTCCTCGAGGCGGACGCCGAGGAACCCGTGTTCGGCGATGAGCTGCTCGGCCGCGGCGATCAGTTGGGATCGGCGATCGGATTTCGCCTGACTGCGCTGCGTCGTCGACGTCTTCGCCGTAGACACCTTTCCCCCTTGCCGTTTGCGTTTCTCAGTTAATGATGACTAACGTAGCATCAGTTAGTGACGATTAACTAAAACGGACGGAACGGCCATTGCCCACGCAGACGACCCATCGTGACCAGCATCTGACGTTGGTGGCAGAGCTGCGCGAGAAGCTCGCGACCGCCGCACTCGGCGGTTCGGAACGTTCCCGGGAACGCCACGTGAGCAGGGGCAAGCTGCTGCCGCGCGACAGGGTCCTTTCCCTGCTCGACCCCGGCAGCCCGTTCCTGGAGGTCGCGCCGCTGGCCGCTGACGGGATGTACGACGACGAATGCCCCGGGGCGGGGATGATCGCGGGCATCGGCCGGGTCTCGGGCCGGGAATGCATGATTGTGGCCAACGACGCGACGGTCAAGGGCGGCACCTATTACCCGATCACCGTCAAGAAACACCTTCGCGCACAAGAGATTGCGGCGCAGAACCGACTGCCCTGCCTCTATCTCGTCGACTCCGGTGGGGCCTTCCTCCCGCGCCAGGACGAGGTCTTCCCCGACCGCGAGCACTTCGGCCGCATCTTCTTCAACCAGGCCAACATGAGCGCCAACGGCATCCCGCAGATCGCCGCGGTGCTCGGCTCGTGCACGGCGGGCGGCGCCTACGTCCCCGCCATGAGCGACGAGGCCGTCATCGTCCGCAACCAGGGCACGATCTTCCTCGGTGGTCCGCCGCTGGTGAAGGCCGCCACCGGCGAGGTGGTCACGGCTGAGGAACTCGGCGGCGGAGACCTGCACTCGAAGGTCTCCGGTGTCACCGACCACTTGGCGAACGACGACCGCGATGCGCTACGGATGGTGCGCCGCATCGTGGACACGTTGGGTCCGCGTACACCCACGCCGTGGGACGTCATCCCGACCGTCGACCCCATTGCCGACCAGGCCGAGCTCTACGACGTGGTGCCCACCGACTCACGCGTACCCTACGACGTCCACGAGGTGGTCACCCGCCTCGTAGATGGTGCTGACTTTGCCGAGTTCAAGGCCGAATACGGCACGACCCTGGTCACCGGCTTCGCCCGCATCCACGGCCACCCCGTCGGCATCGTCGCCAACAACGGCGTGCTGTTCGGCGAATCGGCAGTCAAGGGAGCACATTTCATCGAGCTGTGCGACAAGCGGTCCATACCGCTGCTGTTCCTGCAGAACATCGCCGGCTTCATGGTGGGCCGCGACTACGAGGCGGGCGGCATCGCCAAGCACGGCGCCAAGATGGTGACGGCCGTCGCCTGCGCGCGGGTGCCCAAGCTGACCGTCGTGATCGGCGGTTCCTACGGCGCGGGCAACTATTCGATGTGTGGGCGGGCGTATTCGCCGCGGTTCCTGTGGATGTGGCCGAATGCGCGCATTTCGGTGATGGGCGGTGAGCAGGCCGCGTCGGTCTTAGCGACGGTACGCGGTGACATGAGCGCGGAAGAGGAGGAAGCCTTCAAGGCCCCGATCCGCGAGCAGTACGAACACCAGGGCAACCCGTACTACTCCACCGCGCGGTTGTGGGACGACGGCGTGATCGATCCTGCCGACACCAGAACCGTTGTCGGGCTGGCACTCTCGGTGGTCGCCCAGGCGCCGCTGGAACCGGTCTCCTACGGCGTTTTCAGGATGTGACGGAATGACCACTAGCAGCATTTTCAGCACCGTCCTGGTCGCCAACCGCGGTGAGATCGCCGTGCGCGTCATCCGCACGTTGCGGGCCATGGGAATTCGTTCCGTGGCCGTCTACAGCGACGCCGACGCCGGAGCGCGCCATGTCGCCGAGGCCGACGTGGCGGTCCGGCTTGGTCCGGCACCGGCCCGGCAGAGCTATCTCGACATCGCGGCGGTGGTGCGGGCCGCTCAGCGCACCGGCGCCCAAGCCGTCCACCCGGGGTACGGATTCCTCTCGGAGAACGCCGAATTCGCCGCCGCGCTCGGGGCGGCGGGCATCGCGTTCATCGGACCGCCGGTCGGTGCGATCCAAACCATGGGGGACAAGATCGCCGCGAAGGCCGCGGTGTCGGAGTTCGGCGTGCCGGTGGTCCCCGGCATCTCGCGTCCCGGTCTGACCGACGAGGATCTGATCGCCGGTGCCGGCGACGTCGGATTCCCCGTCTTGGTCAAGCCGTCCGCGGGTGGTGGAGGCAAGGGCATGCGGGTGGTACACCACGCGTCCGAACTGCCCGCCGCACTGGTGTCCGCGCGGCGGGAAGCGGCGTCGGCGTTCGGTGACGACACCCTGTTCCTCGAGCGATTCGTCCTCAACCCCAGGCACATCGAGGTGCAGATCGTCGCCGACGGTGACGGCAACGTCGTCCACTTCGGAGAGCGCGAATGCAGCCTGCAGCGGCGCCATCAGAAGGTGATCGAGGAGGCGCCGTCACCGCTGCTGGACGCGGCGACCCGGGCCCGCATCGGCGTGGCGGCGTGCGACACCGCCCGCAGCGTCGACTACTCCGGCGCGGGCACCGTCGAGTTCATCGTCTCCGCCGACCGGCCCGACGAGTTCTTCTTCATGGAGATGAACACCCGGCTCCAAGTCGAGCACCCGGTCACCGAACTCGTCACGGGTGTCGACCTGGTCGAGCTGCAGGTACGCATCGCCGCGGGCGGCTCGCTGCCCCTCGGTCAGGACGACGTGGTCATGACGGGGCATGCCGTCGAGGCCCGTGTGTACGCCGAGGACCCGGCCCGCGACTTCCTGCCGACCGGCGGCACGGTGCTCGACGTCGTCGAATCATCCTCCGCGCGGGTCGATTCGGGCATCCGGGCCGGCACTGTCGTCGGCAGCGACTACGACCCGATGCTCGCAAAGGTCATCGCCTACGCCGAGGATCGTCCCGCTGCGCTCGCCGCCTTGGACAGGGCGTTGGCCGAAACCGCCGTGCTTGGCGTGACCACGAACGTGGACTTCCTGCGCTTCCTGCTCGCGGACCCCGACGTGGTGGCCGGTCGGCTCGACACCGGTCTGCTCGACCGGCGGACACCCGACTACGTCGGCGTCGCGGCCACCGACGACGAGTTCGTCGCGGCTGCGGCCTACCGGTGGCTGTCGCGCTGGCCCGCCACGCCGGGCGACCCGTGGGCCGACCCGTCGGGTTGGCGCACCGGTGTCCACGCGCCGACGACGATCCGGCTGCGGGCGGGGGAACGCACCGAGCACGTGCACGTCTGCGGCACTCCGCAGCGGGCGACGGCCCGGATCGAGGACGGCGAGACCCGCTCGGTGGCAGCGAGTCTCGACGGGCGAATGCTCACCGTCACCGTCGGCGGGTTGCGCTCGCAGTACGTCGTCGCGGCCGCGGACGGCGTGATCTGGTTGGCCGGCGGCGGGCGGACGGTCTCGGTCGACGAGGTGCGCGAGGCTCCGGTGCGGGCCGACGCCGCGCATGCGGGTGACGCCGAACTCGTCAGTCCCATGCCGGGATCGGTGGTCGCAGTGGGGGTCGAGGACGGGGCGCAGGTCGCCGCGGGTGACGTCGTCGTCACCGTCGAGGCCATGAAGATGGAACACGCGCTGTCGGCACCCGTCGACGGCGTCGTCGAACTACTCGTCGCCGTCGGCGACCAAGTCAAGGTGGGCCAGCCGATGGCCCGAATAAAGGCATCGATCAAGGAGCCCCAGCCATGAGCGAATTTTTGTCCACCGGAACACTTCCCGACCACTATGAGCAGCTGGCCAAGACGGTCCGTGACTTCGCGCGCACCGTCGTCGCGCCGGTCTCGGCGAAGCACGACAAGGAGCACTCCTTCCCCTACGAGGTCGTCGCGGGCATGGCCGACATGGGCCTGTTCGGGCTGCCGTTCCCCGAGGAGTACGGCGGCATGGGAGGCGACTACTTCGCCCTGTGTCTGGCACTCGAGGAACTCGGCAAGGTCGACCAGAGCGTGGCGATCACGCTCGAGGCCGGGGTGTCGCTCGGCGCGATGCCGGTGTACCGCTTCGGAAACGACGCACAGAAACAGGAATGGCTGCCGCTGTTGGCGTCGGGCAAGGCGCTCGGTGCGTTCGGTCTGACCGAGGCGGGCGGCGGTACCGATGCCGGGGCGACTCGGACCACTGCCAGACAGGATGGTGATCACTGGATCATCAACGGCTCCAAGCAGTTCATCACCAACTCGGGTACGGACATCACCAAGCTGGTCACGGTTACGGCGGTCACCGGTATCGACCACCGGCACAAGGACATCTCGGCGTTCCTGGTGCCGGTGCCCACCAAGGGCTTGACCGCCGAACCCGCCTACGACAAGGTCGGCTGGAACGCCTCCGACACCCATCCGCTGAGCCTCGACGACGTCCGGGTGCCGCGGGAAAACATGCTCGGTGAACGTGGTCGCGGCTACGCGAACTTCCTGAAAATCCTCGACGAGGGTCGCATCGCCATCGCCGCAGTCTCCGTCGGCGCCGCCCAGGGCTGCGTCGACGAATGCGTGAAGTACGCCAAGGAGCGGGAGGCATTCGGCTCACCCATCGGCAGGTACCAGGCGATCGCATTCAAGATCGCCCGAATGGAGGCGCGTGCACACGCGGCCCGTGCGACCTATTACGACGCGGCGGCACTCATGTTGTCCGGCAAGCCCTTCAAGAAGGCCGCCGCGGTGGCCAAGCTCGTCGCCAGCGAGGCCGCGATGGACAACGCCCGGGACGCCACCCAGGTGTTCGGCGGCTACGGCTTCATGAACGAATACCCGGTGGCGCGGCACTACCGGGACAGCAAGATCCTCGAAATCGGCGAGGGCACGACCGAGGTGCAACTGATGCTGATCGCACGCGAGGCGGGCCTGTAGATGGAGAAGCGGGTCGTCACCCAGCGCGGGCTGTGGTTCGAGGAGTTCGAGACCGGTGTGCTCTATCAGCACCGGCCCGGGCGCACCATCACCGAGGCCGACAACGTCCTCTTCACCACACTGACCATGAACACCCAGGCGCTGCACCTCGACGCCGCGTTCGCCGATGCGCTGCCGCCGTTCAACCAGCGGCTGGTCAACTCGATGTTCACGCTGTCGACGATCGTCGGGCTCTCGGTCGCGCAGCTGACCCAGGGCACCATCGTCGGGAACCTGGGCTTTGGCGACGTCGCGTTCCCGAAGCCGCTGTTCCACGGCGACACGCTCTACGCCGAGACCGAGGTGACCGACAAGCGGGAGTCGAAGAGTCGGCCGGGGGAGGGCATCGTCACCTTCGCGCACACCGGACGCAACCAGCACGGCGACGTCGTCGCCACGGCGTCGCGAAAGACCATGGTGCGCAAGCGTTCCGAGGAGGACATCTGATGGCGCTCGGTGTGAACGGTCCCGGGTGGCTGTTCTGCCCCGCCGACCGTCCGGAACGCTTCGGGAAGGCCGCCGCCGCGGCGGACGTCGTGATCCTCGACCTCGAGGACGGGGTCGCGGCCACGGACCGCGAGTCGGCGCGCACGGCGCTGCTCGAGACCCGGCTGGACCCGGCACGGACGGTGGTCCGCGTCAACCCGGTCGGCACGCCGGACCACGCCCTGGACATGACGGCCCTTGCCGAGACCGACTACACCACGGTGATGCTCGCCAAGACCGAGACCGCCGAGCAGGTGCGGTCGCTGGCGCCGCTGGACGTCGTCGTGCTCGTCGAAACTCCGCTGGGGGCGCTCGCCGTCTCCGAAACGGCCCGGGTCGACAACACCGTCGCGGTGATGTGGGGCGCCGAGGACCTCTTCGCCGTGCTCGGCGGCACGTCGAACCGTCACGCCGACGGGAGCTACCGCGACGTCGCCACACACGTTCGCTCACAATGCCTTCTGGCCGCCAAGGCGTACGGCAAGATGGCGCTGGACTCGGTGTACCTCGACATCGGTGACCTCGGCGGGTTACGGGCCGAGACCGACGACGCCGTCGCCGTCGGCTTCGACGCGAAGGTGGCGATCCACCCGACGCAGGTCGCGGTGATCAGGTCCGGTTACACCCCGACCGACGACCAGGTGCGTTGGGCAAGAACGGTTTTGGACGTCGCCCGTTCGGAGCGTGGCGTCTTCCAGTTCGACGGTCAGATGGTGGACATGCCGGTGCTGCGGCGCGCACAGCGCATCGTGGCGCTCGCGCCGGGAGGCTGAGCGCGCTACTTGCGCTTCGCGGCGGCCAATCTCGCTGCGAAATCGGGTGATTCGATCGACGTCGCCTGCGGGCCGATCTCGACGTCGACCGCGACCCGGTGCTGCTCGGAGTCGAGGAACCCCGGATTCGCCGTCGCGCGCATCGACGCCTTGGTGGCGATGACGACGTCGCGGGGGGCGGCCGCAGGCCCGGCGGCGAGTTCACGTGCCGCGGCCACGGGATCGTCGGCGACCCGCAGGGCGAGGCCGTACTCCACCGACGCCTGCGCGTCGAACCGCATGCCGAACAGCAGGGACGCCCGCGCCACCTGCGGTCCGACGGCGCGTTGAAGCATCCACGTCGCGCCACCACCCGGGTGGATGCCGAGCTTCTGGAAACGTGGGTCGTACATGGCGGCTGGGCCCGAGATCCGGACGTCGGCGGCCAGCGCCAGGTTCAGACCGGCACCCACCGCGGCGCCGTTGACCGCGGCGATGGTCGGCAACGAGCAATTCGCCACGGCGAGGAAACCGTCGTAGATCACCCGAAGGCCGTCCTCGGCGGCGGCGCCAAGCGCCGTCAGGTTCGCTCCCGCGCAGAACGCCTTGCCCGCGCCGGTCACGATCACCGCGTGGACGCCAGGATCGGCTTCGGCGGCGTCGACTGCGGCGCGCAGTGCCGCGGAGATCTCGGCGGTGACCGCGTTGCGGCGGTCGGGGTCGTTGACCGTGATTAGCGCAACGCGGTCTTCGACCTGCGTCAGTACGAGATCGGACACGGGTCGACAGTAGTGGATCGTCGGTACGCCCGGTGGCATGCGTACGCTCGGGGTGAGCCGTCTCGCGCCGCCCGACGGCCCTTCTTCAATCGAAGGATGGCACTCGATGGCCCGAACCACTCGCGCGGCGTCGTCGAGGACCGCGGCATGACGGCGGTTCGTCGAACTGCAAGTCCGGTCCGCCTGATGCTGCGTGAGCAACTCGGGCAGCGGGTCGACGGCGCGTGGTGGCCCCACACCAATCGGCTCGCCAACGAGCTTCCCGAGTTGGTCGGCGTCCTGAGTGGGCGTCTCGGTGAGGTGGTCGACATCTCGGTCAACTGGTCGCTCTCGGAGAACCTGCCGGACTTGAATTCGCGGCACTGGCAGAACAAGCACCAGCATCTGATGGCCATCACCGGTCGCGATGCCAGCGCCAATCTCCTGGTCATCCCCAGCCTGACGCCGGGCAGTTTGGCGGGACTGCTGCTGAGAATCGCGGCGGGGTTGCCCCTGACCGAAGCGCATCAGGACACTCCGCTGTTCCGTACCGCGACCGAAATCGTCGATGCCGCACGGGGTCACGGAGCGCTGAAGGCGCCGGCCCCCGCACCGCGGGAGCGCCGGCGGCGCGGCTAGTCGGTCTAGTCGACGAGGGACAGTGCGTGTGCGCGGCGCAGCTTCCCAGACGGTGTCTTGGGGATGACGCCGGGTTGGAGTACGACGACGTTGCGGGGCCGGACGTCGACGTCGGCGAAGACCTCGTGGGCCACCTGACGCTCGATTCGACGGACCTCGTCTGGCTTGTCGTAGTCGTTGGATTCGACAGCCACGGCGAAGGTTTCGCGTGACAAGCCCGCGTTGAGGCGCACCGCGACCGAGCACCCGGCGCGCACGCCTGCCACCCGGGTGGCGGCGCGTTCGATGTCGGTGGGGTAGATGTTCTTGCCCGCCATGATGATGACGTCCTTCACCCGGCCGCAGACGACGATGTCGCCGACCTCGGTGAGGTATCCCATGTCGCCGGTGTCGTACCAGCCGGCCTTGTCCTGCGCGCCGATGAACCCGGCCATCGTGATGTAGCCCTTGGTGACCGGCTTGCCGCGGACCTGGATCACGCCGACCGCACGCTCGCCGAGCATGTTGTCGTCCTCGTCGACGATGCGGACTTCGAGTCCGTCGATCGGCTTGCCCAGCGCGACGAGTCGGCGGGTGTTGCCCTTGGTGGCGGGGACGGCGCGGTGCAGCACGGCCAGCAGGTCGGCGTCGATCTCGTCGACGACCATGCCGACACCGCACTCGGTGAACGACACCGCCACCGTGGTCTCGGCCATGCCGTAGGCGGGCACGATTGCCTCGCGCCGCAGCCCGAAGCGGGCACCGGCCTCGCACAGGTCCTCGACGTCGACCGGGTCGACCTGTTCGGCTCCGGAGAGGGCCCAGCGCAGCGACGACAGGTCGAACTGACCCTCTTCTGCCTGCCTGCGCAACCGCTTCGCGAAGAGGTTGTAGGCGAAGTTGGGCGCCGCGGTCATGGTGCCCCGGTACTTGTCGATCAGCTTGGCCCACAGCAGGATGTCGCCGAGGAAGTCCATCGGGGTGACCTTGACCAGTTCGGCGCCGAAGTACATCGGCACCGTCAGGAAGCCGGTCATGCCCATGTCGTGGAAGCAGGGCAGCCAGCTGACGATCACGTCGGTGTTGGTGTCGAAGTGGGCGCCGACGAACATCGCCTCGGCGTTGGCCACGACGTTGGCGTGCGAGATGCAGACCGCCTTGGGGAAGCCGGTGGATCCCGACGTCAGCTGCATGAGTGCGAGGTCGTCCTCGTGGGTCTCCACGGGGTCGATCGGCTCACTGGCCAGCAGTTCGGAGACGGTCAGCACGCGGATTCCGCGCTCGGTCAGGACCGGCGCGGCGGGGGTGAACGGGTCGGAGACGATGACGACCTTCGCCTCGATCATGCCGATCACGTCCATCGTCTCCAGCGCCCAACGCTGCAGGTCGGTGCGCGGGGTGGGCTGATGCAGCATGGTGAGGCTCGCGCCGCGCATCCAGATGCCCTGGGCCGCGGGGGCGATCTCGACCGGGGCGCCTGCGAGCACGGCCACGGCGTCGCCGTGTCCGATGCCTGCGGCGGCGAGTCCGCCCGAGATGCGACGGGCCCGTTCGTACACCTCTTTCCAGGTGTGCCGAACCGGTGCGTGCGGGTCGCCGGTCGTCATTCCGTTGCGACTCGTGTGCGCGTTGGCGAACATCGTCTCGGTGAATTTACTCACGAAAGTCCCTTTGGCTCTGGCGCGTTGGCGGCGATGCTTCTTCGATCGTCGTGCAGTCGTCCCTCTGTCGAGCACCTTCAAGAGGTAGCGCGGGGACTAGGCGCCATTGCCGCATGAGCAGCACGGTGTTGTCCATCATCGACCATTGCGGACGACGACGACGGGGAAAGCGTGAACTCCTCGGCGTCGGCTGGACGCACTGACTGTACAGACCAAACCCCGGCGTCGGCCCCTGCCGCATCGATCGCAAGCGGATCGACGCGTCTCCGTCACCTCGAGACGCCCAAGACGGGTGGTCAGGGTGTTTTGCGGTCGTCGTCACATCAAGGCTGATTTCTGCTCGGCGGGGTCGGGCGACGTCATCGTCGCGAGCCCATGGTCGACGTCGCGTGGCCGCGTGGCGCCGCGCCGCGCCGCACGGTGATCAAAAAGTGATGGGGCGCAGAAGTTTGCCGTTACCGAGCCGGGGACCCGCGCTTCGTGGCGGTCCAGCCGGAGCTGATCAGGGCGGTGAGGTCGTCCACCCACGCGGCGTCCAGCGGGGCGTCGTGACGTACGAGGATGCGGAAGATGGCGCTGCCCACCACGACTTCGGCGAGCAGGGGCAGGTCGCCGGACGGGTCGGGTTGGTCGATCCTGGTCCGGAACGTGGCGAGGCTGCCGGCGAATCGCGAGATCATCGCGCCGTGTACGTCCTGGTCGGCCACGGTGTCGGCGATCAACGCCGGTAGCGCGATCCGGACCTCCGGGCGGTCGAACATGGTGCGGGTCGCCTCCACGAGTGCCCTGACGTCTCCTTCGGCGTCACCGGATGCACTCGGCATGGCCATCACCTCGGCGGGCAGGATCGCTTCGTGGACGAGTTGGGCCTTGCCCGACCAGCGGCGGTAGATGGCCGCGGTGGTGGTGCCCGCCCTGGCCGCGATTGCCGACAGGGAGAGCGCGGAATAGCCCGTCTCGAGCAGCAGGTCGCGGGTGGCCTCGATGATTGCGGCGTCGATTCTGCCGTCGCGCGGTCGACCCGCGGACGACCGGACCGAGTCCTTGTCATCCTCGGGCCGATCTGTTCTCATGATTCCAATATAACCCGCATCGTATCGTTATTGGAGTCACGTGTTCCTGAGCCCGCTCGACGAGTACCCAATCCACCAGGCGGCGGTGCCCATCAGCGCCCCGGCCACCTCGGACCGCAACTTCTACGATCGCTCCTACTTCAACGTGCTCGAGCGCGACGGCCGCTTCATGATGCTGACCGGCATCGGCTACTACCCCCGGCTCGGAGTCAAGGACGCCTACGTACTGATCCGTCGCGGCGACACCCAGACGGCCGTCCGCTTCAGCGACGCGATCGACGACGACCGCATGCACCAGAACGTCAACGGCTACCGTCTCGACGTCGTCGAACCGCTTCAGGAGCTGCACCTGACCGTCGCCGAGACCGAGGGCGTCGCGGTCGACCTGCGGTGGACGGGCAGGTTCCCCGCCGCCCTGGAGCACCCGCATCACATGCACACCGATCGGCGAGTCACCCTGCAGGCCTGTCGGTTTGCCCAACTCGGCACGTGGGAGGGGTGGATCGACGTCGACGGCGACCGTCTGCAGGTCGACTCCGCCAACTCGGTGGGCAACCGCGACCGGTCCTGGGGCATCCGGCCCGTCGGCGAGGCCGAACCCGCAGGCCGGCCCGACACCGCATTCAGTGGAATGTGGTGGCTCTACCTGCCGCTCGCCTTCGACGACTACCAGATCTTCCTGATCATCCAGGAGGATCCCGACGGCCACCGCAGCCTGTACGACTGCACCCGACGCTGGGCCGACGGCAGGGTCGAACAGCTCGACGGCGTCCGCGCGAACGTCCACTACGCGCCGGGCACCCGGATTCCCTCGGGAGCACACGTCGAGATGATGACGCGGTCAGGAGGCAGACTTCAGCTCGACGTCGAGTCGAAGCTGTTCGCGCCCATCGCCTTTGGCTCCGGCTACGGCGGGGACTCTTCCTGGGCACACGGCACCTGGATGGGCGGTCCGTCCGCAGAGCGCGTCTCCTACGACCTGACCGATCCAGAGGTCATGGCGCGAGCCCCCTTCAGTCTGATCGACCACGTCGGCCGAGCGGTCTGCACCGAGCCCGACGGCAGCACGCACGAGGGCGTCGGGCTCTTCGAGCACGCCGTCATCGGCCCGCACCACCCGTCGGGCTTCCACGACTGGACCGACGTCCAGGCCGGGGTCACGGCATGAAGGTCATGACCGCGCTGTTCAGTCCGACCGACGCCGTCGAACGAGCGGCACTGCTGCGGGAGGCCGGAGCCTCCGGAGTGTTCACCTTCGAGGGCCCGCGCGAAGTCTTCACCCCACTGGTGTTGGCGTCGACGGTCAAGGGCCTGGACCTGATGACCAACGTGGCGATCGCATTGCCCCGCAATCCGATTCAGCTGGCGCACCAGGCCAACGACCTCCAGGAGATCTCCGAGGGGCGCTTCATCCTCGGACTCGGCACCCAGATCCGCGCGCAGGTCGAGAAGCGGTACGGCGCCGAGTTCGACCACCCGGTGGCCCGGATCAAGGAGATGGTCGGCGCGCTGCGGGCCATCTTCGCCACCTGGAACGACGGCGAGCGGCTCGACTTCCGCGGCGAGTACTTCCGGCACACCCTGATGACGCCGACCTTCAACCCCGGCCCCAACCCGTACGGGCCGCCGCCGATCTACCTCGGCGCACTGGGTCCCCGGATGACCCGTGCGACGGCCGAAGTGGCCGACGGCCTACTGGTAATGCCGTTCGGCTCCAAGAAGTACCTGCACGAGAGGACCATGCCCGCCGTCCGTGAGGGGCTGGCCGCGGCGGGACGAAGCGCCGAGGACCTCGCGGTGGTACCCGAGATCATCGTGTCAGTCGGGGAGGACCACTCGTCGACGCGAATGCTGTTGGCGTTCTACGGTTCCACGCCCGCCTACCGGCCGGTGCTCGACGCGCACGGCTGGGGCGACCTTCAACCCGAGCTCAACGCCATGTCCAAGCAGGGCCGGTGGCAGGAGATGTCCACGCTGATCGACGACGAGGTACTGCACACCATCGCCGCCTGCGGCACCCCGGCGGAGGTGGCCGCGCACATCAGGGACCGGGTCGACGGCATCTCCGACCGCATCTGCCTGTACCAACCCGGACCCATCGCCGTGGAGTCGCTGGCCGAGATCATCGACGCGCTGGTCTGACGAATGCACACCACCACGATCGAGTTCGACGACGTCGTCGACGACCGCTTCGGCGGAAAGGCGTGGGGACTCGCCGAGCTGACACGGCTCGGACATTCCGTCCCAACGGGTTTCGTCGTCGCAGGCGTCTCCCAGTCACCCCTTCCGGACGAGGTGACCGAGCGCTTCGCGCGGATGCAGGCACCGGTGGCCGTCCGGTCGTCCGCCACCGGAGAGGACGGCGTCGAGCACTCGTTCGCCGGGCAGTACGACACCGTGCTCGGCGTCGTGACGCCCGAGGACTTCGCCGCCGCCGTCGGTCGGTGCGCCGGCTCGGTCGGGTCCGACCGCGCCGCCGCCTACGGCGGTGCCGAGCCCGTCGAGATGCACGTGGTCGTCCAGCGGATGGTCGACGCCCGCGCGGCAGGCGTGGTGTTCACCGCGGACCCGACGACCGGACGCCGCGATCTGATGGTGATCGACGCGATCGCCGGGTTGGGGGAGGCGCTCGTCGACGGGTCGGCCGTCTCCGACCACCTCGTACTGACCTCGGACGGCGCCCAGGCGGTGCGCGACGTCGGGGAGACCTCCGTGCTGAGCGACGACGAGGTAGCCCAAATCCGCACTGGCGCAATGCAGGCCGCGGAGCACTGGGGTCGGCCGATGGATCTGGAGTGGGCGGTCGACCAGGCAGGCAAGCTGTGGTGGCTGCAGGCCAGACCGGTCACCACCCTGCCCGGTGACCTCAACGAGATGGACACCCCGGTCACCGGCGCCACCGACGTCTACACGCGCTGCAACATCGGCGAGATGATGCCGGGCGCCTTCTGCCCGCTCACCGCGTCGGTGTCGGGGCACGCGATCGACTACGCGATGCAGATGACCCAGGTGGTGGCCCGGGCGCAGCCACGCTACGAGACCCCGTGGCTTCAGGTCGGGTACTTCTACGGACACATGTTCCTGAACATGACCGAGGGCACGGGCCTGAGTTCGGGCATCCTCGGCAACTCCCTCGAGCAGTTCTCGATGTCGATCTGTGGCCGGGTGGTCGACGAACTCGAACCCAAGCCGCCAAAGCCGTTCGCCGACAAGCTGGTCAACACCGTCAGGCTGACCTCCCATGCGCTGTCCGCCGGGCCGGCGATACGGCGCCTCGGCCAGCAGATCGCCGCGTATCCCATCCCCACCAGTCGCGATGCCGAAGAAGTTCTGCGACAACTGGAGTCGGGCGTCGAGCTGTACTGTCACGTCACCCTGGTCCACGTCCGGTCCTCGTCGCGCGCGGCGGTCGGCGCGAACGTCCTGGAGAGTTACCTGGTGCGTCAGGCGGTCAAGGACGGTCGCGACGAGAGCGAGGGCCAGGCCGACGCGGCCCGGCTGATGGCCGGTGCGGCCGACGTGGAGAGTGCGTTGATGGTCGAGGAGCTGCACCAGGTGGTGCGGAAGGTTGCGGCCGACGACGTCGCCACGGGGTGGTTCCTGGCCGCGGCGCCTGCGCAGGCTCTGACGCGGCTGCGGAGCGACGCGGGACCAGGCGGAGTTGCGTTGCGGGAGTTCCTCAGTCGACACGGGCACCGCGGCTACCGTGAACTGTGCATGCGAGACCCCGCGTGGGCACAGGACGCCGACGGCCTCGGGTCGATGATGCAGGCCATGGTGCAGTCGGCCCGCGACTCCACCGTGACGCCACCCCCTCGACGACCCGGCGACGTCCCCGCCTCCCGGACGGTCCGGCTGCTCGCCCGATTGGCACAGGGCGGCGCGCGCGGACGCGAGGAGACCAAGTCGAAGATGGCCTTGATGGCGCACCGTCTCAAACTCGGATACCACCATCTCGGGGAGGTGCTGGCCGCCTCGGGGCGCCTGCCCGACGCCGACCTGGTCTTCTTCTTCGACCGCGCCGAGCTGCACCGGGTGGTTGGTGACGGCGACGTCGCCGAGCTCGTCGACCGGGCGCGGCAGCGACGCGACGCGCTGGCCTTTCAGCAGGCGTTGGAGTTCGACGACGTCTCCGTCGGACGGCCCGCGCCCATCCTGTCTCGAGCGCCCGGCACCATCACCGACGACGAGATCCTGGGTCGCCCCGCAAGCCGTGGGATCGCGGAAGGCGTTGTCCGGGTGGCGAAGTCGATTCAGGATGCGCGTGACGTGCAGCGCGGGGAAATCCTCGTCGCCCCCGTCACCGACGTGGGCTGGACGCCGTACTTCACCGTGATCGCCGCTCTGGTCACCGACATCGGCAGCTCGGTTTCGCACGGTGCCGTCGTCGCGCGAGAGTACGGATTGCCCTGCGTCGTCAACACCTTGGTGGCCACGCAGGTGCTCAAGACCGGCGATCGCGTCAGGGTGGACGGCGACCGCGGGTTGGTCACCCGACTGGAGTCGAGCTAGTCCCGGGATCATTTACGTGGGGGGCCGCCGAGGTGCACTATGACGTGATGGACATCTCTGCCTCCGTTGCACTCGTCACCGGTGCCAACCGTGGGCTCGGTCGACACTTCGCCCTCGAACTGCTCGCGCGTGGCGCCAAGGTGTATGCCGCGGCGCGCAATCCGGATTCGGTCGACGTCGACGGGGCCATTCCCCTTGCCGTCGACGTCACCGATCCGGCCGCGGTGGCCGACGCGGCACAGCGCGCTGGCGACGTGACTCTGCTGGTCAACAACGCCGGCATCGCGGCGGACGTGAACCTCCTGACCGGCGATCTCGACGGTGCACGCCGTGAGATGGAGACCAACTACTTCGGCACGCTGTCGATGGTTCGGGCGTTCGCCCCGGTGATCGAGGCCAACGGCGGTGGCGGCATCCTCAACGTGCTGTCGGTGCTGTCCTGGGTGAGCAGCCCGGACCACAGCGGCTACTGCGCCTCGAAGTCGGCGGCGTGGTCGATGACCAACGCGGTGCGGCTGCAACTGGCTGAGCGCGGGATCGTGGTGACCGCACTGCACGTCGGTTTGATGGACACCGACATGGGGGCGATCTTCGACGCACCCAAGTCCGATCCCGCCGTCGTCGCGGCCCTCGCGGTCGACGCCGTCACGGCCGGAGACTACGAGGTGCTCGCCGACGACACCAGCCGTGGGGTTCGCGCCGGTTTCGCGGGCGGCGTCGAAGCCCTCTATCCGCAGCTGGCCAAGTGATCACCATCTGGTGGGGGTCCTTCGGCTATCCGCAGCTGGCCAAGTGACCACCATCTGATGGGAGTCCTGCGAACCCCCGACGACCGATTCGCCGACCTGCCCGGGTTCCCCTACCCACCCCATTACGTGCAGGTGCAGACCGGAAAGCTCGACCCGCTCCGCATGCACTACGTGGACGCCGGCCCCAAGGACGGGCCCGTGGTGCTGCTGATGCACGGCCAACCCACGTGGTCCTACCTGTACCGCAAGGTGATCCCGGTCCTCGTCGAGGCAGGACTGCGGGTCGTCGCACCCGACAACATCGGCTACGGACGCTCCGACAAGCTCACCGACCCAACCGATTACACGTTCGCCCGCCACGTCGACTGGCTGCACGGCCTCGTCGCCGCGCTGGACTTGCGCGACGTCACCCTCGTCGCCCAGGACTGGGGCGGGCCGCTCGGCCTGAGCGTGTTGGCCCGCGACGAAAGCCGCTTTGCGCGCGTCGTGGCCGCCAACACCATCCTGCACACGTGCGATCCGGCGTTGGATGGCGAACTCGAGTGGGCCCACCACGGGGTGGGTGACGGCCGGATGATGTTGCAGGAGACGCTGCTGGACTACGTGGCGTTCTACCAGCGTGCACCGAAGATCGTGCCAAGCTTCTTCCTCGACGCGGTGGCCGGGCCCCTGCCTGCGGACGTCCTGGCCGCCTATGACGCACCCTTTCCCGACCGGTCGTACACGGCTGGCCTCCGCCAGCTGATCGCCCTGATCCCGTTGACGCGCAACGACCCTGGGGCCGCCATCGGGCGCGAGACCATGGCGGTGCTGGAGCAGTGGCACAAGCCGTTCCTCACCGCCTACTCCGACGGCGACCCCGCGACGAGGGGCTGGGACGGGGTGTTCCAGCGGCGGGTGCCCGGTGCGCGCGGACAGAACCACGTAACGATCGCCGGCGCGGGCCACTTCGTTCAGGAGCAGCGAGGCGAGGAACTCGGCGGGATCGTGGCGGACTTCGTCGCTCACAGCTCCTAGACAGCGATCCAACAGCGCGCCCTGGCAACCTCACTGGTGAATCGTCGATGCGCGACGAGCTGTCAGGAGGTGAGGGTGGCCGCCGTGTCCCGCCTCGTCGTCGCGATGCTGACCGTGGCGGCGCTGGCCGTCGGCGGATGCGGGGTCGCCGCGCTTCGGGTCGCCGGTACCGACAGCGCCATGGCCAAGCTCGCCGAATGGGGCCGTAGCCACGGCCTCAACGACGAAGTCACCTGGCTCGAGAAGCAGGTGTACCTCCGGAATCAGCCTGCCCTCGGCGGTGAACCTCCCGGCGGGATTCCCGCCGTGGCCGGAGCGGTACCCCAGGTTCCCGGTTCGGCGACCCTGCCGTCCACGCCCCTAGCGCCGCTGAGCGGTGATCCTCCGCTTCCCGGCGAGGGCAGCTGGCACACCGTGGTGACCGCGCACGGCAAGCCCGCGGTCCAGGTGGCGGCCCTGCGCCCCGACGATCAACACACCTCGTTCGTGGTCGGCGTGCTGCGGATGGACCCCGCCCTGGTGCGCGGTGAACTGCGTCCCGGCACCACCGATCCCGGTGGCAGGTGGGCGACGGCGCCGTCGCTGGTACCCGCCGACAGGGACGACGTCGCCGTCGCGTTCAACGGCGGGTTCCGGCTCACCGATCCCAGCCGCCCCGGCTATTACAGCCAGGGGCGCACCGTCACCCGGCTGGTCGACGGCCAAGCCAGCCTGGTGCTGAGGGCCGACGGCACCGCCGACGTCGGACGGTGGAATCAGGAGGTGCGGATGGCACCCGACGTGGTCAGCGTCAGACAGAACCTGGTGCCCCTCGTCGACGGTGGCGCGCTGAACCAGACCTGCGCCACCGGTGGCACCAAGGAGTGGGGCACGACCATCGGGCAGACGGCCTTCATCCATCGGTCCGGATTCGGCGTCACCGCAAGCGGAGTCGAGGTCTACGTGGCGGGTCCGGCCCTGTCGGTGTGCACGCTGGGGCGCATCCTGCAGGACGCCGGCGTCGTCCGGGGCATGGAACTCGACATCAACCCGGACTGGGTGAGCGGGGCGTACTTCCATCCGCGCCCCGGCGGTCCCCCGCAGGGCTTCGCGCTCTTCCCCGACGAAAAGGTCTCGCCGCAGCACTATCTCACGCCGTCGTCGCGTGACTGGTTCGCCTGGTTCACCCGCTGAGGGTCAGTCGGCGCTGATGGCCTCGACGATGTCGAGCCGCGCCGCCCGCACGGCGGGCGGTATGGCGCCGAGGAGGCAGATCGCCAGCGCCCCAACACCGATGGCAATCATCGACGGGTTCGGCTGCCATGCGACGTCGATGCTGAGGACGTTCGTCAACGCGACGGACGTCAGGTATTGGATCGCGGCACCGAGGATTAGGCCGAGTACGGCACCGACGATGCCGATGCCCGCGGCCTCGGCGAGGATCGCCTTTAGAGTGAACGCCCTCGTCGCGCCGATGGCCCGCAGTACGCCGATCTCGCGGCGCCGGTCGAGGACCGACAGCATCAGCGTGTTCAGCAGTGTCACGGCGGAGACCAGGACGACGATCCACGCGATGACGGTGATGACGGCGATCACCTGATCCAGCGCGCTCGCGACACCGTCGAGGGCCTCGTCACCCGAGTAGACGAAGGTCTCCGGGGAGACGACCTTGCGGATCGCGGCCGTGACCGCGGCCGGGTCGGCGCCGGGGGCGAGCGTGACCTCCAGGTCGCTGGCCCCGGCGCGGTCGAACCAGCCCTGCATGGCGTCCAGGCTCATCGCGACGGTGCCCGTCATCCCGGAGAAGTACGGGACCAGTGCGAGTACCCGGACGGTGCGCGGTCCGGTGGGGGTCTGCAGCGTGATCTGCTCGCCCGCAGTCACGTTCATGGACTTTCCGAGGTCACGCGACAACGCCACGCCGTCGCCGGCAAGCAGTTTCTTGCGGTCGGCAGGCGCCAGGGACGTGTAGATGTCGCGGTGGGAGTCCGCCGCGATGCCGAGCAGCATCACGCGCGAATCGCCGACGGTGGCGAAGGCCATCTGGTCCGGCACGACGCGTTCGACACCGGGGACCGCAGCCACGTCGGCCGCCGTGGTCGGCGGCAGCAGCGTCGACGAGTAGTCGGTGGCGGCAGCCGAGCTGACCCACACGTCGGCGTCGGCGATGGACGCGAAGGATGCGACCGTGGAGTCGACGGCGTTGCCCGTCGCACCGGTGACCGCGACGGTGGTGACCACGGCGGTCAGCACCGTCATCATCGCGACCCACATGCGCCGCGGTGCGCGCTCGATGGTCGCCGCGCCGAGCACGCCGGCCGGTCCGAACCGCCGGGCCACCGCGGCGGCCGCCTTGATGATGAACCCCGAGAAGGCGAAGCACAACGCGCTGAACCCGATGAACGACAACGCTATCGACGCGATGGCGATCTGTCCGAGGTCGGCGGTGACGACGCCGACGGTGACGGCCAGCAGCACCGTCCCGGCGATTCCCGCGGCGATCCTGAGCCGCCGCGAGCCGGGGTCGGCGGTGGTTGCGCCGTTCGGCGCCAACGCCTCGATCGGCGCGACGGTGTGGATCTGCCGGGCGGCCAACGCCGAGGCGCTGACGCTGGCGAGTACGCACGCGGCGACGGTCAGCGGCACCACCCACGCCGGGAGCACGTACTCCAACCGGGCGTCGAGGGTTTGCACCAGCGTCGATGGCAGCTCCCCAATGGCGAAGTAGCCGATCAGGATTCCGAACGCCGACCCGAGGAGACCACCGAGGAAACCGACCAGCGCGGCTTCGGCCAGCATGTCGGACATGATGGTTCGTCGGCGACCGCCGAGCGCCCGCATCGTGGAGATGACGGGCCGTCGTTGGGCGATCGCGATGCTCATCGCGTTGTAGCTCAAGAACGCGGCCACCACCAGCGACACCGAGGCGGCCAACAGGGTCATCGCCTGCAGGATGGCGAACGAGCTACTCGCCTGCGCGGCGCGGAAACTCGGCGTCGCGACCACCGCCCTGCCCTGCAGCGCCGTCGTCACCCCGGCTCGCACCGCAGCCTGATCCGCGCCGGGGGTGGTGAACACCAGGATCGAGTCGAGTCGTCCTTGCCGGCCCGAGATCCGTTGGGCGAGAGCAAGTGGCGCGATCACGAAGTGGGCGTCGTTCAGCCGGCGGGCAGCTGGCCCGTCGACCACCGCCACCGCGGTGAGCTCGGTGCCCGCGACCAGGAACCGGTCGCCCTTGGACACTCCGAGCCCGGCGCCGACGACGACCCCGTCGGGCGCCGACGTCACGGGTGACCCCTGCTCCAGCTGGTCTTGGATGGCCGTTTGCAGGTCGGAGTGCAGTTCGGAGGCGTTCTGGCCGAGGCCGACGAGTAGGGCGGGTTGCCCGTCGGCTGTGATTCTCGTGCGGACCAACGGCACTGCGGCGCGGACGTTCTCGGTGCCGGCGACCGTGGTGAGCATGGTGTCGTCGACGCCCTCGCCGGTGATGCCGGAGACCTCGAGGTCGGCGTCGCCGCCGATGCTGGTGGCGAGGCGGTCGATCGATCCGGTGATCGAACCGGAGACGCCGAGGACGGCGACGAGCAGTGTCGCCGACACCGCGACGACGACGATCGAGGCCACCGCGCGCCCCCAGTGGGTGCGCAGTTCACGGACGTTGAGGACCTTCAGTCTGCTGAAGACCGCGAGAAGCACTGCGCTACACCCGGTGCGCGGAGTGTTTGCCGCGTCGCCGTGGTGGGTCGGTGGTCACGATCGGGAAGACGTCGGTCGGCTGATCGCGACTGCCTGTCGAGTGCCGTCCATTCCGTCGCGCGGGCGGGGACGGGGGCACCGCCCTGGTTCGCCCTGCAAGGTCGGACTTCACCGCACCGTCCTGCACCGTGATGACGCGATCGGTCTGCGACGCGGCCCCCAGGTCGTGGGTGACCATGACGACCGCTCTGCCTGCGCCGTCGGTGCGCGAGACGTCGCGCAGAAGTTCCATGATCGCGGCGCCGGTGGACGAATCGAGGTTGCCGGTGGGTTCGTCGGCCAGGATCAGCGGCGGGTCCATCATCAGGGCCCGCGCCACGGCCACCCGTTGCATCTGCCCACCGGACAGTTCGGCGGGGCGATGGTCGATCCGGTCGCCAAGCCCCACGCGGTCGAGCAGCGCGACGGCATCGGACCGCACCTGGCGCAGCCGCCTCCCGTCGAGCAGCATCGGCAGGGCCACGTTCTCCCACGCCGTCAGCGTCGGCAGAAGATTGAAGAACTGGAAGACGAACCCGACCTGGTGACGTCGAAACGTCGACTGCTGTTCGTCGGTCATCGTGCCGATCTCGGTGCCGTTGAACTGAATCGAGCCGGAGTCGGGGGAGTCCAGCGCTCCGAGGAGCTGCAGCAGTGTGCTCTTGCCTGCCCCGGACGGGCCGACGATCGAGGTGAATTCGCCACCGTTGATCCGCAACGTCACCCGGTTGAGGGCCCGGACGGTGTGCCCACCGATGCGGTATTCGCGCACCACATTGGTCAGGTCGACTGTCAGCGCCACGTCACGTCACCGGGCGGCGAGCTGTTCGGGGCTGGGCAGGGCCTTGTCGGCGAAGCTGGCTCTGATCCGTTGTCCCACTTTGCGATTGCGTCTACCGGCCAATCCGAGCAATGACGGCACGTGGGCGTAGACCGCCTGGTTGTTCGGTGCGTCCATGTGGGTGAACGGGGGCGTCCCGGCGAGCGGGATCAGCGGTAGCCCGAGGATGTCGCGCGCCACCCTGACGACGGGTGCGTCGAGGACGGCGACGAAGTGCTCAATGTCCTCCCGCATGGCGGCCAGCGCCATGATGCGCATCAGGTGGACGTGCGTGGCGGCAAGTTTGCGGCGATACCGGCGGGGGATGGCCGCGGTGGCTCCGTCCCAGCAGCGGTCGAGGTCGTCGATTCCGTGGTGACGCATGACCTCGTCGGCCGGGATCGCCGTCGGTGCGATGGGCGACTTGCGGCAGTCGTCGAGGTCGACGATCGTCTTGAGTCCGGCCGGGGAGTTGCGGATCATCCGCAGGGCGGCCGCGGGCACCTTGTCGTGCGTGTCGACGACCATGAAGAACAGGCTGCTCTCGTCATACGGGCCGTATTCCTGCTTCATGGTGGCGGAGTCGTTGCCCCAGGAGGCCTCGAAGACCTCGCGTTCGAGTTGCCGGGCAATGTTGGCGAACGGGTCCGTGCCCTCCAGGGCGAAGCACGCGAAGCGGTTGCAGCCCACTCTCTTGGTGCTCAGGAATTGCTCGGTCAGCGCGTCGCGTTCGGGGTCCGACATGTCGTAGACGTACTCCGTCACTCGCCGGTGCTCCCACCTATCAGCATGCATTTCGACTGGCAGAATGCCGTCGCGGAGGTCACCCGTCTGCGGGTTGCGAATGACCATGCCATCGAGGGGGATGAGACGCAAACGCCTCGGGGAGGTTCCCAGCGGTCTCCCGTCGACGCCTCAGGTGTTCAGCAACCTCGCAACCGCGGCGGGTTAGCGGGGCGCCGGATGTGGCAAACACGAGCACGTCAGGCGGCCGACGAAACGACTACCGCCGTGGCATACAGATCCACCATGGCGTTCCTGACGTCGTCGCGCTCCCGGCGGCGCCGATCCCGCCGGTCGAGGTCTTCGCCGCGGCGACCGTCGAGGGTCTGCAGCGCAGTGGTCGCGGCGCGATGCAGGCCGGCTGCGTCGAGGCCGTCGGGTCCGTAGCCGTATTCCAAGGTGCCGTGCTGTTCGGTGAAGAAGCCGCAGTCCGGGGTCAGGACGGTCGTCCCGGCGTCGTGGAAGGCCTCGACCCACCCGGAGTGGGTGCCGAACACGTAGGGCAGCACGGCAACGTCGACCTCGGTCAGGTACCCGATCAGTTCGGTGTCACTGAAGCGCGGGTGCACCCGGACGTCCACCCCGGCCCGTCGGTAGCGGTTCAC
Organism: Mycobacterium sp. Root135; assembly: GCF_001426545.1. Lineage (GTDB taxonomy): Bacteria > Actinomycetota > Actinomycetes > Mycobacteriales > Mycobacteriaceae > Mycobacterium. The sequence continues at coordinate 631,444 of NZ_LMEZ01000006.1, read as the reverse complement.
GTGATCCGCCGTTCCGGTGACGGCCATGGCCCCGTCGTCGAGATCCAGTCGAAGGCGGTGAGTGGGGAGGGCGCCGTCGAGCAGTGCGTCCACGATCGGCCATGGCCGGATGTTGGCGCGCAACCCCTTTCCGTGCACCGCGACGACGGGGTCGGGGCGCGACGCGCGCGCCGCGCCGACGGCGTCGATCGGCAGGACGTGGGGATGGGGGAGCACGACGGCGTCCCGAGCCCATCGGCGACGGATCTCCGCGGCCGCCCCGTTGGTCAGGGTGACGACCGTGGCTGCCGCGGGAACGAGGACGTCCAGCTGAGCCAGGTGCAGCGTGCGATCGGCGAAGTGCGGGTTGTGCAGGTCGTGCACCGTCAGCACCAGCGGGACGTCGCGCTGGCCTAGGACGTCGACGACCTCGAGTAGGGCGTCGACGGAGATGGCCTCGAAGCCGAAGTGCACGTGCAGCACGTCGAAGGTGCCGACGTGGCGTCTGAGGTACTCAGGGTCCAACAGCCGGGGCGGCCACCACTGCCCGGGCACGGTCGCTCCCAGCGGAACCGGATCGGGCAGCAGGCTGATGCGCGAGGTGTCCACCACCGACTGGACGTAGGGGTGACTTGCAGGAACCGAAGCCACAGTTAGCACGAGGTGGCTCTTACCCCGTCTGCGCGGACTCACTCCGACGGATAACGTGACGTCGTGCACCAACCGTCACCGAGGACGCGGCACTACGGTGACTTCTACGGCGTCGACCCACCCCGCGACGACGAGTCGCGCCCGCTGTGGCTGGTGGTCGGAAACTGTCAGGCCGAGGCGCTCCGGCTGGTGCTCGACGGCGTCGACGACCGGCCGTACACGACGGTGAGGATGCCGCCGGTGCACGAGTTGGAGCGCTCCGACCTCGACCACCTGCGGGCGTTGCTCGGCCGGGCCGCGGTGTTGCTGTGCCAGCCAATCAGGGACGGCTACCGCGACTTGCCGCTGGGCACGGCGGAGCTTGCCGCCGAACTACCGTCGACCGCGCGAGTCATTCGGTGGCCGGTGATCCGCTACGCCGGTTTGCATCCGTTCCAGGCGATCGTGCGCCACCCCGCCGACCGGAGCGTCGTGCCGCCGGTGGTTCCGTACCACGATCTGCGCACCGTGATCGCCGCGCGGGACGGCAAGACGGTCGACGACGACTGGGACGTGGACGTCGACGACGCGGCGTTCGTCGCGGTCGCCGACGCGAGCCAGGCCGAGCTGGCCCGCCGGGAGAGTCTGCAGTGCGACGTCGGAGTGTCGGATGTGTTGGGGCCCAGCGGCGCTCACGCCGCGCACACCGTCAACCACCCCGGGAACGGCGTGCTGACGGAGTTGGGTCGACGGGTCCTCGCCGCGACGGGCGTCCCGCGGTCGGTTCCCGTCCCCGCCAGGACGCTGCTCGGCTCGGCGATCGCGCCGCTGGAACCCCGCGTGCTCAAGGCGCGGAACATCTTCGCCCCAGGCCGGGTCGACTGGTGGTTCGACGGCGCGGAGATCACGCCGGGCGACGTGCATCGAACCCAATTGCAGTGGTACTACGACAATCCCGACTTCGTCGGCCTGGCCCTCGAGCGGCACGCCCACACTCTGGACCTGCTTGGTCTTGGAGCGGCGGCGGCGCGGTGACGGCCACGCATCTCGTGGTCGGACCGGCGCGCCACGGCGTCGTGTCCTTCGCGCTCGACCTCGCCGCGTCGCTGCGGGGTTCGGACGGTCCGACGAACGTTGTCCGCCTTGACCATTGGCGTGATCTCGACGGCACCCTCCGACGGTGTCACGGGGTCCATCTGAACTTCACCGACAGGTTGTTCGGCGCTACGCCGGCCGACGCCGCACACCGGGTGGTCGCCCTCGTCCGCGACGTCGAGGCCACGGGTTCGCGGGTGACGGTGACGCTGCACGACGTGCCTCAGCCGTCCGACGGTGGCAACTACGCGCAGCGGACCGACGCCTATCGGACGGTCTGCGCGTCAGTGCACGGCCTCGTCGTCAACAGCGCCCACGAACGATCGCTGCTCGAGGAGTCCCGCATCGCCGACTCCGCGGACGTCGTCGTCATCCCGCTCCCGCTCGACGTGGCCGACGCTCCGCCGCGGCGACCGGCGGTCGGTGACCGCAGCGTCGGTGTCTTCGGCTTCGTTTATCCCGGAAAGGGACACGACGAGGTCCTCGCGGCGATGGTGGACCTGCCACCGTCGGTGGGGTTCGTGGCCGTCGGTGAACCCTCGGCCGGGCACGACGATCTGATCGAGAGCCTGGCGAAAACCGCTGAGCGCGAAGGCCGCCGGTTCTCCGTCACGGGGTACGTGCCCGACGAAGCGCTGACCGGCGTCCTGCAGGACGTGACGGTGCCGGTGGCGCACCACCGGCACGTGTCGGCCTCGGGGTCGATCAACACCTGGATCGCCGCGCGCCGACGGCCGTTGGTTCCCGTCAACCGCTACACCGTCGAACATGCCGACCGGCACCCCGGAACCCTGACGCCGTATCCCGACACCGCTCGCGGGCTGCGGTCGGCACTCGAATACGCCATGGCCCATCCGGATTCGACGTGGATCGCAGCGGGAACCGTCAGCGGATCGCCGTCTCGTGCCACAGCGCAGCGGTACGCCCGAGCATTGGCCCGATGGCATGACTGATCCCCGCACGACGCCGGTCGCGTTGTCCGGCGGTCGATTCGCCGTACCGGGCAACCGATGGGACCTGCTCGACGACCACCCGGGGTTGCCGGTGCGCGTCGCGGTGGTCATCCCGTTTTACGAGCAGCACGACCAGCTCGCCCTGACGTTGGCCGCGCTCGAGCAGCAGACCTACCCGCACGACCTCATCGAGGTGGTCGTCGCCGACGACGGGTCGGCGCAGGCGCCCCGGCCGAACTCGACGCTGAACGTGTCGGTGGTCAGCCAGGGCCGCAACGGTTTCCGGGCCGCGGCGGCGCGCAACATGGGAGTGCGGACGAGCACCGCCCCGATCCTGTGCTTTCTCGACGCCGACACCCATCCCGACCCCGACTACGTCCGCAGGATCGTGCGGCTGCCGTCGGTGCTGCCCGACGCCCTCGTGGTCGGCCGCCGCAGACACGCGGCGCTCGACGGCTGGACGCCGGAAAGGTGGCGGTCGTGGCAGGCGGGCGGTCCCGGTCCCGACGTGCTCGAGGAACCGCAGTGGCTCCGCGACGAATACAGCCGGTCCCGACAGCTGCTCGACGTCGACCACCGGTCCTACCGCTACGTCATCAGCTCGGTGATGTGTTGCAGCCGTGAGCTGTTCGAGGACGTCGGTCGTTTCGACGAGTCCTTCACCCGTTACGGCGGGGAGGACTGGGAACTGGCCCATCGCGCGATGAGCAGTGGTGCCGTGCTTCGCCACGAGCCGCTCGCCGTGGCGTGGCATTCTGGGCCGGACTGGGCGGGCCGTGACGTCGCCGAGCGGACCGCGGCCAAGAACCAGGAGGCCCTTGCGGTGGCTCGGCTGGTCCCGGACCCCGACGCCCGCCGTCACGGGTTGCGGTATGCGATTCCGGAGGTGGCCGTGGTCGTCGACGTAACCGGCCACACCGCAGGCTCCATGGTCGCGACGCTGGCCTGCTTCCTGCATCTGGACGTGGGAATCTGGCTGCGCGGCCTAGACGCCGAGCGCCTCCGCGCCGAATTGCGGGACGACGATCCGCGCATCCACGTCGGCACCCCGCCGCCGGAAATCTTGGCACGGTGCCGCTTCGTTCTCTCAACCCGCGGCCGACCGGTGCTGTCTCAGACCGCGGTGAACCGACTCGTCGACGCATGCGGGAGACCGGGCGTCGGCGAGGTAAGCGTCGAGGGTGACGGCGTCGCCGTGACGTGCAACTCGTCGTGGGCGCTGAACCGGACCCGGCGCTGGACTGCCGGGTCCCGTCCCGTAGCCGAGTTACGCGGTCTCTACGAGACCAAGCGGTTTACCCCAGCCGAACTCGAACTACGGGACAGCTCGCCGGACACGTCGCTGGCCTGGTGAGCCGGCAGACTTAGTCGCCGGCGCGGCTCAGCAGCTTGGACCCCAGACCGGCCAGCACCTGCGTCGACCGCTGCTGCTCACCCTGTTGGGAACCGAGGACGATGATCGCGCCGGTCAGAACCGGCAGCGCCCACTGGAGGTACTTGAGCTGGCGCTGGGCCGCGGCAACGTCGTCAGGGGTGGCGGCCGTCGGCTCGGTGGCCCCGGCCACCGAATGTCCGTCGCCCTGAGCGGTCTTCGCGCCGAGCGCGCCGCTGTAGAACGTGGCACCCACGGCGGCACCGGTGAGGATCAGCTTGGTGACGGTGTTGGCGGTGACGCCTTCCTGATTCTTGGCGCGACCCTTGTTCGCCCTGAGGATCCCCGCGCCTCCGATCAGGTGCGCCCCCATGGCGACGAAGTTCACGGGCGCCCACTTTCCCCACCCGACGGCGGCGATCTTCGCGCGCTCCCTTGGGTCTTGGACGGCGGCCGCGGCTCCGTTGACGCCCACCGCGCCCATGAGCGATCCGCCGAACCAGGCGGCGATTCCGAGGTCGTGAAGTGATCGGACGACGGTATTGCGTTGTGACATGTGGTGTTTCCTCCAATTGGGACAGTGCTTTTCGTCGAGTGCTCGGTCGGCGGGGGCTTGAAACGCGTCAGACGCTTACGGTTTCGGGGTGGACCGCCCGGGTATCAGCGCCCGAAGACAACGGATGGCATTCAGCGAAAGGGGACGGCCATGACGCAACCCGATCAGGGTCGGCACGAAGAACACCTCGACGCGTCGGAGGACGACGGCTCGGCCGAACTGCAACCCGAGGACGGCGGCACGGCACCGTCCCCGCCGAACGACGGTTCGTCCAACCATCGGCGGTAGTCGGAGTGCAAACTCTCATGTGAGGTGAGAGTAGAGTTCGGTGCGCTGGCGGCCGCCCGGTCGTCGCGTCACGTGAACGGACTGACTTTGACCTCTCCACCGACTTCGCCTGCGCCCAACGTCCGGCAGGCGGGCGATCCCAGCACCTCGGTCATGGCGGCGTTGCGTTCGCCGCGGCGACTCAAGACCGAGATCCTCGCCGGATTGGTCGTGGCCCTCGCGCTGATCCCCGAGGCCATCTCGTTCTCGATCATCGCCGGCGTCGACCCGCGGGTAGGGCTCTTCGCGTCGTTCACGATGGCCGTCACCATCGCCGTCACGGGCGGTCGACCCGCCATGATCTCCGCCGCGACCGGTTCGGTTGCCCTCGTCATCGCGCCGCTGGTACGCGAGCACGGCCTCGACTATCTCATCGTCGCGGTCCTACTCGGCGGCGTCCTGCAGGTGGTGCTGGCCGCCCTCGGGGTGGCCCGGCTGATGCGGTTCGTCCCGCGCAGCGTGATGGTCGGCTTCGTCAACGCCTTGGCCATTCTGATCTTCCTGTCGCAGCTGCCCTACCTGATCGGGGTGCCTGCGCTGGTCTATCCGTTCGTCGCGGTCGGCCTGCTGATCATGGTGCTGCTACCGAGGTGGATCACCGCGATCCCCGCCCCGCTGATTGCGATCGTGATCCTCACCGCGGCCGTGCTGGTGTTCTCGGTGCACATCCCCAACGTTGGCGACGAGGGCGAACTGCCGACGAGCCTGCCGACGCTCGTCGTCCCGCACGTGCCGTGGACGCTGCACACGCTGGCGATCGTCGCGCCCTACGCACTTGCCGTGGCGCTGGTCGGGCTGTTGGAGTCGCTGCTGACGGCCAAGCTCGTCGACGACATCACCGACACCCACAGCAACAAGACCAGGGAGAGCTGGGGACAGGGCGTGGCCAACGTCGTCACCGGTCTCTTCGGCGGCATGGGCGGCTGCGCGATGATCGGCCAGACGATGATCAACGTCAAGGTGTCCGGCGCGCGCACCAGGATCTCGACGTTCCTCGCGGGGCTGTTCCTGCTGATTCTCGTCGTCGGACTTGGCGACGTCGTCGGTCTGATTCCCATGGCGGCGTTGGTCGCCGTGATGATCATGGTCTCCGTCGGCACGATGGACTGGCACAGCATCACCCCGTCGACGCTGCGCCGGATGCCCCGCAGCGAGACCCTGGTCATGGTCGCCACCGTGGCCGTCACGGTGGCCACGAGCAACCTCGCATACGGCGTGATCGTCGGCGCGGTGACCGCGATGGTGCTGTTCGCGCGGCGGGTCGCGCACCTCGTCACCGTCGAAAGAGTCACCGGCACAGACGAACTCGGCGACACCGTCGTCTACCGCGTCACCGGGGAATTGTTCTTCGCCTCGAGCAACGACCTCGTCTACCAGTTCAACTACGCCGACGATCCCGACAACGTCGTCGTCGACATGTCCGAATCGCACATCTGGGACGCCTCCACCGTCGCCGCACTCGACGCCGTGACCACGAAGTACCGGGCGAAGGGCAAGAACGTCGAGATCATCGGACTTGACGACGACTCCGCCGACCGGCACGACCGGCTCTCCGGAAACCTGGGCTCCGGACACTAGGCGTGCAGATGCAGATTGGTCAGGTGGCCACGCAGACGGAGCTGTCGATCGCCACGGTGCGGCACTACGACGAGGTCGGGCTGGTGACGCCGTCGGCGCGATCGGCGGGCGGGTTCCGGCTCTACACCGAGGCCGACGTCGAACGGCTCCTGGTGATCAGGCGGATGAAGCCGCTTGGCTTCAGTCTCGCGGAGATGAGGGACCTGCTCGACGCGGTCGACGTCCTCGCCGCCGGTGACGCATCCGAGGAACAGCGGCGCTTGGCGGCCGAGAAGTTGCGGGAATGCCACGCCGCCGCCGAGGAGAGCGCCGCGAAACTGCGCAAACACCTCGCGTACGCCGACGAGCTGCGCGGCCTGCTCGCTGACCTTGCCGACGGCGTGGCCGACTAGCGAGCTCGGCCTAACCTGGCGCCCCCGGCAGGGATCGAACCTGCGACCAACCGCTTAGAAGGCGGTTGCTCTATCCACTGAGCTACGGAGGCAGCGCACACACTTTAGCCGAATTGCCGCGAATCGCCTGACGCGTGACTCCCTACGCTCGAAGGCATGGGGGTGCACTTCACCAAGGACAAGGGCGACCTCGGCGTCGCGAAGGTGCACGCCGATTTGGCCGGAAAGGGCTTCACGGTTCTCTTTCCGGTGACCGAACACGCGCCGTTCGATCTGGTCGCCTACGCCCGCGGTGAGTTTCATCGGCTCCAGGTGAAGTACCGGTCTGCCCGGGCCGGCGCCGTCAAGGTCCACTTTCGCTCCACCTGGGCGGATCGACACGGCACCCATACGACGCCGATGGACAAGGACGTCGTCGACTTCGTGTCTGTTTACTGCCCGGAAACTGACCGGTGCTACTACGTCCGTCCCGGTGCTCATGGCACGTCGGTAACCCTTCGGATCGCCCCAAGCCGGAATGGTCAGCAGGCCGGGGTGCTGTTTGCCGATTCGTTTCGCGACCTTCCGAGCCAGCCGATGGGCGACGGCTGAGAACGGAGCTGGCAACCGCCTCACAACACCGGTATTGCGACCCGCGGTATCGGGTGGCGGACTAGCGTGGACCCCGCATCCGGGGTGACGACGGCAGGAGATCGACAGAAGATGAGCGACGTGCCGGACAACGCCGCGGCCGGACTCCCCGAGGAATTGAGTGCGGTCGACCAGCTGTTGCACCGCGGCGAGGCCAACCCGCGCACGCGGTCGGGGCTCATGGGCGTCGAGCTCCTCGACGCGACACCCAACTGGGAACGGTTCCGGGCGCGCTTCGAGAACGCCTCCCGCAAGGTGTTGCGGCTGCGTCAAAAGGTCGTGATGCCGACCCTGCCGACGGCGGCGGCGCGATGGGTCGTCGACCCCGACTTCAACTTGGACTATCACGTGCGACGGGTCCGCGTCCCCGCTCCTGGCACGCTGCGCGAGGTGATGGACCTGGCCGAGGTGGCGCTGCAATCCCCGATGGACATCTCGCGACCGCTGTGGACGGCCACGCTTGTCGAGGGTCTCGCCGACGGCACCGCTGCGACGATGCTGCACCTGAGCCACGCGGTCACCGACGGTGTCGGCGCGATCGAGATGTTCGCCAACATCTACGACGTCGAACGCGACCCGCCACCGGCCAAGGTTGCGCAGCTGCCGATCCCCGAGGACCTCTCGCCCAACGACCTCATGCGCGAGGGATTCAACAAGCTTCCCGGCTCGATCGCCGGTGGCATCATCGGCGCCATCGGGGGAGCGGCGTCCCTTTTTGGCAGGGTGGTCCGCGATCCAGTGTCCTCGGTCGGCGGTGTCGTCAACTACGCCAGGTCGAGCGCCCGTGTCATGGGGCCGGTCGCGGATCCGTCGCCCCTGCTGCGTAGGCGCAGCATGTCCTCGCGCACCGAGGCGATCGACATCAAGTTCAGCGACCTGCACAAGGCGTCGAAGGCCGCGGGCGGCTCCATCAACGACGCGTATCTGGCCGGGCTGTGCGGCGCGCTTCGGCTCTACCACGAAGCCAAGGGCATTCCCGTCGCCACACTGCCGATGGCGGTGCCGGTCAACTTGCGGTCCGACGACGACCCCGCTGGCGGAAACCGTTTCGCCGGAGTGAATCTCGCGGCTCCGGTCGGCATCGTCGACCCGACGAGACGCATCGCGAAGGTGCGCGCCCAGATGATGCGCAAGCGGGAGGAACGGGCAATCGACATGGTCGGGGCCATGGCGCCGCTGATCAGCCTGCTGCCCGACTCCATCCTCGAATCCGTGGCCGGCTCGGTGGTCAACTCCGACGTGCAGGCCAGCAACGTGCCGATCTACCCGGGGGACACCTTCATCGCTGGCGCAAAGATTCTGCGGCACTACGGTATTGGGCCGCTACCCGGCGTGGCCATGATGGTGGTGTTGGTGTCCCGCGCGGGCTACTGCACGATCACCACCCGCTACGACCGGGCAGCCGTCGCCGACGAGGCGTTGTGGGCCAGGTGTCTCCGGGACGGCTTCGACGAGGTGCTCGCCCTGGGCGGCGAGGGCCGGTCGACGCCCGCGTCCTTCACTGCCGATCCACCCGCGCCGTCGCCCGCGGCGCCGCAGACTTCACCGTCCACCTCGGCCAATGGGAGTGCCGCGCAATGACTTCGCAGAACGGACAGCCCGAGCGCCAGGGCGACAACGTGATCCTTCGACTGCCCGGCTCGGTCGCCGAAATCGAGGCCAGCCCGGAGGGCCCCGAGGTCGGCGCCTTCTTCGACCTCGACGGTACCCTGGTGGCCGGCTTCACCGGGGTCATGATGACCCAGGACAGGCTGCGGCGCGGCCAGATGAGCGTCGGCGAGTTCATCGGTATGGTGCAGGCCGGGCTCAACCATCAACTGGGTCGCTCGGAGTTCGAGGACCTGATTGGCAAGGGCGCCAGGATGTTGCACGGCAACTCCATCAGCGACCTCGACGAGCTCGGTGAGCGACTGTTCGTCCAGCACGTGCAGGGGCGGATCTATCCGGAGATGCGCGCGCTGGTGCGCGCCCACATGGCCCGCGGCCACACCGTCGTCCTCAGTTCGTCGGCGCTGACCGTGCAGGTCGAGCCGGTCGCCAAGTTCCTCGGCATCGACAACGTGCTGAGCAACCAGTTCGAAACGGACGACGACGGCTTGATCACCGGTGAGGTGCGCACGCCCATCATCTGGGGTCCCGGCAAGGCCCGTGCGGTGCAAGCATTCTCGGCCAAGAACGGCGTCGACCTGACCAAGAGCTACTTCTACGCCGACGGCGACGAGGACGTCGCGTTGATGTACCTGGTCGGCAACCCGCGACCGACGAATCCCGCTGGCAAGCTGCGCGCCGTGGCCGTCAAGCGGGGTTGGCCGATCCTCCAGTTCACCAGTCGCAGCGGCAGCAGCCCGGTGGCCCAGCTGCGCACCGTGGCCGGTATTGCCTCGTTGCTGCCCGCAGCGGCAGGCGGTTTGGGCCTCGGGCTCCTCACCCGCAACCGCCGCACCGGAGTCAACTTCTTCACCGCGGCGTGGACCCGACTGCTGATGACGTCGATCGGCATCGAACTCAACGTGCTCGGGGAGGAGAACCTGACGGCCAAGCGGCCCGCGGTCTTCCTCTTCAACCACCGCAACCAGGCCGACCCGTTCATCGCGGGCCGGCTGATCAGCGACAACTTCACCTCGGTCGGCAAGAAGGAGCTGGAGAAGGACCCGTTGATGGGCACCGTCGGCCGCGTGCTGGACGCCGCCTTCATCGACCGCGACGATCCCAAGGCCGCCGTTGAGGGCCTGCGCAAGATCGAAGAGCTTGCCCGCAAGGGGATTTCGGTTCTCATCGCGCCTGAGGGCACCCGCTTGGACACCACCGAGGTGGGGGACTTCAAGAAGGGCCCGTTCCGGATCGCGATGGCGGCCGGCGTCCCGCTGGTGCCAATCGTCATCCGCAACGCGGAGGTCATCGCCGAACGCAACTCGAGCACGTTCAACCCCGGCACCGTCGACGTCGCGGTCTTCCCGCCGATCTCCGTCGACGACTGGACCTCAGAGAACCTGTCGGAGCGCATCGCCGAGGTGCGCCAGCTCTACCTGGACACGCTCAAGGACTGGCCGACGGGCACGCTTCCCAGTGCACCGCTCTACGACCGCGTCGCCAAGCCCGTGAAGAAGGCGCCGGCCAAGAAGGCACCGGCGAAGAAGGCTCCCGCTAAGAAGGCCGCTGCCAAGGCAACTCCGGAGAAGAAGGGGCGGCCGTGAAGGTAACCGCCGAGGCCCTGCACAGCTTCACTCCGACCGGGGACGCGCTGGTCCTCGCCGCGGTCGACTCGCCCGCCGAGGTCGAGATGCTCGACGATTGGCTGGCCGACCAACGCAAGGAGCACCCGGGCTCCAACATCGAGGTTCTGCAACTTCCGACTGACGGCGACCCGCCACCGGCCGCCCTCGCCCGACTGGTCGAGCTTCTCGACGTCGACGAGGACCGCTCGGTGGTTCCCGTCCGCGTGTTCTGGGTTCCCGGCGGTCTGCCCACCCGGTCGAAGGTGGTGTCCTTCATCAGCGGCCGCGACACCTACCGACCACCGAAGCTGTTGCAGCGCAACATCCTCCACAAGAACCCGGCCCGGGCACGAGTAGTGGCCGGCGAACCCGCCAAGGTCTCCGAGCTGCGCCAGCACTGGAGTGACACCACCGTCGCGGAGAACCCCCGCGACTTCGCCCACTTCGTGGTGCGACGCGCGGAGCTGGCGATCGGCCGCGTCGAGTTGCGGCTGCTCGGCCCGGAATACAAGTCACCCCGCCTGATCAAGCCGGAGATCCTGTCCTCCAACCGATTCCGTGAGGGTCTGAAGAAGATCCCCGGAGCCACGTTGGAGTCCGCCGGCGACATGCTCGACGAACTGTCGACGGGGTGGAGTCGGTTCTCCGTCGACCTGATCCCGTCACTCGGTCGGGCGGTCTTCAGCAGGGGCTTCGACCCGAACATCGACTACGACAGCGCCGAGGTCGAGTCGATGCGCGGTGCGCTCGAACGACATCCGGCCGTGCTGCTGTTCTCGCACCGGTCCTATCTCGACGGTGTGATCGTGCCGGTCGCGATGCAGGAAAACCGGCTGCCGCCCGTACACACCTTCGCCGGCATCAATCTGTCGTTCGGCTTCATGGGTCCGCTCATGCGCCGTTCTGGTGCCATCTTCATTCGCCGCAAACTCGACGACCCCACCTACAAGTACGTGCTCAAGGAGTTCGTCGGCTACATCGTCGAAAAGCGCTTCAACCTGAGCTGGGCCATCGAAGGAACGCGCTCGCGTACCGGAAAGATGTTGCCCCCCAAGCTGGGTCTGCTCGCGTACGTCGCCGACGCCTACCTGGCCGGCCGCAGCGACGACATCCTGCTGCAGCCCGTCTCGATCAGCTTCGACCAGTTGCACGAGACGGCGGAATACGCCGACTACGCCCGCGGCGGCGAGAAGACCCCCGAGGGGGTGTCCTGGCTGTACAACTTCATCAAGGCTCAGGGCGACCGCAACTACGGCAAGATCTACGTCCGCTTCCCCGAGGCGGTCTCGATGGCGAAGTACCTCGGCGAGCCGCACGGGCCGATGACCACCGACGAGGCCGCCAAACGTCTGGCCATGCAGAAGATGGCCTTCGAGGTCGCATGGCGCATCCTGCGCGTAACACCGGTCAACGCAACGGGATTGGTGTCTGCCCTGTTGCTCACCACCAGCGGGGTGGCCCTGACGCTGGACCAGCTGCATCACACGATGCAAGATTCGCTGGACTACCTCGAGCGCACCAAGACTCCGATGACCAACAGCGCGCTGCGACTGCGCACCACCGACGGCGTGCGGGCAGCCGTCGACGCGCTATCCGGTGGGCACCCGGTGACCCGGGTCGACGGTGGCCGGGAGCCGGTGTGGCGCATCGCTCCGGAGGACGAACATCAGGCCGCGTTCTACCGCAACACCCTGATCCACGCGTTCCTCGAGACCTCGATCGTCGAACTGTCGCTGGTGCACGCCGCCCGCGCGCAAGGGGACCGCGTCGAGGCGTTTTGGAAGCAGGCGATGCGACTGCGCGACCTGTTGAAGTTCGAGTTCTACTTCGCCGACTCCGCCGCGTTCCGCGAGCACATCGCCGAGGAGATGTCGTGGCACGAGGATTGGGAACGACACGTCGCCGCGGGCGGTGACGAGATCGACGCGATCCTGCGGGCGAAACGGCCACTGGTGGCGGGCGCGATACTTCGGCCCTTCATCGAGGCGTACGAGATCGTCGCCGACGTCCTTCGGGGCACACCCCCGGAGATCGGCGAGAAGGACCTCACCGCCCTTGCCCTCGGCGTCGGTGGTCAGTACATCGCGCAGACGCGGGTCCGCAGCAACGAGTCGGTGTCGGCGCTTCTGTTCGCCACCGCGCGACAAGTGATCGCCGACCAGAACCTGCTGAAGCCGGCCGCCGACCTCGAGGAGCGTCGCGCGGCGTTCCTGGCGGAACTGCGCGACATCCTCGGGGACATGAGCAAGGTCGAGAAGTTCTCCCGAGACCAGTTCTTCCTCCGCGAGTTGGCCATGCGCAAGGAGAACGGCTGACGGCAGCGTTTTAGCGAAGTCGGCGACGCGCCATACCCTGGAGGCATGACCACCACGACGGCGCGGGCGCAGACCCGCACCAGCGCAGTGTGGCCGATCCTCTTTGGTGTCGGTCTGCTGGCCGGCGCGACCGCCGCCGCCATCGCCGCGCTGTCGCTGGCGGATGCGTTGACCGCGACCGGCCTGCCCGATCCCGGCCCCGTGACCAACTACGGACTGCCGTTCGTCAGAGCGGCGGGGGAGATCGCCGCCGTCGTCGCGGTGGGGTCGTTCCTGCTCGCCGCCTTCCTGGTCCCGCCGCAGCGCAACGGCGTGCTCGACGCGGCGGGGTATCGCGCGCTGCGAACGGGGACCTTCGCCTCGGGTGTCTGGACCGTGTGCGCGGCCATGCTCGTCCCGTTGACCGTCTCCGACGTCACCGGTCAACCGCTCACCAGCCGCATGGATCTCTCGGCGATCTGGTCGGTGGCGAGCCTGGTCGACGTGGCGGGGGCCTGGCGGTGGACCGCACTGTTCGCCGCGGTCGTGACGGTGCTCAGCATCCCGGTGCTCCGCTGGTCGTGGACCCCGCTGCTGGTGGCTGGCTCGCTGGTCACCCTGCTGCCGCTGGTGCTGACGGGACACTCCTCGGCGGGTGGGTCTCACGATCTCGGCACCAACAGCCTGTTCGTACACCTGGTTGCGGGTGCCCTTTGGGCGGGCGGTCTGATGGCGTTGCTGGCGCATGCCCTTCGTGGCGGTGAACACGCCGACCTCGCCGCCCGCCGGTTCTCCGTCGTCGCGCTGTGGTGCTTCGTCGCGATGGCGGTCTCCGGGGTGGTCAACGCGCTGGTGCGCGTCCGCTTCGAGGACCTCTTTCACACCAACTACGGCTGGCTGCTGGTCGGCAAGGCCACGGCGCTGATCGTCCTCGGCGTGCTCGGGTGGCAGCAACGTCGGCGCGGCGTCGCGGCGTTGCGCACCGATGCGAACGCGCGTGGTGCCCTGATCCGGCTGTCGTTGATCGAGGCCGGGGTCTTCGGCGTGACGTTCGGCATCGCCGTCGCACTGGGCCGCACCCCGCCGCCTCCGCCGGCGATCTTCAACCCGTCGGTGACGGCGGTGGAGATCGGCTACGACCTCGCGGGCCCACCCACCGTCGCGCGGATCCTGTTCGACTGGCGCTTCGACCTGATCCTGGGGACGGCGGCGATCGTGTTCGCCGGCCTGTACCTGGCCGGGGTGTGGCGGCTGCGCAAGCGCGGTGACGCCTGGCCGACCGGGCGGATCGTCGCCTGGCTGTGTGGCTGCGCGGTGCTGCTGTTCGCCTCGTCGTCCGGCATCGGCCGCTACATGCCCGCGATGTTCAGCATGCACATGGCCGCGCACATGCTGCTGTCGATGTTGGTGCCGGTGCTGCTGGTGTTGGGCGCGCCCGTGACCCTGGCGCTGCGGGCACTGCCCGCGTCGCGCGGCGACGATCCACCCGGCCCCCGTGAATGGCTGTTGGCGGCGTTGCACAGTCGGGTGTCACGGTTGTTGACCAACCCCATCGTCGCCACGATCATCTTCGTCTCGGGCTTCTACGGTCTCTACTTCGGCGGCATCTTCGACGTGGCGGTCACCAGCCACGCCGCCCACGTCGCCATGAACCTGCATTTCCTGCTGACGGGTTATCTGTTCTATTGGGTGGTGATCGGTGTCGACCCGACACCGAGGCCGATCCCGCCCATCGCGAAGCTGGCGGTGGTGTTCGCATCGCTTCCGCTGCACGCGTTCTTCGGTGTCGTGCTGATGGGTACCAAGGCCGTGCTCGCCGGCGACTTCTACAAGTCCTTGCAGCTGCCCTGGCACACCGACCTGCTGGCCGATCAACGGCTCGGCGGTGGAATCGCTTGGTCGGCAGGCGAAGTCCCGCTGGTTCTCGTGCTCATCGCGCTGTTCATCCAGTGGCGTCGCAGCGATCAACGGACGGCCGTGCGGTTGGACCGTGCCGCCGACCGCGACGACGACGCCGACCTTGCCGCGTACAACAACATGCTCGCGAAGCTGTCCAAGCTCGAAGAGCGCTAGCGTCCATCTGGCGCGCTTGCGCGCCAGATTCTTGTCGGACCCCGCTCCTATGATGGTGGTATGTCCACGGCGACAGCGTCTTTGAGCTCGAAGGAGCGCTTGGACGTGTTGTTCTCCGAGATGGAGGAGTTGGCGGGGCAGCGCAATGCGATCGACAGCCGGTTGGTGGAGATCGCTGCGGAGATCGAGGGTGACGGGATCTGGGGTGCGACCGGCTGCCGGTCGGTGCCGGCGTTGGTGGTCTGGAAGCTGGGTGTGTCCCCGCACAATGCGGAGACGATCGTGACCGCCGCCCGCCGTCTTGACGAGTTCCCGCGGTGCGCGGCGATGATGCGCGAGGGCCAGCTGTCGTTGGATCAGGTGGCGGTGATTGCCGAGCGGGCCGGGGCGGGGTCCGACGAGCACTACGCCCAGTTGGCGTCGGTGGCCACGGTGACCCAGCTGCGGATGGCGATCAAGCTGGAGCCCCGTCCCAAACCGGACCAGAAGCCCGAGCCGGAGCGGTCGGTCCGCAAGACCGTCGGCGAGACCCACACCACCTACCGGATCACGCTGCCGAAGCTCGAGGCCGCGAAGTTCGACGCCGCGCTGGAGTCTCATCGGGACGCGTTGGTGGCGGAGTGGAAGCGCGACCGCGGCGACGCGGGCGAGACTGATATCGCCAGCGATATCGAAGCCAGCGAGGTCTACGGCGGGGCTCGGCACGGTGAGAATCCCGAGGGCCCGTCGGTGCAGGTACCGCCGTTCCCGAACGCCGCGGATGCGTTGATGAGTGTGGTGGAGGCCGGGTGGGACGCCGATGTGGCACGTCGGCCGCATGGTCAGCACACCACCGTGGTCGTGCATCTGGACGTCGAAAGCCGAAACGCCGCTGTGCATTTGGGGTCGTTCTTGTCCGAGGAGGACCGCCGGTATTTGATGTGTGAGGCGGACTGCGAGATCTGGTTGGAACGCCACGGTCAGGTCATCGGCTCCGGGCGGGCGACCCGCCAGATCAGCCGCCGCCTTCGCCGAGCCCTCGAACACCGCGACCGCTGCTGCGCCGTCCCCGGCTGCGGGGCCACCCGCGGATTACACGCCCACCACATCAAGCATTGGGAGGACGGCGGAGCTACTGAGCTCGACAACTTGGTGCTGCTGTGTCCGTTCCATCACCGCCTGCATCACAGTGGTGGCATCACCATCACCGGGCCCGCCGGGCACCTGGTCGTGACCGACGCCGACGGCAACACCCTCAACCCGGGTTCACTCGCGCGGCCACCAACCCAACCCCGCCCATCGGTGAAACCGTGCCGCGGCCCGTTGGGGGAACGCGCCGAATGGTGGTGGTACACACCATTCGAACCTCAGCCGCCACTGCCGGCCAACTAGCGGTCTGAGCCATCGTTCCCGGTGTGTGATCCGGGCGCGGTCGACGCGTGCGTCGACCTGCTCGGCAAGGCTGTCGACAGTGGAATCGATTGCCCAGCGAGCGAAGTCAGGTGGTGACGAGGTCCACGTGTACGGCGAGTCCCGCTGACTTCATCACCGCGTCGAGGATGGTCCTCTCGGTATTGAGGAGGTGCTCGGCGCACGCTACCGCGGCGGTGTCCGGGTCGGCGTCGACGATCGCTCGACAGAGGACGAGATGCTCGTCGAGTGACTCGGCGAGGCGTTCGGGAGAATGGGCAATGATGCGCAGCCGGGCGCTGTGCGGGCGAAGCTCGGCGATCGTCCGCGACAGGTACTCGTTCGCCGCATACGTGATGACGGCCTGGTCGTACGCCTCGGTGAGTTCGTAGAAGCGGACGCGGTCCGCGGACCCGTCGCGCATGACTGCTGAGAACTGGTCGTGAAGTTCGTCGAAGGCCCGCCGCACCCGGTCGTCGTCCCGCGCGATTGCGGCGACCTGCCGAGTGGCCTTAGCTTCCAACAGCGTCCGCATTTCGAAGAGGTCGCGGACGCTACGGACCGAGACCGATGACACCCGGGCTCCCTGGCGGTCGACCAGTGAGATGAGCCCTTCCGACTCCAAGCGCACGAAGGCGTCGCGCACCGGGGTGCGGGACGCGCCGAAGCGTTCTGCGATCTTGAGGACGCTCAAGGATTCCCCGGGCCGCAGCGCGCCGTCGAGGATCTCGTCACGTAAGGACCCGTAGACCTGAGCGGCTTTGTTGTCACGTGCCACGCATGCACTTTAACATTCGCCGCGGGATTCCCTATTGCATGCTCTATGGTATACCGTGATGTACGCCATAAACTCCAGGAGGAGCGATGCTCGTCATACTCGGCTTTTCCATGATCACGGTCTTCATGTACCTGATCATGACCAAGCGAATCACCCCGGTCGCGGCACTGATCTTGGTGCCCACCATCTTCGGCTTGTTCGCCGGTGCGGGCCTCGGTCTGTCGGACATGATCATGGACGCGTTGCTCAAACTGGCGCCGACCGCTGCGCTGCTGTTCTTCGCGATCACGTTCTTCGGGATCATGATCGACGTTGGGTTGTTCGATCCGTTGATCCGTCTGATCCTGCGGTTCGTCAAGAACGACCCGATGCGCCTAGTCGTCGGCACGGCGCTCTTGACCTCGATCGTGTCGCTCGACGGCGACGGGTCGACGACGTTCATCATCGTCACGTCGGCGTTCCTGCCGATCTACTACAAGCTGCGGATGAGCCCGGTGGTGTTGACCGTCGTGGCGGCTACGGCAAACGGCGTCCTGAACACGGTGCCGTGGGGCGGTTCCACCGCCAGGGCGGCCGCCGCCTTGAACGTCTCGCCCATCGACATCTTCGTGCCGATGATTCCTGCGATCGCGTCCGGCATCGTCGCGGTCTTGGTGCTCGCCTACTTCCTTGGGCGCCGGGAGCGAAACCGATTGGGGCTATTGGTCTTCGACGAGGGGGATGTCGACGACGCCGCAGTTGAACCGCTCGGTGCCAAGTCCCAACAGATGGCCGGCGTGGCGACCGGATCGAACTCGATCACGCCCGTCGCCTCCACCAACGCGGAATCGGACCAGGCCGCCCTGGATCATGACGAGATATCGGACTTCGCCGAGTTCCCCTCGGATGCAACAAAACACCTATACCGACCCAACGCTCGACCGAAGCTGGTGTGGCTGAACTTCGCGCTCACCGCCGCGGTCATGGTGATGCTCGTGTGGGGTCTCGTCGAGCCGCCTTTGATCCTCATGGTCGGCGTGGGTCTCGCGCTGGTGATGAACTTCTCCCGTGTCGCCGAACAGTCCGAGCAGCTGAAGGCGCACGCCGCCAGCGTGGTGTCCGTCGTGGCGCTGGTGTTCGCGGCGTCGGTGTTGACCGGCGTGCTCAAGGGCACCGGCATGGTCGACGCGATGGCGTTGTGGATCGTCGACGTCATCCCCGCGAGCTTCGGGCCGCACCTGGCCACCATCGCGGGCGTGCTGAGTCTGCCGCTGACGTTCTTCATGAGCAACGACGCATTCTTCTTCGGTGTGCTGCCGGTACTCACGAAAGCGGCGTCGCACTATGGCATCACCGCCGAGGAGATGGCTCGCGCCGGAATCATCGGGCAACCTCTGCACACGTCTAGTCCGTTAGTCGCCTCGTTCCTGTTGCTGGTGGGTTTGGCCAAAGTCGAACTCGGCGACCACATGCGCAAGGCGATCTGGCGCGCGTGCGTGGTCGGTTTGGTCATGCTCGCCGTCGGAGCTCTCACCACTGCCTTCCCAATCTAGGAGACACGAACATGGGCACATACGTCGTTCTGGTCAACGAGCGTCCCGAGAGTCGCGCCGCGTTGGACTGGACCTTGAACACCATCGCGATGCAGCCACGCGCAGAGGGCGTCACGTTGCACGTCGTCCTCGGCCCGGGAACCGACATTCCCGGTGGACCTCGCTACGTATCGCCGGCGCTCGGGGTGGAAGTCGCCGAAAGGCTGCGTTCCACTGCAATTGGTCACGAAATCTGCATGGAGACAGACGATCCTGCGCACAAGGTGATCACGCTGGCCGAGGAAGTCGACGCGGACCTCGTCGTCATAGGTCTCCAGAACCGAAGCGCGACACTCAAGGTTTTCATCGGCAGCCACGCCCGCGACATCCTGGTCGACGCGCCATGTCCCGTCGTCACCGTCAAGGAGAACCCGCGCACCTAACGCGTACCAAAGCACTACGTCGAAGAAGCCCAACATGATTGGAAGAACATGAAGATTGCCATGCTGCCCGGCGACGACATCGGACCCGAGATCAGCGACGCCACCCGCCACGTCCTGGACGTCGCCGACGAACACTTCGGTCTCGGTCTGGAATTCGACGTTCACGAGGTCGGAATGTCCTCCTTCCGCCGCAACGGCACCACGCTGCCGGAAGCCGTCGTCGAGGCTTGTGTGGCCGCCGACGGCGTCCTGCTTGGTCCCGGCGGCATGACGCTCTACCCGCCAGTCGACGAGGGCGGGATCAACATCCCGGGCACCATCCGCAAGCGGCTGGACCTGTACGCGAACCTCCGCCCCTCGCGATACAGGGCTGGTGTTCCGTTGAGCCGCAAGGGTCTCGACGTGCTCATCGTGCGAGAGAACACCGAGGGCTTCTACGCTGATCGCAGCCTCTTCGAAGGGTATGGCGAATTCCGGCCGACCGCGGACACCGCATTGTCGCTGCGACTCATCACGGCCAAGGCATCTCGCCGGATCGCCGAGGTCGCCTTCGAGCAGGCCCGTCGCCGCCGCGGGCATGTGACCGTCGTCGGCAAGCGACACGTCATGAAGGTCACCGACGGATTGTTCGTCTCCACTGTGGAGGAGGTGGCCGCGGGCTACCCCGACGTCGAGCTGCGCGAGATGGACGTCGACGCGATGGCCGCCGATCTCTATCTGCGGCCAGAACGCTTCGACGTGTTGCTCACCACCAACATGTTTGGCGACATCCTCTCCAACGAAGCGTCCGCACTGGCGGGTGGCCTCGGTCTGGCCGGTGCTCTCAACGTCGGTGACCGCCACGCCGCGGCCAATGCGGGTCACGGATCGGCCCCCGACATCGCCGGCCTGGGCATCGCCAACCCCACCGGCCTGCTGGTCTCAGCTGCGCTGCTGTTGGCGTGGTGGAGCAGCCGCACCGATCACCGCGCCTACCTCGACGCGTCTGCGGCCATCGAAGCTGCCGTCGACCACACGTTGGTCGAAACCGGGTTGTGCACTGGCGATCTCGGCGGAACGGCCAGCACCAGCCAATACGCGGAGGCGGTCGGGTCGGCTCTGACTCGGGTGGTTCCCCGGTTGCCGCGTGAGGCCGCCCGCTGACGTCACCCGCCCGCCATCCACTCGGCCGACGTCTTGGCCCTGGTCAGAAAGCACCCATGAATTCTCATCCTCCACTGGTCGCGGTGATCAGCGCTGTCGCCGCTGCGATCCCACCGGCGCGTGCCGCCTTCGACGCGCTCCTCCCGGACGCCACCGTCTGGAACGTGGTCGACGACCGACTCGTCGACGACGCCGACGGTGAGATCACCCCGCGCCTCGCCGCCCGCATGCGACGGCTCATCGATCACGTGGTCGTCGAGGGCGCCGATGCGGTGCTGCTGTCGTGCTCGATGTACGCAGGGGTCGCCCACCGCGTGGACGCCGACGTCTTGATCCCCGTCCACGGTCCCGACGACGGGCTGTTCGGTGCCGTGGCGGCCGGCGGATTCCATCGGATTGCGTTGGTGTCGCCCGCCGCCGATCCGCTCGCCGACTCGTTGGCGCGGATGCGGATGGTCGTCGGAAGTGACGTGACCGTGGTCGGCGTCGTGGCCGATGGCGCGCCCGCCGCCGCGCGTGCCGCGGACGTCGACGCGCTCGTCGACGCCGTCGTCAGCGCGGTGAGTCGCGTGTCGCCGAAGCCCGACGCAGTCGTTCTCGGGCAGTATTCGCTCGCGCCTGCCGCCGCCGGCGTGCAAGCAAGCCTCGGCCTCCCAACGCTGTCCGCACCGGAACATGCGGTGCGCCGGCTGCAGACCTTGGTCACCAGGGACGCGTCGTGATCGGGGCGATCGCCGACGACTTCACCGGCGCCACCGACGTCGCAATCGCCTTCCGGCGTTCCGGCCTGCGTGTCGTGGTGCTGTTCCACGTCGACGACGACACCGAACTACCGGACAATGACGTCACCGTCGTCGCGCTCAAGTCACGCACCATCCCGGCAGCCGACGCCGTCGAACACTCACTGCGCGCGGTGCACTGGCTGCGAGCCAAGGGCGCAACGCAGATCTTCTTCAAGTACTGCTCGACGTTCGACTCGCGCCCGGACGGCAACATCGGTCCGGTCGCAGACGCACTGGCAAGAGCGCTGGGAACCGAACGGACCGTGTTCGTACCGGCCTCGCCGCAGCATCTTCGCACCCAGTACATGGGGCACCTGTTCGTCGACCGGGTCCTGTTGTCGGACTCGCCGATGAAACACCACCCGCTAACCCCGATGACACGGTCCTACCTCCCCGAAGTGCTGCGGGAGCAGACCGCCCACGAGGTAGGCCTGATCGACATCCGCGACGTTCGCGTTGGCTCTCAGCGCATCAGGCACCTGCTCGACGCGGCGGAGCCCTACCTGTTCGTGGACGCTCTCGAGGCCGACGACCTCCGCCTGATCGGTGAAGCCTGCATCGACGACGAGTTGGTAACCGGGGCAGCAGGATTGGCAGCGGGGCTAGGTGCCGCGCACGCTGCCCGCCGGGCCCGGCCTTCCCTGAACGGCCACGTCGACGTGGCCACCGCATTCGGTGCGACAGGTGTCGCGCTGGCCGGCAGTTGCTCCGCGCGAACCATCGAACAGGTTGAACACATGAAGTCCGTCGGACACCCGTGGTGGCGCCTCGACGCGCTGCGCACCCCCGACGCCGTGGTCCTGGCCGAGGACGCACTCGAATGGTTCGACCGACAGCCCCCGGGATCGAGTCCGCTCGTCTACTCGTCGACGCCACCCGACGACCTTCGCCGAGCTCAACGTTCCTTGGGCACCGACACCGCGGCGACGATCCTGGAAACCGCCATGGGGCTGATTGCCCGCGGCTTGGTCGACCGCGGTGTCACTCGTCTCGTCGTCGCGGGCGGCGAGACGTCCGGTGCGGTCGTCACCGCACTCGAGATCTCGGGCGGTGTCATCGGCGAAGAGGCCGCCCCCGGCGTGCCATGGATTCACGTCGCGGACCCACCCGTCGATCTGCTCCTCAAATCGGGGAACTTCGGTGACGTCCAACTGTTGGCCCGCGCCGCGGGGGCGACGGCGTGATGGGGGACCGGTTGCGCGACAGCAGCGTTCGAGACCAGATCGTAGAACTGGGCGCGTCGTTCTTCCGTCGCGGCGTGACGTTTGGGCGCACCGGAAACCTCAGCGCGCTCGACGAGGACGGCGTCATCCTGATGACGCCCACAGGAATCAGCCTCGAACGGTTGCAGCCCGAGGCCCTCTCTCGGGTGGCCCTCGACGGTCGCCACGTCGACGGCCCGCCGCCCACCAAGGAGGCGTTCCTGCACTTGGCCGTCTACCGCGCACGGCCCTCGGCTCGCGCCGTGGTGCACACGCACAGCACCCATACGGTGGCGGTCTCCTGTATGCGAGACGTCGACCACGGCAACGCATTGCCGAATCTCACGGCCTACTACGCGATGCGGGTCGGCAGCCTTCCCTTGCTTCCCTATCACGCACCTGGCGACGGACGGCTCGGCGCGCTCGCCGAACTCACCGCGGTGCGCCACCACGCCCTGCTGCTCGCCAATCACGGAGCCGTCGTGGCGGGTGCCGACCTGGCGTCGGCGGCCGACGCGCTCGAAGAGATCGAGGAGACGGCCAAGTTGTATCTACTGCTGCAGGGACACGCAGTGGCACCCCTGACCAACGACGAAGCCCGACGGCTACAAGGAGTTTCCCAATGAACGGCACCACTACGGCACGGCGCTTTGACGCCGACGATCTCGTCGACCTGGCGGCCCGGATACTCGGCGCCCATGGGGTGCCCACCGACGACGCCCACCTCGTCGCCGAATCCTTGGTGACAGCGGATCTGTGGGGCCACGCGTCCCACGGCCTGCTGCGACTGCCCTGGTATGTCGCCCGAATAGTGTCCGGCGCCATGCGGCCGGGCATTGAGCCCGAGGTCGTGAGTTCCTTTGCCGCCGTAGCGGTTATCGAAGGGCACGACGGCGTCGGCCAGGTCATCACCGACCGCGCGGTCGACCTGGCGGCCCAGGCGTCCCACCAGTACGGGGTCGGAGTGGTGGCCGTACGGAACAGCAACCACTTCGGGACCGCCGCCTACTGGACTCGTCGGCTTGCCGAACGTGGCTGCGTCGGCATCCTGACCACCAACGGCAGTCCGGCCATGGCGCCGTGGGGTGGATTGCAAAAGATGGTCGGCGCGAATCCCTGGTCGATCGCCGTGCCGAGCGGTAGCCATGGGTCGGTGGTTCTCGACATCGCCAACACGGGAGTGGCCCGCGGAAAGGTGTACGCCGCCAAGGAGCGCGGCCAAAAGTTACCCGACGGTTGGGCCGTCGACGCCACCGGCTTGCCGACCAACGATCCTCAAGCCGCGATCGACGGACTCATTTTGCCGATGGCCGGACACAAGGGATATGCGATCTCCTTCATGATGGACGTCCTGTCCGGCGTGCTGACCGGGAGTTCCTTCGCCACCGATGTCGTCGGCCCCTACGTTCCCGACGAGCGCAGCGGCTGCGGCCATCTCGTCATGGCGATCGACATCGCGGCGATCATGCCGCGCACTCAGTTCGAACAACGGATGGATGCGTTGATCGCCACCATGAAGTCCTGCCCCACCGCACAGGGCACCGAGATCCTGATCCCCGGGGAGCTGGAAAGCCTTGCCGCACAACGCGCGGCGGGATCGGTCACCTTGCCCGCCAGCACCGTCGCCGAACTCGACGCCTTGACTGCCGCCGTCGGCGTCACGGCCCTGACCTGAGGAGAATCCATGCACACACTATTCGTCACCCTCGACGTTCACCCCGACAAAGTGGCCGAATTCGTCGAGGTCATGACCGTCAACGCCGCTGCGTCGTTGCGAGACGAGCCAGGATGTCTGGCCTTCGACGTCCATCAGGACCTCGAGACCCCCACCCGGTTCTACCTGTACGAGATCTACACCGACGAAGACGCATTCAGGGTCGCCCACCGCGGCACCCCGCACTACGCCCGCTGGCAGGAGGCCGCCAAGGCGGTCATAGTGCCTGGCGGGCAACACAACACCTTCGCGAGACCGGTCCGCCTGGGCTCGATCGCGGTACCCCATTCGACGTCGACACCATGAAGGCGAGTCCCTTGTCCACGATCACCACCGTCAATCCGGCCACCGGCCAGACGCTTGCGACCTACACCCCGATGAGTGACGCCGACATCGGTGGCGCCCTCGATGCCGCCACTGTCGCGCAGCGACACTGGGCAACCGAGACCTTCGAGCACCGGGCAGACATTCTCCGATCAGCTGCCGCAGAACTGCGCCACCGCAGCAAGGCGCTCGCGTTGCTCGTCACCCGGGAGATGGGCAAGCCGATCGGCGAATCCGAAGCGGAGGTGGAGAAGTGTGCGGTCGGCCTCGAGTACTACGCGGACCACGCGGAGAGCTTCCTTGCCGACGAGCAGGTCGACACCGACGCCGATCGCAGCTGGGTCTCGTATGAGCCGGTGGGTGTCGTCCTGGCCATCATGCCGTGGAACTTCCCGCTATGGCAGGTCTTTCGGTTTGCGGCCCCCGCGCTGATGGCCGGGAACGCCACCCTGCTCAAGCACTCCTCCAACACCACCGGGACGGCCGTCGAGTGTGAGGACGTCCTCAGCGCCGCGGGCCTGCCCCCGGGGCTCTTCACCGCCTTGATCGTGGCCGACTCCGACGTTCCCAGCGTGACCGAGAGGCTGATCTCCGACCCGCGCATCGGAGCAGTGACCATCACCGGAAGTGAAAGGGCCGGGAGCTCCGTGGGATCCATCGCCGGACGCGAGGTCAAGAAATCGGTCCTCGAACTCGGTGGGTCCGACCCGTTCATCGTGCTTGCCGACGCCGACCTGCCGAGGGTCGCCAATCTGGCGGCCCGCGGACGCTTCCTCAACGGCGGCCAGAGCTGCATTTCTCCAAAGCGATTCATCGTCGACGAAGCCGTCGCGCCGGCCTTCACCGAGCTGCTCGTCGAATGCGTCGCCAACCTGACCGTCGGTGATCCCGAAGATCCCGACACGCAGGTCGGCCCCCTGGCTCGATCAGACCTGCGCGACGCCATCGCGCGTCAGGTCGACTCGTCCGTCGCCGCGGGGGCCACCCTGTTGCTCGGGGGCGCCCCGCTGACCGATCGTCCCGGAAACTTCTATGCACCAACGATTCTCGCCAACGTCTCTGCCGGGATGGCAGTTTACGACGAGGAAACCTTCGGCCCCGTTGCCACGATCATCACGGTCAAGGGTGCAGACGAGGCGGTTGCCGTCGCCAACGACACGCCGTTCGGGCTCGGCGCCAGCGTGTGGGGGACCGACGTCGACGCCGCCATCGCCGTGGGGAGGGGGATCCGCTCTGGTGCGTGCTTCGTCAACGCCCTGGTCGCATCCGACGCCCGAATGCCCTTCGGCGGCACCAAGCGCAGCGGTTACGGTCGCGAACTGGCCTCGGCGGGCATTCGCGAATTCGTGAACGTGCGGTCCTGGTGGGCCATGACGAAGCCACTCGACCACGCCCCCGCCTCCGAATGACCACCCTTCCGACCTCTTGAGGAGTTCAACCCGATGACTGACACCACCATCTCGGCAGCGCCCGGACGCCTCGTCACCGACAGCGCGGGGGACGACGGCCGGCCCGCGGTGATCCTGCGCTCCGGTGACATCCCGGCCCGCCAACGCGGCGGCGGCGCCAGCACCATACCCCTGGTGTCGCAGCAGGTCGGATCAACGCAATTCCTCAACGGCATCACGGTATTCGCGCCCGGCGCATCGATCGCCGAGCACATCCACAATTGCGACGAGAACGTCCTCGTCCTCGCGGGATCCGCCGTGGCGCACGTCGACGGGGTCGAGTATCCCGTGACCGCGGGCGACAACTCCTTCATCCCCGCGGGCATCCGCCACTACTTCCACAACACCTCGGCCACCGAGGAGATGCGGATCTTCTGGACCTACGCCTCCATCGACGCCACGCGCACCGTCCTCGCCACCGGTGTCACCACCCGCATCGACGAGGAGCACGGCACCTCGGTCCGCTAACTGCGGTCTTCCTTCATCCACAGTCCGCACTTCATCCACAGGGCGCCCGGCCACTCGCCCGTCGTCGGCACCCCGTGTCGGGGGTCGGACGGTGAATGGTCTCGGGCAGCACGACACGGGCTGTCGAAGGAAGAACCGATGAAGGGAAGCGCAATGTTCGAGACCCCGTTCCACATGGTCGGCACCATCGTCACCGATCCGATCCTCCGCCGCGTCGGCGATCAGCAGGTGTACAAGTTCCGCGTCGCCAGCAACTCGCGCCGTCGCACCGCCGAAGGCAACTGGGAGCCGGGCAACTCCCTGTTCGTCAACGTCAACTGCTGGGGCCGGGTGGTCGACGGCGTCAGCGGGGTGCTGATCAAGGGGGACCCGGTGGTGGTGGTGGGCACCGTCTACACCAGCGAGTACGACGACAAGGAGGGCAACCGGAGGTCCTCGGTCGAGGTGCGAGCCACCGCGGTCGGGCCCGATCTGACGCGCGCCACCGTGCGCATCGAGCAGCGCAAGCGCACGGAGGACGAGGTGGAGCCGAGTGCCGAGCCGACGACCGACGGGGACCCCTCCGACGGCGACGAGGACCCGATCGAAGGCGAGGCCCTGCCACTGACGGCGTAGCCGTAAGCCGTCGCGCCTAGGATGGTCAGCTGAGCGATACCCGCAGACCGGAAAGGCACTACCCAAAGCATGGCTGAGTTCATCTACACGATGAAGAAGGTCCGCAAGGCGCACGGTGACAAGGTCATCTTGGACGACGTCACGCTGAACTTCCTCCCCGGAGCCAAGATCGGCGTCGTCGGTCCCAACGGCGCTGGTAAGTCGAGCGTCCTGAAGATCATGGCCGGCTTGGACAAGGCCAACAATGGTGACGCGTTCCTCGCCACCGGGGCCTCCGTCGGCATCCTCATGCAGGAGCCGCAACTCGACGAGTCCAAGACCGTTCGCGAGAACGTCGAGGAGGGCGTGCCGATCAAGGCGAAGCTCGCCCGGTACAACGAGGTGGCCGAGTTGATGGCCACCGACTACACCGACGAGCTCATGGAAGAGATGGGTCAGCTGCAGGAGGAGCTCGACGCGGCCGACGCGTGGGATCTGGACTCCAAGCTCGAGCAGGCGATGGACGCGCTGCGTTGTCCGCCGCCCGACGAGCCGGTCACCCACCTCTCCGGTGGTGAGAAGCGCCGCGTCGCGCTCTGCAAGCTGCTGCTGTCGGAGCCCGACCTGCTCCTCCTCGACGAGCCCACCAACCACCTCGACGCCGAAAGCGTCCTGTGGCTGGAGCGGCACCTCGCCGACTACAAGGGCGCCATCCTCGCGGTCACCCACGACCGGTACTTCCTGGACAACGTGGCCGAGTGGATCCTCGAGCTCGACCGTGGCCGGGCGTACCCCTACGAGGGCAACTACTCGACCTACCTGGAGAAGAAGGCCGAGCGGCTCGCCGTCCAGGGTCGCAAGGACCAGAAGCTGCAGAAGCGGTTGGTCGAGGAGTTGGCGTGGGTGCGCTCCGGCGCCAAGGCCCGCCAAGCCAAGAACAAGGCGCGCCTGAGCCGGTACGAGGAGATGGCCTCCGAGGCGGAGAAGACGCGCAAGCTCGACTTCGAGGAGATCCAGATCCCGACGGGCCCGCGGTTGGGCAACATCGTCGTGGAGGTGGATCACCTCGACAAGGGCTTCGACGGACGCATCCTGATCAAGGATCTGTCCTTCACGCTGCCCCGCAACGGCATCGTCGGCGTCATCGGTCCCAACGGTGTCGGCAAGACCACGCTGTTCAAGACCATCGTCGGTCTCGAGGATGCCGACAGCGGCATCGTCAAGGTCGGCGAGACCGTCAAGCTCAGCTACGTCGACCAGAACCGCGGCGGCATCGACCCCAAGAAGAACGTCTGGGAGGTCGTGTCCGACGGACTCGACTACATCGAGGTCGGGCAGAACGAGGTGCCGTCGCGTGCATACGTGTCCGCGTTCGGCTTCAAGGGACCCGATCAGCAGAAGCCGGCCGGGGTGCTCTCCGGTGGTGAGCGCAACCGGTTGAACCTCGCGCTGACCCTCAAGGAGGGCGGCAACCTGATCCTGCTCGACGAGCCGACCAACGACCTGGACATCGAAACCCTCAGCTCGCTGGAGAACGCGCTTCAGCAGTTCCCCGGGTGCGCGGTGGTCATCTCGCACGACCGGTGGTTCCTCGATCGCACCTGCACCCACATCCTGGCGTGGGAGGGCGACGACGACAACGAGGCCAAGTGGTTCTGGTTCGAGGGCAACTTCGGCGGCTACGAGGAAAACAAGCTTTCGCGGCTGGGTGCGGATGCTGCTCGCCCGCACCGGGTTACTCACCGCAGGCTGACCCGCGACTGATCTGACGGGGTTGAACCGCGTCGACGCCACGGGCAACTAGTGTCGAATCCGCGGGCCACTTGGCCGCTTCGGCGACCACATCCAACGGCGGACGGCACGCGCGTGAGGCAGGAGCGTTCGGTATGACGACGGTTAATCCTGGTGTTCCAGGAAGACAACGCAGCGACGGATCGGCGGTGATCGACACGGCTCCCGGCAGTTCCATCGCCGAGGCCTACGTCGCGACCCACCAAAGCCCGCAGGGTGACGCACCCGCCGTCGACGCCGCGCTGACGATTCCGGTCGACGCCGCCGGGACCGTGTCACCGGCGCTGCTCGCGGCCCACGGGATGGTCGGGCAGCAGCGCGCCACCGGCGACACGAAGGTCGCGGTGCACGCGTCCGACGATCCCAGCGGAATCGGCCCCGCGATCCAGATCGTCACCGACCAAAGCGGGATGCTGACCGACACCGTGACGGTGCTCCTGCATCGTCTCGGCGTCGCCTACACCGCGATCATGAACCCGGTGTTCCGCGTCCGCCGCGACCCGGCGGGGGGACTGCTGGACGTCCACCCCGTCAACGCGCCCGACGCCCCGAGGGACGGCGTCGACGAGGCCTGGATTCACGTTCAACTCTCGCCGACCGCGGATCCCAAGGCCGTCGCCGAAGCCGTCGAGCTTCTGCCAAGCGTGCTCGGCGACGCCCGGCAGGTGGAACTCGATTCGGCCGCGCTGGACGCTGCGTTGGTCGTGTTGGCCAGCCAGTTGGATTCGGACCGCAAGGGCCACTTCCCGTCGTATGACCGTCGCGACGTGGCAGCGCTGTTGCGCTGGCTCGCCGACGGACACTTCGTGCTGCTGGGCTACCAGCGCTGCTCGGTGGAGGACGGGACGGCCACCGTCGACCCGACCAGCCGGCTCGGTGTACTGCGGCTGCGCACCGACGTGTTGCCGCAGCTGACGGAGCAGGACGACCTGTTGGTGCTGGCGCAGGCGACCATGCCCAGCTACCTGCGCTACGGCGCCCACCCTCACATCGTGGTGGTCCGCGAGACGATGCCCGGCCAGGACGCCGCCGTCGAGCATCGGTTCGTCGGCTTGTTCACCGTTGCCGCGTCGAATTCGAACGTCCTCGAAATTCCGCTGATCTCGCGTCGCGTCCGGGAGGCGTTGGCGCTGTCGCACGGCGACAACAACCACCCCGGTCCGCTGACGTTGGACATCATCCAGACGATCCCGCGTTCCGAGCTGTTCTCTCTCAGTGCCCAGCAACTGTTGGACATGGCCAACGCGGTGGTCGACCTCGGCTCCCGCCGCCGGGCGCTGCTGTTCTTGCGGACCGACCAGCTGTCCCACTTCGTGTCCTGCCTGGTGTACCTGCCGCGTGATCGGTACACCACGGTGGTGCGCCTGGAGATGCAGGACATCCTCGTCCGCGAGTTGGGTGGCGAGAGCCTTGAGTACACCGCGCGGGTCAGCGAATCACCTTGGGCGGTAGTGCACTTCACCGTTCGACTGCCCGACGACAGCAAGCCCGAAGACGTCGACACGTCCGAGGAAGCCGAGACCAGGATCCAGAATCTGTTGACCGAGGCGGCCCGCACCTGGGGTGACCGGTTGATGGGGGCTGTCCCGACGGGTGCGATCTCCCGTGCCGACGCCGAGCACTACGCGGCGGCGTTTCCCGAGGTCTACCGGCAGGCGTTCACCCCTCACGACGCCATCGGCGACATCGCGATCATCGAACAGCTGCAAGACAATTCGGTCAAGCTCGTCTTCGCCGACGGCGGAGAAGGGCAGCCCGCCAACCTCACCTGGTACCTCGCCGGCCGATCCGCGTCGCTGAGCGTGCTGTTGCCGATGCTGCAGTGCATGGGCGTCGTCGTGCTCGAGGAACGGCCGTTCTACGTCAACCGCGCCGACGGCATGCCGGTGTGGATCTACCAGTTCAAGATCTCGCCGCAGAAGTCGATCCGCGAGGAAGACGACGCCGTCGAACGCGAAGCCACCGCCATGCGGTTCGCCGACACGGTGACCGCGATCTGGCACGGCCGGGTGGAGATCGACCGCTTCAACGAACTGGTCATGCGCGCCGGTCTGACCTGGCAGCAGGTCACCGTTCTCCGCAGTTACGCAAAGTACTTGCGGCAGGCGGGTTTTCCCTACAGCCAGTCCCACATCGAGACGGTCGTCAACGACAACCCGGCGACGGCCCGCGCACTCGTCGAACTGTTCGAGGCGCTCTTCGATCCGGACGACGCGCAGTCGGAGTCGGGGGAGAAGAAGCGCGACGCGTCGGCGGCGGCCACCGCGGTCGCGGTCGGCATCGACGCACTGGTCAGCCTCGACACCGACCGGGTGCTGCGCGCGTTCGCGTCGATGATCCAGGCGACGCTGCGTACCAACTACTTCGTCACCAGCCCGGCCTCCGCGCGCAGCCAGGACGTGCTGTCGATCAAGGTGAATCCGGGACTCATCGACGAATTACCCTTGCCGCGACCGAGATACGAGATCTTCGTGTACTCGCCGCGGGTCGAGGGCGTCCACCTGCGGTTCGGAAACGTCGCCCGCGGCGGCCTCCGCTGGTCGGACCGCCGTGAAGACTTCCGCACCGAGATCCTCGGCCTGGTCAAGGCGCAGGCCGTCAAGAACGCCGTCATCGTGCCCGTCGGCGCCAAGGGCGGTTTCGTGGTGAAGAACCCGCCGGCGCCCACCGGTGACGCCGCCGCCGACCGCGACACCTTCCGCAACGAGGGCGTCGCCTGCTACCGGCTGTTCATCTCCGGCCTGTTGGACGTCACCGACAACGTCGACACGGCCACCGGCGCCGTCACCACCCCGGCGGGTGTGGTGCGACGCGACGGCGACGACGCCTATCTGGTCGTCGCCGCCGACAAGGGCACCGCGACGTTCTCCGACATCGCCAACGACGTCGCCAAGTCCTACGGATTCTGGCTCGGTGACGCGTTCGCCTCCGGTGGGTCGGTTGGCTACGACCACAAGGCGATGGGCATCACCGCCAAGGGTGCGTGGGAGTCGGTGAAGCGACACTTCCGCGAGATGGGCGTCGACACCCAGACCGAGGACTTCACGGTCGTCGGTGTCGGCGACATGAGCGGCGACGTGTTCGGCAACGGCATGTTGCTGTCCAAGCACATTCGCCTCGTCGCCGCGTTCGACCACCGCCACGTGTTCCTCGACCCGAACCCCGACGCGGCGACCTCGTGGGTGGAACGCGAGCGGATGTTCGCGTTGCCGCGCTCCAGTTGGGACGATTACGACCGCAGCCTGATCAGCGAGGGCGGCGGCGTGTACAGCCGGGAACACAAGTCGATCCCGATCAGCCCGCAGGTTCGCGAGGCACTTGGCCTCGACGACGGCGTCGAGGAGATGACGCCGCCCGCGTTGATGAAGGCGATTCTGCAGGCGCCCGTCGACCTGTTCTGGAACGGCGGCATCGGCACCTACGTCAAGGCCGAGTCCGAGTCGGACGCCGACGTCGGCGACCGAGCCAACGACGCCGTCCGTGTCAACGCAAACCAGATGCGCGCCAAGGTGATCGGCGAAGGTGGCAACCTCGGCGTGACGCAGCGCGGCCGTATCGAGTTCGAGCTCAGCGGCGGGCACGTGAACACCGACGCGCTCGACAACTCCGCAGGCGTGGACTGCTCCGACCACGAGGTCAACATCAAGATCCTCGTCGACTCACTCGTCACCGGAGGGCAGGTGAGCGCCGAGGAGCGCACGCCGCTGCTGATGTCGATGACCGACGAGGTCGGCGCACTCGTGTTGCAGGACAACGCCGCTCAGAACGATCTGATGGGCACCAGCCGGGCCAACGCGGCGGGTCTGCTGACCGTGCACGCCCGCCAAATCAAGGGTTTGGTCGCCGAGACGGGACTCAACCGCGAGCTGGAGGCACTGCCGGCCGACAAGGAAGTCCGCAGGCGCATCGAGGCGGGGCTGGGTCTGACGTCGCCCGAGCTGTCGACGCTGATGGCGTACGTGAAGCTGGCGCTGAAGGACCAGCTCCTCGGCAGCGAGCTGCCCGACCAAGAGGTCTTCGCCGCGCGGCTGCCCGAGTACTTCCCGCATCAGCTGCGCGACCGGTTCGGCCCCGAGATCCGCACCCATCAGCTTCGTCGGGAGATCGTCACGACGATGCTCGTCAACGACTTGGTCGACACCGGGGGGATCAGCTACGCCTACCGCGTCGCCGAGGACGTCGGCGTCGGGCCGGTCGACGCGGTGCGCGCCTACGTGGCCACCGACGAGATCTTCCAGGTCGGCGAGGTCTGGCGGCAGATCAGGGCCGCGGGTAACGCAGGGGTGGCCGTCGCCGTTACCGACCGGATGACGCTCGACCTGCGTCGCCTGATCGACCGCGCCGGACGCTGGTTGCTCAACTACCGTCCGCAGCCGCTGGCGGTCGGCGCGGAGGTGAATCGCTTCGCGGCGAAGGTGGCGGACCTGACGCCGCGGATGTCGGAGTGGTTGCGTGGCGACGACCTCGCCATCGTGGCCAAGGACTCCGGAGAGTTCATGGCCCAGGGCGTTTCCGAGGACCTGGCGACGATGGTGGCGACCGGGCTGTACCAGTACAGCCTGCTCGACGTCATCGACATCTCCGACATCGTCGAGCGGGACGCCGTCGAAGTGGCCGACACGTACTTCACGTTGATGGATCACCTGGGCATCGACCCCTTGCTCACCGCGATCTCGCAACTGGCTCGCGACGATCGCTGGCATTCCTTGGCGCGCTTGGCGATTCGCGACGACATCTACGGCTCGCTCCGGGCTCTGACCTTCGACGTCCTCGCCGTCGGTGAACCCGACGAGACGGGCGAGCAGAAGATCGAGGAGTGGGAGCTGTCCAACAGCTCACGGCTGGCGCGGGCGCGGCGCACGCTCAGTGAGATCAAGGAAGACGGCGAGAAGGATCTGGCGACGTTGTCGGTGGCGGCGCGTCAGCTCCGCAGCATGACCAGGACGAGCGGAACGGGATCGACCGGGTGACGGAAAGATGGGTTTCTCCAGTGCCGGTGCGCTGGAGTGACATCGACATGTACCAGCACGTCAACCACGGCACCATGGTGACGATCCTCGAAGAGGCGCGCGTGCCGTTCCTCACCGAGCCGTTCGCCAACGACTTCGACACCATCGGACTGCTCATCGCCGAGGTGCGCGTGATCTACAAGGGGCAGCTGCGGCTCGCGGATTCGCCTCTGCAGGTGACGATTTGGGTCAAGCGCTTGCGCGCGGTCGACTTCACCCTCGGCTACGAGGTGCGGTCGGCGCTGGCCGACCCCGACTCCAAGCCTGCGGTCATCGGCGAATCGCAGCTGGCCGCGTTCCACATCGAGGAGCAGCGGCTGGTCCGGTTGGCGCCGCACCATAGGGACTACCTCCAGCGCTATCAGCGATGAGCGCTTGCGCGAAGAGCAGAGTGGCCCGATGAGCACGAGCGAACGTGGCTTGTGGCTCGACGACGTCGCCCACCGGGAAGACTTGGCGACCTTCGTCGACCGGGCGATGCGACTCGACGACGCCAGCGTCATCCGCCTGCGGCAGCGGTCGGAGGGCCAGGTCGTCGCTTGGCTGGCAACGGGTTTCGACGTGCTGGCGAGCCGAGTCGTCGGTGGGCGCGTGAACCCGGCGGACCTGTCGGTAGGGGCCGACGCGTTGGCGTCGGCGCTTCCGTCGATGGATCAGTCCGGTTTCGTCGACCCCGGTTTTGCGATGGACTCCGCGTGGCGCGGAATGCTGC
Organism: Mycobacterium sp. Root135; assembly: GCF_001426545.1. Lineage (GTDB taxonomy): Bacteria > Actinomycetota > Actinomycetes > Mycobacteriales > Mycobacteriaceae > Mycobacterium. The sequence goes on along the minus strand of NZ_LMEZ01000006.1, from coordinate 597,042 downwards.
CGCCGGAGTCGGGTTTCGTCCACCTCGACGACGTGCCGGCCCGGGCGGTGCTCGACCTCGCGCAGCGCGGTGTGGCGTTGGCCAAGGAGTACGGCAGTGCCCACGGCCCGCCGGCGTCGTTGCTGGACCAGGAAGTCGTGGCCGTCAGCTCCGGTGACACTAGCGTCGGGATCCCGATGCGATGCGTATTCGCCTTGACGGCAATGGGTTTCCTGCCGCAGGCGGCGACCACCGACCAGTTCGCCCCCGAGTCCGTCGCGGCCGACGAAGTGGTGCGGGTCCGCGTCCTACCGACGTGGTTGCGGGTCGACGCCCGCTTCGGAACCGTCTACCGCCGCCGCGGCGACCCCGCCGTCGTCCTGCGCTAGAACGGCGAGTTGACCATCGACTGCGCGGCCATCTCCAGGTAGTTCAGCAGCACCTGGCGGTGCGCGGCGTCGAGGATTCGCGAGTCCACCTCGGCAACCGCGGTGTGCATGCAGCGCAGCCAGGCGTCGCGTTCCAGCGGGCCCACCTTGAACGGCGCGTGCCGCATCCGCAGCCGGGGATGCCCCCTCTGGTCGGAGTAGGTCCGCGGGCCGCCCCAGTACTGCTCGAGGAACATCCGCAGTCGCTCTTCGGCGCCGTCGAGATCGTCCTCGGGGTACAGCGGTCGCAGAATCTCGTCCTCGCGGACCAGTTGGTAGAACGTCGACACGATGGCTCGGAACGTCTCGGCGCCGCCGACTTCGTCGTAGAACGACGTGGGTTGTTCCGTCACGTGCTCCATTGTCCCTTCTCGCCGCGTGAGCGTCCGCGACGGGGGACCGGCACGGCGCCGTCACTGGATGTTCATTGGAGTGACCTGCGAACACCGCCCAAATTGCCGTGCGATCGGCGGCGATCCGTGGTGCACTATCACTCGGAGGACCTATGTCGCAGCGAAGGAAGAGCCGCGGGCATCTGACCGCGGCCAGTTCATCTGGCGCCTCGGTGCTTGCTGCGCAGACCTTGCCCCTCCCCGGCGTCGATGCGCGCCCACCGGTCACCGACGGCAGTGTCTGGGGTCGCCGCAGGGTGCTCCTGCTGAATTCGACGTATGAGCCGCTTGCCGCGCTGCCTGCCCGTCGCGCCGTGGTCATGCTGCTGTGCGGCAAGGCTGACGTGGTGCACGCCGACCCCGGTGGCCCGGTGATCCACTCGGCAACGCGCGCCATCACGGTGCCCTCGGTGATTCGACTGCGGTCCTTCGTGCGGGTGCCGTACCGGGCCCGGGTGCCGATGACCAGGGCGGCCCTCATGCACCGTGACCGCTTCCGGTGCGCGTACTGCGGGTCCAAGGCCGACACCGTCGACCACGTGGTGCCGCGCAGCCGCGGTGGCGCGCATACGTGGGAGAACTGCGTGGCGGCCTGCGCCGGGTGCAACCACAAGAAGGCGGACCGGCTGCTCACCGAATTGGGGTGGGCGCTGCGTTCGACACCCCTTCCGCCGAAGGGTCAGCACTGGCGGCTGTTGTCGTCGATCAAGGAACTCGATCCGGCGTGGGTGCGGTATCTGGGTGAGGGAGCGGCCTGAGTGGGCAGCCCTAGTGGGTTCGCGCGTGAGTATTGAGATACGGTTTGCGACGTGAGCACAGCACTTACGCATTCGCTGCTCGGCGGGGTCCCGCTGCTACTGGCCCTGGTTCTGGCTGCCTTGATCTTCCGGCGCAAGGGCCCGCACCCAGCGACGTACACGTTGACCGACGAGTGGACCCACGAGCCGATTCTGTGGGCCTCCGACGAACCGGCCGATCACGGCCACGGATCGCATCTGACGGTGGGGGGTGGCGCAAGTGGCAAGTGGTAGCGATCATTCGACCGAGGTCGCGAAGCGGGAGTCCGAGGTACTGCCCTACGGCTATGCCTACACCTCGAGCGGCCGCATCTCCGGCGTCACCGAGCCCGGTGAGCTGTCGGTGCATTACCCGTTCCCCGTCAAGGACCTCGTCGTCCTCGACGACGCGTTGAAGTACGGCTCGCGGGCGGCCAAGGCTCGCTTCGCGGTCTACGTGGGCGGGCTCGGCGCTGACACCGCGGCCACCGCGCGCGAGATCCTGGCCAAGGTGCCGACGCCGGACAATGCCGTGCTGCTGGCCGTCTCCCCGAACCAGAAGGCCATCGAAGTGGTCTACGGGTCCGAGGTGAAGGGCCGTGGCATCGAAGAAGCCGCCCCGCTCGGCGTCTCGGCAGCTGCCGCGTCGTTCCGGGAGGGAAACCTGATCGACGGGCTGATCAGCGCCGTGCGCGTTCTCAGCGCCGGCGTCTCACCCCGCTAAAACGCTTTAAAAACGACGAAAGCCGGTGACCTTCTGGTCACCGGCTTCTGCGTTGTGTCTGCGTCAGTTGGTCTCGTCGTAGCGCTGCGCAATGGCGAGCAGCTCTTCGCGGACGGTCGAATCGGGGAGTGCGTTGATCCGCGCGTAGAGGCGGCGACGGTTCATCGAGCGGGTCAGCTCGGCACGAAGACGTGGGAATGGCATGGTGGTGCTCCTTCGTTGTGCCCTGGATCACAGGGCAGGGGTTGCTGTGTGGCCGCCAACACGGGGATCACCCCCGCTGGCAGGCCCCCTAATCGTCCATGTTAAATCCACGTAAATCAAACTCTGACGTGTGATGTTGCGCTCACCGAAGGACTCGGCGCAGGCATCGACGGCGCGCGTCGAACCGCCTAGATCGACGTGACGTCGTCCGCAGATAGATTTGCTGCAGAGCTGACGAGCTCGGCTCGGATGCGGACGTACCGCTCGAGAAAGGCCCGCTCGTCGAGCCGCTTGCGGCGCAGCCAGGCGGTCACTTCGTCGTTGCACTTGCTGGCGTTGCACGCCGCGCACGCGGGCACCACGTTGTCGAGGGTGTACCGCCCGCCGCGGGAGATGGCCATGACGCAGTCGCGCTGCAGCGGACGATCGGAGGCCCCGCAGTAGGCGCAGCCGTCCCAGAGGGCCCTGATCGCCGCCCATTCCTCGGTGGTCAGGTCGTTGACGACGGCCTTCACGCGCCGCGTGCGCCTGCGCGCTGCCCGCGCCCTCCGGCTGTTGGTACCCGCCATCGCAACATCATGAGGCGTGAGCGTGCGCGAACTCCGACACCGCCGCGGCGTGTTGCCCGCAGACGCGCACGCTCGCCGAAAAGGGCGGTTAGGACGCGTCGAACGCGCGCGCCCTCAGTGCCCGCTCGACGCCGGCGCGGCCCTCGATGACCAACCGGCGCAGCGCTGGCGGGATCTCACCGGCCAGGAAGCGGTCGGCCGCGTCCAGGCCTTCCTGGCTGACGTCCGAGGACGGGTACAGGCCGATGACGACCGTTTGGGCCACCTCGCTGGACCGTCGCTCCCACACCCCGAGGATCGCGTCGAAGTACTTCTCGCCGAACGGCTTCAGCAGCGCGGCCTGGCCGGGCTGCACGAAACCGCTCACGATCGCGCGGGTGGTGATGTTGGCCAACGTGTCGTCCTCGATGACCTGCTGCCACGCCGCGTCCTTCACGGCCGCCTGCGGGCGGGCGGCCGAGGCTGCCGCCGCGTTGCGGCGTCCCGCGGCGGTGGGGTCCCGCTGTGCCTCCGCGTCGATGAACGGAGTGTCGGTGCCGTGCTCGTCGACGTCGCCGCCGGCGGCCAGCGCGGTCACGATGCGCCACCTCAGGTCGGTGTCGACGGTCAGGCCCGGCAGCTCCAACTCGGCGGGGTCGGTGTCGAGGAGGGCCGCCAGCACGGCGGTGTGCCGCAGCGACAACGCCGAGGTGCACAGCGCGTTGACGTACGCCAGCTGGAAGTCCGAGCCCGCCTCGGCAGCCCGTGCCAGCTCCAGGAGGCGGTCGGCGAACGCCGGCCAGCCCTGCGAGCACGCCCAGTCCGGATCGGCGTACGCGTTGAGCGCGGTCTGCGCCTGCAGCAGGAGGCGTTGCGCCACACCGACTTCGGTTTCGGCGTGCACGCCGCCCTTGACGAGCTCGACGAAGTCGCGGGCCTTCATCTCGGCCTCGCGGGTCATCTCCCATGCCGCCGACCACGCGAGAGTGCGGGGGAGGGAGTCGGCGATGTCGGCGATGCGGGTCAACACCGTCTGCAGCGACACCGGGTCAAGGCGCAAGGAGCAGTACGTCAGGTCGTCGTCGTTGACCAGGATCAGCTGGCCCCGCGACACGCCCTGCAGCGCGGGCACGTCGGTGCTCGAACCCTCGACGTCGAGTTCCTCGCGGTGGGTGCGCACCAACTTGCCCGAGCCGTCGTCGTCGTAGATGCCGACGGCCAGGCGGTGGACGCGGGTCTCGCCGGCGCCGGGTGCCGCGCCGCTCTGGTCGATCGCGAACCGGGTGAACGTGCCGTCGCCGTCGACGTCGAAGTTGGCCCGCAACGTGTTCAGGCCGGTGGTCTTGAGCCACTGCTGGCCCCAGTGCGACAGGTCGCGTCCTGACGACTTCTCCAGCGCACCAAGCAGATCCCCGAACGTGGCGTTGGCGAAGGCGTGGTCGCGGAAGTAGTCCCGCAGGCCCGCCAGGAACGCCTCGAGGCCAACGTATGCGACGAGTTGCTTGAGGACGCTGGCGCCCTTGGCGTAGGTGATGCCGTCGAAGTTGACCTCGACGGCGTGCAGGTCGGGGATGTCGGCGGCGACCGGATGGGTCGACGGCAACTGGTCCTGGCGGTAGGCCCACGACTTCTCGACGTTGGCGAACGTGGTCCACGCGGCCTTGTATTCGGTTGCCTCGCTTTGGCACAGCACCGAGGCGAAGGTGGCGAAGGACTCGTTGAGCCACAGGTCGTCCCACCACTGCATGGTGACCAGGTCGCCGAACCACATGTGCGCCATCTCGTGCAGCACCGTCTCGGCGCGGCGTTCGTAGCTGTAGCGCGTCACCTTCGACCGGAAGACGTAGTCCTCGAGGAACGTCACGGCGCCGGCGTTCTCCATGGCGCCGGCGTTGAACTCCGGGACGAACAGCTGGTCGTACTTGCCGAATGCGTATGGCACGCCGAAGTTCTGGTGGTAGAAGCCGAAGCCCTGCTTGGTCTCGGTGAACAGGCGCTCGGCGTCCATGTACTCGGCCAGCGAGCCGCGGCAGAAGATGCCGAGCGGGATGTCGCCGTGCTCGTCGGAGTACACGTCGTCCCAGCGGGCGTACGGACCGGCGATGAGGGCGACGAGGTAGGTGCTCATCCGCGGGGTGGTCGCAAAGGTGTGCACACCGTTCTCTACCGAGACCGTCGCGCCGTTGGAGATGACCTGCCAATGCGCGGGCGCGGTGACCGACACGTCGAAGGTGGCCTTGAGGTCCGGCTGGTCGAAGCACGCGAACATCCGCTTGGCGTCGGCGGTTTCGAACTGCGAGTACAGGTACACCTCGTCGTCGACCGGGTCGACGAACCGGTGCAGGCCTTCGCCGGTGTTGGAGTAGCGGCAATCCGCCTCGACGACGACGACGTTGTGTTCGGCCAAGCCGACCAACGGGACGCCCGTGGACTCGTCGTAGCCGGAGACGTCGATCGCCTCACCGTTGAGCGTCGCGCTGCGGACGGTTCCTGCCGCCACGTCGACGACGGTGTCCGAGCCGGCGAGCGCGTCGAAGGTGATGGTGGTCGTCGACCGGAAGGTGTTCTCGCCGGGCGCGCCTGCCCCGTCGGTCAGATCGAGCACGATCCGGTAGTTGTCAACGGTGACGAGCGCCGCGCGCTCGGCCGCCTGGTCGCGAGTGAGGTTGGGAAGTGCCACGTCGGCCAAGCCTAGACGTAGTTCGGGAACACGGGCAGGGCGTGCATAGTTGTGCTGAACGGAGCTGTGCCCAGATCTGACCCGTACCCCTGCCGAGAGGATTCGATGATGGCCAAGAAGGATGTCGCCGGTTTCTGGTTCGACCCCCTGTGCCCCTGGTGCTGGATCACGTCACGCTGGATCCTCGAGGTTCAGAAGGTCCGCGACATCGAGGTCGAATTCCACGTGATGAGCCTCGCCGTGCTCAACGAGGGACGCGACCTGCCCGACGAGTATCAAGAGATGATGAAGAAGGCCTGGGGCCCGGTGCGTGTCGCGATCGCGGCCGAACAGGCCAAGGGCAGTGAGATTCTCAGCCCGCTGTACACCGCGATGGGCACCAAGATCCACAACCAGGGCTACCGCGAGACCGACCCCGACTTCGAGCGGGTCATCGCCGAGTCGCTCGAGGAGGTCGGGTTGCCCGCCGAGCTGGCCGAGGCGGCCACCAGCGACAAGTTCGACGAGGCGCTCCGCAAGAGCCACCACGCGGGCATGGACGCGGTCGGCGACGACGTCGGCACGCCGACGATCCACGTCAACGGCGTCGCGTTCTTCGGGCCCGTGCTCTCGCGCATCCCGCGTGGCGAGGAAGCCGGCAAGCTGTGGGACGCCTCGGTGATCTTCGCCGCGTACCCGCACTTCTTCGAGCTGAAGCGCTCCCGCAACGAGTCACCCGAGTTCGACTGAGCTGACCTCGACGGGGCTGGTCAGGCGGGGTCTGATTACGCGACGGTGAAGATCATCGACTGCCAGCCCGTCGAGCCGTCCGGCACCGGGCCGGGGTTGATCAACCGCAGGCGTTCCTCGGCCTGCATCACGCCGTCGCCGTCGTAGGCGCGTGACGTCACGGTGTGTTGGCCGGGGGACAGGGGCGTCGTCAGTTTGAACATCCGCCAGGTGTTGCGGTTGACCTCGGTGCTTAGTTCGGCTGGCTGCCAGTCGCCCCCGTCGACGCGTAATTCGACGCGGCTGATGCCCCGGCCTTGCGCCCACGCGGTGCCCGCGACGGTGACCTGGGGACCGGACACCTGCTGGAAGGCCGTCGGTGCGTCGATGCGCGACGAGATCTTGATCGGCACGACGCCCGGGGGTTGGCCGTCCCAGCCGCGCTCGACCCAATAGGGCTTGACGTCGTAGGTGGCCAGTTCCAGTTCGGTGAGCCACTTGGTGGCCGACACGTACCCGTAGAGCCCGGGGACGACGGTCCGCATCGGGAAGCCGTGTTCGGGAAGCAGTGCCTCGCGGTTCATCCCGATCGCGAGCATGGCCTGCTTGCCGGTCGCGCGGAGCATGTCCAGCGGCGTGCCGAGGGTGAAGCCGTCGACCGAATGGCCGACCACCTGCTGGGCCCCGCTCTGGATGCCGGCCCGGTCCAGCAGGTCCAGCAGTGGCACCCCGATGAAGGTTCCGGTCGAGACGTAGGGTCCGCCCACCTCGTTGGACACGCACGTCATCGTGATCGTCTGCTCGGTCAGCGGCATGGATCGGATCTCGTCGAAGGTGAACTCGAGCGGCTCGTCGACCAGGCCGGTGATGCGCAGCGTGGCATCCTCGGCGCGTAGCTGCGGTACCTCCAGGTTGATGTCGATTCGGTAGAAGTCCGCGGCAGGGGTTAGGAACGTCGGAGTGCCCAGTTCGGGGAACGCGGCGCCAGGGGGGATCGGGGGTGCCGGTGTGGTCGGCACCAGCTCGCCGACCGCCTGTCGTGACGCGGTGACGTCGACCCGGCGCGCCAAGGCGATGCCGCCGGCCCCTGCGACGACGGCGCCTACCGCCGCTGCGACGGAGCTCAACAGGAAACGGCGTCGCCCCAACGTCTTTCGCGGTGCGTCGGCGGTGGCGGGCGGTCGGGCGCGGCGGTGCAGCCACCAGAACGCGCCAACCCCGGCCACCAGTGAGGCTGCGGGGGCCAGGAGCCCGAGGGCTCCGATCGACTGTTCGTGCACCGCCAGTGCCCCGACTAAGCCGATGACGACGATGGCCACCAGACCGGGAATCGCGCTGCGGCGTGACGCCAGCCCAAGCACCACCCCGACCAGGGCCAACACGACGGCCATGCCGATCAGCAGCGCCGGCTTGTCGTTGGTACCGAAGTTCTCGACTGCGAAGTTCTTGACCGGGGTGGGGGTCCGGTCGATGGCTGCGTTGCCCACCGCGAAGAAGGGTGACGCCGCGGGGGTCAGCAGCAACCCCGCGACCAGGTGTCCCGCCCCGAGCGCGGCGAGGACGGCGAGCACCCCGGCGGTTGCGGCGCGGACGGCCGGGAGGCGCGGGGTCGGGGAGGTCATGGTGGTTATTCGTTGCCGGTGCGTCGGCGGACGACACCGCGTCGAGTTGCGGCGATGCGTACCTCGGGCGACGCTGTGCCGATGACGGTGCATTCATGACCACGGCCGAGCCCACCACCGACGGCTCCTACCGCAACAAGATCGTCGCGGTCGAGCCCGGCGGCAACGAATTCATCGCCGAGGCCGACCGCCACGGCAAGCCGAGCCAGTTGTTCTGGACGTGGACGTCGCCCAACCTCGAGTTCGCGACGATCTTCGTCGGGGTGCTCGCCGTTTCCGTCTACGGCATGAGTTTCTGGCAGGCCGTCACGGGCATCGTCATCGGTACCGGCCTCGGCGCACTCGCGCACTACTTCCTCTCGGCGCGCGGTCCCTTACACGGAGTGCCGCAGATGGTGTTGGGGCGCTTGCCCTTCGGCTTCAAGGGCAACGGACTGCCCTCGGTTCTGATGTCGGTGACGGCGGGGGTTGGCTGGTTCGCGACCAACAGCGTCAGCGGTGCCTACGCCTTGGCCGCCCTGTTCGGCATCGGCCCCCTCGTCGGCCTGATCGTCATCGTGCTCGTCCAGACCGGTTTCGCGTTCTTCGGGCACAACCTGGTGCAGGCCTTCGAACGGTGGTCGTTCCCGGTGCTGGCCGTGATCTTCGCGGTCGCCTCGGTCGCGATCCTCACGAAGTCCAACTTCGGCGCGCCCGCGCTTGAACCGTTCGTCGGCGACGGCTCGATGGGCGGTTTCCTGCTCACCGTCGGCACCGCGTTCGGGTACGCCGCCGGGTGGACGCCGTACGCGGCGGACTACACCCGCTACCTTCCCTCGACCGTGTCGACGGCACGGACGGGGTTCTTCGCCTCCGCCGGGCTCTTCCTGTCCTGCGTGGTGCTCGAGACCGTCGGGGCGGCATCGGTCACCATCGGGCCTGCGCTGTCGGAGAATCCGACCGAGGCGTTCGTCGGCGAGCTGGCCTCTCCGATCGCCAAGGCGACGCTGCTGGCCATCGCGATCGGTGCGATCGCCGCCAACTCGATCAACATCTACTCCGGCGCCATGGCGTTCGTGACGATCGGCGTCAAGCTGCCTGCCCACATCGCCCGCGCGCTGGTGACGGTGTTCTTCGGGGTGGCCGGGTTTCTGGTGGCCTGGTGGGCGCTTCCTGACGCCGCCGCAAGCTACGAAGCCTTCCTGTTGATCATCGCCTACTGGATCGGGCCGTGGCTCGGGGTGGTGTTCGCCGACCAGTACCTGCGGCGGGGGCAGGCGATCGCCGGCTTCCTCTACGACCGGTCCTACGCGAACTGGCCCGGCCTGGCGTCGTTCGCGATCGGCCTCGTGGTGTCGGTTCTATTGTTCTCCAACCAGGAGAAGTTCGTCGGGTTCATCGCGCGCGGAGCTCCTCAGCTGGGCGACATCACGTTCTTCGTCGGATTCCTGATTGCCGGCGGCGTATACCTAGTGGCATGCAAATCCAAGATCTCCGCGGAACGTCTGGCGGTATGACCCCTGAGGAGATGCTCGACGTCGCCGTCGAGGAGGCTCGAAAGGGCTTGTCGGAGGGTGGAATACCGATCGGGGCCGCCCTGTTCAGTCGGGACGGTGTGCTGCTCGGCAGCGGGCACAACCGGCGAGTGCAGGACGACGACCCGTCGGTGCACGGTGAGACCGACGCGTTTCGGGCGGCCGGGCGGCAACGTAACTACCGGTCGACCATCATGGTCACGACGCTGTCGCCGTGTTGGTATTGCAGCGGCCTGGTGCGGCAGTTCAACATCGGCGCGATCGTCGTCGGGGAGGCCAAGACCTTCAGCGGCGGCCACGACTGGTTGGCCGAGAACGGGGTCGACGTCACCGTGCTCGAGGATGAGCGGTGCATCCAGATGATGACGGACTTCATCGAGGCGCGGCCGGAACTATGGCTGGAGGACATCGGAGAATGAGTGTGATTGCGACCGTTGACATCTCGCGTTGGCGTGCCGGCGGAGCCGCTGCCGCCGCCGTCGCCGCGGAGGTCGACCAAAGCCTGCAGCAGGCGGGCTTCATCCTGGTCACCGGCCACGGCGTCGACCCGGATCTGGCCGCCGCGGCGCGCAAGGCCAGTCGCGAGTTCTTCGCCCAGCCGGTGCAGACCAAGCAGCGGTACAGCGTGCCGGTCGGTGGGCACGGCTGGATCGGGCCGGGGGCCGAGGCGAACGGTTACGCCGAGGGCACCGAGACGCCACCGGACCTCAAGGAGAGCTTCAGCCTGGGTGCCGAGACCGCGACGGGTGACGATGACGTCGACCGAATCTGGTTCGCGCCCAACGTGTGGCCGGCCGAGGCACCTGGCTGGCAGGAGCTGGTCGCGGAGTACACCGACGCGGTGCGCCGACTCTCCGACGACCTGTTGGCGCTGTTCGCGCACGCGTTGGGGCTGCCGGCCAATCCCTGGGCGGCGCTGGCGGATCGACCCACCTGGACGATGAACATCAACCACTACCCGCCCGTCAGCGTCGTCGGCGAGCCGGAGCCCGGGCAGTTCCGCATCGGGCCCCACACCGACTTCGGCACCGTCACCGTTCTGGACCGCGAGCCGGGAGCCGGTGGGCTGCAGGTGTATTCGGATGTCGGCGGGTGGGAGGACGCCCCGTACGACCCCGAGGCGCTGACGGTGAACATCGGTGACCTGCTGGAGTATTGGAGCGGTCGGCGCTGGCCGTCGGGCAGGCACCGCGTCCTGCCGCCGCAGCCCGAGGCTCCTGAGGAAGACCTGGTGTCGCTGATCTACTTCTACGAGGCCAACCACGACGCGCTCGTCACGCCGCTCGCACCGCCGATCGGAAAGGTCGACGGGCTGGCGCCCGTCACCACGTCGGACTTCATCAAGGAACGTCTCGACGCCATCACCGTCGGCTGACTACCCCTGCACCGTGGGACGGATGGACAGTTCGCCGATCTCGACCTCCCAGGGTTGGTCGACGACGAACTGAACGGCCCTGGCGACCGCGTCGGGGTCGAGGGCGAAAGACTCCATGCTGCGGCCGATTTCGGCGCGGACGGCCGGGTCGGTGATGGTGTCGGCGAACTCGGTGCGGACGTAGCCCGGTGAGATTGCCGTGGTCTTCAGCGTGCCGTCGGTGGACTCTTGCCGCAGCCCCTCCAGCACGGTGCGGACGGCGTTCTTGGTCGCCGCGTACACCGCCATCGTCGGGACGATCTTCAGCCCGGCCGTGGAGACGATGGTGACGAAGTGGCCTCGGCCCTGGCGCTCGAAGATCGGCAGGGCGGCGTCGATGCCGTTCAGGACGCCGCGCAGGTTGACGTCGATCATCGCGTTCCAGTCGGTGCGCCGGCGGGCGGACATGGGGGAGATCGGGCCGATGCCTGCGCTGCTGACCAACACGTCGAGCCGGCCGTAGGTGGAGACGGCGGTCTGGGTGAGCAGCTGGAGGTCCTCGGCGCGGGTGACGTCGACGGTGACCGCGGTCGCCCGGCCGCCGTCGGCCCGAATCTGGGTCGCCAGTGACTCGAGGTGGTCGGTGCGACGGGCGCCGAGAACCACTGCGGCGCCCGCGTCGGCGAGGCGGCGGGCGGTGGCCGCGCCGATGCCGCTGCTGGCGCCGGTGATGGCGATGACCTTGTCCTCGAGTGGGCCCATGACTAACCTCCAGAGAGTGAAGCGGACGAACTGTCCACTTCAGTCAAGCGGACAGTTTGTCCACTTGCAAGGGGGCGGCATGACCGAACGCAGTGACGCGGCGCGCAACCGCGCGATGATCGTCGACGCCGCCCGGGAGCTGGTCGCCGAGCCGGGCGAGCTCAAACTCAGCCTCGTCGCACGGCGGGCCGGGGTGGGGCAGGGCACGCTCTACCGCCACTTCGCCACCCGCGACGAGCTGATCCGGGCCCTCTACGACCAGGAGATCGACGACCTCGTCGCCCTCGCGCACGCCCTGCTCGCAGAGTGCGGCCCCGACGTCGCCCTCGAAAAGTGGTTCGCCCAGCTCGCGGCGTACGCCCGGGTCAAGTTCGGGGTAATCGCCGCCGTGGAAGCCTCGGTGTGGCAGGACATCTCGGCCCAGACGATGGGCAAGCTCGCCGAGGCGCTCACCGCGCTCCTCGACGCAGGCCGCGAACGGGGTGTGCTCCGGGGCGACGTCGACGCCCGTGACGTCATCCTGCTGTCGTGGTTCCTCGCCCACGTCGAGCGCGACGAGTGGGACGAGCGGACGCCGCGTCTGCTGAGCGTGCTGCTCGACGGGTTGAGAGTGAGGTAGGCGAGAAGCCAGGGCGCGGACGGGCCGGTTAAGGTGTCCGCCATGCGCGTCTACCTCGGCTCTGACCATGCCGGATACGAACTCAAGCAGGCCATCGTCGAGCACCTCGAGTCGAGCGGCCACGAGCCCGTCGACTGCGGCGCCCTCGCCTACGACGCCGAGGACGACTACCCCGCCTTCTGCATCGCGGCGGCGGAGCGGACCCTCGCCGACCCGGAGAGCCTCGGCATCGTCATCGGCGGCTCCGGCAACGGCGAGCAGATGGCCGCCAACAAGGTGCCCGGCATCCGATGCGCCCTTGCCTGGAGCGTCGAGACGGCCTCCCTGGCGCGTCAGCACAACAACGCCCAGGTGATGAGCATCGGCGGCCGGATGCACACCGTCGCCGACGCACTCACCTTCGTCGACGCCTTCCTGACCACCGCGTGGTCGGACGCGCCGCGGCACCAGCGTCGCATCGACATCATGTCCGAATACGAGCAGACGCACGTCGCGCCACCCGTCCCGGGCGCCTAGGGCATGCCCGAGGGGCACACCCTCCACCGGCTGGCCCGCCTGCACCAGAAGCGGTTCGGAAAGGCGCCGGTCGTGGTGACCAGTCCGCAGGGCCGCTTCGCCGACTCCGCAGAAGCGGTCAGCGGACGGGTGTTGCTCGCCGCCGACGCGTGGGGCAAGCACCTGTTCCACCACTACGAGGGTGGCGCGGTCGTGCACGTCCACCTCGGGCTCTACGGCAAGTTCACCGAGCACCCCCTGCCCCTGCTCGACCCGGTCGGACAGGTGCGGATGCGGATGGTCGGCGCCGAGTACGGCACCGACCTGAGGGGTCCCACCGTCTGCGAGGTCATCCACCAGGTCGAGGTCGACGACATCGTCGCCCGGCTCGGACCCGATCCGCTGCGCCGCACCGCCGACGCCTCCCTCGCGTGGGTGCGAATCAGCAAGTCCCGCAGGGCGATCGGCGCACTCCTGATGGACCAGAAGGTCATCGCCGGAGTCGGCAACGTCTACCGCAGCGAGTTGCTCTTCCGGCACCGCATCGAGCCGCACCGTCCCGGCACCCTCCTCAGCGAGGAGGAGTTCGACGCCGCGTGGACCGACCTCGTCGCCCTCATGAAGGTCGGCGTGAGCCGCGGCAAGATCATCACCGTCCGGCGCGAGGACGACAAGGGTATGCCAGGACTTCGCGGCCGACCGCGGAGCTACGTGTACCGGCGGACGGGGGAGCCGTGCCGGGTGTGCGGGACGCCGATACGCACCGAGGTGATGGAAGCCCGCAACCTCTTTTGGTGCCCCACCTGTCAGGTGTAGCGCGACGGTCGGGTGCGCACTGCCCGGCGTTTGACGGGACAATCGGCGGGTGGAACTCATCCTCGTCGTCGTCGGGGCGATCATCGTCACCGCCATCGCCCACCACCGAGGTCTCGAACCCGCGCTGATCATCGTCGTCATCGGCATCGCGGCGTCGTTCGTCCCAGGCTTCGAGGCGCCCGAACTCGACTCGCACATCCTGCTGACGGTGGTCCTGCCGCCGCTGCTCTACTCGGCGGCGCTGAACTTCTCGTTCCCGACGTTCCTGCGCAACATCCGACCGATCCTCGGTCTTGGCGTCGGCCTGGTCGTGGTCACCGCCTTCACCGTGGCGGCGGTGTCGTCGTGGCTCGTCGTGGTGCCGCTGACGTTCGGCACGGCCCTGATCCTCGGCGCGATCGTCGCCCCGCCGGATGCCGTCACCGCCGTTGCGGTGGGCCGCAAGCTGGGGTTGCCGAAGAAGGTGATGGCCATCCTGACCGGCGAGAGCCTCATCAACGACGCCGCCGCGCTGACGTTGTTCACCATCGCGGTGGCCCAGGTTGCGGGCAGCCACACCTTCATCGAGAACCCGTTCCTGTTGTTCGGGTACAGCGCAGTTCTTGGCCCGATCGTCGGCGCCGCACTGGGATTGGTGACGCTGTGGATCCGCAAGCGACTGAACAACCCGGGCCTGGAGACGGTGCAGGGTCTGGTGGTGCCCTTCGCGGCCTTCATCGCGGCCGAGGAGTTGCACGCCTCGGGCGTCCTCGCGGTCGTCGTGGCCGGCTTCGTGGTCGGCAACGGAACCCTCGGCGCGGGCTATCAGACCCGGCTGCAGGAACGCTACGTCTGGAACTCGGTCGACGTGCTGTTGGAGGCCTTCGTCTTTGCCTACATCGGTCTGCACCTGCGATTCGTGCTCGAAGACCTCCGCGAGGCCCACGAGTCACTGGGCGAGGTGGCCGTCGCCTCGCTGATCGTGCTGGTCATCGTGATGCTGATCCGGCCACTGTCGGTGCTGGTCATGTTCGGTCGGAGCAAGTTGTCGAGCCACGTGGAGAGCAGGCTGAGCGTGCCCGTCCCGGCCGTTGGCGGGCGAGGAGCACTCGGCACCCGCCGCCGTGGAAAGCCGCCGGGCAAGTGGCGTTCCGTCATCGACCGCCGGTCGCTGAGTTGGCAGGAGAACGTGGTGGTCTCCTGGACCGGCATGCGCGGCGTGGTGACGTTGGCCGCCGCCGCGGCGATCCCGGTGACGACGGCGGCCGGCGAGCCGTTCCCCGAGCGCGCCACCATTCAGGCCGTGGCGTTCGTCGTCAGCGTCGGCACCCTGCTGATCCAGGGCAGCACGCTGCCGTTCCTGATCAGCAAGCTGAACCTGTCGGCGGAGGCCTCCGACTACGAGCGCGAGCAGACGCTGAAGGCCGAGCGGGTGGTCCACGACGCCGCCGACGAGGTGCTGACTGAATTCAGGGCGAATCCACCGGAAGGCCTCGACCCGGCGGTGCTGGCCGAAATCCGGACCACGATCGCGCGGCACTCGCAGGACGCCGACGAGCTGCCCGATCCGGCGACCCACACCTTGCGCGCCGAGGTGTTCGGAGCGCTGTATCTGCAAGTGCTGCAAGCGCAACGGGCCGCCCTGATCGCCGAGCGCGACGAGGGGCAGATCGAAGACGAAGCGGCCCGCGCGATGCTCGACCGGCTCGACCTTCAGGAGGCTGGGGTGTCGGCGCGGCTCGAGAGTCGCTTTTAGTTCTGGTTCGGGTGAGAAGGGCCGGCCCAGCAGTGCTCGCTACCTAGAAGCCGCCGAAGTCCCCGCCACCGAAGTCGCCACCGCCGCCGAAGTCGCCGCCCCAGCCACCGGAGTCACCGCCGCCCCAGCCTCCGCCGGAGTCTCCACCCCAGCCGCCGCCGTCGCCGCCACCGGTGTCGCCGAAGTCCTGGCCGCCCTGGTCGCCGCCGCCGTCGAGCTGGCCTTGGTCCATGCCGTCCTGATAGCCGTCGCCGTATCCGTTCTCGAAGCCCTGCGCGTCATAGCCGACCCCGCCCATGCCGGAGAACATCGCGCTGAAGAGCAGCACCGAACCCATGCCCCAGGCGCCTGCCACCAGGGCGGGCTTCCACCACGGCTCGGAGTACCAGCCGGCGGGGACGGGACGCCCGGCGACCCGGCCGCCCGGGTAGTAATTCGGGGTGCGTTCGGAGGGCGACGGCGAGGCCTCGATGTCGCGGCCCTCGAACTCCACCCGGCGTGCCTCGGTCACGGTGCCCGCCGAGTTCTGTCCGGCCAGCGACTCGAGCTCCGGTCCGGGATCCATGTTCATCGCAACCCGGGCCGCGCGGATGTAATACAGACCCTCCATCGCGGTTTCCTTGGCGAGGTGGGCCTGCTTGGCGGTGGTGGCCTGCTCGATCTGAGAGCCTGCCGCGGTAAAGCGCTCGGAGGCGTCGGCCAACGCCTGCTTGGAGGCGTCGTCGGTGCCGGTCAGGTTGATCACCTGACCGCCGAGGCGGTCGATCGCGCGCCGGGCGTCGGCCTTGGCGTCGTCGAGCGACGCCGCGTTGCGCTTGCCGGACGCCTTCGACGAAGCGACGACGGCGAAGGCGATGACGGCGATGAGAACCACGATGAGCACCAGCAGAAAGCTGTTCATGGCGCCCAGCCTACCGACAGGAAACGGTGTGGAACCGGGTCGGATGAGGGCTTTCTCAGAATGCGCGCAGTCCGGCTTCGGCGCAGGCGGCGTCATCCTCCGCGCTGGCACCGCTGACGCCCACCCCGCCGACGATCCGCCCATCCGACGTGATCGGCACGCCGCCACCGAAGATGACGAACCGGCCACCGCCGTTGGCATGTAAGCCGAACAGTTCGCCGCCAGGGGCGGCGAGGACGGCGAGTTCGGCGGTCGAGATGCTGTTGGCGACCGCCGTGTAGGCCTTGTCGACCGCCAGGACGGGCCCGGCGATCTCGGCGCCGTCCATCCGGCCGAAGGCCACGAGATGACCGCCCGCGTCGACGACGGCCGCCGACACCAGGATCGACCGCCGTGCCGCCTCGGCGTGCGCGGCCTCGACGATGCGGTTGGCGGCTGCGAGATCGGGAGTCACCTGGTCATTCTGGCCCGGCGTCGCCGTCCCCGCTGCCCGTGCTTCCCGTGTCGTCGTCCTGGCTGGCGGCCGGTGTCGTGTCCGCCTCGGGGGCCGGCGTCGCCGAGGCGCTCTTATTGGGCTTCGGGGTGTCGTCCTCGGTGCCTGCCGGTTCGACCTTGTTGCCAGTCTTCATGACGTCGGTCGCCACGGTCTTCTCGACGTCGTTCTTCTTGGTGTCGGTCGTCGACTTGGGCTTGGTGGCGGGCTCGTCGTCGTCCGGCTCGGGTGCACTGTGGCGCGCCGAGGTGATCGGAGACTCCGAAACCTCTTGAATGGCAGTCGGTTTCGCGACGGTCGCGGTGTGCGGCGGGGCGACCGCCGCGTCAGGGGTGATCGGCGGCAATTCGTGCAGCGGCGTGCCGATCAAGGGCCCGCCGCCGAGGATGTGCTGCACCGCCACCACGACGGGGTTCTCGAAGATGCCGTTCACCAGGCCGATGACGACCGGATTTCCCTTGGCGGCGGCGATCAACCTCCGCTGCACGACGGCGATGGGTCCGCCGCGATAGTCGGTGACCTCGTCGGGGAAGAACGCGATGATGGCGGCCCGCTGGCCGGGGTCGGCCGTCGCGTCGAGCAGTCGGTTGCGGACCACCTGGATGAGGCCGCCGGTGACGAAGTCGCTGATGAACTGGTGCTGGTCGGGGTCGGTGAACAGCTGCAGGAAGCGGTGGGCCTCCGACTGGAACACCCCGCCCTCGAAGAAGTCGTTCAGGATCTGGGTTTGGTCGGGGCTCGTGAGCCGTGAGGTCGCCTGCTTCTTGAGGACGCCGGCGATTCCGCCGTGGAAGAAGTCGCCGATCACTTCCTGCTGCTGCGGATCCCGAAACGACAGGAGCAGCTGGCGGTAGACCGCTGTCGAGAGATGCGCCAAGACCGGGGTGACGGCCGGGTCGAAGAGGGTGCTGACCGGTGGTGCCGTGACCGCCGCCGCGAGGCCGGTCGACCGGGCGGCCAGTGCCACCTCGGTGGCGTGGACGAGGTGAACGTCCTTGGGCGCCAACGGCGCCGCGACGGTGGTCACCGAGGCAACGGTCAGTGCTGCGGCGACGACGCCGGCCCACCGGGGCGGCGACGTGCGCCGGTGGCGGGGTGTGCGTACCTGTGGTGAACGGCTCACGGTGGGCTCCCTCGCCGGCTATGTCAACAATTGGTGACATGACCGTATGCGGAGGTGCCCACCGTGTCAACGGTTGATGACTTAGCCGTGCCTGTGGCCGATCGCCCCGCTGAGCTCGTTCGGTTCTCGCGGCAGCGTCGCCGACTTGGCGATCGTGCCGCCTTGCAGATCGATCACGTGAATCTGCTTGGTCGCCGGGTCCGTGACGTACACGGCGTCCTCACGGGTGAACACCGTCGGGCGCGGTTCCTGCCAGTCGTCGGGCTCGGTCCACGGCTCGGTGACGTCGACCGCCTTGACGGTGGCTCCGGTGGCCGGGTCGACGACGCGTAGCTTGCCGTCGGTGCCCAGAACGAGTGCCTCGGCCCCGGGTCCGCGCGCCAGCGATCGGAACGAGTAGCTCACCGACGGCGGAAGCGCGACCACCTTCATCTGGTTGGTCGCGGTGTCGACCAGGGAGAACTGCTCCGGGCGTTCCAGTTCGGCGTCCGCGTCGACCTTCATGTCGCCCAGCACGACGGTGGACGCGTCGTCGCCCTTGGTGGTGCCGATCCGTCCGTACGGGGTGGGACTGGCAACCTTGGTGAAGGCGCCGTCTGCGAACTCCAAGGCGCCGTTCTCACAACCGAACACGACCGTCTCGTCGGCGGCGATCGTCTCGCCGTGAATGCCGGGGCAGTCCTCGCTTCTGGCGATCTCCGCACCCCCGCGAAGGGCGACCGCACCGCTACGGCTCTCGGGGTCGCCGATGCTGTGCAGCATCGTGCCGTCGTTCAGGATCACCGCAACGCCGTGGTGCGGCTGCGGTGTCGTGAACCGTTCGGTCGCGGGCTTCCCGTCGGCCAGAGCGTCGGGGTCGAACGTGGTGATCTCGCCGGTCCCGTCGGCGAACAAGACGGTCCGATCACCGTGCGGCACCACGTGGCCGGCCTTGGCGGCGGCGAACGTGTCGTCGGTGAGTCGTCCGCCCGCGGCGTCGAGCACGCGGAAGCCTTCGCCGGTGGTCACCAGGACGTGCCCGTCGTCACCGGCCGGGTTGACGCGCAGAAAGCCGTCCAACGGAATGTCGGCCTTGAGTTCCAGGGTCTTGCCGTCGAGCACGTAGAGGCCGCCGTCGTATGTCGCGACGAGCGGGTCGTTGATCGGCGCGCTCGCGGAACTCCCCGCCCCGTCGTTCGACGAACACGCGGCGAGCGCGGCGACCGTGACCGGCAGCACCGTCAGGCGATACAGCCAGTGCGTGTGAATCATGTCTTCTCCCTTGGACAGTGGTCTGCGCCTATCGCAGACCGGAAACGATGGCGTTGGTGTTGGCGCGCATCATGTCGAGATACGTGGCACCGGGTGTGCCTGGTGGGCTGAGGGATTCGCTGTAGAGCGGGACGATGCGCACGGTCATGCCCGTCTCGTCGGCGAGCACGTTGGCCAGGCGTTCCGGCTGCGACGAGTCGACGAAGATCGCCGGCACTCTTGCCGTCTGGATTGCCGTGACGAGGGAACTCAGATCCTTCGAGCTCGGTGCGGCCAGCGTCGTGCCGCTGGGCACGATGGCGCCGAGGACGGTGAAGTCGAAGCGGTGGGCCAGGTAGCCGAGAACGTGATGGTTGGTCACCAGCTTCCGACGTTCGGCGGGAATTCCGTTGAACGACTGGACCATCCACGTGTCGAGGCCGCGGAGTTCCTCGCGATAACGCTCGGCGTTGCGTGTCACCACGGCACGGTCAACGACGTCCACGTCACGGATGACGGCCTCTTCGATGGCGTCGACTGCGCCGATGATCCGGCGCGGGTCGGTCCAGAAGTGTGGATCAGGATTGCCCGCGGACTCACCGTCGACGTAGGGGAGAGGGTCGACGGACTCACCGACGGGCAGTGTCGAAACACCCTCCGCCGCGGCAGTTTCGACGTTGCCGGTGACACCTTCTTCGAGTCCGAGGCCGTTGTACACGATCAGCCCGGCGCTCGACATGGCGGTGGCGTCCTTCGCCGAGACTCCGAACGAGTGCGGATCCGCGTTTGGCTGCATCAGCACGTTAACGGTGGCCTGGTCACCGACGACGTTGCGGACGACGTCGCCGAGGATGTTGGTGGTGACGACGACCGTGCCTGCCGCGGCCGGCGAGTTGCCGCACGCCGTGAGCGTGGCGGAGACCAGGAAGACGATCCAGACGAGCGGCCATCTGGTCACCGTCCCGCCTCCAGCATCAGCAGGGGCGCCACCGTGGTGCGCAGCGTTCGCGCGATCCGCAACTCGTCGGCGTAGTCGACCTCGTAGACCTCGTGCGCGGCGGCGTTGTTGACATACGCACGGTCGGAGTCGACTTCGATCACCGGGAGCGGGGCGCGGTCGGGAACTCCGCCGTTCAGCAGCGGGACCCGGGCCGTCTCGGAGCGTGACCGCACGTCCCACGACGCCAGCGTGCCGTCTCGGTGCAGGACCAATACCGTGCCGTCACCGGCGGTGTTCACCGCCACGGCGTCGGGCACCGGAAGAAGGGTCCACGACGACTTGCCGCTGTCTAGCACCCACACCGTTGCGTCCGTCAGGCCGGCGAAGACGTCCGCGCGGTCGCGGTGCTCCATTCGCTCGGGGCGCTGCGCCGGTGCGCCAGGGGGGAGCGGTATCGCGGTGACGGTCGGGTTGCCTTCGCCCCCGGTGACCCTGACTGCACCGTCTTCACACCCGATGACCACCGCGCGCCGGGTCGTCGCCGTCCACGACGGGGCTGGGCAGCGGCCGGCGAGATCCGATGCGCCGTGCTCGTCGACGACTCGCATGCGGCCGTCGTCGCTCGCGGTGATCAGCCTGCTGCGGTAGGGCACAGCCGCGGTGGTGCCCGGGTCGACGCGGAGATTTTCTACTGGCGTTGCCGTCCCGTCGCCTAACGCCTCACGGTTCAGCAATTCGACGGCGCCCGAGTAGGATTCGAGTGCCACCACGGAGTTGCTCGCCACGACAGACGCCACTTGTGTCGGCACCGACGCGACGACCGCGGCTTCCGTCGCGAAGTAGTGATAGTGGTCGCCGTGGTCGAACGTCCACGCGCCGGCGTCGACGACCGCCGTGCGGTCCGTGCCTCGGATGTATGCGAACCGGCCGTCACCGCTGATCGACGAGACGGGACCGCGTGAGCCCAGAGGTGTCTCGGATTCGTCGACGGCGTCGTAGACCGAGGTGTCGCCGGTCGAGGAGTCGACCAACACCAACTTGGTGAGTGGGCCGTCGAGTTCGCGTGCTCCGTCGACGACGACCTCGTCGTGACCGGCGGCCGGAGCCGGTGCGGCGGCCGGCGTGGCGCCACCGGCGCATCCGGCCACCACCGCGGCCGAGGCGGCCACTGCGGAGACGTGCCGCCACTTCGTGCGGGCGAGCGAGAGGAGCGTGGAGGCGAAGAACAACAGAACGGCGACGCCGGCGATGGTGGCGCCACCGGCGGTGCCGGCATGCCAGGAAACAATGAGACCGAAATAGACTGCCGCCGAACCGATTACCGCAGACAGCAGCATGATCCGCGGGATTGAATGGGCCCACGCCAGTGCGGTGGCCGGTGGCGCGACCAGCAGGGCGAGCACCAGCAGGGTCCCGACGACGTGAAACGACGCGACCATGGCGACGGCCATCAGCACCGTCATCGCGGGGACGGCCAGCGCGGGCCGCAGGCCGAGCGTTGCGGCCTTGCGGGGGTCGAACGTCACGGCGACGAACGCTCGGTGACCGACGGTCACCGCGATCAGCGTCACCGCGAGACCGACGCTCAGGACGGCGAGATCGTCTGTCCGGATGGCGAGTACGTCGCCGAAGAGGAACGAGGTGAGGTCCACGGCGAAGCCCTGTGAGCGCGACACGACGATCACGCCGAGGGAGAGCATGCCGACCAGCAGAAGTCCGATGCTGGTGTCCGACGACAGCTTGGACGACCGCCCGATCGCCGCGATGCCGACGGCCATGACCAGTGCCGCGACGAGGCCGCCGACGATCAGGCTGGTGCCGACGAGCGCTGCGAACGCGACGCCGGGCAGCATGCCGTGTGCCATCGCTTCGCCGAGAAAGACGCTGCCGCGCAACAACACCCAACACCCTACGGTGGCGCAGAGGCAGGCCGCGATCACGCCGGCCGCCAGTGCCCGCAGGACGAGGTCCGCCGCGAACGGTTCGGTCAGCCAGTGCGTCATGGCGTACAGTCGTACCAGTAATGACATTCATTTTCAATAAGAGCGACGTGGCCGAGGGCTCGCCCAGACTGGTCGGCGTCGATTTCGGTTACCGGCGGACCGACGTGTTTCGCGACCTGACGGTGTCCTTCGAGCCCCGGGCGCTCACGGCGGTCGTGGGGTCGAACGGCTCGGGAAAGTCGACGCTTTTGAGCCTCCTCGCGGGGGTCGAGCGACCGCGCCGCGGCGCAGTCCGCCGCAGCGCCGCCGAGGTCGCCTTCGCGGTGCAGCGCAGCGAGGTTACCGACGCGTTCCCGATCACCGCCGCCGAGGCGGTCATGATGGGGCGCTGGCGTCGACTCGGGCTGTTCCGCCGCCCGGGCGCGGCCGACCGCGCCGTCGTCCAGCACTGGCTGACCGAACTCGACCTCGGCGACCTGCGGCACCGGACCCTCGGCGAGCTCTCCGGCGGACAGCGCCAGCGCGTGCTGCTGGCGCAGGCGTTCGCCCAGGAGGCGCCGCTGCTGCTGCTCGACGAGCCCACTACGGGTCTGGACGGCGACGCCGCGGACGGCGTCACGGCGCACCTGCGTCGACTCGCCGACGCGGGCACGACCGTCGTCGCCGCCACCCACGACGCCCGGGTGGTCCGCGCGGCGGATCGCTGCGTCGACCTGGACGTGGTGGCACGCGGGGTCGGATGACGGCTTGGGCTGCTACGTGTGGAGCGGCGACGGAAATCGAATCAACTCAGCTAGTTGAAGACTCTTGTCGTGCCTGTGCAAGCCAAATCGCGCCGTAGGTCGGCGGCCCCCGGGTCGGCTACGGGGCCGCTACGCATCGGCATCGCCCCGCCGTCGTACCCGCGTCGGTTCGCCCACGCGCGAGCGACCGATAGGGGACGGGCCGAGGGATCGAACGCGCTTGAGCCGAGCAATCCCGAGACCGACGCACCGGTCGCCCGACCTGTGTCTCGGCGACCGTGCACCGCACGAACTGCTCGACTTCTTCGCGGGCGCCCACGCGTGACGAACGCGACTCGAGTCACCACGCGCTGCCGTCGTCGGCGCTAGGCCTCCGGGCCGGCCCCGAGGCGCTCGCAGATCAGCAGCGGAATCTCGCGGTCGGTGTTGCGCTGGTATCCGGCGTACCCCCGGTATGCCTCGACCACCCGTGGCCACAGGTCGGCACGCTCCGCGGCGGTCGCCGTGCGGGCGTGCATGGGGAGCGTCTCGTCGTTCACGGTCACGGTCACATTGGGGTTGGCAATTGCGTTCTTGTACCAGTCGGGGTGGTCCTGATGGCCGCCCTTCGACGCCACCACGACGATGCGGGCGTCGTCGTGGACCGGACTGGTCAACAGATTTGCGTAGGGCTTGCCGGATTTGCGGCCGACGGTGTGCAACTCGACGGTCAGCATGCCCATCACGGTCCGGGGGTACCGGCCGCCAGTGAGCGTGAGGAGAACGCGATGGCCGCTCTCGAGGAGCCAAGCAGCGGCTTCGGTGACGCGATCGGGTGTATGCATTTCGGCCCCCGGGAATGTCGTTTGGCTCGATGCTAGCCGTGGCGGGGCGGTGTTTGAACAAGCTCGCCTGGGCTCTGGACTCAGCGCGACCCCGTGACTGACGCGAAGTCGCCCATGCCCTGCGAAAGTGACTCGGCGGTCGGCAGTTCGTAGAGGTGGCTCATGACGATCATGCCTGGCATCAGCGTCACGAGCAGGCTCGTCAACGCATGCGGATCGGTGCCCTCGGCCAAGGTCCCCTCACGCATCCAGCGTTGAGTCAACTCCGTGAAGAGGCTGGTGACGTCGGCGTAGAACTGGTGAACGACGTCGTGCATCTCGGGGCGCCGTAGCGCCTCGGCCCAGGTCGCCATGGCGATCTTCGTCAGGTCGTACTCGTCACCTTGCCTGCTTCGCAGGTTGTCCAGGAGGGTCGTGAGCGTCTCGGCAGGCCCTGGTGTCGACTCCTGCTCGAGCAGTGCGGCCAGCGACGAGTACGTCTGGGCCATGGTGTCCTGGGCGGCAGAGTCGATGAGCTCTTCCTTGCTGCGGAAGTATCGGTAGACCGAACTGGACGACATGCCGGTCTCGGCGATCACATCGTCCATCGACGTGACATGAAAACCCTGTCTGGAGAAGCATTTCCATGCACTGGCCAGGATGCTGGCGCGAACTTCCAAGCGTGCGGCCTCGCTGATCTTCGGCATCCCACCACCTTAAAGGCGAAACGATCGTTGCGGTACGCCCGCGATCGCGCTACCTTGGTCCAAGCGAAACGTTCGTTTCGTTTTAAGGAGGAAGCGCCCCGTGGCGAATCGGTCGTCGGCACCTAGTCTCTCCGGATTCCATCACCTCAAGATTCCGGTCGTCGACCTAGATGCCAGTCTGGCTTGGTACCAACGGGTTCTCGGCGCCGATCACTTGACGGGACTCGACCACGTCGACGGTGGCGGAACCAGGTACGCCACGATGCTTGCGGTTCCGGGGCTTTCGGTCCTGATCGAACTGCGCTGGGCACCAGCCGCTGCGCACGCGCTACGCGAGTGCGACCTGATCGTTCTCGCCCTCGACACCGACGAACAATTCGACGAGTGGATTGAGCACCTCGACGCCCACGGCGTCGAGCACTCACCGGTTCTCGCCGGAGGCGGCGGCCCGATCATCGTGATCGTCGACCCCGACGGCAAATTCATCCGGTTGATGAAGCAGCCACCCGGTGGGCTGGCCTCGCAAACGATGCCGGCCAACCCCCCAGATCCCGAGGGGCCCTGGCTCGACGCGCCCCCCATGCGCCATCCGAGGCCCACGGTCCGGGGAAGTTGAGAACCGATGCCAGAGAACGTCATTCAACACGTACTACGCCGCTTGAGGGACATCGGGATCGACGCCGTGTTCGGTGTGCCCGGTGACTTTGCCTTTCCCGCTCACGACGCGATCGTGGACACCGACGGGCTTGAATGGATTGGGTGTTGCAACGAACTGAACGCGGGGTACGCCGCCGACGGGTATGCGCGGTTGCGCGGTGCCGCGGCCCTGAGCACCACTTACGGAGTCGGTGAGCTCAGTGCCATCAACGCGATCGCGGGAAGCTACGCGGAGAATCTTCCGGTGTTCCACTTGACCGGAATGCCCGCCATGCCGGTGCAAGGCGCACGCTCCTTGGTTCACCACACGCTGGGTGATGGCGAGTTCGACCTGTTTCACCGGATGGCTCAGCCGGTCGTGTGCGGAAGCGCCATCATGACACCGCAGAACGTCGCCCAGGAGACCGAGCGATTGATCGCCGCCGCGCTCTATCACCGCAAGCCCGTCTACATGGCGTTTCCGGCCGACCTGGCTACCGCGCCGGTCCTCGGACGCGCGGAGATCCTCGACCCACCCGCAAGCGATCCAGAGAACCTGACAGCTGCCGTCGACGCCGTCATTGCCGCGTTGGAGGACGCGAACACCGCCTGCATCCTGCCCGGCATCCTTGCGGTGCGCATGCAATTGCGCGGCGCGCTAGCCGAATTCGTCGATGCCAGCGGGCTGCCGGTGGCCACCATGTTCGCCGACAAGTCCGTCATCGACGAGAGCCACCCACGGCACCTGGGCATGTACGACGGCAAGCTCGCCAACGATCAACTCGGAGCCTTCGTCGAGTCCTGCGAACGGGTGGTGCGGGTGGGTACGTCGATGACGGACTTCAACTCCGGGGCATTCACCGCCGCTCTGGATCCCAACCGCACCATCGACATTGGCCGCACCGTCACGCGGGTGGGATCGGCGATCTACACCAGCGTCGAGATGCGTGACATGCTCGCCCAACTAACCCGGCGAATCACGACCCGCAGCCCCGTGTCGACACCGACTCCCTCGACGATGGGACCCGTCGTGGGGACGGGTGACGATCCGATCACCGCCGAGGCCCTCTATCCGCGCTGGGAGCGCTTCTTCGCCCCAGGTGACGCCGTCGTGGCTGAGACTGGCACGGCGTCAATGGGTTTGGCCTTCGCCAGACTCCCAAAGGGGGCCACCTTCCACAATCAGACGCTGTGGGGGTCGATCGGTTGGGCGACACCCGCGGCGTTCGGCGCCTCGGTCGCCGGTCACCCGGGACGCGTCGTCCTCATCACCGGTGAGGGCGCGCATCAACTGACCGTGCAAGAGGTCGGCCAGTTTGGCCGTCGCGGGCTCAAACCGATCATCTTCGTGCTCAACAACGACGGCTACCTCATCGAGCGGCTTCTGTGCGCGAATCCCGACACTGCCTACAACGACGTCGCGCCGTGGGACTACACGGCTCTGCCCTCCGCCCTCGGCTGCTCGGATTGGTATACCGCCCGGGTCAGCACCTGCGGCGAACTGGACGACGCGATGGCGACGGCCAGGACTCACGACGGCGGTGCCTACGTCGAGGTGGTAACCGACCGCTACGCGGCACCACCCTTGGCCAAGAGGTTGCACGACAACCTAGCCACCCTCTACGGCAGCTGACGCCGGCGGACCCGACGACGAGGAGATGACATGAAGTTGGTTGCCTACCAGGATGACCGCGGCCGAAGCGACGTCGGCATCCAACTCGACGGCGGCATCTTGCCAACCGGCCACGTCGACCTCACCGCGCTCATCACAGCAGGATCCGACGAATTGGACCGGCTTCGGCTGGCCAGTCAGAATCCCGACCGCCTGGTCCACCCCACGCGACTGAAGGCTCCCCTTGGTGCCACTGCCTCCTTACTTCTCGCAGGTGGCAATTATCAGGACCACCTCGACGAGACCGGGCTAGCGCCCAAGGAGCCGGTGTTCTTCGCCAAACTCCGCTCGGCGGTCGTCGGGCCCGACGAAGCCATCCGGATCCCGACCCGTGACACGAACACCGACTGGGAGGCCGAGTTGTGCGTCATCATCGGCAAACCTGCCTATCGGGTGCGCGCCGAAGACGCGCACGAGTACATCTTTGGCTACACGATGATCAACGACGTCAGCGCGCGCGACGTGATGGCCCGCGAACCGTTGCAGATCACTCTGTGCAAGTGCCCGGATACCTTCGCGCCGGTGGGTCCGCACGTCGTCACGGCTGACGAGGTGCCCGACCCCAACACCAATCCGCTGGAGATCTCCACCCGAGTCAACGGGGTCTACAAGCAGCGCACCACCACCGACACCATGATCTACTCCATTCCGACGCTTCTGGAGTTCCTCACCCAGTCCGTGACGCTGCAGCCCGGTGACCTGATGAGCAGCGGTACCTGCGGCGGCACCGGAGGCGGCCGTACTCCACCGGAATTCATGCACCCCGGCGACACGGTCACAGTTGGTGTCGAGGGAGTCGGCTACCTAACCAATCCTGTCCGGGCAGGCTGGAACGAGTGACGGAAGACCAGGCCGGCGCGAGCGGCCGGAGCCGGCGTTAGTACTCCTCGCCCGTGGGTGTTGGGCCATCTACTGCGTGGGCGAGTGTCGGTCATCGTTCCCATCGGCACGGTGACGCGCATGAGAGATGTGAAAGGCCGTGCGCAACATGGGCCTCATTGGTCGCAGGGGAGTTCACCTGCAACATCCGGTAGGTGTTTCAGCGGCCGTCCCGAGGTACGACGAAGGCCGCCGAACTGTCGTTCGACGGCCTCTGCGCTGGTACGTGGTGGAGCGGGCGACGGGAATCGAACCCGCGTAGCTAGTTTGGAAGACTAGGGCTCTACCATTGAGCTACGCCCGCGTTAGCACTGCACGGGAGACTGTACCGGCGAGGACGTATTCAAATCCAATTGATGCCCGCGCAAGGCCAGCCCGTAGTATTCCGACGGCAGTGAAGCACGGGGTGTAGCGCAGCTTGGTAGCGCATCCGCTTTGGGAGCGGAAGGCCGCAGGTTCAAATCCTGTCACCCCGACCGGAACGTCGACACCCGTCGAAGAAGACACAGACATGCAAGGAGTAACGCCGTGAAGAGCACCGTCGAGAAGTTGAGCCCGACCAGGGTTCGCATCAACGTGGAGGTGCCGTTCACGGAACTGCAGCCTGACTTCGACCAGGCATTCAAGGAGCTGGCCCGGACCATCCGGATGCCAGGATTCCGCCCGGGCAAGGTTCCGGTGAAGCTGCTGGAGTCGAAGATCGACAAGCAGGCCATGCTCGACCAGGTCGTCGGCGAGGCCGTCCCGGCCCGCTACAGCGAGGCCATCGCCAGCGCCGAGGTGCAGCCCCTCGGGCAGCCCGAGATCGAGGTCACCAGCAAGGAGTACGGCGGTGACCTGACGTTCACCGCCGAGGTCGACGTCCGGCCCGAGATCACCCTGCCCGACCTGTCGGCGCTGGCCTTCACCGTCGACGCCATCGAGGTGGACGACGAAGAGGTCGACACCGAGCTGCAGAACCTGCGGGCCCGCTTCGGCACGCTCACCGGCGTTGACCGTCCCGCCCAGGACGGCGACTTCGTCTCCATCGACCTGTCGGCGACCGTCGACGGTGAGGACGTCGAGGAAGCCAAGACCGAGGGCCTGTCCCACGAAATCGGATCGGGCAACCTGATCGAGGGTCTCGACGACGCGATCAAGGGCCTCTCGGCCGGCGAGAGCAAGACCTTCACCACCAAGCTCGTCGCGGGCACGCACGCCAACGAAGATGCCGAGGTCACCGTCAAGGTCGTCACCATCAAGGAGCGCGAGCTTCCCGAGCCCGACGACGAGTTTGCCCAGCTGGCAAGCGAATTCGACACCATCGACGAGCTGAAGGCGAGCTTGGTCGACCAGGTCAAGCAGGCCAAGCGCATCGGTCAGGCCGAGCAGATCCGCGACAAGGCGCTGGAGACCCTGCTCGAGCAGGTCGAGGTCCCGCTGCCCGAGGCGATCGTTCAGGCCCAGGTCGACGACACCGTGCACAACGCGATCCACGCCCTCGACCACGACGAGGCGAAGTTCGCCGAGGCGCTCGAGGCCGAGGGCAGCACCCGCGAGGAGTTCGACGCCGACAACCGCTCCAACGCGGAGAAGGCCGTCAAGACCCAGCTGTTGATGGACGCCGTCGCCGACGAGCTCGACATCCAGGTCGGGCAGAACGACCTCACCGAGCGTCTGGTTCTCATGTCGCGGCAGTACGGCATCGAGCCGCAGCAGCTCCTGCAGGTGCTGCAGCAGAACAACCAGCTGCCCACCATGTTCGCCGACGTGCGCCGTGGCCTGACCATCGCCGCCGTCGTGCACGGCGCGTCCGTCACCGACTCCGAGGGCAACGAGGTGGACACCACCGAGTTCTTCGGGCCCGCCACCCCGCTCGGGGCCGAAGCCGCCGACGAGTCCGACGACGAGGACGAGGTTGACGAGGTCGAAGCCGACGAAGCAGCCGACGAGTCCACCGAGGCCGACGAGTCCAAGTAACCCCGAAGTGACGCTGTGAGCGAACGACCCCGGTCTGGGGAGTCCTGGCAGCGCAGCTTTGGTTAGTGTCAGTGAACGAGTACGCAAACTCGAGAAAGCAGGTATTCCAGCCGTGACTGACATGCGTTCGGGCGCGTCGGGGCTCAACCTCACCGACTCCGTCTATGAGCGGTTGCTGGCCGAGCGGATCATCTTCCTGGGCACCCAGGTCGACGACGACATCGCCAACCGGCTGTGCGCGCAGATCCTTCTGCTTGCCGCTGAGGACCCCAGCAAGGACATCAACCTCTACATCAACTCGCCCGGCGGATCGGTGACCGCGGGCATGGCGATCTACGACACGATGGTCCTCGCGCCGTGTGACGTGGCCACCTATGCCATGGGTCTGGCCGCGTCGATGGGCGAGTTCCTGCTCGCCGCCGGCACCAAGGGCAAGCGCTACGCCCTGCCGCACGCGCGGATCATGATGCACCAGCCCAGCGCTGGCATCGGTGGCAGCGCCGCCGACATCGCGATCCAGGCCGAGCAGTTCGCGTTGACGAAGAAGGAAATGAACCGGCTCAACTCCGAGTTCACCGGTCAGACTCTCGAGCGCATCGAGACCGACGCGGACCGCGACCGCTGGTTCACCGCCCCCGAGGCGTTGGAGTACGGCTTCGTCGACCACATCATCACCCACGCCAACTTCAACGGGAGTGCCTCATGACGCAGCCCCACGGCGGTGCCGTGAATCCGATTCAGGCGCGCTACATCCTTCCGTCGTTCATCGAGCACTCCAGCTTCGGCATGAAGGAGTCCAACCCGTACAACAAGCTGTTCGAGGAACGCATCATCTTCCTCGGCGTACAGGTCGACGACGCCTCGGCGAACGACATCATGGCGCAGCTTCTGGTGCTGGAGTCTCTCGACCCCGACCGCGACATCACGATGTACATCAACTCGCCCGGTGGTTCGTTCACCTCGCTGATGGCGATCTACGACACCATGCAGTACGTGCGTGCCGACATCCAGACGGTGTGCCTCGGCCAGGCGGCCTCGGCCGCGGCCGTGCTGCTCGCCGCGGGCACGCCCGGCAAGCGGATGGCGTTGCCCAACGCGCGCATCCTGATTCACCAGCCCGCCGTCGGTGGGGCGATCCAGGGTCAGGTCTCCGACTTGGAGATTCAGGCCGCCGAGATCGAGCGCATGCGCACCCTCATGGACACGACGCTGGCCATTCACACGGGCAAGGACGCCGCGGTCATCCGCAAGGACACCGACCGCGACAAGATCCTCACGGCCGCCGATGCCAAGGAGTACGGCATCATCGACACGGTTCTGGCGTACCGCAAGCTCTCCGCACAGCCAGCCTGACGCACGCCGCGGTGCGGTCCGCTCTTCCGCGGATCGCACTGCGCCGGCGCGCGTACCGTGGATTCGGAACGTCGCCTCACCGATTGGGTTGACGACACGCCAACGGCGCGAGGTGCGTTCCGGAGGACCAAGGGCTACGGCAGGGGATATGTTCTCCCTCTACACAGATGAATACCAACGGCGCTATTCGGCTTTATCGGTCGCACGGCGCCGGAACATACGGGTAGCGTCGGGAGAAACCCCGAGGTGATCTTGCACACCGAGACATACCGACGGCGATCAGGAAAGTAGGGCCGCAGGGACAATGGCGCGCATCGGAGACGGCGGCGATCTGCTGAAGTGCTCGTTCTGTGGAAAGAGCCAAAAGCAAGTCAAGAAGCTCATCGCAGGCCCAGGCGTGTACATCTGCGACGAGTGCATCGACCTCTGCAACGAGATCATCGAAGAAGAACTGGCCGACGCTGACGACGTCAAACTCGACGAGCTGCCCAAGCCCGCCGAGATCCGCGAGTTCCTCGAGGGGTACGTCATCGGCCAGGACACGGCCAAGCGCACCCTCGCGGTCGCGGTCTACAACCACTACAAGCGCATCCAGGCGCAGGAGAAGTCGCGCGACTCGCGTGCCGAGCCCGTCGAGCTGGCCAAGTCGAACATCTTGATGCTCGGCCCCACCGGCTGCGGCAAGACCTACCTGGCCCAGACGCTGGCCAAGATGCTCAACGTTCCGTTCGCCATCGCGGATGCGACGGCACTGACCGAAGCCGGTTACGTCGGCGAGGACGTCGAGAACATCCTGCTCAAGCTGATCCAGGCCGCCGACTACGACGTCAAGCGCGCCGAGACCGGCATCATCTACATCGACGAGGTCGACAAGATCGCCCGCAAGAGCGAGAACCCGTCGATCACCCGTGACGTGTCCGGTGAGGGCGTTCAGCAGGCACTGCTGAAGATCCTCGAGGGCACGCAGGCGTCGGTGCCCCCGCAGGGCGGTCGCAAGCACCCGCACCAGGAGTTCATCCAGATCGACACCACGAACGTGCTGTTCATCGTGGCGGGTGCCTTCGCGGGACTGGAGCGCATCGTCTCCGATCGCGTCGGCAAGCGTGGGCTCGGCTTCGGTGCCGAGGTGCGCAGCAAGGCCGAGATCGACACGCAGGACCACTTCGCGGAGGTCATGCCCGAGGATCTGATCAAGTTTGGTCTGATTCCGGAGTTCATCGGTCGTCTGCCGGTCGTCGCGTCGGTGACCAACCTGGACAAGGAGTCCTTGGTCACCATCCTGTCGCAGCCCAAGAACGCGTTGGTGAAGCAGTACAACCGGCTGTTCGAGATGGACGGTGTGGAGCTGGAGTTCACCCCGGACGCCCTCGACGCGATCGCCGACCAGGCGATTCATCGCGGCACTGGTGCCCGCGGTCTGCGCGCCATCATGGAAGAAGTCCTGCTGCCGGTGATGTACGACATCCCCAGCCGCGACGACGTCGCCAAGGTCGTGGTGACCAAGGAGACCGTCGAGGACAACGTCTTGCCGACCATCGTGCCGCGCAAGCCACCTCGTGCCGAGCGGCGCGAGAAGAGCGCCTAGCTTTCAGAGTGCACTGAGGGTCGTGAATCCATTGGATTCACGACCCTCAGTGCATTCTCAACGCGCCTACTCGGCGGCGTTCCATTCGTAGGACAGGAACTTCCCGTCGAGCGTCACCACCACGCGGTCTCCGCCGGGGTGCGGCTTCTTCTCGACGTTGACGCTGAAGTTGATGGCGCTCATGATGCCGTCGCCGAACTGCTCGTGGATGATTTCCTTGATCGCCCCGCCGTACACCGACAGCGCCTCGTAGAACCGGTAGACGGTCGGGTCGGTGGGCACCGCGGCCTCGAATCCGCCGCGCATCGGGACGGCTGCCAGCACGGGGAGCGCCGCGTTGTCGAGGCCCAGCAAGGCAGCCAACACGGCACCCTGCTCGGGCGGAATCGGGTGTTGGCCGAGCAGCGCGGCCGTGGTCCACACCACCGGGCGGTCGACCGCATCGGCGAGGTGCTGCCACGTCAGGCCCTTGGCGAGGCGCGCCGCGATGATCTGCTGGGTGATCTCGTCTCTGGTCATGTCTCTCAGGGGATCACAAATGCGACGGGTGCGCAGGGGTGCTGAGTCGGCGCTCGGCGACGACCTCGTCGACCAGGTCGGCGACCGCCGCGACTCCGTTTCGACGGGCGTGGGCGCACTGCAGGTTTCGTGCCGCGTTCCGATACTTGTCGTCACCGACGACCTGGCGCACCGCGCGCTTGACCATGGTGGGGGTGGGCACCCCGGTGCCCAAGTTGACCCCGACGCCGAACCAGTCGACGCGTGCCGCGACCTCCGGCTTGTCCTCGGTGTCGCCCGCCACGATCAGGGGCACGCCGGCCGTCAGGGCACGCTGCACGGCCCCGTACCCGCCGTTGGTCACCATGACGTCGACCGACGGAAGCAGGATGTCGTGCGGGATGAACTCCGCTGCAAACGTGTTCGGCGGCAATGGATGTCGGAGCTCGCTGACCGGTCGCCCGCCCGTGGTCACCACGACGGTGACGTCCTCGTCGGCGAGCGCTTCGATGGTGGGCTCGATCAGTCTGCTCAGATCGGTGTTGTCCACGGTGCCCTGCGTGACGTGGACGATCGGACGTTCAGTGGCCAACTCCCGCCACCAGGGCGGTGCGACGAAGCCGTCGGTCGGCAGCGGGTTGACCGCGCCGACGAAGCGGACGTGCTCGGGCAGGTCGCTGCGGTGATATTCGAATTCGGGGATCGTGGGGACGATCATGCGGTCGGCGAGAACGGCCGAATCAAGCACGAACACCGGCAATTTGGGGTGCCCGAGTGCCTTGAGCATGGTGTCGGCGGCCTGGTGGGACCGGCGCAGGAGGTACTTCTGCGCCACCATGTTGAGTACGCGGTGGCGTAGCCGCCCCGTCGCTCCGATGTGGGGCTGAATTCCGGTGCCGCCCGGGGCGGTGTCCCGGCTGGTGAGGAACAGCGGCGTCGTCGTGTAGCTCAGCACCGGTGGCCGCGCGGCGGGGTCGCCGAGCAACATCGGCAGGACGCCGAGGAAGAAGGCGTCGGCCAGGATGACGTCGTATCGTGTGGCGGCCATCAGTTCGTCCAGCGCCGCGGCCTGAAGTGGCATGGGTCGGACGAAGATGTGCTCGACGTCGAAGTTGAGCCGGTCCACGCCCGATGTCTCGGCGCGCCCGGGCAGGTCGTCGAGCGAACCGCCCTGGTCGGCGCCGAAGGGCAGCGCGCGAGCCGTCGCCCCCGTCGCGCGTACCTGGTGCGCGAATCGTCCCGAAGTGAGGACGGTGACGGTGTGTCCCCGTCGCACCAGCCCACGGGCCACGTTGAGCAGTGGGGACACGTGTCCGATGTGCGGGCATGCTGCGATCAGAATCTCGGCCATGGTTGGCTCCCTCGTCCAGTAGTGCGTGCATCGACGAGTGCGATGTTTCGCGACGAGGGACGATCGAGCTTGAAGGTTGGCTGGAGATCGGGTGGAGATCAGTGCTTGACGCGGTCCTGGCGGGTGTAGACGTTCATCGAGCTGCCGCGCAGGAACGCGACAAGGGTCAGGCCGGCCTGGGCGGCCAGGTCGACGGCGAGCGACGACGGGGCCGAGACCGCGGCCAGGATGGGAATGCCTGCCATCACGGCCTTTTGGGTCAGCTCGAACGACGCGCGCCCGCTGACCAGTAGGACCGTGCCCGTCAACGGGATTCGGTCGTTCTCGACCGCCCACCCGATGACCTTGTCGACGGCGTTGTGCCTGCCGACGTCCTCGCGGACGACGAGCATGGTGCCGTCGGCGTCGAACAGTGCGGCACCGTGCAACCCGCCGGTGGTGGCGAAGATGCGCTGCGCACTGCGGAGCTGAGTGGGCATGGCGGACAACGTCTCCGACGCGACGACGGTGGGATCGTCACCGGGGGAGTGGCGGCTGATGAGCCGGATGGCGTCGATCGAGCCCTTGCCGCAGACCCCGCACGACGACGTGGTGTAGAAGTTCCGGGTCACGTCGACGCTGGGCGCCGGAACGTCGGCTCCCAGCGTCACGTCGAGCACGTTGTAGGTGTTCATCCCGTCGTCGCCGGTGCCACTGCAGTACTGCACCGCGAGGATGTCGGCGCGCGCGCCGATGACGCCCTCGGTCAGTAGGAACCCCTGTGTCAGTTCGACGTCGGATCCGGGCGTGCGCATCGTCACGCTGAGCGCGGTGCCGTTGACGCGGATCTCCATGGGCTCTTCGACGGCGAGCGTCTCGGGCCTGGCGGTCGCGCCGTCGGCGGTGAGGTGGCTGGCCCGACGACGGGCGGTGACCCTACCCATTAGTGCGGGCCTCCAGTCGGATCAGCACGGCCTTGGACACCGGCGTGTTCGATCGGGCCGCCACGTGATCCAGCGCGACCAGCGAGTTGGTCTCCGGATAGTAGGCCGCCGCGTTGCCGACCGGCGTGGAGTACGGCACGATCAGGAAGTCCTCGGCGCGACGTTCCTCGAGATTGCCTGCGGCAGTGGTGTATTCGGACACCAAGTCGACGCGGTCGCCGTCGGTGAACCCGAGCGAGACGACGTCGGCCGGGTTGACGAAGATCACCCGACGGCCACCCTTGACGCCCCGATAGCGATCGTCGAGACCGTAGATGGTGGTGTTGTACTGGTCGTGGCTGCGGAGGGTCTGCAGGATCAGCCGACCTTCCGGCACGGGTATCCACTCCAGCGGGTTGACCGCGAAGTTGGCCTTGCCCGTCGTGGTGGGGAACTCGCGGGAGTCGCGCGGCGGGTTGGGCAGCTGAAAGCCGTCGGCCTGCCGGACCTTGCGGTTGTAGTCCGCGCAGCCGGGCACCACCGCCGCGATGGCGTCGCGGACCCGGTCGTAGTCGGCCCGGAAGGCCTCCCACGGCACGGGATGGTCGGGGCCGAGCACGGCGCGCGCCAGCTCGCTGACGATCGCGACTTCGCTGCGTACGTGCTCGCCGGGCGGTTGCAGGCTGCCGCGGGACAAGTGCACCATGGACATCGAGTCCTCAACGGAGACTTGCTGTTTGACGCCTTGCTGCAAGTCCTTGTCGGTGCGACCCAGCGACGGCAAAATTAGTGCCGTGTGCCCGACTGTCAGGTGGCTTCGGTTCAGCTTCGTCGACACCTGCACGGTGAGCGAGCAACTGCGCAGCGCGGCCTCGGTCACCGCGGTGTCCGGCGTCGCCATCGCGAAGTTGCCGCCCATGCCCATGAACACCGAGGCGTGACCGTCCCGCATGGCCCGGATGGCGTCGACGGTGTCCATGCCGTGCTTGCGCGGGCTGACGATGCCGAACTCGGAATCCAGTGCCTCCAGGAAGGTTTCGGGCATCTTCTCCCAGATGCCCATGGTGCGGTCGCCCTGGACGTTGGAATGGCCGCGCACCGGGCACACCCCCGCGCCCGGCTTGCCGATCATGCCGCGTAGCAGAAGCAGGTTGGTCAGCTCGGAGATCATCGGGACGGCGTGCTGATGTTGGGTCAGGCCCATGGCCCAGCAGGCGATCGTCTTGTCGGAGTCGATCAACATCTTCGCGAGCCGATCCAGCTGGCTGCGGTCGATGCCCGTCGCCTCCAGCACCGTGTCGAGGTCGACGGCTCTGGTCTGCGCCTCGTAGGCGTCGAAGTTGGCGCAGTGCTCGGCGATGAACTCGCGGTCGACAATCTGGGCGCTTTGACCCGCTTTGTCCTGGGCCTCCAGCAGCAGCCGGCCCAGCCCGGCGAACAGCGCCATGTCGCCACCGAGCCGGATCTGGACGAACTCGTCGGCGATGCCGATGCCGTGGCCGATCACCCCGTGCACCTTCTGCGGGTCCTTGAAGCGCATCAGACCGGCCTCGGGCAGCGGGTTGATCGCAATGATCTTCGCGCCCTTCTCCTTTGCCTTCTCCAACACCGACAGCATGCGCGGATGGTTCGTGCCGGGGTTCTGCCCGGCGATGATGATGACGTCGGCCTCTTCGAGGTCCTCGACGGTTACCGATCCCTTGCCGATGCCGATCGAATCGGTCAGCGACGTCCCGGACGACTCGTGGCACATGTTCGAACAGTCCGGCAGGTTGTTGGTGCCGAAGCTGCGGACCAGCAGTTGGTAGAGGAACGCGGCCTCGTTGCTGGTGCGCCCCGAGGTGTAGAAGACCGCCTCGTCGGGGCTGGCAAGTGCGTTGAGGTGCTGGGCGATCACGTGGTAGGCGTGGTCCCAGCTGATGGGGCGGTAGTGGTCGTCCCCGGCTCGCAGGATGACCGGGTGGGTGAGCCTGCCCTGCTGGCTCAGCCAGTATTCGGGACGCTCCTCCAGGTCGGCGATGGAATGCCGGGCGAAGAAGTCGGGGGTGACCACGCGTTTGGTCGCCTCTTCGGCGACGGCCTTGGCGCCGTTCTCGCAGAACTCGGCGAACTTGCGGCCGCCGTGTTCCTCGGGCCAGGCGCAGCCCGGGCAGTCGAATCCCTTGCGCTGATTCAGCCGAACGAGCGCCGCGGCCGTGCGCAGCGGACCCATGGACGTCACGCCGCGGTGCAGCGAGACCATCACCGCCTTCATCCCGGCTGCCTCGTGCTCCGCACCGGTGGTGGCAACCGAGTGTTCGTCGTAGTTCACCGCGATGTCGCGGCTTACGTCACGACCCGTCATCCGACGCCGAATACCCATGTTTCCAATCTAGGCCGGTGGATTCATGATCTGTACCAGGCCGCCGGAAACGCCTGCGACGAACAACCGTCCGGTGGTGGTGTCGACTCCGAGCGTGTACGGATTCTGGACCGTCGCGAGCCGCGCGACCTCGCGGGGAGTGTCGGTTGCCACGTCGTAGCCGACGACCTCGTTGGTGGCCGACGACGCGACCCACAACCGGTCGCGCGTCGCGTCGTAGGCGATGCCGTAGGGCGCCCCGGCCTGCGGCACGCTGGCCACCTCCTTCGGCTCGGTGCTGAAGACGCGGACCGCGTTGCCGCGAGTGTCGGCCGCGACGTATCGACCGTGCTTGTCCGCGACCAGGTGGGTCGGGCCGTCACCGGCCGGGGTGGAGCCCACGATCGTCAACTTGTCGGCGTCGTAGACGGTGAGGTCGTTCTTGCGGACGTCGAGCATCCCCATCAGGTTGCCGACCGGTGCCATGCCTGCGGGCTGCACGCTGTCGGTGAACACCTTCACGATGTCGTCGCCGCGGATGACGGTCGTCGTCCCGCCGTGCTCGTTGGCGACG
This sequence comes from Mycobacterium sp. Root135, assembly GCF_001426545.1. Taxonomy (GTDB): domain Bacteria; phylum Actinomycetota; class Actinomycetes; order Mycobacteriales; family Mycobacteriaceae; genus Mycobacterium. The sequence continues at coordinate 559,053 of NZ_LMEZ01000006.1, read as the reverse complement.
AACACGCTGCCGTTTGGCGCCTCGGATGCGTCGTGAGGAACCGTGCCGGTGATGATTTGCGGTTCGGCGGTGCCGCCCGGCAGGTCGACGCGCACCAGGGCGTTGGCGCTCTCGACGGGCACCAGCACGGGTCCGCCGGGCTTGGCCAGTTGCAGGTGTCGCACGGCGCCGGGCAGCGGGACCCGCTTCGTGATCGCGCCGGTGTCGGCGTTCATCAGCACCAACTCGTACGGATTGCGCTTTGCGACGGCGACCGTCCGGGTGACCGCGTCGACGACGACGCCCTCCGGCGAGTCGCCGACGGGGACGACGCGACCGGGTGGGGTGGTGGCCGGTACGGGTGCCCGACCGGGTTCCGCGGGCGGCGGCAGGGCGTCGGCGGGTGGCCGGGTGCCCTCGGTCGGCACCCCCGTCGGCAGCAGGCCGGTGGTGGTGGGCGTGGTGGGCATGGCCGTCGGCGCGGGCGGAGTGCCGCCGCAGCCGGCAAGCAACGCGACTGCCGAGGCCAATGCCAGGAGCTTCTTCATGCCGATGGCCTACCCGCCGACGCCGAGTGTGAGCCTTTTGGCGGCCAGCGGTAAGAATTTCGCCACCAGACCTACGGTCGGCGGGTCAGATCGGGCAGCCGGCGGCCCGCAGCTTGGCGATCACGCGTCGGATGACTACGTCGGGACGGGCGAGCATCTCGGCGCTGACGCGAATCACCGTCCAACCAGATTCCTCCAGCAGGGCGATGCGCTCGATGTCCCACGATCGTTGTCGGGCGTCGTGCCAGTGCTGCACGCCGTCGTATTCGACCGCGACCTTCCATTCCCGCCAGCCCATGTCCACCCGGAGGCGGACGCGTCCCCGGCCGTCTCTGAACTCGATCTGAGTCTCCGGGCGCGGCAGTCCCGCGTTGACCAGGATCAGACGCAACCGGGTCTCCCGAGGCGACTCGGCGCCGCCGTCGACGAGGCCCAAATGTGAGGTCAGCAGTCGCACGCCTCGGGCGCCCGGCCGGGCGGCGGCCACTGCCAGGACGTCGCTCGGTGTCGTTGCCGTGGCCCGGAGCAGCGCGTCGAGCATGGGAATGGCGAGCGGGGCAGGACGCGTGCGGCCGATGTCGAACGCCGTGCGAGCCGGCGTCGTCACCCGCATGCCTCGGACGTGCGTCGTCTCGTCGGCACGCAGGTCGTAGTCGTGCACGACGATCGCCACCTGGTGGTTGCGGTCCGAGCGAATCACCTCGGCGGGACTGACAGCGTCGAGCCATTTGGTGCCGTGCAGTGCCGCCGCCGACACTCCCGCGAGCGTGACGCGGTCGCCTAGGGACAGCCAGGCAGCGCGTGCTCTCGTCGCCGCGGTGAGTTCGACGTCAGCCGGGAGATAAACGTCTCGGTATATCCGGCGAAAGCCCGTACGCAGCTGATGTCGGGTGAGGTGGCCGCTGGCCATGGCCGTGCTGCCGAGGAACGGTTCGTCGTACATGGGGCGAGCGAAGTGCAGGATGCCGACGGGACCGGGCCCTCGACCCACGCCGACCGTCGGCCCTGTGGATGAATCACGGTCTGTGCACCGCCATGCGGCCCACGCTCGGCGCCGCGACATTTGCTAACTCCGCCTTCTGTCGGTGACGCCTGCGTAACAATCCCGGAACAAGGCGTTCTTACTGTGAGCCGGTCAGTCCGCGAACCAGTTGCGGACGTGCGCGGGGAAGAGGAACTCCATTGAGCGGAAACGCAGTCCGTCTGCAGGCGATCAACAACGTCGAGGCCTACGTGCCTCCTGCGATCAGCTTCGACCCCACTGAGGCTCCTGGCGAAATCTGGGGCGCCAACGTCTTCACGCTGGCCGAGATGCGGTTGCGCCTGCCGAAGTCGGTGTACAAGTCCGTCGTGGCGACCATCGAGAAGGGCGCGAAGCTCGATCCGGCCATCGCCGACTCCGTCGCCTCGGTCATGAAGGACTGGGCGCTGTCCAAGGGCGCCACCCACTACGCGCACGTCTTCTACCCGATGACCGGGCTGACCGCCGAGAAGCACGACAGCTTCCTCGAGCCCGTCGGCGACGGTCAGACCCTCGCCGAGTTCGCAGGCAAGACTCTCATCCAGGGTGAGCCCGACGCCTCCAGCTTCCCCTCGGGCGGCCTGCGCAGCACCTTCGAAGCGCGCGGCTACACCGGGTGGGACGTCACCAGCCCGGCCTACATCCTGGAGAACGCCAACGGCAACACGTTGTGCATCCCGACGGTCTTCGTCTCGATGACCGGTGAGGCCCTGGACTTCAAGACGCCGCTGCTGCGCAGCCAGCAGGCCATGGGTACCCAGGCCGAGCGCATCCTGAAGCTGTTCGGCCACGAGAACTTCGACCACATCGTGTCGTTCTGTGGTCCGGAGCAGGAGTACTTCCTCGTCGACCGGCACTTCTTCCTCGCCCGCCCCGACCTGATCAACGCGGGCCGCACCCTGTTCGGCGCGAAGCCGCCCAAGGGGCAGGAATTCGACGACCACTACTTCGGCGCCATCCCCGACCGGGTGCTGGGCTTCATGATGGACACCGAGCGTGAGCTGTTCAAGCTCGGCATCCCGGCCAAGACCCGCCACAACGAGGTCGCGCCAGGACAATTCGAGATCGCGCCGATGTTCGAGCGGGCCAACATCGCCGCCGACCATCAGCAGCTGTTGATGACGACGTTCAAGTCCATCGCCAAGAAGCACGGCATGGAATGTCTGTTCCACGAGAAGCCGTTCGCCGGTGTCAACGGGTCGGGCAAGCACGTCAACTTCTCGCTGGGCAACTCGCAGTTCGGCAGCCTCCTGGTGCCGGGTGACACGCCGCACGAGAACGCGCAGTTCCTGGTGTTCTGCGCCGCGGTCATCCGCGCGGTGCACAAGTTCGCCGGCCTGCTGCGGGTGTCGGTGGCCTCGGCCACCAACGACCACCGCCTCGGCGCCAACGAGGCCCCGCCGGCGATCATCTCGATCTTCCTCGGCGACCAGCTCGCCGACGTCTTCGACCAGATCGCCAAGGGTGCGGCGACGTCGTCGAAGGGCAAGGGCTCCATGATCATCGGCGTCGACACGCTGCCGGTGCTGCCAACCGATCCGGGCGACCGCAACCGCACCAGCCCGTTTGCGTTCACGGGCAACAGGTTCGAGTTCCGCGCGCCGGGCTCGGGTCAGACCATCAACGTCCCGATGATCATCCTCAACACGATCATGGCCGACTCGCTGGACTACATGGCGACGTGGCTGGAGAAGGCCGTCGGCGACGGCGAGGACTTCGACATGGCCGTGCAGAAGCTGCTCACCGAGATCATCACCGAGCACGGCGCGGTGGTCTTCAACGGCGACGGTTACTCCGACAACTGGCAGACCGAGGCCGCGGCCCGCGGACTGCCCAACCTCAAGACGACGCTGGACGCCATCCCGGAGCTGGGCACGCCGGAGGCGATCGAGGTCTTCGAGAAGTACGGCGTCTTCAACGCGCGTGAGCTACACAGCCGCGAAGAGGTCCGCTACGAGACCTACGCGCTGACGGTGAACGTCGAGGCGAAGCTGACGTTGGAGATCGGCTCGACGGTGATTCTGCCTGCGGCAGTGCGCTATCAGACTGAGCTGGCGTCCAACGTGGCGACGCTCAAGGCGGCGGGCATCGAGCCCGACACCACACTGTTGCAGATGGTCTCGACGCCGATCTCGGAGCTCACGGGTGCGTTGACGGCGCTCAAGACGGCGATGGATGCCCACGGTGGCGACACCGCCGCCGAGGAGGCCGCACATGCGCAAAGCCTGCTCGCGTTGATGGACGCGGTCCGCGCGGCCGCCGACACGCTGGAAGGCCTCGTGGCGGACGATCTTTGGCCGCTTCCGACCTACCAGGAGATGTTGTACATCCTCTGATCGATCCTGACGAGCACCTTCTGCGGAAGGTGCCCCGTTTCGCATTCTCCACCGGATCTCATTCATTCGAATGATGTGCCCGGTCTGCGCCGGTGCTTGTCTGACAAGGGTCCAGATGCACACGGAGGGGAGACGACGATGTCGGAGGAACAACAGAACGTCGAGCTGATCAAGAGGGGTTACGACGCCTTCGCGGCCGACGACGTGGAACAGCTCATGAGCCTGCTCGACGACGACGTCGAATGGGTCCAGCCTGGCGAGAGCACGATCAGCGGGACCTACCACGGCAAGGGTGAACTCGGCGGACTGCTCGCGCGGATGGCCGAGAAGTCGTCGACGGTGACGCCGATCCGATACGTCGCCGACGGCGACACCGTGATCGTGGTCGGTGACGTCACCCTCGACGGCGAGACGAGTCAAGGCGTCATCGTGTACACGATCCGCGACGGCAAGACCGCCCACGTCCAGGTGTACGGCGACACGGCCATGCTGGAGCGCCACTACGGCAAGAAGCAGGTCCCGACCGGTTAGCGCCCCTGATAGGTCGCCTTGCCCGGTCCGTTCTCGAGGAAGCTCGCGACGGCGCCCTTCAGGTCCTCGGTCGCGAACAGCGCACCCGACAGCTCCGGGGTGACGCCGTCGGCGTGGCCGACACCGCCGGTGCGCCACGCCGCGATGATCTCCTTGGTCGCCGCGTGTGCCTTCGTCGGTCCGTCGGCCAAGCGGGTCGCCAACGCGCGAGCCGCCGACTCGACGTCGTCGTGCACGGCGTTCACCACGCCCCACGCCGCCATCGTGGCCGCGTCGTACACGTCGCCCGTCATCACCAACTCCCGGGCCCGCCCCGATCCGGCCCGCTCGGCCAGACGCTGCGGTCCGCCCATGGACGGTGTCAGTCCGACGACGGTCTCGACGAGTCCGAACTTGGCGCGCGGTCCGGCGAGGATGACGTCGCACGCCAGGGCGATCTCGAACGCCGCGGTGAGCGTCAGGCCGTGGGCGGCGAACACGACGGGGCAGGGCAGCGCCTCGATGGGCGCGATGATCTGGGTCAACAGCCTGTGCCACAGGTCGGCACCCTGCTGCGCGGTCAATCCCTGGAAGACGTGGACGTCCACGCCCGCCGAGTTCACCTTGCCCTCGGCGCGCAGCAGCACGGCGCGGGGCGTGTTGGCCGTCAGCTCTGCGACGTTGGACGTGAGCGAGTCGAACATGGCCTGGTCGAAGAGATTCAGCGGGCCGTGGTCGAAGGTCAGGGTGGCCAGTTCGGCGCCCGACGGGGTGGCGGATCGAACGACGGTGGAGGGGTCAGTCGGCACGGTGTCAGGGTGTCATCCCACTCGTCGGCGTGACCGGGGAGGTCGACTCAACCGGAGACGTCCACCATCCCCTGGTGCTCCTCGATCGCGACGCGTTGGCCATGCTCGGCTTCCTGCACGTCGATCCGCACCTCGCGGCCGCACTCGTCTGGGCTGGCCCAACGGAGAACTGTGGGCGGTCACTCTCGCCACCACCGCACGACGGCTATCGATTCCATCGGGGTCCATCTGTGAATCCAGGGGAGGGCTCGAGATTCGGCATGCCCGGCCGTGCCACGCAACTGTCGAGTACTGCGGATCGCGATAGTTTGATTTTGGAGTTGGGTCGAGACGTGTTCGCACCGCCTCAGTACGGGGGAACTTCGAGCGGCGAGCACTACTCGCCCATACCTTTTGAGGTGTTGGAAGCCCTGAAGGGCTCCCTGAAGGAGATTGCGGCGAAACTGCCGCCGAAGGCAAGCGGATGACTAGGCCCGCGGTCAGCCTGTCTGCGTGACCGTCGCTTGCCGGACCCCGGCGAACCACAGCTGATGCCGTCCGGTGGTTGTGGACGGATCGGGGCAGCTACGGGCTGAACGGCGCACACCGTGTCTGACCCGCCCTGGCGAACACTCTCAAATGTCCAGTAAGCGCTCGCCTTACGTCCTGTGCGCCGGTGTCGTATCCGGGGCCGGATAGTGCACCCGCTCCATCTGGCCGGTGTTGAGGGACCGGGTGGCGGCCTCGGCGACGGCTTGCGCCTTCAGGGCCTCGTCGAGATCGGGTCCGATGGGACTGCCGTCTCGCAGCGCGGCCACGAAGTGGTCAAGCGCTGCAAAGTAACTCGGTGCCACCCGGTCGAACCACCCGGCGTGCATGCCGTCCCCGACGACCTGGCCTGCGCCGTACCGCACGACGGCTCCGGTGCGGTGACGCCGTGCCTCGACCATGCCGGTCGACCCGAGTACCTCGATGCGTTCGTCGTAGCCGTAGCCGATCTGGCGGGCGCTGTCGATTTGGACCAGGGCGCCGCCCGGCAGTCGTAGCGTGACGGCCGATAGGTCGACGTCGCGATACTCGGCGAGGCGTGGCTCGACCATCGTCGACCCGGTGGCGAACACCGCCTCGGGATCCAGTCCGGAGATCCACCTCGCCAAGTCGAAGAAGTGCACGGTCTGGTCGCGCATCTGGCCACCGGAGACGGCGATGTACGCCAGCGGCGGCAACACCGGACCGCGCGTGGTCATTTGGATCAGATGTACGTCGCCCACCGCGCCGGAGGTGACGACGCGCTGCAGTTCGGCATAGTCGCGGTCGAAGCGGCGGTTGAAGTCCACCATCGCCGGGACGCCGCGGTCGCGGACGTAGCCGACGACCTCGACCGCCCGGGCGAGGTCCAGGTCGACGGGCTTCTCGCACAACACCGGGATGCCTGCGGCGGCGGCCGCGCGGAGGTGGTCGGCGTGGGTGTCGGTCGACGACGCGATGAGGACCGCATCGACGGCGTCGGGATCGAAGACCTCGGCCAGGTCGTCCGCGATCTTGCAATGGTGTTGCATGGCAACCGCTTTGGACCGGGAGGCGTCGACGTCGTAGACGAGGGTGAAGTCGACCTCTGGGTGGGCGGCGAGGTTCGCGGCGTGGACGCCGCCGATGAATCCGGCGCCGACCAACGCGAAGCGCGGCACGTCAGACACCCGCCATCGGACGCGCGGCTCGAGCGGTGACCCAGGCGCCGTCGAGGGCGTGCGACGCCGCCGCGGCCTCGACGAACTGGACCCCGATCAACCCGTCGACGCCGGTGGGGATGGTCAGCTCCCTCGTGGGCGCCGGCGTGCCGTCGCGGCGGGCGCGCAGCAGCTCGGCGAGGTCGGCGTAGAAGTTGGCGAACGCCTCGAGGAAGCCCTCGGGATGGCCCATGCCGGGCCGGGTCAGGCGGGCCGCGTCCTCGGACAGCGAGCCCATGCCCTGGGTGAGAGTCGTTGCGGCGCCGTCCTGGTCGCGGATGACGAGGTGCTGCGGGTCCTCGTGTCGCCATTCCAGGGCGGCGTCCTCACCGAAGACGTGCAGGCGCAGGCCGTGCTCGTTGCCGGTCGCGGCCATGCTGGCCCACAGCGTGGCCGGCGCGCCGTTGGACAGCGTGAGCCGCACCGCGGCGTTGTCGAAGACCCGTCGCCCCGGTACCAGGGTCGTCAGCTCGGCGGAGACCCTGGCGGGTTCCAGGCTCGTGACGTAGCGCAGTAGGTGGAGCGCATGGGTTCCGAGATCGCTGAGCACGCTGGGGAATCCGGCGACGTCGGGGTCGGTGCGCCACCGCGCCTGCCGGTGGTCGCCGAGCTCCAGCGGCGTGGACGCCCACCCGGAGGCGTGCTCGACGACCACGAGGCGGATGGCGCCGAGTGCGCCGTCGCGGACCAGGCGCGCCGCATGCCGCACCATTGCGTACGCCGAATAGCAGTGGGGGACGGCAAGAATCGCCCCCGTCGACTCCGCGATCGCGATTAGTTCGGCCGAGGTCCGCGAGTCCCGCGTCAACGGCTTCTCGCACACCACCGAGATGCCGGCCTCCAGGAACGTGCGGGCGATCTCGAAGTGGCTGTCGTTGGGCGTGGCGACGGTGACGACGTCGACGCCGTCGCGCCGCGCGCTCTCGGCGGCCGCCATCTCGCGGTGATCGCGGTAGACGCGGTCGACGCCGAGGTCGCGGGCCACGTGGGCCGACGATTCCGCGTCGCGGCCGAACACGCCCGCTGCCAGCACGTACCGGTCGTCGAGCCGCATGGCGTGGCGGTGGGTCTTGCCGATGTCGGCGCCGGCCCCGCCGCCGACCATGCCTGCGGTCAGTCGGCGGCTTCCTGGTTCGCTCACGGTGGTGCTCCTCGGATTCTTTGTGGACAGAATGGGACCGGTCCCAGTACCGTACGGGTCAGGTGACGAAGGATCAATATGCTGACAGCCATGAGTCCACCGGACGGGCGTGACCGCCCCGCGACGATCCGAGACGTCGCAGCCCGTGCCGGGGTGTCGAAGTCCTTGGTGTCCAGGGTGCTGCGCGGAGAAGCGAATGTCAGCGCGGCCCGACGCGACACCGTCCTGACCGCGATGTCCGATCTGGGCTACCGCCCCAACGCCATCGCCAGGGGGCTGTCCGAGTCGCGCAGCGCAACCGTCGGCGTGATGCTCAACGACCTGCGCAACCCCTGGTTCGTCTCCCTGCTGGAAGGGCTCACCACCACGCTCGACGCGGTAGGGATGGCACCGGTGCTGGCCGACAGCCACCTCGACCGACGCGTCGGCCGCGACACCGTCGAAACGCTTCTCTCCCAACGGGTCGACGGCCTCGTCGTCGTCGGTACCACCGACCTGGGCGACACGATCGAGCGCGCCGCTGCGATCGTCCCCGTGGTCGTCGCCGGAACCCACGAGCCGAACCTGCCGACGGTCGACATCGCCGCCGACGACGACGTCGTAGGAGCTCGGTTGGCCACCCAGCACTTGCTCGATCTGGGGCACCGCCGCATCGGCCACCTCGCGGGTCCGGGGATCGTCGGATTACTGCGGCGCAAGGGTTTCCTCGACACCATGGCAGGGGCGGGTCGCACCGACGACGCGCTCGTCGAGGTCTCGGGCATGACCGAGGAAGGCGGATACGCCGCAGCCTCGCGGTTGCTCGACCGGCCGAAGCGTCCGACGGCGATCTTCGCCTTCAACGACGTCAGCTGCGTTGGCGCGCTGTCGGCGGCGGCCGATCGGGATCTGGCGGTGCCACGTGATCTTTCGCTGGTGGGCTACGACGACACGTACCTGGCGCGGATCAGGCACCTGTCGTTGACGTCGGTCGACAACGGCAACTTCGCCGTCGGCGTGCAGGCCGCCAAGTTCCTGCTGCAACGCCTCGAGCGACCACACGACGCGCAGCGCGTCTACCTACACCAGCCCGCGCTGAGCATCCGGCGCTCCACGGCGCCACCTCAATCGAGTCAGGTCGAGACGTCGACCACCTTCTGATGACCCTCGATGGCGAATCGCTGCCCACTGTCGATCTCCTCCACCTTGACCTCTCGTCCACAGACGGGGCACGCCAATGCCTCGTCGGGTGGCGGTCCATCGGGTAGTTCGCGACCGCTGCCTTCGCATTTCTGGTCCATTGCTTCCTCACGTCGGTGTCCGGGTCTACCCGCTGATACCCCGGCGCGGTGACGACAACACGGTCTGCGAGAGGCTTCCTGGCTTGGCGGTGTTCCCTGGTTGTCATGGCAGCATGTTGCCGATGAGCTGGATTCAAGATCGCGGCGTGGGTCGGTCGCTGTTCGTGTTGGCCGCGGTCGTCACGGTCGGTGCGGCGACGGCCGGCTGCGGCGGGACCGTCGGCGGCAAGCCGGAGGCCTCTGCCGAGCGGACGGGCGAGACCGTGCAATGGGGGCCGTGTCAGGTCGCGGGTGGAGGCGAGGACGCCGAATTGCCGGACGGTGCGCAGTGCGGAAAGCTCACCGTGCCGGTCGATTACGCCAAGCCGGACGCCGGCAACGCCACGTTGGCGTTGATTCGCTTTCCCGCGACCGGGCAGAAGATCGGGTCGCTGGTGATCAACCCCGGTGGTCCCGGCGGGTCCGGGGTCGACGCGGCGATCGGCACGGTGGACGCATTGCCCGCCGAGATCCGGCAGCGCTTCGACCTGGTCGGGTTCGATCCGCGGGGGATTGGCTCGTCCACGCCGGCGGTGCGCTGCAACTCCGACGCCGAGGCCGACGCCGCTCGGGCAGACCCGCAGGTCGACTACAGCCCCGCGGGCGTCGCCCACATCGAGGACACCGAGAAGAAGTTCGTGCAGCGCTGCGTCGACCGGATGGGCAAGGACTTCCTCGCCAACGTCGGAACCGCCAGTGTCGTCAAGGATCTCGACGCGCTGCGGGCGGCGCTCGGCGACGACAAGCTGACCTACATCGGCTATTCCTACGGAACCCTGATCGGCTCGGCCTACGCCGAGGCGTATCCGGACAAGGTGCGGGCGATGATCCTCGACGGCGCCGTCGACCCGAACGCCGACCCGATGCAATCCGACGTCGACCAATTCGCCGGATTTCAGAAGGCGTTCGACGACTTCGCCAAGGACTGCGCCAAGAACGCCAGGTGCCCGCTCGGTACCGATCCGGCCAAGGCGGTCGACGTCTACCACCACCTGGTCGACCCTCTGGTGGCCAAGGCCGCACCGACCCAGGATCCTCGTGGGCTGAGTTACGGCGACGCGATCACGGGCACCATGGATGCGATGTATTCGCCAACCCTGTGGAAACACCTCACCGACGGCTTGACCGAGCTCACCAAGGGTCACGGCGACACCCTGCTGGAGCTCGCCGACGACTACTCCCAACGCGACGAGCAGGGTCACTACGCCAACATCGGCGACGCGCAGATCGCGATCACGTGCGTCGACCGGCCGCCCGTGACCGACCGTGCCAAGTTCGTCGAGGAGGATCGGCAGACGCGAAAGGTCGCGCCGTTCATGACCTTTGGGCCGTTCACCGGCCACGCGCCGATGGACAACTGCGCGTTTTGGCCGGTGCCGTCGACGAGCGCCCCGCACGCGGCGGCCGCCCCCGGTCTGCCGCCGGTGCTCGTCGTGTCCACGACCCACGACCCGGCCACCCCGTATCAGGCCGGGGTCGACCTGGCCAAGGAACTGCACGGTGGGCTGTTGACCTACGAGGGCACCCAACACACCGTGGTCTTCGAAGGCGAGTCGTGCGTGGACGACGCCGCCACCAAGTACCTCGTCGACCTCACCCTGCCGGCCGCCGGAACCACCTGCTAGCTGGCCCCGATCTCCGCGAGCAACTCGGCCTTGCGGGGGGCGTCGGCGAACGAGGCCGCGACGGAGTTGCGCGCCAGCGTCGTCAGCGCCGCCTCGTCGAGTCCGAGCGCGTCGCGGACGGCCGTCACGTTGTCGTCCAGATAGCCACCGAAGTAGGCGGGGTCGTCGGAGTTGACCGACACGTTGAGTCCCCTCTGGAGCATGGCGGGCAGCGGGTGGTCGGCGATGTCGTCGACGACGCGCAGCCGCACGTTGGACAGCGGGCACACCGTCAACGGGGTCTGTTCGGTGACCAACCGCTCGACGAGGGCGTCGTCCTCGAGGCAGCGGATGCCGTGGTCGACGCGCTCGACGCCCAGCAGGTCCAACGCCTCCCAGATGTAGGCGGGCGGACCTTCCTCGCCGGCGTGCGCCACCAGGTGCAGACCCTCGGCGCGTGCCCTGGCGAAGACGTCGACGAACTTCGACGGCGGATGTCCCACCTCGGCGGAGTCCAGTCCGATTCCGAGGATCGGCTTGCCAAGTGCGACAACGGCTTCCAGGACGTCCATCGCCGACTGGGCGCTGTGGTCGCGCAGCATCGCGATGATCAGACCGCTGCTGACGCCGTGGGTGGCGAGGGAGGATTCGAGCGCCGTCGAGACGCCGTCCATCACCTCCTCAAGGGCGATCCCACGGCTCAGGTGAGCCTGGGGGTCGAGGAACACCTCGGCGTGCCGGACACCGGCGCGGGCGGCCCTGGCGAGGTACGCGTTGGTCATCTCGGCGAAGTCCGACGCGGTCTGCAGCGTGGCCATGTTGGCGTAGTACAGATTCAGGAACGACTGCAAATCAGCGAAGTCGTACTGCGCCGAGAGCTCGTCGACGTCGGCGTAGGGCAGCTCGATCCGGTTGCGCTCGGCGAGGCGCAGGATGGTCTCCGGTTCGAGGGTGCCCTCGAGGTGCAGGTGCAGTTCGGCGAATGGCATACCGCCCATTGTCGCCGAACTACAAGACGGTCAGCGCCGAGTCCGCCGCGAGTCGCAGTGCCTGGTCCACCGGCAGCGCCCGAAACGACGTCGACAGGATTTCCACACCCCACGGCCCGTCGAACCCCAGATCGCGCAACGTTGCCACCAGCCCGACGAGGTCGAAGGACCCGTCGCCGCACAGCACGCGGTGGTCGACGGTGTCGTCGAACAGAGTGCCGACGACATCGGGTGCCGCGTCGTCGAGTTCGACGCCGAAGATCATCTCGGGTCCCAGCGCGGCGCGGAGCTCGGCCAGGGACGTGTCGGCCCGGAAGACGTGCCAGGCGTCGACGAGCAGCCCGGCCGCGGGATGACCTGCCGCCGAGACGATCTCGGCACCCATCGGCACCGTCGCGATCGCCGAGAAGGGCATCGTCTCGATGGCGACCTTGGTCCCGTGGTCCGCCGCTTGCTCGGCAAGTTCCCGCAGGGGTGCCGCAAGGGCGAGTGGGTCCGTCGTCGCAGGCCCGTTCTCCGAGCCGATCTTGATCATCACCGGACGCAGGACGTCCGCCGCCTCGAACAGCAGGTCGCGGACGTCGTAGGTGTGCCCCGCCGCGCCGCGCGGGATCCACCAGCGTTCGAGCAGTTCGATCTCGACGTGGGTCAGGCCCGCGTCGGCGATCAGGCCCTTCAGCGCGTCGAAGCCGATGGCGTCACGGATGGCGACGAGGTCGTCGGTGATCAGCCCGAACCCGCAGAACCCCGCGTCGGCGATCGCCCTGACGCGTTCGGCGATGGGCACGGGGCTGGTGGCGGGGGTGCGCATCGGCGAGGTGTCGCCGGCGCTGGTCCACGCGGTCGCCACCAGGCGTGGTGTGGTCACGAATCCTCCAAGAGCGCCCGCCGAGTGTGCGGTGAGATCGCGTCGTCGCCCGTTTCGGCGATCTCACCGCACACGCGACGGAGAGTGGGTCGGTGCGTGGGCTACGCGTTCTGGGGGAAGCCGAGCTCGATGCCGCCATGGCTCGGGTCCAGCCACCGGCTGGTGATCGCCTTGCCGCGGGTGAAGAAGTGCACGCCCTCGGTGCCGTGGGCGTGGCTGTCACCGAACAGTGAGGCCTTCCAGCCGCCAAAGCTGAAGTACGCCATGGGCACCGGGATGGGCACGTTGATGCCGATCATTCCGACCTCGACCTCGTTCTGGAACCGTCGCGCGGCGCCGCCGTCGTTGGTGAAGATGGCGGTGCCGTTGCCATAGGGATTGGCGTTGATGAGTTCCAGTGCCTCGTCGTAGGTTTCGACGCGGATGACCGACAGCACGGGGCCGAAGATCTCGTCGGTGTAGACGCTCATCTCGGGGGTGACGTGGTCGATCAACGTCGGGCCGAGCCAGAAGCCGTCCTGCCCGCCGTCGGCGGTGACGTTGCGGCCGTCGACGACGATCTTGGCGCCGTCGGCCTCGCCGGCGTCGATGTAGGACGCCACCTTGTCGCGGTGGGCCTTGGTGACCAGTGGGCCCATGTCGGAGTTCTTGGTGCCGTCGCCGATCTTCAACGGGGTGGTGCGCTCGGCGATCTTGGCCACCAGGTCGTCGGCGATCGGGCCGACCGCGACGCACGCGGAGATGGCCATGCAGCGTTCACCGGCCGAGCCGAAACCGGCGTTGACCATCGAGTCCGCCGCCAGGTCCAGGTCGGCGTCGGGCAGGATCACCGCGTGGTTCTTCGCCCCGCCGAGGGCCTGCACGCGCTTGCCTGCGGCGGTGCCGGTGGCGTAGACGTACTGCGCGATCGGGGTGGAACCGACGAAGCTGATCGACTTGACGGCCTTGTTGGTCAGCAGTTCGTCGACGACGGTCTTGTCGCCCTGAAGCACGTTGAAGACACCGGCGGGCAGGCCGGCTTCCTTCCAGAGCTCGGCCATCCACAGCGACGCGGTGGGGTCCTTCTCCGAGGGCTTGAGGATCACGGTGTTGCCCGCGGCGATGGCGATGGGGAAGAACCACATCGGCACCATGGCCGGGAAGTTGAACGGTGAGATGATGCCGACCGGGCCGACGGGCTGGCGGATCGAGTAGACGTCGACCTTGGTCGACGCGTTCTCGGTGAAGCCGCCCTTGAGCAAATGAGGAATGCCGCAGGCGAATTCGACGACTTCCTGGCCGCGGCTGACCTCGCCGAGGGCGTCGGAGACGACCTTGCCGTGCTCGCTGGTGATGATCTCTGCCAACTCACCCTTGCGGGCGTTGAGCAGTTCCCTGAATGCGAAGAGGATTTGCGTGCGCTTGGCGAGGGACGTGTCGCGCCAGGCGGGGAAGGCCGCTGCGGCGGCGTCGATCACCGCGCGGGCGTCGTCGACGCTGCCGAGGGCAACCTCGCCGGTGACCTCGCCGGTCGCGGGGTTGGTGACGGGTGCGGTGTTGGTGCTGGTGCCGGGGAATGCTTCGTTGTTCAGCCAGTGGGTGATGGTGGTCATGTCTGTTCTCACTTCGTGTACTTGGCGACGTAGTCGGTCATGGTGGTGAGCTGGTAGCGCGACACCTCGTGGGCGTTCTCGTCCTCGGCGAACACCGACGACACCATCACGGTGTCGGGTCGGTCGTAGAACCCGATCTCGGCGAGCCCGGAGAAGAACTCGTCCCAGTCGACGTCACCGTCTCCGATCTTGAGGTGCTGGTGCACCCGGGCGGCGTTGCCAGGGGGGTTGGTGATGTACCGCAGCCCATGGCTGCGGTGGTGATCCATGGTGTCGGCGACGTGGACCAGTCGCAGCTTGTCGCCGGCGGCCCGCATGATGTCAATCATGTTGCCGCCCATGTGGTATGTGTGGCACGCCACGTACACCATGCCCAGGTTGGGGGAGTTGACGCCCCGGATGATGCGCACCGCCTCGAAGCCGTCCTCGACGAAGTCGTCCGGGTGCGGATCGATGCGGACGTCGATGCCTTCGCGCTCGAAGATCGGCATCAGTTCCTCCATGGACCGGAAGAACGCCCGCTCGGATTCCTCGGCGCGTTCCGGCCGGCCGGAGAATTCGGTGTTGATCACGTTGACGCCGAGGTCGACGGTGATCTGGATGACGCGCTTCCAGTTGCGAACGGCCGCTTCCCGCGCGTCCTCGTCAGGACCCGACCAGCGCAGCACGGGGAGAACCGAGGCGATGCCGACGTTCGCGTGCTCGCACGCCTTGCGGAACTTGGCGACCAGATCGTCGTCGGCCCGCGGGTGGTTGTAGAACGGGATGAAGTCCCGATGCGGGGTGAGCTGCAGGTGTTCGAAGCCCAATTCGGCCGCTACGCGCGGGAATTCGAGCAACTCGTAGTCGTGGTGGAACGGGGTGGGGTCGAGTGCAATCTTCATGGTGGGCCCCTCAGCTTTCAGACGGTCGGACGAATGGCCGCTGGATCTTCTTCCAGTCGGCGTACGTCTGGTAGGCGTTTTGAGTCGATTCGAGCGTGGACGTCTCCGATACCGGCACGTCCCACCACGATTCGCTGTCCGGGGCGAAGACCAGCGGGTCGGTCTCGACGTGGATCACCGTCGTGCGGTCGCTGGCCTTGGCCACCTTGACGGCGTCGGTGAACTCGGCTGCGGTCACCACGCGGATCACGTCGGCGCCGAGACTGGCGGCGTTGGCGGCCAGGTCAACGGGCAGCTTGTCGCCGTCGAGACGGCCGTCGCCGCTGCGGTAGCGATACGCCGTGCCGAACCGCTGAGAGCCCAGTGCCTCGGAAAGTCCGCCGATGGAGGCGAAGCCGTGGTTCTGCACCAGCACGACGATGACCTTGACGTTCTCCTGCACCGCGGTGACCAGTTCGGTGGCCATCATCAGGTACGAGCCGTCGCCGACCATGACGAACACGTCGCGGTCCGGCTCGGCCATCTTGGCGCCGATGCCGCCGGCGATCTCGTAACCCATGCAGGAATAGCCGTATTCGACGTGGTACCCCTTGCGATCCCTGGTGCGCCACAGCTTGTGCAGATCGCCGGGCATCGAACCGGCGGCGCAGACCACGACGTCCCGGGCATCGGACAGCGTGTTGACCAGGCCGATCACCTGGTTCTGGTTCAGCGCCACGTCGTCGTCGAGCTTGTACACCGCGGAGACGGTGTCATCCCATTCCTTCGCGAGATCGGCTGTGCGCGTGCGGTACTCGTCGCTCACCGAGTAGTCGCCCAGTGCGACGCCGAGCGCCTCGACGGCCTCGCGGGCGTCGGAGACGACGCTGACGCCACCCTGCTTGACGGAGTCGATCGACGCGACGTTGACGTTGACGAACTTCACGTCGGGGTTGTTGAACGCGGTCCGCGAGGCGCTGGTGAAATCGCTGTAGCGGGTGCCGATTCCGATGACGACGTCGGCCTCGGTGGCCAGGGCGTTGGCCGCGGTGGTGCCGGTGGAGCCGATGGCGCCGACCGACTGGGGGTGGTCGTAGGGAAGTGCCCCCTTGCCCGCTTGGCTCTGACCGACGGGAATGCCCGTCTTCTCGCAGAACGCGGCGAGGGCGTCGGACGCGTCGGAGTAGATGACGCCACCGCCGGCGACGATGAGCGGCTTCTTCGCCGCGCGGATCACATCGGCCGCCCGCGCGATCACCGATCGTTCTGGGAGCGGCCGCGCCACATGCCACGTGCGTTCGGCGAACAGCGATTCCGGCCAGTCGTGGGCCTCGGCTTGCACGTCCTGGGGGATTGCCACCGTGGCCGCGCCCGTCTCGACGGGGTCGGTGAGCACCCGCATCGCGCCGAGAAGCGCGGCGGGCAACTGCTCTGGCCGCCACACCCGGTCGAAGTACCGGGACAGCGGCTTGAACGCGTCGTTGACGGTGATGTCGCCGGAGGACGGCAGCTCGAGTTCCTGCAGCACAGGCGAACTCGCCCTGGTGGCGAAGGTGTCGGCGGGCAGCAGGAGGACGGGCAACCGGTTGATGGTCGCCAGGGCGGCGCCAGTCAGCATGTTGGTCGAGCCGGGTCCGACGCTGGCGGTGATGGCCCAGGTCTGCAGCCTGTCCTTCTGCCGCGCATAGGCGACGGCGCTGTGCACCATGGCCTGCTCGTTGCGGGCCAGCACGTAGCGCAGGTGCGGCTCGGAGTCCGTCTCGATCGCCGTGATCTCATCCTGCAGGAGCGCCTGGCCGAGGCCGGCGACGTTGCCGTGTCCGAAGATGCCGAAGGCTCCGGCGAAGAACTTGGAGCGGATGCCGTCGTGTTCGACGTACTGGTTGCCGAGGAACCGAATGGTGGCCTGCGCGACGGTGAGTCGTACGGTGGGCTCGCCGTCGGCGATCTTCTCGGCTCGCTTGGGTGCGGTGGAGACCATGGTCATGCTCCCTTCGGGGCGTGCAGGGGTAGGCGGGGGTCGATACTCTGGTCGTCCCAAGTGCCGCGGAGCCATGCGTGTTCGGGGTCGTCGACGATCTTCCAGGCGCGTTCGGCACCCGGTCCTGCCATCACGTTCAGGTAGTACATGTGGTAGCCGGGGGCAGCGACCGACGGGCCGTGATAGCCGTGCGGCACCAAGACCACGTCACCGGTGCGGACCTCTTCGAGCACCTCGATCGGCCGGTCCGGCGTGCCGTAGACGCGGTGGTAGCCGAAACCCCTTGAGCCGTCCGGGCCGGGGGCGATCTCGAAGTAGTAGATCTCCTCGAGCTCGGATTCGGTCGGCGTGTTCTGGTCGTGCTTGTGGGCGGGGTAGCTCGACCAGTTGCCGCCGGGGGTGATGACCTCGCAGGCGATCAAGGAGTCGGCCTCGAACACGCCCGCGGTGCCGAAGTTGTGGACCTGCCTGCTGCAGTTGCCCGCGCCACGCAACTCGACGGAGACGTCGGCAGCCGCGACACGGCGGTTGGGAAACGACCGCTTCGCGCGGGCGCCGCAGATGGCGAACCGGCCCTCGCCGGTGATCCGATACTCCTGGTCGATGCCGAGGTAGACCATGTCGGACGGTCCGTCGAAGACTGAGTTGCGTTGCGCTAGTTCGAACGTCACGCCGTCGCACTCGACGCTGCCGCCGCCGGCCAGCGGCAGGATCATCACCTCGGTGCCGCCGGTGTGGAGCTCGGCGGATTGGGTGTCGTCCAGTTCGATTACCTGCAGGGAGGATTCGGTCCAGCCCGCGGATTTCGGAGTGACGTCGACCGTGTAGGGCAGTTCGGCGGTGCGGGCCGGGATGTAGAGCTTGCTGTGCATGGTTACCTCACCATCGAAACGGCGGTCGCCACCGCGGAACTCACGTCGTCGTCGGGGGGGTAAAGCAGGGTGCGGCCGACGATGAGCCCGCGCACCGACGGCAGGCCGAGGGCCTTCTCCCAGGACGCGAACGCCTCGTCGGGATCGGCGGGATCACCGCCGAGCAGCAACGTCGGCATCGTGGTCGACTCCATCACGCGGTCCATCTCGGGAACCACGGGCAGCTTCATCCACGTGTATGCCGACGTGGAGCCGAGGCCCTGGCCGATGTGCACGGACTTGATGACGGCGTCGGGGCTCAGGTCGTTGTGGACCTTGCCGTTGACGCGGCTGGACATGAACGGCTCGAGCATGGCGATGAGGCCACGCGCGGCGAGCTCGTCGACGGCCTGCGCACACGCCGTCATCGTTGCGACGGTGCCGGGATCGTCGAGGGCGATGCGGCACAACATCTTTCCGCCGTTCATCTTCGCGGCTGCGGTCGACTCGGCGGTGGCGCCGGTCATCCGGTCGTCGAGTTCGAACGCCGCGCCGGCCAGGCCACCGCGGTTGAACGACGAGAACACCACCTTGTCCTCGAGGGCACCGAGGAGCAGGAGGTCGTCGAGGATGTCCGAGGTCGCGAGGACGCCGTCGACTCCGGGCTCGGCGAGCGCGGCGCGCAACCGGTCCAGGAGATCGGTGCGGCTGTTCATCGCGGTGGGGCGGTTGCCAACGGCCAGCGCGCCGCGGGCGGGGTGGTCGGCGGCGACGATCATCAGCCGACCGTCACCACGGATGGTCGGGCGCGTGGTCCTGGTGTCCCAGGCGCGGGCGACGGCGCCCGGGTCGGCGGCGCGCAGATCGGTGACGGCGGCGTAGTCAGAACAAGCCGGAGCGACGTGGGAGATTTCAGCACTAGACATTGACGGCATCCTCGGCGGTCTTCTCGGCCAACTCTGCGACCTCGGCGGCGGTGGGCATGGCGGTCGAGCACTCGAGCCGCGAGGCCACGATGGCCCCTGCGGCGTTCGCGTAGCGAAGGGTCTTCTCCAGCGGCCAGCCGTGTAGCAG
Organism: Mycobacterium sp. Root135; assembly: GCF_001426545.1. GTDB lineage: Bacteria > Actinomycetota > Actinomycetes > Mycobacteriales > Mycobacteriaceae > Mycobacterium. The sequence continues at coordinate 539,862 of NZ_LMEZ01000006.1, read as the reverse complement.
ACCGTGAATGAGGCTGCCGCCGAAGCTGTCTCCGGCGCCAAGGCCGTTGACCACGTCGACCTCGTTGGGCGGCACGGTGACCGACGAGTGCTTGGTCTTGCCGAGCACGCCTCGGGGGCCCTGCTTGACGATCGCCAATTCGACGCCGAGGTCGAGTAGCGCGTCGGCCGCCTTGTGCGGGTTGGTTTCGCCGACGGCGATCTCACATTCCTCGCGGTTGCCGACGGCGACGGTCACGTGCTGCAGTGCTCGCTGCACCTGCTCGGTCGCCGCGGCGGCGTTCTCCCAGAACATGGGTCGGTAGTCGAGGTCCAGGACCGTCAGTGGCGCCCTGCCCCGATGTTCCCATGCCGCGAAGTGCGCGCTGCGGCTCGGCTCTTCGGACAACCCCGTGACCGTCGACCAGTACAGCCGCGCGGATCGGACGGCGTCGGCGTCGATCTCACCGGGGGTGACTTGCAGATCGGGTGCGCTGGGCTTGCGGTAGAAGTACAGCGGGAAGTCGTCCGGCGGAAAGATCTCGCAGAAGGTTACCGGCGTCGGAAACGCGTCATGCGTTGCGACGTAGCGGTTGTCGACCCCGAGCCGGTTCAGTTCGGCGCGGACGTACCGTCCGAACGGGTCGTCGCCGACGCCGGAGATCAACGCCGCACGGTTGCCGAGTCGGGCCGCGGCGACCGTCACGTTGGCAGCACTGCCGCCGAGGAACTTGCCGAACGACTCGACCTCTTCGAGGCCGACACCGATCTGCAGTGGGTAGACGTCGACGCCGCAGCGGCCGATGGCCAGCACGTCGAACGGCTCTGAGGTGGACAAGTCGGCTCCCTGGTCGGTTGGTGTAAGGGCTTGCCCAAGACTGTGCCCTCCGTCACTCGGGTCTGTCAAGAGTTTGTCCTGACATTCGGACTTGCGATCATGCCGGTGTTACTCTGAGCCCAGTCTTGCCTGGTCATCCGAGATTGGAGTCGACGTGCCGCTCGAGGTGGAGCTCGACCGTTCGAGCCCTGTTCCGTTGTATTACCAACTGGCGCAGGCGATCGAGGCGGCCATCCGGGACGGCCACCTGGTGCCGGGCGACCGCTTCGAGAACGAGCTCGACCTCGCCAAGCGCCTCACGCTGTCGCGGCCGACGACCCGTCGCGCCATCCAAGAGATCGTCGACAAGGGCCTGCTGGTGCGCAAGCGCGGCGTCGGCACCCAGGTGGTACAGAATCCGGTGCACCGTCGCGTCGAGCTGACCAGCCTCTACGACGACCTCGCCCGAGCGGGCCAGGAACCGACCACCGAACTGCTCGACTACCAGGTCGGCCAGGCCGAAGACGAGGTCGCGACGCAGCTCAGTCTCGCCAGCGGCCACGAGATCGTGACCATCCAGCGGCTTCGGCGCGCAAACGGTGAGCCCCTCGCGGTGATGGTCAACTACCTGCCGATCGAATTGGCCCCTGAGGCCGACGAACTGGAACGCAGCGGCCTATATCAGGCGTTGCGCGCCCGCGGTGTGCACATTCGGCTGGCCAGACAGCGCATCGGTGCCCGACCCGCGACGCGGACCGAGGCCAAGCTGTTGACCGAGAAGCCCGGTGCCCCACTGCTGTCCATGAGCCGGACGGCATTTGACGACTCAGGCAAAGCCGTGGAATACGGCGACCACTGCTACCGCGCGTCGCGGTACTACTTCGAGACCACGCTCGTCGACCGTTAACCGGTTTGCATGCCGGCCGGCCCATGGGCCAGCTGGCTAACTTTGACGTGCCTGAGGCCGTATGACCTGCAGTCCTAATGTCCGAACAAAGTCTTGACTTTCGGCTGTGACCCGTATTACATCGTCTCAAGGCCGTGTCCCACGGCACCCGCAGACAGGAGAGACGATGAAGTTTGTTCGGCTGGCAGCCGCCGCTGGAGCCGGGGTAATCGCCCTGGGGCTCGTGTCGTGTTCGAGCACGGGCGGCAAGCCCGCGGGGTCGGGCGACGGCTCGGGTGGGGGCGGTAGCGTCGACACCCCGCGCATGACCGTCGCGATGATTACCCACGAGGTGCCCGGCGACTCGTTCTGGGATCTCATTCGCAAGGGCGCCGAGGCGGCCGCGAAGAAGGACAACATCGAACTCCGGTACTCCAACGATCCCGAGGCGCCCAACCAGGCCAACCTTGTTCAGAGCGCGATCGACAGCGGCGTGGACGGCATCGCCGTCACACTCGCCAAGCCCGACGCGATGGCCCCCGCGGTGAAGGCGGCGATAGCCAAGGGCATCCCGGTCGTGGCATTCAACTCCGGTTTCGACAACTTCAAGGCGATGGGCGTCCAGGAGTACTTCGGCCAGGACGAGAAGCTGGCGGGCATCGCGGCGGGCGAGAAACTCACCGCTGACGGGGCCAAGAACATCATCTGCGTCATCCAGGAGCAGGGCCAGGTGGCGCTCGAATCGCGTTGTGCCGGAGTCAAGGAAGGCTTCAAGGGGCAGAGCGAGATTCTGAACGTCAACAGCAAGGACATGCCGTCGGTGGAAGCGACCATCACCGCGAAGCTGCAGCAGGATCCGTCCATCGACCATGTCATGGCCCTTGGCGCGCCCATTGCGCTGACCGCCGTGCAGAGCGTGACCAACGCCGGTAGCACGGCGAAGATCACCACGTTCGACACCAATGCGGCACTGGTCGACGCCATCAAGGGCGGCCAGGTGCAGTGGGCAGTCGACCAGCAGCCGTACCTGCAGGGCTACCTCGCCATCGACTCGCTGTGGCTGTTCAAGAACAACAAGAACCTCATCGGCGGCGGCGCGCCGACGTTGACAGGACCGTCCTTCATCGACCAGGGCAACATCGACGCCATCGCCGAGCTGGCCAAGGCCGGAACTCGCTAGGAGCGGGAGCGCACATGACTACGCAAGAAGGTCTCGACGTCGCCGACCACAAGGTGGTTCGCGACGAGCGCGTCAAAGAGCGAAATCGATTGCAACGGTTCCTGATCCGCCCCGAGATGGGTGCGGGTATCGGCGCCGTCGGCATCTTCGTGTTCTTCCTCGTCGTCGCACCACCGTTCCGCGAGGCCGCGTCCCTGGCTACTGTTTTGTACGCCAGTTCGACCATCGGCATCATGGCGTGCGGCGTCGCGGTCCTGATGATCGGGGGGGAGTTCGACCTCTCGGCCGGCGTGGCGGTGACGTTCAGTTCGCTTGCCGCGTCGATGCTGGCCTTCAACCTGCACCTGAATCTTTGGGTTGGAGCGGCGCTGGCTCTGGTGCTCGCACTGGCCGTCGGCTTCCTCAACGGCTTTCTGGTGATGAAGACCAAGATCCCCAGCTTCCTCATCACGCTCAGTTCGTTCTTCATGCTGGCCGGCATCAACCTCGCGGTGACCAAGTTGGTCGCCGGTCAGGTGGCCACCCAGAGTGTCGGCGACATGTCCGGCTTCGCCTCGGCGCAGAAGGTCTTCGCCTCGTCGTTCGACGTGTTCGGGGTGGGAATCCGCGTCACGGTGGTGTGGTGGCTCGTCTTCACCGCGGTGGCGACGTGGGTGCTGTTCAAGACCAAGATCGGAAACTGGATCTTCGCCGTGGGCGGGGACGCGGATAGCGCTCGAGCCGTGGGTGTTCCGGTCACCAAGGTCAAGATCGGGCTGTTCATGTTCGTCGGGTTCTGCGCTTGGTTCGTGGGCATGCACCTGCTGTTCGCGTTCAACACCGTGCAGTCCGGCCAAGGTATCGGCAACGAGTTCTTCTACATCATCGCCGCGGTCATCGGCGGCTGTCTGCTGACCGGTGGCTACGGCACGGCGATCGGCGCGGCCATCGGTGCGTTCATCTTCGGGATGACGAACCAGGGCATCGTCTACGCCGGGTGGGACCCGGACTGGTTCAAGTTCTTCCTTGGCGCGATGCTGCTGTTCGCGGTGATCGCCAACAACGCCTTCCGTAACTACGCAGCGAAGAAGTGAGCTGATGACCACCACAGTCGAGAAGCCAAGCCACGACGCACCTTCCGGCGGCAAGGTACCGCTGGTCGAACTGAAGAACGTCGGCAAGTCCTACGGCAACATCACCGCGCTCAAGGACATCTGCCTGCGCGTGCACGCCGGTGAGGTGACCGGAATCCTGGGCGACAACGGCGCAGGGAAGTCTACGCTGATCAAGATCATCTCAGGTCTGCATCAGCAGACCGAAGGCGACTTGATCGTCGACGGGGAGTCGGTCAAGTTCGGTTCGCCCGCTGACGCGTTGGCCAAGGGCATCGCCACGGTGTATCAGAACCTGGCCGTCGTCCCGCTCATGCCGGTGTGGCGCAACTTCTTCCTCGGTCAGGAAATCCGCAAGAAGTCGTTCCCATTCTCGTTGGACGCCAACGCGATGCGGGCGACCACGCTGACGGAGCTGTCGAAGATGGGCATCGAACTGCCCGACGTCGACGCGCCGATCGGTTCGTTGTCCGGCGGTCAGCGCCAGTGCGTCGCCATCGCGCGTGCGGTGTTCTTCGGGGCCCGCGTGCTGATCCTCGACGAGCCCACCGCGGCACTGGGCGTCAAGCAGTCCGGGGTCGTCCTGAAGTACATCACCGCGGCCAAGGAGGCTGGCTTCGGAGTCGTCTTCATCACGCACAACCCTCACCACGCACACATGGTGGGCGACCACTTCGTGTTGCTCAACCGCGGGCGCCAAAAGCTCGACTGTGCCTATGAGGACATCACCCTGGACCACCTCACCCAGGAGATGGCCGGTGGCGACGAGTTGGAGGCGCTGACCCACGAGCTGGGTCGGAAGTAACGCCTGTCCCAGAGCCCCGCCTGCCGCGTGAACCCGCGCTGCAGGCGGGGTTTCGTCGTCTGCGGGCAAGAGTGCCGCACGACGACTACGGACTTTCAAGGGCGCCATGCGAGTCGACGACGGCGACGATGGGGTGAGGCACCCAACCGACGGAGATCTTGCGATGACGACCTGGCATGACTACATGGAGAACACCGTGACCCTGAAGGTCTCCAAGGCCCTCATCGCGGCCACCAGGGCGATCGCCGCGTCGGCTCTACCGTCGACCGTCAACGAACTGGTGAAGATCCGAGCTAGCCAGATCAACGGCTGTGCCTTCTGCGTCGACATGCACACCAAGGATGCGACGGCGGCTGGCGAAGACCCGCAACGCCTCCATCTTGTTGCGGCGTGGCGAGAGGCCACGGTCTTCACGGATCCGGAGCGGGCAGCCCTGGAACTGACGGAGCAGGGCACCCGCATCGCCGACGGCACGGGCGTGTCGGACGACGCGTGGGCGGATGCGCTGCTGCACTTCACCGAAGACGAACTCGCCGCGCTCGTGTCGCAGATCGTCGTCATCAACGCGTTCAACCGACTGAACGTGATCTTCGGTCGTCCCGGAGGCGATTACCAAGTCGGACAGTTCGACTGAGGTACGACCGGCATTGCGGCTCAACGCGCCGTGACGGTGCCGGTCAATTCGAAGGCGCGCCAAGGGGTTGTCGGGGTATCGCGGTGGTCGGGGTCGACGCCGATGAGCCGGCCGCCCGCAAGGTGGACGGATTCGTGTTTGGCGTCGGCGTCGATGATGACGAGGGCTTCGACGCCGGCCGTCGGAGCGGTGGCGTCGTCACCGCGCCAGGCGGTGAGGCCGGCGTGTCCGTGAATCTGACTGAACGGCATCTGTGTGTCTGCCCAGCCGGGAAGCAGTTCGGTCATGGTGTCCGCCCACAGCGGCCCGGCGTCCGAGGCCGTTGTTCCGTGCAGCATCACACCGGCCCGGAACACCGTGTCGGCGTCGGTTTTCGCGAGGTGGTTGATTCGGCGGGCCGCCTCTGCGGCGGTGGGTGGACCGCCGAGGGTGCTGGCCCAGAACTCCGCGGTGATGCCGGCGTGGGTGATGAGGATCGACTCGTAGGAGGCTTCGACCGCGGCGGCGACGACTGCGGAACCGTCCTGCCACCACCGTTTGATAGTGCGAATATGTTTGCGACTCAACGTTTCCGACCAGGCAAAGACCGGCGGCTGGAGGTAGTGCGCTTCGTGGTTGCCGACGAGCTGAATCCACTGGTTGGGCTGGGTGCGCAGGTAGTGGTCGACGAGGTCGACGACCTGAGCGGAGTCGGGCCCCCGGTGGATCAGATCACCGACCTGCACCACGATCAGATCGTCGGGTAGCGATCCGTCGGGACGCGCGCCGAGGCGGGCGAGCTCGTGACGCAGCGGTGTGGCATGTCCACCGACGTCACCGATGACGGCGATCCGCATTGGGGTCAGGTTGCCTTCCGGCGGATCGGCCGGGGGAGGGTCGAGGGCCGCAGGGCTGACGGTCGAACTGCGACGCGGTCCATTCGACGCGCAATGCCGTTGATCTCCCGCACGGCCTGGCCGATCATGCTGCGTTCGATCGGCGACAGCTCGTCGCGGTCGATCAGGTCGCTGGGTGTCTTGCCCTCGTGCAGCCGGTTGAGGTGATGGCGCAGGCGCATTCGCTGCAGGATCTCGAACACCTCGATCAGGCGGCCGGCCTCCGCGCTGGGCAGGATTGCCGAACCGGCTGCGTCGCGGAGTCGTTTCACGGTCTGCAGTTCGGTGGAGCCGACGCCGAGCGCCGCCCACCGCGCGATGCTCACCACCGGTAGGAGCCCGTGGGTCTTGACGTCGAAGGTGTCGCCCTTCCCGGTGAACACGTCGCGAAGTGTGCGCTCGCGTTCCTTGGCGCGGTGTGAGATCGACTCCGACAGAAGCAGATCCATCGCGGCCGGGTGCTGCCGGAAGTCGGTGAAGACTCGCGCCACCTCGGGCAGGCCGGGAGTGCCGTGGATGGGCCTGGCGTCCACCAGGAGGGAGGCGATCACGGCGAGGCCCGTCCGATGGACCGCCATGGCAGCGCGGGAATGCTCCCCGGGCGCGGTCAGCCAGCGCGTCGCCGCCGCTCGCCATTCACCGTTGGTCCGGGAGAACGCCTTGTTGGTGGCGTTGGCACCGTTGACGTCGACGCCGAGTCCGGCCGCGGTGAGCAGTTCGTTGACGTCGTCGAACGCGCGGCGGTACAGCAGCATCGCCTCGGGGGACACGTCGTCGTCGAAGGCGATGGCGACGTCGAGATCCGAGCCCGGCATCGCCTCGCGCCGGCCGTGGCTGCCCAGGAAGAGCCAGGTGAACTGGTCGAGGGAGAGGTCGGGGTGGTCGGTGAAGACCAGTCCGATCGACCGGCGGACGATCGCGTCGACGATCGCGGAGTAGACCCGGATGATGCGGTCGACGGCCAGCCCACGGTCGAGGATGTCACTGAGCACCGCCGGTGCCCGTCGGGCCCGCTCGACCAGCTCGGTGCGGTCGCGGGCCCGGCGGATCTGTTCGAGCATCCCGAATCCGGCTGTCGTCGGCGCCAGGACGAAGTCACGCGCACCGAGTACGCCGCGTAGCTTGTCGGCGCGATCCACGACCGGCAGATACTCGGCTCGGGTGTCGAGCAGCGTGATCAGCGCTTCCACCGACGACCCGGTGAGCTCCACCGTCGTGGCCGGATACACCATGACCTCGCGCGCGGGGGTGTCCCCGGAGATTCCGTCACCGACGACACGGCGGCCCAGCACCGCATCGGTGACGATGCCGAACGTACCGTCGCCCGATTCGACTACGGCGCAGTGCATCTCACGTTCCGCCATTTTTCGTGCGACGACGGAGACCGGCGTCTCCGGGGCGACGACCAACGGCGTGGTCGCGATGAGGTCTTCGACCGTGCTGAACATCGGCGCCGATGTCGCACGGCGTCGGGTCCGCGAGATGTAGTCGGCCAGGAAGCGAGCCCCGCTGCGCGAGTAGAACGCCGGCTCGACCAGGTTGCCCGGCAGAACTGCGATGCCGGCCGACGTGGTGGCCACCACCCGGGGGCCGATGGGGCGTTCGGTCAGCATCGCCGAGAACCCGAAGACGTCACCCGCGACGAACCGGTCGTCACCGGCCTTCGTCACCTGATCCTGGTCGTGCCACAGGTCGACCTCGCCGGTGAGCACCACGTAGATCTCCGTTGGCGGCGCGGTGAACGCGTCGACCACCAGATCGCCTGCGGCGAAATGACGTACGGTCGCCGCCGCGGCGATGGCGGCCAGCTGCGCCGGGTCGAGCGCACTGAACAGCTCGATCCCGGCGAGGAACCGGCTCAGGTCCTCCGGCTCAGCGCAGGCCGACATAGATCTGACCGGTCGACACGTCCTCTTCGAGCGCCTCCAGCGAGCGGCCGCGGGTCTCGGGCACCTGGGTGTACACGAACAGCAACGCGACGACTCCGATCCCGGCGAACAGGAAGAACGAGCCGGTGATGCCGATGCTCGCGACCAAGGTCGGGAAGTACAGCCCGAGGAATCCGTTGGTGACCCAGCAGAAGAAGACCGCCATGCCGATGCCGAGGCCGCGCATGTGCAAGGGGAAGACCTCTGCCAGCCAGACCCACACGGCGACGTTGAGGAACGTCTGCATCGACAGCACGAAGCCGACCACGAGGACGAGGATCACATACGGCCGCGCGGGGTTCCCCGCCGGAAGCAGCATCGACGCAATACCCACCAGGCAATGGAAGGTCGTGGTCAACGTGAGGCCGATCATGAAGGTCTTGCGGCGGTCGATCCGGTCCATGTTGCGCAGCGCGATGATGCCACCGATCACGGCGACAACGCCGAACGCGATGTTGGCGAGGACGGCCTCTTGCTCGCCCATGCCCGATTCCTCCAGCACCCTGGTGCCGTAGTACATGATCGAGTTGATGCCGGTGAGCTGCTGCATGATGCACACACCGATGCCGACGAAGATGATGCGCCGCAACCACTTACTGCCCATGATCGCGCGGATCCCGATCTGGTGGCTCTCCTTCTCCTGATTGGCGATGAGTTCCACCTGAGCGATCTCCGCCATTGCTCGGTCCTCCGAGCGAACGGTCTTCAGCACCGCGAGCGCTTCGTCGTTGCGGCCCTTCTCGACCAGCCAGCGGGGCGACTCCGGCATCCGCAGCATGCCGATGAACAGCGCGACGGCAGGGAGTGCGCACACCGCGAACATGATTCGCCAGACGCCGTCCACGTGGCCGAGGGTCGTGCCGAGGATTGCGTTCACGACGAAGGCGGACAGCTGGCCGACGACGATGGCCAACTCGTTGCGTCCGGTGATCGAGCCTCGGATCTCATACGGTGCCAGCTCCGCGAGGAAGACCGGGACCACCGTCGACGCTCCACCAACTGCGAGACCGAGCACGACGCGGCCGGCCACCAGAGTGGCGAAGCCTCCCGCGGAGAACGTCCCGGACTCGGGCCCGGCCGGCGAGAAGACCACCAGCAGGACTCCGACGAAGAACAGCACCGCCAGGATGAGGATCGTCTTGCGGCGCCCGATGGCGTCGGAGATGATCCCGCCGACCAGGGCACCGATCGCCGCGGCGAACAGCAGGGCGCTGATGACGACGCCCAGCTGGAGTAGCGACAGTCCGAGTTCCCGCGCCATCGGCCCCTCGGCGCCGTTGGCCACGCCGGTGTCGTAGCCGAACAGCAGGCCGCCCAGGCAGGCGACGACCGAGATCACGCCGATCCGACTTCGGTGAGGCCCGTTGGTCAGGGGCGGTAGCTCGGCTTCCGCCGCCGATTCAGCGTGTGCGGTCATTTGGGGGCTCCTTGTTGCTCGGCCCGCAGGGGCTCGTTGGCGCTCGGTGGCGACGGTGATGGCCGTCACATCGTTCAAGACTAGCGCGCGATAGTCATTTGTAAAGTCATATGCACAAGGAAGTGTTTAACGCCCGGGCGGCGTTGGCTGTGGGACCATGACGGTCGTGCGGGAATCCAGACCGGGGAGCAAACACCGCCCGGTGACTCAGGGCGACGTCGCCGAAGAAGTAGGCGTATCCCGAGCCCTCGTGTCGCTGGCCTTCCGGGGTGCGCCTGGGGTCAGCCGGGAGTCGCGACGCACGATCCTTGAAACGGCCCGACGGATGGGGTATCGGCACAACGTCATCGCCGCCGACCTCGCCACGAAGACTCGCTCCACGATTGGCCTCTACCTGCTGGACTTCCGCAACGAGGTGTACGCCGACGTGTACCGAGGGGTACGAGATTCCTTGGAACGCAAGGGAAATCGCGTGGTGCTGACGGTCTCGGACGCCGACGAACCCACCGACCAGCAGGCCATGAGTTCCCTCATCGAAGCGCGTGTCGGAGTGATCATCGCCGCGACGCTGATGCTGCCCGACGTCGAGGTGCGCGCGATCGCCCAGTCCGTCCCCGTGGTCAGCGTTGCGCGAAGGGTGGCGGGAGTCGACAGCGTCTACGCCGACGACGAGGTTGGCGCGACGGCGGCGACGAACTATCTGCTCGATCTCGGGCACCGGCGTATCGCGCATGTCACCGGTGTCGAGTACGAGGGTCATCAACTGCGTCGCCGTGCCTATGAAGCGGCCATGGTGAACGCCGGCATGATCCCGCAAACCGTTGTTGCACCTGGCTACTCGCAGGACGCCGCCGAGCGCACCGCCCGTGGCATCTTGAGTGTGGCCGACCGCCCGACGGCTGTCTTCGCGCACAACGACGAGATGGCGCTGGGTGTCCGCGAGGCGGCACACTCCCTTGGCCTGTCCATCCCGAGGGACCTGTCGCTGGTCGGCTACGACAATTCGCGGGTCGCCCGGCTGCACGGGATCGATCTGACGTCGGTCGACCAGCATGCGCGTCGGCTCGGGCAGGACGCCGGTGCGGCGGCCCTGGCTCGGATGCGGCTCGAGCATGGGCCCCCGCTGGACGCCCGGCACAAACCCGATCTGGTCGTGAGGAGCTCCACCGCGCGGTGTGACCCTGACGCGTGACATCAGGCCTGTCGCGCGCTAGCGCCGGGCTGGCCCGGCACGTTCACTGCTGCAGGGCCGCGTCGGCCGCCTTGAGTACCTCCGCCGCCACGGCGATTCCTTCGATGCGACCCAACTCGGTGTCCTCGTGCTCGATGTTGACCAGCATGTCCGGGTCGACCTCGTGCAGGGCGCGCAGGAACTCGGTCCAGTACGCGGTGTCGTGACCCTTGCCGAGCGCGACGAAGTCCCATGCGGACTCCTTGGGCCACTCGTTGGCCCACTCGTCGCCGCCGAGATTGGTACGGGGCTCCTCGGGTGACAGTCGACGGAAGCTGTTGTCCAGCACGCCGTTCAGTGCCGCGTATTCACGGTTGACCCGGACGTCCTTGGCGGCCGCGTGGACCACCAGCTCGCCGAGGTGACGGACGACCGCCACGGGGTCCATCTGCTGCCAGAACAGGTGCGACGCGTCGAGTTCCACTCCGATGTTGGTGGTGCCTGCGAGTTCGACGAGCTGATGCATCGTCGCGCTGTTGAACACGATGTTCTGCGGGTGCAGTTCGAGGGCGACCTTGACGTCGCTGTCCCGGGCGAGCTTGTCGGTCTCGCGCCAGAAGTCGGCGGTGATCGCCCACTGGTAGTCGAGGACGTCGAGTGCGGCGGAGTTCCAGGCGTTTACGATCCAGTTGGTGCGCGTTGCCGAGGATTCACCGCCGGGCAGGCCCGACATGGTGACGACGCGATGCTGGCCGAGCCGCTCGGCGAGGCGGATCGAACGGCGGATGTCCTCGGCGTGCTTCGAGCCGATGTCGGGGTTGGGATGCAGCGGGTTGCCGTTGCAGTTCAACCCGGCGATGGAGACCCCCGTGCCCTCGAAGATGCCGAGGTAGTCGTCGCGCGCGGTGTCGCTGACCAGGATGTCGTGGAAGGTCGGAACGTGTACCGGAGGCAGGAATCCTCCGGTGTTGATCTCGATGCCGGTCAGGCCGACGTCGGCGATCGCCGCGATGGCTTCGGGCAGTGGTCGGTCGTGGAGGATGGCGTTGTAGAGGCCGAGCTTCATTGAGTCTGTGTCCCTTCGGGTTTGGTCGGGGAGGTCAGTTGACCTTGACGGCGAGCCCGCCGCCGTTCGCTGATTCGGTGATGGCGGCGACGACCTGCAAGCCGTGCAGACCCACCTCGAAGCCGGGCAGCGGCCCTAGGTCTCCGATGCCTGCGATCTGGTCGAGGAACGCGCGGGTCTGGTAGTTGAACAGATCGGCAACGCCGTGACCGACACCGCCGGCGTCCATCGGGAGACCACCGCGGATGTAGGGGTGGTCCGGCCCGATCAGCACCCGGCGTGACCCGCCGAGCTCACTGCGGACGTCGTCGGCCGAGATCTGGAACTCACCGGCACGATGCAGATCCCACGCCGCCGAACCCTTGGAGGCGAACAGTTCGAATCCGAGACCGTCGGGCAGGTTGTGCGCCACGCGAGACGCCGAGAAGGTGCCGACGGCGCCGTTCTCGAAACGTGCGGTGAAGGTGGCGACGTCCTCGTTCTCGACGGGTGCGAGCTCGTCGCTGACGGCGCCCTTGGTGTGGCCGTAGGTGACGCCGAGCGGAACGGGCCGTTCGGTGACGATGGTGGCGAATGCGGCACCACTGACCTCGACGATGGGTCCGCAGACGAATTCGGACAGGTCGAGCAGGTGGCTGCCGACGTCGGCGAGTGCTCCGGTGCCGGGTCCGCCCTTGTATCGCCAGGTGATCGGCGAGGTGGGATCCAATGCGTAGTCGCACCAGTAGTGACCGTTGAAGTGGACCAGGTCGCCCAGCGTGCCGGCCGCCAACTCGCGGCGGATCATCTCGACGGCGGGGGAGCGGCGGTAGGTGTAACCGACTGCCGTCACCGTGTCCGACTTGTCCGCCGCGGCGACCATCGCCTCGGCGTCGGCGAGCGAGCCGGCCAGCGGCTTCTCGCACAGCACGTGCTTGCCAGCGGCGAGCAGTCCTTCGACGATTTCGCGGTGCAGGTGGTTGGCCACGACGACGCTCACGGCGTCGACGTCCGGTGCGTCGGCGATGGCCTTCCAGTCGTACTCTGCGCGTTCGTAGCCGTATCGCTTGGCGGTGTCGTCGGCGACGGCTTGGTTCATGTCGGCGATGGCGACCAGTCGAACGTCGGGCCGATCCGTTCCGAACAGTGTTGTGGCGGCGCGGTATCCGGCGGCGTGCGCCCGTCCTGCCATGCCGCCGCCGATCACGGCAACGCCGATTGAGTCAGTCATCGAGCGCACTCCCTCTGAGTTTCGTTGGTCCGGTCTATTAGACCGGTCTAAGTACGCTACTATGGTCTGCGTCACGCAGGGTGTCAAGCCCCTGCGAAGTGAGGGGATGATCGTGGAGAAAGAGCCGGGCCGGGTGACGATGCAGGACGTCGCCGACAAGGTTGGGGTCTCAAAGGCATTGGTGTCGCTCGTCTTCCGAAAGGCACCCGGTCCCAGTGACCAGACGAGGGCGAAGGTCTTCGCTGCGGCCGAGGAGCTCGGCTACCGCGTCAACCGCACCGCTGCGCTGATGACTGCGCGACGTTCGCACCTGATCGGCGTCATGGCCGACATCCGCAACGGGTTCCACGCGGAGATGGTCGAAGACATCGTCGAGGCGGCGGATCGCGCCGGCTACGAGGTGGTGCTTGGCGCGGTGACTCCCACCCATGGCGAGGCGAAGGTGATCGACACCCTCGTCGACTTCCGTTGCGAGGGTGTCATTCTCCTGGGGCCCGAGTCGGAGGTGACTTCCCTCTCGGCGATGGGCCGACGACTGCCGACGGTCGTCGTCGGCCGACGGATGAGCTCCGCGTCCCTGGACGTCGTCCGGGCCGCAGACGCGCGCGGGATCGGTTCGGTCGTCGACCACCTCGTCGAATTGGGGCACCGGCGCATCACCCACGTCACGGGAGGTTCGGGGTCGATCGCCGCGGACCGCCGCAAGGGTTACGTGCGAGCCATGCGTCGCAACGGGTTGGACGACGACATCGGCCTCGTCGAGGCGGACTTCACCGAGAACGCCGGGGTCGACGCGGCCAAGACGTTGTTGACCGCGGACCGGTTGCCGAGCGCGGTCGTCTGCGGCAACGACCGCAGCGCCGTTGGCGTCTTGGATGCCCTGCGCCGCGCCGGAGTCGACGTGCCGGGCGCGGTGTCGGTCACGGGGTACGACGACAGTGTCCTGGCTCGGCTGGGCCACATCGACATGACGACGGTCAGCCAGGCGCCACGGGAACAGGCGAATCGAGCGGTCGAAGCGATCGTGGAGCGACTCGACGCCGGACGAACCGAGCCCGTGTCGTCGGTTCTGGTACCGCAGTTGATCATTCGCGGTACGACCGCGACACCGGCGTAACCCCCACAACCCAGAGGAGCACCCCATGCGGATTGGTCTGGTCGGATACGGTGTCGGCGGGCGGTATTTCCACGCGCCGTTCATTCAGGCGGCCGACGGCTGCGAACTCGTCGGTGTCGTGACGCGGTCACCTGAGCGTGCCGCGCAGGTCGCCGCGGACCTGCCGGGCGTGCCGGTCTTCGGTTCGCAAACCGAACTGCTCGACTCCGGCGTCGACGCGGTGACGATCACGACGCCACCGCAGACCCGGCGCGAACTGGTGTTGGAAGCACTCGATCGCCGCGTTGCCGTGGTCGCAGACAAACCCTTCGCACCGACGGCCGCCGCCGGCCAAGAACTAGTCGACGCGGCACGTAGCGCCGGGCTCCTTCTCAGCGTCTTCCACAACCGCCGGTGGGACACCGACGTGACGACGCTTCGACGGGTGCTCGACGGGGGCGAGCTGGGAGACATCTGGCGGTTCGACTCCCGCTTCGACCTGAATCAGCCGCAGACCGTGGAGGCCGGACCCGACGGCGGACTGTTGCGCGACCTCGGCAGCCACCTCGTCGACCAAGCACTGTGGCTCTTCGGCGAGGCGCGGCGGGTCACGGCGAATCTCGACTGGGTCGACCTGCCGGACGGCCGGACCGACGGCGGCTTCGTGCTGACCATCGTCCACGCGAGCGGAGTGCACTCGCACGTGTCGGCGAGCAAGCTCAACTACGTCGAATCGAGGGAGCTGCGCGTGCTGGGGTCGGCGGGAAGTTACGTGTCGGCACAGTCAGACGTGCAGGCGCAGGCAATCTTTGCGGGGATGCGGCCCGTCGACGATCCGAGTGGCTGGGGATATGAGGCGCCCGAACGGTGGGGAACCCTGTCCACCGCAGACGGCACGTCCCAGGTGCCCTCGGAGCAGGGCGCCTACTCGGATTACTACACCCGCTTCGCCGCCGCGGTGGAAGGTCTAGGACCACAACCGGTTCCGGCCGCCGAGGCGATCGCGACCCTGGCCGTACTCGACGCGGCCCGGCTCAGCGACGCCGAGGGCACCACCGTCCTGCTCTGAGAATGTTGCGACGACTAGTCACTCGACACGGGTGGGACGAGGTCGCCAAGTTCGGCTCGAACCTCGACCACCCGTAGTCGCATGGCCTTCGCCGTCAGCGTCGGGTCACACCGCCCGAGGGCGACGTCCATCCCGACCTCGCGTGACGCACATGCCAACGCCGACAACCACACCCGCATCACCAGCCAGGGTCCGCGGGAGTCGGGGCCGACGCCCATCCGGCGCGCGACCGACTCGAGCAGGCCCTGGTGCGTCGTGCCGATCGCCAGCGGGCGCAGTGTGGCGGACTCGCCGATGACCAGCAAGGCTCCCGCCAAAAGGCTTGGCGTCACGGCATGTCTGCCAGCGTGCACGTCGTCGAGCATCGAGAGGTGCGACTGCACCAGCGCGTCGAGTGGGGCGACGTCGGGTTCCACGTCGTCGAGGTGGGCGAGGGCGGTCTCGGCCATGTCCTGGATGACCGAGAGGATCGCGGCTTCCTTGGTCGGGAAGTACCGGGAGAAGGTTCGCGGCGAGACGTCGACGGCGGCGGCGATCTGTTCGACGGTCGCATTCGCGAAGCCGTGGCGTCGACTCAATTCGACGGCCGATCCCACGAGCTGAAAGCGGGTGCGCAGCCGCTTACGCTCCCGCAAACTCGTCTGTACTCCGTGGGCGGCGTCGGTCACGCCTTCGAGGTTACGTGCGAGACGGGTGTTGCACCTTGAACCAGCGGGGTATGTGTCGGACATGACCACTTCAGCAGTGACGACAGTCGACGCAGGCCCGAAACGGGTGGCGCGCCGAATCCAGGTAAACGCCCCGGCGGCGGAAATCTTCGCCATCATCGGCGATCCGCACCGCCATCCCGAACTCGACGGCTCGGGCACGGTCCGCGACGTGGACGTCAAGGGACCGCATCACCTCGGGGTCGGAGACAAGTTCACCGTGGGGATGAAGCAGTACGGCGTGCCCTACAAGATCGTCTCGACCGTCACCGAGTTCGACGACGGCAGGGTCGTCGAGTGGCAGCATCCGCTCGGGCACAAGTGGCGGTGGGAGTTGGCCGAGGCGACCCAGGGTGAGGGCACGGTCACCGAGGTCACCGAGACCTTCGACTACAGCACCGCCAAGGTGCCCTTGATGATCACCGCGTTCGGCTACGACAAGAAGAACGCCGACGGCATCACCGCGACGCTGCAGCGTCTCGCCGAACGATTCGGCTAGACGGTGAACGCCGCCCGGAACGCCTCGAGCGCGTCGACGTCGTCGCCCGACGCGTAGCCCTCAAGGCCGACGGTGCCGCGATAACCCATGTCCTGCAATGCCTTCGCGATGGCGGGATAGTAGATCTCACCGGTCCCGGGCTGACACCTGCCGGGAACGTCGGCCACCTGCACCTCGCCAATGGCGTTGCCGCAGCGGCGAACCAGCTCGATCAGGTTCCCCTCGCCGATCTGCGCGTGATACAGGTCGAGCATCATCTTGACGTTGGGGTGGGCGACCCCTTCGATGAGCGCGAGAACGTCCTTGGCGCGGGCCAACGGCACCCCCGGATGGTCGACGATGGTGTTGAGGTTCTCCACGCAGAACGTCACCCCCGCGGCCGCGCCCATCTCACCGAGCCTCTCCAAGGTGCGCACGGCGGTGGCCCACATCGCGCCGGTGGCGCGCAGGCGGGGACGGGCGGGCAGGCCGTCGACGAGTTCGGCTGTATGGAGGTTCAGCCGGGTAACCCCAAGCGTCTCAGCGGCCTTGACGCTCAACTCGGCCGTTCGGACGACCTCGTCGGCGGTCTGCGGGTCGATCAGGTCGCCGTGCAGGTATCCCGTCATCGAGGTGAACGTGGCGCCCGTCGCGGCCAGTGCGTCCAAGTCCTTGTCGTGCCAACTCCAAATCTCCGCGGCGAAGCCGAGATCGTGAATGCGGCGTACCCGCTCGACGATTGGAAGTTCGGTGAACACCATCTCGGCGCTGACGGCCAGTTCGAAGTCACTCACGACGTCAGCCTAGTGCTCAGAGAAGTTGGTCGACCGTTCATCGGCGTGACGTCCTGCGGTGACCCGCGCCACCACGCATCATTACCGCGGGGACGGCACAATCGACACATGGACGTCGACCACCAACGAGCGGTACGCACCGCTGCTTGGCGTGACCCGTTGAGCCTGTCGTTCCGCGCGCACCGCCGGGTGTTGCTGCTCCGCCTGCGCTGGCACGAGCGCGCCGCCACCCGGCCGCGCACCACTACGGCCGACTGAAGATGCAATGGGCGTTGCCGCCGACGGGTTCCTCGGCGACGACCTTGCCGTCGAGGATGATTCGGCACCCCGGCCCCGGGGTGTCCCGCCCGACCGCGACGACCTGAAGCAACTGCACGTCGGATCCGACGTTCATCGTGCGCGCGAACGGAAGACGCGTGTGGTCCGCCACCAGGGAGCTCCCCGGATCGGTGTCGATGCTGAACACCTCGCCGGGACCGGTCACCTCGAACCTGACGGACGACTGACCGGGTGTGGTGGCGGGACCCTGCGGGCCGGACGCCCTTCGTGACGCGGCGGC
Organism: Mycobacterium sp. Root135; assembly: GCF_001426545.1. Classification (GTDB taxonomy): domain Bacteria; phylum Actinomycetota; class Actinomycetes; order Mycobacteriales; family Mycobacteriaceae; genus Mycobacterium. The sequence continues at coordinate 522,101 of NZ_LMEZ01000006.1, read as the reverse complement.
CGCGTTGTCGGCCAGGGTCGCCGACCGAACCGCAGGCGTGACGCAGACGGTGTCCCCGTCGAACGCCTCGCGCCAGACGTAGCCCTGGGAGCAGGATTCGGGGCCGGAGGCCTGACTCGGGTCCTTGTTGGCGCCGGCGTTGGCGTTCTGCTGGGCGACCTGCTGCCGGATGGCGGGGGTGACGCAGACCGTGTCGCCGACGCGGGCCTCTCGCCAGACGTACCCGCTGACGCAGGTGTCCGGCCCGTAGGGCAGGGGATCGGCGACCGCGGGAAACGGGAACGCGCAGGCGACGATCCCGAGTGCGGCGGACAGTGGAACGAGTGGCGACAGCTTCGACGTGGTCTTCATGGGAGAGCCCCTCGGCGGCGGTGGAGTTGTGATCGGACGTCGCAACTCTGTCTCGCCGCAGGGGACGCGGGCGTGAGTAGGGGACTACCTGGAAACCGACGCCGCCCGGTACGCGTCGTCGACGAACGCCATGTTGGCGACCGCGTCAGCCGTGCCGAAGGGCAACGCAGTGCCGTGCTCGACGTGCGCGGCGAACGCCTCCAGTTGGTAGGTGTAGGACGCCCGGGTACCGAGGTGTTCGACCGTGGTGCCCGACGCGGTGGTGACCGTCAGCCGGTCGTCGGTACTGGGGCTGATGAAGTCGTGCACCAGCAGGTCGCCCGTCGTTCCCGCGATGCGGATGGTGAACGAACGGTGATCGCCCACCATCGAATTCGCCGTCAGCCCCGTTGCGCCGCCAGGGAAGCCGAGTTCGACGTCACACCAGGCGTCCACCCCGGGCGTGCGTTGCTCGGCGTGCGCCCGCACGATCGACGGCCGGCCCTCGATGCCGGGTGCCGAGAGGCGTCCCAGTGAGCGCATGACGTGTAGCCCGTAGCAGCCAAGGTCCATCAGGGCCCCGCCGGCCAGGTCGAGGGACCAGCGCGGATCGTCGTCGGCCGGCGGCTCCATCGTCATCCTGACCTCGACGTGGGTGACGGCGCCGATGGTGCCGTCGCCGGCGAGCTCGAACGCGCGCTGCGTGACGGGATGGAAGAAGTAGTGGAAGCCCTCCAGCACGGTGACGCCCGCCGCGTCTGCGGCCTCGGCCACCCGCCGAGCCTCGGCTTCGCTACGGGCGAAGGGCTTTTCGCTCAACAACGGCTTGCCTGCCGCGATCGCCGCCAGGTTCCAAGGCGCGTGCAGCGAGTTCGCCAACGGGTTGTAGACGACGTCGACCTCGGGGTCGTCGATCACCGCCTGATAGTCGTCGAGCACCCGCTCGACGCCGTATTTCTCCGCGAAGACCTCCGCTCGCGACCGGTCCCGCGCCGCCACGGCCACCAGGCGGTGGCCGAGTTCGGCTGCGGGACCGACGACTGCCGCCTCGGCGATCCGCGACGCTCCGAGAACCCCGATCCTCACGACGTGAGCTGTCGCAGGTACGCCACACTGGCCACGACGTCGCGCACCGGGCCCTCGCCTGCTGGCTCGGCGTCGAGGATGGTGTCCTGTTCCAGCACGAACCATCCGTCGAAACCGTTGTCCCGCAACACCGAGACGATCCCGGCAACGTCGACGTCGCCGGTGCCGAGCGGGGTGTACATGCCCGCCTTGACGGCCTCGGTGTAGGTCAGCTCACCGGACTGCACCTTCGCCGCCAGCGCGGCGTCGACGTCTTTGAGGTGGGTGTGGGCGATGCGGTTGGGTACGGCCTTTGCCAGTTCCAGCGGGTCGGTGCCGCCGATCAAGAGATGGCCGGTGTCCAGGCACAGCTTGATCGACGAGCCCTGCAACACCCGGTCGACGTCGGCGCGCGTCTCGACGATGGTTCCGACGTGGGGATGCAGCACGGCGAGCAGACCCCGCTCGGCGACGATGGCGGCCAACCGGTCCAGGTTGGCGACCAGCCTCGCCCACTGGGCGTCGTCGAGGACGGGCCGGGAGTCGTAGCCGTCGGCTCCGGTGGCCGCGGCGAGCACCACGACGCCGGCTCCGGCGGCGACCAGGGACTCGAGAGGGCCGGCGAGGTCGTCGGCGGGGTCGTGGTCCTCCTTGAACAGAATGACGGGTACGAAGCCGCCGACGCAGGCCAGGTCCTTCTCGCGCAGAACGGCTTTCAGATCATCGGTGTCGGTCGGGAGAAAGCCCTCCGGTCCCAATTCCGTAGCGGTCAGCCCGGCGCCGCGCATCTCCGTCAGCACCCGGTCAGGGTCCAACTGGAAACCCCAGCCGGGAACTTCGCAGACACCCCAGGAGATGGGTGCCCCCGCAATCTTTAGAGTGCTCACGCGTTCCGAACCTCCGCGATCGTCACCGGCGTCCCCCGCTTCAGGGATTCGGTGGCGGCCTCGGCCAGCCACGCGACCTCGACCGCGTCGGCAACCGTCGCGCCGAGGACCGGCCCGCCCTTGGTCACCTCGACGAACGCGGCCAGCTCGGTGCGGAACGCCTCGGTGAAGCGGTCCATGAAGAATCCGTGCGACGGCCCGGTGGGAAAATCGTTGTCGGGATCGGTGTTTCGCAGGGGCACGCCCTGATCCCAGCCCGCGGCGACGCTGTCGTCGAAGCCGTGGACCTCGAGGCGGCAGTCGTATCCGCGCGCGTTGTAGCGGGCGTTGGACACCACGCCGAGCGCGCCGCCGTCGAACTTCACGATCACCGCGGCGGTGTCGACGTCGCCGTACTCGGCGAACAGCGGGTCACCCTGCACGGTTCCGGTGGCGTACACCTCGACCGCGCGCTGGCCGGTGATCCAGTTGATCACGTCGAAGTCGTGCACCGCGCAGTCGCGGAAGATGCCTCCCGAGCCCTTGATGTAGTCCAGGGGCGGGGGAGCGGGGTCCATCGTGGTGCTGCGCACGGTGTGCAGCTTTCCGAGCGACCCGTCGTCAACGGCACGCTTGGCCGCCGCGAACGCCGCGTCGTACCGGCGTTGGTAGCCGACCTGCACCGGGACGCCCGATGCCAGGATGGCCTCGGCGACGCGGGCGCTCTCGACGGCCGTCGACGCGATGGGCTTCTCGCAGAACGTGGGGATGCCCCGCGCGACCGCGGCCAGGGTCAGCTCGGCATGGGCGGGAGTGGCGGCCGCGACGACCACGCCGTCGACGCCGGAGGACAGCAACTCGTCGACGGTCGCGACGTACCTGGCACCGTGCTTGGCGGCGACGGCCTCGGCCACGTCACCACGCTCGTCGGTGATCACCAGTTCGTCGATGCCGGCGAGCCCGCTGAGGGTTTCGGTGTGGAAGGCGCCGATGCGGCCCAATCCGATTACGCCGAGGGTGGTCATGCATTTCTCCTTGTCGTGTGGTCGTCGAGGACGACGTCGAGTGCTTCTGGGGTGAGGCCGTCGGCCAGGGCGGCCAGCACGGTGTCGACCTGGCTCGGCGGCGCGAGGCTGCCGATCGGTTGGTCCCGGTCGAGGTTGGTGGGAAACGCGTAGCCCTCGGCCGTTGCGTTGACCGAGTTGCGGATCTCGCGATCGGAACGCCCGGCAGCCTTCATGGCGAGCAGGGCCGGGTAGGTGCCGCGGATCATCGCTGCCCGATCCATCGCCTCCATGGCACGCCCGAACGGCGAGGAGATCTGCAGCAGGTTGGCCATTCGACGGATGTCGGTGGAGGTGTTGGCACCGGCACCGTGCATGAGTGCGGGGTTGAAGAACACCGCGTCGCCCTTGCGCAGGGGCACCTGCACCATGCGGGTGGCGAAGAAGTCGACGAACTCCTGGCCGTAGAACGCGATGTAACCGCCGGCGAACTTCTGCGAGTGCGGCAGCAGCATGGTCGGGCCGCTCTCCAGCGGCATGTCGCAGTGCGCGACGGCGCCCTGCAGGGTCAGGGCGGCCGACATGCGGTGCATGTGCGCCGGGTAGGCCGACAGCTGGTCCCGGTCGACGAAGCCGAGGTGGTAGTCGCGGTGCGGAACCTGTGGTGCGCCACCGGGATTGACGACGTTGACCTGTGAGGTCACCTGGTAGCGCGGGCCGAGCCAGGCCTCGCACACCATGGCGAGGGCGTCGTTGGCGTAGTAGTGGGCGAACACCTCGGGGTCGTGCAGGGCAAGCTTCTCCGCGGCGTTCCAGATCCGGTCGTTGGCGCCGGCCTTGCCGAAGTGGTCGCCAACGGCGCCGCCCGCGGCCCGCTGCGCGTCGATCAAGGCGGTGAACGCCTCGCTGGCGCGGTCCACGACGTCGTGCTCGAACGCGCCCTCGAAGACCACGACGCCGGGTCCGTCGGACAGGGCGTGGATCAATTCGGTCTGCAGGGCGCGGCGATCGGCGCCGGCCACGGTCTGGGCGGAGTAGACCAGGACGCCCTGGCGGACGTCACTGGCGAGCGGGTAGTCGCCCGCGTCGGTGTCGGCGGACACGAGCCCGCGAAAGTCGTCGAGGTCGCAGTCGGCGTCTTCGATCCACGCCCGGTGCGTGGTGGAGGTGGGAGTAGCCATGCCCGTTAGTCTTGTTGTGACGGGCGCCGCAATCAACACCAAAAACCCGTCAAAAACACCTCAGCGCCTTGGCGATTTCGGCGCGCTGATCCGCGGCCAGCGCGGCTGAACGCGCCCAAATCGCACGGGGAGGGGAAGGGGGACGTGCCGCATCGCTACAAGGTCCGCGAGATCGCCCAGCAGTCCGGCCTGAGCGAGGCGACCGTCGACCGCGTCCTCAACGACCGGCCCGGCGTCCGCGAGAACACCCGCGCCGAGGTCGCCCAGGCCATCGCCGACCTCGACCAGCAGCGTGCCCAACTCCGACTGAACGGTCGCCGCTTCCTGGTCGACGTGGTGATGCAGACCCCGCAGCGGTTCTCCGACGCCTTCCGCGCCGCGATCGAAGCCGAACTACCCGCGTTCGCCCCGGCCATGCTGCGGGCCCGCTTCCACCTGTGGGAGTCCGGGTCGACGGCGCAGATGGCCGAGGAACTGGGCAAGATCCGCGGCAGCCACGGCGTGGTGTTGAAGGCGCAGGACGCCCCCGAGGTCACCGAGGCCGTCGACCGGCTCGTCGGGCAGGGCGTCCCGGTCGTCACCTATTCGACCGACGTGCCGAACAGCGCGCGCTGCGCCTACGTCGGCATCGACAACCACGGGGCGGGCGTCACCGCCGCCTATCTGATGGACCAGTGGCTGGGCTCGTCGAGCTCGGGTGTCCTGATCACGTTGAGCGGCACGGTCTTTCGCGGTGAGGGTGAACGCGAGGTCGGCTTCCGATCCGCGCTGCGCGGTTCCGGGCGCGAGGTCGTCGAGGTCAGCGACAGCGACGGCATCGACGCCACCACCGAGCGACTGGTCCTCGACGCCCTGCAGCGGCACCCCGGTGTGGAGGCCGTCTACTCACCCGGCGGCGGCAACACCGCGACGGTCGCCGCGTTCGAGAAACTGGGACGCACCTACAAGGTCTTCGTCGCCCACGACCTCGACGCCGACAACCGACGGCTGTTGCGCGACGGGCGGATCTCGGTGGTCCTGCACAACGACCTGCGCGCCGACGCCAGGGTGGCGATGCGGCAGATTCTGCAGCAGCACGGCGCCCTTCCCGCGGAACCGGCACGGCCGACGCCGATCCAGGTGATCACCCCGTTCAACCTGCCCGTCTAGGCAACGAGTCGTCGATTCCCAGCGTGGCCAGATACCATTTCGCCTCACGGCGACTCCGGTGCGCCGACGAAGAGCAGGAGATCGAACGGTGCGGCCACAGCTCGTCGACGGCGTCACCGTCCTCGGCAACCTCGCAGTCGACCAGATCGACGGCGCGCCCCCCAGCCCGGGTGGCTGCGCCTCGTTCGCCGGTGTGGCGCTGGAGTACGCGGGCGGAGCCGGCCAGATCGTGGCCATGGGCGCCCAAGAGGACCATCAGTTGTTCACCGGCGTGCTCGACCGGTTCGGGTCCCTCGTCAGGATCATCGACTCCGACCGCACCGCCGGCTTCCGGCTGGACTACGTCGACGTCGACCACCGCGTGATGTCCGTCACCGCACTCGGCCCCATCTGGGGAACCGAGGAGATCGAGACGGCCAACCCGGAGACCACCTGGGTGCACCTCGCTCCGCTGCTCCGCGCAGACTTCCCGGCTGCCACGCTGGCGCTGTTGGCCGAGCGTGGTCACCGCGTCGCCTACGACGGTCAGGGCCTCGTCCGGGCTGACCGCGTCGGCCCGCTCGCGGTGGACCGCGACTATCCGCACAGCCTGCTGCGCGACATCAGCGTGCTCAAGTTGGCCGAGGACGAAGCGGTCATCGTCGCCGACGGCGAGTTCGACGCCGCGACGGCCGAACGGCTGGGCGTCCCGGAGATCCTGGTGACCCTTGGCTCCGAGGGCTGTGACATCTACACCGAGGGTGACGTCGTGCGGGTGCCTGCGGCGTGGCGCGTCACCGGAGTGCAAGCCACGGGCGCCGGCGACATGTTCACGTCGTGCTACGTGGCCAACCGGGCGGCCGGTGCCGGTCCGGTGGCCGCCGCGGAGCGCGCCAGCGAACTGGTCGCCCGCGAGCTCGAGAAGCGGCTGCCCGTCCCGTCGCCCGACAGGGTGTAGACGCAGGTCGCAGCCGGTCAAACTCGACACCCGTCAAGTTTCTACCGGCGGGTAGCTTCGTTCTTAGGATTTACCTGTAGTCCAACGTGACGAAAACCACAAAAACGCCGCACCCCTCGCGGCTTCACGGTCGTGAACTGGCGCTTTGCGCTCGCCCGCCGGACGGCGCGCGTAGCTGGCCGGTAAAGCCCAGCCTAAGAGCAGTGCAATAATCGGTACTGCTAGTGACAGATAAGAAGAGGTTGACGTCGACCCAGCGGCGCGGGCGCGAAAGCGCTCTACCCAGCGGCACGGCAATCCCTCAACTTCGTGAAGTGTGAAAGGCGGGGGTCGTGACTCTCAGCGGCAGCGAAGCCGGTACGAGCTCCTCCACTCGGCAGAAGCTCGAGAAGGTCGTCATCCGCTTCGCCGGTGACTCCGGCGACGGCATGCAGTTGACCGGTGACCGGTTCACCACGGAAGCTGCGCTGTTCGGCAACGACCTTGCGACACAACCGAATTACCCCGCCGAGATCCGGGCACCACAGGGCACGCTGCCCGGCGTCTCGTCGTTCCAGATTCAGATCGCCGACTTCGACATCCTCACCGCAGGCGACCGCCCGGACGTTCTCGTCGCGATGAACCCGGCGGCGCTGAAGGCCAACGTCGGGGACCTGCCGCGCGGCGGTCTGGTCATCGCCAACTCCGACGAGTTCACCAAGCGCAACCTGGCGAAGGTCGGCTACGAGGCCAACCCGCTGGAAGACGACAGTCTGTCTGACTACGTCGTTCAGGCCGTTCCGATGACCACCCTGACGCTGGGTGCCGTCGAGCAGATCGGCGCCACCAAGAAGGACGGCTCGCGAGCGAAGAACATGTTCGCGCTCGGTCTGCTGTCGTGGATGTACAACCGCGAGCTCGAGGCCAGCGAGGCGTTCATTCGCGAGAAGTTCGCCCGCAAGCCCGAGATCGCCGAAGCCAACGTGCTCGCGCTCAAGGCCGGCTGGTACTTCGGCGAGACCACCGAAGCGTTCGCCACTACGTACGAGGTGTCTCCGGCCAAGCTCAAGTCCGGTGAATACCGTCAGGTGTCCGGCAACACGGCTCTGGCCTATGGCATCGTCGTCGCGGGTCAACTGGCCAACACACAGGTGATGCTCGGTAGCTACCCGATCACGCCCGCATCGGACATCCTTCACGAGCTGTCCAAGCACAAGAACTTCAACGTCCTCACCTTCCAGGCGGAGGACGAGATCGCCGGCATCGGTGCGGCCCTTGGGGCGTCCTACGGCGGTGCGCTCGGCGTCACCAGCACCTCGGGTCCCGGCGTTGCGCTCAAGGCCGAGGCCATCGGCCTCGGTGTGATGGCCGAACTCCCGCTGCTGGTGGTCGACGTCCAGCGGGGTGGCCCCTCCACCGGGTTGCCGACCAAGACCGAGCAGGCCGACCTGATGCAGGCGCTCTACGGCCGCAACGGCGAGTCCCCGGTCGCGGTGCTCGCACCCCAGTCACCGTCGGACTGCTTCGAGATCGCCGTCGAGGCCGCCCGGATCGCGCTGACCTACCGCACGCCGGTGATCCTGCTGTCCGACGGCGCGATCGCCAACGGTTCCGAGCCGTGGCGCATCCCCGACGTCACCACCTTCGAAGCGATCGACCACACCTTCGCCAAGGAGGGTGAGCCATTCCAGCCCTACGCCCGTGACCCGGAGACGCTCGCGCGGCAGTTCGCGGTCCCCGGTACGCCCGGTCTGGAACACCGCATCGGTGGCCTCGAGTCCGCCAACGGCTCCGGCAACATCTCCTACGAGCCCAAGAACCACGATCTGATGGTGCGCCTGCGCCAGGCCAAGATCGACGGCATCACCGTTCCCGACCTGGTCGTCGACGACCCGAGCGGCGAGGCGGAACTGCTGATCGTCGGCTGGGGCAGTTCCTACGGCCCCATCGGCGAAGCGTGCCGTCGCGCTCGGCGCAACGGCGTCAAGGTCGCCCACGCGCACCTGCGGTACCTGAACCCGTTGCCCGGCAACCTCGGTGACGTCCTCCGCAAGTACCCGAACGTGGTGCTGCCCGAGATGAACCTCGGTCAGATGGCGCTGCTGCTCCGCGGCAAGTACCTCGTCGACGTGCAGTCGGTGACGAAGGTGGAGGGCATGGCCTTCCTCGCCGAGGAAGTGGAGGGCATCATCGAATCGGCCCTCGACGGGACGTTGCGGGACAAGGAAACCGACAAGGCCAAGTTCGCCCGGCTGGCAGCGGCCACCATCGAGATTCCGGCGACGGCGCAAGGAGCTGAAGCATGACCGACCTGATTGGTTCGGATCTGGGACTGACGGCGCTCACCAAGATCAGCGGTGTGCCGACGACCGACCAGCCGCAGAAGTCCAAGGACTTCGCCAGCGACCAGGAAGTGCGCTGGTGCCCCGGCTGCGGTGACTACGTCATCCTCAACACCATCCGCAGCTTCCTGCCCGAGCTCGGGCTCAAGCGCGAGAACATGGTGTTCGTCAGCGGCATCGGCTGCTCCAGCCGGTTCCCGTACTACCTCGAGACCTACGGCCTGCACTCGATCCACGGCCGCGCCCCGACCTTCGCCACCGGCCTGGCACTGGCCCGCGACGACCTGTCGGTGTGGGTCGTCACCGGTGACGGCGACGCGCTGTCGATCGGCGGCAACCACCTGATCCACGCGCTGCGCCGCAACGTCAACATCACGATCCTGCTGTTCAACAACCGGATCTACGGTTTGACGAAGGGCCAGTACTCGCCGACCTCCGAGGTCGGCAAGGTCACCAAGACCTCGCCCATGGGCTCCATCGACCACCCCTTCAACCCGGTGTCACTGGCACTCGGGGCGGAGGCGACGTTCGTCGGTCGTGCGCTGGACTCGGACAAGAAGGGCCTGACCGAGGTGCTGCGGGCAGCCGCCAGCCACCGCGGTGCGGCGCTCGTCGAAATCATGCAGGACTGCCCGATCTTCAACGACGGCTCCTTCGACGCGCTCCGCAAGGAGGGCTCCGAGGACCGGCTGGTCAACGTGAAGCACGGGGAACCGATCACATTCGGCACCGACGGCGCGTACTGCGTCGTGAAGTCCGGCTTCGGCCTTGAGGTCGCCAAGACCGCCGACGTGTCGGCCGACGAGATCGTGGTGCACGACGCCACGATCGACGATCCGGCGTACGCGTTCGCATTGTCGCGCCTCTCCGAGCAGAACCTCGAACACACGGTCATGGGCATCTTCCGTCAGGTGAGCCGCCCGACGTATGACGAGATGGCACGCAATCAGGTGACCTCTGCGATGGAATCCAGGCCCCACGACACCTCCGCTCTGCAATCCTTGCTTCGTGGCAAGGACACCTGGAACGTCGAATAGCAGTACTCCGCTCGCCGGCATCGTCCTGGCGGGCGGAGCCTCGAGGCGAATGGGCCGCGACAAGGCGACGCTGGAGATCGCCGGTCGCACCTTCGTCGAACAGGCGGTGCTGACGCTCTCCGGCCGCTGCTCACCGGTCTTCGTGGTGGCGGCACCGGGTCAGCCGTTGCCCACCCTCGACGCCGAAGTGCTGCGTGACGACGTCCGTGGCGTCGGACCTCTTTTGGCCACGGCCAGGGGTCTTCGCGCCGCGGCCGACGCCGGCCTGGAACGTGCCTTCGTCTGCGCCGTCGACATGCCGTATCTCACCGTGGACCTGATCGACGAGCTGGTGGGCCCGTCCCTGCGGCTGGGTGCCGACGTGGTGCTCCCGTGGGACGGCCGCGACCACTACCTGGCCGGTGTCTACCGGACCGACCTCGCGGCGCGGGCCGACGCGTTGGTGGCCGCCGGCGAGCGCAGCATGCGTGCGCTGGTCGACGTCGTCGACGCCCAGCGCGTCGTGATGGCCGAGCAGCGCGCGTTGGCGAACGTGAACGCCCCCGCCGATCTGGGGTGACGGCCCAGCAAATGGTCAATTGTGACGGCAACGGCGGCCCATTTCTCGGATAGCGCTTTTATCCGCCAATCAAGTGACGTAATTGCGCGTTATTCGTGCCTTAATTCGTGATCTGCACGAGACGAGCCTCGGATGTGCCTGTTCCGGTGCGCGATCGTATATCGTTGTCGTACAACATGTTTGGTGACCCCGGCGGGCATGTAGTGAGCGAAAGTCGGAGTGGCGCATTGGCTTCGCGGATTTCCGTGGTCATGGGTGCGGACTTTCCCGGTCTTCTTTCGGGGGTGCGGGCGCTGCGGCGGTCACGAAGGGGTCGACCCCCAGGCGGACACCGTGTGCATGTAGTCCGTCAAAGACGTTGTCGAGAAGTAGATGTCACGGACAACAGAGGTCCATGTCGACGTCCACCGCCGCGGTGCCGTCTGCCCGGTACCTATGTAATCGATTGTTGGACATATGGTTTGGACCAGCGCCGCGGTACTTGGTTCCTGGAGTCTCAGCGAACGAATTGAGCACTGAACTCCGGCTCGTCGCCAATCATGCTGCAAGAGAGCCACTCTGAGTGATGAATGTGGCGTGTGTGGTTGCGAATGCGTGCGCCAGGTCACAATCACGGCGTGATTTGGCTCACGATTTCCGTATCGTGTAACGCTTCGTGTTGGTCCGCCGATCGTCGCAGTGACCTGCAACGATGCCGGCGACATCGGCCGTTATCGGATCGTTATCGAACGGCGACACCCGCCGCGGCAGGTTTCGTTTTCGCAGGGATCGTTTGTACCTTTCATGTGTCTCCTGAAACGGAGCAAATGAAACACAAACCACGAACCAGCGTGTGAGTGGGGCGGCACAGGGCCCGGGAGCACTTCCGGTGTCGTGACCGCCGCCGGGTGAACTCCCGGCGTGGCCCTTCGAGCCGCCCGCTGTCGTGCCCGACCGAGACGGCCCGACCCAACATCTCGCCTGTCTAACAGGCATTCACGCCCGCGCCTGGCGCGGGTGTCCTTGGTGCGCGCGTGGCGAAAGGACAGAAGTTGAAGTTCATCCGCAAAACGTTTGGTATGGCCACCATCGCCGGGGCGCTCACCGTGGCTCCGATGGCGTCACTGCTGATGGGAGCCGGTACCGCGAATGCGGACGGCGGCGTGAACTGGGATGCCGTCGCGGCCTGCGAGTCGGGTGGCAACTGGTCGACCGCCACGGGCAACGGTTACTACGGAGGCCTGCAGTTCACGATGAGCACCTGGCGCTCCAACGGAGGCAACGGTTCGCCGCACCAGGCCAGCAAGGATGAGCAGATCCGGGTGGCCAACAACGTGCTGAGGAGCCAGGGCATCGGCGCCTGGCCGGTCTGCGGACGTCGCGGGTAACTCGACGAACGAGCCTGCGAGAGCGGCGCTGGGCGACACGCCCGGCGCTGCTTTCTCATTTGACCCTTCTACCTCAGCTTTCTCTGGCTTCCATCACGTATCGGTAAAGAACTTTCGTCGCTTCTGTAACGCATGTGATCGACCCCACGAATTACCCGTTGACCGCGTCAATTAGCCACGGGCTACCGCGGTCCTCGTGTCAACCGGTCGGGGAAGGACCGCACTCGTGAAAATCCAGGGAAACCGCACCTCAGTTGTCAGGGGCCTGAAGCTCGTTCTGCTGACCGGCGCATTCGCGATCGTCATCATGGCGATATCGACAGGAATGTCCGCAGGCAACGCCCATGCGGATTCGATGAACTGGGACGCCGTCGCACAGTGCGAGTCGGGCGGAAACTGGGCTGCCAGCACGGGGAACGGACACTACGGCGGGCTGCAGTTCAAGCCGGCCACCTGGAGCTCCAACGGCGGCGTCGGATCTCCCGCCACGGCGTCGCGCGCCGAACAGATCCGCGTCGCGGAGAACGTCCTCGTCAGCCAGGGCCCGGGCGCCTGGCCCAAGTGCGGCGCCAAGGGCGGCACCCCCGCCGTGTGGAACGTCTCGTCGATCAGCCCCGCGCCCGCTCAGCCGGCGACCGGCTGCCAGGCGATGCCCACCAAGGGTCTGCTCGGCTTCATCAACCCCCGCCAGATGTGCTCGGCCCTGCTCAACCCGATGGGCGCTCTGACCGGTCGGAGCTGAGGACGAAGGCCGCGCGCCCGGCCACCGAGGCCAGATGCCGCCGAAGGACTGCCTCGGGAACGACGGCCGACGCGCGCATCGCCGCGGCGCCGAGGAGCACGGGCCGCGCGTTGACGACTCGGCCGAACAATCGTGACTCGCGGGCCAACGCCGTCGTCCGCGGGCGCCGCAGCTCGGTGAACCGGGCGAACGCCCCCGGCAGATCGTCGACCGCGTCGACGCAGTGCGCCAGCGTGGCGGCGTCCTCCAAGCCCTGGCAGCCGCCCTGGCCGAGGTGGGGTCGCATCGGATGCGCGGCGTCGCCGACCAGGACGACGGGCCCGCGCCACCATTGGCGCGCCGGCTCGCGGTCGTAGAGGTCGTTGCGCAGGACGTCGGCCGGGTCGGTGGCCGCCAGCAGCGCGGGAACGGGGTCGACCCAGCTGCCGTACCTGGACCTGAGGTGGGCGAGTTCGCCCGCGGGGGCGACGCTTCCCTCGGGTTGACGTTCGGTGCCGAACCAATAGGTGTGCGTCGCGCCGAGCGGTACGTGCCCGAATTCGGTTCCCACGCCCACTGTTTCGCCGGCAAGATCGGGGTCCAACGCGAATTCGGCGATGCCGCGCCACGCGGTGTAGCCGGCGTATCGGCGGCGGAGGGTTCCGTTCAGATGGCGGGCCACCATGGAACCGATGCCGTCGGCGCCGACGACTGCGGCAACCTCACGGGTGCCACCGTCCGACGTCGTCACCCTGACACCCGTGGCGGTGAGGACGAGTTCGCTTGCCGCCAAACCTGATTCGACGGTGCCCTCGGTGAGCGCATCAGCAAGGATTCGGGTCAACACCGACCGCCGCACCACCACCAACGGCTCACCGAGTGCGGCGACGATCCGTTCGGGGGAGGGCCGCCGCAGCCACGTGCCGTCCGACCATCGCATCGCGCCGGCGGACACCCGCCCACCCGACTCGCGGACGGCGTCGCCGAGGCCGATGCGGTCCAGGGCGGCCAAGGCGTTGGGCCAGATGCTGATCGCCGTGCCCGACGAGGCGTCGACGCGTTCCTCGAGGACGGTGACGTCGTGGCCTCGACGCTGCAACGCGACGGCGGTCGCCAGTCCGGAGATGCCGGCGCCGATGACGAGGAAGCGTCGGCTCACGGCTCGACGCTAGCCCGGCGACGGGAGGTCGAACACCAGCAGGGTGCTCGTCGCCGTCGCGACGATCGCTCCGGACGCGTCGGTGACGACACCCTCGGTGAAGCCGACGCGGGACCCGGCCTTGACGACGGTGCCGGTCGCGGTCAGCGGTCCGCTGGAGGTCCGAACGCCCTTGAGGTAGTTGACCTTGATCTCGATGGACGTGTAGCCCTTGCCCTGCGGCAACGTGCTGTGCAAGGCGCAGCCGGCTACCGAGTCCAGCAGGGTGCAGACCAATCCGCCGTGCACCGCGCCGATGGGGTTGTAGGCCGAGTCGTCGGGTTCGCAGGTGAAGACGACGCGGCCGGGCTCGACTGATGCCATCGCGAACGTCATCAGGCCCGAGATCGGTGGCGGCGGCAGCGTCCCGTCGACGATTGCCCGCAGGTAGTCGACGCCCGCCATGGACAGGCCCTTGGCGGTGGTGGGTGCGGGGTCGTGCCAGGTGACGACCTTCGAGCGCTTCTCGCCCCATCCTTCGGCGTCGGTCACGTGGTCTCCTGGGGTCGGGTGAAGCGGCGGTAGCGGTTGCGGCGCAGCGGGTCGTCCGGGGCCACGGCGTGCTCGGCGCCCCAGGTCAGCAGCGCGTCCAGCACGGGTAGCAGGCCGCGGCCCGACGCGGTCAGCCCGTACTCGTCGCGCCGGGGATGTTCCTGATAGCTGGTCCGGTCGACGATGCCCGCCGCCTCCAACGTCTTGAGCCGGGCGGCGATCCGGTCGCGCGGCGCGCCGGTGCCCGCCACGATGTCACCGAATCGGCAAGCGCCGAGCGCAATTTCGCGGACGACGAGCAACGCCCACTTCTCACCGACGACGGTCATCGCGGCGGCGATCGGACAGGGTCGGCCCGCGAGATCGGCGAGCGGTGTGGTCGACACGGTGTTAGCGTGCCAGGAGTGAGTTTGAAAATCAAACCTGTTAAGGCCGACGTCACGTCGCTCGTTCCGATCGCGGCGGGCACGGCGCTGGTGCTGGTCACCTACGTCACGCCGATGGCGACGCTGACGGCGACGGTGGCCGGGCTCGCGGCCGGGGTCGCCGCGGGACCGTGGCTGCTCAACTCCATGTCGGTCGGCCTGGCCGCGGGCCTGCTCGCCGCGGGCGTCGTCGGTGACAACGTGGGCCGCCGTCGCGTCTACCTGGCCGGGCTCGTCGCGATGGCGATCGGGGCCGTCGCCTGCGGCGTGGCCTGGGAGGCGGTGGGATTCGTCGCGGGTCGCGTGCTCGAGGGAGTGGGCGGAGCGGCGGTGCTGGCCTGCGGTCTTGCGATCCTGGCCCACGACTTCACCGAGCCGCGCCGCCGTACCCACGCGACCGCGGTGTGGGGCACCAGCGTCGGCCTGGGAATCACGGTGGGCGCGGTGCTGTCCGCCGCCGTCGGGGCGGCGCACTGGCGCGGACCGTATCTGGCCGTCGCAGCGGTCGCGCTGATCATGCTGTGGCCCAGTCTGACCCGCATCGGCGAGTCACGCGCAGCCGGTCGACGCCGGCTCGACGGCGGCGGACTGGGCTTGTTCGCCTCGGCCATGATTCTGCTGGTGTGCGCACTGACCCTTGGGCGCAACGGGATCCACCTGACGTCGGTGGTGCTCGGCGCCGCCGGGCTGCTGGCGTTGATCGGCTTCGGAGTCGTGGAGACCCGAGTCCGCGACCCCCTCGTCGAGCCGAAGCTGCTTCGCCACAACCGCTTCCGGGCGGCCACCATCGGCTCCTTCGTCCTGGGCGCCGGCGTCATCGCCACCGTGTCGTTCGTTCCGACACTGGCCCAGACGGGACTGCGAGCCGGCATCTGGCCTGCCAGTCTCCTGGTCGTGGTGTGGTCCGGCACCAGCGTGGTGACGGCCTTCCTGTCCCGACTCATCCGGCATCCGATGACCGGCCCCATGCCGATCGCCGTCGCCCTCGTCGTCGTGGCGGCCGGCCAGGCGCTCGGCTTCGGAGTGACGGCCGAATCCAGCCCGTGGCGACTCGTTCCGTCGTTGTTCGTGGCGGGCGTCGCGACCGGTCTGCTCAACGCCCTGCTGGGGCGCGAGGCCGTCGCCAGCGTGCACGCCGACCGGGCCGCGATGGGCAGCGGGGCCAACAACACGGCCCGCTACTTCGGCGCGGCGGTCGGCATTACCTCCTTCGTCGTCATCGCCACCCACGTCGGCGACGACCTGGCCGCCGGCTGGAACGTGGCGGTCGCCGTGTCGGCGGCGATCTCGCTGGTGGGCGCCGGTGCGGTGGCCTTGGCAGGATGGGCGCCGCGCCACCCGCGCCCCTGACCCGGATGTGTGGTTTCCTCGAAGCAGACCGCCATGACGCCCGCCATCGAGTTCACCAGCGTGCCCCCGTGGGCCGTTGCGCCCCGCCGCGCCCCGGCCGACGTGTCGGGCCGGTACTGGACGGTGGTCGCCTTCGCGGGTGGCGAGTCGACCGCCACCGAGTGGGTCGCGCAGATCACCGGCCGTCATCCAGAGTCGGCTCCCGGCGTGCACCTGGTCTCCGACGATCTCGAGGCAACACGCGCGCTCGACGCCGACGTGGCCACCGCACGCGTCGGGTGGCGGCTGATGATGGCCGGTCCGGCCGACGCCTGCCTTCGGCTGCGGGCGCACGCGCTCGGCATCGGGATCGGTGACGACGAGATCACCGTCGCCAGCACCGACGTCGCCCACCGAGACGTCCACTGCGCGCACTGCCGCACCGTGACCCGGCAGGAGGTGCCCCTCGGGGGTGTCGTCGCCTGCAGTGGATGCGGCCGTCGGCTCGCCGTCCAGGCCCACGTGTCGCGCCGGATCGGCGCCCACCTCGGAGTGCTGACGTGACCGAACTGGAGCTCGTCGTCGTCGCAGTCGACGACCGGATACCGGACGTTCGCGCGGTGACCCTGGCGCGTTCCGACGGCGGTCCGCTGCCCCCGTACCCCGCGGGCAGCCACCTCGTCGTCCAATGCGGCCCCGTACTCAACGCGTACTCGCTCACCGGCGACGGTCTCGCCCCGACCAGCTATTCGATCTCGGTGCTGCTGTGTCCCAACGGCTCTGGTGGGTCGGCGTGGCTGCATCGCGAAATGCGCGTCGGTGACACGGTCCTCGCCCGCGGACCCCGCAGCGCGTTCGCACCCGTGCTGCGGGCAACGCGGCACCTCCTGGTGGCCGCGGGAATCGGGATCACCCCGATGGTGTCGCACCTGCGCAGCGCGCGACGCTGGGGTCGCGAGGCCGAACTGCTCTACGTCCACCGCCCGGGTTGCGGTGCCCACGTCGTCGACGTCGAGACGCTCGCCGACGACGCGGCGATCTTCACCGATCGCGAGTCCTTCGCCGCGGCGCTGACGCGTGCACTGTCGAACCAGCCGCTGGGAACCCACCTCTACCTGTGTGGCCCGACGTCCTTCATGGACGACGTCACCGCACGGGCGGTCGACCTCGGCTGGCCCGCGAGCCGGGTGCACGTCGAGCACTTCGGCACCGATGCGTTCGACCCCGGGGAGCCGTTCGACGTGCACCTGAGCGTCACCGGCGACACCTTCACCGTCGAGTCGGGTGTCTCGCTGTTGACCGCCCTGCTGGCGCGCGGAGTCGACGTCCCGAACCTGTGCAGGCGGGGAGTCTGTGGTGAATGCCGCATCACGGTCGCGGCAGGCGAGATACTGCACAGGGACCTCTATCTGAACGAGCGGGAACGGGCGACCGGGGAATCGATGATGTGCTGCGTGTCACGGGCGGCCGGGACGCCACTGGAGCTGTCGCTGTGACCGGCGTCGCCCCGAAGTCGTTGTCCACCTTCCCCTTTCCCTTCACCGGTGACAGCTATCGGTACAGCACCAACCTGGCGCCTGCGGGTACAGCGGTGGCGACCGAGACCGGCGGTTGGGGTGACCGGATCGTCGACGTCGACGGTGACTACGAGGTCGAGCTCGCAGAGCGGGCGACGATCCTGGCCGCCGACCCCGGTCGCCATGCGGTCCTGCCGCACATGCGGCCGGCCTGCTGGGACGCGATGCTCACCCTGATGCGGGAACTGGCCGCGAGCTACCCCGACGTCATGTCGCTGACCGGCGACGGGACCACCTGGTGCTGGCGCAACTCCCGACTCGGGGTGGTGCAGGACTTCGTCTTCGGCGACGAATCCACCCTTCCCGCCGAGCCGCTGGCCTACGTCGCCGCCCAGATGCAGGAGGACGTGGTCCTGCTCGACCAGCGAGACGGCGACCTCTTCGTCGACGCGGGCGTGGTGACCTTCGCGGCGGCCTGGTCGTTCGGCTTCGACGTCGGGATGGAGTTCCTCGAAGTCCACGGACCCGTCCCGCGGCTGCGGGAGAGCGGCGTCGTCACGAGGGCGCGCGACTTCATCCTGCGCCTGCAACCGGGGGAGGCCTACCGGCGCACCAACTGGTCGATCGCGATGGGGCGCCGCCTCGACCAGTCGTTGGAGCGCTACCCGGAGTGGGTCTCCGATCGGGACCTGGCCGCCACCGCCGACGACGACGAATTTGGCCGCCTCGCCCACCTCCGGGTCGAGGTGCAACACCTCATCAGGCTGCCGGAATCCGACGCGGTCTGCTTCCTGATCCGCACCTACCTCTTGGCGCTCGGCGACCTCGCCACCGTCGAGCCGTGGCGACTTCGCACCGCGGCGGTGCTCGAGGAGCTGCCGGAGGACCTGGCCGACTACAAGGGTTTTGCCCCGCACCGCGACCGCATCGTCGCGTGGCTTCGCCGACACGGAGGACCATGACGTCACCCTTTTCCGACCTCGACGAGTTCCTGGCCCTGCCGAGAGTCGCCGGGCTGGCGGTGTCCCCGGACGGCTCCCGGGCCGTCACAGGTGTCAGTGAGCTGAACGCGAAGCGCACCGAATACGTCACCGCCGTATGGGAACTCGACGTCGCCGGCCAGCAGCCGGCCCGACGCCTCACCCGCGGCGCCAAGGGGGAGTCGGCGCCGGTGTTCACGGCAACCGGTGACCTGCTCTTCATCGCCACGCGCGACGTCCCCGGCGCCGATGGCACCGACGAGCCGACTGCGTCGCTGTGGCGACTGCCCGCCGGTGGCGGGGAGGCCGTCGCCATCCTGGATCTGGCCGGCGGCGTCGAGGCGGTTCACGCGGCCCGCGCAGCCGACGTCACGCTGGTCACCGCGCCGCTGATGCCGTCGGCGGCCGACGTCGCCGACGACGAGCGGCTGCGGGCGCTGCGCAAGGACACCAAGGTGTCGGCGGTGCTGCACACCGGCTATCCCGTGCGGCACTGGGATCACGACATCGGCCCCGCCGAGCCACATCTCGTCGACGTTGCAGGTCGGCGTGACGTCACACCCCGCCCCGGTGGCGGCCTGCGCGAGGCGGACGTCGACCTCAGCGCCGACGGTCGGTTCGCCGTGGTGTCGTGGGCGGTGCCCGGTCCCGGCGCCTCGATCCGCCACCTGCTGGTGCGGGTCGACGTCGACACGGGCGAGCGGACGACGATCGCCGACGACCCTGGTGCCGATCTCGGCGCCCCCGCGATCTCGCCCGACGGCTCCGCGGTGGCGTTCGTCAGGGAGTCCCACTCGACACCCGACCTGGCCCCGCGAATCACGCTGTGTCACATGCGCTTCGGCGAAGAGTTCACCACGGTGGCCGCCGACTGGGACCGATGGCCTGCCTCCGTCGCGTGGACCACCGACGGCTCCGCGCTCGTCGTCACCGCCGACGACGCGGGCCGTCGGCCGGTGTCCCTCGTCGACCCCGCCGGCTCGTCCGTGACGCGCCTGACCCACGACGACTTCAGCTACACCGACGTGCGTCCAGCGCCCGGCCGCGTGATCTTCGCGCTGCGCAGCTCCTATTCCGCTGCGCCGCACCCCGTCAGGATCGACGGCGACGGCACCGTCACGGTGTTGCCGTGCGTCGAGATGCCCGCCCTGCCCGGAGAGTTGGTGGACGTGTCGGCCGTCGCCGAGGACGGCACCGAGGTGCGGTCGTGGTTGGTGCTTCCTGACGGTGACGCGCCAGCGCCCCTCGTGCTGTGGATCCACGGCGGTCCGCTTGGCAGTTGGAACACCTGGCACTGGCGCTGGAACCCCTGGCTGCTGGCCGCGCGCGGGTACGCCGTTCTGATGCCCGATCCGGCGCTGTCGACCGGTTATGGACAGGACTTCATCCAGCGCGGCTGGGGCGCATGGGGATTCGCGCCGTACACCGACCTGATGGCGGCCACCGACCAGGCGTTGCGGCACCCGAGGGTCGACGCGACCCGCACGGCGGCGATGGGCGGGTCCTTCGGCGGGTACATGGCCAACTGGATCGCGGGTCACACCGACCGGTTCGACGCGATCGTCACCCACGCCAGCCTGTGGGCGCTCGACCAGTTCGGTCCCACCACCGACGGCGGCTACTGGTGGGCCCGCGAGATGACGGCCGAGATGGCCGAACGGAACTCGCCGCATCGCAGCGTCGGCGAGATCTCCACCCCGACGCTCGTCATCCACGGCGACAAGGACTACCGCGTCCCCATCGGCGAGGGCCTTCGGCTCTGGTTCGAATTGCTGACCCGGTCCGGGCTTTCGGCCGCGGACGACGGCACCAGCCCGCACCGCTTCCTGTACTTCCCGACCGAGGGGCACTGGGTGCTCGCGCCGCAGCACACGAAGATCTGGTACCAGGTGATCCTGGCGTTTCTGGGTCGCCATCTGCGCGGTGAGGACGAGGAGCGTCCGGACACCCTCGGATGACGTCCCGGTAGCTTGGGGTCATGACCGAAGACCAGCGTGAATTCGACATCGTGCTCTACGGGGCGACCGGGTTCGTCGGCAAGTTGACGGCGCAGTACCTGGCGAAGGCCGGCGGTCCGGCGCGCATCGCGCTGGCGGGCCGATCGGTGGCCAAGCTCCGCGACGTCCGCGAATCCCTCGGCGACGCCGCCAGCGGGTGGGAGCTGATCGAAGCCGAGGCGGGCCAGCCGTCCACCCTCAACGACATGGCCGCCCGCACCCGGGTGGTCGTCGCCACCGTCGGGCCGTACACCAAGTACGGGCTCCCCGTCGTCGCCGCGTGCGCGGCGGCGGGGACGGACTACGCCGACCTGACGGGCGAGACGATGTTCATCAGGGAGAGCGCCGACCTGTTCGGGAAGGAAGCCGCCGACAACGGTGCCCGCATCGTGCACTCGTGCGGATTCGACTCGATCCCTTCGGATCTCACGGTGTACGCGCTCTACAAGCGGGCGCTCGCCGACAGTGCCGGCCAGCTGGGGGAGACCAACTTCGTGCTGCGCGGCTTCGCGGGCGGCGTGTCGGGCGGCACCGCGGCGTCGATGATCGAAGTGATGCACACCTCGTCGACCGATCCCGAGGCGCGCCGCGCGATGACCGATCCGTACACGCTCAGCACCGACCGTGCCGCCGAGCCCGAACTCGGCCACCAGTCCGACACCCCGTGGCGGCGCGGGCGCGACATCGCCCCCGAACTGGACGGCATCTGGACGGGCGCGTTCGTCATGGGCGCGACGAACTCGCGAATCGTCCGACGCAGCAACGCGTTGCTCGACTGGGCGTACGGCCGGTCGTTCCGGTACTCGGAGAACATGAGCGTGGGGTCGTCGGTGGTGGCGCCCGTCGCGGCTGCGCTTGGCACGGCCGCGAACGCCGCCGTGCTTGGCCTCGGCAGCCGGTACTTCGACAAGCTGCCCCGCAGCCTGGTCGAACGCGTCCTGCCGAAACCGGGCACCGGACCGAGCGAGCGGGCCCGCGAGAACGGGCACTACACGGTCGAGACCTACACCACGACCACCAGCGGGGCGCGCTACCGGGCGACCATGTCGCAGCAGGGCGACCCCGGCTACAAGGCGACGTCGGTGTTGTTGGGCGAGTGCGGGCTGGCGCTAGCGCTGGACCGCGACGACCTCTCCGACCTGCGCGGCGTGCTCACACCCGCGACCGCGCTCGGCGACGCACTGCTGGCCCGCCTCCCCGGCGCAGGGGTGACGATGAAGACCGAACGGCTGTAAGGGCCCGTCGTCGGGGGCTTTTATGTCAGCTCGCCGGGAGTTCCTACACTGTCGAGGTGACCGTCAGCCCGAAATCCGCAGATAGCCCAGGGGTGCAAGCCCTACCCAAGTCGTGGGATCCGGCCGCGGTAGAGACCGAGCTGTACCAGGGCTGGGTCGACGCGGGCTACTTCACCGCCGATCCGTCGAGCGAAAAGCCGCCCTACTCGATCGTCCTGCCGCCGCCGAACGTGACGGGCAGCCTGCACATGGGCCATGCCCTCGACCACACGCTGATGGACGCGCTGGCCCGGCGCAAGCGCATGCAGGGCTACGAGGTGCTGTGGCTGCCGGGCATGGACCACGCCGGCATCGCCACCCAGAGCGTGGTGGAGAAGCAGCTCGCCGTCGACGGCAAGACCAAGGAAGACTTCGGCCGCGAGCTGTTCGTCGACAAGGTGTGGGACTGGAAGCGCGAATCCGGCGGCACGATCGGCGGGCAGATGCGCCGCATCGGTGACGGCGTCGACTGGAGCCGCGACCGCTTCACCATGGACGAGGGCCTGTCCCGCGCCGTGCGCACCATCTTCAAGCGGCTCTACGACGCGAACCTGATCTATCAGGCCGAGCGGCTGGTCAACTGGTCACCGGTCCTGCAGACGGCGATCTCCGACCTCGAGGTCAAGTACTCCGACGTCGAGGGTGAGCTGGTCTCCTTCCGGTACGGGTCGATGGACGACGCGCAGCCACATGTGGTGGTGGCCACCACGCGGGTCGAGACGATGCTCGGTGACACCGCTATCGCCGTGCACCCCGACGACGACCGGTACCGTGCGTTGGTCGGCCAGAGTCTGCCCCACCCGTTCCTGGACACCCAGATGATCGTCGTCGCCGACGCACACGTCGACCCCGAATTCGGCACTGGCGCAGTCAAGGTCACGCCCGCGCACGATCCGAACGACTTCGAGATCGGCGTCCGGCACAACTTGCCGATGCCGTCGATCATGGACACGAAGGGCCGCATCGCAGGCACCGGAACCCGGTTCGACGGGATGGACCGCTTCGACGCGCGCGTCGCCGTGCGGGAGGCGCTCGCTGCCGAGGGCCGCATCGTCGAGGAGAAGCGGCCCTATCTGCACAGCGTCGGCCACTCCGAGCGCAGTGGCGAGCCCATCGAGCCGCGGCTGAGCCTGCAGTGGTGGGTGCGCGTCGAATCGCTGGCCAAGGCGGCGGGTGACGCAGTGCGCAACGGCGACACCGTGATTCACCCCGCCAGCCTCGAGCCGCGCTGGTTCGCGTGGGTGGACGACATGCACGACTGGTGCATCTCGCGTCAGCTGTGGTGGGGTCACCGGATCCCGGTCTGGCACGGCCCGAACGGCGAGAAGGTCTGCGTCGGACCGGACGAGACGCCACCCGAGGGGTGGGAGCAGGACCCCGACGTGCTGGACACGTGGTTCTCCTCGGCGCTGTGGCCGTTCTCCACGATGGGCTGGCCCGACCGCACCCCGGAACTCGACAAGTTCTATCCGACAAGCGTTCTCGTCACCGGTTACGACATCATCTTCTTCTGGGTGGCCAGGATGATGATGTTCGGCACCTTCGTCGGCGACGACGACGCGATCACCGCCGGCGGCACCCGCGCCCCGCAGGTGCCGTTCGAGAACGTCTTCCTGCACGGTCTGATCCGCGACGAGTTCGGCCGCAAGATGAGCAAGTCCAAGGGCAACGGCATCGACCCGTTGGACTGGGTCGACACCTACGGCGCCGACGCGCTGCGGTTCACCCTGGCCCGCGGCGCCAATCCCGGCGGCGACATGTCGATCGGCGAGGACTACGCCCGCGCCTCGCGCAACTTCGCCACCAAGCTGTTCAACGCCACCAAGTTCGCGTTGATGAACGGGGCGGCTCTAGCTCCGCTGCCCGGCGCCGACGAGCTGACCGACGCCGACCGCTGGATCCTCGGCAGGCTGGAAGAGGTTCGGGCCGAAGTGGATTCGGCCTTCGACCGCTACGAGTTCAGCCGGGCCTGCGAATCGCTCTACCACTTCGCGTGGGACGAGTTCTGTGACTGGTACCTCGAGCTGGCCAAGGTTCAGCTGGCCGAGCGGCCGGACGGTCCCACGAACGCCGTGCTGGCGACCGTGCTCGACAGTCTGCTCAAGCTGCTGCATCCCGTGATGCCGTTCGTCACCGAGACGCTGTGGAAGACGCTGACCGGGCAGGAATCGGTGGTGATCGCGGACTGGCCGCAGCCGTCGGGGTACGCCCTCGACGCCGTGGCCGGTCGGCGCGTCGCGGACATGCAGAAGCTCGTCACCGAGGTGCGCAGGTTCCGCAGCGACCAGGGCCTCAACGATCGGCAGCGGGTGCCTGCGCGTCTCGTCGGCATCGCGGAGGCCGACGTGTCGACGCAGGTCGCGGCCGTCACCTCGCTGGCGTGGCTGACCGAGCCCGAGGACGGGTTCACGCCGTCGGCCGCGGTCGAAGTCCGGTTGTCCAACGGGATGGTGCTCGTCGAGCTCGACACCTCCGGCACCGTCGACGTGGCCGCCGAGCGCAAACGGCTGGAGAAGGACCTCGCCGTCGCGCAGAAGGACCTTGCGCAGACCACCGCCAAGCTCGGCAACGAGGAGTTCCTGGCCAAGGCGCCCGACGCCGTCGTCGACAAGATCCGGACCCGGCAGCAGGTCGCCGGGGAAGAGGTCGAGCGGATCACCGCCCGGCTCGCCGGCCTGTCATGACCGAGCCGACGGGCGAGCCGACACCCGAACCCACTCCTGAGCCGACACCCGGTGAAATCGCGGCGCTGCTCCAGGTCGAGCACCTGCTCGACCAGCGCTGGCCCGAGACCAAGATCGAGCCGAGCACGGCGCGGATATCGGCACTGATGGAGCTGCTCGGCTCGCCTCAGCGGGCGTACCCGACGATCCACGTCGCCGGGACCAACGGCAAGACGTCGGTCACCAGGATCGTCGACTCGCTGCTGACGGCGCTGCATCGCCGGACCGGTCGCACGACCAGCCCGCATTTGCAGTCGGCCGTGGAGCGCATCTCCATCGACGGCAAGCCCATCACCCCGGCCCTCTACGTCGAGACCTACCGCGAGCTGGAACCCTTCGTCGAACTCGTCGACCAGCAATCCGAGGCGACCGGCGGCCCCCGCATGAGCAAGTTCGAGGTCGTCACGGCGATGGCGTTCGCGGCGTTCGCCGACGCGCCGGTCGACGTCGCCGTCATCGAGGTCGGCCTCGGCGGCCGGTGGGACGCCACCAACGTCGTCGACGCGCCCGTGGTGATCATCACGCCCATCGGCTTGGACCACACCGACTACCTCGGGGACACCATCGCCGAGATCGCCGGCGAGAAGGCCGGCATCATCGTCAAGCGGTTGCCCGATCCCGTCGCCCCCGACGTCGACCTGAGCACCGTGGCGATCATCGGTCAGCAGACCCCCGAGGCGATGGAAGTCGTTCTTGCAGAAGCGGTTCGGGCCGACGCCGCAGTCGCGCGGGAGGGTTCCGAGTTTGCGGTGCTCCGCCGTCAGGTCGCCATCGGCGGGCAACTGCTCGAACTTCAGGGACTTGGCGGGGTGTACCCCGAGGTGTTCCTGCCGCTGCACGGTGAGCACCAGGCGCACAACGCCCTGCTCGCCCTCGCCGCCGTCGAGGCGTTCTTCGGGGCCGGCGCGGACCGTCAGCTCGACGTCGACGCCGTCAGGGAGGGCTTCGCGAACGCGTCGAGCCCCGGTCGCTTGGAGCGCATGCGCAGCGCGCCAACGGTGTTCGTCGACGCTGCGCACAACCCGGCGGGTGCGGCGGCGCTCACGCAGGCGCTCGCCGACGAGTTCGACTTTCGTCACCTGGTCGGCGTCGTCTCGGTGATGGGCGACAAGGACGTCGACGGCATCCTCGCCGCCCTCGAACCCGCCTTCGACCAGATCGTGGTGACGCACAACGGATCACCGCGTGCCCTCGACGTCGAGGGCCTCGCCATGCGCGCCGAGGAACACTTCGGCCAGGACCGCGTCGTCACCGCACAGACATTGCCCGACGCCATCGAAACGGCGATCGCCCTTGCCGAGGACAGCGGAAACGAGGACTCGTTCTCCGGCAGCGGCATCGTCATCACCGGGTCGGTCGTGACCGCGGGTGCCGCCCGCACCCTCTTCGGACGGGACCCGTCGTGAGCGAGCCGGTGGACCAGAAACCAGTGGGACCCGACCCGTGGAAGAGCTTCCGCGGCGTCATGGCCGGCACGCTGATCCTCGAGGTCATCGTGGTTCTCCTTGCGCTGCCCGTGGTGTCGAACTCTCACGGCGGGCTGACGTGGGTCAGCGGCGGCTTCCTCCTCGGGGTCACCGGCATCCTGATCCTGCTGGCGGGCGTGCAGGGCAAGCCGTGGGCGCTCAAGGCCAACCTGGGCATGCAGGTGGTGTTGATCGGCGGGGTCGTCATCCACCCGGCCATCTGCTTCATCGGCGTGGTCTTCGCGGCGGTGTGGTTGCTGATCGCCTACCTGCGCGCCGAGGTCAAGCGTCGCCAGGACAGCGGCATGCTGCCCGGTCAGCAGTCTCCGCCCGCCGACGGGTAGGGTTCCTCGCCGTGACTGAGCGGACGCTGGTACTCGTTAAGCCCGACGGCGTGAAGCGCCTTCTCGTTGGGGAAATTCTCGGCCGAATCGAGCGCAAGGGCTTGACCATTGCGGCCCTCGAGCTGAAGAACGTCAGCGAGGATCTCGCCCGTGCGCACTACGCCGAGCACGAGGACAAGCCGTTCTTCGGTTCGCTGCTGGAGTTCATCACCTCGGGCCCGGTCGTCGCCGTAATCGCCGAGGGCCCGCGGGCCATTGCCGCCTTCCGTCAGCTTGCCGGCGGCACCGATCCGGTGGAGAAGGCCGCTCCCGGCACCATCCGCGGTGACCTGGCACTCGTCACCCAGGACAACCTCGTCCACGGCTCGGATTCGCCCGAGTCCGCCGCCCGCGAGATCGAGTTGTGGTTCCCCGGCCGTTAGCTGCTCGCCGGGGCTAGATCGGCACCTCGTCGGAGTCACCGCCGCGATGTGGGATACTGGCCAAGGGTGACTGGCTTCATAACGGAGCTGGAATCCCGGATGAAGACTTGGACGAGCGCGACCACCTAGGACAGGTTCCGTGTGCGGCGCGAAGTTCAGCCATCATTCAGCCAGGCACTGAGGGTTCTCACGAACTGCTCGGAGCGAGACCATGACAAGCCCGGGAAGAGTTCCACGGGTCCATAGCGGAAGCCCTCGCGTGGCCGCGTCAGTACGACGCGCCCGGGGGCTTGAGGAGAGTACGTGGCTGACCGTGATTTTGCCGCCCCATTCGAGCTACCCGGAGAGACCCAGCGAGACGAGGATGCGCCGGCTCAGTTGAGCCTTGACGCCGCCGGCGTCTTCGTCGAGCCGGGTGCCCATCGCGCCGCGCCCTCGGCGCAGGCTCTTGAAGTCGAGCCCGAGCCGCCTCCGGTGCCGGAACCACTGCCACCCAACACCGCACCGGCGGCCTACATGCCGCTGTTCGTCGCACCCCAGCCCGTCGCATTCGTCCCGCCCCGCGCAGTCGTGGTGCCCGACGACCTCGACGACGTGGACGAAGAAGACGACGACGAGGAAGACGACGACGACTCGTCGGGCGACTCCGACGACGACCAGGACGATCGTCCCGCAAACAAGCGTCGCCGACGTGGCCGCCGTGGTCGCGGCAGGGGACGCGGAGAACAAAGCGAAGACGGCGACGGTGATGGCGACGGTCAGGACGACGCCGTCGACCAGGGCGACTCCGAAGACGGGGCCGACGACGAGAGCTCCGACGACGACGGCGCCGACGACGAAGGTGGCGACGACGACAGCACCGGTGCCGACGGAGCCAACCGTCGCCGCAGGCGTCGCCGCCGCCGCAAGACCGGTGGTGGTGCCGGGGATTCCGACGGCGACGAGGCCACCTCGGCCGACGACCCGCCCAACACCGTCGTCCACGAGCGTCAGCCGCGGGCCGCGAAGGCGTCCAACAAGTCCTCCGGTGACGGAGAGATCCAGGGCATTGCGGGTTCGACGCGCCTGGAAGCCAAGCGTCAGCGCCGCCGTGACGGCCGCGACGCTGGCCGCCGTCGCCCCCCGATCCTGAGCGAAGCCGAGTTCCTGGCCCGTCGCGAGGCCGTCGAGCGGGTCATGATCGTCCGCGACAAGGTTCGCAGCGAGCCGCCGCACGAGGGCGGCCGCTACACCCAGATCGCGGTCATGGAGGACGGCGTCGTCGTCGAGCACTTCGTGACGTCGGCCGCTCAGGTGTCGCTGGTCGGCAACATCTACCTCGGCATCGTCCAGAACGTGCTGCCCTCCATGGAGGCGGCGTTCGTCGACATCGGCCGTGGTCGCAACGGCGTTCTCTACGCCGGCGAGGTCAACTGGGAGGCAGCCGGACTCGGTGGCGCCCAGCGCAAGATCGAGCAGGCGCTCAAGCCGGGCGACTACGTCGTCGTGCAGGTCAGCAAAGACCCGGTCGGGCACAAGGGCGCCCGGCTCACCACGCAGATTTCACTCGCCGGCCGCTACCTGGTGTACGTGCCCGGCGCCTCGTCGACCGGCATCAGCCGCAAGCTGCCCGACACCGAACGTCAGCGGTTGAAGGAGATCCTTCGCGAGGTCGTCCCGGCCGACGCGGGCGTGATCATCCGCACCGCGTCGGAGGGCGTCAAGGAAGAAGACATCCGCACCGACGTCAACCGCTTGCAGGAGCGGTGGGGTCAGGTCGAGGCCAAGGCCACCGAGCTCACCGGCAAGGCTGCGGGCGCCGCGATGGCGCTATACGAAGAGCCGGACGTGTTGGTCAAGGTCATCCGCGACCTGTTCAACGAGGACTTCAGTGGCCTCGTCGTCTCCGGTGACGACGCCTGGAACACCATCAGCGATTACGTGACTTCGGTTGCGCCGGAACTGCTTCCGCGCATGACGAAGTACGAGCCCGCAGCGTCCGGCGGTCCCGACGTGTTCGCGGTGCACCGCATCGACGAACAGCTGACCAAGGCGATGGACCGCAAGGTGTGGCTGCCGTCCGGCGGCACGCTGGTCATCGACCGCACCGAGGCTATGACCGTCGTCGACGTCAACACCGGCAAGTTCACCGGCTCGGGCGGCAACCTCGAACAGACCGTCACCCGCAACAACCTCGAAGCCGCCGAGGAGACCGTCCGGCAGCTCAGGTTGCGCGACATCGGCGGCATCATCGTCATCGACTTCATCGACATGGTGTTGGAGTCCAACCGCGACCTGGTGCTGCGTCGACTGACCGAAGCGCTGGCGCGCGATCGCACCCGTCATCAGGTCTCCGAGGTCACGTCGCTCGGCCTCGTGCAGCTCACCCGTAAGAAGCTGGGCACCGGGCTCATCGAGGCCTTCTCGACGACCTGCTCGCACTGCGCCGGGCGCGGCATCATGCTGCACGGCGACCCGGTGGACTCCGGGTCGGGCGCCGCTCGCAACAGCGAGCCGGGGACCGGCCGCCGCAGCAAGCGCGGCAAGAAGGGTGGCCGGCCCGCAGAAGAGGTTCAGGTCGCCAAGGTGCCCGTGCACGCCGCGGGGGAGCATCCGATGTTCCGCGCCATGGCAGCGGCCACCGGTGCTGATCACGGCGACGAGGAGGACGGCGACGTCTCCGAAGACGCCGAGAACATCGTTGTCGAGGGGTCCGAGGACATCGCGGCGACCGAGCCCGCCGAGGAAGTCTTGGCCGACGAGTCCGACGACGACTCCGATGACGAGGATTCCGACGACGACCTCGAGGATGAGGACGACGAGGACGAGGACGACGACGACATCGAAGTCATCGACGACGAAGACTCGGATGACGACGAAGACTCGGATGACGACGAAGACGACGACCTCGAGGATGAGGACGACGATTCGGACGACGACTCTGATGACGAGGACGACGACGATGACGAGGACGACGAGCCCGTCGTCGCTGTCACCGGCCGCCCCCGCCGTCGGCGTGCAGCCGCCCGCCCCGCAGGTCCACCGGTTTCATGAGGCCGTACGAGTCGCGGACTGGGTCGCGGTTTGACCCTCTACCCGCTGGTCACGTACCCTTGCACAGTTGTCTGCAGGCTCGGTAGCCGAGCCGGTGACACGCGGGGCTCACAACCCCCGCACCAAAGACCCGCGCACGCAGCCCTCGGGTGGCGCGCGCCCGCAAGCGAAGATGAGGATGACGCAAACGATGGCGACCTACGCAATCGTCAAGACCGGCGGCAAGCAGTACAAGGTCGCGGTCGGTGACATAGTCAAGGTGGAGAAGCTGGAGATCGAGGCCGGCGAATCCGTCTCGCTTCCGGTGGCGCTCGTCGTCGATGGTGCGAACGTCACCACCGCCGCGAAGGACCTGGAGAAGGTTGCCGTCACCGCTGAGGTGCTCGAGCACACCAAGGGTCCGAAGATCCGCATCCACAAGTTCAAGAACAAGACCGGCTACCACAAGCGGCAGGGCCACCGGCAGAAGCTGACGGTCGTCAAAGTCACCGGCATCGCCTAGGTAAGGGAGCGAACTAATGGCACACAAGAAGGGCGCTTCCAGCTCGCGCAACGGTCGCGACTCGAACTCACAGCGCCTCGGCGTCAAGCGTTTCGGTGGTCAGGTCGTCAAGGCGGGCGAGATCATCGTGCGTCAGCGCGGCACCCACTTCCACCCCGGCGTCAACGTCGGCCGTGGCGGCGACGACACCCTGTTCGCCACCGCCCCCGGCGCAGTCGAGTTCGGTGAGAAGCGCGGTCGCAAGACCGTGAACATCGTTCGCACCGTCCGCGCGGAGGCCTAACACCAAGTCGAGATCGACGTTTTGCGGCTCGGCTCTCGCACAAGCAGCAAAACGTAGATTTCGATTTGGAGAGGATCTGCCATGCCCCGTTTCGTCGACCGCGTGGTCATTCACGCGAAAGCAGGCAACGGCGGTAGAGGCTGCGCCTCGGTACACCGCGAGAAGTTCAAGCCCCTCGGCGGGCCCGACGGTGGCAACGGCGGCAACGGTGGCAGCATCGTGTTCGTGGTCGACCCGCAGGTGCACACGCTGCTGGACTTCCACTTCCACCCCCACGTGGACGCCCCGTCCGGCAAGCAGGGCATGGGCAACAACCGCGATGGCGCGGCAGGCGAGGATCTAGAGCTCCGCGTCCCCGACGGCACCGTCGTCGTGGACGGGGACGGTCGGATGCTGGCCGACCTCACCGGTGAGGGCACCCGGTTCGAGGCCGCGGTCGGCGGCCGCGGCGGGCTCGGCAACGCGGCACTGTCGTCGAAGGCACGCCGGGCCCCCGGCTTCGCGCTGCTCGGCGAGAAGGGCCAAGCCCGCGATCTCACCCTCGAACTGAAGACCGTGGCCGACGTCGGCCTGGTCGGCTTCCCGTCCGCGGGCAAGTCGTCGTTGGTGTCGGTCATCTCGGCGGCCAAGCCGAAGATCGCCGACTATCCGTTCACCACGCTGGTGCCGAACCTCGGCGTGGTGTCGGCGGGCGAGAACACCTTCACCGTTGCCGACGTCCCCGGCCTCATCCCCGGCGCGTCCGACGGCCGTGGCTTGGGTCTGGACTTCCTGCGTCACATCGAACGGTGCGCGGTGCTGGTGCACGTCGTCGATTGCGCCACGATGGAACCCGGCCGCGATCCGGTGTCCGACATCGACGCCCTCGAAGCCGAACTGAAGGCGTACACCCCGACGCTGCAGGGCGACTCCTCCCTCGGCGACCTCGTAGACCGTCCGCGCGCGGTGGTGCTGAACAAGATCGACGTTCCCGACGCGCGAGAGCTCGCCGACTTCCTCCGCGAGGAAGTGGCGCAGCGCTACGGCTGGCCCGTCTTCGAGATCTCGACGGTGACCCGAGACGGGTTGCGTCCCTTGACGTTCGCGCTGTGGGACATGGTGGCGGCATACCGCGCGGCGCAACCGGTGGTGGCGGCGCGTCGCCCCGTGATCCGTCCCATCCCGGTCAACGAGAGCGGTTTCACCGTCACCTCCGACGACGAGGGCGGCTTCGTGGTGCGCGGCACGCGCCCCGAGCGTTGGATCGCCCAGACCGACTTCACCAACGACGAAGCCGTCGGCTACCTGGGAGACCGGCTGGCACGACTCGGCGTCGAAGACGAGCTGCTCAAGCAGGGCGCCAGGTCCGGCTGCGCGGTCACCATCGGCGACGTCACCTTCGACTGGGAGCCGCAGACACCTGCCGGCGTCGAGGTCACCATGTCGGGCCGCGGCACGGACCTCAGGCTCGAGCAGGACGACCGGGTGCGCGCCGACGAGCGCAAGATCGCCCGCAAGCAGCGACGGGAAAGTCGCCAGTACGACGAGCAGTCGTGACCAGCGCGCACCGCGACGCCATCCGCACGGCCCGCAGCGTCGTCGTCAAGATCGGCACCACGGCACTGACCACGTCGACAGGCATGTTCGACGCCAGCCGACTGGCGTCGCTGGCCGACGCGATCCAGGCGCGGATGAAGGCCGGTTCCGACGTCGTCATCGTGTCGTCGGGTGCGATCGCCGCGGGCATCGAACCGCTGGGGCTGTCGCGGCGCCCGACCGACCTCGCCACCAAGCAGGCCGCGGCGAGCGTCGGGCAGGTGGCCCTGGTGAACGCCTGGAGCGCGGCGTTCGACCGCTACGGCCGCACCGTCGGTCAGGTGCTGGTGAGCGCCCACGACATCTCGATGCGCGTGCAGCACACCAACGCCCAGCGCACCCTGGATCGGTTGCGAGCATTGCACGCCGTGGCCATCGTCAACGAGAACGACACCGTGGCCACCAACGAGATTCGCTTCGGTGACAACGACCGGCTGTCCGCGCTGGTGGCCCATCTCGTCGGGGCCGACGCGCTCGTCCTGCTCTCCGACATCGACGGGCTGTACGACTCCGATCCCCGAAAGGGGAACGCGCGCTTCATCTCCGAGGTGACCGGAGCCGACGACCTCGACGGCGTGATCGCCGGCGGGGGCAGTCTGCTCGGCACCGGTGGCATGGCGTCCAAGCTGTCGTCGGCGCTGCTTGCAGCGGACGCCGGGGTGCCCGTCCTGTTGGCCGCGGCCGCCGACGCGGGTGCGGCGCTTTCGGACGCGTCGGTGGGAACGGTCTTCGCGCCACGCCCCGAACGCATGTCATCGCGGCGGTTCTGGGTCAGGTATGCCGCCGAGTCGACGGGCGCCCTGATGCTCGACGACGGGGCCGTACGCGCGGTGGTCGGTCAGCGGCGTTCGTTGTTGCCCGCGGGCATCACCGAGGTGTCCGGCCGGTTCCACGGCGGCGACGTCGTCGAGCTCCGCGCTCTGGACGGCACGGTGGTCGCACGCGGCGTAGTCGCTTACGACGCAGCCGAATTGAGCACCATGGTTGGCCGTTCGACGTCCGACCTGCCGGCAGAAATGCGCCGTCCCGCGGTACACGCCGACGACTTGGTTGCAGTCTGAATTCTCTCCGCCGAGTGTGGAGTTTCGTCCGGTTTCGGCGCTGAGGCGTGGCACAAGTCCACACTCGGCGGGGGAGCTAGGGCGCCTCGAGATACAGCGTGGCCCATACGACTTGGGTCAGGGTGGCCGCCAGCTCGGCGTCCTGTGACGGTGGCGCGGCCGGCAGGGTCTGCTGACAGGTGCGCTCGGCCATCCAGGTAAGTGCGCTCGCCGCCGCGTCCGCGGTCAGTTCCGGTCGGATGAAGCCGTCGTCCTGGCCGTTCCTGATGACGACCGCGAGCCTGGCGGCGATGCCGCCCATGATGTC
This sequence comes from Mycobacterium sp. Root135, assembly GCF_001426545.1. Classification (GTDB taxonomy): domain Bacteria; phylum Actinomycetota; class Actinomycetes; order Mycobacteriales; family Mycobacteriaceae; genus Mycobacterium. The sequence goes on along the minus strand of NZ_LMEZ01000006.1, from coordinate 488,636 downwards.
GCGATAGGTGGCCCCGACCACGGCGTCGTACCCTGCCATCTCGCCGAGCGCGATGAGGAGGGGCTGGTGTCGCCGGTAACTGGCGACCAGTCCGGTCATGGCGGCGAGGACGTCGGCGGGGTCGCGGCGACGCGACACGCCCCACCAGCGCTCGGCGGCGGCCGCCAAGTCGTCGAAGACCTGGCCCGCCAACCGGCGCAGCAGGTCGCCCTTGTCTTCGAAGTAGACGTAGAAGCTGGCGCGCGAGATGCCTGCCTCGGTGGCCAGTCGGTCGACGCTGAGCTCGGTGAAGCTGGCCCCGTCGGCCATCAGACGCTCGGTCGCGTCGAGCAGCAACCGCTCGATCTGTTCCCGGCGCTCCTGCCGATTGGCCTGTGGCTTCCTGGTCACCGACGCCATGGGAGCAGCCTAGACGGGTCGTCGCCACCTTGACTAGACACACTGTCCAGACTTATTGTCAGCCGCATGACTGTGTCGCCGCTCACATCGAATCTGCCTCGCCCGTACGACCCAATCGACCTGTCCTCCCGCGCGTTCTGGTCGACGACCGCCGCCGCCCGCGAGACGTCGTTCGCCGAGCTGCGCGCGGCCAGGCCGGTCAGCTGGCACCCTCCGGTCGAGGACTCCCTGATGCCGGACCCCGAGGACCGCGGTTACTGGGCGGTGACCCGGCACGCCGACATCGTCACGATCAGCAAGGACAGCGAGACGTTCCTCTCCGGCAAGGGCGTGTTGTTCGAGAACGTGCCAGAGGAACTGCTGGAGGCCTCGCAGTCGTTCCTGGCCATGGATGCCCCGCGGCACGACATGATTCGCAAGGTCGTGCACGCCGCGTTCACCCCGCGGCAGGTCCGCCGGATCGAGGACTCGATCAAGGCCAACGCCAAGGACATCGTGGGCGAGCTGCGCGCCGCGGGCACCGGCGCCGACTTCGTCGACCTCTGCGCCAAGGAGTTGCCGATCCGGACGCTGTCGGACATGGTCGGCATCCCCGAATCCGAACGGCAGCAGGTGGCCGTGGCCGCCGACGCGCTGGTGTCGTGGGGCGACCCGCTGTACTTGAACGGCCGAAACCCGTTGGAGGTGTTGGTCGGAAGTCAGATGTACCTGCATCAGGTGGCCGGCGCATTGGCCGCCGACCGCCGGGCCAACCCGGGGGACGACTTGATCAGCGCGCTCGTCACCGCCGAGGTCGACGGTGACCGGCTCACCGACGCCGAGATCGCCGCGTTCTTCGTCCTGCTGGCGGTCGCGGGCAACGACACCACCCGCCAGACCGCCAGCCACGCCGTCAAGGCGCTGACCGACTTCGACGACCAGCGCGCCTGGTTGGCAGCCGACTTCGACGACCGCATTCCGGGTGCGGTCGAGGAGTTCATCCGGTGGGCCACCCCGGTGATGACGTTCCGACGCACGGCCGCCGTCGACTGCCAGGTCGGCGGCCAAGACGTCGCCGCGGGTGAGAAGGTCGTCATGTTCTACGCGTCGGGCAACTTCGACGAGACCGTCTTCGACGCACCCGAGCGCTTCGACCTGTCGCGTAAGCCCAACCCGCACCTCGGCTTTGGTGGCGGGGGCCGCCACTTCTGCCTCGGTGCACACGTGGCGAGGGCCCAGTTGCGGGCGCTCTTCGGTGAACTTCTCACGCAGCTGCCCGACATCTCGGCGGGGGAGCCGTCCTACGTGGCGGGCAACTTCGTCCACGGCGTGCGGTCCCTGCCGGTCACCTTCTAGGGAGCGGGGATCGGGGCCAGCTCGTCGACGAGGAGGACCAGCAGCTCCGAGCAGCCCGCGTCGAGCTTCACCGTCGCGAACTCGTCACCGCGGGTGGTGCCGCGGTTGATGATCGCGACCGGCTTGCCCGCCGCCGCGGCGTGCCTGACGAAGCGCAAGCCCGAGAACACCGTCAACGACGAGCCGGCGACGAGCAGGGCGTCGGCGTCGTCGACCAACGAATACGCCTGCGCCACCCTGTCCTTCGGAACGCTCTCGCCGAAGTAGACGATGTCGGGCTTGAGCATCCCGCCGCAGCGTAAACAGTCGACGTACCGGAACGAGGAGGTCTCCTCGATCATCGCGTCGGCGTCGGGGGCCACGGCGATGCCGCCGACCCGTTCCACGCGTTCGGCGAAGCCGGGGTTGAGCGCTTCGAGTTCGTCGGCCAACTGCTCGCGTGTCATCGTCGACCCGCACCCGAGGCATACGACGTCGGCGTACGTGCCGTGCAGGTTGACCACGACCTCACTGCCGGCCTCGGTGTGCAACAGATCCACGTTCTGGGTGATCACGCTGGTGACGACGCCGGCGCGCTCCAACGCGGCGAGCGCCCGGTGCCCGGCGTTGGGAAGGGTGGCGTGCATGTGCCGCCATCCGACGTGGTTGCGCGCCCAGTAGCGCTGCCGGAACGCGGGGTCCGAGGTGAACTGGCGGATCGTCATCGGGTTGCTCGGCGGGGAATCCGGGCCGCGGTAGTCGGGGATGCCCGAGTCGGTCGACAGGCCGGCGCCCGTCAGGACTGCAAGGCGCCGACCTGCAAGCAGGCTGACCAGTTCGGGGGCGGTGGGGTCGTTCATCTCTGTCCAGGGTAGGCCGAGAAAGGCGTACCTGGGATGATCGGGTCGTGGACTTCTACTCCGCCTACCGGCATGACTACGTGCGCGTCGCCGCCTGCACCCATCACACGACGTTGGCCGACCCGTCGGCCAACGTGGAATCGGTGCTGCGGCTGGCCCGCGAATGCCACGACGAGGGCGTCGGCCTGGCCGTCTTCCCCGAACTGACGCTGTCGGGGTACTCGATCGAGGACATCCTGCTGCAGGACACGCTGCTCGACGCCGTCGAGGCCGCAGTCGACGAGCTCGTGGTGGCGTCGGCGGACCTGCTGCCCGTGCTGGTGGTCGGCGCACCCCTGCGCCACCGCAACCGGATCTACAACACCGCGGTCGTGGTTCACCGGGGGGCGGTGCTCGGCGTCGTACCGAAGTCCTATCTGCCGACCTACCGCGAGTTCTACGAACGCCGACAGATCGCGCCCGGCGACGACCAGGGCGGCGTCATCCGCCTCGGCGGCACCGAGGTGCCGTTCGGGCCGGACCTCCTCTTCACGGCGACCGACCTGCCGAGTTTCGTGCTGCACGTCGAGATCTGCGAGGACATGTGGGTTCCGGTGCCGCCCAGTGCCGTGGCGGCGCTGGCGGGCGCCACCGTGCTCGCCAACCTGTCGGGCAGCCCCATCACCATCGGCCGCGCCGACGACCGAAAGTTGATGGCGCAGTCGGCATCCTCGCGGTGTCTGGCCGCCTACGTCTACGCGGCGGCCGGTGAGGGTGAGTCGACGACCGACCTGGCCTGGGACGGCCAGACGATGATCTACGAGAACGGCGTGCTGCTCGCCGAGACCGAGCGGTTCCCCAAGGGTGAACGCAGGTCGGTCGCCGACGTGGACACCGGACTGCTGCGGGCCGAACGCCTGCGCATGGGAACCTTCGACGACAACCGGCGCCACCACGCCGACCGGGTCGACGCGTTCCGGCACGTCGAGTTCGTCCTCGACCCACCATCAGGCGACATCGGACTGCGGCGCGCGGTCGAGCGGTTCCCGTTCGTGCCGTCGGATCCCGAACGCCTGCAACAGGACTGCTACGAGGCCTACAGCATCCAGGTGTCCGGTCTGGAGCAACGCATGCGGGCGCTGAACTACCCCAAGATCGTCATCGGTGTCTCCGGCGGCCTCGATTCGACTCACGCGCTGATCGTGGCGGCCCGCGCCATGGACAGGGAGCAAAGGCCGCGCAGCGACATCCTGGCGTTCACCATGCCCGGCTTCGCCACCGGCGAGCGCACCAAGGGCAACGCCATCGCGCTGTGCGCGGCCCTCGGAGTCACGTTCGCGGAGATCGACATTCGCGACACCGCGACGCGAATGTTGACCGAGATGGACCACCCGTTCTCCCGCGGCGAGAAGGTCTACGACGTCACGTTCGAGAACGTTCAGGCCGGGCTGCGCACCGACTATCTGTTCCGATTGGCCAACCAGCGCGGCGGGATCGTGCTTGGCACCGGTGACCTGTCCGAGCTCGCGCTCGGGTGGTCCACTTATGGCGTCGGGGATCAGATGTCGCACTACAACGTCAACGGCGGGGTGCCGAAGACGTTGATTCAGCACTTGATTCGGTGGGTCATCTCCTCGGAGCAGTTCGCCGACGACGTCAACGCGGTGCTGCAGTCCGTCGTCGAGACCGAGATCACCCCCGAGTTGGTGCCCGTCGGTGAGGACGAGGAGATTCAGAGCAGCGAAGCCAAGGTGGGACCCTATGTCCTGCAGGACTTTTCGTTGTTCCAGGTGCTGCGATACGGGTTCAGTCCGTCGAAGGTCGCCTTCCTGGCCTGGCATGCCTGGCACGACGCCGAAGCGGGCCGGTGGCCGACCGGTCACCCCATGGACAAGCGGCCCGAGTACTCGTTGACCGAGATTCGGCGCTGGCTGCAGGTGTTCGTCCAGCGCTACTACTCGTTCAGTCAGTTCAAGCGCTCGGCGCTGCCCAACGGGCCCAAGGTGTCCTCGGGTGGGGCGCTGTCGCCGCGCGGTGACTGGCGCGCGCCATCCGACATGTCGGCTCGGATCTGGCTCGAGGAGATCGAGCGCGAGGTGCCGGAGGCCTGACACCGGGGGTGTGAAAAGCTCTCCGCTGTGGAGGAACCCAGCAACGGTGCCGCGCGGGTCAGTGCGGACGCGGGTGTGCCGCTTCACCGGCAGCTCTACCTGGTGCTTCACGACCAGATCGGCCGCGGAGCACTGGCTTCGGGCGAGGCCCTGCCGACCGAGCAGTCCCTGTGCGACCTCTTCGGCGTCTCCCGAATCACCGTGCGACGCGCGCTGGCCGACCTCTCTGACGCGGGGTTGGTCGACCGGCGCCACGGCGTCGGTTCGTTCGTCACACAGCGCACGCCCCCGGACCATCCGCACCTCGACAACGAGCGCGAGGTCGAATCGGAGACCGAAGTCGACGTGATCGAGTGCGGCATCCGTGCCGTGCCGCCCGCGGTGGTGGCGCGCTTGTATTCCTACGACCACGCCCTGTACGTGCTGCGCGTTCGACGCGAACGCACGACGGGTGAGCCGCTGATCGTCACCGAGGCGTGGCTTCCCAAGACACTTGGCGACGTGGTCACCGAGTCGTCGTTGGCGCGGGCGCCGCTGCACCGGCTCATCGCCGACGCCGGTGTGATGTTGCAGCGCCTGGAGCACGAGATGACCGCCGAAATCGCCTGCCCCCGAACCGCGTCGTTGCTCGACACCGCCATCGGATCGCCCTTGATTCGGACGAACCGCGTTGCGTTCGTCGGCGACCTACCGCATCACATCCTGTCGAACACCATGTCGCCCAGCAGAAGTCGGGTCGTGGTGAATCAGGCAGCCATGCACACCGATGCCGGTGTCACGATGTTCGTCGCCCACGACGTGCTCGGGCCGACGGGCTGAGTCACCCCGCGAGCACGTCGTCGACGGCTTCGGCGGACGGTGCGCAATCGCCGGCGCCCGGCGTCAGGGTCGCCAAGGCTCCGGCCGCGCACGCTCGGCGGATGGCCACCTCGGGGCCACGATGCCATTCGGCTGCAAGGACTCCGGCGAAGACGTCACCGGCCCCGCTGGTGTCGACCGGTTCGACCGGGTGTGCCGGTACGGCGAACTCCACGTCGCCGCCCCGGTAGGTCGCACCTGCCGCACCACGGGTGACGACGAGATGCGCCACCGGCCAATGCCACTCGTCGGCCTCGACCTCGTTGACGACGACGACGTCGACCACTTCGGACAGTGCGGCGAGATCGGTGGGGTCCGCTCCCGCAGGAGACGCGTTTACGACCACCAGGGCGCCCGCCTCGCGTCCCACCCTGGCGGCGGCAATCGCCACGTCGAGGGGAATCTCCAACTGCATCAGCACGATTTCGGCGGCGGCGACCGCCTCCCTGGCGCGGGCGTTGGCCATCGACAGGTGGGCGTTGGCGCCGGGCGCCACGACGATGGTGTTCTCGGCGCCGACGTCCACGACGATGGCCGCGGCCCCGCTCGGGCCTGGCACGGTCGCCGTGCCGTCAAGGCCGACGTGGTTGCCGAGCAAATGGGCGCGCAGGTGCGCCGCGGCGGCGTCGTCACCGAGGGCGGCGACGAGTTGGACGGTGGCACCCGCCCGGGCCGCCGCCACCGCCTGGTTGCCGCCCTTGCCGCCGGGGGCCGCCGACAGCGACGACGCCAGCACGGTCTCGCCCGGCTGGGGGAGGGCAGCCACGGTGAAGGACTGGTCGAGATTGACGCTGCCGACCACGCATACTCTCGCCACGCCGCCTACCGTAACCCCGAAGGGGCCATTCCTGGCATACCTCGATAAGCTGCACTAATGAGCGTTGAGGCTCCTCCAACCACGAATCTGCGCGACGAGATTCACGACGCCGCCCGGCGGGCGCGCGTCGCCGCGCGCGCCCTTGCGACGTTGAACACGGAGACCAAGAACCGGGCGCTGCACGCCGCGGCCGACTCGGTGTTGGCACGGGTGCACGAGGTGCTGGCCGCGAACGCCGCCGACCTCGACACCGCAAGGGCCGCAGGCACTCCCGAGTCGATGCTGGACCGCTTGGCGCTGAGCCCCCAGCGCGTCGAGGGCATCGCGTCCGGTCTTCGACAGGTCGCAGGCCTGCCCGACCCGGTCGGTGAGGTGCTCCGCGGCAGCACCCTGGCCAACGGTCTGCAGATCCGTCAGCAACGCGTGCCGCTCGGAGTCGTCGGCATGGTCTACGAAGGCCGGCCGAACGTCACGGTCGACGCATTCGGACTCACGCTGAAGTCGGGCAACGCGGCGCTGCTGCGCGGCAGCTCGTCGGCGGCGCAGTCCAACGCGGCACTGGTCTCCGCGCTGCGGATGGCCCTGCTTGGCGAGGGGTTGCCCGAGGATGCCGTGCAACTGCTGCCCAGTGCCGACCGCGCCAGTGTCACGCACCTGATCCAAGCCCGCGGACTGGTCGACGTCGTCATCCCGCGTGGGGGAGCCGGGCTCATCGACGCCGTGGTCCGCGATGCGACCGTGCCGACCATCGAGACGGGTGTCGGCAATTGCCACGTCTTCGTGCACGAGGCCGCCGATCTCGACGTCGCCGAGCGAATCGTGTTGAACTCCAAGACTCGTCGCACCAGCGTCTGCAACGCCGCGGAGACCCTGCTGGTCGACTCCGCGATCGCGGACATTGCGCTGCCGAGGCTGGTGAGCGCCCTCGAAGGCGCCGGCGTCACGGTCCACCTCGATCCGACCGAGGAGGAACTGCGCGCCGAATTCCTCTCGATGGACATCGCGGTCGCCGTCGTGGACGGAGTCGACGCCGCGGTCGACCACGTCAACGAGTACGGCACGGGACACACCGAGGCCATCGTGACCACGAATCTGGCTGCGGCGCAACGCTTCACCGAACGGGTGGACGCCGCCGCGGTGATGGTCAACGCATCGACGGCCTTCACCGACGGCGAGCAGTTCGGGTTCGGCGCCGAAATCGGCATCTCCACCCAGAAGTTGCACGCCAGAGGCCCGATGGGGCTGACGGAGCTGACCTCGACCAAGTGGATCGTGTGGGGCTCACCCGACGGCCACACCCGTCCTTCCTAGCTAGGAGTAACCACCACGTGAGTGTCACCGCCCCGCTGTTCGCCGACATCGACGACGTCGCCAACCGGCTCGCCGAAACCGGCTACCTGCCCGACACCGCCACGGCGACGGCGGTCTTCCTCGCCGACCGGCTCGGCAAGCCGCTGCTCGTCGAGGGCCCGGCAGGCGTCGGCAAGACCGAGCTCGCCAAGGCCGTCGCCGAGTGCACCGGGTCCGGGCTGGTGCGGCTGCAGTGCTACGAAGGCGTCGACGAGGCACGCGCGCTCTACGAGTGGAACCACGCCAAGCAGATCCTGCGCATCCAGGCGGGCTCGGGCTCGACTGCCGGCGACTGGGACCAGACCAAGATGGACGTCTTCAGCGAGGAGTTCCTGCTGTCGCGGCCCCTGCTGACCGCAATCCGCCGCACCGACCCGACGGTGCTGCTGATCGACGAGACCGACAAGGCCGACATCGAGATCGAGGGTCTACTGCTCGAAGTGCTGTCCGACTTTGCGGTCACCGTGCCGGAATTGGGCACCATCACTGCCACTCGCAAGCCGTTCGTCCTGCTGACCTCCAACGCCACCCGGGAACTGTCCGAGGCGCTCAAGCGTCGATGCCTGTTCCTGCACATCGACTTTCCCTCGCCCGACCTGGAGCGGCGAATCCTGTTGTCGCGGGTGCCCGAGCTTCCCGAGAAGATCGCCGAGGAGCTGGTCCGCATCATCGGCGTGCTGCGCGACATGCAGCTCAAGAAGGTGCCGTCGGTCGCGGAGACCATCGACTGGGGCCGGACTGTTCTGGCCCTCGGCATGGACACGATCGACGACGAGATGATCGCCGCCACCCTCGGGGTGGTGCTCAAACACCAGTCCGACCAGGTGAAGGCCAGCGGGGAGCTCAGGCTCAACTGATGGCCGTCCGTCGCACCAGCCCGCCGCAACCCCTTGCGCCGCACGGCTTCCCAGGACACCTGGTGGAGTTCGTCGAAGCGCTGCGCGGCGTCGGCATCGCGGTCGGACCGTCGGAGACGGTGGACGCGGGCCAGGTGATGACGGTGCTCGGTCTCGGTGACCGCGACGTGCTGCGCGAAGGACTGGCCTGCGCGGTGCTTCGACGCCCGGACCACCGCAGCACCTACGACGCGATGTTCGACCTGTGGTTCCCCGCCGCGCTCGGTGCCCGCACCGTCGTCGACGACGAAGCCGACGACGAGTCCGAACCACGGGAGGCGGCGCCGAGGGACGCCGAGGCCTTGCGGGCCGCGCTGGTCGAGATGCTGGCGGGCAACGAGGACATGGCCACGGTCGACGACAGGCTGGCTGCGATGGTTGCCCAAATCGTCGAGGCGTTCGGCAAGTACGCCTCAAGTCGAGGGCCGTCGTACTCGTCCTATCAGGCGCTCAAGGCGATGGCTCTCGACGAGCTCGAGGGCAAGCTCCTCGCCGGGCTGTTGGCCCCCTACGGCGACGAGCCAACCCCGACCCAGGAGCAGATCGCGAAGGCGATGGCTGCCAAGCGCATCGCCCAGCTGCGACACATGGTCGAGGCCGAGACCAAGCGCCGCACCGCCGAGCAGTTGGGGCGCAAACACGTCCAGACCTACGGCATTCCGCAACTCGCCGAGAACGTGGAGTTCCTCAGGGCCTCCGGTGAGCAACTTCGCGAGATGCGCCGCGTGGTCTCGCCGCTGGCGAGGACGCTGGCCTCTCGGCTGGCCGCCCGCCGCCGACGGTCGAGGGCCGGACAGATCGACCTGCGCAAGACGCTGCGCAAGTCGATGTCCACCGGTGGCGTTCCGATCGAGGTCGTGCTGAAGAAGCCGCGCCCGGCCCGGCCGGAACTCGTCGTGCTGTGCGACGTCTCCGGCTCGGTGGCCGGCTTCAGCCACTTCACGCTGCTCCTGGTCAACGCGCTGCGTCAGCAGTTCTCCCGGGTCCGGGTATTCGCCTTCATCGACACCACCGACGAGGTCACCGAGATGTTCGGTCCCGACTCCGACCTGGCCGTCGCCGTTCAGCGCATCACCAGGGAGGCCGGGGTGTACACCCGCGACGGTCACTCCGACTACGGGCACGCGTTCGTGTCGTTCCTCGACAAGTACCCGAGCGTGTTGTCCCCGCGGAGCTCGCTGCTGGTTCTCGGGGACGGCCGCAACAACTACCGCAACCCGGAAGTTGCCCTGCTGTCCCACATGGTGGCCGCGAGCCGGCACGCCCACTGGCTCAACCCCGAGCCCAAGCACCTGTGGGGCAGCGGCGATTCCGCGGTGCCGCGGTATGACGGCGTCATCCCGATGCACGAGTGCCGGTCGGCCAAGCAGCTCGCCGCGGTGATCGATCAGCTGCTTCCCGTCTAACTCCCCGCCGAACGTGGACTTCTGCCACGGTGTTCGGTCCGGCGGCGTGGCACAAGTCCACGTTCGGCGCGAAGGATGGCGTCGCCGATCGCTCCCGTAAGCTGCCTATTCGTGACTCGACGCAGGCTGGGGGTGATGGGCGGGACGTTCGATCCCATCCATCACGGTCACCTCGTCGCGGCAAGCGAGGTGGCTGACCTCTTCGACCTCGACGAAGTCGTCTTCGTCCCCACCGGTCAGCCCTGGCAGAAGCGGGACCGCACCGTCACCGCCGCCGAGGACCGCTACCTGATGACGGTCATCGCCACCGCTGCCAACCCGCGGTTCTCGGTCAGTCGGGTCGACATCGACCGCGGTGGTGCCACCTATACGACCGACACGCTGCGCGACCTCGCCGCGCTCAATCCCGACGCCGACCTGTACTTCATCACCGGGGCCGACGCCCTCGGCTCGATCCTGTCGTGGCAGAACTGGGAACACCTGTTCGCCCTCGCGCGCTTCGTCGGCGTCAGCCGGCCCGGCTACGAACTCGACGGCGAACACATCGCGGCGGCGATGAAGGAACTACCCGCCGATTCGCTCAAACTCGTCGAAGTCCCGGCCTTGGCGATCTCGTCGAGCGACTGCCGCAGACGAGCAGAACTCGGCAGACCCATCTGGTACCTGGTACCCGACGGCGTCGTCCAGTACGTCACCAAGCGCGGTCTCTATCCCGCGACAGCTCACGCGACAAAGGAACACCACGCATGACCGCCAATGCAGAAGCCATCCACATGGCCACCATCGCCGCCCAGGCGGCCTCGGCCAAGCTCGCCGACGACATCGTCGTCATCGACGTCTCCGACCAACTCGTCATCACCGACTGCTTCGTCGTCGCCTCGGCGTCCAACGACCGGCAGGTGAACGCGATCGTCGACGAGGTCGAGGAGAAGATGCGGCTGGCCGGGTACAAGCCCGCCCGCCGGGAAGGCACGCGCGAGGGTCGCTGGGTGCTGCTCGACTACATCGACATCGTGGCCCACATCCAACATCAGGACGAGCGCAACTTCTACGCCCTCGACCGGCTGTGGCGGGACTGCCCGGTGATCCCCGTCGACCTGGACGCCGTGCGGGACGCACCGGGTGATGCCGAGGGGGACACCCAGTGAGGGTTCGGCGGCTGGTGCTGCTGCGCCACGGCCAGACGGAGTACAACGCAGGCAACCGCATGCAGGGCCAACTCGACACCGACCTCAGCGCCCTCGGTCGCGAACAGGCGGCCGCGGCCGCCGAGGTGCTGGCCAAGCGCGATCCGCTGACGATCGTGTCCTCGGACCTTCGTCGCGCGCTGGACACCGCGACGGCACTCGCCGAACTCAGCGGACTGCCGGTGTCGGTCGACACCAGGCTCCGCGAGACGCACCTGGGTGACTGGCAGGGCCTCACGCACCTCGAGGTCGACGGCGTCGCGCCGGGGGCTCGCCTCGCGTGGCGCGACGACGCCAGGTGGGCACCGCACGGCGGCGAGAGCAGGGTCGACGTGGCCGAGCGCAGCATGCCGGTCGTCGACGAACTCGTCACCGGGCTCGGCGACTGGGGCTCCGCAGGCGCAGGGAGTGCCTCGGACCGGCCCGTCGTCCTGGTGGCCCACGGCGGGCTGATCGCCGCACTGACGGCCGCGCTGCTGGACCTGCCGGTGGAGAACTGGCCGGTGCTCGGCGGCATGGGCAACGCGAGTTGGGTTCAGCTGTCCGGACATTCCGACGACGATGCGGCGCCGCGGGACGTCCGATGGCGGCTCGACGTGTGGAACGCCTCGGCCCAGGTCGCCAACGATGTCCTCTAGCGAGACCCCTCGCAAGACGCTTCTCGTCTTCTGTGACTCGCTGTCCTACTACGGGCCGGCCGGCGGGCTACCTGCCGACGACCCACGGATCTGGCCGAACATCGTTGCCTCCCAACTTGATTGGGATTTGGAGCTGATCGGTCGCATCGGCTGGACGTGCCGTGACGTCTGGTGGGCGGCGATCCAGGATCCGCGCTCGTGGGCGGCGCTGCCGCGTGCCGGTGCGGTGGTCTTCGCGACGTGCGGGATGGATTCGCTGCCGTCGCCGTTGCCGACCGCCGTTCGCGAGTTGATCCGCTACGTGCGGCCGCCACTGTTTCGCCGGTGGGCGCGCGACGGATACGGCTGGGTGCAGCCGAGGTTGTCGCCGGTGGCCCGGCCGGCGCTGCCCGCCAACCTGAGCGCCGACTACCTCGAGCAGACCCGCGCCGCAATCGACTTCAACCGGCCGGGCATCCCGTTCGTGGCGTGCATCCCGTCGGTCCACATTGCCGAGACCTACGGCAAGTCCCACCGGTGGCGCAACGCCATGGTCGCCGCGATCACCGACTGGGGACGGCAGCACGCCGTGCCGATCGTCGACCTCAAGGCGGCGGTGGGCGACGAGGTGATGAGCGGTCGAGGAAACCCCGACGGCATCCACTGGAACTTCGAGGCGCACCAGGCGGTGGCCGACCTGATGATGAAGGGTCTCGCCGAGGCGGGCGTGACGACCGTGGACTCGGGCAGCTGAGCGTGGCGGTCACCGTGGTCACCGACTCGTCGGCCAGGCTCGGCCCGGACCTGTTGCAGCGGTGGGGGATTCGGCAGGTTCCCCTGCACGTGCTGGTCGACGGTCTTGACCTGCTCGACCAAGTCGACGACGTGCCCTACGACGTCCACGACAAGCCGCACGCGACGACCGCGGGTGCCACGCCTGCCGACTTGTCGGAGGTCTACCGGCAAGCCTTGGCCGACAGCGGGGGCGACGGCGTCGTCGCGGTGCACCTGTCCGCGGCGCTGTCGAGCACGTTCAGTTCGGCCGTTGGGGCGGCCCGCGAATTCGGTTCCGCCGTGCGCGTCGTGAATTCACGCTCGGCGGCAGCCGGTGTCGGGTTCGTCGCGTTGGCCGCGGCGCGGGCGGCGGCCGACGGCGGAAACCTCGACGCGGTCGAGTCCGCGGCGCGAGCGGCGGTGCCCCGCGGTCATGCGTTCATCGTCGTCCACAAGCTCGACAACCTGCGGCGCAGTGGCCGGATCGGCACTGCCGCTTCGTGGTTGGGGACGGCACTGTCGCTGAAGCCGTTGCTGTGCCTCGACGTGGACGGCCGGTTGGTGCTGTCCCAGCGCATCCGCACGGTGTCCAAGGCGCATGCGGCGTTGGTCGACGCGGTGGCCGAGGTCGTCGGCGACCATCCGGCCACGCTCGCCGTGCACCACGTCGACAACCACGACGGCGCTGCGGAAATCGGGGCGGCGCTGACGACCCGTCTGCCGCAGGTGAATTCGATGTCCGTCACCGACATGGGTCCGGTGCTCTCCGTGCACGTCGGCGGGGGAGCGGTCGGAGTCTGCGTGACGCTGGACGACTGAGGGGGCGCGGTGACGGTACTGGACCTGGCTCGCCGGGAGCGCGAGGAGTTCGCGGACTTCCTGAGCGGTCTGACGCCCGAGCAGTGGGCACACCCGTCGCTGTGCTCGGGGTGGTCGGTGCGTGACGTCGCAGCGCACTGCGTCAGCTTCGAAGGCCTGACGGCGCGCGAGTTGGCGACCCGGTTCGTCAAGGGTCGCCTGCAAACCGACCGCATCAACGCGCTCGCGGTCGCCGCGCTGGGTGATCTCCCGACGGATCGGCTCGTCGGCATCCTGCGAGACAACGCCGAACCGCACGGTCTCGGTGGCGGCTTCGGCGGCCGGGTAGCGCTGACCGACAACATGATTCACCAGCAGGACATCCGGCGGCCGCTGCGGCTGCCTCGTCAGATTCCCGCCGACCGTCTGTGCGCGGCGTTGGACTTCGTCCGCTATGCGCCGACGATCCGCGGCGCGTGGCGCGCCCGCGGGGTGCGGCTCGTCGCCACCGACGCCGACTGGTCGCACGGCAAGGGCCCCGAGGTGCGGGGCACCGGGGAGGCGCTGCTGATGATCATGGCCGGCCGCCCGGATGCGCTGGCCGACCTCGACGGAGCGGGCGTGGTCAGGCTCGCCGCACGCGTCCGGTAACGGGCGGCAGGTCCTTGAGGGTGACGATCCCCGGTGCCGCGGCGACCACCGCGGGGACGGCGTTGGTCACCGGCATCGCGGTGTAGATCATCCCGAGACCCATGAAACCCGGCTCGGTCCAGTTCTTGGGCGGCAGGCAATGCAGCACGGTACGCATGTTGGGGGTACCGAACACCTGGATGACGTGACCGTGTTCCAGCGGCTTCGGCGGGGTGACGTGATAGCCCATCGTCCAGTTGAATCCCACGCTGACGACGTTCTTCTCGCCGACCCAGCCGCGGTGATAGCCGAAGACGCCTCCGACGGTGCCCTTGGGGATCTGCATGAAGCCCAGGTCGGAATCGCCGGTGGCGGTGGTGAACTGGACGTCGAAGGTCAGCTTGTCGAGGGTGGCGCCGATCGCGTCGGCCATCATCGCCGCCGACTCGGCGAACACCTCGCTCTCGCGTCGCACGCTCTCGGCGAGACCCGGCGTCTCTGGGTCCTGGCCGAAGCCCATGGCCGCCTGGGTGCCCGCTGACTCGTAGGTCGAACAGTCCACCGACTCGGTGATCCGAATTTGGTCGACGTCCTCGCACGCTCCCGACAGCACCATCCCGACCATGTTGGTCATACCGGGATGGGCGCCGCTGCCGAAGATCGTGGAATTTCCTGCGATGCAAGCCTTCTCGATTCGCTCCCGGTCCTCGGGGCTCTGCTTGCCGCCGGTGATCCAGGCGGCGCTCGAGCAGACGTTGACGCCCGCCTCCAGCAGACGGACCAGCTCGTCGACGCTGGGCCACAGCGGGTTGTAGCAGCACGCGTCGGGCTTCAGGGCGATGAGGGCGTCGACGTCGTCGGTCGCGGTGACGCCCGTGGGCTCGGTGAGTCCGGCGAGGTCGGCGGCGTCGACTCCGATCTTGTCGGCGCCGTGGGCGTACACGCCGACCAGCTCCATGTCGTCGCGACCGATGATGGCGTGCAGCGAACGCTTCCCGATGTTGCCGGTGGTCCATTGGATCACCCGGAGCGGGGTCTTCGAAGTCATGGGTGAACACTATTCGCCAGGTGTGCACTGGCGGGCCGAATCCTCGACTTCGTCGCCGCGCCGAGGTGCTCGTCCGCTGGCATGATCGCCGGATGCACCACTTCTTACCCGCCACGCCGTCGACGGTGCACTGGGGATTCTTCGACCCGCGGTTGCCCCCGGCAGTGGTCGTCGCGTCCGGTGACCTGATCCAGATCGAGACGCTGACCCATCACGCCGGCGACGCTCCCGACTTGCTCATGGACGACGGCGTCGCGGCCGTGTTCGCCTCCGTCACCGACCGTGGGCCGGGACCGCACCTGCTTACCGGCCCCATTGCCGTGGAGGGTGCTCGACCGGGGGACGTTCTCCAGGTGGACATCTTGGAAGCCGTCCCACGGCTGCCATACGGTTCGAATCTCGCCGCGCACTGGGGTCACCTCTACGACGTCGTTCCGGGCGAACGCGTCACGATCTACGAATTGGATTGCGACGCACTGCTGGGACGCGCGGTCTTCGGCTACGACTGGACCACGACCCCACTGGCCGACCAGCCGGGCACGATCGTGACCCCTGACGCCGCGGCCCGTGAGCCTGCGCTCCCAGGTGTCGTCATCCCGCTGCGGCCGCACTTCGGCACGATGGGGGTGGCGCCCGTCGAACCGGAGCGGGTGTCGTCGGTGCCGCCCGGCGATCATGGCGGCAACGTCGACGACTGGCGGATCGGCGCGGGCGGACGAATGTACTTCCCCGTTCAGGTACCGGGCGCGCTGCTGTCAGTGGGTGACCCACACGTGTCCCAGGGTGACGGAGAGGTCAGCGGGACCGCACTGGAGGCGTCGCTGAACGGGCTGTTGCGCGTGACGATTCGCCGTGATCTACCGTTCACGGTGCCGGTTCTGGAGACGTCGACGGACATGGTGGTGCACGGCTTCGGCGACACCCTCGACGATGCGATGAAGGCGGCTGCAATGAGGACACTCGACGTCTTGCAGAGACACTTCGGTTTGACGGCTGCGGATGCGTACTCGTTCATGTCGGTCGCCGTCGACTTCACGGTCACCCAGGTCGTCGACCAACGCCAGGGCGTCCACGGCCGGATCGACAAACGGTGCTTCCCGAGTTGGCGGGTCGCCGGATGACCGGCATCCGCGCATTCACCTTCACTCCCGCCGACGGCGTCCCGCCGGGAGTCGCCCCCTTCGTGCACGCCACCGCCGCGGGACAGACGCTCTACGTCACCGGCCAGATGCCGACCGGGGTGGACGGCGCCGTCGTCGGCACCGAGGTGGCCGCCCAGACCGACCAGGTGTTGCGCAACCTGCTGCGCGTCACCGAACTCTGCGGCGGCGGGCTGGCCGACGTCGTGTCGGTCCGCGCGTTCCTGATGGACTGGGACGACTACGACGCGTTCAACGTGGCCTACGCCGCCTGGTTTCCCGACCGGTTGCCGTCCAGGACGTGCGTCGGGGTGACCGGACTCGCGGTCGGTGCGCTGGTGGAGATCGACTGGGTGTGCTGGCGCTCAGACGGCTGGCAGTAGTCCACAGTTCGAACTTCATCCACAGCCGGTGACCGTCGGCCGGCTGGCGGGGCGATGACGTCCACGGCCACGCCTACCGTCACGGCATGCGCACCGAACGACCCATCCTCGAGGCGGAACGTCGACTCTCCGGGGCACGCGTGCCCGACGAGGAGGCCTCCGAAGGCACCCCCGACGGCGAGGAGTCCGACACGTCTCTGTCGCGCTGGCTTCCCGAGGCCACCTCGGGCAAGGCGGCGGGGTGGCTCGCGACGGTACGCGCCGACCCAGGTCGGGCGGGCGTGGTCGGCCTCGGCATCGTCGGCGCCGTCGCCGTCCTGGTGACGGTGTTCACGCTCACCCGCGACGACGGACCGGCCATCACGTCGGCGAAACTGCCTCCGGTACAGATGGTGTCGTCCACGGCGCCGGTCGCCCCGGTCGCCGGCGAGGTCACCGTCAGCGTCGTGGGACTGGTGCACCAACCCGGTTTGGTGACGCTCGGCGCCGGTGCCCGCATCGCCGACGCACTGTCCGCCGCCGGCGGCCCGCTCGACGGTGCGGACCTCGTCGGACTCAACATGGCGCGCCGCGTGGGCGACGGGGAGCAGATCGTCGTGGGTCTGTCGTCACCACTGGGTGCCCCGCCCGCGATGGGCAGTTCGATAACCTCGCCGACGGGCGCGGCGCCGTCACCGCCGCCGGGCGAGAAGGGTTCGGCTACAGGGGAACCCGTCGACCTGAACACCGCGACGGTCGAGCAGTTGGACGCCCTGCCCGGGGTCGGTCCGGTCACGGCGGCGGCGATCGTCGCATGGCGGGACGCGAACGGCTCGTTCGCGGGCGTCGACCAACTCGGGGAGGTCGAGGGTATCGGCCCCGCGCGTCTGGAGAAGCTGCGCGGCCTGGTCCGGGTGTGACGTCCGCTGTGCCGTTCCCGACGTTCGCCACCGTTCCCGACGTTCGCCTGGTGCCCAGCGCGCTGACCAGTTGGGCGGTCACCGCAGCCGGCATCGTGTGGGGTGGGGCGGCGGCCGTGATGGTCGCGGCGGTGGCCGTCCTCGTGGCGGCGCTGATCGCGTGGCGGTGGCGCATGGTCTGGTCGGTGGTCGTCGCCGTGGCGGCGGTCGGCGTCGCCTTCGCGGTCGTGGTCGGACTGCGGGTGGACGACGTCGAGCACCATCCGGTCGTGTCCCGGTACGGCACGACCGCGGCGGTGGTGGTGACGCCGAGCGAGTCGCCACGCATCCTGCGCGGCATGCGAATGATGTTCCGCGCCAAACTCGTGTCGCTGGACGGCCGGCAGACCACGGGGCGCGTCGTCGTGTTCGCCTCTGGCGTCGACTACGGCGACGTCACAGCGGGCAGGCCCGCGGCGTTCCGAGCTCGCATCTCGGTGCCAATGCGGCGCGACCTGTCGGTGGCGGTGTTGACCGCGACCGGCGCCCCCCGGTGGGGAACGGCGAGCCTGGTACAGCGGGCGGCCGCCGACGTCCGCGCCCGGTTCGCCGAGGCGGCACGGACGGTGCTGCCCGGCGAGCAGGCGGCGATGTTGCCCGCGCTGGTGCTGGGGGACACCTCCGCCGTGAGTGAGGACGTCGAGGACGAGTTTCGCGCCGCGGGCTTGACCCATCTGACCGCGGTGTCGGGTGCCAACGTCACCATCGTCTGCGGGGCGGTGCTGTTGACGGCGGGGCTGGTCGGGCCGCGGGTCGCGGTCGGTCTTGCCGCGGTGGCGTTGATCGCGTTCGTCGTGGTGGTGCAACCGTCGGCCAGCGTGCTGCGGGCCTCGGTGATGGGGTCCATCGCCTTGTTCGCCGTTCTGTCGAAGCGCCGACGGCAGGCGATCCCCGCGTTGTCCGCCTGCGTGCTGGTGCTTCTGGTGGCCGCACCGGAACTCGCGGTCGACGTCGGGTTCGCGCTGTCCGTGTCGGCGACCGCCGCCCTGGTCGTGGTCGCGCCGGGGTGGGCTCGCCGTCTCGTGGACCGTGGCTGGCCGCAACCGCTGGCGGCGGCGGTCAGCGTCGCCGCCGCGGCCCAGCTGGTCACGGCGCCGCTGGTGGCCGGCATGTCGGGCACCTTCAGCATGGTGTCGGTGCTGGCGAATCTCGCCGTCGCCGCGGTGATTCCGCCGATCACGGTGATCGGGACCGGCGCGGCGGTGCTGACGACGCCGTGGCCCGCCGCGGCCGAGCTGATGATTCGATTCACCGGCCCCGAGCTGTGGTGGTTGACCCACGTCGCGTCATGGGCGTCGGCGATGCCAGGCGCGGTGGTGACCACCCCGTCCGGGTGGCCGGGGGTGGTGACAGTGGCGGTCGCGGGCCTGGCCACGGTGGCGCTGTGGCGCTGGAAGTGGGGACGCATCGCGGTCGTCGGGGCCGGGGTGTGCCTGGTGGCGTGGACCGTCGGTGCGGCGTGACACCATCGTGGCGTGAGCCAACTGCACCTCGTCCTTGGCGATGAAGATCTGCTCGTCGACCGCGCCATCGCCGCGGTGCTGCGGACCGCCCGCAAGGAGGCTGGCACCCATGACGTGCCCGTCGACCGCATGCGCGCGGGTGAGGTCAGCGTCAACGAGCTCGCCGAACTTCTCAGCCCGTCACTGTTCGCCGACGAACGCGTCCTGGTGCTCGAGGCGGCGGCCGAGGCGGGTAAGGACGCGGTGGCACTGATCGCCGAGGCGGCGGCGGATCTGCAGCCGGGAACCGTGCTGGTCGTCGTGCACTCGGGCGGCGGCCGCGCGAAGGCGCTGGCCGACCAGCTGAAGAAGCTGGGGGCCGAGGTGTACCCGTGCGCCAAGATCAAGTGGCCCAACGAACGCGTCGACTTCGTGCGCCGTGAGTTCCGTGACTTGAAGGTGAAGGTGTCCGACGACACGGTTACCGCGCTGGTTGACGCCGTCGGTTCCGACGTCAGGGAACTGGCGGCGGCGTGCTCGCAATTGGTCTCCGACACCGACGGCAAGGTCGACGCCGCGGCAGTGCGTCGCTACCACTCCGGCAAGGCCGAGATCAAGGGATGGGACATCGCGGACATGGCGGTGTCGGGGGACGTCTCGGGTGCGGCCGAAGCCCTGCGGTGGGCGATGATCAGCGGGGAACCGCATGTCGTACTCGCCGATGCGCTGGCCGAGGCGGTCCACGCCATTGCCCGCATCGGACCGCAGTCGGGAAGTCCGTACCAGTTGGCTAGCGAACTGGGGATGCCTCCGAAGCGAGTCGAGAAGGTGCAGCGGCAGTCGAGGCGGTGGACGCGGGATTCGGTGGCCGAGGCGATGCGCCTGGTGGCGGCACTGAACGCGGACGTCAAGGGCGCAGCCGCCGACTCGGACTATGCGCTCGAGTCAGCGGTGCGGAAGGTGGCCGAACTGGCCGGGGGGCACTAGCTCAGAGCTTGTGCAGGGCCTGCGCCAGAGCGGACTTCTTGTTGGCCGCCTGGTTCTTGTGGATGACGCCCTTGCTGGCGGCCTTGTCGAGCTTGCGGCTGGTGGTGGACAGCAGCTCGGCTGCCTTGTCCTTCTCGCCAGCGTCGATCGCCTCGCGGAAGCCGCGGACAGCCGTACGCAGAGCGGACTTCACCGACTGGTTGCGCAGGCGCGCGGTCTCGTTGGTGAGGATGCGCTTCTTCTGCGACTTGATATTGGCCACGCGTAAGTTCCTTCTGATGTCAGCTGAAGTGGGATGCGCCCGGCAGGTAACCCTGCGGGCAGCGACAGGTCAGGTTACCAGCGCGCCGGGCAAATCCCCAAAGTGGAGGGGTCTGGCCTGCCGAAATTGGACGGTTGGGGCAGCATGTCACAGGTGAGCCTTCGAACCCTGCCCGCGGACGGCGCCCGAACGGGTCGCAAGACCGCCTCCTCGTCCAAACGTCACGACGGAATCTTCGGCGGCTACAACAACGTCGGAAACTATTCCAAGGCCTTCGACGAGATGTTCGACGCGCAGGGCAACGTCCGTGGGCCGTACAAGGGCATCTTCGCCGAACTCGCCCCGTCGGACGCCTCCGAACTCGCCGCGCGGTCCGAGGCGCTCGGGCGCGCGTTCGTCGACCAGGGCATTACGTTCTCGCTCTCGGGGCAGGAGCGGCCCTTTCCGCTGGATCTGGTGCCGCGCGTCATCTCGGCCGCCGAGTGGTCGCGCCTGGAGCGCGGCATCAAGCAGCGCGTCAAGGCGCTCGAGATGTTCCTCGACGACATCTACGGCGATCAGGAGATCCTCCGCGACGGCGTGATCCCGCGGCGGTTGATCACCTCCTGCGAGCACTTCCACCGCGAGGCGGCGGGCATCGTCCCGCCCAACGGCGTGCGCATCCACGTCGCGGGCATCGACTTGGTGCGCGACGGCCAGGGCACGTTCCGGGTGCTCGAGGACAACCTGAGGTCCCCGTCGGGCGTCTCCTACGTCATGGAGAACCGGCGCACGATGGCTCGGGTCTTCCCGAACCTCTTCTCCACCCACCGGGTGCGCGCGGTCGGCGACTACTCGTCGCACCTGCTGCGCGCGCTGCGCAACGCGGCGGCCTCCAACGAGGCCGATCCGACGGTCGTGGTGCTCACCCCGGGTGTGTACAACTCCGCGTACTTCGAGCATTCGCTGCTGGCGCGTCAGATGGGCGTCGAGCTTGTCGAGGGCCGCGACCTGTTCTGCCGCGACAACACCGTCTACATGCGGACCACCGAGGGCGACCGTCAGGTCGACGTCATCTACCGCCGCATCGACGACGAGTACCTCGACCCCATGCACTTCAAGCCCGATTCGGTGCTCGGCGTCGCGGGGATCCTCAACGCCGCGCGCGCCGGCAACGTGGTGATCTCCAGCGCGGTCGGCAACGGCGTCGGCGACGACAAGCTGGTGTACTGCTACGTGCCGACGATCGTGGAGTACTACCTCGGCGAGAAGCTGTCACTGGCCAACGTCGACACCTTCCGGTGCTGGCTCGACGACGAGCGTGAGGAGGTGCTCGACCGCATCGACGAACTCGTCATCAAGCCCGTCGAGGGCTCCGGTGGCTACGGCATCGTCTTCGGTCCGAGCGCCACGGAGAAGGAGCTGGCGGCCATCACCAAGAAGGTGCGCGCCGATCCGCGTGGCTGGATCGCCCAGCCCGTGGTGCAGCTCTCCACCGTGCCGACGCAGATCGGCGACGAGCTCGCGCCGCGGCACGTCGACCTCCGTCCGTTCGCGGTCAACGACGGTGACGATGTGTGGGTGCTGCCCGGCGGCCTGACTCGCGTCGCGTTGCCCGAGGGGTCGCTGGTCGTGAACTCCAGCCAGGGTGGTGGTTCCAAGGACACCTGGGTGTTGGCGTCGCGGACGTCGGTGGCCGATCGCGAGCTTGCCGCCGCGGAAGTCGTTCGCGCCCTTCCCAAGTCGAAGCCGGTCAAGGAGCGCAACGGTGACGGGCCCGCTCAGCCGCAGACGCAATCGCAGGCGCTCGGACCCCTCGAGGGTCAGCAGGAACAACAGCAGCAGCAACAACAGCAGCAGGCGGTGAACTGATGCTCGCACGCAACGCGGAATCGCTGTACTGGATCGGCCGCTACGTCGAGCGGGCCGACGACACGGCTCGCATCCTCGACGTCACGGTCCACCAACTCCTCGAGGACTCCAGCGTCGACCCCGATCAGGCGTCCCGCACGTTGTTGAAGGTGCTCGGCATCAAACCGCCGAAGACCGAACTCGACCTGTGGTCGCTGACCGACCTCGTCGCGTTCAGCCGTGACACCGAAGGTGGCTGCTCGATCGTCGACTCGATCTCGGCGGCCCGCGAAAATGCCCGCGGCGCACGGGAAGTCACCTCGACCGAAATCTGGGAGTGCCTCAACACGACCTACAACGCGCTTCCGGAGCGGGAGCGCGCCGCCAGGCGTCTGGGCCCGCACGAATTCCTGTCCTACATCGAGGGTCGCGCGGCGCAGTTCGCCGGATTGGCCGACTCGACGCTGTCCCGTGACGACGGGTACCGGTTCATGGTGCTGGGGCGGGCCATCGAGCGCGTCGACATGATCGTGCGGCTGCTGCTGTCGCGTGTCGGCGACAGCGCGTCGTCGCCTGCCTGGGTGACGGTGCTGCGGTCGGCCGGTGCGCACGACACGTACCTCCGGACCTACCGCGGTGTGCTCGACGCCGGCCGGGTGGTCGAGTTCATGATGCTCGACCGGCTCTTCCCGCGCTCGGTGATGTACTCGCTGCGGCTCGCCGAACACAGCCTCGACGAACTGCACCATCGCAGGCTCAACCGCGTCGGCGCGACCGCCGAGGCGCAGCGTCTGCTCGGCCGCGCCCGCAGCGAGCTGGAGTTCCTGCGGTCGGGCGTGCTGCTGGAGTCCCTCGACGAACGCCTCGGTGCGCTGCAGGTCACCTGCGCCGAAGTCGGTGAGGCCCTGGCGCAGGAGTATTTCTACTCGGCGCCGTGGGTCGCCTGGACCGACGCGGGTCGCAACGGTTCGCTGGTCATCGAAGAGGGCGAGGTCTGAGACATGTGGCGTATGCGAGTGGTTCACGCAACCGGCTATGCCTACAAGTCGCCGGTCACCGCGTCGTTCAACGAAGCCCGGCTGACGCCGAGATCTGACTCCCGGCAGAACGTCGTCCTCAACCGCATCGAGACGGTGCCCGCCACGCGGTCCTACCGCTACGTCGACTACTGGGGAACGGCCGTAACGGCTTTCGACCTGCACGCCCCGCACGCCGAACTCGAGGTGACGGCCTCCTCGGTGGTCGAGACCGACAAGGGCGAAGTGCCCGAGGAGAAGTTCACGTGGGAGGACCTGGATTCGGCGGCGGTCAGGGACAAGTTCGACGAGTACCTCACGGCGTCGGAGTTCACCCCGGCCAGCAGGCGCCTGACCCGGGTCGGTGAGCGCATCGCCAAGTATCACGATCCGCAGCAAGCGGTGATCGAGGCGGCTCAGTGGGTGCACACGGAGCTCGCCTACGTGCCGGGGACCACTGGCGTGCACTCCTCTGGGCTCGACGCGCTTCGCGAGGGCAAGGGCGTCTGCCAGGACTTCGCGCATCTGACGCTGATCGTGTTGCGCAGCATGGGAATTCCAGCGCGCTACGTGTCGGGGTACCTACACCCCAACGCCAAGGCCAAGGTGGGCGACACCATCGAGGGTCAGAGTCACGCCTGGATTCAGGCGTGGACGGGCGGCTGGTGGCACTACGACCCCACCAACGACAAGGAAATCAGCGAGCAGTACATCAGCGTGGGGGTCGGTCGCGATTACCACGACGTGACGCCGCTCAAGGGCATTTACTCGGGTGAGGGCTCGACCGACCTCGACGTCATCGTCGAGATCACCCGGCTGGCCTAGCCGTCACCTCCACGCGGTGCAGGTCGTCGCCGAGTTCGACGGGGCCGTCGAACTCGGTGGCCGCCAGCGCCCGCCAGGCGTCCTCCTGGCCGGGGGCCAACGGCGGGACGTAGTGCGTCAGGATCAGCGTGCCGACGCCGGCCCGGGCGGCGGTATTCGCCGCCTGCTCCACCGAGGAGTGGTAGTCGAGGATGTCCCGCAGGCGCTGGTTGGGCACCAGTTGAATGAGGTCCTTGCGAATCACGGTGTGCACCAGGGCATCCGCGCCGGCGGTCAACGCGTCCAGGCTCGCGCACGGCACCGAGTCGCCGGCCAGAACCACTGAGGCGCCGTCGAATTCGACGCGAAAGCCAATCGTCGGCTCGACGGGCCGGTGGTCCGTGGGTCCCACCGAGATTCGCACGCCGTCTTGGCCCCACACCACCCCGTCGGTGACCTCCTCCACCTCGACGCTGGGCGGTTCGGTGATGTCGGCGTGGTGGCCGATGCGGTAGCCGATGTCCGGCGCGAGCGCGGCGAGGATCGCCTCGACGACGGCGGCGGTTCCCGGCGGCCCGATCACCCGTAGGGGAGTGCGGGTGAAGGTGGTGATCCACCGCGTGGTGATGACGTCGGTGAGATCGGTGATGTGATCGCTGTGCAGATGCGTCAGCAGCAGAGCGGTGACGTCCGCGGCGCCGACGCCGACGGCGGCCGCCCGCATCAGCACCCCGCGGCCGGCGTCGACCAGGAAGGTCTGCCCGCCGGCCCGCACCAGCGTGGCCGGTCCGGCGCGGTTGGGGTCGATCATCGGGCTGCCCGTACCCAGCAGGGTTACTTCGATCATGACGTCATACCTACGCGATCTTGATCGGTCGCGCTGCCTTATCGGTCGGACCGGATCGGCGTGTCTCTTGACGCCTTTCAATAGCCCATTGGCTGGCTAGATCTGTACCGCTCTGACGTGCGATTTCACCGGGACCGGTAGCCAGCAATCTTCGATACCTCATTTACCGCGGTGAAACAGATCCGCAACAGTCGGCCCATAGCGTCAACACCGTCATCACCGGAACGAGGAGGAACCATCGTCACCACGCTCACTGGACGGACCGCCGAAGTCGCCGAACGCCTCGGCGCGGCAGGCGTGAAGTACGCGGCCATCAGCTTCGTCGACGTACACGGCAAGCCGAAGGCGAAGATGGTGCCGCTCAACCACCTCGACCAGGCCGCCCGCGGGTCGGAGATGTTCACCGGCGCCGCCCTGGACGGCGTCCCGCAGGACGTCAACGACGACGAGGTCGCACCCCATCCCGATCTCGACGCCGCCATCATCGCTCCGTTCAACCGCGAGATCGCCTGGTTCCCTGGGGATCTGTGGGTCGGGGACACCCCGTTCGAGGCGTGCAGCAGGCAGATCCTCAAGCGGGTCACCGCCGACGCCGCGACCCTGGGGTACACCTTCAACCTGGGGATCGAGACGGAGTTCTTCCTGCTCACCGACGACCGGGTCGGCATCCCGCAACCGGCCAGTCTCGACGACGACCTGGTCAAGCCGTGCTACGACCTGCGCACGATGCTGCACAATTACGGGGTGGTCGACGAGATCGTCTCGGCCATGAACGAACTCGGTTGGGATGTCTACTCGTTCGACCACGAGGACGGCAACGGCCAGTTCGAGACCGACTTCACCTACACCGACGCCGTGACGATGGCGGACCGGCTGGTGTTCTTCCGCATGATGGTCGGCGAGATCGCCCGCAAGCACGGCCTGTTCGCGTCGTGGATGCCCAAGCCGTTCGCCGACCGGACGGGCAGCGGCGCTCACTACAACATGTCGTTCGCCGACTCGGCCGGGGTCAACCTCTTCGACGAGGACGACGACCCGCGCGGATGCGGACTGTCCACTCTCGGTTATCAATTCACCGCGGGTGTGCTGCGCCATGCCTCGGCGATCTGCGCGGTGATCGCGCCCACGGTCAACAGCTATAAGCGACTGGTCAAGCAGGGCAGCATGTCCGGCCTGACCTGGGCACCCATCTTCGCCTGCTACGGCGACAACAACCGCACCAACATGCTGCGCATTCCGAGAGGTGGCGGACGCGTCGAGTGCCGGGCCGCCGACAGTGCCAGCAACCCGTATCTCGGCGCCGCGCTGGTGCTTGCAGCGGGGCTGGAGGGAATCCGGGAGGGGCTCGATCCCGGCGATCCCAACCGCGACAACCTCTACGACGTGTCCGAGCGCGACCTCGCCGAGCGCGGCATCGGCTGGCTGCCGCGTTCACTCGGCGAGGCGGTCGACGCCCTCGAATCGGACCCGTTGGTGCGCAAGGTGTTCGGTGACGCGATGTTCGATTCCTACGTGAGCGAGAAGCGGGCGGAGTGGGACTCCTTCACCGCGCACGTGTCGTCTTGGGAGACCGATCGCTACCTGAGATTCTGGTGATCGGATGAGTCACCGCTGGGAGGAGTTGACGTCGACCGAGCTCGCACGTCGAGTCGCGGCCGATCCCGACTGCGTCGGGCTGATCCCCGTCGGGGCCACCGAGCAGCACGGCCCGCATCTGCCGGTCGGGACCGACACGATCATCGCCGCCGCACTCGCCGACGCCGCCGCGGGCGATCTCGCGGTCGTCCTGTCGCCGATTGCGTACGGCGCCAGCTTCTTTCACGGCACGACGTTGGCGGGGACCGTCGCCGCCAGCGGCACCGAGACCGCGGCGGCCGCGCTTCGCGTCGCCAGGGCGTGCGTGGCCTCCGGGGTGAAGCGTCTGCTGTTCGTCAACGGGCACGTCGGCAATGCGGCAGCCCTGTGGATCGCGTGCGACGAATTCCGGCGAGAGTTTCCCGACGGACGCATCGGCGTCATGCAGTGGTGGGAGCTGACTCCCGAAATCGCCGCGCACGCAACGGCCGACGCCGTGGACTGGCACGCCAACGCCGCCGAGACGTCGTTGGTCATGGCGCTGCGGCCGGAACTGGTCGACGCCGACGCGCTGGCCGGGGCCGACGATCCGGACCGCACCGCGGGCACCGTCTTCCGCTATGCGCTCGCGCACGTGTCGACCAACGGCGTCACCGGGCACCCGTCGCGGGCCTCGGCGGAGTTCGGTGTCCAGTTGTGGCGCGACGTGGTCGACGCGGCCGCGGAGATGGTTCGACGCGCGCACCGCGAACAAGCCCCGCTGAGCTAGCCGTGTCGACGCCACGGCGAAGGGCGCCACGCGCCGGAATCGTCGACGCCGCCACGAAGCTGTTCTCGGAGAAGGGTTATGCGCAGACGACGATGAGCGACGTCGCCCGAGCGGCGGGTCTGCAGCAGTCGTCGCTGTACTACTGGTTCCGCAACAAGGAGCAGTTGCTGCAGGAGACGCTTGCCGTGAACCGGGCGCCACTGGACTTCATCGCCGAGGTAGGTGCGGGGTCCGGCTCACCGGCGGTGAAGCTCTACCGGCTGTTGCGCTTCGACACCATGCAGCTGGCGATGTCACCGATCGACTTCAACGAGATTCAACGAATCGCCCACCGGCAGCGCGCCGACTTCCATCAATTCTGGACGGACTACGAGCGGCTCACCCAGTGGGTCGTCGACCTGATTGGGGCAGGGATCGGCGAGGGTAGGTTCGTCGACTGCGACAGGGTTCAGACCGCGGAGCTGCTGCTGAACTTCGACGAGGGTGCCCAGAAACGCACCCGGTTGTACGCCGATCCGGGCGACCGCACCGCCGACGCGGTGCGCGTCGGCGAGCAGGTCGCCACCCTCGCCGTTCGCGGACTTCTCAAGCGGCCCGGCGACATCGACCGGATTCGGGCCCAAGCCGGGGCGTTCGACGATCTCGCCGTCGCTCTCCGCAGAATGCGGCCGGTCGAGGACTGACGTTCATTCCCGGCCGGCCGATATCCACGTGGGGTCGGCGAATCGGTTGCCGGACACCGCGTCGGCCGCCGCGTCGAGTCGCGCGAGTTGGTCGTCGCTCAGTGCCACGTCGAGCGAATCGAAGTTCTCCTGCACCCGCGCCGCCCGGCGGGTGCCGGGGATCGGGACCGACGCCACCCCGAGCTCGTCGGCCCGGTAGCGCAGCCAGGCCAGGGCGATCTGGGCGGGCGTCGCCTCGCGTTCGTCGGCGACGGTGCGGATCACCTCGACCACCGCCAGGTTCTCTTGGAGAGCCTCGGCCGAGAACCGTGGCAGATTGCGCCGGAAGTCCGACGACTCGGTCAGATCGGCGGCCGAGGTGACGGTGCCGGTCAGGAAGCCCCGACCCAACGGCGAGTACGGGACGAATCCGACCCCGAGTTCGGCGGCGGCCGGGACTACCCGGCGTTCGACGTCGCGGCTCCAAATGGACCATTCGCTCTGGACTGCGGCAATCGGGTGCACCGCGACGGCGGCCCGCAGTTCGTCGGCCGTCACCTCGGACAGCCCCAGATGGCGAACCTTGCCCGCGGCGACCAATTCGGCCATCGCGCCCACGGTTTCCTCGATCGGCACCGTGAGGTCGCGCCGATGCATGTAGTAGAGGTCGACGACGTCGGTGCGCAGGCGACCGAGGCTTTCGTCGATGCACTGCTTGACGTAGGCGGCGTCACCACGTGCGGCCGGCTTGCCCGCGGCACGGTCGGCTGGGTTGCCGACGATGCCGAACTTGGTGGCCAGGGTGACCTCGTCGCGCCGGGTGGCGAGCAATTCGGCGATGAGGCGCTCGTTGGCGCCGCCGCCGTACACGTTCGCGGTGTCCAGGAACGTCACGCCAAGGTCGAGGGCGCGGTTGAGCGTCGCCAGCGATTCGGCGTCGTCGACCTCGCCGTACACCGGTGTCAACGCCATGGCGCCGAAGCCGATGGCGCTGACTGTCAGGTCGTCTCCAAGCGTCACTGTTTCGGTCATGTGGCATAGCAACCGGCGTCATGGCCGTTGTGTTCCGTCGGTGATCGGATCTAGCCTGGTGTGATCCACGTCACCAAGGGAGCGGCATGCGTATCGCAGACGTGTTGAGGAACAAGGGTGCCGGGGTGCTGTCCATCAGACCGGACACCCTGGTCAGTGAGCTGATCGGCGGCCTGGTCGGGCGCAACGTCGGAGCCATGGTGGTCGTCGGCCCAGAGGGGCTGGTCGGCATCGTGTCCGAACGCGACGTCGTGCGCATGCTGCACGAACATGGTGCGGATGCCCTCGGACGTCGGGTCGCCGACATCATGACCAGCGAGTTGGTCACGTGCTCGCCCGACGACTCGCTCGACGAGCTCAGTGCAGTGATGACGACCCACCGGGTACGGCACGTTCCCGTCCTGGACGACGGTCGGTTGGCGGGCATCGTCAGCATCGGAGACGTGGTCAAGACCCGGATGGAGGAGTTGCAGGCCGAGCGCGAACAGTTGGCGGCCTACATCACACAGGGGTGAGAGCATGGACGCCGTGCACGCGCGAACCGCGACCCGCGCCGACGTCGGAGCCCTGTCGAAGACGCTGGGGAGGGCCTTCCTGGACGACCCCGTGATGTGTTGGATGCTGCCCGACGCCGAGGCGCGCAGGCGCAAGCTGTCCACGCTGTTCGCCGCGATGGTCCGTCATCACCACCTCGCCAACGGCGGAGTCGAGGTCGCCCCCGACGGCGCCGGCGGGATCGGCGCCGCGGCGGTGTGGGCTCCGCCCGGTGCGTGGCGGGCGACGCGCACGCAGGAACTACGGGCCATGCCGGGGTTGATCTGGGCGTTCGGCCGGTCGCTTCAGCGCGGCCTCGTCATCGAGGAGATGATGAAGAAGTCTCACCCCGAGGAGCCGCACTGGTATCTCGCGTTCATCGGTAGTGATCCCGACGTCCGCGGCAAGGGGTACGGGCAGGCGCTGATGAATTCGCGGTTGGACCGTTGCGACGCCGAGCACGCGCCCGCGTACCTCGAATCGAGCAAGCCGGACAACGTGCCCTACTACCAACGCTTCGGGTTCGAGATCACCGGCGAGATCACCCCGCCGGGCGGGCCGACGCTGATCCCGATGTGGCGGGCCGCGCGCTGACTAGTGCCAGGAGTAGTCGGTCCGCAACCGCGTGGCGACGACCTCGAAGGTTTCGCGCTCGAGGATCGCGCCCTCGCGTCGGATGCTCTCCTCCGGCACGTCCAGCACGCGGTCGAGCCTGACCCAGCTGGCGCGGCCCTCGTAATCCCAACTGCCGCTTCCGATTGCGACCCACGCGCGATCGGCGCCGTGACGCTCCTGGCTGGACAGCATCAGCCCGAGCAGGGTCGTGCTGTCGCGGCCCACCACCAATACGGGCCGGTCCTTGCCGCGCGACGGATCCTCTTCGAAGGCGACCCACGTCCAGACGATCTCGCCGGGGTCGGCCTGGCCGTCAAGGTCCGGGGCGTAGGAGATCTTGCGCGCCCGCCGCGCGGTGGGGGCGCTGTTCTTCGTGACCGGTCGGCCCGCGGTGATCGCCTGCTGAGGCGGCTGCTGCTGCTGCGTGGCGGCGATGACGCTGAGACCCACGTCGATGCCCAACCGGATGCCCTGTCCGAGGGTGCGCGGCACCGTCTCGGGGTTCTGCAGCTGTCGAATGATCCTCGGGGCCTCGTCGAACACCAGTCTTTCGGTGGTCTGCACAATCCGCTGCCACGGACTCAACTGAGGAGCCATGGAGTCGAGCATAGGTGAGCCTGCCCGGGCGCGATTGTGTCGATGAGGTGGCGGCTCGATATCCTGAACGAGCGCAGCGCCGCTGCCACGTACCCTCACCAGGAGATTCCCATCAGCAGCTTCGCCGACAAGACGTTTACTGCGCCGGCGCAGATTCGGAACTTCTGCATCATCGCGCACATCGACCACGGGAAGTCGACGCTGGCCGACCGGATGCTCGGCATCACCGGCGTCGTCGCAGACCGTGACATGCGCGCCCAGTACCTCGACCGCATGGACATCGAGCGCGAGCGCGGCATCACCATCAAGGCGCAGAACGTTCGGCTGCCTTGGACGAGCACGGTGGGCGGAACGAGTCAGGAATTCGTCCTGCACCTGATCGACACCCCAGGTCACGTCGACTTCACCTACGAGGTGTCGCGTGCGCTCGAGGCCTGCGAGGGCGCGGTGCTGCTCGTCGACGCCGCCCAGGGCATCGAGGCGCAGACGCTGGCGAACCTGTACCTGGCGCTCGACCGGGGCCTGACGATCATCCCGGTGCTGAACAAGATCGACCTGCCCGCCGCCGACCCGGATCGCTACGCCGGGGAGATCGCCCACATCATCGGGTGCGAGCCCGAGGACGTCCTGCGGGTCTCCGGCAAGACCGGCGTCGGCGTCCGCGAGCTGCTCGACGCCGTCGTCCGGCTGGTCCCCGCACCGGTTGGTGACGCCGACGCGCCCGCCAGGGCGATGATCTTCGACTCCGTCTACGACATCTACCGCGGCGTCGTCACCTACGTCCGCGTCGTCGACGGCACGCTGCGCCCGCGCGAGAAGATCAAGATGATGTCGACCGGCACCACCCACGAGCTGCTGGAAGTCGGCATCGTCTCACCCGATCCCAAGCCAAGCGACGGTCTCGGCGTCGGCGAGGTCGGGTACCTGATCACCGGCGTCAAAGACGTCAGGCAGTCGAAGGTCGGCGACACGGTGACGTCCTTCCGCAACGGTGCCACCGAAGCACTGACCGGCTACCGGGAACCCCGTCCGATGGTCTACTCGGGGCTGTATCCGGTGGACGGTTCGGACTACCCAAACCTCCGCGACGCCCTCGAGCGATTGCAGCTCAACGACGCCGCGTTGGTGTGGGAGCCCGAGACGTCCGTCGCGCTCGGCTTCGGCTTCCGCTGCGGATTCCTTGGCCTGCTGCACATGGAGATCACCCGCGAGCGCCTCGAGCGCGAGTTCGACCTCGACCTGATCT
Source organism: Mycobacterium sp. Root135 (assembly GCF_001426545.1). Taxonomy (GTDB): domain Bacteria; phylum Actinomycetota; class Actinomycetes; order Mycobacteriales; family Mycobacteriaceae; genus Mycobacterium. The sequence continues at coordinate 456,914 of NZ_LMEZ01000006.1, read as the reverse complement.
CGACTGCGCCAAACGTGGTGTACCGAGTGGTGAAGGACGACGGGACCGAGCTGATCGTCACGAACCCGTCGGACTGGCAGGAGGGCAAGGTCCGCTCGGTCTTCGAACCGATCGTCAAGACCACCGTCATCGCGCCGAGCGAGTTCATCGGCACGATCATGGAGCTGTGCCAGGCGCGGCGCGGCGAACTCGGCGGCATGGACTACCTGTCGCCGGAGCGGGTCGAGCTGCGCTACACGATGCCGTTGGGCGAGATCATCTTCGACTTCTTCGATTCGCTGAAGTCGCGCACCCGCGGCTATGCCAGCCTCGACTACGAAGAGGCCGGCGAGCAGGAGGCCGACCTGGTCAAGGTCGACATCCTGCTTCAGGGTGAGGCAGTCGACGCGTTCAGTGCCATCGTGCACAGGGACGGGGCCTCGGCCTACGGCAACAAGATGACCACCAAGCTCAAGGAACTCATTCCCCGTCAGCAGTTCGAGGTGCCCATCCAGGCTGCCATCGGCGCGAGAATCATTGCGCGCGAGAACATCCGAGCCATCCGCAAGGACGTGCTGAGCAAGTGCTACGGCGGTGACATCAGCCGTAAGCGCAAACTGCTCGAGAAGCAGAAGGAAGGCAAGAAGCGGATGAAGACGATCGGCCGGGTCGAGGTGCCGCAGGAGGCATTCGTCGCCGCGCTGTCGTCGGATGCCGCCAGCGACAAACCGAAGAAGTAGCCCCGTGCGCCGGTCGACGGGCATCGTGTTCGTCGTCCTGCTGTTGGCCGGCTGCGCGCAGACGGTGCCGGGGGTCGCCACGCCCGCGGCGTCGGCGGTGAAGATCCTGCCCACCGAGGATGAGATCGGCTCCGACGTCGGAAGTCCGTTGAGCACCTTCGGTTTTCAACCCTTCGTCGGTGGGGTGGAGATCCTGCCCGACGGCTATCGCAGCGACGCGGAGGCCTCGCCGATCAGCTGCGCCGCCGTCACCGACACCGCGCCGCGCATCGTGTACGAGCCGCTGCCCGTCGTCGAGGCGGCCCGGCAGAGCTACTTCAACTGGGACGAGCGCGTCTACGCCTCGGGCGCCGACGCGGCAGTGGTGCGGCTGGCCTCACCGGCGGCTGCCCGTGAGGCGTTCGAATCGTTCAGCCGGCAGTGGCAGCGGTGCTCGGGCACCACCGTGGTCAAGCACGTGGGTAACGCGGTAATCGACGCAGCCGTCGACGACGTCACCGTGCAGGACGCCGTCGTCTCCGCGACCGTTCGGACCCGCCAACGTCCGGGCGGTCCCCAGACCCGGTACGAGCGTGCGCTCAGCGTCCGCGACGGCACCCTGGTCGAGGTCTCGCTTGCCGTCACGCCGGCCGGTGAACGCCAGCCGGATCCACGAGCGTGGGCAGTGGGTATCGCCCAAACGATGCTCGGCAAGTCAGAATGAGTCCGTGACCCAATGTGCTCGGCTGTGCGCGGCGCTGGTCGCCACCGCCGCGACCACCTTGGGCTGCGCGAGCACCGTCGAGGGTGTCGCCGTGCGTGACGTCGGCGCCAACCCGGCAAACGTCCAGCCGCTGCGTGAATCGCAACTCGACGACGTGATGCTGAGCATCGCCCAGCTCAACGGGATCGCCGGTGCGACGCAGATGGAAGTCCTGCTCTCCGGTGAGCGGATGTCCGACAACTCCGACGCCGTGTCGGACCCCGACTGCCTCGGCTCGATCTTCGGCGCCGAGGATCTGGTCTACCGGTCCAGCAAGTGGACGGCGGTCCGTGATCAGGTCGCGCGGGAGCCGCAGGACGGCAACGCCCACTGGGCCGAGCAGACCGCCGTCCTGTATCCCACCGAGCAGCTGGCCGTCGACTTCGTCGAGAAGTCGACGTCGTCCTGGCGTGGTTGCGGCGGCTTCTCGGTGGCGGTGGACGACGATGCGACGAGCTCGATCTGGCTGATCGACGAGGTGCGCGTCCACGGTGACGTCGTGACGCAGCGGATTTCCCAGGAGGACTCCGACGGGTGGGAGTGCCAGCACGCCATGTCGGCGGTGGCGAACCTGTCGGTCGAGACCATCGCGTGTGCGTTCGGCATCAACGACGAGGCCGTCTCGATGGTCAGCGCCATGTTGGCGAACGCGGCTCGGCTCTAGGTATCTCCGCGCGGATTGCGTTCTCCCGCTTCGACAGCCACGTCCAACCGGTTCTGGGCCGGCGCCACCGGGCACGTCGCGAAGTCGGTGAACGAGCACGGCAGGTTGGCCGCCCTGTTGAAGTCGAGGATCACCGATCCGCCGCCGTCGGGTTCTTCGACCGGCAGTGACCGCGCCCCCGGATACGTGGTCACGCCACTGGTCGCGTCCGTGAACAAGATGTGCAGCCCACCCGACGCACGACCGAAGACGACGAGGCGTCGCGAGGCGCCGGCGAGAGTGAAGTCGACGACCCCTACGGCATCGTGGTGATGTTCGAGTCCCTCGACGACGGCACCCGTCGTCACCGTCGTGGTCTGTTCGTAGGGAGTGAAAGTGCCGGTGACGAGCCACCTTTCACTCGGAGGGTACGTGGGGATACCGCGATAGTCGGACAGGTGGGGGGACTTCGGATCGTGGACCCGCAGCGCGACCGAGCCGGTGCGTCGAATGACCTCGATGCGTCGGTCGCCGTCCTCGACGAGGATGCCGGGAGCGCCCTCGACGGGCTCGAGTCGCTCGACCCCGTCGACGCCCTCGACGAACACCGCGTCGGCGTCAGCGCGCCAGCGTCCAGGAAGGTCGGCGACGCTTTCGAAGTCTTCGGTGAGCCAGTACAACCCGGTGATGCTGACCCAGCCGAGCGGATCGCCAAAGTAGCGCTCGCGCTCGGCGTGCCACTGCGCCCACTCCGTCTCGGTGGTGGTCACGCGTCACCCTCTTCGAGCCGGAACCCGACCTTGAGTGTCACTTGGAAGTGCGCCACCTGACCGTCCTCCAGCTCGCCGCGAACCGACTGCACTTCGAACCAGTCCAGTCCGCGCAGCGTCTTGGATGCTCGGCTGATTCCGTTGCGGATGGCGGCGTCGGTTCCGTCGGGTGAGGTGCCGACGATTTCGACGATCCGGTACGTGTGCTCGCTCATGGCGTCTCCTTTGGTGCGTGGCGTTTCTCGAGTCAACCGCACCAGGTGGGCCTTGTACAGGTTCCGACCACCGTGATTACAACGGCCGAGGCGTCCTCGGGAGGCGCCGCTCGCCGTCAAAAGTCGTTGTGGCGCAACCACTCGTGCGTCAATGCCGGCTGGGGGCCACCGGGCAATCGCGGCATGGTTCGGTGCGACGGCGCCCCGACCGTCATTAGTCTCGCACCATGACCAAGCAGACCTGGTTGGGTCAGTGGTGGCCCTGGATCGTTCTCGCCGCCGGCATCGTCATCGTCACGGTTGGCGGCGTTCTGTTCAGCCCCGTCGGCCCGTAGCGGCTAACCGAGTGCGGTGTCGTCGCGGCTGACGACGTTCTCCACCGCGCCGCGCAACTGCTCGAGCTCCCTGCGCTGTTCCTCGGAGTAGTCGCGGGCGTTGTCGTCCAGCACGCAGACCGTGCCGACGACGTTGCCCGCCGGATCGTGGACGGCCAGGCCCAGGTAGTTGTGCAGGCCGAACTCCTTTTCGTCCTCGTTGCCCGCGAAGGTCTGATCGGTTCGTGAATCACGTACGAAGAGATCGTCATTCGTGTCGACGATGCGCTCGCAATACAGCGGCACCCGGCTGTCGTCGGCGCCTGCCTTCTTGCCTGCCGCGCCGACCGTGTAGTGCTTCGTGGCCTCTCCGGCGGTGGCCGCGACGACCATCGAGTCGGGTTCGGAGCGCATCACCAGGACGGACTTCACCCCGAGTAGTTCGGCCACCCGCTCGAGCTGTGGGGTCAGGGCGGCGAGTCCGTCGGTGGTGTCGGTGCGGTGGGGTTCGGAGGTCATCAGTCGATCATGCCCGTGTCATACCCCCCACTTACAATCGAACACATGAGCGAATCGAGTGCGTCGGCGGTGTTGCTGCAGCGGATCTGCTCCGCGGCGCGGGCCGAAGCATGCGCGGCGGGCGAGCGTCTGAGCGCGATTGGTGAGCTCTTCGCTCTGCGGCGCGTCCAGTTCGAGGAGACTGCGGATTGGGCCGTCGATGCAGAGGCCGCGGTCGTCGCCGAGATCGCGGCGGCGCTGTCGATCGGTCAGGGCCTGGCGGCAAGTCACATGCGTTATGCCCGGGCCATGCGCGAACAGCTGCCGCTCCTAGGTCGGGCGTTGATCGCCGGTGACATCGACGAGGCCACATTTCGTGCCTGTGTGTTCCGTACCGGGTTGATCGTCGACGATGACGTGCTGGCCGCCGTTGATCGCGATTTGGCCCTGGCCGCACCACGTTGGGGGTCGTTGAACCGAAGCCAGTTGTCCGCACGCATAGACCGATTCGTGGCTCGACGGGATGCGGACGCGGTCCGGCGACGCCGTGATCGGGTCGCCGGACGAGAGGTGTTCGTCGGCGACGTCGACAACGGATTGGCCGAAATCAATGCCACCGTGCACGCGCCCGACGGACACGCCGTCGACGAGCGGCTCACCGCGCTGGCAGCGACGGTTTGCGATTTCGACCCGCGCACGGTGGCGCAACGGCGTGCGGACGCGTTCGGCGCGATGGCCGCAGGCAGCGACCGGTTGAGCTGTCTGTGCGGGCAGGCGGAGTGCCCGGCCGGGGGCCGCGCAGCCAGCGCGGTGGTCATCCACGTCGTTGCCGAGGCGGCGACCGTCGCGGGAACCGGCACCACTCCAGCGGCAATGCTGGGCTACGAGGGTCTCATCTCGCCGGAGCTGATCGCCGAACTCAAGTTGGCCGCCCGGCTGCGGCCGCTGGTACATCCGCGCGACGCGCCGCCGGAGGCGGGGTACGTCCCGTCGCAGTCGTTGGCTGACTTCGTCCGATGTCGGGACATGACGTGCCGCTTCCCGGGGTGCTCCGTCCCCGCCTCCAAGTGCGACGTCGACCATGTCGTCCCGCATGCCGAGGGTGGCCCCACGCACGCGTCGAACTTGTCCTGCAAGTGCCGTACCCATCACCTCGTCAAGACGTTCTGGGGTTGGCATGACGAACAACTCACCGACGGCACGCTGATCTGGACTTCGCCGAGCGGGCAGCTATACGTCACCACCCCGGGCAGTGCGCTGCTCCTCCCGTCGCTATGCGTCCCAACCGGGCCGCTCATCCTCGACGCACGCGAGGGCCGTACGTGCGGTGACCGTGGCGCAATGATGCCGCGGCGTAGCCGCTCGCGCGATCAGGACCGCGCCCGAGCGATCGCCGCGGAACGCCGACACAACCACCTGTCCCGTTCCCGTCGAGGCGTTCCCGACGCACTCCCTGCATCCCACGATCCGCCACCCTTCTAGCGGATTACTTCCGACTGATCGCAACCATCGGGTCTGGGGCGGACCGAGCATATGTTTCAGAAGCATTGCGCGACCGAACTTCTGAGATGAGGGACCCATGACCGACCTTGCCATCAGGGAGCCGACAGCACCCCCGGTCGACAGCCCGACGCCCGTACCCGCGCGGGAGGGCAACCCAGGACTCCTGGCGCTGCCGTTGGTGATCGCCGGAGGATTCGGGCTAGGGTTCACCAACACCGGCATCGTCGACGTTGCCGCGGCGGCCGTTCCAATCCTGTTGTCGGCCACATCGATTGGACTGCTTCTGGCGACAATCTGGGCAGCCGCGCTGAGTCAGAACGTCAACGCCACCGTCTACGGAGTGTTCTTCGGCTTCTACGCCAGCTATGCCGTGCTGTCTCTCGGGCTTACCCATGACTGGTTCGGCATCACCGCCGCGGGCGCGGGACCGACGACCGCGTTGTGGCTCGGCAGCTGGCTGTTGACCATCGGACTGCTCACCGTGCTAGTGCTCCGGCTGCCGTGGACGTATCCGCTGCTACTCGGCATCGTCGACGTCGCGTTGGTACTGCTGCTGATCGGCAACCTCACCGGCAGCGCCGCGGCCACCCACGCGGGCGGTTGGTTCGTCTTCGCCTTCGTCGCGCTGGTGGGCTACTACTACGTCGCCGCGCTGTGGGAGGAGACCGGGGGACGCGCGCTGCCCCTCGGCCGGCCGCTAGTCGCCTGACTTAGCTCACATCGGGGCGTTCGCGGGCTGGAACACCCCGGTGCTGTCGGCTTCCTCCTCGGCGCGGATCACGTGCACCACGGCGTTGATGAGCGCCAGGTGGGTGAACGCCTGCGGGAAGTTGCCGAGGTGGCGTCCGGTCCGCGGCTCGATCTCCTCGGCGTAGAGATGCAGCGAGCTGGCGAACGACAGCAGCCGCTCGCACAGATGCTTCGCCCGGCTGATCTCGCCGATCTCCACCAACGCCGACACCAGCCAGAACGAACAAATCGTGAACGAGCCCTCCTCGCCGGAAAGGCCGTCGTCGGTCTCCTCGGTGCGGTAGCGCAGCACCAGGCCGTCCTCGGTGAGCTCGTCGGCGATCGCCAGAACCGTTGCCCGCACCCGCGGATCGTCCGGCGGCAGGAACCGCACCAACGGCACCAGCAGGAGTGACGCATCCAGTGCGTCGTTCCCGTACCGCTGTGTGAGCGCCCCACGGTGGTCGACGCCGTGGGCCAAGATGTCGGCCTTGATCTCCTCGGCGATCACCCGCCACTGCTGGGCGTAACTCTTCTCGCCCTGCAGATCCGCCAGCTTGGAGCCGCGGTCCAACGCCACCCAACACATCACCTTGCTCGAGGTGAAGTGCTGCGGCTCGCCGCGAACCTCCCAGATGCCGCGGTCGGGCTCACGCCAATGCTTGATGGCCTCCTCGACCTGAAGCTTGAGCACCGGCCACAGCGTCTCGGGGATCTGCTCGCGGGACTTGGCGTGCAAGTACACCGAGTCCAGCATCGAACCCCAAATGTCGTGCTGCATCTGGTCGTAGGCGCCGTTGCCGATGCGAACCGGCCGCGAGTTGTCGTAACCCGACAGGTGGTGCAGCTCCTCCTCGACGAGGCTGCGTTCCCCGCCGACGCCGTACATCACCTGCAGCGGATGGCGCTCACCGTTGTTCGCCCCCGACACGTCGGCGATGAACGAGAAGAAGTCGTCGGCCTCGCGGTCAAGCCCAAGGGTGTACAGCCCCCACAGCGCGAACGTCGAGTCCCGAATCCACGAATACCGGTAGTCCCAATTGCGTTCGCCCTGAGGCGTTTCTGGCAACGACGTGGTGCTTGCCGCTAGCAGCGCGCCGGTGGGGGAGTAGGTGAGGCCCTTCAACGTCAGCGCGCTGCGCTGCAGGTAGGACCGCCACGGGTGGTCGGGGAAGTCGCCGATGTTGATCCACTGCCGCCACGACTCGCTGGTCTTCCACATCTTGTCCGAGGCTTCTTCGAACGTCTGCGGCGCCGGGTGGCCGGACCAGCTCAACGCGACGAAGACGTTGTCGCCCTCGGTGAGTCGGGTCCGCGCCCGCGCCTCGTGGCCTTCGAGGCCGATCCGCAGGTTGGTGGTCAACCGCAGCGTCGGATGCGCTTCCGGGTTCTTGCTCGAGCGGGCGATCGCCTCGCCGTAGGCCTGCGCCGAGTACTCCCACGTCGCCGGCTCGCGGTGGTAGTCGAACGCCGGCTCGCAGCTCATCACGAGTTCCACGACGCCGCTGACGCATCGAACGGTGCGCAGCAGGATGTGTTCGGCGTCCCAGTCCATCGGGGTTCGGCGGTGCGTCCGCGAGCGGGTGTCCAGGTCGTGCCACGGGCCCATCACCAACGCATCGCGCACGATCAGCCACCCGGTGTGCGTCTGCCAGGTGGTCTCCATGATCAGGCTGCCCGGCAGGTACCGGCGGGCCGACGGAACCGTCACCCCGTACGGCGCCAGCCGGAAGTGGCCCGCCCCGCGGTCGAGGATCGCGCCGAACACGCTCGGCGAATCCGGGCGCGGCACGCACAGCCACTCGACGGAACCGGCCGACGAGATCAGGCAGGTGTTCTCGCAGTCGGACAGGAAGCTGTAGTCCGCGATCGGCGGAAACGGGTTGCGCAGCGGCCCGCTCGGGGCATACGGGACGGGCGCGGTGACCGTGTACGGCGCCTCCGGCACGTGGTCGACGTCATCCGACGAAGCGGCGCTGGACCCAGCTTGCTGCAGAACCATCCCGACATCATCGACTGACCGGGCCTCCGGCGTCTACTCGTGCGGTTCCGGCCGCCTGGCGTAGGCGGGCGCGCGCTCGGGAAGCGGCCCGATCGCCACGGCATATCCGGCGACGCTGCGTAGGAAGGGGACGCGGCTGAGAACGCGGACCGCCAGGGGTGGCGCTGCCGAGTCACCTCCGGACACCGCCACCGCGATGACGCGAGCGTGGATCAGCCGCTGCATGCCCTGGATGAGTGCCGTCGGCACCCACCGCCTGGCCTGGATGCGAGCCAGATCCCTGGTGGGCACGCGACCCGCGCGCAACGGGACGGCCAGCGCGCGCGCCGCCGCGACCGCGTCTGCCACCGCCAGGTTGATGCCGACGCCGCCGACCGGCGACATCGCATGGGCGGCGTCGCCGATCAGCAGCAGGCCGTCGGAGTACCACCTGCGCAGCCGGTTGAGCTGGACGTCGAGCAGTTTGACGTCGTCGAAGGACGTCAGCTCGCCGACGCGATCGGCCAGCGCGGGCACCAACCCGGCGACCGTGCGCTGCAGCGACTCGATGCCCTCGGCGCGCAACTGCGAGTCGGCGCCCTTCGGGATGATGTAGGCGCACTGGTAGTAGTCGCCTCGGTCGATGACGATCATCGCGTGCCCCGACGTCAGCACGCCCTCCAGCCCGGGCGGGTCACCGTCGTTGCGCGGCAGCCGGAACCACCACACGTCCATCGGGGTGCCGAAGGTCCTGGGTTGCAGGCCCATTGCCGCACGAAGCGCCGAGCCCCTGCCGTCGCACGCCACCGTCAGGTCGGCTCGCATCTCGGCGATCTGCCCGTCCGGGCCGCGGTAGCGGACTCCCACCACGCCGACACCGCCCTGGCGAAGGGGCTCGAGGACCTCGGTGTTGCGGAGCAACCGAAACGACGGTTCCTTCTGGGCTGCGGTCGCCAACAATTCGAGGAAGTCCCACTGCGGCACCAGCGCGATGTGCTTGTGCGGTCCAGGGATGCGACTCAGGTCGATGTCGACCGGCACGCCCTGCACCGACATGCCGATGGTCTCGATCACCCGATGGGTGAGTTTCTGGAAGTCGCCACCCAGCCCAAGGTCGTCCAGCAGGCGCAACGTGCTGGCATGCACGGTGTCGCCGCGGAAGTCGCGAAGGAAGTCGGCATGTTTCTCCATGACCGTGACGTCGACGCCGCCGCGGGCCAGCAACAGGGCCAGCATCATGCCCGCCGGACCGCCGCCGGCGATGACACAGGTCGTGGAATGGGGTCCATTCACCCCTTGATCGTAGGGTGGACTCGATGACGGGCATCCTGAGTTGGTGGGACGGGGTCGAACTGTGGCTTTCCGGTCTCGGTTTCGTGGCACAGACGGTGGTGGTGATGCCCGTGGTGCTGCTGTTGGCCTATTCGGTGGCCGTGCTTCTTGACGGAGCGCTTGGCAACGGCATCCGTTTGTTGCAGCGCGCCAAGCACGCCGACGAGGATCCGTCATGACCGGGATGCCTCGCTCCAGGGTCACGTTGGTGCTGGTGGCGCTGCTTGCCCTCGTCGTCGTGATGTGGCTGTTCGCCAGGTAACGACACGTTTACGAGGTCTGTTACGCTTCGCGCCATGCACGCACTGTCCAGCAGCGACGACGGCCATGTCCTGGCCCTCATCGCCGTGGGCAATTGCGCTGTCGCCGATGTGCACTGTTGTCGCTGACCCCCATTCCGTTGCGCGGTTTGGTGTCGGTCGCGGCAGTCTTCATGCCTGAGCGCTGATACGTCTCCTTTCCGTCGTGGCGGGTAACAGAACCCATGAATCGCCGCTCCGAAAGGCCCCACTCCATGCCCGTCTTCACCCCGAAGTCCATTCGGTCGCTGACCGCTGCCGGCGCCCTCGCCGTCACGGCCTCCCTACTCGCCGCGTGCGGTGGAGGCGCGAGCGACGTCGCCGGCGAGTCCGCAGGTCCCGCCGCGGACACCACGCTGACGCTGGTGGCCTACGCCGTTCCCGAGCCAGGCTGGAGCAAGGTCATCCCGGCCTTCGCCGCCACCCCCGAGGGCAAGGGCGTCGCGGTGACGACGTCCTACGGTGCGTCGGGCGACCAGTCGCGCGGCGTCGTCGACGGCAAGCCCGCCGACATCGTCAACTTCTCCGTGGAGCCGGACGTCACCCGGTTGGTCAAGGCCGACAAGGTCGCCAAGGACTGGAACACCGACGCGACCAAGGGCATCCCCTTTGGATCGGTGGTGTCCCTCGTCGTCCGCAAGGGCAACCCCAAGAACATCAAGGACTGGGACGACCTGCTGCAGCCGGGCCTCGAGGTGGTCACCCCGAGCCCGTTGAGTTCCGGCTCGGCCAAGTGGAACCTGTTGGCGCCGTACGCCGCCAAGAGCAACGGCGGCAAGGACTCCGCGGCAGGCCTCGACTTCGTCAACAAGCTCGTCACCGAGCACGTGAAGTCGCGACCCGGCTCCGGTCGCGAGGCCACCGACGTGTTCCTGCAGGGCACCGGCGACGTGCTGATCAGCTATGAGAACGAGGCGATCAACGCCGAGCGGCAGGGCAAGGACATCGAGCACGTCATCCCGCCGCAGACGTTCAAGATCGAGAACCCCGTTGCAGTGGTGACGTCGTCGCAGCACGTGCAGCAGGCCACCGCGCTGAAGAACTTCCTCTACACCCCCGAGGGCCAGAAGCTCTGGGCCGAAGCCGGTTTCCGTCCCGTCGACCCCGCAGTGGCCGCCGACTTCGCCAAAGACTTCCCGACGCCGCAGAAGCTGTGGACCATCGCCGACCTCGGTGGCTGGGGCGACGTCGACCCGGCGTTGTTCGACAAGGACAACGGCTCGATCACCAAGATCTACAAGCAGGCCACCGGATGACCGCTGGGCTCGCGCCGACTCCCGCGGCCCCGGGTCGTCTGCGTCGGGCCAGGGGCACGACGTCGTTGCGCGTTGGCGCGGCGACGTTGTGGCTCAGCGTCATCGTGTTGCTTCCACTGGCGGCGATCCTGTGGCAGTCCGCCGGTGGCGGGTGGGAGCTGTTCTGGTCCGCGGTCAGTTCCAACGCGGCGCTGGCCTCCTACAAGGTGACGTTGACGATCTCCGTCGCCGTCACCCTGCTCAACCTGGTCTTCGGGCTTCTGGTGGCGTGGGTGCTCACGCGTGACGACTTCCCGGGAAAGCGCCTGGTCGACGCCGTGATCGACCTGCCGTTCGCGTTGCCGACGATCGTCGCGAGCCTGGTGATGCTGGCGCTGTACGGCCCGAACAGCCCTGTCGGACTTCATCTTCAACACACCAAGTGGGGTGTCGGCGTCGCGCTGTTGTTCGTGACGCTGCCCTTCGTCGTGCGCTCGGTGCAGCCGGTGCTGCTCGAACTCGACCGTGAGGTGGAGGAGGCCGCGGCGTCACTCGGCGCCAACAACGTCACCATCTTCACGAAGGTCGTTCTGCCTGCGCTGCTTCCGTCGCTCCTCTCGGGCGCCGGTCTGGCCTTCTCCCGAGCGATCGGGGAGTTCGGCTCGGTGGTCCTGATCGGCGGCGCGGTACCCGGTGAGACCGAGGTGTCCTCGCAGTGGATCCGCACGCTGATCGAGAACGACGACCGCACCGGAGCCGCGGCGATCTCCATCGTGCTGCTGGTGGTCTCCTTCCTCGTCCTGTTCGTCCTCCGGGCCGTCGGTTCGAGGGCCGCGAAGCGTGAGGAGCTCGCGCGATGATTCTGTCCAAGACGGCGCGCCTGCTCCTTCGCTACACGGCGCTCGCCTACGTCCTCGTCCTCGTCGTGGTGCCCGTCGGGCTGATCCTGTGGCGCACGTTCACGCCGGGCATCGGCACCTTCTTCGCCTCGATCAGCACGCCCGCTGCGATATCGGCGCTTCAGCTCTCGTTGCTGGTGGTCGCGATCGTGGTCCCGCTCAACGTGGTCTTCGGAGTGCCGACCGCGCTGGTGCTGGCGCGCAACAGGTTTCGCGGCAAGAGTGTGTTGCAGGCCGTCATCGACCTGCCGTTCGCGGTCTCGCCGGTGGTGGTGGGCGTCGCCCTGATCCTGCTGTGGGGGTCGGCTGGCGTGTTGGGGTTCGTCGAGAACGATCTCGGCTTCAAGATCATCTTCGGGCTGCCAGGCATCGTCCTCGCCAGCATCTTCGTCACGCTGCCGTTCGTCATCCGCGAGGTCGAACCCCTCCTGCACGAACTCGGCACCGACCAGGAGGAGGCGGCGTCCACCCTGGGTTCGCAGTGGTGGCAGACGTTTTGGCGCATCACCCTGCCGTCGATCAGGTGGGGTCTGACGTACGGCATCGTGCTGACCATCGCCCGCACCCTCGGCGAATACGGCGCCGTCATCATGGTGTCGTCCAACCTCCCCGGTACCTCCCAAACCCTGACTCTGCTCGTCTCCGACCGGTACAGCCGTGGGCAGGAGTACGGCGCCTACGCCGTCTCGACGCTGCTGATGACCGTCGCGATATTCGTACTGATCATTCAAGTGATCCTCGACGCCCGGCGTGCCCGGGCCGTGAAATAGGCTTCCGGGTAGGAGATCCCATGAGTTCCGATCAGCACAACGCCATCACCGTGCGCGGCGCCAACAAGCGCTACGGCGACTTCGTCGCCCTCGACAACATCGACTTCGACGTCCCAGAGGGATCGCTGACCGCCCTGCTGGGCCCCAGCGGTTCCGGAAAGTCGACCCTGCTGCGCGCGATCGCGGGTCTGGACCAGCCGGACACCGGCACCATCACCATCAAGGGGCGCGACGTCACCGGGGTGCCGCCGCAGCGGCGTGGCATCGGGTTCGTCTTCCAGCACTACGCGGCGTTCAAGCACCTCACCGTGCGCGACAACGTGGCGTTCGGTCCGAAGATCCGCAAGATGCCGAAGGCCGAGATCAAGGACAAGGTCGACAACCTCCTCGAGATCGTCGGGCTCGCCGGGTTCCACAGTCGCTACCCCAGCCAGCTCTCCGGTGGCCAACGCCAACGCATGGCGCTGGCCCGAGCCCTTGCCGTCGACCCCGAGGTGCTGCTGCTCGACGAACCCTTCGGGGCGTTGGACGCCAAGGTGCGCGAGGACCTCCGCGCATGGTTGCGCAGGCTGCACGACGAGGTGCACGTCACCACCGTGCTGGTGACCCACGATCAGGCCGAGGCGCTCGACGTGGCGGACCGCATCGCCGTGCTCAACAAGGGCCGCATCGAGCAGATCGGCACTCCCACAGAGGTTTACGACAGCCCCGTCAACGGCTTCGTCATGTCGTTCCTCGGTGCCGTGTCATCGCTGAACGGCACGCTGGTGCGTCCCCACGACATCCGAGTGGGCCGCAACCCCGACATGGCGCTCGCGCAGACCGACGGCAACGTCTCGTCCACCGGGGTCATCCGTGCCGTGATCAATCGAATCGTGTGGCTGGGCTTCGAGGTTCGCGTCGAGCTCACCAGCGCGGCGGACAACTCGTCGTTCACCGCGCAGATCACCCGCGGTGACGCCGAGGCGCTCGGTTTGAAGGAGGGTGACACGGTCTACGTGCGGGCGACCCGGGTTCCCCCGGTGCCCGGTGGCACCGAGCTGCCCGCCGCCGACCTCAGCGCGGCGGGTCTCCCCGCCACGTAAAGCTGTTGACGTACTTCGCCATGTCCAAGGCGAGGAAGAAGTTCGCCCCAGACGGGTGGCCCGAGCCGAACTCGGGGCTGAACTCTCGGAACGGGCCCGCCGCCGCGGCGATCAACGCGTAGTCGTTCTTCACCCCGACCATGATGAGCACCCGGTTGCGGTCGTCGTCGCCAATCGCGTCGGCGGGGTAGTCGTCGGCGACCTCGCCGTACCCGAGTTGGTATCCGACGAAGGCGTTGGGGATCTCGTAGTCGAACGTCGCGTCCGGATAGTGCTCCCGCAGCATGTCGTCCGCGATCTGTCGCGGCGTCTGCCCGTTGGCGGGCTGGCCGAAGAGTCGCAGGGTGCCCCCGTCGCCGGCGAGCAGGTCCAGCACCACCCCGTTCGGTTCGAAGGTGGCGTCGTACGCCGTTTCCGGACCCGGGTAGGAGACCGAGAACTCACCGTCGTCTGAGGTGAACCGCGGATTGGTGGACACCGGCTTGCTGATCGGGGGAGTGCCGCAGTCTGGCGGGCACACGACAAGGGCCTCAGCGGGTTTCAGCCAGACCGACAGGGCGACCGACCCCGCGGTGACCAGGAGGACGACGACCGCCACGATCAGCAGCAGCCGGGTCGGCGACGTCGACCGCGCCGGCGCGGCGGTGTAGCTGGCGTCGGGGACGGAGTAGCCCGGCCAGGCCTTCGGGGGCGCCGACGTCACGGGCTCACCGGCACGGGCCGATGGGACCGCCGCCACGCGCGGGACGTTCTCGAGGTGGCCTGGCCCGCGAGCCCGCAGCGAGGGCAGAACGGCAGATCCGCGACGACGTGCTCGCACTCGGGGCACAGCACCACGTCGTCGGGTTGGGCGTCTTCGGATTGGGCGTGCAGCAAGGTGGAATGCACGACGATCCGAAGGACGTAGAGCGCCACCACCGTGAGGACTGCGTAGACGGCGGTCTCGAGGTTGCTCGGCGGAGAGATGAAGTCCAGCACGCCAAGACCCAAATAGGCGACCAGCCCGAACGCAATCGCCGGTACCGGCGAGGTCAGCGCGAACCACCGCGGCGCGTGTCCGGTGTCGCGCCGGGGCACGAACCACAGGGTGGCACCGACCGCGCCCCCGACCGCCGCAGCCGTCAGCGGCACCGCGACGGCCTGGATCAAGCCGCCGACCACCAGGTCGGCGGCGGATTGACCGTCGGGGTCGACGGGGCCGCTGGCGAGCTCCGGCAGCAACGCCGTCATGCTTCCCGCTGTCACGAAGCAGATCGCCCCGAAGGCCCCAATCGTCATGCCCACCAACGGCTCTCGGAGACCCCGGCGCCAGGCCCGCACGACGAGCAACGGGGCAAGCAGCAGGATCAGGAAGCCCACCGGAATCCCGAGGCAGGTGAGCAGGAGGTCGAGCGTACTTGCGGGCAGGCCGAGTGCGTCGTCGTCCACGCGCGCCGCCGCCAGGTCGGTCGCGATGCTCCAGCCGACGCCACCCGCGACGCCGAGCAGGGCGGTCACCACCAGCGTGCTCGTCGACGGGTCCTTGCCGGCGTCGGCCGCCCTGAGGTAGGCCACGAACAGCGCGGGCAGACCGATGCCGACGACCCCGATCAGTGCGGCCTGCCACAGCGGCAGCGCCGTGCCCACCAACAACACGACGACCCCGACGAGGCCGACGCCGAATGCCACCCTCGAATGCCTTGGCAGATAGGGGAAGAGCGTGCTGATCACCGACGGGCGCAGAACGTGCTCGCCCGGTGCCGCCGCGTAGGCCGACAGCCGGAGCCACGGCGGTCCGTCCCCGCGTCGAGGCGATGCCGTCGCCCCGCAGTTGCCGCAGAATTCGCCCGTCGGGACGATGACGGCGCAGATGCGACACGTCATCGTCGTCATCGAGGCGCCATCCCCTTCTGGATGTCGAGGAAGTCGCGGGCGAGCTGTGCGACGTTGGGACTGCCAAGCCCGGTCGCGAGGTCGTAGCCGGGAACCGCGACGTCGACCGCGCTGCCGCCGAGCGTGACGTCGCGAAAGCCCGGGGCGTTCGCGCCCGCGGCCACCCGGTACAGCAGCGGGTTGACGTCACCCAGTCGCTGCCCGCCGTTGGCCAGCAGGTACTGGTTCATCAGCGCGGTGAGACCGGCCCACACCGGGGCCGCCTGCGAGGTGCCGGCACCGACGAGGTCCTGCTGGTCGAACCGGATCCGGATGCCCGTGAACGGATCGGCGAGCGCGGACACGTCGGGTGTCAGCCGCCGCTGCTTCTTGCCGGAATCCCGCTCGACGGAGAGCCTGCGCTGCCACACGGGCCTCGGAAAGAGCTTGGACACACCACCACTGGTGCCCTGGGACAGGGGAGAGTCGATCCACGCCTGTTCGGCCAGCCACTGGCCGTCCTTGTCGGTGGACAACGTGGTGCCACCCACCGATGTCATTCCGGGCAGCGACGAAATCGCGTCCAGCCCAACGTCGTCGGGGCCTGGTGGGGACGACCAGTTCTCGCCGCCCTTGCATTCGAGCCCCCCGGTGTCGCCGCTGGCGTCGAAGGCCGAGGTGCCGTTGCGGTGGGCGCGTTCCAATGCCGACTGGACGGGCTTGAGGTCCGTTGCGGTGATCAGCGCGTCACAACCCCACCCGATGGACAAGCTCCACACGGCGCCGGGGAACTGCTTGTCGGTCGCGTCGAACATCTCCGCGATGCGTTCGTAGGTGCGGCCGCCCTCCAGCGTGGGACGGGCGTTGACGACGACCATCCGCGCGTCGGGCGCAATCGCATGTGCCACTTCGAGATCCATCACGGTCTCGGCGCGTGACTCGCTGGGCTGGCCGCCGACGAGGACCGGCTTCAGTGGCGGAAGCCCCGACATCTCCGCGAAGTCGTCGAGGTCGCCCTGGTCGTAACCGCTGAAGGCGAAGAAGACGATGGTCTGTCCCTTGCCCGTAATGCCGGCCTCGGTAAGGGGATTCGCGTTGTAGGCGGTCAGCAGCGCGGTCGGCGTCAGCCCTTGGCCGGGAACGTCGAGCGGAATGTGGTCGGGACGCGCTTCGCGGTGCGGCGTGTATCCGAGGATTCGGCCGAGGTCGCTGACCGTGTTGCGAACGGCCGCAGGCACTTCGGGCTGCTGGGGCGAGGCGTAGAAGACCTGCCCCTGCATGCCGCGGTAGTCGTGGACGGGAACGTCGAATGCCTCGGCCACGACGGGCGGAGCGCCCTCGACGATGGCCCAGTCCTCGCCCGGCTGCCAACGGACGTCGAGTCCCTTGGTCTCGGCCCACCGAAGCAGCGGGTCGGGGCGGGTCTGGTCGCGAAGGCCGACGGTGAGTTGAGCGTGGTCCAGTTGGGACGGACCGAGATCGGTGGAACTCGCCAGGAGGTTCGCATACGGCCCGGCGATGGTCACAGCCGGTGACGGCGGCGGATCGGATTGGTGAGCCGAGATCAGCACGGCCACTCCGGCTACCAACGACGTGGCCAGCGAGCACCCGACCACACGCACGGTTGTACGTCGATCGAACATCAGGGACTCCCGGTCACCGAGAACAAATCTGCAGGGACGCCACCAGGTGACGTCCCTGCAGAATGTCGAATCAACCTCGAACGACCGGAGTTAGGAACTACTGCCGCTGCGATGGGTGCCGGGCTCGCCCGTAGGAGCCGGCGGTGCCTTCACCGGCGGAGAGAAGCTGTTGGCCCCACCGGGGGTCAGGCTCTTCTCCGTCGGGGTGACTGACGGCGCGGTGGTCGTCGTCGTCGTGCTGCTGGGTGCGGGCGTCTCGCTGCTGCTGGAGCAAGCGGTCAGTGCACCCATCGTGATGATCGCACCGCCACCGATGACCAACGCCAGGCGACGAGTGAAACGATCTGTATTCATGTTCTATCCCAATCCAATCCCCGAATTGCGATCCGACGACCGTTTGCGGGTCGAAGGCGGCTGGACGCCGTCGTCAATATAATGCCACGAGTTGAGCAAATCGCGCACGAATCGCCGAGTCGGTGCAGGCCACTGCTCATCACCTGGGCAGCAGACGAGGCGCCGCTCAGGTGGGGAAGACGGCAAACCGGAGTTTGCGGCTGGCAACTTGACGCCACATCGGGCTCGTCGGAAGGACGCGTTGCCCGTTCACGCGGCGGCGCGCGCGAAGCAAACCTCGTCGTACCGGTCGAGCAGTGTGGCGGCCACCAGGTTGTGCGAACCGAGCGGCTCTGCCATCGGGACACCGAGTTCGGCAGCTGACGCCGCGACCCGGTCGGTGATGCGGCCGTGAGCCAGGAACCACGGTGCGACGACGAGGCGTCGTGCGCCGCGACTCCGAAGGCGGATCGCGGCCTCGGCGACAGTCGGGTGCGGGCCGGTGGCGAACGCCACCTCGACCCCGGCCCACCGCGTTCTCGAACAGAGGGCAGCGGCCAACGTCGACGTGCGCGCGTTGGCGGCGTCGTTCGAGGTGCCGACCGCCACCACGACGACACCCACGTCGCGGCCGTCGGCCGGGGCACCCGCGGCGGCCAGGCGCTGCCCGAGCAACGTGATGAGCGCCGGGTCTTCGCCGAGCGCCTCGGCCACCCGAACCTCGGCGCCGGACTGCTCGATCACGGCGGGCAGATCGACCCTGGCGTGATGTGCGCTGGCCAGCAGCATCGGAACCACGACTGCCGATTCGCCGCGGCGGGCGAGATCGGTGAGCACGTCGCCGACGAATGGCGCCGACGTCTCGAGAAACGCCGCCCGAACCTCGAGTCCGGGGCGCAACCGGCGAATCCTCCCGGCCAGTGCCTGTGCCACCTGCGGCGAACGCGGATCCGCGCTGCCGTGGGCTGCCAGGATCAGGGCGGGGTTAGCCGTCACGAGGCGTGCAGCCCGCACTCCGTCTTCGTCTGACCGGCCCAGCGACCACTGCGCGGATCTGCACCCTCGACGGGCTTCGCCGTGCACGGTGCGCACCCGATGGACGGGTAGCCCTCGAAGACGAGTGGGTTGACCAGGATGTCGTTGGCGTCGATGTAGGCCTGCATCTCGTCGTCGGACCACGCCGCGATCGGATTGATCTTCACCAACCCAAAGGCCTTGTCGTAGCTGATGAACGGTGCGTTGGCGCGGGTCGGAGCCTCGACCCGCCGAATGCCGGTGACCCAGGCCGAGTAACCCTTCAGTGCCTTGCCGAGCGGCTCCACCTTGCGCATCCGGCAGCACGCCGCCGGGTCACTGGCAAACAGGTCCTTGCCGAGAAGCTCGTCCTGCTCGGCGACGCTGCGCTCCGGTGTGACGTTGACCACATTGATCCCGTAGACGGCCTCGACGGCGTCCCTGGTCCCGATGGTCTCCGCGAAGTGGTAGCCGGTGTCGAGGAACAACACGTCGACGCCCGGGCGCACCTTGGCTGCCATCGCCACCAGCACGGCGTCCTGCATGTTCGAGGCGACGACGTATTCACCGCCGAAGTTCTCGTCCGTCCACGCCAGAAGTTCTTCGGCGCTGGCGCCGTCGAGTTCGGCTGCACCGCGCTCGGCGATTGCGATCAGGTTGCTTTCGGTCATCACGTCGGTCATCGACTACCTCAAATCCGCTTCGTCGGCCCGTACGGCCCACGTTGCAAAACGCTCGCCGTCCTCCCTTTGTTTCACGAAGTTGCGGACGACCCGTTCGATGTAGTCGCCCAGCTCCGTGCTGGTCACCTTGTGCTGGCGTAGCTTGCGGCCGAACGCGCTGTCCAGGCCGAGGCTGCCGCCCAGGTGAACCTGGAAACCCTCTTCTGGGCCGTTGCCGTCGTCGACCATCTGGCCCTTGAAGCCGATGTCCGCGATCTGGATGCGGGCGCACGAGTTGGGGCAGCCGTTGATGTTGATCGTCACGGGGACGTCGAGCTGTGCGTTGATGTCCTCCAGCCGCGCCTCGAGCTCGGGGGCCAACTGCTGTGAGCGGCTACGCGTCTCGGCGAACGACAGCTTGCAGAACTCGATTCCGGTGCAGGCCATCAGGTTTCGCCGCCAGTGCGACGGCTTCGACGGCAGCCCAAGCGCATCCAACCCGTCGCGGAGCGCGTCGAGCTTGTCGTCGGCAACGTCGAGGATGACCAGCTTCTGATAGGGCGTGAACCGGATGCGATCCGAACCGGCGGCCTCGGCGAGGTCGGCGACCTTGGTCAGGATGGTGCCCGACACGCGTCCCGCGATCGGGGCGACGCCGACGGCGTTGAGCCCGTTCTTGAGGCGCTGCACGCCGACGTGGTCGATCGGTCGGGGCACCGGCGTCGGCGCAGGCCCGTCAATCAGGGGGCGCTTGAGGTACTCGGTCTCGAGGACTTCCCTGAACTTCGGGATGCCCCAGTCCTTGATCAGGAACTTCAGCCGGGCCTTGGCACGCAGGCGGCGGTAGCCGTAGTCGCGGAACACGCTGACGACGCCTTCCCAGACGTCGGGAACCTCGTCGAGCGGCACCCAGGCACCGACCCGCTGGCCGAGCATCGGGTTGGTCGACAATCCGCCGCCGACCCACAGGTCGAAGCCCGGACCGTGCTCGGGGTGGACGACGCCGACGAACGCGACGTCGTTGATCTCGTGCACGACGTCCTGAAGGCCCGAGATCGCCGTCTTGAACTTGCGCGGCAGGTTGGAGTACTCGGGCTTGCCGATGTACCGCTTGGTGATCTCGTGGATCGCGGGGGTGCCGTCGATGACCTCGTCGAGTGACTCACCTGCCAGCGGCGAGCCGAGCACGACGCGCGGGCAGTCGCCGCACGCCTCGGTGGTCTGAAGGCCGACCTCGTCGAGCCGACGCCAGATCTCCGGCATGTCCTCGACCCGGATCCAGTGGTACTGGACGTTCTGTCGATCGGAGAGGTCGGCGGTGTCGCGGGCGAACTCGGTGGAGATGCCGCCGAGGGTGCGCAGTGCCGCCGCCGTGAGGGCGCCGCCGTCGGACCGGACCCGCAGCATGAAGAACTCGTCTTCGAGCATGTCGGTGTTGTCGTCACCGGTCCAGGTGCCGTCATACCCGGGCTTGCGCTGCGTGTAGAGCCCCCACCAGCGGAATCGTCCGCGCAGGTCGCCCTTGTCGATGCTCTCGAAGCCGCCCTTGGCGTAGATGCTCTCGATGCGAGCGCGGACGTTGAGCGGGTTGTCGTCCTTCTTGGCCTGCTCGTTGGCGTTGAGTGGCTCAAGGTGTCCGAGCGCCCACTGGCCGTCATTCTTGGGTGGCTTGGCGGGCTTGGCGTCGGCCTGGGTCATGTGATGGTCCCTCTCGAGGGAGCCAGCGTAGGAATCGTGCGTCGTCACCGGTGGCTGTCCGGCGGCGCAGATCCGGCGGCCAGCTGAAGTTACAGGTGGACAGGTCTACGGCGTCAAGGCAGACAGCAACAGGTGCATACGCGCTTGAAGTCGACATGCCGCCGGACCACCAGCGGAACGCCGGTGGTCGAGGTCTGGGCAGCAGTCACGCCTGACATTCTGCCACGAAGAGCGGTATTGAATACAACCGGTCAAATCTTGCGCTCACCACGAGCAAAAATCGGCTCTGGAACCATGCTCTGGAACACTGGAGCCATGAACGGACCCCATGCTCGGCCGTTCGGCGTCTACGTCCACGTTCCGTTCTGCGCGACCCGTTGCGGCTACTGCGACTTCAACACCTACACACCCGCCGAACTGGGTGGCGCGAACCCCGACGGCTGGCTCCAGGCGATGAAGGTCGAACTGGAGTTGGCGGCGGAGTCGCTGGCGGTGCGGGGCGCCGTCCCCGAGGTGGCGACGGTGTTCGTCGGCGGCGGCACCCCGACGATGCTCGGCGGCGAGCGACTCGCCGCGGTGCTGGATGCAGTTCGCGCCAACTTCACCCTCGCCGCAGGCGCCGAGGTCACGACCGAGGCCAACCCGGAATCGACGACGCCGGAACTGCTTGCGCGCCTTCGCGATGCCGGCTTCACCCGGCTGTCGCTCGGCATGCAGTCGACGGCCCCACACGTACTCGCCGTACTGGACCGGGTGCACTCGCCCGGCCGTGCGTTGACCGCCGCCGCCGATGCTCGCGCGGCGGGTTTCGAACACGTCAACTTGGATCTGATCTACGGCACCCCGGGGGAGAGCGACGACGACTTGGCCCGTTCGGTCGACGCGGCGATCGGGGCCGGCGTCGACCACGTCTCGGCGTACGCGCTGGTGGTCGAGGAGGGCACCGCGCTGGCGCGTCGGGTACGCCGCGGTGAGCTGCCCGCACCGGACGACGACGTCCTCGCCACGCGCTACGAACTTCTCGATGCGCGCCTGTCGGCGGCGGGCTTCGACTGGTACGAGGTGTCCAACTGGAGCCTGCCGGGCGGCGAGTGCCGCCACAATCTCGGCTACTGGGACGGCGGCGAGTGGTGGGGAGCGGGGCCGGGTGCGCACGGCTACACCGACGGTGCGCGGTGGTGGAACGTCAAGCACCCCAACGCCTATGCCGACAAGCTCGCCCGTCGGGAACTGCCGGTGGGTGGGCGTGAGGAATTGAGCGCCAGCGAGCGGCACACCGAGGACGTGATGCTGACGGTTCGGCTGCGCGACGGGCTTCCGGTGACGTTGCTCGACGCGGGGGAGCGGTCGCGGGCCGACGAATTGTGTCGGACGGGGCTGCTGCTCGACCGGGGCGAGGCCATGGTGCTGACCGATCGCGGCAGGCTGCTGGCCGACGCGGTGGTGCGGGAACTGCTGGCGTAGCTAGGTCTGCTGATCCAGCGGAAGGTCCATGTCGTAGACCCGCGCGTGCAGTACGGGCCTGTTCCGCAGCGCCGCCCGGACGGCTTGGTGCACGCCGTCTTCGAGATAGATGACGCCCTCCCAGCGCACGGCGTGCGGGAAGAGATCGCCGTAGAACGTGGAATCCTCCGACAGCAGCCGGTCCAGTTCCAGCACCGTCGTGGTGGTCACCAACTCGTCGAGGCGAATCTGCCGCGGCGGTATCTGAGCCCACTGCCGATAGGTCAGGCTGTGCTCCGGATACGGCTTGCCGTCACGGACGCCCTTGAAGATCATCGGCCGGTCCTGGAGAGCATGTGTCGAGGCTAACCGCCCCCTCCGCATGGCGCCGCGGCGCGTCGGCGCTGCTGGCCGACGTAAAATGACGACGACTAGGAGGTGAACCATGGGTACTGCCGATGACCGCCGCTTCGAAGTGTTGCGCGCCATCGTCGCCGACTTCGTTTCCACGAAGGAGCCGATCGGATCCAAGAGCCTCGTCGAACGCCACAATCTCGGCGTGTCGAGTGCCACCGTGCGCAACGACATGGCCGTCCTGGAGGCCGAGGGGTACATCGCCCAACCGCACACCAGCTCGGGCCGGGTGCCCACCGAGAAGGGATACCGCGAGTTCGTCGACCGCCTCGACGACGTCAAGCCGATGTCGTCGGCGGAGCGCCGCGCCATCCTCACGTTCCTGGAGTCCGGCGTCGACCTCGACGACGTCCTGCGTCGGGCCGTCAAACTGCTCGCCCAGCTGACCCGGCAGGTCGCGATCGTTCAGTACCCGACCCTGTCGACGTCGACGGTCCGCCACCTCGAAGTCGTCGCGCTGACGCCGGCCCGGCTCCTTCTGGTCGTCATCACCGACTCGGGCCGCGTCGACCAGCGGATCGTGGAACTCGGCGACGCCATCGACGACGTGCAGCTCTCCGCACTGCGGGAGCGACTGGGCCAGGCGCTGGAGGGCAAGCCGATCACCACCGCGTCGGTTGCCGTCTCGGATCTGGCGTCGCAGCTCGTCGGCCACGGCGTCCTCGGCGACGCGGTCGGTCGGGCGGCGACGGTGCTGGTCGAAACCCTCGTCGAGCACTCCGAGGAGCGTTTGCTGCTCGGCGGCACGGCCAACCTCACGCGAAACACCGCCGACTTTGGCGGATCCCTGCGCTCGGTGCTCGAGGCACTGGAGGAGCAGGTGGTGGTGCTGCGATTGCTGGCCGCCCAGGAGGAGGCCGGTAAGGTGACGGTGCGCATCGGACACGAGACCGCGGCCGAGCAGATGGCTGGAACGTCCGTGGTGAGTACCACGTACGGCAGCTCGGGCAAGGTCTTCGGTGGGATGGGTGTGGTGGGTCCCACTCGGATGGACTATCCGGGAACCATCTCCAACGTCGCCGCGGTTGCTCTGTACATAGGTGAAGTCCTGGGTGCCCGCTAAGGGCTCTGGGACAGACGGCAACTGCAGCTTCACGAAGCGAAGAAGGGTTTGGCGTGGCACGCGATTATTACGGCCTGCTCGGGGTGAGCAAGGGCGCGAACGACTCGGAGATCAAGCGTGCGTACCGCAAGCTTGCGCGCGAGTTGCATCCCGACGTCAACCCCGATGAGGCCGCGCAAGCGCAGTTCAGGGAGATCGGCGTCGCCTACGAGGTGCTGAGCGACCCCGAGAAGCGGCGCATCGTCGACCTCGGTGGCGATCCCATGGAGAGCGCGGGCGCGGGCAACGGCTTCGGCAACGGGTTCTCCGGCGCCGGCTTCGGTGGGCTCGGCGACGTCTTCGAGGCGTTCTTCGGCGGTGGCGGCGGAGGTCGCGGACCGGTCGGCCGGGTGCGCCCGGGATCCGACTCGCTGCTGAGGATGCGGCTGGACCTGTCGGAGTGCGCGACGGGCGTCACCAAGCACGTCACCGTGGACACCGCCATCCTGTGCGACGTGTGCCACGGCAAGGGCACCCACGGTGACTCCAAGCCGGAGACCTGCGACACCTGCCACGGCCAGGGCGAAGTGCAGTCCGTGCAGCGCTCCCTGCTTGGTCAGGTCATGACGTCCCGTCCGTGCCCCGTGTGCGCGGGCGTCGGCGAGGTCATCCCCGACCCCTGTCACCGCTGCGGCGGCGACGGCCGCGTGCGGGCGAGGCGCGACATCGCCGTGAAGATCCCACCCGGCGTC
The DNA here is from genome assembly GCF_001426545.1 of Mycobacterium sp. Root135. GTDB lineage: Bacteria > Actinomycetota > Actinomycetes > Mycobacteriales > Mycobacteriaceae > Mycobacterium. Next base: position 432,328 of record NZ_LMEZ01000006.1, on the reverse strand, counting down.
GGCGACGGCATGCGGGTCAGGCTGGCCGCTCAGGGTGAAGTCGGCCCAGGCGGCGGACCCGCGGGTGACCTGCACGTCGAGGTCCACGAGGCGCCGCACGACGTCTTCATTCGCGACGGTGACGACCTGCACTTCAGCGTGTCCGTACCGATGGTCGACGCGGCTTTGGGCACCACGGTCACCGTCGAGGCGATACTCGACGGCGACACCGACATCGTCGTCGCACCAGGCACTCAGCCAGGAGCCGTCACGACACTGCGCGGCCGCGGCATGCCCAACGTGCGGTCCGGGGTCCGCGGAAACCTGCACGCCCACGTCGACGTGCTGGTGCCGACGCGCCTCGACCATCAGGACACCGAGCTGCTCCAGAAGCTCAAGGAGCACCGGGTTCGCGACGTGGCCGAGGTGAAGTCGACGCAGGCGGCACCCGCAGGTGGCGGGCTCTTCAGCCGGCTGCGCGAGACATTCACCGGTCGATAGCGCAAGCGCCGTGAGTCGCGCGCTGTTCTACGTCGACGCGGTACCCGAGGTCGGTGGCGTCGTCGTGGTCGACGGCGACGAGGGCTTTCATGCCGCGTCGGTGCGGCGCATCCGGGTCGGGGAAGAACTCGACCTCGGCGACGGCGCCGGCACGGTCGCGCACGTGGTCGTCGACGGCGTCGGGAAGGGCAGCCTGACGACCCGCGTGTTGAGCAGGCGCGTCGTCGCGCCGTCGTCTCCGGGGGTCACGGTCGTGCAGGCGCTGCCGAAGTCCGACCGCTCCGAATTGGCCGTCGAATTGGCCACCGAGGCCGGTGCCGACGCCTTCGTGGCCTGGCAGTCCGACCGCTGTGTGGCCCGCTGGGACGGGTCCGCAAAGGTGGAGAAGGGGCTTCGGCGCTGGCAGGCGGTGGCCAAGTCCGCGGCCAGGCAGTCGCGCCGCCCCCACGTCCCGCCGGTGACGTCGCTGATGTCGACCAAGGAACTCGCCGCCCACGTGCGCTCGGTCGCGGACTCCACGTCGGTGCTGGTGTTGCACGAGTCCGCCACCGTCCCGTTGGCGGCGATGGGGCTCGGCGAGGCCGGCTCGCTGATGTTGCTGATCGGTCCCGAAGGCGGCATTGGCGACGACGAACTGCGGGTGTTGACCGATGCCGGAGCGACCGCCGTCCGGTTGGGCCCGAGTGTGCTGCGGACCACATCGGCGGCCGCAGTGGCGCTTGGCGCACTCGGCGTTCTGACGCCGCGCTGGCATATGTGACCTTGATCTCCGGCTTTCACCCAACATTTCGCGCAGCCGGAATTAAACGTCTGATCAGTGCGTTCGTGCAAGCAGACCGGTTGGATGGCTCCACCGCCGGTCGACGCAACCACAGAGGGCACGAAAGAAGAAATGAAGAACACAAAGAAGATCGGACTTGCCACCCTCGTTGCCAGCGCATTTGCTGCGGGCATTCTTGGGGTAGCGGCTCCGATGCAAGCGACCGCATCCGCCGAAACACTGCCGGTGCTGGAAATGCCGGGATACTCGGCGGGTGTCGACCACGACCGGAGGGTCAAGTCGGTGCTTCCGGCGGTCAACATCGCACACGCCGACAACACCGTGCAGCAGAGCCGCTGACACGGCACCACCTCGACGAAGGGGCACCCGGCAGGGGTGCCCCTTCTTCTTTGGGTCGATGTGGTGACCAGCGGTAAGCTCTTCACAGCAGACAACCACAGCCCTGAGCACGGAAAGCAGGCACAGAACACCACGTGACGCCCCGCGAGACGACCGCCGCTGTCAACAGCACAGCCTCGGACAGCACCGTGCGAAGCAACATAAGTGTTCCGCCCGACTTGGTGGTGGGGCTGCTCGGCTCCGCCGACGAAAACCTGCGCGCGCTGGAACGCCTGCTGACCGCCGACATCCACGTGCGAGGCAACGCCGTGACCCTGTCCGGTGAGTCGGCCGACGTGGCCCTTGCCGAGCGGGTCATGACCGAGTTGATCGCCGTGGTGGCCGGCGGGCAGACGCTGACCCCCGAAGCCGTGCGGACGAGCGTCGGCATGATCACCGGCGTCGGCAACGAGTCACCCGCCGACGTGTTGACCCTCGACATTTTGTCGAGGCGTGGCAAGACGATTCGGCCCAAGACGCTCAACCAGAAGCACTACGTCGACGCGATCGATTCGCACACCATCGTGTTCGGCATCGGTCCTGCCGGTACCGGCAAGACCTACCTGGCGATGGCCAAGGCGGTCAACGCCCTTCAGACCAAGCAGGTTTCGCGCATCATCCTCACCCGCCCCGCGGTGGAGGCCGGCGAACGCCTCGGCTTCCTGCCAGGCACGCTGAGCGAGAAGATCGACCCCTACCTGCGACCGCTGTACGACGCGCTTCACGACATGATGGATGCGGAACTGATCCCAAAGTTGATGAGCGCGGGCGTGATCGAGGTTGCGCCGCTGGCGTACATGCGCGGCCGGTCGCTGAACGACGCGTTCATCATCCTCGACGAGGCGCAGAACACCACGCCGGAGCAGATGAAGATGTTCCTGACCCGGCTGGGCTTCGGGTCGAAGATCGTCGTCACCGGCGACTCTACGCAGGTCGACCTGCACGGCGCCAAGTCCGGGCTCACCGCCGCGATGGAAATCCTCGATCACATCGACGACATCCACTTCTCCGAGCTCACCAGCGCCGACGTCGTCCGGCACCGGCTGGTGTCGGAGATCGTGGACGCCTACGCCACATCCGAAGCGCACACGGCCAACAGGGCCGACCGGCGGTCGGGCACCGGTAGGCAGCGCCGATGAGCATCGAGGTCTCCAACGAGTCCGGCATCGACGTCGCCGAGAACGAATTGGTCAGCGTCGCACGGTTCGTCATCGCCAAGATGGACGTCAACCCCGGAGCCGAACTGTCCATGGTGCTGCTCGACACCCCCGCGATGGCCGACCTGCACATGCGGTGGATGGACCTGCCTGGGCCGACCGACGTCATGAGTTTCCCGATGGACGAGCTGGAGCCGGGTGGTCGTCCCGACGCCCCGGAGCCCGGTCCGTCGATGCTCGGCGACATCGTGCTGTGTCCCGAGTTCGCCGCCAAACAGGCTGAGAAGGCCGGACATTCACTTGGTCAGGAACTTGCGCTGCTGACCGTGCACGGAGTGCTGCACCTGCTCGGGTACGACCACGCCGAACCCGACGAGGAGAAGGAGATGTTCGCCCTGCAGCGCGAACTCCTCGAGGAGTGGGTGGCCGACCAGGTCGCCGCCTACCACCAGGATCAGCAGAGCGAAAAGGACCGCAGGTTGTTGGACAAGTCGCAGTTCTTCGACCAACCGTGAGCGCCTTCGCCTCTCTGATCGGCGCGCTGGCGCTCATCGCGCTCGGCGGTGTGTTCGCCGCGGTGGACGCCGCCATCAGCACGGTGTCGATCGCCAGGATCGACGAAATGGTCCGCGACGAACGTCCCGGCGCTGCGCGACTGGCCCGCCTCACCGACGACCGCCCCCGCTACATCAATCTCATCGTGCTGCTGCGCATCACGTGCGAAACGGCTGCGACCGTCCTCCTCGTCGCGTTCCTCTACGAAGATCTCGGCTTGAAGTGGGGTCTGCTCGCGGCCGCGGCCATCATGGTGGTCGTCAGCTTCGTCGCGATCGGCGTGGGGCCGCGCACGCTCGGCAGACAACATGCGTACAGCATCGCGCTGGGTGCAGCCCTTCCGCTGCAAGCGATCTCGGTGCTATTGACCCCGATCAGCCGGCTTCTGGTGCTGGTCGGCAACGCGCTGACCCCCGGCGTGGGCTTCCGCAACGGCCCGTTCGCCTCGGAAATCGAGTTGCGGGAGGTCGTCGACCTCGCCCAGCAGAGCGGCGTCGTCGCCGATGACGAGCGACGAATGATCCAGTCGGTCTTCGAACTCGGCGACACCCTGGCCCGCGAGGTGATGGTGCCTCGCACCGAGATGGTGTGGATCGAATCGGACAAGACCGCAGGCCAAGCGACCTCACTTGCGGTGCGCAGCGGGCACTCTCGGCTACCCGTCGTCGGCGAGAACGTCGACGACATCGTCGGAGTCGTCTTCCTCAAGGACCTCGTCGAGCAGACGTATTACAGCAACGGTGGCATCGACACCCGGGTTGGCGAGGTGATGCGCCCACCGGTGTTCGTCCCCGACTCGAAACCCTTGGACGCGCTGCTGCGTGAGATGCAGAAGGACCGCAATCACATGGCGTTGTTGGTCGACGAATACGGGGCGATCGCCGGGCTGGTCACCATCGAGGACGTGCTCGAGGAGATCGTCGGAGAGATCGCCGACGAATACGACACCGACGAGGTCGCGCCCGTCGAAGACCTCGGCGACAAGCACTTTCGCGTCAGCGCTCGGCTGCCGCTGGAGGATCTCGCCGAACTGTACGAGCTGAACCTCGACGACGACCTCGACGTCGACACCGTCGGCGGTTTGTTGGCCCATGAACTGGGTCGCGTGCCGTTGCCTGGCGTCGAGGTGACGTGGGACGCGCTGCGCCTGCGAGCCGAAGGTGGTCGTGACCACCGCGGCCGGGTGCGCATCGGCACCGTCCTCGTCAAACCCACTGAGCAGGAAGAAGAAGACCAATGAGCGAATTCCGCTCCGGCTTCGTCTGTTTCGTCGGCCGGCCCAACACCGGCAAGTCGACGCTGACCAACGCCCTGGTCGGCGCCAAGGTCGCGATCACGTCCAACCGCCCACAGACCACGCGGCACACCATCCGCGGCATCGTGCACCGTCCCGACTTTCAAATCATCCTCGTCGACACCCCTGGGCTGCACCGGCCGCGGACCCTGCTGGGTGAGCGCCTCAACGAGCTGGTGAAGGCCACCTACTCCCAGGTCGACGTGATCGGTCTCTGCATCCCCGCCGACGAGACCATCGGGCCCGGCGACCGGTGGATCTACGAGCAGATCAGGGCCGTCGCGCCGCGGACCACGTTGACGGTCCTCGTGACGAAGATCGACAAGGTCTCCAAGGAGAAGGTTGCCGCGCAGCTCCTCGCCGTCAGCGAGCTGACCGGCGGCACCGCCGAGATCGTCCCCGTCTCGGCCATCACGGGGGAGCAGGTCGACCTCCTCACCGGGGTGCTCGCCAAGCAGTTGCCCCCCGGCCCGGCGTTCTACCCGGACGGGGAGCTGACCGACGAGCCGGAGGAAGTCCTCATGGCCGAGCTGATCCGCGAGGCCGCGCTGGAGGGCGTCCGCGACGAGCTTCCGCACTCGCTGGCGGTGGTGATCGACGAGGTCGAACTGAGGGAGGGGCGCTCGGAGGAACAGGGGGACCTCATCGACGTGCACGCCATCCTCTACGTCGAGCGGGACTCACAGAAGGGCATCGTCATCGGCAAGGGCGGGGCCCGCCTGCGCGAGGTCGGCACGGCTGCCCGCCACCAGATCGAGACGCTGCTCGGCACCAAGGTCTATCTGGACCTGCGCGTCAAGATCGCGAAGAACTGGCAGCGTGACCCCAAACAACTTGGGCGGCTTGGCTTCTGACGTTTACTCCTCGGGAGTGCCCCACCACACGTCGGGCTGGTCGGCCCGCCACGCGCCGGCCGCCTCGAGCGCGGCGGCCAACGACACCAGCAGCGGCTCGCTGCCCGCGGGTCCCATCAGCTGAACGCCGATCGGCAGCCCGTCCGAGGTGAACCCGGCGGGCACGTTGATCGACGGCCACCCCAGAAGGTTCCACGGCCACGTCACGGGGCACGCGCGGATCATCGCGCGGTCGGTGGACAGCCCGCCGCGCTCGTCGAAGTCGTGCACCCTCGGGGGAGGAAGAGCCGTCGTCGGGGCGAGGACCACGTCGGCGAGGTTGAAGATCCAGCCGATGCGACGCTGCGACTCGGTTTCACGGCGGCGGGCGTCGCGCAGGATCTTCTCCGACAACAGCCGACCCGTCCGCATGTTGGCGGTGGTGCGCTTGTCGAACGTCACCCCGGGTCCCAGCCGGTGGGCCCACTCCACCAGCCCCGACGTCGAACGGGACAGGAAGTTCCACGACGTGCGGAGGCCGTAGTCGGGATCAGCGGCACGCACGGTGTGGCCGAGGTGCTCGAGCTGTTCGGCCATTCGCTCCATCGCCGCCAGGATCTCGGGGTGAAGGGTGGCGCGAAAGCCGGTGAAGGGAAACTTCGTCGACATAGCCACGGTCAGCGGGCCTGGTGGCTGGCTGACGTACTCGGCGGCGGTGACGGGGGCCGGCTTGTGCAGGTCTCCCTCGGCGTTTCCCGATGCGGCGTCGAGCACCAGGGCCGCGTCGACGACCGTGCGGGCCAGGACGCCGTTGACGGTGATCCCGTTGAACGCCTCGGGCAGTGGCCAGGTGGAGATGCGGCCGCGTTGCGGCTTGATGCCGACCAGATGGGTCCAGGCCGCCGGGATCCGCACGCTGCCCGCGCCGTCCGATCCGATGGCTGCCGTGACCAGTCCGGCGGCCACTGCGGCAGCGCTGCCGCCCGAGGACCCGCCGGGGGTGTGCTCGGCCGACCAGGGGTTGCGGGTGTGTCCGAACGCGGGTCCGCTGGTGAACGGCCACTGGCCGAGTTCGCAGGTGTTGGTCTTTCCGACGATGACGGCGCCCGCGGCGCGCAGCCGACGGACGACCTCGGCGTCGGCGGTGGCCGGTGCCACCTCACCCGAGGTACCGAAGCGGGTCGGGACACCTGCGACGTCGACGTCGTCCTTGACGGCGATCGGGATTCCCAAGAGGGGGAGATCTTGTCCCGCAGCGCGTTTGCGGTCGGCCGCGGCGGCGTCGGCGAGGGCTTGCTCGGTCAGGACCACGCGGAAGGCGTTGAGCGTGGACTGACTGGCCTCGATGGCCTTCAACGATCGGGTCGTCAGGTCGACGGAGGTGACTTTGCCGCTGGCCAGCCGGTACTGCAGCTGGGTCAGGGTGGGCAGGTGCTTGCCGGGGGACCGTGTGCCGGCCCCGTTGAATGAGGTGTCTGACATTTGACTCGAGAATATCGGGCCGCGCCGTCGCGGCGTGGTCGGCGCGGCTCGTCGGACCAAGGTGGAAGACTGTGCTGATGCGGTTGTACCGGGATCGAGCGGTCGTGCTGCGCCAGCACAAGCTCGGCGAGGCCGACCGGATCGTGACGCTGCTGACCCTCGAGCACGGCTTGGTCCGTGCCGTGGCCAAGGGTGTGCGGCGGACCCGCAGCAAGTTCGGGGCCAGGCTCGAGCCGTTCGCGCACATCCACGTCCAGCTCTACCCGGGCCGAAACTTGGACGTGGTCACGCAGGTGCAGGCCATCGACGCGTTTGCCAGCGACATCGTCAGCGAATACGGGCGGTACACCAGTGGGTGTGCGGTGCTCGAGACGGCCGAGCGGCTGGCCGGTGAGGAACGTGCCCCGTCTCCGGCCTTGCACCGGCTCACCGTTGCGGCGTTGCGTGCGGTCGCCGACGGCACCCGCCCGCGTGAGCTCGTCCTCGACGCATATCTGTTGCGGGCCATGGGCATTGCGGGCTGGGCGCCCTCGCTCACCGAATGCGCGCGCTGCGCGGCACCGGGGCCGCACCGGGCGTTCCACGTCGCCGCGGGCGGCAGCGTGTGCATGCACTGCAGGCCGTCCGGTTCCGTGACGCCGCCACAGGGCGTGATCGACCTGATGTCCGCCCTGCACGACGGCGACTGGCCCGCTGCCGAGGCGTCGACGGCGTCGTATCGTAGCCAGGCCAGCGGACTGGTGGCCGCGCACCTGCAATGGCATCTCGAGCGTCAATTGCGCACTTTGCCGCTGGTCGAGCGTACGTACCGCGTCGACCGCACGGTCGCCGAACGACGAGTTGCCCTGTTCGGGCAGGATGAGGCACATGGCTACGACAAGGGGCAGGGGCAAGAAGGAGACTTACCCGCAGTTGCCTCCGGCGCCTGACGACTATCCGACGTTCCCGGACAAGTCCTCGTGGCCGGTGGTGTTTCCGGAGCTACCGCCGGAAACCAACGGCAAGTTCTCTCGACCGCCGCAACACACGTCCAAGGAATCGGCCCCGCTGATCCCGGCGGGCCAGGTGCCCAACCACGTCGCAGTGGTGATGGACGGCAACGGCCGCTGGGCCACCCAGCGAGGGCTCGGACGCACCGAAGGCCACAAGATGGGCGAAGCGGTGCTGATCGACATCACCTGCGGCGCGATCGAGATCGGCGTCAAGCACCTCACCGTGTACGCCTTCTCCACGGAGAACTGGAAGCGGAGCACCGAAGAGGTGCGATTCCTGATGGGCTTCAACCGTGAGGTGGTGCGTCGCCGTCGCGAAAACCTCAACGCGATGGGCGTGCGGATGCGGTGGGTCGGGTCGCGGCCGCGCATGTGGAGCAGCGTCATCAAGGAGTTCGACATCGCCGAGCAGATGACCGTCGGCAACGACGTCATCACCATCAACTACTGCGTCAACTATGGCGGTCGGACCGAGATCATCGAAGCGGCACAGGAATTGGCGCAGCTGGCGGTCGACGGCAAGGTCAAGCCCAGCAGGATCAACGAGGCCGCGTTCGCCAAACACCTTCACCGCGACGACATTCCGGACGTCGACCTGTTCATCCGCACGTCGGGTGAACAACGGGCGAGCAACTTCCTGCTGTGGCAGGCTGCCTACGCCGAGTTCGTCTTCCAGGAGAAGCTGTGGCCCGACTACGACCGGCGTGACCTGTGGGAGGCGTGCATGGAGTACGTCAACCGCAACAGAAGGTTCGGCAGAACCGAATGACGAGTCTGCTGGAACGGTTGACCTCAGCGCTGGGGGAGGTGACGACGCTCGTCGAGGAGTCCGACGGCGCCCTCACCGTCACGGTGGACGGTCTGGTCGCGTCGCTACGGGTGGTGGTGATCGCCGACGGCCTGGAGATGGTGTCGCTCACCCAGCCGTTGGCGTGGGATCTGCCGCTGTCCAACGAGATTCGCGACCGGGTGGCCGAGCAGGCCGGCATCGTGATGCTCGGGACGGTGACGCTGGTCGAAAAGCTCGCCGACGACAAGGTCGCAGACGTGATGCTGCGCTACAACTTTCCCGCCGCGGGCCTGTCGGAAGAGGCGTTGCGTACGTTGATCCTGTTGGTGCTCACCACCGGCGCCGAGGTCCGGCGCGTCCTGACCCAGTGAGTGTCATTCGCATCGTCGCGGCCGTGGTCCTCGACGAACGCAACCACGTGCTGGTCGTCCGCAAACGGGGCACGTCGGCGTTCATGCAGCCGGGCGGCAAGATCGAGCCGGGCGAAGAGCCCCTTGAAGCGCTCGTCCGCGAGGTCCGCGAGGAACTGGGCACCGGCGTCGACGAATCCTCGGCGCGCATGCTCGGTCGGTTCACCGCGGCGGCGGCCAACGAGCCGGGCTACGTCGTCGACGCGGATCTGTTCCTGGTCAGTCTCGACGGTGTGCCGAAGGCGGCCGCGGAGATCGAGGAAGTCATGTGGGTCGACCCGCATTCGGCGGACGACGTCGAGCTGGCTCCGCTGACTATGCAAACGGTCTTGGCGCTGGCGCGCGACGGCGTCAGCTGACGGTCGAGGCGCAGTCCGCACACACCCCGAAGATCTCGATGGTGTGGCTGACATCGGAAAAACCGTGCAGCGCAGCAACTTCGGTCGCCCACGACTCCGCGGCGGCGCCCTCCACCTCGACCGTCGTGCCGCACGTTCGGCACACCAGGTGGTGGTGATGGTGGTCCGAGCATTGGCGGTAGACCGATTCACCCGAATCGGTGCGCAACGTGTCGAGCAGTCCGGCGGCTGCCATCGACTGCAGCGTGCGGTAGACGGTGGTCAGGCCGATGCCCTCGCCGCGGCGACGCAGTTCGTCGTGCAACTCCTGGGCTGACCGGAATTCCTCCACGTTGTCCAGCAGCGCCGAGATGGCGGCTCGCTGACGTGTGGAGCGGACGGCAGTACTACCGCTCATGGGGCGCGCCTCCTTCGTGTTCGTGTGAATACTCGCCAGCGTGGGCGACCGCGGCCAGCACGATGTCGCTGAGGTGATGGTCGACCAGGCGGTACCGCACCTCGCGGCCGCTGCGCTCCCCGGCGACGACGCCTGCGGACTTCAGGATGCGTAGGTGTTGGCTGACCAGGGGCTGAGCCACGGCGAGCACGTCGACCAGCTCGTGGACGCACCTGGAGGATTCCCGCAGCTGCAGCACGATCGCGATGCGGACCGGTGCGGCGAGCGCCCGCAGCAGGTCGCCGGCGTGGTCGAGGACCGGTCGTGGCGGCACGTCGTGGGCGGGGGCGGCGCCGTGCACGTGATCGGCGTGCTCCCCGTCTGACAGTGCGCCGTCGCCCAATGCCGAGTCGGCCGGGGTCGGCACGGTGGATTTGGAAACCGTTTTCATTACGGCCCAGAATACATGCGTCGACGCGCATGTCAATCGACCCTTCGTGGCCCGCTACGCTGTTCACCCGTGGCCTCCATCATCGACACCGTTGCCAATCTCGCGAAGCGCCGTGGACTCGTCTACCAAGCGGGCGAGATCTACGGCGGCACCAAGTCGGCGTGGGACTACGGCCCGCTGGGCGTCGAGCTCAAGGACAACATCAAGCGGCAGTGGTGGCGGTCGGTCGTCACCAGTCGTGAGGACGTCGTCGGGCTCGACAGCTCGATCATCCTTCCGCGTGACGTATGGGTGGCCTCCGGCCACGTCGCGACGTTCAACGACCCGCTGATCGAATGCCTGAACTGTCACAAGCGGCACCGGCAGGATCACCTGCAGGAGGCGTACGCGCAGAAGAAGGGTCTCGACGACCCGGATGCCGCGCCGATGGCCGAGATCGTGTGCCCGGACTGTGGCACCAAGGGCCAGTGGACCGAGCCCCGCGACTTCAACATGATGCTGAAGACCTACCTCGGACCGATCGAGAGCGAAGACGGTATTCACTACCTGCGCCCCGAGACGGCCCAGGGCATCTTCGTCAACTTCGCCAACGTGGTGACGACGTCGCGACGCAAGCCGCCCTTCGGCATCGGCCAGATCGGCAAGAGCTTCCGCAACGAGATCACCCCCGGCAACTTCATCTTCCGCACCCGCGAGTTCGAGCAGATGGAGATGGAGTTCTTCGTCGAACCCTCGACTGCCCCTGAGTGGCACCAGTATTGGATCGACGCGCGGCTGCAGTGGTACGTCGACCTCGGCATCGACCCGGACAACCTGCGGCTCTACGAAACGCCGAAGGAGAAGCTCGCGCACTACTCGGATCGCACCGTCGACATCGAGTACAAGTTCGGCTTCCAAGGCAACCCGTGGGGTGAGCTCGAGGGCGTCGCCAACCGCACCGACCACGACTTGTCCAACCACTCAAAGGCTTCCGGCACCGACCTGTCGTTCTACGACCAGACCACCGAGGCTCGCTACACGCCGTACGTCATCGAGCCGGCCGCCGGACTGACGCGGTCGTTGATGGCGTTCCTGATCGACGCGTACCACGAAGACGAGGCGCCAAACGCCAAGGGTGGCATCGACAAACGCACGGTGTTGAAGCTCGACCCGAGGCTCGCGCCGGTCAAGGCCGCCGTGCTGCCGCTGTCGCGAAACTCCGACCTGTCGCCCAAGGCAAAGGATCTCGCCGCCGAGCTCCGCAAGTCGTGGAACATCGAGTTCGACGACGCTGGCGCGATCGGTCGCCGGTACCGACGCCAGGACGAGATCGGTACGCCGTTCTGCGTGACGCTGGACTTCGACTCCCTCGAGGACCACGCCGTGACCATCCGCGAGCGCGACGCGATGACCCAGGAGCGCGTGTCGATCGACGCGGTCTCGGACTACCTCGCCGTGCGCCTCAAGGGCTGCTAGCTCTCTTTTCTTTTCCCGCGAGCGTGCGTGTCTGCGGGCGACACGCCGTTGCAATGTCGAAGGTTGCGCACGCTCGCGCCGAGCGGACTATCCACAGACGACGGTTCATCCCCAAATGTCGCGGCGGCTCTGGTCGTCGGTCGCCAGCTGACCGACGATCGGCTGCGTGCCAAACGATCTCGCCGATCTCTTCAACGGGCAAGCAGGCGTTGCGACGACGGGTCAGCTGCTGACCGTATTGAGTCGCAGCCAACTCGACACCCGCATCCAGCGGGGTGATCTGGTCAAGGTGTGGCCGGGGGTCTACAGCCGCGTGGAACCCGATACCCACGTCCGACTGCGCGGTCTGGACCTTCGGGCGGGCGAGCCCGTCGCTCTCTGTCTCTCCAGTGCGGCGGCCGCCTTTGGCTTCGACACCGAGGGCGTCGACGACCTTCACGTGCTGAATCCACTTGGGCATCAGCTGCGCAACTCCGACGGTCTGGTGGTGCACCGACGCGACGGAGCGCCGCTGAGCGAGGTCGAGGGCAGGCCGGTGACGGAGCCTGGATGGACCGCAGTCGAGGTGGCTCGCGGACTACGTCGTCCCCGCGCCTTGGCCACCCTGGACGCGGCGCTGCGCAGCGGAACGTGCGGTCGACGCGACCTGGTTCGCGCCGTGATGAAACAGGCCGGACGACGGGGGATCGTGAACGTCCGCGACCTCGTTCCGCTGGCAGACCCGGCGGCGGAGTCACCGATGGAGAGCGAGGCCAGGTTGATGATGGTCGACGGCGGCCTTCCGAAACCGGAACTGCAGTACGAACTCGTCGACCGGAGCGGTCGGTTGTGGCGGCTCGACTTTGCTTGGCCGAGTGTGAAATTGGCCGTCGAGTACGACGGGTTCGATTGGCACAGCGACCCGGAGAGCTTTCGCCGTGACAGGCAGAAGCGCGCAGCCCTGCGCGAACTCGACTGGCACGTGATGTCGATCGTGTCCGACGACGTGCGGCGGCGGCCCTACGACACGGTGCGGCAGATCAAGACCGAGCGCGAGCGCGCGTGGGCCGCGTGAGCGTGCGCGAAGTCCGATCGAAAGGCGGCGTGTCGCCCGCAGACACGCACGCTCGCGCCAAGGGGGGAAATTAAAACCGGCCGCCGCCACCGCCCCAGTCGCCGCCCGACCCGCCGAACGATCCTGGGCTCCAGTCTCCGCCGCCGCCCCCTCCGATACCGCCGCGCAGCGCGCCGGACAACAAGTTGCCGATGAGGATGCCGCCGAGGATGGCGCCGGTGTTGCCGCCTCCGCGGCCGAATCCGCCGCCGTGGCGTCCGGTGTACTGCCGCTGGGCGTTGCTGACGTCGGCGTTCGCCATCGTCTGGGCTTGCACCGCCAGCATCGCGGCGCCGTTGGCGTGCTTAATGGCCTGCGACGGGTCGGTCGCGCCGATCGACTGGGCGGCCTGCAGTTGCCGCACTGCCTCCGCCAGCCGGGTGCGGGCCTCTGGCCCGACGCTGCCGCGGCGGGTGTCGACGAAGTCCGACACCGAACGCACCTGCGACTGTGCGCTGAACAGCGCCTGGTCTAATGCGCGCTTCAGCCGGGCCGCGGCCTCGACCTCGTCGCTGATCACCGCGAGCAGCTGATCGAGGGTGGCGTCGGCCTTGGTCAGCTGGGTGAAGGTGCCCAGCGGATCGGCGGTGCCGGCGTTCTGCGCGTGGACGACCGCCGCGACGGCCTCGTCGCGGGCGGTGCTCAACTCGGCGGCACGCGGAACGCCGCCACGGGCCAGGTGACCGGACGCGGCGGTGATGCCGTTCTGGATGTCGGCGATGGCCGCGGGCATTTCGGCCACCGCCCTGTTGATGTCGGTGGACGCACTGTCGACCGCGTCGAGCAGCATGCGGGCCTGGCCAAGCGCGGACTCCGCCGACCGGATGGCGTCGACCAGTCCGGCCTGGCTGCCCGCGGGTTTGGCGACCAGCGCCCGCGCCTGGCTGATGCTCTGATCGGCGAATGACAGCCGCTGCTTGGCGTGCTCGACGTTGTCGGCGATCGACGCCAGCGCCGTCTCGGAGAACTGCGAGTGCAGCACCTCGAGGGTCCGGTCGGCGGGTTCGATGCGCGCCGACAGGTCGACCATCTGCTGGGTGAGGATGTCGAGCCGGTCGGGTGCGTTGATGACCAGGTCACGCAGCTTTCCGAAGGCCTCGCGCTGCGCCTCGAGCTCGTCGTCGGCCCGCGCGGCCGCGACGATGACGCGCGTGAGCAGATCGCGCCGCTGCTGCGGCGTCTCGGGGATGGTGTCGTCGAGAATCTGCCGGACGTTGAACGCTTGTGTCAGTGCCGTTTTCGCGCCCTCGACGGCCTTGGTGAACGGGGCGGTGTCCCGCTCGCCGAATTCCTCGACCGCCAGGGTCAATTCGTTGTCGCTGGTGCGTACCGCGTTGTCGACCTCCACGACGATCGACCTGGACAGGTCGTCGAGCGCGTCGAGTGACAGCGACGACAGTGCGTTCGGGTCGGCCGGGTCGACCCGCTTGGCGGCGGCGAACTCGGCCTCGCGGCGCTTGCGTCGCCTGCCCCGCTGCCACATCAGCAGCGCGACCACCGCCAGGGCGATGACGACGAGGAAGATGGCAATGCCCACCCACGACACGCTCCCGGTCGACGAACCGTCGTTCTTCAGCCCGGTGGCGGCGACGGTCGCGGCGCCTGCCCAGTCGCCTTGGCGCAAGGCCGGTTCCACCTCGTTGCGCCGGAGCTTGTCCTGATCGGCGTTGCTCATGATGGCGGTGCCCGCCAGCAGTGCGTAGTCGCGGTCCTGGGTGGCGACGGCGAAGATCGCGTCCTGGTCGGGCTGGAAGTTGTTGATCTGCATGGCCCGTTGAGCCCAGGCCACCCCGGTCTGCCCGGAGAAGGTGTCGACGTAGACGACCCACAGTCGGACGCGACGGGCCGTGTAGAGGTCGTCGACTGCGGTCTTCACACCGCTCAACGCGCCGGCGTCCAAGACCCCGGCGTCGTCGGTGACGTAGTCGGTCAGCCGAAGGGGCGGCGCGGCGTTGGCCGTCGGAAGGTTGGGCGTCAGCAGTGCGCCAACGGTCAGCACCGCGAGAAGCATGCTGAGAAGGCGGGCTGCCCTTGGATTCCTGCGCATGACCGCCAATGTAGTGCGCCACGGCCGACGGGCACCCGAGACCGCGTGACCGCCCTGGCAGACTGTGCGTCGGTGGCGCAACATCAGAACGGTTCCGCGGATCGTTACTCGGACTTCGACCTACAGCGGATGGTGGTCGAGGCGCCGAAGAGTGCTGCCCTGGCGGGGACCGACACCGAGCGCCGCACCGACTTCGCGCGGGACCGTGCCAGGGTGCTGCACAGTGCGGCGTTCCGGCGGTTGGCTGACAAGACGCAGGTCGTCGGGCCGCGGGAGGGTGACACGCCGCGGACGCGGTTGACGCATTCCCTCGAGGTGGCGCAGATCGGCAGGGGGATGGCCGTCGGCCTTGGCTGCGATCCCGACCTGGTCGACCTGGCGGGGCTGGCGCATGACATCGGCCATCCGCCGTACGGGCACAACGGCGAACGCGCGCTCAACGAGATATCGAAGGCCTTCGGCGGCTTCGAGGGCAACGCGCAGAACTTCCGCATCCTGTCCAGGTTGGAGCCCAAAGTCCTTGACGACCAAGGACGATCGGTGGGACTGAACCTGACCAGGGCGTCGCTCGACGCGGTGACGAAGTACCCGTGGCCGCGCGGTGACCGCAAGAAGTTCGGGTTCTACGACGACGACGCCCACTGGGCCGCCTGGTTGCGCGACGGTGCGCCCGAGGGCAGGCCGTGCTTGGAAGCCCAGGTGATGGACTGGGCCGACGACGTCGCCTACTCGGTGCACGACGTCGAGGACGGCGTGATCTCCGGGCGCATCGACCTGCGAGTGCTTGCCGACACCGACGCGGCCACCTCGTTGGCCCGCCTCGGCGCCGAGTCGTTCGACGCCGTGCGCTCCGACGACCTGCTCGCTGCCGCGCAGCGCCTGTCGCAGATACCCGTGGTGGCGGCGGTCGGCAAGTACGACGGATCCGTCGCGGCCTCGGTCGCACTCAAGCGGTTGACCAGTGAACTGGTCGGCCGGTTCGCCAACGCGGCGATCACGGCGACCAGGGACGTGGCAGGCGCCGGTCCGCTGGTGCGCTTCGACACCGAGCTCGCGGTGCCCGCACTGGTGCGTGCCGAGGTCGCCGTGCTGAAGATGTTGGCCCTGCAATTCATCATGTCCGACCATCAGCACCTGCAGGTCCAGGCCGATCAGCGCACCCTCATCCACGAGGTCGCCTTGGCGCTGTGGGCGCAGGCGCCGAGCAGCCTCGACCCGCAGTTCGCCCCCGAGTTCGTGGCGGCCGCCGACGACGGGGCCCGGCTGCGGGTGGTCATCGACCAGATCGCGTCCTACACCGAGGGACGGCTGGAACGCGTGCACTTGGCGCGCTCGCCCCGGCCCTTAGACTGAGCCGGTGGCAGTAGGCAGGAGCGATGGGACGCGGGGCGGGCGGATTCCCGACCGCGACATCGCGGCCATTCGCGAAAGCACCCGCATCGAGGACCTCGTCGGCGACTACGTGCAGCTGCGGCGCGCCGGTGCGGACTCGATGAAGGGGCTGTGCCCGTTCCACGACGAGAAGTCACCGTCGTTCCACGTCCGTCCCAACCACGGTCACTTCCACTGCTTCGGCTGCGGTGAGGGCGGTGACGTCTACGCCTTCCTGCAGAAGATCGAACACGTCAGCTTCGTCGAGGCCGTCGAGATGCTCGCCGACCGGATCAACTACACCGTCACCTACACCGGTGGCTCGACCACCAACGTGCAGAGGGACAAGGGCAGCCGCAGCAGGCTGATCGCCGCCAACGCCGCCGCCCAGGCGTTCTACGCCGAGGCGTTGCAGTCCGACGAGGCCGCACCGGCGCGGCAGTACTTGATCGAACGCAACTTCGACGCGGAAGCGGCCGCGCACTTCGGCTGCGGATTCGCGCCCTCGGGCTGGGACACCTTGACGAAACACTTGGTGCGCAAGGGTTTCGAGTTCAAGGAGCTCGAGGCCGCGGGGTTGTCGATGGAGGGTCGCCGCGGGCCACGGGACCGGTTCAACCGACGCTTGCTGTGGCCGATTCGGGCCAGCAGCAACGAAGTCATCGGGTTCGGTGCGCGCCGGATCTTCGACGACGACACCATGACAGCCAAGTACCTGAACACCCCGGAAACGGTGCTGTACAAGAAGTCCAACGTCCTGTTCGGACTCGACCTGGCCAAGCGCGACATCGCGAAGGGGCATCAGGCCGTCGTCGTGGAGGGATACACCGACGTCATGGCCATGCACCTGGCTGGCGTGACGACGGCGGTCGCGTCGTGCGGCACCGCCTTCGGCGAGGAGCACCTGTCGATGCTTCGTCGACTCATGATGGACGACAGCTTCTTTCGCGGTGAGCTGATCTACGTCTTCGACGGTGACGCGGCGGGCCGCGCGGCGGCGGTCAAGGCCTTCGACGGCGAGCAGAACCTCTCCGGTCAGTCGTTCGTCGCCGTCGCGGACGAGGGCATGGACCCGTGCGATCTGCGGCTGAAGTCCGGTGACGCCGCCCTGCGTGATCTGGTGGCTCGGCGAACCCCGTTGTTCGAGTTCGTGATTCGCACCGCGCTGGCCGACCACGACCTCGACAGTGCCGAAGGCCGGGTATCCGCACTTCGTCGTTGCGTGCCGATGGCAGCGCGAATCAAGGACCCCACCCTGCGCGACGAGTACGCGCGTCAGCTCGCCGGCTGGGTGGGCTGGGACGACGTCGCCCAGGTCATCGGCAGGGTGCGTGAGACGGCCAAGGCAGGCGGCGCCGCGCAACGCCGCGACGTCCGTCGCAGTGCCGCTGCGGCCGCCTCGACGGACGCCGTCGTCGTGGCCCGGCCCGATCCGAAGGATCCGACGCTGTGGCCGCAACGCGATGCGCTCAAGGCCGCGCTGCAGTACCCGGCGATCGCGGGGCCCGTCTTCGACACGTTGACCGTGGAGAGCTTCACCCATCCGGCGTATGCGGCGGTGCGCGGCGCGATCACGGCCGCGGGCGGCATGTCGGCGGGCGGTTCGGGTGGACAGTGGATCGACGCGGTTCGTGAGCAGGCGGCCTCACCGCACGTGGCAAATCTGATCAACGAGCTGGGCGTCGAGGCGTTCCGGGTCGAGGACGACGATCGGTTGCCCCGCTACATCGGCGGCGTGCTGGCCAGGTTGCAGGAAGTGTGGGTCGGCAGGGAGATCGCCGAGATGAAGTCCAAGCTTCAGCGCATGTCCCCGGTGGACAACGACGAGGAGTACAACGCGCTGTTCGGCGACCTGGTCGCCATGGAGACCTACCGGCGCAGCCTGCTGGAGCGGGCCAGCGGCGACGACCTTACTGCGTGAGTCGCCGCGTCGCGCTATGGTGAGCTCGCCGTCAGTTCCAACGGAAGGGCACCTCATGACCATCAGCGCACGCCGCATCGCCACTGCGGGAGCCCTGGCGGCTGCCGCCGTCGCCGCTCCGCTCGCGATCGCGTTCACCAGCGGCGCAGGTCAAGCCGTCGCCGCACCGTGTCTGGCCACCGTCACCACCAACGGCTCCGATCCCGTGTGCGTGGGGTACTCCAACGGAAACCCGACCAACATCGGAACGCCGAACTTCGGCACCTTCGGACCCAACAACGGTCTCGGCGTCTCGACGGGCAACCTGGCCCCCGGTCAGACCTGGCGTCAGCCGATCGCCTAGCGGCTCTTTCCTGGCTGCCACACCGCCGTCTCGGCGTCGATGGGCGTCAGCGATCCGATCGACGCATCGGGTGACACCCTGTCGGCGATCTTGCGTCGACCCGCATCCAGCACGGCCTTGGTGGCCGGGCTGCCCGTGACCGCACGGAACGTACTCGAGATCTGTTCGTAGCGGCGTCTGCCTGCCTTGGCGCCCAAAACGTACCCAACAGCCATGACGGCGGCGACGCGGATCACGGGGTCCCTCTCTCGCGGTAGTGCATTGGTTCCATCCTGCCTCGTGCGCCCGAGTGGTGAGAGAACGAGCCCGTCGGCCCCAGCTCACCTGCCCGATATCGGACTTCCGGAGTCCATGCGCTAGAGTCAACGCTCGGTCAGCGTGCACGTCCCGCGGACCGAGTGCTATTCCCCTGTAGCTCAATTGGCAGAGCAGCCGACTGTTAATCGGCAGGTTCGTGGTTCGAGTCCACGCGGGGGAGCTTTACCTCTGTAGCTCTACTCGGCGTTCTGCTCCTCGTGCTCGTCGGCGTCGGGGATGTGCTCCGGGTGCAGCATCTCGGCGTAGCGCAGCTGCTCGGGAATCCCGAAGCCCTCGACCAACAACTCGGCGTGGGGGCGCAGCTTGCGGCAGCGGTCGTTGATGCCGCGGGTGACGGCCTTGGAACGCTCGACCGACAGGAATCGGTGCTCGATGAACCACGACTTGTCGTCCTCGATCACCGACAGCGCATAGAGGTCGCACACGACCCCGAGGATCTCGCGAGCCTTCTCGTCCTCACAGGTGTCGATGCCGGCGACGAACGCCTCGAGGATGATCCGGTCGACGTGTGCCTTCGCGGCGTGCAGCACGTGGTCCTGGACGGAGTTGAAGGCGTCGAACGGCGACATCTCCTTGGACTTGCCCTGCAACCGCCGCGCGACGGACGCCAGCATGTACTCCTCGCGGTCCTCGAACATCTTGACCTGCGTGCCGCGGTTGAACAGCGAGCCCTCTTCTTCGTTGTCCTGACGCGTGTCGACGATCGTCTGCATGATGGTCTGCGCTGCGGTGCGCTTGAGCACCCGCTCGCCGGCGAAGTTGGCGGCGAACCGCACCCACTGCGCCGGGCTCATGCCCTTAACGTCGTCGGCGTAGGCCGTCAGCAGTTCCTTGGCGACCAACTGGGTCAACACGTGGTTGTCACCCTCAAAGGTGGTGAACACGTCGGTGTCGGCCTTCAGGGCGATCAGCCGGTTCTCGGCCAGATAGCCTGCGCCGCCGCACGCTTCGCGGGCCTCCTGGATGGCGCGCGTCGCGTGCCAGGTGTTGGCGGCCTTCAACCCGGCGGCGCGGGACTCGAGCTCGCGCTGCTCCTCGGCGTCCGGGTCGTCCGAGGTCTGGAGCTCGTGACACTTGGCCACCAGCTCGTTCTGGGCGAACTGCAGGGCGTAGGACTTGGCGATCAGCGGGAACAGCCGGCGCTGGTGCACCAGGTAGTCCATGATCAGCACCTCCTCCTCGGCGCCGGGGGCTTCGAACTGCCTGCGCTCCAGGGCATACCGCGTCGCGATGTCGAGTGCGACCCTGGCGGCGGCGCCGGCGCTGCCGCCGACGGTGACGCGGCCGCGGATCAGCGTGCCGAGCATGGTGAAGAAGCGGCGGCCGGAGTTCTCGATCGGTGAGGTGTACGTGCCGTCCTCGGCGACGTCGGCGTACTTGTTGAGCAGGTTCTCCCGCGGGATCCGCACCTGGTCGAACTGGATGCGGCCGTTGTCGACGCCGGGAAGTCCGCCCTTGTACTGGCAGTCCGACGTCGTGACGCCGGGGAGGTCGTTGCCCTCGTCGTCACGGATGGGCACGACGAAGCAGTGCACGCCGTGGCCCTCACCCTTGGTGATCAGCTGCGCGAACACCGCGGCGACCCGGGCCGTGTTCGCGGCGCCGCCGATGTAGTCCTTGCGGGCGGACGGGGTGGGGGAGTCGATGACGAACTCTTGGGTCTCGGGATCGTAGGTTCCCGTGGTCTCGAGCGCCTGCACGTCGCTGCCGTGCCCGGTCTCGGTCATCGCGAAGCAGCCAAGCAGCTCCAGGTCGATGAGCTTGCGGACGTAGGCGTCGTGGTGGCGTTTGGTGCCGAGGTTCTCGATCGCGCCGCCGAACAGGCCCCACTGCACCCCGGCCTTGACCATCAGGGACAGGTCGGACATCGCGAGCATCTCGATCTGGGTCACCGCGGCCCCGACGTCGCCGTTGCCGCCGTGCTCCTTCTTGAAGCCGTCCTCGGCGGCGCCGTTGGCGGCCATGATGCGCATCTGCTCGGTGACCTTGGTACGGGCGATCACCGTGTTGGGCGTGTAGTGCGGCTTGAATACCTCGGAGGAAAGCTCCTCCCGCATCCGGTTCTTCATGTCGCGCCAACGACCGTCGAGGGCATTACGAAGGTGATCCGCAGTGGTGGTCATAGTGGTCACGTTAACCTCCGAAACCCGCCGTGAAACTGTGATGTGGCAAACCCAGGCCATCCTCATCGAAACCCGTTTCCGCGGTTGGCGTTGAATCATCGGCATGACCGATCCGGACGCCGTGCCGTCACTCGCCGGGATGCCCCATCAGATCGACCACCGCCACCCTGACGTCACTGGCGGCTGGCTGCGGGCTGCCACATTTGGGGCGATGGACGGCCTGGTCAGCAACACGGCGCTGATCGCGGGCGTCGCCGCCAGCGCCAGCACGCAGGCGGTGGTGCTCGCCGGCGTGGCAGGCATGCTGGCTGGTTCGTTTTCGATGGCACTCGGTGAGTACACCTCGGTGACGACGGCCAACGAGCAGGTGGAGTCCGAGGTTCTGGTCGAGCGCCGCAGCTTTCGCATGTACCCGGACGAGGAACAGGCTGAGCTCGTCGGGACGCTGACCGGTATGGGCATGAGCGTCGAGACCGCGACCAAGGCCGCCGAGGAACTTCACCGGGACGAGACCCGCGCGTTGAACTTCCACCTCGTCCAGGAGTTGGGCGTCGACCCGAACGAGAAGCCGTCACCGTGGGTGGCAGCGGGGTCGTCGTTCGCGATGTTCGCGATCGGCGCCGTCATCCCGCTCATCCCGTTCCTGCTGGGTTACTCGTCGCTGTGGCTCGGATTGGCCTGCGGTGGGCTCGGACTGCTCGTCGTCGGTGGGGTCGCGGCACGCGTCACCAAGAAGCCGCCGTGGGTGGGGTCGTTGCGGCAGTTGGCCTTTGGCGGAATAGCGATTGCGGTGACCTACTTGGTAGGGCACTTGATCGGGGCGGCGGTCAGCTAGCCGCGGTCAGCTCGGCTCGACGCCGAAGCCGCCGCGGAGGTCCTTGCGGGCGGCGGCGATCGTGCGGTCGCACAGCGCCAGCAGCGCGTCGACGTCGAGGTCCGATTCTTCGCCGAGTCGCTTGAGCCATGCCGCTTCTTCGCTCTTGAGGGCGTTCCACTCCTGTTGGTCGTCGCAGGGCGCGACGAGTTGCTGCTTGCACGTGTCCAGTTGTGTCAGCGAGTAGCCGTGGTCGCGGAACTGTCGGTCCCATTCGTCGAGTAGTAGTTCGGTGAGCTGGCGGACGGGCTCGGCGGCGTAGATCAGCACCTCTGCCACACCGTCGTCGAGGCCGAGGCGACCGCGAAGTTCGTACAGCTCTTCGATCGCCTCGGACCGCCGCTGCTCGACGGTCTGATGGGCGCCGGCAAGCGGTTCGGCGCCACGCCTGACGCGCATGGTGGCCGAGAGGAGGGTCTTGAGGGCGACCTTCTTCTCCTCGCCGGCCCGCTGCTCGAAGTCGAGCACCAGCGCGTGCTCGCGGTCGTCGCGCTTGCTTCTGACGTCGATGCGCTTGGTCCAGATGGCCACCGTCGCGGTCGACACGACCGACACCACGGGCACGAGGACGGTCGCGAGGGCGGTCAACCAGGTCATGGTGGTTCAGTGTGCCCGACCGGCGCGGTGCCGGCGCTGTCCGGGGTGCGGCCGTCACCTCGTACGTGTACAGCACAGTTCCCAATGTTGGGAATTTGCTGGAGCAATCGTCGCGGCGACGCTATCGTGGCCTTTAGTTACCTGGCCCAGCCCCCGTCGCTGGCCTCAGGAGGTTTGCGGGAGCTGTGTTTTCGATTCACGGGGGTGAAGTATGGCAAACGGCAGCAAAGTGCAGTCGACGGGCGACCTCAGTTCGATGCGGAGGATCACGGGAGCCGCCGCCGCTCTCGACGCGGCACGGCGGAGCGGGGTCGACGCCGCGGTGTGGAAGGCGGAACGGGATCTACAGGATGTCGTCCGGGCGGCCCGTGGCCCCGGGTTCTGGCAATCGGTGGGTAAGGCCGTGAGGGTCAGTCGGCGGCGTTCCGATCGTCGATTGGGTTGGCGGAGAGCCGCTTTCAGCGGTCCTGGGTGGCGTCGGCGAGTATTGCCCGCATCACCCGGACGGCCTCGGTGAGGGATTGGCGATCGTCTGGGTCGAGGCGCGCGAGGTAGGGGTCGACGACGGCGCTGCGGTCGGCGCGCACGCGCGCCAGCACGTCGCGGCCCTTCGCGGTAATGCTGATCAGCACTGCTCTGGCGTCGGCTGGGTCGGTGACGCGCGAGACGAGCGCCGCCTCCTCGAGCCGACGAACCTGCGTCGTCATGGTGGGCTGTGAGCAGTGGTCGAATGCGGCAAGGTCGGAGATGCGAGCCGCGCCCTGGTCCTCGATCGTGGAGAGCAGTCGGGCTTGGGCGAACGGGAGTTTCATCTTGACCCGCTGGGTGGCGAGCCGGTTGAGTCGGGCGACCACGGACAGCAGATCCGCGGACAGCGTGTCTGCCGGGGCGTGCGTGGCGGGGCGCGATGACATGCCAGCCATTTTACATAGGACATCTATAGGTCCGTCGGGGGTCGGGGTGGTGCTCCTCACAGCCTGCTGAGACTGCTCTTGGGCCACAGCTGGCAGAATCGAGAAATGGCCAAGACCGGCAGCGAGACCGGCGGCGGCGCACCTCGGCGAGCTGGTTCGATGAAGCCCGACGAGATTGCGCACGCCGCCATCATGGCTGCGCTGTGCGCGGCCACCGCGATCATCGCCGTCGTCGTGCCCTTCGCCGCCGGCCTCTCGGTGCTCGGCACCGTACCCATGGGACTGCTCGCGTATCGCCACCGCTTTCGGGTGTTGGTCGCCGCGACGGTCGCCGGTGGCACCATCGCCTTCCTCATCGCCGGGTTCGGTGGCTTGATGACGGTGATCAACTGCGCCTACATCGGGGGCTTGGTCGGCATCGTCAAGCGTCGTGGCCGCGGTCTGCCGACGATCGCCGTCGCAGCGGTCATCGCGGGCGCGCTCTTCGGCGTGCTGGGCGTTGGCTTCCTGCTGGTGTTCTATCGCATCCGCGAACTGGTCTTCGCGTCGATCACGGCCAACGTCACCGGCATCGCCGCGGTGCTCGAGCGCATCTCGGGACTGGAGCCCCTGGCGCAGCAGCTGCGCGACGACTTCGGGACGGTGCTCACCTACTGGCCGCTCCTGATCATCGGGTCCAGCGTGCTCAGCATCGGTTCGGTGACCCTGATCGGATGGTGGGCGCTGTCCCGGGTGCTGGTCCGACTCTCCGGGGTCCCCGACGTCCACAAGCTCGACTCCGTCGACTCGACCGAACCCGTCGGCCCGGTGCCCGCCCGGTTCCGCGACGTCCGCTTCCGATACGACGGCGCGGCGCAGGACGCCCTCGGCCCGGTGTCGCTGACGATCGGCGAGGGCGAGCACGTGGCCGTCACCGGGCCCAACGGGTCGGGCAAGACCACGTTGATGTTGGTGCTGTCGGGCCGGCAGCCGACCGCGGGCAGCGTCGACCGGCCCGGCGCCGTCGGCCTCGGCAAGGCCGGTGGCACCGCCGTGGTGATGCAGCACCCCGAAAGTCAGGTCCTCGGCAGCCGCGTCGCCGACGACGTGGTGTTCGGGCTTCCCCCTGGTGCCAAGACCGACGTCGACCGCCTGCTGGCCGAGGTCGGGCTGGACGGGCTGGCCGAACGCGACACCGGCAACCTCTCGGGTGGCGAACTGCAGCGCCTTGCCGTCGCGGCCGCGTTGGCCAGGGAACCCGCGCTGCTGATCGCCGACGAGGTCACCAGCATGGTCGACCAGCAGGGCCGCGAAGGTCTGATCGAGGTGCTGTCGGGGTTGACGAAGAAGCACCGGATGTCGTTGGTGCACATCACGCACTACAACGACGAGGCGGCGTCGGCTGACCGGGTGATCGACCTGACCGGCAACGGCGGCAGCGCCGACAACGTCGAGATGGTCGACACCGCGCCCGCACCGGCGGCCACCAGTGCGCAGACTCGCCGCGGCGGGTCACCGCTGCTGGAGCTCAAGGGCGTCGGGCACGACTACGGACTGGGCACGCCATGGGCGTCGACGGCGCTGCGGGACGTCGACCTCGTCGTCAACGAGGGTGACGGGGTGCTGATCCACGGGCTGAACGGGTCCGGCAAGTCGACGCTGGCCTGGATCATGGCCGGGTTGCTCACGCCGACCTCGGGCAGCTGCCTGTTGGACGGCGAGCCGGTCTCCGAACAGGTTGGTGCCGTGGCCATTTCGTTCCAGGCGGCCAGGCTGCAGCTGATGCGCGGCCGCGTGGACATGGAGATCGCGTCGGCCGCGGGGCTGGACTACTACGACCACTCGCAGATCGTCGCCGCGTTGGCCATGGTCGGCCTCGATCCGGCGATCGGACTGCGGCGCATCGACCAGCTCAGCGGCGGGCAGATGCGTCGGGTGGTGCTGGCGGGTCTGTTGGCCCGCAAGCCGCGGGTGCTGATCCTCGACGAGCCGCTGGCCGGCCTGGACGCCGCCAGCCAGCGCGGCCTGCTCGGTCTGCTGTCGGCACTGCGTCGGGACGCGGGGTTGACGGTCATCGTGATCTCCCACGACTTCTCGGGACTCGAGGAGCTGTGCCCGCGGACGTTGCACCTTCGCCACGGCGGCGTGATGGCGGCGCCCACCACGGCGGGAGGCGTCGGATGACCGCCCCCAAGCGCCAGCCGCGGCCCGTCGTGCTGCTGCGACCGGTGCCAGGCCGCACCGCCATTCACGAATTGTGGGCCGGCACCAAGCTTCTCGTCGTCGCGATCATCGGCGTGCTGCTCACGCTGTATCCCGGCTGGGTGCCGATCACGTTGGTGGGCGTGTTCGTCCTTCTCACTGCCAAGATCGCCCGCATCCCACGCGGCGTGCTGCCGTCGGTGCCCCGCTGGCTGTGGTTCCTGCTGTTCCTCGGCGCGGTGACGGCGTCGTTCGCCGGAGGCGCTCCGCACCTCACCGTCGCCTCGGTGGACTTCGGCCTCGGCGGGGTGTTGAAGTTCCTGCAGATCACCGTGCTCTCGATAGTGCTGCTTGGCCTCGGCGGGCTGGTGTCGTGGACCACCAACGTCGCCGAGGTCGCACCCGCGGTGGCCAAGATCGGCAGGCCGCTGCGTCTGCTCCGGTTGCCGGTCGACGACTACGCCGTGACGCTGGCGCTTGCCCTGCGCGCCTTCCCGATGCTGATCGACGAGTTCCGCGTGCTGTTCGCCGCCCGCAAGCTCAGGCCGCGCGACCCCGCCACCACCGCGAGGGAACGCCACCGCCGGTTGAACGCGGAGATCATCGATCTGCTCGCGGCGGCGGTCACCGTGGCGTTGCGTCGCGCCGACGAGATGGGCGACGCGATCACCGCCCGCGGTGGCGCCGGTCAGATCTCCGCGTTGCCGTCACGACCGAAATGGCCTGATGCCGTTGCCTTTGCGGCCGTGCTGGTGTTGTGTGCCGTGTCGGTGTACGTGGAGGTCTTCACACCGTTGGCGACGACCTAACGGTCGGCGGCGGCGTTGGCGGCTTCTTGGGCGGCCGCCAGACTGCCCGGCACGTCGCGACGGCCGAGGAACATCTCGTCGAAGAAGGGCGTCAACGCCTGATATCCCGCGGCGAAGCCCGGTCCGCCCGGCGCCGGGATGCGCGGTCCGTCGAGCACTCTGAAGAACGGGGTGACGTCGACGCCGCGGGCGGCCCAGTGCGCGAAGTACCCGGGCTGGGCTGCGGTGACGGCCGGGATCGCGGCGCCGCCGCTGCCGAGGAACGCGTTGCCGCGGGTGCTGCCCATCCATTCGAGGACTTGGCGTACGGCGTCGGGGTGGGGTGAGGCGGCGTTGCCTGCGGCGGCGATGCCGTTGGTGACGCTGACGCGGCCCTTCGGACCCGGCGGCAGCATCGTCACGCCCCACCGGAAGGGGGCCTGGTCGGCGATCGCGGCCAGGTTGTAGGTGCCGGACTGGAACAGCGCCATCCGGCCCTGCAGGAACTGGTTGCGGGAGAAGTCGCCGTTGGCGTTGGTGTCGGACGCCGGGGGAGCGACGTGGTCCCGGTTGACCAGCCCGACCAGGTACTCGAACGCCTGGACGGCGGCGGGATTGTCGAAGGCGAAGCGGTCGCCGTCCTGGAACGCCCCGCCCGCGGAGCCGACGTAGTTCAGGTAGATGCCCTGTAGGTCGTTGGCGGCGTTGTACCCCCACTGCCGAATCCGAGCCGGGTCGAATCGTGGTGTGTCGGCCCGGTTTCCGTCGGCATCGACGGTGAGCCGGGCCAGCAGCGGTCGCAGGGTGTCCTCGGCGGGATCGGGTGACCATCGTAGGTCGTTGAGTTGGGCGGGGTCGACGCCGGCCCGGTCGAGCAGGTCGGCGTTGTAGTAGACCGCGATGCCGGCGTCGGTCAGTTGGGGCACGCCCCACAGCACGCCGTTGCGGGTGAACTGCCGAACCACCGAGGCGTCCCACGCCCGTGCCGCGTCTGGGCCGAGGGTCTTCCCGACGTCGAGCAGCCTGCCGTTGTCGGCGTAGTTCGCGAAGTAGGCGTTGGACAGCCAGAAGACGTCGTCGGCGCCGCCGCCGGCCACGTCGGTGCGCAGCGTGTCGAAGTACGACGAGTACGCCACGACGTTGAGGCGCACCTCGACGTCGGGATGCTCGCGGCTGAACGCGTCGAACGACTGCCGGTAGGCCGCGGCGACCTGCTCGTCCCACAGTCGCACCGTCACCACGGTCTTGCCGGAGCGCTCGGTGGAGCCGCCGAGGAGCACCGCGGCCCCGAGTAGGGCGGTCATGACGAGGGCCAGCGCGCCGACGAACAGCGTGGAGAACTTGGGTTTGGTCATCGCGGCCCCGCGCCGAGACTGCGCTCAGCGTGCTCGTCACTCGCACTTCGTCGCAGTGAGCGCAGAGTCGGCGTCACTTGAGGCCCGTCACCACGATGGAGCCGACGATGTGACGGCCGAACGCGACGAACAGCACGATCAGCGGGACGATCGCCACCGTCGTCGCCGCCATCACCAGCGTCCACTGGGCGTCGTACCGGGATTGCAGGCCCGCGGTGGCCACGGTCAGCACCTGCCACGTGCGCCCGCTCGTGATGACCAGCGGCCACATGAAGTTGTTCCATTGCGACACCGCCGTGATCAGCGCGAGGGTCACCAGGATCGGGCGGCTCGCGGGCAGCACGACGTGGACGATGACGTCGAGGGTGCTGGCGCCGTCCATCCTGGCGGCCCTGATGAGGTCGGCGGGAATCGTCCGAAAGTACTCCCGTAGCAGGAAGATCGCGTACGGCGAGCCGAACATGAACGGCAACACCAACGCCCAGAACGTGTTTCGCAGACCGACCTCGGCGAACATCAAATAAAGGGGGACGACGGTCACGGTGGCGGGCACCATGAGCGTCGCGACGTAGACCCAAAACAACGCGTCGCGGCCGGGGAACTTCATCCGCGCGAACGCGTAGGCGGCGAACACCGAGAACGTGAGTTGGCCGAGCAGTACGACGGCGGTCACCAAGGCCGTCACCACGACCGCCCGGCCGAAACCCGCGTCGCCCAACCCGAGGTAGTTCGCCAACGTGGGTGGCGACGGCACCGACAGCGGCGACTCGGTGTTGAATTGGCGGGCCGAGGTGAACGACGTCAGCAGGCCAAGCCCGAACGGAATCAGCGTGACGACGGCGAGGACGACCAGGCCCGCGTAGACGGCCGCGTTCCTAGACCAGGTCATAGCTGATCCTGCGGCGGAAGTAGACGTGCTGCACCAGCGTCACACCGAGCAGCAGAACGAACAGCACGACCGCCATCACCGCCGCCCGGCCGACGGCTGCCGCCCCGAACGCCTCGGCATAGATGCGGTGCGCGATCACGTCGGTGCGGCCTTGGGGTCCGCCGGTGGTCAAGGCGTACACCGTGTCGAAAACCTGGGCGGCGCTGACGATCCCGGTGACGAGCACGAAGAACAGCGTCGGCCGGAGCATCGGGAGGGTGACGTAGCGGAACCGCTGCCAGGTGGTGGCGCCGTCGGTGCGCGCGGCGTTCTGGATGTCGCGGGGGATCGCCAGGATGCCCGCGAGGAAGAACAGCGTCACGTAGCCGACGTTGGTCCACACCGTGACGGCCGAGACGACGGGCAGCGCGAGCGTGGGATCGGTCAACCATTCGACCGGACGCCCGAGCACCGTGCTGACCGCGCCGTCGGTGGGGGCGAGGATCCACTTCCACAGCACCGCGATGGCCAGCGGGGAGCAGATCCACGGCAACACGTAGAGCGTCCGAAAGAAACCACTAACCGGCAGGTTAACGGCCAGCAGGCTCGCGGCGAGCAGTCCGAGCACCGTTTGCAGCGGGACCACCAGAAGGATGAACCCGATGGTGGCGAGCATCGAGGTGCCGAACGTCTCGTCGGTCAGCACCGACCGCCAATTGCTCAGGCCCACATAGCGGATCGGGCCGAGCAGGTCCCAGCTGTGCAGGCTCAACCACAGCACGACGAACATCGGCAGCACCAGGAAGGTCACCACGCCGAAGAGGCTGGGTGCGAGCAGCGAGTAGCCCGCCACGGCGTTGCTCGTACTGCGTCGTATCGGCCGGCGACCCACGGCGTCATTATGTGCCACTACGGTGGAGGCGTGACAGCGCGCAGACGTGTCGACCCCGACTTCCTCGAGCTGCCGCGGCGCCAGCTCGCCGACGCAGCTCTTTCGGCGGCCACCGCCGCGGGGGCCAGTTACGCAGACCTGCGGATTCACCGCATCACCACCGAGATCGTGCAGCTGCGCGACGGCGAGCTGGAGACGTCGGTCATCACTCGCGAGGTCGGTCTTGCGGTCCGGGTCATCGTCGACGGGACGTGGGGTTTCGCCTCGCACGCCGAGCTCGACCCGACCGTCGCGGCAGAGACGGCCCGTCGGGCGGTTCGCGTCGCCACCACGCTGTCCCCGCTCAACGCCGAACGCATCGAGCTCGCACCGGAGCCGGTGTACTCCGACGTGACGTGGGTGTCGGACTACCTGGTCGACCCGTTCGACGTGCCTGCCGCGGACAAGATCGCCGTACTGAACGAGTACTCGGGGCGGCTGCTCGCCGCCGACGGCGTCGACCATGTGTCGGCCGGGCTGCAGGCCGTCAAGGAGCAGTCGTTCTACGCCGACACGTTCGGCTCGTCGACCACCCAGCAGCGGGTGCGACTGCAGCCGACGTTCGACGCCGTCGCGGTCGACGCCGCGGCAGGCACGTTCGAGACGTTGCGCACGCTGGCGCCGCCGACGGCGCGCGGCTGGGAGTACGTCTCGGGCGACGAGGTGTGGGACTGGTCGGGTGAGCTCGCCGAACTGCCGTCCCTGCTGGCCGAGAAGACCAAGGCGCCGTCGGTGGTCGCGGGCCCGACGGATCTCGTGATCGACCCGACCAATCTGTGGCTCACCATTCACGAGTCGATCGGCCACGCCACCGAGTACGACAGGGCCATCGGCTACGAAGCCGCCTATGCGGGAACGTCGTTCGCGACGCCGGACAAGCTGGGCGTGATGAAGTACGGCTCCCCGGTGATGAACGTGACCGCCGACCGCACCGTCGACTTCGGTTTGGCTACAACCAGATTCGACGACGAAGGGGTGCGTGCCCAGAAGTGGGACCTGGTGCGCGACGGCATCTTCGTCGGCTACCAACTCGACAGGGTGTTCGCGCCACGCCTCGGCGAAGCCAGGTCCAACGGATGCTCGTATGCCGATTCGCCGCACCACGTGCCGATCCAGCGGATGGCCAACGTGTCGTTGCAACCGGCGCAGGACGACACGACCACCGAGGACCTGATCGCCAAGGTCGAGGACGGCGTCTACGTCGTCGGGGACAAGTCGTGGTCGATCGACATGCAGCGCTACAACTTTCAGTTCACCGGCCAACGGTTCTTCCGGATTCGCGACGGCCGCCTCGACGGGCAACTCCGCGACGTGGCGTACCAGGCCGTCACGACGGACTTCTGGGGCGCGATGGAGGCGGTCGGCGGACCGTCGACGTGGCGGCTCGGTGGCGCGTTCAACTGCGGCAAGGCCCAACCCGGTCAGGTCGCCGCCGTCAGCCACGGGTGCCCGTCGGCACTGTTCCGGGGCATCAACGTGCTGAACACGCGAGAAGAATCAGGACGGCAGGAATGATCAGCGCACCCGACGTCGCCGGACTCGTGCTCGTCGAAGCCGCCCGCCGTGGCGGAGCCGACGAGACCATCGTGGTGGTCACCGACCGGGCGACGGCGTCGCTGCGGTGGGCGGGCAACTCGATGACCACCAACGGTGAAACGCGCGGTCGCGACACCACGGTGATTTCGATCGTGCGCAAGGGCAACAGCTCCCACGTCGGCTCGGTGAAGTCCAGTGAGGTCGACCTGTCGGCGATCGCCGGTCTGGTCGCGGCGTCGCAAGAGGCGGCGCGTTCGGCCCCGGAGGCCCGCGACGGTGCGCCGATCCTTGGCGGCGAGGAGGTGCCCTACGATTGGGACGCGCCCGTGCCCGAGACCGCCACCGACGTATTCGCCGGAGTGGCAAAGAGTTTGGCGAAGGGGTTCCGCGGCGCCGACCAGTTGTACGGGTTCGCGCGGCACGAACTGGACACGACGTTCGTCGCGACGTCGACGGGTCTGCGGCGACGCTTCACCCAACCGACCGGTTCGGTGGAGGTCAACGCCAAGCGCGGCGGTGCCAGCGCATGGGTGGGGGTGGGGACACCCGACTTCGTCGACGTGCCAACGGATTCGATGCTCGAGGAGCTGTCGACCCGGCTGGGCTGGGCCGAGCGCACCGTCGAGCTGCCCGCCGGTCGATACGAGACGTTGATGCCGCCGTCGACGGTGGCCGACATGATGATCTACCTCGGCTGGACCATGGACGGTCGCGGCGCGCAGGAGGGTCGCACCGCGCTGTCGGCGCCGGGCGGAACCCGGGTGGGGGAGAAGCTCGGCGATCTGGGGCTGACGCTGTACTCCGATCCGACGGCGGCGGGTCTGGAGTGTGCGCCGTTCGTGGCGGCGACGAGTTCCTCGGAGCGAATGTCGGTGTTCGACAACGGATTGGACGTCGAGCGCGTCGACTGGATCCGCGACGGGACGATCAACGCGCTGGCCTATCCGCGGGCGGCGGCGGCCGAGTTCGACGTACCGGTGGCGATCCCGGCGGACAACATGCTGATGACCGGCGGGTGGGCGAGCCTGTCGGACATGATCCGCCGGACCGAGCGGGGACTCCTGCTGACCACGCTGTGGTACATCCGCGAGGTCGACCCCACCGTGCTGCTGTTGACGGGCCTGACCCGGGACGGCGTGTACTTGGTCGAGGACGGCCAGGTCACCGGTGCGGTCAACAACTTTCGCTTCAACGAAAGCCCGCTGGACCTGTTGCGCCGCGCCACCGAGGCGGGCGTCAGCGAAGTCACCCTGCCGCGCGAGTGGGGCGACTGGGCGACGCGGGCGAAGATGCCGTCGCTACGGATTCCGGACTTCCACATGTCCTCGGTCAGCCAGGCGCAATAATCAGCGGCATGGACGACGACCAGTTGTACGGGTTGCTGACCCGGTTGATGGCGCTCTCGCCCGAGGGCGACGCGGGCCGCAACGCCCTGGTGCGAACGGTATGCGCCGCCGCGATGTCGTTGCCGCCGCTGCCGGCACAGGGTGAGGCCGACGGCGACTCACGGCTGGCCGAGTTCGCCGAGCAGTTCGCCGTCGACGTGTCCGGTATCAGCGCCGAGCAGCGCGCCGCGTTCATGTCGGCGTTGGGCGACAAGGCGTTTCGGATGGTCGGGCTGATCTTCGTCGCCGACTTCGTGCCGCGGGTCAGGGCGGGTCTGACGGCGTTGGGCTTCGCGCCGGTCGTGGAACCCGTCGTGTGGGACCGCGACACCGATCCGCTCGACGTGCTGCTCAACCAGTTCGTCCCCACGGTGGGCGCACTGCGGGGCCTGGATCCCGTCACCACCGAGGTGGTGCGGCTGCGTGGGGCCATTGCGCACAACTGCCGGCTGTGCAAGTCGCTGCGCGAGGGCGCCGCACTCGACGCGGGCGGGACCGAGTCGATGTACACCGACATCGAGCAGTACGAAGGGTCCAGCCTGCTGAGCGAGCGGCACAAGGCTGCGCTGCGCTACGTGGACGCGTTGATCTGGACACCGTCCGCGATCGACGCCGACGTGGTGGCCGGGGTGCGCGAGCACTTCTCCGACGCCGAGGCCATGGAGTTGACGCTCGACGTGATGCGCAATGCGGCCAACAAGATCGCGGTGTCGCTCGGCGCGGACGCGGCGCGGGTCGAGGAAGGCACCGAGCGGTACCTCCTTGGCGTGGACGGGCAACCGGTCTACGGCTGACGGTTCGGTTTCGCATGCTTCGTGATGGGACATACTGGCCGTCATGAGCATGAACTCCTCCGGCCTGCCCAGGGCAGTCGTGCCGAGTACCTTCGACGTCGAGGCGCCGTCCTACGACCGCTTGGTCGGTGCGAACCCCGGCTATCACGAGCACTTGCGAATGTCTGCGCGCCGCATGCGAATCCCCAACGGCGGCAAGGGACTTCGTCTCCTTGACGCCGGATGCGGAACCGGTGCGTCGACGAGGGCGCTGCTCGACGCCGCTCCGGAGGCCGAGATCGTCGCGGTCGACGCGTCGGCGGGAATGCTCGCTCAAGCCGCCGCGAAGTCGTGGCCGGACACTGTCAGGTTCGTCCACACCCCCATCGAGGATCTCGCCGTGGCGGGTGTCGAGGGGCCGTTCGACGGGATCCTCGCGGCCTACCTGCTGCGCAACCTGGCCGATCCCGATGCTCAACTCCGTCGTTTTTGCGCTCTGCTGCAACCGGGGGCGACGCTGGCTCTGCACGAGTACTCCGTGGCCGACTCGAAGCTGGCGACCGCCGTCTGGAACGCCGTGTGCGCCGGCATCATCATTCCGATGGGCTGGTACCAGACCAGGGACGCCACCCTGTACCGCCACCTGCGACGCAGCGTGGCAACCTTCGACGGGGCTGCGGCACTGCGGGACCGGCTGCGAGCCGCCGGTTTCGCTTCGGCGGTCAGCGAGACGGTGCCGGGATGGCAGCGCGACATCGTCCACACCTTCCTGGCCGACGCGCCACGCTGAACCCCGCTCCCGGATCCTGGGTGCGGGGCGGGCGTGCAATCATGGGTGCCGCGCGCGAGCGCGATGGGGCGATAGCTCAGTTGGTTAGAGCCGCGGACTCATAATCCGTTGGTCCTGGGTTCAAGTCCCAGTCGCCCTACGTCAGAGGCTGTTTTTCAAGATCTAAAATCTCGAGTCGACGTTTATTCGTCGTTTATGGCCCGGTCGAGCAGGGCGGCCACCTCGATATGGCTTCGACCTCGGGCCATGTACCTGTCCTGTGTCATGGACACGTTCGTGTGCCCGAGGTGGTCGGCGCCGATCCTTGCGGACAGGCCGCCGCCGTCGATGAGGGTGGCGACGGTCTTGCGGAAGCTGTGCGTGGTGACGCCGGCGCCCCCGACCCCGTCCCGCACCTGACGCCATTGCTTGTTGAAGTTGTTGGGGTCGCGCCAGGTGCCCGCCGTCGAGGGGAAGATCATCTGTTGCTCACCGAGGAACGGCCGTCCCTGTCGCGCCGTGAGGGCATCGACGGCAAAACGAGGTAGCGGCAGCGTCCGCTTCCCGGCTGCGCTCTTCGTCTCGTCGACGCGGGTGAGCCCGTAGCCGGTCGCCCGCACCAGCTTGCCGGTCACGGTCAGCGTGCCGGCGCCAGCGTCGAAGTCGACCCACCGCAGACCGAGTAACTCGGACTCTCGCAAGCCGGTGGCGGCCAGCACGGTGATCGGGTCGACCAGGTCGATCTCTCGGCATCGTTCCGACGCCGACACGTCGGCCAGCAGTCGGCGCAAGTGCTCGGCGGTCAACGCCGTGGCCCCCTTGGGCTGAGTCTTGGACCGCAGTGGCTGCACGTCTCTCACGGGGTTAGCCGGGAGCGCGTTGGCCATCACCGCGAGTTGGAGGCCGCCGCGAAGGATGGTCTTCGCTTGCTTGGCCATCGTCGCGTTGTGAGCCTCTCTCATCGAGCGAAGGGCCGCGTCCAGCCGAGAGGTATTCGCTTCACGCACCCGCACGCCCCCGAGGAACTTTCTCAGCTTGTTGGCCGCGAATTTGTACGTGGCGAGGGTGGCGACGGATCTACCGTCCTCCGCCAGTCGTGCGAGGTGCTGATCAACAAGGGCCATCACCAACGCGTCCGGGCCGATCGCGTCCGGCCCTGCCTCCGATGGCGGGCGGCGTTCGCCTAGCGCTTCGATCAAGGCGTCCTCGGCCAGCTTGCCGCGCTTGTCGTGCGAGTCGGCGGGCCCGACGCGCTGAACGCGACGCGTCACCCCGTCGGTGTCGCGGAAGCGGCAGAAGGCCAGCCACACTCCGCCGCCGAGATACTCTCGTCGAATCTTGCCGTGCTCGCCGATTCTCAGCGAGGGTCTGCCGGCCACGGCACTATCCCTGGGGCTGCCCGGCAGGCGTGGTGCCTGTGCTGGCTGGTGGATCGATCATCTCGCCATGGTAGTCACGCTGGGTGACGTTTTTCCTCGGCGAATTGTTGTCGTTCCCAGTCCATTACATCGCTCAGCAGGTAGCGCACGTGTCGGCCGAACTTCGCGTAGCGAGGGCCGGTTCCCTTGGAGGCCCACTCGGCCGGCGTCTTCACCGGGAGTCCGTATCGGTCGGCCAGCTCCTGGCGGGTTAGCCACCTGTCATCAAAGTTCTCGTCCATGGCGGTCACTTCCTTGTCGGTCCGCCCCAGTTCGGATCACCCAACTGTAAGTCTGCGGAGCGACACTCGCCGCGCTATTTTGGTCGACCGATTTCACCGCGGCCTCGGCGACAGGTCGGCTCGCAATCCCCATGAATTCAATTCCCACGCCTTCCCGTC
The DNA here is from genome assembly GCF_001426545.1 of Mycobacterium sp. Root135. Classification (GTDB taxonomy): domain Bacteria; phylum Actinomycetota; class Actinomycetes; order Mycobacteriales; family Mycobacteriaceae; genus Mycobacterium. The sequence continues at coordinate 396,529 of NZ_LMEZ01000006.1, read as the reverse complement.
CCGTCTCAACCTCCTTTCGTCTCAGTCCCAAAAGTCACCGACCCATTCTCAGCGTCTCCAAAACCATTGCCTCATAAAGTCTTACAGATATTTACTCGGACCATTACCCCAGAAACTGCAGTGGCACATTTGCACAAGGTGCGATACTGGTCGTGGTTGCGTGTGGGGCGTGGCCGCAAGTGACGGCGGGGCAGTCGTTCTGACTTTGGGGTTTCATACCCGGGTTGGTGGCTGCGGTGTTGACGATCTCGAAGTTGAAGCGATGGTCGATCACCTACTACCTCGACACCGCCCAATCAGCTCAGCGCGCCACCACGGACTTTCAACGTGCCGGGGGCGGGCTGGGGGAGTACTACTCCGAACACGACACCCGCACCCCAGTGTGGTTGTGCGCCGGTGACACCCGCACAACGGCCGGGCTGGTCGGGCTTTCGGACAACCAGCGCGCCGGGGGAGAGGCCGACGCCGGAGTCGTGGCGCGCTGGCTCGACGACGGCGTCGCTCCGGGTGGAGGGTCCGGACGCGGATTCGGTGAGCGGGGTGTCCACGGTTTCGATTTGACGTTCGCCGCGCCCAAAAGTGTGTCGGTGATCCGGGCGGTGAAGGTTGATGACGTCGTCGCGAAGGGCATCGCCGACGCCCACACCACCGCTCTGGCTGAGGCGATGGAGTACTTGGCCGCGCACGCCGGCTACACAAGAGTGCACAATCCGCTCACCGAACTGAAGGACCTCGTCCGTCTTCCCGGTCTGGTCGCGGTGGCCTATCAACACGAGACGTCGCGCTGCGGGGACCCGCACCTGCACACCCACGTTATCGTCCCCAACCGCCAGGCCCGCGCCGACGGCGTCCTGGTCTCGATCGACGGGACATCGCTGTATCACGAAGCCAAAGCGGCCGGGGTGATCTATCAAGCCACCCTGCGCCGAGAACTGCACAAGTCGTTGGGGTTCGAGTGGGAACCGGTCGATCCGCACACCGGGATGGCCGAACTCGCCGGGATCGACCGCACCTCGATCACCGCATGGTCGCGGCGCTCGAGTCAGTTGCGGGACTGGGCGGCTCACCACCTCACCGTGGTCGACGGGCCGTTGAGTGCGGCGCAGCTCGCGGCTGCGCAGAAGGCCACCCGGCCAACCAAACCTGAAGAGCTTGCCTGGCCGGAATTGCTTCGGCAGTGGCGGGCTGACGAGCGGGGGGTGCGCCTGGACCACGCCTCCTTCGAGCAGGCACGCGCGACGCGCCGTGCGGCCGCGCGCATTCCGTTCGACCGCGGGCGGCTCGCCGATGCGGCTGAGAGGATCGACAAGGCCGCGTTCACCCGGGCGGACCTGGTCGAGATCATCGGCGCGCAACTCCCCGTCGACGGAGAACGGTCACCGCGGGAGGCGGTGGAAGCCGCGGTCGACGAGCTCGGCATGCGCCTCACCGCACCACGGCAGAAACATCAACGCGAAGGCCACGAGCGCTTCACCCTGAGCCGGATCCTGGCCGAAGAGGTCGCCGTGCTCGACCTCGCCGACGCCCGGGATGACCGCGCGCAGCTGTGGGTTAGGGAAGAGGACACCCGCGGCCTGTCGGCGGATCAGAAGACGGCAGTGGAGAACACCGGTCGGTCGCCGTGGTTGGTGCAACCGCTGTCGGCGCCGGCAGGCGCGGGCAAGACCACCTCGCTGCGTGCGCTGCGCGCCGCCGCCCATCGTCGCCACCACGCCCGCGTCCTGGTGCTCGCGCCCACCGGGCGTGCGGTCGACGTCGCCGTCCGCGAAGGTGCGGGCGACTTCGGGCTCACAATCGCGAAGGCAATCCAGGATCTCCGGAACGGCACTCTGACGTTGAACCGCGGGACACTGGTGGTGGTCGACGAGGCCGGGATGGTCGGCACCGACGACCTCCGCCAACTCCTCACCGCCACCACCACCGCAGGGGTCAAGACCGTCCTGGTCGGCGATCCACACCAGCTCGCCCCGGTCAAGGCCCGCGGAGGCATGTTCGCCCAGCTCTGCGCGGATCTGCCGTGGACGCAACATCTCTCGGAGGTCTGGCGGATGCGCAATCCCGAGGAACGCACCGCATCCCTCGCGCTACGCAATGGGGAGCCGGCGGCGGTCCGTGCGGCCGTCGACTGGTACCGCGACCACGACCGGCTGCGATGCGGCGATCAGATCGCCATGGCGACCGATGCCTTGGGCGGGTACCGGAAGGGTGTCGCGGTCGGCAAGGACGCGCTGCTGTTGTGCGACACCACCGAGATGGCTGACGCCCTCAACCGCCGCATTCACGACGACGTCATCGCCACCGACGCACCGACCGTCGCTGGCGCGCGTGGGCAGCGTATCGCCGCTGGCGATCTGATCCTGTCCCGCCGGAACGACCCCTCCGTCGACGTCCGGCGGGCCGACTACCGCAAGGCTGCGCCGGATCCGGTGCGCAACGGTGACCGCTGGCGCGTTGCCTCCATTGACCCGAGCACGAATCGGATTGCGGCCGAACGACTGTCCGACCGTGCCGGCGCCGTGTTCGACGCCGAGTACGTCCGCATGCACCTCACCCACGGCTACGCCACCACGGTGCACTCCGCGCAAGGGGTAACCGCGGATACCGCCCACGCCGTCCTGGGGTTGAACACGACCCGATCCATGCTGTACGTCGCCATGACCCGCGCCCGTGACGCCAACACCGCCTACCTCTGCGAACGCACCACCGAATCCGAATACAGTACGGCGGATTCCGCTGATTCGCCCGTCCTGCACCGCGGGACCAGCGAGCAAGCCGGCCTTATGGCCCGCGCGATCATCACCACCCACGACGACGTCCCTGTCACCGCCCACCGCGCCGCCGAAAACACTCCGCGGCAGCAGCTTCCCGACCAGGTGGTCCGCTTGCTTGACCGGCGCGACCGCACGATCCAGGAACGACACGCCGCCGATACCGCTCTGCGCGCCACGGCAGAAGAGATGGCGGCTGCCATCGCCGACGCTCGCACCCAGGAACACGCCCGCACCGCCGTACGTGGCCGGAACCGAAACCGTGACAACGGGATCGAACTATAGCCGCAGCCGGGGGCATGCGCCGGGAGCATCTTCCCGGCCAGCCCACACGACACCACCAGCGCCGCGGTGGCCACCCAGTCACCGGTGCGCCGCAGCTTCACAAACTGATCACCGTCGAGAGTTCGGCATTACGTCCAACCCATGATCGAGAGCACACTCCTGTGCAATACCTGCCTCCAAGGTGATCACCCCGAAAGATCTGGGTATCCGCAATTTCGCCATCGACTGACGCTAACGCCAACGAACACGCGTCCCCGCATGATCCACTGCCCGCACGCGCAACGCCGACCACGTTTCACAAAACCTTCGGTTGACCAGCTCGGCATCACGCTTGGCGGGCTGCGGTCATGAAGCGCTCGAGGTCGCGTCGAGCTACATGAGACATCACCACCAATGACCTGACCGTCGTGTTCGGGTCCGATCCCACCACGGGCCCCGCGCCGCACCCCCAATAGTCAGGGCACCCACTCGGAGGCGCGCGACCTGTGGTCGCCATTTTCTTCTCGGCAGGTGCGTACTATCCGCGGAGGTCGCAACGTTTGAGAATGGGGAGGACGGCTCGCGTGTCGACAGATGTGCCAACTGCAGTCACACCCTTGCTCAACCTCATTGATAGCGACGGTGAGTCGTCAGTCGACTACGCGGTCGGCGGTACGGAATTAACGGACGAGAATCGGGAGACCATCGCACAGCTCCTCGCCGAAGACGCGATGCGTATCCGATGTGGAAGCTCACCCCTCTTCGAGACCTGGCGATCGCGCCGTGACGGCGGACAACCGGCGACAGGGTCGCGGAAGTCTGCGCTCGAGGCATATGTCGGGATCGGTTTCAAACTGCCCGGAAATCCACCCGACGAAGACCACTTGCAAGGGCACGTGGCGGAGTTAATCTGGAACCGGTTGATGGATGAGCGGCTTGTTTGCCGCGATGGCCGCCACCTTGTGCGCGCTCACTCTGTAAAGCCTGATCCACTCGAGCCTGGCGGGGACGGCTTGGTCATCTACAGCAGAGAGTCCGGGACCTTTACGAACGAACTCGTTTTCCGGCTCTGGGAGATAAAGAAGCATGACGCTATCGGCAAAGTATCGGTGACCATCCGACGTGCGAGCAACCAGTTGAAAACCCGCGGTCATGAGTACCTCGCGAAGCTCGCCGGCCCCGAGACAATAGCTGAGGGCGGAGTGATCGGCGACTTCTACGCCAACGTAGTCGAATTGTGGTTCGACCGAAGTGATCGCTCTGGGGTCGGTGTATCGGTGGGGACATCGTCGGAGAAGGCGCCCGGTGGCCCACGGTCTTTTGGATCTCTCGAGAAGCAGTTCCCTGAGTACTCGGGAGCTGGGCAGCGCGAGGGCCTCGTAATTGCTATACCGGATTATCCGGCTTTTGCAGAAAGGGTGAAGGAAATCGTGTGGAGCGGGCTCTAGACCTGGAACTACTGACCGGCGCGCTCGGTGGCCGTACAAATCTTCCTAGTGCGGAAGAGTTGCAGCAGCTAATGGGCGAATTAGAAGTTCAGCTTCTATTGCGGAGATCGGCAGTGTCGCAGCCCCTTTTGGACTCGGCCTGGTATCTGCACGGTGTAGCGTCTGTGAACGAAGCGCGGGGCCGATATACCTTAGCAAGGCAGCGTCAGGCTTTTCTTGTGAGCGCCCATATTTTCGACCTCGCTTTAAACGACCAGAACCTAGATCTCAAAGACCGGCTGTCATACGGATTTGCCGCCGCCATTGGGTATCGGCGCGGTGGCCGCGATCCAAACGCTACGGCAATAATGAATAGACTCAGAAACGATATACGTGTAGATATTCCGGTACTTGACCATATCGACACACTCGCGATCGAGGCTGGTCTCGCGTTCTTGGGATTCGAAACTCGGACGCTATTTGGCTGGCTTCGTATTTGGCGCAGGCAACTAGCTGAAATTGCGAGCGGCTCGGAGCTGCCGGATTTGACGACTACTGTGTTCGGTACTGCTCATATGGTGATACTGGGAGTAGACGACCTGCTAACCTACTTCGCGCGAGGCCGCGCAATTAGGTTGGAAAGCGGTAATTCGCGACTGCTGACAGCGGCCAGCGGACAAGCTGGACCCGGCGACATCAATGCGCGTTGGGTGGCGGCTCATCTGCTTAACCTCTCTGGTGAGGCGGAAGCGGGATCACTATGGAACCCGCTAATCTTGCCCCCCACAGTTTCTGACCTCGTCAGACAGGCCTTTACGGTCGGCAGCCCTCCGGTATTGACCCTGTGGGAGCCGCAACGGGAACTGCTTTCAAGCGCACCATCACCTCTAGATCCTGAGGTTCGACGGATGGTTCTAGCCGTCCCCACTAGTGGCGGGAAGACGCTGCTGGCGCAAATATTGGCGGTCGCTCATCTGTCGAGTCAAGATTCTAGCGTTTGCTATGTCACGCCCACACGGAGCCTCGGCAGGGAAGTGCGTCGGGCCATGAATAGTCGAGTGCGAATTCTCCAAAAAGAAACTGGCTCGGAACAAGCTGACTATCCGACCATCTGGGATTTTTTCGAGATCGATACCGACCCGCCTGACGTAGAAGTCATGACACCTGAGCGTCTCGGACACATGCTTCGGCACAACCCAGGAGAGGTCGTAGATCGATTTGGAATGTTCATCATTGACGAGGCCCAGCTACTCAAAGAAGGTCGACGAGGCTTCCTACTGGAATCGGTTATATCGCTACTTCAAATTTTGACCTCCGACACCGAGCATAAAATTATTTTAATATCCGCCGCGATGGGTAATGTTGGCGGAATCGCGCAATGGCTATCTCCCGGTGGCACGCCGCTGAAACATGAATCAGACTGGCGTGGGCCAAGGCGTTTGCATGCCGCCTTTACCACTAGGGCCGATTGGCGGAGTACAGACACAGAACCGGTGAAGGCAAGGAAGTGGAAGTATCGTCACACAACGCAAGTTAGCGGAGAGATTCGTCTGCGATTAGCCGATGGTCAGAAAGCTTCGCTGGTAACTGGAGACGATATCCACTGGAAAATTGTCCGCAAGTCCACCGACGGCAACTCGCGGAAGAAGAACCTGCCGACCGACAGTATGTTGTCGACTAAGCAGTATGAAATAGCAAGCGACATGATTACCGCTCTCGGCCACGCCGGTTCCGTTCTGGTGGTCACGTCAACCCGGCCTCAAGCGCAATTGGTCGCACGAGGCATAGCTGACAGGGCGGTCGGCGATTTCCCAGCTCTGACGCCTCTCATAGACTTCGTGCGAGAACAAATCGGTGACGAGCATCCCCTAGTCGCTGCCTTGAGGCGTGGCGTGGGTTTCCATCACGCGCGTCTGCCCATTGAAGTTCTGGAGGCGTTAGAGGAAGCCGCCCGGAACGACGTACTTCCGTACCTGACGTGCACTTCTACGCTCACGGAGGGCGTCAATCTCCCGGTGCGCACCGTCGTCGTGTATGATCAACCGTTTCCTGGGCAACCTGAGGACACCCGGCTCCGCGGTGCACGGCTAGTTAACGCGATGGGGCGAGCAGGTCGCGCCGGTAGGGAGACCGAGGGATGGATCGTGCTTGTTCGAGGAGCCGAGCCAAAAGAGGAAGACTTTGAACTTCTGAACCCCGATGCCGAAGCGTTGGCGATTACGTCCGCACTGCTGTCAGACAGCGCGCTTGATGCCTTCGCCGATCTTGAAGCCCGGATTCGAGATAATGAGGACGCTGTCTTTACAGCGAATGAAATCGCATCAGATTTCGTCGGGTTCGTTTGGAATTACCTCGCGGTCGGCGAGTCCATAAATATCGACCCGGACGATCTGAACCTCGACCGGCTAGTCGATTCAACGCTCGCTGCCTCTCAGTCGGATATTTCGAGGGCCGCATGCTTGCGAGTGGCTGAGGCAGTGCGCGTTTCCTATGCTCGCAGCGATCCGGAGGCGCGTCGTCGTTGGCCGCGGACAGGAACCAGTGTTGGTTCCTCTCGAACGATCGACGGTTTGGCATCGCGCTTGGCGGATAACATTGCTCGCCGAGAAGCCGAAGGCACTTTGCCTGACATGAGCGACCCGTACGTAGCGGTAAGAATTCCACGTGTGTTAAGCGCGCTTCTCGATCTACCAGAGGCTCCGCGTTGGCGGTTTCTCTTGAGCGCCAAAGGCCAGGAGTTAGGGATCCCGCCCGTCGACCTCCTCACCGACTGGTTGTCGGGCATGTCGCTATCAACAATGGCCGAACGGCATTTGGCCGCCGCCAATCCTGCTGCATGGCGGGTCGAACAAATGGTAGGAGCAGTGACAGAACAGTTTGAGCATTATTTGTCTTGGACGGTCGGTGCCCTTGTGGAGTACGTCAACGCACGTTTGGAGGAAAAGGAAGTCGTTGCCCGCTTTTGCCCGGAGCTAGGTAGGTACATCCGGTACGGGGTGGACTCTGTATCGGCACTGATACTCATGAGTTCGGGAATCAGATCCCGCAGGTTGGCCCATGCTGTCTCTACACACCTACCCGCCGACATCCCGGCGACGCGGGAGAACATACGGTCTTGGCTAGCCGAGACTGGCATCCCCGGCTGGCGCGAGAGCTACGCGGTCTCAGCATCGGAGGCTTTAGATCTTCTCGAGTTTACGCGGGTCCGGAGCCGAAGTCTGCTCAAGTCGCTGCTTGAAACCGGTTCTACAACAGTGGATTTAGTAGACGTTGCCCTGGACCTGCCAGACTCTCACGAACCACTGACCCTTGAGCGTGCTCGCGACCAACCCAATCCCGCCCCGCTCTGCGTTTACGCGACCCACGACGTCGTCGCTCACATCGCGTCGCAGGACCATGCAGACGTTCAATCAATAATCGACACTGGGTTGGAACTGACACTGCAACTTCTGACTTCCACTACGCCAATAATCCTCGGAGTATCTCTCTCGGCAACGGACGCAGAACTTTAGACATTCCCCCTAATGTGTCAACTGCTCAACGCAGGTCCGATTCGATGGACGGGCATGGGTTGATTCGGGGAGGGTCGGTCGACCATTGCGGTCGAACAAGCGATTGCGGGCTTGTTACTGCGCCATCTCCTGTTCGCCACTGCCGACCCGCGACGGTGGACATTTGCGGCCCAACGTCGTGCGCGGCGCCTCGAAATGTTGTTGACGTGACTCCGTCGGTTGCGTACTGCCGGGTTCCACGTGTTGTCAGCAAAGAGAGGTCCGGCCTCAAGTACTAGGGCGCTGACGGGGTCGCGAGTTGCGCGGCCGGAGGTGGCAGCATTTTGCGCAATCGCCGCGCAGAGTGAGGAGCGCGAAGGCCCCTGGGTAGTGAGCCGTTGGTTGTCTGTCGACTCGGCATGCCTCGGGCGACATGAGTCGGTGCCGGGTCGCAGCTTAGAGCGTCGCGGTGCCGACTCCGGGTGGTACGGCGCCCTCGTTCTTTGAGGGCATTCAATTTCGGCAAGTAGGCGGAGGACAGTTCGGTGACCGTTCCGGGGTTGCCGGAGTACATTCTCGCCATGCTGACCGCCAGCGGGATCGACCCAGGGCGATCCACGACAGCGCGTACACGTGAGTGGTCGTCAGAGTGGTCCAAACCGGCATGGGTGGCGAAGCAGGTCACGGACTCGGCGGGACTGAACACTGGGATTTGGATTTTCGGGACCGCTGGTACAACGTCACCTAGGGAGACGTGACCTAGTCCGACAGCGACTTGCCGTAGACCGCGCGCCTTCTCCAATCGTGTAGCTAACTGCGATACGGCATTGTTCGACGGTAAGCTGCGGGCCCCATCGATTAGGCGAGGTCAGCACATCGCATCTTGAACTCGACGGCCGGATTATCAGCCTAGATTCTTTAGCTATGTGGAGAGCCCTTCAAGCCTCGTCTTAACCTCCGCTATCTCGCGCTCGGCGGAGTCGAGTGTCGCCATCAACTCAGAGATGTCTACCGACTCTGGGTCGGTATCCCGGCCGACGACGTCCGCTTGTGCCGGGTTCGCACGCGACTTCGCGCGTCGAAGCTTGAAGGCATCCCACGCGACTGCAGCAATTGAGGCAGCGCCAGCGCCGGCCGCCAAGTTGAGAAGTACAGGGATTAGATCCATCTCACAAGCTCTCCCTTGGATGGCTCACCGCAACGGCATAACCAGTCAGTATGAGGCTGACGGCGAAGAACACCATCGATCCTAGCGTGACATAGCGCTGCACATCTGGAGTCAAAGTCTTACCGCTTGCCTGCGTTGCTGCGATCGCCCCGTAAGCGGCAGCCATCAGTCCAGCGAACACAAACGAGAAGGGGGTGATGTGATCCTTGTGGCTCTCGCGGACGCCTGGCTCCATTCCTCCCAGTTCTTTCAACCCGCCACCGAGCAGGGCGATGCTGGTTAGGAGCAGTTGGCCGGAACCGGTGATGCGATCAAGCCACGAAATGCTGACTTGAAAAAGTGGGCTCAGCGCTAGTGCGATCAGGTAGGGGCACGACGAAATCAAGACAGTCCATCGCACCCACCGCCAAACACGAGCGACCACTGACCACGCCCCCTTTGTCCCTAAGTCGGATTTCCCTTGAGGAGAGCCCTCGCGCGGAGGTTTCAAGATAGCGCCAGGTGACCAGTCTGGGCACTCTCCGGCGGCGCGGTGCCGCCGTCGAGACAGAGCGAAGACACCGCGGCGTCAACGCGCACCCCCCTCGCTACTGATCGCGGAGGCGCTGCGTAGAGGCCCATCTAGTCCGGCGGCGAGGGCACTAGCCAATAAATGGCAACCTCGCGACGACACGCTCCAAGCAATGTCGGAGCCGCCGGATATGGTCGATGCGGCAATGATTTTGCTGCACCTTTAGAGCCGGGGGTCAATGATGGCAAAGACAGTCTTTTACAGTTTCCACTACGAGCGTGACGTCCATCGTGTGCAGCTCGTCCGCAACATCGACGCTCTTGAAGGCCAACCGCTGTTGAACTCGCAAGACTGGGAAAGTATCCGCAGTCGCGGCGACCAAGCCATTAAGAACTGGATTGACGACCAGATGCGCTACAAGCGAGCAGTGGTCGTGCTGATCGGGCAGCAGACTGCGAGTCGGCCTTGGGTCAACTATGAGATCCAGAAGGCATGGAACGATGGTAAACCGCTGCTAGGTATCCAGATTCACGGCTTGTCTTCGATGGGCAGCGTCGATCGCGCTGGGCCCGATCCCTTCGAGGCCGCTGGCCTACGCTCCGCCGGCATACCGGTGTTTGATCCAACCCGCACAGATTCGCAGGCCACCTACGCGGCGCTACGCCTAAACCTCGCCGCGTGGTCCGACCGGGGCGCGAAACGACCGTGAGCCTGTACAACGAGGAAGATTTCCGGCGCAGAGTCAGTTTGACCGCGAGTGCGGCTGAGTTCTCCCTACGAACCGGGGCGAAGGCCGCCGCGGGAACATTCGACATCTTTCTCAGCCACAGCGTCCGGGATGCGCGTGTAATCCTCGGTCTCCGTGACTGGCTGACGTCCAAGAACCTGAGCGTGTACGTCGACTGGATCGACGACCCGGAGTTGGATCGCGCGGCGGTGTCTCACGCCACAGCAGCACGTTTGAGGGAGCAGATGCGGAACTCGACCAGCATGATTTACGCAACATCCCGCAATGCCAAGACGTCGCGCTGGATGCCCTGGGAGCTCGGCTATTTTGACGGCTTCAAGGCGAGTGAAAGAGTTTCGGTCATGCGCCTGGACAGCACCAGCAGCGCGAAGTTCGCAGGCGAGGAGTACCTCGGCCTTTACAAACAAATCGAACAGCTTCGAGTGACAGACGGCAGATCGCTTCCCTACGCAGTGCTGCCCTCGCGTAAGAAGGCGGAGCCCTTGTCGTCCTTTGGCGCTGCGGCTGGCCGCTATGTGGACATGGGTACTTGATGCCTGCAGCAGACCACGGCTCGGCAGGTGAGGTCGACCGTAGCGACCATCACAAGCACATGGATTACGTCCAAGCGGTAATCACAAGGCTGGCAAACAATTCATTCCTCTTGAAGGGCTGGGCGCTGACGTTGTCCTCAGCTCTCTTGGGTTTTGCGATTACGCAGAAGCACGCAGGACTTGCGCTCGTGGCCCTTGTGCCGGTGTTAGCTTTCTGGGTGCTCGACACCTACTACCTTCGCCAGGAGCGGGCGTTCCGAGGAATGTACGCGGACATCGCAGCAAAAGAACTGCGGGACTTCACAATCAACCCAACGCCGTATGCCGAGCAGCAACCGTGGTGGGGCGTTGGATTTTCCTTGAGTCTCAGAATTTTTTACCTCGCCATCGTCGTCCTGACAGTCGTCGTGACCATCGTCCTGGCCGTCGCTGATTCATCGCCGCCACAACCGAGTACGTCGAATTTGCACGGGAACGAGGACGCCCCCGAAGAGCAAACACCCTCCAGCAGTGCCGTTCAATCAAGCCAATCGTCGACATCGATCCCCACATCACCACCGACGTCAATTGCCCCGTTGCCTACTCGAACGTCACAGGGGTCGATCGAGACGACAAAGGCACCGGAGCCGAGTTCCCAGGAACCAGCACCGTCAACTCAGCCGTGATGGTCGACGGTTGAGCGTATGTCCTCAGCGACTGAATCAAGTTGCTCGAAGTGCCATTTGGCATCTTCCGGCCAGAGGTCGGGCATCCTATCGCCGGCCTGCCGAGGGACCACATGGATATGTAGATGGAACACGGACTGGCCCGCGGCCGCGCCGTTGGACTGAATGATGTTCATGCCCTCGGCATTTACTGCTACGGCAACGGCTGCCGCGACGCGACGGGTCACGTCTGCCAATGCGTGCGCCTCGCGCTGGCTAACCGCCCAGATATTCGGCAGATGCGCCTTAGGAACCACAAGCGTGTGGCCGAGCACGGCAGGCACATCCGGCAAGAAGGCCAAGACGTCGCTAGTTCGCAACACCTCGCGAGCAGGGGCGCGACCGGCGACGATAGCGCAGAAAGGGCATTCGTGCGGCGGGCTATCCGCATCCACGACGATCACGCAAGGATCTGCCGACGTGCATCTGGCGGTGGTTCATTAGGCAACTCTACTGAACGACGCACATTGCACGCAGGGCGTAAACCCACCCACTCTGGTCACTGCGCTCTCGAGAATGCCCCCAGTTCAGTTGTCTGGTTGAGGTGGGCGGTTCAAGCGGCGTGAGCGACTTTATTGATGTCTCAAATTCGACCGCAGTGAGCCGTCGGAGTCGGCGTTGCCGTCGCTTGCGGTGGTAGGTCTCCCTCGATCCAGGTGACGATCTCCAATCGTAGTTGTGCCCGGGTCGACCGGCCCGTGCCGATCCAGGGCGTTGCGTTTAACGAGGGCGAAGAAGGACTCAATTGCAGTGTTGTCACCGCACGCACCGACTCGGCCCATGTAGCCCGTAATTGTCGTGACCAAACGAATGGACGAACGTGCGGACCGGAACTGACTGCCCTGTCGGAGTGCATGAGTAGACCCGCCGCTCGACCTGCGGTCGAACGTCGTCACGTAAGGCGGCTGGACGAGCCGTCTCCGATAGACCACACGGCTTATAAGCACCGGGAGGACCTTCTCGATGCTGCAATCTGCGCATTGACGGCAGCCCTTTGGCATCGACACGGATTCGGCTTGTGACCGTCAACGCAGCTCATAACCCAGAGGTCTCCGGCGGTCGGAGTTATGAAGATCTCCACGTGTAGCCGTCGTCGACGTTCGATGACTTGGTGAGCTGATGGCGGTCCACACTGTATGACAGACCAACTAATCACCAGCATCCAATGCGTTGCAGTACCCGTCGCCGACCAGGACCGCACGAAAGCCCTGTTTGAGGAGATTGGCTTCACCACGACGATGGACACCGAACTGCAGCCTGGTTTCCGGTGGATCGAGCTGGCCGCACCCGCCGGTCACGCGTCGATTGTAGAAGTGCTGACCGGACAGGAATTGCCGACGGGGGTCGACACGGGCATCCGACTATTGACCCGCGACCCGCGACCCGCGACCCGCGACGCGCGAGCCGCTCTTGCTGCGAAGGGACTCGACGTGGGTGAGCATCTTGGCTGGGAGTCGGTTCCGCTGATGTTCAGTTTTCGTGACTTCGACGGCAACCGCTTGTACGTCAGCCAGCACGGCTGACGCTTTTAGGCAGTCGACGCTTATTCGGCGGATATGTCCACGATTCGGCGAGAATCGCTCGGAATCGCTCGTACTCTGAGTGAAGTCAAATCTGTTGTGAGGCAATAGCTAACGAGGGTTGTCCGGACTGTCCAAGAGCCGCAGATCGCAAATCCGTTGGTCCTGGGTTCAAGTCCCAGTCGCCCTACGTCAGAGGCTGTTCAAGATCAGCCTGGCCGAGTCATCGCTCATTCATCGGTTGGACGCGACGGCCGCGCGCCAGGCGTCCCGCACGGCCACGACGGCCTGCTCCGCGGAGATCGTGATTCGGGTCTGCCCGGCCAGCTGAGACTGCCATTCGGCGTCGGTCGGTGCCGACGTGAACAGTCGCGATGTCGGCGGATGATTGGTGGGCCCGTAGCGTCGGTAAAGGTCCGAGGCCAGTCGGTCGATTGCGCCCAGTACGCTCAGCGCCCACAGGTCCCAGAGGTCGCGTGCGCCCTTTCGGTCGGCCCACGTCGACGTTTTCGAAGCGGCGAATGCGGGCAGCGTTGGTACCACTAATTCCGCCGCAGGTGCGTCGGCATAGCGCTGGACGAGCACCCTCCGTTCGGACGGCCAGACGATCCTGTCTTGCGAGGAAAGCAAATGAATTCGCACCGATAGCCCGCTGGCCGTTCGAAGGGTCGCGGGCAGGGTGCTCGCGATGCTGCCAAGTAATGGCTCGAGGGTGAGCCGTCCGTGCGACCGCGACAGTGCGCGGGGGAGCGCGGCGTCGAGTGTGGCAGCTACGGACTTTCGATCGTCGATGGCAATCAAGTCGATGTCCTCGCTGAGCCGTCCGTCCGGCAGGTGCGCACGTGCGAGTGCGGTGCCCCCGATGAAGTGAACACGGTCTCCAACAGCCGAGCTGAGAAATGCGAGTAGGTGTGAAATGAGGTGGTCGCGTTCGACTTGCTCGGTGGCTACGCCGAATTGTGCTGCCACGAAGTCGCGTTCGTCGATGTTCACGTTCGTGCCCAGTCCTCGGCGCGACGCAGTGAGGCGACTCGCAGCTGGTCGACCGCGAGCGCGGAGATTCTCTGCCGGTCGCTGCGCGCCAAGAGGGCGACGACCGCCGATCGGACGTCGACGTCGACACTGCCTAGGTCTGGCCGGTGAGCAAGGTCGAGGACGGTCTGTTCGGGTGTTGTCACCAACGCGGGGCCCAAGGTTGTTTCGATGCGTTCGGCGTCCAGGCGGTCGGTGTCGCGCTTGACGAATCGCACGACTGCCGGTCGGTCCGACAGTTCGATCTCGCGGTGCTGCCGGGGCACCGCGATCGTCGCCGTCGCCAAGGCGCGGGGAATCGCGCCATGCAGCCGGGCTGCGCTTGGTCCCATCGCCACGACCGCGTCCGCCCCGTAGATCGCCGAAGCGATACCCGCGGCGGCCGCTTCCAAGCCGGGCATCCAACGTCGACCGACCATGTCTTGCGGGACGACGATGTAGTAGCCGTTGGCGACGCGGTGAAGGAGTCCGCGTTCAGTGAGCCGGGCGAACTCGGCCCGCGGATGTGCGTAGACGTCGCCGGCGTCGCGTGGCCGGACGGTCTTCATCGGCGCCCGTGCGAGCTCGGATGGGATCGGAGTGCTGTGGCTGCGCATCGTCGTTGCTCCTTGAGTATGCATATCGTAAGTCAATAACCTACGAAATGCATACTCAAACGCAAGGATGCTGATTTGGGCTATTCCCGTCAATCGTCAGGATCGCTGACCAACTTGTCGAGGAGGCCGGCCACCTGGGTGTGGACCCGACCTCGGCTCATGTACTTGTCCGGAGTCATCGAGATGTTCGTAAGACCAAGGTGGCCGGCTCCGATTCGCGCGGAAAGCCCTCGTCGTAGATCAAGGTTGCGAGTGATTTCCTGAAACTGTGCGTGGTGACGTCCGGCACGCCGAGGTCGTGGCGCACCGCCAACATTGCCTATCTGAGTTGTTCGGGGCTCGGAACGTATGTGCCGTCGAGGAGGAAATCATCGTGTGTTGGCCGAGGAACAGCATCTGGCGCCGCACCTTCAGGACGTTGACGGCGAAGCGGGGCAGCGGTGGAGTGTGCAGACCTGCTTCGCTCTTGGCGGTGTCCTGACGCTGCGGCGTATCCAGTTTTGGGATTTTGGTCGTCGATCAAAATGGCTAGACGACCGGTGACAGGCGGCATAGCCTTCCGCCTCATGCCTGACACGCGCGGCTTCGACCGAATCGTCGAACTTCCAGACGATGGGCTTCGCCAGAAAGAGGTGTACGCCCGATTTGGGCTGGTGGCGTACCAGGCTCAAGTATTTGATCATGCGCTCGTCAACCTCCTGACCGTCGCTGGAACGATCGGTCAAAAACTGACGACCGCGGCCGTAGATCGGTTCATGGCAGATCTATTCCAGAAGACGGCCGGCGCCTTAGTCAATGAAGTCAGCCGGGATATACATCTCGATGTAGCGGACCTCGAAACGTGCCGGAAAGCTGTTGTTGAGCGAAATCGCCTAATCCACCGTTTCTTTCGTGAGCATGCCGAGAATTTCATGACAAGCAGTGGCCAGCAGCGAATGCTCGACGACTTGGGAGACATTGCCGATGTGATCGCACGGGCCGACAAAGCATGCCACCACATGACGATGACAATCGGCGAGCCGCACGGGTTCACGGCAGAGGTGGTCAGCGAACACCTGGAGGCGATGATGGAACGGATCGAGAGCTCCGATAAGTAAGGACACTATGGGGCAACACCTGTCGCGAGCGAGATGGGTTCAAGTCCCCGTCGCCCTACATCTGAACGTGGAGTCGTCCTCCATCAATCGGCAGAGCTCCGGTGCCGACGGTCGGTGCTGCGGCACCTTGTTGAGCCGGACGCCGACGCCGACGAACCCAATACCCAGCTATCGGCGACGCGGTAACTGGGATACCCCATACTTGTCAGGATGCGCTGGGACCTGCCTGCCGCACGGTGCGGGGGAGTGTCGCGGTGAGTGTTGTTCGTTACGTCGGTCGGGTCGGTGCGTTGGCAGTCGCGTTGGGGGCAGGCGCGATGATCGCCTCCCCGTGGGCGATGGCCGATTCCCGTGACCAGGGGTCAGTGGCGCTCAGCACGGCCGGGCCTGCGGCGCCGAGCCCCTGCTCAGATCCGTTGTGCCTGTTGAAGATCGGATCAGCCGGCGTCGTGACGCCCGCTTTGGTGAACGCGTTCGGTGCTCCGCAGGCGCGCGTGGCGCCACTGACGGCAGCGTCGGCTCCGGTGGACCCGGTCGGGTCCTTCATTCGGTTGTTCATCGGCAACGGTGCCGACGCCGCCGCAGACTGCGAAGGCTCGGCGTGCAACGGCGGCAACGGTGGCCTTCTCCTGGGATCGGGTGGCCGTGGCGCCAATGGCGGAGCGGGTGGCTATGCCGGGCTGATCGGGTTCGGTGGTGCCGGCGGGAACGCCGCGCTCGGATCGGGGATGACCGGTGGCGCAGGCGGGCGGGGTGGACTGCTGATCGGCAACGGTGGAATCGGTGGCAACGGTGGCTCCGCGATGGCGGGTGGGAACGGTGCGGCGGGCCAGTCGGGTGTCGCAGGCGGTAACGGTGGCGCAGGTGGCCGGGGCGGCGCGGGCGGTCTGCTCATCGGCAATGGCGGCGCCGGTGGAGCGGGCGGCACCGGCGGAAACGGCGGAAATGGCGGGTTGGGCGCAAACGGTCTGTCCGGCACGGCGGCCGGTGAAAGTGGCAAGAACGGCATCGCAGGTTCAACCGGAGGCGCCGGCGGTGCGGGTGGCAACGCGGGTGCCGGTGGTAGCTCATCCCTTTTCGGTGCGGCCGGCACGGTGGGCGTCAACGGCAATGGGGGTAACGGTGGCAGCGGCGGCAGTGGTGGCAACGGCGGCGACGGCGTGCGCGGCGCGGACGGTGTCGCCGGTGCGAAGGGCGACGACGGTAAGTCGGCCGACAGAGACCGGGTGGACGGCTTGCCTGGCGAGAACGGTCAGGACGGCGGGGCCGGTCAGGACGGCGGCAACGGCGGCGACGGCGGCGCGGTCGGGTCCTCAGGTGCGGCTGGTGCCGCGGGGACCGGTGGGACCGGTGGCGTGGGTGGTGCCGACGGCATGCAGGCCGGCGTCATGGGCAACGGCGGCAACGGGGCGGACGGCGGTACCGGCAGCAACGGTGGTGACGGCGGCAACGGCGGTGATGCCATGGCCTCCGCCACCGCTGGTGGTGGCGGTGACGGAGGTGACGTCGGCGCCGGCGGCAAGGCGGGTATCGGCGGCACCGGCGCCTCGGTCGGAGCGTCGGGCACGCGCGGTGCCGACGGTGCCGTTGCCGGCAACGGCGGAAACGGCGGTGCCGGCATCAGCGTCGGCGGCACGAACAACAGCGCCGGGTCCGGCGGTAGGGGTGGCAACGGGGTCAGTGGCCCCGGCGGCAACGGCGGGAACGGCGGACTGCTGTCATCCACGGATGACTCCGGGTCCTTCCACTTCGGCGGCAACGGTGGTGATGGTGGCGACAGCCAGTCCGGCACGGGCGGCGATGGCGGGACAGGCGGTGACTCCTTCCGCACCGGCGGCTCGGGTACCAACTACGCGGGCAAAGGCGGTAAGGGAGGCAACAGCCAGATCGGCGTGGGCGGCGACGGCGGCGACGGCGGATCCACTTCCGGTGCGCCGAACCGCAACAACTCCGGCGCGGGTGGCGCTGGAGGCACCGGCGGCGCGGGCAACGGCGAACGCGGCGCCGACGGCACGTAGCAATTCACCCGCCTGACGAAATCCGTTCTCAATCGAGGTGGGACCACGGGGTGCAACCGTCAAGGCGGTTACCGGTGTGGTCGGCGAAAGGTCCTGACGGCAGCGGGGCGGAGCAGTCCCTCACCGGCGCAAACTGACCGTGAACCTGCAAAAACCATTCGGAGACAATGGATTCCAAGTTCTTCTCGAATCCCCGCGACCGACGCGGGTGATGTCGAGAGGAGCCGGGTCGCGTGGAGGCACCGAGCAACCAGATAGAACTGACCGTCGCGGACTCGAGCCGCATCCCGTGGTCGATGTTCGTGGTCTGTGATTCGCACGGCCATGACCGAGGCGATGCCGGCCCGCGTCTGGGAGCAGAAGCTCGCCGAGGTCCCCATGGGGCGTGCCGGTGAGCCCGACGAAATTGCCTTGGTCGCATTGTTCTTCGCCTCAAACCTGTCCTCGGACATGATCGCCACGGTTGCCGAAGTGACCGGCGGCCGCGACATGTGAAGCTAGCTTCGCGCCGTCGCCAGGAACGATTGGACCTCGGCCTCGACGTCGTAGTCCAGGGACCACAGAAGGTCCGCGACGGTGCCGCGCAACTTCTCGTCGCGCTCCGGGCTGTCGGCGCTGTCGTAGACGAGCCCACCGTTGCGTGAATTGCGTTGAACCTGCGCGGCCCGGTCGCGGCGGAGCGACCCGTAACGAAGCACGGCGTCGGGTACGTCGGCCCGGTCGACACCGTCGAGCACCGCGGCCAAGGCGACGGCATCCTCGATCGACTGGTTCGCACCCTGGCCCATGTGCGGCAGCATCGGATGGGCGGCGTCTCCCAACAGGATCAGACGACCATTGCTCCACTGCGACAGCGGCTCTCGGTCGTAGAGTCCCCACCGGAAGGTGGTGTCGACCTCACTGATGACACGCTGCACCATCGGGTCCCAGCCCGCGAACTCGCGAGCCAATGTCGCGGGATCACCCGGTGCCGACCATGATTCGCGCATCTCGTCGTCGCTGGGAACGAAGCCGACGAAATTGATCAGCTGCCCGCCTCGCAGCGTGAAGATCAGGAAGTGCTTGCCCTCGCCCATCGACATCGTGGAAACCGTGGCGGGATAGTCCGGAACCCGATCAGCGGGGATGACGCCGCGGTAGGCGATGCTTCCGGAGAACACGGGGTCGCTGGGCTCCACGACGTGGCTCTGCAGGACGGAATGGATGCCGTCGGCCGCCACTACGAGATCGGCCTCGATGTGCTCGCCGTCGGCGAACTCGACGATCGCGCGATCGGCGTCCTGACGGAAACCCACGCACCTGCGACCGGTGGACACGGTGCCCTCCGGGAGGCTCTCGGTCAGCATGGCGATGAGGTCGGGCCGATACATTCCGAGGACCCTGCCGTCCATCGCCTGCTCGGTGAGCACGCGCCCGCCGGCATCGCTGAACCTCCACTGCGTCCAGCGCGGCCCGTAGTCCTGCAGCGGCCCCTGCAGGCCGAGGCGGTCGAGCAGGCGAATGCTGTTGGCGCCAAGCGCGACTCCCGCACCGACCTCGCCGAGTTGCCGCGCCTGCTCGTAGACGTGCACGTCGAACCCCTTGTGGCTCAATGCGCTTGCGGTGGCCAAGCCACCGATTCCCGCTCCTACGACTGCCACCTTCGTCGGACCCATGATGACCCACAGCCTCTCTACAGTATTCATGTACCGATCGGCACATGATTGACGGTACGCGTACCGATCGGTACGGTCAAGGCATGGCTCGTGCACCCGATCCCGCGAAACGTGCGGAGCTCCTCCAGGACGTCGTGGCGTACCTCGAGACACACGGCGTCAACGACATGTCGTTGGCGCCGATGGCCGAGGCGCTCGGGACGAGCAAGCGAATGCTGCTGTATTACTTCGGCGATCGTGGAGAACTCCTCACCCAAGCGCTCGACGCCAGCCGGCCCAAGGTGGGGGAGATATTCCGTGACGTCGCGACGAAGGACGACTTCCGCGGTGCCGCGCGAACGCTGTGGCGCGGGTTGACGCGCGGGGATCAGCGGCGCAGCGTACGAATGCTGTTGCAGGTGCTCAGCCTCGCCACTACGGACCCGGAGACCTACGGTCCCTACGCCCGAACGGCGGTCGCGGTGATGCTCGACCCGATCAGCGACGCTCTGGTGTCAGTCGGGTATGGGCGCCGCGACGCGAGGATTCGCGCAACACTCGTCGTCTCCGGTTTGAGGGGCCTGTGTCAGGACGTACTCGTCACCCGTGACGATTCCCGCGTTGACGCAGCCGCCGAACTCGTCATCGCCGCGGCGATGGGCGACGCGTGATGCTGGCAGCGTCCTGCGACCGGCAAGGTGCCGCGGCCCACGTGCTTCACGTCGGAGAGGCGCGCAGGCGGTGCGGCTGCCCGCCAAGGTGTCCCACGAGCTGGGTGCGTGCCTTGGCATCCCGGGTATCACCGCGCACCGCTGCGTGTTTGGTGACGGTCCCGCCGCGCGTCAGCCGGTGAGGGAGGCCTGCTCGACGGGGAAGTCGAAGTACGTGTCGGGGTAAGTCTCCGGCTGGAAGGTGAAGTGCCACCATTCGTTCTCGTAGTTGACCAGCCCCTGCTTCTCCAAGCCGTCCTTGAGTAGCAGCCGGTTCTTCAGCTGGTCGCCTTGGATCCGCGGATCCAACGTGTGGGCCAGCGTATCGAAGCAGTCGTAACCGGTACCCATGTCGACGGACTGGTCGGGGAACCGAATCGCCTGCGGCGCCGTGCAGTCGACCAATGGCTCACCAGGCACGTACGGGCGCGTCTGCGCTTGCGCCAGCGGCACCAGAGTCAGGTCCATCGTGCTGCCGCGGCTGTGTCCGGACTGTTCGGCGATGTAGCCGTCGCGGAACAGATCTGACTTGTCGACGCGAGGATAGAATTCGGCCTTCATCCGTTGGTCCGGCAAATCCTGGGCCCACCCGACGAAGTCGTCGACGGCTCGCTGAGGCCGATAACAGTCGTACACCTTCAGCGTGAGGCCTTGTTCGAGGAACTCTCGTTGAGCTCGTTGGAGCGCCTCGGCGGTCGTCCGCGTCAGGATGCACATCGGCGCAAGGTAGCCGTCGACGGGATCACCGGTGAAGTTGTGCGGAGTGGCGTACCGGATGTCGTAGAGGATCGTGGGATCGACGTCGCTCAGCGACACGAAGTCAGCCGGCGCCGTCGGGTCGGGTGCGGCGAGCGCGGAGGGCGCCGTGGCTCCGGCAGCGAGTAGAGCGGCGGCCATGACGCCGACGAGTCGGCGCAAAAGCCCGCGGCGCTTGCGACGGCTGCGAGATTGCGCGGTGGCTCGAGAGATCATCGACTCAGCCTAGTGAGTCACCCACCATTACGGCCGATGAAGCGTCGATTCGTTTCCGGCAACTGGCAATTCGACGATCGAAGGTCGTCGACCGCGCTCGGCACATTGCACGTTCCTCGGCGCATTCGACAACCGACGCCAACCGATCATGTGATCGATCAGGCGGCCGTGCGTATTTGACGCGCAAGGTGCCACGTCTTCGCCAGCCGTCTGGTTGACTCTGGCCATGGGATTGACGCGATGTGTGACTGGACTGTCGGCGCTTCTCGTGCTGGCGTTCTCGGTTCTTCCGATGGCCCCCGCCCATGCCGACGTGCCGGACTGGTCGGGGCTCGACGCTCGCGCGTTCGCCGCTCCGATACCTCCGCAGGGAACCACCATCGAGTCCGTGCCGTTGGATCCCGCCCTGTCGCTGAGCGGCGCTGGCCCCGCCTACCGCGTGCTCTACTCCACGGTCGACCAGCACGACAGGCCCGCGGTCAGCACCGGCGCGGTGTTCCTGCCGCCCGGTCCGGCGCCCGAGGGCGGGTTCCCAGTCATCGCGTGGGCGCACGGCACCGTCGGCCTCGGCGACGACTGCACGCCTTCCGCGTTCCCACGTACCCCGCGCGACGACGAGTACCTCTCGCACTGGCTGGGCGAGGGCTATGCCGTCGTCGCCAGCGACTACGCCGGCTTGGGAACACCGGGCTTGATGAGCTACCTCAACAGCGTGACCACCGCCAACGGCGTCGTGGACTCTGTGATCGCCGCCCACGACATGGGTCTGCCACTGTCACCGCGATGGGCCATCGTCGGCCAGTCCCAAGGCGGCGGCGCTGCCATCAGCAGCGCCCGCTGGGCCACCGAATTCAGCCAGGGCACCGAACTCGACTACCGGGGCGTGGTGGCGACCGGCACTCCGGCCAACATCGACAAGCTCGTCTATGAGACCGGCCCGGACTTCAAGCTGCCCGAGCTCGGGCCGATCGCCAACGCCTACACCGCCTACATCCTTGCCGCGCTGCGCGAGGCACGGCCCGACCTCGACGTCGACGGCGTGCTCAGTCCTGCCGGACGCAACGCCGCAGACCGGGCCGAAACAGTCTGCACGCTAGCGCTTTCCGAGGAACT
The DNA here is from genome assembly GCF_001426545.1 of Mycobacterium sp. Root135. Classification (GTDB taxonomy): domain Bacteria; phylum Actinomycetota; class Actinomycetes; order Mycobacteriales; family Mycobacteriaceae; genus Mycobacterium. Next base: position 374,223 of record NZ_LMEZ01000006.1, on the reverse strand, counting down.
CTCCAATATGACGCCCGCAGCCTTCTTCACCGCACCCTTGAATTCGATACCCGGCATGGCCGACGCGCTGTACGCATTCATGGGTACGCCGTCCACCGGTTTCGACCGACCCATCTTCCTCGGTGTCGGTCTCCTCGACCGCGACGTGCCGCCAGAGTCGACCCTGTCGTTCTATCACCAGCTGGTCGCCAACAATCAGAACGTCACCCTGCACGTCTACCCCGACGAAGACCACAGCGGCACCGTCCTCGCATCGATGGCCGACTCCACGCCGTTCTTGCGCGAAGCCTTGGCCACCCACGCAAACTGACCGTAATCCTGCGAAAACCATTCGGAAACAAAGGATTCCTAAAGTTCTGCTCGAACTCCCGCGACGGACGCGGGTGATGTCGAGAGGAACCGGGTCACGTGAAGGTGCCGAGCAACCAGATAGAACTCACCGTCGCGGACTCGAGCCGCATGCCGTGGTCGATGTTCGTCGTCCCGCAGATCGGTGCCGAAATCCCCTCCAAGGAACTGTTTTCCGATCCCGACACCGGCATGCAGGTCTTCATGCTCCGGTACGCGGCGGGCTTCACCAACGTGTGGCACACCCACCCGCACGCTCACGGCATGTACGTCCTCGACGGAATCCTGAACACGCACAAGGGCGAATACGGACCGGGCTGTTTCGTCTGGTTCCCCGAGGGCGGCTGGATGGAGCACGGCGCCACCGCCGACAACGACGTCACGTTCCTGTTCATCACGAACAAGCCCTTCGCGATCTGCTACGAGTCCGACACCGCGCATCCGTACCCGATCGAGGCCGACTGAGGCTCTAGGCGATCATCGGGTCGATCGCCGACCGTGGCACCAGGACCTGCAGCGGCCCAGCCGAGTCGGGCAGCAACACGCCCTGGTCGAAGAAGAAGATCACCCCGTCGTTGACCACCGCGAAGTTCTGATAGTTGGCCGGGTTGTAGAGCGCCGTCGACGAGATCGGCAACGGTGCGGGCGGCGGTGGCGGCGCGGTGGTCGGCGTGGGCGTCACCGGCTGTCCCGCCTCCGCGGGCGGCGTCGGGGGCGCCACCGGCGGCGGTGCCAACTGCTTCTGCAGCTCGGCCGCGACGATCGGGGCGACGGTCGGCAGCGGATCGTCGACCCGCCACAGCGGCGTGTTCAGTTTGTCGTCCGGTGCGGCGGTGTAGGTGATCGTCTTGCGATAGGTCTGGTCCCAGTTGAACGCCTTGAAGGTCGTCTTCGAGGTCCCGTCGCCGAGGCTCTGGGTCACCCTGAACACCACGGCCTGCGAGCCACGCGGCGGAACCGCCGAGGTGTATTCCGTTGGCGTGGCGGTCAACTGGTACGGTGCCGTGCGCGTCGCTCCGGACTTGGCCACGTTGAGGAACGCGTCGCGCGTCTGGGACACGTAGTCGGAGACCGACTTCTGGTCGGGGTAGTCCTGCGGAATGCTGATGCTCACGCCGTACGCGGGGTCGGCGAGCTGGATGACGCACGAGGTGCCGGTGTTGGCGCCCTTGAGGTCGGCGCAGTAGTCCTTTGGCGCCGCCGCCGCTATGCCCGACGAACCGAAGATGGTGGCAACCGTGGCGAGTGTGGCCACGCTGAGAGTGCGCATGGGTAATCCTCCTGGCAAACGCGGCACCGCGCCGCAAAGCCAGGCTAACGGGCGCTGCGCCGGTGGCGCGGACCGGGCGAAGTTACCGCTGCATACCCGCAGTCCGAGGCTCCAGGTCAGGGTGTGGGCAGAATGGCTCTCATGCGAGTGACGGTTCTGGGTATGGGCGCCATGGGCGCGGGGATGGCGCAGTCGTTGTTGCGCGAGGACATCGAGGTGACGGTCTGGAACCGCACGGTCGAGCGGGCGGAACCGCTGGCCGACGACGGTGCCACCGTCGCCCTCGATCCCACCGCGGCGGTCGCCGACGCCGACGTCGTGGTGGCGATGCTGTTCGACGCCGCGGCGACGCTCGAATTGATGGCCACGGTGCTGCCGGCCATGAAGCAGGACGCGGTCTTCGTGCAGTGCGCGACCGTCGGCGTCGACGGTGCCGCCCAGACCGCGGCGCTCGCCGCTGAGCATGGCGTCGCGTTCTTGGACTGTCCGGTGCTCGGCACCAAGGCGCCCGCCGAGCAGGGCAAGCTGGTCATGTTGGCCTCCGGTGACCCCGCGCTGCGCGAGAAGGTGCAGCCGGCGTTCGACGCGATGGCGGCCAAGACGATCTGGGTGGGTGACGAGCTCGGTCTCGGATCCAAGCTCAAGCTGGTCTGCAACGCGTGGATCGGTGCACTGGCCGCGGCCGTCGGCCAGTCGCTCGCCCTCGCCAAGGGCCTCGGCGTGGATCAGCAGCTGATGCTCGACGCGTTCGACGGGGCCGCGGCGGGTTCGCCGTACCTGCAGATGAAGGGCAAGGCGATTTTGGAGTCGTCGTTTGCCCCGCAGTTCAGCGTCGACGGCGTCCGCAAGGACACCGGGCTGATCCGCGACGCGATCGAGGCAGCCGGACTGTCCACGGTGTTGATCGACGGTGTCCGTGCTGCCTTCGACGCCGCCAGCGAGGCCGGTCACGGCGGAGACGACATGGCGGCGGTCTACTTCGGGTACTGACGACTGTTGGCGCATACGGGGCCGTCGAACGGATCGGATGGCATGACTCTGACGTGCGATAAGTCGTAGAACGCAGTCTTTTGCAAAAGACGTCGAACGGCTACAATCCGAAATGTTGCCGAACGACGACATGGAGTCTGCGATGGAAATCAGGACGATGGGCGATCTTGGTGCTCTCGTTCGCAAGGCACGCACAGCCCGTGGAATGACACAGGCCGACCTGGCTGCGCGACTACACATGAGTCGAGACTGGGTGGTTCGACTGGAAAAAGGTCATCCACGGCTCGAAGCGCAACGGGTGCTTGACGCCCTCCGGCTCGTCGGCGTGAACCTCGACGCAACCATCCTCGACATCCCGCTTGCCGCGCGTCGGAAAGATCCTCAGGGCAAGCCGGAAGCCGAGGCGAAAGTTGACCCATTCGACGCGCTCTTCGGGACGAACGAGCCCTGATGGCAATCAGGACGCTGCGGGTCTACCTGGACGGAACACCGGCGGGGACGCTGACGCAGTCCACCCAGGGCTCGCTCGGCTTCTTGTACGACGAGCGGTACGTCGACCAGGCCGACCCGACGCCCTTGTCGCTGTCGTTGCCCGTCCTGTCAGGACGGCACCGTGACAAGGCTGTCCGTGCTTACCTCGAAGGCCTGCTGCCCGACAGTGAAGGGGCGCGGCAGCGGTGGGGCCGTGAGTACAACGTGTCGCCCAACAACCCCTTCGCCTTGCTCACTCACGTCGGCCGGGACGCGGCCGGCGCAGTCCAGATTCTTCTGCCCGACGACGACTCGGCCGACGCGGGTACTCGAACCGGTGACGTCGAATGGCTCAGCCAAGGCGACTTGGAGGACCTCGTTGGGCGTCTCGCTTCTCACCAATCCGACTGGGATCCAGGTAAGTTCGGCGGCCGATGGAGCCTGGCCGGCGCTCAACCGAAGATTGCCCTGTTCCGGGATCCGGCATCTGGACGATTCGGCGTCCCGCGCGACTCCACACCCACAACCGTCATCGTCAAGCCTGCAATTGCCGAATACGCACGGCACCATGTCAACGAGACGCTGTGCCTGCGCGCTGCGCGTCAACTCGGATTGCTTGCCGCCACCTCCGAAATCGTGCAGATCGGAGACGTCCAGGTACTGATGTCTACTCGATACGACCGCCGCCGCGACGGGGCGAGGTGGCGCCGCGTCCATCAGGAAGACATGTGCCAAGCGCTGTCGGTGCACCCCAGCCTGAAGTACCAATCCGATGGTGGGCCCGGGGTAGGTGAGATCGCCGACCTCCTCGGCAGGCTTCCCATCGAGGACCGCGACGTGAACGCCGAGCGATTCTTCAAATCGCTGGCCTACAACGTCCTCATCGGTGGGACGGACGCTCACGCAAAGAACTACTCGGTCGTCCTCATCGGCTCCCGCGCGCAGATTGCGCCGCTCTACGACGTCGCCTCCGCTGCGCCCTATACCCACCGTGACCGCCTCAGGTCGTCGATGAAGATCGGCGAGCACTGGAAGATGTTGGACGTCAACCGTTCTGATTGGAGCAAGGTCGGCCGCCGGCTCGGGATATCCGGGGATCGGGCGGTGGCTTGGGTCGACGACCTCCGAGCCAAGATTCCTGGCGCATTCGAGCGGGCGGCTGCGTCCTTGCCGTCGAGTGTGCAAGCGGAGGCGGGTCGTATGGCAGAGCCGATCGTGGACCATGTCGTCGGTACCTGGAGACCCAATGTGCCCCCACGCTGACCGGCTAACTTGAGAACGGCTCGTTGCCGGGGCGGCTACGACGTCCGGCAGTCTACTTATGGTCCGCGTGTGCGCCGCGCAGCAAACCCCCGCTCGTTAAACTCGCGGAATGGGGACGCGGGTGTGCACGGCCTTGACCCTGACGGCACTGGTGCATTCCTGGCCCTTCACCGTCGACCGCGGCGTCCTGACGTGCCACCCGCCGGACTGGGTGACGTTCACGGCCGACGGTACGGAGTACGCGCTCACCGACGACGCCAGATGGCTCGGTCACTATCAGGACGTCAAGGCGGTCTTGAGTCCCGGTTACGTCCCAATCGACGACCAGCGGCAGCCGGTGCCCGTCCCGATCAGCCCCAGGATGGTCGACCGGGGCCGCGACCTCTGCCCGCCGACGAGCTAGCAGTCACCGCGGGGATTGGCCGGGGTAGGGCAGCAGCGCCATCTCGCGAGCGTTCTTGATGGCGATGGCGATCTGCCGCTGCTGCTGGACGGTCAACCCCGTCACGGCGCGCGACCGGATCTTGCCCCGGTCGGAGATGAACGTCCGCAGCCTCGCGGTGTCCTTGTAGTCCACGGAGTCGACGCCGAGGGCCTTCAGCGCATTGCGCTTGGCGGGCTTGTTCTCCCCGCCGCGGCTCGACCGGACGCGTGCTGGCTTCGTGCGCGCCATCTACCAACTCGCCTTTCGTATCCCGGGCAGCTGGCCGTCGTGGGCGAGCTCCCGCACCCGCACTCGGGACAGGCCGAACTTGCGTAGGTGCCCCCGTGGTCGGCCGTCGACGGAGTCGCGGTTGCGCACTCGGACGGGGCTGGCGTCCCTTGGTTGACGGGCCAGCTCGGTCTGTGCCTGAATGCGCAGTGCGACAGTGGTTTCGGGCGATCGGATGATGCGCTTGAGCTCCGCGCGTCGCTCGGCATGACGCGCCACGATCACTCGGCGTTGGTCGTTCTTGACGATCTTGGACTTCTTGGCCATCAGCGCTCCTCGCGGAAGTCGACGTGTCTGCGGATCACGGGGTCGTACTTCCGCATGACCAAGCGATCCGGATCGTTGCGGCGGTTCTTGCGGGTGACGTAGGTGTAGCCCGTCCCGGCCGTCGAACGAAGTTTGACGACGGGTCGGATGTCTGTGCTGGCCAACGGATTTCCTCCTTCATGCCTCAGGGACGGTGTGTTGTTGCCGTCACTTAATGGAAATGATTGTCAATAAGACCGACTGTAGCGCGACGGGCTGAAAATGCAAACAGCGCCGCGACGCCGGCTCGTGAGTCGCTGTGAATGTCCATGCCGACTGGCGCGAGGCTATTGGAAACGATTATCGTTCTCGCCATGACTCGTTCGCTGTACCGCTCGGCGCCACTCGCCGCCGCCCTCGCGCTGACCCTCACCGGCGCGCTCGCCGCCTGCGGCTCGGATCAATCCACGCCTTCCCCGTCGTCGTCGACCGCCGCCGCGGCCGGAGCCGGCACGACGAGCAGCGAGCCGTGCCCGTCCGCGCCGCTGGACGTAGTGGTGAGCGTCGACCAGTGGGGTGACATCGTCTCCGAGCTCGGCGGCGCCTGCGCCAAGGTCAAGACGATCCTGGCCGGCTCGTCGGTCGACCCGCATGACTACGAACCCTCACCCGCCGACGCCGCCTCCTTCGCAGGCGCGAAGATGGTCGTCGTGAACGGTGCGGACTACGACGCCTGGGCCTCGAAGCTGGCCGCGTCCTCGGCGGCCGCTGCCCCCGTGGTCAGCGCGTCCGACGTCACCAAGACCGCCGACGGCGCCAACCCGCACCTTTGGTACAGCCCCACCGCGGTGACCGCCGTCGCCGACGCGGTGACCGCGGAGCTGAGCAAGCTCGACCCACAGGCCGCGAGCTACTTCGGCGAGCGTCGTCAAGCTCTCACCACGACGTTGAAGCCGTACGACGACCTGATCGCCAAGATCAAGGCGGGCGCGTCGGGCAAGTCCTACGCGGCCACCGAAGGCATCTTCGACTACCAGGCCGAAGCAATGGGGCTGGTCAACAAGACCCCCGAGGGCTACCAGCGGGCCTCTGCCAACGAGTCCGACCCGTCACCGGCCGACATCGCCGCGTTCACCACTGCGCTCGCGGACAAGCAGGTCGACGTCCTGATGTACAACACCCAGACCGAGGGCTCGATCCCCGAACAGATCCGCACCGCGGCCGAGCAGGCCGGCGTCCCCGTCGTCGACGTCACGGAGACCGTCCCGCCCGGACAGACCTCGTTCGAGGCGTGGCAGGACGGTCAGCTCACCGCCCTGGCGAAGGCGCTGGGTGTCTCGACCTAAGTCCGAGCAGGATTCCGTTGCGCTGGCGTTCACCGACGTCAGCGCAGTTCGCGGACGGCGGTTGATCTGGTCCGACGCGACGTTCGAGGTGCCCGCAGGCGGCATCGTCGCCCTGATCGGCGCCAACGGAGCCGGCAAGACCACCCTCCTGCACATGATCCTGGGCCTCGTTCCGCCCGCGTCGGGTGAGGTGCGCGTCTTCGGCCGCAAGCCCGGCGAGGACAACGACGGCATCGGCTACGTCCCGCAGGATTACGCCGCCACCGCGGGCGAGGCGATCCGCGCCCGCGACGTGGTGATGCTCGGGCTGACCGGCCGGCGCTGGGCGTTCGGCCGGGCGACTGCCACACAACGCCAGACCGTCGAGGAGACCCTGGCCGCGGTCGACGCAACAGAGTTCGCCGACCGTCGGTTGGCACTGCTGTCGGGCGGGCAGCGCCAGCGCATCGCCATCGCCGAAGCGTTGGTATCCAAGCCGCGGATGCTGATCCTGGACGAACCGCTGGCGTCCCTCGATCTGCGCAGTCAGGGCGAGATCGTCGCGCTGTTGGCGCGGCTGCATCGCGAGTTGGGGGTGACCATTCTGGTCGTCGCGCACGATCTCAACCCGCTGCTGAGCTTGCTCGACAGCGCCATCTATCTGCTCGACGGGCATCCGCACTACGCCACGATGACCGACGTCGTCGACGACGCGCTGCTCAGCCACCTGTACGGCACCCCCATTCGGGTGGTACACACCCCGCAGGGCGAGATGTACATGAGGAGCGTGCCGTGACGACTCAGTTGGTGGCCATCGCCTATCAGCAGGATTGGTGGTCGATCCTCGGGTCGCCCTTCATGCGCAACGCCCTGATCGGTGGGACCGTCGTGGCGCTGGCCTCTGGGTTGATGGGCTACTTCATCGTGGTGCGCCGCAACGCCTTTGCCGCGCACGCCCTTGCCCACATGGGGTTGCCCGGCGCGACGGGTGCGGTGCTGCTCGGCATTCCGCCCGTCCTCGGTCTGGCCGTGTTCTGTGCAGGCGGGGCGCTGGTCATCGGCGCGTTGGGCAAACGTGCCTCCGACCGCGACGTCGTGACGGGGACGACGTTGGCGTTCGCGACGGGGCTCGGCCTGTTCTTCAACTCTCTGGCGACCAAGAGTTCCAGCACGATGACGAACGTCTTGTTCGGCAACCTGCTGGCGATCTCGCACGAGCAGCTGATCGGCTTCTCGGTTCTCTTCCTGGTGCTGATGTTGTGCGTCGGGTTGATCTACCGGCCCCTGCTGTACAGCTCGATCAACGCTCCCGTCGCCGAGGCGAAGGGCGTTCCGGTGCGGGCGCTTTCGGTCGTGTTCATGCTGCTGCTCGCGCTGGCCGTGACGATGGCGGTGCAGGCCGTCGGCACGCTGCTGCTGTTCGCGTTGTTGGTCACGCCCGCAGCCACGGGCATCATGCTGACCCCGCGTCCGTCCCTTGCCATGGCGATCTCCGCCGCGATCAGCGTGTGTTCGGTCTGGCTCGGGCTCGGGGCGTCGGCGATGTTCAACGTGCCGCCCAGCTTCCTCATCGTCACCGTCGCCTGCGGCATCTGGTTGGCGGTGTGGCTGCTTGACCACCGCGGCCGTCGCGTCGCGGACGTGCTCGACCACCCGACCCGCCCGGGCGGCGTCGCGCCTGCCGAACCCGCCGGCGCTCTGCTGCAACCGAAGTCGGTCGACACGGGTGGTTCGCGCACGCCGGCGTGACAGGCTTAATGAAAACCATTATCATTAACGGATGCCTTCGGTCGAGTCTCGACGCCTGCCCGTAACCGTCCTGTCCGGCTTCCTCGGGGCCGGCAAGACCACCCTGCTGAACCACCTTCTGGCCAACCGCGACGGACGCAAGGTCGCCGTGATCGTCAACGACATGAGCGAGGTCAACATCGACGCCGCCCTGATCGCCGGTCAAGGCCACCTGGATCGCACCCAGGAAAAGCTCGTCGAACTGACCAACGGATGCATCTGCTGCACCCTGCGCGAGGACTTGGTCGACGCGGTCAGGGACTTGGCCGCGCAGAACAGGTTCGACCACCTGGTGATCGAGTCGACCGGGATCTCCGAGCCGATGCCGGTGGCGGCGACGTTCGGTTGGGAGTTCGACGACGGATTCGCGCTGTCTCGGGTGGCCCGGCTCGACACCATGGTCACCGTGGTCGACGCCTCGACGTTCCTGCTCGAACTCGCCCGCGGGGACGCGCTCACCGAGCGGGGCTTGGCGGCCGCCGACGAGGACGGTCGCAGCATCTCCGATCTGCTGGTCGACCAGGTGGAGTTCGCCGACGTGATACTGCTCAACAAGACCGACTTGGTGAGTGAAAGTGCCTGCGGGACGGTCGAAACGATACTGCGTCGGCTGAATCCGACGGCTCGGATCACCCGCACCAATCACGGTGTGGTGCCGCTGGAGGCCGTCCTCGACACCGGCCTGTTCGATCCCGTGCTCGCGGAATCCGCGCCCGGATGGGACGAGGAGATCGCCGAAGGGCACACGCCCGAAACGGAGGAGTACGGCATCAGCAGCATGACGTTCCGCGCCAATCGTCCGTTTCATCCGGACCGGTTGGCGCGGGTGTTGGAGAACGTCACGGGACTGTTGCGTAGCAAGGGATTTTGCTGGATCGCCAGCCGCCCTCTGATTGCCGCGATCTGGTCCCAGGCCGGGCCCAACCTGGTGATCGAGCCGGCGCAGCCGTGGGCCACGGCGGAGTTCGCGCCAGGGCAGGAGATCGTCATCATCGGGGTCCGGCTGGACCGTGCCCTGGTGCACGACCAGTTCGAGTCCGCCCTGCTGACCGACGCCGAAGTCGCGGCGGGCCAGCGGGAGTGGCTGACCTACCACGACCCGCTGCCCGCGTGGGGCGTCACCCACACCCATTGAGAGGGCCCGCGACTCGACGCCGGTCGGGACTACCGTTCGCGGGTTCCGTAGCGACGGCGGAACTTCTCGATCTGGCCCGCGGTGTCGTTGTGGCGTTGAGAACCCGTCCAAAACGGATGCGAGTCTGACGAAACATCCACGACGACAAGGGGATAGGTCTTGATGCCGTCGGGGGTCGGCCAGTCGACCGTGCGGGAACTGGTGACCGTCGACCTCGTCAGAAAGCGCGTACCGGTGTTGCCGTCCTGGAACACCACCGGGTGGTAGTCGGGGTGGATGCCTGGTTTCACTCGTCGTCTCCTTCGTAAGTGCCGCGTGCGGCCACCTCGTCGTGCAACTCGGGTGTCGAGTCACACGGGTCCTCGTGCCAGTCGCCGAACGGGTCGGCGTACTGGTCCCACTCCCATGGCCGACGGAACTCGTCGTCGGTGAGGAGGGCGTCGTGCAGGGCGGCGCTGATCTCGGCCGGCCGGGCTCCGCAGGAGAGGATCGTCATCGACGTCTGGCGGTCACCATGTTCCGGGTCCCACCGCATGGCGGCGACGGCCTTCCGTTCCGGATCGACGTCTGCCAACTCGTCGGCGTCCATCGCGGCCAGCCACGGGCCGGTGTTCGCCACGCGCAGACCGCCGCCCGCCGACTCGACCCACACGACGTTGTCGGGCTGCGGAGCCAACCAGATGCGCCCGCGCGCTCGGACGACCCCGTCGAGGAGCACGTCGAGCGCGGCGTGCAGCCGCCATGGGTGAAACGGCCGCTGCGCCGAGAACTCCGTCAGCGCCACGTCGCCGTCCGGGGCCAGCGGAGGTTCGCCCGCCAGGAGCGGTTCGTGCGGGTCGCCGTCGGCACCCCGCCGCGCCAGCGGGTGCAGATGGCGAAGTGCGATCTCCAGGTGCCGGTGGCCCACGGTGATGCGGGCACGCGGCGCCAGCCGCTTGAGAATGGCGATGGTCGTGTGTTCGGGCTCGGTGAGGACGAGGACGTCGGCGAATTCGGCCTGATCGACGACGACTTGGGCGACGGGGCGGCCGTCGGGCAGCTCGTCGTCGCCGAGCGCCTGTCCCCGCCACGACTCGGTGTCCAGGCAGGCGACCACGGCGCTGATCTCGACGTCGCGGGCCGCGGGACCGTCGAGGTAGCCCACGCCGACTCGCACCGGCACGTGATTGATTGCGTGGCAGATGGATTCGGGCTCCGTCCACGGCGCGAGGAGTACGACGATGCGGTGCACGTCGTCGCGGCGATGGACCCGGCGCAGCAGCACCAGCAGGTCGTCGCGCGTCGTGCACGACACGCAGCCCGTGGTGAGTTCCAAGGCCACCTCGCTGCGGGACACCTTGCCTTGACGCATGATTGCGACCCATCGGCGCACCACCTGGCCGTCGAACTCGTGCTCGACGACGGCCGTGCCCGGATGCGCGAGCAAGGCGTCGGTGACGGTGTTCGCACCGGCCTGGCCGCAGACCAGGACCACCGGAGTGCGCATTAACGGCTCCTTGTTGAAAATCATTGTCAATAGAGTTCCGGCTCACGGTACCGTCCATGTGACCTCTTGTCGACAATCATTGTCATCAAGCGGCTTCCTCGGGCAAGTGTCGAAAACCGCATACCGGACCCGGGTCCTGAGTACCGTCGGCAGCACCGGTGGGGAGGGGCCCAGAATGCGCATCGTCGTCGACCTGAACCGTTGCCTGGGGTATGCGCAATGCGTCCCGCTGGCGCCGGAGGTGCTCCAGCTCAACGGCGAGGAGGTGCTCGCCTACGATCCGAATCCCGATGACTCCCAACGGCAAAGGGTGGCGCGGGCCGTGGCGTCCTGCCCGGTGCAGGCCATCGTCGCCGAGATGGATCCACCGGCGGACAGGTCGACGACGTGACCGCCTCGTTGATCGCCGACATCGTCGCCAGCTTCAAGGCGACCGGCAGGATCGTCATCGTCGGCGCGTCACTGACGGGTCTGCGCGCCGCCGAAGCGCTACGCGACGAGGGATTCACCGGTTCGCTGACCATCATCGGCGACGAAGTCCACGAACCGTACGACCGGCCGCCACTGTCCAAGCAGGTGCTGAAGGGCTGGGTGCCTGCGGGCAACACCAAGCTGCCCCGGTTGCGCGAGGTCGACGCGGACTGGCGCCTCGGGGTCGCGGCCACCGCGCTGGACCGCGCCAACCGAGAAGTGGTGCTGGCCAACGGCGATCGGGTGCCCTACGACAGGGTGCTGATCGCCACCGGCGTGCGGTCACGGGCGTGGTTCAACGCCGAGGAGGCCACGCTCAAGGGTCTGTACACGCTGCGCACGTGTGACGACGCCGCGGAGTTGCAGGCCGCCCTCAAGGCAAGGCCGAAGCGGGTGCTCATCGTCGGCGCCGGGTTCATCGGCTCGGAGATGGCCTCGGTGTGCCGCGATCTCGGCCTTGACGTGACCGTGGCGGAAAGATCCAGCGCACCGCTGGTGGGCCCGCTGGGCGGGGTCATCGGCGACATCGCCGCCAAGATGCAGCGCGACGCCGGAGTCGACCTTCGCATCGGCGTGGCCGTCGAGGCGCTCACCGGCGACGCCGACGGTCACGTCCGGCAGGCACGGTTGTCCGACGGCACCGTGCTGGACGTCGACGTCGTGGTCGCGTCCCTGGGCTCGGTGCGCAACATCGAATGGTTGGACGGCGCCGACCTCGCCGCCGGATTCTGGGGCGTGGCCTGCGACGCGGGGTGCCGCGCGTTCGACGTCAACGGCGTGGTGACCGACAACGTCTTCGTCGCAGGCGACGTCGCCCGCGCACCGCACGTGCTCTACGAGTACCAGTTCATGGCCATCGAACACGTCGACGCCGCCGTCCTCGGCGCTCAAACCGCGGCGCACAACATGGTTCACCTGGAGATGGGTCGCCGCCCACACCTGCCGCTGCCGCAGTTCTGGTCGGGCCAATTCGGCGTCAACATCAAGGGCGTCGGCGTGTGCTCATTTGGCGACGAAATCGTCTTCACCCAGGGGTCGGTGGAGGATCTGCGCTTCGCCGCGGCGTTCGGCAAGAACGGCCGCATCGTCGGCGCGCTCACGTTCAACCACGGCAAGTGGCTGCCCTACTACGCCGACCTCATCGAACGCTCGGCCCCGTTTCCGCCACCGCCGCCGGGCTACGACGTACCGACCAATTCCGTCCCGATGTCGGCCCGCTTCGGTGATCCGCGCGCACCGACCGGAATCCCGGATGTCGTTCTCACCGGGCATGATCCGACCTCCCGGGGTGCCGAGTACCTCCCCAAGGTCCGCCAACCCGCAGGCAAGGGGACGTCATGACGACTGCGGAAACCGCATGGGCTGAGGCGATGAAGTTCGAGAATCGCCACGACCCGTACGAGTTCTTCGACCAACTACGACAGACCCCCGTCGTCCAAGTGGCCGACCGCACCTACGTCGTCACCGGGTACCGCGAACTGATGGCGCTCGCGCACGATCCGCGGGTCAGTTCCGACATCAGCCGCAGCCCGCTCAGAGCGGCGTCGGCGACGGGACAGCCGGGCGCAGAGGACATCGATGCCTACGGCCGCGCCAAGACCATCATCATGTCCGATCCACCCGATCACGACCGGGCCAGGCGCCAAGTGATGCGGCACTTCGCACCGCCGCACTCACCCGACGTCATCCCCAACATGGAGCCCGACATCCAGCGGCTCTGCGACGAGTTGCTGGACGGGATCAAGGCTCGGAGCATCGAAGCGCTGGGCGCCAACGTCTTCGACGTCGTCGACGACTACGCATACCCCGTGCCGGTGGCCGTGATCTGCCAGTTGCTGGGCATCCCGCTCGACGACGAGCCCACGTTCCACGCCTGGATCTTCGACTTCATGGCCGGCCTCGACCTCGGGCCGGAAGCAACCACCGAGGAAGGCCAGGCCCGCGCCGCCAAGGGCAAGCAAAGCACCGCCGAACTCTCGCAGTATCTGGCCGACCTGATACAGGGCTACCTGACGACACCAGGCGAGGGGCTTCTCTCCAAGCTGGTCAACGACGACGGTCCGGACGGACCAATGGCGCCCGCCGAGGCGGCGTCCAACGCGGTGTTGCTCCTCATTGCCGGACACGACTCGACGGTCAACACCATTGCCCATTGCGTTCTGACGCTGCTGCGCCACCCCGAATCGGTCGACCTGCTGCGCAACCGGCCCGAGCTGATTCCCCGCGCCATCGAGGAGGTCCAACGGCTGCAGTCGGCCGTGCAGTTCTTCCCGAGCCGCAGCGCCACCGCCGACATCGAGGTCGGCGGGACCGTCATCCCGGCCGGGTCGGTGGTGCACCTGATGTACGGCGCCGCCAACCGTGACCCGGAGATGTTCCCGGATCCGGCCACGTTCGACCCGCTGCGCCGCAACAACCAGCACTTCGGTTGGGGCAGTGGCATTCACACCTGCATGGGTGGTCCGCTGGCGCGCCTGGAGGTCAACCTCGCGGTGGAGAACTTCCTGCGCCGGGTCGAGAACCCGCGTCTCGTCGTCGACCCGCCGCCGTATCGGCAGAGCCAGGTGTTCCGCGGACCGCGTCACCTCGAGGTCGCCTTCGACCGCATCGTCGACTGAGGTGAAGGCCTTTCGCTTCGTCGAATGGCAACGGCCCGGCGAAGTCCGGGACGTGCCGGTACCCGAACCGGGGCCGGGGGAGGTGCTGGTCAAGGTCGGCGGTGCGGGGGCCTGCCACTCCGACCTGCACCTGCTCGAACTTCCCGCGGGGTCCAGGTCGTTCGCGCCCCCCTTCACCCTGGGTCACGAGAACGCGGGGTGGGTCGAGAGGTTGGGGCCGGGCACCACCGGGTTCGCGTCCGGTGACGCCGTCATCGTGTACGGGCCATGGGGCTGTGGCCTCTGCATGAATTGTCGCCAAGGCATGGAGAACTATTGCCAGACAACGGGTTTACCGAGCCCAGGTGGTCTCGGTGGTACCGACGGCGGGATGGCCGAGTACCTCCTCCTCCCGTCGACCCGCTACCTCATTCCCCTCGGCGATCTGGATCCCCGGGAAGCTGCACCGCTCAGCGACGCCGGGCTCACCAGTTACCACGCCGTCAAGCGATCGGTGCATCTGCTCGGACCCGGCTCGACGGCCGTGGTCATCGGCGCCGGCGGTCTCGGGCAGATGGCGATCCAGGTCCTCAAGGCGCTGTCTGGTGCGACGACCGTTGTCGCGGTGGACACTTCGGAGGACAAGCTGAAGATCGCCAAAAGCATGGGTGCCGATGAGGCGCTCGTCTCCGGTGACGCCGCCATCACACGCATCAAGGACATGACCAAGGGTCAGGGAGCCGAACTGGTTCTCGACCTGGTTGGGGTCACCGCGACCCTGACCATGGCCGCTCAGGTGGCACGCGTGCTCGGACACCTCACCATCGTCGGCGTCGGCAACGCGGCACTGCCCGTCAACTTCTCCAGCCCACCTCACGAATGCGCCGTCGCGTCACCGTTCTGGGGATCCATCCCGGAGCTGATCGAGGTCATCGAGCTCGCCGAGACCGGCAAGATCCGGATGCTCGTCGAACACTTCACTCTCGACGAGGCGGCCAATGTCTACCAACTGCTGCACGACGGAAAGGTCCAGGGACGCGCCGTCATCACGCCACACGGTTGACTGGGGCGCCGCCGTTTACCGCGGGATCTTGGCTACCGCCGGCTGCCAGGACAGCACGTCCGCGAGCGGGCGCCGGGGCGTAGGTGGCGGCACGTCGTCGAGTGCCGGGACCAATCCGACCCGAATCAGCACCTGGGGCAGTGGTTGTCCGGTGAGGACGGTGACCATCTCTCGGGTGGCGGGCACCTCGGTCAGATGAGTCAGGGGGCACGTCGACAGGCCGGCCATCGTGGCCTCCAGCAGTGTCGCCGAAAGCGCCTCTCCACACCTGAGAACGTCGCGGCGCGTGTCACCGAGCGCGGAGAGGACCAGGATCGTCGAATGATCCTCCGCCACTTGGCTACGTCGATCTCGGTGATGGGTCACCGGAAAGGTACGACCGACGTCGACGCGGTCGCTCTCGGCTGCGGACACCAGTGAGCTCTGCGGTATCCCGTCGTGTGTGGCGAACGGGCCTGTCCACCAGGCGAGCTCGGCGTGGTAGGGCGAATCGTAAAGGCGGAGGGCCTCGGTCAGGCCAGATGCCTCGGCGAGCCGGCCGCGAGCATCCTCCGGCAGCACGTCCACGTGCGCCAGATCGCCGTCGACGGCGAGCAGCAGAAGTGGGGCGAAGTCGTCCCAGCGTCCGGGCTCGACGAAGGGCAGCCGGTCGGTTCGTCTCGCCAGCATCGCGTCGGCGCGGCGGCGGTGCCCGTCGGTGACGAACTGCATCGGGTCGAAGTGCACCGTGGCCAGGTGGGTGGTGTCGCCGGGATTGGGGTAGTAGTCGACGTCGGCGCTCCAACCGGCGGCCGCCATTGCGACCCTGAGATGGTCGAGCACCGCCCCGCAGCTGATGAGGGCCTGCCGGCCCGATGAATCGGTCTCCACGAGGCGGTCCCGGTCGAGGAAGAGGTGGAGGAGACTTCCTCCCTCCCCGACGAACCGCCAGGGCTGACTGTTGTGAAACGACGGTGCGCGGCACGCAAGGTGCACGGCAGCGGACATCACCCCGCTGGGCACTACGGCTTTGGGCACGAGGATCCTTCCCGTCGCGGCAGACTCGCGACGAGCGGGGTGTCGACTCCGACCCGGCCGAGCTTGGCGGCGCCGTCGGGTGACCCCAACGGCGCGTCACGGCCGGGAAGGGTGTGGCTGAAGAACGCTTCGTTGTCGGCGAGGTGTCGTCGTTCGTCGTCGGGAAGATCCGTCTCGTAGAAGATCGCGTCGACCCGGCAGATCACGCTGCAGGCACCGCAATCCACGCACTCGTCAGGGTTGATGTAGAGCGAACGGTCACCCTCGTAGATGCAGTCCACGGGGCATTCCGGCACACAGGACTTGTCCATGACGTCGACACAACCGGTCCCGATCACATAGGTCATGGTCCAAACCTAGGGATCGGCCGGGCACGCCGGCGAGAGCACAACGACCGGTGCACGAGGGACTAAAGTCCCAGCCGCGCGTTCAGGCGATGGCGGCACCGACGAGGTGTCCGATGACGTAGGTGATGGCCAGGGCAAGTCCGCCGCCGATGACGTTGCGGGCGACCGCACGTCGTTTGGGGGCATTGCCGAGGGCGGCCGACGCAGCCCCGGTGATGACGAGAGCCACCAGCACGGCCGCAACGGTCACGGGTACGCGAAATGCATGCGGCGGCAGAAGGATTGCGATGAGGGGCAGAAGTGCGCCGACGGTGAACGACAGCGCCGAGGACAGCGCGGCCTGCCAGGGGTTGGTCAGATCGGTCGGATCGATCCCCAGCTCTACGTCGACGTGGGCGGCGAACGCATCGTGATCGGTGAGCTCCTCGGCCACGGTACGTGCGGTGGCCGTCGACAACCCCTTGGCCTCGTAGAGGGCTGCGAGCTCGTCCAATTCGGCCACCGGGTCGTCGCGCAACTCGGCGCGCTCCTTGACGAGCAGCGCACGCTCGGTGTCACGCTGCGAACTCACGGAAACATACTCTCCCAATGCCATCGAGACCGCCCCGGCCACGAGTCCTGCGACGCCGGCGGTCAAGATCGGACCCGACGACGTCGCCGACGCGGCCACTCCGACCACGATGCCCGCGGTGGAGACGATCCCGTCGTTGGCACCCAAGACCCCTGCGCGCAGCCAGTTCAGCTTCGAGGACAACGAGCCCAGGTGTGGCTCGGCGGGATGCGGATTCGTCGACACCGGCCCAACGCTAGCGATCGAGTGATTCACTCGCCAGCTAACCTAGGCTAGCCAAAGTGAGATTCGCACAGTCTCTTTCGCAAGATCCGCGGACACAAGGGCGGGACGGTCATGGTTCGTGCGAGCTTCAGAGCGTGCCGTGCTGATCGCATACCAGCACTGAGCAGTCCGTGTTGTGAAGAGCCGCGTGACTTGGCAATCCAATCATCTCGGCGACGCCCCGGGCCCGTCGGCGGCCGACGAGAACCAGCTGTATCGAGCTGGCGTGGTGGGAGAGGTAGTTCAGCAGGGTCCCGTGCGCGGTAACGGGCTGCACGTCGAGCTCCGGGTGCCGCCGTCGGGTGCAGGCCAGGCGGCGGTTCACCTGAGCCCGAATTCTCCGGTTCTGTTCCGCGACGGCGTGTGTGTCGTGCAAGTCGGTGATGCTTGGACGCCAGACGGAGATGACGACCAGTGGTGCGTGGCGCAGCAGGGCTTCGTCGACGCCGAGCTGCAACAGTCCGTCGCCGTCGGGAGAGCTGTCGAGCTCCACGACGATTGACTTTGCCTGAGCCCGAAATGGACTCGATCCGCGAATGATCGCCACCGGGCAATGTGCGCGAGCGGCGAGTTCGACCGCCGTCGAGCCGAGGCGCCCAGACGTGGCGCCCGCGGTTCCGACGGCGCCGATGCAGAGCATGGCTGCCTCCCGGCTTGTCTGGAGCAACTGGTCGGCAGGTCGTCCAAGCAGGATCTCCACGTCGGCCTTGACACGCTCATCCTCTGACTCGGCGACGGAGACGGCATGTCGCAGTACCGCTTCGACGCCGGACGCCGAGTCCTGGTCGACCACCGCCACCAGTCGCAGCGGAACGCCCCTTGAGACGGCCTCCTCGGTGGCCCAGGACACTGCGATCAAGGCCGAACGTGATCCGTCGACGCCAACCACCACCGAAGGAGCCGGTCGACTGAACTCTGGCATGGTGTCTGCTCCCGTATGAGTGGCCTCGTCGAACGCTACGTCCGTTCGATCACCCGGCGGCAGGGCAGAAGGTCACCTCGCGCCCCGCCCTTGGTCACCGTGTTTCGAGGCGAAGACCGCCGCTTGAGTGCGCCGCTGCATGCCGAGCTTGGCCAGCAGCCGCGATACGTAGTTCTTGACCGTCTTCTCGGCAAGGAACATTCGCGCGGCGATCTGTCGGTTGGTCAGACCCTCGCCAAGAAGGTCCAGCAAGATGCGCTCCTGGGCGGTGAGCGCTCCCAGCGGGTCCGCTGCTGCGGGGGCTCCGCGCAACTTCGCCATCAAGGCCGCCGCCGCCCGATTGTCGAGCAGCGATCGTCCCGCACCAACGTCCTTGATGGCCTTGGCGAGCTCCATCCCCTTGATGTCCTTGACGACGAAGCCACTCGCTCCCGCCAGGATGGCGTCGAGCATCGCCTCGTCGGAGGTGAAGGACGTCAGCATCAAACAGCGCAGCTCGGGTAGCCGCGACAGGAGATCGCGGCACAACTCGATGCCGTTGCCATCGGGTAGGCGTACGTCCAGCACGGCAACGTCGGGCCGCAGCGCAGGAATTCGCGCCATCGCCTCCGCGACGGTGCCTGCTTCACCGATGACGTCGAGATCGGGATCGGCTCCGAGCAAGTCGATCAGACCGCGCCGAACGACTTCGTGATCGTCGACGAGGAACACCGTGACCATGGCTACGCCCTTTCCAGTGGTGTCCAGCCGTCGGTTTTCTCCGATCATATTTCGGTCGAGGCGCGGCCGGACAGGGCCGAAGGTCCTTCCCAACGTCGTCGGTTCGTCTCGGGGGGCGAGCCGGCCGACGGGCTAGGGCCTGTCGAGGGGCACGAACCAGTGCACGCGTGTGCCCCCGTGGGTCGCATCCTCGACATGGCAACCGCCGCCGAGCAATTCGGCTCGACGCTGCATGTTCGCCAATCCGCTCCGTCTGGTGTTGTGAGGACTCATTCCGCAGCCGTCGTCGGTGACGTCGACGGTGAGCTCGTCGGCGACGTCGACCTGCACGGTCAGGTGCTTGGCGCCGGAATGCCGAACGGCGTTGCTGACGGCCTCGTTGACGACAGATGTCGCGTGCTCGGCGACTTCGGCACCGACCACGCTCAGCGGGCCGGACGTCCGCACCGTCGTCTCGATGTCGCAGTTGTCGGTGAGGGCGGCGACGGCGTCCTGCACGCTCTGCCGAAGGCCGATCTCGGTCGCGGGGGATTGAAGGGCGAAGATCCTGCTGCGGATCTCGTCGATGGTGCCCTGCAGTTCGTCGACCGTGCGACTCAACCGTTGCGTGACCTCGGGGGATCGTGAGCGGGCAATCGTGCCCTGGAGGTCCAATCCTGCGGCGAACAGCCGCTGGATGACGTGGTCATGAAGGTCATGGGCAATGCGCTCGCGATCGGAGATCACCGACAGTTCCCGCGCTTGCTCCCGGCTCTCGGCCAGTACCAGAGCGACGGCGGCGTGATCGGCGAAGTCGCTCACCAAATCGAGAAGGCCGGCGTCGAAGGGCGTGTCGCTCTGGTTGCGGGCCACGACGAGGACGCCGAGCGTTTGGTTTCGACGAGCCCGCAGCGGCATCACGATTGCGGGCCGGTCGCCGACGTTGGTGAACGCCTCGATGGGATGACGAAGCGACTCGGTGATGAGCGGTGTCCCCGATCGGAAGACCCCGCCGGTCGTCGAGCCCTCCACCGGCACCCGCTGCCCCATCACCTCCTCGACCATCAACCCGACGGCAGCGGACACCACCAGTGTCTCGACCTCGTCGGCGGGTAGATCGGCATCGCTTGGCACCAGCACGATCGCCTGCTCCGAGCCGGTCAGCGCGCACACCCGCTCGGCTATCATCGTCAAAGGCCTTGCCACGGGACCGATCTCGGAGACCAGCGCCGTGGTGATCGATCTGCTGGCCTCCATCCACTCGCCGGTCACGCGTACCCGGTCGAATAGTCGGGCGTTGTCGATGGCAACCGCGGCGGCGGACGCCAAGGCCCGTGCGGCGACTTCGTCGGAGTCGGTGAACACCGGGCCAGCAGTGGGTTCGGTCAGGTACAGACTGCCAAACGTCATCTGGCGGATGGTGATTGGCACACCGAGGAACGCGCCCATCGGTGGGTGATCGTCGGGGAAGCCCACCGCCGCGGGGTGGGCCCCCAGATCGTCGAGGCGCAGGGGCTCTGGGTCATCGAGCAGGACTCCGAGGACTCCCTCGCCCACCGGCAGGTGCCCGATCCGATCCGCGGTGTCTTGCGGGATGCCCGAGTGCAGGAAGGACAACAACCTGCCGTCGGCGGCGCGAACGCCCAACGCGCCGTAACGAGCCCCCGTCAGCTCCATCGCGGCGGTCACGATGCGGTGCAGGGTGGCGTCGAGGTCGAGATCGGAGGCCAGACCGACGATTACCCGGAGCAGGTGTTCCATCCGGTCACGTGAGGCGACGATCTCGTCGAGCTGAGCGTGCATGCTGCCAACCAGCCCGCTCTGGCCCAACTCGGCGAACACCGAGTCGCCGTCATCTGCGCCCACGTGCCCGCCCTCCGTCCTCCAGAACTGGGGAGACCCGACAAGCCTAACGTGGCGTGGGCGAACGGCTCTACGACCAGGGGAATTCGGCCCTACCGCGACCGTCGGTGCATTTGGTCGAATTGACGGGTAGGTGGACGACGGCCGCCCGAAGCGCATTGGAGCACGATGGACGACACCGGCAGCACACACGTTCCCGGGAACTCAATCGTCGTGGGGGTCGACGGCTCCCTCGGTGCGGTGGGTGCCGCCCGTTGGGCAGGTGCGCTCGCCGGTCGCCTCGAGGTGGCGTTGCACATCGTCACGGCCACACCGTATTTGGGACACAACCCATCGGAGCTTGCCATGGCGGCACGTGCGGCAGCCATGGCCGACCACCACGAGTGGGCCGATCGGTACCTCGCGGCCGCGCTGGAGGCAGTCCACGCCGATCACCCCGAGCTCCCGGTGACGACCGAGTCGCTCGCCGCGTCGGCGGACGACGCGCTCGCCGCGGCGAGTCAGTCGGCGACGCTTCTGGTGTTGGGCTGCGACGACGTCAGCGCGGTGGGCGCGCTACTCCTCGGGTCGACCACGTTGGCCACCCTGGCTGGGGCCAGATGCCCGGTGGTGGCGTGGCGGGGAGAGGCGGTCATGCCGTCCCGTCGGCCGATCCTGGTTGGCGTCGACGGGTCGGGACGCGACGGCGGCGCGCTTGGGCTGGCATTCGAACTCGCCGATCGGCTCGACGCCCCGTTGTGGGTCGTCCATTCCTGGTCTCTGAAGGGCTTCGCCGACAAGCACCGCCCGATGACGGTTGACTGGGACGCGAACACCAAGGAGCAGTGGCGGCGGCTCAACGAGCTCATCGAGCCGTGGCACCAACGCCACGCGCGGGTGGACGTCACGCGCATTGGCGAGTCCGCCAAGGCAAGTCACGCCCTGCACATCCACGCGAAATTCGCTCAACTCGTGGTGGTGGGGCGACGCCACGGGGGTTCCCACGGTCAGCGGATCCTCGGCTCGACGAGCCTCAACCTGCTGCACCACTGCAGCGTCCCGGTGGTCGTGTGTCCCTTCGATTCAGAGGTCGAGTGACGGTGAAATGAACACGCACTTCCCGGATCGCGTGACCCTTGATGCGGCCCTGTCGTTGGCGATACGTGCGCCGTCGGTGCACAACGTCCAGCCGTGGCGCTGGAAGGTCGGCGCGACGAGTCTGCACCTGTACTCCGACCCCACCAGGCAGCTCGTCCATGCCGATCCCGATGGTCGGGACTCGATGGTGAGCTGCGGTGCAACGCTCAACCACTGCGTCGTCGCCCTTGCCGCGCTGGGCTGGGCTGGCAAGGTCCACCGGTTTCCCGATCCGGCCGACCCCGCGCACGTGGCGTCGATCGAGCTGCAGCCCGTTTCCGTCGGCGAGGTGGACGTCGCGCTCGCGGCTGCGATTCCGCGGCGCCGCACCGACCGTCGGTACTTCAGTAGCTGGCCAGTTGCACACGCCGACGTGGCGACGATGGGGATGAGAGCCGCCAGGATGGGCATCGTCATGCGACGCGTCGACCCGTCGACGGAACTGCGGGCCGCGATTGCGCAGGCGGTCTGGCGCCATGCCACCGATCCCGACTACCTCGGCGAGCTGACGGTATGGAGCGGCCGCCACCGATCCACCGCAGGAGTGCCTGCGCGCAACACACCGCAATCCAATTCGCGGTCACCGGTGCCCAGCCGCCTGTTCGCCGGCCCGACGCTGTCCCAACCCACCGGCGCGGAACCCGCCGACGATCACGGCGTGTTGCTGGCCCTCGGCACCGTGGACGACGACGACCTGAGCCGACTCCGGGCGGGTGAGGCCACCAGCGTGGTGCTCCTGACGGCGACGTCGCTGGGCATGGCGAGCTGCTCCGTCACCGAGGTGTTGGAATTCAGCGAGACGCGCAACGCCATTCGGGCGGATGCCTTCGACGACGGCGAACATCCCCAAATGTTGGTGCGCGTCGGGTGGCCGCCCGTCAACGCCGACCCGTTGCCGGCGACGCCACGGCGCCCCTTGGGCGACGTCGTGACGCGGCTCGACGGCACGCCGTGGGGGTGACGCCGACCGCGCTGAATCCCAAACCCATCCGAAGGGCGCCCGTGGTCGAATAGCAGACATGCCCGCAGGTACTGCGATCCACTTCTTCCTGGAGCTGGCCGTGATCCTCGCGACGTGCCGCGTGGTGGGGATCATCGCCAAGCGCGTCGGACAGCCGCAGGTCGTCGGCGAGATGATCGCCGGCGTCGTCCTCGGACCCTCGCTCCTCGGCGAGATCGCCCCCGGCGTACAGCAGGCGCTGTTTCCGCCGGGACCCTCCAACGTGGTGCTCTACACGGTCGCCCAAATTGGGCTGGTTCTCTACATGTTTCTCATCGGGCTCAACTTCGACGTCGAACTGATCAAGCACCGAGCCGGGACGGCGGTGGCGGTGTCGGCGGCCGGCATCCTGGCGCCGCTGGCACTGGGCGCGCTGGTCGCCGTGCCGCTGCTGAGCGCCGGGGACTACTTCGAAGACGGCGTCACCCCGGTGATGGCGATGCTGTTCCTCGGCGCGGCGATCGCGATCACCGCCTTCCCGATGCTGGCCCGCATCATCTTCGAAAAGGGGCTGTCGGGAACGTCGTTGGGCACGCTGGCCCTGGCCTGCGGCGCCACCGACGACGCCGTCTCCTGGTGCATCCTGGCCGTCGTGCTCGCCATGAACAGGGACGACCCGATGATGGCCGTCATCGCCATCGGTGGCGGCGTGCTCTACACCGTGGTGGTCATGACGATCGGCCGGCGGGCGCTACGTGTGCTCGGTCCGATGGCAGAACGCCACGGCACCGTCACCCCACCCATGCTCAGCGTCGTGCTGATCCTGCTGATGGCCTGCGCGTGGTTCACCGACGTCATCGGCATCTACGCCATCTTCGGCGCATTCATCCTTGGCGTCGCGATGCCGTCCGGCTTCTTCGAACGGCACCTGACGTCTCGGCTGGAACCGCTCGTCACCACGTTCCTGCTGCCCATGTTCTTCGTCTACTCCGGGCTGAACACCCAGATCGGATTGGTGAACACGCCGACGCTGTGGGCGGTGACGCTGGGCCTGGTGCTCGTCGCGATCGCAGGCAAGGGCATCGCGTGCACGGTCGCGGCGCGCGTCAAGAAGGTGCCGATGCGCGAGGCCGTCGCGCTGGGCGCGTTGATGAACGCGCGCGGCCTGATCGGACTGATCCTGCTCAACATCGGGCTGGAGGCCGGCATCATCAGCCCCACGCTGTTCACCATCCTGGTGCTGGTCGCCATCGTCACCACCCTGATGGCCTCGCCCATCTTCGAATACGTCTACGGCAGGCACCGCGTCGTGGCGGAGCCGGCGACGGTGGCCCCGTGACGGCGCCTCGTTGTGACGAAACGCTGACGGTCGCCGCTGTCAGGCAAGCCCCCAGGCAGGGGCGCGTAGCCCGCGGCGCCACCGCCACGCAGCAAGATCAACGCCCGGCCCACCCATCGCGGGAGAGGCTCCGCAAACGTATCGGGCGTCCGTTCGCACCAGCCGAGGCCTCCCGGTCCGATAACGTCGGCCCAACTGGGAATCCTCGTCGACCGAGGAAGGGGAATGCATGGACGTGTCACAGCTGAACGCCGAGACCCGGGCCGCATTGGCGCGACGAATCAGGACACAGTTGGCGGAGTCGGACACCGCCCTCAAGCGCGGCGCCCCAGCCGAGAGGGCCGCCGACCATGACGTCGCCGTCATCGGAGGTGGCATCGCCGCGCTGACCCTGGCGCTGGAGATTCGTCGCGCCCGCCCCGCGACGCGAATCGTGATCATCGAACCGACGTCGCGTCCGGTCCCCGAGATCACCCACACCGTCGGCGAGTCGACCGTCGAGGTCTCCGCGCTGTATCTCGGGGAACGCCTCGGTCTGGCCGACCACCTGTCGAGCTCGCAGATCCGCAAGATGGGTCTGCGCATGTTCTTCTCCCACGACGGAAACACCGACATCACCCAGCGGATGGAAGTCGGCAGTTCGAGGTTCGTGCCGCAACCCACCTATCAAATCGACCGGGGTCGGCTCGAGAACGAGCTCACCGACCGGTGCACCGCCGCGGGTGTCGAGTTCTCCAAGAGTCGGGTCCGCTCGGTGGAGTTCGGCACCGACGGCCGTCCGCACACGATCACCACGCAGAACGGTGACGCAGTGGCCGACACCACGGCGCGCTGGGTCGTCGACGCGTCCGGGCGCACGCGCAAACTGCCCCGCCAGCTCGACCTGAGGCTCCCCAACGAACATCACTGCAACGCCGTGTGGTTCCGGGTCGCGGCCGAGATCGACCTCGGCAACTGGAGCGACGACCCACTGTGGCAGTCGCGCCTGGTGGAGGGCGACCGGTCGATGTCCACCAATCACCTCATGGGCGAGGGGTATTGGGTCTGGTTGATCAGGCTCGCCTCGGGTGCAACCAGCGTCGGGATCGTCGCCGACCCCGCCTTTCACGCCTTCGACGGCTTCAACAGCCTGGACAAGGCCCGTGCGTGGCTGCGAGAGCACGAGCCGCAATGCGCGGCGGAGATCGCCAAGCACGACGACGTGATCATGGACTTCCGCGTCATGAAGAAGTACAGCCATGGCGTGACGAAGATCTTCGACGGCCGCGACCGATGGGCCATCACCGGTGACGCCGGGATCTTCCTCGACCCGTTGTACTCCTCGGGCCTGGACCTGGTCGCCATCGGCAACGGGCTCATCACCGACATGGTCACCCGCGAGCTCGACGGCGAGGACGTGGTGGCCCGATCGGCCATCGACGACTCGCTGTTCCGGTCGCTCACCGAGATGTGGCTCGCCATCTACCGGGATCAGTACACCCTGATGGGGACGCCGAACGTGATGGCCGCCAAGGTGGTCTGGGACATCGCGTTCTACTGGGGCTTCGTGGGCTTCCTCTACGCCAACGGTCGATTCGTCACCGTGGCCGACGACCCCGAGGTCGTGCCGTACCTCGAGGGCTTGATCGAACTCAGCAATCGGGTTCAGCGGTTCTTCCGCGAGTGGGCGTCGGTGGAGGGCAACGTCGCCTCGGCCCAGTTCTTCGACCTGTACGTACCGCTGAACTTCATGGAGACCCTGCACAGGGCGATGATGGGAGTCTCCCCGAGGTTCTCCGAACGGTTCGACGCCAACGACCGGTTGCTGCGCCAACTGGCGGGGCAGTTGGTCGACATCGTCCTGGCGGAGAAGGCGAAGGTCTTCGCCGACGACGACGTCATGCGGCAGGTCCAGGCCTGGCAGCGCGATCCGCTCCTTCGTGAGCTCCGGTCGGTCTACCGCACCGAGCAGAACACCAACCCGATCAGCTCCGAATGGGTTCTGACCAACTCGCTCGAACTGACCTGACGTCGGCCCAATCCGACGCGGCCGTCAATACGAAGATATGAAGAGCCCTGTCCCGCGCGAGCGGCAGGGCAACCTTTCGTGATTCAACACAGATGGTGGGGGCAAAGGACACGACATGCTGACTGAACGACGCGGTCACGAACCCTTGGCGATCGTCGGAATCGGATGCCGCCTGCCCGGTGACGTCGACTCCCCGGAGAGTTACTGGGACCTGCTGTGCAGCGGCACCGACGCCACGCGCGTCGTGCCCGAATCGCGCTGGAACGCCGCCCGCTTCCACGACCCCCATCCGGGCAAGGTCGGCAAAATGGTCACCCGCCGGGGCGGTTTCCTCGACCAGGTCGACCAGTTCGACCCGCAGTTCTTCGGCATCTCGCCGCGAGAAGCCCACCTGCTCGACCCGCAGCAGCGCCTCCTGTTGCAGGCCACCTGGGAGGCGCTGGAGGACGGCGGCATCCCCGCCGACTCGCTGGCGGGCGCCCAGGTCGGCGTCTTCATCGGCGGCTTCACGCTGGACTACCAACTCCTGCAGAACCAGGGTCGCACCAGTCGCTACCGGTTCAAGACCCACTCGTCCACCGGAATGATGATGACGATGTTGGCGAACCGAATCTCGTTCGCCTTCGACTTCCGCGGGCCGAGCATGACGATCGACACCGCCTGTTCGAGTTCACTCGTCGCGGTTCACCTGGCGGCGCAAGCCATCTGGAACGGCGAATGCGACCTTGCCCTCGCCGGTGGCGTGAACGTCATGCTGGGACCCAACACCGCGATCGCCGAATCCAAGAGCGGGTTCCTCAGCCCCGACGGGCGCAGCAAGGCGTTCGACGAATCCGCCGACGGCTACGCACGGGGTGAGGGCGGCGCGGTCGTCGTCATCAAACCCCTCGCGCAGGCGCTGCACGACGGCGACGAGGTCTACGCCCAGATTCTCGGCACCGCGGTGTCGCAGGACGGACACACCGACGGAATCACCGTGCCCCGCAAGGAGGCCCAGGAAGCCGCCATCGTCGACGCCCTGCACAAGGCGGGCGTCGAACCCGCCGAGATCGGCTACGTCGAGGCGCACGGAACCGGAACGCCAGTCGGCGATCCCATCGAGATGCGCGCCCTGGCCAGCGCGCTCGCCTCGGGGCGACCCGCGGCCGAACCCCTGCTCATCGGGTCGGTCAAGACCAACATCGGACACCTCGAAGCGGGTGCGGGGGTGGCCGGCCTGATCAAGACGGCGTTGGTGCTCAAGCACGGCTTCGTCCCCGCCAACCTGCACTTCCACACTCCCAGTGGAGGTCTCGACCTCGCCGAGCTGGGCATCGACATTCCGACGACGGGCCGTCCCTTCCCCGAGAGCAAGCGGCGCCTCGCCGGGGTCAACTCGTTCGGATTCGGCGGCACCAACGCCCACGTCGTGCTCGCCGAACCGCCGGTCCTCGCCGTGGCCGCTGACGAACAGCCCTCTGCGACACCATCGTTGACGGTGATTCCGATCTCCGCGCGCAGCGAGGAGGCGCTGGTGGCGACGGCCCGCCAGTTGGCCGACCACGTTCGCGACCATTCCGAGATCACGCTGGCCGACCTCGCCTACACCCTCGGACAACGACGGGCGCACCTCAACCATCGCCAGACCCTGATCGCCGACGGAATCTCCGACGCGCTCGACCAGCTGCAAGCGCTCGCAGACGGCGGCCAGATCTCCGCCGGACGCACGAACCCCACCGCGCCGAAGCTCGCCTTCGTCTGTACCGGCATGGGTCCCCAGTGGTGGGGGATGTGCCGCGGGCTGATCGGCGTGTTCGACGTCTTCACCGAAAGCATGGAGCGCACCGACCGCGAGTTGTCCCGGTACGCGGACTGGTCACTGCTGGAGGAACTTCGGCGCGACGAGGCCAGCACGCGGATGGGGGAGACGGAGTTCGCGCAACCCGCCAACTTCGCCATCCAGGTCGCACTGGCTGCGCAGCTCGAGCACTTCGGAATTCGCCCCGACGCGGTGGTCGGACACAGTGCCGGCGAGGTGGCCGCCCATCATCTGGCCGGGCTACTGAGTTTCGAGGACGCCGTACGGGTGATCTACCACCGCAGCCAGCTTCAGCAGCGTACCAGCGGGATGGGCCGCATGCTCGCCGTCGGCCTCGACGCCGAAACGCTCATGACCACCGTCGACGAGAAGACCCTCGACGAGTTCACCCGACGGGTGTCGATCGCCGCGATCAACAGTCCGTCGGCGGTGACCATCGCCGGCGACGCCGACGTGCTCGACGACGTCGCCCGCCAGCTGGACGACGCCCAGGTGTTCAATCGTCATCTCGCCGTGAAGGTTCCGTACCACACCCACTACATGGATCTGGTGAAGGACGAGCTCCTCGACGCCTTCGACGGGCTGTCCTCCAGCCAGGCGACGATTCCGCTGTACTCGACGGTCACCGGTGAGCGGCTCGACGGGTACGCCGCCGGTGCCGCGTACTGGTGGCAGAACACCCGCGCCACGGTGCTCTTCGAGCCCGCCCTACGCCGAATGCTCGACGACGGCTACACCCACTTCGTGGAGCTGGGGCCGCATCCCGTGCTGGCGGCGTCGATCTTCGAGACCGCGGGAACCGAGAAGGCGCTGGTGCTAGCCACCCAACGCCGCAACGACGACGACGGCCGGACGCTGTTGAATTGCCTTGGCGCACTGCACTGCAACGGCCACGACGTGACGTGGAACGCGGTCCAGCCCAAGGGGTCTGCGCACCGGGTGAAGCTGCCGTCCTACCCGTGGCAGAACAAGCGCTACTGGAACGAGACACCGGAGGCGTCGGAAGACCTGCACTTCGACCCGGTACATCCGCTGCTTGGCCAACCGGTCAGCGGCGTGCGTCCCTCCTGGGAAGCCGAACTGAGCGCGTCCCACTTCCCGTTCCTCGCCGACCACCGAGTGCAGGGAAGCGTCGTCGTGCCGGGGGCGGTGTACGTCGAGATGGCGTTGGCCGCAGCGAAGGAGCACTACGGGACCGACCTCGCCGTCGACGATCTCGAGCTCCTTCGCGCGGTGATCCTCGACGAGACATGCGATCCCATCATGCGGACCACGCTCAACGAGGACACCGGCACCGTGGAGTTCGCGGCGTTCACCGCGACGCCCGACGGGGAGGTGAAGTGGACGATCACCGCCACCGCCGCACTGCGCGCGCTGCCCACGGCACCCGGCCGCCACGACGTCCGCGGCGACGAGGTGATCGCCACCTCCGGAGACGAGTTCTACGCCAGGACCGAGGGCCTCGGCTTCGGATACGGCGAGGCATTCCGCCCCGTCACCGAGATCGTCGGCGGCGCCGACTGGTCGGTGGCCCGGCTCGCCGTGCCGGAACCGATCGCCGACCAACTCGACGCGTACCGCTTCCATCCCGCGCTCGTCGACGGTGCGTTCCAAACACTGTTCGGCACGATGCTTCTTGGCCAAGACGCGCCGTCCGACCCGTTTCTGCCGTCCCGGATCCGGCACAGTGCCGTGTACGCGCCGCCCGAAGCGAAGATGTCGGTGGACGTCCAGGTCGTCTCGGCGACCACGGAGCGCATCGAAGCCGACATCACCGTCAGGAACCAGCTCGGCGAGGCACTCGCGGTCTTCGACGGTTTCACGGTGGAATCGCTGACCTCCTCGTCGCGCATGTCGCCCGAGCGCATCGACAAGGGTCTCTACGAGATTCACTGGGTCGCGAAGGACGACACCCCCGTCGGGTCCGCGGTGGAGGATCAATCCTGGCTCGTCCTCGTCGACGAACGCGGCGTCGGCAACGCGGTCGCCGAGACCCTGCGCGGTCGTGGTCACCGCGTGCGAACGGTGGCCCACGGTCGCGTTGCCGAGCTGACCGAGGTCGACGGTGGATACGTGGTGAATCCGCAACGCGCCGAACAGGTGTCGCAACTCGTCGCCGCGCATCTCGACCGTGAGGCCGAGCTCGCCGGCGTCGTCGACTGCTGGCCGGTCGACGTCGTGGCAGACCCCGGCGACCCGTCGACCGCGGACGCGAATCTGCACGTGGGCGTCTTCACCGTCATGCGGCTGGTCAAGGCACTCGCCGTGCACGACACCGTCGCACCGCGGCTGTACCTGGTGACGGCCAACGCGCAGGCGGCACCGGGGACCGCCTCGTGCGTCGCCGACCGGGCCGCGGTCTGGGGACTCGGACGAGTCATCGGCCATCACGAGTTCGCCGAGCGGTGGGGCGGTCTGGTCGACGTCGACGATGCCGACGACGTGGCCGAAACCGCCTCGCGCGTCGTCGACTACGTCCTCGCGCAGGATCCGGAGGACCAGATCGCCGTCCGTGGTGGCGACGTCTTGGTGCCACGAATCCGCGTCAGCCAGAGCCTGACGAAGGCGTTCCCGACGACGCTGACGCCGGACGCGACCTACGTCGTCACCGGTGGCGTCGGTGCGCTTGGCCGCACCGTGGCGACCTACCTTGCCGAGCGCGGGGCCCGGCACATCGTGCTGCTGAGCCGGAGTGCGGTTCCCCCGCGGAACACGTGGTCGACGCTGGCCGAGGATGACCCCCACTTCTCGACAGTCGACGCGATCCGGGCCGTCGAGCGACTGGGGGCGCGGGTGAGCACCGCGAGCGTCGACGTCACCGACGTCGGGCAGCTGCAGGAGTGGTTGGCCGACCACGTCCGCGAGGGCGGCAGGCCCGTCCGCGGGATCATCCATGCCGCGGGCACGGTCCACGACCAACTGCTGATGAACATGAGCGAGGACGACTTCGCGAAGGTGTTGGCGCCCAAGATGATCGGAACTCGGGCATTGCACGACACCTTCAAGGACCACGATCTGGAGTTCTTCGTGATGTTCGGTTCTGCCGGGTCGGCGATCGCGTCGCCGGGGCAGGGCAACTACGCCGCCGCCAACGCGTTCCTCGACGCGTTCGCCCATTCCCGTCAGGCGCAGGGGCTGCCGGCGCTCACCATCGGGTGGGGCCCGTGGTCGGTGGGCATGGTCGAGGAGCTGCACCTGGAGAAGGTCTACGCGCACCGAGGCATCGAGCTCATCACCCCGTCGGCGGGCGCCCGCATCCTCGACCGCCTGATCAACCAGAAGACACCACAGGTCATCGCGATCACCGCCGACTGGGGTCGAGCCCGCCAGGTCGGGTTCAGCGCCGGGTTGCCCAAGATGTTCGCCGAACTCGAGGCAACCGAAGTGCCACTGGGCGAAGGTGACTCGAACTCGTCGATGCTCGATCTGCTCGCCGGCCTGCCCGAGCCCGAGCGGCTCGGCGTGGTCACCGACCAGCTGCGACGCACCGTCGCCGGCGTGTTCGACTGCGCCGTCGACGACATCGAGCCCGACGACATCCTCGACGACGTCGGCCTGGACTCGATGATGGCCATGGACTTCCGGATCCGGATCAACACGACCTTCGCCATCGACCTTCCGGTGCTCGAAATCCTCCGCGGCGTGAGCGTGGACTCGCTGGCCGTTCGCGTGCTCGCCGAGGTCGACTCGCTGCACGGCGGGGACACCGCGATCGCCGAGGAGCCGACCGAGCAGCCCGACGACGAGGTCGACGGGCTGCTCGACGCGCTGTCCGAGGACGACCTTCGACGACTGCTCCTCGAGCTCGAGGACGAGTCCGCCGAGCAGGAACCGGGCCGCTGATGACGCAGGCGGACAAGTCATCTGCGGTGCGGGTGCGGGGTCTGGCCAAGTCCTATCGGCGGATATCGGCGGTTCGCGATCTGGACCTCGACGTCGACTACGGCGAGATCTTCGCGATCCTCGGCCCCAACGGCGCGGGCAAGTCGACCACGATCGAGATCCTGGAGGGCAACCGCAAGCGCGACGCCGGCGAGGTGCTGGTACTGGGGGAGGACCCCGGGACGGCGGGCCGCAGCTGGCGGGCCAAGGTGGGCATCGTCCTGCAGGAGGCCAGCGACGCCGGCATGCTCACCGTCGCAGAGACCGTCCGGATGTTCACCAACTGCTATGGCACCGTGCGCCGTCCGGGTGAGGTGCTCGAACTCGTCGGGCTCGACGCCGTCGCAGGCAAGAGGGTGCGGGCGCTGTCGGGAGGCCAGCGGCGTCGGCTCGACGTCGCGCTCGGCATCGTCGGGATGCCCCACCTGTTGTTCCTCGACGAGCCGACGACGGGGTTCGACCCCGAGGCCAGGCGCCAGTTCTGGGATCTCATTCGGCTGTTGGCCGCCGACGGCACCACCATCGTGCTGACCACCCATTACTTGGAGGAAGCCGCCGCGCTGGCCGACCGGGTCGCGGTGATCGTCGGCGGCAGGGTGGTTGCGGTGGACTCGCCGACCAAGCTGACGGGTCACGTGAACTCGGCGGCTACGGTGCGCTGGGTCGACGCCGACGGGGTGCACGTCGAGAAGACCGACCGGCCAACCGATCTGGTCAAGTCCCGCAGCCAGGATGGCGCGGAGCTGTCCGAGTTGACGATCACCCGGCCCACGCTGGAAGACGCCTACCTGCACCTGATTGGCCAAGCCTGATGGCGGTCGACCGAGACCAGGTCGCGGCGCGGCACCGTGCCCCCGCGGCGGAGGCGCCGTTGCCGTCGGCGCTGCGGATCGGGCTGTCGCGGGTGGTCCCCGAGTTGAAGATGTTCTACCGCAGGCCCGAACAGGTGGCGTTGACGTTCTCGATGCCCGCGGTGATCTGCATCCTGCTGGGGTCGATCTTCACGACGACGTTGCCGGGCAGCAGTACCAGCACCGGATCGGTGATCGCCGCCAGCATGCTGGCCTACGGGATTCTGTCGACGTCGTTCATCAACTTGGGCATCAGCATTGCCGCCGACCGCGACACGGGCGGGTTGAGGCGACTCCGCGGGACGCCGACCACCGCGACCTCGTACTTCGTCGGCAAGATCGCCTTGGTTGCGGTGGTCAGCTTCGCCGAGGCCGTGATCCTGCTTGCGGTCGGGGTGTTCGTCTTCAACCTGCACCTGCCCAGTGATCCCGGCGGATGGTTCACGTTGGCGTGGGTCTTCGTGCTGGGCACCGTAAGTTGTTCCCTGCTGGGCATTTTCATCAGCAATTATGCCAGCAACGCCGTGTCGGCCGCGGTCATCACCAACGGTCCGTCGGTGGCACTGCAGTTCATCTCGGGAACCTACGTGCCGCTCGTCGTCCTGCCGGCCTGGATGCTGACCATCGGCTCGATCTTCCCGATCAAGTGGATGGCCCAGGGATTTCGCTCAGTGCTCCTGCCGCCGGAGATGGTCGTCTTCGAGCCGGCAGGAAGCTGGGAGCACTGGCGAATCTTCCTGGTGCTGACCGCATGGAGCGTCGGCGGCCTGATCGGATGCCTCGCGGTCTTCAGGTGGTCGGACGAGCGGTGAGTCGTGCTCACCGCACCAGCGTGGCACCGCCGTCGAGGCGGATCTGCTGCCCTGTCATGAAGCGGGACTCGTCGGCGAGGAGATACACCGCGGCATAGGCGGACTCCCACACCGTGGCTCGACCCATCTTCAGCTTGACCACCTTCGCGTAGGCCTCTGCCACCGCGTCGGCGTCGAGGTCGAACAGCGACTGGGAGTCGTGGTTGCCGATCACCGAGTCGATCGGGCCGAGCATCAACGTGTTGGCGCGGATCCCACTGGCGGCGTACTGCACCGCGGTCAGCTCGGTGATCTGGTTGAGCCCGCACTTGCCCAGTGCGTAGGGCATGATCCCGATGTTCAGGCCAAGTTCGTTCTTCATGCTCGCAATCGAGGAGACGTTGACGATGCTCCCGGTGGTGTCGCCGTCGTTGCGTTCCATGCATTGCGCGGCAAGCAGATTGCAGTGAAAGCACCCCAGCATGTTGACGTTGACGCCGTAGTTGAAGTCCTCGACGGTCATCGAGTTGGTGGCGCGGTCGAACGGAGGATTGACCGCGACGCTGTACACCATGCCGTCCACCCGACCACTCGTCGACGTCGCGACGTCGAAGATGCGTTCGCAGTCCTGTTTCTGGGACACGTCCGCGGCGACGGCGTAGGCGCGGCCGCCCTCGGCGGTGATCAGGTCGACGGTTTCGTTGGCGGCCAGCAGGTTCCGGTCCGCCACGACCACTTCGGCGCCGTGGCGCGCCGCGAGCAGGCAGATGGCGCGTCCGTTGCCCATGCCGGGCCCGGGTTGCTGGCCCCCGCCCACGACGACGACCACCTTGCCGGACAAGTCGAGCGTTGCGCGGTCCCTGCGGCTGAAGTCAGTCGACATCGGACGGTCCTCTCGTGGTCGTAATGGCGTGTTCTGGACAACTGCCGATCGCGTCGACCACCGAGGCCTCCAGCTCAGGCGGAATCTCCGATCGGGTGGCTTCGGCGTAACCGTCGGCGGTGAGCGCGAACACCTGCGGGCACACCGCGACGCAGACACCGTGGCCGGCGCACGCGTCGTCGTCGACGATCACCATCATGTCGTGGCCTCCCGAGGTACGGTCGGGTTGGTTGTGACGTGGAGTTGGGTGAGGCCGCGCAGGATGTAGGTCGGAACGTAGTCGAAGTGCCGGTCGTGTGCGGGACCGTGGACCTCGTCGTCGAGAGCGATTGCCGTGGTTCGTTCGAGCAGTCGTCGGATCAACACGTTGCCCTCGGCACGCGCGAGTGGCGCGCCGATGCAGCTGTGTATGCCCCGGCCGAACCCGATGTGTCGCCGGGCATTCGGTCGATCTGGGTCGAATTCGCCGGGTGTGTCGAAGACACGGGGATCCCGGTTGGCCGCACCGTAGTGGACCATCAGTGTGGTGCCGGCGGGAACGTCGACTCCGCCGACTGTCGTCGCGGACCTGGCCAATCTGAAGTCGCCCTTGATGGGACTCTCGAACCGCAGCGTCTCCTCGACGAAGTTGGGAATCGCCGAGGGATCAGTGCGCAGCCGCGCCTGCAGCGCAGGGTCTTCGGCGAGCACCTTGAGCGCCGAGGACAACAGCCGCACGGTGGTCTCCTGGCCGGCGGAGAACAGGTTGGCGGCCACTCGGACGACGTCGATCACCTCTGGCGTAGACCCGTCGGGGAACGTGGCGAGCGCCATCTCGGTCATCACGTCGCCGCGCGGTGTCTTGCGCCGCTCGTCGATGTAGCCGGTGAAGCGCGAATAGAGATACTCCAGCGGGGAGTGCGCCATGACGGTGGTGCCGTCGGGGCTACCCAATGCGACGTCTCCGGTGAGGACGGCGGTGAGTTCGTCGTGGTCGTCCTCCGGCACGCCGAGCAGGTCGGCGACGACGAGGAGCGCGAACGGATTGGCCACCTGCGCAATGACTTCACCGCCGCAGGTGGCGAGCAACGGGTCGAGCACCCGGTCGGCGAGGCGCCACATGAACTCCTCGTTCTGCTTGAGCCGCTTGGGTGTGATGAGCCGCGAGAGCAGCGACCGGTGGGCGGTGTGCTTCGGCGGATCGAACGAGGGCAGTTGATCGCTGAAGGGCAGCTCGTCACGGTGAGCCTCGATGAGCGCGCTGACCTCGGCGTCGTCGAGACCGTTGAGGGAAACCGGGAATCCCGGGATTGGCCCGGTCACGGAGTGGCAGGACGAGAACGTGTCGGGATCGCCGACGACGGCCAGCACCTCGTCGTAACCGGTGACGACCATGACGCCGTATGTCGGTTCGCGCAGGACGGGGCTCGCAGTGCGCATGCGGTCCAGGGTGGGGTATGGGTCGGCGATCAGTGCCTCGTCGTGAAAGAAGTCGAGAGAGTCCACGCCGAAAGTCGTTGCAGGCGTGCACTCGTGGGTTGAATCCTGTGTCGGCACGTGCGCTCCTCGCGTCGAGTCCGGGACGGGTCTTCGGTCGTCGATGACTGACCAATCGTATTGGTATCTACTGACCAAACGTACAGTACATTCCTGTACGGATGGTCGGCTGACGTACCATGGTCGGCAGTCGACGGTGAGGGCAACGCGGGTGAGTCAGCAGGGAGTGCAAGCTGGTCCGACGCGGCAGCGTCTGGTCGAGGTGGCGGTGGAGTTGTTCACTCGGCACAGCGTCGCCGGAACGTCTCTGCAGATGATCTCCGACGAGCTCGGGCTCACGAAATCGGCGATCTACCACCACTTCCGCACGCGCGAGGAGCTTCTGGGCGCGGTGATCGAACCACTCATGGCCGAGGTGACCGCGCTCGTCGAGGCCGCCGAGGCACGTCGGGGCGCGCGCGCCCGAGCCGATCACCTGATCGTCGGATTCGCCACCCTTGCCGCGTGCAACCGGGAACTGGTGCCGCTGCTCAGCGGTGATCCGGGGGTCCTCGAACTCCTACGGATGCGGTCTGAGTGGGCTGCGGTGGTGCGGCGCCAGATGAGTCTGCTCGCCGATGTCGAACCTGGCCTTGGCGGCCAGGTGAAGGCGGTCATGGTGATGTCGGGGCTCGCGTCGGCGGTGGGCGCCGATTACGGCGACGTCGACGACGATGCATTGCGCGAGCAGCTGATCGCGGCCGGCCGGCGATTGCTCGGCCTCCGCAATACGCGCGACGGGTCGTGAACGGCGCGGCAAGTGCGCGCGCGTTCACGACCCGTCGGTGACGAACGGCTAGCTTGCGCCCCTGGCGGCCGGACCCGGAAGGATCGGCTGACCGGGCGCAGGTGCACCTGCGGCGGGCGGGAGGATCGGGTCGCCCTTGCCGCCGTATCCGCCAAGTCCACCCATGCCGCCAACCGCCGGCGCCAATGGTGCGGCGGCCGGAACGATGGGCGGGACGATGGGGGGCGGGACGAGCGGCGGCACGACGGGTGGCGGCGCGATCGGCGGCACCACGGGCGGCGGCGCGATCGGCGGCGGCGGGCCCGGCAGGCCCATGGGAATACCGCCCATGGCGCCGGTCTCCGGCGCGCAGACCGCTCCGCCCGCGCCGGGAGCGGCGCCGCCCGCCGACGGCGCGACGCAGTCGTAACCCCCGGTTTTGTATGGCGCAGCTGCCGCTACGGGGCCCGCAGCCATGGCGACCCCGCACAACCCAGCAACGGCCCCTACCAACCCGATGTTGAATCGATCCAAGATCGTCATCGACGTCGACTCCTTCATATTCGTTCTCATTCCACATTTGATGTAAAGCGGCGAATCGCCCTGCTGCTGCCGACCGACGACTCTGTCAATTATCGGCAGCAAATTCGAACCGAGGACCCGTCCACGCCGTGTCGTATCCAAACGGTGACGTCTCTCGGTGAACCCGCGCGCCGCGGTCACCGCGTCACCGCTCGCGGAACTTCGATGCTGTTCTCCTGAATGATCACCGGGTCGCCGACGTTGACGGTGTTGTAGTACCACTCCGCGTCCTCGGCGCTGAGGTTGATGCAGCCATGGCTGACGTTCTCGTAACCCATGGAGTTGACCGCCCACGGAGCGGAATGGACGAAGAGGCCACGGCTGGTGATCCGCACGGCGAAGTCGACGTCCATTTGGTATCCGTCGGGTGCGCTGACGGGAATGCCCACGCTGCTCGAATCCATGAACACCGTCCGCTCCTTGCCGAGGACGGTGTACGTGCCTACCGGCGTCGGATACTCGGCTCTGCCCATCGAGGCTGGTAGCACACCCGGCTCGCCCCAGTGGGGTCGGTGGTGCGGGGTGGGAACCGTCGACGGCGGTCCCGAGTCGACGCCGTCGATGCGGACGGTGAACGTGTGCGCCGACAGGTCGGCGATGCCCACGACCTCGGCGCCCGTGACGAATTCGGTCTTGAAGCGACCCATCGAAAGCGCGACGGTGCTGTGCGCCGGCCAGAACCTGTCGGGCACCCATTGCAGCGAGGTGGGACTCAGCCATTCGTAGGTGCCCGTCATCGCCGGAGACGACGTCACGTCAAGGGAGCGCTCGGTGGCGAGACGGTCGGCGACCGGCGTGCTGAACGTCATCACCACCGGGTGGGCGACGCCCACCACCTCGCCCCTTGCGGGAAGCACCGACGCGATGGTGGGTGCGGCGGCCGCCGCCATGCTGGTGCCCACCGGCATCGCAGCAACGAGCGTGCTGGCTCCGATCATTGCCAGAACACACCGAAACACCTGACGCATGGCCCCCGACTTTCTAAATTACATGGTTGTCAATTGATCGTAGGGGTGCCATGTGGGTTCGGGATATGCGCGCGCATGAGCAATTCGATGAAGGAATCGTCACGCTTCGGATACGGCCAGCAAATTCGAATGCGCCAGCTGTCGATCACAACCAAGCTCACGGCGAGTCGTCCAAGACACGCCGGAGGGGTCAGGGTGTTTCGAGCGGAACCTTCGTGATGCGGTAGGTCAGCTGATCGGTGCCGAGGACGTCGGCGAAACCCCACTGCGACGCCGTCTCCTGAACGCGGGTCTCCGCGCCGGCCTGCGAGGTGTGGGCCGAGGTGTACTCGTTGCCGTCGTACTCGATGTAGACGACGAACACCGGATCGGGATCGGCGACCGCGGTGGCCAACTCCTGCTCCACGATCTCACTGATCTGAGCGTCGTCGATTTCGTCCGCTCCGACCTCGTCCGCTGTAGTCATGACCGTCCGTTTCGGCTCGTCGGATGTCGCGCCCGTGGACCCGCCACGGGTGCACGGCCGACTCTACGCACCACGCTGATCCCCGGCGCACCGAACCGAATCACCGGGCGACGTGGTCCTGGGGTGACTGGTCGAAGGCGTTCCCGTCGGTGTCCTCCGACGACTCGTCGGTGAAGGCGACCGTCCGCAGGAGGGGTCCGATCAGGGCGTCGAAGACGGCCGGCAGCAGCGTGTAGGCGACGATGGCGGGTCGGTTGAACCACCCCACCTGGCGCTCGCTCGAGTGACGTCGACCAGTAGCTCGGACGATCGCCGTCACGACCGTGGCGGAGGTGACCGCGGTCGGTGGCACGCGAGGGGTACGGCCGAAGTAGTTGCCTGCAGTGCCGTAGACCGGCGTGTCGACGGGCCCGGGGTACACGCCGTGCACCCTGATTCCCGGCAGGTGCCGATTTTCTTGTCGCAGGGCGCGAATCAGACCGCGCAAGGCGAACTTCGTTGCCACGTAGGCGGTCTGGTAGGGGGCGGCGACCGTGCTCAGGAGTGAACCGATCAGCACCAGATGTCCGGTACCGCTGTCGTGGAAGTGATGGAGCGCAGACCGTGCGACGTTGGCCGATCCGACGAGATTGGTGGCGACGATCCTGTCGAAGACCGACGCCGGGACGTCCTCGAAGCGCCCGAAGGCCGTGATCGCCGCGCACTGGACGGCGACGTCGACGTGCCCGAACCGGGCGATGGCGACCTCGAAGAGCGTCTCCACCTGAGCGGAGTCGGAGATGTCCGTCACGTGGACGACGACGTCGGCGGCGCCCGCCAAGCGGCATTCCCCGGCCACCCGCAGCAGTGCGTCCTCCGATCGCGCCGCCAACGCCAGTCGCGCGTGCCGCTCTGCGTAACGAATGGCGGTCTCCCTGCCGATCCCGCTGGACGCACCGGTCACCACGACGACTTCTGAGTCACCCATGGGACACACCCCGATTGCGTTGTCGTTCAGAGACGTTCAGCACATTCAGGACGCCGGTCGCGACGACCGGGGCCCAGCCACCGTGCCGGGTCGCTGCCACGGCGACGGCCACGGCAACGGGCGCGAGCAGGGCGACGGGGTCGCGACGCCGGGCCAGCACACGCTGCGCGGCCATCGGAGTCCCCGAGGCCAGATTGGTCACCACCGCGGCGGTCGTCGGGGCGCCGGTCTTGCCGACCCCAAGCGCACGTGCAACGGCCAACGCGGTCCACAGCAGGAGGCTCACGTCGTGGGTGCGGTCGGAAATTCTGCGAAATCCCGTGGCGGGAAGCGTCTTCCCATTGGTCGGCGTCCATCCCGTCGCCGGACTGCTGCCGACGGCTCCGTCAGCCAGCCCGTTGATGAGTTCCCACGCGCTCTCGGCAGACGACCGCGTCGGTGCCCAGTCCAATTCGTCACGCGCCCTGGAGGTGTCCATGAGAGGGGTATTGGTGGCGACGTCGTACCAGCCCGGCGTCAGCGGCACCATTCGAAGCGCATGCAAGACCGTGACCGCGGCACGTACCCATCGCGGGTCGACGGCGACGGCGCGCCCACCGACGAGACCGGCGATGCCATCGGCGTCCAAGACGTCGGCCGCGACGTTGAAGGAACCGTGCGAACGGCGCTCGATGAGCCGGGTCACCAGGTCGCCGACATCGTCGGCATGGACGAATTGCAGTGCGATGCCGGTGGGTAGCGGCACGGCGGGCAGCGGTCGCCGACGAAGCAGACCGAACAGGGCGCGGGGAACGAGCGGCCCCAGGTAGAGCGACCTGATCAGGTGGGCCGCCTGGCGCTGGACGACCACGGTCGGGCGGAACCGGGCCACGGTGATTTCCGGGTGTCGTTCGATGAAGTCGTCGAGCATCCGCTCGACGACGACCTTGTGCCTGCTGTAGGCCGAGGTGGGCTGGCCGGTGTCGGGCCAGTCCTCCGTGACGGGCACGGTTGCGGACTCAGTTGCGGACTCAGTGGCGATGGGAGCGTAGATCCCGAGGCTGGAGGCGTAGACCAAGTGCGGCACGCCGGCCGCCGCCATCGCATCGAGGACCGCACGTGAGCCGAGGACGTTGGCCCGGTAGAGATGGGCCTCGTCGTCGACCGGTTGCACGGCCAGGGCGATGTGCACCACTACGTCGGCGGATTCCATGGCGGGGGCCAACTCGGCGGTCGCGGTCGGCGAGGAGAGGTCGATTGCGTGCCATCGAATGCCGTCGTAGATCTCCCCGACCGTTGGTGGCCGACGGCACACCCCGACGATCTCGGCCTCGGGCATGCGGCGTGCGAGGGCGCGCAACACCCCGCTGCCCACGTTGCCGGACGCGCCGGTGACGACGATTCGCGACGGGGGAGCGTTCACGAGGCGCACGTGGTGGAACCGATGAGAGGCACCTCGTTGGTCCTACCCGCACGGCACGCGCACAAACGCCGTTTACGCACTCCAACACCGGGTATGCGAACGAGGTGACGTCACCTGCCACGTATCTCGAGCCCGATCTGCCGACCGCCGCCGGCCCTCTCTCCGGTGCCCTCATTGCGCACCTGAAGTGCCGCGCGCCACGACGCAGCTTCATCCCCGTCGACGCGCCGGTCGGCGACTCCTCCCCGTGGGGGCGCGACCTGCAGTTGGCCCTCTACGTTTGCTACGAACTCCACTACCGCGGATTCGCCGACGTCGAACCGCGCTGGGAGTGGGATCCGGGCGTACTGCACCTCCGGGCCCGACTCGAAGACGCGTTCCTGTCGGCGCTGCAGCAGGAGATCGGGGTCGTCGACGCCTCGGCCGAGCAGGAGATGGCCGACCTGTCGACCACGCCGGTCGAAGGCACCGGCCTGTCCTACCACCTGCGCGACGAGGGCACCTGGGAACAGATGCGGGAGTACTTCGTGCATCGGTCGATTTACCACCTCAAGGAGGGCGACCCCCATGCGTGGGCGATTCCTCGGTTGTCGGGGGCGGCGAAGGCGGCCTTCGTGGCGGTGGAGTTCGACGAATTCGGCGGTGGCCGAGCCGATCACGCGCATCAACAGCTCTTCGGCGACCTGTTGGATGCCGCGGGACTCGACTCCCGTTACCTGCACTATCTGACCGAAGTGCCCGCGGAGGCGTTGGCCGTGGTGAACGTGATGTCGCTGTTCGGCCTGCACCGGGAGTTCCGAGGCGCCGCGGTGGGCCACTTCGCCGCCACCGAGATCACCTCGTCGCCGGGGTCGGCTCGGCTGGTCGACGCGCTGAGGCGGATGAAGGCACCCGAGGCCTGCGTTCGGTTCTACCGGGAGCACGTCGAGGCCGACGCCGTGCATGAACAGATCGTCCGCACGGACGTGGTCGCAGACCTGGTGAGGCGCGAGCCGCATCTGGAGTCCGACGTGGTCTTCGGCATGCGTGCCTTCGACGTGGTGGAGGACCGACTCGCCGCGCACATGATGTCGCGCTGGACGGTTGGCGAGTCGTCGCTTCGGACGTCGCTGTCGTGACGGGTATTTCCGACGACGCGCGAGTCGACGAGGTCGCGCCCGGTGACCTCGTCACCTTGGACGTGCCCGGCGACGAGCGCGCGGGGAAACGTCAGTACAAGGTGGTCTTCGTCGACGCTCGCGACGCGGCCGAGGGTGCGACGTTCACCGTGACCCTCGAGACCGACGACGGGCAGACCTTCGACGTGGAGCTTCCCGGTGACGCCGTCGTGCAGCGGTCGATGGAGTCCAAATGGGAGTCCGCCCAAAGCCCGACCGCCACGGAGGACTGATCGCCCACCGCCAGGGGCGCCGTTTGTGCCCGACGGGCCGGGGTAAGCCCTAGATCATGAGTGGCACAGTCGTTCTCGTCGTCGACATGCTCAACGCCTACGAGCATCCCGATGCCGACCTCCTCATTCCGAACGTGGAGCCGATCGTCGATCCGTTGTCGCAGCTGCTGAAGCGCGCCCACGACACCGACGACGTCGACGTGGTCTACGTCAACGACAACTACGGCGACTTCACCGCCGACCACCGCGACCTCGTCAACGCAGCGATGGCCGGACGAAGGCCGGATCTCGTCGGGCCGGTCGTGCCTGCGCCGGACACCAGGATGCTGACCAAGGTGCGCCACAGCGCGTTTTACTCGACGCCGCTGGGATACCTGCTGGGACGGCTCGGCACCGAGCGGGTGGTCATCACCGGACAGGTGACCGAGCAGTGCATTCTCTACACCGCGCTGGACGCCTACGTGCGGCACTTCGACGTGGTGCTGCCACCGGATGCGGTGGCCCACATCGACGCCGAGCTCGGCATGGCCGCCTTGAAGATGATGGAGCGAAACATGGCGGCCACCCTGCTGCCGGCCGCCGAGTGCATTTGATGGGTGCGGTGAGATGGGCGCGTTGAGCAAGGCGGTCTACCTGACGGCAACGGTCGTCGGCGGCGTCCTGGTTGCCAGAGTGGCGGCGGGCAAGCAACTCGCGCACCGCGAGGTGCCCGTCGCACGGCTCGAACCGGGTGACGGGTTCGACGGGGGCGGTCCTTCCCATCCATCCGATGAGGCGGCTCCGCGTCCCGACCCCGACGATCCCCGGAAGCCCGACTCGCCAACCGATCTCACGAAGCCGTCGCTGTGGTTCGTGATCCGCAAGACGCTGCGGGAATTCTCGACCGATCAATGCACGGACCTCGCGGCTGCACTGACCTACTACGCCGTCCTGTCTGTCTTTCCTGCGCTGGTCGTGGTGGTCTCGCTGCTCGGTGTCTTCGGGCAGGGCAAGACCACGACCGACGCCATCCTGCAGATCGCGGGGGAGGTGGGGCCGTCGTCAGCCGTGGACGTCCTGCGTGCGCCGATCGAGCAGTTGGTGCAGTCGCCCACAGCCGGGCTGACGTTGGCCATCGGCATCGTCGGCGCAGTGTGGTCGGCGTCGGGTTACATCGGGGCGTTCGGCCGGGCGATGAACCGGATCTACGAGATCGACGAAGGCCGCCCGGTGTGGAAACTGCGTCCCCTGCAACTGGTTCTGACCATCGTCGGCCTCGTGGTGGTCGCCGCGGCCGCGTTCCTGTTGGCCGTCAGCGGGCCGCTCGCCCGGGCTATCGGGGACACCATCGGCGTCGGGTCGGCGGCGGTCACGGTCTGGAACGTCGCACGGTGGCCGGCGTTGTTGGTCTTGGTCGTCCTCGTCGTCGCCATCCTCTACTACGCCACCCCCAACGTGGAACAGCCCAAGTTCAAGTGGGTGAGCGTCGGTGCCGCCGCGGCCATCCTGGTGTGGGTCGTGGCCTCGTTGGGCTTT
This sequence comes from Mycobacterium sp. Root135, assembly GCF_001426545.1. GTDB lineage: Bacteria > Actinomycetota > Actinomycetes > Mycobacteriales > Mycobacteriaceae > Mycobacterium. The sequence continues at coordinate 330,235 of NZ_LMEZ01000006.1, read as the reverse complement.
GGTCTCTACGTGGCGAACTTCAGCAGCTACAACAAGACCTACGGGACGCTGGCCGGGGTCATCGTCTTCCTGCTGTGGCTGTGGATCACCAACCTGGCGTTGCTCTTCGGCGCAGAACTCGACTCCGAGCTGGAGCGCGGCCGCCAACTGCAAGCCGGGATGTCTGCCGCGGAGGATCTCCAGTTGCCCGCCCGTGACACCCGCCTCATCGACAAGAACGAGGCCAAGGAGCAGCAGGACGTCGAACGCGGCGAGGAATTGCGGCTGTCGCGGGGCCGAGCCGAGGTGTGAGCGGGTAGGACGGACGCGGCAAATTCCCCGCAACCGCTAATTGCCGCCGCGCGTCATCTACTGTTTCCCAAGGTAGCCGCCGCGGGGGATCGGACATCTCGATGACAGACGACAACGTGTTCGCAGTCGTCGCCCCGTGATCCCCGAGTTGAAGCGGGCCATGCGATTGGCCGGCATGCGTCCGGTGCCGCGCTGGCCCGCGCGGACGGCGGTCGATCTGCGTGGCAAACGGGTGCTGCTCACCGGTGCGTCGTCGGGAATCGGTGCGGTTGCCGCGCAGCTGTTCGCCGCAGAGGGCGCCACGGTCGTCGCGGTCGCCCGTCGGGCGGACGCGTTGGCCGACGTCGTCGAGAGGATCACTGCCGGTGGCGGAAGCGCCACCGCAATGGCGGCCGACCTGTCCGACCTGGACCAAGTAGACGCGGTCGTGAACGCCGTTGGCCCCGTTGACATTCTGATCAACAATGCGGCGAGGTCCATTCGACGGCCGCTGATCGAATCTCTGGAACGGTGGCATGACGTCGAACGCGTCATGGCGCTCAACTACTACGCGCCGCTGAGACTCATTCGCGGGGTGGCCCCCGGGATGTTGGAGCGCGGTGACGGCCACATCGTCAACGTCGCGACGTGGCGGGTGCTGCCCGAGTCGTCACCAATGTTCGCCGCCTACAACGCATCCAAGGCCGCACTGAGCGCGGTGAGTCGCGTCGTCGACACCGAGTGGGGTCACGCCGGCGTGCATTCCACGACGGTGTACTACCCCCTGGTGGCCACCCCGATGATCGCCCCAACCCGGGTGTACGACGGCATCGCCGCGCTCTCGGCGGAGGAGGCCGCGCAGTGGCTGGTGACCGCCGCCAAGACCCGGCCGATCCGCATTGCGCCCCGCAAGGCGCTCGCGCTGCGCGCCCTCGACGTCGTCGCACCCCGGATGCTCAACGCCGTACTGGAACGCGAGACCGACCGCATGAACGCCAGAGCCCAGCCGGCCGAGGTTGCCAATCCCACATCAGGAGAACACCGTTGACGCCAAGATCCGCCTTCTTCGCCGTGCTTGCCGCGTGTCTGCTCGTGACGGGTTGTCAGGGTTCCGCATCCGCCGACGGGTATCCCGCGGGTCCGGTGAACATGACCGCGGGCGCCTCGCCGGGAAGCGGCTTCGACCTGACCATCCGCGCGGTGGTGGATTCGGTCCAGAAGGAGGGCATCGTCGACGTGCCGCTCCCGGTGCAGAATCGACCGGGTAACAGCGGGGCGGACTTCCTGGCCACCATGGTCGACGACTACCGGGGCCACGACGACCAGATCTCGGTGACGTCGCTGTCGATGATGACCAATCAGCTCAGCGGCGCGTCCAAGTACGGCTATGCCGACGTCACGATGATCGCCCGCCTGATGACCGAGTACTTCATGGTCGTCACCCGATCCGACGCCCCGTACCAGAACCTCGGTGACGTCATGTCGGCCATCAAGTCCGATCCCTCCCGTGTCGCGGTCGGCGCCGCCCTCGACGACCAGGCTCCGTTCGACCTGCTGGTGTCCGCGGCCGGCGGCAATCCGTCGTCCATCCACTACGTCACCCACGAAGGCGGTGGCGACCAGAGTGCCGCGCTGGCCAGCGGTGAGATCGGCATCGCCATCGGCGGGGTCAGCGAGTTCATCGGCCAGGTGAAGACCAGGGAGCTCAGGGGACTCGGCGTCCTTGCCGAGGACCGGCTGCCCGGATTGGACGTGCCCACCGCGCGGGAACAGGGGCTCGACGTCACGCTGTCGAATTGGCGCGGTCTCTACGGTCCGCCCGACATGCCGGTCTACGCGGTGGAGTACTGGCGCCAGGCGCTGGCCAAGATGGTGGACACCCCGACGTGGAAGGACACCGCGGAGCGCAGCCAGTTCACCACCACCTTCATGGTGGGCGAGGAGTTCCAGACCTTCCTCGCCGAGACCCAAGCCGACGTCGCGGCTGCGCTGCAGGCGGCTCGCCGGTGACGGACGCCGAGACCAGTTTGGGTCGGAGACCCGAAAACCTGGTTCTCGGCGCACTTTTGACCACGGCAGCCTTCTTCTGCGTGGCAATGGTCGGCACGCTGGCGAAGGTGGCCGGTCAGTACACCTCGACGGGCGTGCTGCTGCTGTTTCAGAACGCGATCTGTCTGATGTTCGTGATTCCGGTGGTGACGCGCGGTGGCTGGTCGTCGATGCGCACCGGCAAGATCGGTCTGCACGTGCTGCGGGCGGTCACCGGGACCGCCTGCTGGTACGCGCTGTTCTTCGCGATCGCGCGGATTCCACTGGCCAACGCCACCCTGCTGACGTACAGCGCCCCACTGTGGATGCCGTTGATCGCCTGGGCGGTGACGCGCCAACGGGTGGCGACCGCGACGTGGGTCGGAGCGGTCGTCGGTTTCGCGGGGGTGGTGCTGGTGTTGCAGCCCCAAGGCCACCGCGTCGACGTCGGCGAGTTGGCCGCCTTCGCCGGCGCGTTGTTCCTGGCCGTGGCGATGATGTCGGTGCGGTGGCTCGGCGCCACCGAACCCATTCTCCGGGTGCTGTTCTACTTCTTCCTGATCTCGACGCTGCTGTCGGTGCCCATCGCGATGCTCGACTGGCGGCCCATCCCGCCCGCGGCCTGGGGCTGGCTGATCGGCCTCGGGTTGGCGCAGTTGTCGTCGCAGACACTGATCGTGCTGGCCTACCGCCATGCCCCTGCCGAGAAGCTGGGTCCGTTCATCTACTCCGTCATCGTGTTCACCGCGGTCGCCGATTGGCTCATCTGGAACCATCCGCCCACGTTGGTCACCTATGGCGGAATGGCCTTGGTGATCGGGGGAGGCCTCATCGCGATTCGTGCGAGACGCCAAGGGCGACAACCAATTCCGGAGTGACGCTCAGGCGTCGCTACCGTCCCCGTCACGGAGCAGGGCGACGTCTGATACCAAGCGGATGTGTTCGGCCATGGCGCGACCGGCTTCCATCGAATCGCGCCTGCGCACCGCCTCTGCGATGCGTCGGTGCCCCTCGAGTGACGCGCGCGGACGCTGTGACTGGGAGAGCGACTCGATGCGCGTCTCGCGGACGAGTTCGGCGATCTCACCCATGAGTCGGGCCAGCAGCGGAGAGTGCGCGGCCGCGGTGATCGCGCGATGGAAGTGCTCGTCACCGGACACTCCGCGCTCGCCCTCGGTGATCTCCATGTCCATGATCGCCAGGGCGTCGTCGATGGCGGCCATCTCGGCGTCGCTGCGACGTTCGGCGGCCAACTCGGCCAGCTTCACCTCGAGTGCCTCACGGGCCTCGATCACCTCCGGCAGTCGGTCGGCGTGCTCGCGCAGGGCGCGGATGGCCGAGTCGCCGACCGGGCGGCGGATCAGAACCGCACCGTCGCCGTGTCGCACCGAGAGGATGCCCTGCACCTCGAGCGCCACCAGGGCCTGACTGAGTGACGCCCGGCTGACTCCGAGCTGAGCTGCGAGTTCACGCTCCGGGGGCAGGCGTTCGCCGGCCTTCATGTCCCGGTTGGCCATGTGCTCGCAGAGCTGTTCGACGATGACTTCGTACAGCCGGGGCCGGGCCACCGGACGAATTTGCTCAGCCACTGTGTCACTCACTCTCTGTTCCTCTGGACCACACGATAGCCCGACGATTGGCATGACGGCCGCCATAGTCGGGGTTGACAGTGACCTGGTTCACTGATTCACTGCAAGTGACCCAGTGGCTAGTCCAATTAGCCACCTGACGAGGCGGAGATCGAGATGCCCACCGAACTGATACCGATCTTGGCGCTGGCCGTCATGTTCATCGCCGCCACCGTGTTGCCGGTCAACATGGGCGCGCTCGGCTTCGTCGCGGCGTTCTTCGTTGGCACCGTCGCCGTCGGAATGGACGCCGACCAGATCATCGGCGGCTTTCCCAGCAGCCTGTTTCTGACCCTCGTCGGCATCACCTACCTCTTCGCGATCGCGCAGAACAACGGCACGGTCGACCTCCTGGTTCGCGGTGCCGTGCGTCTCGTCGGAGGGCGGGTCGCGCTCATCCCGTGGGTGATGTTCGGCATCACCGGCGTCCTGACGTCGATCGGAGCGCTCGGACCCGCCGCCGTCGCCATCGTCGCCCCCATCGCCCTCGGCTTCGCGGCTCGATACAAGATCAACGCACTGCTGATGGGCATGATGGTCATCCACGGCGCCCAGGCCGGCGGTTTCTCGCCGATCAGCATCTACGGCGTCACCGTCAACAACATCGCGTCCAAGGCGGGGCTGGAGAACAGCCCGCTCACCCTCTTCCTTGGCAGCCTGCTGTTCAACGCCGCCATCGGTGTCCTGCTGTTCGTCTTCCTTGGCGGCCGCGCGCTGATCGGACGCAGCGTGCACGACGAGGACGCCACCCGTCCGGTCGACGACACCGGCTCGGTGGGCGGTGGCAAGACGCCGACGACGGTGATGCGCGGCTTCGGCACGACCACCACCAAGTCCCCCTCGCAGGCGGTGACCGCCGAGAAGGCGCCGCCGCTGGCCACGGCCGTCAAGGCCATCACGTTCGAGCAGATCCTCACCCTGGTCGGACTGGTGTCCCTGGCGGTGTTCTCGCTCATTCTCGATCTCGACGTCGGCTTCGTCTCCATGACCGTTGCGGTGATCCTGGCGCTCGCGTCGCCGAAGGCTCAGAAGGGAGCCATCAACCAGATCAGCTGGTCGACGGTCCTCCTCATCGGCGGCGTCCTCACCTTCGTCGGGGTTCTGCAAGAGGCGGGCACCGTGGAATGGGTGGGCAACGGCGTTGCGGGCCTTGGTGTTCCGCTCCTGGTGGCCTTGCTGCTGTGCTACATCGGCGCCATCGTCTCGGCCTTCGCCTCGTCGACCGCGATCCTCGGCGTCACCATCCCGCTCGCGGTCCCGTTCCTGCTGGCGGGCGACGTCGGTGCCATCGGGGTCATCGTGGCACTGTCCATCGCTTCGACCATCGTCGACGTCAGCCCGTTCTCGACCAACGGAGCGCTGGTACTGGCCAACGCCCAGGGCGTCGACAGAGACGTGTTCTACAAGCAGATCCTCAAGTACAGCGCGCTGGTGGTCGTCATCGGACCGGTCATCGCGTGGGCGATCCTGGTGGTCCCCGGCTGGCTCTGATCCCAGACGCGACGGCGGCACGCGGCGACGCGTGCCGCCGTTTAGTGCGTCAAAATGATCGCTGAGCTGCAAATTTCGGCATTGACACCGGCTTTCGTTACGTTGATAATTGGCTAGGCCACTAGGTCACCAATCCAACGGGAGGATCGCGCCATGCCACTCAATTCAGGGAGAACGGGTCCGCTGGCCGGCACCGTGGTCGTCGATCTGACGCGGGCGCTCGCCGGCCCCCACGCGGCCATGATGCTGGGCGATCTCGGCGCCGACGTCATCAAGGTGGAGAGCCCCAAGGGCGGGGACGACACCCGGTCCTGGGGACCGCCCTTCGTTGAGCCCAAGGATGCCGAACGCGAATCCACCTACTTCCTGTCGGCGAATCGCAACAAGCGGTCGATCGCGCTGGACCTGAAGACCGACGAGGGCAGGGAGGCGCTCGAGCAGATGGTGTGCCGCGCCGACGTCCTGCTCGAGAACTTCCGGACCGGCGTGCTGGACCGCCTGGGCTTCTCGACCGAACGGCTCGCCGAACTCAACCCGCGACTGGTCGTGCTGTCCATCAGCGGGTTCGGTCACGACGGGCCGGAAGGCGGCCGGTCGGGGTACGACCAGATCGCCCAGGGGGAGGCGGGTCTCATGTCGTTCACCGGTTCGGGGCCCGATGACGTTCAGCGCGTTGGCGTTCCGATCGCCGACCTGCTCGCAGGCATGTACGGCGCGTTCGGCGTCCTCGCCGCACTGCGCGAACGCGACCGTACCGGCCGCGGCCGGGTCGTGCGAACGTCGTTGCTGGCCAGCGTCGTCGGCGTGCACGCCTTTCAGGGCACCAAGTGGACCGTCGCCGGCGAGGTCGGCGAGGCCCAAGGCAACCATCATCCGTCGATCTGCCCGTACGGCTTGTTCCCGACCGCCGATGGGGCAGTGCAGATCTCGGTGGGCAGCGAAGGTTTGTGGCACCGCTTCTGCGAGGGCTTCGGCGTCGACCCCGACCGCGACGGCATGGCCACCAACCCGCAGCGGGTCGGCAACCGCCTCCGTGTGATCGAACTGGTCTCGGAACTGTTCGGCGCGTGGGACACCGAGCCGCTGCTGAAGTTGCTCGACGAGATGGGCGTCCCGGCGGGCAAGGTGCGCAACGTCCAAGAGGTGTACGAGTGGGAGCAAACCAAGTCTCAGGGCCTGCTCGTCGACGTCGACCATCCGACGTTGGGCCGGGTCACCCTGCCTGGTCCGCCGCTGCGCTTCTTCGACGCCGACGGCACCGAAGTCACCGAGACACACCACCTTTCGCCGCCGGTGCTGGGTGGCGACGACGAGCTGGTGCGGGCCTGGCTCAAGGAGGCGGTGTGACGACGCGGCTGAGCGCGGCCGAGCTGCTCGACGTCGTCGCCGACTCTGACAGCTTCGAATGCTGGGACTCGCCGGCCGTCGAATACCCCGTCGACCGGGCCTACGCCGACGAACTGGCGGCCGCCAGAGCCAAGACCGGCCTCGACGAATCGGTCGTCACCGGGGCGGTGACGATCCGCGGCCGACGGGTCGCAATCCTGTTGAGCGAGTTCGCCTTCCTGGCCGGCTCGATCGGCGTCGCGGCGGGGGATCGACTGGTCACGGCCATCAACCGGGCGACCGCCGAAGGCCTGCCGCTGTTGGCGCTGCCCACCTCGGGGGGAACCCGGATGCAGGAGGGCACCGTCGCATTCCTCCAGATGGTCAAGATCACCGCCGCGATCACCGCCCACAAGGCGGCCCACCTGCCGTACCTCGTCTACCTGCGCCACCCGACGACCGGTGGGGTGTTCGCGTCGTGGGGGTCACTCGGACACCTGACGGTCGCCGAACCCAGCGCGCTGATCGGGTTCCTGGGGCCGCGCGTCTACGAGGCGCTCTACGACGACCGGTTCCCCCGTGGCGTGCAGACGTCGGAGAATCTGCAGGCCCACGGTCTGATCGACGCGGTCCGGCCGCCCGAGCAGCTCGGTGAGATCGTCGACCGCGCGCTGCGCATCATGACCGACGCGCCGCGGTGCCGCCGGCTGGTGGTCGACCCGCCCGACTGGGGCGTCGAGGACGTGCCCGCGTGGACGTCGGTGCTGGCGTCGCGGCGCAGCGACCGTCCTGGCGTCCGCGAACTCCTCTTCAATGCCGCCGCAGACGTGTTGCCGCTCAACGGAACCGGGCAGGGCGAGTCGGATCCGGGGCTGATCCTGGCGCTGGTGCGCTTCGGAGACGTGCCGTGTGTGCTGTTGGGTCAGGACCGGCGCGGTCAGACGCCGAGCACCCCGCTCGGACCCGCCGCCCTGCGTGAGGCGCGCCGCGGGATGCGCCTGGCGCAGGACCTGCAGCTGCCGCTGGTCACCGTGATCGACACCGCGGGCGCGGCGCTCTCCAAGGATGCCGAGGAGGGCGGGCTCGCCGGCGAGATCGCGCGGTGCATCGCCGACATGGTCGACCTGGACACCCCGACGGTGTCGCTGCTGCTTGGGCAGGGCACCGGGGGAGGCGCATTGGCGCTGGTGCCCGCCGACCGTGTGCTGGCCGCGCAGCACGCGTGGCTCTCGCCACTGCCGCCGGAGGGCGCCAGCGCGATCGTGCATCGCGACGTCGCCCACGCCGCCGAGATGGCCGACCGGCAGGGAATTCGGTCGCTGGATCTGCGGCGGGCCGGGATCGTCGACCTGGTCATCCCCGAGCGTCCCGACGCGGCCGAGGAGGCGCAACAGTTCTGCGAGCGGGTGGGTGCCGCGTTGCATCGGGAGCTCGCCGAGCTGATCGCTCAGGACGGCGACATGCGAATGATCGCCAGGGCCAAGCGGTTCAACCGGGTGGGATACGGCTCGGCCGACGCAATCAGTCTTGGAGCGCTTCCTCCACCCGTTGCACCTTCGCGCTGAGCTGGCCGGTGTAGCCGGGGCGGATGTCGGCCTTGAGCACCAGGCTCACCCGGGGCGAGGCGGCGGCGACGGCGTCGACGGCCTGCTTGACGACGGCCATCACCTCGTCCCATTCGCCTTCGATGTTGGTGAACATTGCGTTGGTCTCGTTGGGCAGTCCGGACGCGCGCACGACGCGGACGGCCTCGGCCACCGCCTCGTGGACGCCTCCCGTGTCGTCACCGGCAGATGGGCTGAGGCTGAACGCGACGATCATGGCGTCCAGCCTGGCACACCCGCGGACGCTCAGCCCAGGGCGCGTGCTCCGATCGGCTCGTTCAGCTGCGAGCGCACGTTGCGGGTCAGTTCGTCGGCGAGCACCTCGTCTGCGCCGGCCTCCACGCCGTCGAGAACCTGGCGCACCACCTCGGCGGGGTCGGTCTTGGGGGCGTCGGTGAACGACGCCATGTCGGTGTCGACGTAGCCCACGTAGACCCCGACGACCTGGACGCCGCGCGGGGCAAGCTCCAGGCGGATCGAATCGGTGGCGCTCCACACCGCGGCCTTGGACACCCCGTAGCTGCCGGCGACGGGCAACCACGACAGCACCGATGCGACGTTCACGATGGCGCCGCCCCGGTCGGCGATCCGGTCGGCGAACGAGGACGCCAAGGCGAGCGGTCCAAACAGGTTGGTTTCCAGCTCTTCTCGTAGTGTCGGAGCGCCGGGCTCGAGCACGGACGCGATCCGTGCAATGCCCGCGTTGTTGATCAGGACGCTGACGTCTGATGCCGTCTCCGCCGCCGCGGCCACCGACTGGGGGTCGGTGACGTCGAGGGTCAGGGCCACCACGCGAGGATCGGACGCGTCGACCTGTGAGGAGTCTCGGGCCGCGGCGTAGACCTTGGCCACCCCACGGTCGAGGAGCTGGGTCACGTAGTGGCGCCCCATCCCTCGGTTGGCTCCGGTGACGAGGACGGTCTGGTCCTTGAGTGTGGTCATGTGAAATCTCCTGGTGTGCGCCGACTCGAAGTACACCGAATGGTGTACTTCGACGACGGTACACCGCACTGTCCACGAAGTAAACCAAGCGGTATACTTCGGTGATGAACACGCATGTCGAGCCGCAGCGCGGCGGCCGGGGCGCCCGTCAACGAATCCTCGACGCCGCGGTCAGGCTGTTCTACGCCGACGGCATCAACGCCACCGGCGTAGAACGCCTGGCCGCCGAGGCGTCGGTGTCCAAACGCACCCTCTACCAACACTTCCCGAGCAAGGAAGCGGTCGTCGAGGAGTACCTACGCCACATCAGGGAGGGCATCGGCGATCCCGTCAACCCCGGTTCGACGGCAAGCAAGCGCAGCCCCAAGTCGCGCATCCTGGCGCTCTTCGAGGTGCCACCGGGCGGTGAGGGGCCGTTGCGTGGTTGCCCCTTCCACAACGCGGCCGTCGAAGCCGCCGGCGGCATGCCCGAGGTTCACGACATCGTCGAGGCGCACAAGCGGAGCTACGTCGACGGCGTGGTCGAACTGGCGCAGGCCGCGGGTGCGGCCAACCCGAAGCTGCTTGGCAACCAACTCGCCATCCTCTTCGAGGGCGCGGCCGCGATGTCCACGTCGCTCAACGACCCTGCGCCATGGGCGCAGGCCAGGAAGGCCGCTCAGACACTTCTCGACGAGGCGGTCGGCCGCGGCTCGCGGTGACGACCCTCAGCCGTGGGGATTGCTGGCGCACCGCACGATGAGCGCTGCCAGCGGCTCCGACAACCCGTGCCTCTTGACCACTGCGGCGGTCGCCTCCTGCTGGGCGGCCTTGCTCGACCCGCCACCCATGGAGTCGTAGGCCTCGGCGCCGATCTTGGCTGCGGAACTGGAGTCGATGGTGAGACCGCCGACCGACATCGCGTCGGACACCATGCACCGGAGGTAACCCGCGCGGTCGAAGTCGGCCGCCGCAGAGGGGGCCAGCAGAAGGGCCAGCGCGCCAACCGTCGACGTCACTGCGGCGATGCGGATCTTCATCACGCGTAAAGGCCTTTCCGTCCGCCCCCTGCAAGGATTGCCTATGCTACCGACGCCACCCTTAAAGTCAGCATTGGGCTGGGACGCACTGCCCCCTACCTCCCGCCGAGCGTGGACTTTCGTCACGCGTTCACACCCCGCGGCGTCGCAAAAGTGCACAATCGGCGGTAAGAAACCAGTCGGATAACGATTGCGAACCCGAACGATTGCGATTCGTCCCGCAGGGCCGACCCGCCCGCCGCGGAACCTACGGTGGGCCTGGTGCGCCGCAGAACTGCCCTGAAGCTTCCGCTGATGATGGCAGCAGGCGCCGCGCTGACCCGTGTCCCCCTGGCCTCGGCCGACCCGGTGCGGTGGACAGCGGATCGTGCCAACGCCTGGTATCAGGGCCAGGGCTGGCTGGTCGGCGCCAACTACGTGCCGGCAACAGCCATCAACCAGATCGAGATGTTCCAACAGGGCACCTACGACCCGAAGCGGATCGACGCGGAATTCGCGATCGCCCGCCAACTCGGGTTCAACACGATGCGGGTCTTCCTCCACGATCTGCTGTGGGCGCAGGACCGCCAGGGATTCCAACGGCGCCTCGCCCAGTTCGTCGGCATCGCAGCCAGTCGTGGCATCAAGCCGATGTTCGTCCTGTTCGACTCGTGCTGGGACCCGCATCCCAAGCTGGGGCCGCAGCACGCGCCCGTCGTCGGAGTACACAACTCGGGATGGGTGCAAGGCCCTGGTGCCGACCGTCTCGGTGACCCCCAGTACGCCGCCACGCTGCGTGACTACGTGACGGGCGTCGTCGGCCAGTTCCGCAGCGATCCAAGGGTTTTGGCATGGGACATCTGGAACGAACCCGACAACCCGGCCAAGGTGTACCGCAAGGTGGAACGCGGCGACAAGCTGGAGCTGGTGGCGGGGTTGCTTCCGCAGGTGTTCGGGTGGGCCAGGGCCGCGAACCCCGGACAGCCGCTGACAAGCGGTGTGTGGCAGGGCAGTTGGGGTTCGGGTAGTCGCAGCAAGATCGCCGGCATCCAGCTCGACAACTCCGACGTCGTCAGCTTTCACTCGTATGCGTCACCAACGGAGTTCGAGGCAAGGATCGACGAACTTGCCCCGCTTGGCCGCCCCATCCTGTGCACGGAATACCTCGCCCGGCCTCAGGGCAGCACCGTCGAGGGCATCCTGCCAATTGCCAAGCGCCGCAACGTCGCCGCCTACAACTGGGGCCTGGTCGCAGGTAAGACTCAGACTTACCTGCCGTGGGACACCTGGGACAAGCCCGACCCGTCCGAACCCAAGGTCTGGTTCAGTGATCTGCTGCGACCAGACGGAAGTGCCTATCGCGACTCGGAGGTCAAGGCGATTCAACAGCTGACCGGAGTCCTCGGGCGGGCCTGAGCGCCGTGATCCAATCCCGCTGATCGCAACCATCCTTGATTACCATGACCCGGCGTTAGCGTCTGTCAGCTTAGATACCCGTCCTCAATCTTGGTCTAGACGAATCGGTATCGGCACCGACAGATTGGGAATTCGAACATGGCGAATCAGATTGACGGGTCCGGTGACGTACGGGCAGCCGAGCGGGAACCGGACGACGCGAACCCCCACCGAAGGCTCCGGGGATCACTTGGCGTGTGGGGGATCGTCTTCGTCGTCGTGGCCGCGGCGTCGCCACTCGGCGTCATCGGCGGCCCAGTTCCCTTGGGCATCGCGAGCGGGAACGGCACCGGCTTCCCGGCGATCTTCATCATCAGCACCGTCATCGTGCTGTTCTTCGCGGTTGGCTTTACGGCGTTGACGCCGTACGTGCCCAACGCGGGGGCCTTCTACTCCTACATCGGCAAGGGCCTTGGGAGGGTGACCGGTTTCGGGTTCGCCTTCGTGGCCCTGATCTCATACTTGGCCTTGGAGATTGGCGTGTACGGTCTGCTCGGGCAGGGGGCGCAGGCACTGTTCTCCTCCTACGGGTTGCCCGACATCCATTGGGGCGTATGGGCATTGATCGGCCTCGCGATCGTCACCCTGCTCGGTCACCGCAACATCGACCTGTCCCGCAACGTTCTCGGTGTGCTGCTGATTGGGGAAGTCGCGATCGTGCTCGCGCTCGACGCCGTCGTGGCAGTCAACGGCGGCCCGGAAGGACTCTCGACGGGGTTCGTCACGCCATCCGAGATCGTCTCCGGCGCACCGGGTATCGCGTTGTTGTTCGCGTTCCTGAGCTTCATCGGGTTCGAAGCGACCGCGGTCTTCCGCGACGAGGCCCGCGATCCCCTTCGGACGATTCCCCGCGCCACGTTCCTCGCGTTGATCCTGATCGGTGTGTTCTACACGGTCTCGACGTGGGCCTTGATCACGGCGTGGGGCGACAGTCAGGTGGTCGCGCAGGCGGTCGCCGACCCGACTGCACTGTTACCCGGTGCCACCGAGCAGTATCTGGGAGCGGCCGGACTCCACATCGTCCAGGTGTTGTTCGTGACCAGCTTGTTTGCGTGCATCCTGTCGTTCCACAACGTCGTCGCCCGCTACCTCTTCACGCTGTCCAACCGCAAGGTGTTCCCCGCCTCGCTCGGACAGGCACACGAGAGGCATGCGTCTCCCCACCTTGCCTCGGGTCTCGACGGCATCGTCGTGCTGGTGTTCGTCGTGGCGGGGATCGCAGTAGGCCTGGATCCGGTGACGCAGTTCTATACCTGGTTGGCAGGCATCTCGACGGTCGGGATCATCATCCTGCTGATCGCGACGAGCGTGGCGGTGCTCGCGTTCTTCGCGTCGCGCAAGCGGGCCGGGGACCTGGAGGTGCCGGTGTGGCGTGCTTTCGTGGCACCCGCGATCGGACTCGTCGGCCTGGCCGGTGTGTTCGTGCTCGTCCTGCAGAATCTGCCCGGTCTGGTGGGCGGTTCGACGCCAGTCGCGGTCGGAGCCGTGGTGCTTCTCGTCGTGGTCTTCGGGGTCGGCGCCGGGATTGCCGCCAAGCGATCCCAGGTCACGCTCGAGTGATCCTCGCCGAGTGCACGGTTGTCGTACACATCGCCCGAGTGACCCCGTAAACAACCGTGCAGTCGACGAGCCGTCAGCCGTCGGACTCCTCGCGGCTGCGGCCCCGCCACGCCCGGAACCCGCTCCGCGCGACGAAGGCGCCTGCGACCGCCGTCACGCACCACACGCCGATCGCGGTGTACGCCAGCGGCGCCGACAGGTCACCGATCGACGCGCCGAGCGCGGTGTAGACGAAGGCCCGCGGGGCGGAGCCGATGAACGCTCCAACGGCCATCTGCCACAACGGAACTCCGAAGGCGCCGAAGGCATATGACGCGAGGGCGTCGGAAATCCCAGGGACGAAGCGCTGGCCGACGACGGCCCACAATCCGCGCCGCTGAACCTGGGCGTCCAGGCGGTCGGCGCGCTCGGCTCCCATCAGTGAGCGCGCGCCGTCGCGTCCGGCGCGGCGTCCGACGAGACTGGCGATGCACGCGGTGCCGATGGCCGAGAACAGCGTGACGAACGTGCCGAGCACGGGGCCGAACAGCACCCCGCTGCCTGCCGCCAGGATGGGCCCCGGCACGAAGATGGCACCGAGCAGCGCCGACACCGCGACGTAGGCCAGGGGCGCGGCGGGACCGGTCGCCATCACGACGCGCCGGACGTCGTCGACGTCGACGATCCTGGCGACGCCCACCACGTAGAACATGCCGAGGAGGAACGCGACGAACAGGGCGAGCCGGATGACGTGGCTCCGCCTGGTGGCGGGTACCGGAGGATCGCTGTCGGGCACGGCGTCGCGTTACCAGTTGCTCGGTGAATAGTCCTTCAGGAAGCAGCCGTGCACGTCTTCGCCTGCCTCACCCCGCACGATCGGGTCGTAGACGCGGGCGGCGCCGTCGACGAGATCAAGCGGCGCGTGGAAGCCCTCGTCGGCGAGCCGCATCTTGGTGGGGTGCGGGCGTTCGTCGGTGATCCACCCGGTGTCGACCGCGGTCATCAGAATGCCGTCCTGCTCCAGCATTTCGCCGGCGCTGGTGCGGGTGAGCATGTTCAGCGCGGCCTTGGCCATGTTCGTATGCGGGTGCCCCGGCCCCTTGTAGGCGCGGCTGAACTGACCCTCCATCGCCGAGACGTTGACGACGTACTTGCGGCGGGCGGACGCCGCGGCCATCGCCGGACGCAGCCGACTGACCAGGATGAACGGCGCGGTCTGGTTGCACAGCTGTACCTCGAGCAGCTCCATGGCGTCGACCTCGTGCACCCGCTGGGTCCAGCTGTTGACCGACGCGGTGTCGGGGAGCAGTCCGCCGGCGTCGATGGCCGTGCCCGCGGCGATCCGCTCGGGCGACGCGCTGCGGGCCACCAGCGCCAATTCCGTTACGGCGTGCGGTGTTTGGTGCTCGGCCAGGCTGCCCGCGAGGGCGGCCGGGTGGGCGTCGCTGACGTGGTCGAACGTGATGACGTCCACCCCCGATGCCAGCTCGGGTGGGGCGGCGCGCTCCGCCTCGACGAGCGCCGCATACGAACCGGGGGAGCGGCGCACCGTCTGCGCGGCGTTGTTGATCAGGATGTCCAGTGGACCCTGCTCGGCGACCGCGTCGGCGAGCGCGACGACCTGGGCGGGGTCGCGCAGGTCGATGCCGACCACCCGGAGGCGGTGCAGCCAGTCGGCGCTGTCCGGCATCGCGGCGAAGCGGCGGACGGCGTCGTTGGGGAACCGCGTGGTGATGGTCGTGTGGGCGCCGTCGCGCAGCAGCCGCAGCGCGATGTACATGCCGATCTTGGCGCGACCGCCGGTCAGCAGCGCCCGTCGGCCACCGAGGTCCGTGCGGGCCTCGCGCTTGGCGCGGTTGAACGCCGCGCACGGCGGACACAGCTGGTGGTAGAACGCGTCGACCTGGGTGTAGTGGTTCTTGCAGGCGTAGCACGCCCGCGACCGCAGCAGCGTGCCCGCGGTGGCGCCCGCCGCGGTCGAGACCAGCGGCAAGCCCTGCGTTTCGTCGTCGATGCGGCCGGGGGCTCCCGTGGCCGTTGCGGCGATGACCGCGCGGTCGGCTTCTGCGACGGCGTCGCGCCTGGCGTGGCGGCGGGCTTGCTTGACGGCCTTGAAGACACCCGCCGTTGCGCGACGAACGGCCACCGCGTCGGGGTGTTCGGGAGGCAGGGATTTGACCTCGGACAGCACCTCCAGGCACGCCCTGAGCTTCTCCGGGTCTATCTCGGTCACCGAGGAAGCGTACTGGCAGGGGTCCTCTGCAGCCGATTCGTCGGCCTAGGCACCCGCCGTCGAGGCGTCGTAGATGGCCTGGATCGACGCGTCGAGGGTGGCGTTGAACTCGTCGTCGGACTGCTTGGCCGACAACCCCTCGGTCAGCGCGCGGCTGAAGCTCGCGATCAGATCGGTGTTCTGCGCCAGCAGCTGGTCGGCCTCGTCACGGGAGTAGCCGCCGGACAGGGCCACCACGCGCATCACCTTCGGGTGGTCGACCAGCGGCCGGTACAGGTTGGGCACGGTCGGTATCGAAATCTTCAACATCACCTGCTGGCCGTCGGGGATGCCGTCCAGGCGCGACCCGATCTGGTCGAGCAGGATGGCCTCGGCGTCGGCCTTGTCCGGGATCGTCACCGTGACCTCGGGCTCGAGGATGGGCACCAACCCGTGCGCGAGCACCTGGGCGGCGACGTCGAACTGCTGTGCCACGATCGCCTCGATGCCCGCGGCGTCCGCGGCGCCGATCACCGAGCGTTCCTTGGTGCCGAAGATGCCCTTGGCCGTCGCGCGGTCGAGCAGGTCGTCGAGGTCCGGCATCGGCTTCATCGACTGGACCCCGTGCTCGGCGTCGGCCAGCCCCTTGTCGATCTTGAGGAACGGGACGACGCCCTTGTCGTTCCACAGGTAGGTCGCCGACGGCGTGCCCGCGACGTCGCGATCCATGGTCTGTTCGAACAGGATGGCCGCGAGGATTCGGTCGCTGCCGAAGGCGGGTGAGGTGATGATTCGTTCGCGCATGCGGTGGATCAGGTCGAACATCTCGGCGTCGCCGGAGTATTCGTCCTCGTCGACGCCGTAGAGCTTCAGGGCTTTGGGTGTCGAACCGCCGCTCTGGTCGAGTGCGGCTATGAAGCCCCGGCCTGCGGTCATCCGTTCTGCCTGCGTCTGATCGGCCATCTCACCATCCCGTGTCGAGTCGTTCCGAGCCAACGTCGTGAGCATATTCCTCTGGGAGGATTGGCACATGTACGTGCCCGCACACTTCTCGGCCGACGACGACTCGGTTCACGAACTGCTGTCGCAGAACCAGGCGGCGGACCTGGTCACCGCGGGGCCCGACGGTCTCGACGCCACGATGATGCCGTTCCTCTACGACCGCGAACGCGCCACTCTGCAGGGGCATTTTGCGCGCAACAACGACCACTGGCGCCACGCCGACGGCCGGGAGGCGTTGGTCATCGTCCGCGGTCCCGACTCCTACGTCACGCCGAGTTGGTATGCCTCCAAGGCCGAACACGGCCGGGTGGTGCCCACCTGGAACTACCTGGTCGCCCATGTCCACGGCACGGTGACCATCCACGACGACGTGGACTGGCTCGACGATCTGGTCCGTCGACTCACCGACCATCACGAGGGGCGACGCGCCACCCCGTGGTCGGTCGACGACGCGCCCCCGAAATACGTCGAGGGCCAACTGCGCGCGATCGTCGGCGTCGAGGTGGCGATCTCCCGCGTGGAGGCCAAGTTCAAGCTCAGCCAGAACCGGCCCGAGGCCGACGTCGACGGTGTGATTGCGGGTCTGCGATCCGAGGGGGACGGGCGCGGCGCCGACGCCGTGGCAGCTCATCGGCCCGCCCGAAACTAGGTAACACGAACGTTCTCGATCGTCACACCCAAGAAACATAAACGGTATACCGTTTGTTCATCGCAGGGTGATGGTCGCCTCGCGCCGTGACCGAAGGACGGGGGCCGTCGCCTCTCATGAACACCCCGGCGAGTCCGCTGCTCGACCCTAGCTCCAGCCCGCTCGACCCGCGGCAACGAGCGGTGGTGCAACGAGTCTCCGACGCCGAACGCGCCCACATCCTGGCCCTGCCAAGCAACGACCCGCTGGACGCCAAGCTGCGCTTCCGTGTTGAGGCAACCGGCCCGGAGCTGTTCGGCCAACCGCAGGCGATCCGAGAGACGTTGACGCTCAACGATTCCGCCCTCGGCGTCATCGCCGAACATTTGGTCACCTCCGCTAACCGAGTCGTCCTGGTGGGCTGTGGCGACTCGCTCGCCGTGATGGTGGCCGCTCGGCAGGCGCTGGAGACCATGCTCGGCGTGCCGTGTGAACCGGTGCAGAGCCTTGAGTTCGCGTACTACCAGGCCGATCTGGTCGACGAGCGCACGGCGGTGATCGCGCTGTCCAGCTCGGGTGAGACGACGCGGACCGTCGAAGCGCTCCTGATGGCCCAGTATCGCGGATCGTATACCGTTGCCATCACCAACACCGCGGGCTCGACGCTGCAGACCGAGGCGAGCACCTCGTTGAAGATCGAGGCGACCCGGGTCGGGTGGCCGACTCAGTCGTCTACGGCCGCCCTGGCTCTGCTGCTCGAGCTCGCCGTCCGGATCGGTGAGCGCCGGGTTCCGGATCGGGCGAGTGCCTTGCGGTCTGCGTTGAACGGTCTGCCCGATCTCATGGGTGACGTGCTCACCCGGGTCGACCCGGTGATCGCCGACATCGCCGAGTCGGAGGTCGCGGCGGGCGTGCGCAACGTGCTCTTCTCGGGCGCGGGACCGAACCTCGCCACCGCGATCGTCGGCGCGGCCAAGGTCAAGGAGTGCACCACGCTGCACGCGGTGGAGATCCAGGTCGAGGAATACCACCACTACAACTCGCAGAAGGCGGGCGAGCCGCTCTTCCTGTTCGCGCCGTCGGGGCCGTCGGTGCCGCGAGCGGTCGACACCGCCAGGGACGCGCTGCGGTGGGGCGGGCGGCTCTGCGTCGCCACCACCGAAGGCGAGCGCGCCTTCGACGAGTTCGACGCCACGGTCATCACCATGCCGCCGGTGCCGGAACCCCTCTCGCCACTGCTCTACCTGGTGATCGCCCAGTTGGTCGGCTACCACCTTGGGCTGAGCTGCTACGCCGCGGCGGCGCGATGACCGAGTCGCCCACCCTGGTCTGCGTCGGCAACCTGACAGTCGACGAGGCCGTGTTCCCAACCGGGGAGAGGGTCGAGTCCGTCGGCGGAGACGCTCTCTTCGCCGCCCTTGCCGCCAGGGTGGCAGGCGGACGCCCCGTGCTCCTGGCCCCACTGGGCACCGACGCACCGCCGGCGCTGCTGGCCGCGATCCGCTCGGCGGGCACCGATCCGGACTCGCTGCCGGTGCGCGACCTTCCGTTGATTCGCAACGTGATTCGCTACGACGACGCAGGCGGCCGAGTGTGGGACCTGGTTCGCGGCGAGGAGCACTTCGAAGCCCTCTCGGTGTACCCGGCCGACGTCTCGGCCGAGGCCCTGACCGCGGCCGGCGTGCTGCTGTCCGCAATGGCCCTGCGCCCGCAGCTCGAACTCGCCGCGTGGCTGCGCACCAGGACCGCCGCCACGATCTTCTTCGACCCGCAGGAGGACTACGTCGTCGGCCACGAGGCCGAGTTGACCGACGCCGTCCGGGCGTGCGACGTGTTCCTGCCCAGCGAGATCGAGGCCACCGCGCTGGCCGGGACGGCGGACCTGGAGGTGGCCGCCGCCGCCTTCCTCGACCTCGGGCCGCAGGCGGTCGTCGTCAAGCGCGCCGAGGCCGGCTGTCTGGTCGTCACCAGGGAACGCCCCGAACCCGTCGTTGTCCCCACCGACGTGGTCACCCCGGTGGACAGCACCGGCGCCGGTGACGCCTTCTGCGGCGCCTTCGCCGTCGAGTACCTCCGCAGCGGTGACGCCCACCTCGCGGCCCGGATCGGCGCTGCGACGGCGCGCATCGCCGTCGGCGGCCCCGGCGTCAGTGCGCTGCTCGCCGCCGTCGAGACGAACAGCGGAGTCCCGCGATGACGCGCATCACCGTGATCAACCCCAACACCTCCGCCGAACTGACCGACGCCATTGCCCTTGCCGCACGGGAGGTCTCGGGCCCCGACGTCACGGTGCGCGGCGTCCACCCTGCCGACGGGGTGCCCAGCGTGGAGAGCCACGCCGAGGAGGCGATCGCCGCCGTCGGCGTCCTGACCCAGGTCCGCGAGCATCAAGCCGACACCGACGCGTACGTCGTCGCCTGCTTCGGCGACACCGGCGTCGACGCCGCCCGCGAGGTGGCAACCTGCCCGGTGGTCGGCATGACCGAGGCGGCGTTGCAGACCGCCTGCCTGATCTCCCACCGGTTCGTCGTCGTCACCCTGCCGGCCCGTACCGTCGCCCACAGCGACCGCGTGATCCGGGCGCTCGGCCTCGAACACCGTTGCAGCGTCGTCGCGGTCGACGTCCCAGTCGCCGAACTCGTCGGTGGCTCGACCCACCTGCTCGACGCCTTCACCGACGCCGCCCGCACCGCCATCGCCGAGGACGGCGCCGAAGCCGTCGTGCTCGGCTGCGCCGGACTCGCCGACCTCGTCGGCCCGCTGTCGAGGGCCCTCGGCGTCCCGGTCGTCGACGGGGTCGCGGCCGCCGTCGGCATCGCGACCGGTCTGGTCGCGATGGGCCTGAACACGTCGCGCGCCAACACCTTCGCCCCCGTGGAGCTGCCATGAGCGTGCTCTTCCGTCGCGTGCTCGTCTACGACGCCGACGCCCCGGCGGGGATGACCGGGCCAGTCGACGTGCTGGTCGACGGTGACCGGATCGGCGCGATCGGCGCTGACCTTTCGGCTCCGCCCGGAACCAGGATCGTCGAGGGTGGCGACCGACACCTGTTGCTGCCCGGGCTGATCAACGCACACTTCCACTCGCCGGCCAACCACCTCAAGGGCTCCGTCCGCAGTCTTCCGCTCGAGCTGTTCATGCTGTTCGAGTCGCCGTCGGACCCGGCGCTGGCGCCGACGCCGCGAGAGGCGTACCTGCGGACGATGCTCGGCGCCGTGGAGATGCTGCAGCGCGGGATCACCTGCGTGCAGGACGACGCCTTCCTGATGCCGTTCCCCGATCCCGACATCGTCGACGCGGTGGCATCGGCGTACCGCGACAGCGGGATTCGCGCCTTCCTCGCGCTGGACCAGCCCGAGCTGACCGAGGCCGAGAAGCTGCCGTTCGTCGACGAGCTGAACCCCGCCGCCCGGAGAGCCTTCGGTGCACCCGCGCCCGCACCGGCCGCCCAACTTCTCGAGGCCTACGACCACCTGATCGGCACCTGGCACGGCGCCGCCGACGACCGGATCCGCGCGGCGGTGTCGATCTCCGCGCCGCAGCGGGTCAGCCTGGAGTACTTCGCCGCCCTCGACGACCTCGCCGAACGCCACGGTCTGCCGCTGTACGCCCACATGCTGGAGACCAAGGTGCAGCGCACCCTGATGACCGAGCAGTCGCGATTCGCCGGCCGGTCCCTTGTCGGCTACACCGCCGCCGCCGGACTACTCAAGCCGCACACCAACGTGATTCACGCCGTCTGGGTCGACGACGACGACCTCGACACGATTGCCGACGCGGGGTCGACGGTGGTGCACAACCCGGTCAGCAACCTCAGGCTCGGCAGCGGGGTGCTGCCGTGGCGGGCGATGATCGCCCGCGGCATCCCCGTCGCGCTCGGCACCGACGAGGCCATCTGCGACGACTCGGTCAACGTGTGGACCGTCGCCAAGACCGCCGGTCTGATCCACAACGTCGCCGGCCTGGACAGCGACGACTGGCCCACCGCCGCCGAGGTACTCACCGCCCTGTGGGGCGGCGGCGCCCGTGCGACGCGGCGGCCCGACGACCTCGGCGTGGTCGCCCCCGGACGGCTCGCCGACCTCGCGCTCGTCGACCTGCACTCGATCGCGTTCACCCCACTCAACGACCTACGGGAGCAACTGGTGCACTGTGAGGACGGCCGCGGCGTCGTGCTGACCATGGTGGCGGGCCGCATCGTCGCCGAAGACGGCCACGTCACCAGCGTCGACGAGACCGCGCTGCTCGACGAGGCGCGTGAGCTCTTCGCCGCGAAACTGCCTGCCATTCAACGGGCCAGGGGCGAGGCAGCGGATCTGCTACCCGCCTATCAGCACATCGTGCGCCGCGCCGCGGCCACCGACGTCGGCTTCAGCCGCTGGCTGGTGCCATGAACCCGGCCGGCTACCGCTACACCCCGTTGACCGCCCGCCCGCGCGGTACGTGGCCCAACGGCGCTCGTTTGGCCGTCGTGGTCTGCGTCGGAGTGGAGTCCTACCGGTTCGGCGACGGTCACACCGAGGACGTGCTCGCCGACGTGCCCGCGCCGGACCTGGTGAACACCGCCTGGCGGGACTACGGCAACCGGGTTGGCGCATTTCGGCTGTTCGATCTGCTTGGCCGCCTTGGCATCCCGCCGACAGTGTTGCTGAACACCGACGTCTACGACGAGGCGCCCGACGTGCTCGAGGCGGCGCGCAAGGTCTCCGCCGAGGTCGTCGGCCACGGCCGGTCCAACTCCGACTCGCTGTCCGGCATGGCCCCGGAGGCGGAACGGGCGTACCTGGTCGACGTCGCCGACCGCATCCGCGCCGAGGAGGGCCAAGCGCCCGGCGGCTGGTCGAGTCCGTGGCTGAGTCACACCCCGGCCACCCTGAACCTGTTGGTGGACAGCGGATACGACTATCTCCTCGACCTGAGGCTCGACGACCAGCCGGTGTGGCTGCGCACCGAATCGGGCCCGCTGCTCAGCATTCCGTATGCCGCAGAGCTGAACGACTCCTCGACGATGGTCGGCCGCAGCGTGCTTGCCCGCGACTTCGCGGACATGATCGACGACGAATTCGCCGAGCTGCACGCCGCGGCGGCGCACACGCCGCTGGTGATGAGCGTGGTGCTGCACTCGTTCATCAGCGGTGTGCCGTTCCGGTTGCGGGCTGTCGGGCGTGCGCTGGAGCGCATCGCCGCGACCGAGGGCGTGTGGCTGACCACGCCGCGTCAGATCCACCGTGCCGTCGTCGAGTGTCCGGAGCTGTTCGGTGAGTGAGTCGGTGGCGGACACCGTGGCCGGTCCCGTGGCGGAGGTCGAGGACTTCTCGCTGTCGCTGGTGCGCAACGGCGTCCGCAGCCAGGTGCTGCACCACGTCGACCTACACATCCGGCCGGGGGAGATCCTCGGCCTGGTCGGTGAATCCGGTTCTGGGAAGAGCGTTCTCGCGCTCGGACTGCTCGGTCTGCTCCCGCCGGAGTCGCACCCGGTCACCGAGGGCCGGATCACCGTCGACGGGGTCGACCTACTGCACGCCGGACGTGACGAACTCAGGCGCGTCCGTCGTGACGTGCTCGGCGCGATCTTCCAGGATCCGATGACGTCACTGAACCCGACCATGCGGATCGGCAAGCAGATCGGCGAAGCCACCGGTGACGACGCCGAGTCGGTGCGGCTGCTGGAGACCGTTGGCGTCCGCGACGCCGAACTGCGGCTGCGTGTCTATCCCCACGAGCTCTCCGGTGGGTTGCGGCAGCGGGTGATGGCGGCCATCGCGGTCGCGGGGCACCCCCGTCTGATCGTGGCAGACGAACCGACCACGGCGCTGGACGTCACCGTGCAGGCACAGCTGTTGGATCTGCTGCGCGAGTTGCGCGACGACTTCGGCTGCTCGGTGGTGCTGATCACCCACGACCTCGGGGTGGCAGATCAGATCGCCGACCGGCTCGCGGTGCTGCACCACGGCGAACTGGTCGAGGTCGGCGCCGCCGCCGACGTCGTGCGCCGACCGCAGCACGACTACACCCGGTCGTTGCTGGCGTCGCGGCTGACGCTGACGACGCCGCGCGACGAGCGGTTCACGTCCGAATCCGATGGCACCACAACTGAATCCGCCGTCTCGATCCGCGCGCTGACGAAGACGTTCGGCGTGGGACGCGGCCGCCGCAGGCACGAGATCACCGCCGTCGACGGCGTCGACCTGGAGATCGCAGCCGGCGAGGCCTTGGCGATCGTCGGGGAGAGCGGCTCGGGCAAGTCGACGCTGCTGCGGATGGTCGCCGGCCTGGAGAAGCCGACCTCGGGAGTCGTGGAGCTGGCAGGCGACGGCGGGCCACAGATGGTGTTCCAGGACGCGGGCTCGTCGCTGACGCCATGGCTCAGCATCGGCGAGACGCTCGGGGAGCGGTTGCGTCCACTCAAGCTGTCCAGGGGCGAGGTCCGAGAGCGGGTCACCGAGGCGCTGGCCGCGGTCGACCTACCTGCCGAGGTCGCGAAGGCCCGGCCCGGCGAGCTGTCCGGCGGTCAGCGTCAACGGGTCGGGCTGGCCCGGGCGACGATGATCCCGCCCGCGGTGCTGCTGTGCGACGAACCCACCAGTGCGCTGGACGCGTCGCTCGCCAAGAGCGTGCTGGCCCTCATCCGGGACCTGCGGGCCAGGATCGGGATGACGGTCCTCTTCGTCACCCACGACCTGGCCGTCGCGCGCCTCATGGGGGATCGCATCGCGGTGATGCAGTCGGGCCGCGTCGTGGAACTGGGTCCCGCCGAGCGGGTCGTCTCCGAACCCGGCGACCCGTACACCCGCACCCTGCTGGCGGCCGTCCCGGAGATCGCGTCATGACCACTCTGACCCCGCGCTGGCGGCTCAAGCCCGTCGCCATCGGGGGAGCGCATCTCGCCCGGCCGGTGGCGTGGGGCGTCGTCGGCCTGTTGGTGCTGGTGACCCTGGTGGCTCTGTTCGCCAAGACGCTCGCGCCGTACGACCCCATCCAGCCGGTCGGTGCGCTCAACCTGCCTCCGCTGAGCCCGGGTCATCTGCTGGGCACCGACGGAATCGGTCGAGACCTGCTGTCCCGCACGTTGATCGGCATTCAGGTGAGCTGGCTCAGTGCGCTGGTCGTGGTGGCCAGCGGGCTGCTGATCGGCGGCACGGTCGGCCTGATCGCCGGCGCGACCGGTGGCTGGGTCGACTCCCTCGTGCTGATGCGGATCACCGACCTGTTCCTGGCCCTGCCCGGGGCGCTGGTGGCAATCGCCATCGTCGCCGCCCTTGGTTCGGGGCTGACCAACACGCTCGTCGGGGTGGCCCTGGTGTGGTGGCCGTACTACGCCCGCATCGTGCGCGGCGAAGTCAAGGCGTTGGCCGCCCGTCCACACGTCGAGGCCGCCCGCCTGGCCAAGGCCGGCCGGACCCGAATCCTCACCCGGCACCTGCTGCCCGGCGTCGTCCCGACGGCGGTGATCACCGCCAGCCTCGACATCGGCAACGTCGTGCTGCTGCTGGCGGCGCTGTCGTTCCTCGGCCTCGGCCAGCAGGCGCCCGCACCGGAACTCGGCGCCGACACCGCCCGCACGCTGTCCCAGCTGCTGAGCCAGTGGTGGGTGCCCGGCATCCCCGGCCTGGCGGTGCTGCTGCTGACCCTGATCGCGAATCTCGGTGGCGACGCCATCCGCAGTCTCATCCCGGTACGGAGGTAGTGGCGATGACGTCCTTCCTCGCGCGCAGGTTCTCGACGGCCGTGCTGATCCTGCTGATCCTGTCGTTCGTCATCTTCCTGTTGCAGTCGGTGTCGCCCGGCGACCCCGCCCGCGCCTACGTCGGCGCCAACGCGTCGCCGGAAATGGTGGCCGCGGAGCGGCAGCGCCTGGGGCTGAACGATCCGATGCTGGAACAGTTCACGCGGTTCATCGGCGGCCTGTTCAGCGGGGACCTCGGTCGCTCGCTGCGCACGCGGCAGCCCGTGACGGCCGACATCGCCACCTATCTGCCCGCCACCGCCGAGCTCGTCGTGGTCGCGTTCCTGATCGCGTTGGCGTTGGCCACGCTGTACGCCCTCTCGGGGGCGCTGCGCTGGCCGGGCGCCTCGGTGGGCCGCGGCGTCCTGCTGGTGTTGGCCACGGCGCCACCGTTTCTGCTCGCGCTGGTCGGCATCATCGTGTTCTTCGGCCAGCTCGGTTGGTTGCCTGCCCGAGGGGTCGGTGACTTCCAGGACCCCGGCCCGTTCGGCATGCAACTCGTCGACACCCTCTTGCACGGTCAGGCCGACGCCTTCGTCGACGCGCTCAAACACCTGATCCTGCCGGCTGTCGTCCTGGCCATCGCGCCGGCCGTCGCGATCGGGCGGGTGTTCCGGTCGTCACTGCAGGGCGTGCTCGGCGTCGACTACGTCCGAACGGCGCGCTCGAAGGGCCTCAGCGAGACTCGCGTGGTGGTGCACC
This sequence comes from Mycobacterium sp. Root135, assembly GCF_001426545.1. Taxonomy (GTDB): domain Bacteria; phylum Actinomycetota; class Actinomycetes; order Mycobacteriales; family Mycobacteriaceae; genus Mycobacterium. Next base: position 304,684 of record NZ_LMEZ01000006.1, on the reverse strand, counting down.
ACGTCGTCCGCAACGCGATCGGCCCTGCGCTGTCCATGGCCGGATTGCAACTCGGATTCATGTTCGCCGGCGTGGTCGTCGTCGAACAGATCTTCTCCTGGCCCGGCATCGGCAACTACCTCGCCGCGTCCATCCCCGTCGCCGACTTCCCGGCGATCGCCGGGGTCACGTTGGTGCTGGGAGCGATCTACGTCCTGTCCAACGTCGTCGTCGACCTACTCCAAGCAATCGCCGACCCCCGCATAGCCGCCGAATGAGAAGGAGCACCGCCGTGTCCGATCGAGTACCCGTCCGCATGGGCATCAGGGGCGTCAAGGGAATCGTCGCCGCTTGTGCCGCAACCACTCTCGTCCTGGCCGGCTGTAGCTCCGGCACCCCCACCGGTGGCGGGGGCGGCGGCGGCGGTGCCGCCCCGACCGACGGCACCCTCACCGTCGGGCTGCTCGGCGACATCGGTCAGCCGCCCGACCCCGACATCTACTACGCCAACAACGGCACCGCCATCATGATCAACGCCTACGAGGGCCTGGTGCAGTACGCGAACAACACCGACACCGTGAAGATCGCGCCCCGCCTGGCCGAGAAGTGGGACGTCAACCCGACCAACGACGTCTACACCTTCCATCTGCGCAAGGGCGTGACCTTCCACGACGGGACCCCCTTCACCTCCGCCGCGGTCGACGTCGCGTTCAAGCGTCGGATCGCGGTCAAGGGCGGCGCGGCGTACATGGTGGAGGCGGTCAAGAGCGTCACGACCCCGGACGACTACACCGCGGTGATCACGCTGAACAAGCCGAACACCGCGTTCCTCAGCTACCTGGCCTCGCCGTTCGGCCCGAAGATGGAGTCACCGGAGGGACTGAAGGCCAACGCGGGCTCCGACGACGCCCAGACCTACCTGTCCTCACACGATCTGGGCACGGGCCCGTACCAGTTGACCACCGCGCAGACCGGCGTCAAGTACGAGATGACTCAGTACGACGGATACTGGGGTCAGAAGTCGCCGTTCAAGAAGATCGAATTGCCCGTCTACACAGACGAATCGGCGCTCGAGCTGGCGTTCGACAACGGCACCGTCGACACCATCGTCGCGGCGTTGCCGTCGTCCAGCCTGGACAAGTACGCGTCCAAGGACGGAGTCTCCAACTACTTCCTGCCCACGTTGCAGGGCGCGCTGGTGACGGTGAACTCCAGCCACGAGTTCTTCAAGACCCCCGAAGCCCGGGTGGCCTTCCTCAAGTCGATCGACCAGGCCACGCTGGTGAAACAGGTGCTCGGCAAGCGGTCCGAGCCGGCCACCACGATGTACGCCAAGGGGATGATCGCGAACAACGCTGACAAGCAAGCGATCTCGTACGACGCAGGTGCACTGAAGTCCTACGTCGCCGCACTGCCGCCCAACGCGCCCAAGACGCTGGTGATCGGCTACGCCAACGGCAACGTCAACGCGCAGTCGATGGCCAACCTGGTGGTCGCGAACTTGCAGACATCCGGGATAACCGCATCGGCTCAGGGATACGACACGTCGACGGTGTTCGGCTGGATCAACGACCCGCCAAGCGGACCGGACGCCTTCATCGACGGCAACAACGGACCAGACGGTGGTGACCCGTACATGTGGGGCCACGTCTTCTGGGATGCCTCTGGCGGGATAAACTACTTCGGTTGCCAGTCAACGGAAGTCAACGACTTGCTGAACCAGGCGTTGGGGACCGGCGACACCGCCACCTACGTCAAGGCCGGCGACCTTTACGGGCAGACCGGATGCTTCCTGAACCTGTCCTACAACAAGGATTGGGTGGTGGCGCAGAAGTGGCTGACCGGGGTGGCGGAGAGTCAGAACGTCGGGGCCAACGAGCTGAACTTCTCGTTGCTCGGCATCGGGGGGTAGCCACTACCGAGTCCGAGGAACCGGCGCAGTCGCTGTCGCGGCTGGTCTACTCCACGGTGCGGGAACGGATCATCCTCGGCCAATACCCGCAGGGGAGCCGGCTTCCCGAGCAGCGCATCGGGGAGGAACTGAACGTGTCCCGCGTTCCCCTGCGGGAAGCGGTGCCCTGGCTCGAGCGTGACGGCTTCGTGCGGTCGCGGCCGCGCCGGGGCGCCGTGGTGGTCCAGTGGGACGCGAAGGCCGTCGACGACCTCTTCGACGTGCGGCTCTCCCTCGAGGTCGGCGCGGCCCGCCTTGCGGCGCGGGAGGTCGCCAACGGTGGCCCCCTCGACGCGCTGAACGAGGCCCTCGAGCACGCGCAGCAGACGGTCGCCGGCGGCGACGCGTACGCAATCGCCAGGACCAGCACCGCCTTTCACGAAGCGGTGATCGAGACCTCGCGCAACGAGCTGATGACGACGTTGATGCAGAACATCTCGGGCCGCATCACCTGGCTGTTCTATCTCACCAGCGGGCTGCCCGCCGACGAGGCCTTCCACGACCACGTGCAGCTGCGCGACGCCATCGCCTCGGGCAACGAGCGCGTCGCCGAATCGGTGGCGTACGCCCACATCGAGCGCGACCGGCTGCCGACATTCGAGGCGATGCGGGGCCGCCTCGGCTGACGCATCGGGCGTCCGGGTCAGCCGATCTCTACCAGCGGGAGCGGGGCGAGCGAGGTAGACCGGACGGCGGCCGAGAGGCGCTGGCGCCCAAGCGGATTCCACGCCTGCACCGCGCAGAAGGGTGCGCACTGGTCCTGATCGGATCGGGTGCCCACGTGCACGCAGCACTGGGTGAGACGCTCCTCGATCATCGTCGACATGTCCATGAACGGCTTGACGGTGATCCGCACGACCCGCTCGCCCAACATCCGCCGCAGCCGCCGACGCCGGCCGGGCAGTCCCGAGGCGGCCAGCGTCAACAGCGTCGACGCGCCCAGATCGCAGCTCTCGCAGATGCTTCGCCACACCTCGCCCATCCCCGGATGCGACAGCGACGACTGCTCGGAGAGCAGACCGAGCAACGATTCGCGGACGGCCAGCCGCATCTCGCGTGGCACCTCGGTGTCGGCGATCCGGTTGGACACCAGCCCGAGATTCTCCTTGAGTCGATCGTGCCCCATCAGCGCCGTCAGGGACCGCCACTGGTCGGCGTCGTCGCGGATCATGTACCCGACCGAACAGCAGTGCGGGTGCGAGCACGGCAGGGCGGTCAGGTCCCGCCAGCTCACCAGTCCGTCGGTCTGCGGGCCAAGGCGTTTGAGAACGCCGGTGTGGGTGAGTCGGTCCATCGGGTCGATGACGCCGGAGCGCCCCGAGCCGAACTGCGGCTGCAGGGAGACCCCACTGACGTAGGGAGTTTCGAGGGCGATCTTCACGACGTCGCCGATCTCGCCGTCGTTGACGCCGAGCGCCGCCGTCATCACCAGGGTCGTGAAGATCTCGCGTTCGGAGAGACGCCGCACCGCGGCCGCCTTGAGCACGCGCAGATCGCCCCCGCGGTGGTGGCGCGACGCTTCGGCCGACACACCGTCGAACTGCAGGTAGACCTCGACCCGTTCGCGGTGGCGGGTGAGCAGGTCGAGCAGCTCGTCATCGCGCGCGATGAGAAGTCCGTTGCTGTTGACCAGGATTCGCGTGACGGGACGACGGACCAGCTCGTCGAGCAGCTCGGCGAGGCCGGGGTGCACGGTGGGTTCACCACCGCTGAGCATCACGACGTCGAGCTTGCCGTTCTCGCGCGCCAGTCTCTGGTCGACGTTGGCGAGGATCTCGGCGACCGGGACGACCCCGTGTAGATCCGGACCCGACTCGGTGAAACACGTCGGACAGCGCAGGTTGCACGACTCGGTGACGTCGGCCAACAGGATGCACGTGTGCTGGGTCTGCATCTCTGGCAGGCCGCGCAGGTACGCCGAAGGAATGGGATCGAAGTTGCCTGCCACGTCGGGGGTGTGGGTCTTGGTTGGCGCCGTCCACTCCTCCAGGTAGGCGAGGATCTCGGGGTCTTCGTCGTACATCGTCCGCACCAGGCCGTGGGTGGCGCAGGCCCGTTCGAGCCAGACCCTGCCGTCGCGGGCGGCGAGCCAGCCCGACAACCGGGCGACGTCGGCGAGCGGCCGGTTCGGTTGCTCGGCGTGGCAGTGCGGACAGAACGCGTTGACGTAGCGGAGGATTCGATCGTCGCGCAGCGGCATGCCCATGAATCAGATTCCTCCGGTGTACATCTCGGGGTTGAGGCCCGTGCAAAAGCCGACGCTGGTGATGGAGAGCAACGCCCAGCCGATCATCAGCCCGATTCCGAGGCCCTTGGCCCACGGCCGTCGAAGCGCGATGAGGCCCGCGCCGCCGCCAAACGCGATGAGGGCGAGGATCACGGCGCCCACACCCACGACGGCACCGCGGTAGTCCGAGGCGAGGACTATGACGACCAACCCGACGACCAGGTTGATCGCGCCGAACAGCAGGACGCCGACGACGGCGAGGCCGACGACCGTCCCGGTGTTGTTCGGCGGGGGAGGAGGAGGTGGATACCAGCCCGGCGGTGGAGGAGGTGGCTGGAACGGAGGAACGGTCATGACGCCACCCTCTGCCTTCCTACGAGTGCCTCGTAGTAACCGCGACGGTAGCCGCGGTGCAACCGGAACCCGACGACGACCATGCTGACGAGCAGGAACCATTGGGGCCGAGTCAGATTCAGCCACACCGTCTCGTTGGCGCGGGTGAACTCGACCAGGAACCGGAACACCGCGTACGCCGCGACGTAGAGGACGAAGAGCTCACCCGGGTGGGTGACGCGCGAGCGCAACCACAGCAGCACGGCGAATGCGGCGAGCTGGAAGACGATTTCGTAGGCGAACGACGGATGCATCGCCTGCCCCGTCAGGCAGCCAGGGCACTCCGGTGTGGTGGCCGGGGCGTGAACGCCCCACGGAAGGCTGGTCGGTCGCCCGGGTGCCTCGGTCAGCAGGCACCCGATGCGACCGACGGCCATGCCCAGTGCGACGGCGGGGGCGAACAGGTCACCGGTCTTGCCGCGGTAGCCAATGATCCGCTTGGCGACGAGGACCCCGACGTACGCGCCGAGCAGTCCGCCCAAGATGCTGCGGGAGCCGAATGCCCACGCCTCGGCGAGGCTGGGGTTCAGCCGCGGGTCGAGGTGCTCGACGAGTCCGGAGAGCCGCATTCCCAACGCCCCACCGACCAGGGCGCCGGTGACCGCCACGAGTGACTCCTCGCCCAACGCGCCGCGCCGCCGTGCCTCGAGGACGAACACCACGCTGGCGACGAGGACGCCAAGGCCGACGAACACGCCGTGAACCGGGATGTCGAGCCAGCCGACGCGCCAGGTCACCCCCATCCGCCTACGGTAGTGCGGCATCTCCGGGGGTGTGCGGCGAATGACCGACGTGTGCGATCGCGCGGCAGTGGGTAGTCGTGGGCCCATGCGACCACTGCGGACAGTCGTCTCCGTCGTCGTGGCCGCTCTGTTGGCGGTGTCGTGCGCACCGGCGCAGCGCGTCGACCTCGGCCAAGGCTCGGGCAACCTGATCGCCGCCATCGCAGGCGAACCCGACCAACTGGACCCCCAAAGGACCAGCGCGTACTTCTCCTTCGAAGTGCTGGAAAACGTGTTCGACACCCTCGTCGAACCCGACGCCGACCTCGAGATGAAACCCGCGCTCGCCGAGTCGTGGACCGTTTCGCCAGATCAACTCGCGTGGACCTTTCGGCTGCGCAAGGGTGTGACGTTTCACGACGGCAGTCCGTTCACCGCGGCCGACGTCGTGTACTCCTACCGGCGGATCATCGACGAGAAACTCTCCAACGTCGACAAGTTCAGCAGCGTTGCCGACGTCACGGCGCCCGACGACGGCACCGTCGTCATCAGGGTGACGAGGCCGACGCCGAACCTGCTCACCAACATCGGTGGTTTCAAGGGCATGGCGATCGTGTCGCGCAAGAACGTCGAGAGCGGTCAGATCGCCACCCACCCGATCGGGACGGGGCCCTTCTCGTTCGTCTCGCAGAAGAGCGGGGATTCGATCGTCCTGAAGGCCAACCCCGCCTACTGGGGCGGTCCACCCAAGATCCCCGGGGTGACGTTCGAGTTCATCACCGAACCGTCGACCGCCCTGTCGGCGCTGCAGGCAGGCGAGATCGACTGGACCGATTCGGTTCCCACCCAACGTATCTCGCAGCTCAAGGGCGACGACTCGATTCATCTCGCGGTGACGCCGAGCAACGACTACTGGTACCTCGCACTCAACGAGGCAAAGGCACCCTGGAACGATCCGCGGGTACGCCAGGCCATCGCCTACGGCGTGGACCGCACGTCCATCGTGCAGGCCACCAGCTACGGCAGCGCCACCGCGAACCAGCTGGCCATCCCCGAGGGCAACCCCTGGTACACGCCGTATGACAAATACCGCTACGACACCGACGAGGCCAGGCGGCTGCTCGACGAGGCAGGCGTCCACCCCGACCGGATGGACCTGTTGGTCACCAGCGAGTATCCGGAGACCGTCACCGCCGCCCAGGTGATCGCCGACAACCTTGCCCCGCTTGGCATCAGGGTGAACATCCGCACCGTCGACTTCGCCACGTGGCTCGACGAACAGAACTCCGGCAACTTCGACATGCTGATGATGGGCTGGCTCGGCAACATCGACCCGGACGACTTCTACTACGCCCAGCATCACACCGACGGCGCCAACAACGCCCAGAAGTTCTCCAACCCCGACGTCGACCGGCTGCTGGACGCTGGCCGCACCGAGACTGACAGGGCTGTGCGCCAACAGGATTACGCCAAGGCGGCCACCATCATTGCCGACCAGGTGAGCTACCTCTACCTCTACAACCCGTCGGTCATCCAAGCGTGGACGACCAGACTGTCGGGATACGAAGCCCGCCGCGACGGCGCAATCCGGTTCAGGACGGCGAGCCTGAGCGGGGGTGAGGATCAGTGACGCACCCGATCCTACGGTTCCTGGTTCGTCGCCTCGCCTATTCACTGGTGGTGTTGTTCGGCGTGCTGATCGTCGTGTTCGCGCTCGTCCAACTCGTCCCCGGCGACCCCGTGCGCATCGCGTTGGGCACGCGCTACACCCCCGAGGCGTACGACGCCCTGCGGGCGGCGAGCGGGCTGGATCGTCCGTTGCTGCAACAGTTCTTCGGCTACGTCGGCTCGGCGTTGACCGGAAATCTGGGCGTCAGCTTCCGCAACGGCGACCCGGTCGCCGGGATACTGCTCGACCGACTGCCCGCCACCGCGTCCCTCGCTGCATTCGGCATCGTCGTTGCGCTCCTGATCGCCCTGCCCGCCGGCATCTACTCGGCATTGCGCGAGGGCCGGATCGGCGACGTCATCGTGCGCGTCACCAGTCAGTTCGGCGTGTCGATCCCCGATTTCTGGATGGGCATCCTGTTGATCGCCCTGTTCTCCAGCACGCTCGGCTGGCTGCCGACCTCCGGGTATCGGCCGCTGCTGGAAGACCCGGGTGGGTGGTTGCGTCACCTCGTCCTGCCCGGGTTGACCGTCGGCCTCGTCGCGGCGGCCATCCTGACGCGTTACGTTCGCTCGGCCGTACTCGAGGTCGCCGCAATGGGTTATGTGCGCACGGCGCGGTCAAAGGGGTTGCCGCCCATGGTGGTGACGTTCCGCCACACCGTGCGCAACGCACTGGTGCCGATCCTCACCATCACCGGCATCCAGCTCGCCACGATCCTCGGTGGCGTCATCGTCGTCGAGGTCGTCTTCGCCTGGCCGGGGCTTGGCCGATTGGTGTTCAATTCCGTTGCCTCCCGCGACTATCCGGTGATTCAAGGTGCGGTGCTGCTGATCGCGGTGCTGTTCCTCGCCGTCAACCTGGTGGTGGACATGCTCTACGCGGTGGTCGACCCGAGGATCAGGCTGTCATGACCGAACCCCACGTCGACGAAACGCAGACCGGGCGGGTCGGCTCGCTGCGGCTTCTGCTGCGCAACCCCGTCACGGCGGTGAGTGCGACCATTCTGGCCGTGGTGCTCATGGTCGCCGTCGGCGCGACGTGGATTGCCCCGTACGGGATCAACGACGTCGACGTGCCAAATGCGTTGCGCGGCCCCAGCGGCGCGCACTGGTTCGGCACCGACGAACTCGGTCGCGACGTGCTGTCGCGCGTACTCGTCGCGATCCAGGCGTCGATGCAGGTCGCCGTCGTCAGTGTGCTGTTCGCGGTCCTGGTCGGCGTCACCGTCGGGGTCGTGGCGGGCTATCGCGGCGGCTGGCTCGACACGGTGTTCATGCGCGTGGTCGACGTCATGTTCGCGTTCCCGGTGCTGCTGCTCGCGCTGGCCATCGTCGCGGTCCTCGGCCCCGGCGTCACCACCACCATGCTGGCGATCGGGGTGGTCTACACACCGATCTTCGCCCGCGTCGCCCGTGCCAGCACCCTCGGCGTCAGGGTGGAACCGTTCGTGCAGGTGTCACGCACCATGGGCACCGGCCACCGCTACATCCTGGTGCGGCACGTCCTGCCAAACATCGCGGGGCCCTTGATCGTTCAGACGTCGCTTTCGTTGGCGTTCGCGATCCTCTCCGAGGCGGCGCTGTCGTTCCTCGGGCTGGGCATCCAACCGCCCGAGCCGTCGCTGGGCCGGATGATCTTCGACTCGCAGGGCTTCGTCACCCTGGCGTGGTGGATGGCGGTGTTCCCCGGCGCGGCGATCTTCGTCATCGTGCTCGCCTTCAACCTCGTCGGAGACGGACTGCGCGACGTGCTCGACCCGAAGCAACGCACGCTGGCCGAAGCGCGGAGGAAGCAGTGAACACGCCTGTCTTGGAGGTCACCGATCTGCGGGTCCGCGTGGGCCGCAGGGAGATCGTCCGCGGAGTGTCACTCGCGGTGCGCCGCGAACAGATCCTCGGCATCGTCGGTGAGTCCGGGTCGGGGAAGTCGATGACGGTGCTCGCCGCGACCGGGTTGCTCGACGCGCCGGGTGCCGTCGTGTCCGGCTCCAGTGTCCTTGCCGGTCAAGGAGATTCGATTGAGCTGGTCGGGGCGACTCCGCGGACGCTTCGCAGCGTGCACGGCGGCCGGATCGGGTTCGTCTTCCAAGACCCCGGAACGTCGCTCAACCCGTTGCTTACCCTCGAGCGTCAGATCACCGAATCGCTCGAGGCGCATCGCCACCCCACGCGTCGAGAGGCGCGTTCGCGGGCACTGGAACTTCTCGAGGCAGTCGGGCTGCCGACCCCGGAGAACCGGTTGGGGTCCTATCCGCACCAGCTGTCCGGTGGACAGCGACAACGCGTGATGATCGCGATCGCCCTGGCCTGCGACCCCGAACTGCTCGTCGCCGACGAACCGACCACCTCGCTCGACGTCACCACCCAGGCCCAGATCGTCGACCTGGTCCGGGACCTGCAACGCGACTTCGGGACGGCCGTGGTCTGGATCAGCCACGACCTCGGCGTGATCGGGCAGATCGCCGACGACGTCACCGTGCTCCACGACGGCGAGGCCGTCGAACAGGCACCCGTCCTCGACGTGTTCGACCGCCCCCAGCAGGACTACACCCGTCGACTCTTGGAGGCCCGGCCGCTCATCGGGTCGAGGGGCCCGGCACCCGTCGCCGACGACGCCGCGATCCTGCTCGACGTGTCGGGCCTCGACGTCCGGTTCCCGGTGACCACCCCGGTCGGACGATCCACCGTCCACGCGGTCCAAGACCTGTCGTTTCAGATCCGCCGCGGATCCACGTTGGGACTGGTGGGGGAGTCCGGCTCCGGCAAGTCCACGGTCGCCGCCGCGCTCACCGGATTGGTGCGTCCCGACGCCGGACGGGTGACGCTCGACGGTGCCGACGTGCTCGGCGTGCGCCGCAGCGACGAGAAGGCTCTGCGGCGACGCATCGGACTCGTACTCCAGGACCCGTTCGCCTCGCTGAACCCGCGGATGCCGGTCGGACGGTCAGTCGGTGAACCCCTGATGGTGCACGGACTGGCCGACGGCAAGGCGGGCCGCCGCGCTCGCGTCGACGAGCTTCTCGACCTGGTCGGCCTGCCGTCCGCCTTCGCGACGCGGTATCCGCACGAGCTGTCCGGCGGGCAGCGCCAGCGGGTCAGCATCGCGCGGGCCTTGGCGCTGGAGCCCGACCTGTTGATCCTCGACGAATCCACCGCCTCCCTCGACGTCTCCGTGCAGGCCAAGGTCCTCGAATTGCTGGCCGACCTGCAACGACGCCTCGCTTTGACGTTCCTGTTCATCGGACACGACCTGGCCGTCATCCAGCAGGTCAGCCACGACGTGCTCGTCATGCGCGCCGGCGCCGCCGTCGAGTATCGGCCCGCCGCGGAGCTGTTCGCCGCACCCCGCGACGACTACACCCGCGCGCTGCTGGCCGCGGTGCCGCCGGCACGTCCCCGGGTGTAACGAATCCGTCGGCTCAGCGATGTCTTTGGTGAGTGATGACGCACCGGCCACTGGTCCGTGACCAGCGTCGGGGGCGAAGACCGTAAGGAGTCGATGCACGATGGGTGCACCAGGGAAAACGCCATTGAAGATCTGCCGCAAGCGGACCGTTTGTGCCGTGCTGGCATCCGGTGTGGTGATCTCCTTGACCGCGTTGACCGGCGGGGTAGCCCCCGCCTTCGCCAAACCGGGTGACGAGACGTCGGCTCCCACGACGACGATCGCGCCAGAGCCGCCAGCTGCCGCGTCCGAGGCCCCTGCGGAGAAACCCGCCGAGAAGCCCGCCGAGAAGCCTTCGGTCGCCGACATCCCGTCCCCCGCCGCGCCGGAGCCTGCGCCCGTCGTCGTCCCGACGGCCCAGCCGCCCGCCGAAGCACCGGCACCGGTAGTCCAACCGACCGCCGAGGCGCCGAAGCAGACGCGCGCCCCTGAGCCCGTTGCGCCGACACCCGAGCCCGAGCCCGCGGTCACCAGCGCCGCGCCGACGCCGCAGCGAGAGGCGCCGGTGACGTCGGCGACCAAGAGCCCGACGACGTCCACTCCGGTGACGACCAGCGCCGCGCCGTCACCGTCGTCGTCGAGCCCGTCGGAGACCTCGACCAGCTCGGCCGCGCCGAAGAGCGAATCCTCGACGTCCGCGTCGACCTCCCCGTCGAGCTCCGCCGAGTCCTCCACGGAGACATCCCCGGAAACGTCGCCGGAGACCTCGACGGAATCGTCGTCCTCCGACGAGCCGAAGCGGTCCGAGGACACGTCGGAATCGTCCACGTCCGGCTCGTCCACCCCGGAGTCCGAGTCGGCTGGCAGCAGCACGGAGCGCGAGTCGAGCTCGTCGGCCGAGGCCTTCCCGAAGGTGATCGAAAAGGTCGCACCGCAGACGCTCGAGGCTCCCGAAGCCGACGTCCAGATCGCCAAGACCGCCAAGGTCGTGGAGGAGAAGCCCGCCGCGGCCGCTCCGCTGGACATCCAGAACGTCGCGCGCATCATCGACCTGCCGAACCGCGACTTCAACCCGTTCAACGGGAACAACCGGTTCGACGACGACCAGGTGAGGCTCGCCGGCGGCTGGGACCGCAACGTGCGGCAGTGGCGGCCGGACTGGGTCGAGTACGACCAGTACTACCGCCCGGTGCTGAGCAACCCGTACCGCGACCCGGTGCGGATCGTCTACGTCTATCAGAATGCGCCGCGCGTGACGTGGATTCCGCCGCTGGGCAGGATCGTCCTGGAAGTGGCCCAGTACGCGGCGTACAGCTTCACGGCCGTGGTCACCAACACGATCAACCAGGCCGTCAACGTGGCGGTGGGCAGCTTCTTCGGTGGCGGCTTCTTCCCGGGTGTCGGGCTGCCGCTGCCGCCGCCTCCGCCCGCACTGGTGAACTTCGCGAACGTGCCCGTCCAGGTGCGCTATCCCGACGCCACCTATCAGCCCTTCCGCGTTGCGAAGATCGTCGACGTGGGGCCGGACCGTCAGTTCGGCGAGCAGAAGGTGCTGCTCGACGGTGTGACGCCGGCGTGGGGTGAATGGAAGCAAACCCCAACGGGCGAGCGCAGTTTCGAGGTGCACAAGACCCAGCAGTTCCCGGGTCTCGACGATCCACGGCCGGGGCCGTTGCCGGGGGACTACCAGCTGACGCTGGCCTCGGACGAGTCGCCGTCGGGGATGACCAAGCGTGACGTCTACCTGATCGCGGTGGCCGTGGCGTGCGGTGCGCTGAGCATCGGGGCGGTCGCGCTCGCGGTGTTCATGGGCCGCAGGCGGCGTCCGCAGCACTAGGGCCCAGACGAAGAATGGCCGCCGAGTCTCAAGACTCGGCGGCCATTCTCGACTCTGCGGCTACCGCGACGAACTACGAGTAGCGGTCGCGGTACACGCAGAGTCGAGGGTGCCTAGCGGGCGACGGGCCAGTCCCAGACGGACATGTCGCCGGCCGGGTAGTTCATGCAGACGTCGGTGGCCTTGGCGACGACGCCCTTGTTGTTGAAGAACACCTTGGCCCAGTTGCCCCAGTGCGTCGCCACGTTCTCGTAGTACACGTTGGTGGCGGTGTCCTCGGAGTACTGGCGGCGGGCCACCNGGGTAGTTCATGCAGACGTCGGTGGCCTTGGCGACGACGCCCTTGTTGTTGAAGAACACCTTGGCCCAGTTGCCCCAGTGCGTCGCCACGTTCTCGTAGTACACGTTGGTGGCGGTGTCCTCGGAGTACTGGCGGCGGGCCACCGGGTCCAGCGAGAAGAACCAGTGGATGCGGTCGAAGGCCTGCTGCTGGACGTCGGCGGGGCGGTTGCTCCGGTCGATCATGTACCGCTCGAAGTAGATTGGGCTGGTGTCGCGGGCGGCCTGCAGGTACTGCTCGGTGTTGCAGGTGGTGATGATCNGGCGGTGTCCTCGGAGTACTGGCGGCGGGCCACCGGGTCCAGCGAGAAGAACCAGTGGATGCGGTCGAAGGCCTGCTGCTGGACGTCGGCGGGGCGGTTGCTCCGGTCGATCATGTACCGCTCGAAGTACACCGGGCTGGTGTCGCGGGCGGCCTGCAGGTACTGCTCGGTGTTGCAGGTGGTGATGATCATCCGGTGCGGGATCGGGAAGTCGTCGGTGGCGTCGGCGGACGCCGGACCCGCCAACGTCGTCGCGGCGATGCCACACGAGGCGGCCGCGAGGGTGGTGCGGAGCGCGATCTTGCGCAGACCGTTCATCATGTTTTCTCTCCTCAGACTGTTGGGGCGGGTTCGGATCGGGTGGTCGGGCTGGGCCATGGTTCCGGCTTGGGTCGCTGCCGAACGTGGGTCGGCCACCAGAACCACTTGCCGAGCATCGCCGCGATGGCCGGCGTCATGAACGACCGGACCACCAGGGTGTCGAACAGCAAGCCGAGACCGATCGTGGTGCCGACCTGGCCGATGACGGTCAAACTGCTCACCGCCATGGACATCATGGTGAACGCGAACACCAGACCGGCCGAGGTGACCACGGAGCCGGTACCGCCCATCGATCTGATGATGCCCGTGTTGAGGCCGGCGTGTATCTCTTCCTTGAATCGAGACACCAGCAGCAGGTTGTAGTCCGCGCCGACCGCCAACAGGATGATCACGGACATGGCCATCACCATCCAGTGCAGCTCGATGCCAAGGAAGTGCTGCCAGATGAGCACCGACAGACCGAACGACGCGCCAAGCGACAGCACCACCGTGCCGACGATCACGGCGGACGCCACCACCGCCCTGGTGATGAGCAGCATGATGATGAAGATCAGGGCCAGCGACGCGATACCGGCGATCAACAGGTCGTAGATGTTCGCGTCGGACATGTCCTTGAACGTCGCCGCGGTGCCGGCGAGGTAGATCCTCGACCCCTCCAGCGGCGTGCCCTTGATGGCTTCCTTGGCCGCCTGCTTGATGGACTCGATGTGCGAGATGCCCTCTTCGCTCATCGGGTCGCCCTCGTGGCTGATGATGAACCGCACCGAGTGGCCGTCGGGCGAGATGAAGTTCTTCATGCCCTTCTTGAACTCGGGGTTGTCGAAGATCTCCGGTGGCAGATAGAACGAGTCGTCGTTCTTCGACGCGTCGAACGCCTCGCCCATCGCGGACTGGTTCTCCTGCATCGCGGCCATCTGATCCGACATGCCCTTTTGGGTCTGGTACATCGTCAGCATCATGGTCTTCATCGACTTCATGGTCGCGAGCATCGGCGGCAGTGACGCCATCAGCTGCGGCATCAACCTGTCGAGCGCGTCGAGGTTGGTGACGAGGCCGCCCAGCTGGTCACTGAGTGCGTCGATGCCGTCCAAGGTGTCGAACACCGAACGCGTCGCCCAGCACAGGGGGATGTCGTAGCAATGCGGCTCCCAGTACAGGTAGGAGCGGATCGGCCGGAAGAAGTCGTCGAAGTTGGCGATGTTGTCGCGCAGCTCGTTCGTCGTCGCGACCATGTCCTTGGTCTTCAGCGTCAAGTCGTGGGTGACGTCGTTGAGCTGCTTCATCAGGACGAGCATGTGTTCGAGGTTCTCGATCATGCCCTGCATCTCGTCGGCCTGCTTGAGCATGCTGGCGAACGAATCCTGTTGGTACTTCAGGTTCATCTGCTGCGTGGTGCCCTGCATGCTGATCTGGAACGGAATCGAGGTGTGCTCGATCGGCGTTCCCAGCGGCCGGGTGATCGCCTGGACCCGCCCGATGCCCGGGGTCTTGAAGACCGCCTTGGCGATCTTGTCGACGACCAGGAAGTCCGCCGAGTTCCGCAGGTCGTGATCACTCTCGATCATCAACAGCTCGGGGTTGAGCCGCGCCTGCGAGAAGTGCCTGTCGGCGGCCGCGTAGCCCTCGTTGGCAGGCAGGTCTGGGGGGAGGTAGTTGCGGTCGTTGTAGTTGGTCTTGTATCCCGGCAGCGTCAGCAAGCCGACCAGTGACAGTGCGATCGTCGCGACCAGGATGGGACCCGGCCAGCGGACGACCAAGGCGCCGATCTTGCGCCAGCCGCGGGTCTGCATCGCGCGCTTGGGTTCGAGCAGGCCGAACCGGCTGGCGATGGTGACCACCGCGGGGCCCAGCGTCAGCGCGCACGCCACCACGATCATCATGCCGATCGCCAGTGGCACGCCGAGGGTCTGGAAGTAGGGGAGTCGGGTGAAGCTGAGGCAGAAGGTGGCACCCGCGATGGTCAGGCCCGAGCCGAGCACGACGTGCGCCGTGCCGTTGAACATCGTGTAGTAGGAGTCTTCCTTGTCCTCGCCGAGACTTCGCGCTTCCTGATATCGGCCGAGCAGGAAGATCGCATAATCGGTCGCCGCGGCTATCGCGAGGGTGACCAGCAGGTTGGTCGCGAAGGTCGAGAGGCCGATGATGTTGTGATAGCCGAGGAACGCGACGATGCCTCGCGCGGCGGCCAGCTCGAGCACCACCATCACCAGGGTGATCAGCACCGTGACGATGGATCGGTAGACGAGCAACAGCATGACGATGATGACGGTGAACGTCACGGCCTCGATCAGCCGGAGGCTCTTGTCGCTCGCGATGTTCTGGTCGGCGGACAGCGCCGCTGGTCCGGTGACGTAGGCCTTGATGCCGTCCGGTGGCTTGAGGTTGTCGACGATCTTCTGCACGGCCTCGACGGAGTCGTTGGCCAGCGCCTCACCCTGATTGCCCGCCAGGTAGACCTGGACGTACATCGCCTTGCCGTCGCTGCTCTGGGAGCCCGCCGCGGACAGGGGATCGCTCCACATGTCGTTGACGTGTTCGACGTGCTTGGTGTCGGCCTCGAGGTCCTTGACCATGCCGTCGTAGAAGTCGTGCGCGGACTGGCCGAGCTTGTCCTGGCCCTCCAGCACGATCATGACGGAGCTGTTGGACTTGAATTCCTTGAACGTTTCGCCGACGTGCTTCATGGCGATCACCGATGGCGCGTCGTCCGGGCTCATCGACACCGACCGCAGCTTGCCGACCTCTTCGAGCTGGGGGACCAGCACGTTGCCGAGGGCGATGATGACGATCCAGCCGAGAATGATCGGCAGGGCGAAGGTGCGGATGAAGCGGGGGAGCCGGTGGCGGGTGGGGTTCACCGCGGGTCCAGACGTGGGGATGGCGTCCGTGGTCGGCTCGTTGTCGGCCGAGCGGCTGTGCGGCTCGGTCATGCGTTCTTCGCCAGGCAGAAGGTCTGGGCGTTCACGCCGGTCGTCGTCCTCTCGTCCTTGACCTCGTCGTCGACGGTGATCCGGCACGAGATGGAGCTACCGTCGCCCTGGGCCACCACGTTCGGCAGCACGGAGGGGGCCGTGGTGCTCAACGTCAGTGACCACGGCAGCGCGGCGCCGTCGACCCGAACCGGCTTGGAGTCCAGGTCGAGGTAGTTGATGTCGGCGTAGGAGCCGGTGCCGAAGATCTCGTACTTGACGACCTTGGGGTTGAACGGCTCGGCGTCGTCGGCGAAGTTCTTCGGGGTGACGAGGATGGGGTTCATCCCGAAGAAGGTGCGCACGCGGTGAACGGTGAATCCGGCGATCACGATGACTATCACGATCACGATCGGAATCCACGCTCGACGTAAAACCTTGGTCATGACCCCTGCCCCGAACGTTTCTGAGATTGAAATGAGAGATTAGCCTATATAACTGTATGGTGGAGAATCGCGACGTGCGGTAAAACGCCACGCCCGCGTGAGGTCGCGCACACCGGCTCGGCCGTGTGAGCTGGCTAACTCGAAACATGCTGTGCTGCAACGTATTTGAGCTCTACGAATAGGATCCGGCTATGAAGACCCTGCTGCGTACTGGACTCGTTTCCGCGATCGCCGCGTGCTCGATGGCGTTGGCTGCGGTGGCACCGGCCAATGCCGATCCGGACACCGACTTCGCCAACGAATTGCACGTGTACGGCATCTACGGACCCAAGGACTACAACGCCTGGATCGGCAAGATCGAGTGCAAGCGGTTGCGCACGGGATTGGACGCCAACGCGGCCGAGTCGGCGGTGTTCTTGAAGACGAATCTTCCCCGCGGGACCTCCGAGCAGGCGATTTACCAGTTCATGTCGGCGGGGATCAACTACTACTGCCCCGATCAGCGTCCGGTGGTCGACAGCTTGGCGGGGCAGCCTCAGGCCGCCAACCCCCCGATCGGTGCACCGCTGCCCGCCGAGCAGGGCTGACGACGCCCCACCCGGCAGGCGGCGGCCGCCTGGCGGCTTAACCGCCGCCGGTGTTGATGTTCGACGACAGCGTGATGAACTGGTCGTTCTTCCAGACGCCCCATCGTCCGCCCCACATGTGAGTCCACACCACGGGCTCGCCGTCCCAGAATTCCGCGGTCTTCGGCGGCGCGTTGGGCGGTGGCACCTCGCCGACGGACATGTCCGGCGGAGGTGGATCGGCGATGGCGACGGCCGTGCCCAAGCCCAGCGCCGCCGAGGCCAAGCCTGCCGTCACCGCGAGGGCGGACAGTGTGGATTTGATTGTGGTCATCGGCGGGGCTCCTGATCGCGGCAGTCGAATACTTAGTAGGCATAACCACGTTACGTCATCACCCAACTCTCGGTATACCGCCGCCGCGGCGGCCGGTGACGGACGTCACTTCCCGACTCGGGTATCGAAGCTCGCGGTCCGGCACTTGTAGCGGTCAGTAGCCACCTCAACGAAGATGCGATGGCGCCGGCAGGGCAGGGGACCAGCTCATGACCACACCACAACTGGCACGCACGGCGGCGGTCGTCGCCAAGACGGCGAAGACCGCGACGTTCGGCATCGCCGCGATGGGCGCCGTCGTCGTCGGCTCGATCGTCGGTCCCACCGCGACCGCCAACGCCACCGACGACTCCTGCGCCGCCGTCGAGGTGGTCTTCGCCCGCGGCACCTTCGAGGCCCCCGGCGTCGGAGCCACCGGGCAGGCATTCGTCGACGCCCTCACCGCTCGGCTTCCCGGCAAGGCCGTCGACGTGTATGCGGTGAACTACCCGGCGTCGCTGAACTTCGGACAGGCCGTCGACGGAATCACCGACGCCAGCAACAGAATTCAGTCGATCGCCGCGCAGTGTCCCGCCACCAAGATCGTGCTCGGCGGCTACTCCCAGGGTGCCGCGGTTGCCGGGTACACCACCTCCAGCGTCGTGCCCGCCGGATACGTCCTGCCCGCAGGACTCACCGGTCCGATGCCGGCGTCGGTCGCCTCACACGTCTCGGCCGTCGCCCTGTTCGGCACCCCCGACGACTGGTTCCTCGGACTGGTCGACCACGACGCGCCCCCGATCGCCATCGGTGACCAGTACACGGCGAAGACCATCCAGTTGTGCGCAACCGGTGACCCGGTGTGCTTCCCCGGAGGCTTGGATCGCTCCGCCCACAGCTCGTACAAGTCCAACGGAATGACGGACCAGGCAGCCGATTTCGTCGCCGCTCGCCTCGGCGGAGCGGCTCCGGCGGCACCGATGGTCCAGGCCGCCGGCGAGGCCACACCCGGCAACTAGCGGCCGCGCCCGGCTAGTATCCGGCTATGACGGCCCTGCTGCGTACCGGACTCGTCTCTGCCGTGGTCGGGGCCGCCGTAACGCTGGCCACCGCGGGCCACGTCGCCGCGGCTCCGGCCGACGGGACGGCGTACGCGATCGGCAAGTGCTTCGCCGCCGGTGACGTGCCGGTGGTGCAGCCTTCCCGATTCGCCTACAACTGCGACGAGACCGGCGTCATGCAGGACATGACGTGGTCCTCGTGGGGCACCGACGGAGCCCGCGGGACCGGCTTCGACAACGCCGTCGAATGCCAACCCAACTGCGCGCAGGGCACCCGACTGGTCAACCCAATCATGGTGCACGCCTGGAACCCGAAGACGCCGACGACGCCGGGTTGCCCGCCGGGGGTGCAGTTCTTCGCCGACATGTCGATCGCCTACCCCAAGGCCGCGCCGCCCTGGATCCAACCCGGCATCACCTGGGACACCGGCACCGACTTCGTGACGGTGGACGGCATGCCCGCAGTCCACTACTCCGGGCTGACGCCGACCTGCTCCTGACCGTCAGATCTCGACGGTCACCGGCCCCACGTTCCAAATGTCGTCGCAGTACTGCGTGATGGCGCGGTCCGACGAGAACTTGCCGCTGCGTGCGGTGTTCAGGATCGACATCCGCGACCAGGTGTCGCGGTCCTGCCACGCCGCGGCCACCTCGTCCTGGCAGTTGACGTAGGCCGCGTAGTCCGCCATCACGAGGAATGGGTCGTCGTTCAACAGGTTGTCGACGAGTGGGCGGAACACCTCGACGTCGCCGTGCGAGAACTGTCCCGCCGAAATCAGTCCCAGCACCGTCTTGAGTTCGTCGTTGCCGTCGACGTAGGTCGACGGACGGTATCCGTCGCGCTTGACCTTCTCGACCTCGTCCTCGGTCAGACCGAAGAGGAAGAAGTTCTCCGGCCCGGCCTCCTCGCGGATCTCGACGTTGGCGCCGTCGAGGGTGCCGATGGTCAAGGCGCCGTTCATCATGAACTTCATGTTGCCGGTGCCCGACGCCTCCTTGCCTGCCGTCGAAATCTGCTCAGAGAGGTTCGCGGCCGGGTAGATGAGGTGTGCGTTCTGCACGTTGAAGTTGGGGACGAACACCACCTTCATGAACTTGTTGACGTCCGGATCGTTGTTCACCGTCTCGCCAACGGCGTTGATCAGCTTGATGATTCGCTTCGCCATGAAGTAGCCCGGGGCGGCCTTGCCGCCGAACACGTAGGCGCGCGGGGCGATTTCGAGGGTGGGATCCGTCTTCAGCCGGTAGTACTGCCTGATGATGTGCAGGACCGACAGATGCTGGCGCTTGTATTCG
This sequence comes from Mycobacterium sp. Root135, assembly GCF_001426545.1. GTDB lineage: Bacteria > Actinomycetota > Actinomycetes > Mycobacteriales > Mycobacteriaceae > Mycobacterium. Next base: position 285,005 of record NZ_LMEZ01000006.1, on the reverse strand, counting down.
TGGATCCGCTTGACCTGGATGTCGAACATCCAGCTGGGGTCCAACTGCACGCCCGTCGCAGTCTGCAGGAAGTTGGACAGCCGAGCCTTGTTGGCCCGCTTGACCTCTCGCCACTGCTGACGGAACTCGGGGTCGTCGACGAACCCCTCCAGTCCACGCAGGCGGTCGAGGTCGGTCAGCCAGCCGTCGCCGATGGTGCTGTCGAGCAGTCCGCGCAGACCGGGGTTGGACAGGGCGAGGAAGCGCCGCGGCGTCACACCATTGGTCTTGTTGGAGAAGCGTTCCGGCCACAACTCGTAGAAGTCCTTGAGAACGCTGGCCTTCAGCAGGTCCGAGTGCAGGGCCGCAACACCGTTGATTGCGTGGCTGCCCACGGTGGCGAGGTACGCCATCTTCACGGTCTGGCCGCCGTCCTCACCGATGAGCGACATCCGGCGCACCCGCTCGACGTCGCCGGGGAACTTCGCCCTGACCTCGTCGAGGAATCGGCTGTTGATCTCGTAGATGATCTCGAGGTGCCGCGGCAGCGATTCGCCGAACAGGCCGAGCGACCACTTCTCCAACGCCTCGGGAAGCAGCGTGTGGTTGGTGTAGCCGAACGTGGCCACCGTGATCGCCCAGGCTTCGTCCCAGCCGAGTCGACGTTCGTCGACCAGGATCCTCATCAGTTCGGCGACGCCGATGGACGGGTGAGTGTCGTTGAGCTGGATGGCGAATCGCCTCGGCAGCTCGTGCAGAGACACGTCGGCCAGGTCGTCCATGATGTGCACGATGTGCTGTAGCGAGCACGACACGAAGAAGTACTGCTGCAACAGCCGCAGCCGCTTGCCCGCCTCGGGCTCGTCGTTCGGGTAGAGCACCTTGGTGACGGTCTCGGAGGTGACCTCCGACTCGACCGCCTTGTAGTAGTCGCCGGTGTTGAAGGCGTCCAGCGCGAACGACTCGACCGCGCGGGCGCTCCACAGCGTCAGCACGTTGCAGGTGTGCACGCCGTAGCCCTGAATCGGCGTGTCGTACGCGACGCCCTTGATGACCTGCTTGGGCACCCAGCGGATCCGGTCGAAACCCGAGTCGTCGATGTAGTGCTCGGTATGGCCGCCCCAGTTGACGGGGTAGTTGACGTCGGGTTTGGCGATCTCCCAAGGGTTTCCGTTGGCCAGCCAGTTGTCGGTCAGCTCGACCTGCCACCCGTCGGAGAACTCCTGCCGGAAGATGCCGAACTCGTAGCGGATGCCGTACCCGATCGCCGGACGCTCCAGGGTGGCGAGCGAGTCGAGGTAACACGCCGCCAACCGGCCGAGGCCACCGTTGCCGAGACCCGGCTCGGGCTCGCAGGCGAGAACCTCGTCGTAGTCCTGGCCCAGCGAGGCCAGTGCCGTGCGGGCGGCGTCCTCGATCTCGAGGTTCAGCAGATTGTTTCCGAGCTGGGGTCCCATCAGGAACTCGGCCGACAGGTAGCAGGTTACCTTCGCGCCGCTGTCGAGCGACTGCTGGGTCGAGGCGACGCGGTTGTCCTGCATGCGGTCGCGGACCGCCAGGGCGAGCGCCCGGTAGTAGTGGTCGGGCCGCAGGGCGGCGGCCGGGCGTCCGATCGTGTAGCGAAGGTGGTCGGTGATCGCCACTCTCAGATCGGCGGCGTCCAATCCGGACCGGAGATGGGAGGCTTCTTCTGCTGCTGTACTCACGACGTCGGTCACCGCGCGATTGTGGCAGCTACGCGTGCACGGCGCACTCGCAGTGCCCGACGCGCAGGTGAACGCCCGGTGCTCATCCCGCGCCCTTGCCGTTGTCGACCCGGTACACGGCGCCGTGGACCGCGGCGGCGTCGTCGCTGGCCAGGAACGCAATCACCTTGGCGACGTCGGCGGTGTCCATGAACCCCCGCGGCGAGGCGATGCGCATGATCAAGTCCCAGTCGGCGTTCTCGGGCGCCTCGAATTCGGTGGCCTGGGCCGTCGGCATGCCGCCGGGGCACACCACGTTGACGCGCAGCTTGTCCTTGGTGAACTCGACGGCCAACGCCCGGGTCAGACCCACCAGCGCGTGCTTCGCGGCGCAGTACCCCGCCGAGTACACCTCACCCTCGACCCCGGCGATGGAGGACACGTTGACGATGTTGCCGCCCACCTCCAGCAGGTGCGGAAGGGCCGCGCGGGACAGGTAGAACGGACCGTTCAGGTTGACCGCCAGGTCACGGTCCCAGTCCGCGTCGGACATCGTCGTCGTGTGGCGCATCTGGTGGAACCCCGCGACGTTGACCAGGACGTCGAGCTTGCCGAAGGCCGCGACGCAGTCGGCGACGGCCTGAGCGCAGGCGGCGGGCGTGGTGATGTCCACCGACGAGAACCTGCCGCCGGGAACGTCGGCGAACACCTCGCCCATCCGGTCGGCGTCGCGGGCGATCCCGAAGACCGTTGCGCCCCGCTCGGCGAACACACGTGCCGTCGCGGCCCCCAAACCTGCCGACGCCCCGGTGATCAGCGCGACCTTGCCAGTCAGATCAGTCATGCCTGGACCCTCTCACGCCCAACCGCGTGCGCCGGTGCGCATCGGGCAAACCGCTGACTTCGGAGCGGTCGCGCTGCGATACTCGGGTCATGACGATCGCCCGGGTGTTCGCCGCTGCCGCAATTCTGTTCACCTCGACGCTCGGCTTCGCCGGTCCTGCCAGCGCAGACCAGGTGATGGAGGGCGTCTACAGCTACACCCAGGGCGACCTGAAGGCGGAGTGGACGATCTACCCCAGCTGCGTTCCCACCGTCGGTGACCTGCGCGACAACCTCGAGCTTCCGGTGGCGTGCCGACTGCACGTCTCGCCAAGCACGCCGAGGGTCAGCGGCGGCGACGCCCGCCTGACCGGCGGGCAGTGGGCGTTCTCCACCAACATCAAGGAGGGGTTCCCGTGCCCGGACGGGGGCTGGGTGCCCGTCGTGGAGACCTACAAGTTCGACGACCTGACGATGGCCGGTACGCGCTCGGTGGCCAACAGTGCGGCGTGCGACGGTCAGGTCGGCCCGAAGATCGTCGTCTCGCCGTTCACCATGGCGTTCGCGCGGCCGCTGCCCATCCCGGTCGACCGGTATCCGCTGTATTGCGACCCGGCCGGCCTGAAGCGGTGCCGCTGACATGAGCAAGCGAATCGTGGTGTGGGGCACCGGTTTCGTCGGCAGGATGGTGATCGCCGAGATCGTGAAGCACCCGTCGTTCGACCTCGTCGGCGTCGGTGTCAGCAATCCCGAGAAGGTGGGCCGCGACGTCGGCGAGATCTGCGGGCTCGGCGCCCCGATCGGCCTCACCGCCACCGACGACGTCGACGCGCTGATCGCGCTCAAGCCGGACGCGGTGGTGCACTACGGTCCGACGGCCGCGCACGCCGACGACAACATCGCGCTGATCACGCGGTTCCTCCGGGCCGGCGTCGACGTGTGTTCGACGTCGATGACGCCGTGGGTGTGGCCCAAGATGCACCTGAACCCTCCCAACTGGATCCAGCCGATCACCGATGCCTGCGAGGAGGGTCGGTCGTCGTGCTTCACCACCGGCATCGACCCGGGTTTCGCCAACGACCTCTTCCCGATGACGTTGATGGGGCTCTGCTCGGAGATTCGCACGGTGCGGGCGTCGGAGCTGCTGGACTACACCAACTACGAAGGTGACTACGAGTTCGAGATGGGCATCGGGCGGCCACCCGAGCACCGGCCGCTTCTCGAGACGCCGGACATCCTGGTCTTCGCTTGGGGCGCAACGGTTCCGATGATCGCCCACGCCGCGGGCATCCAACTCGACGAGATCACCACCACCTGGGACAAGTGGGTGACGCCCGACGAGCGCAAGACAGTCAAGGGCGTCATCGCACCGGGCAACGTCGCCGCCGTCCGCTTCACCATCAACGGAATCTTCAACGGCGAGACGCGAATTCAGCTCGAGCACGTCAACCGGATCGGACAGGACGCCGCCCCGGACTGGCCGTCGGGAAGCGACAACGACGTCTACCGGGTCGACATCGAAGGCACCCCGAGCATCTTCCAGGAGACGGCCTTCCGGTTCACTGACGGGTCCGGACGCGACGCCGCGGCGGCGGGCTGCCTCGCCACCGGCCTGCGCGCACTCAACGCGGTGCCCGCTGTCAACGACCTGCCCCCGGGCTGGGTGACCCCACTGGATCTGCCCCTGATTGCTGGACAAGGCACAATTCGATGACGTGGCAGACGGAATAGGGCTCTCGGTCGGTGCCACCGCTTTGCGGGCGGTGGCAATAGGCCGGTCCGCGGTGACCCGATCGCCGGTCCTGACGCGCTACCCCCACCGGCCCGCGGAAGTGGGCGTACCCAGCGAGAACCCCAACCTCACCGAGCGCGGACTGATCATCACCGACTTCGTCGACCGCGTCGGCGACCCGGTGCCCATCGTCGCGCCCGACGGCTCGTCGCACCGAGCCGAGAGCCTGCTCGCCGAGGCGCTGCGGTCACTGCTGGCCGCGCTGACCGGCGGCCGGCCGCCCACCGAACCGGTCGGGGTTACCCACCCGGCCCACTGGGGACCGGCTGCCGTCGAGGCCCTGCGCCGCGAGCTGGACGGGATGACGCTCGGCTCCGACGCCACCGCGGCACTCACCGCCCTTCGGGACGACCCTGGCGTGCCGAGCCGAGGCGTCGTCGCGCTCTGCGACGTCGGCGGAACCGGCACCAGCATCACCCTGGCCGACGCCGCCAACGGGTTCGCCCCGATCGGGCCCACCGTCCGACACCCCGACTTCTCCGGCGACCTCGTCGACCAGGCCCTGCTGACACGCATCGTCGGTGACCTCGCGGCGTCGGGATCGGTCGACCTGTCGTCGACCTCGGCGATCGGGAACCTCAACAGGCTGCGTGGTCAATGCCGCGCGGCCAAGGAGCGCCTGTCGACGTCGGCGAGCGCGTCGGTGACCGTGGACCTGCCCGGCCGGCAGTCCGAAATCAGGATCACCCGCGCCGAACTCGACGAAGCGGTCCGCGAACCCCTGGCCGGATTGTTGGACGCCGTGCAGGACACGTTGCAGCGCAGCGGGATTCGACCCGGCGACCTGGTCGCGGTGGCCACCGCCGGCGGCGGTGCGCTGATCCCCGCCCTCGTCACGTCGCTGTCGGAGCACCTCCGGGTTCCGGTCGTCACGTCGGCGCGGCCCGAGTTGGCCGCAGCGATCGGCGGCGGCCTCTCCGCGGCGCGCGGTCTGGTACCCGACGACGCGACCGCGATGGCGCCCGCCGCCGTCGCCCCGATCGCGCCGCTCCCGCCCGTCGACCAGAGCGCACCCGCGTCGTCGACGTTCCGGGCCTTGGCCTGGTCGGACGCCGAGCACATCCCCGAACCCGAGCCGGCGACCCAGGAACCCGACGTCGAATACGCCGACCCCCGGCCGCCGATCGCCTTCGTCGACGACGAGGACGACGCTGCCGAGCCTCCGCCGCCGTGGTACCGCACGCCCGCCGGGATTATCGCCGCCGCTGCGGCTGCGGTGCTGGTGGCCGTCGGTACCGCCGGCTACCTGCTGCTGCGAGACGACGAGTCGCCGGCGTCCACGCCGGCCACGACCACTCAAGCCCCACCGCCGTCGTCCGAGGTCAACCCACCGCCGGCGGAGCCACCGGCGGAGGTGCCGCCCGAGCAGCCCGCGCCGGAACAGACCGTCGTCCAGCAGGCGCCCCCACCACCGGTGACGGTGACGCGGGAGGCGCCGCCCCCGCCAGCCACCACCACCGAGGCGCCGCCTCCGACCACCGAGGCCCCGCCGCCGACCACCACCACCGAGGCGCCGCCGACGACCACCCAGCCACCGCAGACGTCGACCACGCAGCCCCCGGCCATCCCGACGCTGCCGTACCAGACCATCCCCGGTCTGCCCTTCGTTCCGTCACCGTTCCAACCGCAGCAGCCCTAGGCTCGGGGGCATGACTGCTGTATCTCCGCGCACCGACGGTTTGCTGTTCAACCCGCACCACTACGACGGATCCGAATTCGACGCCGAGACGCGCCGCCTGCTGCGCGCCACCATCGACTTCTTCGAGGGCCAGGGCAAGAAACGCATCCTCGACGACGACCTCCGGGCGCAATGGCCCGCCGACTTCGTCGAGTTCGTCAAGCGGGAGAAGGTCTTCGCCACCTTTCTGACGCCGTCGGAGTTCGCCGACGGCAATCCGGACAAGCGGTGGGACGGCGCCCGCAACGCCGCCCTTGCCGAGATCCTCGGCTTCTACGGGCTGACCTACTGGTACACCGAGCAGGTCACCATCCTCGGTCTAGGTCCGGTCTGGCAAAGCGAGAACAAGGACGCCAAGTTGCGGGCCGCCGACGACCTCGACGCGGGCGAGGTGATGGCGTTCGGGCTCTCCGAGCGCGAACACGGCGCCGACGTCTACAGCACCGACATGGTGCTGACCCCGGCCAGCGAGGAAGACGTCGCCGACGGCATCCTCTACCGGGCGTCGGGGGAGAAGTACTACATCGGCAACGGCAACGTCGCGAGCCTGGTGTCGGTCTTCGGCCGCCGAGGGGACGTCGAGGGCCAGGACGGCTACGTCTTCTTCGCCGCCGACAGCCGCCACGAGAACTACCACCTGGTCGACAACGTCGTGCACATGCAGATCTACGTCAGCACGTTCCGCCTCGAGAACTATCCGGTGCGCGCCGAGGACATCCTGCACACCGGGGTGGAGGCCTTCAGCGCAGCGCTCAACACCGTCAACGTCGGCAAGTTCAACCTGTGCTCGTCGTCGATCGGAATGTGCGAGCACGCCTTCTACGAGGCGATCACCCACGCGCAGAACAGGATTCTGTACGGCAACCCCGTCACCGACTTCGGCCACGTCCGGGCCAACTTCGTCGACGCCTACTCGCGGATGATCGCGATGAAGGCCTTCAGTCGGCGGGCGGTCGACTACTTCCGCAGCGCCAGCCTGGACGACCGCCGCTACCTGCTGTTCAACCCGATGACCAAGGCGAAGGTCACGATGGAGGGCGAGACCGTCGTGCGCTCACTCCACGACGTCGTCGCCGCCAAGGGCTACGAGAAGAACACCATGTTCCGCGAGGTAGCCCAACTCATCGGATGCCTGCCGCGGCTGGAGGGCACCGTGCACGTCAACGTGGGCCTGGTGCTGAAGTTCATGCCCAACTACATGCTCAATCCCCGTGTCTACCCAGAGATTCCGACGCGCAACGACGCGGCCGACGACACCTTCTTCTGGAAACAGGGTCCGACCCGCGGAGCGGGTGCCATCCAATTCGCCGACTGGACACCGGTATACGAGCAGCACCAGCACGTCCCCAACGTCGGCGTGTTCTACGAGCAGGCCAAGGCGTTCCGCGACATGTTGCTCACGGCCGCACCGGACGCCGCGCAGGCCAAGGATCTCGACTTCATGCTCAACGTCGGACACCTCTTCTCGTTGATCGTCTACGGGCAGCTGATCCTCGAGCAGGCGGCCCTCACCGGCCTCGACGACGACATCGTCGACCAGATCTTCGGCTTCCAGGTCGACGACTTCAACTCCTATGCCATTGCGCTACAAGGAAAGCCGACGTCAACCCAGGCGCAGCAGGACTGGGCATTGGGTGCCGTCCGCAAGCCGGTGCCCGACGCGGCGCGGTTCGGTCGCGTGTGGGAGCGGGTCAAGGCATACGACGGCGCCTACGAAATGACGCCCTGACCGACAGTTAGTGGTGCGCGCGCTGCTGCTTCTCGATGACGACCGCCGCCAGCGGAATGCGCACCTCGGCGGGGGCGGCGGTCAGCCGTTCGGCGACACCGGCGCTCAGCTGGTCGACGAAGCCGGGGCGGCGGTCGACGGGAAGGGCGGCGGCCAGGGTCGGAAACGCGATGATCCTGAGGAACGCCGCCCACCTCTGACCGAACTCCTTGGCCTTCTTGTCCGTTCGATACTGCGCCCAGAATCTGTCCTCGCCGCCGAACACCTCGAGATGCTGGACGGTAAGCTTCTCGAACGTGCCGGACGGTGCGAACGGTGAGAGAAAGTCACGGGTGCGCCGCGCGGTGAACGGGATCGACATCGCCCGCGACTCGTCGTCGGTGAGCACCTTCTGCTCGACCAGGTCGGCGAGCGTTTCGGACGTGGCGTCCAACAGGGGCCGGTAGCCGACGTCACCGTCCTCGTCGACCGCCATGGTCATGACCACCAACCGTCCGCCGGGGCTGAGCTCACGACCGCGGAACGCGACGAACTCGTGCCAGTCGCGGGCGGCCTGCCGCTCGTAGGCGGCGCGCACCTCCGTGTCGCGGCTGAGCGCCGCCAGCAGGTGGTCGGGGACCGGCATCGGCGGGCGTGACAACCACTGCACCGACCACGCAGACCAGGCCAGGTTCACACTGTTCGACGGCAGGATCTGGGAGTAGAACGAGCGACCGACCGCGGAGGCGAACGTCGACTCGTCCTTCTTCAGATAGGTGTCGGGATCGTCGCTCAGGGTGCGGAAGAGTTCGGTGAAGTCGTTGTCGGGGATGTCCGTGTGGGTCACCAGGATCGAGTGCTCGGGCCGGGTCCGCTTGCGTAGCGCGGCGATCGCCGCGCTGACGGGCAGAAGGGAATTGTGCCCCGTCGCCGCACCGTAGTCGGCGATCACGACGGGTCGCGGTGACCGCGGCAGGGGAACGCTCGCGGCGGCCTCGGTGAAAAGAGTTGTCGCCCGGTGCAACCCGGCCGCCTGCAGTCGTGAGGCGGCGGTATAGGAGGCACTGGTCATCGGCTCGGGCCGCACCACCGCACTCGATTCGGGCATACCGTGAACGGTAACGCCTCTGCCGCTCCGGCGTGACAGACTGCGTGCCATGAAGAGCTCGACCGCGCCGCGCATCCTCACCGTGGTCGCCGTGTTGACGATGGTCGCCGCCGGGATCGGGTTCGTCGTGACGCTGATCCTAAACGCCTTCGTATTCGACGAGTACGACGCATACGGCGAGGTTCCGATCCCCGGGTCGAGCAGCGTGCAGTTGCCCGCAGGTGAGGTCACGGTGACCTTTCACACGGTGCTCGTCGGGGCCAGCGGCAACGGGTTGCCCGTTCCTCCGCTGAACTATCGGATGACGGGGCCCGACGGAACCGACCTGCAGCTCGCCGAGGACTACGGCGGCATGACGACGGTGAACAACGACGCGCGCGTTCGCATCGGGTACCTCCACGTCCCGGCCGCGGGCGCCTACGACGTGAAGTTGGACGGCAACGTCAGCGCCTACCTCAACCCCTCGCTGGCCTTCGGCCACGGCAGCAACTACGGCCACCTACCGTGGATTCTGGCGGCGATCTTCGGCTTCGCCGTCGTCGACCTGATCGTCGTGCGGGTCTGGGCGGCCCGGACGAGGCGACGTGACGTGAACCCACCGCCGTGGGCTGCGGACGACGACGTGCCAACGCCGATTCGGGCGGTCCCCAGCTACGCGTCCTCCGAGGATGCCATTCGGGTGCGAACCCTGGAATCTCTTGCTCGGCTGCGGGATTCGGGCGCGCTGACGCCGGACGAGTACGACGCGGAGAAGAAGCGGGTGCTGGACGGCCGCTAGCGGCCGGATGCGGAGAGGATCGACCGTAGCTTCGCCAGAGCGGGAACCGCGGCCGCCACGGCCGCTCGTTCGTCGGGGTCGAGTTCGCTCATCGCCGCGGTCAGGATCGCTTCGCTCGCAGCGTCGTAACGGCGCAGGAGCTCCAACGCCGTCGCGGTCGCGGTGACGTGGACGCGGCGGGCGTCGTCGACGTCGCGGGTCAGTTCGATGAGGTGCGCCCGCTGCATCGTCTTCATCAGATTGCTGACCGTGGGGCGGGCCAGTCGGAGCTGCTCGGCGATTGCCGGCGGTCCCAGCCCCGGTGTGTCGGCGACGGTGCGCAGCACCTCGATGTGGGTCTCGGGGAGGTCGGGGAGATCCTCGGCCAACCGGGTCGCGCGGAGCACGGCGCGGCGCAGCGGACCGAGCGTGCGCGAGAGCGCAGCGGCATTCGACAATTATGTTCCTAACAAACATAGTTTGTTCTAAACTGAAATCGTGAGCATCGACGACACTACCGACAGTGACCGCGCCTCGGACGTGAACGGGCTGGTCGGACACCGTTTCATCTACACCTACGCCAACGGGTGGCAGTACGAGATGTACGTCAAGAACGCCACCACCATCGACTACCGGATCCACACCGGCCACGTCGGCGGCCGGTGGGTGCGCGATCAGGCGGTCGACCTCGTCACCCTCGCGCCGGAGGTCTACAAGATCTCCTGGACCGAGCCCACCGGAACGAGCGTCGTCGTCAACGTCATGCCTGCCCTGCGGCGACTGCACGGCACGATCTTCTTCCCCGAGTGGATTCGCCTCGACGGATCCAAGACCGTCCTGTTCCAGAACGAGCACCTCGACGAGATGCGGGCCTACCGCGACGCAGGCCCGACCTATCCGATCTACGTCGTCCCCGAGTTCGCCGACATCACCCTGTTCGAGTACGTGGGCGTCGACGACCAAACCATCGTCGCCGCGGCACCTGCCGACCTGCCACCGGGCTTCGCCGACCGGCGCAACTGACGCCGTGACGGAGAAGCCCCCGCTGCTTCTGCTGCACGGCGTGACGATGTCGGCCGCCGCCTGGGACGACGTCGTGCCCCTGCTCGCTGACCGGTTCGACCTCATCGTTCCCACCGCCGCCGGCCACCGCGGTGGGCCGAGACTTCATGGCCGGCCGACCATCGCAGCCCTCGTCGACGCCACCGAGGCGCTGCTCGACGAGCGCGAGTTGGCTACGGTGCACGTGGCAGGCAACTCCATGGGCGGGTGGATCGCTGTCGAACTAGCCCGTCGCGGTCGGGCCCGATCGGTGTGCGCGTTCTCTCCGGCGGGCTTCTGGACCGCAGGCGCGCACGACGAAACCCACGCCACCGACACGCTTCGTCGCACCCGAAAGCTGGCCGCGGCAACGAGATTCGTCGCTCCTGCCGCACTGGGGGTGCCGCTGGTTCGCCGGTTGGCGATGCGCGACGTGGCCGAACGTGCCGATCGCCTCACCCGTCGCCAGGCCGTCGAGTCGACGCGCGACCTACTCGGGTGCGACGCCGCCGACGACCTGCTTGGCACCACCGAACAGGTCGAACCGTTGGGTCGCACGTGCCCGGTCACCATCGCCTGGGCCGACGGTGACCGCATCTTCCCGCCCGAGGTCAACGGCGTGACCGCGCGGCAGCGAATCCCGCACGCGCACTTCGTCATGCTCCGCGGCGTCGGCCACGTCCCGATGATCGACGATCCCGCACTGTGTGCGCGGACCGTCGTCGACGCGACCGAGCGCGACGCCGACTAACTGCCGTTCTTGACCCACTCGTCGTAGTTGACGAGCTCGTCGCCGATCACCGTGGTGTCACCGTGACCGGTGTAGACCACGGTGTCGGCCGGCAGCGTGCCGAGGCGCTCGGAGATCGACGCCAGGATGGTCGGGAAGTCCGAGTAGGACCGGCCCGTCGCACCGGGGCCACCGCTGAAGAGGGTGTCGCCGCTGAACACCGCACCGAGGTCGGGGGCGTACCAGCAGACCGAACCGGGCGAGTGGCCCGGGGTGTGCAGCGCCCGCAGCTCGACGTCGCCGGCCCGCAGCACCAGGCCGTCCTCGACGCCGCGAAAGTCCTCGTCGGGGTGCGTCATTCGCCACAACACGTCGTCGGCCGGATGCAGCAGGACCGGTGCGTCGAGGGCCTTGGCGAGTTCCGGGGCGACGGTCACGTGGTCGTTGTGACCGTGGGTGCAGACGACGGCGACCACGTTGCGGCCCGCGACGGCCTCGACGATGGGCTCGGCGCTGTGGGCGGCGTCGAAGACGATCACCTCCTTATCGTCGCCGACGATCCAGATGTTGTTGTCGACGTCCCAGCTGCCGCCGTCAAGCTCGAAGGTGCCGCTGGTGACCAGTCGTTGGATGGCGCCCACTAGAGGATCACCACCGAGCGCAGAACCTCACCGGCGTGCATCTTGTGGAAGGCGTCTTCGATCCCGTCCAGGCCGATGCGCTCGGAGACGAACTTCTCCAACGGCAAACGGCCCTGGCGGTAGAGGCTGATCAGGGTGGGAAAGTCACGCTCGGGCAGGCAGTCGCCGTACCAGGAGGACTTCAACGAGCCGCCGCGGGAGAAGAAGTCGACCAGCGGCATCTCCAGCGTCATGTCGGGCGTCGGAACGCCGACCAGGACCACGGTGCCCGCCAGGTCGCGGGCGTAGAACGCCTGCTTCCAGGTCTCCGGGCGACCCACCGCGTCGATGACGACGTCGGCGCCGTTGCCGCCGGTGAGGTCCTGGATGGTCTCCACGACGTCGAATTCGCGGGCGTTGATCGTGTGGGTGGCGCCAAAGTCGCGCGCCCAGTTCAGTTTCTGCTCGTCCATGTCGACGGCGATGATCATCTTCGCCCCCACCAGGGCGGCCCCGGCGATCGCGGCATCGCCGACGCCGCCGCAGCCGATGACCGCGACGGTGTCGTCACGCTGGACGTTCGCGGTGTTGATCGCCGCGCCGATGCCGGCCATCACGCCGCAGCCGATCAGTCCTGCGACGGCGGGGTCGGCCTCGGGGTCGACCTTGGTGCACTGTCCTTCGTGGACGAGGGTCTTGTCGGCGAATGCGCCGATACCCAGGGCGGGGGTGAGTTCGGTGCCGTCGGTGAGGGTCATCTTCTGGGCGGCGTTGTGGGTGTTGAAGCAATACTGGGGGCGACCGCGCTTGCAGGCGCGGCACTGCCCACACACCGCGCGCCAGTTGAGGACGACGAAGTCGCCGACCTCGACGTTGGTCACGCCCTCGCCGATCGACTCCACGGTGCCGGCGGCCTCGTGGCCGAGCAGGAACGGGTACTCGTCGTTGATGCCGCCTTCGCGGTAGGTCAGGTCGGTGTGGCAGACCCCGCACGCGATGACGTCGACGACGACTTCGCCGGGACCGGGGTCCGGGATCACGATGTCGACCAACTCGACAGGCTGCTTCTTGGACCGGGAAATGACACCACGCACCGTCTGACTCATGGCCTACAACCTAGCCGCCGAGGTGCGATCCTTGGTCGGTGATCCCCGCTCTCTTTTTGTCCCACGGCGCACCGCCGCTCGTCGACGACGACAGGTGGGTGTCACAGCTGGTCGGGTGGTCCGCGGAGCTGCCTCGACCCGAGGCGATCCTGGTGGTGTCCGCCCACTGGGAGGCCGCCCCGCTGACCATCGGCTCCACCACCACCGAAACCCCACTGACGTACGACTTCTGGGGCTTCCCGCAGCGCTACTACGACGTCACCTATGACGCGCCGGGTGCGCCAGAATTGGCCCGGCGCGTCGAGGCGATGATGCCCGACGGCGAGACCGTCGCCCACGACCCGAACCGCAGGCTCGACCACGGCGCCTACGTGCCGCTCACGGTGATGTACCCGGACGCCGACATCCCGGTGCTGCAGATGTCGATGCCGACGCTGGACCCGCGGCGGCTGTTGGAACTCGGCGCGCGGCTGCGGCCCCTTCGCGAGGAAGGCGTCCTGATCGTTGGGTCGGGGTTCACCACGCACGGCCTGCCGTACCTCACCGACCCGACCCCGAACGCTGCGGCGCCGACGTGGTCGCAGGAGTTCGACGCCTGGGCCGCCGAGCAGTTCGCCGCGGGTGACCTCGACGCGCTGCTCGACTTCCGCGCCAAGGCGCCGGGGATGCCGTACGCGCATCCGACCGTCGAGCACTTCGCGCCGCTGTTCGTCGCGCTCGGGGCGTCGGCGGATCCCGAACAGATCCCGACCCAGGTCGTCGACGGCTTCTGGATGGGTCTGGCGAAGAGGTCGGTCCAACTGTCGTGACCGCGCGTCAACTGCTGCCACAACTCGCCGGTGACCAGATGTTCGTCACCGACGGGGGTCTCGAGACCGACCTGCTGTCGCACTACGGCGTCGACCTGCCGTACTTCGCGGCGTTCCCCCTTCTCGAGCACGCCGACACCCGCGAGGTGCTCCGCCGCTACTACGCGAGCTACCTCGACATCGCGCGTTCGCACCGAACCGGTTTCGTCGTCGAGTCGGCCACGTGGCGTGCCAACCCCGATTGGGCTGCCCGGCTTGGCATTTCACCCGACCGGCTCGACCAGCTCAACCGGCGGGCGATCGAACTCGCCGAAGAGGTGCGCGCCGCGGCGGCCGCCGACGGGATCACCGCGGTGATCAGCGGCTGCGTCGGGCCCCGCGAGGAGGCGATGACCGCCGCCGAGGCGCAGGACTACCACGCGCCGCAGATCGCGTCCTTCGCCGCGACCACCGCGGACCTGGTCACCGCGGTCACCATCAACGACGCCGCGGAGGCCGTCGGCATCGTCAGGGCCGCCGCGGCCGTCGACGTCCCCGCCGCCGTCTCGTTCACGGTGGAGACCGACGGACGGCTGGCCACGGGACAGTCGCTGCGGGAGGCCGTCGAGCAGGTCGACGCCGACACCGGAGCCAGCGCGGCCTACTTCATGGTCAACTGCGCCCACCCGACCCATCTGGCGACGACGTTCGACGACGGTGACTGGCTGCGCCGGGTGGTCGGTCTGCGGCTGAACGCCTCCACGCGGAGCCATGCCGAGCTGGAGGAAGCCGAGGATCTCGACGAGGGCGATCCCGAGGACTTCGGCGCGGGACTCGCGGCGCTGCGCGAGCGGCTGCCCGCGGCCACGGTGTTCGGCGGGTGCTGTGGCACGGACACCAGACACGTGGCGGCGATCTGGCGTCGCCTGGCCCCGCACTAGGCTCCCTCGACATGTCAGCTCTGGACGTCCTCGGCGAATGGCCGGTCACCAACGCCGCTGCCGCGGTGGTCGGGCCGCACGGTGTGCTCGCGTCCCACGGAGACGTCGCCCGCAGGTTCCCCCTGGCGTCGGTGACGAAGTTGCTCGTCGCCCGCGCGGCGCAGGTGGCGGTGGAGGAGGGCGCCGTCGACCTCGACACCCCGGCGGGCCCGCCCGGCTCGACCGTGCGGCATTTGCTCGCCCACACCTCCGGCCTCTCGATGCGCTCGCCCGACGTCATCGCCGAGCCCGGCACGCGCCGGATCTACTCGAACGCGGGGTTCGCCGTGCTGGCGGCGGCGTTGGAGCAGGCCACCGAGATTCCCTTCGACCGCTACCTCGCCGAAGCCGTCTTCGAGCCGCTCGACATGGGCGCGTCGGCGCTGGTGGGTGGCGCGGAGGCCGCCGGGTTCGGGGGAGAGGCGTCGGTCGCCGATCTCGCGCTGTTCGCCGTCGAGCTGCTGCGCCCGACGCTGGTCTCGGAGCAGATGCACGCCGACGCCGTCGCGGTGCAGTTTCCCGGTCTCGCGGGGGTGTTGCCCGGTTACGGCAGCCAGCGGCCGAACGACTGGGGGCTCGGTTTCGAGATCCGCGACGGCAAGTCCCCGCACTGGACCGGTTCGCTGAACAGCGCCGCGACCTTTGGGCACTTCGGCCAGTCGGGCACCTTCATCTGGGTCGATCCGGTCGCCGACCTGGCGCTGGTCGCACTCACCGACCGCGATTTCGGCGAGTGGGCGCACCCGCTGTGGCCGGCACTCTCTGATGGAGTGCTGAGAGAATTCGGGACACACTAGCGCAACACCCGCCTCACAGGGCACAATAGACACGCACGAAACAACTGCATCTTTTTGGCGCTCAGCAGGTCGTCGGGGAAGACGTCCCTATTGAGCCGAAGGAGCAGATGATGCGTGCGTCGAACCAGTTCGCCGACACGGCCACCGGTGTGGTGTACGTCCACGCCTCGCCCGCGGCGGTATGTCCACACGTGGAGTGGGCTCTTTCGTCGACCCTGTCGGCAAGGGCGAACCTCAAGTGGACACCGCAGCCCGCGATGCCTGGACAGCTCCGTGCCGTCACCAACTGGGTAGGTCCCGTGGGTACGGGAGCTGCCCTGGCCAACGCGCTGCGGTCATGGTCGGTGCTTCGTTTCGAAGTCACCGAGGACCCCAGTGAGGGAGTCGACGGCCACCGCTGGTGCCACACTCCGCAGCTTGGGCTGTGGAACGGCGTGATGAGTGCCAACGGTGACGTCATGGTCGGCGAGATGCGACTGCGCGGGCTGATGGCCTCCGGCGCCGACGCCATGGCCGCCGAGATGGACACCGTGCTCGGTACCGCATGGGACGAGGCGCTCGAAGAGTTCCGCGGCGGCGGCGACACGGGCGAAGTCACCTGGCTCAACCGCGGGGTCGGCTAGCCGCTCGCGTCGGCACGTCCGGCACGAGGCATAACTGGTGGCGGCCGCTGACGGCGTGTCGTCGCCATGGCTTATGTCTCGCGGGAAGGCTCACCCCGCTGGCCGCAGGATTCGTAGCGCGCCGGGCACCGCGGTCACCTCGACCGGTAACGGGCAGACGAACTCGCCGTCGGCGTAGGCGTTGATACCCGGGGAGTCGACGGTGATCACCTTTGCCCTGGCCGTCCGCACCTGGTCGAGGTCCACGTGCGTGCCCTTGAACACCGTGGGAAACAAGCGGATCAGCTTGGCGCGCGACGCGGACTGCACCATCGTCACGTCGAGCTGGCCGTCGGAGTGGTCGGCGTCCGGGCAGATCAGCATGCCGCCGCCGTAGCTTCGGGTGTTGCCGAACGCCGCCAGCGTCAGGTCCGTCACCACCTCTTCGCCGTCGAAGGTCAACCGGAACGGCAGCAGGCGCAACTTCGAGATCTCGGCGACCATCGCGAGGTTGTAGCGCATCCGGCCGTGCGGCCACGTCATCCGGTTGGTCCGATCGGTCACCAGCGAGTCGAAGCCGGCCGCCATCACGGTGCCGAACCAGCGGACGGTCCCTTCGGCGCCCGTGATCCGGCCGAGGTCGACCGTCTCGGCCACCCCGTCGACGACGACGTCCGCCGCCGCCTCGGGCTTCTTGGTGGGGATACCGAATTCGCGGGCATGGTCGTTGCCGGTGCCTGCCGGGATGATGCCGAGCGGAATGTCGTTCTGCGCCAGCGTCTGCAGCGCCAGCGAGACGATGCCGTCACCGCCCACCACGACGAGGGCGTCCATCCCGCGTTCCAGCGCTCCCTCGACCAGGCGACGCGCATGGTCGGCGTCGGTGCCCGCGATGGCGACCACGTCGACCCCGCGGCGGTGGAACTGGGCGATCGCCCGCTCCGCCACGTGGGTGGCGCCGCCGTGCCCGGACGCTGGATTGGTCAGCACGGTGATGCGGCCGAGCGGCGCCTGGCTCACGGGATCAGCTTGCCGGGGTTGAGGATTCCGGCGGGGTCGAGCACCGCCTTCACGGCGCGCAGCACCTCGACACCGAGGTCGCCGATCTCGTCGCGCATCCACGGCCGGTGGTCGGCGCCGACGGCGTGGTGATGGGTGATGGTCCCGCCGGAGTCGACGATGGCCGCCGACGCGGCGGTCTTCGCCGTGCGCCACTGCTCGATCGGGTTGCCGCGCTGCCCAGCCACGACGGTGAAGTACAGCGAGGCTCCGGTCGGATACACGTGGGAAATGTGGCACAGCACCAGCGCCGGGGTGCCGGTTTCGGCGAGCGACGTCGTCAGGGCCTCGGTGACGGCGGACTTCAAGGTGGACAGGTTCGACCAGTTCGTCGCCGTCTCCAGCGTCTCGCACAGCGCCCCGGCCGCCAGCAGCGAGTCGCGGAGGTACGGCGCGCCGAACCGGCCGTGCTCCCACGCCTTCGCGGGCTCCTCGCCGAGGCTGGTGCCGCCGTGCGCCGCGACTACCGCCCTGGTCTCGGCGTGTCTGCTCTCGGTGTGGGCGGCCGTGCCCTCGAACGCGGTGATCGCCAAACATCCACCGGTGACCGTCTTTTCGCCGATGCTTTCGGTAGTGGCGAGGTTGACGCCGGTCTCGGCTTCGTCGGACAACCGGATGACGGTGGGGCCGGTGCCGTTCTGTACGACCGCTCGCAATGCGGCTGCGCCGGTGCCGAAGTCGGGGAACGACCACGCCTCGTATCGGGTGGTCTCTGGGACGGGGTGCACCCTGACCCGAACTCTGGTGATGACGCCAAACACGCCCTCGGAGCCGACCATCAGCTGACGCAGGTCCGGTCCGGCGGCGGACGCCGGCGCGCGGCCCAGGTCCAGTACGCCCGCGGGGGTCACCACGCGCAGACCGCGGACCATGTCGTCGAAGCGTCCGTATCCCGCCGAGTCCTGTCCCGAAGACCGTGTCGCCGCGAAGCCGCCGATGGTGGCGAACTGGAAGCTCTGCGGGTAGTGGCCGAGTGAGAAGCCTTGGGCGCCAAGCAGTTCTTCGGCGTCGGGTCCGGTGACCCCGGCGCCGAGCTCGGCCTCACCGGACACCTCGTCGATGCCGTGCAACGCGTCGAGGCGGCGCAGGTCGAGTGACACCACGGCCTTGAAGTCACCCCGGGCGGGATCGAGGCCGCCGACGACGCTGGTGCCGCCCCCGAAGGGGACGACGGCGATGCTGCTCTTGGCGCAGTGCCGAAGGATCTCCGCGATCTCGTCCTCGTCGGCAGGCAGCAGCACCGCGTCCGGCGCGTCCTGGACTCCGGTGCCGTTGCGGCGCAACAGGTCCAGGGTTGACTTGCCGCCGGCGCGCAACAGCCTGGCGTAGTCGTCGGTGACGCAGTGCGCCTCGCCGACGACGGCTGAGAGCGCCTTGCGGTCGGCGTCCGAGAGTGCCGACGGGCGCACGTGCACCTGGTCGGCCGCTGGCTCGGGGGCGGGTTCGGTCGTGACCCCGAGGGCCTGGACGAGAAGTGTGCGGATGCCGTCGGAGAGGGGTTTGGCCGCCGCCGGGTCGCCCCAGGCGTTCCACTTCATCGGGGGCGTTGACTGGTCGTGCGATCGGGTCATGCGTTACAGTATTACAGATCATGTCAATCAGTAACGAAGAGCGGTCGGCGACGGTCGAGGAGCGCATCCTCGCCGCGGCCGCCGACTGCGTGCTGGCCTTCGGTGTCGACCGCGTGACGCTCGCCGAGATCGCCCGCCGCGCAGCGATCAGCAGGCCGACGGTCTACCGCCGCCATCCCGACACCCGGTCGATCCTCGCCGCCCTGCTCACCGCGCGGATCACCCACGCCCTCGACGCCGTGCCCAGCGCGGGCGTCGGACGCGAACCGCTCGTCGACCGCGTCGTCGGCGTCGCCCAGCTGGTGCGCCGCGACGACGTCGTCATGTCGGTCCTTCGGCAGGACCCCAACCTCGCGATGTCCTATCTCTCCGAACGGCTCGGCACCAGTCAGCAGATGCTGCTCGACACCGTTGCCGGCGAGATCAAGTCCGCGCAGGACGAGGGCAGCGTGCGGCCCGGCGACGTCCGACAACTGGCCGTGATGTGCCTGCTGATCACGCAGTCGACGATTCTGGCGGCGCAGATGGTCGAGGCCATCCTGCCCGCCGACGACCTGGTCACCCAGCTGACCCACGCCCTGAACGGATACCTCGCGCCATGACCAGTCCAGCCCTCAACGCCGCCCGGCGCACCGCCGACCTGAGCGCGCTCGGTGACACCGCCCGGGTCGACGTCGTCGTGATCGGCGGCGGCATCACTGGAACCGGGATCGCGCTGGACGCGGCCTCCCGCGGGCTGTCGGTGGTCCTGGTCGAAAAGCACGACCTGGCCTTCGGGACCAGTCGGTGGAGTTCGAAACTGGTGCACGGCGGCCTGCGCTACCTCGCGACCGGCAACGTGGGCATCGCGCGCCGTAGCGCCGCCGAACGCGGAATCCTGATGACGCGCAACGCTCCTCACCTCGTCACGGCGATGCCCCAGCTGGTGCCGCTGCTGCCGTCGATGAGCGGCGCCTCCCGGGCGCTGGTCAGATTCGGCTTCGCTGCGGGCGACGGGCTGCGCAAGCTGGCGGGCACGCCCGCGTCGACCCTGCCGAGGTCTCGGCGAGTGGACGCGGCGCGGGCCGTCGACCTGGTGCCGACGGTGCGCCGAGACGGCCTCGACGGCGCCTTCCTGGCCTACGACGGCCAGCTGGTCGACGACGCCCGACTGGTCGTCGCGGTCGCCCGCACCGCCGCCCAGCACGGCGCGCGCATCCTTACCCGCGTCGCCGCGTCGGACGCCACCGGCACGTCGGTGCGCCTGACCGACCAGCTGACCGGCGAGACCGTCGACGTGACCGCCCGTGCGGTGGTCAACGCCACCGGCGTGTGGGCCGGCGACGTCGACCCGTCGATCAGGCTGCGCCCCAGCCGCGGCACGCACCTGGTGTTCGACGCCGCGGCGTTCGGCAATCCGACTGCGGCACTGACGGTTCCGATCCGCGGCGAGACCAACCGGTTCGTCTTCGCCATGCCTGAACAGCTCGGGAGGGTGTACCTCGGTCTGACCGACGAGGACGCGCCGGGGCCCGTCCCCGACGTGCCCGAACCCACGGCCGCCGAGGTGTCGTTCCTTCTCGACACCGTGAACACCGCACTCGACGTCGCGCTGACGACCGACGACGTGGTCGGCGCATACGCGGGGCTGAGACCTTTGATCGACACCGGCGCGGGCCGCACGGCCGACGTGTCCCGCGAGCACGCGGTGGTGGAGTCGGCCAACGGGGTGCTCAGCGTGATCGGCGGCAAGCTCACCGAATACCGCTACATGGCCCAGGACGTGTTGGACCGCGCGGTGGCGTTGCGCGGACTGCCCGCCGGCCCGTGCCGCACCGGCAATCTGCCGTTGGTCGGTGCGCCCGCCAACCCGGTGTCGACGCTGCGGACGTCGCTCGAGCTGCCGTCGTCCCTCGTCGCGCGGTACGGCGCCGAGGCGCCCAACGTCGTCGCCCAAGCCACCTGCGACCGGCCCGGTGCGGCGGTGGCCGACGGAATCGACGTCATCCGAGCCGAATTCGAGTACGCGATCACCCACGAGGGTGCGCTGTCGGTCGACGACGTCCTCGACCGCCGCACCCGCATCGGGCTGGTGGCTGCGGACCGAGCGAAGGCCGTCGTCGCCGCCGAGGAGTTCCTCGCCGCGCGATGAGTTTCGCCGCCGCGGCGTGTCTCAACGACCATGAGACGACTGATCACGAACACGTTCCTGACCCTCGACGGCGTCATGCAGGCTCCCGGCGGTCCCGAGGAGGACGCCGACGGGGGATTCGACCTGGGTGGGTGGTCGGTGAACTTCTGGGACGAGCACATGAACCAGACCATGGGAGAGGCCATGGGGGTGCCGTTCGACCTGGTGTTGGGCCGACGTACCTACGACATCTTCGCCGCGCACTGGCCACGCGCCGGTGACGACGACGGCGCCAAACCCCTCAACGAGGCCACCAAGTACGTCGCCTCACGACAGCGGCCCGCCTTGGAATGGCAGAACTCGGTGCTGCTCGACGACGACGTGCCCGCGGCGATCACTGCGCTGAAAGAGACCGACGGACCCGAATTGCAGGTGCACGGCAGCGCCGACCTGCTTCAGACGTTGATGCGCCACGACCTGATCGATGAATACCGGCTGTGGATCTTCCCGGTGCTCGTCGGCACCGGCAAGCGACTGTTCGCCGACGGCGTCGTGCCCGCAAGGCTCGAGCTGGTGACGAGCTCGGTCTCGACGACCGGTGTGGTGATCGGCACCTACCGTCCGGCAGGTGCCGTCACCATCGGTTCGTTTGCGCTGGAATGACTTACAGCGGGATGTTCTTGTGGCGACCGCGACGTGCGGGGGCCTCGGCCAGCGCCTGGGTGAGCAAGCTGCGGGTGTGCGGCGGGTCGATCTTCGCGTCGACGACACCGATCTCGATGGCGCTGTCCACGCCACCCGCGATCCGCTCGTGCTCGGCCGCCAGCTGCTCGTGCAGGGCCTCGCGGTCCTCGGGGGCGGCGGCGGCGAGCGTGCGCTTGTGCAGGATGCCGACGGCGGGCTTGGCGCCCATCACGGCGACCTCGGCGTTGGGCCACGCGAAGACCTTCGTCGCACCCAGCGAACGCGAGTTCATCGCGATGTAGGCGCCGCCGTAGATCTTTCGCGTCACCAGCGTGACGCGAGGAACGGTGGCCTCACCGAACGCGTGCAGCAGCTTCGCGCCGCGGCGGACGACGCCACCCCACTCCTGGTCGACGCCGGGCAGGTAGCCGGGCACGTCGACGATGACGACGATCGGGATGCCGAACGCGTCGCACAGGCGAACGAATCGGGCTGCCTTCTCGGCACTTTCGGAGTTCAGGCAGCCGCCGAGACGCAGCGGGTTGTTGGCGAGCACGCCGACGCTGCGGCCGGCCAGCCGACCGAGGCCGACCACCATCGACGGCGCCCACTTGGACTGGAACTCGTCGAACGGCGCGTCCTCGTCGAGCAGCGCGGAGATGAGCGGGTGCACGTCGTAGGCGCGACGGGCCGAATCCGGCAGCAGCGCGCGCAGGTCGGAGTCGCCCGCCTCGGCCTTGGTGCGGTCGAAATGCCCCTGCTGGCAGAACAATCCGATCAACCGGCGGCCACGCTCGTAGGAGTCGGCCTCGTCGTCGGCGACGATGTGGCAGACGCCCGACTTCTTGTGGTGGGTGTCCGGTCCACCGAGGGACGCCATGTCGACGTCCTCACCGGTGACGCTGCGCACGATGTCGGGTCCGGTGACGAAGACGCGGCCCTCGGGCGCCATGATGACGACGTCGGTGAGCGCAGGCCCGTAAGCCGCTCCGCCGGCGGCGAATCCGACGACGATGGAGATCTGGGGGATGTAACCCGACGCCCGGATCATGGCCTCGAAGACGAGGCCGACGGCGTGCAGGGCCTTGACGCCCTCGGCCAGTCGCGCGCCACCGGAGTGCCAGATGCCGATGATCGGGCTCTGCTCCTCGATGGCGGCGTCGTAGGCGTTGACGATGTGGGCGCAGCCCTCGACGCCCATGGCGCCACCCATCACGGTGCCGTCGGTGCAGAAGGCGATGGTGCGCACGCCGTTGACCGTGCCGGACGCCGCGAGCACGCCCGAGCGGTCACGCTCGTGGAGCAGTTCCACGGTGCCGTCGTCGAAGAACGTACGCAGGCGTAGCAGGGGGTCACGCGGGTCGAGGGACTCGTCTACCGTCTCGGGCGCCATCGTCGTCATCTCTAATCTCCTGTATCTCAGTACTTCCCGAAGGCGATCGCGACGTTGTGTCCGCCGAATCCGAATGAGTTGTTGATTGCGTACTCGTAATTGCCGCGGCGTGGTTCGCCTGCGACCACGTCGAGATCGATCTCTGGATCGAGGTTGTCCAGGTTGAGCGTTGGCGGGACGACGCCGTCCCGCAGTGTCAGCACCGTGAGGATCGACTCCACCGCGCCGGTGGCGCCGACGGAGTGGCCAAGCGCCGACTTCGGTGCGTAGACCGCAGGCCGGTTGCTGCCCAGTGCGTTGTTGATGGCCTTGCCCTCGGCGACGTCGCCGACCTGCGTGCCGGTCGCATGGGCGTTGACGTGGTCGATGTCGTCGGGTTGGAGGCCGGCGAGCTGGATGGCTCGCGTGATGGCCTGTCCGGCGCGGTCGCCGGTCGGGTCGGGGGCGACGATGTGGTAGCCGTCGGAGGTGATCCCGGCGCCCATCAGCCGCGCAATGATGTTGGCGCCGCGCGCCTTTGCGTGCTCCTCGGTCTCGATGACCATCAAGCCGGCGCCCTCGCCGAAGACGAAGCCGTTGCGATTCTGGTCGAACGGCTTGCAGGCTCCGGCGGGGTCGTCGTTGGTGGTGGACAACACGATTCGCATCTGGGCGAACCCGGCGATCGGAACCGCTTCGATCCTGGTTTCGACACCGCCGCAGATGGCGATGTCGGCCTCACCGAGGACGATGCTGCGCCACGCGTTGGCGATGCCCTCACTGCCGGAGGCGCACGCCGACACCGGAGTGATGACGCCTGCCTTGGCGTGCCGGTCGAGGGCGACCGCGGCGGCGGGGGAGTTGACCACGTACTTCTGTACGGCCAACGGGGAGACGGCAGAGATGCCGTTCTCCTGCATGCCGTCGTAGGCGTAGAGCAGCTCCTCGGTGCTGCCCATGCCGGTCCCGATCGAGACCATCAGACGCCTGGTGTCGACGTCGGGCGAGCCCGCGTTTTCCCAGGCGCGCCGTCCCACGACGGTCGCCATCTTTTGGAGATAGGAGAGTCGACCGAGTTCGTCTGGCGTCAGCTCACTCTCGAAGTCCTCGAGCAAGTGACCACCGATGCGAACCGGAAGGTCGTACAGGTCGACGAAGTAGTCGTCGAGTGTGCGAATGCCACTTTCGCCGTCCTGCAGACGCTTCCACGTGCCCTCGGTGTCGGTCGCCAATGCGGTCGTCATCGCACATCCGGTGACGACCACATTGGGGAGACCGCTCCCCGTGGCTAGACGGGTCAACTCTGCCAATCCTCTCCGTGCCCAGGGCGCTTAGTAGCGCCCAAAGGCCAGGGCGACATTGTGTCCACCAAACCCGAACGAGTTGTTGATGGCGTACTGGTAGTCACCGTATCGAGGCTCACCCGCGACGACATCGAGATCGATCTCGGGGTCGGGCGTCTCGTAGTTGAGCGTCGGCGGGATGACGCCGTCGCGCAACGCCAGCACCGTCAGGATCGACTCCAGGGCGCCGACGGCACCGATGGAGTGGCCCAGTGCCGACTTCGGGGCGTACACCGCGGCGTGCTCCACACCGGCGGACCGGATGGCGTTTGCCTCGGCGACGTCGCCGATCGAGGTGGACGTCGCGTGCGCGTTGACGTGGTTGATGTCCTTGGGGGACAAGCCCGCCGTCTCGATCGCCCGCTTCATCGCGTGGCCGGCCCGGAGGCCGTCCGGTGCAGGAGCCACCATGTGGAAGGCGTCCGACGAGATGCCGGCACCCATCAGTCGGGCCAGCGGCTTGGCGCCGCGGGCCAGGGCGTGTTCCTCGGTCTCGATGATCATCATCGCGCCCGCCTCGCCGAAGACGAAGCCGTCGCGATTCTTGTCGAACGGTCGAGACGCAGCCTCGGGGTCGTCGTTCCTGGTCGACATCGCCCGCATCATCGAGAACGCCGCGATCGGCAGCGCCTCGATCATGCCTTCGACGCCACCGCAGACGGCGAAGTCCGCGTCACCCATCACGATCTGGCGCCATGCGTGAGCGATGGCCTCCGAACCGGACGAACATGCCGAGACAGGCGTGATGACGCCGGCGCGGGCACCGAGTTCGAGGCCCACCACTGCGGCAGCACCGTTGGGCATGACCATCTGGACGGCGAGGGGGGACACCTTGCGGGGGCCACCCTCGTTCATCGCGTCGTACATTTCGACGATCTTCTCGCCGCCACCGAGGCCCGTGCCGATCACGACCGAGAAACGGTCGGGATCGACCTCGGGCCTACCGGCGTTCTCCCACAGTTGATTGCCGACGTACTTGGACATCCGCTGGACATACGACATGCGTCGGTGTTCCAGACGGGACATCAGGGGGTCGAGGGGCTCCGCGAGGTGCCCGCCGATCTTGACCTGGAGATCCCACTTGCCGACGAAGTCGTCGTCAAGCACGCGGATGCCGCTCTCGCCCGCCAGCAGACCCTTCCACGTGCTCTCGATGTCCGGAGCGAGCGCAGTGGTCGCCGTGACGGCGGTCACGACGACGCTAGGGAAGGACCCGTTAGCAGTGGAAGGGCGGGTCACGAAGTGAACTTGTCGCGCAGTGCGGCGGCAGCCTCGGGGTTCTCTTCCTCGAGCTTCTGGATGTAGGCGACGACGTCACCGACGGTGCGCAGACCGGCGAGGTCCTCGTCCGGGATCTTCACGCCGTACTTGTCTTCGGTCTGAACGGCGATCTCGACCATCGACAGCGAGTCGATGTCCAGGTCGTCGACGAAGGACTTCTCGGGGGTGACCTCAGACGGCTCGATGCCGGTGACCTCTTCGATGATCTCTGCGAGACCCGAGATGATTTCCTGCTGGCTGGCGCCCACTATGGCTCCTTCTATTCTGTGTTTCTCGGTGCGCCGGCACCCCCTGCTGGAGTGCCGACATGAGTTTTCTGGCTTAAAGCTCGGAGAGCCCGTCCAGGTCTGCGGGTGTCTTGACGGCGTACGTCGGTACTCCCCGAAGTTCTCGTTTGGCGATGCCCACCAGCGTTCCCGCGGGCGGGAACTCGATGATCGCGGTGACCTCGCGCTGGCGCATGGTCTCGGTGCACAGGTCCCAGCGCACCGGCTGCGTGAGCTGGGCGACCAGCTTGGCGACGGCGTCGGCTGCCGAGGCGACGGGCTGGCCGTCGGCGTTGGACAGCAGGCTGGTGGTGGGCGCACTGGCGGTGACGGCGTCGGCCGCTGCGGAGTAGCCGTCGAGTGCCGATGCCATGAAGTGCGTGTGGAACGCGCCCGCCGTGGCGAGCTTGCGCACCCGGGCCTTGGCCGGGGGATCCTCGACCAGCTTGTCGAGGGCGGAGATGGCGCCTGCGGCGACGATCTGCCCTGCGGCGTTGCGGTTGGCGGGCACCAGGTCGAGTGCCTCGAGGCGAGCGAGCACCTCGGCTTCGTCACCTCCGAGCACCGCGGCCATGCCGGTCGGCTCGACCGCGCAGGCCTTCGCCATCTCGGAGCCGCGGGTGGCGGCCAGGCTGACGGCGTCGTCGGCGGAGAGCACCCCGGCGATCGCGTAGGCCGCGATCTCGCCGACCGAGTGGCCCGCGACGACGGTGTCGGCTCCGGCCAGCAGGCCGCGCTTGGTCATCTCGAGGTGTGCGAGCAGGGTGGCGGCGACGACGAGGGGTTGCGTGACCGACGTGTCGGTGATCTCCTCGGCCGTTGCCGTCGTGCCGAGCCGGGCCAGGTCGAGCTTGATCGAATCGGACCACGCTGCGATGCGTTCGTCCGCGCCGGGCAGCTCCAACCACGGCGAGAGCATGCCGGGAGTCTGCGATCCCTGTCCGGGAGCGAGCAGCGCAAGCACGGGTGTTTGGGGCACGGATTAAGAAAACACTGTGAAACCGGTTTTGTGCGGTGTAAGAGATTATGAACCTGGTCTTATGTTTTTGTGGGGAACCTACAAAACTGCATGTGATGGGACTGCAACGAGATCGGATTGCGACCAATCATCCGAGAAACGAAGCGACATCACGGTCGCGTCGGGCTGTTACCTGGGCCACCGGAGCGTTTGTCGTGCTGGCGTGCGTCGTCTGTCGACCGAGCCTGCCGACCGTCGACGCCACCCTGAGAACGTAGGCGTCGCGAGGCAGTGTGGGATCGCGCCCGGTGAAGTCCGCGATGCGTTTGAGACGGTAGCGGACGGTGTTTGGATGAACGAACAATATGCGCGCACAGGCTTCGATTGCGCCCCCGGAATCGAGGTAGGCGTCGAGGGTCTCCATGAGTGCCGGACCGGCTTCGGCGAGCGGCCGCATCACGTCGGAATCGAGCGCGGCGATCGCCGACGGGTCACCGAGCAAGGCCCGCTCCGGCAACAGCTCGCGGGCCGAGACCGGTCGAGGCGCCCCGGTCCAACCGGCGACGGCGTTCATGCCTGCGATGGCCTCCGCGGCGCTGTAGTGAGCCGCCACCAGCGACGCCGCGAACGGGCCGATGACCACCGGTGCGTCGGCGAACACCTCGAGTAATTCACCGAGGAACTTGTCGGTCGGGGTCAGATGACCCGAGACGATCGCCACCAGCCAGGTGCCGTGCACGTCCGACAGCGCCGCCCGTCCGTTGCGGGTGACGATCGCGTGGACGTCCTCGCTGGCGAACTCGGCGCGGCCGGGTTGGGGAAATCCGACGAGTACCGTCGCCGGTGCCGTGGCGTCCCAGTTCAGGGCCGCGGCTTGGGACTGGAGCTGCGGGCCGATGTCGCCGCGGACCACCGCGTCGACGACGTTGGCCTCCATCCGGGTGTCCCACGCGCCTCGAGCCTCGGCGGCGTCGGCGTACCCGGATGCCGCGGCGAACGCCAGGTTGCGGCTGTAGCGCAGGATCCCGATGGTCAGCGCCGTCGTCTGCTCTTCGTTGCGCGCCAGCATGGGCACGGCGTCCTCGAAGTGCTCCATCGTGACCCGCACCATGTCGACGGTCTGCCGCAGGGCGATGCGACGTGTCAGCTCCTGGGGAACCAGCGCGAACGCCTCGGCGGTGTAGCCGACGTCGCCGCGCGGGTTGCGCATCCACTCGGCGAAGTTGACCAGCGCCGTCTGCACGACCAGCTGGACGCTGGCGCGTTGAGATGCCTCCAGGTCGGCGAAGAACGGCAGTCGGTCGCCCATCACGTGGACGGCCTCGGTGGCAAGGCGACCGGAGTACTGCTTCACGCGACGGACGAGCGATTCGGGTACCGATTCCAGCACTTCGAGTGAAGACGCCGGGGCTTCGTCGGCCTGTTTGTCGGTCACTTCTAAAACATACGCCCGATTACTGGTGGAAACCTCTAAAACGTCGCACCAGTTTCTCTGTCGAGTGTGCGGTGAGATCGCGATTTCGCGTCCGCACGCGATCTCACCGCACACTCGATGGGTTGGAGCGGGCTAGGCGCCCGGCCCGGGATCCGACGTCTGCACCGGAGCCGCCATCACGTCGTCGATCTGGTACTGCTTGGCGGCGGCGATCGCCACCGACGGGTCGATCTCGCCGTCCCGCGCGAGGGCCTCCAGCACCGCCACCACGACCGACTCGGCGTCGGTGTTGAAGTACCGGCGCGCGGCAGGCCGGGTGTCGGAGAAGCCGAAACCGTCGGTGCCGAGCGTGACGTAGGTGTTGGGCACCCACGGCCGAATCTGCTCGGGAACCGCCCGCATCCAGTCCGACACCGCGACGACGGGGCCCGCAGTGGACTCCAGCACCTTGGTGATGTACGGGACCGGGGCCTTGCGGTCCGGGTGGCGGAGCAGTTCCTTCTCCACGGCGATTCCGTCCCGGTTGAGCTCACCCCAACTGGTCACCGACCACACGTCGGCCGCGACGTCCCAGTCGGCCGCGAGCAGATCGGCGGCCCGAAGTGCCTCGGGCATCGCGACGCCGGAGGTCAGGATCTGCGCGACGTTACTGCGCTTCTCCTTCGCCGCCCGATACCGGTAGATGCCCTTGAGCAGGCCTGAAGGATCGAAGTTCTCGGGCTCGGCCGGCTGGACGTACGGCTCGTTGTAGATGGTGATGTAGAAGAAGACGTTCTCGGCGTCCTCGCCGTACATCCGGGCCAGGCCGCTCTCCACGATGTAGGCGATCTCGTAGGCGAACGCCGGGTCGTAGGCCACCACGGCGGGATTGGTGGCCGCCAGCAGCATCGAATGCCCATCCGCGTGCTGCAGACCCTCACCGGTCAGCGTCGTACGCCCCGCGGTGGCGCCGAGGACGAAACCGCGAGCCATCTGGTCGGTCGCCGCCCACAGCCCGTCGCCGGTGCGTTGGAAGCCGAACATCGAATAGAAGATGTACAGCGGAATCATCGGCTCGTTGTGCGTCGAGTACGACGTGCCCACCGCGGTGAACGATGCCGTCGACCCCGCCTCGTTGATGCCCTCGTGCAGAATCTGGCCGAGGTCGCTTTCCTTGTAGGCCAGCATCAATTCGGCGTCGACCGAGGTGTACAGCTGGCCGTTGCGGTTGTAGATCTTGAGGCTCGGGAACCACGAGTCCATGCCGAACGTGCGGGCCTCGTCGGGGATGATCGGCACGATGCGCTTGCCAATCTCCTTGTCCCGCAACAACTCCTTGAACGTGCGGACGATCGCCATGGTGGTGGCGACGGACTGCGTGCCCGACCCCTTCTTGAGCGACTTGTAGACGTCGCGGCTTGGCAACGGCAACGCCTTGGCCTTGTTGCGCCGAGCGGGCACGAAGCCGCCGAGGGTCCTGCGCCGATCCAGCAGGTAGCGGATCTCGGGGGCGTCGGGCCCGGGGTGGTAGTACGGCGGCAGGTACGGGTTTTCCTCGAGCTGGGCGTCCGTGATCGGAATGCGCTGAGCCTCGCGGAAGTCCTTGAGATCCTGCAGGGCCAGCTTCTTCATCTGGTGGGTCGCGTTGCGGCCCTCGAAGTGCTTGCCAAGCGTGTAGCCCTTGATGGTGTGGGCCAGGATGACCGTCGGCTGACCCTTGTGCTCCATCGCGGCCCGGTAGGCGGCGTAGACCTTGCGGTAGTCGTGTCCACCGCGCTTGAGGTTCCAGATCTCGCCGTCGGTCATGGGTTCGACCAGTGCCTTGGTGCGCGGGTCACGGCCGAAGAAGTGGTCGCGGACGTAGGCGCCGTCGTTGGCCTTGTACGTCTGGAAATCACCGTCGGGCGTCGTGTTCATCAGGTTGACCAGGGCGCCGTCCTTGTCGGCGTGCAGCAGGGCGTCCCATTCGCGGCCCCACACCACCTTGATGACGTTCCAGCCCGCACCGCGGAAGAACGACTCCAGCTCCTGGATGATCTTGCCGTTGCCGCGCACCGGTCCGTCGAGGCGCTGCAGGTTGCAGTTGATGACGAACGTCAGGTTGTCGAGACCCTCGTTGGTCGCCACCTGGAGCAGGCCCCGGCTCTCCGGCTCGTCCATCTCGCCGTCGCCGAGGAACGCCCACACGTGCTGATCGGAGGTGTCCTTGATGCCGCGGTCGTTCAGATAGTGGTTGAACCGCGCCTGGTAGATGGCATTCATCGGGCCGATGCCCATCGACACCGTCGGGAACTCCCAGAAGTCGGGCATCAACCGCGGGTGCGGGTAGGACGGGATGCCGCCACCGGGATGAGAGTGCTCCTGGCGGAACCCGTCGAGCTTGTCCGCGGTTAGCCGGCCCTCGAGGAACGCGCGCGCGTAGATGCCGGGCGACGCGTGGCCCTGAATGAACACCTGGTCGCCGCCGCCGGGATGGGACTTGCCGCGGAAGAAGTGGTTGAAGCCGACCTCGTACAGCGCCGCAGACGAGGCGTAGGTCGAAATGTGGCCGCCCACACCGACTCCGGGGCGCTGCGCGCGGTGCACCATGATCGCGGCGTTCCACCGGATCCAGGCGCGATACCGCCGCTCGACGTCCTCGTCACCGGGGAACCACGGCTCCAACTCGGTCGGGATCGTGTTGACGTAATCCGTCGACGTGAGCGCCGGAATGGCGACCCGCTGTTCGCCAGAACGCTCCAACAGGCGCAACATCAGGTACCGCGCGCGGGCCGGTCCGGACCGCTCGAGCAGAGCGTCGAAGGACTCCAGCCACTCGCTGGTTTCTTCCGGATCGATGTCGGGCAGGTACGAGGCAACGCCCTCGCGAATGACGCGGACCCGGTCGGGTTCGCTTGCGGTGCCAGAGTTTTGGGCCAGGTCCTGGCGCGCGAACTCGGTGGTCAACTGCAACTCCTCGGTAGACGTGATCGGGGGCTCGTGGCCCCTTCACACGTGATTTTCGTCGTGATCCATAGCGACGTGTCCATCGTGCCCCTATCGTGCCGTAGATGCTCGGGCGGGGTGGGGCCTACTGGGAACCGACGAGCAATCGGGCAAACCGGTACGGTCTGAAGGCGTGACGACATGGGGGCGAGCCGGGCGGCTGCGTGCCGTCGGCCTCGTCGCCGGGGTCATGGCCGGGCTCGCGATGATCGTCGTCGGATGCACGTCCATCACCCAGGGAACCGCCACCTACGACGCCGCCGAAGCCCCCGAGTACCGCGCGTCCGTCCAGTCCTCGATCGCCGTGTCGGAATCCGAGCGGCAGGTCGCGGTGACCAAGGCTGCGGTGCACACGTCCTGCGACGCCTTCGGCTCGAGCAGTGTGGCCGCCGTCGACGCCGTCAACGACTACGTCGACGCCTTCAACAACGACGCGCCGGACGCACCGGGCAAGGTCGGACCGGCCGTCGACGCCCTCAACCGCAGCGCTGACCAGGTCACGGGCAGTCTGTCCGGGCCGCTGGCGCCGGAGCTGACCGACGCGCTGAACGGCTGGGCGGACTCCTCGCGGAAGATGGCAGGGGTGCTGGCAGGCAACCCAGGACCCGACGAATTCAACGTCGCAATCCGTGAACTCAACGATTCGAAGACCGCCGCGGGGACCGCCTGTGAGGCCGCATATTGATAATTCGGTGTGCCAGGCGTCGAGCGAATGCCCACGGCGTGCGACGATAGGAAAAGATGACACGCTGGCTGAAGGAGGAACAGGTGGTTGCGGCGGACTCGCCGAACTACGCCCGAAAGCTGGGCATCGAGAAGAATCAACTCGTCCAAGAGCTTGGTTGGGACGAGGACACCGACGACGACATCCGGTTCGACATCGAAGACGCATCTGGTGCCGAACTGCTGGATGAGGACGCCGAAGACGTCATCGACGTGGTGCTGCTGTGGTGGCGCAACGACGACGGCGATCTCGTCGACCGACTGATGGACGCCATCACGCCCCTCGCCGAAGACGGCGTGGTGTGGGTGGTGACGCCCAAGACCGGACACCCAGGACACGTCAAGCCGTCCGACATCGCCGAATCCGCGCCGACGGCCGGTCTCATGCAGACCTCGTCGGCCAACCTCGGAGACTGGATCGCCAGCAGGCTGGTCCAGCCGAAGTCGGGTCCCACGGGGCGGCGCTGACGACCGTGCTGGACGTGGGCGCCCAGGCGCCTGACTTCACGCTGAAGGACCAGGACGGTCGACCCGTGACGTTGCGGCAGCACCGTGACGTCACGGACGTGCTCCTGGTGTTCTTTCCGCTTGCCTTCACCGGCATCTGCCAGCGCGAGCTCGACGACATCCAGACCCACCTGGCCGACCATGACGGCACCCAGGCCCTCGCGGTTTCGGTGGGGCCGCCGCCCACCCACAAGGTGTGGGCGAAGCAGAGCGGCTTCACGTTCCCGTTGCTGTCGGACTTCTGGCCGCACGGGCAGGTCGCCCAGGCCTACGGGGTGTTCAACGACGACGCCGGATTCGCGAACCGGGGCACCTTCGCCGTCGACCGGGCAGGCATCGTCCGGTACGCCGCGATGGTGGGGCCGGGGGAGACGCGCGACCACTCCGTCTGGGCCGAAGCCTTGGCGGCGGTACGAGGCGGCTGACGGGATTTCCCGTCGTGGCGCTCGGCCGTGTAGCTTGTCCGAGCACGGGCGTGTAGCTCAGTGGTAGAGCTCTGGTTTTACACACCAGCGGTCGTGGGTTCGATCCCCTCCGCGCCCACCAAGGTCTCAGCAGGTCACGGACGGGGTTCACCCCATCAGCACCGGTTGGATGTCCAGCCCGTGTCGGATGTGGGCGTCGTCGACCAAGTCGTCGACCGTCTGTCTGGCGTGTACCCCGCTGTAGACCAGCCACATCGGAAAAGCGTCCAGGTTCAGATCGCGCAGCTGTCGAACCAGTGCATCCAGGAGCGCGGCAGTCGCATCCCTTCCGACGTACTCGACGACGATGCACGGCGTCACTCCCGCGTCGGAGAAGGACGCCAGACGTCTGCCGATGACCCCCTCCTCCAGTTCGGTGCGCCCGATTCGCATGGGGAGGAGATGTGGACGACGGCGGACGTCCACCGTGGGCGTTTCAGAGGCGTAGCGGCGGTCGGTCTGGAACTTGAGGACCTTCTCGAAGAGGTCGGCTCGTGAACCGACGTTCTTGACCAGGAGGGGGGTGAGGGACAACCGGGGCGTGTCCGTAGGAGACGCCACTCGACGCCGATGTTCGCGGATGAGGCTCGAGGTGACCTCGGCCGAGACCGGGGCGATCTCGTCGTCACGGTGGACGGCTGGACGATTGGCGGCACGATAGTCGGCAGGAGTCTGTGTGAACCAGTCGGCGAAACAGCGGGTGAAGTACTTGACGTCGGAGAATCCGCACCGCGCCGATATGTCACGCATCGTGTATTCGGTTGTGAGCAGCAGCCTCTCGGCGAGCATGACACGGGCGGCGTTCACGGCGTTGGTGAAACCAATTGCGGCGGTGTCCTTCACGAAGTGCGATACGTAGGACTTGGAGTAGTGGTGTTCTCGCGCCACTTCGTCGAGCAGATCCCGGCTGTCGAGGTGGGTCTGGACGTAGGCCATGATGCTCAGGAATCGTTGACGCGCAGCGGAGGTGAGCGGCCGGTCCCGCTGGTAGTAGTCGGCGAGGGAGTACCCGGCGCACAGCGCCTGGACCAGGTCTGCGGCCGACTTGTCCGCGTCCGGGTAATCGGCGGCCTCGATCGTGTCGAGCAGCAGGCCTCTCAGCAGCGCTTCCTGTCGTCGGTACCTCGGCAGGTCGAAGGACTCGCAGGCGAACATCATGTTGGCGACGAAGGGGTCGACGTCCCGAAATGCCTCGAGGTCGACGTGCAGCACCGCGGTCGCGTTGTCCGGTGACCCGACGTGGACGTGGGGGTCGGCCCGATTCAGGACGGCGTAGTCACCGGCGTCGAGGTCGAAGGTCTCACTGCTGACCCGGGTCTTCAGGCTGCCGCGCAGGACGTAGACGATCTCGAGCGCGTTCGGGTGGGCGTGGAGGTTGGTGTGTCCGATGGCGACGACTGCTGCGCTGACCCGGGTTCCGGGCGCGAAGCCGATGGGTACGTCGAGCACCCGACCACGGTAGTCCCGCGTGTCAGGTCACCGCTGGTTGACGCGATTCGTCGACGGCGCCGCCGTCGTCCTCGGACATGTCGATGTCCTTGGGTGGACTGCGGAAGCCCTTGGTGGTGACGCCGAGGTAGACGACACCGGCGGCGAGCCAGACGAGCCCGAGGATCTTGGCGTGAACGTCGACGTTGTAGAGCAGTGTCGCGCAGACTGCCATCCCGATGCCGGGAAGCAGCAGGTACCGCAGGAGGTCAGTGCCGGTGCGCCGGCGTCCGCGGATGACGAAGTGACTGATGACTGCGTAGTTGACCATGATGAAGCCACTGAGCGCTCCGAACGCCACCAGTGCGGCTGCGCCAATCAGGTTGTCGGCGTAGAACACTGCGGTTAGGGCGATGGCCGACATCAGCAGGATGTTGTTGACCGGTGTTTGAAGGCGTTCGTTGAGCGTTCCGAAGAAGCGCCGGGGCAGCACGCCGTCTCGGCCCATGCCGAAGAGGATGCGAGACGCCGCGGCCAGGCCGGCGATGGCGCAGATCATGCTCGCCAAGTTGTCGGTGATCAGGAACGCCGTCGACAGGGTGTCTCCACCAACGCGGACGAGCAACTCGAAGATGCCGGCGTCGGGATCTTCGAGCTCGGTGGCGGCGCCCGGCCACGCGATCTGCAGGAAGTAGGAGATGACGGAGAAGCCGATGCCGGCGGCGATCGGGACGATCAACACCGCTCTTGGCATCGTGCGAGCCGGGTCGACGGTTTCCTCGGCCATCGTCGACACCGCGTCGAATCCGAGGAAGGACGCGGCCAGGATGGACGCAGCCCACAACACGTCGGGGCCGTTGAAGGTGTCCGGATTGAAGAGCGCGGCGGAATCGACCAGCGTGCCACTGCCGTTGCCCTGCAGGACGAACGCGACGACGATACCGATGAGGACCAGGGCGAACAGGATCTGCGCGGCGACGATCACGGTGTTCACCCCGGCGGCCAATTTGACGCCGACGATGTTGGTGACGGCTCCGATGCTCGTGGCCAGCACCACCCACACCCAGACCGGTACGGCGGTGACGAACTCGTTCATGTAGATGCCGATGAGCAGATAACACACCATCGGCAGCAGCATGTAGTCGAGCAGCATCACCCAGCCGGTGAGGAAGCCGAGGTGCGGGTGCACGGCCTTGCGCACATAGGTGTAGGCCGAACCGGCAACCGGGAATGCCCGCACCATCTGCGCGTAGCTGTAGGCGGTGAAGAACATGGCCACGGTGGTGGCGATGTAGGCCAGCGTCATCATGCCGCCCGTGAGGGTGGTGACGACGCCGTAGTAGTTGAACACCACCGTCGGCGCCAGGTAGGCCAGGCCGAACACCACCAAGTTGCGCAGGTTCAGCACGCGCTTGAGGTCAGTCATTCGGCAAATGTAGAGAGGATGGAGCCGTCGGGGGGAGTGCCAAGCCGCATCACAGCCGAATCGTCCTGCGGACTCAGCATGATCGTCATGTCGCGCCACACGGGCGGACCCATAGGTTCCATTCATGGGAATGGTGCTGACCAACGCGAAGGTGTACACCGCCGACCACGACACGCCGGTGGCCGACACCGTGGTGATCGAAGACGGGTTGATCACCTACGTCGGTGACGCAGACTCGTGGGTCGACGAAAGACGTTTGCCCGTCTACGATCTCGGCGGCCGGTGTGCCGTGCCCGGGTTCGTGGACTCGCACACCCACCCGAGTATGGTCTCGCAGAGTTTCTGGCACGTGCGCCTGCCGTGGACCACCGACGTCGACGAAATCCTGCGCTTCATCCGCGAGTACGCCGAGGCGCATCCGCCGGAGGAGGTGCCGTTCCTGTACTTCGAGTACTACCCCAGTGCCACCTTCCGTGACGGTGCGCCCACCAAGGAACTGCTGGACACCGCGGTCTCGGACCGGCCGTGCCTCTGTCAGGACTTCAGCGAGCACGAGCACTGGGTCAACAGCAGGATGCTCGAACTGATGGAGATCACCAGGGACACACCGGATCCCGTACCGGGACTCGAGATGTTCGTCCGCGACGAGAACGGTGATCCCACGGGCCTTCTGCGCGAACTCGTACACCTGCACTTCATGGACGGGCTCTACGAGAAGATCGGGTGGACGCCGCCACAGGAGCTCACGGCAGAGCGGGTCGGCAGGTTCTTCCGGTTCATGACCGAGCACGGGGTGACGGCCGTGTTCGAAGCGCTGGTCGAAGACGACGAGATCCTGAAGGCGGTCGTCGAGCTGGATCGGCGCAATGAGCTCAACGTGTATTACGAAGGCGCGCTGCGCTTTCGTGGGTTGGAGGATCTTCCCGACACGATTCGGCGGCTGAAGCGCTACCACGCGGAGTATTCGAGCGCCCGTGTCGGCATGAACACGCTCAAACTGTTCCTCGACGGCACCAACGAAAGCGGTAACAGCGCCGTCCTGGCGCCGACCTGCAGCCACGCGTCGGAAACTCACCACGGGGACATTGGTCTGGACGTCGACGAACTCACCAGCTGTTTCCTGCTGTGCAACCGCGAGGGTGTGGACGTCCACATCCACCTGGTCGGTGACCGAGCCTTTCGGGTGGCTTGTGACGCGGTGGAGGCGGCCCGCGCGACGCTCCTCGCCGACGGTGCCCGATGGACTGTTCAGGTGACGTTGGCGCACTGTGAACTCGTCGATCCCGGTGACATGCACCGTCCCGGCGAACTCGGGATCATGGTGAACTGGACGGCGCACTGGGCCGGGGGATACTTCGGGGAGGGCGCGAAGAAGCATCTTGGTGACGAGCGGTGGAACCGCATGTACCGCTTCAACGAAATGGCCCGCGGTGGCGCCAATGTCGCATTCTCGAGTGACGTCGTGACCGCCTACGAGCTGCACAGGGGCAATCCGCTGCTGGGCATGCAGGTTGCCGCGACGAGGATCGACCCCGAGTATCCCCTCGACCCCGCGGTGTATCCGGGCAGCGTGCGGCCCACGGCGGATGCCGCACTGTCGCGTGAGCTCCTGCTGGACGGCTACACGATCAACGGAGCGAGGCAGATGCGGTTGTCGGATCGGATGGGCTCCTTGACGGTCGGCAAGGTCGCCAACGTGACGGTGCTGAGTCACGACCTCTTCGACGTCCCGGCCGGTTCGCTCGGCGAGATCAAGGTCGACGCCGTGCTCTTCGAGGGGAATGTCGTCGCCGGTTCGCTGTGAACGTCGCGACCGCCGTCCGTGGAGGTGGTCATTCGCACTCGACGCAACGCTCGGCCTGACGATCCACCACGCGACCGCCAGTGCAAGGATGTCCAGCGATGAACACTCCCGAACCCAACCTCGTCGCAGGTGTGCCCCGGGGGCGCATCGTCGTCGCGTCGATGGTCGGCACCACCATCGAGTTCTACGACTTCTACGCCTACGCCACCGCGGCCGTCACCGTCTTCCCGCACCTGTTCTTCCCCAAGGGCGATCCGACGACCGCACTGCTGGCGTCGCTGGCGACCTTCGGCTTGGCGTTCGTCGCCCGTCCGCTCGGGTCGATTCTGTTCGGACACTTCGGTGATCGGATCGGTCGCAAGACCACGCTGGTGGCGTCGTTGCTCGTCATGGGCATCGCGACGTTCCTCATCGGTGTCTTGCCGACCTACCACCAGGTCGGTCTGCTCGCTCCCGCGCTGCTCGCGGTGATGCGCTTCAGCCAGGGCCTGGCGCTCGGTGGGGAGTGGAGCGGCGCGGCGCTGCTCGCGACCGAGACGGCGAAACCCGGCAAGAGAGCCTGGGCGGCGATGTGGCCGCAGCTCGGCGCCCCGTTCGGCTTCCTGCTCGCCAACGGCGTGTTCCTCATCCTGGTGCTGTGGCTCGGGTTCGACACCGCCAATCCCGATCTCGACGGTGCGTTCCTCACCTGGGGTTGGCGAATCCCCTTCCTGCTCTCTGCGGTGATGGTGGCCATTGGGTTGTACGTCCGGCTGCGGCTGACGGAAACCCCGGTGTTCTCCCGTGCCGTCGAACGTGGCGAGAGGCTTCGCGCACCGGTGGCCGAGGTCTTCCGAAAGCACTGGCGCCAGTTGATCATCGGCACCTTCGTCATGCTGGCCACCTACACCTTGTTCTACGTCGTCACCACTTGGGCGCTGAGTTTCGGCACGGGCAAGAAGGCCGCCCATGGCGGTGGGCTGGGCATCCCGTACCTCGAATTCCTCCAGCTGCAGTTGATCTCGGTGCTGTTCTTCGCCGCGATGCTGCCCGTCACCGGCCTGCTGGCCGACCGATTCGGCCGCAGGGTGACACTGTTGGTGATCACCGTCGGGATCATGATCTTCGGCACGACCTTCGGACTACTGCTGAGCCCCGGCTCGGCGACGACGACGTCCACGCTGGTGTTCCTGATCATCGGCATGACGTTGATGGGACTGACGTTCGGACCGATGAGTGCCGTTCTGCCAGAACTGTTCCCGACGAACGTCCGATACACCGGATCCGGCGTCGCCTACAACGCCGCGAGCATTCTCGGCGCCGCGATCGCTCCCTTCGTCGCGACGTGGCTGGCGACCACCTACGGGGTGGCATGGGTGGGGGTGTACCTGCTCTCGGCAGCTGCGCTCACCGGCATTGCGCTGCTGGTGATGCGCGAGACGCGGGACACTTCGCTCGACGAGGTCGGGCAGACGGTGGCTTAGCCAGCCCGTTTAGACGGAGGTCGGTGGGTGGCGAGGGCACGAAATGCGGGCATGGGAGTGGCGTCGTGCTCACCGGTCAGGACGTGGATCCCAACGTGGTCCGCACCGGCGGTCACGTGTTCGTCGAGGCGCCGGTAGATCGCTTCTGGGGAGCCGTGGACGACGAGGGCATCGATGAGGCGGTCACTGCCGGCACCGGACACGTCGTCCTTGGTGAACCCGTGGCGCTGCAAGTTGTCGGTGTAGTTCCGCAGGCCTAGATAGGGGTGTTGCACCGCCGGACGGCCGATGCTGCGCGCCTGCTCGGCGTCGTCGGTCATGACCACCTTCTGCTCCGGTGCGAGGAATGCCTGGGCCCCCAGGATGTTTCGTGCGTGTTTTGTGTGTGCCGGCACGGTGAGATACGGGTGGGCGCCAAGGGTGCGGCGTCCGGCGAGGTCGAGTGTCCGTGTGCCGAGCGCGCCGATCACCACGGCGTCGGCGGGGACCCGCTCGTGCAGGAGCACGTCGACGTAGTCGGTCATCCGCTGCAGTGGTGCTTGGTAAGAAGGTCGCTTCTCGGGGTGTCCCAGCCCGACGCCCAGCAACAGGCGGGGACCGTGTCGGTCGACGATGCGGTGGTAGTGGCGAGCAAGGCTGTCTGCGTCGTCGTTCCACATGTTCACGATGGCGGTCGCGATCACCGCGGTGCGGGTCGCGGCGAGCATCTCCTGCAGGAGGCGCATGTCGCCGACCGGTTCGGCTCCGATGCCGACCCACACCGTGCGAAAACCGAGGTCTTCGAGTTCGGCGGCGTATGCGATCCGTGACCGTCCCAAGCCCGGGTGCAGCCATGCCCCGTAGGCGCCAAAACGCTCGTTCATGCACATTCCTTTGGTTGCAGAGAACTCAGTCGTCGTCCGTCGGCGGACGCTCGGACGACGCTGACGAAGAGCGTGCAGTCTGCCCCTACGGGAGGGTCAACGGCTGCATCTACAGCGCGGCGAATGCCGCGCGGAGACGGTCGTCGAGATTGCCGCCGCCGCGGGCATAGAGCGGCCCGCATCCGTCGGAGAGCACTCGTTGCAGGCGTGCCATCCCGCGAGCGCTCACGCGCCGCGGCGAATGCAGTCGCAGGGTGATGCGGTCGATCACGTCTTGCGCCGCCGCGACGTTGTCGCGGTTGACGGGCACCGTAGGAGTTCCAAGGGGGCGGCCTCGACGGGATTCGACGACGGCGCGGCGAAGTGCACGGGCGACCGAGTAGCGCTCGTCATCGGACTCGAGGCGAGCGGCGCGGACGGCCAGTGCGCTACCGGTCGGTCCGACGAACCCCACTGCCAGCTGTCGGTCGAGGTAGTCCGCGAAGAGTCGCGCTGCCAATTGCGCGCGCCACGACGTTCGTTGTACCGCAGTCACGGGGCGGTCGACGCCGGTGTTGGGGGTCATCTGGTGTGCATGCTCGTTCACGATCGTCCTCGATGTGTTTCGACGGGTTGTTGCACGGCGTGAAACGTGCGCGGAGCCGTTCTTATTCGCGCTGACCCAGATGTCACCCGACCGACGCGGGTCGGTCGCTGGTGCATCCCTGAAATTCATGAATCGAAAATGACTGCACAAGAACAGTATTGAGCTCTCATGTGGCCGACCTGACCCGGGATCGTGGACTGCGAACGGCGAGGGGCGCTCAAGCAATTCCTTGACGGGAATGCAACATGCAATATATTGGTTGACAGCGACGAGGTTCAATTGACGCCCGATGGGCGCACCTCGACCCGGAGAGGGCATCGATGATGTTTCGAAACTTCAAGACGGCGATGACGGCCGGTGTTGCCGTGGCGGCACTGACAGTTGGATGCGCAGGGGCGCAAGCCACGGAGGAGGCCGCGTCGGGCGACAAGCCGACGGTGGTGCTGGTCCACGGGGCGTTCGCCGACTCGTCGAGCTGGAACGGAGTCGTCAGATCACTGGAGGCTGACGGATATCCGGTGATCGCGGTGGCCAATCCGCTGCGAGGCCTGGCCAGCGATGCGGGACACGTGCGCAGCGTGGTCGACGGCGTGCAGGGTCCGGTCGTGCTGGCCGGCCACTCCTACGGCGGGTCGGTGATGAGCCAAGCCGCCGACGGTCTGCCCAACGTCAAGGCTCTGGTCTACATCGCCAGCTTCATCCTGGAGGCGGGGGAGAGCACAGGGGACTTGGCGGCGAAGTTCCCCGGTGGCCAACTCGGCCCCGCGCTGAAGGCGCTGCCCGTCCCGCTGCCCGGCGGGAAGGAGGGCAGCGACCTCTACATCGAGCAGGACCAATTCCGCAGGGTGTTCGCCGCGGACGTTCCGGAGGACGTCACGGCGTTGATGGCTGCTACTCAAAGGCCTATCACCGCAGCCGCATTGGAGGAACCGGCCACCAAGGCCGCCTGGAAGACCATTCCGTCGTGGAACTTGGTCACCACCGACGATCTCGCCATCCCGGCGGAGTCCATGCGGTTCATGGGGAAGCGGGCGAACTCGCACACGCTCGAGATCAAGGCATCTCATGCGGTGGCGGTGTCGCAACCCGATGCCGTCGCGGACTTCATCACCCAGGCCGCAGACTCCACGCTCCGCTGAGTGCCACCCGAGAAAGGAACGGACACATGGAGATAACCGAACAAAACATCACCGACGTCGCCGCGGAACGTTGGTCGACCGCCCACGAGCCTCGGGTCGCCCAGATCATGCCGACACTGGTTCGGTACCTACACGACTTCGCGCGCACGGTCGGGCTCACCGAATCGGAATGGTCAACCGCCGTCAAGTGGCTCAGCCGCACGGGCCAGATCAGCGACGACAAGCGCGAAGAGTTCATCCTTGCCTCGGACGTCCTGGGTCTGTCGATGCTCGTCGTCGACGTGAACCACCGTTTCGACCCGGCTGCCACGCCGGCGACGGTGCTCGGCCCATTCCACGTCGACGGCTCGCCCGCGTTCGAGTTCGGTGCGGACATGTCCGACGGGGTGCCCGGGACACCGCTCTTCATCGTCGGCACCGTCCGTCGAGTGGATGGCACGCCGGTGGCGGACGCGGTGCTCGACGTGTGGCAGGCCGACGCCGAAGGTGCCTACGAGGCCCAGCTGGACGTCGACGAGGCGCGCTTGCGCGGGAAGTACACCTCGACGTCGACGGGAGCTTACTGCGTGCGGACGATCGCACCGGTCGGCTACAGCATTCCGATGGATGGTCCAGTCGGCGAACTGATTTCGCAAACCGACATCAGCCACTACCGACCGGCGCACGTCCACTTCCTCATCGACGTGCCGGGCTGTGAACCACTGGTCACCCACCTGTTTCCCAAGGGCGCCCATTTCCTGGACAGCGACGCGGTGTTCAGCGTGAAGAGCCAACTGATCGTCGACTTCGAGCGCCGTGCGCCAGGGCCTACGCCTGACGGCGGCGTATGTAAGGTCCCCTGGCTGTTCGCGCGTTACGACTTCGTGCTGCAACCACGGAACCCCAACCACTGACGTCGGCGCGACCCTCGCCGACGCAATCCCCAATCAACGAGTGACGAAAGTGTGGAAGACATGACGACTACCAGCAGTACATCCGACCGTTACGACTACGTGGTGATCGGCGCCGGCTCGGCCGGATGCGTCATCGCCGCCCGACTGTCCGAGGATCCGTCCGTCCGGGTGCTGTTGCTCGAGTCGGGGACGGCCGACACCAGACCCGAGATCGCCACGCCGCCGGCCTGGCCCTCTTTGTGGGGGACCGACGTCGACTACGCCTACGACACGGTCCCGCAGACGAATGCCGATGGCCGCAACCGAAACTGGCCACGCGGGCACACGCTCGGTGGCAGCGGCAGCATCAACGCGATGGTGTTCCTGCGAGGCCATCCAAGTGATTTCGACGCCTGGGCCAAGGCCGGCTGCACCGGCTGGGACTACGAGTCGGTGCTGCCCTACTTCCGGCGCATGGAGACGGTCAACGGCCGTGACCCGCAGTACCGCGGCACCGACGGGCCCCTGCACCCCGCGCCCGCCTCGTCCGAGGTTGCCAACCCCGTGTCCCAGGCGTTCCTCGACGGTGCCGTCGCGGCAGGCTACCCGCTGACCGACGACTTCAACGGCGCCACCGCCGAAGGCGCCGGGTGGCACGACCTGACGATCACCCAGGGTGCGCGGCAAAGTACCGCCGCGGCATACCTGCACCCGGTGAGTCATCGGCCAAACCTGACCATCTCCACCGAGTCCCGGGCGCGGCAGCTGCGGTTTGAAGGGAACCGCTGCGTCGGAGTCGATTTCGATCGAGGTGGGCGACTCGTCACCGCCCATGCGGATGCCGAGGTCGTGCTGAGTGCGGGTGCGGTGGA
The DNA here is from genome assembly GCF_001426545.1 of Mycobacterium sp. Root135. Classification (GTDB taxonomy): domain Bacteria; phylum Actinomycetota; class Actinomycetes; order Mycobacteriales; family Mycobacteriaceae; genus Mycobacterium. The sequence continues at coordinate 241,622 of NZ_LMEZ01000006.1, read as the reverse complement.
TTCGCCCCGGTTGCTGCTCCTGTCCGGGGTGGGGCCGGCCGCAGAACTGCGCGCCGCCGACGTCACCGTGGTGCACGACCTTCCAGGGGTGGGGCGCAATCTGCACGACCACCCGCTTTGCGGTGTCGTGTACGAAGCCGCGCAGCCGGTGCCCGCCGGCCAGACCAACCTCGCCGAGACGTCGATGCTGTGGCGCAGCGACGACTCGCTCACCGGTCCGGACATGCAACTGATGTTCATTCACGTGCCGTTCCACCTGCCCCACCTGGTGACGCCGGTGAACAGCGTCACCTTCGGCATCGCCACGGTGCCCGACGCCAGGGGTTCGATCCGCCTCGCGGGGCCAGACCCGGCGACTGCGCCGCTGATCGATCCGAATTACCTTGGTGCGGAGTCCGACGTGCGACGGATGATGCACGGCCTGGCCGTGGCACGCGAGATCGCGACCAGTGAACCGTTCCGGCCATGGCGCGGTCGTGAGGTGCTGCCGGGGCCCGATGCCACCGACGAGAAGGCGCTGCGCGCATTCCTGGCGCACAACACCGGCACGTACTACCACCCAGTTGGCAGCTGCGCCATGGGAACTGGGTCCGAGGCGGTGGTGGACCCGGAGTTGCGCGTGCACGGACTGACGGGCCTACGGGTGGCCGACGCCTCCGTCATGCCCAGAATCGTGCCCGTCAACACCAATGCCGCAGCGATCATGATCGGCGAGAAGGCCGCCGACTTGATCCGCGGGCGCTTCACGTCTGAACGGTGAACCTGGCATAAGATATTTTGCATGCCGGTGCCAGCTGAACACGGAAGACATCGACGGTCGCTGTTGCGAGACCAGGCATACGTGTCAATCAGGGATGCCATCGTCAACGGAACCCTCGCACCCGGGGAGACGTTGCGCGATCCCGAACTGGAGAAGTGGCTGGGAATCAGTCGCACTCCGATCCGGGAAGCGATTGCCCGGCTGGAGACGGCCGGCCTGGTTCACACGTTGCCTGGTCGGTCGACCGTGGTCTCGACCATCGAGCGCAAGGCGGTACTCGACGCACAGGACGTCGCAGCGTCCCTCCACGCGCTTGCGGTCCGGATCGCCGTTCCGCTGATGGGCAAGGGCGAGTACGCCGCGTTGACGCGGGCGAACAAGGAGTTCGCCGGTGCGGTCTCCGCGAAGGACGCCGAGTCCGGGATGCGCGCCGACGACGCGTTCCACGACATCTTCGTCGTCGCCAGCCTCAACGAGGTGATCCCGGTCGTCCTCGAACAAGTCACCCCGGTGCTTCGCCGAGTCGAGTTCTTGCGCTTCTCTTCGCTTTCGGGCCGTCAGTCGATAGCGCAGCACAAGCGGATCATCGAACTTTGCCGTCACGGCGATGCGGAGGGCGCCGCGGAGGCCACCCGGCAAAACTGGGAAGCCCTGTCGCCGATCTTGGACGAGCTCGACGCGGAATGACGGCGTCAGCGACTCTGCGGCGACAGGGCTCCGGCTAGCGTGTCCAGGACGTCGTCGTTGACGCGGTAGTACGCCCACTTGCCCCGCTGATCGCGGCTGACGAGGCCGACGTCGACGAGCATCTTCATGTGGTGGGACACCGTGGGTTGGCTCAGCCCAAGCGGTTCGGTGAGGTCGCAGATGCACGCTTCGCCGCCGTCTGATGCCGCGATCAGTGACACCAGCTTAACCCGCGCCGGGTCGGCGAGCGCCCTGAACATCGATGCGAGTCGTTCGGCGGCAACGGTTTTCAAAATGCCGCCGGTCAAGGGCGAGCAGCAGGCCGCCAGGTCGGCTGTCGTCACGGAAGCGGCCATGCCGTCCATCGTGCCACACGCATTGACAACTATCGATGCGTTGCGGACGATGGGACCCATCGAAGAACGTCGATGGAAGGAGCGCGGCATGTCGGAGTTGCCCGTCGTGGTGATCGGCGCCGGACCGTTGGGCCTGGCGGCTGCCGCCCACCTGCTGGAGCGCGGCTTGGTGCCGCTGGTGCTGGAGGTTGGGCACGGTCCGGGATCGGCAGTCGAGCAATGGGCGCACGTGCGCACCTTCTCGCCCTGGCCCGAGCTCGTCGACCCCGCCGCCGCCCGGCTGCTCGAACCGACCGGATGGGTGGCCCCGATGGCGGGCTTTCCCACCGGCCGCCAGTGGGTCGACGAGTACCTCGCACCGGCCGCGGCCGCCCTCGGTGAGCACGTGCACTACGGCACGCGAGTGCATGCGGTGACCCGGCTGGGCCGCGATCGGCTGGTCAGCCCCGGCCGCGCCGACGTTCCGTTCGTCGTCCACACGTGCAACGCCGATGGGCCCAATGTACGGGTTCGGGCACGTGCGGTGGTCGACGCCTCGGGTACCTGGGGCCAGCCCAATCCGGCTGGAGCCGACGGTGTTCCGGCCCTGGGGGAGCGGGAGGCCGTCGCCGCCAGCCTGGTGAGCTACGTTCCGCCGACGCCGGAATTGACTTCGACAGTCGCGGGCAAGCACGTCGTGGTCGTCGGCAGCGGGCATTCGGCGATGACCGCGGTGATCCAGCTCGGCGAGGTCGCGCGCGAGGCCCCGTCGACGAGGGTGACGTGGGTGCTGCGCCGCGGCGTGACCGACGGAACCTTCGGCGGCGGTGCCGCCGACGAACTTCCCCAGCGTGGTGCCCTTGGGGTGCGATCGCGTGACGCCGTGGAGTCGGGGCTGGTCTCCCTCGTCACCGGATTCCGGACCGAACGCGTCGACCTGGTGGATGGGCGGGCCGTGGTCGTCGCCGATGAGGGTCGTGCGCTGCCGCCAGCCGACCACGTCGTCGTCCTCACCGGGTTCCGGCCGGACCTGTCGTTCCTGTCCGAGATGCGCATCGAATTGGATCCGATCATGCAGGCGCCGGTGCGGCTGGCCCCGTCGATCGACCCCAACGCGCACTCCTGCGGGAGCGTACTGCCGCACGGCGCAACCGAACTCGCACATCCGGAGCAGGATCTCTACATCGTGGGGATGAAGTCCTACGGGCGTGCGCCGACCTTCCTGGCGATGACCGGCTATGAACAGGTCCGTAGCATCGCCGCCGAACTGGCCGGTGACCACGAGGCCGCGCGACGCGTCGAACTCACCCTCCCCGACACCGGGGTGTGCAACGGCGCAGGGCTGTTCGACGGTCCCGAGGAGGATGGCTCGGCCGGGTGCTGCGGTTCGGCACCGACGTTGACACTCAATACGATTGGCGGATGACGCCCGGACCCGCGCAAGCGCCACCCGCATCCCACCGGTTGCGCTGGGTGCTGACCACGCTGTGCGTCACCGAGATCACCAGCTGGGGCGTGCTGTACTACGCGTTCACCGTTCTGTCCGAGCAGATCAGTGCCGACACCGGCTGGTCGGCGCCGGCGGTCACCGCGGCGTTCTCGGCGGGCCTGGTGACCGCGGCGGTGGTGGGAATCCCGGTGGGGCGGTGGTTGGACCGCGTCGGCCCGCGCTGGATCATGACGGCCGGGTCGGCACTCGGTTGCGTGTCGGTGGTCGCGGTGGTGGCTGCGCCGAACTACGGCGCGTTCGTCGCGGCGTGGATCGTCAGCGGGGTGGCGATGAGCGCGGTGTTCTACGCACCCGCCTTCGCGGCGCTGACCCGATTCTTCGGCGCCGACGCGGTGCGGGCGCTCACGGTGTTGACCCTTGTCGCCGGTTTCGCCAGCACCGTGTTCGCGCCGCTCACCGCGGCGTTGTCGGCGCACATGGACTGGCGCCGAACATATTTGGTGTTGGCGTTGATCATGGCGGTGGTCACCATCCCCGCCCACTTCTTCGGACTTCGGCGCCCGTGGCCGCCGGTGGTGACGCACCACGTCGAATCCCCCACGCGCACAGCGCGCAGCGGCGCATTCGTGGCGCTGGTCGCGGCGTTCGCGCTCGCCGGGCTGGCGTCGTACGCGGTGATCGCGAACCTGGTGCCGTTGATGGGCCAACGCGGCATCAGCACCGGCGCGGCGGCCGTAGCACTCGGGCTCGGTGGCGCCGGCCAGGTGCTCGGGCGGCTGGGCTATCAAACTCTGGTGCGGCGCGTCGGCGCCGTCACCCGAACGGTGATCATCATGGCCGGGGTCGCGGCCACCACGGTGCTGCTCGGAATGTTCGCTGCCTATGTAGCTTTGGTGGCGGTGGCCATCGGGGCGGGAGTGATGCGCGGCATCATGACGCTGCTACAAGCCACGGCCGTCACCGAACGGTGGGGTGCGACCCACTACGGCCATCTCAGCGCATATCTCAACGCTCCCGTCATGATCGCCACCGCCGTCGGCCCGTTCGTCGGCGCCGCACTGGCCAGCCTGCTCGGCGGGTATGCCGCCATGTTCGTGGTCCTCGGCGCGGTCGCGGCCGTTGGGGCGCTGCTGGCAGCGGCGTCCCGGCCGCGAGTCATGGAGCGGTAAGCGTCGAATGGAGGCGTCGCACGCGGGCGGCGATGTCGTCGCGGATCAGGCGCATACGTTCGAGGCCGTCGACGCCCCGTTCGGAGGGTTCGTCGGTGTCCCAGTTCTCGACCCTGGTTCCCGGCAGCGGATCGAGACGGGCTTCCCGGCCCAACGTCACCACGACGTCGACCTCGCGGGCCAGCGCGTAGTCCACCGGCGTTGGCACCTCGGCGGTGATGTCCACGCCAACCTCCAGAAGTGCTTGCGCGGAAAGACCGTTGACGGTCGTGCCGGGTGCGGTGCCCGCTGAATGAACTTCCACGGTGTCGCCGGCCAGTTGGCGCATCAGTCCGGCGGCCATCTGTGACTTGCCGCCGTTCTTCACGCAGACGAACAAGACGGACGGTGTGGTCACGATGCCCCCTGTCCCGTCGAGGCGGCCTGGTGTTGGTCGGCGAAACGGCGGCGCAGTGCCAGTGACACGTACACCAGGCCGACGAGGACGGGCACCTCGATCAATGGGCCGACGACGCCGGCCAAGGCTTGGCCGGAGGTGGCGCCGTAAGTGGCGATCGCAACGGCGATCGCCAGTTCGAAGTTGTTGCCGGCCGCGGTGAATGCCAGGGTGGTGGTGCGTTGGTAGCCCAGCCCGATCGCGGCGCCAAGAAGGTAGCCGCCGCCCCACATGACAGCGAAGTAGACGAGCAGCGGGAGCGCGATCCGCACCACGTCCAGCGGTCGGCTGGTGATCTGTTCTCCCTGCAGCGCAAAGAGAATGACGATGGTGAACAACAGACCATAGAGCGCCCACGGCCCGACGCGAGGCAGGAACGTGGACTCGTACCAGTCGCGGCCCTTGACGTTCTCACCAAGTCGGCGCGACAGGTATCCGGCAAGGAGGGGGATGCCGAGGAAGATGAGTACCGACTTGGCGATCTGCCACGGCGAGGTGCTGATGGTGGTCTGCTCCAGCCCGAGCCAGCCGGGTAGCACCGTCAGGTAGAACCAGCCCAGGACGGCGAACATCACGACCTGGAAGATCGAGTTCAGTGCGACCAGCACGGCGGCAGCTTCGCGGTCACCGCAGGCGAGGTCGTTCCAGATGACGACCATGGCGATGCAGCGGGCCAAGCCCACGATGATCAGTCCGGTGCGGTACTCGGGCAGGTCCGGGAGCATCAGCCAGGCCAGCGCGAACATCAACGCCGGGCCGAACACCCAGTTCAACAGCAGTGAACTGAGCAGCAGCTTGCGGTCTCCGGTGACGGTGTCGAGGCGGTCGTAGCGAACCTTGGCCAGCACCGGGTACATCATGATCAGCAGGCCGAGGGCGATCGGCAGCGAAATGCCTTCCAGCTGAACGCTTTCCAGTACGGTGTTCAACCCGGGTATCCAGCGGCCCAGCAGCAGGCCGGCGACCATCGCGACACCGATCCACACCGGAAGCAAGCGGTCCAGGGTGGACAGCTTCGCCGCCACCGGCGAGGCCGAGGTCACGCGGTCACCGGCGTGGCGAGATCAAGCAGGGCCGAGATCTCTTGCAGCGCTTTGGGAACGACGGCGTAGTACACCCAGGACGCCCGGCGTTGCGAGGTCAGCAGACCTGCGTCGCGCAGCACCTTGAGATGGTGCGACACCGTGGGCTGCGACACGTCCACGCCCACGGAGACGTCGCACACGCAGGCCTCGCCGCCGGCGTGGCTGGCGATGGCGCTGAACAACCGCAACCGCACCGGATCGGCGAGCGCCTTCAGTTTCTTGGCCATCTCGACCGCGGCGAGCTCGGTCAGCGGCTCCCGCAGCAGCGGTGGCCTGACGCAGCAGTCATCCGCGGCCCCGGTTTCTGGATTCGACACTTGTCGATATTGACCGATATCGAATCAGTGCGCAAGCGGGTGACGGAGTCGTCGCACTGGTGCGACTGGGCTAGTCGGGGGGGCGCGCCATCCGCTCGAGTAGGGCGTAAGTGGCCGCAGGGTCTTCGGCCGCACGCCAGAGGCGATGGTCGGCCGGCAGGGCTCGAAGGGCGGCACGAACTGCACGGCGGTCGTCGGGACGGGCCTGACCGATCACCGCGCGTGGATCGCGCAGTGCGACTTCCGACATCGCGATCAAGTCCTGGGCGTGGCGTTCCGGGTCGCGGAGGTCGACTGTCCACGCCCGGGCCTTGGCCACCAAGCTCCCGAGGAGGGTCGGTCGGCGGACGTAGCCAACCCGGTCGTCGAGGCGGATCGGCAGGCTCGGCTCGAGTCAGTGCTTGATTTCCACCGTCGGCCTGCAGGCCACGTCGTCCTGAACCCGTTGTCGGGTAACGCCGTTGGCGATCGAACCCTTCGGGAATCATGACGTCGATCGTCGTTCTGCCCCGGGTGAAGCGGTAGCCAAACCCGTCGCTGGTCGATTGTTCGGCGAATCCGCGGCCGGTCAGGTACGTCGTGGTCCCTCTCAGCGCGTCGCGCCGCGTCCACACTCCGACTACCAGGTCCCCGTCGTCGGTCGGTCGATGTGCCGGGCTCCCGCGCTCGACGAGCTGTAGCGCGGTCATCTGTCCGCCGACCAGCACCCATGGCGGCGGGTCGGTCTCCTCGAAGTCCAACAGCGTCGTCCACATCGCGTGTTGGTATTCGGGCATGTCGGGCAACTCGACTGGTTCCCGGAGCACGGTTGGAATCTTCTGCGGCGTACTGCGCAGCAGTTCCTCCCAGGTGCTCAGGTCACCACGGGTTACCGCGGGAGTGTTGCCTGAGATCAGTTCGCGAAGCGCTCGGATGTGGTGGTCGCGGTCATCGTGCATCAGCGCGGGCGCAAGCCCGACACGGGTGCACAACCGGTCGACTGCTCGTTCGACGCCAGCTGCGTCGGCGGGGGCCTCGTCGGGTCGGGACGCCCGAGCGGTGCGGAAAATTTCGGTCGCGCTCGACAGTGACTGACCGGTGATCGCGGCGATGGCCGCCAACGCCTCCGCGCTGCCCGGGCCGGGCGTCACGTCCCCTGGATCCCGCGAAGCGCTTCCGAGATCAGCCGGCATCCCGCAGCGTGGGTGCGTGCATCCGTGTCGTCGGCGAGGTCGACGCCTGCGATGAGCCGCGGTGCCTTCGTCAAGTCGGCTATCGCCGCATCGGTAACCCGCAGGGTCAGATTGCCGCGGACGCTGTCGATGAGAACGTACGTCTTCTCGAGCTCGCGGCGGGTGTGTTCGCTGACGTAGGCGTCGGCGGCGCCGCCCGTTGCCAGTCCGAGGTTGTAAGTGTCGGCGGCGCTGATGCCCGTGGGTGTGACGCCACGGGCTTCCAGGAGCTCGACCAGGTCGCGTTCGCCAATTCGGTAGCGGTGCAACGACTGTGCCCGTCGCGACAACCATCGCCGAACCAATGCGCAAGTGTCGACTGTGCTGGCCGTGGCGTGTACGAGGCGGTTGCGCAGGCGATGCCGCTCGGCGGAGGAGATGCCGTCGGCAAGGTCGTCGCACAAGGCGGCGGCGGCCCACGCTATGCGAGGAGCGAAGGGTCGTCCGGTGGCACCGGCGGCGACGAGATCGGCTTGTCGGTCCAAGCTGTCGGCATCCACGAGCCACTGGTTGCCAGCGCGTGTGGCCGCCAAGTTCCCCGCGGCAATGAGTGCACGCACCCGTGAGGCATGTACACCCAGTCGTTGGGCGGCCTCCCGCGTGGTGATCACAACAGCCATGTGCACAACTATAGCGGTTACGCTATATATGTGTCTATGTCGACCTCGTCGATGCGGGCGAATCTCAGTCCAGGTCGGCGAGGGTCCTTCGCGCGGCTTCCAGTTCGGCTTCGAGGGCGGCCACCTTGGCGGCCTGCTGGGAGCGGGCCTCTTCGATGACCGCGTCGATCGGCGTGGAGAGGTCGTCGTGCAGTTCCTTCGCCGCCCGGGAGACGGCGGCCGCGGCGACCGCGAGGTCGCGAGCCAGGAAGGTGGTGCCCTGCTTGAGTTCTGCGCGCCATTCGCCGTCGGCGGTGCCGATGACGGTTAGGGTCAACTCGAGCGTCTTGGTCTTCTTGCCGGCCGTCTTCCGCGGCGCCTTGACGGGCTTTTCCTCGGTCGCGGCGACTACTTCGGGTTCGGGGGTGGGCTCGGTGGTGGGCTCAGTGCCGGGTGCGCGGGCGGCCGCGACGGGGGCGACGAACTCGGTGGACGGCGCTTCTGCTGTCATGGTGTCTACGGTCATCGGTGCGGCTCTCTCCTTCGGAACGGCGCCCGCATTCGGCGGGGCGCTGCGGGCAAATCCATTAGAACACGCGTTCGATGGTGCGCGGTGGACGGGCGCCGTCCGGCGTTCGGGGTGAGGCGATCGGTACACGTCGGCCACCGTCGATTTGACGCCTGCGCTGAATCTGGCAAACGAAGAATCGCTGCCCGATCTGGTCCGGCGACCGCCACCGGCCGCGATCTTCGATGGTGAACGGTCGTCGACTGAAACGTTTTCGGTGGCCGCGTGTGAAACGCCATCCTTGATCTTCATTCTTTGTGCCCAATTCGACTATGACGGGCAGACGGCAAATCAAATGTCCCGATGACGCGCGATTTCGGGGCTACGAATCACACCGGCCATTAATTTGCTGAAGTCACCGAACCGGGTCGACTGCGGGTTTGTGCTCGGCGCTTTCACCTCGAGTAAACGCGCTGATCAGATGCATTTATGCAGAAAATTGTGGGTTGGGTCACATGGCAACGGGGCATCACTTAACTAGCGCGGTTCCACGCAGACCGTCGAGCCGCGAAGACGTATTCAGGAAAGGAAATGTGCCATGCGGCAACGCGCTGACAGGAGCTGCCACTCACCGGCTTACAAAATCGTCGTCGCGGGGGTGGCGACCTTGGCCATCTCCGCAGTCGGCGCCACCACGACGGTGCCGACCGTGCGCACGATGGCGACGAACGTCGTCCCTCTCGCGGCGATCGACGAATCCAGCGACACCATCGGATTCGCCGACTCCGACCTGTACGGCATGACGCCGACGCAGATCGACGCCCAGCTCGACCAAATGCAGGCGATGGGCGTGGAAGACGTCCGGGTGATGATTCCGTGGGCCGGAGTGGAGTTCTATCCCGGCTACTACAACTGGAGCACCGTCGACTACATGGTCAACGCCGCCGACTCGCGCGGCATGGGTGTGCTCGGCGTCATCAACTCCACCCCGTTCTGGGCGACCGAACCGGGGCAACCCGCCCTGAGCGGCGCTCCCGCGTCGCCCGACGCCTACGGGCAGTTCGCCGGCACGGTAGCCGAGCGCTACGCGGGAAAGGTTGGCGCCTACGAGATTTGGAACGAGCCCAACGCGTACCTGTTCTACGCGCCGCAACCCGACCCGGCGGGTTATACGAACCTGCTGAAGGCCGCCTACCCGCAGATCAAGGCCGCCGACCCAGACGCCACGGTCATCGGCGGCGTCGTCGGCTCGGTGGTCACCTACGGCAACTTCACTATGAACCCGATCGACTTCGTCGACGGGATCTACGGCGCAGGCGGAGAGCCGTACTTCGACGCCCTGTCGTTCCACCCCTATCAGTACACGACCCCGTTCTCCGATGGCGGTTATCTGCCCGACTCGCCGATCAACCAGCTGGCGGCCGTACACGACCTGATGGTCGCCAACGGCGACGGCGACAAGCTCATTTGGGCCAGCGAATACGGCGAGCCGAGTTCAGTTGCCGGAGAGGCCAATCAAGCCGACTACCTCCAGGACATGCTCACGACGTGGCGGACGCTCGACTACACCGGTCCGACGTTCGTGTGGACTCTGCAGGATCGCAACACCGCGAGCACCGACCCCGAGGACACCTTCGGCGTCGTCCGCTCCGACGGCACGTGGAAGCCAGCGGCCTACGTGATTCGTGAGTTGACGTCACGAGGTGACTCGACGCCCGCCTTGGCGCGGATGGCACTCGCCCTGCCCGAGACGCAGCAGGAGGCGCCCGCCGACCTCGTCACCCCGCCCGTCATCGCCGAGACCCCGACCCCCTCGTTCGCTACCACCGACCTTCGGCAGCCGATGGATGCCGTGGTGCAGGTCGCCGTGCCCGCCCGCGAGAGGTCGGTTGCGGCGCAGGCGAAAGACGTTGCCATCCAACGCAAACTGGACCGGCAAAGCCGACGCGCGGAACGCGAGGCTCAGGCACCGTCGGTGCCGAGGGCCGCAGCGGATGGTCCCAGGCGTTCGGCCGCGGCACCCGAGAAGGAGCCTGCGGCCGCGTCGAAGCCAGACGCGGGCAAGCGACACGCGGACAAACGCGATGCGGACAAGGGCGAGCGCCGCGGTGACGACCGTCGACGGGACCGCCACGAAGGGCACCGCGGCTGACGCCGACGGCGGCGGCGCACCGCCCTCGTGAGACGCTGCCGGGGTGTCCCAGTCCATCCGTCGCGGCAGAGCCGTCGGTCTGGCCGCGGGATACCTGGCCGACGTGCTGTGGGGCGACCCGCGCCGGGGCCATCCCGTGGCGGCCTTCGGCACCGCGGCGATGTCGTTGGAACGGCTGACCTACTCCGATCGCCGGCTCGCCGGTGTCGCGCACACCGGGATTCTGCTCGGAGGGCTCGGCGTGCTCGGCGGGGTGGCCGAGCGAATGGCGGCGCGGCGCGGACCGGGTTGGACGGCTGCGGTCACGGCCGCCGCCACCTTCGTCGTGTTGGGTGGGACGTCGCTGGGCCGCACCGGGGCCGACATGGCCCGTCGGCTCGAGAACGGTGACCTCGACTCCGCCAGGGAGTTGGTGCCGTCGCTGTGCGGGCGCGATCCCAACTCGTTGGACGAGGAAGGCATCGCGCGGGCCACGGTCGAGTCGGTCGCCGAAAACACCGCCGACGCGCAAGTGGCACCGCTGTGGTGGGGCGCGGTCGGCGGGGTGCCCGGCCTACTGGTCTACCGGGGAGCCAACACCCTGGATGCGATGATCGGCCACAAGTCGCCGCGCCTTCTTCAGTTCGGTTGGGCGGCAGCCCGATTCGACGACGTCGCCAACTACCTGCCCGCCCGCGCCACGGGGCTCCTCACGGTGCTGTGCGCACCCGTCGTCTCGGGATCCCCGCGGGCGGCGGTGGCCGCCTGGCGCCGCGACGCCGCCAGCCACCCGAGCCCCAACGCAGGGGTGGCCGAAGCGTCGTTCGCCGGCGCCCTCGGCGTGAGGCTGGGCGGGCCAACGCAATACGCCCACCGCCTGGAGATCCGGCCGACGCTGGGGGAGGGCCGCGCCCCTGACGTCGCCGACGTCACGCGGTCGGTGCGGTTGTCGCGCGCCGTTCAGCTCGCCGCTGCGGTCGCGGCGGTGATGGTCACTGCCGTCTGCCGTAACGGTCGGCGAGTTTCTGCTCCGCGGTGAGCGGCGCCGGCGTGGCGGCCCGCGAATCGCTCTGAGCTTTCTCCCGGCGGCGCTGCTTGACCTCGGCCAACACGAAGTACCCCACGCCGATCGGCGCGATGATCCCGAACGCGATCCACTGGATGCCGTAGGACAGGAACGGCCCCGCGTCGAGATGGGGGAGGCCGATCACCCCGAGCCCGCCGGGCTGACCGTCGACGAGTTGAAGGTAGGACCCCGTCAGCGGAACGCCCGTCACCTGGGCCACCTGGCCGGGGTTGATCGAGTACACCTGCTGAATTCCGTTCTCGCTGAACGGTTCCTTGCCGACGACGACGGATTCGGGATCACGCAACCGGGCGGTGATCGTCACCGTCCCGGTAGGAGGTGCGGCGAACTCCGGCACGTCGGTGCCGCGGTCGGGTTTGACGTAGCCGCGGTCGACGAGAACGGTGGGGCCGCCGTCGACGTGGAACGGCAGGAGCACCTCATAGGCCGGGTTGCCGTCGACGACGCGCAGGCGCACCAACACCTGGGCCTCCGGCTGATACCTGCCGGTGGCGGTGACCTGTCGCCACTGGTCGCCAGGCGCCGAGGAATCCTGTTGCGGCAGAAGCGTCGTCACCGGAACCGGTGCCTGGGACACCGAGTTGGAGATCTGGGCGTTCTCCCGAGACGTCGTCGTGTTCTTGCCAAGCTGCCACGGTGCCAGCACGGTGAAGCACAGGTACGCAAAGGCGATCGCGACGACGTAGAGCGCGAGCCATTGTGGCTTCAACAAGAACGCGAAGCGTCGGAGGGCAGGAGCGGAGCGACCCGGGGATTCAGTAGGCATCAGCTCGCGGCCTCGCGTGCGGCGAGTCGGTCGTCGACCCAGGCGTGCAGCCCGGGCAGCGACGCTTCGATAACGGCGAAGGTCTCCTCGTAGTCCTCGAGCGTCCCGTAATAGGGGTCCTCGACGTCCAACGCGTTGGCCGCCGAGCGAGGGTCGAACGAGCGCATCATCCGGATCCGGTCCTCGGCCACGCCGAGATCCCGCAGGATACGGACGTGGTTGCGCCCCATCGCGACGACCATGTCGGCCGCCATGTGGTCGTCCCCCACGTGGGACGCCTGGTGCGACGTCGGATAGCCGTGCTCACGCAGTACGTGGACCGCCCGTTCGTGGGCGGGGTCTCCGACGTGCCAGCTGCCCGTTCCCGCGCTGGAGACCCGAACCGCCTCTGCGAGGCCGCGTTCGGCGATCTGATGGGCGAACATCTTGTCGGCCATCGGGGACCGGCAGATGTTGCCCGAGCACACGAACGTCACGTGCAGCTGAGTCCAATCCCCGGGTCGCTGCGCTCCTGCCCGCCGGTGCTCAGACACCGAGCACCTCCCGCAGATCGGCCATCGTCGCCACGTGCTTGAACGCGCTCACCGCGTCGGGACCGTCGAAGTCCGAGGCGCCGTAACCCCATTCCACGACCACGGTGTCGATGCCGTGACTGGCCGCGCCGAGCACGTCGTGGGAGCGGTCGCCCACCATCAGCACCCGCTCCGGCAGTGGTCCGAGTTGGGCCAGGGCATGGGCTACCACGTCGGCCTTGGCCGAGCGAACGCCGTCGGTGCTCGCTCCGGCGATCACCTCGAAGTGCTCCTCGATGTCGAAGTGCTCGATGATTCGTCGGGCCGTCACCTCGTTCTTCGAGGTGGCGACCGCCAGTCGCACCCCGGCCGTGCGCAAGTCGGTCAGGAGGTCGGTAACGCCGTCGAAAAGGCTGTTCATCGACCAGCCCCTGGTGGTGTAGTCGGCGCGGTAGGCAGCGAAGGCCTGATCCGCCCGATCGCCGAGGCCCATCGCCGCCAGCGTCTGGTGCATGGGCGGGCCGACGACCAGGCTTGCGAGGTCGCCGTCGGGCACTGCCGCACCGATCTCACCCAGCGCCTGGCGGAAACTCGCCACGATGCCGGGAGCGGAATCGGTGAGCGTACCGTCGAGATCGAATAGGACCAGCTGGGGACTCACCGCTCCATTGTCTACTGTCTTGTTGTGAGCAGTCTTTCCCGGTCGCCGGGACCGCAGGGTGGCGGCGTCTACGCGACGACCGCCGAGCCCCCGTCGGGGCTGTTGAACTCCCTTTCTGCGCTGGTGGCGTCGTACGCTCTCGTCGAGGCAACGGCAGGGGAGGGACGGCGATGAGCGCGCGGTTGGCCGACGTGATCGAGGTGCTCGAGCACGCCTACCCGCCCGCGTTGGCCGCGGAGTGGGATTCGGTCGGGCTGGTCTGCGGCGACCCCTCCGAGTTCGTCGAGTCGGTGACGATCGCGGTCGACGCGACGCCGTCCGTCGTCGCCGAGGTACCCGACCGGGGCCTGCTTCTCGCCCACCACCCGCTGCTGCTTCGCGGAGTGGACACAGTGGCGGCGAGCACCGCGAAGGGTGCGATCCTGCACCGCCTGATCCGTAGCGGCAGCGCGCTGTTCACCGCCCACACCAATGCCGACTCGGCCAACCCCGGGGTCTCGGACGCGCTCGCCGAGGCGCTGGGACTGATCGTCGAGGACGTCCTGTCGCCGGTGTCGGACGGCACCCGGCTCGACAAGTGGGTGGTCTTCGTCCCCGCGGCGGACGCCGACGCGGTGCGCACGGCCGTCTTCAATGCGGGTGCGGGCGCACTCGGCGACTACTCGCACTGCAGCTGGACCGTTGCGGGCACGGGGCAGTTCCTGCCGCACGACGGTGCAACGCCGGCCATTGGCACCGTCGGTGCGGTCGAGTACGTCGCCGAGGAGCGCATCGAAGTCGTCGCACCCGCCCGGGTGCGGGCCGCGGTGCTCGGTGCACTGCGCCATGCGCATCCGTACGAGGAGCCCGCGTTCGACGTGGTTGCCTTGGCGGCCTTGCCGTCCGACGTCGGCATCGGCCGCATCTGTGCGTTGCCGGTCCCGGAAACGCTGCGCGCGTTCACTTCTCGGGTGAACCGTGGCCTACCTGCCACCTCCTGGGGAGTGCGGGCGGCAGGCGATCCCGACGCCGTGGTCTCGCGAGTTGCGGTGTGCGGCGGGGCCGGTGACTCACTTCTCGACACCGCGGCGGGCGCCGGCGTCCAGGCCTACGTCACCGCCGACCTCCGACATCATCCGGCCGACGAACACCTCCGTACCTCCGACGTCGCCCTCGTCGACGTTGCTCACTGGGCGAGTGAGCAACCCTGGTGCGGTCAAGCCGGGGCGTTGCTAGGCAAGCACTTTGGTGGCGCGCTCGACGTGCGCGTCAGCCCGGTCCGGACGGATCCATGGAATCTAGAGAAGGACACCAGCACCACATGAAAGCCGAAGAGTCACAACAGCGGTTGGTTCTCGAACTGGCCGCGGTCGACGCCGAACTGAGCCGCCTCAACCACCAGGCCACGCACCTCGACGAGCAGCAACGGCTCGACGCCGCCGAAGCCGAGCACCGCGAAGCCGGTGACGGACTCGCGGTGTTGGGAATCGCCCTCGACGATCTCGACGGCCAGGCTGCCAAGTTCGAGGCCGAAATCGACGGGGTGCGCAAGCGTGAGGATCGTGACCGCGGCCTGCTCGACGGTGGCACGGTCGACTCCAAGCACGTCGGGGAGATCCAGCACGAACTCGAAACGCTGCAGCGACGTCAGGAAAGCCTCGAGGATTCGCTGCTGGAGATCATGGAGCGTCGCGAGAAGCTGCAGAACGACCAGGCGGCGCAACAGAGCCGGGTCGACGAGACCCAGACCAACCTGACCGCTGCCGTCGCAGCCCGCGACGAAGCGCTGGTGCTCATCGAGGAATCCCGGCACCAGGCGGTGGCCCGGCGCGAGAAGGTGGCCGCATCGGTGCTCCCCGAACTGGTCGAACTCTACGAGCGTCAGCGGGCTCTCGGCGGCGTCGGAGCCGGTCGACTGCAGGGGCGACGGTGTGGCGCGTGTCGCATCGAGATCGACATGGGAGAGCTGTCCCGCATTTCGGCCGCCCGCGAGGACGAGGTGCTCCGTTGCCCCGAATGCGCCGCAATCCTGGTGCGGGTGAGGGACTTCAAGTAATGAAGGTGATCGTCGAGGCGGACGGCGGATCGCGCGGAAATCCCGGTCCCGCCGGTTACGGCGCCGTGGTCTGGTCGGCAGATCACTCGACGGTACTGGCCGAGCGCAAGGACGGCATCGGGCGAGCCACCAACAACGTCGCCGAGTACCGAGGTCTGATGGCGGGCCTCGAGGCGGCCGCGGAGGTGGGCGCGACGGAGGTCGCCGCGCGGTTGGATTCGAAGTTGGTCGTCGAGCAGATGTCAGGGCGCTGGCGCGTGAAGCACCCCGACCTGATCCCGTTGCGGGAACAAGCGGTGGAGTTGACCCGCGCCTTCGACGGTGTCACGTTCGCGTGGATACCGCGGGCCGAGAACTCCCACGCCGACCGGCTGGCCAACGAGGCGATGGATGCGGCGGCCGAGCAGGTCGGGACGGGCGCGGCGGCGGCCGAAGTGGTGTCACCGGCGGGCTGGACCGGTGCGCGCGGTGCGCCGACCCGATTCTTCCTGCTGCGGCACGGGCAGACCGCACTGTCGGTGGACCGCCGCTATTCGGGCCAGGGCGATCCTCCGCTGACCGAACTGGGGCGGCAACAGGCCGAGGCGGCGGCCCGCTACCTCGG
The DNA here is from genome assembly GCF_001426545.1 of Mycobacterium sp. Root135. Lineage (GTDB taxonomy): Bacteria > Actinomycetota > Actinomycetes > Mycobacteriales > Mycobacteriaceae > Mycobacterium. The sequence goes on along the minus strand of NZ_LMEZ01000006.1, from coordinate 225,269 downwards.
CAAGCGGGGTGGCATCGCGGCGGTCGTCTCGTCGCCACTGCAGCGCGCCCACGACACCGCGTCGGCGGCGGCCAAGGAACTCGGGCTCGACGTGACCGTCGACGACGATCTGATCGAGACCGATTTCGGCGAGTGGGAGGGTTTGACGTTCGGCGAAGCGGCGCAACGGGATCCGGAGGTGCACGGCGCGTGGCTGCGTGACACCAGCGTCGCCCCGCCCGGTGGGGGAGAGAGCTTCGACGCGGTCGCGAAGCGGGTGCGACGGGCGCGGACTCGGATCATCGCCGATTACGGCGACGCGACCGTTCTGGTGGTGTCGCACGTGACGCCGATCAAGTCGATTCTGCGCTTGGCGCTCGACGCGGGGCCCGGCATCCTCTACCGCCTGCACCTCGACTTGGCCTCGCTGTGCATCGCAGAGTTCTACCCCGACGGCGGGTCGTCGGTGCGGCTGGTCAACGAGACGTCGTACCTCGAGTAAGGCTCGGCATCAGAACCTCGTCGACCAACGCGCGCACCGTCTCCTCGGTCGGCGGTCGGTCCGCGACCAGGGAGCGGAACACCAGATAGCCGGGCAGGACGTCCCAGATCTCCGGGTTGATCGCCTCGGCCTGAATCTCCCCGCGTGCGACGGCGTCACCGAGCACCTCTCGGATCAGGACGTTGCGGTGATAGATGAACTTCTCCTGCATGGCGGCGCTCAGGGCTTCGCTGCGGGACATCTCGTTGAGCACCGCGCGCATGGTGCTCGCGTGTTCCCGGCTCTGCGCGCAGACCGCCGTGCCCATGGCCAAGAGGTCAGTGCGGAGCGAACCGGTGTGCGGATGGACCGCAGACTCACGGGTGCCCTCGATGAACGCCGCCAGCACGAGGTCGGCCTTCGACGGCCAGCGCCGGTACATCGTGGACTTGCTGGCCTTGGCCTCGGTGGCCACGGCCTCGACCGTCAGACGTTCATATCCGTGTTGCTGCAACAACTTCAGCGTCACGGCGAGGAGTTCGGCCTCACGAGCGCTCCATGGACAGCCGTCAGTTCGAACTGACGGATCCGTCGAATCGGAGACCATACATACACCTCGTGCGCAAGGGGTTGGGACGACTTGCACCGCCCCGTACCGTACCGTACCGTCTCTCAGGTCGCTCTTAGTATGACTAAGAGAGGGCAATCGGATGGATGCCGCGTCGCCGGCTGTCGAAAGGCGTACGGGTGAGCAAGCTTTCGATCGGACGTGTCCTCAAGCGGCAATGGACCGTCATCGTCGCAGTAGTGGTGGTGGGCCTCGTGGTCTTCAGCGTCACCCGGCTGCACGGGATCTTCGGGTCCGACAACCAGGTGTCAAGACCAAGCGCCGATTCGCTGGAGAACACCGGATACAACCCCAAGCGAGTCCTCTTCGAGGTGTTCGGCACCCCCGGCGCGACGGCCACCATCAACTTCCTCGACGAGCACGCCCAACCCCAGCGCGTCGACGACGCCCCGTTGCCGTGGTCGCACACCTTGACCACCGACGACCCCACGCTCTTCGCGGATCTGCGCGCCCAGGGTGACTCCGCTCCCATCACCTGCCGCATCACCGTCAACGGCATCGTCAAGGACGAAAGGTCCGCTAGCAACGTGAACGGATACATCGCTTGCCTGGACAAGTCCGCATGAGCCAGCACGCTGATCAGAGCTCGCAGGAGAGGTCGCGGCCCGCGCGGCTGATCTGGACGCTGGCCCTGCCAATCCTGTTGCTGTGGATCGCGATAGCGGTGTTGAGCAACGTCATCTCGCCGCAGCTGGAGACGGTCGGTGAAGAGCGGTCCGTGGCGATGAACGCACCGGATTCGCCGTCGATCATGGCGATGCGCCACATCGGGCAGAAGTTCGAGGAATTCGACTCCGACAGCGCGGCCATGGTCGTCCTCGAGGGCGACGAGAAGCTCGGCCAGAATGCCCACGACTACTACGACGTCCTGGTCAAGAAGCTCAACGCCGACACCACCCACGTCGAGCACGTTCAGGACTTCTGGGGTGACCCCCTGACCGCGGGCGGCGCCCAGAGCAAGGACGGCAAGGCCGCTCTCGTGCAGGTCTATCTGCGGGGCAATCAGGGTGAGGCGCTGTCCAACGAGTCGGTCGACAGCATCCGCACGATCGTCGCCGACACCCCGGCTCCGCCCGGCGTGAAGGCGTACGTCACGGGCGCCGCACCGCTGATCACCGACAACTTCGAGGTCGGCAACGCGGGCACTCACCAGGTCACTGCGATCACCTTCATCGTCATCGCCGTGATGCTGCTGATCGTCTACCGATCGGTGGTGACCATGCTCATCATGCTCGTGGTCGTGGCCGTGGAGCTGATGGCCGCCCGAGGCGTCGTCGCGACGCTGGCCCACCAGGGCGTGATCGGCCTGTCGACCTACGCGACCAACCTGCTGACCCTGATGGCGATCGCCGCGGGCACCGACTACGTCATCTTCCTGGTCGGCCGATATCAGGAAGCCCGCAACCGGGGACTAGAGCGCGGCGACGCGTACTACGACATGTTCCGCGGGACGGTGCACGTCATCGTCGGCTCGGGCCTGACCATCGTCGGCGCCGTGGCCTGCCTCTACTTCACCCGGCTGCCGTACTTCCAGACCCTCGGGGTGCCCGCCGCGCTCGGCGTGCTGGTGACGCTGATGGCGGCGTTGACACTTGGCCCCGCCGTCATCGTGATCGTCTCCCGGTTCGGACTACTCGAGCCCAAACGCAAGGTGCGCAACTCCGGATGGCGCCGCATCGGCACCTCGATCGTCCGGTGGCCCGGCCCCATCCTGGTGGTGTCACTGGCCATCGCCGCCATCGGCGTGCTCGCGCTGCCGGGGGCCAAGATCAGCTACGACGGCCGGCCGTATCTTCCCGATACCGCACCGGCCAACGTGGGTTACGCCGCGGCCGAGCGGCACTTCTCCGAGGCGCGGTTGAACCCGGAGCTGTTGATGATCGAATCCGACCACGACATGCGCAACCCGTCGGACATGCTGATCCTGGAACGCGTCGCCAAGGCCGTGCTGCACACCCCGGGCATCGCGCTGGTGCAGTCCATCACCCGACCGTTGGGTACGCCGATCACGCACAGCTCCATCCCGTTTCAGATCAGTGCCCAGAGTGCCGGGCAGATCATGAACCTGAGCTACCAGCAAGCACGAGCCCAGGACATCCTCAAACAGGTGGACCAGACCAGCAAGTCCATCGCCGTCCTGCAACAGCAGTTGGAGCTGCAGAAGCAGAGTGCTGCGGCCACCGACGAGCAGGTGCAGGCCTTCCACGACACCGTGGGAACCATCAACGAAGTGCGGGACAACCTCGCCAACTTCGACGACTTCTTCCGGCCGTTGCGCAACTACTTCTACTGGGAGCCGCACTGCTTCGACATCCCGTCGTGCGCGGCACTGCGGTCGGTATTCGACTCGTTGGACGGCATCTCCGCACTCAGTGACCAGTTCGCCAAGGTCACCGCCAGCCTCGACAAGCTCAACGCCCTGCAGCCGCAACTGATCGCGTTGATTCCGCCGCAGATCGACATTCAGGAAGCCAATCGCGATCTGTTGCAGTCGAATTACGCCACCACCGGCGGCACCAACACCCAGAGCCAGGAGGCGCTGAAGAACGCGACCGCACTGGGCAAGGCCTTCGACGACGCCAAGAACGACGACTCGTTCTACCTGCCGCCCGAGGCCTTCGACAACGCCGACTTCAAGCGTGGCCTCAAGTTGTTCATGTCGCCGGACGGCAAGGCCGCCCGGATGACGATCACCCATGAGGGCACGCCGGCCACGCCCGAGGGCATCTCGCACATCGACGCCCTGCGGAACTCCGCGTTCGACGCGATCAAGGCCACCCCGTTGTCGGACGCCAAGATCTACGTTGCAGGCACCGCGTCGACCTACAAGGACATCCAGGAAGGGTCGACCTACGACCTGCTGATCGTGGCGATCGCCGCGATCGCCCTGATCCTGCTGATCATGGTGTTCATCACCCGCAGCATGGTCGCCGCGGTGGTCATCGTCGGCACCGTCGTGTTGTCGTTGGGTGCCTCGCTGGGGCTCGCGGTTCTGGTGTGGCAGTACATCTTCGGCATCGAGCTGTACTGGATCGTGCCCGCCCTGGCGATCATCCTGCTGCTGGCGGTGGGAGCGGACTACAACCTGCTGCTGATATCGCGGTTCAAGGAGGAGATCGGGGCGGGCCTGAACACCGGCATCATCCGCGCGATGGCCGGCACCGGCGGTGTCGTCACCGCAGCCGGCATGGTGTTCGCCGGCACCATGGCCTCGTTCGCCTTCAGCGACCTGATCGTCCTCGGCCAGATCGGCACCACCATCGCCCTGGGTCTGCTGTTCGACACGCTGATCGTGCGGTCGTTCATGACGCCGTCGATCGCCGCGATGCTCGGCCGCTGGTTCTGGTGGCCACTGAACGTCCGCACCCGCCCCGCGAGCCAAATGTTGCAGCCCTTCGGATCCCGCATCTCGGTACGCAAACTCCTCGGACCCGAGACCAAGGACACCGGCTCAAGCGTGTAGGTGCAGCCGCTCGCCGTGCGGTCCCAGGATGACCACCGCTTCGACGGGTCCGTCGACGGCACCGAACCAGTGCGGCGTCCACGTCGAGAACTCGACGGCCTCACCGGGTTTGATGGTGAAGTCGCGCTCGCCGAGGATCAAGCGCAAGCGGCCGGACAGCACGTACATCCAGTCCTGGCCGTCGTGCACCGGGAACTCGTCGGGCGGAGTGCGCCTGCGCGCGCTAACGCGAATCTTGAAGGCGTGCAGGCCTGCCGCGGGACCGTTGTGCGTCAGCGGCCAGTAGGTCACCCCGTCGTGCGTGTGAGATGCACCCTTCACCCTGGGGTCCTCCGTGGCGGGTGCCCGCAACAGGTCGTCGGTGCTCACCGACAGCGCCGCCGCAAGACGGGGGAGGTGGTCGAGCGCCAGCCTGCGCTTGCCCGACTCCAGCCGACTCAACGTGGAGACGTCGATGTCGGCCTTCGTCGCGACCTCGTCGAGCGTCAGCCCACGCTGGGTGCGCAATTCGCGCAGTCGGCGTCTGACCCGGAGGTCCACGTCATCGGTGCCCTTTGCCTGCATGGCAAATGATGTTGGCAGATGTGACCGCAGTCGGCAAGGTGGTACCCATGGACGTCACGGAATGGGATTGCGTCGTCATCGGCGGCGGAGCGGCAGGTCTGAGCGCGGCACTCGTGTTGGGCCGCGCCCGGCGCCGCACGCTCGTCGTCGACGCGGGCCGTCAAAGCAACCTGCCCGCACACGGAATCGGCGGACTCCTCGGCCACGACGGTCGACCCCCGGCAGAGTTATATGCAATGGGCCGTGCGGAACTCGCGCAGTACCCCACCGTCGAGGTGCGGCCCGGTGAGGTCACCACAGGCGTGGCCGACGGCGCCGGCTTCACGCTTGGCCTCGCTGACGGCAGCCACGTCCACACCAGGCGAGTGCTGTTGGCCACGGGCATGGACTACGTGGCACCACCGATCCCTGGGCTGACCGAACTGTGGGGACGGTCGGCGTTCCACTGCCCGTTCTGCCACGGGTGGGAGGCCCGCGACCAACCGCTAGCCGTGTTGGCCAGCGGCGAGCGCGCCGTGCACATGGCGCTGATGCTGCGCGGGTGGACCGACGACGTCGTCATACTCACCAACGGCCCAGCCGGTTTCACCGCCGACGTGCCGACAGACGAACGCGAAATCGCCGGATTCGTCTCCGAGGCAGGCGAACTGGTCGCCGTGGAGTTCGCCGACGGCGACCGGCTGGCCCGCCGCGGCGTCCTGGTGGCGGCAACCTTGCGACAGCGGAGCGACCTGGCCGCCCAACTCGGCGTCGCGATGGCGCCACCGGGACCCGTCGCCGAAGATGCCGTCGCCGTCGACGCGTTCCACCGCACCTCGGTACCCGGCGTGTTCGCCGCCGGCGATCTCAGCGCGTCGATGCCACAGGTCGCCGCGGCGATCGCGGCGGGCTCGCTGAGCGCCGCGGCCGTCGTCCAAAGTCTGCTCGCCGACGACGTCGGCCTGCCCGTGCCACCATGGCCCAACCAGAAGGAGAATGCCGATGTCACAGCATGACGATCAGAATGCCCAGGAGTTCTGGGAAGCGCATTACGGAGAGCGCGAACGCATTTGGAGCGGCCGGGTCAACGCCCAGCTGCCCGGCATCCTCGCCGGCGTCGAGCCCGGCCGGGCTCTCGACCTCGGCTGCGGCGAGGGAGGCGACGCCGTCTGGCTGGCCGAGAACGGCTGGCAGGTGAAGGCGGTCGACATCTCCGACACGGCCATCGGGCGCGCTGCCGCCGCGGCCGACGCGCGAGGAGTCCGCGATCGCATCCAGTTCGAACGCCACGACCTCTCGGACACCTTTCCCGAGGGCACCTTCGACCTGATCTCTGCGCAGTTCCTGCACTCCACGGTGCGCCTGGAGCGGCCCCAGATTCTGCGCAACGCGGCCGACGCCGTGGCCCCCGGCGGCAGGCTCGTCATCGTCGACCACGCCGCACCGCCGCCGTTCTCGAAGAAGGTCCCGCACGACCACCCGTTCCCCAGCCCCGAGGAGGTGCTCGCCGAGCTCGACCTGCCGGACGCACAGTGGGAGAGGGCCCGCGTCGACGTCGTGGAACGTGACGGCACCGACCCCGACGATCAGCCGTTCACGTGGCGCGACAACGTGATGGTGCTGCGGCGCCGCGCCTGAGCGTCGGCGTCCACTCGGCGTCCACTGCGGGAAAGTGCGAGTAGCCGTGACGGCCACCGCAGAGTCGGGCCGGTGCCAGCCTCGGCCCGACTCGCGGAGTACGGTGATCAGCGCGGACGAGTTGGCCGGGCGGCCGCGGCATCCAGGTTCGCCTGGACGTCGAGGAAAGTCCGGACTTCACAGAGCAGGGTGATTGCCAACGGCAATCCGAGGTGACTCGCGGGAAAGTGCCACAGAAAACAGACCGCCACCCCCGGGTGGTAAGGGTGAAACGGTGCGGTAAGAGCGCACCAGCATTCCGGGTGACCGGAGTGGCTAGGCAAACCCCACCCGAAGCAAGGCCAAGAAGGCCGCAACCTCGTTGTGGCTGCGCAGACGTTCGAGGGCTGCTCGCCCGAGCCTGCGGGTAGGCCGCTCGAGGCACCCGGTGACGGTGTGTCCAGATGGATGGTCGCCGCCGTGCCGTCAGTCATGACGGCACGGAACAGAATCCGGCTTACAGGCCAACTCGTCCGCCCCCCTTGGCCTGAAAGATCAACTGGTCGACGTGTCGGGTCGCCGGAATCGGGCCACAAGTGTAGAAACCGTCCCGCCGGTCGGGAGCCGCGCTAGGTTGCGACGCATGGGGGCTTCTGTTATCGATGTAATTCCGTCCGACCAGTATCGTGCCCGCGCCGTACTCGCCACCCCGAAGGGCAAGTTCACCGCGCTGGTCGAGTCGAACACCTCGCTCGATCAAGGGGCGACTGGCTGGGTTGCCGCGCTCACTCCGCTGGCGATGAAGATGCGATCTCCCATCCACACCAACGCCGTCGTCGACGAAGAGTTCTCGACAAACCTGATTGAGGTGCAGCGGCTTCTGGCTTCGTGGTATCACGACCTTCATCCCGTACCGGTGGAAGCACCTACGCGCCGCCTCGAGGCCCCCGCGGGCCGCGGGATCGGGTCGTTCTTCTCAGGTGGAGTCGATTCGTTCTACTCAGCCCTCGCACCCGAAGTCACCCACCTGGTGTTCGTTCACGGCTTCGACATCCGCATCGACGACAACGTGTTGGCCGAGAAGGCGTTGTCCAGTGTCCGGAAGGCCGCCCGCGAGTTGGGCAAGGAGCTGATTGAAGTTCGGACGAACATCCGAGGATTCAGCGACCGATCATCGCATTGGGGATACCGATATCACGGCGCGGCGATGGCCCACATCGGCCATCTGCTCGCCGAACATCTCGAGACGGTCTACTTTCCGTCGTCGTATGACGACGGCACGTTGATGCCGTGGGGCAGCCACCCCCAACTAGACCACTTGTGGTCGAGTTCCTGCGTGCGGTTCGTGCATCACGGTTTGTCGGCTCGCCGGGTGCAGAAGATCATGCGGCTGGTCGACTGCGCTCCGGCGATGGAACATCTCCGTGTGTGCTGGCTTCATCCCGACAGCGTGTACAACTGCGGCAAATGTGAAAAGTGCATCCGTACCGTGATAAGCCTGCAAGTCGCCGGCGGTGCGGGCCGGTGCCGAACGTTGCCCGCGGCCGTGCCCGTCGAGGAGATCGCGAAACTACCGATCACCAATCACGGCAGTCTCGTTTTCGCGGAACAGAATCTGGAAGCACTGCGGGAGTCGGGCCGCAACGATCCCGAGCTCGAGGAGGCGTTGGAGCAGTGCATTCACCGCGGGCACCGGCGTGAGGCGAGACGCGAACGGCTGTCCAATCTCGTGGCGCCCCTGACCCGAAGATGATCCCTCGCCCCTAGCCGGCGGCGCGCGCCGCCTTCTTGAGCTGGGTGAGCGCCGCGTCGAGCTGCTCCTCGGCCCGCCGGGCGATCTCCGACTCGAGCTGGAACAGCACGCCGTAGGTGAAGGTGTCCTCGCCCGCTTGGTGCGCCGTCACCGCCTCCTCGGACAAGTGCGTGCGACTGACGACGCTGTCCTGGTGATCCCCGAGCAGCGACTGGATCGACTTGGCCTTGTCGGCCACCTCGTCCTCACCGAGAGCCGACGCCGTGTAGCGAAGCTGCTTGGCGCGTTTGCGGATCGCGTGCAGCGCCTCGTCGGCGTCCTCGGGGGAGACCGTCTCGTCCGCGGCGGCGGCCTCGGCCTTCTTCGCGGACTTGCGAAGCTTGCGATAGGCCGCGGCGACGGTGACCGGCTCGTGCGCCGCACCGCTCTGCGTCGGCACCGGCTCCGCGGTGAGCAGCGCCTCGAGACCGTCGAGCAGCCGGAAGTAGCGCTCCGAGCGCATCGCCACCAACGACCGCTTCCAGCCGGCGCGATACCGCCGTTTCGCACCCTCGACGAGCCGTTCCCGGACCGGTCCCCGAATGAGCTCGGCGGGCAACTCCTCGAGCACGGTCTCGTACTTCTCGGCCAGCACCTCTGCGTCGCGGGCGCCCCCGAGGATTCCGGCCAACACCCGAAGCTCCTCGAGCAGCCAGGAATCGTCGGCGATGCCGAACGACTCCTCGGAGGCGCGCAGCAGGCTGCGGATCTTGCGCGTGGTCACCCGCATCTGGTGAACGGAGTCCCAGGCGTCGGCTCGAACTGCCCTGTCCCACACCAGAAGTTGCTCGACCTGCTCGGCCACGGCGCGGTGCACCGGATCATCGGAACGCGGCACCGACTCGGCCGCGGGAGTGCGCAGCACCTTCGCCAGCTTCGAGCCGTGCCCGGCGGGTTCGGCGCCCGCGTCGAACAGTCGATTGGCCAGTCGGTCGAGCAACGCCGCGCCGCCGTCGGAACCGGCGTCGCCCAGGAGTTCGAGTTCCCACTCCCGCCACTCCTGGGGCTCGTCGTCGCCCTCCGCCGATGCCCGGACGCTGTCGTCGCAGAACTCGGCCAGCGCCTGACCCTCCGGCCCGTACAACACGTCGACGGTCCGGCTGGTCGAGATTCGCGCGACCGGGCGAATCGGCCGGTCCCGCACGATCGCCAGCACGACGTCGCGCAACTCGTCGGGCACCGTGTCGTCGGGGGCGCCCGAATCGTCGAGCGGGGTGCGGACCTCGGTCCTCGCGTCCGCACCTGCGGGAAGCTTCAGATGCCAGCCCGCGTCGGGGCCACCGGTGCGGCGGCGCAACGTGATCCGATGCCTGGCCAGATCCTGATCCGGGGTGTCGTAGTAGACGGCGTCGAGCTGCTGAACGGGGGAGCGTTCCACCGTCGCCACGGTGGACAGCCCGCCGAACGACGGAGACACGGTGGCTGGGGTGACCGCAAACTTGCGTTCGACCTCCGTGTGGCGCGACGGTTTGCGCTTTTGGGCTGGCATCTTCACCTTCGGCTCGATTATGACGTTGGTGAACAGGTTGCCACATCAAGGTGAACGAACGGCCGCACGAGCCCCAGCCCCCGTCGACGGGTGCGATAACGTCTCGCCATGCCCGAATTCGAAACGCTGAAGTTCGCCCGGTCCGGACCCGTGATCAGCATCGTTCTGGCTCGACCCGAGGCCGCGAACGGCATGAACGCCACGCTGACCCGCGAGCTCGCCGAGGTCGCCGCACTCTGCGACGACGACACCGCCAAGGTGGTCACACTCACCGGTGAAGGCAGGTTCTTCTGTGCGGGAGGCGATCTCAAGGCAGTCGCCTCCGCCGACAGCCCCGGAGCGTACGTCAACGGCATGGCCGAGGACCTGCACCGCGCGATGTCGACCTTCGCCAGGATGGACGCGGTGTTGATCACGGCGGTCAACGGTGTCGCCGCAGGCGCGGGCTTCCCACTCGCGGTGTCCGGCGACCTGGTGCTGGCAGCCGAGTCGGCGTCGTTCACGATGGCCTACACGAAGGCCGGCCTCAGCCCGGACGGCGGCTCGTCCTACCTGCTGCCCCGCCTGATCGGACTCCGCAAGACCCAGGAACTGATGATCACCAACCGCGTGCTCACCTCCGCCGAGGCGGCGCAGTGGGGGCTGGTCACCACCGTCGTCCCCGACGCCGAACTGCCCGCCGCGCTCGACGAGCTTGCCGCCCGAACCGCTTCTGGGGCAAGGAATTCCAACGCCGCAGTCAAAGAGCTGCTGCTGACGGCCTACGCGGAGAGCTTCGAAGACCAGGTGGCCCGCGAAGCGCGGTTGATCTCCGAATGCGCCGATTCGGCCGACGGCAAGGAAGGCGTCGCCGCGTTCCTCGGCAAGCGCAGGCCCGACTTCGCCTAGCTAGAAGGAGTGCTCCTCGGCCGGGAACGCTCCGGTCGCCACGTCGGCGGCGTATTGCGTTGCCGCGCGGCGCAATTCGTCACCGACGGCACCGAACTGCTTGACGAACTTCGCGGTGCGGCCCGCCGTCATCCCGGCCATGTCCTGCCAGACGAGGACCTGGGAATCGCAGTTCGGCCCCGCGCCGATACCGATCGTCGGAATGGTCAGCTTGCCGGTGATCTGGGTGGCCAACTCGGCGGGAACCATTTCCAGCACGACGGCTATCGCTCCCGCCTCGGCGACGGCGATGGCGTCGTGGACGGTCTGCTCGGCGGCGTCACCCCGGCCCTGGACGCGGAAACCGCCGAGTCCGTTGACGCTCTGAGGCGTGAACCCGATGTGCGCCACCACCGGTATGCCGGCCTGCGTCAGGGTCGCGATCTGCTCGGCGACCCGCTCGCCGCCTTCGAGCTTCACCGCGGCAGCACCGGTTTCCTTCATGAAGCGCGTCGCGGTGGCCAAGGCCTGCTGCGGACCGGCCTCGTAGCTGCCGAACGGAAGATCGGCCACCACCAGCGCGTGCGGGGCGCCCCGCACCACGCCGCGCACCAGGGGGATCAATTCGTCGGCCGTGACGGGCACCGTGGTGTCGTAGCCGTAGACCACGTTCGCCGCTGAATCGCCGACCAGCAAGACGGGGATCTCGGCCTCGTCGAAGATGCGCGCGGTGGAGTAGTCGTAGGCCGTCAGCATGGCCCACTTGTGGCCCTCGGACTTCCACTTCAACAGGTGGTGAGTGCGGACTTTGGTCCGCGGAGCTTGCGGAGCGGCCGATTCGGCCGAAGTACGCGCAACTGGAGAATCGGTGGCAGCACCGTAAACCGTCATTTCAGACATCGTCGTCCTCAATCTCGTCGATTCATTCCTCGAGGCCCATCCGGGTCCCCGGGTCATCTGACACAGCAAGTGTGTCACCCCGACCGGAGAAGGTGAACCGTCGATCGAGTGCAGTTCCTCACACCCGAACCGCTAGCGGGCCTAACATCAGCGACATGCAACGGCTCAGCGGACTCGACGCCAGCTTCCTCTACCTCGAAACCGCCGCACAGCCACTACACGTGTGCTCGATCCTGGAGATCGACACGTCGACCATTCCCGGCGGCTACAGCTTCGACCGCATGCGCGACGCCCTGAACCTGCGCATCAAGGCCATGCCCGAGTTCCGGGAGAAGCTCGCCGACAACCGGTTCAACCTCGACCATCCGGTGCGGGTGGAGGACAAGGACTTCGACGTCGACCGGCACCTGCACCGCATCGGGCTTCCGGCACCTGGCGGACGGGTCGAATTGGGTGAGATCTGCGGGCACATCGCCTCGCTGACCCTGGACCGCAGCAAGCCACTGTGGGAGATGTGGATCATCGAGAACGTGGCGGGCACCGATCCGCACGACGGCGGCCGGCTCGCCATCCTCACCAAGGTGCATCACGCCAGCGTCGACGGCGTCACCGGGGCCAACCTGATGTCGCAGCTGTGCACCACCGAAGCCGACGCACCCGCACCCGAGCCCGTCAAGGGCGTGGGTGGCGGAACGGACCTCGAGATCGCCGTCAGCGGCGCATTCAAGTTCGCCACCCGGCCGTTGAGCCTGGCCAACGTGGTGCCCGCGACGCTGTCGACCGTGGTCGACACGGTCCGTCGGGCACGCAACGGTCTGACGATGGCGGCACCCTTTGCGGCGCCCAAGACCCGGTTCAACGCGACGGTCACCGGACGCCGCAACGTCGCGTTCGCCCAACTCGACCTCGAGGACGTCAAGACCGTCAAGAACCACTTCGGCGTCAAGGTCAACGACGTCGTGATGGCGTTGGTGGCCGGGGTGTTGCGGCGGTTCCTGCTCGACCGTGACGAACTTCCCGACAGCACGTTGGTGGCGATGGTCCCGGTGTCGGTGCACGACAAGTCGGACCGCCCCGGCCGCAACCAGGTCTCCGGCATGTTCGCCAGCCTGTACACCGACATGGACGACGCGGGTGAGCGGCTGCGGGCGATCGCCGGCGCGAACTCCGTTGCCAAACAACATAGTGCGGCAATCGGGGCGACGCTGCTGCAGGACTGGTCGCAGTTCGCGGCGCCCGCGGTGTTCGGCGTCGCGATGCGCGTCTACGCCTCGAGTCGGCTGACGAGTGCGGTGCCGGTGCACAACCTGGTGGTGTCCAACGTGCCGGGACCACAGGTGCCGCTGTACTTCCTGGGTGCACAGGTCAACGCCATGTATCCGCTGGGACCGATCTTCCACGGATCGGGGCTCAACATCACCGTGATGTCGCTGAACGGCACACTCGACGTCGGCCTGATTTCCTGCCCCGAACTGCTTCCCGATCTGTGGGACATGGCCGACGACTTCGAGGTGGCGCTCAAGGAGTTGTTGGACGCCACTCGGTAACACCCTCAACTGGGCCGACGACGCGTCATGGCAGCATGACAGCCATGAACCTCAGACGCGGGGTCCTCGCGGCCGTCCTAGTGGTGTTGCTGGTGGCCGGCTGCAGCACGGTGGTCGACGGACGTGGCGTCATCGCCACGCCGAGGCCGGGCACCCCGATCGACTGGTCGCAATGTGACGTCGCGGCGTCGGACGTCCGCATCCCGGCGGGCGCCGAATGCGGAAAGCTCTCGGTACCGGTCGATTACACGAAGCCCGACGGTGACGTGGCGCGCCTGGCGATGATCCGCTTCAAGGCGACCGGGGACAAGATCGGTTCACTCATCATCAATCCCGGCGGGCCCGGCGAGTCGGGTGTCGGAGCGGCGGCCTCCTTGGTTGGCGCGATGCCTCCCTCCATTCGTGAACGCTTCGACCTCGTCGGCTTCGATCCCCGCGGAGTCGGCGCGTCGACGCCGGCGGTGTGGTGCAACTCAGATGCCGACAACGACAGGCAACGCGCCGACGACCAGGTCGACTACACCCCAGAAGGTGTCGCCCACATCGAATCCGAGACCAAGGACTTCGTCGCGCGCTGCGTCGAGAAGATGGGCAACGAATTCCTCGCCAACGTCGGAACGACAAGCGTGATAAAGGATCTCGACGCCATGCGGGCGGCGCTCGGTGACCAGAAGCTGACCTACCTTGGCTACTCCTATGGCACCCGCATCGGGTCGGCGTACGCGGAGGCCTACCCGCAGAACGTTCGCGCGATGATCCTCGACGGCGCGGTCGACCCCAACGCCGACCCGGTGGAGGCCGACATCCGTCAGGCCGCCGCCTTCCAGACCGCGTTCAACGACTACGCCGCCGACTGTGGCAAGAGCCCGAACTGCCCGCTCGGAACAGACCCCGCCAAGGCGGTCGACGTCTACAAGAGCATGGTCGAGCCCTTGGTGAAGGACCCGGCCAAGACCAGGGACCCGCGCGGGCTCAGCTACAGCGACGCCATCGTCGGCACCATCCTTCCGCTCTACTCGCCGAATCTCTGGCGCCACCTCACCCAGGCACTCTCCGAGCTGAAGAACGGCTCCGGTGACACCATGCTCAAGCTCGCCGACCTCTACATGGGTCGCGACGAGGACGGGCGCTACAACAATTCGACCGACGTCCGGGTCGCGGTCAACTGCGTCGACGAGCCGCCGATCACCGACCGCAAGACCGTCGTCGACGAGGATCGCCGCGTCCGTGAGGTTGCCCCGTTCATGAGCTACGGGCAGTTCACCGGAAACGCGCCGCTTGGCACGTGCGCCTTCTGGCCGGTGCCCGCCACGTCCAAGCCACACCGAATCTCCGTCGCGGGTCTGCCTCCCGTCCTGGTGGTGTCGACGACCAACGACCCCGCGACGCCGTATCAGGCGGGCGTGGACCTCGCCAAGCAACTCGGCGGCACGCTGCTGACGTTCGACGGCACCCAGCACACCGTCGTGTTCCAGGGTGACAAGTGCGTCGACGACATCGCCGCCAAGTACCTCGTCGACGTCGTGGTGCCGCCGCCCAACTCGACCTGCTGACGCCCAGGTCACCGTCGGATCACCGTCCGGTTGCCGAGTAGTGTCTGGCCGAGCCCCACTCGGCCACCGAACACCTTTGCGTGCAACGATGTTCGCCATGTGGTTGGTGGGCAGGCTGATCGCGGCACTGCCCGCCATCGTGGTGGCGTCGACGGTGCTCGGTCCGGTGGCAACGGCGTTCCCCGAGGTTTCGCCCGAACTTCAATACGGGCAGCCCCCGGTCTGGGGGAGCTGCGCAAGCTTCCTCGGGTCCGCCGCCGCGCTGCCGACCGCGCAGTGCGGCACTGTCAGCGTGCCCGTCGACTACGCGAAACCCGAAGGGCCGCAAGCACAGTTGGCGGTCATCCGGGTGCCTGCCACCGGGGACCGGATCGGCGCGTTGATGGTCAACCCCGGCGGACCCGGGGCGTCTGCAGTCGACGCCGTCGCGGCGATGGCAGGCAGCGTCGGCGACAACGACGTCACCCGCCGCTTCGACCTGGTCGGCTTCGATCCACGCGGCGTCGGGCGCTCCACCCCGCAGGTACAGTGCCGCAGCGACGCCGACTTCGACGCCTACCGCCGCGAAGCCCTCACCGACTACAGCCCCGCCGGGGTGGCCCGCATCGAGCAGATCTATCAGCAGATCGCCCAAGAGTGCGTCGCCCGCACCGGCCAGGACTTCCTCGCCAATGTCGGCACCGCCTCCACCGTGCGCGACATGGACGTCGTCCGAGCGGCACTGGGAGAGAACCAGATCAACTACCTCGGCTACTCGTACGGAACCGAACTCGGCGCCAGATACGCCGAACTGTTCGATGACCGCGTGCGCACCATGGTCCTCGACGGCGCAGTCGACCCGGACGCCGATCCCGTCGCCGAGAACGTCCGGCAGCTCGCCGGCTTCCAGACGGCGTTCGACGACTACGCCGCCGATTGCGCGCGGTCCGTCGACTGCCCGCTCGGCCAAGACCCGACGCAGTTCGTCGCGCGCTACCACCAACTGGTCGACCCGTTGGTGCAACAGCCAGGTCCGACGTCGGACCCGCGGGGGCTCGGCTATCAGGACGCCATCACCGGCACGGTCAACGCGCTCTACACCCAGCGCTACTGGAAGTTCCTGACCAGTGGGCTGCTCGGCCTGCAGCGTGGCACCGACGCCGGTGACCTGTTGCTGCTCGCCGACGACTATCAAGAGCGCGACACCACAGGGCACTACACCAACCAGCAGGACGCGTTCTTGGCGATCAGATGCGTCGACTCGCCGTATCCGACCGACCCCGCCGTATGGGCCGAAGCCGACCGGCAGGCGCGGGCCGCCGCGCCGTTCATGGCCTACGGCGAGTTCACCGGGCTGGCTCCCAGGGACGCCTGCGCCATGTGGCCGGTGCCCCCGACGTCGGCGCCCCACGCGGCGTCGTCGCCCGGCCCCGGCAAGGTCGTCGTCGTGTCGACGACCCACGACCCGGCGACGCCGTACCAGGCCGGAGTGGACTTGGCCCGCGAAATGGACGCGTCGCTGATCACCTTCAACGGAACCCAACACACGGTCGTCTTCAACGGCGACGCCTGCGTCGACTCCGCCGTCGTCAGCTTCCTGGTCACCGCGAGCCCCCCTCCGCCGAACCTTCAGTGCTAGCCGGCCCTCTTGTTGGGTAGCTGCGCACCATATGCAGCAGGCATGTAACACGGAATTAACAGCGGGTGCCTACGCTTCGCACATGGATCGGCAGAAGGAATTCGTGCTCCGGACGCTCGAGGAGCGTGACATCCGATTCGTGCGGCTGTGGTTCACCGACGTGCTCGGATACCTCAAGTCCGTGGCGATCGCGCCTGCCGAGCTGGAGGGCGCCTTCGAAGAGGGCATCGGCTTCGACGGCTCGTCGATCGAAGGCTTCGCGCGCGTGTCGGAATCCGACACCGTCGCCCGCCCGGATCCGTCGACGTTCCAGGTGCTTCCCTGGACCACCAGCGCAGGCAAGCACCACTCCGCCCGCATGTTCTGCGACATCACCATGCCCGACGGGTCGCCCTCCTGGGCGGACTCGCGGCACGTGCTGCGCAGGCAACTGGCCAAGGCCAGCGAGCTCGGCTTCTCCTGCTACGTACACCCGGAGATCGAGTTCTTCCTTCTGCAGCCCGGTCCGTACGACGGCTCCGAGCCGGTTCCCGCCGACAACGGCGGCTACTTCGACCAGGCGGTGCACGACTCGGCCCCCAACTTCCGCAGGCACGCGATCGACGCGCTGGAGTCGATGGGTATCTCGGTGGAGTTCAGCCATCACGAGGGCGCGCCCGGCCAGCAAGAGATCGACCTGCGGTACGCCGACGCGTTGTCGATGGCGGACAACGTGATGACGTTCCGCTACGTCGTGAAGGAGGTCGCCCTCACCGAGGGCGTCCGGGCGACGTTCATGCCCAAGCCGTTCTCCGAATATCCCGGCTCGGCGATGCACACCCACATGAGCCTGTTCGAGGGTGACGCCAACGCCTTTCACACCCCCGACGACCCGCTGCAGCTCTCGGACATCGGCAAGTCGTTCATCGCCGGCATCCTCGAACACGCCAGCGAGATCAGCGCCGTCACCAATCAGTGGGTCAACTCCTACAAGCGCCTGGTGCACGGCGGCGAAGCCCCCACCGCGGCCTCGTGGGGTGCGGCCAACCGGTCGGCGCTCGTCCGGGTGCCGATGTACACGCCCCGCAAGGCGTCCTCCCGGCGCATCGAGGTGCGCAGTCCCGACTCGGCCTGCAACCCCTACCTTGCGTTCGCCGTGCTGCTGGCCGCGGGGTTGCGCGGCGTCGAGAAGAACTACGTACTCGGGCCGCAAGCCGAGGACAACGTCTGGAATCTGACTCCGGAAGAACGCCGCGCCATGGGCTACAAGGAGCTGCCGGGCAGCCTCGGCGTCGCCCTCGGGGAGATGGAGAATTCCGAGCTGGTCGCCGAAGCGCTCGGCGAGCACGTCTTCGACTTCTTCCTGCGCAACAAGCGCGCCGAGTGGGAGAACTACCGCAGCAACGTGACGCCGTACGAACTGAAGGCCTACCTGTCCCTGTAGTGCCGTCGCCAGTGCCGTGGCCGAAACCCCCTGCGTTACCTTGATGGGGTGGCAAAACCCGCGACGCAGCGCCCGACGCTGCCCAGCGTCGGCAGACTCGGATTGGTCGAACCTCCGGCGCGTGCGGACCTCGATCGGCTGGGCTGGACCACCGACGACTACGTAGAGCTGCTGTGGTCGCTGTCGCGTGCCCCCGACGCCGACACCGCGCTGAGGACGATGGTGCGTCTCGCGGACGCACTCGAGGACGGTTGGGACGAACTCAACCGCGCCCTCGTGAAGGACCGCGGGCTACGCGGCCGGCTGTTCGGCGTGCTCGGTTCGTCCCTGGCGCTCGGTGACCACCTCGTCGCGCAACCGACCTCGTGGCACCTGCTGTCGGGCCAGATCACGCTGCCGAGCGCGACCGAGCTGCGCCGCATCTTCACCGAGATGGCCGAGAACACTTCGGAGACAAACGATTTGCGGGTGCTCTACCGCGACCGGATTCTGGTGCTTGCGGCGCTCGACCTGGCCCCGACCGTCGAGAACGAACCCGTGCTGCCGTTCCCGACGGTGGGGGAGCACCTGGCCGACCTCGCCGACGCGGCGCTGGCGGCGGCGCTCGTCATCGCGAACAGGACCGTGTGCAAGGACGACACCCCACCGCGACTGGCCGTCATCGCGATGGGCAAGTGCGGTGCGCGCGAACTGAACTACGTCAGCGACGTCGACGTCATCTTCGTCTGCGAGAAGGCGGACGCCATCACCGCGAGGGTGGCCGGCGAGATGATGCGATTCGCCGGCGAGGCGTTCTTCGAAGTCGACGCCGGGCTGCGGCCCGAGGGCAAGAGCGGCGAGCTGGTTCGCACACTGGAATCCCATGTGGCGTACTACGAGCGGTGGGCCAAGACCTGGGAATTCCAGGCTCTGCTCAAGGCCCGCCCCGCCGTGGGGGACGCCGAACTCGGCGAGCAGTACGTCACGGCGCTGATGTCGATGGTGTGGGCGGCCTGCGAGCGGGAGGACTTCGTCTCCGAGGTGCAGAAGATGCGCCGCCGCGTCGAACAGCTCGTGCCCGCCGGCGTCAGGTCCCGTGAGATCAAGCTCGGCACCGGCGGTCTGCGCGACGTCGAATTCGCCGTCCAGCTGTTGCAGTTGGTCCACGGCCGCAACGACGAATCGCTGCACGTGGCGTCGACCGTCGACGCCCTCGCGGCGCTGGGGGACGGCGGCTACGTCGGCCGTGACGACGCCGCGAACATGACTGCCTCCTATGAGTTCCTGCGGCTCCTCGAGCACCGCCTGCAACTGCAGCGACTCAAGCGCACCCACATGCTCCCCGAAGCCGGTGACGAAGAGGCGATGCGATGGCTGGCCCGCGCCGCGCACATGCGCCCCGACGGTCAGCACGACTCGCTCGGCGTGCTGCGCGAGGAACTCAAGCGCCAAAGTCTGCGGGTGTCGCGCCTTCACGCCAAGCTCTTCTACCAACCTCTGCTGGAGTCCGTCGAAGGCAACGCCGTCGGACTCTTGCCCAGCATGTCGCCCGAGGCGGCCGAACGTCAGCTCGCCGCATTGGGATACGAGGGTCCGCAGAGCGCGCTGACCCACCTGGCCGCGCTGACCGGCAGCACCGGCAGACGCGGGCGGGTGCAGCAGGTGCTGCTGCCGACGCTGCTCGATTGGCTGTCCGACGCGCCGGACCCGGACGCCGGACTGCTGGCCTACCGCAGACTCAGCGACGAAATGGCCGAGCAGCGATGGTTTCTCGCCTCACTGCGCGACGAGGGTGCTGTGGCCAAGCGGCTGATGCACGTGCTCGGCACGTCGGCGTTCGTGCCAGAACTCCTGATGCGGGCACCCGAGGTGATCCGCCAGTACGCCGACGGCCCGTCGGGACCCAAGCTGCTCGAGGTCGAACCGGAGAGCCTGGCCCACGCGCTCGTCGCGTCGGCTAGCAGGCACACCGACCCGTTGCGTGCGATCGCCGCGGCGAGAACGCTGCGACGCCAAGAACTGGCCCGGCTGGCGTCGGCGGACCTGCTCGGCATGCTCGAGGTCACCGAGGTGTGCCGGGGGCTGACGTCGGTGTGGGTTGCGGTGCTGCAGGCCGCGTTGGACGTCGTCACCCGCGCCAACTCGCCGAAGGACGGCCCACCCGCCAAGATCGCCGTGATCGGCATGGGCAGGCTCGGCGGTGGGGAACTGAGCTACGGGTCCGACGCCGACGTCATGTTCGTGTGCGAACCATCGGGCGGCGCAGAGGAATCCGTTGCGGTGAAGTGGTCGGTCACCATCGCCGAACAGGTTCGCGCACTGCTGGGCACGCCGAGCGCCGACCCGCCGCTCGAGGTCGACACCAACCTGCGACCCGAGGGTCGTAGCGGGCCGCTGGTGCGCACTCTCGCGTCCTACGAGGCGTACTACGCGCGGTTCGCCCAGACCTGGGAGGTGCAGGCCCTGCTGCGGGCGCACCGCGTCGCGGGCGACGAGGACCTCGGGTACCGCTTCCTGCTGATGGCCGACAAGACCCGTTATCCATCCGGCGGGGTGTCCGCCGAAGCGGTGCAAGAGATTCGGCGGGTGAAGGCGCGCATCGACGCCGAACGCCTGCCTCGCGGCGCCGACCCGAACACGCACACCAAGCTGGGCCGCGGTGGGCTCGCCGACGTCGAGTGGACCGTCCAGCTTCTGCAACTTCGCTACGGCCACGAAATCGAGTCACTGCACAGCACGTCGACGCTGGACACCCTCAACGCCATCGGCGCCGCCGAACTGATCGCCGAGGGCGACGTCGACGTCCTACGGCAGGCCTGGTTGACCGCGACGAAGGCGCGCAACGCGCTGGTGTTGGTGCGCGGCAAGCCAACCGACCAGCTCCCCGGGCCGGGCCGCCAGCTCAACGCGGTGGCCGTCGCGGCCGGGTGGGACAACAGCGACGGCAGCGAGTTCCTCGACAACTATCTGCGGGTGACCCGACGCGCGAAGTCGGTCGTGCGACGGGTCTTCGGAGAATGAGCGCGGACTTTCCGTTCGACGTCGTCACCGCCGAGGAGTACGAGCGTCAGCAGGTGGTGCACGGTGCGCTGACCCACGCCATCCGCGAACTGATCGACGCGGGCATTCGCACTGACGTCGACGACGACACCGCCCACGAGGCCAGGGCCGCCATCGAGGCGGTCACGGCCCGGCTGCGCGGCACCCAGCGCGCCACCACGTCGACGCTGCGGCACGCCGACACCGGACGGCCCCTCGCGTGGGCGAATCCTGCGGTGGGCCTTCGCAATGCGATCGCGCCGCCGATGAACATCCACCACGAGGACGGGGGCCGGTGCTGGTCCGAGTTCGACCTCGGGTTGGCCTACGAGGGGCCACCGGGACTGGTGCACGGCGGCATCTGCGCGCTGGTGCTCGACCACCTCCTCGGAGAGGTGGCCAGCGACGGCCTGACCAAACCGTTGTTCACCGGCACCATCACCTTGCGCTATCTGCGTGGCACCCCACTCGGTGCGGTGCGCGCCGAGGCGTTCGTCGAGAGGACCGAGGGCATCAAGACCTTTGCGCGCGGGTATCTCGGCGACGCCAACGGGTGGACGGTGGAGGCCGACGGGGTGTTCATCATGCCGGCCTGGGCGAGGGATACCGGAGGGCAGGAGCGCAGCGACCCGGGGGTGTGTACGCGGTGAAGTTCTACGTCAGCCCTGCGTTCCTGCCAACCCGTGAAGTCGTCGAATTGGCAAAGGCGGCAGACGATCTCGGCTACGACGGCTTCGGGATCCCCGACCACGTGGTCAACCTGGAGAAGCTGGCAACGCCCTACCCGTACACCAAGGACGGGGAACGCCGCTGGCCGCCGTTCACCGACTGGCCGGACCCGTGGGTGCTGATCGGGGCGCTGGCCTTGGTCACCGAGCGGCTGCACTTCGTCACGACTGTGTACATCCCTGGCATGCGTGACCCGTACTCCGTGGCGAAAGCCGTTGGAACGGCGGCACATTTGGCCAATGGTCGGGTGGAGTTCGGCATCGGCGTCGGGTGGTGTTCCGAAGAGTTCGCGTTGATGGGCCAGCGCTTCGACCGGCGGGGCAAGCGCACCGACGAGATGCTCGAATTGCTTCGTGCGCTGTGGCAGCCAGGATGGGCCGAATTCGACGGGGAGTTCTATCAGACGCCGCGCCTGGAGATGGAGCCGACGCCGCCGCCCATTCCGATCTACGTCGGGGGACTGAGCGACGTCGCGCTCCGTCGGGCGGCTCGCAACGACGGCTGGATCGGTGATCTGATCACCACCGACCGCGCCATCGCGAGTGCCCGACGGCTGCGCGAACTACGCGCCGAAAACGGGCTCGGGATGGAGGATTTCACCATCCTGACCCCGCTCGTCGATGCGGTGAGCATCGCGGACTACGACCGTGCCGAAGCCGCCGGAATCACCCACATCCTGACCCAGCCGTGGATGTTCTATTCGGGCCCGGAGGCCACCACGGCGGAGAAGATCGACGGGATGAAGCGCTTCCGCAAGGACTTGGAGCTGGACCGGTGACCGGCCTCTAGGTCAGCTCCGGGTGCGGGTCGCGGACACTGCGCCCGTGCGGCGCCGAGCGTCGATGGCCCACGCGCCGCCGCCGGTGAACACCAGCAGGAAGAACGCGAAGCAGTAGAGGACCGCAGGCTCGCCACCGTCGACCAGCGGGATGACGCTCTTCGGCAGGTGCTGGGTGAAGTATGCGAAGGCCATGGTGCCCGACGCGAAGAAGGCCGCGATACGGGTGAACAAGCCGAGTCCGATGAGGACGCCGGTCACCAGCTCGATGACACCGGCGTACCAGTACGGCCAGAGACCGACGGGGGCCTGCTGTTCGGCCATCGGCCAGCCGAAGAGGTGAGAGGTGGCGTGGCACAGGAACAGCAGCGCGAAGACCACGCGGAAGATGCTCAATACGGCGGGGGCGTGGGGGGACAGTCTGGCGTCAAGATTCGTCAGCATGGCGGTGACTCTACTATCCGGACTTCGGTCCGCATAGTCGTACCTCGCGCCGACACGACGAAGCCGGGCGGAGTGAACTCCGCCCGGCTTCGTTTGCTGACTAGGCGAGCCGATTACACGTCACATCGGCGAGCCGATCACACGTCGTAATAGAGCGCGAACTCGTACGGGTGCGGCCGGATCTGGATCGGCATGATCTCGTTCTCGCGCTTGTAGGAGATCCACGTCTCGATGAGGTCCTCGGTGAACACGCCACCCTCGGTGAGGTAGTCGTGGTCTTCCTCGAGACGGTCGATCACCGCGGACAGCGACGTCGGGGCCTGAGGAATGTTCGCGGCCTCCTCGGGAGGAAGCTCGTAGAGGTCCTTGTCGACGGGCGCCAACGGCTCGATCTTCTTCTTGATGCCGTCGATGCCTGCCATCAGCATCGCCGCGAACGCCAGGTACGGGTTGCCCGAGCTGTCCGGGCAACGGAATTCGAGGCGCTTGGCCTTCGGGTTGTTGCCCGTGATCGGGATGCGGACGCACGCCGAACGGTTGCGCTGGCTGTAGACCAGGTTGATCGGAGCCTCGTAACCGGGCACCAGACGCTTGTAGGAGTTCACCGTGGGGTTGGTGAACGCCAGCAGCGACGGCGCGTGGTGCAGGATGCCGCCGATGTAGTGACGCGCCAGGTCCGACAGACCCGCGTAGCCCGACTCGTCGTGGAACAGCGGCTTGCCGTCCTTCCACAGCGACTGGTGGGCGTGCATGCCGGAACCGTTGTCACCGAACAGCGGCTTGGGCATGAAGGTGACGGTCTTGCCGTTCTTCCACGCCGTGTTCTTGATGATGTACTTGAACAGGTTCACGTCGTCGGCGGCGGCCAGCAGGGTGTCGAACTTGTAGTTGATCTCGGCCTGGCCGGCGGTGCCCACCTCGTGGTGGCCGCGCTCCAGGATGAACCCGGCGTTCTGCAGGTTGGTGGCCATTTCGTCGCGCAGGTCGACGTAGTGGTCGTAGGGCGCGACGGGGAAGTACCCGCCCTTGGGCCGGACCTTGTAGCCCAGGTTGGGGCTGCCGTCGGCTTCGAAGGGCTCGCCGGTGTTCCACCAGCCCGACTCGGAGTCGACCTCGTAGGAGGTGCCGTTGATCTTCGAGTCGAAGGTCACCGAGTCGAAGATGTAGAACTCGGCCTCGGCACCGAAGAAGCAGGTGTCGGCGATGCCGGTGCTGGTGAGGTAGTTCTCCGCCTTGCGAGCCACGTTGCGCGGGTCGCGCGAGTAGGCCTCACGGGTGAACGGGTCGTGCACGAAGAAGCTCAAGTTGAGCGTCTTGGCGTGCCGGAACGGGTCGATGCGCGCGGTGTTGGGATCCGGCAGGAGCATCATGTCGGACTCGTGGATGGACTGGAAGCCCCGCACGGACGAGCCGTCGAACGCCAAACCGTCCTCGAACACGCTGGCGTCGAACGCCGACGCGGGGATCGAGAAGTGCTGGACGACGCCCGGCAGATCGCAGAAGCGAATGTCGACGTACTCGACGTTCTCGTCCTTGATCAGCTTGAAGATGTCGTCTGCAGTCTTTTCTGGCACTGAGAATTCTCCTTTGACTGGTGATCCGCCGTTCGACGCTAAGGACACCATATTGCGCGGCGGTCAAAGGCATGTTGCGCCGACGTTACGCAGTGGTGGTGCCGGACGCTCACCCTATGCTGGTTTGATGGCCCGCACCTTCGGTTCCTGGCTCTCCGGCCCGCCACCGTCCGAAGCTGGCGACGCCAGCCAGGGACCCAACGACTTCGCCGGCCAACGCCTTGGCCTGCCCCAGTCCGGGCCGGGCTCACTCGTCGGCACGGGGCGACGGGTCTTGGCCGTCACCCTCGACTGGCTGATCGCGATGGGTCTCACGTCGCTGGTGGGTTCGGTGGACCGCAGCGGCACGCTGGCCGATCACCGTGCACTCGTCCTGGAAGTGATCTGGCTGGTGCTCGGCGCGGTGTCGGTACGCCTGTTCAGCTTCACCCCCGGCCAACTGGCGCTGGGGCTTCAGGTGGTCTCGGTCGACCACCGGCAGCACGTCGGCATCGGCCGCTCCACGATCCGCGTGCTGCTCGTCGCACTGGTGATTCCCGCCCTGTTCACCGACGCCGACGGCCGCGGCTTCCAGGACCGGTTGACGGGAACCGCCATCGTCAGGCGCTAGACCTCGTGGCGGATCTGACCGTTCATCATCGTCATCGTGACCTTCGCCCGGTGAATGTCGTGTGGCTCGACGGTCAGAATGTTCTCGTCCAGCACGATGAGGTCGGCCAGCTTGCCGGTCTCGAGTGAGCCGACCTTGTCGTCGAGCCGGATCTGATGAGCCGCCCCGAGCGTGTTGGCGTGCACCGCCTCAGCCACCGACAACCGCTGGTCGACGGGTTCCAACACCGGTGAGTCCGGCTGCCCGATGAGTTGCCGGGTGACGCCGATCTGGATCGACTCCAACGGCTTGTACGTCGAGAAGTAACCTGCCGCAGGCCAATCCGTGCCCAGTGAAATGCGGCCGCCCGACTTGAGCACCTCCTGGGGCCGGTAGAGCAGGTCCTTGCGCGGGGAGCCGTACCTGGCGCCCATGTTCGTCACGGTGTCCGGATCGGCCGACATCCAGTTCGCGGAGAACTGCGCGATGACGCCGAGTTCGCCGAACCGCGGATTGTCGGAGTCCTCGACGTAGACCAGATGCGCCACGGCGTGGCGGCGCTCGCGCGACGGGTTGGCCTTGATCGCCTCGGCGATGGCGTCCAGTGCGACGCGGGCGGTGCGTTCGCCGCAGGCGTGCACGTGCAGGTCGAAGCCCGCGGCGTCGACGTCGCGCACCACCTGGTGCCACTGCTCCTCGGTGAAGGGCGACCCGCCGGTGCTGTCGGGGTTGTCGGCGTAGGGCTCGACCAGCCAGGCGGTGTAGCCGCCTTGGGTGCCGTCGCCGACGATCTTCACCACCGTGGCGTGCACCAGATCGGTGGAGATGCGATTGCGCAGCTCGGTCATCTTGGCCACCGTGTCGTCGACCGGCGGTCCCTTGATCGCATAGGACGCCACGACGCGGAACGGCAGCTCGCCGCGTTTCTCGGCGTCGACGTACAGCTCGAGGATCGCCCCCTGGTCCTCGCCGATCGGCGGCACCCCGGCGTCGAACACCGACGTGATGCCCGCCTCGGCCGCCTTCGGCGTCCACGACGCCAGCAGCGTGGCCATGGTCTCGGGGGAGATGGGTTCGACCGCGTTGACGATGCTCAGCACGGCGACGACCTCGAGGACGTACCCGGTGGGGTCACCGTTGGCGTCACGGGCGTAGTAGCTGAAGCCGGGGATGGGATCGGGGGTCTTGCGGTCGACCCCGGCGATCTGCAGCGCCTTCGAGTTGACCCAGAGGCTGTGGCCGTCGATGGCGAAGAAGAACGCGGGACGGTCCGGAAGGATCCGGTCCAGGTCCGCGCGCGTGGGCCCCTCGGGCCCGAACATGTCCACGCGCCAACCAAATCCGCGGACCGGACCGTCCGGATTCGCCTTGGCGTACGCCTCGATCGCGGCGAGCGCATCGGCACCCGTCGGCAGCTGCAGGTCGAGCCCCGAGGTCAGAAAGGCGCCCATGAACGGATGGATGTGAGCCTCGACGAAGCCGGGCATGAGCAACCGCCCGTCGAGGTCGACCACCCGGGTTCCCTCGCCGACCTGAGCCATCGCCCCCGCCTCGTCGCCGACGTGGGTGATTGTGTTGCCCGTGACCGCGAGGCCCTTGGCCCACGGGTCGGCGCCGGTGACGGTGTAGATCGGGCCGTTGCGGAAGACGAAGTCGGCGGGCTTGCCTGCGCTCGGTTCGGCCGCCGGGGTGCCACTGGACGAGGCCGACTCCCCGCTCGGCGAGCACGCCGTCATCGCCGTCGTCGCCGCGGCCACGGCCGCCACGGTGAGCACCGTCCGTCGGGTCGCCCGCGCGGCGCCGAACGACGCGAAGTGTGGCGCCCACTGGCATGCAGTACACATCGAAGCCCCCCAAAGGCGTCAAAGTCCATGGCCGGAACGCCATTTGGAGCCCGTCCAGCGGACGGGCGCAGTGGGGAGATTATCTGGTGACCCGGAAATCGGGGCCGAATTGCCCTACTTGCGACGGACGGTGCGCTGCACGCCGCGCATCTTCGCACCGGGAGGCAACGGACCCTTCGGCATGGCGGCCGGTCCCATCCGGGAACCCAGCGCTGCCAGCCGCGACTCCAGCGAGTCCATCTGCTTGGCCGTGATGTTGGCGGGCAGCTTGGTGAGGTGGCGCTCCAGCTTGGACAGCGGCACCTCGCCCTCGCCGTTGCCGACGACGAAGTCGTAGATCGGGATGTCGCCGATGAGCCGGGCGGTCTTCTTCTTCTCCTGCGCCAGCAGCGGCTTGACGCGCGTCGCCGAACCCTCGCCGACGAAGATCACGCCCGGCCGGCCGATCACGCGGTGCACCGCGTCGAAGTGTCCGGTCGCCGCGACACCGGGGGTGACGCGCCACTTGCCCCGCAGGTTGTCCAAGGCCCAGGCGGCCGCGCCAGTCTGGCCCTCGGCCTTGCGGTACACCGACTTCTGCGCACGACGCCCGAAGATGATGAACGCCACCAGCAGGCCGAGCACGATGCCCAGCGGGATCAGCGTCACGTAGGTGAACACGTTGCCGACGACGACGCCGATGACCACCGCGATCGCCACGATCAGCACGAACGCGCCGATCATGTACGGCAGGAGTCGGGTGTCCTCCTTGCGCTGAATCTGGAACGCCTGCCAGAGCTGACTGCGGCGCTCCTTGGATGCGGCCTTGCGGGCAGCCTTCGCCTCGGCCTTGGCGGCCTTGTCGACAACGGGCTTGCGGGTCTTCGCCATCGGATCAGGATACGGGTGGTGCGTTATTCGTCCGCAGTTGCGCCGCCTGCGCGTACAACTTGCCAGCCCGGTAGGACGACCGCACCAACGGACCGGCCAGAACACCGGGGAAACCAAGCTCCTCGGCGAACTTGCCGTGCTCGACGAACTCCTCGGGCTTGACCCACCGCTCCACCGGATGATGGCGAGCCGTCGGCCGCAGGTACTGGGTGATGGTGATGATGTCGCAGCCCGCCTCGTGCAGGTCGACCAACGCCGTCCGCACCTCCTCGGGGGTCTCACCCATGCCGAGGATCAGGTTGCTCTTGGTGACCAAGCCGTAGTCCCGCGCCGAGGTGATCACCGAGAGGCTGCGGTCGTAGCGGAACGCCGGGCGGATGCGCTTGAAGATGCGCGGGACGGTCTCGACGTTGTGCGCCAACACTTCTGGCCGCGTCTCGAACACCGTCTCGAGCTGTTCGGGGATCGCGTTGAAGTCGGGGATGAGCAGTTCGACGCCGGTGTTCGGGTTGAGTGCCTTGATCTGGCGCACCGTCTCGGCGTACAGCCACGCCCCGCCGTCGGGCAGGTCGTCGCGCGCGACGCCGGTGACGGTCGAGTACCGAAGGCCCATCGCCTGCACGCTCTCGGCGACGCGGCGGGGCTCGTCACGGTCCAACTCCGACGGCTTGCCGGTGTCGATCTGGCAGAAGTCACATCGCCGCGTGCACTGCTCGCCGCCGATGAGGAACGTCGCCTCGCGGTCTTCCCAGCACTCGTAGATGTTGGGGCAGCCGGCCTCTTCGCAAACGGTGTGCAAGCCCTCGCGCTTGACCAGGGCCTTGAGTTCCTTGTATTCGGGGCCCATCTTCAGCTTGGTCTTGATCCACGGCGGCTTGCGCTCGATGGGAGTCTCGGCGTTGCGTACCTCGAGGCGCAGCAGCTTGCGGCCGGTCGAGGAAACGGGCAGCTGGGAGATCTCGGACGGTTCGACGGTCACTTCGACAATGCTAGCGCTGGTCGGCCGTCGAGGGAGTCGGGCACCGCCACGGCCACGACGTCGGCGACCTCGTCGACGGTGATCCGGCGGCCGAGTTCGGCCGTCAAGGACGTGACACCTGCATCGGAGATGCCGCACGGCACGATCGAGGTGAACGCGGAGAGGTCGGAATCACAGTTGACCGCGAAGCCGTGCAGGGTCGTCGCGCGCGCCACCCGGATGCCGATGGCGGCGATCTTGCGGGCCGGTCGGCGGTCGTCGCCGGGAACCCAGACACCCGACCGGCCCTCGACGCGACCCGTCGCCAGCCCGAAGCTCGCGCACACCGCGATCAGCGCATCCTCCAGCCGGCGGACGAACTTCACCACGTCCAGTGGCTGAGCCAGGCCGATGATCGGGTAGCCGACCAACTGACCGGGACCGTGCCAGGTGATCTTCCCGCCACGGTCGGTGTCGACGACGGGGACGTCGGAGGCCACCGGGCGCTCGTGCGGCTCGGTCCGCCTGCCCGCCGTGAAGACCGGGGGATGTTCGAGCAGCAGCAGGGTGTCGGGGCCGCCGGCCACCCGGGCGTCGGCCAGCTCGCGCTGCATCTGCCACGCCCCGAGATAGTCAACCGAACCCAGTCGTCGCACGACGATGTCGGTGTCCGCCGACCGGACCGATGCTGCGCCCATGCCGTGAACGGTACGCGCGTCAGGAACCCTTCGGCGCGGTGACGTAGGCCATCGCCTCGCCGATCGTGTGGTGGCGAAACTCGAAGCCGGCCCGCTCCAGCGCCGCGGGAATCGCGCGCTGCCCGCCGAGGAGCCCCTCCTCGGCGAACTCGCCGAGGACGGCGCGCAGGGCGAACCCGGGAACCAGCATCGGCGTCGGCCGCTTCAGTGCCCGCCCAAGTGCGGCGGTGAACTCGGCGTTGGTGACCGGCGCGGGTCCGGTGCCGTTGACGGGTCCGGCGAGGTCGTCGCGTTCGATGGCGAACAAGAGCGCCCGCACCTCGTCCTCGAGGCTGATCCACGGCATGTACTGCCGACCGTTGCCCAGTCGCGCGCCGAGACCGAAACCGAAGAGCGGCTTGAGGCGCGCAAGCATGCCGCCCGCGGGGGACAGCACCAGACCGGTGCGCATCAGCACCACCCGCACGCCCGCGGCCGACGCCGTCTCGGTCGCCGCCTCCCAGTCCCGGCAGAGACCGGCGAGAAAACCGTGACCCGCGGGCCCCGATTCGTCGACGACGTGGTCACGCGTGTCGCCGTAGTAGCCGACCGCGCTCGAGTTGACCAACACCGGGACACCGGATTCGACGACTGCCCGCGACAGCACCTCGGTCGGGCCGATCCGGCTGTCGCGCAGGCTCTGCTTGAACGCGCCCGACCACCGCTTGTCGGCGACGCCGACGCCGCACATGTTGACGACGGCGTCCGCGCCGCGCAACGCACTCGCGTCGAACTCACCGGTGTCCGGGTTCCAGAAGATCTCGTCGGCGGTGGCCGGTGCGCGTCGCACCAACCGCAGCACTCGATGGTCGGCGGCCCGAAGAGCCGACGTCAGCGCCGAACCGATCAGACCCGAGGAACCCGCAATCGCGATGACGGCATTTCGCACGAGGCCTACAGTCCGAGGTCGGCCTCGAACGCTCCCTCTTCGAGACGCCGTTTGACCGTCGTCAGGAATCGGCCGGCGTCGGCCCCGTCGACGAGGCGGTGGTCGTAGGTCAGCGGCAGGTAGCACACCGACCGGACACCGATCGACTCGTTGCCGTTCTCGTCGACCACGACGCGCGGACGCTTGACGATGGCACCGGTGCCCAGCATCGCCGCCTGCGGCGGAACCAGGATCGGCGTGTCGAACAGCGCGCCCTGGCTACCGATGTTGGTGATCGTGAACGTGCCGCCGGACAGCTCGTCGGGCTTCAGGTTGCCCGAGCGCGCGCGTGCCGCGATGTCGGCGATCGCCCGTGCGATGCCGCCCAGGGACAGATCGCCGGCGTTCTTGACGACGGGGGAGAGCAGACCCTGTTCGGTGTCGACTGCGAAGCCCAGGTGCTCGGCGTCGTAGTAGGTGATCTCCTTGGAGTCCTCGTTGTAGCTCGCGTTGACGTTCGGGTGCGCCTTGAGGGCGTCGATCACCGCGATCGCGAAGAACGGCAGGTACGTGAGGTTGACGCCCTCGCGCTCCTTGAACGTCGCCTTCGCGCGGGCCCGCAGCGCCACGATCTTGGTCAGGTCGACCTCGTGCGTCTGCGTCAACTGCGCCGTCGTCTGCAGCGATTCACGCGTCTTCTTGGCGGTGATCTGCCGGATGCGGTTCGCCTTCTGCGTGGTACCGCGCAGGTGCGACAGCTCTGGCGCGGCGGCGGCAGGTGCCTTGGCGGCCGGGGCCTGGGCTGCGGCCGGTGCGGGCTCGGCGGCTGCCGGCGCCTTTGCGGCTTCCGCCGCGGCGAGCACGTCCTGCTTGCGGATGCGGCCCCCCACGCCGGTGCCCTTGACCGAGGTCAGGTCGACGCCGTTGTCGTTCGCCAGCTTGCGGACCAGCGGCGTCACGTACGGGCTGCCGTCGGACGCGGGTGCCTCGGCCGGGATGGCCTTGGGCTGCGGCTTCGGTTCGGCCTTGGGTTCCGGCTTTGGCTCGGGCTTGGGTTCTTCCTTGGGCTTCTCGGCCTTCGGCGCGGGCTCTGGCTCTGGCTCCGGCTCTGGTTCGGGCTTGGACTCCTCCGCCTTCGGCGCGGCGTCGGCATCGGTGTCCGTCTGCTCTTCGCGCGAGCGCTCATCGCCGATCTTGCCCAGTTCGCCACCGACCGCGACCGTGTCGTCCTCCTCCGCGGTGATCGACAGCAGGGTGCCTGCGACCGGCGACGGAATCTCGGTGTCGACCTTGTCGGTGGACACCTCGACCAGCGGGTCGTCGACCTCGACGGTGTCGCCGACGTTCTTGAGCCAGCGGGTGACGGTGCCCTCGGTGACGGACTCGCCCAGTTCGGGCATCACGACCGAGGTGGACTTGCCTCCACCGCTGCTCGGCTTGGCGGCCGGCTCTTCCTTGGCTTCGGGCTCGGGCTCGGGCTCCGGTTCTGGCTCGGGCTCCGGCTCGGACTTCTCCTCGGCGGCGGGAGCGCTCTCGCCGCCGTCGCCCTCGTCGGCGTCGCCGATCGTGCCGAGGTCGCCGCCGACCTCGACGGTGTCGTCCTCATTGGCGATGATCTTGGTCAGCACGCCCGCGGCGGGTGACGGGATCTCGGTGTCGACCTTGTCGGTGGACACTTCCAGCAAGGGCTCGTCGACCTCGACGGTGTCGCCTTCTTGCTTCAGCCATCTCGTGACGGTCCCCTCGGTGACGCTCTCACCAAGTGCGGGCATCTGGACGGTGATGGCCATGTGATGTGACTCCTCGAACGGTCGCTCGTAACGGTCGAAAATGCTCGCTGCCCATCCTGTCACGTCCGGGCCCGCAGGTCGTCGCAGACCGGCCGAGTTGCTCCTCTGGCACCATTGAAAGCTCGATCGAAGGGAGTTGAGGTCCAGTTGGGACTGTTCGATTCGTTCCGCCGACGCGGCTCCAAGGGCGGCTCCGACCGTCGAGACCCCGCGGCCGACCTCAAATACCTGAAGCAATGGGCGGCCGAACACCACGGCGTCGAGGCCTTCGTCGAACCCAAGACCACCGTCACCGAGGTGACCGTGGTGCTGGTGGCCGCCGACGGCGAATGGACCCGGCGCCGGGCCGGCGGCGACAAGGGTGCCCGCCAGCTCTCCGACAAACTCGACATCCCGGTCTACGACGTCCAGAAGGTCGGCTACCCCCAGCGCATGCGCGACTTCGACGCCCGCCGACGGATCGAACGCAAGCGCGAACTCAGACGGGAACTCGAAGATGACTGACGTGACGCAGACGACCGTCGCCAGTGCCGACGGCGTGCGCATCGCGGTCTACGAACAGGGCAACCCCACCGGGCCGACGATCGTCATGGTGCACGGCTGGCCCGACTCGCACGTGGTGTGGGACGGCGTCGTCGTACTGCTCGAGGAGCGCTACCGCGTCATCCGCTACGACAACCGCGGCGTCGGCAAATCGGCTGTGCCCAAGCATCATTCGGCGTACACCATGGCGCGTTACGCCGACGACTTCGACGCCGTCGTCGGCGCCCTGAGCCCGGCCCAACCCGTTCACGTCCTGGCCCACGACTGGGGCTCGGTCGGCATCTGGGAGTACCTGTCCCGGTCGGCGGCCGCCGACCGCGTCACCTCCTTCACCTCGATCTCCGGCCCGAGCGCTGAGCACCTCGACCGCTTCGTCGCGACCCGAATCCGGCGCCCGTACTCGCCGCGACAGTTCACCCGCGGTGTCGCGCAGTTCCTGCGGCTGACCTACATGGCCGCCAACTCGATCCCGGTGCTGGCGCCGGTCGCCGTCCGGGCGGCGTTCCGCGCTGGGCTGCTCGACCGCATGCTGGCCAAGGACGGTGTGCCCGCGCATCGGATCCACCACTCCGCGGACCTCGTCGACGACGCCGTCAACAGCATGAAGGTCTACCGGGCCAACTACTTCGGGTCGCCGGCCGTCGACCGGGCCGAGGGCCGAGTCGACGTGCCGGTGCAGCTCGTCGTCGCGAGCGGCGACCGGTTCGTGCGGCACTACGTCTACGACGACGCCGCGGCCTGGGCGTCGCGGCTGTGGCGCCGGGACGTCGTCGCCGGCCACTGGGTTCAGCTGTCGCACCCTCAGACGGTGGCCGACGCGGTCGCCGAGTTCGTCGACCACCTTGGCGGCGCCACCCCCGCCCGCGCCCTGTTGCGCGCCGAGGTCGGCAGGACGCGCGGCACCTTCGGCGACTCCCTGGTGTCGGTGACCGGCGCGGGAAGCGGCATCGGCAGGGAGACCGCGCTGGCGTTCGCCGGCCAGGGCGCCGACGTCGTCGTCAGCGACGTCGACGAGGCCAGCGTCGCCGAGACGGCCGCGATGATCACCGCGCGCGGCGGCGTTGCCCATCACTACGTGCTCGACGTCGCCGACGCCGAGGCCGTCGAGGACTTCGCCGAGCGGATCTGCGCCGAGCACGGCGTCCCCGACGTCGTGGTGAACAACGCGGGCATCGGCCACGCCGGCTCGTTCCTGGACACCCCCGCCGAGCAGTGGGACCGCGTGCTGGAGGTCAACCTTGGCGGCGTGGTCAACGGCTGCCGAGCCTTCGCGAAGCGGCTCGTCGACCGCGGCACCGGTGGCCACGTGGTCAACGTGTCGTCGATGGCCGCCTACGCACCACTGCAGGCGATGAACGCGTACTGCACGTCCAAGGCCGCGGTGTACATGTTCTCCGACTGTCTGCGGGCCGAACTCGCCGCCGCCGGAGTTGGCCTGACGACCATCTGCCCCGGCGTGATCGACACCAACATCGTCAACACCACCCGGTTCGACGCGCCCGCGGGACGCGGAGGCCAGGTCGCCGGGCGTCGCAAACAGCTCGAGGCGATGTTCGCCGCCCGGCGCTACGGCCCCGACAAGGTCGCCAAGGCCATCCTCTCGTCGGTCGCCAAGAACAAGGCGATCCGCCCGGTCGCGCCGGAGGCCTACCTGCTCTACGGCACCTCGCGGATCGCACCGCAGGTGCTGCGCAGCACCGCGCGCGGCTCGGTGATGTAACCCGGCGCCTCAGAGCTGGGACGCACCGCCGTCGACCGTCAACTCCGCGCCGGTGGTGTACGTCGCGTCGAAGCCCAGAAAGGCGATGGCCTTCGCCACCTCCTCGGGCTCCCCGAGGCGACCCATCGGGTTCACGGCCCGCTGCGCCGCGAGGAATTCGCTCGCCGCCTCGGCAGGCATGGACCGTTCGAGGATCCCGGTGTCGACTGGGCCGGGAGAGACGGCGTTGACCCGGATCCCTCGGTCGACCAGTTCCGCCGCGAACGTGCGGGTCATCGACCGCAGCGCGGCCTTGGTCGCGGAGTAGACGCTCGTCGTCGCGATGCCCTTGCGGTTGGCGATCGACGTCGTCAACACCACCGCGCTGCCGGGAGGCATGAGCGGGACGAAGCGCTGCACGGTGAAGAACGGTGCCCTGGTGTTGACGGCGAACTGGTCGTCGTACTGCTCACCGGTGGTGTCCTCGATCGTGGCTGCCGCCGTCGCGCCTGCGTTGAGCACCAGCAGGTCGACGCCGCCGAACTCGGCGGCCGCACGGTCGGCGAGACCGTCGACGTCCGCCACGTCGCGACGGTCCACCACCGCCCGCGGACCGAGGGCGGCCGCGGCGGCCGCCAACGACGCGGGGGTCCGGCCGGTGACGAGAACCCGGGCCCCGCCCGCGTCCAGCAGCTTGGCGGTGGCGAGGCCGATGCCGCTGGTCCCGCCGGTGATGACAACCCGCTTACCGTCGTAATCTGACATGTGAATCCCTTTCTTGGACAACTGATTAGAGCTGCGAGTCGCCGCCGTCGACGACCAGTTCGATGCCCGCGACGAACGTGGCGTCGAAGGCCAGGAACGCCACCGCGGGCGCGAATTCGCTCGGCTGGCCGAAGCGCCTCATCGGGTTGCTCGCGGTGAACGCGGCCTTGAGCTCGGCGGCTCGCTCCGGCACCTCCTTCTCCAACTTGCCGGTCTCGATCGAGCCAGGGCTGACGGCGTTCACCCGGATGCCCCGCGGCAGCAACTCACGGCTCAGCGTGCGGGCCATCGACCGCAGCGCGGCCTTGCTCGCCGAGTAGACGCTGAGCGCGTCCCAGCCCGTCTGATTCGCCGTCGACGTCGTCAGCACCACACCACTGCCCTCGGCCATCAGCGGCGCCAGCTTCTGCACCGTGAAGAACGGGCCCTTGGTGTTGATCGCGAACACGTCGTCGAAGGTCTGCTCGGTCACCGCGTCGAACGGATCGAAGCTGCCGATGCCCGCGTTGACGACTAGGGCGTCAACCCTGCCGAACTCGGCGCGCACCCGCTCGGCCAGCGCGTCGATCTCCGTCAGCGAGCTGGTGTCGCTGCGCACGGCGACGGCACTGCTGCCCAGTTGCTCCGCCGCGTCGTCGAGCGTCTCCTGGGTTCGTCCCGTGACGAGGACGCGTGCGCCCTCGGCCACCAGATGCCGGGCGGCGGCCAGCCCGAGGCCGCTGCTTCCGCCGGTGATCACTGCCGTCTTGCCGTCGTATCTACCCATGCAAAGGAGTCTCTGGCAGTTCGGCAGGGGTGTCCAAGACCCGTTCGGCACCCCGTCATGCCGAAACGGAATGGCGGCGCCGGAATAGCCGCGGTCGGCGGCTGGGTTGAACCCGCCCATGAGGACTTGCCGGTGAACGACTTCGGAACCGACCTCGAACTGCGGCTGGTGCGGTACTTCACCGTCGTGGCCGAGCAGCTGAACTTCGGACGGGCCGCGGCCGAGCTCCACATCGCGCAACCGGCCCTGAGCCGCCAGATCCAGCGGCTGGAACGGCAGCTGAGCGCGCCGCTGTTCGACCGCACGCCGCGTGGCACGGTGCTCACCGACGCCGGCAGGGCATTCCTCCCGGAGGCACAGGCCCTGCTGCGCGCCGCGCACCGGGCCACCCTGACCGCACGGGCCCACGCGCCTGCGGGCAACGTCGTCGTCGGCTACGTCGAGGACCTTGTGGTCACCTCGGCGATCCGTGAATTGCGGATTCGCCACCCGCAGGCGACGATCGGCACCCGCCACCTCGAATGCCACGACGGGCGCATGCTCGCCGACGGCCAGGTGGACGTCCTGGTGGCCCGCGCTCCGCTGCCGCACCCGGCCGACGACGTGCACGTCACGCTGCTCTACGAAGAGCCGCGGATGCTGGTGCTGCCGGCCGACCACCACCTGGCCGGGCGGGCGTCGGTGTCACTGCAGGACTTCGCCGGCGGTCTGCCCGTTTACTGCGCGCACGGCGCACCCCGCTCGATCTATCCGACCGACGCCGGCTCGCTAGCGGCGGGCCCCGTCGTCGAAAGCTTCGAGGACAGACTGGAATTGGTCGCCAGCGGTCAGGCGGTGGCGGTGGTCCCAATCGGTGACCGGCGCAGCTCGTTGCGCGCCGACCTGGCGTCCGTGCCGATCGACGACGTCCCCGCCAGCGAGGTCGTCGTCGTCACCAGGGTCGGCGACGCGAACCCACTCGTCGCCGACTTCGTCCGCGCCGCCCAAACCCACCTGGTGCCGGTGGCGGCGTAGCCCGTCAGCCGTTGGCGGCGATGTCCTCGAGGACGGCGAACATCGTCCGCGTCGGCACGCCGGTGCCGCCCTTGCCGGTGTAGCCCCACGGGCCGCCGGTGTTGTACGCCGGTGCGGCCACGTCGATGTGGGCCCACTGCACGCCATCGGCGACGAACTCACGCAGGTACACCCCGGCCACCAGCATGCCCGCGTACCGGGAGCCGCTGACGTTCGCGAGGTCGGCGACCGTCGACTTGAGGTCGTCCTTGAGCTCGTCGGGCAGCGGCATCGCCCACCCGTTCTCGCCGACGGCCTGCGACAGCGTCGCCACGCGGTCGCGGAACTCGTCGTTGCCCATCACGCCAGGGGTGCGGGCGCCGAGCGCGACGGTCTGCGCACCGGTCAGCGTCGACGTCTCGATGAGGTAGTCGGGCCCGTCCTCGCACGCCCGCACGATCGCGTCGGCCAGGATCAGCCGGCCCTCGGCGTCGGTGTTGAGCACCTCCACGGTGATGCCGCCGTACTGGGTGAGGACGTCACCGGGCCGCTGCGCGCTGGCCGACGGCATGTTCTCGGCCATCGGCACCGTCGCGACGACGTCGATGGGCAGGCCCTGCTTGGCGGCCAACACCACGGTCGCGATGACGGCGGCGGCGCCGCCCATGTCGGAGGTCATGTGATGCATGTTCGCGGCGGGCTTGATCGAGATGCCGCCGGTGTCGAAGGTAATTCCCTTGCCGACCAGGGCGACCTTCTTGGGCTTGCGGCCCTTGCCGCCCTTGTGGGTCAGGCGGACCAGCCGCGGCGGCCGGGTCGAACCCTTGCCGACGCCGACGATGCCGCCGTAGCCGCCCTTCTCAAGGGCCTTCTCGTCGAGCACCTCGACCTGCAGGCCGACCGACTCGCCGAGAGCCCGGGCGCGCTTGGCGAATTCGTCGGGGAACAGATGACTCGGCGGGGTGTTGATCAAGTCCCGAGCCGTCGCGACCGCGGTCGCGACGTTGGTGCCGCGGACGGCGTCGACCTTCGCGCCCTTCGCCGTCGACAACACCGTGATCTTGGCCAGACCCGGCTCCTTGGGGGCGGTCTTGGTGCTGCGGTAGTCGGTGAAGCGGTACGCGCCGAGGATCAGACCCTCGACCGTCGCCGCCACGTCGAGCTCGGACAGCGTCGTCACGACCTGCTCGACGCCGCTCAACGACCGCGCCGCCACCCCGGCGGCGCGCCGGATCACGTCGCCCGACCACTCGTCGCGCGACTTGCCGAGGCCGACCGCCAGCACGCTGGCGACGGGCAGGGCGGGGATGACGAGGCGAGAGGTCTGCTCGCTGCCGCCCTTGGCGCCGAGCGCCTTGAGTGCCACCTCGATCTCGCCGACGGCCTCGGCGTCGAGGAAGGGATTCGGGACGACCCGTGCCCGATCGTCGTCACCGGTGGCGACGGGAACGATCAGCACCGCAGCCCCGATGCCGCGCTTGGGCAGGCCGGTGGAGACGATGACGGTGGGGGACTGGTAGCCGGGTGCAGTGCTCACGGAAGTCACCCTAGCCAGGGGCGGTCGACCGTCGCGACCGCGCGACTTCTGCACGATGGTTGCCGTAGCCGGGAAAGCGCAGCCCTGGCGCAGAAGTCGACGGCGGCCAGCCAGGCATTAGTGTGGTTCGCCGTGAGTGACAACCTGCTGAAGGGTCCGCTGGAGGACCGCCACCGCGAACTGGGGGCGAGCTTCGCCGAATTCGGGGGCTGGCTGATGCCGGTGTCCTATGCGGGAACCGTCAGCGAGCACAACGCCACCCGCAACGCCGTCGGCCTCTTCGACGTCAGCCACCTCGGCAAGGCCCTGGTGGTCGGGCCGGGCGCCGCCGACTACGTCAACTCGACTCTGACCAACGACCTTCGTCGCATCGGACCGGGCAAGGCCCAATACACGTTGTGCTGCAACGACTCCGGTGGTGTGATCGACGACCTGATCGCCTACTACGTCTCCGACGACGAAGTGTTCCTGGTGCCGAACGCGTCCAACACCGCCGCCGTCGTCGCCGCCCTGCAGGCCAAGGCGCCCGCCGGGCTGACCATCACCGACGAGCACCGTTCGTTCGCGGTGCTCGCCGTCCAAGGCCCGAAGGCGGCCGAGGTGCTCGCCGCGCTGGGACTGCCGACCGACATGGACTACATGGGCTACGCCGACGCCGAATTCGGCGGGGTGCCCGTGCGGGTCTGCCGGACCGGTTACACCGGCGAGCACGGCTATGAACTGCTACCCGAATGGGACCGCGCCACGGTCGTCTTCGACGCGCTGGTCGACGCCGTCACGGCCGCAGGCGGCGAACTGGCCGGACTCGGCGCCCGCGACACCCTGCGCACCGAGATGGGCTACCCGCTGCACGGCCACGAGCTGTCACCCGAGATCTCGCCGCTGCAGGCCAAGTGCGGCTGGGCCATCGGCTGGAAGAAGGACGCGTTCTGGGGCCGGGAGGCGTTGCTCGAGGAGAAGCAGGCTGGCCCGCGCCGGGTG
Organism: Mycobacterium sp. Root135; assembly: GCF_001426545.1. Lineage (GTDB taxonomy): Bacteria > Actinomycetota > Actinomycetes > Mycobacteriales > Mycobacteriaceae > Mycobacterium. The sequence continues at coordinate 185,886 of NZ_LMEZ01000006.1, read as the reverse complement.
CTCCGTGGGCTGAAGGCCGTGGGGCGCGGCGTGCTCAGGGCCGACATGACGGTGCTCGACGGCGACCGCCCGGTGGGCGTCACCACCTCGGGAACCTTCTCTCCGACTTTGAAACTGGGCATCGCCCTGGCGCTGGTCGACGCCGACGCAGGCATCGCCGACGGTCAACGGGTGGCGGTCGACGTCCGCGGCCGGGCACTCGAATGCGAGGTCGTCGCACCGCCGTTCGTAGAGGCTAAAACTCGGTAGTCACGGGTTATACAATCGGCACATGACTGGTCCCCTCGACTTCACGCTTGCCCGCAACGCGAACCCGGCAAGCGACGAAGTACGGACCGGAATCCTGGCCGATCCCGGGTTCGGCCGGTACTTCACCGACCACATGGTGACGATCGACTACAACGAGGCCGACGGCTGGCACGACGCCAAGGTGCAGCCGTACGGCCCGATCCAGCTGGACCCGTCCGCGGTGGTGCTGCATTACGCCCAGGAAGTCTTCGAGGGCCTGAAGGCCTACCGCTGGGGCGACGGTTCCATCGTGTCGTTCCGGCCGGAGGCCAACGCCGCCCGACTGCGTAACTCCGCCCGTCGGCTGGCCATCCCCGAGCTGCCCGACGAGGTGTTCCTCGAGTCGCTGCGGCAGCTGATCGCCGTCGACGGCGACTGGGTGCCCGCCGCGGGTGGCGAGGAGTCGCTGTACCTGCGCCCGTTCATCTTCGCCACCGAGCCGGGCCTCGGCGTGCGGCCTGCCGTCGAGTACCGCTACATGGTGATCGCCTCACCCGCTGGCGCCTACTTCAAGGGTGGCCTCAAGCCGGTCTCGGTGTGGCTGTCCACCGAGTACGTGCGGGCCAGTCCCGGCGGCACCGGTGCGGCGAAGTTCGGCGGCAACTACGCCGCGTCTCTCCTCGCGCAGGCGGAGGCGACCGAGCACGGCTGCGACCAGGTGGTCTGGCTGGACGCCATCGAACGCCGCTACGTCGAGGAAATGGGTGGCATGAACCTGTTCTTCGTTCTCGGCAGCGGTGGCACCGCCCGTCTTGTCACCCCGGAACTCAGCGGCTCCCTGCTGCCCGGCATCACGCGAAACTCGTTGCTGCAGTTGGCAACCGACGCGGGATTTTCGGTCGAGGAACGCAAGATCGACGTCGATGAGTGGCAGAAGAAGGCCGCCGCAGGGGAGATCACCGAGGTGTTCGCCTGCGGCACCGCCGCGGTGATCACCCCGGTCTCGCACGTGAAGTCCGGCGACGGCGACTTCACCATCGCCGACGGCGAGCCAGGCGAGGTGACGATGGCGTTGCGTGACACCCTCACCGGCATCCAGCGCGGCACGTTCGCCGACACCCACGACTGGATGACCCGGCTCGGCTGAGTTAGCCGACCGCCAGTCCCAGCGCGGCGATCGTCGTCGTCAGCTCGACGCATGCGCCCAGCACGTCGCCGGTGACGCCGCCGAACCGGCGGACGCAATGTGCCACCAGCACGGCGCTGATCGCGACCGCCACCACCACCGCGACGGGTCCCTGCCACGGCCGGTCGGTGGCCAAGACGGCGCCAGCCGCGAGCGCGACGACCCAGGCTGCCGCCACCCACACCGGTTGCGTACCGGCCACCAACGACGCCATGGTGCCGCCCGGTGCGGCCGGCACGCCGCGACGACAGGCCACCACCACCGCCACCCGGCCCGCCACCACGGCCACCACGACCGCGACCGGGTCCAGCATGGTGAACGTCAGGCCCTGGACCACGATCGCCACGACGATCGCGGCGACCCCGAACGGGCCGGCGGGCCCGTCGCGCATGACGGCCAGCGCACGCTCCGGCGGCCCGTAGCAGCCGAGCCCGTCGACGGTGTCGGCGAAGCCGTCGACGTGCAGGCCTCGGGTCGCCAGCAGCAGGATGGTCACCACGGCCATGCCTGTCAACGGGTTCCCTGCGCCGAACGCGTGCGCGGCCAGCCACGCACCCGCCGCCGCCACCGCGCCAAGGGCCACCCCGACCACGGGTAGCGCGGTCAGGGCGCCACGACCGAAGGACTGCCGGGTGCGCACCGGCACGACGGTGCCGAACGCGAAAGCCGATGCGACGGAGCCGATCACGTGGACGGTCGCCCCTTGACCGTCAGGGGCTGGCCCGCGACGACCAGGACGACCTCGTCACAAACGGCGGCGAGGCGTTGATTCAAGGTCCCCAGCGCGTCGGCGAATCGGCGACCGGACTCGGTGGCGGGCACCACCGTCAGCCCGACCTCCGGACTGACGAGGGCGAGCGGCCCGCGGAATTCGCCCACCGCGGTGACCAAGTCGTCGACGTCGGGTGTGACGTCCCCGCCGGTCCACGCGTCCCGGCGGTCCATGACGGCGACCAACCAGCCGCCGACGTCGTCGACCAGGGTGGGAACTTCGGGGTCAGTACGCAAATGCGTTGCCACGTCGGTGCTTTCGACGGTCGACCACCGATCGGGTCGGCGCTGCCGATGGGTCGCGACCCTGGCCGCCCACTCGGGACCGTCTGAGACCGCACCGGTGGCCACGTAGCGGACCTCACCTGAGGTGGCGGCGCGGCTGATCGCCGCTTCCGCCCACTGCGACTTGCCGGATCGGATGCCGCCGAGCGCGAGGACGCGCACGTCGAATCAGGCGATCGTGGCGCCGCGCTCGACCTGGGGGCGGGGTGCCCGCATGCGGCGCAGCTGAGACGCCCGACTGGCGGCGTAGAAGCCGAGCTTCCAACCACTTTCGGTGTTGTCGGGGAACTTCGCGTCGACGGCCTTGTTGACCCGCCGTCCGATCAGAACCCCGTCGATCACCATGACGGCCACCAGTCCGAGCATCACGAACTGCACGTAGTACTGAATCTCGACCGACGGCAGCGACAGCATCACGAACACCAGGGCGAGCGCGGCAGGCATGAACAGCCCGAGCAGGTTGCGCCGCGCATCGACGATGTCGCGCGTGTAGCGGCGCAGCGGGCCCTTGTCGCGAGGGAGCAGGTACGAGTCCTCACCCGACATCATCTTCTCGCGGCGGTCAGCCATCGCGGCGCGGCGCACCAGCTTGTCGGCCTTGCGCTCTTCCTTGCTCATCGTCTGCTTGGCGGCCTTCTTGCGCTTGCGCGCCTCCGCCGACGTCATCGGAGCAGGCGCGACCGGACCGCGGCTGCGGGTCTGGTTGCGCTTGGGGGTGGGCCGTCCCTTCGGAGCGGTGGCCCGCGCCCTGGCCTCCTGCTCGGCCACGGACATCCCGGCGACGGAGGAGGACGCGTCGCTCTCCTCGGGTGGGGGATTGTCCTTCTTGCGACCCAGCAGATTCACGCCTCCCAGGTTACTTACATCCTGGCGGCGTCCGACATGCGCCTCCGATCTGCCGCGTGGCCGGGGCCGGTTCCCCTTACCCTTCGGGGGTGACGATCCACGACCTGCGTGTCCTCATCGCCCCCGACTGCTACGGCGACAGTCTCACCGCCGTCGAAGCCGCCGAGGCCATTGCCACCGGCTGGCGTCTCGGCAGGCCGGGGGATCGGTTGACGCTCGCGCCGCAGTCCGACGGCGGCCCCGGCTTCGTCGACGTGCTGGCCAACCGCTTTGGCGGCCTCCGGTCAGCGCAGGTCAGCGGGCCACTGTCCGCCGAGGTCACCGCGGAGTGGGTCTTCGACGCCGACTCGGCGACCGCCTATGTCGAATGCGCCCAGGCCTGCGGTTTGGCCATCCTCGGCGGACCGCCGACCGTGCAGACCGCCGTCGACGCGCACAGCCGCGGCGTCGGCCAACTCGTCGACGCCGCTCTGGTGGCAGGTGCATCCCGCATCGTGGTCGGATTGGGCGGCAGCGCCTGCACCGACGGCGGACGCGGCCTCGTCGATGCCCTCGGCGGGATCGAAGTCGCCGTGGCGCGGCTGGCCGGGGTGGACCTGATCGCCGCCACCGACGTCGAACATCCCCTGCTCGGGCCGAGGGGCGCGGCCCACGTGTTCGGACCGCAGAAGGGCGCCGACCCCGCGACCGTCGACCTGCTCGAAGACCGGATGACCGCATGGGCCGACACCCTCGAGGCGGGCACGGGCCGCACCGTCCGCGACGAACCTGGTGCGGGCGCGGCAGGCGGCCTCGGAGCGGCGCTGATGGCGCTGGGCGCCCGCCGAGAGTCGGGTGCCGCCGTCATCGCCGAGCACACCGACCTCGACGGCGACGTGGCGGCCGCCGACGTAATCGTCACCGGCGAAGGCCGATTCGACGACCAGTCGCTGCACGGCAAGGTGGTCAGCGCGCTGGCCGCGGGAGCCCGGCACGCCCCCGTCCTGGTGTTGGCCGGCCAGGTCACCCTCGACGAAACCGCCCTCGCCGGGGCGGGCATCGCCGCCGCCCACTCGATCAGCGACTACGCCGGATCGGTCCAGCTCGCGATGGACGACGCCGCGCGGCAGCTCACGGGACTCGCTGAGCAGACGTCGTCACGCTGGGCCGCCGCCACGAGTCGGGAATAGCGCGCAGGCAAGGTACCGTTGAGATATCCGACGCATGACAATGCCCAGGGAGTAGGAATGACTGTTCAGGACGAGTCGACCACGACTACCACCGCCGCTCACGGCGCCATCCTCACCGACGCTGCCTCGGCAAAGGCCAAGTCGCTGCTGGACCAGGAAGGCCGCGACGACCTGAAGCTCCGCATCGCGGTTCAGCCTGGCGGCTGTGCAGGTCTCCGCTACGAGCTCGCATTCGACGACCGGTCGCTCGACGGCGACCTGAACGTCGACTTCAGCGGTGTCACGCTGACCGTCGACCGGATGAGCGCTCCGTACCTCATGGGTGCGACCATCGACTTCGTCGACAGCATCGAGAAGACCGGCTTCACGATCGACAACCCCAACGCCGGCGGATCCTGCGCCTGCGGCGACTCCTTCAACTGAGTCCCTGCCGCGCAATTCCGGCTGGTTAGAACTGGCCGGAATTGCGGGGCAGATACGAGCACACCAGGATGTTCTGATCCTGGAGTAGCAGTTGAGCGATGCCTTGACGTTCGACTTCGCCCTGGTTGCGACCGGCCGGGGTTGCCCGCATCGTGAAGAGCACCTGCGACTGAGTGGGTGACCAGGTGACGATCTTGTCGATCGACGACACCTTCACCTCGTCGTACTGACGGCGGAAGGCATCGCTGGTCAGATTGGCGAGCGTCATGTCCGATCGACGATCGGTGACCGCGTCGAAGAACCCGCACGAATTGTTGCGGGCCACGGTCTCGTCGTCACCCTTGGCCAGCGCGTCCAAATACCCCTGAATGGCCGTCGCCGCCGAAGCGTCGGTCACCCTGACCTCGTCACCACCGCTGCGCTCGGCGATCACCACCGCCGCGACCACGGCAGCCACCAACGCGACGACCGACAGCCCGATCAGCGCGACGCGCCGTCCCCGCCGGGGCGACGGATAGTCGACCGGCGGCGGCAACGTGCCTGGATACGCCGCCGGCACCGGTCCCGGGTACGGCTGGGGGCCGGGCGGCCGCATGCCGGCGGGCGGAAACGGCTGATGCGGCAGCGATTCCGGGTACGGGGACTCGGGGTACGGGATTGGACCAGCCATGACGTTGTTAGGCTAGCGCACCGACCTGCTAGTTAGTCTTAGGTAGACGGCTTAACCAAATGAAGGGCATAGCTTCGTGACGATTGTGGTGACCGGATCCATTGCGACCGACCATCTGATGAAGTTCCCCGGCAAGTTCTCCGAACAGCTGCTGGCCGACCACTTGCAAAAGGTGTCGCTGAGCTTCCTGGTCGACGACCTCGTCCTGCACCGCGGCGGAGTCGCAGGCAACATGGCCTTCGCCATCGGCGTCCTCGGCGGTGACGTCGCGCTCGTCGGCGCGGCGGGCAAGGACTTCGACGAATACCGGACCTGGCTCGACGAGCACGGGGTGGACTGCTCCAACGTCCTGATCTCCGAAAGCGCCTACACCGCGCGGTTCGTCTGCACCACCGACGAGGACATGGCCCAGATCGCGTCGTTCTACCCGGGTGCGATGTCGGAATCCCGCAACATCAAGCTCGCCGACGTCGCGAAGAAGGCCGGCGAGATCGACCTCGTCATCGTCGGCGCCAACGATCCCGAGGCGATGTTCCTGCACACCGAGGAGTGCCGCGCGCTCGGACTGGCCTTCGCGGCCGATCCGTCGCAGCAGCTGGCCCGCCTGTCGGGTGAGGAGATCCGCAAGCTCATCGACGGCGCGACCTACCTGTTCACCAACGACTACGAGTGGGATCTGCTGCTGCAGAAGTCAGGCTGGAGCGAGGCCGAGGTGATGAACCAGATCGGACTGCGCGTGACCACGCTCGGCCCGAAGGGCGTCGACCTGGTGTCCGGTGGCAGTTCAGGCGGCACCACCATTCACGTCGACGTCGTCCCCGAGACCCACCAGGCCGACCCGACCGGCATCGGCGACGCGTTCCGCGCAGGCTTCCTGACCGGACGCGCCGCCGGACTGAGCCTCGAGCGGTCCGCGCAGCTGGCCTCACTCGTCGCCGTGCTGGTGCTCGAGGCGACCGGCCCGCAGGAGTGGACGTGGGACCGCGACGCCGCGATCGAGCGACTGTCGGCGGCCTACGGCCCCGAAGCCGGCCAGGAGATCGGCGCGACGCTGGCCTGACGGCCTACAGCTGAACCGGATACGTCGGTTCGGCGATCTGAGGCACCACGCTGCGCTCGACGAAGATCGCGTGCCACAGCATGAAGATCAGCACCGTCCACAGTCGGCGGCTGTGATCGGCCGCGCCGGTCCGGTGTTCGTCGAGCATCCTGGCCACCGCGGGCTTGTCGACCAAGCCGTCCGTCTGGGACGACGCGAGCGTCGCGTGCGCCCAGTCGAGCAGTTCGCCCGACCGTAGCCAGTGCCGAATGGGCACCGGGAAGCCAAGTTTCGCGCGGTTGAGCACATGGGCAGGCACGATCGGTTCGAGCGCGCGACGCAGGGCGTACTTCGTGGTGGTCCTGGTGATCTTCTGGTCGAAAGGCAGCCGGGACGCCACCTCGAACACCTCGGGGTCCAGGAACGGCACCCGCAGCTCCAGCGAGTTCGCCATCGTCATCTTGTCGGCCTTGACCAGGATGTCGCCGCGCAACCACGTGAACAGGTCGACGTACTGCATCCGCGCCACCGGGTCCCAACCCTCGGACTCGGCGTACAGGGGAGCAGTCACGTCTGTGTGCGTCCACTCCGGTCGGAAGCCCGGCAGCACCGCACGCAGTTGCGCGTCGGAGAAGCTCCTGGCATTGCCGTAATACCGTTCCTCGAGCGTCAGCGACCCGCGGTGCAGCAGACTCTTGCCGCGCATGCCGTCGGGCAACGGCCGCGACGCCTTGCCCAGGCTGCGGCGCAGCCGGCCGGGGACGTAGTCGAAGGCCTTGAGCGACAACGGTTCCCGATAGATCGTGTAACCGCCGAACAACTCGTCGGCACCCTCGCCGGACAACACCACCTTGACGTGCTTGCGCGCCTCGCGGGCGATGAAGAACAACGGCACCAAGGCCGGATCGGCCACCGGCTCGTCCAGATACCAGACGATCTCGGGCAGCGCGGCCACGAACTCGGCCTGGCTGACCACCTTGGCCACGTGCCGGGCGCCGATCGCCTCGGCGGAGGCCACCGCGACGTCGATCTCGGAGAAGCCCTCACGTTCGAAGCCCGTGGTGAACGTGATCAAGCGGGGGTTGTGGCGCATCGCCAGCGCCGCGATGGCCGTCGAGTCGATGCCACCGGAGAGGAACGCGCCCACCGTGACGTCGGCGCGCATGTGCTTGGCGACCGAATCCTCGAGCACCGCGGTGATCTCGTCGTACCTGCTCTTCTCGGCACCCGCGACGAACGGCACCGCCGAGAACCGCGGCACGAAGTAACGCGTCACCGCCGGGGCCTGACCCGGGCGGATCCTGGCGTAGCTGCCCGACTCCAGCCGCCGCACGCCGCGGTGCAACGTCTCGGGTTCCGGCACGTACTGCAGAACGGTGTAGTGCTGCACGGCGCGCTCGTCGACGCCGAGGTCGACACCCGCCACCGACGCGAGGTCGAGGAGCGACTTCTTCTCGCTGCCGACGATCGTGCCTGCGGTGCCGGTGGCCATGAACATCGGCTTGATGCCGAACGGGTCGCGCGCACAGAACAACTCTTCGTCCACCGAGTCCCACAGCGCGAAGGCGAACATGCCGCGCAGCCGGTTCAACGCCTCGGTGCCCCAGTGGTGATACGCGGCAAGGATCGCCTCGCCGTCACCGTCGGTGGCGAACTCGGCGCCATGTTCGGAGCGCAGTACCTCTCGCAATTCCAGGTAGTTGTAAATCTCCCCGTTGAAGACCAGCTTGTAGCGGCCCGGCTGCTCGGGTGGACCCCAACTCAGCGGCTGATGGCTGTGGGCGATGTCGATGATCGACAGCCGGTTGAAGCCCAGCACCACGGTGGGGTCGGCGTCGTCGTCCGCCCAGGTGCCCGGCTCGTCCGGCCCGCGGTGACGCATGAGGTGAGTGGCCCCGGACACCGCGTCCACCAGCCCGGCGGACGACTCTGCGGACGGGTTACGTAAATAGGCCAGCAGTCCGCACATCGCGCCAGTATGCCGAATCGCCAGGGGTCACGGAACCGACACCCCGGTCGCTTCGCTCCAGGCCTGGGGCGTGGTCTACGCTGCGTAGTATTCGCCTGGTTTCACCCACTTCTAGGAGGCACCGACGTGACCGCACGCGGGTTCCGGATGGTGGCGTTGTCGGTTGTTCTCGGTGGGACATCGCTCCTGCTCAGCGGCTGCAGCTGGTCTGAGGCTCTCGGCCTCGGCTGGCCCAACGGCATCACCCCCGAGGCCAAGCTCAACCGGGAGCTGTGGATCGCCTGCGTCATCGCAGCGCTGGTCGTCGGCGCCATCGTCTACGTCATGTTGTTCTGGACGAGCGTCTTCCATCGCAAGAAGAAGACCGACACCGACATGCCCCGGCAGTTCGGCTACAACATGCCGCTGGAACTGGTGCTGACCGTCGTGCCGTTCCTCATCATCTCGGTGCTCTTCTACTTCACCGTCGTGGTGCAGGAGAAGATGCTGCACAAGGACCCCAACCCCGAGGTGGTCATCGACGTCACGGCCTTCCAGTGGAACTGGAAGTTCGGATACCAGAAGATCGCGTTCAAGGACGGCACGCTGAGCTACGACGGCACCGACGCCGAACGCAAGGCCGCCATGGTGTCCAAGCCCGAAGGCGTCGACGAACACGGCGAAGAACTCGTCGGCCCGATCAAGGGACTCAATCCCGAGGATCGCACGTACCTGAACTTCGACAAGGTCGAGACGACGGGCACCAGCAACGAGATCCCGATCCTGGTGCTGCCCAAGGGCAAGCGCGTCGAATTCCAGATCGCGTCCGCAGACGTCATCCACGGCTTCTGGGTGCCCGAGTTCCTCTTCAAGCGCGACGTGATGCCGGATCCCAAGGCCAACAACTCCGACAACGTCTTCCAGGTCAGCGAGATCCAGGAGACCGGAGCATTCGTCGGGCGCTGCACCGAGATGTGCGGCACGTACCACTCGATGATGAACTTCGAAGTGCGGGTCGTGGAGCCCAACGTGTTCAAGGCGTACCTCCAGTACCGCATCGACCATCCCAACGGAACCAACGCCGACGCGCTCGGAGCGGTGGGTCTGCCCGAGTTGGCAGTCACGACGCACCCGTTCGAATCGCGGCGCGGCGAGCAGGTTCCGATGGCGAGCAAGTAGGGACGACGACTCATGCACATCGAAGCGAGACTGTTCGAGTTCCTCACCGCGTTCTTCGCGGTCTGTGCGATCGGCTACGGCACGCTCACCGGGATCTACGCCCTCGGCGGCATCGAGTGGGCAGGCACCACGGCGCTGGTCTTGACCACCGGCCTGTCGCTGATCACCGGCACGTTCTTCCGATTCGTCGCCCGGCGCCTCGACACGCGCCCCGAGGACTACGAAGACGCCGAGATCTCCGACGGCGCAGGGGAGTTGGGCTTCTACAGCCCCAGCAGCTGGTGGCCCCTTCTCATCGCGCTTTCGGCGTCGGTGACCGCCGTGGCGATCGCGATGTGGTTGCCGTGGATGATCTTCGCCGGTATATGCATGGTGCTGGCAACGGCCGCCGGTCTGGTGTTCGAGTACTACACCGGACCCGAGAAGCACTGATCCCGTACGGCCGAAGGTCACGATAAAGGCCTCACTTGACCGACGGGACGTGCCTCGGAAGCCTTCGGCCCGTCACGTTCGGTAAGGTTGCCGAGGCACGACCACCAGTCACGACCCCGACGTTGACGTCGCGCCGACCGGGCAGTCGAAAAGGACAGGCGTAGATGAGCGGGCCGAATCCCCCAGAGTCGGATTCTCCAGGATCGAAGTCACTGGGGCCGAACGAACCGGCTCGGGACGCACCCAAGACGGGTGAAACGGAGATCTACTCGCGGGCGTACTCCGCCCCCGAATCCGAGCAATTCACCAGCGCACCGTACGTCCCACCGGACTCCGCGCTGTACGACTACGACTCCTACGATCCGAACTCCGACGACGACGCCACCCCGCCGCGCTGGCCCTGGGTGGTCGGCGTGGTCGCGATCGTCGCCGCGATCTCCCTGGTCGTGTCGGTAGCCGTCCTGGTCACCCGCACGGACAGCGAGACGCTCGCCACCCCGGGAACCAGCACGACGACGTCGGTGCCGCCGGTCCAGGACGAGATCACGACGACGACACCGCCGCCTCCGCCGCCCCCGCCCACCAGCGAGGAGCCGCCACCGCCACCCCCGGAGACGATCACCGTCACCCAGGAGCCTCCGCCGCCGCCCCCACCGCCTGCCGTCGAAGCGCCGCCCCCGGCGCCACCGGCGGAGACGGGACCGCCGCCTGCGACGTCGGCCGCTCCGGCAGGACCGCGGTTCATCACGTACTCCGTGACGGGGACCAAGGCACCGCTGGACCGCATCTCGGTGACCTACACCGACGCGTCCGGCAGGCAGCGCACCCAGCAGAACGTGTACATCCCGTGGTCGCTCACCGTCACGCCGATCTCGATGTCGGAGTTCGGCTCGGTGCAGGCGTCGAGCCTGCTGCGACTGAGCAAGTTGAACTGTCAGATCACTACTAGCGACGGGCAAACCATCGCCTCACAGCAGAACAACGACTGGCAGACGAGCTGCTGATGACCGTTGACATCGAGAATGGTGCGGTGGGGTCCTCTGACTCGCGTTCTCGCCCCGGGACACCCGATCGAACCGACCGCATTCTGGTCGTCCTCGCCATCGCCCTGTGGCTGACCGCCCTGGGAGCCGGGGTGGCGGCCGTCGTCGCACTCGTCGACCTGGCCAACGCGCACACGACCGGTGCGGAGAAGTCCGACACCCCATGGCTGCTGTACACGGTGATCGGCGTGTCCGCCTTGGTGATCATCGGGGCGATCCCGCTGCTGCTGAAGGCGAGGCAGTCCGCGGTCGCGAGTGCCCCGGCCCGTTCCCAGTCGCCGGACGACGGTGCGAGGTCGGGCGGCACGCCGTCGGTGGCACAACGGCTACAGCCGTTCGGTGCGCCGGTGTTGCGTCGGTACTCGACGCCGCCTGCCGGCCACCGGGTCGGTTTCCCGACTGCGGCGGTCGAGCAGATCTGGCTGCGCTGCACCGCCAGCATTGCGGCCGCGATGGGCGCTGCCGCAACGGGAATCGGGGTGGCCACCTACCTGATGGCTTCCGGTCACGAGACCGCGTCGTGGATCGTGTACGCCGTCGCCGGTGTCATCACCCTCGGCATGGTCGCAGCGCCGCTGACGTTCCTTCGCCAGTTGCACGGCGTCCTCGAGTCGGCCAGCTAGCCCGACCGCCGCGTGCACCGGCCCGCCGGGCCCATAGTTCACCGAGTGTGTGGGCTCTGGATGATAAGTGCGGGTGGCGACGTCCACTAGCCACACAGTCGACGACTGACGTCGGGGTGGGGGAGTGGGGCCAGGCCGGGCCCACCGGCTGACTGCGACGTGCGGGCGACGGTGTCCGCAAGCCATACAATCGGCAACGAATGTGGTTGTCCCACAGACGAACAACGCCCCCGACCTTCGTCGGGGGCGTTGTTCGTTCGTGTCTAGCAGACCGTCAGTGATCTCCGTTGGAGCTGTGGCCGTTGGAGCCGTGACCATTCGAGCCGTTGCCGTTGCCGTTGGTGTGCTGCCGCTGCTTGAGGGCGGTGATGGCGCGGTGTTCGGCGGCGTGGGCGGCGTCGACCAGGGCGGTCTGTTCGCCTTCGGGGTCCGGGAACAGGAAGTTGCCCGTGCCCGGTGCGCCGGCGGAGCCCAGCTTGTTCATCCGCTTGGGCAGTGGTGCGCCCTGGTACTCCAGCGGGATGGGGTGGCCGTGGTCGTCGACCGGTCCCAGTGGCTGGTGCAGTTCGACGTACGCGCCGTGCGGCAGCCGCTTGAGGATGCCGGTCTCGATGCCGTGCTCCAACACGGCGCGGTCGCTGCGCTGCAGGCTGATCGCCCACCGGATCCACGTGGTCGCATTCAGGGACACATGGAACTTCAGCGCGATGATGTCGTTCATGCAGGCGAAGGTCAGCACGATGTACAGAGCGATGGCCATCGCGCCGATGGCGGTGCGGACCGGTGCGTCGCGGGGGCGCTGCAGCAGGTTGTGGTGCGCGGTGTCCTTGGAGAACCGCTTCTCCAGGAACGGGTAGATGATCAGCAGCATGAAGACCAGGCCCATGATGAGGGCGACTGCGACCGCAGCGGGCACGGTGTGCCCGAACGGGTAGAGCTCCCACGCCGGCCACATGCGGGCCAGGCCGTCGGTCCACATCATGTAGAAGTCGGGCTGTGAACCCGCCGAGATCTGCGACGGCTTGTAGGGGCCGAGCTGCCAGATGGGGTTGATCTGGAGGAGGCCGCCCATGAGGCCGAGGATGCCGACGGTCATGGCGAAGAATGCGCCCGACTTCACCGCGAACACCGGCATGACGCGGACGCCGACGACGTTGTGTTCGGTGCGGCCGGGGCCGGGGAACTGGGTGTGCTTTTGGAACCAGACCATCGCCAGGTGCACCCCGATCAGCGCCAGGATGATGCCCGGGATGAGCAGGATGTGCAGGGCGTAGAGCCGGGGGATGATGATGCTGCCGGGGAAGTCTCCACCGAAGCCCACACGATGAGTTCTAGGGGATGATGCCCGGGATGAGCAGGATGTGCAGGGCGTAGAGCCGGGGGATGATGATGCTGCCGGGGAAGTCTCCACCGAAGAGCGCCCAGTGCAGCCAGGTGCCGATCAGCGGCATGCCCAGGGTGATCGAGGAGAACGCCGCGCGAAGGCCGGTGCCCGAGAGCAGGTCGTCGGGCAGGGAGTAGCCGAAGTAGCCCTCGAACATGGCCAGGATCAGCAGCAGCGACCCGATCACCCAGTTCGCCTCGCGGGGGCGGCGGAACGCGCCGGTGAAGAACACCCGGGCGAGGTGGACCATGATCGATGCGGCGAACAGCAGTGCGGCCCAGTGGTGGACCTGGCGGACGAACAGTCCGCCGCGCACTTCGAAGGAGATGTCCAACGCGGTTTCATACGCGCGGGACATCTGAATGCCGTTGAGCGGCTGGTAGACCCCGTGGTAGGTGACTTCGGCCATCGAGGGGTCGAAGAACAGGGTCAGGTACACGCCGGTGAGCAGCAGCACGATGAAGCTGTACAGCGCGATCTCTCCGAGGAGGAACGACCAGTGCGTCGGGAACACCTTGTTGAGCTGGCGGCGTACCGCCGCCGACGGGTGATACCGCGAATCGATCGCATCACCCTGATGGGCGGCNCAGTGCGTCGGGAACACCTTGTTGAGCTGGCGGCGTACCGCCGCCGACGGGTGATACCGCGAATCGATCGCATCACCCTGATGGGCGGCCAATTCAGCTAATTTAGGACTCATGAGGTCCGCTCCCAGAATGCCGGTCCGACGGGTTCGATGAAGTCACCGTTTGCCACCAGGTAGCCATCCTTGTCGATGGTCACCGGAAGTTGTGCCAATGCCCGCGCGGCCGGACCGAAGATCGGCTTGGCGAAGTGCAACGCGTCGAACTGCGACTGGTGGCACGGGCAGAGAATGCGATACGTCTGCTGTTCGTACAGCGACGACGGGCAGCCGAGGTGCGAGCAGACCTTGGTGAAGGCGAACAGGTCACCGAAGTTGAAGCTCTCCTGGCCCCGACGCTTGACCACCCGCGAGATGTCCTCGGGCCGGATGCGGATCAGCATCACCGGGTTGCGCACGCCCATCGCGATCTCGTTGAGCAGTTCGTGGGACTCGTAGGTGGAGCCGTCTCCGTCGGAGGCCCGCCACGGGAAGACCGTCTCCATGCCGCCGGCGTCGATGTCCTCCGGGCGCATCTTGACGAACGGGGAGCTGCCCGGCTGGCCGGTGGCGCGCGCCAGGAAGATGGTCTCGCCCGTGAAGCGCGGGGTCCAGCCCGACGTCCACAGCACGGCCTTCTTGCCCTCGGCCGTCGGGACGACCGGCTTCCACGGGTTCTTGATGATGCCGCCGATGAAGGCGACCGCGGTGCCAAGGCCGAAGGCGCCGAGCCCGATGCCGAGCGACAGGCCAATCAGCTTGCGGCGCTTGAGGGTCGAGGTCTCCAAGGCGTCGGTCAGGTTGGCCGCCGTCGCCCTGCGCTCGAGCTCGGGGGACCGGCCGTCGTGGCGGTCCTGGATCGAGATCTCCTCGGGGATGAACTTCTTCTGGAAGAGCACCGCGCCGATCCCGATCGCCAGGATCGAGAGGCCGAACGTCAGACCGTAGAGCGGGGTGGCCAGGCTGTAGACGAATTCACCCGCCGAACCGTAGGGCTGGTACTCCCACGGCCAGAACAAGAAGACCAGCAGCAGCGCCAGTCCGAGCACGCCACCGAACAGCAGCCAGTAGGCCACCGTGCGTTCGGCGCGCTTCTCGGCCTTGGTGCCCTCGATGGGCCAGCGGGCCTCCTTGAAGACCGTCTCGACGCCGTCGATGCGACCGCCAAGCGCGACGAGTTCCTCGCGGGTCATGGCCGCCAGCTCGGCGTCGGTGGGCTGATTGGTGACGGTGGCGCGCTCGGAGGTGTCGGTGCCCTCCACCTCTGCGCGGGTGCCGTTGCCGTCGTTCACGTTGTCGGTCATGCGCGCGATCCCACCCACATAGCGGCGCCGATGACGGCGACCATCCCGATGATCCAAGCCGCCATGCCTTCTGGCGCGGGGCCGAAGCCGCCGAGGCCGTAGCCGCCCGGATCGGGCGTCTCGGTGGCCTGGCGAACGTAGGCGACGATGTCGTGCTTTTCCTCCGGGCTGAGTTGGCGGTCGGAGAACTTGGGCATGTTCTGGGGGCCGGTCAGCATCGCGGTGTAGATCTGGGCCGGAGTGGCCTCGTCCAGCGGCGGTGCGTACTTGCCGGAGGACAGCGC
Organism: Mycobacterium sp. Root135; assembly: GCF_001426545.1. Lineage (GTDB taxonomy): Bacteria > Actinomycetota > Actinomycetes > Mycobacteriales > Mycobacteriaceae > Mycobacterium. Next base: position 170,450 of record NZ_LMEZ01000006.1, on the reverse strand, counting down.
GCCGCCCTTGCCGGTGAAGTTGTGGCACGACGCGCAGTTCAGTCGGAACAGGTCGCCACCGCGGGCGACGTCGTTGCCGAGCAGGTCGGCGTCCGCCACGGCGCCGTTGGCGTCGCGGGGGGTGACGGGTCCGCCGCCGTTGGCCTGCACGTACGCGCCGAGGGCGTCGATCTGGTGCTGGTCGAAGATCGGGTCCTTGCGGGGGGCCTGGGCCTCACCGCGCATCGCGGGCATGCGGCCGGTGCCGACCTGGAAGTAGACCGCCGCGTCGCCGGTGCCGATGAGGCTGGGGCCGCGGTCGGGCACGCCCTGAAGGTTCGCGCCGTGGCACGTCACGCAGGAGGTCTCGAAGAGCTGCTTACCCGTGCGCAGAAGCGCGAGGCTGGACTCGTCGGCGACCGCGACCTGCGGCTTGGGCGTCAGGGTGGCCGCAATGCCACCCGCGACGAGAAGTCCGGTCAGAAGCAGCAGTGCTCCTGACACGCGTCGGCGCAACCGACGGCGAGACTTGTTGGTCATCGATCCCCTTCTCATCGGCTGTTCTGGTGACTGATCGTCGGAAACGCTCATCGCCCGCCCTTATCGCACAAAGTAGATGACGGCGAACAGTGCGATCCAGACGATGTCGACGAAGTGCCAGTAATACGACACCACGATCGCGGCGGTGGCCTGCGCCGGCGTGAACTTGCTCATCCGTGTGCGGGCCAGCAGGAACAGGAAGGCGACGAGACCACCGATCACGTGCAGGCCGTGGAAGCCGGTGGCGAGGTAGAACACCGAGCCGTAGGCGCTGCCGGGGATCGTCGTCCCGTGCTCGACCAGGTGGATGTACTCGTAGCCCTGGCCGCCGACGAAGAACGCGCCCATCACGAACGTCAGCAGGTACCACCGCCGGAGGCCGAATACGTCGCCGCGTTCGGCGGCGAACACGCCCATCTGGCAGGTGAACGACGATGCGATCAGCACCAACGTCACCGGCACGGCGAGGAACAGGTTCAACTCGGTCGGGGCGGGCGGCCAGTCACCGCCGGCTTGCGCCCGCGCGGTGAAATACATCGCGAACAGACCAGCAAAGAACATCAATTCGCTGGAAAGCCACACGATGGTGCCGACACTTACCATGTTGGGACGGTTCAGCGAATGCACGCGAGCAGTGATCGCGGTTCCCGAGGTCCCTACAGCACTCGTCACGTCAAGAAGTATGACGCTTTGTAGTTGTCGAACTCCACCCGGGGCACGACATTCGTAATAATCAGTTGGTGACATCTGAGAATTCCCAGACCTGGCCGCAGGTTCTCGGCCGCTTGACCACCCGACGCGCACTCGCAGTTGGGCAGGCCGGGTGGGCCATGGACCAAATCATGACCGGTGTGGCGACCCCGGCTCAGATCGCCGGGTTCGCGATCTCGATGAAGATGAAGGGACCGACGTCGGCGGAGGTGAAGGAACTCGCCGACACCATGTTGAAGCACGCCCACCGGGTGCCGACCGACGTCATCGGTACGGCCGCGGTGGACGTGGTCGGCACCGGCGGTGACGGCGCCAACACCGTCAACCTGTCGACGATGGCCTCCATCGTGGTGGCGGCGAGCGGCGTCCCCGTCGTCAAGCACGGAAACCGGGCGGCCTCGTCGCTGTCCGGGGGAGCCGACACCCTCGAAGCGCTCGGCGTGCGGCTCGACTTGAGTCCCGAGGACGTGGCGCGCTGCGTCGCCGAGGTCGGCATCGGTTTCGCGTTCGCCCCGCAATTCCACCCGTCCTACCGGCACGCCTCGACGGTGCGCCGCGAGATCGGCGTTCCCACCGTCTTCAATCTGCTTGGACCGCTGACCAATCCGGCGTCACCGCGGGCCGGACTGATCGGATGCGCCTGGGGTGACCTCGCCGAGGTGATGGCAGGCGTGTTCGCGACGCGAGGTTCGAGCGTTTTGGTGGTGCACGGCGACGACGGTCTCGACGAGCTCACCACGACGACGACGAGCACCATCTGGCGCGTACAGGCCGGCACCATCGAACGCCTGATCTTCGACCCGGCGGCCTTCGGCTTCGCACGCGCCGAGCTGAGCGAGCTGACCGGAGGCGACGCCGAGGCCAACGCCGCCTCGGTTCACGAGGTGTTCGGCGGCGCAACCGGTGCCGTGCGCGACGCGGTGATCCTCAACGCCGCGGGTGCGATGGTGGCCCACGCCGGGCTATCCAGCGACGCCAAATGGGTGCCGGCGTGGGAGATCGGCCTGGAGCGCGCCGCCAAGGCGATCGACTCGGGGGCGGCCGAGCAACTGCTCGCGCGTTGGGCGCGGTTCACCCAGGAGCTCTGACCCGTCGGTTTGGGCGGCGGCCAGCCGTGCGGAGCGGGCCGCCGCCGCCCACGCCGCGTGCCTGCCCGCCGCCGTGAACGGGGTGGCGTAACCGCTCCCGTCGGCGCTCTCGGCCCGGACGATGCGCACCCCCGGCTCGACGAGCCAGCGCGCGATCAGCCCTGCCTCCTCGACGAGTGCGCCGCCCAGCGGTGCCGGCTCCCGCAGGATTGACTGCGCGGCGGCGCCGATGGCGTCGACGACCGGCATCGGCGGGACTCCGCGGCGAGCGGTGCCCGCCGCGGCGAGCTGACCGTTCCTGACGATCGCGAGGTGCCAGCCTCCCGCGCCGTCCGGTTTGGCGGCGACAAGCTCGTCGACCGCGACGAGGGCGCCGAGGCGTTGGCCGCGCCACACGGTGTCGATCGCGGTGGCGGTGTGGTCGCGCATGCGCGCCGCGGTCTCGTACTTGCCGCACTCGGCGAGCGTTCGGATGTGGGCCAGCGCCCCGCGCAGCGCCGAGTCGTCCGCGCCGGAGATGAGGTTGGCGGCCTTCGCGGGGCCCGCGGCGTACTCGACGGGACCGACGTCGCGGCCGGCCGGGCACGGCGACAGCTCCACCTCGGGGCAGGACGGCCCGTGGAGCGACGAACGGGCCAGCCGGGTGGTGCAGGTCCGCACGCCCGTGAAGCGGGCGAGCAGCGCGGCGGTCTCGACGGCGTCGGCGCGGGCCCGGAACGGGCCGATCGCCCGGTCGTGCTTGGGCGCCCGGACGACCGAGAACCTCGGGAAGGCCTCGTCGGTGAGTACCACCCACCACCACCGGTGCGGAAACTTGGAGCGACGGTTGTACGGCGGAGCGTGCGCGGCGAGCAGCCTGAGCTCCCGGACGCCTGCCTCCAGCTCGTGGGCGCACTCGACGTGGTCGACCCGCGTCGTCAGCGACGCCATTTCCTTCATCCGGGTGCGCGGGTCGCTGCCGTTGAAGTACTGCCCGACCCGCCGCCGCAGGTCCACCGCGGTGCCGACGTAGAGCACCTCGTCGGACGGGCCGCGGAAGAGGTACACCCCGGGGCTGCGCGGCAGCGCGGTGGCGAGATGTCGGTTGCGGCGCTGGGCGGGGCTGACGTCGGGCAGGTAGGAGCGGAGCTCACCGAACGTGTGGATGCCCTGGTTGCCGACGCGTTCGATGAGCGCGTGCAGCACGTCGACGGTGGCCCGCGCGTCGTCGAGGGCGCGGTGCGTTGGTCTGGTGCTGGCCCCGAACAGCTGGGCCAGCGCCGAGAGTCGGACGCTCGGGGCCTCGTCGCGGGTCAGCACCCGGCGGGCCAGCTTCACGGTGCACAGCACGGGCGGCCGCTTCCACGACAGCTGAAGGCGTTCTGCGGCGGCGCGCAGGAACCCGACGTCGAATCCCGCGTTGTGGGCGACGAGCACCGCGCCCTTCGAGAACTCGAGGAAGGCGGGCAGCACCGAATCGATGGTGGGGGCGTCGTACACCATGGCCGTGGTGATGCCGGTGAGCGCGACGATCTTCGGCGGGATGGACCGCCCGGGGTTCACCAGGGTGGCGAGTTCGCCGATCACCTCGCCGCCACGGACCTTCACCGCACCGATCTCGGTGATGGCGTCGTAGTTGCCGCCGAACTCGTCACCCTTGGCTCGGCTGCCGGTGGTCTCGAGGTCGACGATCACGAACGTCGTGTCGCGCAGGAACATGTCCGCCAAAGTGGCTGCATCGTCGCCGAACGCCGCGTCGACGTCGCCGAAGCTCAGCTGCTCCATGGCAGGGGACGGTAGGCGGCCCGACCGACATCTGCTCACATCCGTGTAATTCGCGTGTCCGGGGGTTTGTCGGTGCTCGTCGTTAGCGTGCGCTCATGACTCGAAGGAAGGTATGACGGCCATGACTCGACCAGAGGAGACTCGACACGAGGCGGGACCGGACCTGTCGGAAACATCGGGGTCCGACGCCGGGACCCTGCACATCGACTGCGACGACTGCGCCGTGCGCGGACACGGCTGCCAGGACTGCGTCATCAGTGTTTTATTGGGCGTTCCCGACACGTTGCTGGCCGACGAGCGCCAAGCGCTAGAAGTCCTCGCAGACGCCGGATTGGCGCCTCGGCTACGGTTGGTACCGATTCACCGGAGGCGCGCCGACGGGGTCGCCTAGCGGCCCTGGAAGTCGCGGGCAGCGAAAAATTCCCGCGACGCCTGTTAAATTTGCGTCCTCTGTTGGACAACCCCGATGCCGTTTCGTAACCTATCTGAGACCTAACGCAGTTCGAGCGGCGCTCTAACGGCAGTTGAAGGACGCGAAATCTTGAGGTTTAACGCTATGCACCGGAGTGCACGTGCTCTTCGGCGACCGATTGTTGGTGCAGTAGCTGGAGTGATGGTCTTCGGTGGGGTGCTTGCGGGAACTTCGCAGGCCGACCCCGCTGCTGATGCTCTGGCAAAGCTCAACGAGCTGTCGCGGCAGGCCGAGCAGACCACCGAGGCAATGCACAGCGCCGAGTTGGATCTCAACAACAAGCTTGCGGCACAACAGGTTGCCGATCAGAAGCATGCAGCGGACGCCGCCGCCGTCGACTCGTCGAAGGCGCAACTGGCAACCTTTCAGTCCTCCGTCGACAAGGTTGCCGCGGCCCAGTACATGGGCGGCCGCACCGACGGTCTCGACGCCATGCTGACGGCCAATTCGCCGCAGGGCCTCATCGACCAACTCGCCGTCCAGCGGGTGATGGCCACCGAGATGTCGGCCCAGATGACCAACTTCAAGAGCAGCAGCGTGTTGGCGACCAACGCCGAAGTGGAGTCCGCAAAGTCGGCCGCCGACGCCAAGACCGCTGCCGAGCAGGCCGCCGCAGTGCGCGCGGATCTGCAATCCAAGCAAAGCAAACTCCAAGTGCAGATGGCGATCGTCAAATCGCAGTACACCGCCCTGACGCCCGCCCAGCGGGACGCCCTGGCCGCGATCCCGCCGACGCCGCCCGTGCCCGCCGCGCCGGACGCGCCGCCGCCGCCGGACGTGCTCGCCTCCGCACCGGACGGCATCAATCCCGGTGACTTGGCTCCGCCAGAAGCCGCCCCCGCTGCGCCCGCCGAGGGCGAAGGCATGGTCGCCGTTCAGGCCGCGCTGACGCGCATCGGTTCGCCCTACTCGTGGGGCGCCGCTGGTCCGGGCGCCTTCGACTGCTCCGGTCTGGTCATGTGGGCCTTCGGTCAGGCGGGGGTCAACCTCCCGCACTCGAGCCAGGCGCTCGCCCAGGGCGGCCAGCCCGTGTCGATGGATCAGATGCAGCCCGGTGACCTCATCACCTACTACTCCGACGCCTCGCACGTCGGCATCTACATCGGCGACGGAATGATGGTGCACGCCTCGACGTACGGCACCCCCGTGCGGGTCGCCCCGATGGACAATGCGCCCATTCACAACGTCCGCCGCTACTAAGAAGCCGCTACTCGGCCTGCTTCTGCTCGTCGAGCTCGCCGTCGCGGTGGTGCTGGTGCTCCGTCCCGGGGGCGGCGCACCCGAAGCGCCAGCTGCACCCACCGCGACCCACGCGTCCCTCGACGTGCCGACGACGCCGTCGGACCCGCTGGTGCTGCGGGACGGCCGGACCGTCTCGCTGATGTCACTCGGCGGAGCCCAGACCGCCGATCTGGAGAGCCGGGTCTGGGGCGAACTCGACGGAGCCGCAGATGCGGTCACCTCGTTCTGGGGTGACCAATGGCCACGCAACATCGTCATCGTGCTGACCCGGACCGACGAAGAGTTCCGCGCCCTCGGCGTCCCCGATCCGGACATCGCCGCCGCAACCACCGCCCAGCGGATCGTCTTCGCGCCCGGCGCGAGCTCGATGAGCGACGCGTCGCTGCGAATCGTCCTGCGCCACGAGCTCTTTCACTACGCCTCGAGAAGCCGCACCGCCGCCGACGCGCCGCGCTGGCTCACCGAGGGGGTCGCCGACTTCGTCGGTCGTCCGCCGACGCCCAAGCCGGACCGCCGAGGCGCCGACGCGCTCGCGCACCTGCCGTCGGACGCCGACCTGGACACGGTCGGCGCCGTGCGGTCGCTGGCCTACGACAGGGCGTGGTGGTTCAGCCGATTCGTCGCCAGCCGCTACGGCGCCGACGCGCTGCGCAAGCTGTACGTCACCGCGTGCGAGCCGGGGCATCCCGACCAGGCCACCGCCATCAAGCAGGCCCTCGGCGCTGACCCGCCCCAGGTGGTCGCCGCGTGGCGCGCCTGGCTCGGCGGATAGCGGGTGGCCAACGTCCTGTTGGTGACCAACGACTTCCCGCCGCGGCGCGGAGGCATCCAGTCCTATCTCGAGAACCTGGTCACCGAACTCGTCGTCAGCGGTGAGCACACCATCACGGTCTACGCGCCGACGTGGAAGGGCGCCGACGACTACGACCGGCAGGCCGAGCGCGCTGACTCCCCGTTTCGGGTCGTCCGGCACCCGACGACGTTGATGATCCCTGAGCCGTCGGTGGCACGGCGGATGAGACGGCTCATCGGCGAACACGACGTCGAGACGGTGTGGTTCGGCGCCGCCGCACCCCTTGCTCTGCTGTCGCCGCTGGCGCGCCGCGCCGGAGCGACGCGGATCGTGGCGAGCACCCACGGGCACGAGGTGGGCTGGTCGATGCTTCCGGTCGCCCGAACGGCGTTGCGGCGCATCGGAAACGACGCCGACGTCGTCACGTTCATCAGTCAGTACACCCGCAACAGGTTCGCCGCGGCCTTCGGACCGCGCGCCGCGCTGGAGCGGCTGTCACCGGGCGTCGACGTCGACAGGTTCGAGCCCAACTCGGTGGCCAGGGCGCAGATGCGGGCCCGCTACGGGCTCGGCGACCGGCCGGTCGTGGTGTGCGTGTCTCGGCTGGTGCCACGCAAGGGTCAGGACATGCTGATCCGCGCATTGCCCGCGCTGCGCGAACGGGTGCCGGGGACGCGGTTGGTCATCGTCGGCGGCGGCCCCTACCTGGACGACCTCCGACGGTTGGCGCACTCCTTCGGCGTCGCCGAGGACGTGGTGTTCACCGAAGGCGTGCCCGCCGAGGAATTGCCCGCCCACCACGCGATGGCGGACGTCTTCGCGATGCCGTGCCGGACCCGGGGCGCGGGGCTCGACGTCGAAGGCCTCGGCATCGTGTACCTGGAGGCGTCGGCAATGGGCGTGCCGGTGGTCGCCGGCGATTCCGGGGGTGCGCCGGAGTCGGTGCTCGACGGCACGACCGGTCTGGTCGTCGACGGATGGGACGTCGGGTCGATCACCGCCGCCGTCGGAGACCTGCTGGCCGACCCCGACCGCGCCGCCGAGATGGGCAGGGCGGGCCGAGACTGGGTCGTCGACGAATGGCAGTGGCGCACCAAGGCGCAACGGCTCTCGCAACTACTCGCCGGTTAGTTTCCCGGCTTGGCGTAGAGGGCCTCGACGTCGGCCGCGAACTTCTCGGCGACCACCTTGCGCTTGACCTTCAACGTCGGCGTCAACTCGCCGGTGTCCTCGGTGAAGTCGACGGGCAGAATGCGGATCTTGCGAATCGACTCGGCGTGCGACACCGCCTGGTTGGCGTCCTTGACGGCCAGGTCGACCTCGGCGAGCAGGTCGGGATCCTCCGCCAAGTCGCCGACGGTGGCCGACGCGTCCTTGCCGTTGCGCTGCTTCCACCCGGGGAACGCCTCCGGGTCGATCGTGATCAACGCCGCGATGAACGGTTGGGCGTCGCCGACGACCATGGCCTGGCTGATCATGGGATGGGCACGCAGCCGATCCTCCAGCAGGGCCGGGGCGACGTTCTTGCCGCCCGCGGTCACGATGATCTCCTTCTTGCGACCGACGATGGTCAGGAAACCGTCGTCGTCGATCGCGCCGAGATCGCCGGTGTGGAACCAGCCGGCTGAGGTTCCATCGCTCCTCGCGTCCGCAGTGAACACGGCGTCGGTCTCCGACTGGTTTTGCCAGTACCCGCCGAACACAACCCCGCCACTGACGAGGAGCTCGTCGTCGTCGGCGAGGCGCATTGCGTTGCCGGGCAACAACTTTCCTACCGACCCGACCTTCACGTCGTCGACCCGGTTGACGGTGATCGCCGCACTGGTCTCGGTGAGGCCGTAGCCCTCGTAGATGGTGACGCCGACGCCGCGGTAGAAGTGTCCGAGCCGGGCGCCCAGCGGCGCGCCACCGGAGATCGCGGCACGGCAGTTGCCGCCGAGCGCGGCCCGCAGCTTGCCGTAGACCAGCCGGTCGAACAGGGCGTGCTTGAGGTTCAAAACCAAACCCGGACCTGCTAGTTTCTTCCCCGAGTCGCTTCGCTCCCGCCCGCTGGTCGCCTTGGCCTCGCTCCACGCGATCGCGGTGGCGGCGGCCGCGGCGAAGATCTTGTCCTTGCCGCCGTCGCGAGCATTCTGCTCGGCCGTGTTGTACACCTTCTCGAACACACGGGGCACCGACACCACGAGCGTCGGCTTGAAGACCCCGAGGATGGGCACCAGATTCTTGACGTCGCTGGTGAACCCGAGCGTGACCTTGTTGCTGAAGGCCGCAATGGTGATGGCGCGGGCCAGCACGTGCGCCAGCGGAAGGAACACCAGCAGCTTCTCGCCCCTGTCGAGGAGGGCGGGGAAACACGCTTTCGCACCGCGCATTTCGTGCAGCAGGTTGGAGTGCGTCAGCTCGCAGCCCTTGGGTCGGCCCGTGGTGCCCGAGGTGTAGACCAGCGTCGCGACGTCGGCCGACCTCACGGCCTCGAGCCGGGCCGTCACGGCCTCCGGGTCGGTGTCGGCGCCGATCCTGGCGAGCTCGTCGAGCGCGGCCGGACCCGTTCCGTCGACGCGGTACACGTGGCGCAGGGCGGGCAGTTCGGCCTTGAGCCGTTCGATCTTGTCGAAGTGTTCGTCGGTCTCGGCGAACGCCGCCACCGCGCCCGAGTCGGACAGCACGAACCGAATCTGGTCGACGGAGCTGGTTTCGTAGATCGGCACCGTCACCGCGCCGATCGACAGGATCGCGAAGTCGACGATCGGCCACTCGTAACGGGTCGCCGACAGGATCGCCACGCGGTCACCCGCCTGCACGCCCTCGGCGATCAACCCGCGTGCCGTCGAACGCACGCGGTCGGCGACCTGCGCGCACGTCACGTCGGTCCACGACCCGTCGACGAGACGCTGGATGACGACGTGGTCCGGGTCGTCGGCCGCATGGGAGAACACGGAGTCGGCAACGGTGTCGTGCTCGCCGACGGTGAACGATGCGGGGACGCTGAACTCGCGCACGATCTGGGCCCTTTCCGACGGGTTGGCCTGGGGTGGACGGATACTTGGACCCATACCCAGTGATGGCAGCCTAGTCGGCCGCCAACCGCCCGCGGCGGCTCGTGTGTGAAGGTGTGAGCGATGAACAGCATCCAGGTGGCGGACGAAACGTTCGTGTGCGCCGACCCGGCCGACGTCGGCGCGGCGATCGCGGACCCGGTGAGTTGGCGGCGATGGTGGCCCGATCTGCGGCTGACGGTGGTCGAGGACCGAGGTCCCGCGGGACACCGCTGGACCGTCACCGGGGCTCTGACCGGCACCATGGAAGTCTGGCTGGAGACGTCGTCCGACGGCGTGATCCTGCACTACTTCGTGCATGCCGAGCCGTCCGGAGTGGCGGCCTGGGAGCTGGCCAAGATGAACCTCGCGAAGGCCAATCATCAGCGTCGCGTGGCGGGCAAGCGAATGGCGTTCGAGGTCAAGCAGAAGCTCGAGGAGTCACGTGCAGTCGGAGTGTCCCGGCTCGCGTAGGTGGTTGATTGAGGACTCCAGACTGGGGTACGGGTACATTTCGGGTCGAATGGACGTGAGTCCAGTAGCGCTCTAGGACCCGGGGAAGTGATCACGTGGCGGACAAGACTGCGCAGACGATCTACATCGACGCCGAGCCCGCGACGGTGATGGACGTCATCGCCGACATTGGCTCCTACCCGGACTGGGTTGCCGAGTACAAGGAGACCGAGGTCCTCGAGAGCGACGACGAGGGCTACCCGAAGAAGGCGCGGTTGGTGCTCGACGCCGCCGTGCTCAAGGACACCATGGTGCTGGCCTACACCTGGCCCGCCGACCGCACCTCGGTGCGGTGGTCGCTGGTGTCGAGCTCCCTGCTGAGGGCCCTGGATGGCGCATACCTGTTGTCTCCCAAGGGCTCCGGTACCGACGTCACCTACGAGCTATCGGTCGACCTGGTCATTCCGATGATCGGATTGCTCAAGCGCAAGGCCGAACGCCGGCTCACCGACACCGCATTGAAGGACCTGAAGAAACGAGTCGAGGCTGACTGAGAGCAGCGATCCGGGCCGACCTTCCGCGGCCGGCAGTGCCAGGATCAGCCTCTTCGTCGGCAAGGGTGGAGTAGGCAAGTCCACCTTGGCGACTGCCGCCGCGGTGCGCGATGCGCGCAGCGGCCTGCGAGTGCTGGTCGTGTCGACCGACCAGGCCCATTCCACGGGTGACGTCCTCGGCATCCGCGTGACGCCGACGGGGGAGCGCCAGCCGACGAGGGTCTTGGCCGAGCTCGACGCGGGCAGCGACGCCGGGTCCGGCGGCTCCCTCGACGTCCTCGCCCTGGACACCCTGGCGCTGCTCGAACGGCGGTGGCGACAGGTGGCCGGTGTGCTGGCCGCCCGATTCCCCGAGTCCGATCTTGGAGACGTTGCACCGGAAGAGCTTTCGGCGTTTCCCGGCATTCAGGAGGTGCTCGGCCTCGACGAGGTGGCCGAACTGGCCGCCTCTGGTCAGTGGGATCACGTGGTCGTCGACTGTGCGTCCACCGCCGACGCCATGCGGATGCTGACCCTGCCCGCGACGTTCGGGCTCTACCTCGAACGGGCCTGGCCGCGGCACCGCAGGCTGTCCATGGGCGACGAGGTCGCCTCCGCGGGCATCGTCGAACTGGTGGAACGGATCGCCGCCAGCACCGAACGCCTCGGCGAACTCCTCACCGACGCCGCCCTGGTGAGCGCGCACCTGGTGCTCACCCCCGAACGGGTGGTGGCCGCCGAGGCGGCCCGAACGTTGGGGTCGCTGGCACTGATGGGAGTGTCGGTGCACGAGCTGATCGTGAATCAAGTGTTGGTACAAGACGATTCATACGAGTACCGAAACCTGCCCGAGCACCCGGCATTCGACTGGTACACCGAGCGGATCGCCGAACAGCGCCTGGTCCTCGACGAACTGGACGCCACGATTGGCGACGTCACCCTGGTGCTCGTCCCACACCTCGCGGGGGAGCCCATCGGACCCAAGGCGCTTGCCGAACTGCTCGACGCCGCCAGGCACCGGGACGGATCGGCGCCGCCGGCGCCCGTGCGGCCGGTGGTCGACCGAGAATCCGGATCCGGACTCGATGCCGTCTATCGGATGCGGTTAGAGTTGGCGCAGGTCGACCCGAACTCGCTGACGCTGGGCCGGGTCGACGACGACCTGATCATCGGCGCCGGTGGCATGCGTCGCCGGGTTCGGTTGGCGTCCGTCTTGCGGAGATGCACCGTGATGGACGCGCAACTGCGCGGCGGTCAACTGACGGTGCGCTTTCGACCGAATCCCGAGGTGTGGCCGGCATGAGCGACTTCCACACCGACCTTCCTCCCGAGCTGCGCCAGCTCGCGCAGTCGATCCTGAACAAGCTGGACCCCGCCGTGAGAATGGCCGCCGCCCGCGCCACCTCGGGCAGCGAGGGCAAGTGCCAGCAGGTGTGGTGCCCGGTGTGCGCCCTTGCCGCGTTGGTGTCCGGCGAACAGCACCCGCTGCTCGGCGTCATCGCCGAACACGGCGTCGCGTTGCTGTCGGTGGTCCGCGCGATGACCGACGCCATGACCGACGCCGCGGGCCCCGGTTCCGGCGGTCCCGACACCCCGTCGCCGCCGACCGACCCTCGACCCGGCGGCGATCCGCCGCCGTCCGCGCCGGGCCATTACCAACACATCCCCGTCAGCGTCGAGGACTGACCCGCGACTGGGTACAGTTGTCGCAGGGCACCGTCCGGGAGCCCGCCGCGGGAGGCTCGATGTGGTATTGGCTCTTCAAATACGTCTTCATGGGCCCGCTGCTGACCTTGGTCGGTCGCCCGAAAGTGGTTGGGCTGGAGAACGTTCCGGACCGCGGCGCCGTCATCCTCGCCAGTAATCACCTCGCCGTCGCCGACAGCTTCTACAAGTGCCTGGTGGTCCGGCGTCGGATCACCTACCTGGCCAAGGCGGAGTACTTCACCGGCACCGGACTCAAGGGCTGGTTCACCCGCTGGTTCTACACCGCCGCCGGACAGGTCCCGATCGACCGGACCGACGCCGACGCCGCACTCGCCGCCCTCACCACCGCGAAGCGCATCCTCGGCAAGGGCAAGGTCCTCGGCATGTACCCGGAGGGCACCCGCTCGCCCGACGGCCGTCTCTACAAGGGCAAGACCGGCATCGCCCGGCTGGCGCTGGAGACCGGCGTCCCCGTCATCCCGGTGGCCATGGTCGGCACGGACGACGTCAACCCGCCCGGATCGAAGATGTGGCACTTCGGCCGCGTCGAGGTCCGCTTCGGCAAGCCGCTGGACTTCTCCCGGTTCGAGGGCCTCGCGGGCAACCGCTTCATCGAGCGCGCCGTCATCGACGAGGTGATGTACGAGCTGATGCAGATGTCCGGCCAGGAGTACGTCGACCTGTACGCCGCCGACGTGAAGGTCGCACTCGAAGGTGGGGCCGGCGGATCCGACGGCACGCCTCCCGCCCGGATGCCGACCTCCGCTGCGGGCTAGGTCGCCGCGTGCGCCGGTGTGGCGTCCGCGTTCGCCCCTGAGCCGTCGCGCTCGCGCAGCGTGACCGCCCCCGACACGGCGATCAGGGCCAGCGCCCACCACACGTAGGAACCGCCGAGGAGCTGGCGCCACAGCGCGGCGGACGTCTCCTCGTGTTCGACCATCAGGTGAATCGGCACGAAGTAGGTCAGCAGGATTCCGACGGCGCTGAGGACACCCATCGCGACGCTGCGATAGCGCACCCCGAGCACGCCCGTCGTGATGATCGCCGGTAACGCCCACACCCAGTGGTGCGACCACGACACCGGCGAGACGACCAAGCCGAACATCGCCACGCAGATCAACGCCAGCACCGCCTGGTCGCCGGCCCGCACCGAGGCGGTCTCGCCAGGCCGCAGCACCCGGCGAACCGCCCACCAGGTCAAGCCGAGCACCGCGAAGCAGGCGACCAACCACACGAAGAACCGCGGCGTTTCACCGAGCCCGAGGCGGGCCAGGGTGCCCGCGATGTTCTGGTTGGTCAGATAGGTGGCGGTGCCGATGCGGTCGGTGTCGCGGATCGTCTGAGTCCAGTACTCCCACGAATCCCTGGCGGCCAGCATGAATCCGACGGCCGTCGCCACCACCGCCGACGCCACGCTCGTCAGCAGCGCCCTGGTGTCGCGCCGAAGGAGGAAGTACAGCAGGAACACGGCGGGCGTCAGCTTGAGCGCGATGGCCACGCCGAGCAGCAACCCCCGCGGCCATGGCGTCTTCTTCGGCACGCAGTCGGCGATGACGAGCGTCATGAGCACGACGTTGATCTGGCCGAACTCGAAGTTCGACCGGATGGGCTCCAGATAGACGGCGGCCGGGGCGACGATCGCCGCGGCCAGCCAGCAGCGGCGTTGCCACCCGTCCAGCACCCCGAGGCGGGTCAGCACGATCGCCGTGGTGACCATCAGCAACACGAAGGTGACGGCCGTGATGCACGCGCTCGCCGCGTTCAGCGACAGCATCGCGAACGGAGCGAAGACGGCGGCCGCGAGCGGTGGGTAGGTGAACGGCAGGTCGAGGCCGGCGACGGTGTGGAAGAGCACGCCGTCGCGGTAGAGGGACGTTCCGTCGAGCCACGCCCGACCGCCCATCCGGTAGACGTCGATGTCGATGCGATAGGGGGTCACGGCCAGCAGCCGCCACCCCGCCCAGACCACCGCCGCGACGGTGAGCAACTGGAACAGCCGCCATCCCGCGCCTGCCCACCACGCTCCGCTGCGGAACTGCCGAATTCTCATGTCGCGGACCAGAGTATCGGTGGCCCCCGGCGAGTCGGGGACCATCCGGTCCACGACGCGCGCAGGTCGGCGTAAGTTTTGCGGGTGTTCGACGATTGGAAGTTCGACTTCGGGCTCGACTTGGCGATCCCGCCTGGCCGGCAACCGCTGATGTGGTGCCTGATCGCGTTTCTGCTGACGTTCCTGGTGACGCGCACGATCGTCCGATACATCCGGCACAACGAGAACAACAACGCCGACGGCACCCCGCCCAAGTGGTGGCAGCCTCGGAACATGGGTCACGGGACGACCCACATCCACCACGTCGTCATCGGTGTGATCCTGGTCATGGTGTCCGGGGTGACGATGGTGACGCTCGCCGTCGACGGCGGCGTGCCGGAGTTCACCGTCGCCGCCATCATGTTCGGGATGGGCGCGGCCCTGGTGCTCGACGAGTTCGCGCTCATCTTGCACCTGCAGGACGTGTACTGGTCCGAGGACGGCCGCACCTCGGTGGACGCGGTGTTCGCCGCGGTCGCAGTGGCCGGGTTGCTCATCCTCGGCTTCAACCCGTTGTCGTTCTTCGACATCGACATCTGGCGCCAGGACCAGACGCTGCTGGCTCGCGGCGCCGTCATCGGAATAGCCCTGATCACCCTGGCGCTGGCCGTGATGGTGTTGCTCAAGGGAAAGGTGTGGACCGGTTTGGTGGGCATGTTCATCACGCCGCTGCTGATCGTCGGCGCGATTCGGGTCTCGCGCCCGCATGCGCCGTGGGCGCGGTGGCGCTACGGGCGCAGGCCCCGCCGGATGCACCGGTCGCTGGAGCGGGAGCGTCGGCTGCGCCGCCCCGTCGTGTCCGCCAAGCTCTGGCTGCAACACGTCATCGCGGGCGAGCCGCACTTCCCCGACGACGTCGAGGTCGACGCCCAGCTCGACCGGGAGATCCATCCGGCTCCGGCCCCGGTGGGGACGGACGCCTCCTGATGCGCTACTTCTACGACACCGAGTTCATCGACGACGGCCGCACCATCGACCTGATATCGATCGGCGTGGCAGCCGAGGATGGCCGCGAATATTACGCCATTTCAACCGAATTCAACCCGGAGCGGGCCGGCGCCTGGGTGCGCAAGCACGTGCTGCCGAAGCTGCCGTCGCCGTCGTCGAAACTGTGGAAGTCCCGGCGTCAGATCCGCTCGGACCTCGAGGACTTCTTCGACGTCGACGGCGACGAGACCATCGAATTGTGGGCCTGGGTGGCCGCCTACGACCACGTCGTGCTGTGCCAGCTTTGGGGGCCGATGACCGATCTGCCGCCCGCGATCCCGCGGTTCACCAGGGAGTTGCGGCAGTTCTGGGAGGACCGCGGATCACCGCGAATGCCGCCGCGGCCGAGGGACACCCACGACGCGTTGGTCGACGCCAGACACAACCTGACGAGGTTCCGCTTGGTGACGGGTCTCTCCGGACATGACGAGGACCCCGACGACGACGATGACGGGTCCTGGGCCGCACGCTCCTGAACTGCGGCGATGCGCGGGACCGGGATGCAAGGGGAGGGTCCGCGCGCAGTTACCATGGACGGGTGAACTGGACCGTCGACGTGCCCATCGACCAGCTGCCGGAGCTCCCGCCGCTGTCGAGTGACCTCCGCGAGCGGCTCGACGCCGCCCTCGCCAAGCCGGCTGCCCAGCAGCCGAGCTGGCCCGCGGACCAGGCCAAGGCAATGCGGACGGTCCTGGAGAGCGTGCCGCCGGTGACCGTGCCGTCGGAGATCGAGCGGCTCAAGGGCCACCTCGCCGACGTCGCGCGCGGAGAGGCATTCCTGCTCCAGGGCGGCGACTGCGCCGAGACGTTCGTCGACAACACCGAACCGCACATCCGGGCCAACATCCGCACGCTGCTGCAGATGGCCGTCGTGCTGACCTACGGCGCCAGCATGCCGGTGGTCAAGGTCGCGCGCATCGCCGGCCAGTACGCCAAGCCGCGGTCGTCCGACGTCGACGCGCTTGGCCTCAAGTCCTACCGCGGCGACATGGTCAACGGGTTCGCCCCCGACGCCTCGGTGCGCGACCACGACGCCTCGCGACTGGTGCGCGCCTACGCCAACGCCAGCGCCGCGATGAACCTGGTGCGGGCCATGACGTCGTCCGGACTCGCCTCGCTGGAATCGGTGCACGACTGGAACCGCGAGTTCGTCCGCACCTCGCCCGCGGGTGCCCGGTACGAGGCGCTGGCCGCCGAAATCGACCGCGCGCTGCGGTTCATGAGCGCGTGCGGCGTCAACGACATCAACCTCCAGACCGCCGAGATCTACGCCAGCCACGAGGCGCTGGTGCTGGACTACGAGCGGGCGATGTTGCGGCTGTCCAACGAGTTTCCCGTCGAGGCGCCCGAACCGCGGCTCTACGACCTGTCGGCGCACTACGTGTGGATCGGTGACCGCACCCGCCAACTCGACGGCGCGCACATCGGTTTCGTGGAGACCATCTCCAACCCGATCGGCGTCAAGATCGGGCCGACGACGCCGCCAGAGTTGGCCGTCGAGTACGTCGAGCGTCTCGATCCGCACAATCAGGCGGGACGCCTGACGCTGGTCAGCCGGATGGGAAACGGCAAGGTGCGCGACCTGCTGCCGCCGATCATCGAGAAGGTGCAAGCCACGGGCCGTCAGGTGATCTGGCAGTGCGACCCGATGCACGGCAACACCCACGAGTCGTCGACCGGTTACAAGACACGGCACTTCGACCGCATCGTCGACGAGGTCCAGGGCTTCTTCGAGGTGCATCGCTCGCTGGGCACCCACCCCGGCGGCATCCACGTCGAGATCACCGGTGAGAACGTCACGGAGTGCCTCGGTGGCGCGCAGGACATCTCGGACGCCGATCTGGCCGGGCGCTACGAGACGGCGTGCGACCCGCGGCTGAACACCCAGCAGTCCCTCGAGTTGGCCTTCCTGGTCGCCGAGATGCTGCGAGGCTAGAACAGCCCCTGCAGGTTGCTGCCGAGCGTCCACGCTCCGGCGGCGACAAGTGCGGTGAGCGTCAGAATGCCGACCGACCAGAACATCGTCACGCGTCGGCCGCGTTGCCTGGCCCACTCCAGCTCGTCGATGTCGATACCCGCGAATTGGCCTGCGGCGTAACCGCGTTCGGGACGTTCCCAATCGCCGGGGCCGCGCGTCATCTCCCGGGTGTGTTGACGCGGCGCCGGTGGGGGAGCCACGTCACGGGTGGGCAGGATCGGCGTCGGTGGCGCCGGGGCCGCAGTCGCCTCGGTGGTGTGCTCGTCGCGGTCGTCCAGCCGGCTCTGAAACTCCGCCGACGCGACGTGCTGAGCGGAGTTCGCCGGCGCAGGCACCCGGAACGACGGCAGGCCCAGTTCGGTCACGACGGCGTCGAGGTCGGCGCCCATCGCCGTCGCGTCGGGATAGCGGTCCCCTGGCGTGCGCCTCGTCGCCCGCCGCACCAACTCGTCGAATTGCGGCGGCACCCCCGTGATCGCCGCACTGGGCGGCGGCACGTCGTTGTCCATCCGCTGGTACGCCACGGCGAGCACGCTGTCACCGGTGAACGGGGTGCTCCCGGTGAGCAATTCGTAGGCGAGGATGCCGACGCCGTAGACGTCGCTCTCGGGGGTCGCGTCGCCGGTTCCGACCTGCTCGGGTGACAAATAGGCGGCGGTGCCCAGGATCACACTCGTCGAGGTGATCTTCGCCTCGGCGACGGCGCGGACCAAACCGAAGTCGGCGATCTTCACCTCGCCGTCGTCGGAGATCAGCACGTTCTCCGGTTTGATGTCGCGGTGCACCAACCCCGCCCGGTGCGCCGCCGCCAGACCCCCGAGGATCGGCGTCAGCACCGCGGCGACGGCGTGCGGCGGCATCGGACCGCGCTCACGGAGCAGCTCACGCAGCGTTCCGCCTTCGATCAACTCCATGACCAGGTACGGAAGGCCGGCGCCATGGTCCCCGAGGCCCTGGTCGTAGACCGCGACCAGCCCGGGATCCTTCAGCCGCGCGACGGCGCGGGCCTCGCGCTGGAACCGCACCAGGAACTGGGAATCGCCCGCATAGCGGGAATCCATCACCTTCAGCGCCACCGGACGGTCCAGCCGGAGATCCAGTCCGCGGTACACCGCGGACATCCCGCCCGTGGCGATCAGGGCGTCGACGCGGTACCGCGCATCCAACACGATGCCGACGAGCGGGTCCGATCGTTGGCTGGTATCCACGCACGCATCTTAGACTCGGACCGGTGAGCAACATTCCGGCTGCCGACGACGTTCTGGACCCCGACGAAGCCGTCTACGACCTGCCCGCCGTGGCGTCCATCCTCGGCATCCCGGTGACCAAGGTGCACCAGCACCTGCGCCAGAAGCACCTCATCAGCGTCCGCCGCAACGGCGTCCTGGTGGTGCCCAAGATCTTCTTCGACGACAAGAACCACGTCGTGAAGAGTCTGTCGGGCCTCCTGGTCGTGCTGCACGACGGCGGCTACAGCGAAAACGACATCGTCCGGTGGCTCTTCACCCCGGACCCGTCGCTGACCCTCAGCCGTGACGGCACCGGAGAGGTCGTCGAGAACGCCCGGCCGGTCGACGCGCTGCATTCGCATCAGGCCCGCGAGGTGGTTCGCCGCGCTCAGGCGATGGCGTACTAGGACCGGCCTACGGGGCGGCGGGGGCCTTCTCGGCCTCCGCGCTCTCGGGGGACTTCGCCAGCGAATACCACGCCACCGCCGCACACGCGGTGGCGAGCCCGACGTGCAACCACGAGTACATGCCGTGTGAGCCGTCGGGCTTGAAGATCACCATGATCCACGTCGAGAACCCCGCGATGACCGCGATCGACTGCCTGCTCTGCGCCAGCGCCGACAGCACGGCCAGCGGCCACGTGTAGTACCAGGGGAGGGCCGCGGGGACGAACAACACCACGACGAGCATCGCCAACGCGATTCCCGTCAGGGCCTCCCGGTCGTCGTGGCGGAACCGCCACCACAGCAACGGAAGTGAGATGGCGATGATCGCCACCCCGGCGATGCGCGTCACCTCGAGGACGGCATAGAAGTTCACCGGCAGGAACAGGCCGCCGATGGCGTTGACCAGGTTCGCCACCGCGGTCGGCACCGTGAGCCAGTTGATGATCTTCACCGAGCCCGCGAGCGCAGTCAGCCAGCCGAGCCCGACCCCCGCCAGCCACGACACCACGGCGAACACCACCACGAAGATGAGCGCCGACGCGCCGGTGGCCAAGCCGAAGGCACGCGCAGGCCCGAGACCGCGTTTCTCCCTGAGTCGGTGCATCCACATCCACACCATGAACGGCAGGGCGATTCCCGCCGTCGCCTTCACCGCAACCGCGATGGCGATCAGGCTGACGCCCCACACCGGTCTGTTCTGCAAGGTCAGTGCGATGGCCGCCATCATCAGGCCGACCATCAGCATCTCGTTGTGGACACCACCCATCAGGTGGATGATCACCAACGGGTTGAGCACGCAGATCCACAGGGCGGCAGGCCCGTTGGCCCCGACGTGGCGCGCGATCCGCGGGGCGGCCCAGATCAGCATCACCAGCCCGGGCAGCATGCAGAGCCGCAGCAGCATGGTGCCCTCGATGACGTGGTCGCCGACCACCATCGTGACGAACTTGGCGACCAGGATGAACACCGGGCCGTACGGGGCGGTCGTCGTCGTCCAGATCGGGCTCACGTCGTCGAGCAACGGATTGGGGTTCTCGATCGGGCCGACGACGTAGGGGTCGAATCCGTCGCGCAGCAAGGCTCCCTGTGCCAGATACGAATACGTGTCGCGGCTGAACACCGGCGCGCTCAACAACAGTGGCGTCAACCAGAACCCGGTCGTCGCCAGCATCGTGTACGTGGTCGCGGTGCGGTCGACGACCCGGCGGCCCAACAGCAACCAGGCGATCAGCATCGCCGCGACGCCACCCCACAACAGCAGCGACGAGAACACCAGACCGTGCCCAAAACGCAACCAGGACAGGGAAATCGACTCGAGCACCGGATCGTGCAACCGAGTGCTGCCCGCGCCGAGGCCACCGAGGGTGATCAACACCGCACCGAGGAAGCCCAGACGAGCCGGTCGGCCCTCCCGGGACGCGGCGAATGCGGTCAGGCGCGAGACGTGGCTCCCGAAACGGGATTTCGGTTGGCGCGCGGCGGTCGGAGTCGTCATGCGCCTCAGGCGGTCCGGTTCGACGCCAATCTGGCGAGCTCGGCCAGACCGACCTTGGCGTCGGCGTTGACGTCCGCCGCGTCGAGGAGGGCAAGGGCCTGCCCGGTGAGCAGCTCGATGCGGGCCTCGACGGCGGCGAGCGCACCCACGGACTCGATGACCTGACAGAGCTCCCGAACGTCGGCCTCGGAGAGCTCGGTGCCGATCGAGGTGCGCAACATCTTGGCGGCCAACGGGTCCGAGGCGTCGGCCCGTTCGACGGACTCGGCGAGCAGCACGGTGCGCTTGCCCGACCTCAGGTCGTCACCGGACGGCTTGCCGGTGACCGCGGGGTCGCCGAAGACTCCGAGGACGTCGTCGCGCAGCTGGAACGCCACCCCGAGGTTGGTCCCGACCTGATGGAAGGTGGCCTGCACCTCGGGCCGGTCGGCCGCCGCCGCCGCACCGAGCTGCAGCGGCCGCGTCACCGTGTACGAGGCGGTCTTGTAGGTGTTGACGTTCATGGCGGACTCGACGGTTTCGGCACCGCTCGCCTCGGCGACGATGTCGAGGAACTGTCCGCCGAGGACCTCGGTCCGGATGTCGGCCCACACCTTCTGGACGCGGCGGTGGGCGTCGGCAGGCAGGTCGGCGGAGGTGACGATGTCGTCGGCCCAGACCAGGGACAGGTCGCCGAGCAGGATGGCGGTCGACAACCCGAACTGTTCGGAGGAGCCGTGCCAGTTGCGCTCGCGATGAAGGTCGGTGAAGTGCCGGTGCACGGTGGGAAGTCCGCGACGGGTGGCCGAGGCGTCGATGACGTCGTCGTGCACCAGCGCGCAGGCGTGCAGCAACTCGAGCGCGGAGAACAGCAGCAGCGCGTCGGAGTCCGCCTTCGGGGTGGCGGGGTGATCAGCCGGTCCGACTGCCCGCCAGCCCCAGTAGGCGAATGCGGGACGCAGCCGCTTGCCGCCGCGGAGGACGAACTCCTCGAGGGCGGCCGTCATCTCCGCGTAGTCGGCACCGATGTAGGCGGCGCCGGCGCGGCGCGTGGTCAGGTATTCGCGCAGTCGATCGGTGACGGCGCCCGCCAATTCCGTGGCCGACGGTGTCGCGGCAGCATTGACGCTCAGCGCCCGCCCCTTTCACTACGAAGAACCCTCAGACTAGTGCGATCCATCAGCGCGAGTCGTGCGGGTTGGCCATCACCGGGCTGCGGTCACGGCTGTTCCAGGCGACGCCGCCGACGACGAGGGCCACCAGGAACGCGGCGACGCCCATCCAAATCGCCGCGCCGGCAAACGAGCGTGCGCTGGGGTCGGTGTAGCGGGCTTGGGCGTTCATCGTGCTGACCACGCCCGGCTTGAGCGTCCACTGGACGACGTCGGAGGACACCTGTTCGCCGTTGGTGGAGGTGACGTCGCCGGGGAACGCGACGTTCAGCGACACGTCGGCGTCGGGATCGTTGAGCGAGGTGAGGTCCGCCCGGCCTTCGAGGATCACCAGGTCACCGGCGCGTCGCAGCGAGATGTCCACCCCGGCGGCGTCGGCGTTCATGTTGGCGAGCTGCGGCAGCTCGGCGAACGTCAGGTCGGAGAAGACCGCCTGGGAGCCGACGTAGTCGTCGCGCTCGTACGGCGACACCGACACCTTGTTGGCGAAGGGCAGGCTGTTGAGCAGCTGCGGGCCCTTGTCGTCGCCGTCCTTGGGCTTGGCCGCGGCGATGATCTGACCCGACACCCGGTCGTCGGGGGACACCGTGATCGACGCCCGCACCCGGACACAACCCGCGATCATGGGCGCGATCAGGACCAGCAAAAGCAAAGCGAGCAGGCGTTTGCGGCGGGTTGGCACCCCGACATGGTGCCAGACCGATGCCCTCGTCGACGTACTAGAGCGGCAGATTCCTACCGAGAATGGCGAACGGCCGCGGATCCCCGGCGAAGTGGTAGCCCCTGATCACGTCGGTGAACCCGAGGCGGCGGTACAACCGCCACGCCCGGTTGGCCTCCTCGTCGACCTCGGGGGTGGAGAGCAACACCTGCGGCTCCGAGCGACCCAGCAGCAGCCGACGGACCAGCGCCTCACCGAGCCCCTGCCCCTGCGCCCGCGGGTGGACGTGTACCTCGGTGAGCTCGAAGTAGTCCGTCGTCAGCTCCACGATGCGCGCCCTGTCGGCGCCGCCACGCTCCAGGCCCTGGACGACTTGCTGTTGCCACCACTGGTCGGGGGCGCCGCAGTAGCCGTACGCCACCCCGAGCATCGGGGCCGAGGTCAGCGGCGGCCCGTCGGGGTCGTCAGGGGAGCGGTCGGGGACCTCGACGGCCGCGACGGCCGTCCAGCCCCGTCTGTGGGTGTGCTCGACCCACATCGAGGCACGCTGATCTTCGGTGCCGCGGGGATAGCGCATGGCGTCGACGTAGATGCCGAGGGCGTCCCCGAGACGCCGTTGCATGTCGCCGGGTGACAAGTCGATCAGGAACGTGGCCAACCTCAAAATGCCCTTCGCGCTGTTGCCGATTCGACGTCATTATCCGGTCAGTGACGCGGGATCCCGCCACCGGCGGGGCACGAACTACAATCGAGGCCTGACGTCGGTTCGGGGGCTACCTCGAAGTGACTCGGGGAAGTAGGTGGTACGCGCCGGATTCTGCTCGTATCATGATGGCAAGGGTGCCCCGCAATTCGCGGGCGTACGTATTTCGAACGCACGGCCGCAATTTCGCGGCCGCAGCAGGGACGCAACATGGGAGGCGCGGATGCCACTCTCCGATCATGAGCAGCGCATGCTCGACCAGATCGAGAGCGCTCTTTATGCCGAGGACCCCAAGTTCGCGTCGAGTGTGCGCGGCGGGAATCTCCGGGCACCGTCGGCGCGTCGTCGCCTGCAGGGCGCCGTCGTCTTCATCGTCGGTCTGGCGTTGCTCATCTGTGGTGTCGCGTTCCGGGCCACCCAGATCAGCGGGTTCCCCGTTCTCAGCGTCATCGGCTTCATCCTGATGTTCGGCGGGGTGGTGTACGCCATCACCGGTCCGCGCGTCGCGGGTGGTCGTGAGGGCGCCGCACCGGAGCCCAATTCGAACCAGCAGAAGCGGGCCAAGGGCGGCAATTCGTTCTCCAGCCGCATGGAGGAAAGGTTCCGCCGCCGCTTCGAGGAGTGACGACTGCGTCATCTGAGGGCAGCTCCGTATGGAGCTGCCCTTTTTCTTTGCGTTCGACACGCCGCGGTGGACGCGTGGCGGTGGGTGGTCAGCCCTTTCCCCCCACCGCGCCCCACCACCAGCCCCACATGCCTCTAGCTGGCCTTTTCGTGTCGTAGGCCGGCATCGTCGACCATTCCCGGCCCGAAAACAGCCCGTTCGTGGTGCGCGGTGGGGGCTTGTGCCCGTCTTTTGCCAATGAATGGAGCAAAGTGGGGGATCGTGGGGTAATGTGGCGGACAACGGAGCGGCTAGGGCTCCGCTAGTTCGGCAGCAGGCGGAGGTGACGGGATGTTTCTCGGCACCTACACGCCCAAGCTCGACGACAAGGGGCGGCTCACGCTGCCCGCCAAGTTCCGCGAAGCACTGGCAGGGGGGTTGATGGTCACCAAGAGTCAAGATCACAGCCTCGCCGTCTACCCAAGAGCGGAATTCGAGAAGCTCGCACAGCGGGCATCGCAGGCATCGCGGAGCAATCCGGACGCCCGCGCCTACCTGCGGTACCTTGCCGCGGCGACCGACGAACAGCACCCAGACGCACAAGGCCGGATCACCCTGTCGGCCGACCACCGGCAATACGCAGACCTCTCCAAGGAGTGCGTGGTGATCGGCTCGATCGAGTACCTGGAGATCTGGGACGCCCGAGCGTGGCAGGAATACCAGTCGACCCACGAAGAGAACTTCTCCGCGGCCAGCGATGACACCCTGCGCGACATCATCTAGAACGACCGTTGACACCGGCCAAGCCCTTGCAAGGTGGCCTCTGCCCGAACCGGCCCTGACGTACTTCCCCAACGCCAGGTCCGCACTCTCGGGCAGGGACCTCCCTGCAAGGGCAGGCACACATGTCCCCGCCACTTCTTGCAAGGGTGCTGCTGTTATGTCCGACCGTCACCCACACGACCCGGTCCTCCTCGACCGCTGCGTCGAACTCCTCAAGCCCGCCCTGAC
This sequence comes from Mycobacterium sp. Root135, assembly GCF_001426545.1. Classification (GTDB taxonomy): domain Bacteria; phylum Actinomycetota; class Actinomycetes; order Mycobacteriales; family Mycobacteriaceae; genus Mycobacterium. The sequence goes on along the minus strand of NZ_LMEZ01000006.1, from coordinate 145,779 downwards.
CCGGCTCAGCTCCGACGGCGCGGGCGCGGTCCTCGTCGACGCGACCCTCGGCGCCGGCGGCCACGCCGAACGCTTCCTCACCGAACTCCCCGGTCTTCGTCTCGTCGGTTTGGACCGGGACCGCACCGCCCTGGCGATCGCGGGAGAGCGACTGGCCCCCTTCGGAGACCGCGTCGAATACGTGCAAACCCGGTACGACGGGTTCTGGGCCGACGACACCGTCGTGGACGGGGTCCTCTTCGACCTCGGCGTCTCGTCGATGCAACTCGACCGCGCCGAGCGCGGCTTCTCCTACTCACACGACGCGCCGCTCGACATGCGCATGGACCAGGACGCGCCACTCACGGCAGCCGAGATCCTCAACACCTACGACAAGAGGGCTCTGACGAGGATCCTTCAGGAGTTCGGCGAGGAGCGCTTCGCCAGCCGCATCGCGGGTGAAATCGTCCGGCGCCGCAGCCAGAAACCGTTCGAGACCACCGCCGAACTGGTCGAGGTGCTCTACGACGTCATCCCCATTCCCGCTCGCCGCACCGGGGGACACCCCGGCAAGCGCACGTTCCAGGCGTTGCGCACCGCGGTCAACGGTGAACTGGACTCGTTGCGGTCCGCGATCCCGTCGGCTCTCGCGGCGCTGCGCCAACACGGCCGGATCGTGGTGATGGCCTACCAGTCGCTCGAGGACCGAATCGTCAAGGGCGAGTTCGCCGCTGCGACCGCCTCGCGAACCCCGGCCGGCCTTCCGATGGAACTTCCCGGCCACGAGCCCTACTTCGTCCCGCTCACGCGGGGCGCGGAAAAGGCAGGGGACGACGAGATCGCCCTCAATCCGCGCAGTGCGTCCGTTCGGCTGCGAGCCCTCGAGAAGCGGACCTCGGAAAAGATCGTCAGAAGGGAAGGTTCGTGATGGCCAAGCGACGAGAAGCGATGCGTGGCTCTGACGAACGCAAGCGGGGTAAGCGCGCACCCCGTCCTTCGGGTGAGGCGGCAGCGCAACGGCGCCCCGTCGACGCGCCGCCGCGTGGCCGCCGGACGACCCGCGAGCAGCGCCCAGAACACTCGCGGCCACACACCGGCCCGATGCCACGGCCCGCCGACGGACCGGTACGGCCCAAGAACGCCGCCCAGGCCAAGGCCCGAGCCAAGGCCCGAAAGGCCAAGGCGCCCAAGGTAGTTCGCCCGCCCCTTCGGGAACGCCTGCTGGTCCGGCTGTCGTCGGTCGACCTCGACCCCCGCAGGTTCGTCACCAGGGTGCCGTTCGTGGTGCTGGTGATCGGAGCGCTCGGAGTGGGCCTCGGCGTCACGCTGTGGCTGTCGACCGACGCCGCCGAGCGGTCCTACGAGCTGGGCCGTGCCCGCCAGGTCAACCAAGCGTTGATGCAGCAGAAGGACGGCCTCGAGCGCGACGTCCTCGAGGCCCAAGCCGCGCCCGCGCTGGCCGAGGCGGCGCGCAACCTCGGCATGATTCCCTCCCGCGACACCGCGCACCTGGTGCAGGACGCGTCCGGCAACTGGATGGTCGTCGGCACGCCCAAGCCCGCCGAGGGCGTGCAACCGCCGCCGCTGAACAGCCCGCTGCCCGATCCGGCACCGCCCGCAGCGCCCGCGGCGCCCGCCCGGCCTGCGCCGCGCGTCGTCGACCCGCGTGAGGTGGCCGTACACATGCCGCCCGCCGGGACGGCCGTGCCGAACCAAGCGCTGCCCAACCAAGCTGTGCCCAATCAAGCCCTGCCCAACCAAGCGCTGCCCAACCCCGAGGTGCCCGTGACCGGCGCGCTTCCAGGGGCTCCGGTCATTCCCGTCGTACCGGGACAGGCTCCGCTCGCGGCCGTCCCGACTCCGCCGCTGACCCCGGGCGCGGTACCCCTGCCGCCCGACGCCGCCACGCTGCACCTCGACTCGCCGCAGGGGCCAGCGCTGCCCGGCCCGGCGCCGGTTGACCCCGCCGCGCCGGCCGCACCGGTGCTCGTCCCGGGACCCCCCGCATGAGCCGGCCCGGTTCGCCACATCCCGCCAACGAGCGCCGCACCCGCAAACCCGTCGCCGACGACGGTTTGCGCAGCGCCTCCTTCGCGTTCCGTCATCGGATCGGCAACGGCGTCATGGTCGTCGTCCTGCTCCTGGCCGCAGGCCAGCTCTTCATGCTTCAGGTGCCACGCGCCGAGGGCCTCCGCGCCGAGGCGGCCAGTCAGCTCAAGGTCACCGACGTCGAAGAGGCCGTCCGCGGAAGCATCGTCGACCGCAACGACGACAAGCTGGCCTTCACGACCGAAGCGCGCGCACTGACGTTCCAGCCCACCAAGATTCAGAAGCAACTCGTCGAGGCCCAGGGCAAGAAGCCCGACGCACCCGATCCGGTGAAGCGGCTCCGGGAGATCGCCAAGGGCGTGTCGGGTCTGCTGAACAACAAGCCCGACGCCGACACCCTCTACAAGAAGCTGTCGGGCAAGGACACCTTCGTCTACCTGGCCCGCGCCGTCGACCCGGCGATCTCCGACGCCATCATCAGCAAGTACCCGGAGGTGGGCGCCGAGCGGCAGGACATCCGCCAGTACCCGGGCGGATCCTTGGCGGCGAACATCGTCGGCGGCATCGACTGGGACGGTCACGGACTGCTCGGCCTCGAAGACTCCCTGGACTCCAAGCTGGCGGGCACCGACGGGTCGGTCACCTACGACCGCGGCTCCGACGGCGTGGTGATCCCCGGCAGCTACCGCAACCGCCACGACGCCGTCAACGGCTCGACGGTGCAGCTCACCCTCGACGACGACATCCAGTTCTATACCCAGCAGCAAGTGCAACAGGCGAAGAACCTCTCGGGCGCCAAGTCGGTGTCGGCCGTCGTGATGGACGCCAAGACCGGCGAGGTCCTCGCGATGGCGAACAACGACACCTTCGACCCCAGCCAGGACATCGGCCGTCAGGAAGACCGTCAACTCGGCAACCCGTCGGTGTCCTCACCGTTCGAGCCGGGGTCGGTCAACAAGATCATCACGGCGTCGACGGCGATCGAGAACGACCTCACCAACCCCGACGAGGTGCTCCAGGTCCCGGGGTCGATCAACATGGGCGGCGTCACCGTGCGCGACGCGTGGGCACACGGCGTGATGCCGTACACCACCACCGGAATCTTCGGGAAGTCCTCCAACGTGGGCACGCTGATGCTGGCCCAGCGAATCGGTCCCGAACGCTACGCCGAGATGCTCGACAAGTTCGGCCTCGGCCAGCGGACCGGGGTCGGCCTGCCGGGCGAGACTGCGGGCCTGGTTCCGCCCATCGACCAGTGGTCGGGCAGCTCGTTCGCCAACCTGCCGATCGGACAGGGTCTTTCGATGTCACTGCTGCAGATGACGGGGATGTACCAGACCATCGCCAACGACGGCGTCCGCATCCCGCCGCGAATCATCAAGGCCACCATCGCCTCCGACGGCACCCGCACCGAGGAGCCGCGGCCGGAAGGCGTCCGCGTGGTGAACCCGGGAACGGCTGAGGCCGTGCGAAACCTGTTGCGGGCCACCATCCAGAAGGATCCCACCGGTGTTCAGCAGGGCACGGGGTCCGGCGCCGCGGTGGAGGGCTATCAGATCGCGGGCAAGACGGGAACGGCGCAGCAGATCAACCCCGCGTGCGGCTGCTACTACGACGACGTCTACTGGATCACCTTCGCGGCGATGGTGCCCGCCGACGACCCGCGTTACGTCGTCGGCGTGATGATGGACAACCCGCACCGCACCGCCGACGGGTCGCCTGGCACGACGGCGGCGCCGCTGATCCACAACCTGTCGGCGTGGCTGCTGCAGCGGGAGAACGTGCCGCTGTCGCCCGATCCCGGACCGCCACTGGTCCTGCAGGGCTGAGCCCAGGAATTTGGCCGCTAAGGTGTCATGGCCATGAACTTGCGTCCCTCGAGTCCCGCCGGTGACGACCTCGCCGCATTGGCCCAGCGTGTGCACGCAGAGCTTCGGGTCGCCTCAGAATCACTGCGATCACCGCGGGTCACCGGGGTCACGCTGCGCAGCCAGGACGTCCAGCCCGGCGATCTGTTCGCCGCGCTGCCAGGCGCCCGGTCCCACGGCGCGAAGTTCGCCGCGGACGCCGTCCGTCAGGGCGCCGTCGCGCTGCTGACCGACGAGGCGGGCGCCCAGGTCATTGCCGGCAGTACGGCCGTGCCCCTTCTGGTCCATTCCGCGCCGAGGTCGGTGCTCGGAGACCTGGCGGCAGAGGTCTACGGCAGGCCGTCGGAACACATGCGCGTGATCGGGGTGACCGGCACCTCCGGCAAGACCACCACCACCTATCTGGTGGAGGCCGGGCTGCGGGCCGCGGGACGGGTGACCGGCCTGGTCGGCTCGGTCGGCATCCGCATCGACGGACGCGACGAGCCGAGCGCGCTGACCACGCCTGAGGCGCCGGACCTGCAGGCGCTGTTCGCGGTGATGCTGGAACGCGGGATCGACACCGCGGTGATGGAGGTGTCCAGCCACGCGCTGACGCTGGGTCGCGTCGACGCGGTCCACTTCGCGGTGGGCGGTTTCACCAACCTCTCGCGTGACCACCTGGACTTCCATCCCACGATGGAGGACTACCTCGACGCCAAGGCGCGCCTGTTCGAGCCCCAGTCGTCAACGCACGCAGACGTTTCGGTGGTCTGCGTCGACGACGACGGTGGCCGCGCCATCGCCGCCCGCGCCGAGCGGCCCGTCACGGTGAGCGTCGCGGGCCACGAGGCGGACTGGCGGGCCCAGGACGTACGCACCCTCGACGGCGGCGGGCAGGAGTTCCTCGCCGTCGACCCGGCGGGTGTGCACCACCGACTGCGGATCGGCCTGCCAGGGCACTTCAACGTCGCCAACACCCTGCTGGCCGCCGCTCTGCTCGACGCGGTGGGCGTGTCGCCGGAGCAGGCGGCGCCTGGGCTGCGGACGGCGACGGTGCCCGGTCGGCTTCAGCCGATCGACTGCGGCCAGAACTTTCTCGCTCTTGTCGACTACGCGCACAAGCCGGGCGCACTGCGCGCGGTGCTGGAGACGCTGCGCGCCCAGACTCGCGGCCGCATCGCGGTGGTCGTCGGGGCCGGTGGCAACCGCGACCCCGGCAAGCGGGCGCCGATGGGTCGGGCGGCCGCCGAACTGGCCGACCTCGTCGTCGTCACCGACGACAATCCCCGTGACGAGGACCCCGCCGACATCAGGGCGGCCGTCGTCGCGGGAGCTGCAGGCGGTCCCGCCGCGGTCGAGGAGATCGGTGATCGGGCGGCCGCCATCGACTTCGCCGTCGGGTGGGCACGGGAGGGTGACGTCGTGCTGGTGGCGGGCAAGGGACACGAGGCCGGGCAGACCAGTCACGGCCAGACCCGCCCATTCGACGATCGCGACGAATTGGCTCGCGCACTGAACGCCCTCGGAGTGACGCCGTGATTCCCATGACGCTGGCCCAGATCGCCGACATCGTCGGCGGTGAGTTGGCCGACGTCTCGGTCGAGGAGGCGCAGACTCTGGTCGTCACCGGAAGCGTCGAGTTCGACTCGCGCGCCGTCACCCCCGGCGGGCTGTTCCTGGCACTGCCCGGGGCGCGGTCCGACGGGCACGACTTCGCCGCGGGCGCCGTGGCGGCGGGTGCGGTCGCCGTGCTGGCCGCCCGTCCGGTCGGCGTTCCCGCCGTCGTGGTGCGGCCCGATGCCGTCCCGGCGGATTCCGGGGCCAGCGTGCTCGAGTTCGACTCGGACGGATCGGGCGCCGCGGTGCTCGAGGCGTTGGCCAAGCTGGCCGCCGCGGTCGCCGCGGAGCTCGTCGCCGGCGGGCTCGTCGTCGTCGGTGTCACCGGGTCGTCGGGCAAGACGTCCACCAAGGATCTGCTGGCCGCGGTGCTCGAACCCCTCGGCACGGTCGTCGCGCCGCCCGGGTCGTTCAACAACGAGCTGGGCCATCCGTGGACGGTGCTGCGAGCCACCACCGACACCGACTACCTAATCCTGGAGATGTCGGCACGTCACACCGGCAACATCGCCGCGTTGGCGCGGATCGCCCCGCCGTCGATCGCCGTCGTGCTCAACGTCGGCACCGCCCACCTCGGGGAGTTCGGCTCGCGGGAAGCCATTGCCGCGACGAAGGCTGAACTGCCGCAAGCGGTTCCGGCGTCGGGAGTGGTAATTCTGAACGCCGACGACCCGGCGGTGGCGGCGATGGCCGAGCTGACCGCCGCGCGCGTGGTCCGCGTCGGGCGGTCCGTCGGCGCCGACATCTGGGCCGACGACGTCATGCTCGACGAACTGGCCAGGGCGCGGTTCACCCTGCATGCCGCCGGCGGACAGATCGAGGTGGCGCTCGCCGTGCACGGCGACCACCAGGTGTCCAACGCGCTGTCCGCGGCGGCCGTCGCCCTGGAGTGCGGCGCGACCCTCGAGCAGGTGCGGGACGCGCTCGCGGCGGCCGGACCCGTGTCACGGCACCGCATGCAGGTCGCCACCCGCGCCGACGGCGTGACGATCGTCAACGACGCCTACAACGCCAACCCCGATTCGATGCGCGCAGGGCTCAAGGCGCTGGCCTGGATGGCCCGCGGCGGATCCGATCCCGGCGCCGACCGTCGCCGGAGTTGGGCGGTCCTGGGGGAGATGGGCGAACTCGGCGAGGACGCGATCGCCGAGCATGACAGCATCGGTCGACTGGCAGTGCGCTTAGATGTGTCTCGACTGGTCGTCGTCGGAACCGGGAGATCAATGAGCGCCATGCACCACGGGGCGGTGATGGAGGGGTCATGGGGCAGTGAGTCCGTCATGGTCGCCGACACCGATGACGCCTTGGCGCTGCTCCGCGACGAATTACGCGGGGGAGACGTGGTCTTGGTGAAGGCCTCGAAGTCGGCGGGTCTTGCTGCGCTGGCCGACGCGCTCGTAGCCGATCAGGCCACCGGATGAGGCAAATTCTCATTGCGGTCGGCATTGCGTTGACGGTGTCGATCCTGTTGACGCCCGCGCTGATCCGCGTGTTCACCCGGCAGGGCTTTGGGCACGAGATCCGCGAAGACGGTCCGCCAAGCCACCACAAGAAGCGTGGCACGCCGTCGATGGGTGGCGTCGCCATCCTGGCGGGCATCTGGGCCGGCTACCTCGGCACGCACCTGGTTGGCCTGGCCTTCGACGGCGAAGGGCCGTCGGCCTCGGGCCTGCTGGTGTTGGGGTTGGCCACGGCACTGGGCGCCGTCGGCTTCGTCGACGACCTCATCAAGATCCGGCGTTCACGCAATCTCGGGCTCAACAAGACCGCCAAGACGGTCGGCCAGCTGGCCGCCGCGGTGCTCTTCGGCGTGCTGGTCCTGCAGTTCCGCAACGACGACGGCCTGACACCCGGCAGCCCGGAGCTGTCCTACGTCCGCGAGATCGCGACCGTCACGCTGGCACCCGCGGTATTCGTGCTGTTCTGCGTCATCCTGGTCAGCGCCTGGTCCAACGCGGTGAACTTCACCGACGGGCTGGACGGCCTCGCGGCCGGTGCGATGGCGATGGTGACGGCGGCCTACGTGATCATCACGTTCTGGCAGTTTCGCAACGCGTGCGCGTTCAGCCCCGGCCTCGGGTGCTACAACGTCCGCGATCCGCTGGACTTGGCGTTGGTCGCTGCGGCGACGGCGGGTGCCTGCATCGGCTTCCTCTGGTGGAACGCCGCGCCGGCGAAGATCTTCATGGGCGACACCGGGTCGCTTGCCTTGGGCGGGATCATCGCGGGACTGTCGGTGACCAGTCGCACCGAGATGTTGGCGATCGTCCTCGGGGCGTTGTTCGTGGCGGAGGTCACGTCGGTCGTCGTGCAGATCCTGGCGTTCCGCACGACGGGTCGGCGGGTGTTCCGGATGGCGCCGTTCCACCATCACTTCGAGCTGGTGGGGTGGGCGGAGACGACGGTCATCATCCGGTTCTGGCTGCTCACGGCCATTGCGTGCGGTTTGGGGGTGGCACTCTTCTACAGCGAGTGGCTCGCCTCCGTGGGTGCGTAGCCAGCGCTTCACCGGGCGGTCATTCCGCGACACGCGTCGGATGTCCACCGACCTCGGGCTGTGACGGGGGAGGATTCTGGGGTGCTAGTGACAAATGAGCCAGTTGTGAACAATGTGACTCATGTGACGAGTGCGGCCCGGTAGGCACCGTGACCGACATCTTCGCTAGATTGCGCCGCAGCAAACCCCACTCCGGCAACGGCGCCACCGCAACCAGCACGGTCGACGCCGTCCCCCGCACCCGGTTCGGGGCCTGGCTGAGCCGACCCTTGACGTCGTTCCACCTCGTCACCGCCGTCGCCGCACTGCTCGTCACGCTCGGGCTGACCATGGTGCTGTCCGCTTCGGGGGTGCACTCCTACGACGAGGACGGCTCCCCGTGGGCGATCTTCGCCAAACAGGTCCTCTGGACCGTCGTCGGCCTGGTCGCCTTCTACATCGCCCTGCGCACGCCGGTGGCGCTGATGCGCAAGCTGGCGTTCCCCGGCTTCATCTTCACGATCATCCTGTTGATCCTGGTCCTCATCCCCGGCATCGGTAAGCTGTCCAACGGTTCCCGCGGCTGGTTCGTCGTCGCAGGCTTCTCGATGCAGCCCTCGGAGCTGGCCAAGATCGCCTTCGCCATCTGGGGTGCGCATCTGCTGGCCACACGCCGGATGGAGCGCGCGTCGGTGCGCGAGATGCTCATCCCGCTGATCCCGGGCGCCTTCATCGCACTGTTGCTCATCGTGCTGCAACCCGACCTCGGCCAGACCGTCTCGCTCGGCATCATCCTGCTGGGCCTGCTGTGGTTCGCCGGCCTGCCGCTGCGAATCTTCCTGAGCTCGATGGCGGCAGTCGTGGTGGCCGCCGGCATTCTGGCCATGTCGGCGGGCTATCGATCCGACCGGGTGCAGTCGTGGCTGAACCCGGGCGACGACATGCAGGGCTCTGGCTACCAGTCACGCCAAGCCCGCTACGCGCTGGCCAACGGCGGCATCTTCGGCGACGGGCTTGGTCAGGGCACCGCCAAGTGGAACTACCTGCCCAACGCCCACAACGACTTCATCTTCGCCATCATCGGAGAGGAACTCGGCTTCGTCGGCGCGGCCGGGCTGCTAGGCCTCTTCGGTCTTTTCGCCTACACCGGCATGCGCATCGCGCGGCGCTCCGCGGACCCCTTCCTGCGACTGCTGACCGCCACGACCACGCTCTGGGTGCTCGGCCAGGTCTTCATCAACGTCGGCTACGTCGTCGGCCTGCTGCCGGTGACGGGCCTGCAGCTGCCGTTGATCTCCGCGGGTGGGACGTCGACGGCCACGACGCTGTTCATGCTGGGCATCATGACCAACGCGGCGCGCCACGAACCGGATGCGGTCGCCGCCCTGCGGTCCGGTCGCGAGGACCGGTTCAACCGGCTGCTGCGACTGCCGTTGCCGGAGCCCTACGTCCCGTCCCGACTCGAGACGGCGCGCGACCGGTTGCGGACACGACCGGACAAGCCCCCGCGATCCCCGAAGCCGCCCAAGCCCCCCAAGTCCAAGGCCAAGTCCGCCAAACCCGCGGCGGCCAAGGCCGGCCCGAAGAAGCCCACGTCGAAGGCGGGTTCCAAGGGCAAGCCCACGCCCGTTCGCAAACCTGCCGAGGATCGCAGACGTGGCGCGGCGGAACCGGCCGGCAGGACGGCGAGGGGCGCAGGGCATCATGGAGACCGTCAGCGTCAGTCGAGTCGTCGGGCTCGCCCTCTGGAAGGTCAGCGTTACGGGTGAGCAACCCTGGTTTCCCTCGCGGTGCGGTCTCCGGCGGGCAGGATCGTAGCGACGGGCGAGTCGTGTCCGGCGGGCAGGAGCGCAGCGACGGGGGAATCGTTTCGGTGGTCCTCGCCGGCGGAGGCACCGCAGGGCACATCGAGCCCGCGATGGCCGTCGCCGACGCCCTCGTCGCGCTCGACCCAACGGTGCGGATCACCGCCCTCGGTACCGCGCGCGGCCTGGAGACACGGCTGGTTCCCGAGCGCGGTTACGACCTGAAGCTCATCACGCCCGTCCCGTTTCCCCGCAAACCGTCCGGCGACCTGGTCCGGCTCCCGCTGCGGGTCCGTTCCGCGGTCCGGCAGACGCGGGCGATCCTCGACGAGGTGCACGCCGACGTGGTGATCGGCTTCGGCGGCTACGTCGCCCTGCCCGCCTACCTGGCCGCTCGCGGCGGCGCCTCGAGACGAAGCGTCGTGCCCGTCGTCATCCACGAGGCCAACGCGCGTGGGGGCTGGGCCAACCGGGTCGGTGCCCGTTCGGCGCGGCGCGTCCTGGCGGCGGTGCCCAATCCGGGTCTCGGCCGACGCGTCGAGGTGGTCGGGGTCCCCGTGCGCGAATCCATCACGTCCCTTGATCGGATGGCGCTGCGCGCCGAGGCACGGGCACACTTCGGCTTCTCCGACGACGACAGGGTGCTGTTGGTCTTCGGCGGCTCACAGGGCGCGCAGTCGCTCAACCGGGCCGTCTCCGGCGCGGCCGACGACCTCGCCGCGGCGGGCATCGCGGTGCTGCACGCGCACGGCCCGAAGAACGTTTTGCAGCTGCGCGTGCCGACGGTCGGCGACCGTCCCTACGTCGCCGTGCCCTATCTCAGCCGGATGGACCTGGCGTATGCGGCTGCCGACCTGGTCATCTGCCGGTCGGGCGCGATGACGGTCGCCGAGGTGACCGCGGTGGGCCTGCCGGCGGTGTACGTCCCGCTGCCGATCGGCAACGGCGAGCAGCGGCTCAACGCGTTGCCCGTGGTCGGCGCCGGTGGGGGCTTGCTGATCGCGGATGCGGATCTGACACCCGAGTTCATCACCGAGACGGTCCGCGTGCTGCTGTCGGATCCGCCGCGGTTGACGGAGATGACGGCGGCGGCGACCCTGGCCGGTCACCGTGACGCCGCGCGCCGGGTCGCCGAGGTCGCGCTCGAACTGGCCACCGAACACCGGGGCGCGCGATGAGCCCGAGGGAGTTGCCGCCCGCGCTGCAGCGGGTGCACATGGTTGGCATCGGCGGCGCGGGGATGTCCGGCATCGCGCGCATCCTGCTCGACCGCGGCGGTCTGGTGTCCGGCTCGGATGCCAAGGAGTCGCGCGGGGTGGCTGCGCTCCGCGCCCGTGGCGCCCAGGTCAGGATCGGACACGACGCGTCGTCGCTCGACATGTTGCCCGGTGGGCCGACCGTGGTGGTCAGCACCCACGCGGCGATACCCAAGGACAATCCCGAACTCGTCGAAGCCCAGCGCCGCGGCATCCCCGTCATCCTGCGACCCGCGGTGCTCGCCAGTCTGATGGACGGCTACACCACGGTGATGGTGACGGGCACCCACGGCAAGACCACGACCACGTCGATGATCGTCGTGGCGTTGCAGCGCAACGGGTTCGACCCGTCCTTCGCCGTCGGCGGCGATCTCGGCGAGGCGGGAACCAACGCGCACCACGGCAGCGGCGCGATCTTCGTCGCCGAGGCCGACGAGAGCGACGGCTCACTGCTGCAGTACACCCCCGACGTCGCGGTGGTCACCAACATCGAGGCCGACCACCTCGACTTCTTCGGCACCGTCGAGGCGTACGTCGCGGTGTTCGACGAGTTCGTCGGTCGGCTACGGCCCGGTGGCGCCCTGATCGTCTGCGCCGACGATCCTGGAGCGGCGGCACTGGGCGACCGCGCGGCCGCCCTCGGCGTCCGCGTGCTGCGCTACGGCAGTGCTGGCGTGGATCTTGCCGGCGCGCTGGTGAATTGGCAGCAGCAGGGCATGGGAAGTGTCTCCACCGTCGACCTCGCCGGAGAATCCCAGCCGAGGGGTATGCGGTTGGCGGTGCCCGGCAGACACATGGCTTTGAACGCTCTCGGGGCACTGCTGGCTGCGGTGGAAGCGGGCGCGGACGTCGGCACGGTGCTCGACGGCCTCGCGGCGTTCGAAGGCGTTCGGCGTCGACTCGAGTCGGTGGGCACGGCGGCGGGCGTGCGCGTCTTCGACGTCTACGCGCACCATCCGACCGAGGTGCGCGTGGATCTCGAGGCGCTCGTCGCGGTCGCAAGGCCGGGCCGCTGCATCGCAGTGTTCCAGCCCCATCTCTACACGCGCACCGAGACCTTCGCCCGCGAGTTCGGGCAGGCGCTGAGCCTGGCCGACGAGGTGTTCGTGCTCGACGTCTACGCCGCCCGCGAGCAGCCCATCGCCGGCGTCAGCGGGGCGAGTGTCGCCGAGCACGTGAGCGTCCCGGTGCGATACGTCCCCGACTTCTCCGCGGTCGCGGATCTGGTGGCGGGTTCGGCGCGACCGGGTGACGCGGTGGTGACCATGGGTGCGGGCGACGTCACCCTGCTCGGTGGGGAGATCCTGACCGCGCTGCAGTCGCGGGCCGGACGTGACGCGCCGGGGGCGCGGTCGTCGTGACCGGGCCGACCGACGAGCCGGACGTCGCCGACGACCTCGGGGCTGAGGTAGCGGGTGACGAGGCTCCCGACGTGGCTTCAGGCGAGGTCCCCGACGAGGCTCCCGGTGACGTTCCGGGCGAGGTTCCCGGAGACGTCGTCGCACGGACCGACGACGGTCCCGACGACGCGGACGACTTCGAGGGACCCCGACGGCGTGCCAGGCGGGAACGCGAGGAGCGGCGCGCGGCCCAGGAACGGGCGACGGCCATCGAGCTCGCCAGGCGTGAGGCGAAACGACGCGTCACGGGGCGCGCCGTCGACGAGCCGACTCCGCCGACCCGTGGTCTGATCAGGGGTCTCAAGGCGTTGATGTGGTCGGCGCTGATCAGCGTGCTGGTCGTGGGGGCCGGTCTGCTGCTGTACTTCACGCCCATCATGTCGGCTCGCGTCATGGCGATCACGGGTTTGGTGACGCTCACTCAGGAACAGGTTCAGCAGGCCGCCGCGGTGCCGGCTGACACGCCCTTGTTGCAAATCAACACCGACGCCGTCGCCGATCGGGTCGCCACCATTCGGCGGGTGGCGAGTGCCAGGGTTCAGCGGGAGTATCCGTCGACCCTGAGGATCACCATCGTCGAGCGGGTTCCGTTGGTGGTCAAGGACTATCCCGACGGCTCGCACCTCTTCGATCGCGACGGGGTCGACTTCGCCACGGAGCCGCCCCCGCCAGGGCTTCCGTACCTCGACGCCGACACGCCCGGTCCGAGTGACCTGCCGACGTTGGCCGCACTTCAGGTGCTCACCGCCCTGCGCCCCGAGGTGGCCGGGCAGGTGAGTCGCATCGCGGCGCCGTCGGTGGCGTCGATCACCCTGACCCTGTTCGACGGTCGGCTGGTGATCTGGGGGACGACGGATCGCACCGACGAGAAGGCGCTGAAGTTGGGTGCGCTGTTGACGCAGCCGGGGACCACCTACGACGTGTCGAGTCCGGATTTGCCGACGGTCAAGTAGGCCGTCCCAACGAGATTCGCGCGAACGCGTCGAAAATCTCCCGGCGTGTCACGGCGCGCCTGCGGCGATACGTCGCACGCTCGCCCTACCGTTCTGTTTGCGCGAAACTACTTGACATAACTCTAAGCCTATGGTTGAGGTTGAGAGTTGGCCCAGGAGGAAGACTACCGATGACACCCCCGCACAACTATCTCGCAGTAATAAAGGTGGTCGGCATCGGTGGCGGCGGCGTCAACGCCGTCAACCGGATGATCGAGCAAGGACTCAAGGGCGTTGAGTTCATCGCCATCAACACCGACGCGCAAGCGCTGTTGATGAGCGACGCCGACGTCAAGCTCGACGTCGGCCGGGACTCCACCCGCGGCCTCGGCGCCGGCGCCGACCCCGAAGTCGGCCGCAAGGCCGCCGACGACGCCAAGGACGACATCGAGGAGCTGCTGCGCGGCGCCGACATGGTCTTCGTCACTGCAGGCGAGGGCGGTGGCACCGGCACCGGTGGCGCTCCCGTCGTCGCGACGATCGCCCGCAAGCTCGGTGCGCTCACCGTCGGCGTGGTGACGCGACCGTTCTCCTTCGAGGGCAAGCGCCGCTCCAATCAGGCCGAGGCGGGCATCGCGGCGCTCCGGGAGAGCTGCGACACGCTCATCGTGATCCCGAACGACCGCCTGCTGCAGATGGGCGACGCCGCGGTCTCGCTGATGGACGCCTTCCGCAGCGCCGACGAGGTTCTGCTCAACGGCGTGCAGGGCATCACCGACCTGATCACCACCCCCGGCCTCATCAACGTCGACTTCGCCGACGTCAAGGGTGTCATGTCCGGTGCCGGCACGGCGCTGATGGGCATCGGCTCGGCGCGCGGTGACGGCCGCGCCCTGAAGGCCGCCGAGATGGCGATCAACTCGCCGCTGCTCGAGGCCTCCATGGAAGGCGCGCTCGGCGTGCTGCTGTCGGTGGCCGGTGGCAGCGACCTCGGTCTCTTCGAGATCAACGAGGCCGCGTCGCTGGTTCAGGACTCCGCGCACCCCGAGGCCAACATTATCTTCGGCACCGTGATCGACGACTCGCTCGGCGACGAAGTGCGTGTCACCGTGATCGCCGCGGGCTTCGACGCCGCCGGACCCAGCCGCAAGCCCGTGGTGGGCGCCGGCGTCAGCGGACCGTCGGTCGCCGCGGGCACCTCGGGCAAGCTGCGGCCGCCGTCGGCGTTCGATCCGGACCCGGCGAGCGTTCCCGTGCACACCAACGGTGCGACGGTCAGCATCGGCGGCGGCGGGGATGACGACGACGACGTCGACGTGCCCCCGTTCATGCGTCACTGATTCCGGAGAGCCCCCGAGGTTCGGGATACTGGGCAGCGTGACCCGACGCATCAGATGTGTGACGACGACAAGGGATGGTGGCGCCTCGGCGGCACCGTTCGACACGTTCAACCTTGGCGATCACGTCGGTGACGACCCGGCTGCGGTGGCGGCCAACCGTGCCCGCCTCGCAGAGTCGGTCGGCCTCGGCCCCGACGGCATCGTGTGGATGAACCAGGTGCACGGCGACCGCGTCGTCGTGGTGGACGGGCCGGTCGTCGGCGCCGTCGACGCCGCCGACGGGTTGGTGACGACTCGGCCGGGCTTGGCGCTGGCCGTCGTGACCGCCGATTGCGTTCCCGTGCTGCTGTCCGATCCGAGGGCCGGCGTCGTCGCGGCAGTCCACGCGGGCCGGGCGGGTGCCAAGTTGGGCGTCGTGGCGCGGGCGGTGGAGGTCATGCTGGCCAACGGCGCGCACGCCGAGGACGTCTCGGTGGTGCTCGGTCCTGCGGTCAGCGGCCGCAACTATGAAGTGCCCGACGACATGGCCGCCGACGTCGAGGCGGCCCTGCCGGGTAGCCGGACCACCACCGCGCGTGGCACCGCGGGACTCGACCTGCGGTCGGGGCTTGCCATGCAGCTGACCGAACTCGGAATCACCGCCGTCGCCGTCGACCCGCGCTGCACGGTCGACGACCCGAACCTGTTCAGTCACCGCCGGTCCGCGCCCACCGGCCGCCTCGCCTCCCTGGTGTGGATGGAATGACGTCAGCCCGCGCCACCGAACTCGCCGAAGCCCTTGCGGCGCTGAGGAAACGGGTCGACGACGCCGCGGCCGCGGCGGGTCGTGACGCCGCCGAGGTCGAACTCCTACCCGTCACCAAGTTCTTTCCGGCGTCCGACGTCGTCGAGTTGGTGCGCCTCGGATGTGACGCCTTCGGTGAGTCTCGGGAGCAGGAGGCGTCTGCCAAGGCCGCCGAACTGGCCGAATACGTGGGGCAGTCCGGCGGGCCGGTGCTGCGGTGGCACATGGTCGGGAGCATTCAGCGCAAGAAGGCGCGCGCGGTGGCGGGGTGGGCCTACGCCGTGCACTCCGTGGACCGGGGTGTCGTCCTCGAGGCGCTGGGCCGGGCGGCGGCCGAGGCGCTGGCCGACGGCACGCGCGACGCCCCGCTGCGGGTCTATCTGCAGGTGAGTCTCGACGGTGACCCCGATCGGGGTGGCGTCGACGTGAGTCGACCGGACCTCGTGGACGAGCTGTGTGCGCTCACTCACGACACCGACGGGTTGGACTTCGTCGGCCTGATGGCGATCCCGCCGCTGCACGCCGACAGTGCGGAGTCCTTCGCGCGTTTGGAGGCCGAACTGGAACGGGTACAGGCCTCTTACCAGCAGCGTCTCGGTCTCTCCGCGGGTATGTCGGGTGACCTCGAGACGGCGGTGAAACACGGCTCGACGTGTGTGCGTGTCGGTACCGCTCTTATGGGAGCCCGTCCTCTAACGTCTCCCTGAGTAGTCACTCCAGTCACATCTTCATCACAGACAACACGAATTTCAGTCATCAGAAGGGCTTCCGATGAGCACACTGCATAAGGTCAAGGCCTACTTCGGTATGGCGCCGATGGACGATTACGACGACGAGTACTACGACGACGACGACCGCACGTCGCGCAGCGCGTACCCACGTCGCCCCCGCGAGGACCGCTTCGAGGACGAGGGTTACGCCCACCCCGCCGAGGGCCGTGGCTACGACGACCGGATGGACCGTCCCGTCGGCCGCGAGTTCGAACGCGAAATGGCCGGGGCCCCAGCGGGTTACCGCGGCGGATACGCCGACGAGCCCTCCTTCCGGGGACGGCACGACTTCGAGCGTCCGCGTTTCAACACGCTGCGTGGCGCCACCCATGGTGCCGTGGCGATGGAGCCCCGTCGCATGGCCGAACTCTTCGAGGCGGGCAGCCCGTTGGCGAAGATCACGACCCTGCGTCCCAAGGACTACAGCGAAGCCCGCACCATCGGCGAGCGCTTCCGTGACGGCACGCCCGTGATCATGGACCTGGTCTCTATGGACAACGCCGACGCCAAACGTCTCGTCGACTTCGCCGCCGGGTTGGCCTTCGCCCTGCGCGGTTCGTTCGACAAGGTCGCCACCAAGGTCTTCCTACTCTCCCCGGCCGACGTCGCCGTCACCGCCGACGAGCGCAAGCGCATCGCCGAAGCCGGCTTCTACGCCTACAAGTGACCGCCTGCGTAGGCTGGTCGTAGACCGAGTCTCTTTCGACTCGTCTTCCAGCTCTACCCACTGTCACCACCGCCCGGAGTGAGGTCGCTCAGTTGTCGCTGTTCTTTTCGATCCTGGGCTTCGTACTGTTCGCGTTCTGGCTCCTGCTCATCGCGCGGGTGGTCGTCGAGTTCGTGCGCTCGTTCGCCAGGGACTGGCGACCGCGAGGCTTCATGGTCGTCGTCCTAGAGGTCATCATGACGGTGACCGACCCCCCGGTGAAATTGCTTCGCCGCATCATTCCGCAGCTCACGATAGGTGCGATCCGCTTCGACCTGTCGATCATGGTGCTTCTGCTCGCCGCGTTCATCGGCATGGAGTTGGCCTGGAGCCAGTAGCGGGAGCCCGTGTGCGGGCCACCGCCGGCGGGTCCACGGAGTCTGAAATTCGCTCTTAATCTGGACCTCAACCGCAACCGCCGGGTCTACTGTGACAGGATGGACGCCAGTTACTTCCGACATGGCTTCCATATGACACCGGTTGACGGTCCAGACCTCAAGGGGGCAGACGATGCCGCTTACACCAGCCGACGTCCATAACGTCGCGTTCAGCAAGCCGCCGATCGGTAAGCGCGGTTACAACGAGGACGAGGTTGACGCCTTCCTCGATCTCGTCGAGAACGAGTTGACCCGCCTGATCGAGGAGAACGCCGACCTCCGTCAGCGCGTCTCCGAGCTCGACCAAGAGCTCTCGAGCGCACGCTCGGGTAGCGGCGTGCAGGCCACCCAGTCGATTCCGCAGTACCAGCAGCCCGAGCCGGAGCCCGAGCCCGTCGCGCCCCCGCAGCCCGCATACGAGGCACCGCAACCGGTCGCCGCCGTCGAGCAGCAGCCGGCCAGCGAGGACTCGCACATCAGGGCCGCGAAGATCCTCGGCTTGGCGCAGGACACCGCCGACCGTCTGACGGGCACCGCGAAGGCGGAGTCCGACAAGATGCTCGCCGATGCGCGGGCCCAGGCCGACGCAATGGTCAACGAGGCACGCACCACCGCGGAGACCACGGTGTCCGAGGCCAAGGCACGCGCCGACGCCCTGCTGTCGGATGCGCAGACGCGCTCCGAGACGCAGCTTCGGCAGGCTCAGGAGAAGGCCGACGCCCTGCAGGCGGACGCCGAGCGCAAGCACTCCGAGATCATGGGCACGATCAACCAGCAGCGCACCGTCCTCGAGGGTCGGCTGGAGCAGCTGCGCACCTTCGAGCGCGAGTACCGCACGCGCCTCAAGACCTACCTCGAGTCGCAGCTCGAAGAGCTCGGCCAACGTGGTTCGGCTGCGCCGGTTGACTCGACCGCGAACAACGACGGCGGCGGGTTCAACCAGTTCAACCGGGGCAACAACTGATCGGTGTCTGATTCATGCTGATCGTTGCGCTAGTCCTTGCCGTCATCGGCCTCGCCGCGCTGGTGACCGCCGTGGTCACCAGCAACGAGCTGATCGCCTGGGTGTGCATCGGTGCCAGCGTGATCGGCGTGCTGCTACTCATCGTCGACGCGCTGCGGGAACGCTCGCGGGGTGACGAGGCCGTCGGGTCCGACGAAATCGACCACGACGGCGACGTCGAGACCACCGTTATGCCGGCAGTGACGGAGCACGAAGCCGCGGAGGACTACCCCGACGAGCCAGTCGACGTCCCCGCCGAGCACGAGCACGACCCGAGCACCGTCGCCGTCGAGTCCCACGACGGTGTCACCTCGGATGCCGACTCGGCCAGTACCCCAGAAGCCAAGCGCGACTAGCGGTTTAGTGCGGCCCGCACCTCGTCCGTTTTAGTGCGGCCCGCACCTCGTCGTCACTGACCTGGTGGAAGTCGGCGAACACCTGGCCGACGGCCTCGAAGCGTCGGGGCACCGTCGCGATCACGACGTCGTCGGCCTCACCCCGTAGCAGTTCGGGCACTGACCGCGGCCCGACCGGCACGGCCACGATCACCCGCGTCGGCCCCGCCACCCGCACCGCGCGAATGGCGGCGAGCATCGTCGCCCCGGTGGCGATGCCGTCGTCGACCAGCACCACCGACCGGCCCGCCAGCCGTGGCGGCGGTCGCGTCCCGCGATAGGCGGTCTCGCGCCGCGACAACTCCTCGGCCTCTGCGGCGACGACGTCCTGCAGTTGGGCGTCGCTGATCCGCAGGCTCTGCAACACGTCATCGTTGACCACCACGCCGCCACCGCTGGCGATCGCGCCCATCGCCAGCTCGGGCCAGCGCGGGACACCAAGCTTGCGGACCACGAAGACGTCGAGCTCGGCGCCCAGTCGACCGGCGATCTCGGCGGCGACCGGTACGCCGCCCCTGGCCAGTCCGAGCACCACGACGTCAGACCCGGCGTAGTCGGCCAGCATGTCCGCGAGGACTCTGCCCGCCGCGCGGCGGTCCCCGAACGTGCGCTCAGCTGATGGCCCGATTCGGGGATCGTAGGCCGGTGAGCCGCCGACCGGGTGCAATCCGTCATCGCAGCAGCTACGAATGGATGTCGTGGGCATCGAGTACGAGAGCGTCGTCGACCATCCGCTGGACGAGGTCTTCGCCTGGCATACCCGGCCCGGCGCGATGCCGCGGCTGGTGCCGCCGTGGCAGCCGATGACGGTGGTCTCGGAGACCGCGTCGGTGGCCGACGGACGTGCGGTGCTCGGTCTGCCCGCCGGCCTGCGGTGGGTCGCGCAGCACGAGGGTGCCGAGTACGACCCGCCGCACCGCTTCGTCGACCAACTGTCCTCAGACGGCCTGCGGTCGTGGCCGCCGCGCATCATCGGGACCTGGCGCCACACCCACGACTTCAGCGCGGCGGGGCCGGACGCCACCCTGGTCCACGACCGCGTCGACGCCCCGGTCCCGGCGGCCGCCCTCCGGCAGACCTTCGTGTACCGCCATCGCCAACTGGCCGACGACCTCGACGCCCACCGCGACGCCGCCGAAGCGGGTTTCCAGTCCAGGACGATCGCCGTCACGGGAGCGTCCGGTCTCGTCGGCTCGGCGTTGGTCGCGCTGCTGACCAGCGGTGGCCACCGGGTGATCCGACTGGTTAGGCACGCTCCCACCGGCCCCGACGAGCGCCGGTGGAATCCGGATGCGCCCGCGGCCGATCTGCTGGACGGCACCGACGCGGTGGTGCACCTCGCCGGTACGTCGATCGCGGGCCGCTTCACCGACTCCCATCGCGCGGCGATTCGGGACAGCCGCATCGAGCCGACGCGCAAGCTCGCGGAGGTCGCCGCCCGCCCCGGTGGCCCGACGACGTTCGTGACCGCCTCTGCGATCGGCTACTACGGGTATGACCGCGGCGACACCCCGCTCGACGAGAACAGCTCACGCGGCGACGGCTTCCTGGCCGACGTCGTCGCCGACTGGGAGGCCGCGGCCGCACCGGCGTCCGAGGCCGGCCGGCGCGTGGTGGCAGTGCGCACCGGCATCGTGCAAGCCGCCCGCGGCGGAACCCTCAAGCTGATGCGGCCGCTGTTCGCCGCCGGGTTGGGTGGCAGGCTTGGCAGCGGCCAGCAGTGGCTGTCGTGGATCGGCATCGACGACCTGGTCGACGTGTACTACCGCGCGCTCTACGACGAGCCTCTGACCGGACCCGTCAACGCGGTCGCGCCGAACCCCGTGCGCAACGTCGACTACACCGCTGCGCTGGCGAAGACCATGCATCGACCAGCGTTGCTGCCGGTGCCCGCGTTCGGTCCGCGGCTGCTGCTCGGCAGCCAGGGCGCCCGCGAACTGGCCGAGGCCAACCAGCGCGTGCTGCCCGTGAAGCTGCAGAACGCGGGACACCGCTTCCGCCAGCCGTTGGTAGGCGACGCGCTGGCCCACCAGCTGGGCCACGCTCAGGCCTGAGCGATCCCGTCCACGAACGCCCGGACCAGCGCGTGCACCCGTTTGATGGCGCTCTCCAGCTCGGCCCGGGTGGCGGTGCGCAACCGGTCGGCGTCGAGGCCCAGCGCGGCGAGTTCGTCGACGCCGTTGCCGGCCAGCCACATCTCGAGCAGGAGCTCGTCGACCTCGGGGTGGAACTGCAGGCCCATCGTGGCGCCCATGACGAATGCCTGGGAGGCGTTCGAATTCCTGGCGATCTCCACCGCCCCGGGAGGGACGGTGAAACGGTCGAAGTGCCACTCGAACCACGGTCCGCTCGGCACCAGTTCGGTCCGCGAGGCGTCGACGTCGAACCAGCCGACCTCGGGTGCGGGGGAGCGGGTGACCGAGCCGCCCAACGCGTGGGCGATGAGCTGGCCGCCGAAGCACACTCCCAGCATCGGGACCCCCGCCGCGTGTGCGTCCCGCACCATCGCCGCCTCCGAGTCCATCCACGCGAACCCGTCGTTCACGCCCCACCGGGAGCCGAGGGGGACGACCACGTCGTAGGCCGTCGGGTCCGGCATCGTCGCGTCGAATGCCGGATCGCCGGCTTGAGCGGCGCTGACGACCTCGAAAGTCGCGACGTCGTAACCGCATTCGGTGAACGCGTCTCCCAGCATCGCCTCGGGCGCAGTGGGATCGTTGTAGAGGAACAGCACCGTCTTCGCCACCGCTAGAGGATACGGGCGAACGGTCCTACTTCGCAGGCGGCACCGGCGGCGCGTGGTCCGGGGCCAGCTCGGCGCCGAGCCGACGGAACAACAGTTGTGCGGCGTTCGAATAGCCGCCGTGGTCGTCGAACGCCTCCGGCGCGAAGGTCACCGCCACGGCGATGGCGATCTTCGCCTGCGGTAGGTAGGCCTCGACGGCGGCGTACCCGGCGAACATCGGGTTCTGGAGAAGCCAGTCGCCGGAGACGACGATGCCGAGGCCGTAGGTGTAGCCGTCGGTCATCGGAGCGCAGGTCTCGCATCCCGGCATGGCCCGCGTCCTACCGCGTAGCGACGTGGACACCATCTTCTCGTAGGACTCCGGGCTCAACAGCTTGCCCGAGCCGACGCCCACCGCGGTCGCCTCGAGGTCGTAGATGGTGGAGGTCTGGATTGCGCCGTGGGTGATCGTCCACGACGGGTTCCAGAAGGTGCTCTCCTCGTAGAACGGAACGCCCGCCGGGATCCTCAGTGCCTCGCGACGCTCCGAGGTGAACGCGTGCAGCACGGGCGCCGGGATCTCGGCGGTGTCGGAGTTTGCCGTGCCGGTCAGGCCAAGTGGCCGTAACACCTTGTCCGACAGCAACTTCGGCATCGACTCACCGGTCGCCTTCTCCAGGGCCAGCCCGAGCAGCACGTAGTTGGTGTGTGCGTAGTTCCAGTTGGTGCCCGGCGCGTAGCGCAGCGGCTGGTTGACGGCGAAGGCCAGCAGCTCCTCCTGCGTCCACTGCCGGAACGGGTCGGCGTACAGCGCGTCGTCCATGGCGGTGTTGCCGATGACGTAGTCGACGTAGCCAGACGTCATCTGCGCGAGCTGACCCAGCGTGACCTGATCGGAGTGCGGCACGTCTGGCAACCACGTCGACAGCAGGTCGTCGAGACGGACTGTGCCCTCGTCGACCAGACGCAGCAGCAGCGTCGAGACGTACGAGATGGCGACGGCGCCGTTGCGGAAGTGCATGTCGACGGTGGCGGGCACCCCGGTGATGGACTCGCCGAACGCCCGGGTGAGGACGTCCTTGCCGTCTTGGGTCACCCGGACCAGCACCGCACGCAGGTGCGCCTGTGCCATGACGTCGTCGACGATCTTGGTGATCGCGTCGGTCCGGTAGTCCGCGGTGTTCGCCGGCGCAGGCGTCGGACGGGGTGCGCAACTGGTCAGCAGAAGGCCCGAACACGCCAGCGCACAAAGTGTTCGGCGCAGCGACATGCGCTGAGCATGGCAGCCGGCTCACCGGCACAGGGCCGGTATCGCGAATCCCTCCCGCTAGGAAGGGATGTCGAGCAGCTGTTCGAAGAACCCGCCGAAACCACCGTGCCGGTCGACGAGGTGCACCTCGAGGATCCAATGGCACTGCTGGCCCGCTGAGTCGGTGCGGCGCATCGGGTCGGGGTTCGCCGCGGCGATGTAGCTCGCCATCTTGTCGCCGCTGATGCGCACGTGCGGGAACTCGCCGACCAGATGGCCGACGTGCTCTCCCGTGTGATCCCACCCGGCGTCGCGAATCAGTCCGAGCACGTGGGCGTACAACTGCGCCCCCGTGATGTCGGGGTGCGCCTCGAAGTACTCCCGGCCGGCCTCCCAGATCCGCGGCAGGTCGTCGGCGAGCCGGTGCTTGGCGGGGTCGTCGCCAAGGACGTAGGTCCGGCCGAAGTCGGCCTCCCAGTCGGAGAAGATGGGACCGAAGTCGAGGAACACGATGTCGTCGGCCCCGATCTCACGCTCGGGCGGGTTCTCGGCGTAGGGCTCCATGGTGTTGGCGCCGGCGCGCACGATGCGCTTGTGCCAGAACTTCCTGACGCCGAGCAGTTCGTCGGCGAGCTCGCGGATCTGGTCGCTGAGCTGGCGTTCGCCGACGCCGGGCACGATCAGCCCGCGCGCCACCACCTCCTCGAAGAGGGTGTTGGCCTTGCGTTCGGCGTCGCGAAGGGCTGCAGCAGTCGAGCTGTCCCGGGTCGATGCGTCCATCACCCTATTCTGCGCGGCGTGCCCGGTAGCGGCGCTCGGGCCTGCCCGCGCCGTACTGCAGACGCAGCTCGAGGGCGCCGGCGCCGAGGAAGTGCTCGAGGTACCGGCGCGCGCTGACCCGCGAAATGCCAACCAGCTCAGCACATTCCGCCGAGGACACCTCGCCGGCGGTGCGCGCGGCGTCGAGCACCAGCTGTCCGGTCACCTTTCCGAGGCCCTTGGGTAGCGCGTCGTCGGAGGTGGCTCCCGCCGCGCCGCCCTGGCTTCCGAACAACGAGTCGATCAGGGACTGGTCGGCTCCCGATTCCGAGGACAGCGCGTCGGCGCGGGCGGCGAAGGCTTCCAGCTTGGCTTGCAGCTGGGGAAATTCGAACGGCTTGATCAGGTAGTCGGCCGCGCCGCCGTCGAGCGCCCCGCTGACGGTGTCGAGTTCGCGGGCCGCGGTGATCATGATGACGCCGACGGCGTCACCGGCCGACCGGAGCCGCTTGAGCACGTCCAGACCCGTCATGTCGGGCAGGTACACGTCCAGCAAGATGAGGTCGGGCTGCAGGGCGCCGGCCATCTCGAGGGCCTCCGACCCGCTGCGCGCCGCACCGACCGTGGAGAATCCGTCGACGCGGTCGACGAACTTGCGGTGAATCTCGGCGACCATGAAGTCGTCGTCGACGACGAGCACGTCACGCATGTTCGGCCAGCCTCGCCGGCGGAAGGTTCACCCGGAAGCACGCCCCGCCGGACGGTGCGTCGGTCACGTCGACCGTGCCGCCCAGTTGCGCGCTCACCAGCCGGACGAGCGCCAAGCCGATGCCGCGCCCGCCGGGAACGTCGGGTTTGGAGGTGACGCCCCTGGCGAAGATCTCCTCCCGAAGATGCTCGGGCACACCGGGTCCCGAGTCGGTGACCGTCACGGTTAGTCCCTCCGCGTCGTCGAGGTGGACGGTCACCCGCGCCTCGGGCGAACCCTCGGACACGTCGACCGCATTGTCGATGAGGTTACCCAGCAGGGTGATGACGTCGGTCGACAGTGCGGGGTCCAGCGCCGAGAGGTGTGAGTCGCCGTCGATCGTCAGGGCCACGCCGCTTTCGGCGGCCAGGGACGTCTTTGCGATCAGCAGCGCCGCGACGGCCGGGTCGGAGACGAGTTGGGTTACGGCGTCACTGATTTCGGCACGGCGGCGGGTCAGCGCGCCGACGAAGTCGTGGACGGAGTCGTACTCGCCGAGCTGAACCAACCCCGAGATGGTGTGCAGCTGGTTGGCGAATTCGTGGGTCTGGGCGCGCAGGGTGTCGGTCACGCTCTTGTGCGACGAGAGTTGGCCCTGCATGGACGCCAACTCGGTGCTGTCACGCATGGTGGTGACCGTGCCGATCCGCCTGCCCTGGCTGGTCGCGGCACGACGGTTGAGCGCCAACACCCGGGTGCGGGTGACGATCACGACATCGGATTGGGCGTCCCGCCCGTCTCCGCCCGCCAGCAGGAACTCGGTCACCGCCGGATCGAGGTCGACCTCGTCGACCCGGCGTCCCACGGCACCGGCACTCACGTCGAGCAACGCCTGGGCGCTGTCGTTGAGCACGGTGATGACGCCGTCGTTGTTCACGGCGACCACGCCTTCTCGAATGCTGTGCAACAAGGCTTCTCGATGTTCGGCGAGGCTGGCGATCTCGGCGATCTCCAGCCCGCGGGTCTGCCGTTTGATGCGCCGCGACAGCAGCCAGGACGCCATCGTCCCCAGAGCGGCGCCGAGTCCGAGGTACACCAGGAGCCGCTCGCCCGCACCGCTGAGCAGCTGCCACACCGACGGGTAGCGCTCGGACACCGACACGACGGCCAAGACGACCCCGTTGATGTCGTTGATGGGGACCTGGCCCGCCAGGCTGTGCACGCCGTCGACGTCGAGATCCCCGAACCAGGCCCGGCCGTGTGCAGCGCCGCTGTCGGTGAGGTCCAGCCTGCGACCGATGTGCGACGGATCCGTCGACACCCGGACGACTCCGGAGGGGTCGGCGATCTCGGCGAGCTCGGCGCCGGACAGGGCTACCGCGCGGTCGACGTCGGGGGCCAGGATCTGCGCGGCGAACGGATCGGCGAACCGTTCGCGGACGATCGGCGTCGACGCCAAGTTCTCCGCGACCGCGATCATTCGTTGTCCGCGGACGTCACGGAACTCGTCGGTGGACTGCGTGACAGACACCGCGGCGACGGCCGCCAGCACGATGGCGATCACGACCAACTGGAAGACCAGGAACTGGCCGGCAAGGCTGCGGGTACGACGCGTGGCGCGGTCGGCGCGGGCCTGTCCCACACGTCTCCAGGGTGATCGCAACGACCACAACTTCCTTTGCGTTCGAAAGAGTGACCTGTGTCACCTCGGGGGTCCAGTATTGCTGAGCATCACACTCAAGCGAATTGGGACGACCCTATGAGAGCACGACCTCCTAGAACGACGCGCATTCTCGCGTTCCTGATCAGCCTCGCGCTCGCGGCCGCGTTCGCGACCGGCTGCGGGGTGACGCGCGGCAACGACGACTCCGGCCTGCACCGGCTGCGAATGATGGTGCCCAACAGCCCCGGCGGTGGGTACGACCTGACCGCCCGCACCGCCGTCAAGATCATGGAAGACGACGACATCACCGGTCGCGTCGAGGTTTTCAACGTCATCGGCGCAGGCGGCACCGTGGCCATGGCCCGGCTGATGAACGAGAAGGGCAACGGCGACCTCATGATGATGATGGGGCTCGGCGTCGTCGGCGCGGTCTACACCAACGGGTCCAGTGCTCTGGCCACCAATGCGACCGCGCTCGCGAAGGTCGTCGAGGAGCAGGAGGGCATCCTGGTGCCCGCCGACTCCCCGTTCAAGACGATGGACGACTTCGTCGCGGCGTGGAAGGCCGATCCGGCCAAGGTCACCATCGGCGGCGGTTCCTCGCCGGGCGGTCCCGACCACCTGTTCCCGATGGAGACCGCACGCGCCGTTGGCGTCGACCCCAAGAAGGTCAACTTCGTCTCCTACGACGGCGGCGGCGATCTGCTCACCGCACTGCTCGGGCAGAAGATCGCGGCGGGCACCTCGGGTCTCGGCGAGTACGTCGACCAGATCGAGGCCGGTCAGGTCAGGGTTCTCGCGGTCTCGGGCGACAAGCGCGTCGAGGGCGTCGACGCACCGACGCTGAAGGAAGCCGGAGTCAACCTCACCTTCACCAACTGGCGTGGCGTCCTGGCCCCGCCGGACATCTCGGAGGAGTCCAAGCAGGTGCTCGTCAAGACACTCGAAGAATTGCATGCCACCGACGCTTGGAAGGAGGCCCTGGTGAAGAACGGTTGGAGCGACGCGTTCATGACCGGAGCACCGTTCGAACAGTTCCTCAAGGATCAGGACCAACGCGTCTCCACGACGTTGACCGAGTTGGGGCTGCTATGACCGAGCCGATCGAGAAGCCGGCGGAGCCGCCGGTGACGACGCAGGAGCAGCCGGAGCCCACCGTCGACCGGGCGCAATACCTGGTGTGCGCGGTGCTGGTGCTGGTCGGCGCGTTCATCATCTACGACGCGCTCAACCTTCCCGGGGGCTTCGCCAAGGTGGATCCCGTTGGGCCACGGCTGTTTCCGATGATCATCGGGATCGGTCTGTTGGTGATGGCTGCCATCCTGGCGATCGCCATCCCACGCGGCTCGAAGGGCGAGGCGGATGCGGGGGAGGACATCGACCCGAATCGGCCCAGTGACTGGCGCACCGTCGGTCTGCTGGTCGCGATCTTCGTGGCCACGATCCTGCTCGTCCTGCCGCTGGGCTGGGCGATCACCGGCGCACTGATGTTCGCCGCGTGCGCAACGGTTCTCGGCAGCAAGCACTACGTGCGCAACATCGTGATCGGTGCGGTGCTGAGCACCGCGAGCTTCTACGCGTTCTACTCGGGGCTCGGAATTCCGCTGCCCGCAGGCATTCTGGATGGGATTCTCTGATGTTGGACAATCTGGGCTGGCTTCTCCAGGGCTTCGAGCAGGCCGCCACGCCGATGAATCTGCTCTACGCCTGCATCGGCGTGCTCCTGGGCACCGCCGTCGGCGTCCTGCCCGGCATCGGGCCCGCGATGACGGTGGCGCTGCTGCTGCCCATCACCTACAACGTCAGCCCCAGCGCGGCGTTCATCATGTTCGCCGGCATCTTCTACGGCGGCATGTACGGCGGGTCGACCACCTCGATTCTGTTGAACACCCCAGGTGAGTCGTCGTCGGTGATCACGGCGATCGAGGGCAACAAGATGGCCAAGGCGGGCAGAGCCGCGCAGGCGCTGGCGACGGCGGCCATCGGGTCGTTCGTCGCGGGCACCATCGGCACCCTGCTGCTGGCGCTCTTCGCCCCGGCGATCTCACGCTTCGCCGTCACCCTCGGCGCGCCGTCCTACCTGGCGATCATGCTGTTCGCATTGGTCGCGGTCACCGCGGTGCTCGGCTCGTCGAAGCTACGCGG
Organism: Mycobacterium sp. Root135; assembly: GCF_001426545.1. Lineage (GTDB taxonomy): Bacteria > Actinomycetota > Actinomycetes > Mycobacteriales > Mycobacteriaceae > Mycobacterium. Next base: position 117,811 of record NZ_LMEZ01000006.1, on the reverse strand, counting down.
CGGCATCTCATTGTTCCTCGGGCTGGCGATCGGACTGGTCGGCATCGACTCCCTGACCGGGCAGGCCAGGGCCACGTTCGGGCTGCCGCAGTTGTCCGACGGGATCGACATCGTCGTGATCGCGGTGGCGATCTTCGCCCTCGGCGAGGCCCTCTGGGTCGCCGCGCACCTGCGGCAGAAGCCGGCCGAGGTCATCCCGGTTGGAAGGCCGTGGATGGGCAAGAGCGATTGGCAGCGGTCGTGGAAGCCGTGGCTCCGCGGGACGGCGTACGGCTTCCCGTTCGGCGCGCTGCCCGCCGGTGGCGCCGAGCTGCCCACGTTCTTGTCTTACATCACCGAGAAGAAGCTCTCCAAGCATCCCGAGGAGTTCGGCAAGGGTGCCATCGAGGGTGTCGCGGGTCCGGAAGCGGCGAACAACGCGTCGGCGGCGGGCACCTTGGTGCCGATGCTGTCGCTCGGCCTGCCGACGAACGCGACCGCCGCGGTGATGCTGACGGCGTTCGTGTCCTACGGAATCCAGCCCGGCCCGACGCTCTTCGACAAGGAGCCGCTGCTGATCTGGACGCTGATCGCAAGCCTCTTCATCGGCAACTTCCTGCTGCTGGTGCTGAACCTTCCGTTGGCACCGCTGTGGGCGAAGCTGTTGCGGACCCCGCGGCCGTATCTCTACGCGGGCATCCTGTTCTTCGCGACGCTCGGAGCTTTCGCCGTCAACATCCAGCCGCTCGACTTGGTGCTGCTGTTGGTCTTCGGCCTGCTCGGGCTGATGATGCGGCGGTTCGGCCTCCCGGTTCTGCCGCTGATCATCGGCGTCATCCTCGGACCGCGCATCGAACGTCAGCTGCGGCAGAGCCTTCAGTTGGGCGGCGGCGAGTGGGGGAGCCTGTTCACCGAGCCGGTGGCGATCGGCGTGTACGTCTGCATGGCGTTGCTGCTGCTGGCGCCGTTGGTGCTGAAGCTGATGAACCGCAGCGAGGAGACGCTGCTGCTGGTTGAGGATGACAAGGATCAGAGAGAGAAGGCCCAGGCGTGACTGACGAGCGCTTGCGCGAGGAACCGACTGGCACTGACGAGCGCTTGCGCGAGGAGGCGAAATGATAGTCGTCGGATACACCGCGGACCAGTACGGCCAGGCCGCGCTGGAACACGCCATGACCGAGGCGTCGGTGCGGGGGACGGGTCTGCTGGTCGTCAACTCGACCAAGGGCGACGCGTACGTCGACCCGGCCTTCGCAGGAGCCCCCGAGGTGCACGACGTCGAGGTGCGGCTGAGGAACAGCGGCTTGGCGTACGAGCTGACCCAGCCGGTGGGCGTCGACCCCGTCGACGAGCTCCTCACGGTGATGGACCGTCCCGATGCCGAGCTGTTGGTAATCGGAATTCGGCACCGCAATCCGGTGGGAAAACTGCTCTTGGGAAGTGTGTCCCAACAGCTGCTCCTCGAATGTCAGAAGCCGGTGCTGGCCGTCAAACCAGCCCCGTAGACCAGGCATCGACGCAAGCGTCAATATCATTTGCTGCTGGCGAACTGGAGATTGGTCGAAGAATGGCAGGGAACATTCGCATCTCGCCTTTAAAGCGATCATGATCGCAAATGGCGAGACCGCCTGGAAACGCTGCCGTGCAATTGCAATATCCCCCGTGAAGTGGGGCTTCGCGGAGTTGGCCGGACGGCGCCGGGGTCGAGACACCCCGGCGTCGACCGTCTGACGGCCGATACCTCCGCAATTTCCGCCGCAGCGCCGTCACAGGCCACTTCTGCGGATATCCCTGGTGCAGCGGGGTTCAATCGACCCGTTACCCGTCGGTAACCGGTCGCGACACTCCGAGGCCTCGCCACGCGAGGGCTGCCCGCCACCGCGGGAACTCCGCATGCGGGCGAATCGTTGGGTCGGCGGCCAAGAGTGAGCCAGGCCACCGCCGTCGCTCCGGGTTGTGCCGATCACTAGATTGCTGTGTGGGTCCGCTGCTCGTCCCCGCATGGGCGCCTCGGTCCCGGTTTACTACCCCTGAACTGCTGTTATCAACGACGCCGTCAATCCGTCCTTGCGCGGACCGATGAATCAACACGTTGCTGTGGCTGGCCAAATTAGGGTCGGCTCGTTCATGGGTACTTTGCCAGAATCCCGCCGCCGGTTCGATTGGCAAGCCGCCGTTGGCGTCGCTCAGCAAATGAAATTCAAGATCGACGGGGCGATTGAAAAATTTCTCCAGCAAAGTAGTGCATCCGACCATTACGGAGTTATAAAGTTTGCCCATCGGTCTCATCCCAACGCAGGAGATTCACATGCAACGCGCCATCCGCTCGCCATTGACCGCAGGTATCGCTCTCGTAGGTGCAACCGCCATCGCGATTGCTCCCCTGACGCCTACTCCGCCGAGTCTGAGCATCAAGGCAGACCAGATTTCGACGGTCTTCGCCGAATACACCCCCACCGGCTTGGCGTCTGCACTCGCCGACCTCACCGCCGGCGCCACGCTGGCCTTGGCCCAGGGCGCCCAGGGCCTCGGTGTCACGGGCTCGAACGCACTGTTCAACTTCGGCACCGCGGGCAACGCGCTCAACCAGACCGTCGGAACGTTCGGCAACACGTTGTCGGCGACCACCATCGGCGCACTGGCGACGATCGCCGCGAATCCGCTCAACCCGGGCGCCTACCCGGCCGCATTGGCGCTTCTCATCGCGGGCGGCAGCCAGGGGCTGAGTGCAGCCGCGTTGGGACTCGGCGTGACGGGCAACTTGGCGAACTATGCGGTGGGTGCGTTGGGCACCAACCTGCTGGCCACCCTTGGCCAGGTAGGCACCACTCTCAACAACGCCGTCGGTCAGGCACTGGCGGACCTCACCCCCGACCTGCTGGCCGCGGTGGGGACCCTCGCAACCGGGGCCGCGCTGGCATTGAGCGATGCCTACGTGGGACTTGCGACCGCGGGCACGCAGGCACTGGCCGGCGTCGGAGCCGGACTCGGCACCGCGCTGGCGGGTCTCGGCACCGCCGGGGCGTTGGCCTTCGGAGGGATTGTCCAAGCCGGCGCGGTCGGCCTCAACGGCATCGGCAACACGATCGGCACGGGCCTGGGGACCATCGGTACGGTCGGCGCATCGGGACTGGCGACCGCGGGCGCTGCCGGCGCCGCGATCGCCGGCGGCGGGGTTGGCGCACTGACGGCCATTCTCGCCAATCCGTTGAACCCCGCGAACTACGCGGTGGCGCTCGGCTCGCTGCTGACCGGCACGTCCGTCGGGCTGACGACCGGTCTGGCCGGACTCGGCACCACGGGTGCGCTGGGCCTTGCCGGCCTCGGCGACACGCTCGCCGCCGGGCTGGCCACCATCAACAACGTTGCCGCGGCCCTCGGCCCGGTCGCGCAGGCAGGCGCCGTCACCCTCGCCTCGGCGGTTGGCGGTGGCGCTGCGGCGCTCGCCGGCCTCGGACAAGCGGGTGCGACCACCCTTGCGACCGTCGGCGGCGTCGGTGCCACGCTGATCAGTGCGATCACGACCGCACTCGGACTGGCGATCGGGCCTGCCCCGGTCGCCGCATCCGCGGCCCGCGTGGCGTCGCTCGACGCCGGCCAGGTCTCCACGCTGGCCGTCACCCCCGGAGATCTCGCGGCCGCGGCCGCCGTGGTCCTCGCGGGCACGGGGCAAGCCGTCGGAGAAACGCTGACGGGCATTCGGGACGCCGGTGCGATCGGGCTGCAAGGCCTCGGCGTGACCGGGGTTGCCGCCCTTGGGGCCGCAGGCGCGACGGGTATCGCCGCGCTGGGGGCTGTCACCGTCACGGGCGCTACCGCGCTGCAGGGCATTGGCGTCACGGGCGCAACGGCTTTGGCTGCGATCGGCAAGACCGGCGGCGCCTTCGCCGCCGGTGGCGTGGGCGCTGTTGCGGCGATCCTCGCCAACCCGCTGAACCCCGGTAACTACGCGGCCGCGCTGCAGTCGTTGGCGACCGGTGGCGTGACCGGGTTGGCTCAGGGGCTCGCCGGGGCCGGAGCGACGGCCGCGCAGGCTCTCGCGTACGGAACGGCGACGGGGGCTCAGGCTCTTGCCGGCATCGTGAACACCGGCGCCCAGGCTCTGGCTGGTGCTACGAACACGGCCGCGCAGGGTCTGGCGACCGCAGGCGCCGTCGGTGCCAAGGGGTTGGCGACTGCCAACCAGGTGGCCGGCACGATCGACACCACGATCAAGACGGCAGCCGGGATCATCTCGGGCCCATCGGCCACTCAGGCGAACAAGGGTTCGGCCGACGTCCAGAGCAGCGCCAAGCTGGACAAGGGCACTCCGACGGCCGTCACCGCCGGAACGACCACGCCGGGAACCGACGTGACGCCGACGAGCAGCGATGCCAAGCAGGCCGCGAAGGACGCGAAGGCGGCGGCTGCGAAGGAGAAGCAGGAGGCCAAGGCGGCAGCTGCGAAGGCCAAGCAGGAGGCCAAGGCAGCGGACAAGAAGGCCAAGCAGGAGGCCAAGGCGGCAGCTGCGAAGGAGAAGCAGGAGGCCAAGGCGGCTGCAGCGAAGGCTAAGCAGGACGCCAAGGACGCCGCCAAGCAGGCTAAGCAGGACGCCAAGGATGCGAAGTCTGCATCCGGTGCCGGCGGCGACACCAAGTCGGGCGCCGCGGCGGCCTAGCCGGGCAGCAGCGACGTAAAGGCGATGGGCCCCTCCCGACGGAGGGGCCCATCGTCGTCTGCCATGCCTCTACATTGCCGTCAATATTCGGTTTGGCACGTCGCGAGGCCTGGGTACACCCGAGCCATGGTCGACACCCGGTCGGCGGCTCACACCGCCCACGACAACGTATGGTTCGAACGCGTGGCGCGAGCGGGCTTTGCGGCCAGCGGACTCCTGCACCTTCTGATTGCCTTCATCGTCGCGCAATTGGCGCTGGGCGCCGGCGGAAACGCCGACCAGTCCGGCGCGTTGGCGACGCTTGCGGCTCAACCCGGCGGCGCGGTCATGCTGTGGGTGGCTACGGTCGTTCTCGCCGCGCTCGGCGTCTGGTACCTCGTCGAGACGTTCCTCGAGGACGACGCCAAGCATCGGGTGAAATCGGCTGCCGTCGGCGTGGTCTATCTCTCGCTGGCCTTCTCGGCAGGCAAGTTCGCGATGGGCAGTGGCAAGTCCAGTGGTCAGCAGAACGCAGGCCTGAGTGCCGAGATGATGAAATCCGGTTGGGGCAAGGCGGTTTTGATCGTCATCGCGCTTGGCATCATCGGGGTCGGCGGCTACCACGTATACAAGGGCGTTACGAAGAAGTTCCTTGAGGAACTCGACGTGTCGGGCGGCACCGCCGTCACCTGGGTGGGAATCGTCGGTTACGTCGCCAAGGGCTTGGTCCTGGCGGGTGCGGGCATCCTGGTCATCGTCGCCACCTTCACCGCGGACCCCGCGAAGGCATCCGGAATCGACTCCGCGGTCAAGACTCTGGGCGCCGCACCGTTCGGCAAGTTCCTCCTACTGCTCGCCGCAGTCGGCCTCGCCGCCTACGGCGCGTATGGCTTCGTCCGCGCCCGGCACGCAGACATGTGACGGCTCAACCGCATTCGCGGCTCAGCAGGATCGAGCCGTCGTCCTCCAGACGCACGGGATGCGTGCGGACGCCCGGCCCACTGCCGGTCGTCTCGGCACCGCTGGTGAGGTCGTAGGTTCGGCCATGCAGCGGGCATACCACCAAGTCGTCGTCGGTGAGCCCGTCGGCCAGCGGGCCGCCTCGGTGCGGACACACAGCGCCAAGCGCCCGTAGCGTGCCGTCCCGCATGCGGTAGACGGCGATCTGCTCACCGCCGACGGCGAAGGTGCGTCCCTCGCCGACCGGAATCTCCTCGACCCGTCCGACCGTGACGTAGCTCATCATCGCACCGGAACCTGGGGGAGCGGCAGCAACGGCAGCGATGACCGGAACTGCCCCTCACTCGCGGGCTCGCGTCCGTCCAGCCACGGGTCACGGTAGGCGGCAACGGATCTCGCCATGTGGGCGTCCAGCTGCGCCGCCAGTCCGTCGGCGTCGTCGACGACCACGGCCCTGATGTGCTCGATGCCGACCCGAGGCACCCACGCGTAGGTGCGCTCCAGCCAGTTCGCGCTCTCCCGGTAGTACTGCAGGAAGCGACCGGTCAGCGTCATGACCTCCGCGGCGTCGTCGACGGTGGCGAGCAGGTCGCCCTTGCGGATGTGCGCGCCTGCGGCACCTCCGACGTAGATCTCCCACCGGCCGCCGTCCACCGCGACGACGCCGAGGTCCTTGCACAGTGCCTCCGCGCAGTTGCGGGGACACCCGGTGACGGCGAGCTTCATCTTGGCCGGGCTCGCCAGCCCTTGGAAGCGTTCCTCGATGGCGATGCCCAGCGCCGTCGAGTCGCCGACGCCGAAGCGGCAGAAGTCGCTGCCGACGCAGGTCTTCACGGTGCGAAAGCTCTTGCCGTACGCGAATCCCGACGGCATGTCGAGGTCCGCCCACACCGCGGGCAGATCCTCCTTCTTGATGCCGAGCAGGTCGATGCGCTGACCTCCGGTGAGCTTGATCATCGGGACGTCGTACTTGTCGGCGACGTCGGCGATCGTGCGCAGCTGGTGCGAATCGGTGACCCCGCCCTTCATCTGCGGGACCACCGAAAACGTCCCGTCGCGCTGGATGTTGGCGTGCACCCGATCGTTGACGAAGCGGGCGTCCCGCTCGTCGACGAACTCATCGGCCCACATCGTCTCCAGCAGTGAGGCCAACCCCATCTTCGAGCCGGCGTCATGCCTGCCGTCGGGCGCCAAGGCGGCGAACACCGATGACACGGAATGCAATTGGAGTTCTCGGATCATGGTCATCAGCGTCGGCTTGTCGTACGGGATGCCGGGGACGTACCAACTGGCCGACGGGTCTTCGGTGACCGCACCGCCGGCCGCCCACTCCACCACCTGGGCGACGAGTTGCTTGCACGAGCCGCAGCCCTTGCCCGCCTTGGTCGCCTTCATGACTCCGGTGACGGTGTTCTCGCCGCCGCGCACGCAGGCCACCAGCGCGCCCTTCGAGACGCCGTTGCAATTGCAGACCTGCGAGTCGTCGGACAGCTCGGAGACTCCGACCGCCACGGCGGGCGTGCCGATGTCGAACAGCATCGAGACGCGTTCGTCGGGCAGCGGCAGTCCGCTGTCGAAGGCTTGGGTCAGGAACGACACCTTGCTGACGTCCCCGACCAGGGTGGCGCCGACCAATTTGCCGTCGCGGATGACGATCGTCTTGTACACCCCCCGCCGTGGTTCGGAGAACTGGACGAACTCGTCGTCGGGCAGTTCCGGGCCCTTCAGCCCCATCGACGCGACGTCGACCCCGGCGACCTTGAGCTTCGTTGCGGTGCGCGAACCGTGATATGCCGCAACGGTGTTGGCGCCTGTCAGGTGGTCGGCGAGGACGGCGGCCTGTTCCCATAGCGGCGCCACCAGCCCGTAGACCTGGCCCCGGTGCTGGGCGCATTCGCCGACGACGTAGACGTCGTCGTCGTCGACCGAGCGCATGTGGTCGTCGACGACGATGGCGCGTTCGACGGTCAGTCCGGCGCGTTGTGCCAGCCCGACGTTCGGCCGGATGCCCGTGGCGACGACGAGCATGTCGCAGTCGATCGACGTGCCGTCGGCGAACACGATGCCGGTGAGCCGGCCGTCGTCCGACGTGGTCACCTCCGTGGTGCGCTTGTCGACGTGCACCCGGATTCCGACGCCTTCGACGGAACTGCGCAGGATCACCCCGGCGGGGTCGTCGAGTTGGGCATTCATCAACGTGGGTCCGGCATGGACGACGTCGACGGCCAATCCGCGGTTCTGCAGTCCGCGGGCGGCCTCGAGGCCGAGCAGTCCGCCGCCGATCACGACCGCCTTGGTGCGGTGCGCGGCCTCGGTGATCATGCCGACGCAATCGTCGAGGGTCCGGAAGCCGAAGACGCCGTCGGTGAGGTTCTTGTCGTCGGCCCACAAACCGGCCATCGGCGGGAAGAACGACCGGCTGCCGGTGGCCAGGATGAGCTTGTCGTACCGGGTGGCGGCGCCGTCGTCGGAGTGCACGATGCGGGCATAGGGGTCGACGCGCACCACCCTGACGCCGGCCCTGAGGCTGATCCCGTTCTCGGCGTACCAGTCGACCTCGTTGAGGTAGATCTCGCTGGGGTCGTCGCTGCCAGCGAGAACGTTGGACAACAGGATTCGGTTGTAGTTCCCGTAGGGCTCGTCACCGAAGACGGTGATGTCGAATGATTCCGACCCGGCGCGAGCGAGAATCTCCTCGACCGCCCTGATGCCGGCCATCCCGTTGCCGACGACGACGAGCTTGCGGCGGACGACGTCGGTCACTGGATCTGCACCAGGCCGAGGTCGACGACGACCGTTCCGGTGCACCCGCGTGGTGCGGCGACGTGAAGTTCGAGAACCGAGTCGGCGAGCAGGTCCTCAACCACCCTCAGTGCGACGTGGGTGGCGTTCTTCGCGCCAATGGGGAAGTAGCGCAACGGCTTTCCGTTGCAGAACAGCACGACCGAGATCATGTCCTCGGTGGAGTTGCCGCCGCGAAAGTAGACGGGTTGGGTCGTCGTGCCCGCCGGGACGACGTAGCGCAGCGAGTCGTCGATCAACAGCGGCTCGTCCAAGCCCTTGCCCTCGAACGCGAATGGACCTTGCAGAAAGACCGGTGTGCTGCCATCGCTCATCGCACCGAAGCTAGGTCGACCGTGTTTCGGCATCGTTTCGTCGGTACGTCCACTGTGGACACGATCGCCTCACCTGCACCCGGTGACACGTGTGAGGCAGTGTTGACACAGTCGACACGGCCGGGCAACGGATGCGGAATGGCCTGACCGTAAACCTGATTCAACACCTTCCAAGGAGAATCAGTGATGCCGCTCACCCGCGACCGCAACATAGAACACTGGGACGCAGAAGACGTCGCCGCCTGGGACGCAGGTGGAAAGGACGTCGCCAAGCGCAACCTGATCTGGTCCATCGTCGCCGAGCACGTGGGCTTCTCGATCTGGTCCATCTGGTCGGTCATGGTGCTGTTCATGCCGCAGGCCGTCTATCACATCGACGCCGCAGGCAAGTTCTACCTGGTGGCGATGCCGACACTGGTCGGCGCGTTCATGCGGATTCCGTACACCGTCGCCCCGGCCCGCTTCGGCGGCCGCAACTGGACCGTCATCAGCGCGCTGTTGCTGCTGATCCCGACGGTGCTGACGCTGTGGGTGATGAAGCAGCCCGACACCTCGTATACGACGTTCATGGTCGTGGCGGCGTTCGCCGGCTTCGGTGGCGGTAACTTCGCCTCGTCGATGACCAACATCAACGCGTTCTACCCCCAGCGGCTCAAGGGTTGGGCACTGGGGCTCAACGCCGGCGGCGGGAACATCGGCGTTCCGGTCATCCAGCTCATCGGATTGTTCGTGATCTCGGCGATCAGCAACACCGCACCCGAGATCGTCTGCGCGATCTACCTCGTCGCAATCGCCCTCGCCGCCCTCGGTGCGGCGTTCTTCATGGACAACCTCCGCAATCAGCGCTCCAACCTCGGAGCGATGGTAGAAGCGTTGCGGTACAAGCACTCCTGGGTGATGAGCTTCCTCTACATCGGCACCTTCGGCTCGTTCATCGGCTTCAGCTTTGCGTTCGGGCAGGTCATGCAGATCAACTACCTGGCCGGCGGCGACACCGCCGCGCAAGCGTCGTTGCACGCCGCGCAGATCGCGTTCATCGGACCGCTGCTGGGGTCCGTCGCACGACCGTTCGGCGGCAAGCTCGCCGACCGCATCGGCGGCGGCAAGGTGACGCTGTACGTCTTCGTCGCGATGATCTTCGCCGCGGGCATCCTGGTCGGAGCGGGCGTGCTGGACGACGCCGCCACCGGAGCACCCACCGGCGGGCAACTGGCCGCTTACGTCGTCGGCTTCATCCTGCTGTTCATCCTGTCCGGCATCGGAAATGGTTCCACCTACAAGATGATTCCGTCGATCTTCGAGGCGAAGGCTCAGGGCAAGGAGGGCTTGAGCCGCGAGGAGAAGGCGTCGTGGTCGCGCAGCATGTCGGGTGCGCTGATCGGGTTCGCCGGTGCCGTCGGCGCGCTGGGCGGCGTCTTCATCAACATCGTGCTCAGGGCGTCCTACGTCGGCGACGCGAAGTCCGCGACCAACGCGTTCTGGGTCTTCCTGGGCTTCTACGTGGTCTGTGCGGTGACGACCTGGTTCGTGTTCCTGAGGATGCAAACTCGGGCCCACACCGGCATGCCCGTCGGCAAGTCCGCTGAACCCGTTGCCGCGGGCTGATCCCGTGACCGTCACGACCAGGACCGCGTGCTCGTATTGCGGTGTCGGCTGTGGCATCGAGGTGCAGACTCGAACCGACACCGCTGACGGCAAGCCGGTAATCGCGAGGGTGTCGGGGGATGCGTTGCACCCCAGCAATTTCGGTCGGCTGTGCACCAAGGGCGCCACCCATGCCGAGCTGATGGCCGCCGACGGCGACCGGTTGAGCGCGGCCCTGGTACGTCCGTCGCGTGGCGAGCAACCCGTGGTGACGCCGGTCGACGAGGCCGTCGCCGAAGCCGGCCGGCGGCTACGGGCGATCGTCGATGAACACGGCCCCGACTCGGTGGCGCTGTACGTGTCGGGTCAAATGTCGATCGAGGCACAGTATCTGGCGACGAAGTTGGCCAAGGGCTTCCTGCGGACGGTCCACATCGAGTCGAACTCGCGGCTGTGCATGGCGAGCGCGGGCACGGGTTACAAGCAGTCGCTGGGCGCGGACGGCCCGCCGGGGTCGTACACCGACTTCGACGCCGCCGACCTGTTCTTCGTCATCGGGTCGAACATGGCCGACTGTCATCCGATCCTGTTCCTGCGCATGGCCGAACGCCTCAAGGCCGGGGCCAAGCTCGTCGTCGTCGACCCGCGCCGCACGTCGACGGCGGAGAAGGCCGACCTCTTCCTCCAGATCGCCCCCGGTACGGATCTCGCGCTGCTCAACGGCATCCTGCACCTGTTGGTCGAATCCGGTGACGTCGACGCCGCCTTCATCGCCGAACACACCGAGGGCTGGGACGCGATGCCGGCCTTCCTCGCGGACTATCCGCCCGACGTCGTCGCGGAGATCACCGGCTTGGCCGAGGCCGACATTCGGCTGGCGGCGCGGATGATCGCCGACTCCGGGGAGTGGATGAGTTGCTGGACGATGGGACTCAACCAGAGCACCCATGGCACGTGGAACACCAACGCCATCTGCAACCTCCATCTGGCCACCGGTGCCATCTGTCGGCCGGGTAGCGGACCCATGTCGTTGACGGGGCAACCGAACGCCATGGGCGGCCGCGAAATGGGCTACATGGGGCCGGGACTGCCCGGCCAGCGGGTCGTGACCTCGGCCGGGGACCGTGCGTTCGTCGAACGGGCGTGGCAGCTCGAAGCTGGCACCATCCGTACCGACGTCGGCCCTGGAACGGTCGACATGTTCAGGCAGATGGCCGACGGCGACATCAAGGCGTGCTGGATCATCTGCACCAATCCGGTTGCCAGCGTGGCCAACCGCAAGACGGTGATCACCGGTCTCGAGTCGGCGGAGCTCGTCGTCACCCAGGACGCCTACCGGACGACGGCGACCAACCACTACGCCGACATCGTCCTGCCTGCGACGTTGTGGGCCGAGGCGGACGCGGTGATGGTCAACTCGGATCGCACCATGACGCTGCTGCCGCAGTCCATCCCCGCCCACGGCGACGCCAGACCCGACTGGCAGCTGATCTGCCAGGTCGCCGGGGCGCTCGGCTTCGGCGAGCACTTCGGGTACGCGTCGGCGTCGGAGGTATTCGACGAGATCCGCGAATTCTCGAACCCGCGAACCGGTTACGACCTCCGGGGCGTCACTCACGACCGTCTTCGGCAGGGCCCGGTGCAGTGGCCGGCGCCGTCGCCCGGTGAACCGGGTGGAGACGTCGACCGCCACCCCATTCGCTATCTGAACGACGGCGTGAGCCAGGACCTGTTCGTCGACGGCGACGGACACCGCCCGAAGCTGGCCTTCCCGACCCCGTCGCGGCGCGCGGCCTTCCACCCCCGACCGCACATGACCGCCAGTGAGCTGCCCGACGACGACTATCCGATGGTGTTGAACACCGGTCGCCTGCAACATCAATGGCACACCATGACCAAGACCGGGAAGGTGGCCAAGCTCAACAAGCTCGACCGTGGGCCGTTCGTGGAGATCCACCCGCTTGACGCCGAGGCACGCGACATCATCGACGGTCAGCCCGTCGAACTCGCGTCGCGGCGCGGGCGCGCGGTGCTCCCCGCGGTGGTGACCGACCGGGTCCGGCCGGGCAATTGCTTTGCGCCGTTTCACTGGAACGACGAGCACGGTGAGTACCTTGCCGTCAACGCGGTCACCTCGGACGCCGTCGACCCGGTTTCGCTGCAGCCCGAGTTCAAGGCGTGCGCGGTGAGGGTGCGGGCCGCCGGGCCGCCACCCGAGCCGACCGGTCGGATCGACTCGATCGGCTCGGTGCTCGGGCTCGACGACCAACCCGTGCCGGTCCTCGCCGAGGCCGAGAAGCAATACCTGGCAGGGTTCTTCCACGCCCTGCCGGCGAACGTCGAGGGTGTTCCGGTGCTGCCGGCCGAGGCTCCGGTGGGATCCGTTGTGCGGCGCTACGTCGACGGGATGCTCGCGGGACGGTACTCCAGAATCGACCCGGCCGACCGAACCGGTGCGCCGATCGGCCCCCGGCCGTTGGTGCTCTGGGCGTCGCAAACCGGGACCGCCGAGGACTTCGCTGCGCGGGTGGCCGACGGTCTCGGGCCGGCCACGGTGATGAACATGGACGACTGTCAGCTTTCCGAGTTGGCCGATGCGGGTGAGGTTCTCATCGTCACCAGCACCTTCGGTGACGGGGGACCGCCGGACAACGGCGCCGACTTCTGGACGCGCCTGGCGGCGGCCGACGCGCCGGCACTGGACGGCGTGCGGTACGCGGTGCTGGGCATCGGCGACCGGTCGTATGACGACTTCTGCGGGCACGCCAGGGCCGTGGACGTCCGGCTCACCGAGTTGGGGGCCACCCAGCTGACCGAACGCGTCGACTGCGAGGCCTACGACGACGAGCCGATGACGAAGTGGACTCAGAAGGTGTCCGCTCTGGTCGGTGCCGGCGCAACCCCGGCGCCGGTGCGTCCCACGGCACCGTTCACCAGGACCAGCCCCGTCGACGCGCCGCTGAGTCGCAACGTGTTGCTCACCACGCCGGGCGCGGCAAAGGAGGTGCGGCAGTTCGGTTTCGACGTCTCCGAGCACGGCGTCGCCTATGCCGTCGGGGACGCGCTGGGCGTCTATCCCGTCAACGCGGAGGAGACGGTGCGGCGCTGGCTCGACGCGACCGGGTTGGCCGCCGACGACGTGATCGAGGTCGACGGCGTCGACATGGCGCTTGGCGAGGCGTTGACGTCGCGCTACGACATCTGTCGCGTCACGCCGAACCTTCTCGACTTCGTCGTCGAGGGGAGTGCAGCAGCCGCGGGATCGCTACGGACCCTGCGTCGCAGCCGCGCCGAGTTGGACGAGTGGCTTCGAGGCCGCGACGGGGTCGACGTCGTCACCGAGTTCGCCGTCCGCGCCGAGCCGGAGCAGTGGCAAGACGCCCTGGTGCGGCTGACACCGCGGTCGTACTCGATTTCGAGCAGCCCGCTGGTCAGCCCGCACGAGATTCAGCTGACCGTGTCGGTCGTCCGGTATCGGGGCGGTGACGGGCAACGGCGCGGGGGAGTGTGCTCGACGTTCCTCGCCGATCGGGCGTCGCGGGCGTCGGTGTTCCTGCAGCCGTCACCGCACTTCCGGCCGCCCGAGGACGGCTCGGCGCCGATGATCATGGTGGGTCCGGGTACCGGCGTCGCACCCTTCCGCGGCTTCCTCCAGGAGCGCCGTGCGCTGGGACACACCGGGCGCAACTGGCTCTTCTTCGGTGATCGGCATCGCGCCGAGAACTTCTACTACCGTGACGATCTCGAGGACATGGTCGCCGACGGCCTGTTGAGCCGGCTGGACTTGGCGTTCTCGCGCGACCAGCCCCAACGGGTGTACGTGCAGCACAAGATTCGCGACTACGGGGCCGACCTGTGGCGCTGGCTCGAGGACGGCGCCCACTTCTACGTCTGTGGTGACGCGAGTCGGATGGCCAAGGACGTCGACGACGCGTTGACCGCGGTCATCCGCGAGCACGGGGGGCTGTCGAGCGAAGGGGCACACGACTACAAGCGCGAGCTCGTCGCCACCAAACGCTATGTGCGGGACGTGTACTGACCCGCCGGCGACCACCCGTGACCGTCACCTCGTAGGTGTAGGTTTTCAGTTCATGGCCGCACCTACCGTGAACGTGAATCTGCCGGGCCGCCTTGGCGACCCGACCATGGAAATGCGCACCGATCCACGCGCCGATCCCCGAATGCTGGCGGCCATCGCTCCCTTCGGCCTCGACGCGAAGGCACCCGAGTTGTCCGTCACCAGGGACTCCCCGCTGGAGGATCTGCTTGCCGTCGCAGCGGCCACCGAGCAGGGGTTCGACGGACTGTTCGGCGCGCTGCTCGCCGACGTCCCTGCCGCCCAGGGCGTCGAAACCCGGAACCTCACCATCACCGGGGTCGACGGCAACGACATCGCGTTGTACGTGCATCGCCCGATCGGGGTGTCGATGCCCTTGCCGGGCCTGCTGCATCTGCACGGCGGCGGCATGGCCATCCTCTCCGCAGTCGACAAGGGCGCCGCGCTGTGGCGCGAGCATCTGGCGGCCCGCGGATGCGTCGTCGTCGGGGTGGAGTTCCGCAACTCCGGCGGCGCGCTCGGGCCGCATCCGTTCCCCGCCGGCCTGAACGATTGCGCCAGCGCGCTGGACTGGATGCACGCGCAGCGCGAGGGCCTCGGGTTGACGTCGATCGTCGTGACGGGCGAATCGGGCGGCGGCAACCTGTCGATCGCGACGGCGCTCAAGGCCAAGCGCGAGGGCAGGCTGGACCACGTCGACGGGGTGTACGCACAGGTGCCGTTCGTCTACGGCGGTTACGACGTTCCCAATCCCGCGCTGCCGTCACTCGTCGAGAACGAGGGCTACATCCTCAGCCCGTCGGTGATGACGCTCATGGCGGCCCTCTACGACCCCACTGGGGAGCACACCACCAACCCGCTGGCGTGGCCGTACTACGCGAGTGAGGAGGATCTGCGGGGTCTGCCGCCGCACGTCGTCACCACCGACGAGATCGACCCGCTGCGCGACGAGGGACTGGCGTTCCTGCGGGCACTGCAGCGGGCGGGAGTCGACGCCACCGGCCACACCTACAACGGTGTCGGCCACGCCTGCGAGCAGTTGATGGGAGCGTTCGTGCCCGACCTCTTCGAACGGGCCCTGCACGACGTCGTCGACTTCGCTCGCGGGGTGAGCAGAACGCTGGATTGACCAGCGCTGAAGAGAAAAGAGTGTCCGAGGGGGGACTTGAACCCCCACAGACCTCCCAGGTCAGGACTACAAAACGCCGACCAGCTCTGAAACACATCTCTGTAGTTCACCCGAGATGTCCGTGTTTCCGGCAGGTTTGTGTACAAACGGTGTCCACGACCGTTGGCGGCGTGACACCCCACGGCCGACCCGGCCTCATCGTCCAGGCGCTAGACGTGGCGGTGCGAAGGGCGCTGCCCTCACTTTCCGCAACCGAAGGCACGGTCAACACGGTGCCGCTGAAGGTTCCTACCGCCGACGTACCACTGCGCGGACCGGACCGGCGGCAACCACGGCGAACGGAAACTCGACGAGGAATTCGTCAGCTGCTGCGATTCTCCGCTGCAGCCTTGTGAATGGCGGCCTTGAGTTCTTCGTAGACACACTCCCGCGGACCGAATTTTTCTATCAGCGGTCCGAGTCCAATCGTCTTCTGCTCCGGCATGTTTCGGTCGAGCTTGCTCTTGGGCACCACATAAAACTTCCATTGCGCGACGTCGAGCGGCTTGATGTGATCGCGGTCCTCACCTTCGAGCAGGCAGAAGACCTACACGTCCGCGCTTCGCTGTGCAAGGGTCGCTGAGATGTTGGTGCGGGAATCCCAGCCCTTTGCGGGGCGGATGCCGAACTTGATCGTTGATAGCCGGGTTTGCTCCCATGTTTGCACGTAGGCAGCTGATTTCACTTCTACCTTGACATCGCCGATCTTGAGGTCGTACTGGTCCCATTCGACGCGCTTCGCGTCGTGAATGCCGAGCGCTGTGGCCACGATGTACTCAGCCAGCACGCCGCGGTTTGTGTTAGAGAGCAGGTCGTCGTACGCCCACTCCCAGAATCCCTGTTTGCTCGGGTGAGTCATCGCCGAGCCTTCAACGCTTGTGCAGTCCCCTTGCCCAGTACGGTCGTCACGTTGTGCCGGTCGATGTCGTCGAGGGTCAGCACCGCTTCGGGCCGGGTGATCCGCTTCATGTCCCCGGCAGTCGGCTGCGGCACCAGCAGTGCCAGTTCGCGCGCCTCATAAATGTCGATATTCGTATATATCCACTGGCTCTGATCGGCGAGCTCGTGGTCGACGCTCACGAACCAGTTCGCCATGAATACCTGCAGGTGCGGGATCAATGTCCACACCTTGCGCCGGATTAGCGGCGACCGCACATCCGGCCGGGTGAATGCGAGCCAGGCCAGTGCTCCGCTGTCGGCGTCGGTGAGCTTCCAGAACGCCCGGCCGTTGTGCGCCAGCGGCCTGGTGGCGGCGATGTTCTGTCCGGCTTCGCGGGCCAGCCTTCTGTAATCGGGAAAAGTGTCGGTGTAGTTGGGAACGGCGTCGAAGTAGTCGTATGGCATGGCTAGCCCCGCTCTCCCAGCGGCTCGCCGCGAACGTCGTCCATCAATCGCATCCCTCATCCGGCGGAACCAGTGCGCCGGCTTGCCGACCGTCGAGTCGCCCGGCGCCGCGAACCCTCCGGCCAGGAATTATGCCGCAGTGGTACGTCAGTCATCCCGAACTCGGCCGACCCGAGAGACGAGGTGGTGTCACGGCGTAAGTCAACTGGTCTCACACCGGTGTCCAAAACGACAGACAGACGACATCGCGGCCGAGAAAATTACACGGCCCGTGAGAATCGACGGCGGTATCCGCTCATCCACAGCTTCGTGAGGACCAGCGGCCAGCGGCGTAGGGATTGCGGTCGCCAGGCTCGTTGAACGTCGCCGACAGCGCCGCATAACCGCGGTCTAGCTGCGGCGCTGCGCGATTCTTAGTTGTGTCCGAGGGGGGACTTGAACCCCCACGCCCATTAGTAGGGCACTAGCACCTCAAGCTAGCGCGTCTGCCATTCCGCCACTCGGACAAGCGGGCTAAGGCTAACGGATTTCGGTGCCCGGACCAAAACGCGGGATCGGGGGCAGTGGTACGAATGGTGCCGTGACTGACGTTCTCCCCGGTTCCCCCGGCCCACACGACGAGGTCGTCGAGCTCGTGAGCTCGCTGATCAGGTTCGACACGTCCAATACCGGCGAGCTCGAAACCACCAAGGGCGAGGCCGATTGCGCCCGCTGGGTGGCAGAGCAGCTCACCGAAGTCGGGTACGAATGCGAGTACGTGGAGTCCGGCGCCCCGGGCCGGGGGAACGTCGTCACCCGGCTGCGCGGTGCGGACTCCAGCCGGGGCGCGCTGCTCGTGCACGGGCATCTCGACGTGGTTCCCGCCGAGGCCGCCGACTGGAGCGTGCACCCGTTCTCGGGTGCGGTCTCCGACGGCTACGTGTGGGGGCGCGGCGCGATCGACATGAAGAACATGATCGGCATGATGATCGCCGTCGCGCGGCACTTGAAGCGCACGGGCACCGTGCCGCCGCGGGACTTGGTGTTCGCCTTCGTCGCCGACGAGGAGGCGGGCGGCAAGTACGGCTGCGGGTGGTTGGTCGAGAACCGTCCCGACCTCTTCGAGGGCGTCACCGAGGCGATCGGCGAAGTGGGCGGGTTCTCGCTGACGGTGCCGCACCGAGACGGGGGCGACAAGCGCCTGTACCTGATCGAGACCGCCGAGAAGGGCATGCGGTGGATGCGGCTCACCGCGCGCGGCCGTGCGGGGCACGGCTCGTTCGTCCACGACGACAACGCCGTCACGACCCTCGCAGGCGCGGTGGACCGGCTTGGTCGCCACCAGTTTCCCATCGTGCTCACCGACACCGTCGCGCAGTTCCTGACCGCCGTCGGCGAGGAGACCGGGCACTCCTTCGACCCCGATTCGCCGGATCTGGACGGCGTGGTCGCCAAGCTGGGTCCGATCGGGCGCATCGTCGGTGCGACGCTGCGCGACTCGGCGAACCCGACGATGCTGAAGGCCGGCTACAAGGCCAACGTCATCCCTGGCTCGGCCGAGGCGGTGGTGGACTGCCGGATCCTGCCCGGCCATGCGGGGGAGTTCGAGGCCACCGTCGACGAGCTGATCGGCCCCGACGTCACCCGGGAGTGGATCACAGACCTGCCCGCCTACGAGACCACCTTCGACGGTGACCTGGTCGACGCCATGAACGCCGCACTGCTGGCGGTCGACCCGGACGCGCGCATCGTGCCGTACATGCTGTCGGGTGGCACCGATGCGAAACACTTTGCCCGCCTTGGTATTCGGTGCTTCGGCTTCATCCCCTTGCGGCTGCCGCCGGAACTGGACTTCGCCGCGTTGTTCCACGGCGTCGACGAGCGGGTACCCGTCGAATCGCTGACGTTCGGCACCGAGGTTCTCGAATGCTTCCTGCTGAACTGCTGACCACCACCAGAGTTCCATCGAAAGGATCTTGATGAGCACCCCGTACGACAACCTCCCCAAGCTGCCGACCTTCACCCTGACGTCGACCTCGGTCACCGACGGCCAGCCGCTGTCGAACGATCAGGTCAGCGGCATCATGGGCGCAGGCGGTTCCGACGTCTCCCCGCAGCTGAGTTGGTCGGGATTCCCCGAGACGACCCGCAGCTTCGCGGTGACGATGTACGACCCCGACGCCCCGACCGCATCGGGCTTCTGGCACTGGGCGGTGGCCAACCTGCCGGCGACCGTGACAGAGCTGCCCGAGGGTGTTGGCGACGGCAGTCACAGCGGGTTCCCCGGCGACGCGATCACCCTTGCCAACGACGCCAGCCTCAAGCGCTTCATCGGTGCCGCCCCGCCCGCCGGTCACGGCCCGCACCGCTACTTCATCGCCGTGCACGCCGTCGACGTCGAGAAGTTGGACATCCCCGAGGGCGCGACGCCGGCCTACTTGGGCTTCAACCTGTTCAGCCACGCCATCGCCCGCGCCGTCATCATGGGCACCTACGAGCAGAAGTAGCACCCGGCGGGGCGTTAGCGCGCGGCCGACCCGACGGCCTCGGCCAGCGACGTGAAGCCGCCGGCATGCAGCCGTTGGGCAAGGCCGTCGTGAATGTGCTTGGCCCACAACCCTCCGCCGTAGACGAAGCCGGTGTAGCCCTGCAGCAGTGACGCGCCGGCGGTGATGCGCTCCCAGGCGTCGTCGGCGGTTTCGATGCCGCCGGCACTGACGAGCACCAGTCGGTCGCCGACGCGGCCGTGCAGGCGCTGCAGCACCTCGAGGGAGCGGTGGGCGACGGGCGCCCCGGAGATGCCGCCAGCGCCCAACTCGTCGACCCCCGGGGTGGCGAGGCCGGCCCGCGAGATGGTGGTGTTGGTGGCGACGATGCCCGCCAAGCCGAGTTCGACTGCGAGATCGGCGATGTCGTCCACGTCGGAGTCCGACAGGTCGGGTGCGATCTTCACCAGCACCGGGGTCGTGGTCTCGGCGCGGACGGCGGCCAGGATCGGACGCAACGATTCGACCGCTTGCAGATCGCGAAGGCCGGGGGTGTTGGGGGAGCTGACGTTGACGACGAGGAATGACGCGAGCGGACCGACGAGGCGGGCGCTTTCGGTGTAGTCGGCAACGGCGTCCTCGGCCGGTGTCGCCTTCGTCTTGCCGATGTTGGCCCCGATGGGCACCTCGGAGTCGTGGCGGCTCAACCTCAGCGCCAGCTCACCCGCACCGTGGTTGTTGAAGCCCATCCGGTTGAGCAGCGCCCGGTCCTCGGGCAGCCGGAACATGCGCGGGGCGGGGTTGCCCGGCTGCGGGTGCGCGGTGACGGTGCCGACTTCCGCGTAGCCAAAACCCAAGGCGCCCCACGTGTTCAGGCCGGTGCCGTCCTTGTCGAAGCCGGCGGCGAGACCAACCGGTCCTGGGAACCGCACGCCGAACACGGTGCTGGCGAGGACGGGATCGTGCGGGGCCAGCCACTTGGCCAGGATCCGGCGCAGCGGCCCGAGCGCGGTGATCAGCCGCAGGAACGCGAACACCAGGGTGTGGATTCGCTCGGGTGGGACCAGGAAGAAGATTCGTCGCAGCGCGCGGTAGATCACGAGGCGGGCTGACCGTCGACGCCGGCCCACACGGCAGACTTCCTGCGCCGCAACAGAACTCGACGACTTCCGTCGGTGTACAGGCGCACCCTGGTCAGCTCCCACCCTCGATACTCGGCTTCGATCGACAACCGGACCGACGCGGACACCCGCGTCACATCGGGAGGCAGCCGCAGTGGCACCCATTCGTAGTCGTCGGAGAGGTCGGCTTCCCACGCGGCGGGCATGCGTCCGCGCTGATGGCCACTCACTCCGGCGACTTTCTCTTCGCGCAAGCGCTCATCGGCCAGCCCCCGGGATCACTTGCACGCCAGCACCCGATCCGGACACCACGAAGAGCGTCCCGGTCTTGTCGTCGTATGTCATGGAGTTCGGCTGCTGCACGGTTCGATAACGCACCTTTTCGACGGGTATTCCGGTCGCCAGATCGTAACCAACGACGGTGTTCGTCGCAGTTTGCGACACCCAGGCCAGCCGCGACGAGCCGGCCAGGGCGAACGGCGCACCTGGCACCGGATACTGCTGCCGCAACATCAGCGGGTCGGCGCCGAACACCAGCAGGGCCTGCCCGCGGGTGTCGGCCACCAGGATGCGGCCCGCCGGGTCGGCGGCCATGGTGGTGGCTCCCTCGCCGGCGCGAAGGGCGTGCTGCTGCCTGGTGCCCGACGGGTCGACCGTCGTGACCGACGTCTGGCCCCTGTCCAGCACCGCGACCGTGTCGCCTTCTGCGACAAGCGCATCGACGTGGGCGAAGATCTGGAGTCGAGCTCCGACCGCCGTGGCGGAGCTCAGCGTGTAGACCGCTCCGGATGCGCTGCCGAGGACGATCTTGCCGTCTGCGCGGCGGGTGATGGCGGTGAAGTCGGTGTCGTCTTCGCCGTCGACGTCCAATCTGGCCACCGCGTCGCCCGCGCCGAGGTTCACCGCGAAGTAGCCGCCCTTGGTCGCCGCGTACACCGTCCCGCTGCCGTCGCCGACGATCGCGGTCGCCGGGCTGGGCAGCGCGACGGTGCGGGACGGGCCCGTGAGCGGGAACGTGACCAGGGCCGAGCCGCCCGCGGCGTCACTGCTCAGAACGACGGAAGACGACGTGGCGGCGTCGAAGACGACGGCCTCACCACGCCCGGCCAGCGGACGCACCGACCCGGCCGGCGCCTCGGCCGCCGCGGGGGAGACGGCCGCTTGCGCGGGCGAGATGGTCGGTGGGGGACTGTCGGCGGCCTTGGACCCACAGGACGCGAGGGCAACCGTCGTCACGAGCACGGCGACGCTGTGAACCAGGCGACGCCTCGGTGTTGTGAGCGATGGCAAAGGGTAGACCTCAACGGTGCGATGGGAATGGCGAATGAAAGGCCAGTTTAGGCACGCCGCGGAAATGCCCCGGCGGTATGGTTCGGACATGGGCCGGGCAACCGTCGACGACATGTCCGGAAGCGAGTTCGGCGTCGAGGTCGTGTCGACTGGCATGCACGCCAGCGGGTTTGGCCGAGTCGGCGACGGCAGGAGTTTCTCCTTCCACGTCGACCGGCAACAGCTCAACGTCGAGGTGTACCGCCCGCGGCTGACGGGCCCCGTCCCTCAGCAGGAGGACGTCGTCGCCGCCGCGAGTCGCAGTCTCGCGCACGTGGACGTTGCCGACGAGCGCAGCTTGACGGCGGCCGTGCGCGACGCCGTCAACGAGGCTCAGCCGGTGCCGCGCACAGCTCGCTGACGGTGAGCCCACGGTACGGTCGTCGGCGTGATGGACATGTCGTGGCTGCAGGTGGTCGTGTTGTCGGTGGTCCAGGGCCTGACCGAGTTTCTTCCGGTGTCCAGCTCCGGCCATCTGGCGATCGTGTCGCAGATCTTCTTCGCCGACGACGCCGGCGCGTCGTTCACCGCGGTCAGTCAGCTGGGCACCGAGCTCGCGGTGCTGATCTACTTCGCCAAGGACATCGGCCGCATCCTGGTGGCGTGGTTCGGCGGCCTGCGCGATTCCTCCCGCCGGACCTCCGACTACTGGCTGGGCTGGTGGGTGATCATCGGCACCATCCCGATCGGCGCGGCCGGGCTGATCTTCAAGCACTACATCCGCGACGACGTCCGCAACCTCTGGATCATCGCCACGGCCCTGATCGTGTTCTCCGCCGTCATCGCCGCCGCCGAGTACTTCGGCAAGCAAACCCGGCCAATAGAGCAGTTCACGTGGAAGGACAGCATCGTCATCGGCGTCTCCCAATGCTTGGCCCTGATCCCAGGGGTGTCCCGGTCGGGCGCGACCATCAGCGCCGGCCTGTTCATGGGCCAGGAGCGCGAGGCAGCCGCCCGCTTCGGCTTCCTGCTGGCCATTCCCGCCGTCTTGGCCTCGGGGCTGTATTCGCTGCCCGACGCCTTCCACCCCGACGGGCGGGGGATGAGCGCGTCGGGGCCGCAGCTCGCGGTCTCGGTCGCCATCGCCTTCGTGGTGGGTCTCGCGGCGGTCTCCTGGTTCCTGAAATTCCTGGTGCGCCACGGCATGTACTGGTTCGTCGGGTACCGCGTGATCCTCGGGGCGGCACTGCTCGTCCTGCTGGGCACCGGCACGATCGCGGCGCAGTGAGATGACGGTCATCCTGCTCCGACACGGTCGGTCGACGTCGAACACCGCGCACACCCTCGCTGGTCGCTCCGAGGGGGTCGACCTCGACGACAAGGGCCGTGAACAAGCCGAAGCGGTGGTCGCCCGTGTCGCCGACCTTCCGATCAAGGCGATCGTGAGGTCGCCGCTTCTGCGCTGTGAGCGAACGGTGGCGCCCCTTGCCGCGGCACTCGGGCTGGAACCCGTGGTCGAGGAGCGGCTCTCCGAAGTCGACTACGGCGCGTGGACCGGATGCAAGATCGGCGACCTCTTCAAGGAGCCGCTGTGGGCGGTGGTCCAGCAGCAGCCCAGCGCCGCGGTGTTCCCCGACGGGGAGGGGCTGGCGCAGGTTCAGGCCAGGGCCGTCGCGGCGATCCGCGAACACGACCGCACCCTCGCCGAGCAGCACGAAGGCGACGTTCTGTGGATTGCCTGTACGCACGGCGACGTCATCAAGTCGATCATCGCGGACGCGGTGGGGAGCCATCTGGACAACTTCCAGCGCATCACCGCCGACCCCGCGTCCATGAGCGTCATCCGGTACACCTCGGCGCGCCCATTCGTGCTTCACGTCAACCACACGGGCCCCGCCTTGACCGCCGCGCTCCTGGCCAAACCCGAGCCCTCGGGTGACGCCGTCGTGGGTGGTTCCACCGACTGACCCGTTCGATCGCCCCGCCCGCGCCGTCCGTCGAATTACGGCTGCGGCCCCCATACCGGTATTTTGGGAGGTGTCATGGCCCGTTCGATTCACGTCTTCCGCTCACCCGACCGATTCGTGGCCGGGACCGTCGGGCAACCTGGCGACCGGACGTTCTACCTTCAGGCCGTGCACGACGAGCGAGTCGTCTCGGTGATCCTGGAGAAGCAACAGGTGGCGGTGCTCGCCGAGCGGATCGCCGCGCTGCTGCTCGAGATCAACCGCCGCTTCGGCACCCCGGTGCCGCCGGAGACGACCGAAGTCGAGGACCTGAGCCCTCTGATCACGCCGGTCGACGCGGAGTTCCGCGTCGGCACGATGGGTTTGGGCTGGGACTCCGAGGCCGAGACCGTGGTCGTGGAACTGCTCGCGGTGTCGGAGACGGAGTTCGACGCGTCGGTGGTGCTCGACGACGCCGAGGACGGTCCCGACGCGGTCCGGGTGTTCCTGACCCCGGAGTCGGCGCGCGAGTTCGCCGCCCGCTCCAACCGCGTCATCTCCGCGGGTCGGCCGCCGTGCCCGCTCTGCGACGAGCCACTGGATCCCGCGGGACACATCTGTGTGCGCACCAACGGCTACCGACGAGGTGCCCTGGCGGAATCCGACGATGACACCGACTTCTGAGGACGAGGCACTTCGTAGCGGCACGCTGACGGTCCTCGGCCGCATCCGCTCGGCGAGCAACGCCACGTTCCTGTGCGAGGCACGTCTCGACGATCGGCTGGCGCACTGCGTGTACAAGCCCGTCGCCGGCGAGGCGCCGCTGTGGGACTTTCCCGACGGCACCCTCGCGGGCCGCGAGGTGTCGGCGTACCTGGTGTCGGCGGCGTTGGGTTGGAACGTGGTGCCGTACACCGTCCTTCGGGACGGACCGGCGGGGCGCGGGATGGTGCAGCGGTGGGTCGACCAGCCCGGTGACGTCCTCGACGACACCGAGGTCGACGACACGGCCGACGAGGATCTCAACGCCAGCCCCGACCTGGTCGACCTGCTGCCCGCCGGTCACGTGCCGCCCGGCTTCCTGCCCGTTGTGCAGGCCTACGACTACGCCGGTGACGAGGTGACCCTCGTCCACGCCGACGACGCGCGCCTGCGCCGGATGGCGGTGTTCGACGTCCTGATCAACAACGCCGACCGCAAGGGTGGTCACATCCTGGCTGGCGTCGACGGCGGGGTCTACGGCGTCGACCACGGTGTCAGCCTGCACACCGAGGACAAGCTCCGCACGGTGCTGTGGGGGTGGGCGGGCAAGCCGGTCGACGACGACACGCTGCGTGACGTCGCGGGCCTGCGGGACGCGCTGCTCGGTGATTTCGACCAGACGCTGCGGCCGCACGTCACCAATCGCGAGATCGACTCGCTGTATGCCAGAACCGTTGGTCTGCTGGAGAACCCGGTGATGCCGTCGCCTGATCGGCGCAGGCCGATCCCGTGGCCGGCGTTCTGACCTTCGTGTTCTACGCTCGTCGTCATGACTGATCACGATCACGCCGCCGCCCGCAGGGAGATCGCCGACGCCCTCCAGAAGGCGCTCGACCGCCGCCACGAGGTGCTCGACGCGATCGTCGAAGCCGGTGACAGAGCGGCCGCCGTCGAGGCCATCGCGACGCTGCTCGACACCTCGCCCAAGGGCGGCGAGGCCGTGATGACGATCTCGTTCGACCAGCTCACCAGGGATTCGCGGCGCAAGATCGCCGAGGAACTCGAGGATCTGAACAAGCAGCTGACCTTCACCCTCGGCGAGCGGCCTGCCAGCTCGGGGGAGAGTCTGTCGCTGCGGGTGTTCTCCTCGGACACCGACCGCGACCTGTTCGTCGACCGCACTTCCGACGTCGGCGCCACGGGCGACGGGTCGGGCGCGCCTGCGGGCTCCATCGACGACGAGATCAGCGCCGCGCTCGGCCGGGTCTCCAACGAAGAGGCGGTGTGGTTCGTCGCGGAGGAAGGTGCCGACAAGGTCGGCATGGTCTTCGGTGAGCTCGTCGGCGGCGAGGTCAACGTCCGCGTCTGGATTCACCCCGACCACCGTCACCGCGGTTTCGGGACGGCCGCCCTGCGGCGCTGCCGTTCGGAGATGGCGGCGTACTTCCCCGCGGTGCCCATGGTCGTGCGCGCCCCCGGCGTCACGCCCAAGTAGGACCCGATTAGCCCCCACATCAGCGATGCGGCGCTCGCCGCGGAGGTGGCCGCCGAGGCCGGTCGGATGCTCGTCGCGCTGCGCGCCGAGATCGGCTTCGACGACTACTACGATCTCGGCGACGCCGGTGATCGGCGTGCCAACACCCTGATCCTGAACCGGCTCCACGAGCACCGGCCCGACGACGCCGTCCTCTCCGAAGAGGCGGCCGACGACCTGTCGCGGATCCGCGCCGACCGGGTGTGGATCGTCGACCCCGTCGACGGCACCCGGGAGTTCTCGACGCCGGGGCGCACCGACTGGGCGGTGCACATCGCGCTGTGGCAGCGCACGACGGGATCGGACGGCGACATCACCGACGCCGTGGTCGGATTGCCCGCGCTCGGCGAGGTGTATCGCAGTGACACCGTGGCGGCACCGCCGCCGCGTGAGCCGGGCCCCATCCGGATCGCGACGAGCCGCCACCGCCCGCCCACGGTGCTGTGGTGGCTGCGGGACATGCTCGACGTCGAACTGGTCGGCATCGGGTCCGCAGGCGCCAAGGCCATGGCCGTCGTCCGGGGCGACGTCGACGCCTACGTCCACGCCGGCGGTCAGTACGAGTGGGATTCTGCGGCGCCCGCCGGGGTGGTCATGGCAGCGGGTCTGCACGCTTCGCGGTTGGACGGGTCCCCGCTGCGCTACAACCGGCGCGACCCGTATCTACCCGATTTCGTGATGTGCAGGCCGGAGCTTGCCGGCACCCTGCTCGAGGCGATCCGGTCGGTGTTTTGAGTGAACCGGGAATGGATTCGCTCTGCCCGTTGTCGCACATTGCGAACAACCACCGTCGGAGGCTGACCTGAACGCACACCCTAGAGTCGTAGCCATGCAATCGTGGCCTGCGCCGACCGTTCCGCAGCTCACCGGTGTGGGAACGCCGTTGCGCCTCTTCGACAGCGCCGACCAACAGGTGCGTCCGGTGGCAGCGGGTGAGACAGCGACCATGTACGTGTGCGGCATCACGCCGTACGACGCGACCCACCTGGGCCATGCGGCGACCTATCTGACCTTCGACCTGGTCTACCGGGCGTGGCTCGACGCGGGCCATCGGGTGCATTACGTCCAGAACGTCACCGACGTCGACGACCCGCTGTTCGAGCGGGCGGCGCGCGACGGCATCGACTGGCGCGACCTCGGGGCCCGCGAGACCCAGCTCTTCCGCGAGGACATGGCGGCGCTGCGCGTCCTTCCGCCGCAGGACTACGTGGCCGCCACCGACGCGATCGCCGAGGTGATCGAGCTGGTGGAGAAGATGCTGGCCTCAGGTGCGGCGTACGTGGTGGAGGACGCCGAGTATCCCGACGTGTACTACCGGGCCGACGCGACTGCGCAGTTCGGCTACGAGTCGGGGTACGACCGCGAGACCATGCTGCGGCTGTTCGCCGAGCGGGGCGGGGACCCCGACCGGGCGGGCAAGGGCGACGCGTTGGACGCGCTGCTGTGGCGTGCGGAGCGGCCGGGCGAGCCGAGTTGGCCGTCGCCGTTCGGTCCTGGTCGGCCGGGGTGGCACGTCGAATGTGCCGCCATCGCTCTTGACCGCATCGGCACCGGGCTCGACCTCCAGGGCGGCGGAAGCGATTTGATCTTCCCGCACCACGAGTTTTCGGCCGCCCACGCCGAATCGGTCACGGGGGAGCGACGTTTCGCCAGGCACTACGTCCACGCCGGGATGATCGGCTGGGACGGTCACAAGATGAGCAAGAGTCGAGGCAACCTGGTGCTGGTGTCGAAGCTTCGTGCCGAGGGCGTCGACCCCGCCGCCATCCGGCTGGGTCTGCTTGCCGGGCACTACCGTTCCGACCGGTACTGGAGTGACGCGGTCCTCGCCGAGGCGCAGGACCGGCTGGCCCGGTGGCGCGCGGCGACGGCCCTGCCGTCCGGACCCGACGCCACCGACGTGGTCGCCAGGGTCAGGCAGTACCTCGCCGACGATCTCGACACTCCCAAAGCCCTTGCCGCACTTGATGGTTGGGTTGCCGACGCGCAGCAGTACGGCGGCGACGACGTCGAGGCACCCGGCCGGGTGGCGGCGGCCGTCGACGCGTTGCTCGGAGTCGCGCTCTAGTCACGAGGTACCTTGCCGCCCATGGCTTCGGTTGACGGCAAGGTCGTGTTCATCACCGGTGGTGCGGCGGGGGTCGGCGCGGAAGTCGCCAGGCGGTTGCACGCCAAGGGCGCTCGGCTGCTGTTGACCGACGTCGACGCGGGCGCGCTCGCCAGCTTCGCCGCAGCACTCGGCGGTGACCGGGTGTTGACGGTGACCGCCGACGTCCGCGACCTGCCTGCCATGGAGGCCGCGGTCGACGCCGGGGTTCAGCGCTTCGGCGGCGTCGACGTCGTGGTCGCCAATGCGGGCATCGCCAGCTACGGGTCGGTGCTGCAGGTCGACCCCGCGGCCTTCAAGCGGCTGATGGACGTCAACGTCCTCGGGGTGTTCCACACCGTGCGGGCCGCGCTGCCGGCCATCGTGGAGCGTCGGGGTTACGTACTGGTCGTGTCGTCGCTGGCCGCCTTCACCGCCGCCCCGGGATTGGCGCCATACAATGCCAGCAAGGCCGCGGTGGAGCAGTTCGCGAACGCGTTGCGGCTCGAGGTCGCCCACCACGGCGTCGACGTCGGATCGGCGCACATGTCGTGGGTCGACACGGCGATGGTGCGCGACACCAAGACCGACCTGTCCACCTTCGGCGAGATGTTGTCCAAACTCCCGTATCCGGTGAACGTCACCACGTCGGTGGAGAAGTGCGGCGCCGCCTTCGTGGACGGCATCGAGGGGCGGAAGACCCGGGTGTACTGCCCGCGCTGGGTGGGTGCGCTCCGGTGGCTCAAGCCGATCATGTCGACCCGCCTCGGCGAAGCCCCCATCAAGAGGTTCGTGCCCGACCTCCTGCCTCGGATGGACGCCGAGGTGGTCGCGCTTGGACGTTCGACGAGTGCCCATTCCGAGGCCCTGGATACGCCCCCGACCACGTGACACCCCGCCAATCGAGGATCCGGGGCCGGTAGGCGCTCCGATGGTTTGATGATGTCGTGAAGTCGACACACCTCCGCCGGGCTCTGGCCGTAAGCGTCGCGGCGGTGCTCGTCACCGTCATGGCGGCCTGCGCGAAGAGCGAGAAGCCCGAGGTCGTCGGCTCCGCGCCGCCGCCACCACCGTCGTCGGCGATCAGCCCCGAGCAGGCCAGGGCGATCGCGAAGGAGGCCTACGTCTACGGCTTCCCGATGGTCGACGACTACCGCGTCATGTACTCGTACTTCGTGGACAAGGGCGACGCCGAGTACAAGGGCGGCTGGAACGAAATCCACAACACCGCACGGGTTTTCACGCCGGCCGACACCACGATCCAGACGCCGAACTCCGACACGCCCTACTCGGTCGTGGGAGCCGATCTACGCACCGAGCCACTGGTGCTCACCGTGCCGCCGGTCGAGCAGGACCGGTACTTCTCGCTGCAATTCGTCGACCAGTACACGGCGAACTTCGCCTACGTCGGCAGCCGGACCACCGGCAACAGCGGCGGCAAGTACCTTCTGGCAGGGCCCAATTGGACGGGGGAGAAGCCCGCGGGCGTCAACGAGGTCATCCGGTCCGACACCGAGCTGGCGCTGGTGCTCTACCGCACCCAGTTGTTCGAGCCGCTGGACTTGGACGCCGTCAAGCGGATTCAGGACGGCTATCGGGTGGAACCGCTGTCGGTCTTCCTCAAGCAGCCGCTGCCACCGCCGGCCCCCGCGATCGACTTCGTCCCCGCCCTGACCCCGGACCAGGAGCGCACCTCACCCCAGTTCTTCGACATCCTGAACTTCGTCATGAAGTTCACCCCGACGCTGCCCGCCGAGAAGGCCATGCGGGACCGGTTCGCCACCATCGGCATCGGTCCCGACGGCACCTTCGACGCCGAGAAGCTCTCACCGGAGATGCGCACCGCGGTCCAGGACGGCATGGCCGACGCCTGGGCCGAACTCGACGCTCTGAAGAAGAACGAGATCGACACCGGAAAGCTGTCCTCCGCCAGCCTGTTTGGCACCAAGGAGGACCTCAAGGGCAACTACCTGAACCGGATGGCCGGCGCGGTGTTCGGCATCTACGGCAACACCGCCGCGGAGGCGCTCTACCCGAACTTCTCCGTCGACGCGGCGGGCGCGCCGCTCACCGGCGCCAACGCCTACACCTACCACTTCGCCCCGGGCCAGCTGCCGCCCGTCAACGCGTTCTGGTCGTTGACGATGTACGGGCTGCCGAAGAGCCTGCTGGTGGCCAACCCGATCAACCGCTACCTGATCAACTCGCCGATGCTGCGCGAGCTGGTCCCCGACGCCGACGGCGGCTACACGCTGTACGTGCAGCGCAATTCGCCAGGGCCGGAGCGCGAACCCAACTGGCTGCCGGCCCCCGAGGGCCCCTTCTCGTTGGTGCTGCGGCTCTACTGGCCCAAGCCCGACGCGCTGGACGGTCAATGGCAGGCACCGAAGCCCGAGAAGGTGGTGACGTGACACGCCTCCTGACCGACCCCGAGCTCATCGCCGAACTCGAACCAATCGTGGAAGCCGGCCTCAACCAACACTTCGCCACCACCAAGGACTGGTCCCCGCACGATTACGTGCCATGGTCCGACGGCTCCAACTACGCCGCCCTCGGCGGTTCGGAATGGGAACTCGAACAGTCACCCCTGTCCGAGCTGGCGCGCATCGCCATGGTCACCAATCTGCTGACCGAGGACAACCTGCCGTCGTATCACCGCGCGGTCGCCGGGTACTTCACCGTCGACGACGCCTGGGGCACCTGGGTGAACCGGTGGACGGTCGAGGAGAACCGGCACGGGATCGCCCTTCGCGACTACCTGGTGGTCACCAGGGCCGTCGACCCGATGGAGCTGGAACGGGCCAGGATGCTGCAGGTCACCTCCGGGTTCAGCCCGGGGCAGCAGGGGCAGGGCGACGTCGCGCCGGAATCGTTCCTCGACGCCGCCGCCTACGTGACGTTCCAGGAGTTGGCCACCAGGGTGTCGCACCGCAACACCGGCAAGGCGTGTGACGAACCCGTCGCCGACGCGCTGCTGAAGCGCATCGCGTTCGACGAGAACCTGCACATGATCTTCTACCGCGGCCTGACCGGGGCGGCGCTGGACCTGACGCCCGACCGTGCCATGCGCTCCATCACGCGGATCCTGGTCAACTTCGCGATGCCCGGCTTCTCGATCCCGAACTTTCGTCGCAACGCGGTGACGATGGCCGTCGGCGGCATCTACGACGCCCGCCAGCACCTCGACGAGGTGGTGTTGCCGGTGCTGCGCAAGTGGCGGATCTTCGAGCGCACCGACTTCACCGCCGACGGCGAGCGCAGCCGCGACGAGCTGGCCGCGTTCATCGAAAAGCTGGAGATCGAGGCGGTCAAGTTCGAGGACGCCAAGGGCAGGTATCTCGAACGCGCCGCGCGCAAGGCGGACCGCGTCGCCGCGAAGGCGCTGGTCTAGCCCCTCGTCTCCCCGCGAAAGCCCGGCCCACGCCGGCGCAGGTACCGCTCGAACTCCGCGGCCAGCGCGTCTCCGTCGATCTTGCCGAGGGCCTCGGTCATGTCCACCTCGGCGTCGCCGCGCTCCTCGAGCGTCTGCACGTATTCGGCGATCTCGTCGTCGTCGGCGGTCATCTCGCTGACGGCCTGTTCCCATTCCTCGGCTTGGATCGGCAGATCGGCCAGCGGCACCTCGATGTCGAGGACGTCCTCCACGCGCCGCAGCAACGCCACCGTCGCCTTGGGGTTCGGCGGCTGCGACACGTAGTGCGGCACCGCGGCCCAGAACGTCACGGCCGGGATTCCGGCGGCCACGCAGGCGTCCTGGAAGACGCCGGCGATGCCCGTCGGCCCCTCGTATCGGGTCTCCTCGAGGCCGAAGAACTTGGCCGATTCGGGGGAGTAGGCGGCACCGGACACCGGCACCGGCCTGGTGTGCGGCGTGTCCGCCAGGAGTGCGCCCAGGATCACGACGGTTTCGACGTTGAGCTTCTCGGCGATGGCCAGCAACTCGGCGCAGAACGTTCGCCACCGCATGTTGGGCTCGACGCCGTGCATCAGCACGATGTCGCGGTCGCTGCCAGGCGGGCGGCAGTGCGAGATGCGCATCGAGGGCCACACCAGCTCGCGGGTGACGCCGTCGATCTGGCGAATCACCGGGCGATTCACCTGGTAGTCGTAGTAGGACTCGTCGTCGATCTCGACGATGGTGTCGGCCTCCCAGATCACGTCGAGGTGCTCGAGCGCGTCACTGGCCGCGTCACCGGCGTCGTTCCAGCCTTCGAAGGCTGCCACGATGATGGTGTCCTGCAGGTTGGGCAGGTCTGTCACCAGGCAAGCGTAAGCCCTGCCCGGCACCGGCGAGCGCCATCACCGGGCGGGTCGCCGTACGCGCTGGCGGCGCCGTGAAATACGTTCGGCTGCACTCTCGTTACCCTGGGTAACCAAGACCGCAGGACGTGGGCGTCCGGTCTTCTGTCGAGCGACGACGTAGACTTGCTCGGTCGAGAGGCGTTGCAACGGTTGTCGGAGGGCTGAATCCTCTAGACATCCGCCACGCTCGGCGGAGTTAAGGACGCCTTCCGTTACGGAAGGAGTGCACGTGGACGCCCATGAGCCAAGCTTTACAGCGAACGTCCGCCCCGACTGCACCGAGGAACTGACCGCTGCCCTGCGGCAGCGAATCATGGTGATCGACGGCGCGATGGGCACGGCGATCCAGCGGGACCGGCCAGACGAGGCCGGCTACCGCGGCGACCGGTTCACGGAGTGGCCAAGCGCGCTCCAGGGCAACAACGACCTGCTGACCCTGACGCAGCCGCAGATCATCGAGGGCATCCACCGCGAATACCTCGAGGCGGGCGCCGACATCCTCGAGACCAACACGTTCAACGCGAACGCGGTCTCGCTGGCGGACTACGACATGGCCGACCTCAGCTACGAGCTGAACTACGCGGGCGCCGCCCTGGCGCGGGTGGCGGCCGACGAGTTCAGCACCCCGGACAAGCCCCGCTACGTCGCGGGAGCGCTCGGGCCGACGACGCGGACGGCGTCGATCTCGCCGGACGTCAACGACCCCGGTGCCCGCAACGTCTCCTACGACCAGCTGGTCGCGGCGTACCTCGAGGCCGCCAACGGTCTGGTCGACGGTGGTTCCGACCTCATCATCATCGAGACGATCTTCGACTCGCTGAACTCCAAGGCGGCGGTGTTCGCCGTCGAGACGCTGTTCGAGGAGCGCGGCCGGCGCTGGCCGGTGATCATCTCGGGCACCATCACCGATGCCTCCGGGCGGACGTTGTCCGGTCAGGTCACCGAAGCATTCTGGAACGCCATCAGGCATGCGAAGCCGCTCGCGGTCGGCCTCAACTGCGCGTTGGGCGCGCCGGAGATGAGGCCCTACATCGCCGAGGTGGGGCGCATCGCCGACACCTTCGTGTCCTGCTACCCGAACGCCGGCCTGCCCAACGCCTTCGGCGAGTACGACGAGTCCCCGGAGAGCCAGGCTGCCTACATAGCCGAGTTCGCCGAGGCCGGCCTGGTCAACCTGGTCGGTGGGTGCTGCGGAACGACGCCGGCGCACATCGCCGAGATCGCCAAGGTCGTCGAGGGCGTGGCGCAGCGCGAAATTCCTGTGATCGAGGTGGCCACCCGGCTCTCGGGTCTGGAGCCGCTCACCATCACCAACGACTCCCTGTTCGTCAACATCGGTGAGCGCACCAACATCACCGGCTCCGCCCGGTTCCGCAACCTGATCAAGGCCGAGGACTACGACACCGCCCTGTCGGTGGCCTTGCAGCAGGTCGAGGTCGGTGCGCAGGTCATCGACATCAACATGGACGAGGGCATGATCGACGGCGTCGCCGCGATGGACCGGTTCACCAAGCTGATCGCGTCCGAGCCCGACATCAGCCGCGTCCCGGTGATGATCGACTCCTCCAAGTGGGAGGTCATCGAGGCGGGCCTGAAGAACGTCCAGGGCAAGCCAATCGTCAACTCGATCTCCATGAAGGAGGGCGAGGAGAAGTTCGTCCGCGAGGCCCGGCTGTGCCGCAAGTACGGCGCGGCGGTCGTCGTGATGGCCTTCGACGAGCAGGGCCAGGCCGACAACCTGGAGCGCCGCAAGGAAATCTGCGGGCGCGCCTACCGGATCCTGACCGAAGAGGTCGGCTTCCCCGCCGAGGACATCATCTTCGACCCGAACTGCTTCGCACTGGCCACGGGCATCGAGGAGCACGCGACCTACGGCATCGACTTCATCGAGGCCTGCGCCTGGATCAAGGAGAACCTGCCGGGGGTGCACATCTCGGGCGGCATCTCGAACGTGTCGTTCTCGTTCCGCGGCAACAACCCCGTCCGCGAGGCGATCCACGCGGTATTCCTCTTCCACGCCATCAAGGCAGGCCTGGACATGGGCATCGTCAACGCGGGCGCGCTGGTGCCGTACGACTCGATCGACCCCGAGCTGCGGGACCGCATCGAGGACGTCGTGCTCAACCGTCGCGAGGACGCGGCGGAACGGCTGCTGGAGATCGCCGAGCGGTTCAACAGCTCCGAGAAGGCCGACGATCCCGTCGCCGCCGAGTGGCGCAGCCTCCCGGTTCGCGAGCGGATCACCCACGCCCTGGTCAAGGGCATCGACGCCAACGTCGACGCCGATACCGAGGAGCTGCGGGCCGAGATCGAGGCGGCCGGCGGGCGGCCCATCGAGGTCATCGAGGGCCCGCTGATGGACGGCATGAACGTCGTCGGCGACCTCTTCGGTGCGGGCAAGATGTTCCTGCCCCAGGTCGTGAAGTCGGCCCGGGTGATGAAGAAGGCCGTGGCGTACCTGCTGCCGTTCATCGAGGCGGAGAAGGATGACATCGCGGCCGCGTCCAGGGCGAGCGGAGCGACGGGGGATGTCAAAGCCAAGAAGGACACCAACGGCACGATCATCATGGCGACGGTCAAGGGCGACGTCCACGACATCGGCAAGAACATCGTCGGCGTCGTGCTGCAGTGCAACAACTACGAGGTCATCGACCTCGGTGTGATGGTGCCCGCCCAGAAGATCCTGGATGCGGCCAAGGAACACGACGCCGACATCATCGGGCTGTCCG
This sequence comes from Mycobacterium sp. Root135, assembly GCF_001426545.1. Taxonomy (GTDB): domain Bacteria; phylum Actinomycetota; class Actinomycetes; order Mycobacteriales; family Mycobacteriaceae; genus Mycobacterium. Next base: position 82,813 of record NZ_LMEZ01000006.1, on the reverse strand, counting down.
GCCTGATCACCCCGTCCCTGGACGAGATGGTCAACTTCGCCGTCGAGATGGAGCGTCAGGGGCTGACGATCCCGCTGCTGATCGGTGGCGCGACGACGTCGCGGGCGCACACCGCGGTGAAGGTGGCGCCGCGTCGCAGCGGTCCGGTGGTCTGGGTCAAGGACGCGTCCCGGTCGGTTCCGGTCGCCGCCGCGCTGCTGGACGACAAGCAGCGGCCTGCCTTGCTGGAGGCCACCGACAAGGACTACGCCGCCCTGCGCGAGCGGCACGCCCAGAAGAGCGAACGGAAAATGCTCACGCTGGAGAAGGCGCGGGCCAATCGGACGCCGGTCGAGTGGGAGGGCTACACGCCGCCGGTGCCCGCGCAAGGCACGGGAGTTCGAGAATTCCTCGACTACGACTTCGCCGAGTTGCGGGAGTACATCGATTGGCAGCCGTTCTTCAACGCATGGGAGATGAAGGGCCGATTCCCCGACATCCTCAACAACCCGGTCTCCGGCGAGACGGCGCGCAAGCTGTACGAGGACGCCCAGGAGATGCTCGACACCATGATCAAGGAGAGGTGGCTGACCGCCAACGGCGTGATCGGCTTCTTCCCCGCGAACGCGGTCGGCGACGACGTCGAGGTCTACACCGACGACACCCGGACCGAGGTGCTGACCACGTTGCGCAACCTGCGCCAGCAGGGTGAGCACCGAGACGGCATCCCCAACCGCAGCCTCGGTGACTTCATCGCGCCCAAGGAGACTGGGCTGGCCGACTACGTCGGTGCCTTCGCCGTCACCACCGGGCTCGGCATCCGCGACAAGATCGACGAGTTCAAGGCGGCGAACGACGACTACAACGCCATCCTGCTCGAGTCGCTCGCAGACCGGCTGGCAGAGGCGTTCGCCGAACGGATGCATCAGCGGGTTCGCAAGGAGTTCTGGGGTTTTCAGCCCGACGAGCAGCTCGACAACGAGGATCTGATCGGCGAGAAATACGTCGGAATCCGTCCAGCCCCCGGCTACCCGGCCTGCCCCGAGCACACCGAGAAGGCGACGCTCTGGGACCTGATGGACGTCAAGGAGCGCACCGGCATCGAGCTGACCGAGTCGATGGCGATGTGGCCAGGCGCCGCCGTCAGCGGCTGGTACTTCTCGCACCCCCAGTCGCAGTACTTCGTGGTCGGCCGGATCTCCCAGGACCAGGTGGCCGACTACGCGAAGCGCAAGGGCTGGACCCTGAAGGAAGCCGAGCGCTGGCTTGCCCCCAATCTCGGCTACAACCCGGAGGACTGACCTGATGCTTGCAGTGTTGTGGGACATGGACGGCACCCTCGTCGACTCCGAAAAGCTGTGGGACGTCTCGCTGCAGGCGCTCTACGGGCGCCTCGGTGGCGTGATGACCCCCGAGGTGCGGGACAGCACGGTGGGCAGCTCGTCGGAGGGTCTGATGCGCATCGTGTACACCGATCTGGGCCTGGCTCACGATCCGGTTGCGATGGAGGAGTCGGCGGACTGGTTGCACGACTACACCGGCGACCTCTTCGAGCAGGGCCTGACGTGGATGCCCGGTGCGCGGGAGATGCTCGACGCGTTGACCGCCGCGGGCGTCCCGATGGCGTTGGTCACCAACACGCGCCGCGGGCTCACCGAACGCGCGCTGAAGAGCATTGGCAGCCACTACTTCTCGGCGTCGGTCTGTGGTGACGAGGTCGAGAACGCCAAGCCCGCACCGGACCCGTATCTGCGTGCGGCCGGACTGCTGGGCCTCGAACCCGCGCAGTGCCTGGCCGTCGAGGATTCGGTGACGGGGTCGTTGGCTGCCGAGGCGGCCGGGTGCCCGGTGCTCGTCGTACCCAACGACGTCGAGGTGCCCGAGGGGCCCCGGCGTCACCACGTGGCGTCGTTGACCGAGGTCGACGTCGATTCGCTGCGCGCGATTCACGAACGGTTGAGCACTCTCGCAGGCGTTGCTGGCGGTATGGGATCGCAATCAGAGCACTGATTTCGCTCGACGCCAGGGTTCGCCAGTAACGGGTGCGTTCAAGATCGGCGAAATGCCAAGTGGCATACGGCCATTTCGAGCGTCGCAGTGTCCTATCGTGATGTGTCGAGCTTCACGCAGCGCTGCGAAAGGAACCTCCATGGCTGGTCAGGGTCCCCCGGTATCCGACGAGCCGTCGGCGATCTCGGACGAAGACTTCTCCTCCGGCGGTACCGCCGTCCGAATCGCCTCGGTCGCCGCGTTGGGCGGCCTGCTCTTCGGCTACGACAGTGCGGTGATCAACGGCGCGGTCAAGTCGATCGAGGAGCAGTTCCAGGTCGGTTCGATCGAATTGGGGTTCGCCGTGGCGTCGGCGCTCCTCGGTGCCGCGGTCGGTGCAATGACGGCGGGCCGCATCGCCGACAAGATCGGCCGCATCTCGGTGATGAAGATCGCCGCGGTCCTGTTCTTCATCAGTGCCATCGGGACGGCGTTCGCGCCCGAGGTCATCACCCTGGTGGTCTTCCGCGTCATCGGCGGCATCGGCGTCGGTGTCGCATCGGTGATCGCGCCCGCCTACATCGCGGAGACCTCGCCGCCCCGGATTCGAGGCAGGTTGGGTTCGCTGCAGCAGCTGGCGATCGTGCTGGGCATCTTCCTGTCCTTCGCGATCAACACCCTGCTGCAGACCATCGCAGGAGGTGCCAGCAAGGACCTGTGGTTCGGCCTGGAGGCCTGGCGCTGGATGTTCTTGGTGATGATGGTGCCCGCGATCGTGTACGGCGTGTTGTCCTTCACCATTCCGGAGTCACCGCGGTATCTCGTTGCCAGCCACAAGATCCCGGAAGCCCGCAGGGTGCTGAACCTGCTGCTCGGCGAGAAGAACCTCGAGATCACCATCGATCGCATCAAGGAGACCCTCGAGCGCGAGGACAAGCCGTCCTGGAAGGACATGCGCAAGCCGGGGGGCAGCTTCCTCAGCTTCTACGGCATCGTGTGGGTGGGTCTCGGGCTGTCGGTCTTCCAGCAGTTCGTCGGCATCAACGTGATCTTCTACTACTCGAACGTGCTGTGGCAGGCGGTCGGCTTCAGCGAGTCCGAGGCAGCGTGGTCAACCGTGATCACGTCGGTGATCAACGTGGCGACGACGCTCATCGCCATCGCGCTGATCGACAAGATCGGCCGCAAGCCGCTGCTGCTCATCGGTTCCACCGGCATGGCCGTCACCCTGCTGACGATGTCCGTCATCTTCGCCAACGCCACGGTGGGAGCCGACGGCGTCCCGGCCCTCCCCGAGGGCACCGACATCATCGCGCTGATCGCGGCGAACCTGTTCGTCGTCGCGTTCGGAATGTCGTGGGGCCCGGTGGTCTGGGTGCTTCTTGGCGAGATGTTCCCGAACCGCATCCGCGCTGCGGCCCTCGGCCTCGCCGCGGCCGGGCAGTGGGTGGCCAACTGGCTGATCACCGTGTCGTTCCCCGAACTGCGGAGTCACCTGGGCCTGGCGTACGGCTTCTACGGTCTCTGTGCGGTGCTGTCCGGACTGTTCGTGTGGAAGTGGGTCATGGAGACCAAGGGCGTCTCACTGGAGGACATGCACGGCGCGATCGTCGCCGGGGACAAGGCCGCGAAGACCGCCTGAGGCGGCTCGGCGGGAAACCGCCGTGACTTCACGGGCGGTGACGTGGAACAATCGCCTGCCGTGAAGACCTTCGACGCGTTGTTCGCCGAACTGAGCGAGCGCGCGCAAACCCGACCCGCAGGTAGTGGCACCGTCAAGGCACTGGACGGCGGCGTGCACGGACTGGGGAAGAAGGTCCTCGAGGAGGCCGGCGAGGTCTGGCTGGCCGCCGAACACGAGAGTGACGACGAACTGGCGGGGGAGATCAGCCAGCTCCTCTACTGGACGCAGGTCCTGATGATCTCGCGGGGTCTGACCCTCGACGACGTGTACGCCAAGCTGTGAGCGATTCGCAGGCGAACGGCATGCTGCGCGTCGCCGTGCCCAACAAGGGCGCGCTCAGCGAGTCGGCCGCCGAGATCCTCTCCGAGGCCGGCTACCGCCGCCGCCGCGACCCCAAGGACCTGACCGTCGTCGACCCGGCGAACAACGTCGAGTTCTTCTTCCTGCGGCCCAAGGACATCGCGATCTACGTCGGATCGGGTGAGCTGGACTTCGGCATCACCGGCCGCGACCTCGCGCAGGAATCCGATGCACCCGTCCAGGAGCGGCTGGCGCTCGGCTTCGGCTCCTCGAGCTTCCGGTACGCCGCGCCTGCGGGGCGCGAGTGGACCGTCGCCGGGCTCGCCGGCAAGCGCATCGCCACGGCCTACCCGAACCTGGTCCGAAAGGATCTGGCTGCCAAGGGCATTGAGGCCACCGTCATTCGTCTCGACGGCGCCGTCGAGATCTCGGTGCAGCTGGGCCTCGCCGACGTCATCGCCGACATCGTCGGGACGGGCCGCACCCTTGGTCTGCACGGCCTGGTGGCCTTCGGTGAGCCGCTGTGCGACTCGGAGGCCATCCTGATCGAGCGCGCCGACCCGGATCCGACGACGGCACGGGCTCGCGACCAGCTCGCCGGCCGCGTCCAGGGCGTGGTGTTCGGCCAGCAGTACCTGATGCTCGACTATGACTGCCCGCGAACGGTTTTGGACCAGGCGACGGCGGTCACCCCCGGACTCGAGTCGCCCACCATCGCGCCGTTGGCCGACCCGGCGTGGGTCGCGGTGCGCGCACTGGTCCCGCGAAGGACCGTCAACGCCATCATGGATGAGCTGGCAGGCATCGGTGCCAAGGCGATCCTGGCCTCTGACATCAGGTTCTGCCGCTTCTGAGCTTTCAGTGTTAACTTTCCACCCATGACGCAAGTCCTGGTGATCGTGTTGGCACTGCTCATCGGCGTCGTCGCCGGGCTTCGCGCACTGACCCCGCCTGCGGTCGTCGCATGGGCCGCGTGGCTCGGCTGGCTTCCCGTCGACGGCACCTGGGCTCAGTGGGTCGGCAATCCCATCACGGTCGGCGTGCTCAGCGTCCTGCTGGTCGTGGAACTGGTCACCGACCAGCTGCCCAAGACCCCTAGCCGCACCGTGCCACCACAGTTCATCGCGCGACTGCTGACGGCCGCCTTCGCCGGTGCCGTCATAGGAGCGGGAACGCACCACACGATTCTCGGCATCGGTGCCGGCATGATCGGTGCCGTCCTCGGAACGCTCGGCGGCTACCAAGCTCGCAGCCGACTGGTCGCCGCCAACGGCGGGCGTGACCTGCCCGTCGCACTGGCCGAGGACGTACTCGCGGTGCTCGGTGGCTTCGCCGTCGTCGCCGTCGCGTCGACCGTGTTCTGAGGATCGGTACGTGACAACGAGATTCGACGCGATCATCGTCGGCGCCGGCCAGGCGGGACCCCCGCTGGCGGGCAGGCTGACCGCCGCAGGCAAGACGGTCGCGGTCATCGAGCGCAAACTGGTCGGCGGCACGTGCGTCAACACCGGCTGCATCCCGACCAAGACGTTGGTGGCCAGCGCCCACGTCGCCCACGCCGCGCGCCGCGGCGCCGACTACGGAATCGGCACCGGCGAGGTGACAGTCGACATGGCAAAGGTGAAGGCGCGCAAGGACGAGATCAGCCAAGGCGACCGACACGGCCTGGAAACCTGGCTCGCGGGCATGGACGGGTGCACCTTCATCCGCGGCCACGCCCGCTTCGAGGGGCCCCACACCATTCGGGTGGACGACCAGGTGTTGGAAGCCGATCAGATCTTCCTCAACGTGGGCGGTCGCGCGACCGCGCCCCCGATCCCCGGGCTCGCCGACGTCGACTACCTGACCAACGTTGGCATCCTCGACCTGGACGTCGTGCCCGAGCACCTGGTGATCATCGGCGGCAGCTACATCGGGTTGGAGTTCGCGCAGATGTACCGGCGCTTCGGCGCCCGCGTCACCGTCGTCGAGCGCGGTCCGAGGGTGACCGCCCGCGAGGACGAGGACGTGTCCGCCGCGATCCAGGAGATCCTGGAGGGCGAGGGCGTCGACGTGCACGTTGGCGCGACCGGCATGAGAGTCGTCAAGCACGACAACGGTTCTGGGTTCGACCTCCATCCGCGCGACGGCGCCGACCCCATCTCGGGCAGCCACCTGTTGGTGGCGACCGGGCGCAGGCCCAACACCGACGACCTCGGGCTCGACGTCGCCGGAGTCGAGACCGACGAGCGTGGTTACGTCGTCGTCGACGACCAGTTGCGCACCACGGTCGACGGCGTCTGGGCGATGGGGGACTGCAACGGCAAGGGCGCGTTCACCCACACCTCGTACAACGACTTCGAGATCGTCGCGGCCAATCTGCTCGACGACGACCCGCGCCGGGTCAGCGACCGCGTGCCGACCTATGCGTTGTACATCGACCCGCCACTGGGCCGGGCCGGCCTGACCGCCGACGAGGTCCTCAAGTCGGGGCGCAAGGCGCTGGTGGGCAAGCGGCCGATGACCAAGGTGGGCCGCGCCGTCGAGAAGGGCGAGACCCGAGGCTTCATGAAGGTGGTGGTCGACGCCGAGACCCACGAGATCCTCGGTGCGTCCATCCTCGGAGTCGGCGGTGACGAGGTGGTCCAGGACATCCTCGACGTGATGACCGCAAAGCTGCCGTACACGGCCATCTCACGGACGATGCACATCCATCCGACGGTCAGTGAGCTGCTGCCGACGATGCTGCAGGACCTGACCCCGCTGAATTGACCTGAGGCTCAGCGCCGTTGCACCAGCAGCGTCTGGACCGACGTCCCGACGAAGCCGCGGCGGTCAAAGATCTCCGCGGTGGTCGCGCCGATCCCGTCCGGGCCGATCGACGCGCGAGAACGCAGCGCGAAGTCCTGCCCCTCTGGCGCCCGGTGCAGGTGCACGGAGGTGTCGGTGTTCATGAACAGGAATCGGTCGGGGTCGAGCACCGCGCCGACGCCGTTGGCGGAGTCGACGACCATGGCGAGCCGCTGCACGGCAGTGGTGTCCTCGCCGGCCACCAAGGGCACCAGGGCGCTGAGCCAGCCGACCGCGGCCTCACCCGGTGCGGTGGCCTGAGTCCGCCAGCTGACCTTCTCCAGATACCCGGGCGCGCCGGCCCAGCCGTGGGCGTGCGGCACGCTCTCACCCTCGACGAGGGGCGGGTAGCGATCGGTGGCCACGTCGGCGGTGTCGGATGTGGCCAGCAGCCAGGCGGTCACCCGGGCAACGGGCCGGTCGACGTCCACCGGCGTCATCTCGGCGGCCAGCAGTGATATGCGGGCCCCCGGCCGCATGGTCCAGGCCCGCACTCGCACCGGCGCGACCGGAATCGCCCCGAGGATGTCGAGTGTCAGCCTTCCGATGCGCTGACCGCCGGGCGCCGCCAACTCCTCGACGGCCTTGGTCAGCAACGCCAACGGTGGTGACCCGTGCTGGATGTCGCTGCTCCAGTTGCTTGCCGTGCTCGCGGTCGACTCGAAGACCTCGGCGTCACCGTCGGAGTCCAGCCGACGGTAGAAGGAGTCGGTCACGCGGCGGGCTCCACCGGTACCGGCCAGCCGGGATAGGGCGGCGGCGTGCCGCCGAACGTCGGGCAATGCTCGTGGTGGGCGCACCAGTCGCACATCCGTGACGGCTTGGGCGGGAAATTGCCTGTCACCCCGGCCGTTTGGATGGCCTGCCACATCGCCATCAGCGTCTTCTCGAAGCGCACCAGCTCGTCGAGGTCGGGGGTGTAGTCGAGCACCTGCCCGTCGGCGAGGTACAGCAGCCGAAGGCGGGCGGGGAGCACTCCGCGGGACCGCAGCAGTGCGACGGCGTAGAACTTCATCTGGAACAACGCCTTGGCCTCGGCGAGTTCACGGGTGGCCGACGGCGCCTTGCCGGTCTTGTAGTCCACCACCCGCATCTCCCCTGTGGGTGCGACGTCGATCCGGTCGACGAACCCGCGCAGCAGCGTGCCGTCGGACAGCTCGACTTCCACTCGCTGTTCGCAACTCTCGGGATCGAACCGCGTCGGATCCTCCAACCGGTAGTACCCGGACACCAGCGCACGGGCCTCGTCGAGCAGCTTGTCCCGAAGCGCCGGATCTACGTCGTCGGCGAGCTCGGGCCGGGAGGCGGTCATGTCCTCCCACGCCGGTTCGACCAACGTCACCGCGGTGGCGGGCACCCGGCTGGCCGCGGGCAGCGCGTAGAGCAGCTCCAGCGCCCCGTGCACGACCGTCCCGCGGACCTGGGCGGGTGAGGACGGCTCCGGCAACCTGTCGATGGCGCGGAGGCGATACAGCAGCGGGCACTGCTTGAAGTCGCTGGCCCGCGACGGCGACAGGGCGGGACGCCGCGTCGGCGCGCTCACGTCCTCGGTCACTGCCTCCGTCATGAGAGGGAGCCTATGACGCGCCCCCGACAACCCCGCGCACCGGAGGCGGCGGGTCTGCTGGCAGGCTGATCAGCTGTGAAACGCACCGGGCCGCTCGACGTCGGCGATCGTGTCCAGCTGACCGATGCCAAGGGCAAGCACTACACGATGGTGCTCGCCGCCGGCGGCGAGTACCACACCCACCGCGGTGGCATCGCGCACGATTCGATGATCGGGCAGCCCGAGGGCAGCGTCGTCAAGTCCGCGAACGGTGATCCGTTCCTGGTGCTACGCCCGCTGCTGATGGACTACGTGCTCTCGATGCCCCGCGGCGCGCAGGTGATCTATCCGAAGGACGCCGCGCAGATCGTGCACGAGGGCGACATCTTCCCCGGCGCGCGCGTGCTGGAGGCGGGGGCGGGATCGGGCGCGCTGACCTGCTCGCTGCTGCGTGCCGTCGGCTCCGAGGGCACCGTAGTGTCCTACGAGCTGCGCGAGGACCACGCCGTGCACGCCGAGCGCAACGTCGTGACGTTCTACGGTGAGCGACCCGCGAACTGGGACCTCCGCATCGCCGACCTGAAGACCTACGACGGACCGCAGGTCGACCGCGCTGTGCTCGACATGCTGTCGCCATGGGAAGTGCTCGAAGCGGTCGCAGGAGCGCTCGTCCCCGGCGGCGTCTTGATCGTCTACGTCGCCACGGTGACGCAGCTGTCGCGGATCGTCGAGGCGCTGCGGGAGCAGCTGTGCTGGACCGAGCCGCGGGCCTGGGAGTCGCTGCAGCGGGGCTGGGACGTCGTCGGCCTCGCCGTGCGCCCACAGCACTCGATGCGCGGCCATACGGCATTCCTGGTCAGCGCGCGCAAGCTGGCGCCGGGAACCGTGACGCCCGCCCCGTACCGGCGTAAGCGCTTCGCCACCTAGCGAGGAGGTTCGCGCCCGACGAGCGGCAGCAACTGGTCGGCGGTGCGCTTGGACAGCTGCCAGTCGTTCCGGAGCGGGGCGAACTCCATCGGGAACATGAACGGGCGAACCTGCGGATTGGGGGAGCCGATTGTGACGGAGGCGATGACGTGCCCCGGGTCGCCACCCCACCGGAGGTCGGCGGCGTCAACCGCCAGCGGGCTGAAACCACTGGCGACGAGGGCCTCGCCGAAGTTCTTCAGCGCCGGCACGTCCTCGACCGTGGCGTACTGCACCAGGGCGACCTTCTGCTCAGCGGGAATCGAAGTGTCGGCCAGCCGGTAGAGGACACCGGTCAACTGGTCGACCGCGGGCAGCGGCGCGACCGTGGGCATCGCGGGGCGCATCGTGCCCGTCGTCGGACGGGGGCTCTGCGGTCCGGCCGCGGGTCGTTCGGCGGCGCACCCGCCAAGCCAGAGCGCCGCCACCAGGGTGGCGGCGCTCAGGGTCAAGCCTTGGGTGCGGTGCACTCAGCCGTTCGACGACAGCAGTGCGAGGGCGGACTGCTTGGAGATCTGCCAGCCGGTCGGGCTGGGGCCTGCGACGAACGTGACCGGTTCGGTCTTGGTCGCCCCGGTGTTCGCGGTGGCAGTGACGTTCGCTGTGGCGATCCCACCATCGGAGTCGACGTCGGCGACGACGAAGCTCAGCGGGAAGTACCCCTTGGCCGCGGCCTTGTTGTACTCGCGGTCCGCGGCGATGCCTTCGATGCGGCCGAGGCCGCCTTCGATGTAGGAGCCCTTGGCGCCGGAGAACGAGCCTCCGCCGGCGAGGCCGGTGAGCGTCTGGAGCAGGGGCGCCTGGAGATCCGGCGCCGGTGCCTGCGGGAGTGGGATGCCGATGACTACCGGCTGGATGGCCGCCGTGGACGATGACGCGCCCGAACCGAGGCTCGATGCAACGGACGTCACACCACCCGCTGCTGCGGCCACGACGGCAACTGCTGCCACGCCGGTAACGAGGGTTTTCAGGATCACGGCTGTCCTTTCAATCGGTCAAACTCTTCAAGGAGGCTAACAGTGTTGCTGGTGTGTCGAATTCCTAGAGCACACACAAAGACTGAATCGCCGGTAGCGTTGAAGGTGTTACTGCACCAACTTTCGGTGCGGGGAGGGGCGCAACATGAGTGAGTCACAGCCCATGTCCAGTGGCGAAGCTGCCGAATTGGAAGAACTGCGACGCGAAGCCGCCGCGCTTCGCGAGCAACTCGAGCAATCGGTGGGGCCCGACAGCGGCCTCCGAAGTGCTCGAGACGTCCACCAACTCGAGGCGCGCATCGACTCGTTGGCGGCGCGTAACGCCAAGCTGATGGACACCCTCAAGGAGGCCCGTCAGCAGTTGCTGGCGCTGCGTGAAGAGGTCGACCGCCTTGGTCAGCCGCCCAGCGGATACGGCGTTCTGCTCGGAAGCCACGAGGACGACACCGTCGACGTGTTCACCTCCGGTCGCAAGATGCGGCTGACGTGCTCGCCGAACATCGAGGTGAAGGATCTCAAGCAGGGCCAGACCGTCCGCCTCAACGAGGCGCTGACCGTCGTCGAGGCCGGTGCGTTCGAATCCGTCGGCGAGATCAGCACGCTGCGCGAAATCCTCGGTGACGGGCATCGGGCGCTCGTCGTCGGGCATGCCGACGAGGAACGCATCGTCTGGCTTGCCGAACCACTCGTCGCCGCGGAGTTCTTGGTCGAGGACCCCGACGCCGAGGACTCCGACGACGATCGGCGGCCCAGGAAGCTGCGTCCCGGTGACTCACTGCTCGTCGACACCAAGGCCGGCTATGCGTTCGAGCGCATTCCCAAGGCCGAGGTCGAGGATCTGGTGCTCGAAGAGGTGCCGGACGTCAGCTACGAGGACATCGGTGGCCTGACCCGGCAGATCGAGCAGATCCGCGACGCCGTCGAGCTGCCGTTCCTGCACAAGGACCTGTACCGCGAGTACTCGCTGCGCCCGCCGAAGGGCGTGCTGCTCTACGGGCCTCCTGGGTGCGGCAAGACGCTCATCGCCAAGGCCGTGGCCAACTCGCTGGCCAAGAAGATGGCCGAGGTTCGTGGCGAGGACGCCCGCGAGGCGAAGTCCTACTTCCTCAACATCAAAGGTCCCGAACTGCTCAACAAGTTCGTCGGCGAGACCGAGCGGCACATCCGCTTGATCTTCCAGCGGGCTCGCGAGAAGGCGTCCGAGGGCACCCCGGTCATCGTGTTCTTCGACGAGATGGACTCGATCTTCCGCACCCGCGGTACCGGCGTCAGCTCCGACGTCGAGACCACCGTCGTCCCACAGCTGTTGAGCGAGATCGACGGCGTCGAGGGCCTGGAGAACGTCATCGTCATCGGCGCCTCCAACCGCGAGGACATGATCGATCCGGCGATCCTGCGGCCCGGCCGCCTCGACGTCAAGATCAAGATCGAGCGGCCGGACGCCGAAGCGGCGCAGGACATCTTCTCGAAGTACCTGACCGAGAATCTGCCGGTGAACGCCGACGATCTCGCCGAGTTCGGCGGCGATCGGGCACTGACGATCAAGACCATGATCGAGAAGGTCGTCGACAGGATGTACGCCGAGGTCGACGAGAACCGGTTCCTGGAGGTCACCTATGCCAACGGTGACAAGGAAGTCATGTACTTCAAGGACTTCAACTCCGGCGCGATGATTCAGAACGTCGTCGACAAGGCCAAGAAGTTCGCGATCAAGTCGGTGTTGGAAAGCGGTCAGCACGGTCTGCGGATCCAGCATCTGCTGGACTCGATCGTCGACGAGTTCGCCGAGAACGAGGACCTGCCCAACACGACGAACCCGGACGACTGGGCCAGGATCTCGGGCAAGAAGGGCGAGCGGATCGTCTACATCCGCACGCTCGTCACCGGCAAGAGTTCGTCGGCCAGCAGGGCCATCGACACCGAGTCGAACCTGGGGCAGTACCTCTAGCAGAGGTGGATCAGCGCGGCCTCGTAGATGTAGACCGCGTCGTCCTCGGTCACGCTGTCGGCCGTGTTCTCGTAGATCGCGGTGACCGTGGTGGCTTCGGGCACGCCGTGCTTGACGTCCGTGCAGATCGTGTAGCCCATCTGCAGGGCGATGTCGGTCGAGCCCGTGAAGTCGTTGTCGGCCAGGTCGGAGAGATAGCTGTCCTGGTCGGCATGCGCCGTTCCCGCGCCGGCCAGGCCGACCGCAATCGTCGCGGCAACGATCGGTAGCACCATCTTCTTCATCGTCGATCCTCCAAATTGTCCGATGCTGCCCCCTGTTCGCCACCTAACGGGCGTTCATCGTCGGTAAGCAGCATTCGCGCAGTTTAGGGCCAGATTGATCCTCACGCAGCCCAATCGAAGAGGTTGCTCTACCGCTGCTGTCGATCGTGTTCGATTACCAAATATGCGTCGCGACCTGCGAGGCTCACGGCCACGTCGGCGATCAGCGGGTCGAAGAACCGCTGCCGGTACAGCGGGTCGACACTCGTGCTGACCGTGAAGTACAGCCCGGAGAGCACCGCGACGAACAACGACATGTGCACGACCGTCTGCGGAATCGGAATGTGGACGCCGAACCACGTTCCGGCGCAGGGCGGTTGGCCGACGGCGCAGGTCTGCTCGCCCGACCACAGGACGGCGACGTCGTAGGGGACCGCGACGATGCCGAGGGCGAGGAAGAAGGCGAACAGGCCTGCGGTGAAGAAGACCACCTGGATTGCCTGGGACACAACCATCACGGCGACGACGTTGATCTGTTCGGCGCGCGACAGCGGCGTGCGGGGGATCTGTTCACCCGGTGCCACGGCCAGCGGCGTTCCGGTCAGGAGGCTGGCCTGGTCGGTCTGCTCGGCCCGGTCGTCGCGCAGCGCCCGCACCTCGTCGCGGATCGTCGTCACCATGAAGGCCAGCGCGACGAGGGCGAGAAATCCGATCACCTGCCACAGCCGTTGGCGCGTCATGCGGGCGGCGAGCTGCCAGAGCTCGCCGGTGAAGTAGACGACCACGGTCAGCATCAGCAGGGGCAGGGCGCGGCTCATCAGCGTGCCGAGCGCGCCGAACTGTACCCACGCGAACCGGAACGCCCAGCCGGCGATCGAGCCGAACCCGATGTACGTGAGCCAGACGGCCAGCAGGGTGATGGCGACGAACGCGGGCGCCTCTGCAGCCGCCGCGGCCGACCATCCGCTGACCGTCACCGGCATCACGACCACGAAGATCGCCATGACCAGCAGCGCTGCCGTGCGGCGGCCCGCCTCGCCGAGGGTGGTGTCGAGGCGGTGCAGCACGTACAGCGCGAAGGGTGCGGCGACCAGGACGACGGCGATGACGCCGAGGCGCAGGGTGTACCCGTAGTCGGGGGAGTCGCCGGTCACCTCGGCAAGCAGCATGGTCACGGCGGTGAGTGCACCGACGCCGCTGACCATCGGTGCGGAACGCTCGATCAGATTGCGTGACCGCACCCGCCTGGCGAGCACCAGTGGCAAGCCGCGATGCAGAAACCACTCGTGGACCTGCTGCATGTCGGGCACGGCAAACATTGTGATGGACTGGTGACCGCTATGGCGAGACGACGCACTGCGAACTGGGGCATATCGGCGCGCTCGGCGTTCGTCGCCGCGACGGTGGTCTTCGTCGCCCTCGGCATCGCGGGAGCCGGGCTCGCCGCGATCCTGTACCGAACCATGTTGTCCGGCATCGACTCCGCCGCGGCAACCAGGGTCAGCGAGATCTCCGCGGAGGTCGTCGAACGTGGCGCGGTGGGGCTGGACCCGGTGCTGCTGGCCACCGACCAGAGGATCGTGGCGGTTCAGGTGATCGCCAGGGACGGCACGGTCGTGCGACGGTCGCAGTCGGCTCCCGACACGCCGCTGGTCGCGATGAACGACGTGGGCGTCGGGATCCGCATCGGGATGCCCGAGCAGTCCTCACCCCTCGGCAGCATCCGCTTCAGCGCGCAGACGGTGGTGGGTCCCGACGATCGGTACACGATCTTGGTCGGGGAGGGCAGCGCGACGATCGCATCGACGGTGTGGGCGGTGGTCGTCGCCCTTGCCGTCGCCGCGCCGGTGGTGGTCCTGGTGTCCGGGGTGGCGACCTACGTGCTGGTGCATCGCTCCATGAGGTCGGTCGACGACATCCGCTCAAGGGTCGCCGACATCACCACCTCCGATCTCACCGAACGCGTTCCGGTGCCGGACAGTCGCGACGAGATCGCGGCGCTCGCCGTCACGATGAACGAGATGCTGGCCCGCATCCAGGCGGGCCACGACGCGCAGAAGCGGTTCGTCGGCGACGCGTCGCACGAGCTGAGAAGCCCGCTGACGACCATCATTTCGGCCCTCGAGGTGGCGGCGGCCCACCCGGAGGTGCTCAGTGCCGAGCTCGCCACCACGACGTTGATGCCCGAGGCGCTGCGCATGAAGGCCCTCATCGACGATCTGCTGTTGTTGGCGCGGGCGGACGAGCGTGGTCTCGAGATCGGACGCGAAGACGTCGACCTCGACGACCTCGCGGCCGAGGAGGTCGAGCGACTCCGGCGCGACAGCGCTCTCGAGGTGCGCGCCGACCTGGAGCCGGCCCGGCTGACCGGTGACCCCGTCGCGCTGTCGAGAGTTCTGCGGAACTTGCTGAACAATGCTGCGCGCCATGCGGTTTCGCAGGTAACGGTGACCGTTAGGCAGGGTTCGGGAGCCGTCCTGCTGGAGGTCGCCGACGACGGGCCGGGCATCTCGCCCGCGGATCGCGATCGTGTCTTCGACCGCTTCGTCCGGCTGGACCCCGACCGGTCCAGAAGCGCGGGCGGTACGGGCCTTGGCCTGGCGATCGTCCGCGAGATCGTGCTGGCCCACGGCGGAGACGTGAGCATCGGTGGCCCTGGGACGACGGTGACGGTTCAGCTGAGATCTTCGGACGCCAACCGGTAGCCGACACCGCGGACGGTTTCGATCGTCCTGGTGCCGAAGGGGATGTCGATCTTGCGCCGCACGTAGCCGACGTACACCTCGACGACGTTGTCGGCACCTTCGTAGTTGGCGTCCCACACGTTCTGCAGGATCTGGGCCTTGGTGACGACCGAATCCTTGTTGCGCATCAGGTATTCGAGCAGCCCGTACTCGCGGGGAGTGAGCGAGATCGCGACGTCGTCGCGGTGCACCTCCCGCCTTGACGGGTCGAGCGACAGGGTCCCTGCCTCGAGGATGGCGGGACGCTGCGGTGCGGCCCGCCGCACCAGGGCCTTGAGTCGGGCGACCAGAACGATGAACGAGAAGGGTTTGGTCAGGTAGTCGTCGGCACCGAGGTCGAAGGCGTCGGTCTGGTCGTATTCGCCGTCCTTGGCGGTCAGCATCATCACCGGTGTCCAGATTCCGCGGGAACGCATGTGCCGCAACACTTCGTATCCGTTGAGGCCCGGCAGCATGATGTCGAGGACGACGACGTCGAAATCCTCCTCGGTGGCCCGCGCCAACCCGTCGACCCCGGTCGCCACGGCCACCACCGTGAACCCCTCGGCGCGCAACCCGATCAACAGGGTCGAGGCCAGCAGCTGTTCGTCTTCGACGACAAGGACTCTCATCTGTCGTTCATCGACCTTCCCGAACGTAGGCCCGGTAGCGGTTGCGCGCCACCAGATTCAGCCGCAGGTCGTCGACCAAGGGGTCGAGGAACTGCTTGCGGTATTCGCCGTCGCCGACCGATCGTGCGCTGACGTACATGAACGTCAGCGCGCCGAGGAACATCGTGACGTGGATCAGGGGCTGTGGCACCGGCAGTGTCATGCCGAACCAGGTGCCCTGGTCGGACCCGTTGGTGGTCCATGCCGCCAGGACGGCGGGGCTGAGCACCAGCAGACCCATGACGAAGAAGATGGCCGCGGTGACGATCGCGACCATGGCGATCTGGGTGATTTGCGAGGCAATCACGACGAAGACGACGTTGGCCCGTTCCGTCGGCCGAAGCCGGTCACCGCGGACCGGGTCGGGCATCGAGGCGAACGGGGTCTTGGCCAGTCGAGGGGTGTCGGATTCGCGGGTGCTCCCGTCCCCGAGCACCGGTCGTGTTCTCTCCACGACACCGCTGCAGAGGAACGCGATGGCGATGACGACCATGAACCCGACGACCAACCACATGCGGTCGCGGCCGATCTTGTTGGCCATCGACCAGACGAATCCGTTGAAGAAGACCAGCACGGTCAGCAGGACGACGGGCAGCGCCCTGGTGACGAGGGCGCCGGCGCTGGCCAGGTGGGACACCGTGAGGCGGACGGCCCAACCGAGCACCGATCCCACTCCGAGGCCGTTCAGCACCAGGATCAGCACCGTGATCTGGGCGATCGTGACGACGTCGGCGAACCGATCGGCCCACGAGTGGTTGACCAGCGCGCATCCGACCGCCACGACGACCGACGCCGTCGCCGCGCCGCGGCGCCCTCGCGAGCCGTCGACCCGGGACACCAGCCAGCTGACCAGGACGGCGAGGGGGAGCATCGCCGCCAACACGACGAGGATGAGGACTTCCGCGGGAGTTGGGTTGTCGTCGACGTCGACGACCTGGCCGCCGTCGGTGACGTCGACGAGCGCGAGGCACGCGAGCACCGTGGCGTACGCGGCGAGCGCCGGGGCCGACCGTGGCCACAATCGGCGCCACCGTGCTCGCCTGGTCAGGACGGATGGCAGACCGCGCTGCAGGAACCAGGATTCGGCCGCGACGCGGTCGGCGGCCTCACCCACGGCGAGCCCGCCAGACCAGCAGTCCACTCTGAACGCCGAGCGCGATCGAGATCATGGAGATCAACGTCCCCGTGAACACCGTCGTGCTGTCGGTGCCAAGCACCTCGGTCACCCCCATCAGCCCCAGGGATCCGGGCACCAAGAGCCAGAAGCCCGGCAGAATCAACGAGATCGCGGCGGGGGACCCCGGTCGGCGCGCCACCGCGAGTGCGCACACGGTGAGGGCGAATCCGCCGCCGAAACCCGCGGCGTACGTGCCCAATACGGCGTTGCCCGCAAGCTGGCCGACGTAGGCGATCGTCAGCATGGCCAGCATCCAGGGCAGGAACCGCGTCGGGGAACCGAACGACAGCATGGCGCCCACCCCGTACAACGCGATGCCCAGCCACGGTGCCCACGGGCCGAGTCGGTCGACGTGCGCGACGCTCAGGTGCGAATCGGAGATGCCTGCGACCTGGGCGGCGACCAGAATCCCGAATGCCAACTGCGCCATCCGCATCAACCCGGCGACCAGCCGACTGGCGCCGGAAACCAGCTGCCGCGAGGACAATTCGGCGACGGCGAGGGTGATCGCCGCGCCGGGAAGGAAGGTCGCCAGCGGCGGCGCCAACGCCCGCAGGCTGGCGTCGGCGATGTGCAGTCGGTCGGCGGCAGTGAAGGCGACCAGTGACACGGTGAACGCGCACAGGGTCGGAAGCAGTTGCTGTACTGCGTCGTTGCGGCGGGCCAGCTCGCACATCACCCCGACCATGGCGCCCAGCACCACCGCCATCAGGAGCGTCAGCGGGGCGGGCTGCAGGATCAGGGACAACCCGGCGCTCTGCATCGTGTAACCGATGACGCCGACCCACGCCGGAAATCGGTTGGGCATCTGCCAGATTCGCGTCAGCTCGGCCTGGCCCTCGGCGGGGGTGACCGCTCCCGACTCGGCCTGCGCGATGAGTGTGGCCAGTGGGAACGTCTGGTCGAACCGCAAGTCCTCGTCGGGGTGAGCGATGAAGAGCCGACCGCCGCCGCTGGACGTGCCGACCTGAACGTAGTTGGGCAGCGCCAGGTACTGGGTCTCCAGGTCGTATGCCCGTGACGTCGCAACCATGGTGTTGCGCACCATCGTCACCGGATAGTTCGCCGCCGCCATGGCGGCGCCAAGGGCGGCGACGAACTGCATCGCTGCGGCGTCGTCGGGCTCGGGGGGCACGGGTTAGTTGACCAACTCGGGTGCCCGGCTCGCAACCATGGGCCTTCCCCTACGCTGAGTGCATGCAACGGATCATCGGTACCGAGGTCGAATACGGCATCTCATCGCCGTCCGATCCGACCGCCAATCCGATTCTGACGTCGACGCAGGCGGTGCTCGCCTACGCGGCCGCCGCCGGCATCCAACGGGCGAAGCGGACGCGGTGGGACTACGAGGTCGAATCGCCGCTGCGTGACGCGCGCGGCTTCGACCTGAGCCGGGCGAGCGGGCCGCCCCCGATCGTGGACGCCGACGAGGTCGGCGCCGCGAACATGATCTTGACCAACGGGGCCAGGCTCTACGTCGACCACGCCCACCCCGAGTACTCCGCCCCCGAGGTGACCGATCCGCTGGACGCGGTCATCTGGGACAAGGCGGGGGAGCGGGTGATGGAGGCGGCCGCGCGGCACGTCGCCAGCGTGCCCGGCGCAGCCAAGCTGCAGCTCTACAAGAACAACGTGGACGGCAAGGGCGCGTCCTACGGCACCCACGAGAACTATCTGATGAGTCGTCAGACGCCGTTCTCCGCGGTGATCGCCGGCCTGACGCCGTTCCTGGTGTCGCGCCAGGTCGTCACGGGCTCCGGTCGCGTCGGCATCGGTCCTGCCGGTGACGAACCCGGCTTCCAGCTGACGCAGCGCGCCGACTACATCGAGGTGGAGGTCGGCCTCGAGACGACGCTCAAGCGCGGCATCATCAACACCCGCGACGAGCCGCACGCCGACGCCGACAAGTACCGCCGCCTTCACGTCATCATCGGTGACGCCAACCTTGCCGAGACGTCGACCTATCTGAAGGTCGGCACCACCTCGCTGGTGCTCGACCTCATCGAGGAAGGCCCGGCACACGGGCTCGACCTCTCCGATCTCGCCCTTGCGCGCCCCGTGCACGCCGTGCACGTCGTGAGCCGCGATCCGTCGCTTCGGGCCACCATCGCCCTTTCCGACGGCCGCGAGTTGACTGCCCTTGCGCTGCAACGGATTTACCTCGACCGGGTGGCCAAGCTCGTCGACGCGCGGGATCCCGATCCGTCCGCGACGAAGGTGCTCGAAACCTGGGCGACGGTGCTGGACCTGCTGGAGCGCGACCCGATGGAGTGCGCGGAGATTCTCGACTGGCCGGCCAAACTGCGGCTCCTCGAAGGCTTCCGGCAGCGCGAGAACCTCGGTTGGTCCGCGCCGCGACTGCACCTGGTGGACCTCCAGTACTCCGACGTCCGCCTCGACAAGGGTCTCTACAACCGGTTGGTGGCACGCGGGTCGATGAAGCGCCTCGTCACCGAGCAACAGGTGCTCGACGCGGTGCACAATCCGCCGACCGACACGCGCGCCTACTTCCGCGGCGAATGCCTTCGTCGGTTCGGCGCAGACATCGCCGCTGCCAGCTGGGATTCGGTGATCTTCGACCTCGGCGGAGACTCGCTGGTGCGAATTCCGACGCTGGAGCCGTTGCGCGGAAGCAAAGCCCACGTCGGAGCGTTGCTCGACTCGGTGGACAGCGCAGCGGAACTCGTCGCCCAGCTGACCACCTGACGACCGGCATTCTGGGAGTCGACCGGTAGGGTGAAGTAACTAGCAGGGCTTAACACGAGCAGGAGGCAGCGATGGCTCAGGAGCAGACCAAGCGTGGTGGTGGCGGCGGCGATGACGACGACCCCACCGGCAGCACTGCGGCCGGCCAGGAGCGTCGCGAAAAGCTCACCGACGAGACCGACGATCTGCTCGACGAGATCGACGACGTGCTCGAAGAGAACGCGGAGGACTTCGTGCGGGCGTATGTCCAAAAGGGCGGACAGTGACCTGGCCGCATAACGATCGGCCGTCTTCCTTCCCCCTCAGTCTCGGAACCTCGATGGACACGTCGTCGTTCTTCGAGCTGTTGCGCCGGAACTCCCCGCATCTGCTCCCCGCGGGTCGGTCGGCTGGCGACCTGACGGTGAGTGACGCGCTTCCGCACGGCACCACGATCGTGGCCATCAAGTTCCCCGGTGGCGTGCTGATCGCGGGCGACCGCCGCTCGACGCAGGGCAACATCATCGCCGGGCGCGACGTCCAGAAGATTCACGTCACCGACGACTACACCGCGACCGGCATCGCGGGCACCGCGGCCATCGCCGTCGAGTTCGCCCGGCTGTACGCCGTCGAGCTCGAGCACTACGAAAAGGTCGAGGGCGTTGCACTGACCTTCGCGGGCAAGGTGAATCGACTGTCGATCATGGTGCGCGGCAATCTTGGTGCCGCCCTGCAGGGTTTCGTGGCACTGCCCCTGTTGGTGGGTTACGACCTCGACGATCCCAACCCCGACGGAGCCGGACGCATCGTGTCGTTCGACGCGGCCGGCGGCTGGAACGTCGAACTCGAGGGCTACCAGTCGGTGGGCTCGGGCTCGATCTTCGCGAAGTCGTCGATCAAGAAGTTGTACTCGCGGGTGACCGACGCCGACTCCGCGTTGTCGGCGGCCGTCGAGGCGCTCTACGACGCGGCCGACGACGACTCCGCGACCGGTGGCCCCGACCTGGCGCGCGGCATCTACCCGACCGCAGTGGTCATCGACGCCAACGGAGCGGTGGAGGTCACCAGGGACCGTATTGCCGCCCTCGCCCGTGAAGTCATCGAAAGGCGTTCCCGTGACGAGTCTTTCGGCATCGATGAGGGGACGGTAGAGCTGTGAGCTTTCCGTACTTCATCTCGCCAGAGCAGGCGATGCGTGAGCGCTCCGAGCTCGCGCGCAAGGGCATCTCCCGCGGCCGCAGTGTCATCGTCCTTGCCTATGCGGGCGGGGTGCTGTTCGTCGCGGAGAACCCGTCGCGCTCCCTGCAGAAGGTGTCGGAGCTGTACGACCGGGTCGGTTTTGCCGCGGTCGGCCGGTTCAACGAGTTCGACAAGCTGCGGGTCGCAGGAATCCAGTTCGCCGACACCCGCGGTTACGCCTACGACCGGCGCGACGTCACGGGCCGTCAGCTCGCGAACGTGTACGCCCAGGCGCTCGGCACGATCTTCACCGAGCAGGCCAAGCCCTTCGAGGTCGAGCTGTGCGTGGCCGAGGTCGCGCACCACGGCGAGACGAAATCGCCTGAGCTGTACCGCATCACCTACGACGGATCCATCGCCGACGAGCCACACTTCGTCGTGATGGGTGGCACCACCGAGCCGATCATCACGGCGCTCAACGAGTCCTTCACCGAGAACGCGAGCTTGGAGGAGGCGGTGAAGATTGCCGTCGACGCGCTGAAGTCGGGCATCGCGGCGGCCACCGGTAACGGCGCCGAGCCCCGCACACTGGGCCCGGCGACGTTGGAGATCGCGGTCTTGGACGTGAACCGCCCTCGGCGCGCGTTCCGTCGCATCACGGGTTCGGCGCTCGAGGCGCTGCTCCCGGAGGAGCAGGCCGAAGCGGGTTCCTAGACGATCTCGTCGAGATCGTCACCCCTGCCGGTGGCGATCTCCTTGATCTTGTGGACCGAGTGGGTGGCGATGTCCATCGAACTCGAGACGATGCCCTCGACCCCGGCGGTGACGTCACCCTTGAGGATGTGTCCCGCGCTGTCGACGATGTCGGCGGACCGCTCGACGGCGTTGGTCGCGATGTCCTTGACCGACTCGATTGCGTCCCTGGGGTTGAAGCCCATCAGTTTCTCCTCTTCACTACGACATACGACGACATTTCGCCCCACCGTAGCGGTCAGCCGGCCAACACGATGTGCGGGCGGTCCCCGGTGATGACCGCCAGCACGTTGCGCCACGCGTCGGAACCCACGGCGGCGAGGACGTCGGTGTGGGCGCTGGGACCGGCCATCAGTCGCCCGTCGTCGTAACGACCGGTGGCCAAGTGGATGACGCCGGGCATCTCGTCGGGGTCGGCGCCGTGGGATCCACCGGCGATGCCTTGGACCAGCTGAATGGGGTCTCCCGGCGCCGTCATCGAGAACCGCAGGACGTGGGGATTGCGGTTGTGCCAGTCGCCGGGGTCGTCGACGCCGAAGCCCGCGCCCGCCGCCGCGGCGTACAGCGTGCGGTCGGCTGTCAGCCCCAATGCCTCTGCCGTGCCGAGGATCGCGCCGCCGTACGAGTGCCCGACGTAGGTCACCGGAATGCCGAGTCCCCGTCCGGCCGCGGCGGAGTCCACGGCGGCGTCGACGGCGCGGCTGAACGAGGCCAACCGCGGGGCCATGTCGATCGCGAAGCGTGGGCTCGCCGCCTCGACTAGGGCGCCGACCGCGGTGTCGTCGGCCGGGAAGGGCCCGCCGAGGTAGGTGATCGCGGCGACCTCGCCCCGCGTCGCCGACACGAACTGGCGCGCGGACCTGGTGACGCCTGCCGAGCCCGCGACGGTGGTGTTCATGCCGGGCACCAACACCGCGACGCTGGTCGCGCGGGTCAGGTCGCCGTTGAGTTCGACCAGGGTGTCGCGGGTGGGGTCGAACGCCAGGATCTTGCGGTCGACGCGGTCCGCACCGCCGGTGGGGTCGTCGATCTCACCGAGCAGGCCACGGTAGAAGGTGCCGCGGTCGGCGGCGGCTCGGTCGCCGAGTCCCTCGACCACCGCCTGGGCGACGGCGGTGCGATTGGCGGCGATCCGCACGTCCCAGGCCGCCGCGTCGGAGTTGCCGAGTGACGGGTCAACCGGGTGGTCCATGGCGGCCAGGGCGTCGCGGAGGTCGCGGGCGGCGTCGTCGTCGGCGGCCCCGAGCGCGTCCAACGCCTCGGCGATCCGTTGCGACAGTTCGACGCCACGGTCGGCGAGTATCCGGTCGACCACGGCCGCGTCGCCGCCACACAGGAGCACGAGCAGGTCCGGCGGCTCCGCGGCCGGGACCACCGACCCGTCGTCCCGCACCACGAACCCCTCGTCGCGTGCCGCGTCGACCCGCGCCGCGACCTCGGCCTGCGCGGCGGCGATCTGGTCGGCGCCATCCCTCGCGGCGACGGCTGCCAGGACCAGTGCGCGGGCCACCGCGTCACCGTCGGCGGCAACGATGGCCGCCTGCCGGGCTGCTGCGTCACCGCTGACGCCCGCCCACGGCACGGACGACCGGGCCGCGATCGAGGCACCGAGGTGGACGACGCGGGCGGCGTCGTCCCACGCGTCGGCCAGTCGGCGCAGCGCGTTGGGACGCCAGGCGGCGGCCTGGCCGAGCGTCGGCGCGCTCACCGCGGTGCCTGCAGTCGTCCGGCGTGGCGCTCGTCGGCGTGCTGAAGACCCGCCGTCGCCGACGAGGTGGCCTCGGCCCACGCCCGCATGGCCGCGGCCACGTCCGCGACCCGGTCCTCGAGACCGGTGGTCGCCACCGTGGCCGCGATCGCCGATCCGGCCAGGTCCTCCGCGGTGTCGGCGGGCCACCCGATGTCGTCGAGCGCATCGGCTCCGTCCCGAACCCGCTGCGCCAACGCGCGCACCTCCGCCGCGTTCATCCCGACTTCGCCCATGCCCGACGATGGCAGGTCTTGGCGACACCTCGCTCAATTCATCCACAGGCGCGACGAGTGGCGGTCACCACACGGCGCACCGGCAACCCGTAAGCTCGTCCATGTGCAGCGGCGAATCATGGGCATTGAGACCGAATTCGGTGTGACGTGCACTTTTCACGGTCACCGAAGGCTGTCTCCCGACGAAGTTGCCCGCTACCTCTTCCGGCGCGTGGTGTCGTGGGGGCGTAGCTCCAACGTGTTCCTCCGCAACGGGGCGCGTCTCTACCTCGACGTGGGGTCACACCCCGAATACGCGACGGCCGAGTGCGACAGCCTGATTCAGCTCGTCACCCACGACCGCGCGGGCGAGCGCGTGTTGGAGGACCTTCTGGTCGACGCCGAACAGCGCCTCGCCGACGAGGGCATCGGCGGCGACATCTACCTGTTCAAGAACAACACCGACTCGGCGGGCAACTCCTACGGGTGCCACGAGAACTACCTCATCGTCCGAGCGGGGGAGTTCTCCAGGATCTCCGACGTTCTGCTGCCGTTCCTCGTCACGCGCCAATTGATCTGCGGCGCAGGCAAAGTGCTGCAGACGCCGAAGGCCGCAGCGTTCTGCCTTAGCCAGCGCGCAGAGCACATCTGGGAGGGCGTGTCGAGCGCGACCACCCGCAGCAGACCCATCATCAACACCCGCGACGAGCCGCACGCCGACGCCGAGAAGTACCGCCGGCTGCACGTCATCGTCGGCGACTCGAACATGTGCGAGGCCAGCACGATGCTCAAGGTGGGCACCGCCGCGCTGGTCCTCGAGATGATCGAGGCGGGCGTCCCGTTCCGGGACTTCTCGCTGGACAATCCGATTCGCGCGATCCGCGAGGTCAGTCACGACCTGACCGGGCGCCGCCCCGTGCGGTTGGCCGGCGGCAGGCAGGCCAGCGCGCTCGACATCCAGCGCGAGTACTACAGCCGCGCGGTCGAACACCTCCAGACCCGTGAGCCCAACGCCCAGATCTCGCAGGTGGTCGACCTGTGGGGGCGTCAGCTCGACGCCGTCGAGAGCCAAGACTTCGCCAAGGTCGACACCGAGATCGATTGGGTGATCAAGAAGAAGCTGTTCGAGCGCTACCAGGATCGGTACGACATGGAGTTGTCCGATCCCAAGATCGCGCAGCTCGACCTGGCCTATCACGACATCAAGCGCGGCCGCGGCGTGTTCGACGTGCTGCAGCGCAAGGGGCTGGCCGCCCGCATCACCACCGACGAGGACATCGACGCGGCGGTCAACGAACCGCCGCAGACCACCCGCGCCAAGCTGCGAGGCGAGTTCATCACCGCCGCCCAGGCCGCGGGCAGGGACTTCACCGTCGACTGGGTTCACCTCAAGCTCAACGACCAGGCCCAGCGCACGGTGCTGTGCAAGGACCCGTTCCGCTCGGTCGACGAACGCGTGAAACGCCTCATCGCGTCGATGTAAGTGGCGCCCCGCGGCACGCCTTAAGCTCGCTGGGTGGGGATCTCCAAAGTCGAGCGCTTGATGAACCTCGTCATCGCGTTGCTGTCGACCCGCTCGTTCATCACCGCGGAGCGCATTCGAGAGACCGTGTCCGGCTACGCGGACAGCCCCAGCGACGAGGCGTTCTCACGAATGTTCGAGCGGGACAAGAACGAATTGCGCGACCTCGGCATCCCGTTGGAGACGGGACGGGTGTCGTCACTCGACCCCACGGAGGGCTACCGGATCAACCGGGAGGCCTACGCGCTGGCTCCCGTCGAGCTGACCGCGGACGAAGCGGCGGCGGTCGCGATGGCGACCCAGCTGTGGGAATCGCCGGAGATGGTGACGGCGACCCAGGGCGCGCTGCTGAAGTTGCGGGCGGCCGGCGTGGACGTCGACGCGCCGGAGTCTGCGGTCGCCATCACCACCACCGCCGCACTGCCCGGCCTGCGGGGGTCGGAGGACGTGCTGGGAATCCTGTTGGCGGCGATCGACTCTGGGCAGGCGGTCCAGTTCAAGCACCGGTCGTCGCGCAGCGAGCCGTACACCGAACGCACCGTCGAGCCGTGGGGTGTCGTCACCTATCGCGGACGCTGGTACCTGGTGGGCCACGACCGCACCCGGCAAGCCACCCGAACGTTCCGGTTGTCGCGCATCGACGCCGACGTGACGGCGATCGGACCGCGGGATGCGGTGCACCGTCCGGACGGCGTCGACCTGCGCCACATCGTGCATCTCGCGGTGGCCGACGCGCCGCCGAGTGCGCAGGCCCGGGTGTGGGTGGCCGAGGGCCGCGGCACGGCGTTGCGTCGCCAGGCGGTCGCCACGACGCCGCGGGCGTTGGCGGGACGCGCGGGTGACGAGATCGCACTCGACGTCGGCCGCGAGGATCAACTGGCGCGCGACGTCGCCAGCTGCGGTGCGGACGCCGTCGTCCTGGACCCGGTGTCGCTGCGGGAGAACGTCGTCGAGCGGCTTCGCGCCAGTGCGGGGGTGGGGGCATGAGTAGCGTCTCGACGCGGCTGGTTCGGCTGCTGAACATGGTCCCGTACTTCCAGGCCAACCCGAGGATCACGCGGTCCGAGGCGGCCGCCGAACTCGGGGTCACCGAATCGCAGCTGACGCAGGACCTCGACCAGCTGTGGATGTGTGGCCTTCCCGGTTACGGCCCTGGCGATCTCATCGACTTCGAGTTCTCGGGTGACACGATCGACGTCACGTTCTCGGCGGGGATGGATCACCCGCTGCGGCTGACTTCGCCCGAGGCGACCGGCATCCTGGTGGCGCTGCGCGCTCTGCTCGAGGTGCCCGGCATCGTCGACCCGGAGGCTGCGCGCAGCGCGATCGCGAAGATCGAGTCCGCGGCCGGGACCGCCACCGGTGCCCGTGAGGGAGCCGCGGTCGACGAGCCCGCCCCCATCGAGAGTGGGATCGCAGCGGCAGTGCGCGGTGCGGTGCGGGACGGCCGTGCCCTGTCGATCGACTACTACTCGGCAAGCCACGACGCGCTGTCGAGCCGTGTCGTCGACCCGATTCGCGTGGTGCTGGTCGCCGACCACACCTACCTCGAGGCGTGGTGCCGCACCGCCGAAGGCGTCCGGCTCTTCCGGTTCGACCGCATCGTCGACGCACGGGTGCTCGACGAGAAGTCCGCTCCACCGGAGCCCGCCGTGGCCGCCCGCCCCGACACCTCGCTCTTCGACGCGGATCCGTCTCTGCCTGCGGCAACGCTGCTGATCGACCGGTCGGCCGCCTGGATGTTCGACTACTACCCGCTGCGGGTGGTGCGGGAGCACGCCGACGGAGCGGCGGAAGCGGCGATGACGTACGCCTCCGAGGGATGGATGGTGCGCTTCGTCCTCGGCTTCGGCTCGGCGGTGCGCATACTGGAACCGCAGGCGTTGGCCGACCGCGTTCGCGAAGCCGCCGTCGCCGCACTCGAGGCCTACGGATCCGTGGGCGTCGCAGAGGACGGGTAGACTCGTCCACAACACTTGGAGGTGTCCAAATTGGGTGGTCTACAGCCGTGGCACTGGTTGATCGTCATCGCGGTGTTCGTCTTGCTGTTCGGAGCCAAGAAGCTTCCCGACGCTGCCCGCTCGCTGGGCAAGTCGATGCGAATCTTCAAGTCCGAGATCAAGGAAATGCAGTCCGACGGGAAGGACGAGACGCCGCATCCGGCGCCGTCGCCCATCACCTCGGAGCGGGTCCAGCCGGAGCAGGCACCCGTGCAGTCTCCCGAGCAACGACCGGCCTGATCGCAACCTTCCCACCAGCGCGCCGTGAGGCTGCGCGGCTGATTGGCGTCTAGACAACCCGTGCGCATCCCTGAAATCTTCAAGCGGCTCGATCCGCGACGTCGGCGATCGCAGGCCAATCCCGACGGCACCATGTCGCTGGTCGACCATCTGCACGAGCTTCGCAACCGCGTCCTCATCGCGGTGGCGGCGATTCTGCTGACGACGATCTTCGGCTTCGTCTGGTACAGCCACGGCTTCTTCGGGTTGCCGAGTCTCGGTGACTGGCTCCGCGCGCCCTACTGCTCACTCCCGGCGTCGTCGCGGGCCGACATCGCCCCCGACGGGGAGTGCCGGTTGCTCGCCACCGCGCCCTTCGACCAGTTCATGCTGCGCTTCAAGGTCGCGCTGACCGCGGGCGTCGTCTTGGCGTGTCCGGTGTGGCTCCAACAGTTGTGGGCCTTCATCACCCCTGGGCTGTACCAGAAGGAACGCCGGTTCGCCTCGGTGTTCGTCGGGTTTGGGGCGCTGCTGTTCATCGGCGGCGCGGTGCTCGCCTACGTGGTCCTGTCCCAGGCGTTGAGCTTCCTGTTGACCGTCGGCAGCGACGTGCAGATCACCGCCCTCTCGGGTGACCAGTACTTCAGTTTCCTGATCAACCTGCTGTTGGTGTTCGGCATCAGCTTCGAATTCCCCCTGCTGATCATCATGCTGAACCTGGTCGGGATGCTGCCCTACGAGCGGCTGAAGGCCTGGCGCCGCGGGCTGATCTTCGGCATGTTCGTCTTCGCCGCGTTCGCGACGCCGGGCTCGGATCCGTTCTCGATGCTGGCGTTGGCCTGCGCGCTGTCGCTGCTGCTCGAAGTGGCCATCCAGGTGGCCCGCTTCAACGACGGCCGCAAGGCTCGCCGGGCGGCGCTCGAGGACGTCCCCGACGACCAGGCGGCTCCGATCGGCAGCGTCGAACCCGTCGAGGTTCCCAGCGCCGTGCCGACCCCGTCCCGGCTGGGCATCGATGACCAAGCCACCTGAGCTGTCCCAGCTCGACGACTTCACCGCGGGGCTGCCGTTCACCCTCGACGACTTCCAGATCCGCGCGTGCAAGGCCCTAGAGAACGGCCACGGCGTCCTGGTGTGCGCACCGACCGGCGCCGGCAAGACCGTGGTCGGTGAGTTCGCGGTGCACCTTGCGCTCGCCGCGGGCCGAAAGTGCTTCTACACCACCCCGATCAAGGCGCTGAGCAACCAGAAGCACAACGATTTGGTGCAGCGTTACGGCGCCGAGCGCATCGGGCTGCTGACCGGTGACCAGAACCTCAACGGGGACGCCCCGGTGGTCGTCATGACCACCGAAGTCCTTCGGAACATGCTGTACGCGAACTCCGATGCGCTGCACGGTCTTTCCCACGTCGTGATGGACGAGGTGCACTTTCTGGCCGACCGGATGCGCGGCGCCGTCTGGGAGGAGGTCATCCTGCACCTCTCCGAGGACGTGCGGCTGGTCAGCCTTTCGGCGACGGTGAGCAACGCCGAGGAGTTCGGCGGCTGGATCCAGACCGTCCGCGGCGACACCACCGTCGTCGTCGACGAGCACCGCCCCGTTCCGCTGTGGCAGCACATGATGGTCGGCAAACGGGTGTTCGACCTGTTCGAGGGCTCCGAGGCCACCGGCGATCGAAGCCTGGTAGACCCCGAATTGATCCGCCACATCTCGCACCGGCGCGAGGCCGACCGGTTGTCGGATTGGCAACCGCGCGGCCGAGGCCGACCGGGGAACCGGGGCGGCCGCCCCACCATCTATCGGCCGCCGTCGCGGCCCGACGTGATCGGCGTCCTCGACCAAGAGGGCCTGCTGCCCGCCATCACGTTCGTGTTCTCCCGGGCCGGCTGCGACGCCGCGGTGAAGCAGTGTCTGCGGTCGTCGCTGCGGCTGACCGACGAGAAGGAACGGGCCCGCATCGCCGAGGTGATCGACCGACGATGCGCCGATCTGGACGACGCCGACCTGGTGGTGCTCGGCTACTACGAATGGCGTGAGGGCCTGCTGCGCGGCATCGCCGCCCACCACGCCGGGCTGCTGCCGGTCTTCCGCCATACGGTCGAGGAGCTGTTCACCGCCGGGCTGGTGAAGGCCGTCTTCGCCACCGAGACATTGGCTTTGGGGATCAACATGCCCGCGCGGACCGTCGTGCTCGAGCGGCTGGTCAAGTTCAACGGCGAGCAGCACGCGCCGTTGACGCCGGGGGAGTACACCCAGCTGACGGGCCGAGCCGGGCGCCGAGGCATCGACGTCGAGGGTCACGCGGTGGTGCTGTGGCATCCCGACGTCGAACCCGCCGACGTCGCGGGACTCGCGTCGACTCGTACGTTCCCCCTTCGCAGTTCGTTCGCGCCGTCGTACAACATGACGATCAACCTGACCAACCAGATGGGCCCCGAACAGGCGCATCAACTGCTGGAGCGATCGTTCGCGCAATTCCAAGCCGACCGCTCCGTCGTCGGTCTGGTCCGCGGGGTGACCCGCGGCGAGAAGATGATGGACGAGATCGCCTCGGAGTTCGGCGGTCGGGACGCACCGATTCTCGACTACGCGCGGTTGCGCGCGACGATCGCCGAACGCGAACGCACGCAGTCTCGGGCGTCCCGGTTACAGCGCAGGCAGGCGGCCAACGACGCGCTGGTCGCGCTGCGCCGCGGTGACATCATCACCATCGGGCAGGGCCGGCGAGGCGGGCTCGCGGTGGTCCTCGAGCCGGCAGGGGACAGTGACGATCCCAGGCCGCTGGTGCTCACCGAAGATCGTTGGGCAGGCCGCATTTCGTCGACGGACTTCTCCGGGTCGTCGCTGCGGGTGGGATCGATGACACTGCCCAAACGGGTGGAACACCGGCAACCGCGGGTCCGCCGTGACGTCGCGTCGGCGTTGCGGTCGGCGGCTGCCGGTCTGAAGGTGCCTGCCGGGCGGCCCAAACGTGGTCAGCCGGGCCAGGATCGGGAGCACGACGTGGATCCCGAACTCGCGGGTCTGCGCGATCAGATGCGAGCCCATCCCGCGCACCACCTCGCCGACCGCGACGAGCGCGTCAGGCAAGCCGAACGCTTTCTGCGCATCGAGAGGGACAACGCCGACATCCAGAAGAAGGTCAACGCCGCGACCAATTCGTTGGCCCGCACCTTCGATCGAATCGTGTTGCTGCTCACCGGCCGTGGCTTCGTCGAGAAGACGGCGGACGGCGATCTGGTGGTGACCGACGACGGGCGTCTGTTGGCGCGCATCTACAGCGAGAGCGATCTGCTGGTCGCCGAGTGCCTGCGCAGCGGCACCTGGAACGGTCTCGACGCCGCCGAGTTGGCCGGGGTGGTGTCGGCGGTGTTGTTCGAGTCGAGGGGCGACACACCTGGTTCGTCGTCGGTCGTGGAGGGCGCGACGCCCGGTATGCGCCGGGCGCTGTCGCAGACCCGGCGGTCGTGGGCGGAGATTCACGCCGAGGAGCAGCAGCACCGGCTCCCGGCGAGTCGCGAGCCGGACGTCGGTTTCGTGGCCGCGATCCACCGCTGGGCGACCACGGGCGACCTGTCGGCGTCCCTGGCCGCATCCGATGCCTCGGGCAACGGATCCCCTTTGTCGGCAGGCGATTTCGTGCGGTGGTGTCGGCAGGTCCTCGATCTGCTCGACCAGGTGCGAAATGCCGCCCCCACGCCGGCGTTGCGGACGTCTGCGAAACGCGCAATCGACGCGATTCGGCGCGGCGTCGTGGCTGTTGATGCGGGGTAGGGTGTGGCCAACGTTTCGATTTTGACGGTAGACGGAACCAAGGAGAGACGATGAGCGGACCGCAGGGATCCGATCCCACCCAGCCGTGGGCGGGTCAGCAGCCGGCCGATCCCGCGTGGCAGCCGCAGGCTCCAGAGCAGCCGCAGCCGGAGCAATCGCCTTGGGGGCAGCAACCTCCCGCGTACGGCCAGCAGCCGCCGGCATACGGCGGGCAGCCGCAGTATCAGCAGCCCCCCTATGGGCAGCCGCAGTATCAGCAGCCCGATCAGTACGGACAGCAGCCCACCGCGTACGGCCCGTCGTCCTACCCGCAGCAGCCGCAGTACGGGCAGCCGCCCCAGTACGGCCAGCCGCAGCAGCCCCAGTACGGTCAGCCGCCGCAGTACGGGCAGTACGGCCAGCAGCCGGGACAGTTCGATCCCAATCAGCAGTTCTCGCCGTACTCGTCGACCGACGAGGGCTCCAAGAAGTCGCGGGGCCTCATCCTCGGTGTGGTCGGTGGGCTGGTGGCCGTGATCGTCGTCGTGATGGGCATCCTCGGCTTTTGGAAGCCGGGTTTCTTCATGACGACCAACCTCGACGTGAAGGCCGCCCAGTCGGGTGTGCAGCAGATCCTCAGTGACGGGACGAACGGCTATGGCGCTAAGAACGTCCAGGATGTGACGTGCAACGACGGGGCCAACCCGAAGGTCGTCAAGGGCGGGACCTTCGACTGTGAGGTCAGCATCGACGGCACCAAGCGCCAGGTGACCGTGACGTTCCAGGACAACAGCGGAACCTACGAAGTCGGCAGGCCCCGGTAGCTAGCTGGAGGGAAGTCCGTCGAGCGCCTTCTGCAGGCGTCCGACGGACGAGGTGACGCCGAACTCGCCGGCGAGCTCCGCCACCCGGCGTGGATCGCGCGCGGTTAGGGGCAACAGGTCCGATTCCGGCGAGAGGCTGACTCCGGCGTCCGTCGCGACGCGGACCACCTTCTCCGCCGCCGGCACGTAGTCGACCGCAGCGGTCAGCTTCTTGCGTTGTGCGGCAGGCATTTTCGACGATGGGTCGCCGGCGGCCGCCATGATCCGCTCCAGTGAGCCGTACTGGGCGAGCAGGGCGGACGCCGTCTTGTCGCCGATGCCCCCGACGCCGGGCAGACCGTCGGACGGGTCGCCGCGCAACAGTGCCAGTTCCGCGTAGGCGGTGCCTGCCCGTTCCAGTGGCACCCCGTACTGCTCGGCGACTTCACCGGGGCCAAACAGCGTCGCCTTGGCCAAGCCGCGCCCGATGTAGAGCACCCTGACCTGAACGGGGTCGTCGGCGACGAGTTGGAGCAGGTCCCGATCACCGCTGACGACGACGACGGGGTCGACGCGCTCTCGGGCCGCCAGCGTGCCGAGTACGTCGTCGGCTTCGTATCCGGGTGCGCCGGCGGTGGCGATGCCGAACGCGTCGAGCATCGCCATGATCATGTCGACCTGTGGTGTGAGGTCGTCGGGCACCTGCTCGACGTCGGGCTCGCCGGGGGCGCGTTCCTCCTCCACCCGATGCGCCTTGTACGACGGGATCAGGTCGACCCGCCACTGCGGGCGCCAGTCGAGGTCGAGGCACACGACCAACCGCGAGGGCTGGTGGTTGGTGACCAGCGTTGCGACGGCGTCGAGGAAGCCGCGGAGCGCGTTCACCGGGCGGCCGTCGGGCGCGGTGATGGACGACGGGATCCCGAAGAACGAGCGGAACCACATGCTGGCGCCGTCGAGGAGCAGGACGGGTGCGGTCATCGACTGACAGTAGCGTGCGGTATTGATGGAGCCATGGGCTTGTCCGTGGACCGCATCGATCACGTCGTCGTCAACACAGTCGACGCCGACCGCACCGTCGACTGGTACGTCCGGGTGCTCGGGATGGCGCGGGAAGTCTTCGGCGACGGCCGTATCGCGCTGCGGTTCGGCGACCAGAAGCTCAACGTCCGACCCACCGGCGCGCCGAACTGGGTCACCGCGGCCGTCGATGCTCCCGGCACCCTGGACCTGTGCTTCGTCGTCGATGCGGAGGCCGACGCCGTCGGGGAGCATCTGCAGTCCTGTGGCGTGGAGATCACCGAGGGGCCGGTTGCCAAGACGGGTGCGCTCGGTCCGATGACGTCGCACTACTGCCGCGACCCCGACGGCAACCTGATCGAGGTCGCCACCTATCGGCGGGCCGATTAGCCTCGACGGCATGGACAACGGCAGATTCGGCACCGACGTGTACGCGGGACGCTTGCGGGCGGCGACGGCTGCGGCCGCAGATGCCGGGCTGGCGGGTTTGGTCATCACGCCCGGGTACGACCTGCGCTACCTCGTCGGGTCCCGCGCCCAGACCTTCGAGCGGCTGACGGCGTTGGTGCTGCCAGTCGACGGTGAGCCGACCGTGGTGGTTCCGCGGATGGAGTTGGCGGCGCTGAAGGACTCTGCGGTGGTGGAACTGGGCCTGCGCGTGCGGGATTGGGTGGACGGTGACGACCCGTACGCCCTCGTCGCCGATGTGTTCGGAGGTGGCCCGGTCGCCAGCGCAGTCACCGACGCGATGCCTGCGCTGCACCTGCTTCCCCTGGCCACGGTGCTCGGGACGGTGCCGGTGCTGGCCACCGACGTGTTGCGCCGGCTGCGGATGATCAAGGACGACGCGGAGGTCGACGCGCTCCGCAAGGCGGGAGCCGCAATAGACCGGGTGCACGCGCGCGTTCCCGAGTTCCTGGTGCCCGGCCGCACCGAGGCCGACGTGGCTGCCGACATCGCCGAAGCGATTGTCGCCGAGGGGCATTCGGAGGTGGCCTTCATCATCGTCGGGTCGGGGCCCAACGGCGCCGATCCCCATCACGAGTGCTCCGACCGCGTGCTGCAGGAGGGCGACGTGGTCGTCGTCGACATCGGCGGGCCGTACGAGCCCGGGTACAACTCGGATTCGACGCGGACGTACAGCATCGGGCAGCCTGCCGACGACGTGGCGGCCCGGTACTCGGTTCTTCAGCGGGCGCAGGAGGCGGCCGTGGCGGCGGTTCGGCCTGGCGTCACCGCCGAGCAGATCGACGCCGCAGCACGCGACGTGCTGGCCGCTGAGGGCTTGGCGGAGGCATTTGTGCACCGCACCGGACATGGGATAGGCCTCTCCGTGCACGAGGAGCCCTACATCGTGGCCGGCAACGATCTGCCGCTCGAGGAGGGAATGGCCTTCAGCATCGAGCCGGGTATCTACTTTCCCGGCGCGTGGGGTGCCCGCATCGAGGACATCGTGATCGTCACCAGTGACGGCGCCCAGTCGGTCAACGATCAGCCCCGCGACCTCGTGGTGGTTCCCGTTTAGTCGGGTGGCCCGTGTGGTTTCTCGAGCCCGTTGAGTTCGCGTTCCCGTTGGACGCGTCTGGCGCGGTCTTGGGCGCGGGTGGTCTTGCGCCGCGGCATGGTCAGCCCTGCGGTGTGCGCCCTTGGGACTTTCGAGGCGACCACTGTTGCGGTGCGCTCGCTGAGTTCGGGGAACAGCAGGCGGCTGCCCGGTGTGGTGATGTATTGCCGGCCGTCGGGTGCGGTCCACACGACGGTGCCGTCGTCGAGTTGCTCTTCGTGCCAACCACTTTGGCCGCCCCAGAACGTTTTCAGCAAGTGATGTCTTCGGCATAGGCATTTCAGGTTGGATGCGGCCGTGGGTCCGTAGGGCCACGGGATCGTGTGGTCGACGTCGGTATGGGTGGCGGGTACTTTGCAGCCGGGGAAGCGGCAGGTCATGTCGCGGCAACGGACGAAGTCGGCCAGCTTCTTGGAGGGTCGGTAGCGGGGTTCGGGCGGTGCTTGTCCGGGGTGCACGATCGCGGTGATGGTGGCCCCGATGGTGGCGCGGCAGGCGATCGCGCCGGGGAGGAACTGTCCACCCATCAGGGCGGCGGGCCGCAGCTGGGCGAGGCGTCCCGGGGTGGGGGTGAGGGCTTCGGTGAGGGTCAGTTCGCGCAGCGGCTTGGTGAACATGGCTGGGGGTCCGCCGTCGAGGGCGGTGCGCTCGTTGGCGGGGTCGGTGTGGATGTCCTCGCGCGACTCAGCTTGTGGCGCAGCGTCACTCGGGCGGTCGGCGCTGCCCGGCACGACTNAGGGCGGTGCGCTCGTTGGCGGGGTCGGTGTGGATGTCCTCGCGCGACTCAGCTTGTGGCGCAGCGTCACTCGGGCGGTCGGCGCTGCCCGGCACGACGTCTTCTGCGCCTTCGGGAGCATCGTCAGGCCCTTGACTGGCTGGCCCACCAGGCGGCGGCGGTTGGGCGGGTGCTTCGGGTTCGCGGACGGTGTCCGCGCTCGCGATCACGTAGACCACCACCCCGGTGGAGTGCGGGTTCTCGCCGGCCGGGCAGTCGTC
This sequence comes from Mycobacterium sp. Root135, assembly GCF_001426545.1. Taxonomy (GTDB): domain Bacteria; phylum Actinomycetota; class Actinomycetes; order Mycobacteriales; family Mycobacteriaceae; genus Mycobacterium. The sequence goes on along the minus strand of NZ_LMEZ01000006.1, from coordinate 47,304 downwards.
CGTGTCGCAGAGGCAGGCCAGGCGGTCGTTGCCGTGGGACATGGCTCCGATGGCGTCGGCGCGACGTTGGTCCTTGGTCCGGGGATCGGCCGGGCACGCGGTGTCGGCGACCGCACTCAACCGGGCGTCGAAGGCCTTGGCATCNTCCGATGGCGTCGGCGCGACGTTGGTCCTTGGTCCGGGGATCGGCCGGGCACGCGGTGTCGGCGACCGCACTCAACCGGGCGTCGAAGGCCTTGGCATCGGTGGCGAACAAGGTCGCGTAGACGGTGGCCATCCCGCTGCCGTCGTCCTCCCCGACGTCGACGCTGCGGCCACGCGCGCGGGTTTCTGTCCGGTGCACAGCCTGCGGGTCGACCTGGGCGACGAACGCGTCCACTGTCTTCTCAAGAGTGCCCACCGACATTGGCTCCCGGGTGCTCAGCGCCTCGGCCAGCATTCGGTCGAGTTCGTGCAGGGCTGAGGGGTCGACGACCAGGGCGCCGCGCTGCACGACCGTCCGGACCAGTTGGTAGGTGATCAGCCCTTCGGCGAACACCGCGGCCACCAGCGGGAACCGTTCGTGCAGCGCAACGGCGATGAGCAGCTGATTGGACGCGGCGCCATGGGTGATGCGCTGGGCGGCGCCGATGTGGGCGGCGACGGCGTCCCAGGTGTCGGTGCACCACAGGTCCCGCTCATCGGATCCGTTTACCGCGCGGGCCGCCTCGAACATGGCGGCCATCGCCGCGACGCGGCGAGCGCAGGCAGCGGACTCCACCCGCTGCCACGACTCCACCGCACTGGCACCCGAGGTACCGGCCGTGGAAGCCACCAATGAGTCGAAACGAGAGCGGCAGAAACTAGCCGACCACCTCAAGAATGTGGATGAACTGCCGACTGTGCACTACGTCCGACCATGGGCACCGAAATGTCAGTGCCGCATGCTTATCCGCGAGGATCAGCCGTCTTGGCTGCGATCCAGGAGGTCCGACGACCCGAGCACTCGCTCGATCCGCACTTCGATCACCACGCGCCGGGGATTGACCCTCGGCGTGCGGTAGCGCTGGGCGTATCGCAGTTCGGCGTCCCGAACGGCCTCGGGTTCGGCGCTGACCGTCGAACTGCCCTCCAGCGACAGCCACCGCGCGCCGTCCACCTGGCTGAGCACGGCGACCCCGCGCTGGTCGGCGTTCACGGCCTTTTGCGAGCCGCCGGTGGTGATCACTCGAGCGACGTGTGTCTTGGGGTCGAACGTGAATCCGACGGCGACCACGTGCGGCGAATTGTCCCCTCGCAGTGTGGTCAGCATGGCGAGGTGTCGTTCGGTGAGGAACGCCAACGCGTCGTTGGTCAGCCGTGTAGTTGCCTTCGCCATCGGTGTCCAACCTAGCGCAGGACATAATCGCAACCATGGAAGACACGGCGGACAACCGCCTGGTAGTCGTTTTTGGTGGACGCAGCGAGATCGGGATCGAACTCGCGACGCGGTTGGCCGACGGTGCGACGGTTGTGCTGGCGGCACGCAACGCCGATCGGCTGACCGACGAAGTCGCGGCCGTTACGGCGGCGGGAGCCGCCGCGGTCCACGTCAGGGAGTTCGACGCCGATGAACTCGCCTCGCACGCGCCGCTGGTCGACTCGATCGTCGCCGACTTCGGACCCATCGCCACCGCTGTCGTGGCATTCGGGATTCTCGGTGACCAAGCCCGCGCCGAAGCGGACCCCGCCCACGCCGCCGCGATCGTGCACACCGACTACACCGCCCAGGTGAGCCTGTTGACGGTGCTGGCGACGACCATGCGGACGGCGGGTAGCGGTGCGCTCGTGGTCTTCTCGTCGGTCGCAGGGGCCCGCCCCCGGCGTGCCAACTACGTCTACGGCTCCGCCAAGTCGGGCCTCGACGCGTTCGCCCGCGGACTCACCGACGCTCTGCACGGCTCGGGCGTTCGGCTGTTGCTCGTCCGGCCCGGCTTCGTCATCGGCCGCATGACCGAGGGCATGTCGCCCGCCCCGCTTTCCAGCACCCCGACGCAGGTGGCCGACGCGGTGGCGGGCGCGCTCGCCAAGGGGCGCACCGAGATTTGGGTGCCGCGGTCGCTGGGGGTTCTGGTCCTCGCCCTGAAGCTGATGCCACGGGCGATGTGGCGTAGGTTGCCCCGATGATCGTCGTCGTGGGTATCGGGGCGGACGGGATGTCGGGGTTGCCCACCGCGTCCAGGGTTGAATTGACAAGAGCAACAATTGTTTACGGCTCACCGAGGCAGTTGGATCTGCTCGACGACACCGTGTCGGCGCTGCGGCGGGCATGGCCGTCTCCGCTGCTGCCCGCGCTGCGTGCCCTCGTCGACGACCAAGAAGTGCACGACATCCATGTCATCGCCAGTGGGGACCCGCTGCTGCACGGGATCGGCAACACGCTGATCAAGATGTTCGGGCCGGACCGGGTCGCCGTCCTGCCGCACGTGTCCTCGGTGACGCTGGCATGCGCCAGGGTCGGCTGGGCCGTGCAGGACACCGAGATCATCAGCCTCGTCACCGCGCAGGTGCATACCGCCGTGCGCCGCGGCGGTCAGGCGGTGGTGTTGTCGCGCGACGCCGACAGCCCGGCGACGCTGGCTCGACTGCTCGCCGAAACCGGTCGCGGCGACTCCGAACTGACCATTCTCGAGCAGCTCGGCGGTCCTCTGGAACGCCGCCGGTCGGCCACCGCGCGGGAGTGGGCGGGCCGCCCGCCGCACGACGTCGACAAGCTCAACGTGATGGCGGTGCGGTATCTGCCCGACGAGCGGGTTGCCCATGCGCTGCCCGACCACGTCTTCGCCCACGACGGTCAGATGACCAAGCAGTCGGTCCGGGCGGTCACGCTCGCTGCGCTCGGCCCGCGTCCCGGCGAGTTGCTGTGGGACGTCGGGTCCGGTTCCGGGAGCATTGCCGTCGAGTGGTGCCGCAGCGCATCCGGTTGTACCGCAGTGGCATTCGAACGCGACGCCGTCCGACGGGCCAGGATCGAGACCAACGCGATCGCGTTCGGTGCCGCCGTGGACGTCCGTGGGCCGGCTCCTGAGCACTTCGACGGGGCACCTGAGCCCGCAGCCGTCTTCGTCGGCGGCGGCATCACCCAGCCCGGCGTGCTCGAGGGCTGCTTCGACCACCTCCCCGTCGGCGGCCGGCTGGTCGCCAACGTTGTCACGATAGAGTCCGAAGCCATTGTCGCCCAGTGGTACTCGCGAATGGGCGGCACGTTGCGGCGGTATCAGCACTATCACGGTGAGCCCGTCGGCGGCTTCACCGGATGGCGCGGCGCGATGCCCGTCACCCAGTGGATGGTGACCAAGCGATGACCGTCTACTTCATCGGCGCCGGGCCTGGCGCGGCCGACCTGATCACCGTCCGCGGGGAACGCCTGCTGAAGCGGTGCCCGGTGTGCCTGTACGCGGGCTCGATCATGCCCGACGATCTCTTGGCGCTGTGCCCGCCGGACGCCAGGGTCGTCGACACCGGACCGCTGACGCTCGACCAGATCGTCGGCGAGCTCACCGACGCGCACGCCGCCGGATTGGACGTCGCGCGCCTGCACTCCGGCGACCCGTCCATCTACAGCGCGCTGGCCGAGCAGTGCCGCAGGCTGGATGCGGCTGGCGTCGACTACGAGGTCGTGCCAGGGGTGCCTGCCTTCGCCGCTGCGGCCGCCGCGTTGGGTCGCGAGCTGACCGTGCCTGGCGTCGCGCAGACCGTGACGCTGACCCGGGTCGCAACCCTGTCGACGGCGATGCCGCCGGGGGAGGACCTGCGGACGCTGTCGCAACCCGGTGCCACGTTGGTCCTGCACCTGGCGGCTGCGCAGGTCGACGCCATCGTCCCCGAGCTGATCGCCGGTGGGTATACCGACGAAACCCCATGTGCGGTGGTCGCATTCGCGTCGTGGCCGCAGGAAACGGTGCTGCGGTGCAGCCTGGGCGAGCTGGCCGAACGGGTCCATGCCGCCGGCGTCACGCGTACCGCCGTCATCGTGGTCGGCGACGTGCTGGCGGCGGACGGCTTCTCCGACAGCTACCTCTACTCGTCGGGGCGGCGCCGCGGAAGTCGACACTGATGCGTCTGCTGCTTCTCGGTGGGACGAGCGAGGCGCGGGCGCTGGCCGCCGAGTTGAATTCCGAACTGACGGTGATCAGTTCGCTCGCCGGCCGCGTGCCAGACCCCGCCTTGCCGGTCGGCGAGGTCCGCATCGGTGGGTTCGGGGGAGTCGACGGGTTGCGCCGCTGGTTGCGCGACGAACACGTCGACGCCGTCGTCGACGCCACTCACCCGTTCGCCGCCCGCATCACCGCCAACGCGGCTCGGGCATGTCGCGAGGAACGCGTGCCGCACGTCGTCCTGGCCCGCCCCGCGTGGCCACCCGGTGACGCCATCGTCGTCGGCTCGGACGTCGAGGCCGCAAACGTCGTCGCCCGCAACCACTATCAGCGGGTCTTTCTCACCACGGGCCGTTCTGGCAGTGCCGCATTCGCCGGCGTCGACGCGTGGTTCCTCATTCGGGCGGTCACCGCCCCGGACGACGTGGAGTTGCCGCCGCGCCACCACCTGCTGCTCTCCCGTGGTCCGTACCGCTACGCCGCCGAGCGAAAGCTTTTGGAGGAGCACCGGATCGACGCGTTGGTGACGAAGAACAGCGGTGGTGACATGACTCGCGACAAGGTCACCGCCGCCGACGATCTCGGCATCCCCGTGATCATGGTGCAGCGGCCGGGATTGCCCGACGACGTGACGGCGGTGCCCACCGTGGCCGACGCCGCGGCGTGGGTCAGAGCCCTCTGACCAAATCCAGACTGCCGAGATCGCGAATCGCCTGGCAGCCGCGTTCCATCATGACCAGCATCATGTCGTCGCCGCGCTCGGTCGAGATCGAGAACGCGCAGCCGAGCACGGACAGGAACGGCACCTGCAGCATGCCGACGCGGTAGTCGCGCCAGCAGGTGTCGAAGTCGTAATCGGCCATCCCGTAAGCGGACAACTCTTTGAAGTACGCCGCGACGAGGTCCCGGTCGACGGCCGAACGGGTCTGGGGCGTCAGGCTGGTGCCGGTGAAGTAGGCCAGGTCGCGGGCGGGTAGTCCGACTCCCAACGTCTGCCAGTCGACGACGGTGACGTGACTGCGGTCGGGTGTGAACAGCAGGTTGTCGAGGCGGTAGTCGCCGTGCATCAGGGCGAAGCGATCACGGTCTGCCATCAGCCACGGCGTCACGACCGACATGGCCTCGGTGATCAGGTCGCGATCCTCGGCCGTCATCCGCGAACCCAGTCGCTCGAGGCTCATCTGGGAGGCCATCACGGCGACGTCGCCGAGGCCCTTCATGGCGTCCTCGGTGGCCGTTGACATGACCAGGCCCTGAAACTCGGACCACTTGGGGTCACACCACGTGGGGCCGTGCAGGCCTGCCAGCGCGCGGACGGCCAGCTCCGCCTCCTCAGCCGTGCAGCCGGCGATCTGGTCGCCCTGGACCGCGGGTGCCATGTCGGCCAGCAGGAGCACGAAATCCCCGCCGTCGTCGGAGATTTCGCAGTGAAAGTGCCGGGGGATGGGCACCCGCACCACGTCGGCGACGTCGGCGTAGAAGGCGTGTTCGGAGCGGTAGCCGAGGGCCACCCGCTCGCGCACGGCGTCGTCTTGGGAGGAGAGCTTGAGCGCGAATGTGGCTGGCAATCCCGACTGGTCAGCCGCGTACTCCACCGCAAGGCGGTAGGTGGCGCCGGTCTGGCCGGTCCCGATGGGTGTGACCTCTACCGATCGGACCTCGGTCGCGAGCACGGATTCGACCCACTGTGGCGTCACGTCCGTCGGTCCGCGCGGGATCGAGGAGGCCGGCGGGTAGCGCACAGTCATGGGGCCGGACCCTAATCGGCCCGCTGGACACTTGTCTACTCTCGCTCCGTCGCGACGGCGTTGACTGCCGCCGCGGCCATTGCGCTGCCGCCTCGCCGCCCGGTGACGACGAGGTAGTCCATCCCGCGGGGCCGGTCGATCAGCTCGTCCTTGGACTGTGCCGACCCGACAAAGCCGACGGGACCACCGAGCACAGCGGCGGGCACGGGCGCGCCCTCGTCGATCAGTTCGAGCAGGCGGAACAACGCGGTGGGCGCGTTGCCGATGGCCACCACCGCGCCGCCGAGCCGGTCGGCCCACAGGTCGACGCCCGCTGCGGAGCGCGTGTTGCCCATCGTCGCGGCCAGTCCTGCCGCTCGTGGATCGGCGACCAACGAGACGACCTCGTTGTCGGCGGGCAATCGGGATCGGGTGATGCCTGCGGCCACCATCGAGGAGTCGCACAGCACCGGCGCTCCCGCCGCCAGGGCCCGATGTGCGGCGTCGGCGACGCCCGGCGTGAAGGCCACGTGTTCGGCGACGTCGACCTGACCGCAGGTGTGGATCAGCCGGACCACCACGCGTGAGACGTCGTCGGGGAACCGTGTCAGATCAGCTTCGTCGCGGATCATCGCGAACGATTGGCGGTAGATGTCGGCGGCGTCGCGGGTGTAGTCCAGCACCCGATCACCCTACGGGTGGCGTGGCTCGTACCCACCCGCGGTGGCGACGAGAACCTCCCCGGTCGGGGGGCTGCCACAGGCGCGTTCGCACCCCACGAAGTGCCGGTGCGACCCGCTGGCGCCGTCGTGCACGGCCGCCGCGGCGTCGCGACGGACGTCGGCCGCGGAGTGCGCACAGCCCGGGCTCCCGGTGCACGCGCTGACGTCGAGCCATGGTGACGCGTCGTCGAAGACGAGCCCCAGCGGGGGGAGGACGCGCAGGGCGGTGTCGGCGATCTCCTCGTCGAGGTCGAAGACGAGCACCGACCGCCAGGGTGTGATCACCATCGGGGACCCGACCGCCGCCAGGTACTCGGCGACCCTGGTCTTCAGCACCCCGAGGGGAACGGCGGCGCCGAGCGTGACCAGTCCGTCGTCCTGCGGAATCCAGCCGACCGTCGGACGGGCGACCGGCGGCCACACCGCCCCGGGTTCCGCGGTCGGCGTCAGCCCCTCGAGAAGTGGCGCCGCGTCGTCGAGTTCGGTTGTGCGCCAGGCGGTCCCGCGGATGTCCGTGAACCGTTCGGCCACCTGAAGAAGCAGTGCGACGCCGTCGCCGGTGCGCACTCCGGTGTCGACGCCCGCCACCAGCAGCGCGGCGGTGTCCTCGTCGAGGAAGTGCAGGCCGACGTCTGCTCCGAGCCCGGACACGTCGCCGCGGCCGTCGTCGACGGCGAACATGAACCGACCGGGCAGGCGCGCCAGTCGAGGGTTGGCCTGGATCGCGGCGTCGAGACCACGGACCAGACCGCGGACGTCGGCGTTGCCGCCCACTCGGCCCGTCAGCGGAGAGGCGAGGACGTTGCGGACGCGTTCGTGGGTCGGCGAGGGCAACAGGCCCGCGTCGGCGATCGCGTCGGCCAGTGCGTCGGCGTCGGTGATGCCGCGGATCTGCAGGTTGCCCCGGGAGGTCAGTTCCATTGCCGGGGAGCCGAACCGGGCGGCGGCCAGCGCCAGCGCCTCGAGTTGGGGCGCCTCGATCATGCCGCCGGGCAGGCGAACCCTGGCCAGTGCGCCGTCGGCCGCTTGATGCACGGCAAGCGCGCCCGGGCACGCGTCGTCGTCGCGGGTTCTGGCCATCCTCCTACGGTACGGCGACCAGACGTGCCGGCGCCACGACGTCCGAGTAGTGCGACGCGTCGCCGGCGACGACGCGACTCGGCGTGCCGTGCACGTCGACCGGGACGTCGCCGGCCAGGGTGACCCGGCTGAGGCGACGGTATTGGTCGTCGTAGTCGGACACCGCGTAGTGCTGGGTCGCCCGGTTGTCCCAGATGGCCAGGTCGCCGGGGCTCCAGTTCCACCGAATGGTGTTCTCCAGCCTGGTCACCCGGGCCTGGAACAGCTGCAGCAGCGTGGTCGACTCGACCGTGCCGAGGCCGACGAACCTCTTGACGAAGTGGCCGAGCAGCAGCACCCGACGTCCCGTCTCGGGGTGGACGCGGACCACCGGGTGTTCGGTCTCGAAGTGCTCGGAGACGAACTCGTCGCGGTACTGCCGGACGGTGTCGCGGTGGGCCTCGTCCGCGGCGAAGTCCTCCGCGACGTCCTTGACGTAGTCGTAGTCGTTGGTGTGGCTCGCCCACAGGTTCTCGGCGAGGGCGGCCAGAGGTGCGGGCAGCTGGTCGTAGGCGGCCTCGGTGGACGCCCACGAGGTGGTGCCGCCGTACTCCGGCAGGGCGATCGCCCGCAGCAGCGACGCCTTCGGAATGCGGTCGACGAAGGTGACGTCGGTGTGCCAGGAGTTCGCTTTGTCGTACCGGGAGTCGATGGGCAGCACGTCGGCGCCTCGCGACGTCACCGTGGGGTGCGCGATGGTGGGCGTACCGAGGGTCCTGGCGAAGTCGAGCTGGCTTTCGTCGTCGAGGTGCTGCTGATCGCGAAAGAAGATCACCTTGTGCTCGAGGAGTGCGTCGTTGATCGCGTCGACGGTCGACGCCGGGAGATCACCGCCGAGCCGCACGCCGGCGATCCGGGCGCCGATGTTCGCGCCGAGTTTCACGATCACGGGAGAATTCGCCATGAGTCCATTGCCGCACGGCGCGTCGGTGCTGCCCAGCGTTAGGCCGTCGACGATTCGAATTGCCACCATGAGTGATCCCCGTCACGTTCGCGCGCGCCCTGTTCCGTCCCGCACCAAACCCACTTAACCGGTACCGCCGGTACTAACTTCAACTCAACTGATCGGCACGACGCAGGAGGAACGGCAATGGTGGGACTCGTCGCATTCGGGGCATTGGTGCTCGTATTGCTGGTGTTACTAGGCCTTCCCTACAACCAATCGTGGTACGGCCGTTGGGGCAACTCCGACCGGTAACCCCGATGCGGTACGAATGGTAGGTGCACCAGCCCACCGTTCTCCTGCTGTCCACGTCGGATACCGACCTGATGACGGCTCGCGCCAGCGGTGCGCGGTACCGGTGGATGAACCCCAGCCGCCTCGTCGACGACGAGCTCGACTCGCTCCTCGATGGCGTCGACGTCGCGGTCGTACGAATCCTGGGTGGCTACCGCAGCTGGCAGGACGGCATCGACGCCGTCGTCGCCAAGGGCATTCCCACGGTCGTCATCAGTGGTGAGCAGGCGCCCGACGCCGACCTGATGAGCCATTCCACGGTGCCCGCGGGCGTCGCCCTGCAGACCCACGTTTACCTGGCCCAGGGTGGCGTCGCGAATCTCGAACAGCTGCACGCCTTCTTGAGTGACACGCTGCTGATGACGGGCTTCGGATTCTCGCCCCCGGAGGCCACCCCGACCTGGGGCGTGCTGGAGTGCCCCGCGGGCAACGTCACCACCAACGACGGACCGCGTGTTGCGGTCCTCTTCTATCGAGCCCAGCACCTGGCTGGCAATACGGCCTACGTCGGCGCGCTGTGCCACGCGATCGACGCCGCGGGCGGGCAACCCGTGCCGATCTACGCCGCGTCGCTGCGGACGCCGGAACCCGACCTGCTGGAACTCCTCGGCACCGTCGACGCGTTGGTGACGACGGTGCTGGCCGCGGGCGGCGCCGTACCGGCCACGGTGACCGCCGGCGGGGCCGACGACACCTGGAACGTGGCGCACCTGGCCGCGCTGAACATCCCCATCCTGCAAGGTCTGTGCCTGACGTCGTCGCGGAAGCAGTGGAGCGAGAACGACGACGGCATGAGCCCGCTCGACGTGGCGACTCAGGTGGCGGTGCCCGAATTCGACGGTCGCATCATCACGGTTCCGTTCTCGTTCAAGGAGATCGACGACGAGGGACTGATCTCCTACGTCGCCGACCCCGAGCGCTGCGCGCGGGTTGCGGGTCTTGCGGTGCGTCAAGCGCGGCTTCGACGCATCGCGCCTGCCGACAAGCGGGTGGCGCTGGTGTTCTCCGCCTACCCGACCAAGCACGCGCGCATCGGCAACGCCGTGGGTCTCGACACCCCGGCGAGCGCCGTCGGACTGCTCCACGCGATGCGCGACGCCGGCTATCAGATCGGGGAGATACCCGGCGTCGAGGCCAACGACGGCGACGCGCTGATCCACGCGCTGATCGAACGCGGTGGCCAGGATCCCGACTGGCTGACCGAAGAACAGTTGGCGCGCAACCCGATCCGAGTGTCGGCCAAGGACTACCGGGCGTGGTTCGCCACCCTGCCAAGCGGGCTGGCCGACGCCGTCGTCGAACACTGGGGACCGCCGCCCGGCGACCTGTTCGTCGACCGAACGCATGACCCCGATGGTGAAATCGTCATTGCCGCAATGCAATCCGACAACATCGTGATCATGGTGCAGCCGCCCCGCGGGTTCGGTGCCAACCCGGTCGCGATCTATCACGACCCCGACCTGCCGCCGAGTCACCACTACCTGGCCGCCTACCGGTGGCTCGACGCGGAGTTCGACAACGGGTTTCGGGCCGACGCCGTCGTCCACCTCGGCAAGCACGGCAACCTGGAATGGTTGCCCGGCAAGACACTTGGCATGTCGTCGACGTGTGGCACCGACGCGGCGCTCGGCGACCTTCCGCTGATCTACCCGTTCCTGGTCAACGATCCGGGCGAGGGCACCCAGGCCAAGCGCCGAGCCCACGCCGTCCTGGTCGACCACCTGATCCCGCCCATGGCGCGTGCGGAGAGCTACGGCGACATCGCCCGGCTCGAGCAGTTGCTCGACGAACACTCCAACATTGCGACGCTCGACCCCGGCAAGCTGCCCGCCATCCGTCAGCAGATCTGGACGCTGATGCGGGCGGCCAAGATGGACCACGACCTTGGGCTCGAGGACCGTCCCGACGAGGACGTCTTCGACGACATGCTGCTGCACGTCGACGGTTGGCTGTGCGAGATCAAGGACGTCCAGATTCGCGACGGACTGCACATCCTCGGCCAGGCTCCCGTCGGGGAGGCCGAGCTGGACCTGGTGCTCGCCATCCTGCGGGCGCGGCAACTCTTTGGCGGCGAACACACCGTGCCGGGCCTTCGGCAGGCGCTCGGCCTTGCCGAGGACGGTACCGACGTCAGAGGGGCGGTCGACGCCGCGGAGGAACGCGCGCGTGAGCTGGTCGCCGCACTGGCCGCCACCGACTGGGACGTCGCCGCGGTCGACGGGATCACCGACAACCCGGAGGTGGCCAGCGTCTTGCGCTTCGCTGCCACCGAGGTGGTGCCGCGGCTGCGCGAGACCGACAACGAGGTCGCCCAGATCCTGCGTGCGCTCGACGGGGGCTTCATCTCGGCGGGCCCGTCGGGTTCGCCGCTGCGCGGTCTCGTCAACGTGCTGCCGACGGGCCGCAACTTCTACTCGGTCGACCCGAAGGCCGTGCCGTCTCGACTGGCGTGGGAAACCGGTGTCGCCCTTGCCGATTCGCTGCTGGAGCGCTATCACGCCGACCACGGTGAGTGGCCCAGATCGGTCGGCCTCTCGGTGTGGGGCACCTCGGCCATGCGCACCTCGGGTGACGACATCGCCGAAGTGCTCGCCCTGATAGGCGTCCAGCCGATTTGGGACGACGCGTCACGCCGGGTCGTCGACCTGGAGCCCATCGACCTGGCCGAGCTCGGGCGCCCGCGCATCGACGTCACCGTCCGGATCTCGGGCTTCTTCCGCGACGCCTTCCCTCACGTGGTGACCATGATCGACGACGCGGTCAGCATGGTCGCCGAACTCGACGAGACCGACGAGCAGAACTACGTCAGGGCCCACGCCAGGGTCGACTTCGCCGACCACGGCGATCAACGCCGCTCCACGACGCGAATCTTCGGGTCGAAGCCGGGGACCTACGGGGCCGGTCTGCTGCAGCTGATGGACAGCAAGAACTGGCGTGACGACGCCGACCTCGCGGAGGTCTACACCGCGTGGGGCGGCTTCGCGTACGGCCGCGGCCTCGACGGCGCCGCCGCCAGCGACGACATGAACAGGCAGTACCGCCGAATCGCGGTCGCCGCGAAGAACATCGACACCCGCGAACACGACATCGCCGACTCCGACGACTACTTCCAGTACCACGGCGGGATGGTCGCGACCGTGCGCGCGCTGACGGGCAAGGACCCCGAGGCCTACATCGGAGACAACACCCGGCCGGAGGCGGTGCGCACCCGCACGCTGTCCGAGGAGACCACGCGGGTGTTCCGCGCGCGGGTGGTCAACCCGCGCTGGATGTCGGCGATGCGCAGGCACGGCTACAAGGGCGCCTTCGAAATGGCCGCCACCGTCGACTACCTGTTCGGGTACGACGCGACGGCGGGCGTGATGGCCGACTGGATGTACGAGCGGCTGGCGGGGGAGTACGTCCTCGACGAGGAGAACCGCAAGTTCATGAACGAGTCCAACCCGTGGGCGCTGCACGGGATGGCCGAGCGGCTGTTGGAGGCCGCGGGACGGGGCATGTGGGCCGAGCCGGAGTCGGACACCCTCGCCGGGCTGCGGCAGGTGCTGCTCGAGACCGAAGGCGACCTGGAGGGTTAGATTCAGCACATGGCTCCCACGTTCGCCGAGGTCGCGAAGTCCGAGTACGTGCTGTTGACGACGTTCACAAAGGACGGCGGTCCCAAGCCGACCGCCATCTGGGTGGCACCGGACGGCAACCGCGTGGTGGCGATCACCCAGGAGAAGTCCTGGAAGGTCAAGCGGATTCGCAACACGCCCCGGGTGACCATCGCCGAGTGCGACCGCGGCGGCAAGCCGAAGGGTGAGGCGGTCGAGGCGGTGGCGGTAATCCTGGACAAGTCGCAGACGCAGGCCGTGTACGACGCGATCAGCAAGCGCTACGGCATCATCGGCAAGTTGTTCAACCTCTTCAGCAAGCTCAAGGGCGGCATGAAGAACAACGTCGGCATCGAGCTGAAGGCTTCTAGCTAGTGCCCAACTTCGAGGACGTCTACCGCGAGAAGTACCTGTTGCTGACGACGTTCACCAAGGACGGCAGGCCCAAGCCGACGCCGATCTGGGGCGTCCCCGACGGCGACAAGCTGGTGATCAGCACCGACAAGGGGTCGTGGAAGACCAAGCGCATCAACAACACTCCGCGCGTGACGATCCAGAAGTGCGGCGTGCTCGGCAAGGTGAAGGGCGAGCCGGTGGAAGCCGTCGCGCGGATGCTGCCCGAATCCGACACCCGGCGCGTGTTCGACATGGCGACCAAGCGCTTCTGGTATCACGCCTGGTGGTGGATTCCTCAGGCGCTCATCCGCGGTGGCGTCGACGAGGTGCACGCCGCGATCGAGATCCGCGCGGTCGACGCACCCGCGGCGGGTTAGGAACCCCGGCGGCCTGCGGAACGTTGTCACGGTATGGCAATGCGGCTCTTCCTGGTCTACGTCCTCGTCGAATTGGCGGTCGTGGTCGCCCTGGTGTCCACGATCGGTTTCGGGTGGACGTTCCTCCTGGTGGTCGGCACCTTCGCGCTGGGCCTCGTGCTGGCCGGCTCGCAGGTGAAGCGCCAGGTGCAACGGCTGCGGACCGGTTTGGCCTCCCCGCAGGGCGCGGTGTCCGACGGAGCGTTGGTGGCTCTCGGTGGTGTGCTCACCGTCGTGCCCGGCCTCGTCACCTCGGTGCTGGGTGTCCTACTCCTGCTGCCTCCCACCCGCGCCGCCGCCCGCCCGGTGGTGGCCGCCATCGCCGCCCGTAGCCTCGGTCGAATGCCAGTCATCGTCACCACCGCCGGTGGTGCGCCGTTCCGCGCCACCCGCAGCACCGAATACGTCGACGGCGAAGTCGTCGACGTAACCGACGTCGAGCAGCCTCGGCTGCCCCGACATCCCGACGTCGCTTGACGACGCTTCTGCTCGGCGGCCGCGTCTACAGCGCGGCCATGCCGGACGCGACGGCGATCGCCATCAGCGACGGGCCGGACGGCGTCGTCTCGTGGTTGGGCACCGACGACGTCGGCCGCAGGCAGTTTCCCGACGCCCGCGTCGTCGACCTCGACGGTGGCTTCGTGACGCCCGCGTTCGTCGACGGTCACGTCCACGTCACCGCCACCGGGCTCGCACTGGTGGGCCTCGACCTTCGGCCCGCGACGTCGCACGATGACGTGCTGCGGCGCGTCGGCGACTACGCCCGCCGCCATCCCGACGGGCCCATCTGGGGTCACGGGTGGGACGAATCGGGGTGGCAGGACCGGGCCGCTCCCACCACCGCCGACCTCGACGGCCTGCTCGGCGACCGGCCGGCGTACCTGGCGCGGGTGGACGTGCACTCCGCGGCGGCGTCGACCGCGCTGCGCTCGACCGTGCCCGGGCTGACGGCCGCTGCCGGGTACCACGACCAGTTGCCGCTGACGGCGCACGCCCATCACCTGGTGCGCGCCGCGGCCAGAGCGTCGCTGACCCCCGACCAACGCCGCGAGGCCCGGGTCGCGGCCCTCGACCTCGCGGCCCGGTCCGGAATTGCGGCCGTGCACGAGTGCGCCGGACCCGACATCGGGGGACTCGACGACTGGCGCGAGCTTCGCGCGCTGCAACACGGCGTCGAGGTGGTCGGCTACTGGGGCGAGGCGGTCACGACGGCCGCCCAGGCCCGAGACCTGGTGGACGACCTCGGAGTCAACGGATTGGCCGGTGACCTCTTCGTCGACGGCGCGCTCGGCTCCCACACGGCGGCGCTGCTCGAGGCCTACGCCGACGCGCCGGGCTGCTTCGGCAACACCTACCTCGACGGCGCGGCCGTCGAGGCGCATCTGGACGCGTGCACCGAGGCGAGGATCGCCGCGGGCTTTCACGTCATCGGCGACGCGGCCGTCACCGCGGTGGTGGACGCCCTGGCGCGCGTGGTGGACCGTCACGGCGCCCCCGCCGTCGCCCGCTGCGGGCACCGGCTCGAGCACCTCGAGATGGTGTCCGAGCAGCAGGCGGCCCTGTTGGGAAGCTGGGGTGTGATCGCCAGCATGCAACCGAACTTCGACGCCCTGTGGGGCGGTCCCGACGGCATGTACGCCCGGCGATTGGGGCCGGAGCGGGCCGGTCGGCTCAACCCGTTGGCGCTGTTAGCATCCCAAGGCGTGCCACTCTGCTTCGGTTCCGATACGCCGGTCACCGGCATGAATCCGTGGGAGACGGTGCGGGCCGCGACCGCCCATCACACCCCGGGCAGCGCGTTGTCGGCGCGTGCCGCGTTCGCCGCCGCCACCCGTGGGGCGTGGCGAGCCGGCGGCATCCGCGACGGCGTCGCGGGCACGCTGGCCCCCGGTGCACCGGCGACCTACGCGGTGTGGGACGTGCCCGATGGCCTCGAGGCGCTTGAAGTGGCCACCCCCGCCGACACCGTCGCCCGGTGGTCCACCGATCCGCGATCGCGAATCCCCGCCTTGCCCCGGCTCACTCCGGGCGCACCCCTGCCGGTCTGTCGTCAGACGGTGCACCGGGGTGTCACCATTCATGGCTGACCGCCCGTTCGTGGCGCGGCTGCGGGGCGCCCTACTGCCGCGCGCCGTCCGCATCGCCGCCTCGATCGCGGCAGGCATCCTGGTCTGCGTCAGCTTCCCGCCGTTCGGTTGGTGGTTCGCCAGCTTCGTCGCCTTCGGCCTCCTGGCGTGGGTCCTGAGCCATCCGTCGACTACGAAGGCGGGCGGGTCCGGGTACGGCTTCCTGTTCGGGCTGGCGTTCTACGTTCCATTGCTGCCGTGGATCAGCGGATTCGTCGGAGCCATGCCCTGGTTGGCGCTCTCGGCGATGGAGGCACTCTTCCCCGCCGTCTTCGGCCTCCTCGCCGTCGTGGTGCGGAAGCTGCCCGGCTGGCCGGTGTGGTTCGCCTGTCTGTGGGTGCTGTCCGAGTGGCTGAAGTCGACCGTCCCGTTCGGCGGATTCCCATGGGGCGTCGTCGGATACGGGCAGGACGACGGTCCGCTGCTGGTCGTCGCGCACTTCGGTGGCGTCCCGCTGGTGTCGTTCGCGGTCGCACTGGTCGGATTCGGCCTCGGCGGGATCGCCATTGAGGTGGCGAGGTGGTGGCGCACCGACCACCACACCGGGCGACTGGACCTCCCCGCGATCCTCGTGCCCGGTGCGAGCGTGGCGCTGGTGCTCGTCATCGTCGCCGGCGGCACGCCGTTCGTCAGGCGGTCCGGCGTTGGCGCGGGGGACGACCCGACCACGACCGTGGCGGCGGTACAGGGCAACGTGCCGCGCCTGGGTCTCGACTTCAACTCCCAGCGGCGGGCGGTGCTCGACAACCACGTCG
Source organism: Mycobacterium sp. Root135 (assembly GCF_001426545.1). Classification (GTDB taxonomy): domain Bacteria; phylum Actinomycetota; class Actinomycetes; order Mycobacteriales; family Mycobacteriaceae; genus Mycobacterium. The sequence goes on along the minus strand of NZ_LMEZ01000006.1, from coordinate 31,095 downwards.
CCGAGACGTTGCGCCTCGCCGAGGACGTCCGCGCCGGTCACTCACCGCAGCCCGACGTCGTCATCTGGCCAGAGAACTCGTCGGACATCGATCCGATCGTCAACAAGGACGCCGCCGACCAGATCGGCGCCGCCGCCGACGCCATCGACGCTCCCATTCTCGTCGGAGCCGTCGTGGCGGCGCCGGGCTACACCCCGGAGGACCCGCAGGCGACCAACACGGTGATCGTGTGGGACGGGGCCAACGGACCCGGCGAACGCCACGACAAGAAGATCGTCCAGCCGTTCGGCGAGTACCTGCCGTGGCGGAGCTTCTTCCGTAAGTTGTCGTCTTTCGCCGACCGCGCGGGGTACTTCGTGCCCGGCGACGGCAACGGTGTCGTCCACGCCGCAGGCATCCCGATCGGGGTGACGACGTGCTGGGAGGTCATCTTCGACCGCGCCGCCCGAGAATCGGTGCTCAACGGGGCGCAGTTCCTCGCCGTACCCACCAACAACGCGACGTTCGACGAGTCGATGAGCGCCCAGCTGCTCTCCTTCGCGAGGCTGCGGGCCGTCGAACACGACCGGTTCGTCGTCGTCGCGGGAACCGTCGGAATCAGCGCCGTGATCGGGCCGGACGGGCAGGAACTGTCCCGCACCGGGTTCTTCGAGCCCGCCTACCTGGACGCCCAGATCCGGCTCAAGACCAGCCTGACGCCCGCCACGCGCTGGGGCCCGGCCATCCAGGGGTTGATCGTGATCGCTGGTGTTGCGGCTCTCGCATGGGCGATGCTGCACAATGGATCGCTGGCGGATAAGTTCGCGCGTCGCCGCCGCAAGGTGGCGACCGCGGAGAAGTCCAAGACGAAGGAGTGACATGACCGACGAGCGTGATCGCGCATGATTCAGGGTGGCGACCGCCCCAGTCAGCGCACGCTGGTCATCATTCCGACCTACAACGAGCGGGAAAACCTGCCGTTGATCGTCGGGCGGGTGCACGCGGCGCGACCGGACGTGCACGTCCTCGTGGTCGACGACGGTAGCCCCGACGGCACCGGCGAGCTGGCCAACGAGCTGTCGTTGGCCGACCCCGACCGGATCCACGTGATGCACCGCACCGCGAAGGCCGGTCTCGGCGCCGCGTACCTGGCGGGCTTCGCGTGGGGGCTCGGCAGGGCCTACACGGTGCTGGTGGAGATGGACGCCGACGGCTCGCACGCGCCGGAGGAGCTGTACCGACTGCTCGACGCGGTCGACGCCGGCGCCGACTTGGCGATCGGATCGCGATACGTCGACGGCGGCACGGTGCGCAATTGGCCGCGGCGGCGAATGGTGTTGTCGCGCACGGCAAACGGATACTCCCGCATATCGCTGGGAGTGGACGTCAACGACATCACCGCGGGCTACCGCGCCTACCGTCGCGAAGTGCTCGAGAAGATCGACCTCGCGGCCGTCGACTCAAAGGGATATTGCTTCCAGGTGGACCTGACGTGGCGCACCATCAGCGCGGGATTCGTCGTCAAGGAGGTGCCCATCACCTTCACCGAACGCGAACTGGGCAAGTCCAAGATGAGCGGGTCGAACATCCGCGAAGCGATCTTCAAGATCGCCGAGTGGGGCATCCGCGGGCGCTTGGATCGCGCCCGCGGAGTCGTGCGCTAGCTGCTGCTTCCGCGGCGGCGGGTCTTGATGATGTCGAGCCGCTCCTTGAGCAGCTCGTCGAGCTCCTCCACCGAACGGCGCTCCAGCAGCATGTCCCAGTGGGTACGCGGGGGCTTCACCTTCTTGGGCTCGGGCACGTCACCGTCGATCAGCGTGCCCTCGAGGCCGTTGCGGCACGGCCATGTGCCCGGGATCTCAGCCTCGTCGGCGAAGGGGACTTCGAACTCCTCGCCGTTGTCGGTCCGGTACTTGGCCATCTGACGCGGCGCCAGGTCATGGTTTCGATCGGTCTCGTAGCTCACGGCTCCGAGTCGACTACCTCTCAGGACACGATCAGCCATAGTCACTACTCCTCATCAGACAAACGTTCCGCGGGTAACAACGCTGCCGTGTGGCATGAAGTTCCCGACGCGACTGTCCATGATACCGGGATGGACGGGGTGAGCCGTTTACAGTCGAGTGCCGTGGCCCCTGAAACCCGACGGCGAACGAAAATCCAACCGTGCCGTTGGTGTGGTCGCGAGGTTCCCGACGCCGGGATGGGCCGACGTCGGCAGTACTGCAGGCAGTCCTGCCGCCAACGTGCGTACGAGCAGCGCGCCATGGTCAAGGGCACGTCGGTGGCCCCCGATTCGGTGGTGCTGTCCGCCGAGGAGGCAGCGCAGCTCTCCGATCGCGTGTACCAGGTGAGGTGCGCCGCCGAGGACATGGCGACGGCCATCGACGAAGGTGCCGACGGTTCGGAGCTCCGCGACCTGTGCGACGCCCTGATGCGTGCCGCCAAGGCGGCCGACGGCTGGCGATAAGGCCTGGTAGACGACGCGGAGAAATTTCTTTCGAACCGACTGAACCATTCCGCGGGGTCGCCCGTCGTTCCTCCTGACAGCGCCTCAAGGGGGCGCAACGCCAGAAGGGAAACACCGTGACCGTGCTATCGCCGCTTCCATGGGCCGCCTCCGATCTCGAGCCCGCTTCCGATCTCGAGCCCGCCGTGTGGTTCTTCGGTGACTTCGTCCTTGACCTTCCGCGCTACGAGCTGCGGCGGAACGGGGTTTCCGTCCCGGTCGAGCCCCAGGTGTTCGACGTTCTGATCCAACTCGTGAAGCACCACCACAGGGTCGTCACGAAGATCGAGCTGTTCGACGCCGTGTGGGGCGGCCGGTTCGTGGGGGAGGCCGCACTGTCCAGCCGGATCAAGGCGGTGCGGCGCGCGCTCGGTGACGACGGAGTGTCGCAGCATGTCATTCGCACCGTTCGCGGACGGGGATACCAGTTCGTCGGAGCACTGCGCACCACCGACGAACCCACCGACGACGGGGCCGATCTCGACGAGGTGGGCACCGAAGTCGTGCTGAACGTCCGGCGCCCGCATGCTCGGCGCGTGCGGACGCACGGCAACCGCTACCGCGTCGCACCGTCGACGCGCCGCCGGGAGTTCCACGGTCCGCCCAGGTGAAGCGCGCGCCGCGGGACTTGTCGTCGAACCGGGAATGAATCGGAGGATTGGGTATGTTTCAAGTTCGGGCGTCACCGCGATGTGCAGTGCTAGCCGTCAGCCGCGTCAACCACGGACCGATGAAGGAACTAGCGCACGATGCCGGACGATCCAGCGAACGCCGAGCTGTTGCGGGTCATCCACGACGAGCACGGGCCTTCGTTGAATCGCTTCGTCCTGCGTCTGACGCGGGGCGACCGGGAATTCGCCGAGGACGTCGTCCAGGAGTCGCTTCTGCGGCTGTGGCAGAACGGCACCATCCTCACCACCTACTCCGAGGACTCGACGCGGGCGTGGCTCTACACGGTGGCCAGGAACTTGGTCATCGACGACCGGCGCAGTTCCCGCTACAAACGCGAGTTCCAGACCGACACCGTCCCCGAGCGGAGTTCACCGGACCTGTTCGGGCCGGCGGTCGACAAGTTCGTCGTCTCCGAAGCCCTTCGATCCCTGAGTCCTGAGCACCGGACCGTGTTGGTACGAGCGCACTATCTTGGACAAACCGCCGTTGAGATCGCGCGGCACGAGGGTATCCCTCCGGGAACCGTCAAATCGCGGCTGCACTACGCACTACGCGCGCTCCGCGTGGCCTTGGAGGAAAGGGGGGTCGTCCAATGACCTCCGAACGCGACATGGCCGAGTGGGACGCCGCCTATCTCCTCGGCGCCCTCTCTGCGGACGAGGCCGCCGATTACGAGCGGTACCTGGCCGACTCGCCTGAGTCCGCCGACCCATGGGACCCGACCGACCTACCCGCCATCCTGGACGTGCTGTCTCCCGAGGAGGCACTGGCCCTGCTCGACGACGGACCGGCGACCGAGAAGCTGGAGGACGTCGGCTCTGCGCCTGCGCCTGCGTCGTTCGCCGCGGCGGCAGAACGGCGACGGACCCGCTCCCGCGGTGCTCGGGTGGCGACGGCGCTCGCGTCGGCCGCGGCCTTCCTGCTCATAGGTGGTCTCGTCGGATATGCCGTCATCCCACACCAATCGTCGACCGGGGTGTCGCTGCAGGCGATGGCTCCCGGTGAGCGACAGGGCGTCACGGCGTCGCTGGCGCTCTCCGACGAACCGTGGGGAACCCGCCTGGATTGGGAATGCCAGTACACCAAGGACTGGGCGGTGAAGGCCACCGGCTACGACATGGTCGTCACGACCAAGAACGGCGCCGAGACCACCGTCGCTTCGTGGCGCCCGTCGGGCACCGAGAAGCAGGCGTCGAATCTTGCTGCGGCAACGGTGATTCCGAAGTCGGATATCCGTACCGTCACCATCCGGGAGTCCGGATCCGCCACGCCGCTTGCGGTCACCGCCCTGGCCTGAGGGCGGCGGTGACTGGGGATCTCCATGCGATCTCCTGACAATCTCCATGTAACGACGTTCGGCCGGGAGAAGCATGGCCGACATGAAAACTCTCCTTCGCACACTGCTCGTCATGGTGGCCGGACTCGTGGTCCTTGGCGCCCTGTCCGCTTGCTCCGGCGGGTCGCCGGGGCCCTCGTCGAGTGCCGCCGCCCCCGCTCCGCCGCCGAAAGCCGCCACCTACGTGGCGGACATGGAGGCCGACGGGAAGAAGATGACCATCGGCATCTCGGTCGACGGTGACCGGATCGCCGCGTACGCCTGCAACGGCGTCGACGACGAGGCGTGGTTCTTCGGCACCCGGACCGACGGCAAGGTCGACGTCACCAACAAGTTCCGCGACACCCTCGCGGCGTCCTTCGTCGGCTCCGATCTGACGGGCTCCGATCTGACGGGCAACGTCGTCATGAACGGCACGAACTACACGTTCACCGCCGCCGCGGTGGCCGACCCCGCCGGGGTGTACACGGTGGACCTGGACGGGATTCGGTCCTCCTGGATCGTGCGCCCCGACGGTTCGGTGACCGGCGTTCAGTTCAACGGCGGCATCACCGGACGCGACTTCGAACAGGCCGAGTTGCAACAGCTCAACACCGCGCAGTTCCAGGCGCAGGTGCGCAACAAACGGGTTCTGCAGCAGGCGGATCAGGCGGTCAGCCTTCAGAACCGCACCCTCAGCTCGAAGATCAACGGTCGCAGCGTGACTGCACGGACCGTCACCGGCAGCACGCGGTTCGGCTAGCGCGCCTTTGCGTCAGGGCGAGTCGAAACCTTCCCAGGTTTCGGCTCGCTCCGTAGCGTCGGCTCATCGTGACTACCTCCGTCGTGCCTCCCTCCGTGACCACGGTGGGTTCGGCGACCGCGAAAGGCCTTTTGCGCCAGCGCAAGTGGGGGCTGATCCGGCTGGCTTCGCCGATCGTCCTGCTGGCGCTGTGGCAACTGGGGAGCGCGCTCGGCCTCATCCCCCAGGACGTCCTGCCCGCACCGTCGTTGATCCTCGAGGCGGGTGTCGACCTGATCAAGAGCGGTGAACTGGCCGACGCGCTCGGCGTGTCGGGGGTACGCGTCGTCGAGGGCTTGCTCCTCGGCGGCATGATCGGCGTCGCGCTCGGTACCGCCGTCGGTCTCTCGCCGTGGTTCGAGGCAACCGTCGACCCACCGATGCAGATGCTCCGGGCGCTACCGCATCTCGGTCTGATCCCGCTCTTCATCCTGTGGTTCGGCATCGGCGAGCTGCCGAAGGTGCTCCTGGTCGCGCTCGGCGTCAGCTTCCCGCTCTACCTCAACACGTTCTCCGCGATCAGGCAGGTCGATCCCAAGCTCTTCGAAACCGCTCAGGTGCTTGGCTTCTCGTTCTGGCAGCGATTCCGCACCATCATCGTGCCGAGCGCGGCGCCGCAGGTGCTCGTCGGCTTGCGCCAGTCCCTGGCGATAGCGTGGCTCACACTCATCGTGGCCGAGCAGATCAACGCCGACAAGGGAATTGGATACCTGATCAACAACGCCCGTGACTTCCTGCGCATCGACGTCATCATCTTCGGCCTGATCGTCTACGCGATGCTCGGCATCGGCACCGACGCAATCGTGCGGGTCGCCGAGCGACGCGCCCTGAGGTACCGCTCATGACCGTTACCTCCGATCGGCGGACCGGAGTCGCCGGCCAGCTCAGCCACGTTGACAAGTGGTACGGCGAGCACCACGTCCTCGACGACGTGTCCGTGCAGATCGGCAACGGCGAGATCGTCGCGCTGATCGGTCGCAGCGGATCGGGTAAGTCGACGGTGCTCCGCGTGCTGGCAGGTCTGTCGACCGAACACACCGGCGAGCGCGTGGTCGCCGGTGCGCCCGCCTTGGCGTTCCAGGAGCCGCGGCTGTTCCCGTGGCGCGACGTGCGCACCAACGTCGGCTACGGGCTGACCCGAATCCGACTGTCCAAGGCCGAGATCGCGACCCGCGCCGACAGTGCGCTGGCCGACGTCGAACTCACCGATCGCGCGGACGCCTGGCCGCTGACGTTGTCCGGCGGTCAGGCCCAACGGGTGTCGCTGGCCAGGGCGCTGGTGGGCGAGCCGGAACTGCTGCTGCTCGACGAACCGTTCGGAGCCCTCGACGCGTTGACCCGGTTGTCGATGCGCGCCTTGCTGCTCGACCTGTGGCGCGAGCACCACTTCGGCGTGCTCCTGGTGACCCACGACGTCGACGAAGCCGTGGCCCTGGCCGACCGGGTGCTGGTCCTCGACGAGGGACGCGTGATCCACGAACTCGCGATCGACGACGCGCGGCGCTCGCCGTCTGACCCGTCGGCCAACACCGAGCGTTACCGCGCCGAGCTGCTCGACCAGCTCGGCGTCGCGCTCTGACAACACACCATCGATTCTCAGGGGGAACAGTCATGCCCACATTCAGACGAGGGATGGCCGTCCGCGTCGCAGTAGTGCTGACGCTGGCCGGAGTGCTTGCCGGCTGCGTGTCGCGAGAGGAGAGCGCGGGAACGCAACAGGCACCGGCCACGGTGCCGTTGTCCGAGCTGTCCGACGTGACCCTGCAGGTCGGCGACCAGAAGGGCGGCACCGAGTCACTGCTGAATGCCGCGGGTGTCCTGAACGATCTGCCGTACAAGGTCGAGTTCTCGACCTTCACCTCGGGACCACCGCAGATCGAGGCGGCGACCGCGGGCAAGATCGACTTCGCCGTCACCGGCAACACCCCGCCGATTTTCGGCGCCGCCTCAGGGGCGAAGGTGAAGGTGGTGACGGCCTACGAGAACGGGGGCGACGGCGATCGTATCCTGGTGCGGGCGGACTCGCCGATCAAGACGGTTGCCGACCTGCGTGGCAAGAGCGTGGCGGTCGGCAAGGGCAGCTCCGCCCACGGGCACATCCTGGCCCAGCTGCAGAAGGCCGGGTTGTCGCCCGCGGACGTGAAGTTGGTGTTCCTGCAACCCGCTGACGCGTTGACCGCCTTCACCAGCGGGCAGGCCGACGCGTGGGCGATCTGGGACCCCTACACTGCGCAGGTCGAGCAGCAGGCTGTGCGCAGCATCGCCGAGGCGACCGGCGTCACCAACGGTGCGGGGTTCGGCATCGCCTCCGACGCCGCGCTGGCCGACCCGAAGCGCAACTCCGCGCTGAGTGACCTCCTGGTGCGCTACGCCAAGGCGACCCGCTGGGCGCAGGACCATCCCGCCGAATGGGCTGCCAAGTACTCGGCGGCGGTCGGCCTGGCACTGCCGGTCGGGACCGTCGCGCAGGGCCGGAGCCTGCGGTCGTCGGTGGCGCTGTCGGACCAGCTGATCGCCTCCGAGCAGAAGCTGGCCGACCTGTTCGCCGAGACCAAGCAGATCTCGGCGGCGCCCACGTTCGCCGACTGGGTCGACCACCGCTTCGACGAAGCCCTCAAACCCTATGTCACTAAAGGAAATTAGGAGTTTCATGTCTACGGCGAAATTCTTCTGGTTCCTCCCCACCAGCGGCGACAGCCGCTCCATCGTCGCGTCGTCGCACGCCTCGGCGAACCAAGTCCTGCCGCCGAACTACCGCCACCCGACCCGGGGCTATCTCGCCGAGGTGGCGCGCGCTGCCGACCGGCTCGGCTTCGAAGGCGTCCTCACGCCGACCGGAACATGGTGTGAGGACGCCTGGTTGACGACGGCCGCCCTGCTGGCAGAGACGGAGAGGTTGAAGTTCCTCGTCGCGTTCCGTCCTGGGCTGGTACCTCCGACGCTGGCCGCGCAGCAAGCGGCGACGCTGCAACGCTTCTCCGGGGGTCGGGTGCTACTCAACATCGTGACCGGCGGTGACGACCTCGAGCAGCGGCGCTTCGGGGACTGGCTGGATCATGACGAACGCTATGCCCGCACTGGAGAATTCCTGCACATCGTCGACTCGATTTGGCGAAACGGCCCGCTGGACTTCGAGGGGAAGTACTACCACGTCGAGAACGCGATGGTGTCCTCCCCGCCAGACCCGTTGCCGCAGTTCTACTTCGGTGGTTCGTCGCCGGCCGCCATGCCCATCGCGGCCCAACACGTCGACGTGTACCTGACGTGGGGTGAGCCGCCTCGAGCGGCGGCCGCCAAGATCGCGAAGGTGCGCGAGCTTGCCGCTGCTCGCGGCCGCACCATGCGGTTCGGCATTCGGCTGCACACCATCAGCCGGGACACCTCGGCGGCCGCATGGGCGGTCGCCGACGAGCTGGTCGCCGGGCTCAGCGAAGATCAGATCGCCAAGCAGACTGCGCTACACGCCAGTTCGCAGTCGGAGGGTCAGCGGCGGATGACGGCGCTGCACGGCGGCCGGCTCGACGGCCTGGAGATCTACCCCAACCTGTGGGCGGGGGTAGGCCTGGTGCGCGGGGGAGCGGGCACTGCCCTGGTGGGCAGTCACCAAGAAGTCGCCAACCTGATCATCGAATATCACTCGCTGGGCTTCGACGAGTTCATCCTCTCGGGCTACCCGCACCTCGAGGAGGCGCACTGGTTCGCCGAGGGAGTGCTCCCGCTGCTCAAGCAGAAGGGTGTCGCCTAGTGGTGGGTCACAGCCCGCTCCTGGCTATGATCGCCGGGTGGTAAATCAGCCGGACTCGTCGGGACTTTCGCAGGAAGCGCTGGTCAATGCCGTCAGTGCGGCCCACCAGGCCTTCGAGCAGGCGGCCGACCTGGATGCGCTGGCGCGGGCCAAGACCGAACACCTCGGCGACAAGTCGCCCATCGCGCTGGCACGTCAGGCGCTTGGCGCGCTGGACAAGGCCGAGCGGGCCGACGCCGGTCGCCGCGTCAACGTGGCCCGCACCGAGGCTCAGGCCGCCTTCGACGCGCGTATCGAGGTGCTCCGCGCCGAGCGTGACGCCGCCGCCCTGGTTGCCGAACGCATCGACGTCACCTTGCCGTCGACCCGTGAGCCGATCGGCGCCCGCCACCCCATCACCATCCTGACCGACCACGTTGCCGACGTCTTCGTCGCGATGGGCTGGGAACTGGCCGAGGGCCCCGAGGTCGAGACCGAGCAGTTCAACTTCGACGCACTGAACTTTCCGCCCGACCATCCGGCGCGCAGCGAGCAGGACACCTTCCAGATCGCGCCCGACGGGTCACGGCAGGTGCTGCGCACCCACACGTCTCCGGTGCAGATTCGGGCGCTGCTGGCACGTGAGTTGCCCGTCTACATCGTCTCCATCGGCCGGACGTTCCGCACCGACGAGCTCGACGCGACCCATACTCCGGTCTTCCATCAGGTCGAGGGCATGGCCGTCGACCGCGGGCTGACGATGGCCAACCTACGCGGCACGCTCGACGCCTTCGCGCGTGCCGAGTTCGGGCCGGAGGGTCGCACGCGCCTGCGTCCCCACTTCTTTCCCTTCACCGAACCCTCGGCCGAGGTCGACATCTGGTTCGAGGACAAGAAGGGCGGCCCTGGCTGGGTGGAGTGGGGCGGTTGCGGGATGATGAACCCCAACGTCCTTCGCGCCTGCGGCATCGACCCGGACGAGTACTCCGGGTTCGCGTTCGGCATGGGCCTGGAGCGAACTCTTCAGTTCCGCAACGGCATTCCCGACATGCGCGACATGGTCGAGGGTGACGTGCGGTTCTCGCTTCCGTTCGGGGTGGGTGCCTGATGCGCGTTGCCTACAGCTGGCTGCGCGACGTCGTGCGGGCCGGCGCTCCCGGCTGGGACGTCTCACCCGCCGAGCTCGAGCGTGCCCTGATCGACATCGGCCACGAGGTCGAGGAGATCATTCCCGTCGGCCCGGTGTCCGGACCGCTGACGATCGGCCGCGTCGTCGAGATCGAGGAGCTCACCGAGTTCAAGAAGCCCATCCGGGCGTGCAAGGTCGACGTCGGCTCCCAGAACGTCGACGGTGAACCGCGCGACATCGTCTGCGGCGCAACCAATTTCGCCGTCGGCGACCTCGTCGTCGTGGCGCTGCCCGGTACCACCCTCCCCGGTGACTTCACCATCGCCAAGCGCAAGACCTACGGCCGTACGTCCGACGGGATGATCTGCTCGTCCTCCGAGCTCAACCTCGGCAGCGACCACGCCGGAATCATGGTGCTGCCCCCCGGCACCGCCGAGCCAGGAGACTCCGCGGTCGACGTGGTCGGACTCGACGACGTCGTCTTCGATCTTGCGATAACCCCCGACCGCGGCTACTGCCTGTCGATTCGCGGGATGGCCCGCGAGCTGGCCTGCGCCTACGACCTCGACTTCGTCGACCCGGCCGACGTCGAACCACTGCCTGCCACCGACGAGGCGTGGCCGCTGACCGTCCAACCCGGTACGGGCGTCCAACGATTCGGCCTTCGCCCGGTCGTCGGCATCGACCCGACCGCGGTCTCGCCGTGGTGGATGCAACGCCGACTTCTGCTGAGCGGCATCAGGGCCATCTCGCCCGCGGTCGACGTGACCAACTACGTGATGCTCGAACTCGGGCACCCGCTGCACGCGCACGACCGCAGCCTGATCAACGGCGGGTTCGACGTCCGCTTCGCCACGCCGGGGGAGACCGTCGTCACCCTCGACGACGTGAAGCGCACCCTCGACCCGGGTGACGTGCTGATCGTCGACGACGTGGCGACCGCAGCCCTCGGTGGCGTGATGGGCGCAGGCACGACAGAGGTTCGCGACAGCACCACCGACGTCCTCCTCGAGGCGGCGGTGTGGGATCCGGCGACGGTGTCGCGCACACAGCGGCGTCTGCGTCTGGTCAGTGAGGCCAGCCGCCGCTACGAGCGCACCGTCGACCCCGCGATCTCCATTGCCGCCCTTGACCGCAGTGCTGCCCTGCTTGCCGAGATCGCCAGCGGCACCGTAGAGCCGAAGCTCACCGACTGGCGCGGTGATCCGCCTCGCGACGACTGGTCGCCTGCCGCGGTCAGCATGCCGTCGGACCTGCCCGACCGGCTGGCCGGCGTGGCCTACCCGGTGGGCGCGACCGTGCGACGGCTGACCCAGATCGGGTGCCGCGTGACGGAGGCGGACGGGATCGTCACCGCCGTGCCGCCGAGTTGGCGGCCCGACCTCAAGCAGCCCGCCGACCTCGTCGAGGAGGTGCTGCGGCTGGAGGGGCTCGAGAAGATCCCGTCGATCCTGCCGACCGCTCCCGCGGGCCGTGGCCTGACCCCGACCCAGAAGCGTCGGCGTGCCGTCGGAAAGTCGTTGGCGCTCAACGGTTACGTCGAGGTGCTCCCGACGCCGTTCCTGCCGGCGGGCGTCTTCGACGTCTGGGGACTGCCGGTCGACGATCCCCGGCGCGCCACCATGTCCGTGCTCAACCCCCTCGAGGCCGACCGGCCACGGCTGGCGTCGACGCTTCTGCCCGGCCTGTTGGAGGCGTTGACGCGCAACGTGTCCCGTGGTGCCACCGACGACGCGCTCTTCGGCATCCAGCAGGTGGTGTTGGCGACGCCTCAGACCAAGACGGTCGAGCGGCTCCCCGTCGACCGTCGGCCCACCGCGGCCGAGATGGCGCTCATCGACGGCGCCCTGCCACGGCAACCCCTGCACGTCGCGGCCGTCCTGACCGGCATGCGCCAGCCCGCGGGCCCGTGGGGGCCCGGCCGTCGCGTCGACGCGATGGACGCGTTCGAGGCGGTGCGCATCGTCGGGCGGGCCTGCCACGTCGAGTTCGAGTTCCGAGCCGCGCAACAGTTGCCGTGGCACCCGGGTCGGTGCGCCGAGATCGTCCTCGACGGCGCCGTTGTCGGGTACGCCGGGGAATTGCATCCCGCCGTGATCGAGCGGTCCGGCCTGCCGAAGGGCGTCTGCGCCGTCGAACTGAACCTCAGCGCCGTGCCGGTGGTCGAACCGCTGCCTGCCCCGTCGGTGTCACCGTTCCCGGCGGTGTTCCAGGACGTGAGCCTGATCGTCGCCGACAGCGTCGCCGCGCAATCGGTGGTCGACGCGGTGCGCGACGGGGCGGGTGAACTCCTCGAGGACGTCCGGATCTTCGACGTGTACCGCGGCCCACAGGTCGGCGAGGGCAACACCTCGCTGGCCTTGGCGCTGCGGTTCCGCGCACCCGATCGGACCCTGACCGAAGACGAGGCCAGCGCGGCGCGGGATGCGGCCGTCGAGGTGGCGGTCGCCCGTGTCGGTGCAGTTCAGCGCCGCTGATCAATGAATTTGCACTCAACCGCATAAACATGCAGAATCGCTGCATGACCTCAGTGGCGGTGGCCGGCGCAAGCGGCTATGCGGGTGGCGAGATCCTTCGGCTTCTTCTCGGTCACCCTGCGCTGGCCGACGGTCGCCTCTCCATCGGTGCGCTGACCGCCGCGGCAAGTGCAGGCACCTCGGTGACCGAGCATCATCCGCACCTGCTTCCGTTGGCCGACAGGATCCTCGAGCCCACCGAGGTCGACGTGCTGGCCGGCCACGACGTCGTGTTCCTGGCCCTGCCGCACGGTCACTCCGCGGCGCTCGCCGAGCAACTCGGCCCCGACACCCTGATCGTCGACTGCGGCGCCGACTTCCGGCTCACCGATCCAGCGGCGTGGGAGCGGTTCTACGGCTCGGCCCATGCGGGTAGCTGGCCCTATGGCCTGCCCGAGCTGCCCGGCGGCAGGGAAGCCCTGCGGAGCACCAAGCGCGTCGCCGTTCCCGGCTGCTACCCGACCGCGGCCCTGCTCGCCCTGCTGCCCGCGCTCGCCGAGGATCTCGTCGAGCCCGCCGTGACGGTCGTCGCGGTCAGCGGCACGTCGGGTGCCGGCCGCGCGGCCAAGGTCGACCTCCTCGGCTCCGAGGTCATCGGCTCGGCACGGGCGTACAACATCGGCGGCGCGCACCGGCACACCCCCGAGATCGCCCAGGGCCTGCGGACCGTCACTGACAAGGACGTCACCGTGTCCTTCACACCGGTGTTGATCCCGACGTCCCGAGGCATCCTCGCGACGTGCACGGCCAAGACCGAGGCCTCGCTGTCAGAGATCCGCGCGGCGTACGAGAAGGCCTACGGCAGTGAGCCGTTCGTGCATCTGCTCCCCGAGGGGCGCCTGCCGACGACGGGTTCGGTGATCGGCAGCAACGCGGCTCAGGTCGCCGTCGCGGTCGACGCGGACGCCGGTGTGCTGGTGGCGCTGTGCGCGATCGACAACCTCGTCAAGGGAACCGGAGGGGCGGCTGTGCAGTCGATGAACCTGGCGCTGGGCTGGGCGGAAACGGAAGGACTTTCGATCGTGGGTATTGCGCCGTGAAATTGGTTCGCAATCAAGGCGTCACCGCCCCGTCGGGCTTCCGTGCCACGGGCATCTCGGCGGGCATCAAGGTCTCCGGCAAGCCCGACCTCGCGCTGGTCGTCAACGAGGGTCCCGATCTGGCCGCCGCCGCGGTGTTCACCCGCAACAAGGTGAAGGCCGCTCCGGTGCTGTGGACGCAGCAGGTGATCACCACCAAGAGTCTGCGCGCCGTCATCCTGAACTCCGGTGGCGCCAACGCCTGCACGGGTCCGCTCGGCTTCCAGGACGCGCACGCGACGGCAGAGGCCGTCGCAAACGCACTGTCGGACTGGGGTACCGAGACGGGCGCCATCGAGGTCGCGGTCTGCTCGACGGGTCTGATCGGTGACCGGCTCCCCATGGACAAGGTGCTCGGCGGCGTCAAGGACATCGTGCACGAGATGGCCGGCGGGCTGACCGGCGGCGCCGAAGCCGCCCAGGCCATCATGACCACTGACACCGTCCCCAAACAGGTTGCGCTGCACCACGAAGCCAACTGGACGATCGGCGCGATGGTGAAGGGTGCCGGCATGATGGCGCCGTCGCTGGCGACCATGCTGTGCGTCATCACCACCGACGCCGTCGCCGACGCGGACGCTCTCGACCGGGCGCTGCGCGCTGCCGCGGGCCGCACCTTCGACCGGCTCGACATCGACGGCAGCTGCTCGACCAACGACACCGTGCTGCTGCTGGCCTCGGGCGCCAGCGAGATCGCCCCCACCCAAGACGAACTCGACGCCGCCGTGCTGGCGGTCTGCGACGACCTCTGCGCTCAGCTGCAGGCCGACGCGGAGGGTGTCACGAAGCGGGTGGCCGTCACGGTCACCGGAGCGGCGACCGAGGCCGACGCGGTCGTCGCCGCCCGGGTCATCGCCCGCGACAGCCTGGTCAAGACGGCGCTGTTCGGCTCCGACGCCAACTGGGGCCGGGTGCTCGCCGCGGTGGGGATGGCGCCGGTCGACATGGCGGCCGACCGAATCAGCGTGTCGTTCAACGGCACTCCGGTGTGCGTCGACGGCGCGGGCGCCCCGGGTGCCCGGGACGTCGACCTCTCCGGGGTCGACATCTCGGTGGTCGTCGACCTGGCCGTCGGCACGGGCGAGGGCACGGTCCGCACCACCGATCTGTCGCATGCGTACGTCGAAGAGAACTCGGCGTACAGCTCGTGACATCCCCAGCGCAGGTTCTCGCCGAGGCGCTGCCGTGGCTGAAACAACTCCACGGCAAGATCGTCGTCGTGAAGTACGGCGGCAACGCCATGACCGACGAGGCCCTCAAGACGGCGTTCGCCGCGGACATGGTGTTCCTGCGCAACTGCGGCATTCATCCGGTCGTCGTGCACGGTGGTGGCCCGCAGATCAGCGCCATGCTGAAGAAGCTCGGGATCGCCGGTGACTTCAAGGGCGGGTTTCGCGTCACCACGCCGGAGGTGCTCGACGTCGCCAGGATGGTGCTCTTCGGTCAGGTCGGACGCGAGCTCGTCGGCCTGATCAACGCGCACGGCCCGTATGCGGTCGGCATCACCGGCGAGGACGCCCAGCTGTTCACCGCGGTGCGGCGCAGCGTGCTCGTCGACGGGGTGGCCACCGACATCGGCCTGGTCGGCGACGTCGCCAAGGTCGACATCAGGGCGGTCATGGATCTCATTGCCGCCGGGCGCATTCCGGTGATCTCGACGATCGCGCCCGACGTGGCCGGGGTGGTGCACAACGTCAACGCCGACACCGCGGCGGCGGCTCTGGCCGAAGCGCTGTCCGCCGAGAAGCTACTGATGCTCACCGACGTCGAGGGGCTCTACACCAGCTGGCCCGACCGCTCCTCGCTCGTCAGCGAGATCGACGTCGCGACGCTGACGGGACTGCTGCCGTCACTGGAGTCGGGCATGGTGCCCAAGATCGAGGCCTGTCTGCGCGCCGTCGCAGGCGGTGTGCCAAGCGCACACGTGATCGACGGTCGGGTGGAGCACTGCGTGCTGGTCGAACTGTTCACGAACGAAGGTTCCGGAACGAAGATCCAGGGCGAGCGAAGCGACGGGGGAGGCGGGGGCGCATGACGAATACCGAAGAGCTCCAGGCACGTTGGCGGGCCGTCATGATGGACAACTACGGCACGCCCGCGGTCGCCCTGGTCAGCGGTGACGGGGCGGTCGTCACCGACGCCGACGGCAAGTCCTACGTCGACCTGCTCGGCGGCATCGCGGTCAACGTGCTCGGACACCGGCATCCCGCCGTCATCGAGGCCGTGACCACCCAGCTCAACACGCTCGGTCACACCTCGAACTTCTACGCCACCGAGCCGGGCATCGCCCTGGCCGAGGCACTCGTCGGCCAGCTCGGCGCCGACGCGCACGCCCGGGTGTTCTTCTGCAACTCCGGCACCGAGGCCAACGAGATCGCGTTCAAGATCTCGCGCTTGACCGGCCGCACCAACGTGGTGGCCGCCGAGAACGGCTTCCACGGCCGCACGATGGGTGCTCTGGCGCTGACCGGACAGCCGGCGAAGCGGGAGCCGTTCGAGCCGTTGCCCGGCAACGTGACTCACGTGCCGTACGGGGACGCTGACGCCCTCGAGCGCGTCGTCGACTCCAACACCGCCGCGGTGTTCCTCGAGCCGATCATGGGGGAGGGCGGTGTCGTCACGCCCCCGCCGGGCTACCTGGTCGCGGCTCGCGAGATCACCGCCAAGCACGGTGCGCTCCTGATCCTCGACGAGGTGCAGACCGGCGTCGGCCGCACCGGAACCTTCTACGCCCATCAGCACGACGGCATCACCCCCGACGTCGTCACGCTTGCCAAGGGTCTCGGGGGCGGCCTCCCGATCGGCGCCTGTCTCGCGATCGGCGACACGGCCGAGCTGTTGACACCGGGCATGCACGGCAGCACCTTTGGCGGCAACCCGGTGTGCACGGCCGCCGCGCTCGCCGTCCTGCGGACGCTCGCCGAGGACGACCTGGTGGCCCGTGCCGACGTCCTCGGCAAGGTCATCAGCCACGGCGTCGAGGCCATCGGCCACCCGCTCGTCGACCACGTCAGGGGCCGGGGTCTGCTGCGGGGCATCGTGCTGACCGCACCGAAGGCCAAGGCGGTCGAAGCGGCCGCTCGCGACGCCGGTTTCCTGGTCAACGCCGCGACGCCGGACGTCATCCGGTTGGCGCCACCGCTGGTCGTCACCGACGCCCAGATCGACGCGTTCCTCACCGCACTGCCCGCAGTCCTCGACACCGCCTCGCGGGAAATTGGAGTGACCTCGTGACCGTTCGGAACTTCCTGCGCGACGACGACCTCTCGCCGAGCGAACAGGCCGAAGTCCTAGCTCTCGCAGCCGAACTCAAGAAGGCGCCGTTCAGCGCGCGACCGCTCGAGGGGCCCCGTGGGGTCGCCGTCATCTTCGAGAAGAACTCGACGAGGACGCGGTTCTCGTTCGAGATGGGCATCGCCCAGCTCGGCGGCCACGCCGTCGTGGTTGACGGCCGCAGCACCCAACTGGGTCGCGAGGAAACGCTCGAGGACACCGGTGCGGTGCTGTCGCGCTACGTGGACGCCATCGTGTGGCGGACGTTCGCCCAGGAACGGTTGGCCGCCATGGCAACCGGGGCAACCGTGCCGATCGTCAACGCGCTCTCCGACGAGTTCCACCCGTGTCAGGTGCTCGCCGACCTTCAGACGCTGGCCGAGCGCAAGGGCGAGCTGAAGGGTCTGCGAATGACCTACTTCGGTGACGGTGCGAACAACATGGCGCACTCGCTGATGCTCGGCGGTGTGACCGCAGGCGTTCACGTGACGATTGCCGCGCCAACGGGTTTCGAGCCGGCCAGGCAGTTCGTGGCCGCCGCCGAACGCCGCGCCGCCGAGACCGGAGCCACCGTGACGATCACGGCTGACGCGAAGGCAGGCGCCAGGGGAGCCGACGTCCTGGTCACCGACACGTGGACCTCGATGGGCCAGGAAAACGACGGCCTCGACCGGGTCCGGCCGTTCCGGTCGTTTCAGGTCAACGGCGGTCTACTCGACCTGGCCGACTCCGAAGCCGTCGTGCTGCACTGTCTTCCAGCGCACCGCGGACACGAGATCACCGACGACGTCATCGACGGACCGCAGAGCGCCGTGTGGGACGAGGCCGAGAACCGCCTGCACGCGCAAAAGGCGTTGCTGGTCTGGTTGCTGGACAAATCGTGACCACCTCGACACGGGCGGGCAGGCAGGCACGGATCGTGACCCTGCTGTCGTCCAATGCGGTGCGCAGCCAGAGCGAGCTCGCCGCAATGTTGGCCGCCGAGGGCATCGACGTCACGCAGGCAACGCTGTCCCGTGACCTCGAGGAGCTTGGAGCGGTGAAGCTCCGTGGCGTCGACGGCGGCACCGGGGTGTACGTCGTCCCCGAGGACGGCAGCCCCGTCCGCGGGGTCTCCGGCGGCACGGAACGGGTGACCAAGCTGCTCGCCGAGCTGCTGGTGTCCACCGACGCCAGCGGCAACCTCGCCATCCTGCGCACCCCTCCCGGCGGGGCGCACTACCTGGCCAGTGCCATCGACCGCTCGTCGCTGCCCTACGTCGTCGGCACGATCGCCGGGGATGACACCATTCTGGTCGTGGCGCGCGAACCCATGACGGGGGCTGAACTAGCCAGCACCCTCGAACGACTTCAATAGCCAGCCCCCGAGAACTATCTAAGGAGATCGATTACATGTCCGAACGCGTCATCCTGGCGTACTCCGGCGGTCTAGACACGTCCGTCGCGATCAGCTGGATCGGCAAGGAGACCGGGCGCGAGGTGGTGGCCGTCGCCATCGACCTCGGCCAGGGTGGAGAGGACATGGAGGTGGTGCGGCAGCGCGCGATCGACTGTGGCGCCGTCGAGGCGGTCGTGGTCGACGCCCGTGACGAGTTCGCCGAGGAGTATTGCCTGCCGACCATCCAGAGCAACGCCCTCTACATGGACCGCTATCCGCTGGTGTCGGCGATCAGCCGCCCGCTGATCGTCAAGCACCTCGTCGATGCTGCCCGCGAGCACGGTGGCGGCATCGTGGCGCACGGCTGCACCGGCAAGGGCAACGACCAGGTGCGCTTCGAGGTCGGCTTTGCCTCGCTTGCACCCGATCTCGAGGTGCTGGCGCCCGTCCGCGACTACGCGTGGACCAGGGAGAAGGCCATCGCCTTCGCCGAGGAGAACGCCATCCCGATCAACGTCACGAAGCGTTCGCCCTTCTCGGTCGACCAGAACGTGTGGGGCCGCGCCGTGGAAACCGGCTTCCTGGAGCATCTTTGGAACGCGCCGACCAAGGACGTCTACGACTACACCGAGGACCCCACGGTCAACTGGAGTTCGCCGGACGAGGTCATCGTCGGCTTCGAGAAGGGCAAGCCGGTCTCCATCGACGGCAGGCCGGTGACGGTGCTCCAGGCGATCGAAGAGCTGAACCGGCGGGCGGGTGCCCAAGGTGTCGGCAGGCTCGACGTCGTCGAGGATCGGCTCGTCGGCATCAAGAGCCGCGAGATCTACGAGGCCCCGGGTGCGATGGTGCTGATCACCGCGCACACCGAGCTCGAGCACGTCACGCTGGAGCGCGAGCTGGCCCGGTTCAAGCGGACCACCGATCAGCGCTGGGGCGAGCTGGTCTACGACGGACTGTGGTTCTCGCCGCTGAAGAGGGCGCTCGAATCGTTCGTCGCGGACACCCAGCAGCACGTCACCGGTGAGATCCGGCTGGTGTTGCACGGCGGGCACATCGCCGTCAACGGCAGGCGCAGCTCGGAGTCGCTGTACGACTTCAACCTCGCCACCTACGACGAGGGCGACACCTTCGACCAGTCCAGCGCCAAGGGGTTCGTCCACGTGCACGGTCTGTCGTCGAAGATCGCCGCGCAGCGGGACCTCGCCGGCAAGTGAGCACCAACGAGGGTTCGCTGTGGGGCGGCCGGTTCGCCGACGGACCGTCGGATGCGCTTGCCGCACTGAGCAAGTCGACCCACTTCGACTGGGTGTTGGCGCCGTATGACGTGCGGGCGTCCAAGGCGCATGCCATGGTCCTGTTCCGCGCCGGACTGCTGACCGAGGAACAGCGCGACGGGTTGCTCGCCGGGTTGGACAGTCTCGGCCAGGACGTCGACGACGGCAGCTTCGGGCCGTTGCCGTCCGACGAGGACGTGCACGGCGCCCTCGAACGAGGTCTGATCGACCGGGCCGGCGTCGACCTCGGCGGACGACTCCGTGCGGGGCGGTCGCGAAACGACCAGGTGGCCACGCTGTTTCGGATGTGGCTGCGGGACGCCATGCGGGTCGTCGGCGCCGGGGTGCTCGAGGTCGTCGGGGCGTTGGCCACGCAGGCCGCGTCCCATCCCACCGAGATCATGCCCGGCAAGACGCATCTGCAGTCGGCACAGCCGATCCTGCTGGCGCATCATCTGCTGGCACACGCCCACCCGCTGCTGCGCGACGTCGACCGGATCGTCGACTTCGACGACCGCGCTGCGGTGTCGCCGTACGGATCCGGCGCGTTGGCCGGGTCGTCGCTCGGCCTGGATCCCGACGCCATCGCCGCCGACTTGGGTTTCACCGCGGCAGCCGACAACTCGATCGACGCGACGGCGTCACGCGACTTCGCGGCCGAGGCCGCGTTCGTGCTGGCGATGATCGCCGTTGACCTGTCCCGGCTGGCCGAGGACATAATCCTCTGGAGCACAACCGAATTCGGGTACGTCAAGCTGCATGACTCCTGGTCGACCGGTAGTTCCATCATGCCGCAGAAGAAGAACCCCGACATCGCCGAACTGGCGCGCGGCAAGTCGGGCCGCCTGATCGGCAACCTGGCCGGCCTGCTGGCCACGCTGAAGGCCCAACCGCTGGCGTACAACCGCGATCTGCAGGAGGACAAGGAGCCGGTCTTCGACTCCGTGGCGCAACTGCAGATGCTGCTGCCCGCCATGGCGGGGCTCGTCGCGACGCTCACCTTCGACGCCGACCGGATGGCCGAGTTGGCTCCCCAGGGGTACACGTTGGCCACCGACGTCGCGGAATGGCTGGTCCGTAGGGGAGTGCCGTTCCGAGTCGCTCACGAGGCGGCTGGCGCAGCGGTGAAGGCCGCCGAGTCGCGCGGTGTCGGGCTCGAGGAGCTCACCGACGACGAGCTGGCGGGCATCCACCCGGAGTTGACGGCCGAGGTGCGCGAGGTGCTGACGGTCGAGGGTTCGGTGAGCTCTCGCGACGCGAGAGGTGGCACGGCACCGGTCCAGGTCGCCAAGCAGCTTCAGGTGGTGCGTGACACCGCCGATCGGCTGTCGCTTGGCCTGCGCCCCTGATCAGTCGTCGGCCAGCGACAGCCACTCCTCCTCGAGTGACTCCTTGCGCTCCGTCAGCTCGTTGAGCTCGGAGTTCAACTCGCCGAGCCGGACGTGGTCGGAGACCGCGTCGGCCATGGTGAGGTGCAGCTTGGAGATCCGCTCGTCGAGCTTCTTGAGCTGACTCTCGATGCGGGACAACTGCTTTCCCGCCTTGCGCTCCCGCGCCGAGGCCGTCTCGTTGCGATCGGCCGGGCGGGTCGCGGAGGTGCCGTTGGCGGTCGGACGTTCGGCGAGGTACTGCTCGATCCCGCCGGGCAGCATGACGCAGCGGCCAGCGCCTGGCAGCGCATAGGTCACGTCGCTGACGCGTTCGAGGAAGTAACGATCGTGGGTGACCACGATCAGCGTGCCCGGCCAGCCGTCGAGGTAGTCCTCGATGACGTTGAGGGTGTCGATGTCGAGATCGTTGGTGGGCTCGTCGAGCAGCAACACGTTGGGCTCGTCGAGGAGCAGACGGAGGAACTGGAAGCGGCGGCGCTCGCCGCCCGAGAGTTCCGAGATCCGCGTGGTCAGCTTGTCGCCGGTGAAGCCGAAGTCCTCGAGCAGGGTGGCGGTGCTGACCTCCTTGCCGCCGGCGAGCTCGGTGATCCGCTTGGCGTTCTCGACCGCGTCGAGGACGCGTTCGTTGCCGTCGATCTCCACCAATGCCTGGCTGAGATAGCCGATGCGCAGGGTCTTCCCGCGTTTGACGGTGCCCGACGTCGGCTGGATCTCCCCGATCAGCAGCTTGAGCAGCGTGGACTTTCCGGTGCCGTTGACGCCGACGAGGCCGATGCGCACGCCCGGTCCGATCGACCAGTCGAGCTTGTCGAGAAGGAGCTTGTCACCCAACTCGAGCGTCACCGCGTGCATGTCGAAGACGTCCTTGCCAAGGCGCGCCGTGGCAAAGCGTTGCAGCGCAAGAGAATCCCGCGGTTCGGGCTCGTTGGCGATCAAGTCGTTGGCGGCCTGGATGCGGAACTTCGGCTTCGACGTCCGCGCGGGCGCTCCCCTTCGCAGCCATGCCAGTTCCTTGCGCATCAGGTTCCGACGACGCGCCTCGGTGCCCACGGCGATCCTCGACCGTTCCGCCCTTGCCAGGACGTAGGCCGCGTAGCCGCCCTCGTAGGCGTCGATGGTGCCGCCGTGGACCTCCCAGATGCGGGTGCAGACCGCGTCGAGGAACCACCGGTCGTGGCTCACCACGATCATCGTCTTGGCGGTCTGCTTGGAGAGGTGGCCGGCGAGCCAGCCGATGACCTCGACGTCGAGGTGGTTGGTCGGCTCGTCGAGGACCAGGACGTCGTGACCCGCGAGCAGCAGCGCCGCCAGCGCGACGCGGCGTCGCTCACCACCGCTGAGGTTGTTCACCTCGCGGTCCAGAGCGACCTCGGTCAGCAGGTTCTCCACCACCGACCTGGTCTCCGCGTCGGCCGCCCAGATGTGGTCGGCCTGACCGTGGACGATGACGTCGCGCACCGTCGCGTCGGGGTGGAAGTCGTCGGACTGGTGGAGGTAGCCGACGGACAGTCCGGAGGTGTGGGTGACGCGCCCGGAGTCGGGCGGCCTGGTCGCGGTGAGGATCTTCAACAAGGTCGACTTGCCGTCGCCGTTGCGGCCGACGACGCCGATCGCGTCGCCTTCGTCTACGCCGAGGCTCACGCCGTCGAGCAGGGTGCGCGTGCCGTAACCAACGGTTGCACGTTCGAGGTTGATCAGGTTCGCCATCAGGCGCCGATCATAAGGGCTGACGCCGGGGTGCCCCACGCCCGCTATGCCATGATGTCGTCGGATCGGGGGATTCGCGCGGCGCTTGGAAGGGGACGGTCGTGGTGGACCTTTCGCCAATCACGAAGCCCATGGCACGGTTGATGGCGACCGCGCAGAACGGTTTGGAAGTGCTGCGCTACGGCGGTCTGGAGACCGGCGCGGTGCCGTCGCCGTTCCAGGTCGTGGAGAGCGTGCCGATGTACCGGCTCCGGCGCTACTTTCCGCCCGACAGCAGGCCGGGGGCCAAGCCGGCCGGTCCGCCGGTGCTCATGGTGCACCCGATGATGATGTCCGCCGACATGTGGGACGTCACCCGCAACGAGGGCGCCGTCGGCATCTTGCACGCGGCAGGCATCGACCCCTGGGTCATCGACTTCGGCTCGCCCGACCAGGTCGAGGGCGGGATGCAGCGCAACCTCGCCGACCACGTCGTGGCGCTGAGCGAAGCCATCGACACTGTGAAGAAGGTCACCGACCGCGACGTTCATCTGGCCGGCTACTCCCAAGGTGGCATGTTCGCCTACCAGACCGCGGCGTACCGACGGTCCAAGGACCTGGCGAGCATCATCGGATTCGGATCGCCGGTCGACACCCTGGCGGCGCTTCCGATGAATCTCCCCGCCGGGCTCGCGGTCGGGGCCGCCGACTTCATGGCCGACCACGTGTTCAGCCGCCTCGACGTCCCCGGTTGGCTGGCCCGCACCGGATTCCAGATGCTCGACCCCATCAAGACGGCCCAGTCGCGCCTGGACTTCCTGCGCCAGCTGCACGACCGCGAGGCGCTTCTGCCGCGGGAGCAGCAGCGGCGCTTCCTGGCCAGCGACGGTTGGATCGCCTGGTCGGGTCCGGCGATCGCCGAGCTGCTCAAGCAGTTCATCGCGCACAACCGGATGATGAGCGGCGGGTTCGCCATCCGCGGCGACCTCGTCACCCTCGCCGACATCGACTGCCCCGTGCTTGCGGTCGTCGGTGAGGTCGACGACATCGGCCAGCCCGCGTCGGTACGCGGCATCAAGCGCGCGTCCCCGCAGGCCGACGTCTACGAATACCTCATTCGCACAGGGCATTTCGGCCTCGTCGTCGGTTCGAAGGCGGCCACCAACACGTGGCCGACGGTTGCGGCATGGGTGCGGTGGATCGCCGGTGACGGTGAGATGCCGCAGGACGTCGTCCCGATGGCGCTGCAGCCCGACCAGGTCAACGACGCCGGCGTGCCGCTGGCCTCGCGCATTGCGCACGGGGCGGGTGCTGCCGCGGAGATGACGTTCAGCGTGGCCCGTTCGGCGGCAGGCGCTTTCGTCGCGGCCAACAAGTCGGCCCGTGCGCTGGTCGCCGAGACCGCCCGCACGCTGCCGAGGCTCGCCCGGCTTGGCCAGATCAACGACCACACCCGCATCTCGCTCGGTCGCATCATGTCCGAGCAGGCCCGCGCGACGCCGGACGGCGAATTCCTCTTGTTCGACGGGCGGGTGCACACCTACGAGGCGGTGGACCGACGCGTCAACAACGTGGTCCGCGGCCTCATCGACGTCGGTGTCCGCCAGGGCGCGCACGTCGGCGTGCTGATGGAGACCCGACCTAGCGCGTTGGTCGCGATTGCGGCGTTGTCCCGGCTCGGGGCGGTCGCGGTGCTGATGCCCCCGGACGCCGATCTGCTCGAGGCCGCCCGGCTCGGCGCCGTGTCCGACGTCATCGCCGACCCCGTCCACCTCGCCGCGGCGACGGCGCTGCCGTTGCGGGTGTTGGTGCTCGGCGGCGGCGAGGCCCGCGATCTGGATCTAGCCGGCGACGCCGACGTCGTCGACATGGAGAAGATCGACCCCGACGTCGTGGCGCTCCCCGGCTGGTACCGTCCCGACCCCGGATACGCGAAGGACCTGGCCTACATCGCCTTCGCGACCGTGGGCGGCGAGCTCGTCGCCCGACAGATCACCAACTTCCGGTGGGCCCTGTCGGCCATCGGCACCGCCTCTGCGGCCAACCTCGGCACCGGTGACACCGTGTACTGCCTGACCCCGTTGCACCACCAGTCCGGGCTGCTCGTCAGCCTTGGTGGGGCGGTAGTCGGCGGCACCAGGATCGCGCTGTCGCGCGGCCTTCGCCCAGACCGCTTCGTGCACGAACTGCGGCAGTACGGCGTGACGGTGGTGTCCTACACCTGGGCGATGCTGCGGGAAGTGATCGACGATCCGGCGTTCGTGCTCAACGGCAACCATCCCGTCCGCCTCTTCATCGGCTCTGGCATGCCGACGGGATTGTGGAGACGCGTCGAGGAGGAGTTCGCGCCCGCGCACGTCGTCGAGTTCTTCGCGACGACGGACGGGCAGGCGGTGTTCGCCAACGTCGCAGGCGCGAAGGTCGGCAGCGAAGGCAGGCCGCTGCCAGGCGGTGGCCACATCGAGCTGGCGGCCTACGACCCCGAGGACGACCTGATCCTCGAGGACGACCGCGGTTTCGTCGCGTTGGCGGCTACCAACGAGGTCGGCGTGCTGCTGGCGCACCCGCGCGGTCCCGTCGACCCGACGGCGTCGGTCAAGCGTGGCGTGTTCGCCCCCGCCGACCTGTGGGTGTCGACCGAGTACCTGTTCCGTCGTGATGCGGACGGCGACTTCTGGCTCGTCGCCAATCGTGGGTCGGTGATCCGAACCGACCGGGGTCCGGTGTTCACCGACGCGGTCAACGACACGCTTGGCCGGGTCGGCGCCGTCGACTTGGCGGTCACGTACCGCGTGCAGGTGGGCGATCGCGAGCTTGCGGTGTCGGCACTGTTGCTGCGTCCGGGTGGCAGCGTCCCAACGGCCGATCTGAACGAGGCCATCGCCGGTCTGCCGGTCGGTGCGGCGCCTGACGTCGTCCACGTAGCGGCCGACATGAAGCTCAGTGCCACCTACCGTCCGCTGCTGGGACCCCTGCGGGCAGCGGGAGTCCCCAAGCAATCGCGGCACGCCTGGTACCGCGACGACGACGGGACCTACAAGCGGCTGACCGCCGCGGTGCGCGCCGAACTCACCGAGTCGGCCGACGGCGAGTGATGGAAGTGAAGCGAGTGACATGCTGCCGCGCTCGCCGCGCTTTGTTACGCTCCGCTCGGCTGTACGTGGCCACCCGGGTCGGGCCGGAAACTCATGGACGCTCGACGATGGAGGATTGATGGCCGAACAGACCAGCACGAACGGCTGGCGTCGCGCGCTCTTGGGCGCCGTGACCAGTGGCGCCCTGGCAGCAGGGTTGCTCACCGGCGTGAGCGCCACGGCCGCAGCGGACCCGGCCACCGACGCCGTGTCGAGTGACGCCGCTCCCGTGATGAGCGCGGACGAGGCTCTCGCGACCATCGCCACGGAGTACGACACCGGCGCCGGCGGCGGCCAGATCTCCACCCTGATCCACAAGGTCATGCAGCTGCGCGCAAAGGGGTTCAGGCCGTCGACCTCCAACGGGGAAGCACTCGTGGCGGCGCTGGACAAGCGACCGAACCAGGGACCGTTGGTCGAGGCCCTGGAGTCGACCCTGTCCTTCCAGGTGCGGCAAGCGTCCCGACAGACCGGCGGTGGCCCGGTGCTGAACCCGCCGACCATCGGCATCGGTGGCAACGGTGGCGGAGCGCCGAACCCCAACAATGGTGGCGGCATCAACATCCCGCTCGCCTGACGCCATGATCGATCAACGCCTCCGCAGCCTGCTGGTGTGTCCAGAGGATCGTGGCCCGCTGCTCTTGGTCGGCGACGAGTTTCTCTACAACCCACGGCTCCGCCGGGCCTATCGGATAGACGATGGCGTACCGGTGCTGCTGATCTCCGAAGCGGTCACCGTCACCGACGACGCCGAACACCAAGCTCTGCTGGAGCGGGCCGAGCCCTGATCAGCCCAGCCCGGGCAGCTCTCCGGTGAGGTAGTGCTGCAGGTTCGGGGCGATGGTCTCGGCGATTTGCTCGACCGGTAGGGACGCGAACGGCTCCAATTCGAGGATGTAGCGCGCCATCACGACGCCGACGAGTTGGGATGCGACGAACTGGACGCGGATCCGGCCCGAACCCGGTGGCTCGTCGACGCGCGAGCCGATCTCGACGGCGATCACGTCCTGCAGGAAGGACCGGATCAGGCCGACGCCGTCCCCCGCGAGCAGCGAGCGCAGCGTGGCGAGGAACGCCGAACCCATCTCCGAATCCCACAGCGGCAACAGCAGCGACGGCAGTGTCAGTCCGAGTTCGTCGATCGGTGCCTCGCGCATCGGGCCGATGACCAGCATCGGGTCGATCGGAATGTGAACCGCCGCGGCGAACAGCTGCTCCTTGGTGCCGAAGTAGTGGTGCACCAGTGCCGAGTCGACGCCGGCGGCCGCCGCGATCGAGCGTATCGACGTCTTCCCAATGCCGTTGCGGGCGAACATTTCCCGAGCGTTGGTCAGGATGCGGTCGCGAGTGTCGGAGGTGCCGGACGGACGGCCGGGGCGTTTGCGGTGCGACGTGCTCACGGGGTCCTGCGACGCAGGGTGGCCGCGGCCAGACCCATTGCCACCGCGGCGAAGGCGACGACGATCGCGATGTCGCGCGCGGCGGTGGCGGTCAGGTCGGCGTGTGCGCCGACCTCTCGCAACGCCTCCAGCGCATAGCTGGCCGGCAGCGCGTTGCTGATCCACTGCAACCAGTCGGGCAGGGCGTCGCGCGGCACGATGATGCCGCACAGCAGCAGCTGCGGCACGATCACCACGGGCATGAACTGCACGGCCTGGAACTCGGTGCGCGCGAAGGCACTACACAGCAGACCCAGTCCGACGCCGAGTACCGCGTTGACGATGGCGATGGCGAACACCAGGGCGGGACTGCCCGCGGTGTCCAGGCCGAGCAGCCAGAAGGAGATCACGCACGCCAGTGTCGCCTGAGCGGCCGCGGCAATGGAGAAGGCCGTGCCGTAGGCGGCCAACAGGTCCAGTCGGCGCAGGGGAGTGGTGAGGATTCGCTCCAGCGTCCCGGACGCGCGTTCGCGCTGCATGGTGATCGACGTGATCAGGAACATCACGACGAGCGGGAACACCCCAAGCATGATCAGGCACGCGTTGTCGAAGGGTGACGGTGTCCCTGGCCGATGCGGCACGTCGGAGAACATGAAGTACATCAGCGTGATGACCAGGCTCGGGACGACGAGGATCATCGCGAGGCTGCGGTGGTCGCCGGCGAGCTGCCGCAGGATGCGGACGGTGGTCGCCAAATAGGCCTGCGGGCTTAGCCGAGCGCGGGTGCGGTGCTGCGCCGGATGACGGACAGAAACGCTTCCTCCAGGGACTGACATCCCGTGTCCTCTCGAAGCTGGGTCGGTGTGGTGTTGGCGAGCAGGCGGCCCTCCCGCAGGAGCAGCAGCTCCCCGCAATGGTCGGCTTCGTCCATCACGTGGCTCGACACCAGCAGGGTGGTGCCGCGGCGGGCCAGGTGGCGGAATTGCTCCCACAGGTCCACCCGAAGGACGGGGTCGAGTCCCACGGTGGGTTCGTCGAGCACCAAGACCTCGGGGTGGGCCACCAGTGCGCATGCCAGCGAGACTCGGGTGCGTTGACCTCCGGAGAGGTTGCCGCACAACGCCGTTCGGTGGTCGACGAGCCCGACGTTGGCGATCGCCTCGTCCGCGGCGGCCGAGCCGGTGCCGTACAGCGAGGCGAAGTAGCGCACGTTGTCGACCACGCGAAGATCCTGGTAGACGGTGGCGTCCTGGGTGACGTAGCCGACGCGGTGCCGCAACTCGGCCGACCCCGCGGGTCGGCCGAGCACGGTGACGGTGCCCTCGGCGATGACCTGGGTTCCGACGATGCTGCGGATCAACGTGGTCTTGCCGCATCCGGATGGGCCGAGCACGCCGGTGATGGTCCCGGTGGCGATGTGCACCGTGACGTCGTCCAGTGCGGTGCGCTTGCCGCGCACGACGGTCAGATGCTCGACCGAAACGGCCGGTTGGGGACCATTTCGGTGTAATTCATCAGGCGATGAAGTCATCATGTGATGAATATCCTCCCCGCAGGTGGCGACGTCAAGACCGCCGGGCACAATCGATTTGGTGAGCGTGCAACGGTTGGCCACCGACCCGGTGTCGGCCGCCCGACTCCTGGTCGGCGCCGAGCTGATCTGTCGGGGAGTGACCGCCACGGTGGTCGAAGTCGAGGCGTACGGCGGTCCCGCCGACGGGCCGTGGCCGGACGCCGCCGCCCATTCCTTCCGCGGGCGCGGCGGTCGCAACGAGGTGATGTTCGGCCCGCCGGGGCGGATGTACACCTATCGCAGCCACGGTATCCACGTGTGCGCGAACGTGGTGTGCGGTGACGACGGCGTGGCCGCCGCGGTTCTGCTGCGTGCCGCAGTCGTGACCGACGGCTTCGGTGTCGCCCACGCCAGCCGCGGTCCGGTGACCACGGCCGCGTTGGCCCGCGGCCCGGGGAACCTCTGCTCCGCGCTGGGAATCACCATGCAGGACAACGGAATCGACCTGTTCGACGCGGACAGCCCGGTTCGGTTGACGCTCGGCGCCAGCGTGCCGGTGATCAGCGGCCCGCGCGTGGGGGTGAGCAAGGCCGCCGACCGACCGTGGCGGTTCTGGCTCGCCGACCATCCCGAGGTCTCCGCCTACCGCCGCAGCCCACGGGCACCCGCACCGGGTGACAGCGATTGATGGGAGAGGATTGACGGCGTGACTTCTCCAGACGCTGGAATCCTCGACGAACTGGACTGGCGCGGCTTGATCGCGCAGTCCACCGACCGTGAGGCGTTGGCCGCCGCAACCGCATCGGGACCGCTCACCCTCTATGCCGGGTTCGACCCGACGGCACCGAGCCTGCACGCCGGACACCTGATTCCGCTGCTGACCCTGCAACGCTTCCAACGTGCGGGGCACCGGCCGATCGTTCTGGCCGGCGGCGCGACGGGAATGATCGGGGACCCGCGCGATACCGCCGAACGCACGCTGAACACCGCCGACACCGTCGCCGAGTGGTCCGAGCGCATCCGCGGACAGTTGGAGCGGTTCGTCGCCTTCGACGAGTCGCCGACGGGCGCGATCGTCGAGAACAACCTGTCCTGGACGTCGCAACTCTCGGCGATCGAGTTCCTGCGAGACCTTGGCAAGTACTTCTCGGTGAACGTCATGCTCGACCGCGACACCATCAAGCGACGCCTCGAGGGCGAGGGCATCTCCTACACCGAGTTCAGCTATATGTTGTTGCAGGCCAACGACTTTGTGGAACTACACCGCAAACACGGCTGCTCGTTGCAGATCGGCGGCTCCGACCAGTGGGGCAACATCATCGCCGGCGTTCGCCTGGTCCGACAGAAGCTGGGGGCCAGCGCACACGCGCTCACGGTGCCGCTGGTGACTTCGGCCGACGGCAAGAAGTTCGGCAAGTCCACCGGGGGTGGCAACGTCTGGCTCGACCCGGAGTTGACCTCGCCCTATGCCTGGTACCAGTACTTCGTCAACACCGCCGACGCCGACGTGATCCGCTACCTGAGGTGGTTCACGTTCCTGTCGGCCGACGAGCTCGGCGACCTGGAGATCGCGACCACCGAACGGGCGCACGAGCGGGCCGCCCAGCGGCGCTTGGCCCAGGAACTCACCACGTTGGTCCACGGTCAGCAGGCCACGGAGTCGGTCGAGCTGGCCAGTCAGGCCCTGTTCGGGCGGGGTGAACTGGCCGGACTCGACGAATCCACGCTGGCAGCTGCCTTGCGCGAGACTTCCGTCGCCGAGCTCCGACCAGGGGTTTCTGACGGAATCGGCGATCTTCTGGTGGCCACGGGTCTGTCGAAGAGCAAGGGCGACGCGCGTCGGACGCTGTCCGAAGGCGGCGTCTACGTGAACAACGTCCGCGTCGAGGGCGACGACTGGGTTCCGGCGTCAGGGGACTTCCTGCACGGCCGATGGCTGGTGTTGCGACGGGGTAAGCGCAATGTCGCGGGCGTCGAAAGGATCGAATGACGCCGGATGGAGTCCGGACGACCGTTTGAGCACCCGCTCGGGGCCTGAACTTCTGATTGTCACGCCTCTGACCAGGCGATTTGACTCTGCGTTATCCGGCCCGTAACTTAATCCAAGTCGTCAGCGACGCGGTCCAGATCGCAGAGCGCGACGACATCCCAGAGGGAAGTCACTTCGGTGGTTTCACTCTACTGTCCGCAAGAGGCTAGCGGCTTTACGCCGCGGGGCTGTCATGCGAACAGGTGGGGCGTGTTGTTTGAGAACTCAATAGTGTGTTTGGTGGTTTTTGTTTGTTGTTTTTGGCCATCTTGGTGGGGGACTTCCCGTCTTCCTACTGCTTAGGGATGGT
>NZ_LMEZ01000005.1 GCF_001426545.1 Mycobacterium sp. Root135 | reverse complement strand
CCCTCGAAGTCGCCGCCGCCCTCAACATCAGCCGCGACCTGGCCGCCAGCCACGTCCGCTACGCCCACGCCCTACGGTTCTCCCTGCCCCGGCTGGGGCGGGCGTTCATCGCCGGCGACATCGACGAAGCAGTGTTCCGGGCGTGTGTGTTCCGCACCGGGCTGATCGTCGACGAGGACACCCTGGCCATGGTCGACGCCGAACTGGCGATCACCGCCCCACGCTGGGGATCGTGCAGCCGCTCCCAACTCGCCACCCGSATCGACCAGGTGGTGGCGAAGGTCGACTTGGACGCGGTGCGGCGCCGCCGCGATCGGGTTGCCGGCAGGGACGTGGTCGTCGGGGACGTCGACAACGGGCTGACCGAGATCACCGCCATCGTCACMGCCCCCGACGGGCACGCCTTCGACGACCGCCTCACCGCACTGGCCCACACCGTGTGTGAGGCCGACGGGCGCACCCTGGCCCAGCGCCGCTCCGACGCCGTCGGGGTGCTCRCCGCCGGCGGGGACCGCCTCGGGTGCCGCTGCGGCCTGTCGGAGTGCCCGGCCGCCGGTGCGGTGGCCAGTGCGGTGGTCATCCACGTCATCGCCGAGCAGGCCACCGTCGACGGCACCGGTGTCACCCCAGGGTCGATGATCGGGTTSGARGGGYTGATCCCGCCGGAGATGATCGCCGAACTGGCGAAGGCTGCCCGGTTGCGGCCGTTGGTGCACCCCAGGGACTGCCGGGCCGAGGGTGGGTACGTGCCGTCACGAGGGTTGGCSGACTWCGTGCGGTGCCGGGATCTGACGTGCCGGTTCCCCGGCTGCAGCGCCCCGGCCACCCGCTGCGACCTCGACCACACCGTCCCGCACGGTCGGGGCGGGCCGACCCAGGCGTCGAACCTGAAGTGCCTGTGCCGTTTTCATCATCTGGTCAAGACGTTCTGGAGGTGGTCCGACGAACAACTCGTCGACGGCACCCTCATCTCTCCATCGCGTCGGCGAGCTCGTTGATCACCNGGGCCGACCCAGGCGTCGAACCTGAAGTGCCTGTGCCGTTTTCATCATCTGGTCAAGACGTTCTGGAGGTGGTCCGACGAACAACTCGTCGACGGCACCATCATCTGGACCTCACCGGCCGGGGACCGATACGTCACCCACCCCGGCAGCGCCATCGTCTCCCCATCACTGTGCGCACCGACCGCCCCAATGATCCTCGACACCCGAGACCAGGTGCACGACGAGTCCGATTCCGCGGGTTCCGACCGGACCGCGAAGATGCCGCGCCGCCGGCGCACCCGCGCCCACCAACGCGCCCACGACATCACCGCCGAACGAACCGCCAACCACCACCAACGCACCACCACACCCGCGGCCCCGGCCCTCGTCGACGACGACCCCAGCCCACCACCCTTCTAGGCAGGGCCTATGCCGATGCGGCTGGGATCCGATCACGTCGTCTACACCAGCGCCGTGCGGTTGCCTGTTTCTCCGCGACTTCTCTGCGGCCGAAAACGGTCCGATGCGGTCAAAGTGGTGCGGCAACGAATGAATTGCCGCCACAGTCAGTTAGACCGCAAGCTAGACGCGTCAAACGCGAACGTGAATCCGACGCGCAGTGGAACTAGTTGCCCGCGGGGGCCGCAACTTCGGGCGGCGGTGCGTCAGCGGGAGCCGGGGGCGCTTCGCCCGCCGGCACGTTGGCTGGCACGGCCAAGGTGAACGGCACGGTTGCCGACCGCAGGTTTCCCAGCTGGACGACCAGGTTGTAGGTGCCCGGCCCGATCGGCTGGCGCGGAAGCGGGCAGTTGGCGGCGGAACCCATCCCGGTCCACGTCACCTCGGTGGTCACCTGCTCGCCGGGGTTGAACGTCTTCACCAACGTCTCGTTGGACGGTGCGCAGTCGAGGTTCGACCACAGCCGGTTGTTGTCGAGTCCGTACACGTAGGCCGCCAGCACCGCGGCGCCGACGTCGCGCTTGCACGCCACCAGGCCGATGTTGGTGACCACCATCGTGAACTTTGGCTGATCACCGACGACGTAGTTGGGCTGACTGGTGATGCCCTTGACCGCCAACGTGGAGTCGGGGCAGTCGTCGCCCTCCTTGAGCACCGGCGGCGGGGCGACGGCCTCGACTGCGGTCGGAGTCGGCGGCGGCGACTGCTGGGCGGGCGGCAGGATCGGCGTCTTGACCTCGGGGTTCGCCCCCGGAAGTTGAGGCGCAGACGCGGCGGGAGTCGAGGTCGGCTGGGTGGGAGCCGAGTCTCCGCTGCTGTTCGCGAACACCACCACGACGATGGCAATGACGATGACGAGCGCGAGCGCTCCGACGCCTATCGCGAGGAACCGCCTGCGCCGGTAGATCTCCGGCGGCAGCGGGTGATGCGGTTCGGTGTCCAGCACACATACACGGTAAGGCGGTGTCGGGTCATGACGTCCGACCTCGCCCGGCGTGTCGCCGGTGGGCTACTCCACTCCGATGTCGCCGAGGTGCTCTCGAAGGCGCGCGCGACCGTCGGCAAGCTGGTAGGTCACGCCCGCGATGGCCAGCGCGCCGGAGTCAACGGCGTCCGAAACCGCCTTCGACCGACTGACGAGCTGCCGCGCAGTTGCGGTGACGTGGCGGGCTTCGAACTCGTCGACCCTCGTCAGACCCTCCTTGCGTCCCATCAGGATCGACGGGGTGACGCGTTCGACGATGTCGAGCACATAGCCGCCCGGCACATCGCCGTCGTCGAGCGCTGCCAGCGTGGCCTTGACCGCGCCACAGCTGTCGTGCCCGAGCACGACGATGAGCGGCACGCTCAGCACAGTGACCGCGTACTCGATCGAGCCGAGTACCGCCGAATCCAGCACGTGGCCCGCGGTTCGCACCACGAACATGTCGCCGAGGCCCTGGTCGAAGATGATCTCGGCGGCGACCCGACTGTCGGCGCATCCGAACACCACCGCGGTCGGCTTCTGGCCCTCGGCGAGGCTCGCGCGGTGCTGGATGCTCTGGCTGGGGTGCTCCGGGGTACCAGCGACGAAACGGTCGTTACCCTCGCTGAGTGCCTTCCATGCAGTTATCGGGCTTGTATTCGGCATGGCCACATTGTGCCTGGAGCACGCGCTGATGGTCGACGCGGGCGAACTCCTCAAATGGTATTCACATGCGCAGCGAGATCTGCCGTGGCGACAGCCGGGTGTCTCGGCGTGGCAAATCCTGGTCAGCGAGTTCATGTTGCAGCAGACCCCCGTCGCGCGGGTCGAGCCGATCTGGCGCGACTGGGTGGCCCGCTGGCCGACGCCGTCCGCCACCGCCGCCGCGAGCGCGGCCGACGTCCTGCGGGCGTGGGGAAAGCTCGGCTACCCCCGTCGGGCCAAGCGGTTGCACGAATGCGCGACCGTGATCGCCACCGAACACGGCGACGTGGTGCCCGACGACGTCGACGCGTTGCTGGCGCTGCCCGGCGTCGGCGCATACACCTCACGGGCGATCGCCTGTTTCGCCTACGGCAAGCGAGTTCCGGTGGTGGACACCAACGTGCGCCGCGTGGTCGCCAGGGTCGTCCACGGCAGGGCCGACTCCCCCGCCAGCGTCCGCGACCTCGCCGACGTCGACGCCATCCTGCCCAATGACGAACGCGCGCCGGTGTTCTCGATCGCCCTGATGGAGCTTGGGGCGATCGTGTGCACGGCCCGGTCACCGAAGTGCGGGGTGTGTCCGCTGAGTATCTGTGCGTGGCGCTCGGCCGGTTTCCCGCCGTCGACCGAGCCGGCCCGGCGAGTGCAGAAGTTCGCCGGCACGGACCGACAGGTCCGCGGTCGGCTGTTGGACGTGTTGCGCGCCGACGCGGCTCCGGTGACGCGGGCCCAGCTCGACGTGGCGTGGCTGACCGATACCGCCCAGCGCGACCGCGCGTTGGACTCGTTGCTCACCGACGGCCTCGTCGAGCAGACCGCCGACGGCTTGTTCGCGCTCAGCGGAGAAGGTGGTGAAGCCGGACCGCCAAACGTGCTGGTGAACTAGCCTTGAACGGTGGCCGTACCCGTCTCCCGGGCTCCGCGCACTCGTTACGCATCGCGGGGCGATCTGGACATCGCGTACCAGGTGATCGGCGACGGCCCGGTTGATCTCGTCGTGATGCCGGGCCCGTTCGTTCCGATCGACTCGATCGACTCCGAACCCTCGATGTACCGCTTCTACCGCCGACTGTCGTCGTTCTGCCGGGTGATCCGATTCGATCACCGCGGGATGGGGATGTCCTCGCGCATCGGAGCGGACAAGATCACCCCGGCCTGCTGGGCCGAGGACGCCGTTGCGGTCATGGACGCCGTCGGTTGCGAGAGCGCCACCGTCATGTGCTCGGGGTACACCGCGGTGAGCGCGCTCTTCCTGGCAGCCGATCGCCCCGAGCGCGTTGCCAAGCTGGTGGTGGTCAACGGTTCCCCCCGCGTGCTGTGGGCGCCCGACTACGAGGCGGGAACCCAGCCCCGCACCGCCGGCTCGTTCGCGACGGCGTCGACGGCGGCAGATGCCGTGGAACGCGGCGTCGACGTGCTCGCCATGGTCGCGCCGTCGGTCGCCGACAACCAAGCCTTCCGAACCTGGTGGGACGCCGCGGGCAACCGGGCGGCCTCGCCGAGCATGGCCAGGCGCTCCAGCCAGGCCCTCACCGACGCCGACGTGCGGGACAAGCTGCCCGCCATCACCGCGCCGACACTGATCGTGCACCGTGAGGACGCCACGTTCGTCGGCGTCGGCCACGGCCGGTACCTCGCCGAGCACATCCCGGGGGCGCGCTACGTCGAATTACCCGGCGCCGACACGCTCTATTGGGTCGGCGACGCGATGCCGCTCCTCGCCGAGATCGAGGAGTTCGTCACCGGGTCGCGTGGCGGCTCGGATGCCGAGCGCGTGCTCACCACGATCGTGTTCACCGACATCGTCGGGTCGACGCAGCGCGCCGCCGCCCTAGGCGACGACCATTGGCGCGACCTGCTCGACAGTCACGACAATCTGGTGCGACGGGAACTCAGACGCTTCGGCGGACGCGAAGTCAACACCGCCGGTGACGGTTTCGTCGCGACGTTCAGCAGCCCGAGCGTGGCACTGGATTGCGCCGAACAGATCGTCGGCTCGGTCGCGACCCTCGGCGTCGACGTCCGGGTCGGCATTCACGCCGGTGAGGTGGAGGCCCGCGGACAGGACATCGCGGGTATGGCCGTGCACATCGGCGCGCGGATCACGGCGCTGGCGGGCCCTGGTGAAGTGCTCGTCTCCTCGACGGTGCGCGAAATCGTGACGGGCTCACACCGGACGTTCAGCGACCGCGGCGAGCACCGGCTCAAGGGCGTGCCGGGCGCCTGGTGCGTCTACGCACTCTGAAACCCAAGCCCTGTAACCGCTAAGCCGTTGCTGCACAATCGGAGTCGTCGCCGGAGAAGCGGCGCCGATAGTCCGAAGGGGTGACGCCGACGACCCGGCGAAAGTGGTGGCGCAGCAGGGTCGCGGTGCCGAAACCCGCCTTGTCGGCCACCCGGTCGACGTCGAGGTCGGTCTCCTCGAGCAGGCGGCGGGCGAAGAGCACCCGCTGGTCGGTTACCCACTGCATCGGAGTGCGGCCGGTCTCCTCGACGAACCTGCGCGCAAAGGTCCTCGCCGACATGTTGGCTCTGGCGGCGAGCGTTCCAACGGTGTGCGGCTCGTCGAGGTTGGAAAGAACCCAATCCAATTGCGGCGCAAAACCTTCCGAACATCGAACCGGAATGGGTTGCTCGATGTACTGGCGTTGACCACCGTCGCGCTGTGGCGGCACCACCATGCGGCGGGCGATGGTGTTGGTGACTTCGCTCCCCAGTTCGCGGCGCACCAGGTGCAGGCAGGCGTCGATGCCCGCGGCGGTGCCCGCGCTGGTGATCAGGTTGCCGTCGTCGACGAACAGGACGTTGCGGTCGACCTCCGCCGTGGGGTGGCGGGCCGCCAGGTCGTCGGCGTGCATCCAGTGCGTCGTGCACTTGCGCCCGTCGAGAAGTCCTGCGGCGCCGGCCAGGAACGCGCCCGAACAGACGGTCAGGATGGTCGACCCTGCCTCGGCGGCGGCCCGCACGGCGGCGAGCGCCTCCTCCGGGTAGTCGGTTCCGACGAACGCGGGGATGGCGACCAGGTCGGCCCCGACGAGGGCGTCGAGTCCCGAGTCGGGCACCAGGTACGCGCCCACCGACATCCGCAGGGGCACGCCGGGTTGTGGCCCGCAGACCTTGAAGTCGAAGTTGGGCACGCCGTCGGCCGACCGGTCGATGCCGAAGACCTCGCAGATCACCCCGAACTCGAAGGGGGCGACCCCGTCGAGGACCAACGCAGAGACGCTCTTGAGCATGGCAGCATCTTAATGCACCATGTCTGCACTGCCACTGTTGGCGGAATGTTTTCGGTCAAATAATTGCTGCCATGAACGTGATACTTGCATTCCTGATCCTGTCCGCGCCCTTCGCACTCGCCGCACTGCTGAGTTGGGCCAGCCACCGCAACGACACGTTGCGCGGCCACCTCGTCAACCAGTTCGGCGACCCGGACTGGTACCGCGTTCAGCACGATGCCGACGCCGCCCGCACCCGCTTCGAGAAGGTCCCGGCCTGGCCTGCGTCAGGCAGGACGGGCGAACATCGCTAGGAAAACTGGGCCAGGAACGGCTCGACCGCGTCGCGGTACTCCCGCGGTGCGTCGTCGTGAACGAGGTGGCCCGCCCCCGGCACCCGCAGGTATGCCACCTGCGCGCCGGTCGTCCGCATCCGGTCCATCTGACCGGGCGGCGTGACGGAGTTGCCCGCCTCGACGAGCAACGTCGGCGCGCGCACCTCGTGCCACTGCTGCCAGTAGTCGCGCTCTCCCCACTGCGCCGCGATTTCGATCCAGCGCTCGGGTCGGCCGTGCAGTCGCCACCCGGTGTCGGTGCGGTCGAACGCCTCCGCGAAGTACCGTCCGGCGACCGGCCCGAACTCGTCGAGCACCTGCTGCTCGGAGCCGAATTCGGCCGGCAACGCGCGCAGCCAGGGCTCCCACGGACCGGTCGTCCTGCCGCGGAAGTCGGGCGCCATGTCCTCGACGACAAGCGCCGTCACCAGATCCGGCCGAGCCGCGGCGAGACACCAGGAGTGCAGCCCACCCATCGAATGACCGACCAGCGTGGCGGGTCGCCCGAGCGCTTCCACGGCCTCGGCCAGATCGTCGACGAACCGCTCCGTGCTGACGGGATGCGGATCCGCGACGTCGCGGCCGCGGTGCCACGGCGCGTCGTAGGTGTAGACCTCGCCACGCTCGGTCAGCCACGGCAGCTGCCGCGACCACGTCGTCCCCCGGCCCATCAACCCGTGCACCAGGACGATGGGCGCGCCGGCTCCGCCGCGGCCCACCAGCAAGTCCGAAGCCATGCCCGACATCCTGGCAGCAGCTCACCGAGCAGAGATAACGAACCGGTAACGTGGACACCATGGCAGTGGTGAAGATCAACGCGATCGAGGTTCCGGCCGATGCAGGCCCAGAGTTGGAGAAGCGCTTCGCCAACCGTGCGCACGCAGTCGACGGCCAACCCGGCTTCCTCGGTTTCCAGCTGCTGCGTCCCGTCAAGGGCGAGGACCGCTACTTCGTCGTCACCCAGTGGGAGTCCGAGGAGGCCTTTCAGGCCTGGGCGAGCGGCCCCGCGGTGGAAGCTCACGCGGGTCAGCGCGCCAACCCCGTCGCCACCGGCGCCTCGCTTCTCGAGTTCGAGGTCGTCCTGGACGTTCAGCGGTCGGGAGCGTAGCTAGGTGGGACTGCGGGCCACTGCCCTCGGTGTTGCCTCGACTCTGATCGCCGCCTTGGCGTGCGGGTGTGCGCACACCGGCCCGGCCGCACCGGCCGAGGCCGCCTACGGCGCACACATCGCAACCAGCACCCCCCCGGGTCTGCGCGCCAAGCAGACCGTCGACATGCTCAACTCCGACTGGCCAATTGGGGTCCCCGGCGTCTCGACCCTTGCCGCCACCCCCCAGGTGGACGACATCGCGTTCGTGATGGACAAGATGTGGTGGGACCGGCCGTTCACCGTCTCGGGCATCGACTACGGCGCCGGCCAGGCCACCCTGCACCTGCTGACCTCGTACGGCGTCGGCCAGGACATCGAGCTGCGCACCAACGACGCCGGGATGGTCGACCGCTTCAAGGTCACCCTGCAGAAGGCGACGATCACGCAGTGGTCCGACGTCGACGCCCAGCTGACCAAGTCCGGCGCCCACTACTCGTATCAAGTCTCCAAGGTCACCGACGGCACGTGCACGAAGGTGGCGGGCACCAACGTCGACGACTCGCTACCGCTGGCGTCGATCTTCAAGCTCTACGTCCTGCTGGGCATCGCCGACGCGGTCAACGCGGGCACCCTCGGCTGGGACGATCAACTGACCATCACCAAGGAAGCCAAGGCGGTCGGCTCGGCCGGGTTCGACCACTTGCCGCCCGGGGCCCGGGTGTCGGTGAGAGATGCTGCGCAGCAGATGATTTCGGCGAGCGACAACATGGCGACCGACCTGCTGATGGCCCGGCTCGGACCAGGTGCGGTCGAACGCGCACTCGTCCACGCCGGTCACCACGACCCCGCCAGCATGACGCCGTTCCCCAACACCCACGAACTGTTCTCGGTGGGCTGGGGCGAGCCCGATCTCCGTGAGCAGTGGCGGGAGGCATCGCCGCAGGACCGGGCTCGGTTGATCGCGCAGACGAATACCCGCCACTACGAGCCGGATCCGGAGCGCACCCACACGCCCGCCTCCCCGTACGGCGCCGAGTGGTACGGCACGGCAGGGGACATCTGCCGCGTGCACGCCGCCCTGCAGACCGCGGCCGTCGGCCCCGCCGCGCCGGTCAGAGACATCCTGTCGGCCACGCCCGGCATCGATCTCGACAAGACGAAGTGGACCTACATCGGTGCGAAGGGCGGAAATCTGCCGGGCGACATCGGCTTCAGCTGGTACGCCGTCGACCGGACGGGACAGGCCTGGGTGGTCAGCCTCCAGGCGAACTGGCCGAAGTTCCGCAGCCTGACGGCGGCGAGCTGGATGCTGTCCATCGCCGAAGGTGCATTCGGTTTGGTACAGCCGGCCTAGCCAGTGGACCGCAGCGTCCACGACCCGCCGCGAAGGTGCATGACGGTACGACAGACAGGTCCGACGTCGACGCGCCAGAAGGACGCCGACGGCGCACTCAGGGCGTAGACGACCGCGGCCCGGACGACGCTGGGATGCGTCACCGCGACCAGCCGACCCCGGCGATCCGACAGCGAATCCAGCCAGCCGCCGACGCGGGTGATGAGGTCGACCACCGACTCGCCGCCATGCGGCGCCTGCGTGGGATCGGTGAGCCACAGCGTCAATTCGGCAGGCCCAACGCCGCCGAGCACGCTGCCCCGCCACGCGCCACAGTTCAGGTCCGCCAGCAGCGGTTCGGTCTCGGCGCGCAACCCGAGTAGTTCCGCGGTCTGCCTGGTGCGGGTCTCGGGCCCGCAGACCGCGGCATCGACGACACCGAGGTCGACGGTCGCGTCGACTTGGCGCTGGCCAAGCGCGTTCAGGGCTTCGTCACGCGGAAATCGTCCGGCTGCCATCGCATCCGTCATCGCATGGGAGACGAGGGTCAGCCGGACGATCTCACTCACGTGCTGGCGCCGACCTCCGCGCCAGTTCTCTTGGAGTCCAACACCTTCGAGATCGACGCCGCGAACACCAGGCCGATCGTCGTCCAGACGATCAGCTGAGTGGTGAACGTGTAGAGCCGGAACTCGTACATGTCCACCGCCGGGAAGCCGGGGAAGACGATGACGCCCGCGTCGTTCACCATGGGGCCCGGGGTTTCGTTGATCGTCGGCAGGACCAACATCACCACGAACACCGCGACGAGGTACGACGCGCCACCGACCAACGTCGCGTTCCAGGCGCCGAGCTTGGGAGCCAGTTGGCGCCCGAAGTAGACGGCGGCGACCATCAGCAGCGCCGACAGCCCGACCATCAGCAGGTACAGCATCGAGCGCTGGAAGATCGTGGAGTCTTCACTGGTCGCCGGCGGATTCGGCGGGTACTTCAGCGCCGGGACGATCCACAGCGAGACGAACATGGCCCCGGCGACCAGCACCGACAGCATGCGGGCCGAGACGTTGCCGACCCGGCCGTGTGCCACCGCGAAGACCACGGCGAACAGCGCGCCCATGGCGACGGCGAACAGGAGCACGCCGAAACCCATGCCAACCGTGGACTGGATGCCGCGGCTGAACAGCTCGCCGCCCTCGCCGTGGCTGTGCCCGCTGGTGGCCGCCTCCATGGCTTCGTGTGCGGCGGACGTGCCGTCCTCGAAGTCGATCGCCCGACCGATCACGGGCTCGAGGAAGATCTTCGCGAAGACGAACGCGAGCACGCCTGCGACGGCGCCGGCCAGAAGGCCGCGCCCAATGATTCGCTTTTCCATTGTGGGGTTTCTCCTGCCGGTCAGTGGCAGGGGAACCCGAGGAGGTGACGAGCGTCGTGGACGAACTCGTGGATGTACATGTTGTCGCCGAACACCGACGTAGCACCCTGGTCGACGCCGACGAAGTACAGCACCAGCAGGGCGAAGAAGGCCGTCAGCGACAGCCACAGGGCCGCCTTCGTGGCGGTGAAGTCAATCGCGGGAGCTACGCTCCGGCGGGCCTCGGAAGTTGTCATGTCAGCTGTCCTTTCGGGAGTTCGCGTCCCGTATCAAGAGTGACGTACGTCGGGTCTGACTTTCACAGTGGCGCGACCGCTCTGGATTTTCACCAGCATTCCTTCGTGCGTCGGTTACTCGAGCATCATAGGCACAGGCGAGCGCGCCGCCACTCCCAGACGACGAAATGGGCGGCACCCCTGCGAGGGGTACCGCCCAATCGTCGTTTCAGTACTGCCGAATTACTCCGGAGCGCCCGCCGGCGCCAGATCCGGTGCGTCGACGACCGGCCGGGTGGCACCGACGAAGGTGAACACCGCGTCCTCGCCGGCACCCTCGCCGTCCCAGTTGTCGACGTCGACCGTGACGACCTGGCCCGGGCCGACCTCGTCGAAGAGGATCTTCTCGCTCAAGGCGTCCTCGATCTCGCGCTGAATGGTCCGCCGCAACGGGCGGGCTCCCAGCACCGGGTCGAATCCACGCTTGGCCAGAAGCGACTTCGCCTTGTCGGTCAGCTCCATGGTCATGTCCTTGGCCCTGAGCTGGTTGCCGACGCGAGCGATCATCAACTCCACCATCTGGACGATCTCTTCCTTCGTCAGCTGGTGGAAGACGATGATGTCGTCGATGCGGTTCAGGAACTCGGGGCGGAAGTGCTTCTTCAGCTCGTCGTTGACCTTGAGCTTCATCCGCTCGTAGTTGTTCTCGCCGCCACCCTGGGTGAAGCCGAGGCCCACCGCCTTGCTGATGTCGGACGTACCGAGGTTGGACGTGAAGATCAGCACGGTGTTCTTGAAGTCGACCGTCCTGCCCTGACCGTCGGTGAGACGGCCGTCCTCGAGCACCTGCAGGAGCGTGTTGTAGATCTCCTGGTGGGCCTTCTCGATCTCGTCGAACAAGACCACCGAGAACGGCTTGCGGCGCACCTTCTCGGTGAGCTGGCCGCCCTCTTCGTAGCCGACGTACCCGGGAGGGGCACCGAACAGCCGCGACGCGGTGAAGCGGTCGTGGAACTCGCCCATGTCGATCTGGATCAAGGCGTCGTCATCGCCGAACAGGAAGTTGGCCAGCGCCTTGGACAGCTCGGTCTTACCGACACCGGACGGGCCGGCGAAGATGAACGAACCGGACGGACGCTTGGGATCCTTCAAACCGGCACGGGTACGACGGATCGCCTTCGAGACGGCCTTGACGGCGTCTTCCTGGCCGATGATCCGCTTGTGGATCTCGTCCTCCATGCGCAGCAGACGCGTGGTCTCGGCCTCGGTCAGCTTGAACACGGGGATGCCGGTCCAGTTGCCGAGAACCTCGGCGATCTGCTCGTCGTCGACTTCTGCGACGACGTCCAGGTCACCCGAGCGCCACTGCTTCTCCCGCTCGGCGCGCTGCGTGACGAGGGTCTTCTCCTTGTCACGCAGGTTGGCCGCCTTCTCGAAGTCCTGCGCGTCGATCGCAGATTCCTTCTCCCGGCGGGCGTCGGCGATCTTCTCGTCGAACTCGCGCAGGTCTGGCGGAGCGGTCATCCGGCGGATGCGCATCCGGGCGCCCGCCTCGTCGATCAGGTCGATCGCCTTGTCGGGCAAGAACCGGTCGTTGATGTAGCGGTCGGCCAACGTGGCAGCCGCGACGATCGCGCCGTCGGTGATCGAGACGCGGTGATGCGCCTCGTACCGGTCGCGCAATCCCTTGAGGATCTCGATGGTGTGCTCGACGGTCGGCTCGCCGACCTGGACCGGCTGGAAGCGTCGTTCCAGGGCGGCGTCCTTCTCGATGTACTTGCGGTACTCGTCGAGGGTCGTCGCACCGATGGTCTGCAGCTCGCCGCGGGCCAGCTTCGGCTTGAGGATCGACGCCGCGTCGATCGCGCCCTCGGCGGCACCCGCGCCGACGAGCGTGTGCAGCTCGTCGATGAACAGGATGATGTCGCCGCGGGTGTTGATCTCCTTGAGCACCTTCTTCAGGCGCTCTTCGAAGTCACCGCGGTAACGGCTGCCGGCGACCAGGGACCCGAGGTCCAGGGTGTAGAGCTGCTTGTCCTTCAGCGTCTCGGGCACGTCGCCGTGCACGATGGCCTGCGCCAAGCCCTCGACGACGGCGGTCTTGCCGACGCCTGGCTCGCCGATCAGCACCGGGTTGTTCTTGGTGCGGCGGCTCAGCACCTGCATGACCCGCTCGATTTCCTTCTCGCGGCCGATGACGGGGTCGAGCTTGCCCTCCATCGCGGCTGCGGTCAGGTTGCGACCGAACTGGTCGAGCACCAGAGACGTCGACGGGTTGCCCGCCTCGCCACCACGGCCACCCGTGCCGGTTTCGGCGGTCTCCTTGCCCTGGTAGCCGCTGAGCAGCTGGATGACCTGCTGACGCACGCGCGTCAGCTCGGCACCCAACTTGACCAGGACCTGGGCGGCGACGCCTTCGCCTTCACGAATCAGGCCGAGCAGAATGTGCTCGGTGCCGATGTAGTTGTGGCCGAGCTGCAGCGCCTCGCGCAAGCTCAGCTCCAGCACCTTCTTGGCGCGCGGGGTGAAGGGGATGTGCCCGGACGGTGCCTGCTGGCCCTGTCCGATGATCTCCTCGACCTGGCTGCGAACACCCTCCAGCGAAATGCCCAGCGACTCGAGCGACTTCGCCGCGACACCCTCGCCTTCGTGAATGAGGCCAAGGAGGATGTGCTCGGTGCCGATGTAGTTGTGGTTCAGCATCCTGGCTTCTTCTTGAGCCAGGACGACAACGCGCCGTGCGCGGTCGGTGAAGCGTTCGAACATCGGTGGTTACCTGCCCTCCGTAGATAGCGCAGTCCTCACACGGCGAACCGTGCTCTGCGCTTGACGTCCACTGTAGTGGGCGGCGCCTCTGGGTGTCCCGCTTGTCCTCTCGTAGTGAAAGACCGAACGGTGACCATTTCCAGGCCGCACGGGTTCCAACGCCCGATCCGCGCGGATCGGTTCCCCCAACGGGCGCGACAACGCTTCGCCGCTAGCGAAAGTCGACAGCCGCATCCGCCGCGGAAACGTGCGTATGGCTACCCGCGGTTACGTTGCCGCGTGGAATGCGTCGATCACGTCGGCCGGAATGCGGCCGCGCGTCGAAACGCTGTGCCCGTTACGGCGAGCCCAATCCCGAATGGCAGCGCTTTGTTCGCGATCAATCGTCGCGCGTCC
The DNA here is from genome assembly GCF_001426545.1 of Mycobacterium sp. Root135. Classification (GTDB taxonomy): domain Bacteria; phylum Actinomycetota; class Actinomycetes; order Mycobacteriales; family Mycobacteriaceae; genus Mycobacterium. The sequence continues at coordinate 1,143,781 of NZ_LMEZ01000005.1, read as the reverse complement.
ACGGCCCGATCCAGCCGAGCGGCCGCGGCGACGGCCACCGACACGGCGGCCCGCCTCTACCCATTGTTTGAGATCGTTGCGAAGTTTCGTCGCATTCTTCGACGAAAGGTCGATCTCGTAGCTGACGCCGTCGAGTGAGAATTCGACGGTCTCGTCGGCAGAACCCTCACCGTCGAAATCATCGACTAACGTGACGGTCACTTTTTTTGCCATTGGCTCACACTGCCCCTTCTACACGGGCGCGTAGTCATACTTCGCTCGAAACCCTGAACAATGTTGGCATAGGAAGCGACGCAATTCAACACAAAAGTATGAAACCGTCTTCGAGCTAGCCCTGCCGGCGCGCATCCCTTCGTACGAGGGGAAACAAAACCGTCTCGCGAATCGACAAGCCCGTCAGCGCCATCAACAAGCGGTCGACGCCCATTCCCGTTCCGGCGGTCGGGGGCATCCCATACTCCAATGCCGCGAGGAAGTCCTCGTCGAGAACCATTGCCTCGTCGTCACCCGCGGCAGCGGCCCTTGCTTGTGCCTCGAACCTTTCCCGCTGCACCACGGGATCGATCAATTCGGTGTAACCGGTAGCCAATTCGAACTTTCGGATGTACAGATCCCACTTCTCGGTAACCCCGGGAATACTGCGGTGCTCGCGAGTCAGAGGCGATGTCTCGACGGGGAAGTTTCGTACGAAGGTGGGCGCCCACAGGTCGACTCCGACGGCGTCCTCCCAGAGTTCTTCGACGAGCTTTCCGTGACCGAATCCGCGATCGCGAGCGATTTCGAGGCCACGACTCTCGGCAATCGACCAGAGACGATCGGCCGGCGTATCGGGGGTGATCTCCTCGCCGAGCGCCTCGGATAGGGACGGGTACATTTCGACCGTCGCCCATTCTCCGTCGAGATCGTAGGTCGTGCCATCGGGCAGTGGCACGTTTCGGGTGCCAATCGCCTCGTCGGCGACCTCCTGAATAACTTCGCGCGTCACGACGGCGCAATCGTCGTAGGTGCCGTAGGCCTGATAAGTCTCGAGCATGGCGAATTCCGGCGAATGCGTGGAATCGGCGCCTTCGTTTCGAAAGTTCCGATTCATCTCGAACACCTTCTCGAAACCGCCGACCAAGCACCGTTTCAGGAACAACTCCGGTGCGATGCGCAGGAACAGATCGGCGTCGAGGGCATTGGAGTGGGTGACGAAGGGCCGTGCGGCGGCACCACCCGCGAGAGTTTGCAGCATTGGCGTTTCCACTTCGAGAAAGCCGCGTCGCTCGTATGCCGAACGCACCGCACGAACGACCGCAATCCGTTGGCGGGCAATGGTGCGAGCTTCCGGGCGCACGATCAAGTCCACGTAACGCTGCCGGACCCGCGACTCTTCGCTGAGCTCCTTGTGCGCGACGGGGAGTGGCCGCAGGGCCTTGGAGATGATTTGCCAAGAATCGGCAAGCACAGAAAGTTCGCCTCGCCGCGAGCTGATCACCTCGCCGTGGACGAACACGATGTCGCCGAGGTCGACGTCGGCCTTCCAGGCATCCAGCGACTCCTTGCCGACGCCGTCGAGGCTGATCATCGCCTGGAGCTGGGTGCCGTCACCCTCCTGCAGCGTTGCGAAGCACAGCTTTCCGGAGTTCCTGGCGAACACCACCCGACCCGCGATCCCGACGATCTGCCCGCTCTTGGTGTCGACCTCCAGGTCGGCGTAAGCGGTGCGGAGTTCGGCAAGGGTGTGGGTACGGGCCACCTCGACCGGATACGGATCGCGCCCCTCGGCGAGTAGCCGCTCGCGCTTCGCCTGACGGATTCGGAACTGCTCGGGTAGATCGGAGTCGTCGTTCGTCTGACCGGCCTCGGGAACATCTGCGGAGCTCACGACGTGCCAGCTTAAATGAGGCTTGAATGGGTCAATGCCCGCGACCGTCGACGCGACTGCCGTCGCCGCCCTTGCCGACGAACCAATGGACTGGCGTTTCAAGGGCCTGCCGTCGGATTGGTGGGGGCAGACCCCTGCCGAAGTGCGAGCCGCCGGCGTCGACGCGTTCGCCGCTGGCGCCGTCGGGCCGCTGTGCGTGCTGCGCGAATCCGCCGTCGCCCACAACCTCTCGACCATGGCCGCGTGGTGCCGCGACCGGAACGTCGAACTGGCCCCGCACGGCAAGACCCACATGGCCCCGCAGTTGCTCGCGCGGCAGTTCGACGCGGGCGCCACGGCCGTCACCCTGGCGACGATCAGCCAGGTGCGGACGTTTCGCGCGTTCGGGGTGAGCAGCGTCGTGCTGGCCAACCAACTGGTCGACGAGGCCGGATTGCGTTGGCTGGCAAATGAATTGGATGGCGACCCGAATTTCAGCCTGGTGTGTTGGGTGGACTCGGTGCGCGGGGTCGAGATCATGTCGGCCACCCTCGCGGCCGCAGGTGCCCGACGTCCGGTCGACGTCTGCGTCGAGGTGGGGATGCCCGGCGGGCGCACCGGCTGCCGGGATGCCGACGCGGTCGACGCCGTCGCGCGGTCCGCGGCCGCGTCGCAGCAGCTGCGCCTGGTCGGCGTCGCGGGTTACGAGGCCGCCACGGGGCACGACGTGACCGACGAGGCCCGCGGACGGGTGCGGGCCTACCTGCAGGAACTCCGGTCGGCAGTGGGCCGTCTGGCGACGACGTTCCAGGGCGACGAGGTACTCGTCACGGCCGGCGGCAGCACGTACTTCGACCTGGTGGCCGACGAACTCACCGGCTGGACGGGAGTCGGGCCAGTCCGAACGGTGCTGCGCAGCGGGTGCTACCTCACTCACGACGACGGCCTCTACGGTCGGACCTCGCCGCTGACGGCAGCGTTCCGGCCCGCGCTGTCAGTCTGGGCGCAGGTGACGTCACGGCCCGAAACCGAGCTGGCCTTGGTGACGATGGGTCGCCGCGACGTGTCCTTCGACCAGGACCTTCCGGTGGCCTACGGGTTGACGGACAGCGCCGTGCTGAAGCTCAACGACCAGCACGCCTACCTACGGCTGGGACCCGCCGACCGCGATCGCGTCGAGGTGGGGACGTGGCTCGAGTTCGGGATTTCCCATCCCTGCACGGTGTTCGACAAGTGGCAGCTGATCCCGGTGCTCGACGACGACGGCCTGGTCGTCGACCTGGTCCGCACGTTCTTCTAGGGCCTGCCGGAGACGTCGATCCAGCCGAGCCGACGGCTGATGGTCTCGGCCGCGGCGACGGCGCGCTTGGCGGTCGCCTCGAACTCGTTCTCGCCGAGCCGATAGGACGGCCCCGACACGCTGAGCGCTGCCACGACCCGGCCGGAGGCGTCGTACACCGGTGCGGCGACGGCGTTGAGCCCAACCTCCAGCTCCTCCCGGACGCATGCCCACCCCTGTTCGCGGACCACGACCAGTTCGGCTTGTAGGGCGCTCCGCGTCGTGACGGTCGCCTCGGTGAACGACTCGAGCCGGTTGCCGAGGGCTTCGCGAAGAGCAGCGTCGTCGAGCGCCGCGAGCAGCACCTTGCCGCTGGAGGTGGTGTGCGCCGGGCAGCTCTGCCCCACCCAGGTGCGCAGGGCGATGCCGGCCGGGCCGATGGCTTCGGCGACGTTGACGATCCGGTCGCCGTCGAGGACGGCAAGATTCGTGGTCTCACCGGACTCGAGGGCAAGCGCGTCGCACGCGGCCTGGCTCTGCTTCACCAGGTCGAGTTGGCCGCTGGTGGCGCGCGCCAGCCTGGCGATCGCGAAGCCCAGCCGGTACTTGCCGCGGTCGGCGAGCTGCTCGACGTAGCCGCGTCCTTCCAGCACCGAGATGATCCGGGACACAGTCGATTTGTGCACGCCGAGCTCGGCGGCGATCTCGGTGACGCCGGCCTGTCCGTTGGTCGCCAGGATCTCCATGACCAGCAGCGCACGGTCCACGGACTGGACGGACGCAGACCGTCCGCCGTCTTCTGGGGTCGTTCTGCTTTCCGGCCTCGGCATCGGGTCCGACCCTATACGGCCGGGATGCCGAAGTTGCCGACACGTCTCTGGACGGCGGCGATCTCGCGGAGTCCGTCGTTGAGCAGGCTCCGGTTCAGCGGGGACAGCTCGGACATGGTGATCACGTCACCGGGACTGTGCCCGACGATGAGTTGCTCGACCTGATGGGTCATCCGCAGCCGCTGCAGCATCACGAACACCTCGCCGAGGGTCGCCGCATCACGCTCACTCAGCGCACCGCAGGCGGCGGCCGCCTCGAGCCGGGCCGGGGTCGACGCCGACGCGACGTCACCGACCAGGCCGCCCCACCGCGCCAGGTTCACGATCGGGGTCACGGCGTGACTCTTCAGGTCGAACGTGCCGCCGCGACGCGACAGCACGTCGCGCAGGGACCGGGCGCGCACCCGACCGGACAACGCGTCGAGCAGCTGCAGCCGCAACGCGTTCGGATGTTCGACGCGCATCCTGCGGTAGACGGCCGGGATCGTGTGCAGCGCGGTCTCGCCCCAGACCACCCGGCCGTCGAGCAGCAGCGAGGACAGGATCAACCCCTTCCCGACGAGCGGATCCTCCAGCCAGCCACGGGCAGCACGGGCCCAATCACCCTGTGAGCGAGAGAAATTGGGACTCGAGGCGACGGCTCCGTTGCTGTCCGACGGCAGCCCGCAGCCGTCGAGGATGGCGTGGGTGCGCCTGGCGATCGCCCTGAGCTGGTCGCCTGCGGGTGACAGGTCGTCGCGCCAGGACAGCGCGCTGTCGACGTCCGAGGAGGGCATGGCCTCACGTCGTGCGATGCTGCCGAGGGTCAGCCACGCGAAGCCCGACGTCGGGGTGCCCGCGTCCGACGGCGCCTCGGCGAGGGCCAACTCCAACGCCCGCCGGACCACGCTGTCGATCACGATCGACAGGATGCCGCTCGTTGCGGATGCCTTCGTGCCGCTTCGGAACAGCGCGCTGGCGGTGTGGGTGACGTGTTGTGCAGCGGCCTGCAGTTCGTCGGCGTCGGCGGCCAGACCGATGGAGCGCCGCAGCATGAAGCTCTGCCTCGCCGAGGCGGCCAGGAGGTCGGCGTCTTCGAGGACGCCGATGACCTCGCCGCGTGCCGTGGTCACCGGCATGTGCCGAAGTCCGCTCTCCAGCATCGACATCAGCACGGTCTCGGCGGTCAGGTCGGCGGTGACCCGCCGCGCCGGTGCGCTCATCGCGCGGGTGATCGGCACGTCCACCGACAATCCGGCCGCCACCACTCGGGTCCGAAGATCGCGATCGGTGAAGATGCCGTACTCGCCGTCCGGCAACGAGATCAGCGCGTAGGACACGTGCTGTTCGGTCATCCGGATGACGGCGTCGCGCACCGACACGTCTGGCGTCACGAGAAGGACGTCCCCGTGCACCAATTCGCCAACCGGTCTGCTGTCGGCGACGGGAACCAGGGCGGGGCGGGTACCCGCGGTGACGCTCCACGCCGACGAGGCGAGGAACGCCAAACCGGCCGGCGTCGCGAACTGGGTGCGCACCTGCTGGCCCGGCAATCGGATCAGGGTGCTCGGCTCGGTGGCCCTAGCCACGAACTCCATTCCGCCGCCGGTGAGCAACGGGGTGTAGCCGAAGATCCCGCCGGGCTCGACGACGTCGACCGCCGAACCGTCGGCGGCCTGCAGCGTCACGTGGCCCGTGCGAACCATCCACACGTCGCCGGGCACCTGCGCCGAGTAGTCGGCGATCACCGCGCCGGTGGCGAACGTGACCACCGTCGACCCGGCTGCCAGATCGGCGAGTTCGTCGGCGGACGCCGACTGGAACGGCGTGTGCCCGCCGAGGAACTCGCTCAGCTCCCCCGGATCAAGTCCGCACACTTCTCGGCCATGGTCATCACGGTGATGTTGGGGTTCACCGACGGCAGCTTCGGCATGGCCGAAGCATCGACGACCCGGAGCCGGGACACACCCTTGACCCGCAACTGCGGATCGAGCACGGCCATCGGGTCGGTGACCGCTCCCATCCTGGCGGTGGCCGCCGGGTGGTAGACGGTGTTGTGCGTCTTGTGCACGTAGTCGAGTAGCTCGTCATCGGTGGTCGCGTCGGGCCCCGGCGCGAGTTCGCGCGCGATCCACTCCTTCAGCGGCGTTTGGTCGGCGATCTTGCGCGCCAACCGAATTCCGGCGAGCATGATCCGCTCGTCGTAGCCGTCGGGATCGGTGAAGTACCGAGGGTCGACGCGGGGCCGGTCGCGGTAGTCGAGGCTGCGCAGCCGGACTGTTCCGCGCGAGTGGCCCTGAGTCACGTTGGGCGTGAGGCAGAATCCGTTGTCCGTCGTCGGATAACCGCGTCGCAACGTGTTCATGTCGAACGGCACGCTGCCGTAGTGCATCATCAGGTCGGGCTGGGACAGACCCTCGTCGACGCACGTGAAGAGACCGATTTCCCACCACTGGGTCGAGGTGGTCACCATCGGCTTGGCGGCCTCCCAGAACACCAGCCCCTCGACGTGGTCGTCGAGGTTGGACCCAACACCCGGGGAGTCGACCCTAACCGTTATGCCCATCTCCCTGAGGTGCTCGGCGGGACCAATTCCGGAGAGCATCAACAACTTCGGGGTGTCGATGGATCCGGCGGTGACGATCACCTCGCGGCGGGCCGACACCACGTCGTAGCCGGTGAGATCGGGGCGTTGATACCGCACGCCCGTGGCGGCATTGGCGTCGTCGAACAGGATCTCCGAGACCCAGCAGCCGGTGCGGACCTCGAGGTTCTTGCGGGAGTCCAAGATTGGGTGCAGGTACGCGTGCGAGGTGGACATGCGGTTTCCGTCGGCGCCCACGTTGATCTGGAACCAGCCCGCGCCGTTGCGCACCGTCTCGCCGCGGTTGAAGGCCACCGTCGGCAGCCCGGCCAGTGCTGCCGCCTCGAGCACCGCGATGCCGCAAGGGTCGGCGGGAGGCACGTCCTGAAGACGGACCGGGCCGTCGTGGCCGTGGTCCCCCGGCGCGTCGTTGGTCTCCAAACGCCGGACCAGCGGCAGGATTTCGGCCGATCCCCAACCGGTGGCACCCATCTCGACCCACTCGTCCAGGGATTCGGCGGGCGGGTGGAACGCGATGCACGAGTTGTGCGACGAGCACCCACCGAGCACCTTCGCGCGGGCGTGCCGCATGAAGCTGTTGCCCTTCTCCTGCGGTTCGACGGGGTAGTCCCAGTCGTACCCGGAGTCGAGCAGGTGCATCCACTTCGTCAGCGGCAGGATGTCGTCGTTGCCGACGTCGGTCGGGCCTGCCTCGACCAGACACACCGTCACGTCGGGGTCCTCGGACAGGCGGGCGGCCAGCACACAGCCGGCCGTCCCGCCGCCGGCGATGACGTAGTCGAAGACGTGGGTGGAGAATTCGTCGTCAGACATCGATGCCGGGGACCTTCGCAACGGCGGCATGCGATTCCAGCGTGCCGATGTGGTGGCGGCCCTTCACGGCGTACCACAGCAGACCAGCGCCGAGGATGACGCCGATGTAGATGAAGGCACCCCACTGGTAGTACCAGCCCTCGCCGTACACCGCGACCCGCGGCCAGGCCAGGTTCAGTGCCATCGCCACGCCCCAGACCACGGCGACGATGTTCACCGGCATGCCCCACTTGCCCATCGTGAAGTAGCCGCCTTCCTTGAGATCCTTTGGCGGCCACTGCCCCTGGAATCGCTTCTTGAGAAGCGGTCCGGTCACCATCAGGTAGGCGAGGTAGATCATGATGATGGCGATCGAGGTCAGGACCGTGAAGATCTTGGCCTGGCCGACGTTGATCACCAGGATGAGGATCGCCAGCACGCCGATGATGACCGCGGGCACGATCGGTGTCTGCGTCTTGGGGTGAACGCGAGCCAGCTTCTCTCCGAAGGGAAGTGCGTTGTCGCGTGCCATGGCGAAGGTGAGCCGGATGGCGGCGGTGTGGACCGCGAGCGTGCAGACCGTCACCGCGATGACGATGCAGATCAGGAAGATCGTGCCAAGCGGGCCCCACATGACCTGCTCGACGATGTACTGCAGACCGCCGGTGCTCTCGCCGAGCGCCGGGTCCTCGAGGTTGGGCGCGGCCATCACCGCGAACACCAGGATGCCGCCGCCAATCACGAAGGACGCCAGGATCGCCCGGAAGATGGCCTTCGGTGCGGTGCGCCGAGGCTCCACGGTCTCTTCGCCCAGTGAGCTGGCCGTGTCGAAGCCGTACATGACGTAACCCGATGCCAGCGAGGCGATCAGGAAGGCGCCGAGGAAGCCGGTGCTCTCCCCCGCCCCGTAGCCGTTGGTCGAGAAGAAGATGTCGGGACTGCGCTTGATGTTGAATCCGAGGAGCACGACGATCAACACGGCGGCGATGAGTTCGATGAAGACGCCCGCGCTGTTGATTCGGGCCATGAGCTTGACCCCGAGGGCGTTGATCAGTGTCGTGAACGCGATCAGCACCGTGCCGAGCAGGACGGCGTTGGCGGGACCGTCGTACTCACCCGTGCCGTCGCCGATGATCTGGAAGCCGCTCCACAACCGTGGAAGGTTGAGCTGATAGGCCAGGGCGACCGCCGAGATCGTCACGATCGACGCCGTCAGCATCAGCCAGCCCGACATCCATCCGACGATCCGGCTCGCGAGCATCTTCGACCAGTTGTAGACCGCTCCCGCAATCGGGTACTTGGCGGCCAGCTCCATGAAGCACAGCGCCACGGCCATCTGGCCGACGAAGACGATCGGCCACGACCACAGGTAGGCCGGTCCTGCCGTGCCGAAGCCGAAGTAGAACAGTTGGAAGGTGCCGGTGAGGATGGAGATGTAGCTGACCCCGGCGGCGAAGCTGGCGAATTTGCCGATGCTTCGGTCGAGGGATTCCTTGTAGCCAAAGTCGTCCAAGCCACCACTGTCGGTGCTGCTCAGCGCGTTCGGGTCAACCGCCATTAAACGTCCTCTCGAAAGGTTCGGCTATACACCCTTGAACCAGCCTGCGGGCTTCGGCGCGACGTTGTGCCAGATGTGTTTGAGCTCTTGATATTCCGCGAGCCCGGTGGGGCCAAGTTCGCGACCGTTGCCCGACTTCCCGTATCCGCCCCACTCCGCTGCCGCGGTGTAGTAGCCGAAGTCGTTCAACCAGACCGTGCCGTGTCGCAACGCGCGCACCACACGTTCGCCCCGCGCCGGATCAGACGTCCGAACGCCCGCCGCGAGACCGTATTCCGTGTCGTTCCCGAGGCGGATCGCCTCGGCTTCTTCGGTGAACCGCTCCACCGTCAGAATCGGACCGAAGGTCTCCTCCTGGACGATGGCCATGGAACGGTCGCACCGGTCGAAGATCGTCGGCAGATAGAAACTGCCTGCCGCCAGCGCCGGATCCGTGGGCCGCGATCCGCCGGTGACGAGCGTCGCCCCCTCCGAGATCGCCGACGCCACATGGGCTTCCACCTTGGCCCGGTGCTGCTCTGACACCAGTGGTCCGGTCTCGCTGGCCGGATCCATGCCGTCGCCCATCCGAATCTTCTCGGCACGGGCCACGAGAGCGGTGACGAAGTCGTCGGCGATCGACTCCTCGACGATCAGCCGGGTACCCGCCGAGCAGACCTGACCGGAGTGCAGGAACACCCCTGTCAGCACCTGGTCGACGGCGGCGTCCCACGCGTCTCCGGTCCCGATGTCGGCGAATACGATGTGCGGGTTCTTGCCACCGAGTTCCACGGCCACCTTGGTGACGTGCTCGGCGGCGACCTTGGAGATGGTCCGTCCGGTGGCGAGCCCGCCGGTGAACGAGATGAAGTCGACGTCGCCGTTGTCGGTCAGCGCGGCGCCGAGGACCGCCCCACTGCCCTGCACCAGGTTGACGACTCCTCCGGGCACGCCTGCCTCTTCGAGCAGGTGCACGAAGGCGATGGTCGACAAGGGCGTGACCTCGCTGGGCTTGGCGACCATCGTGCAGCCAGCGCCAAGCGCGGGGGCGATCTTCCACGACATCTGCAACAGCGGATAGTTCCACGGCGCGATGAGGACGCACACCCCGATGGGCTCGCGGACGACACGGCTGATGACGTCGGGATCACCGACGTCGATCACCCGGTCGGCCTGCACGCCAACCAGCTTCGCGTAGTAACGGAACACCGAAGTCACGTCGTCGATGTCGATTCGGCTCTCCGCCAGGGTCTTTCCGGTGTCGCGGGTCTCAAGCAGCGACAGGTCTTCCCTGTCGCGCTGCAGCAAATCGGCTATCCGCATCAGCAGCGCCGCCCGTTCGGCGACGGGCGTCGAGGGCCAGGCCCCGTCGTCGAACACCGCCCTGGCCGCCTGGACGGCATCCCTGGCGTCGGCGTCGGTTGCCTCGTCGACCACGGCGGCGATGCTTCCGTCCGCCGGGTTGACGATCTCGCGGGTCCCGGCGTCGGACGCGTGCCGCCACTGCCCTCCCACGTAGAGATCGGGCTCACCGTTCACATGTCACCTCGCGTCACGGGCGGCGAGTCCGCACCGATTCGGGACACTACCCACTCGTGGAACTCCGCGATGTGATGTTCGGAAGGAACGAGTACGCCGCCGTTGCGATAGGCGCGCGACGACATCGCGGGTTGCGTGCGCTCGCAGGCGTCGAAGTCCTGCTCGTTGACCCGGTGGAACAGCTCGACCGAGCGGGAGACGTCGCGACCCTGCTCCACCACGTCCGCGGTGTAGAGCCAGTCGCATTCGACGATGGTCCGGTCCGGGGCGAGCGGGTACATCCGGTGGAAGATGATGTGGTCGGGCACCAGGTTCACGAACACCGTCGGCTTGATGGTGATCGCGTAGTAGCGCCGATCCTGGTCCTCGGTGACGCCGGGAAGGGTGTCGAATCCGGCGCTGCCGTCGATGGTGAAACCGGAGATGTCGGAACCGAATTCGGCGCCGTGGCCCACGTAGTACTGCGCGGCGAGACCCTGGGCAAACTCGGGGAGCACCTCGGTGAGCTCGGGGTGGATCGTGGCGCAGTGGTAGCACTCCATGAAGTTCTCGACGATGAGCTTCCAGTTGGCCGCCACGTCGTAGACCACCCGGCGGCCGACGCTCAAGCTTGCGATGTCGTAGTGGTCGACGGCGCCTGGATCGCCGAGGCGTCGGGTGACCTCGCCGATCACGTCGTCTTCGAACGACGGCGGCTCGTCGGCCAGGCAGACCCACGCGTAGCCGAGCCACTCCGTCAGCGCGACCGGAATCAGTCCGTACTTGTAGCGGTCGATGCCCTCACCGGTGGCCTCCTTCAGCGACGCCAGGTTCGGCGCGGCGATCAGCTTGCCGTCGAGCGCGTAGGTCCAGGCGTGATACGGGCACTGCAGGCTTCGCTTGACCTGTCCTTCGGACTCGGTGCACAGCGCGGCGCCGCGGTGGCGGCAGACGTTCAGGAACGCCCTCAGGGCACCGTCCTTGCCGCGGACCACCAGTACGCTCTCGCGGCCAATCTGCACGTTCTTGAACTGGCCGGGGTTCGCCAGGTCACTGGAGCGGGCGGCGCAGAACCAGAGTTTCTCGAAGATCTCGTCCTGCTCGGCAGCGAAAATCGTTGCGCTGGTGTAGAAGTCACCGGCCAGGGTGGCCAGCAGCGCCGGCGGGTTCTCGGTCGTGGTCATCGCGTTCCTCTGGTCATCGCACAAGCGCTCATCGCCTGATCAGGGCCATCTCGGGATCCACCACCGGCTCCGCGTGCACCGTCGCGCCGTAGCGGCTACCTCGGTAGTCGACGGCGACCACCTCACCCGGCGCGGTGGCCGCGGGGAGCCACGCGTAGGCGATGCAACGCCCGACCGTGGCCGAGTAGGCGGCACTGGTCACGTAGCCGGCGCAGTCCGGCGAGCCGTCGAGGTATACCGGCTCCTTGCCGAGCACCACGGCCGTCGGATCGTGGAAGACGATGCTGCGCAACGCCTTCTCCGGCGGTGCTGCCGCCTCGAGGGCGGTCTTGCCGACGAAGTCGTCCTTGGTCATCCGGACGGCGAAGTCCAGCCCGGCAGCCGCGGGAAGGTGCTCGGCCGTCACGTCGGTCCCCCACGAGCGATATGCCTTCTCGATGCGCAGGCTGTTGAACGCGATCCGGCCTGCGGCGATGACACCGTGGTCCTGCCCGGCGTTCCACAGCAGGTCCCAAAGCGCGGCCCCGTATGCCGCGTCGGCGTAGATCTCCCAACCGAGTTCGCCGACGTAGGACACCCGCATCATGGTCACCGGGATGGCCCCGAGGTGAGTCGACAGGGCGCGGAAGTACTTGAAGCCCTCGTGGGAGAGGTCGTCATGACACAGCGGCTGAACCAGGTCCCTGGCCGCGGGCCCCCACACGCCGACGCAGCACGTGCCGCCGGTGACGTCGCGAACCGTCACGCTGCCGTCCTCGGGAAGGTGGCGGGTGAGCCAGTCGAAGTCCGTCGGCCCGTTGGCGCCGACCTGGAAACGGTCGGGGGCGAGCCGGGCGACGGTGAGATCGCTTCGGACTCCGCCCGTTTCGTCGAGCATCAACGTGTAGGTGACCGACCCGACGCTCTTGTCGACGTTGTTGGTGGTGAGCCGCTGCAGCAGCTCGACCGCGCCACGGCCCGCGACCTCGTAGCGGGTCAGCGGTGTCATGTCGTACATCGCGACATGGTGGCGGGTCCAGTGCGCCTCTGCGATCGAGATCGGCGACCAGAACTTCGCCGACCATTCGTCGCGCTCGGGGAAGGCCAGCCCCTCGTTGCGGAGCCGTTGCGCCAGTTCGGCGTTCGCCTCGTACCAGGCCGGCCGTTCCCAGCCCCCTCCTTCGAAGAAGAAGGCGCCGAGCTCGTGCTGGCGGGCGAAGAACGGACTGGTCCGCAGCCCGCGAAGCGCGTCGCGAAACTGATGCGGATGGATGATGTCGTACACCTCGACGAAGGCCTGCGAACTGGTCGTCAGGATGAAGTCGTCGGTCTTGGCGACGTCCTCGAAGCGGTAGAGGTCGCACTCGTGGACGTCGACCGACGGGGTCCCGTCGACGATCCACTCCGCGGTGGCCTTGGCGATGCCAGCCGAGTGCGTCACCCAGACCGCCTCGGCGACCCAGAAGCCGCTGAGCTCGCGGTGCTCACCCATGATCGAGAAGCCGTCGGGGGTGAACGAGAAGATACCGTTGAAGCCCTGCTCGACCTTCGAATCACTCAGCACGGGAAGAAGTTTCGTGGACTCTTGCCAGGCCGGAACGAAGTCTTCCTCGGTGAACGGAAGCATCGACGGCATCTGCTCGCCTGCCGTGTCGGCGGCCAGGGATGACATGTCCACGGGCATCGGATCATGCCCGTAGTACCCGATCCCGATCCGGTCGACGTGCTCCCGGAAGTACAGGTCCTGATCCTGATGACGCAGGATGGGCAGCCTGGCCTCGGTCAGCTCCGTGTTGCGGCCGACGAGAGGTTCGATCCGTCCGGTCGTCGCATACTGGTGCGCCATCGGGACCAGTGGCACGACGAGGCCGACCTGCTTGGCCAGCTGGGCGCCCCAGAAACCGGCGCAACACACGACGACGTCGGCGGGGATGACGCCGTCGGTGGTCCGAACCCCCGTCACCTTCCTGCCGTCGGCGACGATGCCGAGCACCTCGGTGTGGGGGCGGAACGTCGCGCCGCGAGCGGTCGCCGAGCGAGCCTGGGCCTCCACGGCCCTGATTGCCTTGACCAAACCGTCGGTGGGAGTGTGGAACCCGCCGAGGATGCGGTCGGCGTCCAGCAGGGGGTGCATCTCCGCGCACTGCCCTGCCGTCAGCAGTTCTCCTGCAATTCCCCAGGATTGGGCCCAGCCCGCCTTGCGGTGCAGGTCGGCCCAGCGCTCCGGGGTCGACGCCACCTCGAGTCCGCCGGTCGGATTGAAGGCCCACCCACCCTCGTGCTCGAGTGCGCTGAACTTCTCGACGGTGTACTTCGCGAACTCCGACATCGACTTCGACGGATTGGTCTGGAACACCAGACCGGGGGCGTGCGACGTCGACCCGCCCGTGGCGAACAGCGGACCGCGGTCGACCACGGTGACGTCGGTCCAGCCTCGGGTGGTGAGTTCGTCGGCCAATGAGCTTCCGACGATTCCCGCACCGATGACGACGACCTTGGGGGCTGCCAAGGAATCCTCCGACTGTTGCATGGAGCGCAACGCTTACGCGATGCGCAACACATGATTCTCCCGCGGACGTCACACGTCAACAGGAAGAAGCGGAGAGTCCGAAACTGGGAGAACGGTTCTAACGAGCCGGTCTTAGCTTGCCCCGGCCGTCGTTCTGGTTGCGCTCGAACACCAGGCGAAGACCCTCGAGGGTGAGGTGCTGGTCGTAGTGCGCGACGGTGTTCAGATCGGGCAGCAACAGCGGCGCGGTGTGTCCGGTCGCCACGATCGCGACGTCGTCGCCCGCAAAGCCGTCGACGTCGTGGCGGATCCGGCTGACCAGACCGTCGACCAGGCCTGCGAAGCCGAACACAGCGCCGGCCTGCATGCACTCCACGGTGTTCTTGCCGATCACCGAACGTGGGCGGGTCAACTCGACCCGACGCAGGGCCGCCGAGCGGGCGGCCGCCGCGTCCGAGGACACCTGGATACCAGGCGCGATGGCTCCGCCGAGGAACTCACCCTTGGCCGACACCACGTCGACGCAGATCGACGACCCGAAGTCGACGACGATCGCCGCGCTGTTGTACTTCTGGTACGCCGCAAGGCAGTTGACGATCCGGTCGGCGCCGACTTCCTTGGGGTTGTCGACGAGCAACGGGATGCCCGTCCGCACGCCCGGTTCGATCAGCACGTGCGGCACCGAGGACCAGTACTGGTCGAGCATCACCCGGATCTCGTGGAGCACCGACGGCACGGTGGACAACCCCGTCGCGCCCGTCAGCCGTTCGGCGTCGTCGCCGATCAAACCGTCGATCGTCAGGGCCAACTCGTCGGCGGTGACCTCGGCCTCGGTGCGAATGCGCCAGTGGTGCAACACTTTTGCGTGGTCGCCCGAACCGGAGATCAGCCCGACGACGGTGTGGGTGTTGCGAACGTCGATCGCGAGCAGCACGGCCCTAATTCCTCCACGGGAGTTCGCGGCTCTGACCCGATTCGACGCGCGAGTGGCCGTCGATTCCCGCTGCCGCGCCGACGTCGACCGCGATGTTGTCCAGCAACCTGGTGGTGCCGAGCTTGGCGGCGACGACCATCCTGGCGGCCCCCTCCGCGGGCGTCGGACCCAGCCACGGGTCCCTGATCTTCAGGTACTCGACCTCGAGCGCGGGGACTTCGACGAGCACGGCGCGGGCGGCGTCCAGCGCCTCGGCCGCCCCGTGCGAGGCCGCGTACATGCCCGCGAGCAGCGCCGCCGAAAGGGCTCCCGCCTGCTCGCGTTGGTCGGAGTCCAGATACCGATTGCGGGAGGACATGGCGAGGCCGTCGGCTTCCCGCACGATCGGCACTCCGACGATCTTGACGTCGAGATCGAGGTCGTCGGACATCTGCCGAATCAGCACCAACTGCTGGTAGTCCTTCTCACCGAAGAACGCCTGATCGGGTCGGACGATCTGCAGCAGCTTCAGCACGACGGTGAGCATCCCCGCGAAGTGCGTTGGGCGGGAAGCACCTTCGAGCTCGGCGCCGAGCGGGCCGGGCTGAACCGTCGTCCGTTGACCGTGGGGATACATGTCGGCTGCGGTGGGCGCGAACACGATCTCGACGCCCTCGCCCCGAAGCAGCGCCACGTCGTCGTCGAGCGTCCGGGGATAGGCGTCGAGATCCTCGCCAGCGCCGAACTGCAACGGATTGACGAAGATCGACACGACGACGACCGCACCAGGCACTCGCTTGGCCGTCCGCACCAGGGCCAGGTGGCCTTCGTGCAGCGCGCCCATCGTCGGGACGAGGACGACGCGTCGCCCGGTGGTGCGAAGCGCGCGGGACACGTCGGCGACGTCCCGGACCTTGGCGTAGACGTTGAGCTCACCCGCGGCGAACTTCGGTGGTTTGTGGACGCTCACGGGCGACCCCCTTCATTCGGCTGGTCTGCCAGCGCGTCGAACACGTCGGCCGGGGCGTGTGCCCGCTGTGCCGTCCTCAGCGAATTGGTCCGGTATGCCTGTGCGAGTGCGGAATCCACGTCCTCGAGGGCGTGGAGGTGACGGGTGACGGCGGCGGAGTCACCGCGGGCCACGGGTCCGGTCAGTGCGGACTGACCGCGTTGCAGCGCGTTCTCCAGCGAGGCCCGTGCCAGCGGTGCGAGGACGCGCTCGGCGATGCCGCCTGGAGCGTCGCCGACGGCTTCCTGGCCGAGGAGTTCCTGCCCGCGGAGTGCGGCGCGCAACGCCTCGACCGCGTCGAGCACGACGGTGACGACGTGGTTGCCCCCGTGGGCGAGGGCCGCGTGATAGAGCGGCCGGGCGTCCTCCGGCACGCCGAACGGCTCGCCGCCGATCTCCAGCACCAACGACTGGGCCACCGCGTGCCCCACGTCGTCGGCCGCGGTGATGCCGAAGCACGCGCCGGAGAGCCTGGTCAGGTCCTCGTCGGAGCCGGTGAACGTCATCGCGGGGTGGATCGCCAAGGGGATGCACCCGAGTTCGGCCAGCGGGGCGAGCACCGCGATGCCGTTCGCTCCAGAGGTGTGCACGACGATGGTGCCCGGCCGGACCGAACCCGTGGCGGCCAGTCCCGCGACGACTCCCGCGAGTTCGACGTCGGGGATCGCCAGGATCAGCAACTCGGCATTCGCGGCGACGTCCTGAACGGGCAGCACCCGGGTGTCGGGGAGTCTGCGCTCGGCCCGCTGGCGCGACGCCCGCGATATCGCGCTACAGGCGACGACGACGTGCTCGGCCCGCTCGAGGGCGACGCCGAGTGCCGTCCCCACCCGGCCTGCGGAGATGATGCCAACCGCGAGCCGGGCCGGACGCAGTCCGTCGGGCTGCACCATCGCAGACGACCTCGCAGGCTAGTGGTTGTGAGCGTCGAGACTAACTCACTCGTCGCGACGCCGACGACGGCCGCCTCCGGTGGCATTGGCCTGCAGACGAGCCATCAGCTCGGAGACCGGCTGACCGCCGATGTGCTGGCCCGCCGGTTCCTCCGGCTCGTCGGCGCCGCGATGGCGCGCGGGGGGCACTTCGGGAGCCTCGGGCTGAGGAGGAGCCGGAGTGTCCAGCGTCGGCGGTGTGCGGCGAGCGGCCTCGGCGTCCTCCGCGGCGGCCGCGTGGCGGGCGCGTCTGGCGGATTCCGCGGCGGTCTCCACTGTGTAGTCGCCCGTGTAGTGACGCCCCGGCCGGGGCGTGTCCGTCGGCGGCGACGTCATCACCGGTGGTGGGGTCACCGGCGGTGGCGTCACGGGCGGAGGTGGCGGTGGGACCTCGTCGACGGCGTCGGCGGTGTCGGGCTCCACGACGGGGGACGTCCAGTTGCTCCCCGGCGCTCCGGCGGGGATGAACTGCCCCTGGGCGGGAGCGGGCCGCCAATCCGATTCCGCGGGCTCGTGCCTGCCGACCGGCTCCCGAACGGGTGTGCTGGGCGGCGGCGGTTCGACGGGCATCCACGGCGTCCTCGGCTCCGGCGGCGGGACCGGGTCGGGGGCACGCTCCGGGGCGCGTCGCCTGCCCTCCGGCCGGGGTTCCTCGGCGGCGGGCGGGCGCCATGCGGCGGCGGCGCGTTCCTGCTCCGACGCGCGCCGGTGCGCACCGCCCGGCAGGAACGGAGCCCACTCGTCACCCTCGGGCTGCGGCTCCGCGGGCACGTCGATGATCGGGCTTTCCTCGGTGTTGGGATCGCTGTCGTCGGGCACGAAGGCGTCGGCGGCCGGCGCGTCCTGGGTGTCGATGCGGCTGCTGATCACCCGGCCGGGGCCGAAGCTCCGGTCGTCGTCGCGTTCCTGAGTCGCCTGCGGGACGGCGTCCCAGTCCCCGAACCTGTGCACGGTGGTTCGTTCGGTCTCGATGGCCGGCCTGCTCTGCAGGTCGGTGTCGAAGATGATCTCCAGATTCGCGCGCAGCGCCGCCAGTTCGGCGCGGAGGCTGGCCACCTCGTCGGACGTCTGGGCCCGCAGCTCCGAGGCGAGTTCGCGGCGCAGGTGCGTCTCGATGGACAACTCGTACTCGCGCCGCGCCGAAATCTCCCGATCGAGCTGGAGGTCGTACACCAATTTCAGGTCCCGGGACTTCGCCTGGTCCAGGTCGGCCTGCCGTCGGTAGATGAACGACACGAAGGCACCGACCACCGCCGCCCACAGCGCGACGACCACGGCAAGCTTCAAAAGGGCCACCTCGTCGGTGAACACCAGGGCCGAACTGGACACGATGGCAAGAACCAGCAAAGCCGTCAGCAGCAACGAGCCCGGCCTGCGGTTTCCGCGCCGCGCGCGGGCCCCACGAGTCGGTTCGGTCATGGGCCGACTGTACCTGTGACAGTCCTCATCGCGTACCGACCGCGTCGGCGATTCTCCTGGTCAGCTGCTCAGGCGAGCTAACCGAGCACGCCGTCGGCGTCGTCGGACGGCTCGTCCGGTGACTTGCAGCAATGCTCGAGCCAGAGGGCGGCGAGCACCAGGGCCAGCGCACTCAGGGCGGCCAGCACCGCACCCACCGTGCCTTCTTCGGCGACCCGAAGGACGCTCCGGTTCGGCACGAAGAATGCGCTCACCCCCAGCCACCAACCCAGGGCCAACGCTCCGACCCACGCGGACGCCTTCGCGATCATCACCGCGCGTGCCACGGCCAGCGGGTGCACCCGGCCGGGGCCGACGCCGATCTTGCCGTCGCCGATCTTGGACCTGAGGTAGAACCCCCAGGCCGCCACGGCGACGGCCACGCCGAGCAGCGACACTCCGGTCAGCACCCTGATCGGGGGGAACGACCCGAACAGCCGCCACGTGACGACGTAGCCGACGATCGCCACGACGACGGTCGCGATCGTCAGGTCCCGTTTGCGGGTCGGGACCATTCAGTGGACCAGCACGTCGGCGACGGGACGGACACCGTCGAGCTCGCCCGCGTCCAGGCCGGCGAGCAGCCGTCGGACCGGTTGCGACGCTCCGTTCACCGTCAGCGTGGCCTCCGGGTCGGCGGCGAGCCACGGGACGAGCACGAAGGCCCGCTGGTGGGCGAACGGATGCGGAAGCGTCAGCACCTCGTCGGCACTGGTCACCTCGTCGTCGCCCTCGTGGCAGGTGATCAGGTCGACGTCGAGAGTTCTTGGCCCCCAGTGGACGTCGCGCGTACGGTCCGCCGACCGTTCCAGTTCCTGACCGCGGCGCAGCCACGCGCGACAGTCCAGCGCGGCATCCTCGGCGATCACGACGGCGTTCAGGAACGGGCCCTGCTCGACGCCACCCCACGCGGCCGTCTCGTACACCGGCGACACGGCGCGGACGGCCGACCCGAACCCGTCGACCACCGACTGCAGGTAGGAAAGGCGGTCGCCGACGTTGGAACCGATCGACACGACGACGCGGGTCACGACGGCGTGCCGGCGCGCCCGCCGCGTCGCGATCGCCGCGCCACCACCGCCACGTCGGAGAACGTCAGCGGAATCGGCGCGTCGGGCTTGTGCACGACGACCTCGACGGCGTGCAGCCGCTCGTCGGCCATGACGGCGTCGGCGATCTCGGCGGCGACCGTCTCGATCAGGTTGCGGGGCGGGCCGGCGACGATGTCCGCCGCCAGCTGGGCCAGCGCCCCGTAGTCGACGGTGTCGGCAAGGTCGTCGCTGGCCGCCGCGGCGACGAGGTCGATCCACACGGTGACGTCGACGACGAAGTCCTGACCGTCGCGGCGCTCGTGGTCGAAGACGCCGTGATTTCCACGAACGGCCAAGCCGCGCAATTCGATTCGATCAGCCACGGCCTGCCTCACCCTCCCAGGTGGGTGCCGCTTCCCACGCCTCGACGACCTTCAGCGCGTCGACTGTCGCGGCCACGTCGTGGACGCGCACCCCCCAGGCGCCGTGCATCATCGCCAGCGCCGAGATGACCGCCGTCGCGGTCTCCCTGCCTGCCGGCGGCCGCAGTTCGCCGTCGTCGTCGGCCAGCAGTGCACCGAGAAAGCGCTTTCTCGAGGCGCCGACGAGCACCGGCAGGCCGAGGTCGACGATGTCCGGCAACGCCGCCAGCAACGTCCAGTTGTGCTGGGCCGACTTGGCGAAGCCAAGACCCGGAT
This sequence comes from Mycobacterium sp. Root135, assembly GCF_001426545.1. Taxonomy (GTDB): domain Bacteria; phylum Actinomycetota; class Actinomycetes; order Mycobacteriales; family Mycobacteriaceae; genus Mycobacterium. The sequence continues at coordinate 1,123,682 of NZ_LMEZ01000005.1, read as the reverse complement.
CGATGATCAGCTTTCCGGAGTCGACCCCCGCGGCAATCGCGGCGTCCACCGCGGCAGCCAACTCGTCGCGCACCTCGGCCACCACGTCGCCGTAGGGCGGTACGTCGTGCGGGCGGTCGGCGGCAACTGCTCGCCAGTGCATCAGGATCCACGGCACACCGGCCTCGGCCAACAGCGGCGCCATGTCGGGATCGGCTCGCCCACCGGAGACGTCGTTGACGATGGTGGCGCCGTTCTCCAGCGCCACTCGAGCGACGGCCGCGTGCATCGTGTCGATGCTGACCGTCACCCCCTGCTCGCTGAGCGCCTTGACCACGGGAGCCACCCTGTTGATCTCGGCGGCGGAGTCGACTCTGGTGGCGCCGGGACGCGTCGACTCACCGCCGACGTCGACGATCGCCGCGCCCGCGGCCGCCAACGCCATGCCGTGTTCGACGGCGCGGTCACGGTCGAGGTAGAGGCCGCCGTCTGAGAACGAATCGTCGGTGACGTTGACGACGCCCATCACCTTCACGCGTGTCGACGTCACTTGCGGAGGATGAGATCCAGCGCCTCGGACCGCGACGCGCTGTCGGTCTTGAACTGACCCCGAACCGCCGAGGTCGTGGTGCTGGCCCCCGGCTTGCGGATTCCGCGCATCGCCATGCAGAGGTGCTGGGCTTCGATCACGACGATCACGCCGCGCGGGTCGAGCTTGCGCATGAGCGCGTCGGCGACCTGCCCGGTCAGCCGCTCCTGGACCTGCGGCCGCTTCGCGTACATGTCCACCACTCTGGCCAGCTTGGACAGCCCCGTCACCCGGCCGTCGACGCCGGGGATGTAGCCGACGTGCGCGACGCCGTGAAACGACACCAGGTGGTGTTCGCACGTCGAGTACATCGGGATGTCCTTGACCAGCACCAGCTCGTCGTGTTGCTCGTCGAACGTGGTGTTGAGCACGTCGTCCGGGTTGGAGTACAGCCCGGCGAACATCTCCCGGTAGGCACGTGCGACCCGGGCCGGCGTGTCGAGCAGACCGTGCCGCTCGGGATCCTCGCCGACCGCGTACAGCAGTTCGCGGACGGCGTTCTCGGCACGCTCCTGGTCGAACGTCGCCGCCACGAAGGCATGCGAGTTGGTACTAGCGGGCTTCGTCAACGGAGCTCCGTTCGGTTCAGCCGGCCGAGTGCTTTGCGGGTCCGTCGTCACTGCTGTCGTCGACGTCGTCCTGCTGGTGCGGCGCGGGGCCGCCACCGCGCGGCGCGGGCGCGCCTGGCTGGGGATACGGCTGGTAAGGAGGATAGGGCTGCGGGTACGGCTGCTGGTAGCCACCCTGGTACTGCGGCGGCGGCGGTCCCCATCCCGACGGCGGAGGCGGCGGGTACTGCCCCTGTCCCTGCCCCTGCGGCGGGCCCTGAGGAGGCCAGCCCGGCGCGTGCCAGTTGGCGGGTGCGCCGTAGTTGGGCTGAGTCGGACCGCCGGGTGCGCCGTTGCCGGGTCGGCCGGGCGAGCCGTTCTGGCCGCCGTACCCGTTGCCGTTGGCACCGTTGTTGTGGCCGTTGGCGCCGTTCTGCGCCTCGGCAGCTCTGCTCGCGGCGGCGATCGCCGCCTTGAAGGCAGGCTCCTCCACGGGCGGCGGCCACGGCTCACCGCGTTCGATCGCCAACTCGCCAGGCGTCTTGATCGGCGGCTTCTCCGACGGCACGCGGCCACCGAAGTCGTCGAACATGGTCAGCCGCGGGCGCTTCTTCACGTCGGAGAAGATCGCCGCCAGCTCGACCCGGTGCAGCGTCTCCTTCTCCAGCAGCTCACCGGCAAGGATGTCGAGCACGTCGCGATACTCGGTCAGGATCTCCCACGCCTCGGTGTGCGCGGCCTCGATCAGCTTGCGCACCTCGTCGTCGATGATCTGGGCGACCTCGTGGCTGTAGTCGGCCTGCGTGCCCATCGAACGACCGAGGAACGGGTCCCCGTGCTCGGTGCCGTAGCGGACGGCGCCCAGCTTGGCGCTCATGCCGTACTCGGTGACCATCGCGCGGGCGATCTTGGTGGCCTGGTCGATGTCCGACGAGGCGCCCGTGGTGGGCTCGCGGAAGATCAGCTCCTCGGCTGCGCGGCCACCCATCGCGAACACCAGGCGCGCGATCATCTCCGAGCGCGTCATCAGGCCCTTGTCGTCCTCGGGCACCGACATCGCGTGCCCGCCGGTACGGCCGCGGGCCAGGATCGTCACCTTGTAGATCGGCTCGATGTCGGGCATCGCCCACGCCGCGAGGGTGTGTCCACCTTCGTGATACGCGGTGATCTTCTTCTCGTGCTCGCTGATGATGCGGCCCTTGCGGCGCGGTCCGCCGACGACGCGGTCGACGGCCTCCTCCAGCGCGGCACCGGTGATGATGGTGCCGTTCTCGCGGGCCGTCAGCAGGGCGGACTCGTTGATGACGTTGGCGAGGTCGGCGCCGGACATGCCGACCGTGCGCTTGGCGAGGCCGTCGAGATCGGCGTCCTCGGCGATCGGCTTGCCCTGCGAGTGCACCTTCAGCACCGCGCGGCGGCCTGCCAGGTCGGGGCTGGACACCGGGATCTGCCGGTCGAAGCGACCGGGGCGCAGCAGCGCCGGGTCGAGGATGTCGGGACGGTTGGTCGCCGCGATGAGGATGACGCCTTGGCGCTCGCCGAAGCCGTCCATCTCCACCAGCAACTGGTTGAGCGTCTGTTCGCGTTCGTCGTGGCCGCCGCCCATGCCTGCGCCGCGCTGGCGACCGACGGCGTCGATCTCGTCGACGAAGATGATGCAGGGGCTGTTCTGCTTGGCCTGCTCGAACATGTCCCGCACCCGGGAGGCGCCGACGCCGACGAACATCTCGACGAAGTCCGAGCCGGAGATCGTGAAGAACGGCACCCCGGCCTCACCGGCGACGGCGCGGGCCAGCAGGGTCTTGCCCGTGCCGGGCGGACCGTAGAGCAGAACGCCCTTCGGGATCTTCGCGCCGAGCGCCTGGTAGCGCGTCGGGTTCTGCAGGAAGTCCTTGATTTCGTAGAGCTCTTCGACGGCTTCGTCGACGCCCGCGACGTCGGCGAACGTCGTCTTGGGCATGTCCTTGCCCAACTGCTTGGCTTTGGACTTACCCATGCCGAAGCCCATCCGGCCGCCGCCACCCTGCATGCGGGAGAACATCACGAACAGACCGACGAGCAGCAGCAGCGGCAACAGGTAGATCAGCAGGGATCCGAGGACGCTGCCCTGGTTGACCATCGTGTTGGTCTTGACGTTCTTGGCGTTCAACGCGTTGAACAGTTCGACCCCGTACCCCGTCGGGTACTTGGTGATGACCTTGTCCTTGCCTTCGGTGTCGCCGTTCGCGCTCTTCAGATCGAGGCGAACCTGCTGTTCGCGATCGTCGATCTGGGCGGAGTTGACGTTGTCGCCGTTGATCTGGCTGATCGCCACCGAGGTGTCGACCGGCGTGTAACCACGGGTGTCGTCACTGAAGTAGTAGAAGGACCAACCCAGCAACAGGACGACCGCAATCGCGGTCAGGGTGCGGATGACGTTCTTACGGTTCATTCGTTGTCTTAGGCCAGAGGGCTCTCGAGCTGAGTCGAGTCCGGCCACGTCCTTCCGATAAGCGCAGGTTGGGTGAATCAAGGCTACCGCTTGACCAACGATCGACGGTTCCCGACGTCTCGTGCTTGGCTCAGCTGGTGATCACCCCTACTCAGCGGCTAGTGGAGACCAACGGCGTGACGTTGCGCGTGACCGAGGCCGGTGACCGCGGGGCGCCCGTCGTCGTGCTCGCGCACGGCTTCCCGGAACTCGCGTTTTCGTGGCGTCATCAGATCCCGGCGCTGGCCGCGGCCGGGTATCACGTGCTGGCCCCCGATCAGCGCGGCTACGGCGGTTCGTCGGCGCCGTCGGAGATCGAGGACTACGACGTCGTGAAGTTGACCGGCGACGTCGTGGGACTGCTCGACGACGTGGGTGCGGAGACGGCGGTGGTTGTGGGCCACGACTGGGGTTCGGTGGTGGCCACCAACTTTCCGTTGCTGCACCCGGATCGCGTGTCGGCGTGCGTGACCATCAGCGTGCCCCCGATCCCCCGTCCCGCGGTGCGGCCGACGGAGGCCTGGTGCAGGGCGTTCGGCGACAACTTCTTCTACATCCTCTACTTCCAGGAGCAGGGGCCAGCCGACGCCGAACTGTCCGCCGACCCCGCCCGCACGATGCGCAGGCTGATGGGCGGCATGCGGTCCTCCGACAGCACGAACGTCTTCCTGGAGATGGCGACGCCTGGTCCGGCGGGCTTCGTCGAGCGGTTGCCGGAACCGGACGGGCGCCCCGACTGGATCACCGCCGACGAGGTCGACCACTACGTCGCCGAATTCACCAGGACGGGATTCACCGGACCGCTGAACTGGTACCGCAACTTCGACAGGAACTGGGAGCTGACGGAGACCACCCCGTCGCCGACGATCGCCGTGCCCACCCTGTTCATCGGCGGCACCGCGGATCCGGCCCTGGAGATGACGCCGCGCGACCGCGTCCGCGACGTGGTGTCGGGACCGTACCGGGAGGTGCTCGTCGACGGGGCAGGTCACTGGCTGCAACAGGAACGCCCGGCCGAGGTCAACGCCGCGCTGTTGGAGTTCCTGGGCACCGTCTGAGTGGACGGTAGGGTGCGTGCCATGCCGAAGCCTCTGACTCGACTCCTCCTGCTCGCCGGAGCGGCGCTGACCGCCGTCGCAGTCGTCGGCTGCGACGCCACCGCGGCTCCGGCGGCGGTGCCGGGGACGGCCGCACCACGCCAGGTCACCGTGATCGGCGAGGGCAAGGTCGACGGCACGCCGGACACGCTGACGATCAGCCTCTCGATAGCCGCGACGGCGCCCGACGCGATCGGCGCGTCCAATCAGACGAGCAGCAGGGCCAACGCGGTGACCGACGCACTCGTCGGGCAAGGCGTCGACCGCAAGGACATCAGCACGACGACGGTGACGTTGCAGCCGCAGTACGGCTCCAACGGCACCTCCATCGTCGGCTACCAGTCGAGCAACTCGATAGACGTCAAGGTCCGCAAGATCGACACCGGACCCCAGGTCCTGGCCTCGGTCACCACCACCGGCGGGGACGCCACCCGGATCAACTCGGTGACGTACTCGATCGAGGACGACTCGCAGTTGGTCAAGGACGCGCGCAGCCGGGCCTTCGACGACGCCAAGAGCCGGGCTCAGCAGTACGCGGAACTCTCCGGCCTCGCCCTCGAAAAGGTGCTGTCGATCTCGGAGACCGGTGGCGTGACCCCGCCGCCGCCGTCGCCCATTCGCTACGACGTGGCCGCCGAGGCCGCGCCGATGTCGCCTGGCCAGCAGACCGTCGGCTTCGCCGTCACGGTCGTCTGGGAACTGGGCTGAGCCGCTTCTTCAGACCACCGCCGCGATCTGCACCGGGATGCCGTTCAGCACCGCGGTGCCCGACAGCGGATCGACGGTCAGCCCGTCGTTGAGCTGGTTGACGTTCACCCCTGGTTGCCCGGTCGCCACTGATTGGACGGTGCCGCCGAGGTCGTGACCCCAGCCGTGCGGAAGTGACACCACCCCGCGCCGGATGCGGTCGGTGAGCTCCACCGCGACGACCAGTTCGCCACCCGAGCCCTTCACCCTTGCCTGGTCGGCGAGGCCGAGCTCGTCGGCGTCGTCGGGATGAATCTGCAGCGTGCAGCGGTTCGTCCCGCCTGCCAACGCGGGCAGGTTGTGCATCCAGCTGTTGTTCGACCGCAGGTGCCGCCGGCCGATCAGCACGTAGCCGTCGACGCGGTCCGACGACACCGACGCACGGAGCCGTCCGGCGTCGGCGACGAGCAGGGCGGGCGCCAGGTCGACCTTGCCCGTCGGGGTGCGCAGCACTTCGGCCAGGCGCGGACGCAGCGGCCCGAGGTCGACGCCGTGCGGGGCGTCCTTGAGCGCCTGCAGGGTCAGACCGTCGGGGTTGGCTCCGAAGCCGTCGCCGTAGGGGCCGAGCCGCAACATCATGTCGAGCCGACGCTCGTAACCCGGTCCCGGCGGCAGCATCGCCGTCAGCTCGTCGACCGAGCGTCCCGCCACCGGCGAGGTGGGGTCGGCGACCTCCTTGCCGAGCGTCGCCGCGATCACCTGCTCGTCGACCAGCGCCGGGTCGGCGTCGGGCCCGAGGCCGGCGATCGTCAGCGCCAGCCGGGACAGGATCTCCGGCTCGCCGGGTTGGCCGTCGGCGAGTGGCAGCACCGGCGGCGAGTAGCGGGCGTTGTTGCGCACCGCCGCGTTGGCGAGGGCGATGTCGTAGTGGGCGCTGCGCGACGGCGGCGGCGGGGGCAAGATCACGTCGGCGTGGCGCGTCGTCTCGTTGAGGTACGGGTCGACGCTGAGCATGAAGTCCACGCCGGTGAGCGCGCGGCTCAACCGGGCTCCGTCGGGGGCGGACAGCACCGGGTTGCCCGCGACCGTGATGACGGCCTTGACCTGGCCCTCCCCCGGTGTCTCCAGCTCCTCCGACAGCGCCGTCACCGGCAGCTCGGAGAGCACCTCGGGGAACCCGGAGACCCGGCTGTGCCACCGTCCCACCAGAAATCCGCGGCCGGGGCGCGGCGGTCGGGGCGCCGCGCCAACGGGTGACTGGGGGAACATCACCCCGCCGGGCCGGTCCAGGTTGCCCGTCAAGACGTTGAGCACGTCGACCAACCAGCTTCCGACGGTGCCGAACTCGACGGTCGAGGTGCCCATCCGGCCGTACACGGCGGCGACGGGGGCGGCGGCGATCTCCCTGGCGACCGCCCGAATCTCCTCGGCGGCGACACCGCAGTGGTCGGCGACGTGCTCGGGTGCGAATTCCCGTGCCAGCGCCTGCAATTCGTCGACGCCGTCGACGAGATCCGCGAGATGCCCGAGGTCGACGAGATCCTCGTCGAACAGGGTGTGCACCATGGCGAACAGCAGCGCCGCGTCCGTTCCGGGCCGGGGCGCGACGTGCCGGTCGGCCAACTCGGCGGTGCGGGTCCGCGCCGGGTCGATCACCGTCAGCCGGCCGCCACGCTTCTTCAGGGCCTTGAGCTTGCCGCCGAAGTCGGCGGCGGTCGCCAGGCTCCCGTTGGACACCAGCGGGTTGGCGCCGATGACGACGAGGTGCTCGGCGCGGTCGAGGTCGGGCACCGTGAACGCCATCGGGTTGCCGAACATCAGCCCGAGCGCGACGTGCTTGGGCATCTGGTCGAGGGTGCTGGCCGAGTACACCTGCCGGGTGCCGAGACCTCGGATGATCAGCGGGACGTACAGCGATCCGGCGATGGTGTGGGCGTTCGGATTGCCTGCGTACACCGCGACCGACGACCCGCCATGCTCGGCGAGCACGGCGCCCAGTCCCGCCGCGGCCGCCGCGAAGGCCTCGTCCCAGCCGACCTCGACCAGTTCGCCGTCCCGGCGAATCAGCGGACGGGTCAACCGATCCGGATCGCCGTCGAGTTCGCCGAAACTCGCCCCCTTGGGGCAGATGAAACCCGCGCTGAAAACGTCCTCGCGGTCACCGCGGGCGGCGACCACCCGAAGCGCGGTGTCGTCGACCTCCAGGGTGAGCCCGCAGGTGGCTTCGCAGAACGGGCAGATCCTCAGCGCGGTGCGGGTGTCGACCATTCCTGCATTGTGCGCCGCGAACGCTAGGGCGTCTCGTAGACCTTCGGATCCAGAAGGCCGATGTACGGCAGGTCGCGGTATCGCTCCGCATAGTCCAGGCCGTAGCCGACGACGAACTCGTTGGGGATGTCGAAGCCGCACCAGTCGATGTCCAGGTCGACCCGGACGGCATCGGGTTTGCGCAGCAGCGTGCAGACCTTCAGCGACCGCGGATGTCGGGTGGCGAGATTGCGTAGCAGCCACTTGAGTGTGAGCCCGGAGTCGACGATGTCCTCGACGATGAGCACGTCACGGTCGTTGATGTCGCGGTCGAGGTCCTTGAGGATGCGCACCACGCCCGAGGACGACGTCGACGAGCCGTACGAGCTGACCGCCATGAACTCGAGCTGCGTGGGCAGCGGGATCGCGCGAGCCAGGTCGGTGACGAACATGACCGCGCCCTTGAGCACGGTCACCAGCAGAAGGTCTTGCCCGTTTTCGGCGACCGATTCGCGGTAGTGCGCACCGACGATCGCGCCCAGCTCTGACACCCGCTTCTGCACTTCGGGCTCGGAGAGCAAAACCGATTCGATGTCGCCGGGATACGGGTCCGCGGCAGTTGGCTCGGGCACGGCAACAGCGTGCCACGTCAGAGCATCCACGACCAACTAGTCCGTCGACCCGTGGCGTCACACGCACTCGACGCGAAGGACCAACGCGCCGCCCGTCCGCTCGGCGAACAGCCGCTGGTTGCGCAGTGCCGAACCCACCGCGACGCCACCGCGTCCGCGCCAGTCGACGACGAGGCGGTCGACCCCACGGATCTGCCCGTCGGTCAGGTCGCTGCCGCCACCGCCGAGCAACCACGACCGGATGACGCGGCGTCGCAGCGCGGCGGGCAACCCCGACAGCGGCGCGACCTCGAGTCGGGAGTGGACTCCCTTTCCGGAGCGGATCTCGGCGAGCGCGTCGGCGGCAATGGCGTCCAGGGCCTCGGTGTCCTCGCGGAGGCCGGTGGCGGTCCGCGCCAGCGCCTCGGCCACCCCGCCGCCGAGGACGTTCTCCAGCAGCGGAAGCACCTCGTTGCGCAGGCGCACCCTGGTGAATCTCGGGTCGACGTTGTGGGGGTCGTGCCACGGGGTGAGCCCCAGTTCCTCGCACGCACCCAGGGTTACGACCCGGCGCACCCCGAGAAGCGGCCTGCCCCACGGCGGGTCGTGCGGCAGCATGCCCGCGATCGACCGTGCGCCCGAACCCCTGCCCAGTCCCAGCAGCACGGTCTCGGCCTGGTCGTCCAACGTGTGTGCGATCAGCACGGGCGCGCCGCCACGGGCCCCCTCGAGCGCCGCGTAGCGGGCGACGCGGGCCGCCGCCTCCGGCCCGCCCCGACTGCCGACGTCGACTCGAATCACCTGGGCCGCAACGCATCCCAATGCCACGGCGTGATCTCGGGCCGTAGCGGCCACCGAATCCGAGCCGGCCTGCAGACCGTGGTCGACGATCAGCGCGACCGTCGGGCGCACCAGGGCGGCGGCAGCGGTCAGGGCCAGCGAATCGGCACCGCCGGACAGCGCAACGCACCATTGCTCGTCGGTCGCACAGAAGCGGCGGGCGAACTCGTCGACCGCCCTGCGAACCGTCGCCATGGGACCAGGGCGATCCATGGCTACAGGTGATCCATCACTACAGGACTCTGGCGATCCATCGCCGTGGGTCGTCGACCTCCGCCGGCAACGGCAGTGTCTCGGGGCTCGTCCAGACGGTGTTGAACGCGGCCATGCCGACCTCGCCGACCACGTGGTCGACGAACGCCTTGCCACGGGTGTACTGGGCCATCTTCGCATCGACGCCCATCACCGCGCGCAGAATGCGTTGCAGCGGTGGCTGTTTGCGCTGTCGCCGTTCGTTGAAGCGCCGCCGGATGACCGCGACCGACGGCACCACCTTGGGCCCGACGGCGTCCATCACGTGGTCGGCGTGACCCTCGAGCAGGGTGCCGAGAACCAGCAGCTGGTCGAGCGCCTTGCGCTGCGGCTCCGACTGGATGGCCCGAAGGAAGCCGACGATGCCCTCCGAATGCGGTTGCGCCTGAGCGTCGTTCGCGCGCTTGCTGCGGACGAACTCGCCGAGCCGGCCGACCACCTGGGTCAGCTCCTGACCCTTGTCGTCGGTCACGACGGCCAGCGCCGCCGACATGTGGTCGGCCAACCACGGATTGGCCCGGAACTGAACGCGGTGGGTGACCTCGTGCAGACAGACCCACAGCCGGAAGTCCGTCGGCGACACCCGGAGTTGTCGTTCGACGGCGATCACGTTGGGGTAGACGAGCAGGAGCTCGCCGCCGTTCGCCGCAAAGGGGTCGTACTGCCCGAGGATTCCGGACGACACGAACGCGAGGACGCCACCGGTCTGCGCGCCGGTCACCCTGCGCGTGATGATGCTTCCGGACGGTTCGCCCTGGCCGCCGCCGGTCATGACGCGCATGGATTCGGTTGCCGCACGGACCCATTCGGCCCTGTCGATGATGCGCGCCTCGGTGACTGCGGCGCCCTCGTTGAGACCCGTCACGTCGCGCACCGGGCCTTCCGCCTCGCGTGCGGACGTCGCGAGCTGGTCGACCGCCTGCCGCCTGGTGTACTCCGTGACCGGCGGTGCCGGCCTGACGAGTTTGGACCCGACGGTGGCGGCGAAGTCCCAGTCGACGGTGTGGCCGACGGTGACCGGGGACGCCGCGCTCATCGGCCGCACCCGCACGTGCGCAGCGCGGCGGCCACCGCGTCGATGGCGGTGCGGCCCGTCGGGCCCGCATTGTTGGAGATCATCGAGAACGTCAACACCCTGCCACTGTCGTCGGTGACGAAGCCCGCCAGCGCATTCGTGCCGGTGAGGGATCCCGTCTTGGCTCTGAGCAGACCCACCGCGTCACGGCCCGCGTCGGTGTCGAGGAAGCGGTTGGAGAGCGTGCCGCTCCCGCCCGCGATGGGCAGCAGGTCGACCAGCGGGCGCAGGTCGTGGTCGTCGAGTGTCGCGTTGCCTGCCGCCGCGTTGACCACCTCGTCAAGCGTCTCGGCCGTCAGCCGGTCGTCGACCGACAGCCCGCTCGAGTCCATCAGCGTCGCGCCGTCGGTGTCGACGCCCGCCTTCCCGAGCTGGCCGAGCACCGCCGCGACGCCACCGTCGAAGCTCTGCGGCTTCCCGATTGCGGCGGCGACTTCCCGACCCGTCGACTCGGCCATCACGTTGTCGGACTCGCTCATCATCTGGCGCAACCGTTCGATCAGCGGCGGCGACTGCACGGACGCGACGTCCTTGCCCGTCACCGGTGTCGGTCGCACCGTGACGGCCGCCGGGTTCAGTCCGAGCGCGACGGCGAGCGCCCGGCCCGCGTCGAGCGCGGGGGTGGTCGACCGGGCCGAGTCGACGCTGACCGGCTGGGTGCGGCCGCCGTCGAGCATGACCGCCTCCATCGGGGCGATGTCGCCGCCGTCGATGTCGAGCGGGTCCCAACCCCGCGCCAGCGTCGGCCCGCTGTAGGCGCTGGCGTCGACCTGGACGACCTTCGGCACGACGCCGGAGCTGCGGACCTGGTCTGCGAGGTCGGAGATGCGCGCCGCGCCGCGATACCAGGTGTCGACGTTCTTCGGGGCGGCCGACAGCGTCGGGTCGCCACCGCCCTTGAGCACGACGAGCCCCGGCGACGCGGTCTGGTCGGGGGCGACGACCGTCGTCGTCAAGCGGGCGTCCCTGTCGAGGGTCAGCAGGGCCGCAGCCGTGGTCAGCACCTTGTTGGTGGACGCCGGTTGCATCGGCACCGACGCACCGCGAGCCCACAGTTCCCGGCCGGTCATCGCGTCGGTGACGCGGCCGGTGAACGCGCCGAGGTCGGGGTTGGCGACGACGGGCCCCAGCACGGCGGCAAGGCCCGCGGGCGTCGGCACGGGTGCCGAGTCGGCAAGGGGCGTGACGGCGGGCGCGGCGGTCACCAGCGCGGGTTGCGGTGCGACGGCGACCTTCGGCGCTGCGGGTGAGCGGGCGCTTGAGGTGACGAACGCGGCGGCGACGACGACCGCGGCGACCAGAAACAGCACCAGCACGCCGACCCATACGTGGGTGGATCGTCGCCACCGCGTGGGCGCCATGAGTCCGATGATCGCTCTCCTGATCGGTGGGGCTGCCGCGCAGACCCCGCAAGTGCAGGGTATCGCTCGTCTATGGTTGACCCGCGTCGTCACCTGACGACCTCTTGACGCTTTGCAGACGAGAAGGAGCCGGCGGTGCAGTTCGACGTCGTCATCGAGATCCCCAAGGGGTCGCGCAACAAGTACGAGGTGGACCACGAGACCGGCCGGGTCAAGCTCGACCGTTACCTCTACACGGCGTTCGGCTACCCCGCCGACTACGGGTTCTTCGAGAACACCCTCGGCGAGGACGGCGATCCGCTGGACGCGCTGGTGCTGCTGCCCGAGTCCGTCTTCCCCGGGTGCGTCGTCGAGGCGCGGCCGGTGGCGATGTTCAAGATGACCGACGAGGCAGGCGGCGACGACAAGCTGCTGTGCGTGCCCGCCGGGGACCCGCGCTGGGACCACATTCAGGACTTGGCCGACGTGCCGCCGTTCGAACTCGAGGCGATCAAGCACTTCTTCGTGCACTACAAGGACCTCGAGCCGGGCAAGTTCGTCAAGGCCGCCGACTGGGCGGGCCGCGAAGAGGCCGAGGCGGAGTTGCAGCGTTCGGTGGAGCGGTTCAAGCCCCACTAGTTGCCGCCGAGCGTGGAGTTCTGTCACGCCATACTCGGGAATGCGTGGCCAAAGTCCACACTCGGCACGAATTAGCGCAGACGTAACACTCGGTAACGCGTACGTGGCTTCGGGCTCTCATCCTGGGGACGTGCTCTTACACCAGGGAATAGGCCTCGACGCATTCAACGCGTTGCCGGAGCGCAAGGCCGTGCACGCGCTGTACGAGTGTTGCAACAGCATGACGATGGCCAGGCACCTGGCGTACGGCCGCAGCTACCCCGACCACGACGCGCTGTTCCGCCGGGCCGACGCCCTGCTGTTCGCCCTTCCGGAGTCGGCTGTCGACCAGATTCTCGACGCGTGCCCCGAGCTGGGTCGTCGGCCGCGCAGCGAGAAGAGCCAGGCCGAACAGTGCGCGTTGTGGCACGACGACGCCGCGGTGATGACCGAGCTGGCGGAGTCGGCGCACGGGTACGCCACGCAGTTCGCATTCGGTTTCGTGATGTACGTCGGTGGACTCGACGCCCTCGCGGTGTTGACCACGTTGACGGACCGACTGCACAACGACGTCGAAACCGAGCGCAAGGTCGTCCGCAACGAGCTGGCGAAGATCAACCGGTCGCGGCTGGAGCGCATGCTCGGGCCGGAAGGCGGCTACCAGAACTGGTAGGCAGCTTCGGCGCCCACCAGCCGCCCGATCGTGAATCCCCCGACGCCTGGCTCGCGTTTCGCGTCGCGCATTTCACGATCGCGCAGCGCCTGACCGCCGCATGATGGTGCGATGAGCACCATTCACGGCCACTGTGATCCGCGTTTTCACCGGGTCGCCGACGCGCTCGACCAAGCGATCGCCGACGGGGAGGAACTCGGCGCCGCCATCGCGATAGACGTCGACGGTGAAACCGTCGTCGACGTGTGGGGTGGTCACGCCGATGCGGCGAGAACTCGGCCGTGGACTGGCGACACCATCGTCAACGTGTGGTCCTCGACCAAGACGGTGACCGCACTTGCCGGCCTGATGCTGGTCGACCGTGGCCTGATCGAACCCACCACGAGGGTCGCCGAGGTGTGGCCGGAGTTCGGCTCGAATGGCAAGGCGCACGTCGAGTTTCGTCACTTCCTCACCCATTCGTCAGGGGTGTCCGGGTGGGACCAGCCGGTCACGACCGAGGATCTCTACGACTGGGACAAGTCGACCGCCATGCTCGCGGCGCAGGCGCCGTGGTGGGAGCCGGGCACCGCGTCCGGCTATCACGCGCTGACGCACGGGCACTTGATCGGCGAGGTGCTGCGTCGCGTCACGGGCACGACCCTCAAGCAGTTCGTCGCCGAGGAGATCGCCGGACCACTGGGCGCAGACTTCCAAATCGGCGCTGCGGTGAGCGATTTGGACCGCATCGCCGAGATCGTGCCTGCCCCCAATCCGATGGAGGGCCTTCCGCCGTTCGACGAGTGGCCCGAGCCGATGGTGAAGACCTTCACCGGGCCGGCGCCCGACCCTACGGTGGCCAACACGTCCGCCTGGCGGGCTGCCGACATCGGCGCGGCGAACGGCCACACCAACGCCCGAGCACTCACCCGCATCCTCTCGGCGATCTCGTTGGGCGGCACCGTGAACGGTGTCGAGCTGTTGCGCCCCGAGACCGTCGAGCGGATCTTCGACGTGCACTGCGACGGGCCCGATCTGGTTCTCGCCCGGCATCCGATCCGGTGGGGCCTGGGGTTCGGCCTGCCACAGCTGGAGACCATTCCGTACATCCCCGACGAGAAGGTCTGCTTCTGGGGCGGCTGGGGTGGCTCGTGGGAGACGATGAATCCCGATCGCCGGATGACGACGGCATACGTCATGAACAAGATGGGTCCCGGCGTCGAGGGTTCTGAGCGCACCGCCCGCTACACGAGGTTGATCTACGACGCGGTTTCTTGACTCGTACCGGAGGCCATCCCCGCGAGATGCCGCCCGATCGGTAGCGCGGCTGTCGCAGCAGGCGACGGTGAATTCAGCACGTGGATCATCCGGTCGGTCCGCTCGACGACGAAGTCGTGGACCAGCGCGCCGTTGCGTCGCACGGCCTGGGCGCGGATGCCTGCCTCGTGCGGCAGGAGGTCGCCCGCCGCCAATCCCGGTGCGTACTTCCGACATTCACGTAGATAGCGACGCTTGAACAACGAGTTGCCCACCTCGGTGACGCCGAGTCGCAGGTTGGCCCTCGCCACTCGCCACAGGCCGGGGAACGCCGCCATCCTGGCCACGTCCCGCGGGTTGACCGAGAACTTGGGATAGCCCTCCCTGGCCAGCCCGAGGACCGCGCTCGGCCCGACGGTGATGGCGCCGCCGATCGTCGGGCTGAGATGCACGCCAAGGAACGGCAGGTCCGGATCGGGAACGGGGTAGATCAGTCGCTGCACGAAACCCGCTCGCGCCGACGGCAATCGAAAGTACTCCCCGCGGAAGGGAATGATCTGCACGTCCACCGGCACCCCGGCCATCTCGGCGAGCCGGTCCGCTTGCAGACCCCCGCACACCACCAGCCGGTCACACGTCACGGTAGTCGCCCGGGTCGAAACCGACACTCCGCGAGCATCTTCGGCGATGGCGACCACTCGCTGCCCGGTGAGCACCGTGCCACCGGCACCGCGGACCAGGTCGGCTAGGGCCTCGGACACCAGCGTGTAGTCGACGATGCCGGTCTTCGGGAGATGGAGGGCGCCGAGACCTACGACGTTGGGCTCCATTTCGGTCAGCTCGTCGCCGCCGACCCGTCGGCAGGCGATGCCGTTGACCTCGGCCCTGTCCTCCAGCGCCGACATGCGCGCGAGTTCTTCGGCGGTGGTCGCGACGATCAGCTTGCCGCATTCGTCGAACGGGATTCCGTGGTCGGCGCAGAACTCCTTGGTCGCCCGCTCACCGGCCTTGCAGAATCGCGCCTTCAGGCTGCCGGGCTCGTAGTAGATGCCCGAGTGGATGACTCCGCTGTTGTGCCCGGTCTGATGTGCCGCGACCGACGGCGCCGCCTCGAGCACGACGACGGTGGCGTCGGGCTCGGCCTCGAGGAGGTGGTGCGCCGTCGAAAGACCGACGATGCCCCCGCCGATGACGCAGTACGTGAAACGAGCCATTGCCGAACCGTACTCGACGTCTCGTCAGGCCAGGACGGGCTTCTTCTTCGCCCGAATGCGCTTGGCGTAGTTCATCCCGGGCTTCTCGATCAGGTAGTAGGTGAGGGAGCCGAGGGCGATCATCACGAACAGTACGAGCACGATGTTGAGCAGCATTCCCGGCAGTGTGTCACCGGCCATCCACCCGATTCGGCCCAGCACCAGCAATATCGGGAAGTGCCACAGATAGGCCGAGAGCGAGATCTCGCCGACGAAGCGGATCGGCCGAAAGTCCAACGCCGTTGCCAGCCGGGACTTCTTGTGACGGGCCAGCGGCGCCACGATGACGAGGATCATCAGCGCGGCCACGACGGCCACGCCGGTCGTCACGAACTGGTTGGCGAACACCAGCAGCGCTCCGCAGACCACGACCGCCGGCAGGATGGCGACGGCGCTCAGGGCCCGGATCCGGCGACTCAACCGCTCTGGCAGCTCGCCTTGCTCCATAGCGATGAACAGAACCGCCGCGAACATGCCGAGGGCGAAGTTGTCGGCATTGGTGAGGTAGCTCTTGGTGTACACCGCGGCCCAATTCGGACCCCAGTTCAGCAGCAAGAAGTCGGTGGTGCCTGCGTGCTCGAAGACCAACGGCATGAACGCCCGCCCGACCAGGCCGACGACGAGGAGGACCACGGGCACCGCGGCGGCCAGTATCAGGGGATTGACGGAAAGCCGCTTGCGCAGCCTGAACGCCACCAGGAACAGCAGCGGCAGTGAGACGTAGAACGCGTATTCCAGCGTCAGCGACCACGACGGGTTGATTCCGGTCTGAATGTAGGCCGGGAAGTAGGACTGCGTCAGGGTCAGGTTCGCGATCAACATTCCGGGATCGGTGATCATCCCGGTGCCGTCGTCGGTGCCGATCGGCTGCAGAGCGGGATTCTCGACGTACGAGGCCTGCAGCACGAAGTTGACGAACAGAAAGATCAGCAAGTACGCGGGCAGGATCCTGGCGAGTCGGTGCACCGTGTAGTCGGTGACGTTCGGCAGGGTGGCCGCGGCGCGATCCTTGACGAGGTTGCGAATGAACGGCAGCGAGATCAGGAATCCGCTCAACACGAAGAAGTAGACCAGCGAAAAACCGAACACGTTGGTGTGCCAGGTGCCCGCGGTCTTCGGCGAGTAATGCCCGGTGACGTGTGTGACGGCGACCATCAGGCACAGCACCCCGCGGACGCCGTCGAGCCCGATGATGCGCGCTCGCAGGGGTCGCGCCGGAGCTGGCTCTGGGGTGCCTGAAGTCGGGGTCGCGCTGGTCATGTCCTGCGACATCTGATCTTCACACCCTTACCGCTCGGCCCTTGGCTGCCGAGACTCGCCAGTTGTTCGACCCGGAAAGGATAGCTTGCGAACTCCGCTACTGCATTCGACGTCGGATTACGCACGGCAAACGAATTGCTGCCCCGTACTGGCCCTCGCACGCCCAGGCGAAGAGTTTGCTGGACTAACGGTTCACGACGTTGGCCAACGGCTCGCCGCGCACCAGCCTCCCGACGTTGGCGGCGACGTCGGCCACGCGACCCTGGAACGTGTCCGCGGTGACGCCCGAGGAGTGCGGCGTCATCAGCACGTTGGTCAACTCGTGAAAGGGCATTTCGCTTGGCGCCGACTCGCCGCCTCGCGACGGGTAGCGATACCAGACGTCGATCGCGGCTGCGCGCAGATGACCCTCCCGCAGCGACTCGTACAGGGCCCTCTCGTCGACCAGGGGGCCGCGGCCGACGTTGACGAGCACGCCGTCGGGACCGATCAGCCGCAACTCGCGACTCCCGAGCATGCCCTCGGTGGCCGGAGTCAGGGGCGCGGAGAGCACCACGACGTCGGATTCGGAGAGTAGGGCGTCGAGTCTCGAGGTGTCACCGACCCAGGACAAGCCGTGCGCGGAATCGCCGACGCGACCGGATCCCGTCACGGCCGCGCCCTGGGATCCGAGTGCGCTAAACAGCTCCCACGCACGCTGGCCGATGTGGCCGAATCCGACGAATCCGACGCGCGCACCCCGCAGCGTGGGCAGTTGACCGATGGCATCGTCGTACACCGGCGTCGCCCACACACCGCGGCGAAGCGCGCGGTCCTGGGCCAAGAAGTTGCGACGCAACATGATCGCCGCTGAGAGGACGTACTCCGCGATCGAACCTTCGTGGTGAAACGCGTTGGCCACCAGCACGTCCGGCGGCAGGGCCGCGAAGTCGACCTTGTCGGTGCCTGCGCCCGCGACGTGAATGAGGCGCAACTTCTCCGCCTCGCCCACCATCGCCGCGGTGAACCTGCTGCCGACGTAGACCTCGACGTCGCGCAGTTCCTCACCCAACGTCTGCGGGTCCTGTCCGGCGCGCCACACCACCTCGACACCCGCGGGCAATGCGGCGTCGAACCGATCCCGATGCGGGGCAAGGTTGGCGTCGGCGACCAGGATCTTCATCCGTCAGCTCCGATGCAGCGCGGGCCGTTTGGGGTCGAACGCCCAGCCGGGAATCAGGTACTGCATGGCCACCGCGTCGTCCCGTGCGCCGAGCCCCTCGGTGAGATACAGCTGGTGGGCGGCGGCGACGGCATCCTCGTCGAGCTCGACGCCGAGCCCAGGCGCATCCGGAACGTCGAGGTATCCGTCGACGATCTCGTACGGGCGCTTGGTGATTCGCTGGCCGTCTTGCCAGATCCAGTGGGTGTCGATGGCCGTCACGTCACCTGGCGCGGCGGCGGCGACGTGGGTGAACATCGCCAGTGACACGTCGAAGTGGTTGTTGGAGTGCGATCCCCACGTGAGACCCCAGGCATCACAGAGCTGCGCGACGCGGACCGAGCCGGCCATCGTCCAAAAGTGCGGGTCGGCCAGTGGGATGTCGACGGCGCCGGCCCGAATCGCGTGACCGAGCTCGCGCCAGTCGGTCGCGATCATGTTGGTGGCGGTGCGCAAGCCCGTCGCACGCTTGAACTCGGCCATCACCTCACGGCCGGAGAACGCGCCCTCGGGTCCGACCGGGTCCTCGGCGTAGGCCAGCACGCCGTCGAGTTCCCGACACGTCCGCACGGCGTCCGCGAGCAGCCATCCACCGTTGGGATCCAACGTGATTCGCGCGTCCGGGAATCGGTCGGCCAACGCGATGACCGCCTTGGCTTCGTCCGGCGCCGGCAGAACGCCGCCCTTGAGCTTGAAGTCGCGGAACCCGTACCGGTCCCGCGCGGCCTCGGCCAGTCGGACGATCGCGTCGGGTGTCATCGCCTCGTCGTGGCGGATGCGCTGCCACTCGTCGGCGTCGGCGGGTTCGTCGGCGGCGGATCGGTAGGCCAGGTCCGTCTTGGTGCGATCGCCGACGAAGAAGAGGTAGCCGAGCGCCTGCACGCGCTGACGCTGCTGACCCTCCCCGAGGAGCGCGGCGACGGGCACCTCGAGGTGCTGGCCGAGGAGGTCGAGGAGCGCCGACTCGACCGCCGTCACCGCATGCACGGTGACGCGTAGATCGAAGGTCTGCTTGCCGCGTCCGGCGGCATCGCGGTCGGCGAACGTCCGGCGAATGTCGGCGAGGACCGCGTGATGGTCGCCGATGCTGCGGCCTTCCACGATCTGCCTGGCGTCGTCGAGCGTACGGCGGATGGGTTCACCACCGGGCACCTCGCCCACCCCGACGTTCCCGTCGGAGTCGGTCAAAATCAACAGGTTTCGGGTGAAGAACGGCCCGTGCGCCCCGCTCAGGTTCAGGAGCATGTCGTCGCGGCCGGCGATGGGAACAACCCGCATGGAAGTGACGACGGGGGTCCGGTGTGACGACGGCCTCATGCCGTCAGCCTACAAATGCCATTTGATGCCCGTCCAACACTCTTATGGCATGAATTCATGCTCGGAGTGAATGCGGCATCGGCTACTGGGCGAACCACTTGTCTCCGTTCGCGACGGGCCGCAGCACCCGCGTCACCTTGTCGCCGACCGTGCGCAACGCCTCGACGATCGCGCGCTCCCACTCCGGCGTCAACCGGTCCAGTGGCACCGACGCGCTGATCGCGTCCTGCGCGGGCCGCGTGTAGCCCAGCGCCACCGCGAAACACCGCACTCCGGTGGTGTTCTCCTGGTCGTCGGTGGCGTAACCACGGATTCTGGTCGTCTCCAACTGCTCCTCGAGGAGCACGCGATCGGTGGTGGTGTGGGAGGTGATCGCCTCCAGCCGCTCGGGCACGTGTCGATCGCGCTCGGCGCCAAATCGGTCCGCCAGCAACGCCTTTCCCAACGCGGTGGCATGGGCCGGCAGCCGTCGCCCCACCCGGCTCGCCGTCCGGCGATACTGCCCGGACTGCCTGGTGGCGAGATAGACGACGTCGAGGCCGTCCAGCCGGCCGAGATGAAACGTCTCGTCGAGCTGCTGACGCAAGTCGTCGAGGAATGGCGTGATCATCGGCAGGTAGGGATCACCGTCCAGATAGCTGGTGCCGACGAGCAACGCACGGATGCCGACGCCGTACAACGAGCCGGACTCGTCGGACCGCACCCACCCCTGTGACATCAGCGTCCGCAACAGGGCGTGCGCGCTGCTGCGGGGCATGTCGAGCGCCTCGCTGACGTCCCGGATGCGGGCGGGTTGATCCCGCCTAGTGGCGAGGTACTCCAGCAGCTCCACCGTGCGGACGGCCGACTTGACCTTGCGCACGCTGACCTCCGAATCTCGCTGCGTCACAAGACTCCCACCTCATGGGCGATCAACGCGGTGGCGCCGGCGAGCGACATCACGATCGCCGTCCACCTCTGCCGCGCGGGGTTCAGCCAGCCGTTCACGTAACGGGACAGCAGGTAGCCGCCGACGACCGCGGGGATCAGCGCCGCGAACGTCACGAACGTGTCGGCATGGACGGCTCCGGTCGCGGCGAGCACGCCGATCGACATCGTCGACCCGACGAGGAAGAACCCACTCATGGTGCCGCGCAGGCTTGGACCCGAATTGCCCTGCCACACCAGCGCCATCGGTGGACCTCCGATCGCCGTCGCCGTCCCGAGCACCCCCGACGTCGCACCGGCCAGGATGAGATTGCGCCGCCGAGGCAGCGGCACCCACCCGAAGCTGGTCAGCGCGACTCCGAACAACACCACGCAGCCGATCAGGATCGCCAGTGCGCGTTCGGGAATCGCGAGAAGAAGCAGACCGCCGAGGATGGTGCCTGGCACTCTGCCGATCAGAGCCCACCCGGTTCCGGAGAAGTCGATCGCGGCGCGCTCCCGCACGGTCACGACCAGCGTGAGCGCGGCGGCGAGCATGATCAGCGTGCCCGGAATCAGGCTTGGGTCGACGATGGCGACGATCGGCGCGGCCAGCATCCCCATGCCGAATCCGATCGACGCCTGCAGACACGACGCGAACAGGATCGCGACGGCCACGACGGCGAAGCCGGCACCACTCACGCGCTGGCCGACAGCGCGGGCTCACCCACCAAGGGGTGGTGGCACTCCGCGCCGTGGGTGGCCGAGTGCGGGTCGACGGCCAGCGGCGGCCGTTCGGCGGCACAGATGTCGGTCGCCTTCCAGCACCGGGTCCGGAATCGACATCCCGACGGCGGGTTGAGCGGCGACGGCACCTCGCCCTTCAACAGGATTCGCTCGCCGCGGTGTGCGGCGTCGAGCTTGGGTGCCGCCGACATCAGGGCGGCGGTGTACGGGTGGCTCGGCGACTGGAACACCGCTTCGGTTGGTCCGGACTCGATGATGCGCCCGAGGTACATCACTGCCACGCGGTCGGCCACGTGGCGGACCACCGAGAGGTCGTGGGAGATGAACACGTAGGCGATGCCGAGCTCCTTCTGCAGATCGTTGAGGAGGTTGAGCACCTGCGCCTGAACCGAGAGGTCGAGCGCCGAGACCGGCTCGTCGCAGATGACGACGTCGGGGTTGAGGGCCAGCGCGCGGGCGATGCCGATGCGCTGACGCTGGCCGCCGGAGAATTCTTGCGGATACTTGTCGTCGGCCTTGGCGCCGAGGCCGACGAGGTCGAGCAGTTCCCGCACCCTGGTCTCACGCTCGGATCGGCTGGCGTACAACGTCTTGTGAGTCCGCCACGGCTCGGAGATCAGGTCGCCCGCGCTCATCCGCGAATTCAGCGACGCGTAGGGATCTTGGAACACCATCTGCACGCGGCGCCGGAACTTCAGCAGGTCCTTGCCTCGCAGCGAGAACGGATCGATGCCGTCGAACGTGACGCTGCCCGAGTCCGGACGCTCGAGCATCATCAGCGTCCGAGCCAACGTCGACTTGCCACAACCGGATTCGCCGACCAGGCCGAGAGTCTCGCCGCGGCCGACGTCCAAGGTGATGCCGTCGAGGGCCGTCAGCCCCGTCTTGCTTCCCGGCACCCGGAACGTCTTGCGGAGGTCTCGAACCCGAAGCAGTTGATCAGACATTGACGACCTCCTGGGGGAAGTGGCAGGCGGACTGGTGTCGCGAGCCAACGGGGTTCAGGGTGGGCCTCGTGGTCCGGCAGACGTCCTGCGCCAAGGGACAGCGGGCCTGGTAGGCGCAGCCCTGTGGGATGGAGTGCAGGTCCGGCGGGGCGCCACCGATCGACTTGAGCTCCTCGCCGCGCACGGCGTTGACGGGCACCGAGTCGAGCAGGCCCTTGGTGTACGGGTGTCGGGGGTTGGCGAAAACCTCTGACACCACACCGGTTTCGACGATGTTGCCCGCGTACATGACGGCGACGCGGTCGGCTTCCTCCGCCACCAGCGCCAGGTCGTGGGTGATCAGCACGACCGCCATGTCGTACTCGCTTCGCAAGCCGCGCAGCAGTTCCATGATCTGTGCCTGCACCGTCACGTCGAGTGCCGTGGTCGGCTCGTCGGCGATCAGCACCCGGGGGTTCAGCGCCACCGCCATCGCGATCAACAGGCGCTGCCGCATGCCTCCGGAGAACTGGTGCGGGTAGGAGTTCAACCGCGTCTCGGGCTGCGGAATGCCCACGCGCGCCATCAGTTCGACGGCCTTGGCCTTGGCTTCCTTCGACTTCATTCCGTGGTGGATCTGAAACGGTTCGGCGAGTTGGGTTCCCACCGTGTACAGCGGGTTGAGCGCGGTCAGCGCGTCTTGGAAGACGATGGCCAATTCGGTGCCAGCCAGCCGGCGCCGAGTCTTGCGGTCGACCGCCAAGAGGTCGGCGACGCCGTCGCGCCCGGTGAGCATGGCCGATCCCGCGGTGACCTCGGCGACCGGTTCGAGAAGGCCGACCAGCGCCGTCGCCGTCATCGACTTGCCGCACCCGGACTCGCCGAGCAGCGCCAACGTCTCGCCGCGGCGGGCCTCGAAGGTCACCTCGTTGACGGCCCGAACCGTGCCGGAGATGGTTCGGATGTCGACGGTCAGCCCCTCGACCTGCAGGGCAGGATCGGCGTCGACGACGTCGGCGGCGGAGTGTTCTGCGACAGCGGTCATCAAAGTGCCTTCCCGGTCTTGGTGAAGCGGGACAGTCGTTTCTGCGGAACGGTGAGCCGCCACCGCTGGCCTGGATCCGTGGCGATTCGAGCCCACGCCGCGAGGATCGTGGCCGACACCGTGGTGATCACGATGGCAAGGCCGGGGAAGAACGACAGCCACCACGCCGAGTTGAGGTAGGTGCGACCCTGGGCGACCATCAGACCCCAGCTCACGTCGGGGGGCTGGATTCCGATGCCGAGGAAGCTCAGTGAGCTCTCCGCCAGCATCACGTAGCAAAAGTCCAGCGTCGCGACGGTCAACAGCGTGGGAAGGACGATCGGCAGCACGTGCCGCGTGATGATCGACGGTGCGCTGGCGCCGAAGGTTCGAGCCGCGTCGACGAACAGCCGGCTCTGCAGCTCTGCGGACTCGGCGCGTGCCGTGCGCAGGTACACCGGGATGCGGGTAAGGGCAAGCACGGCAACGATGTTGGCGGCGCTCGGGGAGAACACGTAGAGCACGACGACCGCGAGTAGCAGGGACGGGAAGCTCATGATGACGTCGGCGACGCGCATGGCGACCGTCTCCCGCCAACCCCGGTAGAAACCGGCCCACATGCCGATCAGGGAGCCGATCACCGCCGAGATCACCACCGCGGGAATGGCAACCGACAAGGTGGTCCTGCTCGCGACGATCAGCCGCGCCAGCATGCTGCGGCCAAGCGGGTCGGTGCCGAGAACGTTGGCCCAGCCGTGCGCCAGCGTGAACGGCGCCTGATTGGAGTTGTCCAGGTCGATGCTGGTGGCGACGTTGCCGATGAGCATCGGGCCGAACAGTGCGGTGAGCAGGACCAGCGCCAAGACGGCCGCGGCGCAGGCGGCGACCCGGTCGTTGGCCAGAAGCCGAAACCAGACGGCGCGGCCGGACTTTCGCGGGCTGGCCTCGCCGACGATCGCCGTCGTCGGCTTGACGGGGACGAGATCGAGTTGATTACTCATGTGCCTGCCTCCCTTACACTCGGGCCGGTTCCCGCACGCGTGCGTCGAGCAGCGCGTAACAGGCGTCGATGGCGATGTTGAGGACGAAGATGCTGACCGCGGTGAGTAGTACCGCCGCCTGCAGCACCGCGAAGTCGCGTTGCAGAATCGCGTCGATCATGAGCTTGCCGATGCCTGGCCATCCGAAGATCGCCTCGACGACGACGGCGCCGTTGATCAGGCCGACCGCGAGGTCGCCCGCCACCGTCAGCGCCGGGGCGGCCGCGTTGCGAAGGGCGTGGTGGGTGACCACCCTCAGATCCCCAGCGCCCTTGCTGCGGGCCAGTCGCACGTAGGGGGCGGACAGCGCGGAAACCATTGCACCGCGGACCACTTGGGTCAGCACGCCGAGCGGTCTGATCATCAGCGTGGCGATCGGGAGGATCCACGCGAGTGGTCCGTCGGTGCCCGAGGTCGGCAGGACCCCGAGCAGGACCGCGAAGAGCCAGACGCCGGTGATGGCGAACCAGAAGTCCGGGATGCTGGCCCCGGTCATCGACAGCAGGCTGGAGAACCGGTCGGCCAGGGAGTTGGGTCGATAGGCAGCCCAGCATCCGATCACGACGGCGCCGACGACGGCCAGCAGCATCGTGGTCGCCGCCAGCTGGAGGGTGGCGGGGAAGGCCCGAAATGCCATCTCCGACGCGGATTCCCCGGTGCGCAGGGACGTTCCGAAGTCGAGGTGCAGCACGCCGGTGAAGTAGTCGCCGAGCTGGGTCAGGAGCGGCCGGTCGAAGCCGTTCTTCTGGGCGAAGGCTTCGCGCTGCGCCTCGGTCGCCGACTCGGGGAGGTAAAGGCTGGTGGGGTCGCCGGTGAGCCGGGCGAGGAGGAACACGCCGAGCAGGACGATGATCAAAGGCAATGCGCTGGTGTACATCCGGCGCCGAACGAAGGAGAACACTCTGGTGGCCTTCCTGACTACTGGGCGTCGGTACGGTCGGACCCGGCCATCGTCATCTCTGACAGCCGCATCTCGTCGCCGGTCGCGGAATTCGGGGTGTAGTCAACGCGGGCGGACTTTCCGAGGATGCCCTTCATGTGGGCGAGGTAGGCCATCTGCATGATCTCCTGCGGTTCCTCGGCGAACAGTCGCGCGAACGCGTCTTGGCGGGCCTGGCCGGTGAGGGCTTCCGCGGCACGAATCTTGTCGTCGAATTGCTTTGTGCCGTAATCGGCTTGGGGACCGTCGCTCAACATGTACTGGTCCATGGTGAAGGCCGCGTCGCCGGCTTGGTTTCCGTGCTGAATCATCAACAGGTACGGCCCGGCGTCGGCCGGGAACGGGCGCAGCTGGTACTGCAGCTGGGACGCCGTGTCCATCATCTCGATCTTGACGTTGAGGCCGATCTCGGCCAGCTCACTTTGGATGACCTCGATGGTCTCGGCGATCTTGGGAAACTGGGCCGTGCGACCGATGAGCCGGATCTGGGTGTCGACCGGAACCCCGTCGGCCTTGGCGTCGGCGACGAGTGCCTTCGCCTTGTCGGAGTCGTGCGGCCACAGCGCCAGCTGATCGTTGTAACCGACGACGCCCGAGGGAATCAGCTGTGAGGCCGGGTCCCCGAGCCCACGGAACAACGCCTTCACGATTCCGGTCCGGTTGATGGCGTAGTTGATCGCCTGCCGAACCCGCATGTCGTTCAGCGGCGCCTCGGTGGCCTGGATGCGCAGGGCGGTGGTCTCGTTGTTCTGGAAGGGGACGCCGAGATCGCCTGCCCCGTCCTCTGGTCCGAGCGACGTGGCGATGTCGGTTTCGTCGTTGGTGATCATCGCCGCCCGGACGCTGCCCTCGCTGCGCCATTGGTATTCGGCACGGGCGAAGGCCGGCGCCGTACCCCAGTAGCGGGGGTTGCGGGCGAGGGTGAGCTTCTGCCCGAAGTCCCAGTTCTCGATGGCATACGGTCCGGTGCCGATCGGCTCACGGACCTTCTCGGTCATGCTCGTCGACCGCGGCACGATCTCGACGAACGAGATGCGCAGCGGCAGAATTGGATCCGGCTTCTCGGTGGTGACCGTCAGGGTGGTGTCGTTGGGTGTCGCCAGCTTGAGCTTCTCGTCACCGAAGACGTAGCCGTCGACGTTGCACTGCAGGTCCGAGTTCACGGCACGGTCGACGGCGAATGCGGCGTCGGCGGCGGTGAAGGGGGCACCGTTGGAGAACGTGACGCCGGTGCGGATGTCGAAGGTCCATTCGGTGGGGGACGTCTGGCGCCACCCCGTGGACAGCAGCGGCTGAAGGTCTCCGGAGTTCGGGTCGCGCTCGATGAGTGGCTCGGTGATGTTGGAGCGCACCACGATTCCCGTCGACGTCAGCGAGCTTTCGCATGGCTCCAGCGTCGGTGGCTCCTGGGACAGGACGATGCGCAGGGTGTTGGGGTCGTAACCGCCGCGGCCGGAATTGGCGACGGTGCAGCCGGTAGCGGCCACGGTCAGCGCCGCGACGCCGATGGCCAGCGCGGCCCGCGACCGCGACGACCGCGGCATGGGTGAAGCGGGACTCATGTGTCCTCCAGGGGCTGCTGGTGTGACGTCCACGTATGTGAATGCGACATGTGATCGCAGACACAACGTAGGGATGTCGTTTCTCCAGCGTCAACCCAGCCGAATGGCCCGAAATGGGCGTTGGACACGGCCGATCGGACACCGCCCGCTTACGCGCAAAGTGCCCATGACCTGGCCTGATGATGGCGGCAGCGACTGGCCGATACCCTACGAGCGCCGCGAAAGCGCTGCCCATGCGGGTTCCGCATAAGTCCATGCTATTTCGGGGTTGGACGGGTATCCGCAGGTGGTCGTACCGTGGATTCATCATGACCACATCACTCCGCACGCCCCCGAATCACACGGTGCTGCAGGTCGGCTCCCTGAAACCGTCGCTTGAACGCACCCTCTCGGAGAACTACGGCGCGCTGGTGCTGCCCGACGAAGCCTCCGCACGAGGAGAGTTCCTGTCGACGCACGGCGGCGAGGTGACCGCGGTGGTGACCTCGGGCCGCTCCGGAGTCGACGCGGACCTGATGCGAGCACTTCCCCACCTCGGCGCCGTCGTGAACTTCGGCGTCGGATACGACACCACCGACGTCGACGCGGCCGCCGAACGGGGTGTCGGCGTGAGCAACACCCCCGACGTTCTCACCGACTGCGTCGCCGACACCGCGGTCGGGCTGATGATCGACGTGATGCGGCAGTTCTCGGCCGCCGACCGATACGTGCGCGCCGGACGGTGGCCCGCCGACGGCAATTACCCGCTGACCCACCAGGTCAGCAACCGACGCGTCGGCATCATCGGACTTGGTCGCATCGGATCGGCAATTGCCAAGCGGCTCAACGCCTTCGGCTGCACGATCTCCTACCACAACCGGAGCCCGAAGGCCGACTCTCCGTACGCCTACGTCGACTCCCCGGTCGCACTCGCGCGCGGCGTCGACGTCCTGGTCGTCGCGGCCGCGGGAGGCGACGGGACCCGGCGGTTGGTCGACGCCGAGGTCATCGACGCGCTCGGGTCGTCGGGCTACCTGGTCAACATCGCCCGCGGCAGCGTCGTCGACGAGGCCGCGCTCGTCGACGCCCTGACCAACGGCCGCCTCGCGGGCGCGGGCCTCGACGTGTTCACCGACGAGCCGAACGTCCCCGACGAACTGCTGACGTTGGACAACGTCGTCCTGCTGCCGCACGTCGGTAGCGGCACCGTCGAAACCCGGGCCGCGATGGAGCAGCTCACCCTCGACAACCTGGACGAGTTCCTGCGTAGTGGTCGGCTGGTGACGCCCGTCGTCGAACCTGCGGTGTCCGTCTAGGCACCGACTGATCCCAGGAGCGAGGGCCCACCCGGTCTGGATGCGGGGTCCGTGCCGGGGATTTCGGGCCGTCTCCGTGACGACGGCCCCCTCTGGCCATATCGTTGCGCAGCATGGTCGACGAGGCTGAGGCGCGCGCGCTGGGAACGGCTGCGCTCGCCGAGGACGTCGGCGCCACCGTGCTGGGCCCGTCACACACTCTGGACCAGGGCTGGTACTTCCCGGTCATCGCCAAGCAGTCCGTGGCCGTTGCCGGCGTCATCGTCAACGCCGACACCGGACGCGCTCTGCAGGTGCTGGCAGGTAGTTCCCTCGAGCGTGATCCGTCCCTGTATGACCGCGGGTTCCAGTTCGAGGCGTACGACGTGGCGGTCCTCGCGGTCGCGAATCTCGACGAGACGGTACGCGCGATGCTCGGCGTCGGCGAACGCGTCGTCGACGTGTACTACCGGAACGACCGCGTGTACCGGGTCGGACGCATGCTCACCGAAGACGAGGTGCGCAAACGACTTTCGACTCTTCCCGCCGTCTTCACCGGTAGTCCGGCTTACCGCTTGGACCAACTGGACGCAGCCCTACGGGCTGGCTGGTTCGAGTACCGGCTCTTCGAGTCACGCCCCAAGTCGTAGCGGCGCGACGATTCAGTGCGCGAACTCGTCCACCAGGTCGTCGGTGGTCCACTCCCGTTGCGGCAGCACGTCGCGCAGCAGGCGCAGCAGCGCGGGGTTGGTGCTGTCGCCGCGCCACGCAGCGTCGAGTTCGACCGGCCGCTCCCGGAAGGCACCAATCGACCGGAACGCCACCCCGACGGGATGCAGCGTCGCCGCCGACGCAGGCACCAGCGCGATCCCGATGCCCGAGCGGACCAGCACCAGCATCGTGTGGACCTGCGTGACGTACTGGACGTAGCGCGGCGTGGCACCGGCGATGGTGAACGTACTGATCAGAAGGTCGTTGAAGTACCGCGCCTGCACCGGTGAGTACATGATGACGTCTTGGCCGTCGAGGTCGTTGAGCGTCAGCTGCCGGGGCAGGTTGGCCAGCGGGTGTTGCGCTGGGAGAGCCGCGACGAGCTGCTCGTGGAGCAGCGGCCGTGACACGATCCCGGGGCGCTTCACCGGTGGCCGGACCATGCCCAGGTCGATCTCGCCGGCCATCAGAGCCTCGAGCTGAACGGCCGAAACCATCTCGCGCAGATCGAGTTTCACGTCGGGAAGTTCGTCACGGGCACGTTCGAGCAGCCGCGGGAGGACCGCGTGCGCCGAGGCGGCGGTGAATCCGACGACCACCGTGCCGAGGTCCCCGGCCGGGACGCGCTTCACGGTCATCGCGGCGCCCTCGGCCAGTTGCAGGATCCGGCGGGCGTCGGGAAGGAACGCGATCCCTGCCGGGGTCAGGGTCACCGACCGGGTGGTGCGGTCGACGAGTTGCACGCCGAGCTCGGATTCGAGCTGCTGAATCTGTCTGCTCAGCGGCGGCTGCGTCATGTGCAGGCGCTCGGCAGCGCGACCGAAGTGAAGCTCCTCGGCGACGGCGATGAAGCAGGACAGTCTCGCCAGTGAGAACAGGGTGAACTCCGATGCACTCTCAGTATTACCCGCGGCGAATGCACGCCGATTCGGGTATGAGTGTAGCTACCAGCGCGGCTTGGTGTTCTCGAATTCGGGGTGGATGCTCCGCATGTAGCCGGTGTCGTCGCGGTCCCGGATCCCGCACCGCAGGTACTGCTCGTGCAGCGCACCGAGGGCGTCGTCGTCGATCTCCACGCCGAGGCCCGGGGTGGTCGGCACTGCCACCGCACCGTCTCGGAACTCGAGCACACCGGCCTTCACGACCTCCTCGGTCTTCCACGGCCAGTGGGTGTCGCAGGCGTAGCTCAGATTCGGGGTGGCGCCGGCGAGGTGCACCATCGCCGCCAAGCTGATGCCCAGATGAGAATTGGAGTGCATCGACAGACCGAGCCCGAAGGTGTCGCAAATGCCGGCCAATAGTCGCGATCGGTGCAGCCCGCCCCAGTAGTGGTGGTCGGACAGCACCACCTTCACGGAGTCCTTCGCGACCGACGGTGCGAGTTGGTCGAACGCGACCACGCACATGTTGGTGGCCAACGGCATCGGCGACTGCGCCGCGACCTCTGCCATCCCGTCAAGGCCTGGCGTCGGATCCTCGAGATACTCGAGGACGCCGGCCAGGCCCGCAGCCACCTTGACCGACGTCTGGGGCGTCCACGCGGCATTGGGGTCGAGCCGCAGCGGGTGGTCGGGGAATGCCTCGCGGAGCGCCTCGACGGCCTTCATCTCCTCGTCGGGAGGAAACACGCCACCCTTGAGTTTGATTGCGGTGAAGCCGTATTCGTCGATCATGCGGGTGGCCTGGGCGACGATTCCGGCCGGGTCGATGGCCTCGCCCCAGGCGTCGGGTTCCCCGCCAGGATGGGCCGCCCACTTGTAGAAGAGGTAGGCGCTGAACGGAACCTCGTCACGGATCTTGCCGCCGAGCAAATCCGAGACCGGCCTGCCGGTGAGGTGGCCCTGAACGTCCAGGCAGGCCACCTCGAACGGCGAGAACACCTGGTCGACGGCGCTCGCCGAGGTGATCATGCCCGCCGTGCCGACCGCGGCGTCGTCGCCGGCCAACCGCCGCGCAATGGTGGCACGAATGACGTTGAGCGCGAACACGTCCAGACCGACGATGGCCTCGGCCGCGGCCTCGAGGCGGGCCAGGTGCCTGGTGTCGGCGTAGGTCTCCCCCAGGCCGACGAGGCCGGCATCGGTGTCCAGCTGGATGATCGCGCGCAGCGCAAACGGCTGGTGGACGCCGACGGTGTTGAGCAGCGGCGGGTCGGCGAAGGCCACCGGCGTAATGCGGGCGCCGGTGATCAGGGCCATCAGCTGACGACCGCGAGTTCGCCGGCGATCACTGCGCGCCCGGCCGCGATGATGTCGGCCAGCGTGTCACGATCCTCGGGCGACGGCATGATCAGTGGCGGCCGAACCGGTCCTGCCGCAACGCCTTCCATGCTCACGCCCGCCTTGATCAGCGACACCGCGTAGCCGGGCACGGTGTCGCGCAACCGAACGAGGGGATGGAAGAAGTCGCGCAGCAGCGCCGCGATCAGCGCCTCGTCGTCGCGCTCGAGCGCCTCGTAGAACGCCAGCGCGAGTTCCGGTGCGAACGCAAAGGTGGCCGACGAGTACAGCGTGACACCGATCGCGCGGTAGGCCTGCTGTGACACCTCCGCGGTGGGCAGACCGTTGAAGAACTGGAACGGCTTGCCGGTGGGTTCGAGTGCGTCGGTGACGGCGCGCACGATGCGGGCGACCATGTCGACGTCACCCGTTCCGTCCTTGAAACCGACCACGTTCGGGAAGTGGGCGACCTCGATGGCCGATGCCTCCGAGTAGCGCGCGTTGCCGCGGTTGTAGACGATCACCGGAAGGACGGTGGCGCCCGCGACCTCGCGGGTGTAGTCGACCAGCCCGCGCTGGGGCATGGTGACCAGGTACGGCGGCAGCAACAGCAGGCCGTCGGCGCCCGCCTCGGCGGCCGCCTTCGCGAAGATCTTGGCCTGGGCCACCGAGCCGCCGGCGCCCGCATAGACCGGCACCCGCCCACCGGTCGCCTCGACCGCGGTGCGCACGATGCCGGCGAACTCGACGGCTTCGAGTGCGTGGAATTCGCCTGTGCCACAAGCGATGAAGACTCCACCGGGACCGGCGTCGACGCCCTTGGCGACGTGCTCGGCGAGCCGCGTCAGGTCGACCTCGCCGTTGTCGTCGAAGGGGGTGACGGGAAAGAACAGAACGCCGTCCAGCATGTCGTGACTCCTTGGTCGCAGGGTGATTCGGTCAGTCTTGGGTGAGTTGGCCGTCGATGCGGCGCCACAGTCCGTCGGGGTTTCCGTCGGCAATGGCACTGGGCAGCAAAGCCTTCGGGACGTTCTGGTAGCACACCGGTCGCAGGAACCGCTCGATTGCGCGGCCTCCGACGGAGGTGGTGCGGGAGTCGGAGGTGGCAGGTGACGGTCCACCGTGGACCATGGCGTGGCAGACCTCGACACCCGTCGGCCAGCCGTTGAACAGGATGCGTCCGACCTTGAGTTCCAGCAGCGGGATTAGCTCGGCGGCCTGGTCGTGGTCGGAGTCGTCGACGTGCAGCGTCGCCGTCAGCTGACCCTCGAGACCGTTGATGACGGAAGCCATTTCGGCGACGTCGGCGCACCGCACGACGACGCTGGAGGCACCGAACACCTCGGCTTGGAGCGCTTCGGAGTCTCGGAAGGTGGTGGCGTCGGTGCTGAACAGCGCGGCCTGGCAGGTCGTGCGATCGTCGCCGGCAGCTCCGCGCACGACGAGGTCGGCGTCGGCGTCGAGGGCGGCGACGCCCTTCGCGTAGTTGGCGGCGATGTTCGGCGTCAGCATCGGCGTCGCCTGCGCTTGTCCCACCGCGTCCTTGGCGGCCGCGACGAAGGTGTCGAGATCGGGTCCGTCGACTGCGATGACCAGACCGGGGTTCGTGCAGAACTGGCCCGATCCCATCGTCAGCGAGGCGACGAATGCACCGCCGAGCTCGGCTGCGCGATTGGCCAAGGCGCCGTCGAGAAGGAAGACCGGGTTGATCGAGCTCATCTCTGCGTAGACCGGGATGGGCTCTTGGCGTCCGGCCGCTGCGGCGACGAGAGCCATTCCCGCGAAACGGGATCCGGTGAAACCGACCGCCTTGATCCTCGGATCGGTGACGAGCGCAGTGCCGAGTCCGGGGCCGGACCCGAACAGCATCGAGAAGGTGCCTGCGGGCAGACCGGAGTCCGCGACGGCGTCGGCGATGGCGCGGCCGACCAGTTCGGAGGTGCCGGGATGGGCGTCGTGCGCCTTGACGACGACGGGGCAACCCGCCGCCAGCGCCGACGCGGTGTCGCCGCCGGCGACCGAGAAGGCGAGCGGGAAGTTGCTGGCACCGAACACGGCGACGGGGCCGAGCGGTATTGCGCGCTGGCGGATGTCGGGGCGCGGCAGCGGGGCACGATCAGGCAGGGCGGGATCGATGCGGGCGCCGTTCCAGCTGCCCTCGCGCAACACTTCGGCGAACAGCCGGAGCTGACCGGTGGTGCGGCCAACCTCGCCGGTGAGGCGCGCCGTCGGCAGGCCGGTCTCGGCGGTCGCCCTGGCGACCAACGCGTCGCGCAGCGCTTCGATGTTCTCGGCGATCCGCTCGAGGAAGGCGGCGCGGCGCGCGGAGGTGGTGGCGCGGTATTCGCCGAAGGCGGCGGCGGCGGCCGCGCAAGCCCGCTCGACGTGGCTGTCGTTGCCGTAGTGATAGGCGGGTTCGATCTCGCTACCGGCGTTGGGGTCGAAGGCGCGGATTTCGGTGCCGCCGCCTGCGACGAGTTCGCCGGCGATGATCATCTGTCCCTGGAGGGTGTGCTCAGCCGTGTGTGTCACGCCTCCAACGCTAGGTCCAGGATCGATTCATGTCCAAGACCGATGTCGCACCGACTAATGCTGGTATTGCATTAGCGGTAGCGGGGCGTCAGGCCGACTTACGGCCCCAGACGGCCAGCCGCTGCAACACGTCACGACCCAACTCCCGCAGGTCGACGCGCGGCGATGCCGCGATGAGGGTGACGCCGTCGGCGACGCCTGCCACCTCGATGTCGTGGATCAAACCGGCCAACCCGTCGACGGTGCCCGCGTAGCGCAGGGTTCCGTCGTCGACTATCGCCAGCTCACGCACGGAGCGGAAGTCGGGTGCCACGGCGACCGTGACGTCGAGGATCACCTCCACCTCGCCGCGGTCGGACCGGATCCGCGCGCGGCCACGTTGGGCCCGCTGCAGGTCGGAAGCCGCCAACCGCACGGTGGGGTCACCACCGGCCGTCAATTCACTCCAGTTGTCTTCAGCCCCGTCTACCACGAATAGCCGCACCTCCGCGAGGTTAGACGTGCCGTCGACGACGGGCGATGGTTGCAATCACGCGGAATCCATCGGTATCGAGTGCGATGACGTGGCGCGGCGTGGAAGACGGGGTCGGGCTTAGTAGTTTGTACCCGTGACAACGGACGCTCGGCCGGACATCCCCGCGCAATACCTGTTGTCGGAGCGGGCACCGGAACCGCGGACGCTGATCGACGTCTTGCAAGCGACCGCCGCCCGCCATCCCGACGCACCCGCACTGGACGACGGCGAGGTGCAGCTGACGTACGCCGAGCTGATCGCCGACGTCGAGGAGAGCGTGGCGTGGCTGGCCGCGCGGGGTATCGGTCGCGGCGACCGCATCGGCATCCGGATGCCGTCGGGCAGCTACGCGCTCTACGTCGCCATCCTGTCGGCCCTGGCCACCGGCGCGGCCTACGTACCGGTCGACGCCGACGATCCGCAGGAGCGGGCCGACCTGGTGTTCGGCGAGGCCGGCGTCGTCGCCATCATCACCGACCTCGGGCTGGTTCGCGGCCCCGGCTCGTCGCGCGGGTGGCGCGCCGGACACCCCATGCCCCGCGACGACGCGTGGATCATCTTCACCTCCGGTTCCACCGGTACCCCCAAGGGCGTCGCGGTGACCCACCGCAACGCCGCCGCGTTCGTCGACGCCGAGGCGGAGGCCTTCGTTCAGGACAACCCGATCGGCCCCGGCGACCGTGTCCTCGCGGGGCTGTCCGTCGCGTTCGACGCCTCCTGCGAGGAGATGTGGCTGGCGTGGCGATACGGCGCGTGCCTGGTGCCCGCCCCCCGGTCCCTGGTCCGAAGCGGAATGGATCTTGGTCCGTGGCTGGTGTCGCGCGACATCACCGTCGTCTCCACGGTGCCGACGCTGGCAGCGCTGTGGCCCGCCGAGGCCCTCGAAGCGGTGCGGCTGCTGATCTTCGGCGGCGAGGCCTGCCCTCCCGAACTCGCCGACCGACTGGCCGTCGAAGGCCGCGAGGTGTGGAACACCTACGGCCCCACCGAGGCGACCGTCGTGGCGTGCCTGGCGAAGCTCGAGGGCACGGGCCCCGTCAGCATCGGACTTCCCCTGGTGGGCTGGGATCTGGCCGTCGTCGACTCCGGCGGCAACCCCGTCCCCCTCGGCGAGATCGGCGAGCTGGTGATCGGTGGCGTCGGGCTGGCCCGCTACCTCGATCCCGACAAGGACGCCGAGAAGTACGCGCCGATGCCGACCCTCGGGTGGTCGCGGGCCTATCGCAGCGGTGACCTGGTGCGGCTGGAGTCCGACGGGCTGTACTTCCAGGGCCGCGCCGACGACCAGGTGAAGGTCGGCGGGCGGCGCATCGAGCTCGGAGAGGTCGACTCGGCGCTGATGAACCTGCCCGGCGTCAGCGGCGGTGCGGCGGCAGTGCGGAAGACCGCGAGCGGTACCCCGCTGTTGGTCGGTTACGTCGCCAGCGCCGACCCCAACTTCGACCTGGCGGCGGCCCGCGTCGCGCTGGCCGAGTCGCTGCCGGCGGCGCTGGTGCCCAGACTCGTTCTGCTCGAAGAACTTCCGACGAGGACGTCGGGCAAGGTCGACCGCAACGCCCTCCCCTGGCCCCTCGACGACTCCGCCGACGACGCCGTCAACCCCGATCTCGCCGGCACCACCGGCTGGGTGGCGGGCCTGTGGCGCGAGGTGCTCGCGGCCCCGGTGGCCGGGCCGGAGGAGGACTTCTTCGCCCTCGGCGGCGGTTCGCTGTCGGCGGCGCAACTGGTGGCCGCGCTGCGCGCGCGGTACCCGGAGGTGACGGTCGCCGACCTCTACGACCATCCCCGACTCGGCTCGCTGGCAGGCTACCTCGACGAGCTCGACCCCTCGGTCGCCGTCGAAACCCGCGTCGTGAAACCGGTTTCCAGGGCGACGGAGTTGGCACAGATCGCGGCGTCGGTGCCGCTGTCCACGCTGGCCGGCATGCAGTGGGTGGTGTGGCTGGCGCTGCTGAACGACATTGCGGCCAGATGGCAGTTGTCGTCGTGGGCGGTGCCGGTCGACTGGTGGCTGCTGCTGGCGGGTTTCATCCTCTTCGTCACCCCGATTGGCCGGATGGCCATCGCGGTGATCGGCGCACGCATCCTGATCGGCAGCCTGGCGCCGGGCACCTACCGCCGCGGCGGTTCGGTGCATCTGAGAGTGTGGCTCGCCGAACGACTCGGTGAAGCGAGCGGTGCCGAAAACCTCGCGGGCGCACCGTGGTTGGTGTACTACGCCCGTGCGCTCGGCAACAGGGTCGGCAAGGGCGTCGACCTGCACTCGGCCCCGCCCGTCACCGGCATGCTGACCCTCGGCCACCGGTGCTCCATCGAGCCGGAGGTGGATCTCACCGGGCACTGGATCGACGGCGACCTCTTTCACGTCGGCGAGATCACCGTCGGCAACGACGCCACCGTTGGCGCGCGGACCACGCTGCTGCCCGGCGCCGTGGTCGGCAAGAACGCCGACGTCGCACCGGGATCCGGGGTGGTCGGCAAGGTCAAGGCCGGCCAGTACTGGAAGGGATCGCCTGCCATGAAGTCCGGCAAGGCGCGCCATCCCTGGCCCGACGAGCGGCCCCCACGCGCACCGCTCTGGGTGGCGATGTTCGGCGTGACGTCGATCCTGCTCGGCGCGGTCCCGCTGCTCGCGCTCGGCGCGGGTCTCGCGGTGGTGGGGTGGGCGATCCGCGACACCGCCTCGTTGGGCGACGCGATCTGGCCCGCGCTGGCGTGGACGCCCGTCGCGACCGCCGTCGCGGTGTTCCTCTATGCCGTGCTGACGGTGCTTGGCGTCCGGTTGATGTCGCTCGGCCTGCGCGAGGGATATCACCCCGTGCGCAGCAGGGTGGGCTGGCAACTGTGGACCACCGAACGGCTCATGGACGCCGCGCGCAACTACCTCTTCCCCATCTATGCGAGCCTGCTGACGCCGGGCTGGATGCGCTTGTTGGGCGCGAAGATTGGCCAGGGCACCGAGATCTCGACCACGCTGATGACGCCGAAGTTCACCGTCGTCGAAGATGGCGCCTTCCTGGCCGACGACACCATGGTCGCGTCCTACGAACTCGGCGGCGGGTGGATTCACGTCGCCACCGCGACCATCGGCAAGCGCGCGTTCCTCGGCAACTCCGGCATCACCCAACCGGGCAGGCGCGTGCCCGACGACGGCCTCGTCGCCGTCCTCAGCGCGACACCGCACAAGGCCAAGGCCGGCTCGTCGTGGCTCGGAAGTCCCCCGGTCCGGCTGCGCAGACAACCGACCGCGGCCGACGCCCTTCGCACGTTCGAGCCGTCCCGCAAGCTGAAGATGATGCGCGGCATGGTCGAAACCTGCCGGTTGTTGCCGATGGTCGTCACGTTCGCGATCGGCGTCGCCATGCTGGCCGCGCTGCAAGCGCTGGCGACCGAGTTCGGCTGGGTGCTGGCGTCGCTCGCCTGCGGGCTGGTCCTCATCGTCACCGGTGCGGTGGCCGGCGGCATCGCCGTGCTGGCCAAGTGGCTGTGGGTGGGACGGATCGAGGCCAAGGAACATCCGCTGTGGTCCTCGTTCGTGTGGCGCAACGAGGTGTCCGACACGTTCGTCGAGACCGTCGCCGCACCGTGGTTCGCCAGGGCGGCGAGCGGGACCCCGGTGATGAACCTGTGGCTGCGGGCCTTGGGCGCCAAGATCGGTCGCGGCGTCTGGTGTGAGACCTACTGGCTGCCGGAGGCCGACCTCGTCACCGTCGGCGACGGTGCGACGGTGAGCCGCGGCTGCGTCGTGCAGACCCACCTCTTCCACGACCGGATCATGCGCTTGGACACCGTCACCCTCGAGGCGGGCGCGACGCTCGGGCCGCATTGCGTGGCACTGCCCGCCGCGAAGATCGGTGCGGGCGCCACCGTCGGCCCCGCCTCGCTGGTGATGCGCGGCGACGAGGTACCTCCGTCGACGCGGTGGCAGGGCAACCCGATCGCACCGTGGGGTCCGAAGCGCAAGAAGCGGGGCGGTTCGTCCGCCAAGTCCGCGAAGAGTGCAGCGTGACGCGAGGTTTCAAGAAGGCGCAGAAGGGCACCCCTCCGGTCATCGACCCCTACCTGCCCACCAACGGCAACTTTGGCTACCGGGTCTCGCGCTACGAACTCGACGTCGAGTACAAGGTCAACATCAACCGGCTCGCAGGGACCGCCACGATCACCGCGGTGACGCTTGCCTCGCTGCGAACGTTCAGCCTCGACTTGTCCGACGCCCTTGCCGTGTCGAAGGTGTCGATCAACGGCCACCGGCCCGCGAACTTCGGTCGCACCCGCGGCAAGCTCAACGTCACGTTGGCCACGCCCCTGCCCGCCGGGGCGGCGCTGTCGATCACCGTGCGCTACTCCGGCACCCCCAAACCCATCCGATCCCTGTGGGGCGACGTCGGATTCGAGGAGCTCACCAGCGGCGCCCTCGTCGCGGGCCAGCCCAACGGGGCGGCGTCCTGGTTCCCGTGCGACGACCATCCCAGCAGCAAGGCGAGCTACCGCATCGCGATCACGTGCGAGAACCCGTACTACGCGTTGGCCAACGGCAAGTTGGAGTCCCGCCGCACCAGGGCCGCGATGACGACGTGGACCTACGAGCAGCCCGAGCCCACCTCGACCTACCTCGTCACGCTGCAGATCGGCCAGTACGAACAGCACCGCATCGCCAAGCATCCGGTGCCGATGAATGCCGTTCTGCCGCAACGGTTGCGCAAGCACTTCGAACACGACTTCGGCCGCCAGCCCCACATGATGAAGCTCTTCGTCAAGCTGTTCGGGCCCTACCCGTTGTCGAACGGGTACACCGTCGTCGTCACCGACGACGATCTCGAGATTCCGCTTGAAGCACAAGGCATTTCGATCTTCGGCGCCAACCACTGCGCCGGCGATCGCGGTGCGGAGCGGCTGATCGCCCACGAGTTGGCCCACCAGTGGTTCGGCAACTCCGTCACCGCACGGCGCTGGC
This sequence comes from Mycobacterium sp. Root135, assembly GCF_001426545.1. GTDB lineage: Bacteria > Actinomycetota > Actinomycetes > Mycobacteriales > Mycobacteriaceae > Mycobacterium. Next base: position 1,085,040 of record NZ_LMEZ01000005.1, on the reverse strand, counting down.
GCGACATCTGGCTGCACGAGGGCTTCGCCTGCTACGCCGAGTGGCTGTGGTCCGAGGACTCCGGCGGACGCACCGCCGCCGAGCACGCGCACCACTATCACCACCGGCTGCGCCACTCGCCCCAGGATCTGTTGCTCTCCGACCCCGGTCCGCGCGACATGTTCGACGACCGGGTCTACAAGCGCGGCGCCCTCACCCTGCACGCGCTGCGGGGCACGATCGGTGACGAGAACTTCTTCAAGCTGTTGCAGGACTGGACGACTCGGCACCGGCACAGCACCGCCGTCACCGACGACTTCACCGGTTTGACCGCCAACTACGCCGACGAATCGCTGCGTCCCCTGTGGCAGGCGTGGCTCTACTCGACGGACGTCCCCGACCTGTGACCGACGGCGCGGCCGTCCCGACCCAGGGGCCCGTCACCCGAAGCAGCGTCGTCCGGGTCGGCGCGGCCACCGTCGTCAGCGCCATCTGCGGGTACGCGGTGCTCTACCTCGCAGCCCGCGACCTGGAACCGGCCGGCTTCTCGGTGTTCGCCGTGTTCTGGGGGGCGTTCGGACTCTTCGCGGGCGCCGCCAACGGTCTGCTTCAGGAATCCACCCGCGAGGTTCGGCAAGCCAGGACGCTGGCGCGGGTGCCCGAGCCGCGCTCGAGCCCGATGCGCGTCGCGGCGGTCGTCGGCGTGCTGTCGGCAATGGCGATCGCGGGCACGTCACCGCTGTGGTCCTGGCACGTGTTCACCGAGGCGCAGGCGCTGAGTGTCGCGCTGCTGGCGGCGGGGGTGGCAGGGTTCTGCATTCACGCGACCCTGCTCGGCATGCTGGCCGGGGTGGACCGCTGGTCGCAGTACGGGACGCTCATCGTCGGCGACGCCGCCATGCGGGTGACCGTGGCGACGACGACGTTCCTCGTCGGCTGGGGCCTCGTCGGATACCTGTGGGCCACCGTCGCCGGCGCAATCGCGTGGCTCCTGCTCCTGCTGGCCTCGCCGTCGTCCCGGGCCGCGGCCCGGCTCGCCACCCCAGGCACGACGGCGGTGTTCCTGCGCGGTGCGTCGCACTCCATCGCGGCGGCAGGCGCCAGCGCGATCCTCATCATGGGCTTCCCCGTGCTGCTGAAGGCCACGTCGGCGGACCTCGGCGCGGCGGGCGGCGTCGTCATCCTCGCGGTGACCCTGACCCGCGCCCCGCTACTGGTGCCCCTGACCGCGATGCAGGGAAACCTGATCGCGCACTTCGTCGACCAGCGCGACCGGCGCCTGCGGTCATTGGTGGTGCCGGTCGCGGCGTTGGCGGTGCTCGGCGGTGCGGCCGTCCTGGTCGCAGGGCTCCTCGGCCCGTGGCTGCTGCGCACGGCGTTCGGTCCCGACTATCAGTTGGGCGGCGCGCTGCTGGCCTGGTTCACCGCGGCGGCGGTGATGATCGCGGTGCTGACGCTCACCGGCGCCGCGACGGTCGCCGCGGCGCTGCACAGGGCGTATGCCGTCGGCTGGATCAGTGCGACGCTGGCGTCGACCCTGCTGCTGCTGGCGCCGTGGCCGCTGGAAACCCGCACCGTGGTGGCCCTGCTGTGCGGTCCCCTGGCCGGAATCGCGGTCCATCTGATCGCGCTCGCCAGGGTGCCCGCGCCGAGCGGGTATCTTGATCGGCATTGACATGCGCGACGTGTGGATCGTCATCCCCGCCTTCAACGAGGCGACCGTCATCTCCGACGTCGTCGGTGACGTTCGCTCGACCTTCGACAACGTGGTGTGCGTCGACGACGGCAGCCGCGACGACACCGCCGAGCAGGCATGGCGGGCCGGGGCCCACGTCGTGCGCCACCCCGTCAACCTCGGCCAGGGAGCGGCGATCCAGACCGGCGTCGAGTACGCGCGCAGCAGGCCCGGCGCGGCGGTGTTCGCCACGTTCGACGCCGACGGTCAGCACCGCATCGCCGACGTGATCAGGATGATCGACCGCCTTCGCACGGAGGAGCTCGACATCGTCGTCGGGACGCGCTTCGCCGACGGCACCCCCAACAACATGCCGACACTGCGCCGCCTGGTCTTCCCCCTGATCGCGAAACTCAGCCCGGCCAGTCGCAAGCTCGGCCTGACCGACGCGCACAACGGGCTGCGGGTGTTCGACAAGGCCGTGGCCGACGGGCTGAACCTCACGATGAGCGGCATGGCGCACGCCAGTGAGATCGTGGCCCTGATCGTCGAGAACGGCTGGCGGGTGGCCGAGGAACCCGTCGAAATCCTGTACACCGACTATTCGATGTCGAAGGGTCAGCCGTTGGTCAACGGCGTCAACATCATCTTCGACGGGCTGCTGCGGAAGAGGATGCGCAGATGAACTGGATTCAGGTCCTGCTGATCGCGGCCGTGCTGGGGGTCCTGGTCTACCTGCTGCGGTCCAGGCGCAGCGCGCAGGCCAAGGCGTGGGTGAAGATCGGCTACGTGCTGTTCGTCCTCGCGGCGGTGTACGCGATCGTCCGCCCCGACGACACGACCGTGGTGGCGAACTGGCTCGGCGTCGCCCGCGGCGCCGACCTGCTGGAGTACGCCCTGATCGTGGCGTTCCTGTTCACCACCATCAGCACCTACATGCGGTTCAAGGACCTGGAGCTGCGGTACGCGCAGCTGGCCCGGGCGGTCGCGATGGAAGGCGCCCGGGAGCCCTCCCCCAAGTAGCGATTTCGGCGCGTTCGTCCGCGCTGACGAGCGCGGATTTACGCGCCGAAGTCACCGGGGATTAGGGGAGCTGGGCGCGGAAGAACGCCACCGTGCGCTCGATGCCCTCCGCAAGCGGAACCTTCGGAGTCCAACCGAGGACCTCGGTGGCCCGGCCGATGTCCAGACAGGACCGCCGGAGGTCGCCGAGCCGGGGCGGATGCAGCTCGGGCTCGTCGGGCGTGCCAGCGGCGGCGGCGACGGCCGTGTGTAGGGCGCGCGTCGACGTCTCGATCGTGGTGCCCGCGTTGAAGCGCAGGCCACTGCCCGCCTCGCCGCTGGCCCTGACGAACGCGTCGACGACGTCGTCGACGAACACGTAGTCCCTGGTGTCGGAGCCGTCACCGAAGATCTTGGTCGGCTTGCCCGCCAGCAGCGCCTTGGCGAAGATCGCGACGACACCGGCCTCGCCGTGCGGATCCTGCCGTGGCCCGTAGACGTTGGCAGGCGCGATGTGCGAGCAGTCCAGGTCGTACAGGTTGCGGAACATGTTGAGGTACACCTCGCCGCACACCTTGCCGGCCGCGTACGGCGACGACGGGTTGACCGCCACGTTCTCGTCGGTCGGGTAGACCGGCGGCGTTCCGTAGATGGACCCGCCGGATGAGGTGTGGACGATCTTGCGCACCCCGGTCTTGCGGGCGGCCTCGGCGAGCCGCACCGTGCCGACGACGTTGACGCTGGAGTCGAACTGCGCGTCGGTGACCGAGCGGCTCACCGATATCTGCGCGGCCAGGTGGAAGATCACCTCGGGCTGGGTTTCGGCGAACAGGTCGACCAGATCGGCGTCGACGATGTCGGCCTTGGCGAACTCGTAGGTGTCGTGGCGTTCCGCGCCGACGATGTTGGTGCTGCTGCCCGAGCTGAGGTCGTCGAGGCCGATGACGGTATGACCATCCGCCAGCAGTCGATCTACCAGCGTTGATCCGATGAAGCCAGCTGCCCCGGTGACCAGTGTTCGCACCGGGCCACCTTACCGACACGTACAGTCGCTCCGGTGATTCGGCGGCTGCGAGCGTGGCGACCTGGGGCGCGCTGGGTTCTGCACGCCGCCGTGGCGCTGATCCTGGCGCAGCTGGTCCTGCGCGCAGTGCTGGCGTTCCAGGGCTACTTCTACTGGGACGACCTGATCCTGATCTCCCGCGCGGGCACCCACGCGCTGTGGTCCCCCGCGTATCTGTTCGACGACCACGACGGCCACGTCATGCCAGCCGCGTTCCTCGTCGCGGGCGCAATCGCCAAGGTCGCGCCGTTCAACTGGATCGGCCCGGCCATCAGTCTGGTGGTTCTGCAGCTGGTCGCGTCGCTGGCGATCCTGCGGGCGCTTCACGTGATCCTGGGGTGGCGGCCGCTGCTGCTGATCCCGCTGACCTTCGCGCTCTTCTCCCCGCTGACCCTGCCTGCGTTCGCATGGTGGGCGGCGGCGTTGAACGCACTGCCGATGGTGGCCGCCATGGCCTGGGTCTGTGCCGACGCGATCATGCTGGTGCGCACCGGCAATCAGAAGTACGCCCTCAGCGGCGCCCTGGTGTTCTTCCTCGGGCTGACGTTCTTCGAGAAGGCCGCGGTCATCCCCTTCGTGGCGTTCGCCGTCGCCGCGCTGCTCGCCTACGTGCTCGGCGACCGCTCCGCCGTCAAGACCGTGTGGCGCGGCGGGCTTCGGCTCTGGATCGCCACGGGCGCACTGACCGCGGCGTGGGTCGGGATCTACCTCCTGGTCGTCGACCAACGACGTTGGACGCTGGACTATCCGATGACCGGGGATCTGCTGGTGCGATCGGTGACCCACGGCATCGTGCCCGGCCTGATCGGTGGCCCCTGGCAGTGGGAGCGCTGGGCTCCGTCGTCCCCCTGGGCGTTGCCGCAGTGGCCCGTCATGGTGGTTGGTTGGGTGGTGCTGGTGGCGGTGATCGCGGTGTCGGTGGCCCGCAAGGAGCACGCCCGCATGCTGTGGTTCGCCGCGGCGGCATATGTCGTGGCGTGTCAGCTGCCGATCTATCTGATGCGGTCGTCGCGCTTCACCGCCATCGAACTGGCCCAGACGCTGCGCTACCTGCCCGACCTTGCGGTGGTGCTGACGCTGCTGGCGGCCGTCGGATTCCTTGCGCCGAACCGGGTCACCTCGGCCCGGCTGGACGCCTCACGGACCCGGACTGTCGTCGTCGTGTCGTGCGCCGCGCTCTTCGTCGTCAGTTGCGTGTATTCGACCGTGACGTTCACGACGCGGTGGCGCGACAACCCGACGCGGGCCTACGTCGCGAACGTGTTGACCAGTCTCTCCGCGGCCAACGCCGCCACCACGGCACCGCTGCTGGAGCAGGAGGTGGACCCCCTGATCCTGCAGCGCTTCGCGTGGCCCGACAATCTTTTCGGTCACGTGTTCGCCCTGGTTCGGGATCGACCCGAATTCAGCACCAGCACAACCAATTTGCGCACCTTCGACCGCAAGGGTCGATTGGTCGACGCCCAGGTGACCTGGGTGCGGCACACCCTTGCAGGGCCAAAACCCCAGTGCGGATACCTCGTTCAGCCCGACGCCCCGGTCCGGATGCCGTTGGACGGTCCGATGCTGCCGACGGAGTGGACGGCCGAGATCAACTACCTGGCCAACAACGACGGTTCGATGACCTTCGCGCTGTCGGACGGCGACGCCACCCGGGTACAGGTCCATCCCGGGCTCAACCGCATCTTCGTCCGGCTCTCGGGGGCGGGGAACGCCGTCATCGCGATCGCCAACACCTCGGCGCTGTCGGTGTGCCTGGCGTCCGGCCCCGTTGGGTACGTGGCGCCCCCGTAGCGACGTGGAGAATTCCGTCCCCGATCCCCCATACTCAGCCCATGACGTCGACCACCGAGGGATTGACCGGCCGCGTCGTCCGACCCGGAGACGACGCCTACCCGACCGCACGCGCCGGCTGGAACCTGCTGTTCGACCACCATCCGATGGCGATCGTATTCGCCAGGGAGACAAGCGACGTCGTCACCGCATTGGCCTGGTCTCGGCGCAACCAGGTCGCCGTGCGGGTACGCAGCGGCGGCCACTGCCTGGAGGGCTGGAACAGCGTCGACGACGGCATCGTGATCGACGTCAGCGAGATGAAGTCCGTCGCGGTCGACGCGGCCGCGGGGACGGCAACGGTCGGAGCCGGACTCAACCAGTTGGAGGCCGTCACCGCGCTCGGCGCGGCGGGTGTGGCCGCCGCGACCGGAACGGAGGGGACCGTCGGCCTGGTCGGTGCGACGCTTGGCGGCGGGTTCGGCTTGTTGACCCGCGCGTTCGGGATGGCGTCGGACAACCTGCTCGCCGCCGAGGTCGTCGTGACGTCCGGGGTCGACGGCGCCGAGGCGATCACCGTCTCGGATGACGACCACCCCGATCTGCTGTGGGCGCTGCGAGGCGCCGGCAACGGCAACTTCGGCGTCGTCACGTCGCTGACCTACCGCGTGCACCCGCTGCGCCAGATCGTCTACGTCACCGCGAGCTGGCCGGGGCTGACCCACCTTCGCGAGGTCTTCCACGCCTGGCAGGGCTCGGCACCGTTCGCCGACGAGCGGGTGACCAGTCAGCTGGAGATCAGTCGGGGCGAGATCCAGCTGATCGCCGTTCTCGCAGGTGGTTCCGAGGCCGAGGCCGCCCATATTCTGGAGCCCGTCCTGGCCGTCGGCGACCCGGCGGTCTCGATGCTCGACGGCGACTGGGCCGACGTCTACGCGGGGTTCCAAGTCCCGAACGACGACGAGGCGGCCAATTGGAAGTTCCTCTCCCAGTTCATCTCTCACCCCCTTCCCGACGAGGCGGTCGACCTGATCGGCTCGTTCCTGGCGGCGGCGCCGACGCCGGGCTGCAACTACTTCGTCAATGCGTTCGGCGGCGCGGTCACCCACACCGAACCTGCGGGCGGCTCGGCGTTCGCCCACCGCGGTGCTCTGTTCTACGCCGAGCCGGGGGCCGGCTGGGGTGAACGCGGAGGACCCAAATCAGACGACGCGCTGACCGCTCGATGCCTGCAGTGGACCGCCGACTTCGCAAAGGCGTTGGCGCCCTTCGCCGACGGCGCCTACGTGAACGTGCCCAACGCCGACGACCCCGACTTCTCGACCGCTTACTGGGGCGCCAACGTGGCACGGTTACGGGAGGTCAAGGCGACCTACGACCCGCATCAGACGTTCCGCTACGAACAGGGCATCACGCCCTAGCCGTCGAGTACGACGACCGACCACCCGTAGGTCGACACTGGGTGGCGCCGCCTTTCGACGGCGGGGTCGTCCCGCATTCCGCGGGGCCGGATCGGCAGGCCGGTGCTCAGAGACGGAACCGTGGAGACCACCACCCGGTCCGCCTCGTTGACGAGCGCCACCGGTGCCCGCATCGCGCGCAGGTCGGTGGCCAAGGCGTCGACGAACCGACGCACGTCGACGTCGGCTGCGAGGACACCCCACGACTGCCCGTCCATCGCGACCGGAACCGAGACGGTGACGGTGTAGTCGTCGGAGCCCCACGTGTCGATGAACGGTCCGGAAAGCGTTGGGCGACAGTCGGTCTTGGCCGCCTTGAACCAGCGCATGGCTGCGTAGTCGTAGAAGCTGTCGGCTTCCGGGTCGACGCTGTGCGACCGTTCGACGAGTGAGCCGCCACGGCGGACCCACCAGATCATCGCAGGAGCGCACGACTGGGCCGCTGCGTCGACGGCATACCCGGCGCCGGCGAGGACGTCGTCGGCACTGCGCTGCTCGAGCAGTCGACACGTGGCGTCGACGAAGTGCGAGAGCTTCGTCGCCCCAGCGCCATCGGAGGCTTGCGCTTCGTGCGCGGCCGACTGCAATGCCGCCACCGTGTCGTCGATGCGCTCGGCGACCTTCGCCGCGAAGCGCTTGAGTCGCTTGTCGAGAGCCGTGGCATTGGTGCTCACTTCGCCGCCTCCGCACTGAGATCCGCTGCGTAGTTGGCCAACTCGACGGCGACCAGCAATCCCGCGGCGCGGATGGCGACGGCAGCGTCGGCGGCATTCCCGTCGCGGACCGCCGCGGCTGCGGCGGCGTGGAATTCGGCTACCCGGACGCGCAGGTCCTCCGATTGGTAGGCCACCGACAGCAGCGGTCCGTAGTCGACGACCGACTCGACGGCCGCCCGGGTGTGCCGCAACGACTGAGATGCGGTGGCCAGCGCGATGACCAGCCGGCCCTCGGTCCGCCGCGCCGCGGCGGCGTCCGCGGCATTGGCGAAGGAGTCGACGTGGACCTGGAGGACGTCCACCTCTTCGTCCGAGGCCCGTTCGGCTGCCAGCGCAGCTGCGGCAGCGGCCACCGAGATGCGCCAATCCGAGAGATCACGCAGATCCACCGGGGACAGCTCACGCAGCTGGGCCCGACCGTGTTCGACCGGTTCGTAGGCGGATCGCCGCACGAAACTGCCGCCAGACCGGCCGCGCTTGGTTTCGACGAGGCCGGCTTCCCGCAGCAGCGCGAGCGCGTCGCGCAACGTCACCGGCGACACCCCCAGCTGCGCCGCCAGTTCGGGCTCCGGGGGAAGCTGGTCACCGTCCTTGAAGACGTCCAGTGCGACTGCGTTGCGCAGCCTTTCCACGATCGCCTTGGTTCGTCCGCCGTATTCGAACGGCGTGAAGATCACCGAGCGCAGAATGTCCGACGTCTGCGGTGCCGCCATGGACGTTGAAACCAACTTTCGCTTCTACGAGCCGGGCACGGTCACGACCCAGCCTCATCCTAAACCCTGCCATCCACCGCCCGCCGACTATCGGAGCAGTGCGACGACCTCCTCGGCCGCCAAACCCGCTGTGTACAAAGCGCCCTCGACGCCGAGGCGCGCGTCGAAGTCCGAGCCGGCGAAGGTGAGGTGCCCGCGGGGTTGCCGCGCCGCGGGCCGCAGCGGCGTCTGGCCCGGCCGGACGTAGCTCCACGTGCCCCTGGCGAACGGGTCGTTGGACCAGTCGTGCCAGGCGACCTTTTCGACGACGATGCCGGGAACGTAGTGGCGCAGTGACGCCTCGACGGCGGCGGCGTCGTTCAGATCGAGCACTCCCGGCTCGGCGGTGAATCCCACCACGATCGCCCGGTCGCCGTCGTGCCAGGTCGTCGACGCAGTGGCGAAACCTCCGTCGGGGGTGATGCCGTGGCCGTAGAACGGCTCGGGGCACTGGGAGACGAAGACCGTGACCTTCTCGGCCTGGCCGGCCACGCCCTCGGACGCGAGCGCCTGCAGTTCGGGGGCCAACTCCGGGGTGAACCGGACGGCCGACAGCACGCCAATGGGCAAGGCGCACACCACGGCCCGGGCGGTGACGGTGCCGGCCGTCGTCGACACGGTCACCGCCGACGGTCCGTCGTCGACGGCCTCGACGCTCGCGCCGAGGAGCACGTCGGCAGTCGACGTCGACATGACGGCGTCGTACAGGGATGCCGTTCCCTCCGCCAGCTGGGGACCGAGGGTCCGAGCCATCGGGGTGTCGTACGGCGCGGCGAAGAAGGAGGCCCCTGCCACCGATCCGGCGCGCGCGATCGAGTACAGCAGCGGCAGGGCGGACGGAACGTCCCAGGAATCTCCGGCCAACGTGGCGATGTGCGAACGCCACAGGTCGCGAGTGTGTGGGCCGAGGTCCAGGCCCTCCAGGAGCTTGGGCCATGGAACGTCGAGCTCGGAGAGGTCCTGCTCCTCGGCGGGCCGGTTCGCGTCGACGCGACTAGCCAGCTCGTTGAGTCGAACGAGTAGTCGCTCAAGGGACGCGAGTTCGTCCAGCGGCACCGGGATCGGGCCGGTGCGTCGCTCGCCCTCACTGAGCCAGATGAGTTGGGTGGGCTCGGTGCTGCCCCACTCGAGCGGCAACTGGACGGCGTCGATCTCGCGCCAGGTCAACGGATAGGTGTCCCGGTCGATCATGAACGCCCCGCCCCACTCCACGACGTGGCCGTCGTGGAAGTCCGGCTGTGACCACATCCGCCCGGCGAGACGATCTCGCGCCTCGACGACGATCACCCGCAGACCCGCCTGCGTCAGTCGGCGTGACGCCGCGGCGCCTGCGAACCCGCCGCCCAAGACGGCTACGTCGTAGTCGCCGGCGGGCTCGGTCACTACCTGGTACATCTGGTTCCTCTTCGCGTCGGGACGGTGGCAGCAGGTGTCAGCGTGGGTACGAGTCCTCCTCTTGACACGACTGAGCCTTTGAGTCAGATTGAATATATCCGATAGAACTGTATCTTTTAAAGACCGGCCGTCAAGGGGACATTTTGGCAACGACGACTCCGCTTCGCGTGGACACGCACGAGCGATCCGCGACGCCGCGCGTCACCGTCCGAGCCCCGCGGGTGGGACGTTCGCTGGGTTCCGGAGCGTTCCTGTTGGCGATCGGCGCACTCTACGGGGTCTTCTTCCTCTGGCCGCTGGTCAACGTGGCGATGCGCAGCTTCAGCCCAACCGGGACCCTGTCGTACGACCCCGGCGGCTTCTCCATCGTCAACTACAAGCTGCTGTTCACCGACAAGATCCTTCGCGACGTCGTCGTCAACACCGTTGTCACCGCCTCGGTTTCGACGATCCTGACCTTCGTGTTCGCCTTCCCAACGGCGTATCTGATGACGCGCCTTCGGCGGTCGGTCTCCACCACGCTGTTCATGATGATCCTGTTGCCGTTCTGGGTCTCGATCCTGGTCAGGCTGTTCGCCTTCCTGGAGCTACTGTCGGCCAACGGCCCGGTCAACAGCCTCTTCGAGACGCTGGGGCTCGGCCGCCAATCGCTGCTCTTCAACACGACCGGCACCGTCATCGGGATGGCGAATTACCTTCTGCCCTACATGATCCTGGTCTTGTTCGCCGCCATGAGCGGTATCGACCCGAACCTGACCAGGGCCGCGAAGTCCCTGGGATGCTCCAGCTGGCGCGCGTTCCGATCGGTGTACCTGCCGCTGGTACGAGGATCGATCGTCGGTGCGTTGCTGCTGAACTTCATCATCGCCACGGGGTTCTTCTTGACGCCGGCCATTCTCGGCGGACCACAGGACACCACGGTGTCGACCTACATCGCCCAACAGGTGCAGAACTACAAGTGGGGAACGGCGAGCGCATTCGGCGTCGTGCTGCTCCTTGCGACGTGTCTCGGCTTCACGCTGGCTGGCCGAATGACGGGCCTGACGTCGGGATCCGGCGTGGTGCTGAGCGGGTCAAAGGGCGTATCGCGAGAGCAGGCAATGCCTTTCGGGCCTGCCAAGGTCGCCCTGTGGACCGTGACCAGCGCCGTGCTGCTGTTCCTGTTCGCGCCGCTGCTCTTCGTCCTCCCGCTGTCGTGGGGCGTCGACTCCACCATCGCCTGGCCACCAAAGGGCTTCACCCTGCACTGGTATGCCAAGGCACTGACCGATCCGCTGTGGACCGCGTCGATGCGCAAGAGCGTCCTCGTCGGCGCAGCGGTGGCCGTCCTCTGCCTGGTGATCGCGATCTTCCTGGCGCGCTGGGTTCGCGGTCTCGCCGCCCGGCCACGACTGCAGGGCTTCGTGGTGAGCGTCGTCTACCTGCCCATCGTGGTACCCGTCATCCTGCTGGCCATCGGCACGTTCGACGTGCAGGCGCGGATCGGCGCGCTGGACACCTGGTGGGGCCTGGTGTTGGTGGAAACCGTTCTGGCCCTTCCCTTCACCTATCTCGTCGTGGCTGCCGCCTTGGACAACGTCGACCCGAGCCTGGAGCGGGCTGCGTGGACGATGGGCGCCAGCAAGCTCTACGCGTTGCGGAAGGTGGTGGTCCCGACGATCGTCCCCGCCCTCATCGGCGCCGCACTACTCGCCTTCATCAGTTCGTGGGACGAGGCCGTCGTGGCGCTCTTCCAAACGGGCTTCGACAAGACGCTGCCGGTCAACTTCTACTCGTCGCTCAAGAGCGGCGCCAGCCCCGTCATCGCCGCCATCGGCTCGATGCTCATGCTCCTCGTCGTCGTCCTGGCGGCGCTCTACGTCGGCATCCGAGCCGTGGTCGGGCGCCGACGTACCCAAGAACCGTCGTCGGTTGACGACTCTCCTTCGCGAAAAGGCCACACCAAATGACGATCACCCAACACCTCGACGACACCACCGCCGCCTCGGCTCCACAGGCCTACATCAAGGTCACCGACCTTCACCACGAATACGGTGGGATCACCGCACTCGACTGCGTGTCGCTCAACGTGCAGCCAGGTGAGTTCGTCACCCTGTTGGGACCAAGCGGATCAGGCAAGAGCTCGCTCCTGCACATCCTTGCAGGGCTCGTCGATCCCTCGTCGGGAACCATCTCCATTGCCGGCACCGACGTCACCCGGACACCACCGCAGAAGCGCGAGATCGGGCTGGTATTCCAGAATTACGCGCTGTTCCCGCACATGACGGCCGAGGAGAACATTCGCTTTCCCCTGAACGTTCGCAAGGTCTCGGACACCGAAGCCGCCGCGCGCGTCGCAGAGGTGCTGAAACTCGTCGAGCTGAGCGCCCTCGCCCAGCGACGGCCCGAGCAGCTCAGCGGTGGCCAGCAGCAGCGGGTCGCGGTCGGCCGCGCCATCGCGGCCGTCCCCAAGGTCCTGCTGCTCGACGAGCCGCTGGGCGCGCTGGACCGTCGTCTACGCCAACAGCTCGGACGTGAGATCCGACGCGTGCAACGCGAGACCGGCATCACCACCATCTACGTCACCCACGACCAGGAGGAGGCGTTCACGATGTCCGATCGCGTGGTGGTGATGAACCACGGCGAGATTCGGCAGATCGGAACCCCCGAAGAGGTGTACTCCACACCGCGAGATGCGTTCGTGGCCAACTTCGTTGGCGAGGTCAACCTGTGGCCGGTCGAGGTGTCTCCGCGGGGCGGGGGCCTGGTCCACGCACGCACCGACGGCGGCGCGTCCTTCGACGCCTCCTACGGCACTGCAGCCCCGGGCGGAACGGATTCCCTCCTCGCCGCGGTGCGCCCCGAAAAGGTATGGGCATGGCACCCCGACGACTCGGTGCCCCACGCCGACGTGCAGTTGGTGGACACGGGTGTGATCGTCGAGTCCACGTTCCTGGGAAACAGTCGCAGCGTGGTGATCGAGTCCGATCTGTTGGGGAAGACCTCGGCGCTGCTCTACGACGGCGAGTCACCCCGATACAGCGGCGAACGCGTCGCCTTCGGATGGCAGCCAAAGCACGCTCTGGTGGTGCCCGAAGACGCGGGCTCCGCGTAGTCGGACAGACGAAGATGCGGTCCAACGGGAAAACCCGTTGGACCGCATCTTCATTCAGGCGTTGGGGCGTGTGACCCTATTGACTCTGGAACTCAGCCAGCTCCTGCGACACCGCGTCGAGGTTCTTGCCGTAGTACTGCGAGTCCTCGGTGACCGTCTTCGCCACATTCGGCCCCTGCGCGATGTAGGGGCGGACGTTCGCCTGGTAGTCCTCCAGGGTGAGGTCCTTGATGTCGGTGTTGTAGGTCGTCTTGTTCACGAAGTCGATCTGGCCCTGGCGATCCAGCAACCACATCGCCATGGCCGCCATCCCGGTCTTCGTCTCCGGCGCACCCTTGGGCACCGCGTAGTAGGCGGCGGTCCGCAAGCCCCCGTTCCAGGTGTAGCCGAACGGCAGCTTCTGATTCTCGATGGCGTCGAAGAGCCTGCCGTTCCACATCATTCCCATCGAGCACTCACCGTTGCTGAGAAGCTGCATGGAGGTGGTGCCGGAATCCCACCAGACGATGTCGTCCTTGATCGTGGCGAGCTTGGCGATCGCACGCTTCACGTCGAGCGGGTACATCTTGTCGGCAGGCACACCGTCCGCCAGCAACGCGACTTCGAGCGTCCCGGCGCTGACGGGGTACTTGTACATGCAGCGCTTGCCCGGGAAGTCCTTGGTGTTGAACAGATCTGCGGTCGACGTCGGAGTCTTGCCACTCAGCGCATTCGTGTTCCACGCCAGCAGGGCGCCGTTCTCTTCAACCCGAATGCCATAGTCCTCAACGGAAGTCGGTGCCAGCTTGTCGGTCGGCACCACGGATTTGTCGATCGGAGCGAGGAGTCCGGCGTCGGCCGCCTGGAAGAACTCGCCACCGCTGCCGAATTCGATGAGGTTCCATGGCACCTGTCCCGCCTCGGCGGCGGCCCGGAACTTGGTCGAGGTGCCGTCGGTGTACTCCGCCTGCGCGGGCAATCCCGTCAGCGCGGTGAAGTCCTTCCACACGGTCGAATCCTTGGCCTCCGTCGTGGCGCCGCCAGAGGAGTCGTACCAGGTGAGCGAGCCCTTCAGCCCACTGAACGTGGACGCGGGAAACACTGCGGGGTCGAACCGGCTGGCGTCCGGCGCCGGGGCGGGCGACCCGCCACAAGCAGCGACCAGCACTCCGGACAATCCGATGGCGGCAAACTGCGCCGCTCTCCGTAACGATGCTTTCGACATGACTGCTTCCTTTGGGCCGACGGGGAGCTTTAATCCGATTGAACTATATCTTTTCTGAGGCCGGGGTCAAGAGGAACGCAAACCCGGGTGAACGCAGCGAACCGGGAGGTGACGCGGCACATCCCCGCAATGCGTTTGACGACAACACTTCTGGCGCGCGCATAGCCACGTCGAGTCGAAGCCGCACCAACCCGCACATATCATCTACTACTATATCTTTAAAAGCAGGCGCGGGTATTGCGTTTGAACGATCCCAACGGACGACGTGGTCACCCGGCTTCACCCGAGAGGACACGTGACCCACAGATGACGCTCGAACACGACCGACCCCGCGATCTCGATCCCCATGCCACCGAGCCCGTCATCGCAGATCCGGCGCAACTGCGCGCTCGACGAAAGCACCGACTGGCGCTCGCGTACCGCGTACTAGGGGCCACCGGTTGGGGTCTGCTCGGGGACGGACACATCTCCGCCCGCGATCCCGAACGGCTGGACTGCTTTTGGCTGGCGCGCTACGGGGTGCCGTTCGGGGCGATGACCGTGGACGATCTGGTCTTGGTGCAACCGGACGGGTCCGTCGCGGGCGGCGGTCACATCAACGACGCCGCCTACTACATCCACGGTCCCCTTCACGAGGCCCGACCGGAAGTGGTCTCGGCAGTGCACTGCCACACGCCGTACGGCACGCCGTTCTCCGCGAACGTTACTGAGCTGCTTCCCATTTCGCAGGAGGCCTGCGCCTTCTTCAACGACCATTCGGTCTTCGACGACGAGGAGGTCAGCATCACGTCGGCCGCGGGCGGGAAACGGATAGCCGCGTCACTTGGTGCGAAGCGCGGGACGATTCTGCGCAACCACGGCCTGCTGACCGTCGGACTGTCGGTCGACTCGGCGGTCGGATTCTTCCTGCTCATGGAGCGATCGGCCGAGGTCCAGCTGAAGGCCCCTGCGGCACGGCCGATCAGCGCAGAGGCGGCACGCCTGGTGCACGACGAGTACGACGACGGCATGGCGTGGCAGTCCTTTCAGTGGGCACAGCGCAACCTCGTTCCCGATGTGGACTCGGTCCTGACGTGACGGCGTCGGCGCCCCACCTCGTCGTCCTCACGGGTGCCGATCCGGACCTGCCCCCGCCAGATCTCGCGGCACTTGAGGCGGAGGCGGCGATCAGCGTGGTCGCGCCGGGCCAACACTCCAACCTCGTCGCCACCGCGGACGTCGTCTTGGTCTGGGACACAACGTTTCCCGCGATTGACCACGTGCTGCGCGACGCCACCGGTGCGTCCTGGATCCACGTCGCGGCGGCCGGTCTCGACGCGGTGCTGTCACCCCGATTGGGGCATCTCACCGCAACGGTCACGACCGCCGCAGGCATCCAGGACGAGGACATCGCCGAGTTCGTCGTCGCCGCGGCGCTGTCCCACGTCAAGGAGTTCGACCTCGCCGCCAGACAGCAGGACGGCCGTCTCTGGAAGGAGATCTCGGTGCGCCGCCTCGCCGGGTCCACCTGCCTGGTCGTCGGATGCGGCGGCATCGGCCGGGCGACGGCACGCAAACTGCGGGCACTGGGTGTGCACGTCCGAGGAGCGGGGCGGACCGCCCGCACCGAGGACCCCGACTTCGACCGCATCACGAACAGTGCAGACATGACGTCGGAGCTTCGGTGGGCGGACCTCGTCGTGGTCGCCACCCCGCTGACCGCGCGGACGGCCGGAATCGTCGACGCGTCGGCGCTGGCGTCGATGAAGTCCGACGCCCATCTGGTCAACGTCGCGCGCGGCGGCTGCGTCGTCGAGGCCGATTTGGTCGACGCGGTCCGGTGGGGCGTCATCGGCGCCGCAACCCTCGACGTGACGGTCGACGAGCCGCTTGGTCGCGATTCGCCGTTGTGGGCAGTGCCCAGAATCAGGATCAACCCGCATTCGTCGGCGAACACTGCGGACCTGTTGGGTGCGTTCCGCGACCGATTCGTCGACGACTTCGACCGCTGGAAGACGGGCACCTTGACGGGCACGTCCGTCGCCGATCACGTCCAGGAAATCTGGGGCCGCCTTGGGGAATCGAACCCCAGACCTTCTCATTACGAGTGAGATGCTCTACCGACTGAGCTAAGGCGGCGACGCCTGGTCAGCCAGGCGGGACGAGTCTACGGCAGGCACCGGCGCCAACCCAAAACGATCCCCTGCGTCAGCCGCGAAGAGCCTGCCCGACGGTGGCCACCAGGGCGTCCACCGCGAACTTCGGCTTGACGTTGATCGCCAGCGCGTCGCGACATTCGAGCACGGCCTCGATGCACCGCAGCAGCCGATCGGGCGGGACGTGGGCCGCCATCGCCGCCACCTTCTCCGACATGTCGGGGTGATTGGCCTGGATCGCGCCGGCCCCGGACGACACCAGGAGGGCGTCCCGAAAGTAGGTCGCCAGATCGATCAGCGCCCGGTCGAGCGCGTCGCGCGAGGCTCGCGTCTGCCGCGACTTCTGGCGTTTCTCGAGGTCCTTGAGCGCCCCGGCGGCGCCCCGCAGCGCACCCGCGGCACCCTTGCCCGTGCCGCCAGCCCCGAGCGCGGTCCGCAACTCCTCGGTCTCGGCCTCGTTGCGGTCACCGGTGAGGGCCTTCGCCTCGTCCTCCGCACTGGCCACCAGCTCCTCGGCGGCGGCATAGGCCCGCGCCGGCGTCGCCGCGTCACGGGCCAGCCCCAGCGCGCGTTCCCTGCGGCCTCTGGCCTGCTCGTCGGTGGCCAGCCGGCGGGCACGCCCGACGTGGCCGCCGCTGACCGACGCCGCCCACGTGGCGTCCTTCTCGGCCATGCCGTCGACGTCGACCAGCACCCGCGCGATCGCCTCCAGCCGCGGCGTCACCAGGGCCACGTGCCGACACCGCGACCGCAGGGTGATCGAGATGTCCTCCGGGTCCACCGACGGCGCGCACAACAGGAACACCGTCGACGCCGGCGGCTCCTCCACCACCTTGAGCAGGGCATTCGCCGCGCCCTCGGTGAGCCGGTCGGCGTCCTCGACCACCACGACCTGCCAGCGCCCGGTGCCCGGCCTGCGCGACGCAATCTGGACGATGTCGCGCATCTCCTTGACGCCAATCGACAGGCCCTCGGGGATGATCCGCCGTACGTCGGCGTGGGTGCCCGCCATGGTGGTGGTGCAGGCACGGCACTCCCCGCACCCGGGTGGACCGTCCGACGTGCACTGCAGGGCAGCCGCGAAGCACACGGCAGCGATGGACCGACCCGAGCCGGGCGGGCCCGTGATCAACCAGGCGTGGGTCATCCGGCCGCCCGCGGCGCCCAGTGGGTTGTGAGCCGAATCACCGCGGGCCGCGTACGCGGCACCCACCAGTTCCGCTTCGACGGCGTCCTGACCCACCAGACGCGAGAAAACACCGCTCATCAGGCGCCACCCTAGTGCGCCCCGCCGACACTCGACAGAAGACGTCGGCGAACAGGGCCCGTGCCGACGCCTCTGGACCGATACGGTTGACGCATGACCGGGCCGACACCACAGATGGGGCGAATCACCGCCTTCGTCCGGTGGGTGGCGCGCACACCATGGCCGGTGTTCACCCTCGGCATGCTGCAGGCCGACATCATCGGCGCCCTCTTCGTGCTGGGCTTCCTGCGGTTCGGGCTGCCTGCGGAGGACCGCATTCAGCTCCAGGACCTGCCGGCCCTCAACTTGGCCATCTTCCTGGGCTACCTCTTCGTGTCCTTCACGATCCTGTCGTGGCTGACCCTGCGACTGCTGATCCCGGTGATCCGCTGGCAGCGCCGCGACAGCCTGCTGGGCGGTGGTGACCCCGCGGTGACCGACCTGGCCCGCGTGCGGGCCTTGAGGATGCCCTTCTACCGGTCCGTGATCAACGTGTCGAACTGGTTCCTCGGCTCGATCGTGTTCATCGTCGCGAGCTGGCCAGTCGCCAGCCGGTCGGCGCCCGTGGTGGCCGTCGCCGCGGCACTCGGCGCCACTGCGACCGCCATCATCGGTTACCTGCAGTCCGAGCGCGTGCTGCGGCCCGTCGCCGTCGCCGCGCTCCGGGGTGGCGTCCCCGAGAGCTTCCGAGCCCCCGGGGTCATCCAGCGGCAGGTGCTCACCTGGGTGCTGTCGACCGGCGTTCCGGTTCTCGCCATCGTGTTGGCCTTGGTGGCAAGCAAGTTCAGAATCCTGACCGCACCCGCCGACCGTCTCAACACCCCGATCCTGCTGTTGGCCGTCGCGGCGCTGGTAATCGGGCTGGCGGGCACGGTGCTGGTCGCGATGTCGATCGCGGACCCGCTGCGCCAATTGCGCTGGGCCCTCGGCGAAGTGCAGCGCGGCAACTACAACGCGCACATGCAGATCTACGACGCCAGCGAGTTGGGCTTGCTGCAGGCCGGATTCAACGACATGGTCCGCGACCTCGCCGAGCGGCAACGGCTGCGAGACCTGTTCGGTCGCTATGTCGGCGAGGACGTCGCCCGCCGCGCGCTGGAACGCGGCACCGAGCTCGGCGGCCAGGAACGTGACGTCGCGGTGCTCTTCGTCGACCTGGTGGGCTCGACGCAACTGGCCTCGACCCGGCCCGCCGCCGAGGTCGTGGGGCTACTCAACGAGTTCTTCCGCGTCATCGTCGACGCTGTCAACCGGCATGGCGGGTTCGTCAACAAGTTCCAGGGCGACGCCGCGCTCGCCATCTTCGGCGCTCCGATCGAGCACCCCGACGCCTCCGGTGCGGCACTGGCTGCCTCGAGGGAACTGCACGACGAGCTCATCGAGGTGTTGGGCCAGACCGACTTCGGCATCGGAGTGTCCGCGGGCCGGGCCATCGCCGGTCACATCGGCGCCCAGGCCCGCTTCGAGTACACAGTCATCGGCGACCCGGTCAACGAGGCCGCCCGGCTCACCGAGCTGGCGAAGCTCGAGGAGGGTCACGTGCTGGCGTCGGCGATCGCGGTCAGCGGCGCCCTCGACGCTGAGGCGTTGTGCTGGGACGTCGGCGAGACCGTCGAACTCCGTGGCCGCAACGCACCCACCCAGTTGGCGCGGCCGCTGAATCTGGCTGCGCCACGGCGGTTTTCGAGCCAGGCCCAGACCTAGCCCTAGCCCTTCTCCGGGCCAGACCTTCTCGGGCCTACGCCTTCTTCGCCGCGGCCTTCTTGGCGGGCGCCTTCTTTGCTGGCGCCTTCTTGACGGCCTTCTTCGCGGGCGCCGTCTTCTTGACCGGACCACGCGCACGGCGGTCGGCAAGCAGTTCGGAGGCCCGACCGTCGGTGATCGACATGACGTCGTCGCCCTTGCGGAGGCTGGCGTTGGTCTCGCCGTCGGTGACGTACGGACCGAAGCGGCCGTCCTTGATCACCATCGGCTTCTCCGACACCGGGTCGTTGCCCAGCTCGCGCAGCGGAGGCGTCGCGGCGCCCTGCTTGCCGCGCCGCTTGGGCTCGGAGTAGATCTTCAGCGCTTCCTCGAGGGTGATGGTGAACATCTGCTCCTCGTTGGCAAGCGACCGAGAGTCGGTGCCGCGCTTCAGGTATGGCCCGTAGCGACCGTTCTGCGCGGTGATCTCTTCCTTGTTCTCGGGGTCGACGCCGACGACGCGGGGCAGCGACAGCAGCTTCAGCGCATCGTCGAGGGTGATCGTCTCGAGGTCCATCGACTGCAGCAGCGAGCCCGTGCGTGGCTTGGGTCCTGGCGGCGGCTTCTTGGCCTTCTTCGCCGGCGCGGCGCCCGGATCCTCCGGCGGCACGATCGGTTCGGGCAGCACCTCGGTGACGTACGGCCCGTATCTGCCGTCCTTGGCGACGATTTCGTGACCGGACTCCGGGTCGACGCCGAGCGAACGGCCCTCCTGCGGAGTGGAGAACAGCTTCTCGGCGAGTTCGAGGGTGAGCTCGTCTGGCGTCAGCTCGTCCTTGAGGTTGGCGCGCTGCGGCTTGAGCTCACCCGGGTTGTCCGGATCGTCAATCATCCGCTCCAGGTACGGACCGTTTCGTCCGACCCGGACGTTGATGATTCGGCCCTGGTCGTCCTCGAACAGCTTGATGGAGTTGACGACTCGCGCGTCGATCTCCTCGAGGTTGCCGCCGACCAACTTCTTCAGACCACCGGCGCGGGCAATCGAGCCGTCGACTCCGTGGTCACCACCGAAGTAGAAGTTGGTGAGCCAGTTGGTCCGTCGCTCGTTGCCCGAGGCGATCTGGTCGAGCTCGTCCTCCATGGCCGCGGTGAAGTCGTAGTCCACCAGGCGGCCGAAGTGCTGCTCCAGCAACCCGATTACGGCGAACGCCACCCACGACGGGACCAGCGCGCTGCCCTTCTTGTGGACGTACCCGCGATCCTGAATCGTCTTGATGATCGACGAGTACGTCGACGGACGGCCGATGCCCAGTTCTTCGAGCGACTTGATCAGCGACGCTTCGGTGTACCGGGCGGGCGGGCTGGTGGTGTGACCGTCGGCGGTCAGGTCGGATGCGTCGACCCGCTGCCCCTGGGTCAGGTTCGGCAGCCGGCTCTCGGCGTCGTCGGCCTCGCCGCCGGCCTGCTCGTCGAGGCTCTCGACGTAGGCCTTCAGGAAGCCGGCGAAGGTGATGGTGCGGCCACTGGAGCTGAACACGACCTGCTCACCGGACGTCGCCGCTCCGGCAATGCGCAGGCTCAGCGTCGTGCCCCGCGCGTCGGCCATCTGCGAGGCCACGGTGCGCTGCCAGATCAGCTCGTAGAGCCGGAACTCGTCGTTGTCGAGCGCGGAGTGCAGCTGGCCCGGCGTCTGAAAGACGTCGCCGGACGGCCTGATGGCCTCGTGGGCCTCCTGCGCGTTCTTGACCTTGCGGGTGTACTGGCGGGCCGTCGGATGGACGTATTCCTCGCCGTAGAGCTGCCTGGCCTGGTTGCGGGCCGCGTTGACCGCCGTCTCCGACAGCGTCGTCGAGTCGGTACGCATGTAGGTGATGTAGCCGTTCTCGTACAGCCGCTGCGCGATGCTCATCGTGCGTTCCGAGGAGAACCGCAGCTTGCGACCGGCCTCCTGCTGCAACGTAGAGGTCATGAACGGCGCGTATGGGCGACGGGTGTAGGGCTTCTGTTCGACCGACGCCACGCTGAGCTGAGCGCCCCGCAAGCCACCAGCCAGTGCGGAGGCGGCCTGCTCGGTGAGCACCAGCACCT
Organism: Mycobacterium sp. Root135; assembly: GCF_001426545.1. Classification (GTDB taxonomy): domain Bacteria; phylum Actinomycetota; class Actinomycetes; order Mycobacteriales; family Mycobacteriaceae; genus Mycobacterium. The sequence continues at coordinate 1,063,775 of NZ_LMEZ01000005.1, read as the reverse complement.
CGTCGGGCTTGCGCAGACCGCCGAGGGAGTCGAAGTCGCGGCCGCTGGCCACGCGCTTGCCGTCGACGGAGTTCAGCTTGGCCGTGAACTTGGGCGGTGTGGCCTGGGCGTCGGAGACCGACGCGTCGAGCTCGGCGGTGACGTCCCAGTAGCCGGCGCTGCGGAACGCCATGCGCTCGCGTTCGCGCTGGACGATGATCCTGGTCGCGACGGACTGGACCCGGCCAGCCGACAGCTTCGGCGCGACCTTCTTCCACAGCACCGGGCTGACCTCGTAGCCGTAGAGGCGGTCGAGGATGCGGCGGGTCTCCTGGGCGTCGACCAGGTCGATGTCGAGATCGCGGGGATCGTCGGCGGCGGCCCGAATGGCCGACTCGGTGATCTCGTGGAAGACCATCCGCTTGACGGGGATGCGTGGCTTCAGCGTTTCCAGGAGGTGCCAGGCGATCGCCTCGCCCTCCCGGTCACCGTCCGTCGCGAGGTAGAGCTCGTCGACGCCCTTGAGCAGTTCCTTGAGCTCGGCGACCGTGCTCTTCTTCTCCGGGCTGACGATGTAGAGCGGTTCGAAGTCCGCATCGACGTTGACCCCGAGGCGCGCCCATGGCTCCGTCTTGTACTTGGCGGGCACGTCGGCTGCGGCTCGTGGCAGGTCGCGGATGTGCCCACGCGACGATTCCACGATGTAGTTCGAACCCAAGTAGCCCGCGATCTTGCGCGCCTTGGTGGGCGACTCGACTATGACGAGTCGCCGAATCGTGCCATTGCCGCTGCCACCGCCGGAGTCAGCCAACTGTTTTTACGCTCCACTTCTATGTTGCCGAAAGCGCGGGACCACTGAATAAGTAGTCCCACCAGCCCGCGGCAACTGACAATTTCGCACTCTGGACGAGCCTACGCAAACTGGCTTCGCCGGCCGAGCTCAATCTGAGCGCGGCCACCAGTGAAACGCCTCGGCGTCGTCCGGAGGTTCCCCCACGTTCTCTACCAGGCGCGATAGGCGTCTGCGGCCGCTGATCCGCAACGCCGGGTGTGTCCCGCGAGTGCCAATCAGGGTTGGTGCAATTCCTACCCTCATCATCGCCGCCGCGAGTGCGGTATGCGTATCTGGGGCGTGCGGGTCCAGTCCGAGAAGGTATCGGTCGGACTCGGGCATTCCGGCGGCCAGCGTCCACGCCCGCAACTCGCGGGGGCCGGGCAGCCAATGCGGCGGGACGGTCTTCACCGCGCCGCGCGTCCAGTTCTTCGCGATGACCGTCAGCCGCGTGTCGGGCGCCGTCCGCACCAACGGAGTGTTCTCGTCGGTCCGCGCGATCTCCGGCACCAAGCCCGCGGCGGCGATCATCTCGGCGAGCGCCTCGGCGCGCCACTGCGCGTCGACCACGACCGACAGGCGGGCGGCCCGGTCCGCGCCGTCACCGACGAGCACCACCTGTCCCGGCGCAGCCAGAATCCCCGTCAGGTCGGCGACCGCAGGGGGCACCGCCTCTGCCGAGAAGAAGGAGAGCTGGCTCACCGATCCGACACTAGGCCAGCGGGGCATTCCCGCCGCGACACCGGGCCGCACGTCGATGGACGATCATGGAGTGGTCGTCGACGTCGAGGGGGTGGAGCGTGGCTGAAGTGGTGTCGGACTTCGGCCGCGAGCTGCTCGCCCGCGCCGTCGAGGGCGCCGACCCCGACGATCACCCGCTACGGCACGTAGCCGATCTGCCGCCGCGCCGTGCCCAAACCAAGCCGTGGCCGTCCTGGTCCGACCCGGACGTCGTCCGGGCGTTCGTCGACCGGGGAGTGACGGAGCCGTGGGCCCACCAGGCGGTCGCGGCCGACCTGGCGCACTCCGGTCTGCACGTGGTTCTCAGCACGGGCACCGCGTCGGGCAAGTCGCTGGCCTATCAGCTGCCGATCTTGACGACGCTCGCGGCGGACCCCCGGGCCCGGGTGCTGTATCTCTCGCCGACCAAGGCCCTTGGCCACGACCAGTTGCGGGCCGCGCAGGCGCTGACCGACGCGGTCCCGCGGTTGCGCGACGTCGCGCCAAGCCCGTACGACGGGGACAGCTCCAACGACGCGCGCCGACTGGCCCGCGAGCGGTCGCGGTGGATCTTCTCCAATCCGGACATGATCCACCTGTCGCTGTTGCGCAACCACCCCCGCTGGGCCGTGTTCCTGCGCAACCTGAAGTACGTCGTGGTGGACGAATGCCATTACTACCGAGGCATATTCGGCTCGAACGTGGCGATGGTGCTGCGCCGCCTCGTGCGACTGTGCGAGCGGTACTCGACCGACGAGGGCGGTGGCCCGACGGTGATCTTCGCGAGCGCGACCGCGTCCGCACCCGCAGCCACCGCGTCGGAGTTGCTTGGCCACACCGTCGCCGAGGTGACCGACGACGGCTCACCGCAGGGCGGCCGGACCGTCGCGCTGTGGGAACCCGCTCTGCGCGACGACATCACGGGCGAGAACGGTGCCCCGGTGCGGCGATCCGCGGGATCCGAGGCGTCACGCGTGATGGCCGACCTGATCGCCGAAGGCGCGCGCACCCTGACGTTCGTCAGGTCGCGACGGGGCGCCGAGCTCACCGCCCTCGGCGCCCGGGCCAGGTTGGAGGACGTCGCGCCCGACCTCGCCCACCTGGTGGCGTCCTATCGCGCCGGGTACCTCGCCGAGGACCGGCGGACGCTGGAGCGGGCCCTGTCCGACGGCGAGTTGCGGGGTCTGGCCACGACCAACGCGCTCGAGCTGGGCGTCGACATCGCGGGCCTCGACGCGGTGGTGTTGGCCGGGTTCCCCGGCACGGTGGCGTCGTTCTGGCAGCAGGCGGGGCGGGCCGGGCGACGTGGCCAGAGCGCACTGATCGTGCTGATCGCCAGGGACGACCCGCTGGACACCTACCTGGTGCACCATCCCGCGGCGCTGTTGGACAAGCCGATCGAACGCGTCGTGATCGATCCGACCAATCCGTACGTGCTCGGACCGCAATTGCTCTGCGCGGCAACTGAACTGCCGCTCACCGAGGCCGAGGTGCGGACGTGGAACGCCGAGGCCGTTGCCGATGCCTTGGTCGACGACGGCCTCCTCCGGCGGCGCCCCGCCGGGTACTTCCCCGCACCAGGGCTCGATCCCCATCCCGCCGTGGACATCCGCGGTTCCTCGGGTGGGCAGATCGCCATCGTGGAGACCGGAACGGGTCGGATGCTGGGCAGCACCGGGGCCGGCCAAGCTCCGTCGTCGATCCATCCCGGCGCCGTCTACCTGCACCAGGGCGAGAGTTACGTGGTCGACTCGCTCGACTTCGAGGACGGCATCGCCTTCGTCCGCGCCGACGATCCCGGCTACTCGACCTCGGCGCGGGAGCTGACCGACGTCGCCGTGACCGGTCCCGGCGAGCGGCACACGGCAGGCCCGGTCACCGTGGGAATCGTGCCGGTGTCGGTCAGCCACACCGTGATCGGGTTCCTGCGTCGGCGGATGAACGGCGAGGTGATCGACTTCGTGGACCTCGACATGCCCACCCAGACCCTGGAGACGATGGCCGTCATGTGCACGATCGAGCCGGAAGCGTTGGGCGGCAGCGGCATCGACGACATCCGCGTTCCGGGGTCGCTGCACGCGGCCGAGCACGCGGCGATCGGGTTGCTGCCGCTGGTCGCCAGCTGCGACCGCGGCGACATCGGGGGCGTGTCGACTGCGGTGGGGCCGGAGTCGGGTACGCCGACGATCTTCGTCTACGACGGCCATCCCGGCGGTGCGGGCTTCGCCGACCGCGGGTATCGCCAGATGAGCACCTGGTGGGAGGCGACGGCCTCGGCGATCGAATCGTGCGAGTGTCCGTCGGGATGCCCGTCGTGCGTGCAGTCACCCAAGTGCGGAAACGGAAACGACCCGCTGGACAAGGCCGGAGCGGTCACGGTGCTCAGGCTGGTACTCGACGAGTTGGCAAAGCATCCGAGATGAGCCGTCCGTGGAGACGACCACCCCTCGACGGTCGTCCTCCACGGCTCAGCCACGCACGCCAGTTACGTGAACGACGGCGGGGAGCGGCCGGACGACGCGATCCGCTCTCAGTCCCGGCGAACCGGGCGCATCGGAGAAATTACTCCCTTCCCGCAGGTCGCGCAACCGCCCCTTTCCACCCGCCGAACCACGAAAACCGGGCGAATGCTGCATGAACACCGGTGGTTCAGCATCTGGACAGGCGTTCCGGCTAAGGCGCGTAGCTTCGGCAGCCTAGGATGCTGTCATGACGCACGACTGGCTTCTGGTGGAGACACTTGGCGCCGAACCAGCCGTCGTCGCGCAAGGACAGCACACCAAGAACCTGGTACCTATCAGCGCGTTCCTGAGGCGAAACCCCAACCTGATGGCGATTCAGACGGCCATCAACGAGACCGTTCAGGCCGGGAAGGCACTGAGCAGTCTGACCCCCAAGAGCGACCGCGTTATCCGCACCGAGGTGGTGCAAATGACCGACGGCCGCATTCACGGCGTTCACGTGTGGATCGGGCCGCTGGACCAGGATCCGCCGGACCGCGTACTGCCCGGTCCGTTGAAGTGGGATCTGACGGACGGCGTCGCGACGGACACCCCCGAGTCGTTGATGAACAGCGGGCTGGATCCCACCACCGAGGCCACCCAGGGCCGCGCGTTCGCCGAAGACCTCCCCACCAGGAATCTGAACCCCGACGAGGCCAGGGTGCTGGCGGTGGCGATCAAGCCAGAGGCGGGCCGAACGTTCTGCAGCACCTGGGACGTGACCGACTACAAGGGCAAGCTGATCACCGTCGGGTTCGCGGCCAGGGTGCTGCAGGAGGTCGACGGGGCCGGCCGCGACAGGTTGATCTGCCGGGCGATGAACTGGCGCGGGGTGAGTGACGCACCGTCGGTCCGGTCCGAAGACCTCGGCCAACGGATCCTCAACGGTTTGGCCCAGCCTGGCGTGCACCGGGCTCTGGTGGACCTGCGGTCGTGGAAGCTGCTCAAGTGGCTCGACGAGCCGTGCCCGTTCTTCGACTGGCACGCCAGAGCTGCGGGCACGTCCATCGTCCACCCGGACGACGAGGACGAGATGACGTCGATGACAACCGATTTCGGTGACGGTTCGGCCTCGCGCGTGCTGAGGCTGCGGGGGCTCGACGGCGGGTGGACGCCCGTCCACGTCACGGCCCACCGGGTCGAGATCGCCGAGGACACCTACGCCGGCCTGCTGTCGCTCAGATTGCCGACCGACGACGAACGGGCCCCGCAGCCACGCAAGGCTACCCGCCGTTCGGCCGCCCCCCGCCGCGCCCGCACTTAAGGCGAGCCACCCCTTTCGTCGACTCCCAGCCCCTCCCACTTCGCCGAGTGTGCTGTGGGATCGCCCAAGCGCGTGGATTCGCGATCTGTCAGCACACGCGACGGAGGTGGGCCGAGCACGGGGGCGGGCCGGCTCACGCCGGGCCGGCGCGGGCACTCGCGCTTGCCACGTGCACACCCCAGCGCCCGAGACGCACGGTCACCTCCGCAGTCACGACGACGTCGAGTTCGGCGACGGTGCAGGCCGTCATCGTTGCCGACATCGCCGCAGCGAGCGACGCTGCCGACGCGCACGCCACCCGGGGGCCAGCGGTCAACTGCCCCGCCGCCGCCAACGCGGCCAAGTCCGCGGTGGCCTCCGCCCGATGCCTGGCCACCACCGCCGAGCCCACCGCCGCGCCGCCCACGGTCAACGCCATCAGCACCGCCATCATCGCCGCAGCCACCACGCTGGCCGAGCCGCGGTCAGAGTCCAGGCTCGACCGCCGCCACCGCCTCTGCACTGATCGTGATGCCTGGCAACAGGTTTGACCGTGAACTGACCCGCGCCACGACGAAGCCGCCGTCACGGCGGAGCGCCAGTTCCGCGCCGACCGGCCCTGCCCTGCGCACCACGTCCGAGGCGGCGCCCTGGTCGCCGCGAGCCGCCAGCCGGGCGGCCTCCCGCGACGAGTCGACGCACCGCACCTGCATCCCGACCGCCGCGAGACCACCGACACACAGCACCAGGACGACCGCCAACGCCGCAACGGCGAACGCCGCCTCGACGGTGACGCCACCCTCCTCACCTAGACGTTGGTGTTCAACGCTCGGGTGATGATGTTGGTCAGCGCACTCGTGATCGAGTCTCCGGTGACCACCGTGTAGAGAATCGCCCCGAACGCCGCCGCCGCGATGGTTCCGATCGCGTACTCGACGGTGGACATTCCCGATTCGTCCACCGCGAGCAACACCAAGCGGGCGTGCAGCCGCCGAAACACGTTGTCCTCGAACATATCCGTCCCCATTCATCTTCCAAGGGCGCGCGGCTTCCCCGCACGCCACGACTTGGTTCACCACACGCCCGACCGCAGCACGTCACCGGCCAGACCGACCACCACGGGGACGATCCCGAGACAGACGAAGGCAGGCAGATAGCAGACGCCAAGCGGACCCGCGATGAGCACCGACGCCCGTTCGGCGGCTGCCCGCGCGGAGTCCGACGCATCCCGCCTCGACTGGTCGGCCAGATCGGACACCGCCTGCGCCAGAGCGGTTCCCGACGACGCCGAGCGCCGGGCAAGCCTGCACAGCGAGTCGACGCGGGGGTCGCCCGCGGTGTCGCCGGTCGTCCAGACGGTCTCCGGGTCGGCGCCGAGAGCCAGCAGATCCGCGGCACGCCCGAGTACGTCCGCCAACGCCTGCGGCGCGAACGGCGCGGTCGCCCTCGCTGCGCCTGCCACCGCCATGCCCGACGACAGACACGCGGCGAACACGTCGAGGGCAGATGCCACCGCCAGCGGATCGTCGCCGTCGCCGGCCTGCGGGGCGGGCAGCGCGACCACCACCGGCGCCCTGGTGGTGCGCACCCGACCACCGGTGAGCAGCATCGCCACCGCGAGAAGCACTGCGGCCAGGCTCATCCGAGCACCCGATCGGTGATGCGATCGGACCACCACAATCCAATGCAGGCGAGGGTCACGCCGATCACGAGGCACCACCCGCCGACACCACCGGACAGCAGGAACCGCAACGGCTGCGCCCCGATGAGGTGCCCCAGGCCGACGCCGAGCACCGGCAGCCCAGCCAGGATCGTCGCGGTGGCGCGCGCACCTGCCATTCCGGCCGTCACCCCGGCGTTGAAGCGCTCGCGCTCGACGACGTCTTGCTCGGCCGCGCGGATGAGCGCGACGATCGCCAAGCCACGGGTCTGGGCCAACAGCCACGTGGCCGACAACCTCTCCCAGTACTGCGGCACGGTCGATTGCAGTGCCGCCGAATGCAATCCGGCGGACACGTCAGCCCCGAGTCGGGCTCTGGCCGCGACCGCCCGCAGCGAGTCGGCGACGGTTCCGTCGACTTCGGCCGCGGCCCGTTCGAATGCGACGACCGGATGCGCGCCCACCCGCAGCTCCCCCACCAGGACGCCCAGCGCGGCCTGCAGTGCGGCCGCCTCCTGGGCTCTTCGAGCCCTCTTGCGGGAACTTTTGCGGCGCAATGTGATCGACGCCGTGACGACCGCGGCTGCCACCGACGCCGCGACGGGTGCGAGGACGACGATCGTGGTGGCCGCGACCACGCATCCCGCGATCGCGAGTGCCCGACGGCTGCGCCGCGGCGGGTGCCACGAACCGAGTCGACGGGGTGGCCAGGGAGCGACCATCAACGCCGCGGCCAGCGCCAGCGCCGCGACCGTCACGGGCGGCGCGCCGACACTAGGCCCGTCAACCGGTCCATCCCGTCCTCGAACCCTCGGTCGGCGTGCCAGGCCGTCGTCGCGGCGACCAATCCGTCGTCGCCCCTTCCCAAGACCGCAATCTCCTCGAGGCGGCGAACCCCCGCCCGGTCCCGCCCGACGTGCAGTACCACCCTGACCGCGGCGGCGAGCTGACTGTGCCGCGCGGCCCGGTCCAGTCCGCCGACCGCGGCGAGGGCCTCGAGACGCGCGGGTACCTCGGCGGGGCTGTTGGCGTGCACCGTTCCCGCGCCGCCGTCGTGACCGGTGTTGAGCGCGGCGAGAAGGTCGACGACCTCGCCACCGCGCACCTCCCCTACGACGATGCGGTCCGGTCGCATCCGCAGCGCCTGCCGGACGAGGTCGCGGACGGTCACCTCGCCGACGCCTTCGACGTTGGCGTAGCGGGTGACGAGGTTGACCAGATGCGGATGCCGCGGCGCGAGTTCGGGCGCGTCCTCGACGCAGACGATGCGTTCGTCCGCCGCGACGGCGCCCAGGGCTGCCGACAGCAGTGTCGTCTTGCCAGCACCGGTGCCACCCGAGACCAGGAACGCCAGCCGGGAGGCGATCACTTCGCCGAGGATCGCGGCTGCGGCGGGGGCGATAGCGCCCGAGCCGACGAGCGCGGGAAGGTCCTGGGTGGCGGGCCGCAGGACCCGCAGCGACAGGCAGGTACCCGCGGGCGCGATCGGAGGGAGCACAGCGTGGAGTCGCACGGTGAAACCGCCGGCGCCAAGGCCGAGAAGTTGACCGTCGACCCACGGCTGGGCCTCGTCGAGTCGGCGTCCGGCCGCCAACGCCAGCCGTTGGGCCAGCCTGCGCACCGCGGTCTCGTCGTCGAAGCGGACGTCGGTTCGGCGCAGTCCGCGACCGTCGTCGACCCACACCGCATCCGGCGCCGACACCAGAACGTCGGTCGTCCCCGCGGCACAGAGCAGCGGCTCGAGGATTCCGGCGCCGGTCAGCTCGGTCTGCAGCACGCGCAGATTGCTCAGGACGTCGGTGTCACCGAGCAGACCGGACGACTCGGCGCGGATCGCTTCGGCGACCACGTTCGGGCCGAGCGGTCCCGGCTCGGCTGCCAGCCGCTCCCTGACCCGTTCGACGAGCGAACCGCTCATGCGACCATCTGCTTGTCCGTCGCGCCGGGCTGGCGATGAAGCACCTCGAGTACCTGCCTGGCCGCCGACATCAGCGGCGAACGGCGTCGCGGCCTGAGCCCGTCGCGTTCGAGTTCGGCGGCGAGGCCTGGCTGAGTGCGCATCGCCGCCAGGAGTGGAAGGTCCGCGATGCGCGACACGTCGACGGCGCGCAGTCCACCGGGAGCGGGGCCGCGCACGACGAGCCCGACGTTCGGATTGTTCTCCACCAGCCACCGTCCGACTGCCGTTGCGGCGGCGCAGGACCTGACGTCGGCGGGCGTGACGACGACGACGAGGTCGGCCGCGTCGAGTGCGGCCCCCACCGCGGGCGTCGCGCGGCGCGGCAGGTTGCAGACCGTGGTGACGCCCGCGCGGGAACCGCCGTCGACCACCGCGGTGAGTGCGCCCGCGTCGATCTCGCCACCGGATTGACCAGCCGACAGCACCGTGACGCCGTGGCGCGACGGCAACGCCGCAGACAGTGCGGCGTACCCGACTCGACCGCCGCCGAGCGCAAGGTCGGGCCACCGCAGCCCGGCGTCCCGCTCACTGCCGAGAGTCAGGTCGATTCCGCCGCCCCAGGGGTCGACGTCCACCAGCAGTGATGTGGTCGCGGCGTGGGCCAGCGCCGTCGCGAACACCGAGGCGCCGGCTCCGCCGCATCCGCCGACGACGGCCAGCACCGCACCCCGTCGGCCGTCGTCGCTCGCGGAGTCGGCGGCGTCGGACAGTTCGGACACCAGCGCCGCCTCGTCCGCCGGCAGGGACACGACACGTTCGGCGCCAATCGCGATCGCGACGTGCCAGTGCTCGGGGTTGGGCTCCGCGGGTGCGACCAGCAGGACGCGATCTCGTCTCGGCAGGCCCAGTTCGGCGCAGCGGCGGGCACCGGCAAGATCGAGGACGACGGCAGACGCCGCCAACCACGCCTTGCGGCTCGACGGCGAGTCGACGTGGACGACTCGCACGCTCGCCGCCGCCGCGACGCGGTCGACGTCGCGCAGGAGGGAAGCGTCGACGACCACCGCAAGGATGCCGTTGCTCGAATTCATGCCATCACTGTGTGGCTACGACGGACGCGACGCCATCCCCATCTGACGAAATGTGGATGAAGGTGCGTCTGTGGATGAATCGGCTGCGAATCCCGCTCGCAAACATCGGCCGGTGAAGACCAGCCGTCGGGGCACGATTTCGCGAACTTGTCCAGAAAAAGGGACGACCCCCGCCAGGGGGGAGGAGGCGGAGGTCGTCGTGTATCAGCCCCGGGGGGTCGGGCTGATCCACACCCGACATAAGCCGGGTAATGCTCACTATACACACGTCAATACGGGCTAGCGCAAGTCATCGAGACCCTATGAATCTGCAATGAAATCGCGCGGTGACCTGGAAAGTTACACGGGGCGACAGGTGGCGGAGACTGCCACTTCGCGTCAACGGGCACCTCACCCGACACGACCGCCGCATATGCTGACATCGTGACTGCTTCCGGCGCCGCCTCGGCGGACCCGACAGAGCCGCATTCCGCCACCCCCGGTGATCGCCAAATCCGCACCGCGGCGTTCTTCGATCTTGACAAGACGGTGATCGCCAAGTCGAGCACGTTGGCTTTTAGCAAACCCTTCTTCGACCAGGGGCTAATTAACCGGCAAGCGGTCCTCAAGTCGACCTACGCGCAGTTCCTGTTCCACATGTCCGGCGCCGACCACGAGCAGATGGATCGCATGCGCTCCTACATCACCACGATGTGCGCAGGGTGGAACGTCGAACAGGTGAAGTCGATCGTCGCCGAGACGATGCACGACATCGTCGACCCCCTTGTCTTCGTCGAGGCCGCCAACCTCATCGCCGACCACAAGTTGTGCGGCCGCGACGTCGTCGTCGTGTCCGCGTCGGGCGAGGAGATCGTCGCGCCGATCGCCAAGGCCCTCGGCGCGACGCACGCGATGGCCACCCGGATGGTCGTCGAGGACGGCAAGTACACCGGCGAGGTGGCCTTTTACTGTTACGGCGAGGGCAAGGTCGAGGCCATCCAGGAGCTCGCCGCTCGCGAGGGCTACGCGCTGGACCACTGCTACGCGTACTCCGACTCGATCACCGACCTGCCGATGCTCGAGGCGGTCGGGCACCCGACCGTCGTCAATCCCGACCGCGCGCTGCGCAGGGAAGCGGCAGGCAGGGGCTGGCCCGTGCTGACGTTCTCCCGAGCGGTGTCGCTGAGGGAACGCATCGGCGCCCCGTCCGGTGCCGCCGTCGCCACGTCGGTCGCCGTCGGCATCAGCGCGTTGGCCGCCGGCGCCCTGACGTATTCGTTGCTACGACGCTTCGCCTTCTAGGCGCGCAAAGCATCTCTCGGGGCGGTTGCTGACGGCCTCGGGGTCACGATCTGACGACTCGCCGAAACTGGCCCTTGATGTGACCGCGGTCACGGAGTACAAAGGAGTCACGGAAGCCGCTAGAGGCCAAGTTCGAACCAGAAGAGAAGGTTCGCACTCCCGACAGAGGCATCCCAGCACGGGACCTGCGAACCCACGCGGAGCACATACCGCGATAATGGTAAAAGTGTTGCGGGCCTGCGTAATTGCGAAGAGCGGACGCCAAGCGAGGATCCCTTGGGTGGGGTCAGCAGCCGTAGCGCATCGTAAGAACGCCGAGGCCACCCACGCAACCCACGCAGCACGCATGGTATCCGGAGTTCCGTGCTAGCGGGCGGCGAGCCGAATCACTTCGGGGCGCCGCCCGCCTCATTTTGCTGACGTCACTTCTTCGACGCCGCCTCGGCAATCGCCAACGCCTCGCGCGCACCCGCCCTCAGTGCATGACTGCTGTTGACGAGCCAGGCGGTCAGACCCTCGCGCGTCCCCGACTCGAAGCCTCGGGCCGCCGCCCGGTAGTCGCCAGGCTTCTGCATCCAGAACTGCTCCGGGACGCCAAGGCCGCGGGTGTCCAACCCACTGGCGATGGTGACCAGCCGCGACACGCCACGCGCCACCACGCCGTCCGCCACCCCGAAGGGGGCGAGCACCAACAGTTCACCGTGGGCCACCGCAGCCAGCACCGGCGCCGGCACGCGCGTGGTCGTGACGACGTCGGCCAGCATCTCGAGGCGACGCCCGACGCCCGCGTCCGCACGCGGCCGACCGAGCCGGTCGTCGTCGGTCAGGTCGGCGGCGGCCAGAGCGTGAAGTTTCGCGATTGCCTGCAGTGGCGCGCGCTGCCACACCCCGATGAGCGACGACGCCCCGCCCTCGAGCGCTTCGGCGACGCGCAGCGCGCCCGCCAATACCGGGTCGGGCCCCTCGTCGGGGTTGAGCACCAACGATCCGCCGTCGAGGACGGACGACGCGCGGGCGGCCCGCATCGCCGACTCGGCCGCGGTCGCGGGCCAACCCCGCCGGTTCGTCTTGTGTCGATGCGCCAGTGCGAGCGCCTCGCGGGCCGCTTCACCGGCGTCGGCGACCCCCGGCAAGTCCGCCAGTGGGGCAAGGGGATCGGGAGCGGCCACGAGGACACGGTAGTGCCCCGGCGCGTCGCATCGGCGCGGGGTGGCCGACCGTTGGACCCGTCCACGTGCGCGTTCGGCGCGTACCGGGCACCGTCCGCAGCCGGCGGTGTGAGTTGTTCGGAGAAGCGACATCAGGGGTGACTACGCTCACGTTCATGGCATCGAATGACACCGTGGCGCCGTCCTATCCGCCCTCCGCCGCGTTCTCCGAGCAGGCCAACGCATCCGCCGCCCTCTACGACGAGGCCGAAGCCGATCGTTTGGCGTTCTGGGCGACCCAGGCCGAGCGCCTGTCGTGGGCGAAACCCTTCACCGAGGTCCTCGACTGGTCGGAGGCACCGTTCGCGAAGTGGTTCCCCGACGGCAAGCTCAACGTCGCTTACAACTGCGTGGACCGCCACGTCGAGGCGGGCAACGGCGACAGGGTCGCCATCCACTGGGTCGGCGAACCGGTCGACGACGAGCGCGTCATCACCTACGCCCAGCTCAAGGACGAGGTCTGCAAGGCCGCCAACGCCCTGACCGAACTCGGCCTCGTCGCCGGCGACCGCGTCGCCATCTACATGCCGATGGTGCCCGAGGCGATCGTGGCGATGCTCGCCTGCGCCCGGCTTGGCGCGATGCACTCGGTGGTCTTCGCCGGATACTCCGCCTCAGCGTTGAAGGCACGCGTCGAGGACGCAGAGGCCAAGTTGGTCATCACCACCGACGGGCAGTTCCGCCGCGGCAAGGCCGCCTCCCTGAAGGAAGCCGTCGACGAGGCAGTCAAGGAGTCCGAGAGCGTCGAGCACGTTCTGGTGGTGCGCCGCACCGGGATCGACGTCGAGTGGACCGAGGGCCGCGACCTGTGGTGGCACGACGTGGTGGACGCCGCGTCGACCGAGCACACCCCGGAGCCGTTCGACTCCGAGCACCCGCTGTTCCTGCTGTACACCTCGGGAACCACCGGCAAGCCCAAGGGCATCCTGCACACCACGGGCGGCTACCTCACCCAGTCGAGCTACACCCACTTCAACGTCTTCGACGTCAAGCCCGAGACCGACGTGTACTGGTGCACCGCCGACATCGGCTGGGTCACCGGGCACACCTACATCGTCTACGGCCCGCTCTCCAACGGCGTCACCCAGGTGGTTTACGAGGGCACCCCCACCTCGCCCACCGAGCACCGACACTTCGAGATCATCGAAAAGTGCGGTGTCACAATCTATTACACCGCGCCGACGCTGGTGCGCACGTTCATGAAGCTCGGCCGCCAGATCGCCGCCGAGCACGATCTGTCCAGCCTGCGGTTACTCGGCTCGGTCGGTGAGCCCATCAACCCCGAAGCGTGGCGCTGGTACCGCACCGTCTTCGGCGCCGACGAAACCCCCATCGTCGACACCTGGTGGCAGACCGAGACCGGCTCGATCATGATCTCCCCGCTGCCCGGGGTCACCGACGCAAAGCCGGGGTCGGCCATGACCCCGCTGCCGGGCATCTCCGCGATGATCGTCGACGACGACGGCAACAAGCTGGAGCCGGGCACCGACCACGGCGAACAGGCCAGCGGCTACCTGGTGCTCGACAAGCCGTGGCCGTCGATGCTGCGCGGCATCTGGGGCGACCCCGAACGCTTCAAGGAGACCTACTGGTCGCGCTTCGCCGAGCAGGGCTGGTACTTCGCCGGCGACGGCGCGCGCTACGGCAAGGACGGCGAGATCTGGGTGCTCGGCCGCATCGACGACGTCATGAACATCTCCGGCCACCGGATCTCCACCGCCGAGGTCGAATCCGCGCTCGTCGGGCACTCCGGGGTCGCCGAGGCCGCCGTCGTCGGAGCCACCGACGAACAGACCGGCCAGGCCATCTGCGCGTTCGTCATCCTCAAGGCCTCAGCGAAGGGTGGCGAGGAGGACATGGTCGACGAACTGCGCAAGCAGGTTGCCACCGAGATCTCCCCCATCGCCAGGCCGCGGGAGATTCACGTCGTCCCCGAACTGCCGAAGACCCGCAGCGGCAAGATCATGCGGCGCCTGCTGCGCGACGTCGCCGAGGGCCGCGAGCTCGGGGACACCTCGACGCTGGTCGACCCCAGCGTCTTCGAGGCCATCCGCGCCAGTAAGTAGGGGCGGAGAGACGGGTCCCATCGGTGGCCGACGGGACTATCGTGGCTCCCACGCGGGCCGACGACACGCCTCGCGAGGAGCGTGATCACCGGTGAGTTCATCGAAGGCGGCGGACGCCGACGTCCGCGCGGTTCACGAACTCTTCGTCGCGGGCGAGGTCGACGCGTCCTATCTCGCGTCGACCCCTCTGCGCCGCGTCGTGGTCGAGAGTTGGCAGCGCAGCCTGGCCAGGGGCGTCGACCCCGACCGCGGCGGTGCCCAGTCCTCCGACCTCGCGCTCAGCGTGGCCCGGATGCGGGCGGCCCATCCCCTGGCCTCGGCCTTGCCGGTCATCCGCCGATTGCTGGTCGAGGACGCGCGGTCCTCGGGGGTGATGGTCGCGGTCAGCGCGGCGGACGGCACCCTGCTGTGGGTCGAGGGTGACGCCGCGGCATGTCGTCAGGCCGAGTCGATGAACTTCGTCCCCGGCGCGGACTGGAGTGAACGCGGGGCGGGCACCAATGCGCCGGGCACGGCGCTGGCGCTGGACGCCGAGGTGCAGATCCGCGGCACCGAACACTTCTCCCGACTGGTGCAACCGTGGAGTTGCACGGCGGTGCCGGTGCACGACCCCGTGACGGGAACGTTGATCGGCGCGATCGACCTCACCGGGGGCGACGACGTGTCGTCGTCCCAGACCCTGGCCTTGGTGCGCGCCACCGTTGTCGCCGTCGAGAACCATCTGGCGCTGCTGCGCTTCATCGAGGCACCCCGCGTCGAAACCCTCACTGCAGCACCGCGTTTGCGGGTCCTTGGGGCCGACCGGCCGCGGTGGGAGAGCACCGACGCACACGGGCGGCCGACCCGCGTCGCGCTCACAGGCAGGCACGCCGACATCCTGGTCCTGCTCAGCAGACACCCCGAGGGGCTGAGCGCCGACCACCTCGCCACGCTGTTGGACGACGGGCACCTCGACGTCGTCACGATCCGCGCCGAGATGTCGCGGCTACGCAGGGTCGTCGGCCCCGAACTGCTGTCGTCGCGGCCCTACCGGCTGACGGCGCCGATCTCGAGCGATCTCGCCGAGGTCTTCGACGCGCTGGCCCGCGGCGACGTGGCGGCGGCCCTCGACGCGTACCCCGGCCCACTGCTGAGCAAGTCGGTGTCCCCGGCCGTCGCACGGCTGCGAACCGAGTTGAGCACCAGCCTGCGCGGCGCGGTCATGGCAACCGGCGACCTCGGGCTGCTCCGCCGTTGGCTCCAACTGCCCGAGGGGTCCGACGACCGCGACGGCTGGCGTCGACTGCACGACAGCGCCGAACCGGTGGACCGGGCCAGGGCCGGTGGACACCTCGCCGGCCTCGACTTCGAATTCGGCTGAACCGTGCAACCGTGATGCAACCCCTTTTCGCCTATCTTGAGTGACGACCGACACACTTCCACCGGTGATGTCGCCCCGTTCGTTGGAGAGGAACCCATGACTGTTTACGCGCGGCCCGGCACCGAAGGCTCGGTGATGACCTTCGACTCCCGCTACGACAACTACATCGGCGGCGACTGGGTGGCCCCCACCGCAGGCCGCTACTTCGAGAACCCGACGCCGATCACCGGCAAGACGTTCTGCGAGGTGGCGCGGTCCGACGAGTCCGACATCGAGAAGGCGCTCGACGCCGCTCACGCCGCCGCCCCCGCCTGGGGCAAGACGTCGCCTGCCGAGCGGGCCAACATCCTGAACAAGATCGCCGACCGCATCGAGCAGAATCTCGAGTCGATCGCCGTCGCCGAGGCGTGGGACAACGGCAAGCCGGTCCGCGAGACGCTCAACGCCGACATCCCGTTGGCCGTTGACCACTTCCGCTACTTCGCGGGAGCCCTTCGCGCCCAAGAGGGTTCGCTGTCCCAGATCGACGAGGACACCGTCGCCTACCACTTCCACGAGCCCCTCGGCGTCGTGGGACAGATCATCCCGTGGAACTTCCCCATCCTGATGGCGGTGTGGAAGCTCGCTCCCGCGCTCGCCGCAGGCAACGCGGTGGTGCTCAAGCCCGCCGAGCAGACCCCGGTGTCGATCCTCTATTTGATGTCGATCATCGGTGACCTGCTGCCCGCCGGTGTGGTCAACGTGGTCAACGGTTTTGGCGTCGAGGCGGGCAAGCCGCTGGCGTCGAGCAACCGGATCGCGAAGATCGCCTTCACCGGTGAGACCACCACCGGGCGCCTGATCATGCAGTACGCCTCGCAGAACCTGATCCCGGTCACGTTGGAGCTGGGCGGCAAGAGCCCCAACATCTTCTTCTCCGACGTCATGGCCCAGGTCGACGACTTCCAGGACAAGGCGCTGGAGGGCTTCACGATGTTCGCCCTCAACCAGGGCGAGGTGTGCACCTGCCCGTCACGCTCACTGGTGCAGGCCGACATCTACGACGAGTTCCTGACTCAGGCCGCGATCCGTACCAAGGCCGTCCGCCAGGGCGACCCGCTGGACACCGAGACGATGATCGGCGCCCAGGCCTCCAACGATCAGTTGGAAAAGATCCTGTCCTACATCGAGATCGGCAAGGACGAGGGCGCCAAGGTCATCACCGGCGGCGAACGTGCCGAGCTCGGTGGCGAACTGGCTGGCGGCTACTACGTGCAGCCGACGATCTTCGAGGGCAACAACAAGATGCGGGTGTTCCAGGAGGAGATCTTCGGCCCGGTCGTCGCCGTCACGTCGTTCAGCGACTACGACGAGGCCATCTCGATCGCCAACGACACCCTCTACGGCCTCGGCGCCGGCGTGTGGAGCCGTGACGGCAACACCGCCTACCGCGCGGGTCGGGACATCAAGGCCGGTCGCGTGTGGACCAACTGCTACCACGCGTACCCCGCACATGCGGCGTTCGGCGGGTACAAGCAGTCCGGCATCGGCCGCGAGAACCACAAGATGATGCTCGACCACTACCAGCAGACCAAGAACCTGCTGGTGTCCTACGGCAACAAGGCGCAGGGCTTCTTCTAACCCCTGCCGAACGTGAAGAAGTGCGCGAGAAATGCTCGAATTCTCGCGCACTTCTTCACGTTCACGGCAAGCGCATGGCCCTGATCGCCGGTGCCGTCGAGGCGGCGAGCAACGTCGCCCGGTCCGGCGGGTAGCAGACGTCGACGACCGCCGCCGACGGGAATCGGTACGGCCGGCCGTGCACCAGACCCGCGAGTTGCCTTCGCAGCCGCGACATCTCGGCCCGCACCGTCACCACGCGCGACCGGTCGCCGTAGAGGTCCTCGGCGAGCTCGGGCGCGGACCGCCCGTCGCGATGCGTGGCGAGGATCAGCAGGATTTCGGCGTGCCGAGGCGAGATGTCGTGCCGCCAACAGCCGAACTGGCCGACCATCTCCAGTGACGGCGCCCCCGAGTCGCGGACGTCGAGGGTGACGCGGGAGATGCCGGGGGTGGCGTCGTCGTCGGTCGGGCGCACCAACCACCCGCCGGGCAGCAGTTCGATCTCGCACATGCCCAGTGGCGGCACCCAGGCCCGGCCGGGTGCGATCTCCGCGGGCAGCAGGATTCGGTTGTGCATCGGCACCGAGTCCACCGCCGCCACCCACCCGTCCTGGTCGACGGCGAGCGCGGGCGCCGCGATGCGGGCGAGGATGGGCGCGGCCACCGCGCGCAACCGGTTCAGGGTCTGGTCGTGCTGTTCGCGCAGCCGCGACTCGGCGAGCCGCGCGACGACGTCGACGAGGGCGACCGTCGTGGGGTGCACCGTCGCCGCTGGCCCCGAGACGTCGACGACGCCGATGACCTGCCCCGTGCGCGGGTCCTTGATCGGCGCTCCCGCACACGTCCACGGGTGATGGCTGCGCTGGTAGTGCTCGGCGGAGAACACCTGCACCGCCCGGTTGGAGGCCAGGGCGGTCCCGATGGCGTTGGTGCCGACGGCGCTCTCACCCCAGTGCGCCCCTTCGATGAAGCCCAGCCGGTCGGCGTGGTTGAGCACCGACGCCGAGCCACTGCGCCACAGCACCCGGCCCAGCGCGTCGGCGACGACGAGGATGTTGTCCCCGTCGGCGATCAGCGACTCCAGGTTGCGCGACACCTCGTCGAGGACGCCGAGCAAACCCGAGGACTTGCGCAGCATCTCGAGACCCGCGAGTTCGACGACGGGCGCCGACAGTCGATCGGGCGCAAGGCCGTTGGCGATCATCCGCTGCCAAGAGTCCTCGATCACCGACCGCGGGCGGGCAGGCGCGCGGGCACCCGACATCGTCGCGTCGTACACCGCCGACATCAGCCGCGCATAGTCCCGCGGATCCTCACCGACCGCGACGGCCGGTTCGGGAGAGGAAAGGTCTTGCATCACCCCTGATTGTGCTCCCGATCACAGACGAAAGCCATCAACGGAAAACAAGGCCGCCGTCGATCAGCCCCGCCTGCCCCGTCATGTAGTCGGCGTCGGGCCCGGCCAGATAGGACACGAAGCCCGCCACGTCGTCGGGGGTCTCAGCGCGGCCGAGCAGGATTCCGCCGACGAACTTGTCGTACGTCTCGCCTTCGGCGGCGCCCGTCAGCTCGGCGAACCGCTTGTCGATCTCGACCCACATGTCGGTGCCGACGACGCCGGGGCAGTAGGCGTTGACGGTGATGCCGTCGGCGGCGTGCTCCTTGGCCGCGGCCTGGGTCAGCGCGCGCACCGCGAACTTGGTGGCGCTGTAGACGCCGAGCATGGCGAACCCGTCGTGACCGGCGATCGACGATGCGTTGATCACCTTGCCCTTGGTCGCCTGCTCCTTGAACTTGGTCACCGCGGCCTGGACGCCCCACAGCACCCCGTCGACGTTGACCGCCCAGATCTTCGCGACGTCCTCCGGCGTCGTGTCGAGCAAGGGGGCGACCAGGGCGATGCCGGCGTTGTTCACCATGATGTCGAAACCGCCGAGGGTGGTCGCCGCGTGGTCGACGGCGGCGAACACCTGGTCGCGGTCGCTCACGTCGGCGACGAAAGTGGTTGCCTTCGAACCAAGTTCGGCAATCTCCTCGGCGACCGCGGAGATTCCGTCGGCTCCGATGTCGACCAGCGCGACGTCCGCACCGTCGCGGGCCAACCGCAACGCGATGCCACGCCCAATGCCGCGTCCGGCACCGGTGACCAGTGCGACCTTGCCGTCCAACGCCCCGCTCACGACGCCGCGTCCGCGGTCGAGGGGTCGACGAGGACCTTCATCTTCGTGCCCGCGTGCAGCGCTTCGAACCCCTCGTCGACGACGTCGTCCAGCTGGATCGACGTCACCCAGCCGGTGGTGTCGTACTTGTCCTCGGCCATCAGGGCGATGACCGCTTGGAAGTCGTCGGCGGTGTAGCAGAGCGACCCCTGGATGCGGGATTCGTTCATCACCAAATTGAGAAGCGGTGTCGTCAGGGGCTTTTCGTAGATGGCGACGCTGACCATCGGTCGGCGCGCCCCGACGCAGGCGAGTGCGGTCTCGACGGCGGGTGTCACACCGGCGGCGTCGAACACCGCGTCGGCACCGGCGCCGTTGGTGTGATCGGCGATGAAGGCCGCCACGTCGACCGCGGTCGGATCAAGCGTGCGGGCGCCGAGCGCTTCGATCGACGCTCGCCGGGTGGCCGACGGTTCGACGACGAAGACGTCCTCGACCCCCTTGCCGCGCAACGCAAACCACAGTCCGATGCCGATCGGGCCCGCGCCGAACACCATCGAGGTGCCGTCGGCGTTCGGCTCGCCCAGAGTTGCCGCGTGGTAGGCCACCGACATGGGTTCGACGAGGGCGCCGAGCTCCATCGAGACGTTGTCGGGCAGGCGGTGCAGCATGTCGGTTGGCACGACGGTGTACTCGGCCATACCGCCGTCGGACATCAGGCCGTGGAAGCCGATCTGCTGGCAGATGTTGTAGGTGCCCGCCCGGCACGGCCCGCAGTGCCCACACCGGTAGAGCGGCATTATGGCCACCCGGTCGCCTGCCGCGTAGTCGGTGACGCCGTCGCCCACCTCGGTGATGACACCGGAGAACTCGTGGCCCATGGTCAGCGGCAGCTGCTGTCCGGTCAGGGGATGCGGCGTGGTCGGGATGAAGATCGGGCCCGCGTAGTACTCGTGCAGGTCGGTGCCGCAGATGCCGTTGAACCCGACCTTGACCTTGACGGTGCCCGGCGTGGGATTGGGTTCGGGGACGTCGGCGACCTCGAGTTTGTTGGGTCCGTAGTACACAGCTGCTCTCATGAGCCATGTCTATGTGACGGCGGCCACGTTCCGAAAGAGTTGCACCCCGTTGCATGCACCGGCTGCAACCCGCTGCAACCCTTGCGTCCGATGCCGCGGTGGTGTGCTCTGAGTCACATGACCGAAACGATTGAAAAGCCGGCCTCCGCGGCCATCACCCCACAGGCTCGCGTCGACGCGTGGCTCGCCAATTTCGAAGCGGCGTTGGCCGTGCGTGACGTCGAGCGGGTGGTGGCGATGTTCGCCGTCGACAGCTTCTGGCGCGACCTCGTCTCCTTCACCTGGAACCTCAAGACGGTCGAGGGGCGCGACGGCGTCGCCGACATGCTGCACGCGCGGTTGGCCGAGACCAGCCCGTCCGGTTTCCGCACCCGCGAGGAGGCCACTGCCGACGGCGACGTCGCCTCGGCGTTCATCGAGTTCGAGACCGCCGTCGGGCGCGGCACAGGGCACCTGCGCATCAAGACCGACGACGACGGCAACGACGTGGCCTGGACCTTGCTGACGGCGATGCAGGAGATCAAGGGCCACGAGGAGCGCAAGGGCGTGACCCGCGTGCTGGGCGC
The DNA here is from genome assembly GCF_001426545.1 of Mycobacterium sp. Root135. Classification (GTDB taxonomy): domain Bacteria; phylum Actinomycetota; class Actinomycetes; order Mycobacteriales; family Mycobacteriaceae; genus Mycobacterium. The sequence continues at coordinate 1,042,528 of NZ_LMEZ01000005.1, read as the reverse complement.
GGTGCACGGTTCCGACGCCGACACCAGGTCGTGGGCGGAGAAGCGGGCGGACGAGGAACGCGCCCTTGGCCGCAGCGACCAGCCGTACACGCTGGTGGTCGGCGGCGGTCAGGGCGGCATCGCGCTTGGCGCGCGGCTGCGTCAGCTCGGTGTGCCGGCAATCGTCGTCGACAAGCACGACCGCCCGGGGGACCAGTGGCGCAAGCGCTACAAGTCCCTGTGCCTGCACGATCCGGTCTGGTACGACCACCTGCCGTACATGCCGTTCCCGCAGAACTGGCCGGTGTTCGCGCCGAAGGACAAGATCGGCGACTGGCTCGAGTTCTACACCAGGGTCATGGAGGTGCCGTACTGGTCGAAGACCAGCTGCCTGTCTGCCTCCTTCGACGAGGCCGAGAAGAAGTGGACCGTCGAGATCGACCGCGACGGGGAGCGGCTGACGCTGCACCCCACGCAGCTGGTGCTGGCCACCGGCATGTCCGGCAAGCCGAGCATTCCGACGTTGCCCGGGCAGGACGTGTTCCGCGGCGAGCAGCACCACTCCAGCGTCCACCCGGGCCCGGACCGCTACGTCGGCAAGCGCGCCGTGGTGATCGGGTCCAACAACTCCGCGCACGACATCTGCAAGGCGCTCGTCGAGAACGGCGTCGACACGACGATGGTGCAGCGGTCCTCGACCCACATCGTGAAGTCGGATTCGCTGATGGACATCGGCCTCGGCGACCTCTATTCGGAGCGGGCCGTGGCCTCCGGCATGACGACCGAGAAGGCCGACCTGACGTTCGCCTCGCTGCCGTACAGAATCATGCACGAGTTCCAGATCCCGGTCTACGACGCGATCCGCGAGCGGGACAAGGACTTCTACGACCGGCTGACCGCGGCGGGCTTCGAATTGGATTGGGGCGACGACGATTCGGGCCTCTTCATGAAGTACCTGCGTCGCGGCTCCGGCTACTACATCGACGTCGGCGCGTGCGATCTGGTCGCCGACGGCACCATCAAGCTGGCGCACGGTCAGGTCGAGAAGCTCACCGAGGACACGGTGGTGCTGACCGACGGCACGGTGCTGCCCGCCGACGTCGTGGTCTACGCCACCGGGTACGGCTCGATGAACGGGTGGGCGGCGGACCTCATCGGCCAGGACGTCGCCGACAAGGTGGGCAAGGTCTGGGGTCTCGGCAGCGACACCGCCAAGGACCCGGGACCGTGGGAGGGCGAGCAGCGCAACATGTGGAAGCCGACGCAGCAGGAGAACCTGTGGTTCCACGGCGGGAATCTGCATCAGTCCCGGCACTATTCGCTGTATCTGGCGCTCCAACTCAAGGCGCGCTATGAAGGCCTGCCCACCCCGGTGTACGGGCTACAGGAAGTGCACCACCTGAGCTAGGAAGCAGGAGCGCCGACCGGGACGAAACCGGAACCCGGTCGGTTCTTCGCGTTGATGTCGGCCAGCACCGAGGTCATCGACATGGTGACCGCCGGGGTGTGCAGCGGGACGAACTTCACCACGCACGTCGGCAGGTCCTCGCTGAAGGCGCCGTGGATCATGCCGACCAGCATGTTGTTCACGGTGACCGGGGCACCCGAGTCACCGGGCTGGCCGCACACCTGGTTGAGGATGGTGCCGGGTTTGTCGCCGGGCCCCCAGGTCACGCCGCACGACTGGCCCGTCGTGCGGCCGAGCTTGCAGGCGTTCTCACCGAACACCGGATCGGGTCCGAGGCCGTCGATCTCGAAGCCGTCGATCGAGTTGACCGGCTGCACCTTCGCGGGGTCGAACTGGATCACGGCGTAGTCGAGACCGTCGTTGCCGGCGACCATCGTGCCGACGACGCCGCTCGACTGGGCTCGTTCGGAGGCCACCTGCGCGCCGGGACCGCCGCAGTGCGCGGAGGTGAAGCCGATCAGGTTGCCCTTGGAGTCGTTGCCGATCGTGGTCAGGGTGCAGAAGGTGTCGCCGTCGATCACGATTCCCGACCCGCCCCCGAGGACCACCTTGTCATCGGCGCGGGAGACCGCGGGGTGAGGTGTGGTCAGGGCGGCTACCAGGACGACGAAGAGCGCGGACAGGACGAACTGACTCCGATGACTTCGTACGAACTGCAAGGAACCTCCTGGGGACTGCTCCGGCCGACGGCCAAGCGAGGTCAGTCTAACGTCGGCCGGAATCGTTGCAGAGGCCTCGACATGGCAACATGGGCGCCGACCCCCATGAACTGCGGGACTGTACATCGAACGGGGAGGACGTGTCCGTGAGCAATGGCGACCGCAAGAGCGGCGTTCCGACGACGGTGACCTCGATTCCACTGGTGGATCCGCACGCACCGAAGCCCGACCCGTCGGTGGGCGACCTGGTCAAGGACGCGACGGCGCAGATGTCCACGCTGGTGCGCGCCGAGGTGGAACTGGCCCGCGCCGAGATCACCCGCGACGTCAAGAAGGGTCTGACGGGCAGCGTCTATTTCATCCTCGCCCTCGTCGTCCTGTTCTACTCGACGTTCTTCTTCTTCTTCTTCGTCTCGGACCTGTTGGACCTGTGGCTGCAGAAGTGGGCGGCCGATCTGATCGTCTTCGGCTTGATGCTGCTGACGACCGGACTGCTGGCGTTCCTTGGCTACCTCAAGGTCCGAAAGATCAGGGGCCCGCGGAAGACCATCGAGTCGGTCAAGGAGGCGCGGGTCGCGCTGACGCCCGGCGGCGACAGGACCCCCGTGAAGCCTTCCGCGCCGACGGCAGATCCCTCCGGCTGGTAGTGGCTCGCTCCCGGGGGCGCACCACCCAGCCGCCACCCGATCCGTCGATCACGCGCATTGCCGGCCCGTGGCGGCACATGGACGTGCACGCCAACGGCATTCGCTTTCACGTCGTCGAGGCCAACCCCACGACCGACGACTCGCCTGCCGGTCAACCGCTGGTCATGCTGCTTCACGGCTTCGGCTCGTTCTGGTGGTCGTGGCGGCACCAACTCCGCGGGCTGAGCGGCGCCAGGGTGGTGGCCGTCGACCTGCGCGGCTACGGCGGCAGCGACAAACCGCCAAGGGGCTACGACGGCTGGACGCTGGCCGGCGACACCGCGGGCCTGGTTCGGGCGCTCGGCCACGAGACCGCGACGCTGGTCGGGCATGCCGACGGCGGGCTGGTCTGCTGGGCCACGTCGGTGCTGCACCCCAGGGTGGTGCGGTCGATTGCCGTCGTCAGCTCGCCGCACCCGGTCGCGTTGCGCGCGTCGGCGTTGACGCGCCGCGACCAAGGCATGGCACTGCTGCCGTGGATGATGCGCTATCAGGTGCCCTTCTGGCCCGAACGGTCGCTCACCGATGACGACGCCGCCGAGCTGGAGGCCGTCGTCCGCAGCAGGGCCGGCGCGAATTGGCTTGCCTCAGAGGACTTCTCGGAAACCATCCGACACATGCGCCGGGCCATCCAGATCCCGTCGGCGGCACATTCGGCGTTGGAATATCAGCGCTGGGCGGTCCGCAGCCAGCTTCGCGGCGAGGGGCGCCGCTTCATGCGGTCGATGAAGCGGCCGCTGTCGGTGCCCATGCTGCACGTGCGGGGTGACGCCGACCCCTACGTGCTGGCCGACCCCGTGCGTCGCACCCAGCGGTTCGCCCCGCATGGACGATACGTATCCATCGCAGGCTCCGGACATTTCGCCCACGAGGAGAATCCCGAGCTGGTCAACGAGCAACTGACGAGGTTCCTCGCAGGCGTCTACGGCGACCGCGGCTAGGAGATGCAGGTGTCGGTGGACACCCGCTGGGTGTTGCCGACCTTCGCCATCTGCTTCTCGACCTCGTGGGACGTCAGCACGAAGCCCGTGTCCGCGTCGTCGACCGCGGCGCCGAACACCACGCCGAGCACCTTGCCATCTTTGTCGATCAACGGACCGCCCGAATTGCCTTGCCGAACAGTGCCTCTGATGGTGTAGACCTCACGGGTGACCGTGTTCGTGTGGTAGATGTCGGGCCCGTTGAGCTGGATGATCTCGCGGATGCGGCCCGGGGTGGCCGTGAACTCTCCGCCACCCGGATACCCCATCACGACCGCGTCGGTCCCCGTCGGCGCCTCCTGCAGGTCGAACTGCAGCGGTGCCGCCGGAAGGTCGGGAACGTCGAGGATCGAGATGTCGGCGTTCGGGTCGTAGGACACCACCGTCGCGTCGTAGGTCTTGCCCTCGGATTCGACGGTCACGCTCTCCGAACCTGCGACCACGTGCGCGTTGGACATGACCCGGTTGGGCGCGACGACGAATCCGCTGCCCTCGAGCACCTTCTGGCAGCTCGTCGCCACCCCGCGAATCTTCAGCACGCTCGGCCGGGTGGCCGCGACCACGGGGTCGCTGGCCAGGGCGGCGTCCGGCGCGTCGACGTTGACGATCGGGGTGCGGCCGAACGGCTGCAGCACGTCGGGCAGCCCGGAGGTGTCCAGCAATGACGACAACCGCGTCGGGACCCGCTTGAGCCAGGCCGGCGCGGCCTGGTCGACCGTCGACAGCACCCGCGAACCACGCACGGCCGCAGCGAGATCGGGTTGGTCGGAGGACGTCAGCGGCGTCGCGAGCAGCCACGCCGCCACCAGAACCGCGACCAGCTGCAGCGCGACCCCGACCACCGAGTCGACGGTGCGCAGCCCGCCGTTGCGGATCGCCCCCCGCACGGCCCTGCCGAGCACGACGCCGGCGATCTCACCGATGACGACCAGCCCGAGGATCAGGAACAGCGCCACGAACAGCTTGGTCCGCGCCCCGTCGACGTGACCGACGACGTGCGGTGCCAGCAGCACACCCGCGACGGCGCCGAGGATCACGCCGACGAAGGACAACAGCGAACCAAGCGCCCCGGAGCGCCACCCGGAGATGGCGGCGACGAAGGCGATGGCGAGGACGGCCAGATCAAGCCACTGCGACGAAGTCATTGTGGGCCATCACGGTAATCGCTGCCGCCGCCGACGAGCGCCATCGCCACGTCCAGTTCGCGGACGTCGTCGGCGTTCCACGGCTCCGCCCAGCCCGCGACGTCGAGAATCGCGGAGATGACCTGGCCGGTGAAACCCCAGACCAGCATCTGGTTGAGCATGAAGGCGGGCCCGGCGAATCGGGTGGTGTTCTCCTTGCGGTACACCATCAACCGGTTCTCGGGATTGACGAAGGCGCGGACGGGGACGCGGGCGACGATCGCCGTCTCCCCGTCGTCGACGACGCCGACCGGTCCCGGGTCCGGTGAGTAGGCCAGCACGGGGACCACGTGGAAGCCCGACGGCGGGATGAACATCCGGTCCAGCGTGACAAGGGGCTGCAACCGGGTGACGTCGACTCCGGTCTCCTCGTTGGCCTCCCGCAGCGCGGTGCCGACGGGTCCGCCGTCGCCGGGATCGGACGCGCCGCCGGGGAAGGCGGCCTGACCGGCGTGCTGGCGCAACGTCGAGGCGCGGACCGTGAGCAGCAGGTCGGCGTCGGGCGGCAGGCCGCCGGACGGGGAGTCGAACGGCCCGGAGAACAGCACCAGGACGGCGGCGTCACGCTTGGTTCCGGTCACCGTCGCGGCGGCGTTGGCGACCTTGATGGCGGCGAGCACGTCGGCGGGCACCCGCTCGCGGTACGCCCGCGGCACGTCGGCGACGTTCTCGAGCAGCGGCTTCAGCCACGACGGAGCCGCTGCGGCATCGAGGGCAGCCGACGGTCCCCCGGCACCGTTCGACATCAACCGCCCACTCCCATCGCCGGATTCACCGCCGCGGCAATCTCATCGGCGCTGGTGAACGCACGCGGCAGGATTTTTGCCACCGTACCGTCCGAACGCAGCACGACGGTGGCGGGCATGACATTGGGCACCTTCAGCGCGGCGGCGACCAGCCGTCGACCGTCCTGCAGGGTCGGCAGCTTCACACCCAGCTCGGTCAGCCGCAGCAGCGCCGCGGTCTCGTTCTCGTCCTGATGCACGGTCAGCACCGTCACGGCCGGCCCCATCCGCCGCTGGTACTCGGCCATCGCGGGCAGTTCGTCGGCGCAGGGCCCACACCAGTAGGCCCAGAGGTTCAGCACTACGTTGCGGCCCGCGACCATCGCCGCGACGTCGGCGCGACTGCCGTCGGCGGCGCACTCGGTCGTGATCCCTTGCAGCGCCTCGGGCGAGGATCCGGTCGACGGGCTGGGGCATGGAGGCAGGTCGGCCTCGGCGCGCGGACCCGCCAGCGCCTCGGCGGTGTCGGCGTCGCGGTGTTCCCTGGCAACGCCCGCCGACAGACCACCACCGGGGTTCGCGGCCGGGTCGTCGGCGCCGACCTCGCGCCACAACGCGACGACCAGTGCCACGATGACGACGAGCCCAGCCAGGGTCCATCGAGTTGATGCGCGCATGGGGCAGGCAGGCTCTACAGACCGGCCAGCGCCAGGAGGTGCTCGGTCTCGGGGCCCCTGACCAACGCGGCGGCGGTCAACGGATCCGTCGGGCCGAGGCCGAACGACGGGCAGTCCTTGGCCAACACGCACACTCCGCAGGCCGGTTTCTTGGCGTGACACACCCGGCGGCCGTGGAAGATCACCCGGTGGCTGAGCAGCGTCCACTCCTTGCGCGGGATGAGGTCGCCGATCGCGAACTCGACCTTGACTGGGTCCTCCAGCTCGGTCCACCGCCACCGGCGCACCAACCTGCCGAAGTGGGTGTCGACGGTGATGCCCGGAATTTCGAAGGCGTTACCGAGGACGACGTTGGCGGTCTTGCGACCGATGCCCGGCAGCGTCACCAACTCGTCGAGCGTCCGCGGCACCTCGCCGTCGAAGCGCGCGACCAACTCCTGGCCGAGACGCATCAGCGAATTGGCCTTGTTCCGATAGAAGCCCGTGGTGCGGACCAGGGCCTCCAACTCCTCGCGGTCGGCGGCGGCGTAGTCGGCCGCGGTGCGGTACTTCGCGAACAGGGCGGGGGTGGCCAGGTTGACGCCCTTGTCCGTGCTCTGCGCCGACAGGATGGTCGCGACGGCCAGCTCCAGCGGGTTGGTGAAGTCGAGCTCGCAGTAGACGTGCGGAAAGGCTTGGGAGAGCGTGCGATTCATCCGCCTCGCCCGTCGGACCAGGCCGGTGTGAGTTTCGTTGTCGTACTTGGCGGATTTGGGGGCCACCACTGCGCGCGTTGCCACGATCATCAGCCTACTGAGGGAACCGACAAGTCTAAGCGCGGACCGGTGGCAATTCGTGATCCCACCGAGACCTTCGGCGTGTTTACTTCGCCATGTGTCCTGGTTGCTCGTAGCGTTCGTCCCGGTGTTGCTGATGTTGGCAACATTCGGGCTCGACCGCTTGGAGGCAGGTCTGGACGACGACACCGTGTCTCCCGCGGACGTCACCGCGTTCCTCGAACAGGCCAAGGCGGACTGCGCCAAACCCGCGGCGCGCACCGGTGCCGTCGGGAGTTATGAATTGCTCGACGACGGATACGACGACGTCTGTCGGGAAAGCGTATTCACCGATTCGAGACGGCATTTGCCGACGCGCGTGATCATCCCGCACGAATCGAATACGGAATTTCGGCCGACTCGGCACGCTTATCGTGTGTAGCGTTGGCATCTCGCGAAGGCGCCAACGCTTAGAATGACTTCGCCATCCCGCAGGGGTGGCCTTCGTGTGTCATATTTCCAACGGCTTAAGGGGCAACGTGGACGAGATCCTGGCGAGGGCCGGAATCTTCCAGGGGGTGGAACCGACTGCGGTCTCCGCGCTGACCAAGCAGCTGCAACCAGTCGACTTTCCGCGTGGACATACGGTGTTCGCCGAGGGCGAGCCCGGTGATCGGCTGTACATCATCATCTCCGGCAAGGTGAAGATCGGTCGGCGTTCACCGGACGGTCGCGAGAACCTGCTCACCATCATGGGTCCGTCGGACATGTTCGGTGAGCTGTCGATCTTCGACCCCGGTCCCCGCACCTCGAGTGCAACCACCATCACCGAAGTCCGCGCCGTGTCGATGGACCGTGATGCGTTGCGCGCGTGGATCGCCGACCGGCCCGAGATCGCCGAGCAGCTCCTGCGCGTGTTGGCCCGGCGTCTGCGTCGCACCAACAACAACCTCGCCGACCTCATCTTCACCGACGTTCCCGGCCGTGTCGCGAAGCAGCTGCTGCAGCTCGCGCAGCGCTTCGGCACGCAGGAGGGCGGCGCGCTCCGCGTGACGCACGACCTGACCCAGGAGGAGATCGCCCAGTTGGTCGGCGCGTCTCGCGAGACGGTCAACAAGGCGCTCGCCGACTTCGCCCACCGCGGGTGGATTCGCCTCGAGGGCAAGAGCGTCCTGATCAGCGATTCCGAGCGGCTGGCCCGCCGAGCTCGCTAGTCCCCACGTGATTTGTGGAGTTCTACCGGCGCTCACCGCCGGTCAGACTCCACAAATCAGTCACGCAGATAGTTCAATTGGGCCTGCACGCTCCATTCGGCGTGCTCCCAGAGCTTTTCGTCGACGTCGGTGTAGACGTGCTCGACGATCTGGCGTGCGGTCGCATCCTCACCGAGCACCACCAGCGCGTCACGCACCTGGTTCAACCGCTGTTCGCGGTGGGCGAGGTACGTCGCCGTGACCGCCTCGAGGTCTGCGAGATCCGGCCCGTGCCCGGGCAGGACGGCACGCCCGCTCAGGCCGTTGAGGCGTCGCAGCGACTCCAGGTAGTCACGCAGGCTGCCGTCCTCGTTGTCGATGACGGTGGTGCCGCGGCCGAGCACCGTGTCCGCCGTCAGCACCGCGTCGTCCAGGACGAAGGACAGCGAATCCGCGGTGTGCCCGGGCGTGGCCAGCACCGTGATGCGCATGCCCGCGGCGTCGATCACCTCGCCGTCGGTCAGCGGGCCGCCAAGCCCGCGCAGAAAGCCGCTGCCCACCGAACGTACGACAGCGCCCGTTCGGTCGACGAGGTTGTCGATCCCGTCGGTGTGGTCTCCGTGCTTGTGACTGATCAGCACCAGCGGGATCTTCCCGAGCGCCGCGATCCGCTCGACGTGCGCGTCGTCGTCGGGCCCCGGGTCGACGACGACCATCTCGTCGCTGCCCGGCCCCTGCAGCACCCAGGTGTTGGTGCCGTCGAGGGTCATCAGGCCAGGGTTGTCGCACAACAGCACCGACGCGGTGTCGGTGACCCGCCGCAGCTGCCCGTACGCGGGATGCGCGAGCCCCGTCACGCGACCTCCGCCTGACCGTCGCTCACGCGACCTCGACGATCAACTCCACTTCCACCGGCGCGTTCAACGGCAACTCCGACACTCCGACTGCCGAGCGGGCATGGACGCCGGCGTCGCCGAAGACGTCACCGAGAAGTTCCGAGGCTCCGTTGACGACTCCTGGCTGGCCGTTGAAACCCGACGCGGACGCCACGAACCCGACCACCTTGACCACGCGGACCACGGAGTCCACGCCGACGAGGGAGTGAATGGCGGCCAACGCGTTCAACGCGCACGTGCGCGCCAGGCCCTTGGCCTCTTCGGCGGTGACCTCGGCGCCGACCTTGCCCGCCTGCGGCAGCTTTCCGTCGATCATCGGCAGCTGCCCGGAGGTATAGACGAGGTTGCCGGTCCGAACGGCCGGAACGTAGGCGGCAAGGGGTGCGACGACGGCGGGCAGTTCGACGCCGAGCTCGGCAAGCCGTTCCGAAGTCGTCACTTTGGCCGCTTCATGTACGCCACCAACTGCTCACCGGTCGGCCCGGGAACGATCGAGACCAGCTCCCATCCGTCCTCACCCCACTGATCGAGGATCTGCTTGGTCGCGTGCGTCAGGAGTGCCACCGTTACGTATTCCCACTTGATCAGTTCGCTCATGCGCCCGAGCTTATCGGTGCCTGTGTGCGCGATGGCTAGCATGCAGTGGTGAGCAACGATGTTCCCGAATCCAGCAGCCGGAGTTCCGTTGGCTGGCCGTCGCGGTTGACCAAGGCGCGGCTGCACTTCGTCACCGGCAAGGGCGGCACCGGGAAGTCGACCATCGCCGCGTCCCTCGCGCTGGCCCTGGCCGCGGGTGGTCGCCGAGTGCTGCTCGTCGAAGTCGAGGGCCGCCAGGGCATTGCCCAGCTCTTCGACGTACCGCCGCTGCCGTACGAAGAGGTGAAGATCGCGACCGCCGAGGGTGGCGGTCAGGTCAACGCGCTGGCCATCGACACCGAAGCCGCGTTCCTCGAGTACCTCGACATGTTCTACAACCTCGGGATCGCAGGCCGGGCGATGCGTCGCATCGGCGCCGTCGAGTTCGCGACGACGATTGCACCCGGTCTGCGTGACGTGCTGCTCACCGGCAAGATCAAGGAGATCGTGGTGCGGTCCCAGAAGGACGCCGCGAAGGGGTCGAAGGGCAAGTCGACCGGTTACGACGCCGTGGTGGTGGATTCACCGCCGACGGGACGCATCGCCCGGTTCCTCGACGTCACCAAGGCCGTCTCGGACTTGGCGAAGGGCGGGCCCGTACACTCGCAGGCCGACGGCGTCGTCAAGCTGCTGCACTCCGAGCTGACGGCCATCCACCTCGTCACCCTGCTTGAGGCCCTGCCCATTCAGGAGACCATCGAGGCGATCGACGAGCTCAAGGTGCTTGGGTTGCCGATCGGCAGCGTCATCGTCAACCGCAACATTCCGTCATACCTCGACGCGGACGACATCGCGAAGGCCGCCGAGGGAGACGTCGACGCGGACTCGGTGCGGGCCGGACTCGCCAAGGTGGGAATCACGTTGGGCGACGACGACTTCGCCGGCTTGCTCACCGAGACGATTCAGCACGCGACCCGCGTGAGCGCTCGAGCGGAGAGCGCGGCGCAGCTCGACGAGGTCGACATTCCGCGACTTGAACTGCCCGCCATCTCCGACGGTGTCGACCTTGGCAGCCTGTACGAACTGGCCGAAGCGCTTGCCAAGCAAGGAGTCCGATGAGCACCGCACCGACCGCGCTCGACCTGCATTCGATCCTGATGGATCGGTCCAACCGCGTCGTAGTGTGTTGCGGCGCAGGCGGTGTCGGCAAGACGACGACCGCCGCGGCGATGGCGCTGCGGGCGGCGGAGTACGGCCGAACCGTGGTCGTCTTGACCATCGACCCGGCCAAGCGGCTCGCGCAGGCCCTTGGCATCAAGGACCTCGGCAACACGCCGCAGCGGGTGCCGCTGGCCCCCGAGGTGACCGGTGAACTGCACGCGATGATGCTCGACATGCGTCGCACGTTCGACGAGATGGTCATCCAGTACTCCGGCGGTGACCGCGCGGAGGCGATCTTGGAGAACCAGTTCTACCAAACCGTCGCCACGTCACTCGCGGGCACGCAGGAGTACATGGCCATGGAGAAGCTGGGCCAGCTACTCGGCGAGGACAAGTGGGATCTCGTCGTCGTCGACACTCCCCCGTCGCGCAACGCGCTGGACTTCCTCGACGCGCCAAAGCGGCTCGGCAGCTTCATGGACAGCCGGCTGTGGCGTCTGCTGTTGGCGCCGGGCCGGGGCATCGGCAAGCTGGTGACCGGCGCGGTGGGCCTGGCCATGAAGGCGCTGTCGACCGTCCTGGGTTCCCAGATGCTTTCCGACGCAGCCGGTTTCGTTCAGGCTCTTGATTCGACGTTCAGCGGGTTCCGCGAGAAGGCCGATCGCACCTACGAATTGCTGAAGCGCAGGGGCACGCAGTTCGTCGTCGTCTCGGCCGCCGAGCCGGATGCCCTACGCGAGGCGTCCTTCTTCGTAGATCGCCTGTCGACCGAGAAGATGCCGCTCGCCGGCCTCATCCTCAACCGCACCCATCCCACGCTGTGCGATCTGCAGAGCGACAAGGCTCGGGAGGCGGCCGATCAGCTGGCCACCGGCGGCGAGGCGGACGCCCTCGCAGCGGCGGTGCTGCGGGTGCACGCCGATCGGGCGCAGACGGCGAGGCGGGAAGTGCGCCTGCTGTCGCGGTTCACCGGCGCCAACCCCCACGTGGCGATCGTCGGTGTGCCGTCGCTGCCGTTCGACGTGTCCGATCTGGAGGCGCTGCGCGCCATCGCCGATCAGATCACGGGCGACGTCGAGTTTGCCTGACGCTTAGACGGCGCTGCGGTGCTTGCGCTGGGCGGCGAAGAACTCCGACCAGGACACGACCTCGGGATGCTGCTTGAGCAGGGCTCGGCGCTGACGTTCGGTCATGCCGCCCCACACACCGAATTCGACGCGGTTGTCCAGTGCGTCGGCACCACATTCGGAGATCACCGGGCAATGGCGGCAGATCACCGCCGCTTTTCGCTGAGCGGCACCGCGGACGAACAACTCGTCGGGATCGGCCTGGCGGCAGCGTGCCTGGGAGACCCATGCGATGCGCGCTTCGGCTTCGGCGCTTTGGACCACCACACCGTTGACTGGGGAACTCATGACTGTCCTGCGCGCCGCGGGCCGTATTCCTGACACCAGCGATCCCTTCGTCCAGCCGCCCCCTGCGACGGCCCAGTCCTCGGTGTAGAACGCAACTGCGATCTACGCCACATTGCGATTTGGAGTGTTACCTAGATCGCACTGTCAGTCAAAGCTAGGTGGTCAGGGTGGTTTTGCGCAACAGTCAAATCACGATTTTATGGGACGACCGTGCCGTGATACGTGTTTGCGCGCGTTTTGCGCTTGCGATTTACGCGCCCCACGGGTTAGAAGGACCGCTGCGATGCTGGTAGTGATCGGTCTCGCTACTCTGTAGCCATGTCCGACCGATCGCAGGCGACGCCGCCACCGCGGCGCGTGCCAGCCGCGGTCACACTGATCAAGCTCGCCTGGTGCGTTTTGCTCGCCAGCGTCGTCGCCGCAGGTCTGATGTTTCCGGTGGTCGGCGGCTTCGGGCTGGTGTCCAACCGCGCCTCCGATGTGGTAGCCAACGGCTCCGCCCAACTGGTCGAGGGCGAAGTTCCCGCTGTGTCGACGATGGTCGACGCCAAGGGCAACCCGCTGGCATGGCTGTACACCCAGCGTCGATTCGAAGTGCCCAGCGACCAGATCGCCAACTCAATGAAGTTGGCGATCGTCTCCATCGAGGACAAGCGGTTTGCCGAGCACAACGGCGTCGACTGGAAGGGCACGCTCACCGGCCTGTCCGGATACGTGACCGGGGCGGCCGACACCCGCGGCGGCTCCACCCTCGAGCAGCAGTACGTGAAGAACTACCAACTGCTGGTGATCGCGCAGACCGACGCCGAGAAGCGCGCCGCGATCGAGACCACGCCCGCCCGCAAGCTGCGTGAGATCCGCATGGCGCTGACGTTGGACAAGACGTTCACCAAGTCGGAGATCCTGACGCGCTACCTCAACCTGGTGTCGTTCGGAAACGGCGCGTTCGGCGTGCAGGACGCCGCGCAGACCTACTTCGGGATCAACGCCTCCGAGCTGAACTGGCAGCAGGCGGCGCTCCTGGCCGGCATGGTGCAGTCGACGAGCACGCTGAACCCCTACACCAACCCCGAGGGCGCCCTGGAACGTCGAAACGTGGTGCTGGACACCATGATCGACAACGTTCCCCAGGAGGCCGAGGCGCTGCGCGCGGCGAAGCTGGAGCCGCTCGGCGTGCTCCCACAGCCCAACGAACTGCCTCGCGGATGCATCGCCGCCGGCGACCGCGCCTTCTTCTGCGACTACGTGCTCGACTACCTTGCCCGCGCGGGGATCAGCAAGGAACAGGTAGCCAAGGGCGGCTACCTCATCAAGACCACCCTCGACCCCGACATCCAGAACTCGGTGAAGTCGTCGATCAACGACCTCGCCGCACCCGACCTCGACGGCGTCGCCAGCGTGATGAGCGTGATCAAGCCGGGCAAGGACAGCCACCCGATCGTCGCGATGGCGTCCAACCGCACCTACGGCTTGAACACCGACGCCGGCGAGACCATGCAGCCCCAGCCGTTCTCGCTGGTTGGCGACGGCGCGGGGTCGATCTTCAAGCTGTTCACCACCTCGGCCGCCCTGGAGATGGGCATGGGCATCAACGCCCAGCTCGACGCCCCCGGCCGGTTCGAGGCCAAGGGGCTCGGCAGCGGCGGCGCGAAGGGCTGCCCGCCCGCCACGTGGTGCGTGCTGAACGACGGCAACTACCGCGGCGCCATCAGCGTCACCGACGCCCTGGCGACCTCTCCCAACACCGCCTTCGCCAAGCTCATTTCCCAGGTCGGCGTGCAGCGCACCGTCGACATGGCGGTCAAGCTCGGCTTGCGTTCCTACGCGTTGCCCGGCACGGCCCGCGCCTACGATCCCGACAGCAACGAAAGCCTCGCCGACTTCGTGAAGCGGCAAAATCTCGGCTCGTTCACCCTCGGTCCGATCGAGGTCAACCCGCTGGAGCTGTCCAACGTCGCCGCGACCCTGGCCTCCGGTGGCACGTGGTGCCCGCCCAATCCGATCGACAAGATCTACGACCGCAACGGCAAGGACGTCTCCGTCACCACGGAGACCTGCGAGCAGGTCGTCCCCGAGGGTCTGGCCAACACTCTCGCCAACGCGATGAGCAAGGACGACCAGAGCGGCACCGCGGCGAGCGCCGCGAATTCGGCCGGCTGGAGCCTGCCGGTGTCCGGCAAGACCGGCACCACCGAGGCACACCGGTCGTCGGGCTTCTTCGGGTTCACCAGCGCCTACGCGGCGGCCAACTACATCTACGACGACTCGACGTCGCCGTCGGACCTGTGCTCGTTCCCGCTGCGGCAATGCGGCTCGGGCAACCTCTACGGCGGCAACGAACCGGCGCGTACCTGGTTTACCGCGATGAAGCAGTTCACCCCCGAGGACGTGGCACTGCCGCCGACCGATCCGCGGTACGTCGACGGCGCACCGGGCTCGAAGGTGCCCAGCGTGGCGGGCATGACCCAGGATTTGGCGCGGCAGCGACTGAAGGACGCCGGCTTCCAGGTCGCCGATCAGGCGACACCGGTCAACAGCGGCTCGCCGGCGGGTGCGGTCGTCGGAACGTCGCCCAACGGTCAAACCGTCCCGGGGTCGATCATCACGATCCAGATCAGCAACGGCATTCCGCCGGCACCGCCACCCCCGCCGCCGGGATTCCCCTTCGACCCGAACGACCCGAACGCGATTCCCGCACCCGTGGGTTCGACCGTCGTGATGATCCCTGGTCTGCCGCCGATAACCGTCCCGGTGTTGGGTCCGCCACCGCCACCGCCACCGCCGTAACCGGCCCGCGGGGTGGGCAACCCGCGATGGCGGCCGCGATGTGGCAGTAGGCTGCTCCCATGTTCGCCCGTTCGACGGTATTGAAGAATTCCGCAGCTGCGGCCGCCGGATCACTGGCCGCGGGGATCGCCTACGCAACCTTGATCGAGCGCAACGCGTTCGTCGTGCGGGAGACGACGATGCCGGTGCTGACGCCGGGTTCCGCTCCGCTGCGGGTGCTGCACCTCAGCGACCTCCACATGACGCCGCGGCAGCGCCGCAAACAGGACTGGATCCGCGAGCTCGCCGGCTGGGAACCCGATCTCGTCATCAACACCGGTGACAATCTGTCGCACCCGAAGGCCGTGCCGTCGGTGGTCCAGGCGCTCGGCGACCTGTTGTCGGTGCCGGGACTGTTCGTCTTCGGCAGCAACGACTACTTCGGGCCGTCACCGAAGAACCCGACGAACTACCTGTTCAAGAAGTCGCACCGCAAGACCGGCGAACCACTTCCGTGGCAGGACCTGCGCGCGGCGTTCACCGAACGCGGCTGGCTCGACATGACGCACACCCGCCGCGAGATCGAGGTCAAGGGTCAGCTGGTCGCCGTTGCGGGCGTCGACGATCCGCACCTCTCGCGCGACCGCTACGACACCGTCGCAGGCGCACCGAACCCGGCGGCGAACCTGACCCTCGGCATGTCCCACGCGCCGTACACGCGCGTCCTCGACCGCTTTGCGGCCGACGGCTATCAGCTGGTGCTGGCCGGACATACCCACGGCGGGCAGCTGTGCCTGCCGTTCAAGGGCGCGCTGGTCACCAACTGCGATCTCGACCCCTCGCGGGCCAAGGGACCGTCGCGGTGGGGCGCCAACATGCAATTGCACGTCTCCGCGGGGCTCGGCACGTCGCCGTACGCTCCGTACCGGTTCTGCTGCCGTCCGGAAGCGACCCTGCTGACGTTGGTGGCCGCGCCGACGGGCGGCGGCAGCCTCGGCAGCCGGGTGGGCATGTCGCACCCGACAGTATCGGCGCGTTGACAGACCACGACTCCATCGCCGTTCGCCGCCACCAGCGCGAGTGGGTGGACAACGCGATACGGCTGATCGAGGCCGACGCCAGGCGAAGCGCCGACACTCATCTGTTGCGGTACCCGCTGCCGTCGGCGTGGTGCGACGGGGTGGACGGCGTGAACGTCCAGCTGTACTTGAAGGACGAGACGACCCACATCACCGGCAGCCTCAAGCACCGATTGGCGCGGTCGCTGTTTCTGTACGCGCTGTGCAACGGCTGGGTCGGCGAGGGCACGACGATCATCGAGGCGTCGTCGGGTTCGACGGCGGTCTCCGAGGCTTACTTCGCGGCGATGCTGCGGTTGCCGTTCATCGCGGTCATGCCGTCGTCGACCAGTGCCGCGAAGATTCGATTGATCGAATCACAGGGTGGCCGTTGCCATTTCGTCGCCCAGTCCGGCGAGGTCTACGCCGAGGCGGAGCGTCTGGCCAAGGAGACCGGCGGCCACTACCTCGACCAGTTCACCAACGCCGAGCGGGCCACCGACTGGCGCGGGAACAACAACATCGCCGAGTCGATCTTCGACCAGATGCACGAGGAACGGTTCCCGATTCCGGACTGGATCGTCGTCGGCGCGGGTACCGGCGGCACCAGCGCGACGATCGGCCGCTATCTGCGCTACCGCCGCCACGCCACGCAGTTGTGCGTAGTGGACCCGCAGAACTCGGCGTTCTTCCCGTCCTACGCCCAAGGCAGTCGTGACGTGGTGGGGTCGTCGTCGCGGATCGAGGGCATCGGTCGACCACGCGTCGAGCCGTCGTTCCTACCCGGAGTGATCGACCGCATGCTGGTGGTTCCGGACGCCGCGTCCGTGGCGGCGGCACATCACGTCAGTGCGGTTCTCAATCGCAAGGTCGGACCCTCGACTGGCACCAACGTGTGGGGGGCGTTCACTCTGCTCGCCGAGATGATCTCAGCGGGCCGTAGCGGGTCGGTGGTGACGCTGCTATGCGACGCCGGCGAGCGCTACGGCGATACCTACTTCGACTCGGAGTGGCTCGCCAGCCAGGGGTTGGACCCCTCGGAGTCGGCGTCGGTGCTCCACGAATTCGAGCGTTCGGGACGCTGGGCCTGATCGCCGCCCTGGAAGGCGCTGAAGCTGAAACGGTCGGAAGTCGCGAACAGCCACAATGCGGCGATGGCGAACAACCCGAAGTACATCGTGGCTCCCAAGCCGGTCATGTGAACGCCTCTCCCGAGAAATCGTCGAACGTAGTGGTTACAACGCTGCCGCGCGGGGATTCCATTCCGCACGCCGGCGCCGATGCCGTGGTTCGACACTGTCTACCCATTCGCCTCGGGGCTAACCAGAGAGCGCGGTGGCCCAGGGCGTTTCGCGTCCGACTGGCATGGTGCGTTAAGCTATCGACGCTCTACGCGGGGTATGGCGCAGCTTGGTAGCGCGCTTCGTTCGGGACGAAGAGGTCGTGGGTTCGAATCCCGCTACCCCGACCGCGTAATGGCAGAACAGAAGCCCCAGCCGGTTCCACCGGCCGGGGCTTTCTGCTGTTCGGGGCCGCCGTCAGGGCAGCAGGATGTACGTCATCCCCGCGACGTTCTGGATGTCGCGGTCGTTCCAGAGTCCTTCGCCTGCGACGCCGTTCATCTCCGTCACGTGGATGTATTGCCCACCCGCGGACACGGAGTCCACCCAGGCGACGTGGCCGTACCCGCCCGCACCGGCGACACCCGGCTGGAAGACGACGACCGACCGGTTCTGCGGGGTGTCGACCACGGTGTACCCGGCGGCCGCGGCCGTGTTCGTCCACTCGAGGGCATTTCCGCGCATCGCCGGGTAGGCGCCGGTTGCCTCGTGCCACTTCTCCGCGACGCCCCAGGTGCACTGTCCGGGCGCCCCTGGGTTGACCGACTGGGTGCGCCCGACCGTGCGGATGGCGAGTTGGTCGACGGTGTCGGCAGATGCCGGGGCCGCGACGACGACGGCCTGTGCGCCCATTCCGGTCGCAAAGGCTGCGACCGCTAGTGCGGCGAGCCCACGCCGGACGATTGCCCCGAACGACCTCGACTGCTGCTTGGTGGTGCTGTGGTGTGCATGCGATTCAAAATCGAACATGTTAAACCTCTCGCGCGATGGTCCTCCCCGACCCGCCACATGAGGTTATATCAAAACGGTCACGATTTCGTACCGAATCGTCACCGCAGCCGTGTTACCTAGACTTTGACGAGCACCCGATCGGCGTCTTCGTCGTGCTCGTGCGCCTTTGCGTACATCGCGAACGAGCCATATTCGGCCAAGCCGAGCAGCAGAACCGGCCATACCGCGCCTGCGGCGAGGCTCAGACCAAGGCGTTGCGGCCCGGGCCGAGGCTCGTCGCCGAGACGGGCGCTGGCGACGAACACCACGACTGCGGCGACCAACGCCACCACGGTGTACCCGACGAGCAGTGTCACGACCACGATGTCTCCCTCGTAGGTTTGCTATTGGCAAATGGACTTCCCAGAATGCCAGAAACCAAACCGGAGGCCCCTAACCAGCGGCTTTACGTAGTTTGTCGAGCAGTGGGGCGGCGGCCTGATCAAGGAACCGGTCCTGTCCCTCGTCACCGACCTGCACGAGGGCGATGTCGGTGAAGCCCGCTTCCCAATACTCACGCACCGCCTCGACGATGGCGTCGAGGTCGGGGCCACACGGGATGGACGACGCCACGTCCTCCTCGCGGACGAATTGGGTGGCCCCCGCGAAACCCGCCGTCGTCGGAAGGTCGGCGTTCACCGACCAACCGCCGGCGAACCACCGGAACTGCTCGTGAGCCCGGGCGACGGCGGCGGCCTCGTCGGGGTCCCAGCAGATGGGTATCTGGCCGACCACCCGGGAGTCGCCGGGCAGACCGGTGCCCTTGCGGGCCGCGTGCCAGCCGTCGACGAGCTCCTTGTCGGGTTCGACCGCGATGAGGTGATCCACCAGCGGCGAGAACGTCTCCACCGACCGCTCCCCGGACACCGCGGCGGCGATCGCAACGGGCACCTCTGGCACGTCCCACAGCCGCGCGGAGTCGACCTCGAAGTAGTCGCCCTTCCAGTCGACCAGCTCGCCGGTGAACAGCTCGCGAATGATTTGGACGGCCTCGCGCAGCATGTCCTGGCGCCGTTTGATCGTCGGCCAGCCTTGGCCGACGACGTGCTCGTTGAGGTTCTCGCCGCTGCCCACGCCGAGGGTGAACCTGCCGTCGGCCAGGATCTGCAGCGTCGCGGCCTGCTGCGCGACGATCGCCGGGTGGTACCGAACGGTCGGACACGTCACATAGGTGAAGAGCTCGACCCGCTCGGTGGCCTGTGCCACCGCCCCGAGCAGCGTCCACGCGTTGGGCGCATGGCCCTGCGCCGCCAGCCACGGCGAATAGTGGTCGCTGGAGACTTCGAAGTCGAAGCCCAGACGTTCAGCCGAAACCGCATACTCCACAAGCTGTTTCGGGCCGCTTTGCTCTGTCATCAGGGTGTAGCCAAATCGCGTCATACGTGAACGGCTACCCCGGAACCGCGGCGGAAAACCGGTTAGAGGCGGTCCTTCACCGCAGCCGAAAGACGCGACGAATCCGCCTTGCCCTCGGCGATGGCCATGGCCGCCTTCATCACCTGCCCCATCTGCTTGGCGCCCGGCCGCTGGCCGATCTCCTCGGCCACCTGGGCCAGGGCGGTGTCCACGACGTTGGCCAGCTCGTCCTCGTTGAGCTGCCGTGGCAGATAGTCGTCGATCACCTGAGCCTCGGCGCGCTCGGTCGCGGCGAGCTCACCGCGGCCGTTGGTCACGTAGATCTCGGCGGCCTCGCCGCGCTTGCGCGACTCGCGGGCCAACACCTTGAGGACCTCGTCGTCGGACAGCTCGCGCACCTGCTTGCCAGACACCTCCTCGGCCTGGATCGCCGCCAGCAGCATCCTGATCGTCGCCGTGGTGAGCTTGTCCCGTGCCTTCATCGCCACCGTGAGGTCGGCGCGCAGCCGCTCCTTGAGTTCCGCCATGGCGTAGACGCTACGCTCGGGCACCCCGTGCACGTTGTGAATAATCACCGGCATCGACAGGATGGGAAACATGAGCAGCGACGCCGGCGGCCCAACCGCCCCACCGCCGCCCGCATATCCGCCGCCCGGCTACGCGCAGGTCCCACCGGGTTACTACCCGCCGCCCGGGTACGCGCCGCCGGGATACCCACCGCCCTCCGGCTACTACCCGCCGCCGGGGTACTCGGGGTATCCGCCGCCGGGTTACCCGCCGATGGGGCCGCCCCCGGCACTCAAACCCGGCATCATTCCGCTGCGTCCACTCGGGATGGGCGACATCTTCAACGCCGCGGTGTCCTACATCCGAGCCAACCCCAAGGCGACGCTCGGCCTGACCACCGTCGTCGTCGTGGTGGCCCAGGTCATCGCGCTGCTCCTGCAGATCGGGCCGCTGGCGACAAGCGGCCTGCTGTCACCCGGCCTCGGCGAGTACGGCCAGTCCGATCCCACGGAGATGTCCGAGGGATCCATCGTCGGGCTGCTGTTGTCCACCGCCGCGGGCGGCGTCACCACCGTCTTCGCCGCAATCGTGCTCAGCGGTCTGCTCACGGTCGTGGTGGGCCGGGCCGTGTTCGGTGCGACGATCGACGTCGGTGAGGCGTGGCGACGGGCGCGGGGCCGACTCCTCCCGCTGCTCGGCATCACCGCACTCGAGATGGTCGGCGCCGCGGTGCTGATCGCCGTCGTGGTTGGCGTGGTGTTCGCCGTCGTCGAACTCGTCGGTGGTGCAGCGGCGTTCGTCGTCGGCGCGCTCCTCGGCCTGGCGGTACTCGCCGCGATCGCCTACCTCTACACGGTGCTGAGTTTCGCTCCCACGCTGATCGTGTTGGAGCGCATCGGCGTCGGTGCCGCGATCACCCGCTCATTTCGCCTGGTCAGAGGTGACTTCTGGAGGGTGTTCGGCATCCAACTGCTGGCGGTCGTGGTCGCCGGCATGGTGTCCGGTGCGGTCACGGTGCCATTCAGCCTGGTCGGCCAGGTCATGCTCGCCGTCGGCGAGTCGACCGGCACGATCGTGATCGCCATGGTGCTGATCAGCGTCGGCGGCGCGATCGGCCAGATCATCACGGCGCCCTTCAGCGCCGGCGTCGTCGTCCTCCTGTACGCCGACCGGCGGATCAGGGCCGAGGCCTTCGACCTGGTGCTGCAGACCGGGGCGACGGGGGCGGTCGGCTCCACCGACGACCTGTGGCTCACCCAGCGCCGCTGACGTGTCCACCATCGACATCGACCGCGACGCGGCGCACGACGCCGCTCAGCGCGAGCTGAGCAAGCCCATCTATCCGCGCGGCTCGCTCACCGACCAACTGGCCCGACTGCTGGACGACCTGCTGTACAAGATCATGTCCGGCGGCGCGTCGATACCCGGCGGCTGGCTCACGATCACCGTTCTGCTCATCCTGGTGGCGGTGGCCGTCGTCGTGGCCGTTCGAGTGGCGCGACGCACCATGCGAACCAACCGTGGCCGCCAGAGCGCCTTGTTCGGATCCGTCGAGATGAGCTCGGCCGAACATCGGTCGGCCGCCGAATCGGCTGCGGCGCGGGCGGATTGGGCCTCGGCGATCCGGCATCGCCTTCGCGCAGTCGCCCGCCATCTCGAGGAGACCGCGGTCCTGCTGCACGTCCCCGGTCGCACGGCGACCGAGCTGGCCCGCGACGCTGGTCAGGCCGTCCCGGGGCTATCCGGGGAATTGCGTAGTGCTGCAACGGCGTTCAACGACGTCACCTATGGTGAGCTGCCCGGCACCGAGAGTGCGTACCGGATGATCGCCGATCTGGACGGTCATCTCCTCGACCACGTCGCAGGCGGCGCTGCAGACCAGAGCGCGTCCGGCGCCGCGGACGGCTGGGTCGAGGTGCGATGACCGACACCACGTCCGCGGTCGGCGCCACCGTCGTCCAGCGGTGGCGGACCGCGCGGTGGGTGCTGCTGGCCCTGGTGCTCATCGTCGGCGTTTCGGCCGCCTCCGCCTATCTGACCGCTCCGCGTCAAGGTGGCCGGATGGATCCCGACGCCACGTCGCCCGACGGCGCCCACGCACTGGTCACACTTCTTCGTGATCGTGGCGTCGACGTGGTCACCGCGAAGGACCTCGCCGGGGTCGAACGGGCGGCGCAGCCCGATTCCCTGCTGCTGATGGCACCGACGCCCTATCTCGTCGACGACGCTGCCCTGCAACGAATCTCGAGACTGCCGGGAGACGTGCTGCTCGTCGAACCGACGTCGTGGACCAGGGAGGCGTTGGCGCCCAAGATCAAGCGGGCGGACGACACCAGCTTTGGCGGCCAACCCCGCTGCGACATGGCCGAAGCCACCCATGCGGGTCAGGTGCAGTTCACCCTCAGCGACACCTACGAGCCGGTCGACGGCGCCGCGCTGACCCGCTGCTACGACGGCGCACTGGTCCGCTACCCCGAAGGTGGCCGCACGGTCACCGTCGTCGGCACCGCGGACTTCATGACCAACGCGGGACTGTTGCAGGAGGGCAACGCCGCCCTGGCGATGAACCTGGCCGGCGCCCGGCCGAGACTCATCTGGTACACCCCCGACCGGATCGAGGGTGAATCAGACGGCGCCACCTCGGTGACGGACCTCATCCCCGGCCGAGTCGGCTGGATCGTCCTACAGCTTTGTCTCGCAGTGGGATTCGTCGCGTTGTGGCGGGGCCGTCGGATCGGCCCGCTGGTTGCCGAAGACCTTCCAGTCGTCGTGCGGGCCTCGGAGACCGTCGAGGGTCGCGGCAGGCTGTATCGGTCACGGCGGGCCCGCGACCGCGCCGCGGCGGCACTGCGAACCGCGGTTCTGTTGCGCATCCTCCCCCGGCTCGGCCTCGGTTCTCAGTCCGATCCCGCATCCGTCGTCGAGACCGTCGCCCACCGCATTCGGTACGACCCGGCCGCCGTCGAATACGCACTGTTCGGGCCCGATCCCTCCGACGACGCACAACTCGTAAGCCTCTCGCGGCTACTCGACGACATCGAAAGGCAGGTCGCCACCTCGTGAATCACCCAACGACTTCCATCACGGACGCCGACGGCGCTCGAAACGCCTTGCTTGCACTGCGTTCCGAGATCGCCAAGGCGGTGGTCGGACAGGACGCCGTGATCAGCGGCCTGGTGATCGCGCTGCTGTGCCGGGGACACGTTCTGCTGGAGGGCGTCCCGGGTGTCGCCAAGACGTTGTTGGTGCGTACGTTGGCCGCGGCGCTTCAACTCGACTTCAAGCGCGTTCAGTTCACGCCGGATCTGATGCCTGGTGACGTCACGGGATCGCTGGTGTACGACGCCCGTACCGCTGAGTTCGAGTTCCGCGCCGGGCCGGTGTTCACCAATCTCCTTCTCGCCGACGAGATCAACCGCACGCCACCCAAGACCCAGGCCGCCCTCCTGGAAGCCATGGAGGAGCGTCAGGTCACCGTCGACGGCGACGCCCGCCCACTGCCCGACCCCTTCATCGTCGCGGCGACGATGAACCCCATCGAGTACGAGGGCACCTACCAACTGCCGGAGGCGCAACTCGACCGCTTCCTACTCAAGCTCAACGTCCCGCTGCCGCCGCGCGACCAGGAGATCGCGATACTGTCAAGGCATGCACGGGGTTTCGACCCCCGCGACCTCTCCGGAATCCGCCCCGTCGCAGGCCCCGCCGAGCTCGCCGCAGGGCGTGAAGCGGTGCGTCAGGTGCTGGTTGCCGACGAAGTGATGGGCTACATCGTGGACATCGCCGGGGCGACGCGGGTGTCCCCAGCCCTTCAGCTTGGCGTCTCACCCCGCGGCGCGACGGCGCTGCTCGCGACCGCGCGGTCGTGGGCGTGGTTGTCGGGACGCAACTACGTCGCCCCCGACGACGTCAAGGCAATGGCGCGGCCGACGCTGCGGCACCGGATCGCGCTGCGGCCCGAGGCAGAACTCGAAGGAGCCACTCCCGACGGCGTCCTCGACGGCATCCTGTCCGCGGTGCCGGTACCCCGCTAGTGGTGCTCACCGGCCGGGCCGGACTGGTAGCCCTGATCTGCGTTCTGCCCGTTGGCCTTTCACCCTGGCCCGCGCAGACCTTCGTGGTCCTGCTCGTCCTGCTGGCTGCCGCGATCGTGGTCGACGCGGCGTTGGCGGCGAACACCAGGCGACTGCGCTTCACCAGGCTCGGCGACGGCTCCGCCCGCTTGGGCGAACCAGTCGACGCGGCGCTGATCGTCGAGAACCCCGGCGGCCGCGACCTTCGTGGCTGGATTCGCGACGCGTGGCCGCCGTCGGCGCGCGCCGAGCCACGCACGCACGTCGCGAAGATTGCCGGCGGGCAACGACTTCGGGTCGAGACGACGTTGCGTCCGATCCGCCGTGGCGACCAGCAGTCGGCATTGGTCACGGCGCGGTCCGTCGGCCCCATGGGCTTGGCGGGCAGGCAGAGCTCGCATCGGGTGCCCTCCCAGGTGCGGATCCTGCCGCCGTTCCTCTCGCGCAAGCATCTGCCGTCGCGGTTGGCGAAGCTCCGCGAGCTCGACGGTGCCATCCCGGTTCTGATCCGCGGCCAGGGCACCGAATTCGACTCGCTGCGCGAATACGTCGTCGGTGACGACGTCCGATCCATCGACTGGCGCGCCACGGCACGACGGGCCGACGTCGTGGTCCGCACGTGGCGTCCGGAGCGGGACCGCCGGGTGGTCATCGTGTTGGACACCGGTCGGACCTCCGCGGGGCGAGTCGGCGTCGACCCCACCTCGGGGGACCCGAGCGGCTGGCCGCGCCTGGACTGGTCGATGGACGCGGCGTTGCTGTTGGCGGCCTTGGCATCCCGGGCCGGCGATCACGTCGACTTCATCGCCCACGATCGGGTGCCGCGGGCCGGGGTGTACGGCGCGACGCGATCCCAGCTGTTACCTCAGCTCGTCGAGGCGATGGCGCCGCTTCAGCCCGCGCTGGTCGAGTCGGACGCCGCGGCGATGGTCTCGACGGTGCAGCGGCGAGTCCGGCGTCGGGCGCTGGTGGTGCTGTTGACCGACCTGAACTCCTCGGCACTCGACGAGGGTTTGATGGGGGTGTTGCCGCAGCTCGCCACCCGACACCAGGTGGTGCTCGCCGCGGTCGGCGATCCGCGCGTCGACCGCCTGGCCGCAGGGCGGGCCGACGCAGCCCAGGTGTACGACGCAGCCTCTGCCGAGCGGTCCCGCAACGACCGCGGCGCGTTGGCGGTGCGGCTCCGGCGACACGGCGTCGACGTCGTGGACGCGATGCCCGAGGAGTTGGCACCCGCGCTGGCGGACCGCTATCTGGCGATGAAGGCCTCCGGCAAGCTCTAGCCCGCCCCCACCTCCCCGCGAGCAGTCGCAAACCTGCGCTTCCGGTCGGCGTGTCGTGCATCTTTGCGACTGCTCGCGGGGGGACGTCAGGACGTCGGCAGCAGATCCGGGGCGTCGTCGACGTCACCGGTCTCGCCAGCCCGCGCGGCCTTGCGGCCGAAGTGGACCACGTACGACAGGAAGGCGAGCTCGGCGGCCACGCCGATTGCGATGCGCGCGAACGTCGGCAGCGGGGACGGCGTCACCAACGCCTCGATCAGACCCGACACCAGCAACACGACGACCAGCCCGACGGCCACCGAGACGACCGCACGCCCCTGCTCGGCGAGCACCTGCCCGCGCGGCCGGTCTCCGGGGGACACCACAGACCACCCCAGCCGCATCCCCACCGCCGCGGCGAGGAATACCGCCGTCAACTCGAGCAGCCCGTGCGGGGTCAGCAGGCCGAGGAACACGTCGCCCTTGCCCGCGTCGAACATCAGCCCGCCGGTGACTCCGACGTTCGCGGCGTTCTCGAACAGCACGTATGGGATCGGCAGGCCAAGGACCACGGCGTAGCCGATGCACTGCGCCGCCACCCACGAGTTGTTGATCCACACCCGCAGGGCGAACGAACCCGCAGGGTTCTCGCTGTAGTAGGAGGCGAAGTCGTGGTTGACCAGTTCCGCGACGTCGGAGGGAGTTCCGACGGCGGCCTGCACTTCCGGGTTGCCCGCCACCCAGCTGCCCATCAGAACGGCCACGACGACGGACGCGACCGCCGCTCCGAGCCACCATCGCCACGCGCGGTACGCCACGACGGGAAACGACACCGTCCAGAAGCGGGCGAACTCACTCCACACCGGGGCGTGCGCGCCGGTGACGGCCGACCGCGCCGAGGCGACCAGTCCCGACAGCCTGCCGACGAGCACCGAGTCCGTCGATGCGCTGCGCACCATCGACAGATGGGTCGAGACGAGCTGATAGAGATCCACCAACTCGTCGACTTCGGCACCGGTCAGTTTGCGGCGACGCTTGACCAGAGTTTCCAGCCTGTCCCACGTAGGCCGGTGGGCCAGCACGAATGCGTCGACGTCCACTCGAGCGAGCCTAGTAGCGTGGGGCGGCATGGTGGCCAAGCCCGAGCCGATGGTCACGGGTGACGCCGTCGTCCTCGACGTTCAGATCGCCCAATTGCCGGTGCGTGCCCTTGCCGTGTTGATCGACCTGACGGTGGTCTTCATCGCCTACATCATGGGGTTCACGCTCTGGGCGGTCGCAGTCTCCGATCTCGACGACGCGTTGTCCGCGGCGGTTCTCATCATCTTCACGGTGCTGACCATCGTCGGCTATCCCGTCATCTTCGAGGTTGCCACGAGGGGTCGCTCGTTGGGCAAGATGGCGCTCGGCCTGCGCGTCGTCTCCGACGACGGCGGCCCGGAACGCTTCCGCCAGGCGCTCTTTCGGGGGTTGTCGGGGTTCATCGAGATATGGATGTTCGCGGGGGCACCCGCGGTCGTCTGCAGCATGCTGTCGACGAAGGGCAAGCGGATCGGCGACGTGTTCGCGGGCACCATGGTGGTCAGCGAGCGTGGGCCGAAGATGCCGCCTCCCGTTCCGATGCCCCCGGCCCTGGCGTGGTGGGCGTCGTCGCTGCAGCTGTCCGGGTTGCGGCCCGAGCAGGCGGAGCTGGCCCGCCAGTTCCTGGCGCGGGCGAGTCAGCTCGAGCCCGCGATGCGCGATCAGATGGCGCATCGCATCTACGCCGAGGTGGTTGCCCACATTTCGCCGCCACCACCGGCGTCGGCGCCCCCGCCGCTGGTGCTGGCGGCCGTGCTGGCCGAGCGCCATCGCCGGGAGCTTGCCAGGCTGCGTCCGTCGGCCCCCGCCGCGTCGCCGGCCCCTCCCACTGGACCGGCGGCACCACCCCCGACCGTCTACGCGAACCCGCCGGGAGGATTTACAAACCCCGACTAGTGGGACATCAGTGTCCCACTATGGGTCAGGTGTGCTAATTTAGTACACATGACTGCATCGCTGTCGGCCATTGGTGGCCCACGTTCGAGGACGCGCAAGGCGATTCTCGACGCGGCGATGGACGTGCTCGGCACCAATCCGAACGCCTCACTCGGTGACGTCGCCAGTGCGGCCGACGTCGGTCGCAGCACCTTGCACAGGTATTTCGCCGAGCGCACCGACCTGTTGCGCGCCCTCGCCCTGCACGTCCACGAGCTGAGCAAGTCGGCCATCGAGCGCGCCGAGCCCAACTGTGGGCCACCGGTCGAGGCGTTGCGCCGGGTTGTCGAGTGTCAGTTGGACCTCGGCCCGATCGCGTCGTTCATCTACTGCGACTCCTCGATCGTTCGTGACGACGAGCTGACCGCCGAACTCGACACCGGCGACGAACTGATCGTCGAGGTGCTCGACCGGGTGGCCACCAAGGGCACCGCCGGACCGCCGGGGTGGCCCCGCCTCGTCTTCTGGGCGCTCCTGGATGCCGGCCACGACGCCGCGCGTCAGGGCGCCCCCCGCGTGCAAGTGGTCGACGCCATCATGGCCAGCCTGACCCAGGGCACCATCAACCCGAATCAGTCTTAGCCTCAGGGGTTCTCACCCCCGACCAAGTTTCAGCAGTTCTCAGGAGCAGAAGAAATGTCCATCCGAATGGACGCCACCCCGACGTCCACCCCCACACCGCGGCGCGCCTGGTTCGCGCTCGCGGTTCTCATGCTGCCGGTGCTCCTCATCGCCGTCGACAACACCGTGCTCGCCTTCGCGCTGCCCAGCATCGCCCAAGACTTCCGGCCGCCCGCCACCACCCAGCTGTGGATCGTCGACGTCTACTCCCTGGTGCTTGCCGCCCTCCTGGTGACGATGGGCAGCCTCGGCGACCGCGTTGGCCGGCGACGGCTGCTGATGATCGGCGCCGCAGGCTTCGCGGTCGTGTCGGCCGCCGCGGCATTCGCGCCAAGCGCGGAGTACCTGGTGGCCGCGCGCGCACTTCTCGGTGTCTTCGGCGCGATGCTGATGCCGTCGACGCTGTCGCTGATCCGCAACATCTTCATCGACGCGTCCGCCCGGCGGCTCGCCATCGCCCTGTGGGCCTCGTGCTTCACCGCCGGATCAGCCCTCGGCCCCATCGTCGGCGGTGCGCTGCTGCAGCACTTCCACTGGGGCGCAGTGTTCTTGGTCGCCGTGCCGATCCTCCTGCCGCTTCTGATCCTGGCGCCGCGACTGGTGCCGGAATCGCAGGATCCGAACCCGGGCCCGCTGGATCCGTTCAGCGTGCTGCTGACGCTGACCACGATGCTTCCGATCGTCTGGGCCATCAAGTCAGCTGCCCACGACGGGGTGTCGGGGCTGGCCGTCGCCGCACTGGTGATCGGCGTCGGCTCCGGCATGGTGTTCGTCCGCCGTCAGCGCCGCACCACCACCCCGATGCTCGACGTCGGACTGTTCGCCAACCGGGCGTTCACGTCCTCGATCTTGGCCAACTTCCTGTCGATCGTCGGCCTAATCGGGTTCATCTTCTTCATCTCGCAGCACCTTCAGCTGGTGCTCGGGTTGAGCCCGCTGGCCGCCGGACTGGTCACCCTGCCCGGTGCCGTCCTGTCGATGATTGCGGGCGTCGCGGTGGTGCCGATCGCGAAACGCATTGCGCCGCACGTCTTGATGATCGTCGGACTGATCTTGGTGGCGGCTGGTTTCCTGGCCATCCTGATGTTCCGGCACGACCTCACCGTGGTCGCCGTCATCGTCTCGTTCATCATCCTGGAGATCGGTGTCGGGATGTCCCAGACCATCTCCAACGACACCATCGTGGCGTCGGTCGAGCCCGCCAAGTCCGGTGCCGCGTCGGCAGTGTCGGAGACGGCCTACGAGTTGGGTGCCGTCGTCGGCACCGCGACGCTCGGCACCATCTTCACGGCCTACTACCGCGGCAGTGTCGAACTGCCGGGCGGTCTCACCGAGTTGCAGACCGCCGACGCCAGGGAGAGCATCGCCGGCGCCGCCTCGGTGGCGCAGACCCTGCCACCGGCGCTGAGTACCAGGCTGATGGACTCCGCGCGGGTGGCGTTCGACGCCGGGATCGCGCCGACGGCGACCATCGCCGCGGTACTGGTGCTGATCGCCGCGGGCGTGGTCGCCCTCGCCTTTCGCGGGGTCAGCGGCCGCGTAGCCCGACCAGCATCAGTACCGAGCCCAGGAGTGGAGCCGCGGTCCGCACGTGATTCCACGCCGTCCACGGACCCAGATACGCGCGCCATTCCCTCGTCGCGTCCGCTACGGACAGACCCGCTGAATCCACCGCGTCCAGACGATCGTTGAGCGGAACGTTGAACGCCATCGTCACGACGAAGGCCGCCAGCGCGAGTACGGCACCAGCCAGCACGTAGCCGGCGCCCGGTTGCGACAGCCGGAACGCCGCGGCGACGCCGACGACGAGGGCAAGCACCGCCGATCCGAGGAACATCACCAGGAACGGGGCGTTGGCTTGCGCCTCGGCGTTGATTCCGCGCATCGCCGCGATCGCCTCGACAGGTTCGGCGCTGTCGAGTCCCGACATCACGAAGGTGGAGAACGCGTAGAAGATGCCGCCGACGACGGCGCTCGTCACGGCGGCTGCGGCGGTGGCGATCAGGTACGGGCTGGTTGACATGAGCTCAGTCAAACGGTCAGCGCCGAGACGATCCATCGCCAGGACTCCCGAATACATACGCAGGCGTCTACATTCGGAGCATGGATGCGCTCGGCGGACTACTCGACGGGGTGCGGGCCCGGGGAGCGTTCGTGCTCCGACTCTCCCTGGATCCGCCGTGGTCGATGCGCATCCAGGACGAGGCTCCGCTGACCCTGATCTGCATGACGCAGGGCGACGCGGTGATCGTGACGGATTCCGGCGGGTCGTTCGAGCTTGGGCCCGGTGACGTCGCCGTCGCGCGCGGCGTGGAGCACTACCTGTTCGCCGACCGCGCGCTCACCACACCGCAGGTCGTCGTCCACCCAGGAAACCGCTGCACGACGCTGCGCGGGGAGGATCTGCGCTTCGAGATGTCGGTCGGGGTGCGCACGTGGGGAAACACCGCATCCGGCGCCGACCGCGCCGTCGTATGCGCCTACGAGGGTCGCAGCGAGGTGAGTTCCCGCCTACTGCAAGCACTTCCGACCGTGCTGGTGCTTCGACACGACGAGTGGCACACCCCGCTGGTGGGGCTGCTCGCCAATGAGTCGGGTCGCGACGGCCCCGGCCAGGCTGCCTATCTCGACCGACTGCTCGACCTGCTGCTGATGGACGTGCTGCGCACCTGGTTCGACCATGACGAGCGGGCACCCACCTGGTGGCATGCCGAGCACGATCCCGTCGTCGGTCCCGCATTGCGGCTGATGTACGACAACCCGGCGCATCCGTGGACGGTCGCCAATCTCGCTGCGGCCGTTGGCTCCTCGCGTGCGGCCTTCGCCCGTAGGTTCGCCGAGCAGGTCGGCGAACCACCGATAGCGTTCCTGACGGGATGGCGTCTGGCGCTGGCGGCGGACCTGCTGCGGGCCGACGGTGCGACGATCGCGTCGGTCGCGCGCCACGTCGGGTACGGCACGCCGTTCGCGTTGAGCAGCGCGTTCAAACGCGCATACGGCGTCAGTCCGAATGCACACCGGGCTGGGGCGTCGACCGGTTAGTTCGGGCGGCGATCACCCCGGCGGCGGAGGCGGCCGCGATGGTGATGAGCGCCCCCAACACCAGAGCCGCCGGCTCTCCGGGGAGCAGCAGGTGCTCCTCGGTGCCGACCGTCGCCGCCGCGACGGGGACGCCGAGCTGCGCTGCCGACAACACCGCCAGCGTCATGGGCTGTTTGAGGATCCGCCCGACGGAGTGAGCGAGGATCGCCCCGACCCCCAGGGCCACGCCGAGCAGGATGAACTGCGGGTCGTCGACGAGGTCGCGGACCTGCAGCGAGGCACCCAGCCAGACGAAGAACAGCGGCCCGAAGAACCCCTCGGTGATGCCGAACAGCTGCCGCGCCAACCGGCGTGGTTGGCCGATCGACGCGACCACCAGCCCAAGGGCGAAGCCGGCCAGCATGATCGAGACGTGCGTGCTGATGGCCAGCGCCGCCAGCCCGAACAGGATTGCGAGGTTCACGCGTAGCTCGAGGGCGAACTTCTGTTTCTCCGAGTACTTGTGCAGCCGCTTGCGAAACCCCTTGGCGTTGGCCCACCTCAGCACTACGTACAGAACCGCCGCGCACGCCGCTATCGCCAGCGCACCGAGCGCCGCCCGCGGCGCCCTGGCCGGGTCGATGACCAAGGGCAGCAACACGATGCATGCGGTGTCGGCCATCGCAATCTGGGCGGTGAGGGACAGAACGGGTGGCCCCGTCAGCTTGAGGTCGCCGATGATGGGGAGCGCGAGCGCCGCGGACGACGAGGCCATCAACACGGCGTAGAGCGCAGCGTGGCCGGTGCCGAAGATCTCTGCGAGGCCGACGCCGAGGCAGGCGGCGACCGCGCCCACCAGGATGGCGCGGAGCAGCGCCGCCGGCACCGCCGAGCGTTGCTCGCGATCGCGGATGGGCACGTGCGTTCCGACCACGAACATCACCAGGGCGAAGCCGACGTTGGCCAGCAGTTCGAGCGTGGGGTCGGTGTGGTCGAGGACCCCAAAGCCGCTCTTCCCCAAGATGATTCCCACTACGAGCTCACCGATCACCACGGGGAGACGCAGCCGTGGCACCGAGGCCAGCAGCGGACCCGCCAGACCGGCGACGACGAGAAGGGCCAGCGTGCCGAACCCCATGTGCCTCATCTCAGTTCGTGGCTTGCCAGGACACCAGACGACACGGAATGGGGGTGTTCTCGTCTGTCAGATAGCTTGCGCAGACGCGGTGGTACCCGTCGGCGATCTGCAACGCCACGCCGTCGAGAACCCGTCCGCGAACCAGCAGCACCGGTGAAAGCTTCTTCCCCGCATCGATCTTCGCGAGATCGGTCGTGACGCGCGGATTCGTGGCGGGCAGCAATTCGAGGCGGGCGGCCCGAAGCACGTCCTTGGCCTTGCGCGGTGTGGTGTCCGCGGCCCGGAGCGCGTCGACCGTCGCCGCACACTGGTCGGCTTCGCTGATGAGGCTCAGGTAGTCCGCTGCCGCGGCGTAGTCGTGATCCTCGGGATCGTCGAGCCACTTGACAGCCATCGGGACACCCTAGACCGGGCGAAGATCGCCGGGGTTGCGAGGGTTTTCCCCGATTCGCCGGACGCCGTCCCCCGCTAGCGTGAGGATGGATGCGTCTGGGGAGACGCAAGTGTTCGGGGGGACCTATGTACACATCAGTAGACGTGTTGTCGGCCGACGCGCACGTCGAGGCCGTGCTCGTCGGCATGACCCTCGGCGAGCTGAGCCACCTCCAGGACGCCCTGCTCGAGGAACTCCGGACCGGCATGCCGTCCAGCGAGCAGATCGCGAAGGCCCTCGAACGTCAAAGCGTCGAGGTCGCGGCCTGGTTTCGCTTTCGCCAATCCACGGGCGAGGCCGTCAAGATCGTCATGCTGCTCGGGGCGCTCGCCGTTGCGATCGCCTGGATGACGCATCGGCACGTGCCTGCCCCGGCCCACCGACTGCAGGATGCGATGGCCCGCGTTCGCGAGGACCACGTGTACATGCTGCCGATCCCGCGCAGCGACCCGTGCTTCTGCGGCAGCGGCAGCCGTTTCCGGTCGTGCCACGGCCGCCCGCCGCTGGCCGCCCCCGCCGTTTGACGCTAGGCACCTATCCAGTTGCCGTGGAAGCCGAACGGCACGCGCTGCGGCAGTTTGATCGTCGCGACCGGGGCTCCGGCGAAGTCGGACGCGTCGAGGATCACCAGGTCGCTGCCGTCGCGCGCGGCGTCGTAGACGTAGCCCAGGTAGTAGCCGTTGGACTCGTCGGCCGGCCCGCTGCCCGGGACGAAGACCGCTTCGCCGGGAACACCGGGTGAGGCGGCCGTGCCGAACGGATGCTCGATCGCGCTGCCGGTGGTCAGGTCGTGGCGCACCAGCCTGTCCTCACCCACCGACACGGCGTAGCGGGCCTGAAGGCCTGCCAGCCGGTCGTCGATGCGGGGGAACTCCACTGAACGGTCGTCGAGTTGCTGCTCGCTGACGGTGCCGGTGGTCAGATCGATCGTCCAGGTCCACATCCACGCATCCTGCTCGAATCCGGCGTTCTCACGCCACAGCTCGGGGTACCGAACCGCCTGCAGCACAATCGAATTGCCCACGTCGTAGGAGTTCGCGACGTGGAACACGTAACACGGGTCGACGTCGAACCAGCGGATCGGACCGAACGGGTCGTCTCGTCGCATGACGCCGAGGCGAGCGCCGTACCCGTCGTCCCAGCGGAAGGGCATCTTGCCTGCACCGGCCGCCTCGACGTTGAACACGATGGGCAGGTCCATGAAGATGACGTGCTCGGCGGTGAGCGCGAAGTCGTGCATCATCGTCAACGCCGGGACGTCGACCGGCCGGTTGACGGTCAGTGTCCCGTTGGCGTCGACGCGGTGGTAGGTGACGTAGGGCTCGAAGAGGTTTCCGTATCCGAAGAAGTGCATCTCGCCGGTGGTGGGGCAGATCTTGGGGTGGGCGGTCATCGAGTCGACCAGCTGGCCGCCGAAGTCGTAGGCGCCGACCGTCTGGAGGTCGTTGGTGACCTCGTACGGCAGGGACGACTCCACCAGCGCCAGCGTCTTGCCCGCGTGGTTGACGACGTGGGTGTTGGACACCGCCGAACGCAGATTGCGGGTGCCGTCGGCGTTGTAGAGCGGGACGTCGTCGTCGAAGCTTTCGGTGCGAACCCAGCGGTTGCGGTACCAGGCGGCGCGTCCATTTTCGACGCGAATGCCGTGGATCATGCCGTCGCCGGTGAACCAGTGCCCGGTGGACTTGCGCGGGTTGGGGCCGTTGCGGAGGTACCAGCCGTCGAGTTCGGGTGGAATGGAACCCTCGACCGTCAGGTCGAATTCGGTGAGTTCGTCGGCCACCGGCGCGTAGTTCCCGCGCTGAAAGAAGCCGCCGTCTTCGCGCACGTCGGCCTGCTGGGCGTCGGTCGTCTCGGTGTGAGTGTCAGTCATGTCAAGTGCTCCCTGGGCTGAGGGTGGTCCCGTCCACGATGACACTCCACCAGTGACATGTCAATGGTGGAATGTGGCTGTCTCGCCACCGACCCGAAACCGGGGCAGGATGAAGCGATGTCGGCCCGCCGCCACTCCGCTTGGACGCTGCCACTCGCGGTCAACCGGGCCGGGTTCTCCCAACAGGGCATCGTCGACGAGCTGCGCCGCGTCATCCTCGACGGCGCGGTGCCCCCGGGCACCCCGATCCCCGTCAGCGAGGTCGCCGAGCTCTTCGGCGTCAGTCCCATCCCCATCAGGGAGAGCCTGAAGACGCTGACGGGAGAAGGACTCGTCGCGCATCAGACCAACGTCGGCTACGCCGTCGCGCAGCTGACCGCCAGCGAGCTCGCCGAAATGTACATCGTCCGTGAGACATTGGAGTCCGCAGCGTTGGCCGCTGCCGTCGTCCGCGCGACCGACGCCGAGCGCGCGCACGTCACTCACGCCAATCAACTTCTCGAAGATGCCGTGACCGTCGACGATCCACAGGCCTACCACCGACAGAGCCGCATCTTCCACATGGGCCTGACCCGACCGTCGGGGATGCTCCGCCTCATCCACATGCTCGAATCAGCTTGGAACATCACCGAACCCGTCCAGGTGATGGTGCACGTCGAACATTCCCAACGCGCGCGCCTGCACGAAGACCACGGCGAGATGCTAGAGGCCTTCCTCGACCGCGACGTCGACCGGTTGTTGACCACCAGCGCCGCCCATCACCGACGACTCAACGAGGTGGTCGCGACGCTGCCGGTCGACACCGGTCTCGTCGCCGACGAGGGCTGACCAGAATATATTTTCGCCGCAACGGCACCGCAACAACTCGCCGCTAGCTTTTCCCAATCGCATCGCAACACGTGCACACGATCAGGAGCTGGCAATGACAGAGGTAAAGGAACCACCGGCAAGCGCGGTGATCGCCGTCGGCGACATCGTCGAGGCCGCAGGCCATCCGGTCGGCGGCGGGGTGATCAAGGACGGCTACGACCCTCAGCTGACCAACGAGGATCTCGCGCCACTCGGCAAGCAGACCTGGTCGTCGTACAACATCTTCGCGTTCTGGATGTCCGACGTGCACAGCGTCGGCGGATACGTCACCGCGGGCAGCCTGTTCGCCCTCGGCCTGGCCAGCTGGCAGGTGCTGATCGCCCTGTTGGTCGGCATCGTGATCGTCTACTTCCTGTGCAACCTGGTCGCCAAGCCGAGCCAGCAGGCCGGCGTGCCGTATCCGGTGGTGTGCCGCAGCTCGTTCGGCGTGCTCGGGGCCAACATCCCGGCCATCATCCGTGGGCTGATCGCGGTGGCGTGGTACGGAATTCAGACCTATCTGGCCTCCGCGGCGCTGGACGTCGTGCTGCTCAAGCTGTTCCCCGGCCTCGCGCCGTACGCCGACGTCGACCAGTACGGCTTCACCGGGCTGTCGTTGCTCGGGTGGGGCAGCTTCACGCTGCTGTGGATTCTGCAGGCGGCCGTGTTCTGGCGCGGCATGGAGTCCATCCGCAAGTTCATCGACTTCTGCGGCCCCGCCGTCTACGTGGTGATGTTCATCCTCTGCGGCTACCTGTTGTGGAAGTCGGGGTGGCACGTCAGCCTCAACCTCGGTGGCGAGAAGAAGGGCAACACGCTCGTCGTCATGCTCGGCGCGATCGCGCTGGTGGTGTCCTACTTCTCCGGCCCGATGCTGAACTTCGGCGACTTCGCCCGTTACGGCAAGAGCTATGCGGCGGTTAAGAAGGGCAACTTCCTCGGCCTGCCGGTCAACTTCCTGGTGTTCTCGTTGCTCGTCGTCGTGACGGCGGCCGCGACGGTGCCGGTGTTCGGCGAGTTGCTCACCGATCCGGTCGCCACCGTCGCCCGCATCGACAGCGTGACCGCAATCGTGTTGGGCGCGTTGACGTTCACCATCGCCACCATCGGCATCAACATCGTGGCCAACTTCATCTCGCCCGCATTCGACTTCTCCAACGTCAGCCCGCAGAAGATCAGCTGGCGGATGGGCGGAATGATCGCCGCCGTCGGTTCGGTGCTGCTCACGCCGTGGAACCTCTACAACAACCCCGAAGTCATCCACTACACGCTCGAGACCCTCGGCGCGTTCATCGGCCCGCTGTTCGGTGTGCTGATTGCCGACTTCTACCTGATTCGCAAGCAAAAGATCGTCGTCGACGACCTGTTCACCATGTCCAAGTCGGCGAACTACTGGTACTCGAAGGGCTACAACCTGGCCGCGGTCACGGCGACCGTCGTCGGCGCGGTCCTGGCGATGGCACCAGTGTTGCTCGGCGGCATCGTGTTTGGGATGGCGGGTGCGGCGCAGTACAGCTGGTTCATCGGCTGTGGCGTGGCCTTCGTCCTGTACTACCTGCTGGCCACCCGCGGCCCGTGGCGCTCGCCGGCGCTGCGACTGCCAGAAGGTGCCACGCTCGTCGACGCGGAGGGCACCGCCTAAGCGCCGAACTGCACCGAGCGTGACGCCACTGCGAAGATCCGGCCCGGATTTCGCACTGGGGTCACGTTCGGCAGACCCGACACACCGTACGGCCCGACATTCCACAACTGGAACGTCGGGCCGTACGCTCGTTATGTGAGCCTCCGCTTCGCCGCCCTCGGCCTTCTTGCCCAACACCCGGGCAGCGGCTACGACCTCCTCCGCCGCTTCGAGCAGTCGATGGCCAACGTGTGGCCCGCCACGCAGAGCCAGCTCTACGGGGAGCTGAACAAACTGGCCGCCGACGGGCTCATCGAGGTCTCCGACGTCGGTCCCCGCGGCCGCAAGGAGTACCGAGTCACCGACGCCGGACGGCACGAACTGGTCCGGTGGGTGACCAACCCGCGCGACGATTCGCCACCACGCAGCGCGTCCCTGCTGCGCGTGTTCCTGCTGAGCGAAGTCCCGCCCGAGCATGCCCGCGAGTACATGGTGAGCGCGGCCGGCCATGCCGATTCCGAGCTGGCCCGACTGACTGCGCTACGCGACGGACTCGCGCCGTGGGGCGACAGCGACGCCGAGTTCTACGGCGGTGCGGCTCTTGAATACGGCCTGCGGGTGGCGGCCATGGAGGGCGATTGGGCGCGGGCCCAGGTCAAGGCCATCGACGGGCGGACCGCCATTTAAATCAGCACAATTGGTTGCATCGCGATAGTTTTCGATATATCGTCAACGTATCGGAAGCGCATTCGGCGTTTCCCGGCCAAGGAGACACACACCATGAACACCCCATTCACACCCCCCAACGGCGCCTTCGGCTTCGGGTTCTCACCCGTCGACCGCCGCGCCATGCACGAACGTCGTCATGCCGCCCGGCGCGGCTTCCGCGAAGCGATCGCCGAGCACGATGCAGGCGCCGACGGCGGCTTCGGCCCCGGATTCGGCCCCGGATTCGGCCGTGGTTTCGGACGCGGCCCCGGATTCGGCCCCGGATTCGGACCTGGCTTCGGTGGTCCCGGATTCGGACCCGGCTTCGGCGGCGCACGTGGCGGCGGCCGCGGTCGCGGTCGTGGCAAGCGCGGCGACGTTCGCGCGGCCATCCTGTCGCTGCTCGTCGAACGGCCCATGCACGGCTACGAAATGATCCAGGAGATCGCCGAGCGCAGCCAGGACCTGTGGAAGCCCAGCCCCGGCTCGGTCTACCCCACCCTTCAACTGCTGGTCGACGAAGACCTGATCAAGAGCGCACCCGGCGAGGGCAGCAAGAAGCTCTTCGAGCTGACCGACGCCGGCCGCGAAGCCGCTGAGAAGATCGAGACGCCGCCGTGGGAGGAGATCACCGACGGCGCCGATCCTGGTCACGCAAACCTGCGTGGAGCGGTCGGCCAACTGATGGGCGCGGTCGCGCAGTCCGCGCACGCCGCGTCCGCCGAACAGCAGCAGCGCATCGTCGACGTCGTCAACAATGCCCGTCGCGAGATCTACGGCATCCTCGGCGAAACCGCGTAACACGCGATTTTGAGGGGGCGTATTCGGACTGAATGCGCCCCCTTCGCTGTTGGATGGGGACATGACGACATTTCAGCTCGGCAGCTTCACCGTCAACCGAGTCGGCTTCGGAGCGATGCAACTGCCCGGGCCCGGCGTATTCGGGCCACCGCGTGACCACGATCAGGCGATCGCCGTGCTCCGGCGCGCCGTTGAGCTCGGCGTCAACCACGTCGACACCGCGCAGTTCTACGGCCCGGACGTGGCGAACCAGCTGATCCGCGAGGCATTGCACCCCTACTCAGACCAACTGGCATTGGTCAGCAAGGTCGGCGCCCGCCGCGACGGCGAGGGCAACTGGATCCCCGCATCGGAACCCGAGGACCTTCGCGCCGACATCGAACTCAACCTCCGCGAGCTCGGCGTCGACCAGCTGGCCGCGGTCAACCTGCGCATCCACTCCGGGGACCCGAACACTCCCGGCGTCGTCGACCACGAGCTGTTCGACCGGCAGCTGACCGCGATGATCGCCGCCCGCGACGAGGGCCTGATCGGCGGCATCGGCCTGTCCAGCGTGAACGAGGACGATCTGCGTCGCGCGCTCGACCGGACCGAGATCGTCACCGTGCAGAACGCCTACAACCTGGTCGACCGCACGTCGCAAGCCGTCCTCGACCTGTGCACCGAACGCGGCATCTCGTTCGTCCCGTTCTTCCCCCTGGGCTCGGCGTTCAACGACGAGAACCCCGTGCTCGGCAACCCGGCGGTCAAGAAGGCTGCCGCCGACTTGGGCCGCACCCCCGCCCAGATCGCACTGGCGTGGACCCTGTCCGTCGCCCCCAACGTGTTGCTGATCCCCGGCACCTCGTCGGTGGGGCACCTCGAGGAGAACCTGGCCGTCGCCGACATCGAACTGCCTGACGACTTCACCCCCTGACCCCGAACCCGACGACGTCGCACCGGGCCACCGCTACAGTGACGTCGTCGGGTCATCACCGAGACCGGAAGGTGTCGTTCATCAACGCTTCTGCGATTGGGCGCGGCCGCTGGGTCGCAGCGCTGGCCGCCGCGTGTGCCGTCGGCCCGCTACTTCTGTGCGGGATTGCCAGCGCCGATCCCGTCGCACCGGCGCCCGACGCGCGGGCGGCGTGCGAGGCGCCCGACTTCGGCGGCGTGTTCGTCACCGGGCCCGTTTCGCAAGACGGGACGACGCACGATCAGTGCCAGTACATCGTCTCGGGTCACTTCTATTACGACAACTACGACAACGGCACCTACACCGACACGCTCGTCTACCGCGACGGCGCGAGGGTGCCCACCGAGCGCCCGGTGATGCCAGAGATGTTGCAGGTTCCGGGCGGGCACTCGCCCCTCATCCCGTTCCCCGGGCAGTTCTGACTCGCTGCCAACCGTCATGGAGCGCACGGGACAGTCGAACGTCGACGTATCCGACATGCCACGGGGTGGCCCTACCGCGTCATGCCTGGACCGGCTCCTGGAGACCGACCGGCTCGAGTACCTCGACCGAGAAGACGTCGACCCGGGGGTGAAACGCAGCGTGGTCCGGGCGCTCGAGCTGACCGGCGAATGGTTCGGCAATCACGAGAAGTTCGCCCACATCGCCCTCGACGAGGTTGCCGAGGTGCCCGACGCCCGCATCCTCGAACTCGGTGCGGGACACGGCGGCCTGTCGGCGAAGCTGTTGGAGATGCACCCCACCGCGCACGTCACGGTCACCGACGTGGAACCAGACTCGGTCGCGGCGATCGAGGCGGGGCCGCTGGGCTCCGACGAGCGCGCCACGGTCCGCCTCGTCGACGCCACCGAAATCGACGCTCCGGACGGCTCTTTCGACCTCGCCGTGTTCGCGTTGTCGTTTCATCACCTGCCGCCCGCTCAGGCGGTCCGGGTGATCGCCGAGGGCACCCGCGTCGCCGCCAAGCTGCTGATCATCGACCTGCCAAGACCGCCTGCGCCGCTGCACCTCATCCGATTGGCGACCATGCTGCCGCTCGCGCCGTTCATCCCGTTCGTCCACGACGGCGTCATCAGTTCGCTGCGCAGCTACAGCCCGTCGGCGCTGCGCACCCTCGCGGCGACGGCCGACCCAGCCGTCACCCTAGAACTTCGCGGCGGTCTTCTCAGTCCGCAGGTGGCAGTGGCCTCGCGTCGATAGGCTCGTTGCATGGGTGACGAGGTCCGGCAGACCGAGTACAGCCGCGAGCATCGGCTTCAGTACCGGCGGAAGGTCCAACTCAGCCTGGACGTGTTCGAGACGATGCTCGCCCAGGCGAGCTTCGAGTGCGAACGTCCGCTGACCGGCATGGAAATCGAGTGCAACCTCGTCGACGCCGCTTATCAGCCCGCGATGACCAACCGCGAGGTGCTCGCCGCAATCGCCGATCCGGCGTTCCAAACCGAGTTGGGCGCCTACAACATCGAATTCAACGTGCCGCCGCGTCCGCTCGGGGGTAGCTCTAGCCTCGAGCTCGAGGGCGAGGTGCGCGCCAGCCTCAACGCCGCGGAGTCCAAGGCCAACGCCGACGGTTCGCACATCGTGATGATCGGCATTCTGCCCACGCTCATGCCCGAGCATCTCGCGGCGGACTGGATGAGCGAGTCGACGCGGTACCAGGCGCTCAACGACTCCATCTTCACCGCTCGCGGCGAGGACATCATGATCGACATCGGCGGGGCCGAGCGGCTGACCATGCAGGCGGCGTCCATCGCCCCCGAATCAGCTTGCACCAGCATGCAATTGCACCTTCAGGTGTCGCCAGCGGAATTCGCCCAGAACTGGAACGCCGCGCAGGTGCTGGCCGCCCCACAGCTGGCCCTTGGCGCCAACTCCCCCTACTTCTTCGGCCACGAGCTGTGGTCCGAGACCCGCATCGAGCTGTTCGCCCAGGCCACCGACACCCGACCCGAGGAACTCAAGACCCAGGGCGTGCGGCCCCGAGTGTGGTTCGGGGAGCGGTGGATCACGTCGATCTTCGACCTGTTCGAGGAGAACGTCAGGTACTTCCCGTCGCTGCTGCCGGAGATGTCCGACGAGGATCCGGTTGCCGAGCTGGCGGCGGGCCGGACGCCGACGCTTCCCGAGCTGCGCCTGCACAACGGCACCGTCTACCGATGGAACCGGCCCGTGTACGACGTCGTCGACGGACGGCCACACCTGCGGGTCGAGAACCGGGTGCTGCCCGCCGGGCCGACGGTGGCGGACATGCTCGCCAACGCGGCCTTCTACTACGGCGCGTTGCGGGCGCTGTCCGACGACGACCGCCCGATCTGGACGCAGCTGAGTTTCGCTGCGGCAGAACGCAATTTCACCTCTGCGGCGCGCAGCGGCATGGCGGCACGGCTGTATTGGCCCGGGCTCGGCGAGGTGACACCAGACGAGTTGGTGCTCCGCGAACTCCTCCCCCTTGCCCACGAGGGCCTCGAGCGGTGGGGTGTCGCCGCGGAGGTCAGGGACCGCTATCTCGGCGTCATCGAAGGCCGCGCCAAGTCCGGCCGCAACGGCGCGACCTGGCAGGTCGACACCGTCCGGACGCTTCAGAACCGCGGCTTGGCCCGTCCGCAGGCGCTGGCGGAGATGCTGCACCTGTACTGCGAGCGCATGCACGGCAACCAGCCCGTGCACACCTGGGACGGGCCGTCGTGATCACGGCGTGGGTACCGGCGGTGACGGCGGCGGGCCTCTTGGCCGCAGGGTGCCAGGTCGCCTCCGCCGATCCCGGCCTCGACCGGGAGTTCACGCTCGGCGGCGGGCAAGAGGCCTCGGTCGACGGTCTTCGCGTGCAGTTCACCGACGTGCTCGAGGATTCCCGCTGCCCAGCCAGTGTCGCCTGCTTCTGGAGCGGACAGGCCCGGTTGACGGTCGTCGCACAGGCCGAGGGCGCCCCGCCGACGACGG
The DNA here is from genome assembly GCF_001426545.1 of Mycobacterium sp. Root135. Lineage (GTDB taxonomy): Bacteria > Actinomycetota > Actinomycetes > Mycobacteriales > Mycobacteriaceae > Mycobacterium. Next base: position 1,000,065 of record NZ_LMEZ01000005.1, on the reverse strand, counting down.
TGGAATTCAACACCAATCCCGCCCCTGGCCAAGGTGTTTCGTCCGGCCGGGTCGGCGACTACACGGTCACCATGCGCTCGCTGGAGCCCTACCCGCAGACACCCGAGGACGCGACGCCACTCGAGGACTATCGGCTCACACTGTCGGTCGCGAAGGGCTGAGCCCCACCGGGCTCGGGGGCGTACGTTGGATTTCGTGACCGACTCCTCTGACTCCAACGTCGTCGACTGGGACGACGCCTACCGCGGCGAGGGCGGATTCGGCGGTGCACCCCCGTGGAACATCGGCGAACCGCAGCCGGAGCTGGCCGCGCTCATCGCCGCGGGAAAGGTTCGTGGCGAAGTCCTCGACGCGGGCAGCGGATACGCCGAACTGTCGCTGGCGCTGGCCGCTCGGGGCTACACCGTGGTGGGCATCGAGCTGACGCCGACCGCCGTCGCGGCCGCGACGAAGGCCGCCCAGGAGCGCAACCTGCCCAACGCGACCTTCGTGCAGGACGACATCACCACGTTCACCGGCTTCGACGGCCGTTTCGGCACCGTCATCGATTCGACGTTGTTCCATTCCCTGCCGGTCGAGGGACGCGACGGCTATCAGCGGTCGGTGTACCGAGCGGCCGCACCGGGCGCCGTCTACTACGTTCTGGTCTTCGCCAAGGGCGCGTTCCCCGCCGAGTTGCAGGAGAAGCCCAACGAGGTCGACGAGCCCGAACTGCGTGCGGCCGTTGGCAAGTACTGGGAGGTCGACGAGATCCGGCCGGCGTTCATCCACGCGAACATGCCGTCGGGGCCGGACGCACCGTTCCACCTGCCACCGCACGACAAGGACGACAAGGGCCGGACGAAGATGCCCGCGTTCCTTCTGACGGCGCACAAGGCGGGCTGACGGTCAGTCGCCGGTTCCCAGGTCGCGCCGGAATCCGCTCGGGATGATCAGGTCGGCCGGGCTGAGGTCGTGCACCGACGAGTGGCCAAGACCCAGCAGCGCCGAATCGATACCGCCACGCATGATGTCGAGGACGTTCTCCACGCCGGTCTGTCCGCCTGCCGCCAGACCCCAGAGGTAGGCCCGGCCCAACATCACGGCGCGCGCCCCGAGCGCCATCGCCTTGACGACGTCGCTGCCCCGCCGAATTCCACCGTCGAGCACCACCTCGACCTCGCCGCCCACCGCGTCGACGATCGCAGGCAAGGCGCGGATCGGCGCTGGCGTTCCGTCGAGATTGTTGCCGCCGTGGTTGGACACCGAGATGGCGGTGACACCGGAATCGACTGCACGCCTGGCGTCGTCGACCCGCATCACGCCCTTGAGCATGAACGGTCCGCCCCACTGCTCCCGCAGCCACGCGATGTCGTCCCACGTTGGCAGCGGGGTCTGCATCCACTCGCCGTAGGCCCCGAAGAAGGTCGGGGCGGGTCCGCCGTCCTGGGAAAGGTTCGGTGCGGTCAGGTCGGGCACCCGTCCGGTCTTGGCGAAGTCGAGCAGCCAGCGGGGGCGAGCGATCCCCTCCGGCGCGAACCGGACCATGGCCCGCAGGTCCATCCGCTCCGGGATGGACGGGCTGCCCCAGTCGCGCCCGTTCGAGAACGACCAGTCCGAGGTGACGATCAGACCGACCGCACCCGCGGCGCGGGCTCGTTCCATGCGAGCCACCAGCTTGTCCCGGCTACCCGTCCAGTACATCTGGAAGAAGGTTTGCGGGTTGGCGGCGGTGACGTCCTCGACCGGCTTGCTCGCGAACGACGACAAGCTCATGACGGTGCCGCGGGCGGCCGCTGCCCTGGCGACGGCCACCTCCCCGTCGGGATGGACGGCCTGCACGCCGGTCGGCGAGATGAACACCGGAAGCGAGATCGCCTGTCCCATAACGGTCGTCGAGGTGTCACGCTTGGCCGAGAGGCCGGCGACGTGCGGCGCGAAGCCCAGTTCGGCGAACGCCGCGGTGTTGTCGTCGGCGGAGATACCGCGCTCGGACCCCGCGACCAGCGCGCTGTAGACACTCTTGGGCAGGCGTTTGGCCGCGCGCCGCTGCGCCTCGGCCACCGTCTCGAACCATCCGGTCTTGGCCATCATCGAACTCCTCGGGTCGTCACCGGGTTCTCGTCGCACACGCGCTGGGGTTGACGCGCGATCACGGTCAGCGGTATCGCCCGGGAATGGTCCACCGCCGACTTGGGTACCGACCGTTCGGCCGCCAGCGCCGTCTCCCCGTAGCCCTGCACGCATTCGGGGTCTGGGCCGTCCAGCGGCAAGCCGGTGAAGAACTTGGCGGCCATGCACCCTCCGCGGCAGGTGTCGAAGAACGAACACTTCGCACACGCGCCACCGGTGGTCGGCGACCGCAGCTCCTCGAACAGGTCGGAATCCCGCCAGACGGTGCGGAATCCACCGTCGCGCAGGATGTTTCCCGCGAGGAAGGAATCGTGGATCGCGAACGGGCAGGCGTAGACGTCGCCGACGGGGTCGATCAGGCACACCACCCGTCCGGCGCCACACAGGTTCAACCCGGGCAGCGCCTCCCCATAGGCCGACAGGTGAAAGAAGGAATCACCCGTGAGGACGCCGTCACCGTGCGCCACCAGCCAGTCGTAGAGCTCCCGCTGTTGGACTGCCGTCGGATGCAGCTCGTCCCACACGTCGGCGCCGCGGCCCGACGGCCGCAGCCGGGTGATGCGCAGAGTGGCGCCGTAGCCGTCGGCCAACGCCTTGAACTCGTCGAGCTGCCCGACGTTGTGCCGCGTCATCACCACCGAGATCTTCGCGGCGCGAAATCCGGCCTCCGACAGGTTCTCCAGCGCCCGGATCGCCATGGCGAAGGACCCGGGACCACGCACCGCGTCGTTGACCTCGGCGGTCGCGCCGTCCAGCGAGATCTGGACGTCGATGTAGTCACTGGCGGCCAGCCTTTCGGCGACCGCATGGTTGATTCGGACGCCGTTGGTGGAGAACTTGACACCGACGTGGTGCTCGGTGGCGTAGTCCACGAGCTCCCAGAAGTCCGACCGCACCGTCGGTTCGCCGCCGCCGATGTTCACATAGAACACCTGCATGCGTTCGAGCTCGTCGATGACGTCCTTGCACTGTTGGGTGCTCAGCTCGCGCGAATCGCGCTTGCCAGAAGAGGACAGGCAGTGCACGCAGGACAGGTTGCACGCGTAGGTCAGTTCCCACGTCAGGCAGATCGGAGCGTCAAGACCGAGTTCGAACTGGTCGATCAGACGTCCGGGCAGCACGGCGGTCACGAGGCACGCACCAGCATGTTCGAGTTAACCAGGGTGTCAAGGGCTTTCGCGTAGACCGCGACGTCCTCGACGCCGACCGCCTGCAGCGCCGCCCGCGCGGTGGAATGCTCGCCGATTGCCTTGACCACGTCCACCACCACGAGGTTCTTCAGGAAGGACAGCTTTCTGGTGCCGAAGTGATACAGCAATGCCCCGAACGGTTCGGGACGCAATGCCACCTGAGGGTGCAGCTGCCAACGGGCGTCGAGGTCGAACATGGTCAGTAGACCCCGCACATGCCGTCGATCGACACTTCTTCGACCAAGACCTCGTCGACGAGCGTCTCTGCAGCGGAGCTGTTTTCGGGTTCGTCAGAGCGGTTCATCGTGGCCTCCTGGTCGGGATTGCGGACACCATCACGCTATGGCACCCCACGCGTCGCCGACACTCGCCGAACGGGCAGTCACCTACCCATCCGGACGGGTCACCAATGCCACCCCCTCGGGTCGCGCGTAGCTGCCTACCGCCCGAATACCGTTGATCGACAACATTCTTCGATCAAAGGTGAGTCCATGACCAGTGCGTCGACGCTTACCCGGGTGCGCGTCACCCGCCGCATCGGCCCACACGTCGCGCATCCCCACCAAACGCTGTGCACGATGCGGTTCTGCACAAGCCGCGCCGACGGGGTGCTCTCCGTCGAACACGACCTGGCGTCCGATGAGATCTCCGACGAACTCGCCGTCCTGCTGGCCACCGAACTCGACGACGCCGGTGTGCTGCGCGGCCAGTCCGAGTTCGAGGCCGTGTTCACCGGCGTCGTGCAGTCCGTCACCGATGACGACGGCGAGTCCGACGTCGCGTGGCTTCGGTTCTACCGCAATTCGCTGGCCCGTCTCGAGCACGGGTCCGCGGCATTCGCTCCGATCCATCAGCACGCGGCGTCCCTGGTGGTGGGCCGCCAAATCGTCGACCTGGGTTCCTGTTTCGGGTTCTTTCCGCTCCGCATGGCGGCCGCCGGGTTCGACGTCACCGCGACCGATCTGAGCAGACCAACGATGGAACTACTCGACCGCACCAGCCCGCGATTGCGGCGCCCCCTGCGCACCGTGGTCTGCGACGCCGCCAGCGTTCCCCTGCCGGACGGTGCGGCCGACACCGTCACGGTGCTGCACCTTCTCGAACACCTCGACGCGGAAGCCGCGGCTGCGGTACTCCGCGAGGCAATGCGGCTGGCCCGCCGCCGGGTGGTGGTCGCGGTGCCGTTCGAGGAGGTACCGCGGGCTTGCTACGGGCACGTCCAGCGGTTCGACTTGGACGTCCTCGATGCGATCGCCGACGCGTGGCGGGGCTCGGGTGTCGACGCCGGGGTGCACGAATTCCACGGCGGGTGGCTGATTCTCGACAGTTGACGATCGGCGAGCGTGCACGAACTCCGATCCTTGCGCGGCGTGTTGCCCGCAGACACGCACGCTCGCGGCAAGGGGGCGGCAAGCAAGGGGGAAAGCGCGCTAGATCAGCCCACGCTTGCTCGCCGCGTAGACCGCTTCGGCGCGCCTACTGACCTCGAGCTTGCGCATGATGTTGCTCACGTGGAACTTCGCGGTGGTGGCGGAGATGTAGAGCTGCTCGCCGATCTGGTTGTTGGACAACCCCGTTGCGAGCAGTCGGAGCACCTCGAGCTCGCGGGCGGTGAGCTGCTGGTGAACGTCAGCCCGCCCGGACATCGAGCGGACGACGGCGGCGGCACTTCGCGAGTCGAAGGCACTGTCGCCTGCCGAGATGGCCCGGATCGCCCGCACCAACTCGGTGGTGTCGACGTCCTTGACCACGTATCCCCTCGCTCCGGCGTGCATCGCCCGCACCACCAGGTCCTCGTCGAGGAACGTGGTGAGCACCAGCAGGCCGATGCCGGGGTGAGCCGCAGAGAGCTTGGTGCACAACGAAAGACCCTCGTACTCCGAGCCCGCGGACAGCTTGAGGTCCAGCAGCACCACGTCCGGGGTCGTCGCCAGGACGACGGCCACCGCCTCGGCCTCCGACGACGCCTCACCGACGACGACGAGTCCTCGCTGTCGCTCCAGCACCGAGCGCAGCCCCTCGCGCAGGATGGCGTGGTCGTCGACGAGCACCAGCCTGATCGTTCCCGTGGTGACGTCAGTCGTCATGGCCGGTCCTCTTCTCGTTGGGCGCCGGCACGGTGGCGACGACGCGCACGCCACCGATTCGCGACCGCAGCACCTCGAGGGTGCCGCCGTGTTCTCGGGCGCGGGCCAGCATGTTGGCCAATCCGCGGTGGTGTCCGTCGACGTCGGCGGCTTCGGATAGTCGCAACATCATCCGTAGCTTCTCGGGCTCGCCGTTGCCGTCGTCGGCGATGGACAGCGTCACCGCGGTAGGCGTGTAGTTCAACCGGACGATCGCCCGCGTCGCGTGGCCGTGCATCGCGGTGTTGAACAGCGCCTCGCCGGCGATCCGCAGCAGCGCATGTTCGACGTCGCTTGGCATTTCGACGGGACTGCCGACGACCTTCAGCGTCACCCGGAGGTCTTCTGGCATGTGCACGGTGGCCAACTGGTCGAGCATCTCCGGCAAGCTGGATCGCTGCGCGTCGCCCGGATGGTTCAGGGCGTATATCGCCGAGCGCAGCTGCTCGACGGCTGAGCGGCTCAGGTCCTTCGCCAGATCGAGCCGGTCGATCAGGTCGCTCGACGCCGACTGTGACTCCAATTCGCCGCGGCACACCTCGATCTGCATGCCTGCGGACAACACGGTCTGGGCGACGCTGTCGTGCAATTCCCGCGCGATGCGGTGCCGTTCCGAGTCGAGCACCTGATGGCGTTGGGCGGCGCCCAGCTCACGCTGGGTGGCGAGCAGTTCGGCGTTGCGCGCCTCGGACTCGGCGAGCAGCGCCTGGGACTTGCTGAACAGCGAACAGTTCTGCAGCGCGACCGCGGTCTGACTCGACAGGATGCGCATCACCACCTCGTCGGAGGTGTCCAGGGCGCGGCTGCGCGGAGTCCACGCCGCGAAGGCCCCGATGACGACGCCGTCGAGCTCGATGGGCACGTGGGCGTGTTGCCGCTCGATCACCGGAAGCCGGAACTGCGCCAGCTGTCCGCGCAGGATGTCGTTGAGCCGGTTGAGCACGGCGTCGGGTAGGTGCCTGCCGGGATCGGTTGCCCCGGAAAGACCTTCGAAGGCGTAGGCGACCCCTGCCGAATCCAGGATCAGGTGGCGCGGGCTCGCCTCTGGCAGTGCGCCGTCGGCGAGGGCGATCAGGATCCATTCGGCGTCGAGATGGATGCGGGCCGCTTCGGCGACGGCCCGGACCAGGTTCTCCGGCCCCTCGGTCGTCTGCACGAGAGCGCGGGAGATGATGTCAAAGGCCGCCACCACCCGGTCGAGCCGCTGAGCGGCGACGCGCAGTTCCGGGTAGAACGTGCCCTTGCCGGACCGCACTCCGGTCAGCCGCTCGAGGTCCGGGCGGCGGTCGGGGGTGTGCGAAAGTTCCGACGTCACATCGCAGTCCGGAACAGTGCCTGAATCTGGACGGCGTCGGCCTGCCGCGGATTTGTGGTCATGCAGGCGTCCTGCAGGGCGGCCGCCGCCAGTCGTGGCAGATCGGTTTCGTTGACGCCGAGCTGCGCCAGGCCACGCGGCACCCCGACCCGGACGGCCAGCTGCTCGATCCGATCGGCAAGGGCCAGAGCGGCTTCCGCCGCGGGAGCCCGGGGGTCGACGATCCCGAGGTAGGCGGCGATCGCCCGGAAGGGCTCCGGGTCGTCCTCGGCGTTGAACCGGATGACGTGGGGCAGCAGCACCCCGTTGATGACGCCGTGCGGAAGGTCGAGCAGCCCGCCGACCTGGTGGCTCATCGCGTGCGCGGCCCCGAGGATCGCGTTGGTGAAGGCCAGCCCGGCCTCCAACGCGGCCTGGGCCATCAGTATTCGTGCCGACATGTCCGTGGGCCGGTCGATGGTGGCGACCAGGTTGTCGGTCACCATCTGCACCGCCCGCAGCGCGTGATGATCGGTGAGCTGATTGTGCCCGAGCGACACGAACGCCTCGATGCCGTGCGTGAGGGCATCCAAACCCGTTGCAGCGTTTAGCCATTCTGGCATCGTGGTGAGCAGCCGCGGGTCGATCACCGTGATGTCCGGCACCAGCGACCGACCGAGGATGGTGATCTTGGTGTTGCGAGTGGTGTCGGTGACAATGCAGAACTGGGAGACGTCGGCGCCCGTCCCCGACGTCGACGGCACCACGACCAACGGCGGGATCGGCATCAACGCCTTGTCCACGCCCTCGTAGTCCAGGATGTTCCCACCGTTGGCGGCCAGGATTGCGACGCCCTTCGCGGCGTCGATCACCGACCCGCCTCCGACGGCGACCAGGACGTCGCAGCGGTTGGACCGGTACACCTCGTAGCCGGCGGCGATCTCGTGGTCCTTCGGGTTGGGCGTGAGGTCGCTCCACACCCTCGCCTCCACCCCCTGTTCGCGGAGGTGCCCGATCATCTCGTCGACCCAGCCGGCCTCGATCAGCCCTGAGTCGGTGACGAGCATGGGCCGGAGCGCACCCAGTCGCAGCGCCGCATGAGCCGCCTCCACCATCGAGTCGACGCCGAAGACGATCTCGGGCGCATGAAACTTCAGCACCCGGCCCGGCGCGAACCCGCCCGAGTCATGCGGATGCTCGGGGTGCGGCAGCGGCACCGCCGCCGGGTACCGCACCCGTTCCACGTTCGCCACAGTCCCGCCTCGACCACCGCTCGTCTGGGCCACCGAGTGTGACCCAGACAACACCGTGTGATCCACAGTACGACCTGTACCGGGCTCGGCCAATCGAGCTGGCCGGGCGCTCATCGGTACATCACGTCAGTCGTGAACTCGTGCGCCGTCCGCTCGAGTCCACTGAGGTCGCGCACCACCCGCACCCGGCTGCAGTATTCGGCATAGGCGGGAAGGTCGCAGCTGCCAAGCCCCCACGAGTACCGCGGTTCCGGCGTCAGCCATACCGTCTCGCGAGCCCGTCGGGTGATCTCCTCGAACGCCTCCAGGTTGGGGTCGTTGGCGTTGTTTCGGCCGTCGCCGAGCACCACCACGGTCGTCCGTCGCGTCACGGCGGAGGCGTGTTCGGCTAGGAAGTCCCCGAAGGCGTTGCCGTAGTCGGAATTCGCGTCGACGTCGATGACGTCTCCGCCGAACAGCATTCCCAGCGCACGGTCGCCGGAGTAGTCCCTGAACAGGTCGGTGGTCTCGGCGACGTCCGCGACGAACGCGAAGGTGCGCACCTGGGTGAACAGGTCTTGCAGACCGTGCACCAGGTTCAGAGTGAACCGCGACGTGGCCCGCACCGAGAGGCTCACGTCGGCGAGCACCACCAACCGCGGCCGGTCCTCCGCGCGCTTCACGGTGACGGGGACGAACGGGATGCCGTCGAACCGCATGTTGCGGCGCATCGTCCGCCCGGAGTCGACTCGCCCGGCCGCCGCGGTCCGCCGACGGTGGGTCAGCGCGCCGTGCAGGCTGCGCGCCAGCCTGCGCAGCGACTCCTCGAGCTCGGCCCGCTCGGTCTCCGGGAGCCGGGCCGACCCCGCCAGCGCGGCCTCGCGGTGTGTCCGCGTCTCCACGACCTTGTTCTCCAGTGCCAACAACGCCTCGAGGTGCTTCTTCAAGGCCTGCGGCAGATTCTCAAGAACACCGGTCAGCCTGCGGCGCAACGCCGCGGCGTCGGCCTCGTCTCCGTCGTCCGCGTCGGTCAGTTCGTCGAGCCAGCCGAGCAGGGCGTCCTGTTCGGCGATGGTGAGCGACGCCTCGACGCTGGTGCCGGTCGACGTCGCCAGCGTGCCCGGCGGCCCACCTCCGTGGAGTCGGTCCGCGGAGAGCTGCACCCGGTATTTGTTCTCGTCGGGGCCCGCGCTCTCCTTGGACAGCACGATCTGGTCGGTCAGCGCGGCGATGTCGATCTTGTTCGCCTCCTGGTGCAGGTTGTACTGCTGCGCCAGATCCTCCTGTTTGAAGTACTCCCGGATGCTGGCCGGCTTGCCGTGCTCGTGGCCTTCCTCCGGCTTGTCGCTGGGTTCGTCGGACAGCGTGAACGACTCGAGCTCGCCGGCGTCGACGAGGTCGTCGTGAGCGTGACCGTGGCCTCCAGCTCCGCCGTCACCACCGACGCGCACCAAGGAGAAGAACGCGTCGAATATCTCGTCGAACACCGGTTCGTCGCGCTGGTCCTTGACGAGTGCCACCCGCAGCGCAGTGCGCAGGATGGTTCGCGAGGACAGCACACCGGGTTGGCCGGCGCACCGCATCGCGTCCAGCGCCTCGGGGATCGAGACGCGCAAACCTCCGAGTCTGAGGAGCCGGACGAAACGGTGCAGGGTCGCTTCCACGTCGTTCCTAGAAGGGCCGACGCCGGCCGAGCGAGGCGTTCTTCTTGGGTGTTCCGTAGTACCCGTCGGCGAATCGGCCCGGTGTGTCCTTGGCCACCCGCACGGCCGCCCCGTCGGGTTCGGTGTCCGCCGCCGCGTGGGTGTGGGTGTGCTCGCCATGGTCATGCGAGTGGCCGTGCGCGTGATCATGGCCGTGACCGTTGTGCACCGAGGTGGGCACCGTCGCGTTGGGGTCGACGAGCCGCGGGAGCGCCTCGAGCGCCTTGCGAATGTCCTTGTCGTACTTGACAACCACCGACACCGTGTCCGACAGCACCTTCGCGGAGAGCTCGCCCACCCCGAGCACCGCCAGGGTGCGGGCCCAGTCGATGGTCTCGGAGATGCTCGGCGCCTTGCGCAGGTCGAGATCGCGCAGGCCGCGGACCACGTCGACCAGTTGCGCGGCCACCGCCTCGGTCAGACCGGTGTTCTTGGACCGGACGATCTCCAGTTCCCTTTCCGCAGAGGGATAGTCGAGGAAGAGATGGAGGCATCGCCGCTTCAGCGCCGCCGCCAAGTCTCGGGTGTTGTTCGACGTCAGGATCACGTAGGGCGCATGCTTGGCCGTAAACGTCCCGATCTCCGGAACCGACACCTGGTACTCGCCAAGCAATTCCAGCAGCACGGCTTCGAGCGCCTCGTCGGCGCGGTCGATTTCGTCGATCAGGAGGACAACCGGCTCGTCCGAGCGCACCGCCTCCAGCAGTGGTCGTGACGCCAGGAACCGGTCGGAGAAGAACACGCTCTCCTGGGCGCCGATCCGGTCGACGGCTTCGTCCAAGTCGGCGGCATCGGCCACCAACTGACCGATCTTCTCCCGGAGGATCTGGGTGTACAGCAGCTGCTTGCCGTAGTCCCACTCGTAGAGCGCCTTCGTCTCGTCCTGACCTTCGTAGCACTGCAGCCGTAGCAGACGGCGGCCGGTGGCTGCGGCCAGCGCCTTGGCCAGCTCTGTCTTGCCGACGCCGGCAGGCCCCTCGATCAGCAGGGGTTTGTCGAGCTTGGTCTGCAGGAAAACCGTTGTCGCAAGGCGCTCGTCGGCGATGTAACCCTCACCGGCGAGCGCCTCGCGCACAGCCTCGACGGAGTCGAACGATTCAGCGTGCGCGACGGAGGACGACATCAGGGTAGGAGCTCGTCGAGGTCACCGTTCATGCAGTGCTCGACGACCGGGCGGACGAGGTCGAACGTGCACTCCTTGGCATTGCCGGGAGTGCAGGCGTCACCGAGGACGTGGTTGGTGATGCGGTCGACGTCGGCCTTGTCGCCCTTGATCACCGGCGCATTCTCGTAGAACTTGGTCGGGCCCGAGCCGAGTCGGTTCTTGGAGTAGCTGTCCTGCTTGACGGCCGTGAACTTCTCGATGATGTTCACGTCGCGCAGGAGCCGGATCGCGGCGGCGAGAGCGGCATCGGCGGCCTGCACGTCGGTCATGCCGTAGGTGTCGACGCCCATCGCCTGGGCGATGTCGGCGAACCGCTTGTAGGCGGCGGACATGTTGAACGCCCACACTCGCGGAAGGGCGATCGCGTTGTTCAAGCCGTGATGGGTGTCATAGAACGCGCTGACGGCGTGCGAGATGGAGTGGATGATGCCGAGACCACCCGAGTTGAATGCTTGGGCCGCAACATATTGCGCGTACATCATGCCTTCGCGGCCCTTCAGGTCCTGACCGTTCCAGGTGGCCTCGCGCAGGTTCTCGGCGGTGAGCTTGATCGCCCGGATGGCGTTGCCGAGTGACGGCTCGAAGTTCAGCCGGGACACGTAGGGCTCCGAGGCGTGGGCGAGCACGTCGAACCCGCACTGGGCGGTGTAGTCGACGGGGCAGCTGTAGTAGAGCACCGGGTCGTCGATGGCCAGCGTCGCCACGGACGCGTCGTCGAAGGCGACGTACTTGTGCGGGTTGTCGGGATCGGTGGTGGTGTCGGTGATGACGTACGCCCAGGACGTCTCCGACCCGGTGCCCGCCGTGGTCGAAATCGCAATGTGCGGAGGGTTCTTCGGGTTCTCCGACATGTTGAAGCCCTCGAAGTCGTTGACGTTGCGACCGTCGTGCGCGACCGAGATGCGGGCACCCTTGCAGGCGTCGTGGGTGGAGCCACCGCCGATGGAGACGAAGCTGTCACATTCGTTCTCCTGGTACAGCTTCACCGAGTCCATGACGTTGTAGTCCTTGGGATTCGACTCCACCTGGTCGTACACGACGACCTCGAGGCCGTGCCACTTCAGGGACTCCGCCATGTTGTGCACGATGTCGGTGCCGCGCAGGCCCGACGACATCAGAAGCGTCTTCTTGAACCCCATCTTGAGGGCTTCCGGCCCGACCATCTCGTGGGCGCCGGGGCCCATCATGGCACGGGGGAAGGGGTGAAACTCCTTGATGGGAAAGGGCTTTAGCAGGTCTTCGACCTTCATGACTGTTCCTCTCGTCAGCGACGCGAGCTGCGCGTGACCATCAAGGTAGGCACGCAGCCGAGACGTGGGGAACACATCGACGGCAAGTCCGAATGCTCGGGCAGCACGAGTCGGGACGACCGGGCAGTGCCCGCCTGCCCGATCGGGTAGGCCTGGGCTGGTGCTAAGCCACCGCGGTCAGCGCCGCCGCGAGCAGCTCGAGCTCCTCGGTGGTCACGTCGACGTGCGGCGACACCCGAAGGACGGGACGCGTCATCTCGCCGGGCGCCCGTCCGATCAGCGCGCCGGTGGTGAGGATCCGGTGTTCGGCGATGAGACGCGCCCGCACCTCGAGCGGGTCGACGCCGTCGGGCGGGGTCAGCGTCGTGATGGCGCTTGGCTCGTCGACCGATTCAACCACCTGCCAGCCGGGCACGTCGGCGAGCACCGCGCGCGTCTGCGCACCCACCTCCGCGAGCCGCGCCTGGGTGCGCTTTGGTCCCGCCGCGACGTGTTCGCCGAGTGCCACCGAAAGACCAAGGTGGGCAGCGACGTTCACCTCGGCGTCGGCCAGGGCGGCCCTGGCCTCGTCGGTCAGCAGTCCAGCCCTCGTCGCCAGCAGTCCGACGCCGCGTGGTCCGGCCGTCCACTTGCGCGACGACGTGTACACCGCGTCGGCACCGGTGTCGGCGCAGTCGAGGTGCGCGAATGCCTGCGCGGCGTCGACGATCAGGGGGATGCCGTGTTCGCGGCACGCCGCGGCGATCGCCGCAACGGGCTGCACGACGCCGCGGTGACTGCCCAACATCGTGACGTGCACCAACGCCGGCGGGTCGTCGGCAAGGGCGCGGGCCGCGGCATCGGGGTCGAGCCGCCCTTCGCCGTCGGCCGGGAGCGGCACGGTCAGGAAACCGTGTCGCGCCATGACGACGAGGTTCGGCCCGTACTCACCGGGCAGGCAGGCGATCTTCTTGCCGCCCCGCCAATCGCCCAGCAGCACGCCGAGGGCGTGGGTGGCGCCCGTGGTGAAGACGACGTCGTCGCCGGTGAACCCGGTCAGGGCTCCGGCGGCGGCTCGACCCGCGTGCAGCGCAGGCGCGGCCGCCTCGGCGGCGACGTACCCGCCGACCTCGGCTTCGTGACGGGCGTGCGCCGCCGCGGCGTCCACCGCGGCGAAGGACTGTCGTGAGCAGGCAGCGCTGTCCAGGTGCACCCCCGCGGTCGACGGACGGGCCGCCCTCCAGTCCTCGGCGAGGCTCACTTGACGGCGAGCGAGAGCCCGAAGTCGCCTGCGGCATCGGTCCACCACTCGATCCGCCGCAGACCGGCCGCCGCGAGCTCCTCGGCGACGCCGTCCGGCTGGAACTTGCAGGACACCTCGGTCAGCATCTCCTCGCCCTCGGCGAAGTCGACGGTCAGGTCGAGGCCCTCGATTCGCACCCGCTGCGGACCGGTGGCACGCAACCGCATCTCGATGCGCAGCTCGTCGGGGTTCCACCGGGCGACGTGCTCGAACGCGTCGACGTCGAAGTCGGCGTCCAGCTCGCGGTTCACCACGGCGAGCACGTTCTTGTTGAAGGCCGCGGTGACACCAGCCGAATCGTCGTAGGCCCGAACCAGGCGGTCGACGTCCTTCACGAGGTCGGTGCCGAGCAAGAGGGTGTCCCCCGGCTGCAGGCTGTCGGCCAGCGCCGCAAGGAATTCGGCGCGCGGACCGGCGGTGAGGTTGCCGATCGTCGAGCCGAGGAAGACCACCAGCCGACGGCCGACCAATGGAATCTTGCCGAGGTGCTCCTCGAAGTCGCCACAGACGGCGTCGATCTCGACGCCGGGGTACTCGGCTCCGATGGCGGCGCCCGCCGACTCGAGGATCGTCGCGTCGACGTCGAAGGGGATGAACCGCCGCAGGGAACCGGCCTGGTCCATGGCGTCGAGCAGGATGCGCGTCTTCTCCGACGTTCCGCTGCCGAGCTCCACCAGGGTGTCCGCACCCGAGGTGGCCGCGACGTCGGCACCATGGGCGCGAAGGATCTCGGCTTCGGCGCGCGTCGGGTAGTACTCGGGCAGTCGGGTGATCTGATCGAACAGATCACTACCCGTGGCGTCGTAGAACCACTTGGGCGGCAACGACTTCGGTGAGGACGTCAAGCCGTCGCGGACGTCGCGCCGCAGCGCGTGGGCTGCGGCGTCGGCGGCGAGGTAGTTGGACAGGGACATGGTCATGACGAGCCTTTCAGAGCAATCAGTTCGACGGAGGTTCCCGAGACGTCCACCAGATGGCGGTCGGGAACTTCCTCCCAGCGGGGGTCGTCGTCGTAGGGTTCGCTCGCCAGCACGACGCCGTCGTCCCTTCGCAGGATCGACAGGGTGTCTCCCCACGTCGTGCCAAGCAGTCGAGATCCGTTGGCGGCGATGATGTTCAGGCGGGCGTTCGGATCGGCGTTGCCAACCTCGACGACGGTGTCACCCAGCACGTCGAGGCCGCGATCGAAGATCAGGGCGGCCAGCAGCGCGCTGTCGACGGTGGATTCGGCGGCCGACGACAGCGGTAGCACCGACCGGTCGACGACGCCGTTGTGGGACAGCAACCATTGGCCGTCGGTGAACGGCGCCGACGCCGACGGCTCGATCGGCATGCCGACGGTGGCCGACCGGACGGCCGCGACGACGCATCCACTGCGCAGCGCGGGCGCCACCGAGGCGAAGGACGCGTCACCCCACAGCGGTGCGGCACTGCGCCACCGCCGCGGCGTCCCGGCGTCGAAGAAACCGGCGCCCCAACCGTCGGCGTTCATCGTGCCGTGCTTCTGCAACCGGGGCGAATACGACTGCACCAGAAGGGCATCCGGCGGTTCGAGGACCAGGGACGCGACGGACACCGGCTCGCCGAGCCAGCCCAGGTGGCGGCACACCCTAGGCGTCCCACGCGAGTCGGACGCCGGAGAAGATCTGCCGGCGGATCGGATGGTCCCAGTTGCGGAAGCTCGGCCGCACGATGTTGGGGGCCACCGACCACGCGCCACCGCGCAGCACCCGGTAGTCACCGGCCCCGGAGCCCTCGAAGAAGGGGCTCGAATACTGCTCGTAGAGCATCGGGGTGAACCCCGGCCACGGCCGCAGCGAGGACGTCGTCCACTCCCACACGTCACCGAGCATCTGCTCCGCGCCGTAGGCCGACGCCCCGGCCGGGTAGGCCCCGACGGGCGCGGGCCGCAACGCCTCGCCACCCATGTTGACCAGGGCCGTGCTGGGTTCCGTTGCACCCCAAGGGAACCTGCGGCGAACACCCCGTTCCGGGTCCCAGGCGCAAGCCTTCTCCCACTCCACCTCGGTGGGCAACCGGGCACCGGCCCACGCGGCGTACGCCTCGGCTTCGAAGTACGTCACGTGCTGCACGGGTTCGTCGGCGGGAATGTCCTCCAGGTATCCGAACCGCGTTCGCGTGCCTGCCTCGACACTCCAGAACTTCGGCGAGGTCAGCCCGGCCTGCTGACGGTGCGCCCACCCGGCGTCCGACCACCACCGCGGTTCGAGATAGCCGCCGTCGTCGACGAATTCGCGCCACTCGCCGTTGGTGACGGGAACCCGTCCGATCCGGAACGACGCCACGTCGACGACGTGCGCGTCGCGTTCGTTGTCCAGCGACATCGGCTCCTCGGCGGCGGTGACACCGAGGACGAACGGCCCGCCCGGGACCAATACAGACGTCCCTGCGACGCCAGGGCGCCCCGGCGGCAGCGGCGCGCCGCGGCCCAGGATCGGCGGACCCGTGCGAATGCTCAAGGCCTGCAACATGGTTTCGTCGTGCTGGTTCTCGTGGCTGACCACCAAGCCGAACACGAAGGCGCCGCTGCCGTCGTCGGCGGGCAGAGCCTCGAGCGCGTCGAGCGACTTGTCCCGGACGGTGCGAACGAATGAGCGCGCGTCCGTCGGCGGCAGCAGCGGCAGGTTGACGCGACTGGCCCGCGAGTGTTCGAAGGCGTCGTAGAGCCGTTCCACCGCCGGCTCGAGCAGCCCCGGCCGACGTGGGTCGTTACCGCGGAGCAGCCACATCTCCTCTTGCCAGCCGATGTGCGCCAGGTCCCACACCAGCGGACTCATCAGCGGGTCGTACTGTCGCAGCAGCTCGGCGTCGTCGAGTTCGACGAGCCGCAGCGTGCGCTCCCTTGCCGAGGTGAGCTCCCTCGCCAGTTCCTCTCGGGTAATCACGCGGTCATACCCGCCAATCGGCTCACGGCCGCCGGGACCGTGCTTCCGGCGACGAGGTCGGTGAAGTCGTCGGCCGAGCTCCGGCCAAGTTCCACGCGGCGCAACAACCGCTGCATCGGGGCACGCAACTCCGGCGGCGCCAGATCGGCGACGGTTTGCACGCACCGCAGGGCCGCCGCGCGTAGCCGCTCGTCGCCGAGTCCGACCCTGGCGGCCAGGTCCCATTCGGTGGCAACGGGTTCCGTCGCCTCCGCGGCGACGTCGACGGCCGACGGGTCGTCCAGGAGGGTGGCCAGGGTGAAGACCACGGCCGGCCACACGTCGTCCGGCGTGCTGTCGAGGTACCGGATCTCCAGGAAGCCGCGCGGCCGCACGGGCGGAAACAACGTCGTGAGGTGGTAGTCCAGGTCGGCCGCCGTCGGACGTCGGCCCCCGAGCAGCGCGCGGCCGTCGGCCCAGTCGGCAAACGGGACGACCTGTGTGAGGGGAGTCGCGGGGGCAGTCCCTATGCCTTGCACCAACATCACCGGGGCCTTCAGCGCGTAGCTGACCCAGTCGTCGGCCGGGTCACCGCCGCTGGCACCCAACACCGGACCGGTGCGGGCAGAGTCCAGCCGGCTCCACACCCGCTGCCGGGTGCTGCGCCAGCCGGAGGGTTCACCGCCGAGGAGCGGTGAATTGGCGGAGATCGCGATCATCGTCGGGCCAAGCGCGTGGGCGAGCCGAACCCGCTCGGCCCAGCCCGCACGTGGACCGGCGTCGAGGTTGACCTGCACCGACGCCGTCGACGTCATCATTGCCGCGCCGGCGTCGACCGTGCCGCTGGCGGCGAAGAACTGCTCCATGGCGCGGTAGCGATCCCCCGGGTTGACCCGTTTCGGTGGGCGAAGGGGATCGGCGCCGAGCAACACCAGGCCCAGTCCGTGTTCGGCGAACGCCCTCGTCAGCACCGCCCGATCGGATCGCATCGCCGCGATGGCGGGCACCACCGAATCCGCGGGCGGGCCGGACAGCTCCACCGCACCGCCCGGCTCGACGGTGATGGGGCTGCCGCCGGGCATCGGCGGGACCTTGGCGATCACCTCGGTGAGCTCGGCCCACCCCGGGCGTCGCATGGGGTCGTCGAGGTCGAAGCAGTGCGCCTCGATCTCGAGCCCGATGCGGCCAATCGGGCCGTCGGTCAAACACTCGGCGCCGATCCGGCGGGCCGCGTCGGCGGAGTCCGTCAGCTCGGCTCCGCACAGGTCTGTGGTGGTGGTCACGCCAACCATCCCCTCCGGATCACCGCGCGGGGGCAAGGCGCGGCTCGTTCGCGTACAAGATCGCCTTCACCATCTTCTGAGAGGTAACCGACAAAACGGCCAAAACAATTCATTCCGGACTGCCGTACGGGCGCAGCCGCTATTGGCCCAGTGTGTTCTGCATCGCGCCGGCCAGCACGTTCACCGCAGGCCCGCCGTTGCCAGGCTGGCACACTTTCGCTTGTAGCAGAACGTTCTCGCGCAGCCTGGTTTGAATGAAGCACCGACGATCAGTACCCGCCTCCTGCTTCACCCACACCGCGTCGTTGCCCCTTGGTCCGTCGCCGGAGAACGACCAGACCTGCGTGGTGAAGTCGTCCAGGTGCATGGCCGTGGTTTGGCCGGCGCAGCCGACGGTCCTGTCGGTCACGCGATGGAAGGCGCGGGTGGCGGCCTCGCCGGTCGCGAACACTCCGACGGCCTGTTTCACCAGGTTTGTGTCGTCGTCTGCGGCGCGCTGGGCGACGGCACCGTTGAACGACGCCAGGTCGGGATCGGTGTAGACCTCGGGCAGGCCGATGTCGGCCCAGTTGTTGCAGGCGGGCAGGTCGACGTAATAGGCCTGGAAGGGCGCGGTGAAGGTCGACTCCCACCGCATCGGGGCGCCCACGACGTTGCCGACCGAGCCCTTGCCGAGCACGGCGTAGGACACCACCCCCGGGTCGGAGGGTCGCGCGTCGGCGACCGGCGCCAGTGCGACCGCCGCCGCCATCACGGCCACCGCCACACCGGCGGTCGTGCGCATCGGCTAGACGACCTTGGCAGTCAGCTTGACGTCGATGTTTCCGCGAGTGGCCTTGGAGTACGGGCAGAAGCCGTGGGCCTTCTCCATCAGGTCGTCGGCGACGCCCTGCTCGAGGCCGGGGAGGTATCCGATGAGGTGCGCGTTCAGGCCGAAGCCACCCTCGGAGTCCTTGCCGAAGCCAATCTGAGCGGTGATCGCGCTGGCGTCGTCGATGGAGATCTTCTCGTTCTTGGCGACCAGGCGCAGTGCGCCGAGGAAACAGGCGGAGTAGCCGGCCGAGAAGAGCAGTTCGGGGTTGACGCCCTCGCCACTGCCACCCATCTCCTTGGGCGGACGGGTGTCGAGGTCGATCTTCCCGTCGGCGGACGTCACGTGGCCGTCGCGGCCCCCACCGGTGGACGTGGATTCTGCGGTGTAGACGACTTCGATGCTCATGCGTTCGATCATGCCAGCTGCGACGGCGGGCGAGAATCCCTTAGAAGATCGTCAGGGTGCAGTACGTCCGGGGCGGGGACGGGTAGGGCCAGGCGTATTGACCGACCGCCGCGGGGCAAGCGCGTTGATCGCGGACGTCGAGGCGCTGGGTGACCTGGACCAGCAGGCCGTCCTGGCCGCGCTCGGCACAGTCGGCGAGCTGCAGCATGCCGATCGGCATGTCCATGACGTAGCAGTGGTTGGCGACGAGGTTGGGTACCAGGCACAGTCGCGTCGTCGACGGATCGGCGAATTGCGTTGGCACATGCTGATATTCGACGCTCGGGCAGGCCCCGGATTTGTCGGCGAGCGCCCCGACGGTGTAGCTCGGGTCGGCCGCGCAGGATGCCTTGTCGGCGGTCAACGTGGTCGGCGAGTCCGGCGCCTCCGACGGGATGGCGACGCAGTCGCCGACGGAGAACACCTTCGCCAAGCCGCGCTGCGGCGCCTCGGCCTGCATCGAGCAACCGCTCGTCAGGAGGACCAATGCCGCGCCGACCGCCGCGATGAGCCTCACTCGCATGCGTGTCATGGGTGACGACATTGTCACGAATTGGGAACCGTCGCCACATGTTCCCCAAAGTTCTCAATAGTCTCACAGACCCCACGCGAATCACAAGGATGGCATTCACCCCGGCGTGTCGCGCCGCCATTCCCGCCCCAAACGTGAAGCTGGCGACGCACCACCCGCGTGGTGCATCGCCAGATTCACTACCGAAGGAGAAGCGTCAGCCGTTGCCGGCGCGTACGCCTTCCTCGACCTTCTTGCCGATCTCCGGGTCGACGTTGGTCCAGTACTCGAAGACCCTCGACAACACCGGCTCCTTCACGCCGTCGAGCACGTGGCCGACGATGTTGCCCACGAGGCGTTCGCGCTGATCGTCGTCCATGACCTCCCGGACCAGCGCACCAGCCTGGCCCCAGTCGTCGTCCTCGGCCCGCAACGCATACGCCGTACGGACCATGTCGCCGTCGGCCATCCAGTGCACCTCGGAGGCGCGGGCCGGGTCGGCCACGGGACCGCCCATCGAATTCGGCGCATAGACCGGGTCGGTGGCGAGCTTGATCCGCATCGCCCCGTCCTTGGAGTACGCGTTGACCTCCGACTTCGGCTCGTTGACCGGGATCTGCTTGTAGTTCACGCCAAGGCGGGCGCGGTGGGCGTCGGAGTAGGAGAACCCCCGGGCCAGCAACATCTTGTCCGGGGACAGGCCGGTGCCGGGCACGAGGTTGTTCGGCTCGAACGCCGCCTGCTCGATCTGCGCGTGATAGTCCACGACGTTGCGGTTGAGCGTCATCGTGCCGACGTCGATCAATGGGTAGTCCGAGTGCGGCCACACCTTGGTCAGGTCGAACGGGTTGATCCGGTAGGTCTTGGCGTCCTCGAACGGCATGACCTGGATCTTTAGCGTCCAGCTTGGGTGGTTGCCTGCCTCGATGGAGTCGAACAGGTCCCGCTGGTGGTAGTCGCCGTCCTCGCCGGCAATGCGATCGGCGTCCTCCTGGGTGAGGTAGTCGATGCCCTGGTCGGAGATGAAGTGGTACTTCACCCACGACAACTCGTCGTTCGCGTTGACCAGGCTGTAGGTGTGACTGGAGTAGCCGTTCATGTTTCGCCAGGTTTTGGGGATGCCGCGGTCACCCATCAGATAGGTGACCTGATGCGCCGACTCCGGCACCAGGGTCCAGAAGTCCCACTGCATGTTGTGGTCGCGAAGGTTGTTGGCGGCCATCCGTTTCTGGCTGCGGATGAAGTTCTGGAACTTCATCGGGTCGCGGATGAAGAACACCGGCGTGTTGTTGCCGACCATGTCCCAGTTGCCCTCGGACGTGTAGAACTTCAGCGAGAAGCCCCGCGGGTCACGCCACGTGTCTGGGCTGCCTCGCTCCCCCGCCACGGTCGAGAACCTCGCCACCATCTCCGTCTTGACGCCCGGCTGCAGGAACGCCGCCTTGGTGTACCGGCTGACGTCGTTGGTGACCTCGAAGGTGCCGAACGCTCCGCCGCCCTTGGCGTGGGGCTGCCGCTCCGGAATCCGCTCCCGGTTGAAGTTCGCCATCTGCTCGATCAGGTAGTGGTCCTGCAGCAGAATCGGCCCGTCGGGACCGACCGTGAGTGAGTGTTCGACGCTTGGGATCGGCGCGCCGCCGTCCGTGGTTGCGATCTTTTCAGTCATGAACCCATCCATCTCCGGGTGGCGTCGCGGCCACTCGGGGCTGGGCCGCATCTCGTCTGACGCACCGCTCCCCGTGGCATACCCACGAAGCGTCGCACGCACTCGTCACCCCGATTCGAGGCTATCGACCGGGAGGCGTGGGCGGAGGTGAACCGGGACCTTGACCCGGGCCTTGACCGAAACCGGGACCGCCTGGGAAACCGGGGCCTCCCGGACCGCCCTGCCAGCCGTGCCGAGGCCCACCGCCGTCGTGCTCCATCTGACCGTTGCCGTGTCCGTGATGACCGCCGTGGTGGTGACCACCGCCGACGCTGGCCCCGAGCACGAACCCGGAGAAGAAGATGACGGCGACGACGAAGACCGTCCCCGCGACGATGCCGACCCACGCCAAGACGACGTTGAGCCTGCCGCCGCGGCGGCGCGGCTCGACGTCCCGCTCTTGGACGACGACGGGGGCGGTGGTGGCCGGGGTCTCGATGGGACCCGTTGCCGATTCTGGTGACGACGCTGTTTCGCTCATGGTTCCGATCTTGGCCGCGATGGTGATGCGCCAATGATGAACCGGCTATGAAAGCGCTATGAGCGGGTCAGCGCGGCGGTTGCCCCGGCACCTGGGTCGTCGGCCCCTGCGGCGGCATCGGGAATTGCGGGAAGATGTTCGGCAGCGTGAACGTCGGCCCATTTGGGATGACGATGCCGGGGCCCGGCCGCTCGAACTGGCCACGTGGCATCGGCATGATCATCGGGCCCTGCTCGGTGCCTGCCGCGCTTCGGTCCGGCGGCACGGGGGCCGTTTCGCGACCGAAGTAGAACCCGGAGCCGAACAACACGGCGACGATGACGAGTGAGCCGGCGACGATGCCCACCCACGCCGCCACCTTGTTCAGGCGGCTGGGCTTGCCCGGCGGGGGCATCTGCTGCGGTCCCGGCCCGGGCGGCGGGTAGGCGTATCCCTGGGGCGGCTGCTGGTAGTGCCCTTCGGGAAGGACTGCGGTCTGCGGACCCGTCGCGGCGTCGCCGGGATAGTCGACTGGTTGGCTCATGGCGTCCATGATCGTCGTCGGTTCGAGGCTGGGTCGACAAATTTCCGTCGTGTTCCCTCGTGAATCCACTGTGGAGGTTTGCCGAGTGCCCGATGGGCAACCACCTACCGCATGGGACAGCCGCAGAACGACCCGCCGTCGACGCCCCGGGACGCCACCGAGACCACCGAGGAGCAGCGCGAAATGCAGGATCAGTTGGACGACCCGACGTCCGATCCGGAGGCGCCGGCCGGGCATCAGGATCATCACCAGGTCGCCGACGAGACCTAGCGGCCCACGGCCCCGATCGACATCAGCGTCGGAGCCAGCTCTTCGAGACCGGCAACCCCGCCGTCGAAGTCGCCGCCCGGCATCATCACCATGACATGGTCGGCGCCGGCCTGCAGGTGCGCCCGCACCAGGTTCGCGACGGCATCGGGACGGCCGTGACCGACGACGGCGTCGACCAACCGGTCGTCGGCGTTCGCGGAATACCCGAGTCCGACAACGATTTTGGCGTAGGCCGGACTGCTGAGCGACGCGCTGACCGTGGCCCGGGCCGTCTCTCTGGCGCGGTCGAGGTCTGAGTCGACGACGACGGACAGCCCGACGACGAGCAGCTTGTCCGGACCGAGGACCTGCCTGGCCTTCGCCGTGTGGTCGGCGGGCAGTCCCGCAGGCAACGCACCGTCGGCCGTCTCGGCGGCCAGCTCGAGCATCTTGGGACCGTTTGCGGCGATGATTCGTGGATAGTCGGCGTCGGGCACCGGCGGCCAGGTGGCCTCGCCCATCCGGCGTTGGTATTCGCGCATGGTGTCCAGCGGCCGGCCGTAGTCGCGGCCCGCGGTCTCGGCCTGTTGCGGATGTCCCACGCCGAGCCCGAGGACGAAGCGGCCCGGATGGGCCTGGGCCAGCTGCGCGGCCGCGGCGGCCAGGGTCTGCGGCTCCCGCACCCAGACGTTGGCAACGCCGGTGCCGAAGGTCATGCGTCGAGTGGCGCCGAGCAGAAGCGCCAGCTGGACCAGCGCGTCCTTGCCGAAGACCTCATTGGTCCAGGTGCACGGGTAGCCGGCGCGTTCGAACCGCTCGACGGCGTCCCGCTGCGTGTGTACGGAAGGCGCCTCGGTGAACGAGACCGGCAGGAAGGCCCCGACCGGCCCAATCGCGCGACGGGCGGCTTCGACTGTGTTCACGTTCATTGCGTACCGCCTTCATGACTGCGCCATCCGAGTGATGGCATCGAGTGTCATCACACTAGACCATAATGACATCACGTGTCATCACCTTCTAGGATGTCGTCCATGGGTCGATGGCCAGAGGGAGCGCGCACACGTCTGGAGGCCGCGGCGTTGGCCCTGTTCATCGAGCAGGGCTTCGCCGAAACCACCGTCCCGCAGATCGCCGCGCGCGCGGGCTTGACGACGCGCACCTTCTTCCGCCACTTCGCGGACAAACGCGAGGTCCTCTTCGCCTACCAGGCCGAACTGCCCGACGTGGTCCGGCAGGTCATGGCTGCCGCGCCGCAGTCGGCGGGTGCCCTGGAGGTGATCGCGACCAGCCTGCGGACGATCGCGGAAACCAAGTTCGACGGCCGCCGCGACTACCTGCTGGCACACCAGGCGGTCATCGACGCCGACGCCGGGCTCCGGGAGCGCGGGCTGCGCAAGATGTCGATTCTGACGGAGGCGATCAGCCACGGGTTCCGCGAACGCGGGCTGGACGACCTCGGGGCGACGCTCGCCGCGCACACCGCCGTCACGGTGTTCAGCGTGGCACTTGACCGGTGGCTCGGCGCGGCCGACGAGACCTCGTTGTCGACCCACGTCTCCGACACTCTCGCCGCGTGGAAGTCACTGGGCAGACCGGAGCCCGAGGCAAACGGTCGCGCAAATAATTGACAGGGCCGACAGAATTCGGCTGCACAGCTAACTCCCTTGGTATATAACAATCTCGATCCATTCACATATCAAGGGGGGTTCGATGAGAACGAAGATGACGCGAGTGCTCGGCGGGATTGCCATGGGTGGCGGCCTGGCGGTGGCGATGCTGGGGTTCGGCGGTGGCGTCGCCGGCGCCGAGACCCCCGCGCCCCCTCCGCCCGGCGAGAGCTGTGCTGCAGATGCGGCTCAGCCGTGCCCTCCCACCGCGCCACCGGTGCACCCGCCAGGTCAGAGTTCCAAGGGCCGGTAGCCGTCGCCGGATGCGGAGCTCTTCGCTTGGCGGATCGCCAAGCGAAGGGCTCGTCGTCGACACCGTCATCAAAGGACACCTACGGCTTGAACGGGTTCACCGCGTACTGAATCACCCGATACGGCGCATTGTCGGCCTGCGGCAACGTGTTCCACTGACTGACGAACACACGTAGTTCGTCGAGCGTCGACCCGGGTGACAGGTAGCCGCCATAGGGTTGGGCCAGCCTGTTGTCCTCGGGAGACGGCAGGTCGTCGGCCTCGTCCGGCCAGGCTCCGGCCAACACCACCGTCGTCACCGGGGCAGTACCGAGTCCGGTCGGGTCGTTGGCGACGCGAACCTCCATGTTGCCGGTGCTCGCGTTGAAGTACGACAGCACCGTCTTGCCGTCGACCTGCCGAATGCTCATCTCTCCCACCCGGTCTCCCCACAACGCCACGGGCGACCTACCCCACGTCCCGCCACCCGACCACGCCTGCCAGCTCGACCGGTCGGTGAACGACTGCGGCGTCGCCCGGTAGAGCTCCACCGGTTCACTTCGGTCGAAGTCGTTGGCCACGACGTACACCCAGCCGCTCGGGGAGTCCGGCGTGGGGATCGGGTCGTAGTAACCGCTGATCTGCGACTGCCTGCCGCCTGCGAAGTTCGCCGACCGCTGCGATCCCGGCACCGTAGCCCAATTGCCTTGATAAGGACTAGCTTTGACCAGTCTCGAGGTGGCGGGCACGAGATCCTTGGTGGTGGTCACCAACATGTAGTTCTCGCGGTTCACCTGCACGATTCCGGCGGGCAGCTGCGACGATCCCGACGGGGTGGGGTCGGCGAGCAGGGGCTTGTCCGTACCGGTGACGCCGTAGTAGCGAACGCCGGTCGGGTCGTCCACCGAGTCCAGGTCGACGTGCAGCGCAATCGGCGAGAAGTGTTGACCGAAGGCGACACCCTGGCCCGCGAAGCTGTCCCCGCAGACCTGCAACACTCCGCTGGGAAACTCCATGAACTCACAGAGGTCCGTCGCCCCGATGCCGTAATCGCTTGTCGGCGTACCCGTTCCGGCCGTCGGTCCGATGCGGACCACCTGCCCGGGCGCCAGCGGCGCCAGTACCGGCCCAGGCGCGGGTGACGGCGGATCGGCGTGCGCCGGAGCGGCGAGCAACCCGACCGTCACCACCAGCACGCCGAACGTGGAGTTGACGCACGCCAGTCGGCGCCACGCCGCGACGGAAGTCCACACTGGGCGGCCGGTGGGTCAGAGTTCGGCGGCGAGCAGCTCGGCGATCTGAATGGTGTTGAGCGCAGCACCCTTTCGGAGATTGTCTCCGGAGACGAACAATGCGAGGCCGCGCCCGTCGGGGGCACCGGGATCCTGCCGAATGCGCCCGACGAGGGAGTCGTCGGCACCGGCGGCGGCCAGCGGGGTCGGCACGTCCACCAGCTTCACCCCCGGCGCGGATGCCAGCAATTCCTTGGCCCGCTCCGGAGACAACGGTCGCTCGAACTCGACGTTGATGGACAAGGAGTGCCCGGTGTACACCGGCACCCGCACGCAGGTGCCGCTGACGAGCAAGTCGGGGATGCCGAGGATCTTGCGGCTCTCGAATCGCAGCTTCTGATCCTCGTCGGTCTCCCCGGAACCGTCGTCGACCAGCGACCCCGCCAGCGGTAGGACGTTGAAGGCGATCGGTGCCACGTACTTGTTCGGGGCCGGGAACGTCAGCGCGGATCCGTCGTGAACCAGCTGCTCGCTGTCCTCGACGACGGCCTTGGCCTGGCTGAACAGCTCCTCGACGCCGGCCAGCCCGCTACCGGACACCGCCTGGTACGTCGAGGCGATCATCCGCACCAGCCCGGCCTCGTCGTGCAGCACCTTCAGTACCGGCATCGCGGCCATGGTGGTGCAGTTGGGGTTGGCGATGATGCCCTTGGGTCGGTTACCGGCGTCGCGGGCGAAGTTGACCTCGCTGACCACCAGCGGAACCTCGGGGTCCTTGCGCCACGCCGACGAGTTGTCGACGACGACGGCGCCGGCGGCCGCGAACCGCGGCGCCTGAACCCGAGACATGGTGGCACCCGCGGAGAACAGCGCGATGTCGAGACCCGACGGGTCGGCCGTTTCGGCGTCCTCGACCTCGATCTCCTGACCGCGGAACGTCAGCTTCTTGCCCTGCGAGCGCGACGAGGCGAAGAACCGCACCGACGTGGCCGGAAAGTCGCGCTCCTCGAGCAGCTTTCGCATGACCTGGCCGACCTGCCCGGTCGCGCCGACGACTCCGATGTTGACCATCTAGATCCCGCTTCCCGCATATACGACGGCCTCTTCGTCGCCGCCCAGATTGAACGCCTCGTGCAACGCCATCACGGCCTTGTCCAACTCGGTGTCCTTGACCAGCACCGAAATTCGAATTTCCGAGGTCGAGATGAGGTCGATGTTGACGCCGACGGCGGCGAGCGCCTCACAGAACGTCGCGGTGACGCCCGGGTGGCTGCGCATGCCGGCGCCGATCAGCGACACCTTGCCGATGTGGTCGTCGTAAAGCACTGAGGTGAAACCGATTTCACCCTGCAGCGACGCAAGCTTCTCGACGGCCGCCGGCCCGTTGTCCCGCGCGCAGGTAAAGGTGATGTCGGTCTTGCCGTCTTCGATCTTGCTGATGTTCTGCAGCACCATGTCGATGTTCACGTCGGCGTCGGCGACGGCGCGGAACACCTTGGCCGCGTAGCCAGGAACGTCGGGCAACCCGACGACGGTCACCTTCGCCTCACCACGATCGTGGGCAACTCCGGTCAGGATCGCGTCTTCCATCGGGATGTCCTCCATCGATCCTTTGACGAGCGTGCCCGCCTTGTCTGAGTACGACGACCTGACGTGTATCGGAACGTCGTAGCGCCGGGCATATTCCACGCACCTCAACATGAGCACCTTCGCCCCACAGGCCGCCATCTCGAGCATCTCCTCGAAGCTGACGGTGGACAGGTGCCTGGCGTTGGGCACGATGCGTGGGTCGGCGGTGAAGATGCCGTCCACGTCGGTGTAGATCTCGCACACGTCGGCGTGCAACGCGGCGGCCAGTGCGACGGCGGTGGTGTCGGAACCGCCACGGCCGAGCGTGGTCACGTCCTTGCTGTCCTGGCTGACGCCCTGGAAGCCGGCGACCAACACGATCAACCCCTCGTCGAGGGCGCTGCGGAGCCTGCCCGGCGTGACGTCGATGATCTTGGCGTTGCCGTGCGTGCCAGTCGTGATGACGCCGGCCTGCGATCCGGTGAAGGACCGCGCCTCGGCGCCGAGCGAGGAGATGGCCATCGCGACCAGGGCGTTGGAGATCCGCTCCCCCGAGGTCAGCAGCATGTCCATTTCACGCGGGGGCGGCGCGGGGTTAACCTGGCGCGCCAAGTCGAGCAGATCGTCGGTGGTGTCGCCCATGGCCGAGACCACGACGACGACGTCGTTACCCGCCTTCTTGGTCTCGACGATGCGCTCGGCGACCCGGCGAATCCGATCGGCGTCTGACACCGAGGATCCGCCGTACTTCTGTACGACGAGCGCCACTGTTGACCTTTCCCTTCACGCGTGAGTCGCATACAGGATAAGGGGTCTGCCCACCGGTTTTTCCGTCCCGTCCGGCGGTAGCGTTCGGACGCGTGACCAACAGACGTGCCGACACCCGCGTACCGATCCACGAGCCCATCGCCGCACGCTGGAGTCCGCGAGCCTTCGATCCCGATGCGACCGTCACCGGCGAGCAGGTGACCGCCGTCCTCGAGGCCGCCCGCTGGGCGGCGACCTGGGGCGGTCGACAGCCGGTCCGGTTCGTGGTGGGGCTGCGCGGCGACGAGACGTTCGACGCACTGGTCGCGACCCTCAAACGCGGCAACTCGTATGCGACGGCCGCGGGCGCGCTGCTTTTGATCTGCGCCGACGAGGGGCCCGACGAGAACACGGCGTTCTACTCCGCGGTCGACGCCGGGGCCGCGATCGCCAACGCCAGCGTCGAGGCGGTCGCCCGTGGGCTGGTCGCGCATCCCATGGCCGGGTTCGACGCCGACGCCGCGCGCGCCGCCTTCGGCGTTCCCGACGAGGTCAGACCGGTCGCGGTGCTGGCACTGGGGACGCTCGGCGACTACTCAACGGCGGATCAGGCCGTCGTCGAGCGGGACTCGAGGCCCCGGGAGCGGCTGCCGCTGGAGCAGGTGGCCTACGCCGTCAGATGGGGCGCCGCGTTCACGACGGGCACGTCTTAGACAGCTGGCCGACCTGGGCTTCGAACTGGTCGTTGAACGCGGCGACGATCATGGCCGACGCGGGGGCCATGGCACCCGGCGCGGTGCGCGCGCTCTGGGCGTCGTAGTCGAGACGGGCCCGAACCAGCCGATCGGCGGTCTCTGCGGTCTCCTTGGCCGGCCCTGCCAGCTCGGGGGCGGTGACCTTCGCAGCCCGGTCGGTGAGCCCGTCGACCCACGCCCGGTAGTCGAGTTCACTCGGGTCGGTTGCCGCTTCCGACGATCCGGGTTCGGGGACGTGGGTCTTGGCGTTGAGGGTGTCGATCTCGGACTTGTTGAACGCCAACATTTCTCGCACCGGAGCGCAGTCCGACGAGGACGGACCACGGAAGAACAGCCACCAGATGCCGCCGCCGATCAGCATGGCTACCACCACCACGACCGTCGTCAGCGGCCTCACGCGTTTCACCTCTTGATGCTGACACAGGTGCAAGGCGTCGCATCGCCGAGGACGTTTAACGTGCGCGAAACCTCACAGGTAAGTCCACGTAACAGAAACCTCGTTCACTGCCAGTGATCGGCCTCGAGGGGGCCGCACCACTGATGGAGAGTACCGATGGATGTAGTTGACACCGGCACCACGGCATTCATGCTGTGTTGCATCATCGGCCTCACGCTGATGATCCCCGGGCTGGCGCTGTTCTACGGCGGCATGGTCTCGGTGAAGAGCTCGACCAACATGATGATGATGACCTTCGGCGCCGTCGCCGTCGTCGGCGTCCTCTGGGTGCTGTTCGGCTTCTCCATGGTCTTCGGCACCAGCTACGGCGGCTTCGTCGGCAGCTTCACCGAGTTCGCCGGGATGACGGATCTGCTCGAATCCCAGACGACCATCTCCGGGTTGCAGGTCAGCCTGTTCGCACTGTTCCAGGCGCTCTTCGCGGCGATCACCGTCGCCCTGATCTCGGGTGCGGTCGCCGACCGGATGAAGTTCGGCGCGTGGATGGTGTTCGCCGTGTTCTGGGCCGTGCTGGTGTACTTCCCCGTCGCACACTGGGTGTTCGCCTTCGACGGCGTGGTCACCGAGGGCTCGGTCGGTGGCTGGATTGCCAACAGCCTCAAAGCAATTGACTTCGCCGGCGGTACCGCCGTGCACATCAACGCAGGCGCCGCGGCGTTGGCCGTCGCAATCGTGCTCGGCAAGTCCGCGATGTTCGGTCAGCTGCGCAAGCCCCACAACGTGCCCCTGACGCTGCTGGGCGCGGGCCTGCTGTGGGCCGGCTGGTATGCGTTCAACGGCGGTTCGGCCCTTGCCGCTGGCAACTCGGCCGCGATCGTCATGGTCACCACGTTCGTCGCCACCTGCGCCGCCACCCTGGCCTGGCTGGCCGTCGAGAAGATCAAGGACGGCCACGTCACCGGCGTCGGCGCGGCGTCCGGCGCGATCACCGGCCTGGTCGCCATCACCCCCGCCTGTGGTGCGGTCACCCCGATCGGCGCGATCGCGGTCGGCGCCATCGCCGGCGCGGTCTGCGTCTACGCCGTCGGCCTCAAGGAGCGCTTCGGCTACGACGACTCGCTCGACGTGGTCGGCGTGCACCTCGTCGGCGGCGTCATCGGCACCGTGCTGATCGGCTTCTTCGCCAGCGCGAGCATGCCCAACGCCACCGACGGCGTCTTCTACGGCGGCGGCTTCAGCCAGCTGTGGAAGCAGATCATCGCCGCAGGTGCGGTGATGGCCTACTCGTTCGTGGTCGCCTTCGCGATCGCGTTCGTGATCAAGAAGACGATGGGCATCCGCATCTCGCCCGAGGACGAGGAAAGCGGCATCGACGCCAAGTTGCACCGCGACGCGGCGTACGAGTTGCAAACCCTCTAGAGACTGGCCCCGGTCGGCGCGATTCGCCCCGCGCCGACCGGGGCCTCTTTGGTGTTTTGGAGAAGTGGCCTCGCGGAGTAGAGTGACCGTCGTGCAGCGGTCGCTCCTTCTCGGACGCCGCGGCGGGGTCTGAACCAGACTGGCTTCCCGTCGCGGGTCGTCTTGATGCGCCGGTCTGAAATTTCTTCCAGACACCAACCGGAGCGAGAACCGTGAACA
This sequence comes from Mycobacterium sp. Root135, assembly GCF_001426545.1. GTDB lineage: Bacteria > Actinomycetota > Actinomycetes > Mycobacteriales > Mycobacteriaceae > Mycobacterium. The sequence goes on along the minus strand of NZ_LMEZ01000005.1, from coordinate 969,580 downwards.
ATCCCAACCCCCATTCGATCGACGCCTACGTCTCGGCGCGCACCATCAGCACCCCCGCCGGCGACCGCAATCCCGGTCAGCCCGCCTGGAACACCCAGCGCGGGACGTCGATGCCGGTGAGCCGGTACCGGCCCTTCGCGGACGAAGTAGAGCGGGTAACCCTGCCCGACCGCACGTGGCCGGACAAGGTCGTCGAGACCGCACCCATGTGGTGCGCGGTCGACCTGCGTGACGGCAACCAAGCCTTGATCGACCCGATGAGCCCGGAACGCAAGCGGCGCATGTTCGACCTGCTGGTCCGCATGGGCTACAAGGAGATCGAGGTCGGCTTCCCGTCAGCCAGCCAGACCGACTTCGACTTCGTCCGCGAAATCATCACCGACGGTGCGATTCCCGACGACGTGACCATCCAGGTGCTGACGCAGTGCCGGGCCGAATTGATCGAGCGGACGTTCGAGGCCTGCGCGGGCGCCCCCAAGGCGATCGTGCACTTCTACAACTCGACGTCGATCCTGCAGCGACGGGTGGTGTTCCGCGCCGATCGTGAGGCCGTCAAGAAGATCGCCACCGACGGCGCCAAGATGTGCGTCGCGGAAGCCGCGAAACACCCTGGCACACAATGGCGTTTCGAATACTCCCCCGAGTCCTACACGGGCACCGAACTGGAGTACGCCAAGGAGGTGTGCGACGCGGTGTCGGAGATCGTCGAAGCCACGCCAGAGGCCCCGCTGATCGTCAACCTGCCAGCCACCGTCGAGATGGCCACCCCCAACGTCTACGCCGACTCGATCGAGTGGATGAGCCGCAACCTGGCCCGCCGCGACTCCATCATCCTGAGCCTGCACCCGCACAACGACCGCGGAACTGCCGTCGCCGCAGCCGAATTGGGCTACCAAGCCGGCGCAGACCGCATCGAGGGCTGCCTGTTCGGCAACGGTGAACGCACCGGCAACGTCTGCCTGGTGACGCTGGGCCTGAACCTGTTCAGCCGCGGCGTCGACCCGCAGGTCGACTTCTCCAACATCGACGAGATCCGCCGCACGGTCGAATATTGCAACCAACTGCCGGTGCACGAACGCCACCCCTACGGCGGCGATCTGGTCTATACGGCGTTCTCCGGCAGCCACCAGGACGCCATCAACAAGGGTCTGGACGCGATGAAGGTCGACGCCGACGCGGCCGGTTCCGACATCGGCGACATCCTGTGGCAGGTGCCGTATCTGCCCATCGACCCCAAGGACGTCGGGCGCACCTACGAAGCCGTCATCCGGGTGAACTCCCAGTCCGGCAAGGGCGGCGTGGCCTACATCATGAAGGCCGACCACGGGCTGGCGCTGCCACGACGGCTGCAGATCGAGTTCAGCCAGGCCATCCAGAAGATCACCGACGGCGAGGGCGGCGAAGTGTCGCCCAAGGAGATGTGGGACGTCTTCGCCGACGAGTACCTGGCCCCCGTCACGCCGTTGGAGCGCATCCGGCAGAAGGTCGACGCGGCAGAGGAAGACGGCGGCACCGACACCATCACCGCGACGGTGAAGGTCGACGGCGTCGAGCGCGAGATCGTCGGCGCGGGCAACGGCCCGCTCGCGGCGTTCGTGGACGCGCTGTCGACGGTCGGATACGACGTCAACCTGCTGGACTACTCGGAGCACACGCTGTCAGCCGACGTGGAGGCTCAGGCCGCCGCGTACGTCGAGGCGTCGGTCGGCGGCAAGACCGTGTGGGGGGTCGGCATCGCGACGTCCATCACCACGGCGTCCTTGCGTGCGGTCGTATCCGCCGTGAACAGGGCTGCGCGCGGCTAAACTGACGTCGGCGTCAAGACGTGGCGTCGACGACGTGAGGAGCCGTCATGGACTGGGGTTCGACGTGGGATTTCCTGTGGCACTTCCTGATCATCTTCGCGTGGATCGCCTACCTGCTGGTGCTCTTCCAGATCCTCACGGACCTGTTCTGGCGTGACCACGAGACGTCCGGCTTCGTCAAGGCGCTCTGGGTCGTCTTCCTTTTCGTCATTCCGTGGTTCGCAGCGTTGATCTACCTGATCGCGCGTGGCCAGGGCATGTCGGTGCGGGCCCACGAAGCGGCGGTGGCGGCCAAGCGACAGACCGACGACTACATCAAGCAGGCCGCCGGACGTTCGCCTGCCGAGGAGATCGCGCACGCCAAGGAGTTGCTGGACGCCGGCACGATCAACCAGGGTGAATACGAGTCACTCAAGGCCAAGGCTCTGGCGTAGGTCCGCCCGGCCTCAGAACAGGGTGAACTGATCGCCCCGGAGCGTGGGGTCGGTGAACTGCTCGATCCCCGTGCCACCGACGACGTGTTCGATCAGCGCGATGAACGTCGCGTCGTCGACCAGCGGAATGCCCATCTCGCGGGCCTGGTAGCCCCGGCCCTGATCGGGGTCGGCGTCGTTGCACACCACCAACGACGTCTGCTGGTCGACGATGTCGGCGTACGACAGTCCGACGTGCAGCATCCGTTCGATGAGTTCCTCGTAGGTGTGGGTGACCTCGGCCGACAAGGCCACCCGCATGCCCTGCACCAGTGGCCTGCCCGCGACGAAGCGGCCGGGGTGCTGGAAGTCGCTGGGCATCCGGGCCGCCAACGTCCGCAGCGGCAGCAGCTCGTCGTGGGTGACCTGACCGTTGGGCCACGTGCGGCGCGCCACCGGCCGGACCGGCAGCCACGCGTTGCGGTCGTGGGCGCCCGCCAATGACGGCTTGAGGATTTGAGCCAGCACCATGGCGTCGTCGAGGGCGTCGTGGGGGCGCATCTGGGTGACGCCCCAGTGCGCGGCCAGCGTCTCCAACCTCAGGTTCTCGACGCCGAGGTTGAGCCGGCGGGCCAGCTCGACGGTGCACATCACGGTGTCGACCGGCAGCTCGGCACCCACCAGCTCGGCCTCGTTGGCCAGGAAGGAGTAGTCGAAGCCGACGTTGTGCGCCACCAGCGTGCGGCCCTCGAGGACCGCGTTGAGCTCGCCGACGATGTCGGCGAAGGTCGGCTGGCCCTGCAGCATCTCGGTGGTCAGCCCGTGGACGTGGGTGGGGCCTGGGTCGACGCCCGGATTGAGCAGGCTGGCGAAGCTGCCCTCGACGTTGCCGTCGTCACCGAGGGCCAGCGCGGCCACGCTGACGACGCGAGCCTGACGCGGATGGAAGCCCGTCGTCTCGACGTCGACGACGGCCCAGCCCGCACCGGGCTCGGAGGCCGGTCGGCCGAACGTTTGGCTCACGATTCGAGGATGGCACGGGTCCCCGACAAGGCCCGACCGAGACGCCGCGTGTCGCCAGCCGACTTTGGCCCTTTTAGACTGCCGGGGATGGTCACCACTCGGGGTCGAATCGCGCTGGGTGCCGGGTCTGCCGCGCGCTGGGCGTCGCGGGTCACCGGGCGTGGCGCCGGCGCGATGATCGGCGGCCTGGTGTCGATGGCCCTGGACAAGTCGATCCTCGGTCAACTCGGCACCGGACGCAGCTCCGTCGTCGTGACCGGCACGAACGGCAAGTCGACGACCACCAGGATGACGGCCGCCGCGCTCGCCACCATGGGTCCCGTCGCGACCAACGCCGAAGGCGCGAACATGGACGCCGGGCTGATCGCGGCGCTGGCCGGCGACCGCACGGCCAAGCTCGCGGCGCTCGAAGTCGACGAGATGCACGTGCCACACGTCCTCGACGCCGTGCCCGCCGCGGTGGTCGTCCTCCTCAATTTGTCCCGCGATCAGCTCGACCGCGTTGGTGAGATCAACCACATCGAGCGGACGCTGCGCGGTGGACTCGCCCGGCACGGTGGGGCCGTCGTGGTGGCCAACTGCGACGACGTGCTCATGACGTCGGCCGCCTACGACAGCCCGAACGTGGTGTGGGTGGCCGCCGGCGGAACGTGGGCCAACGACTCGGTCAGCTGTCCTCGCAGCGGCGAGGTCATCGTGCGCGAGGAGTCGCACTGGTACTCCACGGGCAGCGACTTCAAGCGGCCCACGCCGCACTGGTGGTACGACGACACCCACGTCCACGGACCCGACGGACTGACCCTGCCGATGACGTTGGCACTGCCCGGCGACGTCAACCGCGGCAACGCCACGCAGGCGATCGCGGCGGCGGTCACCCTCGGCGCCGATCCCGCGGCGGCGGTCGCCGCGGTGTCCGGCGTCGATGAGGTCGCTGGGCGTTACCGCACCGTGCAGCTGGGTGAGCACACCGTGCGGGTGCTGCTGGCCAAGAACCCGGCGGGCTGGCACGAGGCGCTGTCGATGGTCGACAAGCACGGTGCGGGCGTCGTCATCGCGGTCAACGGACAGGTCCCGGACGGCGAGGACCTGTCGTGGCTGTGGGACGTCCGGTTCGAACACTTTGGCGATACGACGGTCGTCGCGGCGGGCGAGCGCGGCACCGATCTGGCGGTGCGTCTGGGGTACGCCGGCGTCGACCACACCCTGGAGCACGACACCGTGAAGGCCATCGCGTCGTGCCCACCCGGTCACGTCGAGGTGGTCGCCAACTACACCGCATTCCTCCAACTCAACCGGCGGCTGCCCCGTGAGTGAATCCACCGTTCGGATCGGGCTGGTGCTGCCCGACGTCATGGGAACCTACGGCGACGGCGGCAACGCGGTCGTGCTGCGAGAGAGGTTGCGGCTGAGGGGGATCGACGCCGAAGTCGTCGAAATCACGCTGGCCGACCCGGTGCCCGACTCCCTCGATCTCTACACCCTCGGCGGCGCGGAGGACTACGCCCAACGGTTGGCCACCAAGCATCTGATCCAGTACCCCGGGCTGCAGCGGGCTGCCGAACGGGGCGCCCCCGTGCTGGCGATCTGCGCGGCGATCCAGGTGCTCGGGCACTGGTATGAGACGTCGTCGGGCGAGCGGGTCGAGGGCGTCGGCGTGCTCGACGTGACGACCTCGCCGCAGCCTGCGCGGACCATCGGCGAAGTCGTCTCGCAGCCGCTGGTGCCGGGCCTCGACCAACGCCTGACGGGTTTCGAAAACCACCGGGGCGGAACACTTTTGGGTCCTGCGGCCGAACCGCTAGCCAAGGTGATCAGCGGGGCCGGCAACCGGGACGGTGACGGCTTCGACGGCGCGGTGCAGGGCAGCATCGTCGCGACCTATCTGCATGGCCCGTGCCTGGCTCGCAATCCGCAGTTGGCCGACCACCTGCTGTCCCGAGTGGTCGGCGAACTCGCGCCGATCCAGCTGGCCGAGGTGGAGCAGTTGCGTCGCGAACGCCTGGCGGCTCCGCGCCGCGCTTAAGGGCCCGCGCCCGTCGAGATCGAGCGCGAGGCATAAGCGTCGGCGTCATCCCCCGGCGTGTCGTCGCCGAGGTTTATACCTCGCGGCAGCCGCGACGAGCCAGCGCGTGCCGAATGCGCTGGAGCACGTCCAACGGGTGCTCACCCGCGAGCACTCGGATGACGATCCACCCCATCCGCTCGAGCATCTGCAGTCTGCTGACGTCCTTCCGATATTGCTGCCGGTCCGTTCGATGTTGGTCGCCGTCATACTCCACGGCGACCATGAACTTCTCCCATCCGAGATCGAGGTAGGCAAGGGGATAGTGGTCACCGTTGTGAACCATCAACTGAGACTGCGGCTTTGGCAGACCGGCGTCCACGATGAGTAGCCGTAACCAGGTCTCCGTCGGCGACGTGCCGCCGGCATCCATCAGCGCGATCGCTTCGCGGGCCTTCTGCACGCCTCGACTGCCACGGTGCCGAGTCAGCAGCGGTTCGACGTCGACCGCCGAGATGCCCGTCGCGTGGGCCAGCGCGTCCAGTCGGGTCACCGCAGCATCGCGGTCGAGATGACGACCGAGGTCCAGTGCAGTGCGAGCCACCGTGGTCACCGAGATGCCGTCGACGACGGCGAACTCGTCGCCGTCGAGACGTTCGTTGCGAGTGATCACTCCGCGGGGGGCGTGTTGGTTGCGCCAGATCAGCTCGACGGGTTGGCCGCCGTCTACCCACTTTGCACCGTGCAAGGCAGACGCCGTGACTCCTGCCACGACGCCGCGGCCCTTCGACCACAGCACCGCGGCACGTGCTCGGTCCGCGGTCGTCAGCTCCGCGAACTCCGCGACGTAGACGTCGGGATGAATGGCCTCGAAACGGGTGCGAAGCCGATGGCGGGTCAGCCGTCCACCGCTTACCGCACCACTCCCCGAGAAGACCGCTGCCATTCCCGAACCCTGGCATCGCCCACCGACAGGCCAGCGAGACATAAGCCATGGCGGCTCAAACCGGCGTGTCGTCGCCGAGGTTTATGTCTCGCGGGAAACCGGAGAAGCGCAGGCCTACAAGCCCAGGTCGCGCAGAAACTCCGGCTTGTAGGCCTCGAGGATCACGTAGCTCGGGTCCGGCACCGGCACGTCGGGGGCGTCGTCGTCGACCGCGTGCCCGTCGACGTCGACCCACTGCTGTGCGGATTCGTCCCACCGGCTCGTCGTGTACTCCGCGGTGAGGTCGTCGGCGAGCACGAGTTCGCGGACAGAACGTTCGGCTTCCTTGGCATCGCGCAAACTGCACGTGTACAGCTGAATCCGATTGCCGTCGCGGGTCACCGTCACCCGGCTGCCCAGCCGTTGGCGGGCCACGTCGTCCACGTCGAGGGACCGCAGGCGATCCCAGAACGACAGGTGGTGCGCCTCGTCGCCGAGTTCGACCTCGACCTTGAACTCATCGTCACGCATGGTCGACAACTTAAGCCATCGCCCGGCGGCCGGTCAGAGCGCGTCCCAGCGTCAGCTCGTCGGCGAACTCCAGATCGCCGCCCATCGGCAGCCCGGAGGCGATGCGGGTGACCGACAGCCCGGGAATGTCTCGCAGCATGCGTACCAGGTAGGTGGCCGTGGCCTCGCCCTCGGTGTTGGGGTCGGTCGCGATGATGACCTCGGCGACGTCCACGCCGTCGACCCGCTCACCAATTCGGTTGAGCAGCTCGCGGATTCGCAGTTGCTCCGGCCCGACGCCCGACAGCGGATCCAGCGCGCCACCCAGCACGTGGTAGCGGCCACGGAACTCACGCGTGCGTTCGACGGCCGCAACGTCCTTGGGTTCCTCCACCACGCACACCAGCGACGCGTCGCGCCGCGAATCCGAGCAGATGCGGCAGCGGTCGGCGTCGGAGACGTTGCCGCACACCGAACAGAACTGCACGCCGTCGCGCACCTTGGCCAGCACGGCGGTCAACCGGTCGATGTCCGGCGGCTCGACCGACAGCAGATGAAAGGCGATGCGCTGTGCGCTCTTCGGCCCGATGCCCGGCAGCTTGCCCAGTTCGTCGATCAGATCCTGGACGGGACCTTCAAACAAGTCAGAGCCCCGGAATGTCTAAGCCGCCGAGGCCACCGGCGAGCGGGCCAAGCTTGCTCTGCGCCATCATCGTGACCTGCTGGGCGGCGTCCCTGATCGCGCCGATGACGAGGTCTTGCAGCGTCTCGACGTCCTCGGGGTCGACGACCTTCGGGTCGATCGCGACGCCGACCACTTCGCCGCTCCCCTTCATCGTCACCTGCACCAGACCGCCGCCGGCCTGCCCGTGCACCTCGGCGACGGCGAGGGCTTCCTGAGCCTCCATCAGCTGCTGCTGAACCTGCTGAGCCTGCGCGAGGAGCGCCGACATGTCGGGCGGTTGGCCGGGTTGCATGACGGTCCCCTTGCGTATTGGTCTCGAACTGATTGCTGTCCCCAGCACGTGGCGATTCGTCCTTCAAGACTAGTCGTCCTGCGAGCTACGTTGTGCTCCGTGCACTTCCCTGCCTGCCTGCGTGTCGGCGCAGCTCTCGCCGTCGGCCTCCTCGTCGCCGCGCTCGTCGCGCCGAGCGCCGCCGCCGCCCCGTCCAACATCGCCGGGATGATCGTGTTCCTCGACCCAGGTCACAACGGTGCCAACGACGCGTCCCTGACCAAGCAGGTCCCGACGGGGCGCGGCGGTACCAAGGACTGCCAGACCAGTGGGACGACGACCGACGACGGCTATCCCGAGCACACCTTCAACTGGGAGACGGTGCTGCGCATCCGGGCGGAGCTGACGCAGCTTGGCGTGCGCACCGCGATGTCCCGCGGCGACGACAGCGGCGTGGCCGCCTGCGTCGACGAGCGGGCCGCCATGGCCAATGCCCTCAAGCCGGACGCCATCGTCTCGATCCACGCCGACGGCGGGCCTGCGACGGGGCGGGGCTATCACGTGAACTATTCGTCACCGCCGCTCAACCAGGTGCAGGCCGGCCCGTCGGTCCAGCTCGCCCAGGCGATGAACGCCCAACTGCAGGCATCTGGCCTGATGCCCGCCAACTACATCGGACAGGGCGGGCTCTACGGGCGCTCTGACCTGACCGGGCTCAACCTGGCCCAGTACCCGTCGATCCTCGTCGAGATGGGCAACATGAAGAACCCCGCCGACTGCGCCTTGATCGAGAGCCCCGACGGTCGGCAGAAGTACGCCGACGCCGTGGTGCGCGGCATCGTCAGCTTCCTGGGGACACGCCCGCCGCGGGCCGTCGCCTAGGCGCTAGTTTCCCTGGGTCGCTGCGCTCCTGCCCGCCGCTAGTTCGACTCGACCTGATTCTTCAGGTTCGCCAGCACCTCGGCCTGGATCTTGCGAAGGCCTAACGGCGCGAATGTCTTCTCGAAGAAGCCCTTGACGCCGCCGGCGCCCTGCCACGACGTCTTGACCGTCACGGACGCGCCCGGTCCGGCCGGGGCGACTGTGTAGTTGGTCACCATCGTGGAGTTGGCGTCTTTCTCGATGACGGCGTGACCTGCCACGTCGACGGTGGCCTTGACGTCGCGGACCCGCTTCTCGGTGGCCTGAAGCTTCCAGGTGACGACGGTGCCTGCGCCCTGCCCGCCCTCCAGGACCTGGTAGTCGCGGTAGTGCGAGGAAAGGATCTTCGGGCGAACCGTCTGGTAGTCGGCGACGGCTGCGAGCACGGCGTCGGGTTCGGCGTTGATCAAGACAGTGCTGGAGGCGCTGACCTGTCCCATCGGTGAAGACTCCTAGATCTGAGGGTGAACGGGGGTAATCCCGGGTCGGTCCAGTCGCATCGGGTGCGACCGGGGTCTAGCGTACGTGTGTGACTGTTGCAGTGAACGAAGCGCAGTCGGCCCACGCAGTAGGCGTGGAGAGACTGCTGGCGAGCTACCGCGCGATTCCGCCCAGCGCGACGGTCCGCCTGGCGAAGCCCACCTCGAACCTGTTTCGGGCCCGTGAGAAGTCGACAGTCAAGGGTCTCGACGTCTCCGGTCTGACGGGTGTCATCTCCGTCGACCCGGAGGCGCGCACCGCGGACGTCGCGGGGATGTGCACCTACGAGGATCTCGTCGCCGCCACGCTGCCGTACGGGTTGTCGCCGCTGGTGGTGCCGCAGTTGAAGACCATCACCCTCGGGGGCGCGGTGACGGGCCTCGGCATCGAGTCGGCGTCCTTCCGCAACGGCCTGCCGCACGAGTCGGTGCTGGAGATGGACATCCTCACCGGCGCGGGCGAGGTGGTGACGGCAAGCCGTGACCACTACCCCGATCTCTTTCATGCCTTCCCGAATTCCTATGGGACGCTTGGCTATTCGGTGCGTCTGAAGATCGAGCTGGAGCCGGTCAAGCCGTTCGTGGCGTTGACGCACGTGCGCTTCCATTCGGTGGCCGAGCTCGTCGCCACCATGGATCAGATCGTCGAGACGCAGACCTACGACGGCTCGCCGGTCGACTACCTCGACGGCGTGGTGTTCAGCGCCGACGAGTCCTATCTCTGCATCGGCGTGCGGACCGCAGCGTCCGGCCCGGTCAGCGACTACACCGGCCAGGACGTCTACTACCGCTCCATCCAGCACGCCGACGGCGAGAAGCACGACCGGCTGACGATTCACGACTATCTGTGGCGGTGGGACACCGACTGGTTCTGGTGCTCGCGGGCGTTCGGCGCCCAGAACCCGACCATCCGGAAATTTTGGCCCCGTCGGCTGCGGCGCAGCAGCTTCTACTGGAAGTTGATCGGTTACGACCGCCGGTTCGACATCGCGGACCGCATCGAGAAGCGCAACGGTAGGCCGCCACTGGAGCGGGTCGTGCAGGACATCGAGGTGCCGATCGGGCGCACGGGAGAGTTCGTCGACTGGTTCCTCGACAACGTGCCGATCGAACCGATCTGGCTGTGTCCGCTGAGGTTGCGCGACGACGTGGGCTGGCCGCTGTACCCAATTGCGGGGCATCACACTTACGTCAACATAGGCTTCTGGTCGTCGGTGCCCGCCGGCTCGGTAGAGGGACAGACGAACCGCCTGATCGAGGAGAAGGTCAGCGAGCTCGACGGCCACAAATCCTTGTACTCCGACGCCTATTACTCGCCGGAGGAATTCGACGAACTCTACGGCGGCGAAACCTATGCCACGGTCAAGAAGACTTACGACCCAGACTCGCGTCTGCTCGATTTGTATTCGAAAGCCGTGCAGAGGCGATGAGAGCTCACCGATGAGCAGAGAACTCCGATGAGCGCTTGCACGAACAGTGAAGGACCGGCATGACGACGTACAAAGACGATTCGGTGACGACCGGCAAGCTGACATTGGCCGAGATCCTCGAGGTGCTCACGGCCGGTGACGACCTGAAGTTCACCGCCTACGACGGCAGCTCGGCGGGTCCCGCCGACGCCGAGGTCGGCCTCGATCTGCGCACCCCCCGCGGCACCACCTACTTGGCGACCGCCCCCGGCGAGCTGGGGCTGGCACGCGCGTACGTCTCGGGCGACGTGGTGCCCACCGGCGTTCATCCCGGCGATCCCTACGAGTTGCTGCGCGCACTCGGCGACAAGATGGACTTCAAGCGCCCGTCGGCACGGGTGCTCGCCAACATCGTCAGGTCGATCGGCTTCGAGCATCTGCGACCGATCGCCCCGCCGCCGCAGGAGGCGCTGCCCCGCTGGCGTCGCGTCGCAGAGGGATTGCGGCACAGCAAGACTCGCGACGCCGAAGCAATCCACCATCACTACGACGTGTCGAACACGTTCTACGAGTGGGTGCTCGGGCCGTCCATGACCTACACCTGCGCGGCCTACCCGGACGCCGACGTGACCCTGGAGGAGGCCCAGGACAACAAGTACCGCTTGGTGTTCGAAAAGCTCCGCCTTCAGCCCGGCGATCGACTGCTGGACGTGGGCTGCGGCTGGGGCAGCATGGTGCGCTACGCAGCACGCCACGGCGTCAAGGCCGTCGGCGTGACGCTGTCCAAGGAGCAGGCGGCTTGGGCGCAGAAGGCGATCGCCGAGGAGGGCCTCTCCGATCTCGCCGAGGTCCGTCACGGCGACTACCGCGACGTGCGCGAGTCCGGGTTCGACGCCGTGTCCTCGATCGGGCTGACCGAGCACATCGGCGTGCAGAACTACGCGTCGTACTTCCGGTTCCTCAAGTCGAAGATGCGCACCGGCGCTCTGTTGCTGAACCACTGCATCACCCGTCCGGACAACCGATCCGGGGCGGGCGGCGGCGGCTTCATCGACCGGTACGTCTTCCCCGACGGCGAACTCACCGGGTCCGGCCGAATCATCACCGAGGCCCAAGACGTCGGCCTGGAGGTGGTGCACGAGGAGAACCTGCGCCACCACTACGCGCTGACGCTGCGCGACTGGTGCGCCAACCTGGTCGAGCACTGGGACGAGGCGGTTGCCGAGGTCGGCCTCCCGACCGCCAAGGTGTGGGGCCTCTACATGGCGGGATCGCGTCTCGGATTCGAGACAAATGTCGTTCAGCTGCACCAGGTTCTGGCTGTCAAGCTGGACAACAAGGGCGGCGACGGCGGGCTGCCCTTGCGTCCGTGGTGGAACGCTTAGCGGCGTGCAGCAGCCGGAGCGACCCGGGGAGTGGTCAGACTCCTTCGATCCGCCGGGCGCCCAGTTCGCTTTGCAGTAGTTCCAGCGCGACCTCTTCCGGGTCGCGCCGTGGCACTGCCTCTTCGTGGACGGCTTGGGCGAGCATGCTCTCCTCGTCGTCCTCCTCGACCGGTGGCGGTGCCTCCTCCACCTGACGAGGGCGGGCGACGGGGGCCGGCGCGGTCGGAGAGCCAGCTTCACACCGGATGTTCCAGTCCACGCCGAGCGCGTCCTTCAATGCGTCCCTGATGATCTCGACGTTGCGCAGCTCGTTGAGTCGGGCCGCGAGCGGTGCCGACACGTGACTGAGGACGAGAGTGTCGCCCTCAACCGCGAGCACGACGGCGCCGTCGAGCATGACGTCGGTGGGGCGGCGGCGTTCGCGCACCTTGTCCCGAACGGTCGACCACATGGTGCGGACGGTGGCGGCATCCGGCTGGCCTGGAGCCGCGGGCGCGGCGGCCGTAGGCGCCGGTGGGGTTGGCGGCGCAACGGGCTGCGGGGCCACCGGAGGCGGCGTGGGTGCCACGGGTGGCGGCGGCGCCGCGGGCTCGGGCCGCGCGGGCGGCGACGTGACGGGCGGTGGTGTGACGGCCGGTGGTGCGACCGGCGGCGGCGTCACCGGCGGGGGTGTCTGCTGCGGCGGCGCGGACCGCTCCTCCTGCGGGGGCGGTTCCGACGCCTCAGGGCCGGCGTTGCTCCTGCGCACGAATCGTTTGGCAGGTGCCGCCGCCTCCGCCTCTGCGACGACAGCGGCAGCCTGAGCCGCCTCCCCTGCCGGGATGGAGACGTTCATGCGGGTTTCGAGTCGCTCGATGCGTTGCAGCAGAGCAGCTTCCGTGTCGCTGGCCGAAGGCAGCAGCAGACGGGCGCAGACGACTTCGAGCAGCAGCCGCGGTGCGGTGGCCCCTCGCATTTCGCCCAGCCCCGCGTGGACCACCTCGGCGTAGCGGGTCAGAGTTGCGGAGCCGAGCGTCGCGGACTGTTCCCGCATCCGCTCCACGACGTCGTCCGGTGCGTCGACGACACCGCGCGCCGCGGCGTCGGGAACGGCTTGGAGAACGATGAGGTCCCGGAACCGTTCGAGCAGGTCGACGGCGAACCGACGAGGGTCGTGGCCCGCATCGATGAGCGCCTCGACGGCACCGAACAGCGCCGCCGCGTCTCCGGCGGCGAGCGCGTCGACCGAGGCGTCGATGAGCGCCAGGTCGGTGGCGCCGAGGAGCGACAGCGCTCGCGAGTAGGCCACCTGCTTGCCGTCGGAGCCGGCCAGCAGCTGGTCCAGCACCGACAGGGTGTCGCGTGGCGAGCCGCCGCCGGCGCGGATCACCAGCGGGTAGACCGCGTCGTCGACGCCGACGTTTTCCTGGGCACAGATGCGCTCGAGCAAGCCGCGCATGGTCTTGGGGGCCAGCAGCCGGAACGGGTAGTGGTGGGTGCGCGAGCGGATCGTCGGCAGCACCTTCTCGGGTTCGGTGGTAGCGAACACGAAGATCAGGTGGTCCGGCGGCTCCTCCACGATCTTCAGCAGGGCGTTGAAGCCTGCCGTGGTGACCATGTGCGCCTCGTCGATGATGAAGATGCGGTAGCGCGACTGGGCGGGCGCGTAGAACGCGCGGTCCCGCAGTTCCCGGGTGTCGTCGACGCCGCCGTGGCTGGCCGCGTCGAGTTCGACGACGTCGACGCTGCCCGGTCCGTTGGGTGCCAGCGCGACGCAGGAGTCACAGACACCGCACGGAGTAGGGGTGGGCCCCTGCTCGCAGTTCAACGATCTGGCCATGATGCGGGCCGACGACGTCTTGCCACAGCCGCGCGGACCCGAGAAGAGGTAGGCGTGGTTGATGCGGCCAGACGTCAGTGCGGTCGACAGCGGCTCGGTGACGTGCTCCTGACCGACCACCTCGGCGAAGGTCGCTGGTCGGTACTTGCGGTAGAGAGCCACGGAAGCAGGTTACTCAGGCTGTCCGACGCGTGGCGCCCTAGTCACCCGCGAGCAGCGACTCGGTCGCGGCAAGCAGCGCGCAGGTCGCCAAACCGTCGACCGCCTCGTTGAGATCGGGTACCGACGGAAAGGACGGCGCGATCCGAACGTTCTTGTCTTCGGGGTCTTTTCGGTAGGGGAACGCGGCTCCCGCCTCGGTCACCGCGATGCCGGCGTCCTTGGCGAGGGCGATCGTCCGCCGCGCCGTGCCGGGCCACACGTCGAGGCTGACGAAGTAGCCGCCCTTCGGATCGGTCCACGAGGCAATCTTGGACTCGCCGAGACGGTCCTCGAGGATTTGGCCGACGAGCGCGAACTTGGGCGCCAAAAGCTCCTGATGCTTCTGCATCTGCAGTCGCACCCCGTCGGCGTCGCCGAAGAAGCGAAGGTGACGTAGCTGGTTGACCTTGTCGGGCCCGATCGACTTCTTACCGGCGTGCTGCAGGTACCAGGCGATGTTGCCGAGCGAACCACCGAAGAAGCTGACGCCGGCTCCGGCGAACGTGATCTTCGAGGTCGACGCGAAGACGTAGGGACGGTTCGGGTTGCCCGCCTTGGCGGCCAGTCCCAGCACGTCGACCTGCTTGACGAAGTCGTGGGTCAGCGTGTGCACGACGTAGGCGTTGTCCCAGAACAGGCGGAAATCGCTTGCGGCGGTGCGCATTTGGACCAGGCGTCGCACGTTCTCCCAGGAGTAGGTGACGCCCGTGGGGTTGGAGAACACCGGGACGCACCACATGCCCTTGATGGCGGGGTCGCCGGCGACGAGTTCCTCGATGAGGTCGACGTCGGGGCCGTCCTCGAGCATCGGCACCGGGATCATCTCGATGCCGAAGGCCTCGGTGATGGCGAAGTGGCGGTCGTAGCCGGGCGACGGGCAGAGGAACTTGACCACGGGTTCTTCGATCCACGGCCGCGGCGAGTCGACGGCGCCGTGGAGCAGGGAGAACACCACCAGGTCGTGCATGATCTCGAGGCTCGCGTTGTTGCCCGCAATCAGGTTCTGGACCGGGATGCCGAGCAGTTCACCGAAGATGGCGCGCAGCTCCGGCAACCCGTGCAGGCCGCCGTAGTTGCGGGTGTCGGTGCCCTCACCGTCGCGAAAATCGGTGCCGGGCAGCGTCAACAAGCCGTTGGCGAGGTCGAGCTGCGCGGCCGACGGCTTACCCCTGGTGAGATCCAGGCTGAGCTTCTTGGCCTGCAGATCGGCGTAGTTGCGGCGCTGCAGCTCGTGCTGCGCGTCCAGTTCGTCACGACCGAGGGACAGAAACGACAAGGCAGGCCTTCCGCTGGGCCGTGAATTGAAAGGGGACCCCGCGCACCCGCCAGAGCCCATTGACCCTTGCTGCCTTCCGGCCCTGGGGGAGTTCACAGGATGGACGCCGCGCGGGGTCCGACAGCGAGTGTAATACCCCGGCGTCGGGCACGACGCATGCCGCTCGTGAAGAGCGGGCGGTTCGGTCGGCTAACATGGCCCGCGGAGGATTCGCCTAGTGGCCTATGGCGCTCGCCTGGAACGCGGGTTGGGTTAATAGCCCTCAGGGGTTCAAATCCCCTATCCTCCGCACTGGTCCGGGTACGACCAGGCTCTTTGAGCCTGGTCGTACCTTGACCCTTTGCACGGCCCCACCGACTCGAGGAGGAGTATGCGGCGCTGGATCGCGGTCCTGTGGCACGCATCTTTCTTCGTCATCGCCGGAGCTCTCTACTTCTTCTTCGTCCTGCCCCGCTGGTTCGAGCTGACCGGCGCATGGCCGGCTGGCCTCGGCCTGCCGATGCGCGTCGTATGCGGTGCGCTGATCGGGCTGGCAGCCCTTCCCGTCGTGCTGACGTTCCTGAAGTCCCGGCGACCTGAGTTCGGGACGCCGCAGCTGGCACTCACGTTGAGGTTTTGGTCGATCGTCCTGCAGGTTCTCGCCGGTGCGCTGATCATCGGCGCCGCCGTCAGCGAGATCTGGGTAAGCCTGGACGCCGCTGGTCCGACGTTGTTCGGCATCTACGGCGCGGCGGCGGCGATCGCGGTTCTCGGCGCGCTGAGCTTCTACCTGGCCTACGCCGCCGAACTGCCTCCTCCCCCGCCGAAGCCGCTGCGCCCGAAGGCCCAGACGCGCCGCCGTGGTCGGGGTGCCGGGGACGGTGAACAGGACGAAGTCGACGACGTCAACGACACGGACGACGTCGAGAACACCGAAGCCGAGGTCGTCGACGAGACTCCAGAGGCAGCACCTGTCGGCGAGCCCGTAACGGACACCGAGGTCGAAGACGTCCCGGAACCCGCCGCAGTCGCCGAGACGCCGGAGACCACTGAGGCTGCCGAGGCTGCCGAGGCTGCCGAGGCCAGTGAGCCCGTTGTGGCTGCCGAAACCGCTGAGCCCGTCGATACCGCTGAGCCCACCGATACCGCTGAAACCGCTGAGCCCACCAATACCCCGGAAGACACCGGTAACGCCGACGAGTCCACCGCCGATGAGTCCGATAGCAAGTTGCGCAACCGACGTCCGAGCGGCAAGTCGAATTCGCGGCTGTTCGGACGCTCGCGCCTCTGAGTGGCATTCGACGACTGACCTCACGTGGCCGTTGCGTCGACAGCCCACGGTGTCAACGTCAGAATCGTGGGTAGAACTCCAGCTACACACGGCGGAAGGTGCCCCATGCGCAGGTTCCACACCAGATGGCGATTGGTCGTCGCGGTCGTGGCCACGGTCGTCTCGACGTCGATCGTCGCACCTGCAGTGGCGTCCGCCGCACCCGCCGATCTGTCGAGCGTCGCCGCGCAGGTGGAGCCGACCGTGGCGCGCATCGACACGACCATCAACTACCAGCACGCAATCGGCGCAGGTACGGGCATCGTCTTGGACCAGGGCGGAACCCTGCTGACGAACTTCCACGTCGTGCAGGGTGCGGACAGCATCACCGCGACGGTCGCAGGCCGGGGCTACCCGGCCGATCTGGTCGGTTACGACCGGAACAGAGACATCGCCGTGTTGCAGCTGCGCGGCGCCGGCGGCCTGCCGGTCGCAGTGCTGGGCGATTCGTCGCAGCTCGCGGTGGGAGATCCCGTCGTCGCGCTCGGCAACGCCAGGGGCTCGGGAAGTCCGCTGACACAAGAGGCGGGCGAGGTGGTCGGCTTCGGACGCACCATCAACGCCAAGGACGAGTTGACCGGCAGTTCGAACCAGGCCACCGGGCTGATCGAGTTCGCGGCACCGGTACGCGCCGGTGACTCCGGGGGGCCGATGGTCAACGCGGCAGGCCAGGTCATGGGCGTCACCACCGCGGCGACGGTCAACTTCCGGATGGATCCGGGCGGCTCCGGTTTTGCCATCCCCATCAACGACGCCCTGGCGACGGCCAATCAGATTCGGTCGGGATCGCCGTCGAACACGGTGCACATCGGACCCCCGACGCTGCTCGGGGTCGGCGTGAATTCTCGCAATCAGCCGGACGACCTGCCGGGCGTGATCATCTTCGAGGTGCTCCGCGGCGGTCCGGCTCAGCAGGCGGGTCTGCACGACGGTGACGTCCTGCTCAGCATCGACGGCGAGCAGCTCGGCTCGGCGACGGAGTTGACCAACGTCTTGGACCGCCACTACTCCGGCGACGTCGTCGACCTGGTGTGGATCGACCGGTCGGGCCAGCAGCTCACCGGCAAGGCAACCCTCGCGTCCTGAGGACTGAGTAGATTGGCGCGCATGGCACTTCGATTGCTCCTCGCGTCCGCGCTTGCCGCGGCGGCGACCGCAATGAGCCCGTGGTCGGCCAGCGCCGACCCGTCGAGCCCGGAGCCTGGCTGCCCGGTGACCGATCCCCCGGTGATCAACCGATGCGGGTGGGAGGCGCCCCCTACCCCGGCCCCGCCGCCGCCGGGCGTGAAGGTGTACTTGTGCAAGGACGACTCGTACACGTTCACCCAGAGCCCGAAACGTGGGGCGACCTGCGCGGAGAACGGCGGAGTCAAGCAGTACATCGCCGGCTGACCGTTCCGGACTATCCGGCGTAGCCCTCTTCCCTGGCGGCCTCTTGCAGGTCGTCGCGCGCCCGGGCCACCCGCGAACGAATGGTGCCGATGGGACATCCGCAGACCTCGGCGGCTTCGGCGTAGGTCAGGCCGAGGACCTGCGTAAGCACCAGCGCCTCGCGGCGTTCGGCGTCGAGACCGTCGAGCAGCATCCGGATTTCGACCATCCCCTCGATCCGGTCGCCACCGCGCCGAGCGCCCACCACGTCGTCCAGGTCGAGCACGTAGGCTGGCCGCGGTCGGCTGGTGTTGTACCGAATCTGGTCGACGACCACGCGTCGGGCGATCGACATCAACCAGGTCTTCGCGGTCGAACGGCCGCTGAAACGGGGCAGGGACTTGATCGCCCGTAGGAAGGTTTCCTGCGTCAGATCGTCGGCACTGCCGGGATCGGCCAGGTAGGCGACGGTTCGCCAGACGTCGCGCTGAGTGGCTTCGATGAACATCGTGAGTGCCGCTCGATCGCCTCGGCCCGCAGCCTTGGCGAGCTGGGTCACTCGATCGTCGTTGTCGCTTGTCGCCACGGCTACGGAGCGTAGGCCATGAACGCCGGGAACTCTTCGCCGGACGGAGACGACCAAGTTGTTGGGCACGACGGTGAACAGGAGGTGGAGTCGACGATGTCGACCACGACCGCGGAGGCAGGCGACGACACGGCCGGCGCACACCGCGTACAGCTCGACGTGGACGGCATGTCGTGCGCCGCGTGCGCGGGGCGTGTCGAGTCGGTGCTCAACAAGCTCCCCGGGGTCAGGGCGTCGGTGAACTTCGCCACCCGCGTCGCCACGATCGACGCGGGCTCGGACCTGCCCACCCCGGAGTTGTGCGACGCCGTTCGTCGGGCCGGCTACGAGGCACGGCCACGGACGGCGGGCGGCACCCCCGACGTCGACCCCGACTCCGATCACGCGCGGCACCTGATGATCAGGCTGGCAGTCGCGGCCGTCCTGTTCGTCCCGCTGGCTGACCTGTCGGTGATGTTCGCCGTCGTCCCCAGTACCCGCTTCACCGGCTGGGAGTGGGTGTTGACGGCGCTGGCCGTGCCCGTCGTGACGTGGGCGGCGTGGCCGTTCCACCGGGTCGCGCTGCGCCAGGCTCGCCACGGCACCGCGTCGATGGAGACGCTCATCTCGGTCGGCATCACCGCGGCGACGGTCTGGTCGCTGTACACGGTCTTCGGGAACCACCATTCCGGCGGTGCGGGCCGGGGCATCTGGCAGGCGCTGATCGGCAGCGACGCCATCTACTTCGAGGTCGCGGCGGGTGTGACGGTGTTCGTCCTCGCCGGGCGATACTTCGAGGCCCGCGCCAAGTCCAAGGCGGGCGGAGCGTTGCGCGCGCTGGCCGCGTTGAGCGCCAAGGACGTCGTCATCCTCTTGGACGACGGCTCGGAGATGGTGATCCCGGCCGACGAGCTCAAGGAACAGCACCGCTTCGTGGTGCGACCCGGTCAGACGATCGCCGCGGATGGCCTGGTGATGGAGGGGTCGGCCGCCGTCGACGTGAGCGCGATGACGGGTGAGGCCAAGCCGCTCCGGGCGGCGCCGGGCGGCAGTGTCGTCGGCGGAACGGTCGTCTTGGACGGCAGGTTGATCGTGGAGGCCGCCGCCGTCGGCGCGGACACGCAGTTCGCCGGGATGGTCCGCCTCGTCGAGGAGGCTCAAACCCAGAAGGCCGACGCGCAACGACTGGCCGACCGGATCTCGGCGGTGTTCGTGCCGTGCGTGTTCGCCATCTCGGCGCTGACGGCGATCGCGTGGCTGATCGCCGGCGGCGGTCCCGACCGCGCCTTCTCCGCGGCGTTGGCGGTGTTGGTCATCGCGTGCCCGTGTGCGCTCGGGCTGGCCACTCCGACGGCGATGATGGTGGCGACGGGTCGGGGAGCTCAGCTCGGGATCTTCCTCAAGGGGCACCGATCCCTCGAGGCGACGCGCGCCGTGGACACCGTGGTCTTCGACAAGACCGGCACCTTGACGACGGGTCGACTGACGGTGAGCGCCGTGGTCGCCGCCGACGGCTGGACCGGCGAGGACGTCCTCGCGCTCGCGGCCGCGGTCGAGTCGGCCTCCGAACACGCCGTCGCGATCGCCATTGCGGCGGCCGTTGCCGAGCGCGACGGGGTCGACGACTTTCGGGCGTTGGCAGGCCGTGGTGTGGCGGGCACCGTGGCGGGCCGGGCGGTGCGGGTGGGCAAGCCGTCCTGGATCGCCCCGTCGTGCGAGTCGCCGGTGCTGGTGGCGGCCCGTCGATCCGCCGAGACCCGGGGCGAGACAGTGGTTTTCGTCGAGGTCGACGGCGAGCCGTGCGGTGTCGTCGCGGTGTCCGACACGGTCAAGGACTCGGCGGCCGACGCCGTCGCCGCCCTGCACGCACGTGGGTTGCGCACCATTCTGCTGACCGGCGACAACCCGGAGTCCGCAGCAGCCGTGGCCGCCCGCGTCGGGATCGACGAGGTGATCGCCGACGTGCTACCCGACGGCAAGGTCGACGTGGTCGAGCAGCTCCGCGGCCACGGTCGGGTGGTGGCGATGGTCGGCGACGGCATCAACGACGGGCCGGCGTTGGCCTGCGCCGACCTCGGCATGGCCATCGGCCGCGGCACCGACGTCGCCATCGGTGCCGCCGACATCATCCTCGTTCGTGACGACTTGGCCGTCGTGCCGCAGGCGCTCGACCTCGCGGCGGCCACGATGCGGACGATCAAGGTCAACCTGGTGTGGGCGTTCGGCTACAACGTCGCCGCCATCCCGATCGCGGCGCTCGGACTTCTCAACCCGCTGATCGCCGGGGCCGCGATGGCGTTCTCGTCGTTCTTCGTGGTGTCGAACAGCTTGCGGCTGCGCAACTTTGGGCCTGGCCGCGACGAGGCGGCCGGCACGCGTCGGTGACGGTGTCAGCGGCGGTCGCGGGCCAGATCCCGCAGCATCGCGTTGTACGCGTCGAGTTCGTCGTCGGCGTAGTCGGATTCGGCGTGACGATCGAAGCGTGAGGAGTCGCGCCGGTCCTGACGCGCCCATTGCGCGACGAGCGCAACCACTACCAGGATCACCGGCAGCTCGCTCGACCCCCAGGCGATCGCGCCGCCGAGGTGTTGGTCGTCCTGGATGCTCGACAGCCACGGCAGGCCGACGAAACGGTAGAACTGGTCCCCCATCGCCGTGTCCATCGTCATCGTCGCGATGCCGAAGAATGCGTGAAAGGGCATGACGGCGAACAGAAGTCCGAGCCGGCCGAGGAACGGCAGCCGCCGGGGGCCGGGGTCGATGCCGATGATGCCCCAGAAGAACAGGTAGCCGACGAGCAGGAAGTGCACGCTCATCAGCTCGTGGCCCCAGTGGTAGCGGACAAGCGTGTCGAAGATCGGGGTGAAGTAGACGGCGTACAGGGAGGCGACGAACAGGACGAACGCCACGATCGGGTTGGCGAGGAACGCCGTCACCTTGGAGTGGACCAGCCACAGGATCCATTCGCGCGGACCGGGCGGCTGCCCGTCCCCTGCGGCGGGCAGCGTGCGCAGCGCCAAGGTGACCGGTCCGCCCAGCACCAGAAGTACGGGGACGAACATGTTCAGCGTCATGTGTTCGGCCATGTGCACGCTGAACATCGCCGACCCGTAGGCCTTCACTCCCGAACTGCTGGTGAAGAGCAGCATCAGGCAGCCCGCGAGCCAGGCGACCAGCCGACCTGCAGGCCAGCCGTCACCGCGGCGGCGCAACCGGAGGTAGCCAAACAGATATGCGGCCCCGAGCACGACGGCGCCGATCCCGATGAAGGTGTCGAAGCGCCACGTCGTCAGGATCGTCGTCACGCTGGGCGGATCGGGCAGGGTGTAGCCCAGGAAGACGTCCCACGTGGTGAACGCATGGGTCAGGAACCTCGGGGCGGGCTGGGTCGACATCGCGGCGATCAGCGCCACCACCACGACGACGGCGGTGGCCCCCACGACACGCAGCCAGGTGCCGGGTGCGGTCCCGCCGCGACGCCGTGAGACGTAGGACGCGACGTCGCCGACAAACACCGCCGTCAACGTGGCTGCCGCGACGGCTCCGGCGCGGCCGTACCCCGATCCGGTCAACCCGGCGGGGCCGAGAAGCACCGCCAGCATCGAGGCCCCGTACCCCAGAACGAGTGCACCACTCGCAATCTCGACGATCAGCAGACGGTTCGTCAGTTGCTCGTCGGGCCGCTTCAAGGCCGCGGCGACCTTGACGCCGACGAGCGCCGCCAGAGCGACGGCGAACACGATCGCGGCGCTGGTCGCGTAGTCGTGATCAGGCCCCTGGCCGGCGTTTCCGCTGACCGGCAGGGCCACGACGCCCACCAGGGCTGGCAGTAGCAGAACCACGTGGGTGATCCACCGCACGGACATTCGCGCGGCAACGGCCACGATCACCGCCACCACGGCTACCGCGACCCACGCCCTGGCCATCTCGGAGGCCAGGACGGCGTCGGTGAGCATCCCGCTGCCGAACAACTGCAGCACCGGCGCGCCCGCGTCGGCGGCGGCTTGCACCACGACCATCGCGGCGGCGGCGAAAGCCCAAGCCGCCGAAGCGCGCTCGACGACGAGGTGCGCACGGAAGGCGTGTTCGTCGATGACGCCGCGCGCATCAGGGCGCGACGTGACGACCACGAACAGCAGCCCGCCCAAGCACAGGGCGCCCGCCAACGTCGCCGTGAAGTACCCCAGCGGTTCGGCGACGGCGGTGAGGACGCCGGGGTAGGCGTCGCCGGTCGACGCGTATATCCGCGCTCCGGCGACGAGGGCGTACCACGTCAGCCCCGCCACCGCGACGGCGTAGCCGGCGGCGAGCACGAGAACTGGCCGAACCGACACTTTTCCGTCCTTCCACTGATTGGGTCCAGACTACGACTGTCCGTCGTAGTGATCGGCGGGCGTCGGAACTTTTCGCCGGTCGGCTCCGACCATTGAGACGAACGCCATGCTGACCGCCCGACGAAGGACGTAGACGACGCGATGATTCAGGACCTGCTGCTGCGCTGGGTCGTCACGGTGCTGTTCGCGTTGAGCGCGGCCGAATCCGTCTACGCGATGGCCACCGGCCGACGGGTGTGGACGCACATCGTCGGCCACTCGTTGCACCTCGCGATGGCCGTCGCGATGGTGATCATGGCGTGGCCACGCGGCGCCGCGTTGCCGACCTCCGGCGCGATGATCTTCTTCCTGCTCGCGACGGTGTGGTTCGTCGTCGTGACCCTCGTTCAGTCCGGGCATCGCGGTATCAACGCCTATCACGCGGCGATGATGTTGGCGATGGCCTGGATGTATGCCGTGATGAGCGGCGGTCTGCTGCCGACGCCGGCCGAGGGCACGGCATCCGGCGGGGAACCGGCCGCCCATCACGGCTCGTCGGCGTCGAGCATGCCCGGTATGGACATGCCTGGCGCGCCGTCAGCCCCCGACGGCGTAGGAGAGCCGCCGTTCATCACCGGGTTGAACTGGTTGTGCGCCATCGGATTCACCGTCGCGGTGGGGTGGTGGCTCTACCGATACTTCGTGGCGCGCAAGGCCGAGCCGACGCAGCCCTCACACCGGTTCCTGGGCACCGCATCCCAGGTCATGATGGCCGCGGGTATGGCGATCATGTTCGCCGTCATGCTCTAGCGGCGTCAGGCGGCCGAACCGTCGGTGGGCCACAGGTGTCCGCGCCTTCTACCCCGGGACGCGTTGTCCGGCAACACGATCTCGGGCTCCGGCGCGGCAGCTGCTTCGGGGCGCGGGCCGACGGTGCTGCGCCACACCAGGATCGCCAGAACCGCACCGAGGACGACGGGAAGGTGCGTCAAAACCCGCATCGCGGTGACCTCCCCGGACATCGCGTCGGCGACGACGTATGCCGTCAACACTGCGACGAACACGCCGAGCACCCCCGCCAGTCCCGCGGCGGCGGCGGGCCACGTCGCCGCGCCGACCATGACGACGCCGAGGGTGATCGACCACGCCGTGGATTCGTTGAGGAGGTGGCCGCCGGATCCCATGCCGTGGTCGTGGCTCAACCCGACGCTCACGCCGAGAGCCTGCACGGCGCCGACGACGAGCTGCACCAGGCCGACCCCCAGCAGCGCCCAACGTTGCCAGGACGCCCGCATCCGCGGCAGTCTCTTGACCGGGTCCTCGGCGGCACCCGCGAGGGCCACCGGCCGATGGGCCATCCGGTGAAGGCTCGCGGCCTGACCGGTCGCACGGTCGAACCAGACCCGGCAATCGGCACATTGGTCGAGGTGCTCGTCGACGCGGGCAGCAGGCACCGGCTCGTGCTCGCCGTCGATCCGCGCCGACAACGCCTCGCGGGCCACCTCGCATTCCACGGCTCTATAGTCGCGGAATCGAGCCGGATTGTTCCCGGCACCCCGCGATTCGTCGGACGCCCGATCGCCTCGATGGCGGCATTAGTCGCACTCCACGACCAAAAAGTTCCCGATGAAACTTTCGTTTGCCCAGTTGGAGCGGGTATGGGACGGTGTCCCGGCAGACGCCGCCTGCCCGCCGGGAACAGTCCCACGGCTCGCGAATCCCACTGGAGGTCCACACCCGCAATGGCCGTCACGGAAACCGCAACACACGCCTCGGCCCCGGCGTCGACCAAGGGTGCGCATCGCGCGTTCTTCCTGCGGCTGCACTTCTACGCCGGCCTCTTCGTCGGCCCATTCCTTCTGATCGCGGCCCTCAGCGGCGGGCTGTACGCCGTCGCCCCGAGCATCGAGCAACTGGTCTACCGCCACTATCTGCACGTCGACTCGACCGGTCCCGCGTTGCCGGTCTCCGACCAGATTCGGGTGGCGCAGGAGGTTCGTCCGGACCTCGACGTGACTGCCGTGCGGCCGGCCACTGCACCCGGGGACACGACGCGGGTGATGTTCGGCGATCCGACGCTGGGACCGTCCGAACGGCTCGGCGTGTTCGTCGACCCGGTGACGGGGCAATCGCTGGGCCAGCTGACCGTCTACGGCAGCAGCGGCTCGTTGCCCGTCCGCACCTGGATCAGCAACTTGCATCGGAACCTCCACCTGGGTGAGCCCGGTCGCCTGTACAGCGAACTTGCCGCGTCGTGGCTGTGGATCATCGCCCTCGGCGGAGTCATCCTGTGGGTCGGCCGTTACCGTCGGACCAGGCGCCAGCGCCCCGCAGAGGCGCGTCTGCTCACCGTCGACCGAAGCGCACGGGGACGCGCGCTGACCATGAACTGGCATGGTGCGGTGGGTCTTTGGATTGCCGCGGGACTGTTCTTCCTGGCGGCGACCGGCCTCACGTGGTCGACGTACGCCGGTGCGAACGTCGACGCGTTGCGCGCGGCGATGTCGTGGACCACGCCCACCGTCGCGACCGCCGGGGATCCGGAGCACGCCGGGCACGGCGCGACCACCGAACCGGATTCGGCTGCAGCGCCTTCCGAGCCTCGCATCGGAGAGGTCGACCGGGTGTTGCAGGCGGCGCGGGCCGCGGGGATCGACGGCAAGGTCGAGGTGAGCATTCCCTCCCTGCCTGACACGGCGTTCACGGTGACGCAGACCCGCCAGCCGTGGGTTCTCTCGAACAGCACCGTTGCGGTCGACGGTACGACCGGAAAGATCACCGACGCAACGTGGTTCGCCGACTGGCCGCTTGCCGCGAAGTTGTCCGCGTGGGGCATTCAACTGCACATGGGAACGCTGTTCGGGGTGGCCAATCAGCTCGTGTTGGTCGCCCTGGCGGCCGCGCTGGCCACCGTCGTCGTCCGCGGCTATCTGATGTGGTGGCGGCGCAGACCCACTCGTGGAGCCGGCCCGGGCGGACGACCACCCCGACGTGGGGCGCTCACGCAGCTTCCGCCGGGTGCCGCGGTGGCGGTGGTGATGATCGCCGCGGCGGTTGGCTGGTTCGTTCCGCTGTTCGGGCTCAGCCTCGTGGCGTTCGTCGCCGTGGACGTGGCCGTCGGGTTCGTCCGACGGGCCGCTCCCCAACCTTCCGGGAACTAGGGCGGCCGACGGCGCGACTAATGCGGTGAGTGTCATGAATCGCGTCGCTGGCCAGCCAGGGCGCCCAGCCCCAAGGGGACGTTTTGAGCACGACAGCCGCCTCGACTCGCCACGGTGACGCCGCCGTCCTGCGCCGGATCTTTCGACTGCACTTTTGGGTCGGCCTGTTCGCAGCGCCAGTGCTGGTGGTCCTTGCCTGCACGGGCTTGGTGATCCTGTACAGCCAACCGCTTGACCACTGGCTCAATGGCGACCTGTTCACCGTCGCCCAGGGGTCGACCACGGTGCCGCTGGACGAGCAGGTGGCCACCGCGCAGCGACAGGTCGGCGCGGGCTACACGCTGGACGCCGTCACCCCGCCCGATGCCCCCGACCATTCGACGCGGGTCGACTTCCTGCCCCCGGACGGTCCCCCGATCGGCGAAGCCAACGCCACGCAGGTCTTCGTCGACCCCTACACCGGGCGGTATCTGGGTCGACGGAGCGAACTGTCCGGGCTGGTCGGATACGCCAACCAACTGCACCGGATGTTCGGCAACGACGGGCCGAAGGTGCAGCTGCCGTCGTTGGGGCACCTCGTCGACCCGGTGTCGTATCCGAACGCCACCATTCCCGTTGGTGTGGGCAATCTTTGGATGGAACTCACCGCGGGATGGATCTTGGTGTTGCTCGCCAGCGGCCTCTACCTGTGGTGGCCGAGGGCCATTCAGAGCGCCAAGCCGCTGCTGAAGCTCCGCTGGGGCAAGGGCGGCCGGATCCGCTGGCGCGATCTGCATTCGCTCACCGGGGTGGTGCTCTCCGTCGTCCTGATCTGTTACGTCCTGTCCGGGCTGACGTGGTCGCGGTACTGGGGTGAGAACTGGCGGGCGTTCTCCGCCACCGTCGCCCCGTCCGTCTCCGTCGCCGCACCGTCAACGCCCGCGAAGATGGGCGACTACGACAGGTTGGGTCGGCGCATCGCGTGGGCGGCCACCGACGACCCGGTGTACGCCTCGCAACCCGGCGGCCCGACGTCGGCTCGAATCTCGTTCGCCGGCGTCGACCGGATCGCCAAGAGCGAGAACATGATTCCCGGATACGCGATCATCCCGCCGTCGGATTCCACCGAGGGCGGCGAAACCGTCTACGGCAGTTACACGGTCGTGAACCGGTGGCCGCAGAAACTGTCCGAGCAGAGGACGCTCTACCTCGACCAGTTCACCGGGGCGACCATCACCAACGCGACCGCCGCCCAGGATGGCGCGTTGTCGCGGCTCACAAGTTTCGGCATCGCGATGCACATGGGCAATCAGCTCGGGGTGCTGACCCGTATCTCTGCCACCCTCGCGTGCCTCGGGGTTCTGGTCAGCGTGCTGACCGGATTCCTGATGTGGTGGAAGCGCCGGCCCGCAGGAGGCACGGGGCTGCCCGGTCCGGCCAGCGACGCCACCCGAGCCGCCACTCCCAAGCACGTGGTCAAGGCGGTGTCGATCGCGGCGGTCGCGTTGGGGGTGCTCTATCCGGCGTTCGGCGTGTCACTGCTCATGGTGCTGGGGGTGGAAGCCGTTCTCGCCGTTCGCCGCCGGGCACGCGCCGAGGAGGTCGAGCCCGTCCGTGCGGACGACGGCGGTGAGGACGTTCCCGTCGGCGCGTTGCAGTGACTACGACAGCGTGGGATTCAGAAAGACGTACAGCGTGGCGATCTTGCCGTCGCGGACCAAGAGAACGTCCAACCCGGTGTACTCCGGGTCTTCGTCTTTGAGGCCCGAGCCCCACGCGACGATTCCCGCGTCCTGCACCACCTGGGGCTCTCCGCTATGGGTGTAGACGTAATCCGGATGCGTCGCGCGCAGATCACCGGCGAAATCGTTCAGGGCGTCGTGCCCGACATATGTTCCGTCTGGTGTGACGACCACGCAGTCGTCGGTGTAGAAGTCCTCGATCGCGGCGCGCCGACGCCGCATATCGCCCTCTCCGAAGACCTCCTGAAGATTCCGGGCGAGCAGTTCAAGTGTTCGTTCGGTAGCAGTCATGGTCCGCCCCTCAACCCAAGGGTGTCGACCTTCACGACACCGACACCACACCAAACGGACTTCAGTCCTGTTTGATTCCGCCTCTAGTGGCGGTCCTGGCCTGCCGGGTTGCCGTCCGCGTCCCAATGCTCCGCTACCTTCTTACTCGGCTGCACGCGCGGCGGCTCGCCAGGCATCTTGGGATAGCTCGGCGGGTAGGGCAGGTCGGCGAGGCCACGCTCCTCGTCGGCGGCCACCATCTCCAGCAGCGGCTCGATGGAGTGCGCCACCTTCTCGATGTCAGCCCACGGATCCGTCCGGCTGGCAACGAGTTTCGGCACGGTGGCGATCGTGTAGTCGTCGGGGTCGGCCCCGGACAGGTCTGCCCACGACAGCGGCGTGGACACCGTGGCGATCTGAGTGCGCCGCGCCGAGTACGCCGACGCGAAGGTGCGGTCGCGCGCATTCTGGTTGTAGTCGATGAAGAGCCGCTCGCCCCGCTCCTCCTTCCACCACGACGTCGTCACCCGGTCCGGCGCGCGCCGCTCCACCTCGCGGGCCAGCGCTATACCCGCCCGCCGGACGGCAATGAAGTCCCAGTCCGGCCTGATGCGAATGAACACGTGCACGCCGCGGCCACCGGAGGTCTTCGGGTAGCCGACGAGGCCGAGTTCGTCGAGCACGGGTTTGAGCACCTCGACGGCGATCTCGGCCGCGTCCGTGAAGTCGGTGCCCGGCTGCGGGTCCAGGTCGACGCGCAGTTCGTCGGGGTGTTCGACGTCGGGGCACCGCACCTGCCACGGGTGGAACGTGACGGTGCCCATCTGCGCGGCCCACGCGATCGCCGAGGGGTGCGCCACCTTGAGGGCATCGGCGGTCCGGCCTGACGGGAAGGTCACCTGGCACGTCTCCAGGTAATCGGGATGCTTTGCGGGAACACGCTTCTGGTAGATCTCCTCGCCTTCGATACCGTCGGGGAAGCGCTGCAGATGCGTGGGACGGTCCCGCAGCGCCGCAACCATCGGCTGCGCGACCGCGAGGTAGTAGTCGAAGAGCACCCGCTTGGTGCCACCGGCGCCAAGCTTGGGGAAGTACACCTTGTCCGGGCTGGTCAACCGGACGGCCACGCCGTCCACGTCGACTTCGGTTGCAGGACTTGCCATTCAGCTCTCCAATACGTCGGACAGGTCGTAGTTCAGCGGGACGTCGAGCTGAGCGAAGGTGCAGCTTGCGGGCTCGCGGTCGGGCCGCCAGCGCATGAACTTCACCGCGTGCCGAAAGCGCCGACCGCTGTGGCCGTTGCCCTCCATCTGGTCGTAGGCCACCTCGGCGACCCGCTCCGGGCGCACGGGAATCCACCGCTTGTCGGCCGCGGAGTTCCACCGGCTGGGGTCGCCGTCACGCGCGTCGCCGTCGCGTAGCGGCTCCAGCTCGGCCAGTAGCTTGATGCGGTCCTTGACGCTGAACGATGCTGCGCCGCCGATCATCTGCAGCTCGCCGCCCTCGTCGTACAGCCCGAGCAGAATCGACCCGACACCCTCGCCGCTCTTGTGCACGCGGTATCCGATGGCGACGCAGTCGGCGTCGCGCTTGTGCTTGACCTTGACCATGTCGCGCTTGCCGGGGAGGTAGCGACCGTCGAGCCGCTTGGCGATCACCCCGTCCAGTCCGGCCCCCTCGAAGGTGGTCAGCCACTGCGTGCCGAGCTGAGGGTCCTCGGTGGTGCGGGTGACGTGGCACCACGTCTTCTCATTGACCAGCTCTAGCAGCGCCTCCCGGCGGAGGCGAAACGGTTGGTCGAGCAGCGACCGGTCGGCGGTGGCCAGCGCGTCGAATCCGATGAAGTGCGCGGGCGTCTGCTCGGCCAACATGGTTACGCGGCTCTCGGCGGGATGGATGCGCTGGCTCAGCGACTCCCAGTCAAGGCGGATGCGGCCGTCGATCTCCCGGGGCACGACGACCTCGCCGTCGAGGACGCAGCGGGGCGCCAGCTCGTCACGCAGCGACTGGACGAGTTCGGGGAAGTACCGTCCGAGTTCCTTGCCGCTGCGCGATTGCAGCACCACGTCGTCGCCGTCGCGGAACACCAGCGCGCGGAAGCCGTCCCACTTGGGCTCGTAGGACCAGACACCGGCATCGTCGGGCACGTTGACGGCCGCCTTGGCCAGCATCGGCTCGAGTGGCGGGACGACCGGAAGGTTCATGGTCTTCATACTCACCTAGACCCCTGTACCCAAACAATGTCATCGCGAAGTCCAGCTCACCCGAACAGGCCTGACCCGCGCAGGCTTTCTCCGTACGCCTTGAGATCGGCGGCGAAGAGCTGGGGTTGCTCGAAGGCGGCGAAGTGACCGCCGCGGTCCTGATGTGTGTAGTGCACCAGGTTGTAGTGCTTCTCCGCCCAGACTCGGGGCGTCTGAAGGATCTCGCACGGGTACACCGCATAACCGGTCGGGACGTCGACCCGCCCTTGCCACGGACTCAGGGCACCGGTGCCTGCCCGGGCCGATTCGCAGTAGAGGCGCGCGGCCGACGTCGCAGTGCGCGTGAGCCAGTACATCATCAGGTTGTCGATCAGCCGGTCGGTGCCGACCGGCATACCCTCGCGGGTATCGCACCACGCGGCGAACTTCTCCAGGATCCACCCGGCCAGCCCGATCGGCGAGTCGTCCAGGCCGAAGCCGACCGAGTGAGGCCGCGTCGACTGCACGTCCATGTACGCGGTGCCGTCGACGACTTGGGCGGATGTCCGGACGATCGCGGCGATCTCGTCCTCGGTGACGCCGTCCATCGCGTCAGCGGCGCCTTCCAACGGCAACGCGAACAACATGTTGGTATGAATGGCAACGACATTCGGCGTGAAGTGCTCGCCGAGGTATCGCGTGACCAACGCGCCCCAGTCACCGCCCTGAGCGACATAGCGGTCGTACCCGAGCTGAGCCATGACGTCGGCGACCGCGGCGGCCACCCTGGCCACGTCGATCCCCCGCTCACTGGTCGGGCCGGAGAATCCGTAGCCAGGCATCGACACGACGACGAGGTGAAAGCGCTCGGTGAGCATGGGAAGCGCGTCGAGGAACTCGACGATCGACCCGGGCCAGCCGTGGGTGAGAACCAGCGGGATGGCGTCGGGGTCGGCTGACCGAGTGTGAAGAAAATGCACCCGCTGCCCGGCGGCGACGGTGGTGAACGAGCCCCACCCATTCAGTTCGGATTCGGTTCGCCGCCAGTCATATCCGTTGGCCCATCTGTCGATCACCGTGCGCAAGAAGGCCTGGTCGGTTCCGTAGTCCCCGCCTGCCCCGTCGATCTCGGCAGGCCAGCGGGCGGATTCGAGCCTGCGCTGCAGATCGTCGAGGTGCTCTTGGGCAACGGCGATGGGGTAAGGCATGACGGTGACGGTGGTGGGCATGGTTCAGCGCGCTCCGCGCACCAGCCGACCCGGACGCGCACCGGTGTCGGTGCCATGGCGACGCGTCACGACCCCGCTGACGATCGTCGCGTCGTAGCCGGATGCCCCCTGGACCAACCGGTGACCACCCGCGGGCAGGTCGTAGGCCATCCGCGGAGCGTGCAACGTGAGGGCCTTCATGTCGATGACGTTCATGTCGGCCTTCTTTCCGACGCCGATGACCCCGCGGTCGTTCAGACCGAACAGCGCCGCGGTGTCGTGCGCCTGCTTGCGGATGACGTACTCCAGCGGCAGCGTGTCGCCCCGATGGCGATCCCGCGCCCAGTGCGTCAACAGGAACGTCGGATACGACGCGTCGCAGATCATGCTGCAGTGCGCTCCTCCGTCGGACAGTCCCATCACGCCCGCGGGGTGGGTCATCATCTCGCGGATCGCATCGTGATTTCCGTTGGAGTAGTTGAACATCGGGAACATCAACATGTTGCCGGCGTCGGCCTCCAACATGAGGTCGTACATCGCCGCCAGCGGATCCTGTCCCCGCTGTCGCGCGATGGTGGCCACCGTGTCTTCGTCGGTAGGTTCGTAGTTGGGCGGCTCCCCGAGGTAATACAGCCGCTCGGTCACGTTCTGCGCCAGCGCGAACATGCCGTCGAACAGCTTCGTCGGATCGATCGGCAAGTCGTCTTCGGACAGGATCGCCTGTCGCACAGCGGGTTCAGCCAATCGGGCGGCGAGCTCTTCGCGGGTGCACTCGGCCTTCAACCGCCGATAGGTGGGGCGGTGGGTGAAGGCGTGATGCCCGGGGAAACCGAGCAGCATGCCGAACGGGCGGGCGGCGATCTGCGGGTGCAGCCGGCTGCCCGCCTCGTGCGCGGCTGCCGAGATGTCGAGTTGTTCGCGCCACAGGTTCGGGTCGGCGTCGACCTGGATCAACGCGAAGCTGAGCGCGCAGTCGATCTCGGAGCCGAGCCGTCGCATCCATTCCAGTTCCTTCTTCGGTGCGACGATGTCCTCCCCCGCCGCGCCCTGCGGGGCGAGTTCGAACACGCCCGCCCCGCCGGCAGCCATGGCGTGGCCGAGGGCGAACAGTTCATCCTCGGCCGCATACGTCCCCGGGACGGGCTCGCCGTCCATCGCGCGGTGCGCGATCGTGCGCGACGACGAGAAGCCCAGTGCGCCGGCCTCCGCGGCTTCGCGGACCAACCGGCTCATCGCGGCGATGTCGTCCGGGGTGGCCGCTTCGTTGCGGGCCCCGCGCTCCCCCATCGCATATGCCCGCACCGTGCCGTGCGCGATCTGGCTGCCAAAGTCGACGGCGAGTTCTTGTTTGCCGATCACGTCGAGGTACTCCGCGTAGCTCTCCCAGCCCCACGTCATTCCCTCGGTAAGCGCCGTTCCGGGGATGTCCTCGACACCCTCCATCAGCGCGATCAGCCATTCCTCGCTGCCAGGCCGCACCGGTGCGAAGCCGACGCCGCAGTTGCCCGCCACGACCGTGGTGACACCGTGATTGCTCGACGGTTCCAACACGCTGTCCCAGGTGACCTGACCGTCGTAGTGGGTGTGGATGTCGACGAAACCCGGCGCTACGATCCTGCCCGTGGCGTCGATCGTCTCGGTGGCGTTGCCCTCCAGCGGTGGATCGGAGGGTCCGCGACGACGGATCTCGACGATCTTGCCGTCCTTGACCGCCACGTCCGCCGTGAATCGGTCGGCTCCCGTGCCGTCCACCACGGTTCCGCCGGTGATCTTCAGGTCGAACACGTTTCCTCCTCGTGGACGGCGTCGGCCGATTCTTCGTTCCTGTAACGCCGTTACAGGGCCGAATGTAATAGCGTTGCGAATCGCCCGGACCATTTCGCCCGAACGTCGGGGTCGCGACTTTCCGACGACGGGGGTGACACCGATGACGCCGCCGCTCCGTAAACCCGCTGGCGATCCGGGCGTCAACCCGGAACTGATCCTGAAGACCGCGGCGGAGCTGATCGAGGTCGACGGGGTGAAGGCACTCACCATGCGCGGACTCGCCGATCGACTCGGTGTGGCCGTCACGTCCATCTACTGGCACATCGGCGGCCGGGACCAACTGTTGGACAGCCTCGTCGAGCGATTGCTCGGCGAACTGGCCAACCTGCCTGCCCAAGGTGACAACGCGAAAGAACGCATTGCGTCACTGGCCCGTTCGCAACGCCGTGTACTGATCGAGCGTCAGCACCTTCTCAGCATCGCTCATGAACGCGACCGCACGCCGCAACTGTTCCTGCCCATCGAGCGGGCTTTGGCGGGGCAGCTGGCTGAACTGGGAGTGACCGGAAACGATGCAGCGCTCGTCCTTCGCGCGGTGCAGGTGCACGTCATCTCGTCGGCGGTGATGCAGTTCTCGGCAGTACGCGGGGCCAAGCACGTCGAGAAGGATCCGTCACTGTGGTCGGACGCCTTGGCCGACCGGGCCCTCGCCGAAGCCCTCCAGGCTCCCACCGACTACGACGCGGTGTTCGAATACGCACTGGACGCTTTGATGGCGACGCTGCGCACGCCGGACTGACCACTCAGGCGGACCACCTGAATGACCATCGATGACGCGAACCACTCGCCGTGCGCCCGAGCGGGGGCCCAATCAACCTCACCACGACTAGAACTGCAGGCGCCTCAACTCGCGCCGTGACGTCACTCCGAGCTTCGGGTAGATCTTGCTCAGGTGCCACTCCACCGTGCGCGGACTGATGAAGAGGTGACTGGCGATCTCGGAGTTGGTGTAGCCGTCTCCTGCGAGCCGGGCAATGTAGCGCTCTTGACTGGTCAGGTCGGCCGCCGACGTGGCACTCCTGTCGCGTCGTTGAGGCTCGCCGGCTGCGTGGAGCTCGCGGCGCGTCCGTTCGGCGAAGCCGTCGGCCCCCATGTGCAGGAACATCTCGTGGGCAATCCGCAGTTGGCTGCACGCGTCGGCTCGCCGGTTGGCGCGGCGGAGCCATTCCCCGTAAAGAAGTCGGGTGCGCGCGGTCAGCACCTTCAGCGGTGAACGCTCCAATTCCGTTATGGCAGTGTGATATTCATCGTCGGCACCGGCGCCCGGGTTCACCAGCGCCCTGGCACGCGCTGAATAGCCGAGTGCAGTCGGCGTTCCGGATGCCTCGGCGATTTCGGTCAGCTGTGCGGCAGTGGTTTCGGCGAGTGTCATGTTGCGGGACCGGGCGGCAGCCTCCACCATCTCGTTCAGCAGATGGCCATGCATGCCGACGTCGTCGTAGTCCAAAGCAGACGTGCACGCCGCCAACGCCTGGTCGTACTGGGCGAGCCCGTTGTGCAGAACGGCCAACGAGAAGAGTACGACGGTGACCTCGCTGCCCTCCCCACGCGACGTGGCTTCCCGAATCGTGTTCCGTGCCAGTTGGTTTCCGAGTTCGTCCTGCCCTCGGCACGCGGCAAGGTAGGTCTGGATCGAGCGGTGCGGCGGCGCCCCGGTTGCCGAGGAGATGGCGTCGGACTGGTCGAGCAGTTGTGCCGCCTTGGTGAAGTCGCCGGAGGTGACGCAGGCGCCCGCGTACGTGGTGAGCGCAGAGGGGAGAACCGTCAACTCCCCCGCCGCCAGCAGCATGTCCGCTTGGCGGGCGTTGAGGGCGTCATAGGTGTCTTGGTCGAAGAGGTCGAGGAGGACCCGGTTGGTGATGTCGTGCCACCGCGGGTCGGCCGCACCCGCGTCGATGTCCGCCAGGTACTGACGGACGGCTCGTTGCAGCAGCGGGACCGCCAAGGTGTGCCCGCGGGTGAGCCGCACGATCAGCCCCTCCAGAAAGAGGTCGACCGCCGACGGAGGATCCGATGGTGGTGGCGCGTGCTGCGCCGCAGTGGCGATCGCGGCCGTCGACGCGTGCGCACCGACGGAGAGTCGGCCGACGATCATCGCCGCCATCAGCGCCTCGAGGTAGGTCTCGCGCGAGAGCGCCGGATTGGACGTCCGCAGTCGCTCGGCTGCCGCGAGCAGCAGGGGCGGGGCGTCGCGACCGCGCCGGGCGGCGAAGGCGATCTTCGCGCGCAACAGGTCGGCGCGCGCATCCATCAGGTCACTGCGCACACGCACAACGGACGCCAACAGCCCGGCGGCGGCGTCCGGGTCTGCCGCGTCCAGCTTGGCCTGGGCCGCGTGAAGTGCGCGCTCGGACCGCCGTAGCGGGTCGGGAGTCAGGTCGACGGCGTAGGCGAGAAACGCTGCCGACGCGGTGGCACCGCCGCGTGAGCGGGCCCGCTCGGCTGACCGCACTAGCTCGGCGGCGACCGCCTCGTCGGGTGCGCTTGCCGCGTGCGCACGGTGCCACGCGCCGTGCTCGTCTGAGCCAGTCCCCGAGACGACGTCGGCCAGCGCGGCGTGCGCCTGGCGTCGCTCGGACGGAAGGGCGTCGCGGTAGACGGCCGATCGCACCAACGGGTGCCGGAAGTGGACGCCCGTGTCGACGGTGACCAGCCCGCTCCGCTCTGCGGGAACACTGGCGTCCACCCCGAGTCTCAACGTCGCTGCGGCCGCCCACAACCACGCCGGCTCACCGGTGGGCTCGGCGGCGGCGAGCAGGAGGAGCGTGCGTGTCTGCGGCGGCAGTTCGCGCAACCGGCTGCTGAACGACTGCTCGATCCGTGTCGCCAGCGGCTTTGCCGCGGCGAGACCGTATCCACCCGCCAATTGCGCTGGGGCAAGTGCAGTTCGGAGCTCGAGCAACGCCAGTGGATTGCCGGCAGCTTCAGCGAGGATGTTCTGCCTGACGTTCTCGTCCATCGGGCCGGGCAACACCGCGGCGAGCAGCTCGCTGGCATCGGCATGAGCGAGACCTGTCACGTTCAGCTCGGGGAGCCCAGCCAGCTCCGGATCGAGGACCGGTGTGCGCGCGGCGAAGATCATCACGACGGGGTCGGCGAGCAACCGTCGCGCGGCAAACGTCAACGCTTGCAGGGACGCTCGGTCCACCCACTGGGCATCGTCGACGATGCAGACGACGGGGCGTTCGCCAGCGGCGTCTCCGAGCAGAGTCAAAACGGCGAGGCCCACCAGAAGGCGGTCGGGCACGGCACCTTCCCGCAAGCCCAGGGCGACCCGCAACGCCTTGCCTTGGGGCGCGGGTAGCCGGTCGACACGCCCCACCAGAGGGGCGCACAACTGTTGCACGCCGGCGTAGGCAAGCTCCATCTCCGATTCAGCACCGCTGATGGTGATGGTGTGAAGGTCGGCGGGCGCGGTGGCGGTGGCGTCGGCCAGCAGAGCGGTCTTTCCGATGCCTGCGTCACCCCGCAGAACCAGGACGCCGCTGCGTCCCTCCCTGGCCCGCGCGAGCACTCCGGCAAGAACGTCTCGCTCGCGTCGGCGCCCCAACAGCGCCACGCGCGGAGTGTCCCGGCCCATGCTCGCCATCTTCCCACGTCAGCGGGTTGGCAATATCTCGAAGTAGGCACAACGGCAGCGGCTCAACGGAGTTCACCGGCCCCGGGCAGTCCGTCGACCCGTGGTTTCTACGGGGTCGGCCACTCGTCTTCGGGTGTGTGATTTCAGCAGTCGAACTTTCGTCACCCGGGCTATGAAGGGCTTTCCACGATGGCCGACACCAAAACCGTCCACGACGTCACCTACGACCTGCTCCGAACCCTGGGGCTGACAACGATATTCGGTAATCCGGGCTCCACGGAGCAGACGTTCCTGCAGAACTTCCCGGACGACTTCACCTACGTACTGGGGTTGCAGGAGGCATCCGTCCTGGCGATGGCCGACGGTTTCGCCCAGGTGACCGGCAAGCCTGCCGTGGTGAATCTTCACACTGCGGCGGGCACAGGCAACGCGATGGGCAGTCTCATCGCCGCCTACCGGGCGAATACCCCGAT
Source organism: Mycobacterium sp. Root135 (assembly GCF_001426545.1). Lineage (GTDB taxonomy): Bacteria > Actinomycetota > Actinomycetes > Mycobacteriales > Mycobacteriaceae > Mycobacterium. The sequence continues at coordinate 932,475 of NZ_LMEZ01000005.1, read as the reverse complement.
GATCGTCACCGCCGGCCAGCAAACCCGCGAAATGTCATTGTGCGACCCGTATTTGAACAGTCCCGACGCGACCACGCTGCCCCAACCGTGGGTCAAGTGGGCCTTCGAACCGGCGCGTGCCGAGGACGTGCCAGCGGCGTTCATGCGGGCGTACGCGGTGGCTATCCAGCCACCCGCGGGTCCGGTGTTCCTGTCGATCCCCCTCGACGACTGGAACAAGCCGGCGTTGGGGCCTGCGGTGGTCAGGACGGTCAGCCAGCGCGTCCAGCCGGACAGCGCACGCCTGCGGGAGTTCGCGTCGCGGATCAGCCAGGCCAAGCGACCGCTGTTGGTCCTCGGCCCAGAGGTCGACCGTGCCGGCGCCTGGGATGCCGGAGTCGCCTTCGCGGAGAAGCTGCGCGCGCCGGTCCGTGGCGGCCCGCTGTCGCCAAGGTGCTCGTTCCCCGAGGACCATCCGCTGTACGCGGGCCCGCTTCCGTTGACCATCGCCGGTGTCAACGAGGCCGTGACCGGCTTCGACCTGGTCGTCGTGATCGGGGCACAGGTGTTCAGCTACTACCCCTACGTTGCCGGCGAGTATCTGCCAGAAGGAACCGAACTGCTCCAGATCACCTGCGATCCTCACCTCGCCGCGGTCGCGCCGGTGGGTGACAGCCTGGTTGGCGACATGAACACCGTCCTGGAAGAGCTCCTGGAGCTGGTGGAGGTACCGGCCGACCGGCAGGCTCCGCCGGGACTGACCAGAGACTTCAGCGGCGACCTCCCCGTCAGGTCCGCGCCGCTGATGCCCGACGACGTCTACGCGGTGCTCAGTGCGGTCAAGCCCGAGGACGCGGCAGTCGTCATGGAGTCGACCTCCACGCTGGCGGATCTGCTCAAGTGGTGGCCCACCCGACGCACCGGCAGTTTCTTCGCGACCGGCAGCGGTGGCATCGGCTGGGGTGTGCCCGCGGCGGTTGGCATCGCACTCGGAGACCGCGCCCGCGGCGTGAAGCGGACCGTCGTCGCCTCGATCGGCGACGGCTCCTTCCAATACTCGATCCAGGCCATCTGGACCGCCGCGCAGCATCGACTTCCGATCGTTTTCGTGGTCCAGCGCAACGGCGAATACTGCGTGCTGAAGTCCTTCGCACTTCTCGAAGAGACCCCCAACGTTCCCGGCCTTGACCTACCTGGCCTCGACATCGGGTCGCTCGCTACGGGATTCGGGTGCCGGACGGCAACGGTGGGTAGCACCGAAGAACTCATCCACGAATTCAAGGCCGCCCTGACGGCCGACGGACCCACCGTCTTGGTGGTGCCCACCCAACCGCACCTGCCGGTGCTGGGCTGACCATGCCCGTATACACCTGCACGACAGTGCAATCGGTGTTGAGCGCCGAGACGAAGGCCAGCCTTGCCGGTGAGGTGACGAGGATTCACTCGATGATCAACCACGTCCCCGGTACCTACGTCAACGTGGTCTTCCACGAGCTGCCGCCAGAAGACCTGTACACCAACGGTGAACCCGCGCAACCACTCTTGATCAACGGATGGGTGCGCACGGGACACCCCGAAGCGCAGAGTAGCCAGCTGGTGGCCGAGATTGCCGCCGCCGCCACTCGAGTGACCGGCATCCCGGCCAAGCAGGTCCTCGTCGTCATCCAGAACAGTCCGGCGCACCTCGCCATCGAGGGTGGCCGAGTCCTGCCAGATCCGGGGGATGAAGAAGCGTGGCTCCGAGACCAGAAGGACCCAGGTTGACCATGACGACTCAGAGTCCGCAGAACCGCATGGCCACAACCGATCCCGCCATCGAGCGGTTCGCGGCGGCGGTCGCCGGACATGGCGAGCTGACCACAGACGACGGCGTGCTGACCGAACGCGGCCACGACTACTGGGGCGTTGGAGGACTCGCGGGCCTTCTCGTACGTCCCCATGGACGCGACGACATCGCACCGATCGTGCGGCTTGCGGCCGAAAACCACGTGTCGATCGTGCCGCGCGGCGGGGCGTCGAACTGCTCGGGCGGAATGATGCCCACCACGACCCGCGTCTTGCTCGACCTGTCCGGTCTCGATCGCATTCTCGACGTCGACGTCGAGAATCGGAGCGCTCGCGTCGAACCCGGCGTCGTGAACTCCGACCTACAGGCGGCGCTCGCACCACATGGGCTGTGTTTCTCACCTGACCCCGTCTCGGCGCATCTGGCCACCGTCGGCGGCAACCTCATCGAAAATGCCGGCGGCCCACACGCGTTGAAGTACGGCGTCACCTTCAACCACATCCTGTCCGCCGACGTCGTCCTGCCCGACGGCTCGACGCGCACCTTCGCCGCCGATGACGAGGGACCCGACCTCCTCGGGGTCGTGATCGGATCCGAGGGCACGCTGGCGATCGTGACCGAGGTGACGGTCGCGCTTCGCCCGGTCGCCGCCGTCACCCACAGCCTGATGGGCGCGTTCGCCTCTGCCCGAGAAGCGGCCGACACCATCGCCGCGGTGATCGCCAGCGGCGTGGTGCCCGCCGCCGTGGAGTGGCTCGACCGCGCGGGAATCGCCGGGCTGCAGCAGTTCTACGACACCGGCTACCCATTGGACGCCGACTCGATCGTCCTCGTCGACGTCGACGGCACGGCAGCGGAGGTGCCCCACGAACAGGAGATCGTGGAAGGGGTGCTGCGCGAACGGGCCACCGAGGTTCGGGTCGCCGAGACCGACGACGATCGCGCCGCCCTCTGGTACGGCCGCCTCAACGCGCCCAACTCGGTGGTCCAGAGCGGCAAGGGCTTCTTCATCGGCGACGTCACCGTGCCCCGCGACCGGATACCCGACATGCAGGAAGCCATCCAAGCCACCGCGGCGCGCCATTCCGACGGTCTGCTGTTCATCGCGGTGTGCGGCCACGCCGGTGACGGCGACCTGCACCCCACCACGTTCTTTGACAAGGAGAACCCGCTGGCGGCAGCGTCGCTGGAAGCGGCGAACAACGAAATCATAGAAGCCGCACTGGGATTGGGTGGCACCATCACCGGTGAGCACGGCGTCGGCACCGAGAAGATCCAATTCATGACGAAGCGCTTCACACCGGTCGAGATCGCCGCCCAACGATCGATCAAGAAGGCGTTCGACCCCGAGGGGCTGCTCAACCCAGGGATCATGCTGCCCGACCCGTCCCCCGACGAGCCCGACACCGCCGGATTCGGTGCTGCGGTCCGTGCCGCGCTCAGCGGCGCACTGGTCCACGACCCCGACGCCCCATTGACCGCCGGCGGCAACACCGACGTCGCAGTCAACCTCGGCAACCTCAGCCTGGTCGTCGGCGCCGAAGCCACCGTCGAGGCGGTCAACCGCTATCTCGACGCCCACGGCGTCACCTGCGCCGCGGTCCCCACCACGGGCACGGCGCGAACGATCGGCGAAGTAGTGGCCACCGCCACCGGCGTCGAACGGGACCGCATCCGACACGCCCTGCTCGGCGCCGACGTCACCGTCGTCGACGGCAACCGCCCCGCCCGTTTCGGTGCCGAGACGATGAAGGACGTCGCCGGATACGACACCAAACGGCTCTACGTCAGCGCCCACGGCGCCTTCGGCGCACTCGTCGCCCTGATCTTCAAGATCTCCGTCAAGGCCTGACCCCACGGTCCCTGCACGAACGGAACTTCGCATACCGCCAGCACTGAGCTAGATTGAAGGCGACCCACACGGGAGTGCACGCCAAGTGCGCTGAGAGGACGGCTGGCGCCGTCGACCGTACGAACCTGACCGGATCATGCCGGCGTAGGGAGTGAAATAGATGAGTACCGACATCGTTTCCGATCGACCCACCAGCAAGCCGCGGAGCTACAGGTGGCGTGTGGTCGACATCGTCGTGGCCAGCGTGCTGGCCGTCGCGGCCGGGCTGGTGTTCGTGTTGTGGAACATCGCCTCCAACCCGATCGGCGCTCCCCTCGGCGCGGTGCTGCCCGGCCTTCAGGCACTGCTTGGCGGAGGCTGGTTGTTCGCCGGCGTCCTCACCGCCCTCGTAATCCGCAAGCCGGGCGCGGCGCTGTACGGGGAGATGGTCGCCGCCACCGTCTCGGCCCTCGTCGGCAACCAATGGGGCGTGCTGACATTGGAATCGGGCTTGGTGCAGGGTCTGGCCGCCGAGCTCGTGTTCGCGGTGTTCCTCTACCGCGCGTGGAACCTGCCGGTCGCGGTGCTGTCCGGTGCGGCCGCCGGCCTGGCGCTTGCGATCAACGACTTGATTCTCTGGTATCCCGGTTCGGCGGCGACCTTCTCGGCGATCTACGTGGTGTCGGCAATCGTCTCGGGTGCGCTGATCGCCGGCGCCCTGTCCTGGTTCGTGGTCCGCGGCCTGGCGAAGACCGGTGCCCTGTCACGCTTCCCGTCCGGCAGAGTGGGGTCACAGCCCAACCTGACGCGATGAGCGTCCCGCCGCCGCAGTCCGGCGGTGTCTCGGTCATCGCGCAGGACTGGCACTGGCGTCACGCCGGTCGCGCGCGGTGGGCACTCAACGGCCTCGACCTGACGATCGAACCGGGCGAGCGGGTGCTGCTACTCGGCGCCAGCGGTTCCGGGAAATCGACTCTGCTGCAGGGTCTTGCGGGCCTTCTCGACAGCAACGAGGACGGTGACGAGACCGGTCGACTCCTCGTCGACGGGGCGCCACCGGCTAGCCGCCGCAGTCGGATCGGGATGGTGCTGCAAAATCCCGACTCCCAGGTGATCCTGTCGCGCGTCGGTGACGACGTGGCGTTCGGCATGGAGAACTTCAACGTCGAGCGCGCCGCCATCTGGCCGCGGGTGCGCCGGGCGTTGGCCGCCGTCGGCCTCGACCTTCCGCTGACGCGAGAGACGTCGGCACTCTCGGGTGGTCAGCAGCAACGGCTCGCTCTCGCCGGCGTGCTCGCCATGAACCCCGGTCTCATCCTGCTGGACGAGCCGACCGCCAACCTCGACCCGGCCGGCGTCGTCGAGGTCAGGGACGCCGTCGCAACGGCTGCCGCGGAGACCGGCGCGACGCTCGTCGTCATCGAACACCGCACGGCGGTATGGCTTCCCGTGGTCGACCGCGTGATCGTACTGGGCGACGACGGGCGGGTGGTGGCCGACGGGCCTCCGGAGGACACCCTCGGCAGACAGCGGGACATGCTGCGGCGGGCCGGCGTCTGGGTGCCCGGCACGGAGTTGCCCGCGATCACCCGCCACCACGCTCCTGGTGCCCCGCTGCTGGACGCCGCCAACCTCGCAGTCGGCTACCGCCCGGGCGACGGCGCCCACGACCTCACCTTCGAAATAGACCGTGGCGCAATCACCGTCGTCACCGGTCCGAACGGCGCGGGCAAGTCCGCCTTGGCGCTGACCCTCGGCGGACTGCTGCCCCAGCGCGACGGGACGCTCACCGCCGACGAGACGTTCGCACCGGCACCGCGTCGCAGGGCACCCGTCGAGTGGAAGTCGCGGGAACTGCTCACCCGCATCGGCAGCGTGTTTCAGAATCCCGAACACCAATTCCTCACCGCCACCGTCCGCGACGAGCTCGCGCTCGGCCCACGCGCGCTGAAGAAGGACGAGACCGCGGTCGCCGACATCTGTGATTCCCTGCTGGAGAGGTTGCGGCTCAACCACATTGCCGACGTCAACCCGTACACCCTCTCCGGCGGTGAGCAGCGACGACTCTCGGTGGCGACGGTCCTGGCCACTGCACCCGGGCTGATCATCCTCGACGAGCCCACCTTCGGTCAGGACCGCAACACCTGGGAAGAACTGGTGCGCCTGCTCGCCGAGATCGCCGACGACGGAGCCGCGGTCGTGGCGATCACCCACGACCTCGACTTCGCCACCCTGCTCGCCGACCGTCGGGTCGAGCTGGGATCGTGGCATGTCGAGACCTCGGCGGACGCCCCGTGCTGAGCACCGCCGTCGGCGCCGCCCCGACTCGGCTCACGGGGGTCAACCCGGTCGCAAAGCTCGCGGCCGCGTTGGTCATCGCGATCGGCCTGGTGTTGAGCATCGACTGGGTGTCGGCGTTGACCGCGCTGATTCTCGAGATGGCCCTGCTGCTGGTGTTGCGAGTCCCGTTGCGTACCTTGTTCACTCGCGCATCGATGGTGGCGTTGGCCGCCGCGCTGACCGCCGTCACCATCCTGCTCTACGGCGAATCGCGCGGCACTGTGCACTGGCACTTCCTGCTCATCACCGTCAGCGACGGCTCGATCTCATTGGCGGTGGCCACCTTCCTGCGAGTCCTCGCCATCGCCCTGCCGTCGGTGCTGCTGTTCGTCGACACCGAACCCACCGAGCTCGCCGACGGGCTTGGGCAGGTGCTGCGGCTACCCGCACGGTTCGTCCTCGGCTCCCTGGCCGGCGTGCGCCTGGTCGGACTGCTCGGCCAGGACTGGCGTTACCTCGGATACGCGCGCCGGGCCCGCGGAGTCGCCGACCAGGGCCGCGTCAAACGTGCTGCCGGACAAGCCTTCGCACTGCTGGTGTCCGCGATCCGACGCGGGTCGACGCTGGCCACCGCGATGGAGGCACGGGGCTTCGGCGCGCACCCGACGCGCACCTGGGCCCGGCCGTCACCGTTCGGCCGTCGCGAAGTTGCGTTGATCTGTGCGGCGTTCGTCATCGTCGCGGTGGCGATCGCGACGTCGGTCGCGACCGGGCATTGGAACCTCATTGCGACTCGATGACGTCGCCCGCGAGCTGTCCGAGACCGGTGCGCGCACGGTTTTGATCGACGGCCGGTCCGGGTCGGGCAAGACGACGCTTGCCAAACACCTTCGGCGCCTGTGGGACGACAGCCAGATCCTGCGACTCGACGACGTCTACCCCGGCTGGGACGGCCTGGCCTGGGCCGCCGACCACGTCGCCGCCGAACTGCTGGCGCCCCGCCGCGACGGGCGCCCTGGCCGGTGGCGCAGCTGGAATTGGGTGCGGGACGTCCCCGGCCGCTGGCATGCCGTCGACCCCGCGCAGCGGCTGATCGTCGAGGGCGTCGGAGCGCTGAACGCCGGAAGTCGCGCCCTTGCCGATCTCGGGATCTGGGTCGACACCCCCGACGCCGAACGCAAGCGGCGCGCGATGCTCCGCGACGGTGACACCTACCGACCGCATTGGGATCGGTGGGCCGCCCACGAGGACGCCTACATCGCCCGCCACGACCCGCGGTCGGTCGCCGACTGGGTCGTCACGGAGGCAGCGGACGGGTTGCTTTGGACTGCAGCGTCCTGAGGCAGCTCCACCTGGCTTCTGGCACGGGACCCGTGGTTTACCCGGGTACGCCCAGCCCATCCACGACGTGAGATTGCACTAGCGCGGCGCAGTGCGTTCGAAACGCCGTCTGAGGTCGCGAAATGGGAGACGATTCCTTGGTGGTGCGTGACATGACGAGGTACGGGACATGACCAGGTGGGACACCCGTCGCACCGCCAAGGCCGAGCGCATGCAGGCCGGCGGCGCGTTCAGCACCGGCAAGGTCGTCGACCCGGCGAAGCTCGGGGACCTGCTGCAGGACGTCATCCGCCCCGGGGACCGGGTGGCACTGGAGGGCGACAACCAGAAGCAGGCCGACTTCCTGTCCAGGACGCTGGCCGACTGCGACCCGAAGCGCCTCAACAAGCTGCACATGCTGATCTCCTCGGTGTCGCGGTCCGAGCACCTCGACCTGTTCGAGCGCGGCATCGCCGACAAGCTCGACTTGGCCTACGCCGGGCCGCAGAGCGTGCGCATCGCGCAGATGGTCGAGGACGGCACGGTCCACATCGGCGCGATCCACACCTACGTCGAGTTGTACGCCCGGATGTTCGTCGACCTCGCCCCCGACGTCGTGCTGCTGTGCGCCGAGCAGGCCGACCGCGACGGCAACCTCTACACAGGCGCCAACACCGAGGACACCCCGACGATCGCCGAGGCCGCCGCCTTCCACGACGGCGTGGTGATCGTGCAGGCCAACGAGATCGTGGACACCGCAACCCTGCCACGGGTCGACATCCCTGGCAGCTGGGTGGACTTCGTGGTGCAGGCCGACCGGCCGTTCTTCCTGGAGCCGCTGTTCACCAGGGATCCCCGCCACATCGGTCCCGTCGAAATCCTCAAGGCCATGATCGCCATCCGCGGGGTGTACGAGCGCCACCAGGTGGTCTCGCTCAACCACGGCGTCGGATTCGACACCGCCGCAATCGAATTGCTGCTGCCAACCTACGGTGAGCAGCTCGGACTCAAGGGCACGATCGCCAAGCACTGGGTGCTCAACCCGCACCCCACCCTGATCCCCGCGATCGAATCCGGTTGGGTCGAATCGATCCACAGCTTCGGCGGGGAATCGGGCATGAACCGTTACGCCGCAGCCCGCCCCGACGTGTTCTTCACCGGGGCCGACGGGTCCTTGCGGTCCAACCGGGTGCTGGCCCAACTGGCCGGCCAATATGCGATCGACATGTTCATCGGTTCGTCGCTGCAGATCGACAAGGACGCCAACTCGTCGACGGTGACCGACGGGCGGCTGTCCGGCTTCGGCGGGGCGCCCAACATGGGGCACGATCCGCACGGACGCCGCCATTCGTCGGCCGCGTGGCTGGACCTCGCGCACGGCGACGGTGCCAGCCGCCGGGGCCGAAAGTTGGTGGTGCAGATGGCCCAGACGTTCCGGGCCGGTGGCGTTCCCACATTCGTCGAGACGCTCGACGCCGTCGAGGTCGGCAAGCAGGCCGGGATGCCGCTGCCGCCGGTGATGATCTACGGCGACGACGTCTCGCACGTCGTCACCGAGGAGGGCGTCGCCTACCTCTACAAGGCGCACTCGTTGGACGATCGCCGGGCCGCGCTGGCAGCGGTCGCCGGTGTCACGCCGGTGGGCCGCACCTCGGATGCGCGACGAGTGGAGAGCCTGCGCCGCGACGGCCTGGTGGCCTTCCCGGAGGACCTCCAGGTCGAGACCCGGTTGGCCGACCGTTCCCTGCTCGCCGCCCGCAGCATCGAGGACCTGGTGGCCTGGTCCGGCGGGTTGTACGACCCCCCTTCGCAATTCCGGGATTGGTGACGCCGATGTCGACTGCAACGGCGCTGAGTACCGTCCAGATCGCCGACCTGGCCGTCGAGGCCATCCGGGCCGAAGCCGACCTCACCCCGAAACCCGGGCTGGTCGACCAGCGGGGCTCCGGCGCCCATTCCGACATGAACCTGGCCATGCTGCACGCGTCGGCGGATGCGCTGCACTCCGCCTTCGTCGAATGTGCCTCGGCGGCAACCTCGTTCGATGCCGACCCCGAGCTACGCGCACAGCTCGGCGTGATCGGCAGGGCCGGTGAGCGGACCATGCTGGCGGCGACGGGCGGGGTGAACACCCACCGCGGTGCGCTCTGGGCGATGGGACTTCTCAGCGCCGGCGCCGCGCGGGCCGGCACGCTCGACGGAGCCGTCGACGTCACGGCGCGGCTGGCGGCTATCCCCGACCCCCACGTCACCGCCGCGACATCGCATGGGGCGCAGGCCCGTCGGCGTTACGGGGTGGGCGGCGCGGCGGGTGAGGCCCAGGCCGGGTTCCCTCATGTTCGCCTGCATGCGCTGCCCGCGTTGCAGGCGGCCAGAGAGGCGGGTGCCGACGAGGGCACTGCCCGCCTGACGGCGCTTCTCGCCTTGATGGCGACCGTGGACGACACGTGCGTGCTGCATCGCGGCGGTACGGACGGACTGCGCGCGCTGCAGTCGGGCGCCAAGGCAGTCCTTGACGCCGATGGGATCGGCACGGTGCATGGACGTCGACGCCTTGGCGAGCTCGACGAGCTGTGTCTGACCCGACGCTTGTCACCCGGCGGCAGCGGAGATCTGTTGTCGGTCACGTTGTTTCTCGATGCCCTGGACGAGAGGTACTCCCAGTCATGCAGACCCTGACCTACCGGTTCCCGGCCCGAGAAGCCGCGACCCGCCCGATACACGTCGGTGTGGTGGCGTCGGGAGACTTGGAGATCCTCCTCGAACCACTAGCGGCAGGCGACGACGACGGCGTCGTGGTCCGGGTGCGCACCAGCGTCAACGGTTTCGACACCGTCTGGCACGACGTGCTCGAGCGGTTCTTCACCCGCACACCGCTGGCCGGCCGGTGGGAGCTCAACGACTTCGGGGCCACCCCGGGCGTGGTCAACCTTCGGCTGCGTCAGGCGTCCGAGGCGGCGGCATCGTGACCGAATTGCTTGCGGGCCAAAGCTGGCAGGAGCTGCTCGCGCGCCACAGCTTCATCGAACTCGACGCGCTGGGGCGCGCGGGCGCCCTGTTGGATGCCGGGTCAATTAGGGTGCTGACGGGGCCGTTCGACCGCCTCGAATCGCCGTGGCTGGAGCCACAGGGCATCACACCGCAAGCCGACGACGGCACTGTCGTCGCCAGGGGCACCGTCGACGGGCATCCCGTCGTCGTCGCGGCCATCGAACAGGGCTTCCTGGGCGGCGGAACAGGTGAGGTGTCGGGCGCCAAGATCTCCCAGGCGCTGCTGCTCGCGGCTGCGGACTCGCGGGCGGGCACCCCGACCGTCGCGGTCATCCTGTTCGAGACCGGCGGGGTCCGGCTGCAGGAAGCCAACCTGGGGCTCAACGCCGTGGCCGAGATTTGCTCGGCCGTATTGGATTTGCGTCCCCACGCCCCGGTGATCGGGGTGGTGGCCGGCACGGTCGGATCGTTCGGCGGCATGAGCATCGCCGCGGGTTTGTGCACCCGGCTGATCGTCACGCCGCAGGCCCGCATCGGGCTCAACGGACCCGCCGTCATCGAGCAGGAAGGCGGCGTCGACGAATTCGACTCTCGGGACCACACTCTCATCTGGGCGGTCGACGGGGGTGGACAACGCCATGCCACCGGGCTGGCCGACTCGCTCGTCCCCGACGACTCGAACCTGTTGCGCGCCGCGGTGGTCGACGCGATTGACGCCGGAGTTCCCGAACCCGGCCGGCATCGCAGCGAGCGTCTCGACGTCCTGGCATCGCGGCTGGCTGTCTACGATCCCGCCGACACACCCAGTCCGAGCGATCTCCCCGCCCTGTGGGGCGGCTCGTACGAACCCGTTCCCGCGTCGGTTCAACCGGCCGCCGCCCAGGCCGCGGACCCTCCGACGACGCGAGGTCGGACGTGGATGCACGCGCTGAGTGGTTCTGCCGCAGTAGAATCGATCATCCCTTCCGTCCTGTCGGCGACGACGGCGGACGCACGCTACCTGGCCGTGGTGCCCGATCCGGACAACCGGTTCTACCGTGCCCGCGAGGGCCAGGTCGGTCTCACCGAATCGCTTGCGCTGGCCAAGGCCGTCCGCGACCTGGTTACGGCCGACGAAGGGGCAGAGCACAAACGGGCGATCGTCGCCGTCGTCGACCTCCCCAGTCAGGCGTATGGTCGTTACGAGGAGATGGCGGGCCTGCACCAGGCGATGGCCGTCACCACCGACGCGTACCACGCGGCGCGCGTCGCCGGTCATCCCGTCGTCGCCGTCGTGGTCGGCAAGGCCCTGTCCGGCGGCTTCCTCACCCACGGTCTGCAGGCCAACCAGATCCTCGCTCTGGACGACCCCGGCGTCGAAATCCACGCCATGCACCAGGCGGCCGCCGCCCGCATCACCCTGCGCACGATCGACGAGCTCAACGAGCTGGCGAAGACCATCATCCCCATGAGCTATGACGTGAAGGACTGGGCCAACCTCGGCTTCTGCGACGGGCTTCTGACGGTCGCCAACGCCGACGACCCCACGCGAGAGGACGTCGAAACACTCAGCGCCGCAATCGAAGGCGCCATACAGCGCGCGCGCGTCGGTCCGCGCGACCTGTCCAACCGACTGGACTCCGATGCAGCAGTCTCGACCAGGACGGCCTCCCGTCGGATCCGGGCAGTGCTTGCGCAGCAATGGAATTCGGCCACCTGAGGTGCCCTCCGCTCGCCCGCACGACCTGCTGCGGGTCACCGGGCCCGCCGCATTGCCCCCAGATGCGCCGGCCTGGGCCGTGCACGCGCTGAGTGACTCACCCTGGGTGGTGGTCCGCCGCGACCGGGCTCCCGACGGCTGCCTCCCCGTCGGAGTGCGCGGCGCCGACCGGTCCCAGCGTTACGGCACGGTCGTCGCCGCTCCGGACGTCCTCGAAACGACGGCTCCCGAAACCCTCACCGACGTCGTCGGCCGCGACCTGCCGGCGATCCGGGCCCTGCGCAGCCTCCGACCGCTCCTCGACGACACCGGGCTGGCGTGGGGCCCGACCGGCAGCGTCGGTTTCGAATTGGCTACCGGCCACCCGGCCGCCACCGCCACCAGCGACCTCGACCTGTTGATCCGCCTCTGCGAGCTTCGACGCGCACTGCCGGCCCTGGTCTCGTTGAACCACGCGTTCGGCTCGGCCGCGTGTCGGGTGGACTGCCAGGTCGAAACACTCTGCGGTGCAGCGACACTCGCCGAATTGGTCGACGGCCGTCCCGAGGTGATGGTGCGCACCGCTGAGGGTCCCCGCCTCGTCGACCGCACCGCGATGCCATGAGCCTGGCCCTCCTGTTCCCCGGCCAGGGCGCCCAACGCCCCCACCTGCTGCGCGACCTGCCACCCAGCCCCGCAGTCACCGCGGTGCTCGACGAATCGGGTTGGCAAATCGACGACCTCGACTCTCCCGCCGCCCTGGCCAGCACGGTCAACGTGCAGATCGCGCTGCTAATCGCCGGCGTGGCCGGCGCCCGGGCACTCGTCGACGACCATGGCCTGGTCCCCGAGTTCGTCGCGGGACACTCGGTGGGCGCCTTCGCCGCGGCGGTCACCGCCGGTGTCCTCACTCTCGCCGAGGCACTTACCGCCGTCGAGATACGCGGGCGGTCGATGGAACGGGCTTGCGCACAAGGCGATTGGGGCATGGCCGCCGTGACCGGGCTGCCCACCACAGCGGTCGCCCGGCTCGTCGCCGACGTCGGGACCGACGACGATCCCCTCTGGGTGGCCAACGTCAACGCCGCCACCCAGACGGTGGTGAGCGGCACCGGTCGCTCGCTCCGGCGGGCCGCCGACGCCGCCGGCCCCGCCGGCGCCCAGAGCTGCGAACGACTCGACGTCGCGGTGGCGTCGCACTGCCCGATCCAGCAGGACACCGCACGGCTGATGGCAGAGCACCTGACGCAGCTGCCGCGCCGCCGACCGACGTGCCGCTACCTCACCAACACCAGGGGGCGGGTCACCGCGTCCGCCGAGGTCATCCTCGACGATCTGGCGCAGTCGGTGGCACGCCCCGTGCAGTGGTACGACGGCACCCGCCTGCTTGGCGAACTCGGCGTCACCTGCGCCGTGGAGGCACCTCCCGGTCACGTCCTGACCCTGCTGCTCACGTCAGCCGTGCCGTCGATCACCGCCATCTCGCTGACGGACAACGGCTTCGAGGCTGCCGTCCGACTGGCGGTGCGAGAATGAGCCCGTGCAGCTACCCGTGACGCCGCCGGTCCGGCCGATGCTCTCGAAATCGGTGACGACCATTCCCGAGGGCGCGTCCTACGAGCCGAAGTGGGACGGCTTTCGGTCCATCTGGTTCAAGGACGGCGACGACGTCCAGTTCGGCAGCCGCAACGAACGACCCCTGACGCGCTACTTCCCCGAGCTGGTCCAGGCGGCGATCGCCGAGCTGCCCGACCGCTGCGTGGTCGACGGCGAGATCGTCATCGCGACCGACGACGGCCTGGACTTCGACGCACTCCAGCTGCGCATGCACCCGGCCGCCTCCCGGGTGCGCCTTTTGGCCGAGCAGACGCCCGCCTCGTTCATCGCCTTCGACCTGCTCGCCCTCGGCGACGACGACTACACGGGGCGGCCGTTCGCCGAACGTCGCGCGGCACTGGTCGCCGCGCTGGCCGACTGCCGCCCGCCGATCCACCTCACCCCTGCGACCACCGACGTCACCGTCGCCCGACGCTGGTTCGACGACTTCGAGGGTGCGGGCCTCGACGGGGTCGTCGCCAAGCCACTCGACGGGACGTACCAACCGGACAAGCGAGTGATGTTCAAGGTCAAGCATCAACGCACGGCGGACTGCGTCGTCGCGGGGTACCGCCTGCACAAGTCCGGGGACGACGCGATCGGCTCGCTGATGCTGGGGCTGTACCGCGACGACGGCGCGCTGGCCTCGGTCGGGGTGGTCGGCGCGTTCCCGATGGCGACGCGGCGCGAACTCTTCACCGAATTGCAGTCACTGATAACCACTTTCGAGGGCCATCCGTGGAACTGGGGTGGCCAGGCCGAGTCGCAGCCCGCGTCGGTGCGCGGCGCGGGCTCGCGGTGGAACGCCGGCAAGAGCCTGTCGTTCGTGCCGCTGCGACCGGAGCGGGTCGTCGAAGTGCGCTACGACCACATGGAGGGCGAACGTTTTCGCCATCTCCCCCAGTTCAACCGGTGGCGCCCGGATCGCGATCCGCGGTCGTGCACCTACGCCCAGCTCGAGGTTCCGGCCACGTTCGACCTCCACGACATCATCCCGGGGCTGGGCGGTCTCTGAAGTTGCCGCCCGCGACGCCGCGAATCGGTGGGATGATCGACCAATGCGAATGACGTCCCTGACAGCTGCGGTCATGCTCGGCGCCGGGTTGCTGGTGGCGACTCCCGGAACGGCGTCGGCCGCAGTACCCGTCGTCTTCGAGTTGACGGGCACGTTCGCCGACGGGGTCCAGGTGTCCTACTTCGGCGCGAACGACGAGCCGATCGTCCAGGTGGCCGGACTTCCGTGGTCGGCCGCCTACGACTACAACGGCAGCGCCCGCTCGCTGACCTTCACCGGTATCCACCCGGGCGGCGACCCCGGCTCGGTGACGTGCAAGGTGTCCATCGGCGGCAAGACGATCGTCAGCCACACCAACAACGCGCCGAAGCCTGCGGGTGTCGGCGCGTACTGCAACATCGTCGACCTCGGCTCGGGGTACCGGGGTAACTAGGCCGGCAACTCAGTCCTCGCGTAGAGGTGCACCAGGCCGGACGCCACCGCGAAGCGCGGCCCGTGCTGCGCGTCGACGTTCGCCCGTCCCACCACGATCGACGCCGAACGTAGGGCCTCGGCGACAGTGCGCAGCAGTTCGTCGTCCAGCGCTCCGCCCCCGGCCAACACCAACGCGGGCGGCGGGGCGTCGAAGGCCCGTAGACACCGGACGATGTTCGCGGCCACGGTCTCTTGCTTGACCGCCAGCCGCAGGCTCCGCCACTCCTCGGCGGCCAACTTGTTCGAAAACGGCACCAGCCCAGCACTTCCGCGGGTGCACAACCGGCCGATCGCATCCGCGGGCGCCGGACTGTCGAGAAACAAGCGGCGGCCGTCTTCCTCGTGCGCGACGTGCGGACCCTCCACCCGCAGGGCGGGAGTGCGCTTGACCCGTTCGGCCAAGGCGCGGGGGATGCCGAGCACCCTGGCGACCGCGGTGGTGATCGCCTCGCCGGCGCCGGCCGCGGTCACCTCCCGGTCGTCGCCGATGAGATCGATTGTCCCGCCGCCGATGTCGCACACGACGGTGCCAGGGGGCAATCCCGGTGTGGTGCGGGCGCCCACGGCCGCGGCCTCCGGTTCGCCGGCGACGGTGCGGGTCGGGCGTCCGGTGAGCTCCTGCAGGGTCGACGCCGCGTCGGCGACCAGGTCGGCGGCCAGCAGCGCGACGACCGTGCCGCGGGTGTCTGCGACGCCGCGCCGCAGCCAGGCCCCGTTGTCGATCGACGACAGATCAGTGAAGAACGCGTCGTCGACGGCGAGGCCGTCCCTCGCCGAGCGGACCGACTTCAGCCGCACCTCGACGACGTTGCCCGGCGGTGCAAGCCGCAGGACGACGTGCGCCTGGGCGGGTGAGTAGCGCACCACCTCACCGTCGACGGTGCAGTCGACGTAGTCGTCGTCGACCGGCGGCGGATCGGGAGGACCGGTTCGCCGGGTGACGGCGATGGCCGGGGAGTCGGCCAGTTCCCTGGTGAACTCGGCGACGTCGGCGATGTCGTCGGGCCCGATGTCGAGTGCGACGCACAGCGCGATCGGATCGGCCATGGCACGGTAGGCGCGGCCCTCGGCGACGACCTCGACGGCGATCAACGCCCCTGGTTCGACACCGTCGAGGACCACCTCGTCGACGACGGGCACGTCGACGGAGATGCGATTGCGGATCAGCACCGCGTCATCCTGGGCGGCGATCACCCCGACGACGTCCCATCCGCGGGCCACCGCCTCCGAGATCTTCTCGGCAGCCACCTCGAAGTCGGTCGCCGAGTCCACGGAAACAATTGCGGGACCGGGGATCACGTCCCCGTCGAGGCCGTGCAGTGGGCGGTGCCTGCCGACCCCGAATCCGGTTCCGGCCGGGGTACTGGCGTGGACGGCGCGCAGGCTTCGCACCGGCGATCGCGGCGAGGACGGTGGCGGCAGCGGCGCGGTGGCCGTGTCGACCGGTCGTAGTGCGGCCAGCAGGACTTCGTCGACCTCGACGCCCGCCTCGACCCCCAGCTTGTGCAGCAGTGCCGCAGCGCCTTCCAACGATTCGCGCGACCCCTTGCGTCCGCGGGTGGGGGCTTGGCCATGCACGACCTGTTCGACGGCGCTGCCACTGACGCGTGCCACGACGATCTCGGTGGTGTGGTTGCCGACGTCCACCCCGGCCACCACGACCGTCACCGCAACAAACCTCGTCGGGCGTAGACGGCGGCGGCTTGGCGCACCAGTTCGGCGCAGCGCGAGGCACCACGGGTCTCGAGGGACGTGTGCAGTGCCTCCAACTCCGCGGCGGTGGAGCGGTGCGGGCGCAGCGCTTCGTAGAGCTGCATGACGTCCTCGTCGTCGATGAGCGCCAATTCTGCTGCGCGCAGGAAGTTCTCGGCCAGTTGCGGGTTTCCGCCCTCTTCGGCGACGACGGCCTGGTGAGCCAGGGTCGCCGGGTCCATCCGCAGGTCCGCCAGGCTCAGATTGCCGTTGACGGCAGCCTCGACGGTGAAGTCCTCGGGCTTCATCGGGTTAGCTCCACCGTCATCGGCGGCTGGCCCGGTTCACTGGCATCGCGCTCCAGCGCCACCAGCGCGACGGCACGCGCGTGGTAGCGCGCGGAGATCGACTCGTCGGTGCCGCCGGTGAAGATCGGAATCGGGGCCATGCCCTTGGCGTGCCTGGCGGCGTTCTTGCCCAACTCCCGGTACATCCGGTCGGTCAGCAGCGGCGCGACACTGAACAGTTCCAGATTCGCCAGTGGTGAGAGGTCACGACGGTGGATGAGCGCGGTTCCCTTGCCCTGCAAACCTATTCCTATCCCCGACCCGGACAGCCGCGCTGCGGTCAGCCCGATCATGCCGACGTCGATGGTCGAACGGACGCGGACCAGTCTCGGGACGCAGCCCTCCTCCTCCAGCCCCGCCGAGATCTGCCGCAGCACCTCGCCGATGGTGAGACCGCACAGCGACAACCACACCGTCTTGCCAAAGGCAGGCGAAAGACCGATGCACACCTCGCGGGGATCGCTTCCCTGCCTGGCGGTTTCGACGTCGGTGAACGTCAGGTGGCCGTGATGCTCGGCCTGGTCGGCCGTCAACTCGTCCGCCGTCCGTGCCTGTCGGATGGCGTCGATCTCGGCGCGGCGCTCCGCGGTCAGCGCGTAACCGGTTCCCGGACCCCGATAGTCGTTCGGGTCGGTGATCTTCGACAGCACGCGGAACTCCCCGTCGAAGATCGCCGAGGTTTGCAATTGGTCTCCACGCAGCCGCTCCCTGGTGAGCGCCATGATGGCGTCGGCCTCCTCGTCGTAGCCCGTGCGCTTGAGCGAGGCGACGACGTCGAACACCGTCAACTGCTTGGCCTCTATCGCAGTGGCCGCCTCCGCGACCGCCTTCGGATCGCCGGGCGACAGATCGCGAGAACCATTGGCCACCACCACTGCGTCGACTCGTTCGTCGTCGAAGTCGGCAAGGCCGAGGTCGCGGTACACCGCCTGGACGGCGGTCGCGGCGCGGCGGCGCACCCGCGCCAGAAGCTCGACGGGGACGGTGCGTAGCCCGCCGTCGACTCCCCAGTCGCGTTGCAGCACCAGGAAGTCGTCCATGTCGTCGGAGTTGAAGTTGGACAGCGCAAAGGCGTTGTCGTAGCGCGGGATCGACCCGAAGCCGGAAAAGATGAAGTCGGCCCCCGCCAGCAGCACGGGCAGGGTGTGCGCGCTGCGCCGGACGTCGGACTCGGAGATGAGATTGTCGTTGCCCGCACATGATTCGAGGTCGCGGAGCATCACCATCAGGTTCTCGGCGAGCAGTTCCTTCATCCCGTCGGGCACCGAGGCGACCACGCCGACGCCGTCGATGCCGCCGTTCTGCACGCCCTGAGATCCCACCGCCCTGGCCAGCGAGACGCACCGCGACTCCAGGTACAGGATGGAGCACTTCTCCGCGGCGCCCATCAGCACCTCGGCGCCGCCACCGCTGGTCACCCGCATCTTCAGCCCGCGAGAGGCGTACGCGGAGGTCAGGATTGCCTTCGAGAACGGGGTGTCGTCCCCGTCGACGAAGACCTGCTCGGTGCCGTACAGCGAGATCGTCTCGGCGTAGCTGGTCAGCCCGCGAAGGCCGAGCCGTAGCTCCAACGCCTCCTCGATCGAGCACTGCGCCATCGCGCCGGGAACGCCGACCTGGCTGCCGATCAGCAGCGCGACGGCGTTGGACGGTGCGTCGCCCAGCACCGGAACCGTGGTCTCGACCTCGCGGAAACCGTAGGCGACCGCACTCGCCGCGTCGGCCGCGATCAGCAGCGGGTCGTCGAGCTGGTTGGTGACGTGCGCCTGATTGCTGGGCGTCCGCCTAGCCCGCATGCGGGTCATCGCCATCTGCATCTCCACCGGTGAGAGCAGCGCGACGACCCGGGCCAGCTTGGCTGGAGTGATGCCCCCGACGAGGC
Source organism: Mycobacterium sp. Root135 (assembly GCF_001426545.1). Classification (GTDB taxonomy): domain Bacteria; phylum Actinomycetota; class Actinomycetes; order Mycobacteriales; family Mycobacteriaceae; genus Mycobacterium. Next base: position 913,604 of record NZ_LMEZ01000005.1, on the reverse strand, counting down.
GGACCACCTCGGCACGCGAGACGTTGAAGTCGACGATCAGCCGGGCCAGCGCCTGATCGTCCATCGCCATGGCCTCCTCGGCCACGTCGAGGTCCAACCCGTACAGGGCGATGAACTCGTCGATCACGTCGAAGTCGTCGACCGACTTGCCGTCGAGTTCGACCACCACCCCGTCCGTCACCACCAACGACGGCTCGGGGTCGAACGGACTGTGCATCGCAACCAACCCGAGATCGGGGTTGGCGACGCTGAAGCCGTCCAGGTTGACCGGTTTGGCGTCGAGGATGCGCATCCGGCCCTGGTCGAGGTCCGCCGTGCGGTCCGGGGTGTCGTCCACGGCCTGGCCTCCTGTGCTCATTCGCTGGCAAACCGTGGACGACTACTGCGGCCTAATCCCGGACGGCGTTGTCCTCGTAGACGATTCGCCCGATCAAATCGTAACGCCGCGGGTCACGGAGTTTGAAGTACAGCGCCATTCCGGCACCGAAGACGAACAACCCGACCACGATCCACGGAGTCAGCTGGAACAACAGTGTTCCGGACGCCGCACCGGCCGCCGCGTCCTTGTGCTCCCACAAAAGGTAGACGACGTACAGCATGCCGAGCCCGCCCAGCAGCGGTGCCAGGAACGTCTTGAACCAGTGTGCACTGGAGGGGTGGTTCTTGTGGAAGTGGAAGTAGGCGATCACGGCGAAGGCACACAGCGCCTGCACCACCAGGATCGCCATCGTCCCGAGAATTGCCAGCAGTGTGTACATGTGGATGTAGGGGTCCATGCCGGCGAGGTAGAACGCCAGGATCAGCACCAGCGTGATGCCCGTCTGGACGAACGACGCGATGTGCGGCGATCCGTGCGAGGGATGGGTGGCGCCGATCGTCTTCTGCAGCCCCTTCGACAGACCCTCTCGCCCAAGGGCATACAGGTAGCGCGACGCACAGTTGTGGAATGCCATGCCGCAGGCGAACGATCCGGTCACCAGCAGGATGTTGAACAGCGTGATGGCCCACTCGCCATACGTGGTGCGCACGTTGCCGAAGAAGATCTCCGATGACGTGTCCGCGCTCTGAGCCAGCTCCACCGACTTCGCCGGACCGGTGCCCGCGATGGCCATCCACGACACGAACACGTAGAAGATGCCGACGCCCAGCACGCTGATCATGGTGGCGCGCGGAATGATCCGCTTGGGGTCCTTGGACTCTTCGCCGTACATCGCCGTCGACTCGAAGCCGACCCACGACCAGAAGGCGAAGAACAATCCAAGCCCGGCGCTGGCGCCCGCGACGGCCGCCGGCGTGAACGCGCCGATCGGATTGAGCGTCTCGGCCACGGCGAACCCGTCGGGGCCGCCACCCTTGAACAGCACGGCCAATGCGCCGAGGGACAGCATCACGATCTCGGTCACCAGGAACACCCCGAGCACCTTCGCGGTCAGGTTGACGTCGAAGTAGGTGAGGATGCAGTTGAGCACCAGCATCAGAATCGCGGGCGCCAACCATGGCACGGTCATGTCGAATTGGGTCTTGAACAGGTTCTGGAAGAAGAACGAGAAGATGCCGATCAACGAGGCCTCGAACACGATGTAGGCCATGGTGATCAGCAGTCCGCTGGCCATGCCGACGACCCGCCCAAGCCCGTGCGAGATGTAGCCGTAGAACGCGCCGGTGGCGGTGATGTGCTTGGCCATGGTGGCGTACCCGATGGCGAAGAGGCCCAGCACGATGGTGGCGACGATGTAGCCCGCAGGCGCGTGCGACCCGTTGCCGAAGCCGACGGCGATCGGCACGTTGCCCACCATCGCGGTGATCGGCGCGGCCGTGGCCACCGCCATGAAGATGACGCCGACCGTTCCGACGGCGTTTCGTTTCAGCCGCTGGACGGAGTCACCTGTGTTCTCGTCGCGAGAAACGACTTGATCGGTCATCTGTGTGGTCACCTTCCAGGCGAGCGATGGGGGTCCGGCGATGGCCGTGTGCTGCGGCTCACAGTCGAACTTCCGTATATTGGCACCACCAAATAGATCGCGCAACCGTTACGGCCGTCCATTGACATAAATGGTCCCACCTTTTTAGGGTGGACCCGCTCGCATCTAGACGTACTCGTATCTAGACGACTCGCAGCCAGACAGATCTACATCCAGACCAAAGCGCGAGACACCTCAGTCAGGAGTCCAGTTGTTCGACTACGGCACGTTCTCGTTCGAGTCCAAGGCCCAGGTGCTCGAGCAGGCCAAGAAGTACTGGAACCCCGACAAGACCCAGTTCTGGACCGACGCCGGGGTCGACCTGGTCATCGACCGCAGGGAGGGTTACTTCCTGTGGGACATGGACGGTCGCCGCTTGATCGACATGCACCTCAACGGCGGCACCTACAACCTCGGCCACCGCAACGCCGAGATCATGGCCGCCCTCGTCGAGGGCATGCAGCACTTCGACGTCGGCAACCACCACTTCCCCTCCGTGGCGCGCACCGCGCTGGCGCAACGTCTGGTCGACTCGGCGCCGGCGTCGATCACCAAGGTGGCCTTCGGATCTGGTGGCGGCGAGGCCATCGACATCGCGCTCAAGAGCGCCAGGCACGCCACCAAGCGTCGCAAGATCGTCTCGATCATCAAGGCGTACCACGGACATACCGGCCTGGCCGTCGCCACCGGTGACGACCGGTTCTCCAAACTGTTCCTCTCCGACCGGCCCGACGAGTTCATCCAGGTGCCCTTCGGCGACGTCGACGCGATGGACCAGGCACTGTCCGGCGGCGACGTCGCGGCCGTGATCATGGAGACCATCCCCGCAACCTACGGATTCCCGCTCCCCCCAACGGGTTACCTCGAGGCCGTCAAGGAACTCACCGAACGCCACGACACTCTATACATCGCCGACGAGGTGCAGACCGGACTGATGCGCACCGGCGAGATGTGGGGCATCACCAAGCACGCCATCGAACCCGACATCATGGTGTCCGGCAAGGGCCTCTCCGGCGGCATGTACCCCATCGCCGCCGCGATGCTCGGCGAGCGCGCCGCACAGTGGCTCGACGAAGACGGCTTCGCCCACATCTCGACCTTCGGTGGCGCCGAACTCGGCTGCGTCGCCGCCATCAAGACCCTCGAGATCACCAGCCGCCCCGAGGTTCGGGAGAACGTGCACGCCATCACCGACGTGTTCGCCGCCGGCCTGGCCCGGATTCAAGCCGACAACGCGGACTGGTTCATCGGCATCCGCCAGAACGGCGTGATCATCGGGCTGGAGTTCAACCACCCCGAGGGTGCCAAGTTCGTGATGCGCGAGCTGTATGAGAACGGCGTGTGGGCAATCTTCTCCACACTGGATCCCAGTGTCCTGCAATTCAAGCCGGGCTTGCTTCTGAGTCGCGAGCTGTGCGACGACGTGCTAGAACGCTTGGACGTGGCGGTGGGCAAGGCCGCCGTAGCAGCGAAGGCGGGGTAGCGGATGGGCGATGAGCGCTTGCGCGAAGAGCAGATTGGCACCGACGAGGGCTTCGTCTCAGACGACGTCGAAATCGCAACGGCAGCCCTTGCCGACTACGACCATCCCGCCCGCGCCACGCTGCGCCTGCTGAACCTGTCGGAGAACGCCACCTACGAAGTCGTCGACTCCGACACCGGGGTGCGGTCGATCCTGCGCGTGCACCGCAAGGGATATCACAGCCGCCCCCAGATCGAATCCGAACTCGACTGGCTCGACGCGCTGCGCCGCGACGGCAACGTCACCGTCCCCGTCGTACGTCCGGCCCGCGACGGTCGCCGAGTGGTGACCGTGGACCAAGACGGGATCGCCCGCTACGTCGTGCACTTCGAGATGGTGGCCGGTGTCGAGCCCGACGAGAAGATGTTGGCCGCCTCGGACTTTCACACCCTCGGCCAGATAACCGCTGCGCTGCACGAACATTCGACGACATGGGCCAGACCGAACGGCTTCGACCGGTTCGCGTGGGACTGGCGGCACAGCCTCGGCGACCGGCCGCGGTGGGGCCGGTGGCAGGACGCGACCGGGGTGGGCGAAGCGGAGCGGCGGGTGCTCGAACCGGCTCGCGACCTCCTGCGACGTCGGCTCGAGGAGTACGGCACCGGACCCGAGGTCTTCGGCTTGGTCCACGCCGACCTCCGCCTGGCGAACCTTCTCGTCGACGGTGCCGGTCCAAACTCCAAGATCACGGTCATCGACTTCGACGACTGCGGGTTCGGTTGGCACTTCTACGATTTCGGGACGGCGGTGTCCTTCTTCGAGGACGACCCCGCGGTACCCGAGTGGCAGGACGCGTGGGCAACGGGGTATCGGACCCGGCGCCCGATGTCGGCAGCCGACGAGGCGATGTTGCCGTCGTTCGTGTTGCTACGCAGACTGCTGCTGTTGGCCTGGATGGGCTCGCACAGCCATTCCAAGGAGTCCCAGGCGATGTCGATCACCTACGCCAAGGGCAGTTGCGAACTCGCCGAACGCTATCTCGGCTTCGACGGCCGACGGCTGGCCTGAGTCCCACCCAGTGATAGCCCCCGAAGCGCTCTGAAAGGCGAAACATGTTCACATCGTTGGAGGGCCGCACGGCCATCGTCACCGGAGCCAGCCGCGGCATCGGCCGCGGTATCGCCGAGACGTTCGCGGGTGCGGGAATCAACGTGGTCATCACCGGCCGAAGCCAGGTCGACGTCGACGCCACCGTGGCCTCACTGGCAGACAAGCCCGGGACGGTGACCGGGGTGTCCGCCGACGTCACCAGCCCCGACGACTGCAAGAAGGTGGTCGCCGCGGCGGTAGAGCGCCACGGCGGGCTGGACATCGTGTGCGCGAATGCGGGCATCTTCCCGTCGGCGCGGCTCGAGGACCTCACCCCCGAGGACCTCGAGGAGGTGCTCGGCATCAACTTCAAGGGCACCGTCTACATCATCCAGGCAGCATTGTCGGCACTGACCGCCAGCGGTCACGGCCGCATCGTCGTGACCTCGTCGATCACGGGGCCCTTCACCGGGTACCCGGGGTGGTCCCACTACGGCGCCAGCAAGGCCGCTCAAATCGGTTTCATCCGGACCGCGGCAATGGAGTTGGCACCCAAGAACATCACCATCAACGCCGTCCTCCCCGGCAACATCATGACCGAAGGCCTCGTCGAAATGGGCCAGGACTACATGGACCAAATGACCGCATCCGTGCCAGCCGGGCGACTCGGCACCGTGGCGGACATCGGAAACGCCGCGCTGTTCTTCGCCACCGAGGAGGCCGGATACGTCACCGGGCAATCCCTGGTCGTCGACGGTGGCCAGATTCTTCCCGAGTCGCAGGCGGCGATCGCCGAGCAGTAGCTCGACCTCGCCTAGAATTGGTCCAACCGAATGGCGAGAGGGGGCCGGTGATGTCGAAGTCGACCGAGGAACTGCGGCGGCGCATCGTCGCCGACATCAACGCCGGCACTCCCGGCGCGAAGCTGGGAAGCGAACGCGACCTGGCCGAACACTATTCGACGAGTCGCTCCAGCCTGCGCCAGATGCTCGCGGCGTTGGAGGAGGCGGGTCTGGTCCATCGCGTGATCGGCCGCGCGGGCGGCATCTTCATCAGCCACGCCCAGGTGCAACGCAGCCTGTCCGACGTGGTGGGGGTGCCGGCCTTCCTCGCGAACCAGGGCTATGTCGCGGGCACCAGGGTGCTCTCGACCAAGATCACCGCACCCGACCGCAGCACGCAGACGGCGTTGCAGATCGGCGCGACGGACTTCGTCGTCGAGATCCAGCGCGTCCGCCTGGCGGACGGCTCCCCCATCTCGCTCGAGTTGGCGCAGTTCCCCGCCGAGTCCTTTCCCGGGTTACTCGAAAAACAGCTCGGCGGTTCGATTTACGAGATTCTCGAGAACGACTACGGCCTCGTCACCTCCCGTGCGGACGAGCGGATCGAAGCGGTCAACGCCACCCCCGACGAAGCCTCGCTGCTGGCAATCAGGCCCCGGTCGGCGCTGCTGCTCATCACCCGCGTCACCTACGACCAGAACGACGTGGCAATTGAGTTCTCCCGCGACCTGTTCCGCGGCGACCGCACCCGATTGGGCGTCACCGTGCAGGGCAGGGGGATCGGCGTTCAGTCGCCGGTCGCCGCGGCGACGGTGGCGCTCCACAGTTAACGCTTGACCTCAAGTCCTGTTGATGTTCGACGATGACATCACCACGACTCGAGGAGGATACATGCGACCCATCCGCGCCGATCTCTGGGAAACCCGCGCCGACAGTCCCTTTCCCGGGCTGACGACCCACGCCTACCTCTGGACCGGCGGCCCGGACGGCAACGTGTTGTTCTACGGCACCCAGACCGACGCCGACTTCGGCGACGTCGACCGACTGGGCGGGGTAGCCCACCACTACCTGTCACACCGTGACGAGGCGGGCCCCATGCTGGCTCGCGTTCGAAGCCACTTCGGCGCCCGGTTGCATGCCCCCGCAATCGAACTGCTCGAGATCGGCCAACATGCGCACGTCGACGTGCCACTCGCCGGTCGGCACGTGGACGGCAACGGCATCGAGGTGATCCCGACGCCGGGGCACACCCCCGGCAGCACCTGCTACCTCGTGCCCGGCGTGAACGGACAGAGCTACCTGCTCACCGGCGACACCATAATGCTTGGAGCCGAGGGCAATTGGTTCGCGGGTTACATCCCGCCGATCAGCGAGTCTCAGCCCCTGGCAGACAGCCTGCGGTTGCTCGGCACCCTGGCACCGGACCTGGTCATCTCGAGTGCCTTCCCCGGCGAGACCGCCGTGCACGCACCGGGACGGCAGTGGCGGGCGGCCACGGCCCAGGCGCTGGCGGGTTTGGCGGAGGCGGCAGCGTGCGCGTAGACCACTAGATTTACGGGCATGAGCCCCGCAGGACGGTTCGCGCCGAGCCCGTCGGCCGATCTGCACATCGGAAACCTGCGCACCGCGGTGCTGGCATGGCTGTTCGCGCGGTCGACGGGACGCCGATTCCTGGTCCGCGTCGAGGACCTCGACGATCGTGCCAGGGACGACGTCGCCGGGCGTCAACTCGACGACCTGACCGCGCTCGGACTGACGTGGGACGCACCGCCCGAGTACCAAAGTGCCCACGGAGCGCGGTACGACGCGGTGGTCGAGGAGCTCACCGATCGGGGGATGACCTACCAATGCCATTGCAGCAGAAAGGACATCCTGCAGGCCCCGCGTGCGCCCCACGCCCCCGAGGGGGCATATCCCGGAACCTGCCGCGACCTGACCGACGCCGAACGGGCCGAACGCGCGGCCTCGGGCCGACCACCCGCGGTGCGGCTGCGGTCGGAGGTCACGCAGTTCACCGTCACCGACCTGCTGCACGGCAGCTACACCGGGATGGTCGACGACTTCGTGCTGCGCCGAGGTGACGGCGTCCCCGCCTACAACCTCGCCGTCGTCGTCGATGACGCCGCCCAGGGCGTCGACCAGGTGGTTCGCGGCGACGACCTGCTGTCGTCGTCACCCCGGCAGGCCTATCTCGGCGCACTGCTGGGGCATCCCACCCCGACCTACGCCCACGTGCCCCTGGTGCTCAACACCGAGGGCAAGCGACTGGCCAAACGCGACGGCGCGGTCACCCTCGCCGAACTCGGGACGTCGCGCGCACGGGCGTTGATCGCGGGATCACTTGGGTTCTCGACCAGGGCCGTCGCCGACATGCTGACCGAGTTCGACCCAACCGCGCTACCCCGCGAACCCTGGGTTTACCAGCCCGAGTGAGGAAAACCCTATGCGGGTCGCCGTCGGGTTGGTAACTTCCGCCGGTGTTCGGATACTTCCGGCGGGCGATGCTCGCCGTCCTCATCGTCGCTGCGGTGATCCTCGGCTCGGCGGCCTGCGGGTCGTCGGAGCAGAGCGCCGACCCGATCAAGTCGTCCGGGGTGCTGCGGGTCGGCACCGAGGGCGTCTACTCACCCTTCAGCTACCACGACCCAGCCACCGGTGAACTCGTCGGCTACGACGTCGACGTCGCCAAGGCCGTCGGCCAAAAGCTTGGCGTGAAGGTCGAATTCGTCGAGACGCCCTGGGATTCCATCTTCGCCGCACTCGAGGCCGACCGCTTCGACATCGTGGCCAACCAGGTCACCATCAACCCCGAACGTCAGGCCAAGTACGACCTGTCGCAGCCCTACACCGTCGGCGAAGGCGTCATCGTCACGCGGGCAAACGACGATTCGATCAAGACGCTCGCAGACATCAAGGGCAAGACGGCCGCCGAGAACGCCACCAGCAACTGGTCGGAGGTCGCGCGCAAGGCGGGTGCCACCGTCGAGTCGGTGGAGGGCTTCACCCAGGCCATCACGCTGTTGAACCAGGGCCGCGTCGACGTCGTGATCAACGACAGCATCGCCGTCTACGCCTACCTCGCCGAGACCGGCGACAAGTCGGTCAAGATCGCAGGCACCGTCGGCGAGAAGAGCGAGCAGGGGTTCGCCGCGCGCAAGGACAGCGGCATGCTCCCCGAACTCGACAAGGCACTCGGAGAGCTGCGCGCCGACGGGACGTTGGCCACGATCTCGCAGAAGTACCTCAAGGCCGACTCGACCGGAACACCCGCGTCGACGCCGATCCGCTCCTCGGGAGTCCTGCGGGTCGGGACCGAGGGCACGTACTCCCCGTTCAGCTACCACGACCAGGCCACCGGCGAACTGGCCGGCTACGACGTCGACGTGGCGAAGGCCATCGCCGAGAACCTCGGCGTCAAGGTCGAATTCGTCGAGACTCCGTGGGATTCGATCTTCGCCGCGCTGGAGGCCAACCGCTTCGACGTCGTCGCCAACGAAGTCACCGTCACCCCGGAACGCCAGGCCAAGTACGACCTGTCGGAGCCCTACTCGGTCGGTGAGGGCGTCATCGTCACCAAGGCCGACGACGACTCGATCAAGAGTCTGGCCGACCTGAAGGGCAAGACCACCGCGCAGTCGATCACCAGCAACTGGGCGCAGGTCGCCCGCGACGCCGGCGCCAACGTGGAGTCGGTGGAGGGCTTCAGCCAGGCGATCACCCTGCTGAACCAGGGCCGCATCGACGCCACCGTGAACGACAGCATCGCGGTCTACGCCTACCTCGCCGAGACCGGCGACAAGACGATCAAGATCGCGGCGAAGACCGACGAGAAGAGCGAACAGGCGCTCGCCGCCCGCAAGGACAGCGGCTACCTGCCCGAGCTCAACGGCGCCATCGACGCGCTGCGGTCCTCGGGCAAGCTCGCCGAAATCTCCCAGAAGTACCTCAAGGCCGACGCGACCGGTGCCGGGCAGGCGGGTCAGGCTCCGCAGGCCGGTGGGGCGCAGCAGAACGCGCCGCCGGTGCGCTCGGCGTGGCAGCTGATCCTCGACAACCTGTGGCCGCTCGCGAAGGCCGCCATCACCGCGACCATTCCGCTGACCATCATCAGCTTCGTCGTCGGCCTGGTCATCGCCCTCGCGGTGGCCTTGGCCCGACTGTCGCCGAACGTCATCCTGACCAACGTCGCGCGGTTCTTCATCTCGATCATTCGCGGCACTCCCCTGCTGGTGCAGTTGTTCATCGTGTTCTACGCGCTCCCGCAGCTCGGGGTGAAGATCGACCCGTTCCCCGCGGCGGTGATCGCGTTCAGCCTCAACGTCGGCGGCTACGGGGCGGAGATCATCCGCTCGGCGATTCAGAGCATCCCGAAGGGCCAGTGGGAGGCCGCCGAGACGATCGGCTTCAATTACGTTGGTGCGCTGAAGCGCATCATCCTGCCGCAGGCCGCGCGGGTGGCGGTGCCGCCGCTGTCGAACACGCTGATCTCGCTGGTGAAGGACACCTCGTTGGCGTCGACGATCCTGGTCACCGAACTGTTGCGGCAGGCCCAGATAGTCGCGGCGCCGACGTTCGAGTTCTTCGCCCTCTACGGCACCGCGGCGGCGTACTACTGGGTGATCTGCCTGGTGCTGTCGTTCGGCCAGGGCCGCCTGGAACACCGACTGGAAAGGTACGTGGCGCGATGACCGACAGCACTGACGAGACCGAGACCGACTATCGCGTCGTCGCCGAGGGTGTCGAGAAGGCGTTCGGCGACAACAAGGTGCTCAAGGGTGTGTCGTTCAAGGTCGAGCGCGGCACCGCGACCGCCATCATCGGACCGTCCGGATCGGGCAAGACGACGCTGCTTCGCACGCTGAACGCACTCGACCGGGCCGACGCCGGGGTGATCCGGGTCGACGACGTCGAGATCGACTTCGCCACCCCGACACCCAAGCCCGAGATCCGAAAGTTCCAGTCGCGCAGCGGCTTCGTGTTCCAGGGGCACAACCTGTTCCCCCACAAGACGGTGCTGCAGAACATCATCGAGGGACCGGTGATCGTCCAGAAGCGGCCCAAGGACGAAGCCGTCGCCGACGCGGTCGTCCTGCTCGAGCAGGTCGGCCTGGCCGAGAAGCAGGACCAGTACCCGTTCCAGCTCTCCGGCGGTCAGCAGCAGCGCGTCGGCATCGCCCGCGCGCTGGCGCTGAAGCCCAAGCTGGTGCTGTTCGACGAGCCCACCTCCGCGCTCGATCCCGAGCTGGTCGGCGAAGTGCTCTCGGTGATCAAGGATTTGGCGGTCGAGGGCTGGACGTTGGTGATCGTCACCCACGAGATCCAGTTCGCGCGTCAGGTGTCCAGCCAGGTGCTGTTCACCGATCAGGGCGTCATCCTGGAGCAGGGCACCCCCGCCGAGGTGATCGGCGATCCGAAGGAAGAGCGCACCCGCCAGTTCCTGGACCGCATCCTCAACCCGCTGTAGCGCTTTTCGTGCTCCCCGCGAGCGTGCGTGTCTGCGGGCGACACGCCGATCCATTGTCGGAGTTCACGCACGCTCGCGCGCGTGGTCGAGCAGCAAATCGACTGCGACGGCGGCACTTTGGGCTGCGCTCTCCATGGTCGCCGACCAGTCGGTGTCCGTCCAGTCACCCGCCAACACCAGCGACGGCACCGACGTCCGCTGCGGTGGCCGCAGCGAATCCATGCCGACCACCTGAGAGAACGTAGCCCGTGGCATCTTGACCACCTGCGCCTCGAGCACCTCGGCGGCGACGGCGGACGGGTAGTACCGCCGCAGCAGCGCCATCTGCTCGGCGACGATCTCGTCGCCTGCCTTCTCGATCTGCTCGTAGGCGCCGCTGGTCGTCAGGCAGTACAGCCACCCGCGGTCGGTGCTCCTGCCGTGCATGATCTGCCGGTCGAAGACCTCGTCGATCACACCCGTTCCCCCGATCAGGCCCTCGAACGCCGACTCGGTTCCCAGCGGCCGGTCGAGGTACAGGTTCGTGCTGACGATCGGGGTGTAGCCCAGTTTGTCTGCGGCCGCACATATCTCGGCGTGCTCGGGAAGCTCGTCCAGCAACCCGGCGACGTTGGAGTTGGGGACGGCGCACACCACGCCGTCGGCGGGCACGCGGGATCCGTCGGCCAGCAGCACCCCGGTGACCACACCGTCCTCGATCTCGATCCGCCGTGCCACCGCCCGGTAGCGGACGTCGACGCCACGCTCCTCGAAGACCCGGAGCGCACCGGTGACGAAGAGGGTGTCGAGGTCGACCGTGGGATAGCCGATGGTGACCGGCGTCCGGTGTCGCACTCCCATCCGGAAGCCGGTGGCCATGACCTTGGCGAACACCGCGGCCGAGCCACGCGTCACCGGTTCGGCCGCGATCCCCAGAGCGAGCCAGTCCCACAACGCTTCTCGCGCCGGTGCGGGCATGCCGACCCGGTCGAACCACTGGTCGGTGCTCAGGTCGCCCAGATCGGCGGGTGGATGCAGGGCCTGCCACCCGAGCCGCAGCGTGGCGCGCGCCGCCCGCAGACGGTCGAGCATCCCGGCGTCGGGATGCACGCCGAACAGCGTGCGCACCGCACCCAGGCCCGTCGTCTGCACGACCTTCTTGCGTCCGTCGGGCCAGCGCAGCGTCGACCGCTTGGGGAAGACGACGAGCTCGCGGGTGCCGACGCTGGTCAGGTAGCGAAAGAGGTGCTCATACCCGCTGGCGATGACGTGCTGGCCGTTGTCGGGCAAATCGTCGACCTGCTCGGCCCGCATCGCATGCGTCCGGCCTCCGAGCCGTCCGCGTCGCTCCAGCAGCGTGACGTCCATGCCCGCCTCGGCCAGCCAAACCGCCGAGGCCAGGCCGGCCAGCCCGCCGCCGATGACCACGTAGCGTCCGCCCATTCGTCCAACGTACGCCGTGGACGTCCCCCGCCGTCGGCCCGCGAGCAGTCGCAAATGTGCGCGACACGCCGAGATTTCACGCACGTTTGCGTCTGCTCGCGGCAGGGACGCGGGAAACTGTGGGATGTCACAACCACGAAGCGTCGACGCGGACGTCGTCATCGTCGGAGCCGGGCTCTCGGGAATGATCGCCGCCCGGACGGTGCTCGCCGCGGGATTGACGCCCGTCGTCATGGAAGCCGACGACCGCGTCGGTGGACGCATCCTCACCGAGGACGTGATGCCGGGGGTGAGCGTCGACCTGGGTGCGCAGTGGATCGGCGACACGCACGAACGGATGTTCCGGCTCGCCGACGAGCTCGGCGTCGAGACGTTCCCGCAGTACGACGAGGGCGAGACGTCATACGACCTCGGCGGCTCAGGAGTATTGCGGGAGAACGAATTTCACACCCGCTTCGCCGACGAGCTGGCCGAGCTGGAGCGCGTCCTTCGCCGTCTCGACGAGCTCGCCGCCGACGTTCCCGTCGAGGCACCGTGGCTGGCGCCGCGGGCCGACGAGTGGGACGTCATCAGCGCGGGCACGTGGTACGACAACCAGGGTCTCTCGCCGGTCGCGCGGACGCTGTTGGAGATCTGCACCGTCGGGATACTTGCGGTGCCGACCGTCGAGGTGTCGTTCCTGCACCTGCTCTTCACCATTCAGACCTGCGGCGTGACGGCCGAACTCTTCGCCGAATCCGAGGGCGGCGCCCAGACCACCCGCTTCGTCGGCGGCACCAGCGAGATTCCGCGCCGACTGGCCGCGCTGATCACCGACCACATCGTGCTCGATTCCCCGGTGCAGACGATCGAGCACTCGACGGACGGCGTCGTCGTGCACTGCCGCGGTGGGCTGGTGGCCCGCGGCCGCCGCGTCATCGTGGCCATCTCGCCGACGTTGGCCGGTCGAATTCTCTACGACCCGCCACTGTCGGGGATCCGCGACCAGCTGACCCAGCGGCTCCCCAACGGCTCGGCGATGAAGGCGTTCTTCGTCTACGACGAACCCTTCTGGCGCGCAGACGGTTTCAACGGACAGCTCATCTCCGACGTCGGCCCGGCGCGGATGTCCAACGACACCTGCATTCCCGGCGACGACCACGGGGTGATCCTGCTGTTCCTGGAGGGTGACCAGGCCCGCACCTTCGGACGCCTGCCCCTCGACGAGCGGCGCACCGCGCTGACCGCGGAGTTGGTGCGCCACTACGGCGCCAAGGCGGCGTCGCCCGAGTTCTACGTCGACGGTGAATGGTCGGATCGACAATGGACGCGCGGCTGCTACAACGCCAACCACGGCCCGCACGTGTGGACGACCTACGGGGAAGCGCTGGCGGCTCCGATCGGCGTGATCCACTGGGCGTCCACCGACACGGCCACCCACTGGAGCGCCTACATGGAGGGCGCCGTCGAGGCGGGCGAGCGCGCGGCGCTGGCGGTCGTCGACTCCCTCACCTAGGGCGATTTCGGCGCGTTCATCCGCGCTCACCGCGGGTGAACGCGCCGAAATCACTCACGCAAGGAGCTCAGCGCGGAACCGGGGATGCGCGATCGCCGCCAACGCCTCGGCACGCTCGCGGACGGTCCTGCCCTCCAGCTCGGCGACGCCGTATTCGGTGACGATTACGTCGACCTGGTGGCGCGGCGTGGTGATCACCGCACCGGGACCGAACGACGGCACGATCCGCGACCGCAGCTCACCGTCCTTGGTGAACGTGGACGGCAGGCAGATCAGCGAACGGTCCGCCAACTCGAGCCCGGCGCCCGCAACGAAGTCCTCGGCGCCTCCGATCCCGCTGAACTGCTTGCCGTCGAGGGTGTCTGCGACCACCTGCCCCTGGGCGTCGACCGCCAATGCCCCGTTGACCGAGATCATGTCGGCGTTGGCGCCGATTATCTCCGGTGAGTTGACGATCTCGACCGGGAGGAACGCCACGTCGGAGTTGCCGTCGAGCCAGGCGTAGAGCGCCGGTGAGCCGAACGCGAACGTCGTCACGCTCACCCCCTCGTACTGCCCCTTGCGGTCGTTGGCGACCTTGCCGGCGCGGTGCAGCTTCATGCAGCCGTCGGTGAACATCTCGGTGTGCAACCCGTAGTCCCCGCCGTCGCCCTCGGCGAGCAGGGTCGCGATCTGGTTGGGGATCGAGCCGATGCCCACCTGCAGGGTCGCGCCGGGCCGGATGAAGCCGACGGCGTGGCGCGCGATCGCGTCGTCGACGTCGGTGGGTTCGCCCTCGGGCAGCGCGAACGGTTCGTCGGTCGAGTGGATCAGGACGTCGATCTCGTCGACGTGCAGGGCGTGGCGATGCTCACCAAGCCCAAAGGTCCGCGGGTACGACTCCGACGCCTCGACGATCAAAATTCGGTCGGGATCTGCTCCCGCCCTTCGTAATTCGTCGATCGTGCCGCCGGCGTGCAGCGACAGTGAGCACCAGCCGTCGGCGTCCGGCGGCGTGGCCACCGTCGTCATCACCCGCGGCGCTTGGCGTTCGAGCAGCGGCCCGAAGCGGCGGAAGTCTGCCGGCGTGAACTGGATGTCGGCGCCACCGCCTAGCAACGCCCGCTCCAACGGTCCGAAGAAACCGGACAGGTAGTGCACGCCGGGCCGTGAGAACAACTCCGTGAGGACCGCGAGCAACGCGCCGTAGACCCGGAGGTCGGTCCAGTCCTCCCGCTCGCCGAGCGCCCGCAGGAACGCGGGCGGCTGGCCGGGTCCGAGGGGGATGCCAAGGGTGTCGCGGGGGTTGAGTCGGGCGGCGGCCTGCTCGGCGGTGAGCTCGGTGGGCATGGCGCGACCCTATCCCCCGCCGCGATTTGGGCGCGGAAATCCGCGGTAGGCGCGGCTGAACGCGCCGAAATCGCAGGGGGTTAGAGGGCGAGGGGGAGCGACGCCATCCCGCGCAGCGTGACGTTCGGCCTGTACGGCGGCTCGCCGGCAAGCGTGGCACGCGGGAACCGCCTGGTCACTGCCGTCAACGCCACCCTGGCCTCGAGCCGGGCCAGGGGTGCGCCGAGGCAGAAGTGAACGCCGTGACCGAAGGCCAAGTGCCGCAGGTCTTCTCGTCCTGGATCGAACGCGTCCGGTGCGTCGAACGCCGCCGGGTCACGCTGCGCGGCGGCCAGCAGCAACATCATCGTGTCGCCCTTCGGCACCGTCACGCCACCGATCGTCATCTCCTCAGCCGCCGTCCGCCCGGCCAGCTGAACCGGCGGGTCGTACCGCAGGGTCTCCTCGATGATCGTGGCCGCGCGGCCGGGGTCCTCGGCCAGCGCCGCCCACTGCCCCGGCTCGCGCTGCATCGCCAGGATCGCGTTGCCGATCAGGTTGACGGTCGTCTCGTGGCCCGCGACCAGCAGCAGGTTGCACGTCGCGACGATCTCGTCGGTGGTCAGCTGGTCGCCGTCCTCCTCGGCCGCGATCAGCGCCGAGATCAGGTCCTCGCGCGGGGCCGCCCGGCGCTCCTCGACGAGGCCGGCGATGTAACCCCGCATCCAGTGCCCGGCGTTCATCCGGTCAGCGAAGTTGTCGGGAAGCTCGCCGGTGAAGGTGATGAACGGGTCGAGACCCTGCGCCAGCAGCGCCGAAGCCCGACTGAACTGCGGCTCGTCCTCGATCGGCACGCCGAGCATCCGGCAGATCACGGCGACCGGCAGTGGGTACGCCAGGTCGGCGACAGCGTCCAGGGAGTCACCGCTCACCCGGTCGAGCAGGCCGTCGACCATCGCCACCACGTCGGCCTCCAGCGCCCTGACCCGCTTCGGCGCGAACGCCTGCTGCGCGAGCCTGCGCAACCGGGTGTGGTCGGGCGGGTCCTGGAAGAGGAACCCGGGTTGCCCGAACGGCCGCGGCTCGGCGCCGTTGGCGATCTCGCGCTGCGCGACGGTCGACTTGAGCCGGTCGCTTGCCGACGACGGGTGCCGCAGCACGTCGCCGCAGTCCTGGAACGACGAGAAGACGACCAGATTGCTCTCCGGCATCAGGATCGGTCCGCCGTCGAGGATCTGCCGGTGCACGGGGTACGGGTCGGCCCGGTTCGACGGGTCGAGCAGCTGCATCAGCAGCGCCTGCGGCCCCGCGGTGGTCGTCATCGTTCTATTGTGCGCGCGCCGAGTAGTAGCGACCCAGGACGTGCTCGCGCAGCTCGTCGAACTCACCGGCGGTGATCGCCGCCCTGATCTGGTCGACCATGCGGATGACGAACCGCTCGTTGTGGATGGTGCACAGCGTCGAGGACAGCATTTCCTTGGCCTTGAACAAGTGGTGGATGTAGGCCCGGGTGTAGTTGGCGCAGGTGTAGCAGTCGCACTCGGCGTCGATGGGGGTGAAGTCGCGCTTGTAGCGGGCACCGGTGATGTTGTAACGCCCGTCCGCGGAGTACACCGCGGCGTTGCGCGCGACCCGCGACGGCGACACGCAGTCGAACGTGTCCGCGCCCGCGGCGACGGCGGCGAACAGGTCGTCGGGCTCGCTGATGCCCAGCAGGTGGCGAGGTTTGTCGTCGGGCAGCTCGTCGGTGACCCAGCCGACGATGGTCGCGAGATTCTGCTTCTCCAACGCCCCACCGATGCCGTACCCGTCGAAGCCCCTGCCGTCCTCGTCGCGAATCTCGGTCAGGCCCTTCGCCGCCTGCCTGCGGAGGTCCTCGTACTGAGCGCCCTGCACGACGCCGAACAGGGCTTGGGCCGGCTTGTGCGCCCGCGCGATGCCGAGCCGACGGTGTTCGGCGAGGCAGCGCACCGCCCAGTCGTGGGTGCGCTGAACCGAACTCTCTTGGTAGCCGCGAGTATTCATCAGGGTGGTCAGCTCGTCGAAGGCGAAGATGATGTCGGCGCCGAGCTGATGCTGAATGCCGATGGACACCTCCGGGGTGAACCGGTGGATCGACCCGTCCTTGTGCGAGCGGAAGTTCACGCCGTCGTCGTCGACGTGCGCCAGCCGTTCCTTGCCCTCGGCGATGACGTCGTCGGCTTGGACCCGGTCGGTGTCCATGGAGAGCACCTTCTTGAAGCCGACGCCGAGCGAGAGCACCTGAAAGCCGCCGCTGTCGGTGAACGTCGGACCCGGCCAGTTCATGAAGGCGCCAAGGCCGCCCGCCTCGTCGACGACGTCGGGTCCCGGTTGCAGGTAGAGGTGGTAGGCGTTGGACAGAACCGCTTGAGCGCCAACGTCCTTCATCGACTCGGGCAGCACGGCCTTGACCGTCGCCGCCGTCCCAACCGCCACGAATGCCGGGGTGTGAACGTCGCCGTGCGGGGTGTGGATGACGCCTACCCGGCCGGCTCGTCCTGCCAGTTGGGCCTTGACTTCGAAGTACGGCGGGGTGCTCACCGCTGTACATTCTCACACCCCGGCGATCGGCCGACCCATGAGTATCCGGTCATGTCAGGATGAGGACATGCCGCCCAGGACGCGTCACCCCCGGCGACGCGCCGACGGATTGTCTCCCGAGCGCATCGTCGACGCCGCCGTGGCGATTCTCGACGCCGAGGGGGAGGACGGTCTGACGTTCCGCCGGCTCGCCGACCTCCTCGTCACCGGGCCAGGCGCGATCT
This sequence comes from Mycobacterium sp. Root135, assembly GCF_001426545.1. GTDB lineage: Bacteria > Actinomycetota > Actinomycetes > Mycobacteriales > Mycobacteriaceae > Mycobacterium. Next base: position 895,835 of record NZ_LMEZ01000005.1, on the reverse strand, counting down.
ACCACCACGTGACGAACAAGGGCGAGCTGCTCGTCGCCGCCACCGAAACCATCCTGGCGTCGGCGACCACCGCGGCAAGCGTCGACGGCCTGCGCGAGGAGGACGCCGTCAGGACGGTCGCGCTCGCGGTGTTCGACGCGATCGACGCACACCCGTGGGTCGGTGCGCAGCTCGCCAATCCCCTGCAGCCTGCGATGGTTCGCCTCTTCGAAAGCATCGGACGCCAGGTTCGGGCACTCGGCGTCCCCGAGGCCGCCTTGTTCTCGTCGACGTCGGCGTTGACGAACTACATCCTCGGCGTCGGCGGGCTCAACGCCGCGAACGCTCGCGCCGTGGAGAACACCAACCGCACCGATGTGCTCGTCACCGTCTCGGCGGCGTGGGCGAATCTCGACGCGGAGGAATATCCGTTCCTCCGGGACGTCGCCGAGCAGATGCGCGAGCACGACGACCGCACCCAGTTCCTCGACGGCATCGACCTCATCCTCGCCGGAATCGGCGCGCTCGGGCGCCGCTCCTAACCCAGGAAACACACGATCGCCTCGGCGAGTTCCTCGCCGGCGTCCTCCTGAAGGAAGTGCCCGGCCCCGTGGATCACGGGGTGTTCGACGCCCTGGGCGCCCCGCATCTCGCTGATGAAGATCGGCGCCATGGCTCCGGTGATCGGATCGCCGTCACTGAAGGCCACCAGCATCGGAGTGGGACTGTCGCGCAACGCCTCCCACGCATGCAGATTGGCAGGGCTCGCGGGGTCGGCAGGCGACGTCGGCACCAGGCCCGGCATCGCGCGCGGACCCGCACAATACGAATCGTCGGGGAACGGCGCGTCGTAACCCGCGCGGACCTCATCGCTCATCCGCCTCAGGCAGCCCGACTGGACGAACCGTCCGACCTCGATCTCGGGCATCTCCTCGATCGCCTTCCGAAACTGCCACCAGATCTCCGGCATGGGCAGATCACCGGTGGGCAGACCCGTGTTGGCGACGACGATGCGGGCGACGCGATCAGGGTTCTCGGCCGCCAGGCGCAGGCCGATGAGGCCGCCCCAATCCTGGCCGACGACCGTCACGCGATCCAAGCCCAGTTCGTCGACGACGAGCGCCCGAATCCACTCGACGTGCCTGGCATAACTGTGGTCTTCGATGCGGGTTGGCTTGTCGGAGCGGCCAAACCCGACCAGATCGGGGCAGATGACGCGGTGGCCGGCCGCCGCCAGAATCGGAATCATCCGGCGGTAGAGATAGGACCAGGACGGTTCACCGTGCAACAACAGCACCGGATCGGCGTCGGCGGGACCGTCCTCGACCCACGCCATCCGAAGGCGTCCGCCCTCTTGGTCGGCGACGTCGCAATAGCGCGGAGGGTAGGGGAAATCCGCCAGGGCGGCGAAACGGTCATCGGGGGTACGCAGCGACTCCATGCTGGTGAACCTACGCCGCACACCGCGGCCGAGCGGACACGCCGGGGCCGGGCAATTCTGGCAATCTCCTGTCCACCGGACAGTATCGCCCGATAATGCGGGGGATGATCCGCTGATCTTGATGGATCGCACCGACAACGAGGAGAACAGACGTGAAGCAGGGTTTGCTGATTGCCGTGGGAGGCGCCGCGCTCGTCGTCGCCGGCCTGGCGGGCTGTTCGTCGGGCGACAAGTCGACGACGGGTTCGTCGAGCTCCAGTTCCAGCTCGAGCTCGAGTGAGTCGTCCTCGAGCAGCTCGAGCGCGGCCTCGACCAGCGCGGAGGCAGCCGCGGCTACCAAGGTCACCATCGACGGACAGCCCAAGGACGTCGGCGGCACCGTCGTGTGCGCCCCGATGGGCGGCAACATGAACGTCGCCATCGGCGAGTCGATGACCGGGATTGCCGCCGTGATCAGCGAATCCGACCCGCCAACGGTCACGTCCGTGGGACTGGGCAACGTCGATGGAATCACCCTTGCGGTGGGCGGCGGCCAGGGCGATGCCACGGCAACCAAGGACGGCAAGACCTACAAGATCACTGGCAACGCATTCGGCATCGACATGGCCAACCCGCTGCAGCCGGCGAAGAAGCCCTTCGAACTCGAGTTCACCTGCCCCTAGGCAGTAATCGGCAGCGACCCGGCGGCGACGTCCCGACATGGGACGTCGCCGTCGTTCGTCGACTTCTTTCTCATCCCGAATGGCCGAACGGGGTTTCGCCCGAGACGGCGCTGGCATACGGTAGCGTCGAGCCGCGCAAGGCGGCGCGGCACACCAGGGGGAGAAGTGGCAAAGCACCGGACGTCGACCAGACGCACTGCCCGCAAGGTCGCGCTCGGCGCGATGGCCGCCTTCGGGTTGTCGGGGTCGCTGGTGCTCGGGCACGCGACCAGCACCACCGCGATGGTCCAACTCACCAACACCGTGATCGGCATCGGCGGCAAGGACGACGCGACGAGCTCCGGCATCCCCACCAAGTTGTCGGGCACGGTGATCCCCAAGACAGGCAACTTCGGCTACTTCGGCGTGCCCTACCCCGCGACGTTCGAGTTGGACAAGAGTCGCGACGCGGCCGTTCCAGTCATCCACGACTATCTGACGAACACGGGCAAGGACGAGGCCCACCTGATCGTCGCCGGCTACTCCCTTGGCGCCTTGGCCGCCGAGCAGGAGAAGCGAAATCTGCAGTTGCTCGCCGAGTCCGACGCACCCTCAGACGAGCAGCTGTCCTTCGTGATGATTGCGTCGCCCTTCGGCGGCAACGGTGGCGTCTTCGGCCGCCTGCCCGGTGTCGGAATCCCCTTCATCACAACCGGTATGGGCCCCGCGCAGCCATCTCGGTACGACACCACCTACGTCGCCAACATGTACGACCCGTACGCCGACTTCCCCGCCTACTTCAACCCGGTCTCACTGCTGAACACCGCGCTGTCGATCCGCTACGGCCACTCCCCCGCGTACTACGACCCGCTCGATCCGGCCTCGTCCTACGCCTACGAGACGACCGTCCACAACCCCGGCACCGGGAGCACCGACAAGTACGTCCTGTACTACAACCCCCACCTGCCGCTGCTGGGTCCGCTGCGCGAGTTGGCGGCGATGACGAACACCACGAAGTTCGCCGAGCCGGTCATCAGCTCCGTCGAACCCCTCCTTCGGGTGCTCGTCGACATGGGCTATACCGACCGCGTGAACGCGAAGCCCGCTACGACGACGCCCTTTTCGCTCTTCACACCGCCAGCCAAGGTCATCGAGGCACTCGGCGCGATCCCCAATGCGCTGGCGCAGGGCGCGGCGAATCTCGCCTCCGGGGGCCACTCCACGGTGACGCCACCGAACCCCCTTGGAAACCTCACGCCGAAGCCGGCGGCTCCGTCGCCGAAACCCCAACTCCTGGAGAGTCCGGCACCGATCGCGCCCGCCAAGGACGTTCCCAAGGTCGAACTCGACGGGAAGTCGGTCAAACCGATCAAGCCGATTCCCGCGGTGACCAAGTTGGCGGCGACAACCACCGACGGTCTGCGGCCGACGGTGACGTCGGGCGGCAACAAGTTCACTCCGGGGGCCGGGACCTCCACCGCGACGGGCACGACGGACACGACCGGCACTACGGGCACTCCCACCTCGCCCGCCACGCCGCCTACCAAGGTGACTCCCACCGCAACCCCGGACACCACGAATAGCCCTGCCGCACAAGAGCCTTCGGCCAACACCAACGCCAGCACCGACGCCGCCGCCTAGGTCGCGTCCGACTCCATGGTGAGGCCGAAGTCGGGCAGGCGCCGGCAGGACAGGTCCAAGTCGACCCGCCGGTAGACCAATTCGCCGTCAGGTGGCTCCTGGTCACTCCGGAACTGGTAGGTCACGCCGTCGCCACGACGCACGAAGCGGATGCTCACCCGACTAGTGTCCACCTCGTGACTGAGCCACAGCCGAGGAGGGCCACCTACGACGACGTCGATGGCATTCGTCGATTGGTTGCGGACGCGTTCGGAAAGTACGTCGACCGGATCGGCAAGCCGCCCGCACCGATGACCGCGGACTACGCGGAACTGATTGACACGTCCCGGGTTTGGGTGATCGAACAGGGGAGCGACGTCGTCGGCGTCCTCGTCACGCAGGCCCAGGCCGACCACCTGCTGCTCGACAGCGTCGCCGTCGCGCCGACGGCCCAGGGCGGCGGCCACGGGCGGGCCCTGCTGGAGCGGGCCGATCAGGACGCGCGCGAACAGGGGCTGCCGGAAGTTCGGTTGTGCACCAACGAGGCGATGACCGAGAACCTCGAGTTCTATCCCCGACGCGGTTTCCACGAGACGGGTCGTGGCGTCCAAGACGGGTACCACCGGGTGTTCTTCGCCAAGGCCGTCACCGCCACCGGGCCTACTTCTCGCAGGTGAACTGGTTGACGTCGACGTAGCCGGCGCGGTAAATGTCCGCACACCCGATGAGGTACCTCGTGTTGCGGTCGTACACCTCTTGCGACTGCACGCGTGTTACCCGGAATCCGCCTGCGGTGGCCGGGTACTTTGGCGAGCTGGGCCTCCTCCAGCGTCAGGTCGCTCTTCACGTGCTGGTCGTCCGGCATCGGCGCCTCCCGTGGTCGACCCGCCTAGGCACGTTGATAACAGAGCAAATGCTCTGTTATCTTTCCGATGTGCCTCGTCCCCGGATCCACGACCGCGACACGGTCTTGGACGCGGCCGAGCGCCTCGCTGTCGAGACCGGCCCGGCGGGTGTCACCACCCGAGCGGTCGCCGCCACCGCGGGAACGTCCAACGGCGCGATCTACCACAGCTTTCGGTCCAGGAGCGACCTGCTCGCGCAGACCTGGCTCCGCGCCGCCCGCGCCTTCCTCGACGTCCAAAACCAGTTGGTCGAGTCGGCTCTCGCCGACGACCGCACCGATCCGGTGTCGGCCGTCGTCGCCGCGGCCGACGCACCCGCGGTGTTCTTCGGCCTGCATCCACAGTCCTCGCGCCTGCTTTTGCGCGTCGACCGCGGCCAACTGCTCGGCGACGACCTGCCCGACGACGTCGTCGCCGACCTCGCCGAATTGGACCGCGCGCTGATCGGGTTGATGATCCGCCTGTCGACGCACCTGTGGAACCGCAAGGACGCCAAGGCCGTCGACGCGATAACGCTGTGCATCGTCGACCTACCCACGGCGATTCTGCTGTCTCGTAACCGAATTCAAGATCCATGGGCCCGAAGGCAACTCACGTCGGCGGTACGCGCCGTGCTCGCCGACGGCCCACCGCCACCCACCACCGAGGAGTAACCCATGCCCATCACCGTGACCTACACCGACGCGGTCGCCGTCCTGAACCTCGGCGACGATGAGAACCGGTTCTCCCTCGGCGCCCTCGACGACATCGAGGGCCTGCTCGACGACGTCGTCTCCTCGGGAGCAGGCGGCCTGGTCACGACCGGCACCGGCAAGTTCTACTCCAACGGCCTCGACCTCGACTGGCTGCTGTCGCACGGCGACCAGATGCAGTCCTACGTCGGACGCGTGCACGCCCTCTTCGCCCGCCTGCTGACGTGCCCGATGCCGACCGCCGCGGCGCTCAACGGGCACGCCTTCGGCGCAGGCGCCATGCTCGCGATGGCCCACGACTTTCGCGTCATGCGTGCCGATCGAGGCTTCTTCTGCTTCCCCGAGGTCGACATCCGCATCCCGTTCACCCCGGGCATGGCCGCGTTGATCCAGGCCAAGCTCACCCCAGCGGCCGCCGTGGCGTCGATGACCACCGGGCGCCGGTTCGGTGGCGGCGAGGCACTGCACTTCGGCATCGTCGACGCGACCGCCGCCGAGGGTTCCGTCGTGGACGACGCGGTCGGGTTGGTCGCGCCGCTTGGCGGCAAGGACGCCGGCACCCTCGGCGCCATCAAGCAGACGATGTACGGCCCGGCGATCGCGGCGCTGGCGACCTGAATCAGAGCATCGTCGGCCTGCCGAAGCTCGCCAGCACCCCCGGCGAATACAACCCGCGCAGACGTTCCCCCGTCGGCTCCACGCCTGCGGCGGTGACCAAGTCGTCGGCCAACTCGACGATTCTGGCCGAGTGAAGCGGAAACGGCACGTGCTCATTGGGCACCCACCAGGTACGGCCACCCTTGCGGGTGTGCGCTCCCCACCTGGCGGTCAGCCATGTTTCCAGCGGCGTCGGCTCGACGACGGGACCCACCTCGACGCCGACCCTGCAGCGGAGTCCGCGGTGCGGCAGACGTCGCACGCTGTCGTAGGTGATGCGGCGGCCGTCACGGGTCAACCGCATCTTCGCCCACGTGTACGGCGTGCCAAGTGCCGTGCGGGTCACCGGCACGACGGCCAACCGCGCGGTCTCCAGCGAGCGGAAGAGCACACCGTGCCTGCCGTCGTCGTCGACCGAGTACAGCCGCACGTTGGTCTCGAGGAAGCGGCCGAAGTACGGAACGGCACGCGGAATGCCCAGCGACAGTTGGCTCATCGCGAACGGCACCAAACCCACGTACGTCTGACCGTCGCCGAAGACGTCGGGCCGGGCGCCGTCGGGAAACATGTGCGCGACGGCGCCCGGGTCGACTGGCCAGTGCACGAAGGTCAGGTCGCCCCAGAACTGCCGCGTGAACACCGGGCGCGGCAAGGCGGGAGCGGTGACGGCGAATCCCTCGGGCAACGATTCCGGCACGTTGCCAATCGTGTCACTAACTGCTGGCGCCTCGGCCGGTCTGCTGTTGCAGTTCGTCGATCATGTCCGACGCCGCCGCCTTCGTCAGGTCCTCGGGAACCTCACGCCCGGCTTCCTGAGCCAACGTGTTCAGATAACTGCGTTGCGGACCGGTCATCGGCTCGTCACCGGTAACCCACTCCGACGTGTCCTTCTCAGCGGTTTCGTTCGGCGCCTGTTGCGCATCTTCGCTCACTGACATCACCTCCACGCCAGGAATATCCGTCGCACGTCTGTTCGAAACCTGTCCGACCGTTTCACGTGCATCGCATTGGGGCATCTTCGAGCAGTGCCGACCGACGAGGAACCCGCCACCACCGACAAGGACGTCAGGCTCGTACGCCTGACGGCAGGCGGTCCGATGATGGTGCAGGGTCCGGTGCGGGTCGAGACGCCCGACGGGTCGACGATCGAATCCGACCGGTTCATGGTGGCGATCTGCACCTGTCGACGCAGCAAGACCTACCCGCTGTGCGACACCAGTCACCGCAAGAAACGCCGCCCGACCCCCTGAGACCTGGCCCACAATGCGGCGCCGAGGCGGTTACCAGATCGTGCGACGGGTACGCAACTTGGGTAGGTGCACCCCGCGCCGAGCCACATCAACGCCGAAGGGGCGAACCCAATATGAGTATCACCACCAATACCTTGATCGCACAGTTGCGTGCGGTGCTCGACCTGACCAACACCGAGATTCAGGTCGCCGAGACCCGCGTCGCCCAGGCCCGCACCGAGGCCGTCCGACGCGAACTGACGCAAAACGCGCAGAATGGCCGCGACCGCGCCGAGGCCATCGAAAAGGCCATCCGCCAGCTCGGCGGCCGTCCCGACGTCATCGGCCCGTTCCTGGGCCGTGCCGCCGCCGCGGTCAAGGCACTCACCGAGCAGGCGCAGCCGTTCGACGAGGCGCTGCTTGGCGACCTCGCGCTTGAGCACCAGCTGTTCGACCGCGCGCGCTACGTCAAGGCTCTCGCCGTTGCCGCCCAGGAGTCCGACGTCGAGGCGCTCGCCTCACGTCTGATCACCGCCCATGCCGCGACCGTCGACTGGCTGACCACCGTCCTCGCCGAGGACGCCCTCGGAGGGCCGGCCGCTCTGCGCCGGACCCCGCTGCAGGCTGCCGCCGGAACCGCCATCCAACTGGTCAACCTGCCGGTGAACTGGTCGGTCCGCAGCTTGGACAAGGCCGTGGACACCGTGCGCGCCACGCCGCTGGCCGTCAGTGAATTGATCAACCGCGGCAAGCGTGTTGGCGACGTGGCCAGCAAGACGGTGTCGGCGTCGCGGGACGCTGCACTCGAGACCGCGGAAGCCGTCATCCGTGAGGGCGGCGCGGAGCGTGCGGCCGACGTCCTGCACTCCGCGCGTGCCGCCACTGGTGCGCTCGACGCCGACGAACTGCCGATCGACGGCTACGACGAGCTCAACGTCTCCGAGGCCGTGAGCGGCATCAAGGCGCTGACCAACCCGGCCGACGTCCGTGCGATCCTCGCCTACGAGGAGGCCCACAAGGCGCGTCAGGGTGTGGTGTCGGCAGCACAGACCCGCATTGCCGCCATCGCCCAGGAAGTCGTCGGCATCAGCTGACCCAGGCACGTACGAAGCCCCGCGGTCCGTCGGATCGCGGGGCTTCGTCGTACGTGGTCATGTGTTGTCCGGCAACCAGTTTCGGACGGCAGGTCGATAGCCTGCCGGCTGGTCGCCGACCTTGACCCCCGGACTGATCAGCTGAGCCTGGTATTCGGGAGTGAACATCCGGTACACCGACTCGGGCGGCACGGCGCTGGCCTCGTCGAGTTTCGCCCTCAGCTCGGCCGGCAGTTCGAAGTCGAGTGCCGCCATGGTGGACCCGAGTTGATCGGCACTGCTCGCCCCGACGATCGCCGAGGAGATGCCGGGCTGGGTGGCCACCCAGTTGACGGCGACCTGAGCCATCGTCACACCCAATTCGTCGGCAACCGACTCCAGCGGCTCGAGCAGTCGCCAATCCCGTTCGGTCAGTGGCAGACCCGACCCGCCGGGGGTACTCAGCCGCCCGTCGCCGGTGAGTCCGTGCTCGGAGTCGTGGCGGTACTTGCCGCTGAGGAAGCCGCCGCCCAGCGGGCTCCACGCCGTGAGCCCCAAGCCGAGCGTGTGCGCCATCGGGACGTGTTCCACCTCGATCTGACGTTCCACCAACGAGTACGGCAATTGCAGGTTGATCATCGGCGTCGACGAATGCGCCCTCGCCAACGTCTGCGCTTGTGCCGCATACCAACTCGGCACATCCGACAAGCCGGCGTAGCGAATCTTGCCCGCCCTCACCAGATCGTCGAACGTGCGCAGGACCTCCTCGACCGGAGTCAGCCGGTCCCAGGTGTGCAGCAGGAACAGGTCGACGTAGTCGGTTCCCAAGCGGCGCAACGAGTCCTCGAGCGCGCGGATCATGTGCTTGCGGCCGTTGCCACCCGCATTCGGGTCGCCATGGGCCACGCTGTTGGTGAACTTGGTGGTCAGCACCACCCGGTCACGCACCTTGGCCTCGGCGATGAGCGTGCCCAGAATCGTCTCGCTCTCCCCGGCGGTGTAGAAGTCCGCGGTGTCGACGAAGTTTCCGCCCTCTTCGAGGTAGCGACGGAAGATGGGGCGACTCTCGTCGAGCGTCTTGCCGTAGGCGGCGTGATAGCCGCCGGTGCCGAAGTTCATGGTGCCCAACGCCAGGCGGCTCACGCGAAGGCCCGAGGTGCCGAGAAGGTAGTACTGATCGAGTGCCATGGTGTCAGCCTGCCCATCCAAAAATGGACCCGCAAGTCCACAATCGGCGGGCGTTTATTGCGTGGCGCCGGGCCCGACGCGGTCACTAGCATTCCCGACATGTCGGCACGCGATCTCGGGCTCTTGGTGTTCGTCGGACCTACCGGTGACCACAACGACCGCGGCATGGCGGGCGCACCGATCGTCGGCCGAGAGCTGAGCCGACGCCTCGGTCTCGAACCGACCGTGATCGGCGAACCACGACCGGCGACGTCGGCACCGTGGGAGCTGGCCCTGCCCGCGGCCGTTCCCGGGCTCGCCGAACTACGAGATGCTCACGGCCACATGATGTCTCAGGGCGAGGTACCCATACTGGCGGCGTCGCGTTGTGCCGCGTCCCTGGCGACGTTGCCGAACGTCGCGGCGCTGCGCCCGGATGCCGTCGTCGTGTGGTTCGACGCCCACGCCGATCTCAACACCCCGGCCGGCTCGACGACCGGCTACCTCGGCGGGCTGGTCCTCAGCGCGGCCGTCGGCTGGTGGGAGTCCGGCCTCGGGTCGGGGCTGGTGCCCGACCGCATCGTGCTTGGCGGGACCCGCGACTTGGACCCACCCGAGCAGGCGCTCGTCGACGAGGGAACCGTCAAGCTCGCCGCCGGCCCGCACCTGTTGGATCACCTCGACCGCTACGTCGGCGACGCACCCGTCTACTTCCACCTCGACTGCGACGTCCTCGAACCGGGCACGGTGCCCACCGACTACCGGGTGCCGGGCGGGCTTGACCTCGACGACCTGGCGGCCGTCGCCCGACGCCTTGGCCAAAACGACGTCGTCGGCGTCGAGATCGCCGAGTTCGAGGCCGCCGACCCCGACGACCACACCGACTACGCCCGACCACTCATCGACGCCCTGATGTCCCTATGGGCGCCGCAGTCCACGCACCTCTGATAGAAAGCAGAGATGGCAGTCACCAGCAGGTCCGGCAAGAGACGTCACTTGCTCGTCCTGCCCGCCGTCGCCGTCGCGTGCCTGGCCGGCCCGAGCGGTGTCGCGCAGGCCGCGCCCGTCTTCGACGTGGACGCCTACGCCCAGTGCACCACGACGGCGCCCGCTCCCGACCAGGACGTCGACGGTTTCATCAGCGCGTGCTGCGTCCAGTATGCGGGCGTCCCAGCCCCCACCAGGTTCGGAATGGGCTGCGCCGCACCGATGCGAGCCGACGCCGGCCCGGACGAGCGGCCGCTGATCGTGCTCCCGTCGCGAGCCCTTCCCGACGATCAGGCCGACGCCGACCTCAACGGTCTGATCGACATGCCCGTCCCCGAGCCGCTGCCCTAACCCGCAGGCGGCGGGGGCGGAGGCGGCAGGATGAGGCCGGGAGGCGGCGTCGGACCGTCCGCCGGGTCCGGCAGGAACTGCACCAATCCCGGTGGGATGACGGTCCCTGGCGGGGGTGCGGTACCCGGCAGCGGCTCACCGAGCTGCTGCTGTGGCGCCTGACCGAGCCCGCCGTAGGTTCTGCCGTCGCGCTGCAAGTCGATCCACCGGCCAAACCAGATGCCCTTGCGGACGTCAGCGTTCTCGTCGCCCGGCGCGACCCCAAACTGAGTCCCCTGCCCCGGCGCCGACGGCACGTCGTTGAGTTGCTGAGCACCGTAGCCGTTGTTGAACACGTTGAGGTTCGGCACGGCGCCCGTGCCGCCGTTGGGTGCCTCGGGGACCGGGTTCTGGCCCAGCAGGCTGTTCTGGTCGAGGCCCACGACCGACGGGGCGCCGAGTGCACCGGGCACCGCAGGCGCGTTGTTCTGCGCCAGCACGTCGAGCCCCGTCGGACCCAGCGCCCCCAGCCCTGGCACCGTTGGCCCAGGAGGCGGTGGGAGGGCGGGGTCCCCGGGAACCGGAAGCGGTTCGGGGGGAAGGTCGTCGGCCACGGCGGTCGCCGGGAAGGCGACCGCCGCTCCGACGGCAGCCAGGCCACACACCGTCGCGACGATGCGATGTCGGTCAATCATTGCCATGTGCCTCGTCCTTGGTGTGGTAGCCGGAAGGTGTTGCGTCAGACGGACTTCGTGATGCCGTAGTAGGCCACCACGTCGTCGGTGTCCGTCGTCGAGCTCGTCAGCGTGGCGTAGGACCGCAGGAACGACTGTCCGACACACCCGTCGACCTTGACGTGGGTGTCCTTCAGCGTCACGCGCACCGGGGCTGCCTTGAACGTCTTCTTGTCCACGGCCACCGTCGACACCGTGCCCGGCTTCGGGTGGATCTCGATGGTGCCCGACAGCGGGAACGACACGCTACCGAGGCCGACGCCGTTGAGGGCGCCGCCTGCGGTGTTGAGTCCCACGCCGACGTTGATGCCGGCCTGGCCGATGAGGCGGACCTGGCCCAGCTCGATGCCGCAGCCGATCTGGTAGCCCGCCTCCAGCGTGCCACCGGCCAGGGTGGTCTTGCCCTTGCCGGTCACGGTGCCGGTGAACGTGCCGCCAACCAGGTATTCACGGGACGACAGCGCGGTGGTCAGCGGTGCGACGGGAAGTTCGGATTCGTTGGTCGCGGCGACGGTCAGGGTCCAGCCGTCCGGGGTGGTGACGACACCAGGCTCGGACGAGCCGACGATCCCGTTGTCCGGCAACGGACCTGGGTCACCGACCGGGGCGACGGCGGGGTCCGGCGGTGGCGGGTCGGCCAGGGCGACGGGCGCGGCGCCCATCGAGAACAGCATGCAAGCCGTAGCCAGCAGGGCAACACGATTCAACATGGCAAAGCCTTTCGAGTTCGGGGAGGGCGGCTGGCTGCTAGACGGACTTGGTGACGCCGAGGTAGGTGATGACGTCGTCGGTGTTGTCGGTCGAGCTGGTCAGCGTGGCGTAGGAGCGGATGAACGACTGTCCCGCGCACTGGTCGGTCTTGACGCGCACCCCGGTGAGGGTGATGCGGGTCGAGGTTCCCTTGAAGGACTTCTTGTCCAGCGCCACGGTGGTGACGGTGCCCGGCTTCAGATACACCTTGCCCTGCAGGCTGATTCCCGCGCTGAACGAGGGGGCACCCAATGCTCCGAACCCGGGTGTGATGCTCGCGCCCGGATTGATCTCGGTCTCGTCGGAGATGATGCCGCAGCCGATCTGCTCGCCGGCTTCCATCGTGCCGCCGCTCAGCTTCGTCTTGCCGCCGCCGGTGATCGTTCCGGTGAACGTTCCCGAGATGAGGTACTCGCGGGACGAGATCGCGGTGGTCAGCGGCGCCACCGGCAGCTGCGTCTCGTTGCTTCCGACGACGTTGAGCGTCCAGCCGTCGGGGGTGGTCAGGGTTCCCGGGGCGGCCGAGGGGACGGCACCGGTGTCCACGGGCGGACCGGGCACGCCGACGGGCTGCACGGCCGGGTCCGGGGGTGGCGGGTCGGCGAGCGCTACGGGCGCCGTCCCGACCGGGATGGCAATGCAAATAGCTGCCAGCGTCGCAAAACGGTTCAACATGAGCGAATCGGCGCCTCTCGTGGTCGAAATCTCGGGCAGATAACGGGTCTGCCGCGGCGAAGCATCCAATGGTCGGGTTGCCGCGCGGTGAACGGAAGGCCAACGGTTGCCGCCACGTTCCCGTCGATCGCGCGCCGCGACGAATACCCGGAAAGTGTTGACTCACAAAGTAATTACGCTCCCTGCAAGCTCACAGCCCGGGTTGGCCGGATGGATCGGCGTTGGACGGCACGTGTTGGCCAGCCGTTCACCAGCTGGACGTTCAACTGGCCCACGGTGGCCGTTGGCACCCGAAAGACGGGATCGTCGGCCTTCCCTGGTTCGACTGCGACACCGACCACCTTGGAGGAAGCCTTGACGTCATCCAGCGCATGGACGCGAGCCGCAGCGGCCTCGGCGATCTGCCTCGGCATGGGATTCTCCCTTGCCCCAACCGCTTTCGCCGACGACACCGCGCCTCCGGACCCGGGAGTGCAGGTTGACGCCGTCCCGATGTCGGACGACGCCGCCCCGGCCGCCGTCGTGGCATGCGGGAACTTCGCTCAGGCGCTTGACGGCGCCGCGACCTACTACGGCGAGTTCTCCGACTCGTTCGAGGGCTCGAACTACAACGACCCGGCCGTGCAGAGCAGCAACGAAGTCGGCAGGACCGCCCTTCGCCAAGCCGCCGGTGTCGCGATGGACTCAGCGGGCACGCCAGGACTCGACCCCAGCGTGGCCAATCCGATGCGGGCATGGTCGGCCGACGCCACCAAGCTCCTCCTCAAGATGGCACTGCGCATTCCGGGCGACAGTCTGAACAACACGGCGACCGAGATGAACACCGACGCCACCAACGCCCAGGAGGCCTGCGCGGCGGCTGGCACGCATGCCTGACATCTGGTGATGCGTTTCATCGCAACGGTTTTCGTACTCGTCTCGACATTGACCCTCGCGGCATGCGCGAACCAGACAGCCCAGCCACCCAAGCCGCCGGACCTGGTCCCCGCCAAGGCACTCGACGCGGCGTTGCTCAGCGTCGGCGAGGTCGACTCCGCGATGGGCACCACCGGAATGGCCGCGCACCCACGCGTCGACGTGATGAGCGACCACCGCAATCTGCTGCCCAACCTGAATTGCCTTGGCATCTGGCAGGTCAACGAGGCCGGTGTCTACGGCAAGGACGGCTGGATCGGCCTGCGCCAGGAGCTGTTGCGATCGCCCGACACCGACGCCTGGCAGAACCTCGTCGTGCAGTCGGTCGTCAACTATCCGTCCACCGACGCCGCCCGCGACTTCTTCGCCCAGTCGGCGGACCGCTGGTCGAAGTGCACCGACCACAACGTCAACATCACCCTCAACGACCAGCCGTTGCCCAAGTGGCGAAGCGGTGCGCTCACCAGGACCGACACCGAACTCGCCATCCCGTTCACCAGGGGTGACGCCGTCGGGGTCGCCTCGTGCCAGCGCGTGCTGAAGGTCGAGAACAACGTGATCGTCGACGTCCAGGCGTGCACCAGGGACGCTTCCACCGGCACCAAGGCCGCCACCGTGGCCGACCAGATTGCGGACAAGCTGCCCAGGTAGGCGCCTAGCCGAGCCCCGCCCCGAACCGGAATCCGCCGTCGTCCCCGTTGGGGCAGGCGACGTCGACGTACACGGTGGTGAACGTGCCCTCGGTCGGCGCGATGTCCCCGGGGTTGTTGATCCCCGTCACCCGGCAGTCCGACAGCGGCTTGGTGTCGTAGCCGGTGACCCAGTTGATCGACACGTTGTACCCCTGTGCCTGCAAGTCGGCGACGACGGTGTCGGCGGGCCGTCCACCGAACGCCGACGGATCGGCGGCCGCGGCAGGCGCCCAGCAGAGCGCCCCGGCCACAGCAAAGGCCGCCCACACCCCGTACCGCGGCATGTCGACCATGTTTCGACGGTACGCCGCGCGCCTGGATACGCGCAGCTCAAACATCCAGGTGCGCTGACAAGACGAGTTGTATAAGATTCCTAAGAGCCGCGTGGCGCTGTTGGATTCGATCCCAGCCCAGCGCGCCGCGGAGCATTCCGCAGGTCCAGCAGAGGGCCAGCCACTCGTGTACTTCATCGTGGGGGTCTCTCGTGACGACATCGGTCAACTCGTCCCAAGTCGCCGGTCTGAGCACCGGAAATGGTCTTCCGAACGTCGTCGTCACCGGCATCGCCATGACGACCTCGGTCGCCGCAGGCGCCGACGACACCTGGAAGGCCCTGCTCGACGGGCAGAGCGGCATCCGCCTGCTCGACGATCCGTACGTCGAGGAGTTCAAGCTGCCGGTCCGCATCGGCGGTCACCTCCACGAGGACTTCGAGGCGGATCTGAACCGCATCGAGAAGCGGCGCCTCGGCTACGTCCAGAGAATGTCCACCGTGCTGGGCCGCCGGGTGTGGGAGAACGCCGGCAACCCCGAGGTCGACACCAACCGCTTGGCGGTGTCCATCGGAACGGGCATGGGTGCCACCGAGGCGCTGGTCTTCGCCTGGGACGACATGCGCGAGCGCGGCATGGCCGCGGTCTCGCCGCTGGCGGTCCAGATGTACATGCCCAACGGGCCGGCCGCCGCCGTCGGTCTTGACCGGCACGCCAAGGCCGGCGTCATCACCCCCGTCTCGGCGTGTGCGTCCGGGTCCGAGGGCATTGCCCAGGCGTGGCGACAGATCGTCCTCGGCGAGGCCGACGTCGCGATCTGCGGTGGCGTCGAGAACCGGATCGAAGCGGTGCCGATCGCCGCCTTCGCGCAGATGCGCATCGTCCTGTCGAACACCAACGACGACCCACCAGGCGCCTGCCGCCCCTTCGACCGAGACCGCAACGGCTTCGTCTTCGGCGAGGGCGGCGCCCTGATGGTCATCGAGACCGAGGAGCACGCAAAGGCCCGCGGTGCCAACATCATCGGCCGGTTGATGGGCGCCAGCATCACCTCCGACGGCTTCCACATCGTGGCGCCGGACCCCAACGGCGAACGCGCCGCCCACGCGATGACCCGCGCCGTCCAGCTGGCCGGACTCACACCGGGCGACATCGACCACGTCAACGCCCACGCCACCGGCACCAAGGTCGGCGACGTGGCCGAGGCGGCGGCCATCAACCGCGCCATCGGCAACTCCGCGGCGGTCTACGCGCCCAAGTCGGCGTTGGGCCATTCGGTCGGCGCCGCGGGTGCGGTCGAGTCGGTCCTCACCGTGATGGCCCTGCGCGACGGCGTCGTCCCGCCCACCCTGAACCTTCACAACCTCGACCCCGAGGTTGACCTGGACGTCGTCGCGGGCGAACCCCGCCCCGGCAACTACGAGTACGCCATCAGCAACTCGTTCGGCTTCGGCGGACACAACGTGGCGCTCGCCTTCGGCAAGTACTGACCACCCCGGACGATCCAGAACCCCGTCGCGAGAGGCAGATTCGCAGTTTCATGGCATTGAAGACCGACATCCGCGGGATGCATTACGAATACCCCGACTACTTCGAGGTGGGCCGCGAGAAGGTGCGCGAGTTCGCCGCCGCCATCAAGTGCGACGACCCCGCCAGTCTCGACGAGAAGGCCGCCGCCGAACTGGGGTATCCCGGACTGGTGGCTCCGGCGACGTTCATGACGTTGTTCGCCATCCTCGCCCAGAAGGGCTTCTTCAGGACCGTCGACGTGGGCCTGGAGTCGATGCAGATCGTGCAGGTCGACCAGAAGTTCGTCTACAAGCGGCCGGTGGTCGCCGGTGACCGACTGTGGTGCCACTTCGACATCGTGTCCGTGCAGGAGCGGTTCGGCGCCGACATCGTCGTCAGCAAGAACACCTGCATCCACGACGACGGCGAGATCGTGATGGAGGCCTACACCACGCTGATGGGCCAGCAGGGCGAGAACTCCGCGAAGATCGACTTCCTCTAGGCCGCGCTTGGGTTCTCCAGCACCAGTGCGACACCCTGGCCGGACCCGATGCAGACGCCGACGACGCCGTATCGTGCGTTGCGCTCCCGCAGTTCGGTGGCCAACGTCAGGACGTACCGCGTCCCGGTCGCCCCGAACGGATGCCCGATGGCGACCGCTCCCCCGTTGGGGGTCAACTTCTCGTCGGGAACGACGAAGCCGCCCAACTGGTTTGGCAGTTCACGCAACACGCCGAGCGCCTGGGCGCTGAACGCCTCGTGCACCTCCCACACGTCGATCTGATCCGGCGTCAGCCCGGCCCTCTTGATGGCCAGCGGAATCGCCCAGGCGGGTGCCAGCCCCATGACGAGGGGGTCGATGCCGTACACGGCCGAGGAGACCACGCGCGCAAGGGGTTCCACGCCGAGTTCGGCAGCGCGCTCCCCGGAGGCGATCACGATGGCGCTGGCGCCGTCGGTCAGCGGCGTCGAATTGGCTGCCGTCATCTGGGTGGTGCCGGGCTGGGCCGGCAGCTTCGCCAACGACTCGGCCGTCGTGTCGTCGCGGATGAACTCGTCATGGGAGAAGACGACTTCCGGCGTCTTGCGGGTCGCCGCGATGGTCACCGGCATGATCTCCTTGGCAAGCCGACCGGAGTCGCGGGCCGCCTTGGCATTTCGCTGCGATCGCAACGCGAATGCGTCGATCTCCTCACGGGTCAATCCGTACCGGTCGGCGACGTTCTGGGCGGTCTCGATCATCGAGATGTAGGCGTTGCGCGCGAGCAGCGCCGGGTTGGGTGGACCGCCTGCACCGGCCCACATGGTGTCCAGCATGAAGACCGGTCCCCTCGGACTGAAGGCCGCGTCCCCCTTCATCATCGCCCACCCGGAGCGCGACATCGACTCGACGCCGCACGCCATGCCGACGCCGAGATCGCCCGCCTTGATCGCGTGACTGACGTTGATCGTGGCGCTCAGCGACGACCCGCAGAAGCGGTTGATCGTCGCGCCGGCCACGCTGTCGGGAAAGCCTGCCGCCAGCGCCGCCCACCGGCCGACGTCGCCCATCCCCTCGTGGGCCGGGTTCACACAACCGGCGACGACGTCCTCGATCGCCCCCAGTTCGACGCCTACCCGCTCGCAGGCGCCCTTCATCGTCATCCCGAGAAGGTCGTCGGTGCGGATGTGCGACAACGAACTTCCGTAGCGCGCGAAGGGCGTCCGCACGCCACCGAGGATGTATGCGTCAGCCATGGGTTTAGCCTGGACCGATCTCCTGGCGCTGTCAACGGCGTCGACGCACTAGGGAAGGACGACCGATGACCGACGGTCAAACCACTACGCATGCACAGCTTTTCGACCTCACCGGCAAGCGAGCCCTGGTGACCGGCGGCACCAGGGGTATCGGGCTGATGATCGCCCGCGGCCTTCTGCAGGCCGGAGCCCGCGTCGTCGTCAGCTCACGCAAGGCCGACGCCTGCGACCAGGCGCGCGAGGAACTCTCGACGTTCGGGGACGTCGAGGCCATTCCCGCCGACCTCTCCACGCACGACGAATGTCGACGCCTCGCTGGCCTGGCCACCGCGAAACTCGGCGGCCTCGACATCCTCGTCAACAACGCGGGGGCGACGTGGGGCGAGCCGCTGGAGACGTTCCCGGATGCCGCGTGGGACAAGGTGCTCGACCTCAACCTCAAGTCCCCCTTCTGGCTCGTCCAAGCCCTGTTGCCGGCACTCCGGGAGGCCGGGACCGCCGACGATCCCGCGCGCATCGTCAACATCGGAAGCATCGACGGCATCCGCGTCAGCCCACTGCCCGTGTACTCCTACGCCAGCAGCAAGGCCGCGCTGCACCAGCTGACCCGCGTGCTCGCCCGCGAACTCGGGCCGCAACACGTCACCGTCAACGCCGTGGCGCCAGGGCCGTTTCCGTCCAAGATGATGGCGGCCACGCTCGACGCGTTCGGCGACGCGATCGCGGCGTCGGCCCCACTGCGCCGCATCGGCCGGGCCGACGACATGGCCGGCGTCGCGGTGTTCCTGGCCAGCCGGGCCGGGTCGTATCTGACGGGGGCGGTCATCCCGGTCGACGGCGGAATCGCGACGACGGCCTAGACACTTCTTCGCCGACTGCCCGCTTGTTTGCGGGGTTACTCGCGATTCGTGTTCGACATGCGTGCAGTCGACGAGTCGCGCGGCTTCTTCTGCCACGGCCACCGACCGGTGATCTCGAGTTCCAGCGAGAAGCTGAGGAACGTCCGAATCGCCACGATGCCCGCGAGCACGGCGACGCTCTGCGCGTCGGGCGTGACCGCGACCGTGCGGATGATGTCGGCGGCCACCAGGAATTCAAGGCCAAGCAGGATCGTCCGCCCCAGCGTCTCGCGGAAGAAGCGGTAGGTGTCCGGCGACCTGCGGACAAGCCGGCCGACGGCGATGCCGCCCGCCACCACCGCGCCGACGGCGATGATCGCCACCCCGACACCGTCGATGACCTTGCCGACCAGTTCGACGCTCTCGATGAACTCCACGACACCGACGCTAACCGTCGGGCAGCATGGGAGAGGTGGGAACCAGCGAGCAGCGCGACGGCGTCGACCTGACCAACCTCGACCAGCCGCTGACCCCCGAGGCCAACGCCACCAAGCGCGACCTGGTCGACTACCTCGACGCGGTCGCCGACCGGCTGCTGCCCGGGCTGGTCGACCGGCCGCTCACCGTGTTGCGGGTGCTCCGCGGCCGCGCACCGTTCATGCAGAAGAACGTGCCCAAGTACACCCCGGACTGGGTCCGCACCACGTCGATCTGGGCGGAGGCGTCCCACCGCGAGGTGCACTACGCCTTGTGCAACGACCGCCGAACCCTGTTGTGGCTGGCCAACCAACGCGCCGTGGAGTATCACCCCACCCTGGGCCTGGCCGAGAACATCTACCGCCCAACGCATTTGATCCTCGACCTCGATCCGCCGGGTGACGACGACTTCTCGGCGGTCGTCGCGGTGGCGCATCTGGTTCGCCAGGCGCTGGCCGACAGCGGGCTCTCCGGATCGGTGAAGACCAGCGGCGCCAAGGGCATTCACGTCTTCGTCCCGGTCGACGACACCGCCCCGGTCGAGGACGTCGCCGCCGCGACCCGCGCCCTGGCCGCCCGTGCCGAGGCCCTCGACCCGGCCATCGCCACCACGGCGTTCATCGTCGAGGACCGTGCAGGCAAGGTGTTCGTCGACTCGACGCGGGCCGGCGGCGCGACCGTCGCGGCGGCCTACAGTCCGCGACTGCGGCCGGGGACGCCGGTGTCGTTCCCGCTGGCCTGGTCCGATCTGGACCGCGTCTCCCCGGCCGACTTCACGGTCCACACCGCGCTGGCCGCCCTCGACGGCCACGACCCGTGGGCCGATTCGATGCCTGCGCCGCAACGACTTCCAACCGATCTCGTCGAGCAGGGTCGAACCATCCCCGTCGCGCGGGTCGCCGCCATGCACGAGGGCAAACGCCGCGCGAAGGCCCGCCGCACCGCGGACGACTAGGAGTCGACCGCGCCGCCTACAGCCCCTTGCCGTTGGCACCCGTGGCACCGGGCTGACCGGCCGCTCCGGCGTCGCCCGTCTGACCCGGGTTGCCAGAGGGCCCGTCGAGACCCCGCGTTCCGGTCTTGCCGTTCGATCCGTTCGCGCCCGCCGAACCGGCGTTCCCCGTCGTCCCGTTGGCGCCGGTCTTCCCGTCGGCGCCCGCCGAACCGTTGTCGCCGACAGTGCCGTTGGTCCCATGGGTTCCCGTGTGACCAGGGACGCTCAACAGTCCGCCGGCTCCTCCGGCGCCTGCCGCGCCACCGTCGCCCGCCGCACCGCCACTACCGGCCGCCCCACCCTGGCCGCCAGCGCCACCTGCACCGCCACCGCCCGGTTGGCCCGCCGCCCCGCCGTGGCTGCCGACGCCTGCGTTGCCCGCCGCACCACCGGACCCGCCCGGCCCGGCCAGTCCGCCGGATCCACCTGCACCTCCTGCACCCGCCAGCCCGGCCGCTCCGCCGTGGCCGCCGTGGCCGTCGGTGATGGCGAGGTCACGGCCGTCACCTCCCGCGCCACCGTTTCCGCCATTGCCGCCGGCGGCCCCGGTACCGCCCATACCGCCGTTGCCACCCGCCCCGCCTGCGCCGCCGTCGCCTGCGTCTCCACCGTTGGCTCCGTTGCCGCCATTACCAGCGTTGCCACCAGCGCCGCCGGTCCCGCCGGCCCCACCGACGCCGCCGTTTCCGCCGGTACCTCCGTTGGCACCCACTCCGCCGCTGCCGCCGAGCCCTCCGACCCCGAAGCCCAGCCAGCTGGCCGCGCCGCCCCGTCCGCCTGCTCCCGCGGCGATCGCGGGCGTGCCCGCGACGCCGGCCGTACCCGCGGTGCCCGCCTGTCCCGCGGTCCCCGGCGTGCCGTCGGTGCCCGAACCTGCGGGCGTCGCGGCCCTTCCGTCGCCGCCCCTCCCGCCGGGGCCACCCGCGAGCCCGGCACCGCCAGGCCCACCCGACGCACCGGTGCTACCGCGACCGCCGTCACCGCCGTCACCTCCGGTGGCGCGGAACGCGACCCCTGGCGCCGTGGCGTCACCGCCGTCACCGCCATTTCCCCCGTTGCCGCCACCGGTACCGATGCCACCGCGACCACCATTGCCGCCGTGGGCGTTTCCGTTGCCGAAGCTGATGTCGAGGAACCCGTCACCGCCGTCGCCGCCGGGGTTTCCGTCGAAGCCGTCCTGCCCGTTGAGGTGCCCGGAAATCACGACGCCCGGCGGCGTCGGGAAGCCGGGTAGGCCGTCCCAGCCCGAATCCCCGCCCTCGTTCACGCCGTTGGGACCATCGGGACCGTTGCCGCCGGGACCACCCCGACCGCCGTCGTCGCCGTTGCGGCCGGCGTTGCCGCTCGGCCCGTTCTGGCCGTCGGTTCCTCCCACGCCGTCCGGCCCCTGCACGCCGTCCGTGCCGTCGTCGCCGTCCACGCCGCGGATCCCGTTGCCGCCGTTGCCACCCGCGCCACCGTTGCCGACCAACGCGAACGTCCCCGCGGTTCCGCCGTCGCCTCCGTTGGCGCCCGCGCCGCCGGTACCACCCGCACCACCGGTGCCGAAGAACAGGCCCGCATTCCCGCCGTTACCGCCGACGACCCCCAAAGTGGTTGAGTCACCGCCCCTTCCGCCGTCACCCCACAGGCCTGCGTGGCCGCCGCGGCCGCCGTTCGCACCGTCGCCACCGCTGCCGAAGAGGATGCCGCCGTTGCCGCCGTTGCACGCCTCACCGAGGCAATCGGCCGCCGCGTCGGCGCCGTTGCTGATGAAGATGCCGATGATGGACAGGATCGGGTCGAATGGGGACAGGCCGGCTGGCATCGCCGCCACGGCGGGTCCGACGAGCGACCTCGACCGCGGCACTGACGCGGCGCCCTCGTCGCCCACCGTCTTGGAGACCGTGCCGATGCGACCGGATGCCGTGCGGACGACCGTGATCTGGGTGCGCGTGGAGCCGACGGGAACCCGGGACGGTGCGATCGAACCTCGCATCCCCGGCGCGGGCGGATTCCGACGACCCGGCAATGGCGACACCACGGCGGTCAGGACGGTACCGCGGTCCGCGACGGCCTTGGAAACCAGAGCCGGGGGCACGCCGTCGAACGCGACCGAGTCTCGTTCACCGACGATTTCGGTCTCGATCCCGGTGCCGCCTGCCGCACTGGCGATGATCGCGCTCGCGGCGACCGCGGCCGCCAGCAGGGTTCGCATCGTCTTCGAGGGGGCGGCGGCGTGTTTCCCGTCGTGGCCACGGGCCTCTAGGTGACGCCGGGTGACCTTGCCACCGTGGGTGCTCTGGTGCCGAATGCTCATGTCACTGCCTCTGTTCGACGATCGCCGTGATTGGGTCACGACGATCGTCGAACGGGCACCGACCGCTTACTAGAGTGGTGGACTACTCGATTGGCGGGGGCGACTACGCGTGCCTGGGCACGCGCACCGTCATTCCGCTACGAAGTACATCCGCTTGTTGACGAACTCGTCCATGCCGAGCGGGCCGAGCTCACGCCCGAAACCACTGCGCTTCACCCCACCGAACGGAACCTCTTGGCCCTCGTTGGCGGGTGTGTTGACGTTGGACATCCCCGACTCGAGACGCTGGGCGATCTTCTCCGCACGCTTGGTGTCGGTGCTGAACACCGCGCCGCCGAGTCCGTAGTCGGAATCGTTGGCCAGCTCCAGCGCCTCTTCGTCACTAGAAACCGCGTAGACGACGGCCACGGGGCCGAACAGTTCCTCGCGGTAGGCGCGCATCTCCTTGGTGATGCCCGTCAGCACCGCAGGCGAGTAGTAGGCCGCGGGTCCGTCGCCGAGCACGCCACCGGCATGCAGCGTCGCACCCTTGGAGACGGCGTCCTGCACCTGCTCGTCGAGGATCTCGGCGGCCTTGCGCGAGGACAGTGGTGCGAACGTGCCCTCTGCCGACTCGGCCGGATCGCCTGGCTTCAGGTCCTTCGCCCGCTCGACGAGTTGCGCGACGAAGGGCTCGAAGATGTCCTCGGTGACGATCATTCGCTTGTTGGAGTTGCAGGCCTGACCGGTGTTGCCAATCCTGGTGTCCCATGCCAGGTCTGCCGACGCCTTGACGTCGTCGGAGTCCAGCACGACGTAGGCGTCGGAGCCACCGAGCTCGAGGACGCACTTCTTCAGGTTCTTGCCGGCGATCGCCGCGACGACCGAGCCGGCGCGCTCCGACCCGGTGAGTGAGACGCCGACGACGCGACGGTCGCCGATGATCTTCTCGATCTGGTCGTAGGACGCGAAGATGTTGGTGTACACGCCCTTCGGGATGCCAGCTTCATCCATGAGCTCCTGCACGGCGAGCGCCGACTTGGGCACCGACTCGGCGTGCTTGAGGATGATCGTGTTGCCCAGCATCAGATTTGGGGCCGCAAAGCGGGCGATCTGATAGAACGGGTAGTTCCACGGCATGATGCCGAGCAACGGCCCGATGGGCAACCGCTGGACGAATGCCTTGCCCTTGGCGAAGGTCTTGATCTCCTGATCGGCGGCCAGCCGCGGGCCCTCGGAGGCGAAGTACTCGAAGATGTCGCCGCAGAAGTCGGCCTCGTCGACCGATTCCTGCAGTGGCTTGCCCATCTCCTCGGTCGCGATGGCGCCGAGGCGTGCGGAGTGCTCCTTGAACAGCTCTGCAACCCGGGTCACGATGCGGGCCCGCTCGCTAATCGGCAGCTCGCGCCAGGAGCGGAAGGCCGCATCGGAGGCGGCGAGTGCCGACTCGATCTCGGCGTCGGAGGCGAAGTCGAACGACTCACCGACGTCGCCGGTGGCGGGATTGACCACCCGGTAGGTGGGTTGAGTCGAAACTGTCGCGGTCATGGTGGGAACTCCCTTGGTCGTGAGTAACTCCACCAATCTAGTCACCGCGGCAGTGCGGTGCCCTGGGATCCGCCAACCGCGTCTGGCCGACGCCGTTCCCGCCCCAACAGGAATGCGACGCACGCGATCGAGACGGACACCAGCATCACCGCGGCCAACGGCGCTGCGGTGTGTTCACCGCCGATCCCGACCAACGGCGACACCAGCGCGCCGAGGCCGAATTGCAGCGCCCCCAGCACCGCGGAGGCCGATCCGGCGACGCCGCTGACTCCACCAAGGGCCAGCGCGGTGGCATTGCCGAACACCAGGCCGAGGCTCGCCACCGCAACCCACAGCGGGAAGACCAGCAACCACGCCGGCGCTCCACTGGCCACGATGACGACGATGGCGATCACGGCGGCCAGGCACAGGCCGAGACCGGTTCCGGCCAGTCCGCGGACGGGGCGGGTCGCGACCAGTCGCGCCGACACGGCGCTGACCGCCGCGAGGCCGATCGCGTTGGTGCCGAAGGCGATTCCGTACTGCACTTCACTGAAGCCGATCATCACCTGGTAGACGAACGGCGACGCCGAGATGTAAGCCATCATGGTCGCGAAGGCAAAGGCGAAGGCCACGGCGTTGCCGAGGTAGACGCGAGAGCCCAACGCGCGCAGTGCCGAAGGCGATCCGACACGGTCGGCCCGGACCTCGGCGCGACGCTCGGCGGTGTGGGTTTCCCTGACCACGGCGACGACGCCGACGAACATGGCCGCGACGATGGCGAAGACCACCCACAGCACCCCTCGCCATCCGAGGGGGTCGACGAGGACGCTGCCCAGCACCGGCGCCACCACGGGCGCGATGCCCCCGACGAGCATCATCAGGCTGAAGGCCCTCGCGGCGGCCGCCCCGACGGCGAGGTCGGAGATGATGGCCCTGCCGATCACCATGCCTGCCGCGCCGGTGATGCCTTGGGCGAACCTGGCCGCCACCAGCGCCTCCACGGTCGGCGCCAACGCCGTCGCGGCACTGGCAGCGAGGCACAGCAGCGACCCGACGACGAGGGGCGTCATCCGGCCGAATCGGTCCGACAGGGGACCGAAGATCAACTGGCCCAGGGCAATTCCGGTGAGGAATGCGGTCAGGGTCAACTGGACCGACGTCGCGGTGGTGCCCAGGTCGGTCGTCATCGTCGGAAACGCCGAGAGGTAAAGGTCGGTGGCGAACGGGGCCACCGCCGACAGCAACGCCAGCACGAGGAGAAGCCGTCCGGGTATCGGGCGGGACTTCTCGGGTGCGTGCAGTCGTTCCATCGTTTCGGCGTCGTCAGCCTTGGTGCTCATCCCACGTCCTCAGGTAGCTATGTTTTGGTAACTATACATACATAGCCAATTCCGGTAAAGTCGGCCACATGAGCCGCACCGTCGAGCACGAGTCGGCCCTGGCCGATCTCGCCGACGCGATCATGCACGCGGCCCGCCTCATCCGGTCCTGGGATCAGTCCGCCGAGACCGTCGTCCCGTTGTCGACCGTCGAAGCGGCGGTCCTCGAGTACGTCGACCGCCATCCCGGCTGCCGACCCAGCGACGTGGCTCGTGAACTCCGGATGCGCACCAGCAACTTCAGCGCGGCGCTGCGCGTCCTGGAGAAACAGAAGTTCGTCGAGCGGAGCGACGACCCGTCCGACGGCCGCACCGCCAACCTCGCCGTCACGGCCCTCGCCAAACGCAACATCGACGTCATCCGATCCCGGCGGGCGGGCTTGCTCGCCGCCGCACTCGGCGACGACCGGTCTCGGATCGACGACGCCCGCGAGCTCCTCGACAAACTGCGAAGCAGCGAGTGAACCGCCGTTAGTCCGGCATGGCCGCGACGATCCGCTCCACGGTGAACGGCATGCTGCGCACCCGAACACCGATCGCGTCATGGATCGCATTGGCGATGGCGGCTCCGGTGGGACCCTGCGCGGTCTCGCCGACCCCCAACGACGGATTGCCGTTGTCGGGCAACAACTCCACGTCGACCGCGGGAACCTCCGAGAACGTCAGGATCGGGTAGGTATCCCATGTGTCGCTGGTGACGGACCGGTCGTCGAAGCGGACCCGCTCCCGCAACGCCCAACTGGTCGCCTGGATCGCGCCGCCCTCGATCTGGTTCTCCGCCCCGTCGGGGTTGACCACCAGCCCCGCGTCCACGGCCAACGTCAGTCGACGGACCCGCACCTCGCTGGTGGCCTCCACCTCGGCGACCACCGCGCAGTAGGCGCTGGTGTTCTTGTACCGGGCATAGGCGATGCCGTGACCGAGCGACTCCGTAGGTGTCCAGTCTGCCCAGCCCGACCGTCGGACGACCGCCTCGATCACCGCGCGGCCGCGCGGATCGGCCAGCTGGGCCAGCCGGTATTCGACGGGGTCGCGCCCGGCGGCCATGGCCAGCTCGTCCATGAACGACTCGATCGCGAAGACGTTCACGAACGCGCCCAGCGAGCGCAGCGCCGAGGTGCGCAACGGCATCACCGACAGCAGATGGTTCACCACCCGCTGATCAGGAAAGTCGTAGCCGGGCACGGCGTTTCGGGCAGCGCCACCGCCGTTCTCCAGCGGCGGTTCGCCGGCTGGTCCAATCGGCTCACCACCCTGGCGATGACTCGCCGCGAGCAGACCGACGGTTCGAACGAAGCCCGGCCGGGTGACGTGACCGTTGCCCCAGACGTCGTGGCGCCACGTCCGCACGGCCCCGTCGGCGTCGACCTCGGCGGCGATCCGCACCACCGCGGCCGGCCCGAAGGGCGCCCATCCGAGTTCGTCGGGACGCGACCACACCACCTGGACGGGACGACCGGGCACGGCGAGCGCCAGCAGTGCCGCGTCCAGCGCGACGTCGTCGGCGCCGTTGTGCCCGTAACACCCCGACCCCGCGACGTGCTGCACCCGGACCTGCTCCTCCGCCAGGCCCAGCGCCCTGGCGAGTTCCCGCCGCAAAAGGTAGACACCCTGACTGTGCGTCCACACCTCGAGGATCTGCTCGTCACCGTCGGCGGAGACCCGTGCGGTGGCGGTGGACGGCCCCATCGACGCATGGGCCAGGTAGGGCCGGTCGTAGCGGGCTTCGTGAAAGCCGGTGCCCCGACACGGGTCCGGCTCTGCTCCGCCGGTGTCGGCGACGACCGTGCTGACCGCGGGGGCCGCCGTCAGGAACGTGGGCAGATCCGATTCGTCGGGCAGCGTCGCCCGTTCCTCCCACGTCGCGGCGGCGCGGAGCCGGTCCGCCGCCGCCAGCGCGACCTCCTCCCGTTCGGCGACCACACCGAGGAAGTCGCCGTCACGGACGACGGTCACCACGCCCGGCAACGCCAACGTCCTTGCGGCGTCGACCGATCGAAGCTCGGCGTCCCGTGAGGGCGGTCTGACGACGCGGCCGTAGACCATGCCCGACAGCGAGAGGTCGTGGGCAAACCGCGGTTGCCCGGCCAGCTTGTCGGGCAGGTCGAGCCGGGAGACCCGAGTCCCGACGATCCGGCGGTCGGCCGCCGCCTTGGTCGGCGCCGCGCCGGTCACGCGGCGGTGCAGCAAGCCCTCGTGCGTGAGCTCCCAGTAGGTGGCCGTCCGACCGTCGGGGGCGATGACGACGCCGTCGGTCACCGTCAGCAGATCGGCGGACACCTGCCACCGCTGCGCCGCCGCGTCGAGATGGACGGCTCTGGCCTCGGCGGCGGCCATCCTCAGCGCGGCACCCGAGTGCTGGATGGACAGGCTGCCTGCGGTGTACCCCTCGTTGGGGCTGACCCCCGTCGCCGCCGCCGTCATGCGCACCCGCGCGACGTCGACGTCCAACTCCTCGGCCACGATCTGCGCCAGCGCGGTCAGCACTCCCTGCCCCAGTTCGACCTTGCCGGAACGCACCTCGACGATTTCGTCGGGCAGAAGGCGCACCCAGTCGTCGACCATGGGGTTGGCCAGGATCGACGCCGGGAGGCCGTCGACGTCGACCGTCGTCATCGGTTTCCGTCCCGGCGGCGCAGTTCGGCGGCGGCGGACAGCACCGCGCGCACGATCCGGTTGTGGGCGCCGCACCGGCACAGGTTGCCGTCCAGCGCTCGGCGCACCTCGTCGACCGTCGGGTCGGCGTTGCCCTCGAGGAGGGCGACGGCGGAGATCACGATCCCGGAGATGCAATAGCCGCACTGCGCGGCCTGTCCGTCGATCATCGCCGTGACCACCGGGTGCGGATGCTCGGGTGTGCTCAGTCCCTCGACGGTGGTGATCTCGCGACCCTCGAGGCTCCCGACGGGGACGTCACACGAGTAGCTGGGCCGGCCGTCGACGAGGACCATGCACGACCCGCACAGCGCCAGACCGCAGCCGAATCGGGTTCCCTTCAATCCCAAGTGGTTCCGCAGGACGTAGAGCAGCGCGGTGTCGGGCTCGGTCGTGACGTGCTCGAGCTTGCCGTTGACCGACACCGCGGTCATCGTTGCCTCCACATCGGTCCATCGTCCTCCCGTTCGGCGTTGGCGGCGAACGCCCAGACTCACGCTCTAGCCTGGGCCGGTGATGCCCGAGGAGTACCGCGAGTTCTTCGTCGCGGCGACAGGAGCGGCCGGCGCGCTGATCGGCCTGCTGTTCGTGGCGGTGTCGGTGTTCCCCGAGCACGCGCGGCGGGCCACGACACGGGTGCAGTTCCACTCCAGGGCCTCGGCGGCGCTGCTGGTCTTCACCAACGCCCTCGTCATCTCGCTCGCCGCGTTGGTACCCGGGGTCAGCCTGGGCTGGTGGGCCGTGATCGCCGGTGGCACCGTGATCCTGTTCGCGCTCGGCACCGCGCGGTCCGTCGCGGCGGCGGCGCGACGGCGGGAGGCTCGCGGCGACGCGATCTGGCTCGTCCTCGGGCTGCTGGTGATCGGAGGGTTCGAGGTCTACGCCGGCACCCGACTCGTCACCGGCCTCGACCTCAATGCAGTGCAGACCCTCAACTACGTCGTCATCGGCGACCTCGCCTATGGAATCTCCCGGGCCTGGCAGTTGGTCGGACTCCGCAACACCGGGCTGTGGTCGTCGCTCCTCCTGATCGCCGGCCGCGACCACGGACTGGGAGACTGAGGCAATGGTCGACACCCTTCACGACACCGGCTACCGGGGCTTCGCAAGCGACAACTACGCCGGCGTTCATCCCGAGGTACTCGACGCCCTCACCAAGGCCAACGGCGGCCATCAGGTCGCCTACGGCGGGGACGCGTACACGCAGCGTTTGCAAGAGGTGGTGCGAGCGGAGTTCGGCGACGCCGCCGAAGTCTTCCCCGTCTTCAACGGCACCGGCGCAAACGTCGTCGGACTCACGGCCATGATGCCGCGCTGGGGTGCCGTCATCTCGAGCGCCACCGCGCACATCAACACCGACGAGGGCGGCGCACCAGAACGCGTCAGCGGCCTCAAGCTGCTCACCGTCCCGACGCCCGACGGCAAGCTGACGCCCGACCTGATCGCCACCCAAGCCTGGGGCTGGGGCGACGAACATCGCGCCCAACCACTGACCGTCAGCATCACCCAAACCACCGAGCTGGGAACGCTGTACACGCCTGACGAGGTGCACGCCATCGCCGAATTCGCGCACGAGCACGGCATGGCCCTGCACGTGGACGGGGCCCGCATCTGGAATGCGGCGGCCGCGCTCGGCTTGCCGTTCCGGGAGTTCACCACCGACGCCGGCGTCGACGTCGTCAGCTTCGGGGGCACCAAGAACGGACTGCTCGGAGCGGAGGCGATCGTCGTCGTCGACCCGGCCCGCGTCGAGGGCATGCCGTATCTGCGCAAGCTCAGCATGCAGTTGGCCAGCAAGATGCGTTTCACCAGTGCGCAGTTACTCGCACTGTTCGACGACGAGCTTGGGCTGCGGTCGGCTGCGCATGCCAACGCCATGGCGAACCGGCTGCGACGGGCGCTCGACGACCAGCCCGTCGCCGGCCTGTCCTTCAGCCAGCCGACCGAGGCGAACGCCGTCTTCGCGGTGTTGCCCAACGACACCGCCGACCGCATCCGTGAGCGCGTGCGGTTCTACGACTGGGATCGCGCGGCCGGGCAGGTGCGGTGGATGTGCGCCTGGGACACCACCGAGGCCGACGTCGACGGGTTCGTTACCGCCATCCGCGAGGAGTTCGGTCGCTAGGTTCGAAGTATGACGGTCAAGACGGTGTTGTGTTTCGGCGATTCTCTGACATGGGGCTGGGTGCCCGCGGACGAGACCGCGCCCACCACGCGGTTCCCCCGCGACGTGCGCTGGACGGGCGTGCTCGCCGAGATCCTCGGCGACGACTACGCGGTGATCGAGGAGGGCCTCAGTGCGCGCACCACCAACGTCGACGACCCGACCGACCCGCGACTCAACGGCGCTGCGCACCTTCCCATTACGCTCGCCAGCCACCTGCCGCTGGATCTGGTCATCCTGATGCTCGGCACCAACGACACCAAGGCGTACTTCCACCGCACGCCGTTCGACATCGCGACCGGCATGTCGGTGCTCGCCGCGCAGGTGCTCGGCTCCGCGGGCGGGGTCGGCACCGTCTACCCGGCGCCGAAGGTCCTGGTCGTCGCTCCGCCGCCGCTGGGCCCAATACCCGACCCGTGGTTCCAGATGACCTTCGAGGGCGGGCACGAGAAGTCAGCACAGTTGGCCGAGGCCTACCGCGCGCTGTGCGCGTTCATGAAGATCCCGTTCTTCGACGCGGGTTCGGTGATCAGTACCGACGGCAGCGACGGCGTGCACTTCACCGAGGAAAACAACCGCGACCTTGGCGCCGCGTTAGCCGACGAGGTACGTCGAATCCTGCAGTGAGGCAACGGGTGACGGCCCGGACTCGACGCCCCGCGGCAGGGACACGGTGAAGGTGGTCCCCTGGCCCAACCCCTGGCTGTCGGCCTTGATGCTGCCGCCGTGACCGTCGACGAGTGCCTTGGCGATGGCCAGGCCGATGCCCGCGCCCCCGTGCACCCGGTCGCGTGCGGCGTCCACCCGGTAGAAGCGGTCGAAGAGGTGGGGCAGGTGCTCGGATGAGACGCCGTCGCCGGTGTCTGACACCACGACCGTCACCCCGTCGTGGGTCGCCCGGGCGCCGATCACGACTGAGCCCCCGCCGGGCGTGTGTCGAAGACCGTTCTCCAGCAGGTTGGCTAGCACCTGCCCGAGGCGTTCCGGGTCCGCCCACACGTCGGGAAGGTCGGCTGCCGCCGTCGACGTGAGGGTGACGCCCTTGGCGCGGTAGCGCGGTTCCCACACCGTCGTCGCCGTGGCGACGAGCTGCGCAATCGAGGTCCATCGCGCGTCGATCGTGCGGGCCCGGTGCTCGGCGTCGGACAGCGCGGCGACGTCCTTGCTGAGCCGCGTCAGTCGCCGCGACTGGTCACGCAGAACCGCGATGGCGTCGTCGTCGAGCAGCTTCACGCCGTCTTCGAGTGCCTCCAGATAGGCCTCGACGATCGCGACCGGAGTTCGCATCTCGTGGGCCAGGTCCGCGAGCATCTGACGGCGGCTGTGCTCGACGCGCCCGAGACTGTCCGCCATGGTGTTGAAGGCGAGGGCGATTTCGTCGAACTCCCTACCCAATCGCGGTGCGCTGACCCGAAAGTCGTAGTGGCCCTGAGCGATGACGGTGGCGGCGTGCGCAAGCTCGGTGGCGGAGTGGTAGACCCGTCGACTGAGGTACCAGCTCAGCGCGAGGGCTGCGACGACCGACACCAGCAGCGCCATCCCCAGCGACGCGGCGGTCGCCTTCTCGAAGGCCCGCTGGTAGGGGTGGTCACCCGAGGCGCCCGGTCGGACCGCCTGATCCATCAGACGCCGGAACATTGGCGGGCCGACCAGGGCGGCGACCAGCGTGGCGGTGACGAAGCTCGCCACGATCACCACCGAGTTGACCGCCAGCAGCCGCGTCCTGATGCCGAAGCGGGACGCGTTGTGCGGAAACGACTCTGGCGCCATGGTCAGCCCCTGCCCATTCGATAGCCCACTCCGCGCACCGTCGTGACGTACCGGGTCGGGTCGTCACCAAGTTTGCGACGCAGATGTCCGACGTGGACGTCCACGATGTTGTCGCTGCCCACCCAGGTGTCACCCCAGACGATTTCGATGAGCTGCCGTCTGCCGAGAACCTTCCCCGGTCGCGACGAGAGCGCCTCGAGGAGATCGAATTCAGTTCGCGTCAAGACGATCTCGGCGTCGTCGATGCGCACTTCCCGACCCTCGACGTCGATGCTCAGGTCACCGATCTGGCGGGGCGGCTGGCCCGCCTCGGCGAATTCCGAACCCTCGCGGGCGGTTCGGCGGGGCCGTCGCAGCATCGCCTGGATGCGGGCCACCAACTCTCGCGGGCTGAAGGGCTTGGTGATGTAGTCGTCGGCGCCGACGGACAGCCCGACGACCGTGTCGACCTCGGTATCGCGGGCCGTCAGCATGAGGACGTAGGCGTCGGAGAAGATCCGCAGGCGGCGGCACACCTCGAAACCGTCGATGCCGGGGAGCCCGACGTCGAGGACCACCACGTCGGGGTCGACGCTGCGCGCCAGGGACAGCGCCTGGCCGCCGTCATGGGCGGCGTGCACCTCGAAGCCCTCGCGTTTGAGATAGCTGCCGACCACCTCGGTGAGGGCCACCTCGTCGTCGACGATCAAGGCGCGACGAGTCGGTGCTCCGGTGGGGTCGTTCACGTCTCCATGATGCACCGCGCGAAATGGGCGGACCGCGATCGTTAACGAATCTTCAGAATGGAACCAGGGAACCGTCGTCTGGGTGCCCGAGGGTGGAGACATCCCGGCGAGACCGGGCCCACTCACGAAGCGAGCCGACATGAGAATCACCGCCAAGCGCATCGTTCCCGGACTGGCCGTGGGCGTCATCGCCGCCGCGATGGCCCTGGCGCCGGTCGCCGGCGCCGACACCAGCCCGCTGCTGCCCTTCGGAACCACCCCGCAGGTGAAGACGTCGCTGAACCTGCAGATTTCGAACCACGACGAGATCGACACCACCGACGGTTCGCTCGACCTGCCGTTCTGATGGGTACTCCACGACTCAACCGTCGCGACGCCCTCGTCGGACTCGCCGCCGCAGGCACCGTGCTGGCGGTCGGCGCGGGCGGCCTGGCGGAGGCGTCGGGCTGGTTCAACACGCGGCGGTTGACCTCGTCGCGATTCGCCGACCGGTTCGAACAGGTCTACGGGCGGCACAACGGTTTTCGGCGTAACCACGCCAAGGGGCTCGCCGCGACCGGCACCTTCACCAGCAGTGGGGCGGGTGCCGCGGTGTCGTCGGCGTCGGTCTTCGCCCCGGGAAACTTCCCCGTGACCGCGCGCTTCTCCCTCGGCGGAACCGTGCCCGACGCCGCCGACCAACCGGGAGCGGTGCGCGGCCTCGGGCTGATGTTCCAGCTGCCGAGCGGCGAGCAGTGGCGCACCGCGATGATCAACCTCCCGGTCTTCCCGGACAGCACGCCGCAGGGCTTCTTCGACCGCCTGCTGGCCGGCAAGCCCGACCCCGCCACCGGCCAGCCCGTCCCCAGCGTGATGAAGGCCTTCCTGGCGGAGCATCCCGAGACCGCCGCGGCGATGAAGATCATCAAGGCGTCTCCGCCCAGTTCTGGGCTCGCGGACAGCACCTTTCACGGACTCAACGCCTTCATCGCGACCAACAGTGCCGGGACGTCGGTGCCCATCCGGTGGTCCGCCGTGCCGATGGATGCGTCCGGGGTGCCCTCCCCCGGTGGACACGACTACCTGTTCGACGGCCTCGTCGATCGCATGCACCGCCGCCCGGTGAGCTGGCGCCTGGTGCTGACGGTGGCCGACCCTGGCGACCCCACGCACGACGCCACGCTTCCGTGGCCGCCTGGACGACGCACCGTCGACGCCGGGGTGATCACCGTCGACGCCGTCCTCACCGAGGCCGCAGGCAACGCCCGCGACGTCAACTTCGACCCCATGGTGCTGCCAGAAGGACTGAGCCCGTCGGACGACCCGCTGCCGCCGGCGCGGTCGGCCGTCTACGCCCGCTCGTTCGAACGGCGCACCCGAGAACCCAAGTCCCCCAGCGAAGTCGACGTCGAAAAGGTAAACAGTGACCACTGAGGCTCCCGCCGCCGCGCCACCGAAGTTCACGCTGACGTCCCGGCTGCTGCACTGGTCGATGGCCGCGATGGTGATCGGTCAGTTCTTCCTCGGCGCCACGATGGTCGCCGCGCTGGCCTACTACCCGCTGCTGCTCGCGATTCACCGGGTGCTCGGCATCCTCATCCTGGTCTTCGCGGTCGTGCGGTTGGTCAACCGGCTACGCCACCACCCGCCGGCGTTCCTGACGACGATGGGTCCGCTGGAACGGAAGGTGGCGACGTGGTCGGAACGCATGATGTACGCCCTGCTGGTGCTTCAACCGCTGGTTGGCTGGGCGCTGGTCTCGGCGTCGGACGCGCCCGTCACCCTGGTGGGCCCGCTGCACCTGCCCGGCATCGCGCCGCACGGCATCGCCGTCTACGCCGTGCTGCGTACCGCGCACACCGTGCTGGCGTACCTGCTGTTCGCGTCGTTCACCGCGCACATCTGTGCGGTCGCGTTCCACACCGTCGGCCTGCGCGACGGGTTGTTGCGGCGCATGACGATTCGCCCGTGGCGGTGACCGTCAGGCCGTGCCCAGTGCGCGGGGCATGAAGTCGCGGATGTAGCCGCTGATCTCCTCGCCGTGGGTCTCCAACGCGAAGTGGCCGGTGTCGAGGAGATGGAACTCGCCGTCGGGGAAGTCCCGGCGAAACGCCTCCGCCCCGGCAACACCGAAGATCTCGTCGTTCTTGCCCCACGTCACCAACAACGGCGGCTGATGGGTCCGGAAGTACTCCTGAAACCCTGGATACCCGTCCAAGTTGAACTGGTAATCCCAGAACAACTGCAACTGAATCGCGTCGTTGTCCTTGCGGTCCAGGCCGAACTGATCCAACAGCCACGCCTCCGGGGCGATGCGGTCCAGCCGGTCTTCGGGCACCCCGTGGGTGTACTGCCACTTCGTGGTCTCCAGGGTGAACTTCTCCCGGACCCCTTCCTCGTTGGCGGCGCGGTCCTTGGCGTGGGCGAACAGGATGTCCCAGAACGGGGTGAACCCCTCCAGGTACGCATTGCCGCTCTGGGAGATCAGCGCGGTGACCCGCTCGGGGCGGCGGCTGGCGATCCGCAACCCGATCGGGGCACCGTAGTCGTGGATGTAGAGCGCGAACCGCTCCAGCCCGAGGTGCTCGATCAG
The DNA here is from genome assembly GCF_001426545.1 of Mycobacterium sp. Root135. Lineage (GTDB taxonomy): Bacteria > Actinomycetota > Actinomycetes > Mycobacteriales > Mycobacteriaceae > Mycobacterium. The sequence continues at coordinate 860,447 of NZ_LMEZ01000005.1, read as the reverse complement.
GCCTTCGGTGATCTCGGTCAAACGGTCGAAGCTGTAGGTGAACTGCGTGGTGGTGGGCATCGCCGAGCGGCCGAACCCGATGTGATCGGGGGCGACCAGGTGGTACTCGTCGGCCAACGAGTTGATCAGGTTGCGAAACATGTGCGAACTGGACGGAAAGCCATGCAGCAGAAGTAATGTCGGCTTCGCCGGATCGCCGGCCTCCCGGTAGAACACCTCCACCCCGTCAATCGTCACCGTCTGATACCGAGTGGCAAATTCGCTCATCGCACCAGCCAAGCATGTACGCCGCGCCTTTTGTGCGAGAACGTCAATTTGGCGACGTGGCCGTCACAACGCGGCGGTGGTCGGCTGCAGGACGGCGGTCGCGACGGCCTCGGAGCGGAGGTGTTCGAACTCCAGGTAGTCAGGATCGTTGACCATGTCGACGAAGTGCTGCCGGCTGGGATAACTCACCAGGGCGACCATGTCCCAGTCGCCGCCGTCCGCGGCCAGGGACGGATGCCCCACCCCCGCGTAGACGATGGTCACCCCGTAGCGCTCGTTCACCCCGGAGCTGCTGAACCGCTCGATGTACTGCATGTACTTCTCGTGCCCGCCCGGCGCGAACCGGATCAGGTTCAGCATGACGACGGGGCCGTTCGGGTCGGCGGCCAGGAATTCGTCGAGAGCGGATGCATCCAATACGGACATGCGGGAGTCCCTTCGTAGATACTTGCTATACATCACGCAACATACATGCGTCCTCCGACAACCGCGACACGCACAGGGGATGATGACCCGATGACCGAAGCGCGCTCCGTTCGGCGCACGCAAGCCGAACGACGCACGGAGACCATGCGCCGAGTCCTCGACGCCGCGACGTCCCTGGTAGCCACGCACGGATCACGGGCCGTGTCGTTGGCCGCCGTCGGCGAGGCCGCGGGCTACAGCCGAGGCATCGTCAACCACCACTTCGGCAGCAAGGCACGCCTCCTCGAGGAGCTCATCAAGCACACCCAGCAGTTCGACGTGCCGACCGACGCCCCCACCGGACTGGGCCGCCTCACTCAGTTCGTCGAGGCGTACCTGAACGGGATGCACCAGCGGCCGGCCCGCTCGGAGGCGTTCCTGAAGCTGTGGGCCGAATCTGCCGGTGCCGAACCGACACTCGCCCCGCTGTTCGCCGAACGCGACGCGTGGTTCCGGGACTTCCTGGCACAGCAGATCCGGGAGGGACTGGACGACGGGTCCATCGGTCCGCACGTCGACCCGCAGTTCGCCGCCGTGACTCTGATCGGGCAGTTGCGAGGCACGGCGATGATGCTGTTCTCCACCGCGCGCGACGTCCCCGTCGCCGAGTTCTCCGCCGACGTTGCCAAGAGCGTGGCCCGCAGCCTGGCGGCACCGCCAACGCAAAAACCGCCCTTACCTGCGTGAACAGGAGGGCGGTTCATGGCGGTGGCGGAGGGATTTGAACCCTCGGACGGGGGTTACCCGTCACACGCTTTCGAGGCGTGCTCCTTAGGCCGCTCGGACACGCCACCGTGGGGCAGCTTACCGGGAAGGCGGCGCGGCCCCTAATCGCCGCCGAGCGTGGGCCTCTTGGCGAATTTCGGGCCGACTTCCGCCATGGGACTCACACTCGGCGAGCAGCGCCGAAGCTCACCGCTGCCTGGCGAAGAACGCCGTCAGCGGCGCCGCGCACTCCTCGGCGAGCACGCCGCCCCGCACCTCGGGCCGGTGCGTCAACCGCCGGTCGCGGACCACGTCCCACAGGGAACCGACGGCACCCGTCTTCGGCTCCCACGCCCCGAACACCACCCGTGCGACGCGCGCCATCACCAGCGCACCAGCGCACATCGTGCACGGCTCGACCGTGACCGCGAGCGTCGCACCCTCCAACCGCCAGCCGTCACCGAGCGCTGAAGCCGCCGCACGCAGCGCCAGGATCTCGGCGTGCGCCGTGGGGTCACCCAGCGCTTCGCGGGCGTTCGCCGCTCGAGCCAGCTCGACTCCGTCGGGGCCGAACACCACCGCACCAATCGGAACGTCGCGGGGGCCGACGGCCGATGCGGCGTCGAGCGCCGCCCTGATCAGATCGGCATCGGTCAACGGTTCAGCGATCGAGTTTGTCCAGGAATGCCGACATTTCGTCGCCGAAGCCCATTTCCTGGGCGATCCGCGAGAGCTGTTCGTCGGCGTAGTCGTCGTCGGAGATGATGATGCTCAGCACGCCCTCGGACAAGCCGATGTCGGAGAGCACCCCGAGGTCACCCTCTTCGAAGGGATCCTCGTCCTCGAGATCGTCGGGGTCGGTCTCCGAATCGAGCTTCTCGAGCACCTGCCTGGCGATGTCGTAGTCCACCGCCGCGGTGGCGTCGGACAGGAACAACCGAGCACCACCCGGTGCGGGTCGCACGATGACGAAGAACTCGTCGTCCACGTCGAGCAGCCCGAAGACCGCCCCCGCGCATCGCAGTTCCCGCAGTTCGGTTTCGGCGTCGGTCAGGCTCGTCAGCGCACTGCTGCGCAACGCCGAACAACGCCACTTGCCGTCCTCGCGGACCACCGCGACGCCGAATCCGTCCGGGAGATCTGCGGCTTGGTTCTGCGCCTGCGCTCGCTGGACTCCCATGGAAGGCAACGCTAGTCCCAGCTCAGGCTTTTTGACCAGCCATCACGATCAATGTCAACCTTGCAAGGTGAGCAGACCTGCGGTGTGCGTGTTGGGCCTCGGACTGATCGGCGGATCGCTGATGCGGGCAGCCACCGCCGCCGGCCGCGAAGTGTTCGGATACAACCGCTCCGCCGACGGCGTTCGGGCCGCTCAAGCGGACGGTTTCGACGCCTCCACCAGTGTCGTCGAGACGCTGGAGCGGGCCGCGGCAGCCCACGCCCTCGTCGTCCTCGCCGTTCCGATGCCCGCCTTGCCCAGCATGCTCGACCACGTCCGCACGACGGCCCCCGACTGCCCACTCACCGACGTCACCAGCGTGAAAGTTCCCGTCCTGCAAGCAGTTCGAGAGCACGGACTAATCGACCGCTTCGTCGGCGGACACCCGATGACCGGCACCGCCCACTCCGGCTGGACGGCAGGCGACGTCGGCCTCTTCACGGGCGCACCGTGGGTCGTCACCGTCGACGACCACGTCGACCCACAGGTCTGGGCCGAGGTCATGCACCTGGCGCTGGACTGCGGAAGCGTCGTCGTCCCGGCCAAATCCGACCAGCACGACGCGGCGGCCGCGGCCATCTCACACCTGCCGCACCTGCTGGCCGAGGCGCTCGCCGCCACGGCAGCCGACGTCCCCCTGGCCTTCTCGCTGGCCGCGGGCTCGTTCCGGGACGGCACCAGGGTCGCCGCCACCGCCCCCGATCTGGTGCGCGCCATGTGCGAGGCGAACTCCGGTCCGCTGCTCTCGGCACTGGACCGCGCCGTCGACCTGTTGACCCGCGCCCGCGCCCAATTGGCCGAGCACGGCTCGGTCGCCGAACTGGTCGAGTCGGGGCACGCGGCAAGGACGCGATACGACGCCTTCGACCGCCCTCAGATCTCGGGGATCTCCGTCGGCGGGGACGGTTGGCGTGACGAACTCGCCGCCGCCGGTCGCGCCGGCGGCGTGATCAGATCCGCTCTGCCAGTCCTGGGTAGTCGCGGATGAATCCCTCGTCGTCCACGGTGATCGTGGTCTCGGCGACGGGTGACTTCAGCTTGATGCCGGCGTTCGGCCCTTCGCTCGCATAGTCGACGACCACCGTCTCCACGGTCAGTTCCGGGATGCGGACGTAGACCACCGGCAGGGAGAGGGACTCGGCCCGCTGGTGGATGCCGGTGCGGCGGATCGGCAGCGCGTTGAAGAACGGGCTGTAGACCACGTCGACGTCGAGGGCGCCGTCGTGCGGCTCACGCGTGGCTTGGTTCTGCTTGTCCTGCACCAGCCACATGTTCTCTTCGTCGCGGGCGATGTTCAGCTGACGCTCGCGCTCGGCCATCGTCACCGTCAGCGACAGTCGCTTGGTGGCGCCGCTGTCGTCGGTGACCAGGTCATAGGACGCGCTGAAGGCCGGGTGCACCTCCGTCGCGGCGGCCACGATGCGGCCGTATGCCTTGATGCGATTGCCCGACAGCTGCACCCGAACGGATTCCATTCGGGGCACGTCGTGGGCACGCCACGTCAGTACTGCCGGCCAATTGTCCTCTGACTCAGAGCGGACTACTTCACTCATGCCTACACCGTAGGCGACGGTCCCCGTGCTTCGTGGTTTCCTGACGAAAGCCCCCCAGATCGTGACGTCGACGCGCTTTCCAGCGCGACCTCGTCACCGAGGAACGGCTGCGGCATCTTCCGGAATCGGTCGGTTCCCGGCTCCGACAGCCAGACCGCGAACGCCAGCGCGGCGTCGAGGATCAGCGCCAGGGCGGTGACGACGAGAGCACCCACCAGGGCCAGGTAGAACTCGCGGACCTTGATGCCGTCGATCAGGTAGCGACCCAGCCCGCCGAGGCTGGCGTAGGCGGCGACGGTGGCGGTGGCGACGATCTGCAGCGTCGCGGTACGAACTCCGCCGAGAATCAAGGGCAAGGCGTTGGGCACCTCCACCCGAAGCAACACCCTCGACTCGGTCATCCCCATCGAGCGCGCGGCGTCCACCACCGCCCGGTCGACGTTGGCGATGCCCGAGTAGGTGCCGGCCAGCATCGGCGGGATGCCGAGCAGCATCAGTGCCACCGTCGGCGGGATGAGGCCGAGACCCCACAGCAGCACGCCCAGCAGCAGCACGCCGAGCGTCGGAAGGGCCCGAAGTGCGTTCACGCCACCCACGACGACGAAGGTGCCGCGGCCGGTGTGCCCGATGAGCATGCCGAGCGGGATCGCGATGAGCGCCGAGAAGAGCAGCGCCACCGCGGTGTACTGAAGATGTTCCAGGATGCGGACCGTCAGGCCCGCGGGTCCACCCCAGTTGGCGGCGGTGAAGATGAAGGACAGGGCCTGCTGGAGGAAGTTCATCGGGCGCCCGCCTTCGTCTTCTTGGCCGAACGCACCCACGGCGTCGCGAACTTTCCCGCGAACATGATGAGCGTGTCGACGACGATCGCCAGGACGAAGATCGCGATGATGCCGGCGATGATCTGGTCGCTCTTGTCAGCCTGATACCCCTCGGTGAACCACGTGCCGAGACCGCCGATGCCGATCACCGAGCCCACTGACACCATCGAGATGTTCGTGACGGCGACGACGCGCAGGCTGGCAACGAGGACCGGGATGGCAAGCGGCAGTTCCACTTTCAGAATGCGGGTGAGCGGTTTGTAGCCGACGGCCGTCGCGGCGTCCAGCACCGCGGGCGGGACGGCGTCGAGCGCCTCGGGGACGGCACGCACCAACAACGCCACCGTGTACAGCGTCAGGGCGACGATCACGTTGGCCTCGTCCAGGATCCGGGTCGGGATGACCAACGGGAGGACCACGAACAGCGCGAGCGACGGGATCGTGAAGATGATGCTGGCCACCACCGTCGTGAGCCGCCGAAGCAACCGCGTCCGCTGCACCAGCGCGCCCAACGGCACCGCGATGATCAATCCGAGCACCAATGGCAACAACGACAGCCACAGGTGGATCAGCGTCAGATCCCAGGCGTCGTCGAGGTGTGTGAAGAGATACCGCACTTAGCCGAATCCCTTCTTGCCCTTGATCGCCGCGATGACGTCGTCGGCCTTGACCCCGCCGATGACCTGCTGCCGGTCGTCGACCACGACTCCTAGGCCGGACGGGGACGACAGTGCGGCGTCGAGCGCCAGGCGCATCGTGCCGTCCGGGACGAGCAGTGACCCGCCGGCAATGGTGCTGTCGTACAACGACTTTCCTTGCCGGTGAAGCCCCACCCCGTTGACGTCGATCCAGGCATACGGCGAACCGTCGGCCCTGGTGACCAGCGCCCACTCGTCCGGACCGAGGTCGAGCGCGCCGACGCCGGATTCACTGACCGTTCTCAGATCGTGCAGCGGCAGTCCGGTTCCCGGCGTGAACTGCAACCCTCGGTAACCCCGGTCGGCGCCGATGAACCCGGCGACGAAGTCGTTGGCCGGGTTGGACAGCAGCCGTCGCGGCGCGTCGTACTGTTCGAGGACCCCGCCGCGGCCGAACACCGCGACCTTCTCGCCGAGCTTGAGCGCCTCGTCGATGTCGTGGGTCACGAAGACGATGGTCTTGCGCAATTCGCTTTGCAGGCGCAGGATTTCGACCTGCAACTCTTCTCGTACGACCGGGTCGACGGCGCTGAACGGCTCGTCCATCAGCAGGATTGGCGGGTCCGCCGCAAGGGCGCGGGCCACCCCGACGCGCTGCTGCTGACCACCTGACAGCTGCGCCGGATACCGATCGGCGAGTTTCGGGTCGAGTCCGACGCGCTCGAGAACTCCGAGGGCCGCCTTGCGCGCGGACCGCCGCGACTCCCCCATCAACACGGGCACGGTCGCGACGTTGTCGACCACCTTCAGATGTGGCATGAGACCGGCACTCTGGATGACGTAGCCGATGCCCAACCGCAGTTTCACCGCGTCGACCTTGGTGACGTCCTTGCCGTCGACGGTCAAGGTTCCCGACGTCGGATCGATCATCCGGTTGATCATGCGCATCGAGGTGGTCTTGCCACAGCCGGACGGTCCGACGAACACCGCGAGCGTGCCGTCGGGGACGTCGAGTGTCAGATCGTCGACGGCAACCGTGCCGTCCGGGTACCTCTTGGTGACGCCGTCAAAGGTGATCATTCGAGTCCTCGCTGTCTATCCGGTAACCGGCTTGTCGAACCCGTTGTCCTGTACCCACTTGCGCGCCGCTTCGTCCGGATCGATGCCGCCGTTGCCCGACGTTGCGGTGTTCATCTCGATGAGGGCCTTGGTCGTCAGCTTCGCCGACACGGCGTCCAACACCGACTTGAGCTGGTCGGACATCTTCTGCGACGCCACCAGCGGGACGACGTTGGCGGCCAGGAAGTTGTTCTTCTGATCCTCGAGGACCACCAGATTGTTCTGCGGGATCGCCTGCGACGTACTGAAGATGTCCGCCGCGGTCACGGTGCCGTCGACCAGCGCCCGCACCGTCGCAGGACCGCCGCCGTCGCTGATCGACACGAAGTTGGCGGGCGCGACGTCGAGCCCGTACTTGGCCTTGAGCCCCGGCAACCCCTCGGCGCGGGTCTGGAACTCCGACGGCCCACCGAATTTCACCTCCGCGGAGTGGGCGGCCAGATCGCCGATGGTCTTCAGATTCCACTTCTGCGCGGTGGCCGCGGTGACCGCGACGGTGTCCTGATCGTTGGCCGGCGACGGCGTCAGGATGGAGAGATCGCCAGGCAGAGCGCGGTACAGCGCCAGCTCGACCGACTGCGGATCGGTGGCCTTGGTGTTCTTGTCGAAGTACTGCAGCAGGTTGCCCGTGTACTCCGGAATCAGGTCGATCGAGTGGTCCTTGACCGCGGGCACATAGGTTTCGCGGCTGCCGATGCCGAACTGGCGCCGGATGTCGAAACCGTTGGCCTCCAACGATTGTGCGTAGATTTCGGCGATGATCTTGGACTCCGTGAAGTCGGCAGATCCCACCGCGATCGACTTCAGGTCACCCGATATCTCACCCCCGCCCAAGGGGTTCGAGCTACCGCACGCGGCGGTTACCAAAGCGAGCGTCGCCGCCAGGACGGCGAGAGTGCGTCTGCGCGTGGATCGTCGTACGGGGTTCACGTGAGAAGTCCTTTCGGCGTCACCTGCCTGGAGCGACCATAACGACCCGACGAGCATGTTGCTCGGGTTTGGCTCGGCACGAATCGCTGGTGACGATCTGGGGATTACCCAGTACCGCCGGTTTCCAACTCGCCGGAAAGGGGCAAAGATGGGGCCATGAGCATCGACCCGCAGTTTCAGCCCGCCGATTCGAGCCGCCCCGGCCCGCTGGATCCGGTCGAGCCCGAACCGGTCGACACCACGGCGCACCGGCCCGTGCCGGAGAACGCGGTCCACTTCACCAGGGCCGCCGCGCTGTGGTCGGCGCTGATCGTGGGCTTCCTCGTCCTGATCGTGCTGCTGATCTTCATCGCGCAGAACACCGATCCCGGGACGTTCCACTTCCTCGGATGGTCGTGGAGCCTGCCGTTGGGCGTCGCCCTGCTGGCCGCAGCCGTGCTCGGCGGCCTGGTGACGACCCTGGCCGGGATCGTCCGCATCGTGCAGCTACGACGTGCGGCGAAGAAGAACTACAAGGCCGCGCTCAGGTAGCGGCGAGCTCTGAGAGACCGGCCGCCACCAACGGTGCGACGGCCTCCCCCACCTTGTCCCCGTATTCGGTGCCGCCACCCATCCGATCGCGAAATTGAATGCCCGCGGCGATGATCGCCAGCTTGAAGTACGCCAGCGCCATGTAGAACTCCCAGTGGTCCAACGGCAGGCCGGCCGCGACCGAATACTTCTGCGCCAGTTGATCTGCCGAGGGAATCTGCGGTGACGACCACGCCGCGTTCGCGTGCACCATGTCGAACATCGGATGGCGGTACACGCACATCAGCGCGGCATCGCTGAGGGGATCGCCGAGCGTCGACATCTCCCAGTCGAGCACGGCGCGCACCTTCGTGGCGTCCTCGGCGTCGAGCATCGTGTTGTCGATGCGGTAGTCCCCGTGCACGATCGAGCTTCTGGTCTGCGGCGGCAGCGCCTCGCCGAGCGCGGCGTGCAGACGCTTCACGTCGGCGTCGCGCGGATCGTCGTCGACTCGCACCAGGTCCCACTGCCCACCCCAGCGCCGCACCTGGCGCTCCAGGTAGCCGGTGGGCTTTCCGAAGTCGCCGAGGCCGACGGCGTCCGGGTCGAGGGCGTGCAGATCGGCCAGCACCTTGATCAGCGCGTCGACGCAGGCGTCGATGGCACTCTGATCGCCGAGTGCGGTCAGCTCCTCGGAGTAGCGCACCACCCGTCCGGGAACGAAGTCGACCATCTGGAAGGGCGCCCCGAGCACCGAGTCGTCGTTGCGCATCGTGACGGCGTGGGCGACGGGCACCGCGGTGTTCTCCAGCGCGGCCACCACCTTGTATTCGCGCGCCATGTCGTGCGCCGACGGCGTCAGCCCGTGCAGCGGCGGGCGTCTCAGCACCCACTTGGCGGCGTCGTCGAACACCAGGAAGGTCAGGTTCGACCGGCCGCCGGCGATGAGCTCGCCGCGCAGCTCACCGTGGCGCGGGACGCCGATCTCGCGCAGGTGCACGTCGAGCGCGCCGAGGTCGAGGCCGTCCAGTGGGGAAGCATCCGTTGTCACCGGACTTGTCTACCATCCGACCGGTTGGGCGATGTGCGCGAGCACTCACCACCGAAGGTTTCGAGGCAGCAGGTCCCAGACGTGTTCGGTCCCGTTGATCGACGCGACGTTCAGGCCGGCGGTGCGTGACGACAGCAGTCGCGTCACGCCCGCGTAGTCCACCTGGACGCACAGCAGCCGCTCGGTCTTCATGACGGTGTGCACCATCGCGTTGACCACGCCGCCGTGGCTGAACACCGCCACCGTCTCGTCGTGCCCGGCGCCTGCGACGACGTCCTCGATCCCGGCTCTGACCCTGGCGATGAACGCATCTTGGTCGACGTCACCGGGCAACTGCCCGCTCATCAGGCGCTTGAGATCCTCCTCGGAGGCCTGCTCGATCGGCGTGTAGTGCGACAAGCCGTAGTCGTATTCGGCGAGGCGCTCGTCCACCTCGATCGGAAGACCCAACGCGTCGGCCACCGGTTGGCCGGTCTGCAGGGCGCGCCGCTGCGGGCTGCTCACCAGCCGGGTGATGGGGAACCGCTTAAGCGCGTCGGGCAGCCGCTTGGCCTGTTCGACGCCCTCCGGGGACAGGTCGGGGTCCGAACCCTGACCGGCTTCGCTGCGGAGGGGGAGCGCATGTCGGACCAGTAGCAGTTGCACCGTGACACCATATGGCTGCCGAACGGGGGGAGACGCGCCATGGGGTATGCCGACGAGTTGTTCGACCTGACCGACAAGGTGGTGCTCGTCACCGGAGGCAGCCGCGGACTAGGACGCGAGATGGCCTTCGGCGCAGCCCAATGCGGCGCCGACGTCGTCATCGCCAGCCGGAACCTCGAATCGTGCGTCGTGACGGCCGAGGAGATTTCGGCGTCGACCGGCCGGACCGCCTTCCCGTACCAGGTGCACGTCGGGCGGTGGGATCAGCTCGACGGACTGGTCGACGCCGTCTACGACCGATTCGGGAAGGTCGACGTCCTGGTCAACAACGCGGGCATGTCGCCGCTCTACGACTCGCTGACGTCGGTGAGCGAGAAGCTGTTCGACGCGGTGCTCAACCTGAACCTCAAGGGCCCGTTTCGACTCTCTGCGTTGATCGGCGAGCGGATGGTCGCCGCGGGCGGAGGCTCGATCGTCAACGTCAGCTCGGTGGCCTCCATCCGACCGACGCCCGACCTGATTCCCTACGCCGCGGCCAAGGCGGGCTTGAACGCCATGACCGAGGGGCTCGCGAAGGCCTTCGGTCCGACCGTGCGCGTCAACACGTTGATGGCGGGGCCGTTCCTCACCGACGTGAGCAAGGCCTGGGATCCCGACGCTCTGCGGCGCGCCGGTCAGCCAAGCGAGATCGTCGGCGCCGCTTTGTTTCTCGCCTCTGACGCGTCGAGCTTCACGACCGGGTCGATTCTGCGGGTCGACGGCGGCCTCGCCTGACCCACCCCGGCGCTTGTGGAGTTTTAGCGGCGCCCCACCGCCGAAAAGACTCCACAAATCACGCAGACTAGGGCGTGACGATCGCGAAGTTCGGATCCGGCCGGTCCAGCACGCCGAGGAGCGAAGCCAACGCGCCCGCGTCACCCGTCATCTGCACCCCGGGCGAGGCGGTGTCACCGGTGGCGAAGGTCAACAGCCGCAGCTTGTTTGCCACCGTGACCGTCGCCGTGGCGGTCTGCGGATCGGCGGATGCCTTGCGGTACACCAGCACCCCGTTGCGCAGCGTCAAGCGGTAGTTGGCCGCCAGATCCTCGAAGGTCACGTCGAGTGCAAGGTTCAGCCCCCACGCCTTCGGCCCGTTGACGCTGATCGCGAAGCTGTCGAACATCTGCTCCGGCGTCAGCTGCGACACCAGTGACAACGACGTCGTCTGCGTCGGCGTGCCGAAGTTGCCGTCCCGCAGCTCGGTGGCGCCGGCCAGGAAGAAGTTGCGCCACGTCGCGTTCTCGGCACCGTAGGCCAGCTGCTCCAGCGTGTCGGCGTACAACGCCCTTGCTGCCTCGTGGTTCTCGTCGGTGAAGATCGCGTGGTCGAGCAGCGTTGCCGCCCAACGGAAGTCACCATCGTCGAACGCGGTTCTGGCGATCTCCACCACCCGGTCGACGCCACCCATCGCCGCCACGTACCGCGGCGCGATCGACTCGGGCGGGTGCTGCCACAGCCGCGCCGGGTTGCCGTCGAACCAGCCCATGTAGCGCTGGTAGACCGCCTTCACGTTGTGGCTCACCGACCCGTAATAGCCGTGGGTGTGCCACGCCTCGTGCAACGCGGGTGGCATCTGGAAGGTCTCGGCGATCTCGATTCCCGTGTAACCCTGGTTGATCAGCCGCAACGTCTGATCGTGGAGGTAGGCGTACAAATCCCTTTGCAATGACAGGAATTCGACGATCCGCTCCTCCCCCCAGGTCGGCCAGTGATGCGAGGCGAACACGACGTCGGTTCGACCGGCGAACGCGTCGATCGCCTCGGTCAGGTAGCCCGACCACGCGTGGGGGTCGCGCACCAGGGCCCCGCGCAACGTCAGCAGGTTGTGGAGGTTGTGAGTTGCGTTCTCGGCCATGCACAACGCGCGGTAGCGCGGAAAGTAGAAGTGCATCTCGGCCGGCGCCTCGGTGCCTGGCGCCATCTGGAATTCGATCTCCAGACCGTCGATGACGAGCGTCTCCCCCGTGGAGCTGACGTCGACCGTCGGCACGATGATCGCCACCTCGCCGGTGGACGGCGTCTGTCCGAGCCCGCACCCGACCTGACCCTGCGGCCCCCTGGCCAGCACGGTGCCGTACATGTACGACGCTCGGCGCGTCATCGCCGTGCCCGCGTAGACGTTCTCCTGCACCGCGTGCTCGATGAATCCCTCCGGCGCGATGACCACCACCCGACCCGCGTCGACGTCGGCTTGGGTCGTAACCCCGAGGACGCCGCCGAAGTGGTCGACGTGGCTGTGGGTGTAGATGACGGCGGTGACCGGCCGATCACCCCGGTGCGCGCGGTAGAGACCCAGCGCGGCGGCGGCCGTCTCGGTGGAGACCAGTGGGTCGATCACGATGACGCCGGCGTCGCCCTCGATGAAGCTGATGTTGGACAGGTCGAGACCGCGGACCTGGTAGACGCCCTGAACCACCTCGTAGAGCCCCTGCTTGGCGGACAGCGTCGACTGACGCCACAGGCTGGGATGCACGGAGGTCGGCGCATCACCGGTGAGGAAGGCGTAGACGTCGTTGTCCCACACCACGCGTCCGTCGGCGGCCTTGACGACGCACGGTTCGAGCGCGGCGATGAAGCCGCGGTCGGCGTCGTCGAAGTCGCGGGTGTCCTCGAACGGAAGACCGCTCAGATGCTCGGCATGGGCTGATTCGATGACGGCTGTGGGCGGCTTCTGATCCATTCCCTTGACCCTGCCATCACCGAATGGCGGCGGGGGCGAAATGTCACACGCGGTGCAGGGTGACGTTCGACAGCACGGAATCGTGAACGGTTGCGGTCATGTACGTGCAGAAGGGCTGTCTGCGCCGATCCGTCGGCGAGCCGGGATTGAGCAGCCGAAGGCCGGTTTTGGTGGTGGTGTCCCACGGGATGTGACTGTGTCCAAACACCAGCACGTCGACGTCGGGATAGAGCTTCGACATGCGTTCCTCCCGACCGGTCGACGCGCCCGTCTCGTGCACCACGGCGAAGCGGACGCCCTCGAGTTCGACGTCGGCCCGCTCCGGCAACCGTTGCCGCAACTCGTCACCGTCGTTGTTGCCCCAGCAGCCCACCATGCGATTGGCCTTGGCCTCCAGCTCGTCTAGAAGGCCCGGCACGACCCAGTCGCCGGCGTGGAACACGACGTCTGCACTGCTCACGTGATCCCACACCGACCCCGGTAGGTCCTTGGCGCGCTTCGGCAGGTGGGTGTCGGCCATCAACAGCAGGTCCACGCCGTCCACGGTAGCCGCAATACGGCGGGCGCATCCACTCCGTTGCTGGGATTTCGTTTACCTGACGACGTAGGCTGGCCCAAGAGGTGGCCCAGAAGACACTTGCCGCCTCATATCGGCGACCTCGGGGGGGTCGATGACGGCACGGGCTCGCAACGGAACGATCGTGGCCGCGACAGTGGTCCTCGCCGCCTTTGCCAGCTGGCTCGCCTCAGGTTGGGGTAGGCCGGCACTCGTGATGATGGTCGGCGAGCTGGGCTCCATCGTGGCCAGCGCATTCGCCGCGTGTTGCGCCGTCGTCGCCGCCCGCGTTACTCGAGGGCGCCAACGGTTGGCGTGGATTTGCCTGTCGGTGGGCCTGTTCGGCTGGGTGACCAGCAACGTCCTGTGGTCCTACTTCAACCACGTCGTCGACCATGCGCCGCCGTCGCCTGGCCTTGTCGACCTCGGCTACCTGCTGCTTCCCGTCAGCGCGTGCGTAGCGGCTCTCTTCGTCCCGTTCGGCGGCCTGCGCTCGTCCATTCGCATCGTCCTCGACGGCGCGCTCGTCGCCACCGCGCTGTTCGCCATCGCCTGGACCTTGTTCCTGCGTGAACTCTTCGAACTCGGAAACGTCTCGAGCGTAGCGTCCACCGTGTCGGTCGCCTATCCGGTCGGCGACGTCGCGATGATGACCTTCGGACTGGTGGTCGTCGCGCAAACCCCGCCGGGCCTCCGACTGTCGCCGGCCCTGCTGACCGTTGGAGCAACGCTCTTGGCGATCTCCGACAGCGCCTACGTGTTCAGCGCTGCCCACGGCTCCGCGCCGAGCAGCACCATCGCAATAGGTTGGATCACAGGCCTTTACGTGATCGGGCTGGGCGGCCTCACCGTCCGGCGCGTACCCGCCATGTCGATCCGTGCGACGCCCCGCGCAATCTTCTGGGTGCCCTACGTACCGCTGCCCTTCGCACTGGTCCTCGGCGCGCGCGAGCTCTACGCCGGGGAGAGCGCCCCGATTCTGACCGCCGGACTCATCCTGATCTTCGTCGCCCTTGCCCGCCAGTTCGTGCTGCTCGACGAGAATCGACGACTGCTCGCCGCCGTCGCCGACATGGCCCTGCGCGACCCGTTGACCGATCTCGCCAACCGGGCACTGTTCAACGACAGACTGGCCCACGCAATCGAATTGCGGGCCCGCACGGGGGCCCCGGTCGGCGTGCTCGTCGCCGACCTCGACGACTTCAAGCTCGTCAACGACAGCCTCGGCCACCCGATCGGCGACGAACTGCTGCGCAGCGTGGGCGACCGCATCAAGTCCGCCATGCGCCCCGGTGACACCGTTGCCCGGCTCGGCGGGGACGAGTTCGCCATCCTCGTCGAGGACGCGCCCGAGATCGCCGAGCAGATCGCCGACCGCGTGGTCCAGGCCTTCGAAGAACCGTTCACCGTCGACGGCCGCTCGGTCGACGTGCGGCTGAGCATCGGGTTGGCGACCGCCGTCGGCGATGCGGAGGTCTCGGCCGAGGAGCTGTTCACACGCGCGGACCTGGCGATGTACTCGGCCAAGCGGGCGCATGCCGGCTCTCGCAGCTTCACCCCCGAAATGCGGCGAAATGCCACGGAACTGAACCTGTCCAGTCAGCAGGACCGAACGGGCGACCGCGGCGGTGTCGCGCGCATCGAATTCCTCGGCGATCTGCGACGGGCCATCGACGAACACGAGCTCGATTTGGTCTACCAGCCGAAGGTGAGCCTGCGAACGTCGAAGGCCGTCGGGGTCGAAGCGCTGATCCGTTGGCCGCACCCACAATTCGGGCTGCTCGAACCCGCCGACTTCCTCTCACTTGCCCGCGAGAACGGGCTGATGGAGGCGCTCACCGACTTCGTTCTCGATCGCGCCCTGCAAGACGCCGCCAGTTGGCGTGCTGCGGGTTTCGACATGCCGGTCGCGATCAACCTCTCGGCGCCCTCGCTGAACGATGAGGCGCTGCCCACCATGGTGCTGGCGGCGCTCGCCAAACACGGCCTGCCACCGGCCATCCTCACCGTCGAGATCACCGAAGACGTGTTGATTTCCAGCGTCGAACGCGCCAGGTCCGTGCTCGACGAGCTACGGTCCTCCGGCGTGCGCGTGGCCATCGACGACTTCGGAAGTGGTTACGCCGCAATGACGTACCTGCACGAGTTCCCGGTCGACGAACTGAAACTCGACCGGCAGTTCATCGGTCCGATCGTGCGCGACGAGCGCGCCGCCTCCATCGTTCTCTCGGTGGTCAACCTGGCGAACGAGTTCGGACTGACCTGCGTAGCGGAGGGCGTCGAAGACAAGGCCACCGCGGACTTGCTGAAGACCTACGGCTGCGAACTCGCCCAGGGCCATTACTTCAGCAAGGCCGTGACCGCAGAGTCCATCAGGCACTGCTGTGCGCCCACCGACGTGACCCTCAGTTCTGCTGAAGCAGCTCGGCCATCTTGGGCATGATCGCCTGAAGACCCTTGAACGGCCGCATCATCACCTTGAACGACACGATGCGGCCGTCGTCGTTCCACGTGATCAGGTCGATGCCGTTGACGTAGACGCCGTCGACCGTGGCGGCGAACTCGAGAACCGCCGAACGGTCGCCCACCCACTCCTCCACGTAGTGGAAGTCCGTGCCACCGAACATCTTTGCCGCCGCCATCAGGTAGGCCGTCGTCTTCTGGCGGCCCTCCTGCGGGGTGAACACCGCCGGTGAGTAGAACACCGCGGCGTCGTCGAGAAGGGCGTCGAGCAGGGCGGGGTCGTGGCCGCCGCCGATGAACTGGTGCCAGCGCTCGATCACAGACGGCGTCATGGCGCCATCTTCGCAGGCGGGCTGGCGGCGTCGGGCAGCAACGGCGGACACACGCCAAGAGCGTCGGCGGCGAGCTCGAAGTGCCAGACCTCGTTGGCGTAGATGCGACACAGCCCATAGCGAGACCCGTTGGCGGCGAGCCACTGATCCGCCCCCACGCCCCCGACGTCGACGGCCTGCCCGACGACGTGCTTGGACAGCTCAGGGGTCTGCACGAATCGCCGGGCCGCCGCGAGGCTGCCGTAGGTCTGGATGGCGTCGTCGAGGAGCTGTTGCTGGAACTCGGGCGAACGCCAACCGGAGGTGATCGTCATGGTCACACCGTCGGCCGCAGCGGCGACCGCGGCGCTCTGGATCGCACTCAGCAAGGCCGGGTCAAGGCGGCCAATTGCCGGGTCGGCGACGTCGAAAGGAGGGGGGCCGGGGTCTGCGTGTGCGAGCCGAGGGCTCGGCCAGACGACGACGAGAGCCGCCACCGCAATGAACACCAACCGCATGCCCACACCCCTCCACCACCCGAAGCCACCCCGACCGTACTGACCCATGCACATGGGCGCCCGGCCTGGCGGACGACCCATACACACTGGGCCACGTCCAAAATTTGCTGTAATGTCGCCCACCTGAAGTTTTACCAGCAAGGTGAATTGGTTCGACAAGGGCGGGGAGTTACGGATGGGCCTGTCGACCGAGGACGAATCGACTGTCGACCTCAGGTTCCACTGGCTGCCGTTCACGGTGGCCTACTGGGCCATTGCGGTGGTCGTGGCCATAGTCCTCGGGGACGCGTGGCTACTTTTCGGCTTCTGGCTCGCCAACCCGGTGGTCCTGGCCGCGTTCTGGCTGCTGCGGATGAGGGTGTTCCCGCACCTGCGTCGGCACCGGCGCTGAGAAGCTGCCTCCGCTTCGACGGGTGCACCGGCAGGGATGGCGGCGGGCCAAAAGAAACAACTCCCGCGGCGTGTTGCTCGTGCCACGGGAGTTGCTCGTGTTGCTAAATGTGCGCCCGAAGGGACTCGAACCCCCAACCTCCTGATCCGTAGTCAGGTGCTCTATCCGTTGAGCTACGGGCGCGTGCTATTCAGTTGTACGGCTGACGCGAGTCAGCCGCGGCGGAGGCGAGAGGATTTGAACCTCCGGTCCGCTTTAAGACGGACAACTCATTAGCAGTGAGTCCCATTCGGCCGCTCTGGCACGCCTCCTGACCGATCCCGAGGGTACCGGACGTAAAAGCAATCCCCAGAACCGCCGAGGAGGAAGCGTACACAGGGGTGACGGTGGAAGGCAAAGCGCCCACTCGGACACCCCTAGACTGATCGCGTGACCGCCCGTCTCCGCCCCGAACTGGCCGACCTTCCCGCCTACACGCCCGGCAAGACGGTGCCCGGTGCAATCAAGATCGCCAGCAACGAGACCGTCGACGGGCCGCTGCCCAGCGTGCGGGCCGCGATCCTGGCCGCGACCGACGGCATCAACCGCTACCCGGACAACGGGTACGTCGAGCTCAAGGAACGCCTCGCCAAGCATCTGGACGGCGGCGCGTTCGCCCCCGAACACATCTCGGTGGGCTGCGGATCGGTGAGCCTGTGCCAGCAGCTCATCCAAATCACCTCGACCGTCGGCGACGAGGTGCTCTACGGCTGGCGCAGCTTCGAGATCTACCCGCTGCAGGTCCGCACTGCGGGCGCCACTCCGGTTCAAGTTCCGCTGACCGACCACACCTTCGACCTGGACGCCATGCTCGCCGCGATCACCGATCGCACCCGGCTGATCTTCATCTGCAACCCCAACAACCCGACGTCGACCGTCGTCGACCCCGACGCGCTCGCCCGCTTCGTCGCCGCAGTGCCCAGCGACATCCTCATCGTCCTCGACGAGGCGTACGTCGAGTACATCCGCGACGGCATGCTGCCCGACAGCTTCGGCCTGGTCCGCAACCACCGCAACGTCGTTGTCCTGCGGACGTTTTCGAAGGCCTACGGACTGGCCGGCCTGCGCATCGGCTACGCCGTCGGCGACCCGGACGTCATCTCGGCGCTGAGCAAGGTCTACGTGCCGTTCACGGCGACCAGCGTCTCCCAGGCCGCCGCCATCGCCTCCATCGACGCCGCCGACGAACTCCTCGCCCGCACCGACGCCGTCGTCGAGGAGCGGGCTCGCGTCACCGCGACGCTGCGCGACGCCGGATTCACCGTGCCGCCGTCGCAGGCCAACTTCGTCTGGCTGCCACTGGCGGAGGACACCAACGCCTTCGTCAACGGTGCCGCCGACAACCGGATTCTGGTGCGGCCCTATGGTCAAGACGGTGTGCGCGTCACCGTCGCCGCGCCGCACGAGAACGACGCCTTCCTCGAGTTCGCCACCGCCTGGATGGGACACAGATGAGTACCGCGCGAAAGACGTTCGCCGCGTTGACCGAACGCGCCGACCAGATTCCCGACGCCGAGTTGGACGCGTTCTGGGACACCCTGCAACCTGCCACCATCGACTTCATGATCGGGGAGTGGAAGGGCGGAGAATTCGACACCGGCCACCGCGCCAACGGATTCATGAAGCGGCTCAACTGGTTCGGCAAGACCTTCGTCTCCGCCTCCGACGCCAAGCCGTTGGTGTGCCTGGACGCCGAGGGCAACAAGTTCTCCAACACCGAGGCCATGAAGGGCGAGGCGAGCCTGTGGCTCGAGGAGTTCCGCGGCGAGGTGACGGCGTCCATGGTCTACGACGGTGCGCCGGTCCACGACCACTTCAAGAAGGTCGACGACAATGCCGTCGTGGGCATCATGAACGGCAAGGGCGCGCTGGACGACAGCGCCGGCTCACCGCGACACCTGTACTTCTACCTGGAACGCGTCTAGCCCCTATCGTCAGTCAGATGAGGACGCGCGTTCTGGGCGCCGCCGCGGTGTTCGCAGTCGCAGCTGCACTTGCCGGCTGTGATCGCACCACCGAGGGCACGGTGGCGATGACCACCGAGGCCGGTCCCCCGCTGCGCAGCTCGACCTCGGCGCGACCCACCCCCTCCTCACCGCGAACCTCGACTCCGCGGACGTCGTCCAACACTCCGCCACCGGGCGACCCGCTCGCAGTGACGTGCCAGGAGTACGTCGACCTCGACGAGGCGAACCGGACCGCCGTGGTCGACGAGATCCTCAAGGACGAGACGGCGGTTCTCAGCCCCGGTGACTCCGAGATCGCGAAGACCCTCGCCGACGCCGTGTGTACCTTTCTGCCCGACAGCACGGTGGCCCAGATCCTGCTCGGCGAGACCCCGCCCTGAGACCTGCTCCGCCTGGACGTAGCCTTCGTGCCATGGGCGATGCATACGAATCCCTCACAGTCGACGTCGACGATCACGTCGCCACGGTCACGCTGACGGGTCCCGGCAAGGGCAACTCGATGGGTCCGGCGTTCTGGGCCGAACTCCCCGTGGCGTTCACCAAGCTCGACGCCGATCCGGACGTCCGCGCGATCGTGCTCACCGGGTCGGGCAAGAACTTCAGCTACGGCCTGGACCTGGCCAGCATGGGAGGCACCCTGGCGCCAGTCCTGGCCGAGGGCGCGATGGCCAAGCCCCGCACCGAGTTCCACACCGAGCTGAAGGCCATGCAGGGCACCATCACGGCGGTCGCGGACTGCCGCACACCGGTGATCGCGTCGATCCACGGCTGGTGCATCGGTGGCGGCGTCGACCTGATCTCGGCGGTCGACATCCGCTACGCCAGCGCCGACGCCAAGTTCTCCGTGCGCGAGGTCAAGCTCGCGATGGTCGCCGACGTTGGCAGCCTGGCCCGGCTGCCGCTGATCCTGTCCGACGGCCATCTTCGTGAACTCGCGTTGACGGGCAAGGACGTCGACGCCGCGCGCGCCGAGAAGATCGGCTTGGTCAACGACGTGTTCCCCGACGCCGAGGCCTCGCTGGCCGCCGCGCACGAGACCGCCCGGGAAATCGCCGCCAACCCGCCGCTGGTGGTCCGGGGCATCAAGGACGTCCTCGACGAGCAGCGCACCGCACAGGTGTCGGCGAGCCTGCGCTACGTCGCGGCGTGGAACTCGGCGTTCCTGGCCTCGAAGGACCTGACCGAGGGCATCACAGCCATGTTCGCCAAGCGGCCGCCGGAGTTCACCGGCGAGTAGGGCCCGACAATCCCATTGCCCTACCCCACCCGCATGGGTAGCGTCCAGCCTCGACTCCGCCCAAGCCGCGTCTACCCGGTAAGGGCGCGGCCTACCCGCGATCGGTGAGGGTGGCTGCCCGTTCGAGCCGGGCCGGAGCCGGAGGACTCACCGCGGCGCGGGCGCGATCGGGGTCCTCACCTTCGCCAAGGCGAAGCGCTCCCAAGAGCGGTGGCGGAGGGATTTGAACCCCCGGACGGTGTTAGCCGTCTCTCGCTTTCAAGGCGAGTGCATTAGGCCGCTCTGCCACGCCACCGCCGACAACTCTAGGCGACGCGCGCGGTAGTAGCGTTGAGGCCATGCGTGCCATCGTCGCCGAACCGGGCAAGGACCTCGACTGGCGGGAAGTCCCGGACGTCACCGCGGCCGACGGCGAAGTCGTCATCGACGTCGTCACCGCGGGGGTCAACCGCGCCGACCTGCTGCAGGCCGCAGGGCACTACTCACCCCCACCCGGGGCCAGCACGACGATCGGCCTCGAAGTCTCCGGCCGAATCTCGGAGATGGGCGCCGGGGTCGCCGCGTGGACGGTCGGTCAGCCCGTGTGCGCCCTGCTCGCCGGTGGCGGCTACGCCGAACGCGTCGCGGTGCCAGCCGGTCAGGTGATGCCGATCCCCGACGGCGTGGGACTCCACGAAGCCGCCGCGCTGCCCGAGGTCGCGTGCACGGTGTGGTCCAACCTTGGCATGACGGCGCATCTGACCGCCGGGCAGACGGTCCTCTTCCACGGCGGCGCAAGCGGTATCGGCACCCACGGCATCCAGGTGGCGCACGCGCTCGGATGCCGCGTCGCCGTCACGGCGGGCTCGGCCAAGAAGCTGGAGGTGTGCCGCGCCCTCGGTGCCGACATCACCGTCAACTACCGCGACGAGGACTTCGTCGAGCGCATCAAGGCGGAGACGGACGGCGTGGGCGCCGACGTCATCCTCGACCTCCTCGGCGCGTCATACCTGGACCGCAACATCGACGCCGTGGCACCGGACGGCCGAATCATCGTCATCGGATTCCAGGGCGGCCTGAAGGCGGAGCTGAACTTCGGCAAGCTGATGGCCAAGCGGGCAGGCGTCATCTCCACGGCACTGCGCTCGCGTCCCCTCGACGGGCCTTCCGGCAAGAGCGCCATTGTCGCCTCGGTGGTGGAGAACGTGTGGCCGATGGTGGCCGACGGTCGGGTGCGGCCCATCATCGGCGCCGAGCTTCCCGTCGAGCAGGCGTCCGACGCTCACCGGCTACTGGAGTCCGGTGACGCCCACGGCAAAGTGCTTCTGCGCGTGCGGGATTGAGCTAGCCGAGCGAGGCGAGCGCGCGGACCAACTGGTCGACCTCCGCCAGCGTCGTGTAGTGCGCCAGACCGATCGTGACGGCGCCGCCGATGTCATTGACCCCGATCAGGTCGAGAACTCTGGACGTGGTGTTCAGCGACGCCAGCACCCCGTTGTCGGCGAGCCTTTGCACGACCCGTGCGGCGGGCACCCCGTGGAGGGCGAAGCTCAGCACGGGGATGCGCTCCTCGGGCTGGCCGATCACCATCACCAGCGGCAGCGACCGCAACGACGTCAGCAGGTACTCGAACAGCCGGTCCATGTAGGCCGCCGCCGATTGCATTGAAACCGTGAGTCTTTCGCGCCGGGTACCGGTCGCCGACTCGTCGAGGTTCGCCAGGTATTCGACGCTGGCGACCACACCGGCGAGCATGCCGAACTGGTGAGTGCCCATCTCGAGCCGCTCGACGCCGGCCGCCAGCGGGTCCAGCGACACCGAGCTGAACGATTCGATCGTCGACGGGTCGCGGAACACCAGCGCCCCGATGGGCGGGCCACCCCACGCCACGGTGTTCAGCGCGAGGATGTCGGCCTCGATCTCGTTGACGTCGACCAACCGGTACGGCGCCGCCGCCGAGTGGTCGACGACCATCGTGCCGCCGTTCTCGTGGAGCAGCTTGGTGACCGGACGCAGATCGGTGACCGCTCCGATGGCCGAGGAGGCCGACGTGATGGCGACCAACTTGGTCGGCTTGTCGATCAGCGATTCCCACTGATAGGCCGGCAGCTCACCCGTCTCGATGTCGACTTCGGCCCACTTGACCTTGGCGCCATAGCGATTCGCGGCACGCAACCAGGGTGCGATGTTGGCCTCGTCGTCGAGACGCGTGACGACCAGTTCGTGGCCCAGCCCGACCCGCGACGCCGAGGCGTCGGCGAGCGACGTGAGAAGGATGGCTCGGTCGGCGCCGAGCACGACTCCGCGCGGGTCGGCTCCGACGAGGTCGGCCACCGCCTGCCGGGCGGCCTGCAGCACCGCGGCGCTGCGCAGCGCAGCGGGATGGGGGCCCTGCCCAGTGGTCATCGAGCCGCGGAAGGCCGTCGAGACGGTGGTCGCCACCGAGTCGGGCAGCAGCATGCCGTTCTGCGCGTCGAAGTGCACCCAGCCGTCGCCCAGAGACGGGTGCAAACCACGCACCCGGGCGACGTCGTATGCCATGCCTGCCACCTTCGAGCCCTGTGAATACCTGACCGAACAGATTGCCGATGGTGCCCGCCGAGTACGCCGTGACGGACCAACTTCACCTGCGTGGTCATACTAGTGCAGTGAGCTTGGCGTCCGGAGTGCTAGTCGCGTGGACGTTGCTCATCGTCCCAGGAGCAACCGTCGCCCGGGCCGCGCAGCTAACGTGGCCGACCGCTGTCGCGGTGGCGCCGGCGCTGACCTACGGCACCGTGGCGCTGGCGATTCTTCCCATGGGCGCGGTCGGCGTCCCGTGGGATCTTTGGACCGCACTTCTCGCCCTACTCCTCGTCGTGGCCATCGTCGCGGGTTTGCAGGCTGCGCGATTGCGGTGGCGCGACACCACGTCCGACGGCGAGCCGATCGCCGTCGGCCCCGCGCTCGTCGTCGCCGCAGGCGTCGTCCTCGGTGCGACGTTGATCACACTTGCAGCTATCCGCGGCATGCCGAACTGGCAATCGATCCCCAGCACCTGGGATTCGGTCTGGCACGCCAACACGGTCCGCTTCATCCTCGAGACCGGGCAGGCGTCACCCACCCACATGGGCGAGCTGCGCAACGTCGAAACCCACGACGCGCTCTACTACCCGTCGACGTTCCATGCCCTGGCCGCCATCCAGTGCCAGCTCACCGGGGCCGCCGCAACGACCGCGTACACGTTGAACTCGCTGGCCGTCGCGGTGTGGTTGTTCCCGGCCAGTGCTGCGGCGCTGACGTGGCACCTGCTGCGCAGCCGCGACCTCGGGCAGTGGCAAGCGGCGGGCTCGGCGGCTGCAGCCGCTGCGTTGGCCGCCTCGTTCACCGCGGTCCCCTACGTCGAGTTCGACACCGCGTCGATGCCCAACCTGGCGGCGTACGGGTTGGCCGTACCGACCGCACTGCTGACCATCTCGGCGTTGCGACACCGCGACCGGATACCGCTGGCCGTGCTGGCGCTGCTCGGCGTGTTCTCGGTGCACATCACCGGCGGCGTGGTGACGGTGCTCTTCATCACGGGGTGGTGGCTGGCCGAGGGGCTCTGGCGGCCGGTCCGTGGTCGGCTCGCCGACTTCGGCACGCTGGTCGCGGTCGCCGCGCCGGCCGTCGTGCTCCTACTGCCCCAATTCGTCGGCGTACTTCAGCAGGCCGAGATCATCGCCGGACACGAGTTCGACACCCACGAGGGCAAGAAGAAGGCGTTGTTCGACGCCGTCGTCCAGCACACCAGACACCTCAACGACTATCCGATCCAGAACGCGCTCATCGCGCTGGCGGCGATCGGCTTCGTCATCCTGCTGATCCGGCGCATCTGGTGGCCTGCCGCGATCTGGCTGGTGCTGGTGTACTCGATCATCCACTCGTCGGCGCCGTTCGGCGGTGCGGTCGGCAAGGTCACCGCGCTGTTCACCGACCTCTTCTACAGCGATCCGCGTCGGCTCTCGGCGGTGGTGACGATGCTGCTCGCGCCCATGGCGGGCATCGCGCTGTTCACGATCACCTCGGCGGCACTGGCCGGGCTGCGCCGAGTCGTCCCCCGGCTGAACACCCGCGTCGTCCACGCCGTCACCGCGGTCGTCCTCGTCGCCGTCCCCGTCGGCCTGGCCTGGCACTACTTCCCCCGGCACCGGCACCTGATCGGGGAGAAGTACGACCAGGTGATCATCGACGACAAGGACATCGAGGCCTTCGCCTACCTCTCGACCCTCCCAGGGGCCCGCGACACCCTCATCGGAAACGCCAACACCGACGGCACGGCCTGGATGTACGCCGTCGCCGGGCTCCACCCACTGTGGACGCACTACGACTACCCGCAGCAGCAGGGCCCGGGGTACAACCGCTTCATCTTCTGGGCCTACGCCGACGACGCCGACACCGATCCAAGGGTCGCCAAGGCCGTGCGCGCACTCGACATCAGGTACGTCATCACGAGCACACCGGTGGTACGCGGGTTCGTCATGCCCGACGGACTAGTCTCGCTAGGCAAGTCGAAGTCGTGGAGGCTGATCTACGACAACGGCGAGGACCACATCTATGAGTGGCAGGGACGTTAGATCCAAGGGAGTGTCAGACGTGACGAGTAACGCCGACGAGA
The DNA here is from genome assembly GCF_001426545.1 of Mycobacterium sp. Root135. Lineage (GTDB taxonomy): Bacteria > Actinomycetota > Actinomycetes > Mycobacteriales > Mycobacteriaceae > Mycobacterium. The sequence continues at coordinate 835,708 of NZ_LMEZ01000005.1, read as the reverse complement.
ACGACATCGAGATCATCGGAGACGTCTCCGCGATGGGCGACGACGCCGACGGCAAGTCCCTGAGCGATCTGGTCGAACAACCGGCCAAGGTCATGCGGATCGGCACCATGATCAAGCAGCTGCTCGAGGAAGTCCGGGCGGCACCGCTCGACGACGCCAGCCGGAGCCGGCTCCGCGACATCCACTCCCGCAGCGTCCGCGAGCTCGAAGAGGGTCTCGCACCCGAACTCCGCGAAGAACTCGAGCGGCTCGCCCTGCCCTTCGGTGAAGACACCCTGCCCTCGGACGCCGAGCTGCGAATCGCGCAGGCCCAGCTCGTGGGCTGGCTCGAGGGACTGTTCCACGGCATCCAGACGGCGCTGTTCGCCCAGCAGATGGCGGCGCGCGCGCAGCTCGAGCAGATGCGCCAGCTACCGCCGGGCGCCGGGGGCGCTGCAGGTCCGCGTGGACCGGGCAGCTCGGGAACCGGGCAGTACCTCTAGCAGTGGTCGATCCTCACATCGAGACCCAGAACGCGTGGGTCGAGTTTCCGATCTTCGACGCCAAGTCGCGATCGCTGAAGAAGGCGTTCCTCGGCAAGGCGGGCGGCACGATCGGCCGCAACGAGTCCAACGTCGTCGTCATCGAGGCCCTCCGCGACATCACCCTCTCGCTGAAGATGGGCGACCGCGTCGGCCTCGTCGGCCACAACGGCGCAGGCAAATCCACGCTGCTGCGCTTGCTGTCGGGCATCTACGAGCCGACCCGCGGCTCGGCAACCGTCCGGGGCCGGGTGGCCCCGGTGTTCGACCTCGGCGTCGGCATGGACCCGGAGATATCCGGATTCGAGAACATCGTCATCCGCGGCATGTTTCTGGGGCAAACCCGCAAACAAATGGCTGCCAAGGTCGACGAGATCGCCGAATTCACCGAACTCGGCGACTATCTGTCGATGCCGCTGCGCACGTACTCGACGGGCATGCGGGTGCGCCTGGCGATGGGCGTCGTCACCAGCATCGACCCGGAGATCCTGCTGCTCGACGAGGGCATCGGCGCGGTGGACGCCGAATTCATGAAGAAGGCCCGCACGCGGCTGCAGGATCTGGTGGCCCGGTCTGGGATCTTGGTGTTCGCAAGCCATTCCAACGAATTCCTGGCCCAGCTCTGTGACACCGCAATGTGGGTGGACCACGGCACCATCAGGTTGACCGGCGGCATCGAGGACGTCGTGCGCGCCTACGAGGGCGACGACGCAGCCCATCACGTCCGCGAAGTCATCGAGGAGAACAAGCGCTCGGACGTCCGGCGTGAGTGATGTGGTAATCGCCGTCGTGGTCACCCACCGGCGCGTGACGGAGCTGACCCTGTCATTGGATGTCGTGTCCGGGCAGACCCGGGCCCCCGACCACCTGATCGTCGTCGACAACGACGACGACGACCGCGTCAGGGAACTGGTTGCGGCCCAACCCATTCCGACCACCTACGTCGGGTCTCGTCGCAACCTCGGCGGGGCGGGCGGCTTCGCGCTCGGGGTGCTCAAGGCACTGTCGCTTGGCGCCGACTGGGTCTGGCTGGCCGACGACGACGGACGGCCCGCGGACGCCGACGTCCTCGGCACGCTGCTCGACTGTGCAACCAGACACTCGCTGGCCGAAGTCTCGCCCATGGTGTGCGATCTCGCCGATCCGACCCGGCTCGCGTTCCCGTTGCGCCGCGGGTTGGTGTGGCGAAGGTGGGTCGAGGAACTGCGCGTCGACGCGTCGGCGAGCCGACAATCTGACCCTGCCGGAGACCTGCTGCCTGGCATCGCCTCGCTGTTCAACGGTGCGCTCTTTCGCGCGACCACGCTGGAAGCCGTTGGCGTGCCGGACATTCGGTTGTTCATCCGCGGCGACGAGGTCGAGGTTCACCGTCGACTGGTGCGCTCCGGGCTGCCGTTCGGAACCTGCCTCGAAGCGATTTATCTGCACCCGCAGGGTTCCGACGAGTTCAAGCCGATCCTCGGCGGCCGGATGCACACCCAATATCCGGACGACGCCACCAAGCGCTACTTCACCTATCGCAACCGCGGTTACGTCCAGTCCCAACCCGGCATGCGTCGGCTGATCCCCCAGGAGTGGGTGCGGTTCGGCTGGTTCTTCCTGGTGACCAAGCGCGATCCGGCCGGGTTGCGGGAGTGGATTCGGTTGCGGCGGTTGGGCAGACGAGAGAGGTTCAGCAAGCAATGACCTTCATCGACGCGGCTGTGCAGTCGAAGACCTTCGGCCGGGCCTGGGGCGATCTGACGGACGGCTTCGGCAAGCGTGAGCTGTGGTTGCACCTCGGGTGGCAGGACATCAAGCAGCGCTACCGCCGCTCGGTACTCGGACCGATCTGGATCACCATCGCCACCGGCACCATGGCCGTCGCCCTTGGCGGGTTGTACTCGACGCTGTTCCATCTGCCGCTGGCCGAGCATCTGCCCTACGTCACGCTCGGGCTGATCATCTGGAACCTGATCAACGCCTCGATCCTCGAAGGCGCCGACGTCTTCGTCGCCAACGAGGGCCTCATCAAACAACTTCCGACGCCGCTGTCAGTGCACGTCTACCGGCTGGTGTGGCGCCAGATCATCCTGTTCGGGCACAACATCATCATCTTCGTGATCATCGCGATCATCTTCCCGCAGCCGTGGAAGTGGACGGATCTGTCGTTCATCCCCGCGCTGATGCTGATCGCGCTGAACTGCGTGTGGGTGGCGCTGTGCTTCGGCATCCTGGCCACCCGTTACCGCGACATCAGCCCGCTGCTGTTCAGCCTGGTGCAGCTGCTCTTCTACGTCACGCCGATCATCTGGAACGACGAGACGCTGCGCCAGCAGGGTGCAGGCACGTGGGCCAAGGTCATCGAGTTCAACCCGCTGTTGCACTACGTCGACATCGTGCGTGCGCCGCTGCTGGGCGCCGACCAGGAGCCGCGGCACTGGGTGGTGGTCATCGTGCTGACCATCGTCGGCTGGACCATCACGGCCTTCGCCATGCGGCAGTACCGCTCCCGCGTGCCGTACTGGGTGTAACCCGCGCGATTTGTGGAGTCTGGGCGGCGGTGAGCACCGCCAAAACTCCACAAATCGACGGGGGTGAGACCTCAGCGGCGCGGGGCCTTCAGTCGGGTCGCGACGTTGAAGCGGTTCCACGCGTTGATGGTGACGGCCATCGCGATCACCTGGGCCAGCTCCTTGTCGGTGAACACCGCGGCAGCCTTGGCGTAGACGTCGTCGGAGACGTGCCCGTGGTGTAGCTCGGTGATCGCCTCGGTCAGCTCCAGCGCCGCCCGCTCTCGATCGGTGAACAACGTGCCCGCCTCGTCCCACGCCGCGACGAGCGCCAGCCGCTGCTCGGTCTCCCCGCGCTTGCGGGCATCGGCGACGTGCATGTCGAGGCAGAACGCGCAGTGGTTGATCTGGCTGGCGCGAATCTTGATCAGCTCGCCGATGGTCGGGTCGACGTCCTTGGCCGACGCGGTCGAGAGCCGCATCATCGCGTCGTACAGCTCGGGCGAGACCTGGTAAATCGAGAGGCGGTCCATGGCGGTGGGGTGTTCCAGTGTCTGTGTCATGACCACCACGCTAGCGGCGAAAGAACCATCCGCATGGTTCAATTCGTGAGTGACTTCATGGGCCAATTCGGGTTCGAGGGACCTCCACCTCGACCTCCGCCAGGCCATCGTTCCCGGCGCCCGCGGCGCGCGCGAACTCCTGACCACCGCGTTGCGAGACGCCGTACGGTCCGGCCGGCTCACCTCGGGGACGACGCTTCCGCCGTCGCGCACGCTCGCATCCGATCTCGGACTGGCCCGCAACACCGTCGCCGAGGCCTACGCCGAACTGGTCGCCGAGGGTTGGCTGGACTCACGGCAAGGCGCGGGCACCTGGGTGGTCGACGCAGCGGCCACGCCCCTGCCAACCCGCTCGCGCGGCACACCCGTCGTGCCCACTCACAACTTCATGCCCGGCTCGCCCGACGTCAGCGCCTTTCCCCGCACTGCGTGGCTGGCCTCCACTCGTCGCGCACTGTCAGCCGCGCCCCACGAGGCACTGCGGATGGGCGACCCCCGCGGCCGGGTGGAACTGCGAGAAGCCCTCGCGGAGTACCTCGGCCGGGTTCGCGGCGTCCGCACCTCACCGGAGTCGATAGTGATCTGCGCGGGCACCCGGCACGGCGTCGAGATCCTCGCCAGGGCACTCGGCGGACCCATCGCGGTCGAGGCATACGGGCTGTACCTGTTTCGGGAGGCGCTCGCCGGGATGGGGGTGCCGTCCACCCCGATCGGCGTCGACGAGCACGGGGCGGTGGTCGACGACCTGGCCGCGACCGCCGCGACCGCGGTACTGCTGACCCCCGCGCACCACTTTCCGCACGGCGGCCCGCTGCATCCGGCACGACGCAAGGCAGTCGTCGAGTGGGCCGACCAAAGCGGCGGCTATCTGCTGGAGGACGACTACGACGGCGAGTTCCGCTACGACCGCCAGCCCGTCGGGGCCGTCCAGGGGCTCGACCCGGATCGCGTCGTCTACCTCGGATCGGCGAGCAAGAGCCTCTCACCTGCCCTGCGGCTGGGATGGATGGCGCTGCCCGACCGCTTGGTCGACCGGGTGGTGGCCGCCTCGGGCGGTCAACAGTTCTACGTCAACGCCATCACCCAGCTGACGATGGCCGACTTCATCTCGAACGGCAGCTACGACAAGCACATTCGACGAATGCGGCTAAATTACCGACACCGCCGCGACCGCCTCGTCGAGGCATTGCGCCCGTTCGACGTCGGCATCAGCGGCCTGTCGGCGGGCCTGCACCTGCTGCTGACACTGCCCGCCGGGACGGAGCCCGAGGTCATCAGGCGAGCGGGTGAGGCTGGCATCGCGCTCTCCGGGCTGAGCCTGCTGCGACACCCGGACGCAAGCCCGGACGTTCCCGCCCCCGACGGCGTGGTGATCAGCTTCGGCACCCCCGCGGAGAGTGCGTTCGCCGCGGCAGTCGACGCCCTCTGCGGGGTGTTGGCCAGCCTCCGTCACTGACCCCTGGCAATTCGGTACGCGCCAGGCGGGCTTCCCGTCCACCGGCGGAACGCGCGCCGGAACGCGCTTGGCTCCGAGAATCCGAGCCGATCGGACAGCTCCTCGGTCGACTCGCGCCCGCTCGCCAGGGCGGCGATCGCCGCGTCCCTCATGACGTCCTCCTTGATCCCACGGAACGTCGTGCCCTCGTCGCGGAGCAAGCGCCGCAGATGCTGGGCGCTGACGTTCAACGGCTTGGCGATCTCCTCCACTGTGAGCAGATCGGGGGCGTGGCGGCGCTCCACCATCCTGCGCACGCGACTGGACACGGTCGGGTGGTAGTCCTGCCGGAACAGCAAGGCGTCCGGTAGGTTTCGCAGGAATTCCGTCAACTCGTCCTCGTCGCGCACCACCGGCGCGTTGAGAAATCCGCTGTCGAAGGTGAACGCCGCCGCGGGTGCGTCGAAGTTCGGGACGACGCCGAAGATCGGCGGGTAGTCCGCGTGGGGCGGCGGGGGTTCTGGTAGTTCAACAGACGTCAACGGGATCGCTTGACCGATAAGCCAGCTGGCGAACCGGTGGCCCACCACGATCCCAATGGCCCCGACGACCTGACTGGCCCGGGTCCTGGCCCCCGGAGCGATGACCATCCGGGTGGTCTTGGCGTCGCCCGCGAGCTCCGTCACCTCGAAACCGATTCCGATACCGACGAATTCGATCAAACGCCGCAATGCCGTCCGGAGATCGGGGGTATGGATCAGGCCCAACGTGACCATGCGGAACGTTCCGCGCGGGATGGCCATTGCGCCCAGCCCGACCATCTCGTCACCGGTCACGACCCATAGAACCTGGATCAGGCGCGCGGCCTGGGCCTCGGTCACCCTGGCGGCGTCCTCGCCGATCAAACCCGCCGGGATTCCCGCTTCGCGCAGAACGCCATCGACGTCGAGGCCCCGGGCCGACGCCGGGGCGATCGCCGCACGGATGAGCTGGATTGCGACAGTGCGGGCCGCCACAGTGTGAAATTACCACCGCAGGCGTGCGCATTTCGGTCACTGACGTCGCTAGTTGCGGTCATTTTCGCCGGCGTCGAATCCTCTTAGCTTTGACCTGAGAACGGAAGCGGACTTCCGTCGCCAAACAGTCATCCGCTTCCGCCTACCCATCACCTGCGGTTCGCAAAGAAGGGCAGTCGTCATGCTACGACAGTTGGTCAGTTCCGTTGCGGTGGCGGCGATCGTCGCCGTCCCAGGTGTCGCGATCGCGGCACCCACCACGTTCACCCTCGGGGGAACGGCACAGTTGATCGACAGCGGTCAACCCATCCCGCCCGTCGGCCTGTCCGGCGTCCTCGGCGGCAAGTACGACGACGGCCCCGCCGTCCCGGTGCCGTTCCCGGCGACCGTCGTCGACATGGACAAGTCCGTCGCCATTGGGGCGGATCGCCTTGTCGCACTTATTCAGTCGACCCCAGGGGAGAAGCGCGCCCTTGGCATGAGCCAGGGAGCCATCGCCGTCTCCGAGGCCAAACGTCGCCTGATGGCGCTGCCCGACGATCAGCGGCCGGCCCCCGGCACCCTGACGTTCGTCGCCATCGGCGACCCGACGCGTCCCGGTCACGGTGCGTTGGCTCAGACGGGCTACCGGACCGAAGACACCCCGTACGACACCGTCTACTTCACCCGCGAATACGACGGCTTCGCCGATCTACCCGACCGGTTCAACGTCCTTGCGATTGCCAACGCGGCGGCCGGAATCATCTACGTGCACCCGTATTACGGCAAGCTACCCGCCAACCTCCCCGAGGAGAACGTCACGACGACGGTCAACGGCGCGGGCGGCAAGGTGACCGACGTGCTGATCCCGACCGCCCACCTCCCCATGTTGCAGCCGCTGCGGAACCTCGGCATCAACGTCAACGGTCTCGAGGCCGTCCTGAAGCCGATGGTGGACGCCGGGTACTCGCGCAACGACGTCCAACCGACACCCTTGGCCGTCACGAATACCGTTGCGAAAGATAGCAAGTCCGAGGACGAGCCGAAGAAGCCGCGCCGAAACGTGCAGGCGTCCGACGCCACCCACGAGGTCAAGCACCAGAAGGACGAGAAGCCCGGGAACGACGCCCCGGCGCCGACAGTTGACCCGACACCGAAGGCGGAGCCGGAAGCGGATGAGCCGGCCGCCGGGCCCGACCCGAGCGACACCGAGGATGCCAACCCGGCCTAGAAGTAGCCAAGAAATTGGTGCGCGCAGGGGCCTTCGGTTGCTGGCAAAATCGGCTCACGTGCCCAAGAAGCAGCTGACGGACTCCCTCGCCCTCGACGAATCAGCCCCGACCCCGAGCCTCGCCGGCTGGCAGGCCACGGGCTTGTGCGTCGCCGCCGTCGCCTTGACGGGTGCCTCGGGCGGCCTCGGGGGGTTGCTTGGGGCCGTGCTCTTCGCCCCGGTGATCTACGCCCTGGTCCGCCTGCGCAGACATGCGCCCGCCGCCGTGTCCACGGCAGGTCTGGTCGGCTCGACACTCGGCCGCCGGGCTGCGGCATTGGCCGGTGGAGTGCAGATCCTGGCGTACTCGGCACTGGTCGTCACCTCCGCACAGGGGATCGCCCTGGTGTGGCTGCCGGTCGAGGCGCCGAGCGATCCGTTCGGCGAGCTGGTGTTCAGCAACTCGCTGTGGTCGCTGTACGCGGTGACGGCACTCGTCATCGCCGGGGTTCTGGTGTTCGCCCTGCCCGAGCGGGTGACCATCGGGCTCGCCACTGCCCTCGCGGCGGGCGGACTGCTCATCCACTTCTATCTCGGGCTGGCCATCGTTGCGACCATCCTGTCGGGCGGCGCCCCGGACGAGCCCCACAACGCGGCACCCCCGACCACGGGCGTTGACGCCGCCACTGCGCTGGTCGTACTCGCCGTCGGGATCGCCGGTTTCGAGGTCATCACCACCCGCCGCCGGCGGGGCACCTCGTCGGGTTGGTCCATGGGGCTGGCACTCGGGATCGTCGCGGTGTGCGCAGCCATCGTGTCGTGGGCCGGCCAGCTGGGTGCCAACGGTCTTGGCCCCTTCGATCGTGGCGACACCTCGCTGATCGCCGAGCAGTTGTACGGGTCGACGGGCACGAATCTGATCACCGCCGCGTCGACGATGATCGTCGTGGCAGGCATGCTGGCCCTGCTCTGGGGCATCATCCAGATCGTCGGCCGGCTGGGCACCGCGTTCTCACCTGAAACCGTCTACGCCGGCGTGCTGGCGGCGATGGTGATACTGACCGTTGCCGTCACCCAACTCCGCGTGCAATTCGGCTACGTCGGCGGGCTGTTGCTCGTCACCCTCTACGCCATCGTGCTCACAGCATTCGCCCGCATCCCAGGGGACAGCGTGGTGACCTGGTGGCTACGCATCGTCATGCCCGTCGTACTGGTGGCGATCGTCCTGCTCCCGCTGGTGGACGCCCAGTTCTCGATTGGAGCGCTCATACCGGTCGTAATCGCGGCCGCGCTGGTCGCGATCTCAGGCGCCGTTGCCGCGGTCACCACTCGCAGCCGCGCTGACTAAGCTGCCCCCGTGGCCGAGCCCCCGATGTCGCCGAATCTGTCCCTGGCGACCCAGGCCTGGCGCTTCGTCGTCACCGGCGGGCTGTCGGCCGTCGTCGACTACGGGCTCTACGTGGGATTGCACGCGCTGGGACTGCAACGCGACCTGGCAAAGGTGCTCAGCTTCATCGCAGGCACCACCACCGCCTACCTGATCAACCGCAGGTGGACGTTCCAGGCGCCGCCCAGCCGAGCCCGTTTCATCGCGGTCGTCGCGCTGTACGCCGTCACATTCGCCGTTCAGGTCGGCATCAACCACGTCCTGTACACGGTGTGGGCCAACCAGTGGTGGGGCGTGCCGCTGGCGTTCGTCGTCGCGCAGGGCACCGCGACGGTGATCAACTTCGTGGTGCAGCGCGCGGTTATCTTCAAGCTGAAGTGAGAGCGGTACCCTCGTCACGATGTTCGAAACGACCACCAAGCAGCTGATGGGCTGGGGGCGCACTGCGCCTACCGTCGCCCGGGTGCTGTCGACGCCAGATGCCGAGACCATCGTCGAAGCCGTCACCAGTGCCGACGGGCGAGGCATCATCGCGCGCGGGCTGGGACGCTCCTACGGCGACAACGCCCAGAACGGCGGCGGCTTGGTCGTCGACATGTCGGCGTTGCACCAGATCCACTCGATGGACCGCGACACCCACCTCGTCGACGTGGACGGCGGGGTGAACCTCGACCAACTGATGCGCGCGGCGCTCCCGCTCGGGCTGTGGGTACCGGTCCTGCCCGGCACGCGCCAGGTCACCATCGGCGGCGCGATCGCCTGTGACATCCACGGCAAGAACCACCACAGCGCGGGCAGCTTCGGCAACCACGTCCGCTCGATGGACCTGCTGACCGCCGACGGCCAGGTGCGTCGCCTCACCCCGGACGGCGAGGACGCCGCGCTCTTCTGGGCGACGGTCGGCGGCAACGGCCTGACGGGCATCATCCTGCGGGCCACCATCGCGATGACTCCGACGGAGACCGCCTACTTCATCGCCGACGGTGACGTGACGCCCACTCTCGACGACACCATCGCCTTCCACAGCGACGGCAGCGAGGACGACTACACGTACTCCAGCGCCTGGTTCGACGCCATCAGCGCGCCCCCGAAGCTGGGCCGGGCGGCCATCTCGCGCGGCTCGCTGGCGAGGCTTGACCAGCTGCCCGACAAGCTGCAGAAGAACCCGCTGAAATTCGATGCGCCGCAACTGCTTACGTTCCCGGACGTGTTCCCGAACGGGTTGGCCAACAAGTACACGTTCGGCCCGATCGGCGAACTCTGGTACCGCAAGTCCGGTACCTACCGCGGCAAGGTGCAAAACCTGACGCAGTTCTACCACCCACTCGACATGTTCGGCGAGTGGAACCGGGGCTACGGTTCGGCCGGCTTCCTGCAGTATCAGTTCGTGGTGCCAACCGAAGCCGTCGAGGAGTTCAAGCGCATCATCGTCGACGTCCAGCGCTCGGGGCACTACTCGTTCCTCAACGTCTTCAAGCTGTTCGGCGCGGGAAACCAAGCGCCACTGAGCTTTCCGATTCCGGGTTGGAACGTCTGCGTCGACTTCCCCATCAAGGCCGGACTCAACGAATTCGTCACCGAACTCGACAGGCGGGTGCTCGAATTCGGCGGCCGCCTCTACACCGCCAAGGACTCGCGGACCACCGCGGAGACCTTCCACGCCATGTATCCGCGAATCGACGAATGGATCGAGGTCCGCCGCAGGGTCGACCCCGCCGGAGTCTTCGCCTCCGACATGGCCCGACGTTTGGAGCTTCTCTAAATGGTGTTTGACGCCGTGGGCAACCCCCAGGCCATCCTCGTCCTCGGCGGCACGTCCGAGATCGGGCTGGCCATCGCCGAACGCTTCCTGCGCGACGCCTCGGCACGCGTGATCCTCGCCGACCTGCCCGACCACCCCCGCAAGGCCGACGCCATCGCCGCGATGACCTCCGCGGGAGCCAAGTCGGTCGAGTGGGTCGACTTCGACGGCGTCGACACCGACGGCCACCCGGCCGTGATCGACCAGGCCTGGGCGAACGGTGACGTCGATGTCGCCGTCGTGGCCTTCGGCTTGCTCGGTGACGCCGAGGAGCTGTGGCAGAACCAGCGCAAGGCCGTCCAGATCGCCGGAATCAACTACACCGCAGCCGTTTCCGTCGGCGTCCTGCTCGGCGAGAAGATGCGCGCCCAGGGTTCCGGTCGCATCATCGCCATGAGCAGCGCGGCAGGCGAACGGGTACGACGCTCCAACTTCGTCTACGGCAGCACCAAGGCCGGGCTCGACGGCTTCTACCTCGGACTGGGAGAAGCGCTGCGCGAGTTCGGCGTTCGCGTGCTCGTCATCCGGCCGGGACAGGTTCGTACCAAGACCACAGTCGACTACCTGGCGGCCACCGGCGCGAAGGAAGCCCCGATGACCGTTGACAAGGAGTACGTCGCCGAACTGGCCGTCACCGCATCCGCCAAGGGCAAGGACCTGGTGTGGGCGCCGGGCGCGTTCCGGTACGTGATGATGGTGCTGCGGCACGTGCCGCGGCCGATCTTCCGCAAGCTGCCGATCTGATCCTCGTGTCTCAGGCGCTGCGGACGGCCGCCCACATGGCGGCCGCCGTCGTCGTGGCAGTCGTCGTCGCCGGCATCTCGCTGGTGGCGATCGCCCGGGTCGAGTGGCCCGCGTTCAACTCGTCGAACCAGCTGCACGCACTCACCACCGTTGGTCAGTTCACTTGCCTGGCAGGGATTTTCGCCGCGGGCTGGCTGTGGCGCGCCAACCGACGGCTGATCGCCAGGGCCGTCTCGGTGGTGTTCCTCTCCGCGTTGTCGGCAGTCACGCTGGCAATGCCGTTGGGCGCCACCAAGCTGTACCTCTTCGGCGTCTCCGTCGACCAGCAGTTCCGCACCGAGTACCTGACCCGCTTCACCGACACCGCGGCGCCGCACGACATGACCTACATCGGTCTGCCGCCGTACTACCCGAGCGGCTGGTTCTGGCTGGGCGGCCGGCTCGCCGACCTGACCGGCACACCCGCCTGGGAGATGTTCAAGCCGTGGTCGATCGTGTCGATCACCGCGGCGATCGCCGTCGCGCTGGTGCTGTGGACGGCGATGATCCGCTTCGAGCTCGCCCTGGTGGTCTCGACGGCGACCGCCGCGGCCACGCTCGCCTACGCCACCGCCGAGCCGTACGCCGCCATCATCACCGTGCTGTTGCCGCCGGTGTTCGTGCTGGCGTGGTCGGGGTTGCGGGCCGACCGCGACAAGGGCAACGGCTGGGCGGCCGTCGTCGGCGTCGGGCTCTTCCTCGGGCTGGCGGCGCTGTTCTACACGCTTCTCCTCGGATACGCCGCGTTCACCGTGACGATCATGGCTCTGCTCGCCGCCGTCACCCGGCGCAGCTGGGGGCCCGTGCTGCGGCTCGCCGTCATCGCCGTCATCGCGGGCGTCATCGCGCTGATCCACTGGGCGCCGTACTTCCTGGCCGCGTCCAAGGGCGTGCCCGCCGACACCGGCACCGCCCTGCACTACCTGCCCGCCGACGGCGCCCAGCTGACGTTCCCGATGCTCGACTTCACCCTGTTGGGCGCGCTGTGCATGGTCGGCACGCTGTGGATGGTGGTCTATGCGCGCAGCTCAACGCGTGCGGGCGCACTCGCCGTCGGCGTCCTCGCCGTCTACGCGTGGTCGCTGTTGTCGATGGTCACCACGCTGCTGGGCACCACGCTGCTGTCCTTCCGGCTGCAGCCCACCCTGACGGTGCTGCTGACGGCGGCGGGCGCGTTCGGGTTCGTCGAAGCCACCGTCGCCATCGCCTCTCGGTACACCCCACGAACCCGGCAACGGGTCGTCGCCGCCGGCGCGGCGGTCGGCGCGCTCGGTGCCATCACGTTCACTCAGGACATCCCCGACGTGCTGCGACCCGACATCGTCGTGGCCTACACCGACACCGACGGCAGCGGTCAACGCGCCGACCGTCGCCCCCCGGGCGCCGAACAGTACTACCGCGCGGTCGACGCGAAGATCGCCGAAGTCACCGGTAGACCCCGCAACGAAACCGTGGTGCTGACCGCCGACTACAGCTTCCTGGCCTACTACCCGTACTACGGCTTCCAGGGCCTGACGTCGCACTACGCCAACCCCCTCGCCCAGTTCAAGGAGCGGTCGGCGGCCATCGAGAACTGGGCGACGATCACCTCGCCCGACAAGTTCGTCACCGCCCTCGACACCCTGCCCTGGCAGGCGCCGACCGTCTTCCTGATGCGGCACGGGGCCAACGACACCTACACGCTGCGGCTGGCCAGCGACGTCTACCCGAATCAGCCCAACGTGCGCCGCTACCAGGTGGCACTCGACGCCGCGCTCTTCGACGATCCGCGGTGGGCCGTGTCCGACATCGGGCCGTTCGTCCTGGCGATCCGGCGGTAAATGATCATGACCGGTGAGGTCCCCGCGAACGGGGAACTATCATCTAGCCCCGTGACAGGTGCCGGGGCCAACCACAGAACCGCCCGCCTCGTCGCCATCGTCGCCGGTTTGCTGGGGTCACTGCTGGCGATCGCGACGCCATTCCTGCCGGTCACCCAGACCACCGCCACGATCAACTGGCCGCAGAACGGCGTGATGCAGAGCGTCGACGCTCCGCTGATCGGTTACGTGCCGACCGACATGAACGTGACCATCCCCTGCCGCGCCGTGGCGGGTCTGATGGGCGCCGAGAACGCCAATCGGACCGTACTGCTGTCCACCGTCCCGAAGCAGGCGCCCAAGGCCGTCGACCGCGGCCTGCTTGTCGAGCGGGTCGGGGGTGACCTGCTCGTCATCGTGCGCAACACTCCCGTGGTCAGCGCGCCGCTGACCGAGGTGCTCAGCCCCGCCTGCCAGCAGTTGACGTTCACCGCCCACGCCGACAAGGTCACCGCCGAGTTCGTCGGACTCGTCGAGGGACCGGACGCCGACGGCCAGGCCAAGCCCGGCGACCCGCTTCGAGGCGAACGCAGCGGGTACGACTTCCGACCCCAGGTCGTCGGCGTCTTCACCGACCTCACCGGGCCCGCTCCGCCAGGCCTTCAGTTCTCGGCCACCGTCGACTCCCGCTACAGCACCTCCCCCACGCTGCTCAAGCTGCTGGCGATGATCGTCGGCATCGCGATGACCGTCGTCTCCCTCGGCGCCCTGCACGTCCTCGACAGCGCCGACGGTGTGCGGCACCGCAGGTTCCTCCCGCCCCGCTGGTGGTCTCTGACGCCGCTGGACGGCCTCGTCACCGCGGTCCTGCTGTGGTGGCACTTCGTCGGCGCCAACACCTCCGACGACGGCTACATCCTGACGATGGCGCGGGTGTCGGAGCACGCCGGCTACATGGCCAACTACTACCGCTGGTTCGGTACGCCGGAAGCGCCGTTCGGGTGGTACTACGACCTGCTCGCGCTGTGGGCGCACGTCAGCACCGCGAGCGTGTGGGTGCGGCTGCCCACGCTGCTGATGGCCCTGGCGAGCTGGTGGGTGATCAGCCGCGAGGTCATCCCGCGCCTTGGTCACGCGGTCAAGACCAGCCGCGCGGCGGCGTGGACCGCGGCAGGCATGTTCCTGGCGTTCTGGTTGCCGCTCAACAACGGCCTGCGACCCGAACCGATCATCGCCCTGGGAATCTTGCTCACCTGGTGTTCGGTGGAACGTGGCGTCGCCACCAGCAGGCTTCTCCCGGTCGCGATCGCTATCATCATCGGTGCGCTCACCCTGTTCTCCGGGCCCACCGGCATCGCCGCGGTCGGCGCGCTGCTCGTCGCCATCGGTCCGCTGAAAACCATTGTGGCCGCTCATGTGTCACGGTTCGGTTACTGGGCGCTGCTGGCGCCGATCGCCGCGGCGGGCACCGTCACCATCTTCCTGATCTTCCGCGACCAGACCCTTGTCGCCGAACTCCAGGCCAGCAGCTTCAAGTCGGACGTCGGCCCCAGCCTCGCCTGGTTCGACGAGCACATCCGATACGAACGCCTGTTCATGGCCAGCCCCGACGGCTCGGTGGCCCGCCGCTTCGCCGTCCTCGCGCTGCTGCTCGCACTGGCCGTGTCGGTCGCAATGTCGTTGCGCAAGGGCCGAATTCCCGGGACCGCCGCGGGACCGGCCAGACGCATCATCGGCATCACGATCATCTCGTTCCTCATGATGATGTTCACGCCGACGAAGTGGACCCACCACTTCGGTGTCTTCGCCGGACTCGCCGGGTCACTCGGGGCGCTGGCGGCCGTCGCGGTCGCCGCCACGGCGATGAGGTCGCGCCGCAACCGCACCATCTTCGCCGCCATCGTCCTGTTCATGACGGCGTTCTCGTTCGCCAGTGTCAACGGCTGGTGGTACGTGTCGAACTTCGGCGTTCCGTGGTCGAATCAGTTCCCGCAGTACAAGTTCGGCTTCACCACCATCCTGCTTGGCCTGTCCGTCGTCGCCCTTCTGGTGGCGGCGTGGCTGCACTTCACCGGCCGCGACGCGTCGCCGCCGAGCAAGCCACGGCGCTGGTCCGGGGTGGCCGGGGTGCCGCTGACCATCGTGGTGTGGGCGCTGGTGGTCTTCGAGGTGATGTCGCTGACCGTCGCGATGGTCGAGCAGTACCCCGCCTGGACCGTCGGCCGGTCCAACCTCGAGGCGCTCACGGGCAAGACCTGCGGGCTGGCCACCGACGTCCTCGTCGAGCAGGACCCCAACGCGGGCATGCTGACGCCGGTCAGCTCGCCGGTGGGCGTCGCTCTCGGTCCGTCGTCACAAGGCTTCGGCCCCAACGGAATTCCTGCTGACCTCTCGGCCGACCCCGTCTCCGAACCAGAGGGCAGCGACAACTTCGCCGACTCCGACGGATCGGGCGCCAGCGGAAGCGAGCCGGGCACCGAGGGCGGCACCACGGCCGCCGCGGGCGTCAACGGCTCGCGGGCGCGACTCCCCTACAACCTCAACCCCGCCACGACGCCGGTGATGGGCAGCTGGCGCTCGGGCACGCAGCAGCCGGCCCAACTGCGGTCGGCTTGGTACCGCTTGCCGCCGCGCGATCAGGCGGGCCCAGTGTTGGTGGTCGCGGCCGCCGGCCGGTTCGACCCGGGCGAGGTGACGGTCCAGTGGGCGACCGACGAGCAGGCGGCCAGCGGCCAGCCCGGCGGCAGCGTCGGCTTCGGCGACGTCGGCGCCGTCCCGGCGTGGCGCAACCTTCGCGTCCCGCTGAGCGCGATCCCGTCGCAGGCCACCCAGGTCCGGCTCGTTGCCTCCGACCAGGACCTCGCACCCCAGCACTGGATCGCGGTGACCCCGCCGCGGATCCCGCTACTGAAGACGCTTCAAGAGGTCGTCGGCTCCACCGACCCGGTGCTGCTCGACTGGCTCGTCGGGCTGGCGTTCCCGTGTCAGCGACCGTTCGGGCACCAGAACGGCGTCACCGAAGTACCCAAGTGGCGCATCTTGCCGGACCGCTTCGGCGCCGAGGCGAACTCGCCCGTCATGGACTACCTCGGCGGCGGCCCGTTGGGCATCACCGAACTCCTGGTGCGTGCCGTGCCCGTCCCGACGTATCTGAAGGACGACTGGTTCCGCGACTGGGGCGCCCTGCAGAAGTTGACCCCGTGGTACCCCAACGCCCAGCCCGCGCGGCTGGATCTTGGCACCGCCACACGCAGCGGATTGTGGAGCCCCGGGCCTCTTCGTTTGAGCTGAGGCCCGCATGGCGACGCAGCGCACACGAGTACGTCGCCTAGCATCGAACCTCGTGCCCGCCAGGACCCTACGACTCATCGCGATCATCGCGGGGGCCCTGGGACTCCTGCTGTGCGCTCTGACTCCCCTCCTTCCCGTCAAGCAGACGACGGCCGCGATCCTGTGGCCGCAAGGCGTCGGAGCCGACGGTTTGATCACCGACGTCACCGCTCCGTTGGTCTCCGGCGCCCCGCTGGCGCTCGACGCGACCATCCCCTGCCAGGCGATTTCCACGCTGCCCGCCGCGGGCGGCATCGTCCTGTCGACCATCCCCGACGGGGGCATCGACGCAGGCCGCAACGGCCTGTTCGTCAGGGCCACCGCCGACAGCGTCATCGTCGCGTTCCGTGACTCGGTGGCCGCCGTCGCGCCACGGCAGGCCGTCACCTCCGGCGCCTGCAGCTCGCTGCACGTCTGGGCCAACGTCGGCGGCGTCGGCGCGGACTTCGTCGGCATCCCCGGTGCGACCGGCACCCTCGCACCGGAGAAGAAGCCTCAGGTGGCCGGCGTCTTCACCGACCTGAAGGCCGCTCCCCAGCCCGGCCTGTCCGCCCGGGTCGACGTCGACACCCGCTTCATCACCTCACCGACCGCACTGAAGACCGCGCTGATGGTCCTCGGCGTGCTGGCCACCATCGCCTCGATCGTGGCGCTGGCCCTGCTGGATTTCCGGAGCCGCGCTGGCGGCGACATTGGCGTCAGCCGTCGCGCCACGGGCGCCTGGCGCCGGTTCTGGCGCGCAGGCGTGGCCACCTGGCTCGCCGATGCTGCCGTCGTCGGCACCCTGCTGCTCTGGCACGTCGTCGGGGCGATCTCGTCGGACGACGGCTACAACCTGACCATGGCGCGGGTGTCCGGCGACGCCGGCTACGTCGCCAACTACTACCGATACTTCGGCGCTACCGAGGCGCCGTTCGACTGGTATCAGTCCGTCCTCGCGCACCTCGCGACGATCAGCACCGCCGGGGTGTGGATGCGACTGCCAGCCACGCTGGCCGCACTCGCCACCTGGATGCTGCTGAGCCGCTGGGTACTGCCCCGGCTCGGCAGGCGACTGGCCGACAACCGGGTGGCCGTCTGGACCGGCGCCGCGGTGTTCCTCGCCGCGTGGCTGCCGTTCAACAACGGCCTGCGACCCGAACCGTTGATCGCCTTCGGCGCGCTGCTGACGTGGGTCCTCGTCGAATACGCGATTGGCGTCCGCCGGTCCTGGCCCGCGGCAGTCGCGATCGTCGTCGCGATGTTCA
The DNA here is from genome assembly GCF_001426545.1 of Mycobacterium sp. Root135. GTDB lineage: Bacteria > Actinomycetota > Actinomycetes > Mycobacteriales > Mycobacteriaceae > Mycobacterium. The sequence goes on along the minus strand of NZ_LMEZ01000005.1, from coordinate 818,145 downwards.
GCGTCACGCTGGCCCCGCAGGGCCTGATCGCGATCGCCCCGCTGTTGGTCGGCTCCCGCGCCATCGCCAGGAACGTCCGCGCCAGGCGCACCGGAGCGCTCGCCCCGATCGCCGCCTTCGCCGCATCCCTGTCGGTGGTCTTCGTCATCGTGTTCCGCGACCAGACGTTGGCCACCGTCGCCGAGTCCGCGAGGATCAAGTACACCGTCGGCCCCACCATCTCCTGGTACCAGGAGTTCCTGCGCTACTACTTCCTCACCGTCGAGGACAGCGTGGACGGCTCGCTGACCCGCCGTTTCTCGGTGCTGATTCTGCTGCTGTGCCTCTTCGGCCTGCTGGCGGTCATCCTGCGCCGCGGCACCCTGCCCGGCATGGCGACCGCACCGGTCTGGCGACTGCTCGGCACCACGGCGGTCGGCCTGCTGCTGCTGACGTTCACCCCGACGAAGTGGGCCGTCCAGTTCGGCGCGTTCGCCGGGCTGGCCGGCGCGTTGGGCGCCGTCACCGCCTTCACCTTCTCCCGCGTCGGGCTGCACAGTCGCCGCAACCTCGCGCTCTACGTGACGGCCCTGCTGTTCGTCCTGGCGTGGGCCACCTCGGGCATCAACGGCTGGTTCTACGTCGGCAACTACGGCGTGCCGTGGTTCGACAAGCAGCCGGTGATCGTGGGTCAGCCCGTGACGTCGATGTTCCTCGGGTTGGCGATCCTGACCGGTCTGCTGGCCGGCTGGCTGCACTTCCGCATGGACTACACCGGGCACGTCGAGGTCGAGAACACCCGGCGCAACCGAGTGCTGGCCTCCACCCCGCTGCTGGTGGTCGCGACGCTGATGGTGCTGCTCGAGGTCGGCTCGATGGTCAAGGGCGCCGCGGCCCGCTACCCGAACTACACCACCGCCAAGGCGGACGTCGACGCGTTGGCCTCCGGCCTCAGCGCAACCAGCTGCGCGATGGCCGACGCCGTGTTGGTCGAGACCGACCCCAACGCCGGCCTGCTGCAACCCGTTTCGGGTCAGCAGTTCGGCCCAGACGGCCCTCTCGGCGGCACCGACCCCCAGGGCTTCACGCCGAACGGCGTCGGCGACAGCCTGTTGCCGCCCGAGCCCGTCACCGCCAACCCCGGCACCGTCAACTCACCGGGGTCGGCCGACAAGCCCAACGTCGGCATCGGATTCTCCGCGGGCACCGGTGGTGGCTACGGACCCGAGGGCGTCAACGGCTCCCGCGTGTTCCTGCCCTTCGGGCTCGACCCCGCACGCACCCCCGTGATGGGCAGCTACGACGAGAACACCGCGGCCGCCAAGGCGACGTCGGCCTGGTACGAGCTGCCGCCCCGCACGCCCGACCGGCCGCTGGTCACCGTCGCCGCCGCAGGCGCGATCTGGTCGGTCGACGAAGAGGGCGACTTCAACTACGGCCAGTCGCTGAAACTCCAATGGGGGGTTCGCAATCCGGACGGCAGCTTCCGTGCGCTCGCCGCCGTCGAGCCGATCGACCCGTTGGTGCCGCAGCGGGCGTGGCGCAACCTGCGCTTCCCGTTGGCGTCGGCGCCACCGGAGGCCAACGTCGCCCGCATCGTCGCCGACGACCCGAACCTGTCCACCGACCAGTGGTTCGCGTTCACCCCGCCGCGCGTCCCGACCCTGGAGTCCGCGCAACGGTTCCTCGGGTCGACGACGCCGGTGCTGATGGACATCGCCACCGCAGCCAACTTCCCGTGCCAGCGACCGGCGTCGCAGCACCTCGGCATCGCCGAGCTGCCGGACTACCGAATCCTGCCCAACGCCAAGCAGGTCGTGGTGTCGTCCAACCAGTGGCAGTCCGCCGACGACGGCGGACCCTTCCTCTACATCCAGGCGCTGCTGCGCACGTCGACGGTTCCGACCTACCTCAGCGGCGACTGGTACCGCGACTGGGGGACGATCGAGCGCTACGACCGGATCGTGCCCGCGCAGACCGCTCCCGACGTGACCGTCGACCAGGGTGCCGAAACCGTTCTGGGCTGGACCCGCCGCGGACCCATCAGAGCCCTGCCACTGGAGACGGACAAGTGAGGACTACCCGCTGGGTGGCGATGATCTCGGGGCTGATCGGCTTCGTGCTGTCAGTGCTGACCCCCCTGCTGCCGGTGGTGCAGACCACCGCGACGGTGAACTGGCCGCAGGGCGGGCAGGTCGGCAACGTGACCGCCCCGCTCATCACGCTCACACCGGTCACCCTGACGGCCACCGTGCCGTGTGACGTGTTCCGCGACATGGCGAATCGCGGCGGCGGCACAGTGCTCGGCACCGCCCCGCCCAACACCAAGGACGCCGCGCTCAACTCGCTGTTCGTCAACGTCAGCAGCAAGATCAACGGCCAGCGCATCACCGTCACCGACCGCAACGTCGTCGTCGCGACCATGCCGATGTACCGGGCCCTCGGCCGCGAATGCACCCGCATGGAGATCACCTCGTCGGAGGCGGGCACGTTCGCCACGTTCCCCGGGATGACCGATCCGACCGACCCGCAGAAGGAGTTCCGCTCCGGATTCGTCGACCCCAACCTGCGGCCCAACTTCGTCGGCATCTTCACCGACCTCACCGGACCTGCGCCGCAAGGACTCTCGGTGACGGCGACGGTCGACACCCGGTTCACCACCAAGCCGACCGCCGTGAAGCTCGCGGCGATGCTGCTCGCCATCGTGGCCACCGTCGTCTCACTCGTCGCCCTGTGGCGTCTCGACCAGCTCGACGGCCGCCGCATGCAACGCATCATCCCGTCGCGGTGGCGCACCTTCACGGCGACCGACGTCGCGGTGGTACTCGGATTCCTGATGTGGCACGTCATCGGCGCCAACTCCTCCGACGACGGCTACATCCTGCAGATGGCCCGCGTCGCCGACCGGGCCGGCTACATGTCCAACTACTTCCGGTGGTTCGGCAGCCCCGAGGATCCCTTCGGGTGGTTCTACAACGTGCTCGCGTTGATGACGCACGTCAGCGACGCCAGCATCTGGATGCGCTTGCCCGACTTGATCTGTGCGCTGCTGTGCTGGCTGCTGTTGTCCCGCGAGGTACTGCCCCGGCTCGGCCCGTCGGTGGCCTCGAGCCGTTCGGCGACGTGGGCCGCAGGCCTGGTGCTGATGGCCGCGTGGATGCCGTTCAACAACGGGCTGCGGCCCGAGGGACAGATCGCCACCGGCGCGCTGATCACCTACGTGCTGATCGAGCGAGCCATCATCTCCGGCCGGCTCACCCCTGCCGCGCTGGCCATCGTGTCGGCCGCGTTCACCCTCGGCATCCAGCCGACCGGCCTGATCGCCGTCGCCGCGCTCTTGGCAGGTGGTCGCCCACTGCTGCGCATCCTGGTGCGCCGTCACCGCGTCGTCGGCACGTGGCCGCTGGTGTTGCCACTGCTGGCCGCCGGCACCGTCATCCTCGCGGTCGTCTTCGCCGACCAGACGTTGGCAACCGTGTTGGAGGCCACCAAGATTCGCACGGCAATCGGCCCAAGCCAGGCGTGGTACACCGAAAACCTGCGCTACTACTACCTGTTCTTGCCGACGGTCGACGGGTCGCTGTCGCGCCGGTTCGGGTTCTTCATCACCGCGCTGAGCTTGTTCGCCTCGCTGTTCATCATGCTGCGCCGCGGCCGGGTCCCCGGTGTCGCGCGCGGTCCCGTGTGGCGGCTCGTCGGCATCATCTTCGGCACCATGTTCTTCCTGATGTTCACCCCCACCAAGTGGGTGCACCACTTCGGCCTGTTCGCCGCCGTCGGCGCGGCCATGGCAGCGGTCGCGACGGTGCTGGTGTCCCGCGCGGTGCTGCGCTCGGCACGCAACCGGATGGCGTTCACCGCCGCGGTGCTGTTCCTCATCGCATTGACCTTCTCCAGCACCAACGGCTGGTGGTACGTCTCCAGCTACGGCGTGCCGTTCAACAACGCGCTGCCGAAGATCGGCGGGGTGACGGTCAGCTCGATCTTCTTCGCGCTCTTCGGAATTGCCGCACTGTGGGCCTTCTGGTTGCACCTGGCGCGCGATCGCACCGAGAGCAAGCTGGTGCGGGTCGTGACCGCGGCACCGATTCCGGTCACGGCGGGGCTGATGGTCGTCGTGTTCGTCGGCTCGATGCTGGTCGGCGTGGTGCGGCAGTACCCGACGTATTCGAATGCGTCCTCGAACCTCAAGGCCCTGACCGGGGGCTGTGGCCTGGCCGACGACGTGCTAGTCGAGCCGGACTCCAACGCCGGTTTCCTGGCGGCCCTGCCGGGCAGTTACGGCCCCCTCGGCCCGCTGGGTGGTGTTGGCGCCGTGGGGTTCACCCCAAATGGCGTGCCCCAGCACATCGTCGCCGAGGCGATCCGCAACGACCTGCCGACCCCGGGTACCGACTACGACTGGGACGCACCGGTCAAGCTGTCGAGCCCAGGGGTGAACGGGTCGACGGTTCCGCTGCCGTACGGTCTTGACCCCCGGCGCGTCCCGCTGGCTGGCACGTACGTCAACGGGCCTGCGCAACAACAGAGTCGGCTGACGTCGGCGTGGTACCAGTTGCCGGCCGTGGACGACGCGCACCCGCTGGTCGTGGTCACGGCCGCGGGCAGCATCACCGGCAACAGCATCTTCAACGGTCGCACCGAGGGTCAGCGCATCGAATTGGAGTACGCCAGAACGGGTTCCGACGGCGCACCGCAGGCCGCGGGTCGCGTGACTCCGTACGACATCGGCCCCATCCCGTCGTGGCGCAACCTGCGCTTCGACCGCTCGCAGATCCCGGCCGACGCGACGTCGGTGCGGATCGTGGCCGAGGACCTGTCGCTGACGCCCGGTGACTGGATTGCCGTCACCCCGCCGCGTGTTCCGGAGCTGAAGACCGTGCAGCAATACGTCGGTTCGACCCAGCCGGTGCTGATGGACTGGGCCGTCGGCTTGGCGTTCCCGTGCCAGCAGCCGATGCTGCACGCCAACGGGGTCACCGAGATCCCGAAGTTCCGCATCACGCCGGACTACAACGCCAAACGCAAGGACACCGACACCTGGCAGGACGGCCTCAACGGTGGCCTGCTCGGAATCACCGACCTGCTGTTGCGGCAGAACCTGATGTCGACCTACCTGAACCACGACTGGGGTCGGGACTGGGGATCGCTGCGCAAGTTCGACACCGTCGTGGAAGCACAGCCGGCTCAGGTCGAGCTGGGCTCCGCGACCCACAGCGGGTTGTACTCGCCGGGCAAGATCCGGATCAAGCCCTAAGACCTGCGTAGGGTCGACGCATGAACGACCGCACCACGCTTGGCAAGGCGACGATCATCCGCGTGCCCGAGTGGGAATTCGACGTGGGGACCGGGCTATTCGCCGATACGCCCGCGCAGGCATGGATGGACGAGGCCGAACTCTTGGTGCCGACGTTCTACAACCCCCAGACCGGGCGCTGGCGCGTGGCGTTGCAAAGTTGGGTGCTCGAGGTCGACGGACTGACCGTCGTGGTCGACACCGGTGTTGGCAACCACCGCGATCGTCCGCACATTCCGGCCCTGTCGGGACTCGACACCGACTACCTCGGCGCGCTGGAGCGGGCCGAGGTGGCTGCCGACGAGGTCGACGTGGTGGTCAACACGCATCTGCACACCGATCACGTCGGCTGGAACACCCGACTGCTCGACGGCGAGTGGGTGTCGACGTTTCCCAACGCCCGCTATCTGATGCCCGAGGCGGACTACCGCTTCTTCGCTCCGGACGGACCCGGGGCCTCCGACGGCTCGCAAATCGTGTTCCAGGACAGCGTCTTTCCAGTGGCCGACCAGATGGAGCTGTGGAGTGACGACCTCCAGATCAGCGAGTCGCTGCGACTGCGCCCCGCCGCCGGGCACACCCCCGGCTCGTCGGTGCTGTGGCTCGACGCGGGCCAGCCTGCGGTGTTCGTCGGCGACATGACGCACTGCCCGATCCAGATCGCCCGGCCCGACGACCCGTGCGGGTTCGACGTGGACGCAGCCGCCGCGGCGGTGACGCGCAAGCGGGTCTTCACCGAGGCCTCGCGTTCGCGGGCGGCCGTGATTCCCGCGCACTACCCGGGCCACGGCGGTGCGACGCTGGTGGCCCGCGGCGACCGGTTCGAGGTTGACGACTGGCTGGAACTGCCGGGCATTTAGGGATACTCACGTTCGCGTCGGATTCGGTTGGCGCGGTCTTGGGCGCGGGTGGTCTTGCGGCGTGGCATGGTCAGCCCGCCGGTATGCGCCGTGGGCACGCCGTTGACGACCACCGATGCGGTGGGCTCGCTGAGTTCGGGGAACAGCAGGCGGCTGCCCGGTGTCGTGATGTGCTGCCGGCCGTCGGGTGCGGTCCACACTATGGTGCCGTCGTCGAGTTGCTCGTCGCGCCAACCACTTTGGCCACCCCAGAACGTTTTCAGCAAATGATGTCTACGGCATAGACATTTCAGGTTGGATGCGGCCGTCGGCCCGTAGGGCCACGGGACGCTGTGGTCGACGTCGCAATGGGTGGCCGGCACTTTGCAGCCGGGGAAGCGGCAGGTCATGTCGCGGCAGCGGACGAAGTCGGCCAGCTTCTTGGAGGGTCGGTATCGGGGTTCCGGTGGTGCCTGTCCGGGGTGCACGATTGAGGTGATCGTGGCCCCGACGGTGGCGCGGCAGGCGATGGCGCCGGGCAGGAACTGTCCACCCATCATCGCGGCGGGCCGCAGCTGGGCCAGGCGTCCCGGGGTGGGGGTGAGGGCTTCGGTCAGGGTCAGTTCGCGCAAAGGCTTTGTGAACATGGCCGGCGGTTCGCCGTCGAGGGACGCGCGCTCGTCGGCGGGGCCGGCGGGGATGCCATCGCGCGACTCCGCCCGTGGCGCCTCATCGCTCGAGCGGTCGGCGCTGTCTGGCGCAGAGTCGTCGTCGGCGGGCGCAGGCGGCGGCGGGGATGGCGCTTGTGCCAAGGGCTCGCGGAGGGTGTCCGCGCTCGCGATCACGTAGACCACCACCCCGGTGGAGGGTGGGTTCTCACCGGCGGGGCAGTCGCCGGTCTCGCAGAGGCAGGCCAGCCGATCCGCGCCGTGGGCCAGTGCTCCGATGGCGTCGGCGCGACGTTGGTCCAGTGTGCGTGGGTCGGCGGGGCAGACGGTGCGGGCCAGTGCGTCCACGCGGGCGTCGAAGGCCGTGGCATCAGTGGCGAACAAAGTCGCAAACACCGTGGCCATTCCGCTCCCGTCGTCCTCCCCGACGTCCACCGACCGCCCCCGCGCCTGAGTCTCGGTGCGGTGCACAGCCTGCGGGTCGACCTGAGCGACGAACGCGTCGACGGTCTTCTCGAGTGTTGCCGTCGACATGGGTTCGCGGGTGCTCAGCGCCTCGGCCAGCAGGCGGTCGAGTTCGTGCAAGGCGTCGGGGTCGACGACCAGGGCGCCGCGCTGCACCACGATCCGGACCAGTTGGTAGGTGATCAGTCCCTCGGCGAATACCGCGGCGACCAGTGGGAACCGTTCATGCAGCGCGACGGCGATGAGGAGTTGGTTGGACGCGGCGCCATGAGTGATGCGCTGGGCGGCACCGATGTGCGCGGCGACGGCGTCCCAGGTGTCGGTGCACCACAGATCCCGCTCGGCGGAGTCGTCGGCGGCATGGGCGACCTGGAACATGGCGGCCATCGCCGCGACACGACGGGCGCAGGCAGCGGACTCCACCCGCAACCACGACTCCACCCCACCGGCACCCGAAGTACCGGCGGCGATGGTGGCCAATGACTCGAACATGCATTCGAATCTACTCGGGTACACCGACCCGCAACAGACCCAACGAACAGCCTGTGGATAACTCTGAAAGCGTCAGTGGCGCAGGCTAATCCGACGGATTAGAGCGGCGTCAGCCCATGCTTGCGCAGCGTCTTGTTGCGGTTCTGCTTGTCCCGCAACAACTTCATCGACTTGCGCAGCAGCAACCGCGTCTCGTGCGGCTCGATGACACCGTCGATGTAGCCACGCTCGGCGGCGATCCACGGCGTCGCGAGGTTGAGGTTGTAACCCTCGATGAAGTCCGCGCGGATCTTCTGCACCTCGGGCGAGGTCGGATCGGGGAAGCGCTTCACCAGCAACTGCGCCGCACCCTCGGCACCGATCACCGCAATGCGCGCGGTGGGCCAGGCGAAGTTCAGGTCGGCGGACAACTGCTTGGAGCCCATCACCGCATACCCGCCGCCGTAGGCCTTGCGGATGACGAACGTCACCTTCGGCACGTCGGCTTCCACGATGGCGTTGAAGAACCGGCCACCGCGCTTGATGATGCCGCCCTTCTCCTCCTCGAGCCCAGGCATGGCGCCCGGGGTGTCGACGACGAAGACCAGCGGCAGGTTGAACGAGTCGCAGAACCGGATGAAGCCTGCGGCCTTGTCGGAGGCTTCGTTGCCGACGGCGCCGGCGTTGACCATCGGCTGGTTGGCGATGACCCCGACCGGGTGGCCGTCGACTCGCGCGAACGCCGTGATCATGGACGGGCTTCGCTGCTCGGCGATCTCGAAGACGTCGCCGTCGTCGAAGATTCGCAGCAGGATCTCGTGCATGTCGTAGGCCTGGTTGTCCGAATCGGGGACGATCGTGTCGAGTTCCAGGTCCGACGGCGTGATCTCGGGCTCCAGCCCGGGGTTCACGATCGGCACGTTGTCGAAGTGGTTGGGCGGCAGGAAGCTGAGGTAGTCGCGCACGTACTGGTACGCCGCGCTCTCGGACTCGACCACCTTGTGGATGTTGCCGCGCTGCGCCTGGACGTCGGCGCCACCCAGCTCGTCGAAGGTGACGTCCTCACCGGTGACGTCCTTGATCACGTCGGGCCCGGTGATGAACATGTAGCCCTGGTCGCGGACGGCGACGATCAAATCGGTCTGAATCGGCGAATAGACCGCTCCGCCAGCACATTTGCCGAAGATGAGCGAAATCTCGGGAACCAGGCCACGCAGCATCTCGTGCCGCCGGCCCAGCTCGGCGTACCACGCCAACGACGTCGCGGCGTCCTGGATGCGGGCGCCACCGGAGTCGTTGATGCCGATGATCGGGCAGCCGACCATGGCCACCCACTCCATCAGCCTGGCCACCTTGCGGCCGAACATCTCACCGACCGAGCCCTGGAACACCGTCTGGTCGTGGCTGAACACTCCAACCGGGCGACCGTCGATGGTGCCGTGGCCGGTCACCACGCCGTCGCCGTAGAAGGCGTTGGGATCACCGGGGGTACGAGCCAACGCGCCGATCTCCAGGAAGCTTCCCGGGTCGAGCAGTTCGTAGATCCGCGCGCGGGCGCTTGGAATGCCCTTCTTGTCGCGACGGGCCTTCGCCTTCTCGTCACCCGGATCCTTGGCGAGCTCCAACCGCTCACGGAGCTCGGCCAACTTCTCGGCAGTGGTGTGGGCTCTGCTGGCGACGGGGGCCGCTTCCTGGGTCACTTCTGCTCGCTCTCGATGCGGTTGATCGCCTCACTCATGTGCGCGCCGACCTTCGCAATGTACGGCTCGTCGATCGCCTGAATGTGCTCGCCCCCGATGTGCACGACCTCCAGATCGGAAGCAAACTCACCCCACCCGCCGTCGGGCTGGCGCGTGGAGTACGCGGGCTCGAAGGTGATGGCGTCGTCGTGATAGCGGTCGGCCATGTACAGCGTGACGTGACCGTCGTACGACTTGACGTCGGCGACGTCCAGCGCACGCTGATCCAGGTACGACGTCCGCTGGTGCTCGATGATGCCCCCGGGAATCTGCACGCCGGAGTCCTTAACCGCGTTGAGGATGAACTCCACCTGACCGGCGTCGTCAAGCTTCTCGAGCTCCTCGTAGGGGATCGCCGGAATCTGCACGTTGAACGTCTTCTCGGCGAACTTCGCGTAGCGGTCCCAGCGGGCCCTGGTCCCTTCGGTCGAGGTGTCGATCGGTTCACCCGGTCGCACGCAGTCAATCAGGCCGACGAACCGTACGTCGGCGCCGGCTTCCTTCAGCCCGATCGCGCAGGCGTAGGACAGTGCCCCGCCCAGCGACCAGCCCGCCAGGATGAACGGCTTGCCGGTCTTTCCGTCGGTCCAGCCGTTGAGCTCCAACAGCTTTGGAACGTACTGGGCGGCCCGCTCCTCGATGGTGCCCTCGACCCGTTCCAGCCCAATCATCGGTACGCCCGCGGGCAGCCGCTTCAGCAGCGGCTCGTAGACCACCGTCGAGCCACCGGCCGCGTGGAACACGAAGACCGGAACGTCGCTCTCGTGCTCGGCCTTGCGGATGGTCCTGACGAAACCGTCCAACTCACCGGCTTCGAGGAACTCCCGCACCGTGGACGACAACTCCTCGATGGTCTGCGCCTTCTTGACGTCTTCAGCGGTGATCGTTCCCTCGGCCCGCTCCGAAAGACGTTGCGCCATCTTCTGCGCTTCCTCGTCGGTCAGGTCGCGCAGCGAGTTGAAGATGCCGCCGGGCGACTTGCCGGTGACGATCGCCCACGTCGCGAACGTCACGCGCTCGGCGGCGTCACGCGGTGGCACGTCGGAGTTCAACGCCTCCGAGATCGCCTGCTGGTTGAGCACCTGCGCCGCACCTGCCAGGTTTGGCGACTTTTCCGGTCCGGCCGGATTGGTCGGTGGTGGCGGCGGGGGCGGGACGATGCCAGCGGTTTCGATGGGCGCCTCGGGAGTGACGGTCACCGCTTCGGCCTCGGCGGCCTTCTTGGTGAGCATCTCCTCCAGCTCGGCCACCGTGGTGGCTCCACCCATCAGCTCGGCCTGCGCGGCGGCGATCTCCTCGTCGGTCTGAGTCTTCTGCACTTCGGCGAGCTGACCCACCTCGTCCCGGTGCTCGATCGCGTATTCGATGAGCTTCTCGACGGCATACAGGTTGGCGTCGCGCACCGCGGTCAACTGGATTGGCGGCAGGTCGAAGTCATACTCGACGCGGTTCTTGATCCGAACCGCCATCAACGAGTCGAGACCCAGCTCGATGAGCGGGACCTCCCACGGCAGGTCCTCGGGCTCGTAGCCCATGGCGCTGCCGACGATGGTGCCCAACCGCTCGGAGATCGACTCCCCCGACTCGGGTGACCACTTGGCGAAGCCGGCCGCCAAACCTGCTCCGGCAGTGAGGTTGTCCTGCAGGATCGCGGCGTCGTCCTCGGGCTCGTCCTCGACCGGGACTTGCGCGGACACGGCCACCTCGGACACCGCGGCGCCGACGGCGGTCGGCAACGCGGTCGCCTGACCGGCGCGCGTCACGATCGCGTCGTAGACGAGGGCGAACGACGACTCGGTCCCGTTGTCGAAGCGAGCGTGCACCTGCACGGTCGCACCACCGGGATGACGGGTCAGGGTCGTCACCAGCCGCGCGTCATCCGCGGGTACCGCGCGCTGCTCGTAGGCCGTCAGCTTGGCATCCGGAAGCACCTGCGCTGCAGCAGATTTCACCAATGCAGCAAGGTCGGTAGTCGCCCGCGGGGAGTACTCCCACACGTGGCGACCGTCGGGCATGGCGACGTGGTTGCCCGGCATCAGGTTGGAGCTGTCGCCGGTGAACCGGACGTCGAGCCAATGCGGCTTGCGCTTGAACCGCGTCGGCGGGATGTCGGCATAGTCGGCCGGGGTGGAACCCCGAGAGAACAAAGTGCGGAAGTCCAGATCATGGCCGTAGGTAAACAGCTGCGCCATGGCCGAGGTCATGGAGTCGACCTCGTCCTGCTTGCGGGCGAGCGTCGCGATCAGCTGCCCGTCATGCAGGCCGGCCGACGCCGTCGTCAGCCCAACCTGCATGAGCGCCACCGGGTTTGGCGCTAGCTCGAGGAACGTGGTGTGCCCGTTGTCGACGGCGTTGCGGATGCCGTGGGTGAAGTAGACGCTGTGCCGCAGCCCCTTCTTCCAGTAGTCGACGTCGTGGATGGGCTCTGCACCGGCACGGATCAGCTGACCCTCGTGGACGGTGGAGTAGTACGCCGTCTCCAGCGGATGCGGCTCGATGCCCGTGATCTCCGCCGAGAGCTCACCAAGCAGCGGGTCCATCTGTTGGGTGTGGCTGGCGCCCTTGGTCTGGAACTTTCGGGCGAACTTGCCCTCGGACTCCGCCCTGGCAATGATCGCGTCGATCTGCTCGGGCGGTCCGCCGATCACGGTCTGCGTCGGCGCCGCGTACACGCACACCTCGAGGTCGGGGTAATCGGAGAACACCGTCTTGATCTCGTCGGCGGAGTACTCGACGAGCGCCATCAGGCGGATGTACTCGCCGAACAGCATCGACTCGCCCTCGCCCATCAGGTGGGCGCGCGAGCAGATGGTGCGGGTGGCGTCCTGCAGCGACAGACCACCGGAGAAGTAGGCCGCGGCCGCCTCACCGAGCGACTGCCCCACCAGCGCACCGGGTTTCGCGCCGTGCGCCTTCAGCAGCTCGCCCAGAGCGACCTGGATGGCGAAGATGACCGTCTGAACCACTTCGATGGGGTAATCGCAGGTCTCGTCGGTGTAATCGATCGCGTCGTCGAGGATTAGCTCGACGATCGAGTAGCCGCGCTCGTCCTGGATCAGCGCGTCGACCTTGTTGATCCACTCGGCGAAGATCTCGTCGCGGAGGTAGAGGCTCTTGCCCATCTTGCGGTGCTGAGCGCCGAATCCGGCGAGCACCCAGACGGGCCCGCTGGTGGCGGGGCCGTCGGCGGCGAGCACCAGCGGCGATTGCTTGCCCTCGGCCAGCGCGCGCAGTCCCTTGACTGCCTCATCGTGGTCGTGGGCGAGAACCACTGCGCGCGAACGCCCGTGGTTGCGGCGCGACAGCGACCGGCCGATCGATTCGAGCGACGACGCGCGACCTTCCGCACCGTCAATCCAGTCGGCCAGCTCGGCGGCGGTGGACCGCTTGCGTGACGTCAGGAATCCCGAAACCGCAAGCGGCACGATCGGTGCCGTTGGTTCAGCGGCGTCGAGCTCCTCGCGGGCGGCTTCGATCAACCGAAGCGCCTCGTCGGTGAGGCCGGGGAGTTCTGGCTCGGCATCAGCGGCGGCAGCAGGAACGTCGAGTCCGTCGTCGTCGTCGTCCAGGATGTCGCCGTACTCGTCGACCCGCACACCGCCGACGAACACCGCGTTGGCGTCTGCCTTCGGCTGCGCCGCAACGGGTTCCGCCGCGGGCTCGGGCTCGACGAGGTCGGACGGCAGCACTTCGCGCAGCACCAGGTGCGCGTTGGCGCCACCGAAGCCGAAGCCCGAGACGCCGGCGATCGCGTGACCGCTGTACCGCGGCCAGTCGGTCACGGTGTCGTTGACCTTGATGTTGATCTTGTCGAAGTCGATGTACGGGTTGGGGCCGGCGTAGTTGATCGACGGCGGCAGCTTGTCATTGCGCAGCGACAGCGCCACCTTGGCCAGGCTCGCTGCGCCCGCGGCCGACTCCAGGTGTCCCAGATTCGATTTCACCGCACCCAGCAGGGCGGGCTTGTCGGCGACGCGGCCCTTGCCGACCACGCGGCCCAGCGCGTCCGCCTCGATTGGGTCACCGAGGATGGTGCCCGTCCCGTGCGCTTCGACGTAGTCGACCGTGCGGGGGTCGATGCCCGCGTCCTTGTAAGCCTTGCGCAGCACGTCGGCCTGGGCGTCCGGGTTCGGCGCCAACAGTCCGTTGGACCGGCCGTCGTGGTTGACCGCGCTGCCGGCGATCACCGCGATGATGTCGTCACCGTCGCGGCGGGCGTCGGCGACGCGCTTGAGCACCAGCATGCCGCCGCCCTCGGAGCGGGCGTAACCGTTGGCGTCCTGCGAGAACGACTTGCATCGACCGTCCGGCGCGAGCACACCGCCGACCTCGTCGAAGCCGAGGGTGACCATCGGGGTGATCATCGCGTTGACGCCACCTGCGACCACCACGTCGACGTCACCGGCGCGCAGGGCCTTGACACCCTCGTGCACGGCGACCAACGACGACGAGCACGCGGTGTCGATGGACATCGACGGACCACGGAAGTCGTAGAAGTACGACACCCGGTTCGCGACGATCGAGCTGGCGGTACCGGTGATGGCGTACGGGTGAGCGGCGGTGGGATCGGCGATGCTCAGGAACGTGTAGTCGTTGTTCGAGCTGCCGACGTAGACGCCGACGCTCTCACCGCGCAGGCTGGACGCCGGAATCCTGGCGTGCTCCAACGCTTCCCAGGTGAGCTCGAGGGCCATCCGCTGCTGCGGATCGATGTTGTCGGCCTCCATCTTCGACAGCGCGAAGAATTCGGAGTCGAAGCCCTTGATGTCGGACAGGTAGCCACCGCGGGTGTGCGCCTTGGCGACACGCTCGGCGATCCTCGGTTCGGAGAGGAACTCCTCCCACCGGCCAGCAGGCAGTTCGGAGCTGGAATCCTTGCCCTCGAGCAGCGCCGACCACATCTCGTCGGGGGTGTTCAGGTCACCGGGGAACCGGGTGCCGATGCCGACGATCGCAATGTCGTCCAGCTCTTTGGTCCGCGACCAGTCGTAGTCCTCGTCGACGAGAGCTTCGTCCTCGGGATCACCCTCGACGATGACCGTAGCCAGCGACTCGATCGTGGGGTTCCGGAACAGCACGGTAGCCGTCAACGTCACACCGGTCAGGTCTTCGATGTCACTGGCCAGCGACACCGCGTCGCGCGACGACAGGCCCAGTTCGACCATCGGCGCGGCCTCGTCGATGCCGTCGGCGGACTGCCCGGTGGCGTCGGCGATCCAGTTGCGCAGGAACTCGCGCAGTTCGGCGACCGTCTTGTCGGTACGAGCCGGCTTCGCCGACGAACCGTCCCCGGCGGGCGATGGCGAATTGTCTTCGGATTCAGTCATATTCACAGTCACTTTCGCCGAGGTGCGGCCTGGGTTGACCGACGGAGCGCGTTAATCCGTCTGATCGGGGAAGTCGTTGGCGATCTTGCCGTTGCGCAGGCTGCCGTCGAGGTAGCCGGCCCGGCAGGCCCGCCGCCCGATCTTGCCGCTCGAGGTACGGGGAATCGCACCGGCGGGCGTCAGCAGCACGTCACGCACCGTCACGCCGTGCCGGACCGCGATGGCGGCCCGGATCTCGTCGGCGACCGGCTCCAAGTCCATCTTGTTGGCGCCTGCGGCGCGCTCGGCGACGATGACGAGTTGCTCGGAGGAGTCGCTGGGATCGCGCTTCAGGCCGGCGTGCGCGTTTTCGAACACGACGTCGGGCAGTTGGTTGGCGGGCACCGAGAACGCCGCGACGAAACCGGTGCGCAGCGCCTTGCTGGCCTCCTGCGCCGAGTACTCGAGATCCTGCGGGTAGTGGTTGCGTCCGTCCACGATTACCAGGTCCTTGACGCGACCGGTGATGTAGAGGTCGCCCTCGTAGAAGGCGCCGTAGTCGCCGGTGCGCACCCAGGTGGCGTCGTCGGCCGCGCCCTCGGCATGCGAGGGGCTGGTCCTGGACTTGAGCGTGTTCTGGAACGTCGCGGCCGTCTCCTCCGGCTTGTTCCAGTAACCCGTGCCCATGTTCTGACCGCTGATCCAGATCTCGCCGATCTGCCCGTCGGGCAGTTCGGTGGCGCTCTCGGCGTCGACGATGACGGCCCACTCGGACACGCCCACCTTGCCGGCGGATGCCTGCGCGACGGCCGACGGAGCGTCCTCGGCGACCTCGACGAAGCGGTAGGAGTTGAGCTGCTCACGGTCGACGTAGACGATCTTCGGCGGCTCGTCGGTGGCGGTGGTCGACACGAACAGCGTGGCCTCGGCCAGCCCGTAGGAAGGCTTGAGCGCCTTCGGGTTGAAGCCGTACGGCGCGAACGCCTCGTTGAACCGGTGCACGGTGGCCGCGGAGATCGGTTCGCTTCCGTTGAGGACCGCCTTGACGTTGGACAGGTCCAGGGGCGGTTCGCCGTCCTTGGGGACTCCACGGGCGGCCGCGTGATCGAAGGCGAAGTTCGGCGCGACCGAGATGACGCTGCCGGTGTCGTCGTCCTTGCGGGCCATCTCGCGGATCCAGCGACCGGGCCTGCGGACGAACGCGGCCGGCGTCATGAAGGTGATGTAGTGACCGACGACGGGCGGGATCATCGCGGTGATCAGACCCATGTCGTGGAAGAACGGCAGCCAGGTGACGCCGCGGTCACCTTCGTCGCCGCCGATGCCCTCGATGACCTGGACGATGTTGGTCGCCAGGTTGAGGTGGGTGATCTGTACGCCGGTCGGGATGCGGGTCGATCCAGACGTGTACTGCAGGTAGGCGATGGTGTCGTGGGTGACGTCCTCTTGCACCCAGGTGGCGCCGACCTCGTCGGGCACGGCGTCCACGGCGATGACGCGGGGCCGCTCCTTGGCGGGCCGGGTGCGGAAGAACTTGCGCACGCCCTCGGCCGAGTCGGTGGTGGTGAGGATCGCGGTGGGTTGGCAGTCGTCGAGGACGGCATGCAAGCGGCCGACGTGGCCGGGCTCGGACGGGTCGAACAGGGGGACGGCGATGCGGCCGGCGTAGAGGACGCCGAAGAAGCCGACGAGGTAGTCCAGGTTCTGCGGGCAGAGGATGGCGACGCGGTCACCGGGCTGGGTTACCTGCTGAAGCCGGGCCCCGACCGCCTTGTTGCGGGCGCTGAAGTCGCGCCAGCCCAGGTTGCGTGCCACCCCGTCGCGCTCGGTGGAGAAGTCGATGAACTGGTAGGCGAGGTTGTCGCCACGCACCTTGGCCCACTTCTCGACGTGCTTGACCAGGTTGCCGCTGTCGGGAAACCTGATCAGGCCGTTCTTCAAGAACGGGTTGTGGAATCCCATGTCACTCCTCTGTCGACGCTGCCCTGCCGAAGCGAACCGGCCGAGGCCAAACCTCAAGATCATATCGGTGGGTAGGCGTTTGCCTTGGGACCCACTCTGAAGCCGACCCGCCGGGTTTCAGGGGACGGGTGGTCTTACTTTTCTCTTAATGTTAGGTGAGCTTGCGGCGGAGGCCAAATCCCCCTGCGCAGCTCACCCGTGTTTCGGGTGGGGTGCGCTGTCGACCAGACCCCGCGCCCACGACTGAGTCCACTGCGTCGCGGTTTGCCCGTCCAGCACCCAGAAGTCCGGCGTGTTGTACATCGCGTGGACTGGGCCGGCGGCCCCACCGCTGAGGACCTCGAGCGTCTTGGGCAGGTTGACGATCGAGAACGCGCCCTCGGGAGCCGAGCAGATCAGGTCGCCGGTGCCGCAGATCTGGTTCGTGCGATCGTTCAGGGATCCGAATCCGCCTGGCCGCGGACCCGACATCGTCAGACCGAGGGCCGACAGGGTCGGCACTTCCTGCAGCGTGATCTCCGCGCCCTGGCCGGGCGGGTTGGGGCCGATGTCCTGCCCGACTCCCGGCTCCCGGCGCCCGTCCGCGATCAGCGTCACGCCGAGCACCAGATCGGCGTCGACCGGGCCGCGGCCGTTGCCAATGTCGCTGGCGAGGTCACCGGCGATCACCGCACCCTGCGAGAATCCGACGATGACGTAACTCGTCAGAGGGCACCGGTTGTTCATGTCCGTCAGCGCCTTGATCGCGGCCTTCGTGCCCTCGGCACGGCTGTCGTTGTAGGACATCTGCTTGTCGGCCGCGAACGGATTGTGGAACTGGGCGGTGTACGGAACCGTGTACGTCTCCACCCGATCCGCGCCGAACGCCTCCCGAATGGGGTTGGTGACGTTGAGCAGCAGCGCGATAGGGAACTGTGTCGGGTTGGCCGGATCGAGCTGCGGCGACGACTCCCAGGTCCCGGGAATGGACAGCACCATCACATCCGCGCAGCTGGCGTCCTGAGACTCCGGCCGCGGCTTGGAACCCGGCGTCGTCGGAATTCCCGGGGACGGTTGAGCCGTCGGCGGCGTCGCGCTCGGCGGCGAATCGGGCGCCCGCATCAGGATCCAGAGCCCGACGACGACGAGACCGACCAGCACCGCCACCGACGCCGCCGCTACGAGGGCGAGGAGCCGGTGACGCTTGCGTTGGCGATTGGTAGCCATGAAGTGGGGAGGTCTCCTACTGACAGAGGGTTTCGGTGGCGATGCGAATGTAGTCGGACGTCTCGGAGTTGACCTGACCGGCCGGTGGGGCCACCGGCTCGCCGTAGGAATCCCTCACGTCGCCACGCACCATCGGCAGGATGAAGTCCCAGACCTCTTGGTCGCTCTGCCTGGCCGCCTTCGCCTGGCACACGCAGGAGCCGATGTTGAGCGCGGACAGCTCACTCGACGGGTTCAGGCCGGCTTCGGACACGGCGTCGAGGAACTCTTGCTGCGTCGGGGTGACCACCAACTCGGGGTCCTCCCCCGGCTCGACGGCCGGCGGCGCGGCGAACGGTTGCGCGCTGCTGTCGCTGGCGGTCGTTTCCGCCGGCTGCATTCCCATGGTTGCCATGACGTCGTCACCCATGCCGCAACCACTGACCACGAGCGCCGCGCAGGCCATTGCCGCGCTTGCCGTTCGAGGTCCGCCTAGATGCACGCCTCCAAGGTACCGGCTCGAATGAGCGGGCCAGGGAAACGTTTGCCAGCTGTCGTCGGCGGTGTACCTAGCGGATGGCGGCCGACAGGTCGCCCGACAGTGCGGCGAGCTGCGGTGCCCAGCTGCCCCAGTCGTGCTGGCCGGAGGTCGGGAAGTCGAAGTGTCCGTTGTGCCCGCCGACGGCCCGGTAGTGCTGGTAGAACGTGCGGTTGCTGCCTGCAGTCTGGTCGCAGACGCCGATCATGGCCGCCGGGTCACTGCAGTCGGTCGTGCCGGGGCTGTACACCCACAGCCGAGTGTTGTTGGCGTTCAACAGGTTCACGTGAACGTCGGGATCGTGCCACTTCCAGCGACCGAGCTGAGCGGCACCCCACATGGCCTGGGTGTTGACCCCGCCGAAGCTGGCGAGACCGGCGGTGATGGCGCCGTTGTAGGCGGTCTGGGACGGCGTCAGGAAGCCCGAGAGCGAGCCCGCGTACCGGAACCGGTCCGGGTGGAACGCGGCGAGCGCCATGGCGGCGTAACCGCCCTGGGCCGCACCGACGACGCCGTGCCCGCTCGGGGCCAGACCCTTGTTTGCGGCCAGCCAGTCCGGCAGCTCCTGGGAAAGGAAGGTGTCCCACTGCTTGCTGCCGTCGGCTTCCCAGTTCGTGTACATGCTCCAGGCACCGCCTGCGGGCGCGGCAACGGAGATGCCCGTACCCGCAAGGGTGCTCATCGCGTTGCCCGCCGTCACCCAGTTACTGGTGTCCGGGGCGGCGTTGAAGGCGTCCAACAGGAACACGGCGTGCGGACCACCGGCCTGAAAGGCGACCGGGATGTCGCGGCCCATCGCCGCCGACGGGACCATCAGGTACTCGACGCCCGCGGCCTTGGCGGTGTGGGGGCTTGCCAGCCACAGCCCGACGGCCAGCGTCAGCGCACACATCGTCTTGAACAGCGTCGAGAGCAGCCTCATACCCATGTCACCAATCTGTTGATTCGCGTTGTAGTGAACCACATCACGGCGACGGGGCGCGCCGTAAACGAGTAGCGGCGGCGACCCCCGAAGGGATCGCCGCCGCCAGTCGATCTGCTTTTGCTAGCGCCTAGGAGGCGGGCGCCGGAACTGCGCTGAGGACGCGCTGGATGTCCGGCTTCATGGCCTGCAGCTGCTGGCCCCAGTACGGCCAGTCGTGCGTGCCGCTCTCCGGGAAGTTGAACACGGCGTTGCGTCCGCCGGCAGCCAGGTAGTCGGTCTGGAACTGCTTGTTGGTGCGCAGGGTCAGGCCCTCGAGGAACTTGGCAGGCAGGTTGTTGCCGCCGAGGCCGCCGGGGGTGCCGTTACCGCAGTAGATCCACACGCGAGTGCCGTTGGCAACGAGCGTCGCCATGTTCGCCGGGACCATCGGGTCGTTGTACTTCCACGCCGGGTCGGTCTCAGCCGGTCCCCACATGTCGTCGGCCTTGTAGCCGCCGGCGTCACCCATCGCGGTGTTGATCAGACCCGGCCACCAGCCCTCGGACGGGTTCAGGAAGCCCGAGAGTGCACCGGCGTACTGGAACTGCTGCGGGTGGTGGATGGCCAGCGTCAGCGACGCCGAACCAGCCATCGACAGGCCGACCGCCGCGGTACGGGTCGCGTCGACGCCGTTGTTGGCCGCCAGGAACCCGGGCAGCTCGGAAGTCAGGAAGGTCTCCCAGTTGTACGTGAGGCAGGTGCCGGACTTCTTGCCGCAGGCCGGCTTGTACCAGTTGGTGTAGAAGCTGGACTGGCCACCGACGGGCATCACGACCGACAGGCCGGAGCCCTCGTACCACTCGAAGGCCTGGGTGTTGATGTCCCAGCCGTTGAAGTCGTCCTGCGCGCGGAGACCGTCGAGCAGGTAAATCGACGGAGAGTTCGCGCCGCCGCTCTGGAACTGAACCTTGATGTCGCGGCCCATGCTCGCCGACGGAACCATCAGGTACTCGACCGGCAGACCCGGCCTCGAGAACGCTCCTGCCGTAGCAGAGCCGCCGACGACGCCTACGAGTCCGGGCAGTGTCGCCACCGCGAGGGCCGCAACCGCAGCGCGGCGCGCCATCTTCCCTACGAAACTCATGCTTGTATAAATCCTTTTCGTTTGAATGCCGCACGACAGACCCGCTGCGTGCCGCTGTAGTCAACCACACACGAGAGCGAAAACTCTCTCTCGCACATGTCTTGCCTGGTCACCCTCTCAACCATTTCCGGGCCTGGAGAGCACCGGCAATACGCGGCGAAGTCCCGGTCTGATCCACATCGGTCTGTGTATCGCCGTGGCTGGACGCGCCGTTACACGCCGGGGTGGGTCAGGGCCCCGTGGCGGGCATCCCGGTGTACGGCGGCACCTTCGGTGGCGGCGGTTCGAGTCCGCATCGGGCCAGTTCGTAGCGGGGGACGCGGTCGATCCGGTACTTGGTGAACGTCCACGCGTTGACGACGTTCGAGGCGAACCGCTTGAGCCCCAGCGGACCCCGCACCGACGTCAGCATCGCGTCGGTCTCGGGGCACGTGAGCGCGACCTTCGCCTGCGCGATCCAATCCTCGTCGAGGTAGGGCGGAATGTAGGGCCGCATCGGAAGGAACGGCCCCTCGGCGACCGCCCAATCGGGGAACAGGTTCTTGTCGTGCCCGATGCGACCGTCGTCGATGCGTGCGGTGTGGGCGGCCAACGGGTTGGCCAGCCCGATCTGGTCGATCACCCGGACGTCCAGTCCGACGTTCATGCCGAGCATGCCCAGGTTGGTGAAGAAGACGGTGTGGGGTCCGCTGCGCTGGCTGACGAAGACCGGCGCGGAGCCAACCGGCGGGGGCGGGAGGGGTGGCGGGATCGCGGGCACCACGTCCCACTGGTCGTAGTTGCCCGACGGCAGGAGGAGCGCACCGTCGGGGGTGTTGTCGATGGCAGCCACGACGGCGCGCATTCGCGGATAGTCGAGGTAGTCGGCGCCGGTCAGCGGGTGGGCGTGGCCCGTCGCCTGGGCGTAGAAGCGACGTTCGTCGACGATGCCGGAATACGTCACCCGGGTCGCGTCGCTGCCGAGACCCGGCGAGTTCGCCGCCCACAGCGACCATCCGACGATCGCCAACCAGAACACCGACGACGCGCCGGCAAGCAGATAGCCGGGTCCTTGGACCGCGCGCATGCCGGACGGAAGCACGATGGGGATCACCGACACCGGCGCGAGAAGGCAGAACAGCGGGGTCAGCAACACCCGGCCGTGCATGAAGTCGCCGCCCTGGCGGACCCAGTAGACCGCTTGGATCAGACCGCTGCCTGCCATGAAGACGACTACCGCAGTGGGACTTTGGACCACGCTCGTCCACCGGCCGCGCGTGCGGCTGGCCGGTCCGCGCTTGCGCCACAGCAGGCTTCGGACCCCGAGCAGCAGCAGGCCAAGGCCGCCAAGCAGTACCAGCGGGATCCACAGCAGATACGGATGGTTGAAGTTGGTGAGGTAGACGAAGCCTTGGGACCACTTGGACCCCGACGCGTCCTTCGCGACGGCGGTGCCAGGCACCAGCAGCCCGTAGTAACCCATCCGGAACACCTGGTACAGCACGGGCAGCAGGCCGCCGGCGACGACGACGAGCGTCCGCCGACGCCAACCCGTTGCCGCGACGAGCATCATCACCAGGGCGACGCCGCCGATCAACGCGAGCTCTGGCCTGATCAGCACGCTGAGTCCCGCGAGGAACGCCAACGCCGCCTCGAAGACCCGACCGGTCGCGTTGCCGCCGGGCTCGTTTGGGGTGGGTCGATTGATCCTTGGCGCCTGGGACCAACAGACCATCAGCCACCAGAGCAGTCCCAGATAGGCCAGTACCAAACCGTTTTCGAGCCCGGAGGTGGCGAAGTCGCGCGCCGGCGGGATCGCGATGTACACGATTGCCCCGGCGGGCAGGAGAAGGGCCTGTCGGCCGCGCAGGCCGGGGGCGTACAGCCGCCCGGTGCCGAGCATCACGAACACGATGCCCGCGACGCTGAGCACCAACGTCAGAGTCAGGACCACGTACTCGAGCTGAAGTGGGCCGCCGATCCAGGCGGCGAAGGTGACGAGGTAGGTCCACACCGTGGACGTGTTGGCCTCGACCCGCTCGCCTTGGTTGAAGACGGGGCCGTTGCCCGCCAACAGGTTCCGCACGGTGCGCAGGACGATCAGGCCGTCGTCGGCGATCCACCTACGCTGCCAGGCGCCCCACGCGAACAGGGCCCCGACCACCACGACGCTGAACCAGAGGCTGATCCGGACCGTGGGGGTGAAGCGGAAGGCCGGCCAGCGCGCCAGCCAGACCGCCAAGTCTGGCCCTTTAGCTGAAGTAGGCCGCTGCACAGACGCTTCCGATCCATGCCACGGCAAGCAGCTGAAGCACCCGGTCGCTCAGCGCGATGTCCTCCGGCTCGCCGGCGAGGCCGCCGTCGACGTCGACGGCATAGCGCAGGATCGCGATGGTGAACGGGACCATCGACACGGCGTACAGGGAACCGCCCGCCATGCGGTCACGCTCGAAGGCCCACAGGCCGTAGCAGAGCACGACCGCGGTCGCCGACAGCGTCCAGACGAAACGGAGGTAGGTGCTGGTGTACCGCTCCAGCGACTTGCGGATCTTGGCGCCGGTGCGCTCGGCGAGCTGCAGTTCGGCGTAGCGCTTGCCCGCCGCCATGAACAGCGAACCGAACGCCATGACGAGCAGGAACCACTGCGACAGAGGGATGTTGGCCGCGACGCCGCCGGCGATGGCGCGGATGAGGAAGCCCGACGACACGATGCAGATGTCGAGCACGGCCTGGTGCTTGAGACCGAAGCAGTAGGCCATCTGCACGGCGATGTAGATGCCCATCACCAATGCCAGGTTCGGCGAGACGTACCAGGACAGCGCCATGGAGACGAGGCCCAGCGCCACCGCCAAGCCGTACGCCAGTGGGACGGGTACCACGCCTGCGGCGATGGGGCGGTTGCGCTTGGTGGGGTGCGCGCGGTCGGCCTCGACGTCGCGGGCATCGTTGACCAGGTAGACGCACGACGCCGCGAGGCTGAACGCCACGAACGCAATCAGGACGTGAACGCCGTCGTCGAAGCCGAATCGGACGTCGCGACCCAGCGCTGCCACCGGAGCCGCGAGCACCAGCAGGTTCTTCACCCATTGGCGTGGCCGAACAGCCTTGACCAGCCCGGCGGCGAGGCTCTTTGGCGGGCCTGCCACCGGGGGAGCTTCCTCACTCATGCGCGCTCACCTGTTTCCTTCCGGTCTGCAACCGCGCCGACCGCCTTGGCGACGACCGCGCCGACTGCCACTCCAGTGAGCACGTCAGTCGGATAGTGCACGCCAAGTACCAAGCGGGACACCGCCATCGGCGGCACCACCAGCAAGGGCAGCCGAACCCCCGAGGCCCTGGCCAACAAGATCGCCGCGGCGGTGGTCGACGTGGCGTGGGCCGACGGGAAACTCAGGCGACTCGGCGTCGAGACGTTGACGGCGATCGACGGGTGGTGCGGACGCTCCCGCTTGACCACCCTCTTGATGACGACCGCGGCGGCGTGGGCGAGGAACGCGCCGACCCCGGCCGTCAGCCAGGCTTGCCGACGCTTCGGCTGCAGCAGCGCCCCGAGGACGGCCACCCCGATCCAGCCCGCACTGTGCTCGCCGAAATGCGAAAGGGCGCGGGCTCCCGGGAGGACGCCGGGGCGTCCGGCGAGGGTCGACTGCACGGCGACCAGCGCCGCATCCTCGCCCCGCAGGGTGTCGGTCACCGGGACACTTCCGCGGGAGCCTTCGCAGCGGGCAACAACACCGTCTCCCACTTCTGCGTGCTGGTCAGCTCGGGCAGCGCGCCGCGGTACACCTTGCGCATCCTGTTGAACTTGCGGAGCAAGAGTCCTTGCCGCTTCAGGGATTCGCGGAGCAGGTCGAACATCTTCGCCCGGTCGCGCTGGCGGTACACGACGCCGCTGCCGTCGGCGGTGGTGACGGTGACGCCGTCGACGCGCGACAGCGAGAACCAGCGCGCGTCCTGCGTGGCGACGTTGATCTGGGGCCGGACGTGGTGCTGCGGGTCGTGGGCCTTGAGCTGGTGGAGCACGCCGCGCGTCAGCCGCACCGCGATCGCGACCGGGCTGACGGGAATCTGAACCTTCTTGCGCCACCGCTTGTCCGACGGCGTCGGCAGCGAGGTGGCGCTCGGCAGCACCACGGCGTCGGGGAACTCGGTGCGCATCTTGCGCACCGCGGGCAGTGCCGACTCCAGGATGGAGAAGATGTGGTCGGGGCCGGCCAGGAAGTCGTCCATCGCCTTGTTCTGAATCGCGACCGTCGAATACTCAAGGCACAGAAGGTGTTTGATAGTGGCCCTAAGGTGGCTGGCGACGAGGCCGCCGATGCTGCCGTCCCAGTGCATGGCCGCCACCACCAACCGGTTGCGCAGGTGGAAGTACGCCTGCCAGTCGATGGCGTCGTCCTTGTCACTCCACGCCATGTGCCAGATGGCCGCGCCAGGCAACGTCACCGTGGGGTAGCCGTGTTCGCCTGCGCGCAGGCCGTATTCGCAGTCGTCCCACTTGATGAACAGGGGCAGCGGCTGGCCGAGTTCCTCCGCGACCGACCGCGGGATCATGCACATCCACCAGCCGTTGAAGTCGACGTCGATGCGGCGGTGCAGGAGCTTGCTGCGGTACTCCTCTTCCGCGGCAAGCGGGTACTTCGCGAAGTTGTGGTCGTACTCCGTGTTCACGGCGTTGGTCCACATGAAGTCCGCCTGGCCGACCATCTCGCCCATGACGTGCAGGTGCGACGGCTCCTGCAGGTTGAGCATCTGACCGCCGACGAGCGTCGGGACCTTCGAGAAGCGGTTGAACGCGAGCGCCCGCAGGATCGAGTCGGGCTCGATGCGGATGTCGTCGTCCATGAACAGGATCTGTTCACAGTCGGTGTTCTTCAGCGCCTCGTACATCACCCGGCTGTATCCGCCGGAACCGCCGAGGTTGGGCTGGTCGTGAATCCGCAGCCGGTCGCCAAGGGCCGCAGCCGCTTCGGCGAAACCGGGATGGTCGACGGCCTTGTTGGTGCCCTGGTCGGTGACGATGACGGCCGAGATGACCTCGTCGACCAGAGGATCCGACGTCAGGGTCGCCAGTGCGCTGACGCAGTCCGACGGGCGGTTGAAGGTGGGGATGCCGATGGCGACGTTGGCCCGGCTTGGCGCGGGTTGCGGCGCGTACCACCCTGCGCTGTGCACAGTCACGTTGCTGTCGGTGGTGATGTCGAACCAGATCCAGCCACCGTCTTCGAAGGCGTCCAGTCCGATCTCGAACTCGGCGACAGCACTGGTGTCGGCGTCGACGCTCGAAACGGCGCTGCCGCCCACCGTGATTCGAGCTCCGGTGGCCTTGGAGCGGTAGACGTCGACCCGGGCGCTGCCGGTCAGTTCGACGCGCAGCACCACCGATTCGAGGATCGACCACCGTCGCCAATAGCTGGCGGGGAAGGCGTTGAAGTAGGTCGCGAACGACACTTCGGACTCCGTGCCGATCTCGAGCGTGGTGCGCGTGCGGGCGTGCGCGCGACGCGCGTTGGTGCTCGACTCTTCGATGTAGAGCTTGCGCACGTCCAGCGGTTCACCGGGGCGGGGCAAGATGATGCGGGACAGCAGGCTGACCGCCTTGGACTGTCCGGTGTCGAGCGCGCCCGACGGGGTGTCATTCATGCTCAGCTGCTTTCTTGATCATCTGCGGTCGACAACGCACCGCCGTCGCGCAGGTGCGGCGCCAGCGTGTTGTCGTACATGTTCAGCGCGCTGGCGATTGCCATGTGCATGTCGAGGTACTGGTAGGTGCCGAGCCGTCCGCCGAACAGCACCTTGCCCGACGCGGTCTCGGCGCGGGCCAGCTCTCGGTAGGCCGTGACCATCGCCCGGTCCTCGGGGGTGTTGATCGGGTAGTAGGGCTCGTCGTCGTCCTTGGCGAACCGGCCGTATTCACGCATGATCACGGTCTTGTCGGTCGGGTAGGCCCGCTCGGGGTGGAAGTGCCGGAACTCGTGGATCCGGGTATACGGCACGTCGGCGTCGTTGTAGTTCATGACGGGCGTGCCCTGAAAGTCACCGGTGTCGAGGACGTCGGTCTCGAAGTCGAGCGTGCGCCAACCGAGGCGACCGGCCGAGTAGTCGAAGTAACGGTCGAGCGGACCGGTGTAGACGACGGGGGCGTCGGGGTTGGCCGCGCGGAGCTCGTCGCGGACGTCGAACCAGTCGGTGTCCAGCCGGACGTCGATCCGGTCGTCGGCGGCCATGTTCTCCAGCCACGCGGTGTAGCCGTCGACCGGTAAGCCCTCGTACGTGTCGTTGAAGTAGCGGTTGTCGAACGTGTACCGCACCGGCAGCCGGGTGATGTTGCTTGCCGGCAGGTTCGTCGGATCGGTTTCCCACTGCTTGGCCGTGTAGTGCTTCACGAACGCCTCGTAGAGCGGGCGCCCGATCAGGCTGATCGCCTTCTGCTCGAAGTTCTGCGCGGTCTTGCTGTCGAATTCTGCGGCCTGTTCGGCGATCAGCGCGCGGGCCTCGTCAGGGGTGAAGTACTTGCCGAAGAACTGCGACACCAGGCCGAGTCCCATCGGGAATTGGTAGGACTGGCCGGCGTGCATGGCGTAGACGCGGTGCTGGTAGCCCGTGAATTCGGTGAACTGCCGCACGTAGTCCCACACCCGCTGGTTGGAGGTGTGGAAGAGGTGGGCGCCGTACTTGTGGATCTCGATGCCGGTCTGCGGCTCGGGCTCCGAGTAGGCGTTGCCGCCGATGTGTGGCCGTCGGTCGAGCACGAGAACGCGCTTGTCGAGTTGGGTGGCCACGCGTTCGGCGATCGTCAGACCGAAGAAGCCGGAGCCGACGATTATGAGGTCAAAGCTGCCGGTGGGCTGGGGCGCAGCGACCCGGGAGGTAGGAGCTGTCATCGGCAGCAAGGGTATCCGACGTATGCGTCGTGACCCGAATGCGTGCTCGGCCGGTCGCGTAGCCACGGTAGGTCGCAATTCGCTCACGATTGCGCATCGTCACTCTAGACACACCAGTCACAGCCGTACCATCGAACGCGTTCCATAAGAACGTTCGCAGTCCATTTATGAGGAGACTTCCGTGCCTAACCGTCGTCGACGCAAGCTCTCGACAGCCATGAGCGCAGTCGCCGCCCTGGCCGTTGCAAGTCCAGTTGCAGTTGTCGCATTGTCCGACATGTCCACCACAAACGCCGCAGCGCCACAGCACCGCGAGTTCGTCCAGGCAGCGCTCGTCACCGACCTGCCCAACGAGCTGCTCGGGGCCTTGTCCCAGGGACTCTCCCAGTTCGGCGTCAACCTGCCGAGCGGCATCATGGGCGGCGGCGCACCTTCGGCGGCGACGCTGACCAGCCCAGGGCTCACCGCGCCCGGCCTGACGGCGCCTGGTCTCACCGCACCTGGTCTCACGGCACCCGGCCTGACCGCGCCCGGCCTGACCGCGCCCGGCCTCACGGCACCCGGCCTCACCACGCCTGGGCTCACGACTCCCGGCCTGACGACCCCCGGTCTCACCACCCCGGGTCTGACGACCCCCGGTCTGACCACCCCCGGTCTCACCACCCCGGGACTCACGACGCCGGGGTTGACCGATGCCGGTCTGACGAATCCCGCGCTGACCACGCCAGGGTTGACC
The DNA here is from genome assembly GCF_001426545.1 of Mycobacterium sp. Root135. Classification (GTDB taxonomy): domain Bacteria; phylum Actinomycetota; class Actinomycetes; order Mycobacteriales; family Mycobacteriaceae; genus Mycobacterium. The sequence continues at coordinate 790,050 of NZ_LMEZ01000005.1, read as the reverse complement.
ACGCCAGTGGCCAACACCGGCCTTGGCCTCGGCGTCCCCGGCGCAGGCGAAGTTCCGATCGCCGGCCTCGATCCGACCTCGGGCACCTACCCGATCCTCGGTGGCGATCCGTCGCTCGGCCTCGGCGTTCCCGCGGCCAGCAGTGGAGGCGGAGGGTTGCTCGGTGACATCAACAGCGCCGCGGACTCCCTTGGCGCCGGACAGGCGATCGACCTGCTCAAGGGCATGGTGATGCCCATGATCACCGGAGCCATCCAGAAGAGCGCGGCGGCGGCCATCCCCGCCGCGGCGGCAGCACCGGCGGCACTTCCCGCCGCCTAGTTCCTTCGACGAAACGGCACCGCAGAAGCCACCGGGACCTCCCGGGGAGCTCTGCGGTGTCGTTGCGCGCGAGATGTACCCACGAGCACGCCGTGTCGAAACACTGGTAACACCTGACACATACGTAACATCGGTCCGTGCCGTGTCGTCGCCAATTGCCGTCGCTGCTGTTCTCTGCCGTTGCAGCGACCGCAGTCATGATGCCGCTGGCCATGTTCGGACTGCCCGGTGAACCCGCCAAGGCGCCACTGGCCACCACACCCCTGATCGTCGAACGTCCCCTGGACGGCGTCGGCGGCGGCGAAACCGTCCGCGAACTGCACCAGGACACCCCGTTCGCCATGGTCGCGCTCACCGCCGACGACCTCACCGGAACGTCGGCCCGCGTGCGCGCCAAGAAGGCCGACGGCTCCTGGGGACCCTGGTACGAAGCCGAGACCCTCGAGGGCGTCGGCCCCGACGGCGGACTGGTGCGCGGCACCGAACCGGTCTTCGTCGGCCACACCACCGACGTCCAGATCGCCGTCAACCGCGCCACGCCTCCCCCACCGGCCGTCGTTCCGGCACCACGGGGACCGGGCCTCGGATACGTCCCCGTCAACGTCGAACGGCCACTCAGCCAAGACCTCAAGGCCGTGTTGATCAGTCCGCCGCAGGCACCCGTGGACATCTCGTCGCTGCCGCCGGAGGCAGCGACGCCGCCCGGAGTGCCACCCGCCGTCATCGGCCGCGCCCAGTGGGGAGCCAACGAGTCGGAAGTCTGCGGAAACACGGTGTACGACAGCGGAGTTCGCGCGGGCATCGTCCACCACACCGCAGGCAGCAACGACTACACCCCCGAGGATTCAGCCGGCATCGTCCGCTCCATCTTCGAATATCACACCCGCACGCTCGGCTGGTGCGACATCGCCTACAACGCCATGGTCGACAAGTACGGCCAGGTGTTCGAGGGCCGGGCAGGCGGAATGGACCGCCCCGTCGAGGGCGCCCACACCGGCGGCTTCAACACCGACACCTGGGGCGTGGCGATGCTCGGGAACTTCGACCTGGTCCCGCCGACACCCATCCAGCTGCGCACCACCGGCCGACTTCTCGGTTGGCGCCTCGGCCTCGACCACGTCGACCCGCTGGGAAGCGTCGTCCTCACCTCGGCAGGCGGATCGTTCACCAAGTTCCCACGGGGCACCGCCGTCACCCTGCCCACGATCTTCACCCACCGCGACGTCGGCAACACCGACTGCCCTGGGAACGCCGCCTACGCGGCCATGCCGCTGCTGCGGGACACCGCCGCCCACTTCAACACCCCCATCGGGCCACGCGACCTCGCCGACACCCTGCGCGGCGGGGCGATCTTCGGAAAGTGGGCGGCAATGGGCGGCGAAGCCAGCCCGCTCGGCGCCCCGCAGACACCGGAAACGCCAGGCGACGGCGCGTCGCGCTACGTGACCTTCGACAGGGGTGCGCTGTACTGGTCGCCCGACAGCGGCGCCGAACCCGTCACCGGCTCCATCTACGAGGCGTGGGGCAAGCTGGGCTTCGAACGCGGGGCACTGGGACTGCCGACCAGCGGCGAAATCCAGGAACCCCAGTGGATCGTGCAGAACTTCCAGCACGGCACCTTGAACTTCGACCGCGAGAACGGCACCGTCATCCGCGTCATCGACGGCGTCGAGTTGAACATCCCCCTCGACCAGGGTGAGGCGCCCGTCCAACTGGAGCGCTTCACCCCCATCGGCAACAAGGCCTGAGCCCTACAGCCACCACCGCTCGAGGACGCGCGCCAGCCCGTCGTCGGTGTTGGGTGCGGTGACCTCGTCGGCCGCCGCCTTGACCTCGGGATGGGCGTTGCCCATGGCGACGCCGAGCCCCGCCCAGCGCAACATCGGAATGTCGTTGGGCATGTCCCCGAACGTCACGACGTCCTCGGCCATGATGCCCAGCGGTGTGGCGACCTCCGCGACGCCGGTCGCCTTGCTGATGCCCAGCGGCACCACCTCGATCAGACCGTTGTTGGTCGAATACGTCAGATCGCCCTGCAGTCCGACGTGCGGGGCCAAGGCCGCCGCCATGTCCGCGCTTTGGGCCCCCGACTTGCGGATCAGCAGCTTGACCGCCGGTGCGCCCAGGACGTCGGCCAGCGACACCTCGGTGTTGTCGGGGTTGAGCCACGCGTGCTCGTACCCCGGTGAGCTCAAGAACTGCGGCGTCGCGGCGTCGTGGGCGCTGCGGCCGACGCGCTCCACCGCGAGGCCGGCCCCCGGGATGACGCGGGTGGCCACCTCGGCGAGCTCCGTGAGCAGCTCGACCGACAGCGTCCTGGACCACAGGATGCGGTCGGTCGCGGAGTCGTACAGGACGGCCCCGTTGGCGCAGACCGCCATGGGCGCAAAGCCCAACGCCTCTACGACGGGGGGAATCCAGCGCGGCGGGCGGCCGGTGGCGAGCACGAACTGGGTGCCCGCGTCGACCGCGGCCATGACGGCGGACTTGGTGCGCGGCGTGACGAGCTCGTCGTGGTCGAGCAGGGTGCCGTCGACGTCCGTGGCGATGAGAAGTGGCAGCACTAGTGGTCCCCCAACTCCCTGCGGGCGCGTTCGGCAAGCTCGGCTTCTTCGCGCACTATCGCCTCTTCCATGGTCGGGGCGCCTCCACCGAGGCGACGAGGCACCCAGTAGGCGCCCTCGGGATGATCGTAGGACCGCTGCACTTCGTCGAGCAGTTCGCCCATCTCCGCGCGCAGGTGGCGCATCAATTCTTCCGCGGACCCGGCAGGCGCCAGCGGCGGGCCAGCTGCCACCGTGATCGGAATCCCGTTGCGGCCCAGGTGACGTGGATGGTCCTTGGTCCAGACACGATGCGCACCCCAGACGATCAGCGGGACGATCGGCACCTGCGCCTCCAACGCCATCCGCGCCGCGCCGGTCTTGAAGTCCTTGAGCTCGAAGCTGCGGCTGATGGTCGCCTCCGGGTAGACGCCGACGAGTTCGCCCTCCCGCAGCCGCGCCACCGCCACCGCGTACGCCCCCGCACCCGCTCGCCGATCCACCGGGATGGTCTTGGTGTGCCGGATCAGGAAGTCGACCAACGTCACTCGCTGCATCTCCGACTTGATCATGAAGCGCAGCCGACGGCGGCGGCGCATGACGCCGAGCGCTGCGGGCAGCCAGTCGAGGTAGCCGGTGTGGTTGATCGCGATCACCGCGCCACCGTCGGCCGGGATGTTCCGCAAGCCCCGGTAGGTGATGCGCGCACCGGTGACTCGCACGGCGGTCCTTGCCGTGATCTCCAAGGCGCGGAAGACCGGCTCCATGGTGCTATTCCGTGGACTCGTTTCGTTGCGCGCGCCTGGCCGCCTTTTCGGCAGCCTCGTCGGCGTCCATTTGATTGGCCTCGGCGAGAGTCGGGGCGCCGCCGCCCATCCGGTGCGGAACCCAGAACTCGCCGGCCGGGTGATGGCCGTAGGAGGTCTGTGCCTGTTCGAGGAGATGCTGCATGCGTGAGTGCAGCAGCGCCGTCAGTTCGGCGGCGGGCAACGTCGGCATGATTGGTTCACCAACGGTGATCGAGATGGGCACCTTGGGCCGCCGCATGTTCTTGGGGTGCCCCTTGGTCCAGACGCGTTGGGCGCCCCAGACGATGTGCGGGATGATCGGCACGTCGGCGGCGATCGCCATGCGTGCGGCGCCCGACTTGAATTCCTTGATCTCGAAGCTTCTGCTGATCGTCGCCTCCGGATAGACGCCGACGAGCTCGCCCTCCTTGAGCCGCTGACAGGCCTCGGCGAACGACGCCGCCCCGCTGTCGCGGTCCACCGGGATGTGGCGCAGGCTCCGCATGATAGGCCCGCTCACCTTGGAGTCGAACACTTCTCGCTTGGCCATGAAGCGCACCTTGCGGCCGAGTCCCTGTTTGAAGGCGGGAAGCCCGGCGAAGGTGAAGTCGAAGTAACTCGTGTGGTTGATCGCGATGACGGCGCCGCCGGTGGCGGGCAGGTTCTCCACACCGGTGACGGTGAACTTCAGCCCCTGCAGCCGCCACACGCAGCGCGCGAGGGTGATGACAGTTCCGTATACCGGTTCCACGACTCATCAGCCTAGTGCCGTCGTGTTCATCGCAGGGTGGAAGGTCCCACGTGGAAGGGTGTGCACCGTGACCCGTCCCGCCGAAACCCTTCCCGTTCCGAAGCACGTCGCCGACTTGGCAGGTGATCGCGAGGTGACCGCGGTGTGGCTCAACGACCTCGGCGGCGTCACGTTCTCGCTGGCCGGCGAGGAGTTCGTCAAGGTCTACCCGGAACAGCACGCCGCACTCCTGGTCGCCGAGGCGGAGCGGATGACGTGGGCCATCGAGTACCACTCCGTGCCCACGATCCTGTCGTCGGGACCGGGCTGGCTGCACACCGCGGCACTGCCGGGACGTTCGGCCGTCGACCCCTACTGGACCAAGCGTCCGCGCACGGTCACCAGGGCGATCGCGCAGGGGCTTCGCCTCCTCCACGCGGCGGCGCCAGTGGATCAGTGCCCGTTCGGCGCACCGTCCTGGATCCCCGCCGACGCGCCAACCGCCGACCTGCTGGTGGTCTGCCACGGCGATCCCTGCGCGCCCAATACCGTCGTCGCCGAGGACGCCCAGTGCAGCGGGAACGTCGACCTCGGCGACCTCGGGGTCGCGGACCGGTGGGCGGATCTTGCGGTGGCGACGATGTCCTTGGAATGGAACTACGGACCGGGGTTCGAGGCGGAGTTCTTCGACGAGTACGAAATAGAACCCGACGACGAGCGGATCGCCTACTACCGCGCCCGCTGGCAGGAGCAGGCTGGCCCGCCCCGGTAGGATCGAGGCGACGAATACCCCGCAGGGAAGGCAATACGTGCAGGTCACAAGTGTCGGACACGCCGGCTTCCGGATCGATACCGCCGCCGGAAGCATCCTCTGCGATCCCTGGGTCAACCCGGCCTACTTCGCGTCGTGGGTTCCGTTTCCGGACAACAGCCAGTTGGACTGGGACCGTCTCGGGGACTGCGACTACCTCTACGTCAGCCACCTGCACAAGGACCACTTCGATCCGGAGCACCTGGCCGCGCACGTCAACAAGGACGCCGTGGTGCTGCTGCCGGACTATCCCGTGCCGGACCTGCGTCGCGCGCTGGAGGCTCTCGGCTTTCATCGGTTCTTCGAGACCACCGACTCGACCAAACATCGGGTAAGCGGCCCCAAGGGCGACCTCGACGTCATGATCATCGCCCTGCGCGCGCCGGCCGACGGCCCCATCGGCGACTCGGGACTGGTGGTCTCCGACGGAGAGACCGTCGCGTTCAACATGAACGACGCCAGGCCCGTCGACCTTGAGGTCCTCGAGTCCGAGTTCGGGCACGTCGACGTGCACATGCTGCAGTACTCGGGCGCGATCTGGTACCCGATGGTCTACGACATGCCGGCGCGGGCCAAGGAGGCCTTCGGCATCCAGAAGCGGCAGCGTCAGATGGACCGCTGCCGGCAGTACATCGCCCAGGTCGGCGCCACCTGGGTGGTTCCGTCCGCAGGCCCACCGTGCTTCCTGGACGCGGAACTGCGCGACCTCAACGACGATCACGGCGACCCGGCCAACATCTTCCCCGACCAGGTGGTGTTCCTCGACCAGATGCGTACCCACGGCCACGACCGCGGGTTGCTGATGATTCCCGGCACCACCGCGGACTTCACTGGCTCCGAACTGAATTCGCTGATTCATCCGGTCGACGAGCCGGAGACGATCTTCACGACCGGCAAGGCCGACTACATCGAGGCGTACGCGCAGCGGATGGCGCCGGTACTGGCCGCCGCCAAGGCCAGCTGGGCCCCGGCCGACGGCGACCCGCTGCTGGAGCCGCTCCGGGCCAAGTTCGAGCCGATCATGCTGCAGAGCGACCAGATCTGCGACGGCATCGGCTACCCGGTCGAGCTCCGGATGGGCCAGGAGTCGGTGGTGCTCGACTTCCCGAAACGGACTGTGCGCGAACCGATTGCCGACGAGAAGTTCCGCTACGGCTTCGAGATCGCCCCCGAGCTGGTCCGGACGGTGCTGCGCGACGACGAGCCGGACTGGGTCAACACCATCTTCCTGTCCACCCGGTTCAAGGCGTGGCGGGTCGGTGGCTACAACGAGTACCTGTACACGTTCTTCAAGTGCCTGACCGACGAGCGCATCGCGTACGCGGACGGGTGGTTCGCCGAGGCGCACGACGATTCCGCGTCGATCACGTTGGACGGCTGGGAGATTCAGCGCCGCTGCCCACACCTGAAGGCGGATCTGTCGAAGTTCGGCGTGGTCGACGGCACGACGTTGACGTGCAACCTGCACGGCTGGTCGTGGAACCTGACCAACGGCAAATGCCTGACGTCGAAGGGACACGAGCTCAGGAGCGCCAAGGCGTGAGCCAGAATCCGAGCTATGACGACGGCCTCGTCTTGCTGGATCGGCACGCCATCACCCTGCGGCGATATCACTTTCCGTCGGGGACCTCGAAGGTGATCCCGCTGCGGACGGTCCGCGGGTACCGCACCGAGCCACTGGGCTTGGTGCTCAACCGCTTTCGCATCTGGGGTAGCTCGGACCTGCGTCGCTGGCTGCCGCTTGACGTCTGGCGGCCAGTCAAGTCGACGCTGGTGACCCTCGACATTCCCGGCACGCGTCCCAGCCCGGCCTTTACCCCGTTGCGCGCCAACGAGTTCACCGCGGTCCTCGACCAACTTTTGGAGCGTTAAGCCTGCCGGGCGGCCACCCTGGCCCGCTCCCTCATCGAGGCCACCACGCCGCCGTCGACGAGGATGTCGGTTCCGGTGAGGTAGCCGGCCCTGTCACTGGCGCAGAACGCGAACAGTTCGGCCATCTCCTCGGCGTTGCCCCAGCGTGGCACCGCGAAGTCGGCGACGATCGCGCCCGCACCGTTGCGCTCCTCGAGCTTGCCCATCTCCGTGTCCACCGAACCGGGCGAGACCGACACGATGCGCTGGCCCCGTCCGTTGAACCGCTCGGCCTGAGATGCGCTGTACCACTTGACGAAACTCTTGCTCACCGCATAGGCGAAAGCGGACCGCGACGGCTCGGGCATGGCGTCGCACGCCGAGCGCACGCCCGCCATGAAGGCGTCCTCGTCGTCCAGGGCAAGCGGGAACGCCGCGGTGGGGATGAGCTCCTCGGGAACCAGATGCGCCGCCATCGAGGCCACGTTTACGATCGCCGACCCCGCGGGCGCGGCAGCGTGAAAGGCCTCGTTGACGCGGAGCGTGCCGAGCGCGTTGGTCCTCGTCACGTACTCGGCGTCGCCCATGCTGGGACTCACCCCGGCAGTGTGGATCACCGAGACAATTGGCCCGAGAGTCGTTGCGGTCTGCAACATTTCGGTGACCGCCGCACGGTCGGTGACGTCGCAGTTCACCGCCGTCACCGTGACGCCCAGTCCCTCGAGCGCGCCAACTGCGCTGTCGAGTCGATCCTGGCGGATGTCACACAGGACGACCGCGTGCTCGCGACCGACGATCTTGGCCGTGGCCAGACCCATCCCGCCGGCACCGCCGGTGATCACCGCCACCCGGCTCAATGCTTCTCCCGCAGCACGGTTGCCTCGAGCAGGCGCTGGACCTGGCGGGTGGCCGCCTTCTCCACGGTCGACCACACCCGGTGCCGTGCCGTCGGCGGGGCGGCAGGCCGCACCGACACCACGTCGCCAACGTGCAGCAGCCCAGCGCGCGTCACGTCGGCGTAGACGCCGAGGAAGCGGTTCGTCCGGTCCGCCAGTTGGCGGGTGACCCCACGATCGAGGTCCAGCCCCGCCTGCGGCCTGGTGGGCACCACGCAGCGGATGGTCGGGATCGTGACGCGAAGGGTGGCCGAACCGATCTCGACGTCCCCGCCCGCCCAGGCCGTTTCGGGGAACTCTGCATCCGACTGACCGACGTCGACCAGGACGTTGGGCCGGAACCGCCGCACGTCGTAGGCCTCGGCGGTCGCCGACAACGACGCCAGGCTCGTCGAGCTCATCAGATGCACGGGCGCCAGGTCGACGAAAGTACCCGGCGGCGTGGAAAACCGGGCCAGCGTGATGATGTCCTTGGTGCTGAACACCGAGGTGTCCGGCAGCGCCTCGGCATCGTCGAGCCCGAAGTCCTTGCGCACCTGCGCTTCGCGGAAGTTCGCCAGCGAGTCGGCCATCGTCATCCGGTGCTGGCTGGTGTCGTCGACCGGCGGCAGCGCGACCAGTCGCACCTCACGGCCGATCAGCTCGGACAGCAGCGCGTGCACCGCGTCGTCGGAACTCGAGCACTCGGTGCCGTCCGGAAACGTGACGGTCACCTCCGGCACGTTGCCCGGTCCGGCGTCGGCCCCGGGTTCGGACATGTAGGCGGCCGAGCAGCCCAACAGCTTGGGCACTCGTCGCGCCGACGCCGTGACGCCGTTCTCGAGGTCGCGGACCGCCCACAGCCGGTCGGCGTGCACACCTCGCCGGTCGACGCGGACCGCGTCGACCCGGTGTCCGCCCATGGACTTCACCGGGAACCGCCACAGCTGGGATACCACGACGTCCGCCATCGGACCTCCTAACGAGATGAAACCACCTGCCGCAGTTCGGAATACACATCGGACGCGGTGTCGTACACCCGAACGATCGCCTCGTCGCCAGGCTGCAGGAAGGTCGACTCGCCGAGCTCGGTGTACCGGGTCGCACCGATGCCGATCAGCACGTTCGCCGGATGTCCGGCCGCCACCATCAGCTGTCCGACGTCTTCCAGAGGCGTCTCGGGCGAGCCCTTTTGGTTGGCCAGACGCTCGGTGACCCAGTCGAGGAGCACCTCGCCGTAGTACGAGTAGCCCAGCAGTGGGCTGTCGACGCCGTAGCCGTGCTCCTCGCCGTCGGCGGTGAGCAGGTCGCACACCAGCCGCAGCGTGGACGTCGGCCCGTCGGGCGTCAGGTCGCCCACGTCGAAGAACCGGGCGGCCACCCCCTTGGACGCCGGGCCCCAGTTCTTCTTGTGGCTGATCTTCAGTGCGCCTGGCCGACGGATCGAGCAGTCGTTGAACGCGCCGAGGGCGAACGGCTGCAGCGACACCACGGTGTCGCCCTGCCACGCCACGTGGCAGGCCAACCCGACCTCGGGTTCGATCTGCAGGTTCAGCGGCGTGTCACTCTCGGGCAACAGAATGCTGTCGTTGGACAGCGGAAAGTCACCGAGGAAGCCGTCGTAACCCGGTGCGTACCAAGGGAAGATGCCCTTGGGTGCCGCCCCTTCGCTCGAGACGTTCACGAAGTCCGCGGCCTCGCCGGCCTGCTCGAGGTGCCCGGCGAAGTTGCCAGCCACCCCGAACCCGAACCAGGACCGCAGTTCCTCGAGGTCGAGGTCGATCGTCTTGAGTTCCGGGACACCCTGGCTCATGGCGTGAGTACCGACTTTCCGACGTAGGGCACCAACGCATCCGGGACGCGGACGCTGCCGTCCGGCTGCTGGTGATTCTCCAAGATGGCGACGAGCCAGCGGGTCGTCCCCAGCGTTCCGTTGAGCGTCGCCGCGATCTGCGGCTTGCCGTTCTCGTCGCGATAGCGGGTGGAGAGGCGTCGGGCCTGGAACGTGGTGCAGTTCGACGTCGACGTCAGTTCGCGGTAGGTCTTCTGCGTCGGCACCCAGGCCTCGCAGTCGAACTTGCGGGCCGCCGATGAGCCCAGATCGCCTGCGGCCGTGTCGATCACCCGGTAGGGCACCTCGATCAAGGCCAGCATTCGGCGCTCGAGGTCCAGCAGGCGCTGGTGCTCGGCTTCGGCGTCCTCCGGCTTGCAGTAGACGAAGGCCTCCACCTTGTCGAACTGGTGAACGCGAATGATGCCGCGGGTGTCCTTGCCGTAGCTACCCGCCTCGCGGCGGAAGCACGACGACCATCCCGCGTAGCGTCGCGGCCCTTCGGAGAGGTCGAGGATCTCGTCGGAGTGGTAGCCGGCCAGCGGGACCTCCGACGTGCCGACGAGGTACATGTCGTCGGCCTCGAGGTGGTAGATCTCGTCGGCGTGCGCGCCGAGGAATCCCGTGCCGGACATCACCTCGGGTCGTACCAGGACGGGCGGGATGACGAGGGTGTGGTCGTTCTCGGTGGCCAGCTTCACCGCGAGCTGCATGACTCCGAGCTGAAGCAGCGCGCCGTATCCGGTCAGGAAGTAGAAGCGCGAACCGGACACCTTGGCGCCGCGCTCCATGTCCAGCAGGCCCAGTGCTTCGCCGAGCTCCAGGTGGTCCTTCGGATCCTCGATCGCAGGCGGTTCGCCGACGGTGTCGAGCACCACGAAGTCGCTTTCGCCGCCCGCCGGGACACCGTCGAGGATGACGTTCGGGATCGCCATGTGCGCCGCGGTGAAGGCCGCTTCGGCCGCGGCCTGCTCCACTTCGGCGGCCTTGACCGCTTCGCCGAGCTGCTTGGCACGCGCCAGCAACGCGGGTCGCTCGTCGGCGGATGCCGCTCCGACTGACTTGCTGGCCGCCTTCTGCTCAGCCCTGAGGCCGTCGGCGGCGGAGATCGAGGAGCGCCTCGTCGCGTCGGCGTCGAGCAGCACGTCTACGAGGGCGGGATCCTCACCCCGCGCCCGTTGCGACGTGCGAACCCGGTCGGGATCTTCACGTAGCAGCTTCAGGTCGATCACGTATGAAACCCTACGTTTGGCGGGATGCCACCCCAACCCCGGGGCACAGCCTCATAACGCTACAACTGCATCTCTTGTCACACGACGCGGCTCGCCTGTCACAATGGACCAGATGTTGGATGCACCCCATGACGCCGAACTGAGCGCAGACGAGGCCGCCCCGCCGTCGCGCCGCCCGGCGTGGTGGCGGAGCCTTCAGGCCGAGTCGACGCGACGGGCGCTGCTGCTGACGGCGTTGGGCGCGCTCCTCATCGCCGGCGTCATCACCGCGATCCCCGGCGGCGGACAGGGCGGGCTCCCCGTCGGACTCAACGCAGGCAAGACCGCCCTGGGCGGCGGTTCGCGCGGAAACGCCACGTTCGACCTCGCGGTCCGCGGCACGTGCCTGAACTGGCCAGAGCAGGTTCCGGACGCCGCACAGATCGTCGACTGCAAGGACGAGCACCGCTTCGAAGTCGCCGACCGCATCGACATGAGGACGTTCCCCGGCACCGAGTACGGCCCCGACGCCGCGCCGCCGTCGGAGGCGCGCATCAGGCAGATCAGCCAGGAGCAGTGTCAGGCCGCGGCCCGGCAGTACCTCGGGGCGAAGTACGACCCCAACGGCCGGTTCAGCGTGAGCCTGGTCTGGTCGGGCGACAAGGCGTGGCGGCAGGCCGACGAACGCCGCATGCTGTGCGGCTTGCAGCTGGCCGGACCCGACAACCACCAGCTGGCGTTCGCGGGCAAGGTCGCCGACGTCGACCAGTCGAAGGTGTGGCCGGCCGGGACGTGTCTCGGTATCGATCCGGCGACCAATCAGCCCACCGACATCCCCACCGACTGCGCCAAGCCACACGCCATGGAGGTGACGGGGGCGGTCAACCTCGCCGAGAAGTTCCCCGGCCCCGTGCCGCCGGACGGCGACCAGGACCAGTTCGTGAAGGACGCGTGCACGCGGATGACGGACGCGTACCTCGCACCCGTGGCGCTGCGCAAGACCACTCTCACCCTGATCTACAGCACGATCTCGCTGCCGAGCTGGTCCGCCGGGAGCAAGCAGGTGTCGTGCAGCATCGGCGCCACCCTGGGCAACGGTGGCTGGTCGACGCTGCTCAACAGCGCCAAGGGGCCGTTGCTGATCAACGGTCAGCCGCCGGTCGCGGTGCCCGACATTCCCGAGGAACGGTTGGACATGGCGCCAATTCCGCTCCCCCCGGTGGACACGTCGTCTCAGGTGTCGTCGCAGATCGACCTCAGCGACCAGAGCAGCTCGAGTAGCTCCAGCAGCCAGGGCAACAACCACCTGCCCGGGCAGCAGGCCACTCCCACCCAGACTCAGACTCAGAGCACGCAGACCCAGAGCACCCAGTCCCCGACGTCGGGCGCGCCGCTCCCGCCGCAGGGCAACACGTTCCTCAACGGTCCGCCGCCCCCGCCGGGACCTCAGGGCGACGGCGGTCTGCCGCCGCAGGACGGGCCGCCACTTCTCCCGCCTGCCGGGGATCCCGCCGCCCCCGCCCCGGCACCTGCCCCGGTCGTCGGCGAGCCGGCACCCGTGATTCCGGTAGCGCCGGGTCCGCCGCCGGGGCAGTAGCACCGTGCCCGTTCGGATGAGCTCGGACAGGTTCGACGAGCTGGTGTCCGACGCGCTCGACGAGATCCCGCCCACCCTTGCGAAGGCGATCGACAACGTCGTCGTGCTCGTCGAGGACCGCCATCCCGAGGAGCCCGATCTGCTTGGGCTCTACGAGGGCGTCGCGCTGACCGAACGCGACTCCACGTACTTCGGCTCGCTGCCCGACACCATCACGATCTTCCGCCACGCGTTGCTCGACATCTGCGACAGCGAGGGCGACGTGGTTCACGAGGTGACCGTGACGGTGATCCACGAGATCGCCCACCACTTCGGCATCGACGACGACCGGTTGCACGAACTCGGTTGGGCCTGAACCACTTCCGGGGCGAGCGGAGCGACGGGGGGGTTCCGGGGCGAGCGGAGCGACGGGGGGGTTTCAGGCGCGGCAGCCAAGGTTCGTCGGTGGGCGGTGCTACAACTGGAGACATGTCGGATGTTTGTCGCGAGTGCCGGGAGGACCTCGACCACTGCCACGGCACGCTCGTGCACCACGCCTCGTTCCACGTCGAGTGCACAGAGGACTGTGCCACCCCCGACGGTCTGCACTCCTTCAGCATCGACTGCGAAGCGGTCGGCTGCACCTGCGCGGTGGTCGTCGTCGCCTCCGCGGCATCGTGACCTGGGTCAGCCCATCGGATCGGCGCTGTGCGCCGCGTCCTCGACCGGGTGCTCGACCGGTTCGAACGGTGGCGTGAACGGCCCCCACTGCAGGCAACTCCAGCGGCCGTCGGTGATCGGGCTCAAGACCACGCACTCGGTGTTGGCGAGGTGATGTTCGATGGCGAAGCCGGGGTCGACGCCGGAGAGCGCGGTACCGACCAACCGGATCGCGGCGCCGTGGCTCACCACGACGACGTCACCCACCCACGCGTGATCGTCGAGGAAGCGTAGGCGCAGCTGGGTCACCACCGGCAGGTAGCGGTCGAGCACCTGCTGGGCGCTCTCGCCGCCGGGCATGGGGACTTCGAGATCGCCGTTCTGCCATAGCCGGTAGATGGCGTTGAACTCCTCGTGCGCGTCCTCGTCGCTGCGGTCTTCGAGGTCGCCGGCCTGCACCTCGTGGATGCCGTCCAATTCGACGGCGTCCAGGCCCAGGTGCGTACCGATCTCGGCGGCCGTCTGGACCGCACGCAGGGCGGTGGAGTGCGCCAACAGGCCGACGGGATGTTCGAGGGAGCGGCCGAATGCTCGTGCCTGTTCGTGGCCAAGGTCGGTGAGCGGTGCGCCGGGCGGCCGGGTGTCGAGCTGCCGGGCGACGTTGGCGTGTGACTGGCCGTGGCGAACCAGTATCAGTCGACCGGTCATCGGACGCGCCCCTCTCGAAGTGCGGCCAACCAGCCGGTCGCCTCGTCGGTGACCGGCGGTGTCGCACCGACGGCGGTGCCTGTCGACCATGAACCCAGGTATCTCACGTCTGCACAACGTCTGTGAAGCGCTCTAAGTGCCTCGGCCACCGGATCGTCGTCGACGTGCCCGACGAAGTCCAGGAAGAAGAAGTACGTCCCCAATTCGACTCGAGTTGGCCGCGATTCGATGCGAACCAGGTCGATGTCGCGCATCGCGAGTTCGGTCATCGCGGCGACCAGCGCACCTGGCACGTTGTCGAGCCGCAAGACGACCGACGTGCGGTCCGCGCCGGTGCGCGCCGGCGGCGGTCCCGGCGGGCCGACGAGGACGAATCTGGTCCTGGCGTTCGGTTCGTCGACCACCCCGTCGGCCAGCGTGGCCAGTCCAAGCCGCTGGGCGGCGAGCGCGGTGCTGACCCCTGCGTCGGCCCTGCCCTCGGCGACGTCGTGCGCCGCGGCGGCGTTGGACGTGGTGAGCACCGTGTGAGCGGTGGGGAGGTGTGCGGCCAGCCACCGCTTGACCTGCGCCTCGGCCACGGGGAAGGCGGCGACGGTCCGAACGGCGGAGGCGGCGGTGCCGGGGCGGACGGCAATGCTGAAGGCCACGTCGAGCGTGTGCTCGGCGAAGATTTGGAGCGGCGTGCCCGCGGCGAGGCTGTCCATCGTCGGCACCACCGAGCCCTCGATCGAACTCTCGATCGGTGCGCAGGCGTAGTCGGCGGCTCCGCTGCGAACGGCGGCCAGCGCGCCGTCGGCGCTGTCGCACGTCACCGGCACCAGCGGCGACGAGTCGGGGAGGGCACCGGCGCCGACCATCTGCAGCAATGCCGCCTCGGTGAAGGTCCCCTGGGGACCCAGGTAGGCGACGCGTGGCACGGGTCAACCCTATCGGCACCGAGCCCGTCGCCCACCGACCCGCGGCGACCATTTCGGAAACACTTGCACCATTCGGTGAGGCTAGCCTAAGTTAGGGTTACCTCATCCGACGGAAGGCAGACGCGATGATCGGCGACGCAACGGCAGGAACGGCCCTGGTGGCACCCACGACGGCCGAACGGATTCGCAGCGCGTGCGCCCGTGGCGGCGGCGCGATGCTGGCCGCGGAGGGCGCCGACCCCACCCCCACCCCGATGCACCACCTCCTCGACGACGGGTCGTTCGCGATCATGGTGCCCTCCGGGGGTCCGCTGGCCGGGATGATCGTCACCTCGGGCGCCTCGGGCATTCAGGCGGTCCTCGAGATGACCGACTACGCGCCGCTCCCACTGCGCGAGCCGGTGCGCTCGCTCGTCTGGATCAGCGGCCGCCTGTTCCACGTCCCGCCGTCCGGTCTGTCGGGACTCCTCGACATGATCGCCCAGCAGAACCCGAATCCTGCGCTGCTGCAAGTGAACACCGGCACCGAGCAGGCCGAGGGCGGCGACACCCCCTACACCCTGGTGCGGCTCGAGATCGACTCGGTCGTTGTGGCCGACTCGACGGGAGCCGAGTCCGTCGGCGTCAGTGCCCTGCTCGACGCCCAGCCAGACCCCTTCTGCGCCATGGAATCGGGCTGGCTCCAGCACCTCGAGTCCGCTCATCGGGAAGTGGTCGACCGTCTGGCCAACCGGCTCCCGACACCGCTGCGACGCGGCCACGTCCGACCGCTGGGGCTCGACCGCTACGGCGTCCAGCTCCGCGTCGAGGCCGAAGACGGCGACCACGACGTGCGGTTGCCGTTCGCCAAGCCGGTCGACGACGTCACCGGTCTCAGCCAGGCCATCCGGATCCTGATGGGTTGTCCGTTCCTGAACGGGCTGCGCGCCCGCCGCATCTGACGGCAGCTACCGTAGCTCCGGTGACGGGCGCGACGGACGAGCTGCTGCCCGACCCTCGCAAACGGGCGATCCGCCTCGAGATCGCCGTCGTCCTCGCCGTCACGTTCGGACTCTCCGCCTACACGGCCTTCGTCAGCCTGACCGAGGCCGTCCTGCTCGGTCTCTCCGGGCAGAAGGTGGCGCTCAACCGCAAACTCTCGCCGATCGACCTGATCAACTTCGCCCTGAACCTGGCGTCGGTCTTCCAGCTGATCGCGTGGGGCCTGCTTGGGCTCTACCTGTTGTGGCGCAGTGGGTTTGGCCCCAGTCGCATCGGCCTGGGGCGCTTCCGCTGGCGCCCCGACCTGCTGGGCGGCCTTGGCCTCGCGGCGCTGATCGGCGTGCCCGGTCTCGGTCTCTACGTCGCGGGCCGCGCGTTGGGCATCGGGGTCGCCGTCGTCCCATCGGAACTTGGCGACACCTGGTGGCGCATCCCGGTTCTGCTCGCGGTGGCGTTCGCCAACGGCTGGGCCGAAGAAGTGATCGTCGTCGCGTTCCTCATGACGCGGCTGCGTCAGCTCGGCTACTCCCCGGTCGCCGTCCTGGTGGCCTCCAGCCTGCTGCGCGGCGCCTACCACCTCTACCAAGGCTTCGGCGCGGGCATCGGAAACATCGTGATGGGTCTCGTCTTCGGGTACGTGTGGCAGCGGACGGGACGGCTGTGGCCCCTGATCGTGGCGCACGGTCTCATCGACGCCGTCGCCTTCGTGGGCTACGCCCTGCTCGCCGGGCACCTGAGCTGGCTGGGGATCACGTCCTGACCACGGGCGTCCCCTGCCCGTACATTCAGACCCGTGAGCGACAACCGGCCCGATCCGCGGCGGCCCCGGCCACCGGTGGAGGCGTCGCAGGTCATCCGGCGCGACCCGAACTACCGGCCACCGCCCGCTCCGCCGAGGCGCCCTCCCGACGCCACCCAACCGATCGCTCCGCCGCGCGCCCCAGCACCTCGCCTCCCTCCTCCTCCACCACCCGCACCACCACTACCACCGAAGTACCGCCCCGCGCCCCCGCCGGCCCGACGGCCTCCCCCGCCCCGCCGGCCACCACCATCGCCACCCGCCCCCGCGCCGAAGGCCCGCGCACCGAAGCCCAAGCGCAAGCGCCACTGGGGACGGATCTTCATGACCGTTCTCCTCCTTGTCGTCGCGTCGGCGATTGGCACCGCCGTCTGGATCGACACCTCGCTGCATCGCGTGCCAGCGCTGACCGCGCTGCCCGACCGCCCGCCGGCCGGTAGCGGCACCACGTGGCTGTTGGTCGGATCGGACAGCCGCCAAGGCCTGACCGACGAGCAGCAGTCCGAGCTCGCCACCGGAGGGGACCTCGGCAACGGCCGCACCGACACGATCCTGCTGGTCCACGTGCCGGGCCTCGGATCGAGTGCCCCGACCACCATGGTCTCGATCCCCCGCGACTCCTACCTTCCCGTCCCCGGATACGGCGAGGACAAGGTCAACGCGGCGTTCGCACTTGGTGGCGCGCCGCTTCTGGCGCAGACGGTCGAGCAGGCGACGGGACTTCGGCTCGACCGCTACGCCGAGATCGGCTTCGACGGTTTCGCCGCCATGGTCGACGCCGTCGGCGACGTCTCGATGTGTCCGCCCGAGCCCATCAGCGACCCGCTCGCGGGCATCGACTTGCCCGCCGGATGTCAGGAGTTGGACGGCCGAACTGCGCTCGGATACGTCCGCTCCCGAGCCACGCCGCGCGCCGACCTCGACAGGATGACTCACCAGCGGGAGTTCATGTCCGCGCTGATGCAGCGTGCCGCCAGCCCCGCCGTTCTGCTCAACCCGCTGCGCTGGCACCCGATGGCGCACGCGGCCTCGGGCGCGGTGACCGTGGACTCCGGCGCACACGTGTGGGATCTCGCCCGGTTGGCGTGGGCCCTTCACGGGCCCGTCACCACCACGACCGTGCCGATCGGCGAGTTCACCGGAAGCGATTCTGGCTCGGTGGTGGTGTGGGACGACGATGCGGCGACACGTCTCTTCCACGCGATGGCGACCGACAGCGCGGTGCCCCAGGACGTTCTCGACGAGGGCGACGGTTAGCCAACCCTGGGCTTACTCGCTCCGGCAGCAAACTCGCGTCACCAGTCACTTTCGAAGTCCGTCAATTAGGGCAACCTCGCCTTAATTAGTCAGACCTTTGATGACAAGGGGTGCTGACCTGCACTATCGTCCTCCGCATGAGCGAAGCAACCACCCACGACACCAAGTTCCACCACCTGCTGCAGGAGCAGATCCGCATCGAGTTCACCGCGTCGCAGCAATACACCGCGATTGCCGTTCACTTCGACTCTGCCGATCTGCCGCAGCTCGCCAAGCACTTCTACGCCCAGGCCCTCGACGAGCGCAACCACGCCATGATGCTCGTCCAGTACCTCATCGATCGCGACGTCGAGGTGGAGATCCCCGGCACCGATTCCGTCCGCAACTCGTTCACCACGCCGACCGAGGCGCTGCGCCTCGCGCTCGAGCAGGAGCGGACCGTCACCGAGCACATCAGCCGCCTGGCCGCCGTCGCGCGCGACGAGGGCGACTACCTCGGCGAGCAGTTCATGCAGTGGTTCCTCAAGGAGCAGGTCGAGGAAGTCGCCCTGATGACCACGCTGGTCCGGGTCAGTGAGCGCGCGGGCGCCGACCTGTTCCACCTCGAGGACTTCATCGCTCGCGAGATCGGCGCGGAAGAAGCCGACGCGACCGCACCCAAGGCCGCAGGCGGCAAGCTCTAAGAGCCGTCCGACTGGGCGTCGGTCAACCCGTTCTGCAACCAATCCTTGGTGCGGCCGGGGTGATTCGTCGCCACCCAGGCCACTCCGACGTCACGGCAGTACCGCACGTCCTCGTAGTGGTCGACGGTCCAGCAGTACAACGCCCTGCCATGGGCGGCGGCGCGGTCGACGAGTTCTGGATGCTCGCGCAGCGTGGCGATCGACGGTCCCACCGCGGTCGCACCGACCGTCGTCGCCGCGCTGCCGCCCAGGTACCGGGACGTGTCACCCAACAGCACCGTCGGGAGCATTGGCGCAGCCCGGCGGATCCGCCACACCGCGGCCGCGGAGAATGAGATCACGACGGCTCGGGACAGATCGGCCGACGCTGGTGACGCGATGCCGTACCGGTGCAGCAGCGCCAAGACCTTGCTCTCCACCAATGCGCCGTAGCGCACGGGATGCTTCGTCTCCACGAAGATCTTGACGGGACGCTTCCAGTCGAGGACCAGCGAGATCAGGTCGTCGAGGGTGAGCAGTCCGGTTTCGCCTTGGCCGCCGCCCGCCTGCGCGCTGGAATGCCAAGCGCCGTAGTCGAATTCACGCAACTCGGCGAGCGTCATGTCGCTTACCAGGCCGGTACCGGTCGACGTGCGGTCGACACGTCGGTCGTGGACGCACACCAGATGACCGTCGCGCGTGAGCCGCACGTCGCACTCCACCCCGTCGGCGCCCTCCTCAAGGGCGAGCTCGTAGGCGGCGATGGTGTGCTCGGGGCGTTCGGCCGACGCGCCCCGGTGCGCCACCACGAAGGGGTGCCCGCCCACTGCCCCGTCGGCCGAAGTCATGCGCTGATGATGCCTGACGCCGCCGGTTCCTTCCGGTCCGACTCAGCGGATTCCGAGTCGCGGTCCTGAGGTTCGGCGTCCTCGGGGACCTCGACGTCCTTCTCCTGGGTCTTGGCGTCGTCGACGACGACCCACCGCGTCGTCGGCCCGTGGTCGACGGGCCGATGCTCGAACCCCTGGTACATGCGCACGGTCAGCAGGAGCGCTGCGAGCGCCGCCAGGAACGCGATCGTCACGACCATCGTGTTGTTGGCGATGCCCTGCGCGTCGGTGGTGAAGCTGGTCGCGAACGCGAACGCGGACACCAGGAAGCTGACCCACCACCCGCACCACCACACCACGATGGGGGTGCGCAGCCATGACAACCGTCCCTCCGCCCTGGCCAACTCGATGACGAACACCGGGGCCCAGAAGAGGTTGACCAACGGCAGCAGGCAGCACACCCACAGCTGCCACGCCGGACGCGGATCCTCCACGTTCGAACGCGCGTAGGTGTTGGCCCGCCGAACGATCAGCCAGTTGGTCAGCACCACCGCGGTGGCGATCAGCGTGAAGAACACCAGCACGCTGGCTGCGACACCCGCCCACGTCGCGATGCCCGCCACGATCGGGTTGAGCAGCCTCGAGCGGTTGTAGAGCAGCAGTGCGTAGTTGGCGATGTGGACCACGATGGCGAAGACCAGTGCCAGCATCGTCAGCAGAAGCGTGGTCTGGACCATGCGCGTCGCCGTCTTGGGCGGTTCGACCGCGGGCTCGGGTGCGGCCAGCTCGAACCGGTCCTGCAGCCCCCAGCGCGGGATCACCGAGTACCTGGGCGTCGGCCCAAGCGGCCGGGGCTGACGGCGGGCCGGTGGGGCGGCGCCAGGACGCACCGCGATCCAGCGGTAGCCGGCGGGGAGGCGCTGACCCGATCCGTTGGCTCCCGGCTTCGAGTCCGCGGAGGTTCGCGTCGACCACTGCGGTTCGGACTCCGCCGACGGTGCGAGCAGCGAGCCCTGGCAGCGAGGGCACCAGACACGCTGGCGGTCGCGCACATTCCAGCGCGTGCCGCACCGTGAACAAACCTGGATCACGCGACCAGCCTACGGTTCCTCAGACGGTGCCCGCAGAGCCGTCGTCGGTGACGACGGCGCGCCCGGCTCCGGCCCACGCCAGCATGCCCCCAGCCACGTTGAGGGGCTCGTAGCCGTTGCGGGCGAGGTACTGCGCCACGCGGAGCGACCGGCCGCCCGCATGACACACCACATAGAGCGTGGCGTCGGTGTCGATCTCGGCGATCCGGGCCGGCACGTCCCCCATCGGGATGTGCTGGGCGCCCTCTGCGTGGCCGCGCTGCCACTCGTCGTCCTCGCGGACGTCGAGCAGAACCACCGATTCGTCGAAGGTGACGGGAACGTCGGTGATTTCGGCCTCTCCGACCTGGTCGTCACTCACTGCGCACTCCTTGGTTCGTCGTGAATCTCACCCCACCAATGCTGGCATGGCGAGAACAGCAATCAGAGGCCTATCCACAGTTTCCACAGGTTCATGCACAGGGACCGAGCCATGGAAAAGCCCCTGACCCGGCAAATCCGTCGGCGACCGGAAATTGACTGTGGATAACTCGAGACCTCGACCACCGGCGATCAACAGGGCCCACAGCGCCGAGCGAAAAACGACGCCGAGCTAACCACCCTTCCCGCCGCACGAAAACCGCGGCGGCCAATTTTTCTCGCCGATCCACAGGCGCTATGATCGCGATCACAAGCAACGTTGTGACAGATCTCACTGGAGAATTAACGTTGATCGCGCAGGTCAGGAGCTTTTGATGGCATCGCATCCACTGGGGCCGGGGGCCGTCCCGCCGTCGGAATGGCACACGTCCGCACACGTCTACACCCACAGCCATTTGATGGCGTGCCTGCGCGCGGGACTGATCGCCCTCGCCCTGCTCGGTGTGCTCGCGCTCATCGTCTTGACCTGACCGTCCCGGCCACGAAGAAGGCCGGCTCCGCGCTAAGCGCGAAGCCGGCCTTTCTTGGTTGACGGGTGTGATCAGGCGGGTGGGTACACGCCCATGTCCTTGGACTTCTCGGTCTGCCAGAAGATGTCGGAGATCTCGTCGATCGTCTTGAGCAGCTTCTCGGCGACGGCGATGTCGGTCGACTTCTTCACGTCGCCCGCGCCGTGCACGCCGTCCCAGAACAGCTGGTGCAGGTTCGGGAACTGCTCGAAGTGGTCCTTGGTGAAGAAGTCGGCCCACAACACCATCAGGTGGTGCTTGACCTCTTCGGCACGCTGCTCCTTGATGATGATGGCGCGCGTCCTGAAGTGGTCGTCGTCGGAGTCGTGGAACTTCTTCAGCGTCTTGAGGCAGGACAACGCCTCGATCTTGGCCTGAGCCGGATCGTAGACACCGCAGTACAGGTCGCAGTGGGCGTGGGCGGGAGTTGCGTTGGGTAAGAGTCGAGGAAGCATGTATTGAACTTACCCTTTGGGGATGAGCGGCAATCAAGCTCCGCGAGGCTGGCCCCTTCGAATCTTTCGAGTCGACGGTGAGTCGATGCGCCCGACCCTGAGCCCTGGCGGGTGGTTGGTCGGATTTCGTGACGGCCGCGAGCCCAAACGGGACCAGATCCGGGTCTTCCGCGATCCGTCGAAGTCGACCAGGTGGCTCGTCAAGAGGGTCGGCGACGTCCAGCCGTCGTCCCATGGCGCGATTTTTGAGGCGCGCTCGGACAACCCGAGAGCGCGGTACGCCTCCGACTCGCACGACTTCGGTCCGGTGAGGGCAGAGGGGTCCTACCGCGTGGTGTGGCGGTTCGCCGGACGGCAGCCGCGCTGACCTCGAGGGTTTCGGTTGCATTACTGGCACTCGTGTCCTATTGCGTGCTAGCTGCTACCTGCCGCAAGCTTTCGGGACTGACCCACAGCCGTGTCGGGCGGCAATCACGCGCACCGATCGGAGGCAGTGATGGATACCGGATCTCATGGAGCCATCGAAGTCGCACCCTTCCACTCCGGTGGAGCACTCAAGGGTTTCGTGGTCTCGGGCCGCTGGCCGGACTCGACGAAGGAATGGGCACAGCTGTTGATCGTCGCGGTCCGGGTGGCCTCGCTGCCCGGTCTGCTCTCCACCACGACGATCTTCGGTGTGCGTGAGGAGCTACCCGACGAGCCGGCGCCGGGCACCGTCGGACTGGTCATCGCCGAGGGCACCGTGGTCGGCGACGGGGCGATCCCGCCGGGTTACTTCGCCCGCCGCCAGCCGCCCGCATTGTTGATGTTGCACCCACCGTCGGAGACGATGCCGTCGCTTCCGGAATGCGCGGGTGCGGCGTCAGGATGCGTCCTACTCCCCGGCCTGCCGCACCTCGGTCTCGATCACCGGGCGGCGTGGGTGGAGGCCGAGTCCGACGGCACCATCACCTCGATGGTCAGCAGGGTGGGCGTCGACCCGATCACGCATCCGGACACCGCCGTCCTCGCCATGCTGCTTGCGGCGGCCTAACCGGGTTCCCAGCGCTCCCGCCGGCGGCCTTCGGGGCCGTCGCGTACTCGATTCGTCGACCGTCTCGACGGAACCGGCCATTGGCTACTGTCACCGCGACGACCGCTGCCGCGAAGGAAGCTCGCCTACGTCGGGGACTGACGTGGGCGAAGGCGGCGTCGGTAGCTGCGTCCGTAATCCGCGGTCGAATTCATGAGCAAATTACCGATGTCGTCGAAGCCGAGCGCTGAACCGATTTCTCAAGGCCGATACGGGCTCCCGCTATTTGGCAGCGAGCACGCCGAGAGACAGGGCAAAACAACTCCAGCGTTATTTTTGGCTTAGCGGCGCTTGGATTCGGCGCAGTCCAGGCAGGAGATAACCGCTGCTAGAGCACACAGGTACGGGTAGTAACGTGGGGTGCAACGGACTCTAGGGTGGTTTGCACTTGGTTGTCGGCGCAACTCTCGCTACGATGATCAGCAAATACGCCTCAAGGGACGCCCGCTCGTAACGCTAAGTGGAGGACAGATCGATGAGCATGACTTTTTCCGCCAGGCTGAACCGCCTATTCGACACCGTCTACCCCCCGGGACGTGGCCCCCATACGTCGGCTGAAGTCATTGCCGCCCTGAAGTCTGAAGGCGTCACGATGTCCGCGCCTTACCTCTCCCAGTTGCGTTCGGGCAATCGCACGAACCCCTCGGTTGCGACGATGGCGGCCCTGGCCAACTTCTTCCGCATCAAGCCGGCCTACTTCACCGACGACGAGTACTACGAGAAGCTCGACAAGGAACTCACCTGGCTGGCGAGCATGCGCGACGAGGGCATCCGCCGCATCGCGGCCCGCACCGTCGGACTCTCCCCCGAGGCGCAGCAGGACATCGTCCAGAAGGTGGACGAACTCCGTCGCCAAGAGCACCTCGACGACTAGCTCGACGCGACGCTCACCTTGTTCTCGAGCGTCCGGTACTGATCGGCAATCGCGAGGATCCATTCGCGATCCGAATACGACGGCGGCTGGCGTAGCCAATGTGGTCCGGGGAAGGTGGCATTCGCCGCGTCCCCGGGGTTTTCCCGACCGGCGTTGATCCACTCTGCGATGCGCAGCGCCTGTTCTTCCGGCTCGACGTCGGGCGAATCCGGGTGCTCGGCGTCAGTCGACGCGGCGGCGTCCTCACCTCCGAGCGCACGGGTGGCCTCGAGGTACAGCGCGTCGGAGATCATCGACATCTGCTCGGCGACCCGGAACAGCAGCGGCCCGCGTGGTCGGACCCCGATGCCGACGTTGGGGTGCCGTCGACTCAGCTCGTCGAGCAGGGGCTGGATGATCCGCAGTTCGTGACGCGCGCCGAACCAGTCCTCGACGCTGGGCAGCAGCGATCCGCTGGCCACGACGAGCATGGCGCAGCCCAGCAGGGTGGCGGCGGCACCGACGCCGATGAAGTCGGTGGTGCCAACGGCGCGCAGCAGGAAGAACGCACTCGCCAGGACCATGAGCACGACGCCGACGGTGAACACGAAGAGGGCGCGGCCGCGGCGGGTTCGGTTCGAGTGACGTACCCCGGCCCAGACCACCAGGGTCAACGCGAGCATGACGTAGAGCAGCGGCAACAGCCACGACGCCGTCATCGCACCGGGCCCCAGGTTGCGCCGCAAGAATTCCTGCGGCGCCATCTCGGGCTGCTGCGGCGAGGTGAAGAACGCCACCATCGTCAGCGCCGCGATGAGGGTCGCAATGCCGTACTGGATGACCGCGATGCGGCGAATCGTCGCGGGTTTGCGCTCAGAGGCGGCCGACGTGATCATCACGCAGCTGCCGGCGGCGCAGGCGATCAACGCGACCTGGCTGAGCACCGTGGACACGTTGGGCCAGCGGACCAGGGTGTCGATGAGGAGCGTCAGAGGCTCCCAGTTGAGTGCGGCCACCAGTCCGAGGCTGCCGAGGGCGAGGATCATCGCCGCGCTGACCAGGGACTGCTTGTTGACGAGTGCCCAGCCGATGCGCAGGCCGGTTGCCAATCCGAGGAGACCGGCGATCACCCAGATGATCAACCAAACGCCTCTCCGAGGCGCACCTGCACGATCGAGGCGCGGTCCGACGGCAGTCGACCCAACCGATAGATGAGCAGCGCGGCGAAGTCCTCGGCCTCCTGCTCGAGGTCTTCGCCGCTGGGACCCATGCACCCGGTCCGTTGGTTGAGCATGTAGCCGATGAGGTCGGAGCTGGCGAATTCGGTATGGTCCCTGGCCGCTTCGACCACGGAGATGCCTTCGTGGCCGAGGACGAGGTGGCCCAGCTCGTGCGCAAGGGTCCGGTCTCCGGCGGGCAGGCCCTGCTGGATCAGGAAGACGTCTCGATCGGCGTACTGCCGCCACTGGCCGCACACGCCCGACGGCAGGTCCGCCATCTTCAGCTCGATGGGTCGGCCGCGGCTTTCCGCCACCGAATCGACGAGGCGTGCGAGCGACACCTCGCCCCGCCGGGGTGCTAGATCGAGAACCTCACTGACGGCGCGCGTGACGCGACGACTGGCTGGCATCGGATCCCCCTCTCGATGAGTCCACTATTCCCGTCCTTACGTGCCGAGGCACGGCGAATTCGATCAACTCGTGAACCTGGCAGTGCCATTGGCGCGCAGGGCCTGGCCGGCGCGGGCCTGCCGGAACCCAAGCAGGCCTCCCGCGATGGTGAGACCGAGGATGCCCGTGACGCCGGGTACTGCCACTGCCGCCATGTCCCCGATGCTCGCGGTGCGCAGGTATTCGCCGTAGCCGGCTCGGTAGCTCGCGGGCATCGTGCCGTTGCTCGCGCTGAAGGCGGGCGGGTTCTGTTCCTGGGCTCGGGGTGGCGGAGCCGGACTCGCCGTCGCACCCGCTCGGGGCTGCGCTGGCCCGGGTCGCGGTGCGACGCCGGGTCCTCCCGGCCCGCCGACTCCGACTCCGACGCCGAGCGGGGCAACGACGGCGGGTAGCGCGAGCGGTGCGAGGGGCAATTGTGCTGCGGTGGTTGCCAATCCGCCGATGACGTCGGCGGTGGGATCGACGGGGACGATCGGTAGCGCCGGCGATCGCGGGATGCCGGCGCCGGTCGGCGGCAGTCCGCTGCGGATGCCGCCACCTCCGTTGCCGGTACTGCTGCCGCTGCCTGGTGGAAGGCCGGGTCCCGGCGGGGTTGGCCAGCACCACGGCCACCACTTCCATCCCGGGTGTTCTTCGGGCTCGTCGGCGTCCGCCGCGCGCGTCTGATCGTCGGGTGTAGGCGCGGTCTGGGTTTCCGTTTGCGGCGCCGCCGTGCCGGTGGGGGTGGCCTCTTTGCTGGGAGCCGTCGGGGTGCGGGTGGTTCCGGTGCCGCCCAGCGGCATGCCGCTTCGGCCGTCGCCGACCTGGGACGTCGGCTTCGGCGGATTTGCCTTCGGGGTGGCCGTGGCGGTGGCGGCCGCGGAGGGCCCGGTGGGTTTGGTGGAAACAGCCGGGGTGCCCGCGTCAGTCGGGTCGGTCGGCGTGCTTCCGCCGTCGTCGCTCTGAGCTGGATCGGGGTCGGCAAGGGCCAGCGCGGCACCGGCGCCACTGACGAACAACCCCGACACCATCAGACAGGCCGCCGCGGCGATGCGCACTCGCGTAGCCACGTGACAACACCCCTCGCGACCTCTGACGATTCCGCAGGGACGCCCCTGCAGCACCCCCGATCGGTGTCGCCGATCAGTGGCAATTCTTGCACGAGTACGCTTTCTCGTTTGCTGGCGCTCTGAGACCCACGTCTGGAGATCGGGGCCGGAACGGGACGTCGACGCGAGCGGCGATAGTGTTGGCGACACCAGCGCAGCCACGAGCGCCAGATCACGACGAAATGACCGGGAGGCAGCCGGGATGGGCCTGTTCAGACGGCGCAAGAGCCGGGCTACTCGGCGTGCCGAAGCCAAGGCGATCAAGGCCAAGGCGAAGCTCGAGGCACGACTCTCCGCGAAGAACGAAGCGCGGCGCATCAAGGCCGACGGAAGACGTCAGGTGAAGGCGATGAAGGCGAGTCTCAAGGCACAGCGGGCCAGTGACCGAAACGCCCTTCGGGTGGCCGAGACCCAGCTCAAGGCGGTCCACGAGGGACGGCTGCTGTCGGCGTCCCGCATTCGCCGGGTGTTGACCATCTCCCGGATGCTGGCCCCTGTCGTGGTGCCGATCGTCTATCGCGCCTCCGTCGCCGCGCGTGGTTTCGTCGACGAGCGGCGAGCGGACCGACTGGGTGTCTCGCTGAGCCAGATCGGCCAGTTCTCCGGAGCCGGTGGAGCGCTCTCGGCTCGCATCGCGGGCGCCGAACACACGCTGTCCCAGGTGGCGGCGAAGAAGCCGAAGGACGCCGAGACCAAGCAGTTCGTGGCGGCCGTGACGGATCGGCTGCGGGACCTCTCGGCGGCCGTGACCGCGGCGGAGAACATGCCGACCCCTCGTCGCAAGGCCGCACACGCTGCGATCAGTGACCAATTGGACGGAGTCGACGCGGACCTGATGGCCCGCCTCGGAGTGGTCTGATCGGTACCCAGCCCCGCCGACGTACGCCTCCGGCGGCGCGCCTCGTCCCAGGGGCGGCGGCGGGGGCCTTGACGGCGACGCTGGCGGTTGCCGCGCACGGGACCGCGGGCGGTGGCCTGCCGCCGAGTCCCACCGCGGCCCTGCTGGCTCTGCTGTCGATAACCCTCGGATCGCTGGTGGCGACCGTCCGGGACACCGCCGACGTCCGCCTTCTCCTTGCCGTCCTCGCGGTCGGACAACTGCTGGGGCATGCGTTGCTCGGCGTCGGCGGGCACTCGCACCCGTCGGCCGAGGGGATGCCGCCACTTTTGATGTTCGCCGCTCACCTGGCGGCGGTCGTGGTCGGCGCGGTGCTGATCGCTGCGGGCGGACGTCTTGCCGCCGCGGTGTCGCGCGTGCTCGTCGTGGCTGCCCGGGTTGACCGTCACCCCGTCGCCGCAACGTCGTCGACCGCGTTCGTCAGTGCCGATCAGCCCTTGCAGTCCTTGCGCTTTCTGTCTGCGTCGTTGTCGCATCGTGGTCCACCGGTCGGTTTCGCCCGCTAACCCGAAACGACCATTCGACCCTTTCGACCCACGAAGGCAACCCATCATGAGATTCGTTCACCGGGCGTCCTCGCGCGCCCTCATCACGACTGCCGCCACCGGCGCGGCCATGTCCATCGCACTGCTGACGGGTGCGGGAACCGCCTCGGCACACGTTCACGTCGACGCCGACGGCGCGGCTCCCGGCAGTACGTCCGTGCTGACCTTCCGCGTCCCCGGCGAGTCCGAAACAGGCGCTCTGACAACGGAGTTCAGCGTCGCGCTACCCAACGTCGCGTCCGCGCGCACGGAGGTGATGCCCGGGTGGACCGCCCGCCTGGACCGCGACGCCGCCGCAGGCACCGTTCGGTCGGTCACCTGGACGGCCGCCCCGTCGGTCGGCATCTCGTCGGACCAGTTCGCACTGTTCAACGTCTCGGTGACCCTGCCCGACCAACCGACGGTGACGCTGCCGGCCACCCAGACCTACTCGGACGGCACCGTCGTGCGGTGGGACCAGCCGCCTCTGCCTGGCGGTGGCGAGCCCGAGCACCCCGCGCCCGAACTGAAGCTGACCGGCGCGCCTGCCGTGGGCCACGACGAACAGCCCGCGTCCCCGATGGCCACGGCCGCCGCAGAGCCGGCCGCCGAACCGGCGTCGGCGCGCCCCGACGACACCGCGCGCTGGTTGGCAGGCGGCGCCCTGGTGCTGGCCGCCGTCGGAGTCGTGGTGGCGCTCACCGGACGCCGCCGGACGTGATCAGGCGGTTGACGGCCGCGGCGTTGATCGGTGCGGCGCTCGCCATGGGCGCGCTCGCGGGCGCAGGCGTCGCGTCGGCGCACGCCGTTCGCGTGGCTGCCGATCCCGCACCCGACAGCTCCGTCGGCAGCGGGCCCGCGCGCGTCAGCGCGACGTTCAACGAGCGGTTGCAGACCGACTTCGCCGCCATGACCGTCGTCGGACCGGACGGCAATCTCTGGTCGACGGGGCCGGTGGACGTCGCGGGTCCCGTCGCCAGCGTCGCCCTACTGCCGCTGGGGCCGACGGGCGCCTACACCGTGAACTACCGCGTCACCTCGGCCGACGGCCACGTCGTCAGCGGCTCGTGGTCGTTCACGCTGACGGTGGCCGGAACCGGTTCCCCCGGGCCCAAGGTCGGGGCGTCCTCCGACGAGTCGGACGGGATGCCCGTGTGGCCCTTCGTGGCGCTGGCCGCGGTGATCGTGGGCGGCGGCGTCTGGGTGGCGGTGCGGCGGCGCGCGTGAGCCAGGCTCGAGCGGTGGCACTGGGCGCCACGGGCGTCGCGGGTGCCGCCGCGTTGGCGTTGGGGCTTGGTTCGCCTGCCTCGAGCCTGGTGCGTGCGCTCTGCGACGTGGCGGCAGTGGTCAGCCTCGGTCTGGTGGTCGTGCCCGCCCTCGACGTCGAGCGCTACCGCGACGAGTTGGCGGCGCGCGCCGCACGCCCCCTCGTCATGGTCTCGGCGGTGTGGACGGTCGCCGAATTGGTCCGGCTCGTCGTCGGTGCTGCCGACGCGGCGGGGTGGTCGGCTGCCCGGGTCGGCGTGCGCACCACGGTCGCGTTCGCCACGGACACCGCAGTCGGCCGGGCGGGGTTGGTGTGCCTGACCGCGGCCCTGGTGGTGTGCGTCGTCGCGCTGTCCTCGCCGACGGGAACCCGGCCCTCGTCGGCGCCGGGCGTGCTCGCCGTCGGCGCGGCCGCCATCGGGGTCGCCGGACGGAGCCTGGTCGGCCACCTGTCCGAGAGCCCCTTGGGTGGGATCGCGGTGGCGGTCCACGCACTGGCGGCGGCGGCATGGTGTGGCGTGCTCGCCGGTCTGGTGCTGGTGGTGACCCACCGCGGGCAGTGGGCCAGAGTCTTGCCGCGGTTCTCCCAGATGGCGTCGTGGTGCGTGGTGGTTCTGCTGGTGTTCGGGGTGGTCGGCGCGGCCGTCACGCTGAACTCGCCGACCGACCTGTACGGCACCGACTACGGGCGCGTGCTGGCTGCGAAGGTGGCGGTGACCGTCGTCCTGGTCGTGCTGGCGGCGCGGAATCGGGCTGGCTGGCTGCCGGCCGCACGCTCTCACCGCGCCACGGTCGCCGTGTCGCGGAGCAGGTCGAGGGTCGAGTTGGCGGTGATGGCGATCGCCTTGACCTTGGCAGCCGCGTTGGCGGTCACGGGTTAGCCAAATCCGCCAACTGGCATGATGGTCACCGCTGCCGACTACCCATCGCACTGCAAAGGAGCAGCCACTATGGCCGACGAGCAAGATCGACAGGGCCAGACGCCCGACGATCGATCGCCGGACGCTGTCGCCGACCAGGCCCCGAAGGCACCCGCCACGCCGCCGGCGAAGACGCCGCCAGCCAAGGCAGCCAAGAAGGCCCCGGCGAAGAAGGCTCCCGTCAAGAAGGCCGTGCCTGCCAAGAAGGCGCCCGCGAAGAAGGCAGTGCCGCCACCTGCCGCGGTCACTCCTCCTCCGCCGCTCGCACCGCCCGTCGTGGCGGCGCCCACCCCGCCACCAGCACCGGCGCCGAACCCTCCGGCGGAGGGCAACGGCGATCGCGCACCGATCTCGCCGGCGAAGGAAGTTGCGGCTCAAGCGAAGTCGACGGTCGCCAGCGCTCCGACGCCCATCCCGCTGCCCGGTCCGGAATCGTCTCGTCTGCCACTGGTGGTCGCCGTGGCGGCGGGCGCACTGGCCCTGCTGGTCGTGTTGCTGGCGCGTCGCAGCTCCGACGACGACTGACCTAGCATCGAGCCGTGACCATCGAACCTCGCGCCACCGCCGACCTCGTCGACGAGATCTACCCCGACGTCCGCAGCTGCGATCTGCAATTGCAGAACCTCGGCGGCACCACGATGTTCGCCGGCCCCGTCACCACCGTCCGGTGCTTTCAGGACAACGCACTGCTGAAGTCCATCCTGTCCGAGCCCGGGCACGGTGGTGTCTTGGTGGTCGACGGCGACGGGTCCCTGCACACCGCGTTGGTCGGAGACGTCATCGCCGGTCTGGCCGTCGAGAATGGTTGGGCGGGTGTGATCGTCCACGGCGCGGTGCGCGACGCCGCCGCGCTGCGCACGATGAACCTCGGCGTCAAGGCGTTGGGCACAAACCCGCGCAAGGGCACCAAGACCGGAGCCGGCCAGCGCGACGTGGCGGTGACCTTCGGCGGCGTGACGTTCACCCCGGGGGAGATCGCGTACTGCGACGACGACGGGATCGTCGTCGTCGCAGACGACAAATAGGCATTGGTCGTGCCGGCCTAGACCTCGCCGAGCAGACGTAAAGGGCCCTGAAACGCGGTGCGTCAGGGCCCTTTACGTCTTTTCGCGGGAGTGTTAAACGCCCACGGCCGCACGGTGTTTGGTGAAGTGCAGGGCCTCGTCGTCGACCTTGCCCTGACGGATCAGCCGCAGGTCGAGCAGGTAGTTCTGCTTGAGCCGCCACGGTGCCCGTGAGCCCGACTTCGGGAGCTGGTCGATCGCCCGCAGGAAGTAGCCGGGCGCGAAGTCCATGAAGGGCAATTCACCGACGGCTGCGCCGGGGTGTTCTGGCACGACTCGGTCGAAACCGTTGTCGTCCATGTAGTTCAGAACGCGGCAGACGAATTCCGAGACCAGGTCGGCCTTCAACGTCCACGACGCGTTCGTGTACCCGAAGGTGATGGCAAAGTTCGGGATGCCCGAGAACATCAGACCCTTGTAGGTCATCAGAGACGTCAGGTCGATCGGCTGGCCGTTCAGGGTGGGTGCCAGACCGCCGAGCAGCTGCATGTTCAAACCCGTTGCGGTGACGATGATGTCGGCGTCCACCACCTCGCCGGAGGCGAGCTTGATTCCCTCGGGGACGAAGGTGTCGATCGTGTCGGTGACGACGTCGGCGTTGCCCTTGCGAATGGTCTTGAACAGGTCGCCGTTGGGGGCTAGGCAGAGCCGCTGGTCCCACGGGTTGTAGCTGGGGCCGAAGTGCTTCTCGACGTCGTAGCCCTCGGGCAGCCGGCGCTTGGCCATCGTCATCAGCGTCTTGCGCATGTAGTTCGGGAACTTGCGTGCCAGCTGATACTGGGCGGTGCTGAAGATGATCGCCTTCCACCGGTTGACCACGTGGGCCACGTTTTCGGGAAGGTACTTGTTGGCGGCGACCGCGACCGGGTCCACGTCGGGCAACGAACCGACGTAGGACGGTGAGCGCTGCAGCATGGTGACGTGCCCGGCGCCGCTGTTGACCAGCGCGGGGATCAGGGTGATCGCGGTCGCGCCGCTGCCGATGACGACGATCTTCTTGCCCGCGTAGTCGAGATCCTCTGGCCAGTGCTGCGGGTGCACGATGGTGCCTGCGAAGTCGGCGGACCCGGGGAACTCCGGCGAGTAGCCCTCGTCGTAGTTGTAGTAGCCGGTGGTGGCGAAGAAGAACGAGCACGTCATGGTGATCTCGTCGTCGCCGGTGTCGACGGTGACCGTCCAGCGGTTGTCGGCGTCGGACCAGTCGGCGGCAACCACCCGGTGGCTGTAGCGGATGTTCTTGTCGATGCCGTTCTCGGCGGCGGCGTCCTTGATGTAGGACAAAATCGACGGGCCGTCGGCAATGGCCTTGGCCGACGTCCACGGCTTGAACCGGAAGCCGAGGGTAAACATGTCGGAGTCCGAGCGGATGCCGGGGTACTTGAACAGATCCCAAGTGCCGCCCATGTTCTCGCGGCGTTCGAGGATCGCGTAGGTCTTCGACGGCGAGCGGTCCTGCAGATGCCAGGCGGCGCTGATGCCGGAGATGCCGGCGCCGACGATCAGGACGTCGAGGTGTTCAATCATGGCGACACGTTATCAACAGGGTGTCGAATCGGTCAACACCCTGTCGAATAATTCGACATGCAGTAAGGTTCAGGCCATGACCACTGCCAGCACGGCCCGATCCGGGCGGGGACGTCGCTCGACGCGACCGTCGGGCGACGAGCGTGAGGCAGCCATCCTCGCAACGGCCGAGCGGCTGCTCGAGGACAAGAAGTTCGCCGACATCTCCGTCGACGACCTGGCCAAGGGCGCCGGGCTGTCACGGCCGACGTTCTACTTCTACTTCCCGTCCAAGGACGCGGTGTTGCTGGCGCTGATCGACCCGCTCATCCGACAGGCAGACACGGGGTTCGACGGCGCGACACAGCATCTGCCTGCCGACCCGCGCCGGGCCTTCCGCGAGGGCATCCGCACCTTCTTCACCGCGTTCGGCTCGCACAGCGTCGTGGCACGGGCAGGCACCGAGGCGCTGGCCACGAGCCCGGACTTCCGCGCCGTCTGGTCGGCGTTCATGCAGAAGTGGATCGACCAGACCGCCGCGCTGATCGAGGCCGAGCGGGCGCGTGGCGCAGCGCCGACCACCATCGACGCACACGACCTCGCCACCTCGCTCAACCTGATGAACGAGCGGACCATGACGGCGACGTTGGTCGCCGAGCCGGGCTCGGTCGCCCAGAACCGCGTCGTCGAGACCCTCGCGCACATCTGGCTGACCAGCATCTATGGGGACAGCCAGTAGCTTTCGTCGGACGGCGATGCGAACATGTGTTCGTGTCCGGTGCGCAGGGGGTAGGCGAGGCGAACATCCTGCACGCCGATCTCGACTCCTTCTACGCATCCGTCGAACAGCGCGACGACCCGTCCCTTCGCGGCAAGCCGGTGATCGTCGGAGGCGGCGTGGTGCTGGCGGCCAGCTACGAGGCCAAGGCCTACGGCGTGAAGACCGCGATGGGCGGGCGCCAGGCCAAGCAGCTGTGCCCGCACGCCATCGTGGTGCCACCCAGGATGGCGGCCTACACCGACGCCAGTGCCGCGGTGTTCGAGGTCTTCCACGACACCACTCCCCTGGTCGAGCCACTGTCGGTCGACGAGGCGTTTCTCGACGTCAGCGGGTTGCTGCGGGTGTCGGGCACCCCGGTGCAGATCGGGGCTCGGCTGCGGGAACAGGTGCGCGACCAGGTCGGCCTGCCGATCACGGTCGGCATCGCCCGCACCAAGTTCCTCGCCAAGGTGGCCAGTCAGGAGGGCAAGCCCGACGGGCTGCTGCTGGTGCCACCCGACCGCGAGCTGGAATTCCTGCATCCGCTGCCCGTGCGACGCTTGTGGGGAGTGGGCGCCAAGACCGCCGACAAGCTGCACGCCCACGGCATCCACACCGTTGCCGACGTGGCCGAGTTGAGCGAGTCGATGCTCGGGTCGATCGTCGGCGGCGGGATGGGCCATCAGTTGTTCGCGTTGTCGCACAACGTCGATCGCCGCCGGGTCGTCACCGGTGTGCGGCGCCGCTCAGTGGGTGCCCAGCGCGCACTGGGCCGATCGGGGAATTCGATGTCGCACAGCGAGATCGACGCCGTGGTGGTGAACCTGGTGGATCGCATCACGCGACGGATGCGCAAGTCCGACCGCACTGGACGCACCGTGGTGCTGCGCCTGCGGTTCAACGACTTCAGTAGGGTCACCCGGTCACACACCCTGCCGCAAGCCACTGCGTCGACCGACGCGATCCTCTCCGCGGCAAGGGGTTTGGTGCGGACCGCGAGTCCGCTGATCGCCGAACGCGGGCTGACGCTCGTCGGCTTTGCCGTGTCCAACATCGACCGCGACGGTGCCCAGCAGCTCGAGCTGGAACTGCCGTTCGAGTCTTCCGGCGACGGGCGGAGGACACGAACGGGCACACCGGAGCACCTGTTGGCCGTCGACTCGGCGATGGACGAGGTGCGCCGGCGGTTCGGCAACGCGTCGGTGACGCGTGGTGTGCTCGTCGGCCGGGATCCTGGGCTCGAAATGCCCATGCTGCCGGACTAATTCGCCGTGGTCCAGGCCAGGAGCTTCTCCAGCGGCCAGGTGTTGACGATCCGGTCGACGGGGACGCCGTTGTCCAGGGCCCGTTGGGCGCCGTAGCCGAGGAAGTCCAATTGGCCTGGCGCATGGGCGTCGGTGTCGATCGAGAAGTCGCAGCCGATCTCCAGCGCCATGGTCAGCAACCGGGTGGGTGGGTCCCGGCGCTCGGGCCGCGAGTTGATCTCGACGGCCGTGCCGTGGTCGCGGCAGGCGGTGAAGACCTTTTCGGCGTCGAACGCGGATTCAGCCCTGGTGCCCCGGCCGCCCTCGACCAGTCGGCCGGTGCAGTGGCCGAGGACGTCGGCCTGTCCACCCGACACCGCACGCACCATCCGGCGGGTCATCGCCGCGGAGTCCATCTTCAGCTTCGAGTGCACGCTCGCCACGACGACGTCGAGCCGCTCGAGCAGGTCGTCGTCCTGGTCGAGGGTGCCGTCGTCGAGGATGTCGACCTCGATGCCGGTGAGAATTCGCATGGGCGCGAACGTCTCTCGCAGTTTGTCGATGACGTCGAGCTGCTCGCGGAGCCGGTCGGCGGACAGGCCGTTGGCGACCGTCAGCCGTGGCGAGTGGTCAGTCAGGGCGCAGTACTCGTGTCCGAGCGCCTTCGCGGCGGCCATCATCTCCGAGATCGGGGCCGAGCCGTCCGACCAGTTGGAGTGCAGGTGCAGGTCGCCCCTGAGCGCCGCACGAATCTCGCCGCCGCCGAGGTCCTCTGCGTTGGAACGCAATTCGATGAGGGCGTCGGGTTCGCGGCCGGCCCACGCCTGCGCGATGACCGCCGCGGTCTTGGGTCCGACGCCGGGCAGCGACTGCCAGCTGTTGGCCTTGCCGTGCTTGTCGCGCTGGGCGTCGTCGAGGCCCTCGACGACGTCGGCGGCCTTGCGGTAGGCCATCACCCGGCGGGAGTCCTCCCGGGCACGGTCCTTGTAGTACGCGATTTGGCGCAGCGCTGCGACTGGGTCCACGAGTCCAGTGTGCCCTCGAACGGGAACGTCTAGACACCCTTCAACGTCGCTCAAAAATGCCGCGCTGGGCCTCGGCCTCCGGGCGATAGGCTGTATTCGGGAAAAGGGGAGAGAACACGTGAGCTTGCTCGGGGAAGCGATCGACCTGCTGCGCAAGTATGGCGACGTCATAGGCGGCAAATGGAACGATCCGCCCGGTCCGCTGGACCGCCAGCTCCCCAATAGCGAAGCCATTGGAGCGGTAGCCAATTTGGCTGAGTCACCCATCATCATGGCTGCTCAGCTCGCCATCTACGGAATGAAGGTCACTACCGGCTCGGGAGAACCTGAGACTGGCGAAGCGTTCGTTACATCGGAGACGAAGTACAGGGACGCTGGCGAGTTGCTGGAAAAGACAGAGATCGATGACCCCGCTCAGTGGGACGGCACGGCCGCCACTGCATATCAGGCCAAGGCTTCCAACCACCTGCACCAGACCTATGAAGTCGCCGAGGGCGACAAGGAGATGCGGCCCCTACTGCAGGCTCTCGGCCAAAAGGTCAAGGAAACCCGCGACGGCCTGCAGGGTCTCATCGACTTCCTCGCAGATTACGACACCGCAACCTCCTGGATGAACAGCA
The DNA here is from genome assembly GCF_001426545.1 of Mycobacterium sp. Root135. GTDB lineage: Bacteria > Actinomycetota > Actinomycetes > Mycobacteriales > Mycobacteriaceae > Mycobacterium. The sequence continues at coordinate 753,717 of NZ_LMEZ01000005.1, read as the reverse complement.
TCCCCGGCGGTGCGATCCCGAAGGCAATCGCCGACGCGGGCGTTGCGTCGACGCAACTCAGCATGGCCCAGGTGAGCATGGCTGCACTGGTCGCCGAGTCCTATGACAAAGCGGACAAGATTAGGGCGGTCGCCAGTCGCTACCAGGGCGCGTCAGCGCAGCAATTATTTGGCGAGCAGACGGACGACCAAGGGAATCCCGTCGTACTCCCCTGTGGAGAACCCTTCGGCGATGAGCGCACGAATGGAACGTTGCCGACGCGCACACAGGCCAACGCCCCCTATGAGCCACCGTTCAATCCGGAACCGCCCGTCTTACAGCCCAAGTAGATTCCGACCGGCGAAGTAAAGTGAATGGAGAAGAGCGATGACGGACAACTTGTCGGTGCTGACTGAGTTCATCGACGAGATTTCGGCCAAGCACGGAACCGCCGCCGGGGAGCTCAAGGTCGCCGGCGAAACCGTCAACGATCTGGGGGCAAATGTTCTGGCCACCCACGGGGTCGTGTGTGCGTTGAGCAACATGGCCGTTTCAGATGTGGAAACAGCACGAGACGCCGCCGCTGAGAAGCTATGGAAGATGTCACATGACCTCTCGGTGCGGTTGGCGGAGGCGTCGGCGAACTACAAGAATGCGGACTGGCTCGCGGGTCGCGACATCGATGCCTGCCAGATGTGACGCGCCACAACCGCACTGGAGGTGCTCGTGATCGCTGAGGGCTCATGGGATGACGACGACGAGTTGAACTACAGCCAAATCGACGATCGTTCGACTGCACCTTCTGACCTGGCAGACATGGAGAACGACGATCCGAACCCCACGGTGGTGTTCACCGCGGCCAATCCTCAAGGCAGCGTCGCGGCGACCGCGGACCTTGGCGGACGGATTCAGCGAGTTGACCTGACGGCGCGTGCGACGGACATGACGGAAACCGAACTGGCCGAGGAGATCGTCGTCATTGCAGGTCTGGCATCGGATAAGTCGCAAGCAGCTCAACATGCAGTCGCCGTCGAACTCCTGCGCTCGATGGGTCACGATCGCGTCAGCACCAGCGGCTACCTCGAATACACCGTCGGGTTGCCATCTCCCAACACCGCGGAAGCGCGCGCCGCTGAAATCTTCGCGACCCGGTACGCGCGTGACTCCGATTAAGGCCGTCCCGCGCCCAGATGCCTCGAAGCTCGTCAATTCGGCTGTCGCTGAACGCGATCTGCGCGATTCATCCGGTGCCACGCCCAGGGGCGTAAATGTCTTGCGCGGCCTTCCGGCATGAGCACGCCACGGAGTGAGCAGCCCAGTCAGCGTAAGCGCCGCCGAACATGGTTCGTGCTAATTGCGCTGGTCGTCGTCATTGCAGTGGCCGTGTGCGTCTTCGTCTGGTGGAAACACGACGGACGGCTCGCTACGCGCGGCACTTGGCACCACACGGGGGACACTCTCAGCTCGGCGATGCGAGAACAGCCCGTCCCAGGATGGCGTACCTCCGCCACCGATCTCGGACTGCCCGAGACAGGCGACGGAGCCGAACCCAGTCGAATTGCAGAGAGCAACGACACCTTCGGTCCTCGGCCATTGATCGGCAGAGTCGGCGACAAGGCCTTCTTCCTCGCCCGCAGTGGCAGCGCACCAACCCCCCAGTGGTGGTTGACCGGAATCGACGTCAAGAGCGGTCAGGCAGCCTTCCCCGCCGTACCGCTTCTCACCGACGTCAATTTCCCGAGGTGCTTCATCAACGGACCGACCGAAGTGTTGTGTCTGAGCTATGAATTAGCCGCCACGGCATGGGTAGTCGATGCCCAGTCTGGCGCGGTCCTCTACAACGGACCGACCGATCTGCGCGCCCTTCCCGGGCCCCTCGTCGTTAAGCAAATCGCAAATTACGCCGTCGCCAGCGCAGCTCGCCAAGGTGTCTACGGCATCGGTCACCGCGCCGAGACCACGTGGTTCGTGCCCGGTGATGGAACCGTCGTGGGAGCGGGCGACATCGACACCACTCTTGCCACCCAAGACTCGACAGACAAGTCGGACTGGAACACGACGGTTTTTAACGTCCGCGACGGACGTGTGTTGAAGCCCGGGGAGCAAGACGGCACCAAACTCCAGAACACCGTGCTCTACCCGGGCGGCTTCGCCGCCGTCGCTGAGGTCGACGGCAAGCTCGCGGGCGTCCAGTTCTTCGACGAGACTGGAAAGCACCTCGACGGAGGAATCGAGGGAAGACCCACCACGGATCGGTCGGGGACGCTTCCAATCGTGGCACGCTACGAGGGCGACCAGTCGGCCGTGTTCTCACCCGACGGTGGGTTGTTGCTCGACATGCCTTCGGGAACTAATGTCGTCGTGGGCGATTCAATCCTGCTCAACGAGAACAAGAGTGATGCCTTTCCGATGTGGCGGCAGTACGACGTGAACACTGGAGCCAAGGGTGCCGCGTGCGATTTCAACATGGGCAATTTCCTCGGAACTGACGGCACCGTGTTCGTGTTCGAAGTGACCAACCGGAAGGCTGGCCTAGTGGCCAAGGCCCGCGACCGCAATACCTGCGAGACGCTGTGGACGCTCCCAGCCGCGGTCGACTCACTTGCTCACGTATGGCGGGTCGGCGACACCCTCGTCCAATTATCCGACGACGGAACGGAACTGACGTCGCTCATCGCGCCGAGCTAGCCATGCACCGTGCGGGCTAATATCGCCGGTGATATCAAGTTCGCGGGGGCATCATGCCGCCGCTCTCCGGCGGGAATGCGACCCCGGACAGGGTTACACCCCGGGAATGCCCCTCAGCATTCCGCCCTGCTCGGACCGGCGATGGAAGAACTCCGCCAACGCCACGACGAGGCAAAGGCTTCCGACCGGTTCGTAGGGCGGATACTCGAATTCCAGGGTGTAGTCGTAGAAGTCGTTGCCGATGAACTGCATGGTCGTCCGCCGCTCGGTGATCCCTGCGACGACACGGTCGTTCACGTCGAGAATCGAGACGGTCCGCCGGGCATTCTCGCCGAGGGCGCCGTCGACGCGTTGCCAGTCGTCGAACGTCGTGCGGCCCAAGTCCTTACCGCCGCTCTGCAGAGCGAACGTCCGCAAGCCCGCCAGGTAGCCGTTGTTCTGTAGAAGCCGACCCACGTCGCGACCCCAGGCGTCTCGCACCTCGAAACGCTCATGGCGGTCCGCCCACCCCTTCACCCGGGGTCGACGCACGTATAGGAGCGGGGTTCTGTCCGGCCTCAGGATGACGAACTCCCACGATGCCGCCGAGCCGCTGCCGAGAAGTTGAGCCAACTGCTGCCATCCGCTGGTCTTCGACGGGACTACTTGCACGCTGCCGACTTCGCGACCATGCCCGTCCTCGATCGTGCACGCAAGATCCATGTCCACCCGCGACGGGGTCGACTTCAGCACCAACGTCGAACCGCCCAACGGGTAGCCGTCGCGCCTGCCGCGACGCCAACTCGGCTCGGGGACCGTCACGCACCCAAGACTAGGCCCGCACCCGAGGATCCCGACCACTCAGGGCGACCGCTCGCTCCAATACCGTTGCGTCCGGACCGATCTCGACGGCGGCGTCGAAGAGTCCCTCCACCGGGCCGGCCGCGGTGAAGCTCGCCAGATGCGCGTGCACCGCCTCGGCCACGTCGTCGTCGACCTCGTAGACCTGGCCCGTCGACACGGCCACGTCCCAGCCGTGCACCACGACCTCGGTCAGCCCGACCATGCCGCACACCTCGCCGGGCAGCTCGACGCCGCCGACGCGGGTCATGCCGTCCCACGCGGCGGGATCGCGCCACGCGTTGGCGAGCGCGGCCAGGTTCAACGGATACTGCGAACGCCAGTCGGCGTCCAGCTGGAAGCCGCCGTCGCCGGGTGGACTGTCGGTCAGCTCTCCGAAGTCCTTGCGCGCCGCCGCGGCAAACGCCACGCCGAGCCCGCCCACGTGCGCCACCAACTCGCGCACCGTCAACTTCTCGCACGGCGTGCGCGCGTCGAGCTGGTCGTCCGTCACTCCGGCCAGGACGTCGGTGGTCCGCGCGCACGCCTTCGAAACCAAGGGGGTCATGTCGATCATGTCCATATCGACCCGGGCCGCCCCAGAAACTCATCGACGCCATCCAGGATGCGGGTCTAGGGTTGGTTGAGTGCGATTCGCCTTCAAGACATCCCCCCAAAACACCACCTGGTCGGAAATGCTGCCCATCTGGCAGACCGCCGACGACATCGACGTCTTCGAGTCCGGCTGGACGTTCGACCACTTCTACCCGATCTTCTCGGACTCCTCCGGCCCCTGTCTCGAGGGCTGGATCACCCTGACGGCGCTGGCGCAGGCCACCAAGCGGCTTCGGGTCGGCGTGCTGGTCACCGGCATCCACTACCGCCACCCCGCCGTGCTGGCCAACATGGCCTCCGCGCTCGACGTCATCTCCAACGGGCGCCTCGAGCTCGGCATCGGCGCCGGCTGGAACGAGGAGGAATCCGGTGCCTACGGCATCGAGCTCGGCACCCTCAAGGAGCGCTTCGACCGCTTCGAAGAGGCCTGTGAAGTGCTCACCAGCCTGCTAAGCAACGAGTCGACGACGTTCGACGGCAAGTACTACCAGCTCAAGGACGCCCGCAACGAGCCGAAGGGTCCCCAGCAGCCGCATCCCCCGATCTGCATCGGCGGCAGCGGCGAGAAGCGGACCCTCCCGCTCACCGCCAAGTACGCCGACCACTGGAACTTCGTCGGCGGAACGCCCGCGGAATTCGCCCAGAAGCGCGACGTACTCGCCGCCCGCTGCAAGGACATCGGCCGCGACCCGAAGGAGATCACCCTCTCGGCGCACGTCCGCCTTGGCGAAGATCGCAATTACCAAGCGGTGGTTGAGGATTGTGTCGCCCTCGGCGCCGAGGGTCTCGATCTCGCGATCATCTACCTGCCGCCGCCCTATGACCCGGCCGTCCTGGAGCCCCTGGCCGAGGCAATCCGCGATTCGGGGCTGCTGAACACGCCCTGAGTCTTACGCGTCGTCGTCGACGGCCACGACGTGGACGTGCACGCCAGCGGCCGCAATGCGTTCCAGCTGTTGGGGATTCGCCGTCGAATCGGTGACCAGATGGTGAATCTCGCTCAGCGGCACCATCTTCGCGAGGGTCACCTTCCCGATCTTGGATCCGTCGACGGCGACGACGACGCGTTGCGCGTTTGCGGCCATCGCGATCGCGGTGCGTGCCTCTGCTTCGTCGTAGGTGGTGGCGCCGATCTCGGCGGACATGCCGTCGGCACCGAGAACGGCGGTGCCGACGGTGATCACCTGAAACGCGTGTTCTGACATCGGGCCAACGGCCTCAAGGGTATTCGCGCGCACCAATCCGCCGGTGGCGATCACCTTCATGTGCGCGTCGACGGCGCAGTCGGCCGCGATCGTCAGAGAGTTCGTCACGATCGTCATGTTGGGGCGGCCCTTGAGCGATCGGGCTACCTCGCCCGTCGTGACGCCGCCGGTCAGCGCGACGGCCTGCGGGCCCGCCGGTATCAGCGCGGCCGCGCGGTGGGCGATGCGTCGCTTGATGGCGACCATCCGATGGTCGCGCAGCCGCACCGGAATCTCGCTGCCGCTGGGGTCCAGCGCCCGCGCACCGCCGTGGGTGCGGACGAGCAACCCCTGCTCCTCGAGCTCGTTGAGGTCGCGGCGCAGCGTGGCCACCGACACCTTAAGCTCGCTGCACAGCACCTGCGACCCGACCTCGCCGCGGTCTCGCAGCAGAGACAGCACCTCGCGCATCCGGTCCGTGCGCTTGATCGACATCGCTGAACACTCCTCGAGCCAGGGGGGCCACAATCAGTTTTCCTGATCGTTTTGCCCGTTTGCATTGCGCGCTTTGAGCGAGCTTCCCATGATCGATAGATGTTCCGCACGTCACACCCCACTCAACGAGTGAGCCAGTGAGCCTGGCCGCCACCGCCGACCTCGTCGCGTCCGCCGTCGCCGGCGGGACCGCCGTCCTGGCGTTCAACGTCGTCACCCTCGAGCATGCCGAGGGCATCGCCGAAGGGGCGGAGCGCGCCGGCGTCGCGGCGTTGTTGCAGGTCAGCGAGAACACCGTCCGGTTCCACGGCGGCCGCCTGGCCCCCCTGGTCTCGGCGTGCGCCCGAATCGCCGTGCAGTCCCCGGCCCAGTTGGCGATCCACCTCGACCACTTCCAGGACGTCGCCCTGATCACCGAGGCCATCGATGCCGCCGCCGGCCTCGGCGTCAGCTCGATCATGGTCGACGCAGCGCACCTGTCCTACGACGAGAACGTCGAACGAACTCACGGCTTCGTCGAACTCGGTCACCGCGCCGGCCTATGGATCGAGGCCGAACTGGGCGAGGTCGGCGGCAAGGGCGGAGCGCACGACTTCGGCGTCCGCACCGATCCCGCGGAGGCGGCGTCCTTCGCCGCGGCGACCGGGGTCGACGGACTTGCCGTTGCGGTCGGCAGCTCACATGCGATGACCACGCGCGACGCCGAACTCGACGTCGAGCTGATCCGCCGCCTTGCGGCAGCGGTAGAAGCACCGCTGGTGTTGCACGGTTCATCCGGGGTGTCCGACCACCAACTCCGCCTGGCCACCGAGGCGGGCATCCGCAAGGTCAACGTCGGAACCGCACTCAACGTCGCCTACACCGGGGCGCTGCGCGAGTCATTCGCGGCGAATCCCACGGCGAGCGATCCGCGCCGAGCCCTGGCCGCCGCACGCACCGCGATCGCCGACACCGTTTCCGAGCTGTGCCGCGGCGTCGCGCCGCGTCCCGTGCCGAGCGGTGGTGCCCGATGACCGACACACTGCGACGCGTCGACTGGTTGGCCCAGACGGTCGCCAGTCACAAGGCCGGTCACCCTGTCGGCGTGTACTCCGTCTGCTCGGCTCACCCCACCGTGGTGGAGGCCGCCATGGTGCAGGCCGCCGCCGACGGCAGCTACGTGCTGATCGAGGCCACGTCGAACCAGGTCGACCAGTACGGCGGGTACACCGGGCTCCGGCCGGCCGAGTTCCGCGATCTGGTGCTGCGCATCGCCGACGACACGGGTTTCGCGAGGGACCGCGTCGTTCTGGGTGGTGACCACCTCGGCCCCAACCGCTGGCAGAACGAATCATCCTCCGCCGCAATGGAGAAGGCCGACGTCCTGATCGCCGCCTACGTCGAGGCGGGGTACACCAAGATCCACCTGGATTGCAGCATGTCGTGTGCGGACGATCCCGACGTGTTGCCCGACGAGGTCGTCGCCGCTCGGTCGGCACGCCTGATGCGGGTCGCCGAAGACACCGCGCACCGCCTCGAATCACCGGGCCCGGTGTACGTCATCGGCACCGAGGTGCCCGTTCCCGGCGGTGCCCACGAAACGCTCGACCACCTCACCCCGACACCCGCCGACCGCGCTCGCCGGACCATCGACGCGCACCGGTCGGCCTTCGCCGAGCTCGAACTCGGCGACGTCTGGCCCCGTGTCGTCGCGTTGGTGGTTCAACCCGGCGTCGAATTCGACCACGTCAACGTGTTCGACTACCGCCGCGATGCGACCGTGGAACTGCGCACCGTGCTCGACACCGAGGCCAACCTCGTCTTCGAGGCGCACTCCACCGATTACCAACGCCCCGAACAGCTTCGGGAGCTCGTCGAGGACCACTGGGCGATCCTCAAGGTGGGGCCCGGCCTGACGTTTGCGATGCGGGAGGCATTGTTCGCGCTGGCGATGATCGAGGCGGAGTTGGTGCCGCGCACCTCACGGTCGAACCTGGTCGAGGTCGTCGAGCGCCGGATGCTCGCCGAGCCGAAGTACTGGGAGGGCTACTACGAAGGCGAGCCCCGCGCGCAGAGAACCGCCCGCCGATACAGCTACAGCGACCGGCTGCGCTACTACTGGGCCGACCCGGAGGTGGACGCTGCCAGGCTCACCCTCCTGGAGAACCTGGACCGCACGGGCGTGCCCTTGCCCTTGATCAGCCAGTTCCTGCCCGGCCAGTACGACCGCATTCGAGCAGGCCAGCTCGAGCCCGTCCCGCAGGCTCTGGTAATCGACCGGATCCGCGACGCCATTCGACCGTACGCACGTGCGTGCCTGACCACTGGAGCAGCCCAATGACCACGATTCCCGCCCAAGAAGACGGCGGCGCAACCATTCTCGAGATCGGGCAGCAGCCCGACGCGTGGCGCGAAGTCGCCGGGCGCACCGACGACGACGCCACGGCGTTCCTCGCCGAGCTCGTCGCCCGGCCGGACCTGCGGATCATCTTGACCGGGGCGGGCAGCTCGGCGTTCGCCGGTGAGATCGCCGCGCCCGCGCTTCGTCGGCACCTGAAGCGCCGCGTCGAGGCCATTCCGACGACCGACATCGTCGCCGGGCCGCTGAACTTCCTGGAACGCGAAACCCCCACGCTGATGGTCTCCTTCGGCCGCTCGGGAAACAGCCCCGAGAGCCTGGCGACCACGGCGCTGGCCGACGAACTGGTCGACGAGGTCTGGCATCTGATCCTCACCTGCGACCGGGACGGCAAACTGGGGCAGGCTCACGCGGGCCGGGCCAACTCACTGGTCGTGTTCATGCCGGAGCGCACCAACGACGTCGGCTTTGCGATGACGTCGAGCCTGACCTCGATGCTGTTGTCCTGCTTGCTGTTACTCGGTCCCGCCTCCCCCGGCGACGCGGACGCGCTTGCCACCGCCGCCCAGCACGTGGTGGACCTTCAATCCGACATCCGCACGCTGGCCCAGACCAAGAAGCAGCGCTTCGTCTACCTGGGCAGCGGACCGTTGGAAGGCCTCTCCCAAGAGTCCGCCCTCAAACTGCTGGAGTTGACCGCGGGCGAGGTGGTGACCTACTTCGATTCACCCCTGGGTTTTCGCCACGGACCCAAGTCCGTCCTGGACGCCGACACGCTCGTCGTGGTCTACGTCTCAACCGACCCCCACACCCGGCTCTACGATCTCGACATCATCGCCGAGATCCGAGGCCAGCTCGGGCAGGACGCCGTCACCGTGCTCAGCACCGAGCCGATTCCGGCGAAATACGGTCCAGCCGTTGTACTTCCCGGCCTGGTCGGGTTGGATGACGCGTTGGTGGCGCTGCCCTACCTGGTGTTCGCGCAGTACGTCGCGCTGTTCACCTCGCTGGAGTATCGCAAGACTCCCGACAACCCGTTCCCGTCGGGTGAGGTCAGCCGCGTCGTGAAGGGTGTCACCATCCATCCGATGACGGGCGGTGCCTCCCATGCCTAGGTATCTCGGCGTCGACGGCGGAGGCTCCAAGACCGCGTTCGCCCTGATCGACTCCGACGGTCGGATCCTGGCACGTGCCATCGCACCACCGTCCTACTACTTCAACTCCAACTTCGACGTCGTGGAAAGTTCACTGACACAAGGTGTCACGGACGTCTGCACGCAGGCGGGCATCGTGGCGTCGGACATCACGGCGGCCTTCTTCGGTCTCCCTGGTTACGGCGAGGCCAGCGCCGACGTCGAGAAGCTCGACGCGGTTCCCAGCCACGTCCTCGGTCACGACCGGTACAGCTGCGACAACGACATGGTCTGCGGCTGGGCGGGCTCGTTGGCCGGTGAGGACGGCATCAACGTCATCAGCGGTACGGGCTCCATGACCTACGGCGAACGCCATGGTCTGGGACACCGCGTCGGCGGCTGGGGCGAGCTGTTCGGCGACGAGGGATCGGCGTATTGGGTTGCCACCCAGGGTCTCAACGCATTCAGTCGGATGAGTGACGGCCGGTTGAGCCGTGGGTCGCTCTACGCCCTCCTCACGGAGCGGCTGCAACTCGCCGGCGACCTCGACGTCGTGAGCCTCGTCATCGACACGTGGAGCGGCAACCGGACGTCCATCGCCGCGCTCGCCACCACGGTCTGCCAGGCCGCCCGTGAGCGGGACCCGGTGGCGGCGAAGATCCTCGTCGACGCCGTCGACGAACTCGTCACGCTGGTCGACACCACCCGCACCCTGGTCGGCTTCACCGACGAGGAGACCGTGCCGGTGTCGTACTCCGGCGGGATGTTCTCCGACGACGACTTCCGTGAGCTGTTCGTCAACGCGATGGCGGGCCAGCCCGCCAACTACGACCTGCGACGTCCGCTACTCGATCCCGCACTTGGCGCCGCACTGTATGCCGCCAAACACTCGGGTCAGCCGCTGAGCAGCGATGCGGTGCGCCAATTAGCCGTCAACGCAACGACCTTCGAAGAAGTGAGAACGCCATGACCACAACCCCCGCCACCGGGCACACCCGCAGCTGGATCTTCTACGCCACGCTCCTCGTCCTGTTCTGGGGCGTCTGGGGGGCGTTCTCCGCACTACCGGCGACGAAGTACGGCTATCCCGACGAGATGATCTACGCGATCTGGGCGTTGACGATGATCATCCCCGCCGCCGTCATCCTGCGCGGCCAGCAGTGGGACCGACGCCCGGCCGCCACGATCTACGGACTGCTGATCGGGCTCACCGGTGCGGGCGGCCAACTTGCGCTCTTCCAGGCGCTGACCATGGGCCCCGCCTACCTGATCTTCCCGATCATCTCGATTTCGCCGGCCATCACCGTCGTGATGGCGATGGTGCTTCTGCGCGAGCGCATTGCGCCGCTCGCCGTCGTCGGTCTCGTGATGGCGCTCGCGGCCATCGTGCTGTTCACCATCACCGGCGGTGAATCCGAGGGATCGTCGGGCCCGTGGCTGCTGCTGGCGATCGTGATCTGTGTCGCGTGGGGCGTGCAGGCGTACTTCATGCGCAAGACCGCGACGATCGGCGTCAACGAGGCCACCACGTTCGGGTGGATGACCATCAGCGGTCTGCTCCTGATCCCCGTCGCCCTGTTCTCCCTCGGCGGGATCCCCACCGACTTCCCCTGGCAGGCACCCGCATTGACCGCGGCCACCCAGGTGCTCAACGCCATCGGGGCACTCTTCCTCTTGATGGCTCTCGCCCGTGGCAAGGCCTCCATCGTCGCTCCGACCACGAATGCTCTCGCCCCAGCGCTGACCGTGATCATCTCGCTGGTCGCGTATCAGACGTTGCCCACCCCGTACGGCGCGATCGGAATCGTTCTGGCGCTGGCGGGTTCGACGCTGATGGTCTACGCCGACGAGCGGCGCGGTGAGGCACCGACGCCGGCCGTCGTGGACCCCGCCTCCCTTCGCGCAGACACGAGGAATCAGGGATGAAGCCCACCATCGTCATCATCGGCGCAGGCAGCGTCGAATTCACCCGCGAACTGCTCGGCGACGTCTTCTCGTTCCCCGAACTCGGTTCGGTCCGCGTGGTGCTCCACGACATCGACCCCGAGCGCCTGAAGACCGCCGAGGCGATCGCCAACGCCACCGCCAGCGCGGCGGGCGCGCATCCCGAGGTGGTGGCCACCGCGGACCGTAGGAGGGCCCTCGCCGGGGCCGACTACGTCATCAACGTCATCCAGGTCGGCATGCACGATGCGACGGTGCGGGACTTCGACATCCCGGAGAAGTACAACCTGCATCAGACCATCGGCGACACCATCGGCATCGGCGGCATCTTCCGCGGCCTGCGGACCTTCCCCGTGCTGGCGGGCATCGCCAAGGACATGCTGGAGGTGTGCCCCGACGCGTGGCTGCTCAATTACACCAACCCGATGGCCATGAATGTGACGTACCTGCGTCACGTCGCGCCGAAGCTGAAGGTGTTGGGGCTGTGTCACTCGGTCTACTGGACGATGGTGGGGCTGTGCGAGATCGTCGACGTGCCGTTCGACGAGGTGTCGTACTGGTCTGCCGGCGTCAACCACCAGGCGTGGGTGCTGAACTGGGAGCGCAACGGCGAGAGCCTGTATCCGCTTCTGGACCAACGCATCGCCACCGATCCGGAGCTGCGCAGGCGGGTGCGGGTCGACATGTACCGCAGGCTCGGCTACTACCCCACCGAGACCAGTGAACACTCCAGCGAGTACGTCCCGTGGTATCTGCGCCACCCCGAGGAGGTCGACAGGCTTCGCCTCGACGTCGGCGCCTACGTCCGCATCAGTGAGGCCAACCTTGCCGAATACGCCAGGGTGCGTTCCGAACTCGCCGGGACCTCGACGCTCGACATCGACACCGAGTCGACGGAGTACGCACCCCAGGTGATCCACTCCTTCGAGACCGGAACGCCGCGCGTCATCTCCGCCAACGTAGTGAACGACGGCCTGATCACCAACCTCCCCAACGGGTTGGCCGTCGAGGTACCCACCCTGCTGGACGCGCTCGGCGCCCACCCCACGAAGGTGGGCGACCTGCCTCCGCAGTGCGCCGCGCTCAACCGAAACTTCCTCGGCCCAGTCGAACTCGCGGTTCGGGCCGCAGTCGACGGGGATCCCCGGTTGGTGCGGGCGGCGGCCATGGTCGACCCGAACACCGCGGCGACGCTGACCGTCGACCAGATCTGGGAGCTGTGCGACGACCTGACCGTCGCGCACGGTGACCTGCTTCCCGAATCGCTCCGAACCACGCTCGTGCCATGAGAACCCAACAAGGAGTGCCGCACATGACCCGATCACGGCTCTACATCGCATTGGTCGCCATCCTCGCCTTCGTTCTCACGGCGTGCGGTGGCGGCGGCTCGTCGCCGTCGGGGCCGACCGAGATCGCGGTCTGGCACGGCTACCAGGACACCGAGGGTGAGGTGTTCAAGGGCCTTGTCGCCCAGTACAACAAGGACCATCCCGACGTGAAGGTCAGCGAGTTGTACTCCAGCAACGACCTGGTGCTGCAGAAGGTGCTCACCGCAGTGCGCGGGGGTAGCCCGCCCGACGTCGCCTACATGTTCGGCTCGTGGTCGCCGAACATCGCCCAGATCCCCCAGGTCGTGGACATGGCCGAAGAGGTGAAGAACCCCGACTGGAAGTGGGACGATTTCTACCCGGCCGAGCGGGAAGCGGCAACGGTCGGCGACAAGGTCGTCGGCGTGCCCGCCCTGGTGGACAATCTCGCGATCGTCTACAACGAGAAGCTGTTCGCCGACGCCGGTGTCGCACCTCCGACGAAGGATTGGACGTGGGACGACTTCCGGGCCGCCGCCGCCAAGCTGACCGACCCGACGAAGGGGCAGTACGGCTGGCTGATTCCCGCCGACGGCAGTGAAGACACGGTGTGGCACTACCTTCCGATGCTGTGGGAGGCCGGCGGCGACATCCTCGACTCCGACAACACCAAGGCGACGTTCAACTCCCCGGAGGGCGTCAAGGCGCTTACCGTGCTGCAGCAGATGGCGGTCAACGACAAGTCGGTGTACCTCGACACCACCAACGAGAACGGGCCGAAGCTGATGAACAGCGGCAAGGTCGCGATGCTGATCACTGGCCCATGGGATCTGAGCCAGCTGTCGGACATCTCCTACGGCGTACAGGTGATGCCGACGTTCGCCGGGTCGAGCGGTGGCCATCAGACGATCGCGGGCCCGGACAATTGGGTCACGTTCGAAAACGGCGACGCGAAGAAGAAGGCCGCCGTCGACTTCGTGAAGTGGCTGACCGCGCCCGAGCAGGTGAAGGCGTTCTCGTTGGGTACCGGTGACTTGCCCATCCGCACGTCGGTCGGCCAGGACCAGTCGGTGCTCACCAAGCTCAACGAAAACGTGCCGGGGACGGCCGCATTCGTCGAGAACCTCGACAACGTGAAGAAGGTCAGGCCTACGGTCGAGCAGTACCCCGACGTCTCCGAGGCGCTGGGACAGGCGATCGTGTCGGTGATGCTCGGCAAGGAGCAACCCGCGGACGCGCTGAACTCCGCCGCCACGGCCGCCGACGCGGCCCTGGCCGAGAAGTAGGACGGGAGAAGGCATGCCGTCACTGCTGGGACGACTGAGCCGTACGGACACCGCCGCGGGATGGGCGCTGACCGGCCCCGCGGCGGTGCTGATCGGCATCTTCGGGCTGCTGCCGGTGCTGATGTCGCTGCAACTGTCGTTCCAGCAGTCCGACCTGTTGCGGCCTCAGACGCCGTGGGTCGGCCTCGCCAACTACCGAAAGCTGGCCGAGGATCCCGTCTTCGTCGAGGCGATCAAGCACACGATCGTCTACACCGCCCTGTTCGTTCCCGGCACGATGCTCGTCGGCCTCTTCGTCGCCGCGGCGATGAACCGGTCGGTGCGCTTCATCTCGGTGTACCGAACGGCCGCGTACATCACCATGGCGGTCTCGACGATCTCGCAGGGCATCATCTTCCTGTGGCTGACCGACCGTGACTACGGGCTGGTCAACGCCGGACTCAACGCCGTCGGGATCTCGTCGCAACCCTTTTTGGCGTCACCGTCGCAAGCGCTGTACGTCATCGTCGCCATGACGATCTGGGGGTGGACGGGCTTCTCGGTGATCGTGTATCTCGCTGCACTGCAGGGTGTTCCGGCCGAGTTGCACGAAGCGGCGATGATCGACGGGGCGAGCGCGTTCACCCGCTTCCGCACCATCACGGTGCCGCTGCTCGGTCCGGCGAACCTGTTCCTCCTGGTGTGGCTGACGATCAACGCGCTGCAACTCTTCGACGAGGTCTACGCCACCACCCGGGGTGGCCCCCTGCGGGCGACCACGGTCATCGTCTACTACCTGTGGGATAGGGCCTTCGTGCACTTCGACGCGGGATACGCCGCGGCGATGGCGTACGCCCTGTTCGTCGTCATCCTGATCATCACGGCCGTCCAGTTCCGGCTCGCACGGAAGCACGTGCAGAACTGATGACGACGACAGAGCTGCCCCCGACGAAAACCGTTGCGCCTGAATCGTCGTCGCCCCGACGCGAGCGCAAGTTCAGGCTGCCGTTCAGTCCGTGGCATCTGGTGCTCATCCCGATGACCTTCGTGTTGATCCTGCCGCTGTTGTGGATGCTGGTCACGTCGCTGGAGACCGAGAACGAAACCAACCGCTTCCCGCCGGTGCTGCTGCCAGAGCGGCCGCGGTTCGAGAACTACACTGAGGCATGGGCGGCGGCACCGTTCGGCCATTTCTTCCTGAACAGCGCGATGGTCACGGTGGTGGTGCTGATCAGCAACCTGGTGGTCTGCAGCCTGGCCGGCTACGCATTCGCCCGCATCCGATTCCTCGGCCGCGGAGCGCTGTTCGTCACGCTGATGGCGACGCTGATGGTGCCGTTCCAGGTCACGATGATCCCGGTCTTCCTCATCGTGAAGTGGTTCGGCGACAACGTGTGGGAAGGCCTCGGGATCAATCACATCGGGGCGTTGATGCTGCCCAACCTGGCGACCGCGTTCGGCATCTTCTTCCTGCGTCAGTTCTTTCAGACCGTTCCGGTGGAACTCGAGGAAGCCGCTCGGGTCGACGGAACGTCTCGTCTCGGCGTCCTGTTCAAGATCGTGCTGCCGTTGTCGCTGCCTGCGATGTCGACCCTCGCCGCATTGACGGTCTTGACGTCGTGGAACGACTTCCTGTGGCCGCTGATCGTCATCACCTCCCAGGATCAGATGACGATCCCGTTGGGGCTGAGTTACTTTCAGGGCGCCCATCGGGTCAAGTGGCCGTTGCTGATGGCCGCGAACGTGATGAGCCTGCTGCCGATGCTGCTGGTGTTCGTCGGCGCGCAGAGGTACTTCGTCCAGTCGGTCGCCAGTACCGGAATCAAGGGTTGAGGGGATTACGTTGGCAGAAGTCGAGTTTCGAGACGTCGTGCGGAAGTACGCGGGCGGCCGATCGGGTGACACCGTGGCCCTCAAGGGGCTGAACCTCACGGTCGGCGACGGCGAGTTCCTGATCTTGGTCGGGCCGTCGGGGTGTGGCAAGAGCACCGCGCTGCGGCTACTGGCGGGGCTGGACAAGCCCACCTCGGGTGAGATCAGGATCGGCGGCTCGGTGGTCAACGGGTTGGCGCCCGGTGAGCGCGACATCGCGATGGTGTTCCAGAACTACGCGCTGTATCCGCACATGACGGTGTACCGGAACCTGGCGTACGGCTTGCGGCAGCGCCGGACGCCGCGCGAAGAGGTCGAACGCCGGGTCCGCGAGACGGCCGCCCTGCTGGAGATCGACGAACTCCTCGACCGCAAGCCCGGTCAGCTGTCGGGTGGGCAGCGTCAGCGCGTGGCAATGGGGCGCGCACTGGTGCGCAAGCCGCAGGCGTTCCTGCTCGACGAGCCGCTGTCGAACCTGGACGCCAAGCTGCGCAACCAGGTGCGCGGCGATCTCAAGCGGCTGCACAGGGAGCTTCCCGTCACGTCCATCTACGTCACCCACGACCAGGTCGAGGCGATGACGCTCGGCGATCGGCTCTGCGTCATGTCCGGCGGCGAGGTGCAGCAGATCGGCACCACCGACGACATCTACAACCGGCCGGCCAACACGTTCGTCGCGGCGTTCATGGGCAGTCCGCCGATGAACCTGCTGCCCGGCCTCGTCCAGGACGGCACGCTGCACGTCGGCGGCGCGGCGATCACCGGCGTCGCGACGCCGAACGGTCCGGTCACGGTCGGCGCGCGGCCCGAGCACTTGGAGGTGCGCACGACCGTGGCCGACGGCATGGTGCCCGCACGCGTCGACTTCGTCGAGCCACTCGGCAGCCACGCGCTGGTTACCGCGATCATCGACGACGAGACCCGGGTGATCGTGCATGCGCCAGCGGGCACTCAGCTGGATCCGGGGACGCACGTCGGGTTGGCGTTGCCGCCGGAGCGGACCTACTTCTTCGACGCGGTGACCGGCGACGCACATCGCAGTCGCGAGCGCATCACGCTGTAGATACTGACGGCCCGGTAGATATATCGGCTAAGCAAACTTTCGTGCCACGACTCCGGCGCGATGAGGTTGTATTAGACGCCGTACCGGACGAGTTCGGCGGCGGTCACGAGACGCTCGTGCTTGGCCGGGAAGTCGCGGCTGCGGACGGGGTGGCGGAACAGTGACCAGGCCATACGGCCCATTCGCGAGCGAGCGATTGGATTGATGTACACGGTGTTACTCCTGCGGTCGTCTTGCTTCACCGTGGGCTCACACTAGTGCACGAACCCCGAGAATCATTAGACACCTGTGATCTGGCTAACACCAGAGGGCGCGCCGACGAAAGATCGGATGTTTCTGGTGTGACTCATGTGGTTACTGAGGCGTCGCGTATGCCCCCCACCGCGAAATTTGCGCGTTGGTCGCGTTGGCGCCATGCACGACCCGTGCGCAGAACTCGGCGAGCGAGGTGCAAACGTGCGCACCGAGCCCCGTCTCCAGTCCCGCCGAAATCTGCGCCTTGGTCGCGGTCGCGCCATGATCACGACCCGTGTGCAGAACTCGGCAAGCAGTTCCCTAGCGCTGGGGGGCGGCCGTCGGCTTGATCGGCGCCGGGAGTGCCGTCCGACCCATGAGGTGGCGGTCGACACCCGCGGCGGCAGCCCGACCCTCGGCAATCGCCCACACGATGAGCGACTGCCCGCGACCCATGTCCCCGGCGACGAATACGCCGGGCACCGAGGTCTGGAAGTCGTCGTCGCGCTTCACGTTGCCGCGGTCGGTCAGCTCGACCCGCAGATCGGTCAGCAGACCCTGCTTCTCGGGACCGACGAAGCCCATCGCGAGCAGAACCAGGTCCGCCTCGAGCTCGAAGTCGCTGCCCTCGACCTTGGCGAACCGGCCGTCGCGCATCTCGACCTCGTGCACCTTGAGTGCGGTCACGTGGCCGTCGACGCCGATGAACTCCTCGGTGTTGACCGAGAAAACCCGCTCGCCGCCCTCTTCGTGTGCCGAGGCGACCCGGTACATAAGGGGGTAGGTCGGCCACGGCGTCGAGTCCGCGCGCTCCTCGGGCGGCCGAGGCATGATCTCGAACTGGTGCACGCTGGCCGCACCCTGCCGGTGCGACGTACCGAGGCAGTCGGCACCGGTGTCGCCGCCGCCGATGATGACGACCTTCTTGTCCTTCGCGGTGATCGGCGGCTCGCCGTCCTCGCCGACCACGGGGTCACCGTTCTGCACCCGGTTGGCCCAGGGCAGGTACTCCATCGCCTGATGGATGCCGCCGAGTTCGCGGCCGGGGATCGGCAGGTCGCGCCAGTCGGTCGCGCCACCGGTCAGCACCACGGCGTCGTAGTTCAGCCGCAGTTGCGCGGCGGTGAGGTCGACGCCGACGTTGACCCCGGTGCGGAACGTCGTGCCCTCGGCCGTCATCTGCTCGAGACGACGGTCGATGTGGCGCTTCTCCATCTTGAACTCGGGGATGCCGTAGCGCAGCAGACCACCGATGCGGTCGGCGCGCTCGAACACCGTGACCTGATGACCCGCCCGCGTCAGCTGCTGTGCCGCAGCCAAACCCGCGGGACCCGAGCCGACGACCGCGACCTTCTTGTTGGTCAGCCGGTGCGGCGGAAGGGGAAGCACCCAGCCCTCGTCGAAGGCGTTGTCGATGATCTCGACCTCGACCTGCTTGATGGTCACCGGGTCCTGGTTGATGCCAAGCACGCACGACGCCTCGCACGGCGCCGGGCACAGCCGCCCGGTGAACTCAGGGAAGTTGTTGGTGGCGTGCAGCCGCTCGATGGCGTCGTGCCACCTGTCCTTGAAGATCAGGTCGTTCCACTCGGGAATCAAGTTGCCTAGTGGACATCCGTTGTGACAGAACGGGATACCGCAGTCCATGCACCGGGCGGCCTGGTCCTGCAGCACCTCGTGGGAGAAGTCCTCGTAGACCTCGTTCCAGTCCCGCAGCCGCAGGTCGACCGGCCGACGCTGAGGCGTCTCGCGATGGGTGTGCTTGAGGAAGCCGCGCGGGTCAGCCACGAGCCGCCGCCATGATCGCGGTGTTGACGTCTTCACCGTTGCGTTCGGCTTCGGCGATGGCGGTCAGGACCGACCGGTAGTCGCGTGGCATGACCTTCACGAAGTGCTTCAGTTGAGACTCCCAATCGGAGAGGACCCGTTGGCCGACGGCCGAATCGGTGGCGTCGACGTGCGCTTGGAGGATCTCGTGCAGCCACTCGACGTCGTGGTCGTCCAGCCGCTCGAGCTCCACCATCTCGCCGTTGAGGTTGTCGGACAGCGTGCCGTGCTGGTCGTACACGTAGGCGATGCCACCGGACATTCCCGCGGCGAAGTTGCGGCCGGTGGGTCCGAGGATTGCCACCTTGCCGCCGGTCATGTACTCGCAGCCGTGGTCACCCACACCCTCGACCACCGCGTGGGCGCCCGAGTTCCGCACTGCGAAGCGCTCGCCGACCTGCCCGCGCAGGAAGGCCTGGCCGCTGGTGGCACCGAACAGCACCACGTTGCCGGCGATGATGTTGTCCTCGGCGGCGAAGTCTGCAGGCGCGGACTCCGACGGCCGCACCGCGATGCGCCCACCGGACAGCCCCTTGCCGACGTAGTCGTTGGCGTCACCGTAGACGCGCAGCGTGATGCCCTTGGGCAGGAACGCACCGAAGCTGTTGCCCGCCGACCCGTCGAAGGTGATGTCGATCGTGCCGTCCGGAAGACCCTGTCCGCCATGGACCTTCGTCAGCTCGTGGCCGAGCATGGTGCCGACCGTGCGGTTGACGTTGGCGATGCTGGTCCTGAACTTGACCGCAGATCCGGTGTCGAGCGCCTCGCGGCTCTGCGCGATCAGCTGCTGGTCGAGCGCCTTGTCCAGCCCGTGGTCCTGCCGCGAGCTGCAGTACAGGTCCTGATTCATGAACGCCGAGTCCGGTTCGACCAGCACGGGAGACAGGTCCAGCTTGTGGGCCTTCCAGTGCGCGGCGGCCTGCTTGGTGTCCAGCGCGCCGACCTGTCCGACCATCTCGTTGACGGTGCGGAAGCCCAACTGCGCCATGAGCTCTCGCACTTCCTCGGCGATGAACCGGAAGAAGTTCTCGACGAACTCGGGCTTGCCGTTGAACCGCTCGCGCAGCAGCGGGTTCTGGGTGGCGACTCCGACCGGGCACGTGTCGAGGTGACACACCCGCATCATGATGCACCCGGCCACCACCAGCGGGGCGGTCGCGAAGCCGAACTCCTCGCCACCGAGCAGCGCGGCGACGACGACGTCGCGGCCCGTCTTGAGCTGACCGTCGACCTGCACGACGATGCGGTCGCGAAGTCCGTTGAGCAGCAAGGTCTGCTGTGTCTCGGCCAAGCCCAGCTCCCACGGGGCACCCGCGTGCTTCTGTGAGGTGAGCGGGGTGGCGCCGGTGCCACCGTCGTGACCCGAGATCAGCACCACGTCGGCGTGCGCCTTGGAGACGCCTGCCGCGACGGTGCCAACACCGTTCTCGGACACCAGCTTCACGTGTACCCGGGCACCGGGGTTGGCGTTCTTCAGGTCGTGGATCAGCTGCGCCAGATCCTCGATGGAGTAGATGTCGTGGTGCGGCGGCGGCGAGATCAGCCCGACGCCAGGCGTCGAGTGCCGCACCTCGGCCACCCACGGGTACACCTTGTGCCCCGGAAGCTGGCCGCCCTCACCGGGTTTCGCACCTTGCGCCATCTTGATCTGGATGTCGGTGCAGTTGGTCAGGTAGTGGCTCGTCACGCCGAACCGGCCGGACGCCACCTGCTTGATGGCGCTGCGGCGCCAGTCGCCGTTCGCGTCGTGGTCGAAGCGGTCGACGGATTCGCCGCCCTCACCGGAGTTGGAACGGCCGCCGAGACGGTTCATCGCGATGGCCAGGGTTTCGTGCGCCTCGGCGGAGATCGAGCCGTAACTCATTGC
The DNA here is from genome assembly GCF_001426545.1 of Mycobacterium sp. Root135. Lineage (GTDB taxonomy): Bacteria > Actinomycetota > Actinomycetes > Mycobacteriales > Mycobacteriaceae > Mycobacterium. Next base: position 733,087 of record NZ_LMEZ01000005.1, on the reverse strand, counting down.
GCCGGTGGAGAATCGCTTGACGATCTCCGAGACGGGCTCGACCTCGTCGATCGAGACGGGTGGCCGGACGGCGGCGTCGCCGGTACGGAACTTCAGCAGCCCACGCAGCGAGGCGAAGCGCTCACTCTGGTCGTCGACCAGCTTGGTGTACTCCTTGAAGATCGAGTACTGGCCGGTGCGGGTCGCGTGCTGCAGCTTGAACACCGTGTCGGGGTTGAAGAGGTGGTACTCCCCCTCACGGCGCCACTGGTATTCGCCGCCGACCTCGAGCTCGCGGTGGGCGCGCTCGTCGGGGCGATCCAGGTAGGCCAGGGCGTGCCGCGACGCGACGTCGGCGGCGATGTCTTCGAGGTCGATTCCGCCGACCGGGCAGTGCAGTCCGGTGAAGTAGTCGTCGAGCACCTGCTGGCTGATGCCGATGGCCTGGAACAGCTGGGCACCGGTGTAGGACGCCAGGGTGGAGATGCCCATCTTGGACATCACCTTCAGCACGCCCTTGCCCGCGGCCTTGGTGTAGTTGGCCTTGGCCTGGTCGCTGGTGATGCCGGTGATGATGCCGCGGTCGACCATGTCTTCGATGGACTCGAACGCCATGTACGGGTTGATTGCGGCGGCACCGAAACCACAGAGCGCGGCCATGTGGTGCACCTCGCGGGCGTCACCCGTCTCCACGACGAGGCCGACCTGCGTGCGGGTCCGGTCGCGCACCAGGTGGTGGTGGACCGCGGAGACGCTCAGCAGCGACGGGATCGGTGCCAGCGACTCGTTCGATTCGCGGTCCGACAGCACGATGATGCGGGCGCCCTCGCGGATGGCCGCGGAGACCTTGGCCCGGACGTCGTCGAGCGCTTCCTTCAGGCCCTGCCCACCACGGGCGACCGGATAGAGGCAGCGGATGACGGCGGCGCGCAGGCCGTGCTTGTGGCCGCGGATCTCGTGATCGGGGTCGACGCAGATCAGCTTGGACAGTTCGGCGTTGCGCAGGATCGGGTTGGACAGCACGATCTGACGACAGGAGTCGGCGTTCGGGTTGAGCAGGTCGCCCTCGGGGCCGACGGTGCCCTGCAGGCTGGTCACCACCTCTTCGCGGATGGCGTCCAGCGGCGGGTTCGTCACCTGCGCGAACAGCTGCTGGAAGTAGTCGTAGAGCATCCGGGGCCGAGCCGAGAGCACGGCGACCGGGGTGTCGGTACCCATGGAGCCGAGCGCCTCGGCGCCGCTGCGCGCCATCGGCGCCACCAGGAGGTTGAGCTCCTCGTAGGTGAATCCGAAGGCCTGCTGCCGCAGCACGACGCGGTGGTGCGGCATCCGCACGTAGTCACCCGGCGGCAGGTCCGCGACGCGGAACAGACCGGCGTCGAGCCACTCCTGATACGGCTGCTCGGCGGCCAGCTCGGCCTTGACCTCTTCGTCGGAGACGATGCGGCCCTGGGCGGTGTCGACCAGGAACATCCGGCCGGGCTGGAGGCGCATCTTCTGCACCACGGTCGACGGGTCGAGGTTCAGGACGCCTGCCTCGGACGCCAGGACGACGAGGCCGTCCTCGGTGACCCAGATGCGCGACGGCCGCAGACCGTTGCGGTCGAGGACCGCACCGATCACGGTGCCGTCGGTGAAGCACACCGACGCCGGGCCGTCCCAGGGCTCCATGAGCGAGGAGTGGTACTCGTAGAACGCGCGACGCGCGGGATCCATGCTTTCGTGCCGCTCCCACGCCTCGGGGATCATCATCAGCATGGCGTGGGGCAGGCTGCGGCCGCCAAGGTGTAGCAGCTCGAGGACCTCGTCGAAGCGTGCAGTGTCCGACGCACCGGGGGTGCAGACGGGGAAGATCTTGTCGACGTCGGAGTGGGAGCCGAAGACGTCGGTCTTGATGAGCGCCTCACGCGCCCGCATCCAGTTCTCGTTGCCGGTGACGGTGTTGATCTCGCCGTTGTGGGCGACCCGCCGGAACGGGTGCGCCAGGGGCCATGACGGGAACGTGTTGGTCGAGAAGCGGGAGTGCACGATGCCCAGCGCGCTGGTCATCCGCTCGTCCTGCAGATCCAGGTAGAACGCCTTGAGCTGAGGGGTCGTCAGCATGCCCTTGTAGGCGAACGTCTGGCCCGAAAGGCTTGGGAAGTACACGGTTTCGCGACCGGGGCCGTCCTGGCCGGGACCCTTGGTGCCCAGCTCGTGTTCGGCACGCTTGCGCACCACGTAGGCGCGCCGCTCGAGGTCCATCCCCGAGGCCCCGCCGATGAACACCTGACGGAACGTCGGCATCGCGTCGCGGGCGAGCGCACCGAGGGAGGAATCGTCGGTTGGCACGTCACGCCAGCCGAGGAAGATCAGACCCTCGGCCTCGATGATCTTCTCCACCGATTCGCACGCCGCCGCGGCGTCGCGGGACGACTGCGGCAGGAATGCGATGCCGGTGGCGTAGCTGCCTTCGGCGGGAAGTTCGAAGTCGACCACCGCACGGAGGAACGCGTCGGGGACCTGCAGCAGGATGCCTGCGCCGTCGCCGGTGTTCGGCTCGGCGCCCTGGGCGCCACGGTGCTCCATGTTCAGCAGTGCCGTGATGGCCTTGTCGACGATGTCGCGGCTGCGACGGCCGTGCATGTCGGCCACCATCGCCACGCCGCAGGAATCGTGCTCGTAGGCCGGGTTGTAGAGGCCTTGCTTGCGGCCTCCCTGCCTCGAGCCATGGTCGCTGGGCGCCATTCCCACCTGCCCTTCACACCTTTACGGAAGCCTGATGCTGACAGCCGTCATGCACGGCTGTTGCCGGCGGGCGATGGGTCGAGCTACGTGCAGCACTGAACGACGGGACTTCCCACTCGCCACGAATGGGGAAACGATATGACAAACCCCGCCTGACATGCCAACTTAGTACAGCCTAAGGTGGGACTTCGGCGTGACGTGGGGTTTCGGCGGCGAATGTGGGCGGGTAACGACGAAATCCGTTGTTGCGGTGCGACGGTGACGTAGCCGAGGTCTGACGGGGCCGGGACGGCGGCTGACAACAGCAATTTGCCGCCCTACCATTTTGGTTTGCTATGTGGATTTTTGGCAGGCCCTAAATGGGAGAATGCGTCCGCAGAAATTTGCTCGCAAGCAATTTTCGGGCGCTGCGGAACCCGTCGACGGCGCCGTGCTGGTGTCGAGGCGCCCCGCCGCCTTCCCGCCGACCGACCATTGCGTCACGAATCGTCGGCCACGGCAGCGCCGGACGGCCCTGTTGACCTGTCTGTCAACACCTTTGAGAGTCGGCAGGCCGACGCGGTGGGATGTCGGCCGTGCCGAGCGCCGACGCCGCCACAACGAATACCGCGCACCCGGGCCGTCGCCAGCCGAAAAACTGCCCGTAATCGACCTGTCCAACGCCAGCGGACACATCAAGGCTCGGTTCGCCCGACGTCGGCACGGGTTGCACTGACTGGTCCGGTCACCATCGGGACAAGATTCGGCATCAGGCGTACCGAAAGTGTTTGGCCCCGTGCGACCCTCGGATGGCTGGCAGCGCAACGACGCTCTGCCGAGGAGGCACTCCCGTGAACGCACCCACGATGTGGCATCGACTCGCAGCCGAGTTCATCGGAACGTTCTGGCTCGTCCTCGGCGGGTGCGGCAGTGCCGTGTTCGCCGCGAAGTTTCCCTCGGACGGCACGGCTCTTGGCATCGGATTCCTCGGCGTCTCACTGGCGTTCGGATTGACCGTCCTGACCGGCGTCTACGCGTTCGGCACCATCTCCGGAGGCCACTTCAACCCAGCCGTGACGCTCGGAGCCGCCATCGCCAAGCGTGTCGAATGGAAGGCGTTACCCGCCTACTGGATCACCCAGGTGGTCGGCGGCGCCGTGGCGGGTGGCGTCATCTACGTCATCGCCTCGGGCAAGGCCGGCTGGACGGCCGAGGGAAACATGGCCGCCAACGGGTTTGGCGACCACTCCCCCGGCGGCTACTCGATGGTGGCGGTGTTGATCGCCGAGGTCGTGTTGACGGCCGTCTTCCTTCTCGTCATCCTCGGATCGACCGACGATCGCGCACCAAAGGGATTCGCGGGCTTGGCAATTGGGTTGACGCTCACCTTGATCCACCTCATCTCGATCCCGATCTCGAACACGTCGGTCAACCCGGCCCGGTCGACGGCGGTGGCGTTCTTCAACGGTGACGGAGCCCCGGCGCAACTGTGGCTGTTCTGGCTGGCGCCTCTGGTCGGCGCGGCGATCGCCGGGGCCGCATACCCGCTGCTGTTCGGCCGCAACGAGGAACTCGCTGATCGACCGGTCCGCGACGACGCACTGGAGGAGGTGAACTGAGCCCACGCGTGACTCGGGCCCGCATCCCCATGGGGATGCGGGCCCGCTCGCGGCTATTTGCTTAACCGAAGATCACTTCTTCTTTGCCTTTGCGGCGGCACCCTTTTCCGAGGTCGCGCCTTGGTTGACCAAGTCGCCGCCGGCGCTCTCCAGATGCGCGCGGACGAACCACTGGAACTTCTCGAGTTCGGCGGCGTGGCCGATGAGCATGTCCTGAGACACCGGATCGAGGTCTTCGAGGGTGTGGATGGCCTTGCGGGTGTCCTCGTTGACTCCGGTGTAGACCAGGTCAAGTGCCGCTAGGTGCGCCAGCACGGTGTCGCGCCCTACCGAGTAGTCGTCCCAGGTGCGGTCCTTGAGGATCGCGCCGGGGGTGCCCTTCGGCGACTCACCAAGGGTGGCGATGCGCTCGGCGGCCTCGTCGGCGTACCCGCGAACCAGTTCGACCTGCGGGTCGATCATTTCGTGGACGCCGATGAAGTTCGGGCCGACGACGTTCCAGTGCACGTGCTTGAGGGTCAGGTGCAGGTCGTTGTAGGTGCTGAGTTGCTTCTGCAGCAGGTTGGCGACCTCGCTGGCATCCTTGTCCGACATTCCTGGAATCGTGAATCCTGCCATGCGTTGTATCTCCCTTTCTCTTACTTACCAGGACACCTACCCGCCTCTGGCGAGGGCTACACCCCTGCGGCGGCACGTGATCAGATCGCTACGCTCGCCACATGACTGAGTCGGTGCGCGGGTTCACTGGTTTTCCAGAGGCCGCCCTCGACTTCTACGACGATCTGGAGATCGACAACACCAAGTCGTTCTGGGAGGCGCACAAGGACGTGTACCTGACGTCCGTGAAGGCGCCGACCACAGCTTTGGTGACCGCCTTGGAACCGGAGTTCGGGACTGCAAAGGTCTTCCGCCCGTTCCGCGACGTCAGGTTCGCCAAGGACAAGACGCCGTACAAGACTCACCAGGGCGCGTACGTCGGGGCTGGCCCGGCGTGCGGCTGGTACGTCGAGATCGCCGCTCGCGGGGTTCGCACCGGGGCGGGGTTCTACGACGCAAGCTCGACGGATCTGGCCAGGATTCGCGCGTCCATCGTCAACGACCTCACCGGCGATCAGCTCGGCAAGATCCTGGCGAAGCTGACCCGCGCCGGCTTCACGGTCGGCGGCGACCGCCTGAAGACCTCGCCGCGCGGGTTCGACGCCGACCACCCTCGCATCGACCTCCTGCGGCACCGCTCCCTCACGGTCACCAAGGAGTACGGCTTCGAGCCGATCATCCACACGCCGGAGTTCGTCGACGCGGTGCGTGCGGACTGGCGGGCGGCCCGACCGCTGGTCGAATGGGTGGCCGCCCGACTGGGTGACTAGAGCGCGCGCAGGTTGGGGATCGCCATTCGTGCGCCGAAGCGCGGGTTGCGCGCCAACCCGCTGACCTCCAACAGGCGGGTCGCCCGAAAGCGATGTGGCCGAAGCGGTTCCAGGAGTTCGAGCATCTCGTCGTCGTCGATCCGGTGGCCCAGCAGCGTGGACCCCACGACGTTGGAGAGGTGGTAGTCGCCGACGGACAGCGCGTCGGCGTCGCCCCAGGCGCGTTGGGCGACCTCGGCGGCGGTCCAGATCCCCACGCCGGGCAGCGTCATCAGGGCGGTCCTGGCGTCCTCCGGCGGACGAGCCGACAGCCGCTCCAAGGCGTCCGCCCGCTGCGCGCACCCGACCAGCGTCCGCGCGCGCCCCGGGTCGACGTTGGCGAGGTGGAATTCCCACGACGGGATGCGCCGCCACACCTCGGCAGGCGGTGGGACGCGCATGCGTTCCGGGGCGGGACCGGGCGCGGGCGCGCCGTACTTGGTCACCAGCAGCCGCCAGGCCCGGAAGGCGTCCTTGCCCGCGACGCGCTGTTCGAGCACCGCAGGGACGAGGGCCTCCAGCACCCGACCGGTGCGGCCAAGGCGGAGGTGCGGGACGCGGCGGTAGGCGGCGGCGATGGTCGGCTCCGCGGGCGCGAAACCGGTCGCGTCGTCGTGCACGCCCAGCAGGGCAGGCAACCGCTCGAGGAACTCGGCGGCGCCGTCACCCCACGCCTCGCACTCGACGGTCGTGCGCGCCGACGTGGCGATGCGCGCCGTCACCGGCCCGCTGGGCAGCAGGCTGGTCTTCCAGATCGCGCCGTCGACCAGTTGGTAGCACGGGTCACCGGGACCGCGACGCTGCGGGGACAGCGTCATCGACGGGCTGGCGGGCCCGTCGACGGTGACGCTGCAGGTGACGCCGGCCTGATTCGACACCGCCAAAGGCTAACCGACCGAGACGTCGGCCTTGGTGCCGTAGAACGCCACGTGACCTGCGATGGCGTCCACCGCGTCGTACGGCTGCTCGTAGGTCCAGATCGCGTCGTCGACGGTCTGTCCGGCGACGCTGAGGTGGTAGTAGTTCGCCTCACCCTTGTACGGGCAGTAGGTGGTGGTGTCGCTGCGCGTCAACGCCGACGGCACCACGTCGACCAGGGGTACGTACTGCACGGCGGGGTACGTCGACTCCTGAAGGGTCAGCGCGGCGTCGGTCTCGGCGACCACCTCGCCGTTGACGCGGACGACGACGTGCTTGCCGGTCGGGGTGACGGTGATGGGATGCGCTTCGGTGGGCTGGAGGACTGTTCGTTCGCTCATCCCCTACCCAACGTTCTCCGACCGGGCATTGTTTCCGGATCCGCTCGCTACCATCGCGCCATGACTGAACCCTCGGCGCAGGCGTCGGTGACCATCGCGGCCAGCTGCGCCGACGTGTACGCCCTCGTCACCGACCTCCCCACGATGGCAACGCTCGCCGAGGAAGCCAACGTGATGCAGTGGCACCGAGGTGACGGCGCCGCGCCCGGTGCGGTGTTCAAGGGACGCAACGCCAACGGCGGCAAGTCGTGGACCACCACGTGCACCGTCACCCACGCCGAGCCGGGCAGGGTGTTCGCCTTCGACGTCAAGAGCTTCGTCGTCCCCGTGTCGCACTGGCGCTACGACATCGAACCGGTCGACGGCGGCTGCCGGGTCACCGAGCAGACCTGGGACCGGCGACCGGGCTGGTTCCTCAAGCCCGCGCGCATCGCCACGGGTGTCTCCGACCGCACGTCGGTCAACGCGAAGAACATCGAGCTGACGCTGCAGCGGTTGAAGGCCCTAGCGGAAACTTAGGGCTTGCGGCTGATCCGGTCGGCGACCGACGCGATCGGCGACGTCGTGGCGCGACCACCGAACTCGTGCCGGTCGGCGGCCTTGTAGGCCAGGTAGAGGCTGCGCACGCCGAGCCAGCGCAGCGGCTCGGGCTCCCAGTTCTTCGACCGGTGCCCCACCCACGCCATCTCGGTCCGCGGGGTCTTCTCACCAAGCACCAGCTCGGCCAGCGTCCGCCCGGCCAGGTTGGTCGCCGTCACGCCATGCCCGACGTACCCGCCCGCCCAGCCGAGTCCCGTCGCCCGGTCGAATTCGACGCCCGCCGACCAGTCCCTCGGGACCGCCAGCACACCGCACCAGCCGTGGGCGATCGGCACGTTGCGCACCTGCGGCAGGACGTCGTGCAGCATCGCCGTCAGCTCGCGGATCGTGCGCTGCGGCACGCGGCCGTCGACGTCGGTCCGCGACCCGTAGCGGTAGGGCACGCTGCGGCCGCCGATGGCGATGCGGTCGTCGGCCGTGCGCTGGGCGTAGAAGAACCCGTGCGCCATGTCGCCGACCGTCTCGCGGCCGTCCCAACCGATCGACTCCCACACGTCCGGACCAATCGGGTCGGTGGCGATCAACGAGCTGTTCATCGGCAGCCACCGACGTTTCATTCCTGGCAGCCCCGCGGTAAAGCCCTCGGTGGCGCGCAACACGACGGGCGCCCGGACGGTACCCGCCGGGGTAGTGGCGCGACCCGCGGCGATCTCGGTCACGGGAGACATCTCGTAGACGTCGACGCCGCGGCGTTCCACGACGTCGGCCAAGCCACGGGCCAGCGCCGCCGGCTGGATGCGGGCACAGTGCGGCGTGTGATGGGCCGCGACCACGCGAGAGAACCGAACCCGTTGCGCCGCCTCGGCCGTCGTCAACTCGGTGAAGTCGGTGAACCCCCAGCTGCTTTCCTCGGCGCGCCGTTCGGCGAGCCGCTGAGCCTGGGCGGCGTTGCGGGCGATCTGCAGGGTGCCGCCCTTGACGATGCCCGCGTCGACGCCCTCGCGTTCGGCGACCTCGATGACCTCGTCTATCGCCTCGAGCAGCGCCCGCTGCCAGGCCACCACGGCGTCGCGGCCACGCTCGCGGGCCAACGCGTCCCGGTCTCCTGGCGCCATCCCGGACAACCAGCCACCGTTGCGCCCGGAGGCGCCGAAGCCTGCGAACCGCGCCTCGAGGATGGTGACGCGCAGGGACGGGTCCGCGCGTTTGAGGTAGTAGGCGGTCCACAGCCCGGTGAAACCGGCGCCGACGATGCAGACGTCGGCGTCCCGGTCCCCCGGCAGCGCCGTGCGTGGAGAAGGGATCTTGTCGAACCAGTGCGAGACATGACCGTTGACGGGAGGCACCACGGAAGTGTGCCAGGGCGAGTCGTCCTACGCCTGCCGCTCTTGCCACCGGCCCTGCTCGGCACAGTCGTCGTACCAGCACGATGGGCCGCGCCGAGACTCTGGTCTGGCACCGAGTTGGACGATCCGGTAGTACATGGGACGTCCGCAGACGCAGGTCTCACCGGTGTATTCGTGGTGCCTGGACATCGCCGAACCCTTCGTTGGGTAGATCAAAACGTCGAATGCCCAGTCCGCGGCGGAATTACTCCAATGCGGCCCTGGTCAGGCAGGCTGGACCCACGATGACCACCGCTGCCGCCCTCCTGCCCGACCCGAGCGACCTGTCCGCGCTACGCGCCAACGGCACCGACCCCGACGAACTGTTCGCCTCGTTCGCCGCGTGGGCCGAGGCGAGCGGCACCGTGCTGTACCCGGCTCAGGAGGAGGCGCTGATCGAGTTGGTCAGCGGCGCCAACGTCGTCCTGGCCACCCCGACGGGGTCGGGCAAGTCGCTGGTCGCGACCGGCGCGCTGTATGCAGCCCTCGCGGCGGGGACGCGCAGCTACTACACCGCCCCGATCAAGGCGCTGGTCAGCGAGAAGTTCTTCGCGCTGTGCGACGTGTTCGGCGCGGCCAACGTCGGCATGCTGACCGGGGACGCCTCGGTCAACGCCGGGGCGCCGATCATCGCGTGCACCGCCGAGGTGTTGGCCAACACCGCGCTGCGCGAGGGCGCCGACGCCGACATCGGGTTGGTCGTCATGGACGAGTTCCACTTCTACGGCGACCCCGACCGCGGCTGGGCCTGGCAGGTGCCGCTGCTGGAGCTGCCGCGGGCACAGTTCCTGCTGATGTCGGCCACCCTGGGCGACGTCACGTTCCTGCGGGAGGACCTCACCCGTCGGACCGGCCGGACGACGGCGCTGGTCGCCAACGCCGAGCGGCCCGTGCCCCTGCATTACTACTACGCGACCACCCCGATGCACGAGACCATCCAAGACCTGCTCGACACCAAGCAGGCACCGGTCTACGTCGTGCACTTCACCCAGGCCTCCGCGCTGGAGCGGGCGCAGGCCCTGATGAGCGTCAACGTCAGCACCAAGGAGGAGAAGGCGGCCATCGCCGATCTCATTGGCGCGTTTCGCTTTTCGTCGGCGTTCGGCACGACGTTGTCGCGCCTGGTCCGGCACGGCATCGGCGTCCACCACGCCGGCATGCTGCCCAAGTACCGTCGGCTGGTCGAACAGCTGGCCCAGGCCGGGCTTCTCAAGGTCATCTGCGGCACCGACACCCTCGGCGTCGGCATCAACGTGCCGATCCGCACGGTGGTGTTCTCGGCCCTGTCGAAGTACGACGGCACCCGCACGCGGATGCTCAACGCGCGCGAATTCCACCAGATCGCGGGGCGCGCCGGACGGGCCGGATACGACACCGCGGGCACCGTCGTCGTCGAGGCACCCGAGCACGAGGTCGAGAACCTCAAACAGTTCGCCAAGGTCGCCGACGACCCGAAGAAGCGCCGGAAGTTAGTGCGCCGCAAGGTTCCCGAGGGCATGGTGCCGTGGAGCGAGAAGACCATGACTCGCCTGATCGAGGCCACCCCCGAACCGCTGACGAGCAACATGCGGGTGTCGACGGCGATGATCCTCGACGTCGTCGACCGGCCCGGCGACCCGTTCGTCGCGATGCGGCGGCTGCTCACCGACAACCACGAGCCCCGCAAGCGGCAGCTCAAGCACATCCGGGAGGCGGTCGGCATCGCCCGGTCGCTGCTGCAGGCCGGAGTCTTGGAACGGCTGCCCGAGCCGGAGCCGGACGGCAGGCGGTATCGCCTGACCGTCGACCTTCCGCCCGACTTCGCCCTCAACCAGCCCCTGTCGACGTTCGCCCTCGCCGCGATCGACGTGCTCGACCCGGCGTCGGAAACCTATGCGCTGGACGTCGTTTCGGTGATCGAGGCGACGCTGGAGGATCCACGGCAGATTCTGTCAGCACAGCTGAAGAAGGCCAGGGGCGAGGCCGTCGCCGCGATGAAGGCCGAGGGCATCGAGTACGACGAGCGCATCGCGCTGCTCGACGACATCACCTATCCCAAACCGCTGGCCGACGTGCTCGGACATGTCTACGACGTGTACTTGCAAAGCAATCCGTGGGCCGCCGACGGCCAGCTGTCGCCGAAGTCGATCGTCCGCGAGATGTGGGAGCGGGCCTTCACGTTCCGGGAGTTCGTCAGCATCTACGCGCTGACCCGCTCCGAGGGCGCCGTCCTGCGCTACCTCTCCGACGCGTTCAAGGCGCTGCGCTCGGGCGTGCCCGCCTCGGCCCGCACCGAGGAGGTCACCGACGTCGTCGAGTGGCTGGGTGAGCTTGTCCGCCAGGTGGATTCGAGCCTGCTCGACGAGTGGGAGCAACTCACCAGCCCCGATCAACCGCTGGACGCCCCGGTTGCGGTGCCCGCCCGTCCGCGTCCGCTGACCGGCAACGAGCGGGCCTTCACAGCGATGGTCCGCAACGCGCTGTTCCGCCGGGTCGAGCTCTTCTCGCGCCGCCGCTGGTACGACCTGGGTCAGCTCGACGGGGACGCCGGATGGACCACCGAACGCTGGGCGGAGGTCGGCGCGGAGTACTTCGACGAACACGACTCGGTGGGTACCGGCGCGGACGCCCGCGGTCCCGCGCTGTTGATCGTCGACCGCCAACCCGGCCGATGGGACGTCCGGCAGATCTTGGACGACCCTGCGGGAGATCGCGATTGGGGCTTCGACGTCGAGGTGGACCTTGAGGCGTCCGACGAAGAGGGCGCGGCGGTGATCCGGGTGGTCGACGCGGGGCGGATGGGCTAGCGCCGGCCGCAAGTCGCCTGTGGATCAATTCACGACTGTGGATGAACCACCGCCCCCACGGTTTTTGGCACGCCGACTGTCGGTGCCGCGAGACACGCTCGCGGCAAGAACCGACAGAAGGGCAGACACGCCATGTGCTGGCAATGCGACCACCCCGACAAGACACTCGACGACTACCTCGCGCTGCTTCGCCAGACGATCGTGGCGCACGGCTGGGCCGTGCAACACGTCGAAAGCGACCGCACACCGTTCTCCTACACGGTCGGGCTGCACGAGCGCGGCCTGCCGGAACTCCTCGTCACCGGCCTGCCGACCAAACAAGCCGGCTGGCTGCTCAACACGTTCGCCAAGCGGATGATCGCCGGCCTTCGACCGGCTCCGGGCGATCAGCTGGTGCTGCCTGCGAACACCCGCCTCGAAGTGGTCGACGTCGAGCATCCTGACGCCCACATGGGGCTGGCCATCGCACTCGAGGGCTACGACGTCCGCGCGATCCAGCTGGTGTGGGCCGACGGGCGAGGCCGGTGGCCATGGGCGCCCGGCTTCGACGGCGGTCACCGACGTCAACCGGTGCTCGGCGCGAGGACCACCAACGCGTGACTAACCCCAGGAGGTCTCGCCGTGGCGGTCGACGAACCGCCCCGAGCCGTGACCGGGCCCCTCCGTGGCGAGCGCGAGGATGGCGTCGGTGCCCTCGGTGACGGTCTGCGGCCCCGAGTTCGCGTTGATGTCGGTCGCGGTGTAGCCGGGGTCGGCGACGTTGACCCGAATGTCGGTGAACGCCTTGGCATACTGCGTCGTCAGCATGGTCAGCGCCGCCTTGGAGGACGTGTATGCGGGAGCCACCATCGTCGACTCGGGACGCGACGGGTCATGGGTGAGCTCCAGCGATCCCATTCCGCTGCCGACGTTGACGATCACCGGGTCCGACGAACGTCGCAGCAACGGCAGGAACGCGGTGGTCGTCCGGACCACCCCAAGCACGTTGACGTCGAACACCGCGTGAAAGTCCTCAGCCGTCAGATCGGCCGCGTCGGCGTACGCGCCGGCGACGCCCGCGTTGTTGATCAGCACGTCGACCGATCCCTCGTGCTCCTCGACGTCCTTGACCGCCGCGGCCACCGACGCGTCGTCGGTGACGTCGACCTGGACGAACCGAGCGCCGAGCGCGTCGGCGGCGGCGCGGCCCAGCTCCGGATCGCGGGCTCCAAGCAGCACGATGTGGCCCTGCTCGACGAGTCGACGAGCGGTCTCGTAGCCAAGGCCCTTGTTCGCGCCGGTGATGAACGTGATGGTCATGGCTCCATGCTGCCTCGTGCCGGTGCGGCCCGACCGCCACGGCGACGTCCGCGAGTTTGCCGAATGTCTTGAGCGTTGACCGGTCAGAGCCGACCATGGGGGGATGACCGTGACCGACACGCGCGCCCGAGGTAGGCCCGAGGCCCCCGGCGTGGTTGCGCAGCCACCCCCGCGGTGGAGCGTCGCGACGCTGATCGGCTTCCGGCTCGGCACCTGCTACTTCGGATCCTTTGGCCTCGTCATCACGATCGGGCTCATCCCCGTTCTCCTCACCGGTGTCGGCGTGGACGGACCGTGGTCGACGCTGCGCGGGCTCATCCACCTGGTTCGTCCGCCGATCGAGTGGGTCGGAGGGAACCTGCTGGGACTACGCGTGGAGAGCACCCAGGTCGGCAGCGACAGTGCGTTCCAGTGGTCGGCGCTCTACTGCATCGCGCTGCTGTCGTTGGCGATGACGGCAGTGTGGTCGGTGTTCGACAAGCGGCAACGCCACGACCGGTTGCAGCCATGGGTGTGGGCGATCCTGCGGTTGGTGCTCGCGGCCGCGATGTTCTATTTCGGGATGGCCAAGCTGATTCCGACGCAGATGCCGTTCGTGCTGAATCGCCTGGTCGAACCGTTCGGAAACTTCAGCCCGACCGGTGTGCTGTGGGCGCAGGTTGGCATCTCGCAGCCGTATCAGATCCTGCTCGGCGCGGCAGAAGTCCTCGGCGGACTGCTACTGCTCGTGCCCCGCACCGCAGCCGCCGGGGCGCTGGTGTGCGCTTTCGACCTCACGCAGGTGTTCATCCTGAACATGACCTACGACATCCGGCTCAAGTCGGTGTCGTCGCAATTGCTGCTGCTGAGCCTGTTCCTGTTGGCGCCGTATGCCCGACGCCTCTTCGTGGCGATGTTCACCGACCGCGTCGTACCGGCGACCGCGTCCGCGCCGCTGTTCGACAGTCCCCGGGCCACTCGCGCGGCGGTGGCCGTCCAGGTGGTCGTCGGCGTGGCGCTGCTGGCGGCCTTCGGAGGGCAGGGCTGGCAGCAGTTCTCCCGGCCCACCCCCAACCTGTACGGCATCTGGCAGGTGGACGGCTTCTCGGCAGAAGGCTACCGACGCGACCCGCTGCTGACCGACGAACTCCGTTGGCGCCGAGTGGTATTCGACCGGCCCTTCCTGATGTCGGATCCGGTGATGGTGACCGTTCAGCACATGGACGACTCGTTCGAGGTGTTCGGAGGGACCATTGACCCGGCCAAGCACTTCGTGGACCTGACCAACCGCGTCGAGCTGGGCTCGTACGAAGAGACCCCGACGAAGATCCGACTTACCTACTGGTGGCCCGACGAGGGCAGCACCGAGCGCATCGTGATCGACGGCGCGGACTTCTCCGGACACGAGATCCACGCCTGGTTCACCCGCCTGGATCCCGCGTCGTTCCCGCTCGTCGAACGCGGCTTCAACTGGGTGCAGGAGCGGCCCAACAACCGGTAGGCAAAGTCATGACCGATGCCGCCAAATCGGTCTGTCGGCAAACGCGCCGGTGCTAGCCTCCGATCAGTGGGGCTGGTGGCAACGGCACCGGCACGTCGAACGGCGGGGGAACTGCCATGAGCACTGCGGCCGAGCGGGCCACTCAACTCGACCTCGTCGCGCGGCTCAAGTCGTCCTATCCAGAACTGCCCGACGCACCCACCCCCGACCTGCTGGACCACGGCCGGTTCGTCGCCTACATGAAGCCGGTCCACGACGTCGGCGGCGAGCCAGACGCCCCCATGAAGTACGAGAACAAGGACTACGAGTACTGGGAGCACATGACCTACGTCATGTGCGAAGTGCTTGCCTGGCGCGGCATTTGGCTGTCCGAAGAACGGCGACGCATCGGCAACGTCGACGTGCAACGGGCGGTGTATCTGGGCTTCCCCTACTACGGCCGGTGGCTGCTGTCGGTGGCGCGCGTACTCGTCGAGAAGCATCTCGTCGGCCTCACCGAGCTCAGCGAACGGATGGCCGAGGTCCAGCAGCGGTACGCGGGCGGGCTGGCGGGCAAGGCCCTGCAGGCGCAGCCGAAGTTCGAGGGCGACGGAGCCGGGGTCAAGCGCAACAGCCATGTCGTGCACGCGAAGGGCAAAGGCGATCCGCAGGTGTACGCCGGCAAGGCGGGAACCCCGATGTTCGCGGTGGGCGACCGAGTTCTGGTGCGGGAGCTACCCGTGCTGTTCTACACGCGCACACCGGAATACGTCCGTGGCGCCACCGGCGAAATCGCCGCCGTGGCCTACGAGAGCCCCGCCGCCGAGGACGAAACGTGGGACATCCCCGACGCCAAGCCGGAGTGGTTCTACGTCGTCCAGTTCACGATGGCCGAGCTCTGGGACGACTTCAACGGGCCGGCCGCCGACACCCTGCGCACCGAAATTCCCGAACGCTGGCTGCGCGCCGCCGACTGAACGGACCGACATGACCCACGACCACGACCACGACCGCACGGTGAAGCCGATGGTCGACGAGATCACCGACTTCGAGGTGCTGGAGATCGCACTGCGCGAGCTCTGCATCGAGAAGGGCATCTTCACCGCTGCCGAACACCGGCTCTTCACCGAGTTCGCCGAGCAGATCGGGCCGACACCGGCGGCACGGCTGGTCGCCCGAGCCTGGCTCGACCCCGACTTCGAACGGCTCGCCCTCACCGAGCCGATGACGGCGAGCAAGGAGGTCGGCGTCGACTGGCTGGAGCCGACGGGCTTCGGCACGCCAAGCGACTTCACCGCCTTTCAGATCCTGGCCGACACCCCGACGCTGCACCACGTGATCGTGTGCGCCCTGTGTTCGTGCTACCCGCGACCGATCCTCGGCAACTCACCGGAGTGGTACCGCACGCCCAATTACCGTCGGCGACTGGTGCGTTGGCCGCGGCAGGTGCTGGCCGAGTTCGGCCTCTACCTCGGCGACGACGTCGAGGTGCGGGTGCAGGACTCCAACCAGAAGCACCGCTTCATGGTGATGCCCGTGCGCCCGGCGGGCACCGACGACTGGACCGAGGATCAGCTGGTCGAGATCATCACCCGCGACTGTCTGATCGGCGTCGCCCTGCCGAAGGCCGGGGTGACCACCAACGTGGTGACCGCCACCCGCGCCGCGATGCACCCGGTCGGGGAGTGACGATGACCGACGTCGACGGCAAGGTACTGCGGACCATGGTCGACCCCGATCAGGTGTGGCCGAGGATGGCGGCCAAGTACGGCGTCGAGAATCCCGTGCCACCGTGGAAGACCAGCCTCGACGGCCTGTGCGACGCGCTGGACCACGCGGCGTGTGACACACCGGTGCCGAGTTTCAAGGAACGCCGCGACGAGGAGGACGCGCTGTCGGCGACGGTGTACTCCGACCTGCCGTATCCGGAGAACCAACTGGTGGCCCTCGCCCATTCGCTGCTGGCCCGCGGTGTCATCGCCGAAGACGAACTGCGACAGAGACTTTCGGACGTGCGTCGACGCCTGGAGGCGTAACCGCGGCGGTCAACCCGTTTGCTTGCTCCGCCGTTTGGCCTCTCGCAAACCGACCCAGAAGCGGGCGGCCTCCCGGATCGACTCCTCAACCGGCCTTGGCTGCCAACCGAGTTCACGCTTGGCCTTGGTGCAGTCCACGGGCGCCTCGGCCCGCATCAGACGCAGCGAGTCGATCGACAATTTCTCGTCGGTGCCCGTGAGACGCGCCTTCGCGCTGCCGAGCACTGCCATCACCCAGGCCAACGCCAGCGGAATCGACCGGGTGGGTGCGGGCACGCCGGCGGCCTCGGCGGCGATGCGCACCACCTCGGCGTTGCTGATCATCTTCTCCGAGATCAAGTAGCGCTGCCCAACGCGTCCCTTCTCCGCGGCCAAGACCAAAGCCTTTGCGGCGTCGTCGATTCCGACGACCTCCAGCTCGACGCCGCTCATCACGAAGGGCAGCTTGCGAAACGCGGCGCCCGCGATGATCGCGCCGTGTGGAGTACGCCCCCAGTCACCGGCCCCGTAGGTCGTCGACACGCACATGGCGATCGCCGGCAGGCCGCGGTCGCGGGCGTATTCCATGACGAGGTTCTCGGCCTGGACGCGCGAGCGCACATACGGCGTCAACCCGCGGTCGGAGATCACGTCGTCCTCGGTCGCAACGCGGCCGCGCTTACGGCCCACCGTCGCGTAGCTGCTGGTGAAGACGAAGCGCTTGAGGCTCGCGGCGACGTCGGGTCGGCAGGCCACCTCGAGCACGTTCCTGGTGCCCTCGACGTTGGTGCGGAACAGCGGGGCGGGGTCCTTCAGCCAGCCGCGGGTGTCGACGACGCAGTAGTAGACGACATCGCAGCCGACCATGGCCTCGTGCAGAATGTCGTCGTCCCAGATGTCGCCGACGAAGCGCGTCACGTCGAGGTCGTCGATGCCGATCGTGTTTGCCCCGGCTCGCACCATGACGCGGACCTCCTGGCCGTCCTCGACCAACCGGCGGGTGACGTGGGACCCGAGATATCCGTTGCCCCCGATGACGAGCGCGGTCACGCCCGCCGCCCGTACGTCTTCATCCACGCCGCCGCCTCGTCGGGCAGCGTGCCCAGCTCCTCGGCCTTGCGGCACCACTTCACGGTGGCGGCCACGAAGCGCAGCGGGTTGTAGACGTCTTCCTGCCGACACCACTTCCCGTCACCGGCGTAGGTGACGATCGAGATGTTGGTCGCGCTGATGATCGTGCCGTCGCCGGGATCGCGCATCGGGTTGTCGAGCTCGCACAGCACGCGGCTCGTCCCTTCGTCGATCACCGTCCACAACGACGGGAACGACGTCATGTAGCTGCCGGGGAAGTTCTCCATGGTGTTCCAGATCCACGGCCGCACCTGCTCCCGGCCGTGCATAGTGCCCGCGGCGTGTTCGACGTAGGCGACGTCGTCGGTGTACTGGTCAACCCACGGATCCCAGTTCCTGGTCTCGGCGGCCGCGGCGACCGTTGCCTCGAATCCGGCGAACGCCTCGGCGAGCTCGGCGCGGCTGTAAGTGGTGCCCGTCACATCCAGAACTAGAACACGTTCTACCTGACTTTGTCGAGCGGCCGTATCGTCCGAATGGTGAAGGTCCTCCGAGCGGTGGCAGCCGGCGCGGCAGCGATGCTGTTGAGCGCGCCCGTCGCATCCGCCGACGACCACGCGGGCCTCCTCGACGTCGGTGGCGGCCGCAGCCTCTTCATGGACTGTCAGGGGGAGGGTTCGCCGACGGTGTTCGTCATTCCCGGCAAGGGCGGCTACGCCGAGGCGTGGAATGCCGCCGTGCCCGACGACGACCCGATTCGCTCGTCGCCGTACGACCTCATCGAAGAGGCCCGCATCGACCTGACCCCGAAATCGACCCAACCCCTGGTGGCACGGACGACGCGGATCTGCGTCTACGACCGCCCCGACACCCGGCCCGACGGTGACGAGAAGTCGACCCCGGTATCGCAGCCGCACACCGTGCAATCCGACGTCGGCGACGTGGTGAGCCTGATCGGCGCGGCCGGGCTGCCGACACCGATGGTCTTCGTCGCCCATTCCTACGGCGCGCTGATCCTCGACCTTCTCGCCAGAGAGCATCCGGAACTGGTCGGCGGGCTGGTGTTCTCCGAACCGACGTCCGAATTCCTGCCGATCGTCGGCAGGCCTGATCAGAACGCGGCATTCAACAGCGACGCGCAGATCGGCGCCCCCGGCGAGGAGACCGTGCTGCCCGACGACGCCTTCGCGAGCATCGCCGCCGCGCCGCCGCTGCCGCGGGTGCCCGCGATCGTGTTGAGCGCGGACAGGTTCGCGGCCCCGTCCGCACTCAAGCCGGACAACTACACGCAGGCCCAGATTCACCAGGCAAACGACATGCTGGCGTCCGCCCTCGCCACCAACAACGTCATCGTCGCTGGCACGGGGCACAACCAGATGTTGTACCAACCGCAAGCCATTGCTGAC
Organism: Mycobacterium sp. Root135; assembly: GCF_001426545.1. Classification (GTDB taxonomy): domain Bacteria; phylum Actinomycetota; class Actinomycetes; order Mycobacteriales; family Mycobacteriaceae; genus Mycobacterium. The sequence continues at coordinate 714,157 of NZ_LMEZ01000005.1, read as the reverse complement.
GAGATCGTGACGATCGTCGACGAGGTCCGCGCCGGGAACTAACCGAACGTCGCGTGAGGTTGTACGAGTGCAACCCAAGGAGGACCAGTGACGGCTTCGAATCCCAAGACCTACGACAAGAACCCCGCGGCGGTGAACGCCCTGTCGCCCGAGCAGTACCAGGTGACCCAGAAGAACGGCACCGAGCGACCGTTCACCGGCGAGTACTGGGACAACCACGAACCCGGGATCTACGTGGACGTGGTGTCGGGCGAGCCGCTGTTCGCCTCGACCGACAAGTTCGAGAGCGGATCGGGCTGGCCCAGCTTCACCAAGCCGATCGACGCTGCCAACGTGCTCGAGAAGCGCGACCTCAGCCACCTGATGCTGCGCACCGAGGTTCGGTCCGCTCATGGCGACAGCCACCTCGGGCACCTGTTCAAGGACGGCCCGCGCGAGGCCGGAGGGTTGCGCTACTGCATCAACTCCGCTTCGCTGAAGTTCATCCATCTCGACGACCTCGAGGCCGAGGGCTACGGCGACTACAAGTCACTCTTCATCAAGGAGGCACAGGCATGACGACCAAGAAGGCGATCCTCGCAGGCGGCTGCTTTTGGGGCATGCAGGATCTGATCCGCAAGCAGCCCGGCGTGGTGGAGACGCGCGTCGGCTACACCGGCGGACAGAACGACCACCCCACCTATCGCAAGCATCCCGGGCACGCCGAGGCCATCGAGATCGAGTATGACCCGAGCCAGACGGACTACCGCGCGCTGCTGGAGTTCTTCTTCCAGATCCACGATCCGACGACGAAGGACCGCCAGGGCAACGACGTCGGCAGCAGCTACCGGTCGGCGATCTTCTACGCCGACGACGAGCAGAAGGCCGTGGCGCTGGACACCATCGCCGACGTGGAGGCCTCCGGTTTGTGGCCGGGCAAGGTCGTCACCGAGGTCACCCCCGAGGTTGAATTCTGGCAGGCCGAGCCGGAGCACCAGGACTACCTGGAGAAGTTCCCCAACGGATACACGTGCCACTTCCCGCGGGCGGGCTGGAAGCTGCCGAGGCGCGAAACCGCCTCGCAGTAGGGCGTTTCCCCCGACGACCAGACACAAAGGGCCCTGAATCCTCGCGATTCAGGGCCTTTTGCGACTGCTCGCGGGGTAGCGGTTACCCGAGGGGGGTGGTCCGTCGTCGCATGACGACGCGGCCACCCGCCTTTGGCGTGTAGGCGACGCCGCGCGAGTGGGTCTTCTCGTCGGGCGCGGTCGTCGTCTCGATTTCGAAGTGGCGCAACACCGTTCGTAGGACCACGTCCATCTCGACGTTGGCGAACGCAGCGCCAACGCACCGGCGGGTGCCGCCGCCGTAGGGCAGGAATGCAAACGTCGATGGTCGCTTGCCCATGAACCGCTGCGGGTCGAACCGCTCGGGGGACGCGAAATCCTGTGTGCGGTCGTGGATGTGCTGGATCGCGACGAATATCGAGTAGCCCCGCGGAATCACCCACTCGCCGAGCTGGAACGTCGGCGAGTACACGTGGCGCCCGGCGAAGTCGATGATGGTGCGCGCCCGCTGCGTCTCGAGGATCGTGGCCTGGCGGTACTCGTTGCCGTCGGTACGCGCCTCGGCGACCAGCCCGTCGAGTACCTGCGGGTGTCTGCTCACCCGCTCCAGCACCCACGCCAGGGTCGACGCGGTGGTCTCGTGGCCGGCGGCCAACAACGTCAACAACTCGTCGCCGATGTCTCGCCTCGACATCGCCGATCCGTCTTCGTAGGTGCTGCGCAGGAGCAGGGTCAGGACGTCGTCGCGGTCGTCGAAGTGGGGGTCGGCCTTGACGGTGTCGATCAGGCGCTCGACGACGGCGTCGTACTGACGGCGGTAGGCGGCGAGCCTGCCCCACGGGGTGAGCCGCCCGTAGGTGCGCGACGGGGCGGGCAGCACGGCGAGCCGGGAACCCAGCGTCACCCACGGCGGGATGATGCGCCGCAGCTCGTCGAGTTGCTCACCGTCGGCGCCGAAGACGGCGCGCAGGATGGCGTTCAGCGTGATTCGCATCATCGGTTCGAGGGATTCGAATTGCCGGCCGTCGGGCCAGGACGCCGCCTCACGCAGAGTTTCCTCTTCGAAGATGACCTCGTAGTTCTTGATGCTCTTGCCGTGAAACGGCGGGGTCAGCAGCTTGCGGCGGCGCTTGTGCTCGGTGCCGTCGAGGGCGAAAACCGAACCCGAACCGAGGATGCGGCTGAGGTTGGGTTGGATGTTGCCGACGTCGTCGGTGTTGGCGGCGAACAGTTGCTTGGCGATCTGCGGATCGGCGACGGTCACCATGTTTCCGAACACCGGGACCCGCAGGGTGAACACGTCGCCGTGCCGGCTCGTCATCGCGTCGACCATCCGGCGCCGCGACGCGATGAAGCCGAGCGCTTGGACGAACTTCGGCAGCCGCGGGCTTGGCGGCAGGTTGATCTCCGGCGCTACCTCGACGGCTGGCGTCGCCTCGATGGTCGCTTCACTCACGGACGACTCCAAACTCGTTGTGGTACCGCATCGTACCGGCGTTGGTGTAGTACGGTACCGCCTAGTACCGAACATGCGCAAGGGTCGGAGGTGAACGTCGAGGTGAGTTCAGTGGCAACCACGGCGGACGACGTGACGTCGCCTGGTGCGACCGCGTTTCGCCGACGTCTTCTCGACGGTCTTGCCGACTCGATCGCCGAACGCGGCTACCGCGCGACGACCGTGGCCGACGTCGTCCGAGGCGCCAAGACCTCCAAGCGGACCTTCTACGACGAGTTCGCCAGCAAGGAGGAGTGCTTCGTCGAACTGTTGGCCGCCAACAACGACGACCTGATCGCCCGGATCACCGCGGCGGTCGACGGCGAGGCAACTCCCGACGAGCAGGTCGCCGCCGCCGTCGGCGCCTACGTCGCGCACATCGAATCGCGCCCCGCCATCACCCTGAGCTGGATCCGGGAGGCACCCGCACTCGGCGACCTCGCCCGACCGCTGAATCGTCTTGCGATGCAACACCTCACGGACATGCTGGTCGCCATCAGCGGCAGCCCCGGATTCGTCCGCGCCGGCTTGGCGCCCATCTCCCGATCCCTCGCGCTGATCCTGCTCGGCGGCCTCAGGGAACTGACGGCACTCCTCGTCGAAGACGGCCGAGACGTCCAAGAGATCGTCGAACCGGCCGCCACCGCGGCGCGGGCCATCCTCGGACTGTCCCTCACCCCAGGATGAGGCGCGCCGACTTCTCGAGGCGCTGCGCGATCCCGTCGTAAGACGCGTATCCCATCCCGACGCGCACCAGCGCGCCCGAATACAGCATCTCCAACGAGTCGATGAGGTCCTCGTCGACCTGCGGGCCCAGCGCCGCCGTCAACCGCTCCCTGATGTCGAGCCCGATCCGCTGACGGAGCACCTCGACGTCCGGATCCTTGCCGAGCAGCGCGCTCGTCACCGCCCCCGCGAACTCCGGCTCGTCGGCGACCAGCAGCGCGATGTGCTGCAGCACGTCGACGACACGTGTGGCGCGGTCGTCGGACTCGTGTGGGGCTGGTGCGGCGCCGGCAAGCCTGCGCCAGAACACCTCGGCGACGAGGTGTTCCTTGGAGGAGAAGTAGGTGTACGCCGTGGCCGCGCCGACACCGGCCTCGGCAGCCACGCGCCGTACGGTGAGTCCGCTGAATCCGTCGCGGTTGAGGAGGTCGACCGCGGCGCGCTCGAGACGGTCAACCGTATCGGCCTGCTTTGCGGTCAGACGACGCCGAGTCGACTCCAAGGCCGCATCGGACACGTGTCTGGACGCTACTACAACTCGTTCTGACCAGCAACGGTAAGTTGGCCGTCATGAGCACCACCGAGACTGCCCTTCCGGCCGCCGCCGCGCACCTGTTCGAACTCGCCGCGCAGGTCATCGGCTTCATGCCCGCCGACGAAGGCCGCGCGCTGTACGACGCGGCGGTCACCTACCTTGGCGACGGCGTCGGCGTCGAGATCGGCACCTACTGCGGAAAGTCGACCGTCATGCTCGGCGCCGCGGCCCAGCAGACCGGCGGCGTGCTCTACACGATCGATCATCACCACGGCTCCGAGGAGCACCAGCCGGGCTGGGAGTACCACGACACCAGCATGGTCGACGAGGTGACGGGACTCTTCGACACCCTTCCGACGCTGCGCCACACGCTCGACGCCGCCGGGTTGGACGACCACGTCGTCGCCGTCGTCGGCAAGTCGTTCCTCGTCGCACGGTCGTGGCGAACCCCGTTGCAGCTCTTGTTCATCGACGGCGGACACACCGACGCCGCGGCCCAGCAGGACTTCGACGGCTGGGCACGGTGGGTCGCCGTCGGCGGCACCCTGGTGATCCACGACGTGTTCCCCGACCCGAACGCCGGCGGCCAGGCCCCGTACCGGGTGTACCGCAGGGCACTGGACACCGGCGCGTTCCGCGAGGTGTCCGCGATCGGTTCCATGCGAGTGCTGGAACGCGTCTCCGGCACGCCGGGCGAGGCGCTCGACTAAGCCGACCGCGCGGCGGCCCGCTCGCACAGTCCTATGCGCGAGCGGCGGCCCGCTCGAACAGTCCTATGCGCGAGCGGCGGCCCGCTCGCACAGTCCTATGCGCGAGCGGCGGCCCGCTCGACGTCGAGAAGCTGCTCGCCGCGCCGTTCCTCGTCGTACGCCCTGCGGCCGCCGCGAAGGCCGAACAGCCGTTTGGACATCAGCAGGTAGATCACGGCGGCGACGTTGATCGCGAAGGCGGCCACCCGCGTCGTCGTAATGCCCTTGGACACCAGGTCGTAGATCTCCAACGGCAGGAAGACCGACGTCGCGATGACGGCGAAGTACTCGCCCCACCTGGTGAGCAGCCACAGCCCGACGCCCTCGACGAGTTCCAGGATCGCGTAGGCGACCAACGCCAAACTGATCAGCACCAGAGTGGACGGTCGGGCCGCCAGCGCCCGCTCCAACTCGTGGATCGCCGTCATCTGGTCGACCTTGATCCCTGAGGCCCGCAGCAGCGGCAGATCCCGGTCGAGTGCGGCCTGAATGGATCCCCTGGCACCGTGGAACGTCCACACCGCCCACGCGGCGAACGCGATCAGCACCGCGCGGATCCAGCGCTCCACCGCGAGCGCGCGCAGGATGAGCGCCTGCCGCAGCGCCTTACCCCGGATGACGAGCGGCGCATCCTCGGTGGGCCCGCGCCCATGGGGTGGCCCCGACACGAAGTCCCCGCAGCGCAGGCAACGCCACACCTCGCCGAGACCCGTCGTGCCGCTGAGTCGTTCGGCGAGGGCGTCGTCGTCGGGCGCGTAGGTGACGTGCCCGCGCCGCGCACACGTGAACAACGCCCAGCGGTCGTGGTCACGAGCTACGTCCATGGCGGGCTCCTTGCCGACGGTGAGGGCGAAGTCCGAGGTTGCCCCGGCGACGACACTACCCACGGCGCCTGGCAAACACGGCGGCGGAACCCCGGCGCGCGGTTGTACGTTGAGCAGCTGAGCCATACCGCAATCCGCCAATTCGACGGCCATGCATAATTTGCTCATTGGGGCGGGAGGGTGGACGTGGGCGCATTCGCGCGCTGGTGGCGGCAACCCAGCCATTACGACTGGTTGAGCGGTTACATCCACTCCCGCGGCATCAGCCGGGCAACCCGCCTCATGATGGCCGCCATCTCGGCGTCGCTCTCGCTGTGTCTGGTGGCCCTCCTGCTGGGGGCAGGCGGTCCCCGTGACCCCCTTCCGGTGGCGATGACGTGGCTTGCCTTCGCCGGCGGTGTCTCCGGGGTGATCCTGTGGTCGGTCCGATGGCCGAGTCCCGCGCAATCGGTCGCATTCGCGTTGGTGACCAACACCTCGATCGCCCTCGCATGCCTGGCCTACCCCGAACCGGTGTCCACGCTCGTCGGCTGCATCGCCTTCGCGACCAGCGGCGCCTACATCGCGTTCTTCCTCACCTCGAAGTACGTCGTCTACAACTTCGCCGTCGCCGCGGTCGTCGCCACCACCGCGGCGGTCCAGATGGCCTCGGACGGACACGTCGCTCTCGCGGCGGTGGACCTCTTCCTGGTGCTACAGGTGAACATCGCACTGCCGCTTGCCATTCAGGTCCTCATCCGGGCGCTGACCAACGACCTGGTGCGGGCCGAGCTCGACCCGTTGACCAACCTGTGCAACCGGCGGTCGTTCCAACTGGAGACCACGAGCCTGCTGCTGGCCACGCCCGCGACGGACATGTTCCTCTTGGTCGCGGTCGTCGACCTCGACGACTTCAAGTCGATCAACGACCGTCACGGCCATCTCGCAGGCGACCGGGTTCTGGTCGACGTGGCCAACGCCTTGCGGGCAAGCACCTGCGAGACGGCGATCATCGCGCGCACCGGCGGAGAGGAGTTCGTCGTCGCCGACACCTCCCCCACCGGTGACGCGACGCCGCTGGCCCAACGGATCTGCGACGCCATCGCCCAACTTCCGGTGCCCGTCACCGCCAGCGTCGGCACGGCGTGCGCACGGCTCGACGGGGTGCCCGCCCGTCAACACGAGTCGATGGTGCACTATCTCGTCGGGATCGCCGACAAGGCGATGTACCGCGCCAAGCGCAGCGGCGGGAACAGGTTCCACCACCACGGTTACATCCGATGAACTCCGATGGTCAGCGGCCGGATGTCGCGCAGGCGCAATCGAACTCGCCCTCAAGACCGCGCGGGAGGTCGACGCCGCGGAAGATGCCGCTGCCCGCCGTCGTCGACGACAGCGCGTCGGCCGCGAGGATCACGGCGGCGCCCGTCCACGTGGTGCGCTCGACGGGCCAGCGCTTGCCGTCGGAGAACACCAGACCGGTCCAGTACGAGCCGTCCTCCTCGCGGAGGTGGTGCATGGCGGCGAACTGCTCGTGCGCCCGTGCCGAATCGCCGATGGCGTCCAGTGCCATCACCAGCTCACAGGTCTCGGCGCCCGTCACCCACGGCCGGTGGTCGACGCAGCGAATGCCGAGACCCTGCACGACGAACCGGTCCCACCGCTCGTCGATGCGCGCCCTGGCGGCGTCGCCGCGCAAGGCCCCGCCCAGCACCGGGTAGTACCACTCCATCGCGTGGTCGTCCTTGAGGTTGAACGACTCGGGGTGCTCGACGATCGCGTGGCCGAGGCTGCCGACGGCGACCTCCCACTCCGGCTGCGATTCGCCGACGTAGTTGGCCAACGCCAGCGCGCACCGGATGCTGTGGTGAATGCTCGCGCATCCGGTCAGCAACGCCTCCGGCAAGATTCCGGATTGACTTCTGGCCCAAGCGATCTCGCCGCCGTCGAGCTGCATCGTCAACACGAAGTCGACGGCGTCGCGCACGACCGGCCACATGGCTTCGGCGAAGCTGCGGTCACCGGTGACCAGCACGTGGTGCCACACGCCGGTGGCGACGTAGGCGCAGAAGTTGCTGTCGCTGTTGCCGTCTTCGAGAACGCCGTTGCGCATCTGGATCGGCATCGAACCGTCGGCGCGTTGCACGTTGCGGCACCAGTCGAAGGCCGCCCGCGCCTGGTCCCACAGGCCGGCGACGGTCAACGCCATCGCGTTCTCGACGTGGTCCCACGGGTCGGTGTGCCCACCGGTGAACCACGGCAGCGCCCCTGAGGACTCCTGCGTCGCGGCGATCGACTCACCCGTTTGACGGCACTGTTCCGGCGTCAGAACGCCTGGTACACCAGGGATCTCGTGACGCCGCACGGATCAGGCCGCCGAGCTTGGTGACGTGGCTGGCTTTTCGAAGTACAGAGCGACGCTCTTGCCGATCAGCGGGTTGAGCAGCGACTCGGCGTTGCGGGTCAGCCACGGCCGAGACATCATGTCCCACACCAGCATCTTGTGATAGGTCGTAACGAGTGGATTGTCCGGCTTGTCGACGCCGACGGCGCACTTCAACCACCAGAACGGCGAATGCAGCGCGTGCGCGTGGTGCCGGTGGTCGAATCGCATGCCCCTCGCGGTGACCTTGCCCTCGAGTTCGTCGGCCCGGTAGATGCGGATGTGTCCGCCCTCGTTGGCGTGGTACTCGTCCGACAGCGCCCAGCACACCTTCTCGGGCAGCCAGCGCGGCACTGTAACGGCAAGTCGCCCACCGGGTTTGAGCACGCGGACCAACTCGTCGATCGCGGCCTCGTCCTGCGGGACGTGCTCGAGGATCTCCGAGGCGATCACGAAGTCGAAGGTGCCGTCGTCGTACGGCAGGTCGAGCGCGTCACCCTTGACGGCCTCGGCCTTCGCCGAGGCGGGCGCCTCACCCTGCTGCTGCATCGCCTGCAGGATCGCGTCGACGTTGTTCAGCTCGGCGACGTCCTGGTCGAAGGCGACGACGTCGGCTCCCCTGCGGAACGCCTCGAACGAGTGCCGACCCGCTCCACATCCCACGTCGATGAGGCTGCTGCCCGCACCAACGCCCAACCTGTCGAAGTCGACGGTCAACATGTCTTCACTCGTTTCATTGCGCGTTCATAGACGGCGACCGTCTGAGCGGCCACCGATTCCCAACTGAAGACGTCGACGGCGCGCATGCGGCCGTTGGCGCCAAGTCTGCGCAACTCCAAGGGGGAGTCGAGCAATTCGCCGAGCACTCTGGTCAGGTCGTCGACGTCGCCGGGCCGGACGAGGCGTGCGCACACGTTGTCCTCGCCGACGACCTCGGGAAGGGCGCCCGCGCGGCTCGCGACGATCGGCGTGCCGCTGGCCATCGCCTCGACGGCGGGGAGCGAAAAGCCTTCGTAGAGAGAAGGAATGCAGGCCACCTCGGCCGATGCGAGCAGGTCCGCCAGCTCGTTGTCGGTCAGGCCGCTCGAGCTGTGCACGATGTCGGAGATGCCGAGTTCGGCGATCAGCTTCTCGGTGGGCCCGTTGGGTTCGAGCTTCGACACCAGCTGAACGTCGAGGTCGCGCTCGACCCGCAGCCGGGCGACGGCGTGCAGCAGATGACTGACGCCCTTGAGCGGGACGTCGGCACTGGCGATCGCGATGATGCGGTTGCGCACCCGGTGCTCGCTGGGCCGGAACAGCTCGGTGTTCACGCCGAGGGGCACCACGTGCAGTTGGTCGGGGTCGACGTCGAAGTCGTCGGCGATGTCGACTGCCGAGGACGTCGACACGGTCAACAGTTCCGGAATCTTGCGTGCGACCTGCTTCTGCATCTCGGCGAAGGCATACCACCTCTTGACCAACGGCTTGCGCCACCACGTCGCGGCGGCGACGTCGACGACGCGGTCCCTGGTGATCGGGTGGTGCACCGTGGCCACCAACGGCAGGCCGAACTTCTCGACCTTGAGGAGTGCGTCGCCAAGGCTCTGGTTGTCGTGGACGACGTCGAACTCGTCGCGCCGTTCACGCAGAATCCGCGCGACGCGCATGCAGAAAGTCTTCGGCTCGGGGAAGCCGGCCGTCCACGTCGTGAGGAGTTCGAGCACATCGATGCGGTCGTGGATCTCCCTGATGTGCGGGACGCGGAACGGGTCGGGCTCCCGATAGAGGTCCAGGCTCGGGACCTTGGTCAGACGCACCCGCGGGTCGAGACCCTCGGGATATGGCTGCCCCGAGAACACCTCGACGTCGTGGCCAAGTTCTACGAGACCGCGACTCAAATGACGGACGTAGACGCCCTGTCCACCACAGTGCGTCTTGCTTCGATACGACAGAAGGGCAATCCGCATGGCTAGTTCACCGCGGCCAGAGTCGGAATCTGCGCTCTGGACATGTGTCCAGACTATAGTTTGACTGGCTAGCTGCCGCAACGCGGCCATTCGCGGCGACGGCGGCGGCCACCGTCACGACGGCGGGAATCCACCGGTTGCCACCGGCCCCCACCGCACCGGCGTCACCCTGATCAGGCACTTTCCCTGGTCGACCATGGCCTGGCGGTACTCGTCCCAGTTGGAGTGCTCGCCCGCGATCGCGCGGAAGTACTCGACCAACGGCTCGACCGCATCGGGCAGATCGATCACTTCTGCATCCCCGTCAACCTGCACGTACGGGCCGTTGAAGTCGTCGGAGAGCACCGTCACGCTGGCCCGTGGATCGCGGCGGACGTTCGCTGACTTCGCTCGCTGCGGATAGCTGGCGACGACGATTCGCCCCTCCTCGTCGACCCCGCCCGACACCGGCGAGATCTGCAGCGAACCGTCCGATCGGAAGGTCGTCAGCACCATGTGATGCCGGGGTCGGACGAAGTCGAGCAGTGCGTTGCGATCCACCCTGTCGGCGGTTGCGAGCTTGCGAGCCATCCCTGCAGCCTACGGACGGCGCTCGGGCTTGCGCTTCAACGTCCACGAGGGAATCCAGTGCGTGACCGACTTCCGGTCGGGCCCGTAGGCGATGTCATAGGTGACCAGTCCCCACCAGAACCCCTGCTCACAGAGCCCCCAGCAGCTGAGCCGCCCCTCGACGATCGCATGCATCTGCAACCCGGCCGGGTTGTAGCCGCCCGTTCGGTGCGGTTCGCGGGGGAAGACGGCCGACAGGTCGACCAGGACGGGCGTCGGTGGGTCGACGCGGCGGAACGCCTGCTGCACCGGCTGACCGTGATAGCCGATCGACTGGAGTTCGCCCATCGTTCGATCATATGTTCGAACGCCGAGGCCGGCACTAGCCTCTGCGAATCGCCCGCACCATCAACCACACCCAGATCACGATGAACACGGCGATCGCCCAGCAGGCAACCTGAAACCACGGTGCGGGCAGTTCCTCGAGCACGAGCACGTACGCGGGCAGCGCCAACCAGGCGAGAAGAAACGTGATGACCGCATAGCGCTTGACGGCCGGTGTCATGTTTCAAGGCTAAATGCGTCGAGCGGAAGCACGAACGCGAAGGCCCGCGGGAAGCCGAGCACGTCGAGCCGTGCGCTGGCGACCTCCGCCGCCGGCACCCGTCGGACCTCGCCCGACGACGGCTCGTAGCAATCGAACGCCGCGCCGTCGCGGCCGACGAGGAGCACCCAGTGGCGCGGGATCACGTTCCCGATCAGCATCGGGACCGGCCACCCCGCCCGAACGGCACGTGCCACGTCGGCGAGCTCGTCACCGGGCCGCGCCAGCCGCCAGCCATAGCGGACGTGATGCGCGGCGCCGTGCACGCTGACGACCTTCGCCATGCCCCACGGCGTGGTGCCCAGCGCACGCGGCCAGACCCGATTCGCCGCCGCGTGCACCCGGCCCTGCTCGGCGTCCGACCAGCGCGGGTCCGCGAGGTTGGCGCGGTAGCCGGGGTCGAGAAGCGCGCCCGCCATCACCGCGACGGTGGGTCCGCAGGTGACCCCGTCACGCTGGCGAAGATGCGGGAGGACGAGCTTCACTCCTCCGAGGTTAGGCCGACCGACGTGATTCGGCGCCGCCCGAGTGGGTATCAGTGAACACATGTATACCGAAAGGTGGACCGCATGAGCTTCGACCTCACCCCCACCATCGCGCAGCATGACCTCGCCAGGCGCGCCCACGAGTTCGCCGAGCAGGTGATCCGGCCGGTCGCCGCGGACTACGACGCTCGCCAGGAGTTTCCGTGGCCGGTGCTCGAGGAGGCCGCTCAGCTGGGCTTCTACAGTCCGCTGTTCTACCGCGACCTCATCGGCGACCCCAGCGGCCTGTCGCTGCCGATGTTCATGGAGGAGATCTTCTGGGGTTGTGCGGGCATCGGCCTCGCCGTCGTGATGCCCGCGCTCGCGCTGTCGGCGATCGGGCAGGCCGCCTCGCCGGAGCAGATGCTCGAGTGGGCGCCGCAGTGCTTCGGCACCGCCGGCGACCTGAAGCTCGCCGCGCTGGCCATCTCCGAACCCGAGGGCGGCAGTGACGTCCGGAACCTCCGCACCACGGCTCGGCGAGCCGCCCCAGGGAAGGATGCCGACTGGATCATCGACGGCCACAAGATGTGGATCGGCAACGGCGGCATCGCCGACGTGCACGTCGTCAACGCCAACGTCGACCCCGACCTCGGCCACAAGGGCCAGGCGCTGTTCATCGTGCCCGGCGGCACACCGGGTCTGGAGATGGTGCGCAAGCTCGACAAGCTTGGGTGCCGCGCGTCGCACACCGCGGAGCTGAAGTTCTCCGGCGTCCGCGTGCCCGCCGCCAACCTGCTTGGCGGCCACGAGAAGCTCGAACACAAGCTGGCCAAGGCCCGTGAGGCCGTCGAAGGCGGCAAGCACTCCGGGTCCGCGACGCTCGGGGCACTTGAGCAGACCCGGCCGATGGTCGCCGCTCAGGCACTCGGAATCAGCAGGGCCGCACTGGAATACGCCACCCGTTACGCCAAGGACCGGCAGGCGTTCGGTGCTCCGATCATCGACAACCAGGGCATCGCCTTCCCGCTGGCCGACCTGGCCACCCAGCTCGACGCGGCACGGTTGCTGACCTGGCGGGCCTCCTGGATGGCGGCGACGGGCGTGCCGTTCGAGCGAGGCGAGGGATCGATGGCCAAACTCGCCGCGACCGAACTCGCGGTCAAGACCACCGAGCGCGCGATCCAGACGATGGGCGGCTACGGCTACATCAAGGACCATCCGGTGGAGAAGTGGTACCGCGACGCGAAGCTCTACACGATCTTCGAGGGCACCAGCGAGATCCAGCGGATGGTCATCTCCAACGCCCTTGGCGCCGCCGACGGCAGACCCCCGATGCACGTCGACCTGGAGCCGACGGGCGGACCGCTGAACGCCTGGTTCGGCCGTGGCACGCCCGCCAGGACCAGGGTGGCGAACCGTGCCATGGAGGCCCGGGACCGCGTCCCGTCGCCGGTGATGAATCTCGCGATGAAGGCCCTCAAGCCTCCACGCAAGAAGTGACCGAAGAAATGACGATCGAGGTTTGCGGTACCCCTGGTATCGCCTCGCCCGGTCTGGCAACATTACCGACGGGTAGGGTTCCGTCGTCCGTAGGACTCGACAAGGGGATATGACAGTGCAGTCGTTGCAACCGAACGTGGCGTATCTCGCGCAGGGAACGGAGGGCGGCGGTGCCGCCCTGAACGAGGTCATCGGTCTGTCGGTGGCCAGCGTCATCGTCGGAGCCGTGCTGCTCTGGATCGGCTACCAGCACCGGATGCGCAAGATCACCTGGCTGCACGACCTCGGCGAGTGGGCTGGGCGCAAGTTCAACCGGCCGTCCTGGGTGGCGCTGCCGATCGCGCTGTTCATCACGACGATCATCACGGCGCTCTTCGGGTTCATCTGGGACGTCAGCCTGCACATCGGAAAGGGCCGCGACCCCGGCCCGCTAGCGAACCCCGCGCACTACTTCATCCTGTTCGGACTGTTCATCCTCTTCGTCGCCGGCTGCCTGGCCTGCGTGCTGCCGTATGAGAAGCCCGGACCGTCCGCCGTTCGCATCACCCGGCACTGGTACGCCCCCGTGGGCGGCATCCTGATGGCCGGCTGCGGTCTCTACGCCCTGATCGGCTTCCCGCTCGACGACGTCTGGCACCGCATCTTCGGCCAAGACGTCACGCTGTGGGGGCCAACCCACCTCATGCTCATCGGCGGCGCCGGCTTCTCCACGCTGACCGCGCTATTCCTCGAGCACGAGGGCCGCCGCGCCGTCGGAGAGGACAAGCCCAAGGACGGCCCCGGCATCAAGTTCATCCAGTACCTGGCCTTCGGCGGCATCGTCATCGGCCTGTCGGTCTACCAGATCGAGTTCGACTTCGGCGTCATGCAGTTCCGGCAGGTGTTCGAGCCGATGCTCATCGCCGCCGCCGGCGCCTTCGCCCTGGTGTCCGCCAGGATCATGCTCGGCCGCGGGGCTGCCATCGTCGCGGCGATCTTGGCGATCGCACTGCGCGGACTGGTCGCGCTCATCGTCGGGCCCGTCCTCGGCGCCCCGATCAACTGGTTCGCCCTCTACCTGGGCGCCGCCGTCGTCGTCGAATTGATCGCGCTCACTCCCCTGATCAAGAAGCCCATGCTGTTCGGTCTCGTCGCCGGCATCGGCGTCGCGACCATTGGCCTGTGGCTGGAGTCGTTTTGGATCGACGCCGTCTACCGGTACTCCTGGCCGACCAGCATCTGGCCCGAGGCGCTCGCCATGGCCGTGCCGGTGGCCGCGCTGGTCGGCGTGTGTGGCGCGATGGTCGGCATGGTGCTGACCAACCAGAAGCTGCCAAGCCGCGCGATCGGCATCGGCGTCGTCACGCTCGCCGTGATCGCCATCGCGGGCGCGACCGCGAACGGCCTGCGTTACGACGTCCCGCAGAACGCGACCGCCTCCTTCACCATGACCGAGGCGCCGAGCATCGGCGACCAGCGCATGGCCACCGCCGACATCCGAATCAACCCGCCAGACCTGGTCAGCGAGGACCCCAACTGGGTGTCGGTGCTGGGCTGGCAGGGCGGACTGGCCAACCAGCGTGGAATCTTCGTCGACCACCTCGAGAAGGTCGGCCCCGGGCACTACCGCTCGACCGAGCCGATGCCCGTCTCGGGCCAGTGGAAGACGCTGCTGCGCGTGCACGACGGTCGCGTGATGACCGCGGTGCCCATCTACCTGCACGGCGATCCCGGCATCGGAGCGCCCGAGGTGCCCGCCGACGCCCAGATGACGCGGCCGTTCGTCTCCGAGATCACCATCCTGCAGCGCGAGCGCAGCACCGACATCCCGCAGTCGCTGTGGCTGATCGGCTGCCTGATCGTCCTCGCGGGCACCCTGATGATGATCGCCGGACTCACCTGGGGCGCAGGCAGACTCAACAAGAACGAGCCGACCGAGAGCAAGACCGAGTCCGAGCCAACCGCGCGGGTATGAGCCAGGCACCCGACGTCCAAATCCTCGCCGACCACTCGGCGCTGCTGGCGATCCCGGCGTTCGCACCGGCCATCCTGGTGGTGGCCGTCGTCATCTGGGTGGCGCGACGAGACCGCAGGCTGGAGGCCGAGGAAGACGAGGACGCGACGCGCAGCGGACCTTCAGCCGCCGCCGACCAAGATGGGACACCGTGACCACGCAGACGACACTCGCCGCCCTGACCACCGCCACCGCGCTCCTTCTCGCCGGATGCGGCGGATCCACCGATTCCGGTGCGACGTCTAGCAGTTCGGCAGCCACCGGCGGCTCAGCCAGCTCGACGTCCATCCCGCAGCTGTCCGACCAGCAGGCTCCCCCCGAGCAGCTCGTCGTGGACGTCACCATCAAGGGCGGAAAGGTCACGCCCACCAACGAGCAACTGCAGGCCAAGGTGGGCGACCCCATCGTGCTTCGGGTCGACAGTGACGCCGCCGACCAGCTGCACGTGCACTCCAACCCGGAGCACACGTTCGCCGTCGAGCCGAAGCCCGGTCAGTCCTTCCAGTTCACCGTCACCGTGCCGGGCAAGGTCGACGTCGAGCTGCACGAACTGAACCGCACGATCGCCTCCATCGCCGTGCAGTGATCCTCGCGCACGGCCTGGGTGGCTCGAACGATCTGCCGATCCCGTACACCTATGCGCTGATCGGCGCGGCGTGGGCGCTGACGTTCACCTTCGCCGTCGTCGTCCTGGCCTGGAAGAAGCCGCGCTTCGACGCGACCAAGCCCGGCCGCCCGCTGCCGCACTGGGTGACGACGGTCTGCGACGCCCCCGCGACGCGCTGGACGGTCGCCGTCGCGGGACTGGTGCTGGCCACCTGGGTGACGGTCGCGGCGGTGTTCGGCCCGCAGGACGGCGACAACGCGCTGCCCGGCGTCTTCTACGTGCTGCTGTGGGTCGGACTGGTGGCGCTGTCGCTGGCGATCGGCCCGGTGTGGCGCCTGCTGTCGCCGGTGCGCACCGTCTACCGACTGCTGCCGCCATCCCGTCGTGCCCCACCGCTGAGCTACCCGGACTCGTGGGGTTACCGGCCGGCCGCCGTCGGACTGTTCGCGTTCGTGTGGCTCGAGCTCGCCAGTGCGGACCCCGGATCGCTTGCGGCAGTGAAGATGTGGCTGCTGGTCTACCTCGCCGTGACGTTTGTAGGCGCATTGGCGTTCGGCACCAGGTGGAACGCGCGCGCCGACCCCTTCGAGGTGTACGGCGTGGTGGCGTCGCGGCTGTCGCCATTGCGACGCAACGACGACGGGCGCATCGCGATCGGCAACCCCTTCGACCACCTGCCGTCGATGCCGGTGCGGCCGGGAACGGTCGCGGTGCTCGCGATCCTGCTGGGGTCGACGGCGTTCGACAGCTTCTCGGCGATGCCGCAGTGGCGCAACCTCGTCGACGACGCGTCGGGCAGCACGCCGGCGATCGCGGTCCTCATCCGCACCGCGGGGCTGCTGCTGTTCGCCGGCGTGGTGGCGACGACCTTCTGGTTCGCCGCGCGCGCGACCGGCGGGGTCGACGCGCAGCGCCGTCGCGAACTTCCGGGGCTGATGGCGCACTCGCTGATCCCCATCGTGATCGGCTACGTGTTCGCCCACTATCTGACCTACCTCGTCGAGCGCGGCCAGCAGACGGTGCTGCGACTGGTCGGGCTGCCCGACGTCCAGCCGTACTACCTGCTGTCCTCGCACCCGTCGGTACTCGCGACGCTGAAGGTCGGCTTCGTGGTCGGCGGGCACGTAGCCGGGGTGATCGCCGCCCACGACCGCGCGCTGCGCCTGCTGCCCAAGCGCCACCAGGTGACCGGGCAGCTCGCGATGATGCTGGTCATGGTCGGCTATACCTTCACCGGGCTGTACCTGCTGTTCGGCGGATAATCTGACGGCATGCGCGCACTGATCGTCGTGGACGTACAGAAGGACTTCTGCGAGGGCGGCTCACTGGCCGTCGAGGGGGGCACCGCCGTCGCCCGCGGACTGACCGAACTATTGGCCGACCCCGCCCGCCGAGTCACCTATGCCCACGTCGTCGCGACGAAGGACTACCACGTCGACCCGGGTCCGCACTTCTCCGACCAACCCGACTACCGGGACTCCTGGCCGCCCCACTGCGTCGTCGGCACCGAGGGCGTCGACTTCCATCCCGCGTTCGACCCGACCGCCGTCGAGGCGGTGTTCACCAAGGGTGAGTACTCGGCGGCCTACAGCGGCTTCGAGGGCGCCGACGAGGCCGGCACCACCCTGGCCGACTGGCTGCGCGCGCGGGACGTCGACTCGGTGGACGTGGCGGGAATCGCCACCGACCACTGTGTGAAGGCGACCGCAGCCGACGCGGCGGCAGCCGGGTTCAGCACCCGGGTCCTGACGGGCCTGACGGCGGGAGTGTCGCCCACGACCACTGCCGAAGCACTCGACTCCCTGCGGGCCTCCGGGGTCACGATCGCCTAGCCGATCCAAGTTCTCCTCTCCCGCAATGGATTTGGAGTCGTTAGCGGGGTGGCATCAGCGCGACGTGGATCGTCCCGCCTCGCGTCCGCCGGCCCGGCGGTTGAAACGTTCGTTGACCTTGCGGCGCAGGAAACCCCAGGTGACCCGGCCAAGTCCGGCGTAGAGGCGGCTGGCGATGCTTCTCCGTTGAGTGCTCATGTGATCGTCCTTCGTGTTGACGTGAATGGTGTGCGGTTCGCCGGGCGTCGTCGATGCGCCAGCGAACTCGTCGTCGATGCAATGGTGTCGGTGGTCGTGGCTGCGCCTCCTCCCGAGTCGTGGCCACCGTCGGGTGCCCAATCAAGCGAATACCGCGGGCGCGGTGCCGCCATCCGTTAAGTCGGCGAACGACCCAAGATCCGAATGTCGAACCGCGGTGAGGCCAGTCACATGGCGCCAGTCCGTAGCCAGCCCTAGCCTTCGCTAACCCACAGCCAGCTCTAATTAACGCTTTGTACTGGTGATTAGCAGGCTTTTCACAGCTATGAGCGAATAGTATCTACTCATCTTCAGCCTGGAACCTCCCGGCAAGCCATCGGAGATTCAGGAGCGTCTGGCGATGAACGGTACCGATCAGCAACTCAAGACCACCGGAGGAAGAAAGTTGCAGACCTTCGCCGATCTCGACGATCGGGAGGCCTTCGAAGCCATCGTCCGTGGCCACGGCCCGCGGCTGTACCGCTACACGCGCCGGAAGCTGGCGAACGAATTCGACGTGGCAGACGTGGTGCAGGCGACCTTCGTGGGCGCCTGGCGACAACTGAGCTGCTACCGCGGCGACGCGTCTCTCGGCAACTGGCTGTACGCGATCTGCACGAACAAGATCACCGACACCTACCGCGCCAGCCGAGCACAGGCGAGCGACGAGATACTGCTGACCATGCCCAGCCTCGACGGTGGCTGCGATCCCTTCACCGTCGTCTCCAATGTGACGTTCTTGGCCGAGCTCCAGACGGCCCTCACGGAGCTCCCCGCCCGCCAACACGCGTCATGGGTGCTGCGCGAGGTGGAGTCGAGGACCTTCGCCGAGATCGGCGAGGCCCTGGGAACGAGCCCCGACGCGGCCCGCGGCCATCACTGCCGCGCGACGGCCGCACTGCGGATCCGGATGGAGCCGTGGCGGTGACATCGGGCGGATCCCCAGGCCCCATCACGGGGTGAGCGGCGACACACAGAAATTGACGGCGGTTTGCACAGCCCGGTAATTGGGCAGTTCACACCCGGTGGCCAACCGGCATACCTCACGTTCGCGCGTTTCGCCCGCCATGCTCCCGCGGCCGATCGCACCGTATCGTCGCCTTGTTCGACCTTCACCTACACGGAGTGTGCATTTTGGCCCCACCCAGTTCGTCAGCCACCAGTTCGAAGGACACCGCGACGCCCGCCGTCATTCCGGCGTCCCAGCCCGACGCCCCCTCCAAGGACCAGATGCAGTGGGAGATGTGGCCAGGCAAGGCCTATCCCCTGGGCGCCACCTACGACGGTTCCGGTAGCAACTTCGCGGTCTTCAGCGAGGCCGCCGAGTACGTCGAGCTCTGCCTCTTCGACGCCGACGGCGTCGAGACCCGACTCAAGCTCCCCGAGGTCGACGGCTACATCTGGCACGGCTTCGTGCCCGACGTCGAACCGGGTCAGCGCTACGGCTACCGCGTGCACGGTGCGTACGACCCGGCATCCGGGCCACGCTGCAACCCGAACAAGCTGCTGCTCGACCCGTACGCGAAGGCCATCGACGGCTCCTTCCAGTGGGACCAGTCGCTGTTCAGCTACAACTTCGGTGATCCCGACAGCCGCAACGACGACGACTCGGCGGCCAGCATGCCCAAGTCCGTCGTCATCAACCCGTTCTTCGACTGGGGCACCGACCGTCCGCCGCAGCACGAATACGCCGACTCGATCATCTACGAGGCGCACGTCAAGGGCCTGACCGAGACGCACCCCGACATCCCGGAGCGCAGCCGCGGCACGTACGCCGCGATCGCCCACCCCGCGATCATCGAGCACCTCAAGGACCTCGGGATCACGGCGATCGAGCTGATGCCGGTGCATCACTTCGCCAACGACTCCACCCTGATCGACAAGGGGCTGTCCAACTACTGGGGTTACAACACCATCGGCTTCTTCGCGCCGGACTCCAAGTACGGCGCCAGCGCCACGCCCGGCGGTCAGGTCCAGGAGTTCAAGGCCATGGTGCGGGCTCTGCACGAGGCCAACATCGAGGTCATCCTCGACGTGGTCTACAACCACACCGCCGAGGGCAACCACATGGGGCCCACCCTGTCGATGCGCGGCATCGACAACGCGGCGTACTACCGGCTCGTCGACGACGACAAGCGCTATTACATGGACTACACCGGCACGGGCAACAGCCTCAACGCCGGCCACCCGCACGCCCTGCAACTCATCATGGACTCCCTGCGGTACTGGGTGACCGAGATGCACGTCGACGGCTTCCGGTTCGACCTGGCGTCCACGCTGGCCCGCGAGTTCTACGACGTCGACAAGCTCTCGACGTTCTTCGAACTGGTGCAGCAGGACCCGACCGTCAGCCAGGTGAAGCTGATCGCCGAGCCGTGGGACGTCGGCCCCGGCGGCTACCAGGTAGGCAACTTCCCTCCGCAGTGGACCGAGTGGAACGGCAAGTACCGCGACACCGTCCGCGACTTCTGGCGTGGTGAAGACGCCAGCCTCGGCGAGTTCGCGTCGCGGCTGACCGGTTCGGCCGACCTCTACGAGCACACCGCCCGTCGGCCGGTCGCGTCGATCAACTTCGTCACCGCCCACGACGGTTTCACGCTGCGGGACCTGGTGTCCTACAACGAGAAGCACAACGAGGCCAACGGCGAGGGCAACAACGACGGCGAGAGCAACAACAGTTCCTGGAACTGCGGCGTAGAGGGCGAGACGGACGACCCGGAGATCCTGACGTTGCGTGCTCAGCAGGTGCGCAACTTCATCACCACCAACATCCTGTCCCAGGGTGTTCCGATGATCTGTCACGGCGACGAGTTGGGCCGCACGCAGGGCGGCAACAACAACGGCTACTGCCAGGACAACGAGATCACGTGGATCGACTGGAGCGCGGCCGATCGGAGTTTGATCGAGTTCACCCAGTCGGTCGCCGCGTTGCGCGCGGCGCATCCGATCTTCCGCAGGCGGCGGTTCTTCGACGGGCGCCCGGTCCGCGTTCGGGGTTCCGAGCGGCTGCCGGACATCTCGTGGTTCGCGCCCGACGGCTCGGAGATGAGTGACGAGGACTGGGATTCCGGCTTCGGCAAGTCCATCACCGTGTACCTCAACGGTCAGGGCATTCCCGACCTGGACCCGCGCGGCCAGCGGGTGACCGACGACTCGTTCGTGATGTGCTTCAACGCGCACCACGAGCCCATCGACTTCACGCTTCCGCCAAAGGAATTCGGCGCGGCATGGCAGCCCGTGATCTACACCGTCGAGGGTGCGGTCATGGAGGGGTCACGGCCGGTGCCGGCAGGCGCCGCCCTGTCGGTGGAGGCCCGCTCGGTGATGGTGCTGCAGGCCGCCGAGGAAAGCTCGGGCGACCCCGACTAGACGCGCTGGACGGTCGCGGATGGGCTCACCTCGGGTGGGCCCATCCGGCGATCGTGCGTTGTTCGATTCTTATTCGACGATGTCGAAGAACGACGAGCCGTCCTCGGGCGTGCCGTCGGTTTGACCCTGCTCGCTGCCGTGACGCTGGGTGTCGAGCCGGTCGAGTTCGTCGTCGGCCACCACCTCGAGCCCGCCGCCGGCGTCGGAGTCATGGGCCTCGGTCTCGTCGTCGGCGGCGTCCTCGTCCGCTTCGGCCGTCACGTCGGGCACTTCCTCGGACAACCGCTCGTCGAGCGTTTCGTCGTCCTTGGCCTCGATCCACCGCTCGGGCGGATCGGCGACCTCGTCACCGTCGTCGTTGCGGATCTCGTCGGAGTCGAGTGCTTCGGACTGCGACAGCGGGAAGTCGTCGAAATCGGATGTGGACATGCCGCCATGGTGCCCGAGGCGAGCCCCGGATAAACCCCGTCCCGATCGTTACCTCTGCGACAGAGGTATCGTGGCGGGATGCACACCAGCACCGACCTCGCGGCCGAGCTCCTCGCGACTGCGGGGCGCTTCCGCAGGCAGGTTCGCCGATCGGGCGGGGGTCCGCGCATCGGCTCCGGGCTTCCCGAATCGCAGGCCGAGCTGCTGAGGCTGGTCGGTCGCCAACCCGACATCGCGGTGCGCCACGCCGCCGCCGAACTTGGCTTGGCCCCCAACACCGCGTCCACCCTGGTGTCGCGACTCTGCGCCGACGGGCTGTTGATGCGCACCGCCGACCCCGACGACAGGCGCGTCGGCCGGCTTCGGCTCACCGAGTCAGCCCAGCGCGTCGCCGACGAATCCCGAGCCGTCCGCAGGGCCGCGCTCGGCGCCGTGCTGTCCCGCTTGGAGCCCGACCAACGCGAGCGCCTGCACGACGGCCTGACGGTGCTGGCCGAGGTCACCCGTCTGCTGCACGAGGAGGAAGTATGACCACCACACCGGCGATCGAATGCCGCAACCTGACTCACCGCTACGGCGACTTCACCGCGGTCGACGACGTGACCCTCGAGGTTCAGGCCGGCGAGACGCTCGGCCTGCTCGGCCCCAATGGCGCTGGCAAGACCTCGGTGGTCCGGGTGCTCACCACGCTCACGCCCGTCCAGCACGGCGAGGTGCGCATCTTCGGGCTCGACGCCCGGCGCGACACCATGGACATCCGTCACAACCTCGGCTATGTGCCACAACAACTCTCGATCGAGTCCGCCTTGACGGGCAGGCAGAACGTCGACCTGTTCGCCCGGCTCTACGACGTTCCCCGCAAGCAGCGCAGGGCGCGGGTCGACGAGGCACTGTCGGCCATGCAGCTGCTGGACGTGGCCGAGAATCTCGCAGGCACGTACTCCGGCGGCATGGTGCGCCGACTGGAGCTCGCCCAGGCGCTGGTGAACCGGCCGTCGCTGCTGATTCTCGACGAGCCGACGGTTGGCCTGGATCCCATTGCCCGCGACGGAGTCTGGTCACAGGTGGCCGACATGCAGGCCGAGTACGGCATGACCGTGCTGCTGACCACCCACTACATGGAGGAGGCCGACGCGCTGTGCGACCGCGTCGCGCTCATGCACCACGGCGTGCTGCAGGCCGTCGGCTCACCGCACGACCTGAAGTCCGCGCTGAGCTCCGACGCCTCCCCCGACGCGACGCTCGAAGACGTGTTCCGCCATTACGCGGGGTCTGACTTGACCGCAGGTACTGCGCGCCGCCACCTCGGTGAAATCCGTTCCAGCAGAAGGGCTGCGCGCCGTGCCAGTTGAACTGATCCGGGCGCCGCGCGGCATCCGGCGCACGTGCGGACTGTTGCGCCGCATGGGCGCGTTCGCGCTCGTCGAGTTGCAGAAGCTCAGCCACGACCGCAGCGAACTGGTCACCCGCATGGTGCAGCCCGCGCTGTGGCTGTTGATCTTCGGGCAGACGTTCTCCCGACTGCACGTCATCGACACCGGGAACGTGCCGTACCTGGCCTTCCTCGCGCCAGGCATCATCGCGCAGTCGGCGCTGTTCATCTCGATCTTCTACGGCATCCAGATCGTGTGGGACCGTGACGCAGGCATCCTCGCCAAGCTGATGGTCACCCCGGCGCCCGCGTCGGCGCTCATCACGGGCAAGGCGTTCGCGGCGGGCGTGCGGTCGGTCGCACAGGTCGTCGGTGTCATGGTGATCGCCTACCTGATGGGAATCCACCTGACCGCCAACCCCATTCGCATCCTCGGGGCCATGGCCGTGGTGGTGCTCGGGTCCGCGTTCTTCGCGTGTCTGTCGATGACGCTGGCTGGCCTGGTGCGCAACCGGGACCGGCTGATGGGCATCGGACAGGCCATCACGATGCCGTTGTTCTTCGCGTCGAACGCGCTCTACCCCGTGGAGGTGATGCCGCAGTGGCTGCGCTGGCTCTCCGCGGTGAACCCACTGAGCTACGAGGTCAACGCGCTGCGGGCACTGCTGCTCGGCACGCCGGGCAACACCCTGCTCGACGTCGGCGTCCTGCTGGTGGCCGCCGCGCTCGGCGTCTTCACCGCGTCATCGCTGTTGCGGCGCCTCGTCAGATAGCCCCGCCCGCCCCGGCGCCAGCAGGTCGTAGGCCGTGACACCGCCGACCGTCACGGCCGGAAACTGGCTGCGGACCCAACGCTGAATGTCGGAATGGACCGACGGCCCAAACTCGCCCTTCTTGTCGCCGCGGACGGCGTCGTTGGTGCGCGCAGGACTCCCCGTCGCGAGGTAGTACGCCACCCGGTGCTTGGCGACGTCGTCTTGAAACTGCTGCAGCGTCGGAGTGGGGTCGGTGCCGGAGAACCCTCCGATCGCCATAACCGCGGTGCCAGTTGCCAATTCGAGGCCGGCAGCGGCCGTCGACCGGTCGACGGCCGCCGACCACGGCGTGTCGGTCGCCTCGAGAAGCGCGTCGAGGCGAGGGTTGCTCAGCGTGCGGCCGCCAAGGTATCCCCTGCCAGGCGGGCCAACCGACGGCCCGATGCCCTGATGCGGCGTGGCGACGGTCGCGACCGAGAAGGCGGCTGGCCCGCCAAGGGCTCCGACCAACGCGGCGGTCAGAAGGGCGGGCGCGACGAACCGTCGCCCGCCCCGACCTCGGGCCCACGACCAGAGCAGCGCCGTCGACGCCAGCGTCGTCACGGCGAAGACGCCCCACCGCAGCACCGGCGACGACACCGCGCTGCCGCCGAGCAGCCACCACCCCCACAGCCCGGCGGTCAGCAGGGTGACGGCGAGAGCGATTCGGCTCCACAGGCTTTCGCGACGCAACCAGGCCTGGGACACCCCGATGGCGAAGATCGCCGCGACCGGGGGTGCGATCGACAGGCTGTAGTAGGCGTGGATGGTGCCGTGCATGAAGCTCAGCACCACACCGTCGACCAGGAACCATCCACCGAACAGCACCGCACCGGCGCGCACCGGATCCGTCCTCGGAGCCCTGCCCCGCAGGGCGACGGTCAACACCGTCGCCAGGAGCGCGGCCGGTACCAGCCACCCGATCTCGAAGCCAAACTCGCCGGACACCAGCCGCCTCAACCCCTGCGGGTGGCCGCCGACACCGCCGATGGTCGCCGTTCCGATCTCGCGGCCGGCGATCACACTGCCAACCGAGTGACCGTGCCCCAAAACCCTTGCCACCCCGTTGTATCCGAGCACCAGGTTCATGAAGTCGTTGTCCGTCGACCCGGCGATGTACGGTCGCGAGCTCGCGGGCCACACCATCGTCAACACCACGAACCAGCCGGCCGACAGCACGAACGCCGCGGCCGCACCCAGCAGGTGTAACAGTCTGGCGCGCAACCGGATCGGAGCGGCGACCAGATAGGCGCTGGCCAGCGCCGGCATCACCAAGGCACCCTCGAGCATCTTGGCGAGGAACGCGAATCCCAATGCCACCCCGGCGCCCGCCAACCACCTTCCCGACCCGCGCTCCAGCGACCGCACGGTGCAGTAGGCCGCCGCCGTCATCAGAAGCACCATCGCGGCGTCGGGATCGTTGAAGCGGAACATGAGCACCGCGACCGGCGTCACCGCCAACGTCGCGCCTGCGAGCAAGCCGGCCCCCGGTCCGCTGATCCGACGGACCGCGCCGTACAGCAGGGCGACGGCGCCGACCGCCATCAGCGCCTCCGGGACGAGCATGCTGGCGCTGCCGAAACCGAACAGCTGCCCCGAAAGCCCCATCACCCACTGCGACAGAGGCGGCTTGTCGACGGTGATGAAGTTGTTGGCGTCGAGCGAACCGAACAGCAAGGCCTCCCAGTCGCGCGAACCCGCCTGGGCGGCCGCCGCGTAGTACTGGTTGGCCATGCCGTTGATCGTGACGTTCCACAGGTAGAGGACCGCCGTGCCGACGAGGAGGAGCCCGAGGCGAACCCGGTCCCCGGTGACGATCCGCGCCCGTCGCGGCGCGCGCTCGGGGGCGAGGACCGGCAGGGGCCTCAGCGTGTACGTCACACCTGACAGTGAGGCATCCCGACATTCGGCCAACCTGTGAAGGAGCGGTGAGACCGCTGCGGACCCTTCGCGGTAACGCTCCACCGGGTTGACGACGAAACCCCTAGTACACAGCTCTTTGTTAGGTTCGAGGTGCCGAAGCTCGGCCCAAGATGGGGGATAGCGTGCGCAACATCTTCAAGACGATCGCCGCGGTGGCGACCGTCACCGCCGTGTCGGCGACCGCCGCATTCGGGTGGCAACCCACGGCACGCACCATCCCGTTCGTCGAGACGGCGTCGATCAACACCTCGGCCAGCACCGTAGGTATCTCCGACTCCGACATCTACGGCATGTCACCCGACGACGTGAACCGCACCTTCGACCTGATGACGGCCACCGGCATCCGCAACGTCCGCGTGATGATGCCGTGGGCGGGCATGGAGCCCAACCCCGGTCAGTTCGACTTCGGCCAGACCGACCTGATCGTCAACGCCGCCAACGCGCGCGGAATGTCGGTGCTCGGCACGCTGGTGTCGTCGCCCGGGTGGGCCGTCGCACCGGGACTGCCCGCCGTCTCCAGCCCGCCGGCCTCGGCGGGCGCGTACGGCGACTTCGCCGCGGCGACGGCCAGCCACTTCCGCGGCCGGGTGGCGGCCTATGAGATCTGGAACGAGCCCAACGCCGTGATGTCGTGGACGTCCGGCCCGCAGGGACCAGAGCCCGCCGTGTACGCCGGACTCCTCAAGGCGGCCTACCCCAAGATCAAGGGCGCCGACCCGTCGGCGCTCGTCGTCGGCGGCGTCGTCGGCGCCGTGGTGGCGTTCTTCGCGCTGACGATGGACCCCGTGACGTTCGTCGAGCAGATGTACGCCGCAGGTGCGAAGGGCTCCTTCGACGCGCTGTCCTATCACCCGTACCAGTACACGACGATGTTCTCCGCTGGAGGCAACCTGCCGAACTCGCCACTGCTGCAGGTGGGCGCGATCCACGACCGGATGGCGGCCAACGGCGACGGCGGCAAGAAGATCTGGGCCACCGAGTACGGCGAGCCGACCTCCAGCGTCGACGAGGGCACCCAGGCGGCGTACCTGACGGACTTCCTCTCCAAGTGGCGCACGCTCTCGTACGCCGGACCGGCCTACGTCTACACCACCCGTGACCGCAACACCGGCAGCGGCAACCCCGACGACACGTTCGGCCTGTACCGCTCGGATTGGACCCCGAAGCCCGCGCAGGCGGCCGTCGCGGCGCTCGCCTAGCCGCCCACCAGCCGGGCGATCGACGCCATCGGGATGGGCAACCAGGTCGGGCGGTACCTGGCCTCATAACCGGCCTCGTAGACCGCCTTGTCGAGTTCATACGCGGCGAGCGTCCCGCCGGAGTCCCGCGGATCGTGACCGGCCGCGGCGGTGTACCCGTCGCAGAAGGACGCACAGTTGCGACCGGCCCACGCACTGGCCAGCGCGGCCAGCTCGTCGTCGCGCTCGGAACCGTCGACCAGCCGTTGGTAGGCCGCGTACTCGTAGGACCGCAGCACGCCCGCGACGTCTCTCAACGCCGAGTCCGGCCTGCGGCGTTCCTCGAGCGGTTGCCCTGGCTCGCCTTCGAAGTCGATGACCAACCATCGCTCCGGCGTGCGCAGAACCTGGCCGAGGTGCAGGTCGCCGTGCACGCGCTGCACGGTCTGCGACTCGCCGGCCAGCTTCCGATAGCGCTCCTCGATCGCATCCCGGTACTGCTCGACGGCGGGCACCATCGATGCCACCGCGTTCAACCGCTCGAGAAGCGCGTCGACGGGAAACGGCTGCTGCTCGGTGCCCAGCGCCGCGGCCAACGTCTGGTGCACGGAGGCGACGGCCTCACCGAGGCGGTAGGACTCGCCGGCGAAGTCCGCGCCGGTGCCTGCCAGGTCCCGCGTGCTCGCGGTGGCCATGTCCCAGCCCTCGGAGGAGTTGGCGGCGAACTCGGTCACCATGCCCAGCGAGTACGACTCGCCGTCGAAGGTCGTCTCGAACGAGCCGAGCAGCCGGGCCACGTGCGGATTGCCCGCGCGGGCCAGCTCGCGATTCAGCTCGATGTCGGGGTTGACGCCGGGTGTGACGCGACGGAACACCTTGAACATGGCGGCGTCACCGAAGACCACGCTGGTGTTGCTCTGCTCGGCACCGATGACCCGACCGTCGAGGTGCAGTGGCAATTCGACGCCCGGCTCCTTGACGAAGCGCAGTGGGCCGACGGTGGCGGATTCGTCGATCAGCGACAGCAGGAACTTGGCCGCGGCCGGGTCGTAGAGGGCGTCGTAGCCGGTGTGCACGCCCGACGAGCCGATCGTCGCGGCACCCAGTTCACCGTCCCAGCGGACCAGCTGTTGGTAGCGGTGCGACGTGCCGTCGGTGAACTCGACGTCGAGCAACACCAAGTCGAGATCGCCCCGCAGCGGGACCACCTCACCCGCCTGCACCGTGGAGAGTTCGCGGCCCCGACCCGCGTACCACCGCTGCGTCGGGAGCCATTGGTCGAACGGAAGGTTCATCGCCTCAGTCATCAGTCTTCAAAGCTACCCACGACCAGTCACTTTGAATCAGCCGACGGGACCTTCTCGGCGACGGGCAGCAGACCGCGCCCGATGTCGGTGAGCAGGCCGTCGCGCAGTTCCCCCGCCGCAGCGAAGTCCTCGGCGTGGCGGGTCAGGACGTGTTCACCTTGACGCCCGATCTCGACGGGCCAACGACTTTGCCCAATGACTCTGAGCAGCAACGCGATTGGCATGACGACCAGCGCCACGGCCAGCTCGACGATCGAGCCGACGAGGAACAGGACGACCACCGCGGTGTAGAAGAGCAACTTGCCGATGCTGTAGACGACCCACACGATCGCCGCAGCCACGATGAAGAACGCCTTCAGCAGGAAGTTCTTCGGGAGGGCGGACTCCTCGGGTTCGGTCGAGTCCGCCTCGCTCGCGGCCTTCTTACCACCGGGGGTCGACGACCACAGATCGCGCAACGAGAGCGCGCGACGCCACGGGTACCAACGACGCCGGACGCTCCACTCGACCCCGTCGGGGTCGACGGCGGTCGAGCTCATTGCAGGAATCGCGCGGCGTCGGTTCGCAGGTAGCGCCCGGAGTTGGCCTGCCGGTATCCGATGACGCCGCCGCCGAAGGTGACGGCGACGAGTGCGGCGAGCCCAGGGACCGCGACCATCGCCAGCTCGTTCGCGCGCGCCGTGCGCAGGTAGCGCGGGTATCCCTGCCGCGGGGCCGAGGCCCCCATGCCGGACGCCGACGCCGATCCGGCGGGCGTGATCTGCTCCGTCGGTATCGATCCGGTCTGGGCCACGGACCCCTTGAGCTCGGGAGCTCGCACGCCCGCCGAACCCGCCGCGAGGACCTTCACGCCCGCGGGGGCCGAGCCGCGGATCGGGCGCGGCGGCGGGCCGCCAATGGGACGCGGCGGCGGGCCGCCAACGGGACGAGGCGGCGGCGCGATGCGGATCGGCGGGACCACCACTGGGGCCTGCAGCACGGGCAGACCCGAGGAGCCGTTCGACAGCGGGACGATGCCCCCGGTGCCGTCGACGTCGACGACCGACGGCTCCTCCTGCATCGTCCGGAACGTCGGCTGCGGTTTGGGCGCAGGCGGGCGGAACGGGTCGTACGGCGCGTAGGCGTCCATCAGCAGCGAATTCACGGTGCTCAAGGTCTGCCCGACCGACGTGTAGGCCGCGTAGGGGTCGGTCAGGTTGAGCGACCACCGCATGGTCTCGTAACCGGGCACGGGGACCGAGGGCACCGGAACGGTGATCTTCGGCGTGAAGGGGAGCGTGACCTCGACGGTGCTGATGGTGCGCCGGGACGGCGCGGTCGAGGGTGGGGTGAGGTCCGTCTTCGGCTCGATCTTCCCGGTGATCGGCCGGTCGCGGTTACGGCCGGTCGACGCACCCTCGGTCGGGACGTCCGGGGTGGTCAGAGTGCCAGGCACCCGACCGTTTCCGAAGATGCTGAGGGGTTTGCCGAACATGTCGCGCAGCTGCGTGGCGATCGTCTGCGGAATGTCGAAGATGCTGGGCTGCGGAATGGTCGACGGCAGCCCCGTCGTCGGCTCGGGTTCGCTGGAGGTAGGCGGGTCACCACCGGTGCCGGGATCCGTCGGGTTGGTCGGATCCTCCGGATCCGCGGCCGCCACACCCATCCCCAAGCCGCTCATCAGCAACGCCGCAATCAGCGCAGCGCCGGCGAGCAACACTCGGATCACGACGTTCGGCACAACCCTCTCGTTTCAGTTACACCTATCGCCTGAGCTGGCGAAATGCAGTCGGCTGATTGTCTCACACCACACCGCTGTGACGTCGACCTTTAGGTGGCCGGCGAACCCCAGCGAACTGGTGCAAGAGCCGGCGAGGCAAACCCGCTACCGGGCGGCGGTAGGGTTCGGACGTGGCATCCGGTGATACCTTGCGCGACCATGGCGATCCCGGCGACGCGCCGTCGATTCCGCCCCCGCTGACCGCGGCCGTCAACACGACGCGACCGTCGGCCGCCGAGGAGGCCCGCACGATCGCGGCGTCGACCAACACCGGCACGCTGGCCTCGCTGACGGCGACCGGTGATCCGTGGGCGTCGTTCGTCACCTACGGACTGCTCGGTGGCGCGCCGGTGCTGTGCGTCTCCAACCTCGCCGAGCACGGCCGCAACCTGTCCGGCGATCCGCGGGCGAGCATCGCGATCGTCGCCGCGGCCACCGACACCGATCCGCTCGCCAACTCCCGCATCACCCTGGCCGGTGTCGTCGAACGCCCGGCCGGCGACGAGCTGGCAGCCGCCCGCCAAGCCCATCTCGACGCCGTTCCCGCGGCGAAGTACTACGTCGACTACAGCGACTTCACCCTGTGGGTGCTGCGGGTCGACAGGGTCCGCTGGGTCGGCGGCTACGGGCGAATGGACTCGGCCGCCGGACCCGACTACGCGACGGCGCAACCCGACTCGGTTCAGCCGATCGCCGCGGGTGCCATCGAGCACCTCAACGCCGACCACGCCGACGCCTTGGCCGCGATGGCCAGGACGCTCGGCGGCTACCCGGACACCACGGCGGCCACCTGCACCGGCGTCGACCGCTACGGGCTCGATCTCAAGGTGACCACCGAGCGCGGCGTGGCCTACCCGCGCGTCGGCTTCGCCGAACGCCTCGACTCCCCCGACCAACTGCGGGCCGCCACGGTGGAACTGACGCGGCGGGCGCGCGAAGGCTGATCGTCACGCGAGCCGTGCCATCCGAGCCGTGCCATACGATCTATGCGTGTCCGAGCGCCCCGAGACCTGGCAAGCCGCCTTCGACCTGATTCGCACCCGTGGCTACGAACGCCGCGAGGAGCCGTTCAGGCTGGCCAGTGGCCAGCTGAGCCACGACTACATCGACGGCAAGAACGCGATCAACACCGGTGAGCGCCTGACCATCGTCAGCCGTGCGGTGGCCGACCTCGCCGTCCAGACCGGGATCGAATTCGACGCCGTCGGCGGACTCACCATGGGCGCGGACCCTCTGTCGCACGGCATCGCGATGGTGACCGGCAAGGCGTGGTTCTCCGTCCGCAAGGAGCAGAAGCAGCGCGGCCGCGAACAGTGGATTGAGGGCACCCGCATCGAGCCAGGCATGCGTGTCCTGCTGGTCGACGACGTCATCAGCACCGGCGGCTCCACCGAGATCGCATTCGACCGCGTCGTCGCGGCGGGTGCCGTCGTGACCGGTGTCATCCCGATGGTCGACCGCGGCGACGTGGCCGCCGGCCGATTCGCCCGTCGCAACGTGCCGTTCGCGGCGCTGGTCACCTACCGAGATCTGGGCATCGAACCGGTCAAGGACGTCTAGCCCCCGCAAAGATGCGTGCAGTCGGCGTCGAGAAGCCGTAAAGATCCTCGCCGAGGTCAGGTCGGCAGGCGCATCGTGAAACGGTGACTCTGCTCGATCATCTGCCATCGCTGCGCCGCGCCGCCGCCCAGCGCATCTCCGCCGACCTGTGGCCGCACAGCACCGTCGTCGACGAGCTCGGCAGGCTGTGCCTCGGCGGCGTGCCCATCACCGATGTGGCAGCCGAATTCGGCACGCCGACACACCTTCTCGACGAGGTCGAGCTGCGGGGACGACTGCACTCTCGGCACGCGACCGGCGACCTGGTACCCGTCCTGGCCGCGACGTCGTTGCCGACCACCATCATGCGCTGGGTCGACGACGAGGGCATCGGCGTGGCGATCCGGTCCGGCGCCGACCTCGCCGCGGCCCGCGCCGCCGGCGCCGACCCCGCCCGGATGGTCGTGCACTCGCGTGGCTTGTCCCATGAGGACCTGGTGCTCGCTGCGTCCGTCGCACCGGCGCGCCTCGTCGTCGAGTCGACGATGGACGTCGCGTACCTGTGTGGCAGGACCTTTGGCCGGCAACGCGTCCTGGTCGGCGCACCCGACGGGGCCCCGGATCCAGCCGTCGTCGAGCGGGTGGTGCGCGAGCCGGGGCTGGAACTCGTCGGCTTCCACTGCCGGCCCGACGGCGACGTCGAACGGTCGGTCCGACGAATGTTCTCGGCGATGCGGGCGGCGCGACGTGACCACGGCAAGTTCCTCACCGAGGTGCACCTGACGTTCGACTCCGATCCCGTCACCGCGTTCGTCGACGACGCTCTCGACGCGGCGTGTGCGGCCACCCGCTTGGCTCGACCGCGCGTCGTCCTCGAAAGCGGTTGCTCTGCAATGATGTTCGCCGGTGTCACGGCCTGCCGGGTCGCGTCGGTGATCTCGCCGGCCGACTCACCGCGGATCGTCGTCGTCGACCCCGGTGTCATGCCTCCGGCCGACGGCGTCGTGGCGCTCGCGAATCGGCACCCACTGTCCACCGCGGAGCGAGTCACCGTGACCGCAGGCGAGACGGAGATCGCACGAGACGTCCTGCTGCCCTGCGACATTCACCCGGGCGACGTGCTCGCCGTCGCCCGCTCGCGCGCCTCCGACGGTGCGCCGATCGTCGCCGTGCGCGGAGGCACCACCACCGCCCTGACCCGTCGGGCGCTGGTCGACGAGATGCTCGCCCGCGACCTCGGCTACTCGGCGCGAACGGGAACGACCAGCACGTCGGTGGGCTGAACGCCCACCGCCACCCGCTGGCCTGGGGAGAATTCCCTGGCCTGCGAACTGCTCAACTGCGCGTGCACGACGGCGCCGTCGGACAGCTCGACGTACACCCGCGAGATGGGCCCGAGGAAGGCCACCGACCGGACCGTCGCCGCACCCGACTCGTCGGCGGTGACGGTGACGGACTCGGGTCGCACCATCGCGGTCCCGGAACCCGAGGTGATCGATCCGGCCAGCGTCGGCAGTTCGGACCCGAGCACCGAGGCTCGGCCACCCGAAACCGCGGCAGGCACTTGGTTGTTCAGTCCGACGAACTCCGCGACGAAGGGGGTCGCGGGGTTGGCGTACACCTCGGCAGGCGGGGCGAGCTGCTCGAGGCGGCCCTTGCTCATCACGCCGACCCGGTCGGCGACGGCAAGCGCCTCCTCCTGGTCGTGGGTGACGAACAGCGTCGTGGTGCCGACCTCGAGCTGTACGCGGCGGATCTCGTCGCGGAGTTGGGTGCGCACCTTCGCGTCGAGCGCCGACAGCGGCTCGTCGAGCAGCAGGACCCGCGGCTGGATCGCCAGCGCGCGCGCCAACGCGACGCGCTGCTGCTGACCGCCCGACATCTCCGATGCGTACTTGTTGGCGTGCTCGGACAACCCCACCAGGTCGAGCATCTCGGCTGCGCGCGTTGCCCTTTCGCCCTTCGCACTGCCCCGCATCTTGAGCCCGAACTGGACGTTCTCCGACGCGGTGAGATGCGGGAACAGGCTGTAGGCCTGGAACACCATTCCCATGTCCCGCTTGCTGGCCGGCACCGAGGTCAGGTCGCGACCGTCGACTGTGACGGTGCCTGAGGTGGCCTTGTCGAGGCCGGCGAGGATGCGCAGCGCGGTGGTCTTGCCGCAACCCGACGGACCGAGCAGAGCGATGAATTCGCCGGGCTCCATCTTCAAGTTCAGACCGTCGAGCGCCTTGACGCTGCCATAGGTTCGGGTGAGGTCGGTCAGTTCGACCGCAACCCCGCCAGTGGTGCTCATGCGTGACGCCTCCGTCGGGTGACCAGTGAAAGTGCAAGAAGCAGAACGAAACCGAAGAGCAAGGTGGCCAACGACGCCGCCACCGAGGTGGGGCCGTCGGTCTTGCCGAGCGCGACGATCTGGATGGGCAGGGTCTGGTAGCCGGACAGCGACGCGATGGTGTACTCCCCGAGCACGACGGCCACGGAGATGAACGCCGCCGACAGCACACCCGACCAGATGTTGGGGACGACGACACGGGCGATGGTCGTCGTCCACCCCGCCCCGAGTGACCGCGCGGCCTCCGACAGGGTGCCGAGGTCGATCGCCGACAGTGCCGCGTCGATCGACCGGTAGGAGAACGGCAACACGACGACGACGTAGACGAAGGTCAGGGTCAGGGCGGACTCGCCGAAGAAGTACGTCACCCACAGGTAGACGTTCTTCAAGCCGACGACGACCACCAGCGCGGGAATCGTCAGCGGCAGCAGACACAGGAACTCGATGACGCCCTTGGCCCACGGTGTCCGCAGCCGCACCCAGATCATGGTGGGCACCAACAGAATCAGCATCACCACTACGGTCAGCACCGCGAGCAACAGCGACGTGACGATCGACTGGTAGAGCGCGTCGTCGGTGACCAGGTTGGCCCAGGCCGTCATCGTGCGCCCGCCCTGGAGCAGGTTGCGCGTGGAGAAGTCGGCCATCGCGTACAGCGGGAAGAGGAAGAACAACCCGAACGCCACCCACAGCGCACCCTTGACCACCCTGGTGCTCATCGCAACCACCTCATCGCAACCACCGCGACGTACGACGCACCAGCAGGCTGTAGGCGCCCATCACCAGGGCCACCACGACGATCATCTCCAGCGCCAAGGCGTACGCGAAGCCCGACTGACCGAGTACCACCTCGCTGGTGAGCGCGGCGCGGATCAGCAGCGGCACGATCGGGCTGCCCTGACTGACCAGGGCGGCCGCGGTCGCGTAGGCGGCAAAGGCGTTGGCGAACAACAGAAGTACCGCGCCGAGGAACGCCGGGGTCAGCAGCGGAACTGCCACTTCGCGCCAGTACTGCCACGTCGACGCGCCGAGGCTGACCGCGGCTTCCCGCCACTGGTCGCGCAAGCCCTCCAGCGCGGGAAGGAACACGATGACCATCAGCGGGATCTGGAAGTACGTGTACACCAGCACCAGCCCCGGCAGCCCGTACAACCAACCCGAGCCGGCGAGGTTCCAGCCGAGATGCTCCTGCACCCACAGCGTGAGAACGCCGTTCAGTCCGATCGTGGCGAGGAACGCGAACGCCAGTGCCACACCACCGAATTGAGCGAGCACGCTGCACAGCGAGATCACGCCGCGGCGGATCATCGACGAGGCGGGCCGCGACACGATCAGCCACGCCAGCAGCGCACCGAACACCGCGCCGAGCAATGCGGTGCTGCCGGAGAGGAACACGCTCCTGCCCAGTGCGGTCAGCGCGGTCTCGGAGAACAGCGCGCTCAGCCGAGCGAGCGAGAACCGGCCGTCCTCGATTACCGCGCTGGTGATGACGGTGACCGTTGGGACGATGAGGAAGATCCCCACCACTGCGAAGAAGGGCAGCAGTGGCAGGGAGTCGACCAGGCGACTACGGATCTTGGCCAGGGCAATCAGCCGATCGCCTTGGCCCAGTTGGCCTCCAGGTACTTCTTCGCGGCGTCGCTCTGCTGCTGAGTCACGAAGACCGCCGAACCGTCGACCGGCGGCAACTGCCGGTAGGCGGTCAGGTCGATCGTGCCCGCGGTGACCATGCTGTCGGCCCGCACCGGACGCGCACTGCCCTGCAGGTACAGGTTCTGACCCTCGTCGCTGTAGAGGAATTCCTGCCACAGCCGGGCGGCCGCGGGATGCGGTGCGTCCTTGTTGATCGCCTGGTAGTAGTAGCCCGCCAGCGCGGCGTTGGGTGGGATGACCACCTTCCACGAGGGCAGCTTCTTGGTCTCCGCGACGTTCAGGTAGTCCCAGTCGATGACGACCGGCGTCTGACCGGACTCGACGGTGGCCGGAGTCGGGTCGACGGGCAGGAAGTTGCCCGCTTCCTTGAGCTTGCGGAAGAACTCCACGCCGGGGGCGATGTCGTCGGGCGAACCACCCTGGCTGAGGGCAACCATCATGACGCCGGAGAACGCCGCGCCGGCCTGGGTCGGATCGCCGTTGAGCGCGACCTTGCCCTTGAAGTCGGGGCCGAGCAGGTCGTCGACGTTCTTGACCTCCGGCACCTTGGCCGAGTCGTAGCCGATCGAGATGTAGCCGCCGTAGTCGTTGACCCAGGCGCCGTCGGCCGCCTTCATCTCCGTGGAGATCTCGTCGAACTTGGCCACCTTGTACGGCGCGAACATCGCGGTGTTGGCCAACGCGACGGCCTGGCCGAGGTCGAAGACGTCCGGCGCGGACGACTTGCCCTTCTGCTGGGTGGCGGCGTTGATCTCGTCCTGGCTGGCGGCGTCGGGCTGGGCCGAGTTGACCTTGATGCCGTACTTGTCGCCGAACGCCTTGATGATGGCGCCGTAGTTCGCCCAGTCCGGGGGCAGCGCGATGACGTTGAGCTCGCCTTCCTTCTTCGCGGCGTCGATCAGACCCGCCATGTTCTCGCCGCCGAAGTCGGCCGCCGAGGTGGCCTCGCTCGAGTTGACGCCGGAGGAGGTCTTCTCCCCCTTGTCCTTTGACTCCGGTGGGGCACACCCGACGAGTCCGCCCGCGACGACGAGGACCAAGGCGCTGGCGGCGAGCCGCATTTTCTTCATTGGCGAACCTTCTTATGGGCGGGATGCGCGACGGTGACGCTGAGATGACCACGCCTGGTCGCGGCGATGAACGAACCGGTCTGGAACTAACAGTCTTCGGGGACCTTACCGCTGGGCCCGCAGGTCGGCAGCGGTTCGCAAGGGTCTCTCCCGAATCGTCGACCCGCGGGACCAATTTGGCATCCGGTGACCCATAAGCGCTGGTCGCCACCTAACATCGTGGGGTGGCGGACGGCGAGGCCCCGGGGGAGGCCAGGTTGGACGATCCGGTCGACGAGCCAGTCGACACGGATCCCTTGGCCGTTACGCGGTCCGACGAGTACGTCGACGACTACCCCGACGATCCGCAGCCTCACGTCGAGTGGGTCGAACCGCCGCCTCCCACCAAGGCCGAGGCGCAGACGTTCGACGCGTTCGACGCGAGCACCTGGAACTTCAAAGCCGCTCCGACGCCGTGGTACCGAACGGGTCCCACCGCCGTCGTCGTGGTGGCCGTGTCGGTCGCGGCCGTCGCCTTGGTGGTGTCGGTCGTCCTGCTGGCCTTCCGCGGAGCTTCCGGTGAACAGACCGCGCCCGCCGACGAGACGTCCAGTGCGCCCTCGGCGTCGTCGGCCCCGACCACCACCAGCGAGGAGCCGTTGCCACCACCCCCGCCTCCCCCGCCACCGCCGCCTCCCCCGTCGGCGTCGGAGATCGAGCGGGCGCCGGTGATCGTTCGCCCACCGTCGCGGCCGACCAAGAAGCCCGAACAAAACGTCACCCGCTCGCCCATGAGCGTGAGTCCCCAAAAGCCCTCGCGGTGACCGAGTTCGATGCCGTCGCACGCTTCGCGGAGGCGCCGGTGGCGGCGCTGTCCACCGTCGGCGAGGACGGTGCGCCGCACCTGGTTCCCATCGTGTTCACCGTGCGGACCGTCGGGGACGAGACGACGCTGTACACCGCGGTGGACGCCAAGCGGAAGTCGACGTGGCGCTTGCGCCGGCTGGCGAACATCGCCGCCAACCCCCGGGTGAGCCTGCTGGTCGACCACTACGACGAGGACTGGGCGCAGCTGTGGTGGGTCCGCGCGGACGGGCTTGCGACGGTGCACGAGAGCGGCGAGCAGATGGCCGTCGGGTATGCCGCGTTGCGCCAGAAGTACACCCAGTACGAACGGGTGGCGCTCGACGGCCCGGTGGTCACGGTGGCGGTGACGCACTGGTCGTCCTGGCATGCCTGAACGCCGGTAGTCGAAAGACTCGACGTGCCAGGGGCTGACGTGTCACTGTGATCGGATGGCACTAAGGATCATTCAGTGGGGTACCGGCGCGGTCGGCAAGGAAGCTCTCGCGACGATCCTCGATCCGCGCACCGGTCTCGAGTTGGTGGGTGTCAAGGCTCATTCCGCGGACAAGGACGGCGTCGACGCAGGCACCCTGATCGGTCGCGACCCCGTCGGCGTGATTGCGACGACCGACCTCGACCGGGTACTGGCGGTCGAGGCGGACTGTGTGGTGTACACCCCGAGGCTGACGTCGATCGGCGAGGTGTGCGCGATCCTGGCCAGCGGCAAGAACGTCGTGACGACGGCATTCCTGTTTCACCCCAATCGCATTCGGCTCCGCGACCGCGACCGCGTGCTGGCCGCCTGCCTGCAGGGCGGCACCAGTGTCCACGGTTGCGGGCTCAACCCGGGCAACCTCTCGGGTGCGCTGCCGCTGGCCCTGTCGGGCATGAGCCGCACCGTCGACAAGCTGAAACTCCAGGAACGGGCGGATTGGTCGGTGTACGACAGCACCGCGATCACGTTCGACAACATGCGTTTCGGTCACCCGGTCGACGAAATCTCCACGACGGCAAACGACTTCCTGGCGTTCAACAGTTCGATCTTCACCGAACAGGTGTGGCTGCTGGCCGATACGCTGCACGCCGGCATCGACGAGGTCACGGCGAACGTCGAGGCCGTCGCCGCCAAAGGCGACCACGAGATCTTCGATCACGTGTTGCGGGCGGGGACCACCGCGGGTCAACGGTGGAACTGGGTGGGCTGCCGCGACGGTCAGCCGCTCGTCGAGATCGAGACGCTGTGGACCGTCGGGAACGAATATCCTGGGCACTGGCCGAAACCCCGGGAGGGCTGGACGCTGACCATCGAGGGCGATCCCTCGATGCGGGCGCACTTCCTGTCGCTGGCGAGCTTCGAGCGGGACGCCACGATGGGAGAGCACGTCAACTCCGCGAATGTCGCCACCGCCATGCAGGTGGTCAACGCGATTCCGGCGGTCTGCGCGGCCGCACCCGGTTTCGCCACCACGGCGACCCTTCCGCAGGTGCACAGTCTGATCGGCTTCGGCAACGGCTGACGGACCCGCCTCCGATCAATGTGTCCCAGACCATGATTGGCCCGAAAAGGTGATCAAGGCCGCAGTCTCCCCGTCGGGCTTGCATCCCCACCAACCGGTTGGGACACTTCTGCCGTCGTACCGCTCCGGGGCCGACGGTCCGAAGGGGGCAGGTCATCCACTCGCCCCTGACCGCCCTGGAGCCCCGCTTTCGGCATTGGCGTCACGACCCTCCGGTCAAGACGTCGGCAACGGTGCTCTTCCTGGTCGTCGGCGTCGTAGTGGCCTTGGTGTGGTGCGAGTTCCGCGGGGTGTTCTCCGACACCACCCAGCTGACGCTGCTCTCCCCACGGTCCGGCTTGTCGACGGACCCGGGGTCGAAGGTGACCTACAACGGTGTCGAGATCGGTCGCGTCGCAACGGTTGGCGCCGTGAACGTCGACGGGACACCGATGGCCAGGCTGGCCCTTGACGTGGCGCGTGACGACGTGGGGCTGCTGCCGGCCAACGTCGACGCGGAGATCAAGGCCTCCACGGTGTTCGGCAACAAGTACGTCGCGCTGTCGACCCCCGCCAAGCCCGACGCGGCGCGGGTGAGCGCAGCCACCCCCATCCGCTCGACGAATACGAGCACCGAGTTCAACACCCTCTTCGAGACGGTGGTGGAGGTCGCCCACCACGTCGACCCGGTCAAGCTGAACCAAACACTCACCGCGACAGCACAAGCGCTGAGCGGCTTGGGAAGCCGCTTCGGGGAGTCGATCGAGAACGGCAACGCGATCCTGGCCGACGTGAACCCGCTGCTTCCCCGGGCCCGCGAGGACAACCAGAGATTGGCCGACCTCGCCGACGTCTACTCCGCAAGCGCGCCAGACCTGTTCGACGGTTTGACGGACGCGGTTGTCACGGCGGGCACGCTCAACGAGCGCAGCGGTGACCTCGACGCGGCGCTGATGGCGGCGGTCGGCTTCGGCAGCACCGCAGGGGACGTCGTCGAGAAGGGCGCCCCGTATTTGGTCCGCGGTGTGGCCGATCTGGTGCCGACCAGTGCCCTGCTCGACGAGTACAGCCCCGAATTGTTCTGCACCATCCGCAATTACCACGACGTCGAACCCGCGTTCTCGAAGTTCGGCGGCGGCAACGGTTACTCGTTGAACCTCCGCGACGAGCTCGTCGGCCCTGGCAACGCCTACGTCTACCCCGACAACCTGCCGCGCGTGAACGCGCGCGGCGGGCCAGAGGGCCGACCGGGGTGCTGGCAGCCGGTGACCAGGGATCTGTGGCCGATGCCGTATCTGGTCATGGACACCGGGGCGTCGATCGCGCCGTACAACCACCTCGAGCTCGGACAGCCGTTGGCCACCGAGACCGTCTGGGGACGCCAGATCGGCGAGTACACGATCAATCCCTGACCCCCCAGCGATTTGGGCGCGCACCCGTTCGGTGACCGAACGTTTACGCGCCCAAATCGCGTGGTGATTAGAGCAGGCCGAGCAGCTTCAGATCCGTCACGTACTTGACGATCACGTCGGAAGTTAGGTGCGGAATGTCTGGATCTGTCGGGTCCGGGCCGATCTTCGCCTCCTGCACCGCCGCCCGGAACCGATCCGTCGGGGCGATCGACCCGTTCACCGGATGCTCCGGGGACTGGTAGTTGTGCAGCAGCGGCAGCAGCGAGGCGTTGCGTTGCTTCTCCGGCAGGCTCCGCAGCGTGGTCTCGAACCGCTGCAGCCAGTCGCCGTAGTCCTCGACGCGGCGAATCGAATGGCCGGCCTCGATCAGCCAGTCGACGAACTCGTCCATGCCGATGCCGTCGTCATACGGGTTCATCACGTGGTAGGTCTCGAAACCGTCCTGAACGTGCACGCCCAGCGTCGAGATGGCCTCGGCGATGAACTCGACCGGCAGCCCGTCGTAGTGCGCCCGCTGGCGACCACCGTCGGCGCCGAGCTGGTAGAACGACTGCGGCGCAACGCCGGTCGCCACCAGGCTCAGCATCATGCGGGTGAACATGTCGGGCAGGTTGAGCTGTCCGGCGTAGGTGGTGTCGGCCAGGATCATGTCGCAGCGGAACACCGACGCGGGCAGGCCGTAGTGCTCGTTGGCCTCGCGCAGCAGCACCTCGCCGCCCCACTTGCTGTTGCCGTACCCGTTGGCGTAGCCGTCGTCGACGACGCGGGTGGCGCTGACCACGCGGACGTCGGCGTCCTCGGTGTTGTCCGCGGGGTTGATGCCCGCGCCGACGGCGATCGTGGACACGTAGACGAAGGGCTTGATCTTCGTGGTGAGGGCGATGCGAATGAGCTCCGCGGTGCCGAGCACGTTCGGCGCGAACAGCTGACTGTAGGGCAGGACGTGGTTGACCAGCGCCGCCGGGTCGACGATCAGGTCGACGGTGTCGGCCAGCCGCTGCCAGGTGGCGTCGTCGAGGCCGAGGTTGGCCTCACCCTTGTCGCCGGCGAGCACCTCGAGGTGCTCGCTCGCCAGGGAGCGGTAGTGCTGCAA
Organism: Mycobacterium sp. Root135; assembly: GCF_001426545.1. Classification (GTDB taxonomy): domain Bacteria; phylum Actinomycetota; class Actinomycetes; order Mycobacteriales; family Mycobacteriaceae; genus Mycobacterium. The sequence goes on along the minus strand of NZ_LMEZ01000005.1, from coordinate 673,128 downwards.
CAGCTTTGGGTCACCACTGTCGAATGTCGCGTCGAGCCGGGCGCGGGCTTCGGCGTCGGTCTTGGCGCGGACGATGCAGATGACCTTGCCGTCGACCAGGTCCATCCGTTCCAGCCATTCCAGGGCCAGGTAGCGGCCGAGGAATCCCGTTGCGCCGGTGAGCAACACGGTGCGCACCTCGGAGGTGGGACCGGGGATCGACGTCGCGGCGGCGAGTGTCTCGGCATCGACGAACTTGTCCAGGGTCAGGTCGGCCGCGCGCACCACGGTGGCGTCACGACCGTGGATCGCGTCGTACGTCGGCCGCTTGCTGCCGCCGGCGCGCTCCGCCTCGACGTACGCGGCGATCGACGCAAGGTCGCTGGCCGGGCTGACGATCACGCCGACTGGCACGTCGACTCCGAAGATGTCGTGCAGCAGGTTGGCGAAGGTCAAGGCGGACAACGAGTCTCCGCCGAGATCGGTGAACTGTGCGTCGGCCCGAACGTCGGAGGCGGCCGCACCGAGCAGCGCGCTCGCCGCCCGGCTGACGGTCTCCAGCACGGGCTGGTCGGCACCGCTCTGGCGCAGTGCCCGCAGTTCGCCTTCCTGTCCGTCGGCCAGATCGGCGTACCGCTGCTCCAGCTCGGCGCCGTAGCGCTCCTTCAGCTTCGGCCAGGCCAGCTTGCGGATGCCGGTCAGCAGACCGTTCTCCACCGTGAAGGGAGTCGGTTCGACGATGAAGTCGCGCGGAACCTCGAACGACTGCAGTCCGGCCGTCTTGGCGGCCTCCTTCAGCGAGTCGGCGATCGCCGACTTCAATCCGGTTGCGTCGTAACGCGATTGGGCGTCGTCAGTGGGAACCACCACGGCCAGCAGGTACGGCCGGGCACTGTTGCCGTAGATGTAGATCTGCTGCACCAGCGGGCTGGCGGTGAAGGCGGCCTCCAGCTTGGAGACGGTGACGAACTCGCCCTGCGAGAGCTTCAACACGTTGTTGCGTCGGTCGAGGTACTGAACCTGGTCGGGCCCGAGCTCGGCGACGATGTCACCGGTCTTGTAGTAGCCGTCGGCGTCGAACACCTGGGCGGTGACCTCGGGACGCTTGTAGTAGCCGGGGAAGACCTGCTCGGACTTGACCAGCAGCTCGCCGCGGGGGTGTGGCCGGTCGGTGCCGTAGTAGCCCAGCTCGGGAACGTCGACGAGCTTGTAGTCGATCACCGGTGGGCGCCGGATGACGCCGTCGACGAAGACCGCGCCCGCCTCGGTCGAGCCGTAGCCCTCCAGCAGGTGCATGTCGAGGAACTCCTCGACCCAGGTCTTCAGTTCGGGCGAGATGGGCGCGGACCCGGTCAGTGCGGTGACGAACCGACCGCCGAGCAGGCTCTGCCGGAGCTCGTCAACCGTCGCGCCGCCATCGGATTGGCTCAGGTACTCCTGATGCAGCATGTCCCAGATGCGCGGGACGAAGCTGAGCTGCGTGGGCCTGGTCAGCGCCAGGTCCTCGAGGAAGGTGGACAGGTCGCTGCGGGCGGCGAAGTTGACGGTGCCACCTGCGGCCAGCGCGCCGTAGAGGATGCCGCGGCCCATCACGTGGCTCATCGGCAGGAAGGCGAGCGAGATGGCGGGCAGCACGCCCTGGTTGTCGTCCCAGTGGCTGTTGGCGACCGTGCGCCACATGTTGGCGACCTTGGACTCGGGGTAGATCGCGCCCTTGGGCGCCCCGGTGCTCCCCGAGGTGTAGACGAGAAGCGAGATGGGATCATCGTCGTCCGCTGCGGTCACGCCGCGGGGCGCGTCCAGCGTGCGGCCACGGGTCAGCACGTCGGCCATGGTCTCCACGACCACGGAGGTCCCGGCCAGGCGGGCCTTGGCCGCGTCGAGCGCCTCGCGCTGGTCGTCGACCTGCGGCTGGAAGTCGAACACGATGAGGCGGGCCGGTTCCTGCGCTGCGGCGAGGATGAGCTCGACGGCGTCGTCGAGGTAGTCGACGCTCGATGCCACGACGGCAGGCTCGGTCTCGGCGACGATCGGCTGCAGCTGTGCGTGAGGAGCGCTGGTCTGCAACGGGACGGATACCGCGCCGAGTTGGGTGGTGGCGACGTCGACGACGGTGTAGTCGACGCTGGTGAAGCCGAGGATGGCGATGCGGTCACCGGCGTCGACCGGCTGGCTCTGCAGCGCGGCGGCGACGGCCTGCACGCGCTCCCACAGTTCGCCGTAGGTGACGGTGTCGAAGCGCGGCGTCAGCTTGGCGGTGGTGCGGCCCGCCTCGGTGACGTACTCGACGGCGCGCTGGCCGAGGGCGGGCCGGTTGGCGTAGCCCTCCATGATCGTTCGGACGACGTCTGGCAGGTGCAAATCGGGTTGACCGGCGGCCTCGCTGACGGCGTTGTCTGGCTTTGCGGCGGCGAACTGCTCGTCGTCGTTGTACAGGTTGGCGATGCGGCGCTCGAGGCGCGCTTCGCGGCTGTTGTTCGACATGGAAGACCCCTAGAAATATCTGCGTATTACTCGATGAAGACTGCTGCGGCAGGCGCCGTTGCCTGACCCGATCGTTACAACGTTAGCAAAACTAAACATATGCCCCAAATGCTTGACCTGCCAGTTTCCTGTGAGCGAGCCCACTCACAAGGTTAGTCGTTACACTGGCTAAGCAATCAATTGAGAGGTACACGATGACCCGCACCAACGAAGACACCTGGGACCTCGCCACCAGCGTGGGCGCCACCGCAACCCTGGTGGCGGCCGCGAGGGCAATCGCCACCCGCGACGGCGTGATCGACGATCCGTTCGCCGAACCGCTGGTGCGCGCCGTCGGGGTCGACTTCATGACCCGCTGGGCCAGCGGCGAGCTGTCCTCCACCGACGTGGACTCCGGTAGCACCAGCTGGGGTCTGGCGCAGATGCCCGCCGCGATGGCGGCCAGGACGCGGTACTTCGACGAGTTCTTCGCCGACGCCGCGGCCTCCGGAATCCGCCAGGCCGTGATCTTGGCCTCTGGTCTGGACGCCAGGGCCTACCGACTGGACTGGCCCGCCGGCATGACGGTGTACGAAATCGACCAGCCGGCCGTCGTCGAGTTCAAGACCACGACGCTGGCCGGACTCGGCGCGGAGCCCAAGGCCGACCGTCGCGCAGTGGCCGTCGACCTGCGTGACGACTGGCCGGCCGCGCTCCAGACCGCCGGCTTCGACGCCAGCCAGCCGTCGGCGTGGATCGCCGAGGGCCTCTACGGCTACCTGCCGCCCGAGGCGCAGGACAAGCTGCTCGACGCCGTCACCGCACTCAGCGCACCCGGCAGCCGGCTGGGCAGCGAGGCGGTTCCGAACACCGCAGGCTTCGATTCCGAGGACAACCGCGAGCGGATGCGCGAGTCGACCGCCAAGATGCGCGAGCACGGCCTGGACCTCGACTTCACCGACCTCACCTTCGTAGGCGAGCGCAACGACGTCGGCGAGTACCTCGACGCCCGCGGCTGGTCGTCGGTCGGCACGCCCATGGGACAGCTGTTGTCGACCAACGGGTTCGACGCAATCCCCGAGGCCGAGGACGACGGCCCCACCATGAACGGCGTCACCTACTTCACCTCGACGCGGGGCTGATCAAGCGGCGCGGGCCGCCTCGATCTCCAGCTCGGCCGCATAGGCACCTTCGCCGCGGCCGAGTGAGAAGGTCGCGGCGGTCATGGCGCCGACCGCAAGGGCCAGCGCGATGAGCCGATACCCGTCGACGTCGAGTTCCTCACCCAAGAGAACGGCGCCGAGACACACCGCGACGATGGGCTCGAGGACGAGCATCGCAGGCACCGACGTCTGCAGGGCCCCGGCGTGAAAGGCGGACTGCTGCAGCAGCGTCGCGATGATGCCCAGCGCCACCAGCAGATACGGCGCGGGGGTGGACAGCAACCCGACCGCCCCGCGCTCGTTCATCAGGTGCATCACGTACTTGGTGACGACGGCGACCGCTCCGAACAGCACCCCGACGCCGACGGCGAACAGCACCGCCCTGCGCGCCCCCTCCAAGCGTCGGGCAATCAAGATGCACGCGGCGATCACAGCCACGCAGGCAACGGACACGACGGCCGTAACCACCAGCGACGCCGGCCGATCCGGCGGACCGGGCCGCGCGAGCAGGACGAAGAAGGCCAGCGACACGGTCAGCAGCGCCGCCCACAACCATTCCCGACGGGTGACGCGGCGGCCGGCCAGCCGGGCGCTGAGCGGTAGGGCAAACAGCAACGCCGACACCAGAAGTGGTTGGACGACGATCAGCGAACCCTTGATCAGTGCGAGCGCCTGAAAGACGTAGCCCGCGACCGCCACCGACGTGCCCGCCCACCAGAGCGGTCGCCGCAGCAGGGTGGCAAACATGCGAGTGCTCACGCTTTGATCGGCAGGCAGATCCATCGTGGCCCGCTGTCGCACGACGATGCCGATGGCCATGCACACGGCCGAACACAGCGCGAAGAGGACGACCAGCCCATGGCCCAACAACGTCCTCGACACCCTTCATCGGCGATGCGACACACCTCGTCACTACACCGTAGAGGTGTCGCCGACCGGCATCGACCCGAGCGCCCCTCATCAGCGCTGATGAACACGGCGCTACGACGGTTTTCTGCACCACGGTCGCGATCTACCGCAAGCGCGCCGCAGATTCGCAGCCACGGTGCAGAAAACGGTCATAGCGCCCCAAGGGCATGCCCACCCCGGGACTCGTCGGACCATCCCCCGTACAGCGGGCGACTGGATCCCCGGCCAGGACGCGTCTCGTGGCGCACCATATGCACCATGGACATGAACCTCGCGGACAAGATCGTCGTCGTCACCGGCGCAAGTAGGGGCATCGGGCTTGCCGTCACCCAGGCGTTCGCCGCCGCGGGGGCCTTCGTCGTCGCCGGCGCCAGGAACAACTCACCGGAGCTCGGCGCGCTCGAGGACGCGGGTTCGGCGCTGTTCGTCGCCGCCGACCTCGCCACCGCCGGGGGTCCCCGTGCGCTGGTCGAGGCGGCCGCCGCCCGGGGCGGGGTCGACGTGCTGGTCAACAACACCGGGGCCGTGGCGACGCGATTCGACGGCATCCTGTCGGTCACCGACGAGGAATGGGACGCGGCACTGGCGGTGAACTTCATGTCGGCCGTACGCACGACGCGAGAGGCGTTGCCGCACATGCTGGCTCGCGGTGGCGGCGCGGTGGTGATGATCGGGTCGGTCAACGCGACGCTGCCCGAACCCAACATCGTCGACTACAGCGCCACCAAGGCCGCGTTGGCCAGTTACGCGAAGAGCCTGTCGAAGGAGTTCGGCCCCAAGGGGATTCGCGTCAACACGATCAGCCCGGGACCGGTCTCGACCGATCTGTGGCTCGCCGAGGGCGGGGTGGCGTCCCAGTTCGCCTCGGCCAGCGGCGCGACCGCCGACGACGTCGTCGCCTCTGTCTCCGCTGGTGCACCGACGGGCCGCTTCACCACCCCGGGGGAAGTCGCCGACCTGGCCGTCTTCCTGGCCAGCAGCCGCTCCGGCAACACCACCGGCGCGGACGTCCGAGTCGACGGCGGCTACGTCGCCACACTCTAGGGAGACCGATGTACGACCTCGAAGACACCATCCGCGCGCGGCGTTCGACCCGACTGTTCTTGCGGGACAAACCCGTACCGAAGGACCTGGTGATCGAGGCGCTCGACCTCGCGGTCCGGGCCCCGTCCAACTCGAACATCCAGCCGTGGCGGGTGGTGTTCAACTCCGGCCCGGCCCGCGACCGGCTGGTCGAAGCGCTTCTCGACGAAGCGGCCAAGGGCGACCCAAAGGTGCCGCCGCTGCCTGAGGAATTCAGCCACTTCCGACGCGACCTCGGCGCCATCCTCTACGGGACGATGGGGGTGCCGCGTCACGACGCCGCCGCGAGAAGAGTTGCGGTGCTGAGGAATTGGGAGTTCTTCCGAGCGCCGCTCGGGGCGGTGGTCTGCATGCACCGCGACCTGGACTACGTCGACGCGCTGGGAGTCGGCATGTTCCTGCAGACCTTCATGCTGGCGTTGACCGCACGCGGCATCGGCAGCTGCGTGCAGGTGTCGATCGCCGGCTATCCGGAGGTGATACGCGAGCAGCTCGACATCGCCGAGGACATGCGGATCCTCTGCGGGGTGTCGATCGGATATCCGGACCCGAGCTTCGCCGCCAACACCCTGGAGGTGCCGCGCAGTCCGCTCGCCGACAACGTCACCTTCCGCGAGACCTGAGCCCTACTGCAGGCTCGCCAGGTTCTCGACGGACCGCTTGACGTCACCCTTGATCACCCGCGCGACCAGTGCGCCGACCGGCCCGTTGAGCACCGCGCCACTGAGCTCGGCGACCAGGTGGAACGTGGTGCCCGGGTCAGCGTCACTGATGTCGGTGCGCAGCGAGATCTGAACCCCGCCGAAACCCTTGCCGCACATCTCGATGCGGTTGGGCTCGTCGTAGTTCGTCACCTCCCAGTGGATGGTGTTGCGAAATCCCTTGACCTTGATCAACGACGACACCCTGGTGCCCTTCTCGATCACGTCGGGCACCGGGCTGCGCCAGCCACCGAAGATCGTCAGCCACTCGTCGAAGCGACCGAGATCGGACGCCAACTTCCACGCCTTGTCGGGAGAGAGCTTGGAGGTAACCGATACGTCGACGCTGGCCATGCCTCACTTCTACCCGACCGGGGCCGTTTCTACCCGACTGGCGGGGCAGGCGGCGGTGGCGGAGGCGCCACGCCGACGCCGAGCACCCTGAGCAGATCGGGCTTCATCGCCTGCAGTTGAGCACCCCAATAACCCCAGCTGTGGGTGCCGTCGTTCGGGAAGTTGAACACGGCGTTGCGGCCGCCAAGGGCCAGGTACTGCTTCTGGAAGTCCTTGTTGGTGTTGATGGTGATGTTCTCGAGGAACTGCGCGCTGTACTGCACGCCGAAGTCGCCTGCGGAGTCCAGGTCAGACGTCCTGCCGTTGCCGCAGTACACCCAGATGGCGGTGTTGTTGGCCACCAGCGTCGGCAGATTCACCATCGGGTCGTTGCGCCGCCAGGCCGGATCACTCGATACGCCCCACATGTCGGTGGCGTTGTAACCGCCCGCGTCCTTCATGGCGAAGCCGATCATCGTCGGCCACAGGCCCGCCGACGGGTTGAGGAACCCGGACAGCGACCCGGCGAAGATGAACTGCGACGGATAGTGAGCCGCCAGGTTCAGCGCGGCGCCACCCGACATCGACAGACCGACCACGGCGTTGCCCGTCGGCGAGATGCCCTTGTTGGCGGCCAGGTATGCGGGCAGTTCCTGGGTCAGGAACGTCTCCCACTTGTAGGTCGACGTGCCGTTGCTTCCCTTGGCCGGCTGGTACCAGTCGCTGTAGAAGCTCGATTGCCCGCCGACGGGCATCACCAAGGACACCCCGGACTCGTAGAACCACTCGAACGCTGGGGTGTTGATGTCCCACCCGCTGAAGTCGTCCTGCGCGCGAAGACCGTCGAGGAGGTAGACCGCGTGCGGTCCACCACCCTGAAACTGCACCAGAATGTTGCGGCCCATCGCCGCCGACGGCACCTGCAGCCCCTCGACCGGCAGCCCCGCCCGGGAGTACGCCGACGCCGTCGGCATCAGCCCGGCCGAGCCGAGCGCACCCGGCATCACCGCGACGACGAGTGCGCACACGGCGAGCCGTCGCGCCCATCCGCGTCGAATTCCACTACTGATCGTCGCCAACACGGCTGGATCCCATCTCCTAGAACAATCCGTCCTGCGCAAGCTAACAGCGCCGCCAACGGACTCCTTGCCGCCCACGCGCGGCGTAATCGGCTCGTTATCAACGTGTTCCGTGAACGACGACACCTCGAGACATGAGAGCCACCCGCGTAGGGACTGTGAGACATTGGCGAATAACCTGTGAATTGACTCGTGAGTCATGCAATGTGTCGCATCCCACGGCAAACTCAGTGCACACACCAAAGGAGCCTGATCATGTCCGCTACTGGATCTCCCGCCCCGTCGTCGCCCGGACGCGTCGCGCGTCGCCTCACCGGTGGAGCGCTGCTCGCCGGCGGGCTGATCGGTACCACGCTGTTCGGGGCATTGCCGTCGGCGTTCGCCAACGAGGATCCGGCGCTGAACCCGCCCAACTGCTCTGCCGCCGACCTCGAGGGCGTCAGGGCTGGAGTCGACGCGTCGACCTCGGCGTACCTCTTCACGCACCCCGACTACAACTGGTTCGTGACCAGCCTCGAAGGGCTTCCGAAGGACCAGGTGTCGAAGCAGATGAAGGACTACCTGAACGTGCACCCGGACACCAAGAACGACATCACCGGAATCCGTCAGCCGCTGATGGACCTCAAGAACCGCTGCGGCGGCACGCCCTAACCGCTATCCGACACCGGTAAGCAGGCTCGTCGCCCGCCACCACACCAGGGCGACGCACACCGCCACCAGCGCCAGCGACGCCGCCACCTCGATCAGCGCGCGATGGGCTCTCGGCGCATAGCCGTACAACGCGCCGAGGGCCGCGCCGGTCAGCAACCCACCGAGGTGGCCCTGCCAGCTGATCGACGGCACGACGAACGTGATGACCAGGTTCACCACGATCAGTCCGGCGATCCACCGCATGTCGAGGTTGAGCTTGCGGGAGAGCACCAGCGTCGCGGCAAACAGGCCGAAGATCGCGCCGGAGGCTCCCAGCGTCGGCACGTTGATCGGCGTCAGAAGGAACACCACCACCGATCCGCCCAGCGCGCTCAGCAGGTACAGGGCGACGAACCGGGTGCGCCCCAGCCACCGCTCGAGTGGGGGGCCGATGACCCACAGCGCCCACATGTTGAACAGGATGTGGGTCGGCCCGTCGTGCAGGAACGCCGAGGTCAGCAGCCGATAGTATTCGTCGAACGCCACCACGCCCGCGGGCCAGAGGAACAGCGCCCGCTCCAGTCCTGGCACCACCATCTGCAGGACGAACATCACCACGTTGGCCGCGACCAGCGCGTACGTGACAACCGGCTTGGCGCCGAGGTTGCGCTTGGGTTTGCGCACCGACTTGGCGCCCTCGTCGACGCAGTTGGGGCACTGGTGCCCGACCGCCGCAGACCTCATGCAGTCCGGGCAGATGTACCGCTGACACCGCGTGCAGCTGATGTAGGTGGCGCGGTCGGGATGCCGGTAGCAACTCGGAGGTGCCGCGGGCGCGCTAGGTGTGCTCACGCCACACAGTGTCCCAGCCCGTCAGAAACGCCACAGCGCCTCCTGGGTGGTGCTGGCAATCAGCGCGCCGGAGCCCGAGTACATCGACCCGACGACGAGGCCGCGGGAGTCACTGTTGTTCAGCGGCTTGACCTCGTAGCGGTGCCAGTCGTGCGGCACGAACGGGCGGTGGAACCACACCGCGTGGTCCAGGCTGGCCGCGAAGCCGGCCCCGAGGTCCGCCGGAGCGGCGCGCGGCCGCGCCACCGGAACCGGCCCGAAGTCGGACATGAACGTCAGGGTGCAGGCCTGGACCAGCGCCGAATCCTCGATGCGGTCCCTGGTACGGATCCAGAACGGAGGCACCGCGAAGGGCGAGTCGTCGTCGGGCCTGGTCCGCAGCTCGAAGCGGTCGGCGAAGCCCACGTCGTGCACCTTGGGCACGGCCGCCTCGAATTCGAGGCCCGGCGGCGTCGCGGGATGCCAGTCGGCGCCGGTCTCGGGCCGGTGGAACGACGCAATCATCTCGAGGATGGTCTTTCCGTTCTGCACGGCGGTGACCTGCCGGGTGTCGAACGAGCGGCCGTCCCTGGTCCGGACGACGTCCAGTTCGACGTCGACGCCGTACTCCCCGCCGCGCACGAAGTACAGGTGCAGCGACTGCGGGTGCTTGTCGGGCTCGACGGTGGCCCCCGCCGCGGCCAGCGACTGGGCGGCGATCAACCCGCCGAAGAGGCGGGTGCCCGGACCGGCAGGCGGTTGCGGAGCGGTGAACACGTCGCCGTCACGCTCGAAGTCCAGCAGTCGGGCGATCCAGCTGGGTCGGTCGGGCTTGACACCTGTCATGGGTTGGTCAGCGTAGCGGGCCGCCGTGTCCGGGATCCCCGGCGTACCGGTCGAGCACGATGACGTAGGCCGCGACGACGGCCAACGGCGCCACCAACGGGGCCCACGGAAGGGCGAGCGGAACGGTCGCGCCGAGCACGGTCACGGCGGACAGACCAAGCGCGGCCAGCACCGTCGGCACCGTCAGGGCCGACGCGACATCCGTACCGTCGGCGTGCCGGACCACGAGGTACGCGACGCCCGCCAGGCCTGCGATCGCCGCGACCACCGGCGACGGCTCCGAGAGGGCCAGCGCCCCGACGACGGCCACCACCGCGACGGTCGCCGCCAGCCGAATCGCCAAGCCCGCCAACAGTGCGGTCACGGCCACCGCCGCCAGGACGAGCGCGGGCCCGCTGCTTGCCAGGGTGGCCGCGGCGACCATCAGCAGTCCAAATGCCAAGGACAGCAGGCGAGTCACGTCATCTCCTCGCCGTTGCCCGCTTGCGGCGCCTCGGTACCAGACCCATCACCTGGTCGAGGGTGCCGTCGGTCGACCATCCGACCACGTCGACGCCGATGGTCCGCATGTCCCGGTACATGAAAGCCCTTTGCATCGACCACATCCGGGCGATCAGCGGGTCGTCCAGATCTTCGAAGGGCGCACCGTCGAGGACGTCGACTGCCACCACGACGTGGCCCCGGCGACAGAGGTCGATCAGAGCAAGGGCGAAGTCGGTGTCCAGCAGGGTCGAGAACGCCACGACGACCGCACCCGGCGGCATCGCCGCGCGCGGCGCCAGCGTGCCGGGGGTGGTTTCGTGCCCGTCCCCCGCGCCGAGGATCGCGTCGAGGACGCGGTAGAACTGGCGACGGCCGATGTCTGCACTCAGCCAACGGGTTCGACCGCCAAGGGCCACGACGCCGGCCCGGTCGCCGTTGCGCAGCGCGCTCTGCACCACCTGCACGGCGCCACGCATCGTGCGTTCGGCGGCTGCGGTGGCGGGTCCCGGCGGCTGGTCGTAACCGTCGACGAGCACGACGACGTCGGTGGCCCGCTCACTCAGCCGCTCGGTGACGTGAAGGCTGCCGCGGCGCGCGCTGACCGGCCAGTTGACGGTGCGCAACTGGTCGCCGGGGACGTACGCCCGGATACCGCCGAATTCGACACCCCTGCCGACGTGCCGGGTGAGGTGGGTTCCGAGGCGGTCGAGCAGTTCGGTCCGCGGCAGTGCGGTGGATTGCGCTGATGCGACGGGAAATACGAACATCTCGGCGACCGTCACGGACCCGGCTGAGGGCGATCCGGTGAGCAGGCCGCCCTTCCCGGTCACGCGCACCCGGACGGTCACCGGGTATCGGCCCCACCGAGGCGCCGACGTCACGATCTCCAACCGCCCAGACGGCAGGCGGGTCACCTCGAGGACTGCGCCGTCGGCCACCTCGACCGTCAGGTCGTCGGCGTTCCCCCACACCTCGAGTCGGACCCGTTCGTTCTCGAAGCAGCGCACCAGGCCCGGCTCGGCGTGCACCTGAACCGTCGGCAGCGGGCGCTGCCACCGCAGGGACACCAGCACACCGATCAGCGGGGCGGCGAACACCACGAGCTGCCACCGCGACCCGATTAGGGCCACCGCCAGCGCCACCGCCGCGCACGACGCGAGCGACAGCGTCAGTGGCGATGCCCGCCAACGCAATTCGACGTCGACCGAACGCGTCTCGATCACGTCGTCCCGCGGGTCCTCGGCACCGGCAGCCGACGCAGCAGTTCCTCCACCACGTCGGAAGTGCGCACCTGCCGGACCCACATCTCGGGGCGCAAGCTGATCCGGTGCGCCATGGCGGGCACGGCCAACGCCTTGACGTCCTCGGGGATCACGTAGTCCCGGCCAAGGAGCAGCGCCCTGGCGCGGGCCAGCTGGACGAGGTCCAATTCGGCGCGCGGGCTCGCGCCGACCGCCACCTGGGGGTGCTGGCGGCTGGCCGTCGCCAGCGACACCACGTACTGCAGCACGTCGTCGTGCACCGTCACCTGTTCGACCGACTCGCGCATGGCGAGAAGGTCTGTTGCGTCCACGATTTGGGCCACGGCAGGCTCGGCCGATCCGCGGTCCAGCCGGCGCCGCAGCATCGCGGCCTCGTCCCGCTCGGTCAGATAGCGTAGCTCCAACCGGATGGTGAACCTGTCGAGCTGCGCCTCCGGCAGCGGATAGGTGCCCTCGTATTCGATCGGGTTGTCGGTGGCCAGCACGATGAAGGGGTCGGGAAGGTGGTGGGTGATCCCGTCGACGCTCACCTGACGTTCGGCCATCGCCTCCAGCAGCGCGGCTTGTGTCTTGGGCGGCGTGCGGTTGATCTCGTCGGCCAGCAGGAGGTTGCTGAAGATCGGGCCGGGGCGGAACTCGAACCGCCCCGACTGCATATCGTAGATCGTCGACCCCAGCAGGTCGGCAGGCAGCAGGTCGGGCGTGAACTGCACCCGGGTGAACTCCAGCCCGAGCGCCGCGGCGAAGCACCGTGCGATCAGCGTCTTGCCAAGGCCGGGAAGGTCTTCGATGAGGACGTGCCCACGCGCCAGCAGCGCCGTCTGGATGAGTGTCAGCGCGGGCCGTCGGCCGACGACGACGCGCTGGATCTCGTCGAGCACCGCCTCGCAGCGGGCGGCGGTGGTGGTCACCGGCAAGCTCATATTCCCTCCAGTCGCCGCAGCACGTCGTCGAGCACCGCTCGGCCCGGTCCGGGTTCGTCGACGCCGGTGCGGGACACGTTGTCGGGATCCACCCACACCCACAGCTGCTCACCGAAGAGCGCAACGGCGGTAGCCCGAAAGACCCTCGGGTCCTTGCCCTTTCGTGCACCGGTGGCCAGTTCGAACTGCCGCGCGAGCATGGGCCGCAGATACTTGTCCCAGTCCGAGCGGGTGGAGTCGGCGCGGGCGATCATGATCTCGGTCTTGGACCGCCAGCGGCGCAACGTCTCGGCCGGGTCGCGGGCGCGGGAGTCGTCGAATGCCGAGCCTGCGTCGCGCACCACCAACCAGCGCACCGTCAGCAGCGCGATCGTTGCGGCGGCCGCCCCCATCCACAGCGCGACGTGCCGGTCGGGATGCACCAACGCCAGCAGCTGCACACCGAGGACCACCACGATCGCGATGACCCCGATCCTCCTCACGCCCGGCTCCGCAGCTCGCCCAACACCTGGGTGAGGACCGCGACCGCCGCGTCGCGATGGCCCTCGTTCATGACGTGCGGGCTGAAGCGGGCCTCCTCGAAGAGGTCGACCAGCTGGGTGGCGCTGTCGGGGGCCAGGGCGTGATGGTCGACGGCGCGGGCGAGCACCTCCGATGCGGTGTCGAAGTCGCGCGGCGCGGCGTCGGGCAGCAGCGACAGCTGCCGTTCCATGGCGGCATAGCACGCGATGATCGCCTTGCGCGGCTCCCTGCTGAGGTCCTCGACCTCGGCGAGTCCGACTTCGGCTGCGAGAGCGAGGGATTGGGATCCGGCGGCGGCGGACGGATCGGAGTGGTCGGGAGCGCTCGCTGGCAGGGGACCACGTCGGCGCGCGGCGACGATCGTTCCGACCACCAGCACGACGACGAAGACCGCCGTCGCGGCGTAGAAGTAACCAAGCAAGTCCGTCCCCTGGTCGGGTGGCAGCGTCGGGGTCGGCGGGGTCCCACCCGCATCCGAGGCGGGCCGGGCGGCGTCGGTCGCGGTCGGCGTCGCACCCACGCCGTCGGCGTCGTCGTCCCCAGGACCCGGGCCCAGCCGACTCAACAGCGTCGACAGCAGAAGCCAGCCGAGGATCACCCCGAACGCGATCAGCGCGATCCGCCACGTCGGGCGGCCCCGGTCGCCACGGGACCAGTCCGGTCTGCTCGCCACCCGGGCCGGGGTCGCGGTGCGGTTCCGCAACCTGGCGACGACCGCAACCGCGACGACGGCGACCGAGGCCATCAGCAGCCCGACGACCACGGCCGACACGAACGGATTGTCCGACGACGGCCGGCGGGGGCCGAGTTCAGCCCCGGGGACGTATCCCCGCAGGGCGGCCGCGGCCACGAAGAGGAGCGTGACCAGCACGGTCACGGGAGCAATGCTGGGTGTCCTCCGCGCAGGCGGCACGTCTCCGACGCTACAAGAACCCGACCGGCGCGCGCGGCGTTGCGCGAAGAACGTCAGACAGGCGTTCGCATTCGGCTCAGGGCCGGATGACGGCGACGGCGAAGCCGTCCCACCCCTTGGTGCCGACGGTCTGGATCGCGGCAGTGTCCAGACGGGGGTGCTCACCCATCATCGCGAACATGTCGCGCACGGCCTGGGCCTGCCGGTCGTCGGGCGCGGGGTCGAGCACCCGGCCGAAGCGGGCGACGTTGTCGACCACGAGCAGCGCCCCTGGGGTGGCCAACTCGACCGCCCAGTTCACGTACGCCACGTTGTTCTCCTTGTCCGCGTCGACGAAGAACATGTCGAAGCGCTCACCCCGCTCGGCGAGCGTCGGCAGCGTGTCCAGGGCGGCGCCGACGAGGATCTCCACGCGGTCGTCGACCCCGGCGGCGGCCAGGTTCCCCCGAGCCACCTCGGCATGCCGCGGTTCGTACTCCAGTGTGACGACGCGACCGGTCTCTCCGACGCCGCGGGCGAGGGCGATCGTGCTGTACCCGGCGAGGGTGCCGATCTCGAGCACGCTAGTGGCGTGGGAGATGGTCGCCAGCAGCGTCAGCAACTTGGCATGCTGAGCGGACACTTCGATGGCGGGCATGCCTGCGGCGACGGCACTTTCGCGTGCGGCTGCCAGCACCGCGTCCTCGGTGTGCAACAACTCGCCGTACATCGCATCGAGGGCCCGTGGGTCCGGTTCGTCCATGCCTGGCTACCGTACGCCTTCCCTCGCGTACGTCACCCGCAGCACGTGCCCCACCTCCGGGCCCATCACCGTCTCGGCCAACTCGCAGAAGGCGGCGACGAAGTCGGGTCCGTGCGGAGGTTCGCATCGGCACAGGTGATGGGCCACCTCGTGCAGGACCACCAATTCCCGCAGCGCCCACGTGCTCTGCCGGTCGGGCACCGCGATCGTCGCGACCCCGCCGTCGTACTCGTAGTGCGCGGCGGTGACCCCGCGGCGGGCGCGCACCGACAGCGGTTCGGCGGCAGGCCATCGCGACCGCACCGGCGGCAGGGCCAGCACGTCGGCGACGTAGTCCCGCACCGAGTCCGTCGAGGCGAACCGCGCCTCCGGCGGCAGGGTCAGCTGGGCACCGAAGAAGTCGACGGCCCTGGTCCCCCGTTCCGCAGCACGGTCGAACAACGTCCGCACGAACTGTTCGGCGGCGTAGACCTTGGAGCGCTGAGTGTCGCGCGGCACCTACCGACCCAAGGGCTTTCGCGCCCCAGAGAGCTCGGTGCTCGGCCCGAGCCTGGCGCGTCGACCCGCCCTGTCCCCGGCCCGTCGAGCGTCCGACGAATAGCCCGCCGATGCGCTGCTGGCACGCCAGGTTCCGCGCGCCTTCGACGCCGCGCGGTAGAAGCTCTTCAGCTCGATGTCCTTGTTGCGCAACGCCACTGCCGTTCCCGGCTGCTGATCTCGGCCGGTGGTGGCGGACTGCCTTGCCTCCTCGCGTGCCTCGGCCAGCCGCTGCCCGACGCGGCCACCGAACGCCAGGTGAAAGTTCAGCCGGGCGGTGATGGTCGGGGTCGGCCGGTGTTCACCCGTCGCGATGTAGGCATCCGAGGCCTTCACCATCTGCACCACCAGGCTGGCGTACAACGCATGCGTGGCGTCGATGTCCTCGGCGAATCCGTAGGCGTAGACGAACGTCGAGTTGGACGCGACGTCGCACTTCACGTCGTTGGCCAAGGCGATCGCGACGAACAGTTGGACGTAGGTGCGCAGGCCCTTGCTGCCCGCCTCCCCGATGGTGATGGTGCGTTGAATCGGCGCCTGTGCCGCGGTGCGCGTCGCCGAATGCGCCCTGGCAACGGCCAGGTCGATCGACGTGGTGGTCGCGAGCCGCTGCGCGGCCGACATGAACGCCTCGGCTTCATGCGGGTTCTCGGTGTTCTCGGCTTGGCGCAGGAGGGCTGCGATGCGCGCCAGCATCTTGTCGTCAGTCATGCGCGATCCCGCTCCGCTTCTCGCTTGTCGTCATGGCATCAAGCTATGGGACCAGTACGACTTTTCCGCGGGCGTGACCGGTCTGCAGATACCGGTGCGCCTCGGCCGCCTCTGCGAGCGGAAACACCCGGTCGACGGTCACTTCCAGCTGTCCCTGCGCCGCCAGTTCGACGAGTTCGGGCCGGGCGGCGTCGCGGATCGCCTGGCCGCCTTCTGCCCCGGTCAGGACCGCTATTCCGAGTTCGCCCGCCCGTGCGAATCCGGCGATGGTGGCGATCCGGGAGCGGTCTGCGACGAGCTCGACCGACGTGTCGAGGGCTTCGTCGGTGCCGACCAGGTCGAGCGCCGCGTCGACCGACCCGATCGCGCGGACGCGGTCGGCGAGGCCGTCGCCGTACGCGACGGGTTCCGCACCGTATTTCCGCAGCTGGTCGTGCCGGGCGGGGCTCGCGGTGGCGATGACCCGAGCTCCACGGGCGACCGCGAGCTGCACCGCCATCAACCCGACTCCGCCACTGGCTCCGTGGATGAGCACGGTGTCGCCCGTCCCCACCCGCGTGTTGGCCAACAGGTGCCACGCCGTCGCGCCGGCCAAGACCAGACCCGCGGCTTGCTCGAAGCTCAGGTTCTGGGGCTTGCGGCCCACGTCAGCGGCGTTCGCGACGACCTGGTCGGCGTAGCCATTGTTGATGTTCGTGACGATCACCTCGTCGCCGACTGTCAGAGGCCCGGTGTATCCGGTGGCGCCGGGCGTGATTGCCGCGACGACGCCTGCCAGCTCCGACCCGACCGCAAGGGGCAACCTCGCCGGGTCGTCGCCCATGTCGCCGCTGTACACCTTGTAGTCGAACGGGTTGGTGCCCGCCGCGCGGACGTCGACCAGAACCTGCCCCTCGGCGAGGTCGGGAAGCTCGATGTCTTGCAGCGCAAGGACTTCCGGCCCGCCATAGGCTTGGGCAACAACGGTTCTCGTCATCGTCGAAGTCTAGCGACTACTTGCCGACGAAGCCGTCGAGGCCGGCCACCAGCTGGGGCGACAGCGGATCCTTCTTCGAATAGTTGCCGACGTTGTCGGTCGGGTCGTCGCGCAGCACGTGGTTGACGCCCTTGAGCCGCACCACGGTCAGCGCGGTGTGGGCGAGCGCGTCGAACAACGGCTGCTCGGCGGGGCAACTCGCCTGGCTGTCGGCGTCCGAGCAGGTGGCCAGCACCGGCATGCCCGCAGGCAGGGCCGCCGCCGACACCAGCGGGTCGATCAGGTCGGCCTCGACGACCGCGCCCACGTTCTGAGGATTGAGGATCGCGCCGAGCCCCTCGGGCAATTTGCCGGGCGCGGTGCGCGTGGTCCGCGCCTGCACGACGGTGGCGTCCCACGTCGTCAACACCGCGTCGGCCTGCTCGCGCGTCTTGGCGCCCGCCGCGACGTCCGCGTCAAGACCGGTCCGCACGCGTCCGGTGATGATGTCGAGGTAGCGACCCGCCAGCGGCGCAAAGAGCCCGAGCGAGTGGATCTTCGGTGCGTCCGGAGCCTTGTCGTTGGCCAGGGACATCGCGTGGACGGTGCCCTCGCCGAGGGCGTAGACCGAAAGGCGCGCCTTGTCAGTGCCCGGCAGGCCCGCAAGGTGGCGGACGGCGGCCTTGGCCCCCAGGTCGTAGACCGCACTGCCAACCTCGGCGGGCCGAAGCGCGTACGGGCCAAGGCCTGTCTTGCCGGTGCCCACCTTGTCGTAGCGCAGGGTGCTGATTCCCTTGCCGGACAAGTACTCCGCCAGCTGCCGCATGTTGCCGACCGGTCCGGCCACGGCGTTGTCGCCGTTGCGGTCGGTGTTCCCGCTCTCGGAGATCAGCAGGGCCGCGGGCCCGGGTGGGGCGTCGACCAGGTGCCGGTAGGTGCCGTAGATGGTCAGCCCGTCGGCGGTGAAGCTGACGTCGTCCTCGACCCAGCCCTGTCGCGGCGGCGGGGCCGCGGCGTCACCGTCGGAGGAGCAGCCCGCGACCAGGAACAGCGCGGCCAGCACGGCCAGGATCCTCTTCACAGTCGGACCTCGATCCAGGACACCACGTCGTCGAGTACCACCGCTTGCTCGGGCTCGTTGAAGACTTCGTGGTACAGCTCGGGATACACCTTCAGGTTGACGTCAGTGGAGCCGACGCACTCGACGAGTCGGCGGCTGCCTGCGACCGGGATCAGCTTGTCCTGACCGCCGTGCACGACGAGCAGCGGAGCCGTCAGCGACGCCGCGCGCTGCGGCATGGTCTCGCCGACGCCGATCAGCGCCTTGGCGATCCCCGCGGGCAACTTGCCGTGGTGCACCAGCGGGTCGGCCTCGTAGGCGGCGACGACCTGGGGGTCGCGGGACACCGCGGCGGCCGGAAGCTCCTCCACCGGCAGTCCGGGCAGGACGCTGCCGAGCACCTTGGCCACGACGGTCATCACCGGCGACACCTCGTCCTGGGCGTAGACCGCGGGACCGGACAGCACCATCAGGGCGTAGTCGTCGGGATGCTCGACGCCGTAGGTGAAGACGACGCCGCCGCCCATGCTGTGGCCGAGCACGACGCGCTTGAGCCCAGGATCGGCGGCCGTGGCGATGCCGACCAGGTGGTGGAAGTCGTCGGCGTACTCGTCGATGTCCTTCAGGTAGACGCGCTTGCCGCCGGAGCGGCCGTGTCCGCGCAGGTCGAGGGCGTAGGTGAGGAGCCCGCCTTCGCCGAAGCGCTGCGCGACGTGGTCGTAGCGGCGGGCGTGTTCGCCGAATCCGTGGCACAGGATCACCACGCCGAGCGGCTCGACGTTGGGCGTCCATACGTCGTAGACGATCTTCGTGCCGCCGACACCGTCGAAGCTGCGTTCGCTGCGGGTTGTGGCCATCAGGGGAGACTAGCGGGCCAGGCTGAACGGTTCAGACGACGACGGTGTCGCTCGTCACACCCCTTGAGTAGGCTCGGGTTCGTGAGTGTGCTTGCCGAAACATTCGACTCCAAGGACGCCTTCCTCGCCGACGCCCAGCGGTACCGGCGGGAGCTGCTGGCCCACTGCTACCGCATGACGGGATCACTCCACGACGCCGAGGACTTGGTGCAGGAGACGTACCTTCGGGCGTGGAAGTCCTACGACGGCTTCGAGGGCCGCTCGTCGATTCGCACCTGGCTTTACCGGATCGCCACCAACACGTGCCTCACCGCGCTCGACGGGCGTCAGCGTCGACCGTTGCCGAGTGGTCTCGGCGCTCCCAACTCCGACCCGACCGCCGACATCGCCCAGCATCCCGAGGTCACCTGGCTGCAGCCGCTGCCGGATGTCCCCGACGAGCATCCGTCGGATCCGTCGGTCATCGTGGCATCGCGTGATTCGGTGCGGCTGGCGTTCATCGCTGCGCTACAACATCTTTCGGCCCGCCAACGCGCCGTCCTGCTGCTCCGCGAGGTGTTGCAGTGGAAGGCCGCCGAGGTCGGCGAGGCGATCGGCGCGTCCACCGCGGCGGTCAACAGCCTTCTTCAGCGGGCTCGGGCGCAGCTCGACGAGATTCAGCCGAGCCAGGACGACGACATCGCCGCGCCGGAGTCGCCGGAAGCCCAGGAGATGCTGGCGAAGTACGTCCACGCCTTCGAGACCTACGACATGGATCAGCTGGTGAAGCTGTTCACCGAGGACGCGATCTTCGAGATGCCGCCCTTCGACGGCTGGTATCGGGGTCCGGCGGACATCGTCACCCTGTCGACGGTGCACTGCCCCGCGCAGGGCGCAGGGGACATGCGCTTCGTCAGCACCACCGCCAACGGTCAGCCCGCGGCGGCGCTGTACATGCTCAACCCCGAGACGGGCGCCCACGAGGCCTTTCAACTGCACGTGCTGAGCGTGCAAGCCGGTGGGGTGTCACACGTGGTGGCGTTCCACGCACAGGACGGCGACCTGTTCGAGAAGTTCGGACTGGCCCCCACGCTGTAGGCGGTCAGCCCGCCGGAATCACCGGCAGCGTGATGCTCGACGGATGCGCTGCGTCGTGCAGGATCGTCTGCGTGGCCACCACCGTGTTCGCGCTCTGGCCGAACGGCTCACCGGTGTTGGGGTTCGGCGCGAACTGCGGGTAGTCGCTGCTGGAGATCTCCACCCTGATCCGGTCCCCGGCGCGGTATTGGTAACTGGTGGGCCAGATCTGGATCCGATACCGGGTCGGCTGGTTGGGTGGCACCGGCGTCGGGTTGGACAGTGAATCTCGGAAGGACGTCCGCAGGATGCCGTCGTTGAGGTTGACGACCTCGCCGTCGGGCTTGACCACCGTCAGCTTGGCGGTGAAATCGGTGTCGGGAGCCGACGATTGGGCCCACAGGTCGACCGTCGCGGCCCCCGTCACCTCGGTGTCCCCCGGCAACGGCGGGCTGCTGTAGACCAGGACGTCGGATCGCTGTTCGACCGGGGTCTGGTCGTAGGGTCCCTGCGGTCCGGACTGCGCTCCACAGCAGGAGTGCCCACCCAGACTGGGCGCGGGGAAGCGCGGGTCGTAGGTGTAGACGTCCGGCGCGTCGGCGGCCGGCGGCGCGTCCACCAGTTGGCCCGTGCGGTCCGAGCCACCGGCCCCGGACAGGTAGTACGTCGCCGGACGGGTTTGCGGCAGCGGCCAATTCGTCGCCGTCTTCCAGACGTTGGCGCCCATCAGGAAGTAGTCGACCCGGGGCGCGCCACCGATGCCGTTGGACGTGCCCTTCAGGAAGTGGTCGTACCACTCGAGCATCAGCTCGTTGATCGGGCTGTTCGCGACCGCGCCGATCGACTTCAGCATCGGAGCGGGTTCCGAGCCGGGTCGACCCCAGTCGACGTGGTCCCACGGGCCGATGATCAGGCGCTGGTTCGCGCGGGCGTCGGCGGTCGCGCCGTGGGCCACCATCCCCGCGAAGTTCTCAACGCCGCCGGCGAGGAAGGCGTCATACCAGCCCTCGAAGTGCATCACCGGCACGGTCACCGCCGGGTAGCGGTCGCGGATGCTGACCCGCTTCCAGAAGTCGTCCCTCGTCGAATGCCGGATCCAGTCGAAGTACCAGGGCGCCACCGCGGGGTTTCCCGGCTGCATCGGCGGCAGGTCCTTGAACGGCCGGAAGTCCAGCCATCGGGTGGGATCCCTTACCGCAGAGGCAAGTTCGTGCACGGTTGTCTGGTCGCCGCGGTTCTGTGCGGCGGTGGTGGCGATGGCCTCCATGGCCCACGGCAGCACGAAGGCGAGCCGGAACTCACCGCCCTCGTAGGTCCAGCCGTCGTAGTAGTCCGACGCGGTGTTCGCAGGCACGATCGTGACGAGGTGCGGCGGTGCGGTGACGGCGGCCAGCCACTGCGTCGCGCCGACGTACGACGAGCCGTACATGCCGACCTTGCCGTTCGACCCCGGTAGGGCGGCCGCCCATTCGACGGAGTCGTACCCGTCGGCCTGGTCGTGGGTGAACTCGCTGAAGGTGCCGCCGGATGCGCCCTGGCCGCGGATGTCCTGCACCACGACGAGGTAACAGTGCGAGGCGAACCAGTCCGGTGGCTGATATCGGGTGCCGGCCTGGGCGCCGTCCTTGCCGTACTGCGTGCGCATCAGGATCACTGGCACGGCGTCGGACGTCTTGGGCCGGTAGACGTCGGCGCGCAGCACGGTGCCGTCGCGCATCGTGGCGGGCACGTCGGGTTGCTTGGTCACCTCGCACGGCCCGCGTCCGGGATCGGGGGGCCACGGGCCTGCGGTGGTGCTCGCATCCTGCGAGCAGCCGCCGAGCACCAGGGTCACGGCCGTGGCGACGGCGGCCAAGCGAACCGCGACGGAGGGCACCAGACAACGCTAGCCCCGAATCCTGGGACCACCCGCCGAACGTGGACTTCCTTCACGCCATCGTCGAGAACGCGTGGAGGAAGTCCACATTCGGCGGATAGGGAGCGGCTACTTCGGGGGCATCCTGATGCCGCCGTCGACGCGAACCACCTCGGCGTTCATGTACGAGTTGGTGATCAGCTCGACCACCATCGACGCCAGCTCGTCGGGCTTGCCGAGGCGGTGCGGGAACAGCACCGACTGGCCAAGCTTGGCCTTGAACGCCTCCGAGTCCGGGCCCTCGCCGTAGATCGGGGTGTCGATCAGGCCGGGGGCGACGGTGTTGACGCGGATGCCGACGGCCGACAGGTCGCGGGCCACCGGAAGGGTCAGGCCAACGACGCCACCCTTGGACGACGAGTAGGCGGCCTGGCCGATCTGACCGTCGAACGCCGCGACGCTGGTCATGTTCACGATCGCGCCGCGCTCGCCGGTCTCGGTGGGCTCGTTGCGGCTCATCGCCGTGGCGGCCAGCCGGATGCAGTCGAAGGTGCCGACCAAGTTGATCGCGAGCACCTTCTTGTACACGTCGAGGTTGTGCGCCGAGGAGAACTCGCCGTCCTTGCCGATGGTGCGCTGGGCCCAGCCGATGCCTGCCGAGTTGACCAGGGCGCGCAGCGGGCCGAGGTCCGCGGCGGTGTTGACGGCGTCTTCGATCTGCGCGGTGTCGGTGACGTCGACGCTGACGAAAACGCCGCCGATCTCGTGCGCGAGTTCCTGTCCGCGTTCGGCGTTCAGGTCGGCGACGACGACGCGCGCACCCTTGGCGGCCAGCTGGCGGGCCGAGGCCGCGCCGATGCCCGACGCGCCACCGGTGACGATTGCACTTGCTCCGTTGATGTCCACGCAGGACAGATTAAGCAGACCCTCCGTCCAGCCGTGACAGGACCTGCGAGGTCCAGCTGTCGAGTGCCCGCAGTTCGGCGGCGCTCACGCCGTCGAAGACGACGTCGCGGACGAACTCGACGTGCGCAGGCGCGGCGGTCTGCAGCGCGGTCCGACCGGCGTCGGTCAGCTCGACGGTGGCGCCTCGTCGGTCGTCGTCGGCGCCGCGACGGTCGACGAGTCCCCTGGTCCGCATGCGTCTGAGCTGGTGCGACAGCCTGCTCTGCTCCCAGCCGAGGCGCTCCCCGAGTTCGTTGACCCGGCACACCGCGAGTTCGTCGAGCGCGACGAGCACGTCGTAGTCGGCGAGTGAGAGTCCGCAGTCGCGCTGCAGCTGTCGGTTCATCTCCACCTGTAGTCGAGCGCTCATCGACAGGTAGTTACGCCACGCCCGCTGCTGCTCCTCGGAAAGCCACATGGAATATATGACACATCATCTAAGTTGTCCTGTCCAGTGCCGGCCACCTAGGCTGGCGACGACGCCCGAGGAGCTCTTCATGACCACGACCGACATCGTCGACGTCCGACGCGCACAGGATCGCTCCGCCACCAAGATCTCCTGGCTGGACTCCAAGCATTCCTTCTCGTTCGGCGGGAACTACGACCCGAACAACACCCACCACGGCCTGCTGCTGGTCAACAACGACGACGTCGTCAAGCCCGGCAGGGGTTTTGACACCCACCCGCACCGAGACATGGAGATCGTCACCTGGGTGCTGCGCGGATCGCTGGTGCACCAGGACTCCACCGGCCACTCGGGTGTGATCTATCCCGGTCTGGCGCAACGGATGTCGGCCGGTCGAGGCATCCTGCACTCCGAGAAGAACGACTCGTGGACGCTCACCGGCGACGCCACGCACGCCGACCCCGTCCACTTCGTCCAGATGTGGGTGGTGCCCGACGAATCCGGCATCACGCCCGGCTACCAGCAGCTCGAGATCGACGACGAGGCGCTGCGCGGCAAGTTGGTGACCATCGCCTCCGGCATGCCCGAGTACGCCGACGACGCCGCGATCACCATAAGCAACAAGTACGCAGCCCTTCGCGGCGCGCGGCTGGAGCCCGGCGACACCGTCGAGTTGCCGCAGGCCCCGTACCTGCATTTGTTCGTCCCCCGGGGCGAGGTCGTACTCGAGGGCGCGGGCCCACTGCACGAAGGCGACGCCGTGCGCTTCACGGCATCGGGCGGCCAGCGGATCACCGCGACCGAACCGTCGGAGATCCTGGTCTGGGAGATGCATGCGAGTTTGTCTGCGGCATAAGGCTTTTGCTCTAGTCGGCGTCCTACTGCTGGCGGGGTGCTCCACGAGCGCCCCGCCGGCGTCGGAGACCACCACCACCGGGAGCCAGGCGCCCAGCGCAGCCGGTCTCGACGAGGTGACGGTTCAGGTCTCCGGCGATCTCGCCGCCGAGCCATTCGACGAACCGCGAAAGGCCTTGGTGCCCAAGGGCTGGACGATGTCGGTCTGGGCTAGGGTGCCCAAGCCGCGGTTGGCGGTCTGGGCGCCGGACGGCGCCCTGCTGGTCTCGCTGCCCAGCGCCGGGCAGGTGATCCGGATCGAACCCTCGGGGTTGGGCCCGCAGATGCAACTCCTCGTCAACGGCATGAATCAGCCCCACGGCCTGGCCTTCCAGGGCTCCACGCTCTTCATCGCCGAAAGCGATCAGGTCGACGCCTTCGCCTACGCCGACGGCAAGGCCACGCCCGAACGCACCGTCGCGGCTGATCTTCCCGACGCGAAGAGCCCCGACCTCCGCGGCGCCTACTCTCACGCGCTGAAGAGCGTCGCCGTGGGACCCGATGGTGCCGTGTACTTTTCGATCGGATCGACCGGAAACATCTCCGCCGAGGACCGCGCCGCCAACCCCCAGCGGGCCACCGTGATGCGGGTTCCGCCTGGCGGTGGGCCCTACGCGCCGTTCGCGACCGGCGTCCGCAACGGCACCGGACTGGCCGTCGCACCCGACGGCGCCGTGTGGACCGCGGTCAACAACCGCGACAACGTGGAGGTGCCCGACCAAGGTCCGTCCTACGGCCAGGTGGTGCCCGACTACGTCAACGACCATCCCCCGGAATCCCTCGCCAAGCTGACCCCGGGCCGTGAATTGGGTTGGCCATATTGCAATCCCAACGGCGGTCCGGCCAACCTGCCGCTCATCCGCGACGTGCAGACCAACGCCGACGGGTCGAAGCTCGACTGCGCGACGCTGCCGCCCATCGAGCAGAGCATGGGCGCACACTCGGCGCCGCTCGGAATGGCCTTCGTCGACGGCGTCCTGCCGGCGCCGTACGACAAGGGGGCGTTGGTCGGCGTACACGGTTCGTGGAACCGGCAACCACCGCGGGCACCCGAGGTGTCCTTCTTCCCCTGGCAGAACGGCACCCTCGGCAACCAACAGACGCTCGTCGGCGGGTTCCAGGCCGCGGACGGGACGCGGTGGGGCCGGCCCGTCGCCGCAGTGGTCGGACCCGACGGCGCCGTCTACGTCACCGACGACGCGGCCGACGCCATCTACCGGGTCGCGCCCCCCGGTCGCTGAGACGTTGCCCTGAAGGTCGCCGGCAAACCCACCAGAGGCGTGCCGGCAAACGGTCGTTGCCGAATCGTGTCGGTGACGTGACCAAAGCCGACTGTGGGTCGGCTGTGATTGCTAGTACGTGCCCTCGAGCAGGTCGTGGCAATCATCCGATGGGGGCTCTCCGTGCCTGGTACCGCAGTCAACCTCCGTCGTCTCGTCGCCTCGGCGACGACCGCGGCGCTAGCTGCGGTCCTGGCGACCATGGGTACCGCCCCCACCGCGCGGGCCGCTGACGGGCGCGAACTGCTCGCGAGCGCCATCGCGAACACGCGGGGCTCCTACCTGGTCTACAACTTCGGTGGCAACAACCCCGCTCCGATGCTCAACGCCGCGGGCAGCCGGTATGAGGTGGGCAGCGGCGGCCGGCTGATGATCATCAAGTCGGCATCCCAGCGGCTGACGCCCCGGCTACTCGTCGATTCCCATCGCGGCTATCAGGCCCGCTGCGAATCGACGCCTGGCGCCCGCACCAGCGAGGGCCTGCTGCAAGCCTCGGAGACCTTCACCCCCATCCAGGCGTGGCAGGCGCTCGGCAAACCGACGATCGCGATCAACGCCAACTTCTTCGACGTGCGCGGCCAACGGGGTGGCTCCTGGAAGTCGACCGGCTGCAGCTCGCCGCTTGGGGCGTACTTCGACAACACCCGCGGCGGCGGGCCTGCCAACGCCGCGGTCACCGGGACCCTGGCCTACGCGGGCAAGCAGGCGCTCTCCGGCGGCGACGAGGTGTGGACCGCGTTGACGACGATGATCCTGCCCGTCGGCGGCGCCCCGTTCGTCGTGCCACCCCGCGCGGCCGACGACTACGACGCGGCCACCCCGGTCGTCAAGGATCTGGTGGACAAGGGCACCCGCTTCGTCGCCGTCAGCGGGCTGGGGCTGTTGGCACCTGGGGCCACCGGCCAGCTGAACGACCCCGGTCCCAGCGCCGCCCGCACGGCCATCGCCTACGCCAGGGATCGCGACGAGATGTACGTCTTCCAGGGTGGCAGCTACACGCCCGACCAGATCCAGGATCTGTTCCGCGGACTGGGCAGCGACACCGCCATCCTGCTCGACGGCGGCGGCTCGTCGGCGGTCGTGTTGCGCCGGGACAGCGGCGGCATGTGGGCGGGCGCAGGGGTTCCCAAGGGCTCGTGCGACACGATGGCCGTGCTGTGCGACTCCCGCGAGCGTGCCCTGCCGAGCTGGCTCGCCTTCAGCTGATCAGTGGCAGCCGCAGGAGTTGCGGCGCCGGAAGTCGGTGGGAAACCGCACCGTCTCGGCGGGACGGTCGGGCTCGGCGATCCGGCGCAGCAGCAAGTCGACGCTGGCGACGCCGATCTCCTCGGCGCGTTGCGCGGCGCAGGTCAAGCGCGGGAGAAACAGGTCGGCCCAGGGAAAGTCGTCGAAGACGCCCAGGGCGATTCCCTCCGGCGGGACGATTCCGCGGGTGCGCAGCGCCTGCATGATCCCGATCGTCATCCGGTTGTTGCCGGAGAACAGAGCCGTCGGCGGATCGTCGAGATCCAGCAAGCGGTGGGTGGCCCGCTCGGCCAGCTTCTCGTCGGAATGGCCCGGCTCGATCAACGCGCGGTCATGGGGCAGGCCCGCGGCGTCGAGCGCGGCCCGGTACCCGGCGATGCGTTCCTCGGTCGTCGAACTCCCCGCTTGGCCGGACACCATCCCGACCCGGCGATGGCCATGCTCGATCAGGTGCCTGACGACTTCGACTGTGGCGTCGTGGTTTTCGGTTCCCGCGAAGTCGTACCCGTCGGCCCCACCACTGGTGTCGAAGCGGTCGACGAAGACGGTGGGCACGGATCGTTCCTGGAGGAACTCCACGGCCCGGCTCGGATCCGCCGACGGCTGCAACAACAAGCCGTCGACCTTGTGGGTCCCCAGGTTGAGCACCGCCCGGTATTCCAGCTCCGCCTCGTCGCGGTGGTCAGCCAGCAGCAAGCTGTATCCGCTTGCGACCGTTGCCCTTTCGATGGAGGTGACGACTTCGTTGAAATACGGGTTCATCACCGCCGACATGACGAGTCCGAAGGTCTGGGTGCGCCCCGAGCGCAGCGACGCCGCCGCCGAATTGCTGACGTAGCCCAGGGTGGCAACCGCGTCCTCCACGCGCTCGCGGGTGGGGACGCTGACGAATCGGGTGCCGTTCAGGACGTGTGACACGGTCGCGACCGACACCCCGGCGAGCCGTGCGACGTCCTTGATGGTGGACAGGCGAACTTCTCCCCTCAGCCCCGAGTCGGGGGACACCGCACGGCATCCCCCGACTCGACTCGTTAGCCGCTGCTCGGACCGATCAGAACGGGAAGTCCTTCACGTTCTCGGGGGTGACGATGGTCGGCTCGCCCAGCAGCACCGTGCCGTTCTCGCCGACGGTGAACTTGCCGAGGCCGTCGACCTCGTAGGACGTGCCTTCCTTCGGCTCGATCTTGCACCGGGCGTACTGCTCCGCGGTGGCGAAGGTCAGCGTGCCGAGGTTCTGCACGTTCCACCACACGTCCTGCACGTTGCCGGTGTCGATGTACTGCTTGACCAGCGTCACCGGTCCGAGGCCGGAGATCTTCACGCGACCCAGGTCACCGCTCTGCGACAGCGCCTCGGCAGCGGCGGGCAGGCCGATGCCCGCGGGGACGATGATGCCCTTGAGGTTCGGGTACGCCTGGACGAGTTCCTTGGCCTTCTGCGCGTTGACGTCGGCCTTCTCCTCGCCGTACGCCACCGTGACGAGCTTCATCTTGGAGTACTTGGCGTCGTTGGCCAGCTTGTCCTTGATGCTGGCGATCCACGCGTTCTGGTTGACCGCCGTCTGGGTGGAGGACAGGATCGCGAACTCGCCCTCGCCGCCGATCATGTCGGACAGCGACGCCAGCATCTGGTCACCGATCTTGCTGGTGTCGGCCTGGTTCAGGAAGAACGCGCGGGAGTCTGGCGCGACGTCGGAGTCCCAGGAGATGACCTTGATGCCCGCCTGCTTCGCCTTGGCCAAGGCGGCCGACGCACTGTTCAGGTCGCTGCCGGAGATCGCGATGACGTCGACGCCCTGGGAGATCAACTGGTTGACGAAGGGGATCTGCGCCGCGCCGGTCGCGTCGCTTGGCGAGGTGTAGATGACCGTCGACCCGTCCTTGGCGGCGGCGGCCTCGACGGCCTTCTGCACCGTCACCATGTAGGGGTCGGTGCCCAGCTTGGGAATGAGGCCGATCTTGATCGGGCCCTCGACGCACTTGCCTGCGGCGTTGTTCGCGCCGCTCTCGCCGGATCCGCCGCCGTCGGAAGCACAGGAGGTCAGCGAGAGCGTCAGCATTGCCGTCGCTCCAACCGCCAGGGTGAGGGCCGATCGATTCATGGGGAGTCCTTTCAAGGGGTGAGTACGGCGGCCACGGGTCGTGGCAACCGGCTGTCGAGGTGTGCGGGGATGACGCGGGGTCACGTGGTGTCGGCCCCCAGCTGAGAGGCGGGGCGGCGACGCTCGCGGACGGCGCCGAAGAAGCGTTGCGAGAGGTTGGTGACCAGCAACGACGCGATCAGCACGCCGCCGACCGCGATGCCCTGGGTGTAGCCGCTGACGTTCATCAGCTGCAGTGATTTGCGGAGCGCCAGAATCAGGATGCTGGCGAGTACGACGCCGGTGATCCGTCCCTTGCCGCCGAGCACGCTGACCCCGGCCAGGAACACGACCGTGATCACGTCGAGCTCGAGGCCCTGAGCGCCGTCCGGCGCGACCTGGCTGGTGATGCCCATGTAGATCATCCCGGCCAGGCCGGACACCACACCGGAGACGACGAAGAGGATGAACCGGATGCGCGCGACGCGAATGCCGCTGTAGCGGGCGGTTTCCGGGTTGCCGCCGATGGCGTAGATGCGCCGTCCGACGGTGCTGCGGTGCAGGACGATTCCGAAGACCACGGCGAGCACCAGGAAGGGCACGATCGCCCAGGGGACCACGAAGCCGGGAATGTTGTCGTTGCCGAGCACGGTGAAGAATTCCGGGAGCGGCGAGATGGGCGTCCCCCCGAGGAGGACATAACACAGCCCGCGGAACAGGGCCAGGGTCCCGAGCGTCACCAGCAGGGCGGGCAGTCCCATCACTGCGACGAAGAAGCCGTTGACCGCACCGCAGAGCAGGCCCGTGACCAGGGCCGCCACGATGACCACCGGAACCGACTGTCCCGCTTCGATGGCCAGACCCGCGGCGACGGAGGAGAGTCCGGCGATGCTCGCCACGGAGATGTCGATGTCGCGAACGATCACCAGCAGCGCCAGCGGCAGCGCCATCAACGCCGCGGGGGCGAAGGTGGCCAGACCGGTGGAGATGCTGAACGGCCTGGTGAAGCCCGGCACCAGGGTCGCGGCGACCAGCAGGACCACGACGACCAGGACGAGGAGGATGAATTCCCAGGACCGGAGTTTGGCCGTGACGGTGCCCCACATCAGCGTGCTCCTCGGGTGCCGCGTCGCGAGAGCAGCGTGTCGATCAAGACGGTGAGCAGGATCGCGCCACCGAAGAAGGCCTGCAGGTAGGACGGATTGATCCTGGCGACCGTGATGGCGTTCTGGATGATGATCAGCGTGACGGTGCCGAGCA
The DNA here is from genome assembly GCF_001426545.1 of Mycobacterium sp. Root135. Taxonomy (GTDB): domain Bacteria; phylum Actinomycetota; class Actinomycetes; order Mycobacteriales; family Mycobacteriaceae; genus Mycobacterium. Next base: position 643,125 of record NZ_LMEZ01000005.1, on the reverse strand, counting down.
GGACGCCGAGGACGGTCCCGGCGCCGCCCCGCAGGGAGACCCCGCCGACCACGACCGAGGCGACGAGCGTGAGCTCCAACCCGTAGGCGAGCTGGCCGTCGACGGTGGCGAAGTGGGACGCCCACATCGCTCCCGCGAACCCGGCCAGCGTGCCGGAGATGACGAAGGCGGCGAACGTGCGCGCCTGGGTCTTGATGCCGATCAGGTCGGCGCCGGCCGGATTCGAGCCGGTGGCGTAGATGTCGCGGCCAAAACGCGTGGTGCGCAGGAAGATTGCGAACAGGACGAACAGCGCCAGCCCGATGTACACCAGAAGCGAGACGCCGAAGAGCCGCCCCGCCGTCCACGCCAGCCAGCCGGGCGGGACCATGCCCGACGAGATCTGTCGGCCGTTGGACAGGATGGCGTCGATCCCGCGGAAGATCGCCAGTGTTCCGAGCGTGACGACGATGGACGGCACCCGGCCGTAGGCGACGATCACACCGTTGAACGCACCGCACGCGACCCCGACCCCGACGGCGATGAGGATTCCGACGACGACGGGTGCGTCCGGCTGGGAACTCATGAACCAGGCCGCGACGTAGGCGGACAATCCGATGACCGAACCTTGGGAGAGGTCGATGTTGCGGGTCAGCATCACCACCATCTGACCGAGGCACGCCACTCCGTAGAGAGCGGTCGTCACGCCGAGGTCGCCAATGTTGGATGGGCTGACCAGGTTTGGGTTGATGAACCCCAGCGGCACCAGGATCGCGATCACCGCGGCGAGCAGTCCGACCTCGCGCCTGGCGACGACCTTGCGCCACCCCGACCGCCGGCCCTCGCCGACGCTCACCACCTCGGATTCCTCACGGGCCTTGATGACCTCGAGGTCGGCGCTGGAGGTGGCACCGACTTCCCGCCCAGAGTCGAGCAGACCCGTTGCCGCCAAACCGATGTCGATCTGGTTGGCGTGCTCGGCGTCGAACTCCGCGGTGATCTTGCCCTGGTGCATCACGTAGATCCGGTCGCAGGTACCCAGCAGCTCGGGCATGTCCGACGAGATCATCAGGATGGCCAGACCCTGCTGCGCCAACTCGGCGATGATGTGGTGGACCTCGGCCTTGGCCTGGATGTCGACGCCCTGGGTGGGCTCGTCGAGGATGAGCAACCGCGGGTTGGTCGCCAGCCACTTGGCCAGCACCACCTTCTGCTGATTGCCGCCGGACAGGTTGCCGATGGGCTGGGCGTAGCTCCTGAACTTGAGCTGCATGCGCTGCAACGGGCCGTCCACCAGCGCGAATTCGGCGCGGTGCCGGATCAGACCGAAGCGCGACGCCTGGTCGATGACGGGCAGGGTGGCGTTGTCGAGAATCGAGAAGTCCTCAACGATGCTCTGTCCGCGGCGGTCCTCCGAGACGTAGGCGATGCCGTGCGCGAGGGCGGCCGCGGGCGACCCGATCCGCACCACTTGCCCGTCCAGTTCGATCTCGCCGGCGGCGGGCTTGTCGATGCCGAAGACGGCCCGGGCGACTTCGGTGCGTCCCGCGCCGACGAGGCCGGCCAGGCCGACGATCTCACCGGCGCGCACGTCGAGGCTGATGTCCGAGAAGTGGCCCGTGACACCGAGATTGGACAGTTTGAGGACGACTTCGCCGATGGTTGCGGTCTTGGACGGATAGATGTCGGTCAGCTCGCGGCCGACCATCAGCTCGACGATCCGGTGCTGGTCGACGTCGGCAGTGACCAGGTCGGCGACCCACCGACCGTCCCGCATCACCGTGACCCGATCGGAGATGGCCACGATCTCTTCGAGGCGGTGGCCGACGAAGAGCATGGCCACGCCACGCTCCTTGAGGTCTTCGATGACCGAGAACAGCCGCTGCGTCTCACCGATCGTCAGCGACGCGGTGGGTTCGTCGAGGATCAGGATGGTGGCGTCGAAGGCCAGCGCCTTCGCAATCTCCACCAACTGCTGTTCGGAGGTGTTCAGCTCGCCGGTGGTCATCGCCGGGTCGACCCGCAGGCCGAGGACCTCCAGCCACCGGCGTGCCTCCTGGCTCATCCTGGCGTGGTCCAGCAGACCGAAGCGATTGGTGAGAGGCCTTCCGGCGTAGACGTTCTCGTAGATCGGCAGGTCGGGGAACAACCCAGGGTGCTGGTGAACGACGGCGATGCCGAGGTGCTGCGCGTCGAGCGGCGTGCGCAGGTCGACGTCGACGCCGCCGACCCGGACCACCCCCTCGGTGGGGTGGTAGACCCCGCCAAGCATCTTCACGCAGGTGCTCTTGCCAGCGCCGTTCTCGCCCACCAGGGCCAGCACTTCGCCGGACCTGATCTGCAGGGACACGTCCCGAACGGCGTAGACGCTCTCGAAGCGCTTCGACGCTCCGACGAGCTCGGCTCTGATCCCACCTCGGTCGTCCACGGTCGCACCGCCGCCCACTTCGTGGGCGCGAGAGGTACTACTCACTGGTGATCCCCATCTTCGAACTGACGCCCCGGGGCGTTGTGACTTGTGACACTAGGCCATGAAAACGTTTACGTAAACGTTTTCGTGAGGTTGGTGCCGACGAAACGTTGCGGCCACCAACCGGTGGCGGCGACGTCCCGCGAGCGCCCTGCCGAGTCGCCTCGCCGTCGAGTGGCCTTAGGCCGCCTTGTCGGCCGACCCGCCGTCCGCACCGGTCTTGTCCGACGCCGTCTTGTCCGAGGTCGTCTTGTCCGCGCCAGCCTTGACGCCGGTCTTCACGCCGGCGGCATTCGGCTTCTGCGGCTTGGCATGCTTCGGCGCATTCGTCTTGCCGGTCTTGACACTGACCGACGGCGTCGAATCCCCCTCTGGCTTGGCATGTTTGGGTCCTGAAGCAGGCTTCGGGTCCTCGTTCGCGGCCGGAGCCTTGTCCCCTGCATCCGGAGTCTTGTCGCCGGCAGCGGGCGTCTTGTCGCCGGCATCCGGAGTCTTGTCGCCGGCAGCGGGCGTCTTGTCACCTACGACCGGAGTCTTGTCGTCCTCCGCGCCGGAGGTCTCCTTGTCGCCCTCATCGCCGGGGGTCTCCTCGCCGGCGGCCGGAGTCTTCTCGCCTGCCGCAGGGGTGGTCTCACCACTGACCGGCTGAATATCCCCGAACTTCGAATTCTGTTCGGGCGCAGCACCCTTCGGGGCGTCCCCACCCGAAGGGACGACACTGAGCAGTTGAGCGTTGGCGGAAGGAACGTCTTCCGCCGCGGTCTTGGACAGGGCCGTGGTCTTAGGGGTGGCCAGCGGGGCCTTGAGCACGCCCAGCCCATCGAGCAGGTCGCCCTTGAGCAGAGCTTTCAGGATGTTGGCCAGGACGTTCGGCGTACCCGCAGTCGGGTTGGGTCCGAGTTCCTTCTGGAAACCGGCCACCAACGCGTTGAAGGCGTCGCTGAGCACCAGGCCGGGGTTCAGTTTCGGGAAGGACAAGAACGGCACCTCGGTACCCGCCTGCGAGAAGTCTCGTTCGTAGGTGCCGTCGGGGTTGCGCACTGTGTTGGCGTATCCCGCGTCGGTGAGGATGCGCAGCGCGGGCGCAAGGGCATTGGCCAATCGCATCGGAATCTGCGCCAACGGGTTGAGTCCCACGATGTTGAGCACGTCCGACGTCAGGTAGAGCGGCTCCAACATCGGCAACGTCGCCGAGTGCAGCGTCAGGTACAGGTTGATCGCCAATGCCGACTTGGGGTCGGCGGGATCGATTCCGTCGACGGCGGCACCCACACCCTCGAGGATCTGGTCGGTGAGCCCGTCGAGGTCCAGGTTCAGTCCGCGCAGCATGTACGTCGGCGACAGGCCGGCCGCCAGGTTGTTGAGCAGTGTGAAGGGGTTGGGCCACGAGGCCAAGTCTGAGAGCGGTTGGTACTCGTAGGTGGCGTCGATCAGAATCGGCAGCAGATTCGCATGGCCGAGTTCGACACCGGTTCCCAGAACGGGGATGTTCAACGGATCGTCGTCACCGTTGTTGGCGGCATGGGTCGTGGGGTTGACGGTGTTGATGCCGAAGAGCGCGGCCAGGGGCCCGAATCGGGCGAGCGCGCCGCCGTCGGGGCGGGCCGGGTTGTTAATCAGGATCAGCGGCAGGATGGTGAGGCTGCCAAGTATCGGATCGGCGCCGAAGACGTGGTCCAGACCGCCGGGTTGCATGGAGAGATCGGCGAGCACCTTCTCATACGCCATGGCTGCGGCGAAGGCTCCGAAACCCATTCCGACGGTGGGGACGACACGGACGTCGATCACGTCGGGAATCTGATCGGAGAGGCTCGCGATCAGATTGGTCAGCGGGGCGATCAGCGCTAGCGCCCCGCCGAGTGGACTCTTCTTCAATTCGCCCAAGAGAAGGTCCAAGACGCCGTCCACGCCCAGGCGGGCGTACGGGGTGCCGTTGATGTCGGCGGCCACCGAATTCGGCAGTGCCGGTACCCAGCCGAGGTCGATGCCGAGCATCTTCAGCGCCGCGAAGGCCGGTCCCGACGTGACGACGTTCAGACCCGGAACATTGAGGTTGGAGAGATTCAATGGATCAGAGAGATCGAGACCGAGCAGCGCGAGGACGCCGGTCAGGGTGGCGCCGGTGACTTCGTCGATCTGCAGCAGGTCCAGGATGCTTGTCAGCAGTGCGAGGTCACCGCCGGTCAGCTGCTCGAGGACCGGGCCCAACAGCGGTATGTCCAGGGACAGCGTCGCCAGAATGCCCGGGAGCAGGTTGGCGGGCAGGTCGGCGAGCAGTCCGGTGATCAGGCTCTTCGGGTCGACGCCGGCGGCCTGGGCGAGTGCAGAGAGCTTGATGCCGTTGACGACGGCCCTGATGACGACGTCGGAAATCGCCTGGCCGCCGTTGTAGATCGTCGTTCCCAGTCCACCGGTGATGTCGGGAACTTTGTCGTGCGTCGGCAGCAACTGGATCGCGGCGGTCAGGTCGACGCCCTCGATGCGGACACGCTTGGCCGGGTCGGGCGGCGGTTGGACACCGACGGTCAGGGCCGTGGCCGTCGCTGTGGCGGCGCTGACGAGCGCCACGCTGAACTGCCGACGACTCTTGGTGCGGTGACTCCCTGCCATCTGACCTGACCCTTCAATCCTCGTTGTGCGCTGAGTCACAGCACATTAACACTTACGCGGGCGGCAAAATGCAGATTGCTGACGGTGCCATCAGTTAGCCCACAAGCGAGCGCGCGCGCGACTTCTGCCGCGTCAACAGGGCAATCGCCCGTCTTCGCCTCCGCTGATTCCTTACCTCGCAAGCAACCGAGCCCAGCTAGGTAAGCAGTCACCGCCACGCGCGCCAGTGGCGACTTTGCCCATACTTGTGGGAATCCGCGCTTGCACCGCATATCGCGGTTCTCGGCAATGCCGTCAGTGTGCTGCGGACGGGCGCCGTCGCCAATTGGCACCGCCCCAGTTACGTCGCCTTGCCAGCCGACCCGAAGGCGAAGATCGCCGCGCTCGTCGCGACTACCGTTGCGGCGAGGGCGATGACCGGCGCAACGGTCCACAACGTCAACGTCGCACCGAGCACCGCACCGGTGCACATGACGAGGATGACGCCGTACCGCAGCTTCTCCCGCTCGCCAGTTCCGCCGGCAAGCCTGCTGTCGAACCCGATGCCGACGACGGTCTGCGTCAACACCGTCGTGCTGAGTTCCTGCACCCCGAACTGGCGCGCGGTCGCGTTCTGGGTGCCGAACACGACGGCGAGCCCGGAGATGAGGATCAGTCGGCCGCCACCGGTGTACTGCAAGACACCGGTACCGGCCAACACCGAAAGGCTCACCAGCATGACGACTTCCAGCCCTAGCGCCACCACCAGCCAACGGCGGACCTTCGCGTCGAGATGCCGGGCCAACCGACCCCCGATCACCGCGCCGGCGACGAAGCTGATGATCGCCACCACCGCGGCGAGCATGTCGACGCCGGAGTGCGGCACCAGCCAGAAGCCAAGGAAGATGACGTTGCCGGTCATGTTGGCCACGAACACATGGCCGAGGATCAGCACGCTGACGGCGTCGACCAACCCCGTCGCGAAGGTAAGCAACAGCAGCGCGGTGACCGTCAACCGTTGGGAGACAGGGGATTCGACGGCCATCGCACCTCCGCGGCTACAGGCGTGGGGTCAAGTCCAGCTTCGTCACGGCGACCATCTGCGTGATCAGCCAGCGGTTGCCCTGAGGCTTCATGGTGAGCCGGTAGGACAGGTACCGCAACGACGGGATGCCCTTGGTGACCGGACTGGTCGCCACCGAGTTGGTGTAGACGATCGCGGTGGCCTCCGTCGGCGTCAACGACTCCACCGCTGCGCCGAGGACCTGCGTGTTGTTGGTGACCTGAGCCTGCTTGTTCGGCGCGACGATCGCGTCGATGTAGCGCTTGTAGTCGGCCGCGAAGTCGCCGCCGAGGTACTTCGCGGAGCGCTCGGGCAGCTTGTCCATGTCGTCGGGCGTGTAGGTCCAGAGCGTGGTGATGGCGCTGGCCGCGGTCTCGGCGATCGCGAACTTCGTCTGCACCGCTGCCCGATCCGCGAGGTAGGGCTGAATTGCGGCGCCCGCGAAGGCAGTCGCACCGACGAACAGCACACCCGCAGCCACCGCGACGAGCTTGAGCGCGCGTCCCGCCGTGCGATGCGGTACGAGGACGACCTCTTCGAGCTCCTCGGCTTCGGCGCTCTCGACGTCAACGCTTTCGGCGTCAACGCTTTCGGCGTCAACGCTTTCGACGTCAGAGGTTTCGGGAGCCTCCGCCTCCGCCTCCGCGGCCACCGGCTCGGCATCGGCCGTGCCGCGCTTCCACAGCGGACGACGGCGGCGCTTGGGTTCGGCAGGCACGACCGCTTCGACATCGCCGACCTCTGCGACGTCTGCCTCGTCGGCCTCCACCGTCTCCTCTGCCACGACCTCGGCAGGCTCGTCGGCGGCGGGAGCCTCCTCCTCGGCTTCCGTCGTTTCAACTGGCTGGTCGACCTGTTGCGCCTTCTGCCGCGGCAACCGGTGGCGGCTGCGCCCCGCCTTGCCCTGCGGAACTGAGGCGGCGGCAGCGTCGGCGGTCAGATCACTTGAATCAGCTGACTGATCTTCCACTGCTGTCCCTCCTCGATAGTCGTAATGACCCAACGGGTTCCGCTCTCAATGGGCGTCTTGCCGTCGGGTCCGGTGGATTTCACGTTGGTCGCCACCAGGATGTCTGCGCTGCCGTTGTCGTTCCACCGCTGTATGCCGGCCTCTTGAACGACACCCGTGGTGGGTTCGGCCCGAGCGACCCTAATCACGATGTCGTTCAGCTTCTCCTTGAACGACTTTGCGAAGTCGCCGGTGCCCTGAGCGAGGATGCGGTCCGCATAGTCGTTGGCGTGGAACGGATCCAACGAGGTGTACTCCGTCATGAAGCCACGCACGTAGAACAGCGCGGACGCGTCCCTGTCCTCGGTCCGCTTCACGCTCTCGTGGTCGGCGACCATGAAGATGCTGCCCGCGATCGCGACGGCCGCCAGTACGAAGGCCAGGATCGCCGTCAACGGGAGGCCCCACCGCAGCGGTGCCTTGGTGGTGGCTGCGCCAGCCGAGAAGAAGTTCCGCTCGTTGGCGTCCACCTTGCGCCGCGGGCTCATCGGCCAGACCCCTTCGGCGGGGCCGGCTTTGGGGACGGCGGCGGCGGTGGCGCCGCTTGCTGCGGGGCGCCGTTCTGACCCGTCAACGGCTTCTTCAGAACGGTGAGAGCGGCGACCTGCCACCGGTCGTTCGTCTTCTCGAAGTCCGCCCGCACGGTGGCTGTGATGAACTTGAGGTTGTTCGGATCCGATCCGCGTTGCCCCTGCAAGGCCAGCAGCATCGCCGCCCGATCCTGCGTCACCGACAGCACCGCGCTGCTCACCGCCCAGTATTCGTTGTCGGTGACGCCCGCCTTCTGGACGGCCTGCTGCTGCGCGACGAGTTGGGGCCGATATCCGTCGGTGGCCAGCCCCTGCGCGCGTGCGAAGTCGTCGACGACGGACTTGGTGCCGTAGCTCAGCAATTGCTCGACGATCCGCGGCCCCTGCTCCGCGATCTCGGTGCGCGCGTGTTCGAGAGCTCGGTCCTGGCGGAACACCTGGAGGTAGCCCAACCCGCCACCGGCCGCGCACAGCACGGCCGCGGCCAGCAGCACGGAACCGGCGATCCGTCGCACGTCGCGGCCCGAGGGCTCGGCGCCGTCGTCCACGACCCGAACTTCGGTGCGCAGCAACAGATCCGCGAACGTCCGATGCCGCTTGTCGCCAAGCGGCCACAGCCAGCCTACGAACAACGCCGCCGTGTCGAGGAGGTGGGCGAAATCGCGCGCGATCAAGCGGACGCTGCCCACCGGTTGCCCGGTCGGCGTCGTGACGCGAATGCTCGCGACCGCGCGACCCATCGTCGCGCCGACCACCGACGGCAGGAGCCACCGGTTCACCAGCGTGGCGAGGACGGCGACCGCCATCGCTGCCATGAACACCCACCAGAGCCAGCCCCCGACGGGTGTGGTGTACGCCAGCAGCGCCATCGTCGCGACCACGGCGACGCCGGGCAGCACGTCGAGCAGCAGCGCGGCCGCCCGTGCCGGCCACGACGCGAAGCGGACGACGTCGTCCGGCGCCGTCGTCGTCTCGGTGGTGTCGTCCAGAACGGCCGTCACGAGGTGACCTGGTCCAGGCGGTTTATCTTGTAGGTGCCGTCGGCGGGCGCCATGTTCACGCGCAGGCGGTATCCCTGTTCCTGGTCGGCGGCTTGGGAGTTGGTCACCTTCACCCGGACCGCTACCAGCACGTCCACCGAACCGTCGTCGTTGTGCTTCTCGACGGCGCCGCGCATGTCGGACACCTGAACCTTGACGTTGGCCGCCTGATAGGCCTCGACGAGCATGCTGGCGAACAGGTTGGCCTGCACGCCGAAGTCGCCGGTGGCGCATTCGATGACCTTGGTCTGGCTGGCCGTCATCGCCGCGATGTCGGGGGCTTGGGTTGCCTCGACGCACTCCTTGGCCCGCTGCAGCGCCATCGCGTCCTCGCGGGCGATGGCTTCGCTCTGGTCGTGCGACTTGAGCGCGAGATAGCCACCGGCTCCCACGCCCGCGGTGAGGACGAGCAGAGCCAGACAGATTGCGACGAGCCACCCGCGGCCGAACCGCTCGGGTCGACGGGTCACCAGGTCCTGCTGAAGATCGGATTGTGCGTCGGACTCCACCGACGCGTCGGATTCGCTAGGGATGTCTTGGGGGTTCAGCCGGCTGGTGCCAGCATCTCCTTCCATCCGTTTTCTCCTGGATCACTTGAGTTGGTGACGGAGTACGTGACTCCGTCGGGTCCGACGACCTGACCGTTGGACGGCGTGTAAACCGCCGTCGGTCCTGCTGCCGGAGTGTAGACACACGGGTTGGGCTGCTGGCCACTGCAGGCGACCGTGCCCTGGCCAGGGGCCGTAAGCGGGTCGCTCAGCGGTGACGGTGGCTTCGGCGGCAACTGATCGGCGGGCAACGGGTTGAGCCCGTTGTTAATCGTCGGTGCAGGCACCACGTAACCGGGCTTGACCGGCTGGTCGCAGCGCGCGCCTGCCGCCGGGCACGTCAGGATCTGGTTCGGATCGCCGTACCAGGGGTTGGTGCCCATCGGCTCGTACGGCGTGTTGCTGTGGCACTCGTCCGGCGTCGCCGCGCGCTTGCCGGGCACGTCAGCACACGGGTAGTTGCGAGCACCACGGACGACGTTGCCCTGGAAGTCCTTCGGGATCTTGCAGTACAGCCCGTCGGGCAGCGGCTTGGTCGACGTGTCGGCCGGGGAACGCCATTCCGAAGCAGGAAGGAAGCCCGTCAGACACGGCGGCGGCTGGTTGATCGACAGACCGAAGTGCAGCAGACCCTCGCCGGGGAAGATGGTGCCCGCCTGGGCGACCGTCGCACCCTGGGGCAGGATCACCAACGCCTGTTCGAGGCCCGCGTGATAGCGCTTCAGCATGTCGGTGACGATCGCGAGGTTCGCCAGGGTCTGCGGCAACGCCTCTCGGACGTCGCCGAACACCGCGTTGAGCTGATCGGCCGTCGGGGCAGCCTGCTGCAGCCCACTGCGCAGCGCCTGATCCTGCTCGGCGGTCTGCGACGTAATGGTGTTCAGGTTCCTGGCCCACTGCGAGATCGCGTCACCCGAGTTGACCTGGCTGTCCAGGATCGGCGTCGAGTTGTTGATGATGTCGTTGACGGGGCCGAGGTTGTCCTTGAAGTCACTGGCGATGGCGGTGGTCGAGTCGACCAACCGTTGCAGCGCGGGACCAAGCCCGCCGACGGCTTGAGACGTCTCGGTCAGCAGAGAGTCGATCTTCTCCTTCGGCAGGGCCGCGAGGCCCTCGTTTGCCTTGTCGAGAGCCGGTCCGACCTCGCTGGGCACCGTGCCGTTCAAGATCGTCGACCCGGCGGCCAGATACTTGCCCGGCTGGTCGGCCGTCGACACCAGGTCCAGGTACTGCTCGCCGATCGCCGAGACGGAGTGCACGTTCGCCGTCGCGTCGGCGGGGATCTTGTACTTGCTGTCGATGCTCATGGTGGCCTCGACGCCCGTCGGGGTGGGCTTGACGTCGGTGACCTTGCCGATCTGCGTGCCCAGGTAGGTCACGTTGGCCGTCGAGTAGAGGCCACCGGACCGGGGCAGTTGAGCCTTCAGCTCGTACTGCCCGATGCCCGCCACGCTGGGCAGCCGCAGGTAGTACCAGCCGAGGACCACCAACGCGATGATCGTCAGGATGGTGAAGATCACCAGCTGAATCTTGATGAAGCGGGTCAGCATCGCTCACTCACCTCTCTCGACCAGCGGTCCGCCCGGCGCATCGTGCGGGTTCGGGGTGAAGCGCACGTCCGGGATCATCGTCGCCGGATCGCGGCCCCACGACTGTTCCAGAGCCCGCAGCATGCCCGACACACCGGTGCCGGAAAGCACACCGTTGTCGATTGCCGACAGCGTGAGGTCCACGTTGAGCGACACGTTGATGTAGTCACCGCGAATGGCCTTCGGCACGTTCTCGATGCTGAACGGCGCCGTTCCGATGACCTTCAGCGCACCGAGGAGGTACGGGGACGCCTTGCCCAACTGGACGAGCGGCCGCTGAAGATTCTTCAGGTTGGTCGTGATGTCCGGGTTGGCCTGCGACAGCGCGTCGTCGGTGGCCTTGCTGACCCGACCGAGGGCCGTCACCGCGTCGGCGAACAGGTCCCTGGTGTCGGCGAAGTGCTTGATCAGCGGCGGGAACTCGGTGAGGACGCGGTCGAGGGTGTCGTTGCGCTGCGCCACGATGGCGAGCAACCGGTTCGTCGAGTCGATCGCGCGGGTGATGTCTTCGCGCTGGTTGTTCAGCTCGGCGGTGAAGGTGTCCAGACGTCCCAGGAACTCGCGGATCTGGTCACCGCGACCGGTCAGGATGTTGGCGACCTCGGTCTGGATGACCTCGAGGTTCGGGATGCCGCCGCCGGTGAGGATGGTGCCGATGCTGGCCAGCGTCCGCTCCGTGGTGGGGAACGCGCTCGCCCTGGACAGCGGAATAGTGTCGCCGTTCTTCAGCAACGGGCCGTCCGACTTCGTCGTCGGCGCGTCGAGCTCGACGTGCTGCGACCCGAGCAGTGACGTCTGACCGATCGCCGCGGTGGTGTCGGCGGGCAGCTTGAGCCCCGGCTCCACGTCCAGCGTCAGGGTCGCGACCCAGTTCTTCAGCTCGATGGCCCGCACGCTGCCGACGAAGACGTCGGCGACGCGCACCCGGCTGTTGACGTTGAGCGCCAACGTGTCTGGCATCTGCACGTAGATGGTCATCGCGTTCGAGCCGGTACCCGCGCCTCCCGGCACGGGCACGTTCGCGATGCCCTTCCACCCGCACGACGTCAGGATCAGACCCGCGGCGAGCAGGGCTCCGCCGCGCTTGACGACGGTTCTCGGCGAGATGCGCAACGGCCTTGTCTTTTCTTCGCGCAAGCGGCTCATCAACCAGCTCCTGCTTCAGCGGGCAGCGGTGGTCCAGCCGGCGCGGGTGCGGCGGCTGGCACCGCTCCGCCCGCCGGGGTGATCGGGCCAATCGGATCGCCGGGGAGGACGCCCGGCGCCGGTGCCGGCGGCGGACCTGGCTGCGGGTACCACGGCGGGGGCAGCGGGCTGTTCTCGCCGTAGGCGTTCGGCGGCCCGGGCAGACGGCCGTTGTTGACGCCGAATGCCGGCGGCGCGGGCGGTGCGACGATGTCCGGTCCGCCCATGAGCTCGCCGAGCGACTCGGGAGTCAGCATGTTCTGTGTGAACGGCTGCACCTCGACGCCCTGCATGCCCGGTGCGACGGTCCAACCCGGCTCGTGGTTGCCGTGCGAGAACAGCGTGTCCCGTGAGAAGACGCCGGGCACGGTGGTGTCCTTGTATCCCGGCGGCGGCTGCAAGCGCGTCTCCGAGTAGGCGATCTGCTTGGGCAGCGTCATCGCCGCGTTGATCTGGTTTAGCCCGAACGGCGGGTAGTTGAACTTCGTCGCATCCAGGATCGGTGCCAGGTACTGCGCGCACAGTTCCGCGGAATCCTGGTAACCCAGCCGGCTGCCCGCCTGAATTGCGCTGCAGAGGAACTGCATCGGGTTTGCGTAGTTGTTGATGGTCGGCAGGCCGACGATGCCGCCGGCGTTGGGCGACGCGATGTTGACGATGTTGGCCGCCAGGTTGGGGTACACGTGCAGACCCGTCTCAAGGCCCTTGCGCGGCTCCGGCTGCAGGATCGCGTTGGTGACGTCGGCGAGGTTGTTGACGTCCTTGGTCAGCACGGTGGCGTTCTGGTCGAGGAAGCCGCGGGTGGTGCTCAGCAGTTGGTTGAGGTCCTGCACCGCCGTCGCCACTTCGCGATCGGTGTTGGTGAAGGAGTTCGTGAACTGCGCCAGGTTGTCGTTCAGCTCGACGAACTGCTGGTCGCTCTTGTAGAGCGCGTTGACGAACAGCGCCAGGCTCTTGATGACACCGAAGAAGTCGCCGCGGCCCTGATTCAACGTGGTCAGCGCCTCGGACAGGTTGTTGAGCGTGGTGTTGATCTGCTCGCCCTTGCCTGCGAGACCGTCGGAGAACGACTCGACGACGTCACCGAACGGACCCTTGGGCTGTTCCTTCGTCGGCCCAAGGTCGGTCAGGATGCGGTTGATCGAGTCGCGGAGTTCGTCGTACTCGACCGGCACCTGGGTGCGGTCCTGCGGAATCAGCGCGCCGCTCTCCATCACCGGGCCACCGGTGTAGGGCGGCGCCAGCTGAATCGTGCGCGACGCCACCAGGCTCGGGTTCAGGATGGACGCGGTGGCGTTCGCCGGGACCTTGTACTTGGACTCGTAGTTGAAGGTGACCCGCATCTTGTCGCCCGCGGGCTCGATCTTCTCGATCGTGCCGACCCGGACGCCCATGATCTGGACCTTGTCACCGGGGTACAGCGCCAGCGTCTGCGGGAACTCGGCGACGACGGTGTTGTAGGTCAGCTTCTTGTACAGGTTGTAGCCCAGGAACGCGGCGACGATGACCCCGATGAGCAGCACGGTGCCCACGATCAGGCTCGCCTTGGTCAGCGCGGGCAGTTTCATGTTTCGGACGTTGAAGATCGTCGACATCTCAGCCCCCTAACCTTGTGATCCGGGCGGAAGGAACGGTGGGTTGCCAGGCAGCGGTTCGCCTCCGCTGCCCACCTGTGGACCCGGTCCCGGCGGCGGGATCGGTCCGACCAGTGCGGGCGGGGGCGGCGAGGTGCCGTCACCCTGCAGGGATCCGGGTGCGATGTACGGATCCGACGGTTGTCCCGGGGTGACCGGAACGGTCCGCGCTCCCGGCGGACCCGGCGCGAACTCGGGCGCGGGGGTGCCCTGCACCGGCGGGGAGAACTCACCGGGGAACGCCGCGCTCGGGACGCCTGGTGCCGGCGGGGGAGCGTTCGGGTTCGGCGGAGCGCCGAGCACGTCGGGCGGCCCATAGTTGTTGGCGCCGTAGGGATTCGGACCAAACGGTCCGTTCTCGGCCGACGCGCATGGCAGCGGGTTGCCCGGCGTCGGGTAGTTGCCGGGGGCCGGTGCGTACGAGCAGGGCGAGCCGGCGATGACGGCGGGACCGGGGTGCTCGGGCGTACCTTCCAGCGGGGTCGGCGCAGGCGGTGGGGCCCCGTTGGCCTGACGCTGCCCGTTCGGATCCGGGTACCGGAACGACGGCAGACCCGCGTTGCCCCAGAACTCCTCGGGGGCGATGCCGCGCTTCTTGAAGGCGGCGTCGACCCACGGCTGAAGGATCCAGTACGGGAGCAGGTTGACGAGCATCACCTTGAAGAACGGTCCCGACGCGATGGCCTCGGCCAGCGACGCGGTGAACTTGCTCAGCGAGGTCAGCGTGTCCGCGAGGTCGAACTTCCTGGCCACCAGCACGTCGCTGATGGTTTGCAGCTGGGTGAGTACCTTGTTCAGGTTGGGGTTGTCGTCGATGAAACCCTTGACCTGCGTGGAGAATTCACTGACCCGCTCGAGCAACATGCTGACCGCGTAGGACCGCTCGTTGATGGCGGCGAGCAGGGTCTTGGCGTTCACCAACAGGTCGTTGATCTGGCCGCTGCGGCTGCCGAGAACGCCGGCGATCTTGTTGGCGTTGGCAAGCAGTGTCTTGATGTCCTCGTCGCGCTTGCCGATCGTGTCCGAGAATCGGGACACGCCGTCCAATGCCGCGCTGAGGTGCGGGTAGGTCTGGTCGATTGTCTCCGACAGCACGTTCAGCGACTTCTTGACCGACTCGGTGTCCCAGCCCGACGCCGCCTTGGTGACGTCGAAGAACGCGTCGTAGATCTGGTACGGCGTGGTGGTCTGACCAAGTGGCAGAACGCCGTTGGCGCCGAGCGTCGTCGAACCCTTGGGCTGGAGCTCGAGGTTCTTGCGGCCGAGGATGGTGTCGGTGCGGATGTTGGCGCGGGAGTCGGTGCCGACCTTCGTGCCGTCCAAGGTGAATCCGATGAGCACCTTGTCGCCCTCGATCTTCAAGGACTGCACCTGGCCGACGTCGACTCCGGCGATGCGCACCTTGTCACCGGCGTTCAGGCCGCCGGTGTCGGTGAACTGCGCGTAGTAGTTCGGCTGCGCGAAGATCATCGGGACGCTGGCGAAGCTCTGCCCGACGCCGACGACGAGCACCAGGATGATGATGCCGACTATCCCGTTGCGGATCCGGTTGTTGCCTTCGATTGACCTCATTGCGGCGTGCACCTACCCGATGGCTGAGACCAGACCTTGACCGTACGGACCGGGCCACCCGGCTGAAGACCGTTCAACTTGAGGGTGACGTCGCAGGCGTAGAAGTTGAAGAAGTCGCCGTAGATGCCACCCGCGCGGCCGATGATCTTCAGGGCGGCCGGAATCTTGATCAGCGTGTCGTTCAACTGTTCCTTCTGGTCGACCAGCGGCTGCTGAAGGATTTCGAGGTTCGTCACCGTCTTCTGCAGCAGCGGCCGGTTGTCGCCGAGCAGATCGGCGACCGAGCCGGCCGCGTCGCTGATGTCGGCGACCGACGCGGCGATCGGGTCGGCACGGTTCTTCAGCCCGGTGACAAGGGTCTCGAAGTTCTTGACCGTCTCGTCGAACTGCTGCTGGTGCTTGACCGTGGTGGCGAGCACGGTGTTGAGGTTCTTGACCACCTCGCCGATCGCCTGGTCGCGGTCGGCAAGGGCCGACGTCAGGGACGCGGTCTGGTCGAGGATGTCGTTGATGGTGCCGCCCTGGCCCTGGAAGATCGTGATGATCGACTGGGCGATGTTGTTCACCTTGTCGGGGTCGAGCGCCCGGAACAGCGGCCGGAACCCACCGATGAGCGCGTCGAGGTCGAGTGCGGGCTCGGTCCTGGAGTCCGGGATGGTTCCGCCGGCGGGGAGCTTGGTGTTGTCGTCGCCCCGCTTCAGCTCGAGGTAGCGGTCACCGATGAGGTTCAGGTATCGGATCGAGGCGGTCGTGCCCTGGAACAGCTGTAGGGACCGGTCGACGTCGAAGTGGACCTCGACTTCGTTGCCGCCGTTGATCAACTGGACCTCGGAGACCTTGCCGACCTCGACGCCCGAGGCACGGACGAACTGGCCGGAGCGCAGGCCGCTCGCGTTCTTGAAGATGGCGGTGTAGCCCGTGGTCCGGTCGAACCGCAGTTGGCCGAACACCACGATGATGAGCGCGGTGAACAGCAGCAGCACCAGGGAGAGTGCGCCGAGCTTGATCGCTGTACCGGTGATTCTCATGGGTTGATCGTGTTCTCCCCGATTTGGCGTCCCCAGACGTACTCAATGGCGATGGGCTGACCGAGTCCGATGTGGTTGTAGGGAGCGATGCTGGCGCCGGTGTCCATCACCAGGTACGGCATGGGCCACAGGTCGCGGGTGACGGGCTGCCAGCAACCGGGCCTGCCCTCCGGGCCGCCGTGGGCGTTCACTCGCGGCAGGTTGTCCGGGTACACGTACGGGTTGCCCGGGAACAGGATCTGGGAGTGGGTGTTCAGCGAGTAGCCGTTGCCGCCGAGCGAGGAGGCGATCTTCGGCTCGACGTCGTGGTAGTTGCGGATCGTGCAGAACAGCATGGGGCTGTACTCGTCGAGCAGGGCGCTGGTGGGCACCAGGTCGGCCGAGCTGCGCACCAGGTAGGGGCCTGCCTTCTCGAACACCTCGCCGCCGGTGTTGCCGAACCCGACCGCTGCCATCAGGGTCTGGTCGACGGTGCCCTGCAGTTCGTTGAGCGTCTTCGCCGTCGTGACCGCATTCTTCAAACCGTCGAAGAGGTCGGGGGATGCGTCGGCGTAGATGTCGGCCAGGTCGGCGAGGCGCTGGTTGTCCTGCCGCAGCCGCGGCAGCAGCGGGTTGACGTCGGCGAGGATCGTGTTGCCGTTCTCGATCGATTGGCCGAACCGCTCGCCCAATCCGTCGAGGGCCTGGGCGGCCGCCGTCAGAGTCTGGTTGAGCTTGATGGGGTCGACCTTCTGGGTGACCTGGACGACCGTCTCGAACAGCGTGTTGAACTCGGTGGTGACGCCGGAGACCTGGATCGGCTTCGTCGGGACCAAGGGTTCCGACGACGGCTTGGCAGGCGACGAGAAGGCTATGTACTTGTTGCCGAAAACGGTGGTCGCCTTGATCTGGGCGTCCACGTTCGACGGGATCAGCTTGGTGAACTGCTTGTCGACGTCGAGGTTGACCTCGGCCATCGGCTCGCCGTTCTGGTTGATCGCGGAGACGCCAGACACGCGGCCGATCTCCACCCCGTTGAAGGTGACCTTCGACCCGGGGTCCATCGACAGCCCGGACCGCGACGAGATCAGGGTCAGCTTCTCGGGTTCACTCCAGCCGCCGCGGAACTGCTTCCAGACAAGCCCGACCACGATGGCGACGATGATCAGCAGGACCACGCCGGCAATCTTGTACGGGGGCGTCCGCGGCTGGTTGACCGGGGACTTCGTCTGGCCTGGTGCGGTCATCGGCTACACCGTCAGGTTGAAGTTGGCGTCGGTGCCGTACAGCGCCAACGATGCGAACAGGACGACGAGGACGATCGCGATCAGCGAGGCGCGCATCGAGCGGCCGACGGCTTCGCCGACGCCGACCGGGCCGCCGCTGGCGTAGAAGCCGTAGTAGCAGTGGTTGAGCATCACGATGACGGAGATGATGATCGCCTGGACGAAGGACCAGGCGACGTCGTCGGGCCGCAGGAACGTGCGGAAGTAGTGCTCGTAGGTGCCGGTCGACTGGCCGTAGAACAGCGTCGTGGTGATCTGCGCCGACAGGAACGACATGATGATCGCCATCGCGTACAGCGGGATGATGACGACGAAGCCGGCCATGATGCGCGTCGACACCAGGTACGAGATCGACTTGATGCCCATGACCTCGAGTGCGTCGATTTCCTCGCTGATGCGCATCGCACCCAGTTCGGCGGTCGCGCCTGCGCCGACCGTGGCGGCCAGCGCCTGACCTGCCACGACCGGGGCGGCGATGCGGACGTTGACCAGGGCGGCGAAGAAGCCGGTGAAGGCCTCGACGCCGATGTTGCCAAGCGAGGCGAAGCCCTGGATGGCGATCAGTGAGCCACCGGAGAGCGTGACGAAGCCGACGATGGCGACCGTGCCACCGATGACGGCCATGGCGCCGGTGCCCATGCCGATCTCGGCGACCAGGCGCAGCATTTCCTTGCGGTAGAACCGGAAGGCGTGGCCGATCGAGCCGACCGCGGTGACGACGAACCACGCGATGTGGCCGACGCTGTCGAGGAACCGCCCCGGCGACTTGGCCAGTCGTTCGCCGCCCGCGATGGCGCGCGGGAAGCGCGACCGTAGAACTGCAGAGGTAGACATGTCAGCGCCCCGTTCCGAATCGAACGCCGATGGTGGTCATGATGACGTTGACCGCGAAGAGCGCGATGATGCAGAGCACCAGCGTCTCGTTGACCGCGGTGCCGACGCCCTTGGCGCCACCGGAAACCGTCAGACCGCGGTAGCAGCCGACCAACCCGGCGATCAGCCCGAACGCCAGGGCCTTGACGACCGAAATGACGACCTCGGGCAGTCCGGTCACCAGGGTCAGCGTCGAGACGTAGGCGCCTGCCGAGATGTTTTGGATGTAGACGCCGAAGACGAATCCGCCGACCAGGCCGATGGTGATCACGGCGCCGTTGAGGAGGAAGGCCACGAACGTCGCCGCGATCACGCGGGGCACGACGAGGCGGTGGATCGGGTCGATGCCGAGCACCTCGAGGGCGTCGATCTCCTCGCGGATGGTGCGGGCACCGATGTCCGCGCAGATCGCGGTGGAACCGGCGCCGGCGACGACGAGCACGGTTACCAGCGGACCCAGCTGGGTAACCGCTCCGAGCGCGGCCCCGGCACCGGAGATGTCGGCGGCGCCGAACTCGGCGAGAAGGATGTTGAGGGTGAAGATGATGAGCACCGTCAGCGGGATGGCGACCGCGATGGTGGGCAGGAATGCCACCCTCATCAGGAACCAGCCCTGGAGGATGAACTCGCGCCACTGGAAGGGGCTGCGGAAGAGCGCCTTGCCGGTTAGCACGCACATCTTGACGAAGCCACCGACCGACACCAGCAGTGGGCGGACCTGGTCACGGACGTAGTCGACGAAACCCGGGTTCTGCGCGGTCATCGAAGGGCCTGGCCACGGTTGTCGTGGCGCAACGGCAGAAGGTGTCGCACGCCCCCTCCTTGCCCAAGCTTCGTGTCTGTGATCACAGTCTCCCTACTCGTGGGTAGTAAGGCGGACCACAGGAGAGTACCCGATGAATTCGGCGGGGTGCACCGCATCGGCCGGATTGCCGTCGGCCCGGCTGGCAAACTCGTCGTCACAGGTCAGCCTTCCGTCGCGTCGGCTGAAACCGTTGAGACAGAAGAACTTTCGCCAGCGTCAATCAGGTCGTCCTTGCCGAAGCGTGCCCTCAGTTCCGTCTTGAGGACCTTACCGGCAGGGTTGCGGGGCAGCGCGTCGACGACCTCGATGGCCCGCGGATGCTTGTACCGCGCGAGCCTTTCGCCGAGGAATTCCTGGATGCCTTCGAGCGTGAGTCTTGCGGTGGGCGCGGCCGAACTAACCGCCAGGACGGCCACGGGGACCTCGCCCCACTTCGCATGCGGACGTCCGATCACCGCAGCCTCACCGATCGACGGGTGTGCGGCCAGAGCGTTCTCCACCTCGGCGCAGTAGATGTTCTCGCCGCCGGAGATGATCATGTCCTTCTTGCGGTCGACGACCCACACGTAACCCTCGTCGTCCTGGCGAACCAGATCACCGGAGTGGAACCATCCGCCGGCGAAGGCCTCCGCGGTGGCCTTGGGGTTGTTCCAGTAGCCGGCCATCAGCGTCGGAGCCCGGTAGACGATCTCGCCCACCTGGCCGACCGGAACGTCGTTCATGTCCTCGTCGACGACGCGCGCCGAGACCGTCGGGATGACCTTGCCGACCGAGCCCAACTTCCTGATGGCGTCCTCGCCGAGCAGCATGCAGGTCACCGGCGACATCTCGGTTTGGCCGAAGGCGGCGAGGATCTGGGTGCCGGGGAAGGTCTCTGCCATGTCGCGCAGCAGGGTGTCCGACGCCGGGGCGGCGCCCCAGGACAAGGTGCGGAGGACGACCTTCCGGGGTCGGGCCCGCTGGGCGGCGCACACCGCCTGCCACTGCGCGGGCACCAGGAAGATGCCGGTGACGAGCTCGGCCTCGAGGACGTCGAGCAGCGCACCGGGGTCGAAGGCGCCGACGGGGTAGATCACCGTCGGCCGTCCGAGCAGTAACCCGGTGATGGTGTTTCCGATGCCCGCGATGTGGAACAGCGGCACGCCGATGAAGCCGACGTCGTTGTTCAGGTCCGCACCGCTGGTGAACAGGTGCGTCATCGCCTGACCGGAGAGGTTGACGTGGGTGAGCACCGCTCCCTTGGGACGCCCGGTGGTGCCGGAGGTGTACATGATCAGGGCGGGTGAGTCGTCGGGGATGTCGACCGGTTCGGGGGCGGCATCCTCTTCGGCCAGCAGGTCGTCGTACCCGAGCACGCCGTCCTCGGTCGCCCCGCCGGCGACGACGACGTCGGCCAGCGTCGGGTCGAGGTCGCGGACCGCGGTGGCGACCGACGCCAGGACCGGCTCGGTGACGACGACGCGCGCCTCGCAGTCGCCGACCAGGAACGCGATCTCCGGCGGCGTCATGCGGAAGTTCACGGGCACGGCGATGGCGCCAAGGCGATTGATCGCCAGCACCGACTCGACGAACTCGGCCCGGTTGAGCATCAGGATCAGGACGCGGTCACCGAAGGTGACGCCGCGCCGGCTCAGCGCACCGGCCAGGGCGGTGACGCGTCGATCCAGGTCGGCCCACGTCGTGGTCTGCCCGTGGAACCGGATTGCCGTCGCGTCCGGTTGCATCAGGGCGTGACGTGCGAGCTGGGTGGTCCAGTTCTGCCGACGGGCCAGGTAGGGCTGCTGGACGAGCAGCCGATCGGGCGCTGGCATGTCGGTCAACGTCGGGGCTCCCTGAAGTGCGTGCGCAGGTTGCGCGGCGTTGATATTTGATCAAACATGGTGTTGCCCCGGTCACACTATGGCCTAGGTGGCTCGTGGACAAGCCCGGACGACGGGCACCGACGGTGGGGGAACCGATGAAGGCACGAGTACCGTGAGCGCGCCGGTCAGGCCTCGTCGCGAACAGCTCTCCGACGAGGTCGCGGGCCACCTGCGGGTCCGCATCATGTCCGGCGCGCTACGACCTGGCGCCTTCATCCGACTCGACGAGACGGCCGCCGAGCTCGGGGTGAGCATCACCCCCGTCCGCGAAGCCCTGCGAACGTTGCGCGGCGAGGGCATGGTGCAGCTCGAACCGCATCGCGGGCACGTGGTCTCGCCGTTCACCCGGGACGACATCGAGGACATCTTTTGGTTGCAGGCCGTGATCGCCGGTCAGCTCGCCAGGTCGGCCGCCGAGCGCATCACCGACGAGGAGATCGACGAGCTCGAACGGCTCGCCGACGTCGTGGCCGACGCCATCGGCAGGCAGGACACCGCGGAGGTGGTCGACGCGGAGTTCGCCTTCCACCGGACGTTCAACCGGGCGTCGGGGCGAATCAAGCTGGCCTGGTTCATGCTGCACGTCGCCAAGTACCTGCCGCCTCACATCTACGCCAACGATCCGCAGTGGGGCCACCATGCGGTCGCGAACCGGCGCGCGCTGATCGCGGCCCTGCGCCGTCGTGACGTCGACGTGGTGGTTCAGCTGACGGACGCGCAGTTCACCGACGGCGCGCGGCGACTGACCGCGCGACTCGACGAGTTGGGGCTCTGGACCTAACCGCTAGGCGGAAAGAGACTCGGCGCGCTTCTTGAGGTTGTCGGCCAGGTGGTCGAGCGCGTCGTTGACCATCTTCTTCACCATTGGCTTTGGCACGGGCATCGTCGTCTCGACGTCGAGGTCGACGGTCAGCAGCGTGGTCGGGCCCATCGCGACGACGGAGAACAGCTGCTCCTGCTTGGAGAAGAGGTCACCCTGCTGCATTACGGTCTGGATCTGACTGTCGCCCGGGTAGTACACGGCCTGGATGTAGGAGATGTCGAAGCCGTTGACGGAGGCGTCGAGCCGCAGTTGGCTGGGCCGGCCGTCGTCGTAACGGGCCAGCACCCAGACGCCCTTCACCTCTTCGTTCCACTGGGGGTAGGACTCGAAGTCTGCGACGATCGCGAGGATCGCTTCTGCGGAGGCCTCGACCTCGAGGGTCTTGCTCACGAGTGGCATCGGGCGAGCATATTCAGGTGGTGACAGCGGTTTCCAGCTGGGTGCGCAGCGCATCGGGGATCGGGACGGGCCGACGGCTGGCCCGGTCGACGTACACGTGCACCCAATGCCCTACGGCAGCAACTGATTTCGCGTCATCGGCGGTTTCGGGCGGGGCGAACACGGCGAGCCGGTAGGTGACGCTGCTGGTACCGAGCCGGGTGACCGCCAGCCCGACCACCAGGGGGTCGGGGAACTGGAGTTCGGTGAAGTAGCGGCACCCCGATTCGGCGACGACGCCCAGCGCCGGCGCCGTCAGCGGGTCGTGGTCGGTGGTCGTGCCCAGCCACGCGTTGATCGCGGTGTCGAACAACGCGTAGTAGACCGCGTTGTTGAGGTGGCCGAACATGTCGTTGTCGGTCCACCTGGTCAGCACCGGCCAGTGCACGGGAAAGTCGCGTGAGGTCAGGTCTCGCTCGTCTCGCTCGTCGATGCCCACCCCACGAGTGTCTCAGTGGGGGCAAGCTGGTCGGTGTGAAGATCCGTGGAGCCGTCCTCGACCGCATCGGAGCGCCTCAGCGCTACGCCGAGTCCAAGCCGTTGACCATTACCGACCTCGAACTCGCCCCGCCCGGTGACACCGAGCTGCTGGTCCGCATCGAAGCCGCCGGGCTGTGCCACTCCGATTTGTCCGTGGTCAACGGCTCCCGCGTGCGTCCGGTGCCGATGCTGCTTGGCCACGAGGCGGCGGGCGTCGTCGAGCAGGTGGGCGCGGGCGTCGGCGACCTCGTGGTCGGACAGCGCGTCGTGATGACGTTCCTGCCGCGGTGCGGCGAGTGCGCCGCCTGCGACACCGACGGGCTCGCGCCGTGCATCCCGGGCAGCGCCGCTAACGGGGCGGGGGTGCTGCTGGCCGGAGGCACGCGGCTGTCCGCCGACGAGGGACCGGTGCTGCACCACCTCGGCGTCTCCGCCTTCGCGACCCACGCCGTCGTCGACCGCCGGTCCGTCGTGCCGGTGGACCACGACGTCCCACCAGTGGTGGCGTCCCTGTTGGGCTGCGCGGTGCTCACGGGCGGCGGTGCGGTTCTCAACGCGGGCCAGCCGCGACCGGGCGACACGGTCGCGATCGTCGGCATGGGCGGGGTCGGCATGGCGGCGCTGCTGACCGCCCTCGCGCATGACGACGTCGAGGTGATCGCCGTCGACCAGCTGCCGGAGAAGCTGGCGCGGGCCAAGGCCCTCGGCGCGCACACCGCCGTCACGCCGGATGAGGCACGGGATCTCAAGGCGCGCATCGTGATCGAGGCGGCGGGGCATCCGGCCGCGCTGGAGACGGCGATCGCCCTGACGGGCCCAGGTGGGCGCACCGTGACGGTCGGACTCCCCCACCCGGACGCCAGGATCAGCGTTGCCCCACTGGGTTTCGTCGCCGAGGGCCGATCCCTGATCGGCAGCTATCTTGGCTCGGCGGTGCCGGCGCGGGACATCCCCCGTTTCGTCGCGCTGTGGCGCGACGGCCGACTTCCCGTCGAGTCGCTGGTGTCGTCCACCATTGAACTCGACCGAATCAACGAGGGGATGGACGAATTGGCCGACGGGCTTGCGGTGCGCCAGATCGTCGAGTTCGGCTGACCGTCTAGAACCAGCCGTCGCGCATCTCGAGCGTCGTGCGGTCCAGGCCTTCCAGCAGATCGAGCTGCGGCGCGGTCCGCGGTAGCTCGTAACGGAAGAAGTATCTCGCCGCCTGACGCTTGCCGTCATAGAAGTCTCCGTCTGCGCTTTGTGCGACGACGAACTGCTCGAGCCAGATCCACGCCATCACGACGTGCCCGAACGCCTCCAGGTAGATCGCACTGTTGGCCAGTGTCGCCTCGACATCGTCGACGGCGTACATCGCGGCCGTCACCTCGACGACTCGCTGCCACGACGCCGTCAGCGCTGCGGCGAGCTCAGCGGCCTCCCCGCCTGCGGCGGCGGCTTGCTCGACGGTCGCCGTCACGGCCTTGCCGAGTTCGGCAAGGCTGGCTCCCCCGCGCTGGGTCACCTTGCGGCCCAAAAGGTCCAAGCTCTGGATGCCGTGGGTGCCCTCGTGGATCGGGTTCAGCCGGTTGTCCCGGTAGTGCTGCTCGACGTCGTACTCGCGGGTGTAACCGTAGCCACCGTGCACCTGAATGGCCAGGCTGTTGGCTTCCAGACACCACTGCGACGGCCAGCTCTTCGCAACCGGAACCAGGATGTCGAGCAGGTCCGTCACCTGCTGACCCTCCTCGGCGGACTCCGCGGTGCGTTGCAGGTCGACCAGCTTGGTGCAATACAGCCCAAGCGCCAACCCACCTTCGACATACGCCTTCTGCGCCAACAACATTCGCTTGACGTCCGCATGCTCGACGATCGGCACCTGCGGCGACGAGGGGTCCTTGACGAGCCTGCCCTGCGGCCGCTCCCTGGCGTACTCGACGGACTTCAGATAGCCCGTGTAGCCCAGCGACACCGCGCCCATCCCCACGGCGAGGCGGGCCTCGTTCATCATGTGGAACATGTACATCAGACCGCGGTGCGGCTCGCCGACGAGATAGCCGACCGCGCCGGGTTCTCCGCCGGGGGTGTACACGCCCTCACCGAAGTTCAGCACCGTGTTGGTGATACCGCGTTGGCCCATCTTGTGATTCAGCCCGGCGAGGGTGACGTCGTTGCGCTCCCCCTCAGGCCCGGCGAGGTACTTCGGCACGATGAACAGCGAGATTCCCTTGGTGCCCGCGGGTCCGCCGGGAATCTTCGCCAGGACGAGGTTCACGATGTTGTCGGTCATCTCGTGCTCGGCGCCCGAGATCCACATCTTGGAGCCGAAGAGCCGGTAGGTGCCGTCGGCCTGCGGCTCCGCGCGCGTCACGATGTCGGCCAGCGACGAGCCGGCCTGCGTCTCGGACAGCGCCATCGTGCCCGTGAAGCGTCCGGCGAGCATCGGCTTGACGAACGCGTCGACCTGCTGGGCGTCGCCGAACTTGGAGATCAGGTTCGCATTCGCGATCGTCAGCATCAGGTAGGCCGCCGTGCTGACGTTGGCGGCCGAGACGTAGGCAAACCCCGCTTGCGCCACGCAGACCGGAAGCTGTGCGCCACCGAGGGATTCGTCCATGCTGGCCCCGACCAGATCGGCCTGGGCGAAGGCGGCGATGGCGTCCTTGACCTCGCTGACGACGGTGACGTGCTGACCGTCGAACGTCGGTTCGTTCGCGTCGCTCTTCTTGTTGTGCGGGGCGAAGTACTTCTCGGCCAACTCCTCGCTGAGGTCCAGGACGCCGTCGAACGTGTCGCGGGAATGCTCGGCGAAGCGGTGGCGCTTGGTCAGTTCGTCGACGCGCAGCCACTCGTAGAGCAGGAAGTCGAGATCGCGCCGCGACAGCAGGGTGGACTTCACGGCGCCTCCGAAACGTCGATGCCGAGGGGCGCCTCGGAGCGGACGGCGTCGTCACGGATCAGGCCGCGCAGCAGGGCGGTGCTGAACTCGACGGCGATCTCCTGCGCGGTGCGGCGCCCCTGCGGCCGCAGCCAGCGGTAGGACCCGAGCGTCATGCCGATGTAGCCGAGCGCCAACACGTGGGAGTCGCACTCGTAGAACTCGCCGCTGGCGATGCCGCGGTCGATGACGTCGCGGACGTGTTCGTAGACCGACGACTCGGCCTTGCGGATGTAGGCCACCTGTTCCTCGGTGAACCACTCGGTGATGTACGGCGCCTCTTGGAAGTACACGGCGCCCCGCTCGATGTCGCTGGCGATGCCAACCATCAAGCGACGGGTGAAGTGGTAGATCATCTCGCGCGCCGATGCCGACGGATCGTCGTGCAGGGCGCCGACGGTGAAGTCGGCGGCGCTCTTGCAAATGTCGAACAGGATCAGCGACTTGCTGGCGTAATAGTGGTACACCGTGGCCTTGTTGAGACCCACCGCGTCGGCGACGTCGTCCATCCGGGTGCCGTGGTAACCCCGCGCCGCGAACAGCTTGGTGGCGACGGCAAGCAGTTCCTCTCGACGGGTGAGGCCGTTGGGCGAGGATTCGGTGGTGGACATGGCGACTCACTCTACGTAGGCCGGGGCTCCACCCGGGGTACCAATCAACTGGTTGGCCAGTCTAGAGAATCACCCGTATCCACTGTTCGGCGCGGCTCTTTACGGGCTAGACTTTGCTCAAAGTCGGCCCGCTATGGAGGTAATGATGGATCCGAATCCTGACTACGACATCAGCGACGAAGCCGAGTACTTCTTCAGCTTCATCCCGTGGGGCCTGCGCGGCGTGTACCCGCCCCCGGCGTACCCCCCGGTCTAAGCCCGCTAGTTAGGCCGCTGGATCCAATTAGCGGCTACGCCGCTGCGGCCTTCACGGCGCGGCCGACTTCGGCGCGTAACCGCGTGTACTCCGGCGAGCGCCTCAACTCGTCGGGGTCGACGCCCGTGCGCGGCAGGTCAACGGGAAGGTCGAGCGCGATCTGACCTGGTCTTCTGGTCAGCACGACGATCCGGGATCCCAGGAACGCCGCCTCGTCCGCACTATGGGTGACGAAGACCGTCGTCCGACCCGTCTCCGCGCTCACCTGACGGACGTCCTCCTGAAGCCGTTCCCTGGTCAGCGCGTCGAGCGCCGCGAAGGGTTCGTCCAGCAGGAAGAGCGGCGTCTCCGCCGCCAACGCCCTCGCGATTGCCACGCGCTGTTGCTGGCCACCGCTGATCTCCCAGATCTTGCGGTCCGCGGTGCCGTCGAGTCCCACTCGCAGGAGCAGTTCGTCGCGACGCTCGGCCCGTCGCTCCTTGGGTACCTTCGCGTACTTGAGCGCCAGGTCGACGTTGCCCCCGACCGTCCGCCACGGAAAGAGCCGCGGCTGTTGGAAGACGACGCCTGCCGTCACCCCGGGACTCGGTACGTCGCCCGACACGCGGACGCTCCCGGCGGTCGGCTCCTCGAAGCCGGCGATCAGCCGCAGCAGCGTGCTCTTGCCGCAACCCGACGCCCCGACCAACACCAGGAACGCGCCGGGCTCGACGTCGAGGTCGACGGGGCCGAGGGCGGTGACGTCCCCATAGCGATGCGCGAGGCTCTCGATGCGCAGACCGCCGCGGACGTCACTGCTCGAGGGCTGCTTACTGATTGAGGGCTGCTTACTGCTTGAGGGCATTGGGCAGTCCCTTGGTGTAGATCGCGTCCTGGAACGTCTTCAGCGGAGCGGCCGCGGGGATCTGCTTCTGCTCGGCGAGGAACTCCGACGCGCTCTCCAGGTTGTCGGCGATCTTGCCAGGCGCGGCCTCGGTGCCGAGCCACTCGGCGGAGGTCAGCTCTTCCGGCGTCAGGTAGATGCCCTGCTTCAGCTGTCCCTCAACGGCTTCCGGCGTCAGGCCGATCTCCGATGCGATGGCCTTGGCCGCGGCGGCGGGATCGTCCTTGATGGTCGAGAGGGCACGCGCCTCCTGCTGCCGCCACTTGTCGACGACCTCGGGGTGCGCCGTGGCGAAGTCGTCGGCGACGGCACCAAGATCCAGCGTGGGCTTGCCGTCCTTGGCCAGCTGACGGCTGGTGATCAGGTCCTTGCCGCTCTTGCGCAGGTCGTCCAGGGTGGGCAGCCAGGTGTAGGCCGCGTCGATGTCACCGCGCTCCCACGCCGCGAGAATGGCCTGCGGCTGGAGGTCGACCAGTCGAACGTCGTTGGTGGACAGGTTGTTCTGCGCCAGCGCGGCCAGCAGGCTGTAGTGCGCGGTGGACGCGAACGGCGTACCGATGCGCTTGCCCTTCAGGTCGGGAAAAGTGTTGACGCCGCTGCCGTTGCGGGCCACCAGCGCCTCGTTGTCGCCTGCCACGTCGAGCACGAAGGCGACCTTGTACGGGATGTTCAGTGGCGCAGACAGGCCGCGGGCCACCGGGCTGGAGCCGAGCGCGCCGAAGTCGAGCTCCTTGGCGATGAACGCCGTGTTGATGTCGGCGCCGGAGTCGAACTTGATCCACTTGATGTTGAAGTCGGGCAGCGCCGTTTCAAGCCACTTGTTGTTCTTGACGATTAGGTCGCCGCTCGGAAACGTCTGGTATCCAATGCGAATCGTCGGCTTGCTCGCGTCTTGACCCGAGTTGTCCACCGAGCAACCGGCCAAAGCCAGTGTCGTGACGACTGCCGCGGCGAGTAGTGCCCTCAGCTTCATATTTTTCCTCTCCAAGGGACGGCTCGCCGTTCGATCGCGCGAAGTAGACCGTCGATGATCAGGCCCGAGAATCCGATGGCGAAGATGCCAACCAGAACCACGGGGGTGTTGTTGTAGTTGCTTGCGTCCTTGACCAGGCCGCCGATGCCGGGGATGCCGTTGAACAGCTCGGCGGCGACCACCGAGGAGTAGGCCATGCCGACCGCCAGCCGGATGCCGGTGAAGGTCTCCGGGAGTGCCGATGGCACCACGACGTCGCGGATCACCTGAAGGCGGCTGGCGCCGAGTGCCCGGGCCGCCTCGGTGAGACCGACGGGTGCGGCGACCACTGCGGCGGTGGTCGCCACGGCGGCCGGCGGAAGTGCGGCCAGCGCGAGCAGCGTGATCTTCGGCGCCTCGTCGATGCCGAGCCAGATGACCAGCAGGAAGAAGTAGGCCAGCGGGGGCAGCGCCCGCAGGAAGGTCAGCCACGGCTCGAGGACGCTGCGCACCCAACCGACGGATCCCATGACCAGGCCGAGTGCGACGCCGAGTCCGACACCGATCACGACGCCGACGAAAACCCGCCGCAACGTCATGTACAGGTGCTCCCACAGCAGGTAGCCGGCGTAGCCGCGGGTGCCGTCGTGGGTGGTCGAGACGTCGACGAATGCCTTCCAGACGGTGCTCGGGTAGGGCACGAAGGTCTGGTTCCAGAGTCCGGCGGCCGCGACGAGCTGCCAGCCGATGCCGAAGACGACGACCGACAGCAGGGGCAGAGCGGCCCTGGTCAGCCTGCCGCGCCATTTGTTGGCCGGCGTGCGCGCCGGTGGCGAGTCGACGTGCGACTCGTCGGGGGTGACGTCTACGAAGACAGACACGATTCCTACGACTTTCTGCGAGGCTGGGCTGACCGGAAGGCGTTCAGCGACAGCAGGAATCAACAGAAGGTGTCGCAGTCATCCGCTGTTTCTACCTGTTCGCACCCAGCAGGTACACAGCTGCGCTCGTGGAGAGTTTTAGTCACCGGCCTACCCGTTGGTAGCCAAAGGGCGTAGGGTGGAACGCGTCCAGTAAGGACACCCCCGTTTAGTGCAAAGCGGGCACGAAGCCCCGCGACACTGCTGAGAAGCGCCTAACTCGTAGAGACTCCTGCGAGAGGATGCACTCAACACTTTCCGCGTGGCTACGGCAAATTGCCGGTTCCGTCCTCGACGGATCGGGCTCGACGCGGCACGAAGACGTTTTCCTCTTAGTGCCTGCGCTGCGCTCACGGACGCCTGTTAGGGGGTCCAACAGTGGGAAACCATTGCTGCACAACGGAAATTACTGCCGGTGACATCATCGAGGTGATGTTCGCATGACCGTACAACTTGAACGCCCAGCCGCGAACACCTACGAGGTCGACGAGTACGCCGACGTCATGGAGATGTTCCACACCCTGGGCGGCGCAGTCGACGTCGACCGTCGCCGCGAAGCCATCTTCAACCGTTGCCTCCCCTTGGCCGACCGCATTGCGCGCCATTACGGGGGTCGCGGCGAGGACATCGAAGACCTCACGCAGGTCGCAAGGTTGGGCCTGGTCAAGGCCGTCAACCGCTTCGATCCGACGAAGGGCTCGCACTTCGTGGCCTTCGCGGTGCCGACGATGATGGGCGAGGTGCGCAGGCACTTTCGCGATCACGGTTGGTCGATGCACGTTCCGCGTCGTCTCAAGGACCGACACGGGCACATCACCCGGGCGACAATGGAATTGACGCAAACCCTGGGCCGGGCACCCACTGCCGGACAGCTGGCCGAACTGCTCGACATGACCCGCGAGGACATCGTCGACAGCATGTTGGCCGCTGAGGCTTACCGCGTGCACTCCATCGACGCGCCGGTCTCGAGCGGAGATTCGGCACCGCGGATGGTCTCGGACACGGTCGGCGACGTCGACTTCGCATTCGACCGCATCACCGATCAGGAAACCGTCCGACCGCTGCTGGCAGCCTTGCCCGAGCGGGAGCGCACCGTGCTCTACCTGCGCTTCTTCGAGTCCATGACTCAGAGTCAGATCGCCGAACGCATCGGGGTGTCCCAGATGCACGTGTCCAGAATTCTGGAGAAGACCCTTCGGGAGCTGCGCAACCAGTTGTAGATCCCGCTTCGATGAGGCCCCTTCCTGGTATCCGGGGAGGGGCCTCGCCCGTGCGCCGCCGGATTAGTGCCGAATGCCGTTGACTCGCACCATGATTCGGCCGACGACGGCGGTGAACCACGCCACCGCTTGCCGCCTGCGCAGCTCGAAGGCGGTCGGCGGGACGGGCTGCGGGATCACCACCAGCGCGTCACCCACCGCCGTGAAGTCGGGCGCCACCGGAGTGTGCACCTCGCAGTAGGCCTCACCGCACTTGCCGCAGTTGACCTCGTAGCGCAACGAATTGGGACCGGACTCGACGAAGGTGTAGTCGGCGACCGCCACACATCGCGGACACCGTGCGAGTCCACGTTCGACCACCACGCTCATGACAGCCATCGTGGAGCCACGCCGCCGCGATTGCACCAGGCGCGTGGATCTCGATGCGGGATCGGTGCCCAACCGAGATACCCAGCCTGCTGCGGGATGATGGCGCCATGAGCGAGGTGCGCGGACGGATGTGGGTGCGGGGCGAACCGGCGGATGGCTTCACCTTTTCGGCCATCTCGGACTGCCTCACCTCGGAGGACACCCTTGTCTGGGCCGACATCTACGACCCCGACCACGACACGCTCATGGCCTTGGCCGATGAGCTGAAGCTCAACATCTGGGCGGTCGAGGACGCGACGGCACCGAACGAGCGCACCAAGGCCACCGTCTATCGCACGCACACGTTCTTCACGGTGTACGCGGTCCAGATGCTGACGGCCGTGGACGACTCGACCTCGACGCTGGTCAAGCACCGCATCTCGGCGTTCGTGCTGCCCCGCGGGCTGATCACGGTGCGCCTGCCGCCGCTCGCGGGCGACGACCCTGGCTTCGCCATGGACGAGGTGTCCCAGCGGTTCGACGAGCTCGGCGGCCAGCAGTACGGCGTCGGGGCGCTCGTGCACGGCCTGCTCGACGTCGTGGTGGACGGGCACTTCGACGCGGTGCAGAGCCTCGACGACGGCATCGAGTCTCTCGAAGACGAGTTGTTCGACGAGGACGGGCCCAAGCGCGGGTTGCAGCGGCGCACCTTCCGCTATCGCAAGGACCTGGTCGAGCTGCGTCGGGTGGTGCTGCCCATGCGCGAGGTCGTCAGCGCCATCAAGAGCCGACGCCTGGACGCGAAGACCTCCCCCGAGCTCAACCCGCTCTACGACGACCTCTACGACCACGTGCTGCGGGCGTCGGAGTGGACCGAGTCGCTTCGTGACATGGTCACGACGGTGTTCGAGACGAACCTGTCGCTTCAAGACGCGCGGCTGAACACCGTCATGAAGAAGCTCACCGGCTGGGCGGCGATCATCGCCGTTCCGACGGCGGTCACAGGCTTCTACGGGCAAAACGTCGAGTACCCGGGTCTCAACACCGTCTGGGGCTTCGTCGCCAGCTCCGCGGTGATCGTGCTGCTGGTGGCCGTGCTGTACGTGATGTTCCGCAGGCGCGACTGGCTGTAGCGCGTAGAGGTGTGCGCACATCCCGGTTGAGCAAATGCGAGACTCTTCGGATGCAGATCGGGATTCCGCGCGAGTCTCACGCGGGTGAGACGCGTGTCGCCGCCACACCGCAGACCGTAGGAGCGCTCCTCAAGCTGGGCTACTCCGTCGTCGTCGAGTCCGGCGCGGGTGATGCCTCCAGCTTCTCCGACGCCGCCTACGTCGAGGCGGGCGCCGACGTCGGCGATCCCTGGGCCGCGCAGGTAGTGCTGAAGGTCAACGCACCCTTGCACGGTGAGGTCGACGAGATCGCCAAACTCCAGGACCACGCAACACTGGTCAGCCTGATCTCACCGGCGCTGAACCCGGAGCTGGTCGAGAAGCTCTCGGCCCGCCCGATCACGGTGCTCGCCATGGACGCCGTGCCCCGCATCTCCCGCGCCCAGTCACTGGACGTGCTGTCGTCGATGGCCAACATCGCCGGATACCGGGCCGTCGTCGAGTCCGCGCACGCGTTCGGCCGGTTCTTCACCGGCCAGGTGACCGCGGCGGGCAAGGTGCCCCCGGCCAAGGTGCTCGTCGTCGGCGCGGGCGTGGCGGGACTGGCCGCGATCGGCGCCGCAGGCAGCATGGGCGCCATCGTGCGGGCCACAGACCCGCGACCCGAGGTCGCCGACCAGGTCAAGTCCCTCGGCGGGGAGTACCTGTACGTGGACAAGGAGGCCGCCGAGGTCTCGGCCACCGGCTACGCCAAGGAGATGGGCGACGACTACAAGGTCCGCGAGGCGGAGCTGTACGCCGAACAGGCCGGCGACGTCGACATCATCATCACCACCGCCCTGATCCCCGGCCGCCCCGCGCCCCGCATCATCACCGCCGAGATGGTCGCCTCCATGAAGTCCGGCAGCGTGATCGTCGACATGGCCGCGGCCAACGGCGGCAACGTCGAGGGCACCGTCAAGGATCAGGCCATCGTCACCGACAACGGCGTGACCATCATCGGCTACACCGATCTCGCCGGGCGCCTGCCCGCGACGGCGTCCCAGCTCTACGGCACCAACCTGGTCAACCTGCTCAAGCTGCTCACCCCCGAGAAGGACGGGCAGCTCACCCTGAACTTCGAGGACGTGGTGCAGCGCTCGGTGACCGTCGTACGCGACGGCGAGACCACCTGGCCGCCACCGCCGGTGCAGGTGTCGGCCGCACCGGCGGCCGCCGCCGCCGCGCCCGTCGTCGCGAAGCCGGTCAAGGAACCGATGACGGCAGCCCGCCGCCTTGGCATCACGTTCACCGCCGCCGCGGTGCTGTTCGTGCTGATCGCACTGTCCCCGGCCGCGCTGCAGGTGCACCTGACCGTCTTCGCGCTAGCCATCGTGATCGGCTACTACGTCATCGGACACGTCCACCACGCCCTGCACACGCCGCTGATGTCGGTGACCAATGCGATCTCCGGGATCATCGTCGTCGGCGCCCTGCTGCAGATCGGCCACGGCGACGTGATCGTCACGTCGCTGGCGACGGTCGCGATTCTGCTGGCAAGCATCAATGTCTTCGGTGGCTTCGCGGTGACGCGTCGCATGCTGGCCATGTTCTCGAGGAGCTGACCCATGTTCACCCTGGAAACGGCCGCCACCGCGGCCTACGTCGTCGCGGCCTTGCTGTTCATCATGGCCCTGGCCGGGTTGTCGAAGCACGAAACGTCGCGGTCGGGCAACAGCTTCGGCATGGCCGGCATGGCCGTCGCACTGATCGCCACCATCGCCCTGGCCATCAGCCGCCACATCGAGCCACTGGGCATCGCCCTGCTGGTCGGCGCGATGGCGATCGGTGCCGCAATCGGTCTGTGGCGCGCCCGCGTCGTGGAGATGACCGGCATGCCCGAGCTGATCGCCCTGCTGCACAGCTTCGTCGGCCTGGCCGCGGTGCTGGTCGGCTGGAACGGCTACCTCCACGTCGAAGGTGACCTCTCGGGCGCCGAAGCCGCGGTCCTGGACGGCCAGAACCTGCTCGGCATCCACTCCGCCGAGGTCTTCATCGGCGTGTTCATCGGCGCGGTCACCTTCACCGGGTCGATCGTCGCCAACCTCAAGCTCTCCGCGCGCATCAAGTCCACGCCGTTGATGCTGCCCGGCAAGAACTTCCTCAACATCGGCGCGCTGGTGTTGTTCTTCGCGCTCACCGTCTGGTTCGTCATCAGCCCGGCGCTGTGGCTGCTCATCGTCGTCACCGCCCTGGCCCTGCTGCTCGGCTGGCACCTGGTGGCCTCCATCGGCGGCGGCGACATGCCCGTGGTGGTGTCGATGCTCAATAGCTACTCCGGCTGGGCGGCCGCGGCGTCGGGCTTCCTGCTGTCCAACGACCTGCTGATCGTCACCGGCGCGCTCGTCGGCTCCTCCGGTGCCTACCTGTCCTACATCATGTGCAAGGCGATGAACCGGTCCTTCATCTCCGTCATCGCCGGTGGCTTCGGCATCGAGGCCGGCCCCGCCGAGGACAAGGATTACGGCGAGCACCGCGAGATCACCGCCGACGGCGCCGCCGAACTGCTCACCTCCGCCAGCTCGGTCATCATCACCCCCGGCTACGGCATGGCCGTCGCCCAAGCCCAGTACGGCGTCGCCGACCTGACCCGCAAGCTGCGTGACCGCGGCATCACCGTCCGGTTCGGCATCCACCCCGTCGCGGGTCGTCTGCCCGGCCACATGAACGTGCTGCTCGCCGAGGCCAAGGTGCCCTACGACATCGTGCTTGAGATGGACGAGATCAACGACGACTTCGACGACACCTCAGTCGTGCTCGTCATCGGCGCCAACGACACCGTCAACCCGGCCGCGGCCGACGATCCCAGCAGCCCGATCGCCGGCATGCCGGTGCTGACGGTCTGGAACGCCGACAACGTCATCGTGTTCAAACGCTCCATGGCCTCCGGCTACGCAGGCGTGCAGAACCCGCTGTTCTTCCGCGAGAACACCCAGATGCTCTTCGGCGACGCCAAGGACCGCGTGGACGCCATCAACGCCGCGCTGTAGCCCGCGGTGACCCGCGTGCCCGCGTGGTCGACGCCGCTGTTCTTCGTCGTCGGCGCAGTGTCGCAGTACGTCGGTGCCGCCGTCGGGGTGTTCCTGTTCGAGACGACCGATCCCGCGTCGGTGGCGTGGCTTCGCGCGGCGGCGGCGGCGGTGGCACTGCTGGCCTGGCGACGGCCGTGGCGGACGCGCTGGACCCGTCGCTCGATTGCCACGGCGGGCGCTTTCGGCGTCGTCACGGTCGCGATGAACGTCACGTTCTTCGAGGCGATCGCCCGAATCCCCTTGGGCACGGCGGTTGCGATCGAGTTCATCGGTCCGGTGGCAGTGGCCGTGCTGGGGTCACGGCGGGTCCGGGACCTGGTCGCCATCGTCTTGGCGGGCATCGGCGTCGTCCTGGTGGCGGGAGCACAACTCGGCGTCGACCCGGCGGGCGTCGGCTTCGCGCTGCTCGCCGCGGCGCTGTGGGCCGGCTACATCCTGGTCGGCAAGCGGGTCGCCGACGCCGGTTCGGGGCTGGACTCGCTGGCCGTCGGGATGGCGGTCGCCGCCGTTGTGCTCGCCGCGCCGCTCTTGTTCGGCCAGCTGAGCTCGGACCCCTCGGTGTTCGCCGACCCGCGCGTGTGGGCGCTGGGCGCCGCGGTGGGCGTGCTGTCGACTGCCGTTCCGTACGGGCTCGACCAGGTGGTGCTGCGGCGGATGGGCCGGGCGCGGTTCGCGCTGCTGCTGGCACTGCTGCCGGCGACGGCCGCCGTCGTCGGTGTCGTCGCGCTGGCACAGCGGCCGACGATCGCAGAGGTCGCCGGGATCGCGCTGGTGATGGCGGCGCTGGTGGTCAGCGCGGAACGCGGCGATACAGTTGGCTCCAACGGAAACTAGGAGATGCAACCATGCCGGTCGACCGCCTGCTCCCCTCGGACGAGGCCGCCGAACTCATCGCGCTGACCCGCGACGTCGCCGACAAGATCCTGGACCCGATCGTCGACGAGCACGAGCGCACCGAGACCTATCCCGACGGCGTCTTCGCCCAACTCGGCGCTGCGGGGTTGCTCAGCCTGCCGCAGCCCGAGGAGTGGGGTGGCGGCGGGCAGCCCTACGAGGTCTACCTCCAGGTGCTCGAGGAGATCGCCGCCCGTTGGGCCGCCGTCGCCGTCGCGGTCAGCGTGCACAGCCTGTCGTCGCACCCGCTGCTGACGTTCGGCACCGACGAGCAGAAGCAGCGCTGGCTTCCAGACATGCTGTCCGGCAGTCGAATTGGCGCATACAGCCTGTCCGAGCCGCAGGCCGGATCCGATGCTGCCGCGCTTCGGTGTTCAGCGGTGCCCACCGACGGTGGTTACGCGCTGAACGGGACCAAGTCGTGGATCACCCACGGTGGAATCGCGGACTTCTACACGCTGTTCGCACGGACCGGCGAAGGGTCGAAGGGCATTTCGTGCTTCCTGGTGCCGGGTGACCTGCCCGGGCTGAGCTTCGGCAAGCCCGAGGAGAAGATGGGCCTCGCCGCCATCCCGACGACGACGGCGTTCTACGACGATGCCGTGATCGAATCCGACCGCCGCATCGGCGCCGAGGGCCAGGGGCTGCAGATCGCGTTCAGCGCGCTCGACGCCGGTCGACTGGGCATCGCCGCGGTGGCAACCGGCATCGCCCAGGCCGCCTTGGACGACGCGAGCCGGTACGCCAACGAGCGAACCACGTTCGGCCGCAAGATCATCGACCATCAGGGCCTCGGCTTCCTACTTGCCGACATGGCCGCAGCGGTCGGAAGTGCCAGGGCCACCTACCTAGACGCGGCTCGTCGCCGCGACCTCGGCCAGCCGTACTCGACGCAGGCCAGTGTGGCGAAGATGGTGGCCACCGATGCGGCGATGAAGGTCACCACCGACGCCGTCCAGGTCTTCGGTGGTGCCGGATACACCCGCGACTACCGCGTCGAGCGCTACATGCGCGAAGCCAAGATCACTCAGATCTTCGAGGGCACCAACCAGATTCAGCGCCTGGTCATTGCGCGCAGCCTCACAACGTAGGCCTCCCCAAAACGGGGTAGACCTGAAGTATGACGAGTAACCCAGCCGTCCTTCTGTACGACGGCACGTGCGGTTTCTGCGACGGCGCCGTGCAGTTCATTCTGCGGGTAGACCGACGCCACGAGATGCGATTCGCCGCGCTCGAAAGTGACTTCGGTGCCGCGGTGCTGCAACGCCATCCGGAGTTGGCCGGCGTGGACTCGGTCGTCTACGTCGAGAACCCGGAGAGCCCCGACGAGCGCGTCACGGTGCGCTCGGAGGCCGCTCTTCACGTGGCGCAGTACCTCGGCGGTCCGTGGCAGGCACTCGGGGCAGGGGCCCGGGTGGTACCGGCGCCGGTGCGCGACGGGCTCTACGACCGCTTCGCGGCCATTCGCTACCGGGTGTTCGGCAGGGTGGATTCGTGTGCGCTCCCCGCGCCTGAGGTGCGGGCGCGGTTCATCGCGTAGCAGGTGGCCCCGACATTTTCGCGCCTGGACGCGGGAGTTATGCACAGCCCGTTGATTCATCCACAGATTTGCTGACACCTCTGGCGGCGGACGCTTGACACCGATAGATTCGAATGCATGTTCGATTCGTTGGTGGCTTCCACGGCCGGCACCTCGGGTGCCGGTGCGGTGGAGTCGTGGTCGCGGGTGGAGTCCGCCGCCTGTGCCCGTCGCGTTGCGGCGATGGCATCCATGTTCCAGGCCGCCTGCGCCGCCGACGGCTCCGCCGAGCGGGATTTGTGGTGCACCGACACCTGGGACGCCGTCGCCGCCCACATCGGCGCCGCCCAGCGGATCACTCATGGCGCCGCGTCCAATCAGCTGCTCATCGCCGTGGCGCTGCACGAGCGGTTCCCACTGGTCGCCGCGGTGTTCGCCGAAGGGCTCATCACCTATCAGTTGGTGCGGATCGTGGTGCAGCGCGGCGCCCTCGTCGTCGACCCGGACGCCCTGCACGAGTTGGACACGTTGTTGGCCGAGGCGCTGAGCACCCGGGAGCCGATGTCGGTGGCCACTCTGGAGAAGACCGTGGACGCGTTCGTCGCGCAGGTCGACCCGCACGCTGTGCATCGCACCGAGACCCGTGCCCGGGGCCGGTCGGTGGACGTCGGCGACGACGACGGCAGCGGGATGGCCACGGTGTTTGCGACTTTGTTCGCCACCGACGCGAAGGCCTTCGACGCCCGGTTGAGTGCCGTCGCCAAGACCGTGTGCCCCGCCGACCCCCGGACCAAGGACCAACGCCGTGCCGACGCCATCGGAGCCATGTCCCACGGCAACGACCGCCTGGCCTGCCTCTGCAACACCGACGACTGCCCGGCCGGCGAGAACCCACCCTCCACCGGGGTGGTGGTCTACGTGATCGCGAGCGCGGACACCCTCCGTGAACCCGAAGCACCAGCCCAGCCGCTACAGCCTGATGGGCCAGCCAATCAAGGGCCTGACGATGCTCCCGAAGGCGCAGAAGACGTCGTGAAGGGCAGCGCCGACCGCCCGAGTGACGCTGCGCCACATGCTGAGTCGCGCGAGGACATCCACGCCGACCCCGCCGACGAGCGCACCGCCCTCGACGGCGAACCCCCAGCCCTGTTCAGCAAGCCGCTGCGCGACCTGACCCTCACCGAAGCCCTCACCCCCACCCCGGGTCGGTTGGCCAGCCTGCGGCCCGCCGCCCTGATGGGTGGACAGTTCCTCCCCGGCGCCATCGCCTGCCGCGCCACCGTCGGGGCCACCATCACCCCGATCGTCCACCCCGGACAGGCACCACCGGAACCCCGATACCGACCCTCCAAGAAGCTGGCCGACTTCGTCCGTTGCCGCGACCTGACCTGCCGCTTCCCCGGCTGCAAAGTACCCGCCACCCATACCGACGTCGACCACACGATCCCGTGGCCCTACGGGCCGACCGCGGCATCCAACCTGAAATGCCTATGCCGAAGACATCACTTGCTCAAAACGTTCTGGGGCGGCCAAAGCGGTTGGCGCGAAAAGCAACTCGACGACGGCACCATAATCTGGACTGCGCCCGGCGGCCGCACTTACATCACCACACCGGGCAGCCGCCTGCTCTTCCCCGAACTCAGCGAGCCCACCGCAACAGTGGTCGCCTCGAAAGTCCCAAGGGCACACACCGCAGGGCTGACCATGCCGCGCCGCAAGACCACCCGCGCCCAAGACCGCGCCAACCGCATCCAACGCGAACGCGAGCTCAACGAAGCTAGCTAGCGCCGAGGTCGGCGTAGAAGGCCTCGAGCTTCGCGACGAGGTATGCGCTGAGGTCCTCGGCAGAACCGTTCATCCGGGCCTTCACGTCGCGGGAGTCCTCGTCGGCGAGCACCTCGAACGTACCCTGCACGACACCGTCGTAGGCCTGCTCCACCACGCTCGCGGCGGTCACCTTAGGCATCTCAAACCGGGCCGACATGGCCGTGTCGACCATCCCGACGATGACTCCCGTGACAGTGGTGCCGGCCGGGGCCAGTTCGCTGCGGAGCGCATTCGTCGCCGACCACATGGCGGCCTTGGACGCCGCATACGCCGTTGGCAGGGGAAGCCACGCCGCCAGCGACAACACGTTGATCAGTGCGCCGCCGCCGTTGGCGGCCAGCACCGGCGCAAACGCCTTGGCGACGCGCAGGTTCCCGTAGTAGTTGGTCTCGAAGATGCGCCGGGTCATCTCCTCGTCGCCAGTGGCGACCGACACGTCGTCGGCGGGCGAGATGGCCGCGTTGTTCACCACCAGGTCGACGTCCGACGCGAAATCGGCCGCGCTGGCCACCGACGCCGGATCGGTCAGATCGAGCGCCAACGCCACGATGCGCTCGTCGCCCCACTCCCTCGGCGTACGCGCCGTTGCGTAGACCTTCGTGGCGCCACGCTCGAGGGCCTGCCGCACGAACTGCTCACCGAGACCGCCATTCGCGCCGGTCACCAACACCGTTCGCCCGTCGAGTCGCTCTGCCATCGTCACTCCTGCGGTAAAGTCATGCACTAAGTGGGGCCATTCCCCATTTCGATTATGTGGGGAGTATCCCCACTTACGCAAGGGGTGTGTCCGTGGCCACGCAGACGTCTCGGCCGCTGCGCGCAGACGCCCAGCGCAATCGCGACGCGATTCTCAGCGCCGCGCTTGCGATATTCGACGCCGAGGGAATCTTCGCGCCGATCGACGGGATCGCCACGGCCGCCGGCGTGGGTAACGCCACCCTGTATCGGAACTTTCCCACCCGAAACGACCTGCTGGCCGCGGTGATCGAGAAGAGCATCGTCGAAATCATCGACAGCTCAGCCGAATTGGAGCACAAGCTGTCGGCCGACGACGCGCTGCGCGAGTGGCTTCAACGCGTCGCATGGCAACTCCGCATCTGGAACGACCTGCCAACCTGCATCGCCACGTCGATCGAGGACGACACGTCACCGGTGCAGGACGTCACCGCGCGCCTCACCGACCGCACCCGCCACTTCCTCGACCGCGCCAAGGCGGACGGGTCGGCCTTGGCCAACGTCACGGCCGACGAACTCTTCGAACTCGTCACGGCGATCTCGTGGGCCATCGACCGGTTCGGCGACGATCCGCAGCGCGCCCGCGCCCGGGTAGTCCTGGCCACGGCCGGGGTATTCCAAAAGCGTTGAGGTCAAACGGGTTTTAGATCCTCAGGCGGCGACGTCACCGTCACCACGGTGCCACGGCCGACGCCCGAATCGATCGACATCGCACCGCCCATCGCGTCGAACCGGGCCTGCAGCGACGCCAGCCCGATGTGACCCTCGGCCACCCGCTGGTCGACGATCGACGGCTCGAAGCCCGCGCCGTCGTCGGCCACCGTGATCACCACGCGGTCCCCCTTGCGGTACATCCGGATGGTGACCTCGTGCGCGCCGGCGTGCTTGTGCACGTTGGCGAGCAGTTCGCGCGCCGCCCGATACAGCAGCGGCTGCGAGACGGGCTTGCCGACCTCCTCCAGCTCTGCGTCGATGACGACGTCGCCTCGACTTTCGTGCTGGCGCACCAGCTCTCGCACTCCCGGCGTCAAACCCAGCTGGGCCAGCACCTGGGGATGCAGCGCCGTCACCGTCGACCGCAACCCGGCCGCGGTGTCGTTGAGCGCCGCGTACACCATGTCCAGCGCGGGGTCTGGCATGCGGTCGCGCACCTCGTCGAGCTCCAGACGAGCGGCGAGCAGCGTCTGCAGCGGGCCGTCGTGCAGGTGCTCCGCGAGCTCCCGGTTGGTTCGTTCGTCGGCCTGCATCGACTCGGCCACCAGCCTGCGGCGCACGTCCAGCAGCGCCGCCACCCTCGCCGCGCGCCGGGTCAGCACGAAGCACAGGGCGGTCGTGGCCACCGCCAGCCAGACCAGGAAGCCGACCTGTAGATAGACCACGTCGGGCAATCCCACGTGGTCGTCGCGCTTCGAGTAGATGATCCACGCGCCCAAATAGCATGCCGCCGTGCTGATCCCGAGGACACCGGTGAACACGGGCCGGTCACCGAAGGCCACCGACAGCGGAAGCAGGAAGAACACCGGGAGCAACGCCGCCGTCGCCCCGCCGGACACCACGCACAGCGCGACCACCGCGAGCACGTCGACCCCGGTGGACAACCGGCCACCCCACGTCGGCACCGGCCCACGGAACACCGCCACCGCCCACAGCACGGCGGCGATCGAGTACGCCCCGAGGATGGCCGCGTAGACCTCGGGCAGCCAGCTGTCGACCTCCCAGATCCACACCAGAAAGCCAATCAGACCGATCAGCGGAAGCCGCAGCAGCGCCGAGACGCGGACGGGTTCGGCGGCGAAGTAGTCGACGAGCTGCCGAGACGCGCGGTCCACGGCTATTCCAGCAATCCGCGGCGCATCGCCTCGGCGACCACGGAGCCCCGATCGCTCACACCGAGCTTCTCGTAGAGCCGTTGCACATGGGTCTTCACCGTCGACGGCGCCAGGAACATCTCCTTGGCCATCGCGGGGATGGTCTGTCCGCCTGCGATGTAGCCGAGCACTTCACGCTCCCTGGCGCTGAGCGCGGGGGCGCTGGACTCGTTGCGACGCTGGATCTCACCGACCAACCCGGCAGCCAGACTCGGGGCGACGACGTCGTGGCCCTTGGCGCAACTCAGTACGGCGGCGACCAGCTCGGAGCGGCTGGACTCCTTGGAGATGAAACCGGCCGCACCCTCCTGCAGGGCGTTGTAGACGATCGCCGACTCGTCGTGCGCGGAAATCAGCAGCACCCGGGTCGGCAACTGGTCGCGGCGCACCGCGGCGGCCACCTGGGCGCCGTCCAGACCGGGCATGCGGTAGTCCAACAGCGCGACCCGAGGCCCGTGCTCGCGGATCAGCGCAAGGGCGGCGACACCGTCCTCCGCCTCGGCGACCACGTCGATCGACCCACTGGCGCTCAGTGCCCTGACCACTCCGTCGCGGAAAAGCGGATGGTCGTCACCCACCACCACGCGCACCTTCTCAGCCGTCACGCCGCCAGCTTCGCATGAAGGGTCAGTCGCCGCTTCCGGATTCGGCCTCGGTGGCGCGCGTCCGCCCGGCCAGGCCGATCAGTTCTTCGTGCAGTTCGAACCACACCGTGTGATACGAGTCGACCATCGGGCGGGTCAACCAGGACATGTCACCGTCGCGCGCCCGGCGCAGGGCGGCGTCGAGGCGATCCGCGTACGCGCCGAGCCGGGGGACCAGCTCGCTCGCCGCCGCGACGACCGGCACCACCTCGCGGTGCAGCTCGTCGAGGCGATCCAGGACGGCGGTCACCTCGTCGGGCCCAGCCGCGTCCCTCGTCAGCTGCCACTGCGAGATCAGGGGTTTGACGCCGCCGTTGACGACGAGGAACCGTTCGTACACCCGGTCCGCCGCGTCGTGGTCGACGACGGCGCGCTCGTCGGCGA
The DNA here is from genome assembly GCF_001426545.1 of Mycobacterium sp. Root135. Taxonomy (GTDB): domain Bacteria; phylum Actinomycetota; class Actinomycetes; order Mycobacteriales; family Mycobacteriaceae; genus Mycobacterium. The sequence continues at coordinate 600,179 of NZ_LMEZ01000005.1, read as the reverse complement.
GCAGTTCAACCAACCGGGCCCGGCCCGCGTCGGTCAGCCGGACCATCGGGGCGTCGACCAGCAGTCCGGCTACGACACAGTCGTCGACGGGACCTGGCAGCTCGGCCCGAGCGATCCGGCCCTTGAGCCGGAGGGTCTGCAGCAGCGCCAGCTCGTCGGCGTCGCTCACCGGCGTGCCGACCTTGCGACCCGATGCATGGCCTGCAGATCGCCGACGACGTCGGGGACCGCCGCCCGCACGATGTCGGCGAACCTCGACAGTTCGGGGCTGAGCACCGACTCCGACGCGGCGGATTCGCCTGCCCGCACCTCGCCGGCATCGCCGTCGACCGTGACGGTCAACCCCGCCAGCGATGCGGTCAGCCCCACTCCGCAGCCGACGACCGCAGGAATGCCGAGTTCGCGCGCGACGATGGCGGCGTGGCTGCTGGCGCCGCCCACCTCGGTGACGACCCCGTTGGCGGCCATGATCCCGGCGACGTCGTCCGGGCTGGTCGTCGGGCGCACCAGGATGACGTCACGGCCCGCGTCGGCCGCGGCGATGGCGTCGTCACTGGTGGTGCAGACCAGGCCGGACGCGATTCCGGGGCAGGCGGCGGCGCCGGTCGCCAACGGCGGCCCACTCGGGGCCGATCGCACCGCCAGGATCGTCGCGAGCTGCTCCGGTGTCACCCGTTCGATCACCTCGGCGTCGTCGACGAGACCCTCGTCGCGGAAGGTCAGCGCCAGCCGCAGCGCCGCCCGCGGCGAGCGCTGCGCCACCCGGGACTGCAGCAGCCACAGCTTGCCTGCCTCGACGGTGAACTCGACGTCCTGCACGTCGGCGCCGAGCCGTTCGAGACGCGCGCCGGCCTCGACCAACTCGTCGTACGCGGCGGAAAGCCGGTCCCGCATCGCCGACAGGGGTTCGCAGTCGCTGGTGCCGGACACCACGTCGTCACCCTGGGCGGCGGGGAGCCATTCGCCAAACGGGGTCGACGCCCCGGTGGCCGGGTCGCGGGTGAACAGCACCCCGGTGCCCGATTGGGCGTCGAGATTACCGAAGACCATGGCCTGCAACAGGATTGCGATGCCGCCGCGTTCGAGTCCGCGGTGCGCACGGTAGGCGTCGACCCGGCTGGACGACCAGGACGACGCGACCGCCTCGACGGCTCCGCGCAACTGCGCCAACGGTTGGCCTGGCGCCTCGACCCCCACCGCGCGCCGATAGCCGCGTCGGAAGCGCTCACGGGTGTCCTCGGCGAACCCCACCGAATACTCCTTGCCGAGCGCCTCGACGACCGCGTCGTCGAGGCCGACGTTCAGGACGGTCTCGAGCATGCCGGGCATCGACGTGTCCCCGCTGCTGCGGACCGACAGCAGCAGCGGTCGCGGGCCGGCACCGAACGTCCGCCCGGTGCGTTCCTCCAGCACCTTCAGCCCGTCCAGTACGTCCTGCCACAGGCGGTCGACCAGTGCGGAGGGATCGTCGTCGCTCCAGTCGGAGGTCACGCAGAACGCAGGAGGTACGGCCAGACCCAGCGCCGCCATCGCGGCGACCGCACGGCCCTTGCCCCCGACGGCCAGTCGCGCGGCGCCGGTCAGCTCGCCGTCCAACGGGACTGCGTGCCGGCTACCTGCGCCGATCGTCATCGCGTGACCACTCATCTCGCCTAGTCGTCTCGAAGGGAACGCCCGAGTGTATGCACGTGCGGGTTACCCGACGTCACCGGAAGGAACACAATGAACGGTCACGGTTCGCCGTGCACCGCTGGAGGCTTCTAGGCTCATCCAACGAACACGTCGTACCGAATACTTGTGGGTCGCTGTATAGACAGTGGTCCAGACAGGGGTTTCACATCGTATGGCCGATCAACTCGCCAATGCCACCGAGGCGCTCCGCCGGGCCCTCGTCCAGAACGACCGGCTGAAGACCCAGAACCGGGCCCTTCTCGAGCGTTCTGGCGAGCCGATCGCCGTCGTTGGCATGTCGTGCCGGTTCCCCGGCGGCGTGAACTCCCCCGAAGACCTGTGGAACATGGTCGCCGAAGGCCGCGACGTGGCCACCGAGCTCCCCGACGACCGCGGCTGGGACGTTGCCAGCCTGTACGACCCCGACCCAGACGCACCAGGCAAGTCCTACGCGCGCGCGGGCAGCTTCGTCACCGACGTCGCCGACTTCGACGCAGGCTTCTTCGGGATCGCGCCGAGCGAAGCCCTCGCCATGGACCCGCAGCAACGCATGCTCCTCGAGCTGTCGTGGGAGGCGCTCGAGCGCGCCGGTGTCGACCCGACCTCGCTGCGGGGCAGCGCGACGGGCGTGTTCGCGGGCGTCATCGCCGGCGGTTACGGCATGTCCAACGACAGCATCGAGGGCTACCGGCTGACCGGCATGACGTCGAGCGTGACGTCCGGTCGGGTGGCCTACGTGCTGGGCCTCGAGGGTCCGGCCGTGTCCATCGACACCGCCTGCTCCTCGTCGCTGGTGGCGCTGCACCAGGCGGTGCAGGCGCTACGCCTCGGCGAATGCGACATGGCCCTGGCCGGCGGTGTGACCGTCAACGCCACCCCAACGATCTTCGTCGAGTTCAGCCGCCACCGCGGGCTGGCCGCCGACGGTCGCTGCAAGCCCTACGCGGGAGCGGCCGACGGCGTCGGCTGGGCCGAGGGCGGCGGCGTGCTCGTCGTCGAGCGGCTCTCCGACGCCCAGCGGCTCGGACACCCGGTGCTCGCCGTCGTGCGCGGCTCGGCGGTCAACCAGGACGGCGCGTCGAACGGCCTAACTGCGCCGAACGGACCGTCACAGCAGCGCGTCGTGCGCGCGGCACTCGCCAACTCGGGCCTGACGGCCGCTCAGGTCGACGTGGTCGAGGGCCACGGCACGGGAACCCCACTCGGGGATCCCATCGAGGCGCAGGCGCTGCTGGGCACCTACGGCCAGGACCGCACGCAGCCGCTGTGGCTGGGCTCGGTGAAGTCCAACATGGGCCACACCCAGGCCGCGGCGGGCGTCGCGGGTGTCATCAAGATGATCATGTCGATGCAGCACGAGACGCTGCCCGTGACCCTGCACGTCGACGAGCCAAGCCCGCACGTCGACTGGACCATGGGGGCGGTCTCGCTGCTCACCGAAGCGCAGCCGTGGCCCGCCAGCGCCACCCCGCGCCGTGCAGGCATCTCGTCGTTCGGCATCAGTGGCACCAACGCCCACGTCATCGTCGAATCGGCGCCACCGGTGGAGGCCGAGCCCGAGGCGGCTCCCGCACCCGGGGTGCTTCCGTGGGTGCTGTCCGCGAAGTCCGCGACCGCCCTGCGCGGGCAGGCCACCCGCCTGACCGACCATCTGGCCACTCACGCCGGCCTCGACGACCGCGACGTCGCATGGACGCTGGCGGGACGCACGTCCTTCGAGCACCGCGCCGTCGTCCTCGGCACCGACCGCGACCAGCTGCTCGCCGGCCTCTCGGAGGTGGCGTCCGACGCCGACATCACGCGGGTGATCCGTGGCACGGCCACCCCCGTCGGCAAGGTCGCCTTCGTCTTCCCGGGCCAGGGCAGCCAGTGGATCCGGATGGGCATCGAATTGATGTCCGCCTCAACGGTTTTCGCCGACAAGCTGACCGCCTGCTCGGAAGCGCTTGCGGAGTTCGTGGACTGGTCATTGCTCGACGTACTGCGCGGGGAGGCCGGTGCGCCCGGCCTGGACCGCGTCGACGTCGTGCAGCCCGCGTTGTTCGCCGTCATGGTGTCGTTGGCCGAGCTGTGGCGTTCGGTCGGCGTCACCCCCGACGCCGTCATCGGTCACTCACAGGGTGAGATCGCCGCCGCCCACGTCGCGGGCGCGCTGTCGCTGCGCGACGCCGCCAAGGTCGTCGCCCTGCGCAGCAAGCTGCTGGTCGAGCTGTCCGGGTCGGCAGGCATGGTGTCGCTCGCGTGCGGTGTCGACCGCGCTCGAGAACTGTTGTCGGGCTTGGACATCCGCTCCGACCAGGCCGATATCGCCGTGATCAACGGGCGCTCCGCCGTCGTGGTCTCCGGCGAGACGTCCGCACTGGACGCCCTGATGGCGCAGTGCGAAGCGCTGGAGATCCGCGCCCGCCGCATCGACGTCGACTACGCGTCGCACTCGGCTCAGGTCGAGGCCATCGACGGACGACTGCAGGACGCACTCGCGGGTCTGGCACCCACGTCGACGCGCACCGCGTTCTTCTCCACCGTCACAGGCGATCTCGTCGACACCGCCACCCTCGACGCCGACTACTGGTACCGCAACATCCGCCAGACCGTGCAGTTCGACCAGGCGGTCAGGGCCGCGGCCGCTCACGGTTACCGCGCCTTCGTCGAGACCAGTCCGCACCCGGCACTCATCGCGGGCATCGAGGACACCGTTCGCGACTGCACCGACGCCGCAACCGATCCCGTCGTCGTCCCGACCCTCGGCCGCGACGAGGGCGGCTGGGACCGCTTCCTCACCTCGGCCGCACAGGCGTTCACGTCGGGCATCTCCGTGGATTGGCGCGCGACGTGCGACGGCGGCCACCTCGTCGAGCTGCCCACCTACGCCTTCGACCGTCGCCGCTTCTGGTTGTCCGCCGGCGGCAGCGGAGCTTCCGACGCCACGGGCTTCGGGCTCAACGGGGCGGCGCACGCGCTTCTCGGCGCCGTCGTGGAGGTGCCGGAGACCGGTCAGGTCGTGCTGACCGGACGCCTGGCCGTGGCGACGCAACCGTGGTTGGCCGATCACGCCGTAGGCGGTGTAATCCTCTTCCCCGGTGCCGGATTCGTCGAGCTGGTGATCCGCGCGGGCGACGAGGTGGGTTGCGGGACAGTCGAGGAATTGACCCTGCAGGCGCCGCTGGTGGTGGCGCCGTCCGGAGTGCAGATCCGCGTCCTGGTCGGGGCCGCCGAGGAGTCCGGATCCCGCACGGTGTCGGTCTACTCCCATCCCGACGACCCCGAAGCGGCCTGGCTACTGCACGCCGAAGCCGTCGTCGGATCGGCCGAGCAGGCGCCGACGGCTGACCTCTCGGCATGGCCGCCCGCTGGTGCGGTGGCCACCGACGTCAGCGACGCCTACGAGACGCTCGCAGCCCGCGGTTACGAGTACGGCCCGGCCTTCCGCGCGCTCACCGCCATGTGGCGCCGCGGCGACGAGGTGTTCGCCGAGGTCACCATCCCGCAGGACGTCCAGTCGGGCGACTTCGGCGTCCACCCGGTGCTGCTGGACGCCTCGATGCACGCCATCGCGCTGGCGGTCGAGGATCACGAACTCGCACTTCCCTTCTCGTGGCAGCAGGTCGCCCTGCACGCCGCCGGGGCGTCGTCGGTGCGCGCGAGAATCGCTCCGGTTGGCCCGAATTCGGTGTCGATCGACCTGGCCGACGGATTGGGGTTGCCCGTCCTGTCGGTGGGCTCGATGACCACCCGTCCCGTCAGCGCCGAGCAACTGGCGTTGGTGGGCCAGGCCAGCGCCGACGGCGAACTCTTCGAGGTCGAATGGTCCGCGGTCGCGGCACCCGAGGGCGCCGCGCCCGTCGAGTCCGTGGTCTACGAATCCTCGTCGGTGGCAGACGATTCCGCCGACGTCGCCACCAAGGTGCACGCCACGGTGCATCGCGCACTGGAGCGCCTGCAGTCGTGGTTGGCCGAGCCGTCCGCCGCCACGTTGGTCGTCGTCACCCACGGGGCTGTCGCCCTGCCCGGTGAGGACGTCACCGATCTGGCCGGCTCCGCGGTGTGGGGTCTGGTCCGCGCGGCACAGACCGAGAACCCCGGCCGCATCGTGCTGGTCGACGCGACCGGCAACCCGGACGTGGCCGTCGACGTTCCGGCCGTGCTCGCCATCGGCGAGCCGCAGGTCGTCGTGCGGAACGGCGCGTTCCACGTCGCCCGTGTCGTACGCAGCCGCGGCGTGGACGCGGTGCTGCAACCTCCGACCTCGGGCAAGCCGTGGCGGCTCGGCATCGCCACCGCGGGCACGTTCGACAACCTGGCGCTCGAAGAAGTTCCGAACTCCGACGAACCGTTGCGCGCGGGGCACATTCGCGTCGAGATGAACGCCGTCGCGGCCAACTTCCGCGACGTGATGATCACCCTCGGCATGTTCACCCACGACGCACTGCTCGGCAGTGAGGGCGCCGGCGTGGTGGTCGACGTCGGCGACGGTGTGACCGACTTCGCGGTCGGCGACCGGGTGATGGGGCTCTTCCCCGAGGGCACCGGCACGCTGGTGCAGGCCGACGCCCGCCTCGTCGCGCCCATCCCCACCGGCTGGACCGACGCCGAGGCCGCGGCCACCCTTGTGGTCTTCACCACGGCGTACTACGGCCTGCGGGAACTGGCCGACGTGCAGCCCGGCCAGTCGATCCTGATCCACGCCGCCACCGGTGGCGTCGGCCTGGCCGCCGTCCAGCTGGCCAGGCACTGGGGACTGGACGTCTTCACCACCGCCAGCCAACCCAAGTGGAACACGTTGCGGGCGTTGGGCTTCGACGACGACCACATCGGCGACTCCCGCTCCCTCGGCTTCGAGCAGAAGTTCGCCGAGGTCACCGACGGCCGCGGCTTCGACGTCGTGCTCGACTCGCTGGCCGGCGACTTCGTCGACGCCTCGCTGCGGCTGCTCCCCCGCGGCGGCTCGTTCCTGGAGATGGGCAAGACCGACATCCGTGACGCCGACACCGTCGCCGCGGCCCACCCCGGTGTCCGCTACCGCGCCTTCGACCTCTTCGAACCGGGTCGCCCGCGGATGCACGAGTACATCGTCGAGCTGTCCAGGATGTTCGAAGAGGGCATCCTGACGCCACTTCCGGTGACCACGTGGGACATCCGGCGCGCGCCCGCCGCCCTTCGGCACCTGAGCCAGGCCCGCCACGTCGGCAAGATCGTGATGACCATGCCCGACGCATGGACCCGCGGCACCGTGCTGATCACCGGCGGTACCGGTATGGCCGGCTCCGCGGTGGCCCGCCACGTCGTGGCCAATCACGGTGTGCGGCAGTTGGTACTGCTGTCCCGCCGTGGTCCGGACGCCCCCGGCGCCACCGAGTTGGTCGCCGAGCTGAGCGCCACGGGTGCGAAGGTCCGGGTGCTCGCCGCGGACGCCGCCGACCGCGCCGAACTGCAGACGGTCCTCGACGGCCTCGACCAGCCGCTGTCGGCGATCGTGCACGCCGCCGGTGTGCTCGACGACGCCGTCGTGGGATCGCTGACGCCCGAGCGCGTCGACCCGGTGCTGCGCGCCAAGGTCGACGCCGCGTGGAACCTGCACGAGCTGAGCCGCGAGACGAATGTCGCGGCTTTCGTGATGTTCTCGTCGATGGCAGGTGTCGTGGGTTCGGCCGGGCAGGCCAACTACTGCGCCGCCAACACCTTCCTCGACGCCCTGTCCGCGCACCGCCGCGTTCACGGGCTGCCCGCCACCTCGCTGGCGTGGGGTCTGTGGGACCAGGCCAGCGACATGACCGGGCACCTCGCCGACGCCGACCTCAGCAGGTTGGGTCGCGACGGGATCCTCGCGATGTCGACCGGCGACGCCATGACGCTGTTCGACTCGGCGCTCGTGGTGGGTGAACCGCTGCTCGCACCGGTCCGGATCGATCGCGCTGCGCTGCGGGCCAAGTCCGCCGAGGGGCTGCTGCCTCCGATGTTCGCCCAGCTGGCCAACACCTCGGCCCGGCGACGCGTCGACGACTCCCTGGTCGCCGCCAAGTCCAAGTCCGCTCTTGCACAACGGCTGCACGGCCTGACCGAACAGGCGCAGCAGGCGCTGATCCTCGACCTGCTGCGGTCACACATGTCAGCCGTACTCGGCAACACCGAGCCCGAGGCGATCACCGCCGAATTGGCGTTCTCCGACCACGGCTTCGACTCGTTGACCGCCGTCGAACTGCGCAACCGCCTGAAGACGGCGACGGGACTGGCCCTTTCGCCGACACTGATCTTCGACTACCCGACCCCGCTGGCGTTGGCGGGCTACATCCGCCAGGAACTCGCAGGCGCACCGCAAGAGGTCGCCGCGACCGCCGCGAGCGCGTCGGTCGCCGACGAGCCGATCGCAATCGTCGGCATGGCCTGCCGTTACCCCGGTGGTGTCGACTCACCAGAGGCGTTGTGGGACATGGTCGCCGCCGGTCGCGACGTCCTCACCGACTTCCCGACCGACCGTGGTTGGGACCTCGCGGGACTGTTCAGCCCCGACCCCGACGCTCCCGGCAAGTCCTACGCGCGCACTGGTGGCTTCATCGACAACGCCGCCGACTTCGATCCCGGCTTCTTCGGGGTATCCCCGACCGAGGCGCTGGCCATGGACCCGCAGCAGCGGTTGTTCCTCGAGCTGGCGTGGGAAAGCCTGGAGCGCGGCGGCATCGACCCGGCGTCGTTGCGCGGCAGCGCCACCGGCGTCTTCGCAGGCGTGTACGCCCAGGGTTACGGCGTCGGCGCCGAGGGTGCGGAGGGCTTCCGGCTGACCGGTCAGGCCTCCAGCGTCGCGTCGGGCCGGGTGTCCTACGTGCTCGGACTCGAGGGTCCGGCCGTGTCGATCGACACCGCGTGTTCGTCGTCGCTGGTCGCCCTGCACATGGCCGCGCAGGCCCTGCGCACCGGTGAGTGCGACCTCGCGCTCGCAGGCGGCGTCACCGTCAACGCGGCGCCGGACATCTTCGTGGAGTTCAGCAGGCAGCGCGGCTTGTCGTCCGACGGCCGCTGCAAGTCGTTCGCCGGTGCGGCGGACGGCACCGGATTCGCCGACGGCGGCGGCATTCTCGTCGTCGAGCGGCTGGCCGACGCCCAGCGCAACGGCCACCAGGTGCTGGCGTTGGTGCGCGGCTCGGCGATCAACCAGGACGGTGCGTCCAACGGGCTCACCGCGCCGAACGGACCGTCGCAGCAGCGCGTGCTGCGTTCGGCGCTGGCCAACGCCGGGCTGACCGCGGCCGACGTCGACGTCGTCGAGGCACACGGCACCGGCACCACGCTCGGTGATCCGATCGAGGCGCAGGCGCTGCTGGCGACCTACGGCCAGGACCGTCGCCATCCGCTGTGGATCGGCTCGGTGAAGTCGAACATGGGTCACTCCCAGGCCGCCGCTGGCGTCGCCGGAATCATCAAGATGGTGCAGTCGATGCGGCACGAGCAGTTGCCCGCCACGCTGCACGTCGACCAGCCGACGCCGCACGTCGACTGGACCATGGGTTCGGTCGCGCTGCTGACCGAGGCACAGCCGTGGCCCGAGAACGGCTCGCCTCGCCGGGCCGGCGTGTCGTCGTTCGGCATCAGCGGCACCAACGCGCACGTCATCATCGAGCAGGCCCCGCCGTCGGCGGCCCCCGTCGTCGAGGCGCGTCGGCCAGCCGTCGTGCCGTGGGCGTTGTCCGCGAAGACGCCTGAGGCCCTTGCCGATCAGGCCCGCCGCCTCGCCGGTCACCTCGGTGCCCACCCGGACCTCGACGCCCTTGACGTCGGCTGGACGCTTGGCGGTCGGTCCTCGTTCGCCCACCGCGCCGTCATGCTCGGCGCCGACCGCGACGAGCTGCTGGCGGAGCTGACGGCTCTCGCCGACGACCAGCCGGGCGCGGGCACCGTCCGCGGCCGCGCCACCGGATCGGGCAAGACCGCGTTCGTGTTCCCGGGGCAGGGCGCGCAGGCGCTCGGCATGGGCCGCGAGCTGCACGCCGAATTCCCGGTCTTCGCCGCGGCATTTGACGCCGTGACCACGGAACTGGACCGCCACCTGCTGCGGCCGATCCGCGACGTCATGTGGGGAAGCAATGCGGCCGTGCTGGATTCGACGGAGTACGCGCAGCCCGCGCTGTTCACCGTCGAGGTGGCGATGTTCCGGCTGCTCGAATCGTGGGGCATCGAGCCCGATTACGTGCTCGGGCACTCGATCGGTGAACTGACCGCGGCGCACGTCGCCGGGGTGCTGTCGCTGGAGAACGCGGCCGCCCTGGTGGCCGCGCGCGGCAGGCTCATGCAGCGGCTGCCCGAGGGTGGCGCGATGGTGGCCATCGCGACGAGCGAAGCCGAGATGCGGCCGCTGCTGCGCGACGGCGTCGGCATCGCGGCGGTCAACGGCCCCGACTCGATCGTCATCTCCGGTCCGGAGGACGCCGTCCTGGCGATCGCCGAGGAGGCCAAGGCCACGGGCTGCCGGGTGCATCAGCTGGCGGTCTCGCATGCCTTCCACTCGACGCTGATGGAACCGATGCTGCTGGAGTTCAACACCGTCGCCGGCGGAATGTCGTTGGCGGAGCCGAGGATTCCGATCGTCTCCAACGTGACCGGCGAGCTGGCGGGTCAGGACTTCGCGACCGCGCCGTACTGGGCCAGCCACATCCTCGAGGCGGTCCGCTTCGACGACAGCGCCCGGTTCCTCGCGGCGGCGGGCGTCACACGCTTCGTCGAGGTGGGTCCGGCCAGCGGCCTGACGGCGACGATCGCGATGTCGCTTGCCGAGTCCGAGCCGGTCACGGTCTCGACGCTGAAGAAGGACGTTCCCGAGCCAAAGACCCTGGTCACCGCGCTGGCCGAGCTGTCGGTCTCCGGCGTCGAGGTGGACTGGCAGGCGGCGTGCACCGGCGGTCGACTGCTCGACCTGCCGACCTATGCCTTCCAGCGGCGACGCTTCTGGCTGACCAGCGGCGGATCCGGCTCGACCGACGCCACCGGCCTCGGCCTCGGCCGCACCGACCACGCGCTCCTCGGCGCGGTCGTCGAATCCCCCGAGACCGGCGGCGTGGTGCTGACCGGTCGCCTGTCTACGTCGACCCAGCCCTGGCTGGCCGACCATGCGGTCGCCGGCGTCGTGCTGTTCCCCGGCGCCGGGTTCGTCGAGCTGGCCATCCGGGCGGGCGACGAAGTGGGCTGCAACGTCGTGGACGAGTTGATGCTGCACGCGCCGCTGGTGTTGCCCGCCGAGGGCGTCGCCGTGCAGGTCGTGGTGAGCCAGGCCGACGAGGCCGGCGGCCGCGTCGTGTCGATCTTCTCACGCGCGCAACAGGATTCGGCGCAGTGGATCCTCAACGCCGAGGGTGAGCTGGGCGTCGCGTCGTCGGCACCCGGTTCGGACCTGTCGATCTGGCCGCCGGTCGGCGCCCGCGAGGTCGACGTGGCAGACGCCTACGCCGAGCTCTCGGCAAGGGGTTACGAATACGGTCCGGCGTTCCGCGGCCTGAAGGCGATGTGGCGCCGGGGCGACGAGGTGTTCGCCGAGGTGGCCATCCCGCAGGAGCTGCAGGCAGGAGGCTTTGGCGTGCATCCGGTGCTGCTCGACGGAGCGCTGCACGCGGTGGTGATGAGCCGCGAGGACAACGAGGGCGAGATGGCCCTGCCGTTCTCCTGGCAGAAGGTGTCGCTGCACGCGTCAGGCGCGTCGGCGGTCCGCGCACGCCTCGCACCCAACGGGACCAGCTCGATGTCGATCGACCTGGCCGACGGGCTCGGCCTTCCGGTGCTGTCGGTCGAGGCGATGGTGGCCCGGCCGGTGACGGCCCAGCAGTTGGCCGCCGCGGTCGGCGGCACAGGCGGCGGTGAACTGTTCGAGGTGGTGTGGTCGCCGGCCACACCCGCCGTCGAGCAGGCCGACTCCGACGCCGAGGTCGTGGTGTTCGAATCGGTCGCCGCGACAAGCGAATCCGACGAGCTGGCCGGCGTGTACGGCGCAACGCACGTCGCGCTCGAGCGGCTGCAGTCGTGGCTCGCCGAGAGCTCTGAAGCCAGCCCGCCGTCCACCCTGGTGGTGACGACCCGCGGGGCCGTCGCCATGCCCGGTGAGGACGTCACGGATCTGGCCGGTGCCGCGGTATGGGGTCTGGTGCGGGCCGCGCAGACGGAGCACCCGGGGCGCGTCCTCCTGGTCGACACCGATTCGGATCAGGTCGACCCGGCGCCCCTCGTGGCGCTCGGCGAACCGCAGGTGGTCATCCGCGACGGTGTTCTGCACACCGCCCGGGTGCTGCCGAGCCGCGCCGCGGAGTCGCTGCTGACTCCCCCGGCCGACAATGCGCCGTGGCGGCTGACGGTCGCCGAGTCGGGCACGTTCGACGACCTGAGCCTGCAACCGATTCCGGACGCCGACGAGCCGCTGGAGTCGGGCCGCATCCGGGTGGCCGTGCGCGCCATCGGCGCCAACTTCCGCGACGTCATGATCGCCCTCGGGTTGTACCCGGGCGGCGGTTCCATGGGCATCGAGGCGGCGGGCATCGTCGTCGAGGTCGCCCCAGGCGTGACCGAAGTGTCCGTCGGTGACCGGGTCATGGGCCTGTTCCCCGAGGGCACCGGCACCATGGCCACCACAGACGCCCGCGTCGTGCTGCCCATCCCCGCGGACTGGGGCTATGCGCAGGGCGCCGGGTTCACGGTCGGCTTCGCGACGGCGTTCTTCGCGCTGCGCGGGCTGGCCGACGTGCAGCCGGGCCAGTCGGTGTTGATCCACGCGGGCACCGGTGGCGTCGGCATGGCCGCTGTCCAGCTGGCCAGGCACTGGGGCCTCGAGGTGTTCGCCACCGCGAGCCGCCCGAAGTGGGACACGTTGCGGGCCATGGGCTTCGACGACGACCACATCGGCGACTCCCGCACCCTGGACTTCGAGCAGAAGTTCCTCGCCGTCACCGGCGGGCGAGGGGTCGACGTGGTGCTCGACTCGCTCTCGGGTGACTTCGTCGACGCGTCGCTGCGACTGCTGCCGCGCGGCGGGTCCTTCCTGGAGATGGGCAAGACCGACATCCGCGACGCCGACACCGTCGCCGTGGATCACCCCGGCGTGCGCTACCGCGCGTTCGACCTCTTCGAGGCGGGCGCGGACGGCGTGAGCAAGATCCTGACGGGCGTGGCCGAGCTGAGCGACACGGGAGTGCTTCGCCCCCTGCCGATCTCGACGTGGGACGTGCGACGGGCACCGGCGGCGCTGCGGCACCTCAGCCAGGCCCGCCACATCGGCAAGGTCGTGCTGACGATGCCGGACGCCTGGGCGAACGGCACCGTGCTGATCACCGGCGGCACCGGCATGGCGGGCGCCTCGGTGGCCCGCCACGTCGTCGCCACCCACGACGTGCGGCACTTGGTGCTGCTGTCGCGCCGCGGGCCGGACGCCCCCGGCGCTGCCGAGTTGGTCTCCGAGCTGACCGACGCGGGCGCCCACGTCCAGGTGGTCGCCGCGGACGCCGCCGACCGGGACGCGCTCGCCAAGGCCCTGGCAGGGATCGACCACCAGCACGCGCTGTCGGCCGTCATCCACACCGCAGGCGTGATCGACGACGCGGTGGTGACGTCACTGACGCCGGAGCGGGTGGACGCGGTGCTGCGGTCCAAGGTCGACGCGGCGTGGAACCTGCACGAGCTGACCCGTGACCTCGACCTGTCGGCGTTCGTGATGTTCTCGTCGATGGCGGGTCTGGTCGGCGCGTCTGGGCAGGCGAACTACTCGGCGGCCAACGCCTATCTCGACGCCCTTGCCGCCCACCGGCGCGCCAACGGCCTGCCGGCGATGTCGCTGGGTTGGGGGCTGTGGGAGCAGGCCAGCGGCATGACGGGCCACCTTCAGGACGTCGACCTGGCGCGGCTCAACCGCGACGGCATCCTGGCGCTGGGCCTCGACGACGCGCTGGCGCTGTTCGACGAGGCGCTGACCGTCGACGAGCCGTTCCTGGTGCCCGCGCGGATCGACCGGGTGGCACTGCGGACCAAGTCGTCGGCGGGCACGCTGCCGCCGATGTTCGTCGAGCTGATCTCGGGGCCGGCCCGCCGCCAGGTCGGGGATTCGCTGGCCGCCGCACAGTCGCGTTCGGCTCTGTCGCAACGCCTTTCGGGGCTGCCGACCGACGAGCAGTTCGACCTGCTGCTGGACCTGGTGCGGTCGCACATGGCCACGGTGCTCGGGCTGCCCAACCCACAGTCGATCGCACCGGATCTGGCGTTCCAGGATCACGGCTTCGACTCTCTCACCGCGGTCGAGCTGCGCAACCGGTTGAAGGCGGCGACGGGGCTGACGCTCTCGCCGACGCTGATCTTCGACTATCCGAACCCGGCGGCGATCGCGGAGTACTTCCGCACCCAGCTCGTCGGCGAGGAGCAGCAGGGCCCCGCGACCAACTCGGTCGACGAGGAACTGCAGCGCGTCGTGGCCACCATCCCGATCAAGCGGCTGCGGCAGGCCGGCGTGCTCGACATGCTGCTCAACCTCGCCGCGCAGGGCAGCGGTGCGGACACCGCCGAGGCGGCGGCGTCGAACGAGCCGGATCGCACTCAGGACATTGCCGACATGGACCTTCAGGATCTGTTGGCGGCGTTCAGCGACGACGATGCTGGCTAGGCCTCGATGAGGATCGTCGTCGGGGGCGCCGACGGCGCGCTCGGGCGCGGGGTGTCGGCGCGACTGGTCAGCCTTGGCCACGACGTCGTCGGCATCGGTGCCCACCGGCCCGAGAGTTGGTCCGGCGCAGTCGAGTTCGTGACGTCGAGCGACTACATCGTCGACGCGGTCAAGGGTGCCGACGCGGTGTTGCACTGCGGCGGCACCCGCGGCCTCGACGTGGCGGCCGACGGGGTCGACCGCGTCGTCGTGCTTGCCGACGGCACGGACGCCATCCCGGACGGGGCGATCGTCGTCAGGACGGCACTGGTCCTGGGCCGCCACGTCGACGACGCCGTACTGCGCCGGTTCACCGGCCCTGCCGTGTTCGACGACGGTTCTGCCGACCGACCCCTGCAGGTGGTGCACGCCCACGACGTCGAGCGGGTGTTGGTACGAGCGCTGCTCGACTCCGACCTGCCCGCCGGTCGGGTCGACGTCGCCGCCGCAGGACACACCACCGTGCGCGCCATCGCCGCGGCCGTCGGCAGGCGCGTCGTCAAAGCCCCGGGGCCGCTTGGTCGCATCGTCGCCGGGCCCACAGTGACGGTACCGATGCTGGACACCACCGGCCTGCGCGACGACTGGGGATTCACCCCCACCTTCGACGTGGCTCAGGCACTCGAGGACTTCGCGCTCGCGTGCCGGGGCCGAATCGCCGTGGGTGGCACCGTCCACGACATCCCGTGGCGACTGCCGCGCGTGCTGCAGATTCCGGCGGTCGACGCGCCGGCCGCCGACGGGGTCGAGCCGGTGCCCGCGGGCCCCGGCGACGTCACCGGCGAGTTCGACACCCCCATCGATCCGCGGTTCCCCGCGTTCATCGCCACCAACCTCTCCGAGGCGCTGGCCGGACCGTTCTCCCCGTCGTCGGCGTCGGTGACGGTGCTCGGAACGCGCGCAGCGGGACTGGTCATCTCCGAGCGGCTACGCCCCGGCGGGGCCGTCCAGCGCGAGATGTCGGTCCGGACCACCGGGGTGTTCGGCCACCGCCTGTACGCGGGCATCACCACCGGGCACTTCATGGCGCACACCGTGCCGTTCATCGACCCCGCGCTGGTGCTCTCCGGGTTCTTCGGCCACACCGAGGACGGCCTCGAACTGTTCGGCGAACACCTGCCGCCGGTGGAGCCACGTGGCCTCGTCCGCCAACTCCGCGGCGGGCTGACCTTCGCCAACTGCCTGGTCGGCCTGTCCGCCGGGTCCCACGGCGACACCAAGGCCTTCGCCGCCGACGTGCATCGCCTGGAGGCGGCCGCTGCGGACCCCGCCACCCTCGACGACCACCGGCTGCGCGAGCTGATCCTGCTGGGTCGCGACCACGTCGTGCACGGGTGGGTGCTCTCGTCGGCGTCGATCCTGCTGTGCGCCGGCTACGGGGTGGTGATGCGGCTGCTCTGCGGTCGCGACGTGATGCCCGCGGCGGGCGACGAGTTGGTCAGCGCGCAGGCACTCAGCGCGGTCCATCGGCTGGCCGCCGCGGCACGGCGTGATCCCGTCGCCGCCCGGCTGTTGTCCGAGCCGGAGACCGACGCCGCGACGCTCGCCGCGCAGGCGCCGGCGTTCTCGGCCGCGCTGGCCACGGAGCTGGCCCTCATCGGACACCGCGGCCCCGGCGAGGTCGAGATGCGGTCGGCGACCTACGCCGACGACCCCGACCTGTTGATCCGCATGGTGACCAAGGCGCTGACGGCGCTGCCCCGCGAGCTGCCCCGCCTGCCCGCGGTGCCGCTGCGCGCGCGAGCCGTCGCGGTGGCCGCGGCCAGCCAGCTTCGCGAGCGGGAAGTGCGCCGCGACCGGATGGTGCGCGCGATCTGGGTGCTCAGGCGACTGCTGCGCGAGCAGGGCAGGCGGATGGTCGACGCTGGCGAGCTGGGCACCGTCGACGACGTGTTCTACCTGCTGGTCGACGAGCTGGACGCCCCGCCGCCGAACCTGGCCGGCATCGTCGCCCGCCGACGGGCCGAACAGGCGACGTTGCAGGAACTGGTGCCGCCCGAGGCGTTCAGCGGCCACTGGACCCCGACCGAGGCCCCCACCACGGCCTTCCAGGGCGGCGAGGTGCTGCACGGCATCGGCGTGTCCGGGGGCAGCGCCCGCGGGCGGGTCCGCGTCGTGCACGCCGAGACGATCGACGACCTGCAGCCCGGCGAAGTCCTGGTCGCCAAGGTCACCGACGTGGGCTACACGCCGGCGTTCGCGTACGCGGCGGCCGTCGTGACCGAACTGGGCGGACCGACGTCACACGCCGCGATCGTGGCACGCGAATTCGGGGTGCCGTGCGTCGTCAACGCACGCGGCGCGACCGCGCGGCTCGTCACAGGAACCGTCGTCGAGGTGGACGGAGCGACGGGCGAGGTCACCGTGCTGGGAGCTTAGTTAGACACGTGTCATATCGTGACGGTCATGGACTTCGCGAGGTCGGACAAGGCACAGGACTACCACCAACGGCTCACCGACTTCATGGTCGAGCACGTGTTCCCCGCCGAGCACGCCTACGACCAATACCGCCTCGAGGCCGGGCGCGACGACCACACCGTGCCCCCGGTGGTCGAGGAACTCAAGACGCTCGCCCGCGACCGCGGCCTGTGGAACCTGTTCCTTCCGTCGGAGTCGGGGCTGACCAACCTGGAGTACTCCCCGCTGGCGGAGTTGTCCGGCTGGAGTATGGAGTTGGCCCCCGAGGCGCTCAACTGTGCCGCTCCCGACACCGGCAACATGGAGACGCTGCACCTGTTCGCCACCCCGGAGCAGAGCAAGCAGTGGCTCGAGCCGCTTCTCAACGGTGAGATCCGCAGCGCGTTCGCGATGACCGAGCCCGCCGTGGCCTCCAGCGACGCCCGCAACATCGAGACCACGATGCTGCGCGACGGTGGCGACTACGTCATCAACGGCCGCAAGTGGTGGACCTCCGGCGCCAACGACCCGCGCTGCAAGATCCTGATCGTCATGGGTCGCACCAACCCCGATGCGGCAAGCCATCAGCAGCAGTCGATGATCCTGGTGCCCTTGGACACTCCCGGGGTCACCATCGTGCGGTCGCTCCCGGTGTTCGGGTGGCAGGACCAGCATGGCCACGCCGAAATCACCTTCGACAATGTCCGGGTGCCGGTGAGCAACCTGCTCGGCGAGGAGGGCGGCGGCTTCGCGATCGCCCAGGCTCGCCTCGGTCCCGGCCGGATCCACCACTGCATGCGGGCGATCGGGGTGGCCGAACGCGCGCTGGCCCTGATGGTCGACCGTGTCAACACGCGCATCGCCTTCGGCAAGCCGTTGGCCGAGCAGGGCGTCGTCCAGCAGCAGGTTGCGTTGTCGCGCAACGAGATCGACCAGGCCCGGCTGTTGTGCGAGAAGGCTGCGTGGACGATCGACAAGCACGGCAACAAGGAGGCCCGCAACCAGGTCGCGATGATCAAGGCCGTCGCCCCGCAGATGGCGTGCAACGTGTTGGACCGCGCCATCCAGGTGCACGGCGCCGCGGGGATCAGCGACGATTTTCCCCTCGCCCGCCTCTACGGCTGGCACCGCGCGATGCGGCTGTTCGACGGGCCCGACGAGGTGCACATACGCACCATCGCCAGGGCCGAACTCGGCCGAGAGAAGAGCCCTCTGGCAGCGGCGGTGACCTCGTAGTGGTCTCCTCGGGCAACGAGCTCTCGGGCGCCTGGAACTTCCGCGACGCCGCCGAGGAGACCGGGATCCGGCCCGGACGCCTGTTCCGCTCCAGCGAGTTGAGCCGCCTCGACGACGCGGGCCGGGATGCGTTGGCGCGCTTCGGCATCGGAGACGTCGCCGACCTACGGTCGCAACGCGAGGTCGAGCGGCGGGGCCCCGGCCAGGTTCCCGACGGCGTGGCCGTGCACCTGCTGCCGTTCCACGAACTCGTCGCAGATCAGGCCGACGCCCCGCACGAGAGTGCGTTCGAGAAGATGATGACGGCCAAGCCCGACGACGAAGATGTCGCCGTGGCCGCCGCGCGGTTCATGACCGAGGAGTACGAGCGCTTTCCGTCGTTGCCGGGCGCGCAGACCGCCGTGCGTGAGGTGATCTCGTTGCTCGCAGACGAGCGGCCCGTCATCGCCCACTGTTTCGCAGGCAAGGACCGGACCGGCTTCACCGTCGCACTCGTGCTGGAAACCGTTGGCGTACAACGCGATGCCATCGTCGCGGACTTCCTGCGCAGCAACGCGGCCGTGCCCGAGCTGCGTGAGCGCATCCTCGAGTCGGTGCGCAACCGCGCCGAGGAGACGACGACGCCGGAGATCGTCACGTTCGCCGAGGCCCGGCTCAACGAGGAGGTGCTCGGCGTGCGTGAGGAGTACCTGGCGGCGGCCAAGCGGACGATCGACGCCGAATATGGCTCGACGGCGGGCTATCTCGAGGCTCTCGGCGTAACCGCAGATCAGGTGACGCGGCTCCGCCAGGCGCTGGTCACCTAGCTCTGGGGGACCTCGACGTCGGAGAAGAGGATGCGGACGCCGCCGGTGGCCAGCTGACTGAGCGCCTGTATGAAGGCGCCGAACTCCGGCGTGGTGACGGCAACGCTGGCAGCGTCGTAGTCCGCGTAGTACCAGTCGATCATCCGGTACGCCGGGGTTGGTGAGCCGTCTTCCTTGGGCCACACCTTGGACGCTTCGAACCGGACGTATCCGGGAACCCGTCGTGCAGCCTCCAATTGCTCGGCCTGGTAAGCCGATTCGAATGCATTGGGGTCGGTCGGGTTGTCGTAGATGACCGTGATCTTCGTTTCGGACATGGCAATCCTTCGTCTCAGCCGCGGATGGCGGTGTTGTCGATCCCGCCCGAAGCGATCTTAGGGCTCCCGGAGTGGTATGTGACGTGGTTCCCGATCCCGCTGAGGGTGATGACGTCGGCCGAGTCGACGGTGACGACGGCGTTGATCCCGGCGACTTCCAGACTGGCGCAGTGTCCGTGCACCGTGACCGGGGTGGCGCCGGCGCTTATGACGAGACGACCGTCGTTGCATTCCACCGTCTGCGGCCCACTGTCGGTCAGCCTGGTGATCACACCGGGGTCGAGTCGGACGACGCTGCGCTCGGCCATCATTCGTGCCGCGGCGCCCGAGCTAATCCAGATCGCGCCCCCGAGCCAACCGGCGACGATCAGCAACCACACCACCATCCCGACCATCAGGCGGGCTCGCAGCTTCCCGATCCAGTTGCCCGTCTCGTCGCGATTCAGGTCGTAGGGGAACGAACTCACGCACAGCGCGCGCTCCGGACGCCGCGAGTCGGCCAGGATGACGCCGTCGTCGTAGGCGCGGCCCCTCAGTTTCAACTCGCCCTGGTGGCCGTCGAGGTCGTAGCGGATCAGGGTGGTGGTGCCGGGACCGCTCCACAGTTGGCGCGTGACGGTCCACCCGTGCGCTTGCGGTAGCCACACGTTGGAGTAGGTGGTGCCGCCGTAATAGGTTGCGCGCGAGCTGATCTCCGAACCGATGACCTGCGCGACCCGGCCCCATCGAAGCAACGCCAGGCGCTTCCGTGTGGCGCGGAACTGCAGACCGTAGATCAGGATCACCGCCGCGAGAGCTGCCGGAGCCAACAGCCGCGGATTCATGATCCACACGATGATCGGGGGAATCGCCACCATAAACAGGATGAAGAGATACCACCAGCGAAACGGCAGCAGCTCGGCGAGCACGAAGCTCAGCGGAACGCGGCGGGGCGCGTCGGCCAGTCGGGTGTCCACCGGTGGCGCGGGTGGACGGCCGAAGCCCGTTTGGAAGCTCCGAAGTGCCGAGAACACGTCGGACATCTGGCCCGTCGACGGGCCGGTGGTCTGGTGCCCCCGAGCCTCGGCGAGCTGTGCCTCCAGGTCGGCGATACGACGTGCGTCGGCGAGCTGCTTCTCCAGCTCAGCGATGCGCTGCTCTGGATCCTCTCGCGAC
The DNA here is from genome assembly GCF_001426545.1 of Mycobacterium sp. Root135. GTDB lineage: Bacteria > Actinomycetota > Actinomycetes > Mycobacteriales > Mycobacteriaceae > Mycobacterium. Next base: position 579,942 of record NZ_LMEZ01000005.1, on the reverse strand, counting down.
GTCATCTGGGCATGCTCCCACGACGGGGACGCGCGCGGGCGGGCTCTGGCGACGTGTGGCCGGGCACCTCTCGATGAAGACATGCGCGTGCCCGCCTCTGAGCGAATTCGGCCGTGTCAGGGGTACGTGCGATCGTCACGTCATGGACGACTCGGCGACGTTGCGCGGCACCGAACTCCGTTACGCGCTCACGATGTATCTGCTCCAGCACGGCCCGACCAGCATCACGGATCTGATCGCCGCACTGCACGAGCAGGGCTTCGCGATCGTCGGCCATCCGCCGAAGTCAGTTTCGGATGCGTTGCGGTGGGAGATGGAACACGGCCGGGTATACCGGCGACGCCGCGCGGTGTACGCCGCCTGGGACGACATTCCGCGGGCCACCGAGTACCGCATTCATCAGCGCGTGCTGACGCTCCGCGAACAGGCCGGCCGAATTCGCTCAGAGGCGGGCAACTAGGTCCTCGACCGGAGAGCGCGCCGGGCTCACACCAACAACACCCCGACCACCCACACCATCGTCGCCACCAGCGCGCCAGCCAGCTCGACGCCCACCGACAGCGCGACGCCCTTGATCGCGTGCACCGTCGACGCCCACGCCAGCCGGGAGTTGCCCCGCAGCGTCAGCTCGGCGAGGAAGACTCCGAGCACGAAGCCGACGACCAACCCGACGACCGGGATCACGAAGAATCCGACGACGCCGAGCACGGCACCCGTGAACAAGCTGAACGTGCGGACGTCGGCCCTGCGCATCCGCTTCATCGGCCACAGGTACTTCACCAGCAGCGCCGCCCCCAGCACTGCCGTCGCCACACCGAGGGTCACCCACGCGACCGTCGTCCCCTCGACATACGCCCACACCGCGATGGCCCCGAAGATCAGGATGCTTCCCGGTATCAACGGCACCAGGATGCCCACCAAGCCGACCGCGATCACCACCGCAACGAGCAGGGTTTCGACGCCGTTCATACAACGAGTTTGGCAGCAAGTTCTAAGAAGTCCCCGGCCACGACGTCGAACTCGCCGTCCTCCACCTTCGGCGGCCGGCGACCCGGGCCCCGCTCCAGCGGCCGAGCCACGTAACCGGTCATCAGACCGGCGTCGCGCGCCGCCCGCAGATCGCTCGGATGCGCCGCAACCAGCATCAGCTCGCCGGGCGCCACGTCGAGCAGGTCGGCGCAGCCGAGGTAGGCCTCGCGGTCCGGCTTGTAGTGGCGGAACAGCTCAGCGGAAATAACGCAGTCCCACGGCAACCCGGCCCGCTTGGCCATGTTGGTCAGCAGCGACAGGTTGCCGTTCGACAGCGTCGTGATGACGAAGTTCTGCTTCAGCCGAGTCAGCCCGGCCACCGAGTCCGGCCACGGGTCGAGTCGATGCCACGCCAGATTCAGGTCGGCGACCTCGGCGTCGGGCACGTCACCGAGGCCCGCGCCGTCGAGCAGGTCGTCGAGGATCAGTCGATGGAGCGCGTCGATCTTCAACCACGGCAGCTCGCCGGCGCGCACCCGGTCCATCGCTGCCGGATACCCCGCCCGCCATGCGTCGGCGAACGCCGGCCAATCCTGGGCGATCCCATGCCGTTCGCCGAACATCTCGAGTTCGCCGATGACGCTGCTGCGCCAGTCGACGACCGTCCCGAAGACGTCGAAGGCCAGGGCCCGGGGCATCGTCACGGTACGAGAACCACCTTGCCCCGCACCCCGCCGCTGGCCAGGCTCTCCAACGCCGCTCGGCCGTCCGCCAACGGGTACCGCACCGGCGGTGGCGGTCGCAGCCCCGCCTCGACCAACTTCCCGAGCCCGGCGCCGATCTCGGCTTGCGCACCCGGTGTGCGATTGATGAACTCTCCCAAGCCAACTCCCACGACGCTGACGTTGCGCAGCAGCAGCCGGTTCACCTTCACCGTCGGGATGCCTCCACCGGACGCGAAGCCCACCACCAGCAGTCGGCCCTCCGTGGCGAGCACGCGGATCGCGTCGTCGAAGGCGCTTCCGCCCACCGGGTCGACGACGAGGTCGACGCCGCGCCCGTCGGTGTGCTCGCGAACGGCCTGCGCCCACCCGTCGGTCAGCGGAAGCACCACGTCGGCGCCCAGCGACTCCACGAACTCCGTGGCGCCCGGCCGGTGCACCATCGCGATCACCCTGGCGCCCAACGCCTTTGCGATCTGGATGGCCGCCGTACCGACGCCGCCCGCCGAGCCGAGCACCAGCACGGTCTCACCGGCCATCAGCCCGCCACGACGCACCAGCCCGAAGTACATCGTGTAGTAGTTGCCAAGCAGGCACACTGCCGCGCCGTCGTCGAGGCCGTCGGGCGTGGGCAGCACGCTGGACGGCGCGAGCGCCACCCGTTCGGCCCAGGCGCCCAGCATGCTCAGCCCCGTAACCCGTTGCCCCACGCTGAAACCCGAGTCGGCTGGCGCCGAGCGGACGACACCGGCCACCTCGGTGCCGGGAACGAACGGCGGATCGAGCTTGAGCTGGTACTCCCCCTTGATCAGGAGGAGGTCGGGGAAGCTGACCCCGGCCGCACCGACGTCGACGACGACGTTGCCGTCGCCACCTGGTTCATCGACGTCGGTGTAGACCAGCCCCTCGGGACCGGAAAGACTTTGCGCAACAAGCGCCTTCACCGGATCAGCCGAGCTTGAAGCTGGCCGACTGCGCCGCCGACAGGTCGGTGATCTCGCTCCACTTGCCCGCCACGTCGTCGACCGACGGGACACTGCCGAAGGTGACGCCGTCGTTCTGGAACAGTGCGGTGCGCTGCACCTTGCCGCCGCCGACGATGAAGATCGAGTCGGTGTCGGGCACTTCCTCGGTGCAGAGGTAGGCCACCACGGGTGCGACGTACTCGGGCGTCAGCTTCTCGAACACCTCGGGCGGCAGGATGTCCTGCGTCATCCGGGTGGCGGCGATCGGCGCAACGGCGTTGGCCTTGATGTTGTACTTCGCGCCTTCCTGGGCCAGCGTGTTGATCAGGCCGACCAGCCCCAGCTTGGCGGCGCCGTAGTTGGCCTGACCGAAGTTGCCGAACAGACCGCTCGTCGACGTGGCGACCACGACGCGACCGAAGCTCTGCTCACGGAAGTGCGGCCACGCCGCGCGCAGCACGTTGTAACCGCCGTAGAGGTGCACCTTGAGGACGGCGTCCCAGTTTTCGAAGGTCATCTTGTGGAACGTGCCGTCGCGCAGGATGCCCGCGTTGCTGACCACACCGTGCACGGCCCCGAACTCGTCGATCGCCGTCTTGATGATGTTCTCGGCGCCCTCGGACTCGGCGACGGAGTCGTAGTTGGCGACCGCCCGCCCGCCGGCCTCCTTGATCTCGGCGACCACCTGGTCGGCCATGGCCGACCCGGCACCGGATCCGTCGCGGGATCCACCAAGGTCGTTGACCACCACGCTGGCGCCTTCACGGGCGAGGGTCAGGGCGTACTCACGCCCGAGTCCACCACCGGCTCCGGTGACGACGATGACGCGATCCTGCACTCCGGGCATGTGTTCCTCTTCTCTCGGTCTTCGGTGACGCGCGCTAGAAGAGCTTGCGCGCGAGCTTCCACGCCTTCTCTGTATACGGCGGGTAGATGATGGCGGTTAAGTCGGGTCGGGTCGGCTTGGTCAGCACCGATTTGCGGTGGCTGAACTCCTCGAAGCCGAACTTGCCGTGGTAGGCGCCCATCCCCGACGGACCGACGCCGCCGAACGGCAGCTTGGCGGTGGTGAACTGGAACAGCAGGTGGTTGACCAGCATGCCGCCCGCCGACACCTCCTTGATGACCCGCTCCCGCACGCCCTTGCTCTTGGTGAACAGGTAGGCGGCCAGCGGCTTGGGCCTGGCGTTGACGAATTCGATTGCCTCGTCCAGTGATTGGACGGTGACGATCGGCAGGATGGGTCCGAAGATCTCGTCGGTCATCAACGGCTCGTCCAGCCCGGGGTCGACGACGACGGTCGGCTGGATCTCGATGGCCGCCGCGTTCGAACCGCCGCCGAAGGCGATGGTGCCCGTGGTGGCGGCGAGTGCGGCGGTCAACCGGTCGAAGTGTCGGTCGTTGACGATGCGCTTGCCGGAGCTGCCCGCTTCGAAGGTGGCGACGGCCTCGCCCAGCTTGGCGACCAGCTCGTCGCGGATCGTGGCGTCGGCCAAGACGTAGTCCGGCGCGATGCAGATCTGGCCGGAGTTGATCAGCTTGGTCCACGCGATGCGCTTGGCGGCCACGGCGATGTCCGCGTCGGCCGCCACGATCACCGGGCTCTTGCCGCCGAGTTCGAGGATCACCGGGGTCAGGTGTTTGGCCGCGCCTTCGTAGACCCTGCGGCCGATCTCGGTGCCTCCGGTGAAGCACAACTTGTCGAAGCCTTGGGCGATGAGCTCCTGGCTCACCGCGCCGTCGCCCTCGACCACGGCGATGGCGTCGGGGTCCAGGTAGCGCGGGATCAGCTCGGCCATCAGCGCCGAAGACGCCGGCGAGACCTCCGAGGGCTTGAGCACGACGGTGTTGCCCGCGGCGATGGCGCCCACGGCGGGCCCAAGCGTGAGGGCAAACGGAAAGTTCCACGCCCCGATGATCAGCACGGTTCCGTAGGGCTCGTGCTCGACCCAGCCGCGGCCGGGCAGCTGCGCGAATTCCAGCAGCCGCTGCTTGCGCTTGGTCCACTTGCCGACGTTCTTGGCGGCGTCCGTGGCCTCCCCGACGGTGCTGGCGATGTCGGCCAGCCAGGCCTCGAACGGCTTGCGGCCCAAGTCCTTCTCGAGGGCGGCGGCGATGGCGGGCTCGTTGTCCGTCATCAGCTTGACGAGGCCCTCGAGCTGCCGTTTGCGCCACGCGACGTCGCGGGTGCGGCCGGTGGCGAACGTCTTGCGGAGCCGGGCGACGGTCGCCGCCACGTCGACCGCAGCGGGCTGGGAGCTGGGCGGGGCGGTCGCTTCGGTGGTCACCCGGCTGATCCTAACCAACCGCCCGGTTGGCGGTCGGGCTTCGGTCAGTGCCGTTGGCCGACGACGAACTCGGAGAACGCCGAACCGTCGGCGTCGTCGGGCAGAACCCAGCGGCCGAGACGCTGCATCTCGGTCTGTGACGTCACCGCCGACGCCGTCCACCCGTGACCGTCGAGCCACTCGGCGACGTCCGCCCGATTCTCGTCGTGATACATCAGGTCACCGACGTCGATGGCGTCCTCGATACCGAACTGCGCGGAGATCTTCTGGAACCGCTCGCGCATCAACTCTCGCCGATCTTGGGCCTGCACGCCGACGGTCTCCACGGCCACCCGACTTCCCGGGGCGCTCAATTCGGTCACCTGAGCGAACAACTGATCTTGTGCCTCGGCCGGCAGATACATCAGCAATCCCTCGGCCAACCAGGCCGTGGGCAGCGACGCGTCGAACCCCGCGGCGGACAGTGCCGCGGGCCAGTCATGCCTCAGGTCGACCGGCACCTCGTGGACCAGCGCCGACGGTTGGACGCCGTGTTCGGCCAGGGTGGCCGCCTTGTACTCGAGCACCTTGGGCTGGTCGATCTCGAAGACGGTCGTGCCGTCCGGCCATTCGAGCCGGTAGGCCCGCGAGTCGAGCCCAGAGGCCAGGATGACGACCTGCCGGATGCCTGTAGCTACCGCGTCTGCATAGAACGCGTCGAAGAAATGCGTCCGGACCGCCTGGTAGTTGCCCATGTGTTCGAGAATTGTGGCCGACTCGGGGTCCACGTCGGCGACCTTCGCGGCGAAGGAGTCGTCGAGCATGAATTCCCATATCCCGGTTCCCGCACCGGCCACCAGAATCTTGGCCTAGGGGTCGCGAATCAGCGGTGTCTCGCGCTCGGTCTCACCGGCCCGGGCGGCGGCCACCATCACCGCGGTGGAACCCACGCTGGTGGCGATGTCCCAGGTGTCGTCGTGTGCGCGCAAGGAGCTCATCGCGCCATGCTATCGAGAAAGTTAGTAGTGCTATGCGGCGGTGTCGTCAGGACCCGGAAACGCCTTCGCCGAAGGCCCTCCGAGTTACTCGGCGATCTTCCAGAGTTTGTTCGCCAGCAGTAACTCGAGCTTGTCGACGATGTTGCCTAGCTCGTCATGGCCGCCGACGTAGCCAGCATAGAAACCCATGCCCCACATCACGGCCACCAGCATCTCGACCAACGTCGGGACATCGGTATCCGTGGTGAGCTCGCCACTCTGCAGCGCTTCGGTAACGGCCCAGGTCACGTACGCCCGGGAGGTCTTCAGAGAGTTGTGTTCGTCGCGGCTCAGCTCCGGGTGGCGTTGGGACTCCAGCACCGACGTCACCAGGAAGGCAGCCGCAGATCGATCCCGAGAATCGGCCTGCATGGCCGCCGAGAAGAACGCCGACAGACGCTTCAACAGTGACGTCTGCCCGTCGGCCTTGGCCATCCCGGCGGCGACGACCATCTCGTTGGTCTTCTCGACCACCTCTGCGTACAGCACGCGCTTGCTGGCGAAGTAATGGTTGATCGCTGGGCGAGTCAGATCCGCACGTATTGCGATCGCCTGAAACGTCGCGGCGTCGTAACCGAGTTCGCTAAAAACTTCACGGGCCGCTCGCACGATGCGCTCACGGGTCTCCGCCGCCTTCGCTGCAGGCGGGCGGCCAGGGCCTCGGGTCGCGGTATACGGCACGGTCAAATTGTGCCACACCCAAATTGACAGCCACACGCCAATTGGTTGCGGAACCGTAAGAATGAGTAGTTCAGCAAACCAACGAAGCCGTCAATGCTGGTGCGATGACCAATTCTTACAGAAGTCCGACATAGCTGTGCGGACCTTGGCCTGGGGCGAAGGGGTCCGCGCCTCGCACTATGGTTCTCATCCATGGCGGGCGCGGTGACTCGGGAGTCCTACTTCGAGACCGGGCTCGACGTGCTGGCCGACCTCGGGTACGGCGGCCTCAAACTGGCCGGCGTCTGCAATCGTCTCGGCGTCACGACCGGTTCGTTCTACCACTACTTCCCCAGCTGGTCGGCCTACACGCGCGAGCTCATCGGCCACTGGCTGCAGCGCCGCGTCGACGGCATGGACGTCGCATACGCCGAACCCAACGCCCGACGACGCATCGACACGATCATCAAGCACGCCCTGTCGCTGCCCCACGGCGCCGAAGCGGCGATCCGGGTCTGGAGCTCGCTCGACCAGGACGTACTCGCGGTACAGAAAGAGGTCGACAAGCGCCGGCACGACGTGATGTTCGACGCGGCATTCGAGATTCTCGGCCACGCGAACCAGGCGCAGGTCTTCGCGTCGTGGAGCATGTACCTGCTGATCGGGTACGAACAAGCCACGCTGCCGCACGACACCGTCGGCCTGCGGTGGGTGGCCGAGCAGATGCTCGACGCGTTGGACTCCGGACGGTTCGCCTCCGTCCCCGACGACTGAGGCAGCGGACTACCTTGGGACCATGCTGAACCCGGCCCTTCTCTGGAGCCGGGCGGTTGATCGGATCAAGCGGCGAGACCCAGAGCACGACGCAGCACGACGCGCGGTGCGCGCGGCACTGGTGTTGCCGTTGGCCGCCGCGACGGGCTTCGCCCTCGGAAGCGGTTCGCAGACACCGTTGTTCGCCATCTTCGGCTCGGTCGCCCTGTTGATCACCGTCGACTTCCCCGGCAACCGGCCCGCACGTGCGTTGGCGTACGGCGGCCTCGGCGTCAACGGCGCCATCCTCATCACGCTCGGCACGCTGGTGGCGCCCCTTCCGTGGGTCGCGGTCCTGACGATGTTCGTCCTCGCCGTCATCGTGACGTTCTCCGGTGTTCTCAGCGAGACGTTCGCCGCGGGCCAACGGTCGACGCTGATGCTCTTCGTGCTGCCGGCCTGCACGCCGGTAGGTCCCGTTCCGGAGCGCCTGTTCGGCTGGTTCATCGCGCTCTCGCTGGCCGTGCCCGCCGCGCTGTTCCTGCTTCCGCCCCGACACCACGACGACCTCCGACGTCACGCCGCCCTGGTGTGCCGGACGCTGGCCGACCGGCTCGACGGCGACGCCACCGACGACGACGTGTCGACGGCAATGGGCGCGCTGCGGGCCAACTTCCTCGGCGCCGACTTCCGTCCGGTCGGACTGACCGCGGGCAGCCGTGCGCTGGTGCGGGTGGTCGACGACCTGCAGTGGCTGGCCGACCGCGTCACCGACACCAGCGGCGAGCTGCTGGCGGAGATGAGGGATCCCGTCGTCCGGGTGCTGCGCGAAAGCGCCCTGGTGCTCAGCACGGCGGTCGCCGGCCGCGACGCCCACCGCGCCAACCTGTCCGAGGCACTCGCCATCCAGCGGTTGATCGCCCAGAGCCGCTATCGCGACGACATCATCGAGATCCTCGCCGAACCGAACGACGCCACCGCCATCGGCGTCGGCCGAAAGTTGCTGACACGCAGGACCATTTCCGGGTGCGTCGGGACGACCGGGCGGGTCATCGGCATCGCCGCGGCGGCCGACGCGCGTCCCGTGTGGGCCAGGGTGCTCGGACGCAGACTTCCGGAGGCCGGGGCTGCCGAGCGGCTGCTGTCGGAGTCTCAGGCGCTGACGTCGCTGCCAGGCGGGTTCCTGGCCACCCGCGCCGTCGTGGTGCGCAACAGCATCCGCACCGGGCTCGGGCTCGCGCTCGCGGTGGCCGTCACCCACGTCTTTCCCGTCCAGCACGGCTTCTGGGTGGTGCTCGGCGCCATGTCGGTGCTGCGCAGCAGCGCGCTGACGACGGGCACCCGGGTGGTCCGCGCCGTCGTCGGGACCACGATCGGCTTCCTGCTCGGCGTGGCGTTCATCGAGCTGATGGGCGTCGACCCGGTCGTGCTGTGGGTGGCGCTACCCGCCGTCGCCTTCGGCTCGGCGTACGTGCCGGAAGTCGCCTCGTTCGTCGCGGGTCAGGCGATGTTCACGATGATGGTGCTGATCATCTTCAACGTCATCAGTCCCAGCGGCTGGCAGGTGGGCCTGCTCCGGGTGGAGGACGTCGTCGTCGGCGCCTTGGTGGGCGCGGTGGTGTCACTGCTTCTGTGGCCACGCGGCGCGGCGGCCAGGGTGTCCCGCGCGGTCGACGCGTCCATCGCGGCAGGCGCCACGTTCCTCACCATCGCGGTCAAGCGGGTGACGCGAGGCGCGTCGGAATCGGCCGACGACAAGGTGTACTCGTTGAGCCACGCGGCCATGTCGGCGTCGCGGACGTTGGACGATGCAGTCCGCCAATACCTTTCGGAGAGCGGCGGGTCGACGGACCGGCGCGCCCCGGCGATCCGGGCCGTCAACCGCGCCGTCCGGGTGCGCACCGCCGCCGAGTTGATCGCCGACGTGGTGCCGCCGCCGATCACCGCCTATCCGCGGGTGCGCGAGGTTCTCGAGCTACACACCTCGGTGATCCGGGAGCGCCTGCACGGTCGGCGGCCGGTGCACGACCTCGGCCCGATCGGCGACGACTTCGTGCTTGCCCTGCGCGCCGAGGCCGGCAGCGACGACCTGTCGATCAGGGCGGCGCTGCCGCTCGTCACCGTCGCGGCGAACCTCGGCGAGCTGGAACTGCTGTACCCGGAGCCGGTGCACCCCGCCGCCCTACGGAGCGGTTAGCGCCCGCCCCGGTGCGGCATCAGGGCATTCGGCGGGATGGCACCGAACTTGCCCGCGTTGAAGTCCTCGAGCGCCTCGATCACCTCGGCCTTGGTGTTCATCACGAACGGGCCGTAGTGGAAGACCGGTTCGCGAATGGGCTTGCCGCCCAACAACAGAACCTCCATCGCGGGGTTGCGCGCGTCCTGGCTGGAACGCGCCGAGACGGAGATCCGGTCACCGGGTCCCATCACCGCGAGCTGGCCCTGGCGGATCGGGTTTCCGACCGGGCCGACGGCCCCTTCGCCCGCCAGCACGTAGACCAGCGCGTTGAAGTCGCGGTTCCACGGCACGTCGAGACGAGCACCGGGCTGAATCGTGGCGTGCGCCAACGTGATCGGCGTGTACGTCGAACCCGGTCCCTGCTGTTCGTCGATCTCACCTGCGATGATCCGCAGGAGGGCGCCACCGTCGTCGGAGGCCAGCAGCTTGACCTCGCCGCCTTCGATGGACTGGTAACGCGGCGCGGCGAACTTGTCCTTACGGGGCAGGTTGACCCACAGCTGAATGCCGTGGAACGTCCCGCCACTCTCGACCAGTTCGGCAGGCGGCGTCTCGATGTGGAGGACGCCCGCGCCGGCGGTCATCCACTGGGTGGCGCCGTCGGTGATGAGCCCGCCGCCGCCGTGCGAATCCTGATGGGCGAAGCGGCCGTCGATGATGTAGGTGACGGTCTCGAAGCCGCGGTGCGGGTGCCAGTCGGTGCCCTTCGGCTCGCCGGGCTCGTATTCGACCTCACCCATCTGGTCCATGTGGACGAACGGGTCGAGGGCGGCGGCGCTGACGCCGGCGAAGGCGCGAACCACGGGGAATCCCTCGCCCTCGTACCCCTTGGGGCCGGTGGTGATGGACAGCACGGGCCGCTCGGTGTCGGATGCGGCGGGCCCCGCGACGCGGGGCAGGGTCAAGGTGTCGGCGGTGATGGCGGGCACTGGTACCTCCTTGGTGACGTGTACCCAGCATAACCGGACCGCGGTCCGATTCATTCCAAAGGCCACCGCCGCGAGCAGTCGCAAATGTGTCGCGACACGCCGCAAAACGTGCAGCTTTGCGACTGCTCGCGGCCGTGGGGTCAGGCGAGAATGGCGCTCGCCGCAGCACGGGCATCGGCCGCGGTGGCCGTGTCCAACGCGGCGGCCGCCGCTTCCTGGCACTGCGCGAGCGTGACCTGGGCCAGCTTCGCGCCGACGGCGCTGACCGCCGCGGCGGCCGCAGAGAGGGACGAGACGCCGAGGCCCACCAGCACACAGGCCAGGTACGGATCGGCGGCGGCCTCACCGCAGACGCCGACGGGCTTGCCGACCGCCACCCCGGCCTTGGCCGCCATCGCAACCAGCGCCAGCACGGCTGGCTGCCACGGGTCGGTCAGCGTGGCCAGCTCGGCCGACATCCGGTCGGCGGCCATCGTGTACTGGGTCAGGTCGTTGGTCCCGATCGACAGGAAGTCCACGTGGTCGAGGATGCGGTCGGCGAGCAGCGCGGCCGCGGGCACCTCGATCATCACGCCCGGCACCAGGCCGTGGGCGCGCGTCTCGTCGGCGAACGCCTTGGCCTCGGCCGGGGTGGCGATCATCGGCGCCATCACCCACGGCGAGCTGCCGGTGTTCTTCGCCGCCGCGGCGATGCCCTCGAGCTGCCTGGTCAGGATGCCGGGATTGCCGTCCGCGATGCGGATGCCGCGCACGCCAAGCGCCGGGTTGGCCTCGTCGGGATGGCCGACGAACTTCAGCGGCTTGTCCGAACCAGCGTCGAGCGTGCGGATGACGACCTTCTGCCCGGCGAACGCGTCGAGCACCTCGCCGTAGATCTGCGCCTGCTCGTCCACCGACGGTTCGGTCGAGCGGTTGAGGAAGCACAGCTCGGTGCGGAACAGCCCGACGCCCTCGGCCGGGGTATCCCGCGCCGCCCGCGCAGCCGCGCCGTCCTGGACGTTGGCCAGGATCGCGACGACGTGTCCGTCGGCGGTGGCGCCGGGGCCACTCCAGCTCTTGGCGAGGTCGGCTTCACCCCGGGCGACGGCGACGGCCTGGGCCGCCTCGGCCTCGTCCGGCGCGACGGTGACGGTGCCGACCGTGCCGTCGACCATCACCATGGTGCCGGCGGCGACGGAGTCGAGGCCGTCGACGGCGACCACGCAGGGGATGCCGAGTTGCCGGGCGATGATCGCGGTGTGGCTGGTGGGTCCGCCGAGCGTGGTGGCGAGGGCGACGACCAGTGACGCGTCCAGACCCGCGGTGTCGACGGGAGCGAGGTCCTCGGCGCACAGGATCGACGGCACCTCGGGCACCGGGACGCCGGGTTCGGGCAGGCCGTTGAGTTCGGCGATGACGCGGTCGCGGATGTCGCGCAGATCGGTCACGCGCTCTGCCATCAGCCCGCCCAACTGGGTGAACATGGTGACGAACTGGTCGACGGCGCCGGTCACCGCGCTGACGGCCTGGTTGCCCTGCCCGATCCGCTTCTCGGCGGCGGCGATCCAGGCGCGGTCCTGCGCCAGCTGCGCCGTCGTCGCCAGCACCTCCGAGGCGGCACCCGAGGCGTTCGCCGCACGCTCCCGCAGCCGGTCGGCCACGGCGGCGGCCGCAGCGGTGAACCGGGCCACCTCTCCCGGGCGCCGGGATTCCTCGAGATCGGCTGTGGTCGACGCAGCGTCGACCGTCGGCCGCGAGCCCGGTCTGATCACTGGCGCGTACTGCACGCCGCCCACGGCGGGGATGCCGCGGAGGACGGTTCCGGCCGTTGGCTGCGAGACGTCCGCGGGATGCAGTGATACGGGAGACGAAGTAGCGCTCATGTGAACTAGATTACAACAAACCGTTGACAAGTCAACACATTCAGGGGTAAAACCAACTATATCAACATTCGAAACATGCATAACCCACAAAAACGGAGAGTCATGTACGCCGAAGAGCGCCAACAAGCGATCGCCGCATTGGTGATCAGCCAGGGTCGCGCCTCGGTCACCGAACTCGCACACACCTACGACGTCACGACCGAGACCGTGCGCCGGGACCTGGCCGTACTCGACCGGGCCGGCGTCCTGCGGCGCGTCCACGGTGGAGCCGTCCCCACCCGGGCGCTCCACCTCGTCGAACCCGGCGTCGGCGAGCGGGAAACCACCCGCGCCGACTACAAGGACGCCATCGCCGAGGCCGCCTCCGAATTCTTCCCCCTCAACGGCGCCAGCGTGCTGCTCGACGCGGGCACCACGACCGCCCGCATCGCCAACCAGCTGCCCACCGACCGCGACCTCGTCGTCGTGACCAACTCGGTGCCCATCGCCGCCCGGCTGGCGTCGATGCCGACGGTCTCGCTGCAGCTGCTCGGCGGTCGCGTCAGGGGCGTCACCCAGGCCGCGGTCGGCGAGCAGACCCTTCGGGTGCTCGACAACCTCCGCGTCGACATCGCGTTCATCGGCACCAACGGCATCAGCGCCAGACACGGACTATCCACCCCCGACAGCGAGGAGGCCGCCGTGAAGCGCGCCATGGTCGCGTGCGCCAACTACGTCGTCGTCGCCGCCGACTCGACGAAGGTGGGCCGCGAAGACTTCGTCAGCTTCGCGCCGATCTCCAGCGTCGACACCCTCATCACCGACGCCGAGATCTCCGACGCCGACCGCCGGACCCTCACCGACGAAGGCGTCGAAGTCATCACGACGGGAGCTCCCGAATGATCGTCACCGTTACCCCCAACCCCAGCATCGACCGCACCGTGTCACTGGGCGCAACGCTCACTCGCGGCGCCGTCCACCGCGTCACCTCCGCCACCAGCGAGCCGGGCGGCAAGGGCGTCAACGTCGCACGGGCCTTGGCACTCGCGGGCCTCGACACCCTCGCCGTCCTCCCCACCGCCGACGACGACCCCATGGTGGCCGCCCTACGCGTGGCCGGCGTCACCTTCCGCAGCGTCCCCGTCGGCGGAGTCGTTCGGACCAACCTCGCGATCACCGAGGCCGACGGCACCACCACCAAGCTCAACGAGCCCGGCGCACCGCTCGACGCCGACGCACTGGACGCGCTGACCCGCGCCGTCCTCGCCCACGCCGAAACCGCCTCGTGGATCGTGCTTTCCGGGTCACTGCCGCCCGGCGTTCCCGACGACTGGTACGCCGACGTGGTCGCGCGACTCGCGTCGGCACCCTGCCAGGTCGCCGTCGACACCTCCGAGCGTCCGCTCGACGCACTCGCCGCCGCCTTTGGCACTTCTGCACCCGACCTCATCAAGCCCAACGCCGAAGAACTCGCCGGCCTGGTCGGTGCGTCGCCCGAGGATCTGGAAAGTGCTGCTGCCCAGGGTGATCCGGCACCGGTGATCCTGGCAGCCAACCAGCTCATCGAACGCGGCGCGAAGACGATCCTCGTCACGCTGGGGGCAGCAGGCGCCGTCCTGGTCGACCCGACCGGCAGCTGGATGGCCGCCCCGCCACCCATCACCCCACGCAGCACCGTCGGCGCAGGCGACTCGTCGTTGGCCGGCTACGTGCGCGCCGCGGTCGGAGGCGCCGAGCCGCCTCGTCGCCTCCAGATGGCCGTCGCCTACGGCAGTGCCGCAGCGGCTTTGCCAGGTTCCGCCCTACCCGCCCCGTCACAGGTCGACCTGGACGCCGTCCGGGTCTACGCCATCACACCCGCCGCCATCCGCCCCTAACCAACCCGACTCACACCAGAGGAAAGAGAACCATGTCCATCATCACCACTGACCTCGTCGCCATCGACGTCGACGCGGGCGGCGACAAGGAGGCCGTAATCGGCCTGCTCGCCGCGCGTCTCGCCGATGCCGGACGTTCCTCCGACGGTGCAGGCCTCGTCGCCGCCGCCATGGCCCGCGAAGCCCAGTCCGCCACCGGTCTTCCTGGCGGCATCGCGATCCCCCACTGCCGCTCCCCCTACGTCGACCAGGCCACCATCGGCTTCGCGCGGCTCTCGCCCGCCGTCGACTTCGGCGCGCCCGACGGCCCCGCCGACCTCGCCTTCCTGATCGCGGCCCCCGACTCCGGCGGCGCCGAGCACATGAAGTTGCTGTCAAGTCTCGCAAGGGCATTGGTGCGCAAGGAGTTCGTCGCGTCGCTGCGGGCCGCCGCGTCGGCCGAAGAGGTCGTCGCACTGGTCGAGGGTGTGGTGAACCCCGCCCCGGCAGCCACCCCCGCCGCCGCGCCGGCCGCTGCCGCCGCGCCCGTCGACTCGGCGAAGACCACGACGCTGATCGCAATCACCGCCTGCCCCACCGGAATTGCGCACACCTACATGGCCGCCGACTCGCTGGCGCTGGCCGCCAAGGAAGCCGGCGTGACCATGCACGTCGAGACACAGGGCTCCTCGGGCAGCACCCCGGTGGCACCGGAGATCATCGCCGCCGCCGACGCCGTCATCTTCGCCACCGACGTGGGCGTCAAGGACCGCGGCCGGTTCGCCGGCAAGCCCGTCATCGCCTCCGGCGTCAAGCGCGCCATCAACGAACCAGCCAAGATGGTCGCCGAAGCAGTGGCCGCCGCAAGCGATCCCAGCGCCGCGCGCGTCGAAGGCTCCGCAGGCGGAGCCGCGTCGTCGTCCTCCCCGTCCGCCGCAGGCGGTGTCGGCTGGGGCACCCGCACCCGCCAGATCCTGCTCACCGGCGTCAGCTACATGATTCCGTTCGTCGCCGCAGGCGGTCTGCTGATCGCGCTGGGCTTCCTGTTCGCCGGATACGACATCGCGAACAAACCCGAGGGCGCGACGCAGTCACTGGGCAACATCATCGCCAGCACCAACTCGCTGACCAACCTGCCCGACGGCGGCTTCGTCCAGTACCTCGGCGCCGCGCTGTTCACCCTCGGCGGCTTGGCCTTCGGCTTCCTGGTGCCCGCGCTGGCCGGTTACATATCCTTCGCCATCGCCGACCGACCCGGTATCGCACCGGGTTTCACCGCAGGCGCGGTGGCGGTCTTCGTCGGCGGCGGCTTCATCGGCGGCATCGTCGGCGGTCTGATCGCCGGCTTCACCGCGCTGTGGATCAGCAAGATCAGCGTCCCCAAGGCCATGCGCGGCCTCATGCCGGTCGTCATCATCCCGCTGGGCGCTTCGCTGGTCGTCGGTCTGCTGATGTTCTTGCTTCTCGGACGCCCGCTGGCCGCCATCACCTCGGGCCTGACGAGCTGGCTCGGCGGTCTGTCGGGCAGCTCGGTGATCCTGCTCGGCGTCATCCTCGGCCTGATGATGTGCTTCGACCTCGGCGGTCCGGTCAACAAGGCGGCCTACGCCTTCGCCACCGCGGGACTCAACGTCGCCGATCCGTCGTCGCTGCGCATCATGGCTGCCGTGATGGCCGCCGGCATGGTGCCGCCGCTGGCGATGGCGCTGGCCTCGACCGTACGTCCGAAGCTCTTCACCGAGCCGGAGCGCGAAAACGGCCGGGCGGCATGGCTTCTCGGTGCCTCGTTCATCTCCGAGGGCGCCATTCCGTTCGCCGCGGCCGACCCGCTTCGCGTCATCCCGTCGATGATGGCCGGCGGCGCAGTCACCGGGGCGCTCATCATGGCCTTCGACGTGACGCTCAAGGCGCCCCACGGCGGCATCTTCGTGTTCTTCGCAATCGGCAACCTGCTCTGGTTCCTGGTCGCCCTGGCGCTGGGAACCGTCGTCGCCGCTGCCGCGGTCGTCGCCGCCAAGCAGTTCGCCAAGAAGGCGGACGCCGATACCGCCCCCGAACTCGTCGCCGCCTGACATTCTCGAACCCACCGCAAAAGGAGATTCACCATGCCCGCCAAGACCGTAATCGTCGGTTCGTCGATCGGCCTGCACGCCCGCCCCGCGGCGATCATCGCCGAAGCCGTCGTCAACGCCGGCGCTGAAGTCACCCTGTCGCTGGACGGTGGTGAGCCGGTGGACGCCGGCTCGGCGCTGATGATCATGACCCTCGGGGCCGGCAACGGCGCCGAGGTGACGGTCGCCTCCGACGACGAGGCCGCGCTCAGCACCGTCGCGGAGCTCATCCAGAAGGATCTCGACGCCTAGTTAGACCAGCAGTTTCTACTCAGGGGAGGCGCCACCAGCGCCTCCCCTGAGCTCGTCAAGAATGGTGCATGGCGCACTCCCACCGCATCGTACGATTGGCTACGTGCGCGTGCTCGTAGGGCTTGACGTGAGGGAATACGCCGTCCACGGGGCGGCGACTGCTTTGCTATCGGGGTCTCAGCGCCAGCTGGGGCTGGTCGGGGAACGAAGGGGTGACTCTTGACGCGTCGCATCGTCATGCTCGTCGCCGTGCTGTTCCTGACGGTGTTCACCGCGCCGCCTGCGATCGCGATCGAGCCGCCCGCCATCGACCCGACGGCCCTACCACCCGACGAGACCGGCCCCGACACACCGACCGAGCTACGTCGCGTCTGCTCCAGCCCGACCGTATTTCCCGGCGCCAACTTCGCGGACAAGCCCTGGGCCAACGACTACCTCCGGATCGCCGATGCGCAGAAGTTCGCCACCGGCGCCGGCGTGACCGTCGCCGTCATCGACACGGGCGTGAACGGCTCGGCCCGCGTGCCCGCCCTGCCCGGCGGCGACTTCGTCGACAAGGCCGGCGACGGCATGAACGACTGTGACAGCCACGGCACCCTGACCGCGTCGCTCATCGCCGGCCGTCCGTCGCCCACCGACGGCTTCATCGGCGTCGCACCCGACGCCCGACTGCTGTCGCTGCGTCAGACGTCGGACAACTACCAACCCGTGGGCGCCCGGCAAGACCCCAACGACCCCAACACGACCCCGACCGCTGGATCACTTCGCAGCCTCGCCCGGTCGATCGTGCACGCCGCCAACCTCGGCGCGCAGGTCATAAACATCAGCGAAGCGGCGTGCTACAAGATCACCCGGCCGATCGACGAGAAGAGCCTCGGCGCCGCAATCGAATACGCGGTCAACGCCAAGGGCGCCGTCGTCGTCGTCGCGGCAGGCAACACCGGCCAAGAATGCTCGCAGAATCCGCCGCCCGACGCGTCGACGCCGGCCGATCCCCGCGGGTGGAAGCAAGTTCAGACCATCGTCTCGCCGGCCTGGTATTCGCCGTTGGTGCTGACCGTCGGCGGCATCGGCCAAACCGGCCAGCCCAGCACCTTCTCGATGTCGGGGCCGTGGCTCGGCGTGGCCGCACCCGCGGAGAACATCATCGCTCTGGGGTACGACGGCAATCCCGTCAACGCGCTGCAGGGCCAGGACGGCCCGATTCCCATCAACGGAACCTCGTTCGCCGCGGCGTACGTCTCGGGCCTGGCCGCGATGCTCCGCCAGCGCTTTCCGGACCTGACCCCGGCCCAGATCATGTACCGCATCACCGCCACGTCGCGGCATCCCGGCGGCGGCGTCGACAACTACGTCGGCGCCGGCGTGATCGATCCGGTGGCCGCGTTGACGTGGGACGTCCCACCCGGCCCGAAGTCGGTGTCCTACAAGGTGCAGGAGATTCCGGCGCCGGTGTACGTCCCGCCACCCGACCGCGGCCCCATCACGATGGTGGTCGTGACCGGTGTCAGCCTGGCCGTGGCGCTCGGAATCCTCGCTCTCGCAAGGCGCGCACTGAGGCGCCGATGAAGAACCTGCTGTCGATCTTCGGTCTGCGCATCACCACGGGACACCTGCTCTGGGCCGCCGTCCTGATACCCGCGTGCGTGGTGTTCTTCGTCCACATCCACCTGATGTGGTTGGCGATCACGTTGGCCGTGCTGATCGCGATCGCCACGACGCTCACCGTGCGCGGCCGTCGTGTGACGGGCTGGATCGCAGCAGTGTTCTCCTGGCGGCGCCGGCACGTGGTGGCGCCCGACGCGCCGTCTGCGGCGGCCGTCGGCGCGACCGTCATCCCTGGTGACCACGTCGCGGTGCGCTGGCAGGACGACCACCTCGTCTCGATCATCGAGCTCGTCCCGCGGCCGTTCACTCCGACGGTGATCGTGTCCGGCGAGGCCTTCACCGACGACGTGCTGGACACCCAACTCGTCGAACAGCTCATCGCCACGTACTGCCCCGATCTGGAGGCCGACGTCGTCTCGGCCGGGTACCGGGTCGGACGGACGGCTCCGGCGAGCCTCGTCGCGCTCTACGACCAGGTGGTCGGGCCGTATCCGGCGCCGGCCAACCGGCGGACCTGGATCGTGTTGCGCGCGCTCCCCGAGGAGACCCGCAGGTCCGCGCTGCGCCGTGACGTCGGCGTCGCGGGGCTCGCCAGCTACCTGGTCGCCTCCACCACCCGCATCGCAGATCACCTGTCCAGCAACGGGATCGACGCCCGGTGTGGACGCAGCTTCGAGGACTTCGACCGCGCCACCGAGATCAGCTTCGAACGCGAAGCGTGGTCACTGATCAAGGGGCGCAGCACCTTCACCGCCGCATACACCGCCCTCGGTGGGCCGGACATGTGGTGGTCGGCACGGGCGGACCACACCATCACCCGGGTGCGGGTGCGCCCTGGCACCGCCCCGACGACGACGGTCCTGTTGACGACGTTGGCGGAACCGACCACGCCACGCGGGTTTTCGTGCCTCTTCGGTGGTCAGCGTGCGGCCCTGTACGGGGAGAGCCCGACGACAGATCGCCACTACGAACTGCCGATCGGCTCGGCGGGCGTGCTGGTCGGCGAGACGGCCGACCGGTACCCGGTGTACATGCCGTTCGACGACGTCGACGTCAGCATCAACCTTGGTGACGCACGACTGTTCACGCAATTCGTGATCCGCTCGGCCGCTGCCGGTGCCGTCATCACCCTTGGTCCGCAGTTCCGCGAGTTCGCCGGGCTCATCAACGCTCGCGTGGGCACGGTCGCGAAGATCGTCTGGCCCAACTCGACGACGTACCTGGGGCCGCACCCCGGCGTCGGACGAGTCGTGTTGCGGCACAACTTCATCGACACGCCACGTCATCGCCAGCTGCCGATCCGGTTGATCAACCCGCGTGAGGAAAGCCGCTACCAGATGGCGCTCGAGCCATGACACTTCAATTGTCGGACCCGTGCGCGGGCGGGTGTGAGGAGGACTGATGGGCGACGGCATCAAGGTCGACACGGGAGACCTGCGCACGAAGGCAAGACAAGTTTCGAACGTCGAGTTCGCCGATGCCGAGGGACTGTCGTCGGGGCTCCAGGCACCGGATAGCTTGCCCCACACCAAGCGGACCATCGAACACCTTCAGGCCAATGCCGACTACCTGGCCAAGAACCAGGCGTTCGCGAAGACCGAACAGCAACGACTGGCCGACACGTTGAACTCGGTCGCCAAGGCGTACGACGACTTCGACGAGGCGGCGCGGCACAGCATCGACAGCGGCGGGCCCGCACCCGCACCCGTCGTCCCGGCAGGTAGCGGCACTCCCGAACCGAAGGCTCCTGGCGACTTGGCGGCACCGTCAAGGTCGAGCAGCGGAAGCAACCTCTTCATCGACCTCGCCCAAGACGCACTCGGGAGCGGCGACCACGGTGCCTCCCTCGAGGCGGCACGCAACAAGTGGGACGCCAACGGCGTCGCTCTGCAGAAGGCGGGGGCGACGTTCATCGCGCCCATCGTCAACTGGGAGGGCGATGCCGCCGACGAGGCGTACGGCAAGTTCTTCAACTACGGCAACTGGATCACCCAACTCGGCCAGAAGTGGCAAGCGTTGGCGGTTGAGGCGCAGAAGGTGTGGGACGCCCACCTCGCTGCAGTAGGCGAGCACAACCCGGTCTATGAGCAGTACAAGTCGTTGGAAGACAACATGACCACGGCCAACCAGCATGCGAGCTTGGTCGCGATGGACAAGCTGGTCAAGCAGTCCGAGCACATCCAGGACATCTACACGGCGAAAGCTGCGGTCGAACGTGTGACGGTGGACAACCCGCCTCCGCCCGTCGGCACGCCTTCGGCGCCGGTGACCGAGAACGGGGACCCGAGGAAGCTGCCGTCCGACTGGGACCGGACACATCCGGGCCAGGGCCCCGGATCGCCCGCCGGCGGCGGCGGTGGCGGCGGCGGGCAGCCACCGGGAGGTTCGCCGACGATGCCGCAGTCCCCGTCGCACGGGGTGTCGCCGATGTCGGCCGAAAAGGGTGCCGGCGAGCCCTCGGGCGGGCAGGGCTCGGGCTCAGGTGGCGGTTCACCGTCCGGCGGCGGCTCGCCCTCGGGTGGATCGCCAGGCGGAGGCATGCCAGGTGGCGGACCTGAAGTCACACCGATCTCGCCCGATGATCTCGGCCTGCACCCCGCCGCGGCCGAAGCAGGTGGTGGCGCCGGTGGCGGCTCCGGGGGCGGCGCAGGCGGCGGAGCAGGTTCAGTACCGTTGCAGCCCAGCGTTGCCGGGGTCTCGGTCGGACCGGGGCCGGCAGGAGCAGGCGCCGCGGGCGGTGCCCCGGCCGCCGGTGGACCTGGCGGCGCGATGGGCGGTGGCATGGGTGGAGGTATGGGCGGCGGCCACGGTGGCCAGGCCCAGGGCGGCAAGGAAAAGAAGCGGACCCCCGGGTTGTCCCCCGACGAGGATCTCTACGTCGAGGATCGGGAGTACACGCAGGGCATCATCGGTGACCGGAAGCGCAGGACCGTTCAGGATCCCAAGGACTCCAAGTGACCGAGGACATGCATCCGCAGGTGGCGGCGGTGCTGAAGCAGGCGCAGCGCCTGCAGTCGCTGATGGACGAGCAGCTGAGCAAGATGGCGGGCGAGACGTTCACCGCCACCGATGAGGCGAGGACCGTCGAGGTCACGCTGAACGGCCATCACTGGCTGACCGACGTCTTCATCGAAGAGGGCCTGTTGCGGCTCGGAGCCGACACGGTCGCCGCGCGAGTCAACGAGGCATTGCAGAACGCCGGGGCGACCGCGTCCGCGTCGATCGAAGCCGACCGGGAGCGCATAGATTCCGCGGTCGCCGAGATCACCTCCGACATCAACGACGCCAACCGCTGACACCAGGAGTACGTGCGATGGATCGGATCCTGCCGCGCGGGACGCGGGGCATTTTGGTGCGCGGTGTAGCAAGGTTTTCGGCTTACGGTGAAGGCGTGTGGGCGTCGACGGTGCGCGGCGTGACCGGCGAGTGTTGCGGGGGTGCGGGCATGTACGGGGTAGTCGAAGGAACGCGCGGATGAGCACGCCTGCTCACGACGGGTGGCCGTCATCGCAGCCAGGGGATTCCACGTCCGGCGATCAGGGGCAGCCGTACGGCCAGCCCTTCGACCCGACGGTGTCCAGCCCGAAGCAGCAACCCCCACCGCCAGGGTGGGAGCAGGGCACGTGGACCCAGCACGGTGGTTCCAAGACCACCGACGGCAACGGCCGATGGCTGCTGTTCGGCATCGGGGTGCTGGTGGTCTTCATCGTCGCAGCGGCCATCGCATTCCTGGTTCTCTAGGTATGCGCGCATGAGCACGCCGCCACAAGGTGAAGGATGGCGGCCGGGCGACCCGCACGGATCTGGGCCGCCCTGGCAGCAGGGCCCGTGGCTGCATCCGCCCGGACCGCCGCCGCCGACCGGCAACGGCCTGAAGTGGCTCCTTGGCGCGGTGGCGGTGCTGTTGGTGATCGCAATAGCCGTGGGCATCACGGTGATCGTGATGAGCCGTGGCGGGGATTCGGGGCCAACTGCGTCGCCGACTGACGCTCTAGGCGACGTCGCTAGTGCGAACGACACGGGGCCGGTTTCCGTGATCACGGATGAACCGACATGCGCGAGCTATATTCCCATCAACAACAGCATTGCCGATGTCGAGGCAAAAGGCTGGGGTGCTCAACGAAGCTCGCTGGGGCCTGTGTCGGCGTGGACTGCCGACCAGCGGTCACAAGTGCTTTCAGTTGCCAACGCCATACGGAACGCAGCCAACCAAGTCGTGCCGCTTATAAAACAGACCCCACATCGCGTGGTGCGCGAACTCTACGAACAGTTCGCGGCCTATGGACACGCCTACGCAGACAATATCGACACATATACGCCAGCGAATAATGCCTTAGCATCCGCCAATGTCAATGCCGGTAGTGCGTTAGCCGGCATATGTAACGCGATTACTTATGGACCCGCTGCCCGCGCTACTTCGATTGCTTCTGCGCGGGAGCCGAGTGAGGTGATGGCGCCCGCCGACCCTAGCGACCGTCAGATGTTCGTCACGTCGCCAGGCGATACGTGCACGTACTGGGTTGATCGTGAAAGCCAGTTCACTTCCGCGACAATCGATTGGGCCGGCCTCGACACTGGTGTCCTCGGCTCCCACTGGACGCCCGCACAAAGAAGCCTTCAGCTGTCGGCGGTGTCCCACCTGGCGGAATGGGCGGATGACATGGAGGCCGCAGGTGAGCAGAGCAACAACCCGGTGTTCGACGATTTCGCGGCGCTTGCTGCTCTTAACATTCGCGCCTACGTCCCGCTCGGAGACAAGTACATCGACACCGATGCGTGGCTGACCTATACGGCTTTCCGTCTGAGTAACGTCATTTCCGGGGCATGTCGTGCGGCCGGGTGAGTCCGGAACCATGGCGATTGATTGTTCACTGTTCGGCGTGGATGAGAACCGGCCCTCGCAGCTCCAGGCAGATGGCAGTCACTTGAAGATCGTGCGGGACCGGTGTCCCGCTAGCGCAAACTCGGCCCTAGTTACGTCAAAATTCGTGCGTCGCCTGCGGTCAATGTTCCCCTACGCTAGATAGGGATGCGCGTCGGTAAACTCCGGGGCGTGATGAGCGGATTGCGCGGAGGTACAGCAGTGCAGATGCCAGCCGCAGGTAGGCAATCGTGAGCATGCCTCCCCCCGATGGATGGCAGCCGCCGCAACATTCCGGGCCACCCCCGAACCAGGGCCAGCCGTACGGACAGTCCGGCTACTACCCTGAGCAGCCGCCTCCCGGTTGGCAGCAGGGAGCTTGGCCGCCAGCGCCGCCGCCGCACAGCAACAGTGGCATCAAATGGTTGCTGGTTGCCGTAGCCGTTCTTTTGGTGATTGGGATCACTATCGGTGCCACTCTGATCTTTACCCGCAACTCCGACAACGGGGGAGCAACTCCCGCGCCGCGTACGCCGGGCGATATCGCTAGTTCAAGTGACACGGGACCTATAGGCGTGATTACTGACGAGCCAACATGCAATACATTCAACGGAATTAACAACAATCTCGCCGCCGTACAAACAAATGGCTGGGGCGAAGTCCGCTCAACGCTCGGCCCGGTAGCGGAATGGACAACCGAACAGCGGTCGCAGGTCGAGGCTGTCGCGACGTCTGTCCGGACGGCAACCGACCAGCTTGTGCCACTGGTCAAACAGACCCCTCATCGCCTAGTGAGGGAGCTCTACGAGCAGTTCATTGCATATGGCCGGGCCTATTCCGACAGCATTCCCAACTACATACCCGCCAACGACGGGCTTGCGTCGGTCTTCGTCAACTCCAGTTCGGCGATGGTCGGAATTTGCAATGCCATACAACTCGGTTCAGCGAGTCGATCGCTGAACCAAGCTACGGCCCAACCATCGACAAATACACCACCCATCGGCGATCCGTCTGAACCAAACCTTTTTGTAACAACTTCGAACAGCACATGTACAGAGTGGATCGCTCGCCTAGACAGGTTCAACGCTGAGACTTCACCCGAGTGGCAACACCGCGATTCGGGCATCCCTGGCTCCCAGTGGGACGCAAATCGGAAGCAAATAGAGGATGCCGCTCGACCCCTGCTCAACTCCTATGCTGATGATATTCAGATGCTAGGACGACAGAGTGCCAACTTTGTGCTTGAGGACTTCGCAAATGCTTCAGCAGCGTATATTCGCGCTTATCTAGCTGCTGGAGACTCCTACATAAACGCCGACGGATGGCTCAATTATGCAGCGTTCCGGATTGCAAATCTTGTATCTGGAGCTTGTCGGGCCACGGCAGGCTGAACCGCGGTGACAATCGCGCGCCCGACTGGCGAATACAAAACCCAGATGACCACGCCTCCCACCGCATGGCCTGAGGCAGACGAGGACGCGTACGGGCTTCGCGCCGGCGAACTACTACGGACTGCCTTACAGCTCGAAAAGTCCAGTAGTTCCTGGCTGAGATCGCAGACGTCAATTTTCGACGGCAACACCTGGTTCGGCAAGGCTTCAGATGCCGGCAAAAAGAAAATTGACGCTGTATCGAGTCGGATGCAGTCCACGGGTGAGCTTCTAGGAGACACTGCGGCCTTCCACCGAAGCGCGTCGGAATCCATAAAAAATGCAAAGGAGCACATCGCCGCTAACTGCGACGCGGCCCAGGAGGTAATCGACGATCTGCTATCCCGTAACTTACAGACGAACGAAGACCAGCAAAAGCGCGCGGACGCGATCGCGGCTATCGTCGACCAAGCATTGCGTGCCAATGAATCCGTCGTCAGCGCGGCTGGGACTGCAATAACGGCTGGGCAGCCCTATCCGCCCGTTTCCGATAAAGAAATACCAAAGTTCGAAGCAAACGTTCCCGATTTTGGGGGCGCCAAAGCCGCCGCCGGCGGGATTCCAGACTCACAGGCACCTGCGCTTCCGCCAACCGAAACTGGCGAGGCGGGAGATATGCGGCAGAATCCCGTCACGCCGGATACGCAAGCTGCGGCTGAGACCACAGAGGCTGGCGCCATGGATCAGAATATAGTTGCGCCCAAACCGGAAGCCGCACCTGAAACCACACCAGCGCAAAGCAATTACCAGAACGCTAACTACAGCAACCCACGACCGGGCGGAACCCCAACCCCATCCGCCCCACCTCCATCAACCCCCGGCACCCCAAGCGCCCCGAGTGCCCCGAGCGTGGGCGGCAGCGGGGGAGGTTCCTCCTCTAGCCCGTCGGGCGGCGGGTCGTCGAGCGGATCTTCGTCCTCGTCCGCGCAGTCGACCAGCGGCGCGGCCTCGGGCGCCAAGGCCGGTCTGCAGGACATGCAGGCCAAGTCCGACGCCGCGACAGACGCCAAGAACGCACAAGGCAAGGGCGGTGCCACCGGCGGGCCCGGTGGGTCTGGCGGCGAGAAGGCCCCCGCCGACCAGTTCGCCAAGGGCCTTAATGCGGCGACCCAACAGCCGACCATGTCCCCCGCTGCAGCCACCGCTCAACCCGTCGCCCCCGTCGCTCCCCCAACCGATTCGTCCGCGTCCGCTCCCATCCAGCACTCCGCCGGCACCACCGGCGGTGGCGGAGTCGGCGGTGGAGTTGGTGGCGGTGGTGGTGGAATGTCCGGCGGCGGTGGGTCCTTCGGCTCCCCGGGCGGCAGCGCGCCCACACCCCCACCGATGCCACTCGGCCCCCCGGCCACCCCGCCCCCGGCAGGTCCGCCGCCGTCGAGCGGCGCACCCGGGCAGCAGCCCGCAGCTGCGGCGGTGAACACCGGACCCGGCGTCAACCCGGCGTCAACCAAGGGAGACCCCTCGATTGCGGCGATGGCGCCCATGCCGGTCTCGGCCGCACGAATGGAGCGGGACGCCGTGCTGTCCGCGTCGACCGCCGGGGCCATGCAACGCCACCGCGGCAACGCCAATGCAGCACTCATCCACGCCCGCCGCATCGCCGCCGCACTCAACATGGGCCCCCCGCAGTACGGCTTCTACTGGGTCACCGGGCTCGCTGCCGACGGCTCCATCGTGGTGGCCAACAGCTTCGGGCTCGCCTACATCCCCGAGGGCGTCGAGCTGCCCCCACAGGTCACCATGGCGTCGGCCGACGAGTCGATCTCCCCGACCGAGCGCGGCAAGTGGGCCACCTACCCGATCCTCGCCATCCAGGGTTGGGCACAGGCGCACGACCAGAAGCTGCGCGCCGTGATCGCCACCAAGGAGCAGTTCGCCAACTTCGATCCCGGCGTACCCAAGGTCGTCCTGCAGCGCGACGACATTCCCGAGTCAGGAAAAATGCAGGGCCGCAGTCGCTTCGAGGTGATCGCCCCCAGCGCCGCCAAGCGACTCGCCTCAGTCGGCGACGGAGCACTGCACGACCTGCTGCCCATCGCGCCGGCGGATTCCACCCCTCCGGAGGACAAGTCCGCGGCGCTCTGGTTCGGGTTGAGCAAGCCGTTGATGAGCACCTCCTCTGACCGTGCTGTCGCGCACCTCGAGGCCTTCGTGACCTACGCCGACCACGCGCAGGAGTTGGCACTTCACAAGGCGCACAACGCTCTTGACGCTGCGGTGCAGCGGGCCGCGATCGCTGACTGGGTCTACTGGCAGCATCTCAGCGTGCTCATGTCGGACGCGATCAGCGCCGACGTCACGGTCTAGCCGCTCCCGCGGCCGACGTCACACGTCGATCGTCGGATCGGGTGCAGCGTGGCGTGGTGAACTCTGTTGCGGCACAGCGGGAGTGGCCGGTGCCTCCTTCGGCGCCGGTTCGGGCGCGCGTTCGCCGGCCTTGTCGCCCGCGGCGGCTTCCTCCTGCTTGGCCTTGTCGTCGTCGCGGCGATCGTCCTGCGCCGGAGCAGCGCCGTCCCCGGGCTTCTCCGCGCCGGCCTCGGGCGACCCGGTGGCACCGCCACCCAGCCCACCGGCCATCTGACCGATCTGCTGAACGCCCTGCATGATGCCCTGCGGCAGTTGGCCAAGAGCGCTCATCGCCTGCATCGGCATCTGGGCCGCCTGGCTCGCCATTTGCATTGGCATGCTCATCATTTGGCCCATTTGGCCCATCGCGCCGGCTCCGCCACCCGCGCCCGCACCCGCGGCGCCGCCTGCACCACCGGCAGCATCCGCCGGACCGAATTGGAGCTTCTCGTAGTTGGCCGCGAGCTGCGCGTCGGTGTCCGCGTACTTACCGGCGGCTGCGACCACGTTGTCCGCCGTGGCGGATGCCTCACCCTTGAGTTGCGGGAGCGCGTCTTGGATCGCGCCCTCCAGGCCAGGCAGCTTTCCCGCGATGGCCTGGCTGATGGCGTCCTCGCCCGTAACGACGAATGGCGGTGGCGCTTCCGGAATGTCGCTGGCCGCCGACAGCAGCTGATTGCCGTACTTGCTCAGCAGTTCTGGATCGACCTTCAGCGGAGGCTGGTCACCGATTCCCATTCACACCACTCCGCTCAGAACCGGATGTTTCGCAGCAGATCGTAGACACCGGCGATCCACAGCAGCAGCGGGATGACCGCGGCGATCGCCGCACCGTCGAGCAGCTCGAGGATGCGCTTGGTCACCGGCGACACGCGACGCACGCCTTCGGTCGCACCGACCATGATCAGCGCGACGACGACGCCGGCGGTGTAAATGCTCAGCACCAGCCACGCACTGCTCGGATCCCAGAGCGCGAGTCTGATCGCCACACCGGTGGGGATCGCCACGGTGGCAGCGAGAAGCGCCCACGCACACCATCTCTCGGCATACAGCCGCGACCGGAAGGCACATACCGTCGCCACCAGGCCCGCCACGATCAGGCTGTGAACGAAGAAGTGCCCCTGCACCACGACCGAGATGGCACCGGCGGCCAGCGCCACCACACCTGCGGACAGGAACCCGACCAGGAGTTGCGTCGCCAGATGACTGCGTTCGGTCAGCCTTACCGCAGACTCGGGAACCGAGGCGATGATCGCCTGCCACGTCGGGGATTCCTCATCACTGGCCTCGGGTGTGGACACCGGGTCCAGCAGCTCCTCGTTGGCGACGGTCTCGCCGGGAGCCGGGATGGGAGGCAACGCAATTCGTGCGACGGCCACCGTCAACTTGGCGGCGTTGGTCACGACGATCATGCCGAACGCGATGGCGCCGGCAGGCACCCATTCCTGCCAGCCGTAGCCGTACGCCACGGCGGCCGCGGTCACCGCGACTGCACCGACCGCCATGAACGACGCCACCTCGGCGCGCTTGCGTGGGCCACCGCGCGTGGCGAGGACTACCAGCAGCACCATCGCGGCTGCACCCGCGAGGTTGGGTGCGCCAAGGCCGTCGATGCCTATCGGCAACGGAACGGCCAGTGCCGCGGCACCCGCCAGGGGAGGAAGCGAAGCAACCAACAGGCTCTCCGAGGCGCTGACGTTCTGAAACCGATTGCGCGCCACGAAGCTGCCGACGAGGACTCCGACACCGAGCAGTCCCAGCGCCAGCGTCCACCACCAGCTGTGTCCTGTCCTCGACCAGCTCATCAGCACGAGCACTGACAGCACCGCCGCGAGGACCGGAATCATGAGCCCGACGAAGCGATTCAGTGCGCCCCGGTCGAACTCTGGCGACTCGTCGAGCACCGCGATCGCGTCGATGACGTCCTCGACCAGTGGCCGGTACCGCTCCGTACGGGTCACCGACACCAAGGTCAACAACGCGCCGTCGACGACACCCGCGTCGTCGAGCGACTCGGCCGCCTTCAGTGGCGGTGCGCCGGGACGCGCGAACGCCCACTCGCCCTGCGCCTTGAAGTCGAAGCCCGCCAACACCTCGGCGGGGGTGTCCTCGAGCATTTCCGCGAGCACCGTGACGGTCTCGTCGATGTACGTCTCGACCGGCGCAGCCGCCGGCAGCACGAGATCGGTCATGCGCCGACCCGTGAGGATCGTGACGCGGGTCGTCGCGGGTCTACCGGGCGTGACGCTCGACGAGGTGGGTGCGGCGGCCGTGGCGGTCAACGACGTTCGAGCCGATCGAAGTCGTCGGAGAGAGCAGCTGCGAGTTCGGTGACACGCCTGCGGAATTCGTTGCCGAGCAAGTCGAGTTGAATCTCGGTACCCGCGGCGATGTGCTTGTCCCAGGGCAAGACGATGACGCGACCCGCAGGCACGTGGCGCTCGAACTGCTGCACCAGGTCCTCGACGTCGATGTTCGGCTTGCCCGGCACGACGTGGTTGATCACGACGCAGGACCGTCCGAGCAGATCCTGATATCCGTTCTGCCGCAACCAGTCCATCGTGACCGCGGCTTGGCGCGCGCCGTCGATCGAGGCACTGGCGACGATGACCAGACCGGACACCGTGGAGAGCACACCGCGCGAGGCGGGCTGAAACAGTCCGGCGCCGCAGTCGGCGAGGACCAGGTTGTAGTACCGCGAGACAATGCCGACGGCGCCCTTCCAGTCGTCGTCGTTGAACTCGCGCCGCGCCCCGCTGTACTCCTCGGAGGAGAGCACTTCGAGGTTGGAGCCGTTCATGCTGGTGTAGGCGCGGATGTCGTTGTATCGGGACAATTCCTTGTCCGACAACAGATCTGCCACCGTGGCCGCGGACTGACGTCCCGCCCGATCGGCGAGGTTTCCGCCGTCGGGATCGGCGTCGACCGCCAGAATGCGGTCGCCGCGGATCTTGCTCAGCGAGGAGCCCAGCGCGACGGTGACGGCCGTCTTGCCGACGCCGCCCTTGAGTCCGAAGACACCGATTTGGTAGGAGTCGCGCGCGTTGCGGCGAATCCGGGCGTGCAGGTCCATTTCGTAGATCTCGTCGGGCGACAGCCCGAGATTGATCCGGGTGAGCATGTAGACGATGTGACGCCAGCCGCGCTGCGACGGCATCTTCACCGCGGAACGCACACCTACGTGCGACAGCGCGTCGATGGCCCGATGGTTGCCGATCGTCGCGGCCGACGTCGGTCCCGGCGGCCCGGCGAGCGGCTGCGCCGACGCCCAGGCGGCGGCTCTGTTCTCTGCCTGCGCTTCCGCGCTGTGCTGCGGCGACGGCACCGCTGCGGAACGTGCTTGCGGCGCGGGTGCGGCAGGCCGCTGCTCGTAACGGGCACCGGTCGGCGTCGCCCCCTGCGGGGACCGCATCAGCCCGTTCTGTACCCGCGGTGCGCCGGCCTTGCTCGGGGGCATCTGCATGGTCACTTCGGTGGCCCGAGGTGGCGGAGCGGCGGTGGGCATTGGCGCAGCCTGCCCCTGGGTAGGTGCGGCAGGCGACGGCTCGGCCGGTGCCGGCGCGGCCGGAGCAACTACGTCGCGGTCGACCGCGGCGGTCTCTTCTTCGGCCTGTGCCGCCTCCGAAGAGTGGAAGAGCCGGTCATAGTCGGCCGACATGAGTTACCTCTCAAAGATCTGGTCGCGGGGAAGACGTGCAGAGGTGGGCGGAGGGGCGGTGACCCTACCGCCCACCTAGGGTATTTCGACGTTAGCCGCCGAAGCTACCCGCAACGTGCTGGTCGGTGCCTGCCATCGTCATGCCAGCCTCGCTGATGGTGGTGGCAAGGTTCTGCAGCGCGGCATTCAGTTCGGTGGACGCGTTGTTCCAGCGCATCTGCACGGCCTCGTAGGACGCCTGGCC
Organism: Mycobacterium sp. Root135; assembly: GCF_001426545.1. GTDB lineage: Bacteria > Actinomycetota > Actinomycetes > Mycobacteriales > Mycobacteriaceae > Mycobacterium. The sequence continues at coordinate 549,194 of NZ_LMEZ01000005.1, read as the reverse complement.
GGTGCCGCCCCATGCTGCCTGCAGCCTGCCGAGCGACGCCGTGCCTTCGTCCAGTAGGCCGTGAACGGCGCTGCCGTACCCCTGAACCTCTCCGGCGGCCGCTTCGATCTGCGCGAAGTTCCAAACCTGTTCACTCATGTTGTGTCTCCTGACGATCGAAAGTTGTAGTGGTCAGATGCCGATGTTGATGGTCTGACCGAGAGCCGCGCCCTGGTCCTCGTCGGTCGACGCGTACTGCGTGCCGCCCGTGTGGATGTTCGCCGAGATCTCGTCGAGCTCGTTCTTCTGCACGAGCGCCGCTTCCTGGTAGCGCACGAAGGCCTGCTGAGTGGCGGTGCCCGCTTGGCCCACCATGTGCGTGGCCAAGCCGCCGGCGGTCGAGTCGACCTGGCTCATGATCGCGCGCAGTTGAGAGGCGATGGACTCGAAGTTGCTGGCCTCACTGGCGAGGACGGCAGAGTCTGTGTGCATCGGTTGACCCATTGCTGTTTACCTTTCTCATCCTTCTGTCCTCACCAAGGGTTTGGCGAGTCTTCCAGCCCCTGGGCCGGGAAGTCGTTGGGGTGACGCATCGTCACCAGTCGTCGTCGTCTTCGTCTGTGTCGGCCGGCAACGGGGTGGGCGCCTTCATGCCGGGCCTGGTGCCACCGCCGTTCTTGCCGTGCTGGCCGGCCCCACCCATCGGACCGCCGCCGCCGACCGGCGCAGGTCCGGCACCCCCGGCGCCTGCCGCGGCACCCGATGCGCTGGCCTTGGTGGAAAGTGCCTCCGATTCGGGGCTGGCGACCAGGCTCGACATGATCGGAGTCCTCGGCGCCGACCCGCCCATTCCCGGCAGCGACGCCGCGCGCACCAGTCCTGCACCCGTTCCCGCACCCGATCCCCCGGCGAGCGGATGATTCGACATCGGACTGGCACCGATCAGGCCGATCTGCGCCTTGTCCGTTCCGAAGCCGCTGCCCATCTGGCTGAACATCTGCGTCATCTGTTGGATCGGTTGCGTCATCTGCTGCAGCGGCTGGGTGACCATCTGACCGAGCTGCTGAGGCAGTTGCGCGACCGTCGAGCCGACCTGCGACGCCACCTGAGTCATCATCTGCATGCCCTGCTGGGGCTTGTCCTGCTGGCTGGCCGCCTGTTGGCCGGCGTTCTGCGCGTTTTCCGAAGCACCCTGGGCGCGCTCCGCAGCGAATGCCCCCTGACCTGCCAGATTGCCGGCCACCATGTTCACGGAGTCGACGGTGCCCTGCGCGCTCACGTAGGCGAACGTCGCGTCACGAACGACGGCACCACCCATCAACGCGGCGTTCTGGGCGATGGCCGTCGCCGCTCCCATCTCACCGACGCCTGGCATGACGATCGGCTTGGGCGGCATGATCGGCTCGAACACCGTGTTCAACGACGTCTCCGCCTGATACCCCTCCATCGCGCCGGCCGCCTGGTTCCACATGCGCACGAAGTAGTCGAACTCGTTGGCTCCGATCGGCGCGGTGTTGACGCCGAGGAAGTTGGTCGCGTTGAGCACCGCGTTGGTGACGTGGTTCATCTCGATCTCCGGCAGCGGCGGCGTGGTCACCAGTGCCGCCGCGTAAGCGCTCGCCTGGGCGATCGCCTGCATCGCCCGCTTCTGCGCCTGCAACGCCGCAGTCCGCAACCACTGCACCATTGGCGTCGAGGCGTTGACGGCCTGCTGGCTTCCCGCGCCCTGCCAGGATCCCTGCAGTGCCACCAGGCTCGCTGCCAGCTCCTCGGCCTGCGTCTCCAACGAGATCGCCAACATCTCCCAGCCAGCCGCCGCCTGGTACATCGGCGCTTCGCCAGCACCCGCCATCAGCCGACCCGAGTTGACCTCGGGCGGCAGCGCCCCATAGAACATGGTCAACATTGCGGGCACGGCGGACATGGTTTGCTGAGCTCAGATCTCTCGGGTGTCGATGTGAGGCTGTTACAGGAGCGTCGTTGCGGTCGAGGCGTCCACTGCCTCGTAGATCGCCGCGGACTCCACGTACTGCAAACCGGCGCGTGACAGTTCTTGCTGAGCGAACGCGTTGATTGCGTTCGTCTCGAGAGCTTCCGTGGCGAATGCCAGCGCTGCCTGGATCGACACCTCGTCAACCCCAGCGGGGACCAGTGCACTGGCCTCGGTGGTGGCCGCCATTCCCGTGGCCAAACCGCGGGCACCGTTTGCGGTCACTTCAGTGCCGACACCTACAGCCGCCGGGTTGTGTTCCATCGGTTGCATTTGCAATCACTCCCTACTTACTTGCGTTAACCCTGAACATCGGGCCGCGGGCCCGAGCGGAGCGGTAACTAGCTCCCCCGTCGGATCGACTTCGATCCTTTGCTGTTGGCTCACAGCATCGTTGCTATTGTCTGTTTTGAATATTACCGGCCGGTTTGGGGTGGTGCGAACACTTCTTCTTCGGGTGGGTCCACGTACGCCGCCTGTATGACTTCCTTGCCGTCAGGTGTCCGCAGAAGTCCCTGGCCAGGGGGCCGCCGTTTCAGCTTGAACTCGCTGGTGGGGAACTCCATCTTCTCGCCGGAGAGGAACAGAGTGGGAGAACCAGCGCCGTAGGCAGCACCGACGAACTTGTCCATGGTGGAACGCTGGGCCTGGCTCATCTGGCAGGTCACCACGATGTGCAGTCCGATGTCCGACGCCGCGGGCAGAAGCGGCGACAGCGGCGTCATCGGCCCGATCGGTCCTCCGGCGCCCACGACCATGTGCCAGTCGTCGACGAGCAGAACCACGTCGGGCCCCTCCCACCACGAGCGGGATCGCAGTTGAGCGGTGGTCAGGTCCGGCGGCGGCAGCCTCTTCTGGAGCGCCGCGGCCAGTGCCTTGATGGCTTCCTCCAGAGAGGCGTTGTTCCGGTTGACGCCGGCGTTGACCATCAGGTGGCTCTGCGGCACGGCGTCCAAGAGACCGGACCGGTAGTCGGCCAGCATGAAGCGGACCTGATCGGGACTGTTCCGCGCGCAGATGGCCGATGCGACGGCGTGCGCAATGCGCGTCTTGCCAGACTTCGGCGCACCGAAGATCAGCAGGTGGGGCGACGAGTGCATCGCGCTGTAGGCCACCGACAGATCCGATTCGCGGATGCCCAGCGGTACCGTCCACCTGGTGCGGTAGTCGCTCTCCGGCCCTGGCGGCGCCGGATCCAGTTCGTGGAGGTAGATGCGCTCGGGGAGCACCCGCACCTGGGGCGCCTCGTCGGTGTGCTGCATCGAGATGTGCTGCACCGCGGCGGTGATCGCAGGGACGATGTCGGCGACGCCGTGCACACCGTCGAGCCGTGGAACGCCCATCATCAGGTGGTGCTTCTCCATCGAGACGGCACGGCCGGGGCGGTTGACCGGAATCTCGCGGGTGATGCGGTCGACTTGGGTCTCGTTGACGTCACCGAGCCGGAACTCCACCTTGGTGCCCAGATAGTCACGAATGCGAGACTTCAGCTCGGTCCAGCGAGGCGTCGAGATGATCGTGTGGACGCCGTATGCCAGCCCCTGCCCGGCCAAGTCCTGGACGACCGGTTCTAGCTCGGGAAACTCCCCGACGAAGGCGGGCCAACCGTCGATGATCAGGAACACGTCACCGAACGGATCCGCCGACGCGGCATGGCTGGGGTCGTCCCGCATCTGCCGGTACGAGGCGATCGAGCCGACGCGATACTGCTTGAACGTCGCTTCACGTTGCCGCAGAATGGCTTTCATTTCGGCGACGACGCGGTTGACCCGGTCGGGTTCGGCCCGGGTCGCGACGCCACCGACGTGCGGCAGGTCCTCGAGATACATGAGACCGCCACCGCCCATGTCCACGCAATAGAACTGGACTTCGCGCGGCGTGTGGGTCGCAGACGCCGACAGCACCAGTGTCTGTAAGAACATCGACTTGCCGGTCTGGGGCGCGCCACCGATCGCGATGTTGCCACCCGCCGCCGAGACGTCGATACCCCACACCTCTTGGCGGTGCCGCCTCGGCTCGTCCATGATCCCCAGCCCGAAACGCAGCGGCCGACGCTCGTCGCGCGCGACGAGCTCGTTGACCGGGGTCGGATCGGTCAACGGCGGCAACCACATTCGATAGGCACGCATCTCGCCCGTACCCAGCTGCCCGAGGACGACCTCGCGCAAGACTCGCTGTTCTGGCTCGACACTCATTGGATCACCGGCTCAGGAATCGGCGTCGCCGTGAACGGACGGATCCGCATCGGGCTCTGCGCGGTGTGCTTCGGGGTGGCGACGACGTCGGAATCCAGCGAGGGTGGGACGTAGTTGGTTCCCGTGAAGACGCTGCGGAACTTCACGGGATCCTCCATGCCCACTCGGAGGAAGCCGACACCGCTCTCTGCGTTCGTAATGTATTGCGCCTCAGGGGTTCCGATGACCGCCTTGGACTCTGCCGAGCTCGTCGTGCGAAGTGCGATGCGGTAGGTGAGGTTCGGCTCGAGTTTGTCGATTCGGACGCCGCCGGTGTTCAACGACTGCGTCGCGAGCAGCAGGTGAACTCGCAGCGACCGGCCGACGCGGCAGATCCGGTCGAACAGCTGGATGAAGTCGGGGTGGTTCTGCAGCAGTTCGGCGAACTCGTCGACGACTACGAAGAGCGTCGGCAGCGGGGCAAGGTCGGCGCCGCGTTCGCGGTGCTTCTCGTACTCGGCGACACCGGACAGCGCACCCGCCGCCCCGACCTGGATGCCGGCCTGCCGCAGAATCGACTGCCGCCGATCCAGCTCGCCGGAGAGAACCTCTCCCATGCGGCTGACCAGCTCGGCTTCTTCCTCCATGTTGGTGACCACCGCCGCGGTGTGCGGCAGCTTCTCCATGCCGAGGAACGTCGAACCGCCCTTGAAGTCGGTCAGCAACAGGTTCACCTGGTCGGGATGATGTGTGGCGGCGAGCGAAAGGATCAGTGTGCGAAGGAATTCCGACTTGCCGGAACCGGTAGTGCCGATGAGCATCCCGTGGGGTCCGGCGCCGAACTCCGCGCCCTCCTTGATGTCGAGGTACTGAATCTCACCGGTCTTGAGCTCATGGCCGAACGGAATCCGCAGCCGGTCGCGGTCCAGATCGGTGAACATCCGCCATCTGTTCGGCGTGACCTCCTCGACGCTCTGGGCGCCGACGAGTTGATGCCACTCCGTTGCGACCTTCTTCTGCACTCTGGTCGACTTGTCGATGATCGTGCCGGTGATCGACCAGCCGGCCAGCTTGCGCGCGATACGGGCGGCCTGGCCGGGCGTCATCCGATCGGACGTGCTGGTGACCAGGCGGAAGTTCAGGTTGGGCAGCCGATCGTCCGCCGTGCCGTCGGCGGCGACCCTGATGCGGTACGCCGAGCGGTGATTGCCGAGCGTGATCACCGTGACCCCGGCGCGGCCGTCGACCGGGAAACCGGCCCGCCCACCGGTGAGATCGATGACGACGACGTAGGGGCCGCTGGGGGCCGAGTCGGCCGAATGCGGGCCCCGCGCAGTCAAATCCGACAGCCCGTCGGGGCGCGTGAAGACCAGTCGGATGGCGCCGGCCGCGTCGGTGTCGGCCTGGTGCTGCACGTGCGGCAGCCACTTCAGCCACGCCCAGTCGGGGTCCTCCGGGCCGTCCGTCAGCACCCGAATCTGCAGGAGGTCCGGCGGATGGAAGACGGCCAGGTGACAGATCATCGCCCTGAGCAGCGCCCCCGCCCCTGGGAGGTCGCCGCCGACGGCGATCGTCGAAAAGGTCCGCAGCTGGACGAGTTTCGGGCAATCGTTGATGAGGCCGTGCGTGCGGAGGAACTTGGTCACCCACATGTGGCTGACCGGTTCGAGATGCGGTTGCGGTGCCGATTGCGGGCCAGCGAGCTCGCCGCCGACGTTGGGCTTGAGCAGCCGGTCGACGGCTGCCTCCATCCCGGTGCCGATGCGGGCTGCCGCAAAGAAGTCGGCGTTCGACGTCCGCGACCACTGGCGGTTGCTGCCGATGATCGACAGCAGGTCGTCGGGATGCGGTGCGTGATAGTTGAAGAAGGTCACCTGGGCGGCCGCGGATGACGTGACGCGCGTGCGGAGGCCCGCGAGGTAGCGCAGGTACTCCTTGCGGTCCGCGTTGATCTCGGGGACCTTCTTGCCGCCACCGCCGCCGCCCGCCATGAAGCCGACGGTGCCCATGATCATCATCAGCGGCATCATCAGCATGTACGGCGACAGCTGGCGGACGCCGGTGAAGATCATGATCCCGATCATTCCGAGCATGCCACCGCCCATGACGTACGGCAGGATCTTCTGCACGCCGGACGCCGGGATGTCCACCCCGAGATCATCGGGTGGGGTCACGTTGATTTCACCGGGCGTGAGTCGTGGACCCCGCTTGATGATCGGCGTGAACTTTCGTGTCGTCACGAGCCACCTCCCGCGCCCGCGACCGCGGGTTGTTTGCCGTCGGGAATCTTCCTGGGACTGGGATCCGCTGGCAGCGTGTCGTGTTCGAGCAACGCCGCCTCCTTCGACAGCACCGGGCCGTCGACCAACAGACCCACCACCTCCCACGGGGCGGTGACCGGTGCGGGCAACCCCAGCTTCTTCGCGGTGTCGTCGTTGGGCACTCCGTAGCGCACGCCCTGAGGATCGATGTAGTAGAGGCTCTCGCCGTACCGCGGATCGGGGGACTGCAGCCGGATGTACTGCCCTCCGGCGATGAAGACCGTTGCGTCGCCGCCGATCTGGTCGATCCCGGTGTTCATCGACGATGCGGATATCGGCAGGTGCCGACCGGCGATGACCGATGTCTTCGCCGACTGGTCCCCCGGTCCCCGCTGCCACGCCCAGCACAGCGTCGGGTCGTCCTCGCGCAGCAGCATCTCCAGCGGCGTGGCCGGAAGCGGGGAGGTGAACACCTGCTCGTTGATCTTCGCGACGACACTGGACTCCACCGACGGTGGGGAGATCAACCCGTAGGAGTTCGACGCCCGCAGCGCTGCGGCGGTCGTGTCGTTGACCTTGGCCACGCCGTCGGGCAGCACGACGTACTGCTGGGCGCCCGAGTCGGTGACCGTCTGAAAGACCGTACCGATCACCAGGTTCGCCGGTAGCCCAAGGGTATTGGGCGCACCGCCGGCGGGTACCTGCGGCATGATCCACGGCCCGCCGTTCGGCAACGCGTTGTAGAGGCCCTCCGAGATCGGGGTCGACTTCGCGGTCACCGGGATGCCCACCGCCGACGTCACGGCACGATCGGACAGGTCGATGGCATGCCGGCCGGTGGACGTGACGAGCCAGTCCCGGTCCTGGTAGGAGACCAGCATCCCCTGCCCCGGTGTCATCGGGGCGACGGACGAGTCGGTGACGAGCGGGAGCACGATCACCGACGTCGAGACCACGGGGGCGACGCTCTCGGGCTTGGTCACGGTGTCGCACAGCGTCCAGGTCGACTGGGGGACGCTGGAAACCGGTGTCGCATAAGGAGCTCCGGGAATGCCGATCGGCTGACCCTTCGGCATCCTGTCCAGCTCTTCGGACTTGACGGCCTGCGGCGCGCCGGCGTTGCCGAGGACCAGGCGTGCCGAGGTCAGGTTGTACACGGGTCGCAACTGGCCGTTGTTCGGCATGACGACGTAGAGCTGGTTGGTGGTCCGGTCGACGAGCAGGGTGTCACCGCCACGCTTGCCGAGGGGCTTGAAGTAGGCCAGCAGGACGGCGCCAAGGCAGACCAGCACGGCGATCACGATGCCGAGAGACACTGCCCGGCTGTAGAACTGAAGCGGATCGTCGAACATGCGGGTGTCGCGACGCACGATCGCGTGCTCGACACGGCGCAGCAGGAAGCGCCATCCGCTGACCTGCACCTTGGTGGTTAACCGGAACCCTGCCATACGTCACTCGCCGATGTTCAGTCGACTGTGGACGGTGTCGATCGCGCCCGCCATGTCGTCGCCGTTGATTTCACTGAGTTGTTCCACGCCAAGGCTTTCGAAGTCCATGGATCTGGCCAACCGCATGTCGCGGCCTTGTTCGCCGGCCTCGACGAGCTGCCTGGCGTACCGGCCGTTGCCTGCGATGTCGAGCGCCGGCTTGCCGTTGAGCGTCCGCTGGCTCAGCAGCGTGGCGGCCGCCAAGACACGCTTGGCCGCCTCCTCGCTCAGGGTCGAATCGTTGTTCTGGGCAAGCACATTCGCGATCTCGACGATCTCGTCCGGACCGTAGGAGTCGAACTCGATCCTGGTCGAGAAACGAGACCGAAGGCCGTCGTTGCTCTCCAGCAGCCGGTCGATGTCGGCGGGGTAGCCCGCGATGATCACGACGAGGCGGTCGCGGTCGTTCTCCATCCGCGCCAGGAGGGTGTCGAGCGCCTCCGAGCCGAACGGATCGGCCCGTCCGTCGCGCTCCTGGACCAGCGTGTAGGCCTCGTCGATGAACAGCACGCCGCCGACCGCGCGGTCGATGGTGCGGGACGTCTTGACCGACGACTGCCCTTCGTATTCGGCGACGAAGTCCTTGCGCGAGGTCTCGACGAGCTTCGGCTCGGCGATCACGCCGAGACCGGCCAGGATGTTCGCCACCACGCGCGCAATCGTGGTCTTGCCGGTGCCGGGCGGTCCGGTGAAGATGATGTGCTTGGACTGCTGGGCAACCTTCATGCCGCGAGCCGCCCGTACCTTCGCCATTTGCGTTGCGGCTCGGTATCTTTCGATCTGCTCCTTGACCCGACTGAGGCCGATCTGCCGATCGAGCTCGGCTTGGGCATCGGAGAGCAGGCGTTCGCGGCCGGAGTTGTCGGCCTCCACGCTGGAGGGGTCCCACGGGTCGCGCCGCGAGGCGATCTTCTCGGCGGTCGTCGTGACGAGCCGGTAGCTCGGATCCTTCAGTGCGGCAGTGACCTTCGGCTCCGAGTGGGTGGCCTGCAGCCACTCGAGCAGGACGACGGCCGATTCTTCGTTGCCAAGGCTGCGCCGCGTCATCGCGAGGTTCCAGGCGATGGCGAGCCCACACGCCTCACCGGCCGGTGAGGCGTTCGCCTCGGTCAACCGGCGCTCGGCTTCGTTGAACAGGCCAAGGTTGGCAGCTGCGACGCCGTGCGCGACGCTGGCCGCCGCCCCGAGGAACTTGTCGGGCCAGGCACTGGCGCCGCGCACCTCGTCGATGACGTCGGTCCACCGTTCGGCAGCGCCGTAGACGACGGCCTTGGCCCACGAGACCAGGTGGTCGGCACCGCCGGCCTGCACGCCCTCGAGCGCCTCCATGGCGTCGGCGTAGTTACCGAGTGCTGCTTCGTTGACGGCGAAGCCCAACGTGATCGACAACGGAGAGTTCACCGGATAGGTGATGTTGCCGAACTGGCCACCGATCTCGACGCGCGCCTCGAGGCTGTTCATCGAGACTTCGGAGGCACCCGCCAACTGCCCGAAGCTTCCCCGGGAGTACCAGGCGCGAAAGAGGGTCGCGCGGTCGGCGTCGCCGCACCTGATCCGGCCCACCCAGGCGTCACACGCGGTCTCGTCGATCGCGGTGATCTCGCTGAACATCTGCAGGGAGCGGGCGGGAGCGGTTGGCAGCATGCCGACGGCGCTGCCGAATAGCGCAGCTAATTGCTCATTCATGGTCACCTGCATACCGCGTCGCGAAGACGCGTGCACGAGCGGCACTGGCATCTTCCGGTGACGGCAGGTCGAGGTCTCTGGACAGGAAGTCGCGGGTGGCGACGTCGTCATGGCCCTGCTGGCGCATGCCGTCGAGAACGTGGACGTACTGCGCCGCCCTGGCGTCCTGCGTGGCGAGCCGGGCGATGACGACGATCTCGTCTGCGAGATCGGCTTCGGTCATCGAGATCACTTCCTGCGATAGGTCGATTCGTCGGACGCTGCCGTCCATGAAGGTCGAGACGGTGACGGTCCCCGGCGGGTTCGTGACGGTGAACATCGTGGGGACGACCTCGTCGTCGTCCTCGTACCCCTCGAGGGCGTCGAGATCCGACGCGGCCAATTCGGCGTCGGGTGCGTAGAAGCTGAGCGCCGACAGATCGTCGTCGTCGTCGAAATCTGCCGGCAAGGGATCGTCCGTCAAGCGATGGCCTCTCAGTCCGGGATGTTGGCTTCGAAGTCGAGCGGCTTCTTGTCGAACCAGGCCTTGGACGGCAGGAACTCCATCAGTCCGTCGAGCGCACGCTGCAGGTTGTCGTTGGTGCCCGGCAGGAAGCTGCCGTACAGCTCGCCGTTGACGCGGCGGGGCAAGGACACGATCCGGCCCTGGCGGGAGTCCAGGACGCCCGCCGCCACCTCGGACTGCGTGTAGGTGCCCCCGGGGTGACGCTCGTTGGCCGTGATCTCCACCCAGCTGCTCGGAGCGGCCGTGATCTCGGCGTACAACCGGGCCGACGGCGGGTCGACGCCGAAATTTGCGAGTTGGTTCGCCGTCGTCGACTGGCCGAGCTTGCTGGCTACCCCGGTGAGGGGTTCGACGGCGGCCGGGGTGGCGGCGCCGAGGACGGCCGTCACCATGCCCGCCAGTCCAACCTGGGGTGCGATGCGCTGAAGGACGATCATGTCGCCGTCGCGCGCGGCGATGACGTGGCGGTCTCCCTTGCGGCAGACGACGAAGCGGACCATCTTGCCGCCGACATCCCTGCGCCACCAACGACATTCGAGAGTCCGGTCGGCACGGCTCAAGGTGTCGACCATGGCGGCGACTTCGGGGTGCGGCGCGCCGAAGACGTCGAGCACGCCCTGGGAGGTGAGGTCGCGGGCGACCTGGTCCCACACGATGTCCCTGAGTTCGAGCTGCGGAATGTTGGGGCGAATTCCCAGCGCCGGCGGGAACTCCATCATGTGGAGCCGGTCGGCGATGACGAGCATCCCGTCGATCGTGACCTCGACCGCTACGACGTCGTCGACGTGGGTGCCGCCGTTGGGCAAGGACATGTCGATACCCCCTCTTCCCCATCTTCCTCGGGCAGGGGTCGGGACCGATGTCCACCTCGACTCGGCGCATCTTTGCCTGCGCCTTGAAGAGACTTGCCGCCGACCGGCAGGCCACCGACAGACTGGTCGCTTCCCAGCCCCCTAATTCATATGAGGGTACCAGCGGTTTTAGGGCCCTACGTGCACCAATCGACGACTCGTCCAACCCCTCCCGCCACACCCAACATCGCAGTTGAGCACTGTGAATGGCACGTCCTCCCCACACCGACGACTGCCCTCGTCGCCCCCTCGTCCCGTGCCGGACGTGGCCGTCGTCCTGCTGGGACGGCACAGTCCGGTCCGCTCGCAGCGCACCACCAGGGAGTCCGCCCAAGAATTGGCGCCGGCGACACATCCGTTTGCTGCAGGCATTCGCAGGTCGACGCCCAGGTGGCGTCTGGTCGCGGTGGTTGATACTGGACCGACATGCCGGCCGGTGCGTCGTGTGTGACACGGGAAGGAGCCTTGGTGCCGTGAGCGATCGCGACGACGCCCTGCGCAAGGAACTTGGCTGGACCGGCCCCGAGGAATCGGATTACGAGCCCGCCACCACCCCGCCGACCTTCACGCCCGCGGCGGCCCCGGTGCCGTCGCGCCCGCCAGTGGACGTGCCGGAACCCCCTCCGCCGCCGCCGCCCCCACCGCCGCATCGCGAGCCGCAGCGCTTCGGACCACCCCAGGGACCACCGCAACAGTGGGGACCGCCGCCGCCCCATCAGCAACCCGGCTGGCAGCAGGGACCTCCGCAACGGCCCGGTCCACCACCGCCGCCGGGCCAGCCCCAGTACGGCACGTGGCAGGGCCAGCCCTACGGCCCGGATCCGCGCCTCGCGCCCGCCGCACCCACGGGGTCCTACGCCGACCGGATCAGGGCCGACGACTTGGTGCCGCCACGTCGCCCCGTCCCCGCCGCGGGCTGGCGCCGCGCGGTCTACAAGGTCACGTTCGGGCTGGTCAACCCCGGTCCGTCACCGGAGGAGATTCGGCAGGCCGAATTCGAGGCCCGCATCAAGGTCGTCCTGCGGGGGCATTACAAGGTCGGGGTGATGGGTAAGGGCGGCGTCGGCAAGACCACCGTGTCGGCCAGCATCGGCTCGGTGTTCGCCGAACTGCGCCAGGAGGACCGCGTGGTGGCGATCGACGCCGACACGGCGTTCGGAAAGCTCGGCAGTCGCGTCGACCCGAAGGCGGTGGGCTCCTATTGGGAGCTGGCCGCCGATCAGCACCTCGAGACCTTCGCCGACGTGCGCAGCCGGGTCGGCAACAACTCGGCGGGATTGTTCGTCCTCGCCGGCGAGGCGAGCCCGGCCCGCAGACGCGTCCTCGATCCCGCGATCTACCGCGAGGCCGCGGCCCGGCTGGACCGCTACTTCTCCATCACGATCGTCGACTGCAGTTCGACGATGGACACGCCCGTCACCCAGGAGGTGCTTCGCGACCTCGACGCGTTGGTGGTCGTCTCGTCTCCGTGGGTCGACGGCGCCGCGGCGGCCGGGCAGACGATGGACTGGCTGGCCAATCGCGGGCTGACGAGTCTGCTGCGGCGCACCGTCGTCGTCCTCAACGATTCGGATGGCCACGCCGACAAGCGAACTCGGGCAATACTGGCTCAGCAGTTCGCCGGCCAGGGACAGGTGGTGGTCGAGGTCCCATTCGACCCGCATCTTCGCCCCGGGGGCGTCATCGAGGGCACCGCCCTGATGTCCGGGCCGACCCGCCGCAAGTTCGTGGAGGTCGCCGCCGCCCTCGCCGAGCACTTTCCGGCCAACGACGAGCGCGGGCGGGACCGACGCTGACTCGGCGTCAGTCGAGCTGACCGATCAGCGCCTCGATGGCACTCACTGCCGACGCGGGCACGGCCTGCTCCGACTCCGCTCCCGCGATGACGTCCTCGGGGACGCCGGCGGCCTGCGCCGTCTCGCCGATGGTGAGGTTCGCGGTGCGGCGGGCCGCGTAGAGGCGCTGACCGAGGGAGGCGTGCTCTGCCGCGGCCGCCCGCATCGTGAGCTCGTCCATCCGGCGCCGGACCGCGCTGAGCGCCCGGATGAGTGCCGGGGTGACCCGGCCGATGCGGGTGGCCCGTGCCGCGACCGCCTCCAGCTGCCGTAGATCGGACAGGATCGCGGTGATCCGAGGGGTGAAGTTGGGATCGTCGACGGCAGGCAGGGCGTCGATCGTGGAGCCGAGGGTGTTGACGGCGGCAACCACGGCCTCCGCGATCAGTGACCCCTCGTCGCCAGAGGCCTGACCCCGGGTAGGCACCTCGGCGCGGTCGTCGCCGGGTACGCCTGCCCGCAGTCGGTTGATCGTGCCGGGCGGCCAGCGCAACACTTCCTCGAGCTTCGCCCGCGTCTTGTCGCGCGGCCAGCTGCGCCCCTTCTCGAACGAGATGAGGGCACCGGCGTTGATGATCCCGTCGGCGGCCAGGCTGCGCTGGGAGATGTCCAGTTCGCGCCGACGCGCGGCGGCGGCGGCTCCCGCCCGCGCCATGCCCGGATCCACGACGGTGTCATCGTCGGCCGGGGTGGTCATCTCTGCGTGGTCCTCGATGCCTACAGACGGTGTGGGACGGCGGGTCGCCTTCACTGCGCTGCAATGGTTTGACGGCCCGGCTGACCGTAGCAGTTGGCGCTCGACCGCTGCGGTTCAACCAAGAAACTGTCTCATCGCTACGACTTGTGGTCAAGCCACGTTGGCGTGCTTCACTGGCGTCAATATTGCCGCTTGACCTGGGCCTCTGCACAGCGCGCTGTTCAGCCGGCCTCGGCCGCGCAGGGGTTGATTCGATCCCAACTGGCTGCGCTTCGGTTTCAAACTGTTGCAACGCTACGGTTACTGCTATACATTTGCGCCATCGCGACGCACCCGACTGCGACGCTCTGGACGAGGAGTACGAGATGAAGGTTTCCGGGATCGGATTGGCTGCGACGAACCCCGTCGGACTCGACGGATTACCGCTCGGTGAGTGCACCAAGGACCCCGAGCGGTGGACCACCGTCGCCGACGAGGACGCCAAGTCCATCTGCCGGATGTGCCCCCGGCGGTGGGCATGCGCTCGCGAGGCCGTCGAACTGCCGAAGGCGGAGGGTTTGTGGGCCGGCATCGTGGTCCCGGAATCCGGCCGTGGCCGCGGCCATGCCCTCCGCCAACTTCGCGAGTTGGCCGAACGCCACGGCTATCCCGTTCGCGCTCGGCGAATCTTCGTCGAGCAGTTTCTGGAATCTGCCTGATCAATGCCGGGGTGACGGCGAATCGGCGTCGAGGGGTCGTCGGTTGGGAATACCCAACGCTGCGTCAGCGGTTAGACTCTCCGTGACGGTGTCACTCATGCCCCGGGTACCAACTAAATCCGTCGCCTAGAGCGACCACTTGCCGTGAGGCGCCATGGTGGCACCGTCGCCTGAGCCGCCGATGCACTCGCATCGGCGGCTTTGGGCTTTCACGGGCCTCTTTCGGAGTCCACTTCGGGCCTGTGGATAACTTTCCAAGATCATCGAGATTTTGTCGTGGGCCGCTCGTAGCTTGACCGACATGACCACCCATTGGATCAACACCGTCAGCAGGGGCCACGTGACGCGGGGCGTCGCGGGCGGCTTCACCCAGGCCAACCACGGCAAGCCGCACATGCTCCGACGAATGGCGCGCGACGACTGGATCGTCTTCTATTCGCCGAAGACCGACTACCCCGACGGCGCGCCGCTCCAGGCGTTCACCGCCATCGGCCGAGTGGCCGACGACGAGGTCTATCAGGAGGACTTCGACCCGCAGTTCCAGCCCTGGCGGCGTCGGGTCGAGTTCCTGCCCTGCACCGAGACGCCGATCCGCCCGCTCATCGAGAAGCTCGACTTCATCGAGAACAAGGCTCAGTGGGGGTATCGGTTCCGGTCCGGAGTGTTCAAGATCGAGGTGAGTGACTTCGAGGTGATCCGGACGGCGATGACGGGGTGACCGGGGTGGGCCGCAGCTAGGCTGGCGGGGTGAGCAACACCGAGACGACGCCAGATCAAGTCGCCTGTGGTGCATCACGTTTCACCGGTGTCCTGCATCCGCGCGAGGTGCCCCTTGGCGGGCCGCGGGCCATCCGGGTCCGCCGCACCCTGCCACAGCGGCAACGCTCTCTCATCGGAGCGTGGTGCTTCGCCGACCACTACGGTCCGCACGACGTCGGAGCGGGCGCGGGAATGGACGTACCGCCCCACCCGCACACCGGGCTGCAGACCGTCAGCTGGCTGTTCAGTGGCGAGATCGAGCATCGGGACAGCGCAGGGGTGCACGCCATGGTGCGCCCCGGCGAGCTCAACCTGATGACCGCCGGCGCGGGCATCTGCCATTCCGAGGTGTCCGTCCCCAGCGCGCGCATCCTCCACGGTGTGCAGTTGTGGGTAGCCCTGCCCGACGCCGACCGCAACACCGGCCGCGACTTCGTCCACTTCGCACCGACCGTCCAGACTGTGGGTGACGCAGAGCTGCGGGTCTTCATCGGCGAGCTCGCTGGTGTCAGGTCGCCGGTGCACACCTTCACCCCGTTGTTGGGCGCGCAGGTCGACCTCGCGCCCGGCGTCGTCGTCGAGCTCGCCGTCGACCCGGCCTTCGAGCATGGCGTCCTGCTCGACCAGGGCGAGGTGCGCGCCGGAGGGACGGCCCTCGGCGTGGCCGACCTCTGGTACCAGTCGCCTGGTCACGACGTCGTCCGACTGACCAACGACGGTGACGGGCGGGCGCGGATGCTGTTGCTCGGCGGAATTCCCTTCACCGAGGAACTGGTCATGTGGTGGAACTTCGTCGGCCGCAGCCACGACGAGATCGTCGGCTACCGTCGCCAATGGGAGCAGCACGACGAACGATTCGGTTCGGTCGGCGGCTATCCGGGTAGACGATTGGCCGCCCCGCCGCTGCCCAACTCGACATTGCTTCCCCGTCCGAACCGCTGACCCCCGAGGAGACCGATGACCACCGTGAAGACCACCGACAAGACCGGCGCGGAAACCACCGTCACCAGCGAGGCGGACCGCTTCGTCATCGCGGTCGACGGCGAGAACGTGGGTCTGGCCGACTTCTTCGACCGCGACGGGCGGCGCACCTTCCCGCACACCGAGGTGAACCCGAACTTTCAGGGGCGTGGACTCGCCACGATCCTCGTCGCCGAGGCCCTGAAGGCAACGCGGGAAGCAGGCCTGCGGGTGGTGCCGGAATGCTCGATGGTCGCCGACTACATCGAAAAGCACCCCGAGTTCGCGGACATCACCGACGCAACCTGACCGATCCCGCGGCTATCGTCGCCTCCCATGACGACACAGGCGCCGCCGGCGTTCTTCACCACCGACGGCGACGACTTCGTCCCCACTGCCATGGCCAAGGGGCCGTGGGGTGCCACGATCAGCGGCAACTTCCTCGGAGGCGTCGTCGGGCACGTGGTGGAGATGGCAGTCGACGATCACGAACTGCAGCCCGCGCGCCTCACCGTCGATCTGCTGCGGCCCGCTGCGTTGGCACCGCTGTGTGGTCGTACGCGAATCGTGAGAAGTGGCCGACGGCTGACCCTCGTCGAAGCCGAGTTGCTGCAGCGGGACACGGTCGTCGCCCGAGCGTCGGCGTTGTTCTTGCGCAGGGGCGATCAGCCGTCGGGTGAGGTGTGGTCATCGGGCACGACGATGCCGGCGCTGCCACCGGAGGCCGCACTGCCCTCCGCCGGCGCACCGATGCTCGTCTGGGCATACGGCAGGAACTCCGACGCCGCAGGCGCCGCCTTCGACCTGACGCAATGGCAGCATGACGGCCCGAAGTTCGTCTGGGTCCGCGATATGGCACCGCTGATCGACGGCGTGCCGACGACGCCGTTCGTCCGCGCGTCGATGGCCGGCGACGTGGCCAGTTCGTTGACCCACTACGGCACCACCGGGTTGAACTACATCAACGCGGACTACACGCTGGCCCTGAGTCGACTCCCCGAAGGCCCCGACATTGGGCTCGCCGCCATGTCCTTCACCGGCCACGACGGCATCGCGACCGGCACGGCTGCCTTGTTCGACGCGCAAGGGCAGATCGGGACCGCCACCGCGACCACCCTGGCGAACTCGGGGTTCGCACCTGGTCGCTTCTAGTCCGCCAAGTCAGCGCAGGTACTGCGCGGTCGACCCCGACACCGGCATCTCACCCATGCCCAGCTTGCGGTGGTCCCAGCTGCGCGTCCTGGTCGGCACCAGGCGCACGGCGATCCGGTTGTTCATCATCTGGTCGACGAACGGCTTCATGTCCTCGGTATAGGGCCCGGTGTACCGCTCCCAGACGCTAATGCCCACGCGCAGAAGCAGATCCGCGTCGTCGTCGACGATCTCGGCCTGGCCGTCGAACGACACCCCACGCAGGGTGTCGTAGGTGTCGCCGTCCTCGATCATCAGCGTGAGTCGCGGATCGCGGCGAAGGTTGACCGCCTTCTGCGACTTGGCCTTGGTCTCCAGCCAAATGTCGCCGTCGACCACGGCGTACCACATGGCGACCAGGTGCGGTCTGCCGTCGGCCGACAGCGTCGCCATGGTCGCGGTGCGACTACGTTCGACGAACTCGACGATCTCGTCGTCGCTCATCACGATGTTCGAACGTTGATTCTTACCCATCTGGTATCCCTATCAGCGCCTGCGGCGAGCGCCGTCACCGGGATGCCGTTGGGCTCGCCGGTATACCCTCGCATTTCGTGTGATCATTCGGTGCGTGGACGAAGCGGGACGTAAACCCATGGGCTCATTGAAGGCGGCGCTGATCGCCGCGAGCGTGGCACTGTTGCTCGCCGGGTGCGCGGCGACCACACCGGGTGTGGCGGTCTCGCCGCTCTACGACCCGTTCCGCGCCGGCGGCCTGCCCGCCGAGGACGGCCCAAGCGGCATCCGCGAGGACACTCCCGCACCCCAGGGCGAGGTGAAGGGCGGCGACGGTGGCGACGCCGACAAGCTCGCGACCCTCGGCGTCAACGACGTCGCGGAGTTCTGGGAGAAGAACTACTCCGACGCCTTCGACGGATCCTTCACCGCCGTCGAGGATCTCGAGTCCTACAACTCGGAGAGCCCGTCCAGCCCGGAGATCTGCGGGGGCGAAACCTACGAAAACCCGAACGCCTTGTTCTGTCCGCCAGAGCATCTCATCGCGTGGGACCGCGGCGTACTGGTGCCGCTGGGACAGCAGTTCTTCGGTGACACGTCGATCGCCGCCCTGCTCGCCCACGAGTACGGGCACGCGATCCAAGACATGGCGCAGATCGTCGACGAAAACACCACCACACTGGTGAGTGAACAGCAGGCGGATTGCCTTGCCGGAACTTACATTCGGTGGGTAGCCGAGGGTAAGTCGCCTCGCTTCCGGCTCAGTACCGGTGACGGTCTCAATCACGTCCTGGCGGGCGTACTCACGTTGCGCGACCCGACGTACGTCGCCGACGACGCGCCGTATCTCGAGCAGGGCCACGGCACCGCGCTCGACCGGATCAGCGCGTTTCAGATCGGTTTCACCTCGGGTGCGTCCGAGTGCGGCAAGATCGACATGGACGAAATCACCGAGCGACGAGGCGATCTGCCGTTGACGCTTCCCGAGGAGAACGGCGGCGATCCGCCGTCCGGCGACGTCGAGATAACCAAGGACGTCGTCACGTCGCTGGTCGACGTGCTCGGCACGGTGTTCCAACCGGCCGAGGCTCCGAAGCTGTCGTTCGACGCACCGCAGTGCTCCGACGCCAAGCCAGGTCCGGCGGCGTCCTACTGCCCGGAGAGCAACACCATCTTCGTCGACGTGCCGACACTCGCGGAGATGGGCAGGCCGTCGGACCGCGAGGACTACACCTTGCTGCAAGGCGACAACACCGCACTGTCCGTCGTCACGTCGCGGTACGCGCTGGCGATCGAACACGAGCACGGCGGGCCGCTCGACAGTGCGACGGCCGCGTTGCGCACGGCGTGCATGACCGGAGTCGCTCAGCGCGCCATGTCGGAAAATGCGGGCCTGGCGTTGACCTTGACCGCGGGCGACCTCGACGAGGCCGTGGCGGGACTTCTCACCAACGGCATGGTGGCGAGCAACGTCAACGGCGAGACGGTGCCCGCCGGCTTCACCAGAATCGTGGCCTTCCGGTCCGGCCTCAGCGGCAACGCGGATCTTTGCTACATCCGCTTCAAGTAGTGCTTCGCGAGGTAGTGGCGTTGAGCCACTACGCCGTTCGCTATCATTGGCACATTCCCGATGACACCATGAGCGCGAGGAGGGTTGGCGGCCAGTGGCAAAGAAGACCGTCGTCGAATGGGTCGACGACATCGACGGCACCGCTGCATCCGAAACGGTGACGTTCACCATCGACGGTTCCCGCTACGAGATCGACCTGTCCGAGAAGAACGCGGCCAAGCTGCGCAAGACTCTGAGCAGCTGGATCGACGCCAGCCGTCGTTCGTCGAACCGCCGGGCGCGGGCCGCACAGCCGAAGACCGACTCCTCCGAGTCGACCAAGGCACGAAAGTGGGCCATCGACAACGGTTTAGACGTCGGTCCGCGCGGCCGGCTTCGGTCCGAGGTCATCGACGCCTACCGCACTCGGACCACCGACAAGAAGTAGCGTCAGCCGCGAAGTGTGCTGCCCTGCAGCCACTCTCGCCACGGAACGCTCCAGTCACCGTTCTGCCATTGCTCCAGCGGCTTCCCGCCGGTGTTGCGAATCTCGACGACGTCACCCGGCTGGGAGAATTCGTAGAACCAGCGGGCGTCCTCGGCACTGAGGTTCAGACAGCCCGCCGAGACGTTGGTGTTCCCCTGGGCCCAGACCGTCGCCTCCCGCTCGTGCAGGTAGATGCCGTCGGGGCTGATGCGCGTCGCGTAGGGCACGCTGATTCGGTACCCAGACGCGGAGTTCACCGGCAGTCCGTAGGTGGACGAATCCATCATCACCGGGTTCGCCTTGTCCATCACGGTGTACACACCGGACTGGGTCCAGAACGCAATCGTCTTGCCCCCAACGGTTTCGGTGCCGCCTCGGCCCATTGACGTCGGCATCGTCCTGACGAGCTTGCCGTCGACGTACACGCTGACCTGCTTGGTGACGTCGTCTGCGACGGTGACGTGGGACGGCCCAATCCTGAAGCCGACGCTTCTGTCCTCCTGGCCGTAGATTCCGTCGCCGAGCTCGGCACCGTAGATGCCCGCCGCGACGCGCACGCTGGTGTTGGGCGGAAAGTAGTCCCGCGGTCGCCAGTGCGCCTTCTGGTCGTTGACCCACGACCACGCTCCCACCACGGGCGGGGTGGTCGTGACCTGCATCCGCCGCTCCGCCGCCGCCCTGTCCACGATTGGCGAGTCGAAGCGCGCCACGATCACCGTTCCGACGCCATACGTTGCGCCGTCGCGTAATTCGGCGCCGGACGTGGTGGTCAACGTGACGCCGGTCTGCTTCTGCGGGACCACCGTCGAGAACCGGGTCGTCCGGGTCTCGGTGGTGGCGTCGGTGCCACGACCGGTCGCGGTCAGCGTGTACGTGCGCCCGTACCCGAGGGGCTCGGCGGGACGCCATGCGGTGGCGTCGGGTGTCATCGCACCGGCGACGGCCCGGCCTTCCTCGTTGACCATCCGGACGTCGACGAGCGTCCCCGAGTGGGCTCGGACCCAGGTGGCACCGGTGGGGACGACGTCGCGCGCGTCCGCCGGCGGGAACACGGCCAGGCGTGGCGGTTCCGTGGCGGCGGGTTCCGCTGGCGCGGCGATGCCCTCCGCGCGATCGCGGAGAGGGCCTCCGGCGGTAGTAGAGGTGAGAGCGGCTACGACGGCGAGCACGGTGAGAACCGCGGCACGGCGTCGGCGGTGGGGAATCAAGGGCACGTCTCCGGTCGGCACAGCATCTACGTAGCAGCATAGTAGATGGCAGCGAGGGATACATGCCGACATTCGCATGTATGGATGTATGCTCGCTGCCATGGGAGAGACAGGGCACGACCACAGCCACGGGGACGGCCACGGGGGGCACTCGCACGGGGTGTCGGCCGACGCCGACCGAAAGTGGTTGACACTGGCCCTGATCCTGATCGTCGGGTTCATGGGCGCCGAGGTCGTCGTGGGTGTCATCGCCGGCTCGCTGGCCTTGATCACCGACGCCGGGCACATGCTCACCGACGCCGTGTCGATCGTCTTGGCGCTGATCGCCATCCGCCTCGCCGCCAGGCCGGCCCGCGGTGGTTACACCTACGGACTCAAGCGCGCCGAGATCCTCTCCGCCCAGGCCAACGGCATCACCCTGTTGCTCCTCGCTGCCTACTTCGTCTTCGAAGGCGTCCGACGCCTGATCGAGCCCGGCGAGGTCGAGGGCCTGCTGGTCTTCGTCACCGCACTGGTCGGCATCGTCGTCAACGTCGCCGCCACCTGGTGCATCAGCCGGGCCAACCGCTCGAGCCTCAACGTCGAGGGCGCCTACCAACACATCCTCAACGACCTGTACGCCTTCATCGCCACCGCGATCGCCGGGGCCGTCGTCTGGCTGACCGGCTTCGCCCGCGCCGACGCGATCGCCGCGCTGGTCGTAGCGGCGCTCATGGTCAAGGCGGGCTGGGGCCTGGTCCGCGCGAGCGGGCGCATCTTCCTCGAGGCGGCCCCCGAGAGCGTCGACCCCGCCGCGGTCGGCGCGGAGCTTGCCGAGGTCGGTGCCGTCGCCGAGGTACACGACCTGCACATCTGGCAGATCACGTCGGGCGAGGCTGCGCTGTCGGCCCACGTGATCGTCGCCGACGGAGCCGATTGCCATGCGATCCGCGGTGAACTCGAGCGGATCCTGCTCGAGCGGCACCACATCGACCACACCACCCTGCAGGTCGACCACGTGTGCGCCGAGGACCCCGACCAACACTGCGTCGAGCCGCACGGTCAGTCCTACCGGGGGTCGTAACGTAACCCGCGCTACGCCCGCACCCTGATGCCGTACTGACTTATCTTGCGGTACAGCGTCGCTCGACTCATTCCGAGTTCCCGGGCAGCCTCGGCCATCGTCGGAACACCACGGGCCGAGAGCACGCGAATGATCTCGCCGCGCTCGAACGCCTCGATGCGGGACAGGTGCCGCGACGACCCCGCGAGGACCTCGGGCGGCAGGCTGCCGACGTCGATGACGTCGGTCCGGCCCGCGGCATGCGCGACGACCCTGGCGAGCTGGTCGACGTTGCCCGGCCAGCCATGGCTTTGCAGGGCGCGGGCCGCCGACGGGCTGACGACTACGTCGCGGCCCCGCGCCCGTTTGGCGATGTGCGCGGCGAGCGGCAGCACGTCCTCCGGCCGGTCGCGCAGCGGTGGCACCTCGACGACGGCGTCGACGAGGCCCGCCAGCGCGGTGGGGATGTCCTCGAAGCGTTCGGCCGTCACCGCGAACGGCACCGCCGCGGCACGACTCGACCGCACCACCAGGTCCCTGAGCTGGTCGGCCACCCACGTCGGCAGCAGGTCGACGTCGCGCACGATCACAGCGGTGTGCTCCTTACCCAGCTCGGGCGTCCACAGCCCCAGCCACGTGTGGAGGTCCGTTGCTCCCGGGGCGGTGGCCGAGAGGATCCGGTCGCGCGGGTAGGTGTGCCGCGCCGCCTGCGCCAGCAGCGTCGCCCTGCCGGCGCCGGGTTCCCCGATGGCGGCGACGACGTGGCCGGCGGCCATGGCCCGTTCCGCCGTCGTCACCGCAGCATTCCACGACTCCGAAAGGTCGTGCAGGCTCCCGGATCCGGGCTCGAGCCTTGGCATCTCGACGCGGAACACCTGTCCGCGTGACGTCGGCCGTGGGCGGTGACCGTTCGACCTGGCCAGCATGAGGGCCGCGGTGTTGCTGGCCGCCGACCTCGCCAACGCCAGCAGCAGCTCGCTCGACGACTGCGACCAGGTGGTGAGGTTGACACAGCCCTCCAGCCGCCCGGTGGACGCGTCGAGAACCGGGACGGCGGCGCAGGTGAACGTGCAAAGGCTCATCGCGTAGTGCTGGTCGGCACGAATCAGCGTCGGGGCGCGGTCGGCCAGCGCCAGCCCCAACCCGTTGGTGCCGACGTCGCGTTCGGAGTACGCGAAGCCCGGTGCGAGGTGCACGTCGTCGAGGGCCTGCAGCAAGCTGTGATCGCCGCTCATCCGGCTGAGCACGACGCCGTCGGCGTCGGTCAGCATCAGGCTGACCGGTTCGTCGGCGAGCGTGCGATGCAGGTCGAGGAGCACTTCGTTTCCGCACTCGGCGAACAGCGATTCCAGGTTGTCGGTGCCGGTGAAGACGGGTTCGACGCTGTCGGACGGCACGCCGTAGCCCTCGCTGCGCTGCCAGGACGCCAAGAGCCGCCGGGGCACCTCTGGTGCCTCGCGGTGCTGCAGTTGGTGCAGCTTCACTCGATCCGGTAGTCCGTCAGCCACGCTGTGATCCACGTTACAAGCAGCATGGCGGAGGCGGCCCAGCTGCACCTGCGCTCGAAGTCTCAGATTGAGACGTCAATTCTCTCGGCAGCGCCGACGACCGCCCATAGGCTCCGGTCAGTCGGTGTGACAGCCCTCACACCTCATTGACGACGCACCAGGAGCCCGCATGTACCGCAAGGACGGAACCAGCTATTTCATCGTCGACGCCCACGTCGCCCTGTGGGACGCCCGGCCCGAGAACCAGCGCAACATCCACGGCAAGCAGTTCATCGACTGCTTCTACGACTACCACCGCAATCTGTCCCCCGAGGACGAGGTGTGGAGCTACGAGGACTACCTCTATCAGGGCGGGGAACGCCTGATGAAGGACCTGTTCGAGGACGGCTACGTGGACCACGCGATCTTCCAGCCCGCCCAGCTCGGGGAGTTCTACTACAAGGGCTTCGGGCAGACCGACGAGGCGTCGGAGCTGGCGAAGGCGAACCCCGACAAGCTGACCTACAACCACAACTTCGACCCCCGCAACGGCGAGGCCGGGTTGGATCAGCTGCGTGACGACGCGCGCCGCTTCAACCTGAAGGGCGTCAAGCTCTACACCGCCGAATGGCATGGCGACTCCCGTGGCTGGCGTCTGGACGACCCGTGGGCGTACCGGTACTTCGAAGCCTGCCGTGAGCTGGGCATCAAGAACATCCACGTGCACAAGGGCCCGACGATCCGCCCGCTGGATCGCGACGCCTTCGACGTCGCCGACGTCGACCACGTGGCGTCGGACTTCACCGACCTGAACTTCATCGTCGAGCACTGCGGCCTGCCGCGGCTCGAGGACTTCTGCTGGATCGCCACCCAGGAGCCCAACGTGCACGCCGGGCTGGCGGTGGCGATGCCGTTCATCCACACCCGGCCGAAGTACTTCGGTCAGATCATGGGCGAGCTGCTCTACTGGATCGGCGAGGACCGCATCCAGTTCTCCTCGGACTACGCGATCTGGACGCCGAAGTGGCTGATCGAGAAGTTCGTGGACTTCCAGATCCCCGCCGAACTGTCGGAGTACGCCCCGATCACCACCGATCAGAAGCGAAAGATCCTGGGGCTCAACGCCGCCAAGATGTACGACATCGAGGTGCCCGCGGAGCTGCAGCTGGCCGACGCGGACGAGCCGGCCGTCGGGCCGCGCGGCGCCGACGAACTCGTCGAGGCCTAAGGTGGATCGGGAACTGTTGCGCGAGGCGATCCTTCGCGCGCTGGACGTGGTGATCGACCCCGAATTGGATGAGCCGATCACCGATCTCGGGTTCGTCCACACCGTGGACGTGTCGCCCGACGGTGATCTCGAGGTCCACCTGCGGCTACCAACGTCGTTCTGCGCACCCAACTTCGCCTACCTGATGGTGTCCGACGCCAAAGATGTTCTGGTGGCGCTGGATTGGACCCAGCACGTGACGGTCGAGCTCGACGACCACCACGATTCGGAGATCATCAACGCCGGCTTGGCGGCGGATGCCGGCTACCGCGGCACGTTCGGCGTCGAGGCCGAAGACGACCTCGAGGAGTTGCGGGTGACGTTCCAGCGCAAGGCGCATACCGCCGCGATGGAGCGCTGCCTGACGGAACTGCTGCGAGCCGATCCGCAGCGCCCGGTTGCCGAGGCCGGCACCGTCGTGATTCGCGACCTGCCCGACGTCGACACCACCGAGTCACTGCTACGACGACGCGCGAGTATCGGGTTGACCTGTGCACCAGATGATTTGGTGATGGTCGACCACCACGGAACCGGGTACGCGCCCGACGTCGTTCCGTTGATGCTCCGCCGGGCGCGATCCACCCGGATCTCGATCGACGGGAACGCACACTTCTGTCGGGGACTGCTCAAGACCCGCTACCCCGACACCACCCAAGAACTCACCCTCGCTGGAAGGAACACACGCTCGTGAGCACTACCGATTCCCCGTCGCTTCGCTCGCCCACGATGAGAGCCGTTCAGGTCGTCGGATATCACCAGAACTTGGAGATGGCCCAGGTGCCGATCCCGACGCCGACGGGGCCGTTCGACGTGGTCGTCAAGATTGGCGGGGCCGGGGTGTGCCGGACCGATCTGCACATCCTCGAGGGGCAGTGGGCGGAGAAGTCGCAGGTCGCGCTGCCGTACACGATCGGTCACGAGAACGCGGGCTGGGTGCAGTCGGTGGGGTCGGCGGTGACCAACGTCGCCGAGGGCGACAAGGTGATCGTGCATCCGCTGATCACCTGCGGGCTGTGCCGGGCATGCCGTTCCGGTGACGACGTGCATTGCGAGGCCAACGCGTTCCCGGGGATCGACACCAACGGTGGCTATGCCGAGTACCTGAAGACGTCGGCGCGCAGCGTGGTGAAGATCGACGATTCGTTGGAGCCCTCCGACGTGGCCGCCCTGGCCGATGCGGGGTTGACGGCGTATCACGCAGCGGCCAAGGCCGCCAAGCGGCTGACCCCCCGCGACAAGTGCGTGATCATCGGTGCTGGTGGGTTGGGGCACATCGGGATTCAGGTGCTCAAGGCGTTGACCCCCGCGGAGTTGATCGTGGTGGACCGCAATCCCGAGGCGCTGAAGTTGGCCGAGGCGATTGGCGCCGACCGCGGGGTGATCGCCGACGGTTCGCAAGTGGATCAGGTGCTGGAGCTCACCGGCGGTGCAGGTGCCGAGGCGGTGGTGGACTTCGTCGGCGAGGGTGGCGCGACGCGCGAGGGCGTGGCGATGCTGCGCGGGGCCGGTGACTATTACGTGGTGGGCTACGGCGAGAACATCGACGTGCCAACCATCGACATCGTCTCCAGTGAGATCAACTTCATCGGCAACCTGGTCGGGTCCTACAACGACCTGTGCGATCTGATGGCGTTGGCCGCTCGCGGTTCGGTGAACCTGCACACGCAGAAGTACGCACTCGACGACTTCCAGTCCGCCATCAGCGATCTCGACAACGGCAACGTCCGCGGCCGAGCCATCCTCATTCCGTAACGCAGGAGAGATTCCCTTGATATTCATCGTCGTCAAGTTCACGCCCAAGCCCGAGCACGTCGAGAACTTCCCGAACCTGGTGGCCGACTTCACCAACGCCACCCGCGCCGAACCGGGCAACATGTTCTACGAATGGTCCCGCAGCCTGGAGAACCCGTCGGAATACGTGTTGGTTGAGGGGTTCCGCGACGGTGACGCCGGCGGCGAGCACGTCAACAGCGAGCACTTCAAGACCTTCGTCGCGGCCGCACCGGGCTTCCTGGCGTCGACTCCGCTGATCATCAGCCACGAGATCGACGCGACCGGCTGGTCGGAGATGGGCGAGATCAAGGTGTGAGCGCGGTTTTCTCGGTCCCGTCTCAGCCTCGTGTCAGCCGGCTCTCACAGAACCGGCAGATGATCAGAGGAGGGAAAGGAGAGTGCGATGATCGCCAGCCTGCTTGGTTTCGCCCTGTTGCTCTTCGAGGTCGTGCTGATCGCGAGGATGATCGTCGACTGGGCCGCAATGCTGTCCCCGACCACCGGTGGTAGCAGCGCCATGTACCAGGCTCGCAGGGTGACTCACGGACTCACCGAACCCGTGCTTGGACCGGTCCGGCGCGTCTTGAGGCCAGTCCGCGTGGGGTCGGTGTCGATCGACCTGGCCTTCACCGTCGTGTTCGTCGCCGTGCTGGTACTTCGGTCGGTGGTGGCCGCGGCGATTCCGTTCTGAATCGCACCCCAGAAACCGACGCCCGGCCGTCTCGTCGACTGGCGACCGCCGCCCAGACCCCCGTATTCTGGGTCGAACGGTCGGCAGGGCGCGCCATGCGCCGAGGGTGACTTTCACCACCTTCACAGCCGAGTCACGAGGTTCTTCCCGCATGGTGGGGCGTGGCTACCAATCGAAGGCGGCGGTGATGGGTGAGCGTGCGCGTCACCTGATGCCGTCTTCGAGGCAGCCCCGCTTCACCGCGGCGCGGCTTCTGCGCGGCGGGCTCGCCGTGGTCACCGCCGTGGTGGTGGCGGTGACCGGCTTCGGCTGGTGGACCCTTCACGGCATGCTGACCGGCATCACGGTGTCGCAGGCGCTCGGGGCCGACGCGCCGCACTCCGCCGGCACGGCGGTCAACATCCTGCTGATCGGCCTGGACTCGCGCAAGGACCAAAACGGTGACGACCTGCCGCAGGACGTGCTCGACCAGCTTCATGCCGGCGACTCCACCTCCGGTGGCTACAACACCAACACGCTGATCCTCGTCCACCTCGCCGAGGACGGCAGCGTCGAAGCGTTCTCCATTCCGCGCGACGACTACGTGAGCGTGAAGGGCATCGTCCCGGGATACGACCACATCAAGATCAAGGAAGCCTACGGACTGACCAAGGCCGACGAGGAGCAGAAGCTCGTCGACGACGGCGAGTCCGATCGGGCCACCCTGGAGAAGCAGGGCCGCGAAGCCGGTCGCAAGGCGACGCTCGCGGTGGTGCGGTCCCTGACGGGCGTCCCGATCGACTACTTCGCCGAGGTCAATCTCGCCGGCTTCTACGACGTCGCCGCCAGCCTCGGCGGGGTCGAGGTCTGCCTCAACCACGCGGTGCACGACAGCTATTCCGGCGCCGACTTCCCCGCGGGCCGCCAGACCCTCGACGCCCGCCAGGCGCTCGCCTTCGTCAGGCAGCGGCACGGCCTCGACAACGGGGACCTCGACCGCACCCATCGCCAGCAGGCGTTCCTCATCTCGGTGATCCGCCAACTGCAGGGCTCCGGGTCGTTCAGCGACATGGGCAAGCTCGACGAGCTGATGGACGTGGCGCGCAAGGACATCGTGCTGTCCAGCGGGTGGGACCAGAGCCTGTTCCGCCGCATCGGCTCGCTCTCCGGCGAGCAGGTGCACTACCAAACCCTTCCGGTGGTGCGGTACGACACGGTCTACGGCCAGGACGTCAACATCGTCGACCCCGCGGCGATCCGCGCGCTCGTCAAGACCACCTTCGGAGACCCGTCGGCGACGCCGGTTCCGGTGGCACCTGCCGACGTCACGGTGGACGTCGTGAACGCCAGCGGCGTTCGCGGTCTTGCCACCGAGGCGTCGAACATCCTGAGCCACCAGGGTTATCACGAAGGCGAGCTGAGCCTCGGCGGGCGCGGTCAGTCGCCGGCGACCGTCGTCGAGTTCGGCACGGGTGGCGAGCCCGCCGCCCAAGCCGTCGCGACCGCACTGGAGGTCAGCGCGCCCCCGCAGCCGGTCTTCGACCTGGCCCCCGGACGTGTCCGGGTGGTCCTTGGCGACGGTTACGCACTGCCGACCGATCTCGCCAGCTTGGCCACCGCGCCGTCGGGTGGCGAGGCGTTGGGGATCGACGTCGGCAGCTCGGACGCGCCCGCCCCCGACCAAGGCCTACCCATCAGCGGCAGCGGAATCCCCTGCGTCAACTAGCCAGGCGCCTTTCGGCACGCGCTGATCATGCTGGACCGACTTTTTGCGCCTTGGCACGAGGGTTATGCACAGTCCGTGATTCATCCCCAGATCGGGGTCCACGGCGAGATTCCCGGCGCAGGCATCGGCCGCCGAGCGTAAATTCGAACGCATGTTCGACTCACTGGTGGCTTCCACGGCCGGCACCTCAGGTGCCGGTGCGGTGGAGTCGTGGCAGCGGGTGGAGTCTGCGGCCTGCGCCCGTCGCGTTGCGGCGATGGCGGCCATGTTCCAGGCCGCCTACGCCGCCGACGGCTCCGCCGAGCGGGATTTGTGGTGCACCGACACCTGGGACGCTGTCGCCGCCCACATCGGCGCCGCCCAGAGGATCACTCATGGCGCCGCCTCCAACCATCTCCTGATCGCCGTGGCACTGCACGAACGGTTCCCCCTGGTCGCGGCGGTGTTCGCCGAGGGACTCATCACCTACCAACTGGTGCGGACGGTGGTGCAGCGCGGCGCCCTCGTCGTCGACCCGGACGCCCTGCACGAGTTGGACAAGTTGTTGGCCGAGGCGCTGAGCACCCGCGAACCCATGTCGACGGCAACACTCGAGAAGACCGTGGACGCGTTCGTCGCCCAGGTCGACCCGCAGGCTGTGCATCGCACCGAGACCCGTGCCCGGGGCCGGTCGGTGGACGTCGGCGACGACGACGGCAGCGGGATGGCCACGGTGTTTGCGACCTTGTTCGCCACCGACGCGAAGGCCTTCGACGCGCGGTTGAGTGCGATCGCCGACACCGCGTGCCCGGCCGATCCCCGGACCAAGGATCAACGCCGTGCCGACGCCATCGGAGCCATGTCCCACGGCAACGACCGCCTGGCCTGCCTCTGCGACAGCGACGACTGCCCGGCCGGGGAGAACCCGCCCTCCACCGGGGTGGTGGTCTACGTGATCACCCACCAGGACACCGTCGACGAACGGTCGACGCCACCCCCGCCTGCACCGCCGTTTGACGTTCCCGATGTTCGGCCGCCTGACGGACCGGTTCAAGGGCCTGACGATGCTCCCGAAGGCGCAGAAGACGTCGTGAAGGGCAGCGCCGACCGCCCGAGTGACGCTGCGCCACATGCTGAGTCGCGCGAGGNGAACACACCGCAGCGCCGTTGGCCGCGGTGATGCTGGTGTGGACCGGTTCAAGGGCCTGACGATGCTCCCGAAGGCGCAGAAGACGTCGTGAAGGGCAGCGCCGACCGCCCGAGTGACGCTGCGCCACATGCTGAGTCGCGCGAGGACATCCACGCCGACCCCGCCGACGAGCGCACCGCCCTCGACGGCGAACCCCCAGCCCTGTTCAGCAAGCCGCTGCGTGAACTGACCCTCACCGAAGCCCTCACCCCCACCCCGGGTCGGTTGGCCAGCCTGCGGCCCGCCGCCCTGATGGGTGGACAGTTCCTACCCGGGGCGATCGCCTGCCGCGCCACCGTCGGGGCAACGATCACCCCGATCGTCCACCCCGGACAGGCACCACCGGAACCCCGATACCGACCCTCCAAGAAGCTGGCCGACTTCGTCCGTTGCCGCGACCTGACCTGCCGCTTCCCCGGCTGCAAAGTACCCGCCACCCATACCGACNCCCCGATACCGACCCTCCAAGAAGCTGGCCGACTTCGTCCGTTGCCGCGACCTGACCTGCCGCTTCCCCGGCTGCAAAGTACCCGCCACCCATACCGACGTCGACCACACGATCCCGTGGCCCGACGGGCCCACGGCCGCGTCCAACCTGAAATGCCTATGCCGAAGACACCACTTGCTCAAAACGTTCTGGGGCGGCGAAAGTGGTTGGCGCGACGAGCAACTCGATGACGGCACGGTCATCTGGACCGCACCCGACGGCCGCCGGTACGTCACCACACCGGGCAGCCGCCTGCTCTTCCCCGAACTGTCCGAACCCACCAAGACCGTTCAGGCGAGCCGGGTGCCCACAGCACACACGACCGGGCTGACAATGCCACGCCGCAAGACCACCCGCACCCAAGACCGCGCCAGACGCATCCAACGCGAGCGCGACCTGAACGACCGTTATCCGAAGAGCGCCTGCCCGACGTAGTGCCCCTGCTCGGGGGCGGGTGGGACGGCAAAGATCGCCGAGCCCACGTGCCGGATGTACTCGTTGAGCAGGTCGTGACCACCGAGACGGTTCTGCAGGCGGACGAAGTTCTGCGGATCGTTTTGATACGAGATGAACAGCAGGCCCGCGTTCAGCTGACCGTTCGGGTCGAGCCCGTCGGTGTAGTTGTAGCCGCGGCGCTTGATCAGCACACCGTCGTTGTTCTCGTGCGCGGCCAGCGCGACGTGTGACAGCGGGTTGATCACCGGCTCGCCCGTCGTGTCCTTCGAGGCGAAGTCGGGGGTGTCCTTCTCGCTGCGACCCGTCAGCGGTGACCCTTCCTCCTTGTGGCGTCCGATGATTCGCTGTTGGTTGCCGACGCGATCCGTGTCCCACGTCTCGAGCAGCATGCGGATCTTGCGCACCACCTGGTAGGTGCCACCCTCCATCCACGGTTGGTCACCACCGGTTACCCAGACGAACTTGGAGTACTGCTCGTCGGTGTCGACGTTTCGCGTTCCGTCCTTGAAGCCCAACAGGTTTCGGGGTGTCTGCTGGCCGGGTCCGGCCGACGTCCGCCCGAAGCCCAGCACCGCCCAGAACGGAGTGACCGTGCTGCGGCCGAGGCGGGCCAGGTTACGCACGGCGTGGTAGCAGACCTGGGGATCGTCGGCGCAGGCCTGTACGGACAGCTCGCCGCCGGTGAACTTCGGGTCGAGCGTGTCGCCGTTGAGCGTCGGCAGGTCCGAGAACGCGGCGGGTTTGTGGGCAGCGAGTCCGAAGCGTCCGTCGAACAGCGCCGGACCGAGACCGATCGTGACGGTCAGGCTGGCGGGACTCAGACCGAACGCCTCCCCGGTGTCGGTGGGCGGCGCGACCTCGTTGTCGGGCTGGACCGTGCCGACCGGCTTGCCCTGCTGCATAACCGCCGCCGCAGCCGACCAGCGGGCCAGCAGTGTCTGCAGCGACTTCGCCGACGCCGTGTCGGCCAGCCGGAAGGTCATGAAGACGGTGTGCCGCTGGGGTTCGGTGGAGATGCCGCCCTGGTGCCCCGTCCCGTAGAAGGGATGGCTGCGGTCCAGGTCGACGGCATCCGCGTCGTCGACCGTCGCGGCCTCCGACGACGCCATCGCCCACGCCGTCGTTCCACCCCCTGCCGCGCCGACGACGGCGCCGCCAAGGCCGGCAATCATTGCGCCAGAGAGCATTCCGCGCCGGGACACGCCCGGGGGTGGTTGCCCTTCCTGAATGGTCAACTCGCCGACACGACCTTCTGCGCCACCGTGCCAAGGCTTTCGTGCAGCGGTTGAATGACCGCGGTCAACTTGGGTGCGTCGGTGCCACGCAGCGCGGGTGTCCACACCCGGTAGCCGCCCGGTGCTGCGGCGTCACGGTAGCCGTCGAGGGTGGTCAGGACCGTCTGGAACTGCTGGTCGAGCGTCGTCACCAGGGCCGGGTCGATCTTTTGCAGCCCGGGCCGCAACGACGCGTAGGCCTGCTGCGCGCCCTCGACGTTGCCCGCGAAGTCGACGAGGTCGAGGTGGCTGTAAGCCTCCTCCTCACCTGTGATCTTGGTGTTCTGCACCTCTTCGATGAGATCGGCGGCGCCGTTGGCGAGGTCCTCCGGCTTGTACTGCAGGGGTGCGACGACGGTGACCAAATGCCCGACGTTGCCGACCAATTCGGTGCTGAGCGCCTTGGTGGCCGGAGTGATCGCCCCGCCCTGCCACAGGTCGCGTTCGACGGCGTGGAATCCCTTCCAACCGACCTTGTCGTCGACGGGAGTGGACTCGCGCATGTCGATCAGGTAGTCGAGGTTGCCTGCGTTGTCGTCGACGGCGAACCCCGGCAGCACGAAGCCCTCGACGCTGGATTCGGCGCGCTCGTAGAACGGTCGCGCCTTGGCGTATGCCGTCTTCGCGTCGGCGAGATTGCCCGCCTGGACGGCCGTGTCGAGCGCCTTGACCGCCGTGTTCAACTGGTTGACCTGGTCGACGACGTACGCCGAATACTCCTTGGTGCCCTGACTCAGGATCGTCGGCACGGTACCGGTCGGGGCGGCGGCGGCCTGACCGGTGACTGCGAAGTCGAGGTACTCCGATGCCGCACCGGGACAGTAGATCTGGTACTTGCCGCCGTCGAGTGTGACGGTGAAGGAGACCGGATCCAGCCCTGGCGCCAAGTTCTCCTTCTCGCCGACGATGCGTTGATCCTTGAGCAACTCCATCTCGGTGACACCGGGTGCGCTGGTGTTGGACACGGTGAACGTGACCGGGCCGGCCGGCACGGTCTTGGTGTCGAGCGAGCAGGCGTCCTTTCCGGCGTCCTCGGCGAGAGTCACGTTCACCGCGCTGACGCCGTTGGTGTTGACGGCGTTCGGTTTTGGCGTGCTCGTGGCGGCGTCGTCGGCCGACCCGCACGCACTGAGCGCGAGGGCGGTCGCCACGGCCAGGGCTCGTGCGGCCCACAGGCCGCTACGCGACCCCGATCTCGTCGCGAGTTGGTGATTCACCATGTTGTCGTCGTTCCCTTTCGTCGGTATTGCTGTGGGTGCGGGCCGCGGTGAGAGCGACGAGTACGGCAGCCACGGCGAAAACCGTTGGCAGCCATACCGTCCAGAGCGTTCGCTCGGCCCGGTCCCGGTTGGATTGCGCCATCGTGTCGGTGACGGTCTGGTCGTCGTCGGGGTTGGTGGCCCAGTCCGCGGCGAGTCCACCGACGCTCACCGTCTTCGGACCGGTCAGTCCCCCGCCGCTGAGGGTGGCCACTCTGCTGCTGGCCCGTTCGGCGGAGACGACGTCGTCTCCGTGTGCGAGGACTGTGTACACGGTGCTCGCGCTCCACGTCGCGTCGAACGGCCCGGGGGTGCGTGCCGTGCCGAGGCCGACCGGCAGGCGCCCGCCGGTGAGTGTCGTCAACTGCGCCAAGCCGATCGGCGAGGTGGTCACCCCGGGATCGGCAGGAACCCTTGCCTGCCATACGTCGACGTCGGCGCCGTCGACGGACTGTTGGCCGGCGGGGGCCAGCGAGATCTGCTGTCCGGGCCCGGCCGGGTCGACGACGGTGAGCACCCGGCCGGCTCCGTCGGCGTGCACGGTTGCGGTGACGGTGCCGCCGCCCGCGGTCCGCGCGGTCCTCGTCGGTCCCGGTGCCGGGCTGCCGCCCGCGGGGATGAGGACGGCCATGGCGCCCGCGAGCACCGCGAGGACCACCGCGACGCCGAACGTCAACCGTCGTTTCGACGCAGGGGCGGGTACCCACCTGGCCGGCCAGAGGAAGACGACGAGAACGGGGACTGCATAGAGCAGCCAGCCCAGCACTTCGATCAGGCGAGGGTCGGGCGGGATTCCGAACATGCCCGTGACGACCGCTCCGGCAACCGATTTCGGCCCCAATACTGCGGAGAGGTCGACGATTCGCGATTGCCCCACGTCGACCCAGCCGGCCTCGTGGGCGGTCCGCAGGCTGCTCATCACCAGGCCGGCGGCGATGAACACCAGGAAGACCCCGGTGATGCGGAAGAACCGACCCAGGTCGAGCCGAAGGCTCCCGACGTAGATACCGGCACCGATGGCGACGGCGGTCGCGATGCCCGCCACCCCGCCGAACAGGGCGAACCACCTGCTGCCCTGCGCGGTTTGCGCCGCCGCGAGCAGGAACACCGCGGTCTCGAAACCCTCCTTGAGCACTGCGAGGAAGGCCATCAGCGCCAGCGCGGTCACGCCGCCGCTGTTGATCGCTTGTGCCGCTTCGCGTTCCAGCTGACCCTTCATCCGGAAGGCGTTGCGATTCATCCAGATGACCATCGTGGTCACGAACACCACGGCGATCGCCCCGATGACGGTCTCGAGCATCTCTTGTTGCCGCTGAGGCAGTGACGCGGAGAGAACGTCGAGGCCCGCGCCGACGGCGATGCTGATGACGACGGCCAGGCCGACGCCGAGCACCATCGGACGCACGGACTTGCCGTTGCGCGTCAAGAAGGCGCCGATGACGCTGACGATGAGGGTGGCTTCGAGGCCTTCGCGCAGACCGATCAGAAACGTGCCGATGAAGATGCCCTGCACGTTTCTCCCGTCGCCGTCAGATCGGAGGTTAGGTTAGGCTTGCCGCTACTTGAAAGACCAGGTTCAGGGCCACATGCCCAGCGAACTAACACGTTTCGCGCAGGGAACGGTCAGCGCGGTCCCGCGGACCGGCGCCCGGCAACCCGTCTGACGTGCAGGTCCGTGGCCCACCGGCCGCAGAGTCGATTTATCTATTCGGTGTCGGAGCCAATACCATCGGATACGCAATGACCGACAATTCCCCTCAGACTCCAGGCACCTTGACGGCCGCCGAAGGTCGGGCCGCGGACCGCATCACCGCCGAAGCCAAGCGTCGCCGGACCTTCGCCGTGATCAGCCACCCCGACGCAGGCAAGTCGACGTTGACCGAGGCCCTGGTGCTGCATGCCAACCGCATCAGCGAAGCGGGCGCGATCCACGGCAAGTCCGGCCGCCGCGCCACCGTGTCCGACTGGATGGACATGGAGAAGGCCCGCGGCATCTCCATCACCTCGACCGCGCTGCAGTTCCCGTACCGGGCCCCGACCGGGCAGGACTGCGTCATCAACCTGCTGGACACCCCCGGTCACGCCGACTTCTCCGAGGACACCTACCGGGTACTGACCGCCGTCGACTGCGCCGTGATGCTCATCGACGCGGCGAAGGGCCTGGAGCCTCAGACGCTCAAGCTTTTCGAGGTGTGCCGGCTGCGACGCATCCCGATCATCACGGTCATCAACAAGTGGGACCGACCGGGCCGCGACCCCCTCGAGCTGCTCGACGAGATCCAGTCCAGGATCGGGCTGCGGCCCACCCCGCTGACGTGGCCGGTCGGCATTGCCGGCGACTTCAAGGGCGTGCTGGACCGACGCACCGGCAACTTCATCCGCTACACCCGCACCGCGGGCGGCGCGAAGGCTGCCCCCGAGGAGCACATCGCCCCGGCCGAGGCCCACGACGCGGCAGGCGTCGACTGGGACAACGCCGTCGAGGAATCGGAGCTGCTGGAAGCCGACGGGTCGGACTACGACGAGGACACCTTCCTCGGCTGCGAGACCACCCCGCTGCTGTTCACCTCGGCCGCCCTGAACTTCGGCGTGAACCAGCTCTTGGACGTGCTCGTTCAGCTCGCTCCGTCGCCGCACGGGCAGCTCGACGTCGACGGCCACCGCAGGCCCGCCGAGGCCCCCTTCAGCGCGTTCGTGTTCAAGGTGCAGGCGGGCATGGACTCCGCACACCGCGACCGCATCGCCTACGCGCGGGTGTGCTCGGGCACCTTCGAACGCGGTGAGGTGCTGACCCACGCCACCACCGGCAAGCCGTTCGTCACCAAGTACGCGCAGTCGGTGTTCGGCCAGCAGCGCTCGACGTTGGACACCGCGTGGCCCGGCGACGTGATCGGGCTGGCCAACGCGAACGTGCTGCGTCCCGGCGACACGCTCTACCGCGACATCCCGGTGCAGTACCCGCCGATCCCGAGCTTCTCGCCCGAGTTCTTCGCCGTCGCCCGTGGCACCGATCCCAGCAAGCACAAGCAGTTCCGCAAGGGCATCGACCAGCTCGAGCAGGAGGGCGTCGTCCAGGTCCTGCGCTCGGACCGCCGCGGCGACCAGGCCCCCGTCTTCGCCGCCGTGGGACCGATGCAGTTCGAAGTGGCGACGCACCGGATGGCGACCGAACTCAGCGCGCCGATCTCACTTGAGTCGCTCCCGTACACCGTGGCGCGCGCCGCCGATCCCGGTGACGTCGAGTTCCTGCAGCGGCAACCGTCGGTCGAGGTCTTCACTCGCACCGACGGCGTCATCCTGGTGCTGTTCTCCACCAAGTGGCGGCTCGAAGGATTCCAGCGCGACAACCCGTCGGTGAAGCTGCAGTCGCTGGTCGCCGCCGGCGACGACTAGCCGTCAGACGTACCGCACGACCCGGTGCCAGATGACGGCTTGGGCCACCACGGCCCGCCCTCCGTCGAGGCTGATGGCCGGATCGCCGTACAGCTCGTAGCCGAGATCGAGCGCTTCGCTGACGCGCCGACAGAACGCCTCGTCGTCCGGTCCGGTCAGCAGGCGGTACCTCGGCAATCCGTTCGGTGGTTCCGTCATCATTCGATGGTGCCACCTAGACTCGGGCGATGGCGGCGGCGCACCTGACGACCTGGTTGCTCGACTCCGATCCGGCCCTGCGGTGGCAGGTGCAGCGCGACGTCAGCCAGGCCCCTCCGGAGGTGTGGCGCCAGACGCGGGACCGCGTCGCGACAGAGGGCTTCGGCGCGCGCCTGCTGGCACTGCAGGACTCGGACGGGCAGTGGGCCGGTGGGGCGTTCTTCCCCGCGGGCTTCGACTTCGACGAGGTCGAGACCGACGGGCAACCATGGACCGCGACCACGTGGACGCTGAACTCGTTGCGGGAGTGGGGCCTTGACGCGGCGGCGCTCCGGGGCACGGCCGACCTGCTGGCCGCCAACAGCCGATGGGAGTACGACGACCTGCCCTACTGGGGCGGCGAGGTCGACTGCTGCATCAATTCGTGGACCGTGTCCAACGGTGTGTGGCTCGGTGCGGACGTCGCCGGCATCGTCGACTGGTTCGTCGAGCACCGGCTGCCCGACGGGGGCTGGAACTGCGAGTGGGTGGAGGGCTCGACGCGGTCGTCTTTCCATTCGACGCTCAACGCGCTCAAGGGATTACTCGACTACGACCTCGCGACGGGTGGGACCGACGCCACCCGCGCGGCGAGGCACTCCGGCGAGGAGTACCTGTTGGCGCGCAGCCTCTTTCGCCGACTCTCGACCGGAGAACCGGTGGCGCCCTGGGTCGACCACTTCACCCATCCCACGCGATGGCGTTACAGCGTGCTCAACGCCGCCGAGTACTTCCGCCAGAAATCGATGTTCGACGGGACGGCACCCGATCCCCGAATGGCCGACGCGATCGCGCTCATCCGCGCCGCTCGCCAACCCGACGGCACCTGGATTCAGGGCGCCACGCTACCCGGCCGCCAGTGGTTCACCGCCGACGTTCCCGCAGGTGAGCCGTCAAAGTGGTTGACCCTGTTCGGTATCCGAGTGCTCGATTGGTGGGACGCGCAGCGCTAAAACCGGTTGCGATCATGACTGCCTCCCGTCGACCATGGATGCCACGACGAATGGGAGGGAGGAATCGTGCGGCGCTACAAGAGGGGTGACCAGGTGACGGCCCGCAGCGACACCGGGGGGATCAACGTGCCGGACGTGCCCGCCGGCGCGGTCGGCACCGTCGTCGAGACGACACTGACGGGCAAGCCCAAGAAGATTCACTTCGCGCTCGAGACACCTTGGGGGCCAAAGCGTTTTGACGTCGGCGTCCACCGGCGGCACGTCGACCTGGACTAACCGCGCCGGAGACCATCACGCGCTCCACGGCTCGGCTTCGCCGTCCAGGATGGGGGCGCCGGTGTCGTCGCGGTTGCGTTTGCGGCGATACAGGTCCTCGTCGGCGGAGGTGATGAGGTCCGTCAAGATGTCGTCGTCGTCACCCGCCTGGCCGACGGCGACGCCGGTGGTCACGCCGACCTCCTGGTGGTTCCCCAGTACGTCGGCGAGCGCTCGGACCTCGTCGACGGCGTAGCCACAGACGACGACCACGAATTCGTCACCGCCCATGCGCCCGATCACCGCCGAGTCGGGTAGCTGCCCGGTCCAGCGTTGGGCGAGGTCCCCGAGCACTCGGTCACCGACGGCGTGTCCGTAGCGGTCGTTGATCGACTTGAAGTGGTCGACGTCGAGCACGATGACGGCGATCGACTCTCCTCGTCGTCGAGCCCGGCCGATGAGCTCGCCTGCGGCGCGGTCGACGCCGGCGCGGTTCCACACCGACGTCAGCGGGTCGCGCAGGGCGGCTTCCACCAGGGAGGCGTTGAGGATGCCGAAGACCTCTGGCGCGCCGATGATGCAGACCGCGTACAGCACCATCCACAGCGAGGGAATGTCGGCCGGCGCGATCAGCAGGGCGGCCGCCGCGCCCGCCGCGATGAGCACGGCCCACGCGCGGGCGACCGACGCACGGTGCCAGGTGCGCAGGAAGATTGCCGCGAACATCAGCGGCATCACCGCCCACACCTGGGCCACCGCCAGTTCGTGAAACAGCGTCGGCACCAACGGAGCCGTGCACACGCAGGTCGCCACGACCGCGTAGCGCCACCCGCGCAGCGGACTCGGCACGGCGAGCGTCAGGCCGACCAGGCCGAGCACCGCCGCTGCCAGCTCGCCCTTGCTCGACGCGTAGTCGAGCGCCGACACCGCCGCCATGCCGTAGAGCCCGACGAGGATTCCGAGGTAGCCGATGAGCATCCGGCGGCGCAGCGCCTCCGACGAGTTCGGCATACCTGGATTGTCCTTGACTGATGGGATGGGCACACCCCTCAGTCCCGGGCCGACGGAGAGTCGTCGCGCAGAGGCAGCCCCCGACTGAGGTACAGCGCCGCGTCGGCCTGCGCGTACAGCTCGACGACGCTCGCCAGGGCCGTGGCATCGGTGGCCACGCCGACGCTGACCCCCGGGGTGTCGTGCCGGATGGTCCGTAGGAATTCGTCGACGACGTCGTGCGGTTCGCCGGCGATGCAGAAGGCGAATTCGTCACCACCCATGCGAGCCACGACCGCCCGCCGCGGCGCGGTACGACGCCAACTGTCCGCGTACTCGGTGATGCGGCGGTCCCCCGCCTGGTGCCCGTAGGAATCGTTGAGCGCCTTGAGCCCGTCGATGTCGATGGCGATGACCGTGACGGGGGCCGACTGCGCCCGGGCCCGCGCCAGAAGGTCGCCGGTGC
Organism: Mycobacterium sp. Root135; assembly: GCF_001426545.1. Lineage (GTDB taxonomy): Bacteria > Actinomycetota > Actinomycetes > Mycobacteriales > Mycobacteriaceae > Mycobacterium. The sequence continues at coordinate 509,521 of NZ_LMEZ01000005.1, read as the reverse complement.
CGATCTCCCAGCCCGCCCGGTTCAACAGGCCGGTCAGGGGGTCCGTGCAGGCGGCCGTGAACATCGCGCGCACGAGCAATCCGAACGACTCGGCCGCGCCGACGATGGCGACCACGAAGATGAGTCCGGTGATGACGCCGACGTGCGGTGCGGGGGCGATCACGACGGCGACGACGCACGCCACCGTCATGGGGGCGATCAGCAGAAGTGCCTGCCGGGGCGGGTGGAAGGCCCGCAGGTACATCGCCAGGAACATCGGCGCGATCAAGCAGACGTATTCCGCGGTCAGGGTCATGTGGAAGGCCATGACGACGGGGGTGGCCGCCATCGCGGCCAGGGTGGCTGGCATCGGGCGGTCCGGCCGGAGGGCGAGGTATGCCAGCGCGGAGATCCCGAGGACGATGGCGACGATTCCGCCGATCGGGTTGCCATAGGCCAGGTCGGTGCGTACCGGAAAGAGGGTGAACGTCACTCCGTACGCGTACAGAAAGGTGGTTGCGCTCAAATAGATCCGCAGAAGTCGCACGTTCTGCCTGCCAAGTACTCGCCCGTCCACGGTGGCGAGCGAACTCGGACGGTACATGCCGTTAACTTGCCTGGGTCTGACGGGGGCGTCAACAGCGGGGCCGCGGACTCCTAGTCGCGGTCTCCGCGCCCGACGGTCGGAAACCCGTCGGGCACCGCCAGTTTGTGGATGGTCCGTTGGGTCCGGAAGTACTGGCGCGGGAACGACCCCGTGTTGTACGGAAGGTCGTACTTCTTGCACAGCTCCCGGACTCGGACGCTGATCTGTGGCAGGCGGTTGCTTGGCAGATCGGGAAACAGGTGGTGCTCGATTTGGTAGGACAGGTGCCCGCCCGAGAATGCCAGCAGTGGACCGGCCTCGAAGTTTGCCGCCCCCAGCATTTGCCGGAGATACCACTCGCCCTTGGTCTCGCCGTCGAGGACCGCCGGGTCGAACGTCTCGGCGCCGTCGGGGATGTGTCCGCAGATGATGTTCACGTACACCCAGACGTTCCGAAGCAGGTTCGCGGTGAGGTTGGCCGACAGAGTGCGACGCCACCGTCGAAGGCTCAGGGCGGGGAGCAACAGGTAGTCCTTGCCCAACTGGCGGGCGATCTTGGCGAAGAATCGCCGTTGTTCCGCGGACCTGGCGGCTTCCGTGTCGACGCGATCTCGCTCCGAGCGAATGCCGTGCAGCGCGATTCCCCATTCGAAGGTGGCCGCCAGCAGAAGGTTTCGCAATGGCGTCAGCAGGTACGGGCTACGCCATGGTTGATCCGGCGTCACTCGCAACAGGCGGTAGCCGATGTCCTCGTCCATGCCGAGGACGTTGCTGAAGATGTGGTGTCGGTAGTTGTGCGAGTACCGCCACTGAGCTGACACCCCCACCATGTCCCACTCCCAACTGGTGGAGTGGATTTCGGGGTCGTTCATCCAATCCCATTGGCCGTGAGAGACATTGTGGCCAAGTTCCATGTTCTCGACGGACTTCGCGTACGCCAGCGCCGCAGTCCCCAGCCACCACCCGGACCGCGACCGGCTCCCGACGATCAACAGTCGCGCAGAGGCGTCGAGCACCCGTTGGAACTGGATCACGCGTCGGATGTAGGCCGCGTCCTTGGCTCCGAGCGACTCCTCGACGTCTTGGCGAATCCCGTCGAGTTCGTCGGCGATTGCGTCGACGTCCTCCGTGCTGAGGTGCATGTAAGCGGAGACATCGGAGATCGCCATCTGGGTGTCCTCGGGTGTGCGTCTTTGGAGCGGCGCAAGCTAGGCCACCGGTGGGGTACTGGCAGCAGCCTACCTTGGGCCTTGACGGGGCCGACCGAAGGTTTGCCGCGCACCGTTGACGCGCAGCCAGGCTACGAGACGCCTGCCACGAACCGCCCGTCGATCGTCGCGGAGACCCTGACGTCCTCAGGCACGAGTTCGACGTCCGGCCCGCTTCCGCCCGACCCCGGCGCTGCCCGTACGAACCCGCCGCCACCTTCGTGAAAAGCCTGGGTGCCAAGCATTCCAGCGTCCGCGATGGCCAGGGGACTGACCGGTCCAAGTTCGAGGGCGTCGGCGTAGAGCTGAGCGCGCGCCGCGGCATCCCGAACGGCCTTCGTGCGCACTTCCTGGACGAGCTCGTCCCGGCGTTTCTCCGTCAGCGCCCAGCTCACCCGCGACAGAGTGAACCCCTCGGTGTTGCTGACGTGCTCGCCCACCCAGCGCGACAGCGCGGCGAAGTCGCGGAACTTCACCTCGACGCTGACGGTCGCGTGATGGACGAGCGCAAGCCGCTTGCCGTCCTTGTGCCAGGGGCGCGTCGACCAGGTCCGGAGCTGTTGGGCAGACCACCACGTCACCGCACCTTGACCGTCGCCCTCGAGCTGGATGACCGACGCCTTGACGGCTTCGAGGTCCCTGGCAACCCGGTCGTACACCGGCTGCATCTCGGGGCCCTCGTAGCCGATGGAGGCGTGGACGGTCCCGCGCTCGGGCGGCTGAAACGCGGAGAAGGACCCACGGACGGTGATCTCGGTTGGCATGTCAACAAGCTAGCGCTGCGGGAAGGACCGTCGAGCCGCCATCGCCACGATGAGCCCGAGCGCGACGAACGCCGCGCTCACCAGGGGAAGTCCGCCCATCCCGATCACGGGGAGGAGGCCACCACCAATCGCGGCGCCCGCACCGATGCCGAGATTCGCCGACGCGTTCACCCAAGCCCCGGCCAGCTCGGGTGAGGTGGCACCGGTCCGGACGGCACACGCCTGGTAGATGGGCGGCACCCCGCCGAAGGCGCCGTTCCAGACGAGCGCGGCGACCACCAACGGCAGCAGTGCCTCATGCGCAACACCGGTGACGGTCACCGCTGCGATCACCACGGCCAGAACCACCAGGATCGTGCGTCGCGGGCTGCGGTCGAGTGTGCGGGCCGAGAACGTCAGACCCACCAAGCCGCTGGCGCCACAGAGCAGCAGGATGGGTCCGACCAGTGCGGGCGTCGCACCGGCACCCAGCAGAGCTGCACTGATGTAGGTGTACAGCGTGAACTGGCCGACGAAGGTCATGGCGTTGGAAGCGACGACGGCCACCAGCTGCCGCCTGCTTCCCACGGCCCGGGCCTCGAGAGCGGGACTGTCACGGGGCACGGCGGGCAGAAGCCAGGCGACGAAGGCCAGCGTCGCGGCGGCCAGCACCGCGAGCACTCCGAATGACGCCCGCCACCCGAAGGCGTTCCCGAGCGACGTCGAAAGGGGCACGCCCAGAACGAAACCGACGGACACCCCACCGGTGGCGATGGCAAGGGCGCGGCCGACCTGATCGCGGCCGACCAACCGAGGCGCGTATCCGATGCACAGCGAGAAGAACAACGCGTGAGTCAGACCGCCGATGGTGCGCCCCGCCGCGACCGCGGCGAAGTTCGGTGCCGCGGCGACCACGGCATTGCTGACCACGTAGAGCAGCACGGTGGTCAGCAGCAGCGGCTTGCGGGGCAACCGAGCGGTGACGACGGTCAGGGGGACTGCGAGCGCCGCCACCATGACGGCGTACAGGCTGACCAGAAGGCCGGTCGTGGAGGTGTCGACGTCGAAGGTCGCGCCAATCGCGGGCAGCAGCCCGATGGGCAGCATCTCGGTGGTGACGGCGAGACAGGATGCGGCCGCCAGCGCGAGCAGACCGCCACGGTTGGATCGCACGCGCGATCCCGGGTCGAGCGACGTCATCGTTACGATAATATACTCGTCAGGCGAGGATATTCAAGAGTCGTTATGCCCGTTGCCTTTCAGCCCACTGCGCGAGCGCCTCCGCGCTGGTGACGGCGTCCAGCGCCAGCATCACGGCGCCGACGAGTGGACCGTCGTCGCCATGCATGCCGTCGAGTACCGGCGTAGGCGACGCCTTCCGAAAGCTCATCAATCCGTCCCGGTACGCGGCGTCGAACGCCTCCGGCGCCGCCGCCCGCAACAGCGGCGCCACGCCGCCAATCGTCACGACGTCCGGATCATGCAGGTTCACCAACCCACCGATCCCTCGGCCCAGTGACGTCGCCACCGCCTCAAACGCCCTGCGGGTCCGCACGTCTCGATCGTCGCGCCCCGCTACAGTCCGCACGTAGCCGACCGGATCCTCCGGCGGCGCATCGCCTCGGTGCCGAGCCAGCGCCCGCCCGTCGACGGTGAGATCCCAACAACCGGCCGCACCGCAGGGACAGGCCAGAGCCGGGTCGCCGAACGGGATGTGGCCGTACTCCCCCGCCGCGCCGTGTGCGCCGCCGACTGGTTCACCGTTGACCACCAGCGTGCCGCCGAGACCGTGCGCGACGATCAGGTGCAGTGCCGTGGCGGCCGAGTGGGCGGCCCCGGTGCGCGACTCGGCCAGCCCGGCCAAGGTGGCGTCGTTGCCGATGAGGAGTCGGACGCCGGCACCGCCTGGAATTCGGGCGGCCAACCCCGACATGTCGACGTCACGCCATCCGCGCGAGGGCACCTGGCCTACGTGATCACTGCTGACCGGGCCCGGCGCGGCGACCGCTATCGCCCTGATCCGCTTCGGGTTTCGACGGTATGCCGCTCCGATCGCCTTGATCAGCTGCGCGCGGACGCGGTCTTGGTCGGCGCCCGTGCCGGTGGCCTGGTCGACGATCTCGGGCTCGCCGTCGACGCCTGCCAGCGCGAGTCTCCAGTCAGCGGAGCGCAGGTCGACGGCCAGTACCAACGGACCCTCGTCGTGAGGTCCCAGCACCGTCGTCGGCCGACCTCGACCCTGAACCGGTGCCGGCGATTCACCCAGCAGACGGAGGTTGCGCATCCGAGCCATCAGTTCGGTGGCTCCACCGCTTCCGATGCCGAGTCGTTGGGCTGCCGTGGCGCGGGTGATACCCGGCTCGGCCCGCACGACGGAGATCAGTTGAGCGGCTCCCAGCCAACGGAGGTGCGCCGCTTGACCGGCGTCGCGAGCCGTGACCACCGATCCACCCTATCGCCGCCGCACGCAGCGGTCGTGTCATCGTCCACCGCTCGACAAACGGAGAATGTCTCCGTAATAATTACCGGAGACAGTCTCCATATAACCGAAGGGACGCTGAACATGTCCGAAGACATCGGCATAACTGCCGCGGAACTGGCCGAGATGAACCGGCAAGTCATCGCGGACTTCCGCGCGACGGGAGGCCGGCCGGGCGGCCAGTTCGAAGGCACTCCGGTCGTGCTCGTGCACCACGTCGGCGCCAGGTCCGGCAAGGAGAGGATCGCTCCCCTGGTGCCCTTCCTCGACGAGGACCGGATCTACGTCATCGCGAGCAAGGGCGGTTCCGACACCAATCCGGACTGGTACCACAACTTGGTCGCCCACCCCGAGACGGTCGCGGAGTGGGGCACGGAGAAGTTCCCGGTGACCGCCCGCGTGCTGAAAGGCCAAGAGCGCGAGGACGTCTACGCCAAGCAGGTGGCGGTGCAGCCGCAGTTCGGCGACTATCAGCGCCGCACGTCGCGCGTGATCCCCGTGATCGAGTTGCAGCGCAGCGCCTGATAGCCAGCCCTACGTCGTGTTGACCCACGCCTGTCGTGCCACTCGACGGAAGTTGCCGCCGAGCACCGCATGGACGTCGGCGTCGCTCCAACCCCGCCCGCCGAGGTGCTGACCAATGGCCAGGACCGTTTCCGGAGGCATCCACTGGATGGGTCCCCACTTGGTGTAGCTCTCGTCGAACAGGTGCGGGTTGCGTAGCAGCTCGTCGTTGAAGTCGGCGTGGTCGAAGGAGAAGTCGCTGCTTATGCCGACGTGGTCGACGCCGATCAGGTCGACGGCGTACTCGAGATGGCTCGTCATCGCGTCGAGGGTCGGAGTGTTGGCACCGAGGAAGATGCCGACACCGGTGATGGCGACGACGCCACCCGTCGCCGCGCAGGCACGGGCTTGGTCGTCGGTGATGTTGCGTGGGTGGTCCCAGATTGCCTTCATGCACGAATGGCTGTACACCACTGGGCCTTTGGAGACGTCGCACAAGTCGAGGCCGGTGCGGGTGCTGCAGTGTGACCCATCGGGGACGATGCCGACCACGTTCATCTCGGCGACGATCTCCGCGCCCCATGCCGTCAGACCGGTATCCGTCGCGTCCAGGCACCCGCTACCTGCGCGGTTGGCGTGGTTGTAGGTGGGCAGCAGAGTTCGGACACCGAGTGCGGCCAACGTGGCGAGGTTGTCGAGATCGCCGCCGATGGGCGCCGAGTCCTCCAGGTCGAACGCCACGGCGATCCGGTCCTCGGAGGTGATGCGGTCGACGTCGTCGACGTGCGCGGCCAGTTCCAGATCAGGATACGCGTCGACGGCCGCTCGGAAGTGGTCGAGCAGCGCGACCGTGTCGGTGAACGAGTGCGGCGAATAACCGGCGTTGACCGAAACGAAGGCACCCCCGCGACGCTGAAAGCGGGTCAGTGGCTCGACGTCGGCACCCACTTGCAAGGGCAGGCAGGCGTGCTGATCCCAGAGAAACTGCGACATGACTACCGATGGTGCACCACCACCGGGGTCAACTGGCCCAGGCGTCACGGCGGGTTTAGGAGCGCGGCGAATTCACCACTCACGGCGGGGTTGAGGTGGCCGTCCCATCCGCGTGGGTCGTGGGCTCGACGGCGCGTCTCGACGTCGGCGACGACGAGCGCGGTCTCGTCGGGATGCGCCTGGGCCAGGACCCGACCATCTGGATCGACGATCCGGCTGCAGCCGAGCGCGCGACGCCCTCCTTGCTCGCCGACGATGTCCGCCACGACGAGAGTGACGGTGTTCTCCACCGCCCGTGCGACGGGGGGGTCACCGCCGTGGGTGTGGGCGTTCGCAGGTGTCTCCGGCGCCTACGCGGAGCACGCCGTGGCGCTCGTAGATGACGTCGTCGCGCTGCCCGACGCTCTGTCCTCGGTCGACGCAGTGACGCTCGGAAGTGCCGGGTCCGTCGCGCATTTCGCGTTGCAACGCGCGCACTTCAGAACGGGCGACGCGGTGTTGGTGCGCGTCTGGTGGCGGTCACCACGTCCTCACCCGAACGCGGTGAGCGGCTGCGCGAGCTTGGGGCCACTCACGTCCTCGACAGATCGGGACACGGCGACTCCTCGGCCCCGGCGGCCGTCGACGTCATCGTCGACGTCATCGGTGGGCCCGAGGTGCCCGCGTTCGTCGACCGTCTCGCGCCGACCGGACGCATGGTCGTCGCCCGCATGGTGGCCGGCCCGATACCCGTGGACTTCGGCGCACGGCTGCTGAACTCGTTTCAGCTGTCGCGCTCGTTCGGCACCTTCAGCCTGGACACCATCGCCGGCGACGCCAAGGCCCGCGTCAGGACGGCTCAGTTCGAGGCTGCGACCCGCGGAGAACTCCACGCCGTCGTGCACGACGTCCTACCGCTGGAGCAGGCCGCGGACGCGCACCGCCAGATGGAAGAGGGTCGGGTGTTGGGTCGGATCGTTCTCACGCCGGGCAGGGCTTGACGACCGTCAGCCGGTCAACCGCGCTGCCGAGGCGACGATCCACGCCAGCTCCGGGTGGAAGATGTCGCTGTGCGCCCCGGACGGCGGGGGACCCGTCTTGACCACGGCGGAGGAGTCGACGTTGAGAATCGCACCCGGAGTGAAGGGATAAGTCGTACCAACCCGGTCGACGAACAGCGTCGGAGCGTCGTACGCACCGAGTGAACCGATTGCGCGCCAACGGAATAACGGATCGCCAACACCCGCGGCGTCGTCACCCGAGGCACGTGACGCCAGCGGATAGCTCACGCTCAACGCCGTGTCGTGACTGGAGAAGCACACCGTCACCGGGCCGTCGACTCGCGCCAGCTTGCCCGCCAAGGCGCCGGACCTGCTCGTGGAGTCAAACGGGAGGACGTCGGTGAACGCGAACCGGGAGAAGGCACCTTCGAGCAAGGTCACCGACTTGACCGGCGACGGGTCACCCGGCGGCAAGCCCGCCAACGCGAACGACACGACGCGGGCGCCAAAGCTGTGCCCCACCAGGTGTATTCGCGGGGTTGGGAAGTCGTCGTTGGCGGCAATGCGTCCGATCAGCGGTCCGAGCCCGTTGGCTCCGACGACGCCTGCCCGATTCTTCATTTGCCAGTATGAGAGACCTCGCAACGCTTCCTTGGCGCCGTGCCACAGCTTCCCGAGTTGGTCCCCCAAGCCGGCGCCGCCGCCCCCGCCCGTCACGTCGACGCCCGATACGACAAGCGCGTTGGCGTAGGCACCGAACACCTCGTTGGCGGTCATGCCGCTCTCGAGCATGCCTGGCCGCCCCGACTCCACTGCTTCGCCGTCGGTGGACTGGACGGTCACCGCGTCGTTGAATCGCCGCATGAGGGCGAACATCTCGTCGGCGCGGGACTGGCTTGGCTCAGCGGCGAGGAGGTCGGCGATCTGGTCGAGTTCGCCGCTGCCACCGGGGAACAGGGTCTTGAGATCGTCGAGTTGTTCGGCGCTGAGGGCCGACCCGGCGACGACGGCAGTGCCGGTCTCGTCGAGCCCGGCCGCTCCGGTCGCGGTACCGGACGGGGTCGGGTCGAAGTCGGGGATGGGCACGTCGCGCCAGAGCTGCGACGGCCACCGGATGCCGACGAAACCAACCTCGCGGCCCGCGGCCACGTGGGCGCTCAACAGCTCCGACCACCGCTCGTACAACGAGGCAGCCGCGGCTTCGTCGTTGTTCCACCCGTGGGAGAACATCACCACGTCGGTGACGGCATGCTCGCGCAGCTGCGCGACGAGCTGATTCTCTTCGTCCTGGTCGACGTGTCCCTCGGCGTCGAAGGTGATTCTCCAGTTGATCACGGTCGTCTCCTCCGGTTACGGCGTCTGCAATGCGCGCATCAGGTCGACCAACCCGGCGCCCTGAAAGTCCCTGGCGCGGTTCAGCGACGTGGCCGAGGACATGAAGATCCGCTTGACCTCGTCGGGCTTGCCGACGTATTCGCGCTGCACCGACAGGAAGGCGGCGATGGCTCCCGACACGTGCGGCGCGGCCATGCTGGTGCCGCTGTCCTCGATGTAGGCCGCATCGCTGTAGCCCGGGAACTGCGCTCGCTGAATGTCTTTCAGGTGCTGCCCGCCCGCCGCCGACATGATGCGCTCCCCCGGTGCCACCAAGTCCGGCTTGGGACGACCGTCTCCGGTCGGTCCCCGCGACGAGAAGAACGAGATGCCGTTGGTGTGCGGGGCGTCGCGGTGGGTGGAGCCCACGGTGATGGCGTTCTCCGCGTTGCCGGGATCGTTGATCGTGATGGCGGCGCTGAATCGGGTCACGTCGGACTGGCTCGCGTTGAGCGTGACGTACCCGGAGTTGCCGGCCGCGACTACGACCACGACCCCGGAGAGCGCCAGTCGGTTCACCTCCAGACACAACGGGCTCTGCCCACAGCCGAACCAGTCGGCCAGGAAGTCGTAGCCCAAACTGATGTTTACGCCGTGGATTCGGGGCAGCTTCCCGGCGGCGGCGTTGACCTGCCGGACGTACGCGAGCGCAGCCATCACGCGTGCCGTGCGCGCGGTGAGGTCACCGAACTCGCTGAGCACCTTGAGGCTGACCAATTTGGCCAGGGGCGCAATGCCGTTCAGCAGTTCGACGTCCACGCTGCGCGGCACCAGGATGGGGTCGTTGCCGCCGACGGCGCCGTTGTTCTTCCGCTTCTCCACCGCCAGCGCCCGACGTTCGGGATCGTCCTTCTTCCACCGCTGCAGGCCACCGGCGACGATTCCGGCCACGTGTGTTCCGTGCCCGTCGTCGTCGACCAGCGCCAGGGCCGGATCCTCACTGCCGGAGACGAAGTCGCGATGCAGGTCGGCGACCGAGGGGTCGTCGAGGATGTGGTCGGCCAAGAAGTGCGGATGGCTACCGTCGACGCCGGAGTCCACCACCGCCCACACGATGCCCGCGCCGTAGGCGGCGAACGACCGCTGCGCAGGCAGCGCCTTTACGGTGGCACCCGACGCGTCGATCTGTCGGTGCACTTGGAAGTCTGGCCAGATTCGGAAGATGGCCCGCTGGGGCCAGCCGCCACCCGCCGAGTCCGCCGTGGTGATGTTCTGGATCTGCTGGTGGGTCAGCTCGCCCGCCATGTACTGCTCGGCGACCACGACGGGATGCCCTGTGGCGCCGACCAATTGCCACAGCTCCTCCACGCGGGCCACTGCACCGTCCAGCCCGCCGCCGCCGTACTGCAGGTTCAGTTCGATCATCACCGGCTTGGGTTGGTCGACGGTCAGTTCCCCCACGGCCGCGAGGGGAACACGGGTGGGCGGCAGCTTGTCTTGGAGCGGCACCACGACGACGCTGGCCATCACCGGACCGGCGGACGCTACGCGTTCGGTGGCTGGCGTCGCGTCTCGAGCAATAATGGCACCCACGCGGCAGGCCTCGTCGGCCTGCCTTTGACCAGCGGCGGTGGCCTTCACCACCCCGTCACTCTTGCGTCGGCGGAGCATCTTTCCGGTGACGAGAACGTCGACGGCCTCCGCCACGCGTTTCTCCCACGACGGCCGCGCGCCTTCGTACAACCGGTCTCCCGGCAGGAACACCGAGGCGAACTTCGCGCCGACCATCTCGTTGAGCCGCGTGGGCGTCGCGGGCTGGTCGACGGCCGCCAGGGCCTGAACGGCGCACAGGACCCTGGCCTGCCAGGCGCGCTCTGGCGACGGCGGGGTGACGTCGTCCAATGCGGTCATGACGGGCCGGTCCGTGTGTGGTGACGGATTGCCATGGTGTCATCCCCCAAACGAGGCGCACTGCCGTCGAGGAGCAGCTACGACCAACCCCTGCAAGCTACCGCGCATCGGCTGGCCCGCGCGGCGGTTTGAGCATTCGGACGGCGACGCTTGAGGTCGGGTGCCACAGTGGCTGTACGGCAACGGCTTTCGCCGCACTCATCAGCCGCGTCGCCGCGCCAGCCAAACTGTGCGCGACCCGCATGTCGGGTCTTCCTCCACGTGGTCGACGACGTCGAAGCCGGTGGCATCCAGTAGCCGCCGATACTCGCCCGCGTCGAGGCTGCCGTGATGGAGCGGCACGCCGTCCAGTTGGCCGATCGCGATACCTTCGGACGTTCCGCTGGTGAACATCAGCGCCGCGCCCGGTGCGGCATGCGTCGCAAAACGGGGGAACATCACACGCTGATCGCCCGGCGAGAGGTGAAAGAAGCTGTCCCACGCCAGCAGGCCGGCGAAACGTCGACCGAGGCTCAGTTTGCGCATGTCCCCGAGGTGCACCTGTGTACCTGGCAGATTGCGCTCGAACAACGCGACCATCGTCGGGGCGCCGTCGAGCCCGGTGACGTTCAATCCCCGCTGGATCAGCTCGCGGGCAATCGGTATGCCGGAGCCACAGCCGATGTCGAGTACCGCCGCTCCGGTGGGCAGTAGGTCGCAGAAGCGATCGAGCCAGGAACGCTCCACCAGGTGGTCACCGCGGAGCTTCGCCCAAGCGGAGCCGTGTTCCTGGTAGACGGCGATCACGGAGTCGTCGATGGGGCCGGTCATGTTCCTAGTGTCAGGCCTGCGCCGTCCAGTTGCGGATCGCGGCGACGAATTCCTCGGGTGCGTCGGACTCCACGGCGCTGACTCAGCCAATGCCATGTCCACTTCCGTGGGGTCCTCGTCCGTCTTCGTGGTACCGGCCCTGGCGGTCGGCGCAGAGACTGGAACCAATCCAAACGGACCCGAGGAGGCATGGGTGTTCACGTCCACGCGAGACGCCGAGGAGCTGTTGCGCAACGCGTCGCTCCGCGTCACGGCCCAGCGCAGCGCGGTCCTCCACGCACTCGAGGACCACCCGCACGTCGACGTGCGATCGCTGAAGGCATTGGTGGTCAACCAGATTGGGTCGGTCTCGACCCAAGCCCTCTACGACGTTGTGGGTGCACTGGTCGGCGCCGGGCTGGTCCGCAGGGTCGGGTCGGCTGGTTCGGCGTCGCTGTTCGAACTCGAGGGTGGCGACAACCATCACCACGTGGTGTGTCGCCGGTGCGGCGCACTCGAAGACGTCGACTGCGTCAGCGGCGAAGCGCCGTGCCTGATGCCGTCGACCACCAGGGGCTTCGTCGTCGACGAGGCCGAAGTGACCTTCTGGGGCACGTGCGGACCGTGCTCGGAAACCAACATCGACGGCGCGCAGTCGCCGTCAACGACGAAGGAGAACATCTGATGGCGTTCGAGGAGAACACTGAGCCGTTGACGACGGCGGCGGGTGCGCCGGTGGTCGACAACCAGAACAGCATGAGCGCCGGGCCGCGGGGTCCGCTGCTGCTGCAAGACCTGTGGCTGATCGAAAAGCTCGCGCACTTCAGTCGCGAGGTGATCCCTGAGCGCCGCATGCACGCCAAGGGCGCCGGGGCGTTCGGCACCTTCAAGGTCACCGGCGACATCTCCGCCTACACCACCGCAGCCCTGTTCAACCAGGTCGGCAACCCCTGCGAGATGTTCGCCCGCTACTCCACCGTCGCCGGGGAACGCGGCGCCGCCGACGCCGAACGCGACATCCGCGGCTTCGCGCTGCGGTTCTACACCACCCAAGGAAACTGGGACGTCGTCGGCAACAACACCCCGGTGTTCTTCCACCGCGACCCGCTGAAGTTCCCCGACCTCAACCGCGCCGTCAAACGCGACCCGCGCACCAACCTGCGCGATCCGGAGAATAACTGGGGCTTCTGGACCGGGCTGCCCGAATCCCTTCACCAAGTCACCTACGTGATGGGTGACCGCGGCATCCCCGCCTCCTATCGGCACATGCACGGCTTCGGGTCCCACACCTTCAGCCTGATCAACGCCGACGGGATCCGGCACTGGGTGAAGTTCCACTTCCGCACCCAGCAGGGCATCGACAACCTCACCGACCAGCAAGCCCAGACCGTCATCGGGGCCGACCGCGAATCCCACGGCCGCGACCTGTTCGACGCCATCGAACGCGGTGAGTTCCCGCGATGGACACTGTTCATCCAGGTGATGCCCGAGGACGACGCCCGAACCTACCGCTTTCACCCGTTCGACCTGACCAAGGTGTGGAGCCAGCAGGACTACCCGCTCATCGAAGTCGGCGAATACGAGCTGAATCGCAACCCGGACAACTACTTCGCCGAAGTGGAGCAGGCCGCGTTCTCCCCGGCGAACCTGGTCCCGGGCATTTCCTACAGCCCGGACAAGATGTTGCAGGGCCGGTTGTTCTCCTACGGCGACGCCGCCCGCTACCGGGTCGGGGTCAACCATCATCAGATCCCGGTGAACTACCCCCGCGGTGCGGCCCGGGTGAACACCTATCACCGCGACGGGGCGATGCGGGTCGACGGCAACCAGGGTGGGGTGCCGGGAATGGAACCCAACAGCTTTGGTCGGTGGCCCGATCAACCGGCCTACGCCGACCCACCGCAGGGGATCGGGAACACCGCGGATCACTTCGACTTCCGTGAAGATGACGACAACTACTTCGAACAGCCCGGCAACCTCTTCCGGCTGATGACCGGGGAAGAGCAGCAGCGGTTGTTCGACAACACCGCCCGCGCGATCAAGGGTGCCCGGTCGGTCACCGTGAACAAGCACATCGAGAACTGCACCCGGGCCGACCCCGCCTACGGCGAAGGCGTCCGCAAAGCCTGCGAAGCCATCGGCGCACTCTGAGCCCGCCTGGTGTTCGATACTGGGTCGATGCCGAAGAGCTTCGTGCCCCCCGAGCAGTACTACGCACAGCTCGCCCGCGTGAGGCAAGGTGCCGGGGCGCTCATCACCACTCCTAACGGGCGCGTCGTCATGTACGACGTGACGTACCGCGACTATCTCGAATTACCCGGCGGCGCAGTTGAAGTCGGCGAGTCCCCGCCGGCGGCGTGCGTGCGGGAGTGCCGGGAGGAACTGGGCGTCGACGTCGCGGTCGGTCGGCTGCTCGTGCTCGATCACCAGACCGACGGCGGGGACCGGGGCGACTCGGTCATGTTCGTCTACGACGGAGGCGTCCTCGACGAGGCAGACCTCGCGGACGTCCCCGCCGACGACGAGGGGCGTGGGGTCGTCCTCGTCGATCCGTCAGACGTGGATCGGGTCACGATCCCGCGACTGGCCAACAGGATTCGCTCCGCGCTGGTCGCACGCGAGACCGACGGCATGGTCGAGGCGGTCAACGGAGTGATCCGAACGTCTCAGAGCCCGATCATCGTCTCGAGCCAGCCGCGGGCGAAGTAGACGACGAACCCCGCCGTCACGACCCACAGCAGCGGGCTGATCTCGCGGGCCTTGCCGGTCGCCGACCGCGTCACCACCCACGCGATGAAGCCGATCCCGATGCCGTTGGCGATCGAGTAGGTGAACGGCATCGCCGCCACGGTGAGCACCACCGGCATGGCGACCGAGAACTCGGAGACGTCGATGTGACGCAGCTGCGACACCATCATGACGCCGACGACGACCAGCGCGGCGGCGGCCACTTCGGTCGGCACGATCGACGCGAGCGGCGAGATGAACATCGCGGCCAGGAACAGCACGCCGGTGACCACGTTGGCCAGGCCGGTGCGTGCGCCCTCCTCGACACCGGCCCCGGACTCGATGAAGACGGTGTTGGACGACGCCGAGGTCGCGCCGCCGACGACCGCACCGGCGCCCTCGACGATCAGCGACGCCTTCAGTCGCGGGAAGTTTCCCTTCTCGTCGGACAGGCCGGCCTCGCGGGACAGGCCGGTCAGCGTGCCCATGGCGTCGAAGAAGTTCGCGAACACCAGGGTGAACACCAGCATCACGGCGGCCAGGACGCCGATGCGGCCGAAGCTGTCCAGGGTGAACGCTCCGACCAGTGAGAGGTCCGGCAGCGCGAACGGTGAGCCCGACAGCGTCGGCACCGACAGGCTCCAGCCGCCGGGCTTGTCGACCGCCGAGCCCAGGTGCCAGATGGCCTCGATGACGACGGCGACCACCGTGCCCGTGACGAGGCCGATCAAGATGCCGCCGCGCACGCGCCGAACCACCAGCACACCGGTCAGCAGCAGCGTGAACACGAACACCAGGACGGGCACGGTGCTGATCGATCCGGCGCCACCGCTGCCCAGCCCGACGGGTGGCGACGGCACGCCGGTGGCACCGACGAATCCCGCGTCGACCAACCCGATGAACAGGATGAACAAGCCGATGCCCGCGGTGATCGCGAGCTTGAGTTCCATTGGGACGGCGTCGAACACCAGCCTGCGCAGTCCAGTCGCCGCCAGGATCACGATGATGACGCCGTTGATCACGACCAGGCCCATCGCCTCGGGCCAGGTGACCGTACCGACGACCGTGGTCGCGAGGAATGAGTTGATGCCGAGGCCGGCCGCGAAGGCGAACGGCAGTCGCGCGATCACGCCGAACAAGATGGTCATCACGCCGGCCGCGAGCGACGTGGTGGCGGACACCTGCGCAAAGTCGAGGCTGTTGCCGGCCACGTCGGGCGCGCTGGACAGGATGATCGGGTTCAGCACGATGATGTAGGCCATCGCGATGAACGTGACCAGTCCACCGCGGATCTCAGTGCTGATCGTCGACTGCCGCTCGGTGATCTCGAAGAACCGGTCTAGACGGCTCACAGGTGCGTTCTGTTCCACGCGACGACCTTAGAGTCGCGCGCCGATTTCTTCTCCTCTTTGCAAGGCCGGGCCTTCGAACTTGCCCAGTACAAGAGCTCGAGGGACCGCAGGCCGAACTTGGTCAGCGCTGCCCGACGGGCGCGTGCCGCGTGCGTCTGCCCTCTGCGAGCAGTGCCGCAAACACGCCGTACGTGGACATGTAGGTCCCCAGCTTTCGCAGAATCGCACTCGCGCGTTCCGATCGAAGCATCACCAATGTCGCGGCCAACCACAGTCCACCCGCCCAACGGGTGGCCGTCCGCACCTGACCGTCATTCGCCAGTTCGGTCCGCGTTCGCATGGATCGCCTCACGACAGTAGGCAGCGAGGCCCGGGAGACCGAACGACTCGTCATAGTTGGCAACATATCTGGGGTCGCTCACGTACAAGTCCCCCAGGTTTCGATGGAAGGCCGGCGGACAGTCGTAGAACCAGCGATTCACGTGAAGCCGGTGCTGCTCGGCCGCAGCCATCGCCTCCTCGGAGTCGGCCGGTAGTCCGACGCGAAAGGCGTCGGACAGCGCCTTCTCGACGGCTTCGCCCTCGGACTTGATCTGGATCCACTCCTGCTTGCCGTAGGACTTCGTTCGCCGCTGCGATTCCTTCCACTCGTCAGTCTCGCCCCACTTCTGTTCGGCCTCTGCTTGGTAGTCGTCGAAGCTGTCACCGAAGAGTTCGCGCATGTCGTCGTCGGTCATGGGGGTGTTGTTCATCGCCTTCTCCAATGCGTGATCGATTGCCTCGACGAGAGCCGTCATCTCGTCGAGTCGGGACGTGACGCGTTCGCGCTGACGAAGCAGGTGGCTGACCTCGTTGCCGTCTTCCAGCAGGCTCGCGATCTCCTCGAGGGACAGCTCGAGCCGGCGGTAGACGATGACCTGGGACAAGCGCGTCAGATCCGCCGACGTGTAGACCCGGTAGCCGGAAGCCGAACGCCGACTGGGAGTCAACAACCCGATGTCGTCATAGTGGTGCAGCGTCCGGACCGTGATGCCAAAACGCCGGGCAACCTCGCCCACGGTGAGTTCTTCCACCTGAATCTCCTGCGTCACGTCGACCATGTTGGGGCCTCACGTCGCGTGAGGGTCAAGCCGGACTCTTCCATTGCGGGATCAACGATTTTATGGCTTCCGAGGTGGGTCGTTAGCGTCCGAATCATGGAATGGAACTATCGGTCGGCTGGAGATTTGGCGGTCGCCTTACGCGCTGGCGAGGTGTCATCGGTTGAGCTGACCGAGGTCGCAATCGCCGCAATCGAGCGGCACAACTCTCAGGTCAACGCGATCTGTGTGCCGGACTACGATCGTGCGCGGGACACCGCTCGGCACGCGGACGAAGCCCGCGCCCGCGGAGAGGATCGGCCACTGCTGGGCATTCCGGTGACGGTCAAGGAATCGTTCGACGTGACCGGGCTGCCCACGACGTGGGGCATGCCGGAGCACCGGGGGTTCGTCCCGTCCGAGGACGCGGTCCAGGTGGCGCGGCTCAAGGCCGCCGGCGCCGTGGTGCTCGGCAAGACGAACGTGCCGTTGGGTTTACAAGGTCTTCAGAGTTTCAACGACCTCTACGGCGTCACGAACAATCCGTGGGACCACGGTCGCACGGCGGGCGGATCGTCGGGTGGGTCGGCGGCCGCCCTGGCGTCCGGGTTCGGGGCACTGTCCATCGGTTCCGACCTCGCCGGTTCGCTGCGCACGCCCGCGCATTTCTGCGGCATCTACGCACACAAGCCGACACTCGGGTTGGCCGCGATGCGCGGTATGACTCCGCCCCGCGCGCAGGCATTTCCGACCGAATCCGACCTCGCCGTCGTCGGTCCGATGGCGCGCACGGCCCGCGACCTTGCGCTCCTACTCGACGTGATGGCCGGACCTGACCCGCTGACGCTCGGCGTGGCGCACACGGTGGCGCTGCCACCCCCGCGTCACGAGCGACTAAAAGACTTCCGAGTGCTGGTTCTCGAGGAACACCCGTACATCGCCACCGGGGCCGCAGTGCGCGCCGGCGTCAACCGGGTGGCCGACGCCCTGGTGTCCAGTGGTGCCCGCGTCGAACGGCACAGCCAGCTGCTGCCCGACCTGACCGAAGCCGCCTGGCTGTACACGCTGCTGCTGTTCTCCGGTTCGGTGGCGCGCTTTCCCGTCGACCAGTACGAAGATTTACACACTCGCGCAGCACTTTTGAGCGCGGATGACCGCAGTCTGGATGCGGCGCGGCTGCGCGGAATGGTGCTGAGCCATCGCGAATGGATCGAGGTGGCCAACCGTCGCGAGCACCATCGACACGGCTGGCGACAGCTGTTCGGCGAGTTCGACGCCGTGGTGTGTCCGATCACTCCGACTCCCGCGTTTCCGCACGACCACGATCCGGATCTGCTGGGTTGCCGGATCGACATCGACGGCGTCGACTACCCGTTCTTCGACCAACTCGTGTGGGCCGGCCTGGCCACGATGCCCGGCCTGCCCGCCACCGCCGTCCCTGCGGGGCGGTCCGCCGACGGGTTGCCGGTGGGGGTGCAAATCATCGGTCCGGCATTCGAGGACCGCACTCCGCTGCGGCTTGCCGAGTGGCTCGAACACCGGATCGGCGGCTTCCAAGCGCCGGGTAAGGACGCGCCACCGGCCTAATTCTCCTCTGCCAGAACGCGAATCGCGATCTCGTCGAGGGTGGCCATCGTGTTGGCGAGGATGACCACCGCCGAATCGCGACTGCGGTCGAGGGCCAACATGCTCGAGAAGCCGCCCGTTGCGCCGTTGTGCCACGTGATGTCCGTGCTCCCAACGCGATCGGTGAGCCAGGCATAGCCCACCCGGTGTCCGTCTCCGGCATCCCACCGCGGTTCGAGTGCGCTCAAGCCCGGCGCACTTCCGTCGAGCAGGGCTCGTGCGTAACGCGCCATGTCGTCCGGTGTCGAGCGCACCCCGCCGGCCGGTGCGTAGGCGTTGATGGTCCACGCCTGCTGGCGCTTGCCGGCCGCGCTCCACCCCGTCGGCGCATTGGGGGGCAGGTCGTCGGCGGACAGGGGTACCGACGACCGGGTCATGCCAAGACGCTCGAAGATCCGGCGACCGAGTAATTCGGGATACCCGACGCCTGCGTGGGCGGCCAGTGCCTGGCCGAGAAGGGCGGTGCCGAGGTTGGAGTACGAAAACATGCCTCTGCCAACGATCTTCGCCGTATCGGCCTGCGCGAGCAGCGTCGTGACGTCTTCGGTGTACGGGTTGCGATGCCGCAGCACGGCGGAAACGACCTTCACTTGGTCCCGGTGGCGCCCGGACAGTCGCGGCAAACCCGACCGGTGACTCGCCAGTTCTTCCAGCGTCACCCCAGCCACCTGACCGTGGACGTCGAGCAGGCTGCCCAACGTGGTGTCGGCCTTCAGCTCCCAGCACTCGACGGCGTCGGCGAAGAGCAACGAGGTCATGGTCTTGGTGACCGATCCGATTTCGTAGACCGTGTCGGGCCCGGCACCGAAGTGTGCCCAGGCGGGAACGTGGTCCTGAATGTGGACGACGCTGACGCGGTCGGCGAGGCCAGCGCCGCGCAGCAGCGGTTCGACCCTTGCGATCAGATCTGCGTCGCCGGTGGCCGCCCCGAGTCCGGGCGGTGCGGCACTCATCGAAGCGTCGCACTGATCACGAGGAACGGCGGCAATCCGAGTCGATGCGGGGCCTCGGCGCGTATCTCGTCGGACGGGGCGGGTTCGTCGAGGCGGCGCAGTACGAAGCCGTGGCCCAACACCGCCGTGACGTACGCGGAAATGGTGCGGTGGTAGTTGCCTGCTCGGCGGACGCTGTGTGGGTGCGGTGACCGCCAGAGCCCTTCGGCGAAGTAGTCGCCGACGGCGCGGCGAAGCCCGCCCGGAGTAGCGAACGTCTCCGTAGCTGGGGCGTCGAAGCACGGATGCGGCACCGTGAAGACCAGGAAACCACCCGGACGCAGCACTCGCCTGACGGAATGCAGTGCGGCGTCGAGATCGGCGATGTTGTTCAGCGACAGCGCCGCCGTCACACCGTCGACCGAGTCGTCCGGCACCGTCTGCAAGCTGGATCCGTCGTCAATGCGGTAGACCGCTCTGGTCGGGTTCGCACGCTCGGCGGCCTCGGCATGCGCGACGAGCGCACGGGTGGGGTCGACGCCCACCACCCGGGCTCCGCGGCCGGCCAACGCTCGGCTGACGATGCCTTCACCACACCCGACGTCGAGAACGTCGAGCCCAATCACGTTGACCGGCAGAGCCTTTAGCAAGATGTCACGGGAGAACCGGTGCATCGCCGATCCACTGCGAACAAGTTCGGCGTACCACTCGGCCATACCATCCCAGTCATCCTCCACCGATCGCCAATCCTATGCCCCTACGCAGGCGCTCGAGACACCTGCGCAGCACGGGGTGGCCGTACGATCGCCGTTGTGAATCTCTCGACATTGGATCTGGCGATGCGTCAGTTCTGGCGGGTCACAGGCCGCCGCGTCGACCTCGGTGGCAGCCACGCGTGGCTGCAGGCACCCGTTGGCGCCAAGGGTGGTGCACACGACTGGCTCCGGGCCGAGGCGGACCGATGCGGTGGCGCACTGACCGAGGACGATCCAGATGCCGGTGTGCTGCCCGATCTGGCCTGCCTGGCGGGGCCGGGATTCGACCCAGCGGCTGTGCACCCGATTATTCACGACTTCTACACGAGCACTTCGCGATGGCGCATGGAGGTGTGGAGCAGCTGGTCGCCCTTGTTCTGGCCGGGAGGCGAGTTGGTCTCACGGCTGTTCGGCAAGCGCGTACAACAGCTGGCGTTGCCGACGCGTCCCCTGGATGCCGCGCACGGCATGGACGGCCGAGTGTCGGTGATCACCGACCGCGAGGGCGCACACGTTGCGGCCGGCTGGGTGCGGACTCTGCGCGCCAACGGAGACACCGTGTTCAGCGGACGTTATTCGCGCAGAACACTTCCCGGTGCCGTACGGCCGAGCGTCCACGTGACGTTCCCTCTGGAGGAGGGCAACGTTCAGGTGTTCTTGCAGCCTCAGCTGCGCCCTGACGGTGGCCTGCGACTCGAGTCCCCGCCAGGCCCGTGGGGTGCGAACGGGGCCTATGTTCTGGTTCGGAATCAGGGACGACATTTCGCCAGGCGTGTTCCATTGCACGAAATGTTCGATCTGTACGTCGACGACCAGCAGGTGTTGCGCACCGACCACGTGCTGCGGATGTGGAACCGGCCAGCGGTCCGGCTGCACTACAAACTCGAGCGCCGCGGGACGTAGCCCGTACGCCCTTCCCAGCTGCCGTGCTCGGAGAGCGGACGGAAACGGTAGGTCGCGAACTCGTGATGAAAGTCGCGGCGGCGCCGTTCAGTCATCGCATCGGCGTGCCGGGCGGGCTCGTGAACATCGCTGTGGCCGTGCACCATCTCAGTCATCGCCCGTATCGAGCGCCAGATCGAGAACGTGGATACCGACCGGGGTGGGCGCATTGCCGCCAACGCCAATGTCGTGTCCGGATGATCGCGTACCAGCCGCTCGACCGGCCTGCCCCACGTCAAGAAGCGGGGCACCTCGAACAGTCGCATCCGGGCCAGGGTGACCGCGATGACCGGCTCCTCGTCGTCCCACGAATCGGCCCGCTGGGGCAGGTCGGGTAACGCCGCCAGCTGCGACCATCGCCGCAGGAACGTCATTCGGACGTGCCAACCTGACGCGAAACGCTGGCCAGGACCGGCGAGGAACTCGTCGACGGCGGCTTCGTCGTCCCAACGCGCGAACATCGCCAGTCGCCGCAAGTGCAACCGGTCAGTCGAGATGGCGGGCGCCCCGAGTCGCATCAGCGAGAGACACTCGGCGTACCGCAGACCCCCCACCCGGTCCGGCTGGGGTGCGCGGCGCAGGAGTGGCACCGTCGTGCTCACGGGCAGCTGGGCGAGGTGGAAGGTGAATACGTCGGTCACGTCATGAGTATTGGCCAGGCCGGGCTTGGCTCGCCGGTCACGTGGGTGTCAGCGCGCGCACTCGGCGAAGGCGACGCGGTCGCCGCCCGTCGCCTTCGCGTCGTACATGGCGGCGTCGGAAGCCTCGATCACCTCACGCAAGTCTGATTCCGATGGTCTGCCCGTCGCCACGCCGATGCTCACGGTCACCGTGGGATCACCGGCGGCGCACACCGCGGCGCGGATCCGCTCGGCGATCACCGCGGCTTGATCGATGGCCATTCGGTCCACCACCAGGAATTCTTCGCCTCCCCACCGTGCCACCACCGCCGAGCCGTGTACATTCTCGCGAATCCTGCGCGCCGTCCGGATCAGCACCTCGTCGCCCACGACATGCCCTCGGGTGTCGTTCACCGCCTTGAAGCCGTCGACGTCGATCAGCAGCACGCTCAGTTGGACGTTCGTGGCGGCGGAGACGTTGAGCCGCTTCACCGCGACCTCCAGTCCGCGGCGATTGGTGAGGTCGGTCAGAGGGTCGGTCAGCGATTGCATCGAGCTGTCCTGCAGTAGCCAGAATCCGAACTGTAGGCCGGGCAGGATGCACACGGTGACCAACAACGCGATGACCGCGCGGGATACCGCCAAGTGCAGGCCGAATTCGGGTTCGACCAAGGCCATCCAGGTGGCTATCCCCACCACCGAGACTGTGCACCAAGCAATGTGGGCGACATGCAGCCGTGGGCCGTGGAAGAACACCACGTAGCCGCCAGCGCACAGGAGAATGGGGATTCCCGACATGGCCAGGTTGGGGTCTCCGAACAACAACGCCGACATCGTCATGAGGACGTCGACGAACACGACCAGTGCCGCCGACGTCCGTGCGGTCGGCCAGGGCCGAAACGCCCAGCGGGCCGCCCACCCGAAGGAGCCCACGGCGACTGCTACCCAGCCGATCCGCACCAGCGAGTCGTCAACCCCTGGTGGCGCATAGGCGTTGACCACCGCCAGCGCCCCCATCGTCGCCCCGATGGCGGCAATCAGTTGGCGCAGCACCATGAGCAAGCCGCGACTGCGCAGGAACTCGATGCGCCATTCGTAGTCGTCGCCCTCCCGCCACCACTGGAGCAGCAAGCCTCGGCTCGCCTCGGCGCTCACCGGGGTCGCCCTCGAAGTTGCGGACAGATCGCCCTCGGAGACGACTCGCCAATCGTGTTGTCCCACCGGTTCACCGGCGTCGGCGGTGTGCTCACCACTGGTGTCGCGCGGCCCACGCCAGCCACCGCTCCCCCAAACTGGCCTGGGCACGCGTCCTGCGAGCCTAAGCCCCGTACTTCATGCGAGTCGGCCACCCTGCCAGCATGGCCTCACCCGCGCTCATTGGCAGTATCGGACAACCGGACGCCGGGTTGGCGCCATTCGCCACATTGCCGCATGTAATCGCCGTCGGCGACGTGGGCGGGTGTCCGGCGCGGCGCGTACTTTGACGCCGTGACGACGGAGCCGGACGAGTTGATTGCGCCCGCCCAGTGGTGGGATGAAACCGGCGAGTACGAACTGCGGCAGATCCTCCATTGGCGCTGGGACCCGATCGGCATAGCGAACGTATTCCCCTATGCCGCCAACGAGTACGACACCTATACGTCGATCCTCGTCGATGCACTCAGGGCGCGAGCGTCGGCCGACGACGTCGCTCGACTGCTCGCCGGCATCGAAGACGACCGCATCTTTGACAGAGCTCCCGCATCTAGTGGAGAGCCCGTCGGACTACTGCGCGAACTGGGCGATGCCATCGTCACCTGGTACGGAGCCTCACAACGGCGGTGGACCGAGTTCGGGCCTCTTCCTCGCTAACCGGCAGGTGTGATGGGAGTCGATGCGGATGAAGAAGTTCTCGCGTGACGATCAACGGACGATGGCGCGGTGGGCACTCGACTGCGCCGAGCGCGTCCTGCCGATCTTCGAGGTGGCTAGCCCCGACGACACGCGCCCCCGACGGGCGATCGAGACGGGTCGGGATTGGGTGAGCACAGGGGAGTTCAGCATGGCGGTGATCCGCAAGGCCTCGCTCGACGCCCATGCCGCCGCCAAGGAGACCACCGATCCGGCCGCCATCGCTGCCGCCCATGCGGCGGGCCAGGCCGTCGCGACTGCCCACGTTCCTCAACACGCGTACGGCGGCGCGTACTACGCACTCCGCGCCATCGCTGCACGATCGCCAGCCCAAAATCCTCAGGCCGCGTGGGACGAGCACTCGTGGCAAGCCGCCCAGCTTCCCGACCACTTGCGCGCAGAGACCATGGACCGCATCGTGATCGACCAGACCGGATCGGGCCTTCGCATCTCAATTCGGAAGGGGTCGGGCTTCTGACGTGGGAGCAGGCCACGCCATCTTGCTCTCGAGCGGTCGGCGGCCGGATGACGACGCGAAGCCCAACCAGGTGTGCCGGTTGCCGGCCCAGCACCACCCAATCTTCGGCGCGTTCCGATTGGCGGCACCGTCACGGCCCGTGCCGTTGCTGATCCAAATCGCCGGGGTGCGGGTGTCGAGCGCACCTCCGGGCTTGCGCTTGCGCGAGCCAATCGTCATGAAGCAGTGGTTGCGCTGCAGTGTGGCGGGCTGCTGGAGTAGCCACGTCAGCCCCTCAGTCAGGGTCAGCGGCGTTCGGCCCACGGCAGTCAGATCGCGATCCACCTCGTTGGGGCTCCAGTTCGCATAGTGGTCGCCGCGATCGACGTCTTCCAGTAGGTAGACCGGCGAATCCGGCACCTCGACAACGGGTTTGAATTCATCGACGTCGTTCATGTCGGTGACGACGAAACCTTGCTTGTCCGAATGGCGGATCAATGGTGCCAGGTGTGACGCGGGCACCAATTCCGGGTGGACGACCAGCAGCCCCGACTGTCCGGCCGCAGCGGCGATGGCCCGCAATCGGGAAGCGGACAGGCCGGCGCGCCGGTGGACCTCGAATCCGATGAGCCGGTCGGCTTGGTCAATCAGGCTGAGCAGGGGTGGGGCGACGGTGACCATGGGGACGCAACGATCCCGGCGTCGTCAGAGTTCCGGGGTGAGTCCCCCACAGACCCGCTACCCGCTAGCCGGAATGGCCAACTACCGCCACCGGGCTGTCGACCCGTGCTCGATCAGAGTTGGCTCGAGTCATGACATTCGGCAGCACAGAGGAGGACTGACATGACCGCCCGCGTGATCGTAGGAATAACCGGGGCCAGCGGCACGGCGTACGGCGTCCGACTCTTGGAGGTGTTGCAGCAAGAACCCGACGTCGAAACACATCTGGTGATGTCCCAATCCGCTCGCCGAACAATGCATTACGAACTCGACATGACCGTCGGCGAGATCGAAGCGCTCGCAAACGTCGTGCACAAGCCCAACGACATCGGCGCCTCGATCGCCTCCGGGTCATTTCGTGCCCACGCCATGGTCGTCGCCCCCTGCTCGATGAAGACCGCAGCCGGCATTGCAACCTCTTATTCCGACAATCTGCTGCTGCGCGCCGCCGACGTCATGCTCAAGGAGCGCCGCCGACTGGTTCTGCTGGTGCGCGAGACACCGCTGCACCTCGGACACCTGCGCATCCTCACCCAGCTCGCCGAAATCGGAGCGATCATCATGCCAGCGGCACCGGCCTTCTACCAGCGGCCCGAAACCATCGACGACCTAATCGACCAAACCGTCAACCGCGTCCTGGACCTCGCCGACGTCGAACTCCGCCGAGACCTCTTCGCGCGCTGGACCGGTGAACGACCACCAGCACCCAATCTGCGCCACGAGCCCGAGCTTCTCCGCCCCGTCCACTGACCACCAATCCCGGCCTTCAAGGAGCACACACCTCATGTCTGCACACGTCGACCGCAACAAGATCCCCCGCAGCTACCGCGAGTACCTCGCCCTGATGAAGGACATGGGCGAACTCGTCGAGATCGACGACGAAGTCGACTGGAACCTGGAGATGGGGGCGATCTTCCGCCACGCGGCCGAAACATGCGCTCCAATGCCGGTTTTCAACAACGTCAAGGACGCCGAGCCCGGTTTTCGCGCCGCCGACTGGGGTATGGGCAAGAGTGGACACCCCACCCAACCCTGGCGCCGGCTCTCCGCGATGCTCGGACTGCCCCCCGAAACACCCCTGATGGAAATCCAAGCCGCCTACATCGAGGCCAAGGAGAACGGCCGCTCCTACCCACCCAACGTCGTCGACGCCTCCCAGGCGCCGTGCAAGCAAAACAAGTGGACCGGTGACCAGATCGACCTCAACAAGATCCCCGCGCCGCTGGCCCACGACGGCGACGGCGGCAGGTACCTGCAGACCGCGGGCCTCAACATCGCCCAGACCCCCGACGGGAAGTGGACGAACTGGTCGACCAACCGCGCGATGATCCTCGACGCCCAGACCATGACGGGCCAGTGGTGGCCCAAGCAGCACAACGGGATGATCTGGAAGATGTGGCGCGACGAGGGCAAGGACATGCCGTGGGCGTGCGCTCTCGGTGTCAGCCCGGTCGCCTCGACCCAGGCAGCCTCGCGCATTCCGGCGTGGGTCGACGAATACGACATGGCCAGTGCACTTCTCGGCGCACCGCTGGACATGGTGAAGTGCGAAACCAACGACATCCTCGTGCCCGCCGACGCCGAGATCG
The DNA here is from genome assembly GCF_001426545.1 of Mycobacterium sp. Root135. GTDB lineage: Bacteria > Actinomycetota > Actinomycetes > Mycobacteriales > Mycobacteriaceae > Mycobacterium. The sequence goes on along the minus strand of NZ_LMEZ01000005.1, from coordinate 483,346 downwards.
TCATCGAAGGCGTCATCGAATACGGCACCCAGGAGCCCGAGGGGCCTTTCGGCGAATACCCGGGCTATCTGCCCGACGAGACGACGATCTTCCCGCGGCAGAAGGTCACCTGCGTGACGTTCCGCGACAAGCCGATTCTGCCGATGTCGATTCCCGGGGTGCCGATCGACAATTGTCACGTCACCATGGGGTTCTTCATCTCGTCGGACTCGGTGGTCACCCTGCAGAAGGCCGGCCTGCCCGTCATCGACGGCATGTACTTGTTCGAGGCGGCGATCCTGTGGTTCGTGGTCCGCGTCCCCAAGGATTGGCACGCGAAGACCGGCTGGACGCTGGACGAGTTCATGAACCGTCTTGGGAACACCTTCTGGACTGATCACGTCGGCGACACCGTCACCAAGATTCTCGTGGTCGACGAAGACATCGATCCCTCCGACGTCAAACAGGTGGTGTGGGCGTTCGCATCTCGCAACCACCCCACGTTCACCACTTACCTCTTTCCCGAGCTCCGGGCCTTCGGTGACGGCATCGAGTCCTACCACACCACTCGCGAACTCTCCGAGGACAAAGGGACCTCGCTCGTCATCTACGCCTGCCTGGAGAACGCCGACCGGGTGGGGCGCCCCGAGAAGCGGGTGATGTCGTTCGACGAGAACTATCCCGAGCCCGTCAAGCAGAAGGTGCTCGACAACTGGGAGCGCTGGGGCTTCACCGCCCCGTGAAGAGTCTGCGAGGCGAAAGCCCACGTGGGGCGCGTCGAGGAGGCCGACGGCGGCTGAGCACTAATGTCTGAACCGGCAAGTTTGACGTTTTTCACCGCTCCCCCGGTACTCAGTTGGGTGCGAGCAATCGCGCGTTGTCTCGCTCCTGGAAGGGACGGTCACATGTGCTCTCGTTCAAGACGGTTGCGATAGATCAGTTGGCGTGAATCGTTGGAGTCGAGACCGATGCACTTATAGCCGGTCTTTTCGAGCACATGGCGGCTCACGGCGTTGGCGGCGAGGACGTAGGCCAACAGGTCAGGATCGACCGCGGCTTCAGCATCTTGCTGGTGCCAGCGGGTGAGGGCGTTGACGATCTCGGTGGCCAGGCCGCAGCCCCAAAACTGCGGCGCGACCAGACATCCGACCTCGCGACATGATGTCTCGTGCGCACGACTGAAGCCTGCGCGGCCCACGAAGCGCCCATCTTGGTGTTGGACGCGCCATTTGGACCACCCTTGAGCCGTGTGCTCGCGCTGCCAACTGAGAAGGTGTGCCCGCGTCTGGTCTCGGTTCAGCACGCCACTCACCATGTACTTCATCGCCACCGGATCGCCGTGGAGCGCCTCAAGATCAGGCAGGTCGTGACTAGTCCAAGTCGTCAGCAACAGCCGGTCGGTGCGCAGCACCGAAGCTCGGCCCCGCGCACGGCCGACCCAGCCGCCGTCTGTTGGACCGCTCGAGCTCACCACGTCATTGTCCTCGCGCAGCGCCCTGGGTTGCCATCCTTCACCCGGCGGCACCGGCACGGGGCATGCCAGAGCAGTGGGTCGAACGCTCCGTGCTCTGTGCCAGCGAGTCCGCGCTGCGGATCGACTCCGTGGTGAGCGCTGCAGAGGCGGTTGCCATGCTCACTCCGCATTAGCGACGACCTGTGATCGGGAAATCGATTGTCTCCGTGCAGGAACGCGTTTACGGTCGCAGGTATGCCTGCCGATGCACCGACTATTCTGGCCACCAGCGGAGGAATCGGTGCCGGCAAGCGCACCCGGTTCACCTTCACAGCCCTGACGGACTTCGCCGTTGAGCTGTCCGGTGTCAACGGTCGGGCCCCGCGAATGTGTCTGCTCGCCACTGCGATGGGTGATGACAAGACGGTGCTGCATTATCTGACAGAGGCTGCGCAGAGCCGAGGATTCGTGGCCTCGCACCTGTCGTTGTTCCCCATGCCCAACGTCGACGACGTCGCCGCTCATCTGCTGGAGCAGGACGTGGTGTGGGTGTTCGGCGGGAGTGTTGCCGGCCTGCTGGCAATGTGGCGGCTGCACGGAGTCGACGTCGCCCTGCGCGACGCATGGCAGGCGGGTGTGGTCTTGACGGGAATCTCCGCCGGATCGATCTGTTGGCATGCCGGCGGCACCACCGACTCGTTCGGTCCGCAGCTGCGGCCGGTCACCAACGGACTGGGTTTCCTGCCTTACGCCAACGGGGTTCACTACGACTCCGAGGCCGAGCGCCGCCCCCTTCTCCATTCCCTCGTCCGAGACGGGGTCTTGCCTGCCGCCTACGCCACCGATGACGGTGTCGGGCTGCTCTACCGCGGTACCGAACTCGTCGAAGCCGTCGGTGAAACAGGTTCGGCTGGCGCATATTTCGTCGAGGAGTGTGACGGAGCCGCGGTGGAGACGGCCTTGGACGTCCGGCGGCTGTGACCATGCAGACGATCTGCCTCAGACCTGCTGCCGACGTCGACTTCGAGTTCTTCTTTCGGCTTCACAAACAGACGCTGGGCCCCTACGTCGAGCAGGTGTGGGGGTGGGTCGACGAGGACCAGCGTGCCTACTTGCAGCGCACGATCGACGTCGACGCAACCCAAGTGGTCGTGGTCGACGGCGTTGACGTCGGGCGGCTCAACGTTGGCCATTTCGCGGGTGACGTGTACGTCGGTCTCATCGAAATCGCTCCCGGACAACAGAATCGGGGAGTCGGTGCACGCATCCTGCGCGGCGTGCTCGACTGCGCCTTTGCCGACGGCAAGAGTGTGCAACTACACGTGCTGGACGTCAACGCGCGTGCATGCCGTTTGTACCGCCGGCTCGGGTTCGACGAAGTGAGCCGGCAGGGCGAGGCCCCGGCAATCCGCATCCAGATGCGGGCGAATCCCCCTGGTGCTGGCCATGTGTGCAGTCTTGAACGAAGCATTGCAGGACCGTGGCAGCTGCGTTCAGCCACCCCGGGCGATCGTGGGTTCATCATCGAAATGGCGCGGCAGGCCTCTGTCATCGAGGACTGGCCACTCCCCGATGCGGATTCCGAGGACGTCCACGACCTCCTGCCGTCCAACGACGACACAGTGCTCGTTGCCGCCGATGTACTGGGCCGCCCAGTCGCGGCAGCATGGACCTTCCACAGCGACCCGCCACTCATGCTCGACGCAGAGGGCGCCTCGTTACCGGAGGTGTGCATCGCCGTCGTTTCCGAGGCACGCGGACGCGGTGCGGGTGGCGCGCTCCTTGACGAACTGGCACGGCGCTGCTCGCCTCAACATTCTGCGCTCTGCCTGAACGTTCATCAGCGCAACATTGCAGCTCGTAAGTTGTACGCCAGCAAAGGTTTCCAGGAGAGGGGGCAAGGACGCGGATGTCTCGGTGTGGCGATGCTGAAGGGATTGCGTCCGGAATCTGCGACGCACGCTCGCTAGCTCACAATCGCTGGCGACTAACCGTCGCCGGCCACGTCTGCGTTGTCACTTCCCCGCGGACCACGGTGAACGGCCTGCCGGCGCCTGCCCGCCAATAGAGCACGCGCCTCGTGAACAAGGTAGGCCGAGCCGATCACTGCCCCCAGGAGGATGACGACGTCGCTGGCAACCAGACCCGTGGGGGTGCTTCCCCCTGGGCTCTCCATGAGAGCCCAGGCGACACAACCGATGGCTGCTGCAAACAACCACAGCAAGATCTTGGCGCGTCGAGTCGTCCGCGGAGTGCCCAGCAACTGGGAGATGGGTCTGAACAACATCGCGAGCCTCATCCGCCGGCCGACGGAGGCCCATGACACGAAAGCGCCATAAGCGACCACCGCATGGCTGAAGTCGATGTCCATGATCAGCAGCACGGCCAAGTGGAATGTGGCGGCGACGGCCAGCGTCGTGCGGAAGGCGCGCCACCATGGCAGGGCGATCAAGATCGATGCTTCGAAGATGACGGTCAGCCAGTCAACGACCTCCCACGCGGGACGTACATCGTGTGCGGCGACCCAATCGGCCAGCCAGAACGTCCGGCTCTCGGTCAGGTAGCCCAGAACGAAGTATCCGCGCGCTGCTTGACTGGAGAACGAGAGCCAACCAGTCAGAACCTTCGTCAGCGCAGCGGCGAAGAAGCCCCATCCGATGAGGAGGGCCAGGAGTCGCAATGGCCACTGACGCTGCGGGGTGGCCTCGGCGGGATGCCGCAGCGAATCGAGCGAAAAGCGGTCTCCCCAGTTGGCGAACGCGAGCACCAAGGGCGCCACGACCAACAAGATCGTGTGATCGACCTTCCCGAGACTAAACGTCAAGCCGTACGTGACGACGAGCAGCACCGCCACGGCGATCGACGCACAACGCGTCCACAGGCCCAGCCCGAGCAGGATCAAGGCCGCAGACCGCAGAACCTCCAAGCAGACCAACACGGTGGGCGACGGAAAGCCGGGAAACAACTGAATCGGGCCAGGCGGTGGTTGGAACATGAACTGCGGAAAATGACTGAGCCACCCTATGTTTGGCACGATGAAGAGCGCGCACACCGCATAGACGATGCGATAGATGCCCAGGTCTGCCGAAGTGAACGGGCCGCTCTCGACCCACCGGTCGAACCCGTCGACGAGTGTCACTTCCCGCCCCCGAAAACGACGTGGACCGTATAGAGCGGCACGTACTTGACTGAGGCCCTTGACGCCGACTCATAGGTGGCCGAACGCCACACGATGTCGAGTCCGGTGACCGTTTCGGTGGGGAATCGCTGCGAAACGCGACCCTGCAACCAGGCCACGGCGCCGGGATTGGCGGCGACCTTGCTGTCGTCCTTGAATGCGTCGGTAAACGCCAACAGCCGCACTGACGGACCCGCCGGCAAGATTGCCTGGGGCGGAATCTCCTCAGCATGTCCGTCTGCGAAGCGCACCAGCAGTGTCGGTTCCGCGGTCCTTGGCAGCCCGGTCTCCAAGAGGCAGCCCGGACAGCGTGCCGGAAAGCCGGGTAGGACAAGCGCGGGATAAGGCTCCGCGCGTACGACTGCGAGAACGACGTACTGCAGGACGCAGATCCACAACAACGCAACGCCGAAGATGACCCGCACCGTGCGGGCAGTCGGTTTCACAAGTCCCCTCCGTTTCACCAGCGGGGAACGGTACCAACGAAAGGGCACGGCATTCCTGGACGATAGCTGCCAAACCGAGGCGAATCTCGCTGGAACAAGGCAAATTTGGAATCGCCGGCAACCCGTGACGGCGTCGCACCACTAACCGCTGGGGGTTTGGTCCGGCGCTCGAATCCTTCCCGACACCTGCGATCGCGGTTGCGTCCACCATGGTGGTGCGCCGATCTGAGCGCTGCCCAAAGACTCCGGGACATGCTCGGCCCGGTCCACCGATTCCACGGACGGACCGTTCCGGGCGAGAATCCACGTGAGTAGCAACTATCATGATCAGAATCCGACGCGGCCCAGACCTCGCTCGTGTCGGCCTAAGGGCGAGCGCACCCGCGTTCCTCATCGCTGGATCTGCGGGGGTCGACGTCCCGCACCCCGGCAGGTGATGTGGTGAGCACGCTCCCGATTGGCACGGGGGGCAACATGAGCACAATTGGTGACGCACGGCCGTATGGGCGGCACCGCCGCCCGCGCGATTTGCGCGGATGACGAAGGCCACGAGCGCCGGGAACGCACTGTCCCCGCCGCAACGACCGTTCGAGATGGTTGCCCACCAACTGGATTCCGCGGCCAGCGGAGTCGGGCTCGAACCGGTATTCCAGCCCATCGTCTCCCTGCCGGATGAAACCGTCATCGGTTATGAAGCATTGGCACGGTGGCCCCGGTTCGGCAATCCCGACCCGCGGTCCGTCCTTGCCCACGCGGCGGCGACCGGGCGGACAGCCCAGCTAAATCAGATGTGCATCGAGACGGCGATAGAACGCGCGCTGGCCGCCGGTGTCGGACGCTCCAGCACGATCTTCATCAACTGTGAACCCGAAACCCCCTACGTGCGCCGAGCCGACGACGCCACCCTCGCCCGTGGCCATGACGGCCTCCAACTGATATTCGAGATCACCGAACGCAGCCTGCTCACCCGTCCCCGCGCCCTACTGAAGAAGGTGGCCGCGCTGCGATCCGACGGATTCGCCATTGCACTCGATGACGTTGGCGCACATCCGGACTCGCTGGCGTTGCTCGACATCCTCTCCCCCGACGTCATCAAGCTTGACCTCAACTTGGTGCAGTCCCACCCACGCTACGACCAGGCCCGTACCCTCGGCGCCGTGCTGGCGCATCGTCAGCGGACCGGGGCGGTCATTTGCGCCGAAGGCATCGAGACGGTCGGGCATCTGCAGCAGGCTCTGGCCGTGGGCGCGAGTCTGGGTCAGGGCTACCGATTCGGGCGCCCGGGGCCCCTTGACCTCGACCTGCACCCCGCGGTCGCATGGTCACCTCCGCGGGCCCGGACACCCGCTCCCTGGCGTGAGGACACCACACCGTTCGACGTCGTCGCGCCCAGCGCAGCGGTGCGTACCGAACGCAAGGACACTGTGTTGGCGCTGTCGCGTCACATCGAAGACCAGGCACGCCACGCCACGGATCCGGCCATGGTGCTGACAGCACCGCAACGCGCCGAACACTTCTGCGGGGAGACCCGGCGGCGCTATCACGACCTTGCCGCCATCTCACCGCTGGTGGCGGTCTTCGGCCAAGGCCTTGACCTCGAGTTGGGAACGGGTATCCGCGGCGTTTGTCTGGACCCCGCCGATCCCATCTGCGGTCAGTGGGTCGTGCTCGCCCTGGGCCCCAACACCGCCACCGCACTCGTCGCGCGCGACCACGGGAACGCCCTCGCGCACCATCGTCACCCCGGTGACCGGCTCTTCGACGTCGCGATCACCAACGACCGGTCACTGGTCACGATGGTGGCCCGTAGCCTGCTCGACCGCATGCTCTGAAAACCTCACACCGAACGCCGCGTGTTGCTGCCTTGAACCGCCCTTGGGACTGCTCCCGGTTCAGTTCGGGTTGAACGTCATGTCAGAACGACTGTGGCGCCTTGTCGAGGTACATGGATGATCCCCGGCGGGCGGCCTTCTCGGGATGCTTACTGACGGGTTGCGAGACGAATTTGGCAAAGATAATTTGCAGCACGATGCGCAATTCCCGTTCGGCGAAAGCTGCACCGAAACAACGACGGACACCGCCGACGAACCAGATGTGGGTCGACACCGCCAGTGGTTTCAACGTGCGATGTCGGTAGGTCCATTGCACGCCGTCGCGGATCTCAGCGCGAAGATTCCGCGTGGAGGAAGTGGGTCGGGTCTCCTCGACGCCGGCGTTGAGTGCCGCGTCCACCAGGTAGCTGAGCGCGTCGACGGCGATCGCCACGGGAGCGCCCAGCAGGCCGACGAGACCGCCGCCCACCGCCGGTCGGCACCTGCAGCTGTCGTACTAAGGAGCTTCAGGCTCCGACGGCCGCCAACCATTCGCCGTAGAAGAGCGCCACTCCGAGGCCGCAGGCGATGGCGGCGATCAACCAGAAGCGAATGGTCAATGCGGTTTCCGGCCACCCGATCAGCTCGAAGTGGTGATGGAGCGGAGAATTACGAAAGACCCGTCGACCGATGGTGCGAAACGAAATGACCTGAATGACAACCGAAGTCACCTCCGCGACGAACAGGGCGCCCAGGATGACGGCCAAGATCTCGGTGCGACTGGTCACCGACAACCCGGCGATGATGCCGCCCAGTGCAAGCGAACCCGTGTCCCCCATGATGATTTTGGCAGGGGCGGCGTTCCACCACAGGAATCCGATGCAAGCACCGGCTGTCGCCGCGGCGACCAACGCCAGATCGAGAGGGTCCCGGACGTGATAACAACCAGCTCCCGGGGTGTCGGCACACGCGTTTCGGAACTGCCAGAACGTGATGATCACGTAGACGGCGCTCACCATCGCCATGGCACCTGCGGCCAGCCCATCGAGTCCGTCGGTGAGGTTGACGGCATTCGACCAGGCCGACACGACGACGATGCAGAACAGCACGAACACCACCGGCGGCATTGCGAACGTGGCGATGTCGCGGACGTAAGAGAGTCCGGCGCTGCCGGGAGTGAGACCGTCGGCGTTGCGGAACTGCAGCGCGAGCACGCCGAAGAGAATCGCCGCGACGAGTTGGCCTGCACTCTTGGCGCGCTTGTTCAGACCTAGGTTGCGTGCGCGCCGCACTTTTAGGTAGTCGTCGGTGAACCCCACCGCGCCCAGAGCAGTGGCCAGGCCGAGGACGAGCAGCCCCGACGCCGACGGGCCCTCACCGCCGAGCGCTAGCGACACGAGGTGCGTACCTAGGTAACTTGCCCAGATCGCGGTGACGATCGCGAGGCCGCCCATCGTCGGCGTGCCACTCTTGCTTTGGTGGCTCTCGGGGGCCTCGTCACGGATCGGCTGGCCCAACCCCAGCCGGGTGAACACGCGGATCAACACCGGGGTCAGCAGAAGTGCGACCACCAGAGCCAAGCCCGCGGCGATGAGTATGTGTTTCATAGATCGATGCCGCCCCCTGGTGCGGAAGTCAATCGACAGCAGTTGCACTGCACCGCATCCGAAGCCCCCACGGGGCCAGTATGGCGGACCCCCATGCGGCGCCACCGCGGCGATATCAGTCGGGTCTCAGTGCTAGAAAATCGAGACCGCCCACATTCGTCTCAGTTTTTGGGCGCAACCTGTCGCCATTGGTCAGGTAAGGCCGAGGCCGCCATCGAGGGTCAGGATCTCGCCGGTCATGTAGTCGGACTCGATGAGTGCTAGGGCGGTGTCTGCCACATCCTCTGGGGTTGCGGGACGCCCCATCGGGGCCAGTTCGCGCCACAACGCTTGCGCTTCGGCCCATTCCGCGGTCATCGGAGTGTCCACGAGGCCGGGTGCGATCGCGTTGACCCGGATGTCGGGGGCGAGGGTGAGTGCGAGGAGCTTGGTGGTGTGGATGAGGGCGGCTTTGCTCGCCGAGTACGGGATCGAGGCTCCTTTGGGGCGCATCCCGGCGTGCGAGCTGATGTTGACGACCGTCGAGGACCGGCCACTTCTTGCTGAGGCGCGCAAGTGAGGTTCGGCTTCGGCGACGAGGCGAAATGGTGCGATCGTGTTGACCTCCAATAGTTTCCGCCACATCGACGTTGAGGCGCTCTGAAGATCGGCGTGCGGGATCACTGCGCTGATCCCAGCGTTGTTGACCAGTACGTCAAGACGCCCGGCGAGGCGAACGGAATCGGCGACAAGCCGCTGTCTGTCCGCATCGTCTGCGAGGTCCGCTTGGATGTAGTGGGCGTCGCCGAGTTCGGCAGCCAATGCGTTTCCAGCCTCGGTCGACGATCGTGAATGCACGACCACGCGATACTCCCGCCCCGCGAGGCGGCGAGCAATGGCCAGCCCTATTCCCGAGGTGGCTCCGGTCACCAACGCGACGCGCCTGGTTTCACCCATGCTCATACGCTAGCTCTGGCGACAAACGAGCTCGGACCACGCTGAAGGTGGGATCTCGTCTCGTTTCTAGAGATTTGAGAGTGATCATTTCTTGCCGCACAACCGCTTCGATTGACGCGGCCGGTGCGGCAGTAGAAGCGGTGCCGGGCCGCCGGATCGGGGTCTGGCACCATCAACATGTGCCTGATGCCCCATTGCCAGAAACCGCCCTAACTTTTCTCCGTAAGCCCAATCCGGCCGTCATGGCTACGGTTACCAAGGATGGCCGCCCGGTGTCGGTGGCGACTTGGTATCTCATCGAGGATGACGGACTTCTGATGCTGTGCATGAACGCTGACCGCGCCCGTCTGAAACATCTACAAAACAACGGCCACGTATCGCTGACCGTGCTTGCGGCGGACGATTTCGGCACCCATATATCGGTTCAGGGACACGTCGTGTCGATCAAGCCTGATGAGGGACTCGCCGACATTGATCGGCTTTCAAGGCACTTCCTTGGTAAGGACTACCCCGCTAGAGAGAGTCCGCTTGTGACAGTCCACGTAGAGATCGATCGATGGTTCGGTTGGTCAGGCGGTCGTCCACTGCAGGACTAGTGGTCGCCAGCACTTCTGCAGCGGTCGATCGTGGTACAAAGACCCAGATGGGAGCTGCCGCGGTCGTCTACGTCGGTGATCTCGTCCGAATGCGGACATTCTACGAACGCTGTTTCGGGCTGTTACCTGGCATCGATGCCGACCGCGGGTACTGCGTTCTGCAGTCCACTGCTTGGCTGCTCACCTTGGTCCAGTCGGACGAGGCATTGCCCGTGACGAGCCCTCCAGCGCGGCGCAGTCAGACGCCGATCAAGCTCGCCATGGAAGTTGCGAGCATCTCGGCCACCCGCGCTCTCGCGGTCGATCTGGGCGGCAGAGTCGACCCGGTCGTCGGCGAGTGGCGCTTTGGAGACGAAACCCGGTGCGACGCTGTCGACCCAGAGGGCAACGTCGTCCAGTTGATCGAACGCGGCACCTTCGGATCTGGCGAGTCCGGTTTCTAAGTCGGGTTCGTGCTTCCGCCAATCCCGGCTAGACACGATCAAGTCTCGAATCTAGAGAAACGAGACGCCGCAATGCGGATTGCGCTCGTGCTTGGCGGTGCCGACCGGATCAGACCAGGAAATCGCGCCGCATCCAAGGCCCCGGCGCCAGCCATTGACGGCGGAGCGGGACGTAGCGCGAGAAGTCCCGTCAACTAAACCGGCGGTCACCGACACCCGCCAAACACAAAGGCCACGAACCATTTCTGGTTCGTGGCCTTTGGCGTCGCGGTTTAGAACCGCTCATTGTGGGCGAAGGGGGACTTGAACCCCCACGTCCCGAAGGACACTGGCACCTGAAGCCAGCGCGTCTGCCATTCCGCCACTCGCCCCAACAACCGGGAGAGACTATCACGCACTCGGGCCCGCCTCCCAACCGCGCAGCTAGGCCCATGCGCGTCGCCGGCCGAAGCCCTGACCAGCCTCGATCCGATCGACCCCATTGCTTGGTCACGTTCTGACGCCCGTGGCCGATACCATGCCAAGAAGAATCGACACCCGCGACACGCAGGTTCGTCCACTGCGTCGAGCGCGACCACCACGACGAACAGCGAGGCAGGCGGTGACATGGGACTCGTCGACCGCTTCGAGCGCAAACTCGAGGCAACCGTCGGTGACACCTTTGCGCGTGTCTTCGGCGGCAGCATCGTTCCGCAGGAGGTCGAAGCGATCCTGCAGCGCGAAGCCGACGCCGGCGCACGCGAAGTCGGAGGCGGCAGAATTTTGGCCCCAAACGACTACGTCATTACCCTCAGTGCATCCGACTTTCACAAGGTCCGCGCTGACCCCGACCTCACACCGACGACATTCGCCCGATACCTGGAGGGATACATCCGTGATCAAGGGTGGCAAACGTATGGTGATGTGGTCGTTGGATTCGAAGCGTCACCGCAGTTGCACACCGGCCAGTTTCGCACTCGTGGAACGGTCAACCCAGACTCGACCAGCGGCGCAAGCGCCTCTGCCCCCCCAGACCGTGCTCACACCGAACCAGGAGTTCCACCGATGACCGACAACCCGAGCTACCGCGGCGGCGGCCAGGGACCAGCGCAGCCTGGCGACGACTACTACGAGTACGGCCGTCAGGGCGACGAGCCCCGCGCCCCGTATCCGCCAGCGCCCGAAGGCGGATATCCGCCTGCGTCCGCCGCGGGCCAGCCCCCGCAGCCGGCCGGTGGTTACCCGGAGCAGGGTGGCTACGACCGTGGCGGCTACCCGGAGCAGGGCTACCCGCCGCCGTCCTACGACCAGCGCTCCCCCTCGGGCTACGGCCCGCCGGCGAGCCCGCCTGCCGGTTACCCGGACCAGGGTTACCGTCAGCCGCCTCCCGGATACGGCCCCCCGGCAGGCGCACCCGGTGGTTACGGCGAATCCGGCGGCTACGACTACGGTCGTCCGCCCGCGCCTCCCCGCGGTGAGGAGTACGGCCGTCCGGCCGAGCCTCAGCGTCCGGCGTACCCCGAGCAGGGCGGCTACCCGGACCAGGGCGGCTACTCCGAGCAAGGGGGCTACCCGGAGCAGGGCGGTTACGCAGACCAGGGCTACGGCGCCCAGGCCTACGGGCGTCCCGAGCAGGGCGGCTACGGCGCTCCTCAGGCCGACTACGGCCGCTACGGCGACCAGGGCTCACCTCAGGGTTACGCCGATCCCGGTTACGGCCAGCCTGCCGACGGCGGATACGGCCAGCCCGGGTACGACTACGGTCAGCCACCTGCCGCCGCTCCGGTGGCCGGCTACGGCGCTGCCGGCGGCTACGGCTCCGCTGGTGCGAACGTGACGCTGCAGCTGGACGACGGCAGTGGCCGCACGTACCAGCTTCGTGAGGGCGCCAACGTCATCGGACGCGGCCAGGACGCGCAGTTCCGCCTGCCGGACACCGGCGTCTCGCGTCGTCACCTGGAGATTCGTTGGGACGGGCAGGTCGCGCTCCTGTCGGATCTGAACTCCACCAACGGCACGACGGTCAACAACGCTCCCGTTCAGGAGTGGCAGCTGGCCGACGGCGACACCATCCGCCTGGGTCACTCCGAGATCATCGTCCGCGTTCACTGAGCGCTCAGGCCGGTGACGGCTGGAGGCCAAGCCAGTACTCGTGCCTTGCACCCGTCGCCGGCCCAAGTATCGTGACGTTGCCGACGACGGCTGAGTCAGCCGCAGGTCGGTCGCGACGCGGCCCGGGAAACGGTGCGGTGACGCCGACACGGCGACATCGGGACGGTGACGGAGAGGACGTCAGATGCAGGGGATAGTGCTGCAGCTGACGCGCGTCGGTTTCCTGTTGCTGCTGTGGCTGTTCATCTGGTCCGTGCTGCGGATTCTGCGTACCGACATCTACGCCCCAACGGGTGCGGTGATGGTCAAGCGTGGGCTCGCGTTGCGGGGCACTCTGCTGCCCAGCCGCGGCCAGCGCCGCAACACCCCGCGCCAGCTGGTGGTCACCGAAGGAGCGTTGGCGGGTACGCGCATTCAGTTGGGCGCCCAGCCCGTGCTGATCGGCCGCGCCGACGACTCGACGCTGGTGCTCACCGACGACTATTCGTCGACACGGCACGCGCGGCTGTCCCCACGAGGGTCGGAATGGTACGTCGAGGACCTAGGATCGACCAACGGTACATACCTTGACAGGGCGAAGGTGACGACGGCGGTAAGGGTTCCGATGGGCACGCCGGTGCGGATCGGCAAGACCGTGATCGAGTTGCGCCCATGAGTCTCGTCCTCCGATACGCGGCCCGCAGCGACCGCGGCCTGGTCCGCGCCAACAACGAAGACTCGGTGTACGCCGGGGCGCGCCTGCTGGCGTTGGCCGACGGCATGGGCGGCCACGCCGCCGGTGAAGTGGCCTCCCAGTTGGTGATCGCCGCACTCGCCCACCTCGACGACGACGAGCCGGGCGGGGACCTGCTCAGTCAGCTCAACGCCGCGGTCCATGAGGGAAACTCGGCGATCGCCGGACACGTCGAGGCCGATCCCGACCTCGAGGGCATGGGTACCACCCTGACCGCAATCTTGTTCGCGGGAAACAGACTTGGCCTGGTCCACGTCGGCGACTCCCGCGGTTACCTGCTGCGCGACGGCGAGCTCACCCAGATCACCAAGGACGACACCTTCGTCCAGACCCTGGTCGACGAGGGCCGCATCACCGCCGACGAGGCCCACAGCCATCCGCAGCGGTCGCTGATCATGCGCGCGCTGACCGGCCACGAGGTCGAGCCCACCTTGACGGTGCGCGAAGCCCACGCCGGTGACCGCTACCTGTTGTGCTCCGACGGCTTGTCCGACCCGGTCAGCTTCGACACCATCCTGGAAGCACTGCAGATCCCCGACGTCACCGAGAGTGCCGACCGGCTCATCGAGATGGCCCTGCGCGGCGGCGGTCCCGACAACGTGACCGTCGTGGTGGCCGACGTCGTCGACTACGAATACGGCCAGACCCAGCCGATTCTGGCGGGCGCGGTGTCCGGACAGGACGACCAGAGCGCCCCTCCCAACACCGCGGCCGGCCGGGCGTCGGCCTTCAACCCCAAGCGCGTCGCGGCAGCAGCCAACCGCCCCGCCGTCGCACCCGCCGCACCCGTCAAGAAGCCGCGTTCGCGGCGCACGATGATCTTCGTCGCCCTGCTTCTGCTGGTGTTGGTCCTCGCGGGACTTGCGGTGGGCCGCACGGTGATTCAGAACAACTACTACGTCGCCGAGAGCGACGGCTCCGTGTACATCATGCGCGGGGTGCAGGGCAGCGTCGCGGGAATGTCGCTGCAGGAGACGTTCCAGATCGCGTGCCTGGATTCTCGCAACTCGATCACCAACATCGGGGTCGACGACGCGCGCGGCGGTTGCAAGCCCCTGCAGGTCGCCGACCTCCGCGAATCCGAACGCGCCCAGGTGACCGCCGGGCTGCCCGGCGGCACGCTCGACGAGGCGATCCGCCAGCTCAGGGAGCTGGCCCAGTCCTCGGTCCTGCCGATCTGCGTGCCGGCCTCGGCGCGGACCACGACGTCCACCCCGCTGCCTGCGCCGAGCCCGACCCCGTCCAGCGCGTCTGGGGCACCGTCGACGACGTCGGCGGCCCCGACCACCACCGCGGGAAGTCCTGCGCCCGAGGCCCCGACCACGGTGACCGCGCCGCCACCGCCGCCGACGCCCACCGGCACGGCCCTCCCGCCGCCGCCACAGAAGCCGGGCACCGACTGCCGGACGGCGTCATGAGCACGCAGCCTCAGGCGCCCGTGACCGTTGTTCCGCCATTGCCCAACCGGCGCAATTCCGAACTGATGCTGCTCGGGTTCGCCGCACTGATCACCACCGTCGCGCTGCTCATCGTCGAGGCCAACCAGGAACAGGGCCTCAGCTGGGACCTGGCGCAGTACACGCTTGGATTCCTCGCCCTCTTCGGCGCCGCCCACGTGGCCGTCCGCCGCTTCGCGCCCTACGCCGATCCGCTGCTGCTTCCCGTGGTGGCACTGCTGAATGGCTTGGGGCTGGTGATGATTCACCGTCTCGACCTCGCCGAGGGTGCGCCCGGCGGAGACCGCGGCCCGAGCGCCAACCAGCAGATGCTGTGGACGCTGGTCGGCGTGGTGGCGTTCTGCCTCGTCGTCGCGTTCCTCACCGACCACCGCATGCTGGCCAGGTACGGCTACGTGTGCGGACTGGTCGGCCTGGTGTTCCTGCTGATTCCGGCCATCCTGCCCAGCTCGATGTCCGAGGAGAACGGCGCGAAGATCTGGATTCGCTTCCACGGCTTCTCCATTCAGCCGGCCGAGATCTCCAAGATCCTGCTGCTGATCTTCTTCGCCTCGGTTCTGGTGGCCAAGCGCAGCCTGTTCACCAGCGCGGGCAAGCACATCCTCGGGATGAACCTGCCCCGGCCCCGCGACCTGGCGCCCCTGTTGGCGGCCTGGATCGCCTCGGTCGGCGTCATGGTCTTCGAGAAGGACCTCGGCACGTCACTGCTGCTGTACGCCTCGTTCCTGGTGCTCGTCTACATCGCGACCGACCGGATTAGCTGGGTTCTGTTGGGGCTCAGCCTCTTTGCGATCGGCAGCGTCGTCGCGTACCACGCCTTCGGGCACGTCCGGGTCCGTGTGGAGACCTGGCTCGACCCGTTCGCCGACCCCGACGGCGCCGGCTACCAGATGGTCCAGTCGCTGTTCAGCTTCGCCACCGGCGGGATCTTCGGCACCGGCCTCGGCAACGGCCAGCCCGGCACCGTCCCCGCCGCGTCGACGGACTTCATCATCGCCGCCATCGGCGAAGAGCTCGGCCTCGTCGGATTCGCCGGCGTGCTGATGCTCTACACGATCCTGGTCATCCGCGGCCTACGCACCGCGGTCGCCGTGCGCGACAGCTTCGGCAAGCTGCTCGCCGCCGGCCTGGCGTCCACGCTGGCGATCCAGCTGTTCATCGTCGTCGGCGGCGTCACCAAGCTGATCCCCCTGACCGGCCTCACCACGCCGTGGCTGTCGTACGGCGGATCCTCGCTCATCGCCAACTACGTGCTGTTGGCGATCCTGATCTGCATCTCCCACTCGGCCCGCCGTCCACTGGACGCGAAGGCCCCCAACGCCACCCCGATCGCCTCGGCACACACGGAGGTGATCGGCCGCGTATGAACACCTCACTACGACGTATTTCGATCGCCATCATGGGCCTGATCGTGCTGCTGCTGGCCAATGCCACGCTGACACAGGTGTTTCGAGCCGACGGGCTGCGGTCGGACCCCCGCAACCAGCGGGTGCTGCTCGACGAGTACTCCCGTCAGCGCGGCCAAATCTCGGCAGGCGGGCAGTTGCTCGCCTACTCCACCTCGACCGACGGGCACTTCCGCTTCCTGCGGGTGTACCCGAACCCGCAGGCGTACGCCCCGGTGACCGGCTTCTACTCGCTGCTGTACTCCAGCACCGGGCTGGAGCGCGCCGAGGACACCGTCCTCAACGGCTCAGACGAACGCCTCTTCGGCCGCCGTCTCGCCGACTTCTTCACCGGCCGCGATCCTCGCGGCGGGAACGTCGCCACCACCATCAATCCGCAGGTGCAGCAAGCCGCCTGGGATGCCATGCAGAAGGGGTGCAACGGCGGCCCATGCAAGGGCTCGGTAGTGGCATTGGAGCCGTCCACCGGAAAGATTCTCGGGATGGTCTCGTCACCGTCATATGACCCAAACCTGTTGGCCTCACACGACGGCAACGTGCAATCCGACACCTGGCAGCAGCTGCGGGACGACCCCGACTCGCCGCTGGTCAACCGCGCCATCTCCGAGACCTACCCCCCGGGGTCGACGTTCAAGGTGATCACCACCGCGGCGGCACTCGCCAACGGCGCCACCCCAGACACCCAACTCACCGCGGCGGCCCGAATCCCGTTGCCAGACAGCACCGCAACGCTGGAGAACTACGGCGGCGCGACGTGCGGCAACGACCCGACCGCCAGCTTGCGCACCGCGTTCGCGAAGTCGTGCAACACCGCCTTCGTCGACCTCGGCGTCCGCACCGGCGCCGACAAGCTGCGCAGTACCGCCCAGGCCTTCGGGCTGGACACCGCTCCCCCACCCATCCCGCTGCAAGTGGCCGGGTCCACCGTCGGCCCCATCGGTGACGACGCGGCCCTGGGAATGTCGAGCATCGGCCAGAAGGACGTCGCCGTCACCCCGCTGCAGAACGCAATGGTCGCCGCGACCGTCGCCAACGGCGGTGTGACGATGCAGCCGTACCTGGTGGAAGACCTCAAGGGACCCGACCTCGCCAACATCAGCTCGACCAGCCCCCAGGAGCTTCGTCGTGCGGTGTCTCCCCAGGTCGCCACTACACTTACGGACCTGATGATCGACGCTGAGCAGGCGACCCAGCAGACGGGTTCCATCGCGGGCGTACAGATCGCCTCCAAGACCGGAACGGCCGAACACGGCTCCGACCCGCGGAACACCCCGCCCCACGCCTGGTACATCGCCTTCGCCCCGGCCAAGGCACCGAAGGTGGCGGTTGCGGTGTTGGTGGAGAATGGCGGGGACCGATTGTCCGCGACCGGTGGTGCACTCGCTGCGCCGATCGGCCGGGCAACCATTGCCGCGGCCCTGCGGGAGGGATCATGACCGCGCGCGTCGGAGTGACGCTGTCCGACCGCTACCGTCTTCAGCGACTCATCGCGACGGGCGGTATGGGACAGGTCTGGGAAGCCCTCGACGCCCGCCTGGGACGCCAGGTGGCCATCAAGGTGCTCAAGGCCGAGTTCTCGTCGGACCCCGAGTTCGTGGAGCGGTTCCGCGCCGAGGCCCGAATCGTCGCCATGCTGAACCACCCCGGCATCGCCAGCGTCTACGACTACGGCGAGACCGAGCTCGAGGACGCCCGCACCGCCTACCTGGTGATGGAGATGGTCACCGGCGAGCCGCTCAACTCGGTGCTCAAACGCACTGGGCGACTGTCGCTTCGGCACTCCCTGGACATGTTGGAGCAGACCGGGCGGGCGCTGCAGGTCGCGCACACCGCCGGGTTGGTGCACCGTGACGTCAAGCCGGGCAACATCCTGATCACCCCGACCGGCCAGGTGAAGCTCACCGACTTCGGCATCGCCAAGGCCGTCGACGCCGCGCCCGTCACGCAGACCGGCATGGTGATGGGCACCGCTCAGTACATCGCTCCCGAGCAGGCGCTGGGCCGCGACGCCACCCCCGCCAGCGACGTTTACTCGTTGGGCGTCGTCGGCTACGAATCCGTGGCCGGCCGCCGACCGTTCATCGGCGAGGGCGCGCTCACCGTCGCGATGAAGCACATCAAGGAACAGCCGGCGCCGCTGCCGGCCGACATCCCGCCCAACGTCCGCGAGCTGATCGAGATCAGCTTGCTCAAGGAACCCGGGCAGCGCTACCGCACCGGCGGCACCTTCGCCGACGCCGTCGCCGCCGTCCGGGCCGGTCGCAGGCCACCGCGTCCCAATCACGCGCCCACGATCGGCCGGGCCACCCCGGCCGCCATTCCGTCGACCGCACAGACCCGCGCGGTTCCCGACTACGGCCGGCCGCCGACGGCCAGCGTCCGCACCACCCGGCCACCAACCGGCAGCCACCGCACCCCACCGCCGAAGCGCACGTTCTCCCCCGGCCAGCGTGCGTTGCTGTGGGCTGCCGGCGTGCTTGGCGCCCTCGCCATCATCATCGCGATCCTCATGGTCCTCAACGTCCAGGATCGCAACGACAAGAAGACGGCGCCGTCCACCGAAACCAGCACCACGGTGGTGTCGGTGCCGCCGCCAACGCCGGGCGCCATGCCCAGCCTCAGCGGGCCTTCACTCGCAGAACAGATGTATCGATGACCACCCCTCAGCACCTGTCCGACCGCTACGAACTGGGAGAAATCCTCGGCTTTGGTGGCATGTCGGAAGTTCACCTCGCCCGCGACGTGCGGCTGCACCGTGACGTCGCGGTCAAGGTGCTGCGCGCGGACCTGGCCAGGGATCCGAGCTTCTACCTTCGCTTCCGCCGCGAGGCGCAGAACGCCGCCGCGCTGAACCACCCCGCCATCGTGGCGGTGTACGACACAGGTGAGGCCGAGACCGCGACCGGGCCGCTGCCCTACATCGTGATGGAGTACGTCGAAGGCGTCACGCTGCGCGACATTGTGCACAACGACGGCCCGATCGAACCCCGCCGGGCCATCGAGATCATCGCCGACGCCTGCCAGGCACTGAACTTCAGCCACCAGCACGGCATCATCCACCGAGACGTCAAGCCCGCCAACATCATGATGAGCAAGTCCGGCGCCGTGAAGGTGATGGACTTCGGCATCGCCCGCGCGCTGCACGACGGCGGCGTCAGCGTCACCCAGACCGCCGCGGTCATCGGCACCGCGCAGTACCTGTCCCCCGAGCAGGCGCGCGGCGAGACGGTCGACGCCCGCTCCGACGTGTACTCGCTGGGCTGCGTCTTGTACGAATTGCTCACCGGCGAGCCACCTTTCGTCGGTGACTCCCCCGTCGCCGTGGCCTACCAGCACGTCCGCGAAGACCCGGTTCCGCCGTCGGAGCGCAACCCGGTGTTGACCCCCGACCTGGACGCCGTGGTGCTCAAGGCGCTGGCCAAGAACCCCGACAACCGCTACCAGACCGCCGCCGAGATGCGCACCGACCTGATCCGCGTGCACAGCGGCGAGGCGCCCGAGGCGCCCAAGGTGTTCACCGACGCCGAGCGGACGTCGCTGTTGGCTGCCGGCCCCCTGATCGGGCGCCACCAGCAGCCGACCGAGAACATCCCGACGCATCAGCGCACCCACGTCGCCAAGGAACGCAACCCCGCCATCGGCCGGTGGTTCGCCATCGTCGCGGTGCTCGCGGTGCTCACCGTCGTCGTGACGGTGCTGCTGAACTTCGTCGGGGGCAACCCGCGCGACGTCCAGATCCCCGACCTGCGCGGCCAGAAGTACGACGAGGCCGTCGTCTCCCTGCAGAACCTCGGCTTCAAGACCGTCCGCAGCCAGCAGCCGGATTCCGAGGTACCCGTCGGCGACGTCATCAGCACCGACCCCGCGGCCAACACCGCCGCCGCCCGCGACGACCAGATCACCATCAACGTGTCAACCGGCCCGCAGCAGGCCGAGGTGCCGGACTGCGCCGGCGTCACCTTCTCCGAGTGCTCGACCAAGCTACGGGCCGCCGGCTTCGAGAAGATCCAGCAGCAGTTGTCTTCGTCGCCGGCGGAGCAGAAGGACCGGGTGTTGGTGACCAACCCCATGGCCAATTCGTCGTCGGCCATCACCAACGTCATCACCATCGTCATCGGCAGCGGGCCGAGCAAGAAGACGGTCCCGTCGGTCGCCGGGCAGACAGTCGAAGTGGCCACGCAGATCCTCGTCGCCAACGAATTCACCGCACCGCCCATCCCGGTCGAGGTCGACGGGCTCGCCAACACCAAGGGTCAGGTGATGGGGACCCTTCCGCCGGCCAACACCCCCGACGTGCCCGTGGACACCCCGATCCAGCTGCAGGTGTCGCGTGGCAACCAGTTCACGATGCCGTCGCTGCTCGGGCAGTTCTGGGTCGACGCCGAACCGCTACTGCGGTCGATGGGGTGGACCGGCGAATTGAACAAGCTCCCCAATGCGCAGAACAGCGGCTATCCCACCAACTCGGTGGCCACGATGAGTCCGTCGGCGGGTACCCCGTTGAAGTTCGGCGACCCGGTCACGATCAGCTTCGCGCAGTAGCCGTCCGGACCGTGTCGGCCACCTCACGCTCGAGCGTGCCGACCAGACCCTCGTCGAGCGGCTGACCGCACGCAGCCAACCAGTTGGCGAGCATCCGGTGACCGCCCTCGGTGAGGATCGACTCGGGATGGAACTGCACGCCGTGAATCGGCAGCTCGACGTGCTGCACGCCCATCACCACGCCACCCGACGTCCGCGCCGTCACCTCGAGAGCGGCGGGCATGGTCTCGGGCAGGATCGTCAGCGAGTGGTACCTCGTCGCCGTGAACGGATCCGGAAGTCCTTTCAGCACACCAACATTCGCGTGATTCACGCTGCTGGTCTTGCCGTGCAGGAGCTCGGGTGCGCGGTCCACCGTGCCCCCGAAGGCGACCCCGATGGCCTGGTGCCCGAGGCACACACCGAGCAGGGGAGTCGACGCGGCCGCGGAGGCGTGGACCAGGGGGATCGACGCGCCGGCCCGCTCCGGGGTACCCGGTCCGGGGCTCAGCAGAATGCCGTCGAAGTCCTCGGCAGCCTTGGCGACGTCGGCGTCGGACGCCAGGCGCGGGTCGTCGTTGCGCCACACGTCGGCGTGCACGCCCAACTGTCCGAGGTACTGGACCAGGTTGAACACGAAGCTGTCGTAGTTGTCGACGACGAGAACACGCATCTGCCCAGGTTACTGGGCTCAGTATCCGAGCGGGCCCGCCGGCTTCGCGTAGCGCATGCGCACCGCCGGGGGATGGGCCACGACGTTCGCGTCGGTCTGACGTTCCTCGGTATAGCCGAGCCCGAACCGAAGCACGTACCTCTTGTAGAGCTCGACCATCGGCGACGCGGCGAGGGACGCCTCCATCGCGGAGGCGTCGCCGATCGCGGTGACCACGTACGGCGGGCTGTACGTGCGGCCGTTCAGCAGAAGGGTGTTGCCGACGCACAGGGGAGCGGAGGTGGCGATGATGCGCTGATCCTGCATTTGGATGGCTTCCGCGCCCGCGCTCCACATCGCGTTCAGGACCGCCTCGATGTCCTGTTGGTGGACGACGAGGTCGTCGGCCGACGCGTCACCGGGGAACCGGCCTTCGGCGTCGCGCTGGGCGTCGTTGAGCGTGACCACCAGTCCGGGCCCGTGCATAGCCTCCAGACCGGCGTCGGCGGTCAGCGCGTCGGCCCGCTGGGTCAGCGCGGTGAGCGCAGCCGACGCGTTGCCGCCGTGGTGGTTGTCGACCTCGTCGACCAGCCGTTCACGCTGCGCGGACAGTCCGTCGACCGACGCCTGGGCATCCCGGACGAGGTCGACGAGTCGGGGGGCGTCGCTGCGCCGGATCTCGCTGCCGCCGGACACGGTGTGGGTGGTCGCCAACAACAACCCGGCACAAAGGCAGACGACGGGCACGCCGAAACGCCACGGGGACCGGCCCGCACGAGCCATGGTTTCTCCTCCCCGCAAGGTGCTGCGTTAGGCTCTGGGTTGCATCCGCTCCATCGTCGCACCGCATAGCTCGCGTGGCGCCAACTGCCCGAAGGTAACCATGCCCAAGTCCAAGGTTCGCAAGAAGAACGACTTCACGATCAGCCCCGTCAGTCGGACGCCGGTCAAGGTCAAGGTTGGCCCGTCGAGCATCTGGTTCGTGGTGTTGTTCGTCGGCCTGATGCTGCTCGGCCTGGTGTGGTTGTTGGTGTTCCAGCTCGCCGCGACCAACCCCGTCGACGCTCCCAGCTTCCTCGCCTGGATGGCCAATCTGGCGCAGTGGAACTACGCGATCGCGTTTGCCTTCATGATTACCGGGCTGTTGCTCACGATGCGTTGGCGATGACCTGTTCCACGACCAGGATCGATCCGCCGTCGTTGCGTCACGTTCTCCTGTCGGCAACCTGCTCGTCACCCAATCACATGGATGTGATTCATCCCCATTGGGGATAGCACCTGTGGATAACTTGATCAAGCACGCATATGGGGTGGTCAGACCCGATGCAGCAAACTAATTGGGGTCCCTCGACCGGGGGCATTGCCGTCGCAGGCGCCATCGGCCTAACCATGGCCGTCGCCGCTGTGACCCTAGTCACAGACGTGCCGGGACGTGTTCTTGCCGGCATTGCCGCAGTGGGTCTGCTGACGTTTGCGGGCATGTCCTGGCGAGCCAGGCCAAAACTGGCAATCACCGACGCCGGGCTCGCCGTGCGCGGCTGGTTCGGCACTCACGTCTTCGGCCGCAGCGACGTCGCGAAGATCCGGATCACGGAGTTCCGTCGGATCGGACGGAAGGTGCGCCTGCTCGAGATCGACACCGTCGCCGACGACCGTCTGCTGGTGTTCACTCGATGGGATCTCGGCACCGACCCGCTCGACGTCCTCGACGCGTTGACCGCCGCCGGCTACGCGGGCAGGTAGCCACCCGCACACGACAACGCCCCGCGAGATTCACCCGCGGGGCGCATCGGTGGGAACTGGGTCAGGAAATGGTGATCGAGTCGATGACGACCGGCTCGGTCGGGCGGTCGCCCGGGCCCGTCGGCGTGCTGCCGATGGCGTCGACGACGGCCTGCGAATCGGGGTCGACGACCTCACCGAAGATGGTGTGCTTGCGGTTCAGGTGCGGCGTCTTGCCCACGGTGATGAAGAACTGCGAGCCGTTGGTGCCGGGGCCCGCGTTGGCCATGGCCAGCAGGTACGGCTTGTCGAAGGCCAGCTCGGGGTGGAACTCGTCGGCGAACTGGTAGCCGGGTCCGCCGCGTCCGGTGCCCGTGGGGTCGCCGCCCTGGAGCATGAAGCCGGAGATGACGCGGTGGAACACTGCGCCGTCGTAGAACGGGCCCTCGGTGCCGCCCGACGCGTTCTCGGTGCTGTAATCCTTGGTGCCCTGGGCCAAACCGACGAAGTTCGCGACGGTCTTGGGGGCGTGATTTCCGAAGAGCGCGATCTTGATGTCACCGCGGTTGGTGTGCAGGGTCGCGGTTGCTGTCTGTATGGGACTCGTCACGGGATGCCAGTGTGCCATTTCGCGTTTCACGAGCGAGTTCCGCCCCCTCCAATGGGGCACGCAATAGGGTGGTCGCCGAACGTTCCCCGCAGAGAGGCCCATGCATGAGCTCTTCGACCAGTGTCGCCAGATTGTCACCGTCGGCACGCCTCGCCCGCGGTTTGAAGTACTCGACGGTCGGCCCCGTCGACGTGACGAGGGGAGCGGTCGGCGTCGCGCTGAACTCGACGCGTTCATCGGTGGGGTGGGTCGCCAACCGTTACCGCCGCGACCGGCTCAAGAGCCAGCTGACGAAGGATCTCGCCGCCGCCCAGGAAGCCATCGCCAACGAGCTCGCGGCCGCTCAGGAAGCCGTCACCAGCCTTCCCGACGCGTTGAAGAAGGCCCGCCGGACCAAGCGTCGCCCCAAGCCGGCCGTGGTGATCGGAGTGGGCGTGGCCGTCCTCGCCGTCGGCGCGGTGTCGTTCTCCATCATCAGGCGCTCGACGCAGCCCGACCCGTCACCGCTGCCACCGAGCGTCGACGCCACGCCCCGGCCCTGAATTCGCAGGACGACCGGGCATTCGCTGCGGCGAATCTGATTCGCGAGCGGGCCAATTGGGACGCGCTCGCGCGCAACGTCGTCGACGTCACCTTCCTGGCGCGTCAGCAGGGCTTGTTGGACTCGCCGTGGACGGTGCACCTCTTCGACGCCCATCGTGGCCCCTACATGACCGTCGACGCCTCGGGCGGGTGGACGCTGGGGGAGGACGGCGTAATCGTCTACGCCACCTCGCAGCAGCCTGGAATCTGCCGTGCGAGCAATGCGATCGTGGCTCGCGTCCGCTTCGCCCTCATCGAGGCGCTGCAGCGGTAGGTGTGGTTTTGCGCTGGTACGAGGGTCTAACTGTGGCATTGACGGAGGCTGACTCCATCGTCGTGGCGCATATCCCTTGTTGGGGAAGCGCTCTGGGCGTTTCCGGGTCGGCTAGAGGATGAGCGCTTGTCGCGGTCCAATCCGTATGCTGCTGCCCCACGACACGAAACACGCTGTGAACCAATAAGATTGGAGATCGTCGGCGCCGCCCCCGGCGTGTCGATGAGGGGCAGCAAGTCTCGTCGACCACCAAAAATAGACGGACTAGGCGCCGCGCCCGACGCTGAACGTGGTCAAGTGTTCGCGCCCGTCGATCTTCTTATCACTGCTCCGAGCCGCGCGGAAGGGGTCTTAGAATTGAGGCCATGGGAGCGACGTTGCGGGTGGACCCCACCAGGCTGCGAGACGCTGCGCAGGCTCAGTACGACGTTAGCTCGTTCGTGTCCGGTTTGGACGCCGGACAATCGATGACCAACGCCGGCGCCGGGATGCCTGGTCTGCTCACGGGGGCAGCGTGCCACGCGACGGGTTCGGTCTTCGACGACGAGACCCGCCGCCTGCACGATGAGTTGGCAGCACATTCAGCCAAGCTCGCCGCCGCAGCGGACCACTATCACCAGACCGATGAACAGTTCGGCCGTGGTCTCGACAAGCAGATGGAATGACCATTCATCCGGATGCGCCTGTCGCAAATCGGACCGCACCGTGCCGGTGACCACCTCTCAGGTAGAAGGGTCCCGGCCCAGCGCGCTCATCCAGTCCGCCGAAGAATTGGATACCAAGGCATCGCGCTTGTCCTCCCAGCTCGACAAGCAGCGCGCCACACTCGACGGACTCCGTAACGGTTGGGAAGGCGCGGCCTCCGAGGCCGCGCTTGCGAAGGCCGCGCCAACGCTGCAGCGCATGCAGCAGATCCACGCGGCCATGACACAGGTTCAGCGCGACCTGAACGACAGCGGTACGCAGCTCGCCCAGACTCGGCTTACGTTGGTGGAGACAGTGAGTCGGTTGAACTCTCAGGGCTGGCAGATCAGTCCGGACGGATCGGTGTCCGTGCGTCCCGGAAGTTCACTGGAGCAGTACGCCAAGACCAGCCCCGTGAATGCCATGCTTCTCAGGCACTTGGCCGCGTCTAATTCGATGGCGGTCAAAACCCTGCTGGCCGACTTCGACACCGAGGATCGACGCCTCAGCCAACGCCTTCGCACGGCCGTCACCGGCCTCGGTTCCCCGGCGCTACAGCTGTTCGATGCACCGTTGAGCCCACACACCGACGGACCCGGCATACCCGACGAGAGCGAGCGTCGGCACAACCAAGAGCAGGCGTTCCGAGAAGTCTTTGGACGAGACCCCACTTCGAAGTCCGACTGGACGACGGCTGCTTCCCTCGACCCCAACAGTTACGGGCCGAAGTTCGACGGGCACCCTCCGGAGGTGCGGGTCGTCCGGATCGAACCGGTTCCCGGTCAGGGCGTCGTACGGTCCTCGCAGTGGATCCCGGACCGAGAGGTCCGCTCATCGCCACCCTGGACACACGACCTTGGCAACAATCGCGGACCCGACGCCAACTTCGACCCCGAAGACACCAAGGTCACCACCACCGTCGACTACGAGAACGGCATCGTCGTGATGCGTCAGAATCCGTCCGTGCTCGAGAACTCGGACGGCTCGTCGGGCGAAGTCAGATGCGGAAGCCCAACCGGTACGGTCACGCAGCTTCCCGACGGCACGGTGCGCATCGCCTACGATTCCGGCAACCCGTTCGCACCCGACATCACTCGAGACCCGACGGGTCCATTCCAGGGCCACGAGGTCACCGTCAACGGTGACCTCGTGTTCACCCCGGGCCCTGATGGCGTACAAATCAACGGAACGCGGACGGATTACCCGTCGATGGAGGTGTATCAGGACATGCCGGACGGGAGCTCACACACTGTTCTCATCGACCCCGCTGCGCACGGCGGCCAGCAGGGCCCCATGACCAACCTTCCGTTTCACCATGACGTCGGAACCGGTGGCAAGGCCTTTGCACCTTTCGACACCGGGGGATGGAACCCAAAGTATGACGTCCCAACCCCGTTGCCCGGCACTGCGTTCGGGACCGTCGACGACCCGCCGTCGGCAGCGCCGCCGACAACCGGAGGGGTGCCGATGTGAGCGAGGCATCCCCTCCGCCGTCGACGGTCCGAGCCCGAAGATTCGACGATCGCACGTGGACCCTCGCGACCCGTTCGGCGCCGGTCGTCATTCAGGTGATTCTCGGACTGTTGCTGATCTCCATATGGCTGCTGGGTCGGTGGTCAGTCGTGGCCGACGCTGAACATGCTCCGCGTGTGGCCGTGCTCGGCGCGACTGGCATCGCCGTGGTGTTCTCTCTCGGCGCCGCAGTCGGGCTTCTCTTCCGTGACGCGGGGGCGGCCAGGGGGGTCGGGCTCAGCACGGCTGCGTGCGCTGCCATCGTCCTGATCGGAGCGGTGACATATGCCTTCTGGCTTCTCTGACGGACGAGTCGGCCCACCGGTCGAGCCGCCCGTTGCAGTCAGCGGACGCTATGGCGCTCCTGGTTTCATCGCGGCCGTCGTCACCATCCTGGGCCTCGAATTCCTCACCGCAGTTTCGCTGCTCGCCTGGTACTTCGTTCCGGTCACGGTGGGTCCGGCAGTCCTCCTCACGGCACTTGCCGGCTGGGGCCTAACGCGAGGGCGGGGATCGGGGGCTCAGGTCGGGCGCGGCATGCTGGCGGGCTGCACTGCGGCGCCGCTAACGCTCGTGATTCTGATCCCGGCTTATCTCGCTGCGCGGGCGGCTGGCCTCGTCTAGCTGCCACTGGCGTCGGTCCGTGTTGACGGACCAGTGCAGACCGTCATCAGATGTTGACGCCGTACTCGCCGACATCACCCCAGCGCCGTGAGCAACACAGTCCCCAGACGGGGAGAAGAATGATTGTGGAGCCTAGGAGATTCGAACTCCTGACATCTGCCTTGCAAAGGCAGCGCTCTACCAACTGAGCTAAGGCCCCTCTTGGTGATCAGCTTGGCTGATCGGCGGCCACATGCCACACCTCGACGCGGTTGCGGGATCTGACGACCACCACCCCCGCGACGAGAAGGGTGAGCACTACGAAAACTCTCACAGTGCACCCTCTCTCGGTAAGGCAAACCGTGGGCCTGGGAGGACTCGAACCTCCGACCTCTTCGTTATCAGCGAAGCGCTCTAACCACCTGAGCTACAGGCCCGTATTCACATACGACGGCCGAGGGACGAGGTTACCGCAACCACTGCCATCGCCCCAAACCGCGGGTGTTCAGTCCCTGTCGGCGAGGGTCACCTCGACGCCGCCGACGAGGTCGGTGGTCAGGTTGTAGATGAACGCACCGCACGTCGCCATCGCCGTCAGAAGCACGATGTTGACCAGACCGATGAGGGCTGCGCCGCCGAAAATCGTTCCGCTGGAGACCAATTCGCCACCGCTGCCGCTGGCACTGGTGAGCAGGTCGCCGACGTTGCTGTTCAGCTTCGTCCACACACCCATGCCGCCTAGCACCAAGTACAGGAACGCGACGGCGATCATCCAGACGAAGAACAGCGCCACGCTCAGCACCAGCGAGACCTTCAGCACGCTCCACGGATCGAACCGCCGGATCTGCATGCTCGCTCGCACCGGCCCCTGGGACCGGCTGCCCGCCGACGCGCGCGTGGCGGGCGCCGAGGACCGCGAAGAGGGCTCGACGGCCGTCCGCTCGGCCGCTGGCTTGCGTGGCCCACGAGGGGCGACACCCGACAGGTCGGGGAGCTCGCTCGCGTAGGCCTCCGACCGGGCCGGCTCGTTGCGATTGGGCGGTGCGGCGTCGGTCTTCGTCGGAGTGGACTCCCGTGCGGGCGCCGAGTCGCGCGCCGGTGCCGGAGCGGACTCCCGTCCTGGACCCGACTCACGCGGCGGCGCCGACTCACGTGGGGGAGCACCCTGCGCCGGACCCGTGGCAGGCCCACCCGAGATGAACCGGTTGAGCCGGGCATCGGCGCCTGGCGAGCCGCCACCCTGGTGACCAGCCGCCGCACCGGCCCGTGGACCATCTGGCTGCCTGGGCCGTGCCGCGGTTCCCCGCTGCCACGGCGGAACCTCACCGGTCGACCCGGCACCGTTCCCCGGGCCGGCTTCGTGAGCGCCGTTCGTACTACCTGAACCGTCGCCGGTGCGCGGTGGTCCAGGTTCGTTCGGTGAACCCACCTACGGCTCCTTAGCTCGGGTCAGTCTGTGAGTCGTCGTCGACGACATCGACGACGTCTTCGGCAACTCCGTCTACGACGCCTTCTACGACGTCGTCAGAGGCGTCCTCGTCGGCGTTGCGGGCGACGGCAATCAGTGTGTCGCCATCTCCGAGGTTCATCAAGCGCACGCCCTTGGTTTGCCGCCCGGCCTTGCGCACTTGGCGTGCCACGGTCCGGATGACGCCCCCACCCGAGGTGATGGCGTAGAGCTCGGTGTCCTCGTCGACGATCAACGCTCCGACCAGAGTGCCACGCTTGGGGTCGTACTGGATCGTCAGGATGCCCTTGCCGCCACGCCCCTGCGGGGTGTACTCGTCGATGGCCGTCCGCTTGGAGTAACCACCCGACGTCGCCACCAGGAGGTAGGTGCCCTCACGGACCACGTTCAGCGACAGCAGCTGGTCTTCTTCGTTGAACCGCATGCCCTGCACGCCGGAGGTGGCGCGGCCCATCGGCCGCAGCGCCTCGTCGGTGGCCGAGAACCGGATCGACTGGCCCTTTGCCGAGACCAGCAGCAGATCCTCTTCGGCCGAGCACAGCACGGCGCCGACGAGCTCGTCGCCGTCACGGAGGTTGACCGCGACGATGCCGCCGGAGCGGTTCGAGTCGAAGTCCGTCAACTTGGACTTCTTGACCAGACCGTTCTTGGTGGCGAGCACCAGGTACGGCGCGTCCTCGTAAGACTTGATCTGGATGACCTGCGCGATGCGCTCCTCCGGCTGGAACGCCAGCAGGTTCGCGACGTGCTGGCCTCGGGCCGTCCGTGACGCCTCGGGTAGTTCGTAGGCCTTCGCCCGATAGACGCGGCCCTGGGTGGTGAAGAACAGGATCCAGTCGTGGGTGGAGCCCACGAAGAAGTGCCGGACGATGTCGTCCTGCTTCAGACCCGCTCCCTGCACGCCCTTGCCGCCGCGCTTCTGGCTGCGGTACAGGTCGGACTTGGTGCGCTTGGCGTACCCGGTTTCGGTGATGGTGACGACGACCTCTTCGCGGGCGATGAGGTCCTCGTCGGCGACGTCGCCGTCGGCCGGGATGATCCGGGTGCGACGGTCGTCGCCGTACTTCTCGGCCAGTTCTGCGAGCTCGTCGTGGACGATCTTCCGCTGCCGCTCCGGCTTGGCGAGGATGTCCTCGAGGTCGGCGATCTCGGCCTCGATCTTGGCCAGGTCGTCGACGATGCGCTGACGTTCCAGGGCGGCCAGCCGCCGCAGCTGCATGTCGAGGATCGCCTGCGCCTGGATGTCGTCGACGTCCAGCAGCTCGATCAGGCCGGCCCGCGCGACGTCGACGTTCGCCGACGCCCGGATGAGCGCGATGACCTCGTCCAGCGCGTCGAGCGCCTTGACCAAGCCGCGCAAGATGTGGGCTCGTTCGTTCGCCTTGCGCAACCGGTAGATGGTGCGGCGGACGATGACGTCCAACTGGTGCACGACGTAGAGGCGGATCAGCTGGTCGATCCGCAGCGTGCGAGGCACACCGTCGACGATCGACAGCATGTTGGCGCCGAAGCTGGTCTGCAGCTGGGTGTGCTTGTAGAGGTTGTTCAGGACCACCTTGGCCACGGCGTCGCGCTTGACCTCGACGACGATCCGCATGCCGACCCGGTCGCTGCCCTGGTCCTCGATGTTGGAGATGCCGGCGAGCTTGCCGTCACGCACCTGGTCGGCGATCGAGGTGATGAAGTTGTCGTGGTTGACCTGATAGGGGAGCTCGGTGATGACGAGCAGCGTGCGGCCCTTGCTGTCCTCTTCGACCTCGACGACACCGCGCATGCGGATCGAGCCGCGGCCCGTCGTGTAGGCGTCGTGGATGCCCTGCGAGCCGACTATCAGTCCGTAGGTGGGGAAGTCGGGTCCCTTGACCCGCTCGGTGACCGCCGCAAGGGTGGCCTCTTCATCGGCGTCGAAGTTGTCGAGGCACCAGAACACCGCCTCGGCGAGTTCCCGAAGGTTGTGCGGCGGCATGTTGGTGGCCATGCCGACCGCGATACCGCCCGAGCCGTTGGCCAACAGGTTGGGGAAGCGGGACGGCAAGACGGTCGGTTCTTGCACCCGGCCGTCGTAGTTGGGGATGAAATCGACTGTCTCCTCGTCGATTTCACGCAGCATCTCCATCGCCAGCGGCGTGAGGCGCGCTTCCGTGTACCGCATCGCGGCTGGCGGATCGTTGCCGGGCGAGCCGAAGTTGCCTTGCCCGTCGACCAGGGGATACCGCAGCGACCACGGCTGGGCCATCCGGACCAGGGTGTCGTAGATCGACGAGTCACCGTGCGGGTGGTAATTGCCCATCGTCTCGGCAACGGAGCGTGCGGATTTCGCGTGTCCGCGGTCGGGACGGAAGCCCGAGTCGTACATCGCGTACAGCACGCGGCGGTGCACCGGCTTCAGGCCGTCTCGAACCTCCGGGAGCGCACGGCCGACGATGACGCTCATCGCGTAATCGATGTAGCTGCGCTGCATCTCCTGCTGGATGTCGACCGGTTCGATGCGGTCGGTGATCGCGCCGTCGTCGCCGCCGGGCGGCAGTGTGGTGTCAGTCATCGTGTGTCAGCCCTATTCGTCTTTGGATACTGGCCGTTAAACGTCAAGGAAGCGAACGTCTCTGGCGTTACGGGTGATGAAGCTGCGACGAGCCTCGACGTCCTCGCCCATCAGCACGGAGAACAGTTCGTCGGCCGCGGCGGCGTCGTCCAACGTGATTCGACGCAGCACCCGCGCGGACGGATCCATCGTGGTCTCCCACAGTTCCTTGGCGTCCATCTCGCCGAGACCCTTGTACCGTTGGATGCCGTCCTCGGTGTTGATCCGGCGACCGGCCGCCTTGCCCGCCTCCAGCAGTCCGTCGCGCTCGCGGTCGGAGTAGGCGAACTCGGGATCGCTGCGCTGCCACTTCAACTTGTACAGCGGCGGCTGTGCGAGGAAGACGTGCCCATTCTCGATGAGCGGCTTCATGAATCGGAACAACAGCGTCAGCAGCAGCGTCGAGATGTGCTGACCGTCGACGTCGGCGTCGGCCATCAGCACGATCTTGTGATAGCGCAGCTTGGTGATGTCGAACTCGTCGTGGATGCCGGTGCCCAACGCGGTGATGATCGCCTGGACTTCGGTGTTCTTCAGCACCCGGTCGATGCGGGCCTTCTCGACGTTGATGATCTTGCCGCGCAACGGCAGGATTGCCTGGTACATCGAGTCGCGACCACTCTTCGCCGAGCCGCCGGCCGAATCGCCCTCCACCACATACACTTCCGACAACCGCGGGTCGGTCGAGCGGCAGTCGGCGAGCTTGCCTGGCAGGCCACCGATGTCGGTTGCGCTCTTGCGGCGCACCAACTCTCGCGCCTTACGAGCGGCCATCCGGGCCTGCGCCGACTGAACGGCCTTGTTCAGGACCGTCTTCGCCTCGGCCGGGTTGGACTCGAACCAGTGGCTGAGCTGCTCGTTGCAGATCTTCTGCACGAACGACTTGACCTCGGTGTTGCCGAGCTTGGTCTTGGTCTGACCTTCGAACTGCGGGTCGCTGACCTTGACCGAGATGACCGCCGCCAAACCTTCGCGGATGTCGTCGCCGGTGAGGTTGGGTTCCTTTTCCTTGAGCAGCTTCTTGTCCCTGGCCCACTTGTTGACCACCGTCGTCAACGCGCTTCGGAAGCCCTCTTCGTGCGTGCCACCCTCGTGGGTGTTGATCGTGTTGGCGAAGGTGTGCACCGACTCGGAATAGCCTGCATTCCACTGCATTGCGATCTCGACCTCGTGGCCGGGACCCTTGCCGTCGAAGTCGATGATGCTCTGCTGGATCGGCGTCTTCGTACGGTTGATGTGCTTGACGTAGTCGACCAGCCCGCCCGGGTAGTGGAAGGTGCGGTGCTTGACCTTGTGCGGGGCCTTGGCCTCCGCCTCCTTCTCGTCCGCGGACTTCGGCGCTTCCGCCGTGTCGCTGACCACGTCGTCGACGACGTCTTCTGCGGTGACGCGCTCGTCGATCAGATCGATGGTCAGGCCCTTGTTGAGGAAGGCCATCTCCTGAAGCCGGCGCGCGACGGTCTCGAAGTCGTAGACGGTGGTCTCGAAGATGTCCGGATCGGCCCAGAACCGGATGGTGGTCCCGGTCTTCTTAGACGGACCGCCCTGCTTGAGGGTGCCGGGGACCGAACGGTCGTAGTACTGGAACCACTCGAAGCCGTCGCGTAGGACGGTGGCCTCGAGACGGGTGGACAGCGCGTTGACGACGGAGACGCCGACTCCGTGCAGGCCACCACTGACGTTGTAACCGCTGTTCTCGCCACCGAACTTGCCGCCGGCGTGCAGCTGGGTCATGACGACGTCGATCGTGGGTACGCCGGTGGCGTGCATCGCGACCGGAATGCCGCGGCCGTCGTCGGTGACCTGAACACTGCCGTCACCGAGAATCTTGACGTCGACCCTGGTGGCGTGGCCGGCCATCGCCTCGTCGATCGCGTTGTCGACGACCTCCCAGACCAGGTGGTGCAAGCCGCGCTCACCCGTGGAACCGATGTACATGCCCGGTCGTTTGCGGACCGCCTCGAGACCTTCGAGAATGGTGATCGATTCTGCGCCGTACTCAGTATTGTTCTGGGCAGCCACGTTGGACGCGTCTCCTTGGGGTTCACGTGCGGGAGGAGGCGATGCGCTCCTCGCGAGTCTTCGGCCAGTCTACCTTTACCCACCGTCAGGACCCACTCTGAGGCGACGGTTTCATGTACCTAAATGAGCCGTGCACGGAATTTCACAGCCAAGCACGCGTCCCGACGACCGAACGTGGGGTTGCGCACGCTGTCGGCGCTCTCAGATCGCGCCGGTATCCACTATCCGTAAGTGTCGCGCGGACCGCGGCCCGGCACGTTGTACTTACCCTTGCGCCACGTCGGGGCGGCCGGGCCGACGATCTTCAGGCTGGTGACGACGCCGTCGCCGACCGCAGCCGCAATCTTGGCCAACAACTGGGGCTGAACCATCCGCAGTTGGGTTGCCCACGCGGTGGACTCGGCCTCCACTGTCAAGATGCCGTCGCGCAGCGTCGTCGGGTTTGCGTGCTCGGCGATCTGCTCTCCGACGACGGTCTCCCACTGTCCGAACACCGACCCCGCGGCGACCTTCGGCGCCCACCCTCTGCTCTTCGCCAACTGCGACGTCAACGAGCCGAGGGTCTGCGGATCCCGCGCGTCCGGCCCGGGGCCCGACCATCTCCGGCGGCCGCCGCGGTTCGGAACCCGCTTAGAGGACGTCGACGTCCGCCCGTGGCCGACGTCCTTTCCCTGACTGCGTGCCGCGCCACGCGCCTCCTCGAGCGTGCGCCGGACCAGGTCCATTCCCCTGATGTGCGCGAGCTCGGGCGGTGGACCCTTGGGCTCGTCGTCGGTCGGATCGGTCACTCCGTCACCTCGGACAGTCGACCGGAGTCGTCGTCTCGCATGCCGACGACGATCCTGCGCGCATCCCAATCCTGGGGGATGTCCTCGGCCACCGCGGCGGTCACCAAGACCTGCTCCGCAGACGACGCCACCTCGACCAGCGCACGTCGACGTGCGTTGTCGAGTTCGGCGAACACGTCGTCGAGCAACAACACGGGATCCGACCCCTCGGACCGAAGTAGTTCATAGGCAGCCAATCTCAACGACAGCGCCGTCGACCAGGACTCACCGTGGCTGGCAAATCCCTTGGCGGGTTGATCCCCGAGACGCAACTCCAGATCATCCCGGTGAGGACCGACAAGGCACACACCACGTTCCAACTCCGCGGACCTCTTGCGGGCCAACTCGTCGAGGAGTCCGACCTCGAAGACCTCCACGCTGGGCGCGCCGGTCGCGGCTTCTTCCTCTACCGCCTCCACCGAACTGCGATACCTGATGGACGCCGGCCGTGACGCGGGAGCCAGAAGTTGATACGCCTTCTCGACTTCCGGGGCCAGCATGTTGACCAGGGCCACCCGGGCGGCGATGAGCCGTGCTCCCTGCGCTGCGAGGTGACCATCCCACACGTCGAGTGTGTCCAGCGCACTCGAGTCGCCCCGAAAGCGTGCTCCCGCAGCGGATTTCAGAAGAGCGGCTCGCTGGCGAAGAACCTTGTCGTAGTCCGCTCGCACACCTGCCACCGACGGTCGTCGGGTCGTGGCGAGCTCGTCGAGGTAGCGCCGGCGTTCACTGGGGTCGCCGCGGACCAACGCCAAGTCCTCCGGGGCGAACAGCACCGCGCGAATGGCGCCGAGAATTTCCCGGGCGCTGCGCACGGGGGAGCGGTTGAGTCTCGCCTTGTTGGCACGGCCCGCGGTGATCTCCAGGTCGACCGCCAGCTCCCGGCCCTCGTTCACCATGATGGTCGACACGATGGCGCGCTCTGCGCCCGCCCGAATCAGCGGTGCGTCGGCGCCGACCCGGTGCGAACCCAAAGTCGACGAATACCACAGGGCCTCAACGATGTTCGTCTTGCCGAAGCCGTTGGGGCCGACGAAGACCGTCCGCCCCGGCTCCAGCAGCAACTCAAGTCGTGACCAGGACCGAAAATCGGTCAGACCCAGTTGACGTACGTACACCTAGCCGCCTCGCACCGCTTCATCGTCGAACTCAAGGAATCAACCCGACTCGTGGATCCGCTGGACCGCGTGGCCGCCGAACTGGTTGCGCAATGCCGCGACGGCCTTCATGGTCGGCGAATCGTCTTGTCGGGAAAGGAATCTCGCGAACAGAGACGCTGCAATCGCGGGAACGGGGACACGGAGGCGAATGGCTTCCTCGACGGTCCAACGACCCTCACCCGAATCGTCGGTGTAACCCCGGATCTCCGCGAGCTTCGGATCCTCCTTGAGCGCCTTGGCGAGCAGCTGCTGCAGCCACGATCTGACCACGGTCCCGTTGGACCACGCTTGATAGACCGCTTGTGGGCTCTTGACCAGGTCTGATGCGGCAAGCAATTCGTAACCCTCGCCGTAGGCGGTCATCATGGCGTACTCGACGCCGTTGTGAACCATCTTGGCGAAGTGACCGGCTCCGACGGGCCCGGCGTGCACGAATCCGTCTTCCCGCGGTCCCGGCGGACGCAGCGTGTCGAAGATCGGCATGACCTTCTCCACGTCGGCGTCGCTGCCTCCGACCATCAGGCCGTAACCCTCGGTGAGACCCCAAATGCCACCGGAGACACCGGCGTCGACGAAGCCGATGCCCTTCTCCGCCAACAACGCGGCGTGCGGTTCGTCTTCGGTGTAGCGCGAGTTGCCACCGTCGACGACCATGTCGCCCGGACTGAGTACCTCGGCGAGACCGGCGATGGTTCCAGTGGTGATCTCGCCCGAGGGCACCATCACCCACACCACGCGCGGTGCGGTGAGCGCCGAGGCAAGTCCGGCCAGATCTGGAACGTCGGTCACCTCGGGTCTGGGGTCGTATCCGATGACTTCGTGCTCGCCCTTGCGAAGGCGTTCCCGCATGTTGAAGCCCATTTTGCCGAGACCGACCAACCCGAGTTGCATGTGCTCCTCTATTTCGTGGTGTTAGGGCCGGTCAGCCTGGAAGACGGACCGGCATCAACAGATACACGTAGTCGGTCTGGGCGGCCGGGAACGGACCACTCGCACCGACGTACGAATCACCATCATCACCCGCCGGGCGCAACACCGCGGGACGGCTGGATGTCGTGAAGCCGAACGTCACCTTCGGAGTGTGCAACGAGCCGAGCCCATCGGTGAGATAGGTCGGGTTGAACGCGATGGTCAGCGGCTCACCGGAGAACTCCACCGGCAGGTCTTCCTCTGCGCGACCCACGGCGTCCTCGCCACCGGCGGTCAGCCGCAGCGAGTCCTCGGTGAACTCCATCCGGACCTGGGCGCCGCGGTCGGCAACGAGCGCAACACGTTTGATGGCCTCGGTCAGTTCGGCGACCCCGACCGTGGCGACGGCGGTGTGCTCGGCGGGAAGAAGCTGGCGGAACTTCGGGAACTCGGCGTCGAGAAGGCGACTCGTGGTGCGCTTGCCGTTGCTCCGGATACCGAGCAGTCCCTCCTTGCCGACGGCCGCACCCGCACCGAGGGACAGGTGGACGTCGGCACCGTCGGTGCCGGCCCGTGCCGCCTCGGCGAGAGTCTTGGCAGGTACCAGAACGGCGGCCTCGATGTCGGCGGTGTTCGTGGTCCAGGTGAGCTCGCGCACGGCGAGACGGAATCGGTCGGTGGCCGCCAGCACGACCTTGTCGCCGGAGATCTCCACCCGAATGCCAGTCAGCATCGGCAGTGTGTCGTCACGGCCGGCCGCGACGGCGACCTGACTGATGGCCTGGGCGAACAAGTCCGACGCCACCACACCGGTTTCCTCGGGCAGCTGCGGCAGCGTGGGGTAGTCCTCGACGGCCATCGTGGGAAGCGAGAAACGTGCGCTGCCGCAGGTCAGCGAAACCCTGGTGCCTTCGACGGTGACGTCGACCGGCTTGGCCGGCAGCGACTTCGTGATGTCGGACAACAGCCGCCCAGAGACGAGAACACTTCCCGGAGAAGCGATTTCAGCCGCGACACGAACCTCGGCCGAGACTTCGTAGTCGTAGCCGGAGATGGTCAAACCGTCTTCGGAGCCGGTCAGCAGCACACCTGAGAGCACCG
Source organism: Mycobacterium sp. Root135 (assembly GCF_001426545.1). Taxonomy (GTDB): domain Bacteria; phylum Actinomycetota; class Actinomycetes; order Mycobacteriales; family Mycobacteriaceae; genus Mycobacterium. Next base: position 445,982 of record NZ_LMEZ01000005.1, on the reverse strand, counting down.
GCACGGTCGGCCGCGTCGGAAGGATCCGGGCAACCCAAGCCACGGCGTCCGCGAAGTCTTCGCGCACCAGCCGAAACTTCAAATCGGTACCAATTGTCGTCGTCGCCGCGTCCATAGCGTCCCCTTCGGTAAAACCCACCACTTGCACGAGCAGCGGATCTACGGGTGTCTTACGGACATTTCACCACGCTGCGGTTCGACGACCGTTCCGGTTGTCGAAGACCCACCGTAGAGCCTCCGGCCTCAAGTTGAAAGCTAATCGATCGCGGTGACAAGCGCCCCGCCAGGGCGGTTCTCCGGACGGCCCACAGGGCTCGTTCCCCAGGTGCTTCTTTTAAAGAAGGAAATAGATTGATAGATGAGTAACAGTAATAGGTGCTGTGCAACCTGTGGATCGAGGCGTTGGTTGGCAGGTCGGAGGCGGTGTCCGCTCGTGCGTCACTCGTGGACTACCGGCGTGTGTAATTTGGCGGGCTGTGGACGGTTGGCTCGTGTGTGGACGGCGCCGCCGAAAGTCCGTCATTAGTCCACGAGTGACGCACGAGTAGTCCACGAGCCATTCATGTGACCCGTGGTGCGACTGGGGCAGAAGATTCTCAGATTTTCGGCGCACGACAGCACCAGATGTGACTCGAAAGTGGTGAAGGAAGAGGCTGCGGGCGACGATCAGCGCTTGGAGCGCTGCCGGATCCGCGTCGTGAGTTCCTTGACGTGGTCGAAGATCTCACGCTTCTGCGCCATCTCGCCGCGAATCTTGCGCTCCGCGTACATGACCGTGGTGTGGTCACGGCCGAACGAATGACCGATCTTCGGCAGCGAGAGATCGGTGAGCTCCCGGCACAGGTACATGGCGATCTGACGCGACTGCGCCAACGCACGGGTCTTACCGGGCCCACGGAGCTCTTCGATGGTGATCTCGAAGTACTCGGCGGTGGCGGCCATGATGGTGGCGATGCTGATCTGCATCGAGTTCGCATCCGAGATCAGGTCGCGCAGCACGATTTCGGCGAGCGTCTTGTCGATCGCGGCCTTGTTGAGCGACGCGAACGCGGTGACGCGGATGAGCGCGCCCTCGAGCTCGCGGATGTTGCGTTCGATGCTGCTGGCGATGAGCTCCAGAACGTCGTCCGGCACGTCCAGCCGGTCCATCTGCGCCTTCTTGCGCAGGATGGCGATCCGGGTCTCCAGCTCGGGCGGCTGAACGTCGGTGATCAGACCCCACTCGAAACGGGTACGCAGGCGATCTTCCAGAGTCGCGAGCTGCTTCGGCGGACGGTCAGAGGAGATGACGATCTGCTTGTTCGCGTTGTGCAGCGTGTTGAACGTGTGGAAGAACTCCTCCTGGATGCCTTCCTTGCCTTCGATGAACTGGATGTCGTCGACCAGCAGCACGTCGATGTCGCGGTAACTGCGTTTGAACGACGCCTTGCGGTCGTCACGGAGAGAGTTGATGAAGTCGTTGGTGAACTCTTCGGTCGAGACGTACTTCACCCGCATGCCGGGAAACAGTCGCTGGGCGTAGTTGCCGGCCGCGTGGAGGAGGTGTGTCTTGCCGAGGCCGGACTCACCCCAGATGAACAACGGGTTGTAGGCGCGGGCGGGGGCCTCGGCGATGGCGAGGGTGGCCGCGTGGGCGAAGCGGTTCGACGAGCCGATGACGAACGTGTCGAAGGTGTAGCGACGGTTGAGGCTCACGTCGTTGGTCGACGGCGAGCTCTGCGCCCGGTTGGTGAAGTAGGCCGGCCAGCTCGCCTCGGCGCTGGCAAGGGCTTCTTGGTCCTCGTCGACCTCGTCGGAATCGTGGAGGGCGTCGGCACGAATCTCGTCGTCCCGCTCGGAGTCCGGGGCTGGAGTCTCGACGCGCACCCCGAGCTCGATTCGCTGTCCGCCGAGATGCCGGCTCAGACTGGCGATGATCGGTTCGCGAAGGTGCCGTTCGATCTCGTTTTGGACGAAGGGCGTGGGAACCGACAGCAGAGCAAACCCTTCGGCGATGACGAGGGGTTTGACCAGCTTGAGCCAGGCTCGTTGCTGTGCGGTCAGGTTCGGGGAAGTGAAGCCCGGAGTGGCGTCGGAGGGCACGTCACCGTTGAGTTCAGCAACGACGTCGTTCCAGATTGCGACGAACGGCGGGTCGGCGTCTGCTGTCAACGGAGAAGTTCCCCCTCGTGGCCAGACAGGGTTGGCCGAATAGACAATGACCGAGTGTCCACATGGTTATCCACAGATTGTGGATAACCGACACCGGTCGTTGTGTCGTTGCTTTCTTGCGCGGAGGCGGCGTTGCCGGGGCTCGTCACGGTGCTCGAGTACACCATGGGCTCGCGGTTGGGCTGCCATCCTCGATTCTTCGTCCAGCGCCGCCTCGGTCTGAGATGGCCTTGGCAGAAGCTAACAGGTTTATTGCTGGGTGCCAACAGTTCTGCAACATTGCGGTGACCGTCTGGCGGGCTGTGTATTCAATGGTGACAGGTGTGAACCAAGTGGCGAAATCGGGAGTCGGATCGGACCTGGAGAAGCAGGTTTGACCTAGGGAAATCTCGTCAGTACCCTCGAACAGTCGCCCGAACGTGGCGATACGGCTGCGACTCGGATTCTCGGGTTAACGCGCCGGAGCTAGCAAGCGAGACCAACGAAGCGTACGTACCGCGGCTGCTTCCAGACGGACATGTTTCCATGTGCGCGAGGGGAGTGGTCGCACACATTGAGGAGATATAGCCGTGGCCAAGGGCAAGCGGACGTTTCAGCCGAACAACCGGCGCCGTGCCAAGGTGCATGGCTTCCGGCTGCGGATGCGCACGCGCGCAGGCCGCGCCATCGTGTCGGGCCGGCGTACTAAGGGCCGTCGCTCACTCACTGCGTGATCCTGCTCTGATCCACAGCAGGGTGTAGACAGGTGCTTCCGGCCCAGTACCGGATGACGAGATCGACAGACTTTGGATTGACCGTCCGTCGTGGCGTACGAGCAGCGCAACCCGACATCGTCGTGCATGCGTTGAAGGCCACCGGGGACGAGTCTGAAGCTCCGAAGATTGGACTGGTCGTCAGCAAGTCCGTCGGCCCTGCAGTCGTGCGGCATCGAGTCTCGCGATTGTTGCGGCATGTGGCCCGTGGCGTCCTCGACGACTTGGGCCCAGGTGACAAAGTGGTGATCCGCGCTCTTCCGAGTAGTAGCCGAGCGGTGTCGTCCCGTCTCGACGAAGAGCTGCGAAACGCGTTGCGGCGGGTGAACTCCAGCGCAGGAGCGCGCCGATGAGTGGCGGACGGATTACCGGAGCCCTGGCGCGTGTAGCGATCGGCGCCGTCGAGCTCTACCGAAACATGATTTCCCCCTATCGGCCGCCTTCGTGCCGGTTCACCCCGACGTGCAGTCAATACGCCGTCGACGCGCTCCGTGAATACGGGTTGGTGCGGGGGGCTTGGTTGTCCTTGGTGCGACTGGCCAAATGTGGTCCGTGGCACCCAGGTGGATGGGATCCGATCCCGGAGCGACGTGAGGTGGCATCCGATGCCACGACGCTGAGGAGCGATTCGTTTGTTTAATTGGTTCAGTCTCGACGTCATCTATTACCCGGTCTCCGCGATCATGTGGGTTTGGTACAAGGCGTTCGCCTTCCTCCTCGGCCCGGAGAACTTCTTCGCCTGGGGACTGACGGTGATGTTCCTGGTCTTCACGCTCCGCGCGATTCTGTACAAGCCGTTCGTCCGCCAGATCAGGACGACCCGCCAAATGCAGGAGTTGCAGCCACAGATCAAGGCGCTGCAGAAGAAGTACGGCAAGGACCGCCAGCGGATGGCGCTGGAGATGCAGAAGCTTCAGAAGGAACACGGGTTCAACCCGATCCTCGGCTGCCTGCCAATGCTGGCGCAGATCCCGGTGTTCATCGGGCTGTACCACGTGCTGAACTCCTTCAACCGGACGCAGACCGGCTTCGGGCGGTTGGGGTTGACGGTCGAGGAGAACCGGTCGCTCGGCAACTACGTCTTCAGCGCCACCGACGTGGGCCACTTCCTGGACGCCCACCTGTTCGGAGCGCCGCTGGGTGCGTCGATGATTCAGACGGTCGGCCTCGGAGCCTTCGAGGAGTTCAACCGTGCGGCCGTGATCGCAGTGGGTGTGCCGCTGATGATCCTTGCCGGTGTTGCCACTCACTTCAACAGCCGCGCTTCGGTGGCCAGGCAGAGCATCGAGGCTGCCGCCAATCCGCAGACCGCGATGATGAACAAGCTGGCGCTGTACGTGTTTCCGCTCGGCGTGGTCGTCGGTGGTCCCTTCCTCCCGCTGGCCGTGATCCTGTACTGGGTGGCCAACAACATTTGGACCTACGGGCAGCAGCATTACGTGTTCGGCCGCATCGAGAAGGAAGAGGAACTCAAGAAGGAAGAGGATTTGGCGCGACGCGCGTCGAATGCTCCGGCCCCGGGTTCCAAGCCGAAGGTCAAGCGCAAGCGCCCGCAGACGGCCGCCGCCGACAACGCGGCGAAGGCCGCCGCCGAACGTGAACTGACGAATTCCACCGCCGAGGAGATCGACGCAGTGGAGGACACCGAGACGGGCGACGTGCGACCGGCGAGCGGATCGACCCCCGCGTCGAACGGGAAGCCCGCCGCACCCAAGGCGGGCAGCGCGGCGAATCGTGCGCCGAGGCGCACCAACAATCGGCCCAAGAGGCGACGGCCCTGACAAGTACCCGAGTCAGCTCGGCCCGCAGTGGCCACTGATGCATGTCGAAGCATGGAGGTAAGGACGAAGATGACTGACGCTGATACGACCGAACGGACCGACGTAGAGGGCGATGCGCCCAAGTCGGAGAGCCTGGAAGACCGCTTGGTCAACGAGGGCGAGATCGCGGGGGATTACCTCGAGGAGCTTCTCGACCTACTGGACTTCGACGGCGACATCGACCTCGACGTGGAGGGCGATCGCGCGGTCGTCAGCATCGAGGGCGGCAGCGATCTGGCGAAGCTCGTCGGTCGCAAGGGCGAGGTGCTGGACGCGCTCCAAGAGCTGACACGGTTGGCCGTGCACCAGAAGACCGGCGAGCGGAGCCGGCTGATGTTGGACGTGGCGCACTGGCGTCGGGGACGCCGGGACGAGTTGGCCGCGCTCGGGGACAAGGTGGCTCGCCGCGTGCTGGCCAGTGGCGAGCGTGAAGAGCTGACGCCGATGACTCCCTTCGAGCGGAAGATCGTTCACGATGCAGTCTCGGCCGTTGACGGTGTGCGGAGTGAGAGCGAAGGCGCGGAGCCCTCTCGGCGCGTTGTCGTTCTGCCTGCCTGACCGTACGAGTTACAACCATGTAGTTCGATCGCGGCGCCGGGCGGCGGAATCGGAGGATGTTTCACGTGAAACATGGTGAAGCGCCACCGGCGCCGGAAGCGGCCGCCGCCTTCTTTGGCGACCGCTTGCCGGTGGCCGAGGAGTATGCGGCGATCCTGGCGGGCGCCGGCATCGAGCGCGGCCTGATTGGTCCCGGCGAAGTTGAACGCCTGTGGGATCGACACATTCTGAACAGCGCCGCCATCGGCGAGCTGATGACGCCGGGGCAGCGCGTAGCCGACGTAGGCAGCGGAGCCGGCTTGCCGGGGATTCCGCTGGCGTTGGCGCGACCCGATGTCAGCGTGATTCTGGTGGAACCCCTTCTGCGACGGGCCGACTTTCTGTCCGAGGTCGTCGAACTTCTCGGGCTCTCTGCGGTCGTCATCCGCGGGCGGGCGGAGGAGCGCGCCGTGCGAGAGGCGGCCGGGGACGTCGACGTCGTCACCTCACGCGCCGTCGCCGCGCTGGACAAGCTCACCCGCTGGTGCTTTCCGCTCCTTCAGCCCGGTGGTCGAATGCTTGCGATGAAAGGTGAGCGCGCCAATTCCGAGGTCCAAGAGCACCGCCGAGCGATGCTCTCGCTGGGTGCCGACGACGTGAAGGTGATGGAATGTGGCGTGACCTACTTGACTCCGCCCGTAACCGTGGTCGTGGCGGTGAAGGCGAGTCGCCCGGCGGGGCCGGGGAGCAGGTCCGGCGCACCGCACCGAAAGTCCGCGAAAGCCCAGGATCGACGAGCACCACGGCCCGACGGGCCGACGAGGAGAAGCAAGTGAAACCACGGCCATCTGGCGAGGCAAAGGCATCCGGGGCTGCCCCGGCGAATTCGCCCCGCAATGTTTCACGTGAAACATGGTTGCCGCCGGCGGAGGAAGCCTGGACTGAACCGACGGCCGCGGACACCCCGATCGGTGCCGAAGCGCAGCGCGCAGTGCGAATCCTGCACAAGCAGGGTCAGCACCTGAGGCGTCCCCCGCGTCAGCGGGTGTTCACGATCGCCAACCAGAAGGGCGGCGTCGGGAAGACGACCACCGCCGTCAACGTGGCCGCCGCGCTCGCCTTGCAGGGGTTGAAGACTCTCGTCATCGATCTCGATCCGCAGGGCAACGCCAGCACCGCACTGGGTATCGAGCACCGTCCGGGAACGCCGTCGTCGTACGAGGTGTTGATCGGCGAGATCACCCTGGAGTCGGCACTTCAGCAGAGCCCGTACAACGAGCGGCTGTACTGCGTGCCCGCGACGATCGACCTTGCCGGCGCGGAGATCGAACTGGTCAGCATGGTCGCCCGCGAAGGCCGCCTGCGGAACGCGCTCGCCTCCCTGCAGGAGTATGACTTCGACTACGTCTTCATCGACTGCCCGCCGTCGCTGGGCCTACTGACGATCAACGCACTCGTCGCCGCACCGGAAGTGCTCATCCCGATCCAGTGCGAGTACTACGCCCTTGAGGGAGTGGGTCAGCTGCTCCGCAACATCGAAATGGTGAAGGCGCACCTGAACCCGCATCTGGAGGTCACCACCGTCGTCCTCACCATGTACGACGGACGAACCAAGTTGGCCGACCAGGTCGCCGACGACGTGCGGGCGCACTTCGGCGCGAAGGTTCTGAGGACCGTCATCCCGCGCAGCGTGAAGGTGTCCGAGGCACCGGGATACGGCATGACGATCCTCGAGTACGACCCAGGGTCGCGGGGCGCGATGAGCTATCTCGACGCCAGTCGCGAGATCGCCGACCGCGCACACGGCGCGACGAATCCCCAGGTTGGCCAGTGAGCGTCCGCACGAATAGGAGAAGAGCATGACTCCGCCGCCCAAGCGAACCGGACTCGGTCGCGGTCTCGCGTCCCTGATCCCTACCGGCCCGAGCGACGACAAGGGCAGCATGGGTCCCGCGATGGGAGCCGCGGCGGCCGACGTCATGTACGGCGGAGCGCCGACTACCCCCGCTACACCCGCCGTCGAACCAGTCGGTGACGTGGGCGCCGTGTACCGCGAGATCGACCCGGCGGCCATCGAACCGAACCCCAAGCAGCCGCGGCAGGTGTTCGACGGGGAGGCACTCGCCGAACTCGTCCACTCGATTCGCGAGTTCGGTCTGATGCAGCCCATCGTGGTGCGTGCCGTCGACCCGGTGGAGGGCAGCCCCCGCTACCAACTGGTGATGGGGGAGCGGCGCTGGCGCGCGGCCCAAGAGGCCGGCCTGGCGGCAATCCCGGCCATCGTTCGTGAGACCGCGGACGACAGCATGCTGCGCGACGCCCTGCTGGAGAACATCCACCGGGCGCAGCTGAACCCGTTGGAAGAGGCGGCGGCCTACCAGCAGCTGTTGGAGGAGTTCGGCGTCACCCACGAGGAACTAGCCGTGCGGATCGGGCGGTCACGTCCGGTGATCACCAACATGATCCGGCTGATGCGCTTGCCGGTCGCGGTGCAGCGCCGGGTGGCGGCGGGGGTGCTGTCCGCCGGACACGCCCGTGCTCTGCTGGCACTGGAGAGTGGAGCCGAGAAGCAAGAGGAATTGGCCGCCCGCATCGTGGCGGAGGGCCTGTCGGTCCGCGCCACGGAGGAGGCGGTCACGCTTGCCAACCGGGACGGCGTGCGGGAGTCGACTCCGGCTCAGCGGCGGAAGCCGATTCAGATGCCGGGACTGCAAGACGTTGCCGAGAGGCTGTCATCTGCCTTCGACACCCGGGTATCGGTGAGCCTTGGCAAACGCAAGGGCAAGATCGTCGTGGAGTTCGGGTCGGTCGACGATCTGCAACGCATAGTTGACCTTATGAACGCGGCGAACCCATGACCTACCACAAGCGGTAATTACGTCACTGTGACAAAGCGACGAATCGAGACCGGTGTCGTCGCGGCCAAAAGGAGCAAATTCCTTGCGCAGCAACATGATTCGCTTTTCGCGGGAGTCCGGCGTGCCGTTACGAGATCAGAGTGGGCCACACTCGCCGCGTCCTCCTATTCTGGAGGGGAAGCCACGTCCGGCCGGCCGACCTGAAACGCGGGGTGTCTAGTGTCAGCACGAATCGCGCCGCTGCGTCTCGAAGCGTTCGAGCAACTGCCCAAGCACGCGCGGCGTTGCGTGTTCTGGGAAGTCGACCCGTCGACGCTGCCGGTCGAGGACCACCTCGCCGATCCCGAATTCGAAAAGGAAGCCTGGCTCTCCATGGTCATGCTGGAGTGGGGTTCCTGCGGACAGATGGCCGTGGCCTGCGAACCGGATCAAGCGGACTTCGCCGCCTCGGCATCCAGCGGTGACGAACTCTGTCTGGGGTTCGCGTTCTACGCTCCGCCTCGGGCGGTGCCGCGCGCGGCTCTCTTCCCGACCGGACCGGTCAGTGCCGACGCCGTCTTGCTGACGACGGTCGGCGTCGAGTACGGCACCGAAGGGGAGGGGCTCACCCGCGCGTTGATGGCCGCCGTCGTCGGAGACTTGGTTCGCCGCGGCGTGCGCGCGTTGGAGGCGTTCGGTCGGACGGCGGCATCCGCCGAACTGTCCGATCCAGAGTTGGTGTCGCCCAATCTCCGCTCGGCGATTCAATCACTCGGTGACTGCTCGGCCGACCAATGCATCATCGACGCCGACTTCCTCTCAGACGTCGGCTTCGAGATCGTCGCCCCTCACCCGTACTTTCCCCGGATGCGACTCGAACTCGAGCAGGGGTTGGGCTGGAAGGCCGACGTCGAGGCCGCGCTGGAAAAGCTGTTGGTGAGCGCGCAACTGCAGCAGCCGGTTGGAGCCGGCGCCAGCCCCTGTAGCTGAGGTGGTCTCAGGCCTGCGCGGCGCGGCCGGCGGACTGTTCGACGGACCGCTCGTGCGCCAGCAGTTCGGCGAAGGTGAACGTGCCCGTCGGACGGTCGTTCTTGCCTAGCAGGTACAGCCGCTTGACGGCGGCGAGGATGCCCTCGGACAGGGAATCCCTGGCCTGAGAGGACACCAGCAGGTCGCGGTCGTGGGGATTGGTGATGTAACCGACGTCGATCTGCACGGTGGGCATCCGGGTCAGGCGAAGCAGGTCCCACGTCCGGCCGTGCGTGCGGCAGTCGCGTAACCCGGTGCGGGCCACCAATTCTCGTTGCACGAAGTCGGCGAGGTTGCGACCGATCGTCGACACCGACCCGTGGGCGTTGCCGAAGTGGAAGGACGCGACGCCGTTGGCGGGGGAGTTGGGCAGCGAGGCGCACCGGAGGCTGATCATCAGGTCCGCACCGACGGTGTTGGCGGTCGCCGCGCGCTCGGCGTCGGACAAGCTGCGACCCACCGGCCGCGACAGGAACGTCTCCATGCCGATCGCCGCCATCCGGCCTTCGAGCCGACTTGCCAAGTCCCACAGGATGTCTGCTTCGCTGATCGGCCCGTCCGGACCATTCATGATGAGCCCGTGATCGTCGCCACCGCGGCCCGGATCGATGATGATGCGCTTACCCGACAACCGGGGACCGGAGCGACGGACGAGCTCCTCCTCGCGGATCGCGTGCAACGAACCGCCGGTCACCCGCGAACCCAGGAAGTACAAGGAGCGCAACGTTTCTGGGCCACAGATGCCGTCGGGGTACAGACCGTACTCCCGCTGATAGGACATCAGGCCGTTGTGCGTCTGCAGCCCGAAGTGCCCGTCGACCAGGTCGGTGTAGAAACCGAGATCCTGGAGCCGTGCCTGGAGCGTCGCTACGTCGTCGCCGTACATCGGCGCGCCAAACTGGTGGGCCAGGGTGCGGGCGCCAAGACGGTACGAGGCTTCCTTCAACGCGCGATAGGTGGCCTCACCCACGACGCCGTCGACGAGCAACCCGCGGCGCTGTTGGAAGGCGCGGACCGAGTGGTCGAGGTCGTCGTCGAACACGTCGAACGCGACGTGTTTGCCAGTCGTGAGGTCGTCGTCGGGGCTGTCGATCATGCCCAACGCCGCCAGCGCCGACCGAATCTCGACCACCGGGGCTCCCCGATCGCCGCGGCGCAGACTAGACATGACCAGAATTGTCGCAGACGGAGTCGCTAATGCAGAAACCTCCAGGCCAGTCGGAAGCCGGGTGTGTCCGATCCGGTGGGAACGGAGGGACCGGGATTAGACCACGTCAGACAGTTCGCGGAGCAGCGCCGCCTTGCCCTTGCTGCCCACGATTCGCTTCACCGGTTGGCCGTCCTTGAACAGGATCAACGTCGGAATCGACACCACCTGGAAGTCACGCGCGGTACCCGGGTTGGCGTCGACGTCGATCTTCGCCACGGTGAGCGCGCCAGCCTTCTCGGCGGCGATCTCCTCCAGAACCGGTGCGATCATCTTGCACGGGCCGCACCAGGACGCCCAGAAGTCCACCAGGACCGGGGTGCTGCTGGTGAGGACGTCCTGCGAGAACGAGTCGTCGGTTACGGCAACGGTTGCGCTGGTCTTGTCGCTCATGTGGTGCTCCTGTCTGAGAGGGGTGGGGTGAAGGGGTGGAACGTCACCAGTTGTCGGCGATTTGGTGGCCGGTGAGCCACCGCTCGACGTCGATCGCGGCGGAACAGCCGCTGCCGGCGGCGGTGATGGCCTGCCGGTAGGTGTGGTCCACCAGGTCGCCGCAGGCGAAGACGCCGTCGACCGAGGTGCTGGTGGTGCGGCCCTTGACCTTGACGTATCCCTCGTCGTCGAGATCCACCTTGCCGCTGACCAGGCCCGAGCGGGGATCGTGGCCGACCGCGACGAACACGCCGGTCACGGCCAGCTTGGACTCTTCACCGGTGACGGTGTCGGCCAAACGCAGGCCGGTGACCTTGGGCTCGCCCTCGACCTGGGTGACCGCGGTGTTGGTCATGAACGTGATCTTCGGGTTGTCCTTGGCGCGGTCGAGCATGATCTTCGACGCCCGGAATTCGTCGCGACGGTGGATCAGCGTGACGTGGTTGGCGAACTTGGTGAGGAAGATCGCCTCCTCCATCGCGGAGTCGCCGCCGCCGATCACGGCGATGTCCTGGTCGCGGAAGAAGAATCCGTCACACGTGGCGCAGGTGCTGACGCCCGTGCCGATGCGTTCCATTTCGCCGGGGACCCCGAGCTGTCTGGCGGCCGCACCCATCGCGAGGATGACCGACTTTGCCTGGAAGGTCTCGTCGCCGACGGTGACCGTCTTGACCGGGCCGTCGAGGTCGACGTCGTCGACGTCCTCCATGCGCAGGTCGGCCCCGAAACGGAGCGCCTGTTCGCGCATTTCCTCCATCAACGCAGGACCGGTTATGCCGTCCTTGAAACCGGGGTAGTTCTCCACCTCGGTCGTCGTCATCAGCGCGCCACCGAACTGCACGCCTTCGAAGACCAACGGATGGAGTTGCGCACGCGCGGCATACACGGCCGCTGTGTAACCAGCAGGACCGGAGCCGATGATGATCACGTCGTGAACGGTGTTCGAGGAAGTCATTTCCGCCTTTCTGCGTACGCCTATAACACCAGGGTAGGCCCGGCTGTTCCAGGCGCGACTCGGGGACGCGTCATGGAGTCGGTGGAGGGGCCGAGCGCAGCGCCTCGCAGATGGTCGCCGTCACGTCGGCGGGGACGTCCGGTGCCGATGCCGAGTCGACGGCGAGGGCGGACAGGTTGCGGCTGACGCGATCCAGCGCGGCCAGCTGGGCCTTGACGGCTGGATCGGTACGCACCCGCCGGCGGAGCCGGGCCGCGGTTCGATCGTCGAGCAGCCCGGCTTGCAGGTCGGCGAGAAGGTCGACCGTGACGGGGAGCTCGTAGCGATCGTCCGCGGCGTCGGGCACCTGGTCAGTGTCGCACCGGCCTCCGACGCCGGTCCCTGGGAATGTCCTTTCGCTAGCCTGTGGAGAAGAGGATGCTGGGTAGGACGACCACGAACGAGGCTGACATGCGCAATCTTCACCGGCTACTGGTGATCGGTGCGGTCGGCGTCGCGTCGGCGACGGGCTTGCTGGCCATGGACGTGGCCACGACGCCGCAGACCGACGTGCTGGCCTGCGACATGAACATCGTCCCGTACGACCCGTATCACCAGACCTGCGGAATCCCGAACCAGATTCCGACCGCGCCCGGCCAGGCGCCGGGTGCGGGCGCGATCATCGCGTGCCGCAACATCCCCGGCTGCCTGTCGCAGGCCGTCAACGGGCCGCAGTTCGTGGCCGTCCCTCGCCCGGACACCAGGGTGCGTCAGAGCCGGTAGCCGTCAGGGCCGAACGGTCGGCGCGGGATCGTCGTAGTGCTCCAGCGTCTTGGCCAGTTTGGCTCGCGCCCGCGAACAGCGACTCTTCACGGTGCCCTCCGGTATGCCGAGCAGACGGGCGGTCTCCGCGACCGAGTAGCCCTGCATGTCGACTGCGACCACGACGGCTCGCTGCTCGAGCGGCAGCCGGAGCAGGGCGCGTTCGACGGCGAGCACCGTGTCCACGCGGGTGGTCGGATCACCGAGGTGACAGATCTCGTCGTCCAGCAAGGCGACTGGATGAGACTTGTTGCGGCGCAAGCGATCAAGGCACGCGTTGACGACGATGCGATAGAGCCAACTGCTGACCGACGCGTCGTGCCGAAAGGTTGGTGCCGTGCGGTGCGCGGACAGCATCGCGTCTTGCAGCGCGTCCTTGGCGTCCTCGCGGTTGTGGCTGGTGATCCGTGCCAGCCGGTGGAGCTGACGGTGGTGGCGGTGGAAGAGCTCTTCGAAGGCGTACCGATCACCGTCGACGTGCGCAACGAGCAACTCTGCATCCGTCCGCTCGGCACCGGTGACTTCTCCGCAGCTCCCCACAAACGAACACTAATCAACGCCGGGCACCCGTCACCGCACCTCTTGTCGCGGCAACGGCCCTCGAGCGGAGCGCACCGCAGTGAACTGCAGGAACACGGGTCAGGGCCGGCAGTCGTGGCCTGGGGACAACTCGTCAGGAAGCGGGTTTGAGCGTGATGTTCGACAGGGCGGCCTCGCTCTTGCCGTTCACCGAGCCGAGCGTGGTGATCCACACCAGCACATTCGAGACGGGCTGCGGATTGGTGACGGTGATCGTGTTCGACCCCGTCTTCATCGGAGTGGGGGGGCTCAGCTCGGTGGTGTCGTCGAGCGTCGCCGGCGTGGCCGACTGGGCGGACCTGATCTGAATCGACGTACCGGTGCTGTTCAGGTCGATCGACACGGACCCGATCGCGGTCGGCTGGGGCAGCTGCAGCATCAGCCCGACGCCGTTCTTGAAGTTGGGGAACGGCACCGCGTCGCTGTAGGTGTCCGTCTGCCACGCCGACGTGGTGCTGCCGTCGATCGCCTTGCCGGCGTCGGCGGGGTTGTCGGCCTCGCCGCCCGGCGAAAACACCGTCGCCCGAACGGGTTTCACGTTGCCTGCGCTCGGATCGCTGGTGGTGCTGGTCGTGGGCGTGTTGAGCCCAAGCTCGTCCTTGTCCAACGTGCCGCCGACGTCGCTGAACACACCGCGCAACACCGTTGCCAACACGATGAGGGCGACCACCAGGATCGACCCCGCCACGGCGGCACCGATCAACACGCCCTTCTTGCGGCGGGACTTGGCCTCCGGATCGTCGTCGTGGCCGCCGTCGCGGTGCCGGGTTCCGGCTGCCTCGGCCTCGCCGATCGGCGCGATCAACTCGGTGCGGTCGGCAACGGCGGTGGCCTGTTGCAACAGGTTCAACAAGGTTGGCGCGGAACGGATCCCGCCGTTCTCCTGCACCGCGCGCACGGCGGCCGCAGAGATCTGGAACGGGATGTCGCGATCCACCGTGCGGGGCTCGACCGGTTCGCCCGCGGCGTCGAGGTCGGCGGCCTGCATGCCACCGCGCTCGGTCGAACCGGGGAGCGGCCACCGGTTCACCAGCAGGGCGTACAGCACCGCGCCGATGCCGCGGATGTCTTCCTCCGGCGTCGCCGACGGCAGGGTGGCGGGGAACGCCAGCGCGACGTCACCGTCGATGCTGACCCGAACCCGACCCGGGTGGTCGACGGACAGGGCGACCCCGGAACGGTGTGCGGCCTCGGCCGCCGCCGCCAGGGACTGAACGGCGCGAGCGCCGCCGATCGCCGACGGGGACGTCTCGGCCACCTCGGCCAGCGAACCGCCCCGGATCCACTCGGAGACCACTAGGCCGCCGGAACCGGTCCTGGTGACGTCGAGAACGCGTGCGACGCCGGGAACGTCGAGCGAGCTCAGCCGCTGGGTGCGGGACAGGATCTCCGAGAGCTCGTCGTCGGGCAGGACGGCGTCGGGGTCGACGAAGGTCAGCGCCACCTGGCGGTCCAGGGCGGTGTCCATCGCGTGCCAGAACTGAAGATGCGGCGGGCCGCCGTGGAACACCAGCAGGCGGTAGCGCCCGCCGGCGATCGTGGCGCCGGGGATCAGGTGGATGTCGTCGTCGCCGGTGGCCGCCTCGATGGCGGGTTCATTCGGCATGCCAACCGACACCGGTTCCCTCGTCGGGTCGCCGCCGTAATCGGCGGGCGGCCGTCCCGAGGGCGGCAAATGGGACTCGGCTGGGACGTCCGGTTGAAAGTCGTCGGCGCTCTGACGGGGAATGCGGGTGGTCGAGCCTGCGTCGGGCGTTGAACCGCCCGCCGGGTCGTCGCTCACCGCTTGTCCTCTCCGAAGCCCGTCTCCGACAACTCCTGCCGGAGGTTCGCCGTCCCACCTCGACGCTGGCCCATATTGACGCGGTCGCAACGGAGGTGAACTGCCGTGATCAGCGTACGGGAGGGGCACACCCGGTCGCGGTGGGACAGGAATCCTCGGCGGCGGTGTCACCGGCGTCGTAGCTGCTCCGCGGCCCAGCCGCCGTCGAATCGCCCCCGCCGCGGCCTGCGCGTCGGGCACCTTGGCCGCGAGCAAGACCGCGGCGATGACCGGCAACATGATCAGCCCGAGGATGGTCAGCCGCAGGAGGGAGCCGCCGCCGCCGTGGTCGTCGGTCAACGCCCCAAGACCCAGAAGTCGGTCGGCGAGGTGCGCGATCAGACCGGCCGCCAGGGACCCCGCCACGGTGACGAGGACCGTCCGCACGACGTCGAGGCTGATCATCCTTCCGCCTGGCGGCTTGAGATTGGCCCGCAGCATGACGTGCCCGACGATGGCGCCCGCGAGGAAGCCGAGGCCGTTCGCAAAGCCGAGGTAACCGGCGACGAGCTCGGGGTCGTCGGTGAGGTGCGGCGCCGCGAGCGACGCGACGACCTTGACGGCGGTGATCACCACGACCAGCACGATCGGGGTCCACGGCTGTTCCCTGGCGTAGAAGACACGCGTCTGCAGCAGCACCATCGCGTAGGGGAGCAGGGTGAAGGCGGACAGCGCGATCGCGTGGCCCATGCTGCCGGCGTCGGCGTCGCTGAACCGTCCGTAGGCGAACAGTGCGCTGCCGATGGCCGGGCCGGCGACCGTCATGAAGGCGACGACGGGGATGAGCGTCAGCATGGTGAGGCGCGTCGCGAAGTTGATGTCGGCCAGCACGGCGGGCTGGTCGTCGGCGGCGGCGTTGCGGGACAGCCGCGGCATCACGACGGTCAGCACCGTCACGCCGATGATGCCGAACGGCAGCTGCAGGACCAGCCACGCGTAGTTGTAGACGGCAGGCCCGGACGCGGCTGCGGTGCTGGCGATCTGGTTGCCGACGACTAGGCCGGCCTGACTGATCAGGACGTAGAGGACCATCGCGGCGGCCATGCCGCCGAACTTCTTGAGGCGGTCGTCCAGACCCCACAGCGGCCGCAGGCTGACCCGTTCCCGCCGGATCGCGACGAACAGCACCGCGGTCTGCGCGACGACGCCGAGGGTGGTGCCGATGCCAAGCACCAGAAGTTTGGCGGTGCCCATTGCGACGGGGTCGAGCGACAGTTCGCCGGGCACGGCGACGAACACGCCGAGCGTGCCGATCGCCACCACGTTGTTCAGCACGGGCGCCCACGCCGGCGGCCCGAACACGTTGCGGGTGTTCAGGATTGCCATGAACACCGAGGACAGCCCGTAGAAGATGATCTGCGGCAACAACAGATACGCGAACGCGGTGGTCAGCGCGCGGTCCACCTTGGGGTCGCCGCCCAGCATCAGCCGCACCAGCAGCGGTGCGGCCACCACCGAGACGATCGTCGCGACGAGCAGCAGGGCCGTCGACAGTGTCAGGAGTCGCCGCACGAATGCGGTGCCACCGTCGGCGTCGTCGCGCTCGGCGCGGGCCAGCACCGGCACGAAGATCGCGGTGAACGTCGCCTCGAGTACCAGTGCGGCGATCAGGTTGGGCAGCTGGTTGGACACCGAGAAGGCGCTCAGCAGTGATCCGCCGAGGATCGTCGCCAACAGCACAATGCGGATGAAGCCAGTGATGCGACTGATCAGCGTCGCCAGCGCCATGCCCCACGACCGCGAGACGACGGCGGCGTCGGTCAGCTCGGGCCTGCCGGCGCGACGGCGCGGGGCCGGGCCCTGCGGGATGCGGCGAGGAGCCTGCGGTGGTCGCGGTGCGGACCCCGGCGGCCTCGTGGTGCTCATTTGTGGCGATCCTCGTCGGGCGCGTGGGCCAGCGCCACATCGAGGGGATCCAGCCTGCCGTCACCGTCGCGCCGCTTGGGCCGATCCAGGTCGGCCCGGTCGGGTTGCCCCCGGAATCTATGCCACAGGCGGCGACCGGCGAGCAGGACGAGGATCGCTCCCGCCGACAGCGTGATGAAGAACAGCACCTTGCCGTAGGCGTTGGAGTGCACCGAGAGGCGAACCGGTTCGCCGAGCGGGAGACCGTCGGCGGTCTGCAGGGACACGTCGACGGCGACGCGCTGGGTGAAGTGCACCTCGATCGGCACGCGCAGCGGCAGGAAGCCAGGGGGGAGCTCGATCTCGCCCATGTCGTCGACGGTCATTCCCGGCGGGGCGTCGACGTCGAGCCGCACCTTGATCGGGACGGGCAGGTCGTTGCGAAGCGCCAACGGCAGCGGGCTGCGTTCGGTCGCGAGGGTGTAGGAGCCACCGGGGTTGACGATGGTGACCGCCCGCAGCAGGTCACCGACCGTGTCGTCGACCACGCCGACGCGTTGGGAGGCGAGCCCGTTGCGGGCGTCCGGCGGCACGGACTGGCTGAGCGCCCGCAGGAGGTCTTCTCGCAGCGGGGCGGTGTACTGCGTGCCGGTCAGCCCGGTTCGTGGGTCGACGGTCAACGCGGCGGTCAGTCCGCCCAGCCGCAGCGTCGTGTTGGCGATGCCGTCGGTCACGCCCTGGTCGACGTGGGCGCGGGGATTGCCGAGGTTGTCCGGCGGCAGCGGCGCGATGGCCGAAGGGGGGAGGACGTTGCCCTCGGCGACCACGGTGGCCAGCGGCCGCGGGACGGCCAAGCCGGAACGAATCGACGAGGCGAGCGTCGTGAGGATCGCCTGCGCCTCCTCGGGAGGCAGGTTCCACGCCAGCGGCGGGACCAGGATCTCGGTGCGGGGCTCGCTCTGCGGCCGCAACGCCCGCCACAACACGGCGGCGATGGCGTCCTCCCTGCGGGCGATGGGGGAGTCGTGCGCCAGCGGCACCCCCAGCGAGGCGTCCAGGTAGGACGGCGTCACCGGCATGGTGCCGGCACCCGCGAGCGCCGCTCCGACGGCCGGGTCGAAGGGTGCCTCCACCACGTTCGCGTCGTACCGGCGCGGGCTGACGTCGCCCGCCGCGATCGCGACGGTCGGTCCCTGCGCCGACAGAAGGCGAACGGCGGCTCCGGTCAGCGGTCCGTCCCCGACGAGGGTCGCGCCGCGGGTCGACACGACGCCGAGGATCTGGTCGACGATGTCAGCGGCACCCTTGACGGCGATGGTGGACAGTTCGGGATTGCCGACGCGGGCCAACGCCCCGAGGTCGGCTTGGGCGTACACCGTCGCCGTCACGCATGACCGTTGGGCCAGCGCCCTGAGCCTGCCGAGCCAGTTCGCCGCGGCTTCCTGACCGGTACCGGGGTGCGTCGGCGAGTTGACGCCACCAACGGGGTCGTCGTTGACGACGTAACCCAGGGTCATCGCGTTGACGGTGACCAACAAGTCAGGGTCGACGGCAAGGCACAACGCGCTGCGGGTTTGGCCGGCCGGGTCGACGGGCGGGCTGGTGGCGAAGTCGGCCGCCGACAGCAGCGTGTCGAGGCGACCGCCGGGGGCAAGGGACGTCGCGAGTTCGTCGTCGACCAGCCGGACCGGAGTGCTGCCGCCGGGTACGCCCGCGGCGAGCCGCGGTCTGTCGGCGAGCGGCCACAGCATCGTGATGCGGACCGGCCGCGAGGTGTCGGGGGGGACGACGGCGGACGGGGACTCGTCGACCTGGGACGGGTCGGCGGGCACGCCGAGCACGGGCAGCAGGAACCGGGCGTCGTCGAGGCGGGCGGGTGCGCCGTAGTCGGGCGTTCCGTTCACGTTGACGAGGGCGGGGTAGATGCCGGGCTGGTCGATCTGCAGCGACGGCAGTTCCGCGGAGCGCACCGGGTAGGAGAGCGTGAACGGCACGTGCTGACCCTGCGCGAGTTCCGGTGCGACGGTGACGAAGTCGGCGACGGGTTGGTACTGGTCGACGCCACCGGTCAGATCGGTGCGCAGGGCCGCGGACGACGCGACGGCCTCGGCGTGCTCGAGACGGACCATGATGTCGCGCACCGGGCGGTCACCGACGTTGGTGACCGTGCCCGACACGGTGACGATGGGGTCGCTTGTGGTGGTGATCGAGTCCGGGGTGATGGCGTCGATGTGCAGTTGGAGGAAGGGCCGATCCCCGGGCTCGCCCGCTGCGGCGCGTGGCACCACGGCGGGTACGACGATCAACGTCACCATGGCGATGACGGCCAGCAAGCGGAACCCGACGATCCAGGCCGCCGCGCGCGTCATGGTCCTTGGCCGCAGCCGTTCGCCCGCCGGCCGGGTTGCGGTGTGTCGTCGGGCCGACGGTTGCGGGTGTGGGAGTGCGTCTGCGGGCGGCGGCGCGGCGAGCTGGGGGGCAGCGGCGGCAGCGAGCCAGGGCCGTCGGCCTGCAGTTTGGCGATCAGTTGACCGGCGACTTCGGCGAGTTTGCGTTCATCGGCGTAGGCCAGCCGCGACGGGAGATCGGTCAGGGGCACCCAGGCGACTTCAGTCACTTCGACATCCTCGTCGGAGAGCTCGCCGTCGAGGAATCGCATGAGGTAATGGTGCACGGTCTTGTGGACGCGCCGCCCCTCGGTCACGAACCAGTAGTCGATGCTGCCCAGCGCGGCCAGGACGCTGCCCTGGATTCCGGTCTCCTCGGCGACCTCCCGAATGGCGGTCTGTTCTGCGGTCTCACCCTGCTCGATGTGGCCCTTCGGCAGGGACCACAGCATGCGTCCGCGCCGGTCGACCCGGCCGATGAGAGCGGCGACCTGGCCGTCAGCTGGGCCGTCGATGCCGTCGATGACGAGCCCGCCTGCCGAGGTTTCGTGCACCGTCCGCAGTCGCTCGGGGGTGCGTCGGCCCGATCTGTTCGACGGAGGCTTTGCCTGGGAGTCGACCTGGTGGCCGGGAACGGGGCCGGGAAGCGGTGTGGTGGGCGCGTTCGCGGTGTCGGAAGTGGCGGTCTCCGGCGGACCTGCAGAGCGTCGGCCGCGGCGCCGCCCTCGGCGCCGTCGTGGTTTGGCTCGTTCGCCCTCCGACACCCAAGCGATAGTAGCTGCCGCGGGGTATCCGTCCCTTACCACTCGCCGTCGTGGTCGGCTTGTCGCCGGGTCGTTATGCAGCCGTAGCGCCCACTAGGCTCATCGAACGTGCCGAAAGATCCCTCCACGACCGACGAGTTGTTGACCGCGGCCAAGGCGCTGCAGCGGCACACGCCGGTGCTCCGAGAGCTGGGCCAGTTGTTCGCTGACGCCGGCCACGAGCTGTACCTCGTCGGCGGCAGTGTGCGAGACGCGCTGCTGCAGCGCCCGTTGAACGACCTCGACTTCACCACCGACGCCCGCCCGGATCAGGTGCAGCAGGTGGTCAAGCGGTGGGCCGACGGCCTCTGGGACACCGGCATCGAGTTCGGCACCGTCGGCGTCGGCAAGGGCACCGAACGCCTCGAGATCACCACCTTCCGCGCCGATGCCTACGACCGCGTGACGCGGAACCCGGAGGTGCGGTTTGGTGACTCCCTCGACGACGACCTGGTGCGCCGCGACTTCACGGTCAACGCGATGGCGGTGCGCATCACGCCCGCCGGGCTTGGTGAATTCCACGATCCGCTAGGCGGATTGGCCGCGATTCGCGACCGGGTGCTCGACACGCCGTCGACCCCGGAGGTGTCCTTCGGCGACGACCCGCTGCGGATGTTGCGGGCGGCGCGGTTCGTGTCGCAGCTTGGTTTCGGCGTCGCGCCCCGGGTGCGCGAGGCGATGGCGCGGATGGCCGACGAGCTGGGGCGCATCACCGTCGAACGGGTGGCCGCCGAGCTGGACAAGATGATGTTGGGCGCCGATCCGGTGTCCGGCGTCGACCTGATGGTGCAGACCGGCCTCGGCGTGGTGGTGCTGCCCGAGGTGGGTGGCATGCGGATGGCCATCGACGAGCACCACCAGCACAAGGACGTCTACCAACATTCGCTGACGGTGTTGCAGCAGGCCATCGATCTGGAGAATCCCGGCGAGCGCGACCTGGTGTTGCGGTGGGCGGCGCTGCTGCACGACGTCGGCAAGCCGGCCACCCGCAAGCACGAGGGCGACGGCGGTGTCAGCTTCCACCATCACGAGGTGGTCGGCGCGAAGATGACCCGCAAGCGCATGCGGGCGCTGAAGTACTCCAAGCAGATGGTCGACGACGTGTCGCAGCTGGTGTACCTGCACCTGCGGTTCCACGGGTACGGCGACGGCAAGTGGACCGACTCCGCGGTCCGTCGCTACGTCACCGACGCCGGGCCGTTGCTCGAGAGGTTGCACAAGCTGGTGCGGGCCGATTGCACGACCCGCAACAAGCGCCGCGCCGCGCGGCTGCAGGCCAGCTACGGGGACCTGGAGAACCGGATCACCGAGCTGGCCGCGAAGGAGGACCTGCAGCGGGTCCGGCCCGATCTCGACGGCAACGAGATCATGCGCATCCTCGACATCCCCGCCGGCCCGCAGGTGGGCAAGGCGTGGAAGTACCTCAAGGAGCTGCGGATGGACCGCGGGCCGCTCGAACACGACGAGGCCGTCGACGAACTTCAGAAGTGGTGGAACGCGCAGCAGTAGGGCCGCGTCCAAGTTCCTAGGTGAGCGAAGCGACGGGGGGATTGGCACGATGGACTACTGCCTGGGTGATGGTGACGGGTCGGCGACGATCTGGTCGGCGGAGTTGACCGTCGACGCGGACGACGACGGAATCTTCGACGCGATCGGCCTGGACTTCGACGGTGACGGCCGCCTCGACGACGCGTTGACCGACTCCGATGGGGACGGGACCGCAGACCACCTGCTGCTCGACCTCGACGACGACGGGCACCCGGAGGCGTCGTTCACCGACGACGGTTCGGGTACGTGGGCGGTCGGTGGGCAGATCCGCTGGCTGGGTCTCGACGGCGTCGAGCTGACGGGTGGCCCGCTGGTGGACTTCGACGGTGACGGCCAGGTCGACGACAGGGTTCTCGACGTGGACCGGGACGGCCTGGCGGATCGGGCCCTGGTCGGTGACGAGGCGTACGTCGACGTCGACGCGGACGGCCGGTGGGACGTGAAGCTTGCCGACTCGGACGGGGACGGCGCGGCGGACGCGGCCAGCGAGCTGTAGCTACCGCTCCCGCCCGGCCCCCGGCGGCCCCGCGAACGCCTGCGCGATCGTCAGCCACGTGGCGGCGTCGTCACCGACCGCGACGACGTCGAGGTCGGCGCGCGGGCGGCGCTGCGTCACCAGCATGCAGAAGTCCTCGGCCGACCCGGTGACGCGCTGGGTGGCGTCGGCGGGCCCCCACGTCCACGTCGACCCGTCCGGCGCCGCCAACTCGACTGCGAACGGCTCGGTCGGGACGGGCAGTCGGTGCACGGTGAACGCGAAGTCCCTGGTGCGCACGCCGATGTGGGCGATCGACCGCAGCCGGGCGGTCGGCGGCCTGGTCACCCCGAGCGCGTCGGCGACGTCGAGACCGTGCGCCCAGGTCTCCATCAGCCGAGCCGTGGCCATCGACGCCGCACTCATCGGCGGACCGAACCAGGGCAGCTTCCTGCCGTCGGCCACTTGGCGAAGCTCGTCGTGCAGCAGCGAGCGGGTGTTCCGCCAGCCGGTGAGCATCTCGGCGGGCGGGGTGGTGGCCAGCTGTTCGGCGCCGTCGTCGACGAAGCCGGTCGGGTTGGTCGCGGCGTCGGCCAGGACGGCGGCGAAGGCGGGCTCGTCGGTGACGGCGAGCAGTGACACGCGGTCGGTCCACCACAGGTGGGCGACCTGGTGGGCGACCGTCCACCCCGGGGCGGGGGTGGCGAGCCGCCAGTCGTCGAGCCCGGCGACGAGGTCGTCGAGCGAGTCGCTCTCGGCCTGCAAGTCGGTCACTACGCCCTCGGCTCCGGCCATGGCGTCACCCTAGTCCGACGTCGTTGCGCCCCTGCGGATTGCGGCGTGCGCGGCCAACCCGAGCAGGTAGACCACCGCGCCGAGGACGACCAGGGCGGGGGAGTGACCGTCGACGGGGATGATTGCGGCCGACAGCGTGATCGATCCCACGAACGCCACCCAGAACAGCGCGTCCTGGACGGTGAAGACGTGGCCGCGCAGGGCGTCGTCGACGTCGAGTTGCATCGCCGAGTCCGCGCACAGCTTGACCATCTGACCGGCGGCGCCGAGCAGGAAGCCGCACGCCATCATGATCGGCAGGTCGAGGCCGACCGCGGCGAGCTGGATCGCCGCGGCCGCCAACAGGGCCAGGTTGACGGTCTTGTATCTGCTCCACCGGCGCACGACGACGGGGGTCAGGAAGTTGGCGAGGAACGACCCCATCCCGGTGGTGGCCGCGAACAGAACGGCGACACCGAGGCCGGCGACGTTCACCGAGCCGGTGTGCCGCACGGTGACCAGCACCAACAGCGTGTTGATCCCGAACACCATCCGGTGGGCGACCACGCCGGACAGCGTCCCCGCCACGCTGGGCACCGAGACCGCCGTCCGCAAGCCGTAACCCCACCCGGTGGCCACGGCGTAAGCCACCGAGCCGTGCACCGCGCGCGCCGAGTCGTCGGGACCAAGGACGTGGGGGGAGAACCGCACGGACAGGATCCACGCTACCGCCACGGGCACCGACGCCATGAACAGGGCGGCCGAGGAACCGCCGTCGCCCACCCCGAACGCCCACCGCGGCACCAGCATGAAGATCGCGCCGAAGAACAACGACGCCGCGCTGACGGCGGTGGCGACCGAGTTCATCGTGAGCACCTGATCCCGCGGCACGACGTGCGGCAGTGCGGCGGACAGTCCCGAGGTGACGAACCGCGTGAACCCGTTGACGACCAACGCGCCGAGCAGGATCCACGGCGCTCCTGCATGGAATGCCAGGAGGAACGCCACCGTGAGGATGAACAGCACGCGGGCGAGGTTCGCGCCGATCAGCACCCGGCGTCGATCCCACCGGTCGAGCAGCGCTCCGGCGAACGGGCCGAGCAACGAGTAGGGCAGGAACAGTGCCGCGAAGGATCCGGCGATCTCCCACGGATTGGCGGCGCGTTCCGGGTCGAACAGCAGCGCGCCGACCAACCCGCCCTGGAACAGGCCGTCCCCGAACGAGCTGACCGCACGCAACTCCAGCAGCCTGCGGAACTCGGTGAGCGCTCGCACCGCCCGCCACAGGGCGAAGCGGTCGTGAGGCGTGGTCAATTGCCGTCCGATGTCGGTGGGATGTTCGGTGCGCCGAGTGGCGTCCAACCACCCTACAAAGGTTGGCGACGCGATTCCCGAAACAACCCGGCACGGCCGCGCCCGATCGCCACGATCGACGCACGCTGGTGACATGATGGGTGGGTGGCGCAGTCAGAGGACCCGGAGGACCACTTCGCTCCGGCGACGCATCGTGTCCGCGCCGGAACGCTGCTCATCGCCAACACCGATCTGATGGAACCGACGTTCCGTCGCAGCGTGATCTACGTCGTCGAGCACAACGACAGCGGAACCCTCGGCGTCGTGCTCAACCGCCCCAGCGAGACGGCCGTGTTCAACGTGCTGCCGCAGTGGACCAAGCTCGCCACCAAACCGAAGACCATGTTCGTCGGCGGCCCCGTCAAGCGGGACGCCGCGCTGTGTCTGGCGACGTTGCGCGCCGGCGTGCAGCCCACCGACGTGCCCGGTCTGCGGCACGTGCAGGGCCGCATCGTGATGGTCGACCTGGACGGCGACCCCGACACGATCGCCCCCGCGGTCGAGGGCGTGCGGATCTATGCGGGCTACTCCGGGTGGACGATCGGTCAGCTGGAGGGCGAGATCGAGCGCGACGATTGGATCGTGTTGTCGGCGTTGCCGTCCGACGTCCTCGTCGAACCGAAGGTCGACCTGTGGTCGCGGGTGCTCCGGCGTCAGCCGATGCCGTTGTCGCTGCTGGCGACCCACCCGATCGATGTCAGCCGCAACTGACCTCTGGTCAGTGGCAGGACAGGGTGCACGACGCGCAGGCGCCTGCGCAGCCGGCGTCCGACGACTGGGCTTCCCGAGCGGCCTCGCGCAGTGCGACGGACTTCGCGCTCTGATAGCACCCGGCTGCCACGGTGCCCACCGCGCCGACGACGCAGACCACCAATGCCAGCACCCCGGCGTGGGGCGGGGCCGCGAGGGCGACGACGCCGCCGGCGGCCAGCATGACCGCGGCGGCCAGTTGGGTCGGCACGACGGCACGCAGAACTTGGGCGACCTGGTCGGTGGCGTGGGGTCGGCTCGCCGACCACAGGCCCATCGCCGCGGTCGCCGCGGCAGCGCAGAGGCACAGCACGGCGGCGATCAGCATGGGCCCCACAATACGAGGCGTGCCGGCCGGAGAGGTAACCGCTAGCGCGGCAGCCCGAGCGGTTGGGCGGCGGCGGGGACCACTGCCGGCGCCGCGGGGGCCGCGGGAGCTGCGGCAACGGCGACCGGGGCGGCGGCCGGAGCGGCCGGTGCCGGCGGTGGCGTGTCCGGTGATCCGACGCGGTATCCGTTGACGATGGCGTCGGTGGCCGACCCGGCGGCGACCGAGACCTGGGCGCTGGTGGTCACCGCGAGCGACACCAGGTACCTGTCGGGGCCCGAGGTCGCGATGACGTGGCGCCGCGAGGTGTTCAGCGTCAGGTTGTTCTGCCGGTAGGTGCCTTCGATCAGGGCCGACGGCATGCCGCCGAACTCGGCGAGGGACCCGTCGGTGGCTCGGAAGGCGGGGAGCTGCTGGGTGTCGATCAGGCCGTGGCTGATGGCCTCGCGTGGATCGAAGTCGCCGACCAGTTTGTAGACCTGCACTGCGGCGTTGGAGGTGTAGAGCCCGTCACCGCCGACGCGGTCGGCGATCACGGCGAAGGCGTCGGGGACGTTGGGGTCGGGCACCTGGCTCCACCCCGTCGGCATCGGCAGCACGATGGTCAGCGCCTTGAAGTCGGCGGCCTTCTGCGGTTCCATCGCGACGTTCTTCTCCCTGAAGAAGTCGGCGAGGGTTCCCGCGGTGGCTGGAACTATGGCCGGGACGGCGGGTGCGGCCGGGACGGCGGGTGCCACCGGGGCCGCGGGTGACGCGATCAGCTGGTTGGGGCCCGCAGCGGCGGCGGCGGGTGCGCCGGCCTGCACGGTGACGGTCTGCGTGACGGTGGCAGGAGCCGGCACTGCGGGCAGGGGGAGGGTGGGCTCGGCTTGGGCAATGGGACCGGCGAGGCCGAGCACGCATGCCGTGCCAGCTGCAAAGCCACCTACCAGAAGTCCCCAACGACGGGCATTTTCGAACATCTAAACGTCGGTCCTCCCGGATCACACGAGCTTCCTGACCCGGTGAGCCCAGGCCAGGCGCCGACTGTATCCAGGCTCCGCTTCCGGTAA
Organism: Mycobacterium sp. Root135; assembly: GCF_001426545.1. GTDB lineage: Bacteria > Actinomycetota > Actinomycetes > Mycobacteriales > Mycobacteriaceae > Mycobacterium. The sequence goes on along the minus strand of NZ_LMEZ01000005.1, from coordinate 419,745 downwards.
CCAGTGCTGGGACGAGCTGCAACCATGCGAAGACACCTCTGCAACGGAACCGATACCAACGCGTCGAGAATTGGGGCGCAGAGCATGCCGTTGACTACCCTGTTCACGTGAATGAAGGGGAAGGCGGCTTGGACGCCTCGAGCACCCCGCAGCACCGCTACGACGCGAAGCTGGCGGGCGACATCGAACGTACGTGGCAGGAGACGTGGGCTCGGCTGGGTACGTTCCACGTCCCCAACCCGGTGGGATCGCTCGCGCCCGCCGACGGGTCGCCCGTGCCCGCGGACAAGATGTTCGTCCAGGACATGTTCCCCTACCCGTCCGGGGAGGGCCTGCACGTCGGGCACCCGCTCGGGTACATCGCCACCGACGTCTACGCCCGCTACTTCCGGATGACCGGTCGTAACGTGTTGCACGCGTTGGGTTTCGACGCGTTCGGCTTGCCCGCCGAGCAGTATGCGGTGCAGACGGGCACGCACCCGCGGACCCGCACCGAGGCCAACATCGTCAACTTCCGTCGTCAGCTGGGCCGACTCGGGCTCGGCCACGACGCGCGGCGCAGCTTCTCAACCACCGACACCGACTTCTACAAGTGGACGCAGTGGATCTTCCTGCAGATCTTCGACGCGTGGTTCGACGAGGCGGCTAACCGCGCCCGCCCGATCAGCGAACTGATCGCCGAGTTCGAATCAGGGGCCAGGGTTCCCGACGGCGGAGACTGGTCGACGATGTCGGCGGGCGAGCGGGCGGACGTCGTCGACGCGTACCGGCTGGTCTACCGCGCGGACTCGGTCGTGAACTGGTGCCCTGGGTTGGGCACCGTACTGGCCAACGAAGAGGTCACCTCCGACGGTCGCAGCGACCGTGGCAACTTCCCGGTGTTCCGAAAGCGGTTGCGCCAGTGGATGATGCGCATCACCGCCTATTCGGACCGTCTGCTCGACGATCTGGACGACCTGGATTGGCCGGACAAGGTCAAGGCCATGCAGCGCAACTGGATCGGTCGGTCGACCGGCGCCGAGGTGCGCTTCGCCACCGACGCCGGTGACGTCGAGGTGTTCACCACCCGACCCGACACGCTGTTCGGTGCCACCTACCTGGTGTTGGCGCCCGAGCACGGCTTGGTCAACGCGCTGGTGCTCCTTAGCCCAGAGTGGCCCGAGGGCACCGACGAGCGGTGGACGTTCGGGGCGGCGACGCCGGTTGAGGCAGTGGCCGCCTACCGGGCGACCGTGGCGGCGAAGACGGACCTGGAGCGTCAGGAGAACAAGTCCAAGACAGGCGTGTTCACCGGCGCCTTCGCCATCAATCCCGTGAACGGGCAACGTGTTCCGGTGTTCATCGCCGACTACGTGTTGGCCGGCTACGGCACCGGGGCCATCATGGCGGTGCCGGGGCACGATCAGCGGGACTGGGAGTTCGCGACGGCGTTCGGGCTGCCGGTGCTCGAGGTGATCTCCGGTGGCGACGTCACCCAGGCCGCCTACAACGGCGACGGGGTGCTGGTGAACTCCGACTACCTCGACGGGCTCGGCGTCGCCTCGGCAAAGGAGGCCGTGCTGGCCCGCCTTGAGGCCGACGGCAGCGGCCGCGCGCGGATCGAATACAAGCTGCGGGACTGGCTGTTTGCCCGCCAACGGTATTGGGGCGAACCGTTTCCCATCGTGTACGACGCCGACGGTCGCGCACACGGGCTGCCGGAATCTGCCCTGCCGGTCGAGCTGCCCGACATCCCGAACTACGCGCCGGTGCAGTTCGATCCGGACGATGCCGACAGTGAACCGTCGCCGCCGCTTGGCAAGGCCACCGAATGGGTGAACGTCGACCTGGATCTCGGTGACGGACTTCAGCCCTACACCCGCGACACCAACGTCATGCCGCAGTGGGCGGGCAGCTCCTGGTACGAGCTGCGGTACGCCGACCCCTACAACTCGGAAACGTTCTGCGCCAAGGAGAATGAGGCCTACTGGATGGGCCCGCGGCCGGCCGAGCACGGCCCGTCGGACCCCGGCGGCGTCGACCTCTACGTCGGTGGTGTCGAGCACGCGGTGCTGCACCTGCTGTACTCCCGGTTCTGGCACAAGGTGCTCTTCGACCTAGGCCACGTCAGCTCCCGCGAGCCGTACCGCCGGCTGGTCAACCAGGGTTACATCCAGGCGTTCGCCTACACGGATTCGCGGGGCTCCTACGTCCCCGCAGCCGAAGTGGTGGAGCGGGACTCGAAGTTCTACTGGCCGGGTCCCGACGGCGAGATCGAGGTCAACCGCGAGTTCGGCAAGATCGGCAAGAGCCTGAAGAACTCGGTGTCCCCCGACGAGATCTGCGAGGAGTACGGGGCCGACACCCTGCGCGTATACGAGATGTCGATGGGACCTCTCGAGGCGTCGCGGCCGTGGGCAACCAAGGACGTCGTCGGTGCCTACCGGTTCCTGCAGCGGGTGTGGCGCGTCGTGGTGGACGAGAACACCGGTGCCGAGCGCGTCGCCGACCACGAGAAGCTGGGCGAGGCGACACTGCGGCTGCTGAACAAGACGATCGCCGGAGTCGCCGAAGACTATGCGGCACTTCGCAACAACACCGCGGCAGCCAAGCTGATCGAGTACACGAACCACCTCACCAAGGAGGACGTCACGGCGCGCGCCGCGGTCGAGCCCCTGGTGTTGATGGTCGCGCCGTTGGCGCCGCACTTGGCCGAGGAGTTGTGGCGCCGGCTGGGTCACGACGCACCGCTGGCTCACGGTCCCTTCCCGACGGCCGATCCGGCCTATCTGGTGGAGGACACCGTCGAGTACCCGGTGCAGGTCAACGGGAAGGTGCGGGGCCGTATCACCGTGGCCGCCGACGCCGCCGCCGACGCCGTGGAGGCGGCCGCGCTCGCCGACGAGAAGGTCGTCGCGTTCTTGGCCGGTGCTACGCCGAAGAAGGTCATCGTGGTGGCGGGCAAGATGGTCAACGTCGTCATCTAGTCCTGCCCAAGCGATTTCGGCGCGCTAATCCGCGCTCACCGCGGCTGAACGCGCCGAAATCACTGCGGGAGTGGGGGAGTGCGCGGTGGCGGGGTGCGGCGCTGAGCGGTGGCCTCGGTCGCCGCGGCGTAGCGCAGCAGCGCGACGTCGTCGTGGGCCCGGCCGGCGAAGGTGAGCCCCACCGGCATGCCGATGTCGGCCGTCGTGCCCATTGGCACGGTCACCGTCGGGATGCCGAGGTGACGAATTGCCAAGTTGCCGTTGGCCACCCACACGCCGTTGCGCCACCCGAGGTCAGCCGAGGCGGGGTTGACGTCCATGTCGGCCGGTCCGACGTCGGCGACGGCGGGGAAGACGACGGCGTCCAGGCCCAGGCCGTCCATCCACTCCTCGAGGTCGACCCGCCGCGTCTGCTCCAGCGCGTGGACGCCTTCGGGGATGGTCGGGATGCCCAGGAACGAGTCGACGGGGTTGTCGCGGATGAACGCCGGGTACTCCGCGATGTCGTCGTCGAAGCCGTCGTAGCGGTCGGGCAGCGCGTCAGGGGGGTGCGGGAAGACGAGGCTGCCGTCGACGTCGGCGAGGCGGTTGAGCGCGGGATCGCCGTTGGCGGCGAGGAAGTCGTCCCACGCCCAGGCGCACAGGTCGACGATTTCGCGTCGGAGATAGTCGGGGTTGACCAGGCCGCGGGTCGCGATGGTCGGGGCTCCGGCACGGTCACCCTCGTAGTTGCTGACGACCGGGAAGTCGACGTCGACCACTTCGGCGCCCGCGGCGAGCAAGTCGCGCCGCACCGCGTCGAACAGGTCGAGCACCGACGGCCGGGTGTCGACCCGCCGACCGGTGGGCCCACCGATCCCGGTGGCGCCGACACCGGCGTCCGGGTCGGCGTTGACGTACATCCGTGGCACGCCAAACCGCTTGCCCGCCAACGTGTCCGGGCCAGTCGGCAGAGCCTGGTAGGACGGTGGGCGAATCTCGTCGACGCGCGGCAACGACACCCACGGCTGCAGCCGCCAGAAGTCGCCGCGTGCATCCGGGTCCTCGGCGACGAGGACGTCGAGCACCTCGAGCAGGTCGGCCATCGACCGGGTGTGTGGCACCACGACGTCCATGGTCGGCACCAGCGGCCAGCCGCCGCGGGTCGAGATGACGCCGCGCGACGGGGTGTAGGCGCACAGCGCGTTGTTCGACGCCGGCCCCCGCCCGGAGGACCACGTCTCCTCACCGATTCCGAAGGCGCAGAACGACGCCGCGGTCGCGGTGCCCGATCCGTTGGACGACCCAGAGGCGAAGGGCGCGGTGAGATAGTCGGCGTTGTAGGGGCTTTCGGCTCTGCCGTACACGCCGCGCTGCATGCCTCCGTTGGCCATCGGCGGCATGTTGGTCAACCCGATGAGGACGGCGCCCGCCCCGCGGAAGCGCTCGACGACGAAGGAATCGCGCTGTGCCACCAGGTTCGCGAATGCCGGGCTGCCTGCGGCGACGGTCAGGCCGCGGGCCTGGTAGCTGTCCTTGATCGTGTACGGGATGCCGTCGAGCGGGCCGTGGGTGTGGCCGTCGCGGCGGCGGGCGTCGGACGCCTCTGCCTCGGCGCGGGCGTGCGGGTTGGCCACGACGACGGCGTTGAGTTCGCCGTCGAAGGCCGCGATGCGGGCCAGATAGGACTCGAGCAACCCGACGGCCGTCACGGTGCCCGCGTCCATCGCCGCGCGTAGGTCTGCGATGGACGCCTCGTGCACCTCGAACGCGGCGGTCATCGGGGGCGGACCACGATCTCGTGGACGTGCGCGTCGGCCGGGGCGTTGACCGCTTGGGCGATCACGGCGGCCACCGTCTGGGGTGAGAGGAACTGCTCTGGCACGTAGTCGCGCTCCTCGTAGGCGACCAGGTCGCGCTGCATCTCGGTGTCGATCCGGCCCGGATGCACGGAGGTGACGCGCAGGGACGGCTCGTCGGCGCGCAGCGAATCGGCGAACGACCGCAGCGCGAACTTGCTCGCCGAGTAGGACGCCAGGCCGGGTGAAGCCTTGATGCCGGCACCTGAGTTGACGAAGACGACCTGCCCGCCCGCGCTGCGTAGTGCAGGAAGCAGGGCCAGCGTCAACGCCACGGCGCCGACGACGTTGACCTCGAAGGTCGCGCGCCACTGGTCGGCACTGGATTCGTCGACCCGGCCGGGGTACGCGACGCCGGCGTTGTGGATCAGGACGTCCAGATCGGTCAGCACCTCGGCGGCGGCTTCGATGGAATCGGCGTCGGCGAGGTCGAGTGGCCAGGTCGGAGCGCCGAGGCGCTCGGCGAGCGCGTCGAGGCGGTCGGACGGACGGCCCGCGAGAAGCAGGGTGTGAGTGGGGGCAAGTGCGTCGGCGATGGCCGAACCCAGCCCGCCGGAGGCACCCGTGATCAACGCAGAAGGCATGCGCAAACCCTACCGACCTGCGCGCCCGCCGTCGGCGTCGCATGATGGACCCGATGCCACCGGATTCGAACTTCGCGCCCACGCAGCTCTCGGCCCGCGCCGCCTACTTGTTGCGCGGCAACGACCTCGGCGTGATGACCACCGCCGCGCCACTGCTGTACCCACACATGTGGAGCTGGGATGCGGCCTTCGTGTCGATCGGCCTGGCCCCGCTGAGCGTCGAGCGCGCCGTCGTGGAGCTGGACACCCTGCTGTCGGCGCAGTGGAAGAACGGCATGATTCCGCACATCGTCTTCGCCAACGGGGTCGACGGCTACTTCCCCGGCCCCGCGCGGTGGGCGACCTCGGCGCTGGCGGTCAACGCGCCACTGGGTAGGCAGACGTCGGGCATCACCCAGCCGCCGGTGCACGCCATCGCGGTGCAGCGCATCCTCGACAACGCCCGCACCAGGGGCCGCTCCACGCGCGCCGTGGCGGAGGCCTTCCTGGACCGTCGGTGGAACGACTTGGTGCGGTGGCACCGGTGGTTGGCCGAGGCCCGTGACCCCGAGACCCGCGGCCGGGTGACGGTCTATCACGGGTGGGAGTCCGGGATGGACAACTCGCCGCGCTGGGATGCGGCGTACGCCAACGTGACTCCGGGACCGATGCCGCCGTACACGCGTGAGGACAACGCGATCGTCACCGACGCGACGCAGCGACCGTCGGACCTGGAGTACGACCGCTACATGTGGTTGGTCGAGCAGATGAAGTCGGTCAACTATGACGACGCGCTGCTGCCGAAGGTGATGAGCTTCGCCGTCGAGGACGTCTTCGTCTCGGCCATCCTCTCGGTGGCGTGCACGGTGCTCGCCGAGATCGGGGAGGACTACAAGCGTCCGCATTCCGACGTCCGCGACCTGTATGCGTGGGCGGAGCGCTTCCGCCGCGGCGTCGTCGACTCCACCGACGAACGTACCTGTGGGGCAAGGGATTACGATCTTCGTGCCGAGAAGTGGATCACGACCGAGACGGTCGCCCAGTTCTCGCCGCTGCTGTGCGGCGGTCTGTCCCACGACCGCGAACGGACGCTGCTGAGACGGCTCGAAGGTCCGCGCTTCTGCGGGCATCCGGATCTGAAGTACTCCCTGATCCCGTCGACGTCGCCGGTGTCACCGGACTTCCGGGCGCGGGAGTATTGGCGCGGCCCGGTCTGGCCGGTCCTGACGTGGTTGTTCTCCTGGTGCTTTGCCCGCCGCGGCTGGGCCGAGCGGTCGTCGAACCTGAGGCGTGAAGGACTGCGCCAGGCCAGTGACGGGACCTTCGCCGAGTACTACGAGCCGTTCACCGGAGAACCGTTGGGCAGCATGCAACAGTCGTGGACCGCCGCGGCGGTCTTGGACTGGCTTGGGTGACGCGGGGGAGCTAGTCGCTCTGCTGCTCGGCCAACCTGGTAAGTGGCGCAAGGGCATTGGCCAGTGTCTGGCGTTCTTCGGCGCTGAGCCGGGTCAGCATGCCTGCGATCTGGGCGCGTCGCGTCGCCAACGCCTCACGATGTTGGACCAGTCCGCGCGGGGTGACGTCGACGAGGACGGCACGCAGATCGGATGGGTCGCGGGACCGCTTGACCAGTCCGAGCTTCTCGAGGCGCCGGATGGCGACCGTGGTCGTCGGGGTGCGGACGCGCTCGTGGGCCGCAAGTTCGGTCATCCGGATCGGACCAAGATCAAGCAGTGTCAGCAAGATCGACAGCTGCGCCAGGGTCAGGTCGGCACCGCCCTCGGGCATGTTCCGGTTGGAGTCGCCCCGACGCAGGACGGAGAAGAGCTTGGAGAGCACCTGCTGCAGCTCTCCGGCCAGCTCAGTGACCTGCGGTTCGGTCTCTACCATAATTCGCTAGTCTAACCGCTCTGGCCGTCTGGACCGCTCGACATGCGTCGATTGGTCCAACTGACCCCCAATCGCTACAGCACTTGCGACAGGAATTGGCGCAAGCGGTCGGTCTCGGCGTCGGAGAAGATCCGCTCGGGTGTCCCGGTCTCGACCACCTTGCCGTGGTCCATGAACACCACGGAGTCGGCGGCGGACCGGGCGAAGCCCATCTCGTGGGTGACGACCACCATCGTCATGCCGTCCTTGCCGAGCTCGGCGATGAGCGCGAGGACGCCCTTGACCAACTCGGGGTCGAGCGCCGAGGTCGCCTCGTCGAAGAACATCACCTGGGGCGCCATGGCCAAGGCGCGGGCGATGGCGACGCGCTGCTGCTGCCCGCCGGACAGGGTGGCGGGGCGAACATCGGCCTTGTGTCGCAACCCGACTCGGTCCAGGTGGGTCAGCCCGAGTTCGCGTGCGGCGTCGGCGTCGAGGCGCTTGAGTCGTCGGGGTGCGAGCGTCACGTTGTCGAGGACGGTGCGGTGGGGGAACAGGTTGAACTGCTGGAACACCATGCCGATGCGTTGGCGCAACTCGTCGGGGTTGTCCTTGAGCACGGATCGGCCGTCGAGGAGGATGTCGCCGCGGTCGGGTTCGTGCAGCCGGTTCAGTGCGCGCAGCAGGGTGGACTTGCCCGAGCCGGAGGGTCCGATCACCGCGGTGGTGGTGCCGGCGGGCACGTCGAGGTCGACTCCGCGAAGGACGGAGTTGGTGCCGAACGACAGGTGGATGTCGTTGGCTGCCAACGACACTGGCTCGAACTTCACGGGGGCGTTCACAACATCTCCTGGGTTGCTGCCGGGTTCGAGGGACTGGCCGGGTCTTCGGAGTCGGCCACGGGTCTTCCGCGTCGCAGCCGTGCGTCGATGTAGTTGACCAGGTGGGTCAGCGGAATGGTCAAGGCGAGATAGAAGATGCCCGCCGCGACCAGGGGTGACAGGTTGCCGGTCTGGGCGTTGAGGTCGCGGCCCACCTGGAACAGTTCGCGTTGGCTGGCGATGAGGCCAAGGAAGTACACCAGCGACGAGGCCTTGAGCAGCGAGATGAACTGGTTGACCAGGGCGGGCAGCACGCGCCGGACGCCCTGGGGCACGATGACCAGCCGCATCGACGACGAATAGCTGAAGCCCAGCGCCCGTGAGGCCTCGAGCTGTCCGGCCTCCACGCTTTGGATGCCCGAGCGCAGAATCTCGCCGATGTAGGCGGCCGCCATCAGGCCGAGTGCCGCGATGCCGAGCGGATAGGGGTTGTTGCCGGTCAGCCCGCCGACGATCGGTCCGACGCCCAGGCCGATGATCAGGATGATGACCACCTCGGGCAGGCCGCGGAACACGTCGGTGTAGACGCGCGCAGGCCATCTCAGCCAGCGGGCCTTGGAGATGCCGGCGACTGCGAGGCCCATGCCGAGGATCAGGCCGATGATGGCGGCGCAGACCGTCAGGATCAGGGTGTTGGGCAGACCTGTCTTGAACAGGTCGGGGATGGCGCGCTTGTACAGCTCCCAGTCCAGGAAGGAGTCCGCCAATTGTTGCCCAACCGATTTGGGTGCGACGCTGGAATTGTCCGCGGCGGGAGCCTGTTTCGCGGCGATGGCGTTGAAGTCGGGCAGCTGCGGTGGTGGTACCGCCTTGGAGCCGGGCTTCCAGCCGGGGGGCAGCGCGCGGGGCACCCAGTTGGAGTACAACGTCGACCAGGTGCCGTCGGCGATCACTGCGTCGAGGCCGGCGTTGAGGGCGTCGATCAGCGGCTTGTTCTCCTTGGCCACCGCGTAGGCGACGAAGTTGTCCAGGCTGAAGGTGTTCTCGACGATCTGGGCGGGGTCGCCCGCTTGCACCGTGCCGACCGCCTGTTGTGACGGCGCCACCCAGGCGTCGATCTGGCGGGTCTTCAAGCTGCCGTAGACGGTGTTGTAATCGGGGAACTTGACCGGGTCGAGCCCGAGGGTGTCGACGACGTAGGCCTCCTGCACGGTGCCCTGGACCACGCCGATGCGTTGTCCTGCAGTCAATTGCGAGAAGCCCTTGATCGGCGAGCCTGGCGGGACCACCAGTGAGAAGTAGCCGAAGTCGTAGCCGTTGGTGAAGCCGACGGTCTGGCGCCGGGCGTCGGTGGTGGTGATCGACGACGAGCCCACGTCGAAGCGGCGGGCCGCCACTTGCGCCAGCAGACCGGAGAAGTCGGTGCCGACGAAGTTGACCTTCAGCCCCAGCTTGTCGGCGACGGCGCGTAGCAGTTCGTTGTCGAAACCGGTGAACGTGCCCTGGGAGTCGATGCAGATGCTGGGCGGCGCGTCCGACAGCGTGCCGACGGTCAGCACGCCGGGGGTGCCGAGGCCGAGGGCTTTCGCGTCGACCGGGAGCGGCTCGACGCCTGGCGTCGTGTACTTGTCCGCCTCCGGGCCCTTCGCCGCCGACGCGAGGTTGGTGGGCAGGGCGCTGGCGCTCTCGGCTCCCGGAGGCGCGCACTGGTCGGCGTCTGCGGATGCCGGCGGCGCGAGCCCGATCGTCATCAGCACGACGGCCAGAAGTGCGGCCAGGCGGAAGCGTGCGTGGCCCGAGTGGTGGTTCACCCATAGCAAGTTACTTGGCAACGACGCCGCAGCACGGCTTCTGCTCGTGACGAGTCCCTTTCGCTGCCCACCCACCTAAATTGACGTACACGTTACTTCGTCGGGCTAGAGTGCGGTTTCGGTCCGGTAGTGACGGGGGATTGATACGTGGCAGCCAACATTCGTACGGGTGTGGTCATGGTGGCCGTCGCGGCCGTCGCGGCCGTCGTGGCCGGTTGTGGACAGGGCAGCCAGGCGGCGGTGTCGTCGTCGGCACCGGCCGAGGCCGCCGTCATGCCGACGCCCACTCAGACCGACGTCAACCACAACGGCGTCCCGGACTCGGACCCGTCCGACGACGACTGGCCCGGCACCATGAACGTGGTCTACGAAGAGGCCACCACGCCGGACGCCGTTCGGGGCCGCAAGTTCATGGAGGACACCAAACTGCTGCCGCAGCTGGCCGAGGACATCACCGCGACCTTGAAGCTGCCCTACGACATCCCCTTGAAGGGCTCGCAATGCGATGAGCCCAACGACTTTTGGAGCTCGGACGACAAGGCGATGACCCTGTGTTACGAGGACGTCGCGAACAGTTTGGACCTGTACGCGGGGCTTGGTGACGAAGATCCGGAGACCAGCGCGTGGAACGAGGCCTTGTTCTCCTTCTATCATGAGACCGGTCACATGGTGATCGACCTCTACGAGCTGCCGACCACCGGGCGCGAAGAGGACGTGGCTGACCAGGCGTCGGCCTACCTGCTCCTGCAACCCGACGACGACGGCAAGGTCGAACCGAACAACGTGCAGGCCATTTTGGATTCGGCCCGGTGGTTCGGCGCGATGAGCTCGGGTGAAGGGGGGCCGATCGACGACGACCTTCTCTCCGACGAGCACACACCGGACCGGGCGCGGATGTTCAACATGATCTGTTGGGCGTACGGCGCCGATCCTGACGACACGGGGGACGTCGTGGCTACCGGTCAGCTGCCGGAGCATCGCGCCGAGCGGTGCCCTGGCGAGTACGAGAAGCTGAGCCGGGCGTGGAGCACTCTGCTGACGCCGTATGTGAAGTAGGCCGGGTCAGCGGCTGTCGCGCCAGCGGCACAGCGCTTCGGCGGCACTGAGGTCGTAGTCGGGGCCGTTGACGCCGATGGTCAACAGACTGACCCCCAACCCGACCAGTGCTTCGGCGTCGGCGAGCAGCGCGTCCTCGCCCTTGCCGGCTTCGACGCCCGCCGACCGTTCGATGGTCGAGGGGTCGCGGCCGACGTCGGCGCAGTGCCGGTCGAGCACGGCGGCCTTATCCGGGTAGGTCTCGGTGGTGGTGAAGCCATGCCACAGGTGCGCGTACTCCGCCACCATGCGCAGTGTCTTCTTCTCGCCTTGGCCGCCGATGAGGATCGGAATGTCCCGCACCGGTGCGGGATCGAGCTTGCCGAGCCGTGAGGTGATGCGCGGCATGGCGGCCGCCAGGTCGTCGAGCCGGCTACCGGCCGTGCCGAACTCGTAGCCGTACTCGTCGTAGTCCTTCTGCTTCCAGCCCGACCCGATGCCGAGAATCAGTCGGCCGTCGCTGATGTTGTCGACGGTGCGCGCCATGTCGGCCAGCAGCTCGGGGTTGCGATAGGAGTTGCAGGTGACCAGCGCGCCGATCTCGATGCGCGAGGTCTGCTCGGCCCACGCGCCGAGCATCGTCCAACATTCGTAGTGGGCGCCGTCGGGGTCACCGTAGAGCGGGTAGAAGTGGTCCCAGTTGAAGGCGACGTCGACGCCCATGTCCTCGCAGCGCCGGACCGCGTCGCGGAGGTGGCCGTAGTTGGGGGAGTGCTGGGGCTGGAGTTGGACACCGATGCGGGTGGGGAAGCTCATGGGTCCTGCTTACCCCTTATTCCCCGAGTTCTCCCACGAGGGCCTACACGCCGATGTTGCCGGAGTCCCGCCAGACCACGACGACGGACGGGCGGGCGGTGCCGTTGTCGCCCTCCGGCCAGCGCGAGAGGGGGTCGTCGACGCTGTTGTCGTCGCTCTCCCCGGGGTGCTGCACGCAGACGGTGACGAGGTCGTCGGTGACGACCGGCCCGCACGTCTCGGCGCCGAGCGGCACGGTCAGGAACTGTTTGGTCTCACCACGATTCGGCCCGTCGAGTGCGACGGCGAACAGGCCGTCGTTGGAGTCGAGCGCGTTGCCGTCGGTGGAGATCCACAGGTTGCCGTGGCTGTCGAAGGCCAGGTTGTCGGGGCACGAGATGGGGCTGACGCGGCTCTTGTCGAAGCCGCCGAAGTAGGTGTCGGCGGCGGCCGGGTCGCCGCACACCAGCAGCAGTTCCCAGGTGAACGTGGTGCCGGCGTGGTCGTCGGTGAGCTCGAGGATCTGCCCGCTCTTGTTGTCGTTGCGGGGGTTGGCCGCATCGGGGGCCGCCTCACCGGGCGCACCGCGTTCGTCGTTGTTGGTCAGGGCGACGTACACCTTGCCGGTCTTCGGGTTGGCCTCGAAGTCCTCGGGACGGTCCATCTTGGTGGCACCGGCCTTGTCGGCGGCGAAGCGGGTGAACACCGACGCCTCTGTCGCGCTGACGCCGGGGACGAGTGACTCGGCTTGGCCGTTCGGGCCGGAGCGCAGCAGCGGGAGCCACGTGCCGGTGCCCGAGAAGGACCCCTTTGCGGGTAGCGTGCCGGAGCCGTCGACCTGGTTGGCGGGGATGTCGCTGGACAGCTTGGCGACGTAGAGCGTGCCCTCGTCGAGGAGGGTCATGTTGTGCGCCATGGCTTCTGGGCTGAAACCTCCTCCCGTCGCTCCGCTCGCCCCGACCCCCGGCTGCACCTTCTTGCTGGAGACGAACTTGTACATGTAGTCGAAGCGTTCGTCGTCACCGGTGTAGGACACGACGGTGCCGTCGGCGGTGACGTAGATGGTGGCGCCCTCGTGCTTGAGGCGGCCCATCGCGGTGTGCTTGACCGGCTGAGACGCGGGGTCCCACGGGTTGACCTCGACGACGTAACCGAAGCGGTTCACCTCGTTGGGTGTCGCGACGACGTCGAATCGGGGGTCGAAGGACTCCCACTTACGTTCGGTCGCTTCGGGTTTGACGCCGTAGCGCTTGAACTGATCGGAGCGCACCGGGCTGACCGACGCCCCCTCCGGCGCCCCGAAGTAGCCGTGGAAGTTCTCCTCACCCGAGAGCACGGTGCCCCATGGCGTCACGCCGCCCGCACAGTTGGCGAACGTGCCCAAGACGGTTCGCCCGTCCGGATCGGCGGCCGTCTTGACGAAGTCGGTGCCCGCGGCCGGTCCGGTCAGCGTCATCGGGGTGTCGGCGGTGATGCGGCGGTTGTAGCGGCCCAGCACCGGCGCGAGACCGTCGGCGGTCCGCTTGACCTCGACCACTGAGAGGCCGTGGGCGGCGATCGAGATGTCGAACTGCTCGCGGGTGGGCTTGTCTGCGTCGTAGCCGGGGTGCATGAACTGTTCGGTGGTGTACTCGTGGTTGGTCACCAGCAGGAAGTGACCGGCGTTGCCGGGAATCGGCAGCAGCCCGGCGAAGTCGTTGTTGAAGCCGAACTGCCCGCGTTGAGCCGCGGCGGTCTGCTTGGTCACGTCGAACGCCGGCGCTCCCGGCACGACGGGATCGCCCCAGCTGATGACCACGGCCTGGCGGTAACCGTCGGGGATGACGACGGCGTCGTCGCTGTTGGGGGCCACCGAGTTGAAGTTCATTCCCGCCGAGGGCTTTTGGGGCTCAGGGGCCTGGCTGACGGCTGGCGGAGTGTCGGTGCCGCACGCGGCCAGGGCCGATCCGGCGCCGACGGCCAGCACGGTGACGCCCGTGGTCCGCAGCAGCGTTCGGCGCGACACCCGCTGGACGACGTCGCCGAAGTATTCGTTGGCGCTGTCGTTGGGGACCGGCTGAGAGCACGCGTCACCGCACTTGTAGCGGCACGTCACGTGCTGGCGCGCGGAGCGACCATCGTGTTGGACGAACAAGTTCAACGGCACCAGCGACATGCGAAGGGAAGCCTTCCGACGATTGCACCGGCCGGGGCTGTGGCCAGTTCGCCGGAAACTTACGGGTCGCTGTTGATCAGTTGTGAAGCATTTGGTGAACGGCAGCCAAACACGGTCAGCGGGCGAGCACCCCGCGCAGGATCTCGACGAGCGCCGCCGGCTGATCACCCTGGACGGAGTGGCCGGAGTCCGCGACGACGTGGGTGCGCAGAAAGCCCGGGGCCGCGGTGGCGAACGCGTCGGCGTCCTCGTCGTTGACGAAGTGCGAGTTGGCGCCCCGCACCAGCGTCGTGGGCATCGTGATCGACGGGACGTCGTCCCAGAGGCCCTCGAACCCTTCGCCCTTGCGGAACGAGTCGTAACGCCACGTCCAGGTGCCGTCGTCGAGTTGCTTGCTGTTGTGGAAGACGCCGCGGCGCAACGACTTACGGTCGCGATTCGGCGCCATCGCCACGGTCACGTCGAGCATCGCGGCGAAGCTGGGGAAGGTGCGGTCACCGCGCACCAGCGCGACGGTGCCCATCTGCGCCTTGGTCATCTGCTCGTGGCGTTCGGGTGCGGACGGGGTGACGTCGACGAGCAGCAGCTCGGGTACCAGCGCGGGCTGGGTCGCGGCCAGCCGTAGTGCGGTCAACCCGCCGAGTGACATGCCGACGATCAGGCGCGGCGCGGGAGCCCATTCGCGCAGCACCGGCGCCAGGGTGTCGGAGTTGAGCTTGGGGCCGTAGTCGCCGTCCTCGCGCCACGCGGACCGGCCGTGGCCGGGCAGGTCGACGGCCAGCGCGGGCACGCCGAGGCCCAGGATGACGGTGTCCCAGGTGTGGGCGTTCTGCCCGCCGCCGTGCAGGAAGACGACCTCCGGATCGGCCGTGCCCCACTTGAGCGCGCTGACGGGGCCCGACTCCAGCCTCTCGGCCGACGGCAGGGGACCGGTGGCGCCGATCTGCTCGGCGTTCTCCGCCAGCAGCGCGAACTCGTCGAGGCCAAGCAGGTCGTCGTCGTTGATCTCCGCCATCGTTCGACAGTACAAAAGGGGATGCGACGGTCGGCGCGCTGTGCCACCGTCGGATTCATGCCTTCCCCGACTGGACTCTCGATCCGTTCCGCCGAGGACGCCGACTGGCCCGCGATGGTGCTGTTGGCGGCCACCTGTTTCGGGTCCTTCCGGCCGCGGGAGGCCAACGACATGTGGCGGACGCTGATGCCCGCCGACGGCGTCGTGATCGCCTGCGACGGGGACGACGTGGTCGGGATGGCGTACTACCTCGATCTTCGGTTGACCGTGCCGGGCGGCGCGGTGCTGCCGATGGCCGGGGTGTCGTGGGTGTGCGTGGCTCCGACGCATCGCAGGCGCGGCGTGCTGCGGGAGATGTTCGGTGAACTGCATCGTCGAATGGCGTTGGCGGACTACCCGATTGCCGGACTCGAGGCGTCGGAGGGCGCCATCTACAGTCGGTTCGGTTACGGCCAAGCGAGTGTCGTCGAGTCGCTGAGCGTCGACCGTCGCGGGGCCGAGTTCCTCGACGAGGTTCCCGATCGGGGTGGCGTGCGGATCGTCACGCCGGTCGACCACCGCGATCGGATCGAGGAGGTCTACGAACGCTGGCGGCTGAGGACGCCCGGCGGATTGTTCACGCCACGACAGATGTGGGATCAGGTGTTCGGTGACCGGGAGGAGTCGCGGCGTGGCGGCGGTCCGCTGATGGCGCTGCTGCACGACGACGGCTTCGCCATGTACCGCATCCACGGCGACAGTGAGCGGAAGACGGTCGCGATCACCAAGCTGGCGGCGGTGACCGTCGACGCCTACGTCGCATTGTGGCGGACGCTGCTCGGCATGGACCTGATGGACACCGTGACGGTCGAGGCGCCGCCCGGTGAGCTGCTGCCGTACCTGCTGACGGACGCGCGGCGGGTTCGGCTCACCCATCGCGAGGACGGGCTGTGGCTGCGAATGCTGGACGTACCTGCGGTGCTGACGGCCCGGACCTATGCGGCCGACGCGTCGCTGGTGCTCGACGTCTCCGACGGGTTACTCGGCGGCGGCGGCCGGTTCAAGCTCGAGATTCGTGACGGTCAGGCGAGCTGCGAGCCCACCGACGCCGAGCCCGACGTGTGGTCGACCCTGTCGGTGCTCGGCAGTCTCTACCTGGGTGAGCACCGCGCATCGGCCTTCGCCGCGTCGAATCGACTGCGCTGCAACGACTCTCGGGTCATCGACGCGCTGGACGCCGCGTTCGCTTCCGACGTCCCCGCGGAGCTCGGCTTCGGCTTCTAACCCCGCCCCAAACCGCATCGAGTGTGCTGTGAGATCGCCTCAACCGAAGTTGTCGCGATCCCACAGCACACTCGATGGTGAGGTTGAGGAACCTAGCCCTCGATGAACGATTCCAGCTGGGCGCGCGCGATGTCGTCGGCCAGCTGCTTGGGCGGGCTCTTCATGAGGTACGCCGAGGCGGCCTCGACCGGTCCGCCGATGCCACGGTCGAGGGCGATCTTCGCCGCACGCACCGCGTCGATGATGACGCCAGCGGAATTCGGCGAGTCCCAGACCTCGAGCTTGTACTCCAGGTTCAGCGGCACGTCGCCGAAGGCGCGGCCCTCGAGGCGGACGTAGGCCCACTTGCGGTCGTCGAGCCAGCCGACGTGATCGGACGGGCCGATGTGGACGTCCTTGGCGTTGAACTCGCGCTGCAGGTTGCTGGTGACGGCCTGGGTCTTGGAGATCTTCTTCGACTCGAGGCGCGAGCGCTCCAGCATGTTGAGGAAGTCCATGTTGCCGCCGACGTTGAGCTGCATGGTGCGGTCGAGTTGCACGCCGCGGTCCTCGAACAGCTTGGCCATCACGCGGTGGGTGATGGTGGCGCCGACCTGGCTCTTGATGTCGTCGCCGACAATGGGAACGCCTGCGGCACGGAACTTCTCGGCCCAGACGGGGTCGGAGGCGATGAAGACGGGCAGCGCGTTGACGAACGCCACGCCGGCGTCGATGGCGCACTGCGCGTAGAACTTGTCGGCCTCTTCGGACCCGACGGGAAGGTAGGACACCATCACGTCGACCTTGGCGTCCTTGAGCGTCTTGACGACGTCGACGGCCTCGGTGTCGGACACCTCGATGGTCTCGGAGTAGTACTTGCCGATGCCGTCGAGCGTCGGGCCGCGCTGCACCGTCACGTTGGTGGGCGGCACGTCGGCGATCTTGATGGTGTTGTTCTCGGAGGCGAAGATGGCCTCGGAGAGGTCGAAGCCGACCTTCTTGGCGTCGACGTCGAACGCGGCGACGAACTGCACGTCGCGGACGTGGTACTTGCCGAGCTTGACGTGCATCAGACCGGGGACGGTCGAGTTCTCGTCGGCGTCGAGGTAGTACTGCACGCCCTGCACCAGCGACGAGGCGCAGTTGCCGACGCCGACGATGGCGACCCGGATTTCATTCGACTCGGACATGGGGCGATCTCCTTCTGTACTGACGACTGCGAAGCGGGTGTTGGGGATTTAGGGCTGTGGTTCGGGGGTGGTCTCGGGGCGGCCTGTAGCGGCGACGCGTTCTGCCGCGATCAGGTCGTTGAGCCACTTGACTTCGCGCTCGCTGGACTCGAGCCCGAGTTGATGAAGCTGGCGGGTGTAGCGGTCGAGTGAATTACTGGCGCGCGCGATGGCTTCACGCAGGCCTTCGCGGCGTTCCTCCACCTGGCGGCGACGACCCTCCAGGATGCGCATCCTGGCCTCGGCCGGGGTGCGGTTGAAGAAGGCCAGGTGGACGCCGAATCCGTCGTCGGTGTAGTTCTGCGGACCGGTGTCGGCGACGAGCTCGGTGAAGCGGAGCTTGCCGGCGTCGGTGAGGACGTAGACCCGCCGGGCCCGCCGCATCTTGACGGCACCGACGGGGTCCGACTCCTCGACGATGAGGCCGTCGGCTTGCATCCGGCGCAGGGCCGGATACAGAGAGCCGTAGGAGAACGCCCGGAAGGCTCCGAGCAGGCCCGTCAGCCTCTTGCGCAGCTCGTAGCCGTGCATCGGTGACTCGATGAGGAGTCCCAAGATGGCCAGTTCCAGCATCGAATCACCTCCTATGCGGTTTCGCTACGACGATTACACCCGTCGAAAAAATGTATCGCACCGATATAAACGGCGCTGCGTAAAGCGAACATACACAACACTTTGGAAAGTCCGCCAGTCAGGCGGCGAGTCGGGCCGCTATTTTGGCGGCGGGCCGTCGATGCGCTTGATCGTGCCGTCGCCGGCGAAGGTGATGGACCCGCTGCCGAAGTCACTGGAGACGCTGACGCGCAGAGTCAGCGTGCCGGGCATGGTGGGGTCGCGGGCCGGGTCGATCGTGAGGTAGGTGTCGTCGGCCTCGACGTCCTTCTGCTGTAGTCCGACCGTCTCGGGGGCGCCCCTGATGATCCCGACGACGGTCTTGACGTCGAAGGCGCTCAGGTCGACCAGAGTGTCGTCCGAGCTCTTGGTGGCCGGATACGGATCGTCGAACCCGCCGCGGTACGTGTAGTTGAGCTTGCGCCGGTCGTCGGTGGGGTCGGGCCGATAGAGCACGGCGTAGTCCGGATAGATCGTCAGGCCGTAGCCCATGGTGTCGCCGAAGCGTTGACGCATCTGTTCCATCAGGCCGGTCAGCCCGCCGAGTGACTGCAGCTGCTTGGGCGGGGTGATCACCTTCGCGGGGATGCCGTCGGACTTGGCGCCGGGGTCGGAGGTGAAGCTCAACGGCGAGGTGGTGTTGCCGTACAACCCCCAGCCAATGGCGATGCCGAGAACCACCAGAACGCCCGCCACGGCGGCGCGCATGCCCCAGCCGCTGTCACCGCCGATCATCCGCGAGGGCTTCTTCAAGTCGGGCATCTGGACCGGTGCGTTGTCGTTCTGCAGGTCTTCCACCAGCTGTTGGAGGTCGCCGAGCGTCGCGGCGGTGGTGGCGGCCGCGACCCGGATGCGGTGCTCCTCCCCGGACAGTTGCCCGTCGCCGAGCGCGCTGTCGAGTACCTGGCAGGTGTTGTTGCGGTCGCTGTCCTTCGCCCGTGTACCTGCTGTCTGCCGAGTCGCCATTGACGGATCGTAGGAGTTCACGTGCCATCGCCGCAGACCAGATGTCGAACAGGGGTGAAGGTGGCGGAGTCGAAGCTGCGCGAAAGGGGGGCCGACGTACTCTGGTCATCGTGCGATTGCAGCGACAGGTGGTGGACTACGCGCTCAAGCGGCGGTCCCTGCTGGCCGAGGTGTACTCGGGCCGCACGGGTGTTTCAGAGGTCTGTGACGCCAATCCGTATCTGCTGCGCGCCGCGAAGTTCCACGGCAAGTCCAGTCAGGTGATGTGTCCGATATGTCGCAAGGAGCAGCTCACGCTGGTGTCGTGGGTGTTCGGTGATCATCTCGGAGCAGTGTCCGGATCCGCCCGCTCCACCGAGGAGCTGGTGATGCTGGCAGCCAAGTTCGACGAATTCGCGGTGCACGTGGTGGAGGTATGTAGAACTTGCAGTTGGAATCATTTGGTGAAGAGCTATGTGTTGGGCGCGCCACGTCCTCACGGAGGAGCGACGCGCACCAAGAACACCAAGTCGGCGCGCTCAGGAGCGCGTACCGCCAGTGAATAGCGAAGGGCGACAAGACCGGTCGGCCGACGACATCCGCAAGGGGACCTCGGCCGACGGTGGCGTCGCGCAACCGCGACACTCCGCGCCGTCCCAGTCGGACGGTGCGACGCGGGCGTTGCCACAGCAGCCACAACAGCAGCAGCCCCAGCCGCCGCGCCCCCCGCAGCAGCCGCAGCAGCGTGATCCTCGGCGCCACGACGACCGCCAGACGATGGTCATCCCGCCGGTGCGCGACGCGCGCCCGGCTCAGTACCGCGACCCGATCGACGTCGTCAAGGCCGCGTTGGACGGCACCCCGCCGCCGAAGCCACCACCGCCAGGTCCGCCCGGCGGTGGCCGGCCACCCGGTGGCGGTTCGGGCGGGCGACAGTTCAACGTCAACTGGAAGTGGGTTCGCCGCGGGTCGTTGGCCGCGTTGGCGATCTGCATCCTGCTGCCGATCGTGACGTTCGCGATGGCGTACATGATCGTCGACATCCCGAAGCCAGGAGACATCCGGACCAACCAGGTGTCGACGATCCTGGCCAGCGACGGCAGCGAGCTCGCCAGGATCGTGCCCCCCGAGGGCAACCGCGTCGACGTCGACATCGACCAGATCCCGGTGCAGGTGCGCAACGCGGTGATGGCGGCCGAGGACCGTGACTTCTATACCAACCCCGGGTTCTCGTTCACCGGTTTCCTTCGCGCCTTCAAGAACAACATCTTCGGTGGCGACCTGCAGGGCGGGTCCACGATCACCCAGCAGTACGTCAAGAACGCATTGGTCGGCGACGCCCGATCCGGCGTCGGCGGGCTGGTGCGCAAGGCCAAGGAACTCGTCATCTCCACCAAGATGTCGGGGGAGTGGTCCAAGGACCAGGTGTTGCAGTCCTACCTCAACATCATCTACTTCGGACGGGGTGCCTACGGCATCGGCGCGGCCTCGCAGGCGTACTTCGGCAAGCCCGTCGAGCAGCTCAACGTGGCGGAGGGCGCGCTTCTCGCGGCGTTGATCCAGCAGCCGTCGGGGCTCGACCCCGCCGTCGACCCAGAGGGTTCGGCCGAGCGGTGGAACTGGGTGCTCGACGGCATGGTCACGATGGGTGCGCTGTCGCCCAACGACCGCTCCGCGCAGGTGTTCCCCCCGACCGTCCCGCCGGACCAGGCGCGCGCGCAGAACCAGACCAGTGGACCGAACGGCCTGATCGAACGTCAGGTCACCAAGGAACTGATGGATCTGTTCAACATCGACGAGCAGACGTTGAACACCGAGGGTCTCCAGATCACGACGACGATCGACCCGAAGGCGCAGAAGTCCGCCGAGGACGCGGTAGCCGAGTACATGGAGGGCCAGGATCCGGACATGCGGACGGCCGTCGCCTCGGTCGACCCGAAGACGGGCGGGGTCAAGGCCTACTACGGAGGGTCCGACGCCAACGGCTTCGACTTCGCGCAGGCCGGATTGCCGACGGGGTCGTCGTTCAAGGTCTTCGCACTGGTGGCTGCGCTGCAGCAGGGCATCGGGCTCGGGTACCAGGTGGACAGCTCGCCGGTAGAGGTCAACGGCATCAAGATCGGCAACGTGGAAGGCGAGGGTTGCGGAACCTGCAACATCGCCCAGGCGCTGAAGATGTCGCTCAACACCAGCTACTACCGGCTGATGCTGAAGCTGAAGAACGGCCCGCAGGACGTCGCAGACGCCGCCCATGCCGCTGGTGTCGCCGAGAGCTTCCCCGGCGTCGAGCACACGCTGTCCGAGGACGGCAAGGGCGGACCGCCGAACAACGGCGTCGTGCTCGGTCAGTACCAGTCGCGGGTGATCGACATGGCCTCGGCCTACGCCACCCTGGCCAACTCAGGCGTCTACCACCGGCCGCACTTCATCCAGAAGGTCGTCCGATCCGACGGGCAGACGTTGTTCGACGCGGCGACGCAGGACGATCCAGGCGAGCAGCGGATCGACAAGGCCGTCGCCGACAACGTCACCTCCGCGATGCAGCCGATCGCCGGCTACTCCAGGGGTCACAACCTGGCCGGCGGCCGTCCGTCCGCGGCCAAGACCGGAACCAACCAACTGGGTGACACCGACGCCAACCGCGACGCGTGGATGGTCGGCTACACGCCGTCGCTGTCGACCGCGGTCTGGGTGGGTACCACCGAGGGCACCAAGCCGCTGGAGAACAAGTCGGGCGGGTCGGTCTACGGGTCGGGCATTCCGTCCGACATCTGGAAGGCCACGATGGACGGCGCCCTCGAGGGCACCGACAACGAGTCGTTCCCGAAGCCGACGGAGATCGGCGGCTATGCGGGTCCACCGGCCGCGCCGCCGCCTCCGCCACCACCCCCGCCGCCGCCGTCGGAGACGGTGATTCAGCCGACGATCGAGTTGGGTCCCGGCATCACGATTCCGTTCGGCCCGCCGACGACGATTCAGCTGCCGCCGCCGGGGGCGCCGCCGCCTCCCGGTGATCCGGCTGCCACTCCGACGATCACTGCGCCGCCGCCTCCGCCGTGATCGGCCAGGACCCAGATCGGTCGACGGTGTCTCCGGCACCTTTGGCCGAAGACTTGCGCAGCGACGACGCCCGCGACTTCCCCAGCCGGACCGACACCATCGGTGCGGCGCTGGCCGGTGCCATCGGCGGGCCGGTGGGCAAGCACGCGCTGATCGGCCGGGCCCGGTTCATGACGCCGCTGCGCGTCATGCTGATCATCGCGCTGCTGTTCTTGGCGCTGGGCTACTCGACCAAGGCGGCGTGCCTGCAGTCGACCGGCACCGGGACCGCCGACCAGCGGGTCGCCATCTGGGAGAACCAGCGGGCGTACTACGAGCTCTGCTACTCGGACACCGTGCCGCTGTACACCGCGGAGTTGTTGAGCCAGGGCAAGTTTCCGTACAAGTCGTCGTGGACGGAGAAGGACTCCACCGGCGCGCAGCAGATCCAGTACGACGGCACACCCGCCGTGCGGTACATGGAGTATCCGGTGCTCACCGGGCTGTACCAGTACGTGTCGATGGCGTTGGCCAAGACGTACACGGCGTTGACGAAGCTGGTGTCGATTCCGGTGGTCGCCGAGGTGGTGATGTTCTTCAACATCTCCGCGTTCGGGTTGGCGTTGGCGTGGTTGGCCACGGTATGGGCGACGACGCTGTTGGCGGGGCGCCGGATCTGGGACGCGGCGCTGGTCGCCGGGTCACCGTTGGTGATCTTCCAGATCTTCACCAACTTCGACGCGTTGGCGACGGCGTGTGCGGCGGGCGCGATGCTGGCGTGGTCGCGTCGCCGACCGGCCGTAGCGGGCGCGCTGATCGGCATCGGGGTGGCGCTCAAGCTGTACCCGCTGCTGCTGATCGTGCCGTTGGTGATCCTGGGGTTGCGCACGGGCCGCATGCGCGAGGTGGGCAAGACCGCCGGCGTCGCGGTGGTGACGTGGCTGGTGGTCAACCTGCCGATCATGGTGCTGTACCCGCGCGGATGGTCGGAATTCTTCCGGCTCAACACCCGTCGCGGCGACGACATGGATTCGATCTACAACGTCGTGAAGTCGTTCACGGGGTGGCGGGGCTTCGATCCGAACCTGGGGTTCTGGGAGCCGCCGTCGGTGACCAACGCGGTGACGGCCGTGTTGTTCGCGGTGTGCCTGTGCGGCATCGCCTATGTCGGGTTGACGGCCCAGCGTCGTCCCCGGTTGGCGCAGTTGGCCTTCCTGGTGATCGCGGCCTTCCTGCTGACCAACAAGGTGTGGAGTCCGCAGTACTCGTTGTGGTTGGTGCCGCTGGCGGTGCTCGCGCTGCCGCAACGACGAATCCTGTTGGCGTGGATGACGGTCGACGCCTTGGTCTGGGTGCCCCGGATGCTGTACCTGTTCGGCGAGGCGAAGATGGGCTTGCCGCAGGAGTGGTTCACGGCCACGGTCCTGCTGCGGGACATCGCAGTGGTTGCGTTGTGCGCCTTGGTAATCCGCCAGATCTACCGTCCCGAGTTGGACGTCGTCCGCCGCGGCGGAGTCGACGACCCGTCGGGTGGGGTGTTCGAACACGCGCTGGACGCCCCGCCCAGATGGTTGCCCTCGCGGCTGCGGCCCACGCCGCCCGCGCCGACGGTCGAACCCGAGAAGGAGTTGACGCTGACATGAGCGATCTGACGTTCAGTGATTCCGTGGTGGTGAACGCCGACGCGGACACCCTCTACGCATTGGTGTCCGACGTGACCCGGATCGGCGAGTGGAGCCCGCAGTGCCGGGCCTGCTGGTGGGACGAGGGCGGCGGTCCGACCGTCGGCTCGTACTTCACCGGACGAAACGACGACGGCAAGCGCACGTGGGAGACCCGTAGCCGGGTCGTGGCCGCAGACCCGGGCCGCGAGTTCTCTTGGGTGGTCAACGACGGCTGGGTGCGCTGGGGCTTCAGCCTGGAGCCGGCCGAGGGCGGAACGCGCCTCACCGAGCACTGGTCCTTCGAACCCGCGGGCATCGAAGGCTTCCGCGGCCGCTTCGGCGAGAAGGCCGACGAGCAGGTCGCGATCCGGACGAAGGCCGCCAAGGAAGGCATTCCGGTGACCTTGGCGGCGATCAAGCGGACCGCGGAGGGCGGCTGAGCTATCCGACCCCGGAGCCGTCCCCGCCTTCGACGTCACTCCCGGCGGTGCTTTGGCCGCCGCCACCGCCCGCACCGTTCTGGTCGCCGGCCGTGGTGCTCGGCCCGGTGAAGTTCGGCCCGGTCGACCCGGTCACTCCTCGGGACTCCGCGCCGCCGCCGACTTCCGCCGCGCCGGTTGACCCGGTCGCGCCGCCGCCGGTGGCCGGCTGACCGCCGGTGTCGACCCAGCCGAGCACGTCGTGGGTGCCGTCGTTGTAGACCACGCTGTTGGGCACGGGGCCGACGACGTCGAAGTAGAGCTTGCCCGTTGTGCTCCCGCCCGGCGGGAGCGTCGCACCGCTGAGTCCCTGCGGCGTGAAGACGTTGGCGAGCACGCGGTAGTTGTCGCCGTTCTCGCTGCGGGCGTTGAAGAACGGGATCACCGGCGTCGCAGGTCCCTGAACGGCGTCGGCGGTCACCATCGCCTCGTACAGGCGCCCGGCGACGGGGTAGGGGATGACGTCGGCGCTGGGGGAGAGGCCGCGGACGGTGTAGCCGATGTCGATTCCGGCGGCGTCTCGGACGGTCTCCTGCTGCCCGAACGGCTTGATGTCGTCGATGGCCCAAGCAGGTGCGACGGTCGCGGCGCCGTACAGTACGGCGGCCGCGATGGATCCTGCGATGCGAGTCTTGGCGGTCACGGTGGCTGGTCCCCTCTGCGTTGACGGTTCCTTACGCAGCGGGCGATACCCGGGCCGTCGACGTCGAAACAACAGCACGATTTCGCAGCTCAGAGGGTCCTGCTGTAACCTTGCCGAGTTGCCGACGCAGGCGACCCTCCTGTCACGGACAAGCCGTGGCCGCAAACGACCATAGGAGGTGATGGGTTCCACATGCGTCCATACGAAATCATGGTCATCCTCGACCCCACGCTCGACGAGCGAACTGTTGCACCGTCATTGGAGACGTTCCTGAACGTCATCCGCAAGGACGGCGGCACGGTCGAGAAGATCGACATCTGGGGCCGGCGCCGCATGGCGTACGAGATCCTCAAGCACCCCGAGGGCATCTACGCCGTCATCGACGTGAAGGCCGAGCCGGCCACCGTGTCCGAGCTGGACCGTCAGCTCAGCCTCAACGAGTCCGTTCTGCGGACCAAGGTGATGCGGACCGACAAGCACTAGGCCCAATGGCCCGTGCCCGTCAGAGCGCATCCGTAGGCTCGCTTGCGATCCGTTCTTAGCGACCTGCTTCCCAATCACATGGAGGACCCGTGGCTGCTGGTGACACCAATCTCACCATCGTCGGAAACCTGACCGCCGATCCCGAGTTGCGGTTCACGCCGTCCGGGGCCGCCGTCGCCAACTTCACGGTGGCGTCGACGCCTCGGATGATGGACCGTCAGACCAACGAGTGGAAAGACGGCGACCCGCTCTTCATGCGGTGCAGCATCTGGCGCGAAGCTGCCGAGAACGTGGCCGAGAGCCTTACCCGCGGTTCGCGGGTGATCGTGACCGGTCGCCTCAAGCAGCGTTCGTACGAGACTCGTGAGGGTGAGAAGCGCACCGTCGTGGAGCTCGAGGTCGACGAGATCGGTCCTTCCTTGAAGTACGCGACGGCCAAGGTCAACAAGGCCAGCCGTAGCGGCGGGGGCGGAGGCGGCTTTGGCGGCGGTGGCGGTGGTGGCGGCGGTTCACGCCCCGCGGCCAGCAGTGGTGGTAACGATGGCCCGAGAGACGACCCGTGGGGCAGTGCTCCCGCGTCCGGATCGTTCAACGGCGCCGACGAAGAACCTCCCTTCTGATCAACTGATTTCCAAGTACTGAGAAAGAGATAGACATGGCGAAGTCCTCCTCCACGAAGAGGCGCCCGGCTCCTGAGAAGCCGGTCAAGGCCCGGAAGTGCTCGTTCTGCTCGAAGAAGGGCAAGAACCAGATCATCGATTACAAGGACACCGCGTTGCTGCGGACCTACATCAGCGAGCGCGGCAAGATTCGTGCCCGCCGGGTCACCGGTAACTGCGTGCAGCACCAGCGCGACATTGCGATCGCAGTCAAGAACGCCCGCGAGGTAGCCCTGCTGCCGTTCAGTGCGACGTCGCGCTAAGCCGAACGAAGAGAACTGACATGAAACTGATTCTGACCGCTGAGGTCGACCACCTGGGCTCCGCCGGCGACGCCGTCGAGGTCAAGGACGGCTACGGCCGTAACTACCTGCTGCCCCGTGGCATGGCGATCGTCGCGTCGCGTGGCGCCGAGCGCCAGGCCGAGGAAATCCGCCGTGCTCGCGAGACGAAGGTCGTCCGCGACCTGGATCACGCCAAGGAGATCAAGGCCGCTCTCGAAGAGCTCGGCCCGGTGTCCTTGCCGGTGCGCACCGCCGGTGCGGGCAAGCTGTTCGGCTCCGTCACCACCGGTGACATCGTCGGCGCGATCAAGAAGGCGGGCGGCCCGAACCTGGACCGCCGGACCGTCAACCTGCCCAAGGCCCACATCAAGGCCACCGGCGCGTATGCCGTCGTGGTGCAGCTGCACCCCGAGGTCACCGTCGGCGTTTCTGTGAACGTCGTCGCCGAGTAATACCCACAGCGTCAATACGCCCGGGTGAGGGCTTGATCGATCTTCACCCGGGCGTTGCTGTGCGCGCTGGCGAACATCACGGGCCCCTCGTGACCCAGCGAACATAACCACCCGTTAACCTTTTGGGCCCGTGCATGCAACACAACACGCCCGGGACGGCAACCACGGACGACACGCCGGGGCAAATCGCATCCACAAGTTCCCACATGGCTCGTAGCGCCCCCATCTGCGGTGATGTCGAAAAACTCGATGGTTGTGCACAGGTTGTCCCCAAGGGCTCAACATGGCCCACCGGATCTATGCACACTGCGTCCACAGGTCTATGCACAGGTCTCGCTTGCAACCGTTCCAGCAACGTCTCTAACGTGAGCCGTCGGTATCTGGGTTTACTCTCGCGGGGGAGTACGTCGAATACGTGTTCGACATCGATCTGACATGAAGGGGGAGGTGGACGCTTCGTGGCTGTCGTCGACGATCGGGGCTGGCAGGGCGGTCAGTCCGGGGGTCGCGCGGAGCAGGAAGCTCCCCCAGCCGAGGAGTACGGCCGCCAACCTCCACAGGACATGGCTGCCGAACAATCGGTGCTCGGCGGCATGCTGCTGTCGAAGGACGCCATCGCCGACGTCCTGGAGCGGCTGCGGCCCGGCGACTTCTACCGCCCCGCGCACCAGAGCGTGTACGACGCGATCCTCGATCTGTACGGCCGCGGTGAGCCCGCCGACGCGATCACCGTCTCCGCCGAGCTGGACCGCCGCGGACTGCTCAAGCGCATCGGTGGCGCCCCATATCTGCACACCCTGATTTCCACCGTGCCGACTGCGGCCAACGCGGGTTACTACGCCGGCATCGTGTCGGAGAAGTCGCTCCTGCGGCGTCTGGTGGAGGCCGGAACGCGGGTGGTGCAGTACGGGTACGCCGGCGCCGACGGCGCGGACGTGGCCGACGTGGTGGACCGCGCCCAGGCCGAGATCTACGAGGTCACCGAACGGCGCACCACCGAGGACTTCGTCGTCCTCGAGCACCTGCTGCAGCCGACGATGGACGAGATCGACGCCATCGCCTCCCAGGGCGGCGTCTCGCGTGGTGTGCCCACGGGCTTCACCGAGCTCGACGAGGTGACCAACGGTCTGCACGCCGGCCAGATGATCGTGGTGGCGGCCAGACCTGGCGTTGGCAAGGCCCTCGCCTTGGACACGCCACTGCCGACGCCCACCGGCTGGACCACGATGGGCGACGTCGCGGTCGGCGACGAGTTGATCGGGCCCGACGGCGAGCCGACGCGCGTGGTCGCTGCGACTGAGGTGATGGTCGGGCGTCCGTGCTACGAAGTCGAGTTCTCGGACGGCACGGTCATCGTGGCGGACGAGGAACATCAGTGGTTGACCGACACTCGCGCATCTCGCAAGTCAGCTCAAGCGGCAGCTGTCGGCTACAACCGATACAAGAACCAACGCACGTTCGCCGCTGTGCGGACCACCCGCGAGATTGCGGAAACGCTGCGCTGCCCGACGGTCGACCAGCGCGTGAACCACTCGGTCACGAATACGGCGCCGATTCGAGGCCGAGAGCGCGAATTACTCGTTCCGCCATATACGTTGGGCGCCTGGCTCAGTGATGGCACGACGGCTGCGGCTCAGATCACGAGCGCTGATCCGGAGATCATCATGCGCATCGAGTCGGAGGGGCTGGTAGCGCGCAAGTCTCCGTCCGCCATCTATCGATACCAACTGCTCCTCCCCGAGGCGCCACCTACTCCCGTCCGCAGGTGTGTGGTGTGCGGCAACGAGTTCCTGCCGCAGACCAGCCAGGTCAGGACGTGTGGACGCAGTTGTGGTGGACGCGCACGGTTCATGTCGGACGCCGTCCCAGCACCGAGTTGTGCGCGGTGCGGCGGTTCGTCGAGCGGGATGCGACTATGCCAGTCGTGCCGCAACGCGGTCGGCACGCTGCAGGCCAGGTTGCGGACGCTTGGTGTGTTGGGCAACAAGCACATTCCCGTCGGGTATCTCCGCGCAGCCGAGACGCAGCGCCGCGCACTGCTGGCGGGCTTGCTGGATACCGACGGGACCGTTACGCACGGCGGGTCCGTGCAATTCGCTGTAACAGACCCCCGGCTTGCGGCGGACGTCGCCGAGCTCGTCGTCAGCCTGGGCTATCGCTGCCAAACGTCGACCAAGAGGGTCAGGGGCCGCAGCGAAGCGTCGTCAGTGGCATATACGCTCACATTCGCTACCGAGGACGATGTCTTCGGCCTGCACCGAAAGTCGGTGCTGCACAAGGAGCGTCGCGCCGCAGTCAACCTGGCTCGCTCCGGATCCAGATTCATCGTCGGCGCGCGTCGCGTGGAGAGCGTTCCCGTGCGCTGTGTGGAGGTCGACAACTCGACCCACATGTACTTGGCCAGCCGATCGATGGTTCCCACGCACAACTCGACGCTCGGGCTGGACTTCCTGCGGTCGTGCTCCATCAAGAACCGGCACTCCAGCGTCATCTTCTCCCTGGAAATGAGCAAGTCCGAGATCGTCATGCGACTGCTGTCGGCCGAGGCGAAGATCAAGCTCGCGGACATGCGCTCCGGCCGTATGAGTGACGACGACTGGACGCGGCTGGCGCGGCGGATGAGTGAGATCAGCGAGGCGCCGCTCTACATCGACGACTCGCCGAACCTGACGATGATGGAGATCCGCGCGAAGGCGCGCCGGTTGCACCAGAAGGCGGATCTCCGGCTGATCGTGATCGACTACCTGCAGCTGATGACCTCC
Source organism: Mycobacterium sp. Root135 (assembly GCF_001426545.1). Classification (GTDB taxonomy): domain Bacteria; phylum Actinomycetota; class Actinomycetes; order Mycobacteriales; family Mycobacteriaceae; genus Mycobacterium. Next base: position 390,384 of record NZ_LMEZ01000005.1, on the reverse strand, counting down.
GGCAAGAAGGTCGAGTCACGCCAGCAGGAAGTCTCCGAATTCTCAAGGCAGATCAAGCTTTTGGCCAAGGAGCTCGAAGTCCCGGTGGTGGCGATGAGCCAGCTGAACCGTGGGCCGGAGCAGCGCACCGACAAGAAGCCGATGCTCTCCGATCTTCGAGAGTCGGGATCGATCGAGCAGGACGCGGACATGGTGATCCTCTTGCATCGCCCCGATGCCTTCGAGCGCGACGATCCTCGCGGCGGCGAGGCGGACCTCATCATCGCCAAACACCGTGCGGGACCGACGAAGACGATCACAGTGGCCCACCAGCTGCACCTGTCGCGATTCGTGGACATGGCGCGTTCTGGAGTCTGATGATTGATTTGTACGTTCTCAGATTCGATGTCCAATTCTCATATCCGATGGCCACTCGATGGCCAATTGGACATCAAATGTGAGACACGGGTGCCGCAAGGAGGCAGTTCGATGGTTGCCATGCAGAGGTTCAGCGCTTGGATCCCCTATTGAGACTGGTGATCACAGCCGATCTCCCTGCACTTCTGCGCCTACGCGGTACAGCCCATCCAGGTACTGGGTGTGAAGCCCCGATGTTGGGCCCCGCCGAACGTTCGTGGAGAAGTGTGGCGTGATGGGACCGACCATCACCCAAGCGAAGAGCCTGATCGATCGCGACTGCCGAGTTGCCGGAACCGACGATGAGGTTAAAGACAAGGTCCACCACCGGGGTGCCTTGGCATGCCGAACCGACTTTGCACCTTGAGGCTGGGAGGTGCATGCCGATGTGCGCCAACGCAATAGGCATACGGTTCGCTCTGGGGTCGACGCAACGCCGGGCGCGCCGTGCCCTGGCTTGTTGTCGTACCCCCAGGCCAAAATGAATTTCTTCCTGCACTGCATTCAGACGCCGCATACGCCCCGGCGCAACGACGAAAGCTGACTATGGTCGAATCTGCTCCGCCGCTGCTTAAATCTGGCGATCTTTTTGACGACCAAGAGGTATCTACAGCCGGGGCCGACAAGCTGGCTCACCTGCGTATCGCGGACCAGCTCGCCGCGCTGGTGGTCACGGTTCCAGCCCGATCCAACGTCGCGCTATATGGCCCGTGGGGATCGGGGAAAAGCGGCATCGGCAACCTCGTTCGTGACGCTGTTGCTCGCCGTCCTGGCACCAAATTTGCGCGTTTCGACGCCTATAAGTACGCCGAAACCCCTCTCCGCCGCAATCTAATTTCCGCCGTTGCCACCCAACTCGGAATTAGTAAGCCGAAATATCACAGTGACCTGTACACCGGCCGCACCAGGACAGACATCGCGATTCCGGTGTCGCGCTGGGTTCGGATCGTTGCGACATTTGCTGGCCTGTTGTTCGCTCTTGCAGCATTGCTCGCCGTCATCATCGCGCTAATCGCCTGGCCACAGCCCGAACCCTACGGCGAGGCCTTCGCCAAGCTTGCGGGCCAAGTCGCCAACGCGGCCCTGGTCCCCGCGGCGTTGCTCTCGGCTCTGATCACCCTGTCGAGCAGGACCTTGCAGGTCGATCGCACTCTGGGCAAGCCAGAGAGTGACGAACAATTCGAGTCCATTTTCGCCGACTTGGTTCGCGACTCCGGTGCTCGTCGGTTGGTGGTGTTCGTCGACGAGGTCGATCGATGCTCGGCCGACGATGTAGTGGCAACCCTCGACGCGATCCGAACCTTTCTCGGTACCGACAGGTGTGTCTTCCTGGTGGCTGCGGATCAGCAGGTGCTTGAAGAGAGCCTCACGCGGGCGGCTAAACAGGAGACCCCTACCGACGAAGTCAACCCGTACTACAGCACCGGCAGCGCGTACCTAGACAAAGTGTTTCAGTATCAGGTCAGCTTGCCGCCGCTGCTTTCCCAGCGCATCACCGCCTTCGCCGCCGACCTCGTGAAGGATAGAGACGGGCTGTGGGCTGACATCAGCAGCGATTACGTGGTCTCGGTACTCGTTCCTACCCATGTCACAAGCCCACGTCGGGTCAAACACCTTCTGAACGCTTTCGCGTTGAGCTATCGCCTCGCCGAGGATCGGCACGCTCAGCGTCTGCTGGCAACAGATCCGCGAGATGCTGCCGCGGAGCTTGCCAAGCTCGTATGTCTCCGCGTCGAATTTCCGCTTTTCGCTCGAGATCTCCAAATTGATGCGCGCCTGCCCGAGATGGTCCTGCACATGCTCGCTCATCCCGATGATGTGAACCTCGACGCATCGTGGCCTGACCGGGCGATAGAGCGAGCTCGCGCCTATGCGTTGAGTCGAGCCGCACCTGCAAACCTGTTGACCGACCAAGCCACGGCCGTTGACGTTCAACGAACGGCACTAGCCAGCAACCAGCAGCTTCTCGACTATCTGCGGCGCACCCGTACTGTTCCGGGGCCCACACGCGACTTAGTGTTCATGCACAGCAGCGGCGCTGCTTACGGACTCGACGGTCAGCTCGCCGCAGCGATAGAGGATGCTGCCGAAACCGCCGACGTAACGACAGTTGCCGAACGCCTGCGCGGTTGCGACGACGCCACCCAACGCGGCGTTGTCAATCTGTTGAACCACTTGATGAGGACCAGCGTCGGACTGGGAGCTCGCAACGTCGCCTCGACACTGCTCCATCTCTACGTAGCCACCCCTACCCTGCCAGTGGCTCATGTTGCCGATTCCGCCAGTGAATCCATAGCTCTGCTGATCGACGTCTTTCGGGAGATCCTTGACGACACCACAGTCGAAGCCGCATGGAATCTCGCAGCTATCGGAACCTCCAACGGAGCGCAGAGACTGCGCGGGGCCGTGCTCGACTACGTCGACACGGTAGGTACTGCCAGCGCGCACTTCCTGCTGCGCAATCCGGAGCCCGCGCTAAGCGACAACCGTGGCGTCCTTGCGCGCATCGCCGCGACCGCCATTGCGCAGGACGAGGGCCAACGATGCGTCAGTCAGCTTGAGGACCTGTCCGATGCCACACTCTTCGACTTCCTTGACGCGTGTCGAAGCGACATTTCGGCCGCCCTCGCAGCGGCATTCAAGGCCTACGTCAAGCCGGAGCCTGGACAACAATTAGCCGCCGCCCCGTCCGCCCCATCCGCGTCGCCGAATTCTGACGCATTGAACCCGCTCCCTATTGTCGTGGCCATCGCCGCGCTCGCGCGTGACCGCATCAAGAGCACTGAGGTGGCCCAACAGATCGTGCTCCTGCTATTGGACATTAACCACATGTCCGCGCGGGAGGCCGCGGCGCCGTTGTTGGCTGGGGTTGCCCCTGTTTCGTCGGATGTTCTCGTCGAGGCCATTCTCACGTCCGCTCCCCGGCGCCCGACCTTCACCTGGCCGCAGTGGTACGACGCCGTCGCCGCCGAGACTGTTGAACGGCGTCACGGACCACTGCTGCAAACAGCCGCGGACACGCTGTGGACGCGCATCAACGAGGACGACTCTCCCGGCCTGAAGGTAGTCGACCGCTCCGTCGCATCCATTCAGCGGCTATCAGATCACCTGCCCCCTGATGCCAGGCCCGACGTGTCCGATTCGATCTCCGCCGCCCTCGCGGCCCCTCTCACAGAACCGGCCCAAGCACAGTCTCGATCCGATGTCCTGCGCAAACTGCAACCCATTTACGATGCGGGATTCGCACGGCGCGATCAGGTGTTCGGTGCAGTCACGCCGGCCCTGCACGACAACTTCAGCGCCAACTTCGGTGCTGTAGTGGACCGCGATGGACCGCTTGCCAGCTACCTGTACAACGACGCAACAACGATCTTCGCCCTTGGCGCGTCCGCGCTCAGCGATCCCAAAAGCTCGTTGTTGCAATTACTTTCCGATATCGCCGAGTCGCAGTGGTTCGAGGAGCCGTTCAGTCTTGAGTTGCAGCTAAAGCTCATCACCAGCTCGGATATTGCACTGACAGATTTGCCCGGCGGCCTAGATCACGCCTACATGGTGGCGACTGTGGAGCGATTCACCATCGGTGCATCCACAGTCGCCGAGTTGTGGTTGCAGGTTGGATCATTCACTGTTGAGCAGCTTTCCCAATTTGTTTCGACGTTGCGCGCACGCGGCGTGGTCACCCAGGACATAGCCGACGAGTTACGCAAGCTTCGCCGCGGGTGGACGGCAGAGCAGCGGGTGCAGTTCGTCCGCTCCCAGATCGTTGATCCAGATGCGGGCCGAGTAACCGCCCTAGGCTCATCAATCGTCGGGCTCAACGAACTGGACGATGATGCGATCGCCGACTTGCTGGTCGAGCGTTTCACTCAGTGCCATAACAATCCCCAACGCCGAGCACTCATCGATGTGTGGCGGGTCGCCGAGTTGACCGCCGAACCAGCACGGCGGCAGTTGATCACCGCAGTGATCATCGGTTTACTTCAACCCGCCGACGGCTCTGCTCCCGGCCAAGGACAGGTCGAAATAGCCCTTGACGCCCTCGAGCGCCTCGGCAGGCCCCTGCCTTGGGGTGTGAAGACCGCACTGGGATCGGCGGTCAAACGCGGGGTGACTGGTAGGGACAAGCTCGAAGCGAAAGCCGTGAAAGTCATGGAAAACCTTGGGTACGCGACCGAGCGTCGTGGCCTTTTCGGCCGCAAGAAAGGCATCGACTACGAATCGGCGTGACGGGCTAATACCGAACATCCCGTCACGGGCGGCCCGAGTGCCGCGGTGCTCGGGCGGCAGAACGGCGCCGATGGTCCATCTGCTGGCTCCGCCAGGCCCGCACCCGTAGATTCCTGAGGTGAGCAGTGTCATGGATACGAGCTCGGTGTGGGTCGCATCCGGGCTGAGCAATAGGCCAAAGAAGCCATCGACGGCCTGCTGCAGCGAGGAATTGCTCTCGATCAACTCCAGCATGACGGGATCGCCGTAGATCACGTTGGCCACCCGGCGGCAGTACTCCAGCGGATGACCACTGGCCAACCCGCGACCGCTCACGAGCACCGAGGATCGTCGTAACCGCTCTCATGACGCTGCAATATTTGACGCCGCGCTGGCGGAATGCAGCGCGTACGGTCACCACGCGACCAACGGGAGTGACATCTCCCGCCCGCTAGCCGATTGCCAGAGCTGTTGCTGTACAACTCTCGAAGCGTATGTGTCGGTGACTATGCGCCAGTAGAAAATCGGCGATGGGCGTCCCTGCTCAGGCGCCGGTCCAGGCTGGTGGCCGCTTCTCTGCGAATGCTCGGGCCCCTTCACGTGCGTCATCTGACGCGAAGACCGGGATGCAGATTTCCTCCTGGCGGAGCCAGGCTTCTTCCGGGGACCAGCCGGCGGCGTCTGTGATGATCTGTTTCGTCGCTGCGATGGCGAGGGGGCCGTTGGCAGTGATCTCTTCGGCGAGGATCAGTGCCCCGGCCAGTGCGCCCCCGGGCTCGGTGAGACTGTTGACCAGACCAAGCTCGTGAGCGCGCACGGCGGTCAGGTTTCGACCCGTCAGGGCGAGTTCCACCGCAATTTGATAGGGGATGCGCCCCGGTAGTCGCAGCAGAGCTCCACCGCCAGCCACCAGTCCGCGCTTCACTTCTGGAATGCCAAATGTCGCGTCGGAGGCGGCGACGATGAGGTCGGTGGCCAACGCCATCTCCATACCGCCAGCGAGGGCGTAACCCTCCACTGCGGCAATGACGGGCTTCTTGGGTGGCTGTTGGGTGAAGCCCATCCCGCGACCAGGTATGGCAATCTCTTCGCCTCGCGCGAACGCCTTGAGATCCATTCCTGCGCAGAAACTTTTACCCGCACCGGTCAAGATGGCGACGGATAGCCTGGGGTCGTCGTCCAGCCGGTCCATCGCCTCGGCCAGGCCCTTGCTTACGGGGCTGTTGACGGCGTTCTTTGCATCGGGTCTGTTGATCGTGACGACGAGGATGCGGTCGCGTTGATCGACGAGGACTGTCGGAGAGTCGTCAGTCGGTGCAGCTTCTACGGCCATGAAATCTCCTGGGTTTGGTCACTGGGTGCAGTCGGCGTCGAGCGGCAGAACGATTCCTAGCGCTATCGCATTCGCCTGGGTCGCTCGGGCGGACGGTCGAGGGGTACGTCGCATCGCGTCAGGGGAATCGGGGCGGGAGTAACCGAAGCACGCGCAATCAGATCGTCAATTCGGTTGCGAGACAGAGGATCCATTATCAGATCTGCCCATGCGGTGAGCCCGTCGCGCAGTTCTTCCGGGAGCGAGTTCTGTGCGTGATTCATCGCCGCGATGGATGCCGCGATGGCGGTGTAGTAGTCGCCCGCGCCCAACGCCACGAATACGATGTTGAGCTCACGCCTACGCATGGAGGGCCGGCAGTGCTCTACCGTCGCCCAGGCGAGTTGGGCATCGAGGTAAGTGGTCATGGCTGGGGATTCACCAGGACTGCCGTTAAACGGATTCGGCACTCGCGCCGACATTCTTCCCCGGGGGCTGGCCGGTGCGTGCGGTCGACGACGTTCATCCCACTAAGGACCTAGAACCCCATGCCGCGACCGACGATGTCGAGCATGATTTCGTTGGTACCGCCATAGATTCGCTGAACGCGGGCATCGCGCCAGAGACGGGCGATCTCGTATTCGTTGACGTATCCGTAGCCGCCGTGAAGTTGGAGGCACCGATCGATGATGCGCCATTGGGTTTCGGTGGCCCACCACTTGGCGCCGGCGGCCTCGTCGGCGGTGAGCTCGCCAGCGTTTACCGCCATGATCGCCTTGTCGACGAAGATCTGCATTACCTGCATCTCGGTGCTCATCTGGGCCAGCGCGTGGCGGTTCACCTGGAACGTCCCGATGGATTGGCCAAAAGCCTTGCGGTCTTTCGCGTATCCGGTGCTTAGGTCAAGTGCGCGCCGCGCCTGTGCAGCGGCGTGGATGGCGATGCCGAGGCGTTCGGCAGGCAAGTTTGTCATGAGATGGTAGAAACCGCGGTTGAGTTGACCGATCAGATTTTTGTCCGGGACGCGGACGTCATCGAAGATGAGTTCGGCGGTGTCTGCCGACTTCTGACCGATCTTGTCCAATTTGCGGCCGCGCGTGAAGCCGGCCATGCCCGCTTCGACCATCAGCAAGCTGATGCCCTTGTGGGGAGATGCGGCGTCGGGGTCGGTGCGGCATACGACGATGATCAGATCGGCGAGCATTCCGTTGGAGATGAACGTCTTTGAGCCGTTGAGGATGAAGTCGGTGCCGTCCCGACGTGCCGAGGTAGTGATCTTGGCCAGGTCCGAACCGGCACCGGGTTCGCTCATGGCGATGGCGCTGATCAGTTCGCCGGCGACGTAGCCGGGTAGCCACCGTGACTTCTGCTCGTCGGTCGTCAGGTTGTCCATGTAGCCGGCCACGATGTCGTTCTGGACGCCGAGGCCGATGCCTACCGCGCCGGTCGCGTGGAACTCCTCGGTCATGATGGCGTTGAAGCGGAAGTCCTTGATGCTGGCTCCGCCGAACTCAGTGGGGAGTTCCCACCCGATCAGTCCAAGCTTGCCGGCTTCCAGCCACGCGTCGCGGTCGACGTAGCCTCGCTGTTCCCACTCGTCGGTGTGGGGTACGCAGACGGTCTCGTAGAACGAGCGCGCGGTGCCGCGGAACTGATCGTGCTCGGGCTCGAAGATGTCGCGTCGCACTCGGTTCCTTATGTGTCGTGAGGTCGCCGACTTCGACCGAACCTCGACGGATGACGCAAACTATACGTGTATAGTTCGGCCATGCGCAATCGCCGATTCGGCGGGGCGGGGTGGTCGAAACCGAGGAGGACACATGCGCGATGCAGTAATCGTTGCGGCCGTGCGAACGCCAATCGGCAGACGGAACGGTGGGCTGAAAAATGTTCATGCCGTGGACATTTCGGCGTTGATACTTCAGGAACTCATCCGTCGCGCTGAGGTCGACGCCTCGGTAGTCGACGACGTCCACTGGGGCAATGTGATCAGCATCGGTCAGCAGTCGGGCAACGTCGGGCGAATGGCCGTGCTAGCCGCGGGCTGGCCGGAGTCCATTCCAGGATTCACCATCGATCGCCAGTGCGGCTCTGCTCAGCAGGCAATCTCGACCGCGGCCGCCGCCGTCATTTCCGGGCAGGCGGATGTGGTCGTCGCCGGAGGCGTGGAGATGATGTCGGGTGTACCGATGTCGGCCGCCTACGTCGAGGGCACCGGTGACATGGGTGGGAGCGCCGTTGCCCGATACGCGGACGCTTTGACCGGCCCAGGTTTCAACGGCCGCTTCAACCAGGGCGCCGGGGCCGAACTCATCGCCTCGGAATACGGCCTTTCTCGCGCCCAGCTCGACGAGTACGCGCTGATGTCGCACGAGCGTGCCGCCGAAGCGCAAGACACGGGCGCCTTCGACGAGGAGATCGTGGCTGTACCCACCGCCGACTCGCACATAGTGTCCGACGAAGGGGTACGTCGCGGCTCAACCGTCGAAGCGCTCGCACAGTTGAAGACGCCGTTCCTGGAGAACGGGAAGATCACTGCCGGCAACTCGTCACAGATCTCCGACGGGGCGTCCGCGGTGCTCGTCATGACCTCGGAACGTGCGGGCAGTATGGGCATCACCCCGATGGCGCGTGTGCACACAGCAGTGGTGACTGGCGACGACCCGGTGAAGATGCTGACTGGTCCGATTCCCGCTACGGCACTGGCGTTGAAGCGTTCAGGCCTGTCGCTACAGGACATCGACGCCTTCGAGGTGAACGAGGCGTTCGCATCGGTGCCGCTTGCGTGGCAGGCCGCCGTCGGAGCCTCCATCGATCGGTTGAATCCGCTCGGCGGGGCGATCGCGCTCGGCCATCCCCTGGGCTGCTCGGGAACTCGTCTTGCCACGACCCTCATTCATCACTTGCGCCGCACCGGAGGGCGCTTCGGTTTGCAGACGATGTGCGAAGGCGGCGGCACTGCCAACGCGACCATCTTCGAACGCCTGCCCTGACCCTCCGTTTGGCGATCTGGATTCCATCGAAGAAGGGCTACCCCAATGGCTTTGAACATCGACGCCTCGGTCGTGGTGAGCGGCGGCGTAGGCGGGCTGGGCGCAGCCACGGTACGTCGTCTGCACGCCGACGGGCTTGCGGTCGTGATCTGCGATCTGGCGGAGGGGCCGGGGCAGGCGTTGGCGGCCGAACTCGGCTCGCGCGCGCTGTTCACGCGCACCGACGTCACCGACTCCGACAGCGTGAACGCCGCACTGGCGCTTGCCAAGGGAATGGCTCCGTTGCGCTATGGCGTCATGGCGCACGGTGGACCCGGTGTTGCGCAGCGCATCGTGGGGCGTGACGGCATGCCTGCCGACTTCGACGCCTACCGGTCGACCATCGACGTCTATCTGAACGGAACCTTCAATCTGCTGCGTTTGACGGCCGCAGCGATCTCGGCGGAGGAGCCCGGTCTCGGAGGGGAGCGAGGGTCGATCGTTCTCACCTCGTCGATAGCGGCCTATGAGGGCCAGATTGGTCAGGCGGCGTACGCCGTGGCCAAGGCCGGGGTGGTGGGCATGACGTTGGCTGCGGCGCGTGACTTGAGTGCGGTTGGGGTGCGGGTGAACTCGATCGCGCCGGGCACTATGAAGACGCCCATCATGGAATCGTTGGGCGTGGAGGCGATCTCCAAGTTCGCGGCGAGTGTTCCATTCCCCAAACGTCTAGGCGCGCCTGAGGAGTACGCCGACGCCGCGGCATTCCTTTTGGGAAACCAGTACGTCAACGGAGAGGTGCTTCGCTTGGACGGAGCTCAGCGCTTCGCCCCTCGATAGGCATCGAAATGCGCGGACCTCGACATTCTGAAGGGGTTTACTCGGCGGACGGTAGCTGTACTATACGTGTAAAGCAGTGGAGGGGAGTGTCGTGTCGAGCCCATCAGGCCTTCGCTCCTTCACGCCCGCGCCCCTTCCTCTCGAAGTCAGGCAGTCGTACCTCCACAACGGGTGGTGGGACCACACCACCATGCCCGAACTTCTATTGGCCGGCCTTCGCCGCCGGCCCTCGCAGCGAATCGCGTTATGGACCAACCGTACTCGGCGCGACGAGACGTTCTCATCGCTGGAGTCCGCAGCACGTCGGTTTGCTTCCGGGCTGCTGTCACACGGTGTCGGTGGTGGAGAACGCGTCGTTCTGTGGTTGCCCAACGGCTGGGAGGCGCTGGTCGCATTCGTCGGTGCTGCCGTCGCCGGCGCCGTCGTCGTGCCGGTAGCGTCATTCTACGGCCGCAAGGACGTAGTCGAGGTCGTCAACGCCTCGGCTGCGTCTGCGATCATCACCTGCGGGAATCGCAACCGCCGCGACCATCTCACCGAGGTGTGCGACTCCCGCGCCGACATGCCGACGCTACGTATCGTCGTGGGATGCCAGGGTGACGCCGACGGCCCATCGTCGCGCGGCATCGTGGCCTTCGAGGATCTGCTCGACGGTCCTCTGGCAGATCCCTGGCCCCGCTTTGCCGAAGATGCGTGTCTGCTCGCGTTCACGTCAGGAACGAGTGGGGCACCCAAAGCCGTCGTGCACACTCATCAAACGTTGGCTGCCGAGGTGCGACTCCACTTGACGGCGATCGTGCCCGCAGCCTCCACCCCTCAGATCACAGCCTCGCCGATCGCCCATGCGGCGGGGATGACGTTGGGCATGCTGGCTCCGATTCACCGCGGCGAACCAATCGAGCTGATCGACACATTCGACGTCGACTTCCTCCTCGATACTGCACTGGCCGAGGGCGTGGCTCCCGGCGGCGGCGCTTCGGTCTTTCTGTCGGCGTTGATCGACCATCCCAAGTTCACCGACGAACTCGCACGACGGATGGGCTACGTCATCCTGGGTGGATCCACGGTCCCCGAGTCTCTGGTCACGAAGGCCGCCGAGCGTGGCGTAACGGTCTTGAGGTGTTATGGCCTGACCGAACATCCGACCGTGAGCGCCGGCTGTATGGCCGACGACCGCACGGCCTTGGCGCGCACTGACGGCCGCTTGCTTACCGGCGTGGAAGTGCAGATTCGTGACGTCGACGGCACCGTGCTGCCTGCTGACGCCGAAGGCGGAATCTTCACCAGGGGACCAGACCGTTGCGCTGGCTATCTCCAGCCCGACGTCACCGCGGAGGCATTCGACGCGGGGGGTTGGTTGGATACCGGCGACATCGGCGTGCTCGATGCTCAGGGCTATCTCGCGGTCACCGATCGCAGCAAGGACCTGATCATCCGCAACGGCGTCAACATAGCCCCCGCGGAGGTCGAGAACGCGCTGATGACGTGCTCCGCGGTAGCCGAGGTGGCCGTCGTTGGCGTGCCGCATGCCCGCACCGGCGAACGTGCGGTGGCGGTCGTCGTGCCTTGTCACCACGACTCGGTGAGTCTTTCAGTGCTGACTGATCACTTGGCGAAGCTCGGCGTGGCCAGACCGAAATGGCCCGAACAACTCGAACTCGTCGACCACCTGCCCCGTACCGCGTCGGGCAAGGTCCGCAAAACCGAACTGCGAAAGGCAATCACATGACGTCGACAACAGCAGCAGCGCTCGACATCTCAGCGCTTACTCGGCACCTCGACGACGTCGGCGTGGAACGGAAGGGCGCCCTTCGCGCGGACCTCATATCGGGCGGTCGATCCAACCTGACCTTCCTGATCTACGACGACCGGTCGACTTGGGTGCTGCGGCGGCCACCGATACATGGGGTCACGCCGTCAGCTCACGACATGACCCGCGAGTTTCGCGTGGTGTCGGCATTGGCGGCAACCGACATTCCGGTGGCGCGCCCGGTAGTCATGTGCAACGACGACACGGTGCTGGGTGCGCCCTTCACGTTGGTCGACTACGTGATGGGCCAAGTCGTCAGGACAGAGACAGATCTCGCGCTTCTTGGCGACGACCAGGCGGTCGTCGACTGTGTGAACGCGCTGATCGACGTACTGGCCGACTTGCATGCAGTGGATCCAGGTGGCATCGGGCTTGCCGATTGGGGTCGTCCACAGGGCTACCTGCAGCGCCAGGTGAAGCGGTGGGGCGATCAGTGGGATCTGGTGTGCCGCGCCGACGACTCTCGTCGCGATGACGTGCAACGTCTGCTGACCAGGCTCGGCGATGCCGTTCCCGCGCAAGGGGCGACGTCGATCGTTCACGGTGACTACCGCATTGACAACACCATCCTCGAATCCTCTGCGCCACACCGCGTGTTGGCCGTGGTGGACTGGGAGATGTCGACCCTCGGTGATCCCCTGGCTGACGTCGCCTTGATGTGCGCCTACCGCGATCCGATCTTCGATCTGGTGATCGGTGTCGACGCTGCGTGGACCTCGACGCGGCTGCCTGACGCACGAGACATGGCTCAAAGGTACGCAACTGCCTCTGGCCGGGATCTGGGCGAGTGGGACTTCTACATGGCGTTGGCGTATTTCAAGATCGCCATCATCGCCGCCGGAATCGCTCACCGTCGGCGAAGCGACGACGGGGCAATCGACGTCGCCGACGACGCGGTCGCCCCGTTGATCGCCTCCGGTTTGCGGCTGCTGGGATAGCGCGAGAGTCAGCGGGTGTTCGCCGCTGCCTTCGATCGAACTGCCGTGACTGCTGCGCGGTGCTCAGCTGAGTGCATGCTCGCCAATTCACCCGACAGTGCTGTCGTGAAGGCATGGTCGAGTTGCTGACTCAGGTAGGAATTGAGCGCCAACTTGGTTGACTGCAGTGCCGCGGCGGGGATTTGGGCGAGACGCGCTGCAAGGGCATATGCCTCGTCACTCAAGCTCCCCGTCGGTACCGTGCGGCTGGCCAGCCCCATTCCTACCGCCGCTTCCGCGGAGATTCGCGAACCCAGGAACAAGTGCTCCTTGGCGCGCGAGAGGCCTGTCAGCATCGGCCACGCCATGCCGCCATCTCCGGGGACCAGGCCCATCCGCAAGTGGGGGTCGGCGAGAAAGGCGTCTTCGGCGATGAGCACGATGTCCGACAGCACCGCCAGGCTGCACCCGAGACCGACCGCTGGCCCGTTGACGGCTGCAATGATGGGCAGCGGACAACCCAGCATGCCCTCGATGATGGACTGGCCTTCTCTCATCGTCTCGGTTCGCAGCACCTCGTCGTCGAGGTTCTCCTGCATGTAGTCGAAATCGCCACCGGCACAAAAGGCCTTGCCACTGCCGGTCAGGATGACGACCCGGGCGCCGTCATCCTCTCCGAGGAGTGGCCAGAGCCGTGCGAGGCCCTGGTGCATTGCCCGATTCGCGCCGTTCAAGTCTGCGGGGCGGTTCAGGGTTACCAGCCGAATGGGTCCGTCTGCCTCGACTTTGATTTCGGCGGGCAGGTCATAGCGGGCAACGTCGAAAGAAGACATGAGGCGAGCTCCTGAAGCATCGGGCCAGTAGGCTGGTGCGTGACTTTACGTGTATACCACCTTTCGGCTGGAGTGTTGAATGACGTCGTTCCATACTGTCGAGCCCAACGACGATCTGCGCCTTCGCTATCGCGGCGCAGGGTGGTGGACCGACGAGGGGCTGGCTGAACTCCTTGGCAACGCTCTTCACGAATCGCGCCGTCGAACCTTCGTCGCACATACTCGCTCCGGCGACCTAGCGATGCCTATGGGACACGTGGCAGCGTGGGGCAGGCGAGTGGCCGCCGGACTGAGCCGCCTTGGCGTCAAAGCTGGTGACCCCGTGGCGTTTCAGCTTGCGAATGGGCTACCAGCCGCCGCGGTGTTCTATGGATTGGTGCACCTGGGCGCGATCCTGGTGCCCATCGGTCACGCGATGGGTCGATCAGAGTTGCGCTACGTCGTCCAGACCTCGAGAGCCCGAGTGCTCTTCATGCCCGCCAAGGTCGTCAACGGGGGACTGGTTGACGATCTCCTCGCTGGATCGACGACGCTCGAACGCGTCGTCAGTGTGGGGGGCGGCGCCGCGACGGCACGGGCCACTACCCTCGAGAATCTCGCCGACTATGACGACGAAAGGCCGCCCGCACGGCAAGATTCTGCGATGCCGGCGGTCATCGGCTGGACGTCTGGTAGCACGGCGGAACCCAAGGGAGTGCTGCTTAGCCACCGGGCCCTGTGCGCCGAAGTTCGATTGCACATGGCGCCGTTGATGGCTGCGAGGCGGCGGCCGGTCCTGAGCACGTCGCCGGTCAGCCACGTCACCGGGATGTTGACGTCGCTCCTGGTGCCACCGCTCATCGGCGAGGACGTGCACCTGATGGACTACTGGGATCCCCATGATGTGCTGACACTCATGCAGACCCACGCCGTGTCTGCGGGTACCGGAGCGCCGCTGTTCCTCCGCGACTTGCTCGACAACGGTCGATGCGGGGCAGAGCACCATCGGCTGATCGGGGTGGCCGCGCTGGGTGGTGCGAGCGTGCCGTCAGACCTCATCGAACGCGCCGATGCCGTAGGGGTGACGGCGTTGAAGGGATACGGCTGCACCGAACACCCCAGCATCAGTCTGGGCGTTCCGTCGGACCCAGTGTCCTTGCGTGCGAGCACCGATGGTCGCCTGTGCTCCGGCGTGCAGGTCCGGATCCGTGATCAGAACGGTCGGCATCACAGTGAGGGCACCGGCGAGATCCTCACCCGAGGTCCCGACCTGTTCAGTGGGTACCTCGATCCAATGCTGAACGTCGAGGCCTTTGACGACGGCTGGTATCGCACAGGAGATCTCGGCACGCTCGACGACGGTGGGTATATCACTGTCTCTGACCGCCTCAAGGACATCATCATTCGGTCGGGTCTCAATGTGAGTGCCGCTGAGGTGGAGCTCGCGTTGGCCGCGATGCCGGAGGTGGACGAGGTGGTGGTCGTGGCCGCCCCGAACGTTCGCACGGGGGAACACGGGTGTGCCTTCGTGCGACCTGCCCCAGGATTCGACACTCCCCACTTGACCCAGGTGCGTGAACACCTTGCGATGCTGGGGTTGGCGAAGTACAAGTGGCCCGAGGAGGTTCGGGCATACCTCGGCGAATTTCCGCGGACCGCGGCCGGAAAGGTGCTCAAGTCAAAGCTGCGGGAGGCCGCCCGGCAAGCGCAGTGAGGTGGCACCGCGCCCTGCCCGAACGGCGACTACCCGGCGGGGAAGGTGATGGGTATGGATCCAGCCTGTCGAATGCCAGGAAGGGTGCGGTAGATGACGCGCTCCCCGTCGGCGATGGAGTACTGAGGGATGCGTTCGTGGAAACGCTGGAGTACGGCAACCATCTCCATCCGAGCAAGGTGCGAACCGAGGCATCGATGCAGTCCAACGGCGAAGGACATGTGACGGTTCGGTTTACGCGTCAGATCCACGGTCATCGGATCGGCGAAGACGGAGGGGTCGACGTTGGCACTCGCCCATCCCAAGAAGATCATGTGGCCCTTCTTGACCTCCACGCCGTTGATCTCCAAATCCTCAGCAGCCCAGCGCAAGCCACCTTGGGGAACAGGCGATTCGGTTCGCATCAGTTCCTCGACGGCCGTCGGCCACGAGGCCGGATTGGCCACCAGGCGGTCGCGCTCTTCCGGGTGGGCAGCCAACCACGCGAACTGAACCGAGAGTGATGAGGTGACAGTATCGAGCCCGGCAATCGTGAACATGTGCATCAGGTTCACGATTTCGTCGTCGGTGAGCTTGTGACCGTCGAGCTCGAAAGTCAGGAACTGGCTGATCAAATCGTCGCCGAGTGGACCATTCTTACGTTCCGCCAGCCGCTTCGACAGGTGCTCACGCAACCGGTCTCCGGCTGCCATTCCTGCCGCTTCGCGTGCTTCCAGGGTGTCGCCCGTGGCGCCGAGGATGTCGTCCTTGAACCCGATCAGGGCCTCGCGATCCTCCTGCGGAAGGCCAAAGATTCGGAGGAATACCTTGGTGGGCAGCGGGTTGCACACCTCTTCGAAGAGGTCGACACGGCCCTCGGCGATGAATCCGTCGATCAGTTCGTCAGTGAGTTCGCGTACCGCGTCTGCGCCCGGTTCCATCCGTTTCGCGGTCAGCAGGGGCGTGATCAGTTTGCGGTAGCGCACGTGGGTGTCGCCGGTCAGATGCAGCGGGATCAACTGGTCTCGCGAGCCCATTCCCATGGACAACCCGGTGTAGGGGTTCACGGAGATCACCTCGGGGTGGCGACCCGCCGCGGTGATGTCGTCGGCGCGAAAGAAGCCAACCCCCATCTCCCAACGAATGACCGGATGCTCGTGCAGCAGCCTGCTCCAAATCTCGCGAGGATCGTCGACGCCGAAGGCTGGATTGGCCTCGTAGAGAATCGCAGCACGCATCGCTGAATCCATCTCAGCCATGCCGATTTCGTGCACGTCGGTGCGCATGTTGGCCTTTCATTTGGCGTGGACCTATCGCGCGCCGTCCGGTGTGGACCATGACGCGCCGGGGCGGGGTTTAGTGCTCGTCTACCCGAATGGCTTGTTCAGGGCAGCATTCGGCCGCCATGTGCACGGCGCCGCGCAAGGAATCAGGGATGTCGACGAGCAACGCGACGGCTCGACCTTCGTCGTCGGCGTCGATTGCGTCGGGCGCCTCCGCGTAGCAGCGGCCATGTCCCACACACAATTCGAGGTCGATCACCATGCGCATGTGACCATGCTAACAGGAGGAACTATACGTGTATAGTTTCTTATCGGGAGCGCTTCGCGGCGGCCTTGCGTGGCGCGGCGGGTGTGCGTCGGGTCTTGGCCCGAAGGCGAGGTGCCACGGAAGGGTCGTAATGGTCAAGCAGCCCGGCAAGGGCCTCGTCGAAGGACTTTCGAGCGTGCAGAACGTTCATGTACTTGACGAGTGCGTCGTCGGCACTGACATGAGTGTGAACGTCGAAGTTGGAGCTGGTTTCGACCATCAGCCGCCCGATACTCAGTTGATGCAGCCCGGCGTAAGCGAGCTTCGCGTCCTGGGGACTGAGACCGGCACGTTCGAACTGGCGAATGCAGAAGAAGAGCAACTCGCGCGCGTTCGGCAGCAACGTTCGGGTAAGCATGATCGCCGCCATCCCCGGCACGCTCAGAAACGCCTCATGGGATTCGTAGACGACGGAAGTGAGCAGTTCTCGCCAATCCCCGGACTCTGGGTCGGGCAACTCGATGTGGGCCAGGATGTCGTCGCCGACGAGTCGAATGATCTCGTCCTTGTCGTCGACGTGGTGGTAGAGCGCCATCGCAGATACCCCAAGGGTCTTGGCGACCGTCCGCATGGTGAGTGCTTCGATGCCTTCTGCCTGGATCAGGTCGGCGGCCACACCCGCGATGAGTTCCCGCGTCAAGGGCGCACGTTCCACGGCGGGGCGTTGCTTGGCCACTCTTCCTCCGAAATATCGCAGATCAGCTTGTGAAACGACCATACGCGTAAGGGCAGGCTTATGCGCTCCCGCGTTGGCGGTCTGTGACAGGAAATTCTATGAAAGGGCTTATGTGACAGAGCACCCCCCGTTCGTCCCGGACCCGCGACGAGTGGCATTGGTAGTCGAACGGGTACGTCTCGAAGTCGAATCAGGGACGCTGCCCTCAGCTCAACTGGCGTTGCAGGTGGGCGGGCGACTCCATGCGTTCGAGACCTTCGGGGACGCCACCCCTTCAACGCGTTACGTCCTGCAGTCTGCCGGTCGGCCGATCGTGGCCGGCGTGCTGTGGAAGCTCATGTCCGACGGTGCTCTCGACATCAGTCGAACAGTGGCGTCCTACATTCCTGAGTTCGCCAGCAACGGCAAGGACGCGGTGACCGTGGAGCAAGTGGTCACGCACGTCGGGGGCTTTCCTCTGGCGCCTCTCAAGTATCCGGCCATGCTGCACCGCGAGGAGCGGTTGGCAGCCTTTGGCAAGTGGCGGCTGACATCTCCGCCGGGCACGGAGCTTCAGTTTCACTTGACGTCCGCGGCGTGGGTCATCGGCGAGCTGTGTCATCGGCTTACGGGCCGGCCAATCTCCCAGTACCTAGCCGAGGAGCTGGCCGGTCCTCTCGGGTTGCCAAGCATCGAGATCGGACCGCCGGTAGATCGCCAGACCGACGTAGCACCGTTTGTCCGCGTTGGCGGTGGTGGGAGCGACGAGATCAACCCGTGGGGTCCGTGGTATCTCGCGCAGCCAGAGATCTTGGCAGCCGGCGAGCCCAGTCACTCCATGGTCGCGACAGCTGCAGATCTCGCGGGCTGGTACCAGGCCCTCATGAGCTCGCCGCTGTGGAGGCGAGAGGTCGTCGAGGACGCACTTCGCGTTCGGGTGGACAAGCCCGTGACCGGGGAGCGTGGCGGCACCCGCAGCGTGCCCGGCAATGTCGCACTGTTCGTATTGGTGGCAGGCGACGATGGACTCTCGCGAGGCTTTCTGCCCACCGCGTGTAGCCCGGCGACGTTTGGCCACGGAGGCGCTCCCTGCCAGATCGGGTTCGCCGATCCGGAAACGGGCCTGTCGTTCGCCTTCCTCACCAACGGCTACCCGGCCTCGGGTTACGAACAGTCCCGTGCCGGCATGAATCGAATCATCAACATCGCCAACCTGGCAGCCGACTGCTTTAGCTGAGGCGTTTGCCTAGATACCCATCCGTTCCAACAAGCGTTCGTGGCTGACGGCGGGTCCGCCGAGCAGCAGCTGCGATGATGCTGCTCGGCGGAAGTACACGTGTGCTGGATGGTCCCAGGTGAACCCAATTCCGCCGAGGACCTGGATCATCTCCTTGGCGGCGAACATCGCCGCTGCCGAGCACGTCACGTGGGCGGCCGCCGCAGCTACCGCCGCAGTATCCTGTCCGCTCTCCGCTTCGTGGATGGCGTCTTCGGTTGCCGCGCGCGCCATCTCGACGTGGGCGAGCATCTCAGCGCAGAGGTGCTTGACGGCTTGGAAGCTGCCGATGGGCCGGCCGAACTGGGTGCGTGTCTTCGCATATTCCACGCTGATGTCCAGGCATCGCTGCGCGATGCCGACTTGCTCGGCGCACAGCGCCAACACGGTGACGTCAAGCAACCGCGCCAGTAAGTGCCCGCCCCCTCCCTCGCGCCCCACCAACTCGGCCGGGGTGTCCTGCAGCTCGAGTGTGAACAGCGGCCGGGTCTCATCGATCACGCGCATGGGTTCGACCGCGGTGCCAGAGGCATCTGGTCTGACGTTGAACAGCGTGGGGCCAGCCGTGGTGCGAGCCAGTACGAGGATGACGTCAGCACCGCTGGCGTCGAGAACCCAGGTCTTCTTCCCGGTTAACGTCCACGTTCCATCGTCGGCTGAAGTGGCCCGAGTGCTGATGGTCGCCGCGTCCCAAGATCCGTCGCGTTCTGCGATGGCGATGGTGGGCCGGCCCTCGCCAGCGGCGACTCGCGTTAGCAACCGCTGACTGTGTTCCTCGTCGCCGGACAGCAGCAGTGCATGGATGGCGACGAAGCTGGAGAAGTACGGCACCGGAGCTACCGCGCGGCCGAGCTCCTCGAAGACGACCGACATGACGACAAGATCGGCGCCGTCGCCTCCGAATCGTTCCGGGATGGCCAGGCTGTGAAGGCCCAACGACGTGTTCAAATCAGACCACAGGTCGTTCTCGAGCGGCTTGCCGTCGGCGATGCCGGGTAACGCGGCCTCGGGCAGGCGCGTCTGCAGGAACTTGCGGATCGCTGAACGCAGTTCGTCCAACTCGGTCTGGGAGGCGTTCACGAGTGGGCCAATTCGGTCGTGGCGGAGGCCGATGGTGCGGTGGTGGACGCGGAAGCCAAGGGTTCCTTCGGCAAGCCGAGAACTTGCTCGCCGAGGATGTTCTTCATGATTTCCTCCGTGCCGCCGAGGATTCGTAGCGCAGGTGAGGCAAGAAGCAACTCAGACCACGCGTAGGTTCCCCACTGGCCGTTGTCGGCAATGATGCGCGGGCCGAGTACCTCGGCAACGAAATGCGACGCGCGAGTGATGTTGCGAGCATGGATCAGCTTTGCCACTGAGCGTTCCGCACCGACGGATTGGCCTGCCTCGATCTTGCGCGCGGCCATCGAGTTGAGGCTTTCGACAGCTCTCGCCTCGGCCAGCAGTGCGGCAAGTTGCCGACGCAACGCGCGGTCGTCCCAGGTGTAGGTCGCGCGCATCAGTGCGGAGAGGTGCTCAGGGGTAAGTGCCCGCGCAACTTCGGGCGAGTCGACGCCGGCGACCACGTCGCGTTCGGCCGTCAGCGTCGTCAAGGCGACCTTCCAGCCACCGTTGACCTCGCCCAGCCGAGCTGAATCCGGAACCCGTACGTCGGTGAGAAAGACCTCGTTGAATTCGCATCCGCCTGTCATTTGCCGCAGGGGACGGATCTCGACGCCTTCGGCCTTCATATCGACCATGAAGACCGTGAGCCCCTTGTGCTTTGGCGCGCTGAGGTCGGTGCGGCACAACACCTCGCCGACGTCTGCGTGTTGGGCCGCCGACGTCCAGACCTTTTGACCATTCAACAGCCAACCGTCACCGTCGCGCACTGCGCGAGCCTGTACGCCAGCCAGATCCGAACCTGCCGCCGGTTCGCTGAACAATTGGCATGCGACTGACTCACCGCCGTACATGGCGGGCAGCAGACGGTCCTTGAGGATGGCTTGCCCATGTGCGAGCACCGTGGGTCCCACCATGCCCAAGCCGACGACCGACACTTGGCTGGTGTCGGGGACGTCGTACTGGTCCTCGGCCTGCTGGTAGAGCAACTGGAACGCGACCGACAGTTCTTGCCCGCCGTACTGGCGAGGACCGGTGAGCCAACCCCATCCATGTGCGTACCGCAGCGCTTGCCACCGGCGGGCCGCTTGCACCACGTCGTGTTCTTCCTCGGCGGATCCCGCGGCGAAGTAGGACACGCTGTCGCTGCCCGTGCCCCAAGCGGACCCGTTGGCGCGCTTCGTCTCAGCGTGCATGGCGAGGAAGCGATGAGCCGACTGCACGAACGCTTCGCGGTCAGTGGTGTCGGGGCGGAGATGGGTATCCGGGTCGGACATGTGAACCGTCCTTTGCAATCGAGCCAGCCGGAGCGCCTTCGGTAGCGGGGACGCCAGGACTGACTATACATGTATAGCCAGTCGGGCTCCCGGGGTGCGGGCCGGACGGGCAATTCGGAGGACGGTTCTCGTTGATGCGTGTGACCGATGCCGCTACTATACGTGTATATCTCGCCGAGCTGTCGGAGCCATTGCACGTCAAACGGAGGAACCATGACGAAGATCTGGGCCAACTCGGCCGACTCGCACGTGTTGGAACCAGACGATCTGTGGCTGCAGCGACTGCCAAAGCGATTGGCCGACCGTGCGCCGCGCAGCGAGCGCGGCGACAAGTACGAAATCCTCTACATCGACGGCAAACAGATCAACCGGCAACTCAACGACTTCATGGACGCCATTCGCCCGCCCGGTGCCCGCGATCTCGACATCCGGCTCAAAGACCTTGACCAGGAAGGTGTTTGGGCTCAGCTGGCATTTCCCTCGATGGGATTCTGGACCGTAGAGATCGGTGACGCGGAACTGGCGCGAGAGGTGACGCGCGCCTGGAATGACTGGGCCTACGAGGACATCCTTCAGCGCAACGAACGCATATTCACACCCGCGATCGTCTCACTCGTCGATGTCGGCGACGCCATTGCCGAACTGGAACGCGTTGTGGAAATGGACTTTCAGACGATTTTCCTGCCCTGCGGAACCAAGCCCGGCGAAGAGTGGGGTCTGGACAAGTGGGAGCCGCTGTGGACCGCAGCCGAACGCAACGGCATCGTGCTGTCATTCCACATCGGCACCGGCGGCGAGAACATCGTCTACCGAGGGCCTGGTGGCGCTGTGGTCAACTACATGGAAACCACGTACCCCGGAATGCGGGTGGTCTCGCACATGGTCGCCGGCGGAGCGCTGGACCGCCACCCCGATCTGAAGATCCTGATCGCCGAGGGCGGCGCGGCATGGGTTCCGGCTATCGGTGACCGCATGGACGAGGCCTATCGGCAGCATGGAATGTTCGTGCGACCCAAGCTGTCTCGACTGCCCAGCGAGATCGTCCGCCATCAGGTGTACGCCTCGTTCCAACACGACATCAGTGGCGTACAGATCATCGAAGGGACCAACTACCGGAACGTGTGTTGGGGCGATGACTACCCACACCTCGAGGGCACCTATGGTCACACGCAGCAGACCTTGCACACCATCTTTGACGGCGTCGATCCCGAGATCCAGGACCGGGTGTTGAGGGGTGCATTTGCAGAGTTGTTCCGCATCCCGGACCGGACCGCCGCTGACGAGGCGCGCTGACCCGGACGGCAGTGGTTACCGGCTCGACCCAGGCATCGATGCCTGGGTCGAGGTGGGCCTGGCCACGCCGAGTAGTTCAACGGAAGTAGCTGGTCGTGGCGAGGTCTGGCGGGAAGCGACGACGTTCATTCACCCGAGAGAATCGCTGTCGCGACCTGATCGGGTGCGTCGAGCATGACATAGGTAGAGCTGCCCGCAACTTCAACCAACCGGGCACTGGGGAAATCGCCTGCCAGCCGGTGGGCGTGAGCCACCGGAAACAGCCGGTCGTCAAGTCCCCACACGAGTGTGACCGGCCGGTGAAACCGCCCAATTGCCTCGGCCGCGCCCAGCGTCAAGGACGAATTCAGCGTCGCGGTGATTCTCGCGGCCTGCCGACGGGTGTCGGCATTGCTGGAAAATGGCCCAAACAGCGCCACGCGCCGGGTATTGCTCACACCCTTTCGGGACACTTGCTTGAGGAAGAACCGTTGGCCGACAACGGTTGCCAGAGCGCGTAGGGCTGTGCGTCCCGCCCATGGCGCGACACGGCACAGCCACACCAGGGGACGGAAGCTTCGTGGCGGAAAATGTTCGTAGCTGTCGCAATTGGTAAGCACCAGTCTGCCTACGCGTGTTAGGTCCAATGAGGGATCGCCAAGTGCTCCAAGCACGAGACCGCCGCCGGTGTCGTTGGCGACGAGGGTGACGTCGTTCAGGTCGAGTTGGTCGAGCAATCCGATGACACGCCGCGCTGTCGCTGCCACGGAGAGGTCCACACCTTCCGGCAGCGGGTCATGAGCGCCCAATGGCCACGTTGGCACGATGCACCGCATGTGGTCCTGCACGACTGCAACCACGTCGTCCCATAGCGCACCGGTGACATACACGCCGTGGACGAACACCACCGGACGACCAAACCCGGTGTCACGGAACTGAATGGGCGCTTCCTCGACGACGCGAGTGCAAATCAAACCGCCAACGGTCATCTGTCCTCGGTCATCAGCTCAGCGGCACGCCAAGCCATCGCCATCATCGGTCCGTTCAGATTGCCCGACACCATCGTGGGCATCACCGAACAGTCCACGATCCGCAGATGCTCGACACCGCGTACCCGCAAGCGAGAGTCGACCACGTCGTCGTCGCGCGGTCCCATTGCCGCAGTACCGACGGCGTGATACCCGCAGTATCCCTTGTCGAGCGCGGCATCGATGATGCCGTCATCGCTTACGACATCGGCGCCGGGCGTCGTCTCGTGAGAGATGAGTGACGCGATTGGGTCCTGCGCAAACAACTGACGCATCTTCGAGAACAGCGCAATGGTCACGCTTCGGTCGTAATCGGTGTCGAAGAAGTTCGGGTCGATGTCCGACGGGCTCTTGGGATCGGCGGAGGTGATGGTCACGGTCCCCTCGCTGGTCGGTCGCAGGACGTAACCGATGGCCTGGATGCCCGGTGCCCGCTCCACGCCAAGTTCCTTGCCAGCCTGCAGCGGTGCCGCAGTGAAGGGGGCGGCCAAGATCTGTGCGTCGGGCCGATGCCGATCGGGCTGGGTCTTGATGAACCCGACGACATCGTAGGCACCTCCGGCGAGGGGGCCCTTCTTGGTGGCCAGATACCGGATACCGGTCAATGCCTGTCGCGCGGGATTGGAGAGTTGGCGGTTGTAGCCAACGTCTTGGTTGAGACGGTATTGCAATGCCACACAGCGATGTTCGAGCATCCGCTGGCCGACGTGAGGACTGTCTGAGGTGACCGCGATGCCTAGACGTTCGAGCATCTTGCGCTCACCTATGCCAGACAGTTGCAAGACTCGCGGGGTGGCCAGGCTGCCGAGCGCCAGGATGACTTCGGCCTGCGCGCGGAACTCAGCTGAACCGTCCTTGGTGGAGACCTCGACCCCAACGGCTCGACCGGACTCGATGACGACGCGCTGCACCTCGGCCCCGGTGATCACGGTTAGGTTGGGGCGCGATCGCACGGGGTGCAGGAAGGCGTGGGCCGCGCTGACTCGTCGGCCGTCCTTGATGGTGCGAGCCGACGGCCCAATTCGCTCGGCGTCACTGTCGTTTATGTCGTCGGTGCGATTCCACCCCATCTTCTGACCGGCTTGCACCACGTCATCGCAGATATCGGGAAAGTCGGGAGCCAGAGACACCGCCAACGGCCCGCCAGCGCCGCGTGTTGCACTGGATCCCAACTCGTGATCCTCAATGGAGCGGAAGATGGGAAGCATGTCCTGCCAACCCCATTCGGGATTCCCGCGCGTGACGAGCTCGTCGTAGTCGGCGCGGTGTCCGCGGTTGTACACCATCCCGTTGACCGCACTGGAGCCACCGAGTGTCTTGCCTCGCACCCACTGTTCGACCTTGTCGTTGGGTCCGATCGGGCGCACTTCGTGGTGCCAGGCAAGCTTCGGATTGCCCAGGATCTTCCCGAACCCCTTGGGAATCCGGATCAATGGGCTGGTGTCATTGCCGCCCGCCTCCAGTAGCAACACACTGGTTCGCGAGTCAGCGCTGAGCCGGTTGGCCAGTACGCAGCCTGCTGACCCGGCTCCGGCCACGATGTAGTCGAACGTCGTCAAAGTGATTCGTCCTAGTCGGTAGCCGGGCTGGCGATTGTTTTCACCTGCAGATAATTGCGGAATCCGTCTTCACCGTGCTCGACGTTGTCGCCGCTGATTCCGTAGCCCCCGAACGGAGCATCTGGGGACAGATAGAAGGAGTTGTTGATGTTGACGGTGCCGGCCGCCAATTGGTTGGCCACGCGCCACGCCCGCGTTTCGTCCTGGGACTGCACGTAGCCCGAGAGGCCGTAGCGGCTGTTGTTGGCGACCCGGATGGCCTCCTGATCGTCGCCGTCGTAACGCACGACGGTCAACACTGGTCCGAAGACCTCCGTCTGGGCAATCTCGGAGTTCTCGTTGGCGTCGGCAATCACGGTGGGCAGATACCAGAACCCTTTGCCGTCGCGGTCGCCTCGGCGACCACCGGTGATCAGACGGGCACCGTCGGAGGTGGCTCGGTCGACCAGGCCTTCGATACGCTCCAACTGCTCAGCTCGGATGATCGGTCCGACGACGACATTTCCGTCGCGCGGGTCGCCCCACGGAACCGCGGCGACGGCAGCCTCCAGGCGGCCGATCACCTCGTCGTAGATGTCGGCGTGCACCACCATGCGGGTGGCCAACGCACAACCCTGGCCGCTATTGGCCATGCACATCCCGATTCCCACTGCGCAAGCCATGTCGAGATTCGCGTCCGGCAAGAGCACGTTGGCGGACTTTCCGCCCAGTTCGAGCACGGTGTGGCGGATGCCCACCGCGGCGTTCTGCGCGATCCGTTGACCGACGGCGGGTGAGCCGGTGAAGTGCAGCAGACCCACGCGCTGGTCGGTCGTCAACGCCTCGCCGGCAATTGCCTTGTCAGCAGAGCTGACGATGTTGAGAACGCCGGGGGGAAGATCGGTCCTCTCGGCGGCGACCCTGGCCATCATGGCAGCAGTCAGCGGGGTGTCGGGAGCGCTCTTGAGCACCACCGTGTTGCCCGTGGCCAGTGCGTGGCCGATTTTCCAGATGTTCGTCATGAACGGCGCGTTCCACGGTGAGATCGCCCCAACCACTCCGTAGGGTTCGTACCGAATGCGACGCTTGCTACGCATGCCGAGTAATTCATAGACGGGCAAATCCCGCTCCCATGGCCAGGAGCCGATCAGCCCGTTGAAGTAGCTCATGTCCTCGATCTGAGCTGTCACGTGGGTCAGCGTGGCAGAGTAGGGAGTCCCGGCTTCTGCCACCGCAAGGTCGCGGAACGCCTCGGCCTCGTCGCTCAGGGCTGTCTGTAGCTGCTCGAGGCAGTGCAGCCGGAATTCGTGGTTGGTGGCCCAGTCGGTGTGGCGCGCAGCGTTGTCGGCCGCGGCGACGGCCCGTGCGACGTCTTCCGGGTCCGCGTCGGCCGCCCAGCCGACGACAGATTCGTCGGCGGGATTGATGACGTCGTAGCGCCGCCGGTTTACCCCGTCGGTGAACTTGCCGTCGATGAACAGCCGGCCTTCGTATTCGTCGTTGAACGTCATGGTCGGTTCCCGTCATGAGCTGAGTCGTCGAGCCACTGCGAAGTCGCCGCGGCCTCTATCGCAGCCGAACTATACATGTATAGTCACTGGATGTGAACGGCCTCACAGAATGACTTGTCCGAGTGCGACGCCTGGCCGGAACCCGTTGGCGCCGCCAATGTTCGAGGAGTCCATAGTGGGGTTGAATCCCATCGCCGCAGATCTGTTCTGCGAAACCGATGACGGAGTGCACCTGATCGGTGGCCGCTGCGCAGATTGTCAGCGCGTGACCTTTCCGGTCCGCACCCGGTGCGGTCGCTGCTACGGCACGGCCATCGAACGCGAGTTGCTACCGCGTCGCGGCACCGTATGGACGTGGACCACGCAGTCCTTCCTCCCCAAGGCGCCCTATGTCGGCCCAGAGACCGACGATGACTTCACCGGCTTCGTCGTGGGCTACGTAGAGCTTCCGGGAGCGTGCCGCGTACAGTCCCGGTTCGACGTCCCAGCGGACAAGGCTGCTGAACTGGTGGCGATCGGAACCGAAATGGAGTCCGTCGCAGTGGAATTCACCACCGATGCCGACGGCAAGCCGGTGCACGTCTTTGCATTTCGCCCCGTGAGCGCCTTGGCGCAGGAGGTCCACCAATGAGCACCACCATGGCGATCGTCGGCATCGGCATCCATCCGTTTGGCCGATTCGAAGCCACGGCCCAGCAGATGGCTCTGTCGGCCATCGCCGAGGCGCTGAGCGATGCCGGGGTAACCTGGCCCGACGTGCAACTGGCCGTCGGCGGCAGCCTCGACGGCGGTCAGGCCGACGTGATGGTCGGTGAGCTCGGTCCGACCGGTATTCCGTTCGTCAACGTGCTCAACGGGTGCGCTACCGGCACCGCGAGTCTCATCACCGCGCGCAACATGATTGGTTCCGGCACCGGTGATCTGGGGCTCGTGGTCGGTTTCGACAAGCATCCCCGTGGGGCGTTCGCCGCGCCCGACGTCACGACCTGGGGCGTGGGTCGCTGGTACGGCGAGATCGGGATGTTCATCAACCCCCAGTTCTTCGGCCTGAAGGCTCAGCGCTACCTGCACGATCATCGCATTCCCGTGGAGACCTTGGCCGCGGTAGCTGAAAAGGCCTTTCAGAACGGCGAATTGAATCCCAACGCCTGGCGTCGTAAACCGCTTTCGCGTGACGACATCCTGAACTCCCGATTGATCAACGACCCACTGCGCCAGTACATGGTGTGCTCCCCGAGCGAAGGCGCGGTTGCGTTGGTGGTGTGTCCCGCTGAGGTCGCCGACCGCTATACCGACAACCCGATCTACGTCCGCGCTGCCGAACTCTCCAGTCGGCGCGACGGCTCCTTCGAGCTGTTCCAGACCTCACTTCCGCTCGAGCTGCCGCCGACACCGAGCGAACTGGCCTCCAAGAAGGCCTATGCCGCAGCAGGATTGACTGCGTCGGATATTGACGTGTGGCAGCTTCAGGACACCGAGAGTGGTGCCGAGGTGATGCACATGGCCGAAGTTGGGCTGTGCGAGCATGGCGCTCAACCCGACCTTCTGGCCGCCGGGGCGACGACGATCGGCGGCACGCACCCGGTGAACACCGACGGTGGACTGCTGGCCAACGGCGAACCGGTGGGGGCGTCGGGGTTGCGGATGGTCTACGAAGTTTGCGCCCAATTGCGTGGTGCTGCCGTTGGACGCCAGGTTGCCGACCCGCGCAACGGTTTCACCCATGTGTACGGCGCTCCAGGTATCAGTGCGTGCACCATCTTGTCCAAGGACGCTGCCTCGTGACCGCCGCCGTCGACACCGGGGAAATCCTGGACCAGTTCGCCTTCGCCCTGTCGGCTGCATCCGAGGAACTGGCGCCACTGCGCGCCCCCGCACCCGATGCCGCCACCGAATTGGCCCATTCCCAGGCGTTGATGAATTGGCTCTACGACGGCGGCTGGACGCGCTGGGGCTGGCCGGAAGAGGTGGGGGGAGTGGGTGGTTCACCACTCATCCGCTGCCAGATCCTGGAGCACCTGGCGCTGGCGGGGTACCACATTCCTGACCATCTGCTGGTGCTCGAAGTCGTCGGACCGGCGGTAGTTCAGCATGCACCTGTGCTGGCGGCCGAGTATCTGCCAGCAGCGTTGCGCGGGGATGAGCTGTGGTCACAGGGCTTTTCCGAACCCGAGGCGGGTAGCGACCTGGCGGCATTGCGCACGAAGGCTGTCGACCGCGGTGACGGCACCTACCTCGTCAACGGGCAGAAGATCTGGACCTCCTACGGGGCCTGCGCAGACCGCATCGTGCTACTGGCCCGCAGCGGAGCCCTTGCCGATCGTCACCGCGGCCTGGTGATGCTCCTGGTCGACTTGAACGCTCCTGGTGTCGAGCGCCGTCCCATCGCCTTGGCCAGCGGTCGCGAAGAATTGGCGGAGGTGTTCTTCACTGACGTCGTAGTCGGTGCCGACCGCCTCATCGGCGTTGACGGCGGCGGATGGGCTGTGGCAATGGACCTGCTGCAGTACGAACGCGGGACCTATGCGTGGATGCGCATGGCCACGGCCACGGCCTACCTGCAGCAGCTGCTTCGTATCCTCGCCGAGGGTCCGCGCGAGACGACTCCGCGCTCCGCTGCGGCGATCGGGCGCACCTACCTCAACCTGGCTGCGCTGCGTGCCCGCACTGCGAGC
Organism: Mycobacterium sp. Root135; assembly: GCF_001426545.1. GTDB lineage: Bacteria > Actinomycetota > Actinomycetes > Mycobacteriales > Mycobacteriaceae > Mycobacterium. The sequence goes on along the minus strand of NZ_LMEZ01000005.1, from coordinate 361,503 downwards.
ACGCTGCGCCAACTCGCCGACCACAAGACCGTGGGCCCCGAAACCAGCGTCGACAAGCTGTTGCTTTCCACCGCGGAACAAGACGTCCTCGACACGGCGATGGTGCAGCTGGACGCCGAGGCATTGCTGTCTGACAGCGTGACCGCCGCGAGCTGGCGCGACCGGTGGTGGTACTCGCGGGCAGCGTCCATCTACGGAGGCGCCCGCGAAGTGCAGTACAGCATCGTGGCCGACCGCATCCTCAAACTGCCGAGGGAGAACACCCATGGACGCTGACACCCAGGATCTGCTGCGCAGTTCCATCCGCGAGATGTTCGCCACCGAAGAGGGCGACATCGTCGACGGCCTGCGAAGCCTCGGCTGGGACGACGTAGTCGCCGAGGATCCCGACGCCGCGGTCGATCTGCTGTTCACCGAGCAGGGTGCGGCCGGAAAAGCCTCGTCGGCGTTGGACACCGTGACATACGTGACCGACAACGGTGGCACCACGCACCCGGTGCTGCACCCCCTTGGCTCGGCAACTGGAGCGAAGGTACAAGCGGGATGCCTTGAGGTGGATGCCGTTCTGCTGGCGAAGCCCAGTGCAGCGGCCGTCGTGAGAGCCGATGACGGCCGGGCCTACCTGATCGACGAAAACGACGTGACCGCTCACGCCAGTGCGGTCGGGGGGTTCGATCCCGCATCGCGTCTGTATCGCGTGAAAATCGATCTCGATCCCGCCGCGACCACCGTCGTCGACGTGGACTGGTCGCATGTCGTGGCCGTGGCACGTCGTGCCCTCGCCGCCGAACTGGTCGGCAATGGAAATGCCATGTTGCAACTGGCTACGGCCCAGATCAGTGACCGGCACCAGTTCGGGCGGCCCATTGGGGCCAACCAAAGTCCGCGCCACCGGCTGGCTGAAAGCTACGCACTGCTGGGCGGTGCTGCTGAATTGGTTGGTGCGGCTTGGCATTCCGGCTCTGATCTCGATGCGCGCACCGCAAAGGCGTATGCGGGGTTTGCCGTGGACACCACGAGTCGCAGCTGTCTGCAAGTGTGCGGTGCAATCGGACTGACCACGGAGCACGTGCTTCCCGGCTACGTGAAACGAGCACGGATACTGGATGCGCTCTACGGAGGCTGGGCGGCGGCGGCGGAAGAAATCGGCGCCGAGCTGCTTGCTGCGGCGGCGGTCCCGGTGGGCCATCGGCTATGAGTGGGGCGGCCGGCGCACACGCCGAGTTCAGTTCGCCCGAAACGGGCATTGCCGTGGTGCGGATCAACCGCCCAGAGCGACTCGGCGCCTACACCCCAACGATGTGTGCTGACCTTCTCGAAGCGATTCGTCGCTACCGCCTCGACGACGATCTACGGGCGCTGGTGCTCACCGGGACCGGGCGAGGGTTCTGTTCCGGCGGCGACCTCTCACCCGACGCGGGGTTCGATGACGCACTGAGCCACCAGCTTGGGCGGGCACGCGAACTGCGTGAGGATGCGCACGCGGTGATCTTGGCGCTGCACCAGCTGGACAAGCCCGTCTTGTGCGCGGTCAACGGGATTGCAGTAAATGGCGGATTGGCGTTTGCGTTGGCGTGTGATCTGCGGATCATGGCAGCCAGCGCCCGTATGGGTGACACGAGTGCACGATCTGGATTGCTGCCCGACGAGGGTGGAGCCTGGCTGTTTCCCCGAATGATGGGCTACGACAAAGCCTTCCGCATGGTCGCGTTGTCGGAGATCTACGACGCACCAGAGGCTGCGCGTCTCGGTCTGGCCACCGAGGTGGTTCCCGACGACCAGCTGTGGCCGCGGACGATGGAACTGGCGCGGCAATTCGCGACCGGCGCCCCCTTGGCGCTGCGGGCCGTGAAGTTCATGATGCGCCGAGCGATGGACAGCACGTTGCCCAGCTCGCTCGGCGACGCTCAGCATGCCGTTCTGTGGGTCGGCCCCAGCGCCGACGCCGTTGAAGGAAAGTCAGCATTCCTGCAACGCAGGAAGCCAAACTTCACCGGGCGTTGAGCCCGCCCGGAGGCTACCTGGAGAGCGCACAGCGGTGTCCAACCGGCACGGTTTCTCTTCGCAGTGAAGCAATGCATGCCTCATTCCGTGACGACGAATGTCGTTGCGCGGTTTGGTGTCTCGACAGCGATCAGGCAGATGGGCCCCATCGGTGGCCGTTGACCTTTCGCGAGGGAGGCACTTCACGCCGCTGCCTTTACATGTATAGTCGTCCACATCGCCTGCAGCGCGGCACTTTGGTTCCGTCGCGCGTTCATGGGCGGCAAACTGGCGAAAGGATCACATGCCATGGCGGTCATCGAAAACTCGGTCGGCGTACTCCCATACCAGCTCACCGACTTCGACCAGCATTCCTACGAAGCGGAGGACTGCTTCACGCGCTTCATGCCAAAGGCGAAGCTCGACACGGCAGTCCGACCCATCATTGCGCCGTCCGGCCGCAAGATCCTGCTGGCCAACGACCGCATCGTCACTGCGCTAGAGAACGACCTGGACCAGGCGTACGTTCCCGGGTCGCTCGTCGAGATGCTCAAGCAACGCGCGTCCGGCAACGCCACCGATGCCGACCGGTTCTATGAGCCCATGCAGGTCGAGTATTTGAACCGCGACGCCCGGCTTGCGCAACTCACCGAGCAGCAAATCGAACGCGCCATCATGTACCCCGGTGGTTGGGCCTTGATGGCCGAACAGTACCTACAGGGCATCGAACCGCTGTACGACAACATCGAGTCCTTCAACAAGTGGATCAACGAGGACTGGGGATTCAACTACAAGAACCGTATCTATGCGCCGGCACTACTGTCGATGCGCGACCTGGACAGGGCCTGCGAGGAGCTCGACCGCGTGCTTGATGCCGGGGCTCGTTTCATCGTGCTGCCGGCGGGCCCGGCCTACGGCCGCTCGCCGGGTGACCCGTACTTCGACCCCTTTTGGGCGCGCATCAACGAAGCGCGGGCGGTCGTGTGCTATCACATCGCCGAGTTCTACTACCAGGACAACGTCGCGTCGGGATGGGGATGGGGCCTGGTGCCACCGTTCCAGTTCTCGGCCTGGCAGTGGCAGAACACCTACGGCGAGCGACCGATCACCGACACCATCTCGGCCTTGATCTTCGACAACATCTTCGGGCGCTACCCGAACATCAAGGTTCTGGTGAGCGAATTCGGTGCCGAATGGGTCCCGCACTTCATCCGACACATGGACAAGAGCCGTGGCATGGCTCGCAACGGCCGATGGTTGGGCGGCCAACTCGATGAACGACCCAGCACCGTCTTCAAGAAGCACGTGCGCGTTGTTCCGTACCCCGAGGACGACACCGTCGGGATGATCGAGAAGCTGGGCAGCGACGAGACTCTGCTGATGGGGTCGGATTGGCCCCACGCTGAAGGGTTGCGCGAGCCGGCCGACTTCTACGCGAGAGTCGAGGGCCTGGGGGATACCAAGAGACGGAACTTCCTGCGTGAGAATGGAATCAAGCTCACCGAGGGCATCAACTGAGCGCCGGCGTTGCCGTGACTTCTGATGCCGGCGACATCGACGACGAGGCACTGATTGCGGTGTTTCCCGGCGAAGTGCTCACTCACGACAACGCCGCACACTACCGGGGTCGGCTGCGCCGCCAACTTCTGATGAACCGGTGTGCCGAATGCCAGCACTGGCATTCGCCTCCCAAGCCCGTATGCCCCAGATGCTGGTCGGATGAGCTGGTGCCCAGTCCCGTTCGCGGGACGGGGACCATCTATCTGCTGACGTGGTTGTACCAGGGTCCGCCAGCGCTTGGCGTGACCTATCCCTATCCAGTGGTGACCGTCGAACTCGACGAGCAAGCAGGCTTGCGGTTCACCTCCACCGTCACCGGGGTCGAGGACGGAGCAAAGCTTATCGGTTCGAGGGTGCATCTGACGTGGATCACTCCGGACAAGGCACCGATGCCGGTCTTCGCCCTTTCTGATGAGCCTCGATGACCGACCCGCGTAACCCGATGAGGGACAAGGTGGCCATCGCCGCGGCGGCCACCACTGGGTTCATCGCTGCCAACACCAACGTCACCCAGACCGCTCTGGCGGCTCGCGCGTGCATCAAGGCCATCCGAGCAGCTGGTCTGAGGCCCGACGACATCGACGGGCTGTGCGGAAGCTGGCCCAGCTCAGCGGTGTTACAGTCCGCCTTGGGACTGCCTCGACTCACGTGGTCGGGAAATCCTCTCATCCCGATGGTCGACCACATCGCCACCGCCGCCGCTGCCGTGCATGCAGGGCTGTGCACCACCGTGCTGGTCTATCACGCCGCCTACCGCGCTGTGTGGAACACCGGCTCCGCGCTCAAGGACCCGTTCCGCCGCATCGCGACAGCTGGACTGAACGACCCACCGCCACGCCCGGAGACGATGGCATCAAGCGTCGGATACGCTGGCTGGGCGGCTCGATACCTCTATGAATTCGGTTTGGATAGAGACGATTTCGCAGTGGTTGCACTCAACGCCCGCGCCTGGGCTGCCACCAATCCCGCTGCAGCCAAACGGGACCCCATGACCTTGGAGGAGTACCGCAACGCGCGGATGGTGCGCTGGCCGCTAAATCTGTACGACATGGATGTCGCCGTGGACGGCGCGGACGCATTCATCGTCACCACCGCTGAGCGGGCGCGCGACCTCCCCTTGGCGCCGGTGCTCATCAACGCCGCAGTGCTCGGGCAGGCCAGCCCTACCGAGGAGGACCAGACCGCAGATCTGCGCCACCACGGCCAGCAAGTCGTCGTCGACGCCTTGAAAGCCAAAGGTGACTTCTGGATCGACGACATCGATGTGTACTTCCCCTACGACGGTTTCACTCCCATTACCTGTAACTGGGTCGAGAACGCCGGCTGGTGTGATCCCGGCGGTGCGCCGGCATTCTTGCGGAGCCACCGTCAACCCGGTACCGACCGGGTACTCATCAACGGACGTATCCCGGTGAACCCTCACGGAGGGTCTCTGAGCGAGGGTGCCACCCAAGGTTCGGGCCATATTCGCGAGGCCGTGCACCAACTTCAGGGTTCAGCGGGCGAGCGCCAGGTCCCTGGTGCGGCACGCGCGTTGATTACCGCCGGCGGGTTCTTCTTCAACGCCCAGGGCCTTCTGTTGCGGACCCCGTGAACCCAAATCCCGCCGAGAGTGGCACGCCGACAAGGGCAGGAGATCACGATGTCCACCGACGCTGAATCCTCTGAACGTTCAACGTCACTCGTGCAGATCCTCCGTGCCCGCGCAGCCGCCACCCCAAATGCACCCGCACTGGTCTATTTCGACACGGTGATCACTGCGTCGCAGCTCGACGCTGAAAGCGATGCGCTCGCAGCCACTCTGGCAGACGGCGGTTTCGTAGCGCGTGACCGGTTGGCCGTCTACACCCAGAACATGCCGCAGTACGTCATCGCGCTGTTGGCGACGTGGAAGCTCGGGGGTGTCGTCGTGCCGGTCAACCCGATGCTGACCGCCCCTGAAGTCGGCAAACTGCTTGTCGATGCCACCCCCACGGTCTTGGTCGCCCTCGACGAACTGCACACCCCGGCCCTGTCCGACGTCCTGCGCGACAGCTCGGTCGGTCGCACCATCACCACCAGTGCATTGGACTGGCAACACCGCGGCGATCCACGGGTGCTGCCTGCCCGGCGTGCCGACGTTGTCGGTGGCGAGGATCTACGGGGGCTCGTGGAAGCCAACCTGGGCCGGCGTCCCACGTCGTACACGCCGGCAGGAGACGACGTCGCGGTCATCACGTACACCTCCGGAACGACAGGTAAACCCAAGGGCGCACTCAACACTCATGCCAATGTGGAAGTTGCCGGCCAGTGGTATTGCCGCTGGTTCGGCCTAGATGCTGACGACGTCGTGCTCGGCGTCGCCCCGTTGTTCCACGTAACCGGCCTCAGCGGACACATTGCGGCAGCTCTCACCGCGGGTGCGCCTCTGCTGCTGTTCTACCGGTTCCATCCCGAGGTGGTCCTCGACATGATCCGCTGGCATCGGCCCACCTTCACCGTTGGGGCGCTGACGGTGTTCATCGCCCTGGCCGAGTCATCGGCAACTGCAGGTGACCTGGCAAGTTTGACCAGGATCGCCTCTGGGGGAGCGCCGGTCGCTGCCGGAGTCCTGACCCGCTTCCAACAACGCTTCGGGTCCTATCTGCACAATGTCTACGGAATGACCGAGACCACCTCACCAGTCCTGGCCGTGCCTCGCGGGACGCGCGCGCCCGTTGACACACAGACGGGCGCGGTGTCCGTGGGCATGCCGGTGTTCGAGGGCCACGTCGTCGTCCTCGACGACGGCGGGCAGCAGGTGCCGGCGGGCACGGTCGGCGAGCTGGCCGTGAGGGGCCCACAGAACGTCGCAGGCTATTGGAACCAGCCCGAACAGAGTGCCGCGGCTTTCCGCGGACCGTGGCTTCTCACCGGAGACGTTGGTTACGTCGACGCGGACGGCTGGTTCTATCTCGTCGACCGTAAGAAGGACATGATCGTCGCCAGTGGATACAAGGTGTGGCCGCGCGAAGTCGAAGACGTGCTCTATACCCACGAGGCGGTGATGGAAGCCGCCGTCGTCGGCCGACCCGACCCCTACCGTGGGGAGACAGTGAAAGGCTTCGTCTCGTTGCGAGACGGCCACACAGCCACCCCCGAACAACTCATTGCCTACTGCCGAGAACGGTTGGCCGCATACAAGTATCCCCGCGAGATCGAGATCGTCTCGGACGTTCCCAAGACCGCCACAGGCAAGGTCCTTCGCCGCGCCCTGCGCGACGAACCATGAGCGCCGGGCGTGTCGGCACCACCACCAATTTCAGCCATTTCAAGGAGAAGATGTGGACTTCGCACAGACGCCGAAGGCTGCTGACATGCATCAGCGACTCACCGAGTTCATGGTCGACCACGTCCTCCCCGCCGAGGCTGACTACCACGCCTACCGAGTGGCCGCCGGAACCGACGATCACACTGTGCCGCCGGTGGTCGAAACGCTCAAGGTGATCGCACGCGAGCAGGGATTGTGGAACCTGTTCCTGCCTGCCGTCTCGGACCTCACCAATTCGGAGTACGCGCCCCTGGCCGAGCTCACCGGCTGGAGTATGGACATCGCTCCAGAGGCAATCAACTGCGCCGCCCCCGACACCGGCAACATGGAGACGCTGCACCTCTTCGGTACTGATGAGCAACGCGCACGGTGGCTGAACCCGTTGTTGGACGGACGTATTCGCAGCGCATTCTCCATGACGGAGCCTGCAGTGGCATCCAGCGACGCCCGCAACATCGAAACCCGCATCACCCGTGACGGCGACGACTACGTCATCAACGGGCGCAAGTGGTGGACCACGGGAGCATCAGATCCGCGCTGCCAGTTACTGATCGTCATGGGCCGCACCAACCCGGAGGCGCCGCCGCACCGCCAGCAGTCCATGGTGTTGGTGCCCGTCGACACCCCCGGTGTAAGCATCGTGCGTTCCACCCCTGTCTTCGGATGGCAGGACCAGCACGGTCACTCGGAGGTCGTCTACGACGACGTCCGGGTACCCGCAGCCAACCTGCTCGGCGAGGAAGGCTCGGGCTTCGCAATCGCACAAGCTCGCCTCGGCCCCGGCCGCATCCACCACTGCATGCGCGCACTCGGTGCCGCCGAACGCGCGCTGGCCATGATGCGCGCTCGCGTCCAGCAGCGGGTTGCCTTCGGCAAGCCGTTGGCCGAGCAGGGTGTCGTCCGGGAAGCAATCGCTCGCTCCCGCAACGAGATCGACCAGGCTCGACTGCTGTGCGAGAGAGCCGCTTGGACGATCGACAAGCACGGCAACAAGGCAGCGCACGTCCTGGTCTCTCAAGTCAAGGCTGTGGCACCGACGGTGGCGTGCGCGGTAATCGACCGCGCCATCCAAGTTCACGGTGGCGCTGGGGTCAGTGATGACGTTCCGTTGGCACGAATGTACGGCTGGCACCGCGCCATGCGCCTGTTTGACGGACCGGACGAAGTGCACATCCGCACCATCGCCAGCGCGGAGCTCAAAGCCGACCCCGGACCCCTAGCCGCCTTCGTCACCTCAGGCGCAGGCTCGACGCCCTAGTTCAAGAAGGAGTTCATCGTGGCAATGTTGGAAGGCAAGGTGGCTTTCGTTACCGGAGCCGCACGAGGTCAGGGCCGCAGCCATGCCCTGCGGCTCGCTGACGAGGGGGCGACGGTCATCGCAATTGACGTCGCCGGTCCGGTCAGTGAATACAACGGTTACCCCGCGGCCACCGGGGACGACCTCGACGAGACGCGGAAACTACTCGCAAACCGCGGGTCCGAGCATGTCGTGGCCACGGTCGACGTGCGAGACAGCCATGCAATGGACCTACTGCTGGCAGAGGCATTGCCCACGGTGGGCGGCCGCCTCGACATCGTGGTCGCCAACGCTGGAATCAACAACTGGAACCGATTCTGGGAAATGTCGGAGGAGCAGTGGCTCACCATGCTCGACGTCAACCTCACCGGTGTGTGGCGAACGCTGCGCGCATCAGTCCCGCACATGATCGCTGCGGGTAACGGCGGGTCGATCATCACAGTCAGCTCGGTCGCCGGCATCAAGTCGCTACCCGGGCAGGCGCACTACAGCGCGGCCAAACACGGGGTGGTGGGACTGACGAAGTCTGCGGCATTGGAGTTGGGCGAGTACGGCATTCGCGTCAACTCAGTACACCCATGGGGAGTAAGCACCGCCATGTTGCAAGACCCCAGCACCGAGGCCATGCTCGCCGCCCATCCCCAATACCTCTCGTCCTTCGCCGCGGCCTTGCCCCACTTGCCGATTGCCGAGTCGGCCGACATCACCGAGGGTGTGCTTTGGCTGGCCAGCGAGGCCTCCCGCGCGGTGACTGGTACCCAGCTGACCCTCGACATGGGTGCCACCAAGGTCTGATGCCGGACACACCCGAACCGGATACGTCCGCCCTGTGGGCGCCCCTCGATCACGATGACCGAGACTCAGCTTTGTTCGCCGACACCTCCCCGACCGGGGTGGTGTTGTGTCGATCCTGTCGCGTCCAGCGCCGCTGCAGGCTGGGCATCCGCCACGAAGAATTGACGGTGGATGGCTCGGTCCGCAGCGACGTGAGCTGCCCGTCCGACCAGGAGGGCGGTCCCAACGTTGCGCACGGCGGTTGGACGGCCAGTGTGCTCGACGAGATGTCGGGGCATGCGGTACTACTCCACAACGAGTTTGCCGTCACCGGGGAGCTGACCGTGAAATTCGTGAAACCCGTTCCCATCGAACGCCCCCTGACCGGGCTGGCCCACATCAGCGACCGGCAGGGGCGCAAAGTCTTCGTCGAATGCGAGCTGCGGTTGGCCGACGCCGACGTGGTGGTCGCAACCAGCCGCGCCGTCATGATCCGCCGTCCGGCAGATCATTTCGATCGTCACCAACGTTGGCTCGCGTCTCTGCGCGATGACGACGGTGGCGGCGGAATTGACGACTGACTGCTTCGCGCCCTACGTCGCGACATTACCGCCACCTGGATAACCTCCCCCGCCAAACCGGGCATCGAGCACGTCGTAGTCAGGCCGTCCCCCCGCGAGCGGAAGTTCGTCGACGAACTCGACGAACCTCGGCTTCTTGTACGAGGCGATGTGGTTACGGCAGTGCTCGATGAGGTCCGAAGCGGTGACCGACTGGTCGGTTTCGACGACGACGACGGCTTTCACCGACTGAGTATAGTGCGGGTCTGGTACGCCGATCACCGCCGCCGCCTTGACCGCCGGGTGCGCGGTCAGGCAGCGCTCGACCTCCGGTGGATATACGTTCTCCGCTGCGGACTTGATCATTCGGGTCATCGTCCCGAGAAATTCCAGCGATCCGTCTGGCTCGATCCGTCCCAGATCAGTTGTGCGCCACCATCCGTCGGCGAATCGCTCGGCGTTGCGATCAGGCCGGTTCCAGTACCCGAGGTGCACATTGTCGCCACGCACGGTGATCTCGCCGCACTGCCCTGCAGGAACTTCCTGACCGTCGGCATCGACGATGCGTATTTGGCACAGGGGTGTCGGCCGCCCAGAATTTCCGATTCCTTTGCCGCCGTAGGCATTGAGAACGCATAGGCCACTGAGTTCCGTTTGGCCGAAGCCGCCTGGGAACCTGGCCCACGCGCTGTTGTCCGCCGGTAATGCCGCACCCCACATCGGTCCGAATGGACCGGCTCGTAGTGACGAGATATCCAGGTCCATAGTGGCATTCAACTCCATCATCTTCATGATGGTTGGCGGCATCAGGAAGGCCGACGTGATCCTCTCGTGGGCGATCAGTCGCAGCAATTGCTCCTCCTCGACACGGCGCACGTACACGTTGGTGCCGCCGCGAAGGAAAACCGGCAGTGAGTCGAATTGGAAGTTGCCGATGTGGAACAGTGGCCCGGTGTTGACGAACACGCTGTCGTGGTCGACTTCGGTCACCGCCCCCGTCATCGTTGCCATCGTCATGAGGTTGCGGTGGCTCAACATGGAGCCTGCCGGGCGACCCGAGCTTGCTGCGGTGTAGATGACCAACAGTGCGGTATCTGGATCAGTAGCCTCAAAGCCTGCGGGGCAGGACTTTTCGACGAGCGCGTCATAGCCAAGCTCATCGGTGGTGTCGTGCTGGATCCAGTGAGCCGTGGTTACGGCGGATGCTCTGGCGGCGCTTACCGCGCCGCCGATCTCCTCGTGCTGCCAGATGATGACCGCGGGATCGAAGTCATCGATCACGAATGCCATTTCCTCGCCAGACTGTCGCCAGTTGGCCGGGCAGATGATTGCACCGATGCGTGCGCAGGCCATCATCAGCTCCAAGAACCGGACCGAGGTTTGCGCCAACCACAGCACCCGGTCGCCCCTCGTGACCCCGTGGTCAGCCAACATCGCGGCTACGTGGTCTACCCGGACGTCGAATTGTGGCCAGCTATAGCGCACTTCGCCGTCGATTGCGGCCGTGCCAAGTGGGAAGCGTCGGGCGTGTGCTCGGCACACGTCGGAGAGGTTCGTGTTCGCCATCGGCGTCCTTCCGTAAGCTCCCGTGTCCGTAGTTCTGTGCGTGGTGCGCAGACGGTAGGACACCACCTAACTTTACGCGTAAGGCGTTCGTCAACCGAGGCGATGACCGGATGGGCCGTTGTTGTGTTTGGGCCGAGAACGCCATTGCCCGAACTCACCTTTACATGTAAGAATCAGACCCCAATGCGCATCACTGCGTGCCCCTCGGCCCCTTCGCGACCAATGCGTAGGCGGCGGGACTGGAGGATGATGACAACGAATATCGATACTGGCTCGGTTGCCGAGACGGCGTCCAATTCGGACCGGCGGTTTCTGGAACCGCAGATCGAAACCGCAACGCGGGCAGAGATCGCCGCCTTGCAGCAGCAGCGCGTACTTGATCTGGTCCAGTACGCATGGAGCAATTCACCGTTCTATCGTGAGCACTGGTCGACGGCAGGCGTCTCGCCGCAAGACATCGCCTCCACGGAGGACTTCCTTGCCCGCATCCCGACCATGACGAAGTCGGATATCCAGGCCTACCGTGACCGCACCGGAGACCCATATGGCGGTCTGCTCTGCGTCGACCCGTCGGCGTTGACCTCAATCACCTCAACCTCGGGGACTACGTCGTTGCCCGAACCCCTCCCCGAGATCTGGACGACTGCCCCACCGCTACCGACGATTTCGGCTCGTGACCTTTGGGAAATCGGCGTGCGCCCGGGGGACCGGGTCATCGTGCAAACCGGCACATTGCGCAACTATTTCGACGACTATTTTCACCTGCTCGGTGTGGTGCCAATCTTCATCGACACGTGGGTCGGAGAGGGCGAACGCGTTCTGCAAGCCATTCAGCGCTACCAGGTGTCATACGTACAATTTCTGCTACCCATGGTGCTGGAGTTCGAACGCCTCGCAGAACGCTACGACATGCGGGCCATGTTGTCGTCGCTCAAGGGCGCGGCATTTGCCGGTCAGCCGCTGGGTGGCGTTTTGACCGACAAGATCCGCAACGACTGGGGCGTCGACCTCTACACCTACACCAGCGCCGGAGACACCGGGACGGCATGGGAGGGTCGGGAGCATGACGGTTATTACCTATGGGAGGACACGGTTCTTGCCGAGTTTCACGACCCGGTGACTGGTGAGCCGGCCGCCGACGGCGAAGTGGGCGAACTGGTGGCGACAGACCTCGACAACTGGGCCTCCCCGTACATCCGCTTTCATTCCGGAGATTTGGTGCGGCACACCCGCCAGCCCGGTCCTCATGGGCGCACGCACACCCGTATCTGGGTGGCCGGCCGCAAGGGGGACGAGACCGTCGTGGCAGGCAAGGCTATTCTGGTTTCCGACGTGTGGGCTGCTGTGGAAACCATCCCCGAACTATCCGACGGCATCTTTCAAATCGTGCGCGCCGCCGACGAGATGCACCGGCTACGGGTGCGGGCTGGTTACGCGCCTGACCGAACCACCGACAAAGCCGACCTGCTTGCACGATCCACGGCCGCGCTGCAACAGCGTCTAGGCGTCTTGGTGGACGTCGAATTGTGCACCGCTGACTCCCTGCTGGCGAAGAGCACCAGCGTCTCGAAGTTCAACCGGGTGGTGAAGGCATGAGCCGACAATCGATGACCGACGCCGCGAAGGCACTGGGGGGCCCGCCCATATACGGGCTGGCGAGTTGCCGTGTGGGTGCGGACTACTTGGACTTCGAGATCGGGTGGGCGGAATTCGAGCGTGACACCGCCTGGGCCGAAACCATCCTGCGCCGAGCGGGTTTGAAGCGTGGCGACATGGCCCTGACTACTCTGACCAACTGGGAATCTCCGTGGGGCAGTACCGTGACCCACGCCTTGCGCAATCTCGGCGTGACCTATCTGCCCGCCGAGGTCTTCGCGTGGGACGTCCGGCGGGTGTTGATGTTCCTGCAACGGTTCCCCGTCAAGGCCGTCATCGGTCTCGGGGGGGCGACCCTCAACGCACTCACCGAAGCCGGTGCACCGGTTGCGGAGCTGCTCTCGCGAGTTGACGTCATCTGGGCTCGGCCCAGAGCTGCCGTCATGCTGGCGGACCATCAAACCGCAGTAGCTCCGTTCGTGCGGTTCGGACCGGCCTTGGCAATGGGGCTCCCTGGAGAACGACAGGCGCTGGTCAACGGTCGTGAGTGGGACGTAACTTCCACTGAGCGCGGCCTCGTGGTCTCCAACATCGCCCAACGGGCAACGAATTTTCTCGAGGTGACCACCGGATTCCGCGGCACCGCCACCCGTGTCGACGACGACATCGTGGTGGCCGGCGAGCCGGTGTCGTGACCGTCGAACGACTGCTACCCACCGACGACGCGCGCGACCTGATCGCACTGACTCGAGACGTCTGCGACGGCGTTCTTGCCCCAGTGGTCGACGATGCCGAACGGCACCGTCGATACCCGAGCGAAGCCTTTCGCGCGCTCGGCGACGCGGGCCTGTTGAGCCTGCCGTACCCCGCGAAGTGGGGTGGCGGAGAGCAGCCGTACGAGGTGTACCTACAAGTCCTCGAGGAGATCGCCGCGCGGTGGGCGGCGGTGGCCGTTGCGGTCAGCGTGCACAGCCTGGCATGCCATCCACTGGCAGTGTTCGGTACCGTCGAACAGCAGCAAGAATGGTTGCCTAAAATGCTGGACGGCAACACGATTGGCGCCTACAGCCTTTCGGAGTCACAAGCAGGATCTGACGCCGCGGCGCTGCGATGTGCGGCCATCCCCACCGGCCAAGGGTATGTGGTGCGCGGTGAGAAGGCCTGGATAACCCATGGTGGTATCGCCGATTTCTACGCGTTGTTCGTGCGCACGGGTGAGGGTTCCAACGGCATCAGCTGCCTTTTGGTGCCAGGCGAGCAGCAGGGCCTGAGTTTCGGCAAGCCCGAGGACAAGATGGGCCTGCATGCCGTGCCGACCACCGCAGCGTTCTATGACGACGCCTTCATACCGTCTGGGCGGCGAATCGGCCGCGAGGGCCAAGGTCTGCAGATCGCATTCTCTGCGCTCGATTCAGGGCGACTCGGCATCGCAGCCGTCGCTGTGGGTATCGCTCAGGCAGCTCTCGACGCTGCCACCGAGTACGCGCATCAGCGAAGCACATTCGGCCGCAGGATCATCGACCATCAGGGCTTGGGATTCGTCCTCGCCGACATGGCCGCCGCCGTCGGTTCCGCCCGGGCCACCTATATCGAGGCCGCACGGCGCCGCGATCTTGGCATGGCCTACACCCGGGCGGCGTCGATCGCCAAACTCGTGGCCACCGATGCCGCCATGAAGGTGACGACCGACGCCGTTCAGGTCTTCGGCGGAGCCGGTTATACCCGCGACTACCCCGTGGAGCGGTACATGCGCGAAGCCAAGATCACCCAGATCTTCGAGGGCACCAACCAGATTCAACGTTTGGTGATCAGTCGCTCATTGGCGCGGCAGCTGTGACTCACTAGACCACAGTCGCACCCCGGGCATCTAAGTCTTTTCGCCACACGTTTGCGCATGTCATTCGGCGGTCGGCTCGTGAGATTTGGCGGTGGTATCGAGTATCGGTTCTACTGCCACCCAGGTCTCGTTGAAGGCCGACATCAGAGACAACGGATCTTCTTCGCTGCGGGCGGACAGTTCGTTGCGATTTGCTCCGTGTGCTCTGGGGTCGCTCGAACCAGACGGGTCGAAAACTCTGGAACCCCAGCCGTGCTCGACGACGACGACACCAGGGCGGGGCGCGTCAGATATCGCCACTTCCAGTTCGATCTGGCCGACGCTGGACCGAACACGTGCGCGCGAGCCTGCGCTGACACCCGCTCGCCTCGCGTCGTCGACGTGCATTTCCACGCGGTTGGTCGTCACGAGGCGTTGGCTTCCGGGAAGATCGTTGAGGTAGGAGTTCATCGAGCTCATTCGGCGTCGATTGCCCAACTGCAACGGCAAGCCTGGGGGCGCCGACGGCGGTGTCGTGCTCAATTGTCGCCGGCACTCGGCTATGAACCGGGGTGGGGCCAACCTGACTCTTTGGTCCGCGGTTCGCAAAAATGCTGCGGCATGGCCGTATTCGCGCGGACCGAGCATGACACCATGAGGGTTCTGTAGCAGCTCGGCCCAATCAATGCGGCCACCGCGTGTCATGACGCGCTGCCAATCATCCTCAGGCGTGGAACGCGGGTCGTCAGGCCTGTATCCGGGGAGGCCAAGTCTGCTTCCCAGCATTTCGTAGAACTTCCACTCGGGCACGACGCCCGGCGGCGGAGACACGGCCCGTTGGGCGAACTGTACGAAGGGCAGCTCTTGCGTAACCGACTGCAGGGGCGCGATCTCGGCGCGCTCGAGCCAATGTGTGCCGGGAATCAACCAGTGAGCTGATCGATGGCTTTCTCGTTGCACCAGGTCGACGGCGACGAGTAGCTCCAGGTCCTGCAGTGCAGCGTCCAGTGCGCCTCCCTCCGGGCCACTGATCACGGGGTTCCCGTGGTCGACGAACAACGCTCGGACTTGTCCCGGACCGGGTGTGGTGATCTCGTCCGGCAGCTCTGCGACAGCGTGGGTGCCCTCGATTGCCGGTCGTCGGGCAACCCGAGACACATGCGGCGCTGCGTCGTAGAGGGGCAATCGCAAACGGGTTGTCGGAGGCTGAAAGTACCTCCCCCCTGGCGTATCCCAGCGGCCGGTGACGATGTTGAGGATTTCAATCAACCACAGCGCGATGGTGCCGCGGCTCGTTTGCGACACCCCGGTCCGCCCCACGGCCAACGCGGTTCGCGCTCTTCCGAACTGCAGCGCGACGGATTCGATGGTGCCCACATCTAGGCCCGCCCGGTCGGCCAACTCGTCGACCGAGGCCGCGGACGCCAGAGCACGAATGTCGTCCAACCCATCGCCGATTCTGGCGCACTCCGACTCGTCAACCAGGCCGTTGGCGAACAGCACCTTGAGAATCGCCAGCAGAAGCGCCCAATCCTGGCCCGGCCGCGGGGCTATGTGCAGCGTCGCCGAGTCCGCCGTCTTAGTGCGATACGGGTCGACGACGACGAGGTCGGCGCCGTCTCCGACGCGAGCCATGATCCGGGCCCAGCCGTTGGGGACCGATTCGACCCAGTTCATCTTGCTCTCAGCGGGATTGGCGCCCACCAATAAGAAGAAGTCACAGTCGTCAACATCGGGAATCATCGGGAAAAAGGTCGTCCCGTACATTTCGCCGCACGCGATTGCCCAGCCATTGGTGTCAACTGACCCGTAATTGAAGACACTCCTGCTGCCGAGCGCGTTCATGAACCGGTGCAGAGACGGAATCGCCGCGGCGTTGAAGCCAGCCGGGTTCCCGAAGTACACGGCGACGCCATCAGGACCCACACGTTCGATGATCGACCGTATCGAGCGGGCTATGTCGTCGACGGCGTCGTCGTAACTGGCTGGAACGTATCTGTCACCGACGCGGCGCAGCGGCGAGGTGATGCGGTGGGGATGTTCCACTAGGGCGGCCGCAGTTCGACCCTTCACGCAGAAGTCCCGCCAACTGTACGGATTGGCCTTGTCAGGACCGATTCGCGTGACCCGTCCCTCCTCGACGGTCACCGCAATCCCGCACCGTTGCTGGCAGATTCGACAACTGGTGTACACGGTGGACATCTGTTGTTCCTTCGAAATGGGAGACGCAGCCGACCAACGCGGGGCTAGCTAGCCTTGGCTGGCCGGTAGAAGAGCGCGAGCTGACCCACACCACCCAAGACGCCCAGCCCGACGGCCACGACGAAGCCAATCCCCCCAGACAGCCACTCCGCTTGAGGCAGGAGTGCGTCGACACTGAAGCGGCCAGCGCCAAGCGTTGCCACCGCAACGGCCGCTACGGCCAACACCAGGTTGTACTCCCAGCCGTCCTTGACGATGAAGAAGCCGTTGCCCCGGTGCACTGTCCACCCCGCCACGAGCATCAACGCAACGAATCCGGCCGCCGCGACCGGCGTGAGGACCCCCAGCGCCAAGCCAATACCCGCGGCCACTTCGGATCCTGCCGCCACGCGAGCGTGCAACAGGCCGGGTCGCATACCCATCCCGTCGAACCAACGGGCTGTACCCGCAATCCGGCCCCCGGCGAAGAACTTGTTCAAGCCGTGCGCCAGCATCGTCCCGCCCAGGCACAGGCGGAGCATCAGCAGTGCAGCATCAGTTGCGTAGGTCTGCATCATGACGGCCACCTCTCGGAATACGTGCCCACGTGGTGTGCGAGCGAGCACAGACGGAACCACGAACTGTACATGTATAGTTCGTCTCCATCGGGGTGAATTGCGGCTGCCCCACGGCGACACGAGGGAGCGGGGTCCATGCAGATCAGGGATTCGGTGGCGGTCGTCACCGGTGGTGCGTCGGGCTTGGGCCTGGCGACCGTGAAGAGGCTGTTGGACGCCGGCGGCAGTGTCGTGGTCATCGACCTCAAGGGTGAGGAAGTGGTCGCCGAGTTGGGGGAGCGCGCCAAGTTCGTCGCGGCGAACGTCACCGACGAGGATGCGGTGGCCAAGGCGCTCGACGTCGCCGAGTCGATGGGTCCGCTGCGCATCAACGTCAACTGCGCCGGCATCGGCAATGCGGTCAAGACGGTGAGCAAGAACGGTCCGTTCCCGCTCGACGGATTCCGCAAGGTCGTCGAGGTCAACCTGATCGGCACGTTCAACGTGATCCGGTTGGCCGCCGAGCGGATCGCCAAGACCGAACCGCTTGGTGAGGAGCGCGGTGTCATCGTCAACACCGCGTCGGTGGCGGCATTCGACGGTCAGATCGGTCAGGCGGCGTACTCGGCGTCCAAGGGTGGTGTGGTCGGGATGACCCTGCCGATCGCCCGCGACCTGTCCCGCGAACTGATTCGGGTCTGCACCATCGCCCCCGGTCTGTTCAAGACCCCGCTGTTGGGTTCGCTGCCCGAGGAGGCTCAGCGTTCGCTCGGTCAGCAGGTTCCGCATCCCGCGCGGCTCGGTGATCCCGACGAGTACGGCGCGCTCGCGCAGCACATCGTGGAGAACCCGATGCTCAACGGAGAGGTGATCCGGTTGGACGGTGCCATCCGGATGGCACCGCGATGAGCGCTCGCGCGAAGAGCAGAGGGCACCGATGAGCGCTCGCGCGAAGAGCAGAGGGCACCGATGAGCATTCGGACGAAGTTCACCGGGGTCTTCGGTGTCGAGCACCCGATCGCCCAGGGTGGTATGCAGTGGGTCGGTCGCGCGGAACTGGTTGCCGCGGTGGCCAATGCGGGCGGGTTGGGGTTCATCACCGCGCTGACGCAACCCACCCCGGCGGACTTGGCGCGTGAGATCGCCAAGACCCGGGAGTTGACCGACAAGCCGTTCGGGGTGAACCTGACGATTCTCCCGTCGATCACCCCACCGCCGTATGACGAGTACCGCCAGGTCATCGTCGACGAGGGCGTCAAGATCGTCGAGACCGCCGGGTCCAACCCGGCGCCGCACCTGCCGATGTTCCACGACAACGGGATCAAGGTGCTGCACAAGTGCACCTCGGTGCGGCACGCGGTCAAGGCCCAAGGCCTCGGCGTCGACGGCATCAGCATCGACGGGTTCGAGTGCGCCGGTCATNCCTGCCGATGTTCCACGACAACGGGATCAAGGTGCTGCACAAGTGCACCTCGGTGCGGCACGCGGTCAAGGCCCAAGGCCTCGGCGTCGACGGCATCAGCATCGACGGGTTCGAGTGCGCCGGTCACCCCGGTGAGGACGACGTGCCCGGGCTGGTGCTGATTCCGGCGGCGGCCAAGCAAATCGAGATTCCGATGATCGCCTCGGGTGGTTTCGGTGACGCTCGCGGTCTGGTGGCGGCGTTGGCGTTGGGTGCTGACGGGGTCAACATGGGCACGCGGTTCATGTGCACCGTCGAGTCGTGCATTCACCAGAACGTGAAGGACGCGATCGTCGCCGGTGACGAGCGTGGCACCGAATTGATCTTCCGCAGCCTGCACAACACCGCCCGGGTGGCGAGCAACGTGGTCTCGCGGGAAGTGGTGGAGATCCTCAAGGGCGGTGGTCAGTTCGAGGACGTCAAGGATCTGGTGGCCGGGGTGCGCGGTCGCAAGGTGTTCGAGGACGGCGACGTCGACGCGGGCATTTGGACTGCGGGCACCGTGATGGGGTTGATCGACGACATCCCGACGTGCGCGGAGTTGATCTCCCGCATCGTCTCAGAAGCCGAGGACATCATCACCGCACGACTGGGCGGCATGGTGTCGATGAGCGCCGTGCGTTAGCCAGGGGTCTGTAACTGCCGACCCACTGAATTGTGCCGCGTGGACGTCGGAGCCTGCGTTCTCAGCTGGTTCGATGGCGCGCTCATGCCTGCTTCGTGGGGCTTCGCGGCTCCCCAAGGTCGACCGCCGTAGTCGTTGCCGAACCCGATGCATCAACGACCTGACTGCTTTCCGGGCTGTGCTTTCGCGCTTTGCCGGGAGGCTCCGGATGACGACTTTCGCATGTGGCTTGAGTCACAAGATTCGGCGTGTATAGTCCTGCCTTACACGTATAGCTGCGCTGTGGTGTGGCGGCTGAATCGAACATTCGACGGGCGAGGAGCAAGACATGACGTCGGTCCCTCTCGGTGCGCTGTCAGGGCCAGCGCGCGCACTGGGGCAGTTCTTCGCGATGTCTCTCGACACGGTGGTACTGATCTTCAAGCCACCGTTCGCTTGGCGCGAATTCCTTTTGCAGGCATGGTTTGTCGCCCGCGTCTCGCTGGTGCCGACGATGATGTTGTCCATCCCCTTCACCGTCCTCACGGTCTTCATCCTGAACATCCTGCTCGTAGAGATCGGCGCTGCCGACGCCTCGGGAACGGGTGCTGCGTTGGGTGCCGTCACCCAAATCGGGCCTGTGGTAACCGTTCTCGTCGTCGCAGGCGCCGGCGCCACGGCCATGTGTGCGGATCTTGGTGCTCGCACTATTCGCGACGAGTTGGACGCCTTGCGGGTGATGGGCATCGACCCGATCCAAGCATTGGTGGTGCCGCGGGTTGTGGCAGCAACCTTGGTGGCGCTGCTGCTTTCGTCAATCGTGACCCTCATCGGCCTGACTGGAGGGTTCGTCTTCTCGGTCTTCATCCAGCACGTGACCCCCGGCGCCTTCGCGGCAGGCCTGACGTTGTTGGTGGGATTGCCTGAGGTCATCACCGCCGTGGTGAAGGCGGCACTGTTCGGGTTCGCCGCGAGCCTCATCGCTTGCTACAAGGGGATCCACGTCGGCGGTGGACCAGCCGGCGTAGGCAACGCCGTCAACGAGACGGTCGTGTTCTCCTTCATGGCCTTGTTCTTCATCAACGTCATCACCACCGCTGTCGGCGTGCAGGCTGGCGCATGAGTACTGCTGCCTCACAGTCATTTCCACGGCTTCGCCTCCGTATGCGCCGCTGGTCCAACGGTTGGCGCCGCGTCGGCTTCCAGACGTTGTTCTACGGCAAGACGCTGACATCGGTCACCGACGTATTCACCAGGTACCGCACAGAGTTGCTACGGCTGGTCGCGTCGATGAGCCTCGGCAGCGGGGCATTGGCCGTGGTCGGCGGCGCGGTCGTCATCATCGGGTTCTTGACACTGTCGGCAGGTGCGGTGCTGGCGGTGCAGGGATACAACTCGCTGTCCGGCATCGGCGTCGAGGCGTTGACCGGGTTCATCTCCGCCTACGTCAACGTCCGTATTGCTGCACCGTTGGTGGCCGGCATCGGCCTCGCCGCAACGATCGGGGCCGGCGCGACAGCGCAGCTAGGGGCAATGCGCATCAACGACGAGATCGATGCGCTGGAGGTCATGGGCATCAAGTCAATCGCCTACCTCGCGTCGACCCGCCTGATCGCCGGGATCATCGTCGTCATCCCCCTGTACTGCGTAGCCGTCGTCATGTCCTTCGTCTCCGCGCGGTTTGCCACGACAGCCATCTACGGCCAGTCGACGGGTGTCTATGACCACTACTTCGGCACGTTCCTGAATTGGACCGACCTGGTGTGGTCGTTCCTGCAGGCCATCCTGATGGCGCTGGTGGTGATGCTCGTTCACACCTACTACGGCTTCACTGCCTCGGGCGGCCCCGCCGGCGTAGGCGAGGCCGTAGGACGTGCTGTGCGCACGTCCCTGATCTGCGTCGTCCTGGTAACCCTGTTCCTGTCACTGGCCATCTACGGCCAGTCCGGCAACTTCAACCTCTCGGGATAGCAGATGGAAGACATGTTCAGGCAATCGCGGCTTCGCCCCCAATGGGCCGCCGCGGTGTTGGTACTCGTGGTCGTTTCCGCCGTCGTCGCGTGCTCGCTGCTCTTCGCGGGCACGTTCGCCTCGACGGTGCCGATCACGCTGACCTCCGACCGCGCCGGGCTGGTGATGGAGACCGGCGCCAAGGTCAAGCTGCGCGGCGTGCAAATCGGCAAGGTGGGAACCATCAGCGGTGGGGGAGATCAGGTACGGCTGACGTTGAACCTCGACCCCGATCAGGTCGACCGCATTCCCGCCAACGTACAGGCGCAGATACGGGCAACCACCGCGTTCGGTGCCAAGTACGTCGACCTCGTCATGCCCGACGATCCGAGTTCGCGACACCTGTCCTCCGGAGCAGTGTTGCAGTCGCGCAACGTCAGCACCGAGGTCAACACCGTCTTCGAGAACCTCACCGGCGTGTTGAAACAAGTCCAGCCCGACAAGCTCAACGCTGTGCTGACCGCGTTCGCCGACGGCGTGCGCGGGCAAGGCCCACGCATCGGCGAAGCGACCTCAGCCGCCAACGAAGTTCTCGCAGCGCTCAACGACCGCGCGGACACCATTGGCGGGGATTTCCGCTCACTCAAGGGATTTAGTGACGCGTATGCCGCGGCCGCACCGGATTTGGTACGCATTCTCGACGCGGCGTCGACCACGAGTGCGACGATTACGAAGCAGGCCGCTGACCTGGATTCGCTTTTGCTGAGCGTTATCGGATTTTCCCAGTCGGCGGTCAATCTGCTTGCGCCCAACCAGAAGAACTTGATCGACGCCGTGAACGTGCTGCAACCGACGACGGATCTGTTGATGAAGTACAACCCGGAGTACACCTGCTTGCTCGTGGGATCCAAGTGGTGGCTGGACAACGGCGGCTTCGCCGCGGTTGGCGGTAACGGCTACTCCGATGTCGCCGATGCCGCTCTGCTCTGGGGCAAGGACCCCTACCGCTATCCGGACAACCTTCCCGTGGTGGCTGCCAAGGGCGGACCTGGCGGACGACCGGGCTGCGGCTCGCTGCCCGATGCCAGCAAGAACTTCCCGGTACGCCAGCTGATCACCAACACGGGGTGGGGGACCGGCGTCGACGTCCGCCCCAACCTCGGGATCGGAAGTCCTTGCTACGGCAACTACCTACCGGTGACCCGGGCGGTACCCAAACCGCCCAGCATTCGACAGTGTCTGCCAGGCCCGGCCATCGGCCCCGTCCCCTACCCCGGCGCACCCCCCTATGGAGCCGCGCTCTACGGCCCTGGCGGAGTGCCGCTGTGGCCTGGAATACCGGCGGCGCCTCCGCCGCCACCCGATGCGCCAGTGGAGGCCGCTCCGGTCGTGTCACCAGGTGAGGCGCCATCGGCATCCGCACCGGCACCCCCTCCTCCGGGCAACTCCCTCAACGGGGTGCCGATTCCGTGACTTCGACGACCCCCGCTCGTGAGGAAGATCGATGAAGGACAACCTCTCCGGCGCCATCTGGCGCCTGACCGCCTTCGTATCGGTGTGCCTCCTAGGACTGTTCGCGTTGTTGGCGGTGTTCGCCCAACTCCGGTTCGAAGACAAAGGCGGCTACCACGCCGAGTTCACCAACGTCTCCGGACTCAAGAACGGTGACTTCGTACGCATGGCCGGCGTGGAAGTCGGCCAGGTGGAACACATTGCCGTTCAACCCAATGCGGTCGTCCTGGTCGACTTCACCGTGGATTCCGGCGCGGTCAGCATGACGCAAGGCACCCGGGCCGCGATACGCTACGACAACCTCATCGGAGACCGGTTTCTCGCCATCGAGGAGGGAGCCGGTGATGTGCAGCCGCTGCGCCCCGGCCAGACCATCCCCCTCTCACGCACCGATTCCGCGCTCGACCTCGACGCGTTGATCGGTGGTTTCCGCCCTCTGTTTCGCGCGCTCAATCCGGAACAAGTGAACGCGCTGAGCGGCCAGCTCATCCAGGCGCTGCAGGGCCAGGGCGCCACCATCAACTCGTTCTTGGCTCAAACCTCTTCTTTGACCAACACATTGGCGGACCGCGATCAGCTCATCGGGGACGTCATCACGAACCTCAACACGGTGCTGGGGTCGCTGGGGGACCAAGACGCGCAGTTCGACAAAGGAGTGCAGTCGTTGTCAGAACTTGTGAAGGCGCTGGCAGACCGCCGCGGAGACATCACCAACAGCATCGCTCACGCCAACGACGCCGCGGGGACCGTTGCCGACCTGCTCAGCCACGCCCGCCCACCCTTCAAAACGGTTGTCGCCCAGACCGACCGAGTGGGAGCGCGGGCTCTGAGTGATCACGAGTACCTCGAACGGTTGATAGACACGCTCCCCGACAAGTATCGGGCACTCGGTCGGCAGGGCCTCTACGGAGACTTCTTCAGCTTCTACCTCTGCGACGTCATTCTGAAGATCAACGGCAAGGGTGGTCAACCGGTGTACGTCAAGGCCGCCAGCCAAGCCTCGGGGCGGTGTGCTCCAAGGTGAAGCGCTTCTCCGAACGCAACCCGTTCATCATCGGCGCAGTCGGCGTGGTGGTGCTCTCCGTGATGGTGGTGGCTGCATTGAGCTACAAAAAGCTGCCCTTCATCAATTCCGGCGCGGCATACAGCGCGGACTTCGCGCAAGCCGGGGGTCTGACGACCGGCGCCGCAGTGCAAGTCGGGGGTTACCGCGTCGGTGACGTCACCGGCATCGAGCTCGACGGCGCCAAGGTCGTCGTCAGCTTCACCGTCGACGACTCCATTCCCTTGGGCGACCGCACCGAAGCAGCCATCAAGACCAAGACGCTGCTGGGTTCCAAAGTCTTGGAGGTCATTCCGCGCGGCGACCACACACTGTCCGGATCCATACCGCTGGACCACACCACCTCGCCCTATCAACTTCCTGACGCGCTAGGGGATCTGACGGAGACGATCAGCGGGCTGAACACTGACCAGGTGTCCCAGTCCCTCGACACCCTTGCCCAAACCTTTTCGCAGACACCACCCGATCTCAAGATCGCGGTGCAGGGGGCAGCGCGCTTCGCCGAGACCCTGAACAAGCGTGACGCCCAACTACGTTCGTTGCTCGAAAACGCACGCAAGGCCACCACCGTCCTTGCTGAGCGAACCGACCAAATCGTCACCCTGGTCTCAGCCACGAACGCCCTCTTGGCCGAACTCCGCACGCAGAGCGCTTCGCTAGATGCGATCTCGCGCAACATCTCTGCCGCGAGCCGACAACTGAGCGGATTCATCGACGACAACCATCAGCAGCTCAAGCCGGCCCTGGAGAAGCTGAACGGGGTGTTGACGATCATCGACGATCGCAAGGGCAAGGTGCAGGAGTCGATCAAGGGTGTCAACGCCTACTCGCTGGCACTGGGTGAATCGGTGTCCTCAGGACCGTTCTTCAACGCCTACATCTCCAACCTCCTCCCTGGACAGTTCGTGCAACCCTTCGTCGACGCGGCATTCTCGGATCTAGGGTTGGATCCCAACGTCAAGTTGCCCTCTGAACTGACCGATCCCCAGACCGGTCAGCCGGGAACGCCCGCCCTCCCCGTACCCTTCCCGCGGACAGGGCAAGGAGGCGAGCCACGCCTCACCGTCCCCGACGCGATTACCGGCAATCCCGGCGATTCGTCCTGTGGGAACCCGGCGTCCCCGTCACCGGGCCCGGGTTGCTATCCCTACCGCGAGCCGGTGCCGGCGCCGCCGCCAGGTGGGCCGCCACCCGGGCCGCCATCGCCCGGCGCAGCCGATGTTCCTGCGCAGGAACCCATCTACGTCCCAGCGCCCGGTGAACCCCCAACCCAGGCAGGAAACTGACCGTGACCTCCAAAAAACGACTGCGGTCGGCAGTAGCCGTCGCGCTGGTGGCGATTCTCACTGGTGCCGTGCTGTACGCAACGGGTGTCACCGGGCGTCTCGACCGAACCACGTTCACGGCGTATTTCGCCAACAGCAACGGTATCTACACCGGCGACGAGGTTCGAATTCTCGGCGTACCGGTCGGAAAGATAGACAAGATCGAGCCTGCTCCCGACAACGTCAGGATCACGTTCTGGGTCGAAGACAAGTACAGGGTGCCCGCCGACGCCAAAGCCGTCATCCTGTCCCCGTCTTTGGTGACCTCGCGTGCCATCGAGCTAACACCGGCCTACACCGGCGGACCGTCGTTGAATCGAGGCGCGGTCATCCCACTGGCGCGCACCGCCGTACCGGTTGAATTCGACGACTTTCGCGTACAACTACAACGCCTCACCCAAACGCTTCAACCGACCCAACCCGGCGGCGTCAGCACCTTGGGGGCCTTCGTCAACACCGCAGCTGACAACCTGCGCGGTGAAGGGGCGAACATCCGCGACACGATCATCAAACTGGCACAGGCATTCTCCGCTCTTGGCGACCACAGCACCGACATCTTCTCGACCATCAAGAACCTGTCGACGTTAGTGTCCGCGCTGCAGGGCAGCACAGATTTGATGCGTCAGCTGAACGGTAACCTGGCCTCGGTCACAGGACTCCTCTCCAACGATCCCGGCGAAGTCGCGACCGCAGCAGAGGACCTCAACACCGCCATCTCGCAAGTCAGCAGTTTCGTAGCCGACAACCGTGAGAACGTCGGAACGACCTTCGACAAACTCGCGTCCATCAGCCAGGCGCTCAACGACAGCCGCGAAGACCTCAAACAGACGTTGCACGTAGCGCCCACCTCGATCAGCAACTTCGTAAACATCTACCAGCCCGCACAGGCCACCTTCACCGGTGTACTGGCCGCACAGAACTTCTCCAACCCAGTGTCGTTCTTGTGCGGCGCCATTCAAGCCGCATCGCGGCTCAACGCCGAACAATCCTCCAAGCTGTGCGTGCAGTACTTGTCGCCCATCCTCAAGAATCGCCAGTACAACTTTCCCTTCGTGGGGTTGAACCCGATCGTGGGCGCACAAACTCGGCCCAACGAAGTCACCTACAGCGAAAATTGGATGCGCCCAGACTTCGTGCCTCCACCCATTGCGGAACCGACGCAGATGTCCCCACCCGACGGAGCTGCCGTCGTAACGCCGCTTCCTGCCGAGGCGCCCATCGACCAAGCAGCGCAAACTGATCCGATCGCCACCGACCCGACCGCGGGGCTGCCGGGTCTGATGCTCCCTCCCGGCGGCGGCTCATGAAGACGCGGCAATGCCGGGTGGTCATCGCGATAGTGGTGGCGGCGTTCTGCCTCGCAAGCTGCGGGTGGCGGGGTGTGAACAGCTTGCCTCTGCCCGGCACCGAAGGAGGGGGCCCAGGATCGTTCACCGTCCAAGCGCAGCTGCCAGACATCACCAACATCCAGCGCAACTCACGGGTGCGGGTGGGTGACGTCACCGTGGGAAGCGTCACCAAGATTGAAACGCAAGGCTGGCATGCTCTGGTCACCATGCGTCTCGACGGAGACGTACACCTTCCCTCCAACGCGACCGCCAAGGTGGGGCAGACCAGCCTGTTGGGTTCGCTGCACATCGAATTGAGCCCCCCCATCGACGCCACCCCAGAAGGCAAACTGCATGACGGCTCACTCATCCCGTTGGACAATGCCGGGGCGTACCCGACCACCGAACAAACCCTCGCCACGGTTTCGATGCTGCTCAACGGCGGCGGAATCGGCCAAATAGAGGACATCACCACGGCATTCGCCACAGCATTTGCCGGTAGAGAGCAGGATCTGCGGAGTCTGATCGGGCAGCTAGACACCTTCATCGCCAATACCAACGCCCAAACCGACGACATCATCGCCGCCACTCAGAGTCTCAACGGGCTCGTCGGCACCCTCGCGGACAACAAACCCGTCATCGATACCGCCTTACGCACCATCCCCGACGCGTTATCCGTCGTCAACGCACAGCGTGACAACCTGGTTGAAGCCCTCGACCAGATTGGCAAATTCACTGCGATCGCGGCAGATTCGGTGCATCAAACCAAGGATGCACTGGTACAGAACCTCAAGAACCTGGGCCCGGTGCTGCAGTCTCTAGCGGACGCAGGCCCCGCCATGACGCGGTCGTTGAGCCTGCTGACCACCTATCCCTTCCCCAACGAAACGATCGAGAATTGGGTTCGCGGCGATACCGCCAATCTCACCGCGATCATCGACTTGACCCTGAGCCGCTTGGACAACTCGTTCCTCACCGGCACGCGCTTCGAAGGCGAACTCACCGAATTGGAACTGCAGTGGGGTCGCACCGTTGGGCAGATCCCGAGCCCCTACTCCGCGGCGAATCCCTTGACCGCTCCCTACCACCTCGATCAGGGGCCGTAAGCCATGCGCTTGGATCGCCGAGTACGACTCCAGCTCACCGTGTTCATCGTCGTAGCAATGGTTTTCGCAACGATCATGGTGTTCGGTTACATGAAACTTCCCGCGCATCTGTTCGGCATCGGCAGGTACACCGTGACTTTGCAGCTTCCTGAAACAGGTGGTCTCTACAAGAATTCCAACGTGACCTACCGCGGAACCGAGGTCGGCCAAGTCGAGAAGGTCGAATTGACCCCGGCCGGCGTTGAGGCGACTCTTGCGCTCAAGTCGGACGTCAAGATTCCCGCCGATGTCAAGGCGGAGATACACAGCCAGTCCGCGGTCGGTGAACAGTACGTCGCCTTGATTCCGCGCGGTGGACATGGATCGACGTTGGCCGACGGAGCTAACATCCCGACGGCCGACACCTCGATCCCGCCCGACATCAACTCCCTTCTCGACGCCACCAACCGCGGCCTGCAGGCCATCCCGCGCGACAACTTGAAGACGGCCATCGACGAGGCGTACACCGCCGTGGGCGGACTCGGGCCCGACATTGCCCGCTTCGTGCGTGGATCGACCAGCCTGGCGATCGATGCTCGCGCGAATCTGGACCCACTCACGGCGCTCATCGACCAGGCGCAGCCGGTGCTCGACTCCCAAGCGGACACTTCAGATTCCATCGGCGCGTGGGCGTCTCACGTTGCCAGTGTCACCGAGCAACTACGCACGCACGACAGTGCAGTCTCGGGCATCTTGGCCAACGGTGGCCCGGCTGCCGATGAGGCCCGCCAACTCGTCGACCGTCTTCAGCCCACACTCCCGGTGCTGCTCGCCAACCTGGTCAGCCTGGGCAACATCGCCGTCGCGTACCAACCCGCGATCGAGCAACTGCTCGTCCTGGTTCCGCAAGGGGTCGCCGAGCTCCAAGCCGGCGTGGTGGCCAACCTTGGGACCAAACAGGCCTACAAGGGCGCATTCTTGAGCTTCAACCTCAACCTCAACAACCCCACGACATGCAACACCGGTTTCCTACCCGCTCAGCAGCAACGGGTCGCCGCCATGCAAGACGCCCCCCCACGTCCCGCGGGTGACATTTACTGCCGCATCCCACAAGACTCGCAGCGCAACGTCCGCGGTGCACGCAATCTCCCGTGCCTCACCGTTCCCGGAAAGCGAGCACCCACGGTGAAGATGTGCGAGAGCGATCAGCAGTACACCCCGCTAAACGATGGCTACAACTGGAAGGGCGATCCGAACCAAACCCTGACTGGCCAGGGCGTCCCACAGCTCCCCGAGAACACGCCACTCATCCCGGCCGTCGCCGCTCCTGTCGCGCCGCCACCCATCGCGATCGCCGAATATGACCCAGCCACCGGCAGCTACATCGCACCAGACGGAAAGCTCTACACCCAAGCCGATTTGGCCCAGACGACATCGAAGGACAAGACGTGGCAGACAATGCTGACACCCCCGACATCGCCGTAGAAGAGTCGTCCGAACCAGAAATCGCCGAAATCGACGGATCCCCGTCCGAGCCCGGTGACGACGGCGACGTGCGTGCCAAAGAGGATGCCGCAGGAACGGCGCCGCCTCGAGTTCATTCGCCCGTGCGGGCTGCCGTCGCCGTGTTGGTCGTAGTTCTCGCCGCGCTCACGGGCGTTGGTGTCTGGTCGTTCTATCAGACGTCGCAAGAACGTCACGCCGACGAACACCGTCAGATGTTGCTCGGCGTCGGTCGGCAAGCTGCGATCAACCTGACCACCATCGACTACACGAACGTTCAGGCGAACATCGAACGCATCCTCGACTCGTCGACGGGCACCTTCCACGACGACTTTCAGCAGCGTTCGACCCCCTTCGTGCAAGCGGTGACCGCGGCGCAGTCGAAGTCGGAGGGAACCGTGACGGAGGCCGGCGTCGAGTCGCAGGACGGGGACACCGCGCAGGTCTTGGTCGCCGTCGCCGTCAAGACGTCGACGGCCGGTGTCGACGAACCCCAGCCGCGGGCCTGGCGGATGCGCATTGCGGTTACCCAGCCACCCGGAGAGGACGCCAAGGTGTCCGACGTGCAATTCGTCCCGTAACCGCGCGGAGACGCCGACCCCGTCCGCCGAACCTCTATTTGGAGACCACCCATGAGCATCCGACTCCTGCCCCGCCGTCACCCAACCAGCGAGACGCCGCAAGCCGAACCGAGCGCTGCGTCCACTGGTGCGCTCTCAACCAACGAGCCCTCGAACCGCGAGGTGGTAGGTGATGCACAGGACGAGCAGCAGTCGAAGGACGACGATGCCATCCGTGTGGAAACCTCATCCAAACCGACGCTCTCGCCATGGAAACGACGACTGGTGTTCCTGGTGCTGCCCATCGTGGTCCTAATCGCCACAGCAGCGGTGGCCTATCTTCGCTACGAGAAGGAGACACTCGGTACGGCCGACGCCGCTCGCGCGGCGTCGGTCCAAGCAGCGCGCGACGCCACCACCGCAATACTGTCCTACCGGCCCGACACCGTAGAACAAGACCTCGCAGCTGCTCAATCGAAACTCACCGGCTCGTTTCGGGACTCTTACGCGTCGCTGACGAGAGACGTCGTCATTCCAGGCGCCAAGCAAAAACAAGTCTCGGCGGAGGCAAGCGTTCCCGCCGCTGCGTCCGTGTCGGCGACCGGAAGTCACGCGGTGGTTCTGGTGTACGTCAACCAGGCCGTGATCGTCGGAAACGATGCTCCGAGCAGCACGATGTCAAGCGTCCGCGTCACCCTGGACAAGGTTGACGGAGCGTGGTTGGTATCCGGCTTCGACCCCGTGTGAGCCGTTCTTGGACAACGACATTGACGGTGCTGGACCGAAGGAGAACCTAGGTCACCGTTCCGTAGACGGCAACCACGACGGTGCGATCGAAGCTGTTCTCCGACCAAACGCCCACGGCATTGTGACTGCAGTCCTGCATGATCGCCCGCGAGGCTGGGTCATACCACCACTGATTCAGAATCTCGACGCCACTGATCGCCAGTGCAGGATTGATCGCTACGGTCTCTGCGACGGGGCCAGCGAAGCCCGCGGCGACAGCGCGATCCGCCACGGTACTACCGTCAGAACCGATGTCGCCGTTGACTTCACGGTGGTCACGAACGTCGAAGGTGTGACGCCGCGCCGCCTCCACGAGACGCGAGTCGACCTTCGGCTCCGTCGTGCAGCCATTGCGTTGTTGAGCAGTGTAAATGTTGCTGTAGAGGCTCTGGTTGAGGCGTCGGTTATCCGCCGCCGCTTGTCCGGACGTCACCGTTGCCGCCAGGGAGCATGCGGAGACGAGTACGCCCACGCGGACCGCCCACCGTCGTACGAGGCGCGGTTGCGCATACAGCTTCAACGTCGTCGTCCTCCGGCAGTAGCGACAAGTCTGGATCATCAGGCTATACGTGTATAGCACCCGAGTGTTCTGGGCGGAGCGATTTCGAAGTCTTCATCGTTCCGGCCAGATGGTTCAGATATACGTGTAAAGTCGCCCCAGTCACTTCATCGGCTGGCACGCCGACCATGCTGTGGTTACAGGTCTCGTCAACCAATTCCCCTGTGCAAGTGGAGGTCAGCGACATGGCAGAACGAAAGCCGATTCTCGCTGGATTCCACCGGACACGGGCAACCGACGGGCGCATGGTGACGCACGCCGTCCACTGTCGGTCTGCACAACCGAGCGCCAGGCTCATGGCGCTTCGTATGGCGCTGTTGGAATCCACAATCCGACTTGGCGTGGTGCTGCGCGTTGGCTTCGTCGCCGCACTCGTAACGTTGGTCGCGCCAATATCTTCGGCTCACGCCAGCGGCATCGAGTACCTCATGGTGCCTTCGGCATCAATGGGCCGCGACATTCCTGTGGCATTCCAAGGCGGCGGAGTGCATGCGGTGGTACTGCTCGACGCGTTCAACGCCAACCCAGAGATAAGCAACTGGGTGGGGGTCGGCGCCTTTAACTCTCTTGCCAACAAGGGCATATCGGTCGCTGCTCCCGCGGGTGGGGCATGGAGCTTGTACACCAATTGGGAGATGGACGGAAGCAAACAGTGGGAGACGTTCCTCGCCGAGGAGCTCCCAAACTGGCTCTCGGCCAACAAGGGTTTGGCTCCGAGCGGGCACGCAATCGTCGGTGCCGCACAGGGTGGGACCGCGGCACTGACGCTGGCCGAGTTCCACCCCGACCGCTTTCGCTATGCCGGCTCCCTCTCGGGCTTCCTAGCCCCGTCCAGCACGGCGATGAACGGTGCCATCACGGCAGGCATGAGCCAGTTTGGCAATGTCAACACTCAGGCGATGTGGGGCGCGGCCCAGCTTGGACGCTGGAAATGGCACGACCCCGGAACCCACATCAAGCTATTGGTGGACAACAACACTCGGCTATGGGTGTACAGCCCAGGCGCACTCGACTGCAGTGACCCCGCAGCCATGATCGGATACTGCGACCAGGCGCAGGGCAGCAATCGCACCTTCTACCAGGACTACCGCCGCGTGCTCGGGACCAACGCGCACTTCGACATCGGATCAGCTGGACGTCACGATTGGGGCAGCTGGGGGCCGCAGCTCGCCGCGATGTCGGGCGACCTCAGCGCCGCGATCCGGTGAACCAGGTGACAGCTCCGAGCGGCCTTCAGATCAGCGGATGTCATTGTGCGAAAAGCCCCGTGGATTTGTCAGCGAGAGGAGAACGTGCCGTCATGTCGCCTCAAGTTCCCGGAAGCGTATCTGCACTGCGCAGGTCT
The DNA here is from genome assembly GCF_001426545.1 of Mycobacterium sp. Root135. Lineage (GTDB taxonomy): Bacteria > Actinomycetota > Actinomycetes > Mycobacteriales > Mycobacteriaceae > Mycobacterium. The sequence continues at coordinate 329,242 of NZ_LMEZ01000005.1, read as the reverse complement.
CTCATCGCGGCGATCTGCCTCGGCCTCGTTGCGGCGTCTGCTGCGACGGCACCGCCAGCATCCGCCGTTCCAGGCCCCGAGGTGGAGTACACGTACAACGTCATCGTGCGGCGCCACTTCGACTTTCCGAACAACGATGCCATCGGCTACGGCTTCGGGATCTGTGAAAAACTCAATCATGGTGTGGGATATGGCCAGTTGATGAGTGATGTCAAACGTGACGTCCTGCCTAACGACGAGCAGGCGGCCAACTACGTGGTGTCCTATGCGGTCGGCATCCTGTGCCCTGCTGACATTCCGCAGCTGCGAAGCTCTGCCGGGGGCTATCGCCCGCCGCCCGCTTGACATGTCGCTGTGGCTGGGGCGTGCCAGCCGCGCCGGCTATGTGACTCTTGCGCTTAGCGCGCTGCGGTCGTGTGGCACGACGAGTTGGGCGAGTTGGCTGCGGCGGTCGCGGGTGTTCGCTTGCGGCGTCACGTGACGTATGGCTCTGGTTTGGCGAGGGTGCAATTTGGGAGATGCAGAGGCGCTGGCGCGCCCCCAGCTCACACCGGCTGCGCATTGGACATGAACTTGAGATAAACGCGGTGGACACGCTGTGAGACAGGCTGCGTCATCGCAGTTCAGCGGTCCGCGAGTGGCCGCAGAGTTTGAGAACGTACATGATTTGTGGCCTCAAGTTTGATGTCCAATTCTCAACTCAAATGTCCACACGATGTCCAATTGGACATTTCAGTGAGGTTTTCGCCCGGCAGCGCGTCCGCAGTGTGCCGTCACTTCGATCGGGGAAGCGGGATGCGCAGCGGGCAACGTGAGACAAGATATGAGACACCGCGACCTGGGGTTCGGCGGCGGGGGAGTGGCTAACCAAGGGCTGTGTCTTTTCTCTACAAACGAGACAGTGCACGTGTTGTGCAAATTTCACAGAGCCTGACTGTTCTGCGCTGAATGCGACCGCTGTGGCGGGTCCCCGACCTGATCGTCGACGAAAGTCGACACCACGACCGAGACGGGTCGCACTCGGAAGCTCTTGCAAAGACTTCACTCCGGGATTCGTCACCGGGGGCCGCTGACGCCATAGCCGATGCTCGTGTCCAACAAGCGGTTCAAGGCGGCATCGACGCCGCACCTCGAAGGGAGAAACATCAGCGCACACCGACAGCAGCCGCAGTCCGGCTCGTATGCCGAGCAGATCTCCTGCAGCCGCAAACACACTGCGGCAGCGCTCGGTCACTACGCCAGTAAAGTGAGCGTCCCGATCGTGCCCGATGTCGTGTACGCGTGCATGGCAGGCTGAGATCCATGGAACAGAACTTCACGGGTATCGCGCATACCGGTATCACCGTCCGCAACCTGGACGACGCACTGGCCTTCTGGGTCGGCGTGCTGGGTTTCGCGCTTGAGCGTCGGTTCCACCTCGACGGCGAACTCGCGGAAGGAGTCACCGGAGTCAACTCGGCAACCATCGACGTGGCGGTAGTCAGCCTCGGGGAGCAATCCGTTGAACTGCTGCAGTATCTCTCGCCGCCGAACCGTATGATCGTCCGTCCCGAACCCTGCGACGTTGGTTCGGTCCACCTCGCGCTCAACGTGATCGACATGGACGCGGCCATCGAAGCAGCCTCCTTGGCGGGCTGGGTTCCCGCGGGACCGCCAGTGGTCGCGACCCATGGTCCTCGTGCCGGGACGGCCTTCATCTACCTGTCCGACCAGCACGGCGGAACACTCGAGTTCATTGCAGCACCGACGGCCGCTGAGTAGTCCCCGCACAGTCGCAGCTGCGGCCCTAGAAGCGCCGAACCGATCCCACGGTGTGAGACAGGACGTGAGACGTCTCGAATGTCTACAAACGAGACACGGCACGGGGTGAGGTTGCAAATAATTCGTTGGTCCCTGCTCTCAGCCGTCCACCCCGGTCTGTCCGCCTGGGGTCCCGCCCAGTCCACCGGCGCCGCCGGTCTTCTTGCTGCCGTTCCCTCCGGCGGCGAAGCCGCCGTTGCCCCCGTTGCCACCGGTGCCGGTCTGGCTGTTGCCGCCCGCGCCGCCCTTGCCACCCGTGAGTGGTGCCGGGGAACTCAGACTGGTGTCCAGGGCATTGCCGCCGCCGCCGCCGACGCCACCCTTTCCGTTCACGCTGTTTCCGCCCGCGCCGCCCGTGCCGCCCGTAGCTGGGCCGATGGATGAGGAGCTGATGTTCGCTTCGCCGCCTCTACCACCGGCGCCCCCGTCGCCAGTGGTGCTCGCGCCGCCGGTACCGCCCTTACCGCCGTTGGACGTGCCCAACCCGCCATAGTTGAACGACTCACCGCCAGCGCCGCCCGTGCCGCCGGTGCCGGCAGCGCTGCCACCGCCGGTGCCGCCCATTCCGCCGGTCGAACTGCCCGTCCCGCCGGTGACGACTGATTCACCGCCGATACCGCCGACACCGCCAACGCCGTTGACGCTGAACCCGCCACTCCCGCCGGCTCCCCCCACGGCGTTACCTCCGCTGCTAGAGACCCTGCCGCCGGATCCGCCGGCGCCGCCTACTCCGCCTCGGCTCGAGCCACCGTTGCCACCGGGACCGCCCGTCGCGTTGGGATCGACCGAAAAGACGACGTACCCGTCCGCCCCTGCTCCGCCGTTGCCGTCAGCGCCACTGGCGCCCGCACCACCGGTGGTCAGACCTGCACCGCCCTGACCACCCAGTCCGCCGTTGGCGCCGTCGCCGCCGTCGCCCGGCCGGATGAAGCTACTAGCGCCGGCGCCACCCGTTCCGCCGGTGCCGCCGCGACCGCCCGTGCCACCGACACCCTGACTGCCACCCAGGCCGACGACACCACCAGACCCACCGGTGCCGGTCAATCCGCCCACACCCGCAGCGCCTCCGGTGCCCCCGGTACCGCCCTGGCCGCCTTCGATCCCGTTGAGTCCGTCCACGTCGCCGTCGGTATCCCCACTATCACCGTTGGCGCCGGCGCCACCGACACCGCCGGTGCCTCCGGTGCCGCCGTTCCCACCCCTTCCACCGTTGCCGTTGGAGCCCGCCGTTCCCGGTGTGAGCCCCTCGCCCGCTGCACCGGCGTTGCCGCCTGCACCGCCCATGCCGCCCATGCCTCCGGTCAGACCGGTGCCGCCGGTGCCCGACGGAGCGAGTGTCGTGCCCGTGGATCCCGTCGTCCCCGTCGCGCCTTGGGCGCCGGTGCCGCCCACGCCACCGGTGCCGCCATTGCCACCGTCGCCACCAGCGCCGCGGACTCCGTTCACCGCGCCTGCCGTGCCGTCGGAGCCGCCCCTGCCGCCCGTGCCCTTCGCTCCGCCGGCCCCGGCCAGTCCCGCTGCGCCACCGGCGCCGCCCTTGCCGCCGTTCTGTCCGGCGCCGCCTGTTCGTCCGTTCTCCCCGGCTGCGACGCCTGGTTCGCCGGGGTCGCCGTCGGCACCGTCGGCGCCGTCGCCGCCCTCGCCGCCGTTGGACCCGTTGCCACCATCGCCGCCATTGCCGTTGATCCCGGCGAGCCCGACGCTCCCGCCCGTGCCGCCGGCCCCGGCGTTGCCGCCCGCGCCGCCCGCGCCACCCCGGCCGCCCGCCTGACCGTCGTTGCCACTCGCGCCGACCGCGGTGACGGCAGTGCCGTCGACACCACCGACGCCGCTGCCGCCCTGGCCGCCCTGGCCGCCGTTGCCACCCGCCCCGCCGGCGCCCAGGGCTCCGGACAGGCCCGCCGAACCGAACAGCCCGGACGAGCCGCCCGAGCCGCCCGATCCTCCGGCACCTCCAGCACCACCGTTGCCGCCGCGCTGTGCCGCCGTTCCGTCCGTTCCCGCAGTCGTCGCGTCCTGACCCTCGATGCCGTCGGCCCCGTTGCCGCCTACGCCACCCGAGCCGCCACTGCCGCCGGCGCCGCCGTTGCCCAGAAACAGTCCCGCGGCGCCGCCCCGACCACCCGAGCTGCCCGTGCCACCGCCGCCGCCGCCGCTGCCTGCGAGTTCGGCCGTGGTTCCGAGTGCACCCGCGGCACCGCGTCCGCCGTCCCCGCCGCTGCCGATGAAGACGCCGCCACGTCCGCCGTCGCCCCCGTTGCGCCCGGACGTCTCCGCGTTGCCGCCGCGGCCGCCGTTGCCGAACAGCCCGGCGTCACCGCCGCGTCCGCCGTTGGCGCCGGCGCCGCCGTTGCCGAAGAAGATGCCGGCCCTCCCGCCGTTGCAGGCGCTGCCGACGCAGTCAGCCGGGGCGTCGGCGCCGTTGCCGATGAAGACGGACACGAGGTTGACGATCGGTGTCGGCCGAGCGGCGAGCAGCGCCGTCGGGGTCGCGCCGCCCCCGATCAGACTGCTGGTGGGAACGGCGATCGTCGCCGGGCACCACACCCCCACGCATTGCGCGCTCACGTCACCGGACGGGTCAGGTGTGGCAAACGCCAGTCCGACACCGATCCCGGTGGACAACATCCCGGCTGAGAACGCAGCGGCGATGGCCACCCGACCCGCGGACGTCGCCACGAATTTGCGACTGGCAGCCCTTCTGCTCGAAGTCCGTTCTGCCACAACTGCCGATCCGTGCCGTCGCGCGCCCACTGAAACCCCTCGAGGGTAGATCCCGAACTCGCCTGAGTTCGAGCGCTACCAGCTGAACACCCCACAGGTCGTGGACACAGTAAACATGTTGCGATCACAATTAGAAAGATGTACGCCGATGTTCATGGAAATTGGCCCGAGCGTCAATCGGCGCCGTCCGAAGGGTGGCCCGCGGACCCCGTCGACGTAGTCGACGACCACTCCCGTGGAAGCTGCGTGCCGCGCGTTTCGGAGCCACGCCGACCTGAGTGGCGGCCGACGACACTGTCCGAGTGATCCACCCCGAGCAGGGTGCGCCTAGGCCCCACCCAAACTCGGCCGGTAGTCCGCCACTTCGGCCTCAGCAGCGAGCAACGCACCCAATTCGCCTTCCTGCTGGGCGACGAACACACCGACGACCTGCCGGCACACCTCCGGCACGCTGACCCCGCGCACATCGGCAATACGCTTCAGCCCGACGAGCATTGACGTCGACACGTGAAACTGGACGGCGAACTGACCGCAAGAACCATCCTCGGGCGGTAACCCCGGACCAACGACCACCGGATGATCTGACCCGAATTCGTCAACCTCGGCACCGCGAGCCCTCTCAAGGGACCCACCACCAGCGCCGCCAGCAACGCCCTCGTCCGGGTCGCGGAACTCCTCGTGGCTGAACAAACCCATTGCGCCCACGCTAGACCTTTCAGGAACGCCGCAAACCCAGCGGCCCGCCCGGCGACAGCGGATGGTGCATAAGCGACTCTCTGGTCGGGATCGTTGCGCCGTGGCTCGTCGTACTACATGTAGAGGGCACGACTGAGGCGGACGCCGTAGTCGGCATCGGGATTGGTGCTGCCGTCACCGACTCGTTCGGCGATGGCAGCCACGGCCAGGTCGCGTCTCACCGGTAGGCGCGCGGCCTCGGCTGCGGCCAATGCGGCCGGCAATTCGTCGCGGGTGAGATCGGTGCCGTAGCACGGCGCACCTGGTTGCTGGCGCCAGGATTTTTCGAGGGGTCCGGCGTCGAATCCGTCGAAGCCGGTGTCCTCGACCAGGGTCATAGCCAGTGCGCGGGCGGCATCATCGTCGGCGGCGACGGGGAGTGCAATGCGGCCCGGGGTTCCGGCTGGCGCGCCCTTCCTGACCAGCGAGTCAGATCCGATGCTGTTCCAGGCCTTCACGACGGGTCGGCCGATTGTCTCTGCAACCCAGTGGCTTTCGACTTGTCCCGAGTCGATGGCAGCGACGCGATCGTCGCGCGCAAGGTAGTAGTTCGACGTGTCGACGATGACTGCGTCAGCAGGTGCTGCGGCCAGGACGCCTGCGAAATCGGGCACCCGATTCAGCGGAATGGAGAGAATGATGACATCGACGTCCTGGACGGCCTCCTCGGCGGCCACCGCTTGTGCGCCGGTGGAGAGCACATCGGCGTCGATGGTTTCCGGCCCGCGTGAGTTGGCCACTTTGACCTCGTGGCCAGGCCGCGCTCAACTTCAGGGTGAGTGTCTTACCGATGTGGCCGACGCCTACGATGCCGACTCTCATGTGAAACTCCTTCTCGTACTTCGTGTTTGAGGACGATGGTGGGATCTGCGGTCCCGCAGATCCCACCGGATGGATCTGGTGCCTTGGGAGCATGCAAACGCGGTCTCCCCGCGCATCCGGGTCGGTAATGCCGAAGGAGATGCCGAAAAGCACTTTGTCGTCATCAAGGACGTCCAGTTCGCTGCGGACGACGTCGGCATACGCGCCGAGCACCGTCTGTGGGACGCCGTGAAACCCCGCGCAGTCAGTGACGAAGTTTTGGACGACGTCGCTACTGGGTAACGGTGACTACCACTTTGCCCACTTGCCCGCCTGCCTCGAGATACCGATATGCCTGCACGATGTCGTCAAGGACGAAGCGGGCGTCGATGACCGGCGACAGTTCACCCGAGGCCAGTCCAGCGTTGACGAAATCAACCGCGCGCGTGAGCTTCTCGTCGTCGTTGGTGATTTCGAACAATTCGTAACCTCGAACGGTCAGATGCTTGCCTAGGACATCCATCACCGGCAAGGGAGTTGGATCAGAGTTCAAGGCGCCGTAGAGGAGGATGATCCCTTGGCTCGCGGCAGCTGCGGTGAGGGTCGCGAAATCGGGTCCACCGACCGGGTCGAAGATCACACGTGCGCCGGCGCCGCTGGTCAGTTCGGCGACTTCGGCCACGACGTCGTCCTCACTGGTGGCTAGCACCCGCTCAGCTCCGTACTCCAGGAGCTTGTCTCGCTTGGCACTGGTGCGAGTCAATGCGATCGGACGGCCACCCATCATCTTGGTGACCTGGATGGCAGCCAAGCCGACGCTGGAGGACGCGGCATTGATCAATACGACGTCACCCTGACCGACGGCGGCGAGATCGACCAGACCCCCATAAGCAGTGATGAACTGCATCCACGCAGCGGCGGCGGCTTCCCACGACAACTCGGCTGCATGTTTGACCACTGCACGTGCCGGTGCCAAAACGACCTCGCCGTGCATACCGTAGTCCGTCATTGCGAAGGCAGGTACGACGCTTACGGCGTCGCCGACCTCAAGGCCGCTCACTTGGGGGCCGACGGCGTCGATCACACCGGCGGCTTCGTAACCGATCAGGGACGGGAAGACCGGATCGACCACGTACTGGCCGGTGCGGAACATCACCTCTGCACGGTTGAGGCCCAGCGCGCGTGTTTCGATCCGCACCTCGCCCGGACCCGGCTCCGCGACATCGACGTCATCGAGGGTAAGAACCTCAGGCCCGCCGGTGGTGTGGAAACGAACGACCCGACTCAACTTCTCTCCCTGATTCAAGGACGCGGCGAAGGCCACGACAGCCGTGAGCTACACCGAGCACGCACGATCAGACCGATGGTGGGCACGGCCCCGGCGCAGCAGAACGATTTCCATGAAACGCCCTTGTTCGATGATTGTCAAACTTCGATGATCGTCGAACAATGCGGTGAGTAACACCTGCCTGCTAGGGATCCGGGGTCAGGAGTGACTCTCTGAGGCGGTGGCGGCGAGCACTGAATCGAGGAGGCCGGGGTAGGCGGCGTCCACATCGTCTTTCCTGAGCAGGTTCATCTTCGACGTGCCCTGCTCGAACTGGTGGATGATTCCCGCACTTCGCAACATGTTGAAGTGATACGTGAGTGTCGACTTCGCGACCCACAGGTCGAAGGAACCGCAACTAATCGGCGCGCTCGACTCGGCAAGTTGCCGAATAATGCTGCGGCGCACCGGATCTGCGAGCGCCTGCAGAACGTCCTGGAGTGCCCCAGGGTCGACCTCGGAGGCAGAAGCCGTCGCCGATTGAGGCCTCGCCTTCATGACTTGCACTCCTGCCTAGGTCATCGCCGAAGGTTGCCGGCTCCCGCCGCCGACGTCCGCGGTCGAATTCAGCGTATCCGAGTTCGACACCGCGGCTCGCTCCCGTGCACTCAGGGTCGTCCTACTGCATCGCGCCGGTGGCGCGCTTTCGAGAGGCGGGCGGAATGGAGCCCGCGCCGAAGAGACCTGACACCGGACCGCCCGTTTACTCCCACGGCGACCAGGATGCGATCAATGAAACCGAGGACCGCAGTTCCAACCCGCGCCTGGCACTTGAGCTGGCCGCCGCGTTGTACGTGCCCGGCGGCCGTCGCAGCTATCTCCCTTCGGAGCCCGTCCACGTCACCCATCCGGTGGCGAGACCGATGCAGCTGTTCCGGCGGTGTCTGGCGGTGCAGGGCAGAGCGGCCGACTCCGCACCAACTGACAACGGGCGTTGCCAGATCGTTGCGCCCGCGATAACGTCGCCCCATGACGGTGATTGGTGAACGTCCGGAGGTACTCCTGGATGACGTCGACTTCAATCGACGTGACCATCCCGACCGGCCGTTGCGTCCTATACCGCCCGGTCGTGACCACTTCGCCGACCAGTGGCGTCTCATGCGCGAGTTCATCTTCGGTGAGTGGATCGACGTAGATGGGGAGCTCCAACCCAGTGACCTCACGCGCCTGCGAGACGACTATTTCTGGCAGCGCGACGAACTCATGATCGGCGTGGTCGAGGCGTTCGAGCGCCTCGGCCACGAGCAGGGCCGGGCGCTCTTCGAGCAGGCGCTGACCCAGGGCATCGACACGCTCGGGGACCCGCCGCAGGAATTCGTCGAGCTCTTCGACCACCTCGACCAGCTGCCCGCCCAGTTCGATCTCGTTGCCGCTGAACGGGGCCGGATGCTGGCGATGTCGAGCACGTGGGCCGCCACGACGATCATCCGCGGGTGGGCGTTCTACGAGACCGCGATGACAGGCGACATCTCCGCAGCCACCGGAGCCACGGGGCGATTCGCCGACGACGGTCCGCGCCGATTCATCGAGACCGCCCGGGTCTTCGCCGAATTCACACTGCCCGACATCTTCGATCGGCAATCGGACGCGTTCCAGGACGTGGTGCGAGTTCGGTTGATGCACGCTCTGGCGAGTAAGGGCTTACGCCAAAAGTGGGGCGACGACGTCTATCTCAAGTTCGGTGAACCCATTCCGGTGACGTCGTTGCTGGGGTTCGGCAGTGGCATGTTGCTCGGGCGCCTCGTCGACCATGCCTTCGGCCGCAAGCTCACCAAGCAACAGCTCGAAGATCTCACCGAGTATTCGTCGTTCTCCGGGCGGCTGTGGGGAGCCCCTGCAGCGCTCCACTCGGCCGACGGCCTTGAGCTGATCAAATCGCTGAATTACGTTCTCGCCCGGGGCGGCAACCCATCACCGTGGCGGGCCCAACTCGTCGATGCCATCGCCGGTCCCGTGCACCTGACCACCCTGACGGACGCGCTTCCGAGCTTGGTGAAGAAGGTGGTCGCGAGGTACGCCAACCAGATCACGGCCAGCGTCGCCCTGGCGCCCGCAGGCGTCGTGTTCGGATACCAGCAGATCGAGGCGATGTTGGCGGGCACGCTCTTTGAGCCGTTGGGCTACGACTTCGAACGCCGCGTGCGCATCTTCACCAACCTCACCAAGCTCAATGTCGGCATCGCCATGGTGGGCGACCGACTGCCCTTTTCCAACCCCATCCGTGAGAGCAGGAAGAAGAGCGGCGCAGCCACACGCGAGCGGATTGCCATGTTGGGCAAAATCGCCCGCGGCAAGCACATACCGCTGACCTTCAGCCACCACGACCGCTCGACGGCCGGGGAGGGTTTCACCGGCTAGTCCGCCGGACTACTAGTTGTCCCCAAAATCGACGGGGCAGTCGACGGTCGTGCTCGTCTCGGTCGGTCGTCCTCTCAGGTGGGGAAATCAGCGCTGCGAGAGAGTGTTTCGTTCGCCCGGACGTTGGCCAGACTCTTCTCCAGCGTGTCGATCACGGCGTCGTATCCGCTGTTGCCCAGGATCAGCCGACGGGGCGGTGGGTCCTGAGCCATCGCCGCGATCACCGCACGGGCGCCGCGACGCGGATCGCCGGGCTGCACACCGTCCATCCCGACGAAGGTGGCACGGACCTCTGCGAGCATGTCGTGGTAGTCCGGGATCGGCTCGTCGACGGGTTCGTCGGCGAATCCGGTGTAGGCGTTGGTGCGGAACGCTCCCGGTTCGACGGTCAACACCGAGATGCCGTGTGGAGCGACCTCATCGTGCAGCGCGTCGGTGATGGCCTCGATGGCGAACTTCGTCGCACTGTAGAAGCCGAATCCAGGCGCTGACACGAGCCCGGCTACCGAGGACACGTTGACGATCCACCCGTTACCGCGGGCGCGCATCCCGGGCAGCACCGCACGCGTCACGGACAGCACTGCGAAGAAGTTCAGCTCGAACATCGCCCGCAACGCGGACTCGTCCATTCCCTCGATCGACCCGTACCAGCCGCGGCCGGCGTTGTTGACCAGCACGTCGATACCACCGAAGTGCTCCTCGGCGGCGCGCACCGCACGCTGCACCTGCGCCGCGTCGGTGAGTTCCAGTGGCACGACGAGAACGCGGTCGCCGTACTGCTCGGCCCACGACGCCAGCTCCTGCGGACGCCGGGAGGTGAGGACAACGCGGTCGCCGGTCTCGAGTGCCGCCTCGGCGAACGCCATCCCGAAGTTGCCGGGGGTGCCGCCGGTGATGAACCAACGCCGCGTCATGGCTCGATCACCACCCGGCTGATCAGCGCGCCGTCCAGTGTGAAGCGGTAGTGCAGGTCGGCGACCCCGCCTGGGAAGTCGCCCTCCAGGTGCTGCCCGACGTCGACCCCTGCTTCGGTCGTGATCGCGCCGGTGAATGCGGTGGTGTAGGTGTACTCGGCGGCCGCCTTGGCCACCCAGGCCCCGATCTCGTCGTGTCCCTCGTAGTCGTGGCCTTCGTCGGTCACCACGGCATCGGTGGTGAGTGTGGCCAGCGCGTGGTCCACCTCACGGGCATCGAGCGCAGTCATGAACGTTCTGACGGTCTTTGGGAGTGCATCCCAGTCTGTGGTGTTGGTCATGACACCACCATGAAAGTTGCCCCAAGGGGAAGGTCAACCCCCGGTTCGGCTCGCGCCGTGCAGTTGACCTTGCCCCAGGGGGAGGCCTGAAGATGGCCGTGTCCCATCACGTGGGCGATGCAAACGCAGAGGAGGACGCCATGGGCGCACAGGTCTCGATTGGAGACTTCGCGGTGATGACCAGTCTGAGTAGGAAGGCGCTACGGCACTACCACGACATCGGCATTCTCGAACCCGCCCACGTCGACCCCTACACCGGCTACCGCTTCTACGACACCAGCCAGGTCGATCACGCCCACATCATCCGCCGGTTCCGATCACTGGGCATGTCCATTCCCGACATCAAGGCGCTACTGAGCACCGACGACGCCGGGGCCCGCACCGACATCATCACCACTCATCTCGAACAGATGGAGGCTCAGCTGCAGCAGACCCGTGACACCGTGGGTGCGCTACGCGAACTGCTCTCCCCGGTGCGTACTCCCACCGACGTCACATCGCGCCACGAACCTGCGCTCGCCGTGTGGTCCGTGAGCGCCACCGTCGACACCTCCGGGATAGACGACTGGTTTACGGCGTCACTGCGGACACTGCACCGGGCCGTCGCCGTGGCAGCAGGCGCGCCGACCGCGGTGGTGCCGGGCGGCCTCTACGACCGCGCGCTGTTTCTCGAACAGCGCGGCAGCGCAACCATGTTCGTCGACGCACCACCATCCGCAGATCCCCCCGAGGGTATCCGCGCCGAGGTCTTACCCAGGGCCGAATTCGCGGTGCTCACCCACGCGGGCGGTCACGACGGCATCGACCGCAGTTACGCGGCCCTTGGCATCTACGTCAACGAGCATCTGATCAGCAGCCAGGGGCCCATCCGTGAGCACTACCTCGGCGGTACTCCCGTAGATCCGTTCCGGTTCACCGCAACCGAGATCTGCTGGCCGATCTTCGGCACCACCGCACCGCGATGAACGAGACACACGAGCGGTTCGGCACATACGGAGCATGGCTCAGTCCTGCACTGGGTGATGCGCCCCGTATCGAATACGAGCCTCCACTCGAAGACTTGGTCTATTAGACGATCTGGGTGGTAATCGGTGGACCGACGGCTGCCATCGCGAAGGGCGCGGCGAGGGCGGATGACGATTGTTCATTGCCGCGCATCGTCGAAATCCTTTGCAGTTGAACAGGTACTTGAGGGATACTCTGCGACGCAAGCCACGTCACTTGGCGAAAACGGTTGTGCGCCAACCGATCGTTGGGGCAGAACGCGCTGCTGGGTGCGGTCCACCGCAGTGGTCCAGCGCGCCCTGGGTGCCATCGGAGTCGCCGGTGCCGTCGTCAAGCAAAGCCGCCACGGTCCACGGCAGGCGCCGACAGCGATGTCGCCGTTCCCATCTCAGCCCCGCAGTCCGGTCGCAACGTTCAGCGTTCGTCGCGCCTTCAGCGTCGCAAGGCTGGCGATGCGAGGCCCAGATTTGTACCACTACAACGTCTCTGGATTGAGCAACATCAGCTGCTAACCTTATGCGCTTTTAACTTGCTACGCTGCCCTCGGCCCAGCAAATTAATAGAACCAGTCGAGGTGCTCGATGGTCGGTGACATGACGTGCAACTCCCGCGCTGGAGGCCCACCGTCGTCGACCCTTGCTTGCTGCGTGACACGAGGACGTCATGACTGATGCCGTCGACGACATCGCCGTTTTTCATGCGATGCTCGACGACTCGCCCGACATGGTCACGATCGCGGAGGTCGGCGGTCGGGTGGTCTACGTCAACCCCGCCGGTTTGGTGTCGCTCGGGCTCACCGAGCTGTCGCCATTGGAACCGATGACGATGAACGAGTTGTTTGTCATTTCTGGCGATGACCCGCCTGGCGAGCCGTGGCGGGCTCCGTGGGACACGACCAGGACGTGGCGCGGTTCGTCGGTCTTGACGCGCGCGGCCGGCGGTGTACGCATTCCTGTTCAGATGACCACCTTCCTGGTCGACCGGGCCCGCGGTGAGCCAAGCGTGGTGGTGGCGATCGTCGCCCGTCAGGGCGTGGCGATGGGCAGCGACCGGTGGCGGGCCGCGGCTGAGGCGTCGACCTACCTGGCTGCCGAGCAGCAGGCCGTGGCGGAACTGAGCAGACTGGCCCTCGACGGTGCCCTCGAGGAGTTGTTGGAGGCGGCGACCAACGCGGCCTCTCAGCTCATGGGGGTGAACCGGTCGATGATCACCCGCCCGGTCGACGGTGATGACGAAATCGCGGTCGTCGCGTTCACCGGCATACCCCCGCGGCCGGTCACCCTGCCCGCGGGGCACCAGTCCCTGATGGGCTTCACGTTGCTGACCAACGACGTGGTGGTGGTTGAGAACCGGGACACCGAGACACGTTTCACGACCGCGGGAATGGCCTCCTACGGTTTCCGCAGCGGTGTCTGCGTCCCCATTCCGGGTGACGGCGGCCCATGGGGCGCGTTGTCGGTGCACAGCAATAATGACCGGTGCTACGGCCAACGGGAAGTGTCGTTCCTGCAGACGGTCGTGGGCGTTCTCTCTGCGGCGATTCGACGGGTGGACTTGGACCGCCAACTGCTCGACCGCAGCATGCAGGATCCGCTGACGGGATTGCCCAACCGTGCGGCCGCGTTCGAGCGCATCGACCGCGCTCTCGCGGAAGGTCTGCAGGACGGCACGCTGACCGCGGTGATGCTCGTCGACGTCGACGACTTCAAGATCATCAACGACAGCCTTGGCCACGAGGCCGGTGATCGGGCGCTCATACGATTCGCACACCGCCTCGCTGCTGCCGCGCGACCCGGGGACCTCGTCGCCCGCGTCGGCGGCGACGAGTTTCTCGTTCTCGCCGAACGTGTCTGCGGGATCGACGACGCACGACGTATTGCGCAGGCACTGACCGACGCCATCGGCGCGCCGCACCCGCCCGGGACTGAACCGACACCGCTGAGCGCCAGCATCGGCATCGCCGTCTCCGACACCCATTCCACCCCGCGAGACCTCGTCCACCACGCCGATCTGGCGATGTACCGGGTCAAGGACAACGGGACCGGAGGCAGCGCCGTCTTCGATCGCGACGACCTCTACGACGCCGAGCGGACCCGACGCCTGTCGGTGGATTTGCGCGCCGCACTCGGCGATGGAGAGCTCAATCTGCTGTATCAACCCATCGTCGACATCGCCACCGGCCGGCCAGTGGCGATGGAAGCCCTCGCCCGATGGCGTCATCCCGACCTCGGGGTGATCAACCCGGGTGAGTTCGTCGCCGTCGCCGAACGCACCGGTTTGGTGGGCGAGCTAGGCGAATGGGCCTTGCACACCGCATGCGCCCAAACGAGCTTGTGGCGCAACGAATTCGACATCGGCATCCGCGTCAACGTCAGCGCTCTGCAACTGCGTGACCCCGGGTTCGTCGCCAAGGTCACCGCCGTGCTTGCTGCCACCAAACTCGACGCGCCGGCGTTGGGTTTGGAGATAACCGAGACCGCCTGGGTCTCGGACACCGCTTGTGTCGCCGCCAATCTCGCCGCACTGCACGCGATGGGCGTCACGATCTCCCTCGACGACCTCGGCAGTGGATACAGTTCCATCGCCTACCTCAACCGCTTCCCGGTCTTCGCGTGCTTCAAGATCGACAAGTCCTACATCGAGGATCTTCCCGCCGCCCGCCCCACTGCCATCGTCAACGCGATCGTGATGCTGGCCCGCGCCTTTGGCCTCATTGTCGTCGGCGAAGGTGTGGAGACCTTCGCGCAGCTCGACGCCCTGAGGGCATGTGGATGCGACCTCGCTCAAGGCTTTCTGCTTGGCAAGCCCATGACCGCCGCCGAGGCGACAGCCGAACTTAGATCCAAGGAAACAACGGCAACGCCGCTTTGAGGGCACGGTCCGTACCCCTGGAGTTGGCGGTTGGTGAGCGGTTCGGCCCCTCTATGGACTTGATCCGCGCGCGGGCTGTTCTCATGCTCGGAACGGCGGGTCTCGCCAGCTGCACGACGATCGATCCGACGGCGTGCGACTCAGCGGAACAATCTGGCCATACCGTTGACTGGGCCGTGGCCCCGGCCGAGCGGATAGGCGGCGCGGATGCACTCGGTAACCCAGAGCTTGGCGAAACCGACCGCCTCGGGAACCGGGTAGCCGTGAGCGAGCGCGGCGGTGATCGCCGCGGCAAGAGTGTCGCCGGCGCCGTGATCGTGCGGGGTGTTCACGCGGTTCGCAGCGAACTGGTGGAACTCGACGCCGTCGAAGAGCAAGTCGGAGCTGCGCTGTGAGGTGCGCAGGTGGCCACCTTTCACGAGCGCCCATTGCGGCCCTAGTGCGTGTAGAGCCCGGGCTGCCTCGCGTTGGGTCGTGTCGTCGACGACGTCGATGCCGACCAACAGTCGCACTTCGTCGAGGTTCGGCGTCACAAGCGTGGCGAGTGGGATCAGTTCGTCGCGCATGTCGTCCAGCGCATTGGGGTGCAGTAGTGGCTCACCGACGTTGGACGCACACACGGGATCGACCACCAGCGGGACAGTGCCGTCGAGCCCTTCGGCCTTCCACGTAGCCACGATGGTCCTGATGATCGCGCTGGACGCAAGCATGCCGGTCTTGGCGGCCTCGATGCCGATGTCGGACGCCACCGCGCTGATCTGCCCTGCGACGACGTCAGTTGGAACTTCGTGAAAGGCTTTCACGCCCAACGAGTTTTGGACCGTGACGGCCGTCAGTGCGGCGCACCCGTGTACACCCAACATGGCGAACGTTCGCATGTCAGCCTGCAGGCCAGCGCTGCCGCCTGAATCGGAACCGGCGATGGTCATGACTCGACGCGGGGTCTGTCCCGGTGCAGCCAGTGGGAGGTCCTGAGCGTCGGCCATGGGTAGCAGTCTTGCAAAGATTGCCGAACCGGTTGCGGTGGGCGTCGGCTGCCGGGCGCCAGGCCCTGGGAATACCTGAACGAAGAATGAGGTTTGCGGTGCCATGAAGGCTTTTGGATTTCTGAGCTTCGGGCACTACGCGTCAACTGGCGGCTCCGGCGGGCCTGACGCCGGCGACATGCTGCGCGACGCAGTCGACATCGCGACGGGTGCCGACGAACTAGGCGTCAACGGCGCATACTTTCGCGTTCACCACTTCGCCCGGCAGTCCGCTGCACCCATGCCGCTGCTTGCTGCGATCGCCGCCCGTACTCAGCGGATCGAGGTCGGCACCGGTGTCATCGACATGCGGTACGAGAACCCGCTGCACCTCGCTGAGGAGGCGGCTGCGCTCGACCTGCTCTCCGAGGGGCGGGTGGCACTTGGAGTCAGTCGCGGGTCGCCCGAGCCGGCGCTACGCGGGTGGGAGGCCTTCGGTTACACCGGTTCCACGGATCCGCGGGGCGCCGACATCGCCCGGGACAAGTTCGACTTGTTCCTGCGTGCCGTCCGCGGTGAAGGCGTCGCCGACGCCGATCCCCAACAATTTGGCCGAGTCGGGAAGTTGCGCATCGAGCCGCACTCGCCCACGCTGGCCGATCGGATTTGGTGGGGCGCCGCATCGCGGGAGACCGCGAGATGGGCGGGTACGGCGGGCGTCAACCTGATGAGTTCGACGCTGCTGACCGAGGCCACCGGGGACGCCTTCGCAGACCTGCAGGCTGAGCAGATCGACCAGTTCCGCGCGGCATGGGTGGACGCAGGTCATCCGCGAACTCCGCGAGTCTCGGTGAGTCGCAGCATCTTCCCGCTGGTGAACGATCTGGACCGGCGCTACTTCGGCCCGCGGGGAGACGATTCGGCAGACCAGGTCGGCGTCATCGACGGATTCCGGTCGACCTTCGGCAAGACCTATGCCGCAGAACCCGACGTCCTCATCGAGCAGCTGAAGGCGGATGCCGCGGTCCAGTCGGCCGACACGCTGATGCTCACGATCCCTAGCCAGCTCGGGGTGGAGCTGAATCTCCACATCCTCGAGTCGTTCGCCCGCTACGTGGCCCCGGAGCTGGGGTGGGAGCCGAATTTCAAGGGAGTGCCCACAGGTTGAGGGCGTGCTACCTGTGATCGATTGGTGCCAAGCCGACCGACGGTCAGCACGTTGCGGCGGCCACTCGAGTCGCTTTGCTCCCGGTACGCTGCAGACGCCATGCGTTGGACCACCCTCCTCATCGATCACCCGTGGCTTGCGCTGCTCGTAGCGACCGCCCTCGCGCTCGTGTGGAGATCGTGCCGTTCGCGCACCGCCCTCGTCGCCGCGGTCCTGTGGGTTGCCTATACCGCGTGGGAGATCACGGTGTCCGAGGATCGGCTCGACGCCAACATCCGCATCGACCTGCTCGTCATCTACCCGCTGCTCGCGGTGCTTACCGTCCTCGCCGTGTGGTCCGGCTGGCGGGCAAGTCGTCGCGAGTGAATTCCGCTGCCTGCGATGGCCAGATCGGCGCCGCTGTGCGCGTGAGTCCTAGGCTGGATCGTCATGGCGACCTTTGGCTCGTGGACCACCCCCATCACCTCCGAGCTCGTCGTGCGTGCCGCGGCGGGACTGGGCGCGGTCAGCCTGCACGGTGACACCGTGACCTGGGCCGAGCAACGGCCCGAGGAGGGCGGCCGCACCCAGCTGGTCCAACGCGCGGGTGAGGGACCAGCCGTCGACGTGTTGCCCACCGGGGTCAACGCCCGAACGGCCGCCCACGAGTACGGCGGCGGTGCGTGGTGGGTCACGGACAACACCGTGTGGTTCGCCGACTGGGCGGACCAACGCCTCTACACGGTGACCGGGCCGGCAGCACCCGAACCGCTCACCCCCGAGCCTGAGGTGCCCCGCGGTGATCGCTGGGCCGACGGATGCGTCACGACGGACGGTCGGTGGGCGCTGGTCGTGCGCGAACACCATCCCGCCGGCGGCGGCCCGGCCCAGGTGGTGAACGAGATCGTCGTGCTCGACGCCACGGGGCAGCTCGCCCCCAGGGTGCTGGTGTCCGGGCCGGACTTCGTCTCCGATCCGCGCATCTCGCCCAACGGCGCGCGACTGTGCTGGCTGCAGTGGTCGCACCCCGACATGCCGTGGGACGGCACCGAGCTGTGCGTCGCGGATCTGCAGTCCACCGACACCGGTCCGCTGGTGACCGGCGCCGCGGTGGTGGCGGGCCGCCCCGACGCGGGGCCAGGCGGTACGGGCGCCGGCGAGTCGGTGAGCGAACCCCGGTGGGCCGACGACGGTTCGCTGTGGTTCATCTCCGACCGGTCGAACTGGTGGAACCTCTACCGGTGGGTGCCCGGGGTCGACGGTGCCGAGAGCGTCGTGACGGCAGACGCCGAAATCGGCGGGCCGCAATGGGTTTTCGGTCAGTCCAGTTACGCCTTCCTGTCGCACGGGCGCACCGTCTTCGCCTCGGCACGCGACGGCCTCGGATTCCTGGCGATCCGCCTCGCCGATGGGAGCGTGGTCGACCTCGACGTGCCCTACACGTCGTTTGCCTCGATCCAGGCTGAAGGCGACCGCGTGGTGTTCGTCGGCGCATCCGCTGTCACCGAACCGGCCGTGGTGTCGGTGACCGTCGACGCCGAAGGCTCGGTCACCGCGAGCGAGATCCTCCGTGCACCACGCGATCTCGATCTCTCAACGGAGTGGTTCTCTCGGCCCGAACCGATCTCGTTCCCGACGAGCGGCGGACGCACCGCCCACGCTCTCTTCTATCCACCCACCAACCCCGACGTAACCTCCGAGCCTGGCGAGCTCCCGCCGCTCCTCGTGTTCATCCATGGCGGACCCACCAGCGCTGCTCGGGGAATGTTGCAACTGGGCGCGCAGTACTGGACCAGCCGGGGCTTCGCCGTGGTGGACGTCAACTACGGCGGCTCCGCCGGCTATGGCCGGGCGTATCGGAACCAGCTCCGCGGCCAGTGGGGAGTCGTCGACGTCGACGACTGTGAGGCGGCGGCCCGGTGGCTCGGCGAGCAGGGGCGCGTCGACCCGACCAAGCTCTGCATCCGGGGCGGCTCCGCAGGCGGTTATACGACGCTGGCAGCCCTTGCCTTCCGGGACACCTTCGCCGCCGGGGCGAGCCACTACGGTGTGGCCGACCTCGAGGCGCTCGCCACCGAGACTCACAAGTTCGAGAGCCGCTATCTCGACGGGCTGATCGGCCCGTACCCCGCCCGTCGCGATCTCTATGTAGAACGGTCGCCGATCCACCACGTCGACGGCTTCGACCGACCGCTGATCGTGCTGCAGGGTCTCGAAGACGAGGTGGTGCCACCGAACCAAGCCGAGATGATCGTCGACGCGCTGCGCACCAAGGGAGTGCCGGTGGCGTACGTGGCGTTCGAGGGTGAGCAGCACGGATTCCGGCAAGCGGCCAACATCCGCCGTGCGCTGGACTCCGAGTTGTCCTTCTACGCGCAGATATTCGGTTTCGAGCTTCCCGACGCCGAGCACATCGCACCCGTGCCCGTACAGAATCTGTGACGAGTCAGGCCCGGACGATCGAAGTACCCTCGACGGCAATTGCTTTCGGTTCCAATGGCCTGGACGCCGGTCCTTTCGCCACGGTGCCGTCGAGGTTGAACTTGCTGCCGTGGCAGGGGCAGTCGATGGTGCCGTCGGCGATCTTGGACACGGCGCACCCCGCATGAGTGCAGACCGTCGAGAATGCCTTGAAGACTCCCGCCGAGGGTTGGGTGAGCACGACGTCGTCGAGAATCAACCCGGATCCGACGGGTACGTCGGCGGTCGTGGCGAGGGCGGCGGCACTCGGCGGCCCTGGCGCCGTCGCACCCTCTGACGGCGGCCCGCTCGCGGGTGCCGGTGCCTTCCCGTAGGTCGTGCAGGCGCTGAGGGCGGCCGCAGCCAGGACGACCCCGCCGCTGACGATGGCTGTCTTGCGTGAGACGACGAATTCTTGTTCGTTCACGTGCATTTCTCCTTTAGAACGTCAAGCCACTGGTGAGGAAGAACCACAACGCCGAGGTCAACCAGACGTATACGAGGACGAAGAACAGCAGTCCGCCCGCGATGGGAATTAGCCAGCCCGGCAATCCCTTCCGAGTCAACAGGAGCATCTTGGTCACGAACACGCCGTAGAACAGGCAGCCGAACAGCGAATGGAACAACACCCGGGTGTTGGAGTGCTGAAAGCCCAGTGCGTAGAGGCAATGGACGGTGACCGGGATGCTGAGCAGTACCGCCATCCGCCCCGACCACACATGGGCGGTGGTCATCCAGGACGGCACCCGACCGCTCGGGATCAACCGATACATGGCGAACGCCGACCCCAACTGGAACAGCGCCAGTGTGACCACGAGTGTCGCGAGCCACGCCTTGGCGGCGGTTCCGCTGGAGAATCCGGCGACGTTCACCGCAAAGAACCGCGGTTCGTGCAGCGCTCCAAATGCCCCGAGTGCGACTGCAACCAGTGCGCCGACGAGAACGGTGACCAGCACGGCCATCCCGCCGGCTGAATTCGTCGGAGCGGGTACGGAGACAGGCGCGGCAACGGTGGAATCGGTGTGGGAAGCGGTGGCGTCAAACATTGCTGCCCTTGACCTCGACCGCCGTGTAGTTCCATTGCTTGTCCCCGATGGACAGGTTGCCCTCGACGGTGTCGTTCGCCTGGTGGCGGCCGTCCAGTCGGCTGGTGCCGTCGCTGCTGCTCATCGAGACCACGCCGTCAACGGCGGTTCCTGAGAACCATTCCTCGATGCCTTGGTTGTCGCAGGCGTAGGCGGTGGCCTTGGTGGCGTTGACCTTGATGTCCAGGGTCAGAGTGCCGGCGCGAGTGGGGATGTTCGCGTGAAAGGCGACCTTGGCGGGGAATGGGACGGGCGCTGGCGCGGCCGGTGCGACGGGCGGGGGTGGCGGGGTCGGCTCGATCGTCGACGAGCCACCCGAGGCCGCCGGCGGTTGTGGTGCGGCCGAGGGGCCGTCCTGGGCAAGGTTGACGGAGAACACTCCGATGCCCAGCACGGCGGTCGCGACCAGGGTGAGGATCGGGCCCTTGTGTGCGATTCGTGTCATGGGAACAGCTTGCGAATTCCCTAGACCGGTTGCTTGGAGACTGTCTGGAGGTTACGGGGAGATCCGTCTCATCCGCGGGCGGTCAGGTCGTCCAGCAACGCGAACAAGCGGTCGGCAACTCGCTGTGGTTCGTGCCGGTAAGCCCCGTGCTCGAACTCGTTGGTGATCCAGGGGCTGCAGTTTCCGAGCATCGAGACCGTTTCGAGCGCCATGGTTCGCTCGACGTATGCGTCGTCCCAGTACACGGTGCCGACGACGGGGACGGTATTGGCCTCCAGCCGTGCGATGTCGTACAGCTGCGGCCAATTCTCCTGCTTGGCAAGCACATTCGCGACGTCCCGCAGCGGGGTGAGCTCGGGCAGCTCGTCGAGCATCCAGGGGAATACCGCCTCGCCCGTGAAATAGGGCGCGGGCTGCGCATCCAGCGCGAAGCGCACGTCAGCCTGGCGTGCGCGCTCGGCAGCCCAGCGAGTCGCGGGGCCGCTGGAGTAGATGGCCTCGTGAAGCACCGTGTAGATGGGGTTCGTGGCGGGCGACATCATCGACGCGACGCGCTCGTGGACGGCTCCGCTGAGCATGCCGAGCTGCTCGAGATCGTTGGCGGCGCGCTCGACGACGCCGTGCAACTCGGCGGCCCCATGCTGCAGGCCGAGCGTGTTGCCGAGGGTCAGGAAACGGCGGGCGCTGAGTCGCTGACCGTGGCCGTCGACGTCGTCGGCCGTCTCGAGATGGTCGACGATCCGTCGCACGCGCGGCGCATCCTCGGGGAACCGCGCGTAGTAGTCGGCGTTGCGGCTCGCCACCTGCTTGAAGAGCCGAGCACAGATCTCGTCGGTCTCGCGCAGCACGGGCGCGAAACCGCCGGTGATGATCACACCGCGTAGGTGTTCGGGTAGATACGAGAGGTAGGTCAGTGAACAGAAGCCGCCGAAGCTCTGGCCGAAGACGTACCAGTCCGTGTCCGGACCGTAGAGCGTGGCGCGCAAGCGATCCGCGTCGCGCACGATCGAATCCTGTCGAAAGTGGCGAAGGTAGTCGCCAAGGCGGGTCGGGTCCGCGATCGGAAGGGCGCGCGCGTCGAGCGGGGTGCTCAGGCCCGTGCCGCGTTGGTCGAGCAACACCACTCTGTATCGCGTCAGTAGTTGTTCGAGCCAGCTCCCGCGATGGTCGGGAAACGCGACTTCATGACCCGGACCGCCTTGAAACCACACGATGGGTGGCCGACTCGGATCGCCGACGTGCTCGGCGGCGACGACTTCCCTTGCGTGCACACTGATTTGGCGTCCCGAGGGATCGCTCCAGTCGAGTGGTACGTCGATCCGGTGATTGGTCACCACCATGCGATCGATTCCGACGTGCGAACCCGTCCGCAATCCCTGACTCAACTCGTGCTCCTCGCCCGTGGCGCGTCGGCCCACTCCACGATCCTATGGGTGAGGGCGGCATGGCGGCGTGCGGTGCTCAAGGTGCGGGGATCGGGTCTTGGTCGTCGCGCAGTTGTTCTGGTGTCATGTCGAAGGACTTCTGGATGCCGTCGTTGCGGGTGCCGAGACCGTCGGTGGTCTTCTTGCCCCACGGCGCCTCGATGAGCTTCTTGGTCTCCTCGAGCATCGACTTGGGCTCCAGGTTGCGGTAGCTGTCGATTTCACCGGCAGCCAGCGCCGTCAGCGTCGCGTAGACGGGTTCGGGGTTGAACTGCGCCCGCGGAAAGGCGAGTTTGGAGTAGTCGAACAACCGCTGCGCCGGGTCGTCCTCCCAGCTCTCCCACGTCTGGAAGATGCGGTCGTTGAAACCGGTCAAGAACGGGCCGGGGTTCATCGTCGCCACTTCCACGCAAAACTCCTGCAGCTCGTCCTTCATGCTCTCGGCAATGGCCTCGACGGCGTGCTTGGAGGCGGAGTAGATGCCGGTGAAGGGGTTGACGTTGAGCCCCTCGCGCGAGGACACCCAGATGATGCGTCCCGATCCACGCTTGGCCATCTGCTTGGCGATGGGTTGGGTCAGCAGCAGCGGTCCGGTGACGTTGACCTCGAACTGGTGGCGGATGTTGTCTCCCGGAATGTCGACCGTGGAACCGCCTTCACCGACGCCGGCGTTGTTGACGAGAATCTCGATCCCCCAGTCGAGGGCCTTGCGGCGGTCGCCGTCATCGGTGACGTCGAGCTTCTCGACCTGCAGGGTCACGCCACGCTCGGCGGCTTGTCGTTTCAGGGTTTGCACCTGGCCGTAGATCTCGACGGCGGCGACCACGTCGAAGCCCTTCTCGGCCAGTCGCATCGCCACCTCGTATCCGAAGCCGGTTCCGGCTCCGGTGATGAGCACCTTCTTCAATGTCGTTGCTGGGGTTGCCATGACGGCGTCCTTTCGGGGTGGGGACAGCGCCGTTCGACTGTCGGCGCCATCAAGGGGATGTGTTGACCCAAGCCTGAATTTGTCAGTGCGGGATGGAGTTTGGGTCGAGACGGTCGGTCGGCACGCCCCTGACGTAGGTCGCCACTCCGAGGCCCATGGACCAGTCCGCGGGCTGAACCGTCATGAGGTTGAAGAAGACGTCCTCGGGTCGCACCTGCAGCCTCTCCTCCAACTCGGCCACCGCGGCCTCGTAGAACGCGCCCTTCTGCTCCGGGGTTGCGACGTCGAGGAAGATGAGTTGGATGAAGATGCAGTTCTCGGATCGGTGGATGCCGAGATAGTCGGCATCGAAGAGGAAGTTCTCCGCCTTGTGTTCACTGATGGTTTGGAACCGATCCTCTGGCACGCCAAGGCATTCGATCATCTTGTCGTAGACGACATCGGCGATGGTACGGCGGTACTCCGCTGATTTTCCTTCGATGAGGTCGATACGAGCTAGCGGCATTGAAGACTCCTGACGAGGCTGACGATCCGGAACTTTCCGTACCCCTGCAGTCAACCCCGCGCGATGGCGGCGAGCTAGCTGGTTTCCGCTCGACCCATGCCCATTCCGACTCCGTCAGCGGGTGGCACGCAGATCGCGGCTCAGTCCGTCTGCGTCGGCGTACTCGCCTGGGGTGGTCCCGAAACGCGTACGAAACTCCTTCGTGAAGTGTGACTGGCTCGCGTATCCGACGGCGGCGGATATGTCTCCGACCCCCAGTCGGCGTTCGAGCAGCAGTTCGCGAGCCCGCTCCAGCCGGGTCTCCTTGACGAACTGATAAGGCGACTTGCCGGTCAGTTCGCGAAACCGGCGCGAGAACGCTGACGAACTGAGGTTCACCTGCTCGGCAAGGATCTCGACCGTCAGCGGCTCGGACAGGTGCGCGTGGATGTAATTCAACGCTGCCGCAACGGAATTACCGTCGTCCTGCTGGCCGGCGATCAAGAGCAGTTTGGAGAACCGGTCACGCTGCAAGATGCGGTACACCAGTTCCTGCAGGTACAGCGGAGCAAGTACCCGCCGGTCAGAGTCCGCCGTGAGGGACCTCATGAAGCGAAGGACGGCGCTCATGAGCTCGTCGTCGAGTTCCGACACGACGCTCTGGTCTCGACTTTCGGCCGGCGCCGTCGGGTGGTCTGCAACCCCGCGTCGACCGACCATCTCCGCCGAGACCTTACGGACCACCGCCGGGTCGATCTGCAGCACGAAGGCGAGGAACGGTTTGTCTGGCGTTGCGTCCAGGATCTGCGACTGAAAATGCAAGTTGCTTCTGAGCACCAGATATTGGTATTTGTCGTAGACGTAATGGTGTCCATCGGCGGTGACGGCCTTGCGGCCCTGGGCGACGATGCACACCGAGAGTGATTGAATCTCATCCCATTTCGGCACCGTTGGCACGACGTACCGGTATATCGTCATGCCGGGCCACAGACCCACGTTGGCGCCGTCGCCGAGCGAGCGACTCAACAATTCCTCGGCAAGGTCGTTCGACACGTCGTCGTCCTCGGCGGGGTCACTGAGCATCCCGCCTACCTCCAGTTCCGAGTGCGTTCGTGGCTTGAAACGACGATATCTCGCCGCGTGCCCCGTTTCTTCGCGACTCGAGGTGCTCGGCCGCTACCCGCCCTCGACCGCGACGCGGACTTCTTCGGCAAATTCGCTGTAAGGCCGGATCGCGTAAGTGCGGGTGTCCACCGAGCCGCCGAGCTTCTGGATGATCGGCAGGGACTCGAGCGCCCTGTCGAGCGAAGTGTGATCGGGTACGTCGAGCACGGCGAAGATGGTGCGCTGGCCGACGACTTTCCACAGGTTGGTCACGACCCCGGCATCGACTGCACCCTGCGCCGCGCGGGCTTCCTCGAGCCAGATCGCGAACAGTTCTTCACGGCTCATGTCGACGGGCTGGTGGATGTCGAACTGGACGAAATACTGCATGATGTCCTCCTTCGATCGATGAGACTTCCCGCACTCATTCTGGTGCTGCAGCAGGTCTGCCTCGATGCGATTCGGCACATTGGGAGACGGATCATGGGAGTCGAAATTCTGACCAGGTTGTGCGCGGTCGCTGACGGTCAGGGCGCGGGAGACGTCACAGTGTTGGCGGGGCGATGGCCACCGCCCCGCCGTGGACGTCCATTTCGTTGTCAGTGCGTCGGAAAGGTGCCGCCGAACATGGGCGACCCGCTGAGGGACTGAGCTTGGGTGGCCTCGTCCTGCAGTACATCCCAGTGTTCGACCAGCAGGCCGCCGTCCAGCCGCACGACGTCGGCCGCTATCCAGCTGGGTAGATCGCCGCGACCGGAGAATCTGCCGTGCAGGACGACGAAGTTCCCGTCGGCGACGACGAGCTGGTGCTCGTACCGGAGGGTGCTTGGGGCGGATTTGATGAGGTCGAACAGGCCGTCGCGACCGGGACCGATGTGCGCGCTGTGTTGGACGTACTCCGGTGACCAAAATGCTTCGGCTGCAACGTAGTCGCGTTGGTTGAAGAGAGTGTCGAAGGCCGAGATGACGAGCGCCTTGTTCGCCTGTGAGTCGGTTATGTGAGGTTCTCCCTTCCGAGTGGGCGGCAGATTGGATCGGTCTGCCAACCTTTCATGAGTCGTCACTGGAATCGAAGCTCGCTGATGTCGAGTGACACCAGGACGGGTTCTGGGATGCGCCGACGATCGGCGTCGTAACCGTAGATGCGCCGAACCGTGGGTACGGCGATGCCGTCGATGATCTTCCACTCACTGGGGTAGTTCGCGCCGGTGGCTCCGTCGAGGACGTCGACGGTGTACGTGTGTCGGAATAGCAGGCCGGTCTCGTGGAAGTGAAAGAACTGTTCGGCGGTGTGGCTGTCGATTTCGTCCCGGGAAGGCGACTTTCAGCGTTCGGTAACTGACGCCGGCCTCGACGAACGGTTGCACTTCCTCCACCTCGAACCCGTTGTATGTGAACAGGAACGGCGCCGTCAGGTAGGTCCACCACGCCTCGCTGGCGAAGTAGGCGGCGTCCATCGCTGTCCATGGCGCGTCGTAGGGTAGGCGCGCCATTGCATCCTTGGGGTCGTCGACCGCGGCGACCAAGTTCCCAGACGTCGACCGTAGTTCCAGCCGACCGTCGGTGAAGGCAGTGTGGGTGTCGACACCGCCGACCGGTTTGAGGGTGACCCGCTCGGAGCGTAGTTCCAGGTCGACGGTGATGTCGGCCAGTACACCGGGCACGCCCTTGAATCCCCAGATCGCCCCACCGATGGCGAAGCGACCCGTTGCCGAGGTCAGCTCATCCCAGCGCCGCAAACCGCCGTGGGCCTTGATGGCAAGCCCCAGCAGGTCAGACACGGTCGTCACCGCGTACGTGGTCGACGGCCGTGAGGATGAATGCGGCTGCGGCGACCGGTTGGGCGATGAATGCGGTGTGCGAACCGTCGATCGTCTCCGTGGTGGCGCCGATGTGCTCGGACATGGCGCGTTGCGCGTCGGGATTGATGGCGTTGTCGTGGGCTGACACCAGATACCACGACGGAACGGTCTTCCACGCTGCGCCGGTACACAACTCACCTAAAGTTGCTGCAGCGACTGGTCGTTGGGTGGCGGCGAGAACAGTGGCGACATCGACGGGGACGTCGGCGCAGAAGGTTTCCCGGAAGCCCTCGGCGTCGATGAACAAGTCTGGCCCTTCGGCGGCGCCGGCACCGGCCGGGTAGCTGGTCGGACGTGCGTTGCTGGCGAGCAGAGGTTCGGCGAACGGCGCCTGGACGCTACCCGCGCTTTGGCCCTCGTCGAGTGCGAACGCTGCCAAGTAGACGAGGGCCTTGACGTTGTCCAGCCCTACGGCGGCCTGGGTGATGACCGCTCCGCCGTAGGAATGGCCGACCAATACGACGGGACCGCGGACGGCGCCGACGAAGGCACGCACGGAGACCGCGTCGAAGGTGAGTCCGCGCAACGGGTTTGGTGGCGCGACGACGGTAATTCCCGCGGCGTGGAGTTCGAGGATGACGCCGGCGTACCCGGAGGCGTCGGCGAAGGCTCCGTGCACGAGCACGACGGTCGGGGTGGTGGTGCTCATTGAGCTTCTCTCGACAGGGGGGATGGCTGCGACGAACCGCAGACCTAATGCAAATGTATTTGCTTTAGGTCAAGCTAGGCGACGGATGCCGTCAGCGCAAGGGGATCCCCGCCGCGGGATCCCGGCCGGTGAAGGCAAGCAGTCGGTCGAGCGCACTCGCGTCGGCGCCGATCGTGACTGGTTCGTCGAACCCGGCGTTGCGCCGGCTCTGCGGGGTCACCGTGCTGAGGCCGATGCGCAGCACGTCGTCGGCCAGCCCGTCGGGCACGTCGAGGGTGTCACCGATCGCGGTGGCGAAATCCCAACCGTGCACCAGGAATTCGAGGCCGATGACACCCAGAAGATCCCGGGCGGACATCATGCGGCCGGCGAAGGGCACGTCGCCGTCGAGTCCCCGCCGTCGCCAGCCCGCGACGGCGTCACGTCCCGCGTCCAGCAGTCCCGTGATCGCGCCGCCGGTCGGTGCAGTGACGGCGACGCCCGCTGCGCCGCTGATGCGGGTGACGCTGTCGACGAGGTGTCCGGCGAGGTCGGCGACGTCGTAGTCGCGGCATGGCGTCGCATTTCCCAGTTGTCCGTCGTCGACGGAACTCAGCGCGCGTTCCAGAACTTCGAAGGCCATTTCCGCGTTGGCCAATTCGTTCACCCGAACAGCTTGTCGGTGAGCCGTTCGGCGTAGTCGTCGGTGAGGCTCGACGGGATGAAGATGATCCGGTACATCACTGGGGCGAGCACCCCGTCGACCACCTCCTGTGCGGTCACCGGAGCGTCGTCCCCCGCTCGCGCGACGAGGGCGCTGACCTCGTCGAGAAGGCCACGAAGGCAGTCGGATTGAGACTCGCCGGCGTTCGCCGATCCCGCTCGCAGAAGAGCGGCGTTGACCGGTTTGCGGTAGTGCAGCAAGACCTCCGTGGCCCAGGCCGCGACGTCCGATCGTAGGTCGCCGGTGTCGGGCAGGGGCCGCGACGGGTCGAGCTGGTAGGTCGCGATGTCGTTGATCATCGTGCCCGCGTCGGGCCAGCGGCGGTAGACGGTGGTGGCGTTGACTCCGGCGCGTTCGGCGACCATGGGGATGGTCACCTTGTCGCGGCCCTTCTCTGTCACAAGGTCCTCGACCGCCGAGCGGATCGCGTTCGTGACCGCTGCAGTACGTCCGCCGGGTCGCTTGACCGGTCGATGCGTACTCATGAAGCGACTGTAAACGAGGCGGCCTCGCCGGGGCGACGTCATGCCGGTTCGAGGACGTACAACGGCACGTCACGACCTGCTGCCTCGCGGTATCCGGCGAACGGCGCGAATGTCTCGTACGCCCGAAGCCACCACTGCTCCTGTTCCTCATCGAACACCCGACGTGCGCGTAGATCGTGGACGGTCGCACCGTCCTGGATGCGTACCGCAGGGTTGACGTCGATGTTGCCCGCCCACAAGGGATCTCGCGCGGCACCGCCGTTCGAGGCGATGACGGCGTAGCTGCCGTCGTGCTCGATGCGCATCAAGGGCGACTTGCGCACCGATCCGGACTTGGCGCCGAGGTGGGTCAGGATGACCACCGGTCGGCCCTCCAAGGTGTCGCCCATGGTTCCGTCGGTGGCTTCGTACAACGCGACTGCGCGCGCTCGCGGGCTAGGGGGCTCGGTTCATAGGGTGCATCAGTGATCATGTGGGTGATCCTCTCGTCGTGGTGATGGCATTAACGCAAAGATAATTGCATTAATTCCACTCGATGGGTTACCGTCGACCAGATGACCACCGCGGCGAATCCCGTCCAACCCCTCCTCACGCCCTACCGAATGGGTGATCTCGAGTTGGCCAATCGAGTGGTGATGGCGCCGTTGACGCGGTGTCGCGCGACCAACCCGGACTTCGTTCCGACCGAACTGCACGCCGAGTACTATGCGCAGCGCGCGTCGGCTGGCTTGATCGTCACGGAGGGCATCTGGGTCAGCCGGGATGCCGTCGGATGGCGTGACGTACCAGGGCTATTCACCGATGAACAGGTGCGCGGTTGGGCGGTGGCGACCGACGCGGTGCACCAGCGAGGCGGAACCATCTTCGCCCAGTTATGGCATGCCGGTTCCATTTCTCATCCCGACTTCTTCGACGGAGCACCGCCGCTTGCGCCCTCGGCGATCAACCCGGAGATGCGAGCCCCGACGCCGACGGGAGTCAAGCCCACCACCACGCCACGTGCCATGACCACGCGCGACATTGCCGGCACTGTCAACGATTTCGCCACTGCCGCAGCCAATGCCGTCCGGGCGGGCTTCGACGGCGTACAACTACAGGCCGGCTTCAGCTACCTGATCAGCCAATTCCTCAACCCGGCCACCAACGACCGCACGGACGCTTACGGCGGTAGCATCGCCAACCGCGCCCGCCTCCTGTTCGACATCCTCGACGCCGTCGGAACCCGCATGGACATCGGCCGGGTCGGCGTCAAGGCCGGACCCGCCTGGGCGGAGTCTGGGCGATTTCGCTCGACCGACGACACTCTCGCCACAGCCGAATACGTCGCCGACAGACTCAGCGCCTATCCGATCTCGCACTGGATGCTCATGGGCGCGATGGCAGATCTCAGTACCACCCCGCTACACGGACTCGGCGGTGACGGCATGTTCTCGCACTTTCGGTCTGAGTTCTCCGGCACCGTGATGGTCAACGTCGACATGACTCAGGCGCGGGGCAACCATCTAATCGGAAGTGGCGTCGCAGACTTGGTCGCCTTCGGTCAAGCGTTCATCTCCAACCCCGACCTTCCGCAGCGGTTCGCCGATGGCGCAGCACTCACCCCTCCGGACCACACCACCTACTACACACCGGGGCCACACGGATACACCGACTACGCAATGCGAGACGTCCACACCAGTCAATCGACCTCCATCTCGTAGGCGCCGTGGTGACCCCCACACCCGCGAAGTCACCGATCGGCGCCGTCGTGATCGGATGTGCACTTGCCGTGCTCTTCGGCACCCTCATCCACCGCCGCGGAGACCGTCGGCGCACCGATGGGCCTAATCCTCGCTGACATCCGTCCTGTCAGAGCAACGTGTCCGCTGCGATCACCGAGGCGGAGATCGCCGCGGGGAACCCGGCGTAGAAGGCGATATGGGTTATCAACGCGGATATTTCGTCGGTGGTGAGCCCGTTGTCGATGCCGCGCCGCAGGTGCGCTCGTAGCTCGTCGGGACGGTACAGCGCGATGAGTGCGCTCAAGGTGGCGATACTGCGATCGCGGGGGCTTAGCCGTTCATCTGACCAAATCTGTTCGTACAGAGGGGAATCGACGAGATCGGCGAGCTCCGGGGTGAATCGTCGAGCCGCGCCGCGCGGCGATGAGTTGATGTCGGGGATGAGGTGCTCCTTTGGTGCGACCGAAGACGATGGTGGTGGGACTCGGACTTGGGCGGTGGGGTGTTCAGTCACCTCCCTCTGCGTGGTGAATTTGCGCGGACACATCCTCGCCGGTGAGATCGGCGTGCAGGAACGCTCCGGATGTCGGCAGGCGCAGGTGTAGCTCGGAGGCGGTGCTGATCGCGACATGCCCGGAGTCCAAGGTGAAGTCGAGGACATGACCGCCGCTGGTGCGGGCGGCGTCGAGGAAGTGCAGGTGATAGCCGGCCACCGAAATGCCCTGTTCGAAATCCGGCGTGCGGAAGCCGACGAGCCCTCCGTCCACTCGTTCGAATGTCTTGACCGCTTGTCCGTCGCTGGCCTCGGTCAGCGGCGGGTAGGGCGGTGTCTGGGCCTTGACGGTGCGGGTGTGGACAGTCGAGAACGTGCCGGTGACGCGGATCGCGTAGATCAGGTTGGGGCTCTCAACCGTCTGGTCGATCAGGGCGAGGACGTCGGCCCGGCTGGTGGGGGCGTCGACGGTGAGGGTGGTGCTGGGTGTGAAGTGGGTGACCGCCGCGAACGGTGTGCGGTCTGCGGAGTCGGCTACGGTGGCGCTGCCGTCGGCGTGCAGGTGATGGCACACGCCGTCGAGGACGATCATTTCGCCGTCAAGGCGGTTGAAGGTGCCCAGGCCGAAGTCGCCGTGGCGCAACAGCTCCTCGATGGTGACGTCGCCGTCGTACACGCCGTCGAGCAGCGCGCTCATGGTCGAGGTTTGGAAGACTTCGGCGCTGCGTGAATCACCGGTGGCCGTCGCGTTGTGGTGGGCGAGCATCCGGCGCGCCCACGTGGCGAACTGATCAAGGGTGCTGCTGTGTCCTGATGTCATGGCGCCGACATCACTCGAAGACATCGTCGTGCAGGTGCGCGGCCAAGTCGGTGTTCCTGCTGTAGTCGACGGCAACGTCGATCACCGACGGTCCGTCTTCGCCGAGAGCCTGCGCCAGCGTGGCTGCGAATGCATCGAGGGAGTCGACGCGGTATCCGCGGGCACCGAAAGCTGCGGCGTAGTTGGTGATGTCGTAATCACCCAGTTGCACACCGGACTTGCGGCCGTACTTGAGGACTTCCTGGAATCCGACCATGTCGTAAGTGTTGTCGCGCAGGATGACGTGGGTGAGATTGAGTCCCAGGCGCGCAGCTGTTTCGAGTTCTTGGGCGGAGAACAGGAACCCACCGTCTCCGGAAATGGACACGATGTGAGTGCCGGGGCGCACCAGCGCGGCCGCCATGGCCCAGGGCAGCGCGACGCCGAGGGTTTGTTGTCCGTTGGAGAACAGCAGCCGTCGGGGTTCGTAGACCCGGAAGTGTCGGGCCATGTAGATGTACACCGAGCCGACGTCGCAGGCGATCGTCGCGTCATCGTCTAGGTGCTCCCGCAATGCCAGCACCACCGCGGTGGGGTTGAGTCCCGTTGCGGCAGGCGGTATTGCACGCTCGGTGGTGTCGATGTCGGCCAGCGCCTGACGTTGGCGAGTGATGTCGTCGACGTAGGTGTCGGCGAGTGTCATACCGGAGAGCAGCTGGGTGAGCTCGACCAGTGAGTCGGCGATGTTGCCGCGCAGTTCGCTGACGGGCTGGTAGTGATTGTCGATCCCAGCGGGCAGGGAGTCGATGTGGATGACGGTGCGGGCCGGGTCGTCGTTCCACAGGCCCGGGTCGTACTCGACTGCGTCATACCCGACGGTGATCAGGACGTCGGCTTCCGAGACGAGGATGTCACCGGGCTGATTGCGGAAAAGTCCGACGCGTCCCAGGTAGTGCGATTCGAGCTCGCGGGAGATCACGCCGGCGCCCTGGAATGTCTCGACCACGGGCAACTTGGTGGCGGAAACGAGTTCGCGCAACGCTTTACAGCTGTCGGGTGCCGCCCCTCGGACGCCGACCAGTAGGACGGGGCGTTTCGCGGCCGCGATGATGTCGGCGGCCGCGCGGATCGCAGAGACGGGCGCGCCGGCCAGTGCGGGTAGGGGGTGTCGGGTGGTGATGGCCGCTGCAGTGGGGGAACTGAGCACGTCGGCGGGGAGCACGAGTGCGGCGGCCCCCTGCGGTTCGGTGAGCGCGGCGCGAAACGCTCCCACGGTGGCCTCGGCGGCGTTGTCGGGGTCGTTGACCTCGCCGGTGTGTTTGGTGACCGTCGTGAGGAATGCGGCGGCATCCATCGACTGATGGGTGCGTTTGAGTCGGTCGGCTCGGCCCACGGCGCCGCACAGGGCGACGACGGGGTCCTGCTCGGTGTTGGCGGTGAGCAGTCCGGTCGCCAGGTTGGTGGTGCCTGGTCCGGAGGTGACCAGCACGACACCTGGTGTGCCGGTGAGTCGGCCGATGGCGCCGGCCATGAACGCGGCGTTCTGTTCGTGGCGGCAGACGACGAGTTCAGGGCCACCGTCGACCAGGGCGTCATAGACTGCGTCGATCTTGGCACCCGGCACGCCGAATACGTAGGGCACCTCGTAGGCGGTGAGCACGTCTACGATGCGCTGGGCGCTGCGGGTGGAGCCGTCGCTGGTCATGTGTGGTCCTTCGTCGAGCGAAGTCGGGGTGCGGGGGCGAGTCGACTGCAGCCTTCCGTGGACGGTGCCGATGCGTCCAATTGGTTCTTCACGGCCACTCCATAGGCGTGACCTATGCGTCCGAACCCGTTGTTAGGCAGCATGACCGGCGTCACCGCGTCTCGGCGGTGTGGATCACCTACACGCTTGGCCCGACGTCGTCTCTTCCTCGTTCACCGTGGTGTTCCACAGTGCGAGGAACGCCCGCAGGGGCGCTGAAGCGGGAATGTCGTTGCGCCAGATCAGTATCTTCTCGAAGTCGATCTGCGGGGTGATCTGCCGGACGGTGAGGCCGCAACCGATGAGGGCGGGATCGCATCGGGAGCTCAGAGCCACTCCGAGTCCTTGCTGGGCGAAGGAGACCTGCAGGCGAACGTCGTTGGCAGCACAGTTGACCAGGACTTCGGTGCCGGTCGCTGCCGCTACGCGGTCGATACTGGCCCGCAACGCGCTAGTGCGCGGGTAGGTGATGATCGGGTAGCAGGCCAGCTCACTGAGTGCGAGTGGGTCATTGTCGCCGAGCGGGTACACGCCGGGGTCGAACACCGCGACGATCTGGTCGACGAACAGCGGTGAGGTGCTGATCGAAGCCGGCAATGCATCGACGGGTCGGGCGATCACGGCCGCGTGCAGCTGGTTCTGCAGGACCATGTCCAACAGTGGCTTACTGGTGGCTTCGGAGACGACGATGTCGATGCCTGGATACTCCTGCCGAAGCGCGCCAAGAAGCACCGGGGTGGTGGTGTGTTCCACCCCGCCTCCGGTCCCGATCCGGAACTCGCCGCGCAGCAGGCCAGCACGCGCGGAGAACTCTGCCTTGGCGTCGTTGGCGGCCTGGATGCACAGTCGTGCGTAGGGAAGCAGGACCTGACCGGCGTCTGTGAGCGCGGTGGTGCGCTGAGTCCGGTCGAACAGTGCCTCGCCTAGCTCGCGTTCCAGCCCTTGGATCTGCGCGCTGATCGAGGGTTGCGTGATGAAGCACTTCTGGGCGGCTCGGGTGAACGAGCCTTCGTCGGCAACCGCGACGAAGTATTCCAGCGTTCTCAGCTCCATGAATCGACACGATGCCCGATGATCTTGGCTGGTGGCTACTTACCTGGAAAAGATTCCTGGTAGCCAACGACTGTGGTGTGTCGGGAGGATTGCCGACGTGTCAGCCGAGGGCTCCCACGATTTCCCGGATGGTGTCGATGACGAACGCGGGCTGAGACAGCATCACCAGATTTGAGGAGTCGACTTCGCGGATCGTGGCGCCGGCACGCTCGTAGCCGAAGCGCTGTACCTGCGGGAGAATCCCGTGATCGGCGGTACACATGACCGCCCAGGTCGGGCGGGTCCGCCAGGCCGCGGTCGTGGCCGGCTCGGCGAACGCGGCGGCGGCCACGGGCCGCTGTGACACGGCGAGCACCGACGCGACGCCGGGATCGACGTCGGCGGCCAGCACCGCGGCGAACTTTGCGGGGTCGACCGACACGTCCATCCCGGCGGCGGAATGCTCGGTGGCCGGGAACGGCGTCTGAATCAGTGCGTCGGGAAGGTCGGAGTCAGGGAACTGGCCTTGCAGCTGCGCGACGCTTTCACCCTCCGCCAACGCGTATCCGGCGAGGTAGAGCAGCGCCGCGACGTTGGACGCGGTGCCGGCTTCGGTGATGACCGCTCCACCATAGGAATGGCCGACCAACAGCACGGACCCCGCGATCGTCTCGACGAAGGCGCGGACCAACGCAGCGTCTCCGATCAGACTGCGGTTCGGTACGGCGACGGCAACCACCGGGATGCCGGAGTCCAGAAGTCCCTTGGTGACCGGCTGGTAGGACGAGGCATCGGTGAATGCTCCGTGCACGAGAACGACTGTCGGGGTGGGCATCACGGACACGCTCCGATGAACGACGAGTGAACGCTCATGGTGACGGGCCAATTCGTCGGCGTCCAATCGTGATTGGCGATGCGGTCATAGGCGGAACCGATGCATGTCACCATCGGCGGAGCCGATGGGCGCCCGTGACGATTCCTATTGGACGCCGGCGCATCCGGTACACGAGACTTCGAACCTAGTTCCGTGACTTCTGCTCGCGACGCCTCTACCCGCTAGCCGGAAAGGATGACTACCGCCACCGGGCTGTCGACCAACGCACGATCGGAGTTGGGTCAAGGCATGACATTCGGCCGGCACAACCGAGGAGGACTGACATGACCACTCGCGTGATCGTAGGAATATCCGGGGCCAGCGGCACGGCGTACGGCGTGCGCCTCCTGGAGGTCTTGCAGGGGGAACCCGATGTCGAAACGCATCTGGTTATGTCCCAATCTGCCCGCCGGACAATGCATTACGAACTTGACATGACTGTCGGCGAGATCGAAGATCGCGCGGATGTCGTGCACAAACCCAACGACATCGGCGCCTCGATCGCCTCAGGGTCGTTTCGCGCCCACGCCATGGTCGTCGCACCCTGCTCGATGAAGACCGCGGCCGGTATCGCAACCTCCTACTCCGACAACCTGCTGCTGCGCGCCGCCGATGTCATGCTCAAAGAGCGACGCCGCCTGGTTCTGCTGGTGCGCGAGACACCGCTGCACCTCGGACACCTGCGCATCCTCACCCAGCTCGCCGAAATCGGCGCGATCATCATGCCCGCGGCGCCGGCCTTCTACCAACGGCCCGAAACCATCGACGACCTGATCGACCAAACCGTCAACCGCGTCCTAGACCTCGCCGACGTCGAGCTGCGCCGAGACCTCTTCCCGCGCTGGACCGGCGTTCGACCACCGACACCCGATCTGCGCCAAGAGCCCGGGCTTCTTCGTCCCGTCCGCTGACCACCATCCCGACGCTTTAGGAGCACACACCACATGTCTGCACACGTCGACCGCAACAAGATTCCCCGCAGCTACCGCGAGTACCTCTCCCTGATGAAGGACATGGGCGAACTCGTCGAGATCGACGACGAAGTCGACTGGAACCTCGAAATGGGGGCCATCTTCCGTCATGCTGCCGAAACGCTAGCTCCCATGCCGGTTTTCAACCACGTGAAGGACGCTGCGCCCGGATTTCGCGCCGCCGACTGGGGAATGGGAAAGAGTTCCTACCCCGGGCAACCGTGGCGCCGCCTGGCGGCCATGATGGGCCTGCCCCCCGAAACCCCGTTGATGGACATTCAGGCCGCCTACATCGAGGCCAAGGAGAACGGCCAAGCTCATCCACCACGCATCCTCGACGCGGCCGATGCGCCCTGCAAGCAGAACACCTGGGTGGGCGACCAGATCGACCTGAACAAGATCCCCGCACCCCTGGCCCACGACGGCGACGGCGGCCGGTACCTGCAGACGGCAGGCTTGAACATCCTCAAGACTCCGGATGGGCGGTGGACCAACTGGTCGACCAACCGCGCCGTCATCATCGACGCCCAGACCATGACCGGGCAGTGGTGGCCCAAACAGCACAACGGGATGATCTGGGGGATGTGGCGCGAACAGAAGCGGGACATGCCCTGGGCGTGCGCTTTGGGCGTAAGCCCGGTCGCCTCAACGCAAGCCGCGTCGCGCATACCGGCGTGGGTGGACGAGTACGACATGGCCAGCGCGCTGCTCGACGAACCATTGGACATGGTGAAATGCGAGACCAGCGACATCCTCGTACCGGCGGACGCAGAGATCATCATCGAAGGGGTCGTCGAGTACGGCAGCACTGAACCGGAAGGTCCCTTCGGGGAGTATCCGGGCTATCTGCCCGACGAGACGACGCCGTTTCCGCGGCAGAAGGTCACGTGCGTCACTTTCCGCGACAACCCGGTGCTGCCCATGTCGATCCCCGGTGTGCCCATCGACAACTGCCACGTCACCATGGGATTCTTCATTTCCTCGGATTCCGTGGTGGCACTGAAGAAGGCCGGGCTACCCGTGATCGACGGGATGTACCTCTTCGAAGCCGCCATCTTGTGGTTCGTGATCCGAGTCCCCACCGACTGGCACGAGCGCACCGGCTGGACACTCGACGATTTCATGAAACGCCTCGGCAACACGTTCTGGACTCAGCACGTGGGTGACACCGTGACCAAGATCTTGGTGGTGGGCGAGGACATCGACCCCTCCGACGTCCAGCAGGTGGTGTGGGCCTTCGCTTCACGCAACCATCCCACGTTCACCACGTACTTCTTTCCGGAACTGCAGGCGTTCGGTGACGGCATCGAGTCCTACCACGTCGCTCGCGAACTCGCCGAGAACAGAGGCACCTCGCTCGTCGTCTACGCATGCCTGGAAAACGCTGACAGAGTGGGCCGTCCAGAGAAGCGGGTCATGTCCTTCGACAAGAACTATCCGACGCCGGTCAAGCAAAGAGTGCTCGACAACTGGGAACGCTGGGGATTCACGTCGTGACCGCCGACATGACGCGTACGGCTGAGGGTTCGATCTGAGATGGCCGGGAGTGATGCCCACTTCTATCGACCGGCCGAGGGCACCGGACTGCCGCATGACCCGTTCAACGCCATCGTCGGACCGCGGCCCATCGGATGGATCTCCAGTGCGGATCGCCACGGGGTACGAAACCTGGCTCCTTACAGCTTCTTCAACGGATTCAACTACGGCCCGCCGATCGTCGGGTTCTCTTCGATCGGGTGGAAGGACACCGTCGCCAACGTCGACGCCACTGGCGAGTTCGTGTGGAACCTTGCCACCCGGTCGTTGGCAACGCAGATGAACGAGACTGCTGCGTCCTTGCCGGCGGAACGAGACGAGTTCGAAGACGCGGGCCTAACGCCCGTGCCGTCGACGGTCGTCTCGGCACCGCGCGTGCTGGAAAGCCCGGTCAACTTCGAATGCAAACTGACGCAACTCACACAACTGAAACGAGCCGACGGTACGGCTGTGGACACGTGGCTCGTGCTGGGCGAAGTGGTCGCCGTTCACATCGACCGCGCCCTGCTGACAGACGGTGTCTACGACACCGCCAGACCCCACCCCATCCTGCGCGCCGGCGGACCAGCGAGCTACGCCGAGATCAGCCCCGACTCCATGTTCGAAATGATTCGACCATCCTGACCGCACGACCCCAGAAGATCGGCATGCGTCGGTAGACGAGAGAAGGAAGATTTAGATGACCGTCACCGTAATCGAGTACATTCTTCGCAGGCTCCACGACGTCGGTGTCAACGACATCTTCGGCGTACCAGGGGATTACGCGTTCCCCCTGCACGATGCCATCGTCGCGCACCCCGACGTCAACTGGGTCGGCTGCTGC
This sequence comes from Mycobacterium sp. Root135, assembly GCF_001426545.1. Classification (GTDB taxonomy): domain Bacteria; phylum Actinomycetota; class Actinomycetes; order Mycobacteriales; family Mycobacteriaceae; genus Mycobacterium. The sequence goes on along the minus strand of NZ_LMEZ01000005.1, from coordinate 290,632 downwards.
AACGAACTCAACGCCGCGTATGCCGCCGACGGGTACGCCCGTGTCCAGGGCGTGGGCGCGGTCACCACGACCTACGGGGTAGGGGAACTCAGCGCGATCAGCGCGGTCGCCGGCTCCTACGCCGAGAACCTGCCGGTCTTCCACCTCGTGGGTATGCCCACCCTGGCCACTCAAGCCAACCGGTCACTGGTGCATCACACCCTCGGCAACGGACAATTCGACTTGTTCCGGTCGATGGCCGACACCGTCACCGGAGCCAGCGCGATCATCACCCCGGCCAACGCAGTCGCCGAGACCGAACGGCTGATCGCCGAAGCCCTCTACAACCGGCGCCCCGTCTACATGGCCCTGCCCTCCGACGTCGTCGACAAACCAATCGTCGCTCGATCAGAGCCCCTGGCCCTGCCGGTCAGCGATTCGACGGCATTGGCAGCCGCGACCGACGCCGTGGCCGGTGCGTTGGAGGCCGCGTCGACGGCATGCGTCCTGCCCGGGATTCTTCTCGACAGGTTGGGTCTGCGCGACACGGCTCACCAGTTCGTCGAGGCGGCGGACCTTCCGTTCGCGACCATGTTCGCCGACAAGTCCGTTCTCGAAGAGGACCACCCCAACTACATCGGCATGTACGACGGCCAACTCATGGACCCCGCGGTCCGCGAGTTCGTCGAAACGTGCGACGTCGTCGTGGCGTTCGGCACGATGGCGACGGACTTCAACACCGGCGCCTTCACCTCCAACCTGGACCCCGACAAGATCGTCAAGGTCGACCTGCACAGCACCAGTGTGGGCGCGACCGTCTACCAGGGCGTGGAGATGGCCGACCTTCTCCGCGCGCTGGCCGAGCGGTCGTGGAGCACCCGTCAACGGGGTGGTCCACGGCCAGAGCAACTGGGTCCCGTGTCCGGGTCCGGTGCCGATCCGATCACCGCAGAAGCGCTGTACCCGCGCTGGGCTGAGTTCTTGCGGCCCGACGACATCGTCGTCGCCGAAACCGGGACGTCCTCCATGGGTTTGGCGTTCGCGCAGCTCCCACACGGTGCACGGTTCCACAACCAGACCCTATGGGGCGCCATCGGATGGGCCACCCCGGCAGCGGTGGGGGCGGCCGTCGCCGCGCCGAACCGGCGGCTGGTCTTGTTCACCGGGGAAGGCTCCCACCAGCTGACGGCACAGGAGATCGGGCAGTTCCACCGTCTCGGATTGAAGCCGATCATCTTCGTGCTCAACAACAACGGGTACCTCATCGAGCGAATGTTGTGCACCGACCCCGACATCGCCTACAACGACGTCGCGCCGTGGAACTACACCGAGCTTCCGCATGCACTGGGATGCGAGGACTGGTTCACCCCGCGGGTGAGTACGTGCGCCGAACTCGACGCCGCACTCGCGACTGCCGCCGAGGGCACCCGCGCCGCCTACATCGAGGTCGTGACCGGAACCTACGAAGTGCCCCCGCTCGTCCAGAAACTGCACGAGAACGTCAAGACGCTCTACAACATGAGCTAATGCGCCACTGACGCGGTGGACGGTGGTGAGGCCAGGGTGTCAGGCGTTCACTCCAAGGGCTCGGGGGTGAAGGTGACGTCGATGTCGCCCACGGTCATCGTCACCTGACCTTCCATCAGCATCACCTGCGCGGCGACCCGCCGATCGACACTCTGGGCTAGGTGCTGTACCGGCTCGTGCGGTATCTGCAGCACAGACAGGTTCGGCAGCTTCGCCACTTTGGGGCCGACGGTGCGCCACCAGGTGGCCACTCCGGCGGCGAACGGGAACAGCAGCACCTGGTCGGCCTGGCTGGCTGCCTTTCCCAAGGCCCGTTCATCGGGCTGGCCGACGTTGATCCACTCCAGAATCCGGCCCGTGTAGTCGGCGAGCCGCAAGTCCGGCACGCCAGGGGTGGACAGGCCAGCCCCGAACGCCAACTCACCGTCGACGTCGCCGAGCCGGTGTGCTCGCAGCCCAAAGGCCAACAACCGCACCACCATCCGCTCATCGGTCTCACTGGGATGGCGGGCCACGGTCAGCGTGTGATCGGCGTAGTAGCCGTGGTCGACGTCGGAGACGCCGAGTTCGACTTTGAACACTGTTGCAGAAAGGGCCACGTCATAGTGTCCACCCGGGTGGTGTTCCCCGAGCAGTCAGGCCGCTTCAGGCCGCCGCGCTCGCAGCCGGATTCCGCTCCACGAGCAGACCGAACCTCTGCCCACGCAGTCATCGAGGTGAAGTCATTTGACCGAAGCACGGGCCGTGACCGTCGGCGCATTGTGGAGACATGCCCGGCACCACCCACTGACACCCAGACCACCTCACCACGACGTCCCGGAGGACATCCCGATGAGCACCAAGCCGAACCCCGTCATCTTCATTCACGGCCTGTGGATCCATGCCAGCGCCTGGCAGCCCTGGATGGACCTCTTCACCGCCAGCGGCTACGACGTCTCGGCGCCGGGCTGGCCCGGTGACTCCGAGACCGTCGCCGCAACCCGGGAGAACGCCGACGCCCTCGACGACATCGGAATCGGTCAGGTCGTCGAGCACTACGCCCAACTGATCGCCGCAGGCGGCAAGCACGAGACCAAGCCCGTCATCGTCGGGCATTCCTTCGGCGGCCTCATCGCCCAGGAACTACTGGCCGGTGGATACGCCGCAGCCGCCGTGGCGATCGATCCGGCCCCCATCAAGGGCGTCAAGTCCCTACCCCTGGCCCAACTGCGCTCCGCATTCCCGGTGCTGGGAAACCCCGCCAACCGTCACCGCACCGTCTCCCTCACCCCCAAGCAATTCCAGTACGCATTCGGAAACGCCCTCAGCGAAACGGAATCCGATGCCCTCCATGCCCGCTGGACCATCCCCGGTCCCGGCCGACCGCTGTTCGAAGACGCCGCCGCCAACTTCGTCCGACACTCACCCGCAGCGGTGGACACCCACTTGGCCGATCGTGGACCGCTCCTGCTCACCTCGGGCACCGAGGACCACACCGTGCCACTGAAGGTCACCAGGGAGGTCTACGGCCTCTACGGGAAGGGCGACTCCGACACCGAATTCCACGAATTCGAGGGACGGGGACACTCGCTGACCATCGACGACGGCTGGCGTGACGTTGCCGACGTCACGCTGGCATGGCTCGAGAAGAAGGGATTCTGACATGGCCGACATGGCTGCCCTTCGCGCACACCACCGCGGCGGACCCGAGGTCCTGGTCACCGAGCGTGCGCCGATCCCGGTGCCGGGCCCTGGCGAAGTCCTCATCGAAGTCCATGCCGCGGCGATCACCTTCGACGAGCTGACGTGGCCGGAGACGTGGGAACGCGGCGGACGGGACCGCACTCCGATCATTCCGTCGCACGAGGTGTCCGGCGTCGTCGCCGCCACGGCAGACGACGTCACCGAGTGGGGGGTTGGCGACGAGGTCTTCGGACTCCTTCGCTTCGACCGCGACGGCGCGGCCGCCGAGTACGTCACCGCACCCGCCGCCGATTTGGCCCTCCGGCCCACGTCGGTGTCCCATGCCGAAGCCGCCGCTCTGCCGCTGGCGGGGCTGACAGCGTGGCAGGCCCTCGTCGACCACGCTGCCGTCCGACCCGGGCAACGAGTCCTCGTCCACGGCGGCGCCGGCGGTGTCGGCGCGCTGACCGTGCAGCTTGCCGTGCTGCTCGGAGCCGACGTCAGCACCACCGTGCGCAGCGACGCGGCCCGCGACTTCGCCTCCACGCTCGGAGCCAGTCACGTCGTCGACACCCGGGGCCAGGCTTTCGACGCACCCGACGCCTGCTACGACGTCGTCATCGACACCGTTGGCGGGGACACCCTCGACCGCTCCTTCGAAATCGTCTGTTCCGGGGGCAAGCTCGTCACACTCTCGGCGCCTCCACCGCCAGGCAAGGCAGATGCCTTCGAGATCGACGCCACGTTCTTCATCGTCGAACCCGACCAGGCTGCCCTCAGAAAGCTCGCGCTGTACGTCGACGAGGCCACGTTGCACGTCGCGATCGCACGCACCTACGCCCTCGCCGACGGCCGCGCCGCCTTCGAAAGCGGCCGCGAATCCGGCCGGCGGCCAGGCAAGACCGTTCTCACCATCCGCACCTAGAGAAGCAGAAGAACTGATGTACGACCTCGAAGACACCATCGCCAACCGCCACTCCACCCGACTCTTCCTGCGCGACAAGCCGGTTCCGCGTGAGCTCGTGACCGAAGCGCTGGAGCTGGCCACCCGGGCCCCCTCGAACTCCAACATCCAACCGTGGCAAGTGGTGTTCGCCTCCGGCGGCGCCCGTGACCGGCTCGTCGAGGCGCTGCTCACCCAAGCCGACATCGCCAGCCCCACCGTGCCGCCGCTACCCGAACAGTTCGCCCACTACCGACGTGACCTCGGTTCCCTCGTCTACGGCACCATGGGCGTCGCGCGCCACGACACCGAGGCGCGACGCCTCGCAGTACTGCGCAACTGGGAGTTCTTCCGCGCACCGCTGGCCGGCGTCATCAGCATGCACGAAGACCTCGACTACGTCGACGCCGTCGCGGTCGGCATGTTCCTGCAGACCTTCGTGCTCGCCCTCACCGCCCGCGGCCTCGGCACCTGCGTTCAGGTGTCCGTCGCGGGGTACCCCGACATCCTGCGCCAACAACTACACATCGGAGACGAGTACCGCATCCTCTGCGGGATCGCAATCGGCTACCCCGACACCACCTTTCCCGCCAACTCCCTCGACGTCCCACGCAACCCCATCGACGCCAACGTCACCTTCGTCGACGACTGACGTGCGAAGCCGTCGTTGACCGCAGACCTCTACACAACCCAACACCTCGCATGCTGGCGAGCGCAGGAGAAGGGAGACGCCATGAGCGCCTCGGACCATGCCCCACTGAACGTCATCGTCGTCGGCGCCGGTATCGGCGGCCTCGCCGCGACAGTTGCGCTTCGCGCCATCGGGGCGAACGTCGAGGTCCACGAGCAAGCCCGCAGGCTGGCCAGAGTCGGCGCTGGTTTGCAACTCGCCCCCAACGCCACCGCGACGCTGCGCGGGCTGGGCTTGCTTGATCGAGTTCGTGTGATCGCATTTCGGCCGACCGCCTGGTGCAGTTACAACGCATTCGACGGTGCGCTCGACTTACGCATACCGCTCGGTGACGACATCGAACGCGAATTCGGCGCGCCCTACCTGCACGTTCACCGGGGTGATTTGCACGACGTCCTCATGGGAGCGGTCGGTGAGATCGAGTTGAACCACCGCGTGGTCGGCGTCGACGAGCACCGGGGACGTACGGTGGTTACCTTCGCTGGAGGCGACACGGCTACCGCCGACGTGGTGATCGGAGCCGACGGTGTCCACTCCGCGGTGCGCGAGACGCTCTTCGGCGCAACGGAAGCCACGTTCTCCGGCCTCGTGGCCTACCGCGGTATCGCACCGCGTGACCGAGTGCCCGACGTTCCGCCCGTCGCCGCCAAGTGGTGGGGCGACGACCGCCATCTGGTCCATTACTGGGTGTCCGCGGGCAGGGAACTGAACTTCGTTGCCGCCGTGCCGGAACCGTCATGGAATGAAGAGAGTTGGGCCGCCGAAGGCAAGACCACTGACCTGCTGGATGCACTCGACGGATTCGCCGAACCTGCCCGACACGTCGCCGGTGCCGCCTCGACCCCCATGCGGTCCGCGCTATACGACCGTGATCCGCTGTCCGCCTGGAGTAGAGGACGCGTGACGTTGCTCGGCGACGCAAGTCATCCGATGCTCCCGTTCATGGCGCAGGGCGCTGGCACGGCACTCGAGGACGCCGCAATCTTGGCCCGCTGCCTGCACGGTGTGACAGCCGACGGCGTCGAGGAAGCCCTTGCCCGCTATGCAAGCGTCCGCATTCCACGTACCAGTGCTATTCAGGGCGGCTCCCGGGCCAACGACTTTCTGCGCGAACAACACTCCGGCCTCAGCACGGAGTCCGTCTACCGGTACGACCCATGGCAGGTCGAGCTGCCGGCCTAACCGGCTGCTCGTTCAGGGACCGTCGAGATCCCTCAACGCTTGACCGAGTGCGGCACGGCTGGTGACGCCCAGTTTGGGAAAGATGCGGTACAGGTGAGCGCCAACGGTCCTGGGAGACAGATGAAGGCGGGCGGCGATGTCCTTGTTGGACTGTCCCGCCGCCGCCATTTCTGCGATCGTACGTTCCTGGGCGCTCAGAGCGACCGAGCCGCCGGACGCTCGCTGGACCGCTGCGCCGGAGGCGCGTAGCTCCCCGGTGGCACGTCGTTCCCAGGGGTGCGCAGACAGAGCGCGGAACCCGTCGGCTGCCCTCGTGAGCTGCTCGCGGGCTTCGGCGGTTCTGCGTCGTCGCCGTAACCACATGCCGTATGCGAGTCGAATCCGGTTGGCTTCAAACGCGTTGTGCACCAGGCCCGGGTGAGCCAGAGCCTGGTCGAAGAGTTGCCCCGCCGACTCGTCTGCGGCAGTCATTGCTTGCACGGCGACGGTGAGCGCGGCGAGCCGAGGTGAGATGTCGGCGATGCGGAGATCGATTGCCTGGTCGACGTAGGCCCGAGCGCGATCGAGATGCCCGGCGCCCACGGCGGCCTCGACGACGTCGAGGAGCTCCTCGGTTGGCTGCTTCGAGTAGGGCGGAAACTTCTGCCCAACAAGCTCTTTCGTCGTCACGTCGTGGGCCGCGGTGTAGTCGCCGTCGCCGAGCGCCATGAGCGCCTCGGTGCGCCGGACGATCGTCGCCAAGAGGCCGAGTTTCCTTGAAATGGACCAGTTCTGGACTGCGGTGACGCATCGGCGGGCAGTGTCGAAGTCGCCCGTGGCGGCGGCGTGTAGTCCGTCGTAGGCGATGAATTGATAGTGGAACAGATCGTTGTGGTGGAGTTCGGTCAGCTCTCGGCCCAGTCGCGTCGACTGCTGGGCCTGCTCCCAATCGCCCCTCGCGAGTTGGTCGAGCAAGATCAGGTGCAGCATCGTCATCGCGTTGGTGACCGCGCCTCGGTCGGACTCTCGGCGAAACAGCGTCGCAAGGGTGGCCCGGAAGTCGGCGAGTCCGTCCACGTAGTAGGCGGCGACGCCCAGCCGCATGACGTCCCACGGTTCTCGGCGCCCGAGCTGTGTGAGCTGCTCGTCGAGTCGTCGCCGGACGGTATGCCCGCGACGGCAGACGTCCCCCCAGGAATCTCGGAAGAGCACTGCGTCGGTGTCGAGACGCCCTGCGAGGCGGTCGATCACGTCGTCGGTCTGCTGCCATCGTTCGGGGTCGCCGCGGTACAGGGTTACCGCGAGAAGCAGTTTCACCAGCCGTGTGACGATGGCGTCGTCGAGGGCGTCGGCATCTTGTAGGGCGACGAGGAGTTGGCGATGGGTGGTGAGCACGTCGCCGTCGCGGTATAGCGCAACGTACGCGGCGGTGAGCACCGATGCGGCGCTCTCCGTCTCGGTGAGCGGATCGTCTGCCAGGCGTCGTGCGTCGTCGAATCGGCTGGCCTGCGACGCCACGAATGCTGCGTCGGCCCGCAGCCGTTCGCGCCGCTCGGGGTCGGTGCACAACTCCGCCGCGCGCCGCAACCAGTCCACGGCGATGGCCGAGCCGCCGAGTCGGATGGACAGGTGCGCGGCGCGGTCGAGTAGGTCTGCCACCACCTGATCCGGCCCAATAGCCGCGGCGCTCAAATGTGTTGCCCGCCGCATCAACTCGTCGTCGTAAAGCTGTGCCAGATGGGCATGTGCCTCGCGGCGCTGCGATGCACTGGCCTGATGGATGACGGCCGCCCGCACCAAGGGGTGACGAAACACCACGTCACCTGACGGATTGTGGACCAGCAATCCTTGGGTGACCGCCGCGTCGACGTCGGACAGGACGTAACGGCCCGCGGCGTCGGCGGCGGTCGACGCCGGAGTGCCGTCGAGTGCGGCGCGCAGCAACTCCGTGCGGACACTCTCGTCGAGGCCCCGCAGTCTGCTACCGAACACCGTGACGAGACGATCCGTCAACGGCATCGCCGACGTCAGCGTGTCCATGTGCCCGGCATTGCGGGGCAACTCCTGCAGCGCCAGCGGGTTGCCGGCTGCGACGTCGAGAATCATCCGGCGCGTCGACGCGCTCAACGACAATGCGGTGAGGTCCACCAGACGCGCGGCATCGCCGGCGGTGAGGGGGCACAGAATCAACTCCTCCCATCCTTCGCCGGAGTGATCGCCAGGGACGGGGCGGGCGGTCGCCAGGAATCTCAGCCGTGGGTCGGACAGTCGGCGCCCCGCCGCGTTGAGCACGCTCGCGCTGACATCGTCGAACCAGTGCACGTCTTCGACGACGAGCAAGAGCGGGTGATGTCGAGTCGCCTGCGTCAGAAGCGACAACAACGCCATCGCGAGCGGCATCGGCACCGGCGCGGACGTCGCGTCGGCACCCAGCGCCGGTGCCAACACGGCTTGGTCGTCGGACCCGAGTTGGGCGAGCTCCTCGCGGAGTGCGAACACGATCTGATTGAGGCCGCTGAGTGCGAAGGACGTCTCGGCTTCGACCCCGGTTGCCCTTACGACTCGCCAGCCCGTGGCAGCGGCTCGGCCGACGATCTCCTCCACCAGGGCGGTCTTGCCGACCCCAGCCTCGCCACGGACGACCAGGGCACCCCGGCCCCCTCCGTCCAGGAACCGGGTCAACGTGTCGATCTCATCGTCTCGGCCTATGAGGCCGATCCCCGCACGCACCCTCTGGTTGTACTGCACGAGCGGACCTCACGTCTGCCGATGCAGTCATCGCGGTGAAGTCATTTGACCGAAGCGCAGGCCATGACCATCGGCGCACTGTAGGAGACATGCCCGGCACCACCCGTGAACACCCAAGTCGCTCCAGGAGAACCACGTGATCCGATCACACGTCGCAGGTGGTGTCTTGACAGTTGCCGTGTTGGCCGCAACGCCGGCCTGCACCGCCATCCCACCGTCAACCGCCGCCCCAAGCCCTGCAGTGACGACGGCCGTACCGGCCCCGGCTGAAACGCTGACGCCGCTACTCGAACAGGCCCTGCCGAATGTGCCCGACAAGACGTTCACATCCGCAATCGTGGACTTCCCGCCCAGCGCGCGAGCGGAGCCACATCGGCATGGCGATGCATTCGTCTACGCATATGTGCTCGAAGGGGACGTCAGCAGCAAGCTCGACGACGAACCCGCCCGCACCTTTCGCCAAGGAGAGAACTGGGTCGAACAACCCGGCGCACACCACGTCCTCACCGAGAACGTAAGTAGCACCGAGCCCGCACGGTTGCTGGTCGTCTTCATCTCCAGCACCGGCGACAAGCTCAAGGTCGACGACCCCCACTAACGACAGACCCCAAAGAGAAGAGGACTCCACCCATGCTGCCGAACGTCAACATCAGCAAGCAGTTTCCCGACGCTTACAAGAGCTACGTCGACGTGGACAAACACGTTGCCCAGGCCGCGGCCGCGGCGGGCTTGCCGCCGGTCCTTGCCGAACTCGTCAAGATTCGCGTGTCGCAGCTGAACGGGTGTGCGTTTTGCCTACGGTTGCACACCCGTGATGCCGTCGCCGCCGGCGAGACGCCGGACCGCCTGGCCGTGCTACCCGCCTGGTGGGAGTCGCAGTACTTCACCGACGAAGAGCGGGCCGCGCTGGTGCTGGCCGAAAGGATCACCCGCATAGGCGACGAGCACACTTCTCCCTCGCCCGAAATCGACGTCGCCGCAACGTTGTCCGACCAGCAGGTCGCAGCCGTGACGTGGTTGGCCGTCGCGGTGAACGGCTGGAATCGAATTGCCATCTCGAGTCACTACCCAGTCGCTCCTTGACGCCGAGCCAAGTCGACGACAAGACGATGCCAGCGCGACCGCTTGATTCGGTCCGCCTCGGCCGAGCGCCCAGGCGATAGTGTCGTGGCGTGCCCCTGAGTCCGCTTCCTGAGATCGCCACCGTCCTGCAGGCGGCGGCACCGCCTCCCGATTCTGGTCCTGGACCCGCCGTAGGGGACGTGGCCACGCGTCGGAGGAATACGGCGGCGATGTTCACCGCACTGGCGTCGACGATGGAGGTCCCCACCGACGTCGAGGTCAGGCGTTATGACCTCACCGCCTCCGACGGCGCGGTGCTACCGCTGACATGGTACGAGCCGACCGCTGAAGCTCGGACCGCGAGCGCGGCGATGCTCTACCTCCACGGCGGAGGCATGATAGCGAGCCTCGAACAGACGGCTCCGGTGTACGACGTCGTTGTGCGGCAATATGTTTCGCAGTCGAGCGTGCCAGCCCTGGTCGTCGATTACCGCGTCGCGCCCGAGCATCCCCATCCCACCCCGGTGGAGGACTGCTATGCCGCGCTGCAATGGCTGGAAGCCCACGCCGCCGAGCTGAACGTCGACCCCACGCGTCTGGCCGTCGGTGGCGACAGCGCGGGCGGTGGCCTGGCGGCCGGTGTCGCACTGCTAGCCCGCGACCGCAGCGGCCCCCCGCTCGCCTTGCAGCTGTTGATCTACCCCATGCTCGACGACCGCACCGTGGTTCCCGATCCGCAGCTCCCGTCCGAGTTCCTGGTCTGGAACTACGACGACAACGTGACAGGGTGGGAAGCGTTGCTCGGCGCCGCTTTCGGAGGCGCCGACGTCTCCCCGTACGCCGCGCCGGCACGAGCTGCGGACCTCACCGGTCTGCCCCCGGCCTACATCGACGTCGGTGACCTGGACATCTTCCGCGACGAGGACATCGACTACGCCCGCAGCCTGCTCGCGGCGGGCGTGCCAACGGAACTGCACGTCTTCCCTGGCTGTCCGCACGGCTTCGAGGTAGTGGCCGCCGACCTATCCGTGTCGCGTCAAGCGCTCGACAACCGGGTCCGGCGCCTGGCGGCGCTCTAACAGCAGTCCGTGACGGATTGGGCCTCACGTCAGGGGCTTTCGGGATTCTCTGCGCATCGCGTGAGCATCGCGGTGAGATGCCGCCGGTCGGTCCGAGAAGACCTTCGGTCATGGTTGCGTCGAGCGGAGGTACGTCGGCCGTCTCGACGAGGCCCGCGGTGCGTAACACCGTCAGTACGTCGCCCAGCGATTGTCGGGTGACGAAGCACAGCCGGGCGAGTTCTGCGGCCGACGCAACCGGGTGATCGGCCAGCGCCCGCAGGACCGGCGGAGACGCCCCGGCACCACGTCTCCGTAGCCACCTAGTGTGTCCGCCGTTGGGATCTCCGCCACCGATGGGATGACCCCTGGCGTCCGGGAGGGCGGCAGTCCCGTAAGGCGTTGTCTCACAGACTGTTAGAGGATGTTTTCGGTGTACGGCGGCAGCCAGCCGGGCTCGTCGGGCAGCACGGTGGCGGGCGTCACCGGGTAGGACTCCTGATTAGAGACGGACTCGGGAGTCCAGTGGCCGTCGCAGTCGACTATGCGGTTGTCCGAGAGGCCGTCGCCGGCGTCGGAGTAGGAGCTTTGCAGGCACGGCTTCGAGCTGTAGAAAGCCGGTGTCCAGATGGTGCGGGTGCGCTGCCAGGTGCCGTCGGGCTGCTGGGGGCCGTCGCAGACCTTGCGGCGCTCCATGCCGAAGGCTCCCCAGTGGATGGTTTCGCATCCCATTGCGGGGCCGGCGGTGAGGCCCGGGTCGGCGTGGCCGACGGCGGGGGCGGCCAAGGCGATCAGTGCCGAGGCGGCGGCCAGGACTGCTGCGTGTGCGACTCGGCGCGTGGTGGTGGTCATTGCAGATTTCCCATTCATCGTTGGTTTTCGCGGATCATCCGGTTCGGTATGGACGGCGTGACTTCCGTGCCGCCTGACGTCTCCGGCAGTGATTTGAGCCTGCCGCATTCGTGGCGACGGGTATGCCCGGTGATCGGTGGAGAAGGCAGAGGAATCGTTGTGTCCCCCGATCGGAGGAACGATCAGCCCAAGGAGGCTGTTGTTAACCTCACTCATGCCACGAAGAATGAGTGACGAAGACATTGAGGCGTTTCTCGACAGCCGCCCGGGGTGGGCGGCATTGAGCACCGTCGACGACGACGGATTCCCGCACACGGTGCCCCTGGGCTACTTTCGCCTTGGCCGCGACGTCGTCATGGGCGTGCGGGATGGGACCCGCAAGGTGGCCAACGTCGAGAGCAACCCGAACGTGAGCATCATGCTGGAAGACGGCTCGAGCATGGCCGACATCCGGGGAGTGATGATCCAAGGTCACGCCCGCATCGTTCGCGACCGGGACGAAGCAGTCGAGCTCGCGAGGGAAGGTGCCCGGAGGCGGGGCGTGCCAGAGTCCGAATGGCCCACCGAACCCAGACCGGGTGCCACCTACATCCGCGTGACACCGGTCAAGACGTCGTCGTGGGACTACTCGAGTTCAACGCCAGACCAGGCTTAGCTCGGTCACTCCACGGTGAAGGTGAGTTCACCAATGCCGTCGACGCCGCCGGCGACCGTCTGTCCACGCGCGATGGGACCGACACCCGACGGTGTACCCGTCATGATGAGGTCGCCTGGCTGCAACACGACCGAGGCGGACAGTTGCGCCACGACGTCGGCGACGGGCCAGATTTGGTCGGCGAGGTCACCCTCCTGACGGAGCTCGTCGTCCACGGTGAGCCAGATCCTGCCGGCCTTCCCCCTGTCGCCGCTGGCTGGCACCAACGGCGAGAGTGGGCCGGAGGCGTCGAAACCCTTCGAGAGATCCCAGGGCCGCCTGGTGGCCTTCGCCTCGTCTTGCATGTCGCGACGGGTGAGATCGACCCCGACCGCATAACCCCAAACATGTTGCATCACTGAGGTCGCCGGCTCGTTGGCGACGGTCGAGCCGATGGCCACGACGAGCTCGATCTCGTGATGCAGGTTGCCGGTGGCGGGCGGATAGGGGACGACGCCTGGCCTGCCGCCGCGATATCCCTCGGCCACCGTGAACACGGCGTCGGCCGGCTTCGTGAAATAGAACGGTGGCTCGCGGTCGGGATCGGATCCCATCTCCCGGGCATGGTCGGCGTAGTTGCGCCCGACGCAATACACCCGGCGGACCGGAAAGCGGATCTCGGAATCGTCGATCGCCAGAGTAGTCGGCACCACGGTGAACATGGGTCCACTCTCTCAGAACCCGAGAAGTGAGCCGAACTGGCGAGCGCGTGGGGACACCTGGCCGGGTGAGGGTCGGAGGGGCGCAGCCGAGGACGTGTCTCGCCTATGCGGAAGGCGGCCCGTCCAAGCCGATGCCGATGGTTATCTGCGGGTGGGCGGTCGGATCTAGCCATTCGAGTACCGACCGCATCTGCTCCCGCGCAATTGCCACACATCCCCACGTGGGGTTTCCGTCGTTGACGTGGAGGAAGATGCCCGCCGAGTGGCCGGGGATGCGCTCCGGGTTGTGGTCGATGAGCACCGCGTAGTCATACATTTCGCCGGAGTCGTAGAGATTCTCCGCGTCGTCGGAGTCGATCTCGGCCGCGTGGACGTGGGTGTTGTAGGTCGGGGAATCCACGTCCTCGTCCCACCAATCCTCGTCAGTCGCTTGAAAGTACGGCATGCGGGTTCCGGGATTCGGTTCGCGGCCGAAGGACTGGCCGAGCGGGAACGTGCCTGTGGGCGTGCGGAATACGTCGTCTTCCGGTGCTCCGACGCCCAGTTCGCCGAGCATCGCCGGCGTCGGCCCGATTACGGCCTTCCAGCCGTCGCCGTCGCGCTCGTACGCGGTGAGGCTCCCGGTCTGGGACGACGCCGAGGGCGTGCTCACCACGATCATCTGCTGGGGATTCTCCGCGTTCGCCACGGCCGGATTCGTCACGGTGGTCACGGTAATGGCCGCCGCGACGGCGGCCACGACGGGTAGGACGATGGCGTAACGTCCGATTCTGCCGAGCTTCATCTCGTCGATTCCTTTGTGTGAGCGGCTCATTGTCGGGCTTCTCGGCCCGCACTCCCCGTTCATGATGACTTGAGTGGACCGCTCCCCGCCATGGGCCATCCGGCTATTTCGGTTGGCCACCTGGCTGCGCATGGTGAACAGGCGGGTCAGTCAGGCGGGGTCGGAACGGCGCGGTGCAGCAGTTCCAGTAGTTGCCGCAACTCGTCGTCGCTGAGCACCCCCAGCGGGGTGTTCTCCGTCGCCGCGCGCACCAGGTCCGCCCGCGCCCGACGACCCTTGGCGGTCAAGACGACAACGCGGGAGCGGCGGTCGGCGGGATCGACGGAACGCTCGACAAACCCCCGCGCGGCAAGCTGATTGGTGATGAACGACAGATTGGGTGCGTTGCAGTAGATGCGCTCGGCCATCACCTTCATCGACGGCGGGGGAGCGTCGGGGTCCAGCGCCCACAGCGCCTGGAAGGTCGCCGTCGTGAGACCGTGCTCGGCCAGTGCCTCGCTGAGCAGGTGATTGGTGCGCATCCAGATGAGGTGGATTGCCGCGACCACCGCCGGGAGTTCGGATGCGACCATTGCGTCAGCCTACCGATCTTTCGAGAGTCGAAGCATCTGTTACGGTCGATACTTCAAGTCTCGAAACAAAATGGAGGATCGGATGGCATCTGACTACCGCGGCGTCACCGCACTCGTCACGGGCGCATCCAAGGGTCTGGGCCAGGCGCTTGCGCTGGAGTTGGCGCGACGCGGAGCACGACTGATCCTGGTGGCCCGATCGGGTGCGCAGTTGGGCGAGGTCGCGACCGAGATCCGGCAGCGGTTCGGCAATGGGGACACCGAGGTGATCGTCGGTGACCTGACTGCGCCAGGTGGTCCGCAACGGATCCTCGCCGAACTCCGAGACCGCGGCCTAGCCGTCGACCTGTTGGTCAACAATGCCGGCGCCGGTGGGGCGGGCGCATTCCTGCGCCGTCCACTCGACGGCCAACTTCGCAGTGTCGAACTCAACGTCAACGGTCTGCTCGTGCTCACCCACGCCATCGGCGGCGAACTCGTCGCCCGTGGCTCCGGCGGCATCATCAACGTCTCGTCGGCCGCGGCGTTTCAGCCGATGCCCTTCCAGGCGACCTACGCGGCGAGCAAGGCGTTCGTGTTGTCCTTCAGCGAGTCGTTGGCCGAGGAGCTGCGCGGCAGTGGCGTGCGCGTCATGGCGTCGCACCCCGGCCCGATCGACACCGGCTTCTTCGACGGCACCACGGCCACCATGCAATCCAATGCCGATACGCCACAACGGATTGCGGTTCGGACGCTGGACGACTTCGCCAAGGGTCGGGTGGCGTCATACCCCGGCGGTCGACAGTACCGCGCCGTCACGTGGCTTGGCCGTGTGCTGCCACGCGTCGCCACGACGCGACTCACCGGCGCCGTCAACCGGCGACAGCACTTCGACGAAGTAGTCGACGTCGCCTAGCCAGCCGTCGGCCTCAGCGACTTCCCGGATCGTAGGTCACGAGGGCCGAGCTTTGTGGGTCCAGCGATTGGGGTCGGTCTCGAGGGCGCTCCGATCCCATCCCAGCAAGTCGGCGGCCGCGCCGTAGGTGAATTCGAGGAAGTCCATCACCGCCTGGTCCGGGTCCTTCGCTTGGCGGGCAACCTCATAGGGCAACAGGTACTGCCGCAGCCCGGCGTCGTAGAAGGCGCCGTCGGGAAGGCCTGCGGCGTCGGCGAACCCGGCCGGTTCGGGATAGGCGTAGGAGTAGAACGCCCCCTCCTCACCCCCGCCGGGCCAGAACCCGCAACTGCTCAGCTCGTGGGAGTACCCCTCCTCCATCACCCAGTCGCCGCAGTTCGGCGCACCCCCGGGATGCCGGGGCGCGAGGCGGCCGGAGAACCGGGTGCAGGCCAAGTCGAAAGAGCCCCAGAAGAAGTGCACCGGGCTGACCTTGCCGACGAACCGGGTGCGGAACTCGTTGACCACCCGGTCGGCCTGCACCAGCTGCCGCCAAAATGCGCTGGCGGCGTCGGGGTCGTAGCCGACGTGCGTGTCTTCGGCGAATGGGACGGCAGGATGTACCTCGTTGGGGCCGTTGGAGATTCGGGTGTCGACGCCGAGACCGCCGAGGGTGCTCAACACTGCTTCGTGGAACTGGGCTACTGAGGTGTCCCGAAGGTCGACCGCGGCCGCGCCACCGTCGCTCACCCGTACCTTGAGTGCGTGGTCGACGAAGTCGAACTCCATGTCGAATGAGTTGGTGCCAAAGGGGATCGCCGACGTCGTCAACCCACGCGGTGACACGTAGAGCGGTACCTGCCACCAGTGGTTGAGCAGGGGCGCGTGCGCAAGTCGCACCTTGCCCACGATCTGGGTCCACATGTGCAGTGATCGTCGCGTCGGTTCCCACTCGTCGATGCGTAGCGCGGGCCAGCCATTACCCGCTCGAACATTTGTCATCCATGCCTCCTCGTTGTCATCTCACGGCCTCGGGCACTCGGCGCTCGGCAAGCAGCTCTCGAACGCGGGGGATGACCTGGGTTCCATAGAGCTCGACCGAGCGCAGCCTCGCCGAAGCGGACACCGTGCCCGCGGCGGAGTAGACCATGTCGAAGCGGCCGACGTCGAGGGTGCGAATGGTTCGGGCTATCTTGGCCGCCACGGTCTCGACCGATCCGACGTACAGCGAGCCGCTGGCGACGTCGGCGTCGAAGTCGCTGTGCCGCAACGGTGGCCATCCGCGCTGCGCGCCGATTTTGTCGCGGATCACGCGGTAGCCGGGGTAGAACAACTCCTTCGCCTCGTCGTCGGTCGCCGCGACGAAGCCGGGGGAGTGCATTCCGACGGGCTGGGCCGTCGTGCCGAGTTGCTCGGTCGCCTTCCGGTACAGGTCGACGTACGGCACGAACCGATCCGGTGGCCCTCCGATGATTGCGAGCATGAGTCCGAAGCCGTAGTGGGCGGTTCTGAGTACCGACTCCGGCGAACCGCCAACTCCCACCCAGGTTTTCAGGCGTCCCGACTCCGTCTTGGGGTACACGTCGGCATCGTGCAGCGCCGCGCGGGTGGTGCCCTGCCACGTGACGGGCGTTTCGTCGAGGAGGCGGTGGAACAGCTCGATCTTCTCCTCGAAAAGCAGCTCGTAGTCGTCCAGGTCGTATCCGAACAGCGGGAACGATTCGGTGAAGGAGCCCCGCCCGAGGATCACTTCCGCCCGACCGTTGGAGAGCGCGTCGACCGTCGCGAAGCGCTGGAACACCCG
Source organism: Mycobacterium sp. Root135 (assembly GCF_001426545.1). Lineage (GTDB taxonomy): Bacteria > Actinomycetota > Actinomycetes > Mycobacteriales > Mycobacteriaceae > Mycobacterium. The sequence goes on along the minus strand of NZ_LMEZ01000005.1, from coordinate 273,559 downwards.
GACAGGGTCGTCTGACGACAGTACGGTGACGCCAGACCCGAGTTGGATGCGTTTGGTCACCGTGGCGATGCCGGCGAGCACGGTATCTGGGCTGGAAATCGCGTAGTCCGGACGGTGATGCTCGCCGACGGTGATGGCGTCGATGCCGATCTCGTCGGCCAGCACCGCCTCGGCGACGACGGCCCGGATCGCCCGCGCGTGGGACACGATCTCGCCCCGGTCGTCGCGGGGCAGATCGCCGAAGCTGTCGATGCCGAATGTGATCTCTGAAGCGTCCGTCATTGTGCTCCTCTTGAGAACCACGTCCGGGGTTCTCCGCGAGTCGTTCGTTCACTGCTCAGCAGGCGACGGTAGTGGTGTAATTGACATGTCAATCATCACAGAAATAATTCACATGTCAACTAGTTAGGGAACGATGGGCGCATCAAGGCGCAGTGGTCTGCCCACCAGCGAAGAGTTCGCAGTGTGGCGGGCCTACATCCAAACGGTCGAAATCCTTCGCTCCCGAGTGCAAGCCAAACTGCAAGCGGACTCTGGACTTTCGGACGGTGACTACAAGGTGCTGCTCGCGCTCAGCGAGACCGAGCAGAAGTCGATGCGCTCCTCAGAACTCGCCGCACACATCGAGTGGGAGCGCAGCAGGTTGTCAGGCCACCTTGGGCGCATGGAGAAGCGAGGGCTCATCCGGCGAGAGCCATGCGCCGACGACGCCAGGGGTTGGCAGGTCGTCCTCACCGACGACGGGTCGCGCGCCTTCCGTGCGAGCTTGAGCCCGCACGCGCAGGCGGTCAAGGCCTTCTTCATCGACGCGTTCACGGACGCTCAGCTCACCGAGGTCGACGACACCACGAGGGCGCTCCGCGCTCACCTGGGCCTGACCCCGATGACCGGCAGGCCCGCCAAGTGAAGCGCCGCCGAATGCGGGCGCAGCCCGCGTCTTTCAACCGTGCCGGATGGACCTGCGAAATAGACTGATTCACCAAATCGGCATGGCGTCTAGTCCGGCTGCCATGGTGGCGCTGTCGGCTCGTTGCCACCCGGGTGCGGATGTGACATGTTCGAAGAAGAGCCTCAATGAAGGCTTCCGGACGAGGGGTGCCGTACCCGGCGAGCGAAAAGACGGCCCAGGGAGTTTCTCGTGTCCTGGATGGTTCTGGTCATGTCGGGTGTCTTGGAAGCCGTGTGGGCAACTGCCCTCGGCAAGTCCGCGGGGTTGAGCAAGCTGTCGCCGAGCGTGGTGTTCGGGATGGCGCTCGTCGCCAGCATGGCTGGCTTGGCCTACGCGATGCGGGACCTGCCGGTCGGCACGGCGTACGCCGTCTGGGTGGGCATCGGGGCAGTCCTCACCGTTGTCTATGCGATGGCGACGGGGGACGAGCCGGCGTCGCTTCTCAAGGCGGCGTTCTTGGTGATGATCATCGGCGGCGTGGTCGGGCTCAAGCTCGTGCACTGAGCTACTCGAGACCCTCACGCAGGGCCGTCGCCAAAGCTCGAGGCCGTCTGTCAAGCTGCTCGGCATCGAATCACGGAGGAGAACGATGTCGACACCGCGGGACACCGCTGCGATTGAGCCCCTGTCCACCCATGGGCCGACTCGTGCGTGGGCCGCCGTCGCGGTGCTCTCACTCGTCGGCACCCTCAACTACGTCGACCGCTTCCTGCCGGGTGTGCTGGCCGAGCCCATCAAGCGCGAGTTGGCGTTGTCCGACACCGCAATTGGCGTCATCAACGGGTTCGGGTTCCTCATCGTCTACGCCGTGCTGGGCATCGTGATCGCCCGCGTGGCCGACCGGGGGATCTTCGGCGCCGTCATCGCCGGCTGCCTGACGTTGTGGGGTGCGATGACCATGCTGGGCGGAGCGGTCCAGTCCGGCCTACAGCTCGCTCTGACCCGCGTCGGCGTGGCCGTCGGCGAGGCGGGCAGCACACCGGCGGCGCACGCCTACGTGGCGCGCAACTTCGTCCCGGAGAAGCGGTCGGCACCGCTGGCGGTCATCACCATGTCCATCCCGCTGGCCAGTGCCGCCAGCCTGCTCGGCGGCGGTCTGCTGGCCCAGAGCTTGGGCTGGCGTGCGGCTTTCGTCGTAATGGGCGGAATCAGCGTGCTGCTCGCACCCCTGGTGCTGTGGGTGGTTGGCAGTCGCCAGACCCTTCCCACCCCGCCGCCGCGGGAACGCTCTGCGGCACTGAACTGGTGGGATCTGCTGCGCAAACCCAGCTTCCTGGCCATGGTGGGCGGCACTGCGCTGGTGTCGGCGGCCGGCTACTCGCTGACCACCTTCGCGCCCGCCTTCCTGATGCGCACCCGAGGGATGTCGCTCGGCGAGGTCGGCATCGAATACGGCCTGGCCACAGGTTTTCTCGGAGTTCTGGGGCTGCTGATCGTCGGACGCATCGCCGACAGGTTGGCCACCCGCGACCCGCGTTGGCTGCTGTGGATCGTGGTCATCCTGATCGCGGCCCTGCTGCCGGCTTCGGTACTGGCGTTCATCGTCGAGAGTCGCACGTTGTGCGTGTGGCTGCTGGCACTGGCCTACGTCATCGGCACCGCATATCTGGCGCCGTCCATTGCGGCGATCCAGCGTCTGGTGCTTCCCGAGCAGCGCGCGACGGCGTCGGCCATCTTCTTGTTCTTCAACGCGACGCTCGGCGCGGTCGGGCCGTTCCTGACCGGTGTGATCAGCGATTCACTGACCGCAGAGCTGGGCCCCCAGGCGCTGGGCCGTGCCCTGCTGATCCTGGTGCCGACCATGCAGCTGGTGGCGATCGGCTGTTACGCGCTTGCCGCGCGACGCTTCCGCCGGGACATCGTCGAGGAGCGCTGAGCGACTCCAGTCACGTCACGGATGCATCGCGAAATGTGTTGCCGCGGAGCAGTGTTACGCGACGCCGCCTCGCCTCGGTGAGGCCGCTGTTCGTCAGACAAGCGCATAGGCAACGATGGGGCAATGGGTCACCTGGAGGTCGCGCACGTTGACTACTACCTGCCTGACGGGCGGCTGTTGTTGGCGGACGCCAGTTTCCGGGTCGAGCAGGGCGCGACCATGGCCCTGGTGGGCCCGAACGGGGCTGGCAAGTCCACGCTGATGCGTCTGGTCGCCGGGGAGCTGCAGCCCGACGAGGGCACGATCACCACCAGCGGCGGCCTCGGGGTGATGCCCCAGTTCATCGGTTCGGTGCGTGACGACCGGACGGTCCGCGACCTGCTCGTCGCGGTGGCTCGCCCGTCGATCGTGGCGGCGGCGAAAGCGGTCGACGCCGCGGAGTTGGCGATCATGACACGCGACGACGAGGCCGCGCAGATGGCGTACGCACAGGCGCTGAGCGATTGGGGCGATGCCGGCGGTTACGACTCGGAGAACCTCTGGGACGTGTGCACGGTGGCGGCCCTCGGCATGCCCTACGACAAGTGCCAGTGGCGGCAGGTGGGAACCCTGTCCGGCGGCGAGCAGAAGCGCCTCGTCCTCGAGGCGCTTCTTCGCGGCCCCGACGAGGTGTTGCTGCTCGACGAGCCGGACAACTACCTGGACGTACCGGGCAAGCGCTGGTTGGAGGAGGAGCTGAAGAGGACCACCAAGACGGTGCTCTTCGTCTCGCACGACCGTGAGCTGCTGTCGGTGGCTGCCGACGCGATCGTCAGCGTCGAGCCGACGCCCAGCGGTTCGGACGTGTGGGTGCACGGCGGCGGGTTCGCGTCCTTCCACGAGGCGCGGGAGCGACGGTTCGAGCGGTTCGACGAACTGCGAAGGCGCTGGGACGAGAAGCACGCGCAGCTGAAGAAGCTGGTCCTGGACATGCGCGGGTACGCCGGGCGCAGCGATGCGATGGCGTCCCGGTACGCCGCGGCCCAGACCCGGCTGCGGATGTTCGAGGAGGCCGGTCCGCCGCCGGAGCCACCCCGCAAGCAGGACATCAAGATGCGGCTGCGCGGCGGTCGCACCGGACTGCGCGCCGTCACCTGCCAGGACTTGGGGCTGACGGGGTTGATGGACCCGTTCAGCTTGGAGGTCTTCTACGGTGAGCGGGTCGCGGTGCTGGGCTCCAACGGTTCGGGAAAGTCGCATTTCCTGCGGCTGCTGGCCGGCGAGGACGTCGCCCACACCGGCACGTGGAAGCTCGGCGCGCGCGTCGTCCCCGGTTTCTTCGCCCAGACACACGCCCACCCCGAGCTGGAGAAGCGGACCTTGGTCGACATCCTGTGGGAGGTGCACGCCAAGGGTCGAGGTGCGGCGATGGGTGCGCTGCGCCGTTACGAGTTGGAACAGCGGGGCGACCAGCCCTTCGGCAAGCTCTCGGGCGGCCAGCAGGCCCGCTTCCAGATCCTGCTGCTGGAGCTTCAAGGTGCGACCGCGTTGCTGCTCGACGAGCCCACCGACAACCTCGACTTGGAGTCCGCCGAGGCGTTGCAGGAAGGCCTCGAGCTCTACCAGGGCACGGTGTTGGCGGTCACCCACGACCGCTGGTTCGCCCGCACCTTCGATCGCTTCCTGGTCTTCGGCGCCGACGGTAGCGTCCGCGAGACCACCGAACCCGTCTGGGACGAGGCCCGCGTCAAACGCGCGCGTTAGGCCCTACGGAGGCGCCTGCAGGTAGGCGACCAGCGCATTGGTCAAACCCCGGCGCGCGACGTCGAGGTCGGCGTAGGAGCCAAGCTGGCGCTCCGACACGAGGCCCCGCATGGCGCCGGGGATCAGCGTGGCCACCTCGCGGACGCGTTCCGGGTCGACGTCCAGATCGGCAAATGCGTTGCGGCAGATGGCCAACCACGATTGTCCCCAGGAATACAGTTCCGCCGCGGTCTGCGGGTACAGCCGCTCCAGTTCGGAATGGTCGCGGGGCAATGCGGCACGCAGATTCTCGATGGCTCGAGAATCCGGGGCGGCCAGACCCTCGTACAGGGTGTCGACGATGCTGGCGACCCTGTCGCCCAGGGGGTCGTCTCCGCCGACGGCGGCGAACACCTCCGCGCGACGCTCGGCGGTCCGATGCAGCACGGCGGCCCAGAAGCCGTCGGTGTCGCCGAATTGGTACTGCACCGCGCCCCACGTGGCGCCGATGTCCTTGGCGATCCGGTTGGCCGACACCGATCCTGGGTCGCCCGAGGCCAGCGACTTCAGCGCGGCCTCCAGCATGTTCTCGCGAGTGGCCTGGCCTCGCCGATTGGGGCGCCGGGCCGGCGACGAAGCGTCGGCTACATCGGTCATTCTGCGAGGGTAACCCGTCGGGAACGCTTTTCGTCGAAACCACTATGAATGTTTCATTGACTGCTCTATGCTTCGCCGCATGGCCAAGCCGCCCCTTTCCATGAAGCCGACGGGCTGGTTCCAGGTCGCCTGGTCCGACGAGGTCGGTATCGGCGACGTCCACACGATGAAGTACTTCGACCAGGAAATGATCGCCTGGCGTTCCGAGTCCGGTCAGGTCACCGTGATGAACGCCTACTGTGAGCACCTCGGCGCGCACCTCGGATTCGGCGGCACCGTCCACGGCGAGATCTTGCAGTGCCCCTTCCACGGCTGGCAGTGGAATCAACAGGGGCGCAACGTATGTATCCCCTACGAGGACCGGCCCAACCGGGGTCGCCGCATCAAGACATTCCCGGTGACCGAGCGCAACGGCTCGGTCTACATCTGGCACGACGTCGAGAACCGCGAGCCGTTCTTCGAAGCACCGGACATCTTCGCCGATTTCGGTGACGGGAGCAGCGAGGCGAACTACTACCCGCAGCAACGGCTGTTCCAGCAGGGCCTGGAGATGCACCCGCAGTACGTGCTGGAGAACGGCGTGGACTTCGCTCACTTCAAGTACGTGCACCAGACCCCGATCGTGCCCGTGTTCACACGCCACGACTTCGACGACCCGGTGTCCTACGTCGACTTCACGATCACCTTCGAAGGCGACGACGGTCAGAAGATCGAGGACGTCAACAGCGGCGTCGAAGCCATCAACGGCGGGCTTGGGATCGCGGTCACCAAGAGCTGGGGGATGATCGACAACCGCACCATCTCCGCGATTACACCCGTCGACGACGCCACCTCAGACGTGAGATTCATGGTCTACATCGGCCGCCCACCCGCGGACTCCGCCAAGGACCCGGTGCGTGCCGAACGCAAGGCGAGCGAATTCGGCGCCGAGGTGATCCGGCAGTTCAGCCAGGACGTCCACATCTGGGCTCACCAGCGCTACTCCGATCCGCCGGCCCTGGCGAGCTCGGAGCTCGAAGGTTTCACCGCAATCCGCAAGTGGGCGTTGAAGTTCTATCCCGACGGCAAGGGCGGCAGCGCCGCGGATCTTGCCGCCCGCTCCACCCCCTGACCGACCACGTTCTCTTCAGAAGGGCTGTCCATGACCATCAAGGTTTTCCAGGTCGCGACCGGCAACGTCGGCTCCGAGATGATCAAGCGCATCGCCGATCAGCCGGATCTCGAACTCATTGGCGTGCATTGCTATTCGCCGGAGAAGATCGGCAAGGATGCCGGTGAGCTGGCCGGCCTGGCGCCCAATGGTGTGATTGCCACCGGCACGGTCGAGGAGATCATCGCCGCCAAGCCCGACGTGCTGACCTTCCACGGCGTGTTCCCCGACGAGGACCTCTACGTCACGGTCCTCGAAGCCGGCATCAACGTCGTCACCACGGCCGACTGGATCACCGGCTGGCACCGCGACCGCAACCACCCGCATGCCTCGGGTAAGCCGGTCAGCCAACTGCTCCAAGAAGCTTGCGAGAAGGGCGGTTCCACGTTCTACGGCACCGGCATGAACCCGGGCTTGAACCAGATCCTTGGCGTTGTCTGTTCCGCCGACGTCGCCGAGATCGAGAACGTCACCACCATCGAATCCGTCGACGTGTCCTGTCATCACAGCAAGGACACCTGGATCGAGGTCGGATACGGGTTGCCCGTGGAAGACCCGTCGATCCCGTCCAAATTGGAGAAGTACACCCGGGTGTTCGCCGACAGCGTGTACATGATGGCCGACTGCTTCGGCCTGACATTGGACGAGGTGAAGTTCAGCGCCGAGCTCGGTGCCTGCACCAAGGACGTCGACCTGGGCTGGTACACGCTGCCCAAGGGATCACTCGGCGGCAACTACATCAAGTACCAGGGCATCGTCGACGGCGTCCCGCGGGTGGAGACCCACCTCGAGTGGCAGATGACCCCGCACACCGATCCCGGTTGGGACATCAAGGGCTGCTACATCACTCAGATCAAGGGTGACCCCTGCATCTACAACAAGCACATGATCTTCCCCAAGCCCGGCGTCGACCTGTCCAACCCCGACAACTTCGCCTCCATCGGGATGACCGTCACCGGGATGCCTGCGCTCCACGCGATCAAGTCCGTCGTCGCCGCGGCGCCCGGCATCGTCACCAGCGCCGACCTGCCACTGCGGGGCTTCGCGGGACGGTTCGCGCTGTAGCTGCTCGCCTATGTCGCATCCGTTACGCGACTGGGCCGAATTGCGTTCCCCACAGCGCAAAGGCCGACCGGTCGACGGCGTCGTGTAACGCCACGCCCCACCGGAAGCACTCCTTTTACGTAAGCGGATAACCCGTCGTTAAAAGGAATGCCAATGTCATTGGACACTCTCACGTCTCGCCTGTATCGCTCACCCATCGCCTCTCGGGTGGCCCCGGTAGGAGAAGTCGCGGTGCGGTACGCACTCGTGTTGGTCATCGCGTGGATGGGCGCACTAAAGTTCACCGACTATGAGGCCAACCTCATTCAGCCGCTGGTCGCGAACAGCCCTCTGATGGGCTGGGTGTACGACGTCGTGCCGGTGACGACCTTCTCGGCTGTGCTGGGTGTGGTCGAGCTGACTGCAGCCGCGCTGATCGCCGTAAAGCCCTGGGCACCAAGAGTATCCATCGTCGGTAGTCTGACGGCCGTCGTAATGTTCGTCGCGACGCTCAGCTTCATGTTGACCACTCCCGGTGTGGTGGCTCCCGAGGCCGGCGGGTTCCCGGTGTTGTCTCTCGTGGGCGGGTTCTTGGTGAAGGACGTCGTCCTGCTCGCAGTGGCGCTCTGGACGCTGGGTGACGCCGTGCGGACTCTGCGCTCGGAACCGCTGAGCCGATGACGGCCGGGCACGTGAATCCCTCGACTAAAACGGTCTTCCGCGGCAGTAGTGGCGAGTTGGCCGGCAAGCTGGAGATGCCGAGTGGCACCCCAAAAGCCTGGGCCCTGTTCGCGCACTGCTTCACCTGCGGCAAGGACAACGTTGCAGCGGGCCGGATCTCGCGAGCGCTGGCGAGTCAGGGTGTCGCGGTACTGCGGTTCGACTTCACCGGCCTGGGGGAGTCCGACGGTGACTTCGCCGCGACCGGCTTCAGTTCCAACGTCGAAGACTTGGTCTGCGCCGCAAATCATCTCCGCGACCAGTTCAGTGCCCCGGCCGTGCTGATCGGGCATTCATTGGGCGGGGCGGCCGTTGTGGCGGCCGCGCTGCGCATCCCCGAGGTCCGCGCTGTCGTCACCATCGGTGCACCGGCTGACCCCTCCCACGTCACCGGGCTGCTGGGCGACGCGCTACCCGCCGTGGAAGCCGGCGAAGCCACGGTGTCCATCGGGGGGCGACCGTTTCGGGTGCGTCGTCAATTCCTCGACGACATCGCTATGCAACCGCAGTCCGAGCGCATTTCCACCCTCGACGCCGCGCTGCTCGTCATGCATGCCCCAGCAGACCAGATCGTGTCGGTCGCCAACGCGCGAATCATCTTCGACCTTGCCCGTCATCCGAAGTCGTTCGTCGCTCTCGACGGCGCCGACCATCTTCTCAGTGATCGAGCCGATGCCGAGTACGCGGCAAACGTCCTCGCCGCATGGGCGAGCAAGTACGTAACGGCCCCCACGACTACTGCCGAACCGATTACCGACGATCCGGCCGAGGGTGCTGTCCGGGTCGCCGAGAGCGGTCCCGGCAGACTCACCCAGCAGATCAGTGCGCGCCGGCATCGGCTGACCGCGGACGAACCTCGCCCCGTGGGTGACGACGCCGGCCCGACGCCGTACGACTTGCTCTTGGCCGCGCTCGGCGCCTGTACGTCCATGACGCTGCGGATGTACGCCGATCGGAAGCAGTGGCCGCTCGAACGCGTCGTCGTCGATTCACGCCACTTCCGCATCCACGCCAAGGATTGCGCCGAATGCGAGACCGCCGCGGGGATGGTCGACCGGATCGAACGCGACATCACCCTCGTCGGCCCGCTCGACGCCGACCAACGCGCCAAGCTGCTCGAGATCGCCGACCGATGCCCGGTGCATCGCACCCTCCGTTCCGAAGTGTCCATCCACACCGTTGAAGCACCAACAGACCATGAAATAGGCTGATATGAATCAAGATTCGGACTTCGACGTCGTCGTCGTCGGCGGAGGCCCCGGCGGCGCCTCAGCGGCGGAGTACCTCATCGCCGATGGGCTCGAGGTGGCGCTGGTGGAGGAACGCCTGATCGGCGGTGAATGCCACTACTGGGCATGCAATCCGACGAAGGCACTACTGCGCCCGATCGAGGTGCTGGCCCTGGCGAAGGCCGTTCCCGGCGTCCGAGAAGCGGTGGGGCCGGGCCAGCTCGACGTCGCAGCCGTCTTCGCGAAACGGGACACCATCGTCGACCACCTCAACGACGACGGCGCCACCGCCGAGATGCAGCAGAGCGGGCTGACGGTCATCCACGCCCATGGCCGCCTCGCCGGCCCCCGCGAGGTCACCGTCACCCACCCCGACGGCCGCGAGGAGACCGTTCGAGCGCGGCACGCGGTCGTGCTCGCCACCGGCACCCGTCCGACCATCCCCGACGTACCCGGGCTGGCCGAGGCGAATCCCTGGACCAACCGGGACCTCGCGACCATGACGCACGTGCCACCACGAAGCCTGATCGTCGGTGGCGGCGTCGTCGGCGTCGAGTTCGCCACCATCCTGGCCGGCCTGGGTTCTAAGGTCACACTGGTCGCCCGCGGCGGCACCCTGCTGCGCAACTCCGAGACCGTCGCCAGCGAGATGGTGACGGAGTCGTTGCGGCGCAAGGGAGTAGACCTTCGCTTTCACGCTCACCCAGCTGGCGTGGTCCGACCGGTCGCGGGCGGCGCCGTCAGCGTCACCGTCGACGACGAGACCATCGAGGTGGACGAAGTCGTCGTCGCCGCGGGACGGACGGTCAACACCGATTCCCTCGGCCTGGAAACCGTCGGGCTGCGTGCCGGAGAGTTCGTTGCCGTCGACGACCATCTGCAGGCACTCGGAGTGGACGGCACCTGGCTGTACGCGATGGGCGACACCACCGGGCGCGCGCTCTTGTCGCATCTGTCGCAGTATCACGCAGTCGTGGTCGCCGACGTCATCGCCGCCCGCGCCCGAGGCCGTCAGCTCGACGCCGACGAACTCGTCGCCCGTGACCCGCACAACCTTCCCCAGGTCGTGTACACCGACCCGCAGGTCGTCGAAGTGGGACGAACCGAAAGCCAGGCGCGCGCAGACGGATTCACGGTCACGACGACCACCGCGCGCTACCCGGACGCCGTCCCCGACCTCGCCATCTTCCGCGACGGGTTCGACGCCTGGGCGAAACTGGTCGTCGATGCCGATACGGACACCCTGCTCGGCGCAACCTTCGTCGGACCCGAGTTCGCCGAACTCGCCCAGGCGGCCACCCTCGCCGTCGTCGCCAAAGTGCCGATCGAGACGCTGCGTCACGTCGTGGCGCCGCATCCCTCGATCAACCAGATCTGGAATCCGCTCCTGGCCCGACGGCGGGACGGTTCGGGTGATCCGATGAGTTGAGGAGGTCGTGGGACTCGCTGGCTGGCGACTGTGGTCAGGTCAAGTGGTCGAAGTCCCCGCGGGCCCAGGCGATGTGCCGGTCCGCAGATGCTCTGAGTATCGCCTTCGCATCGGCGTTCACGGAGTTGTTGAAGTTTCCGTAGATCCGGTCGTATTGCAGTGGTTCGAGCTGGGAGACGATTCGCTCGACCACGGCGCCCGAAAGCGGGATGTGGTTGGGATAGCTGCGCATGAAGCCGACTGACCGATGATCGGGGTTTGGGAAGACACTGTCCCCGGTGAGTAGGACCCCGTTTCCGTCGGCCCCGGCGTCCCAGTGCAGAACGCTGCTCCCTCGGAAGTGGCCACCAACCTGGTGCAGTGTCACACCTTTGGTGATTTCGCGGGATCCGCTCCAGAATTCGACCATCGGATCTTCCCGGCCCAGCCATTCTCGGTCTGCTTCAGCGACGAGCACCGGGGGATTCCCGAGCCGGCGGGACCATTCCACTTGCACGCCGAACATGTGCGGGTGACTGGACGCGATCGCCAAGACCGCGCCGCGGGCGAGAACCCGGGCACAGGCCGCGTCGTCCACATATCCGACCGGGTCCCAAATGATCGACCCCGCGGGCGTTGTCAGTACTTGCATCGTCTGGCCAATGCCGACCGATGGATGGGTGCCCACCCCGGTCAAACCCGGTTCGTTGTCGATCCACGTCAGCTGCTGGCCGGCCGCGGCCAGGTCGCCCAATGACGTCCACCGCTGACCCGTGGCCGGCAGGTACTGCCGGTCATCCGAACAGATCGGACAATCCTTCGGCGTGGGTTCGTCGTACTCCACGGCGCAGGTGGCGCAGATCAACATGCCGGCCTCCTCGAACTCATTCGACCCACAAAGGCTAGAACCTCGTGCACCATCGAGGTCAACTGGAGAATCGGGAGGGGCTTCGTGACGGTTGCAGACGACGTAGAAGCCGAAAGAGCGACGCTGGCTGACACGTTGGAGGCCGTCGGCCCCTCCGCCTCTGCCGGATGTGGCACGTGGACGGCATTCGACCTGGCGGCACACATCGTCGGTGCGGACCGGGCGGCCGGGACGATCACGTTCTGCATCCGGGTGATCGCCGCGAGGGGCGTCCAATTCCGCCCAAAGGCCCAGTTGCTCTCATATGCCATCAACAGGGAACGTCGTGGGGGATATGCCGCACTGCTCGCTCACCTCCGCAGGCGGACCCCACGCTTGCTGCTGACTTCAGCGGTCGCAGCCTTGACGTTGTTCGAGGTGTGGACCCATCACGACGACCTGGCCACCGCCAACGGCCTCGACCACGGCGCGCCAGAGCGTCTCGCCTTGGCAATTCCTCCGCTGATGCGCTACCACGCCGCGCTTCTGCCTTCGGCCCGGTTCGTCGTCCGCACGACCAACGGGTACCAGTGGACGTTCGGTCCTGACGGCAGCGACCTCGGTACTGTCGAATTATCAGGCTCCACAGCCGATCTCGTACGTTGGCTGGCCGGCCGAGCGCCACTGTCGGTACTTGACGTAAAGGGTGCGCCGGCCGTGGTCGATCAGCTGCATGCGTTCGCCTGCACCATCTAGCAATTGGGTCCGGGGTGCGACTGCGTTCGGTCTCCGCGCATGAAAGGGTAGACGCCGACCCAACGCCGAGACGACGGGAGTGGTTCTGATGACGACGAGGCTGGCGCTCGGACTGCGCCTCGCCGCTGCCCTGCTCGTGGTACTCACCATGGTCGCCGTCGGATGGGTACAGCGATCGCCATGGGTCGTCCTACTGGCCGCCCCCGTATTCACGGTCCTGTACGCGCTTGGCAAGTGGAATTCGTGGAAGTTGGCCTGGCGCAACGGTGGCGGACCGCAGATTGCTCTCTCGGTGCTGGTGACGTTCCCCATCCAGGCGGTCGTGGCAGGGGTCTTTTACGTCCTCGGGGTGGGTCTGGGCCGGCTCGTCGCCGGCAATCGCACCCTGGCGCCGCTGGCGGCGACGGACGTCGTCACCATGGCAGTGCTGCTCGCCGCCGGTATGGTAGTCAGCTCCGTCGTCATCCGGCTGGAGAGCGCGGCGCCCGCTGCAGCTGGCATCGCGCCGACGCCGGAAGGCCTGCCCGCCGATGGCGGGGCAACCGTCGAGCCCGAGATCGAACTCGACGTCGATCCGACGCCGCTGACGCTTGACACGTTCTTCGTCTCGCCGGAGCACTGGCGTACCAACGCCGCACGCGAGGCACTCGAAGAGCGGTCGGGCCCGGTCCGGAAACCGCCGTTGACCGCCGACGACGACATGATCGCGGCGGCGGAGACGAGACTGGGAGTACGCCTGCCCGACACGTTGCGCGCGCTCTATCGCAAGCTGAACGGCGGTTACGTCGGGTGGCTGTACGTGCCGCTGGTACCGAATCCCGGCCCGGTCTACGATGATTGGCGCGGCGCGTTCTCGATCGACTACTCGTCGTTGGCATCCCTCGACAAGCTGCGGACGGTGGCAGAACACTACTCGGACTTCACCCACGACCCCGACGACTTGCCCCCGAACGCAGACCGCCTCATCGTGCTGCAGGCGCGATACGGCGACATGACGCTGCTCGACTACTCCGTCGGGCCCAGGCCCCGCGTGCTGATCGTCGACTACGACAAGGCTCTCGGCCAGGACCCGGTGGACCTCGCGTTCGACGACTTCGACGAATTCTTCGCGGCACTGCGTGGCGAACGGGACCGCCTGCGCACCGAGACACCCACGCGGGATCTCGGCGCACCCATGGATGAGGTACCCGAAGACCAGTGGGCGGGCCGCTTCTGGGGTACGTCCAACCCACACCCGTTCTACCGCAATGCGATCCAGCGTGAGGACGGCACGGAACCCCGGCTGGCCGCCGACGGTGCCCTGGTGGCGGCGATCCAGGACCGGCTCGGGCTCGAACTCCCCGCGAGCCTCGTCGCGCTATGGCGGGAGCGCAACGGCGGCGGGGTCGCCACCCGATTCGTGCGGTTCACCGAGGGCGCCGCCGTGCGCGACGTGGAGGTCATGCGGCGTCCGGTGCCGCTCGAATACGTGGTCACGCTGGACGTGCTGTCGGACCGAGTGGATTTCGCGCCCAACGAGACACCTTGGGAGCGGTTGCATCCGGGGTCGGACAGGCTCGTCGTGCTGGAGGCGGATCACGAACGGGCTGTCCTGCTGGACTACCGAGACCGTCCGGACGACGACCCCGCCGTCCTCGCCGTCGACGATCTAGGTCGTCCGCTCGACGAGGCGCTGCGCTTCGAGCGCTTCGTCGACCTCCTTGCCCGGCTGCGCTTTCAGCGCGGCGGCTGGGACGACGTGTCGGCGCCGCGCGAGGCCGATCTGGCGCAGGCGTAGTCCTGTCGCTCAGAGGCGCCCTCAGATCGTGGCTTCGATTGCGCTGACGGTGATTTCGAAGGGGCCCTGCTGCTTGTCGAGAATGTAGACCGCCACCTGGTCGATGCTCGACGGGTCCAGGTTCTGTGGCGCGTCGGGTTCCGGATCGAGGCGCATGCCCACTGGCTGGAAGCCCTCGACGGGCAGTTCGTAGGTCCGTTGGACGGCGGCCTCGGTGGGGAAACGCTGGACGTAGGACCACGGCTGCCCGGCGATGCCCACCTTCAGCAGGTAGGTCTTGCCGTCGCCCAGGGCGCGCACGCGGAGCGATTTCGCACCCGATGCCTTGCGCCCGATGTCGGGGTCCTGCGGACTACGGGCCGAGGCGAACCCGCCGTTGTTCTCCAGCGAGATGGTGCCGGAGAAGACGAGTCCGTCGCCGAACGTGATCCTCGAGGTGGAGGCGCCGCCCATGACGGGGTCGTTGACCGTCGTCCAGGCGGCCACCTCGCCGGCATCGTCGAGGTCGACGATGGCGACGTCTGATCCGTCGGCATCGGCGGTTCCGCAAGAGACGAAGAGAAGTACCGAGCAGGCGAACACCATGCCGGTCAGACCGCGCTGTACCCGATGGCTATTCACGAGATGAATGTAAATGGCGCCGGCAACGTAGTCGCCACCGACGTCAACACGAACTCGGATCGGCACCCATCTCACGGCTTCTCATGGGCATGCCGTCGACCACGGCGTAGACCGTCCGAAGATCCGGAACTCCGTTGACGCGGAACTTCTCGCCGCCGTCCTTGCCGATCAACACGACGGTGAACGCGTTGTCGCCAATCGCAAACTGATCCATCAGCGGCCGCGATTGGTCGGCGTCGAGGGCGTGACCGTCGAGGGTGCTGTTGCCCTCGGCGACCACTACTCCGAGCACCATGTCACGACCGGTGAAGTCGCATCGAGTGGCCTCGACTCGGCTCAGCGTCTCGGCGAGCCGTGGATCGTTCTGCTTCGGCGCGAACACCAGCAGGGGGCGGCTCTCCCACCGGTAGTCACTCAGTTCGGCCGCCATCGCCGTCGCCGAACCCAGGACGGTGCTCACCACCAAGTCGACGAGCATCAGCGCCATCCCTCGAACACCGCGCTTCGTTGCCATGGTAATTCCCGACTCTACCGACTGGTGCTCTGTTGTCGAGATGCCGACGCGAACTTCTGTGAGCCCCGTCAGGCTCCGGTAACGACCAATGCCGGTGCGGTGACGAACAATTCGGCGATGGCGATCCTTCGGGCCGCGCGGTGCAGGGTGGCCGATTGGAGCGTGCCGTCGGCCGCGCGGCTCAGGTCCACGTGCAGGACGCCAGCCGGTGTTCCCAGTCGCAGCAGGCTCGACGTCGACCCGCGAAGCGCACGGGCGACGACGCCGTCGGTAATCGTCGATGCTGCGGCCACGGCGACCGCTGAGGTCAGCCCAATGGCCGGATGCGGGGCGAGCATGGACAGCATTCGCACGGAGACGTCGTAATCGTCGCCGTCGACGATGTCCCCGGCGGTGGTGCGATAGTCGCGCGGCGCGCCGACGATGCCCACCTTGGGGATGGCGTGGCTGAGGGGGTCGCCAGGCTTGGACAATCCCATCCGCAGTGAGGACTCCTGCCGCAGGGTCACCAGGAGCGGAAGGTGCTCGGCGATGACACCGTTGTCCTCCGCTCCGGTGAGCCCGAGGTCGGCCGCGTCGAACAGTGCGGCGGGGGCGCCGGCGATGACCATGGTGGCCGCGTGGGACTGACCTGCCGCGGTGACGTGGTCGACGGCGTTGCCCGTCGGCAAGAGCGTGCCGGTGGACAGCCCCGTGAAGCTCAGGCCGACGGGTACCCCGAGGGCGTTGGTGCCGGGGACCGGGGCATTGCCCTCGGTGGGGATGGCGCCGCCCGGTGTCGCGATCTCGGCGGTGAGGACGGCGCCGGTGTTCTGGTTGCGCATGCGCACCGTGGTCACGGCGTAGTCGACGGCGACCAGCCCGGACTGCAAGGCGTAGAGGCCGATGGCAGTGGCGCAGTTGCCGCAGTTGCTGCCCCACTCCACGCGGCGGTCGCCGATCGCGACCTGGGCGAAGAGGTAGTCGACGTCGATCCCCGAGGCGGCCGAGCGTCGCACGATGGCGGCCTTCGAGGTGGTCGAACTGCCGCCACCGACGCCGTCGAGCTGGCGGGGATCTCCCGAGCCGAATGCCGAGATGAGCAGGGCGTCGACGCCCCCGGCCTGCGTGACGAGCGGGTCGACGTCGACGGCGTTGAACAGCCAGCACTTGCTGGTGCCGCCCCGCATCCAGGTTGCGCGAAGTGTGAGCATGTCAGGTCTTACCTTTCTGCACGGCGGATGGGGACGTGATTCCACTGTGGCCGTGATACGGGTGAAGGACAATCGAGAGATTGGTGACGGGGCTTAAGCGTCGCTTAAGCCCCGTTGACGGTCAGAGCACCGTGGGGACGACGACCAGGATCAGCCAGCACAGGGCGGGCGCAATCGCGACCACGATGCCGGCGTTGACCAGCAGCTGGCGGTAGAACCGCGGCCGGGCGATGCCCTGGGCGTTGGCCAGCACCAGTGCGCCGTTGGTCGAGAAGGGGGAGACGTCGACGACGGTGGCCGAGATGGCCAGTGCGGCAACGACTCCAACTATCGGCAGCGCGCCGGTGTGCAGCAGTGGCAGGGCCATCGGGATGATGGCGGCCAGCAGTGCGGTGGAGGAGGCGAACGCCGAGGTCACGCCGATGACGTAGCAGAGAACGGCGGCCACCAGGAGCGGTGCGCCGATCGTGATCGCCATGGTGGCGAGGTGGTCGATGGTGCCAATCTCTTGAAGTACGGAGATGTAGGTGACCATGCCGGCGACGAGCAGCACCGTCGACCAGCTGATGCCGGCGATGGCTTCGTTCTGCTTGGACAGGTCGGTGAACGCCAGGACCGCTCCGGCGGCGATCGCGATGAAGCTGATCGGCAGGTGGAAGACCAGGACCAGCACCAGGACGATGCCGATGAGGGCCAGGGTGAGCTTCTGCACGCGGGTCACCGGTGTGGGCGCGGCGTCGAGGAGGACGTCGGTCTGGACCGGACGGGTGAGCAGGCCGGTGCCGCCACCTGTGGGTGTGTGACGGACGGGTGAGGAACCCACGCCGCCGGTCTCGACGGGTTCGTCGGCGACGGCCGAGCCGGTGGCGCTGAACTCGAGGTGGCGGGTGCGGGCCAGGGTGGCGTAGCCGACGACCGTGAGGATCGACAGCAGCAGGTTGATGCCGTAGCTGGCGAAGAACAGGGTCCAGGGGTTGATGCTGAGGCCGCTGGACTCGACGATGTCGCACACCAGCACGCCGGACACCGAGATGGGGGAGAACGCACCGGCGTGCGCGCCGTTGATCGTCATGATGCCCATGACCAGCGGACTCATCTTGGTCCGCGCGGCGAACGACATGGCGGCCGGGGAGATGAGGGCGACCGCGGCGGGGCTGAACGTTCCCAGTGCGGTCAGCACGGAGGCGCAGAAGAAGAACACCCACGGCACTACCGTCACGCGGCCGCGGACTGCTCGGATGCAGGCGTTGACCATCAGGTCGATCGTGCCGTTCTTCTTGGCCATGCCGAAGAAGTAGGTGACGCCGATGATCGTCAGCACGATCGAGCTGGGGAACGCGGCAAGGATTTCCTTGTCGTCGTATCCGAGCATGAAGGCGCCGACGCCGAACGCGCCGATGAAGCCGAGGATCCCGATGTTGATCGGGAAGAAGGTGGCGATGACGAACATCGCCACCAGCGCTATCAGGGGTAGTACTTCGACAGAGGTCATGATGTGCTCTCAGTTCCCGAGACGGTGGCGCATCCAGGCGAGCGGCCGTGTCGCCAGGCGAAAACGGCGTCGTGCTCGGTGTCACACGCTGTATTGATGATTACCTAGATCACAGTAGGAATGACCGGACTTAACGACAATGTCGAGTTGATACAGTGCAATTAACTTTTGCTTAACGCTGGCGAGGACGGTCGTATGGACACCAACCGCATGTTCACTCTGCGGGAGGTCGCCGCCCACGGCTCCATCACCGCCGCGGCCGAAGCCCTGGGCTACACGACGTCGGCGATATCGCAGCAGATCGCGAAGCTGGAGAAGGAAGCCGCTCAGCCGTTGCTCGAGCGGCACGCCAGGGGTGTGGTGCTGACCGAGGCGGGCCGGGCCGTGGTGCGCCACGCCGAGCGCATCCTGGTCGAATTGCAGGCCGCGGACGCCGAACTCGCGGAAATTCGGGGCTTGCGTGCCGGCGTGCTTGCCATCGGCACGTTCCCGACGGCTGGCTCCTCGCTGCTGCCGCTGGTCATCAAGGAGTTCAAGACGCGGCATCCCGGGGTGGACCTGACCGTGCTGAGCGGCCGGTTCTCCCGGTTGGTCGACGCGTTGCGCCGACGGGAAACCGAGTTGTCGCTGCTGTGGGACTACGAGTGGAACAGGATCGACGATCCGACGTTGACCTACCACCACCTGATGAACGACCCGACGATGCTGCTGGTCTCCGAGCATCACCGCCTCGCCGACCGGGACTCGATCAGCATCGGCGAACTGCGAGACGAGGCGTGGGTGGTGCGCGCCGACGATCATCCGGTGGCCCAAACACTCGAAAAACTTTGTCAGCAGGGCGGATTCGCGCCGCGTACCAGCGTGTTCGCCCACGACTACGGCGAGGTGCAGGCCATGGTCGCCGTCGAACTCGGGGTGGCGATCGCGCCACGTTTGGCAGTGCTGAATCCGCGACCCGACGTGCGCACGATCAAGCTGGCGACGCGTCCGCCGCAACGGCGCATCCTCATTGCCCATCTCGCCGAGCGACGGCTCAGCCCCGCGGCGCATGAGGCGATCGCCGTGAGCGCAGCGGCGGCCCGCCGTCTGGAGGAAGGCTTCGACGAGCGGTGAGGGGATTCTTGCCCGCCTAGCTCCATCGCATTCCCTCTCGGCGACGGTGCCGAAGCCTTACCTTCAGTGGGTGGCAACAGGGGATTCGTCGACGACGGCCGAACAGCACGTGACGTACTGCCGGATCTGTGAGGCCCTGTGTGGCGTCATCGCCACCGTGGAGGACGGGCGGCTGGTGAAGTTGCGGCCCGACGACGACAACCCGTTGTCGCGCGGTCGCGTCTGCCCCAAGGGCATCGCCATGGTCGACGTCCAGAACGACCCCGACCGAGTGCTGACCCCGCTACGCCGGCGCCCGGACGGAGGGTTCGACGAAGTCGATTGGGACACCGCGCTGGCCGACATCTCTGCGCGGCTTCGTCGCATCGTGGATCAACACGGCGGCGGCGCCGTCGCCCACTACCTCGGCAACCCCGCGGCGTTCGGGTATGCGACCAGTCTGTGGCACGGGTTGTTCATGAAGCGGCTGAACTCGCCACACCAGTATTCGCCTGGCTCCCAAGACATCAACAGCCGGTTCGTCGCGAGCAGGTTGCTCTACGGCGCCATCAGCCAGCTGCCCTTCCCCGACCTGCCCCGGACCGACTTCCTGCTGATGCTGGGGGCCAATCCACTCGTCTCGCACGCCAGCGCGTTGCGAAGTCCGCGCATCAAGGACGACCTCGCGGGCATCGTCACGCGCGGCGGACGGGTGGTGGTGGTCGACCCCCGACGCACCGAGACCGCGCGTAGCTACGAGCACGTCGCCGTGCGGCCAGACGCCGACGCCTGGCTGCTGCTGTCGATGTTGAACGTCCTCTTCGAGGAGCGCTTGACCGACGACGTCGCGATCGCACGGCAGACGACCGGAGTGACCCAGTTGCGCGCTGCGGCAGCAGGATTCCCACCGGAGCGCACGGTTGAACGGACGGGTGTGGCTGCCGGCGTCGTCCGCGGCCTGGCGCGGGACTTCGCCTCGGCGCCGTCGGCTGCCGCGTATGGCCGCACCGGCGCGTGCTTGGGGCGACACGCCACCCTGGTCTGTTTCCTGCTCGACGCGCTGTCGGTGGTCACCGGAAACCTCGACCGCGCCGGTGGGACCCTTTTCGGCCGAGGCGTCGTCCCGCTCGAGGAGTTCGGCGAACGTGCGGGGGCCCTGAGCTACGACCAGGTCCGCTCCCGCGTCGGCGGTCATCCCGACGTCATGGGCACCTTTCCCGCGGCGATCATGGCCGAGGAAATGACCACGGCGGGGCTCGGTCAGATCCGGGCCCTGATCAGCACGGCGGGCAACCCCGTCCTGTCGGTTCCCAACGGCAAGGCACTGGCTGACGCGCTGCCGACGTTGGACCTCTTCGTCTCCATGGACCTCTACGTCAACGAGACGAATCGGCACGCGGACTACGTCCTCCCGGCGACGACGTTCCTCGAAAGACGGGACTTGCAATGGGGTTTCGCCGCGGCGTCACCGACGGTCTACATGCAGTCGACCGAAGCGGTCGTCGCACCCTATGGTCAGGCGCGCGAGGAATGGCGGGTCTACGACCACGTCGCCCGCTTGATGGGCATGTCGCTGCTGGCGCAAGGGCCGCTGGGCCGGTTCAACTCGATCTTCGTGTTCCTCGAACGCGTCTCGCCGGCGCGTCTGACACCCCGCGCCATCTTCGAAATGCTCCTGCGTCTCGGCCCCTATGGTGATCGGTTCGGGTTGCGCCGCGGAGGGCTCAACGCACGGCGGTTGCGCGCCCGGCCGCATGGTGTGGTGCTCGCCGAACATGCACCCACCGGGATTTTGGGCGAGATAGTCCAGCATCCGGACAAGCGAGTGCATTTGGCACCCAACGAGATTCTCGCCGAGATCGCTCGCCTCGGCGATCGACATCCCGACGATGCGGCCTTCCCGCTGCTGATGATCGGGCTGCGCGAACTCCGGTCGCACAACTCGTGGATGCACAACAGCGAGACCCTGATGAGAGGCGCGACGCCGCGGCGCCACCGAGCCAGGATCAACCCGACGGACGCTGCCGACGCCGGACTCGTCGACGGAGGCAGGGTCCGCATCGTGTCGCCGTCGGGAACCATCGACACCGAGGTCCGCGTCACCGACGAGGTGGGCCCTGGCACCGTCGCCGTTCCGCACGGTTGGGGTCACGACGGGGGATGGTTGCGCGCCAACGCCGCCGGGGGTGCGAACGTCAACGACCTGACGTCGAGCCGCAGCGAGGATCTCGAACGGCTGGCGGGTATGTCGGTGCTGAACGGCGTCGCGGTGCGGCTGGAGAAGATTGACGAATCAGCCTCGGCGCCAGCGCTTCACGGCTAGCCTGGACACGTGTCCAGCGTTGATGCCGACGGATCCTCCGAACACACGCTGACCTGTCCCCTGTGCGAGGCCATGTGCGGTCTTCGGATCCGGGTCGAGGACGGCACCGCCGTCGACGTCCGCGGAAACGCCGAGGACGTCTGGTCGCGCGGGCACATCTGCCCGAAGGGCGCGACGATCGGTCACCTGCACGACGACCCGGACCGCCTCCGAAAGCCCATGGTGCGGACGGCCGACGGAACGTTCCGCGAGGTCGACTGGCCAGAGGCCTACGAGGAAGTGGAGCGTGTCCTCCGCCCGGTCCTCGCAGAACACGGGGCACGCGCACTGACCGTCTACGTCGGCAACCCGGTGGCGCACAACCTCGGCCTCGCCACCTACATCGGCGCGCTCGTCGGCATGGCCGGGGCCGCCGGAATGCCGTCCTACTATTCGCCAGGAACGGTCGACCAGTGGCCGCTCAACGTGGTCAGTACCCTGCTGTTCGGCGGGATGTGGAACGCCCCGATACCGGATTTGAGCCGGACTGACTATCTGATGGTGCTGGGGGCGAACCCGGCTGTCTCCCAGGGTTCGATGCTGTCCTCTCCAGACGTGGTTGGCAGTTTGGCCGCCATTGGGCGCCGCGGAGGCAAGGTCGTCGTGGTAGATCCGCGACGCACCGAGACGGCGGCGCGCGCGTCGGCGTGGGTCCCGATCCGTCCGGGCACGGACGCGTTGCTGTTGTTCGCGCTGCTCCGGACCCTTGTCGAGGACGGGGCGGTATCCGAGGCACCACACCTGAAGGGCAAGGTGCTGGGACTCGCGGAGGCCATCGCGCTTTCCGAGCCCTTCAGTCCTGAGCGGGTCAGCGCGGCCACCGGCGTCGACGCGGGGGCCATCCGACGCCTCGCCGCAGAACTGGCAGCTGCCGACCGACCGGTCCTGTACAGCCGGATTGGATTGTGCACACAGGAGTTTGGGACACTGGCGACGTGGCTCGTCTTCGTGTTGAACGTCGCGCTGGGCTCGGTTGACCGCCTCGGAGGGGCGCTCTTCACCAAGCCCGCCGTGTGGTCTGCGATGTTCATGAAGCCACCCGACCAGACGACGGATCGGTGGGAGTTCGGTCGTTTCTTCAGCCGAGTGAGTGGAGCGCCGGAGGTGCTCGGTCAGTTTCCGGTCGGCTGCTTGGCCGAGGAGATCGACACGCCCGGCGACGGACAGATCCGTGCGCTGATCTGCGTAGCGGGCAATCCCGTCGTGTCGGCGCCTGGGTCGCGGCGGTTGGACGAGGCACTTCCCCGACTGGATGCCATGATCTGCGTTGACAACTGGCTCAACGAGACGACCCGGCACGCCGACGTGATCCTGCCCGGCCTCTCACCGCTGGAACGGCCGCATTCCGATGATCTCTATTGGATGTACGCCACCGCGTCGTGCGTGAAATGGTCTGAGCCGGTGTTCGACGACGGGCCGGATCGGCCGGGGGAGTGGGAGCTGCTGCTGCGTTTGGCAGGCGCCGCACTGGGGACGCCCGTACCCGAGGTCGACGTCGACGCCATGGACGACCTCTACGTACAGGGTCTGGTCGCCACTGCGTGCGCCACCGAGGGAACCCCACTGACCGGCCGCGACGCCGCGGCCGCCTTTGCCAGTCTCGAGGGAAGGGGCCCGGAACGCCTGGTCGACTTGGGTATTCGGCTAGGGCCGTGGGGTGACGACTTGGGATCCCGACCCGGCGGGCTGACCCTCGCCGAGGTCAAACGGCATCCCAATGGTCTGTTCCTGGCCGACTTGGAGGAGGGACGCCTCGACGACGTCGTGACGACACCGTCGGGTTGCATCGAGTTGATTCATCCGCAGATCATCGACGACATTCCCAGGCTCGCAGCGCGTTTGGATCGGGAATCGCCGTCGCTCGTGCTCACCAGCAGACGGCACTTGCGATCTAACAACTCCTGGATGCACAACGTGCCTGCCCTCATGCGCGGCAGGGAACGGTGCACGTTGCTCGTGCACCCCGACGACGCACGCGCAACGGGTCTTTCCGACGCGGGGATGGCGACGGTGGAGACCGATACCGGGTCGGTGGACGTGGTGGTGCAGGTAAGCGCCGAGATGATGCCCGGAGTGGTTTCCCTGCCCCACGGCTGGGGACACGGGAGGCCCGGAACCATGCTTGCGGTGGCCAACGCGCACCCCGGTGTCAACGCCAACGTGCTCAATCCCGTTGGCGTCGTGGACGTTCCCAGCAGTACGCACGTTGTCAACGGTGTGCCGTGTCGCGTCCGACCGGGGTCGTCATGACGTCGACGACGACGCGTGATCATCGTCGCTCAGTTGCGCCCTCGCGGCGTCGTACGCCGGCCAGCGCGTCATCGTCGGCACGGAATCGAAGCCGCCGCACCTGACCGTTCTCGACGGTGAAGTCGAAGGCGACCTTGACCTCGCCGCGATTGATCCATGCCGCTCCGGGGCGACCGTCGACGAACACCGGAAAGGCCGCCGCCGCAGCGCCGTTGAAGAAGGTGGCCACCTCGTCGGAGCCCCGCATGTGCGTCGGGGTGCCGAGCGCGCTGGCGGCCGCGTCGGCGGACACCACCACGTCGGGAGCCAGCAGCTCCAGCAGTCGGGCGAAGTCGCCTTCGCGTGCCGCGGCCATGAAGGCGTCCACGATTTCCCAGTCGGCCAGAGCGTCCTCTGGTGGCGCTGGGCGCACCTTGGCGCGCGCCCGGGAGGCAAGCTTGCGCGCCGCGACCGGAGTCGTGTCGAGCATCGAGGCGATGACCTCGAAGTCGACGGCGAAGCTGTCGTGCAGCACGAACGCCACCCGCTCGGCGGGGGTGAGCCGGTCGAGCACCACCTGCAGCGCGATGCCGACCGTGTCGGCGAGCACCACGTCGTCGGCGGGGTCGGGTTCGGTTGCCGTGACCTCGATCGACTCCGTCGGCTCCGGCGTCCGTACCCGCAGCCGGTCCAGGCACAGTCGCGAGGTGACCGTGGTCAGCCAGCCCGGGAGGTTGTCGATGGTCTCGCCGGTGGCGTTCAGTCTGAGCCACGCCTGCTGCACGGTGTCTTCGGCCGCGTGGACGTCGCCCAAGATTCGCGCGGCGATGCGTTCCAGACGAGGCCGCTCGGCCTGGAAGCCCTCGCGCAATTGGTCGTCGCTCACCATGGCGGTCACACTTTCGTCGTCGGATGCGTCACCACTCTGACGCACCGGAATCGCCCGGTGTGACCAACCCGGAAGGAACCTCCGTGAAGACCATGACGTGCCAGGATCTCGGTGGCCCCTGCAACCTCGCGCACCGCGGCGACAGCGCTGATGACGTCATCAACGCCCAGGACCGACACCTGAAGGAACTGGTGAAGGCGGGAGACGACGCCCACGTGCCTGCCCGCGAGGACATGAAGGGCCGCTGGCGCCACCCGGTGAAGTCACTGGGCTGGTACAACGACGTCAAGAAGCGCTTCGCCGCGCTGCCGGAGAGCTGACGCGCGACGGAGCGGATCTAGTCTGGGCACATGGGAGACGGCGTCCGCTGGCGCGAGCGGAGCCGACTCGTGCGCGCGGTGCGGCTCTGGCGTACGCGGAACCCGCACACCTTCCGCGACAAGGTTCGGTACAAGATGCTGCGCGACCATCGCGACCTCGTCGTGACGTTCGCCGACAAGGCGGCAGTCCGCGACTACGTCGCCGAAGTGGTTGGGCAGCAGTACCTTCCGCGTGCCTACGCGATCGTCGACGACCCCGCGGCCCTGTTCGGCGTGGATCTGCCCAACAGCTACGTCGTCAAGCCGACGCACGGCAGCGGGGCGGCCGTCGTCGTCTCCAGCCGAGCTC
This sequence comes from Mycobacterium sp. Root135, assembly GCF_001426545.1. Taxonomy (GTDB): domain Bacteria; phylum Actinomycetota; class Actinomycetes; order Mycobacteriales; family Mycobacteriaceae; genus Mycobacterium. The sequence continues at coordinate 248,363 of NZ_LMEZ01000005.1, read as the reverse complement.
CCCGCGAAGCGCGGCTGCCGTCGGAGGAGGGGAGTTGGGCGTACGCGCACGTTGCGGCCGAGTTCGCGCCCCGAGCCGACGTCGTCCGGCTCGCTCGGGGTTGGGTTGACCAGCTCTACGGCCAGGGGCCGAACCGGGAGTGGGTGTACGGGCGGATACCGCGGCGGATCATCGTCGAAGAGATGCTGGCCGCCGCCGACGGTTCGATCCCCGACGACTACAAGTTCTTCGTCTTCGGTGGGAAGTGCGCCTTCGTGCAGGTGGATTCGGGGCGGTTCGGTCTGCGCACGCAGGACTTCTTTCGGCCCGATTGGCAACACCTGCCGCTTCGCGCCGGACCGCCATGGGCGGACCCAGAACCGGCGATGCCCGCGTGCCTGGCAGAGATGATCACCCTCGCCGAACGGCTCGGCGCCGCCACCGACTTCGTCCGCGTCGACCTGTACGACGTCGACGGGCGCATCGTGTTCGGTGAGTTGACCAGCTTCCCCGCCGGGGGTGACAGCCCATTCGACCCCGAGTCGTTCAACGAGGTGTTCGGGCGGCCGTGGGCCGTGCCTCGGCGTTACCGGTAAGCCGCACGACGGAATACTTGACACGACGTCGAATGTTATTTGACACTGTGTCGAGTAGCGACTTTGGCTGGCGAGAGCCAACAGACTTTGGAGGCATCCATGAAGACGTTTCTGATCACCGGTGTCAGTAGCGGTTTGGGTCGCGCATTTGCCGTCGGCGCGCTGGAAGCGGGGCATCGGGTGGTGGGCACTGTGCGCAAGTCCGAGGACGTCGCGGTGTTCGAATCCCTGTCGCCGGGCCGAGCCCATGGCCGCATCCTCGACGTGACCGACGACGCCGCAGTCGTCCGCGCGGTGGCCGACGTCGAGTCGACCGTCGGGCCCGTCGACGTGGTGATCGCAAACGCGGGCTACGGCGTGGAGGGCACATTCGAAGAGACGCCGTTGTCGGAGGTGCGAGCACAGTTCGCCACCAACGTCTTTGGGGTCGCCGCGACCTTGCAGGCGGCGTTGCCCTACATGCGGCAGCGCCGCGCGGGGCATCTCATGGCGGTGACGTCGATGGGAGGCTTGATGGCAGTTCCCGGGATGTCGGCCTATTGCGCAAGCAAGTTTGCCGTGGAGGGTCTGCTGGAGAGTTTGGGCAAGGAAGTCGCGTCATTCGGCATCCACGTCACGGCCATCGAACCGGGTTCGTTCCGCACCGACTGGGCCGGCCGCTCGATGACACGTGCCGAGCGCACCATCGCCGACTACGACGAGCTGTTCGATCCCATTCGCGCTGCTCGCGTGAGGGCCAGCGGCAATCAACTCGGCAACCCGGCCAAGGCGGCCGAAGCGGTCTTGGCCATCGTGGCGGAAACAGAACCCCCGGCACACCTGGTCCTGGGGTCGGATGCGCTGAGGTTCATCGGGACCGCGCGGGCGGCGGTGGACGATGACATCCGTCGCTGGGAAACACTCTCGCGCAGCACTGATTTCGCGGAGGGTGCGCAGTTGGCGGCGAACTAGGCATGCTGAATTAGGATGGCGACGGTGACCAAGTCTTGGGCGTCGCGGCGCACGGCGCCGGCCGAACGCAAGGGCGACCTTCGTGAGCGTGAAATCCTGGACGCTGCGGAGAAGCTGTTGGCGACGCGCGGCTATGCGGACATGACGGTCGGGGACATCGCCGAAGCGGCCGGGATGACCCGTGGGGCGTTGTACTTCTACTTCGCCTCCAAGCAGGACGTGCTCATCGCGTTGGTGACGCGGACCGTCCAGTTCCTGCAAGAGAAGTCGGGGGCCGCCGCAGCCGACACCGCCCCCATCCAGGAGGTCATCGCCACCGCATTGGAACGGACCGCTCAGTTGTGGCGCGAGCACGGACTGGTGATGCGCGCGGCAGTCGATCTCGGGTCCACCGTGCCCGAGATCGACCGATTGTGGACGGGCGCGGCCGACGTGTTCGGGGATGCCATCGCCGCCGTCCTCGTCCGCGGCGGCGTTCCGGCCGGCGAAGGACCCGGTGATGCAGCGGCGCTGGGGCGTGCACTGTGCTGGATGATCGAGCGCAGCTTCTATCGAGCGTCCACCGACCCGGTCAACGACCTGGACTTCGCCAAGCGGACGTGCGAGACGGTGTGGCTACGGCTGGCGCACGATCCTCAGTAGGCCTCAGCTGACCGGCACGATGTCGGCGGCTCCGAGTCGCGCACCGTCGGCGGTCTCGTCGTCGGGCATCGTCTGGCTCTCCCGCTCCGCGGCAACCCGCGCCAGGTAGTGCGCGACCTCGCGTTCCCGTTGCTCGGGAGACCATCCGAGTAGGGGCGCCACGAGGTCGGCGACTTCCTCGGCCGAGTCGGTGCCACGGTCGAACGTCTCAATCGAGATCCGGGTGCGGCGGCACAGCAGGTCGTCCAGATGCAGCGCACCCTCGTGGGTGGCGCCGAACACCACCTCGGCGCGCAGGTAGTCGTCGGCGGCTGCCAGCGGAACGCCCAGCGTCGGGTCGTCGCGGATGAGCGCCAGGACGTCGCCCACCATCGACCCGTACCGGTTCAACAGGTGGGTGATGCGGACCTCGTCGAGTCCGGATTCGGCGGCGAGTTGACTTCGTGCGTTCCACATCGCGCGATAGCCCTCGGCGCCCAACAGCGGCACGTCTTCGGTGATGGACGGCGGGACTCGACGGTCGAAGTTCTCGCCGAGGCCGTGGACCGCCTCGTCGACGGCGTCCTTGGCCATCACCCGATAGGTCGTGTACTTGCCGCCCGCGATCACCACCAGGCCCGGAACGCTATGTGCGACAGCATGTTCGCGGGACAGCGCAGACGTGTCGGCGCTTTCGCCGGCCAGCAGTGGCCGCAGACCCGCATACACGCCCTCGACGTCGGCCTCGGTGAGCGGAACCCGCAGTACCGAATTCACCTCGTCGAGCAGATAGCGGATGTCCTTTTCGCTCGCTGCGGGGTGCGCCTTGTCGAGGGACCAGTCCGTGTCCGTGGTGCCGATGATCCAGTGCCGCCCCCAGGGGATGACGAACAGCACCGACTTCTCGGTCCGCAGGATGATCCCCGACGAAGACCGGATCCGGTCGCGCGGGACGACGAGGTGAATGCCCTTGCTCGACCGCACGTGGAACTGGCCACGCTCGTTGGCCAGGCCCTGGGTGTCGTCGGTCCACACCCCGGTGGCGTTGACGACCTGTCGTGCTCGCACGGTGTAGGTGCGGTCGGCTTCGAGGTCGACCACCCGCGCGCCTGTGACGCGCTCGCCCTCGCGGATCAGGTCGACCACGCGGGTGCGCGTCGCGATCCGGGCGCCGTAGGTCGCGGCGGTACGGGCGATGGTCATGGTGTGCCGGGCGTCGTCTACCACCGCGTCGTAGTACTGAACCGCCCCCACCAGGGAGTCCTTGCTCAGCGACGGCGCCGTACGCAGTGCGCCCCGCCGGGTCAGATGGCGGTGCAGTGGAATCCCGGCCCCGTGCCCGGAGGCCTTCGACATCGCGTCATACAGCGCGAGCCCAGCGCCGAGATACCAACGCTCCCAACCCCGATGCTTGAGTGGGTAGAGAAACTTCACCGGCTTGACCAGATGCGGGGCCAGTTTCTCCAGCATGAGCCCACGTTCGGACAAGGCCTCGGCCACCAGGCCGAAGTCCAGCATCTCCAGGTAGCGCAAGCCTCCGTGGATCAGCTTGCTGGAGCGGCTCGACGTGCCGGATGCGAGGTCGCGTGCTTCGACCAGTCCGACCCGCAGTCCGCGGGTGGCGGCGTCGAGTGCCGCACCGGCGCCGACGACGCCACCGCCGATGATCAGGATGTCCAGGGGTTGGGCCGCCATGTCCGCCAAGGCGGCTTCGCGGTTGGCTGGTGAGAGCGGAAATGCCTCCATGGCCGGCTACCTGATCTTTCTATGTTGAAAGTCGTTGTCGTACAAATGAACTGACATGGGCGTGGCGGACATCAGCTGACGTCGACCCAGTCCAACGTGCGCTGGACGGCCTTGGTCCACTGGGCATGGCCGGTCGCGCGCTGTTCGTCCGACCAGGTCGGCTGCCAGCGCTTGTCCTCCAGCCAGTTCTTGCGCAACTCGTCGGTGTCCTTCCAGAACCCAACCGCGAGGCCGGCCGCGTACGCCGCGCCGAGGGCCGTGGTCTCGGCAACCACCGGCTTGACCACGTCGACGCCGAGGACGTCCGCCTGGATCTGCATGCACAACGCGTTGGCCGTGATCCCGCCGTCGACCTTGAGCACTTCGAGGTGGACACCGGAATCGGCCTCCATCGCCTCGACGACGTCACGGCTCTGGTAGCAGATCGCCTCCAGCGTCGCCCGGGCCACGTGGGCGTTGGTGTTGAACCGCGACAGGCCGACGATGGCGCCGCGCGCATCCGACCGCCAGTGTGGCGCAAACAATCCCGAGAAGGCCGGGACGAAGTAGACCCCGCCGTTGTCTTCCACCTGGCGCGCGAGAACCTCGGATTGGGCTGCGCCGCTGATGATTCCGAGCTGGTCGCGTAGCCACTGCACTGCCGATCCGGTGACGGCGATGGAACCCTCGAGTGCGTACACCGCCTCGGCGTCGCCGAACTTGTAGGCGACGGTGCTGAGCAGGCCCGCCTTGGACCGCACCAGTTCGGTACCGGTGTTGAGCAACATGAAGTTGCCCGTGCCGTAGGTGTTCTTGGCCTCGCCGGGGGCGAAGCACACCTGCCCGACGGTCGCGGCCTGCTGATCGCCGAGCGCACCGGTGAGTGGCACCTCCCCGCCGAGCGGGCCGTCGGCGAGCGTCAGCCCGTAGGGCTCCGGCGACGACGAGGGCACGATCGTCGGCAGCATCTGGCGGGGAATGTCGAACAGCGCCAACAACTCGTCGTCCCAGTCCAGTGTTTCCAGGTTCATCAACATGGTCCGGCTGGCGTTGGTCACGTCGGTGACGTGAACGCCGCCGCGGACGCCTCCCGTCAGGTGCCACAGCAGCCAGCTGTCGGTGTTGCCGAACACGGCGTCACCGCTCTCGGCGGCGGCGCGCACGCCGTCGACGTTCTCCAGAATCCACTGGATCTTGCCGCCGGAAAAGTACGTCGCCGGTGGCAGACCGGCCTTGTGGCGCAGCGTGTCTCCATGGCCTGCAGCCTCGAGCCTGCTGGCGATTCGGTCGGTGCGGGTGTCCTGCCAGACGATCGCGTTGTAGTACGGCCGCCCGGTCCGCCTGTTCCAGACCACGGTGGTCTCGCGCTGGTTGGTGATGCCCATCGCGGCCAGGTCGCTGCTGTTCAGGCCGGCCTTTCCGAGCGCGGTCTGGATGACTGAGGACGTGCGCTCCCAGATCTCGACGGGATTGTGTTCAACCCAGCCGGCCTGGGGCAGGAGTTGCTCGTGTTCGAGCTGATGTTGGGCGACGACGTTGCCTCCGTGGTCGAAGACCATGAAACGAGTGCTGGTGGTTCCCTGGTCGACGGATCCAATGAAGTCGGGCATGGTGAGTCTCCTTGGTGTGGGGAAGGTTCGACGCTCAGCGGGCTTCGGCGACGCCGACCTCGTGCGGAAGTGCCTCCGCAGCGGGCAGGAATCGTTCGATGCCAAAGACGAAGAGGGCACCGCCGATCAGCCCGCCGACGATGGGCGCGACGATCGGGAGCCAGAAGTACAGCTCGGGTCCGTTGGCCGAGAACATCGCGTCCTGGTAGCCCGTGATCCACGACGCCACGCGGGGACCGAAGTCGCGCGCCGGGTTGATCGCGTAGCCGGCGTTGGTGCCCCACGCCATGCCGATGGCGACTACCAGCAGGCCGATGATCAGTGGCGCGGTGTTCGCCAGCGGGGGATCGTTCACGGCGCTGGTAAGGGCGAATATCACCATCACCAGCAGGGCGGTACCCACTATCTGGTCGGCGAAGGCGGTCATGATCGACACGCCCTCACCCGGCGACGTCGAGAAGATGCCCTGGGTTGCCTTGGTGTGGGTCGGGTCGACGTTGGCGATCTGGTCGGCGTAGACGAACCGGACGATGAGCGCGCCGACGAGGGCGCCGACGAACTGTGCACCGATGAACGGCACGATCTTGCGCCGGTCGAATCCTCGGAACGCCGCGAGGGCGATCGTCACCGCGGGGTTGAGGTGGGCGCCGCTGATCCGTCCGGCGACGAAGACTGCCATCGTGACGCCGAGCCCCCAACCGAAGGCGATCGAGTTGTGGTCGCCCGATGCGAGGGACTTCGGGAATCCGCCCGTCACGACCTGGGCGACGACTCCGCAACCGAACATGACGAGGATTGCCGTGCCGAGTAGTTCACCGGACAGCTCTCCGATGAGTGGGTGGGGCTTCTTCATGTCGCTTCCTTTCGCTGCGCCTGGGCTTGTAGCGCTCGTTGTGACCTGCTGTGAACCTACGAAGGGAATGTGACCCAGATCAATCGACGTTGTTCGACAATGTCGAACGGGGCGATGCGATCGGCGTCACAGCTGACTGCCAGAGTGAGGAGCTTCCATGCCAGGCCCAATACAGGCGATCGAGCGCGCCACGGTGATCCTCGACCTCGTCGAGCGAAGCGACAGGCCGATGCAGTTGCGCGAGATCGCCCAGGAGTTGGACCTGTCGAAGACGACCGTCCACGGCATCCTCCAGACCCTGACCGCCTTGGAGTACCTGGACCAGGACCCGGACACGGGCGCCTATTCACTGGGGCCGCGGATGTCCTCGCATGACGTCGTCGAACTCGACGGCAACGACCTGCGCTCTGCGGCCATGCCGTGGGCTGACGGGCTGGCCTCGGACACGGGCTTCGAAGTCCTGATGACGATCGTGCACGATCAGGAGGCCGAAGTCGTTCACCATGTGTTCCGTCCCGACGACAAGCCCCAAACCCTGCGGGTCGGAGAACTGCTTCCTCTGCACGCCACCGGCTGCGGCAAATTGATCCTGGCGTATTCGCCTCTGCGCGAACGACTTCTGCGCAATCTGCCGTTGGATCGCTACACGCGTAGAACGTCGACCAATCGAAGTCGGTTGGCCGCCGTCATCGAGCAGATTCGAGTTGCTGGAGTCGCGACCGGCGACGGCGAGTTCGATCCCGACGTGGCCGACGTGGCAGTTGCGGTGCACGGCGGCAGTCGCTCCAGCGTGGCGGCACTGGCGTTGCACGGTCCGCCGGAAGGTCTGCTGGCGCGCGACGGCACGCCTCGTCCGGAGCCGTTAGCCGCTCTTCGGCTCGCCGCCGTATCGGTGATGCACGCACTCGAGCCCGCCCGGTGAGCAACCAACGCGTGGTGGCGACGATCGACCTGGGCACGACGTCCGCGCGGTGCATGGTGTTCGACCACGGGGGTCGGATGCTGTCGATCGCGCAGCGCGAACAGCGGCAATCCTTCCCACAGCCAGGGTGGGTCGAGCAGGATGCCGCCGAGCTGTGGCGCAACGTGCGCCGGGTCGTGCCCGAGGCGCTAAAGGCGGCGGGGTTGGACACGTCCAATGTCGTCGTTCTTGGCATTGCCAATCAGCGGGAGACGACGGTGGTGTGGGACCGCAGGACGGGCGTGCCGGTGGCTCCGGCGATCACGTGGCAAGACACCAGAACCGGACCGGTGGTCGACCAGCTCGAGCCCCACGCCGACGACTTCCGTCGCATTGCGGGCCTCGACCCGGCGTCCTACTTCGCCGCGCCTCGCCTGCGGTGGCTGCTGGACAACGTCCGCCGCCTGGATTCCCGCGCCCACAAGGGCGAGGTGCTGTTCGGCACCCTCGAGTCGTGGCTGATCTGGAACCTCACCGGCGGTCCCAAGGGAGGCATCCACGTCACCGACGTCACCAACGCCAGCAGAACCCTCCTGATGGACCTGCACACACTGGAGTGGAGTCCGAAACTCATGGCGATACTGGACATTCCGGAAGCGATGATGCCGCGCATCGTGTCCAACTGCGAGGTGTACGCCAACTGCGCCACGGTGCTGCCTGGCGTGCCGATCGCCGCGGCGCTCGGTGACCAGCAGGCGGCCCTCTTCGGTCAAATGTGCTTCGAGCCCAGCGATGCCAAGTGCACGTACGGGACGGGCGCCTTCCTTCTCATGAACGTCGGTACCCAGATCGTCGAATCCAGCAACGGCCTGCTCTCGACCGTCGCGTATGCCGCCCCGGGAGCGGAGCCGATGTATGCCCTGGAGGGCCCCATCGCCGTGGCCGGCTCGCTGGTGCAGTGGTTCCGCGATCAGCTGGGCGTGATCGACACCGCGCCTCAGATCGAGACGCTGGCACGGACAGTCGACGACAACGGTGGCTGCTACATCGTGCCCGCCTTCTCCGGACTGCTTGCCCCACATTGGGATTCGGCGGCACGGGGAATCGTCGTCGGGTTGACGTCCTACATCACCAAGGGTCACCTGGCGCGGGCAGTTCTGGAGGCCACCGTTTGGCAGACGTGGGAGGTGGTCAACGCCATGATGCTCGAGTCAGGAGTGCCCCTGGCGAGGCTGGCCGTCGACGGCGGGATGACCTCGAACCACCTGATGATGCAGTACAACGCCGACGTCCTCAACGTCCCGGTGGTGCGTCCGTTCGTCTCGGAGACGGTGTCGTTGGGCGCGGCGTACTCGGCCGGTCTCGCCGTCGGCTACTGGCCCGATCGTGCTGCGCTGCGGGCGAATCGACACATCGCGGCGGCGTGGTACCCGAACATGGACGCCCGGACCCGCAGGCGTGAGGCAGCGGGCTGGAAGTCAGCGGTCGCGCGGGCGTTGACTCCCGCCGAGGTCGGACTACGCGACGACGGCTCGTGAACGCCGCGTTCGTCACCGCTCGGCGTCGACCGCCTTCTCGTCGATCCGGAAACCGACCGCTTCCAACTGCGCTCGCATCAACTTCTTCTGATACGCGGCGGGCAGACGCTTGGGATACAGCTCGGCGTGCACCGACAATCCGTCGATGACGGCGATGAGCAATTCGGCGACGTCGGCGTCGGTGAGGTCGCTGTCGAGCCGGCCCGCCCCGCGGACGTCGGTGATCAGGATGCGCAACCGGCTCAGCAGGTCGCTGGCGGCGTCGCGCTGAAACTCACGGGAGGTGGGGCTGGAGACTGCGCGCGGCCAGAAGGTCATCTCCATCAGGGTCTCGACCCGGCGTTCGTGGTCGAGTGGGAGGTTCTGCATCAGCATCACCCACAGGCGGCCAAACTCGTCCTTGCCGCGCATGTTCTGCTCGACCCGGTCCAGGAACTCCCGGTGGGTCTTCACCAGGATCGACTGCAGGATGTCGTCCTTGTCCTGGAAGTAGTGGCTGAGAACACCGTTGGAGTACCCCGACTCGAGCGCGATGGCTCGCGTGGTGGTGTGGTCGAGACCGACGTTGTCGATCACCCGGATGGCAGCCTGCAGAATCTCTTCGCGGCGCTCGTCGTGATCGACGATCTTCGGCATCAGGTCCCCTCGGCTCTCCGGCTGTGAACGAGTGTAGGACCCGGCCCGGAGCTCGGTCAGTGACCGTAGGCCAGCCGACTGCTTTGCTCGGCCACCGCGTCGAGGTCGCCGTCGGTGAGCAACGCCGGCGTGCCGAGGCTTCGGGCAGACAGGTAGACGTCGCAGACCCATTCGGTGAGGCAGGCGTGCTCGACGGCCTCGGCCAGAGTTCGTGCGCTGCTGACCGCGCCGTGGTTGCGCATCAGGACGGTGCCATGACCGCGGGCGACCGCCGTGCCCACTGCCTCGGCCAGCTCGTGGGACCCGAACAGCAGATACGGGATGGTCGGGATGCGGCCGCCCAGCCGGAGCAGGTTGTAGTGCACCAGCGGCATCTCGTCGCACACCAGGCCGACCGCGACCGAGCTGCGGCCGTGGGTGTGGACGACGGCCTCGGCATCCGAGCGTTGGTAGATCCCGAGGTGCAGGCCCGTCTCCGAGGACGGCTGAGCACCGTCGACGACGTCCCCGGCGAGGGTGACGACGGTGACGTCGTCGGCCTCCGCGGTCTCGAAACGCATTCCGCCACGGGTGATCAGGACGTGGTCACCGGACCGCACGCTCACGTTGCCCGCGCCGGCCAACGCGACACCGTGAGCGGCCAATTCGCGGCACCGTTGCGCCACGTCGACGCGTAACGCCTGCAGGTCGGTCACGGCTGCGGGTACCGGGCTCGAAGCGCACCGAACGCGCCGTCGAGACCGGTGAGCGCCATGTCCAGGTCGGCGTCGGTCATCGCGGCGGAGACGAACCAGTTGTGCTTGGGGTGGACGTACACCCCGCGTGCCTGTGCTTCGGCGCTGAATGCGACGGACAATTCGTAGTCGGAATCGTTGGCGAACAACAGGTTCGGCATCTGGGCGGGTCCGGTGTAGTGCACGTCGAAGCCCCACCTCGAGGCGCTCTCAACGATGCCGGTGCGCAACTGCTGGCCGAGGTCGCGCATCCGGGACACTGCGCCACGACTGGCGAGTTCGGTGATGGTGGCCAAGCCGGCGGCCATGTCGACGGCTCCCATCCAGAACGAGCCGGTGACGAAGATGCCGCCCGCCGCGTCGCGGTAGCGGTCGGTGCCGGTGACCGCGGCGAGGGCGTACCCGTTGGCGATCGACTTGCTCCACGGCGTCAGATCCACCTGCACGCCAAGGGGTTCCCAGCTGCCACCGTGATGGATCCGGAAGCCGGCGCGCACGTCGTCGAGGATGAGCGCCGCACCGATCTCGTCGCAATAGGCCCGGACGTCCCTGGCGAAGGTCGGGTCGACGAGCTCCTGGTCGAACCCGGCGTCATGCCGGAAGGGGCTGACGATGACCGCGGCGACGTCGTCGGCGTGCTCGCCGACGGCGGCGCGGATCGACTCAATGTCGTTGAACTGGAACTGCAGCAGGTTGGCGCGGTCCGCGGCCGTGACGCCCGCCGGGAACGGGGTGCACCAGGGCGCGGCGCCGTGGTAGGCGCCCTCGGCGACCAGGATCATCGTGCGGCCGGTCGCGGCGCGCGCGATCGTGCAGCACATCGTGGTCGCATCGGTGCCGTTCTTGGCGAACATCGCCCAGTCGGCGTCCGCGACGGCGGCGACCATGGCCTCGGCCAGCTCCACCATGACCGGAGCGGGGCCGTTGAGGCAATCACCCTGTCGGCGTTGCCGTTCCGCCGCCTCCTCGACTACCGGGTCACCATGGCCGAGTATCACCGGACCCCAGCTGCACATGAGGTCGACGTACTCGTTGCCGTCGACGTCCCACAGGCGTGCTCCTTTCGACCGCGCGATGTACTGCGGGATCGCCGGCAACACGTTCATGTTTTGGTGGCCGTACATGCCGTTGGGTACGACGGCCCTGGCGCGGCGGCGCAGCTCGGTGTCGGCGCTGCGCTGGCGCTGATCGGTGGTGACGTCGACGTTCGTGGTCACGATATCTCCTCTAAGACAATCGATCTGGTCTACGCGTCGAGCGCGATGGTCGTTCGGTCCGCGACGAGGCCCTCGATGCGGCGGCCGGCCTCGGGGTTGAAGTCCGAGATCAGTGCCAGTACGCCGGCGAGGTCGACGATGCCGGCGTCGGAACCGAGCCCTGAAGCGACGAGTGCGCCACAAGCCGAGCCGATGAGAGCGGCGTCCTCGAAGGTACATCCCGACAGCACGCCGGTGATCATGCCCGCGTTGAACGAGTCTCCGCACCCGGTGGTGTCGACGACGGTCGTGGGCAGCGCGGGTACCGACACGGGTTCGGCGTCGGGACGTAGCAGGAGGGCGCCGTCTTCACCGACAGTGACGGCGACGGCATCGACCCCGCGGTCGAACAGGACCCGGGCGGCGTCGACGAGGTCGTCGATTCCGGTCAGCCCGCGCAGCTGCTGATCGTTGGGCATGAACCAGTCGACCAGCGGCAACAGCGGGGTCAGCAGTTCGAGCGTCTCGGGTCGTCCTGGATAGAGCAGGTCGACGAAGATCGGTATCCCGGCGGCATGTACTCCTCCGAGGAGCGCGATGCCGTCCGAATTCATAAGTGACGGAGTCGTTTCGGGGCCTCCGAAGAGCACGGCGTCGGCGTCGAGCAGGGCCGCACCGTCGACGTCGGCAGCGTGCAGGGAAGCCATGGTGCCCGGGACGTGTAGCGCGGGGCGTTCGCCGTTCGGCCGGATCGGAAGAATGGTGGCCGCCGTCTTCTCCCCGCGACGCGTCACCAGCCCCGCGGTGTCGATCCCGTGTTCCTGGAGCTGGGTGATCAGGAGCCGGCCGAGGACGTCGTCGCCGATGGCGCCGAAGGAGGACACCGCGACGCCGAGCTTCGCCAGGTCGACGGCTGCGCCGCCGCCAGTTCCGGCCACGGTGACTCGGATCTCGTCGAGGACGACGCTGCCCTGGCCCGGCGGTATCTCCGACACCGGACGGCCCAGGACGTCGACGAGATGTGGTCCGATGACGGCGACTGTGCTCACGGCTGGGCTCGATCCGTGGGCGCCGGTGCGGGGTCGAAGTCGACGACGAGGTCGCGGCGGCGGTGGTACACGACGAGGCCGATCACGAATGCCAACGGAATGGTCCAGGGCAACAGGTTGGGCACGGTGTCCTCGGTGCCGGTCAGCACGGAGTAGTTGGCGATGATCAAACCGGTGGCCGTCAGCAGCCCGACCGCGCCAATGGCCGGCGCTATCAACGTCTTCCAGAGCCGGCGGTCCTTGCGCTTGCGGAAGAACACCACGACCGTGACGGCAACGGCACCCTGCATCGCGACGATGCCGACGGTGAACAGGCCGCCCAGGCTGGTGTAGACGCCGAGGTAGGGGTCAGCTCCGAGGATCACGAAGGCGGCGACCAGCACGGCGGTCAGGACCGAAAGGGCCTCGCTGGCGCGGGCCGGTCCCTGGTACTTGGAATGCAGTGCCCCAAGGAATCTCGGCATCGTGCCCTGCGTGCCCATGGTCTGCAGGTAGCGCGTCGTCGCGTTGTGCAGGGCCACCAGCGACGCCAGGACGCTGGTGAGGAAGAAGATCTGCATCAGGGTGGTCAGCACGGTTCCGCCCTGCTCGCCCGACAGGGTGAACAGCAGGTCGCCCTGCGCCTTCTCCGTGACGGGCACGATCTGGTCGACGCCGACGGAGCCGACGATGAGCCACACCGTGAGGAAGTAGAACACCGAGATGACGCCGACGCAGAGATAGATCGCGCGTGGCACGGTCTTGCCGGGGTTGCGTGCCTCGTTGGCGTAGATGACCGCGGATTCGATGCCGATGAAGGAGGTGAAGGCGATCATCAGGGCGGGCCCGACGCTGCCGGAGAACACCTGCTTGGGGGAGAAGACGTCCAGGGGAAGGGCCGACAGTCCACTGTGGGAAAGGATCAGGATGTCGAGCACGATCAGCATCGCGAACTCCGCGACGATCATGACCAGCAGCACCTTCGCGCTCAGGTCGGCGGCGTAGCGACCGATCGTCCCGACGATGACCATGGCGACGATCGAATACAGCCACCAGGGCAAGTGCAGTCCGTGCCCTGCGGCGATCACGTCGGCGAAGTACCCGGCGGCGGCGGTGATGGCGATGGTTCCCGACCCGTACGCAAGGGTGGTTGCGTAGGCCGCGCCGAGGCCGGCACCGGGTCCGAATCCGGCGTGCACGTAGCGGGCGAAGCCCCCGCCGCCGGGGACGGCTCGGTTGATGGCGACGTATCCGGCCGCGAAGCAGGCCAGGACCAGTCCTGCCACCAGGAAGATGATGGGCAGACCTGCGCCGTTGCCTAGCGTGAAGCCGATCGGCGTGTTGCCGATGACCGATCCCAGTGGTGCGGCGCAGGCGATGACGAGCAGTGCAACCCGCCCCGTGCCGAGGTTCGCCTTGAACTGAGTCGGCCCGCCGGTGGATTGGGTGTCTGTGGACGCCGTGTCGGCAGCGTCCGGTGCGTGTGCTGACATTCGAGCTCTCCCAAGGGATCTCGCAGGGCTTCATGCCGGATTGGCCTCGTGCGTTCCGGTTCGTCGATGACCTGGATCGCACGCTTCTTCGGAACAGTAGACGGACGTCCGAAATAGAACAAGGGCTGTCGGGCCTGTTAACCGGATGGAAACGCGACCGAATTCGGAGTCGGGGGACGAAGGCAGGCTGCTACGCCGTCGTCACAGCCGACCGGTCCGCAGGTCGGCGCTACTCTTGAGGACCGCGGACTCGAGCGTCCAGTTCTCGGCCTGGACCCGCTCCCACAGGCCGCCCTTGCCGAGCCGTCGTCCCTCGAGGTCTTCGCGCTGGAACCATTCCGCGGCGGTCTTGATCCTGGTGGGGTGGATTTGATCGAGGAGAGCGTAGTTTCGCGTGATCTTGCGGTTCTTCCACAGGTTCCAGAAGCCGTTGAAGTTGTCTCCGAAGCTCATGGTGCTCTTGTCGGCAGGGTCGGCGTTGTAGCCAGCCGGCTGATCGGCGAACCCCGCCATCGGGCCGTTCCAATACTCGTCGAGGCCAACGCCGACGTACTGCGCGGGATGTCCGCTCACGGCCTGGAACGCCGCCGCCAGCTCGTCGTAGGTGATGTCCGCGATGGCGACTTCCAAGTCCATGCCGTTGGCCGTGTCCGGATGGTCGAAGAGCCACCGAACGTAGAAACCACAATCGTCCAGCGCCACATGAGGAATGGCGCCCCCGCCGAGGGGTACGCGCCACGTGACGACACCGTCCTCCACCGAAGGGGTCATGGGTGTCAGCGGCGAGATGGCCATTTCGATGTACGGGCCCGATGTGAAGATGGCCGCACCCATGCGCTCGCCGTTGGCCTGATTTTGGAATCGGACCCACTCGGCCATGCGGCCCTTGCCGTCGTAGTGACCGGTCCGAAAGGCCGAGTCGTACCCTGACTTCTTGAGTGCATAGTCGAGATTGCCGTAGACGTAGAACTTGACGCCCTCCTCGATGGCGATCTCGTAACTGCGGGCAGCCCAGTACATCTCGGTCTTCTCGCCAGTGTTGAAGCCGTCGATGTTGACGTACGCGCCGTCGCATCCGCGAAAACCCTCGTGCAGCGTGTCGTCGTCGGCGAACGACCCCTCGACGAGTTCGACGTTTCCGAGGGAAAGCAGTGACTGCGCTCGCGGTGACGTCGCG
The DNA here is from genome assembly GCF_001426545.1 of Mycobacterium sp. Root135. GTDB lineage: Bacteria > Actinomycetota > Actinomycetes > Mycobacteriales > Mycobacteriaceae > Mycobacterium. Next base: position 233,325 of record NZ_LMEZ01000005.1, on the reverse strand, counting down.
TCGCGAGTCAGGACTCGCACGGAGTACTTCTGGTCTGCCACCAGGTCGCGCACGATGGGCAGCCCCTGCGCGCCGGTACCGCCGATGACGAAGATGGTCGAGGTGTGGTGGCTGGACACGGGAAGGCTCCTCCAGTGTTCGTTTCACGGCGCCGTCGTCTGGTCCGACGGACAACCTCGAGCACCGGCTCTCACGCTAGACTAGAAAATAAAGCAACACAACGACTAAAAGTAGTAAATGGACGAAATAGTGCACCAGGGTTAACGTGGGGCCGTGTCGGTGCGGAAGTCCTATAACCAGAACTGTCCGGTGGCCATGGGTCTGGACGTGCTCGGCGAGCGGTGGACCTTGCTGATCCTGCGCGAGCTGCTCGGCGGCCCGCGGCGCTACAGCGATCTGCGCAGCGAGTTGCCCGGCATTGCCACGAATCTGCTGGCCGAGCGACTGCGTGGGTTGGAGAACGCAGGCCTGGTGGAACGCCGCGAGCTACCTGCGCCCGTTGCTCGCACCGTGTACTCACTCAGTCGCGAGGGATGGCGAACGGTTCCTCCGGTCATCCTGGCCATGGCCAACTTCGGGCTTGGGCTGATGGATCTGGCGGATCACGTCGACACTCCGTTGAACGGATTCCTCGCCGCGGTGGCGCTTGGCTTTCAGCCGAGCAAGGGCGGTGACGTGGATGCGACGTACCGCCTCGTCGTCGACGGGCGTGCCTTCGACTTCGCCCTGCGCCACGGTGGCATGGGGGCCGCTGACGACGCGAAAACCGTGACCGTCCACGCCACGGCAGTGGACCTGATCACCGCACGCACCGCCACCCAGGCGGCGAAGCGCAAATCGGCCCTGCGACGGGTGACCTTCGAGGGTGATCCCGGCGCGGTGAGGACTTTTCGGGAAGTATTCAACCTGTCCTCGGACTGACCCGTGCGACCCTAATCGTGACTTCACGGAGGAGGAGCGTTCATGAAAGACCGTCTCGCAACGGATTCCGCTCTCGCGATGGAACGCCGCACGATCGAGGTCATCCCCGACGACGAGCGCCACGGGACGCCGCTCAACCAGTTCACCCTGTGGTTTGGCGCCAACATGCAGATCACCGCCATCGTCGACGGTGCACTGGCCGTCGTGTTCGGCGCAGACGCGATCTGGGCCATCGTCGGGTTGCTCATCGGCAACGTGCTGGGCGGAATCGTGATGGCTTTGCACTCGGCCCAGGGCCCGCGACTCGGACTGCCGCAAATGATCTCCAGCCGCGCGCAATTCGGCGTGTACGGCGCCGTCGTGCCACTGCTACTGGTCGTCCTGATGTATCTGGGCTTCGCCGCAACCGGCACCGTCCTGGCCGGTCAGGCAATCGGACACATCCTGCACTCCGACAACGTGGCGGTCGGCATCGTCGTATTCGGCGTGCTCACCGCCGTGGTGGCGGTGACCGGATACCGGCTGATTCACACCGTCGGACGGGTGGCCTCCGTCGTCGGGATCATCGGTTTCACCTACCTGGCGATCCGGCTGTTCACCGACTACGACGTCGCGTCGGTCATGGGTGTGAAGCCGTTCGACTTCGCCACCTTCCTGCTCGCCATTTCACTCGGGGCGGGGTGGCAGCTGACCTTCGGGCCGTACGTCGCGGACTACTCCCGCTATCTGCCCCGCACGACCAGTGGTCGCGCCACCTTTTGGTCCACGCTTGCCGGCACCGTCATCGGGTCCTCGTGGTCCATGGCGTTCGGTGCGCTGATTGCCGCTGTCGCCGGTGACGCCTTCCTCGACGACCAGGTCGGGTTCGTCGGTGGTCTGGCCGGTCCTTCCTTCGTCGCGGTTCTGATCTACCTCGTCATCGTGATCGGCAAGTTGACGATCAACTGCTTGAACGCCTACGGCGGGTTCATGTCGATCCTCACCGCGGTGACCGCATTCAACGGTCAGACCCGCGTCTCCTCGGCCGCCCGCGCCGCCTACATCGTGGGATTCACCGCCGTCTCGGTGCTGATCGCGCTCGCGGCCAGCGCCGATTTCCTGGCCAACTTCAAGAACTTCATCCTCACGTTGCTGATGGTCTTCACCCCGTGGAGCGCGATCAACCTCATCGACTACTACCTGGTCTCCCGGGAACGCGTCGACGTCCCCGCGCTCTACAACCCCGGAGGCCGATACGGGCGATGGAACGCAACGGCGTTGGGCTGCTACGTGTTCGGCATCGTGGCGCAGATTCCGTTTCTCGCCCAGGCGCTGTACACCGGGCCCGTCACCGGGATGCTTGGCGGCGCCGACGTTTCCTGGATCGTGGGTTTGGTCGTCACGGCCGCGATCTACTACCCAGTGGCTCGGCGTACCAGCAACCCGCCAGAGTCGATGATCTACCCCGAGCACGTCAACGGGTCGAGAACGGGGTAGCGCTACCAGCCGGTGTTTACCGTTGGCGCGGCACGAAAACCGAAGCGGTGAGCACGATTAGCGATGCCGTGGCCAGCATGGCTCCCACGGCCGCGGGCGCGGTGTAGCCGTAGCCGGCGGCGATCACCAGACCGCCAAGCCAGGCGCCCGCGGCGTTGCCGATGTTGAGAGCGCAGTGGGTGAGCGCGCCGGCGAGCGTCCGGGCGTCGGCGGCGACGTCCATCAACCGGGTCTGGAGTGCCGGGGTGAAGGCGGCGCTGGTCGCTCCGATGAGGAACAGCACCGGCAGCGCCGTGTACGTCCGGTGCGACGCGGCGATGAAGATCGCGAGCACGACGGCTTGGGCGCCCATCGACAGGTAGAGCGCGCGCATCACCGACCGGTGGGCGAGTTGGCCGCCGACCAGGTTGCCGACGACCATGCCGACGCCGAAGACGACGAGCGCCACCGGCACCAAAGTCCTTGGCAATCCGGCGACGTCGGTGAGTGTCGTGCTGATGTAGGTGTAGACGGCGAACATGCCACCGAAGCCGACCATTCCGACGACGAGCGCCAGCCAGACCTGCACGCGCTTGAGCGCGCCGAGCTCGGTGAGCACGCTGGTGATCTGCATCGAACGCAGGTCCGGCATCCATCGCCAGATTGCGGTGAGCGTTGCCACCCCCACGGCCACCACCAAGGCGAATGCGCAGCGCCAACCCCACGTCTGCCCGAGCCAGGAGGCAACCGGAACACCGACCACCGTGGCCACCGTCTGTCCGGCCATCACGTTGGCGACCGCCTTGGCCTGCTGGCCCGGTCCCATGAGGTGCGCCGCGACGAGTGCGGCCACGCCGAAGAAGGCGCCGTGCGGCAGGCCGCTGACGAGGCGCGCGACCACCAGTAGGGGGTACGACGGGGCCAGGACGGTGGCGAAGTTGCCGACGGTGAACACGGTCATCAGCGCGACGAGCAGCGTCTTGCGCGGGACGCGGGCGGAGAGCGCGGTCAGGACGGGAGCGCCGACGACGACGCCGAGAGCGTAGGCCGAGATGGCATGTCCCGCAGTCGGTTCGGAAATACCGAAGCCGGAGGCGATCTCGGGCAGCAACCCCATCGAGGCGAATTCGGCTGTGCCGATGCCGAACCCGCCCAGTGCCAACGCGAAGACGGCGAGCCGACGGGTGGTGGTCTCCGATGAGGTGTCGAGCGCGATCACGGTCAGCCCTCGGACGTCAGGGGTGCAGGACGATGCGGCCGGACGTGCCCGCAGCCACCGCCTGATAGGCCAGCGGTGCGTCGTCGAGACCGTAGGTACGCGCGACCGGCAGTGGTCGGAACGCCCCCGATTCGAAGTACGGGGTCAGCTCGGACAGCAGCGCACCCGCGGCGACGACGCCGAGCTTGGTGCTGTCGACGCCCAGCAGCCGGGTTTCGTTGCGGTAGAAGTCGATCAGGTCGAGGGTGACGGCCCGGCCACCGACGGCACTGATCGCGACCATTCGGCCGCGGGGCGCGACGCTGGCCAGTGCCGCGGCGGTGGTGACGCCACCGATGGCGTCGTACACCACGTCCGCGCCGCGGCCTCCGGTTTCCTCCCGGATGCGCGTGGCGACGTCGTCGGGGCCCTCGAGTGAGACGAACGCGTCGACGTACTTGGCGGCTGGGCTGTCGGCGCGCGGGGGAGTGCGGCCGACGCCGATCACTCGGGCGCCGCGGGCAGCGGCAATCTGGGCGACCGCGCCGCCGACCCCTCCGGACACTCCGAACACTGCGATGGTCTCGTCTGTGGCCAGCTCTGCGGTCTGGATGGCGCCAAGCCACGCAGTGACGAAATGGACGCCGGCAGTGGCGGCTTCGTCGAAACTCAGCCCGGCGGGCATGCGCACCAGGGCGTCGACGGGCACCGCGAGAAGCTCGGCATGTGATCCGTCTCTGGAAAATCCGATGTCGCCGCCAGTGCCCCACACTTCGACGCCAACCCAATCGGTGGGCCCGTCGACGACGACGCCGGCGAAGTCCCGGCCAGGAACGCGGGGCAGCACGGTCGACGGAAACGCCCCGCCTACGTTCTTGACGTCGGACGGGTTGATCGACGCCGCCTTGACGGCGATCACGGCCTGGTCGTCGGTGGCGACGGGATCGGCGGCGTGGCGGACCGTCAAGACCTCGGGTGTGCCGAAGTGGTCGAAGTGCAAGGCGCGCATGGTGTGGGCCCTTCCTATGGAGAGGTACTCCAAGCATCGCCCGTTTACATCATCACGTCCAACGAACAAAATCGATATGCTTCATCGCATATGAAGATATGTACTCGCCGCATGCGCAAAGGGCCGCGGACCCGAAGTGGGTTCACGGCCCCCGGCCGGTGGTCGTCGTGAGCGTGTCAGCGGACTGCGCGGCGCAGGCGAATCGCAGCACTGACGACGAGTGCGATGACCGCGCCGACGACTGCCGCACCGAGCAGCGCAATGCCCTGTGCCAGATCGAAGTTCCACGCGACGAAGTTGATCTTGGTGTGAATCGTGTTCTGCAGGACGAAGATCACCAGGGCGATGGCGAGCAAAGTGGCGACGACGAGCGCGAACTTGGCGGTAAACCCGACTCGCGGACGATTCGTGGTGGTGCTGGTCATGGTGGATCCCCTTTTCTAGGGTGGGAAGGCTGCGTGCAGCTGTCTTGGCAAAGGTGTAGTCGGCAGCCGCGGACGAAAGCGAACGGATCGGGACGATGATCTGTTTCACACCGTGAACATGTTTGCGAGGGGGAATCAGTCGTGGAGATGCGTCAGCTCGAGTACTTCGTGGCCGTCGCCGACGAGCTGAGCTTCTCCCGCGGTGCGGCCCGGGTTCACGTGGTGCAATCGGCAGTGTCGAGTGCCATTGCCAAGCTGGAACGCGACCTCGGCGTCACCCTCATCGACCGGTCGCGGCTACGCATCACACTGACGGCGCCGGGTGCGGCCTTCCTCGTCGAGGCCCGTGCGACCCTCGACGCCGCGCGGCGCGCCCGCGAGACTGCGGCGTCGTTCGACGGACAGCTCAGCGGCACCGTCGACCTTGGCACCCTGCAGTCCACGGGCAGCATCGACGTGCCCGCGGTGCTCAGCTGGTTCCACGACACCCACCCCCTGGTGTCGGTGCGGTTGCGCCAGAGCGTCGGCGGATCGTCGGATCACCTGGCAGCCGTCGCCGACGGGTCGATGGATCTCGCGCTCGTCGCGCTGACCGGCCGAGCCCCGAACGGAGTGACGACCCGCGTGCTGAACAGTGAGCCGCTGCTGTTCGTCTGCTGGCCTGGCCATCGGCTGGCCGACGGCGACCACGTCGTCCCGGCGGATCTCGCCGCGGAGACCGTCGTCCGCTACCCAAGAGGCTGGGGAGTTCGGCGACTGACCGACGAGGCCTTCGCCGACGCGGGGGTCGACCCAGCCGCGCCCTACGAGGTCAGCGACTACCGCACCGCGGCAGGCCTGGTGCGACACCGGTTGGGCGTCACGCTGATGCCGGCGACGGAAGCCGCACGACTAGACGATCTGCGCGTGCTTCCGCTCGAACCGGCCGTCACGTGGAACGTGCACCTGGCGACGGCCGGACCACAACGCGCGTCCGCCGTGGCCCGCGCCCTGGCACAGGCGTTCGTCGACGACGCCGAGCGCCGATCGGCCACCGGCACGTAACCCCGCTCAGCGGCGTCGCAGTGCGCGGCGGGCATGCGGCCAGAACGGCAGCCCGACGGCGAAGGTGGCGCCCGCGGCGGTCAGGGTGACGGCGGCGTCGACGCTGGTGCGGCCCTGACGGGACCAGTAGACGTCCTCCAGGTCGATGAGCAGGGCAAGCTCGTCGACGATCAGCGCCACGGCCGAACCGTAGGTGACCGCGGTCAGCGGGTGACGCCGATGTCGCTCGCGGCCGCGCAGCGACACCGCGCCGATGCCGGCGAGGCCCGCAATCCCGAGGTTGTAGTGGTGAAAGTGATGGCCGCCCAATGACATTCCGCCCCCAGCCGGACCGTGCCCGTCGTGGATCCAGTGCGTCAGGGCGCGCACCCCGGCAAAGGTCGCAGTGAAGGAGGCCCAGGCGATGAGCGTGGATCTCTCGCCGGGTTGCAGTCGTCGTGTCCATTCGTCTTCGAGGCGCTGCCAGCGGGTCTTGGGTGGTGCAGGGTGCTCTGGGGTAGCCCAGACGTCGGTCTCGTCGCCGCCGCCTGGTCGCGTGGTCACTTGCGTCATCGAAAGTCCCGTCTGCCTTGATGCGTGCCGCGTCGCGCGCTGTCCGCACGGTAGATCCGGCGGTTGTCACCACATTGGCCGAAAGGCTGTCGATGTCCTGTCAATCGAGGCGGGGACGCGACTGAGTCAGCGGCCGGGAAGCCGCTCGGTGATCTCCTGGAGCACCCAGCCGTTGCCGTCGGGATCGCTGAATGAGGCGAACGACGAGTAACTGAGACGGCCGGGCTGCGGTCCCGTCACACGATCGGAGACTCCGGGGTGGTGGAAGACACCGCCCGCATCGTGGAAGACCTCACTGATTTCAATCCCTTTGTCCGCCAGCATGTCCCGCGCCGCCACTACATCCATCACGGCGAGATGCAGGCCGTCGAATGATCCAGGGGCGGCATCCGTCAGGCCGGTCCCGAAGATGATCGACGCTCCGGATCCTGGCGGCGTGAACTGTACGACGCGGAACGTCTCGCTCGTGCTGAAGTCGGCGTCGAGGCGCCAACCCAACGACTCATAGAACGCCTTGGCGCGATTCACGTCGGACACCGGCAGGACGACCACTTCCAGTTTCATTTCCATGCTGGCTGAAACGCTTCCTCGCCGTGACGTATTCGCAGTGACTTGCTAGGGCACCGGCGTCGTCAGGGGTAGGCCGGCGTCGACGATCCACGTCACGACGGCCCGCGCCTCGACGTCTCCCGGATTCTGCGAGACGTGCGGATGATCCCTCGCCGTCACGAAAGTCTCACCGGCCCGGTAGATCCGGCCGGGTTCGCCGTCGGAGACGATCTCCACCTCGCCGCTCAACACGTAACCGCTCTCGACACCGTGGTGAATGTGGTGTCCGGCCGACGATCCCGGCGGAAAGACGACCACACCGGTCACCGCCTCCTGCGGGCCGTCGGACTCGATGGGTGTCGTCTGCAAGATGTCTCGGACGACGGAGGAGCCATCCGATGGCTGCGCGCCGGCGGTGGCCGTGCAGGGGTCGGAGATACCCAGTACCGCGCATGCGAGTGCTGCGGAGATGCGACGAATCACGAGATGCTGCCCTTCATTCGGTCCACATCTGTGGGAACGCGCCGCGGGCACATCGTATTCAGATGAAGCCCCCGGGTTCCTTGCGTTGACACCGACTCGACCACGCTCACCCCGGTGGTTGCCGGCGTCGACCGGGTCTCGAGGCTCGGCGACAAGTGGGCAGATGGGGTTACTTGCCCCGCCAGAGCAGACTCTGGGCGTTGAGCCGCCGTAGCAAGGGATCACCCTCGGTCGCGATGCGTTCAGCCAGCGCAACGGCATTTGCGAGCTGTTCGTCGTCCAGCTGATCGAATGCTGGCGAACGACGCCGGTCGAGCACCTCGTACCAGCAACGGCCCACGGCGTGATCGAGAAGGATCCGTCCGAAACAGTGGTCCTCGACCACGACCCACTCACCGGCTTTGCCAAGCGCGGGTAACTCCCGTCGCACCAGGTGTCGGTAACGGTCCCGCAGGTCGTCACGCCGGCCCACCCCGAGGACCTACCGGCTTCCGGGATGGGACGGGTCGGCTCTCATCGCCACCTCACCAGTCGTTCACTGAGCGTCGTTCGGGCCCTGCGGTAGTGGCCACGGGTGGCGTCCGGGCTCAGCACCAAGACGGTTCCGATGTCGACGAACGACATCGATTCGATCTCTCGCAAGACCCATACCGCCCGTTGACGCGCCGGGAGTTCGGCCAGGGCCGCCTCGAGCGCCACGATGAATTCCGCGTTGGACGCGGCCACGAAGGGGTCGCCCCTCGTCGACGAGACGACCAGCGGTTCGAGCAGGCGGTCGTCGATCGGCCGTGCCCGCTTCACCCTGTGAGTGTCGACGATCTTGCGCGAGCAGATGGCGAAGAGCCACGTCTGCACCGACGATTCGCCTCGGAACGAATCGAGCCGGCGCCACGCGGCGAGGAAGGTGTCCTGTACGACCTCCTCCACGTCGCCCGAGTCGCGGAGCATGCGGCGGGCATATCGGTGAAGGGCCGGGCCGTAGCGCGCGACCAAGGCTTCGAATGCGTGACGGTCTCCGAGCGTCGCGGCGTCGAGGAAGACTCCGTCACCGAACGCAGGAAGCGTCGGCGCCGCGGTTTCCTCGGGGCGTGTCCGCATGGCAGTGGTCACCGTGGTGCCCCCCTCGATCGTCAACGCCGTCGATGGTCGAGGGTGTCGGTAGTCAGCTGTTATCCGGTAATTCGGCGCAAGATTTCCCGGTTTGCCGCTCGGCCAAACATGATCCATTTCGCGACGTAATGAGTCCGGGCGTCAATTATCGAGTTTGCCGTCGCGTGATATCGCCTGGCAGTTGGCTGGGTGAATGGCGATTGACTCCCGAGGCGGCCGCAATTCACCGCTCGTTTACCGAGCGTCTATGAAACTGGTTGCCTCGGGTCTGCGCGCGTTGCGTGAAGGCGCTGGCCAATGGAATCATCGAATGACGGGACGGCATTCGCCGGCGAGGTCGTCCGATACGACGCAGGATGTGACGAAATTTCACAGAGACCCGCCGCCGGCGCAGAGGCTGCCGCCGCTCGCCTGGACGCAGTGAAGCCTTACCTGGTCGCCAATGCCGGTGACGGTCGAGTCTTCAGCAGAATGGCGGCCTTGGCGGCTGCAATCTTCGGGACGTCGATGGCGGCAGTGTCGCTCGTCGACGATCAACGAAACCACTTTCTCGGCACACATGGCCTGGAACCGGTGCGTGACATACCGCGTGACCAAGGGCTGTGCGGCGCCGTGGTGGATGGGGAGATTCCGGCCGTGTACTCCGCCCTCGTCGACGATCCGCGGGCCGCGTCCAACCCATTCGTCCGCAAGAACGACATCCAGTTCTACGCCTGCGCGCCCATCCGGGACGTTCTGGGAAACGTTCTGGGCACCGTGGCCGTCATGGACACCGCGGTGCGCACGCCGGCCGGCGACCAGCTCAGCCGACTCGACGACGTGGCCGCGGTGATGATGGAGCAACTCGAGCTCCGTAGAAGTAGTCACGAGGCCCTGCGGGAGGAGCGGCGCCGCAGTGACGCCGCGGAGTACGCCAGTCAGGATGCCCGTGTGGACTACGACCGTGCGGTCAAGGCGCGGGACGAAGCCCGGCGCGATCGCGACGACGCGCGGTACGGTCACCGAGAGGCCGAGCTCGAACGCATCGACGCCTGGGGTGACCGCGACCGCGCGTTCAAGGACCGCGACGATGCGGAACGCGACAGAGACTTCGCCGAACACGACCGAGACGAAGTGGCCCAGTACGCCACGGTTCTGCAGCGCACTCTGCTGCCGCCGATACTGCCGCAGATCGACGGGATGGTCGTGTCGGCGCACTACCATCCGGCGTCCGCGCGACAGGTCGGCGGCGACTTCTACGACGTCTTCGCGCTCTCCGACGACCGATGGGCCTTCTTCATCGGTGACGTCGAGGGGCACGGCGTTGAGGCGGCGGTCGTCACCTCCCTGATTCGGTACACGTTGCGTGCCGCGGCGCTACACCACCGCGATCTGACGGCTGCGCTCACCGAGCTCAATACGGTCATGATGCGGGAAGTCACGCGCCGCCGCCTGTGCACCGTCCTGCTCGGCTCCGTGCAGCGCGACGACGACGGGGGCTTCGGGGTCACCCTGGCCACCGGTGGGCACCTTCCGGCCCTGTTGCTCGACCCGTCGGAAATGGCTGCCTACCCGGTGCGGCCGACGTCGGGCATGGTCGTCGGTGCGTTTCCGGAAGCGGAATTCCAAACCTGCTCCGTGCGGCTACGGCCGGGGCAGACTCTAGTGCTGTACACGGACGGCATCGTCGAGGCTCGGCGTGGCGACGCGGCGTTCGACGAATCAAGTCTGGCGGCCTTCCTCGCCGAACGCGCGAACGTCGACCTTGGCTCCCTGATGGCGGACCTTCGCACGCTGGTTCCCAAGCTGAATCCGTCCGACGACGTTGCCGTTCTTGCGCTGAGCGCAATCGGCTAGTGCACGCCGCTCTCGACGAGGAGCTGGGGATTGAGGTCACCCTAGGGCCTTAGGATGTCGGCCGGGGATGCGATTGTGACGAATTCCCCTGCTGCGGAGGCGAGTTCGTCGTCTGCGGTCACCAACGCGTCGGCCTGCAGCTGGGTAAGTGCGATGTACTGGGCCTGGTGGACATCAGGCCAATTCATCTCGACCGCCAGTCGCCACGCGTTGTCCTCCAGTGAGCGGTCACCGAGGAACCGGATCCGCAGCCCGCGGATGTCGTCGAGGATCTTGCGGCCCGCGCGTTCATCGATCTCGCCACGGCGCACCGATTCGTACACCAGCGCCAGGACCTGTGAGCGCAGCAGCGTAGGAGCCGTGAGGCTGTGTGCCGGTGGGATGGTCGCGCCTGCTGTGGCTAGGTCGACCGCCACTCGCGCGTCGACGACGAAGGTGGTCGGTTTGGCAGTGTCTCCTGAACCGCTGGCGTTTTGCGGGCTGACGTTCAGTCCTACTCGTATGTGATCGCCGTCGTCGACGCCCTCGGCGCGGCGTAGCGCAACCTTGATCGGCACCAAATACACACCGTCCCTGGGTATCAGGGACGTCGTCACCTCGGTGGCTCCGATGCGTGCCCGGGCCGGGATGACTCCCCAGCCGTAGGTCAACTCGCCGTGGTGAGCGTGCAAGAAGTCGTTGACGTGCGGAGGCGTGGCGACGAAGAAGTACGGTGCAGGGCCGCGCCATTGGAACACCTCGGCGTCGAATTGCCAGTCCACGACGTCACGCTAAGGCCGTGGGCTGTTGTGCGCACGCGGAACCGCGCATACCGCCAGCGGGGATCACCGGGCTTGCCTACCATCGGAGGGCATGGTGTCGCGATCGCGGAATACCGAGAAGTCGAGCTGGCTCAGCCACCAGGAATACGTCGACGCCCTGGAAGAACAGGCGACGACGTTCGCAGCGGCGTTGCGCGACAGTGCCTTTGATGCCCCTGTACCTTCCTGCCCGGACTGGACCGCGCTGGACCTGGTGCGGCACGTCGTGCAGGTGTACGCCCACAAGGCGGCGGTGCTGCGAGCGGGCAAGGCCGTCCCGGGCCATGAGGTCGACGCCGCTGGCGACGCGCCATATCCAGAGGCACTCGATCGACATGACGAGGTGGTTGCCGACCTTGCAGATGTGTTGGCGGGTATGAATCCCGATGACGCGGCGTGGACGTGGATGGAGGGCGCGGGTGAGTCCACGGTCGGGGCGTGGGCTCGGCGGATGGCCCACGAGGCGTTGGTGCACCGCGTCGACGCCGAGCTCACCGCAGGCATGGCGATCAGTCCGGTCGCCGTCGCACTTGCGGTCGACGGGGTGAACGAGGTGCTGACGTGGATGGCGGGCGACCCGGACGTCGTCGCGGAGGTCGATGGCGCGGTGGGCTCGGCCGGTGGCGTGCTGCTGGAATGCGGTGAGGTCGCCTGGCTGGTGGAGCTCGGCGACGGCAGGCATGTCGTGACTCCGACGCACGCCGGAGCATCGGCTGACGCTCGGATCAGTTCTGATCCGATGGCGCTGGACTTGCTGCTCTGGGGTCGGCCGTCTTCGGCGACGTGGCCGGCAGCGTCTCAGGTCGACCGACTGCGGGCGCGGATCACCAAAGCCCTTCTGTAGGAATGGCTTCGCCGCTACGTGTGCGACTAGTGGCCCGGTCCGCTGTAAATGTTGAACCCGAAGTCAGCCAGCGGCAGCGACACTGGGGCAACCGACCAACCGGAATCCGTGATCTGCTCGGTTGCGTGTGTCGCCGCAACGAAAAGGCGCCCATGTGTTGCGGCAAAGCAATAGGTCGTGCTGCATGGGGTCTTGGGACGGATACTCGGCGACGAGAATGAATGGCTCCGAAGCTGACTTCTCCCGTGCCGCACAGGCCGCGTTGAACGTGGAACCGGGTAAGTCCAGACCGGCATTTGGGGACAACAGCAGCGCCCCCGACACGGAAACGGGATCGACTTCAGGTCTGAGGTTGGGAATGTACGGAGTGCAGATCGCGGCTACCCAGTCAGCCGGAGTGCCGGAAACCGCGTTCACCGTGGGGAAGTGGGCGTCGTCGTGCGAGGGGCCGAGCATTCTCGGCGTTCCCGACACGGGCTGCGCTGCCAGTACCAAGCAGGCGACGGCCAAGAGCGCGACGCACCCGATCCCTGCCAGCGGTACTCGGAACCAGCGGCCCGAATTGTGGCGACTGGCGCCCATGGCTGGCCGCTCGTCTGGCACCAGGGGCATGTGCACGGCGATCCCTCCCCGCGCAGGATAGCGAATTCGCGCACGGAGTTCTCGTCAACGGCGCGGCGAGGATGCGGATTGCCGACTGTGTGGACTTCCGTCGGCCGATTGCGCATTTCTCAACGAAAGCCCACACAGTCGAGAACCGAGCCTCTGACCCACTGCGCGCGAAATCAGTGTGCGCCGAAGGCTTTGATCAGGTACGGCCAGCGTGAGCGGTGTACCGGGCCATTGTGCGTGGAGTTTGGCGGCCTCGTTGTAGAGGTCACGCTTGCTGCCGAAGGCGGAGTGCAGACTGGGTGACGAGATACCACCCTCGTGGACGCTGCCATCCCCGCGGCGTCGGCACCGCGTGACTGAAGGGAAACTATTCGTCATGACCAACACCCACCGCATCGCCGTCATCCCCGGCGACGGCATCGGCACCGAAGTCGTACCCGAAGGTTTGCGCGTCCTCGACGCGGCCGCTGCATTGTTCGACTTCAAGGTCGACTTCGAGCACTTCGACCACTCCAGCGCGGACTACTACCTCAAGTACGGAAAGATGTTGCCCGACAACTGGTTCGATGAACTCAAGGGATTCGACGCCATCTACTTCGGCGCCGTCGGCTGGCCAGAGGTGGTGCCCGACCACGTCTCCCTGTGGGGCAGCCTGCTGCAGTTTCGCCGCGCCTTCGACCAGTACGTCAACCTTCGACCGGTGCGGTTGATGCCGGGAGTGCGGAGCCCGCTGGCCGGCCGCGAACCTGGAGACGTCGACTTCTACGTCGTGCGGGAGAACACCGAAGGCGAGTACTCCAGCGTCGGTGGGAAGATGTTCGAGGGCACCGACCGCGAGATCGTCATGCAGGAAACGATCATGACCCGCACCGGCGTCGACCGAATCCTCAAGTTCGCCTTCGACCTCGCCGCGACTCGACCCAAGAAGCACCTCACCTCGGCGACCAAGAGCAACGGCATCTCCATCTCCATGCCGTACTGGGACGAACGCGTACTGGCAATGGCCGCCAACTACCCGGGCGTCGACGTCGACAAGTACCACATCGACATCCTCACGGCTAACTTCGTCATGCACCCCGACTGGTTCGACGTCGTCGTCGCCTCAAACCTGTTCGGCGACATACTGTCCGACCTCGGACCAGCGTGCACTGGGACCATCGGCATCGCCCCCAGTGCCAACATCAACCCAGAACGCTTGTTTCCCAGCCTGTTCGAACCCGTGCACGGGTCCGCCCCCGACATCGCCGGCAAGGGCATCGCCAACCCTGTCGGCCAGATCTGGTGTGCGTCAATGATGCTCGAGCACCTCGGCGAACCCGAAGCGGCAGCCGCGGTGCTTGCCGCGATCGAAGCGGTGCTGGCCCGTGGCGGCGACACTCTCACCCCGGACATGGGTGGCACCGCCACCACTTCTGTCCTCGGCGCGGCGGTCGTCGACGCGCTGGAGGCATCGTGAACATCGTTGTCAAGTCCCACACGCGTCATTAGGCTGCGCCAATCCGCAGGTGGATTTGAACTTCAATGCAGGACAAGGGGACAACGTGCTGGGCGCATCACCGCTATGTTTGGGCGGCAACGTATTCGGGTGGACCGCGGATCGTGACGAGAGCTTCGCCGTGATCGACGCCTACGTCGCCTCCGGAGGCAACCTGATTGACACGTCGGACTCCTACTCCGACTGGGAGGACGGCCACGTCGGAGGCGAGTCCGAGACGATCATCGGCGAATGGCTGGCATCACGGGGACGGCCGGAAGGCCTGATGATCGCGACCAAGGTCGGTCAGCGTCAAGGCCACCAGGGGCTGCACCCGGATAACATCAGGGACGCGGTCACCGGATCCCTGAAGCGCCTCGGCGTCGATGCAATCGATCTCTACTACGCACACGAAGATGACCAGGACACCCCGCTCGTCGACGCGCTCGAGGCGTTCGACGCGCTCGTCCGGGAGGGCCTCGTGCGCAACCTCGGTGCGTCGAACTACTCCGCAGAGCGGCTTGACGAGGCAGTGGGCATCCAGAAGTCGCTCAACCTAGCTCCCTTCGTCGCATTTCAGCCCGAGTACAACCTGGTGGTCCGCGACTACGAGACGAACCTGGCCGGCGTCGCCGAGCGGCACGGGCTCTCGGTGTTCACCTACTTCTCGTTGGCGAGCGGGTTCCTCACCGGGAAGTACCGGATTGACCGCTCGGGCAACGGAAGCCAGCGTGCCGAGGACGTGCAGGACTATCTCGGCGACCGAGGCGAGCGCATCCTGACCGCCCTGGACGCGGTGGCGGCGCGCACCGGCGCGCAGCCGGCCACCGTGGCCCTGGCATGGCTGCTCACGAAACCGACCGTCACCTCGGTCATCGCCAGCGCCCGCATTCCAGGGCAGTTGCCTGCACTGCTGGCTAGCGCAGACGTCAACCTCACCGAGGCCGACGTCGCCGAGCTCGACGAGGCGTCGGCAAGCTGACTACCTGAGATCGGGTTGGATCGGGCCGGGCCGGAGCGGCGACTCGCTCTACAACGCAAAGGCGCGGGGAGGTCCGGCGATACTCGCCTTCGCCTCAGTGGCAATGGGGTCGAGGATCTCGATCTCATCGGCTTCGAGGCCGTCGAGCGCCAATCGGACGAGATCGGCGGGGTCCATCACGGCGCCGTCCGCAAATTCGATGCCGTGGCGTTCGGCGAAGTCGTAGAGCGTCTGGGTGCCGATCAGGCCGGGGACGAGCGCAACCACCTGAGTTCCCTGGTGGGCCAGCTCGATTCGCACGCCATTGGTCAGGCCCCACTGTGCCGACTTCGCCGCCGCGTACGCGGTGTTTCCGTCGACCGAGTTCCACGCCGCCGCCGACAGCACGTTGAGGATGGCCCCGCCGCCGTTCCGGGCCAGGATCGGTGCGAACGCACGGATCATCGCGAGGGTGCCGTAGTAGTTCGAATCCATCGTCGAGCGGATGGACGCCAGGTCTCCGGTGACCAGGTTTCCGCCCGCGGTGTCGGCCGCGTTGTTGATCAGAACGTCGACGTCGCCGGCCAATGCGGCGACGGCGTCGACCGACGACTGGTCGGTGATGTCGAGACCGACTACCTCCGCGCCGGGGACGTCGATCAACTCGGGCCGCCGCGCGGTGGCGTAGACCTTGGCCCCGCGTCGCAGAAGCTCCACGGCGAACTGATGACCAATTCCCCGGTTCGCACCCGTCACCAGAGCCGTGGCACCGTCAAGTTTCATTGTTCGTCAACACCTTTCGTGGATCGCGACGAACATGACCGTGCGGTCATGTTCCTCTCTCCGGGCTGACACAAGATGACCGAGCGGTCAACTTGGTAGCCTGGGTGAGTGACGACCACCGACCGGCCAATCCGCGCCGACGCCGCCCGCAACCGTGCCTCGTTGCTGGCTGCCGCGGAGGACGAGTTCGCCGAGCGCGGTCCGTCAGCCTCGGTGGCCGACATCGCCCGTCGGGCGGGGGTGGCCAAGGGCACGGTGTTCCGGCACTTCCCGACGAAGGAGGACCTGATCGCGTCCATCGTGAGCGGGCACATCGCCGTGCTCGCGGAGGCCGCCCGGCGGCTCGCCGACTTGCCCGACGCGGGCGCGGCCCTGTTGGAGTTCCTCACGATCGCCGCCGACCAACGCCAACGGCACGATCTGACGTTCCTACAGTCAGCCAGCGACGGCGACCCCAGGGTGACCGAGGTTCGTGACGCCCTGCACACGAACCTGGAAACGTTGGTCGACCGAGCGCGCACGTCGGGCGCCATTCGGGCCGACATCACCGAGGCTGACGTCTTCCTGATGATGTGCGCACCCATTCACATCGTCGAAAACCTCACCGCCCCAGCACCTCTGCTGTGGCAGCGATATCTTGCGATCATCTTCGACGGGCTACGGCCCGACGGCGCGCATCCCCTGCCGCAGCCGCCGCCCGTGGCACCCTGAGCCGGCTCAGCCCCGCACGTCGACGAGAACCTTGCCCACCGCCCCGCCCTCGACCGCGTCGTGGGCGGCGGCGGTTTTGGCGAGTGGGAATCGATGCAGCGGCAGACCTGCGGACTCGCCAACGGCGAGTGCCCCGTCCCCCGCGGCCGCCGACACGTCGTCCCGACCGTTGGCCAACGCCTGTTCGCCGACGGTGTAGAGCAAGACGAACTGGTACCGCGCGTTGACCATCATCTGCGGGATGAGGTCGAGACGCACCTCGTCACCACCGTCGTTGGCATACACCGCAATCGAGGCGCGCGGAGAGTCCACGGCGGCATTCAACGCCGCGTTCTGGGCCGGCGCCACTTCCACCACCATGTCGACGCCGCCCGGGACGATGGCCCTAATGGCCGCGGCCGCGTCATCGGTCTTGTAGTTGACGACGTGGTGTGCGCCCGCGGCCGTCGCCAAGGCAGCCTTCGCCCGGCCCGCTGACCGTGGTGATCACCGTTGCCCCCGCCCAACGTGCGAGCTGAATGGCGGCGTGCCCGACCGCTCCCGCACCCCCGGCGACGAGGACCGTCGCTCCCGTCAACGCGCCCGGATACAGCCGGTCGGGCCAGTCCTCGGACACGGTCAGCGCGCGGTGGGCGGTCATCGCGGGCACCCCCAGGCTCGCGCCCACCTCGAAGCTCGCACCGTCGGGCAGCGGCACCACTCGCGATGCCGGAAGCGCGACGTACTCCTGTGCAGTCCCGGTCGGGCGACCCGCCTGAGCCAGGTACATCCACACCCGGTCGCCCACGGCAAGGTCGTGCACACCGGGTCCTACCGCCTTTACGACACCGGCGCCGTCCTGGTTTGGCACGACCTCGGAGAAGTCGAGCACCTGACCGGAAGCGCCCGCCCTGCGCTTCCAGTCGGTGGGGTTCACGCCCGAAATCACCACCTGCACAAGCACTTCCCTTGTTCCAGGCTCCGCGGGTGGGCGGTCCCGAAGTGCGAGCACGGAGGAATCGCCGGTCTGGGTGTAGGTCATTGCCTTCACTCAGCCACCAACGCGGGCCGGTTGATCGATGTTCCCGGTACGTCGACCTCACCGGGCACGGCGATGTCCATCAACGCCCGGGACGTGGAAGGCTCGTCGTCGTGACCGACGAACGTCGCGAGAGGCCCGCCGATGGTTCACTGTTGTTCTCGACCGCGCTGTGCGCGGGCGACAACGGCACGATGAAGGAGGCGTAGTGTCGCGATCCGTTGCCCACATCACCCATGTCGTGAACCCGGATCTCTTTCGTGGCTGCGCGGAAGTCGAACGGACGGAGCGCGGTTGGCTCCCGCACCGGTTGCCGCGGTCGGCGCGGGATCAGTGTTCGGACGCGCAACTGCACGCAGCGGAATCGCAGCCGTCGGGTGTCCGGCTGGTTCTTCGCACGAAGGCGACGGTCGTCGAGGTGGACGTGCTACGGACCACCGTCTCCATCACCGGGATGCCGGCGCGTCCCGACGGCAGGGTCGACGTGGTGGTCGACGGCCAGCTGACAGATCAGAAAGCGACAAGTGCAGGTGACGTCGTGCGGATCAACCCCTCGTCGGGTGAGTCGACGGTCGAACGGGGCGCCATCGGCACCGCGCGCTTCAGTGGTCTGCCCGCGGGTGACAAGAAGATCGAGATTTGGTTGCCGAACTCCGAACGAACCGAAGTTGTAGGTCTTCGCTCGGATCACCCGATACAGCCGCCACTACCTGACGCGCGGCGGGTCTGGATCCACCACGGCAGCTCGATCAGCCAGGGCTCCAATGCCGCCGGGCCTAGCACCACCTGGCCTGCGATCGCCGCCGCCCTGGCCGGAGTCGAGTCGGTCAACCTCGGCCTGGCCGGCAGCGCGATGCTCGACCAGTTCACTGCTCGAGCGATTCGGGACGCAACGGCCGATGCGATCAGCGTGAAGATCGGCATCAACCTCGTGAACACCGACCTCCTACGCCACCGAGCCTTCGCGCCTGCCGTGCACGGCTTCCTCGACACCATCCGCGACGGACACCCCGACGTGCCACTTCTCGTCGTCGGCCCGCTGTACTGCCCGATTCACGAAACAACCCCGGGCCCAGCGGCATTCGACGTCTCTGCCCTCGAAGCCGGCGAGATCAAGTTCCAGGCGACGGGTGATCCCGACGAGGCAGCCCGGCCGGGGAACCCCTTGGGCAAGCTGACGCTGACCCACATCCGCGATCAACTCGAGACCATCGTGGCCCAGCGAACCCCGACCGATCCCCTCCTGCACTACCTCGACGGTCTCAGCTTGTACGGTCCGGAAGACTCGGAAGAGCACCCACTTCCCGACAATCTGCACCCCGACGCGACGACACATCGCATGATCGGCGAGCGCTTTGCGCACTTGGCTTTTGGGCCGACTGGCGTGCTGTCGCCCGAGGCCTTCTAGCTCGACTCTGCGTCCACGGCGTGGGTCACTCGCACTTTCGCGCCGTGGACGCAGAGTCAGCGCGGACGTTCGTGGTGTGAGCGGTCGCCCTACGACTTACGGATGCATGTTCCACTGGCCGCAATCCTGGGCCAGCACGTCGTTGACGTCGACCTCGAGCCCGCCGACCACCGGGCCCGGGTTCGACGCCGTGCTCACGATGCGCTGGTAGAGGACGGCCGCGGGAAAGATCTGCCCCTGCGACCACGACCGCGTCTGCCACGCCCAGACGTAGCCCGGCGAGCGCGACCGCCCGATCACGCCGTCGGCAGCGGCCCACTGGCAGGGGCGGATGCCGGCGTAGATGCCGGTGCGCTGGACGCCGATGACCGAGTTGATTCCGCGAAACCAGGGGAGCGCCAGGTTGTTCCAGGTTTCGCGGTCGATGTCGTCGTCGACGCTGAAGAAGACCGGGGCACTCTGGCCGCCACCTGCGGCGGTGTGCAGTTGCCAGGCGGTGCGGGCGTCGGCGACGCCGCCGGCCTGCCCGCGGGTGAAGTCCGACGGTGCGGTCCCGCCGGGCTTGCCGTATTGGTAGTTGCTGACGATGACCAGTCCAGCGGCGGTCAGTTGCCGGGCGTACGGCAGGGTGATGGGCTTGGCCCCGAACGACGAGCCGGGCCGCGACGTCGAGACGTAGTTGATGACTCCGGAGTGGCCCGCGGCCCGGATGTCTTGAGCCGGAACCTGGCGCATGGCGAAGTCGATCAGGGTGGGGGCGGCGGCCGACGCCGCGGGTGCGGCGGCACCTGCCGCGGCGGCACCGAACCCGGCCAGCGCCGACGCGGCGGCGGCATAGCGCAGCGCGTCGCGCCGAGAAACGGGGCGTGACGGCTGCAGGTCGGTGATGTGGGGCGAGTCCTGCACGGGGCGACGCTAACAACGTCGACCCCAATTTCCTGGGACCCGCGGCTGGGCCGTGTCCGGTCCGCGATCTAGGTGACGCGAATCCGAAACACAGCCTGCCTAGCCCGACGCCACGCCCGTGGCCTGTTCCGTCGGTCGCGATTCGGTGCGTGAGGTTCGGCGACGGCTGATCACGACACCGCTGAGCGCCAGTGCGCCGCCCACGAAGCCGAGGATCGTCGGTACTTCGCCGAGGAACGTCCACGACAGCAGGATCGCGATGGCCGGCACTGCCAGCGTGGTGGCCGCCATGGTGCCTGCGTCCGTACGGTTCAGCGCGTAGGCCCAGGTGAGGAAGGCGATGGCCGTCGGGCCGACGCCGAGAAAGACCACTCCGGCCAGTGCCGTCGGAGGAGCGGTGCCGATCTCGTCGACGGCCCGTAGGGCGAACGGCGCGGTGGCCACCATGCCGACCGCGCATCCGACCCACGTGGCGGCGATGGCGTTGACGGTCCGCAGCGCGACCTTCTGCAGCAGCACACCTGCGGCGTAGAGCGCCGCGGCCAGCAGGCCCAGCATGACGCCGAGACGATCGTTCACGCCGACGCCGGAGCCGCCGAGCGCAATCAGCACCACCCCGCCGAACGCGATCACCATGCCCACCACCAGTGGCCGGGGGAAACCTTCCCCGAGGAACAGTCCCGCGAACACGGCGACCAGGATCGGCGCGAAGTTGACCAGCAGGGCTGCCGTGCCGGCGTCGAGATGCTGTTCGGCCCAATTCAGGACGACGGTGTAGAGGCCGAACCACAAGAGGCCGTAGCCCACGACGAGCACCAAGCCACGTCCGCGCGGTAGCGGTGGCCGATAGATCGCCGCCACTGCCGTCAGGACGATGGTGCCAACGCTCAGCCGGATGAAGGCCATTGTCCCTGGGCTGAATTCGGAGCCGGAGAAGCGGATGACGACGAATGACGACGCCCACAACAGAACCGTGACGACGGCCGCGATGGCGGCGAGGCGATCTGGAACTACGAGTTTCACCTGATCAGTCTTCGCGTAGGCACCCGCCCAGTACAAGCGGATTTGCGACAGCACCGTGGCATATCCCGCCAACATGCCAGCACGGCGGCGACCGAATCGCCGATGTCGTGCGGCGGGCCGACGGGCTGGAGTTGCCCCGCGTCCCCGACGTCGAACACCTGAGCCTTCATGTTGACCAGGTCGACCTTCATCACCTGGCTGTAGGCGTCGCCGTCCAGCGGGGAGATGAGGCTCGCTCGCAACGTGGTGTAGTCGACGGCGCGTTGACCACGGGCGATGTGAGGCCTGGAGAGGTCGCCCGTCGTCGTCACCGTGCACGACCGCGGGCTCACCGAGGCCTTGCTGTTCACCGTCAGCAGCCGACCGTCGGGGTCGGCGGCGACGAAGTCCTCGGGTTTCGCAGTCGAGGGAAATCCGAGGACGGCGGGGACCATTCCGAGAAAGTCGTCTTGCGCGCCAAGCAGTTGATAGCCGAGCGCGACGAGCAGCCGGCCCGTGACGTGCTCGCCGAGGTTGCCGATCGCGACGTAGTTGCGGGACAACCGCCAGCGCTTCAGCCGGGCGGCGACGGCGGCCGCATCCGGCAGGGGATCGTGATCCGCGGTCATCCTCGAAAGTGCTTGGTCGGCGGCGGCCCGCGGACGGCTAGATCTTGCCGCCGGGGAACATCGTCTTGACGGCTTGGGTCATGTTTTCGCGGGCGGCAGCGGCGCTGACGGGGTCCAGGGAGCTGAGCGCCATGACGTAGCGGCGGTCGGGACCGATCACCCCGGTGGAGACGTGCAGCTGATTCGCGCCGCTCCAGCAGCAGAACCAGCCTTGCTTGACCGCGACGACCTCGGCGTACAGCCCCTCGGGGATACCGAACCGTTGTGGGTACCCGTCGGTGCCCGTCGGCGTGGATTGCGCGAGGTTGGTCATGATGACGTTGGCCTGCGCCGGTGGCAGCCCACCGGTGCCGTTCAGCAGCATGTCGTAGTAGCGGACGAGATCGGCTGCGGTGCTCTGCGTGACGTCCCAGTGCCCGTTGTAGGGGGCCGTGGTGCCGGCCAATCCGTACCGGGCCTTGACGCGCGCGATGATCGCGTTCTGGCCGCTGCGGTCCCAAAACATCTGGGCCGCACTGTCATCCGAGGAGCGCAGCATCACCTCGAGTGACTTGCGGTCGGCGGGCGACAGTGTCGTCTTGCCCTCCGATTCCTGCAGCAGCAGGTCGTCGGCGATGAACAGCTTCACCACCGACGCAATCGGGAACGGCTGGTTGGACCCGTTGGAGACCAGCTGGCCGGTGTCGCGGTCCAGCACGACGGCCTCGATGTCGGCACCCGACTTGGCGGCGTCGGCGGTGGCTTGGCGCATGCGTACGTCGAGACCGTCAAGCGTCGCCGTCGGCGGCTCGGGTGGCGCTTCGGGGAGTGCCGGAAGCGAGGCCTGTGGGGTCACGACCGGCGCCTGAGGGGTGTTCTGCGTGGCCGGTGGTGAACCCCAGACCTGCGCTTCACAACTGCTGACCAGCAGCGCCGCCACACAGAGGACGGCCATTCGCGTCGTCGTCGATTTCGGTAGCCGCAAATGCATGGGTCTCCTCGGAGCCGATCTTGAACCAGGGAGGCGACGCTGCGACCACCGGTCACCCCAGCCTAATCGGCTGCGCGGGCCGGCATGCTGGCGAGGCCGACGGCAGCAGCGCGGCTGGTGTTTGCTCAGCCAGCCACCCAGTCGGCCATGACGTCGGCGAGAGCCTGGGCGCCGACGTTGCAGTCGTCCGGTTCGGCGTACTCGTCGGGGGAGTGGGATATGCCTGTCGGGTTGCGGACGAACATCATCGCCGTCGGGACCTTGGCGGAGAGGATCCCCGCATCGTGGCCCGCCGCCGTGGGCAACGTCGGGATCTCGCCAAGATGAGCCAGGGATCGCACCAGCCTCTCCCGGGGTCCCGCCGGGAACTCGACGATGGGCGTCACCGACTCGACGAGCACGTCGAGGTCGACGCGGTCGGTCGCGCAGTGCTTCCGGGCTTCGGACTCGATGTGGGCGACCAGTGAGGCCAGCGTCTGCTCGTCGGCCGCCCGCGCGTCGAGCCAGGCCTTCACCATCGAGGGAATCGCGTTGGCGCCGTTGGGAAGTACCCGCACCTTGCCGAACGTGGCGACGGCATCGTGCAACGCCGCCGCCGAGCGGGCGCTGTGTACCGACGCCGCAAAGGGCAGCATGGGGTCTCGACGGTCCACCAGCCGGGTCGCGCCCGCGTGATTCGCCTCGCCGGTGAAGGTGAACTCCCACCGTCCGTGCGGCCAGATGGACGACGCGACCGCCAGCGGTGCGTCGACCAGGTCGAGTGCTCGTCCCTGCTCGACGTGCAACTCGACGTAGACGCCGACCCGGTCGGTGAGGGTGGTGTCGGCGCCGACGTGCTGTGGTGCGCGACCCGCCTTCGTCATCGCCTCGGAAAGGGCGACGCCGTCGACGTCCCGCAGTCCGAGGGCGCGTTCCGGTGACAGGGCTCCCGTCGTCAACTGGCTCCCGACGCAGGCGACGCCGAACCGCGCGCCCTCCTCGTCCGAGAACGCAGCCACCGCAATCGGAATCGTGGGCTCGACACCGCGCTCACGCAGGAGGTCGACGGCGGCGAAGGCCGACACGACGCCCAGCGGGCCGTCGAACGCACCGCCGTCCGGCACCGAGTCCAGATGTGAGCCGGTGACGAAGGCCCCCTTCGGATCACCGCTCCAGCCGACGGGCATCCACCATGCCCACAGGTTGCCGTTGCGGTCCTCCTCGACGTCCATGCTGCGGCTCGCGGCGCTGGATCGAAACCACTCGCGCAGCGTCAGATCGGCGTCGCCCCAGGCAAATCGGCGATATCCGCGGGTCGAATGATGCTGGCCGACGTCGAGGATGCTGGCCCAGAGGCCGTCGAACGAGCTCACGGGTCAGTACCGGCCGGGAATCCAGTTGGTCCCGGCCAGCGGAACCCGTGCCATCGCCGACGCCTCGACGGTGAGCGCGACCAGGTCCTCGGGTTCGAGGTTGCGCAGGTGCGACTTGCCGCATGCCCGTGCCAGCGTCTGGGCCTCCATCGTCAGCACGCGCAGGTAGTTGGCCAGCCTGCGGCCACCTTCGACGGGGTCGAGGTTCTTGGCCAGCTCCGGATCCTGGGTCGTTATCCCGGCCGGGTCCCGTCCGGCCTGGAAGTCGTCGTAGAACCCGGCCGCCGAACCCAGCTCCTCGTACTGCTGGGCATAACGGGGGCTGTTGTCGCCCAAGGCGATCAGCGCCGCGGTTCCGATCGCGACGGCATCGGCGCCCAGGGCCATGGCCTTGGCGACGTCAGCACCGCTGCGGATCCCGCCCGAGACGATCAACTGCACCGAGCGGTGCACGCCCATCTCCTGCAACGCCTGCACGGCCTGCGGGATGGCGGCGAGCGTCGGGATGCCGACGTGCTCGATGAACACTTCCTGGGTGGCCGCGGTCCCGCCCTGCATGCCGTCGACGACGACCACGTCGGCGCCGGCCTTCACCGCGAGTTTGACGTCGTAGTAGGTGCGCGTCGCACCGACCTTGACATAGATCGGCTTCTCCCAATTGGTGATCTCGCGCAGTTCGAGGATCTTGATGGCGAGGTCGTCGGGGCCGGTCCAGTCGGGGTGGCGGCAGGCGCTGCGCTGGTCCACGCCCATCGGCAGCGTCCGCATCCCCGCCACCCGCTCGGTGATCTTCTGTCCCAACAACATTCCGCCACCACCGGGCTTGGCGCCCTGGCCGAGGACGATCTCGATGGCGTCGGCCTTCCGAAGGTCGACGGGGTTCATCCCGTACCGCGACGGCAGGTACTGGTAGACGAGGTTCTTGGACTGCCCGCGCTCCTCGGGCGTCATCCCGCCGTCACCGGTCGTCGTGGAGGTGCCGACCTCGCTGGCGCCGCGTCCGAGGGCTTCCTTCGCCTGGCCTGACAGTGCGCCGAAGCTCATCCCCGCGATGGTGATCGGGATGTCCAGGTGCAGAGGGAACTTCGCGTGCGTGTCGCCGAGCACGACGTCGGTGTCGCACTTCTCGCGGTAGCCCTCGAGCGGATAGCGCGACACGGACGCCCCGAGGAACAGGAGGTCGTCGAAGTGCGGGAGGGCACGCTTGGCGCCCCACCCGCGGATGTCGTAGATGCCGGTTTCGGCGGCGCGTTGAATCTCGGCGATGACGCCGCGGTCGAAGGTGGCGGATTCGCGCAGCCGCGTCGAGTGGATGGGTGTCGTCATGACCGGGTTCTCCTAGTACGCGCTGGCGTTGTCGACGTGAAAGTTGTAGAGCTGGCGGGCGGAGCCGTAGCGGGTGAACTCGCTGGGGTCGTGCGTCATGCCGGCCGCGTCGAGCAACTCCTTCAGCTCGGCGAGGTGTTCGTCGCGCATCTCCTTCTTGACGCAGTCCGCACCCAGTGACGCCACGGTCCCGCGGACGTACAGCCGTGCCTCATAGATCGAATCACCCAGCGCTTCACCGGCATTGCCGCACACGACGAGCCGTCCGGCCTGGCCCATGAACGCACTCATGTGGCCAATGTCGCCGCCGACGACGACGTCCACGCCCTTCATCGAGATGCCGCAGCGCGCCGCCGCGTTGCCGTCGATGACGAGCAGACCGCCGTGGGCGGTGGCGCCCGCCGACTGCGACGCGTCACCCTTGACGTGTACCCGTCCGGACATCATGTTCTCCGCGACACCGACGCCCGCATTGCCGGCGATGGTGACGGTGGCCTTCTGATTCATGCCCGCGCAGTAGTAGCCGACATGACCGTCGATGGTGACGTCCAGGTCCGCGTCGAGACCGCACGCGAGCGCGTGCGCACCCTCGGGGTGGGTGATGGTGAGCGTCGCCGGGGCACCCGGCGAGCTGAGCAACTCGTTGACCTCGCGGGTGCTCGACGCGCGGAGGTCGACCACTCCGTTGGCGGGCGTGCTGGTCGTCACTGTCGGTGCCATACGTAGACCTCTTCTGGCTCGGGTTCGAAGATGCGGGCGGTGTCGATGCCTGGGAGTTTCGCCAGGGCGCGGTATTCCGACGCCATCGCGACCCAGCGGTCGGTTTCGGCGATGATCGCCGGCTTGCACGCGATGGCGTCGCGAACCACGGCGAAGGAGTCGCTGGTGGAGACCAGCAGGGTGTAGAAGCCGTCGAAGGTCTCGTTGAGCATCAGCAGGGCCTTCTCCAGGTCGACCCCCTCGGCGAGCTGCTTGGCGACGTATCGGGCGCCCACCTCGGTGTCGTTCTCGCTGTCGAAGCTCACACCCGAGCGTTCCAGCTCGTGCTTGATCGACATGTGGTTGGAGAACGACCCGTTGTGCACCAGGCACTGATCCGGACCGACGGCGAACGGGTGCGAACCCTCGGCGGTGACGGCGGATTCGGTGGCCATCCGGGTGTGGGCGACGCCCTGCCATCCGCTGGCCGACCGCAGACCGAAGCGGTCCGCGAGCTCGGTGGGATTGCCCATCCCCTTGAGCACCGTCAGGTGGTCGCCGAAGCCGATGATCCGGGCGGTGGGAACCGCGGAGCGCACGGCGGCGGTCAGCACGTCGGTCGCGACGGCGGCGTGCACGACGACGGTCGGGTCCAGGTCGTGTCCGGTTACCGGCGCCGACAGCAGGGTGCCGAGCTGTCGCGCGAGTTCGGTTGCGGGGATGGGGGAGTCGAGAAGCGACACGGTCGACTCGCCCTCCGGGGACCAGGTGGGGTCACCGTAGACGGCCATGCCTGCCGAGTCGGGGCCCCGGTCGCACATCGCGTCCAGCATTCCGGACAGCAGGGCACCGAGCTGCGGATGGAGCGTCGCGTCACGCAGATGAAGACCGACGATTCCACACATGGAATGCCTCCTCGAAGAGTTGTAGTGGGTGTCAGAAAGAGGTTCAGAAAGAGGTCAGGTAGCGGTCGATCTCCCAGGAGGACACCGTGTTGTGCCAGTCGAAGAACTCCTGGCGCTTGCACTTGGCGAAGTACTCGGCCACGCCGGGACCGGCGACGTCCAGAGCCTCGGTCAGCACCGAGTCGGCTTCGAAGGCGTCCATCGCGTGCAGCAGGGTCATGGGCAGCATCTCGCTTGGCGAGTCACCGGTGCCAGGCTTGCCGGGGTGCAGATCGCGGCGCACCCCGTCGAGTCCGGCGGCAATGGCGCCCGCGGCGGCAAGGTAGGGGTTCGCCGATCCGTCACCACCGCGCAGTTCGACGCGATTCTTGTCGGGCACCCGCAGGTAGTGCGTGCGGTCGTTGCCGCCGTAGGTGGCGTACCGCGGCGACCAGGTCGCCCCGCTGGTGGTTGCCGTGGCACCGGTCCGCTTGTAGGAGTTCACCGTTGGTGCGATGATCCCCTGCAGCGCGCAGGCGTGCTCGAGAATTCCCGCCACGAACGCGTAGGCGGTCCGGGACAACCCCAGCCCGAGCTCGTCGTCGGAATCCGGGAAGACGGCGCCCGCGTCGTCCCAGAGGGACAGATGCATGTGCAGCCCGCTGCCGGTGCGGGTGGTGAAGGGCTTCGGCATGAACGTCGCCTGCATGCCGCGCTTTTCGGCGACGACCGACAGCAGGTACCGCAGCGTGATGACCCGGTCCGCGGTCGTCATGGCGTCGGCGTAGTCGAAGTTCTGCTCGAACTGCCCGTTGCCGTCTTCGTGGTCGTTGGCGTAGTTCCCCCAGCCGAGCGCGTTCATCGCCGAGGAGATTTCGGTGAGGTGGTCGTACATGCGGGTGACGTCCCGCGCGTCGTAACAAGGGGTGGCGCTGGTGTCACTGCGGTCGGCGGTGACGAGCTCCCCGTCGACGCGGTTGACCAGGAAGTACTCGATCTCGGCACCGACGTTGACCGTGAAGCCCAGTTCGGCGGCCTTGCGCAGCTGCTCCCGCAGGATGATTCGCGGCGCGAACGGCCACGGCTTGCCGTCCACGTGCGGGTCGCAGTGCACGATCGCCAGGCCCGGCTTGATGAACGGGATGGGGGTGAACGACGTGACGTCGGCCCGCGCCACCAGATCGGAGTCCTTCGGCTCCTGACCCATGTGGCCCGCGGCGTAGCCCGCGAATCCGACGCCGTCCTCTTCGAGCTGTTCGACCGCCTGGATCGGGACGAGCTTGGCGCAGGGCTTCCCGGACAGGGTGACGAAGAGGGCCAGGATGAAGGTGGTGCCACTGGCGTGCGCCACTTCCGACAAGGTGAGCGCGCGTGCGGCGTCGTCGGCCGGAGGTGTCAAAGTGGTTGTCACGTTGTTCGTTTCGATCTCGTGGAGGTCGATCTCGGATCGGGTCATCGCATTTCTCCTGCGCCCTCGTAGGGATGGAGGCTGAACAGCAAGTCGCCTTCGGCGAATCGCGAGTATCGGAAGTCGTCGGCGTTGACGTTGGGCAACGACGTCTTGCCGTCGAGTAGCAGGTCGGCGACGAGCTTGCCGACCGCGGGGGAGATCTTGAATCCGTGGCCGGAGAATCCGGTGGCGAGGAACAATCCGTCGACCGGTGACGGGCCGATGATGGGGTTGTAGTCCGGCGTGACGTCGTAGGCGCCGACGTAGGAGCTGGTGATGCGGGGGTCGGGCATGTCGGGCAGTCGGTGGCCGAGCTTGACGATGTTCTTCTCGATCGCCGACTCGTCGGCCCGGTTGACGTACTTGTCCGGGTCGACGTACTGCGGGGTCTGATGGTCCGAATTGCCAACCAGCAGTTCACCGTTCGGCTCGCGGCAGATGTACTGCAGACCGGCGAGATCGGACAGGACCGGCACTTCGGGGGTGGGGACGCCCTGGTCCACCAGCACCAGCTGGGCCCGCTGGGCCTTGACGTCCAGGTCGACTCCGACGCTGGAGGCCAGCGTGGGTGCCCAGGGGCCGTTGGCGAGGATGACGTGGTCGGCGTGAATCCGTGATCCGTCGGCCACCGTCACGCCGTACACCGAGCCCTGGCTGTCGGTCAGCAGTTCGGTGACCTTCGTGCCTTGGCGGATGGTGACGCCCATCTTGCGTGCCGTCGCCGCGTAGGCCATGCCCGACATGTACGCCTCGCCGCGTCCACCGAGTGGCTCGTAGGCGAAGAGGGCGAAGTCGTCGAGGTGCAGTCCCGGCCACAGGTCGGCCATCGTGTCGTGGTCGATGAACTCGGTGGCGATGCCCAGCCCCTGCATCATCGCGATGTTCGCCTCGAGCGGCTTGACGTTGTTCTCGGCGACGCCGACGACGTAGCCGCACTGGCGAAACGACATGTCGTCGCCGAAGAGCTCTGTGGCGCGGGTGAATACGTCGATCCCGTACCAGGACATTGCGGCTAGTGACGGAGTGCCGTAGTGGCAGCGCACGACCCCGCTGGACTTGGCGGTCATGCCCGAGCACAGGGTGTCGCGTTCGAGGACGAGGACGTTGGTTTCACCGCGTTCAGCGAGCGAGTAGGCGATGGCAAGTCCTTCGAGACCGCCGCCGACGATCAGGAAGCTGGTGGTGTCCGGCACGTGAAGATCCTCGTGGTGTCGTCTGGTTCAGATGGCCGGTTACGCCTAGCCAGCTGTTTCCCTGTAGGAGTCACCGTAATCTAGCATTAGACACACTGGTGCGCACGTCGGCGAAGGGAGTGCAGCACGGGGCTGCCTGGTATCTCCTGGTTACTGGATGTTTCCCGGCACTACACGCGCTGGTCGACCGCCTGCGGTTTGATCACGACCACCAGAATCGTCGCGGTGCCGACGGCCTCGACGGAGTCCCGCGCGACGAAGAGGCAGTCACCGGCCACGGCGACGTGGTCGCCTAGGGCGAGACTCCCGCGGTGGACGTAGATCACCGTTTCAGCGTCGGGGTCGGTGAGCACGCGCGAGCGGGAAAGGTGATGGGGCACGACGTCCGCGGCCGACGTCGCGGCGTCGACCATGACGTTGAACGCATTCGTAGGGCCCGCTGCAATGCAATCCGGACCGAGCTGGCCGTCGAATGCGAATGGGCTGAGCGGCTCGAGATCGACGGTGCGGCAGTCCCACTCGAGAGCCACTCCGTGGTCGCCGATCACGGTGAACACCCGGTTCACTCCCGGAAACGAGGAGAACGCCGTGCGCCCCGGCCCGATGTCGGCCACGCTGACCCGCCAGGCCGGTGGATCTCCGTCGCCGGTGGCGATCACCTCGGTGGCGCCGGCACCGTTCTTCCAGGGAATGCGCCGACGATCGGACCGTCGGATCAAGACCGTTCGGGCGTGCCCGCCGATCAAGAGTCCGAGTCGTCCGGATAGGCGGTGATGGCCAGGAATCGGATGGGCAAGCGCACCAACTCGTGTGGACCGTGCAACCCCTCGCCGTCGAGCAGCAGTGAATCGCCAGGCCGCAGCGTGTACTCGGACTCGCCGTGTCCGTAGACCATCACACCCTCGAGCATGTAGAGCATTTCGGTGCCGGCATGCTGGAAGAGCGGGAAGACCTCGCTTGCATTCGTCAAGGTCACCAGGACCGGCTCGAGTCGTTTGTGTTGTCCCCGAAGGGCGCCGAGCAGTTCGTAGTGATGCCCGATGCGGGTTCCGCGTCCGACGATCACCGCGCCGTGGCCGGATTCGACGAACACGGCTTCACGTTCGGTGTCGGCCCCACGGAACAGCGACGTGACGGGGACGTCGAGACCGGCCGCCAACCGCGCCAGGGTGTTGAGGCTGCACGACGTCTGCGCATTCTCGATCTTGGACAGCATGGCCTTGGAGATGCCGACCTTGAGGGCCATGTCCCCCACGGACAGCCCGGTCGAACGGCGAAGCGCACGAACCCGTTTGGCGATGACCTTCTCGAGGTCCACGCCGGTGGGAGTGTCGCTGGGAACCTCACGCTCGACCGGCGCGGGATCGCCCGTGTCGCGGTGCTCGTCGACCGGGTCGGTTCTCGTCATCGGCAAAGTCTATAAGGACGGTTTCGGGCGCCCCCGCCACGCGATTCGGCACCGAGGCATCGGCGCACCGTCATGCTCGGGTAAAGCGGTCGACGAGTAGTTGCAGTCGCTCCGACTCGTAGCCGGGGCGCAGCCGTCCCGTGCGGGTGAGGATGGCCAAGCCGTGCAACGCGGCCCAGAAGACCTCGGTGAGCGTCTGGGCATCTTGTCCGCCCGCGGCGTCGCCGACAGCCTCTCTCAGCGCGGCGAAGGCCGCGCTCAACTGAGGCGGGGTTTCGTCGGCCGCGAACTGCAAGGTGGTCGCTCGCAAGAACATCGCGTCGTACACCGCCGGGTGATCCCTGTTGAAGTCGAGATAGGCCTGCGCGACACGACCGAGCGCGCCGCTACCGGAGTTGGCTGCCTGCAGCGCGTCGGCGAGCTCGCCGAAACCGTCGATTGCGACGGCTGCGGCGATCTGCTCCATGCCGGCGAAGTGCTTGTACAGAACGGGCTGGCTGTACTCGATCTCAGTGGACAAACGTCGCGTGGTCACGGCTTCCCAGCCTTCGGACTCGGCCAGCTTGCGGGCCGTGGCGACGATCAGGTCGCGGCGGGCGGCCCGCTCCCGCTCTCGACGATCTTCGATTGCCATGGCCCAAAGTATCACAGCTAGAACCGATAGCAGTGCTATTGACAGCCGTTTGGTGGACCGCTAGCGTTGCTAACACCTGAGGGCGCCACCCACGGGGTTCACTCAAGAGGAGGCGACCATGCTCCAGCTCAGGACCTACACCCTGCGATCACCCGAAGCCCTCTCGCAGTACGCGACGGTCCACTGGGTTCGTCACCTCACCACCTTCGCCACGTTCGGGGTGACCACGCACGGGGTGTGGACCGAATCGGGTGGCCAAGGAAATCGACTCTTCGCGTTGATCGGCTATCCGCCGGATGCCGACGCCGACGTCGTCGACGTTCAGACGACTCTGCTTGAGCCGACGTCGTTTTCACCCGTTCACTGACTTACCTAGGAGCGTTCGCCATGACCGTCACCATCGGCTACGTGCTGGCCGGCCTCATCGCCGCCGCGATCATCTTCCTCGGTGCCCGTTTCCTCGTGGCGCCGCGCGTCGCGGCCGCCGGCTACGGCGTGCTCGCCGACGTCGACCAACCGGGAACCCGCGCCTACCTGAGCGTCAAGGGCATTCGCGACATCGCCTCGGGACTCTTCGTGATCGTCGTGATGATCGCGGGTGCCACCCACCTCCTCGGATGGATCATCCTGGCGGCGATCATCATCCCGCTCGGCGACGCCGCCATCGTGCTCCGCAGCGGCGGAGCCAAGTCGATCGCATACGGCGTCCACGGCGCCACCGCCGCTGTCATGCTCGTCACCACGGCGCTCCTCCTCTTCTCCTGAGCACCTAGGAAACCCACGGAACGGAATGACCGACATGCGAGACGATCTCCTGTCCTCACCCGACAGTTCTGCCTATCGGGCCGCGACGACTCCGCACAACGCCACGGTGGTGCAGCGGCCAGCCAGGGTGGCGCACGCCCGCAGTGCAGACGAGGTCGCCGACGCCGTGCGGTGGGCCGCTGAGCACGATCTGCGGGTCGCCGTTCAGGCCAGCGGGCACGGCGCCGGGGCGCCGATCGGTGCGGATCACCTATTGGTGGACACGTCCGGATTGGACTCGGTCGACGTGGACGTGGCCGGGCACGTCGTCCGCGTGGGTGCCGGTGCGACGTGGTCGGCGGTGAACGCGGTGGCCGAGCGCGACGGGCTGCTCGGATTGGCCGGCTCCTCGCCCACGGTCGGCGTCGCCGGCTACACGTTCGGCGGCGGAGTGGGATACCTGACCCGGCCGCACGGGATGGCGAGTTCGGCACTGCTGGCGGTTGACTACGTCGACGGCAACGGGCAGGCGAGGCGGGCCACCGAGGACGCCGACGACGTCGTCGACCGTGAGGCGCTGTGGGCTTTTCGGGGTGGCGGCGGGGTCGGTGTGGCCACGACCCTCACCATGGAATAGGTTGAGCCGCAGGAGCTCTGGGCCGGATATCAGCTGTGGAGCGTCGACGCGCTCGACTCGGTCGCCGAGGCGTGGGCGAATGCCATGGCGCAGATCGGCGACGCGCTGTCGACCACACTCAGCGTGTTGCACACACCACCGGGTGCCCCGGTGTTCCCGCCCGCGTTGCGGGGGGTTCCGGTCGTGCACCTGTCCTTCGCATCACCGGAAGGTGCGGAGGCGGCGCGTCCACTGTTGGAGGCCCTGCGCGCGGCGCCGCAACCCGCGGTGGACAGCAGCTGGGCACCGGCCGACGCGGCGCGGCTCGCGCAGATTCACCTCGACCCGCCCAATCCCGTTGCCGCACTGGGAATGGGCAGGTGGCTGGGGCAGGACGGGTTCGGCGCGGCCGGTGAGATGTTGAGAGTCGCCGCAGCAGCGGACTCGTCGCTGGCGATGGTCGAACTGCGCAACCTGGACAACGCCGCACCCACCCGGGACGGGGCGTTGACCGCGGTGCCCGGCCCACTGCTGTTGCACGCGGTGGGCAACGCCGCCGAGGATTCCGCCCGCACCCGCATCGAGGGCGGGTTGGCCGGCCTGCGTGACACGGCCTCCACCGCCGACCTCGGCAGTTCCGCGGCGCCGTTCGCCGACGGCCGCGCCGCCGATCCGGGCGGGCTGAATCAGAGTCAACTGAGCCGCCTCGGGGGCATCGCCGCCGCCGTCGACCCAGATCGACGCCTCGCGCTCACGCGCATCCTTGCATCGACGACCGATGTTCCACCACAACACGTTTCATCCGAACGAATAGGAAGGCCGACCACCATGACCGCAGCAGGACGACTGGCAGGCAAGCGGGCCTTGATCACGGGGGGCGGCCGAGGCATCGGCGCCGCGATCGCGCGAAAGTTGGCCGCCGACGGCGCCGAGGTGGCCGTCAACTACGTCGCCGACGCCGAGTCGGCCGAGGCTCTGGTGAACGAACTGACCGTGGCGGGCCACCGAGCAGCGGCGTTCAAGGCCGACGTCTCCGACCCGGAGCAGACCAAGGATCTAGTGGCCCGCGTGGTCGCCGAATTCGGTGGCCTCGACCTCCTGGCGAGCAATGCGGGCGTCGAGTACTTCGGTGCGCTGGAGTCGATCACCGCGGCCGACTTCACCAAGGTGTTCGGCATCAACGTGGCCGGCCAGCTGTTCGCCGCGCAGGCCGCCGCGACCGCGATGGGAGCCGGCGGGCGAATCCTGCTCACCTCGTCGGTGAGTGCCCGCATCGCGGTGTACCAGCACACCCTCTACGCCGCCAGCAAGGCCGCCGTGTCCGCAATGGTGCTCAACCTGGCGCCGGAACTGGCCGAGCGCGGCATCGCGATCAACGCCATCGCTCCAGGCGGGACGGCGACCGACATGGCAGCCAAGCACGGGTCGAGCTACACCCCGCCGTCGTTGCGTGGTCTGGTGGCACCGGAGAACATCCTGAAGGCGGTCTACGCCCTCGGCCGGCGCGCCGAGCCCAGCGAAATCGCCTCCATCGCAGCCTTTTTGCTCTCCGAGGACGCGTCCTACATCACCGGGGCCACGATCGACGCCTCCGGCGGGCGCATGTGAGCTTGTCGGAGGACGCTTCTAGCGTCGACCCTTGAGCATTTCCTTGACGTCGCGGACCACCGACTCCGGAGCCGTCGCGGCCGAGCCCGACGAATACGGCGGCTGTGGGTCGTACTCGATGATCAGCTGTACCGCCTGGGCCATGTCGTCGCCGGCGATGCGGCCGGCCAGGACGAGGGCTGCGTCGATTCCCGCGGAGACTCCGGCGCCGATGGCGTACTTGCCGTCGATGACGACGCGCTCATCCGTGGGCGTTGCGCCGAGTTCGCGCAGTTGCTCCAGGGCAAGCCAATGGGTGGTTGCGCGGCGGCCCTCGAGCAGGCCCGCCGCGGCGAGGATCAGCGAACCGGTGCAGACCGACATGGTCCACGTCGTGGTCGCGTCGACTGTGCGCAGCCAGTCGTGCAGCGTGCCGTCCTCCATCTGGTGGACCTGGCCCGGCCCACCGCCGATGACCAGGACGTCGGGCTTGGTGACCGCGTCGAGGCCGGCGACGGCGCTGATCGACAGGCTGCCGAGGTCGTTGACCACGAGACCGGGGTTCTCCGCGACGAAGACGACTTCCGCGCCGGGAAGTCGTCCCAGCACCTCGTAGGGCCCGATGACGTCGAGCGCGGTGAACCCCGGGTAGAGCAGGATGGCGATCTGCATGTGGGAATTCCTCGCGGGTGCCTCGTCGGGACGGCCACGACCTGGTCGTCGTCTGCAGCCTAGCGAAGACGGCCGCGGTCGAATCGCGCGCTGTGAGTCCGCTGTCGGATAGGGGACGTGAAAGCGGTTCGCCAAGAGCCCAATTCACCGTGACGGTTTTCTTCGCGGAAGCAGCTTCACGAACGGACGCAGACGGTTAGCGTCCCAGTCGGGACGCACGTCTCATCGACATCGGTCGCGAACGGGGTTCAGTCGGCGCATGGGGGCATCAGCACACGTAGGTCGGATCGGCGGCTTGGCCGCGGCGTTGGGAATTGGCGCGGTCATCGGGTTGGGGTGCGGCGTCGCCTCGGCTGACACGACCGGACAGTCCAACTCGTC
Source organism: Mycobacterium sp. Root135 (assembly GCF_001426545.1). Taxonomy (GTDB): domain Bacteria; phylum Actinomycetota; class Actinomycetes; order Mycobacteriales; family Mycobacteriaceae; genus Mycobacterium. The sequence continues at coordinate 197,679 of NZ_LMEZ01000005.1, read as the reverse complement.
GGACTCCTCGTCGTCGTCGTCGTCATCGTCGGCCGAGTCGGCGAAGTCGGAGTCGAACTCTTCGCCTGGTCAGTCGACGAGCTCGGTGGGCGCGCACGAGGACGCCGACACTCCGACGAAGGTCGCAACGGAGAAGCCGGCGCGCACCGTCACGATCACGAGCAAGCCGCACCGCGGTTCCCGCTCGACGCCCGTCGGCTCCGCCGCCACGACGGCGAAGCCCGACACCGAGAGCTCCTCGAACGCGACCGCCCCTGCCAAGGACGCCGAGCCTACGAAGGAGACTCAGCCGGGCAAGGACACCCAGCCGGCCAAGGACACGGAGCCGGCCAAGGAGTCGGTGCCGGCCAAGACCGAGCCGACTGAGACCGCGCCGACCCCGACCGCGGTGTCGCACGACGCCGTCACCGCCGTGCCCGCGGCCGTCGTCGACCTGGCCGACCCCCACACCGGCGGGTCGCCGGCCTCGCCCCCGGACTCGCCGGTCTCGTGGACGGTGGCCGCGGCGGCACGCAAGGAGACGTTGGTGCCGGCGACGCGCGCCGCGTCGTCCGATGCCGGCGTCACCACTGCGAAACTGGCCGCCGCCGTCACCGCGGCCGCGCCGCCGGTGGCCGTGATCCAGACGCCACCGCTGGCGTGGTTGCAGCAGATTCCGGTGATCGGCCCGGTGTTCGTGACGCCGATCGTGGCCGCCATCCACATGATCCCGATCGTCGGCGACGTCATCCATCCGTTCATCGGCTACCCGGTGCAGCCCGGCGCCCCTGGCGCACCGGTGTCGCGAGACGTGATGATCACGTCGTTCGACGGCACGAAGATCTACGTCCACTTCATGCCCGCGAGCGGACTGGGGGCCGGGAAGACCGCGCCGACCATCCTCCAGGGCCCCGGACTCGGGATGCCCGGGTCGACGAGCCTCGAGGTCACGCCGCTGGACGGCATCCTCACCGACGCACTCGGCGCGGTGGGCGTCGGCACGCTGCGCCACGCCGGATACAACGTGGTCACCTGGGATCCGCGCGGTGAGTACCGATCGGGCGGCGTCCTTCAACTCGACTCGGCGGACTACGAGGCCAAGGACGTGTCGGCCATCGTCAGCTGGTTGGCCACCCAACCCGAGGCGCAACTCGACTCCCCCGGCGATCCGCGGTTCGGCATGGTCGGCGCGTCCTACGGCGGCGGCATCCAGTGGGTCACCGCCGCCACCGACCACCGGGTCGACGCCATCGTGCCCAGCATCTCCTGGAACACGCTGAACACCTCGCTGTACAAGAGCGCCGCGTTCAAGAGCGGGTGGGGCACCCTGCTCACCGCCGCGCTCCTGCTCACCGGCGCACGCCCCAATCCCGCGATCTACCCCGCGTCCGTCCAGGGCGCTCTGACAGGGGTACTCACCAAAGCGCAGCAGGCCCTGCTCGCCGAACGCGGACCCGCCGCGTTGCTCGGCAGCGTGACCGCGCCGACCCTGATCATCCAGGGCACCGTCGACACCCTCTTCTCGCTGCAGGAGGCGCAGGCCAACGCGGCCGCACTCGGCGCCGGCGTGCCGACGAAGATGGTGTGGTTCTGCGGCGGACACGGGCTCTGCACCAACAACCTGTTCGACCCCACCGACGGTCAGGTGGTCACCGACGCGACGCTGAACTGGCTGGCGCGCTACGTGAAGGGCCTAGACGTGTCGACCGGGCCGACGTTCGAATGGGTCGACCAACGCGGTCAGTACTACACATCGAGCCTCGATCCGAAGAATGCGGGCGCGCCAATCGTCGCGTCCAGCGGCCACGCCGGCGTGCTGCCGCTGGTGCCGCTGATCTTCGGTTCCGGGCCGTTGTTCGGCGTCCTTCCGATCGGAGCGACCAAGGCGGCCAACGCCTTCAACGTCGCCATTCCCACGGTCACGACGACGACGTACGTGGTGGGCGCGCCGCAGCTGACCCTGACGTACTCCGGCACCGGCACCAGCCGGCACGTCTTCGCGCAACTCGTCGACGACTCGACCGGCGCAGTTCTCGGCAATCAGGCGACGCCGATTCCCGTGACGCTGGACGGCAAGACGCGCACGTTCAGCATTTCGCTGGAGCCGGTGGCGCAGACGTTGCGGCCCGGTCAGACCCTCACGCTGCAGCTGGTCGCGTCGACGGCGAACTACGAGAACTTCGGCGCCTTCGGGGCGCTGAGGGTGTCGAGCCTGCAGGTGTCCTTGCCGACCATCACCGACGCCGTGGCGGTGAACGCGGCGCGGACCGCCGTGCTGACGTAGCCGGCGACGCTTGCCACACCTGGCAGAGTGACTGCGTGTCCGAAGACGACGACGCCGTCCGAGCCCTGCTGGCCTATCTGGGTGCCGCGATGGTCGCCACGGGGCAGCCGGTCAGCGACGTGGAGGACGAGCTGGCCGAGGTGAGCACCTCGCTCGGCTTCCCCGACGTCCAGATCGCGGCGTCGCCGACCGGGGTGTTCCTCAACCTGGCCAGCGGTCTTCCCGCCACGTTCGAGTCAGTCCAGGGCGGGTTGCGACTCGACCAGGCCGCCGAGGTTCGGACGATCCGGCATCGGTTGTCGCAGTCCACCCTCACGGTCTCCGAGGCCACCGAACAGCTGCGCGATCTCCGCCACCGCCCACCGCGCTATCCGGAGTGGATGGCGAACCTCGGCTGGATCGCGATCGCCACGGGCATCGCGTTGATCCTCCAACCGGGCGGCGCCAACGTCGCCTTCGCTGCCGTGGGCGCGGTCGTGGTGGTGGCGCTCTTCCGGCTCGGGCAGCGCTTCGCCTTGATCGCCACGCTTCTGCCGATGCTGGCGTCATTCCTCTTGGCGTGCGGGGTGTTCGCCGCCTCCAACGCCGACTTGTTGGAAGGACCGCTGCGCACGCTGCTGCCGCCGTTGGCCGTACTGCTGCCTGGCGCGTTGATCGTCACGGCGATGTCCGAACTGGCCGCGGGCGACATGGTGGCCGGAACGTCGCGGTTGACCTTCGGGTTGGTGCAGCTGCTGCTGTTCACCCTCGGCATCGTCGCGGCCAGTCACGTAATCACCGTGCCGGCAGCCGAATTGACCAATTTCCGGGTCGAGACACTTGGCTGGTGGGCCGCCCCGGTGGGGCTGATCCTGATCAGCGTCGGCATCGGGGTCTTGGAAAGCCCGCCGGTGCGGCTGCTGCCCTGGATCACGGTGGTCCTGATCCTCGCCTTCGCCGCCCAGAGCTTCGGGCAGCACGTCGGCGGCGCCGCGATTGGCAGCTTCCTCGGGGCCGTCGCCGCCACCCTGGGCTCCTCGCTGGTGGAGGCCGTCCGTCCGAATCTGCCGCGGCTGGTGGTGATGCTCCCGGCGTTCTGGCTGCTGGTCCCCGGCAGTCTCGGGCTGCTGTCCACCACGGCCCTCGTCACCGACCCCGACGGTGGCGGGGCGAACGCGTTCGGGGTGGTGACGGTGGTCTGCGCGATTGCGGTCGGGTTGTTGGTCGGCGCGTCGGTCGCGCGGTCCGTCGGCGGGGCGCTGGGCAGATTGCGACGCGGGTACCCGCTGCGCGCGCGTGGTCGGCTGGGCCGCAGCCTGCCGCGCTGACGTCGGGACTAGCCTTTTCACCACGCGCCCCGAGGCACTGGAGGTCACCGCATGACGCCACCGGCTCAGCCACTGACGAGTGCCGCCGACACGCTCGTCGGAGACCTCAAGGCCGCGCTCCCGAACGGCAGAGTGGTCGTCGACGCCGACGTGGCCCGCAGTCTCAGCCGGGATCAGGCGGCGGGGGCCCCGGTCGGCGAGCCGGCGGCCGTCGTACGTGCCCGTAGCACCGAAGAGGTGCGCCAGGTGGTCGAGATCTGTCTGCGGCACCGCACCCCCGTCGTGGCACGCGGTGCGGGCACCGGGCTGTCCGGTGGCGCCAACGCCGTCGACGGTTGCGTGCTGCTGTCCTTGGAGGCGATGTCGGAAATCCTCGAGATCAACCCGCTGGAGCGGTTGGCGGTGGTTCAGCCGGGCGTGGTCAACGACGATCTTCGAGCCGCGGTGGCAGAGCACGGACTCTGGTATCCACCCGATCCCGCGAGTTCTCCGTGGTCGACGATGGGCGGCAACGTCGCCACCAACGCCGGCGGACTGTGTTGCGTCAAGTACGGCGTCACCCGCGAGTACGTCCTCCAACTCGAGGTGGTGACCGGGTCGGCGGAGGTGGTTCGCATCGGGCGCCGAACCGCCAAGGGAGTCGCGGGCTACGACCTCGTCAGCCTGCTCGTCGGGTCCGAGGGAACGCTGGGCATCGTCACCGAGATCACGGTCCGCCTCCGCAGCTTGCCCAGCTCGCCGATCACGGTGGCTGGCTTCTTCCCGTCGCTGGTTGCCGCAGGCGTCGCGGTGCGCGCGGTCGGCGCGGCGGGCATCACCCCGTCGGCGTTGGAGCTAATGGACCGGTATTGCCTACGCGCCGTTGATGATTGGAAGCAGATGGGGTTGACCGACGCGGGCGACGTGCTGTTGCTCGCCAGGGTGGACGACCCGGAGCCCACCGGCACGGCACTGGCCGACGAGATCGTCGAGCACTTCCGCGCCAGCGGCGCCAACTGGGCCGAACGATCCACCGACGCCGCCGAGGGCGACGCCTTGTTCGCGGCCCGTCGCCTGGCATACCCGGCGCTCGAGCGGTTGGGGCCGGTCATCACCGAAGACGTCTGTGTGCCAAAGGAGAACGTCCCGGAGATGCTCGGTCGCATCGAGGCGCTGGCACTTCGGCACGACGTGCAGATCGCCAACATCGCGCATGCCGGCGACGGCAACCTGCATCCCTTGATCATCGGACCGTCCGATGACGATGCCGACCTGTGGCGGCGAATTCACGCCGCGTTCGACGGCATTCTCGACGCCGCACTCGACCTCGGCGGCACCATCACCGGTGAGCACGGCGTCGGCTTGCTCAAGCGCGGCGGTCTGGTCAACGAATTGTCGCCGACGGTGATGGGAATGCACCGGGCCATCAAGGATGCCATGGACCCGGCGGGAATCCTCAACCCCGGCAAGATGTTCGAGTAGCAGTCTCGTTGCTCGTCACCCCGGGCCGCAGGGCCGAGGTGATGAGGTGCCGACGCAGCCGCCCACCAGAGGTCCGGAAGAGACAGTTCATCGCGGCGACGATGCCGGAAACGTCGTCCCGGGCGGTGAGGTACGTCCACCGGTGCGGCTCGGGAAGCGCGAAGAACTGCTCGAAGAAGGCCGGGACGTCGGCGGGTGGCATTCGCAGCAACGACTCCAAGCCGATCCGCCGGACGTGGTGCACCACGCGGGCGTCGAGCGGCCACACGGTCTTCTGCGCGGCCGCCAGAGCCGCGCCGGGGTCGGCCGGCAAGTGCGCGGCGAGCGCCGAGGCCACCTGCGGTGCGAGTCGCAGGGAGCTGGCCAGGCTGAACCCCGTCGCGGGATGGATGAGCGGTGCGGCCGCACCGAAGCCGAGCACCCCGGACCCGCGGTGTCGAGGGTGATCCACTCGAAACGAAACTCGTTCGCTGCGAGCGTCATTCGGTGGCCGGACACCGTGGTGGGCCAGCCGGGCGTGCAGCCGCCGGCGCAAGGTGGACAGCGGCAGCCCCGGCCGGCGCGCCAGCGAAGTCTCCTCGACAAGCACCTCGCCGCCGCCGAGGGGGATGACGTAGAGGAACGTCGGCCAGCCCGTCTCGCCGTGATCGGCACGCCAGTCCATGAACAGGGCGTCGCCGGGCTTCACGAGCGGCGCGGCGGCGTCCTCGTCGACTACCAATCCGTAGGCGGTTTGGGCCGCAGCCGGTCGACGGGGCCTGATCCGATCCAGCGGCCGCGCTCCACCTCCGGCGTCGACGACGACCGAGGCCCGCAGCTGCGACCCGTCCGCCAGGGCGACGACGCCAGCCTCGGGGGACCCGACCACTCGCCCGGCGTGAACGCGTACGTCGGTCAGGCCGTCGCTGAGGTGCGCCTGCAGCGCAGGCACGTCGAGAACGGCGTATTCCCAACCCAATTGGTGCGCTGACACCGCGATCGCACGCCCGGCGGCGCGCGCCGCGATAACGGACGTCGGCAAGTCGGCGGGAATTTCACCGCTCCACATGCCGTAGGTCGCCGTCCACGGCCGCTCAGGAGAGGGGTCCACCAACTCGGTCGCCAACCCGAGTCGACTGCACGCCCCGGCCAGTGCCAGGCCCGCAGGCCCGCCACCGACCACCAGAACGTCCGCGCGTTTCATCGCGCCCCGTCTCGAAAGCGTGCTGACACACTACGAAGGTAGCTGGTGCTCGGCCGTTCAGTTCGCGGCGACGGGCTCCGACTCCCAGAGTGCCCGCCAGTCGTCTTCTTCCTGCTGCTTGTCGTGGTGGAGTGCCGTCGACGGCGCGGTGAGGTGGATCGCGGGGTGGGGGAGGCCGAAGAAGTCTCCCTTGCCTTGGGCCGAGGTGTGCGAGCCGGTGTCGATGAAGCAGTAGCCCTCACCGGAGATGGGACTGTCGTGGTCGCTCTTGCCGAGGTAGTGCAGGGCGTTCTGCGCTGCTGCTGCGGCACCGTTCTTGGCGAAGATCGCAGCCTTGGGCAGCGGCCGCCCGGACGGGGACGTGACGGTCGTGGCGTCGCCGATGGCGAAGATCCCGGGATGGGCGGTCTCCATGGTGGTCGCGTCGACGGTGATCCACCCGCCTCCGTCGAGGGTGACGGCGGGCGCGTGCGGGGGCACGAAGACGAGGAGGTCGAAGTCGGCGGTCGTGCCGTCCGCGAACTGGACGCGGCGTCGGTCTCCGTCGACGGTGGCGACACTGCGCTCGCCGTGGAACTCGATGCCGTTGCCCGCCAGCATCGTGATGAGTTCCTGGCCGGCGTAGGGGCCGGCCGAAGGCATCGGCTGTTTTTCGGGGCTGTAGACGTCGATCGTCGTGACCGAGCGGGAGTCGTTGTCCTGCAGCAGGTCCGCGGCGAGCAGGGCACCTTCGTAGGGGGCGACCGGACAGCGATACGGCGCTGAGGTGACGAGGAACATCAGCTTCCCGCCGGTGAAGTTCGTCAGTGCGCGGTGGGCGTCCGCGGCGGCGGCGGCGCTGTAGTAGTGCACGGCCGTGCCAGCGTCCATGGCGTGTTGCAGCCCGGGGACCGCGTCGACGGCGTTGCGCGCCCCGGTGGCGATGACCAGGGCGTCGAACGGGACGACGGTGGCATCGGTCAGGGTGACGGTGTGTGCGTCGGGGTCGACGCGCTTCACCGATCCTGTGACCGTGCGAATCCCTTGGAGTGCTTGGGGGTTGGGTCGGATCGGGACGCTGTCCTCGTCGCGCCAGCCGCGCATCACCCACGGCAGGGTGAAGCCGAGGAAGTGGGAGAAGTCCTCGTCGACGACGGTGACGTCTAGGTCGTCCATCGAAACTCCGGTCTCGGCGAGTTCCTTGAGGACGCTGAGGCCGCCGATGCCCGCGCCGAGGATCACTAGCTGCTGTTTGGTCGTCATGTTCCTACCTCTTCTTCCAGTTCTTCCAGAACGGGCTTCGGCGGGGCGTCGAAGCCTCGGTCTTCGGGTGGCCGCCGCACCACTGGGCTGCGGGCACCCCTCGCTTGACGGCGTCCACGTGCTGGCCACATCCCGACCAGGTGGTCTTTCCGCAGGTGCGGCACGTCGCGGCATGACACATGGTGGTTCCTTAGTGCGCTGGGCGCGGACGCTGCAACTGGGTGAACGAGCTAGTCCTCGCCAGCGTCGCGAGGGCCGTGAACAGCGGCACCGTCTGATCGTCGGTGGGCACCGAGGTCAGCACAGGCCCGAAGAAGGCGTGTCCGTCGACGGAGACGATGGGGCTGCCGCCGGTCTCGCCGAGGGCGGCTTGCCCGGCGGCGTGGGACTTCGCCACCAGCTCGTCGAGGGACGAGTCCGTCAGCGCGGCAGCGGAAACCCCATCGGCATGGGCGCTGCTGAGCACCTTCGCGATCAGCTCGTCATCGACGACGCCGGGTGACTGGTCGAAGTAGTGCTCGCCGAAGGTGAAGTAGGCCGCAGACAGGCTCGCTGATCCCGTGTCGCGCCGGATCGCGGCCATGAGCCTGCCGACGCGGCGCGAGTCGACCATGCGTGCCTGCTGCTGCGGCGGAAGTTCGCGGCCCTCGTTGAGGATCGCCAGGTTCGCCAGCTGCCAGTCGACGTCGAATCCCGTTGCCTCACCGGCCTTGACGAGCCACCGCGCGGTGTTCCACGAAAAGGGGCACACCGGGTCGAACCAGATCGTCACCGAGGGGGTTGGGGAATCCGTCCCGTCGCGAGAGTCAGTCATGGTCGTACTTCCTTTCGTAGCGCGCCCGGAGTGGGCGTCAAGCCAAGCTGAGGAACAACTTCTCCAGCTGGTCGATGGAGAGCGCGGGCGTGCCGTCGGACTTGGCGTCCAGGCAATCTCGGAGACCGGTCGCGATGATCTTGAAACCTGCGCGATCCAGTGCCTTGGACACCGCCGCGAGTTGGGTGACGACGTCCTTGCAACTGCGCCCCTGCTCGACCATCCCGATCACCCCGGCGAGTTGGCCGTGCGCTCGACGCAAGCGGTTGAGCGTGGCTTCGATGTCGGCGGTTGCGTGCGCCTGGGGCTGTGGTGTGTCACCGCTCTGCGTGGTCATGTTTCATTTATACCATACCCCGTAGGGTATACCTGGAAGGCGGAGGTCCCGCCGAGCGTGGGTCTCTCGGCGACAGTCGCGGCCATCCGGCGCCATCAGGCCCACGGTCGACGAGGTCGTCCGACGTGCGGCCGCCATCAGACGCCTAGGAATGGAAAGTGAACATGACATCGATAGCCACTGCGGCGAAACGGTTCTGGGTCGTGCTGATCGTCGTGGTGGCCGTCGTGGTCGCAGCGGTCGTAGTGTCGCGCCTGCGCGGGTTCTTCGGCACCGATCTCCCGGCGTCGGCGGCTGGCGCGGGAACCGACGCCATCGTGGCGTTCAACCGCAAGACGGTCACCTATGAGGTCGTCGGGCCGCGCGGAGCCTCTGGTTCGGTGAGCTACCTCGACGTGAACGGGCAGACCCGCGAGGCCAACTTCACCGAATTGCCGTGGTCGGTGTCGGTGACCACCACCGATCCCGGTGTGTTCGCCAATCTCGTTGCACAAGCCGATGTCTCGACACTGGGATGTCGCATCCTGGTCAACGGAACCGTCACCGCCGAACACCACGCATCAGGACGCGATGCCCAGGCATTCTGTTTGGACAAGGCCGCATGAGCGCCCACGGAGGACCGTCCCGAGCCGCCCGCATCATGCGGAGGGCTGCCATTCCCATCATTCTCGCCTGGGTCGCCGTGACGGCGGCACTGAACTTGCTGGTGCCACAGATCGAGGCGGTGGGGCAGCAGAATGCGGTGTCGTCGTCGCCGCAGGATGCGCCGGCGGTCATGGCTGCCAAGGACATGGGTAAGAAGTTCGGCGAGTTCACCTCCGACAGCGTGGCCATGGTCGTCCTGGTCGGCGACCAACCGCTCGGCGATGCGGCCCACCGCTACTACGACACCCTGGTCGACGAGCTGCAGAAGGACACCGTTCACGTCCAACACATCCAGAACTTCTGGGGAGACCTGATCACCGCGGCCGGCGCACAGAGCGCCGACGGCAAGGCCGCGTACGTGCAACTCAACCTCGCCGGCGATCAGGGCAGCACCCTGGGCAACGCGTCGGTCGAGGCGGTACGCGACATCGTCGACCACACGCAGGCACCGCCGGGTGTGCGCGCCTACGTGACGGGGCCCGCGCCGCTCACCACCGACACCGCGCTCGCCGGTGACAAGAGCATGGTGACGATGATGGCCGTCACGATGGTCGTCATCACCATCATGCTGCTGATCGTGTACCGCTCGATCAGCACGGTACTGCTGATCCTCGCCATGGTCGGCGTCGAGATGGGTGCCGCGCGCGGCGTGGTGGCGTTGCTCGGCCACGCCAAGCTCCTCGACTTCTCGACCTTCTCGGTGAGCCTGCTGACCGCGTTGGCGATCGCCGCCGGTACCGACTACGCCATCTTCCTCATCGGGCGCTACCACGAAGCGAGGCAGTCCGGTGAAGACCCGGAAACGGCCTACTACACCGCGTTCCGTGGCGTGGCACACGTCATCCTGGGGTCCGGGCTGACCATCGCCGGAGCGGTGCTGTGCCTGCGCCTCACTCGGCTGACCTACTTCAAATCGTTGGCCTTGCCCGCGGCCATCGGCGTGATCGTCGTCGTCGCCGCCGCCATGACGGTGGGACCGGCCATCCTCGCCCTCGCAAGCCGGTTCGGCCTCTTGGAGCCGAAACGGGCGTTGAAGACCCGCGGATGGCGTCGCATCGGAACTGCCACGGTCCGCTGGCCCGTTCCCGTCCTCGCGGTGGCAGTCGCCATCGCCGTTCTTGGCATCCTTGCCGTGCCGGGGTACACGACCAGCTACGAGGACCGCCACTACATTCCCGATACGGTGCCGTCCAACGAGGGATACAACGCGGCCGAAAAGCACTTCAGCGCAGCACGGCTCAACCCCGACGTCATGATGGTCGAATCCGACCACGACATGCGGAATGCCGGCGACATGATCGTCTTGGACCGAATCGCCAAGGCGCTGTTCCGGATTCGCGGCATTGCGATGGTGCAGAGCATTACCCGGCCGTTGGGCTCACCGATCGCCCACAGTTCCATCCCGTATCAGGTCGGCATGCAATCGGTGCCGATCACGCAGAACCTCCAGTTTCTGAAGACCCGGATGAACGACATGGACACGATGTCAACCGACCTTGGCACCATGATCACGTCGATGCAGACCATGCACACGATGATGACGCGGTTCTCCGACGCCACGGGTCGCACCGTCACCGACATGTCGGCAATGAAGGACTCGGTGGATCAGATGCGTGATCATCTGGCCGATTTCGACGACGCGGTGCGCCCGCTACGCAACTACTTCTACTGGGAGCCCAACTGTTTCAACATCCCGGTGTGTTGGGGAGCCCGATCGGCCTTCGACGCGGTCGACGGAGTCGACGGGTTCAGTGCCAACATGACGGCCCTGATCAAGGACTTCGGCGACATCAACGCGCTCACCCCTGCGCTGGCCGCGGAGTTGCCGCCGATCATCGCCACCGCCACCACCATGCAGCAGACCCTGCAGGCCATTCACACCACGTTCTCCGGGTTGTTCGACCAGATGCAGCAGATGACCGACACCGCGGCCGCCATGGGGCAGGCATTCGACGCGTCCAAGAGCGACGACTACTTCTACCTGCCGCCGGAGGTGCTGCAGAACGACGACTTCAAGCGCGGCCTGAAGCTGTTCCTGTCACCGGACGGAAAGGCCGCCCGCTTCGTCATCACCCACGACGTCGACCCGGCGACCGAGCTGGGCATCTCGGTGGTCGACGACGAGCTCATCGCCGCCCACGAAGCGGTCAAGGGGACCCCACTGGCCGACGCCAAGGTATCGCTCACGGGCACCGCGGCGACATACCGAGACATCCAGAGTGGGGCCAAGTACGACCTGATGATCGCCGCCTTCGCCGCGATCGTCCTGATCTTCCTGGTCATGTTGGTGATCACCCGCGCCTTGGTGGCATCACTGGTGATCGTCGGCACCGTCCTGCTGTCGCTCGGTGCGTCGTTCGGGCTGTCGGTGCTGATCTGGGAACGGATCATCGGCATGGACATGCACTGGATCGTGCTCGCCTTCTCGGTGATTGTCCTGTTGGCCGTCGGTTCGGACTACAACCTGCTCCTGGTATCGCGATTCAAGGAGGAGGTCGAGGCAGGAATCAAGACGGGCATCATCCGGACCATGGGCAGCACCGGAAGTGTGGTGACCGCAGCAGGGTTGGTGTTCGCCTTCACGATGGCCTCGATGCTGTCGAGCAACCTGCGCCACGTCGGGCAGGCGGGATCGACGATCGGGCTCGGGCTGCTGTTCGACACGCTCATCGTCCGGTCCCTGATGACGCCTGCCATCGCGGCAATCCTCGGCCGGTGGTTTTGGTGGCCGCTGAACATCCCCAATCGTCCCCGTCGGCAGCGGGTCTGGGAGGACACCGTTGCCTCGGAGTCGCCGTGACGAATCAGGCGGGTGACCCGTCGGTGCGCGCGGACCACTCGGCCGTGCGCTCCGGGGTTGCCGCGCGAAGTGCCTCGCGGGTGCGGTCGGCGTCGAAGTCCTTGCCGTAGACCGGGGTTCCGGGCTGCTGGCGCCAGGACTCGGAGATCGGACCGGCGTCGACCGGCTCGAACCCAAGTTGGTCGACGATCCCGTGCACCAGTTCACGGCCGGGGCCGTCCTCACCTGCGACGGGGAGTGCGATGCGGTTGGCCGTACCGCTGGGTTTTCCGTTCTCGAGCAGGTGCTTCCACCAAATCCCGTTGAACACCTTGTAGACCGGTGCGCCGATCTGCTCGGCGACCCACGCGCTCTCGACCTGACCGTCCTCGATCGCCGCGATCTCACCGTCGCGTTGCTGCGGGTAATAGTTGTTGGTCTCGATCACCGGAGCGCCCGGTGTCCGGGCGTCGACGATTCTGTCGGCGAGGTCCGGCACGTTCTTCTGGGGGATGCTGACGATGACGAGATCCGCGTCGGTCGCGGCGTCCTTGGCCCACACCGCCGTCGCGCCGGTTTCGGCGGCAAGATCTGCGAGTGTCTCCGGTGACCGTGAATTCGACACGGCGACCTCGTGCCCCAGTTCGCGCAGGCGGCGTGTCAGCGTGCCGCCAATCTGTCCTGCGCCGATGATTCCGATCTTCATGCATCGCCTCCGCGAGTTGGTGACAGCCCCGTTGCGGCAACGTCGGTCGTGACCGCCCTATTCCGGACGCGTGCTGGAAACCCAGAGCTCAATGGTCTCAATCGACCGCTTCTATGTATTTCACACCGTCTAATCCTGACCATACGGTGGAGCGATGACCGACGTTGTGATCTGCCACCCGCTGCGCACCCCGGTCGGCCGGATGGGTGGCGTCCTCGCCTCGCTGTCCGCCGCCGACCTGGCCACGATCGCGCTCAAGGCGCTCGTCGCCCGCTCCGGCCTGGGGGAGGGTGACGTCGACGACGTAATCCTCGGCAACGGCTACCCCAACGGCGAAGCGCCCGCCATCGGTCGAATCGCGGCGCTGGACGCGGGGCTCGGCACCGGGGTGCCCGGTCTGCAAGTCGACCGCCGATGCGGCTCGGGCCTGCAGGCGGTGCTGTACGCCGCGGGGCAGGTCGCCACCGGGGCGGCCCGCATCGTGGTGGCCGGCGGTGCCGAATCGATGTCCAACGTCGAGCACTACGCACTCGGGCTGCGCACCGGTGTGCGCCAGGGTGGTGTCGCCTTGCTGGATCGTCTCGACCGGGCCCGTGAAACAGCCGGTGGCGCAAGCCATCCCGTCGCCGGCGGGATGATCGAGACCGCCGAGAACCTGCGGCGCCAGTACGGCATCACCAGGGAGGAGCAGGACGAGCTGTCGGTGCGCTCGCACCGCCGCGCCGTCGCCGCCCACGAGGAGGGACGTTTCGCTGACGAATTGGTCCCCGTCACGGTTCCTGGCACGCGGGGCCGACCCGACACCGTGGTCGACCGCGACGAGCATCCGCGAGCCGACATCACCGTCGAGCGGTTGGCCGCGCTGCGTCCGATCCGCATCAAGGTCGACGACCAGTCCACGGTGACCGCCGGAAACGCCTCCGGCCAAAACGACGGCGCCGCAATGTGTGTCGTCACCACCCGGGCCGAAGCCGACAAGCGGGGGCTGACCCCGATGCTGGCGTTGCGGTCATGGGCGGTCACCGGCTGCGCACCCGACGTCATGGGCATCGGCCCGGTGAGTGCCTCGGCCGCTGCGCTGGACCGGGCCGGGCTCACCCTCGACGACGTCGACCTGATCGAGCTCAACGAGGCGTTCGCCGCCCAAGCATTGGCCGTGTTGTCAGAGTGGAAGGTCGACCCGCTCGACGAGCGCGTCAACCCGAACGGCTCGGGAATCTCCCTGGGCCACCCGATCGGAGCCACCGGCGCCCGCATCCTGGCGACCGCGGCGTTCGAAGCGCGCCGCCGCGACGCGCGATTCGTCCTGGAGACCATGTGCATCGGCGGTGGCCAGGGGTTGGCGGCGGTGTTCGAGACGGTCCGCTGAACGGCGACGGCGGTCAGCGGCGCAATGCCGCCAGCTCCGAGCGCGTGCGCACGCCCAGCTTGGCGTAGACGCGAGTGAGGTGATACTGCACGGTCTTTGGCGAAATGAACAACTCCGCGGCGACCTCGCGATTGGACAGGCCCGTGGAGACGAGGTTCGTGACCGCCTCTTCCTGCGGCGTCAGACTCACCCCGTCCCGCGTGCCACGGACCTGGTGCAGTCCGCCCGCCTTGAGCTCGCGGTCACACCGTGCGACATAGGTCTTCGCGCCGAGGGACAGGAAGAGTTCGCGGGCCGCGCTGATCACGGCGTCGGCTTGTCGCCGCTTGCCGGCGCGCCGCAGCGTCTGTCCGTAGGCGAAGTTGACGCGCGCGGCGTCGTAGCGCAGCGGAAGCCCTTGTAGCAGTTCGAGAGACGTCTCGAACGACCGCCGCGCGGCGTGGACGTCGCCATGGGCGCCGTGCCACCGTCCGCGCGCATAGCCAAGGCGGGCCCGAGCCGACCGATGCCCACGCGCCTCAGCACGCCGCTCGTGCGGCCTGAGGAAGGCGTCCGCACCGTCGAGGTCGCCGTCGAGCACCATGGCGTTGGCCAATATGTCGGGCCACGGCCAGTAGCCCGGCTCCTCCAAAGACGTGCCAGCCGACATCCGGGTCAGCGGTGCGGCGAGTCGGCGAACCTTGGCGTAGTCCGCTTCCGCCTCGGCGATCTGCGCCCGCGCCAGCACCGTCGGAATCACCATCATTTCGTAGTCTCCCGTGACGGCGTCGGCGGCGCGTGCCGCCGACGCGGCAGCAGACCAGTCGCCCCGAAGCGCGCCGATCTGTGCGGCCGTCCATTCCAGCAGTGGCGTCGTCACCACGATCCCGCTGGTGACCGCCAGCTCACGCCCGCCGTCGACGGCGGTCATCGCGCGGTCCCATTCACCCGTGACGAAGTGGACCCTCGCCAACCAGGCCAACGCCCACAGCGTGATTCGCGTCGACCCTCCGAGATCGGCGGTGGCCACGGCGCTCTCCAGGCTGGCGCGGGCCGCGTCGACGTCGTCACAGACGAGCTGGACCCACCCCCGCCCCATGACCACTCGCTGAGCCTGGGCACCGTGCCGGACGCGACCGCCGAGTGCGGCGTAGGCCTCGGTGGCGCGGCGGGGGTGACCGGCCGCCAACAGTCCAAGGCCACGGATCGCCGCCGACTCGATTCCGGCGGGCGAGTCGCTGTCCGCGAGTTCAAGCGCGCGGTCGGCCCACGTCACCAATTCGTCTCCCCGACAACGGATCAACGCGTCGAGGACGTGTCGTTGCGCCACCAGCGCGGCGATGTCGGGATCGCGCTCGGCGTTGACGATGTCCCATGCGCGGCTCAGACGTGACTCCGCTTCGGCGGCACGACCCCGCAGGATCGCCAGATAGGCCAGCACCGCGTTGCGCAACGGGGTCTCTCGAAGGCTCTCCACGGCGGGCACCTTTGCCGCCGCCGCGACGCAGTCCCCAGCGGCCACCAGTGCGTCGACGGAGAGGGTCAGCCTTTCGTCGTGGCGGAGCGGGTCGGCGGTGAGCCGGGCCGCGTCGCGGTACAGCGTGGCCGCCTGAGCCCAGGCCCCCTCGGCTCCACGATCCTGCGCGAGTCGCGCAACCTCTTCTGCAAGTGTCGGATTCGGTGTCGGGGTCGCCGCGACGAGATGGTGAAGGCGCCGGACGTCGTCACCGACGACATCGGCGGCTCGCCGGTGCGCCTCGGCAACGGCGTGCACCCCCATCAGCTCCACCACCGCGACGTAGGTGGTCGAGTCGCGCAGGCGTGGCTCGAACGGCGTGGCGGCGACGACCAGGCCTGCGGTCATGGCCGAGTCGAGCGCAGGAAGTGGGTCCGTCAGCGCCGCGAGTGCGGTGGCCTCGGCCAGCGAGGCGTCCCTACCGAGGACCGCCAGCGCCTCGACGAGCGCTCGTCCGTCGGCGGTGCACCGCTCCAATTGGTCGTGGACCTTCGCCCGAAGGTGACCCGGTGCGGGCAACACCGCGTCGGGCTGCGTCCACACGGAGGCGGGCACCTCGTCGAGCAGGGCGATCACGTCGCGCGGATTTCCCCCGGTGTGTTCGGTGAGGGTGCCGACTACCGACGGGTGCAGGGTGCCGCCGCGGGCGGCGGCCAGGGCGGCGACGGCGAGAGGCGACAGCCCGGTCAGCGACAGTCGGTTGGAGGCAAGATCGGCCAGGATGGACGACGGGGTGGTCATCGCCAGCACGACGAGCACCGGAAGTTCGCGCTGATGTCGCACCAGCGTCGAGATCGCCTGGACGGACTCGGCGTCGGCGTGGTCGGCGTCGTCGACGAGCAGAAGCACCGGATCCGGGGTGCGCAGCAGGTCGACGAGGTGAGCGGCCGCGTCGACCGGGTCGGCGGGAATCTCGTCCTGCAGCATTTGTGCGAGCACGCCGCCCGGGAGGTCCGTCTCCCAGGGAACGGCCCGGGCCCACCGCGTGTTGGAGTGCTTGGCTGAAAGCGCGCGCAGGAGTGCCGTCTTCCCCGACCCCGCTTCGCCGACGACGGCCACCACCGTGGCGCCGTCGGTGACGGTGCCATGAAGGCGTGCGGCGAGTTCGGACAATTCGTCGTCGCGCCCGACGCATCCGGTCGGCTCGATGAGCACCGTCACATCGTAGTGGCGTCAGCCCTCGTCGCCGCCCGCAACGGGAAGCACGGTGCCGGTGATGTAACTCGCCTCGTCGGAGGCGAGGAAGCAGATGGCCGCCGCCTGCTCGTCGAGCGTGCCGTAGCGCTTCATCAAGGACGAGTCGATCGTCTGCTCGACGTGGGCGTCGAACCACGCGCGCTCGACGTCGGTGCGCGGTTCGGGAGTCCCCCGGGAGATCCGCCGGGTCGGGGCCGCGGTCCCCCCGGGTGCGGTGGCGACGACGCGGATTCCGTCACCGGCGTACTCCATGGCCAACGACGCGGTGACGGCGTTGATGGCGCCCTTCGCCGCGGAATAGGGAATGCGGTGGATGCCCTTGGTCGCGGCGGAGGACACGTTGACGACGACGCCGTGACCGCGGTCGACCATCGACGGCAGAACGGCGCGGCAGGCGTACAGCGTGGTCATCAACGACCGGTCGATCTCGGCCCGGATCTCGGCGTCGGTGAACTGGATGAACGGCTTGAAGTTGATGGCCCCGCCGACGTTGTTGACGAGCACGTCGACGTGACCGAATGCCGAGATGGTTTGTTGGATCAGTGATTCGGCACCGTCCCAGTGCTCGAGGTCGACGGTCACCGCCAGCGCCGTGCCGCCGTGCGCGGCCAGCTCGTCGGCGAGCTCCTTGACCAACTCCGAGCGGTCGGCGAGCACCAGGGTGCCGCCCTCGGCGTCGATGCGCCGTGCCGTCTGCTCGCCGATACCCTGGGCGGCGCCCGTGACGATCACGACCTTGCCGGTGAACCGGCCAGGCGTGACGAACCTCGGTCGGCGTGCGGTGGCCGCATCCGACATGGCGCGGCGCATGGTCTGCTTGGAGCGGCCCGCGTGAGCGGTGATCAACGACCGTGCCGCGTCGCGGTCGCCCGCCGTGAACGCGGCGACGATGTCCACGTGGTCCTGGGCGCACAGCGGATGGCACCACGTCGCGTTCCGCAGCACCTCGCTCATCCGGCCCTTGACGCCGAGGGCTTGATAGGCCTGCAACAGGTGGTCGTTGCCGGTGAGGGTGAACAGGTAGTCGTGGAACGCCGCGTTGGTTTCGGTGTACTGGGCCGCGTCGACGAAGTGGTCGTCCTGCACGTAGGGAACGGTCGACTCGGCCAGGAGGCGATACCCCGCCAGTTGTGCGGAGGTCAGGCGGCCCAGCGTCAGTTCGAGGGCCCCGAGTTCCAGCGCTTGCCGTGCCTCGAACAGCGCGTCGGAGGCGTGCACCTCGGGATGCTCCTCGCCGATCTGGTAGCCGTCCTCGGACACCACCGGGGCAGCGGCAACGCCAGGAGCGGGTGCGGCGTCGGCACCGAAGAGCTCTTGACCGGCGAGATGCCCTGCGCCGCTGGGCATCAGCGCGCCATCGTCGGGGTCGAGACGTCCCGGACGTCCGGTCGAGGGGGAGGGCGTCATCTGCTGGCCCGCGATGCACCGGATCGCCGAATCGTCGTCCACGCGGGGTGTTGTCCCGCCGACCGCCGCGATGGTCGAGTTCGGAAGCATGACCTGCCCGGCGACGGCACGGGCGTCCCGCGACACGAGCAGGGTCTCGCTCGCAGCAAGGGCGGGCGGTGTCTCCCGCCTGCCTTCGCCGCCGGTGTGGGCCAGCGCGAACTTCTCGTAGTAGAAACCGGTCGGCTCGATACCCGCTTGCGCGACGTGGGTGCGGACGGACTCGACCATCGGCGGTGGCCCGCAGAGGTACACCGCGACGTCGCCGTCGTAGAGGTGCTTCGGTTCGATTAGTCGCGTCACGTAACCCTTGTGCTGTGCAGTGGAATTGGGGTCCGACACGCAGTGGCTCCAGGTGAATCCGTCGAGATCGGAAGCAAGCGAGACGATCTCGTCGAGGGCCACCAGATCCTCGTCGGTGCTGACGCCGTAGATCAGGTGGGCCTTGCGCCGATGGGAGCCGCCCCGCATGGTGCGCAGCATCGACAGCACGGGTGCCAGCCCCGTGCCGCCGGCGAGGAGGAGCACCGGGCGGTCGGTCTCGCGGAGGAAGAAGGATCCGTTGGGGCCGGTGAACGTGATGGCGTCACCGATGTCGGCACGGGTCGACAGGTAGTCGGACATGGCGCCGCCCGGGGTCAGCTTGACGAGGAATGTCAAGAGCTCGTCGTCTGGCGAGTTGGAGAACGAGTAGGAGCGCGTCTGATCGGTCCCGGGTACGGCAATGTTGACGTATTGGCCTGGTAAGAAGGCCAACTCGGAACGATTGGGGATCTCCACCCCCAGGGCCATGGTCGTGTTCGACAGTCGGTCGAGGCGTACGAGGGTGCCGGTGTGAGTGGCGGCGCGGGTCTTGGCGACGTCCGAGGTGCTGGCGATTTGCAGCACCAGGTCCGAGCGCGGCTTCATGCTGCAGGGCAGTACGTAGCCGGCCTGCGCCTCGTCCGGCGGCAACGCGTCGTCGATGTAGGTGCCGCCGTCGTAGCTGCCGGACTCGCACAGCGCCTTGCACGTGCCGCAGGCCCCGTCGCGACAGTCCAGGGGGATGTTGATCCGCTGCCGGTAGGACGCGTCGGCGACGGTCTGATCGGGTCGGCACGTGATGAACCGGGTCACGCCGTCCTCGAAGGACAATGCGACGGAATGTGTTTCGATGTCG
Organism: Mycobacterium sp. Root135; assembly: GCF_001426545.1. Taxonomy (GTDB): domain Bacteria; phylum Actinomycetota; class Actinomycetes; order Mycobacteriales; family Mycobacteriaceae; genus Mycobacterium. The sequence goes on along the minus strand of NZ_LMEZ01000005.1, from coordinate 178,276 downwards.
ATCGAAGAAGTCATGACCCGCTCCTAGAAGTGGTAGACGTCCACCACGTGGTGGATGTAGTCGTTCTTCAGTACGACGGTCTTGCGCCGGATCACGGGCTGCTCGCCGCTGAAGTCGATCGTGTAGAAGGACGTCCCGTAATAGGGGTCGACGGTCTTGTAGCGGAAGTACATGGTGTGCCAGTTGAATCGGACGTCGACGAGGTCGCCACGGCGTTCGATGACTTCGACGTTGGAGATGTTGTGACTGGTCCGGGGTTCGGGCAGCGACGTCGCCGACGAGCGTTCGGTGCGAATGCGGAACACCCGATCCTCCAGGCCGCCCTTGTTCGCGTAGTAGATCAACGAGACGTCGCGCTGCGGGTCTTCGACGAGTGTGTCGTCGTCGTCCCAGGATGGCATCCAGTACACGACGTCCTCGGCGTAGCACTCAAGCCACTTCTCGAACTCCCGGTCGTCGAGGTAGCGGGCCTCGCGATAGAGGAACTGTTCGATCATGTTGTGGGTCAACAGCTTCTGAGAACTCTCAACCGTGGTCACGCGCCCATCCCCTTGTCCTGCTCGCGCCCCAGCGCGTTGCGCAGCGTGTCCAGCCAATAGCCGTGCTGCACCGGGTAGAGGCCCTCGTCCTCGTTCTTGACGCCCGAGGAGATGACGCCGTCCATGTCGAGGGAGCGGGCCACCTCGTCGGGACCCGTCAACCAGTGCTCGGCGCCCCGGCTCATGTCGTTCCACGGCGCAGCCTCCGCGCGGAAGGTGAGCTGACAGGACCGGAACTCCTCGAGATCGTCGGGGGTCGCCATGCCGGAGGCGTTGAAGAAGTCCTCGTACTGGCGGATGCGGTGCGAGCGTGCGGTGTCGCTCTCGCCCTTGGGGGCGATGCAGTAGATCGTCACCTCGGTCTTGTCGGGGGCGATCGGTCGGAAGTGGCGGATCTGGGTTGAGAACTGATCCATCACGTACACGTTCGGATACACGCACAGATTGCGTGAACCCTTGACCATGAACTCGCCCTTGGCGTCGCCGAACGTCGACTTGAGGTCGTCGAGCTTGTCCCACAATGGGCGGTCCTGCGGATTGCCTGCCCACGTCCACAGGCACAGGTGGCCGTGTGGGAAGGACCAGTAGCCGCCGCCGGACTTTCCCCAGCTGCCGGCGTCGAGGGCCTTGGTGTCGTTCGTCGACTCGCCGGTGGTGCGCCGGCTGGTCGTGGCGGCGTAGTTCCAGTGCGTGGCGGTGACGTGATATCCGTCGGCGCCGTTTTCGGCCTGCACCTTCCAGTTGCCGTCGTAGGTGTAGGTCGACGAACCCCGAAGCACCTCCAGACCGTCGGGTGACTGGTCGACCAGCATGTCGATCACCTTGGTGGCGTCGCCGAGGTGTTCAGCCAGCGGCAGCACGTCGTCGTTGAGGCTGCCGAACAGGAAGCCGCGGTACCCCTCGAACCGCGCGACCTTCGTCATGTCGTGGCTGCCCCCGGAATTGAACGTCTCCGGGTAGCCGGCGCCCTCGGGGTCCTTCACCTTGAGGAGGGCGCCGTCGTTGCGGAACGTCCACCCGTGGAAGGGGCACGTCAGCGTCATCCGGTTGTCGGTCTTGCGGCGGCAGATCATGGCGCCGCGATGCGCGCACGCGTTGATCAGGCAGTTCAGGTTCCCGTTCTTGTCCCTGGTGATCACCACGGGCTGTCTGCCGATGTAGGTGGTGAAGTAGTCGCCCGGGTTGGCGACCTGGCTCTCGTGGGCCAGGTATATCCAGTTGCCCTCGAAGATGTGCTTGATCTCCAGCTCGAAGATCTCTTCGTCGGTGAAGATCTTGCGGTTGGTGCGGTAGACGCCCGCCTCGGCGTCGTCCACGACGGCATTCGCCAAGACGGTCTCGACGCGGTTCGTCGGTTCGATCGATGTGGTCATGTCATCCTCCAGGGGCTCTCCGACCACAGTGGCAGGGCGTGTCGACGGTCACACCAGGCAATTGCCTAGTCCTGCACCCGCCGCCCATTAATCGATCACATCGATGAATGGGACGCAAACGAGTCCTTGTTTCCTATGGATCGGACATCTACCGTCGAACGTGTCGGTCGTCACACCGCTACGAACGGAAGTCTCATGGAGCTGCGTCACCTGCGCTATTTCGCCGCGGTGGCCGAGACGTGCCACTTCGGCAAGGCCGCTGAGCACCTACTCGTCGCGCAGCCGGCACTGTCCTATGCGATTCGCCAACTCGAAGGCGAACTGGACGCCAGCCTGTTCAACCGCACGACCCGCCAGGTGTCCCTCACCCCCGCCGGTGAGTTCCTACAGTCCGAAGCCATCCGAATCCTTGCCGCCGTCGACGACGCCGAACGCGGCGTGCGCCGGATCGCGGCGGGCCGCAGTGGACTGCTGCGCGTCGGGCTCACCGGGACGGCCGCGTTCTCGCACCTTCCGCGCATCGCCCGCATCCTTCGCCAGGAGCTTCCCGGCGTTGCCATGGAAACCCAGGCGGACCTGCTGACCCCGCAGCAGTGTGACCAACTTCGGGCGGGCGCGTTGGACGTCGGCGTCCTGCGTCCCCCTGCGGTCGGTGACGACATCGAACTGCGGATCATCGACACCGAACCCCTCGTTCTGGCCGTGTCGGCCGACCACCGACTGGCAGCCGAGCCCGTCGTCTCGATGACCGATCTGCGCACCGAGCCGTTCGTCTCCTACTCGAGTCGCGATTCGGCGGTCAACGACGCCGTACTGCGGAGCTGCAAGCGCGCCGGCTTCGTGCCGCTCCGTGAACACACCGCGCCGGGCACCGCCGTCTTGCTGGCCCTGGTGGCCGCCGGATTCGGGGTCGCCGTTCTCCCCGCCTCGGTGCGGGCACTTCCGTTGCAGGGTTTGGTCTTTCGTGACCTGGCCGACGGCGGCAGCATCGACCTCGCCCTCGCGTGGCGGCGCGGCGCCGACAATCCGGTGGTCGACGCCGCCATCAGCATTCTGTCCGCGGCCCTGGCGGCCGTCGCCGTTGAGGAGCCATCGTGAAGATCACTGCCGTCGAGGCGATTCCGTTCGCCATTCCCTATCTGAAACCGCTGAAGTTCGCGTCGGGCGAGGTCCACACCGCCAACCACGTGCTCGTGCGCGTGCACACCGACGACGGGGTCGTCGGCGTCGCCGAAGCGCCGCCGCGCCCCTTCACCTACGGAGAGACGCAGGCGAGCATCGTCGCGGTGGTCGAGCAGATCTTCGCGCCCCAACTCGTCGGGCTCACGCTCACCGAGCGCGAGGTGGCCGGCGGGCGCATGGCGCGCACCGTGGGCAATCCGGCAGCCAAGTCCGCGGTGGACATGGCGATGTGGGATGCATTGGGACGCACGCTCGAATTGCCGGTGACCGGCCTGCTCGGTGGTTACACCGACCGCATGCGCGTCAGCCACATGCTGGGGTTCGACGAGCCCGCCGCGATGGTCGCGGAAGCGGAGAAGATCCGAGAGCTGTACGGCATCAGCACCTTCAAGGTGAAGGTCGGCCGTCACCCGGTCACCCTCGACACCGCCGTGGTCCGTGCGCTGCGCGAGCACTTCGGCGACGCGGTCGAGTTGTACGTCGACGCCAACCGCGGGTGGACGGCATCGGAGTCGTTGCGCGCCATGAAGGACATGGCCGACCTCGACCTGCTGTTCGCAGAGGAACTCTGCCCGGCTGACGACGTGCTGGGCCGCCGCTGGTTGGTCGAGAAGCTCGACGTCCCGTTCATCGCCGACGAGTCGGTGCCCACCCTCGCCGACGTCACGCGTGAGGTGCTCGGCAAGTCCGCCACCGCGATCAGCATCAAGACCGCGCGGACGGGGTTCACCACCTCGCAGCGGGTGCACCACCTCGCCGAGGGATTGGGCTTGGAAGTGTTGATGGGCAACCAGATCGACGGTCAGATCGGCACCGCGTGCGCGGTCACCTTCGGTGCGGCATACGAGTCGACGTCGCGTCGCGCCGGCGAGCTCTCCAACTTCCTCGACATGTCCGACGACCTCCTCACCGAACCGCTGCGCATCCGAGACGGCGTGCTCCCCGTGCCGCCCGGTGTCGGTCTTGGCATCGAGGTCGACCCCGACAAACTCGACCGGTATCGCACCGATCGACGATGAGCCCTCTCCGTGGCAGCCCCACGGAATCGAAGGAACAAGAGAGAGAAGAGTTGACATGACCACAATCGAGCAGCCCTCCGACGTGGCGAGCGCTGCCGCTTCCGGTGCCTCGGCCACCGAGCGGTTCCACGCCGACAAGTCGCCGTATGACGCGGTCAAGGACACCCCCATCGAGCGGGTGGACCTGCTGGCCCGCGAGGTGCTGGAGGCGCTCCACGAGACCATTCGTCGCCACCGCGTCACCTACGCCGAGTACAACGCGCTGAAGGCGTGGCTCATCGACGTCGGCGAGACCGGCGAGTGGCCCCTGTTCCTCGACGTCTGGATCGAGCATGTCGTCGAAGACGTCGCCACCGACCACCGCTCCGGCAACAAGGGCAGCATCGAAGGCCCGTACTACGTGCCGAACGCTCCCGAGCTCGGCGCGACGGGCACGGTCCCGATGCGCGACGGCGAGGCAGGCACACCCCTGGTGTGGAGCGGACGCATCACCGACACCAACGGCGCGCCGCTGCAGGGCAAGATCGAACTGTGGCACGCCGACGACGACGGCTACTACTCCCAGTTCGCGCCAGGCATCCCCGAGTGGAACCTGCGGGGCACCTTCTCGACGGGACCGGACGGCCAGTTCGAGATGACCACCATTCGCCCTGCGCCCTACCAGATTCCGACCGACGGGTCGTGCGGCAAGCTGATCTCCGCCGCCGGTTGGCACGCCTGGCGTCCGGCCCACCTGCACGTCAAGGTGTCGGCGCCCGGGCACGAAATGCTGACCGCCCAGCTGTACTTCCCCGGTGACTCGCACAACGACGACGACATCGCCAGCGCGGTCAAGCCTGAACTGATTCTCGACCCGAAGATCGAGGTCGACGGTTCGCAGTCCGTCGCCTACGACTTCGCACTCGACCCCGAGCGGAGCTGAGTTGCTGTATCACGTGCACATGCAGGTCAACCTGCCTGCCGACGTCGACCCTCAGGTCAAGGACGATCTGGTCGGTCGCGAGAAGGCGTACTCGCAGGATCTGCAACGCAGCGGCAAGTGGCCGCACATCTGGCGGGTCGTCGGCGAGTACGCCAACTACTCGATCGTCGACGTCGAGAGCAACGACGAACTACACCAGTTGCTTTCGGCGCTGCCACTGTTCCCGTACATGAAGATTCACGTAACGCCGTTGGCCACGCACCCCTCGGACGTCAAGGCGTAGCGGCGGGGACGGTCAGTTCGCCAGCCGCCAGAGCGGCCGTGGCGGCGACCAACGCCCGAAGGCACGAGCTTTCGGCGGCCTCGTCGGGATGGACGAGATGCTGGACGGTGAGACCGTCGAAGCCGGCGTGGAAGAAGCGGGCGATGGTGTCGGCGGGCTGGGCGAGTTGGCGGTCGGCCCGTGCCGCGGCCTCCTCGATCAACCGCGACGTCACCGCGAGCACGCCGGTGTAGTGGTCCTGGACGACGGTGCCGAGGCGAGGTGTGCGCAGTGCGTACATGGTGAGCTCGCTGAGGAGCTGATGACTGGTCGGCTGTTCGCGGACCGTCTGCCACAGCGCCGAGGCGAGGGTGCCCAGCGCCCGGTCGAAGTCAGGGTCCTGTGGGGCGGCCTGCTCGACCTGGGCGACCAACTGCTCGGTGAGTTGCTGCATGACCGCGTGGTAGAGCTCCTCCTTGTTGCCGAACGTGTAGTGCACGGTGGCCTGGGCAACCCCCAGTTCGGCGGCGATGGCACGGGTACTGGCCGCGGCCACCCCCTCCCTGGCCATGAGATCGATTGCAGCCCTGATCAATTGGGGACGACGCTCGGTCACCGGGACGTGTGCCATGGGTCGATCCTAACGATCGGGTCACGCTGCGACCGCCGCGGCGTCGACGGGCTTCCTCGCGGTGACGGTCATCCTGAGCAGCGGCAGCGCTCCGACGACCGTGCCAGCCGCCAGCACGACGGCAAGCACACCGGCGCCGGCGCTCGAGAGCAGATGACCGACGGCCAGTGGTCCGACCCCGTTGCCGAGGGCTCCCGCCCCGCCGAGGGATGCCGTCCAGCGCCCAGACGGGTCGACCACTGCGGCGGCAGCCAGGATCTGAACCAGGACGGCCAGTTGGCATGCTTGCCAGGCGATGGCGGCGGCGATGAAAAGCGTCCGGTCATGCGTCACGACGAGCAACGCCATGCCGAGTGATTCTGCGACGACGAAGCTGGTCAACGCGGCCAGTCGGCCGAGCCGCCGTGCGACGACGGGACCCGCCACTGCACCGGCGAGCGCCACCACGCTGGACGCCGCCAACACCGCGGACACCGCTGCAGGCGACATGCCGGTGTGTTCTCGTCCCAGCACGGCCGCGTAGGACCACGCTCCCTGCGTCACCATCCACAGCAGCACTGCGCCCGCGAGCAGCACCACCGACGGGCGCTTCGGTGCGACGGGGTGGGTGCCACCGATGGCGTTGCGGCTCTTGGGCAACCGTCCCACCAACAGCCACGTGGGCACACAGCACAGCGCAAGCACCGCGAAGCCGGTGCCCGGCGACCACGCACGGTCGGCCGCGGACACCCCGACGATGAGCAACGCCGTCACCACCACCGTGCCCGAGACCGCGACGGCCGATGCCCTGTCCGGGTCGTCGAACACAGCCAGTGCGGAGGTGGCGGCGGCGTAGACGGCGCCGAGGCCGGCTCCCAGAACGATGTTGGCAGCGATGATCGCGCCCGCATCCGTGGCCACCGCCGCACCAACCAGGCCGACGGCCGCCACGGCCGCACCCCATCTGGCCATGGTGGTTCGGCCAACCCCCGCGGCGCGCTTGGCCAGCATGATCGTCACCACGGCGGTGGCGATCAGCTGGGCCGTACCCACCAGCCCCGCAGCAGATTCCGACATGTGGAAGCGGGCGGCGAAGTCGTCGACGAAGATGGGCATGACGTTGGTTCCCGCGTTGCCGAGGGTGACGCCCGCGATCAGTGCGGCCGAAACGCCGACGGTCAACGTGGGGGTGGAAGTCTTCACCGTGATCTAGCCGGCCCAGACGTCTTCGACGTACCGCTGCGCCTCGACGAGCGACTCGAGCCAGGCGGTGGCTTCCTCGACTCCCGCGTCGGTGTGCTTGCGGTACACCGAGATGAAGGCGGCGCGGACCGCGGGCGCCATGCGGCGGCCGTCGCCGCAGACGTGGACGCGCCCGCCGCTCTGCAGGGCCGCCCATACGTCGTCGGATTCCCGTTCGATGCGGTCCTGGACGAACCGGACACCGTCCCTGGGAGCGTGCATGAAGGTTGGGCGCAGGTCGACGACACCGGCCGCGTGTGCCGCCTCGAGCTCGGTCCGGTGTAGGAAGTCGACGTCCGGGGCGTCACATCCGAAGTAGCACAACAGCGTTCCGCGGACACCGTGGTGGAGTCGATCGAGGATGGCGCCACGGAACGGAGCCAGTCCGGTGCCGGCGCTGACCGTGATCACGGGAATTGAGGAGTCCGACGCCAGCCGGAACGCGTCGCGGCACGGCAGCACCCGAGCCTGGACGACGTCACCGGCGTCGACCGTCTGCATGTGGTGGGAGGCGATCCCGTGAAACTCTCCGTTGCCGTCGCGATGCGGGGCCGTCAGCAACGCCACCACGAGGTCCACCTCGGCGGGCGTGGTTTCCGACGACGACGAGATGGAGTAGTGCCGCGGTCGCAGTACCGGCAGCATCTCGAGGAACTCCTCGAAGGGCAGCGCGCACGCGGGATGGTGCTCGACGAGGTCGAGGACACTTCGCCGGGGCTGGGTCACCTGTTCGTCGAAGTCCGCCGGTGGTGCCGACGCCAAGTCGGACAACGGGCGTCGTTCGGGCGGGCACGGTGTGTTGGCGGCCAGCCTCGCGACCTGCTCTTGGGTTGCGGGGTCCTGCAATTCGACGAAATCGGTGAGTAGGTGGCGCAGGGTCAACGGACGGTCGACGGGCAACGCGTTGCGGCTGCGGCGTCGCGCCCGGATCGCGACCGTGCGGTCCAGATCGAGGTCGAACCGGTCGGCGACCCGTGTGACGAGGGCGGCGGGATTGCGGGGGAGCACCGCGAGGTGGTCACCGGTGCGGTAGCCGACGCCGTCGGGCAGGCGTAGCTTCAGGAATCGCTTCGACCTGCCCAGGGGATGTGCGACGTCGACCAATTCGCGCGCCTCCAACACCTGCATCGGTTGCATCCCGTGGTGGGCCGCCAGTTGCCCGGTCGCCGAGTCGGCGGCGTCCACGACCTCGTAGAGCGATTGGTGTTCGGCCACGGGGGTTTCCGATGCGGAGTCGTCGACCTGCGGTTCGAGCAGTGCGTCCCACAGCCCCGCAGTCCAGCGGTCCACGGCGTCGGTCGGGTCGGCGGCGGCGTCTGCCGCACCCCGGGCCACCACGGGGACGGCGCCGGCCGCGGTCAGGCGCTCGTCGACCAGCGTGGGGATGCGCTGATAGGTGGCAGCCCAGTTGCGGTCCCCGACGCCGAGCACGGCGTACCGCACGCCTCGTAGCGAGCCGGGTGTCAGGTGCTCCAACCAGTCGACGAACGTGGCCGCGTCGTCGGTGGGCCGCCCGTTGTACGACGCGGCCACGATCACGACGACGCCGCCATCGGCAGAGAGCTTTCCCACCGCGTCGTCGAGGGGTGCGACGCTGGCGGCGAAGCCAAGGTCAGTGCCGCCGTCGGCGAGCTCGTGGGCGATGCCCGCGCAGGTACCGAGGTTGGAACCGTGCAACACGGTCAGGGCCGTGCCGGGGGCGTGGCGGCGGGCGGCGCCGCGGTGTTGCCGGGCGGGGTCGGCCACGGCGCTCGGTGTTGCCCGCTCGTCGTCGGAACGGCGTGCGATGCCGAGGGTGAATCCGTCGGGCTTGATGGTGAGCGTCTGCTTGAGCTTCAGTTGGTAGTTCGCGTGGTCGTTGAGCCGGTAGCGGTGCAGCAGCAGACCCAGCACCAGCGTCGCCTCGTGGAGGGCGAATTGCCGTCCGATGCAGGCGCGTTCGCCAGTGCCGAAGGGCTTGAACAGATGGGCCGGCCGCGCCTCTTCGCGGTGGGCGGCGAAGCGATCGGGATCGAACGACTCGACGTTGTCTCCCCACGCGGCATCGCGGTGCAGCGCCGGTGTGAGCACCATGAGCGTCTCGCCCGCGCGCACCGCGTACTTGCCGCCGATGACGGTGTCCTCCCGTGGCTCCACGGCGTACGAGGGTGCCGTGGGCCACAGTCGCAGACTCTCGTTGAGCACTTGTCGGATGTAGGTCAGCTTGCCGACGTCTTCGTAACGTGGGTCGGGGTCTGTCTGGTTTCCCCACATGGCGTCGACCTCCGCGCGGGCGCGGGCGAGCGCGGCCGGATTCTTCACCAGGTAGTACAGCGCGAACGACAGTGCACCGCTGGTGGTTTCGTGGCCGGCGATGAGAAAGGTGATCACCTGATGGCGGATGTTGACGTCGTCGAGCGGTTCGCCGGTTCGGGTATCCGGGGTGTGCAGCATCCGGCCGAGCAGGTCCTCCATGGTGGTGTCACCCGAGGACCTGCGCCGCGTGACGACGTCGTCGACGAGGGCGTTCATCGAACGGACGTCCTCGTCGAACTGGCGGGCCCGTCGCCACCTGAGCACCTCGGTACCGGGAATCGACTCACCCGTGGCCTGAGCGAACGCCAGCGCGCGCGTCATGGCTCCCACGAACGGGTTCGGTTCGTCGCGGCCGAACGAGTCGAAGTCGTGGCCGAAACCGCACAGGCCGATGGTGTCGAATGTCAGCCGCGTCATGTCGGCGGCCACGTCCACCGACTGGTCGCCGACGCGGTCCCACTTGGCCAGCAGGCTCCGTGCCACCTGCAGCATCGTGGCGTGGTAGCCGCGCATGGCGGACAGGGAGAACGCCGGCATCAGAATGTCGTGCGCCTTGGCCCAGTTGGGCTCGTCGTTGAAGGCAGTGAACAGTCCGTCGGCGCCGATTCGGCGCAGGAACACGAGGTCGGCGTGCACGTTCTTTCGGAAGCGGTCCTCGTCGGACAGTTCGGTGACCAAGTCCAGGCCGGAGACGATGGCGACCTCGGCGCCGAAGATGCTCAGTTTGAACAGCGGTCCGAGGTCTTTTGCCTCGGCCATCAGGTGCAGCAGACCGTCGGCACCAGGGGGGATGCCGAGCGCGTGGCCGACGAAGGGCAGGGCGGCGCGCTCGGGTATCGCCTGAAGCGACGGGGCATTGGCAGTGGTCATCGCGGCCGTCCTCGGGATTGGTTTTGGGCTAGTCGAACCCACCGTACAGATGACTGGGTCACCTGACAATGTCGATCGACAAGGTTGAGTGTCGTGCCGCGAGGAGGGACGCCCTCGGGCACCATGGAGACCGCCAGCAGATCGACCGACAGGAGGTGGGCGTGACGGACTCACCGAGCAGCTCCGGCGACGGGTTGTTCGCCGGAACCGCCTGGCACTACGCGCGATACCGCCCCGGCTATCCGGAGACGTTCTTCGCCGACGTCGTCGCACGATTCCGACTAGACGGCACCGGGCGACTGCTCGACCTCGGCTGTGGCACCGGCCAGCTGACGGTCCCGCTCGCACGGCACGTCACCGAAGCGCTTGGCGTGGACCCCGAGCCCGAGATGCTCGTCGAAGCCGCGAACCGTGCGCGCGAACTGGGCGTCACGAATGTGTCCTGGGCGCAGGGGAGTTCGGAGGACCTGCCGGGTGAGTTCGGCCGCTTCACGCTGGTCACCATGGGGCGGTCGTTTCACTGGATGGACCGTGAACGAGTCCTCTCGGCGCTCGACGGCATGGTCGAGGCCGACGGCGGTGTCGTGATGGCCAACGACAGCTGCCTCGTCCGACCGGTCACGGAATGGCAGCGGGCCGTGGAGGCCCTCCAGCCCCGCTACCTGCCAGCCGACGCATTCCCCAGTCTTGGCCCGGCGTCCTCCGACGAGTCGCACGAGTCGATACTGTCTCGCTCACCGTTTCCCAACGTGCACAGGGTGGTTCAGGAGTTCACCCGAGAGTGGACGGTCGACGCGATCATCGGATATCTGTACTCAACCTCGCTGCCACTTCGCCGACTGCTCGGCGACAGGCGATCGGCCTTCGAACAAGAGGTGGCCACCACCTTGCTTGCGATCGAACCGAGCGGACGGTTCACCGAACCGGTCGCCCTCGAAGTGCACACGGCGACAAGGGGGTAGGTCCGCCGATTGTCACCGACCGAGCCAGCCACCGTCGACCGGCAGCGTGATTCCGGAGACGTAGTCAGAAGCCGGGCTGGCGAGGAACACCGCGGCGCCGCCGAGATCGCTGGCCTGACCCCACCGGCCGGCTGGGATTCGTTCGAGGATGGAGCGGCTGCGCACCGGATCGTCCTGCAGCGCTTGGGTGTTGTCGGTCGCGATGTAACCAGGTGCCAGCGCGTTGACGTTGACGCCGAGCGAGGTCCACTCGTTGGCCAGCGCCTTGGTCAGGCCCGCGATGGCGGACTTGGACGCCACGTAGCCCGGTACGTTGACCCCGCCCTGAAAGCTCAGCAGCGAGGCGGTGAAGATGACCTTCCCGTATCCGCGGGCGATCATCGACCGCCCGACGGCCTGGGTCAGCACGAACTGGCTGTCGAGGTTCACCGACAGCACGCGATCCCACATCTCGAGGGGATGCTCGGCGGCGGGGGTCCGTTCGATCGTCCCCGCGTTGTTGACCAGGACGTCGACTCGGCGTTCCGCCAGTTGGGCGCCAAGCTCGACGACGGCGTCTCGATCCGCGAAGTCCACCTGGTAGGCGGTGAACTCGCGGCCGGCGGCCTCCACGCGGCTCTGGACGACGCTGCCGTCGAGCTCCAAAGTGGCACTGACGCCGATGATGTCGGCGCCCGCGTTGGCCAGCGCCTCGGCGATCGCCAGGCCGATGCCCCGCTTGGCTCCCGTGACGACCGCGGTCCTGCCGGAGAGGTCGAACGGGGAGCCGGTCACGTGGATTCTCCGTCGGCGCCGAGATCGATGAGCACCTTCATGGCCTTGCCCGCCTCCAGGTCGGCGAAGGCCTCCGCGGTGTCGGTGATCGGCCGGATGCTGCTGATCAAGGCGTCGGCCGGGATGGCGCCCTCGTCGAGAAGTTCAATCGCGCGCTCGAAGTCGGTGCGCTCGTAGACCCGGGCGCCGAGCAGTCGCAGCTCACGCCAGAACACGCGCTGCAGGTTGACTGGGCGCGGCTGCGGGTGGATCGCGACGACGACGACCGTGCCGCGCACCTTCACCAGGTCGGTCGCCGCGAGCATCGCCGAGGCCGCTCCCGACACCTCGAAGGCGATGTCGGCGCCGGCCCCGGAGGTCCACGCGGTCACCCACTCGACCTGGTCGGTGTCGGTGGGATCAAGCACCTCGAACCCCAGCTTGGCGATGGCCGCGCGGCGGCCCTCGTCGAGCTCGACGACCGCCACCTTGGCTCCGGCGTGGCGCGCGACGGTGGCAATCAAGACCCCGATCGGGCCACCGCCGAGGACCACCACGTGATCGCCGGCAGCCACCTCCCCGCGGCGAACGTCGTGGACGGCCACCGCCACGGGTTCGACGAGCGCCGCATGGTCGAGACGCAAGCTTTCCGGCAACGCAACCAGGATGTCGGCGTCGACGTTCCAGAACCGTTGCAGTGCACCGGGAGAGTCGATCCCGACGAAGTCGAGATTCTGGCAGATGTGCTGATGGCCGGCGAGGCAACCGGGACAGGTGCCGTCCCAGCGCAGCGGCATGACGGTGACGGGGTCTCCCACCCTCCAACCGGTGACGCCGTCAGCGATCTCGGCTATCCGTCCGCTCATCTCGTGGCCGATGACGGCCGGAGTCTGCACGCGGGAGTCCATGTGGCCGTGGAAGATGTGGAGATCGGTGCCGCAGATTCCGGCATAGGCGACTTCGATCCGGACCTGACCGTCCTTCAGCGGTTCGGGATCGCGGTGGTGAATCTCGATGTTCCTTGCGCCCACGTAGTTCGCGGTCAGCACGGGACACTCCTTTCGCCTCGAGTCGAGGCTGTCGCTGAATCCGTCACGCGCTCAGACGGATTCCCGTGGTGGTGTCGAACAGGTGGACGGCGGCCGAATCGGTGGTGACCCTGATCGTCGAGCCCTTGGCGTGGTTGATTTGGCCGGGGACGCGAATGACTATGCTGCTGGGCGTCCCCTCGACGCCGGACGTGCCGTATACGTAGGCGTCGGCACCGAGTTCCTCGACCAGCGTGACCGTCACCGGGATGCCCTCCTGCCCGGCGTCGACGACCCGGAATGACTCCGGCCGGACGCCGATGGTGACCGCGCCGGTCGCCTTCGCCAACGCCGCCCGGTCCACCGGCATCCGATGTCCGCCGACGATCGCGTGACCGTCGTGGATCTCGGCGTCGAGCAGGTTCATCGCGGGCGATCCGATGAAGCCGGCGACGAACAAGTTCGCGGGCGACCGGTACAGCGCAAGCGGGGTGTCGACCTGCTGCAGGACGCCGTCCTTGAGGACGGCGACACGGTCACCCATGGTCATCGCCTCGACCTGGTCGTGGGTGACGTAGACGGTGGTGACGCCGAGTCGCTGCTGCAGGGCCGCGATCTGGGTGCGGGTCGAAACCCGCAGCTTGGCATCGAGATTGGAGAGCGGCTCGTCCATGCAGAACACCTGCGGCTGCCGGACGATCGCGCGTCCCATCGCCACCCGCTGGCGTTGCCCACCGGAGAGGGCCTTGGGCTTGCGCTCGAGGTAGTCGCGGAGGTCCAGCAGGTCGGCCGCTTCGTTGACGCGGGCGATGCGTTCGGCCTTGCCCACTCCGGCGACCTTCAACGCGAATGCCATGTTGTCCGCGACGGTCATGTGCGGGTAGAGCGCGTAGTTCTGGAACACCATCGCGATGTCGCGGTCCTTCGGCGGCACGTGGGCGACCGAGCGATCCCCGATGAGGATGTCCCCGCCGGTTACGTCCTCCAGTCCGGCGAGCATCCGCAGCGACGTCGACTTGCCGCAGCCCGACGGGCCCACGAACACCATGAACTCACCGTCTCCGATGTCGATGTTCAGATCGCGGACCGCCGGGTGTTCGGCGCCCGGGTAGGTGCGTTCGGCGTGTTGATAGGTCACGGAAGCCATGACGACGTCCCTTCACCGGCAGACACGTGCCGGATGATTCGGCGTGGATTGTGGAATGAGTTGTCTCGCTGGACAAGCCGAACCACGCCATTGCTGGGGTTGCTGACAGGGGTGGGCGGGTTGCAGTGGTCCGCGTCACTCGGTCTAATATTGATCAAACGATTGCGCACGTGTCAAGGGCCGGACGAAACGGGGGACGATGTCAGGGGAGCAGAACGGTCCCGTCGCGCGGCCAGCCGACGCCAGGCAGCGCAACGCGGCCACGCTCGGAGACGTTGCGGCCAAGGCGGGCGTGTCGATCTCGGCCGTCTCCCGGGTGCTGTCCAATGCGCCGTCGGCGCGCGTCAGCGAGGCCACCAGGCAGCGGATCGTCGAAGCGGCCGGCGAATTGCACTACCGGCCGAACTTCGCGGGCCGGGCTCTGAAGTCCGCTCGAACCCAAGTCATCGGTCTGGTGGTGCCGGATCTGACCAACGCCCTGTTCACCGAGCTCATGCACGGCGGCGAGGACGAGGCGGCCGCGCGCGGTTACACGCTGTTGCTGGGCCGCGCCGACGACGTCCGCCCCGGCGGCGAGGTGATCGGCCGACTCATCGGCGAGAACCGGGTGGACGGCATGGTGGTGCAGGTCGGCGACAGCGTGCCGACGGCTGGCCTCGGCAGTCTGCTCGAATCCGGAGCGCCCATCGTGCTGATCAACTCGGCGTACCGCGGTCACCCCGGCTCGGTGGTGCTGGACGACGAGACCGGCGCGCGGATCGCGACCGAGCACCTTCTCGAACTGGGCCACGAACGCATCGCGCTCGCCAACGGCCTTCCGCGCTCGTTCACCGCCAAGCGCCGGAGGGTCGGGTACTACGCGGCGATGGCGGATGCGGGCCTCTCGGTGCCGCAGGGCTATGAGACGCGATTGGGATATGCACCGGCGAACGGGCGCGCTGCGCTCGAATGTCTGATGTCCCACGATCAGCCGCCGAGCGCCGTGGTCGTCTCCAACGTCAACGCCGCGGTGGGCCTGCTTGCCGGCGCCAGGGACATGAATGTCCGTGTTCCAAAGGATCTTTCGGTGGTCAGTGTCCACGATTCGTGGACTGCGGAGAACACGTGGCCGCCGCTGACCGCGGTCAAGATGCAGTTCTATGCGATGGGCCGCACGGCCGTCCACGCCGTGATCGCCCGGATCGAAACGGGCGTCTCCGTCGACGAGGTCATCACCGACCCGGCTCCCGAGCTCGTCATCAGGCAGTCGTCGGCACCGTTCACTCGGGGGTAGTGCCGGTCCGCGGCGTCGACGGCTCAACCCCAGGGGTCGGGCACCACCCGTCCTAGAAGTCTCTATCACCGGCGATATCACTCGAGCGGTGATATCGCCGGCGATAGGGACTTCGAGAGTGGGTCGCCGCCGAGTGTGGCGATCGTCAGTCCGCGGTGAACCGTTTTGCTCAAACGATTGACCACCGCCGCGAAAGTGGTCTAACGTTTGAGCAGCCGCGGCGCCTGTCATCCTCACGCCGCACATTCACGACAATCCCAAGGAGTTTCTTGATGAAGTCGAGGAGTGCCCGTTCGGGCAAGAAGTTCGCCGCCGGGATCGTCGCGGCGGCGGCCATGTTGTTGGTCGCCGCGTGTGGCAACGACACCGGAGGCGGGGCGGCGGCACCCACCGATTCCGGTGGAGCCATCACCGTGTGGGTAGACCCGCCCCGCGTTCCGGCCGCGGAGGCCTTCAAGAAGGCACATCCCGAGATCGACGTCACGGTCAACCAGATCGACGGCACGGTCGGCGGAAAGACGCTGCAGCAGCAGTTCGCGCAGTTCAACCAGGCGGGCAAGGGGTGGCCGGACGCCATCTTCTTCCCGTCCAACGACGACATCGCCTGGGCCACCGGCGCGCAGATCAACTACGCGGCCGACCTCACCGACCTCGCGCCCGACGTGATCAAGGGCTACGACGGAGCCGTCAACGAACCGTGCAACGTCGACGGTCGAGTGCGCTGCCTGCGCAACGACGCCGCGCCGGATGTGTTCTGGTACAACAAGAAATTCTTCGACGAGAACGGCTACACCGTCCCGAACACCTGGGAGGAGTACGCCACCCTGGGGGTCAAGATCGCCCAGGAGCACCCCGGCAAGATAAGCGGTTTCACCGGCGACGCCTACGCGCCCGACCGATACCTATGGGCCTCCGGCTGCCCGACCAACCAGCGCGTCTCCGAAACCGTGGCACACATCGACCTGTCCGATCCAAAGTGCCAGCGCGCCAAGGACCTCTTGTCCACGATGGTCAAGGGAAAGGCGTTGTCTCCGTTGGGCATCTTCGACGCCGACGCCGCCAAGGTGGGCGCCAACTTGGTGATGAGCCCAGGGGCGGCGTGGTGGGGCGACTACCTGTTCAACCAGACGTGGAAGATTCCGGCCGGCGAGATGACCGCCGCCCAACCACGCATCTGGCAGGGCGAGACCAAACCGGCCACCGGTGACGAGGGCGGCGGCCTGTGGGGTGTGTCCAACCACATCAGCGGCAAGCAACTCGAGAACACCCTGACCTTCGCCCGCTTCGTGGCGACCGATCCGGCGTGGCAAGTCGAACTGTCCACTGGCCTCCCCGCATACGGACCCGTCCGAGACGCGTGGATTCGCAAGCAGTCTCGCGAAAACTACTTCGCCGACAACGACACGACGTTCGCCGCGATGAAGGCCGCCATCCAGTTCGTCCAGCCGAACCACTCCTACATGCTCTACAACACCGGCAGTGTGTGGACCGAGACGCTGGCACCCGCGCTGGTGGACGGCAAGAGCATCGACGACGGCTGGAGCGCCTTCGAGAGCGAATTGCTCAACCAGGCAAAGGCAATGGGCTACACGGTCAACTGACCGGTCCAGCCATCCCCATCGAATCTAGGAGACCCGAATGACGAACGGGCTAACCGACGCGCCCGTCGTGGGCGTTCCGGTCGCGGCTCCCTCGCGTCGACCGCCGCGCACGCGAAGGCGGCGGTCGAGCGAGACCCGAGGCGCGTGGCTGCTGATCAGCCCGTACCTCGCGTTGCTCATGATCGGTGGCGTCATCCCCGTCTGCTATGCGCTGGTGACGGCACTCGAGACGCCGACCACCCCGCTGCGCCCGCGGTCGGAGTTCGGCAGCGTCGAGAGCTTCCGAACCGTCGTTACCGACTTCCGCTTCGTCGACACGTTCACGAATGTCTTTGCCACCCTGCTGGTGTGGTTGCCGATCATGATGATCGGCATCGTCGGTCTCGCACTGCTGGTGCACGCAAGCCCGGGCCGCTTCGGAGCCACGATGCGGTTCGTCTACTACATCCCCGGGGCGCTGGCCGGGGTCGCCAACCTGGTGCTGTGGGTGTACCTGCTCAACCCAAGCCAATCGCCCATCGAAGGCATCTGGCGCGTACTGGGCATCGAAACCATCAAGCAGGCGGTGGCCACGCCAAGCCACCTGCCGTTCATCCTCGCCGCGATGATGTTCTTCCAGGGTGTCGGCTCGTGGATCATCGTGGTCAACGGTGGTCTCAACGGCATCTCCGATGAAGTGTTGGAGGCAGCGAGCCTCGACGGCGCCAACGCCTGGCAGCTCGCCTGGTACGTGAAGCTCCCAATCATCCGGCCGTGGCTCGGCTACGCCGCCCTGATGAACCTGGCCTACGGCTTCCAGCTGTTCCTCGAGCCTCAGTTGCTCGACCAGGTGGCGGGCAACGCGTTGCCTGACCAGTGGACGCCGACCCAGCTGGGTTACGCGTTCGCGTTCAGCAACTACAACTTTCCCGCGGCAGCGGCGATGTCGCTGATCCTGCTGGTGATCACGCTGTCCATCGGGTTGCTCATCGTCTTCCGAAGCGGCCTGTTCGGAACCGAGGAGCCGTCATGAGCCGGCAATGGACCGCTGGCCGCCTCGCTCGAGTGGCCACGATGCTCTTCGTCGCGGCGATATTCGTCTTTCCGATCGTCGGATTCATCGCGATGGCGTTCCGCTCCGAGCGCGGGGTGGACACCGGGGCAGGCGGGTTCCTGGGATTGGGCGACGTCTCCTTGGGCAACGTCGTCCACAACTGGTCTCAGGTCGACGGTTTCGGGCCGAACGGCGGACTGTTCACGCAGTGGATTCTGAACTCTCTGTTCGTGGCGGGCGGTGGGGCCCTGTTGGGTCTGGTCGCCGCGCTCCCCGCGGGCTACGCCATGGCCCGGCTGCGGTTCCGCTTCCGCAGGGTCATCCTCGTGATCACCCTGGTCACCATGGTCATGCCCAACACGGTCCTGGTCATCCCGTTGTTCCTCGAGGTCAACGCCATTGGCGCGGTGGGGGAGCTCTGGCCCGTCCTGATCATCATGGGATTCTTCCCGTTCGGCGTCTACCTCTCCTACATCCACTTCATGACCACGATGCCGCGGGAACTGGTCGAGGCGGCCCGCATCGACGGGCTGTCGGAGGTCGCGGTCTTCTGGCGAATCGGACTGCCGATCTCGAAGCAGGCGGTGGTCCTGGTGGGCTTCTTCGCCTTCGTCGCCAACTGGACGAACTTCTTTCTGCCACTGGCGTTGTTGTCCTCCAACCAGGACAACAACACCCTTTCGATCGGCATTCAGCAGCTGATCGGAGCCAGCCCGCTGTTCAACCCGACGGTGGCGGCCGGTCTCGACGTGAAGCTCTACATGCCACAGCTGGCGTTGGCCACCTTCATCTCGATGCTCCCCCTGCTCATCGTGTTCATCGGTGCGCAGAAGTACCTCATCCGCGGTGAGACCGTGGGGGCGGTCAAGGGCTGATGCCTGACATCGTGATCCCCACCCGCACCCGCGGGCGGGCGACCCTGACCGAACTGGGCCTCGGCGGCTCACAGCTGGGCAACCTGTACCGCGCGATCAGTGACGACGATGCGCGCGGCATCGTGGACACCGCATGGGACAACGGCATTCGCTACTTCGACACCGCTCCCCACTACGGCCTTGGGCTCTCCGAGCGTCGCTTCGGTGCCCTGCTGAGGGAGCGGCCAAGGGACCAGTACGTGGTGTCGTCGAAGGTGGGTCGCCTGCTCGAGACCGATCCGGACGCCGACGGACGGATGGACGACGAGGGTTTCGACGTCCCCGCCACCACCCGGCGCAGGTGGGACTTCACCCGCGACGGCATCCGCCGCTCGGTGCACGAGAGCCTCGACCGTCTCGGGCTGGACCGACTGGACGTCGCCTACCTTCACGATCCCGAAAACCATTGGGAACAGGCGCTTGCCGAGGCACTTCCGGCGTTGGTCGAGTTGCGGGACGAGGGCGTCGTCGGAGCAATCGGCGCCGGGATGAACTTCGCCGAACCCCTCACCGAACTGATCCGCGACGACCGTGGAGTCGACCTCGTCATGTGCGCGGGCAGATACACCCTGCTCGAACAAGCCGACGATCTGGTCGAGCTGGCCTTCGAGCGCGGCGTCGGCGTGGTCGCCGCCGGGGTCTACAACTCTGGGCTGCTGGCGACGCCGCGACCCGGGCCCGACCCGATGTACGACTACGCCCCGGCCCCCGCCCACGTCGTCGCGCGCGTCGAGGCACTCGCGTCAGTCTGCGAACGCCACGGCGTGACACTGCCGGACGCCGCACTCGCCTTCCCCCTACGCCACCCGGCCGTCGTCTCGGTCGTGGTGGGTGCGGCGAGTCCCGAACAGGTCGTCGACGCCGTCGACCGCCGTCAACGTCTGATTCCGGCCGCACTGTGGTCGGATCTCGCTGCCGCGGGACTGATTTCGACGCGTTCCGAGAACTCCCACCAGTCCCACACCCAGGAGCTGCCATGACTCGCATCACTTCCGTGGACGTCACCGACGTGCGCTTCCCGACGTCCCTGTCGATGGATGGCTCCGACGCCATGAACAAGGACGGCGACTACTCGGCGACCTACGTCGTGCTGCGCACCGACGACCCGCGGCTTGCGGGGTACGGCTTCACCTTCACCATCGGCCGCGGCAACGACATCTGCACGTTAGCGGCCCGACAACGCGCCGAACCCCTGGTCGGCCGTGACGTCGCCGGGATGGTCGGCGACCTCGGTGGGACGTATCGCGACCTGGCCGGCGACTCTCAATTGCGCTGGCTCGGCCCAGACAAGGGCGTCGAGCACCTCGCCATGGCCGCCGTGATGAACGCGGTCTGGGATCTCGCCGCCCGCGTGGCAGGAAAGCCGTTGTGGCGGTTGCTTTCCGAGATGGACACCGAAGACCTCGTCGACACGCTGGACTTGACCTACCTCAGCGACGTGCTGACCCGGCAAGAGGCAGTCGACATGCTGGCGGAGTCCGTGCCCACCCGCGCCGCACGCATCGCCGACATGGATCGCACGGGATACCCGTGTTACACCACCTCGGCGGGCTGGCTCGGCTACTCCGACGACAAGCTGCGAGAACTGGCTGCCCTGGCGGTCGCCGACGGCTACCGTCACGTCAAGCTCAAGGTGGGTGCCAACCTCGCCGACGACATCCGGCGGTGCACCATCGCACGCGAGGTGATCGGCTGGGACGCACACCTCATGATCGACGCCAATCAAGTGTGGGACGTGCCCGAAGCCATCGAGTGGGTCAACGCGTTGGCGAAGTTCAAGCCGTTGTGGATCGAAGAGCCGACCAGTCCCGACGACGTCCTGGGCCACGCGGCGGTGCGAAAGGCGGTGGTGCCCATCGGCGTGGCCACCGGTGAGCACGGCATGAACCGCGTGCTGTTCAAGCAGCTGTTCCAGGCCGAGGCCATCGACTACTGCCAGCTCGACGCGGCCCGCCTGGCGTCGATCAACGAGATCATCCCGGTCTATCTGATGGCGAAGAAGTTTGGCGTGCCGGTGTGTCCGCACGCCGGCGGGGTAGGGCTGTGTGAACTGGTGCAACACCTTTCGGTGTTCGACTACGTCGCGGTGGCGGGCACGACCGAGAACCGGGTGACCGAGTTCGTCGACCACCTGCACGAACACTTCACCGATCCGTGCGTCGTGGAGAGCGGGGCCTACGTCCTGCCTACCAAACCCGGCTACAGCGCGCAGATGTATGCCGCGTCGGTGGCCGAGTACGCCTACCCGGACGGTGCCTACTGGTCGACGCGTCATCCCCACGCGGTGGTGGTGTCCGAGGCGGGTGTCGGATGATCGTCGACGCCCACCAACACGTCTGGGATCTGACCAGGGCGCCCTATCCGTGGCTCGGT
This sequence comes from Mycobacterium sp. Root135, assembly GCF_001426545.1. Taxonomy (GTDB): domain Bacteria; phylum Actinomycetota; class Actinomycetes; order Mycobacteriales; family Mycobacteriaceae; genus Mycobacterium. Next base: position 156,878 of record NZ_LMEZ01000005.1, on the reverse strand, counting down.
CCGGACGTTCCGGAGTGGAATCGCACCTTCGAATTCGACGAACTCGCACCACATCTCGTGCGGAACGGGGTGGACGCCACGGTGCTGGTGGAGTCCGACGACGACGACGGCGACACCGAGCTGATGTTCGAGGTGGCCGACGCCCACCCGACGGTCGTGGCGATCGTCGCCTACCTGCCCCTGGATCAGCCCGAGCAGGCCGCCGAGCGCCTGTCCCGTCTGCGCCGCGACGACCGAGTGGTCGGGGTTCGCAATCTGGTGCACCACAAGGCAGATCCCGATTGGATCATCAGCGCCCCGGTCGACGAGGGGCTCGCGGTCCTGGAGGCGGGTGACGTGGCGTTCGACTTCGTCTCCACCTTGCCCCGGCACCTCGACCACGTGCCCACCATCTCCGAGCGCCACCCCGACCTGCGGATCGTCCTCGACCACCTGGCGAAGCCTCCGATCGGCGCGGACGACGTCGAGCCATGGTGGTCGCTGATCGCCGCGGCGGCGCAGAACCCGATGGTGAGCGCCAAGATCTCGGGGCTCTACCCGGATTCCGGACAGTGGTCCGTCGACGGCATCCGTCCCTTCGTCGACCGCGCGCTCGAAGTGTTCGGCCCGGAGCGGCTCATGTACGGCGGGGACTGGCCGATCTCGGTGGCCAGCGGCGGCTACGACCGCGTGTTCGCCGGACTGCAGTCGGCACTTTCAGGCCTGGGCGTCGAAGACGCGAACCACGTATGGTCGGGCACCGCCCGGCGGGTGTACCGAATCCAGCCGGGCCGTCTCGAGGCGGCCCGCGGGGCACTGACCCGGGCGACGTGATCGCGAGCGATTATTTGCGCTGAATCGCAAGAGATCGGTCGCGACTGCGGCGGCGGCCCAGGTGGGCGTTGCCGTACTCTCGGAGGTCGGTCGGAGAGGCGGGTCGTCATGGCGCGGGTACGAAACCAGGATGCTCGTCGCAACCAACTCGTCTCGGCCGCGATCGACGTCATCGCCAACCGGGGTGTCGGCGGCATGCGGGTCAAGGACATCGCCACCGCCGCGGACATCTCGCCGAGGCTGGTGGCCTATTACTACCCGGAGATCGAAGACCTGATCGACGAGGTCTATCGCAATGCCGTGGACCGGTACTACTGGCAGCGGCTGGATGCGATCAGCAAGCTCGACGATCCGCGTGATCGGCTGGCCAACCTCATCGAATCGGGACTGCCCGCCGGTGACGACGACATGCTGAACCGGGCGTTGTACGAACTAGCCGTCAACGCAGGTCGTGACCCTTCGCACGGGACGCTGCTGACCCTGCTGTTCGACCGCGAAGTGTCGCTCTACGTCGCCGTTCTCGAGGCCGGCCACGCGTCGGGCGCCTTCGAGCTGACCGAACCGGTGCTGTCCGTCGCGCAGAACTTCGTGGCCCTCGAGGACGCGTACGGGATGCACCTCAACGGCGGCAACTCGTCGTTGGACCCCTCGGTGGCCGCCGGCCTGATGCGGTCCTACGCGCGTTCGGTCACCCGCGCCGACATCTAGCCTGCCCCGCTCGCCGCGTCGCCGGCCCCCTCGTCTCACGCCTCCTCTTGACGGCGCCGCGTTGTAGGGGCATTCTTTGCGTTCAAGCGCAGAGAATGTGGACGGAGTTACGGGACCGATGACGTGTGACGGCGGCGGCACGGGCTTTTATCACGACGAACTCTGTCTATGGCACAGCACGGGTGAAGCCGTTCTGTTCCTCCCCGTCGGCGGCTGGCTGCAACCCCTCGCCGGCGGCGGCCACCCCGAGTCGCCTGAGACCAAGCGTCGACTGAAGGCACTGCTCGACGTGTCGGGCCTGACCGGCCAACTCGCGGTCAGCAGCGCAGAACCTGCGACCGTCGACGACCTGCTACGCGTGCACACCGCCGACTACGTCGAACGCTTTCAAACCCTCAGTGCGGGCCGCGGCGGTGAGATCGGGCCCGAGGCGCTTTTCTCTCGTGGCGGTTTCGACATCGCGTCGCTGTCGGCCGGGCTGGCCAAGCGGGCCGTCGCCGACGTACTCGACGGCGTCCGGCGCAACGCGTACTCGCTGTCGCGCCCACCCGGGCACCACTGCCTTCCCGACAGTGGGATGGGATTTTGCCTGCTGGCCAACATCCCCATCGCCATCGAAGCGGCGAAGGCGAGTCACGGTCTCGGCAAGGTTGCGATCCTCGACTGGGACGTGCACCACGGCAACGGAACTCAACACATCTACTACCACCGCGACGACGTGCTGACGATATCGCTGCACCAAGAGAACTGCTTCCCGGTCGACAGCGGCGCGGTAGACGAGCTCGGCGAAGGCCCCGGGAGGGGATTCAACCTCAACGTGCCCCTGCCGCCGGGCTCCGGTCACGACACGTACCTGCACGCCATGCGGACGATCGTGGTTCCGGCCATCGAAGACTTCCGGCCCGATCTCATCGTGGTGGCCAGTGGTCTCGACGCCAACGCCGTGGACCCCCTCGCGCGCCAGATGCTGCACGCCGGTTCCTTTCGTGAGATGACCCGCATGGTCAAAGACGTCGCCGACCGAGCGTGCGGCGGTCGGCTTGTCGTCGTGCACGAGGGCGGCTACGCCGAATCCGCCGTTCCCTTTTGCGGTTTGGCAATAGTCGAAACGCTCTCGGGCATCCGCACCGACGTCGTCGACCCCTTCGAGGAGACCTTCGTCGCGCAACAGCCGACGGCGCGCGTCGTCGAATACCAGACCGCGATCGTCGACGACATCGCGCGCGAACTCCGCACTAGCCGCACCCCCGCCAACTGAGAGGACAGCGTCACCATGACCGACACCATCGAGAGTCCAGAAACGTCCGCCCCGACCGACGATTCGGCGGGCGACCTCGGGCGGCTGGCCCAGCGCCACCTCGTCATGAGCTTCACCCCGGGATCGGCCTACACCGACGCGCCACCGCCGGTCATGGTGCGCGGCGAGGGCAGCCGCCTCTGGGATTCCGAGGGGCGCGAATACCTCGACGCCCTCGCCGGATTGTTCTGCGTCAACGTCGGATACAGTTTCGGCGGCGAAATCGGCGAGGCAGTGCGCGACCAGATGGCCGAGCTCCCCTACTACACCAACTGGGGGGTGGCGCATCCCCCCGCGGTGAAGCTGGCCGCCAAGATCGCCGAGCTGGCCCCACCCGGGCTGGACCGCGTGTACTTCACGTCCGGCGGAGGCGAGTCCAACGAAGCGGCCATCAAGCTGATCAGGCAGTATCACCAGGCGCGCGGTGAACACTCGCGGATCAAGTTCATCTCGCGACGTGCGGCATACCACGGCACCTCGTTCGGAGCGCTTTCGCTGAACGGTATGACCAACCTGCGCAAGCAATTCGAGCCCCTGATGTACGGATCTCGGCACATCACCAACTGCAAGCGCTACAAGCGCCCGGCGGGGGAGACCGAACAGCAGTTCACCGAGTCGCTGCTGCGCGAGATCGAAACGCTGATCGTGCAGGAGGGGCCCGATACCGTCGCCGGCATCTTCCTCGAACCGATGCAGAACGCCGGTGGGTCGTTGGTTCCGCCCGCGGGATTCCACGACGGGGTTCGTGAGATCTGCGACCGGCACGGCATCGTGCTGGTGGCCGACGAGGTCATCTGCGGATTCGGCAGGCTCGGCGAGTGGTTCGGTTCGACGCGTTTCAACGTACGACCCGACATCATCACCTTCGCCAAGGGCGTCTCCTCGGCGCACGCACCCCTCGGCGGCATGATCACCAAGAGCGAGATCCTCGACACCGTCAACAACGGCCCAGACGGTATGTATCTGCACGGCTTGACCTTTGGCGGCCATCCCGCCGCGTGTGCCGCGGGGCTGGCCAACATCGCGGTGATGGAGCGCGAAGACGTCCTCGGCAACGTCAAGCGCAACGAGGCGTACTTCCGTGCCCGACTGGACACATTGCTCGAGCACCGGCTCGTCGGCGACGTCCGTGGCGTCGGTTACCACTACTCGGTGGAGTTGGTGACCGACAAGGAGCGGTGCACGTGGTCGGGGGCGACGACGGCAAGCGACTTCGTCCACACGATCTTGGCGCCGGCGTTGTTCGACGCCGGAATCCTTTGCCGCACTGCGGTAGACCACGAAGGCACACCGCTGGTGCAGTTCTCGCCCCCATTGGTGTTCAGCCGTGCGGAGATCGACGAACTGGTAAGCGGTCTCGGTCGGATCCTGGAGGTACTTGCCGACCGCGTGCTGTAGCCATTCTGCACTGACCGTTCGCCCGCATCCGGCCTGGGTGCGGGCGAATCGTGCTGTCTGACAGAGAAATACCTGGAGCTCTGATCCACCGCGAGGCGAAAGACTCACTGCGGCAGACGGTATCGGAATATCCGATCTCCTAGTCAGGAAAAGCGTCCTTTACAGATCGCGGTGCTGGCCGCAGTGTCATACCTCACAGGAGCGGCACCGCTCGCACACCAATCAAGAAAAGGCGCGACAGATGGCCTCAGGCAACTCAATTGAAGTAGGGGCGGGCGAGCGCACCGCTCGGGCCGCCAGCGAGACCAAGCACCTCCAGAAGTCGCTCGGACGACTGGACATCATCTTCCTCATCGTCGCCGCCGTGGTGTCGATCGAGGTGCTCGGCCAGGTGTCGAGCTTCGGCGGGCAGACGTTCACGTGGGCGCTCGTGCTCGCCGTCACCTTCCTGCTGCCCTACGGTCTGATCTTCGCCGAGATCGGCAGCACCTTCACCGACGAGGGCGGGGTCTACGTCTGGGTTCGGCGCGCGTTCGGTCGACCGCTGGCCGCGTTGGCCTCGCTGTTGACGTGGGTGACGCAACCCGTCTGGGTGGGCGGCTCGTGCACGTTCATCGCGGCAGAGGTGGTGAGTACCTACGTCGTCCACTTCGAGCACGGCTCGTTGACCGACTACCTCTTCAAGATCGTGTTCGTCTGGATGACGGTGCTCGCTGCGGTCGTCAGCCTGCGCCATGGCAAGTGGATCCCGAACGTGGGCGCCATCCTGAAGATCCTGTTCCTGTTGATCTTCATCGTGACGGCGGGGGTGTACGCCGCGCGCAACGGGTTCGCGGGCCTGACCGCCGGTGACTTCTCTCCGACGCTCGCCGGCCTGCTCGGCGTGACGCCGCTGCTGCTGTTCTCCTACCTCGGGTTCGAGTCGGGAAACAGTGCGGCCGAAGAGATGAAGAAGCCGGCGCGCGACGTGCCGATCGCCATCGCGCGGTCTGCGGCGATCGCGGCCGCCGCCTATCTGCTCCCGATCGCGGCGATCCTGCTGGTCGTGCCTGCTGACCAGATCACCGGGATCGGCGGACTGATGGAGGCGGTCGCCACCGTGTTCGGCGTCTACGGTTCGGCCGCTCCGTTGATGATGACGGTGAGCGGGATCGTCTTCGCGCTGGTGTTGATGACCCAGGGTGCCGCCTGGATGATCATCAGCGACCGCATGCAGGCGATGGCCGCGGCCGACGGCGCGTTCTTCGGCGGGTTCTTCGGCAGATTCCATCCGCGGCTGGGGACGCCGCTGCGCGTCAATCTGATGTCCGGTGTGGTCGGGACGATCTTCATGCTGGCCGCGATGGCGGTGCAGGGCTCGGCCGCAGCGGTCTTCGGTGTGGTGCTGACCATTTCGGTGTCGACGTTCCTCCTGAGCTACCTGATCTCGATTCCCGCCGCGGTGCGTCTGCGTACGGCGTTCCCCGACGTGGTCCGGCCGTTCAAGGTGCCGGTCTCGGACAACGTGTTCCGGGCGATGGGTGCGCTGTGCTTCGCCTGGGTGGCGTTGGGCAGCTGGGTGGCGGTGTTCCCGGGGACGCTCGACCGGCTGTTCGGCCTCGACTACGACTTCGAGGAGACGTGGGGAGTCAGCATGTGGGTGTTCGAGCTGTTCACCCTCGGCACCCTCGCGGCGCTGGCGGTGTTGGGGATGGTTGGTTACCTGACGGCCAAGCCGCTGCGCGTCGACGTGCGGCGCGGTGATCGGAATCCGTTGATGGACGAGGCGTCCGTGTTGGTCGTCGAATAGGAGCAGGCGGCCGCCTGACCTGCTGGATCTTAAAAAGCGATGCAGTTGCCCGGTTCTTTGAGATTTACCTGTCCTAGCAGGCCATCGATACTCGGGTGATCGAGGTCACCGCCTCCCGTAAACCGCCGTCGTCGAAAGTCGGAACCCATGACTGCACCAGTGCCCAGCGCCGACTCCGTCGAGCGCAGGACGATCGAGCACATCCCCGTGGACGAGCGTCACGGTCGAGCCCGTGACCTCTTCACCGTGTGGTTCGGCTCCAACATCATGTTGTTGACGATCATCACCGGAGCGCTCGCCACCACCGTGTTCGGTCTGCCTCTGTGGGCGGGCGCGTTGTCGGTGGTGCTCGGCAACGTCATCGGCGCCGTGGTGATGGCCCTGCACGCCGCCCAGGGTCCGCAGATGGGTGTGCCGCAGATGCTGCAGACCCGTGCTCAATTCGGCTCCTACGGCAGCCTTCTCGTCGTCGTCCTGGTCGTCTTCATGTACCTGGGCTTCTTCGCCTCCAACGCCGTACTCGGCGGCCAGGCGCTGGCGAAGGTCACCGGGCTGCCGCCGAATTGGTCCATCGTGATCATCGGACTGATCAGCGTGGTGGCCACGATGGTCGGCTACCGGCTCATCCACCGCGTCACCGCGGTGCTGTCGGTCGTCGCGGGCGGCGCACTGCTCGTCGCGTTCGTCTGGATCGTCGGAGTCAACGGCGTGCCGGACGGAACGTGGCACACCGGCGGCTTCACGTGGGCCGGCTTCATGGCCACCTTGTCGGTGGCTGCCCTGTGGCAGATTGCCTATGCGCCTTATGTTTCCGACTACACCAGGTACATGCCGCGCGACACCGGCCAGCGGGCCGCATTCTGGGGCACCTATTCCGGCTGCGTCCTCGGCTCGGTCCTCCCCATGCTCCTCGGTGTGCTGGTCGGCGCGGCGCTGCCGGACGAGGACACCATGGACGGCTTGTCCGCCTTGACCCACGGTGTCAGCACGGGGGTCTTCGCGATCTTTGCCATCGGCATCACCGCGACGAACGCCATGAACCTCTACTGCGGCACGTTGTCCACGATCACCGTCGGCCAGAACGTCTTTCCGAAGTGGCAGCCCGGAGCCGGAAGTCGTGCGGCGGTCTCGATGGTGCTCTTCGTCATCGCTCTGATTCCGGCATTGGTCAGCGCCGACGACTTCCTGGCCAACTACGCCAGCTTCCTGGCCCTGCTGCTCTGCGTCCTGATCCCGTGGACTGCGGTCAACCTCGTCGATTACTACCTGCTGCGCCACGGCGACTACGACATCGACGCCTTGTTCGAACGCGACGGTGGACGATACGGCCGCTTCAACTGGGTGGCCATCGGCTGCTACTTCGCCGGCATCCTGGTACAGATTCCCTTCCTGTCCACGGCTCTGTTCACCGGTTTCGTCGCCTCCGCGATCGGGGGAGTCGACGTCTCCTGGATCGTCGGCTTGGCCGTCATCTGCCCCCTCTACTACGTCTTGATGAAGCCCCGCATTGCCACCACGGCGAGCGCTGCGCGCCAGCGAGAGTCCGTGGCGTGACGGACGTCGACTACCTGATCGTCGGCGGTGGCACCGCCGGGTGCATCGTCGCCGCTCGACTGTCCGAGGATCCCGGCGTGACGGTGACCGTCGTCGAACCGGGTCCCACCGACGCCGACGAACCACGCGCACTGGACATCCGGCGGTGGGCTGAGATGCTCGAGGGCGAATACGACCTCGACTACCGCAGCATCGCCCAGCAGCGCGGCAACTCGCACATCCGACAGGCCAGGATGCGCATCCTCGGCGGCTGTTCGACGGCGAACACCATGATCACGTGGCGTCCGTTGCCCGCCGACCTCGACGAATGGGTCGCCCTCGGCGCCGACGGCTGGGACTCGGCGACGCTGAATCCGTACTACGACCGCATCGCCGCACCGATCACGCCGGTGTCGGCGACAGACCAGAACCCATACGTGGCCGACGTCGTCACCTCGGCGAGGGCCGCCCTCGACCTGCCGGCGCGCACCGCCTGGAACAGCGATCCCGACTTCGCCGAAACCGGTAGGGGTGCTGGCTTCTTCGAGATCGGATACACCCCCGAGACGCACCTGCGTTCCTCGACGTCGGTGCACTACCTGCACGAGGCCATCCGCAGCCGGCCCAACCTGCGCGTCCTTCACGGCCTGCAGGCGGTGAAGGTGCTCGTCGGGAACGGACGGGCGGTCGGGGTCCTGGTGCGTGACGCCGACGGTCAGGAATCCGAGCTGCGGGCCGCCCGCGAGACGGTGTTGTGCTGCGGTGCGGTCGACACGCCGAAGTTGTTGCAGCTGTCCGGAATTGGGCCGGCGAATGTTCTCGCCGCCGCCGGGGTCGAGGTACTCGTCGACAGCCCCGGCGTCGGAGAGAACCTGATGGACCACGCCGAGGGGCTGATCGTGTGGGAGGCGCGACGCGACGTCCCGAGCACCTGCGCCACCGGCTGGGACGCGGGCGCAGCCGTGCGCTTCCACGACGAAGGACCGGCGCGGCCCGACGTGTTGATGCACTTCCCCGTCGAGGCCGTCGCCGACCATGCCGTCACCTACGGCACGGAACTGCCCGAGCGGATCGTGTCGATCGCTCCCAACGTCGCGAAGCCCAAGAGCCGTGGCCGCGTGTGGATCACGACCGACGACGCCGCTGCCCCGCCGAGCATCGACTACGGCTACTTCACCGATCCCGAGGGCGTCGACGAGGCGACTCTGATCGCCGGCATCAGGCTGGCGCGGCGGATCGGCGCGCAGGCGCCGATGTCGGACTGGATCGGTGGGGAGGTCTTCCCCGGCGCGCACCTGACCACCGACGAGGAACTCTCGGCACCGCTGCGCGCGACGCACCAGACCGTCTATCACGTATCGGGGACGTGCCGCATGGGCGCCGCGAACGACCCGATGGCCGTGGTGGATTCGCGACTTCGGGTGCGTGGCATTACGGGTCTGCGCGTCGTCGACGCCTCGATCTTCCCGACCATCCCCTCGGTGAACCCGGTCGGGACGATCATGACCGTCGCCGAGCGGGCCAGCGACCTGATCGCCGAGGACGCCGGCTGATCGCCCTGTCCTAGAAGGCAATCCACGTGGTCTTGAGGCCGGTGTATTTGTCCAACGCGTGCAGGGACAGATCGCGACCGAACCCGGACTGCTTGAAACCGCCGAACGGCGTCTGGGCGCTCAGCGCGTCGACGGTGTTGACCGAGACCGTGCCCGCTCGAAGCGCGGCGGCGACGGTGTGTGCGCGGCGCAGGTCGGTGGTCCACACCGAAGCGGCCAGGCCGTAGGCGCTGTCGTTCGCCATCCGGATCGCCTGGTCCTCGTCGTCGAAGGTCTGCACGGCGAGCACCGGACCGAATACTTCGTCGGTGACCAATTCGTCGGTCGGGCCGAGGCCCGTGACGACCGTCGGTGCGACGAAGCAACCGTCGTCGACCCGCTGCCCGCCGACTCGAACGTCGGCATAGGCGCGGGCGCGGTCGACGAATCCGAGGACGCGGTCGGTGTGGGCTTCGTCCACGATCGCGCCCTGCACTGCCGTCGGATCGAGCGGATTGCCCGGGGACATCGTGGCAGCGCGGGCGATCAGGTCGGCGACGAACTCGTCGGCGATCGACTTCTGCACCAGCAGTCGGGAATTGGACGAGCACACCGCGCCCTGGTTGTAGAACGCGCCGAAGAGCGCCTTTTCGACGGCCGCGTCGAGGTCGGCGTCGGCGAACACCAGATTCGGGCTCTTGCCGCCGCATTCGAGCCACACCTGCTTCATGTTGGAGTCCGCGGCGTAGCGCAGGAACTGCTTGCCAGTGGCGGTCGACCCGGTGAAGGCCAGGACGTCGACGTCGCGGTGCAGGCCGAGCGCGGCGCCCGCGGTCTGGCCGAGGCCGGGGACGACGTTGAACACGCCGCTGGGCAGGCCTGCCTCGACGGCGAGTTCCGCCAGCCGCAGCGAGGACAGCGGCGCGCGTTCGGAAGGCTTGAGCACGACCGAGTTTCCGGCGGCGAGCGCCGGTGCAACCTTCCACACGGCGAGGTCGAGCGGGAAGTTCCAGGGGGTCACCGCGCCGACGACACCGAGTGGCTCGCGGGTGATGAGCGCGAGGTTCCCCGGTTCGGTGGGTGCGATCTCGCCGTTGATCTTGTCGAGGGCCTCGCCGTAGTAGGCGAAGAGCCCTGCGGCCGAGGGCACGTCGACGGTGAAGGCCTCGGAGACCAGCTTGCCCATGTCCATGGAGTCGAGGAGTGCCAGTTCGACCCGGTTCTCGTCGATCAGCGCCGCGAGGCGCAGCAGGACGCCCTTGCGCTCGCTGATCGAACTGCGCGACCACCCACCGTCGTCGAAGGCGCGACGGGCCGAGGTGACGGCGAGGTCGACGTCCGCGGCCTGAGCAGACGCCACGGCGGCGAGGACGGTGCCCGTGGCGGGGTTGACGCTGTCGAACGTGGCTCCGGATTCGGCGGCCCGGAACTCGCCGTCGACGAAGATGCCGTCGCGTGGCCGTACGTCTGCTGCCGAGCGAGTCCACTCGTCCAGGGTCGTGGGTTGGGCTGGTGCAGTGGTCATCCGATGGTCTCCTTCGCCGCCGCAGCCGAAGGGCCGCGTTGTCGGTTCCACCCTGCAATGAAGCAGTACAGCTGTACAGCCGGTCTTTCCGAACCGTAGGATCGGTTTACCTGATGCAGGAGGCCGCGAAGTGTCCGACTACACGCTGAGACAACTCGAATACTTCGTCGCCGTCGCAGAGGCGGGCAGCGTCACCCGTGCAGCGGCATCGGTGCACCTGTCGCAGTCGGCGATGTCCGCGGCGCTGGCCGACCTGGAGAACGCGTTGTCGGTGCAACTCCTCGTGCGCCACCACGCCAGGGGAATCAGCCTGACGCCCGCAGGCAAGGAACTGCTGGTGGCCAGTCGCCAACTCCTGGCATCCGCGGCCGATTTGCGGGCGGTGGCACAGGGTTTGGGTACCTCGCTCAGTGGCACGCTGTCGATCGGTTGCTTCGAGGTGGTCGCGCCGTATCTGCTTCCCGAGCTCTTGGCTGCGGCTGCCGAGAAGCTACCGAAACTTCACCTGAACACCACGGAAGTCGATCTCGCCGATCTCGCGGAGGGCGTCGCCAACGGTACGTTCGAGCTGGGCATCGGTTACGACCTCGTCGCCGACACCCGACTCAAGCGATGGCCGTTGTTCATGCTGCCGCCCTACGTCCTGCTGGCCGGGGATCACCGCTTCGCCAAGCGTGAAAGCGTCGATCTTGCCGAATTGGCCGACGACCCCATGGTTCTGCTCGACCTCCCGCATAGTCGCGACTACTTCCAAAGTGTCTTCGCCGCAGCCGGTGTCACGCCGAACATCCGCTATCGGTCCACGACGGTGGAGACCTGTCGCGCGCTGGTGGGTCGCGGTTTGGCCTACTGCGTTCTCAACCTGCACGCCGCGGTACCGGTCGCGCTCGACGGCCACGCCGTCGCCGCGGTCCCGCTCAGCGGTGACCCGCCGAGCCTCACGGTCGTCCTGCTCGACGCCGTCGCCGCCCGGCCGACCCGGCGTGCCAGTGTCATCGCCGAACTCTGCCGCAGTCTCTTTGCGGGGCCACCCGGCGGTTAGCGCCGTGAACTGCGAGAATCGTTTTCTCCGATGCCGTACATCGGATCTACGCGCTGTACAGATGTAGGCGCCGGGCTGAACCATGGAGACCAAGCAGGATCAGCGAATTCGTGGAGGTCAAGTTGTCGATCCAAGAGGTCGAGGTTCTCGTCGTAGGGGCGGGTCAAGCGGGGATCGCCATGAGCGAACACCTCGGAGCGCAAGGCATTCCGCACCTCGTCGTCGAGCGCGATCGCATCGCCGAGCGTTGGCGGTCGTGGCGTTGGGATTCGCTGGTGGCCAACGGCCCTGCGTGGCACGACCGCTTCCCCGGCTTGGAGTTCGACGTCGCACCCGACGGCTTCGCAGGCAAGGAGGAAGTCGCCGACTACCTCGTCGCGTACGCCGACAAGGTGGACGCGCCGATACGTACCGGCGTCGAGGTGAGCTCGGTACGAAAGATGGACGGCCGAGTGGGTTTTCGCGTCGAGACCTCTGAAGGGAGCATCGACGCGCGTTTCGTCGTCGCCGCCACCGGGGCGTTCCAGAAGCCGGTGATTCCACCCCTGGTTCCCGAGACCGCCGGTCTGCACCAAATTCACTCCAGCGACTACCACAACCCGCAGCAGCTGCCCGAGGGTGGAGTGCTGGTCATCGGGGCGGGATCCTCGGGGGTGCAGATCGCCGACGAGCTGCGCCAAGCCGGCCGTGACGTCCATCTGGCGGTCGGACCGCACGACCGTCCGCCGCGCAGCTATCGCGACCGTGACTTCTGTTGGTGGCTGGGCGTTTTGGGTAAGTGGGACTTGGCGGCGCCGCCGCGTGGCGCCGAGCACGTCACCATCGCGGTGAGCGGCGCACGCGGCGGACACACCGTCGACTTCCGCGATCTGGCCGCCAGCGGCATCACGCTGCTTGGCATGGCGGGCCCGTATCGGGACGGCGTGATGACCTTTGCGCCGGACCTGCGCGAGAACATCGAACACGGTGACGCCAACTACCTTTCGATGCTCGACGAGGCCGATGCCTACGTCGCCCGCAACGGCGTCGACCTCCCCGAGGAGCCGCAGGCGCGGGTCTTCGGCGCCGATCCCGAGTGCATGACCAACCCCATCGGATCGGTCGACCTCGCCGCGGCCGGCATCACGTCGATCGTCTGGGCCGTCGGTTTCGCCTTCGACTACGGGTGGCTGCAGGTCGACGCCTTCGACGAGAACGGCAGACCGCGCCACCAACGTGGCGTCTCGACCGAACCGGGAATCTACTTCCTGGGGCTGCCGTGGCAGTCCCGCCGAGGATCGAGCTTCATCTGGGGTGTCTGGCACGACGCCAAGTACCTCGCCGACCAAATCGCAATCCAGCGCAGCTATCTCGCCTACGAGGCGCCCGCCCTGGCCGAGCGGTGACGACACCACCAAACCAAAAAGGAGTTCCGACGTGATCGACGAGACACCGACCGACGAGACACCGGCCGGCGCGACCCATCGCAGAATCCGGCCCTTCAACACCAAGGACACCTACCCGGAGCAGAACCTCGCCAACGACCTGTGCCAGGCCGTGGTCGCCGGCGGTGTCGTCTACCTCCGCGGACAGATCGGTCAGGATCTCGACACGCGCGAATCGGTGGGAATCGGTGACGTCGAGGCTCAGGCCGAGAAGGCCATGGCCAACATCGCCATGCTGCTCGAGGAGGCCGGCAGCAGCCTCGCCGACATCGTCAAGGTGACCGTCTACCTGGTCGACATTCGTTACCGTGAACCGGTGTACCGAGTGATGGGGCGCTGGCTCACGGGCGTCTACCCGGTGTCCACCGGCCTCGTCGTCCAGGCGCTTGCGCGGCCCGAGTGGCTTGTCGAGATCGACGCCACCGCGGTGCTCAGCCAGGGATTGTCGTGACGTTCTCGCTGGTCGTACGGGACGGTTCGGCGTTCGGGATGGTCGTCTGCTCGTCGAGTCCGGCCGTCGCGTCGCGCTGCGTACACCTGCGCGCCGGAGTGGGCGCCGTCGCGAGCCAGAACGTGACCAACCCGCACCTCGGCACCCTCGCACTGGACGCACTCGCCGGCGGGTCGGACGCGCGCGCAGCGCTCGAGACGACGATCGCAGGCGAATCGCATGCCGACTACCGTCAGCTCATCGTCCTCGACGCATCTGGTCGCGCCGCGATCCACACGGGCGCCAAGGCGCTGGGCATCCGTCACGAAGTCAGCGCCGTAAACGCCGCAGCGGCAGGCAACATGCTCGCCGACGAGACCGTCGTCACCGCGCTGCTGGACGGCTACCTGACGTCCGGGGCGACCACCACCGAACAGCGCCTGCTAGACGGTCTCGCCGCAGCACTGAGCGCCGGTGGCGAGGCCGGGCCCGTGCACTCCGCAGGACTGCAGGTGGTCGAGGACGTGCCGTGGCCCGTCACGGATCTACGGGTCGACTGGCACGACGACCCGATCGGTGAACTGCACCGGCTGTGGACGGTGTGGCAACCGCAGAAGGCCGACTACCGCATTCGAGGGCTGGACCCCACTGCCGCACCGACATACGGGGTACCGGGGGACCTGTGAGCGGCGAACTCGAAGACGCCGTCCTGTCGGCGGCCGACCGGGTGACCGATCGGATGCTCCGGCTGTCACACGACTTGCACGCCCATCCCGAGATCGCCTGGGAGGAAGTGCGATCGTGTGCCCGCGTCGCCGGCGAACTGTCCGACGCCGGGTTCGACGTGCAGGAGCGGTTCACCGGTCTGGAGACCGCCTTCCTCGCGCGTCGTGGAAGCGGTCCGCTGCACCTTGCGGTGTGCGCCGAGTACGACGCGCTCCCGGGCATGGGCCATGCGTGCGGACACAATGTCATCTCCGCGATCTCGACCGGTGCCGCGCTGGCCCTAGCGCCACACGTCGACGATCTCGGGATCACGCTCTCGGTGTTCGGCACGCCCGCCGAGGAGGGCGGCGGCGGCAAGATCGAAATGCTCGACCGTGGCGGGTTCGCAGGGGTCCACGCGGCCGTGATGGTGCACCCCGGTCCAGTCGACGTCGCACGCGCCGAACCGTATGCCGTGTCGCACAGTCATATTCAGTACGACGGCAAGTCCGCACACGCCGCCGCCTACCCGGACCGCGGGATCAACGCCGCCGACGCGTTCACCATCGCTCAGGTCGCCATCGGGATGTTGCGTCAACAGTTCCCGCACGACGTCCGGGTCCACGGAGTCATGACCAACGGGGGCGAGGCGCCCAACGCCATCCCGCAGCGCACCGAGGGACGCTGGTACGTGCGGGCCGGGTCGCTCGCCGAACTGACCGCCCTCGAGCAACGGGTCACCCGCTGCTTCGAGGCAGGCGCATGGGCCACCGGCTGCGAGCTGACGGTGACCCCGGAGAGCAAGCCCTATGCGGAGTTTCGCAACGACGACGGGTTACTCGACGCGTACGTGCGGCGTGCCGAGCAGCTTGGCAGGCGCTTCAGCTCGGGTGCCGACTCGCTCATGAACCGGGCCTCTACCGACATGGGCAACGTGTCCCAACGCATCGCCGCGATCCACCCCTACATCGGCATCGACTCGTTGCCCGCCGTCAACCACCAGCCCGAGTTCGCCGCCGCGGCGATCTCGCCGGCCGCCGACCGGGCTGCGGTCGACGGGGCACGTGCGCTGGCCCTGACCCTGCTCGACGCGGCGTCCGATCCCCAGACGCGTCGGCGACTTCTCGATGCCGAAGAGGGAGTTCGACCATGACGAGTGTCGAAACGCGGGTGGAGCACGACCTGCTCGGCGACTACGACGTGCCGGCGGCCGCCTACTACGGGGTGCACACCGCGCGTGCGCTGCTCAACTTCCCGATCACGGGTATGCCGATCTCGCGGTACTCCGAACTGATCGTTGCACTGGCGTGTGTGAAACTGGCTGCTGCGCAAGCCAATCATCGGCTCGGTCTGCTCAGCGCCGAGCGTACCGACGCGATCGTCGCGGCCTGTCACGAGATCAAGTCCGGCAAGCTACACGACCAGTTCGTCGTCGACGTGATCCAAGGTGGCGCAGGCACGTCGACCAACATGAACGCCAACGAAGTCATCGCCAACCGTGGTCTGGAGCTTCTGGGACATCGGCGCGGCGACTATCAGCATCTGCACCCACTCGAGCACGTCAACCTGGGTCAGAGCACCAACGACGTGTACCCGACGGCGCTCAAGGTCGGGCTCCAATTCGCCGTGCACAGGCTGCGACTGGCGATGACGGAGCTGGTCTCGGCGTTCGCGGACAAGGCAATCGAGTTCGGTGGGCACCTGAAGATGGGGCGCACACAGCTGCAGGATGCGGTGCCGATGACCCTGGGTCAGGAGTTCGGCAGCTACGCCGTCATGATCGGCGAGGACGGCGACCGGTTGGGTGAAGCGGTACTGCTGATCTCCGAGATCAACCTCGGGGGCACCGCGATCGGCACCGGACTGAATTCGCACCGGGGTTATGCCGAGGCGGTGTGCGAGGAACTGCGCGCCATCACCGAACTACCGTTGGTGACGGCGTCGAACCTGGTCGAGGCAACCCAAGACGTCGGCTCCTTCGTCCAACTGTCCGGCGTGCTCAAGCGCACGGCGGTCAAGCTGTCGAAGATTTGCAACGACCTGCGGCTGCTGTCGTCCGGCCCACGCGCCGGCCTCGGCGAGATCAATCTGCCGCCCGTGCAAGCGGGTTCGAGCATCATGCCGGGCAAGGTCAACCCGGTGATCCCCGAGGTCGTGAATCAGGTCGCGTACGAGGTGATCGGCAACGACATCGCGGTCAGCATGGCCGCCGAGGCTGGTCAGTTGCAGCTCAACGCCTTCGAGCCCATCATCGCGCACAGCCTGTTCGAATCGCTGGCACATCTGACGGCCGCATGCGACACCTTGCGGACGCGCTGCATCGTGGACATCACCGCCAACGTCGCACACATGCGGGCCATGGTCGACCACTCGATCGGTTTGGTGACCGCGCTGAACCCCTACATCGGCTACGAGGCGGCGTCCCGGTTGGCGGCCGACGCACTGAGCTCCGGGTCCGACATCGCATCACTCGTATTGGACCGCGGACTGCTGACGGCCTCGGAGCTCGCGACAATCCTGGAGCCCCACAACCTGACTGGGCCGCGGTAGGCTCCGGCGCCGAGCGCTACGCCAACGCCCGTGCCAGGTCCGGATTGGCCGCGAGGTAACCGGCGAGCAGTTCGCGCGCGACGGCGACCGAGTCGACGAGTGGGTGCAGTGCGAACGCCTTGAGCGCTTCCGACGCCGACCCCGTCGCGGCCGCGGAGATGGCATGGCGTTCAACGGCTTTGACTTGCTGCATCAATCCCAGCTGATGGAGGTCCGGCTGGGTCTCCAACGTCAGGGGGTGCACGCCGTTGGCGTCGACCATGGTCGGCACCTCCACCACTGCGTCGTCCGGCAGGCCGGCGATGGTGCCGCGGTTGCGCACGTTGAGGATCATCGTGCGCCTCTCGTCACGGCTGATCGCCGTCATCACCCCAAGCGCCACCCCGGCGTAACCCAGGTGCGCGGGATCGGTTTCGCGATCCCGTTCGACGGTGGGCGCGCCCTGGACGCCGCCCTTGGCCTCCGCCATGTAGCTGGCACCACGCTCGTCGACCGCACCAGTCCACAGCTTGGCCGCGAGGTGGGGTTCGGCGGCGGCGTCGTCGAAGAACCGACCTTGAGTCTCCAACAGGAAATCGCCTCTGGTTTGCGGAGATTCGAGAATGCGCCGCACGGCGTCCCGGTTGAAGTAGTAGTAGTACAGGTACTCGTTGGGAATCAGTCCGAGGGTGCGGAGCCACTCGGCGCCGAACACCTGGGTCTCCTCCATCCGGGCCAGGCGCCGGTCGTCGGCAAGCAGCGCGGGCAGGACGTCGACGCCGTCGACCAGGACCCGCCGCATCCACCCGAGGTGGTTGAGGCCTACGTAGTCCATCTGGATGCGGGTGTGGTCGTAGCCGAGGACGCCGGCCACGCGTCGACCCAAACCCGATGGGGTGTCGCAGATTCCGAGCGCTCGGTCACCCAGCACGCTCTGCAGCGCTTCGGTGATGATGCCGGCTGGGTTGGTGAAGTTCAGGAAGTACGCCTTCGGGGCAACCCGGCGGATGGTCTCGGCGATCTCGCGCATCACCGGCAGGGTGCGCAGGGCGTAGGCGATACCGCCCGGCCCCGTGGTCTCCTGGCCGAGCACGTTCAGGTCGAGCGCGACGTGCTCGTCGCAGCAGCGTTGTTCGACGCCGCCGACCCTGACGGCGGCGAACACGAAGTCGGCGCCCTCCACGGCGGATTCGAGATTGGTGTGGGTGCTCAGGGTGGGTACGTCGGCGAACCCGTCGGCGAGCTGGTCGAGGATGGCGGTGATGGTGGCCAGCCGAGCCTCGTCGACGTCGTAGAGGGCTACCTCCGTCACGCGGGGCGAGCCCTGATCGCGGATGAGGGCTTGCCAGACGTAGGGGGTGCGGAATCCGCCGCCACCGAGGATCACGAGCTTCATGCGACGATGACCTTTCCGCCGCCTTCGCGGCGCTCAGAGATTTCTTCCTCCGGGGTGCCGGGGGTGGTGATGAGCACGTCGACCTCGTCGAGGGAGCACAGCCGTAGCGCCCCCGATCCGGGGAACTTCAGTTCGCTGGCCAGCAGCACGATGCGGTGGGACGCGGCGATCATCGCGTGTTTGATGGGTGCCTCGACGGCCATGTTGTCCAGCACCCGACCGCCGCGAACGCCGGTGCAGCTCAGGAACATCACGTCGGCACTGAGCTGGCCGAGGACCTGTTCGGCCAGTGGCCCCACCAGTGACTGCTGGTTGCGGCGCAGCACACCGCCCAACAGGACCAGCTCGACCGCGTCGTCACTGCGGACCTCGTCGAGCACCGCGAGGTTGGACGTGATGATGGTGACGGGGCGGCCACGGAGTTCCCGTGCGACCAGCGGAGTGCTCGACCCGATGTCGAGCACGACGACGTCGCCGTCACCGACGAGCCGGGCGGCCTCGACCGCCATCCTCTGGCGTAATTCGTAGTCGGCTCGGGTCTCGGAGACGAAGGGGTCCTCGACGCCGCCGGAGTCGGTGATGTTGGCACGGCTGCCCTGGGTGAGCATGGCTCCGCCGTAGAGGCGCTCGAGCTGCCCGCCCTTGGCCAGCACGTCCAGATCGCGGCGGATGGTGGATTCGCTGACGCCCAACGCCTCGGCAAGTTGCACGACCGACTGCCCCCCGCTGCTGAGCGCAGCGAGGATTCGTTCATGGCGTTCGGCGAGGAACATGCCGGGAATCGTACCCACCATCTGACCGACTCTGCGTGACTCTGCGCATCTTTGGATGAAAATTCTCGGATATCCGGCGGAGACGCGGCTGCAACGCTATCGTCACGCAGTGAACGCAGGATGAGCACGCATAGAACGTCAAACTACGTCAGACGGTGGAGGTAGCCGGGAGTGACCGATCGTGACATCGACGTCCTAGTGGCGGGCCGGGTCTTCGCCGACCTGGTCTTCACCGGAGTGCACGCGCCCGAACCCGGCGCCGAGGTGTACGCCGACGGATTCGCGATCTCACCGGGAGGTGCCGCCAACCGCGCAGTTGCCTCCGCGCGCCTCGGGGCTCACACCGCGTTGGTCGCCGAGCTGGGGGACGATCCCATCGGGTCCATCGTCGCGCGCAGTCTGCGCGCCGAGCCCGACCTGGATCTGCGCTTCGCCGTTCAGCGGACGGACTTCCAGATGCCGATCTCCGTGGCGATCACCGACGGCCACGAGCGCTCGTTCGTCACCTACGAGCACTCCGGCGAACTACCGCCCTGGCCGACGTCCAGCCTGGTGCGAGTCGCCCACGTCGGCCTCGGCCGCGGTCCAGTCCACCCTCAGGCAACGCGGCTGCGCGCCAACGGAACCACGATCGTCGGCGGGGTCGGATGGGATCCGTCTGGGCAGTGGTCGGAGACCCTCCTGGACCATCTCCAAGGCGTCGACGTCCTCATCGTCAACGATCACGAAGCGGTCCAATACACCCGAGCGGGCACCGTCGACGCCGCACTCGACGTCCTGGCTCGGGTGGTCGACACGGCCGTCGTGACCCTCGGCCCACGCGGTGCGGTGGCTGCGCAGGGATCCGCCCGGCTGCACGTTCCGGCGATCGCGGTGGACGCCGTCGACCCCACGGGCGCCGGGGACGCCTTCGCCGCGGCCTTCATGGCCGCCACGGCATGGGATTGGGAGCTGCATGATCGGCTGCGGCTGGCCAGCGTGTGCGCCACCTGCTCGGTGCGCAGCGCCGGCGGAGCACGCAGTGCACCCCACCCCGTCGACATCGCGCACCTGCTCGCCGACCACCATTCCGACCCCGGCTGGACCTCGGTCCGGCAGTGGGCAGAACAACACAGTGATCACCCCGTCCCCGCAACCCCAGGAGCACTGACGTCATGACGAAGAACCGACTGTTCCGACTTGGCGCCGCGGTTGCCGCGGCCGGCGTGGTGTTGTCCATGTCTGCCTGCGCCCCAGGACCTTCCGGTGACACGGCGGCCCCGTCCCCGACCAACGAGGCGTCCAAGGACATCTCGTCCGCAGGCCCGGTGACGCTGACCGTCTGGGACCAGAACACCGACGGCGGCATCAACAAGGCCCAAGACCAGCTGAACAATCAATTTCACGAGAAGTATCCGAACGTCACCATCAAGCGGACCGTGGAATCGTTCAGCGATCTGAAGACCACCCTGAAGCTGGCCTTGTCGAGCAACACCCCGCCCGACGTCGTCCAGGCCAACCAGGGCTATCCCGACATGGGTGCCTTCGTCGCCGCCGGGATGCTGCGTCCGATGAACGACTACGCCAAGCTCTACGGTTGGGACGGCTACTACCCGGAGGCGTTGCTCAAGCAGAACAGCTTTAGTAGCGACGGGAAGACCTGGCAGGGCGACACGCTGTTCGGGGTGTCCCAGACCGGTGAGGTGGTGGGCATCTACTACAACCGGCAGTTGCTGTCCTCCCTGGGGCTGCAGGCGCCAAAGACGCTGTCGGACCTGAACTCTGCGATGGCGGCCGCCAAGGCCAAGGGCATTCTGCCGATGGCCTTCGGCAACCTCGACAAGAGCCCGGGAATCCACATGTTCGGCGTCGTGCAGGCTGCACTGGCCGGTGCTCCTGCGGTCGACGAGTTGGTCAGCGGCCAAGGTGGTGCGTGGACCGACGATCCGTCGTTGAAGGCAGCCCAACAGATCGCCGACTGGAGCAAGCAGGGGTACCTGACCCCTGGCACCAACGGGGTGTCGCGCGACGACGCCGTCGCGGGATTCGGCAAGGGCGGGGCCCTGTTCACCCTGACCGGCACGTGGTTGCAGCAGACCATGCAGGACGACCTCGGCCCGAACGCCGGCTTCACGACGCTGACCTCAACCGACGGCAAGCCGGCGACCACCGGCGGTCAGGGACTGGCGTGGGCGATCACGTCGAAGTCGGCGCACCCCGACGTCGCGGCCGCCTACGTCGACTTCATCACCAACGCCAAGGCCGCCCAGACGCTCCTGGACACCGGCAACCTGCCCACCGTCTTGCCTGCGGACTATCAGCCACAGCCGGGCACCGTCGCCGCCGACATCGCGACCCAGTACCGCGACGTCCAGAAGGCCAACGGCGAAGTGCCGTACCTGGATTACTCCACCCCCACCTTCTACGACACCGTCACCGCGGGGATGCAGGAACTCATCGGCGGCCAGTCCGACCCACAACAGTTCGTCGACACCCTGCAGAAGGACTACGCGGACTTCCTCGCGGGCAAGAAGTAGCCCGTGACGCTGCACCAACCCGAGCAGCGGGCGACCACCGAACCGAGTGACGGCGGGGCGGTGGCCGCCACTCGGAGGCGACCGGCCCGCCGCTCGGCAAAGGCGTATCTGTATGTGGCGCCGGCATTTCTGGTCTTCGCCGCCTTCCTGGGTGCGCCGGTGGTGCAGACCGTGCAGTACTCGTTCTTCGACTGGGACGGCATGGGCAGGTCCACCGCCGCCGGGTTGTCGAACTACGTCGCGGTGTTCACCAACGAACGGCTGCGGGACTCCTTCCTGCACGCCGGGGTGTTGATGCTGTTCTACGCTGCCGCACCGGTTCTCATCGGGCTGTTCCTCAGTGCGCTGATCTCTCGGGCGCACGCGATGAGATCCATGTCGTTCTTCCGGACGGTGTTGTTCCTGCCGCAGGTCATCGCGACCGTGGTGATCGCGACCATCTGGATCTCGATCTACTCCCAGGACGGGCTGCTCAACCAGACCCTGCGCCTGGTCGGACTCGACTCCCTCAGTCGCGTCTGGCTGGGCGACCACACCTTCGCCCTCGTCGCGATCGGCTTGGTCGGCACGTGGCTCAACATCGGTCTGTGCCTGGTGCTCTTCCTGTCCGGCATCGGCAACATCGCCCCCGAACTCTTCGAGGCCGCGCGTCTCGACGGGGCAGGCCGGACAAGGGAATTCATCGCGATCACTCTGCCGTCGCTGCGAGGTCAGATCGCCGTCGCGTTGACGCTGACGGTGGTGTCCGCGCTGAAGACCTTCGACCTGGTCTTCATCACCACCCGCGGTGGGCCGGGCAACGCCACGTCCGTTCCGGCCTTCGAGGCCTACAACCGTGCGTTCAACACCGGTCAGGTCGGCCTGGCGTCGGCCATCGCCGTCGTGCTGACGGTCGTGATCGTGCTGCTGACGGTGTCGATCAGCCGCATCGCCCCGCGGGAGTCCGAGTGAACCTGTCCCGCACCGAGAGGGTCGTCAACCAGCTGATCCTGGCCGTCTTCGCGCTGTTCGCGGTGGTTCCGCTGCTGGGGGTGCTGTTGTCGTCGGTGACCCCGGCCAGCCAGAACTCCGGCGGGTTCTCGATTCCGGACTCCGTCGACCTGGGCAACTACGGTGCGGCGTGGAGTCGTGGCAACTTCAGCAGCTACCTGCTGTCAAGCGTGCTCGTCACCGCCGCCGTGGTCATCCTGAGCGTCGTCCTGGCGACACTCGCCGGATTTGCGTTCGCCCGCATGCGCTTTCGCGGCTCTTCGGTGCTGTTCTACCTGCTTCTGATCGGGCTGACCCTGCCGACGGAGGCCTTCATCATCCCGCTGTACTTCAACCTGCGGACGATTGGACTCACCGACACCTACTGGGCGCTGATCCTGCCGCAGACCGCGCAGTCGCTGGCCTTCGCCGTATTCTGGATGCGCAACCAGTTTCGCGCCTTTCCCGGCGAGATCATCGAGGCCGCCCGCCTCGACGGCTGCAGTGACCTACGGGTGCTGTGGCGGGTCGTCGTACCGCCGTCCTTGGCGCCCATGATGACGATGGCCGTCGTCATCACGATGTGGACCTGGAACGAGTTCCTTCTGCCCCTGGTGATGGTGGTGTCGGACAGTCGGCGTACCGCCCCTCTGGGATTGGCGCTGTTCCAGGGCCAACACCTGACCGACTACTCATTGCTGGCCGCGGCCGGGGTGATGGTCGCACTGCCCATCGCCGTGCTGTTCTTCGCGCTGCAGAAGCGCTTCATCAACGGCATGGTCGGCGGCATCTCGTCGCGCTGACCGCGTCCCCACCACCACCACTCACAGGAGCGCCCATGGCCGCCATCCGGTTCGAGAAGGCTCAGCACTGGTATCCCAACGCGCCGACGGCGGCGGTGGCAGGCATGGACCTGGACATCGCCGACGGCGAGTTCATGGTGCTGGTCGGACCCTCCGGCTGCGGCAAGTCGACGACGCTGCGGATGTTGGCAGGCCTCGAAGAGCTCACCGCCGGCTCCATTTACCTTGGTGATCGGGACATCTCGACGACGGCGCCCAAGGACCGCGACATCGCGATGGTGTTCCAGAACTACGCGCTGTACCCCCACATGACCGTGGGAGGCAACATGGAATTTTGCCTCAAGAACGCCGGCATGTCCCGCGACGAACGCAAGCGCCGGGTGGCTGCGGCCGCGAAGACGTTGGGGCTTACCGACTACCTCGACCGCAAGCCCAAGGCGTTGTCGGGTGGTCAGCGCCAGCGGGTGGCGATGGGGCGGGCCATCGTGCGCAACCCCCAGGTCTTCTGCATGGACGAGCCGCTGTCCAACCTGGACGCGAAGATGCGCGTGCAGACCCGCACCGACGTCGCCAAACTGCAACGCGACCTTGGCGTCACCACCGTCTACGTCACCCACGACCAGACCGAGGCGATGACGATGGGTGATCGCGTCGGCGTCATGAAGGACGGCGTGCTGCAACAGGTTGGCGCTCCCATGGAACTCTACGACCGCCCCGCGAACGTCTTCGTGGCCGGATTCATCGGCTCGCCTGCGATGAAGTTCTTCGACGCGGACGTCGACGGCTCCTCGGTGACGGTGTGCGGACACCCGATGGCGTTGGCGCCCTCCGGTGGCCACGACGGCCCTGTCGTGGTGGGAGTGCGTCCGGAGGGTTGGCGATTGACGACCCCCGGCGCCGGCATCCCCGTCACCGTCGGGGTGGTCGAGACCCTGGGTGCCGACGCATACCTGTACGGCACGGCGCGACTCGAGGGCGGTGACGCCGACGTCATCGCCCGCATCGGCAACCGCGAACGCGTCGGGACGGGCGACACGGTGCACGTCACCGCCGACAGCGACGCGATTCACCTGTTCGACCGGGTGACCGGAGTGCGCCTGAGCTGACCGCCGGTCAGCCCCCGGGCGGCTTGGCCGTCTTGGTGATGCGGTCGACGACGTCGAGCAGTCCCTGGTCAGCCTCCGACGTCGGGGGATGTCCGCCCAACGCGCGGTTGAGCGCGTTGTAGTAGAGACCGTCGCCGATCAGTTTCACCGCACGTGCGACGTCGAGGTCGCCGAGCGCGTCGTGCAGGATGGCCAGCCAGTCGTCGGAGGCTGCTTCGATTGCCGCCCGCGCTCGGCCGTCACCGGACTGGCGCAACCTGGAGACCGCCACCAGGGCGCGGTCCAGGGGGGTGTTCGCGTACTGCGACGAGCGGACGTAGTAGCGGGCGGGACCCTCGTCCGAGGCGCGCATCGCCTCGGCATCCCTGGCCGCCAGAGTCGCCAGTAGGTCGCAGAGCCCAACGGCGAGTTGGTCTTTGGACGGGAAGTGATAGAGCAGCCCGCCCTTGGATACGTCTGCCCTGGCGGCCACCGCTTCAAGCGTGGCTTGCCGCTCACCCCCGGTGATGAGGAGGTCCGCATACGCGTCCAGGATGCGGTCCCGGGAAGAGGTCACGAACTCAGTTTACGATGACCGTCCCGAAGTGTACCGTCTGGACGGTGTAGTCCCATGGCTTGGCATGGGCACGGAGTGGAGGAACGGGACGATGGGCACCTACCGGAACCTGTTGCGGGTGCCCGGCGTGGTGAACGTGACGGCCTCGCAGCTCTTCGCGCGCCTGCCGTTGGGCATGCTGTCCCTGGCGATCCTGATGCACGTGCACCGACTGACCGGTTCCTACGGGCTGGCGGGCATCGTGGTCGTGGCAGTCGGCGCGGGCGAAGCCGTCGCCATGCCGCTCACCTCGCGCCTCGCCGGCCGCGTCGGGGTGGCTCCCACACTGATGACGGCCGCGGTGATCAACGCCGTCGGCACCCTGGGGCTGGCCTTCGCCGGGTCGTCCGCGTGGGCGTTGACGGCGCTCGGCGTGGTCGCGGGCGCCTCCATGCCCCCGCTGATGCCGGTTGTGAGGGCCCTCTACCCCCGGATGGTCCCCGACGACGAGGTGCGCACTCTCTTCGCGCTCGACACCACGGCGCAGGAATTGATCTGGGTCGTGGGCCCCGTCGCGGCCACCGTTCTGGCGTCGTCGATTTCCACGATGTTCCCGTTGATCCTGTGTGCGGCGGTCACCCTCGTAGGGACCGTCTGGTTCCTCCTCGGCTCTCGCCACCTGCACCCGGAGAAGGCGGTGAACGAGACCATGTTCGGCCGCGTGCTGCTGCACCGGGCAGTGATCGTGGCGATGGTGTCCAGCCTGGTCCTGGTGGCGTCCTTCACTGCGCTCGAGGTGGGCATCATCGCCGCGCTGGGCAAGGACGGCTTCACTGCCGGAGCGGCGATCGCCTCGGCAAGTGTCGGTTCGCTGTTGGGCGGCTTGGTGTTCGGGCATCGGCGCCTCGGCCTGTCCGGTGTCGTCGTGGCGCTGTCGACCGTTGGCGTCGGAGTCGGCCTCTACGGCTTCGCCGACGGACTGCCACTGCAATTCGTGGCCTTGTTCATCTCGGGCGTCGGATTCGCTCCGGCGATGTCTGCCCTGTACCTCATGGTGTCGCGAGAAGTCGGTCAGGCCATGGCCACCGAGGCGTTCGGCTGGCTCAGCAGCGCGGCGATCGTGGGGGGTTCCATCGGCACCGCCGTCGCAGGCGTGGCCACCGACGCGTACGGCCCGCGCGGTGCGCTCGCGGTGTCGCTCGTCATGACCGTCCTGTCCGCGGTCAGTCCGCTCGTCGCCAGGGCGTTCGGTCCGCTACCCGGCCTCGCCAAGGTCCCGGCGCCGCGCGCGCCAGCACCGTGCGTCAACTGAGCCGCGACACGTCTCTGACAGCGCCACGATCGGCAGACGTGGCCATGGCCGCATAGGCCCGAAGAGCGCTGGACACCTTGCGATTCCGCGACGCCGGCCGATAGCCGCCATGGTCGAGACACCGCTCGCGTCGGACGTCCAAGACCTCACCGGGCACCAGCAGTTCGATGCGACGAGCCGCCACGTCGATCTCGATGACATCGCCGTCCTCGACCAGGGCAATCACGCCACCGGCGGCCGCTTCGGGTGACACGTGTCCGATCGCGAGGCCCGAGCTCCCACCAGAGAAGCGACCATCGGTGACCAGTGCGCATACCCGGCCAAGCCCACGCCCCTTGAGAAATGACGTCGGGTGCAACATCTCCTGCATTCCGGGACCGCCTCGAGGCCCCTCGAAGCGCACCACCAGGACGTCTCCGGCCATGATGCGTCCACCCAGAATCGCGTCGACCGCTTCCTCCTGAGACTCGACGACCACCGCAGGCCCTCTGAAGTGCTGCATGGTCGCGTCGATCCCCGCAGTCTTTAGCACGCAGCCGTCTTCTGCGAGATTGCCGCGCAGCACCGCAAGGCCGCCGTCGACCGAGTAGGCGTGAGCGACGTCGCGGATGCAGCCACCGTGGCTGTCGCGGTCCAGCGACTCCCACCGGTTCGACTGTGAGAACGCCGTTGCGGATCGTCGACCACCCGGCGCGGCGCCGAACAGTTCGACGGCGTCGGCGGACGGCTCGGCTCCGCGGATGTCCCAGTTGTCGAGCCATTCGACGAGGTTGGGTGCATGCACGGAATGGACGTTCTGGTCGAGGACGCCGCCGCGGCTCAATTCCCCGAGCAGTGCCGGGATTCCGCCGGCGCGGTGCACGTCCTCCATGAGGTGGACCCCGTTGGGCGCGACCTTGCACAGGCACGGCACGCGGCGGGCAATCGCATCGACGTCGTCGAGGGTGAAGTCGAGCTCGGCCTCCTGTGCCGCCGCGAGGAGATGGAGCACCGTGTTGGTGGACCCACCCATTGCGACGTCCATCGCCATCGCATTGGCGAACGCGGCGCGGCTCGCCACCCGTCGGGGCAGCACCCGTTCGTCGTCGTCGTCGTACCACCGGTGCGCGATCTCGACCACCAGAGCGCCGGTTCGCTCGTAGAGACCGCGCCGCGCAGTGTGAGTGGCCAACGTCGAGCCGTTCCCCGGCAGGGCAAGCCCTAGCGCTTCGACCAAACAATTCATCGAATTGGCGGTGAACATGCCGGAACACGATCCGCAGGTTGGGCAGGCCGCGTCTTCGATTAGCGCCAGATCGGCGTCGCTCACCGCGGTGTCCGCGGCGCCGCTCATGGAGTCGATGAGGTGGAGCCCGGACCGGACCGTGCCGTCGACCAGGGTTGCCCGCCCGCCCTCCATCGGGCCACCCGAGACGAACACCGTCGGAATGTCGAGGCGTAGCGCCGCCATCAACATGCCAGGAGTTATCTTGTCGCAGTTGGATATACAGACCAACGCGTCGGCGCAATGAGCCTCCACCATGTACTCGACCGAATCGGCGATGAGCTCTCGGGACGGCAACGAATAGAACATTCCGGCGTGTCCCATGGCGATGCCGTCGTCGACCGCGATCGTGTTGAACTCGCGCGGAATCCCGCCTGCCTCCCGAACTGCCTCGGAGACGATGCGCCCCACCGGCTGCAGGTGGGTGTGGCCGGGGACGAATTCGGTGAAGCTGTTGGCGACGGCCACTATCGGCTTGCCAAAGTCCTCACGGGCGACCCCGGCGGCCATGAGCAGCGCGCGAGCGCCAGCGGCGTTTCGGCCGTGGGTGACGGTTCTTGATCGAAGCTCTGGCATGTCTCGACCCTCCCCGACCACGGGCTTCTCGAGAAGACGGCTCTACTACTAGTAGTGAGAGCACTAGCATCGACACCGTGAGTGGCGAGTCCGAGCGTCGATCCGAGATGGGCGCGTTCCTGCGATCTCGACGTGAACAAATGCCTCGCGCTGCGCACAACCTGCCGCCGCTGCCTCGGGGGCGTGTGAACGGCCTTCGCCGCGAGGAGGTGTCGTACCTTTGCGGCGTAAGTGTCACCTGGTACACGTGGCTCGAACAGGGCAGGGCGATCACGCCATCCCGCCAAGTGCTCGATGCCGTCGCCCAGACGCTGCGCCTCAGCGGCGCCGAACACGAGTACCTGCTGGGACTGGCCGGATACGCCGCGCCCATACCGTCGGTGCCGCTCGCCATCGCACCAACGCCGCCGCACATCCAGCGGTTGCTCGACGAACTCGGTGACAGGCCCGCCTACGCACTCTCCGCCGACTGGTCCATCGCCGGGTGGAACGCCGCCTACGCAGCTCTCTATCCCAACGTGGCTCGCACCGAACCCGGCCAGCGCAACCTCCTCTGGTTGGTGTTCACCGATCCCGCGGTGCGCGACCTGCTCGACGACTGGGAGGTCACCAGTCAACGATTCCTCGCGGAGTTCCGCGCCGAGACGGCGTCCCGACTGACCGACTCTCACATCCAGGATCTCGTCACGCGCCTGCGCGAGGCCAGCCCCGAGTTCCGTGCGGGATGGGACGGGCATCCAGTTGCCGGATTCGTGTCGCGCGAGCGCACCTTCCATCATCCGACCGTCGGAACCCTGCATCTCGAGCACCATCAACTACGCGCGTCAGACCATCCGGACCTACAACTCGTCATCTACACACCGCTGGACGACGTCACGCGGACCCGCCTCGCGCAGGCATGACGCTACGCAGACGGCAACGTCTTGGTGTACAACGACTTTCCCGTTGCGTCGCATAGCGTGACCGTCAACGCCCGGGAGTCCGAATCGATACTGACTTCGCCGAAGTGTTGGTAGCCCTCGGCCGGGGAGGCGTTCTTCTCCTTGGGGGCATGGACGAACTCGTAGCGCGCGCCGAAGGTGCCGTCGAGCGGGCTCTCCGGAAACGCACCCGCGTTCAGCGGTCCGGACACGAACTCCCAGAACGGCGTGAAGTCGGTGAAGCCGGCGCGCTTCGGGTGATAGGAGATCGCCGCGGTGTAGTGCACGTCGGCCGTGAGGTACACGACGTTGCGTACCTCCTTGGTCTCGGACAGAATCCGCGAGAACGCGATCTCACGGCCCAACGGGCGCCCATTTTCACCCTGCGCCACCGCCTCCATGGACGGCGGACCGCCGACGGGGTCCGACGCCGCATCCGGCACCACGATGCTGATTGGTAAGTCGTTGGCGACGACCTTCCAGGCCGCCGTCGAGTTCTTCAACCCGTCGATCAACCACTGAGTCTGTTGGCGCCCAAGGATTCCGCCGTCGTCGGATTGTCCCCACGCGTTGGGGTTTGGGTCCTTGTAGGAGCGCATGTCCAGGACGAAGACGTCGAGCAAGGGTCCGTAGGCGATCTTGCGGTGCAGTCGACCGTCCACGGCCTCCGAGGGCTCGACGGGCTGCCACTCGCGCCACGCCTGAGACGCGTACCCGGCCAGCTCGTTCACGTCGACGGTGGTGTAGCCCTTGCGGTTCTGCCCCGCGAGCGACTCGCCGGGGAACCAGTTGTTCAGCACTTCGTGGTCGTCCCACTGAATCAGTTGGGGGACTGAGGCGTTGAATCGGCGGTAGTGCTCGTCGGTGAGGTTGTAGGCGTAATTGCCGCGGAAGTCGTCGAGCGTCTGAGCCACGTGGTCCTTGGCCGGCGCCGTCACATTTGCGTACGTGCCGCCGTCGTTCTGCTTCTGTGTCTCGGGCACCGGACCGTCGGCATAGATCGCGTCACCGGAATGGATGAAGAAGTCCGGTCGACGATCGGCCATGGCGTCGAAGATCGCCATGCCGCCCTGCTTGCTGATTCCCCACCCCTGGCCGACGACGTCACCCGACCACACGAACGTGACGGCGCGTGGCTGTGTGGCAACGGTTTTGAAGACACCGACCGCCGGCTCCGACCTGGCACCGTCCTCACCCTCCAGGGTCACCCGGTAGTGCACCGTCTGCCCCGGTTCGAGGCCGGTGACGCGGATGCGCGCGGTGCCGTCGGAGACCGGGGTCAACCGAGGTCCGTCGATGCGGACGGCATTCGAAAACGATTCCGTGGCAGAGGTTTCGACGATCATGCGGGCAGGGGAGTCGGAGCGGGCCCACACCAGTGCGCCGTCAGTACGTGGATCACCGCTGGCGACACCGTGGGTGAGTCGCGGCCGACTGGCGATCAGGCCCGTACTCGTCGGCGGCCCGCCGGTGCCCGCGGCGCCACAAGCCTGCAGGGCCGCGGTTGCGGGCACGAGCAGTGCCCCGGCCAACGAGGCGCGCAGGACGGAACGACGGCCAATCTGTCGGTGCTCGGGAGGGGCCATGCGGGCCAGCATGCGGCGTCTGGGCGACGCGACGGCCAACTGCGGTCGGGGGCGTGGTGTCGGGCGGGTGTTGCGTACGTTAACGGTCCGCGGCGCCCGACCTGCCTTCAATACCGTCGGTGAACCGCTCGAGTGCTGCCGCGAAGGCCGCCGCCTCCCCGGCTGGCCACCCGGACAAGACGTCGTCCATCGCCGAACCCAGCGCACGTCGCGTGGCCGCGAGGGCGGTCGTGCCGGCAGGTGTCAGCGCGAGCCGCGTGGCACGGGCGTCGCCGGGGTCGACCGTGCGGTGGACCAGCCCACTGGCTTCGAGCTTGCTGGCGTAGCGGGTGGTGGCAGAGCGGTCCACCCCGATGACCGAGGCGAGATGGGTGGCGGTCGTCGGGCCGAGACGCCCAAGCCCGGACAACACGGGGTACGTCGTGACGTCCAGTCCGTCGACCCCGTCAACGAGTCGCTGGTAGAGGTGCTGCCGTGTGCTGCGGAGCAACAGTCGGCCCAGCTGGTCGGCAACCCGGTCCCCGGGCGAAGAGGCGGTCACCTTCAAAAGGTTACGTGACTTCTGCACGCATCGACGCTAACTTGGTATGTGTGCAAAATGCACGCATAGACGAGGAGGTCAACATGAGTGACACCACCCCGATCCGTCCGGAGGACGTGCTCGCAGACGGCGTGGAGGCGACGACGTTCGGCGGACTCGACGTCCGCAAGGGCACCGTGGCCGCGTTCGTCGCCAACGCCAAGAAGCTCGCGCTTCTAGAGCAGGACGACGTCGGCCGCGAACCGCTCGAACACGAGCTTCTGGCCCTGGCGCCGGCGGTGCGCGCCGTCGGGCTTCTCGACGTCTTCGCTCCGCGTTCGGCGGACATCGCCGCGATCCTCGGCCAAGACGTAGTCAGAGGCCGACGGTAGCGTGCGTGGCCAAGGGGCTGACGGATCCCGACCCGCTAACGTCGTCGTCGATGTCCGACTTGCCGTTCCGCCAGTCCTGCCGAGGCCTCGTGCTGACCGGTGAGCGGATTCTCCTGGCCGAGCACAGGATTGGGGCCGCGGGCACCGTGTGGGTCGGCCCAGGCGGAGGGATTGAGGCGGGCGAGGGTCGCCTCGAGGCGCTGGCGCGTGAACTGCACGAGGAGACCGGGCTGGTCCTCACCTCCGACCATGTCCCGCAGCCGGTTTGGATACAGACCGCCGTGTTCCCCGAGATGCGCGCCGACGGCGACCAGGGCGTCGTCAACCACTACTTCCTGATCCACGTCAACCACTTCGAGCCGGCAAGCGGCGTCGCCGCGGGGGCTGCGGGCCATCCCGAACGGGAGGGCATCGTGGACCTGCGGTGGTGGACCCTGTCGGAGATCGAGGCGGCCTACGGTACCGGAGTGCGATTCTCGCCAAGGGCCCTGCCGGACCTGTTGAGGTCGCTCCTGCATGGAGGTGCGCCTCAGTCGCCGATCGCGATTGGGCTCTAAGGCAACCGGCGCGACGAGATCAGCCCCTCGGTGAGGTCGCGACGCAGGAGGTCGATTAGCGAGCGCGGCCGAAGCGATGGGCTGGTGGTGTGTGCACGCTGCGCGATCCCCTCCAGCAGATCGGCCAGCGCCTCCTGTGCGGTCCACTTCGGCGCCCATTCGAGTTCCGTGCGCGCACGCGAGCAGTCGAGCAGCGGGACGCTGAACGCCAGATCGAGCCATCCCCGGTCGACGTGTTGCAGCCGGGTCCGCCATGTCAGGTTCACCAGGGCGCCGAGCAGGCCGGACGGAACGTGGACCGCCCGCGCACCCAGCACGGCGGCGACGTCGTCCCGTCCCATCGGGGGTTCAGCTGCCAGGTTGAATGGTCCCGTCGCACGGCGTTCGACGGCGAGCACGATGGCGGCCGCGACGTCGTCGGCGTGGACCAGAGGGATGCAGAGCTTCCTGTCCAGCGGCAGAATCGGCAGCCACGGAACCAGTTGCATCGGACCGTATCCCGGCAGGCCGTAACGCATGAGGCCACTGGCGGCGGCGCGCTGGAGGATGAAGCCGGGACGCATGCGTGCGATCGGGATGGCTGCGCTGCCGAGCCGCCCCTCGTACTCGTCGAGGATCGTCTCGGCCGCCGACTTGTCGCGGCTGTACGGGGAGGTGTCGATGCCGGTGGTCCGCCACGATTCGTCGACCCGCTTGCCGTAGCGGCCCCCGGCATACGTGCCGACCGACGACATGTGGACCAGTTGACCGACGCCGCTGGTGTGAGCCGCCTGCAGCACTGCCGACGTCCCTCCGACGCCGAGGCGGTTGAGATAGTCGACGTCGTGGGTGGGCTGGAAACCCCAGGCCAGGTGGACGACGACGTCAGCTCCGTCGAATACGTTGCGCAACTTGGAGATTGCGTCCGAATCGGTGAGGTCCAGGCTGCGCCAGTCGACCCGCTGGTAGACGCCCTGAGCCGACGGCGGCCGACGCACCACGCCGATGACGTCGTGTTCGGCGGGCAGCGCGCGAAGGAGAGCGGTTCCGACGTTGCCGCTCGCTCCTGTGATCACGATGCGCATCAGTTAAAGCCTTCCGCGAGCCAAATGGCGCCGTCCCGGACCTCGACGGTGAACGTGCGAAGCGGCGCGACGTTACCGAACGTCTTGATGGCCCACGAGTACGGCTTGAATCCGAAGATGCGGCCCTTCGGGCCCGACCTCATGGTGCCGTCGGTGACGTCGTAATCAGCCCGGTGCCAGGGGCATTGCAGACAGCCGTCGTCGGTGACCCGACCTCGCCCCAATTTCGCGAATTGGTGGCGGCACAGGTTGCTGAGGGCGAACGGCGCGCCGTCCGGGGTCAGGCCGACGGCCAGGACGCCGTGCTCAGGAGTGCTCACCTCGGCGACCCGCCGTTCGTCGAGCTGGTCGACGGCCAGTAGGCGCCGACCCGTCGCCTGCAGCGGATGGTCGTGAACTATCGGCGGCAGGAGACCTGCGGTCTCGACCCCGCGCCCGTGAGGGTCGTTGCGAAGATGACTCATCGAGCGCAGATACCCGAGGCGCGACGGCCGAAACGAGACGACATGGAGTGTGGCCCCCGTCCCGTTTGCCACCGGGGCGCCTCGCGCATCGGCCTGACCGACTACCCTCGACTAGCTGACTGCTGCGCCGCTGGACGGGCGGCCGGAAACGGGCCAACGCGGGGGTAGCCATGGTGAGTATGCGATTGCTGGTGTATTCGAAGAGCGTCGAGGCATTCAACGGTTTTGTCCAGCAGTGGTGGCGCGAGCCGGTGGACTACTGCGCTCAGGTCGAGTACTTCGGCAAGCGTTCGATGGCGCGTGCCATCCAGACCCTGATCGGGCTCGGCACTGGCATGCACGGCATCGTCACCCTGACGCTGATCCTGCCGTTCGTCGGGACCCTTGCCTCTCAGATCGTCGTGGCGCTGTTCGGGCTCTTGCAGATCTTCTGGGGACTGTCGTGGTGCTTCCGAGCGTGGCCGTCGCGCGCGAAGTCCCTGGCCTTCGCCGTGACGGCGGACATCGGGATAGCCGCGATGATGCAGGTCGACGCGAGCTGGCTAGCCGGCCTGTTCGGGTTCAACGCTTTCGCGATGATCTCGGTGTACCTGATGTTCTTCGACGGACCAAAGGTTCTTGCCGGACACGCATTCTGGGTGCTTCTGTCGTCCGCGGTGTACGCGATGCAGATCAGTGAAAGTACCGCCTTCCCCACCGTGTCGTTCACCCTGAGTGCGGTCGCAGCGATCGCGCCGTTGGTTTTCAGCCCGCTGGGTGTCCAACTGGGAATCTGGGCGATGCGGAAGGACGCCCACGAGTCGGTCACCGACCCGCTGACCGGTCTGCTCAACCGGCGTGGGCTGTCCCTTCACGTCGAGGACCTCTTGCGCGACACCCCGCCGGGGTGCACCGAGGTGGTCGTTGTGGTGGTCGACCTGGACCGCTTCAAGGACGTCAACGACACCTTCGGCCACCACGTCGGCGACGAGGTCCTGATCCGCAGTGCGCGACGAATCAAGTCGGCGGTTCGCGGCAGCGCATTGGTCGCCCGTGTGGGTGGCGAAGAATTCGTCGTCGTCGACCTCGCCGACCGCGGCGTCGAGGATCGGTGGGACTTCGACCGGATCAGGAAGGCCATCGCTGCACCTGCCCCGCACGAGATCACCGCAAGCGTGGGGGTGACGAGTATCAGCCTTGCCAGTTTCACAGAGCCAGGATCGAATGGCGTCGCGTTGATCGACAGCTGCATCGCGTCCGCCGACCGCGCGATGTTCGATGCAAAACGCAATGGTGGCAACGCCACGATCACTTAGCGCCCCTGCCCCTTTCACTATATGGCGGGGTAGGGGGCTTGCGGCAAGACCCCCATGAGGCGGCACAATCTTGCCGCAACGTAGCCGAGAGCGGGGAGTCGTCGTGCCGAGTTCACCAAAACCCTTTGAGCGACACGAGTCTGGTGCGTTCCTTCACGGCACCAGGGCAGACCTCGAGGTCGGTGATCTGCTGGTTCCGGGGCGGTACTCCAATTACGAAGAGGGGCGCGTCATGAACCACGTGTACGTGACCAAGACGCTGGATGCCGCGGTGTGGGGAGCGGAATTCGCCAAGGGGGACGGCAGGTGTCGCGTCTACCTTGTGGAACCCGAAGGCGCAGTCGAGGACGACCCGAACGTGACCGACAAGAAGCTGCCGGGCAACCCGACGCTCTCCTACCGCACCCGCGAACCCGTGCGAATCGTCGGCGAACTGACCGACTGGCAGGGCCACTCCAAGGAGCAACTTCACGCCATGCGCGACGGTCTGGCCGAGCTGAGGCGTCGCGGGCTCGACGTCATCTACGACTAGCCACCTCACGAAGTAGGTCTCGCCGACATCTCCGCGTTCGTGAGCTCTGGCAGGAAGATCGAGTGGATTTCCTGCCACGGTTCACGAACGCGAGCAGAGCCTCGCTGCAGTCGCAGCTGCTGCATCCGTCCGCTCTGGCTACCATCGACGAACCGGAGCAGGACGACTCGGCGGGCGGAGGCACGTGAGATGCGGTCGACGACGGTCCCGGCCGACGACGGAACCCTGTTGCACGTGGGCGTCACCGGAGCCGGCCCGGACGTCGTGGTCCTCTCCGGTGGGCCAGGGTGTGTCCACTACCTCGAGGACGACGATCTCGCGCCGCGTGGGATGCGGGCGTGGTACCCGGAGCCAAGGGGAGTGGGACGTTCCGAGGGTGGGCCGCACGACCTCGGACAGGCCGTCACCGACCTCGAGGCGGTGCGAAGGTATGCAGGCGTTGACGATTGGAGCGTTCTCGGCCACTCCTGGGGATCGGACCTTGCGGTGCGGTATGCGCTGGATCATCCCGACCGGGTGAAACTGGTGGTCGGGATCGCCGGCCATGGATTGCACAAGGACCGCACGTGGTCGCAGGTGTACGAAGCGGCGCGGCACCTCGAGGACGACGTCGTGATCGACTGGGTGCCAGCGGTTCACGCCGCGCTCAACGACTCGTTCGTGCAGTGGATCCACCAGCCCGACCTGTTCCGGCGCCTCGCCGACTCCACCGTTCCCATGTCGTTCATCGCCGCGGAGAACGACATTCGCCCGTCGTGGCCGTTGCGGCAACTCGCCGCGCTGGTGCCCGGCGGCAGTTTCGAGGAACTTCCCGGCGCCGACCACAATATCTGGACCACCGACCCGCGCTTCTGGGTCGAGACCGTGACGCGGGCGTTGACGGCGCGCGGGGGCTGAGGCGGGCTCTGCGGGCGGTGGTGACCTGACCGCCTTGCACCCCGCACGGTGCGTAACCGCGCGTGAAAGTGGTTGGTGCACAGCCAACCCGGAACCCTCACCGTCACGGGCCCGGTTCGGCGAGTAACCGTTCCGGGTGGTGGAGGTAGTTGACGCGGGCTTGGCCGACGTCGATGGGTGATGGAGGGATCCATTCGACGACGCCACTGCGGATCTGCACTGTCCAGCCTTCTTCGGCGAGGCGGTTGTCTCCGCCGCAGGCGAACACCACTTCGTCGATGTCGGTTTGTCCGTTGTTCTTGGCCCAGCCGTTGGTGTGATGCACCTGGGTGCCGTAGCCGGGGACGGTGCACCCGGGTTTGGTGCACCCGCGGTCGCGGGCGTGGAGATCCGCTGACCGACTGAGGCGAGGCGTTTGGTGCGGCCGAGGTAGAGGGCTTGGTTGGTGTGCTTGTCGAACACCGCGAGGTAGTGGTGGGCGTGGGAGGCGATCCGGATCACGTCTGCCATCGGGAGCAGTGATCCTCCGCCGGTGACACCACTGCCGCGGGCGGCTTCCAGGTCTTGCAGGGTGGTGGTCACGATGACCGTGACCGGCAAGCCGTTGTGCTGACCCAACTCGCCGGAGCTCAACGCGGTACGGGCAATCGCAATCAGCGCGTCATGGGTGCGTTGCCCGTGGTTGCGGGTGTCGGAGTCGATCTGCTCCTGTGACGGTGTCCCCGAGGTGCAGGGTTCGCAGTCGTCGGGGTTGCACATCCCGGGGGCGGACAGTTTGGACAGGCCCGGTTCCAGCGTGGCCCGTGCTTCGGGATCGAGCAGTCCGGTGATGCGGCTCATCCCGTCGGCTTGCTGCGGCCCGATCGTCACGCCCCGTTTGCGGGCCCGGTCCCGGTCGTCGGGTTCGGGTCCGTCCTGGTCGATCGCGGCGGCCAACTTCTCCGCGGCCTTGCGCACCTCGTCCGGCCCGGTGCTGGACCCGACGACCACCAACGTCTTCTCCGAGAGTTCCCGCACCTCGGGGTCGACCCGAGCCGGGAGCTTGTCCAGGAAGGACCGGATCTCGGTGACGTGCTCCGGACCGATCGCACCGTTGCCCTGTGCCGTCGCGGTCGGGGCCAGCAGCGGATCCAGCGGTTCACCGTTGAGCGCAGTCCTCGGCCCCAGCTCCTTGGCGTCGGCCAACCGGCGCTTGGCGTCCTTGCCCGAGATCGGCAACCGCTGCAATAACACGCTTTTCAGCGACTTGGCGCCCAGCTCGACGGCGGAGGCTTCACGTTGCAACCGGGCGATCACCCGATGCCCAACCGCCGGCAGCTGCCAGGTGACGGTTTCCAGTTCACCCAGCAGCTCCAGCAGTTCGAGGTGGGTGAACTCGTCGAAGGAGCGCTCCAGGAGTTCGGCCGTGGCGGCCTGGTACGCCGCAACTGCTGCGGTGACCCGATCCGAACTCATACTCGAACACTAGTGCGACCCGCCGACAAGAAATCCGGATCTGTGACGCTTGAAACCGAAGTGACACAGGAGGATTGGACCCGTCCCCAATTCGCTCAGAGGCGGGCACTCGCACTCCCCGACCGAGAGCTTCGACCGTTGTCGGTCAGGATGGCTGGCAGTCCGGGAGGGAGCGAGCAGGAGGCGTTGCTGTACGTGCACGAACGCCTGAGTAGTCGACATTCCGAGCTGGCGGCAGAAGACATTTTGGCTGTAATACGAAGTGCGTACGCATCTTTCGACGAGAGTCCGATCCGCGACTTCGTGCCCCTCCTCGTCGAGGGCCGTGCTGGCGCGGAGCTGTCGGCAAGGGACGCGCCTACGTCGGTCTAGTCCAATCTGGGGCTCTGGCGCCGCTTCCGCCCCACTGCTCAACGCTCATCTTCAGGTTTGCGGACACCTGCCAAGGGGACGGCTTGGTTAGGCCGCTTCCCATCCGCCCCAGTCGTTTCCGGTGAACAGCCGTCCGTTGGGGATCTCGAAGTGCTCGAGGAACACCTGCAGCGCCGGTTGCATCTCGCCGTGCAAAGAGGTCATGGCCTCGACGATCTCCGGCGTCATCGGGTCATAGTCCGCCGGCTTCTTCGCCGGGATCAGGCCGAGGTGTAGTGCCATCTCCAGCTGATAGAAGGTGAAGTCGCCGTAGGGGCGTTTGGGGTCGGCGCCGGGAATCTCTTCGTCGTCGTAGGGCTCGGACAGTCGCCAGTTCGTCTTCGCCAGCAAGCGTCGATGCCGATCGGTGAAGTCGAAGGTGCCTTCGTCGTCGAACGTCTCGACGAAGGACGAGTACTCGAAGTGTGCGGGGGGCCTGCGGTACGGATACGCCCCCGACGGGCAGGTGCCGTGTTCCGCCGCGATGCGCAACAGGTGGACGTCGTCGGGTTCGGATTCCCAGTCCGGCGGGAAACACGGCGCTCCTACTTCGGCTCCGTCCCAGCCCACTCGTACTGCCCGTAGACGGTCGGTATGGCTCTGCTGCCAGAGGATTTCCACGTCCCCGAGTATCTCAAAGTCGGGCTGCGGGTGGTCGGACAGCCTGGCCGTGACTCAAGAGTGCAATTGATATACTAGACACGAACTTACTAATACAGCACAATCGTCGCTAGTCAGCCACCGTCTCGCCAAAAAGGAGCTACCCCATGCCGCAACAGGCTCGAGGTGTGATCGCCCGCTCGAAGGGTGCACCGGTCGAAGTTACGACGATCACCATCCCCGACCCCGGACCCGGCGAGGTCGTCGTGAAGATCCAGGCCTGCGGCGTATGCCACACCGACCTGACCTACCGCGAGGGCGGCATCAACGACGAGTTCCCATTCCTGCTCGGCCACGAGGCCGCCGGAATCGTGGACGAAGTCGGCGCCGGAGTCGAATCCGTCGCCGTCGGCGACTTCGTCATCCTGAACTGGCGCGCGGTCTGCGGACAATGCCGCGCCTGCAAGCGAGGTCGCCCGCAGTACTGCTTCAACACCCACAACGCCGCCCAGAAGATGACCCTGGACGACGGCACCGAGCTCACCCCGGCGCTGGGCATCGGCGCATTCGCCGACAAGACCCTCGTCCACGAAGGGCAGTGCACCAAGGTCGACCCCGATGCCGATCCGGCCGTCGTCGGTCTGCTTGGCTGCGGCGTGATGGCGGGCCTCGGTGCCGCGGTCAACACGGGCAACGTCTCGCGCGGTGACTCGGTCGCCGTCATCGGATGCGGTGGCGTCGGAGATGCCGCCATCATGGGCGCACGCCTCGCGGGAGCCGGCACGATCATCGCCGTCGACCGCGACTCCCGCAAGCTCGAGTGGGCCCGCGAACTCGGCGCCACCCACACCGTCAACGCCACCGAGGAGGACACCGTCGAGGCCGTGCAAGCGCTCACCGGCGGGTTCGGCGCCGACGTCGTCATCGACGCCGTCGGTCGCCCCGAGACGTGGCGCCAGGCCTTCTATGCCCGTGACCTCGCCGGCACCGTGGTCCTGGTCGGCGTGCCCACCCCAGACATGCAACTCGAGATGCCGCTGGTCGACTTCTTTTCTCGCGGAGGCTCGTTGAAGTCGTCGTGGTACGGAGACTGCCTGCCGGAACGCGATTTTCCGATGCTGGTGGACCTCTACCAGCAGGGCCGCCTGCCGCTGGAGCGCTTCGTCTCCGAGCGGATCAAGCTCGACGAGATCGAGGACGCCTTCCACACCATGCACGCCGGCGCGGTACTCCGGTCGGTCGTCGTCCTGTGAGCGGCGACCTGCGGATCGACAGGGTCGTCACCTCGGGGACGTTCAGTCTCGACGGGGGAACCTGGG
Organism: Mycobacterium sp. Root135; assembly: GCF_001426545.1. Lineage (GTDB taxonomy): Bacteria > Actinomycetota > Actinomycetes > Mycobacteriales > Mycobacteriaceae > Mycobacterium. The sequence continues at coordinate 116,891 of NZ_LMEZ01000005.1, read as the reverse complement.
ACGTCGACAACAACGTGTGGGTCATCGGTGACGACGACGAGGTGGTCATAGTCGACGCCGCGCACACCGCGGACCAGATCGTCGCGGCGGTCGCGGGGCGCAACGTGGTGGCCGTCGTCGTCACCCACGGCCACGACGACCACGTGACCGTCGCGCCACAATTGGCCGAGGCCGTGCACGCTCCGGTGCTGCTGCACCCCGGTGACGACATGCTCTGGCAGGCAACACATCCCGACGAGAAGTACTGGAACCTCGACGCCGGGCAGCGCATCGGAGTCGCGGGCACCGAGCTTCAGGTGCTTCACACGCCGGGTCACTCGCCGGGATCGGTCTGCCTCTATCTTCCCGAGGCGGGCGCGCTCTTCTCCGGTGACACGTTGTTCAACGGTGGCCCCGGCGCCACCGGTCGGTCCTACAGCGACTTTCCCACCATCGTCGACTCCATCCGCGACTCCCTGTTCACGTTACCCGACGAGACCCGCGTCCACACCGGCCACGGGGACCACACCACCATCGGCGCGGAGGCGCCTCACCTCGCCGAATGGATCGCCAGGGGGCACTGACCGGCACCTCGCGCGCCGGGTCTGACGACCCGGCGCGTTCCGCGTTACCAGTCGACGCCGTACTCCTCGGCGCCGTCGACCAGCCATTCCGCGAGGTAGCGTGCGAACGACGACCGCACCAGGATCCGGTAGTCGGACCCGTTGTCGCTCAACGGCATCAGTACGACAGCGGCCTGCCCAAGCATCGTCTGGACGGCGGCACCGGGGCCGAACACCGTGGGGTGCAGGTCGACCGAGCAGCCCTTCGCGAGGACGTCGCGGGCGTGTTCTCCGCGAAGCCGAACCGTGGTGCGCTGCGCCGACACGTCGACCGCCGCTCCGCCGTGCTCGACCACCGCGTCACGCAACCGCGACTCCAACTCCTCGGGCTCCAGAGCCGTCGAGGTGACCAACCACTCGTCGGGACCGAACCAGATCACCGTCACATCCGGTGCCGTGGCCGTCGTCGACGCGGTGGTGGGCAACGCCTCGACTCCGAGCACTGCCGCGGCCGCGGCGGCGCCGGCACCAGCCGGGTCGACCCACAGGTCGACCATCGCGACGAACGGTTCCTCTTGCACACCAGCGGAATCCGGCAACTGAGCGAACCGGCTGGCGAAGCCCTCCAGGGGGCTCCTTCGGGTGAGGCTGTCAGCGACATTCCCCGTCGCTTCGCTCGCCTTAGCCATCACGGCGGGCTCCTTCGGGATCGACGAGGACGGAACCGGTGACCTCCACCGGCACCAGGGTTCCGTTGACCGGGACACTCAGGGTGTCGCCGATGCGGGCATGGCCACCCTTGACAAGGGCCAGGGCGAACGGACGCCCCAACTCGGCGCTCCGGTAGCTCGACGTGACGTGTCCGAGCATCGGCACGGGTGGCGGAGGCAGCTCACCGTTCGCGGTGGGTTCGATGATCTGCGCACCCTCGGGCAGCACCGTCTCGGCGTCGATGGGCAGCAGCCCGACGAATTGCTTGCGGAGTGGGTTGAGGTTCTCGCTGCGGGAGAAGGAACGCTTGCCGATGAAGTCGACCTTCTTCTTCGACACCACCCAATTCATCCCCAGATCCTGCGGGGTGATGGTGCCGTCGGTGTCCTGGCCGATGATGGGGTAACCCTTTTCGGCGCGGAGCACGTGCATCGTCTCGGTGCCGTAGGGGGTGATCCCGTGGCGCTCGCCGGCGTCGATCAGCTTCTCCCACACCGCGGTTGCGTACCAACCCATCACGTTGACCTCGTAGGCGAGCTCTCCGGAGAAGCTGACCCGACCGACCCGGACGTGCGCTCCGCCGAGGGTGGTGTCCCGCCACGCCATGAACGGGAACGCGTCATTGCTGACGTCGAGATCGGAGAACACCGCGCCGACGACGTCCCGGGACTTCGGGCCGACGACAGGGAAGGTGTGCCACTGCTCGGTCACCGAGGTCATCCGAACCCGCAGGTGTGGCCATTCGGTCTGCAGCCACTCCTCCATCCAATCGAGGATGTGGGCGGCGCCACCGGTGGTGGTGAACACCTGGAAGCGGTCGTCGGCGAGGCGCATCACGGTGCCGTCGTCGATGACCATGCCGTCGGCGCCGCACATGACGCCGTAGCGGATCATCCCGACCTTCAGGCTGCTCATCAGGTTCGTGTAGAGCATGTCGAGGAACTCGCCGGCATCCGGACCCTGGACGTCGATCTTGCCGAGGGTGGACCCGTCGAGAATTCCGACTCCCGTTCGGGTGGCGGCGCATTCGCGTAGGACGGCGGTGTCCATATCCTCGTCGCCCTGGGGGTAGTACCGCGGGCGCTTCCATTGCCCGACGTCCTCGAACACCGCACCGCGGGCCACGTGCCAGTCGTGCACCGCGGTGACCCGCTCCGGGTCGAACATGTGCCCCCGGCTGCGGCCGGCCAGCGCGGCGAACGCGACCGGCGTGTACGGCGGTCGGAAGGTGGTGACACCCATGTCCTCTGGCCGGCTGCCGAGCAGGTCGGCGGTGATGCCGGAGGCGACGACACCGGAGGTCTTGCCCTGGTCGTGTGCGGTTCCAATGGTGGTGTAGCGCTTGATGTGCTCCATCGAGCGCATGCCGGCACCCACCGCCCTGACGAGGTCGGCGACCGTGGCGTCGCGCTGGACGTCGACGAACTGCCGGGTCGCGGTGGCGGGATCGCGGACGTACCACAGCACCACGCCCGCACCCGGGGTGCGAACGGGATCGGCTTCACCGGGATGTGTGTCGGCCGCAGCGTCGAATCCGATTGACGCCAGGGCTGATTCGACGGCCTCGCGACCACTGCGCAGGCATCCCGGCAGGTCGAAGACGCCAGTCGCCGACCCCGCGACGTCGACTCCGTCGAGGGCTTCGCCTGGCACGAAGGCGCCGAGCGTTTCGTCGTAGCGCAGCTTCCCGCGGGCCTGGCTGTACAGGTGCACCGCCGGATTCCAGCCGCCGCTCACCAGGAGCACGTCGCACGGCACCACGACGGGGGCCGCGTCGTCTGCTGGCGGACGCGAGACGGTGGCGTGGGTGATGCGCGCATCGCCTCGGGTGCCGCTGACCACCGAACCGAGGTGCACCGCAATGTTGCGAGACGCGCACTCCTCGACCAGATCTGGTGACAGATCCGTCCGCGCGTCGACCACTGCAGTGATCCGCACGCCTGCGTCCTGCAGGTCGAACGCGGTGAGGTAGGCGCTGTCGTTGGTGGTGAACACCATGGCCTGCTCGCCGACCTTGACGCCGTAGCGGTGCAGGAAGGTGCGGGCACCGTTGGCCAACATGATGCCGGGCCGGTCGTTGTCGGTGAACACGATCGGACGCTCGTGCGCGCCCGTGGCGACCACGATCCGGCGAGCCCGGATTCGCCACACCCGCTGACGGCTCACCGCCACCGGTGCGTCGCCGCCCAGGTGATCGGTACGCCGTTGCAACGCCAGCACGAAGCCGTCGTCGTAGTGCCCGAATGCGGTGGTGCGCTGCAGGTGCAAGACGTCCGGGAACGTGGCCAGCTCGGACACTGCGTCGGCGACCCACTCCAGCGCGGGCTTGCCGTCGATCGTGTCGGTGCTGCCGAGCAGTGCGCCGCCCGCTTCGCTCTGTTCGTCGAGCAGTACGACCCGCGCTCCTGTCCTGGCGGCGGTCAGTGCGGCGGCCAGGCCGGACGGACCCGCTCCGACGATCAGCACGTCGGTGTGGACGTGCGTCGCGTCGTACTTCGCGGTGTCGGCGATCTCGGCGAGGCGCCCCTGCCCCGGAATGCCCCGTGCGGCAAGCCCGTCGAACAACTCGACGGTAGTGGCCAACAGCATGGGCTCGGGGAACGGGTGCTCCATCTGAACGAGGCCGCCGGTGTCCTCGGCCCACGCGGCGGTGAAGCCCCGTGGCCGCCCCAGCTTGATGCTGGTGGTCACCTGGTGAACGCCGTTGGCCAGCAACGCCGATGCGAGCGTGTCACCGGCGTGGCCGGTCAGCTCCCGGTCGTTGAAGACGAAGGTGTGGGTGGTGGTGCGGTCGACGCGACCGCCCTCGGCGGTGCGGAACGGTGCATTCATGAACTGGTCGGCCTCTGCTCGTCAGGTCGGTACACGCTGTGGAACTCGTAGGTGGCGGTGTCGCGGACGGCGTTGAACCACCGGCGGCAACCCGCGCTGTGGCTCCAGCGTTCGGCGAAGAGCCCCTTCGGGTTGGTGCGGAAGAACACGTAGCGTGCCCATTCCTCGTCGGTCAGCGCCTGCGGGTCCTCGGGGTAGGCGACGTGTGCCTCCCCGCCGTAGTGGAATTCGGTCTCCTCGCGCGTTCCGCACCAAGGACATTCGATGAGTTGCATGGTGTTGCTCCTGTGAACGGCTCGATGGACCTAGTGCGCGACGCCGGCGGCGCCGTGTTCGTCGACGAGCGCTCCGCTGACGAACCGGTCGAGGCTGAACGGGGCGACGAACTCGTGCGGTTCGTCGTTGGCGATGGTGTCGGCAAGACACCAGCCGATGCCGGGGGTCGCCTTGAATCCACCTGTTCCCCAGCCCGCGTTGAGATACAGGTTCTCGTACGGGGTGCGGCCCACGATCGGGGACGCATCCGGGCAGACGTCGACGATGCCGCCCCAGGTGCGCAGCAGATGTGCGCGGGCGAACACGGGGAACAGCTCGACGGCGGCGGCCATCTGCCGTTCGATGATGTGGAACGCCCCGCGCTGACCGTATCCGTTGTAGGAGTCGACGCCTGCGCCCATCACCAGTTCACCCTTGTGGGCCTGAGACACGTAGACGTGCACGGCATTGCTCATCACGATCGTCGGATGCACGGGCTCGAGCAGCTCCGAGACCAGAGCTTGCAGGGGATGGCTCTGCAGAGGTGTGCGGATGCCGAGCATGTCGGTCAGCGTCGACGTGTGCCCTGCCGCGCAGAGGGCGACCTGGCCCGCGCCGATGTCGCCCTGGGTGGTGCGGACCCCGGTGACCCGGTCGCCGTCGGTGACGAACCCGGTCACCTCGCAGTTCTGGATGATGTCGATACCGGCCTGGTCGGCGCGACGCGCGAAGCCCCACGCGACGTAGTCGTGCTTGGCGATGCCTGCCCGCGGTTGGTACGTCGCCCCCATGACGGGATAGCGAATGTCGTCGGAGACGTTGACGATCGGGCAGAGCTTCTTGACTTCGTCGGCGTCCACCCAATGGGCGTCGACCCCGTTGAGCTTGTTGGCCTCGACCCGTCGCACACTGTCGCGGACGTCCTGCAGGCTGTGGGCGAGGTTCAGAACACCGCACTGCTTGAACAGGATTGGGTAGTCGAGATCGTCTTCGAGGCCCTCCCACAGTTTGAGCGCGTGCTCGTAGATGCGGGTGCTCTCGTCCCAGAGGTAGTTCGACCGGATCAGCGTGGTGTTGCGGGCCATGTTGCCACCCGCGAGCCAGCCGCGTTCGAGCACGGCGACGTTGGTGATGCCGTGGTTCTGCGCGAGGTAGTGCGCGGTCGCCAGTCCGTGGCCACCGCCGCCGACGATGACGACGTCATAGTTCTTCTTGGGCGTCGGTGTGCGCCAGAGGAATTCCGGATGGTCGGGCAGGTGTGCGCCGGGCGGCACGGTTTGGGTGGTCACAGCGTGGCTCCTGCGAGGCCTGGGTAGAGCGGGAAGCGCGCCGCGAGGGCGTCGACCCGGGTACGGAGTTCGGCGAGGGCGGCGTCGTCGGTTGCGGGTCGCAGCGCGTGGCTGATGACGTCGGCGACCTCGGCGAAGGCGTCGAGGTCGAAGCCGCGCGTCGCGAGGGCCGAGGTGCCGATGCGCACGCCCGAACTGATCATGGGCGGGCGTGGGTCGAAGGGGACGGCGTTGCGGTTGACGGTGATGCCGACGCGGTGCAGCCGATCCTCGGCCTGCTGGCCGTCCAACTCGGAGTCACGAAGGTCGACGAGTACCAGGTGCACCTCGGTGCCACCGGAGACGACGCTGATGCCTGCGGCACGCGAATCCGGTTGCAGGAGACGGTCTGCGAGGATCTTGGCGCCGTCGAGGGTGAGCTGCTGGCGCACGACGAACTCCGGTTGGGCGGCGACCTTGAACGAGACGGCCTTGGCGGCGATGACGTGTTCCAGCGGACCGCCCTGCTGACCGGGGAAGACCGAGGAGTTGAACTTCTTCGCCAGGGCCTCGTCGTTGGTCAGGATTATGCCGCCGCGCGGGCCGCCGAGGGTCTTGTGCGTCGTCGAGGTGACGACGTGTGCGTGCGGCATGGGGGAGGGGTGCAGACCGGCGGCCACCAGGCCGGCGAAATGCGCCATGTCGACCATGAGGTAGGCCCCGACGTCGTCGGCGATGCGGCGGAACTCGGCGAAGTCGAGCTGCCGCGGATAGGCCGACCAGCCGGCGAGGATGAGCTTGGGTTTCCGTTCGTGGGCCACACGTTCGACCTCGGCCATGTCGACCAGGTGGTCGCCCTCGGTCACGTGGTACGCGGCGACGTCGTACAGCTTGCCGGAGAAGTTGAGCTTCATCCCGTGGGTCAGGTGACCGCCGTGCGGCAGTGCCAGACCCAGGATGGTGTCGCCGGGGGTGAGCAGTGCGGCCATCGCCGCGGCGTTGGCCTGCGCGCCCGAATGCGGTTGCACGTTGGCGTATTTCGCGCCGAAGAGCTCGGTGACTCGGTCGATGGCGAGCTGTTCGATCACGTCGACGTGCTCGCACCCGCCGTAGTAGCGCCGGCCCGGGTAGCCCTCGGCGTACTTGTTGGTCAGCACCGAGCCCTGGGCCTGCATCACGGCGAGTGGGGCGAAGTTCTCGCTCGCGATCATCTCGAGGGTGTTCTCCTGGCGGGCCAGCTCGGCGGTGATCGCGTCGTGGACGGCCGGGTCGAGCTCAGCCAGGGACGCGCCAAGGAGTGGGTTCGCGGGCTGTACCGACATCGGCACCGCGGTATCGAGAGTCATGGACGCCTTCCTGACTGAGATCTCATTGGGTAAGTCACTGGTATATCAGTTAACGATTAGGCTAGGATCAAAACGCGATTACGTCAACAGATCAACGGAAGGTCGGCGATGACACTGGCGGATTTCCAGGCCGACGGCTCCCTGACCGGAACCGACATCGGCACCGAGAGCAACGCGGACCGCGCGTATGAGGTGATTCGCGAGCGCCTGGTGATGCTCGACATCCGGCCCGGCGAACCGATCAACGACGACCGGCTGTCCGCGGAACTGGGCCTCGGCCGCACCCCCGTTCGGGAGGCCGTCAAGCGCCTGGAACGGGATCGACTCGTCGTCGCGTATCCCCGCCGCGGCACCTTCGCGACCGCCGTCGACCTGACCGACCTCGCGGACATCTCCGAGATCCGCAAACAGCTCGAGCCCACCGCGGCGGCCAGGGCGGCCCGCACGGCGTCCGCCGACATGCGCGCGCGACTCGGTGTCTTGGCAGAGAGCATCGCCGCGATCGACGACGGTGACGACCCGCGGGAGGTCTTGCGCCGCGACGTCTACGTGCACCGCGAGATCTACCGGGCGTCGGGGAACCCGCACCTCGAGCAGATCCTGATCACCCTCGACGGCCACGCGACGCGGATCTGGTGTTTGTTCCTGGACCGGCTGCCCGACGTCGCGAGCCACGTACGGGAGCACATCGCGCTGCTCGATGCGATCGTCGCCGGTGACGAGGCGGCCGCGGCCGACCTGACCTTGGCGCACGTCACGGGCTTCGAGCGGGAGATCCGCGCGCTGCTCTGACGGCGAGCCGGGCACGGCGGTCACCGGGCGTCGACGTACTGATATATCATCGACACGGCACGGTCGGGTTAACTTCCGGGTGCAGGACGTCGACGTCGGGAGGATCGTGACCGTGACAACGCTGAGCTCGGAGGAGCTGGAAGCCGACCCCGAGGGCATGTCGTTCGCCGACCGCGCCTACCTCGCCATCCGAGACAAGCTGATCATGCTCGACATCCGCCCGAACGAGGCGATCGTGGAGAGCGAGCTGGCTGCCGAACTGCAGTTCGGAAGAACCCCCGTCCGGGAGGCGCTGAAGCGACTGGAGGCCGACCGGCTGGTCGTGTCCTATCCCCGTCGCGGCACGTTCGCCACCGGAGTCGACGTCGCCGACCTTCGGCACATCTCGCAGATCCGGGTGAACCTGGAGCCGGTGGCAGCGAGGACCGCTGCCGAGGCCGCGAGTGCATCGATGAGAGCAGAGCTCGTGCGCTTGGCCGACGACACCGACGCACTCGACGTCGCCGGTATCGACCGCAACGAACTGATGCGGTGGGACCTCAAGGTGCACCGCGCCATCTACCGCGCCGCGGGCAATCCCCATCTCGAAGACGTGCTCGTCCGATACGACAACCTCGCCACCCGGATCTTCTGCCTGTTCCTGGATCGGCTGCCGACGGTGGCCAAGCACGTCGGCGAACACACCAATCTTCTGCGGACCATCGCCGCCGGTGACGGAGACGCAGCCGCGGCGATCGCACTCGAGCACGTCATCGGGTTCGAGGAGTCGGTGCGCGCCATCGTTTGATCGGCGGCACTGCATCACGTTGACGCGTACGCCCGGTGGGCACACAATGGGTAGATGGCTACGAAGACGGAACGTTTCGCAGTGCGCCTGACCGCTGAGCAGGACGCGCTAATTCGTCGAGCAGCCGAGGTGGAGGGGACCGACCTGACCAACTTCATCTTGACCGCGACGCTGGCTCATGCCCGCGACGTTCTCGCTGATCGCCGGCTGTTCACGCTCGACGACGCGACCTGGGCGGAGTTCGTTTCGGTGCTGGACCGGCCGGTATTGCACAAGCCGCGTTTGGCGAAGCTGTTCGCGGAGCCCTCGATCTTCGACGAGTGAGCGGATACAGCGCGCCAAGGCCGATCAGCGCAGACGACGACGTCGCCGACTTCAACAGCGGCGAGCCCAGCTTGGACGGGTACCTGCGCGGGAGAGCGCTGGCCAATCACGTGGAGGGTGCTTCACGATGCTTCGTCACCTGTCGGGGCGGTCGCGTCGTCGGGTTCTACGCGCTGGCATCGGCCTCGGTGGATCGCGCCGATACCCCCGGACGTGTGCGCTGCAACATACCCGATCCCGTACCTGTGATTCTGCTGTCCCGGCTGGCGATCGACGTCGAGGAGCACGGCAAAGGACTAGGTGCGCAGCTGCTGCGTGATGCGATCACCCGGGCGGTGGCCGCCGCACAGATCGTCGGCGTCCGGGCTCTGCTAGTGCATTCGCTGCATGGCCACGCACGCGAGTTCTACGCCCACTTCGGCTTCGAACCCTCACCGACTGACCCGCTGCACCTTCTGCTGCTCATCAAGGACGCTCGAGCCCTGCTCGCCCCAGGGGGGTGATCAGGGCATCCCCGACCAACGTCAGCTGAAGACGACGGTGCGATGCCCGTGCATCATCACGCGGTTCTCGCAATGCCACCGAACCGCGCGGGACAGGGCGAGCGCTTCGGCGTCCTGGCCCACTGTCGCCAGCCGAGCCGGGTCATACGAGTGGTCGATGCGGATGACCTCCTGCTCGATGATCGGGCCCTCGTCGAGGTCGGGCGTCACGTAATGTGCCGTCGCACCAACGAATTTCACGCCGCGGTCGTAGGCCTGGTGGTACGGCTTGGCGCCCTTGAAGCCGGGCAGGAACGAGTGGTGGATGTTGATCGCGCGGGCTTGCAGCGCCGTGCAGGTCTCGTTGGACAGCACCTGCATGTAGCGGGCCAGCACGACCAGGTCGGCCTGGTACTCGTCGACCAGCGCGAGCAGTTCGGCTTCGGCCTCCGGCTTGGTCGTCGGCGTCACGGGGATGTGCACGAACGGTAGGCCCGCTGCCTCGGCCATGGGGCGCAGCACCTCGTGATTGGAGACGACGGCCACCAGTTCACCGCCGAGGGTGCCGGCGCGCCAGCGGAAGATCAGGTCGTTGAGGCAATGCCCCATCTTCGACACCATCACGACCACCCGCGGTGGCACGCCGGCGTCGAAGCGGAAGTTCATCCCGAAACTGTTTGCAAGAGTTTCGAATTGCTCGGTCAGCTCGGGGACGCCGGCCACCTCTTCCCCGCAGATGAACTTCGTACGAAGGAAGAACGATTGGCTCACCGTGTCGTCGAACTGCTGGTGCTCGGCGATGTCGCAGTTGCGGGAGAACAGGAACGAGGTGACGGCGTGGACGATGCCCGGCCGCTGGGGGCAACTCAGCGTCAGGGTGAAGTTCTGGGTCATGAGATCTCCTGGTCGGAACGAGGTGCGGGGAAGGTCATCTGGCGACGGCTCCGACGAGAACGCCGGCATCGTGGTGGGTGGTCGTGCTCAATGCCGTTGCGGCAGTGACGGTGTTGGCCAGCAGCAGTGCGGTGGTCACCGGGCCGACGCCACCGGGGACCGGGGTCAGGCCGCCGGCCCGTCCATCGACCGAGGCCGCGTCGACGTCGCCGAGCAGGGCGCCGTCGTCGGTGGCCGTCGTCCCGACGTCGACGACGATCGCGCCGTCGGCGACGTGGTCGGCCGTCACGAGACCGGGGACGCCTACCGCGACGACGACGATCTCGGCGTTACGGGTACTGGCGGCCAGGTCGACGGTGTGGTGATGGCACACGGTGACCGTTGCGTCCCGTTGAACCAGCAGGTGCGCAACGGGAGTGCCGACCACGACCGACCGGCCGACGACGGACGCGACGCGTCCGCGCAGCGGTACCTCGTGATGGTCGAGCAGGGCCATCACCGCAGCCGCCGTAGCGGGGGCGAACGCCGGCTGGTTCGCGAGCAACCGCCCGAGGCTCAACGGGTTTGCCCCGTCCACGTCCTTGTCCGGGGCGATGGCGGTCCGAAGTGACGTCACGTCGACGCCCTCGGGCAGCGGGGTCTGAAGGATGATGCCGTGGACGTCGGGATCCGCGCTCAGCTCGACGAGTGCGGAGAGGACGTCGTTCTGACCGGCGGTCGCGCCGAGATCGACGATCTGGCAATCGATTCCCGTGCGAGTGGCGGCCTTGGCGATGGATCGGACGTACCACGCCGTCGATTCGTCGTCGGTGGCCGTCACGACCGCCAACTTGGGCTGCACACCCGATTCGCGGAGGGCGCCGGCGCGGGCGGTCACGTCGGCGCGGATCGCGGCCGACAGCTCACCGCCACCAAGGATTCGAGTCATGCGGTCAACTGCTTTCGGACTAGGTCGGTGATGGCGTCGGCTCGCGCGGCGAGGGCGTCGACGCCCCCCATGCGGGCGGCGAACGAGGCGCGGGTCGAGGCGTCGGCGATGCTCGACAGGTTGATCTCGACGTTCACCCTCGCGGTGGTGGCCGCGGCGCGGGCGGCGTCCGCGGCGGCTGCCACGTCGCTGATGACGTTCGGATTGGCCACCGGCAGCAGCTTCTCGGCCAGTTCGACCACGGTCGCCGCCCGGTCGGCGACGCGGGCAGGCACCTCGGCCGCTCGAACCGAGGCCGCACTGATCGCGGCGGAACGCGATTCCGATTCCACCGCAGTGGCTTTCGGCATCTTGTACGCGGAGATGACACCGCTGAAGGCGGCCATGTCGTCGTCGATCAGCTGCAGCGCGCTGCCGCGGACCGCGTCGGCGTCCGCGCAGACTGCGGACACCAGGGCTTCGTGCTCGGCGTAGCGCGCGCCGACGGTGTACCTGGCGACCATCGACACCAACGCCGCGGCCTGGCCGAGGTGCAGTGCGGCGGTGGCGCCTCCGCCGGGTGCGGGGACCTTCGCGGCCAACGCGTCCAGGAAGGCAGCCACCCCGTCGACGCGGAGTGCGTTCTCCGTCGTGGTCATGCCCGAATCTTCTTCATCTCGGGGTCGACGAGTGGTTCGGCCGCGACCGTGGCCGCGATGCGTCGATCGAAGTACTGGATCTCGACACCGGTTCCGACGACGGCGGTGGCAGGCAGCCACGCGTAGGCGATGGGCGCACCGACGGTATGCCCGAACGACGCGCTGGTGACGTAACCGGCGGGTGCGCCGTCGACGAACACCGGCTCGGATCCCAGCACGACCGAAATGCCGTCGTCGACGACGAGGCAGGCCAGCCGCCTTTGCACGGTGTCGTCGGAGATTCCGGCCAAGGCGTCGCGACCGTGGAACTCCTCCTTCTGGAGTCGCACGGCGAACCCGAGTCCCGCTTCATACGGGTTGTGTTCGGTCGTCATGTCGGTGCCCCACGACCGGTAGCCCTTCTCCATGCGGAGGCTGTTGAACGCGGCCCGGCCCGCGGCGATGACGCCGTGCCGCTGGCCCTCTGCCCACAGTGCGTCCCAGAGACGCAGACCGTTGTCGGCCGACGTGTAGAGCTCCCAGCCGAGTTCGCCGACGTAGGACAGGCGCATTGCGGTGACGGGCACGCCGCCGATGCGAACCTGCTTGGAGCGGAAGTACTTGAAGTTCTCGTTCGAGAAGTCGTCGCGGCTGAGCGCGGTGACCACCTCGCGGGCCAGCGGACCCCACAGTCCGATGCAGCAGGTACCGCCGGTGATGTCGCGGACCGTGACGCTGCCGTCGGCCGGGGCCTGGCGGCGGAAGTAGTCCATGTCCAGGTTTCCGTTGGCGCCGACCTGAAAGGTGTTCTCGGACAGGCGGGCAACGGTCAGGTCGCTGCGCACGCCGCCGGCGGCGTCCAACGCCAATGCGTAGGTGACCGCGCCGATCGACTTGTCCATCTTGGCGGTGGTCAGCCGCTCGAGGAGTGCCAGTGCGCCTGGCCCGGACACCTCGAGTCGCTTCAGTGGCGTCATGTCGTACATCGCCACCGCGGTCCTCGTCCGCCACGCTTCGGCTGCGGCGATCGGGGAGTGGAACTTGGCGGCCCACTCGTCACGGGGCTTCGGCTGCCATTCGGGCGGCAGTTGGGCGACCAGGTCGGCGTTGGCCTCGAACCAGTGCGGGCGCTCCCAGCCGTGGCTTTCGAGGAACATCGCGCCAAGTTCCTTCTGGCGGACGTGGAACGGGCTGACGCGGATGTCGCGCGGAGATTCCTTGGGCTGCAACGGATGCAGGATGTCGTAGATCTCGACGAAGTTCTGCTGCGAGGTCTCGCTGACGTACTGCGGGTCGAGCTGGATCTCCTCGAAGCGATGGACGTCGCACCCGTGCAACTCCACCTCGGAGCGTCCGTCGACGAGGAGCTGGGCGACTGCTCTGGCGACGCCGGCCGAGTGGGTGACCCAGACCGCCTCGGCGATCCAGAAGCCTGCGACGTCGGGTGATTCGCCGATCAGCGGTCCGCCGTCGGGGGTGAACGAGAAGATTCCGTTGAACCCGGTCTCGATGGTCGCGTCCCGCAGGCACGGCAGCAGTTCCTTGGACTTCTCCCACGCGGGAGCGAAGTCCTCTTCGGTGAACGTGAGCATGGAAGGCATTGCGTCACTGGTGACTTCACCGCCGGGCAGGTCGCGAAGGTCCACGGGCATGGGGCGGTGTGCGTAGGAGCCGATGCCGAGGCGGTCGACGTGCTCGCGGAAGTAAAGGTCCTGGTCCTGATGGCGCAGGATCGGGAATCCGGCTTCCGACGATTCGGTGTTGCGGCCGACCAGTTCGGGGAGCTGGTGGGTCGTGACGTACTGGTGCGCCAGTGGCAACAGCGGGACGTCCATGCCGATCAACGCGCCGAGGTCCGGACCCCAGAATCCGCCGCAGGAGACGACGATGTCGGCGGGGATCACGCCGGTGGTGGTCGTGACACCGGTGACCCGGCCGCCGCTGTGCTCGATTCCTACGACCTTCGTCGAGCCTCGGAACTCTGCACCGCGGGCCTGTGCGCGACGACTCAGCGCCACGACGGCGCGAGACGCCTTGGCCAGGCCGTCGGTCTCGACGTAGAGCCCGCCCAGGATGCGCTTGGGGTCGAGGAGGGGGTGCAGCTTGGCGCATTCCTCCGGCTCGATGACGCGGGCGTCGACGCCCCACGAGGTCGCCCAGCCCTGCCTGCGGTGCAGTTCGGCCAGTCGCTGGGAGGTGGTGGCGACCTCGAGGCCGCCGACCTGGTTGAAGCACCATTCGCCGTCGACGTCGAGGCCCTTGAACTTGTCGACGGTGTAGCTCGCCAGCGCGGTCATGGTCTTCGACGGCGTGGTCTGGAAGACGAGACCGGGGGCGTGGGACGTCGAGCCGCCGGTCAACGGCAGCGGTCCCTGGTCGACGACGGTGACCTGGTCCCACCCCCTCGCCGTCAGTTCGTCGGCGAGATTGGTGCCGACGATGCCGGCCCCGATGATGACGACGCGGGGTGAGCCCATACTCGTAGTTCTCCTAGTGGTGCCGGCTGCGCCAGTACGTGCGACTAATTGATCAACAACTGATATACCAACCGTACGACGTGACCGTCGGCGGCGTCAAGGGGTGCGGGACGGCAGGCCGGTGAGGAAGGGCCGTTGCGGAGGCGACGCGCTCGATAGTGTGACGCGATGGGCAGCGGACGGTCGGACGCGGTTGGCGGTGGCGTGCAGTCCGTCGACCGAGCGCTGATCGTGCTGGAGATCCTGGCCCGCCTCGGCGAGGCCGGCGTCACCGAGATCGCGTCCGAACTCGACGTGCACAAGTCGACGGCGTCCCGATTGCTCAGTTCGCTGGAGGACCGCGACCTCGTCGAACAGCTGCAGGACCGCGGCAAGTACCGGCTCGGCGTCGGCATCCTCCGGTTGGCGAACGCCGTCAGCGGTGAACTGGACGTCGTGCAGCAGGGGCGCGACATCTGCGAGCGCCTGGCGGCCGACGTGGGAGAGACGGTCAACGTCGCCGTCCGCCGATCGGGATACGTCGTCAACGTCGACCAGGCGAGGGGGCCGTCCGCGGTTGGCACCCACAATTGGGTCGGTGAGCTGACGCCTTTGCATGCCACGTCGAGCGGCAAGGTGCTGTTGGCGTCGATGCCGGCTCGGACCCGGCGCGAACTCCTCGGCTCAGGGCCCCTGACGCGGTTCACCGACCGAACGATTACGTCCGTCGACGAGTTGGAACGTCAGCTGGACGCCGTGGCGGACGACGCGTGGGTCTTGTCGGTGGGTGAGTTCGAGGCTGGCCTCAACGCGGTCGCCGCGCCGATTCGCGACCACGGCGGCGTGGCCATCGCCGCACTGAGCGTTTCAGGACCGGTTTACCGCCTCGACGAGGCGCGGATGCAGGAAATCGGGCCCGAAATCGCCTCGTCGGCTGCTGCGATCGGCCGACGGATGGGTCATCTGGGCTGAACGCTGCGCGGCTGCGGCGAATCGTGATTCGACGTCGTGCTGCGCTTACGCGTCGAGCAGCTACCTAAAGCGCTCGGCGGTGCCCAACCTCGGCGAAAGTTTCTTTGTCTAGCAGTCGCGTATCAGCCAGTCGCGGTCTAATATATCACGAACGCCGCTGGTGGATGGCGTCATCCACCCGCAGCGGGTCGAGTCACCCGGGTCCGCAATGGCCGGCTTTCATGCCGCTCGGAACAGCCCGGGACGCACTGCGGCGGTATGTGAACCTTGGAGAAATTTCGCCAGGGCAGTCGCATACCAACAGAAGTGTGTGACGTGGGTCTCCGTCGAAAGGCGACATGGTCCACGTCACATCAGTCCGATCCGAAACGAGCCGGCTCAGCGCCCTCAGGAGTTTCCCGTGACAGCACAGCAAGAAAATCCACCAGACACCGAATCCATGCCGCTCGAGCCAGAAGCGCTCGACTACTGTTCGCCGGCGTCCGGAATGGACGGACCGCAACCTCCCGGTCGCCCCGTCACCGATCCCGTCGTATTCGGCGTGGCGGCCCTGTCCGTCGTCGCCATCCTCGCGTGGGGCTTGCTCGATCCGCCCGGGTTCTCGACGACGATGACCTCGATCCTCAACTGGGTGGTCGGCAACCTCGGATGGCTCTTCATCCTGTCGGCCACCGGCTTCGTGCTGTTCGCGGTCTGGCTCGCCCTGAGCCGCTACGGCAGGATCCCGCTGTGTGGGGACGGGGACAAACCCGAGTTCAGCACCGTCAGCTGGATCGCGATGATGTTCAGCGCAGGCATGGGTATCGGCCTGATCTTCTGGGGCGTCACCGAGCCGCTCACGCACTTCGTCAAACCCCCACCGGGGCTTGCGGATTCAGCGGCGGGCACCGCGTTGGCCACCGCGCTGTTCCACTGGGGATTCCACCCGTGGTCGATGTACGCCGTCGTCGGCTTGTCGGTCGCCTACGGCACCTATCGGATGGGGCGCAAGCAGCTCATCAGTGCCGCGTTCACCCCGCTGTTCGGTCGCAAGCGCGTCGAGGGGCCCATCGGCAAGATCATCGACATCCTCGCGATCTTCGCGACGATGTTCGGCACGGCCGCCTCGCTGGGCCTCGGCGCACTGCAGATCGGCTCCGGCATCGAGACCGTCGGCTGGGTGGGCCAGGCGGGAACCTTGCTTCTCGTCTCCATCGTCGCGCTGCTGACGCTGGCATTCGTCGCATCGGCGATATCCGGAGTCTCCAAGGGCATCCAGTGGCTGTCCAACATCAACATGGTGTTGGCCCTGATTCTGGCGATCTTCGTCTTCGTCGCAGGCCCGACGGTCCTGATCCTCAACCTGATCCCGACCTCGCTGGGCGACTACCTGGCCAACCTGCCCAGCATGTCCGCCAGGTCGGGCGCCGACGGTGCGGACACCGACAAGTGGCTGTCCTCCTGGACGATCTTCTACTGGGCGTGGTGGATCTCGTGGACGCCGTTCGTCGGCATGTTCCTCGCCCGCATCAGCCGGGGACGCACCATCAGGCAGTTCGTGGTCGGCGTCATCCTGATCCCCACCACGGTGAGCATGGTGTGGTTCGCGGTGTTCGGTGGGGCGGGGATAGGCCAGCAGCGTGACGGGATCGACCTGTACGGCAGTGGCGAACCGGAGTCGACGCTGTTCGGAATGCTCGACCGTCTGCCGTTCGTCGGTGTGTCGTCACTGCTGGTGATGGCGTTGGTGGCGATCTTCTTCGTTTCCGGCGCGGACGCCGCCTCGATGGTCATGGGGACGCTGTCGCAGCGGGGCTCGTTGAACCCCTCGCGATGGGCGGTCGCCACCTGGGGCCTGGCGACCGGGGCAGTCGCGATCCTGATGCTGTGGGCGGGGGGTAGCGATGCGCTCAACGGCCTGCAAACGATGACGATCATCGTCGCGGCGCCTTTCGTCTTCGTGATGATCGGCATGTGCGTCTCGCTGTATCTCGACCTCAGGAAGGACCCGTTGGCAAAGGAGCTGCGGAGGCTTCCGAAGGTCTCGCAGGAGTAGTACGTCGAGGGCGGCCCCGCACCGGGGCCGCCCTTTGGCGTTCCTCGACATTGCCGCCCGATGGCGGAGTGTTTCGCACCAGCTTCCCCCTCTTGACAGCAGTGTGATACGCCCGCAGACTGTTGCGTAATACGAATCACGTTGCGTAATACGCACCAGCGGTCTAACCGGAAGGGTCCGCACATGATCGACATTTGCCCACTCGCCGACCTGCCCCCCGGGGAAGCTCTGCGAGTCGACACCGTCCCTCCGATTGCCGTGTTCCACACCGAAGACGGCGAGGTGTTCGCCATCGACGACACCTGCTCACACCAAGACGCCTCACTCGCCGACGGCTGGGTCGAGGGGTGCGAGGTCGAATGCCCGCTGCATGCTTCGCGGTTCAACCTGCGGACCGGTGCGGTGGACGCACCCCCGGCGAAGCTGCCCGTCCGCGCGCACGTCGTCGCGATCGAGGACGGCCTCATCCGCGTCGAGCTCAGCACCGAGAAGCCGAACCTGCCGCCCGACATCCGGGCCCGGCTCGGCGACGGGGCGAACCGGTGAAGCACGTCGCAATCGTCGGAGCGTCCTTGGCCGGGCTCTCGGCCGCACGGGCGCTGCGCGCCCAGGGTTTCGACGGACGGCTCACGATCGTCGGAGACGAGTCACGGCGGCCGTATGACCGCCCGCCTCTGTCGAAGGGGTTCCTCGTCGGCGACGTGACCGAAGCTGACCTCGCGCTTGAGTGCGACGACGACGACCTCGACGCCACCTGGCTGCTCGGCGCACCCGCCTCTCGACTCGACGCCGCTTGCGGCGCAATCGAACTCGCCGACGGGACGCGGATCGACGCCGACGGCGTCGTCCTCGCGACCGGCTCGCGGGCGCGGCGGTGGCCGGGCAGTGACGAACTGGCCGGCGTCCACGTGATCAGGACCATCGACGACGCATTGGCGCTGCGCGAGGATCTGCGGACCGGTGCCCGGATGGTCGTCATCGGGGCCGGCTTCATCGGCGCCGAGGTCGCGTCGACTGCCCGCAAACTCGGGCTCGACGTCACCGTCGTCGAGGCCGCGCCGACGCCGCTGGCGGTACAGCTGGGCGAGCGGCTCGGCAACGTGGTGTCCTCGGCACACATGGCCAACGGGACGACGCTGATCTGCGGCACCGTCGTCGCGGGCCTCACCGGTGAGAACCGGCCGCTGCGCGGGTCGTCCGGCCCGGACCGGGTCACCGGCGTCAACCTCGCCGACGGTCGGCACCTCCCGGCCGACGTGGTCGTCGTGGGAATCGGCGGCATCCCCAACATCGATTGGCTTCGGGACAGCGGTCTCCAACTCGGCAACGGCGTGCTCTGCGGCGCCGGCGGTGAGACGACCATTCCCAACGTCGTCGCCGTCGGTGACTGCGCGGCATGGCACGACGACCTTCACGGCGCGCCACATCGGGTGGAGCACTGGACCGGCGCGCTCGAACGGCCCGCCATCGCCGTGTCGACGCTGCTCGCAGGCGGACTGCACCAGGGCACCCCGGCCAAGGCGCCGTACTTCTGGTCGGACCAGTACGGCGCTCGCATTCAATTCGCGGGAGCCACTCGCAGTGGTGACGAGATCACCATCGAAGAAGGCAGCTGCGACGACCGCTGCTTTCTCGCCACCTACCGACGTGACGGTCGACTGGTCGCGGTTCTCGCCGTCGACCAGCCCCGGTTGTTCGGCCGTTGGCGCCGCCAATTGGCCGCCGCGCCCGCAAGCGTCTGACCCCAGTCTTCAATCAGCTTCCCAGACCTCGACTTTTCAGACCCAGACTTTTCAGACCACGACCGACCAGGAGTTTCCGTAGTGACCATCGCTACCCCCACCCTGCCCGAGAGCCTCATCGCCACCCTGCCTGGGCACTACTACACCGACGACGGTGTGTTCGCCCTCGAGCAGGAGAAGGTCTTCGAGACCATGTGGTTCTGCGCCGTCCGCGCCGCCGACCTGGACAAGCCAGGCGCGTTCCGGACCGTGCAGGTTGGGCGTGAGAGCGTGCTGATCACGCGGTCGCGCAAGGGCGAGGTCCGCGCCTTCTTCAACGTCTGCAGGCACCGTGGCGCGCAGCTGTGCACCGAGGACAGTGGCGAGGTCAAGCGGGCGTTCCAATGTCCCTACCATGCTTGGACTTACGACCTCGAAGGCAAGCTGATCGCGGCCCCGAACCTGACCAAGATGCCGGACGTCGACCGCAACGAGTACGGCCTGCGCAAGATCGCGGTGCGTGAATGGCTGGGCTACGTCTGGGTCTGCCTCGACGACGAGCCGCCGTCGTTCGAAGCCACCGTGATGCAGGAGATCGTCGACCGGCTCGGTGACGTCGAGTCGATCGACCACTACGGCGTCGCCGACTTGAGCCTGGGCCGTCGGATCACCTACGACGTCAAGGCCAACTGGAAGCTCATCATCGAGAACTTCATGGAGTGCTACCACTGCGCCACGATTCACCCGGAGCTGACGGAGGTGCTGCCCGAGTTCGCCGACGGGTACGCCGCGCAGTACTACGTCGGCCACGGCGCTGAATTCGGGGACGACGTCAAGGGTTTCACGATCGACGGCTCCGAGGGCCTCGACCACATCCCCGGTGTCACCGAGGGCCAGGACCGCCGCTACTACGCCATCACCGTTCGGCCCCAGGTGTTCGTCAACCTGGTACCCGACCACGTCATCGTGCACCGGATGTTCCCGATGGCAGCCGACCGCACCATCGTCGAATGCGACTGGCTGTACATGCCGCACGTCGTCGAGTCGGGGCGCGACGTCGGGCACTCGGTCGAACTGTTCCACCGCGTCAACCAGCAGGACTTCGACGCCTGCGAGCGCTGCCAGCCCGCGATGAGCTCACGGACCTACCGCGACGGTGGGGTCCTGGTGCCCAGTGAGCATCACCTCGGCGAGTTCCACGACTGGCTGCGCGCCAAGCTCGGCGCGTGAGGAGCGACGATGCGTCTCGATTGGTATGACCGTAGGATTCTCGAATTCGTGGTCGCGTGTGGGCCCTGCTCACAGCCGACCGACGAACAGACCTTCGCCTGCTTCGGCATCAGCGCGCAACGCGTGATGCGCCGGCTCGACGCCGTCATCGACCTCGACGACACCCCCGGTCTCCCGCTCGGGGAGCTGGACCGGGGTCTTTTGAAACGCGCTCGCGCACTACGCGTTTAGGCCGTAACCGGCGGTCTCAGCACTCGACGTAGTTGACCGGAACGTTGACTGCGAGGCCGCCGGTGGAGGTCTCCTTGTACTTCGAATGCATGTCCGCGCCCGTGGTGCGCATCGTCTCGATGACCTGATCGAGGCTGACGCGGTGGGTTCCGTCGCCGCGAAGCGCCATCCTGGCGGCGTTGATCGCCTTGCCCGCAGAGATGGCGTTGCGCTCGATGCACGGAATCTGGACGAGCCCCTCGATCGGATCACACGTGAGCCCGAGGCTGTGCTCCATCGCGATCTCGGCGGCGTTCTCGACCTGTTCCGTTGTGCCGCCGAGGATTTCGGCAAGCCCGGCCGCAGCCATGGACGCCGCCGAACCCACTTCGCCCTGACATCCGACCTCGGCACCCGAGATCGAGGCCCGTTCCTTGTACAGCGAACCGATCGCACCGGCGGCGAGCAGGAAGCGAACCGTGGTTTCGTCGCGGTCCCGCTTGCCCGCCGGGGTGTAGTGCATGGCGTAGTGCAGCACCGCGGGCACGATGCCGGCGGCACCGTTGGTGGGTGCGGTGACGATGCGTCCGCCCGAGGCGTTCTCCTCGTTCACGGCGAGCGCCACCAGGTTCACCCAGTCCTCGGCGAATTCGGCACTGCGGTCGGGATCTTCGTCCTTGAGCCGTTCGAACCAGTCCTTGGCGCGGCGGCGCACCTGCAATGCGCCCGGCAGGTTGCCGCCACGGCCGACACCGCGAAGCTCGCACTCCACCATGACGTCGCGAATGTGCAGAAGGCGGGCCCGGACCTCGGAGGCCTCCCGGGTGGCGGTCTCGAGCTCGAGCATGAGATCGCTTATCTTGCAGTCCTTCTCATGGCACAGCTCGAGAAGTTGTTTGGCCGATCCGAAGCTCGACGGGTGCCGGTCGACCTGGCCCGAGGTGGTCTCGCGGCTCTCGGCCTCGGTGACGACGAAGCCGCCGCCGACGGAGAAGTAGGTCTCGCGATGCAGTTCGGCGTCGGAGTCGTCGCGCGCGGTGATCGTCAGGGCGTTCGGATGGAAGGGCAGCATCGTCAACGGTCGCAGGATGAAGTCGCCCTCGGTGAGGGCTATCTCGTGCGCACCGCCGAGGGTGATGCGACCGGTCGCGCGCATCGCGTCGATGCGTCGCTCCATCTCCTCGGTCTCGAGCGATTCGGGAACGAGGCCCTGCAGGCCAAGCAGAATGGCGGTCATCGTGCCGTGTCCGGCCCCGGTGGCAGCCAAGGAGCCGAAGAGGTCCACTCGGACGTCGACCGTGTCGTCGAGTGCGCCGAGCGTCTCCAGGTCGGCGACGAATCTCGCGGCGGCTCGCATCGGACCCACCGTGTGCGAACTCGACGGTCCGATGCCGATCGAGAACAATTCGAACACGCTGATCGTCATGAGACGGCCCTTCTGAGTTGCCGGTAGTGCAGCCTGCGATCGTCCCACTCTGCCGAAGGCGAGGACCGGGTGATCGCCAGTTGATATATTACAGTGCCGAGCGGCCCGCTGGGGGGTGGTTGGCGCGGCAACCTCGTGCGGGGTTTCCAGGCATGGCTTCCCGCCTGCCGGGGTAGTACTCGCCAATGACGACCGCCGACGCCCCACTCCCCGATCCGCCGCCGCCCGTGACGACCACCGACTGGCCCACGGACAAGGCTGACGAGCATCCCCCCGCCCCGGAACCTGAGAAGGTGTCCGAAGTCGGCGACGTCGACTACGAGGGTCACGCCGGCGCAGGCCCGTTCTGAGCCGGGATCACTCCAGGTCGGGATTGGCGCGCAGGAAGCCCGCGAAGCCGGGAATGGTGAAACGGAGGAGGCCGCGCCCCGCCGACTCGATCAGGCCGCGGTCGATGAGTTCTTGGCGCGGTCGGCTCAGCGCTTCGGACGTGATGCCAAGACGCCCGGCGAGGGCCGCGCGCGACACCGGGTGGTCGCCAAGCTCGGCCATGGCCGTGACGACCCGCCGCTGCTGGGGGTTGATCTTCGCCATTCGGCTACGGAACACCGCCGCCATCCGTTGTTCGGCGCGCTCGGCGCCCAGCCGGACCTGAGCCTGCTCGATGACGTCGCCGCGTTGCGGACGGCCCGCCTCCCATGCGGCATCGCCGATCAACTGCACTCGGTGGGGATAGCCCGCGGCGGCGTCGATGGCCGCGAGGATCGCGTCGTCCGACCACGTCACCCCGAGTTCCTGGGCAGGCAGCCGCAACGCCTCCGCGACCGCGACCTCGCCGAGCAGGCCGATCTCGACGAAGTCGGTGCGTTCCCCGAAGGTGGCGGCCTCCGGTACCGCTCCCAGGAGCGACGGCAGGCCCGCGGCGATGATGGCGACGGGGTAGCCCTCCGGTGCGCCGTCGAAGTGCTGAAGCGCAATCAGCAGAGACCGCCGGTCGGCCAGTTGGGCCTCCTGGAACTCGTCGACGAACACCGCGAGGCCATGGTGATCGTGCTGGCGCGCGAAGCGACCGGCGTCGGCGAGGCTGCGTTCGACGGCGGCGGACGCGCGGGTCCGGTCGGCCTCGACCCCCACCTTGGCGCCGGGAACTCCCACCTCGACCTGGACCTTGCTGAGGCTCTGCAGAATTCCCTTGGCCTTCTGGCTCGTCGACCGGCGGCCGATCTCCTCGGTCAACGACGCCGCGAGGTCCGGAGCAAGCGCGACGTCGTCCCGGCCCGTCACCCACACGGTTAGGTAACCGGCCGCGGCGGCTTCCCGTTGGGCCGCTCGAAGCAACGAGGTCTTGCCGAGGCCGCGGGATCCGTAGAACGCCAGCAACGGCCCGCCGGAGCGACCTAGCATTCTGGTACGCGCCAGGCGGGTGCGGATGGTCTCCAATTCGGCACCGCGGCCCGCGAGATAGACGGGCACGGCGCCGGGGGAGTATGGACTTGGCAGCACAGCTCTCCGTATCGATTCGTATAGATCAGGCCTGACTATACGTACCAATACGGTGGTGCGGACGTCATTTGGGAACCGGGGTCCGGGAGTGCCACCTGCGACGGGTCTGGCCGCGCTCGGTGCGGGACGCCGCTGAATCGCAGGTCTCGCAGCGCTTTCCGGCCTCAGCCCATGACCGATCCGTCGGAGCGCCGGGTGATCGGGCGCCAAGATGCCGCTTGTACTTAAAAGAACTCAACTATAGGATTTGATTGTTGCCGGCTGTCGGCAGCGCTCGCGGGCCGGTCGTGCAGGCCGGCTCGGCGAACTTTCTCAGCTTGGAGGCGTAATGACAACGGCCCCAAAGGTGGTCGTGATCGGAGCCGGCGTCCTCGGATTGTCCACGGCTCTCGAACTCGTCAATCGCGGCGTCACCGACGTCCACGTGATCGAACGAAGCCACCCGGGCGAAGGCTCGTCGGGCCGCTCGGTCGGAATGGTCGAGACGCAGTACTTCCGGGCCGACGACGTCGAAGCCCGCGTGTACGGCCGACGGTTCTACGACCGAATGGCCGCCGACCACGGCCTCGGCTTCGTCGCCTGTGGCTACCTGCGGCTGGGGTCGACGACAGACGACATCGCCTCCTTCGAAGGCAGCGTGGCGACCCAACGGCAATTTGGAGTCGGCGACTCCAAAGTCCTTACCGTCGAGGAGATCTCGAGCAGGTGGCCACAGCTCGTGACGGCCGACCGCATCGGTGGTCTCTACGGCGAGTCCGACGGCTACATCGACGGGTACGAGTACTGCACCTTGGCGGCACGGATGATCAAGGCGGCGGGTGCGCGGATTTCCACCACCTGCGATCTGCTCGGTGCCGTCCCTGGCGCCGACGGGACGTGGAAGGTGGTCACGTCCACGGAGACCTTCACCGCAGACGTCGTGGTAAACGCCGCGGGCGCATGGGGTGCGATCGTCGGCGAACGTCTCGGTGCGCCGGTCGCACTTCACCCACAGCTGCACGGCGCGGTCACCGTGGACTTGCGCACGCCGATGGAACCGCTGCTGCCGTTCGTCATGGACTACGTGCCCGACTCGGGTACCGACGGCGTGTACTTCCGGGCTGAGCGCGCCAACCAGCTGATCGCGGGCCTCCACACCGACGAGGGCGTGCACGAAGCGGTCTCGCCGGACGTCCGGCTCCGGCGTGTCAGTGAGGACGACGTCGAACGAGTGCTCACCTTGATGGCCGAGCGGCTCAACGTCGCCGACGACCTCGCCGTCAGCGGAAGTTGGCAGGGGATCTACCCGATGAGCCCCGACCACCGGCCAATCGTCGGTCGCCACCCCGAGCAGCCGACGGTGATCTGCGCGCTTGGCGCGGGTGGCTCGGGCATCCAGCTCGCTCCGGCCATCGGCCTCGTCGCGGCCGAGGCGGTCCTCGACAGCGTCCCCACCTTCTCCTGGTCGTCGGCCTGGGCGCCGGACCGCGTCACCGCAGGCATCCCGTCTCGGCCCATTGTCTGAAAGGACTCCCATGACCACGCTCAACTACGGCAGCACGTCGCTGAACCCCGAACTCGACGACCACTTCGAGCACGCTCTCGAGGGGTGTCGCACCGACGTTCCCGAGCCGCTGGCACACGTCGTCGGCGGTGAGGTCCGTCGGAACGGCGACGTGTTCGACCGGCGCGACCCCAGCGATCCCAGTCGCGTCGTCGCCCGCGCCCACGCCGCCACCGAGCAGGTCGTCGGCGACGCGGTGGCCGCGGCGCGTCTGGCCGCCCGCGGCTGGCGGTCCCTGTCGTTCGTCGAGCGCGCGGCAGCGTTGCGCGCCTCCAAGAACGGATTCTCCGAGAACGTCGTCGAGATCGCGGCGACCATCTCGGCCGAAACCGGGAAGTCGCGCATCGAAGCGCTCGCCGAGGCGCAGGAATCGGTCGACCTGATCGAACACTATTGCGCGCAAATCGAACTCAACGACGGGTTCGTGACACCACTTCGGCCGACGGCGACCGACACGACCACCGACGTGCTGCGGCCCTACGGCGTATTCGGCATCCTCGCGCCGTTCAACTTCCCCGTCGCCCTGGCGGTCAACATGACCGTCGGCGCGCTGGTCACCGGAAACACGGCGGTTCTCAAACCGTCCGACAAGACGCCCCGCTCGACGGCGCTGGCCGCCCGTCTGTTGTCCGAGTCGCTGCCCGCCGGGGTGCTGAACGTCGTCCACGGCGGAGCGCGCACGGGTGAGTTGCTCGTCGGAGCCGACGTCGACGGCATTGCCTTCACCGGGTCCGCCGAGGTGGGTTGGGGAATCATCCGGTCGCTGTCCAGCGGTGCGTACGCCAAGCCCGTGCTGGCCGAGATGGGCGGCAGCAACCCGGCCATCGTCATGGCCAGTGCCGACCTCGACGACGCCGTCGAGGGAATCGTGCGGTCCGCATTTGGCTTCTCGGGTCAAAAGTGCAGCGCCACAAGGCGGGTCATCGTCGAAAGCGCAGTCCACGATGACCTCGTCGAGCGCCTGGCGGCACGCGTGAAGGACGTCGTCGTCGGAGACCCCACCCGGCCCGACGTCTTCGTCGGACCACTGATCGACGACGCCATCACCGCACGGGTCCGGGCGGCCGTGGCCGACGCCCGAGGCGACGGGGCCACCGTCACAAGCGCCGCGACTCCGGACGGGCCCGGCCACTTCGTCGCGCCGACCATCATCACTGGCCTGCCGCGCGGGCACCGGCTCACGCGTGAGGAACTGTTCGCCCCCGTCGTCACGGTCACCGCCGTCGACGGCATCGACGACGCCCTCGTGGAGGCCAACGCCGTCGAATACGGCCTGTCCGCAGGCATTTTCAGCGCCGTCGAGGACGAGACGGATCGTTTCCTCGACGAGATCCAGGCCGGCGTGGTCTACGTCAACCGCCGCGAGGGCGCCACCACCGGGGCGTGGCCCGGCCTGCAGTCGTTCTGCGGCTGGAAGGCCAGCGGGTCCTCGGGCAAGGGCGGGCTCGGACCGTGGTACCTGCCGGGCTTCATGCGCGAGCAGAGCCGGACCGTCAGCTCGCGATGACCGAGGCCGACGCGCTCTTCGCCCGCGCCGTCGACGTGATGCCGGGCGGCAACACGCGGTCGACGCTGTTCGTCAGACCGCACCCGCCCTACGCCGTCAAGGGTGAGGGCCCGTACGTCGTCGACTCGGCTGGACACCGGACGATCGACTGCAACAACAACTACACCGCGCTGATCCACGGGCACGCCGACCCCGAGATCCTCGCGGCGGTGGCATCGGTAGCCGCCAACGGGACCGCGTTCGGACTGCCAACGGCCCACGAAGTCGAGATGGCCGAGGCACTCGGGTCACGAATCGGGCTGCCGCAGTGGCGTTTCTGCAACTCTGGCACCGAGGCCGTCATGATGCTCATCCGCGGTGCGCGTGCCCACACGGGCCGCGACGTCGTGGTGCGGTTCGACGGCAGCTATCACGGCACGTACGACGGTGTGGTGTCCACCGACGCACGCGGTGTTCCCCGCAGCGCCGTGGACGGCTCGATCGTCCTGCCGCAGAACGACGTCGGGGCCCTGGAGGACGCCATGCGGCATCACGGTGACCGCGTCGCCGCGATCCTGTTGGACCTGATGCCGAACCGCGCGGGCCTGCGGCCGGTGTCCCGCGAGTTCGCTACGGCAGCAAGGTCGTTGAGCACCGCCCACGGAGCTCTGCTGGCCGTCGACGAAGTGATCACCTTCCGCCTAGGGGTCGGCGGGTTTCACCAGTCCTATGGCATATCGCCAGATCTGGTCGCGCTGGGCAAGGTCATCGGCGGCGGGTTCCCGGTCGGCGCCGTCGGCGGACGGGCCGACGTGCTGGCTGCCTTCAGCCCCCTGGGTGACGGGCCGGTCGGATGGGGCGGGACGTTCAGCGCCAACCCGGTCACGATGGCCGCGGGCATGGTCGCCCTTCGTCGATTCGCCGACGCCGACGTGGCGGCGCTCAACGGCAAGGGTGACCGGCTGCGTCAGCAGCTGACCGACGCCGGATTGACCGTCAACGGCCATGGGTCACTGCTTCGCGTGATGGTCGAGGACACGACCGCGACGTGGTGGCGGCTCTACGAGGCGGGCGTGCTGGCAGGCACAAACGGGCTGCTCGCCTTGTCGACGGCCATGACCGACGACGTCGTCGACCTGGTCTGCACCCGCGTGGTCGACGCGGTGCGGAACGGCTGAGCTACACGTCCCCGGCGAAGTCGGCGGTGATCCAGCGGTCTGGCCGCACGGTGAACAGGGTGCTCGGCGTGTCACCCATGCCCTCGACGAAGGCACGTCCGCCCTCGTCGCCGAGGTAGCGGATGGCGATGGCCTCCCTCACCTCTAGTGGCGCTGGGCTGGTGTCCACGACCGTGCCCTCGACGACGACGTACTGATAGGGCGGCTCCTCGCGCTGCACGACCATCGTCACCGCACCGGCCTGCTCGATCAGACGCGTCTTGCGTGAGTTCGTCCCCGTGTTGATCCGGATGTGGCCGTCGGCGGTGTAGTCATACCAAATCGGCACACTGGCGGGCGGTCGGCCGTTGTCCGCGGCCACCGACAACACGCCGACCCGCTTGTCCTCGAGAAACCGACGTCGCTCATCTTCGGTGAAGTGCCTCATGGTCTGACCCAACACGTGAGCTGGCGCACGCTATTCCCTAGGGCCTAATCCCCGCCGTCGGAGACCTTGCGTTCGGCGAGCGCCGCCAGCCTCCACGTGCATTCGCGGTTGCGTGGGATGGCCGCCGCCAGTGCCAGCCGGTCGGGCACCCAGCCCATCGGTGCGCCGACGGGAACCTCGGCCATCTCGATTCGACAGCCAGCCCCCTCGATGTCGAAGAGGCACAGCGTAATCCGTGCCTTCCCGAGCGGTCGCCCCTTCGCCAGCAGCACCAGCCGCTCCTGCGGCACGCACTCCTCGACCACCGTCTGGTCGTCGAGTAGGAGCGGCCACACGCCAACCGAGTGATGGATGGTGCTGCCCGCAGTCGGCCAGTCCGGCGACACGGCGCGCATGCGGCTGTTGCCCACGACCCACTGCGAATAGGTCCAGCCGTCGGCCATCACGTCCCACACCCGTTGCCGACTGGCCGTGGTGTCGCGCCTGACGGTGAGCTGACTCTCGACTCCTGGCGGGTGGTCCGTCATTCGCGCTCCTCGTGGGTCGGAGATCGCCGAACCGGCGCGGAGGCAACGGTCACCACCGTCATCGGTCTGCTCACGCCAGTCGTCGTACCCGTCGTCGGGGCGAACAAACCAGGGGGCGCTCGGTCTCCGGGTAGGGGACGCGCTCACGCGCGTCATCAATCGTTGACGATCGTCATCGTTCGTTGACGGGCTGTGGCGGCAGGTGCCCCGACCGGCGGTCACGACCCGGCCGCGTCGACGAGAACCCGCCGGTGCTCGGCATCACCTCACGCCCGCGGGTAGTGACGGGGCCGAGCACCCCGATAGATTGTCGTCCGTGCTGCTCGGCCCCGAGGATCCCCTTCCTCTCACGACTCGGCGCATCCTGATCACCGGGCCGTCCGGCGCAGGCAAGAGCACACTGCGAGAAACGATCAGCGAGACGCTCCGACTGCCGACGGTCGAACTGGATTCGTTGCACCACGGTCGTAACTGGATACCCCGGTCGACGTTCGCTGCCGACGTCGACCAATTCACCTCTGGCCCAGCCTGGGTCATCGAATGGCAGTACGCACAGGTGCGGTCTCTGCTATCGAGTCGCGCCGACGCGCTTGTCTGGCTGAACCACAACAGATGGACGGTTACCCAACGGGTGGTGCGCCGGACTTTGCGACGACACATCCACCACGTCGAACTGTGGAACGGTAACTACGAGCCACCCCTGCGAACCATCTTCACGGACCCCGATCACATCGTCCGCTGGTCCTGGCGTACGCACCGCAAGCGAGAGCGCGAAGCTCTCGCGGTAGCCCAGCAAGTAAGCGGTCCCGACGTCGTCCGCCTCGCCGGCCAAGCTCAGGTCGACGCATGGGTGCGCGGTCCGCTTCTCGCGTTGGCGCCTTCCCGCTAGCCGGTCGACCCCGCGGTGGTCGGCACACGCCGATCATGACGGAGGTCCGGCTGGTCGGTTCGCGCTTCGGGCTGCCCGGTACGCACCTGGTGGAACACGGGGGGTCCGGCGACCCGGGTGTTCAGGACGAACCGGACGCCACCCGTGCCGTCGACCTAGGTCCGCGAACGACGACCTCGCCGAGTCGGTGCGCGCTCGCCCCAAACGATTTGGCGGCTTCGCCACCTTGGCAACATAGGATCCCAACGCCGCGGCGCGGGAATTCCAGTGTGCGGACACCGAATTGGGGATGGCTGGTGGCCTGCTCAACGGGCACTGCCAGGGTCGCTACCTCGACGACCCGGCCTACGAGCCGTTGTTCGCCTGTGCCGAGTCGCCGGGCGCACCGATCTATCTGCACCCGACGACGCCGGACCCCGCCGTGATGGACGCGTGGTTCGCACCGTACGTCTCGAACGGCATGCATCTCGCATCGTGGGGCTTTGCTGCCGAAATGGGCACGCACGTGCTGCGGCTCGTCTACTCCGGGCTGCTCGACAAGTTCCCCGGCCTGCAAATGAGGTGAGTGATGAACATCCTCTTGACGCGTAAACCCGGCGTTGGTGAAGGCATTCAACGAGCCCAAGCCGCAATCGATTTGGTAGAGGTCGTCGCCGCCTGGACGCCAAGGGTGACCAGAGCCTTCTCCGGCAGGGTTGCGGGAGCCTCCTGCGGGCTGGCCGTCGCGGGTGCCGACGTGCTCACCACGGCCGCGCCGACGGCGGTCGACTTCGACGCCGCCAGCAGGGACCGCCGCGACAACGAACCCCGTTCAGCGGTGCCGTCATCGCAGTTGCAGCTCACGCCATGAGGTTAACTGGGGAGCGACGCCGGGCGCAGGGGCTGGCGGGTCTGGGGAGGCGGATGGCCCGACGGTTGGGACGACCCCGGTCGCGCGGCCTCGGCACGCGCGCGTGGCTCGTGACGTGGTCCATTCGGCTGGTGTTGTGGACGCTGGGATTCACGCGCGTCGTCAAGACCACGATCGTGAACGCCGACGTGGTGCCCGCCAAGGGTGCGGTGCTGCTGGCCGCCAACCACACGTCGATGGTCGACGTACTCTTCATCTTGGCGGCCCTGCGCCGAGAGGCGATCGCCATGGCCATGGCAGAACTGTGGAAGTCGCCGCTGACCCGCTGGCTCGTCGAGGTGCTTGGCCAGATCCCCGTCGTCCGAGGGGACTCCGAGTCGGGGAAGCAGGCGATGGAAAGCGCAACGCAGGCGTTGCTCGACGGGGCCCTGGTGGGCATCTTCCCCGAGCAGAAGTGCGTACTGCCAGGAGAATCCGCGCCGTACCGTCCCGGCGTTGCGGTCCTGTCCAAGCGCACGGGCGTGCCGATCATCCCCGTCCGTCTGGTGAACGCCAACGAATTGCTGCCCGTGGACAAGAAGTTTCCGGTCTTCGGCCACACCGTCTACGTGATCTTCGGCGAGCCCATCCACCCCGACGACTTCGCGTCCGTCCCCGAGATGCTCGACGAGGTGCGGTTGCGCATCACGACGTTGGAGGTGCCGACGTGAACGACCACGGGGCAGCGGGTCCCCGCCGAGTGGAACGTTCCCGCCGCCACCGCTGAGTCAGTAATCCCAGTTGGTCGGCACGAAACGGAAGGCGTTGCCAGCCTCGGCCACGTGACACAGCGACGGGAAGGGCAGGTGGGTGGCAACCAACTGCTCACCGGTGGCGGCCAGTTCCTTCAACAGCCGCAGCCGAACCCGGGTGGACTCCTCCGGATCGTGTTCGAAACCGTTCTGCCAGTCCGGCTTTTCGAATCCGGGCTGGAACACCGCGTCGCCGGCGAAAGTCAAAGCCTCGCCGCGGGATTCGACGCGGACGATGCTGTGGCCGGGGGTGTGCCCGCCGGTGCGGCGGATCAGCACGCCGGGTGCCACCTCGTACTCCGTCTCGAACGGTCGAAGCTGGCCGCGGTACAGGTCGAGGAACTTCGTCGCAGTCGAGCGAAGCACCTCGGGGATCGGCTCCGGCATGACGGTGCGGGAGAAGTCCGGTGCCTCCCAGAAGTCCGCCTCCGCGGCCGCCAGGTGGACCCGCAGATCCGTTCGTAGGCGCCCCCGCAGCCCGTCGACGAGCAACCCGCCGATGTGATCCATGTGCAGATGGGTGAGCACCACGTCGGTCACCGTGGCGGGATCGATGCCTGCGGCGTCCAGTCGCATCGCCAACTGCCCGGCGCGCGGGAAGCCCGGAAACTCCGACCCGAGGCCGGAGTCGACGAGGATCACCTTGTCGCCGCTGCGCACGACGGCCACGTTGAGGGGCCAATCGGTGATCTCCGGAGGTAGATACATGTCCTTGAGCCACGCCGACAACTCGGCGGGCGCCGCATTGGTGGCCATCGTGGAGGCGGTTATCGGCAACACTCCGTCGCTGATCACCATCACCTCGACGTCGCCGACCTGCACTGCGTAGCGCGAGGGCACCAACTCGTCGACCAAGCTCATGTTCCTACTCCTTCTGAACGCCCAAGGGGGAGAACGAGTCGAGATGACCCGTCTGCCCCGTCGAACGCCGTCCCGCGTCGGGATTCATCCGGCCTCGCGACCGCGAATCCTTGACGCGTCAGCGGAAGCGGACGTCCAGCGTGGCCAGGCCGAAGATCTTCCGGCCCGCGGACTTCGCAGTGACGATGGCGACACCGGTCCGGGTCGCGGGGTCCAGCGACTTGATCCGACCGCCGAACTCGATGTCGGCGCCACCGGAGGCCGACACGATGGCGGGCTGGGACAGCCTGATCGCGTAGCGGGTGACGGCGCCGGGGTCGCCCAGCCAGGCGGAGCCGAAGCCGGCACCCAGGCCCATGGTCAACATGCCGTGGGCGATGACGTCGGGCTGCCCGGCCAGCTTGGCGATGGCCTCGTCCCAGTGCAGCGGATTGGCGTCGCCGGACACGCCTGCGTAGTTGACCAGGTCGCCGCGGGAGAGCCGGGCGTGATGCACCGGAAGCTCGTCGCCGACCGTCACGTCGTCGAAGGACGTCGCCGACGGGGTGCGTGTCGCACCGCCGTCGGAGATTCGCACCTCGCCGTCGGGCCGCACGGTCTTCTCGTACGCCGCACCCGACTCGTCGACGCCGAGGAGGTTGACGTCGTGCATCATCACGCCCTGAATGGCCGGCCTGATCGCCGGGTCGACGTCCTCACCGGTCACGCCGACGACGGTGGTGTGCAGCGTGTGAACGCGCTCGCCGGCGGCGTCGGTGAAGGTGTTGGTCACGGTGATCAGGTCCCGACCGGCGATCCGGCGGACCGACGTCAGCTCGACGTCAACCGTCAGCTCGTCGCCTGCCACGATGGGCCGATGCTGCTCGAAGACCTCTTCGGTCTGCAGGTACATGTCGTATCCGATGACCACGGACTCGAACATGCGCTGGTTGCAGGCCATGGCGGGGGTCGACGTGAAGGTCAGCGGGGCCACGACGTCGGGAAAGCCCAGTTCCGCGGCAGCGGCGACGTCCCAGTGCGCCGGGTGATAGTTCTGCACCGCACGGGCGAACTCGCGAACCTTCTCGCGTCCGACCAGGTAGGTGCCGTCAGCCTGGTAGTGGTGGCCGACTCGGGATTCGAGCTCCGACGTTTCTGCTGCTGCGGTCATAGATGTGCTCTTCTTTTCTATCGGTCAGTTCGCTGGGGGCCGACCAAAGCACACTAACGGGCGGACGGATCGTCGCTTCCGAGTCCCTCGCGCAGTCGTGCGTTCTCGGCCTGAAGATCTGCCAGCTGACGGCGCAGCGGCGCGAGGTGGGGTTCGAGTTCGGCGGCGCTGAAGCGCGGAGTGATGTGCTGCTGGCAGTTCCAGTCGAACGCCTCGACGGTGACGAGGACGGCGCGTTCCACTTCGGCGGAGTAGCCGGGATCCGCGAAACTCTTGACCAAGGCCGGGTCCTCGGCGACCGTGACGACGCGGGCGTGGCCGAATATCTTCAACCGCCGCTGATGCGCGTAGTCCAGGGCGATGATGGCGACCCTGTCGTCGCCGCCGACGTTTCCGGTGCTGATGTATTGCAGGTTGCCCCGGAAGTCGGCCCAGCCGATGGTGTGGTCGTCGACGACGCGCAGGAAACCCCTTGGGCCACCGCGGTACTGGACGTACGGCCACCCCGTCTCGCTCACGGTGGCGAGGTAGAAGCTGTCCCGTTCGGCGAGATACTCGCGCTCGTCGTCGGTGAGCGCGTCGATCCCGGGAGCGGCGTTGCCCTGCACTCGTTTGCGGCCGTAGAAGCCGTCACTGCCGTATTCGCGCTGCACGCCGACGACGGCATCGGTGAACGCGATGGAGCCGTAATGCTTGCTCACCGGTGTCTCCCTTCGAGGGCGTGGACGTAGTAATTGTGCAATGCGCGGCCAGATCCTGACCGACAACGGTCGAAGCTCTCCGCCGGGGAGTGCGAGTGCCCGCCTCTGAGCGAATTGGGGACGGGTCCAATCCCCCTGTGTCACTTCGGTTTCAGCTGTCACAGATCAGGGTTTCTTGTCGGTGGGTCGCACTAGTGTTCGAGTATGAGTTCGGATCGGGTCACCGCAGCAGTTGCGGCGTACCAGGCCGCTGCGGCCGAACTCCTGGAGCGCTCCTTCGAAGAGTTCACCCACCTCGAACTGGTGGAGCTGTTGGGGGAACTGGAAACAGTCACCTGGCAGCTGCCGGCGGTGGGGCATCAGGTGATCGCCCGCCTGCAACGCGAAGCCTCCGCCGTCGAGCTGGGCGCCAAGTCACTGAAAAGCGTGTTGGTGCAGCGGTTGCGGATTTCGGGCAAGGACGCCAAGCGCCGGTTGGCCGACGCCAAGGAGCTGGGCCCGAGGACTGCGTTGAACGGCGAACCCCTGGACCCGCTGCTCGCCCCCACCGCCACGGCGCAGGGTAACGGCTCGATCGGCCCGGAGCACGTCACGGAGATCCGGTCGTTCCTGGACAAGCTGCCCGCCCGGGTGGACCCCGAGGTGCGGGAACTCTCGGAGAAGACGTTGGTGGTCGTCGGGTCCAGCACCGGACCGGACGAGGTGCGCAAGGCCGCGGAGAAGTTGGCCGCCGCGATCGACCAAGACGGACCCGAACCCGACGACCGCGACCGAGCCCGCAAACGGGGCGTGACGATCGGGCCGCAGCAAGCCGACGGGATGAGCCGTATCACCGGACTGCTCGATCCCGAAGCACGGGCCACGCTGGAACCGGGCCTGTCCAAATCCGCCGCCCCCGGGATGTGCAACCCCGACGACCACGAACCCCGCACCTCCGGCACCCCCAGTCAGGAGCAGATCGACAACGACACCCGCAACCACGGACAACGCACCCATGACGCGCTCATTGCGATTGCCCGCACCGCGTTGAGCTCCGGTGAACTGGGGCAGCACAACGGACTGCCCGTCACCGTCATCGTCACCACCACCCTGCAAGACCTAGAAGCCGCGCGCGGGTCAGGTGTCACCGGCGGCGGATCACTGCTCCCGATGGCAGACGTGATCCGGATGGCCTCCCACGCGCACCATTATCTGGCGGTGTTCGACAAGCACACCAACCAAGCCTTGTATCTGGGCCGCACCAAACGCCTCGCCTCAGTCGGGCAGCGAATCATCCTGCACGCCCGCGACCGCGGCTGCACCAAACCCGGGTGCACCGTCCCCGGCTACGGGGCTCAGGTCCACCACACCAACGGCTGGGCCAAGAACAACGGACAAACCGACATCGACGAAGTGGTCTTCGCCTGCGGCGGAGACAACCGCCTCGCCGAAGAAGGCTGGACGGTTCAGATCCGCAACGGCGTCGTCGAATGGATCCCACCGCTACCCATCGACGTCGGACAAGCCCGCGTCAACTACCTCCACCACCCCGAACGACTACTCGTCGACCGAGGTCCCTGAAGTATGACGAAAGAGGTTGTCATGCAGACGATTCTGGTCGAGCAGCCAGCAGTCGTCCAATGAGCGCGAACTCAGCCAAGCTCACCCAGGACGGATTGGATTGCTGCGGCGAACGGAAGACCTCGAGGGAGTGCAAGCCGGCAGCAGTCTGCAGTTCCGCGGCCGTCAGTGGTTCGGTGAACAACGGGATGTGAACGGGAAGGTGCAGCTGACCGTCCTCCATCGTGACGTCGCCGGTGACCCGCCCCGCTCCCCAGAAGCCTCGGCGCGGGTGCGCCGACACCCAGAACAGGACACGCTGGCCGGGGCGGATGAGCTGCGACCGGTAGTTGTCGGCGACGCACCAGGACGGCTTCGTCTCGCCAGCCGCACGCATCGGCCCGACGTCGGTGCGGTGGGGATTGCACTTGATCACCCACGCCCCGAGCGTCTCGAGGGTGACGGCGCGTTCGGGCATAGGCGCTATGGTGCCGGAAGCCGCGGGTCGACCGTGTAGTGACCGCCGGGATCTTGGCAGTAGAACAACCCGCAGTTGACCGGCGGCCGGGTCAGGTTCTCCAACGGAATCCCGGCGGGAGGCACCTCGCCCTCCCACACGTAGTCGGCCACGTTCCCCGGCACGTCCCACACAGTCCAGTAGGTGTGGCAGACGTTCCAGTCCCAATTGGGTCGTTGCGGACCCGACTTGAGGAACGACTGATACTGGCCGGGGCACCATGTGAATGGACCCTTCCCCTGCGGATCAGCTTGCGCGACGGCTGGATTGAACAGCACGCCGACGAATGCGCCGACACTTGCCATCAGCGTGGCAGCGCCCGCTGCCTTCGTGCGAGACCTTGAACTCATGGTCGACTCCCTCGGTTGCCGTGTAAGTGAGGCAAGTACACGGCACCCGGGGGCCTACCGATCCCAACTTTCGAACGGGCGCGCGGTCTCGTCAGGCCTGGTCGGCCACGAAGTGGGTGTCCGCGCCCGTCTTGAACACCACGTACGCACGCTTCCACGGCGCGTCGTCGAGCAGCCGCCACTCGTGGCCCGTGCCGGTGTGGTCGACGGCCAGCAGGACGTCGCCTGGGTGGATGGTGAACGACTCGCCGCCCACCGTCGTGAACTCCAGCACGCCGGACAGCGTGATGACGTACTGCGGAATCGGGTCGTTGTGCCAGTCGAACGACGAATGCGGTGCCGTTTCCTTGAATTCGATCGACTCGGCGTCCACCAGCTGTCCGCCGGTGATGCTGCCGCGCTCGACATGGGAGTTGCCGTCGGGACCGGTGTAGAGGCGGTACGCGCGAATCATGCTGAGGCTCCTTGATTTGTGGGCTGCTGGTTGACCTGCAGGACAGTCGCGGTGCTGGCGCGAACCCGCCGACACAGGTCCGCGTCGTCGACGAGTGACTCGCCGTACGAAGGAATCATGCCCTTCAGCCGCTCCGCCCACCCGTCATTCTTCATCTCGTCGGAGAAGCAGCGCTCGATGACGTCGACCATGATCGACACCGCCGTCGACGCACCCGGTGACGCACCGAGCAGGGCGACGATCGAATTGTCGCCGGAGCCCACGATCTCGGTGCCGAACTGCAGGATGCCGCCGTGCTCGGGGTCCTTCTTGATGACCTGCACCCGCTGCCCGGCCAACTCGACCCGCCAGTCGTCGCGCCGAGCATCTGGGAAGTACTCCCGCAGCATCGCGAAGCGCTCGTCGTCGGATTCGAGGACCTGACCGACGAGGTACTTCTCCAGGGCGGCGTTGTCGCGGCCGACGGCCAGCAACGGCAGCAGGTTCTCGGGGTCGATCGAGCCAAACAGGTCGAGGTAGGACCCGTGCTTGAGGAACTTCGTCGAGAACCCGGCATAGGGTCCGAACAGCAACGAGACACTGCCGTCGACGTGGCGGGTGTCGAGGTGAGGTACCGACATGGGCGGTGAGCCCACCGACGCCTTGCCGTACACCTTGGCGTGGTGGCGCTCCGCGACGGTGGCGTCGTCGGATCGCAGCCACACTCCGCTGACCGGGAAGCCGGCGTACCCACGGGCCTCCGGAATCCCCGACTTCTGCAGCAGGTGAAGCGCCCCTCCGCCGGCGCCGATGAAGACGAACTTCGCCGACACGTCACGGTGCTCACCGGTCTGCTCGTCCCTGACCCGGACCGTCCAGCGGTCGCCGTCACGGCTGAGGTTCTGGACCCGGGTGCGGTAATGAGCCGCGAATCCACCCGAACTGCCGAGGGATTCGAGTAGTTCGGAGGTGAGCGCGCCATAGTCCACGTCGGTGCCGGTCACCATGCGCGTCGCAGCCACCGGTTCGCGGGCGTCGCGGCCCTCCATGACCAGCGGCAGCCACGTGGTGAGCTCGTCGACCGAGTCGGTGAACTCCATGCCCTCGTAGCAATGGTGGGCGGACAACGCCTCGAACCGCCGCTTCAGGAACGCCACGTTGTCCGCGCCGCGCACGAAGCTGTAGTGCGGGACGGGGTTGATGAAGCTGCGCGGATTCTTGATGGTGCCCTTCTCGACGAGGAAGGACCAGAGCTGACGGGAGAGGTCAAACTCGGTGTTGACCTGCAGTGCCTTCGAAATGTCCACGCCAGTGGGGGTTTCGGGTGTGTAGTTCAGCTCGCAGAGGGCCGCGTGACCGGTCCCGGCGT
Organism: Mycobacterium sp. Root135; assembly: GCF_001426545.1. Classification (GTDB taxonomy): domain Bacteria; phylum Actinomycetota; class Actinomycetes; order Mycobacteriales; family Mycobacteriaceae; genus Mycobacterium. The sequence continues at coordinate 78,949 of NZ_LMEZ01000005.1, read as the reverse complement.
TGTTCCACGCGTTCGAGCTCTCCTGCGCAGGCTGATCCAGAACTTCGTACAGTTCCACCCGCAGGCTCGGATCCAGCTCGCGGAGCAGGACTCCCAGCGTGGCGCTCATGACTCCGGCGCCGACGAGTACGACGTCTGGACCCTGGTTGGCTTCAGTTGATGTGGGCATCGTGGGTGAATCTCCTCGTGTCTGGGGGTGTTCGGTGGTCGTGGTCGCCGTCGACCTATTCGAGTACGTCGTCGTGAAGCTGTTTGGCGAGATCGGTGTTCGAGCGGTAGTCGACGCAGACGTCGATGATGGTGATGCCGGGGTTGCCCAGCGACTCCTTGAAGGCGCTCTCGAAGTCGGCAAGCCCGCTCACGCGGACACCGGTGGCCCCGAAGGCCGCCGCGTAGTGGACGACGTCGTACTCGGCGAGTTGGACGCCCGACTTGCGGCCGTACTTCAACTCCTCCTGGAAGCCGACCATGTCGTAGGTGTTGTCGCGCATGATGACGTGGGTGAAGCTCAGCCCCAGTCGGGTTGCCGTCTCCAATTCCTGTGCGCTGAAGAGGAATCCGCCGTCGCCGGAGATCGACACGACCTGGGTCCCCGGCCGGACCAGGGCGGCGGCCATGGCCCAGGGCAGGGCCACCCCGAGGGTCTGTTGGCCGTTGGAGAACAGCAGTCGGCGGGGCTCGTAGGCGCGGAGGTGCCTGGCGGCGTAGATGTAGTTGGACCCGATGTCGCAGGCGACGGTGGCGTCGTCGTCGACGAGGTCGCGAATCTTGAGTACCAGTGCCGCGGGGTTGACCCCTACCTCGGTGTCGGGGTGCGTGGCGGCCGCCTCGTCGATGGCGGTCAAGGCGGCGCGCTTCTCGGCGACGGACGCCGCCGCCGACTCCGGCAGTCGAAGGCCCGTCAGCTCGGGGATGAGGGCACGAATGGTGGCTGCGACGTCGCCGCGAAGTTCCAGCGCAGGCTGGTAGTGCGCGTCGACGTCGGCGGCGACCTCGTCGAGGTGCACGACGACGCGGGCGGGGTCGGCGTTCCACAGCCGGGGGTCGTATTCGACGGGGTCGTAGCCGATGGTGAGGAGGACGTCGGCCTCGTCGACGAGCACGTCACCCGGCTGGTTGCGGAACAGTCCCACCCGGCCGACGTAGTGGTCCACCAGCTCGCGCGGCACCACTCCCGCCGCCTGGAACGTCTCGACGACTGGGAGGTCGGTGACGGCGAGCAGGTCGCGGATCGCCGCGCAGGCCCGGGGATCGCCACCGCGCATCCCGACCAGGAGTACCGGTCGGCTGGCGTTGCGGATCAGGTCGGCGGCGCGGGAAACGTGTTCTGCCGGTGCGGCACCCAGTGGAGCGACGGGGACGGGGGTGACGACGGCGTCGGTCGACTCGGCCGCCACGTCCGACGGGATCACCACGGCGGCGGCTCCCCGTGGCACCGTGGTGGCGGCCCGGAACGCGTTGGCGATCGCCTCCGCGGCGTTGTCGGGATGGGCCACCTCAGCGGTGAACTTGGTGATGGGGGTGAGAACCGCCGCGGCGTTCATCGACTGATGCGTGCGCTTGAGTCGATCGGCGCGGCCGACGGCCCCGCAGATGGCGATCATCGGATCCTGCTCGGTGTTCGCGGTCACCAGGCCGGTGGCCAGGTTCGTCGTTCCCGGTCCGGAGGTCACCAGTGCGACCCCGGGAGTGCCGGTGAGCCGGCCGACGGCGGCGGCCATGAAGGCGGCGTTCTGCTCGTGACGGCACACGATCAGCTGCGGCCCGCCGTCGTCGAGCGCGTCGAACACCGCGTCGATCTTGGCTCCGGGGATGCCGAAGATGAACTCGACGCCGTACGCCGACAGGGTGTCGACCATGCGCTGTGCGGAACGTGTTGAGGGAGAGTTCTTCTCAGTGTCCATGTCACTGCCCTTCTGTGCGACGGATCTGTCCGTCGGCGTCGACGTCGGAAAGGTTGGCCGCCTCGAACTGCGGTGTCCGGGGCAGGCTGAGGTGAAGGTCGGAGCAGACGCCGATCTCGACGGTGCCGTTGAGCAAGCGGTAGTCGAGTGCATGGCCGCCCCGCGTCTGGTCGGCGTCGAGGAAATGCGCGTGGTAGCCGGCAACCGAGATGCCCTGTACCCACTGCGGCATCCGGAACCCGGCCAGGGTTCCCGACACGTCGGTCAGGGTGACTTCGCCTTGGTCGCGGGTGGCCTCGGTGAACGGCCGGTACGGGTGTTCCTGCCTGCTGACCGTTCGGGTGCGCACGGTCGCGAACTCGCCGCGGATGCGCACGGCCACCATCAGGTTGGCGCTCTCCACGCTGGTGTCCAACAGGGCGGTCACGGCCGCGCGATCGGACTCGGTGGTCACCTCGATGGTCCGTTGCGGACGGAACCGCGTGACCACCGCGAAGGGAACCAATTCGTCCTCGGCGGCCCTGGTGGCGCTGCCGTCGGACCGGAGCTGGTAGCACACCGAGTCGAGCATCAGCAGCTCTCCGTCGAGACCGTTGAAGGTTCCCAGCCCGAAGTCGCCGTGGCTCAACAGCTCTCGGATCTCGACGTCGCCGTCGTAGACGCCGTCGAGCAGCGCCTCCATCGTCGCGGTCTGGTAGATCTCGTTGGGTTCTGGGCTGTTCGCTGCCATGCCTCAACTCTTGTCGAGAGCCCCGCCCGAGGCGTCGATGCTGACCCCCAACATGCCTTGCTGCGACCGTGACCGTGCAGTGGGGGCTAGCGGGTATTGCCGACGGTAGGCGGGGCGGATTGCGGGTATGTACCCGCAGTGTTCTTTCTCTTCGGGTACGGCTCCAAGCAGAAGTTCCTCGGTGACGGTCAGACCCGGACCTGTCCGCGCTGCCACAACACGACGACGTGGTCGCGGATGGATGAGTTCAAACAATTGAGCGTGTTCTTCGTTCCCGTTGCCCGGTGGAGCCACCGGCGGTACGAAGTCTGCGGTATCTGTGGCACAGCCGTCGCAGGTTGAGAAGGTCTCGTCAACGCATGGAAGGGACACGAACGTGAAGATCGCGATCTTGGACGACTATCAGGACGCCGCGCTCTCGATGGCCGACTGGTCGGCCGTCGAACGCCAGGCGGAGATCACCGTGTTCGCCGACCACATCGCCGATCAGGACGACCTGGTGGCCCGGCTCGAACCCTTCGACGTCATCTGCGTGATGCGGGAGCGCACGCCGCTTCCGCGCGAGGTCATCGAACGACTACCCCGGCTGAAGCTGATCGCGTCGACCGGTCCCGGCAACGCGTCGATCGACTACGGCGCCGCCGCCGACCACGACGTCGTCGTCACCGACACCGGGTACGACGCCACCGCCACCGTCGAACTGACCTGGGCCCTGATCATGGCCAGCTCGCGTCATCTCGTCGACGAGTTCGGCTCCGTTCGCTCCGGCGGCTGGCAGACCTCGGTAGGGCGGGAACTGCGCGGGCAGGTCCTCGGCATCCTCGGCCTTGGGAACATCGGCAGGGAGATCGCCCGCCTCGGCACCACCTTTGGGATGGACGTCGTCGCCTGGAGCCAGAACCTCGACGCCGCTACGGCGACGGCGGCCGGAGCGAGGCTGGTGTCCAAGGACGACCTGTTCCGGCAGTCCGACACCTTGACCATCCACCTCAAGCTCGGCGACCGGTCCCGCGGTCTGGTCGGCGCTGACGAACTGGCGCTGATGAAGCCGACCTCCTGGCTGGTCAACACGTCGCGAGGACCGATCGTCGATGAAGCCGCGCTCGTCGCGGCGCTGACCGACCGCTCGATCGGCGGTGCCGCGCTGGACGTCTTCGACACCGAACCCCTGCCGGTCGACCATCCGCTGAGATCGCTGCCCAACGCGCTGGTGACACCGCACATCGGCTACGTCGCCGAGGACCTCTACCGCACGTTTTACGGTGACGTGGTCGCGAGCATCACCGAGTGGCTCGCCACCGCTCCGCACTGATGGTCCGGCACGGTCGGTTGGCCCCTGAGCAGAAGATCGGTGACTGAGCACTCGGTTGCTGGCGGTAGGCTTCGAGCCTGACGAGGGTGTTGCTGGGGGGTACGAGTGCCGGACTGGGCGTTGCAGCGGCGGCGGGCGTTGGCCGCGCTTGCCGTGGAGGCAAAAGAGCCGAACGCGGGCGCGCGGGATGCCGAGATCGACATGGCCGACGCTCCCGTCCTGCGCGCGCTACTCAGGATCTCCAACGCCGTACTGCGCGCCAACTACTTCGACGAGGCCCTCGAGGTCATCGCCGAGCAGGCGCTGCAGGCGCTCGACGCGGCAGCGGTGTCCATCAGCCGGTGGGAGGCCGAGACCGACCTTCGCACGCTGATCAACGTCGGCAGGCCGGGGCCCGGCGAGCAGCGTTGGCCAGAAGCCGAGATCTACGACGTCACCGACGACGGTCCGGTCATGTCGCTGCTGCGACACGGTCGCCCCTACGTGTTCTCGGTCGACGACGCGGACGCCAATCCCTCAGAGGCGGAATGGTTGCGCGGTGTCGGCAAGGAGAGCGAGCTCGCGGTGCCGATCATGCACGGGGACCTCATGTGGGGCGAGCTCTGGGCAGCGGGCGTCGACGGGCGTAGATTCGGTCCCGACGACGTCCAGCTCCTGCAAGCCATCGCCGCGCACACCGCGGTGGCCATCGGCCGCTCCGAGTTGTTCAGCACGGTGTGGCGATTCGCGCACCAGGATCCGCTGACCGGGTTGGCCAACCGGCGCGAGCTCGAGCGGCGATTCGAGGAAGTGGACTGGACGACGACGCCCGCGGCGCTACTGGTCGGTGACCTCGACGGTCTGAAGAGGGTCAACGACCGGGACGGACATCCCGCCGGGGATGCGTTGCTCCGTGAGGTCGGCTCGGTCCTCGGCGACGTTGCGTCGACGATGGACGACGTCACGGCGGTGCGCCTTGGCGGCGACGAATTTTGTGTGCTGATGTTGCACTGCACCCTGGACTCGGCCGAGCGCGTGGCCAGTGAGACGAGCCACCGCGTCAGGAGGATTCTCGGCGCCGACGTCACCCTCAGCTGGGGCGCGAGCGTCTCTGGGCCCCATACTGTTTCGGGACACGATCTGCTGGCGGTCGCCGACGCGGCTCTGCTGGACGCCAAGCGGCTGGGGCCGGGTCGCTACAACGTCGGGGTGTACCGGCCACAGGTCGTCAGTCCGAATCGGCGCACCACCCACCCCGAGGAGACCGCGTCCGCGATCGACCGGCTGGTGCCCCGTGTCATCGCGATACTCGACGAACACGCGCCACTGCAGCTCGCCGCGGCTCTGGAAGTCCTTGCGATGCAGGTGCACAACGCCGTCGATGCGGCGGCGTGGGCACTGTCGGACGTCACCGAGGACGGGAGTTCCATCCGTACGGTCTGCGGTGTGGACAGCATGCTCGACGAATACTCCGGGTTGGCGAAGCTCCGCAGGATCGACGTCGGCGCGACGTACGCGCTGGCCGACTATCCGTGGACGGCCAGGGTGATGGCGTCCACCGGTGCGGCGTTCATCGCCGAGGCGGGGCTCCGGGACTGCGACCCCGCCGAGACGGCCCTGCTGGCCGAGATGGGTTACCACGCGGTGCTGGCCGTCGGAGTGCGATCGGCTGACCGCGGCTATCTGTTGGAGATCTTCGCCCGGCCGCGGCACCAGCTGGCGGCCGTGGCTCCCCACGTCAGGGTGCTGGCCAATTACTGTGCCGCGATTGGTGTCTAGTCGCCGGCAGGACGGTTGGTGGGGCGGGACAACCGGCCGGGTGACGGGCGGCTGGACGGTGCTCGGCGAGCGGCAGCCGCCGTCATGATCTCCTGATACCGCATCACCAACTGGTCCCTCGTCAGCCCGAATTCGGGCAGCACCTCGTCGGCGGGAGGCCCTCCGTAGGGCGCCCAGTTGCGCATGAACGTGACGATGTCGTGTGCGAAGCGATCCGCGATGAAGCCGCTCGCCATGCTAGGACCCACCCTTCTTCTTGTTGTAGATGTCGAAGCCGACGGCTGCGAGGAGGACAAGGCCCTTGATGACCTGCTGCACGTCGCTGCCGATGCCGATCAGTGACATGCCGTTGTTCAACACACCGAGGACGAAGCCACCGATGATGGCGCCGAGCACTGTGCCGACACCGCCACTGGCAGAGGCGCCGCCGATGAATGCCGCGGCGATGGCTTCCAGCTCCATGCCGATACCAGCCTGCGGCGTCGCGGAATTCAGCCGCGCCGCGAACAGCAGACCGGCCAGGGCTGAGAGCAGGCCCATGTTGACGAACACCAGGAACGTGACGCGCTTGTTCTTGACGCCGGACAGCCGGGCGGCCGCCTCGTTGCCGCCGACCGCGTACACCTGCCTGCCGAAGACGGTGCTGCGCATGACGAATGCGTAGATGACGAACGCCACGGCCAGGATGATGCCGACCACGGGAACGCCGCGGTAGCTGGCCAACAGGAGGGTGAAGGCTGCCAGTGCGGCCACGATGGCCGCACACTTGAACACGAACCAGCCCAGCGGCGAGACGTCGAAGCCGTAGCGGGACTGCGTCCTACGCTGCCGCACCTGCTGCCAGACGGCCGCCGCCATGACGAACACGCCGAGGATGACCGTCGGCCAGTGGTAAAGGCCACCGCTGCCGCCGATGTCGGGGAGGAAGCCGCTGCTGACCTGGCTGAAGCTGCGGGGGAACGGCGCGATGGACTGCCCCTCCAGCAGGTACTGCGTGGCACCGCGGAACACCAGCATGCCCGCCAAGGTGACGATGAACGACGGGATCCCGACGTAGGCGATCCAAAACCCTTGCCACGCACCGATCGCCGCGCCGAGGAGCAGACACAGCAGTACTGCGAGCGGCCACGGCATGTCGTTCTTGATCATCAGGACCGCGGACATCGCTCCGACGAACCCGGCGATCGAGCCGACGGACAGGTCGATGTGACCGGAGATGATCACGATGACCATGCCGATCGCGAGGATCAGGATGTACCCGTTCTGCTGAACGATGTTGGTGACGTTCAACGGCTTCAGCAGGATGCCGCTGGTCCAGACCTGGAACAGGATGACGATCACGGCGAGCGCGGCCACCATGCCGTATTGCCGGAAGTTTCCCTGCAGCATCGCGCGCAGCCGGTGACCCGGCGACGTGGGCGGTGATGACGGCGTGGGCGCACTCGAGGCGGTGCTCACCGTCGGGGTGGTGGTCATCTAGCTGCGTCCCTTCATCATGTAGCGCATCAAGGTCTCCTGCTTGGCATCCGCGCGGGCGACCTCACCGGTCAGCCGGCCCTCGTTGAGGGTGTAGATGCGGTCGCAGAGACCGATCAGTTCTGGTAGTTCGGAGGAGATCACGATGACCGCCTTACCTTGGGCGGCAAGGGAGTTGATGATCGTGTAGATCTCGTACTTGGCGCCGACGTCGATGCCGCGGGTCGGCTCGTCGAGGATCAGGACGTCTGGGTCGGCGTAGATCCACTTGCTCAGCACCACCTTCTGCTGATTGCCGCCGGACAGGTTGCCCGTCGTCGCGCGCACCGACGGGGCCTTGATGTGCATGTCCTTGCGGAACCGCTCGGCGACCACCGTCTCTTCGTGCTCGTTGATGACCGACGCGCGGCTGACCTTGGCCAGCGAGGCCAGCGTCACGCTGCGCGCGATGTCGTCCATCAGGTTGAGCCCATAGTGCTTGCGGTCCTCGGTGGCATAGGCGATCCGGTGGGCGATGGCCTCGGGCACCGTCCGCGTGCGAATTTCCTTGCCGTCCTTGAAGACCTTGCCGCCTGCCTTCTTGCCGTAGCTGCGCCCGAAGACGCTCATCGCGAGTTCGGTGCGGCCCGCGCCCATCAGCCCGGCCAGTCCGACGACCTCGCCGCGACGGACGTTGATGGACACCCCGTCGACGACCTTGCGCTGTTGGTCGAGCGGGTGGAACACGGTCCAGTCCTCGATGGCGAAGGTGACGTCGCCGATGGGGTGATCCGTCCGCTCGGGGAAACGGTCGGTCATGTCGCGACCGACCATGCCGCGGATGATGTGTTCCTCGGTGAGGTCGTCGTCCACGGCGAGGGTTTCGATGGTGTGGCCGTCGCGCAGGATCGTGATGTTGTCGGCGACGCGCGTCACCTCGCCCAGCTTGTGCGAGATGATGATGCACGTCAGCCCCTGGTCGCGAAGCTCGACGATGAGGTCCAGCAGATGCCTGCTGTCCTCGTCGTTCAGCGCGGCCGTCGGCTCGTCGAGGATGAGCAGCTTCACCTTCTTGGACAAGGCCTTTGCGATCTCGACCAGCTGCTGCTTGCCAACGCCGATGTCGGCGATCCGGGTGCGAGGGCTCTCGGCGAGCCCCACGCGGGCGAGCAACCGTGCGGCGTCGGTCATGGTCTCGTGCCAGCTGATCACGCCTGCGGAGGCGTGCTCGTTGCCGAGGAAGATGTTCTCCGCGATGGAGAGCACCGGCACCAGCGCAAGCTCCTGGTGGATGATGCCGATGCCCCGCCGCTCGCTGGACCGAATGTCCTTGAAGTCACCCGGCTTGCCGTCGAAGACGATCTCGCCGTCGTAGCTGCCGTGCGGGTAGATCCCGCTCAGCACCTTCATCAGCGTCGACTTTCCGGCGCCGTTTTCACCGCAGATCGCATGGATTTCGCCAGGGCGCACAGCGAGGTTGACCTCGCTGAGCGCCGTGACCCCTGCGAATCGTTTGGTGATACCCCGCATTTCGAGCAGCGGTGCGTTGTCTTCGATCGTCACGCCAGCTGTCCGGCGGTGTAGTACCCGGAGTCGACCAGCACCTTCTGGTAGTTGGTCTTGTCGACGCTGACGGGCTGCAGCAGGAACGCGGGCACGACCTTCACTCCGTTGTCGTACGTGGTGGTGTCGTTGGTCTCCGGCTTGCCGCCGGTGAGCAGCGAATCAGCCATCTGCACAGCGGCTTTCGCCAGTTCACGGGTGTCCTTGAAGACCGTCTGGGTCTGCTCACCGGCGATGATCGACTTGACCGACGCCAACTCGGCGTCCTGGCCGGTGACGATGGGCAGCGGGTTGGCCGGCGTGCCGTAGCCCGCGCTCTTCAGTGCCGAGATGATGCCAAGCGACATGCCGTCGTACGGCGAGAGGACGGCGTCGACCCGGCCACTGGTGTAGGCCTTGCTCAGCAGGTTGTCCATCCGCGACTGCGCGAGTCCGCCGTCCCAGCGCAGCGTGGCCACCTGGTCGAAGGAGGTCTGGCCGCTCTTGACGACGAGCTTTCCGCTGTCGATGTAGGGCTGCAGCACGCTCATCGCGCCCTTGAAGAAGAACGTCGCGTTGTTGTCGTCGGGGGACCCGGCGAACAGCTCGATGTTGAAGGGGCCCTTGCCGTCTTTGAGGCCCAACTTGTCGGTGATGTACGTGGCCTGCAGGACGCCGACCTTGAAGTTGTCGAAGGTGGCGTAGTAGTTGACGTTCTCGGTGCCGCGGATCAGGCGGTCGTAGCTGACGACCGGGATCTTGGCGTCGGCGGCACGCTGCAGGGTGTCGGTCAGCGACGAGCTGTCGATGGGCGCGATCACCAGCACCTTGACGCCCTTGGTGATCATGTTCTCGATCTGCGAGACCTGGTTTTGGACGACGTCGTCGCCGTACTGCAGGTCGGTGTCGTAGCCGAGCTTCTTGAACTGCTCGGCCATGTTGTTGCCGTCGGCGACCCACCGCTCGGACGACTTGGTGGGCATCGCAATGCCGACCGTGCCCGATCGTTCGCCGTTGCTTGCCGCCGGCTGATCCGTCGTCGTCGACCGACCACAACCCGAAAGCGTGGCCACGACGGCCAATATGAAGGCGAACGCCCCCAAGATCCGAACAATGCCCTTGCGCATGAAATCCTCCCGACTGAAGTGGGTTCGCACCGCGGTCTCACAGGCCGGGGCGGGCGCCCATGTGAGCGCTAACATACCGATCTTGTGATGCGGCTCACGCCTTTGTCAAGCCCGTCGACCCTCGAATGTGAGCGCTAACAAATTGTTGACAGTTTTCGAATGTGAGCGTTAACATCCTGACGGTGTAACGCCGGTCACATCACGTCCCGCGGTCCCGCGGCTCTTTGACACACGCCGGCAACGCGCCGAGCTCGGCAATCCGAAAACACCAAAGGAGTTGTTGTGAAGAGAGTCCTCACCGCGATGCTTGGCATCGCGACGGCCGGCGTTCTCGCAGCGTGCGGCAGCGGACCGGCGCCATCGAGTGGCTCCGGCGAAGGCGGCGGGGGAGGCCAGATCACCATGGGCTTCTCCCAGGTCGGCGCGGAAAGCGGCTGGCGCACGGCGAACACGACGTCCATCCAGGACGCCGCCAAGGCCGCCGACGTCAACCTGAAGTTCTCCGACGCCAACGGCGAGCAGGAAAACCAGATCTCGGCGATCCGATCCTTCGTCCAGCAGCGCGTCAGCGTCATCGCCTTCAGCCCGGTGGTGCGCACCGGCTGGGACGCCGTCCTCCTGGAAGCCAAGAACGCCGGCATCCCCGTCATCCTCACCGACCGCGCGGTCGACACCCAGGAAAAGGACTTCTACAAGACCTTCCTCGGCGCCGACTTCGTCCAAGAGGGCAAGTGGGCAGGAGAGTGGACGGCCAAGGAGTACGCGTCGGCACCAGGTCCGGTGAACATCGTCCAGCTCGAGGGGACGACCGGGTCGGACCCCGCCCTCGAGCGCAGCACCGGGTTCGCCGACGCCATCAAGGCCAACCCGAACCTCAAGGTGATCGCCTCGCAGTCCGGTGACTTCACCCGCTCCGGTGGCAAGCAGGTCATGGAGGCCTTCCTCAAGGCCAACCCGAAGATCGACATGGTGTTCGCGCAGAACGACGACATGGCCCTCGGCGCCGTCGAAGCGATCGAGGCTGCCGGCAAGAAGCCCGGCCAGGACATCAAGATCGTCGCGATCGACGCCACGCACGACGGCATGCAGGCGACCGCCGACGGAAAGTTCAACTTCCTGGTCGAGTGCAACCCGTTGCTCGGGCCGCAACTGATGGACATCGCGAAGAAGGTCGTCGCAGGCGAGACGGTGCCCGCCCGCATCGTGACCCCGGACCAGACCTTCGACCAGCAGCAGGCCAAGGCCGCCCTGCCCGACCGCAAGTACTAGCCCGCACCACCGAAAAGACCGTCGACGCCGCTCGGATGCAGGACCCCCCCAACGCTCCGAGCGGCGTCGGCTACCACCGGTAAGGATTCCCGATGACCACACCCCACCCCGGGCCTACCGCCGCCCCGGTGGTCCGCATGCAGGGCGTCACCATCGACTTCCCGGGTGTCAAGGCACTCGACGCCGTCGACTTCCGCCTGCTTCCCGGCGAGATCCACGCACTGATGGGAGAGAACGGAGCAGGCAAGTCGACGCTGATCAAGGTGCTGACCGGCGTCTACGATCCCGACGCGGGAAGCATCACCGTCGAGGGCGTCGAACAGCGGTTCTCCGGCCCGAGGCAGGCGCAGGACGCCGGCATCAGCACCGTGTACCAAGAGGTCAACCTCTGCACCAATCTCTCTGTCGCAGAGAATATTCTGCTGGGACGCGAGCCCCGTCGCTTCGGCCGCATCGACTACCGCGCGATGAGGCGCCGCGCCGCGGAACTCCTCGGCCAACTGGACCTGACCATCGACCCGGGCTCCACCCTCGGCGCGCATCCCATCGCCATCCAGCAGCTCGTCGCCATCGCGCGGGCCACCGCGGTCTCCGCTCGAGTGCTCATCCTCGACGAACCGACCTCGAGCCTCGACGCCGACGAGGTCGCCGAACTGTTCCGCGTGATGCGCAGGCTGCGCGACGGTGGCACCGCGATTCTGTTCGTCTCGCACTTCCTCGACCAGGTGTACGCGATCTCCGACCGAATGACGGTGTTGCGCAACGGCCGTCTGGTCGGCGAGTACCCAACCGCCGAGCTGGACAGGGTCCAACTCGTCGCGGCGATGCTCGGACACGAGCTCGACGTGCTCGAGGAGATCGGTGACGCCGCCGCTTCTACGACCCCGTCCACCGGTGAGCCGGTGCTGAGCGCGCGCGGACTTGGCCGCAAGCCCAAGCTGCAGCCCGTGGACCTCGACGTGCATCGCGGTGAAGTGGTCGGCCTGGCCGGCCTGCTCGGATCAGGGCGAACGGAGTTGGCGCGCTTGCTGTTCGGCGCCGACCGCGCCAGCAGCGGAAGCATCTCGGTCAACGGATCCTCCGACGCGATGCGCACGCCGCGCGCCGCCATCGCCAAGGGACTGGCCTTCTCATCGGAGGATCGCAAGGGCGAGGGCATCATCGGCGACCTCAGCGTGCGCGAAAACCTGGTGCTGGCACTGCAAGCGCGCCGCGGCTTCGCCCGACCGCTGTCGAAGAAGGTGAAGGACGACCTCGTCGACCGCTACATGGAAGCGCTCGACATCCGGCCGCGTAACCCAGGCACACCGGTCAAGAACCTCAGCGGCGGAAACCAACAGAAGGTACTGCTGGCGCGGTGGCTCATCACCGAACCGCAGCTGTTCATCCTCGACGAGCCCACCCGCGGCATCGACGTCGGCGCCAAGGCCCAGATCCAGAAGCTCGTCACCGACCTCGCCAAGGACGGCATGGGTGTGGTCTTCATCTCCGCCGAACTCGACGAAGTCGCCAGAATCAGCGACCGGATCGCCGTCCTCCGAGACGGCAAGTGCGTCGCGCAGGTCGGCTCGGACCGCTCGGTCCGCGAACTGACCGCGCTCATCGCGGCGGGAGGAAGCGAATGACGAAGAAGCTCAGCGCATCTCCACTCATCTGGCCGGTACTGGCGCTCGTCGCGCTGTTGATCGTCAACGTCATCGTGACGCCGACCTTCCTCAGCATCCGCGTCCAGGACGGCCACCTGTTCGGCAGCACCATCGACATCCTGCGCAACGGCGCACCCACCATGCTGGTCGCGCTCGGCATGACGCTGGTCATCGCCTCGCGTGGCATCGACCTTTCGGTCGGCGCCGTGGTCGCCGTCAGCGGCGCGCTCGCGTGTGCGCACATCGCCGCCTCCGACGATCCGGCCGGCGCTGGCACGGTGATCACGGCCATGGGGATCGCCCTCGGCGTCGCCGTGGGCCTCGGTTTGTGGAATGGGTTGTTGGTATCGGTGTTCGGCGTCCAACCCATCATCGCGACGCTGGTCCTGATGACGGCGGGCCGCGGCCTCGCGCTGCTGATCACCGACGGCCAGATCGTGACGATCACCAGCGCACCGTTCAAGATCCTTGGCTCCGGATTCGTGTTCGGCCTGCCGGTGGCGATCCTGGTGAGCCTGTCGGTGTTCGCGCTGGTGGGACTGCTGACGCGACGCACCGCCCTGGGCATGCTGCTCGAGTCGGTTGGCATCAACCCCGAGGCCAGCCGACTCGCCGGCGTGCGGTACCGCACGATCGTGTTCGCCGTCTACGTGTTCTGTGCGCTCTGCGCCGGAATCGCCGGCCTCATGATCGCCTCCAACATCTCGGCCGCCGACGCCAACAACGCCGGGCTCTGGATCGAGATGGACGCGATCCTCGCGGTGGTGATCGGCGGAACCTCCCTGCTGGGTGGACGTTTCAGCCTCACCGGCACCATCCTCGGCGCGCTCATCATCCAAACGCTGACCACCACGGTGTACACCGCGGGCATCACTCCGGAGACCACGCTGGTGTTCAAGGCGCTCGTGGTGATCGCGGTGTGCCTGCTGCAGGCGCCGAAGTTCCGGGCCCTGGTCTCGCGACGTCGCAAGCGGCCAGCCGCACCAACCGGTCACGCCGAGACCGAAGAGATCGCCGGACAGCAGGTATCGGTTCCGGCGCCGCCGACGATGGCAGCCAAGTGAGGGAGTCATGAGCGTTCAGACCGTCGGTCGGCCACGCGTCGACACCTCAGAGGTGATGCGTCGGATCACGGGGCGCTACCTCTCGCCCATCGGGTCACTGGTGCTGTTCATCGTCATGTTCACCGCAGTCGTGGCGCGCTACGACTTCGCCAGCCCCACCCAGGTCTTCCTGAACCTGTTGGTGGACAACGCCTATCTGATCGTGCTCGCGGTAGGCATGACCTTCGTCATCCTCACCGGCGGCATCGACCTGTCCGTCGGGTCGGTCGTCGCGCTGTCCACGGTGATCCTGGCCACCGCCCTCAAGGCCGGGTGGCCGATGCCGCTGGCCGTGGGCGCGGTGCTGGTGGTGGGTCCCCTGCTCGGTGTGATGATGGGCCTGGTCATCGAGTACTTCGACGTCCAACCGTTCATCGCCACCCTCGCCGGGATGTTCCTGGCCCGCGGGCTCTGCTACATAATCAGCGTCGACACCCTTCCCATCAAGGACCAGACCCTGCGCCAGTTCGGCCTGAACTACGTCTACCTCTACGAGGACAAGTTCATCCGGTGGACGGTGGTGGCGGCGCTCGTCGTCGTCGTGATCGCGGTGTACGTGCTGCATCAGACCCGATTCGGCCGCACGGTGTACGCGGTGGGCGGCAATCGGCAGTCCGCACAACTCATGGGGCTCAACGCATCACGGGCTCGGGTGTCGGTATACGCGATCAGCGGCCTGTGTGCCGCCTTCGCGGGTCTGCTGCTCGGCGTCCAGAAGTTGTCGGGCTACAGCCTCAACGGCATCGGGCTCGAACTCGACGCGATCGCCGCCGCGGTGATCGGCGGAGTGCTGCTGTCCGGCGGGGTGGGCTTCGTCCTCGGCTCGTTGATCGGCGTGCTGGTGCTCGGCACGATCCAGACCTTCGTCACGGCGGCGAACCTCGACTCGTACTGGACCAGGATCATGACCGGCGTGCTCCTGCTGATGTTCGTCCTGGTTCAGCGACTATTGGTGAGGAAGCCCGGATGAGCAGTCAGCACTTGCAGCCCGCGGCACCGAAACCGGTGATGGCCGACGTGGCACGGCTGGCCGGCGTCAGCCATCAGACCGTCTCTCGAGTGATCAACGGTTCGGCCAGCATTCGGCCGACAACCAAGGCACGTGTCCAGCAGGCGATCGACGAACTCGGCTACCGACCGAACACCGCTGCGCGTGCGCTGGTGACCCGCCGTTCCGGGATCATCGGCATCGTCGGCACGAACAGTGCGCTCTACGGTCCGTCCAGCATCCAGCGATCCGTGCAGGAGGCCGCGCGCGGCGCCGGCTACTTCTCCAGCCTGGTGCCGTTGTCCGAGGTGACCGTCGAGGAACTGGCCGGAGCGCTGGATTACCTTGCGCGCCAAGCGGTCGAGGCGATCGTGATGATCGCCGCGCAGGAGGAAGCGCTGGCGGTGGTGCACTCCGCCGACCCGGGCCTCCCGCTGATCGTGGTGGAGGGCGACCTCTCCGGGCGGGGTCTCAGCGTGGGCGTCGACCAGATCGACGGCGCCCGCCAGGCCACCCAACACCTGATCGATCTTGGCCATCGAGAGATCGACCACGTCCTCGGCCCGCTGAGCTACACCGAGGCGAAGGGCCGCCGCGCGGGCTACGAAGAGGCCATGCGCGGTGCCGGACTCCAGGTTCGAGAGCCGTGGGAGGGGGACTGGACCCCCGCGCGCGGCTATGAGATTGGACGCGAAATGGCCCGGCGCGGTGAGACGTCCGCGGTCTTCGTCGCGAACGACCAGATGGCCATCGGGGTGTTGCACGCCTTCGCCGAGGCGGGCCTCGTGGTGCCACGGGACGTCAGCGTCGTCGGGTTCGACGACATCCCGGAAGCCGGGTATCTCAATCCGTCGCTGACCACGGTGCGCCAGGACTTTCAGGCGATCGGTCGCAGAGCCATCGACCTGGTCACCGCCACCCTGGACGGGTCGACCACGAACGTCCCACTGCTCCCCCCCGAATTGATCGTCCGTGACAGCACGGCAACGTACGAGGAGAACCGATGACAGGCGAGGAAACCGCCGAAAAATATACGGTGGGAGTCGATTTCGGCACCCTGTCCGGACGCGCGGTGGTGGTCCGCGTCAGCGACGGTCAGGAGCTGGCCCAAGCCGAACACGTCTACCCCCACGGCGTCGTCTCCGAGACATTGCCCGGTGACGACCGTCGACTGCCGCACCAGTGGGCACTTCAGGTTCCCGCGGACTACGTCGAGGTGCTGCGCACCGCCGTTCCCGCCGCCGTCGAGAAGGCCGGCGTCGACCCCCGTGACGTGATCGGGATCGGCACCGACTTCACCGCCTGCACGATGGTTCCGGTGCTCGCCGACGGCACGCCGCTATGCGAGCTGCCCGAGTACGCCGACCGGCCGCACGCCTACGGCAAGCTGTGGCGCCACCATTCGCCACAACCGCAGGCCGACCGCATCAACGCCCTTGCGGCACAACGGGGCGAGAGCTGGCTGCCGCGCTACGGCGGTCTGATCTCGAGTGAATGGGAATTCGCCAAGGCCCTGGAGATCCTGGAGGACGACCCGCAGGTCTACGCGAGGATGGACCGCTTCGTCGAGGCCGCGGACTGGATCGTCTGGCAGCTGTGCGGCTCTTACGTCCGCAACGCGTGCACCGCCGGGTACAAGGGAATCCGGCAGGACGGGCGGTACCCGTCGGCCGAGTTCCTCGCCGAACTCAACCCCGACTTCGCCGGCTTCGTGACCGACAAACTCGACCAACCGATCGGCCAGTTGGGCGAGGCGGCAGGCACACTCACCGCCGAGGCCGCCGGGTGGACGGGCCTTCCCGAGGGCATCCCCGTCGCCGTCGGGAACGTCGACGCCCACGTGACGGTCGCGGCGGCCGACGCGCTCGACAACGGGCAGATGGTGGCGATCATCGGCACGTCGACCTGTCACGTGATGAACTCCGACGTGCTGCGAGACGTACCGGGCATGTGTGGCGCAGTCGACGGCGGAATCCTCGAGGGCAGTTGGGGATACGAAGCCGGTCAATCCGGGGTCGGCGACATCTTCGCCTGGTTCATCAAGAACTGCGTGCCGGAGCGGTACGAGGTCGAGGCCCGCAACCGCGGCCAGTCGCTGCACGAGCACCTGACCGAGCTGGCCAGCAGCCAGCGCATCGGCGAACACGGTCTGGTGGCCCTCGACTGGCACAGCGGCAACCGCTCGGTGCTCGTCGACCACGAACTGTCGGGCGTGATCGTCGGACAGACGCTCGAGACGACCGCGGTCGACACGTACCGGGCCTTGTTGGAGGCCACCGCATTTGGGACCAGGATGATCGTCGAGACGTTCGTCGACTGCGGGGTCCCGGTAACCGAGCTGGTGGTCGCCGGTGGCCTGCTGAAGAACCAGCTCATGATGCAGATCTACGCCGACGTCGTCGGGCTGCCGCTGTCCACGGTGCCCTCGACGCAGGCGCCGGCCCTCGGCTCGGCGATCCACGCCGCCACCGCCGCCGGCGCGTTCACCGACGTCCGCGCCGCCGCCAAACAGATGGGTAAACGAGTGCGCAACGCCTACACCCCGATTCCGGAGAACGTCGAACTCTACGACCAGCTGTACCGCGAATACGTCACGCTGTACGACTGGTTCGGCCGAGGCAACGACATGATGCGCCGCCTGCGTCGCATCGGCTCGCTCGACGCGGTGGGGGCTGCACGATGACCGTCACTGAAGAGACCAACCGCGTCATCGCCCAGTTGCGTCGGGAAGTCTGCGACCTCCACGCGCAGCTGACCCGCTACGACCTCGTCATCTGGACCGCGGGCAACGTCAGCGCCAGAGTGCCGGACAGCGATCTCATGGTGATCAAACCCTCAGGCGCGGACTATGATTCGATGACCGCCGACGACATGGTGGTGTGCGATCTGTACGGAAACCTGGTCGACGGCGAGCTCAACCCGTCGTCGGACACCGCGGCGCACGCCTACGTGTACCGGCACATGCCCGAGGTGGGCGGCGTCGTCCACACCCACTCCACCTACGCCACGGCGTGGGCGGCGCGCGGCGAACCGATCCCATGCGTGCTGACGATGATCGCCGACGAATTCGGTGGTGACGTTCCGGTCGGGCCGTTCGCGCTCATCGGCGACGACTCGATCGGCCGCGGCATCGTGGAGACGTTGCGGGGCAGCAGATCTCCCGCAGTCCTTATGCACAGCCACGGTCCGTTCACGATCGGCCGTACGGCCCGCGACGCCGTCAAGGCGGCCGTCATGGTGGAGGACGTCGCGCGCACCGTGCACATCAGCCGCCAGCTGGGCACCACCTCGCCCATCGACGCCGCGAACGTGACCTCGCTCTACGAGCGCTACCAGAACGTGTACGGCCAGGCCGACACGCCAACCGCAACCCCCCAGGAGAACCAGCGATGATCGCGTCCCGACTCGTCACCAGCCAGGTATGGCTGATCACGGGCAGTCAGTCCCTGTACGGACCGGACATCCTCGATCAGGTCGCTGACCAGTCGCGTCAGATCGCCGATCGTCTCGACGGCAGCTCCGAGATTCCGGTGGAGGTGCGGTGGCTCCCCGTCGTCACCACCTCCGAGGCAATCGCCCAAATATTGAGTGAGGCCAACACATCTGAGGAATGCATCGGCGTCATCGCCTGGATGCACACCTTCTCGCCTGCCAAGATGTGGATCCGCGGCCTCAAGTCGCTGCAGAAGCCGCTCCTGCATCTGCACACCCAGTTCGGTGTCGAGTTGCCATGGCAGAGCATCGACATGGACTTCATGAACCTGAACCAAGCCGCCCACGGCGACCGCGAATTCGGCTACATCCAGTCGCGCCTGTCGACCCCGCGCAAGACCGTGGCCGGCCACGTCAGCGATCCGAACACCCGCCGCCGGATCGGCTCGTGGGCGCGGGCCGCGCTCGGTCGCGCCGAGCTGTCGACGATGAAGGTCGCCCGCTTCGGTGACAACATGCGCGGCGTCGCCGTGACCGAGGGCGACAAGGTGGAGGCCGAGGCGCACTTCGGGGCCTCGGTCAACACCTACGGCGTCAACGACCTGGTCGAGTACGTCGAGAAGGTCCGCCCCGCCGACGTCGACAAACTGGTCAGGGAGTACGAGGGCACCTACGCGGTCGCCGCCGAACTGCTGCCCGGAGGAGACCGGCACGCGTCGCTGCGGCACGGCGCCCAGATTGAGATCGGTCTGCGGAAGTTCCTGCAGGATGGTGATTTTCACGCGTTCACCACCAACTTCGAGGACCTCGGTGGCCTCCGGCAGCTGCCGGGCCTTGCCGTCCAACGCCTGATGTCCGACGGTTACGGTTTCGGCGGCGAGGGGGACTGGAAGACCTCGATGATGCTGCGCGCCGTGAAGGTGATGGCCGAGGGGTTGCCCGGTGGAACCTCGTTCATGGAGGACTACACCTACGACCTGACACCAGGTCAGGAACGCATCCTCGGTGCTCACATGCTCGAGGTGTGCCCCAGCATCGCGGCGGGCAAGCCCACCCTCGAGGTGCATCCGCTGGGTATCGGCGGCCGCGAGGATCCGGTCCGGTTGCGCTTCACCGCGGCACCGTCGGACGCCGTCATCATCGGCATCTGCGACATGGGTTCGCGATTCCGGTTGGTCGCCAACGAAGTACGCGTCGTCGAGCCGGCCCACGAATTGCCGAACCTTCCGGTCGCCTGTGCGGTATGGGAACCGTTGCCGTGCTGGTCGACCTCGGCAGAGGCGTGGCTGATGGCCGGTGCACCCCACCACACCGTGATGTCCACGGCCGTCGGCACCGAGACGATCGACGACTTCGCCGCCATGACCGACACCGAACTCCTGGTCATCGACGCCGCCACCACGGTGCGGGGCTTCCAGCACGAACTCAAGTGGAACGACGTGTATCACCACGTCGCCGCTGGGCTGTGAGCGGACGGTCGCGATGATCGCCGCCCGACTGCACGCCGTCGGCGACCTTCGTGTGGGAGACGAACCCCCGCCTGGGGATCCCCCGCCGGGGTGGTCCCTGCTCGCGGTCACCTCGGTGGGCATCTGCGGGTCCGACCTGCACTGGTTCACCGACGGTGGCATCGGGGAGAACCGCATCGAGCGCCCCGTCGTGCCAGGGCACGAGTTCGCGGCCGTCGCCATCACCGGGCCGTATGCCGGGCGCCGGGTTGCCGTCGACCCGGCGATCCCGTGCCGGGCGTGCGAGCTGTGTCGAATGGGTTACGAGAACCTCTGTCCCACGGTGCAATTCGCCGGCCACGGCACACTTGACGGCGCCATGCAGGAACAGCTGCTCTGGCCGGATCACCTGCTGCACCCCTTGCCCGACGACGTCAGTGACGACGCGGGAGCGTTGCTGGAGCCGCTCGGCGTCGCCATCCACGCGATCGGGCTGAGCCATGTGCGGCCCGGCGCGGACGTCCTCGTCGTCGGCGCCGGACCCATCGGAGCGCTGGCGATCCAGGTCGCCCGCCGCCAGGGCGCGGCCCGGGTGTTCGCCGTCGAACCCCACGAGCATCGGAGGGCGACCGCGCTTCGCAGCGGAGCCGACGCCGCCTTCTCTGACGAGCACGGCGCAGAGGAGGTTCTCGACGCGACGGGCGGCAGGGGCGTCGACGTGGTGGTGGAGATCGCCGGAACCGACGCCGCGATCGCGATCGCCGTCGAGGCCAGCCGTCCGGGTGCTCGGATTGCGCTCGCGGGGATCCCGTCGGGGGACGACTCGTCGTTCCCTGCGGCACCGGCTCGCCGCAAGGGGCTGACGTTCGCGATGGTGCGACGCATGAACGACACCTATCCGCGGGCAATCGCACTTGCCGGCGACGGGATCGACCTGGACCTGCTGGTCACCGAGCGTCACCCGCTGACCGAGGCGGCCAAGGCGTTCCGGTCGGCCGCCGAGCGCCACGGCGACAAGGTCGTGGTGTCGGTGTCGCCGAGCTGACCGCACGACTGCGGTCGAAGTCGTAGTACTTGGGATCGGTAGCCGATATGACGGTGTGCACTCACCGTGGCATATCCAGCACCTCGCAGACACCACGGTGGCCAGTGCGGGGACGACGACGGGTCCTACGACGATGAGCACTGCGCCTCTTTCCCCGCGGTTAGCCGCGATCTCGTGAACCGGCTCGGGAACTTCGCGATGGCGCTCGCCGTGGCAGGGACGGTGGCCGCAGGCGGGTCGGCGGTCGGCGTCGGGACGGCGTCGGCCGACGGACCCAGTTACAGCGGCGGGAACTGTCCGGGCGGAATGACCTGCACCCACTGGTGTCCCGGTGATCCGCTGCCGCCCGGCAGCCAGGTCCTGGGCTGGGACTGGAACGTGTGCCATGACTGGTACTGGAATTCCGAGGGAATCGCCGACGTGACCACCAACGTGATGTACCCGTGGTCCGGGCCGCCCCACCCGGCCGCGCCGCTTCCCCCCGTGGTGGCACCTCCGCCACCCCCGCCGCCTGCGCCGCACCCGTTCTGCAGTCCGCGCGGCGTGCTGTTTCCGATCCCGCCGATCTGCGACGAGATCGGCATCGACGACCCACCCGGTTCCGTGGCGGCCAGGGAGAACCGAACCCCCTAGGCTGCTTCGGTTTTCGGCTGCGGGACACCTCCCGCACAGGGACGTGTGTCACAGTGGGACCGTGAAATACGGGCAGGGTTTGCAGCCGAAGCCGGTCGACTGGACCTCGACGAGGGGCCGGATTCTGGTGGCGGCCTCCGTCCTGTTCGCTCAGCGGGGATACTTCGGCACGTCGACGCGTGACATCGCCGAAGCGGTGCAGATCCGTCAACCGTCGCTGTTCCATCACTTCCAGGCCAAGCACGAGGTCTTTCGCGCGCTCGTGGAGATGGACCTCGGACCGTCGATCGACCGCATGAATCAGCGGCTTGCCGAACAGTCGACCTGGGCCGAGAAGCTGCACCTGGCCATCGCGTGTGACGTGCGGGAGATCCTGGCGCAACCGTTCGACGCGCGCGGGCTGTATCAGGACGCCGTGCTCGCACTCGACGAATTCGCCGACGAGCGAGAGGGCATCGCGCTCTTCCACGAGCAACTCGAACGTGTCGTCGGCGGTGGATGCGTCGATGGTGAGTTCGTGTCTTTCGAACCGAGCTTCGTGCAGCGTGCGATCAACGGCGTGCTCTTCGAAACGCTGCGTGAACAGGGCGGTCCGTCGGGACGCATGCGTGAGGAGCGACCACTCCAGGCGGCTGACTTCGTCGTCCGGTCGCTCCTGGTCGACCAGTCCCGCTTGGCGACGATCCAGGACGTGACGCGCAGGCGCTTGCGCGACCTCGAAGTGTCAACTGCGGGCTGACGCCGTCTCGGCGTCCCTCGTGACGGCCGTGTTAAAGATTCCCGCAAAGGTCGCACAACGGCCATTTCTGGCCTATCGTTCGATAGGCCACCGGGTGATCGACGTCACCCTGCGGCGCCGACCCTTGGAGGAATCTTGAAGAAAGCACTCTTTGCCGTACTCGCGGCGGCGGCCCTGCCGCTCGTCGCCTGTTCGTCGTCGGACACCGCCGCGCCGGAGCCGAGTGGGCCCGCGAAGGTAGCACCCCCGGCCATCTTGGAGGCAGGCACGCTGAAGATCTGCGCGCCCAACGACGGCACGCCGCCCAACGTCTACCACGACGAATCGGGCGAGCTCGTCGGCAGCGAGGTCGACCTCGGTAAGGCGCTGGCCGCCGAGATGGGGCTCAAGTCCGACTTCGTCCAGTCGTCGTTCGCCACGGTCATCCCCACCCTGCAGGCCAAGCAGTGCGACGTCATCATGGCGCAGCTCTACATCAAGCCCGAGCGGGAGAAGGTCGTGGACTTCGTCCCCTACGTCAAGTCGGGCACCGGCATTGCCGTCTCGGAGGAGAAGCCGGCCGCCGTCACGGGTCTCGACGACAGCTTGTGCGGCAAGAAGGTCATGGTCGCCGTGGCGACGACGGCGGAGGCGCTGACCATGGAACAGTCCGACAAGTGCACCGCCGCAGGAAAACCCCCGGTCGACGTGAACCGGAGCAACCAGGCCGACGTGTCCCTGCAGCAGCTGCAGAACGGCCAGGTCGACGCCTTCATGGACACCGCCGAGACGCTGGGCTACTACGAGACCAAGACCGGTGCCAAGATCAAGACCGTCGGACAACCCTTCGGCACCATCAACATCGGCGCCGCCACCCGCAAGGACGACACGCAACTCCACGACGCCATCGCAGCTGCGCTGTCGACGCTGGAGAGCAACGGCACCTACGCCAAGATTCTCGGCGAGTGGGGCATGTCCGACCTGAGCATTCAGAAGTAGCCCATGCAATTCGACTGGCAATTCTTTTGGAAGTCGCTGTTCGCCCCGAGTGACGCGTTCCTCAAGGGGCTCGGCCTGACCATCGGGATCTCCCTGGTGGCAATGATTTTGGCGATCCTTCTGGGCCTGGTGGTGGCGCTGATGCGGCGCTCGCAGTACGCCGTGGTGCGCTCGTGTGCCAGCGTGTACATCTGGGTGATCCGCGGCACGCCCCTGCTCGTGCAACTCGTCATCATCTACACCGGCTTCGCGGCGGTCGGCATCTACCAGTTCAACGACGCCTCGTTGCTTGGGTTGTCGGTGAAGGCCGCCGTCCAGGCCGCCATCATCGGACTGATGGTCAACGAAAGCGCCTACATCGCTGAAATCATCAGAGCCGGTTTGGATTCGGTGCCGAAGGGCCAGTTCGAGGCGGCCGCTTCGCTGGGCATGACACCTGGCAGGTTGATGCGGTGGATCATCGTGCCGCAGTCGCTGCGCGTCATGGTCCCGCCGTTGGGCAATTCGTTCAACGGCATGATGAAGACCACGTCGGTGCTGTCGGTGATCGGCGTCAGCGAGATGTTCCTGGTCACCCAGTCGATCAGCTCGGCGACGTTTCACACCTTCGAGATCTTCATCGTCGCAGCGATCTATTACCTTGCCCTGACCACGATCTGGACCTTCATCCAGGCATGGATCGAGAACAGGCTGGCCCGACAGCTCGGCATCGAACAGCGCGTACCCATCACGTCTCGGCTGCTCGGCGCCCGGCGCGCGGCGGCCAGCGCAACGCTGCAAGAAGAGGGGGCTCGATGACCACCACCACCGAACCGATCGTGTCGGTGCGCGACGCCTGCTGCGTGCTCGGGGGCAAGCGGGTACTCAACGAGGTCAACCTCGACGTCGAGCGCGGCCAGGTCGTGGTGCTGATCGGACCGTCGGGAGCGGGAAAGACCACGCTGCTGCGCTCCATCAACCACCTCGAAGAACTGTCCAGCGGGGAGGTTCTCGTCGGGGGCGTGTCCATCGCGCACGGCGCGCACGGCAAGAAGATCGGCACCACCGAGCTCGCCCGCAGACGACGTGAGATCGGCTTCGTCTTCCAGCATTTCAACCTGTTTCCGCACATGACGGCGCTGGAAAACGTGTGGAACGGCCCGGTTCGGGTGCTCGGCCAGTCAAAGGACGAGGCACGCAAGAACGCCGTCGCGCTCTTGGAACGAGTTGGGTTGTCGGACAAGGCCGAATCGCGTCCGAGCCAGCTCTCCGGTGGGCAACAGCAGCGCGTCGCGATCGCACGGGCACTGGCCATGCGCCCAAAGGTGATGCTGTTCGACGAACCCACCAGCGCGCTGGACGTCGAGATGGTCGGCGAGGTGCTCGAGGTGATGCGCGAACTCGCGCGTGACGACATGACCATGGTGGCGGTGACTCACGAAATGCGGTTCGCCCGCGAGGTCGCCGACCGCATCATCGTGATGGACGCCGGCCGCATCATCGAAGATGCGCCTCCTGAGGAGCTCTTCGCCAACCCGAAGAACGAACGTACCAAGACGTTCCTTTCGACGATCCACTGACCGACCCGTTTCTCAACCACCCCAACACATCTTCAGATAGGACGTCTGCCGTGCCCGCTTCTTCAGCGTCGTCGTTCACCGGCGCCGTCGCCACCCCGCACACCCTGGCGACCGACGCGGCGACCGACGTGTTTCGCGACGGGGGCAGCGCGATCGACGCCGCCATCGCCGCGGCCGCCGTCCTGACCGTGGTCTACCCGCACAACGTCGCCCTCGGCGGCGACCTCATCGCGTTGGTGCGCAGCCCGGAAGGCGAGATCACCTGCGTCAACGCCTCCGGTTGGTCCGGCGCGGCCGCCGACGTCGACGCGATGCGTGCCGCGCACGGATCGGAACTGCCGGCGCGCGGCGCCGACGCCGTCAGCGTTCCTGGTGGCGTCCGCGGGTGGGAAGTATTGCACCGCATGGCAGGACGACTGCCATGGGCGCGCCTGCTGCAGCCAGCTCAGCAGGCCGCCGAGGCGGGGGTTCCCGTCGCCGAGTCACTCGGCGCGCACCTCGCCGACCCCGAGAACGCCGATCTGCACGGGTCGGCCGACTTCGACCGCGTGTTCCGACCGGGCGGGCACCTGCTGCAGACCGGTGACGAATTTCGGCAACCCGCCCTCGCGGCGACGTTCGCCGCGTTGGCCGACGGTGGCCCCGACGAGTTCTACTGCGGCGACCTCGCCGCAAGCTCGGTGAAGTATCTGCGCTCGCACGGTTCCGTCCTCGACGCGCACGACTTCGCCGACTTCCAGCCCGAGATCACGGCCCCCGAGTCGGTCGAATTCTGCGGCCTGACGGTGTCGACGAGCCCACCAAACACGCACGGGTTCATCATGCTTCGCGCACTGACGGCCGTCGACGAGTTTCAGACCGCGGCGCCGCTGGGCGCCGACATCGGCACCTTGATGCGCGTGTTCCACCACGCAAACCGCCTGCGGTCGGAGTACCTGGCCGACCCACGCCTCGCCGAAGTAGACATCAAGGCCCTGGTGTACGACGACATTCGGGCGGCCACCCCGATCGGAGACGCCAAGGCCGCACGGTCGGTGCCTCGCGGAGACACGGTGGGCATCGCGACCGCCGACTCCGACGGATGGGCCGTGTCGCTGATCCAGAGCGTCTACCACGCCTTCGGATCGGGGCTCGTCGACCCCGAGACCGGCATCCTGTTCCACGACCGCGGCACCAGCTTCTCGTTGGATGCCGGATCGCCGAACGTCCTGGCCCCGCGGAAGCGCCCGCTGCACACCCTGATGCCGGTGATCGTCACGCGCGACGGCGAACTCAGCCACGTCGTGTCGACGATGGGCGGCCAGGGGCAGCCCCAGATCCTCACCCAGGTGCTGCTTCGCATGCTCGACGGAGAGTCCGCCGCCGACGCCGTGGCGGCGCCGCGCGTGGTCGTGGGTCAGCAGGCCATGGGCTGCACGGACGACTCCGTCGTCGTCGAGGCCGACGCCGACGACGCTGCGATGGCGTCCCTGCACGAGTCTGCCTTCGAGACCGTAATCCTGCCAAGGCATTCGGAGTCGCTCGGCCAGGCCAACGTCGTGCAGGTCGGCTCGGGCGGACAGCTGACGGCGGCCGCAGACCCACGCGCTGACGGCTCGGCCGTCGTGGTGCAGTACTCCCGGCATCACCGGAGGGTGTAGGTGCAGCCGAACTCGCTGGTGCAGCGTCATCTGCACCTGTGGTCGATGATGACGTTGACCGTCGTGACCGGTGCCCTCGACGCCGTCGGGTACCTGGGCTTGGACCGGGTGTTCACCGGCAACATGACGGGCAACGTCGTCATCCTCGGCATGGGCATCGCCGCCGAGGACGACCTCCCGGTGGCAGGCCCGTTGATCGCACTGTTCGGATACGTGGTGGGTGCGGCGGTCGCGGGCAGGCTCGTGCAGCGGGGCGAACGTGGTTGGGGCCCAGCCGTTACGGCGACCCTCGGCACCAACGCCGCGTTGCTCGCGGCGGTCGCCACGGCCTTGCTGCTGGTGCCAATGGAGGGACAGTCGCTGGGCGGCGTCATCGCGGCGGCCACGATCGCCGTGGCCATGGGAGCCCAGGCGTCCGTCGCACGCTTCCTGGCGGTGACCGACATGACGACGGTGGTGGTGACCTCGACCATCACCTCGTATGCCAGCGAGACGCTGTTCGCCGGTGGCCTCGCGTGGTTCACCCATCGCCGGTTGTGGGCCGTCATGGCGATCTTCGCAGGAGCGCTCGTCGGTGGCCTGTTGATGAAGCTTCACATCTGCGTTCCGGTGTATGCCGCGGCGATCGCCACGCTGGGCACCGCGGTGGTGGGCCACCGTCTATGGGAACGCGCGACGGCCATGGCCGCCTGACCCTACGGCGCGATGCGTTGCCGCTCTTGGGGTGTGAGCCCACCCCACACTCCGAGGCGCTCGGTGTTAGAGGGTTGCGTCGAGCTCGGCGAGGAGTACGTCGGCGTGCGCCGAGGTGAACGGCAGCGGCGGCCGGATCTTCAGAACGTTGTGACGTCGACCGGACGCGCTGATCAGCACTCGCCGCTGCCGCATCTCGTTGACGATCCGGGCCGCGGCCTCGGCGTCGGGGGTTTTGCGTTCGTCGTCGTCCACGATCTCCACCGCGACGAACAATCCGGTCCCGCGAACGTCACCCAGAGCTCGGTGGCGCTGCGCCAACTCCCGCAATCCGGCGATCAGGTAGGCACCGGCATCGCGGGCGTTGTCGATCAGCCGGTCCTCTTCGATGACGTCCAGGACAGCGCTGGCTGCGGCGATGCTGACGGGGTTTCCGCCAAAGGTGTTGAAATAGCGCATGTCCCGGCCAAACGTGGCCATCACCTGTTCGCGTCCCACCAGCGCTGCAATCGGGATGCCGTTGCCCATCGGCTTGCCGAGCACGACCAGATCGGGTTCGAGTCCGTGCCGCTCGAATCCCCACCAGCCGGTGCCCAGCCGCCCGAATCCGGACTGCACTTCGTCGGCGATCCACAGCCCCCCGGCGGCGCGCACCAGCTCCGCTGCCGGATGCAGGAAGGTGGCGGGGTCACACTGCACTCCGTCACTGGACAACACCGAGTCGACGATCATGGCGGCCACACCCACCCCGCGTTGACTCAGGGTGGCGATGGCCGCCCGGACGCGTTCGGCGAAGGCCTCGCCCGCCTCGCGTGGTTCTTCGCGGTAGAAGTCGGGTGCGTCGACGAGGACTACGTGCGGCGGGATCGGGTTGTGTGGTCCCAGGCTCGGCGAGATCTCCGCGGCCGCTGTGGTGACGCCGTGGTAGGCGTGTGAGGTGCAGATGATCCCCTGTGCGCCAGTCTGATAGCGCGCGGTGCGCAGGGCAAGGTCGACGGCTTCGCTGCCCGTGCACGTGTAGACGACCTTGGACAGGTCGGGCGGGAAGAGTGCCAACAGGCGCTCGGAATACCGCACCACCGATTCGGTGAGGTAGCGAGTGTGGGTGTTCAGCACGCCGAGTTGGTCGTTGACGAGCCGCTGCACGTGGGGATGGCTGTGGCCGATCACCGGGACGTTGTTGTACGCGTCGAGGTAGCGCTGCCCCGCGGTGTCGTAGAGCCACACGCCGGCGCCGCGTTCCAGCGCAACCGGTTCGCGGTAGAACAGCCGGTACGTCGGTGCGAGGACGGCATCGCGGCGTTCGTTGAGTGCCCGGCTGTCTGGATCCAATTCCGCTGCGCCCGTGCTGTCGTACGCGTTGGCCATGTTCATGGGCTGGGAATTCACGGCGACTCCGGATCTCGAAGGACAGTCATGGTGTGCTTCCTTGCATTCGAGGACTAACGGTTGAGGGTCGCGCGCAACCGGGCCTCGGCCTGGTCGAGCTGGATCGGCCGCAACGCGGCGAGGGCATGCCAGGTGTGCTGGGAACGCGCTGTGCCGTAGTCGTCCGCCGGGCCGCCGCGGCGCGCAGTCCAGATCGTCGCATTGCAGACCAGGCGAATCATCGCCAAGGGAAAGAGCAGTGAGATTTCGGTGTCGTCGAGTCGGACCACCTGGTCGAACCCGGCGGCGACGTCGACGAGGGCGCTGAGTGGGTCGGCTTTCCGGAGCATCGCGTAGGCCCCGGCGATCGCCGGTTCGCATACTCGAGCGGTATGGAGGGAGTCGGCGAAGTCGATCACGCCGGTGATGCGTCCCCGAGCTGGATCTCCGAACACGTTGAAATCGTTGAGATCTTGGTGCACAACGCCTTTGGGGAGGTCGGCGACATGGGGCGCGACCACCGTGTCGAACGTCTCGACAGCTGCCAGCGCCACCTCGCGCTGCGCCGGATCGTCGATCAGGGGCAGAATCGTGCCAATCGTCAGGGGTGCGGCAAGCAGGTCCCACGCGTGGGTCTTGGCCACCTGCCGGTTCTCGGGCATGCCAGCCAGCCCGGCCACGATGTTTCCCGCCGTGCGCCCCCAGTCGACCAGCAGTTCGCCGGGATGCTCTGGTAAGTCGGACACCAGTGAGCCGTCGATCCAGGAGTACACGCTCAAGCACAGCTCATCGTCGACGAGGGCAACGTCGCCGCCGTCGCTTCCACGTAGCACTTCCGGAACGGGAACTCGCCCGGCGAGGCGATCCAGCAGCTGGTGTTGCCAACGCACGGTACCGACTTCGTCGGCCCGATAGACCTTGACGACGGCGCGTCGGCCGCCATCGGTTGTGAGGGCGAAGGTTTGGTCGTACTCGCCACCGAGTCGGCGCAACTCGGCAACGCCCCATCCGTATAGGTGGCCGACGGCAGCGGCGATGTCGTGTGTTGCCAACCCCATTCGCCGATCGGCTGCCTCCTCCGTCAAACCCAGCCCCTTATTGCCTCATTGTTCACCAATGTCACAAACTAGTGGAGGGCTGATGCTTTGGCAATGGCCGTCACCGCGCCCGACGCCGATCAGCTGGCGACGATGTGTATCAAGATGTCCCGGTTGACGTGGAGGTGCTCGGCTATCAGCCGCTTGGAAAGGTGCTCGTCACGCGCTTCGAGTGCGTCGTAGATTGCCCGGTGCTCTCCGAATGCCTGCGGCGCGTCGGTCTTGTATTCCCCCGAGCTCGCCTCGAGAATGGCGAGGGCATAGAGCATCTCGGCTTCGATGGCGTTGAAGAAACGGTCGATTCGGGGGCTGTCGAGCAGTCCGATGATGGCAGCGTGGAAGTCGAGATCGGACTGAACGATGACGCGGAAGTCGGTGCCGCGTGAGGCGCGTTCGAGCTGGTCGACGGCCGTCGTGAGTTTGTCGAAGCGTTGGCTGCCACTGGGCTGATCCGATGTGCACCAGCGTTTGGCCGCGTCGAGTTCCAGTACTTCCCGCGAGCGGTACATGTCCGTGATGTCCCTGGCGCTGAAATCGACGACCGTCGAACCCTTGTGTCGTTGGTGACGCACCAAACCCTCTGATTCGAGCACCCGCAGGGCGTCACGGACGGTTCGACGGGACACCTGGTAACGCTCGGAGATCAATTCTTCGCGCAACGCCGCACCGCGGCCGATCTCACCGGTCAGAATCTCCTCGCGGACGAGGTCGGCGACCTGCTCGCCCGTCGTGCTGCGGGACGGCAAGGGCGCGCGCAATTCGGCGTGCTCGCCGGGCGTGGAGACCACGGACGCTACCCCTCTCCATCCGTCAGCATTCGATCCATTGTCTACCATGCCGACGATCCGGCTCTTGGGCTAGCGCTTTGGAGTCGTGATTCAGCCAACCGGTGAGCGCAAGAACATTCTGAAGACCAAGCCGCCGTTGTGCATTGACATGGATGGCGCCGATCACCACGCCGACGTGCTCGACCGGGTACTCACCGAGGGTTGGTGATCCGTAACGGTCACGGCGGCGTGACGCGGAATGCCGACGTAACCTCGGCGACCCTGGGGTCCTCACGGAATTGCTCCAACGTCATCGGGAACGGCAACCGCCAGTTCGGGTACTCGTCGACGGTTCCCGGCAGGTTGGGCTGTCGCGGCTCTGCGACGACGTCGTAGGGAGAGATGAGCTTCAGCTGACTCGAGGTCGACGCCAAGAAACGATGCAGCGCAACGATGATCGACGCCTCGTCGGGCTCGGCGTCGGCGTCTGCGGGCGGTAGCAACCCCTCAGCACGCAGAAGCGTCACCCACTCGGCCCGCTCGGCGTCGGCGTTGGCCTGCTCGGCGTCGACGTCGTCGAGCAGACCGAGGTCGGCGCGGGCGCGGACGTGTTCGCCACGAAGGAAGCCCGCGGCGGTCGGCAGGTCGTGGGTGGAGATGCTCGCCGCCGCCCGCGTAGGCCAATCACCGGGTGCGAGAAGCGGTTCCCCCGGCGCGTCGACGTCCCTGGTGAACCAGGAGACGGCGCAGCCGAGCATCCCGTCGGCGGCCAGTGCCTCGGTCACCTCGGGCTCCACGGTGCCCAGGTCCTCGCCGACCACGATGGCTCCGGCGCGATGGGCCTCCAACGCCAACACCGCCAGCATGACCTCGGCGTCGTAGTAGACGTAGGTGCCGCGGTCGGGCCCGTCGCCCGGCGGGACCCACCAGAGCCGCCACAGTCCGGCGACGTGATCGATGCGCAGCCCGTCGGCGTTCACGAGGACCGCCCGGAGCATGTCGCGAAGCGCGGCGTATCCGGTGGCGGCCAAGCGATCCGGTCGCCATGGCGGCAGCCCCCAGTCCTGGCCGCGCGGCGTGAAGTTGTCGGGGGGAGCGCCGACGCTGACGCCGGTGGCGAGTACGTCGGCCAGCGCCCAGGAGTCGGCACCGTCCGCGTCGACCCCCACCGCGAGGTCGTGCAGCACGCCCAACGACATGCCGGCGTCCGACGCGGCGGTGCGAACGGCGCCCAGCTGCTCGGCGCACTGCAGTTGTACCCAGGCGTGGAAGGCGATCCTGGGTCCCAGCTCGCGGCGCGCCGCGGCGACGGCCGGGTTGATGACGTCGCGCAGCGCTTCGGGCCACCGGCTCCACCGGCCCCCGTGGCGCTCGGCCAAGGCGCAGTAGGTGGCCCAGTCGCGCAACCCGTCGGACAGTTCCGCTTCCGGTGCGTCGAACGGGTCGGGGCGACCGTCGGATCGCCAAAGCAGTTCCAGTGCCGAACGTTTCGCGGCCCATACCAGGTCGTGGTCTATGCGCGGGGTGCTGGCTGACACGCGAAGGGCGTCGACTTCCGCGCGGGTGTCGGGCTCGGCCCGGCGGTAGGCGTCGACGTGTTCGATCCGCAGCGCCAGAGGGTTGGCGAACCGTCGACTGGACGGCGTGTAGGGGGAGGGCTGCACGGGATGTGTCGGGCCGGGGGCGTGCAGCGGGTTGAGCAACACCGCGCCGGACTGGTGTTCGCGCGCGGTCCACTCCACGAACTCTCGCAGGTCGCCGAGATCGCCGATGCCCCAGGATTCGGCTGACCGCAGCGCGTACAGCTGGAGCATCCAACCCCACGTCGGTTGTGCCTGAGGCACTTTCGGCGGTGCCGCCACCAGCGTGGTCTGCTGACCGTCGCGCATCCGCAGTTGGTACCAGCCCGGGACCAGGTCCTCGGGCAGTTCGTCGCTTACGTCGATCCGCGAGCCATCTTCGTCGACCAGTTCGACCGCCCCGGGAAACGGCACGGGACGTCCGGTCAGCCGCACGGCGACCGTGGGTGCCAGGATTCCGGCACGGTCGAGTTCGTCGAGTCTGGTCAGCTCGGCGCGCCTTGCGGTCTCGGTACTCGCGTCGACGTCGAGCAGCGACAGCACCTTGACGACGACGTCGGCGTCGACCTCTACCGGGACGCGGCGCTCGTTGCGATAGGACGTCGCGACGCCGTGTGCCGCGGCGATCTGGCGAAGGTCCTCCGGCATGGCCGAGTCGAGGGCAGGGGACGGGGTCGGCGGTGAGGACACCGTGCTCTCATACCCAAGAATGCGGTGCGTACACGCGGCGGGCGGGTGTGACGAAGACCGTCCTTCCCGGACTGCGGCGGCGACCGATTCGGGATACGGTGAGGCGGTCCAATGCGCCCCTCCTTGCGCGGTTTAGCCAGCAGCCGCAGGACGCCAGCGCCGACGCCCGTGCACGCTGCGAAGGTACTGAAGTGAAGGCCACCGACCGACCTCGAGAATCCACCCTTGCGTGGGACCT
The DNA here is from genome assembly GCF_001426545.1 of Mycobacterium sp. Root135. Taxonomy (GTDB): domain Bacteria; phylum Actinomycetota; class Actinomycetes; order Mycobacteriales; family Mycobacteriaceae; genus Mycobacterium. Next base: position 46,208 of record NZ_LMEZ01000005.1, on the reverse strand, counting down.
GATCGATCACGTCCGCGAGCACCTCACCGACGGCGAACGCAACACCGCGTTCATCGCCCTTGGTGTCGAGGACTACCCACCGGTGTTTCGGTGCGTGCTCGAAGTCGTGGTACGCGAACGCATTTCGCTGCCCGAGGAGATGGTCGGGCAGCTGCGCGGGTGGCTGGAGGACTACGACCGGCATCGCGACTTCGGCACGATCCTCGCGCGTGCTCTTGGCGAGCCGTCGAGCTAACCCCTAGCTGAGCCCCGCCGGACTCAGGCGGTCATCAGGTAGTCGGCGCCACCGACGTACACGATGCCGGGAGGGCTCGGCATCGTGACGGAGCTGACGATGGCCCCGGAGAATTCGGTCACCGTCGGCAGCGTTCCGTGGACCCGGCGCGCCTTGACGGCATCGGGATCGCGGCGCTGCAGCAGCCGAACGATGATGGTCCCGTCGATCATGTCCCCGGAGACCACGGTGAGGCGGACGCCGGCCCGGCTGAACACCGCACGCATGGCATACAACGCGGTCTCACCGGCGCGCTTGCTCGCGGCGACTGCGGAGTAGCCCTTCGGCACCGCCTTGTTGGGAAAGAAATGGGCCTGGTGGCTGGTGACGAAGACGATGCGTCCGTCGACCGGCATCATCGGCACGGCCAGCTGGGCCAGCCGCCGCTGCGCGTCGCGGTTGAGGCGCATGGCGTAACCGGGGTCGGCACCCATCTCCAGGCCGCCGGAGGCGTTCAGGACGAGGGCGTCCAAGCGTCCGAAGCGGGTTTCGATGGACTCCATCATCGCCGTGGCGTCGGCCTCGTCGGAGATGTCGGCGCGCAGCGTCGAGGCGTGGCCACCCGCGTCGCGGACGGCCTCGGCGATGTCCTCGGCCCGCTTGGCCTTCTCGCGGTAGTTGACGATGACGTGGGTGTTCGGGTCGGCGAGCTGCCGCGCGACCTCCGCGCCGATGCCCCTGGAGGCGCCCGTCACCAAGACGATTCGTTCGGGTACGTGGTGCACGTGCGGTTCCTTCCGTCGGGATGCTCGCTCGGCGTCCGGGTTGACGCTACACCAAAAATAAGGAATCTAAGGAAAAGCTAAGGTCACGATAAGGCATACGCAGATGTCGGTGTCGGATCGCTGGAGGCCGCACCGTGCCAAGATGGGCCATCGTTCGGCGCACGACGAAACGGGGGTTTCGTGTCGATCTCAGGGGGCCGGGTTCGACTGGGGATGTTCGTGGTCGCCGGCGCTCTGGTGTTGCTGAACGCGCTTGCGCCCTACGGCGGCGACGTGGCCCGATACGTCGCGCTGGTGCTGCAGTCCGTGATCGGAATCGGAGCTCTCACCTGCGCGGTGGTCAACGTGCGACGGACGACCGGTATCTCCCGAACCTGGCGAATCCTCGTCATTGCCGCCATGACGAGTTGGCTGGTCGGCGAGGCCTTCTGGTGGCTGAGCGACAGCCGCCACGACGGTGCCGCCGCGCCACTGCCCGCCGTGGTGGCCTACTTCGGCCCGCCGATCCTGTCGTTCTTCGCGATGGTCCTGCTGGTCCGAAGCAGCGGCGGGCTCACCAGGCGACGGGACGGGGCCCCGCACGGTGCCTTCGCCCTGGCCGTTCTGGACGGACTCGTCGCCGTGGCGGCGTTCTCCATCCTCGTCTTCCTCGGCGGACTGGGGGCCACGACCACCGCTGCCCTTCCCCGGTCCTACGACGAGGCCGTCGTGGCCGGCTACTCCGTGTTGGAACTGGGCGTCGTGGTGCTGGCGGTGATGGGGGCGACCGCCTATCGGCGCGATCGCCCGCATCGACGCAACTTCCTCCTTCTCGCGGGCGGCGTCATCCTGATCGCCGGTTCCGACCGGTTCATCGCCTATCTGTGGAGCGTCGGCGTAAATGCTCCGGACGTGTGGGGTGGCGCGGGAAACGTCCTGGGCCCCTTGATGATTGCGTTTTCCGTGCAGGCGTTGAGCCCACGGGACGACCGCGGCGCCAGCGACGAGGCGTTGGACTGGGCGCAGTTGGTGTGGCCGTACCTCGGGTTTCTGAGCATCCTCATGCTGTGCGCCACGCACGTACTGGTCGGGTTGACTCTGCCCGCGGTCGTGGTCTGGCTCTGCATGGCGATGGTGGTGCTCGTCGCCGTGCGACAGATCGTGGCAGTGGTTGCCGCCCGTCGGCTGACCCGGCGGCTGTACGAGGCGCAGCGCCGGCTGGCCCACCAGGTGAACCACGACGTGCTGACCGGGCTACCCAACCGGTTGCTCTTCGGGCAGCGACTCGAAGCCGCGATGCGCGACGGGCGGTTCGTGCTGATCTTCGTCGACGTCGACGACTTCAAGGAAGTCAACGATCAGTTCGGCCATGCGGCGGGAGACGAACTGCTGCGCGCCGTCGGCGAGCGCCTCCTCCGATGCGTAGGTCCGTCGGACACGCTGGCCCGCATCGGTGGGGACGAGTTCGCGGTCCTGGTGGAGACCGACGACGATCCGCCGGAAGTGGTCGCCGACCGTCTTCGGGTGGCGCTTCGGGACCCGTTTGCCGTGCACGGGTCGTCGGTGCGCGTGCGGGCCAGCATGGGTCTGGTTCAACACGGGGCGGACGACCCGGCGCCGACGGCCGACGACCTGATGCGGCAAGCCGACATCTCGATGTACGCGGGGAAGCGACTCGGGAAGAACACCGCGGTGATGTACCGCCCGGCCTCGGGCGTGGTCGTCGACTTCCCTGGCGCGCTGCGGAAGGCCGACGGCGGGGTGCCGCCGGGTTTCAGCCTCGCCTACCAGCCCGTGGTCCGGTTGCCCGACCGCACACCGGTGGCGGTCGAAGCCCTGGCCAGGTGGTCCGCACCCAATGGCATGCAGATACCGCCGGCCACCTTCGTCTCCGTCGCCGAAGGCGCCGGCCTCGGTGGCGCGCTCGACGCGATGGTGCTCGACCTTGCGTGTCGCGAGACTCAGGCGGCCGGCTTGCAGCTGGTCATCCACGTCAACGTCGGTGCAGCACGGCTGGGCAACCGGGGTTTCGAACAGCAGGTGATGCGAACCCTCGACCGGCACGACGTCGACCCGGGGCGACTCGTCCTGGAGATCACCGAAACCGTCCCGATCGTGGATCTGCGCGAGGGGGCCGCGGCCATCGAGCGACTCGGCGCGCTCGGCGTCCACGTGGCACTCGACGACTTCGGGGCCGGCTACAACTCCCTGAGCTATCTCCATGCCCTGCCGGTGGACGTCGTCAAGCTCGACCGCAGCCTGGCCGTCGGGGACGAGCGCCACCGGGCGTTGGCGCTCTACCGCTCGGTGATCGGCCTGTGCTCGGCACTCGGCCTCGACGTAATCGCGGAGGGAATCGAAGAGGAAGCGCAAGCCGACATCGTGTTCGCGGCGGGCTGCCGGCTCGCTCAGGGCTACTTGTTCGGCCGCGCGGCGGGCATCGACGAGCTGAGTCGCGTCTGACGTGGACCACGCCTGCGGGCCAGCGAGACGGCGAACGGAATCGCGACGGCGCCCATCAGGACGCCGCCGGTGACCGCCGAGCCAGGCAGCCCGAAGAAGACCGCGTGGGCCAGCACCGAGGAGAAGTAGACCCACAGATACAGCGTCGCCGCGGGCGCCGAGGGCCGATCGGTGCGGCGGAGCGAGGCATTCAGCGTCGCCACCACCACGGCCGACACCAGCAGCCAGCCCAGGTAGTTGGTCAACGGGATACCCGGTATCAGCGGCAGCCCGGGCTCCGGGGCGAACCACCGCCAATGGCCTGCCGCCACCATCTGCGGATCCAGGAAGACGTCCCACGTGGTCAGCGCGACCGCGCCGACCGCGGTGACGGCCACGGCCCCGCGGGCGAGGGTTCTGGCGACCACCAGGGCGGGCCACGCCATCATCACCCACGCCATCGGCACCACCACCGGCACGCCGAGCACCTCCGGGCCGAGGGTTCCGGTGTAGGCGTACTGACCGAACGGCCACCCCGTGGCCACGCCGATCGACTCGGCGACCAGGCCGCCACCGCCTGCGACGGCAACGAGCACGGTCGCGCTCACCGCACCGAGCACGCGGTACGCGTCCGTCACCGACGCCAGGAAGAAGACGACGACGCTGGCGATGGTGACCGGGGTTCGCCACGACTCCGGCATCAGGGGGTACAGAATTTGAATGCCGACGGCGGCCGCGACCAACGCCCACACCGCGTAGTGGGAGCGCACGGGCGCCCGAAGCTCGGCCAAGGCCACGCGCAGCACCTCCACCGTCACGAGTCGGAAACGCCGAGGCTACCCGTGCCCACCGGCGGTGTGGCCGGCCGCGACTCCGTAGAGTTCGTAGGTGCCCCACGCAGGCCTGATCAAACCCCCAGCCGCGCTCGTCGCGGTGGGATCGGCGCTCGCCTGCATCCTCACGATCCACCAACTCGTCAACCTGCGGCTGCTACGCCGCCCACCCGTTGACCCACCCCCGGTGAGATCGGCGGTGTCGCTGCTCGTCCCGGCCCGCGACGAAGCGCACCGGATCACGCCGACGATCGAATCCCTGCTCGCTCAGCGCGATCTCGACGACGCCGAGATCCTGGTGCTCGACGACGGCTCCACCGACGGCACCGCCGACGTGGTCCGGGCCGCGGCCGGAGCCGACCCCCGGGTACGGGTCATCACCGGAACCGCACCGACCGGTGGCGCCCTCGGCAAACCGCATGCATGCGACCAGCTTGCGGCCGCGGCTCGCGGCAAGACCCTGGTCTACGTCGACGCCGACGTGATCCTCGCCCCGCGAGCCGTCGCCGCGGCGGTGGCGGTCCTGCGTGGCCCCCAGCCCCTCGACCTGCTCTGCCCGTGGCCACGACAGGTCGCGGCGGGGCTGTTGGGGCGGCTCGTCCAACCCCTCCTGGCGTGGTCGTGGTCGACGACGTTGCCGCTGCGGATCGCTGAGCTGTCGACGCGGCCGTCCATGGCGGCGGCCAACGGCCAGTTCCTGCTGGTCGACGCCGACGCCCTGCGCAGGGCCGGTGGATGGCAATCCGTCTCGGGTGAGGTACTCGACGACATCGGGCTGGCCCGCGCCGTCCGCGCGGTGGGCGGCCGCACCGGCATCGCCGACGGCTCGACGCTGGCCACCTGTCACATGTACGCGACCGGCCGCGAACTGAGCGCTGGCTACCGGAAGTCGCTGTGGGCGGCGTTCGGCTCGCCGGCGGGGGCACTCGCGGTCGCGACGGCGCTAACCGTCGTCTACGTCCTGCCCGCCGCCGCGGCGGCGACCGGGTCCCGGGTCGGCCTGGTCGGGTACGGCGCCGCCGTCACCGGTCGGGTTTTCGCGCAACGATGGTGTGGGCGGCCATGGGATGCCGCCGCGCACCCCCTGTCGGTGCTCGCCGTGCTCGGCCTGCTGGCCTCGTCGTGGGTGGGTCGCGTCCGGGGCACGCTGAGCTGGAAGGGGCGGGCAATTTGAGTCACGTGGTCGTGATCGGCGCCGGCCTCGGCGGGCTGGCGGTCGCCGCCCGCCTGGCCGCGGCGGGCCATCGCGTCACCGTGTACGAGAGCGCCCCCACCGTCGGAGGCAAGCTCGGCGTCGTCGAACGGGACGGCTTCACCTTCGACACCGGCCCGTCGCTGCTGACCATGCCCGACGTGCTCGACCGACTGTTCGCCGACACCGGCGCTCCGACGGGGCCGAAGCCGATCGCGGTCGACCCTGCGAGTGCCTACCGCTTCGCCGACGGCACCGAGTTGTCGATGCCGCACGACGCGACGGCCGTGCCAGCCGCTCTCGACGCGGCCTTCGGTCCCGGTGCGGGGGAGTCATGGCGGCGATTGCACGAGCGTTCGCGACGGCTGTGGAAGTTGGTCGGTGAACCGGTTCTCCGCCAACCCATTTCGTTGCTCGAAATCGCACGGATGAGCCTGCGTCCCGCCGACCTGTTGACGGTGGCGCCATGGCGGACGATCGACGGCCTCGGCCGCACGATGCTGCCCGACGCGCGGCTGCGGACCTGGCTCAACCGGTACGCCACCTACTCCGGGTCGGACCCACGTCGTGCGCCTGCCGTTCTCGCCGTGACGTCGTACGTCGAGCAGGAGTTCGGTGCCTGGTACGTCGCCGGCGGGCTGCGCGTCATCGTCGACGCGCTCGAGGCGCGCTGCGTCGAGCTGGGCGTCCAGATCCACACCGGTACGGAAGTGGACGCGGTGACGACGGCGGGCGGACGCGCCACCGGTGTCCGGGTCGACGGTCGCGACGTGCCCGCCGACGTCGTGGTGAGCAACGCCGACGCGAGCGTCCTCTACGACCGACTGCTGCCGCGCGACGTCACCGGGACGGTGCGACGGTCGCTGCGGGGCGCCCCGCGCTCCATGGCCGGCTTCGTTCTGCTGCTCGGTTTGTCCGGCAGGGAGCCGGGAACGGCGCACCGGGTGTTCTTCCCCCGCGACTACGACGCCGAATTCGACGCGATCTTCGGACGGCACCCTCATCCCGTGCCCGACCCGACGGTCTACGTGCACGCGCCCGACGATCCGGCACTTCGCCCCGACGACGATTCCGAGGGATGGTTCGTGCTGGTCAACGCCCCGTCGCACGACCCGGATCGCGGGGTCGACTGGGACGCCGGCGGGCTGCGCGAGCGGTACGCCGAGCACGTCCTCGACGTGCTGGCCGACCGTGGGGTCGACGTGCGACCTCGCCTCAGATTCGCCGAGACGATCACGCCCGCCGACCTGCAACGGCGCACCGGAGCGCCGGGCGGCGCGATCTACGGGACGGCCTCGCACGGACCACGGGCCGCCCTACGCAGGCCTACCAATCGCAGTCCCGTCCCCGGCCTCTATCTGGTCGGCGGCTCGGCACACCCCGGCGGAGGCATTCCGCTGGTGCTGATGTCCGCCGAGATCGTCGCCACCCTCATCGGGTCCGCGGAAAGTCCGGAGGAATCGAGCGGCGCACGCCGAGCAGGAGCTGCCCCATTCCGACGACGCCGACGGCGGTCCACGTGACCGCGAAGGTGACTCCCCACCCCCAGCCGAGCAGCGGCAGCCCGGCGGGCGACGCGGCGGCCCCTCCCGCGGCCATCGCCACCACGATCAGCCGCGTCGGCCGTTCGGCGACGGTCACGGCGCCTACCCCCGGCATGCCCACCGCCTGCGCACGAGCTCGCACGTATTCGAGCAGGAACACCAGTGCCACCGCGGCCAGCGCCCACCCCAGCGGGGCGCCGATTGCGACGAGTAGCGCGCCGAGCAGCACGTCGCCAACGCGGTCGGCAACCGAATCCACCACGGCCCCCAGCGGACGGGCCCGGCCGGTCCGCAGCGCCACCGCACCGTCGAGACCGTCGAGCACGCCGGCGAGCAGAACCAGTGGCACGACGAGCGCGGGCCAACCCGGTCCGACGACGGCACCCCACGCCGCCGCGAGCGCGAGTACCCCGGCCACGGACAGGGCGTCGGGCGGGATCCGGATAATCGGACCGGATGCCAACACCCGAATCAACCGCAGCCAGCCGCGCACGACCGGTGACGGTTGCACGCCGCCGTGCACGTCCGACCACTCCTCGTCGTCGGAACGATCTGGCGTCATGAACTCAGACTGCCAGGGTGCCGCGTGAGCGCGGCACGACGCGTCCGCGAACTCGCATCGGGCGTCCGGAAGACCTTCCCCGGCAGCGATCTCGCGCTCTGGGCGGCAGGCGCGACGTACTTCGGCGTGATCGGACTGGTCCCGCTGGCGCTGGCGTCGCTGTGGGCCGTCGGGGCGCTCGTCGGCCACGACACCGTCACCGCGGCGATGGACGCGGGCGTCGCCGGGTTGCCGCAGGGGCACGGAACGCCCGCGGCCTTGCGCAAGCTGACCGAGGTGGCGCTGTCGATGTCGTGGCTGCAGGCGCTGGTCGTGCTGTTTCCGGCCAGCCTCTACGGGGAGGGCCTGCGCCGGGCGTTCGTCCAGATGTCGGCCGCCCACGACACCCTCACCGGCTGGCGCGGGCGAGCCGGTCTTCTCGGCGTCGCCGCCGTCGCCCCGTTCCTGGTCCTGGCCGTGCTGGTGGCCGCGCCGTACGTCGGCCCGCTCTACGCGGGCAGCGGGTGGTCACTGGTGTGGGGCGTCGTGGTGGCGTTCCACGTCGTGTGGCTCACTGTGTCGACGGCGCTGGTCGGGGTGTTCGGGCTGATCGGTCCTGGGCGGATCGCCCCGCGGGCCCTGGCCGTCGGGGCGTTCTCGACGGGGGCCATCGTGGCCGGCTTCCTGCAGGGTTTCGTGTTGTTCCTGGCCATCCCCGTCGAATGGTCGGCGCCCTTTGGCGGTCTGCCGATCGTCGGGGCGGTGTCGGCACTGGCGCTGTGGCTCTTCGTACTGCATATCCTGGTGCTGTGCGGCTTCCGGGTGACCGTCGTGCTCGACGAGGTGATGCGCCCGGCGTGACGTGCCGGTGGGCGGGTGGATCGGCCTCGACACCAATCCACCCGCCCGGTACCGGTGTGGCTAGGCCTGGCCGTTGGCCTTGATCTCGGCCTCCGCGGTGGCCTGGATGAGGGCCAACAGCTCCTTGTCGAGGCCGGGCGAGAACTCTTCGCGGCGCTCGGGGGCGATGGTCATCGGGAAGCCCTCCGGCATGACGGCGGTGCTGAGCTCGGTTCCGTCGTTCGACGGTGACGCGCCGCGGTACAGCTTGTCGGCCTGGCTCTCGTCATCGGCGCTGAAGGTGTACTGGATGCTCTGCAACCCCATGTCGACCAGCTTCTTGACTTCGGGGAACTGCTCGGCGTTCGTCTTCGGAATGGGAAGGGCCGCACCCCAATTCACGCCGAGGCTCTCCAGTGCCTTGGCGAACGCGTTCTCGTGCGCCTGGTCCCGAACGATCAGATACGCGATGGTGGAGCGCGCGGTCGCGTTGTCCGTCATCTGGTAGATCCGACACTTCTGCAGCCGACCCGTCGACTCCAGCATGAGGTTGTACAGCAGGTCCAACACCAGGTTGCCGCTGTTGTAGACATACGACCCGCTCCACGGGTTGCCCGCCGAGTCAACCGGAAGCGCGCCCTGGGCACCCACCAGGTAGTGGTGAATGTTGCCGGTGTCCAACGCGATGCTCAGTGGGGTCGCTCCCTTGGCGCCTGGCTCGTCGACCGGGTCGGTCTTCTTGCCCTTGTATGCGGGCGATCCGTCGAGCAGTCGCGAGATGGTGGTGCCGATGAGTTCGACGTGGCTGATCTCTTCGGTACCCACGCCCTGAATCAGGTCCTTGTACGGCTTGGAGGCCTGATCACCGCGAAAGTTCATGCTCTGGAACAGGTATTGCATCATCGTGCGCATCTCGCCGAACTGGCCGCCGAGACCCTCCTGCAGTGCGTTGGCCGCTGCTGGATCCGGCTCGTCGACGGCGATTTCGTTGATCAGTTGTTGTGTGTGCAGGTACATGTTTCTCCTCGTTCGTCATGCGTTGGGAGCGGAGCGCGCCAGTTGGAGACGCAGATGACGCCGAGATCGGCGCTGCGAAGTGTTCGAGGTGGCTTCGCCGTCGACGTGACGATGAGACGCGGGCACGAAAGCCCTTGGTGGGGAAATTCACCGGCGGTGCTCACGTTCCTGAAAGCTGGCGGCTCTAGGCCCTTACCCCGGTCGGCACCGCGCAAACGCGGACTCCTCCCCGAGAAGTCCGACTCGCGTAAGTGCTTCCAGCCGAGCAGAATTCGCTTGTGCGACGACATTGGCCCTGGCAGCGTCGGCCGCGTCACAGCCGCGGAGCGTTTCAACTCGGCTCGAACCGAGCATCCCCCTACCACGGGCCGTCTGGCCCATGGCGTCCCCACGCTTGAACCGATTGGTGACCGCTTTCAATGGCAGAGGAGTTTCAGTTGAGTGAGCACGACATGTCCGACGAGGCCCGCAAGGGTCTGATCGATTCGGTCAAGGGCAAGGCCAAGGAAATCGCCGGCGCCGTGATCGGCAACGACTCGTTGACGGCCGAGGGTCAGCTGGAGCAGACCCAGGCGCGGGAGCGCAAGGACGCCAACAGCATGCAGGCCGTTGCCGACGCCGAAGCCGAACAAGCTCGGGTGCAGGCGACCGAAGCACGCTTGGAGGGCGCCGAGGAACGGATCGCCGTCAACGCGCGCACCGCCTCGGTCGAGAGTTCGATCGTCACCCAGCAAGCCGAGCAGAAGGCTGCCGCCGAACGCGCCGCCCAGCAGGAAGCCCAGCGCGCGACGGCCCAGGCCGAGGTCGCGGCGCAGCAGGAAGTGCAGCGCGCCGAAGCGCAGGAGCGCGTCGACGTTCGCGCTGCCGCCAGCGACGCCACCGAGGCCGTCGACGAGCACCGGGCCGCCGTTGACGACGCCGAAGCCGTCCGCGCTGCCGCCGACGAGGCCAGAGCGCGTGCCGACAAACTAACCGACAACGCCGACCTGCCGTGAACGACGACCACACCAAGGATTCGACAATGAGCATCATGACCATCCCCCGCACCATCCTGCGGTTCCAGTACCAGTTCGTCCGCGTTCCGTTGCAGCTCATCGAGGAGCGCGTGGTGTCGAGGATGGACGCCGAAGCCCCGGCGCGACTCGCCTACGAGCGGTCGTTGGGCGTTCTCGACGCCACCGTCGGCAATGCGCTCGGCGACGCGCGCCTCAAGCGACGCGGAGCCTCCCTTGCCAAGCGCAGCGACGAACTCGCGCGGGCGGCTCGCCTCGAGGCCGCGGCCAATGAAGAGCTGCGACAGGCCGACGAGGAGCTCAAGTCCTCCCGGCAAGAGGTCGTCGACGAGGTGCAGGACGCGCGTGCCGCCAAGGAGCAGGCGGTCGAGGACGCCGAGGCCGCCGCGGACAAGCGCAAGCGTGCCGCGACGGAGGCCGCGCAGAAGCGCGCCGGCGCCACCAAGAAGGAGGCAGACGACATCGCCGCCCGCCTCAAGAGCTCGGCCGAAGCTGCCAAGCGCAACGACGAGCAGCGCATCAACGCCGCCCAGAGGCGCGCGACCGCGGCAGCCGACGCGACGTTGGACGACGCCAAGGACAAGCGGGACGACGCCCGGGCCAAGCGCGCCGACGCCGACCGCCTCGAACAGCTGGCGGACGTGGAGAAGGAGAAGCGTCAGGCCGAGCGGGCCGCGAAGCCCTGACCCCTACTGGCCCGCGTTGCGGGCGAGATCGATGGCGAACTGGTTGACGAACGTGCCTGCGCCGGCGGCTCCCCGACAGGAGCCGTCGGACTCGCCCGGGCGCTTTACCCACAAGAACGCGTCGACGTTTCCGTTGCCAGTGTTGGCGGTGGGGGCAGCGCCCAATGCGCGGCCGCTCGGGTTGCACCAGTACAGCGGGTCGCCCTCGACGGGGCCGTTGCCGTTGCGCGAGGTGTCGATGACATACGGCTTGCCGCCGACCATCCCGGAAATGGCGTCGCCGTAACCGATTTCCTCACCGGTGGTGAAGAAGTTGGCGGTGTTGAGGCTGAAGCCGCGGGCCTTGGCAACGCCGACCTGGTTCAGTCGGGCGGCCATGTCGTCGGCGCTCACCCAGCGGGAGTGGCCGGCGTCGACGTAGACGGCGGTGCCCGGATTGCGGGTCAGCGTGTCGACCGCGTAGCTCATCAGGTCGAAGCGTTCTTGGCGCTGATCACCCGAGAGGCAGTCGGCCATCGCCAGCGCGTCCGGCTCGAGGATGACGGCTGCCGGCCCGCCGCCGATGTCGGCCGCCACGTTGTCGATCCAGCCGCGGTACGCCCCCGCCGAACCGAACCCGCCCGCGGCGAAGCTGCCGCAGTCACGATGCGGGATGCCGTAGAGCGCCAGGATGGGCATGGTGCCCGCGGCCTGGGCGTCGGCTATGTACTTCGCGTCGACCGCCGGGGTGGACAGGTGGTCCATCCAGTACGCCGTCGGCGTGTTGGCGATGGCGGTCAGCTCGGGGTTGCCCGCGCCGTTCGCCGCACGCATTGCCTTGGAGTTCGGGTTCACGTAGAAGGGCAAGGTGGCCAACGGGTTTCCGTCGGCGGCCAGCCGCACCGCCGGTGCGCTGACGACGTGGACGGGGTCCGAGGCGATCACGGTGGTGGCGACGGCGGCAACCGCCAGGAACGGGGAAATCCACCGTGCGACTGCGCAGGCAGCTGAGGTCATCACCCCAGAAAAGCTAACGGCCCGAGGGCGTAAGTGCCAATCACCGCGTCGGGGTACTCGTGCCGCACAGCGGCGGGGTACTCGTGCCGCACCGCGGCGGTGAGACCATTGCCCCATGACCGCAACCCTCGTCGCGAAGAACGTGGCTGGCGGATTCGCCCATCGCACCCTGTTCGAAGGACTCGACGTGACGGTGGCGCCGGGTGACGTCGTCGGGGTGGTCGGCGCCAACGGTGCAGGCAAGAGCACGCTCCTGCGGATCCTGGCCGGCGACCTCGAACCACTCGACGGCTCGGTGAGCCTCGCCCCGCCCGACGCGTTCGTGGGGTGGCTGCCGCAGGAACACGAGCGGGTGCCGGGGGAGACCGTCGCCGCCTACGTCGCGCGCCGGGCGGGCTGCACCGCCGCGACGAAGGCCATGGACGACGCGGCGGCGGCGTTGGCGGATCCGCCCGACGGCGCGGCGGGAGTCGACCCCGCCGACGTCTACTCCGCTGCCCTGGACAGGTGGCTGGCCAGCGGTGCCGCCGATCTCGACGAGCGGTTGCCTGCGGTGTTGGCCGACCTGGGGCTGGACACCACGGCGGTGCGACCGGACGTCACCCCGATGACGGCGCTGTCGGGTGGGCAGGCGGCGCGCGTGGGGTTGGCGGCGTTGATGGTGTCGCGCTTCGACGTCGTCCTGCTCGACGAGCCGACCAACGACCTGGACCTGGACGGCCTCGCCCGGCTGGAGCAGTTCGTCCACGACCTTCGCGGCGGGGTGGTGCTCGTCAGCCACGACCGCGAGTTCCTCGCGCGGAGCGTGACGCGCGTCCTCGAACTGGACCTGGCGCAGAACACCACGACCGTCTTCGGTGGCGGGTACGAAAGCTATCTCGAGGAGCGCGAGGTCGGTCGCCGACACAAGCGTGAGCAGTACGACGAATTCGCCGAGAAGAAGGCCGACCTGGTGTCGCGGGCCCGAACTCAACGGGAATGGTCGAGCCAGGGCGTCCGCAACGCGATGCGCAAGGCTCCAGACAACGACAAGAACCGGCGGCGCGCAGCCACCGAGTCCAGCGAGAAGCAAGCGCAGAAGGTGCGGCAGATGGAGAGCCGGATCGCGCGCATGGAGGAGGTCGTCGAACCGCGCAAGGAGTGGACGCTCGAGTTCACCATCGGCGCCGCGCCGCGGTCCAGCTCCGTCGTCGCGACCCTCGCCGACGCCGTCGTCCGGCAGGGCGACTTCGTCCTCGGCCCGGTGTCGATACAGGTAGACGCCGGCGAACGGATCGGGATCACGGGCCCCAACGGCGCAGGGAAGTCGACGCTGCTGCGGTTGCTGCTGGGGCGCCAACTGCCCGACGAGGGCCGCGCCAGCCTCGGGGCCAACGTGGCGATCGGTGAAGTCGACCAGGCCCGTGCCGACTTCACCGGGGCAGGACGCCTCGTCGACCGGTTCTCCGAACGGGTGCCGGACTGGACCACCGCCGACGTACGCACGCTGCTTGCCAAGTTCGGGCTGCGCGCCGACCACGTCGAACGCGGGGTCGACGACCTGTCACCTGGTGAACGAACCCGTGCGGGGCTGGCGCTGCTGCAGGCCCGCGGCACCAACGTGCTGGTGCTCGACGAGCCGACCAACCACCTCGACCTAGCGGCGATCGAACAGCTCGAGGAGGCACTCGACACCTACGACGGTGCGCTGCTGCTGGTGACGCACGACCGCCGGATGCTGCAGAACGTGCGGCTGGACCGGACGTGGCTGGTCGACCATGGTCGGGTCACCGAGGTGTGACTCGGCGCCCGCCGGAGTCACTCCAGGACGAAGACGGGGATCTGACGGTCGGTCTTCGTCTGGTACTCGGCGTACGGCGGGTAGGCCTCGACGGCCAGCTTCCACCACTGCTCGCGCTCGGCGCCCTCGATCTCGCGGGCGGTGAGGTTCACGACCTTCTCCCCGTCCTGAACCTGGACGGCGGGGTTGGCCTTGACGTTGAAGTACCACGACGGGTGCTTGGGGTCGCCACCCTTGGAGGCGACCATGGCGTACTTGCCGTCGGCCTCGACGCGCATCAGCGGCACGTAACGCTTCTTGCCGGACTTCACGCCGGTGGTGGTGAACAGCACGATCGGGCGGTCGAGTACCTCGACGCCGTCTGTGGTGCCCTGCTCGAGAATGCGTTGGGTCTGTTCGCGTACCCAGTCGGTGGGGCTTAGTTCGGCGTCGGTTCCGGCGTTGTCAGTCACGGGCCGCACAACACCGGATGTCTCGCCCTTATTCCCGATCCGCCGATATCGGTACGACGACTTCGTTGCGTCGTCGGAAGGGGACCGTCCACGGCGGGTCGTAGAACCAGGCCTGCGGTTCGCCAATGGCGTCGATCCCCGCGTCACGCAAGGCGTCGAGAAGCTCCGCCGACCGGGCGGCGACCGCGGCCTGGCCCCGGTCGCCGGTGAAGCGCAACACCGCAATGGTCTCCGCGGGCACATCCACCAGGCGCACCCTGTCGTCGTCGGGGACGGGCAACGTGGACATCGTCCACGTCGACGGCATGAAGAACCGGATCACCCAGCCGTTCTCGTCGTCACCCGTGCGCGACACCGGTGCCGTCATCTCGATCTTGGTGCCGCGGGTCGACGACTGGCTGACAGGAGCGGTCATCGCGATCTTCTCGGAGCCGGTGTTGCCGCCGAAGATGTAGCGGGCCACCCGCCGGAAGCCCTCGCTGCGGGCCTGCTCCTCGGGCGCCTCGACGGTCGTCTCGGCGGCGATGCGGGGCCGGTACCGGCGAATTTCGAGGCCCTCGGTCAGTCGCTCGCTGTCATGAGGGGGCTCCTCGGTGCCCACTCGGATTCCGACGATCCCCAGGGCGGCCTCGGCAATCTGCGTCGCAGTGGTCACCAGCTGATTGAGCATCGGCGTCATCCGACATTCGTACCCAGGTGGCGGTAACGGCAATCAGGCCGACGCGTTTGAGACGTGCCGGGCGCGGGGATGTTCCTGCAACCGAGCTGAACAGGAGGGTGGCCGTGAGTTTCACCAGTGCGTTGGACAAGACCTTGGAGTTCGTCCGCCCGACGGGGGGACGACGCGTCGTCGCGAAACCCCACGTTCCGCTCCTGGCGCTGATGGCGGCGTCCGACACCAATGACGGTCGGGCCGTCGGCTCGGCGGTGACGTGGCGATGACGGCCGTGCCACCGGATCCCGATCCCGTCGAGACCCCGTCCGTCGGCAGTGTCCACGGCGTCGAGCCGGGCGAGACCCCACCGGACTCGGGGTCGACGACGCAGTCGGCCAACCAGGATCCACCGCCGCGCAGCAAGATGACGCCGACCGGAGTCGCGGCGCTGATCGCCGTCGGCGTGATCTTCGCAATCTTCTTGGTCGTCGCGGTGGTCTATCTGCTGCAGGTTGCCGGCCTCATGGATCGCTGGTGACCGTCCCTCACCAGGAGGCGGACCAGTCTCGGTCCCGCCGCCGCTGACGGTGGTCGCCAGGAGCCGACCTCGGGCTGCTGGCGGAAGATAGCGCCTCCCAGCGGCGAGTGGTCGGGCTCCAGGTCCGGCTACGAGGCGACCGGTCGTGGGACTTGGCGGGAACACCGTGGTGTCGGGTTCGGTTGCCGCCGCTACGTTTTGCGTCGTACATGGCGGCGTCAGCCGCGGCGATGACGGTGGTGATCACCGAATATGCGTCCTCGCTGGCCGACACCGAGCTGTGTGGCGCGCAGGCGGTGCCGACGCTGGCGGTGATCGGAAAGGACAGTGCCTCAACGGCTCTGCACAGGGCTTGGCCGACAGCGATGGGGTGGGTGCCAGCGCCGTCGACGGCCACGAGGAACTCCTCGCCGCCGACCCGTCCGATGATCGAGCCGTGGGGCGCGTGGTCGCGCAACGCCCGCCCGACCGCGGCCAAGGCAAGATCGCCGTGGGTGTGGCCGTGAGTGTCGTTGAGTCGCTTGAACTTGTCGAGGTCGATCATCGCGATCAAGAGCTCACCGTGGCCGTCGTCGGCGGTGGCCAGCGCAGCGGTCCGCCGATAGAACGCCCTGCGGTTGTACAACCCCGTCAGTGGATCGCGGTCGGCCTTGAGCAGGTCGACGCCGAGGGTGTGCACGATGATTTGAACGCCGTAGGGAACGACGATGTTGCCGATCAGCACCACCCCGTATGCGCTCACCGCGCGGACGTAGCCGTCGGTGACGGCGAGCGCCAGGGCCGGTACGGCGGACACCGCAAGGACGATTCCCAGGTTCGCCACCATCAGCGCGGGTGTGTGGAAGAGCGCGATATAGCCGGAGATCGTCGCGAACGCGGTGCACCCCAGGAGTGCCGTCAGCGGATCGGTTTGAGCCAGCACCGCGCAGGCGATGCTGAAGCTCGTGGCCATCGAGAAGATGATCGACTGGTTCTTCGTCGGGAACCGGTGTAACCAGAGCAGTGTGCCTGCCAAGCCGCCGATACCGGCCAGCACGCACAAGACGCGGTGGAACGTTCCAGTTGGCGGAGCGGTCCCGAGGAACATCCCCGCCGGCACGATCACCAGGCAGACCATGACGCCGACGAGCACGCCTCGCGTCATCGTCGCCATGCGGCGCACACGGAGGAAGGCACTCAGCCAGTCGAAGTGGTCCGGCTGACGCCACCACCATCGAAGTGCCTTCACGATCGAGCTCCCCCAGCTGGCCGGTAAACCGGAGCGCAGCAACGCTGCGCGCATTTGCCAAATCTGCGGCGAAACGGGGTCTCGGTAACGTCCGCTTGCGATTTACCCTACCTGGGAATGCCGGGAGCGCGATACATGAATATCCTTCGACCCGGGTCGGGGCTGGTCAGCCGGTTGGTTCCCCCGAGTCCTCGGCCGAGGTGTCGTCCGGCGCCGCGTCCTCGCGGCCGGCGGTCGAATCGTCGCTCGATTCCTGCGAGTACGTCTTGCGGTGCTCGCGCGGTTCGTCCTCGTAGATTCCGCTACCTCGCGGCATGGTCACTCCGTTCTGCGCGATGAGATGGTGTCCCTGGTGTGCATGCCCGGGGCGGTGCGGGTCAAACGGTCGAGCGGCCGCCCCCGGGGGCGGTGTCGCCAAAGCCCCGCAGGATCGTCTCGAGATGACGTCGCCACAGCTCGGCGCCACGGTGGGTCGGGTCGTTGCGCTCGGAGTGGATGACGCCGCGCAACGCCCAGACCGCCGCGGCCACGTCGTCGGGAGTGACGTCCGCGCGTACCGCACCGGCGCGCTGCGCTCCGACCAGGAGTTCGGTGGACAGTCGGCGAAGGTCTTCCACGATGGGCGTGGGGGCGAGCTCGCCCCACACCGGGGCCGACAGACCCGACTTTTCGGCGAGCTCGACGCCAACGGTCCGAAGGAACGTTTCGAGCCCGGTCTCCGGCGGCCCGCCGGCGGCGGCCGTGGCGACGTCGACCAGGCGGCCGAAGAATGCGCTGAGCACCTCGTGGACGAGGGCGTCCTTGTTGGCGAATCGTCGGTACAGCGTCGCGGGTCCGACGCCTGCCGCCTTGGCGACGTCGTCGAGCGTCGCGCTGGGCCCACGTTCGGCGAACACGGCCTCGGCAGCGCTGATCAGCCGTTCGCGGTTGACGGCGGCGTCTCGGCGCACGGCGGTCCACCCCCTGAGTCGTCCGGTGGGAAGCAAATCTAGCGTCGGCTCGTTACAGCTATCTGATAGTCCAACTATCACATAGCTATCCGAGGCGTGAAAGGAAGAACATGAGCAAGGTCTGGTTAATCACGGGATCGTCGCGAGGATTCGGCCGCGAACTGGCCCGAGCCGCACTGGAGGCCGGGGACTACGTCGTGGCAACCGCCCGCCGGCCCGAGCAACTCTCGGATCTCGTCGAGACCTTCGGGCAGCGCGTCCTGCCGTTGACGCTCGACGTCACTGACCCGGGGCAAGCCGCCTCGGCGCTGGCGGCGGCCCAGGATCGGTTCGGGCGCATCGACGTCGTGGTCAACAACGCCGGATACGCCAACGTCGCGCCCATCGAGACGGGCGACGAGGAGGACTTCCGTGCCCAGTTCGAAACCAATTTTTGGGGCGTCTACCACGTGTCGAAGGCCGCGATCCCCGTCCTCCGCGAGCAAGGTGGAGGACTGATCGTGCAGTTCTCGTCGATGGGCGGTCGGGTCGGCGGGTCCGCCGGAATCGCGTCCTACCAGGCCGCGAAGTTCGCGCTCGACGGCTTCTCCCGAGTGCTTCGGGCCGAGACGGCGCCGTTCGGCATCGGGGTCCTCGTCGTCGAACCCAGCGGTTTCGCCACCGACTGGGCTGGGTCGTCGATGGCGATAGCCGACGTTCCCGAGCGCTACGCCGACACCGTCGGAATGATGAACGCCGTCCGCGAAAGCGACGCCGTGTCCGCGGGCGATCCGGCGCGCGCGGCCCAGATCTTGGTTCGGCTGTCGCGCCGCGAGGACCTGCCGTACCACCTGCCGCTCGGCGTGAACGCCGTCGAGGGCTCGATCCGGCAGGACGAGCAGCTGCTCGAGACCGACCGGAAGTGGGCCGCCGTCGGCCGATCCGCCGACTTCGCCGAGCCGTACCCCGTCGAGTTTCCCGCCGAGGGATGACCGACGCCTACGGCCCGCCCTTCCAGTGCTCGATGCGGTTGTGGTCGGGGGTGAAGCCGTGCTTGACGCCCCACAGCACGGCCTTGGTCCGGCTGTCGACGTCGATCTTGCGGTAGATGGTCCGAATGTAGGACTTGACGGTGTTGGGACTCAGGTAGGTCAAGGCCGCCACCTCGGCGTTGCTCTTGCCCTGCGTGATGAGCGCCAGGATCTCCGACTCCCGGTCGCTCAACCCCTCACCGCGGCCAGGCCAGTCCAGGCCGACCGCGGTCTTGGTCCGCGCCGGCGCGTCGCTGACGACCAATTCGCCGGCGTGGACGGCCTCCAGCGCGGCGACGAGGTCCCGTGCAGGAAGTGTCTTCGACAGGTACCCGTGCGCCCCGTGCCGTTTGGCGCTCTCGATGAGATCGGGATGAAAGTTCCACGTGTACACCACGACTCGGCGAGCATGTGGATTCGCGACGAGCACACCGATCTCGTGGTGGTCGGACTCCGGCTGGGCGAACGAGTCGTAGAGGACGACGTCGACGTCGTCGCTGACGCCCATCGTGGCGTCGAGTTCGGCCACGACGATCCGGTCGCGGTAGTTGTCGAACATGTTGGCAACACCCATCACCACCACGTCGTAGTCGTCGACCAGCGCAACGGTGATCGGACGCTTCGCAGATGACGACACATCGCCGACATTACCGCCCTAAGGGTGTATCCGGACCACCCCAAAGGGTCTTTCCTGGAGAGCGCCCCGCCACGGGAATGCGTTGCCGCTCAATGAAAGCTGGTCCGTCGCGACGGGTGTAGCCCCCGCAGCACCGGGTAAGGAAGCTGACGGTTCAACGGGAATCATCGAGCGGAGGAATTATGGCTAGTGGCGTTGCGACGGTGTGGATGCCCGTCGAAGACATGGGTCGGGCACTGAAGTTCTACGGCGAGACTCTCGGTCTGAAGGTCAAGAGCGAGGGCGACGACTGGTCCGAGCTCGACGCCAACGGGGTGTCGATCGGACTCAACGGCCGCGAGGAAACCCACGGGGAGCACACCGGCGGGGCAGTGCTCACGCTGCAGCCCGACGGCACCCTGTACGACGAGCTCGTCCGCCTCACCGACGCGGGTGTGACGTTCGTCGGCGAAGTCAGTGAGCATCCGTGGGGCCGCATCGCGGCGTTCAAGGACTCCGAAGGCAACGACCTTCAGCTGTTCGAGCCGCCGTCGGAGTGACGTCGGCGGCCGCCCGAGAGCCCCATTCCCGTTGGGAATGGGGCTCTTTGGTGGAAAGCAAGCTACGAGCGGATCGCGCTCTGCTTCTCCAGGAAGGCCGCGGTGTCGTAGAAGGTGCGGAACGCTTCGATCTCGTCACCGCCGGACTCGAGCACACTCACGCCGTCGTAACTGAACGCCGAACCGTCGCTCAACGTGCCAGTCGACGTCCACTCCAGGAAGGCGACGCCGTCTCCGGCGACGACATTGTGAAATGTCGAATCGATGTCCCCGAATACACGCCGGTACTGCTCCCAGAACGTACGCGCACCGTCCTTGCCGCTCTGCCCGTGTGGCATGCCGGCCTTGTTGAGGGTGGCGTCGTCGGAGAACAGCGCCACCAGCGGTTCGACGTCGTCGCCTCGGTGCAATTCGCCGAGGGCGTTCACGAACTTCTGTGTCAGATCATCCATGAGGTGCCCTTACCCGGCGACCGTCGGGTCAACCGAAGATGTCGTCGACGTCAGAGTCTGCCGCGCAGAAGCAGGTTCCAGTAGATCTGCGGCAGGCCGTAGCGGTCGAACGCCCACGCCGAGCGCCGCGGCTTCACGGGATCCATGAACCGCGGCAGCGGCGAGGCGAGCGCGCCGGTGCGGGTGAACTCGCCCGCGATGAGGTGGTGTGCGTCGGTGGCGACGGGGGCCACGGTGTAGCCGTCGTATTCGGCGATCGCGGCGGCACCGCCGCGCGCGGCCACCACGTTGTCGACCAGGATCGCGATTTGGCGCCGCAGGGCGCCTCCTGACGGGTCGGTCTCGACGCTCGCCCCGTCCCCGACCCCCCACACGTCGGCATGGGTGCGGTGCCGGAAGGTCCTCGGGTCGACGTCGGCGAGGCCGGCACCCTCGGCGGTCGCCAATCCAGAATCCACCAGCCACTGCGGTCCCCGAAAGGGCGGCACCAGGTGCAGCAGGTCGTAGGCCAGTGGCCGGACGGTGCCGTCGCGTCGATCGGTCGCGGTGACGTGATGCTCGTCGGGGAACAGCCCGGTGACGGCAGTGTCGTACAACACCCGAACCCCCAGCTCGCGCAACTCGCGACGAATCTTGACGTCGAGATCCGGTGCATCCAGGATCCTCGGACGGTCGACGAGCAACGTGACGTCGACGCCAGGCAGCAGGCCGGTGCGCTTCCAGTGGGCCGCGGCCAGGAACAACGGTTTGACCGTCGTCCCCGTACAACTCACCGGCGGCCGGGGCACGGTGAAAATCGCGCGACCACCGGCGGGCATGCGCTGCACCAGTTTCCACGTCTTCTCGGCCGCGTCCAGATAATTGCTGGTGACCGCGGGGGAGTCCATGGCCGCGTCGATGCCGGGAAGCGCGTCGGTGTCGGGGACGAGGCCGGTGGCCAGGACGAGGTCGCGGTATCGAAGGCTGCGCCCGGAGGCACACCGCACCACGCGCTCGACCGCGTCGACGGAGACCGCGTGATCGCGAACCCACGTGCACCCCTTCGGCGTCACCGATCGCTGCGTGCGTTCCGCGCTGCGCATACTGGCCTGGCCGCCGCTGACGTAGGACAGCAGCGGGCGGTAGGTGTGTACGGCTTGCGGTTCCACCACCGTGACGTCGGTGATGCCCCGCCGGATGAGTCGCGCGGCGGCGCTGATCCCTGCGTTGCCGCCGCCGATGACGACGACGTCGGCCGTCGCGTCGACGTCGGGGTGCGAGGCGGCCATCGAGGGGTCTTACCCGCAATGGCGTCGAACTAACGCTCCTGCGGTTGGCACACCCGAGAATTCGTCGGTGATCCGATGATTGAACGCCGCGGGACGGGGCATGTTGCGAACACCGCCCCCAAAGATGCGACGGAGCACCACAGTGAGCACGATCTTCACCGATGAACTGGTCGACCGATCCCCGATCCACGTGCCGGCCGGAGTGTATCCGCCGCAGGAGGACTCGGCCCTTCTCGTCGACGCGCTGCGAACGTCCGGCCGATCCGTCGGACGTCGCGTCGCAGACCTGTGTTCGGGCAGCGGCGTCGTCGCATTGGCCGCCGCGGAGCAGGGCGCCGCATCGGTGGCAGCGTTCGAGATGAGCCCCGTCGCCGTGTCGTGCGCGAGGCGCAACGCCGCGGCCAGCGGCCTCGACGTCAAGGTGCACCGCGGATCATGGACGCG
Source organism: Mycobacterium sp. Root135 (assembly GCF_001426545.1). GTDB lineage: Bacteria > Actinomycetota > Actinomycetes > Mycobacteriales > Mycobacteriaceae > Mycobacterium. The sequence goes on along the minus strand of NZ_LMEZ01000005.1, from coordinate 24,173 downwards.
CGCAATCGAATTCGAGGCGTTCGACGTCGTGACGTGCAACCCGCCCTATGTGCCGTTCGCCGACGGTGCCGACGACGGCGTGGTCCCAGACGAAGCGGGCCCGTCGACGGCATGGAACGCCGGCCGGGACGGTCGCCGGATTCTGGACCCGCTGTGCCAGCGTGCCCCCGAGCTGTTGGTCGACGGCGGATCGATCTTCATCGTCCATTCGGAGTTCGCCGACGTTGACCTCACCATCGACGGGTTGCGCGAGGCCGGGCTCCGGGCTGAAGTGGTTGCGCAGCGCTGGATTCCGTTTGGTCCGGTGCTGACGGCCCGGGCGCAGTGGCTGGAACGCATCGGGCTTCTCGATGTCGGCAGACGGCGGGAGAGGTTGGCCGTGATCAGGGGCGACCTGGCCTGAATCTCGGTGTCTGGAGCCGGTTTCGAACCGACTACGCTTCGCTGTCGATGACGCGCTGAGCGATGTCCGTCAGTTTGACGTTGCTCTCCTGGCTCAGCTGACGCATCATGTTGAACGCGCGCACGGCGTCGACGTTGAACCGTTCCATGATGATGCCCTTGGCCTGACCGATGCGGTCTCGGCTCAGCAGGGCGGCGTTGAGCTGGCTTTGCGTTTGCGTCGCGACGATGGCCGCGGCGGCATGGGCGGCCAGGATGGTGCCCACCGTCTCGGCGTTGGAATCCCACGTCGTCGGTTCGAATCCGAACAGGTTGAGCGCACCCGCTGTGCGCTCGGCGGTGTACAACTTGAACGACAACCCGCTGAGCACGCCGATTTCGACGACGGCCGGCGAATACTGCGGCCACCGCGTCTCTTGCCGGAAGTCGTCGGTGCGGACCACCGTGTCGGCCAGGGCGGCCTGAACGCACGGACCCTCCTGAAACGTCACCTGGAGGATGTCGAGTTGGTGGGGGAGTTCCGAGGTGGTGGCGATCGACCGAAACTTGCCGCCCCGTTCCAGCAACAGAATGCCTGCGGTGTCCACCCCTGGAATGAGGTCTACGGCGGCCGCGGTGACCTCTTCGAGAATGGTGTCCAAGCTGGGCTTGGGCACCAGATTTCTCGACATCTCGGCCATCCGCATGGCGAGGTCGTGATTCGTCGATTGGGACACATGGGAGGGTGCCCCCACCCGGAGCACGTCAAACGGAACCGAGGTCAAGGGGTTCTTGTTCGATCCGAGGGGTGCCGTCGGCGTCGCGCGAGATCAGGCCCCGTTCTTCGAAGGCGTCGAGCCACCCTCGCATCGGCCACCACCCCCAGTATCGGTGGAACGTGACGGCGTTGGTCACGATGTCCCGCAGGTGCTCGACCGGCGGATCGGAGATCGGGTGGAACTGGTGGAACGCGTGGGCGCCGCCGACCCACCGCAGCCCCACCGATTGGGCGGCTGCGCGTTGCGCGTAGTCGGTGTCTTCTCCGCCGTAGCCCGTGTAGTCGGTGCAGAAACCGCCGACGCGCTGCCAGACCGACGTGGTGACGGCGAACGACAGCGACCAGAAGAGTTCGTACTCCGCGCCTTTCTCGGTGACGCCGGCCGGCGGAGCGGGTCGGGCCGGATGGGGATCGGCGAGGGTGGACAGGCGTTGCACGTCGTACCCGTCGGTGCCAGGGGGTGGCAGATAGGTGACGGGTCCACAGAGCAACGCACCGGCGTGCGCGGGATCGTGTGCCGCGGCAAGGTAGTGGGTGAGCATCTCGGGCGCGGGGATGCAGTCCACGTCCAGGAAGACGAGCAACTCGGCGCCCTCGTCGATCGCCACCTGGGCGCCGAGATTGCGGGCCGCTGCCATCGGGATGCGCGCCGAACCCGTCCGTAGCGGAACTCCGAGCGTCCGGTCGTCGCGGCTGCGTACCGTCTGGAGCGCGTGGTCGTCGTCGACCGCCACCACGACGTGACGGTCGGCCCGAATGTCGCTGCGGTCAACGCCTTCCAACTGCCTGGAGAGGTGTGTGGCGCGACCGCGGACGGCCGTCACGATCGAGGTCTTCACGACGCGGCCGCCTGGTCGATCAGCGCAGCCGCCCGTGCCGCCGAATGGGACGTCTGCCATCGGTCCCAGACGTCCGAGCCAAGGGCGCGTGCGTCGTCGACGAGGTGGGGCCAGTCCGCGAGGTCGGGCCATTGGGGTCGTACCACCGCAAGTCCCGCGCGGTGCAAGGCCCCTGCGGTGGCCCGCTGTTCGGCGAACGGCCGGTCCTGGGCGACGATGATCGCAGGCCGCCCCGCCGTGGCGATGTCGGCGACGGAACTCTGGCCCGCTGACGAGACCACCACGTCGGCCGCGCACAACGCGGGCCAGGGGTCCTCAACCCATGGGCCGCCCTTCACGCCAAGCGTCGTCCACGAGAACTCGGGATGTGCTGCAGCACAACGATCTACCGTGTCAGTCGTCAGGTCGGCACCACCAGATCCGTTGAGCACCAGAATGCTTGGGCGGTCCCGCGCGGGAGGCGATGGCCGTCGGCGACCGCCGAAGCGGCTGATGCCGCCGACGTAGGTCGTCTTCCGGGAGTGCTGCACCAACCACGGTGGCTCGTAGAGCTTTTGCGGCCACGCCGCCACGATGTGTTCCGCCGTGCCATAGGCCAATTCGTGAGGGAGGTCGGTCCGGTCGCCGGGCATGGCCACCACGACGACGGGGACGCCGAGCAAGCGCACCAACAGCGTCACCTCGACCGACACGTCGACCACCATCACCCGCGGTCGGTGGGTCGAGACCCACTCGGTGATCATGGCCATGCGTTCGCGAAGGCCCGCGTCGTGCAGGGGTGCCCAGTGCAGTGCCCCTCCTGCGTCGGCCCCGGCGGCAGTGGTGCCTTCGTCGTCGCGCCGGAGCCGAACCGCCGAGACCCCTGGCCGCTCGGGGACCGCGAGTGACGACAGGATGGTGACGGGCTCACGCAGGTGTGCGCAGATGCTGGTCGCCCTGGCCAGATGCCCCCGACCGTGGTGATGCACGTAGTAGCCAATCATTGTCGGCAGACTTCCGTTCGTCGATGAGGTCGCGATAGATGGCGAGGTAGCGCGTCACCATGGAACGGGCGCTGCACCTGGCGATGGCACTGTCGCGCACCCCGTCTCGGGGCAGGAGCACCGCCGCGGGGATCGCCGCTGCCATCGCGAAGACGTCGCCGGGGGCGACGAGGCGACCACTCTTGGCGTCGATCACCTCGGGGATTCCACCGCGCGCGAAGGCGACGACGGGGGTGCCACACGCGGCCGCCTCGGCGGCGACCAGGCAGTAGGGCTCGTCCCAGAGCGGCGTCACCAGGGCAGCCGCCGCGCCTCCGACCAACGTCGCCAACTCCTGCTGATCGAGATGTCCTGCGTAGCAGACGCGTTCATTCAACTTGGGCGCGATGACCTCGCGAAAGTAGTCCGCATTGCCGATGGGGCCCGCCATTACCAGACGACGTCCGGACACCGCCGCCGCCGCAATCGCGAGGTGCGTCCCCTTCTCAGGAGTGAGCCGACCGGACCACACCAGATGCTCACCGCCAGGGCCGGCCGGCCACCGGGACGGGTCGACGCCGTTGGGTACCACGTGCATTCGGTCGGCCACGACGTGGCGCCACGTGTCGGCCGTGAAGCCGCTCACCGCGGCGAAGGCGGAGCCCGCGCCGCCGGTCGCACCGATCGCGGACTCGAGCCATGGGAACGGCGGCGTGTGGAAGGTGGTCAGCATCGGTGTGCGCAACCGCGGTGCCAGATGGATCGGCACGTGATGAAGGCAGTGGTTGTGGATGACGTCAATGTCGTGGGCGCTCTCGTCGACGAGGTGCCGCATCAAATTGAGGAACGCATGGTGGTCGGATTCCTTTACCGCGCCTGGCAACGGGAAGGGGACGGCCGCGGCTGCGGTGCGCGGCAAGGGTGCGATCGTCAGGCCGGGATCCTCGGAATCGAGGTCCGAATTGGCGTCGGCGAACAGGGTGACGCGATGGCCCTCGTCGGCGAGCGCGCGAGCCAGATGCCAGACGTGGGCCTCGAGGCCGCCGGCGAACGGTTGGCGGATGGGGAACCGGTTGTGAGCGATGAGCGCTATGTGCAGGCGCGACGTCATGCAGGTAGCCGGTGGTGTCTTACGACGATCATGCGCAGCCCTTTCGCCCGGGGAAGGAACGGGCCGTGCGTACTTACCCCGTAACGCGGACTTGTAACAATGCGCCCAGATGGTCGTACTCGCGAACTGGGTGGATTCGACCAGCTACATTCGTCAGCCATGGCCCTGTCCCCAGACATCGTCGGCATGACCTACGAGCATCCCGAGCCGTTCGTGGTCGGACGTGAAGAAGTCCGCCAGTACGCGGTGGCGGTGAAGAACCAGGACGCCGCCTATCACGACGAGGATGCAGCTCAGGCGCTCGGACACGACGCGATCCTGGCTCCGCTGACGTTCATCTCGATCCTCGGATACCGAGCCCAGATGGCGTTCTTCGACCACGCGAACATCGTCATCACCGACGAGAGGCTCATCCAGGCCGAGCAGAGCCTGAAGATGTTCCTTCCCATCAAGGCCGGGGACGTCCTGCGATGTCGCATCCGCATCGACTCGCTGCGGCGGGCGTTCGGTGCGGACGTGCTCACCCTCAAGAGCTGGATCGTCAACCAGGACGGCGAGATCGTTCAGGAGGACTTCACGACGATGGCGGGACGCACCGAGCCCGAGGTCTGAGCGCGCAATCGCCGAGGGCCGTGTTTTCCCGCTCACCCCTGGGGTAAGAGCTGTTGGTGGCAGACGACGTCGAACGGCAGCGGACGTGGAAGGAGTTCTCCGCGGCGGTCAACATGACGGCGTCGGAGCTCGAGAAGTGGCTGAAGAGCGACGAGTCGAAGGCAGTTGGGCAGAAGTTGGGCGGTGCGACCGAGTCGACGGGGCACGCCAGCGGACGTCACATCGTGAAGATCTTGGGGACGAAGAAGTCAGACCTCTCCCTTGGCGACTACGACCACATGCGACAGGTGGTCGGGTACGTCAAACGCCATCTCGCGCAACGTCCGTCGGGTGATGTGAACGATTCCGCCTGGCGCTTCTCGCTGATGAACTGGGGTCACGATCCAGTCAGGAAGAACTCTTGACTCATTCCAGACAACGTACTAAAACGGATGACGTGGGTGCTTCAGTCGAGTTTCAGCGGCTGCTGCGAGAGGCGGCGCTGCGGGTAACGCGGCCACGGGTCGCGGTGCTCGCCGCCGTGTACGCAAACCCGCACGCCGACACCGAGACGATCACCCGCGCCACCCGCGCCCAAGTTCCCGACGTCTCCCACCAAACCGTCTACGACGCGCTGAGCGCACTCACCGCCGTCGGCTTGGTGCGGCGCATTCAGCCCGCCGGGTCGGTGGCGCGCTACGAGTCCCGCGTCGGCGACAACCACCATCACGTGGTGTGTCGATCGTGCGGCGCCGTCGCCGACGTCGACTGTGCCGTCGGAGACGCACCCTGCCTCGTCCCCGCCGACGGCGACGGCCACCTCGAAGGCTTCACGGTCGACGAGGCGGAAGTCATCTACTGGGGCTATTGTCCCGACTGCTCGACGGTGAGCCCAGCTCGATCAGAGTCGTGAAACACAGCCCGTTTCGCCAACCCTGGAAGGAATGTCGTGTCAACCGATACATCCGATAGCCGCCCGCCAGCTCCCGCCTCCGGAACTCAGTCCAACAGCGAGAGCGAAAATCCGGCGATCCACTCTCCCGAGCCCAAAGCGCATGCGCCACTGAGGAATCAGGACTGGTGGCCCGAGCAGGTCGACGTCGCAGTGCTGCATCGTCAGTCGGAGAAGGGCAATCCGCTCGGCGCCGACTTCGACTACGCCGAGGAGTTCGCCAAGCTCGACGTCGACGCGCTGAAGGCCGACGTCCTCTCGGTGATCACCACGTCGCAGGACTGGTGGCCCGCCGACTACGGCAGCTACGCCGGCCTGTTCATCCGCATGAGCTGGCACTCCGCAGGCACCTACCGGATCTTCGACGGACGCGGTGGCGGCGGCCAGGGCAGCCAGCGCTTCGCTCCCCTGAACAGCTGGCCCGACAACGCCAACCTCGACAAGGCCCGCCGCCTGCTGTGGCCCGTCAAGCAAAAGTACGGCAACAAGATCTCCTGGGCCGACCTGATCGTGTTCGCCGGAAACGTCGCACTGGAGTCGGCCGACTTCGAGACGTTCGGCTTCGGCTTCGGTCGCGAGGACATCTGGGAGCCGGAGGAGATCCTGTTCGGCCAGGAGGACACCTGGCTTGGCACCGACAAGCGGTACTCCGGCGAGCGTCAGCTGGCCGAACCGTACGGCGCCACCACCATGGGCCTGATCTACGTCAATCCCGAAGGCCCGGAAGGCAAGCCGGATCCACTGGCCGCCGCCCACGACATCCGCGAGACCTTCGGCCGGATGGCCATGAACGACGAGGAGACCGCTGCGCTGATCGTCGGCGGCCACACCCTTGGCAAGACCCACGGCGCCGGTGACGCCGAGCTCGTCGGTCCCGAGCCCGAGGGCGCTCCCATCGAGCAGCAGGGCCTTGGCTGGAAGTGCGCCTTCGCCTCCGGCAAGGGCGGCGACACCGTCACCAGCGGGCTCGAGGTGGTGTGGACCCCCACCCCGACCAAGTGGAGCAACGCCTACCTCGAACTGCTGTACGGCCACGAGTGGGAGTTGACGAAGAGTCCCGCCGGCGCATGGCAATTCGAGGCCAAGGACGCCGAGGAGATCATCCCCGACCCCTTCGACTCCACCAAGAAGCGCAAGCCCACGATGCTCGTCACCGACGTCTCGATGAGGGTCGACCCCGTCTACGGCCCGATCACCCGGCGGTGGCTCGACCACCCCGAGGAGCTCAACGAGGCGTTCGCCAAGGCCTGGTACAAGCTGCTGCACCGTGACATGGGACCCGTCACCCGCTACCTCGGACCGTGGGTGGCCGAGCCGCAGCTGTGGCAAGACCCCGTCCCCGCGGTCGACCACTCCCTGGTCGACGAGAACGACATCGCCTCGCTCAAGACCGCAGTGCTGAACGCCGGCATCGGGGTGCCACAACTGATCAAGACGGCGTGGTCGGCGGCGTCGAGCTTCCGCAGCACCGACAAGCGCGGTGGCGCCAACGGTGCACGCCTTCGCCTTGAGCCGCAGCGCAATTGGGAGGTCAACGAGCCGTCCGAACTGGCTTCGGTGCTGCCCGCGCTCGAGAAGATCCAGCAGGACTTCAACGCCTCGGCGACCGATGGGAAGAAGGTGTCGCTCGCCGACGTCATCGTCCTGGCCGGGTCGGCCGCGGTGGAGAAGGCGGCCAAGGACGCGGGCTACGAGATCGACGTGCACTTCGCGCCAGGCCGCACCGACACCACCCAGGCCGAGACCGACGTGGAGTCCTTCGCGGTACTCGAACCGCGGGTGGACGGGTTCCGCAACTACATTCGGCCCGGCGAGAAGACGGCGGTGGAGAAGCTCCTGGTCGAGAAGGCGTACTTCCTCGACCTCACCGCTCCCGAGATGACGGTGCTCATTGGCGGACTTCGTTCGCTCGGCGCCAATCACGGTGGCAACAAGCACGGCGTCTTCACCGACCGGCCGGGCGTGCTGAGCAACGACTTCTTCGTCAACCTGCTCGACATGGGGACGTCGTGGAAGCCGTCGCAGACCAGCGAGAACGTCTACGAGGGGACCAACCGCGTCACCGGTGAGTTGAAGTGGACGGCTACCGCCAACGACCTGGTGTTCGGGTCGAACTCGGTGTTGCGCGCCGTCGCCGAGGTCTACGCGCAGGACGACAACCGGGAGCGGTTCGTCGAGGACTTCGTCGCGGCGTGGGTGAAGGTGATGAACCTCGATCGGTTCGACCTGCACTGATCGTCTCTTCTCGTGCCGGGCCGGATCCTTCGGGGTCCGGCCCGGTTCGTCGAGTTCTACAGTGAGGCATGAATTTCGAGGAGTACCGCGGCTACGACGCCACCGGCCTTGCCCACCTCGTCGCCAGCAGGGAGGTGTCGGCGGCCGAGTTGCTCGAGCTGGCGCGTGACAGGGCAGCGGCGGTCAACCCGAGGATCAACGCGATCGTCCGCGACGTACCGGCAACGCCGACAAGCGATCTCGTCGGTCCGTTCGCCGGTGTCCCGTTCCTCGTCAAGGACCTGGCTCAGGACTATGCGGGCCTGCCGACCTCGTCGGGGTCGCGTGCGCTCACGTCGACTCCCGTTGCGCAGCACGCGACGATCGTCCAGCGGTGGGTCGACGCCGGGCTGGTCATCTTCGGCAAGACCAACACCCCTGAATTCGGCGCCAAGGGCGTCACCGAGCCCGCGGTGTGGGGGCCGGCGCGCAATCCATGGGATCTGGGGCGGACGCCCGGCGGATCCTCCGGCGGGTCGGCCGCCGCGGTTGCCGCGGGCATCGTGCCGTGTGCGGGCGCCAACGACGGCGGCGGGTCGATCCGCATTCCGGCGGCTTGCTGCGGGCTCGTCGGCTTGAAACCGGGCCGCGGACTGACGCCCTCGGGTCCGGCGAGCAGTGAGCCCATGCACGGCGCCGCCGTCCAGGGCGTGGTCTCCCGCACGGTCCGCGACACCGCAGGAATGCTCGACGTCATCAGCGGCGGTGAGTCGTCCGGACCCTACGTGCCAGGACTGCCCACCTCGCCGTTCGCGCAGTGCGTCGGCGAGGATCCGGGACGGCTGCGGATCGGCGTGCACGTACCGTCGTCGATCAACCCGTCGCCCCACCCCGAGGCATTCGCGGCGGTCGACGCCACCGTCCGCGCCCTGACCGACCTCGGTCACGACGTCGTCGAACTGACCACGGCGCCATACGACGACGCGGTACTGGCCAAGGACTTCCTGCTCACCTGGTTCGTCCACGTCGCGTGGGACGTCGCCGAGGCCAAGCGGCTGACGGGTGCGGGTGACGAGTCCTTCGAGCGGGACACGCTCATCATGGCGGCCCTCGGCCGCGCGACCGGCGGCGTCGACTACGTGGCCGCCGTCGAACGACGACACCAGCACACCCGCCGGCTGACGGACTTCTTCGACACCCATGACCTGCTGCTGACGCCCACCTTGGCGACCCCTCCGCCCAGGATCGGCGAATTCGACCTTCCGGTGGCGTTGCAACGCAGCGCCGACGTGCTTCTCAAGACGCGCACCGCCCGGCTGTTGCGCTACACCAAGATCGTCGACGACATGGTGGACAAGAACCTCGGCTGGGTGCCCTATACGCAGCTCGCGAATCTCACTGGGCGACCGGCTATTTCACTGCCCCTTCACCAGACGGCAGACGGGCTGCCGCTTGGCGTCCAGTTCGTCGCACCCCTGGCGGGTGAGGCTTTGCTGATCCGGCTGGCCGCCCAACTCGAGCAAGCGTTGCCATGGGCTGACCGCGTGGCGCCCTCGGTGTGATAGACACGGCGCTATGTCAGCGCCGCGCGTGACCGGCGACCGCCTGCTGGTGCCGGGGGAGACGTGCTGGCGCCTCGAGCGTGCCGAGCAGTTCGCCTTCATCGTGGATGCGGCCGATTACTTCCGCCACACCAAGGCGGCGATGCTGCGTGCCAAGCACCGCATCCTGCTCATCGGGTGGGACTTCGACGCCAGGACGGTGTTCGAACCCGGCGGCAAGACGCTGCCCGGGTACAACGAGCTGGGGCCGTTCCTCCGGTCGTTGGTCCGCAAGCGGTCCTCGCTCGAGGTGCACGTCCTGCGATCGAATCTGAGGTTGCTGCCTGCCTTCGAAGGGCTGTGGGCGGGCGTCACCCCCGTCTCGGTGATGAACCGCTTCAGCAGTGAGCGCATGCACTTCGCCATCGACGGCGCGCACCCCACGGGTGCCGTTCACCACCAGAAGATCGTCGTGGTCGACGACGCCGTGGCCTTCTGCGGTGGCATCGACTTCACCGTGGACCGGTGGGACACCCCGGAACACCTCGACGAGAACAGGCTCCGGCGCGCGCTCGGGGAGCCCCACGGGCCCCGGCACGAGGTGGCGGCCGCGGTGAACGGCGCCGCGGCGCGGGCGCTCGGCGACGTCGCCCGCGACCGCTGGTTCACCGCGACCGGGCAATCTCTCGAGCCGGTCGAGTCCACCAGGGACGTCTGGCCCGGCGCGCTGGCACCCACGCTGCACGACGTCGACGTCGCCATCGCGCGCACCATGCCCCGGCTCGGCGACGGTGCCGAGATACGCGAGGTTGAGGCGCTGAACCTCGCGGGGATGGCGGCCGCGCGCGAGACCATCTATCTGGAGAACCAGTACCTCGCGTCGCGGACATTGGTCGACGCCCTCGCTGCGCGACTGCGCGAGAAGGCCGGTCCGGAGATCGTGATCGTGATTCCGCGCAAGTCAGAGAGCCCGCTCGAGGAGCGCTCGATGGACAGCGCCCGCTACCGCATGCTGAAGAGGTTGTGGGCGGCCGACCTGCACGACCGGCTCGGGGTTTACTGGCCGGTGACCGACGGTGGCACCCCCGTGTACGTGCACGCGAAGGTCATGGCGGTCGACGACCGACTCTTCCGCGTCGGCTCGTCGAACCTCAACAACCGCTCGCTGGGCTTCGACAGCGAATGTGACGTGGCGGTAGAAGCGGTTGGCCCAGACGATTCGGACGTCGCCCGGACGGTCGTGACGCTGCGCAACGCGCTCGTCTGCGAGCACCTCGGCGTCGAGGTCGAGGATTTCGAGCGGGAGCACGCCGAACGCGGGTCCTTCCTCGCTGCCGTCGAGGCGCTGCGCGGTTCGGGCCGCACCCTGCTTCGGTTCACACCCGAGACGGTCGCCGACGAGCGCAGCCTGTGGGCCGAGAACGACCTGATGGATCCCGATCGGGTGCCCGAGTCCTTCGCCAGGAGCGTGGCGAGGTGGCTCGGCGGCTTCGTCGACTGACGGGGTCCACGGGCCGGCAGGCACCATGGACGGCATGACGACCCCACCCCTGGCCCGACTGTCCCTAGAGGAGAAGGCGTCGCTGCTCAGCGGCGCTGACTTCTGGCACACCGTGGCGCTCGAGGGCCATGGCGTTCCCTCGATCATGCTCACCGACGGTCCGCACGGCCTGCGCAAGCAGCGTGGGTCGGGCGATCATTTGGGGCTCGGCGACAGCGTGCCCGCCACCTGCTTCCCGCCCGCCGTCGCCATGGGCTCGTCGTGGGACGTCGAACTCGTCCGGCGCGTCGGTGAGGCGATCGGCGCCGAGGCGGCCGTCGAGGACGTCGCCGTGGTGCTCGGGCCGGGCGTGAACATCAAGCGATCGCCGCTGTGCGGGCGTAACTTCGAGTACTTCTCGGAGGACCCCGTCGTCGCCGGGGTGCTCGGCGCGGCCATGGTCGACGGCGTCCAGAGTCGTGGCGTCGGTGCGTCGCTCAAGCACTTCGCGGCCAACAACCAGGAGACCGACCGGATGCGCGTCAGCGCCGACGTCGACCCACGGCCGCTGCGCGAGATCTATCTGCGTGCCTTTCAACGCGTCGTCGAGGACGCCCGCCCGTGGACGGTGATGTGCTCCTACAACCGCGTCAACGGCGTGTACGCCTCGGAGGACCGGTGGCTGCTGACCACGGTGCTGCGGGAGGAGTGGGGTTTCGACGGGGTGGTGGTGTCGGACTGGGGTGCGGTCGACGACCGCGTCCGGGCGCTGGCCGCGGGCCTTGATCTGGAGATGCCGGGGTCGCGCGGCAGGACCAACGCCCAACTGGTGGCGGCGGTCGCCGACGGATCGCTGGCCGCGGACGTGGTCGACGCCGCGGCCGGTCGCGTGCTGGCGCTTGTCGACCGGACCAGGGGAGCCGTCGAGCAGTCCGCTTCGCTCGACGTCGACGCCCACCACGCCCTGGCGCGGGAGGCGGCGGGGCGTTCCATCGTCCTGCTGAAGAACGACGGCGGCCTGCTGCCGCTGGCGAAGGACGCCGACATCGCCGTGATCGGCGCCTTCGCCGCCGAACCGCGGTACCAGGGCGCCGGCTCGTCGATGATCAGCCCCACCCGGCTGGACAACGCGCTCGACGAAATACGGTCGCTGGCAACCGGATCGGTGACCTACGCCGCCGGTTTCAGCACCGCGGTCGACGTCTCTGAGGCCGAGTCGGCGGGCTTGCGGGACGAGGCGGTTGCCGCGGCGGCCGGTGCCGACGTCGCCGTCGTCTTCCTGGGCCTGCCCGCCCGGCTGGAGTCCGAGGGCTACGACCGCGACGACGTCGACCTCCCAGCCGCGCAACTTGCCGTCCTTCAGGCCGTCGTCGACGCCAACCCCAACGTCGTCGTCGTGCTGTCCAACGGCGGCGTCGTCGCACTGCCCTTCGCCGCCGGTGTGCCTGCGATCCTCGAGGGGTGGCTGCTTGGCCAGGCGGGCGGCGGAGCCACCGCCGACGTCCTCTTCGGTGTGGTCAACCCGTCGGCCAAGCTGTCGGAGACCATTCCGCTGCGGTTCGCGGACAACCCCGCCTACCTGGACTTCCCCGGCGAGTTCTCTCACGTGCGCTACGGCGAGGGGCTGTTCGTGGGGTACCGCTGGTATGACGCCCGTGATCTCGACGTCGCCTATCCCTTCGGTCATGGGTTGTCCTACAGCATCTTTGAGTACGGACCGGCGTCCGCGTCGACCCTGGCCGACGGAGACGTCGACGTCCGAGTCGAGGTGACCAACACCGGGTCGGTGGCCGGCCGCGAGGTGGTCCAGCTCTACTCGTCGCTGTCCGCGGCCGTCACGCAGCGCCCTCCGCGCGAGCTGAAGGCGTTCGCCTCCGTCGCACTCGAGGCGGGCGAGACGCGCGAGGTGACCCTGCGGGTGCGGCGAAAGGACCTGGCGTACTGGGACGTTCGCGTCGAGTCCTGGATCGTCGAAGGTGGCACCTACATTCTGGAGGTCGCCGCCTCCAGTCGCGACGTCCGCGCGACGGTGCCGGTCGAGGTCGCCGGCGACCCCGTGACCCTGCCGCTGTCGCGCGCGTCGTCGATCGGCGAGGTGCTGGCCGATCCCGTCGCCGGCCCGATCCTGCAGGCCGCGGTCACCGAGATGATGGGTGGCGCACCGGATGCCGCGACTCTGATGCCCGAGGGCGTCGACCTGCAGAAGATGCTCGACTCGTTCCCGATCGGCCGGGTCGGAATGTTCGCCGCCGACGTCGACCCCGCCATGATCGACGCGCTCCTCGCCGCGCGGCCGTCCGACGGGACACCCGGCGGTTAGGCCAGCCGTACCTTCGGTTTACGAACCTCGCCGGTGGGCAACCCGCAGTCACCGCGACGTAGCAGGGCCTACCTGCGCAAGCCCCGATGCGGTTCGATGAAGGAGATGGTTCCATGGCGATCAACGACGACGACATCACGACGACCGGCGCCGGCGGCGAGGGTCCGGCCGACGGTGGCTCCAACCCCGGTGGTCATGACGGTGGTGCGGACGGCAGCGCCGGCGGCGAGGGTCCGGCCGACGGTGGTTCGAACCCCGAGGGCCATGACGGTGGTGCGGACGGCAGCGCCGGTGGCGAGGGTCCGGCCGACGGTGGCTCGAACCCCGATGGTCACGACGGCGGCGCGGACGGCACTGCCTGATTCAGCACCATGCTGAACCGTTGCATCGGCACCGACCCCCAGACGTTCGCCCGCGAACACTGGGGGCGGTTGCCGTTGCTTACCAGGGCGGCGGATCTGCCCCGCGACTTCGACGACCTGCTCTCGACGACCGACGTCGACGAGCTGCTGGCCGAGCGCGGTGTGCGGGCCCCGTTCATCAGGGTGGCCAAAGAGGGCGGGCTGGTGGCGCGGGACGCCTACCTGGGTTCGGCCGGCTTCGGCGCCGAGATGCCCGACCAGGTCGACTCGGCCAAGGTACTTGCCCAGTTCGCTTCTGGCGCAACGATAGTGCTGCAGGGTTTGCACCGGCTGTGGCCGCCGATCATCGACTTCGTCAGAGGCATGGTCGACGACCTGGGTCATCCCGTGCAGGCCAACGCGTACGTGACGCCGCCGCAGAACCGCGGGTTCGACCCGCATTACGACGTCCACGACGTCTTCGTGTTGCAGACCGCAGGCACCAAGCACTGGACCGTCCACGAACCGGTCCACGTCGACCCACTGGCGTCGCAACCGTGGACCGATCATCGGGACGCCATCGCTGAACGCGTCCGGGACGAACCCGTCGTCGACGCCGTGCTCAACCCCGGCGACGCGCTATATCTGCCCCGCGGGTGGATCCATTCTGCTCGCGCGCTTGGCGACACGTCGGTGCACCTGACCATCGGCGTCGCCCCCTTCACCGGGATGGACGTGGTGCGCGCGGTCGTCGACCAGTTGGAGGGCGTTGCCGACTTCCGACGGTCGCTGCCCGCGGCAGTCGACGTCACCGACCAGAGCGAGATGGCCGCCACCGCCACCAAGCTCGTCGCCGAGCTGGCCGATCGGCTGCGCGATCACGTCGACGAGCTCGGCGAGGACGCCGCGACCAGGATGCGGTCGCGATTCGCCGATCGGACCCGGCCCGTCGCGGTCCGCCCGCTTGCCTCGTTGGCGGCGGCGGAACGGGCGGCCACCGTCGCGGTCCGTTGGCGCCACGGCCTGGTCGCCTCGGTTCGTCGCCACGACGGGCGGGTGCACCTGGTTCTGGCCGACCGCACCATCAGCCTCCCCGACGTCTGCGCCGACGCGATCGCCGCGTTGCATGCCGGATTGGTCGCCGACGCCGGTGCGCTGCCCGGGTTGGACGCGGCCGACGGGGAAGTGGTGATCCGTCGACTGCTTCGCGAGGCGGTCGTCGTGCCGGCCGGCGGATGACGCTTCCTGCCGACTGGAGGCCCTGCAGCGACATGTCGCGGGAGCGCGTCGACCCCATGTACGGCACGGCGTCGGCCGGGTCGGCGTGGTTGATGCTCGAATTGTGTGGCGCCTGGGGGCCTTCGGCGTTCATGGACTCGCCGTCGGTGGTCGACCCGGGGCTGGGACGGGCGATCGTGCGTAGGGCGGAGCAGGCGGGGATGCGGATCGCGGCCATCCGGCGGCCGGGCCGCCGGCCTGCGACGCGGCGCTGGCGGTGGTTCGTCGCCCGTTCTCAGCTCGGTGCCGAAGCACTGTTCCACGGCGAGGTGGACGGCCCGGACGGGTACCTGCAGCTGGCGCTCGACGGGTCCGACGGGCACGCGGTCGACGGGCCGTTGGTGGCCGTGTGCGCGCACGGGCGGCACGACCAGTGCTGCGCCGTCCGGGGCCGCGGCGCGGCGGCGGCGATCGCGGCGCAATATCCCGAATCTACTTGGGAATGCTCGCATTTGGGTGGCGACAGGTTCGCGGCCACGATGCTGATCCTGCCCGAGGGGCTGTGCTACGGCCGCGTCGAGTCGACGGACGCCGCCAACCTGGTGACGCTGTACGCGCAGGGGCGGGTGGACAACGGCCTGCTGCGCGGTCGGACGTCGCTACCGCACGTGGTGCAGGCTGCGCAGTACTTCGCTCGCGAGACCTACGGGGACGACCGCGTGCAGGCCTGGGCGCCGGTGCGGTTGGAGCCGGGCGACGGCGCGACGCGTGTGGTACTCGCCGCCGATTCCGGCGCAGTCGAGGTCGTCGTCGGCGAGCAGTTGTCCGAACCGCTGCTGTCTCAGTGCAGCGCAACGATTCCCGGGCGGGTGCGCACCTTCACGTTGGTTTCGACGACGCGGGGCTAAGCACGGCGGCCTCCCACCTGGCCTGCCGCTGCTCGTCGGTCTGCTCCCACCACGGTGTCGTTCCCCGCTCGCCGAGCGCAACCTTGGTGGCCTGCACGCCAGCGCGGGCGGCCCGTTCCTCGTCAGTTCCCTTGGTGCGGCGCACTTCTCTGCGCCACGCCATCAGGATCTTGGTGAGCTCGGCCCGGCGCGCCTCAGGGATCGCGGGATCGGTCGCGCGCCACCGGCGCCCCTTGATGACGAAGTAGTGGCCGTCCTCGGTGACCGCCGGTTCGTTCACCCGATCGAGTCTAGGACTCAACTGCGGCGGTTGGCCCAGCCGTCGTCGCCGTAGGCAAAGAGTTGTAGCGCCCGGTCCCAAGACCTGGCCCGGGAACGGTCGAGCGCCTTGCGGACGGCCAGCCCGACCAGTCCGCAGAAGACCACCGCGAGCAGCCAGACCGACCACCCCGCGCTGGTGGCGTTGACCGACGCGTCGGCCGGTCGAAGGGGTGCGCCGACGACCTTGCCCGCATCGTCGAGCCATACGGTGATCGGCGCGCCGGCGGCGACGGACCCTGGGCTGGCGATCCGTTCGGTGCGTTCGCGGCCACCCTCACTCCACTTGGCGTCGACGTAGAGGGGCGTGCCGAAGTCGGTCGGGGTGGCGGTGCTGGTCACCGCGTGCGCCTGCACGGAGTGGCGGGTCTGCACTTCCTGGTCGACGAACTGCATCGTCGAGTCGTACGCCCGGTCGGCGACGTGCATCGCGACGGGGATGGCCAGCAGGGTCATCAGGAACAGCGCCACGAACGTCAGTGCTTCGAGTCGGTCGCTGGCGCGGGTGAGTGGATTGCGCTGCAACGCGCGAACGTTCCAGCGGAAGTGCTGAGCAAACGATTGGGCGCTCATCGGCGCGGTCCAAGTCGAAGTTCGGCAGTTCTCGTCAACACCTCATCCATGGTGGCACCGGTGCCGGGAGCTGCCAAGTTTTACGGCGTCAGGGCGATGAGCATCACAGCAGGTGAGTGGCGGGCGCCACCGTAGCGCCCACATTGGCGGGGATGTGACCGGGGCCACCGCGACGGGGCGGCACCCCGCCCAGCAAACCCCGTTGGGTCACGTTGTCTCTGGGTTCTCCCCGGTGACCTGGAAGACGATCCGGCGCCCGATCTGAGCGGCGTGGTCGGCGAAGCGCTCGTAGAAGCGTCCGAGCAGGGTGATGTCGACCGCCGCCGCCACCCCGTGGCTCCACCGGTCGTCCATCATCATGGAGAAGAGGTGCCGGTGAAGTTGGTCCATGGCGTCGTCGTCGCGACCGATCTGAGCGGCCTGCTCGGGGTCGCGGGACAACACGACGTCCTTCGCGTTGTTGCCGAGGTCGACGGCGATGCGCCCCATCTCGGCGAAATACCCGTTGACCTCCTCGGGGACCGCGTAATCCGGGTGCCGACGGCGGGCGATCTTCGCGACGTGCAACGCCAGGCCGCCCATCCGTTCGGCGTCGGCCACGTTCTGCATAGAGCTCACCACCACGCGCAGGTCACCGGCGACGGGCGCCTGCAGGGCCAGCAGAAGCAGGGAGGCCTCCTCGGCCTGGGCCTGCATGTGGGTCAGGTGGTCGTGGTCGGTGATGACGTGTTCGGCGAGCGGCAGGTCGGCTTGCAGCAGGGCCTGGGTGGCCCGTTCCATCGCCAGACCGGCGAGGCCGCACATCTCGCTCAACGTCTCGATGAGGGAGTTGAGCTCGCCGTGGAAGTCGTTCCGCATGGTCCATGTACTACCGGACGCGACGCCGGCCCACCCGGGTGGGCCGCATATCGCCGCGCCGACCGCACGCATGACGAACGCAAACGTCGAGCAGGGCCGTCAACATGCGTGCACTCGGCGGGGCAGGCCGTTATCGTCGCCGGATGAGTGAATCGGCCGCGTCACCGAGCACACCCTCCGGCCCCACCCTCGCGCCGACGAGCACCCGACGGGCGGTGCTCAACACCATGAAGGGCTCGGCGGGAAACCTCGTCGAGTGGTACGACGTCTACGTCTACACGGTGTTCGCCACGTACTTCGAGGCCCAGTTCTTCGACAAGGCCGACAAGAACTCGACGCTGTACATCTACGGCATCTTCGCGGTGACCTTCATCATGCGGCCGGTGGGCTCGTGGTTCTTCGGCCGATACGCCGACCGCCGCGGACGCAAGTCGGCGCTGATGCTCAGCATCACGGTGATGTCGGCGTGCGCGTTCGTGGTGGCCGTCATGCCGACGCGGGAGATCATCGGCTGGTGGGCGGCGGTGATCCTGATCCTCGCCCGGTTGGTGCAGGGCTTCGCCACCGGCGGGGAGTACGGGACGTCGGCGACCTACATGTCCGAGGCGGCCACCCCGCATCGGCGCGGCTTCCTGTCGTCGTTCCAGTACGTCACCCTCATCGGCGGTCACGTGCTCGCGCAGTTCACGCTCCTCATCCTGCTGAGCTTCCTCGACGTCGAGACCGTGACGGCGTGGGGCTGGCGCGTCGGCTTCTTCATCGGTGGCATCGCCGCCCTGGTGGTGCTGTGGCTGCGCCGCTCGATGGACGAGTCGCTCAGCGATTCCTACCTCGAGGCGGTCCGGGCCGGCACCGACAAGGCCGCAGGATCGTTGAAGGCGCTGTTCACCACCTACTGGCGACCCCTGCTGCTGGTCTTCCTCATCACCGCGGGCGGCACGGTGGCGTTCTACACCTACACGATCAACGCGCCGGCGATCGTCAAGTCGACCTTCGGCGCCGACCAGGCGCTGACCGCGACGTGGATCAACCTCGCCGGGCTGATCTTCCTGATGCTCCTGCAACCGCTTGGCGGTCTGCTCAGCGACAAGGTCGGTCGCAAGGTGCTGCTGGTGTTCTTCGGCGTCGGCGGCGTGCTGTACACCTACGTGCTGTTGACCTACCTGCCGCAAGCCACGTCACCGCTGCTGGCCTTCGCACTGACGGCGGTCGGGTACGTCATCCTCACCGGGTACACGTCGGTGAACGCCATCGTGAAGGCGGAACTGTTCCCCGCCGAGGTGCGGGCGCTCGGCGTCGGACTGGGCTACGCGCTCGCCAACTCCGCGTTCGGCGGCACCGCGCCCCTGCTGTATCAGGCGGCCAAGGGCTCCGACCGCATCGGCGAGTTCATCGTCTACGTCACCGTCGTCATCGGCGTCAGCCTGGCGGTCTACGTCTTCGCGCTGAAGAACAAGGGGATGACGGTGCTCGACCACGAGCAGGGCAGCGCCTGGACGGTGCCGACCCGCCGCTGAGGAAGGGTGCCTCCGGCGCGGGCTTCACGTACGGTGGGGCGTGGGGAGGGATGCACGACCTCGTGGTCGTGACGTCATCGCCAGGGGTGTTGTGCCACAACGCTTTTCGCCGTCTTCAGAATCGAGGGCCGCAGCTTGGTTGGCGATTCCGTGCCCGGCCCAGGGCAACCCGCACATCGCGTGCTTCACCGCAGGACGGCCCTCAAGATTCCGCTGATACTGGCGGGTGGGGCGGCGCTGACCCAGACGCCCCTGGCGACCGCGGCGGGAGGCGGACGATGGTCGGTCGAGCGGGCCCAGGGTTGGCATCGCGCCCATCGTGGGCTGGTCGGCGCCAACTACATTCCGTCCAACGCGATCAACCAGCTCGAGATGTTCCAGTCTGAGACCTACGACATTCGGCGCATCGACGCCGAGCTCGCCATGGCCCGGCGAATCGGGCTCAACACGATCCGGGTGTTCCTGCACGACCTGCTGTGGACCCAGGACCGCCGCGGATTCCTCCGCCGCCTGATGCAGTTCGTGACCGTCGCGGCGCGGCGTGGCATCAAACCGCTCTTCGTCTTCTTCGACTCCTGCTGGGACCCGCGACCCGCGCTCGGCCCGCAGCGTGCGCCCGCACCAGGAGTGCACAACTCCGGCTGGGTGCAGAGCCCCGGCGCCGAACGCCTCGGCGATCGGAAGTACGTCGGCGTCCTCAAGGAGTACGTCACGGGGGTGATGAACCAGTTCCGCAACGACGACCGCGTGCTGGGGTGGGATCTGTGGAATGAGCCCGACAATCCGGCGACCGTCTATCGCAAGGTCGAGCGGACGGACAAGGACGACCTCGTCGCGGCGCTGCTCCCGCAGGTCTTCCAATGGGCGCGCGAGGTCGACCCGACTCAGCCCCTGACCAGCGGTGTGTGGCAGGGCGAGTGGGCGAACCCCGGCAAACGCAGCACCATCGCGGGCATCCAGCTCGACAACTCCGACGTGACCACCTTTCACTCCTACGCCGAGCCGAGGGGATTCGAGGCGCGGGTCGCCGAGCTGACCCCCCTGCGTCGGCCGATCCTCTGCACCGAGTACCTGGCGCGCTCACTGGGCAGCAGCGTGGAGGGAATCTTGCCCATCGCCCAGCGGCTCGACGTCGGGGCGTTCAACTGGGGTTTGGTTGCGGGCAAGACCCAGACGTTCCTGCCATGGGACTCGTGGGATCGGCCGGACCCCAACCCGAAGGTGTGGTTCAGCGACCTCCTCGGGCCGGACGGGCGGCCGTATCGGGACTCCGAGATCCGCGCGATTCGGCGGCTGACGCCCTTGCTTCGCGCAAAGTAGACGCCACCCACGTTTGCCGATAGCAACGAATTGGCGAATCTGGTCATTACGCCAACGTTAATATTCAGCAACCCTTCTTTCCCTGTGTACTGCGTGTTACCGTGCTCACATATTCCTGTAAAGCTCGGTGAATGGACTGGTCGTGGCATCACAGCATCGGAAACGCACTCACATGGCCACCCGGATCGCCACGGCGGGTATCGCCACCGCAACCGTGACGGCACTAGCAATCAGTGCAGCGCCGCCACCCTTGGCGAATGCCGCATCGACCGCCGGGTCGTCGGGGCTGCCGCCGATGCAGTTGGCGCCTGGCGCCCCTGATCCGGCCTCGATCCCTGATCTCACCTTCGGCTTCGGCGGGCAGACCTACGACTCCTTCCAGGCGCTTGGGGCGGCGCTGGAGACGGCGCTGCTGAACAACGTCAACCTGTCCGGGGTACTGAAGAACCTGGGCTACGACCCGGAAGCCGCCGTCAACGCGGCGTTGGGCAACGCGCTGGTCAACGCGCTGACCGGCGTCACCGTCAACGTCGGCTCGATCCCGGTGCTGGGCCCCATTCTGGACGCTGCGGGCATCACCAACGTCGCCGCGCTGCTCAAGCTGCTCGGCTTCAACCTGCTCGACCCGCTGAACCTGTCCGGCACGGCGCTTGGCGTCAACGTCATCACCGCGGGCCCGCCGTTCAGCCTGTTGAAGTTCCTTGGCATTGACCTGGGTTGGGTGCCCGGGTTCCCCAATTCCGTGGCCGACGAAGTCAACGGCACGCCCTATCTCGGGATCAACTTGGTCAGCGTGCTCAAGGCCATCCCGACCGGCAACCTGAACATCATCGAAAAGGGCACGCTCGATTCCATCATCGGGATCGTGTCGGGACTCCCCGGTGCCGACCAGAGCGTGGTCGACGTCCGGGTTCCGGTCGTCGTCGGCTTCGGACTCGGTGCGTTCGCCGCGGGCATGGCGTACCCGCAGATCGTCAAGGACCTCGCGAACCAACCGGGCGGCGCGAACAACGTCGGCGTCGACCCGCTACTCGGCAGCCTCACCGTCCTTCCGATGATCCTGCTCCGCAACCCCGGTCGCGCCAACGGCGGACTCTTCGCGCGCGCCTACCCGCTGGCCGCGTTGTTCGGCATCGACACCGTCACCCCTGACACCGAGGTGACCAGCAGCTCCGACGGGACCGGACTCGACATCCCGATCGGCCAGACCGGCATCGTGCTCGGTGCGGCGAACCTCATTCCCGTGAAGGTCGACGCCACGGCCGAATACGACCCGCTGTCCGACGTGCCTGCCTGGCCGAACCCGGTATCGCTCCTCAATTCCGGTGCCGCACTTCTCTTCCCGACGTACCTGCTGCGTGGAATCGACGCGGCCAGCCTCACCGAGGTGCTCACCAATCAGCTGACGCCCCAACTCGCCGCGGCGCTCGCCAACACCGCCGGTGGTGAACCACTCGCGTTGAACCTATACGTCACGGTCCCGGTCAACGACGCCCTGCCCCTGCTGGAACCGGTCAAGCTGCCGATCGACCTGATCAACCTCTTCACCGGCGCCAACCTCAACAACCCGCTCGCCACTGCACTCGAGCCAGCGCTGACCACCCTGGTCAACCTCGGCTACACCGACGTCAAGCGCACCGTCGTCGACGGCGTACCGGTCTACGACCGCACCCTCGACCAGGCCAATGTGATCACCCCCTTCGGCACGCTGCCGTCGGGAATCGACTGGGAAAAGGTGCCCGGTGACCTTCTGCTGCAATTGGCAGCGGGTGTCCAGAAGGCGATCGACGACGGGCCGGTCAGCAAGACCCCCGTTGTCAACCCGCTGGCAATCATCGCCAGTCTCCTTGGCCTGAAGGGACTACCGGGTGCCGGCAACGTCCTGAACCCGTTGAACGGCATCGCCGACCTGCCCGCACTCGCGATCGGTGCCGGTACCGCGGGGGCGCAAGGCCTGATGCCACTGGCGGCCCGGTCGCAGACTCCCGCGCCGCCGACGGCGAAGCCGTTGTCCGACAACGGTGTTGCCAAGAGCGATGACGTCAAGACCGACGTCCCCAAGGGCGACGCCAACACCGAAGCCCCAAAGGTCGAAGCCCCAAAGACCGACGTCCCCGAGACCGAGGCCGCCCCGGCCGTCACCACGCCGCCGGTGAAGACCCCACCCGCAAAGTCGACCACCCCCGAGGCGGCGGCCAAGCGAGCGCAGGCCAACGCCGACGCCTCCCTCAAGAGGGCGACCGCGCGGCTGGACAAGATCGCCAAGGACGGCCAGAAGCAGATCCAGAAGGTTCTTGGCGAGGTGCAGGGCAACGTACAGAAGACCGTGAAAACGGTTACCGGGCAAGATAAGCCGACGAACAAGACCGCCGACAAGCCTGGTGACGGTCCCGCTAGCTAGGCTCGCCCTGGATCAGGCGTATCGTCCACCCGCCCTTCAGAACTCGAGCCTGTACCGTCGCTCCGGCCTCGAGCGTGGCGCCGCTTGAATGGATGGCCCGCTAGCTGAACGCTGTGCTCAGCAGCCGCGAATCGATGGGCTGGTGATGGCCGTCGTCGCACCTCCCGATGGGCTGTCGCGGCCTCCGACGGCGCCAGACGCTGAATTGAGTTCGTCGAGGAACTAGGCGGTCAAGGTGTCGAGCTTCGGGAGGGCTGAGCGGAGACCGACAGGCCTTAGGAACTTCTTAAGGAAAACGTCAGAGAGTCTTCAATTTTCGAACGTATGTTCGATGTATGGACGTGGGTGGGGTGCAGGCGGCGGTGACTGCGCTGCGTGCGGCCCATGATGCGGTGGCGGCGTTGTCCTTCGACCNTTCGAACGTATGTTCGATGTATGGACGTGGGTGGGGTGCAGGCGGCGGTGACTGCGCTGCGTGCGGCCCATGATGCGGTGGCGGCGTTGTCCTTCGACCAGCTGACCTCACCCGAGGTGCTCGGCGTGCTCGACGATCTGGAGACGCTGTCGTGTCAGCTTCCCGTGTTGGGGCATCGGTTGTTGACCCGGCTGCAGGCCGAGACGACACCGAAGGCGTTGGGTGCGAAGTCCTGGCGTGAGGTGATGGCCGTGCGGTGGCGGATCTCGCCGAGTGAGGCGGGTCGACGGTTGGAGGAGGCCGGGTTGTTGGCCGCCCGGCAGACGCTGATCGGGGCACCGCTGGACCCGGTGTTGGCGTGCACGGCGATCGCGCAGTCCCACGGTCTGGTCAACCGTGAGCACGTGGCCGTGTTGGCCAATGCGATGAGTCGCATTCCGCCGGCGGTGGACGACACCACCCGCGGGCAGATCGAAGCCGACCTGGTCAGGACGGCGATGAGCGTGGGACCCAAGCAGCTCAAGGACAACGCCGATCGGACCATCTTCTTGCTCGACCAAGACGGCCCGGAACCCGATGACACCGAACGGGCCCGGCGCCGGAGTGCGACCAAGGGGCCGCAGCAGCCCGACGGGATGGTGCGTCTCACGGCGACCCTGACCCCGCAGGCGTGGGCGGTGTTCGAGGCGGTGTTCGCCACGCTGGGGGCGCCGGGGATGTGCAACCCGGACGACGAGCAGCCGTGTGTGTCGGGGACCCCGACCCAGCAGCAGATCGACGACGACCACCGCACGTTGGGCCAGCGTCAGCACGACGCGCTGATGACGGTCGGGCGGCGGATGCTGGACAGCGGTGAGCTGGGTCGGCACAACGGATTGCCGGCCACCATCATCATCAGGACCACCCTGCAGGATTTGGAGAGTCGGGCCGGGGTCGGCGTGACCGGGGGTGGCACGGTGATGCCGATCCGCGACGTGATCGGGTTGGCGGGGCGGGCGAACCTGTTTCTGGCGGTGTTCGACGGGGCGACGGGGTCGGCGCTGAACCTGTTCCGGGCCCGCCGCACCGCGTCGCGGGCGCAGCGGCTGATGCTGATCGCCCGCGACGGTGGGTGCACCAAGCCGGGGTGCACGGT
>NZ_LMEZ01000004.1 GCF_001426545.1 Mycobacterium sp. Root135 | reverse complement strand
GATCACGTCCGCCATCGGGAGCAGCGATCCACCGCCGGTGACACCGCTGCCGCGGGCGGCTTCCAGGTCTTGGAGGGTGGTGGTGACGATGACGGTGACSGGTAACCCGTTGTGCTGCCCCAGTTCACCCGAGGCCAGGACGGACCGTCCGATGGCGATCAGCGCGTCGTGGTTGCGTTGCCCGACGGTGCGGTCATCGGCGTCGATCTGCTCCTGCGACGGTGTCCCCGACGTTCGCGGTTCGTGGTCGGCCGGGTTGCACATGCCGGGGGCGGCGTACTTGGCCAGGATTGGTTCGACGATCGCCCGCGCCTCAGGATCGAGCAGTGCGGTCAGTGTGGTCATGCCGTCGGCCTGTTGCGGACCCATCCGGGCGTAGCGTTTGCGGGCCCGCTCCACGTCGTCGGGCTTCGGGCCGTCCTGATCGATCGCCGTCGCCAGTTCCTTGGCCGCCTTGGCCAACTCCTCCGGCCCGGTCCCGGACCCGATTTGGACCAACGCCCTCTCCGAGAGCTCCCGGACTTCCGGGTCCACCCAGGTAGGCAGTGTGTCGAGGAACGACCGGATCTCGGTGACGTGCTCGGGCCCCAACGCTCCGCGGGCTTGCGCACTCGCGGTGGGTGCCAGCTTCGGGTCCAAGGGTTGCCCGTTCAGCGTGGTCCGCGGTCCGAGGTCCTCCGCGTCGCAGATCCGGCGGCGGACCTCCTTACCCGAGATCCGCAACCGCTGAGTCAGCACGCTGCCCAAGGACTTCGCGCCCAACTCCACCGGGGAGGCTTCNTCCTCCGCGTCGCAGATCCGGCGGCGGACCTCCTTACCCGAGATCCGCAACCGCTGAGTCAGCACGCTGCCCAAGGACTTCGCGCCCAACTCCACCGGGGAGGCTTCGCGTTGCAGCCGGGCGATCACCTGATGCCCCACCGCCGGCAGCTGCCACGTCACCGTTTCCAGTTCCCCCAGCAGCTCCACCAACTCGAGGTGGGTGAACTGATCACAATCCAGGTCGACGAGTTCGGCAACGGCAGCACGGATCCCCGCAACTGCTGCGGTGACCCGATCCGAACTCATACTCGAACATTAGTACGACCCACCGACAGAAAATTCGAGCTGAAACAAAAGGGGCACAAGGGAACTCGAACCAGACCGCCTGTGGACAACTCCGGCACGCCGCCGATTTTTCGGGTATAGGGCAGGCTGTTCGTCGTGAGCGATTCCTTCGGTCGACCGTGCCCCTGCGGCAGCGGTGTCGCCTACCAGGCGTGCTGCCAGCCGCTGCACCACGGTGAACGGCAGGCCGCCACGGCCGAAGAGTTGATGCGGTCGAGGTACTCCGCGTATGCGACGGGGAACGCCGACTACGTGTTCCGCACCTGGCATCCGCGAACGCGGCCCGCCGACCTGACAGTCGACGCCGACATCGTCTGGACCGGCCTCACCGTGACCGACGTGGTGGCGGGAGGAGGCGGCGACGACACCGGGGAGGTCGAGTTCACCGCGTCATACGACGACGGGTCCCTGCACGAGCGCAGTCGCTTCGAACGGCGCAGCAACCGGTGGGTGTACGTCGACGGCGACTAGTCAGATCGCCATGCGCCGGTCGACGGTGCCCTGCCATGCCTCGGCGGCGTCGGCCAACGGCATGCCCAGGGCGGTGCAGAGTCCGATCACGGTGCCGAAGCTGGGGCTGGGGATGCGACCGACCTCGATCTTGCGCAGCGTTTCGGGGGAGATGCCGGCGGCGCGGGCGATCGCCTCGGGGTCGCGACCCGCCCGGGCGGTTCGGATGAGCGCGCCGAGGCGTTGACCGGCGGCGACTTGCTCCGGGCTGAGCGGTACACGAACCATGCGGGCCAGCATAGTCGGTATTCATATACCGCTGCTGATACCGTGGGCCGGTATAAAAATACCGATACCACGAGGAGGCCGACCGTGATCGAACTGAAGTCCGCCGTCGAGATCGACAAGATGGCCGTCACGGGGGAGTTCGTCGCGCAGGTACTGGCGACCTTGTCGGACGAGGCCCGGCCAGGGGTGAACCTGATGGAGCTCGAACTTCATGCGCGCCAGTTGGTCGCCGATCGCGGCGCGACGTCCTGCTACTGGGACTACGCCCCGTCCTTCGGGCGTGGACCGTTCCGCAACGTCATCTGCCTGTCGGTGAACGACGCTGTGCTGCACGGCAAGCCGCACGAATACGTGCTGCGGGCTGGCGACGTGCTGAGCCTCGACTTCGCGGTGTCGATCGACGGCTGGGTCGCCGACTCCGCGGTCACGGTCATCGTCGGCGACGGCAACGACGAGGACCGCGCGCTCGTCGACTCGACGCGACGAGCGCTCGCGGCCGGCGTCGCGGCGGCCGTCCCTGGCGGTCGGCTCGGAGACGTCTCGGCCGCCATCGGCGAGGTCGCCGCCGACGCCGGATACCGCGTCAACCTCGAGTTCGGTGGGCACGGCTTGGGTCGGACGATGCACGAGGATCCCCACGTCCCCAATCGCGGAACGCGTGGACGCGGAATGCTGTTGCGGCCGGGGTTGACCCTCGCGCTCGAACCTTGGTGGAGCCGCGGCAGCGACCGGCTGACGATCGACGCGGACGGCTGGACGCTGCGTTCGGCCGACGGTTCGAACACGGCGCACTCCGAGCACACCATCGCGATCACCGAGCACGGCCCCCGCATCCTGACTCAGTGCGTGGGCACTCCACAGACCGAGTAGACGAACTTGGGCGGCACGTCGAAGGTGAATTCGCGTTCGGGAAGGGCCGCGAGTACCTCGGCTGGCAGCGGCGTCTTGTAGTGCAGTGACACCGAGCCGGCGAAGGACGGGTCGATGACGGACAGATCGGATCCGCTGAGCGTCAGCCCCGACTCGTCGAGGGTTGCCTCAACCATGCTTCCGCCGGGCGCATTCCACTCGTGGTCGACGGTCCGGCCCGCCTTGTTGGGCACCGAGGACAGCGTCCCGAGAACGCGCCGACGGGTCAGTGCCACCGCGCCCACGTAGCTGCTGATGTTGCCCTTCGCCACCTTGCCGGGCACCTTCCCTGAGAAGCGATATGTCACCGGGACGAACTCAGCCAGGTGAAGCACGCCCTCGGATTCGACCTGGGCGCGCATGTCGTCGGGCAATCCGCCGATGCCAAGCATCTTGCGCAAGAAGACGGCCATGGTCGGAGAATATCGACCATGGCCGTCCCGTCGTGCAAGTTCTTACGTTTGTGCCGGGAGCACGTTCTCGCCGGACTTGTCGGTCGACAGGCACAGTGAGCAGATGTAGCCCTCGACGCTGGCGGACTTGATCATGTCTGGCCGCTCGTAATCATGATGGCAGACATGGCATTTGAGGTGCGCGTCCGACGGGTTGCCATGCTCGTCGAGCATCGGCAGGTCGATGCCGTCGTCCGTGCGGCGCAGGTAGTACTTGCCCTTGGTCGCCACGGCGATGACCGGCGGCAGCACCAGTCCCAGGACGATCGCGACCAGCGGTGAGTACGGCCGGATGGCTTCTCCAAGACCGCCGAAGAAGGCGAGCACCGACAGCCCGGCCGCAGCCAGCATCGAGCCGAAGCCGACGGGGTTGAAGTCGTAGAGCATCCCGCGTCGGAATTCCGGTTGCATCGGCGAGAGCTTCAGCAGGAACTTGTTGAAGACGATGTCGGAGGCGACCACGACGACCCAGGCGATGCCGCAGTTGGCGTAGAAGCCCAGGATCGTGTTGAGGAAGTCGAACATGTTGGCTTCCATCAGCACCAGGGCGATCAGCAGGTTGAAGGCCAGGAACACCAGGCGACCCGGGTAGGTCTTGGTGACCCGGGTGAACGAGTTGGTCCACGCCAGCGAGCCGGAGTAGGCGTTGGTGACGTTGATCTTCACCTGGCTGATGACGACGAGCACGACGGCCAGCGTCATGGCGAGCCACGGGGGCAGGAAGTTCTGGTAGATCTCCAGGAACTGGTGCACCGGCTGGTTGGCGATGCCCGTGGAGTCCGCGACGTTGGCGATCAGGTACACCGCGAGGAACAGCCCGACGATCTGCTTGATGGCGCCGAAGATGACCCAGCCGGGGCCGGCGAGGAACATCCAGGTCCACCAGCTGCGCCGGTTCTCCGGGGTTTTGGCGGGCATGAAGCGCAGGTAGTCGTTCTGCTCGGCGATCTGCGCGATGAGCGACAGACAGACGCCCGCGGCCAGCAGGGTGGAGCCGAGGTCGAAGCCCTCGACGCCGTTCTCCCCCTGGTAGGCGAAGAACTGGCCGACCGACTCGGGATGGCTGACCACCAGGTAGACGAACGGCGCGACCATCAGGACCAGCCACAACGGCGTCGTCCACACCTGCAGCGTGGAGAGCACCTTCATGCCGTAGATGACGAGCGGGAAGATGATGAACGTCGACGCCGCATAGCCGATCCACAGTGGGATGCCGAGGCCCAGTTGCAGCCCCTGCGCCATGATCGAGCCCTCGAGGGCGAAGAAGATGAAGGTGAACGTCGCGAAGATGACGTTGGTGACCACCGAGCCGTAGTAGCCGAAGCCGCTGCCGCGGGTGACCAGGTCGAGGTCGATGTTGTACCGCGCCGAGTAGTAGGCGACGGGAAATCCGGTCAGCATGACCACGACCGCGAAGATGAGGATTCCCCACAACGCGTTGGTGGTGCCGTAGGCGATGCCGATGTTGGCGCCGATGGCGAAGTCGGCGAGATAGGCGATGCCGCCGAGTGCCGAGATGCCCACCACCCGCGTCGACCACTTTCGGTAGCTGCGTGGGGCGAACCGCAGCGTGTAGTCCTCCAAGGTCTCCTTGGTGGCCGTCATCTGGTCTAAGCCTGCGTCGAGGTCTGCCGCGACGGGTGCGTCAGCCTCGTTGTTGAGCTCTTGGGTCATGGTTAGCAAAGCTAAAACCACGTTGTTTCGGGGTTGTGACGGCTGTGTTCCCACCAAGATTCCCCGCAAGAACGAAAAGGGCCCGCACTGCCGTCAAGAGTCGGGGTTGTGACGGCAGTGCGGGCTCTGCTGACTACATCGGTGCGGTAGTGAAGGGTGTTACACGTGGTGCGGAATGAATCTTCGGCGCGGCGCTGGTGGCTCGTCGGGCTGTGTTGCGTCGTCTACGCAGCGATGTGGATCGGCTGGGTCCAGGGCTGGAATTGGCTGGTCGCGGCCGACACGTCGACGTTGGAGATCGGTCGTCGCCTCGGCGAGGAGCACCACGCCTGGGCGACGTTCTGGCACGTGTGGTGCACGGTGTTCTCCCCGGTGGCGTTTCGTATCGTGACCGTCGGCCTGATCGTCCACGCGTTCGCGAAGCGTCGGGTTCGCACCGCGGTGTTCCTCATCGTCTGCGTCGAAACGTCCGCGCTGCTGACCGAGGTGCTCAAACGCCTTGCCGACCGTCCCCGCCCGGAAACCGCCATGGTCGACGCACTCTCGACGTCGTTTCCGTCCGGCCACGCCCTCGGCACGATGGCCGCGGTGCTGGCGCTTGCGGCGGTCTACCTCTCGAGCGTGCGACGGAGCCTTCGGCCATGGCTGGTGGCGGCAGGGGTCGTCGTCGTGCTGACCGTCGGGATCGGCCGGGTCGCGCTGAACGTCCACCACTTGTCCGACGTCGTCGCCGGGTGGGCGATGGGTTACGTGTACTTCGCGGTGTGTCTGCTGATCCTGCGCGGGGTCAGGGAAGTGGACGAAAGACCGGCAGCGCCCGATAGCGGACGGTGAAGGTCGCCTCATCCAGTTCGTCGGCGAGTTCGCCGTCGTGGGCCAGCAGGGTGGGGCCGTCGACCGCCCGGAAGCTGAACTCGGGCACCCGCAGTTCGTGATACAGCGGGCTTCTGACGAGCCGACCGAGTGCCAGTGACGTCAGGATGCGCATCGTGCTGAACCGCTTCTCGGTCTCCAGGATGCGCACGTCCATCAGGCCGTCGTCCATCCGGAGCCGGCGGGCGGGGGCGAATCCCGACGGCAGGTAGGACGAGTTGCCGAGGAAGAACAGCGACGTCTGCAGGGTCTTGTTGTCGTACTGGATGCGCACCGGCTCGCCTCGGCGCAGCGTGTGGAACATCGCGTAGACGCCGGCCAGCGGCTTGCCGATCTTGTGTTCCAGCTTCTCCCGCTTCTGGACGAAGGTGGGGTAGGCGCCGATGCTGGCGGTGTTGATGACGGTGCCGGTCTCGTTGAGGCGCAGGACGTCGACGCACGCCACGCTGCCCTGCCGGATCGACTCGACGGTCTTGGCGACGGTTTCGCAGCCGATGTCCTTGGCGAAGTGGTTGAACGTGCCGCCGGGGAAGACCGCCAGTGGGCGTTCGGTGGCCAGGGCGACCCCTGCCGCACATGCCACGGTGCCGTCGCCGCCGCCGACGGCGAGCACCTCGGCCCGGTCGGCGGCCGAGCGCATGATCGCTTCGACGTCGTCGTCCTTCTCCAGTTCGACGATCTCCATCTTGGGCAGTGCTTCCCGCGCCTCGTCGATGACCCGTGCCCCGGTCCCGCTGCCCGAGGCGGGATTGATGACGAGGACGACGCCCGCGCCGTCGGGACGCTTCAAGGTCGGCACCCGCAGCGGGTCGGCGACCGGGACGCGTGCCTCGACGATCGGCGGGACGATCCGGGCGCCCGCGACCGCCACCGCGGCGCCGAGGCCGAACCCGGCAAGCACGTCACCGGGGTAGTGCGCGCCCGTGGCGACGCGGGAGATGCCGACCATTCCCGCGAGCAGGGCCAGGCCGAGGCCGACGGGCGCGCTCTCCAGGCCGACGCCGACGGCGAACGCCGCCGCGCTGGCGGAGTGACCCGACGGCAGTGAGTTGGAGGTTGGCATGTGGCGGGACCGTCGCAGCACCGGGACGGTCGCCCATTCCGGGCGGGGCCGTTTCCAGACCCGCTTGGCGATCTGGTTGGCGACGAGGCTGGTGACGGCGAGGGACGCCACGCCGCGACCGGCGCCGCGCTGCACCGAAGGGTGTTTGGTGGCCATCAACGCGGCCGCGATGACGAACCACAGCTTGGAGTGGTCGGCGGCCGCGGTCAGCTTGGGCATGAACCCGTCGAGCAGGGGGCTCGGCGACTCTGCGATGGCCTCGAAGACTTCGCGGTCCAGAGTGCCGAGGCCCGCGCCGATCTGGCGGACACCGCGGTGTCGGATGCCACGTCTTCCAAGGAGCTCCATGCCTCCCAACCTAGTCGGGTCGCGAAAGCGCTTTGGGCGCAACTCATCTCTTGGCCCGAGGATCGTTGCTAAACCTTTACTTGACCTCGAGTGCGTGGTGTGTTGACGTTGAGCCCGTGCGCCGACTGCTGATTTCGCTGTGCGCGTTGGTCGTCGGACTCGTCATCGCGCCGTCGGCCCGCGCGGAGTTGGTGCCGTGGTTCGCTCCCAGCGTCGGCAACGCGACCCAGGTGATTTCCGTTGTGGGCGTTGGCGGCTCGAACGCCAAGGTCGACGTGTACGAACGCACTGCCGCCGGCTGGCAGGCGGTTGCCGCGGGGATCCCCGCCCACGTCGGTGAGAAGGGCATGGCTCCCGAGACGCACGACGGCCAGATGCTCACGCCGATGGGCGTCTTCACCCTTGACTTCGCGTTCGGTACCGCCCCCAACCCCGGGGGCGGGCTGCAATACGTGCAGGTCGGTCCCGATCACTGGTGGGACGGCGACATGAAGAGCGCCACCTACAACACGATGCAGGTCTGCAAGAAGGCGCAGTGCCCGTTCGACACGAACCCGAGCAGTGGAACCGAGAACCTGAAGATTCCGCAGTACGAGCACGCCGTCGTGATGGGCGTCAACAAGCAACGCGTTCCGGGAAACGGCGGCGCGTTCTTCCTTCACTCCAGCGACGGCGGACCCACGGCGGGGTGCGTCAGCATCGACGACGACACGTTGGTGGGAATCATGAAGTGGCTGCGCCCCGGGGCGCTGATCGCCGTCAGCAAGTGATCAAAGAGCTATCGCGCGACCGGCTTTCACGTTGAACTCGAGCGCCTTGGTCGAGAACGACGCGTCGTAGGTGCGGTCGTAGCCGGTGACGCTGATCTTCCAGCCGTCGGCGGTCCGCCGGTAGCGGTCGTGATAAAAACCCGCGCCGATCAACATGAAGTCGAACTTCGGGGCGATGACCTTGTCCTGCAGGTACCAGGTGGCGGTCGCTTCGTCGCCGTCGACGTCGATCTCGGGGTGCGTGACGCGGTGGTCGGTGATGACGTCGGCAGGCATGGAACTGCGCATGAACTCGACGAGGGTGGCCCTGTCGGTGAAGTGGTGCGTCTCGCCGAGGGATTCGCCGTAGTCGCCGATCACGTCCTCGGTGAGGGTGGCGGCGAACTCGTCCCAGTGCTTGGTGTCGAGCGCGCGCAGATACCGGTACTTGACCCGCTGAATGTCTTCGATGTCACCCATCTGGACATTGCAACACAGCGATGGGCGGTGCGGCAGCCCTGCCCCCAGGTTCGGTTGACGGGGCCGTCAAAACGGAGCGCCGCCGCCGGGGAGGCCCTGACCACCGTCGACGGCGACGATTCAGGGGCAAAGCGACTCGGTGGAGCGCCAAAGATTAGCTGGCAGAACGCTGTTCGTGACGGCCGGTGCGGAGTGTCTGTCACGCCCATGTCGCAGGGCGGGTTATCGTGGTCGGCGTCATGAGCGATCCGTTGGGGTTGTCGATCGGGACGACCAACCTGGTCGCGGCGCGTGTCGGCAATCAACCCGTCACGCGGCGTTCCACACTGCCGCGGGCAGGTCAGGTGCTGAGCGGATTCGTCGAGCGCGTCGGAGATCCGGTGCCGTTGGTCGGCGAGGACGGGACGTCCTACCGCGCAGACCTGTTGATGGTCGAGGCGCTCGACGCCATGGTGGTCGAAGCCGGCAGCGACCAGTCGTCGCAGATTGCCGTTGCGGTACCCGCGCATTGGAACGGCGCCACCCTTCGGTCGCTTCGGGACGCCATGCGCACCACGCCAAGCCTGGCGCCGAACGGCGTGCCGGTGCGGCTGGTGTCGGACGCGGTGGCGGCGCTGACCGCCCTGGCGGCCAACCCCGGTCTCCCCGTCCGGGGAGTGGTGGCTCTGCTGGACTTCGGCGGCGGTGGCACCAGCATCACGCTCGCCGATGCGACGGCGTCGTTCGAGCCGATCGAGACGACCAGGGTGGCCGAGTTCTCCGGTGACCTGGTCGACCAGGCGCTGCTCGCCCACGTACTCGACGGCATCGCGCAGGACGTCGACCCCGCGGGCACCGCCTCCGTCGGATCGCTTGGCGCGTTGCGCGAGGAGTGCAGGCTCGCCAAGGAGCAACTGTCCGAGGCGGAGACCGCAGACATCCCCGTCGAGCTGCCCGGTCATGGCACGACGGTGCGGGTGACGCGAGACCAGCTCGACGCGCTCGTCGAGGCACCGCTTGAGGCAGTGTTGGCCGAACTCGGGGAATCGTTGCTGCGCAACAGGATTGCGCCAGCCGACCTGTCGGCCGTCGTCGCAGTTGGCGGCGGAGCGTCCATCCCGCTGGTGACCCGACGGCTGGCCGAGAGCCACCAGAACTCATTCGTCACGACCCCGCATCCGGCGCTCGACGCCGCGGTTGGCGCCGCGATCTTCGCGGCTTACGGAGCCGACGCCGACGCCCAAACCGGAATGGCGCCAAGCCCGTTGATCACGGGGGCGTGGCCCGCGAAACCCGTTGCGGCGCCGGACTCGTCGACGTTCCGGGCGCTCGCGTGGTCACAGGACGACGAGACCGTTGGCGACCCGACCCCGTATACGGGCGAAGATCCCTACGCCGATCCCTACGCGGACTCGGGTACGACGCGCGTCGTCGCGCAGTACCACCCGAGGCACGACGACGAACCGCGGTCGTGGCTGCGCCTGCCCCAACTGCTGGTCGGCGCCGCGGCCGTGGTGGCGCTGGTCGCGGTGGGTGGTGTCGCGATCGCGCTGACCAGTGCGACCGACGAGACCCGCCCCACGCCGACCACCGCACCCGTCACGGCGACCTCACCGCCGGCACCGCCGCCGACGAGCATCGAACCGCCGCCCCCGCCGCCCTCGGCCGAGGCGCCGGCCCAGAACGTCCTCACCGTGACCAGTCAGCCGCCCCCGCCTCCGCCTCCGCCTCCGCCTCCGCCGTCGACCGAGACCGTCACCGTGGAGCGCCCCGTCACCACCACGACGACGCAACCGACCACGACCACCACGACGACGACCACCACGACTACGACGACCACGACGACACCCCCGCCGACGACAACGACGACGACCACGACGTCGAGCGCGCCGACCATGACGACGAGTTACATCACCGTGCCCTTCGTGCCGGTGCCGATCCCGATTCAGGTTCCCGCCAGCCCAGCGCCGACGCAGCCCGCGCCGTACGCGCCCAATCCCTACGCACCCAACCCGTACGTGCCGTACGCGCCGCCGGTGTATCAGCAGCCCCCGCAACTCCCGTACTGATTCCTGTGAGCCCAAAAGGGCACGAAGGAACGTCACAGTGGGGTTCCAGGTTTCCTGGGGGTGAGCGGCCCACCATCTGTCCATGACCGAGAAGAGATTGCAGACCGACGGTTTGCGCGTGAAAGTGCTTGGAGTGGCGGGAGCCGCCGCATTCGTCACACTGGGGGTCCTCAGCCTCGGCTCCGGCCACCCCACCACCAGTGGCGTCGACCTGGCGGGTTCGGGTGACGCACCCGCCAACACCACCTTCGTCCAGCCGACCGACAACGCTATGACGATGGGGGCCACCGCGACGTGGACCACCCCCACGTCGGTGGAGCCGATTCTCAAGGCCGTACCGAAGGGGGCGTCCTGACATGCGAAGACTAGCCAGCAGTGTGGTTCTGGCCGCGTCGGCGCTGATGTGCCTCGGTGCCGGTGTGGCGCAGGCAGGTACGACCCCGGACGTCGTGGGGCAGAAGTACAGCGACGCCGAGTCGGCGATCAGCGGCGCGGGCCTCAAGGCTGTGGTCTCCACCACGGTGGGTGATCAGAAGGCGTGGCCGGACTGCATGGTGACCAATACCGTCGCCAGGACCGTGCCTGCCCCGGAGAACAGCGGCGGATCGGCAACGAACCAGCTGCTCGTCTCGTTGAACTGCGACGACGGCGAAGCGTCGTCGAAGACGCCGGGATTCTCGGCCGCGAGTGCTGAGGGCAAGGCGGCCAAGGCCGCTGCCGAAGCGGCAGCGTCGTCGACCGCTCCGGCACCGTCCAAGTAACTCGAATTCAGCTTTGCCCGACCAGGTTGCGTGGGTGGTGGCAGGCCGCCACGTGAGCGGGCTCCAGCTCCTCGAGCCGAGGATCGTCGGTGGTGCACACCTCCGTCGCCCACGGGCAGCGAGTGTGGAAGTGGCAGCCCGACGGCGGATCGATGGGGCTGGGCACGTCGCCCTCGAGGACCAGTCGTTCGCGTGAGACGTTGAGCTTGGGATCGGGGATCGGTACCGCCGAGAGCAACGCGTTCGAGTAGGGATGCAGCGGGTGGTCGTAAAGCTTTCCGGCAGGGGCACTTTCGACGATCCGGCCGAGGTACATCACGGCGACACGGTCTGAGACGTGCCGCACCACCCCGAGGTCGTGCGCGACGAAGAGGTACGACAGGCCCAACTCCGTCTGAAGATCCTTGAGCAGGTTCACGATCTGGGCCTGCACCGAGACGTCCAGGGCGGAGACGGGTTCGTCGGCGATGATCAGCTTCGGCTTGAGGGCGAGGGCACGGGCGATTCCGATCCGCTGTCGCTGACCGCCGCTGAACTCGTGCGGGTAGCGGCTGGCGTGCTCGGCGCTGAGGCCGACGCGATCGAGCAGGTCCTGTACCCGCTTGTTCACGTCACGGCCGTCGGCCAGCCCATGCAACTCCATGGGTTCGCCGATGATTTGCCCGACGCGCTTGCGGGGGTTCAGCGAGGCGTAGGGATCCTGGAAGATCATCTGCATCTGTCGCCGCACCGGACGCAGGCTGCGCCGGGACCGGCCCACCAACTCCTCGCCGAGGAACTTCACAGAACCCGACGTCGGTGCGGTCAGCTGCAGGATGGTCCGGCTGAGAGTCGACTTGCCGCAGCCGGATTCGCCCACCAGGCCCAGGGTTTCGCCCTCGTTGATGGTCAGGCTGACCCCGTCGACAGCCTTGACGTGAGCCACCACGCGGTCGACGACCACACCGGACTTCACGGGGAAGTGCTTGACCAAGTCGGTTACCTCGAGCAGGGGTTCACCAGTCATGACGCCACGTCCTTTCGCAGGCCGATGTGGCCGTCGACGTCGCGCAATCTGCGCTTGTCTTTCGGGTCGAGCCAGCAGCGGTCACCGTGCAACGGAGGCGGCTCCGAGCACTTGTCGAACTCGTGCGGGCAGCGCGCCGCGAAGCGGCAACCCGTCGGCGGATTCAGAAGCGACGGTGGCGATCCCGCGATCTGAGCCAGTCGAATGGGGCGCGGTTGGTCGAGTCGCGCGAGCGAGCCGAGAAGACCCCACGTGTACGGATGCTGCGGATCGTAGAAGATGTCGTCGAGCGTCGCGTCCTCGACGATTTGGCCCGCGTACATCACGGCGACCCGGTCGGCGACCTCGGCGACGACGCCGAGGTCGTGGGTGATCAGGACGACGGCGAGGCCGCGTTCCCGGTTGAGCTTGTCGAGCAGCCGCAGGATCTGCGCCTGCACGGTGACGTCGAGCGCGGTGGTCGGTTCGTCGGCGATCAGCACGTCGGGATCCAGCGCCAGGGCCATCGCGATCATGACCCGCTGTCGCATGCCACCGGAGAACTCGTGGGGGTAATCGTGCACGCGCCGTTCGGGATTGGGGATGCCGACTGACCGCAACAGGTCGACGGCGCTGTCCCGAGCCTCCTTCTTGGACACCTTCTCGTGCGCCCGGATCATCTCCACGATCTGTTCGCCGACCCGGTAGACCGGATTCAGCGACGTCATCGGATCCTGGAAGATCATCGCGATGCGCTTGCCACGCACCTCGCGCAGCGCTTCGTCATCCAACTGGGTGAGATCACGGCCGTCGAACTCGACCGAACCGGTGATCGACGCATTGGGCGCGCGGGTCAGACCGAGGATGGTCTGGGCCGTGACGCTCTTGCCTGACCCGGATTCGCCGACGATGGCGAGGATTTCACCCTTGTCGATCGAGAACGAGACGCCCTCGACCGCCCGCACCACGCCGCCGTCGGTGGCGAAGCTGACGGTGAGGTCCTTCACGGAAAGGATCATGCTGGGGCCGCCTCGCCGAGTCGGATGCGTGGATCTAGGAATGCGTACAGGACGTCGACCACGGTGTTGAACAGCACGATGAAGAATGCGCCGAACATGGTGACGCCCATCAGCGGTGGAAGGTCGAGGCTGCCGATGGCCTGGCCCGCGTAGAGCCCGACGCCGTTGATGTTGAACACGGTTTCGGTGAGGATGGCGCCGCCACCCACGACCGCGCCGAAGTCCAACCCGAACAACGTGATGATCGGGATCATCGAGTTGCGCAGCACGTGCTTGATGCGGATCTGACGTTCGCTGATGCCCTTGGCGCGTGCCGTGCGGACGTAGTCCTCGTTCATCACGTCGAGCATGTTGGATCGCAGGACGCGACTGTAGAAGCCGACGAACAGCACCGCGAGCGTTATCCAGGGCAACACCAGGTGATACGCCCACTGCCCGGGGTTCTTGGTAAGAGGAACGTAGCTGCTGGTCGGGAAGATCTGGGCCTTGAAGCTCAAGTAGTACAACAGGATTGCCGCGAGCCAGAAGACCGGTACCGAGATGCCGACCAACGCCAGGATCGTCAGCGTCCGGTCGGTGAACTTCCCGGCGTGTACGGCGCTGAGGTAGCCGAACACCACGGCGAGTGCCATCCAGAGCACCGCTGCGCCGATGCACAGCGACAGCGTGGCGGGCAGGCCCTTCCAGATCTGCTCGCCGACGTTCTGCGAGCTGGCATACGAGGTGAGCGTGCCCGTGAAGATCCGCTTCATCATCGTCAGGTACTGCGTGACGATCGACTGGTCGAGACCGAGGTCCGCCCTGACGCGGGCAATCAGCGCGGGGTTGGCGTTCTTGCCCGCAATGCGCTGCGCGGGATCGGAGTTGGGGATGACGTTGAAGATCAGAAAGACGATCACCGAGATCGCGAAGAGGACGGCAGCCATCCCGATAAGTCGCCTGACGGCGAATCTCAACATTGGTTAGTGCTCCAGTCGGATCTTGGCCCGCGGGTCCAGCGCGTCACGCAGACCGTCGCCGAACACGTTGAGCGACAACACCGTCAACACGATCATCGCGCCAGGCACGATCGTGAGATGTGGTGCGGTGTAGATGTTCTGGTAGCCGTCGGCGATCATGGTGCCCCACGACGCGCTTGGCGGACGCACGCCGGCGCCGAGGAACGACAGCGACGACTCCAGCAACATGTTGTTGGCGATGTTGAGGGTGAAGAACACGATGATGGTCGAGATGACGTTGGGCAGCAGCTCGGAGACCATGATCCGGATCGGTCCCTTGCCCTGTGCGACGGCGGCCTCGACGAACTCCTTCTCCCGAAGCGCGAGGATCTCACCGCGGATCGGCCGAGCCATGTACGGCACGTAGACCAACCCGATGATCATGATCGGAATCCACACGGAGTCACCCGAAATCGCGAGACCGCCAATCTTCAGGCCGCCTAGCGCGAGCGTCGTGCCAAGCGCGATGCCGAGGAGCAGCACCGGGAACGCCCAGACCACGTCCATGATCCTGGACAGGATCGCGTCGATCCACCCGCGGTAGTAGCCGCACAACAGGCCGACCAGGACCGCGAGCACGGTGGTGACCAGTGCGGCGGCGACGCCGATGAAGATGGACGTGCGGCCGCCGTAGAGCAGTCGCACCATCACGTCGCGGCCGTTCTGGTCGGCGCCAAGCAGGTACCGGCCGTGCAGACCGGGTCCGATCGGCGTGCCGTCGGGGGATACGACGTACTCCTCCTGACCGTCGACCATCACCTTGTCGGTGATGTGGTTGGCGTCCGGTCCCGTGTGTGCCACGTGGTCGGCCCACAGCGGGGCGGCCAGGCAGACCAGCACGATCAAGATGAACAGGACGCCAAACCCGAGCGCAACGCGGTTGCGGCGCAAGCGAACCCACGCCAGGTACCAGGGGCTCCTGCCCCGGACGGCGTCGGGGGCGACGCCGGCCGGGACGGGAGGAATGCCTGGTGCTTCGATCTCTCCTACTGAACCGGTCACTTCAGGGCGAACGCGGAGTAGTCCTGAGTGAAGAGCAGATGGGGGATCGTCTTGTCGAAGTCGATCCGATCGGAGACGAACGTGGTGTGCTCCTCGTTGCCGTAGGGCGCCCAGACCGCTTGCTCCATGTAGGACTTGTCGAGGGCGGCGTACTGCTTCTTGACGTCGTCGGTCAACTGCTCCTTCGCCAGGTCGTTCATCTTGGCGTCGAGCTCGGGGAGGTTCACCTGCGAGTAGTTGCTGTTGTTGGTCGGCAGGATGTTCTGGCCGTTGAGCAGCGGTCGGAAGAAGTCGTCCGGGTGCGGGAAGTCCTGGAACCAGTCGGTGAACCCGGTGTCCAGATCGGGGGTCGAGGTGTTGCCGATCGTGGCGAAGTAGACGTCACCGGCGACCACCTTGAGCGTGGCGTTGAAGCCCAGCTGGGTGAGCAGGTCATGGTAGTACTCGCCGATCCGCTTGCGGTCCGGCTCGTCGTCGGTCCAGACGGTGATGTCCTTGTCGGCCGGATTCGCTTCGGCCAGAAGGGCCTTGGCCTTCTCCATGTCGTGCGGGTAGGGCTTGTACTCCTCGTAGCCCGGCATTCCC
This sequence comes from Mycobacterium sp. Root135, assembly GCF_001426545.1. Lineage (GTDB taxonomy): Bacteria > Actinomycetota > Actinomycetes > Mycobacteriales > Mycobacteriaceae > Mycobacterium. The sequence continues at coordinate 702,403 of NZ_LMEZ01000004.1, read as the reverse complement.
GGGGGCAGGATCTGCTGCGTCGGATGCAACCGGCCGCCGAACACGCGGTTGAGCGCCTCCGGGTCGATGGCGTAGTTGATGGCCTGGCGCACCCGGATGTCGTTGAAGGGCGCCTTCTGGTTGTTCATGAAGAAGTAGTAGGTGTTGATCGAGTCGTTCAGGCTGAAGCGCTCGCCGAACTTCGACTTCACCTCGGCAAGGCGGTCGGCGTCGGGCGGGTCGACCATGAAGTCGATGGTGTTCTGCTCGACCCCGGTCACCTGTGCGGAGTTGCTCTTGTTCTGGGTGACGGTGATCTTGTCGACGTTCGCGTCGGCAACCTCGGTGGCACCCGCGTCCTTGACGGTCTTGAAGTTGGGGTTGCGCTCCATCGTCAATGTCTGCGGCGCTTCGACCTTCGTGATCATGAAGGGTCCGCTCGACGGTGGCGGGGTGTTGGTCGAATCCTTGTCCAGCGGCGTGCTCGGCGGCACGGGCGCGGCGAACATCAGCGCGAGCACGTTGTTGAACGTGCCGCTGGCGTCGGTGAGAGCGATGGTGATGTCGCCGGTGGCGTCGTCGGTGGTGATGCCACTGATCGTGGGCGCCTTGCCGTCGGCGTAGTCCTTGGCGCCGACGATGGTCTCGAAGAACACCGAGCCGCCGGAGTTGGCCTTGAAGAGTCGCTGAATGGCGTAGGTGAAGTCCGATGCCTTGATCGGCGTGCCGTCGGAGTACTTCATGTTCGAGCGCAGCTTGAGCTTGTAGGTCTTGCCGTCGGGGGAGATCTCGGGCATCGCCTCGGCGAGACCGGGCACGACCTGGGTGCCCTCCTCGCCCTTGGCGTGCTTGTACGTCAGCAGCGGCGTGTACGTGTTGTACAGGACTTCCCAGCCCTCGACGGTGTACGAGAGTTGGGGGTCGACGTAGTCGGGGAACGACGTCATCGAGACGTTGATCTCCCCACCGCCGGTACCTCCGCCGCCACTACTGTCACCGGTGTCACCCCCACAGGCAGCGACTCCGAAAGTAGTCAGCGCCGCGACGACGGTCGCGGTCACCGCCTTGCGCATCTTGGTCATGTGAGATCCCTTGGTCATGTGTCCCGACGGTGTCCATTACCTGTACGCCTCCCGTCGAGGTGCCATTGCATCTTTTCCGAAAAACGACGGATGGCAACTCGGACTTTCAGGAATGGACACCGAGCGGCAACCCTCTGGCCTGCGAACTCCCAGGACGCTGGACATTCCTACTGGTCGACGCCGGGGCGTTTGGCGGTTGCTGCACCTGCTCGTTCCCGCGCCCAGGGGACGCCGTGTGGCCGGAATAATTACCGTTATGGTGCCGTTTGACCGGAAAATCAACGCCCACGCAGGTTTGGCTCAAAAGGTAGCCGACCATGACGCCGGGTCAGGTGGTATAGGCCATCTCGAAAAAACCTTCAAAAAAACTGAGCGTTTCGGCGCGTCGTCGGCGCGCCTCGCCGACGGAGGTCCCCCGAGACCGGGGGCCGTACTGGGTAGCATCGGGTCCCGTGGCGCGCAACGACGGTCCCGGCGGACCCCAAGACGACCCGTACTACTCCGATGGCGAGCCGACGCAGTACGGCAGCTACCCGCAGGGCGAGTCGCAGGCTTACAGCGAGCCGACGATGGCCTCGAACTACGGAGCGCCCGACCCGTACGGGGCACCGGACCCCTACGGAGCGCCGGATCCCCATGGCCAGCAGCCGCCACCGGAGCCGCCGCGGCCCTGGTATCGCACGCCGCCGGGTCTGGTCAGCCTCGGCGCATTGGGCGTCATCATCCTCGCGGTGATCGTCTACGCCATCGTCTCGCTCACCGGCGACGACGGCTCGAGTTCCACGTCGACCACGTCGAGCACCAGCGCGACGACCACGCCGTCGTCGGCCGAGTCCGTCGTACCGGCACCGACCGGCGGCACGGAGACGGTGACGCAGACCGAGGCGCCGAGCACGACGACCGATTCTTCGGCGGCGACGACGACGACCACCAGCCCGACGACGACGACGACGACCACCACCACCACGACCACCACGACGACGCCGAGTCCGACCACGAGCACGACCGTGTCGACGAGCACCAGTACCAGCACCGTGACTCAAACGGTGACGGTGCCGCCGACCGAGGCACCCGAGACGCCGAGTGGTGGCGGAGCCGCGGGCTGACCCACCTGACCTAGGGTGCTTGCATGCGGGGAATCATCCTGGCCGGGGGCACGGGTACTCGCCTGTATCCGATCACCATGGGCGTGTGCAAGCAATTGCTGCCCGTGTACGACAAGCCGCTGATCTACTACTCGCTTTCGACGCTCATCATGGCGGGCATCCGCGACATCCAGGTCATCACCACCGCGGGTGACGTCGAGGCCTTCACCCGATTGCTCGGGGACGGTTCGAACTTCGGAACGAACGTCACCTACGCGGTCCAGGATCGCCCCGACGGCGTAGCCCAGGCCTTCGTCGTCGGCGCCGGCCACATCGGCGACGATTCAGTCGCATTGATCTTGGGCGACAACATCTTCTACGGACCGAGTCTGGGCACCAGCCTGGCTCGTTTCCGCGACGTCGACGGCGGCGCCATCTTCGCGTACTGGGTGGCCAACCCGTCGGCGTACGGCGTCATCGAGTTCGGCGACGACGGCAGAGCGTTGTCGCTGGAGGAGAAGCCGGCCACCCCGAAGTCTCACTACGCGGTGCCGGGACTGTACTTCTACGACAACGACGTCGTCGAGATCGCGAAGTCGCTACGGCCGTCCGACCGTGGCGAGTACGAGATCACCGACGTCAACCGGACCTACCTCGAGCAGGGCAAGCTGGGCGTCGAGGTGTTGGCGCGCGGCACGGCTTGGCTCGACACCGGCACCTTCGACTCGCTGCTCGACGCCAGTGACTACGTGCGCACCATCGAGCGCAGGCAGGGCCTGAAGATCGGCGTGCCAGAGGAAGTCGCCTGGAGGCTCGGCTTCATCGACGACGACCAGCTGGCCCGGCGGGCCCGCTCGTTGACGAAGTCAGGATATGGCGCGTACCTGTTGCAGCTTCTCGACACCTAGCCGAGTCGGCCGAAAGCCGTTCTCGGAGAACCGGTCTGGCAAGGCCAGTGCGAACACCGTGCGCACCGTCATCAGGTACTGCTTGATCAGGTGGCCCGTCGTATAGGGCAGCTCGTAGGTGTCGCACAACGCTCGCACCCGCCTGGCGATCTCGGCATAGCGGTTGCTCGGCAGGTCGGGAAACAGATGGTGCTCGATCTGGTAGCAGAGGTTGCCGCTCATGAACGCCATCACGGGGCCGGCGTCGAAGTTGGCGCTGCCCAACATCTGTCGTAGATACCACTCGGCCTTGGTCTCGTCCTCGAGCGTCTCGGGCTCGAACTTCTCGGCGCCGTCGGCGAAGTGGCCACAACAGATCACCACGTACGCCCAGATGTTGCGCAGCACGTTGGCGGTGATGTTGGCGCCAAGGGTCCGTCGCCACCGCTTCATGCTCAGGGCCGGGTACAGCGCGTAGTCCTTGCCCATCTGGCGGCCGATCTTGCGCAGCAGTGCCTTGCCGTGGGCCGACTTCTCGGCATCGGTGGTGGCTCGTTCCTGCTCCGAGTACAGATCGTGAAGGGCGATGCCCCACTCGAATCCGAGCGCGAGCAACACACTCCGCAGCGGCGCGAAGAGGTAACCGGGGTTCCACTCCTGGTCCTTGGTCACCCGCAGCACGCCGTAGCCGAGGTCGTCGTCGACCCCGACGACGTTGGTGTTCACGTGGTGTCGGTAGTTGTGGGAGTAGCGCCACTGCGACGACAGGCCCGCCATGTCCCACTCCCAGGTGGTGGAGTGGATCTCGGGGTCGTTCATCCAGTCCCATTGGCCGTGGCCGACGTTGTGGGCGATCTCCATGTTCTCGATGCTCTTGGCAGCGGCGAGCCCGAGGGTGCCGAGCCACCAGCCGCGCCTGCCCTTGGTGCCGGCGATCGTCAACCGGGAGGCAAGCTCCAGCGCGCGTTGGAACGCGATCGTCCGGCGGATGTAGGTCCGATCGCGGGTTCCGCGGGTGGCTTCGACGTCGCGGCGGATGTCGTCCAATGCGGCGGCGAGCGCGTCCAGGTCGGATTCGGACAAGTGGGCGTACTCGGCGACGTCGGCAATGGCCATCGGTTCATAGGTTTCTGATCGGTTCGGACGGCCCTCGGGCGAGGGTCGCGAATCGGCAGGGTCCGGGTCCGGGTTCGCGTGTGCCGGGGCTTCGCGACTCGCTCGGCTCCAGCCCGTGTAGGTGTGTACAGCCTAGACGTTGAGGCCGCCGGCTCGCGGGCTTGCCGGCTCCCGCTCCACCGTCGGCAAGGCCATCGCGTCGAGCGCATTTTGAGCGCCCGCCGCGGGCCGATGTGCAATTGGCTAAATGTGCAATAACTGTCGAGCCCAGCTAGGTCTGCGCCTCTGCTAACAATGGGGTTCGCCAGTGCCATTCGAAATGAGGACATCGGCGCACCAAGGCACGCCATTTCGGCACCCGTGGCCCGGGCATCGCTACCTGGACCCCTGGCCATCGGTGCGACCCTGACGCGATCCAGCAAATAACCGATCTTGAAAGTTTGCTACCCCGGCATTCCGCCCCGACGTCCTTCGGCTTCCCTTGGCGACGGCTGCACCGCTCTGATCAGCACTCCCGCCTCATCGGTCGGGCCTACGGTCGACGATCCGGGGGGCACCGCGGCTCAACGGCTGCGAAGGCGGCCGTTTGCCATTTGGCTGGCGTAGGCCGGGAGGTCGACGCGAGGAGCAAATGCCTCGACCCGCTCAGTCATAGCCTTCCCCCATGTGTGGGCTTTCCTGGCAGCAAAGTGCATAGGGTCCAATTTCGAGTTAGCTGGACCGGTTGCAATTTCGATGAGCCGGGGTAAATTAACACCACGTTCAATACAGCAGTTAACTGTTGGCAAAGGGGATTCATGTTTAGGACCAATAGCCTCTCCGTCGGTGCCGGTGTCACGGCGGTCGGCGCAGCGGCGTTGCTTATTAGTCAATACGGATCAGCCGCTGCTACCCCTGAAGCGGCGACCGCGCCAGCCATCCGCACGGCGGCCCTGCCACTAGAGTTCGACGTCAACCAAACCTTCCCGTGGGCGCTGGCGCCCGCCGCCGCGATCAGCAGCACCGGCGCGGCCACGGTGTCGGCGGTCAATCAGTACGCCAACGGCTTCAAGGTCGGTGTCGGCGCCGCGCTGCAGACGGCCAATAAGCTCGGGCCCCTGACCTTCGGCCTCAACTCGATCAAGTCGATCGTCGCTCAACAGGACCCGACCAGGCCGCAGCAGTCCACCATCAACGTGACCGATCTGGATCAGTGGGCACTCGGGTTGGCGGGCCTGGCCAACAGTGCCGGCGCCATCGGCTTCGTGGACAACGTCGCCTGGTACGACCCGTTCGTCGGCACGCACGCCGGTTTCCTGCAGACTGCCAACAACCTCGGTCCCGCATTCTTCAACCTCAACGTCCTCAAAGCCATCGGCCTCACCCAGGTGCAAGACGCGGCCGGCGGCAACGTCCTGAGCAGCGGACAGCCGGACGATTGGAGTGCCGTCGACATCGGCCGGTGGTCGGCAGGCATCCCCGGGATCATCACCAACACGGGGACGACGGGGTTCGTGTTCTCGTTGGACTTCGGCAACGGGCCGGTCAACGCCTACTTCGCCGGCGGTCTGCACACCACGACCAAGATCGGCTCGATGGTGTTCGACTTCAACTTCATTCCGTCCATCAGGACCAGCCTCTTCCCGCCAGGCCTCGTCATCTCGCTGGCGCCGGACCTGACGGCCGCCGAGACCGAATTCGCCGGAATCAACCCGCCGCCGCCGGGCACCATCAACCCGCCGGTCACGAATCCGTTGCCGCTCAGGACCGCCGCGCCGTCCACCGCGCTGGCGGCGTCCGTGGCGCCAACCGTTCCCGATCCCGCCACCGAGGGTGCGGACGCCGGCGCCACCAAGGTCGCGAACATCGAGACGACCGAGGTGGACGACACCACGCCGAAGGTCGACGAGACCCCGGCCAAGGTCGAGATTCCCGGCGTCAACGGCGTTCCCCTGTCGGGAGCGCCGAGCACCAAGCCCGCCGGCAACGGTCGAAACGACCCGTTCAAACCGCTCCGGTCCTTCGCCGATTCCGTAAAGAAGGGAATCGAGAAGTTCACCGGAACCGGCCCCAAGCCCGCCGCTACCAGTGGCGCCGGGACCCCGAGCACGGGAGGCGCCGCGACGACGTCCGGTGGTTCGAGCAGTGCCGGTTCGAGCGGTGCCGGTTCGAGCGGTGCCGGTTCAAGCGGTGGGGCCGACAGCTCCAACTGATGACGTAGCCGCACAGACGAGAGCCGCCCCGGTGCAGACCGGGGCGGCTCTTCGTTTGGGGTCTGGAGGATCAGCTCACTTGCACTGCTCGACGATCTTCTTGCTGTTGGTCTCGAGGTCGCGGAGTCTGGTCACCTGGCCGGCGTCGTCGTCCGGGGTCCCGGCCAGGGCGTTGATGGTGAGATTCTGAAGGTCAGTGGCAAGCGTGCGAAGCAGCCCGGCCAACTCGGCGGGCACGGCGGGGCTGAGGTTGTCGACGAGATGCTGACTGCCGACGGACATGGCCAACCGCGCATTCGCCGCAATCGCTTGTGCGGCAGCGGGATCGGTGCCAACTGCGCCCTGGGTTTGCAGGGCCACCGCGGTCCGCACCTTGATGTAGGCCTCGCAGGCCCGGCCCTTTGCGTCGGCCACCTCTTGGTTCGTTGGCGTCGCCGAGTTCTCCGCCGGCGTCCGCGTCAGAGCCCAGACGGCCACTCCGGTCGCCACGGCCGCGACCAGCGCGAGAGCGAGGGTGGCCCATCGCCACGGGGATCGCGCGGTGGGCTGTGCCGGCGGGGGCGACAGCTCCTCGTGGGGCTCGGCGGCATGCTTCATAGTGTGACAATCGTATCCGCTGAATTTGCTGGCGTGCCGATTTGCAGGGGTGTCGGCACGCCGAGGAATTCGCGGATCGACGTGGTGCCTGCGAGTTGGATGTCGCTGCGCCGAACGGTCTGCCACTGCTCTCGGTCCATCGTGAACGCCAGCATGGTGTCGGGTCGATCGCGGCGGATCTCGCGAACTGAGCGCTGTTCGGTGTAGGGCAGCGATCTCGTGATGCGTAGTGAGGCTGCGTTGTCGTGCCACGCGCGGGTGCTGGCGGTGACGCCGTCCAGACCGGCGAAGATCAGGTGCAGTGCCGCCTGACGCATCTCCTGGCCGAGCCCCCGACCTTGAAACCGGCGGCCGATCCACGACCCGGTCGTCACGGTGCGGGTGGTGGGAAAGTGCTCGGCACTGAGCGTGCAGACGCCCAAGATGTCGCCGTCTCGGTGATGGGCCGCGAGGTTGAGAGTCCAACGCTCAGTGGTGGTGTCGGCTCTGCACCGCCAGAAGTACCGCACCGCGTCGCGCTGCAGAGCCGGCGGCGGAACGTCGGTCCACGGCTCGGAGAACGGCATGGTCTCCGGATCGTGAATCCCTTGCGCAGCCAGATCGGCGAGTTCGCCGGCAAGCTCGTCGGTGACGTAGCGCAGCGACAGGCGGGGAGTCGACACATGGAGCTCGAACAGCGGCCAGATCGCGGCGGTCATGCTGTCATCGGATCGCACGCGGGGCGGCGAGCGCAACCCTTTTCGTGGCGTGGTCGATTCTCGGCGCTAACGTGGAGGGGTGTCCCGAGACAAACCTCTGGGCTTCGACCTGCAGACCGACCAGGCCACCTCGGCGCGCATGCAGCGCCAACGGCGACGTGACACGTCGATCGAGGTGGCGTTGCGGTCGCGTCTGCACGAGGCCGGGCTGAGGTACCGGATTCATCAGCGGCCGTTGCCCGGTCTGCGGCGCGAAGCCGACATCGTCTTCCGGCGAGCCAAGGTGGCGGTCTTCGTGGACGGGTGCTTTTGGCACGGTTGCCCGCTGCACTCCACGAAACCGAAGCGCAACAACGACTTCTGGGTGGCGAAGATCGAGGGAAACAGCGCGCGGGATCGGGCGACCGACGAGGCGCTGCGCGACGCCGGCTGGGTACCCGTCCGGGTGTGGGAACACGAATCCGCCGAGGACGCCGCCGCGACGGTTCGACAGATCGTCGAAAGTCGTTCAGCCCGAAGTTGATTCGACGAACTCGCGGAGCGGGTTCATGTCGTGTTCCCACAGGATGGTCACGCCCCGGTCCTGCGCCGTCACTAGGCAGGACAGGTCAAACACCCCGGCCAGGATCACGCCGGTGAGAGCTTGGCTGCCGAAGTGCGCACGCCACGAGTCGGACTTGCCGCCCACCTCCCGGTTGACGCGCTTCCAGCCGTTCTTCGGGCCGTTGGACACCTTGCATTCCAGCGCAAGCAGTCGGCCGTCGAACAACCGGGCCGGCACGTCGCACTTCGCGCCGGCGAGGCGGCGTTCGCGACTGTATCCGCCGCGTGGCATGTCGTCGATGAATTGAATTGGCGCACGGGAGACTTCGAGCGTCAACCCCGCATCGTCGAGCGTCTTCGCGGTCATCGTCTCCTGCCGGGACGAGGCCTCACCGCGTCGTTCCGTACCGGTTTGTTGGGCGGCCCAAAGCACCGTCGTCGCCATGATCGCCATTTCCCGCTCGTCCGGCCACGGCGGACGGCCCTGCGCGAGCCAGGGGAAGCGCACCGGGTCGACGACGACGCGAATCGCCTCCGCCGTGTCCTCGGCGTAGGCCGGCGGTACGGAGCGAAACTTCGGACCACCGACGAGGGTCCACAGATCCTCCTGGCTGATCGGCGGCCCGCACAGATAACGGCAGGCCTGCCAGGCCTGTGGATCGGCCTTGAAGACGGCGCCGGTGAGGTTCTGGATGTCGTCGGACGCCTCGAAGACCTGCTCGACCCGCGGCCGGAGTTGGTTGTACATGCGCTGGAAGGCCTTGGGCCCCTCCTCGCGGCGGAGGTGGGTAAAGGCGTCCTCGGCGGTGTCGCGAGCGGCCTTCAGTTCGGCGGCCGTCCACTGGGGCGGGGCGACGAACGTTGGCGACACCCGGCCGAGTCTGCCACTGGGCCGCCTGGCGTCCGCCCGACAGGCTACTTGTTGGCGAGGATCCTGGTGCGCAAGCTTCCGTTGACCCGGTGCTCCGCCTCGGTGTAGCGAACACGCTTGGTCAGATAGTCGGGCCACGGTGGCATCGGCGGCGGCGTCTCGGAAGGGCCGTTGCGAACCGATTCGAGCAGGGTGCGGCCGATAGCTTCCACCGCGTCGACCTGAACGGCGTTGCCGATGTGGCGGAAGAAGTTGCTGGTCTTGCCTGCGAATCGCCAGTCACGCGGGAAGCCTTGCAGCGCAGCGCATTCTTGCCACGTCAGACGTCGAATGTCGTGGTCCTCCGGCAGCTTGATCCAGTCGGGCGTCGACGCGGTCCTGATGGTGCGTGACGGCAGTCCAAGGTTGGCGAGGAAGGCGTCCTGTCGGTAGCCCCACTGCCCGCTGGGGCGGTTGTTCATCACGCGGCCCTTCGTGCGGAGGCCGGTGCCCGGGGTCAGCTGACGCAACGCGTCGCCGTCGATTCCGTTGGGCCGGACGACGGCGTCATGCTGCGCGGGCGGCAGCGAGTCGAGGAGCTCACCGAGCGAGACCCACGGCTTGAGGCCGTTCTCGCCGTACCGGTGGTGGGTGGGCTCGGGGAACTCCGGAAGCTCGTGGTCGGCAGTGGCGATCAGGTAGAGGCGGACCCGGCGTTGCGCGGCGCCGTAGTCGGCGGCGTTGAGCGTGGCTATTCGACTGGAGTAGCCGAGGTCGCGGAGGTCGTCTTGGATGCTGCGCAGGACCTCGCCGGGGGCGCCCTTCGGACCGACCGCGGTGACGAGGCCGCGGACGTTCTCGAACAGCACGTAGCGGGGCTGGAGTTCCTCGACGAGGCGAATCATGTGGGCGATCAGCTGGCCGCGGGAGTCCTTGAGGCCCTTCTGGTGACCCGCCGACGACCACGGCTGGCACGGTGGCCCGCCGGCCAGCAGGTCGGGGCGCCAGTCGGCACCGGCGCTGCGCGGACGCAGCTCGTCGGCGGTCAGCGTCGCGACGTCCTTCTCGATCAGAGTGGTCTTGGCCAGGTGCTTGCCGCGTCGGCCCTTGATGGGGATGCCGGCGGCCTTGCTGGCGCGCAGGGTCTCCATGGCGTCCGCGGCGTGGTCCGTTGCGACGACGACGTCCCAACCAGCGCGTTCGAGGGCGATGTCGAAACCGCCGGCCCCGGCGAACAGGCTGACCACCTGCGCCTTGCGCGTACTGCGCGGTGCCACCGCAACCCCTTCCGTGCATCGAACGGCCGTTCGACATCAGGTATACAGCCTCGCACCGACAAGAATCCCATGCCATCGTCGTCTGCCATTGTCGTCGACGGACGTCGTGTTCGCCGGGACGCGCGCCGTGGGAGGGTCACCACCAGATGGCGACGGCGCACCCGATCCCAAGTGCCGCGGTGAGGCCACCGGTCACCGCGATTTGCCACTGCGCCGGTGCAATCGCGACACCATTGTCGCCGAGTTGACGGCGGCGGATCAGGGATGCGATCGCGGCCGCGAGCAGTGCGGCGATCGCGAGGAACGAATGCCCGTGCACCAGCGTCTCCCCGGAGCGGAAGGCCAACAGGATGCCAACCGCCATGAAGCTGAACGCGGTTCTCTCCCAACCGAGGTGAGTCCGCTCCCGTTGCAGGCTCACGGCCGCCCAAGGAGAATCATGACGAGCACCGCCACGCACGCGGCGAGCAGGAAAACCGTCAGCGCGAGCGGCAGCCGCGTCGGAGGCAGGACGTCGTCGTCCCGCATCGCGCGCTGCACCTGCTGCCAACGGCGCACCGACGCCACGGCCGTCACCGCGCCCGCGGCCACCAGCAGTGTCGCCAACCCGTGCCGACCCCACGACACCGGAAACGGTGGCAGCAACTGGGCGACCGCCACGCCACCGGCGATCAAGGCCAGTGCCGTCCTGATCCACGCCAGGAAGGTGCGTTCGTTGGCGAGGGTGAAACGGTAGTCGGGCTCATGGCCAGTCATGCGCCGTACCGTAGCCAGATGGGCAGGCACTGGTCGAGTTGCTGCATGAACTTCTCCAGTCCGACGCGGTGTTCGGCGTATCCCGTCGGGTCGACTCGGTGACCGGGGTACGCGATGCCGATGCCGAAGAGTCCGGGGGCGATGATCCCGTTGGAGGGGTTGTGCCGCAACGGACCCCACTGTGGCGCGTCGACTGTGCGTGGCTCGAATCCGACGGTGTAGACCACGCGGTCGCACTGCCCGAGCAGTTCGTCGAACCCGGGATCGTCGACGTGGCAACGCTGGAGGCGATCGGGAATCCGACCGTCGAGGTTCTCGCGTGCCCACTGGGCCGCACGGCCTTTGAGCCCGGTGTCGTCGAACAGCGTCCAGTCCTCGAACTCGACGGCGTAGCGCAACGGATGCTGATAGAAGTTCACGATCTTCGCCACCGGCTGCGCCAGCAGATTCGGCAGGGCGATCATCGTCGAGTGCGAGGAGCCGAACACGGCGACCGTCGCACCATCGAGATCCTCCGTCGCCAACTCGTGCGGGTCGACGACCACGTCGAGCGGGATCTCGTGGAGTCCGGGATGGTTCAGCGTGCGTGCGTCGGACCCGATCGCCAAGACCACGTTGTCGGAGGTGAGGACGGACTGTTCGGTGTGCACCGTCCAACATCGCTCGCTCAACTCCAGCCGGGTGGCACTGGTCTCGTGAGCGGCGACCCTGTCGGTGAGCTGCGCGGTGATCCAGTGCAGCGGCTCCGCCACCGCTCCGAGCAGACACGTCTCGTGCGGATCGACCCCACGGATGTCGAAGTCCGGTGCCTTGGCGAAGTCGAATGCCGCCGTCGAGTCGAGGAAGCGCAGGAAGCTGCTGGTTCGGGTGTTGCTCGACACGACGGACCACTTGGTTCCGAAGTCACCCACTGCGAATTCGGGATCCACCCAGGCGATCTCACCTGCGGGGACGCCGCGGTCGATCAATTGGCCGACCGTGGCAATTCCGGCTGGCCCGGCCCCGACGACTGTCCACCGGTAATTCGTCGTATCCATGGGAAGCGCTCCTTCTCGTCGCACTGATGTGTTGCCGCTCGGCGCCACGCATTCCATGGTCGACGCACCGAGCGCTCGGCAGTAGCGGTCGCGACGTTGTGAGCTCACAAGCGCGCGTTGTGAGTGCTGGGCGACGCGTCAGGTGGCCGAGGTGCTGCGTTGTAGCCGCTGCATCGTCTGGATGTGGCCGAGGAGGTCGCGAACCGCGCCCGCCGGGGGCGTCCGGCCGCCGACCCAAATGGCCCGAAGGTGGCGGCGCAGGTCGAGTTCGGGGGTCGAGACTTCCCGTAGCCGGCCAAAGGCGAGGTCGTCGGCGATCGACAGTCTGCTCATCACGGCGGGCGCCTGGCTGGACAGGACGGCCGCCCGGACCGCCGCAGCCGAGGAGAGTTCCAGGACCGGCGGTGCCTGATGTGCGGGATCGCACCCCGCACGCTTCAACGCGGCGATCAGCGAATCACGGGTTCCTGAACCGGTTTCGCGCGAAATGACGGGTGTCTGCGCAAGTTCGGCGGGGTCGACCGGCCGTGGGCGCCGAGCCCACTTGTGGTCGGGGGCCACCACGACCACCAGTTCGTCGGACGCCACCACCTTGCTACGCAAACCGGTTGGTGCGGAGGGGCTTTCGATGAAACCGAGGTCCGCGGTACCATCGGCGACGTCGGCCACGGCGTGACTGCTGTTGGTGGCTGTCAACGTCAACTCGGGGACGGGTGTCCCGCGGCGTGCCGCCGCCGTCCGCAAGGACATCAGCCAGCGTGGCAACAGCTGTTCGGCGACGGTCTGACTGGCCGAAATATTGATGCGGCTGCGGGCATCTGAGCGCAGCGACGCCAAACCGGCGTCGACGTGATGGGCGACGTCGAGCAGTTGGTGAGCCCATTCGGCGACGACCACACCGGCGGGCGTCAGCTGCGAACCCCGCGGCGTACGGACGGCTAGCTCCACGCCGATGCGGGCCTCCACCGACGCCAATCGTGCCGAGACCGCCTGCTGGGTCAGGCCGACCTTCCTGGCGGCCGCACCGAGGCTGCCCGTTTCGGCGATCGCCAGCAGCACCTCGAACTCGGCGAGATCCGGCATGCGCGAACTGAGGGGCATGACGTGAATGCAAGCACAGTCCGTGCCCTGGGCGGATGTTCAGCCCGTGTGGCTCATCGCTCGCGCCGCAGTGCGACGGCGGTGACGTCGTCGTCACCGTCGTGTTGATCGCCCGTTGCTGCCGCGCACAGCTCGTCCACGAACGTTTGTGGGCTGATCCCCTCACGGTTGGCAGACCGGGTGATCGCTGCCTGCAATTCTTCGACGGATCCGCCCCAGAGATCCAAGACGCCGTCGCTGACCAGCAGAATCGTGTCGCCGGGCGCGAGGCTGCCGGAGATCTCCCGCCACTGCTCGCCCAAACCGACCGGCATGTCGTCGGAAGCGATCCGCTCGGTCTCGCCCGAATCGCCCCGGGCGACGAAGTACAAGCCGTGGCCGGCGTCGGTGAATCGAAACTCGCCGGTCTCCATGTCGACGAGTACGTAAGCGAGAGTGACGAACCCGCTGATTCGGCGCAAGTCCTCTTCGAGGATGCGGGCGGTGTCGGTGACGACCTGCGAAGGACTCGCCGTCGGATCATGGGACCGCAGCACGGCACGGATCGCGGCTGCCAGCATGCCCGCGCCAACGCCCTTGCCCATGACGTCGCCGAGACTGACCACCATCTTGGGCGAGCGCACCCGCAAGTCGTAGAAGTCCCCGCCCACCTGGCTTGCCGGTGTGGTGGAGGTTCCGTACGTCCAGCCCGGAGTGTCCGGCAAGACGTCGGGCAGCAGAGCGCGCTGCACGTTGGCGGCCCGGTTCATTTCGTCCTGCTTGAGCTCGCGCAGCCGTAGCGATTCGGTGATGTCGTGGAAGTGCAGCACCAACAGGGTGCCATTCGTACGCTCGCCGATTTCCGCGACACTCACGTTGAGGCTGCGCCCGTCGGCCAGTGTCAACGTCCTACGCGCGTTCCCGTCGACGAGCGAATCCGCGGCGGCGGAGAGGATTGCGGTGGCCTCGGGGCCTAGAACTTCGTCGAGCGACTCGGCTCCTTCGGTCAGCCACGGGAGCAACTCCCGGGCTGACGGATTGCTGCGCTGCACGGTCCAATGGACGGGCCCCCGCGTCACCATCAGCTTGCCGGCGACCGACGAGTTGAAGCTCTTGACGAACAAGTCCTCGCTCTCGGAGAGCCGCAAGGACGTGTCCCGTTCGGCTCCCACCGCGAGGGATACCACCAGGAAGATCACCACCATCGAAATGTTGTAGAGCTGCAGTGTCAGGCTGGCCGCCGTCATTCCCCAGCGGTCGAAGCCGAACGGGCCGGTGTCTTCGAAGCTGGCGACGGAGGCCACGATCGCGATCGCCAGCGTCTCGAGGGACAACAGCCGAGTCGACATCCGAACGGCCGCCCAGGCCAGCGGCAGGAATGCGATAAAACCAAGGGAGAGGCCATCATTGACGACGAACACCCCGATGGAAACCGACAGGGCCACGAACAGTTGTACCGCGGTCTCGGCACGGGTTGCGGGCTCACGACGGCGCGGGAGGTCCATGAACAACGGGGTGATGAGCAGAATCCCAGCGGCCTGTCCGGGTGTCGAGGTCAACAGCCGGTCCCAGGCGCCCTCGGGATATCCCAGCAGCAGGGAGGCACCCCAGGCGGACACCCCGTAGAGCACCGATGCCGCAGCGGCGATCAGCAGGAACCCGGCGAGGTCGCGTAACGACGAAAGCGTCGGCCAACGATCCTGGCGACCGCGCAGCAGCAGGGTGCCGACCAACATCTCGACGCTCGCCAAGACCGTCAGCGTGACGGCCGGTGCGGGTGGCGTACCCGACCACAACAGCACCGGCAGGGTCACGGCGCCCACCGCCACCGCCAAGACCCAGGTGTGGCGACGCGAAAATCGGACTCCCAAGCCGATTGCGATGCCGGCGGTAGGCCACCACGCCGCCGTCGACCACGCCGTTGGCTGCATCTCTAACGACAACGAACTTACGGCGGCCAAGGCCAGCAGCATGCCCGCGATGAAGACCCACGCGGGGACCTGACTTTGGGATCGTGTCGGCTGTTCCGCCGATGGCCAAGAGCCGGTTGGCGACGAGGGGCGACTGCGGTGGTCGTCGATGCGGGGAGGTGCACCACCATCCCGCGCGGCGGTGGCCGCCCTAGCCGTGTCCATCGCACCCACCCATCGGGTTCATTCAGCCCGTCGCCGCATCAGTGTCCAGCAATTGCCGTCGCGATCACGGGAGTAGCAGACCCTGTCCACGACACGGTGGACGATGGCCAGGCCGCGGCCCCGCTCCGACAGCTCCTCGGGCATCGCGGCCGAGGTGAGGTCGACGGCCACGGGCCGGCCGTCGTCGTTGAGAACCACCGAGATCGTCTTCGGCCCAACGGTCACCATCATCCGAAGCCTCACCGACTGCCCGTTGCCTGAGTGCTCGATGATGTTGGTCCCGATCTCACTCACCGCCAGGTCCATGCACATCCGGGTGTATTCCGGCACTTCTTCGGCGGCCCACGCCGCGTCGAGCGTGTGCTGCAGCTTCGCCAGGGTGTCGGGACCAGTCACCGTGTCGAGCGTTCGCTCAATCGTCAAAAGCTGTGTCGACAGATTCATAGGTGGGCAGCACGCGGTTGAGGTTGGTCAACTCCAACACCGTGCCGACCTGTTTGGGGGTTGCGGCGATGCGCAGGTCGCCGCCTTCCTGACGGGCTATCTTCAGTCCGGAGATCAGCGCGCCCAATCCAGACGAATCGATGAAATCGGTCGTGCTGAGGTCGACCACGATGCGGCTACTGCCGCCTTCGACGATGTCCTGCAACTGCTTTCGAAGGGTCGACGCGGCCGCCATGTTCAGCCGGCCCGTCGGCTGGATCACGGTGACATTCGTTCCGATCGTGCGGGTGGTGAAGTCGACCATCACGCTCCTTTTTGTTCGGCGAGGTTCCGCGCCGCCGAAATAGGCAACAGACACGTCAACGACTCACGTAACAATAGAACTGCCGCGACGCTGAGCAGTGCAATCCAGCTAAGTGCTTCAATCGTGATTTCGTCGGTACCGAAAACGGCGACGCGATGTTGCAGGGCTGCGTGGCGAAAGGCGTGCCGAACAATTACGGCCCGCGGTTCCACGCTGTTCGGATGACCCGTCTTCCTACTGGTCGGTGGCTCTGGGCCCAGCACTGTCGGCCGCTATGGGAAGATACCTCAAGGTCGTTGGCATGGCATTCGGAGACGTCGTGCCAGCAAAATGCTGTTTCGGTCGTTGTTTCGCGTCCAATGGGGCTAATCTGCCCAGGCGAGGGGCGCGAGAGCTATCACTAGTGCGGGGGTGGCGGCATTTCTGGAATCGAGCTCCGTGAACTCAGGGAAGGGCTCGTCGCGACGGTTGTCGGAGCCGGCGTCGACGAATTTGCAACGAACTGGTTACTCAAACGAATTTCGGCGGACCCGGATGCTCTCGAGTCCGTGATTCGGATGACCTTGAACGGATCAGCGCGGCTCGACGCGCTGAAGAGCACAGGTCTCATGGACGGCGGTCCTCAGCCGGCGCTCGATGCCATCGCAACGATGACTGCGGAGGCACTCGCCGTACCGTCCGCTGCGGTGTCCTTGCTGGGCGGCGATGAACAGTTCCTGGCGGGATATACGGCCGCACCGGACGCCCCAGAGCGGTGGCGGCCCTTGTCGATGTCCATTTGCAAGTACACGGTGGTAAGTGGCATTCCGTTCATCGTCGACAACGCGACCACGCACCCGCTGCTCTGTGACCACCCCGTCGTCCTCAGTGGTGAGATCGGTGCCTACGCCGGCATCCCGCTGTTCAATGCCGACGATCAGGCGATAGGCACCTTGTGCACGTTCGAACAGCGCCCCCGGCTGTGGACACGCGGTCAAATCA
This sequence comes from Mycobacterium sp. Root135, assembly GCF_001426545.1. GTDB lineage: Bacteria > Actinomycetota > Actinomycetes > Mycobacteriales > Mycobacteriaceae > Mycobacterium. The sequence continues at coordinate 685,360 of NZ_LMEZ01000004.1, read as the reverse complement.
TGGTGTTGCAAGACATGGCTGATGTCGCGGCGGCCAAGATCTTCGGATAGCCGACTGAGTAAGTCGGCTGGGCGTTGTTCAGCTGGCGATCATCCGTTCCAGTTCTGCGCGTGCTAGCTGTTTGCGAAATTCTCCTGCGTGGCGCGAATCGCCGGCGTCGTGCATGACGTTCGTGATCCAGACCGCGTGGATCTGTTCGTCCCACGTGTGGCGCAGGCACGCGTCGGAGTAGCCGTCGAGCTGACTCGAATCACTTTGGCGGACATGATGTGTGACGGCGCGAGCGAAGGCTTCGGCGTCGTGGAGCGCCAGGCTCATCCCCTTCGCGCTCATGGGCGACACCAGGTGGGCCGCATCTCCGACGAGGTAGAGCCGGCCGAATCGCATCGGGCTGTAGACCACGCTGCGGAGCGGCACGAGTTGCTTGTCGGTGATGGGACCGGTCACCGTGACGGGCTCGCCTAGGCGGGCGGCGAGCTCCTCCCAGATGCGCTCGTCCGGCCACTGGTCGAGGGTGTCGGATACCGGGCATTGCAGGTAGAAGCGGCTCGTCGTCGGCCCTCGGGTGATCTGTGCGGCGAAGCCGCGCGAGTGCACGGCCATCACCGCCGGAGGATCGGCCGGGACCGCGGCCAGCAGGGCGAGCCAGGCGTATCCGTGCTCCTGGGAATGGCAGGTCAGCACCCCGTCGGGAATGGACGCCCGGCTGATGCCGCGATAACCGTCGCAGCCCGCCACGAAGTCGCAGCTGAGTTCGGTCGTCACACCGGATGCGTCACGATAGCGGACCCTCGGCTGCGACGAGTCGAGGTCGTCGAGGGTGACGTCTGCGTCGAACCGCAGGTCGCCTCCGTCGCGCAGGAACACCTCGATGAGGTTGCGCACCAACACTTGTTGCGGACAAAAGACGCCGGGATCGTCGTCGCCGTCGTCCATCGGCTTCCACATCCGCGTCTCGCCGTCGATGTGCAGCGGCATGCCGTCGGAGTCGAACTCGGCGTGGGAGACGTGACCGTTGACGACCTCGCCCAGACCCCAGTCGAGGAACGTGCGGACCGAACGGCCGTCGAGCGAGCCGGCCCGCTGCCGCCGTTCGACGTGGTCGCGGCTGCGCTTCTCCAGTACGACGCATTCAATGCCGTTGCGTAGCAGGAAGTTACCGACGGCCAGGCCGGCAACTCCGGCGCCGATGACGACCACGACGGGGTTCTGATCCGAGTTGCTCACGTGTGTCACTCCAGGTGTACGAGCCGTTGTCCGAGGCGGGCAACGCGCTACAGACCACCTTGGCCGCATGGGTCGTCGCCGACCACCGACAGCTGGCCAACCGATGCCGAAAAGTCGCCAGTCATGCGTCCAGTGCTGCCTGGTAACGCCCTGGTGTCTGTCCCACCACCCCGTTGAAGGCGTCGATGAAACTCGTCGGGTTGCACCAGCCGCACTCGATCGCGGTGTCGGTCACCGACCGGCCGGTGGTGAGGTGGATCAGCGCGTGGTGGACGCGCAGGAGGGTCCGCCAGCGTTGGAAGCTCATCCCGAGCTCCTCGCGAAAGAGGCGACTCAGCGTGCGGGCACTGGCTCCGGCGCTTCGGCCCAAATCGGTCAGGGTCGTCGACTGCCCGGGATCGGCGCGAAGCAGATCGGTGACGGCGCGCAGCCGGTCGTCGCGGGGCTCGGGCAGGTGCAGCGACCGGTCAGGGGCTTCGACGAGCTCGTCGATGGCGACCGCGCGCAGCCGGTCGTTCCTCTCGGGGCGGCGGTCCGTGCGGTCCGTCAGCGTCAGAAGCGCTTCTCGCAGTAGGGGACTGACCGCGAAGACGCCGGGGTGGGTGACCAGGGCCGCACACAGGTCCGCCGGGATCTTGACGACGCGCACGTCGGTGGAGCCGTAGAAGTGGTGGGAGTGTTCGAACCGCGGCGGGGTCCACGTGACCCGGTTGGCCGGGGCCACCCACGTCCCGCGCTCGGTGGTGGTGGCCACGAGTCCCGATGCGGCGTACACCAGCTGGCCGTGCACGTGGGTGTGGGCGTCCATGTGAAAGCCGTGGTCCAGCCAGGCGCCACCCTGGAGTGTCTCCATCGGAGGTCGATCGTCGACGGCCATCACGGTGGACCCTATTGCGAGCCGGGACCGAGTCAAGTGCTCGCTCGCTCAATCCTTCGCCCCAAGTCGTCTAGCTCGTCGAGTACGAGGCTTGCTCCCCATACCTGGTCTCGTTTGCGGTCGGTCAGTGGTCGTAGTACGCCGGTCTCGTGCAGTCGATTTATTGCCGCGAACACGCTGCTTCGAGGTGCGTCGACGAGTGATACGGCGTCGTCGGACGACACGATGGGCGTCGATGGCAACAACAGCAGGAGTTTCTCGGTCGCGCTGTGACGCCTAATCGGTCCGACCATGTTTCGCCACTCAACGGGTATCTCCGCCAGACGCTCTGCAGTAGTGCGTGATTCGGCGGCAGCAGTCTTCGATGAATTCGCGAACGTGACGATCAGTGGGCGTAGGTCGCCAGTGCGGTAGGTGTTGAGTGCGCCGAAGTAGCGCTCGCGGTGAGCAACGAGCGCCGAAGCCAAGGGGATGACGAGGCGCGTCGTCGCTCCCCTCCGCCTGAAGATGGCGTTGATGAGCGCCCGGCCGATTCGGCCGTTGCCGTCGGTGACGGGATGGATCGATTCGAACTGTGCGTGCGCGACGGCGGCCTGTATCAGGACGGGAATGTCGGTTCGGTTCGCGAACTCAATCATGTCGTCCATGTACGCGGGCACCGTGTCCGGCGGTGGCGGAACGTACAACGCGTCTCGCGGTGAGTAGTCGCTTCCGCCGATCCAGTTTTGGACGGTTCTCAGTTGACCGGCATGCTGCCTCTCGGTCGGGTCTTCTCGCATGAGCGCTTCGTGTGCGCGGAGGATCGCGGACATCTGGATGGGCGCATCTCGGTCGACGGTGGCGATCATGTCGTTCAGGGCGGTGGTTGCCGCCACCATTGAGATTGCGCTCGAATTGCCTCGTCCGCCGTGCAGTGCGCGGGCGTAGTCGTCCACGCTGGCTTCAACGTGCTCGATCTTCGACGACGCCACCGCTTCCGTGCGAAGTAGGAGAGTGCTGAGCGCTTCAAGATGGGTTTCGTGCGTGCTGTCGAGTCGCGAAACTTCGCCCATGGCGGCTTCTAGTTCGACCGCGATATCCGCATCGATGCTGGCGTTGAGTTTGGCGATGAAGGGCGGGAGCGACACCGTGATCGACCGAAGTGTCCTGTCCTCGCGGGTGCCACCCCGCTGGGTCTGCGCCCACGGGCGTTGCTCTGCGCGGTGGCTGGGCCACGCGTCGCTGGGTTGCATCAGCGCCTCCTAACTCGGACTAACTGTAGCGCTAGTCCGAGTTAAGTGTGTAAATCGGACTAGCGTGTGCACCTAGTCCGGGTTGGAAGGAAGAACGGCCAGCAACTGCACGGTCGGCGACCTAATGAGGCCACGCCGACCATGGCGTGTCGGCAGATGGTTTGTAACCGTCCTGGGGCTTCCGCTCGAGGCGCCACACGGGCGAGGTCATGTGTACGCGACCAGCGTCTTGCCCGGCAGCCTCGGTGTCACGACCCACGGCACAACACGCGAGAGTTTCGTGGAGCCGATGACGGGAATCGAACCCGCGTATTCAGCTTGGGAAGCTGATGTTCTGCCATTGAACTACATCGGCCTGACCAGCCGGGCTGGTGATCACGAAGGTTAGCACCCCGCGTCGCCGGGCCTGATCGGAGTAGCGGCAGCAGCCCAGGCGGCTGCATGCCGAGTGTGAAGTTGTGTGACGGATGATTGCGGAATGTGATGAACAAGTGCACATTCGGCGGCCCCGCCGTCAGGCCAGGGGCTTGAACGCCTCGGCCAGCGCCCGGTACGCGTCCAGGCGCGCCGGACCACGGGGCATCCCGAAGTCGGGGACGATCACCTCGTCGACGCCCTCGTCGCGCCACGTCGCGGCCGCCTCGGCGATCCGCTCGGCCGGTCCGTAGACCACCGGCTGCGGCATCGACTCGGCGGCCGACTTCGCCTTGGCTTCGGACTCCGCCGAATCGGTGACCATCACCACCGCCTGCGTGGAGCGCCACACGGTGGCCGGGTCGCGGCCCTCCTTCTCGCACGCCGCGTCCAGCGCCGACGAGCGCTCGCCGAACTCGCCCGGCGCGGACCACTGGTTCCACTCCTGGGCGTGCCGCGCGATCAGTCGCAGCATCCGCGGGCCGGTCCCGCCGACCAGCAGCGGCAACGGCGACTGCACGGGCTTCGGCTCGCACAGCGCGTCGGTCAGCTTGTAGTACTGCCCGTCGAACGTCGTCGTCTCGTCGGTCAGCAGCCCCGAAATGACGGTGAGCCCCTCGGCGAAGCGGTCGACCCGCTCCTTGGGTTCGCCCAACTCCAGGCCGTACTGCTCGTGCTCGGTCTCCTGCCAGCCCGCGCCGAGCCCAAGGGTGAAGCGGCCGTTGCTGATTCGATCGATCGTCACCGCGAGGTTCGCCAGCACGGCCGGGTGCCGGAACGTCATCGACAACACCAGGTTGGCCAACCGGACCTGCGACGTGACGGTGGCCAGCGCGGCCATCACGGCGGTGGCCTCCAGCCAATCGCTCGTCTGGCCCGGTTTGTCGCCGGGGGACATGAAGTGATCCGCAACGTAGACCGAATGCCAGAACCCGTCGTCGGCGAACTGCGCCAGTTCGAGCACGTCGTTCCACGGTTGCGTCGTCGATGGCCACACGGAGAATCGCACGTCGCCAGTCTAGGGACGAACGCCGAGAGCCCGCTGAGAACGGTCCGCCCGCTAGGCTCGTCGGGTGCTGCTCTCCGATCGCGACATTCGGGCCGAGATCTCCGCAGGCCGCCTGGCAATTGACCCGTTCGACGACAGCCTCATCCAGCCCTCGAGCGTCGACGTCCGACTCGACAACCTGTTCCGGGTCTTCAACAACACCCGGTACACCCACATCGACCCCGCCCTGCGGCAGGACGATCTGACGACCCTGGTCGAGCCGAAGGAGGGCGAACCCTTCGTGCTGCATCCCGGCGAGTTCGTGCTCGGGTCGACGCTGGAGCGCTGCGCACTTCCCGACGACCTCGCCGGCCGCCTGGAGGGCAAGTCGTCACTCGGCCGCCTGGGCCTGTTGACCCACTCGACGGCGGGTTTCATCGATCCCGGCTTCACCGGACACATCACCCTCGAGCTGTCCAACGTGGCCAACCTGCCCATCACGCTGTGGCCCGGGATGAAGATCGGTCAGCTGTGCCTGTTGCGCCTGACCAGCCCCGCCGAACACCCGTACGGCAGCGCAAAGGTCGGCTCGAAGTACCAGGGCCAGCGCGGCCCGACCCCGTCGAAGTCCTACCAAAACTTCCTCAGACACTGACCCGGCGGCCGCGGGTAGGGTCGAAAACGCGGGTTGAAGCCGGCCGCGTCCGATGTAACGATTGCTGCGGCGACGGCGATGGAACGTAAGGCGCGCTACGCGCGTTTTAGCCACTGTGGAAACAGAATACGACGGCACAGCTAACACTTTGGAGGGGTTCGTGGACATCGTACTTGGTGTGTCCTTGACGCCAAAGACGGTGCGACTCGTGCTGGTCGAGGGCAAGGAAGCCGACGGAGAGATCGTCGACCACGACACCTTCGACGTCGCACCATCTGACGGCTCGGCAACGTCCAGCGCATCCGCGCAGGTGGTCGCCGCCGTAATGGGAACGCTCGAAAGTGCCCGCGAAGGCGGTCACCAACTCAAGGCCATCGGCGTCACCTGGAGCGACCACGAAGAGGCCGCGAAGCTGCGTGACGCGCTGGCCGCCGCGGGGGTCCACGACGCGATCCTGGTCTCCGAACTGCACGCCGCGGGAGCCCTCGCTCAGACCGCGGGCCGGGCGGTGGGCTACGAGACCACCGGCCTGCTCTTCCTCGACCGCGACACCGCAACGCTGTCGGTCGTGCGCACCGACGACGGCTCCATCGTGAAGGTGCTCAGCAGAAGCCTGCACAGCACCGACGCCATGGCAGTGCTGTCCGACATGGCCTCGGCCGCCGCCGCGCAGGACTCACCCCCGCAAGGCATGTTCGTCGTCGGATCCGGCGTCGACGTCGCCTCGGTCAAGGCTCACCTGCAAGACCTCGTCGACGTGCCCGTCAACGCCCCCGAGGAGTCGGGTCTGGCGCTGGCCCGCGGCGCGGCAATCGCGGCGGCCAACGCCCCGATCTTCGACGCGTCGACCGTCGGCCTCGCCTACTCGCAGGACCCCGACGGCGTGACCGCGGGCAACGACTACCCCGGGCTGTCCGGTGCCGACACCCAGATGCGCCTGGTAGGGGTGGACGCTCCGCTGGGCGCCGACGCCCTCGACTTCGCCGACGAGACGCCGGCCGAAGAGGGCCGCAAGCCGTTCCTCCTGGTGGGAAGCGCGCTGACGTCGGTGTTCGTCATCGGCGTCATCGCCCTGGTCATCTCGCTGGCCGTGAGTATTCGCCCGACGGCAGACTCACGCCCCGATCCCGGTCAGAGTGCGATCGTGCCCAACGCCGCGGCACCGGCTGCACCCCTGCCGGAGATCGCGCCGCAGCCGAGCGCCGCCCCGGCCCCGCCCGCCCCCGCGCCCCCGGCAGAGACCATCAAGGCCCCGATCCCGGTCGTCCAGCAGGAGCCTGCCCCGAAGCGGCAGGTCTACGTCGCGCCGCCGGAGGCACCGCCCGCGCCGGCTCCCGATCCGCCTGCCGCGCCGCCGGAACCCGCGCCGGTGGTCGCCCCGCCCGTCCCCGCGGTGGTACCACCGTTGCTGCCCAACATCTTCGCTCCGCCGGTGCAGCAGTATCCGCAGTACAACCAGTATCCGAATTACAACCAATACCCCCAGTACCCGCAGCAGCAGGCGCCGTGGCAGCCGCAGCGTCCGCCGTGGCAGCAGCCTCAGAATCCGTGGCAGCCGCCAAGTAATCAGGGCCCGTCGAACGACGATGACTGGCCCGGCTCCGGTGGCCACAACGGCTGGCCGGGCTCCGGCGGCAACGACGGCCGACCTGGCCGCGGGGACGACGGTGGTCCCCGTGGTGGTGGCGGTGGGGGCGGCAAGAACTGCTTCCTGATCTTCTGCGCGCCCGCTGGCCGATAGCTCGAACCCGACTGGTCACCTGGCGTTGGTCTGCCGCTCGGTGTCACGTTGCGGTTAGCTCATCGCGCAGGCATATCCAGGCAGTATGCGATGCACTGTGTTCGGCACGGGGTACCTCGGCGCGACCCACGCCGCCGGCATGGCCGAACTCGGTCACGAGGTTATCGGGGTCGACGTCGACCCTGGCAAGGTGGCCAAGCTCGCCTCGGGTGAGATCCCCTTCTACGAGCCCGGGCTGCGAAAGGTGCTGCGCGACAACCTCGATGCTGGCCGTCTGCAGTTCACCACCGACTACGACGCGGCGGTCGACTTCGCCGACGTGCACTTCCTCGGCGTCGGAACGCCGCAGAAGAAGGGCGAGTACGGCGCCGACCTGCGCCACGTGCACGCGGTCGTCGACGAACTGGTGCCTCGGCTCAAGCGGTCCGCGGTGATCGTGGGCAAGTCGACGGTGCCGGTCGGCACTGCGGCGGACCTCTCCGAGCGCGCCCGGTTGCTAGCGCCACCGGGGGTCAGCGTCGAGATTGCCTGGAATCCCGAGTTCCTCCGGGAGGGCTTCGCCGTGCAGGACACGTTGCACCCCGATCGCATCGTGCTTGGCGTGCAACCGGATTCACACTGGGCGGAGGCGGCGATGCGCCAGCTGTACGCACCCATCCTGGACACCGGCGTGCCGCTGTTGGTGACCGACCTGCAGACCGCGGAACTGGTCAAGGTGTCGGCGAACGCCTTCCTGGCGACCAAGATTTCCTTCATCAACGCCATCTCCGAGGTGTGCGAGGCCGCGGACGCCGACGTGACGATGCTTGCCGACGCGCTCGGCCACGACCCGCGGATCGGGCGACGTTTCCTCAACGCCGGCTTGGGTTTTGGTGGCGGTTGCCTGCCCAAGGACATCCGGGCGTTCATGGCCCGCGCGGGTGAATTGGGCGCCAATCATGCGCTGACCTTTCTTCGCGAGGTGGACAGCATCAACATGCGCCGTCGCACGCGGATGGTGGAGTTGGCGACCACGGCGTGTGGCGGGTCTCTGCTCGGGGCCAACGTCGCCGTCCTCGGCGCGGCCTTCAAGCCGGAATCCGACGACGTGCGCGACTCGCCCGCTCTGAACGTCGCCGGCCTGCTTCAACTCAACGGCGCCGCCGTCAACGTCTACGACCCGAAGGCGATGGAGAATTCGCAACGCGTGTTTCCGACGCTGAACTACTCGACGTCGGTCGTCGACGCGTGCGACCGTGCCGACGCCGTCCTGGTGCTCACCGAGTGGGAAGAGTTCGTCGACCTCGACCCGGCCGAGCTCGCCGCGACGGTCCGCTCGAGGGTCGTCGTCGACGGCCGCAACTGCCTCGACGTGGAGAAGTGGCAGTCCGCCGGCTGGCAGGTGTTTGCATTGGGCCGTCGGATACCGGAGCCCTCGGTGTTTTAGCAGCCCAGCGTCGTAGCGTGGAGGCATGACCGTCTACGCGCTGAACCTGTTCGACGTCGCCGACCGCGACGAGTACCTGGCCTACTCCAAGCGGTCGGTCGCCGAGGTCGCCAGGTACGGCGGCAAGGTCGTGGCATTGGGCAAGTTCCGTGAGAGCGTCCAGGGCGAGGTTGCGGGTCGCCAGGTGCTGATCCTGGTGGAGTGGCCCGACAAGGACGCCTTCGACGGGTACTGCAACGATCCGACGCTGGCCGATCTGCACGCGCACCGCGAGAACGGAACATCGGCGTACGTCTGGCAACTCTTCGACCGGTTGGACGATCTGCGACCGGTGCTTAAGCTCGGGTCATGACGCGGGCACCCAGGCCGAAGATCAGACAACGACTCCACTGGTTCGCACTGCACGGGGTGATCCGTGGCCTGGCGGCCTACGGGGCCAAGCACGGCGAGATGCAGGGCAGGCTGATCGCCGACCCCGCGGTGCGAGCCAATCCCGGTGGCTTCGCCGACGAACTCCGCGAACACGGCACGATCGTCCGCGGTCGCGCGGCGTGGTTGACCGCCGATCATGCGGTGGCGCACCAACTTCTACGGTCCGACGACTTCTCCGTCACCGCCATCGGCAAGACCCTGCCGGGCCCGTTGGGGTGGCTCGAGCAGAAGACCACGGTCAAGGGCAGGCTGCACCCGTTGCTTCCGCCGTCGATGCTGTCGGTCGAACCGCCGGACCACACGCGCTACCGCAAGACCGTGTCGTCGGTGTTCACCACCAGAGCCGTTGCGGCACTGCGGGAACGAGTGGAGCAAGCGGCGGTCGCCCTCCTCGACGGCATCGAAGCCGGCCCCACCGATCGCGTCGACGTCGTGGACGCCTACTGCGCCCAACTGCCGGTCACCGTCATCGGAGACATCCTCGGCGTGCCCGATCACGACCGTCCTCGCATCCTGGAGTTCGGCGAGCTGGCCGCCCCGAGCCTCGACGTCGGGCTGTCGTGGAACCAGTACCTGCGCGTGGAGCATGGCCTCGACGGCTTCAACACGTGGCTCGCACAGCACCTCGGTCACCTCAAGCGCCATCCCGGTGACGACCTGATGAGTCAGATCATCGCCGCCGGCGACGACGGCACTCGGCTCGACGACGAAGAGCTGCGGGCGACGGCGGGTTTGGTGCTGGCCGCGGGTTTCGAGACCACGGTCAACCTGCTGGGCAACGGAATTCGGATTCTGCTCGAGCATCCCGACCAATTGGCCATGCTCCGCGACGATCCCGAGTTGTGGCCCGGCGCGGTCGAGGAGATTCTGCGGCTGGAGTCGCCGGTGCAGTTGAGTGCCCGCCTCGCGCGGGTCGACACCGAGGTCGCGGGCCGGGCTGTCGCGGCCGGTGAGCTAGTCATCCTGTACCTGGCGGGGGCCAACCGCGACCCCGAGGTGTTCGACGACCCGCACCGGTTCGACGTCACCCGCGGCAACGCGGGCAAGCACCTCTCGTTCTCGGGCGGCAGGCACTTCTGCCTCGGCGCGGCCCTGGCCCGCGCGGAGGGCGAGGTGGGGCTGCGCGCCTTCTTCGACCGCTACCCGGACGCGCGACTCGCGGGCGACGGAAGCCGTCGCGACACCCGGGTGCTGCGCGGATGGGCGACGTTGCCGATCACGCTCGGAGAGGCCCGCGCGGCGGTACCGTCTTAGGCGTGGACTTCCGCGCAACGCTGCTCGGGGAGACCCGGGCCCTCGGTGACGTCATCCGGACCGCAGACCCCGAGACTCCGGTGCCGTCCTGCCCCGGCTGGACGATGAATCAGCTGCTCAAACACGTCGGTCGTGGCCACCGCTGGTCGGCGCAGATCATCGCCGAGCGCAGGCGGGAACCGCTCGACCCCCGCGAGGTACGCGACGGAAAGCCGCCGGGGGACGTCGACGGCGCGGTCGACTGGCTGAACACCGGTGCCCAGGCGGTCATCGACGCCGTCGACCGGGTGGGATCGGACGCCAGGGTGTGGACGTTCACCGGGGCCAGACCCGCCGGCTGGTGGATCCGCAGGCGAGTCCATGAGGCGACCGTGCACCGCGCCGACGCCGTCCTCGCCGTCGGCGGTGAGTACGAGTTGCCCGCCGAACTCGCAGCCGACGGCATCAGCGAATGGGTCGACCTCGCCGTAACCGGCGCCGACCGCCACCACCCTCCGCTGCAGCGCAGCCAGACGCTGCACCTGCACGCCACCGACGAGGGGCTCGGCCCCACGGGGGAGTGGACCATCACCAACGACGAGGACGGCGTGCAGTGGTCCCACAATCACGCCAAGGGCGAAGCGGCGGTGCGGGGCAGTGCGGTCAACCTGCTGCTGGCGCTGGCCCGTCGCCGTACCACGGCCGAGGCGGGTCTCGAGGTGTTCGGCGACGAGGCGGTCTGGGACGCCTGGCTCAACGGCACGCCGTTCTAGGCCCTTTGTGGCTGGGGTGTCGCGAGCACGGCGGCGATACCCGTCGTCAGCGGCACCGACAGGGCAAGTGCTATGCCGCCGACCGCGGACCGCGCGACCTCGATGGCCACGCTTTCGCTGGTCAGCACGTCGCCGAGCGACCTGTTCGCGACGCTGAAGAGCAGAAGCAGCGGCAGGGCGCTGCCGGCATACGCCAGCACCAGCGTGTAGACGGTGCTGGCGATGTGGTCACGGCCTACGCGCATCGCCCCGGTGAAGATGGCCCGCCGGGTGGCGCCGTGCTCGGCGATTTCGAAGGCGGTCGACGCCTGGGTGACCGTCACGTCGTTGAGCACGCCGAGTGACCCGATGATGAACCCGGCCAGCAGCAGACCGGTGATGGAGACGTTGCCGAGGTAGGCGGCCACCTCGTTGTTCTGGTCCTCCGACAAGCCGGTGAGATGGACCAGTTCGATTGTCGCCCAGGACAATACGGCCGCGAGAAGCAGTGCTGTCAAGGTGCCGAGCAGGGCCGCGCTGGTACGCAGGCTCACCCCGTGCGCCAAGTAGATGACGGCGTACAGGATCGCCCCCGAGGCCACCAGCGACACCGGGACGGCAGGGGCACCGTCGCGCAACGCGGGCAACAGGAACACCATCAGGACGCCGAACGCGACCACGATGCCGACGATCGCACGCAGTCCGCGCCACCTCGCGACCGCGACGACCACGACCGCGAACAGGGCGGCCACGATGCCGAGGGGCCAGCTGCGCTCGAAGTCGTAGAAGGCATACGTCGTCGTACCGTTCTGGTCGACCTGCCTGCTGATTCGCACCTCGTCGCCCACCGCGAGGCTCGGCTGGCCGGGGCCACCACTGAACTCCAGCAGCGTGTCGGCGCCCGTGTTCGGCCCCGAGCCGATCTCGACGAGGGATTGGACGCACTCCCCACCGCCGGGCTGAGCGGCGACGGGGGCCGACGTCAGCACCCCGCCCGCCGACGGGCTTCCGCACGGCCCCTGGGCACTGGACACCACGCGGCCGGACTCCGTGGTGACGGCGCCGCCCGCGGCGTTCTGAAACGGCAGTGGCACGTCGACGCTCTGGTGGCCCGGCCACAGCAGGGCCATCCCGGCGATCACCGCCACGCCGATCGCGACGAGCAGTCCGACGACGATCTTGGCGGCCATCGGGCCGAGTGGCGCTGGGCCGGAGGACATGGAGTGCGAGTGCGAATGCGCCACCCGGACAGGGTAGAGGTGAGGCTCGTGCGCGGGGTGTGCGGAAGGATGACGCCGGTGCGGGTCCTGTGGCGGTTCGGTCTGGTCTGTTGGTTGGCCGCGGCGGTGTGGTACTTCCTGAGGCCGCCGTCGCTGTGGCTCCTCGACGGTGTGGTGGTCCCGCTCATGGCGGTGCTCTACCTCGTCGGCTTGGCGGCGGTGATCGTCGGGCTCGTCGCGGGCCGGCGCCGGACACTGCTGCTGACCCTGGTCCCGGTGATGGTCGTCGTCACCGCGATGGTGAACCCGGCGTGGCAGCTGGCGCCACGCACCTGGTTCGCGATGCACCGCCCGCTCTTCGACATGGCGCTCGCGACGGAACCGGGAAACCTCTACTACGGCAACGCCTTACCGCTGCCGCTGAGATTCCTGAGCGTCGAGGGGCGGGTGTCGGATCAGGAGGGGCGTCGCTTCTTCCCGCAGTGGATCGGCATTCCCGACGACGCAGGCGGCTACCTGTACGACCCGGTGCAATCACCCAGCGGCGTCGACATGTACGGAATGCTCTGTAGCAAGCCCGTCGACCTCGGTGACGGCTGGTGGATGTGCGGGATGGCAGACACCGGGCGGTGACTACTGGCGGTAGCTCGCCAGGAAGTTGCCGAGCCGGTCGATGGCGTTGGTGAGGTCACGGGCCCACGGCAGCGTCACGATGCGAAGGTGATCTGGTGCGGGCCAGTTGAATCCGGTGCCCTGCACCACCAGGATCTTCTCCTGCAGCAGCAGGTCGAGCACCAACTGCTCGTCGTCGTGGATGTCGTGCACCTCGGGGTCGAGGCGGGGGAACGCGTAGAGCGCACCCTGGGGCTTTACGCAGGACACCCCGGGGATCTCGTTGAGCTTGTTCCAGGCGACGTCGCGCTGCTCGAGCAGGCGCCCGCCGGGGAGAACCAGATCCTCGATGCTCTGGTGGCCGCCGAGCGCCACCTGAATGGCATGTTGCGCAGGCACATTCGGGCAGAGCCGCATGTTGGAGAGCAGGTTGATGCCCTCCAGGAAGCTCGCCGCGTGCTCCTTGGGGCCGGTGATCGCCAGCCAGCCGGCGCGGTAACCCGCCACGCGGTAGGCCTTCGACAGGCCGTTGAAAGTTAGGCACAGCTGATCGGGCGCCACCGACGCCATCGCGATGTGCTCGGCGTCGTCGTAGAGGATCTTGTCGTAGATCTCGTCGGCAAGCAGCAGCAACTGGTACTTGCGGGCCAATTCGGCGATCTGCTCGAGGTTTTCGCGGGTGTACACCGCACCGGTGGGGTTGTTCGGGTTGATCACGACGAGCGCCTTGGTGCGCTCGGTGATCTTCGATTCGATGTCGGCGACGTCCGGCATCCAGCCCTGGGTCTCGTCGCACAGGTAGTGCACGGGCGTGCCGCCCGCCAACGCCGTCGACGCCGTCCACAACGGGTAGTCCGGAGCCGGGATCAGCACCTGATCGCCGTTGTCGAGCAGCGCCTGCAGCGTCATCGTGATGAGCTCGGAGACGCCGTTGCCGAGGTAGACGTCGTCGACGTCCAGATACGGGAAACCGTCCACCAATTCGTACTTGGTGACCACTGCCCGGCGGGCCGAGACGATGCCCTTGGAGTCGGAGTACCCCTGGGCGTAGGGGAGTGCCTGGATCATGTCGCGCATGATCACGTCGGGCGCCTCGAAGCCGAACGGGGCTGGGTTGCCGATGTTCAGCTTGAGGATGCGATGGCCGTCCGACTCGAGCCGCGCCGCGTGCTGGTGCACGGGTCCCCGGATCTCGTAGAGGACGTCCTGCAGCTTGGTGGACTGCGCGAAGGTGCGTTGCCGTGGCTGGTTACCGGTATGCCACGGCACCTGGTGGGTACTCACGCCGTCAAGTCTCCCATGGCTGTTCAAGCGCATTTCTCGCCCGCCGCCGTCGTCGCAGGTCGAACGCGGAGTCGGTTCGCCATCGTTTTCACGTCAGGTCGGACACGAACGTGCAAATCCTGGCTAAGACCCCATGATTTGCGCCGGGGTGGCGGTTAACTTGCTGAGTCCACATTGGTCGGAAGGTACAGAGATGAAGCTGGTAGTCACACGCACGTTGGCTTCGGCCATCCCTGTAGCCATGGCAATCACGGCCGTCGCCGCGGGCCTGGCGGCGCCGGCCCTCGCAGATCCACCGTTGCTCAACGGAACGTACTCCGGTGGCGACGTCCTCAACCTCTGGACGATTGCGACGACATGCGGAGCCACGGGATGTGCGGGCAGCGTCTCCAGCAATCAGGGCTGGACCGTCCCCGCGACCCTCCTCGACGGGAAGTGGAACTTCAAGATCACCAAGCCCGACGGTGCCATCTGCGCTGACGGCAGTTACGCACCTGCCTACATCTCGCTGACCCTCGACCCCGCGACACTGGCAGGCACGATCACCACCGACTCGAATTACGACTGCCCCGGCGGCACGATCACCCAGGCCCCGTTCCAGCTACACCAGGTGAGCTGACGCACTCGGGTTCCTAGGCGCCCGCTAGCGCTTTCCGGGACGACGGACGCCCGGTGCGATGCCGAGACCCTTCACCGGGGCCTCGGGTTCGGCGGGCGTCGCCGCTGCGGCGGGTTCGCTCACCTGTTCTGACGCCGAATCCTCGACGGCGGGAGTGGCTTCCGGTTCGGGTTGCGGCGCAACGTCTTCCGCGGGCTTCGGGGCGGCCGCCTTCTTGCTCCCCGGGCGACGGGCGATGGCCAGACCCTTGACGGGCGGTTCTGGCTTCTCGAGACCGAGATCCGAATCGGCGGACTCGGCAGGGTCGGTGCCCGCCTCCGCCTCGTCGGGAGCGACGTTCGCCGGCTGGACGACCGTGGCGGACGCCTGCGCGGCCGGGGCAGCGGCCTTCTTGCTGCCGGGGCGCTTGGCGATCGACAACCCCTTCACCGGCGGTTCGGCCTTGGCGGGCTCGGCCGCAGCGGGAGCGGTCTCGGCCGCCGGCGTCTCAGCAGCAGCGGGGGCGGCGGCCTTCTTGCTACCCGGGCGCTTGGCGATGCCGAGTCCCTTGACGGGCGGTTCGGCGGCTGCCGGTGCGGTGTTGGTCTCCGTCGTCGTCGCCGCAGGCGCCGGGGCGGCCTTCTTGGCACCCGGCTTCTTGGCGATGGCGAGACCCTTGACCGGCGCTTCGGCGGCGGGTGCCTCGGGAGTGGCCTCGGCAGGTGCGGCCTCGGCCTTCGCGGCGGGCTTGCGACCCGGCTTCTTGGCGATGGTGAGACCGCCCTTGGCAGGTGCCGCAGGAGCTTCCGTCGTCGCCGTCTCGGCCGTGGCCACCGGGGCGGCCTCTTCCTCGGCGACGACCGGCTCGGCCTCGGCGGGGGCCTGCTCCTCGCGCTCGGCGACCCGGGCGGCGAATGCCTTTGCCGCCGCGCCCTTCTCCGGCAACGAGACGGTGTCCTTGTCCAACGACGCCAGCAGCAGCTGCGCGACGTCGAGAACCTCGGCCTGCTTGCCGGTCTCCTCGGCGAGGTCGCCGACACCGTCGGTCATCATGACGCGGCAGAACGGGCAGCCGGTCGCGATCTTCGAGGCGTTGGTGTTCAGGGCCTCTTCGGCGCGTTCGTGGTTCACGCGCTTGCCGATGTGCTCTTCCATCCACATTCGCGCGCCGCCCGCGCCGCAGCACAGACCGCGGTCGGCGTGGCGCGGCATCTCGGTCAGCGTGGCGCCCGAGGCACCGATGAGCTCACGCGGGGCCGAGTACTCCTTGTTGTGGCGACCGAGGAAGCACGGGTCGTGATAGGTCACGTCCTGACCGACCGGCTTGACGGCGACCAGCTTCTTGTCCCGGACCAGGCGGTTCAGCAACTGGGTGTGGTGCACCACGGTGTAGTTGCTGCCGAGCTGCGGGTATTCGCGGCCGATGGTGTTGAAGCAGTGCGGGCACGTCGCGATGATCTTGCGGTCGACGGTCTCGACACCCTCGAACACGCCGTTGATGGTCTCGACGTTCTGCGCAGCCAATTGCTGGAACAGGAACTCGTTGCCCGCGCGGCGAGCGGAGTCGCCGGTGCAGGTCTCACCGCTGCCGAGGACGAGGAACTTCACGCCCGCGGTGGCAAGCAGTTCGGCGACGGCCTTGGTGGTCTTCTTGGCGCGGTCCTCCAAGGCTCCGGCGCAGCCGACCCAGAACAGGTACTCGAAGCCGTCGAAGGAGTCGACGTCCTCGCCGTAGACCGGCACGTCGAAGTCGACCTCGTCGATCCACTTGGTGCGTTCCTTGGGGCTCTGACCCCACGGGTTGCCGTTGCGTTCGAGGTTCTTGAACAGACCGTTGAGCTCGCCGGGGAACTCGGACTCGACCATGACCTGGTAGCGGCGCATGTCGACGATGTGGTCGATGTGCTCGATGTCCACCGGGCACTGCTCGACGCAGGCGCCGCAGTTGGTGCAGGACCACAGGACGTCGGGGTCGATGACGCCACCCTGCTCCAGGGTGCCGACGAGCGGGCGGGTGGCTTGGTCGGGACCGGAGCCGAGGATGCGTTCGAACCCGGATTCGGGCACGTGGTGGTGGTCGCCGTGATCGGCGTCCTTCACCAGGGTTTCGGTGGCGCCGCCTTCGGCGGTGTTCTCGGCCGGGGTCTCCTGGCCGCCGATGATGTAGGGCGCCTTGGCGAACAGGTGGTCGCGCAGGTTCATGATGACGAGCTTGGGAGACAACGGCTTTCCGGTGTTCCAGGCCGGGCACTGCGACTGGCAGCGGCCGCACTCGGTACACGTCGTGAAGTCGAGGTAGCCCTTCCACGTGAAGTCTTCGATCTTGCCGCGACCGAGCACCGCATCCTCGGCGGGATCCTCGAAGTCGATGTACTCGCGGTTGTACTCCATGGGCAGCAGCGGGCCGAGGCCGTTGGGCAGACGCTTGAACGTGACGTTGACCGGTGCGAGGCCGATGTGAAGGTGCTTGGAGTGCAACACGATCAGCAGGAAGACGAGCATGATGCCGATGTGCAGCAGCAGCGCGACGGTTTCGATGTATTCGTTGGCGTGCTGTCCGAAGACCTGCATCCACGCGCCCATGCCGTGGGAGAAGAACGCACCCCAACCGTAGGGCAGGTTCTCGGTCACCACTGCGGCCCCGCGGAAGAACGCGTAGCTGAGGATGACCAGGAAGATCATGAAGAGGATCAGCCAGGCGCCGCCGGTGTGCGAACCGTAGAAGCGGGAGTCGCGGCCGTATTCCTTGGGCTCCGAACGGAGTCGGATGATCGAGAAGACGATGATGCCTAGCAGCACCGCGAGGGCGAAGAAGTCCTGCAGGAACCCGAGCGCGTCCCAGTGCCCGACGAACGGGATGGCGAACTTCGGGTCGAACAGGACGCCGTAGGCCTCGAGGTAGACGGTGGACAGGACGAAGAAGCCCCACATGGTGAAGAAGTGGGCGATGCCGGGGATGGACCAGCTCAGCAGTTTCTTCTGCCCGAGGACCTCGGTGAACTGCGTGGTGATGCGCGCCTTGAGGTTGTCCTTGCGGGCGTCCTCGTCGATCGTGGGCTGCCCCGAGCTGATCAGGTTCACCAGGAAGAGGACGCGTTTGACGGCGAACCCCAACACGATTGCCGTCAACAGAAGGCCAAGGGTCAGCCTGATTAGGGTTTGCGTGTCCACGCGCGCCTCCCGGGTTGAAGTTACCGCGCAGTAAGATAGCCGGTTACTGGTCGGTAACTTACGCTAGATGCCAGCTCATAGTGGCATCCGCGGCTTTCGTATCGCTACGAAGGCTGACCTAACCTACCGGTTGGTTGCCTGGGCGGTTGGTGTTAGTTCGCTAGTCGTGAACCCCGAGCCCGCCTTCGCTGTGTCAGTCGTCACATTCGCCGAAACTGCGCCGCGGGGGCCGAAATTGGCACATCTCAACTCGGCGCGCCCAACATCGCCCGCAGCATCGAGATCAACTCCGACCGGGACTCGGCTCCCAGCCGACGTCGAATACGCGCCACGTGGTGCTCGACGGTCTTCGCCGAGATGAAGAGCTGGCTGCCGATGTCGCGGTACGGCATCCCCTGCAGCAGCAGCTCGGCCACCTCGCGCTCGCGATCGGACAACCGCGATTCCCGCGTCGTCGACGAACCGGGACGTGGCGCGGCCGCCGCAGGCGCTACCGCGACGTCGCCGCCGTCCTCGGTGCCCGCGGTGGTGAGCTTCAGGTCGCGCGCCAGCTGAAGCATGGCCCCGGACACCTTGCCGTCGGGGGTGTGCAGCGCCGCCTGGCTGGCCAGCCTGGTCGCGTCCCAGGTCAGCCCGAACTGCGTCAGCGAGCGGGCGGCCGCCGTCACCTCACCCGCGTCGACGTGGTTGGCCAGCACCCGCAGCCAGGTGCGCCCCGCGCTCGCCAGGGCCCGCGCGAACGAGCTGTGGACGGCTGCCGCGGTCAGCGCCTGGCCGTGCGGTGCGACCGACGCGGGCGAGTTCGCCAGAATGCCTGCGTGCACCCCCGACCAATGCAGCGGCACCGACCACAGGGGCGGATTGCCAAGGGCGCCAAGCAGAGTGAAGGCCTCGTCGAGTGCGGACTTGACGAGGTCGACCTGTCCCAACCGGGCCGCGGCCACCCATAGTTCGCCGAGCGGCAGCAACGCGTAGAGGTCCATGGAGTACTCCGTGAGCACCTCCATCGCCGCGTACCAGTGCTTGTAGACGGCACCGCTGTCGCCGGCGCGCCGGGCCACCGCGGTCTGCAGCGCGGCGGCCCACAACGCGTCGCGCCGGTGCAGATTCGCACCGTCGACGGAGGCGGCGTCGGCTGCCGCGGCGGACAGCTGGCCGTCCAACATGCGGGCCCAGCCCAACAGCAGGGTGTGCCGGTGCGCGACGAATCCGTCGTCGTCGCCGGTGCCGCGGACGGCCCTGCCGATCACGCTGCGGGCTCGGACGGAGTCGCCGCCGTGCATCGCCACCAACGTGACGAGGGCTGACGGGGTGTCGGGGGTGACGACGGCCGAGACCTGCTCGGTCATCGACTGCGCCAACCGGGCGACGGCCGCCGGGTAGCCGCCGTCGACCGTCAGCAGCAGTCCCTCGGCGATGCCGCGCGCTGCCCGGGCGGTCGACGTCGGCGGACCCGAGACGTCGGCGCTCAACGCGGCACGGGCCGACGCGACGTCGCCGACGCCGAGGGCGGCCACGACGGCGGCCGACCCCACGACGGCATCGGGATACGGACCGAGCCAACGGAAGAGCTCCGCCGCCTGGGCGGCGCTGCCGTCGTGCAGCGCGACACTGGCCGCGATCCGGACCGCCGCGGCCCGTTCGCCCACGTTCTCCGAGGCGAGCAACTCGTCGGCGAGACGGCCCGCGGTGGCACAGTCCCCGGTCAGCGCCAGCGCGTCGGCGAGTTTCGCGTTGAGCTCGCTGGCCCCCACCTTCGTGGCGGCGCGGTACAGCCGGGCGGCGTTGGCGGGGCGACCCTGGTTGAGGGCGGCGAGATCGGTCAGTGCCGCCGCCAGCCGAGGGTCGCGTAGTCCGTGCTCGGCGAGTCGCAGCGCCAGCTCGGTGGACAGCGTCGACTGCTCGAGTTGCGTTCGGAGCAAGGATGTTTCGACCTGGTGATGACGCGCCGCACCGATGATCTGGGCGACGTTTTGATGCAGTGCGGCGGTGAACGCCGGGCTGAGCGACGGGGCGATGAGCCCGCTGGCCCTCGCGACGTCGACCAGCCGCTGCGCCTCGTCCTGGTCCACGCCCAGCGTGGCCCCGACGTCGTCCGGGCCGAGGTCCTGGCTGAGCGACGACAGCAGAAGGGTGTCGAGCACGGGTTCCTCCACCCGACGCAACCGCTCGATCAACGCCACCTTGGCGGCGTCCGCCGCGGACATGCCGTCCGCCGACACCAGCGCGGCCAATGCGGGATGGACGAGGAAGGGCAGGCCTGCGCTTGCCACCACGACGTCGCTGACCAGCTCGGTCGAAGGCGACACGCCAACGATCTCGGCGGCCAGCCGGTGCACGTCGGACGGTGTCAGGGGGGTCAGCGTCAGAACGGGTGCCTCACGGGCCATCGCCGTGCGCAGGGCGGTCAGTGCGGGCTGGTGCGACAACGGTTCTGCCGCGACCACGACCGTCGCGGCGGGGTCGCCGATCAGCTCGACCAGCCGCTCTAAGTCTGCGGCGCCCAGCAGGTGGGCGTCGTCGATGACCACCGCGGCATCCGGTGGGTCACCGGCGCGAGGAGGGCGCGCGACGACGGTGACGCCTGCCGCGCGCAACGAGGCTCTGATCTCGGCGAGCGTGGTGGTCTTCCCGGTGCCGACGCCGCCGGACACCAGAACCTTCGTCGGCTCGGTCGGCGACGACAGCCAGGTCGCGACCGCGTCGCTGACGGCCATTAATTCTCGGGAGTGTCCGGCTCGATGACCGGAGTCGTCGGCGTATCCGGTGGCGGCGCCACCGTGGTCGTCGGCGGGGCGGGAGGTTTCGTCGTCGTGGTGACCGGGGGCTGGGTCGTCGTCGTGACCGGAGGCGGGGTCGTGGTGGTGGTCGTCGTGGGCGGAGTCGTCGTGGTGGTGGTCGTCGTCGTGGTGGTGGTCGTGGTGGTCGTCGTCGTCGTGGTGGTCGGCGACGTGGTGGTCGTGGTGGTGGTCGTCGGCGACGTGGTCGCCGTGGTGGTCGTCGGCGAGTTCGAGACCGTCGAGGTGTTGCTCGGCGCGGAACTCTCCTGAGTCGACGTCAGGGTGGACAGGCTGGTGGTCACCACCCCGTTGGCGCCGGTCGACGAGATGGTGACGACCTCGGTGACGGTGCCGCTGTCGGACGAGCTGCCGGTCAGCTGCACCGCGGCGAACCCACCGACGGCAAGCAAGGCTGCGGCTGCGGCGGCGCCGAACAGGACGGGCGGCCGCTTGTACCAAGCCAGCGGCTCGGAATCCGGGAGGTCGTCCTCTTCTTCGTGCGCGAAGGCCATCTCGGGCCTGGCCCCGGTCGAGGAGTAGTCCGAGCTGTACTCGTCGCCGGCGTAGGGCATCGGCTCACCGGTGAGCGCGTCGTCGTCCTGCGACCATGCCAACGAACCGGAGTCGTCGGCGTTCGGCGGGCCGGGGAGCGGCGTTCCCGCAGCCCACCCCATCGTCGGCGCCATGCCCGTCGGGGCGTCGGCGGCAGGCGCCATTCCCGTCGGTGCCATGCCCGTCTGCGCGTCGTCGAATCCGAGAGCGCCGACGACCGCGGCACCCGCGGCGGTCGACAGCATTGGCAGCGGCGCCGTGGCGACCGGCGCGCGGAACTGCTCAGAGAGCCGCTGGGTGACGAGTGGAATGGCGGCGCCACCGCCGACCGTCGCGATCGCCGAGATGCTCGCAAGCGGAATTCGGTAGCGCTGCAACGTCTCCGAGATGGTCGACAGCAGACCGGCGAGTGGTGCGTCGACGAGCCCCTCGAGTTCGGGCCGCGTGATGCGGACATCCGACTTGTACCCGGGCACCTCCGCCTGGATCACGGTGGCGGTGTCGGCGGACAACCGTTCCTTGGCGTTTCGGCACTCGTCGCGAAGGCGGCTGAGTGATCCGACCGCGGCGGTGCTGGCCGGATCGGCGGAGTTGGCCTCCGCGATACCCGTGACGACGTGGTTGAGCAGTGCCTGGTCGACGAGGTCGCCGGAGAAGTCCTGGTATCTGACCGTGCCGCCGATGACAGCCAGCCCGGCACCCGCGTCGGCCAGCGTGATGCTGGTGCCGCTGCCGCCGAAGTCGCACAGCAGCACGACACCGTCGGACGGAAGCCCCGGTGCGGCCCGCAGACCGGCGAGCGCGGCGACCGAGTCCGGAACGAGCGTGGGGGGCACCCCGCCGGGGGACAGGCCGGGCTTGTTGCGAAGGGCGCTGCGCAGGGCGCCGACGACCCCGGGACCCCAGTGCGACGGCACCGCGATCGTGACCGGTTCACCGCCGCCGACCCCGCGGGCGATCGCATCGAGCGCTTCGACCAGGACGAGCTCGCCGCGGTGGGAGGAGCCGTCCGCCGCCACCAGCGGCACCGGGTCGCCGACCCGCTCGACGAACCCGGTGAGGACCAGCCCCGGCTGATTGGGGCCGGGGAACACACCGACCTCGGGGGCGCGGTCGTCGAACACCACGAGGACGGACCGCCGCGTGACCGGAGCGGACCCGACGCGGGCCGCCACCAAGTTGGTGGTGCCGACGGACAGTCCGAGTGGTTGTGTCATGTCCCGTTTTCCTCGTGAAGACGCGCATCCCAGGGGGATCGGAAAAGATCAGCACTCACCATAGCGGCGCACCACCCGGCGGCGGGTCACATCCCCCTAACGATTCCGAACCCCTAATGCGTCGGCCCCTAATGCCCACCAAGCGCGGGTGGTCTCAGCACCGATTCCCGCAGCCCCCGGGGCCGATAACATTCGAGCTGAACCACGGCCGCCGCACCTTCGCGGCGTCTCAACACGGTCCCGCGAGCAGAGAAGAGGAGGTACGTCGTGGCGAACTCACTCCTCGACTTCGTGATGTCGTTGGTGCGCGATCCGGACGCAGCAGCTCAGTACGCGGCCAACCCCGCCCAGACCATCGCCGACGCCAACCTGACCGACGTCACCCACGTGGACGTCGACAACCTGATTCCCGTCGTCGCGGAGTCGATGTCGAGTGTGGTGCCGTCGGGGGCTGTCCCCGCCAGCGCCGACACACTGCTGGATTCGGCCCACAACGTATGGGCCAGTGGTGCGGCCACCGCGGCCTTCGACGCCTTCGACGCCCACCTCCCGATTCAGGGGAGCGACGTCGTCGCAGATCACGTCCCCATGGTCGCCAACGTCATCGAACTGCCGGAGGACTCGACACCGACCATCGTCGACCACGGTTTCGACGACCTGAACGTTCCGACGGTCGACGCGCCCCTCATCGACGACCTGCGGGTCGACGACGCGGCCGGCTCACCGGACCTCGGCCAGCACGACGTCTCCGATCCCGTCGACGGTCATCTGGACCATCCGCACGACCCGGGTTTCGACATCTTCACCTGACCCGACGACACCAGCACGACCCGATTCGCGACAGCGCGGCCAGCAATGGCCGCGCTGTCGTCGTTTCCGGGTGTCGTCGGTGCAGGCCAGCGCCACGCAGCGCGGCCCCCGCGGCAATCCCCTAATCCCCTAACGGACACCCCCTGGTCGCCCCGCAACGGCCCCCGGGAGCAAGGGGTTGCTTCCCCGTTTCCGGGGTTCCAGCGGGCCCATAACGTAGTGAACAGATCGCCGGAGGCACGGCGACACGACCTACACCTCCACAACCGGAAGGCACTCCCATGACGAACCTCCTCGACTACATCCTCGACCTGTTCCGCAGCCCGGCAGTTGCCGCCAACTACATCTCCGACCCCGAGGGCGCGCTGCGCTCCGTCGGCCTGCAGAACGTCAGCGCCTCCCAGTTCGCCGCCGTCGCCGCCTCCGCGGCGCCCGCCGGTGTGCTGCTCGGTGGCGGCGACCCGGTCTACGGTCTGCAGAGCGCGGTCGCGAGCTACCACAACATCCCCACGGCGTTCTCCCCGCAGACGGCCTTCGCGCCGCAGACGGACTTCGCCAGCCACAACGCCACGCAGCTCGCCAGCAACAACGACACCTCGTTGCTCAGCCCCGACCAGCACGCGGGCTCCAACGCGCAGCAGGGCGCCTTCAACCTCGGCTTCGGCGACATCACCCTCGGCAACAAGACCTCCGCCACCGACGGCGCGGTCGTCAACACCGGCACCGCCGGCGACATCGACACCACCAGCGTCAAGGGCAACGGCAACGTCGTCGGCGAAGGCAACAGCGCCAACACCGGCTACATCGACGGCGGCAGCCACTCGCCGATCATCATCGGCGAGGGCAACGACACGAAGGTCACCGACACCTCGCAGCATTCCGGCGGCGACATCATCACCGGCAACGAGGGCACCGTCATCAAGGACAACGACATGTCCGGCGGCCACGGCGGCAGCGCCGGCGCCAGCGGTGGCTCAAGCGGTGGCGGCCTGCTCGGCATCGGAATCGGCAACGGCGGCAACGAAGCCAACGCAGGCAACGGCGGTGGCGGCGGGTCGATCATCGTCAACGACACGTCCTCGCACTCCACCAGCTCGACCGTGGGCGGCAACCAGACCACCGCCGGTGGCGACCTGGGCAGCGGCAACCACACCGACAGCTCGGTCAACACCCACGTCTCGACCGAGACCGAGACCCACTCGAACGTCGACAACACCGTCGACGACCACAGCTTCACCAGCAACGTGGCCTCGGGCAACTCGACGGACATCGCGTCGCACAACGACACCGATCTGGCGTCGCACAACGACACCCACCTCGACGCGTTCTGATCGATCACCACACTGGCGGGGACTCCACTGGGGTCCCCGCCAGTGTCACGCCTACCGTTGACCGCGGCGGAAGAGGAGCCCTCCCTTGACGAATTCCACGACGCAACCGAACGACCCCCGCAAGGTCAAGGTCATCGTCGAGTTGATCGACCACAGCACCAAGATCGCCGAGGCCTACGAGCGCGGCGACCTCGTCGAGCGACTCGCCATGGCCAAGGAGCGCATCAGCGACCCCCAGGTCAGGGTCGTCATCGCGGGCCAGCTCAAGCAGGGCAAGAGCCAACTGCTGAATTCGCTGCTCAACGTTCCCGTCGCCCGCGTCGGTGACGACGAGACCACCACGCTGGCGACGGTCGTCTCCTACGGCGAGCAGGCGTCGGCCCGCTTGATCGTCGCGCGAGGCGAGGGCGCCGAGCCGGAGGAGGTCGAGATCCCCATGGCCGACGTCCGCAACGACCTGCGCAGGGCGCCGCAGGCCGGGGGTCGCGAGGTGCTGCGGGTCGAGGTGACCGCGCCGAGCCCGCTGCTGCAGAACGGGCTGGCGTTCGTCGACACCCCGGGGGTGGGTGGGCACGGTCAGCCGCACCTGTCGGCGACGCTGGGCCTGCTGCCCGACGCCGACGCAGTCCTGATGGTGAGCGACACCAGCCAGGAATTCACCGAGCCCGAGATGACCTTCATTCGCCAGGCCGTCGAAATCTGCCCGGTCGCAACGATTCTGGCCACCAAGACCGACCTCTACCCGCACTGGCGCGAGATCGTCGCCGCCAACGTCGGGCACCTGCAACGGGCCGGCGTGACGGTCCCGGTGACCCCGGTGTCCTCGGTCCTGCGCAGCCACGCCATTCAGATGAACGACAAGGAACTCAACGAGGAGTCGAACTTCCCGGCGATCGTCAAGTTCCTCAGCGAGAAGGTCCTCGGCCGAGAGAACGACCGCATCCGCGACCAGGTGCTCGCCGAGGTTCGTTCCGCGGCCGAACATCTGACGATGACCGTCGAGACGGAGCTGTCTTCGATCAACGACCCCGAGGCCCGTGACGCACTCAACGCCGATCTCGAACGGCGCAAGCAGGAGGCCCAGGATGCGTTGCAGCACACCGCGTTGTGGCAGCAGGTGCTCAACGACGGCATCAACGACCTGACCGCGGACGTCGACCACGATCTGCGGGCCAGGTTCCGCGCGATCACCCAGCACACCGAACATCTGGTCGACGGGTGCGACCCCACCCAGCACTGGGCCGAGATCGGCGCCGAGTTGGAGAACGCCGTCGCCACCGCCGTCGGCGACAACTTCGTGTGGGCCTATCAACGGGCCGAAGCACTCGCGCAAGAGGTGGGCCGGACGTTCTCCGAGGCCGGGCTCGACGCGGTCAAGATGCCGCAGATCAACGCCCGCGACATGGGCGCCGGACTCGGTGAGATGAAGTCGCTCAGCAGGCTGGAGGCCAAGCCAATTGGCAAGGGCCACAAGGTCGTCACCGGCATGCGCGGTTCCTACGGCGGTGTGCTGATGTTCGGCATGCTCACCTCCTTCGCCGGCCTCGGGATGTTCAACCCGCTCTCGCTCGGCGCGGGCCTGGTGCTGGGGCGCAAGGCGTACAAGGAGGACATGGAGAACCGCATGCTCCGCGTGCGCAACGAGGCCAAGACCAACGTCCGCCGCTTCGTCGACGACGTGTCCTTCATCGTCAGCAAGGAATCCCGCGACCGGCTCAAGGGCGTGCAGCGCCAGCTCCGCGACCACTACCGCGACATCGCCAACCAGACCACCCGCTCACTGAACGAGTCGCTCCAGGCGTCGCTCACCGCAGCCAAGATGGAGATGGACGAGCGCGACACGAGGGTCCGCGAACTGGAGCGTCGGCTCAACATCCTGCGCCAGGTCACCGAGCACGCCGTCAACCTTTCGCCACGGCCGGAAAGCGTCGCTGGGTAACTTCTCGGCAGCGGTCACTAAGCTGGGCAACCGACATGAGCACCAGTGATCGAGTGCGCGCGATCCTTGGCGGCACCATGCAGGCCTACCGGAGCGACCCGGCCTACCGCGAGCGCCCCGACGTGCACAACGAACTGGACTGGATCGGCAGGCGACTCAACCAGCCCATCCGCGTTGCGCTCGCCGGGACGCTGAAGGCGGGTAAGTCGACGCTGGTCAACGCGCTCGTCGGCGAGGACATCGCCCCGACCGACGCGACCGAGGCCACCCGAATCGTCACGTGGTTCCGCAACGGGGCCACCCCGAAGGTCACCGCCAACCACCGCGGCGGCCGACGGTCGAACGTGCCCATCGCCCGCGACCCGGGGGATCGGGGCCTGACGTTCGACTTCGCCAGCCTCGACCCCGACGACGTCGTCGACCTCGACGTCGAATGGCCTGCCGCCGAACTGGTCGACACCACCATCATCGACACCCCCGGCACGTCGTCGCTGTCACGAGACGTCTCCGAGCGCACGCTGCGCCTGCTGGTCCCGGAGGACGGCGTCCCGCGCGTCGACGCCGTCGTCTTCCTGCTGCGCACGCTCAACGCGACGGACATCGGCCTGCTCAAGCAGATCGGCACCCTCGTCGGCGGCTCGTCGGGTGCGCTCGGCGTGATCGGCGTGGCGTCGCGGGCCGACGAGATCGGCGCCGGGCGGATCGACGCCATGCTGTCGGCCAAGGACGTCGCGACCAGGTTCACCGCGGAGATGGACAAGACGGGCATCTGCCAGGCCGTCGTCCCGGTGTCGGGGCTGCTCGCGCTGACCGCGCGGACGTTGCGGCAGAGCGAGTTCGTCGCGCTGGAGAAGCTCTCCGGGGTGGATGCCGGCGAGCTGGCCAAGTCGATGCTGTCGGTGGACCGGTTCGTCCGGGAGGACCACGAGGGAAGCCAGGCGCTGCCCGTAGACGCCGCCACCCGCGCGGCCTTGCTCGAGCGCTTCGGGATGTTCGGCATCCGGATCTCGATCGCGGTGCTGCGGGCGGGTATCTCCGACTCGGTTGCGCTCGCCGACGAGCTGCTCGAGCGCAGCGGTCTGATCGCGCTGCGCGACGTGATCGACCAGCAGTTCGCCCAGCGGTCGGATCTCCTGAAGGCGCACACCGCGCTGCTGTCCCTACGCCGGGTGGTCGAGGACAACCCGATCTACGCCACCCCGTACATCCTCGCCGACATCGAACCGTTGCTCGCCGACACCCACGCGTTCGAAGAGCTGCGGCTGCTGAGCCAATTGCGTTCGCGCCCAACGACGTTGAACGACGACGAAATGGCATCGCTGCGACGAATCATCGGCGGCTCGGGTACCGACGCCGCCAGCCGCCTCGGCCTGCAATCCGACGCGCCCTACGACGGTCCGCGGGCGGCGTTCTCCGCGGCGCAGCGGTGGCGCCGGCGTGCCGATCACCCGCTCAACGACCCGTTCACCACCAGGGCGTGCCGCGCGGCGGTCCGCAGCGCCGAGGCGATGGTGGCCGACTTCGCCGCCCAGGGCCGCTGACCACGCGCCGACTGCACGGTTGTTTACGGGGTCACTCGGGCGATGCGTACAACAAGCGTGCACTCGGCGAGGGGATCAGGGCCGGGGGTACAGCGTCCGTGTCTCGTTGAGCCGCGGCCGCTGACGCCCGTCGTCATACGTCGTCGACGCCCTGGTCCTCGGCAGGTTGGACGGATTGAACGACGTCGTGGTCGGCGTCGTCGACGTGTCGGTGCCGCTGGTCGTCGTGGCACCGGGGTCGATGTCGGTGGTGACCGGGGGACTGGTGCTGGTGATCGTCTCGGTACTGGTGGTCTCCCCCGATGGCCCAGTCGTGGACGCGGAACTGCGGTCGGAGAAGCTGGGATCCGGGTAGTACTGCGACGTCGTCCCCGGATCGTCTGAACCGCCGACGACGTAGGAGATGAGCAGCCACAGCAGCCCGATCACCGCGATGGCGCCGGCACTGGCTCCGACGACGGTCGACGTGCGCTCGTGCCACGGCGCCTCATCCTCGTCGTGGTCGGCGTCCTTCACGGGCTTGATGGTAGCCGCGGGTGATCATGGCGGGTGGCGTCAGCCCAGTTGCGGGATGACCTCGGCCGCGAAGAACTCGACGTGGTCGAGATCGGACTGGTCGAGGACCTGGAGGTACACGCGCTGCACGCCGGCCTCGGCGAACGGGTCCAGCTTGTCGGCGATCTCTCCGGGCGTGCCCACCAGCGGTGAACTGCTGCGCAGATCGTCGACGTCGCGACCAATCGCCGCGGCGCGGGCGGCGACCTCGGCGTCGTCGCGACCGGCGCACACCACGAACGCCGCCGAGTACGTCAGTGAGTTCGCCGCGCGTCCGGCCGCCTCGACCGCCGCTTCGACGCGGGCGTACTGCGTCTTGAGGGTCTCGAGGTCCACGAACGGGATGTTGAACTCGGTCGCGTACTTCGCCGTCAGCGCCGGGGTGCGCTTGGGCCCACCGCCGCCGATGATGATCGGCGGGTACGGCGACTGAATGGGCTTGGGCAGCGCGGGCGACTCCTTGATCGAGTAGTGCGTCCCGCTGTAGTCGTAGGTCTCACCCACCGGAGTGCTCCACATCCCGGTGAGGATGTCCAACTGTTCTTCGAGGCGGTCGAACCGCACGCCGAGCGGCGGAAACGGAATTGCGTACGCCTCGTGCTCGGCCTCGAACCAGCCCGCGCCGAGTCCCAGGTCCACCCGGCCGCCGCTCATCTCGTCGACCTGGGCGACGGAGATGGCCAGCACGCCAGGGTGGCGGAACGTGGCCGAGGTGACCATGGTGCCGAGCCGGATCGTCGACGTCTCGCGGGCGATGCCGCCGAGGGTCACCCACGAATCCGTCGGCCCAGGCATGCCGTCGCCCGACATCGCCAGGTAATGGTCGGACCGGAAGAAGGCCGAGTAGCCCGCCGCCTCCGCGGTCTTGGCCACGGCCAACTGGTCGGCGTAGGTGGCGCCCTGCTGCGGTTCGACGAAAACGCGGAAGTCCATGCGTTCGAGCCTAGTTGCTTAGAGCCCGCGCTCCCCGTCGCGCACCGCACTCACCGCGGCGTCGTCACCGGTAAAGGTCAGCTTGGCTTGATCCCGGCCGGAGATGAACATCAACAGTTCGCCGGGTTCGCCCGTCACCGTGACGGCGGGGCCCTTGCCGACGGTGGTCAACGTGGTGCCGTCGGGCGTCTTCAGCGTCACCCGCGCCGGTGTCTTCGACATCGTCATCCGCGACATCAGGCTGACCTGCCTCGCCAGCGACGACGTCGTCGTCGCATCGAGTGCCCTTGGCTCCCAACCGATTACGGCACGCCGGACGTCCTCGTGGTGGATGAACATCTCGGCGACGTTGACGAAGGGGTCGAGCAACTTGAACGGCGACAAGAGCGGCGGCCCCGACGCGATCTGGTCGAGCAGCACGTTCCAGTCGTTCTCGGCGGCCACCTGGTTCTGCACCCGCTCGGTGTAGCCGGCGAACTTCGGCACCATGATGCCCGGCGCGGCGTCGAGTCGACGTTCCCTGATGACCAGGTGGGCGGCCAGGTCGCGGGTGGTCCAATCTCCGCACAGCGTCGGCTGTTCCGGGCCGACGCCGCGCATGGTGGTGACGAGCGCGGCGCGCTCCTGCTGGGCGACTGTCATGACTTGTCTCCTGTGTCGAGTGCACGATCGAGGTTGATCGCCGCGCTGATGAGCGCGAAGTGGGTGAAGGCCTGCGGGAAGTTGCCGACCTGGTCGCCGGTGGCGCTGACCTGCTCGGCGTAGAGGCCCACGTGGTTGGCGTAGGTGAACATCTTCTCCAACGCCAGCTGCGCGTCGTCGAGGCGGCCCGCCCGCGTCAGCGCCTCCACGTACCAGAACGAGCACAGCGAGAAGGTGCCCTCCGCGCCGTCGAGACCGTCGGTTTCCGGCGAGTAGCGGAACACCAGCGTGTCGGTGACCAAATCCTTTTCGACCGCCTCCAGCGTCGAGAGGAACTTCGGGTCGGCAGGCGAGAGGAACTTCACCATCGGCATCAGCAGCACCCCGGCGTCGAGCTCGGTGCCGCCCTCGGTCTGGGTGAAGGCCTGCAAATCGTCGTTCCAGGACTGGGACATGATGCGGGCGTAGATCTCGTCGCGCGTCTTCGACCATGCGCCGATGTCACCGGGCAGCCCACGCTGGCGGGCGATGCGGATGGTGCGCTCCAGGGCGACCCAGCAGAACAGCCGCGAGGTCGTGTACGCGCGATGATCGCCGCGGACCTCCCACATGCTCGCGTCCTCGCGGTCCCAATTCTCGATCACCCATTCGACGACGTCGACGACGTCATCCCAAGCGTCGCTGCTAATTCCGGCGCCGTACTTGTTGAACAGGTAAATCGAGTCGATGAGCTCGCCGTAGATGTCGAGCTGCAGCTGGTCGACCGCGGCGTTGCCGATGCGCACCGGCTTGGAGTCGCGGTACCCGCGCAGATGGTCGAGCTCGGTCTCCTCGACGGGGCGGTTGCCGTCGATGTCGTAGAGCACCCGAAGCGGTCCGAGGTTGTCCGGGCCTTCGCCCTGCTCGCGTTCCTCGCCGAGCCGTTCGGAGAGCCAGCCGATGAACGCGCTGGCCTCGTCGGTGAAGCCGAGCCGGAGCAGGGCGTACAGGCTGAAGCCGGCGTCGCGGACCCAGACGTAGCGGTAGTCCCAGTTACGGCTTCCGCCAATGAGTTCCGGGATGCTGGTGGTCGGTGCGGCAATGACGGCACCGGTCGGCTCGTGCGTGAGCAGCTTGAGGGTGATGGCCGAGCGGTGCACCATCTCGCGCCAGCGGCCGACGTAGCGCGACTGGCGCAACCACGACCGCCAGTACGACGTGGTGGCGTCCAGAAGGTCGTCGGTCATGTCGACTGCGTTGCTCGACGGCACGTTGTCTCCGCTGAGCATCTCGAGCACGAACAGTGCGCTGTCGCCTTGGGATAGTTCGACTTCCGCGCTGACGCGGGTGTTGTCGTCGCTCTCCTCAATGGACAGGTCCACCGAGGCCACCAGACCGAGGCGAACGCCGTCACCGGTGATGAGTACGCCGTCGCCACTCTCTTCGGCGACGCATCGTTCGCGCCCGTAATCGGGTCGGGCGTCGACGCACATCCGCATCGTGATCGTGCCCCGCACCCCGCTGACCCTGCGGACCAGCCGCTGGCGGTGCTCGGGATCGCCCGAGCCGAGGACGGGCATGAAGTCGTGCACCTCGGCGACGCCGTCGGGGGTGAGGAACCGGGTGATCAGGACCGCGGTGTCGGGGAAGTAGAACTGCTGGGTGCGCGAGACCTCACCCGTCGGCGAGAGGCTCCAACTGCCGCCCCGCTCGGTGTCGAGGATCGCGCCGAACACGCTCGGGGAGTCGAAGCGCGGTGCGCAAAACCAGTCGACGGTGCCGTCGGTGGCAACCAGGGCGCAGGTGCGCAGGTCGCCGATCAGGCCATGGTCCGCGATGGCGGGCCAGTCGTCAGGCATCGGGCAGGTGCCACCCTTCCGGGCCTGCCAACTCGATCGCCTCGTCGGGGCCCCACGAACCGCGAGCGTACGGCAGCGTCGGCGGCGGGGTGTCGAGAACGGGCTGGCAGATCTCCCACAGCCGGTCGACCTCGTCGGCCCTGGTGAACAGCGTCTGGTCGCCGCGCATCACGTCGAGCAGCAACCGCTCGTAGGCCTCCAACGGGACGTCGTCCGGATCCTCTTTGGCGATCTCGAGGTTGAACGTCAACGGCACCAAGTCCATTCGAGGTCCCGGCCGCTTGGCCATCAGGCTGACGCCGAACTCCGGTGAGTCGCTGAGTTCGATCACCAGCTGATTGGGGCCGTACTCGCTGTCGCCGAACCGTCCCATCGGCGGGGTGCGGAACGTCAGGGTGACGGTGCGGCGGGTGGCGCCGAGGGCCTTGCCGGTGCGCAGCAGGAACGGCACGCCCTGCCAGCGTTCGGTCTCGACGAAGGCCTCCAGCGCCACGAAGGTCTCGACCTTCGAATCGTCGGCGACACCGTCCTCGTCGCGGTAGCCCTCGTACTGCCCGAACACGACACGTTCGGGGTTCAACGGCTGCATGGCTGCGAAGACCTTGGCCTTCTCGTTGCGCAGTGCGGTGGGGTCGAGGTGCACGGGAGGTTCCATGGCGATGAAGCCGAGCACCTGGCACAGGTGGGTGGAGATCATGTCGCGGAAGCAGCCGGTGGACTCGTAGAACGCGCCCCGCCCCTCGGCCGTCAACGTCTCCGGCACGTCGATTTGCACCGAGATCAGGTGGTCGCGGTTCCAGGCGGGCTCGATCAGGCCATTGGCGAATCGCAGTGCCAGGATGTTCTGCACCGCTTCCTTTCCCAGGAAGTGGTCGATGCGGAACACCTGATCCTCGCTGACGACCTCCTTCAGGGCGGCGTCGAGTTCGCGGGAGGACTCCAGGTCGGTGCCGAAGGGCTTCTCGACGACGACGCGGGCGTCGTCGGTCAGGTGCTCGCGGCCCAGCATGCCGATCATCGACTGCATCGCGGTCGGCGGCACGGAGAGATAGATCAGGGTGCGCGAGTCGTCGCCGAGGCCGTCGTGCGCCTTGCGGACGGCGGCGCCGAGATCCTTGCCGCCGTCGTCCTCACTGGCATCGGAGGTCTGAAAGGTCAAGCGGCTCAACAAATCTTCGAGCACGTCGGCGTCGACGTCCTCGACCGACTCCTGCAGGCCACTGCGGATCTTCTCGCGGAATTCGTCGTCGGAACCGGGGGAGTGCCGGCCGGACCCGATGATCGCGTAGTCCTCGGGAAGCCGTGACGCGGCAGCCAGCCGGTACAGGCCGGGAAAGAGCTTGCGCTTGGCCAAGTCTCCGGTGGCACCGAAGAGAACGAAGACGTGTGGACCCGGGCGTTCCTCGCGATGCTTCACCGGGGGGTTCTTCCCGTTGGGGCGCCCTGGCTAAACGTCTAGAAGGCGTCGACACCGCCGATGGCGACGAACATTCCGTGGCCGGTACCGTCGTTGGTGAACTTGGTGCCGTCTTCTCCTGCGACGATCGTCCACCCCTGGGCGGTGTAGGTGCGGTAGTCGATGGGGACGACGGGGATGTCGCCGAGATTGCCGAGCACCCACTTGAGCTGACCGTCGGCGGTGACTCGCACGCCGTTGGCCGGGGCTCCGTCGACCGTCGGGGAGCTGGTGAAGGGGGCCTCGCAGGCGACTTCGGTCGCGTTGATCTGGCATCGGGTCTGGCCCGACTTGGTGGTGATGAACACGTAGCCGTTCTGCGGCGGCAACGCCTCGGCCACGGGCGGGGGTGCGGCGATCGGCGTCGTGGTCGTCGGCGTGGGGGTCGGGCTCGAGCGTGACGGTGCGGACGTGGGGAACGTCGGCTCGGTCGGATTCTGGCCGCTGCCCTGCGGATTGCCGTCGACCGTGGACTGACAGCCGACGAGGAGCGTGCCCGCAGCGAGCACGCTCATGACCTTCCACCGCACGTCCATCGTCGTCCAGGCTACGCAGGTTGTGACGGAAGTGACGGTAGTGACTCGCTCAGTCGAACAGGTCGGGCTGTTCCCTGGTGATCTTGGCGAACAGCGGCTGGAAGCTGAACCACCCCGCGAAGTGGCTCCCGACCTGTCCGCGGGTCAGCGCCGCCATCTGGTCGTCGATGAGCACGGGAGTACCCGCGGCCTCCGCCATCAGCTGCGCCTGACACGACCGCTCCATGGTGATGAACCACCAGGCGGCCTCCTCGACGGAATGACCGACGGTCAGCAGCCCGTGGTTGCGCAGGATCGCCGCCTTGCCGTCGCCAAGCGCGTGCGCGATGCGCTTGCCTTCCTCGAGGTCGAGGACGACGCCCGAGTATTGGTCGAACAACGCGTGATCCTGATAGAACGCGCAGGCGTCCTGCGTGATCGGGTCGAGCAGCTTGCCGAGCGTCGACCACGTCTTGCCGTAGACCGAGTGGGAGTGCGCGGCCCCGATCACGTCCGGCCGGGCGGCGTGAACCTGCGAGTGAATCGCGAACGCCGCCTGGTTGACCGGGCGGTCCCCGTGCACGATCTCGCCGTCGTGCCGCACCAGCAGCAGATCGCTGACGCGGATGTGGCCGAAGTGCATCCCGAACGGATTGACCCAGAAGTGGTCGGTGAGTTCGGGATCGCGGGCGGTGATGTGCCCGGCCACGCCCTCGTCGAACCCGAACCGGCTGAACAGTCGGAAGGCGGCAGCCAGGTTCTGCTTGCGGTGCAGCCGCTCCTCCTCGACCGTGCGATCGGTGCGGGGAAGCAGGGCTGCGACGTTACCGCCGGCGAGCTTGGTGGCGTCTTCGACTCCGGTATCGACCATGGCTTGATCGTACGACTGCTACCCGAGCGGCAACAGGATGTTCTTCACGCTGGGATCGGTGGCCAGGAACTGTTGCACCGCCGGATCCTTGAACGTCTCGACGAGCTTGTTCACGTTGTCGGTGTCGGCCCACTTGCTGCCGATGGTGAGCTGTCCCGCGAACTCGTCCGGCGCGGGTGGCGCGAAGATCTGCTGCGTCAGCGGCACCTTCGCGGCCAGGTAGTACTCGGTGTAGCCGACGGCGGCGTCGAGGTCCGGCAGCGACCGCGACTGCGCGGCGAAGTCGAGCAGGGTGAACTTGAGATTCTTGGGATTGCCGACGATGTCCTTCTGGGTGGCCTGGAACTTGTCGACCGCCGGGTTCAGCGTGATCAGCCCCGCCCGCTCCAGCAGCCACAGCCCCTGTGCTTCGTTCGCCGGATCCGAGTAGAGGGACACGTTGGCGCCGTCGGGCAGTTGCGACGGATCGGTGTACTTGTCCGACCAGATGCCGAAGCCCCACCGGAAGACCGGCGTCGCGGCCGTCTCGCGGAAGTCCGGATTGGCCTCGAGCACCTGGCTCAGCCAGAGCTTGTGCTGATAGATCGTTCCGGCCACCTCGCCGTCGCTGACGGCTCGGTTGATGGTGTTGCTGTCGGCGAGGCCGCGGAACGCGACCTTGATGCCGTGCCGCGGCGCGACGTCCTTGGCGATGTATTCGATGAGCGACTGCTCGGCGGCGTTGCCCTCGTTGGTGGCGACGACCAGGGTCGCGCCGGCGATCTCGTTGGCGGACTTGGTTTCCCCGAAGAAGACGAACTTGACGGTGACGGCCGCGACGACGACTACGACGAGTCCGAGTGCGGGCCAGATCCACCTGGGGCGTCGGCGCAGTTCGAAGCCGTGGTCGTCGGCCTCCGGTGATGCGGTGGGAGTGGTTGTCATGGTGAGCCTTTCGAATTAGACGGCGGGTGCGCGTCTGCGGAGCGGGCGGGACGCGGCGGCGGCAAGTCGACGGTGCGGCGTGGTCAGGCGGACGAGGGCGTCGCCGATCAGTTGGACCGCGGCGACGGTGATCACCAGGATCACGATGGTGGCGAGCATGACGCCCTGGTCGAATCGCTGATAGCCGTAGGTGACTGCGACATAACCGATTCCGCCGGCGCCGATGGTGCCCGCGATGGCGGAGTACTCGATCATGGCGATGACGTTGATGGTGAGTCCGCCGATGATCGACGGGACGGCCTCGCCGAGTTGCACGGTGCGGATGATCTGCAGGGGCGACCCACCCGAGGCGCGGGCCACCTGCACGGCCGACGGCGGCACCGAGCGCAGCGAGTTCTCGACGATTCGGGTAAAGAACGCGATGCCCGCCAACGACATTGGCACCACCGCTGCCGCGATGCCGATGTTGGTGCCGGTGATGAATCTGGTGAACGGCATGATCGACGCCATCAGGATCAGGAACGGCAGCGACCGGCCCACGCTGATGACCCAGCTCAGTACCGTGTGCAGGCCCGGGTTCTCGAAGAGACCGCCCGGCGCCAGGTTGTGCACCAGGGCGCCCAGCGGGACGCCGACCACCACGACGATCGCCATCACGATGCCGACCATGATCAAGGTGTCCACCAGGGCCGGAAACAACAGCCCCGGGAGTTCGCCGACCGGGACCTTCGCGTTGGCCAGCAGTGTCTCGGTCATGCGACGCCCTCCAACGCACGAGCCCGTGGTGAGTGCTCGGCGAGATCTGCCGAGAGTCCGTACCGGGCCAGCACGTCGCGCACGTCGTCGCCGGATTCCACGGGAATGCCGAGGGTCACCCCGCCGACGCTGACGCCGGCCACCACTTGGACGGACGCCCCGAGGACCGACAGCGGCACCCCCAGGTCCTTGGACGCCACGGCGATCCAATCGGCGGGCACGTCGGTGCCGTCGTAGACGACGTTCCAGATCTGTTGTCCCGCCGCCGGTTCGGCGTCGGATCGTTGCGGGCGCAACTCGGCACCCAGCGACGACCGCGGGTCGGTCAGCAGGTCGACGATGCGACCCGACTCGACGATGCTGCCGTGGTCCAACCGCGCCACCGAGTCGGCGATCTTCAGCACGGTGTCCATCTCGTGGGTGATGAAGACGATGGACAGGTTCAGGTCGTCACGCAGCTCGCGGAGCAGGTCGACCACCGAATCGGTGGTGACGGGATCGAGCCCGGCCGTTGCCTCGTCGGACAGCAGCACCGACGGCCGCAGCGCCAACGCACGCGCGATGCCAACCCGCTGTCGTTGACCGCCGGAGAGTTGGAACGGGTAGTGCCCGGCACGATCGGCCAGGCCGACCCGGTCCAGCAGTTCGGCGACGCGGCGCTTCGTCTCCGACGCCGTGACGCCGAGGTAGTCCAGTGGCAGCGCGACGTTCTCGGCCGCGGTGCGTCGTTCGAGCAGGCCGGCGGCCTGGAAGACGGTGCCGATGCGCCGGCGGGCCACCCGCAGCTTGCCTGCCGACAGCGTCGTCAGGTCCTCACCGTTGACCACGACCGAACCCGACGTCGGCGGCGTCAGCAGGTTGATGCACTGCGCCAGCGTGCTCTTGCCCGCGCCGCTGGGACCGACGACGGCCAGGATCTCGCCGGCGTCGACGCGGAAGGTGACGCCGTCGAGCACCACCGTCCGCTGGTCACCGCGGCCGTAGGCCTTGGTCAGGTTGGTCAGTTCGATCACCGGTGAAGGCTCCCAGAACGGCCTGTCATGGAACACCTTTGCGATCAGCGTGAGTGCAGCACCTGGGAATTGACGCCAGGGTGATGGAAAGGCTTCTCCCCGGGCGCCGTCTCGAACCACACTTCCACCGATGAGCATCGACGAAGCGGCGTCCGGAACGGCAGAGCACGGATTCACCATCAGGAAGAGGCGACGGTGGCCGTATCTGCTGGCCGCCGTGGTCGTGATCGTCGCGGCGACAACCTATTACGTGACGCGTGCGGGCGGCACGACGTCGGCCAACGAGACGGCAGGCGCCACGCTCGAGGTCGTGTACCTCGACTCCAACCCCGCCGAGAAGCGAATCATCTCCTACATCGCCGACGAGATCGCCCCGGATTACGACGTCAAGGTCGCCGCCGTCGGGCTGGGAGACAGCACCCAGATCAACAGCGCGATCAGCGACGGACGCTATGCCGGCACCATCTTCCAGCACCGGCACTGGCTGCAGCAGGTCCTCGACGCCAACCCGGGGTTCCGCGAGCAGGCCGCGACGGGGCCGATCTTCCACTGGGTGTTCGGCATTTGGTCGGACAAGTACCGCAGCCCCGATCAGATACCCACTGGCGCAAAGCTTTCCCTGCCGTCCGACCCCGCCAACAACGCACAGGCGATCTGGTACCTCGCCCAGGCCGGACTCGTCACGCTGCGGCCCGGTGCCGACATC
This sequence comes from Mycobacterium sp. Root135, assembly GCF_001426545.1. Lineage (GTDB taxonomy): Bacteria > Actinomycetota > Actinomycetes > Mycobacteriales > Mycobacteriaceae > Mycobacterium. The sequence goes on along the minus strand of NZ_LMEZ01000004.1, from coordinate 647,119 downwards.
ACCGCTCTGACGCAGAAGGACATCGTCGCCAACCCGAAGAACCTGTCGTTCACCCTGCTCGACCTCGGGGCCCAGCCGCGCGCGCTGCCGGACCTCGACGCGGTCGTCGGCTACGCGGAATCCTTTCTCGCCGCCGGTGTTCCAGAGAGCCAGTTGATCTACGCGCCGACCTCACCGGAGGAGTTCGCGTCGGTCCTGACGGTCGGCAGTGACTACGCCGACGCGCCCAACGTCCGCAACCTCGTGAAGGCGTTCGAGGACCCTCGGGTGCAGACCTTCATCGCCCAGGACCCGGACGTCAAGAAGCTCGCGCTGCCGGGGCGGCCGACGTGACATCCCGCCGCGAACTGCATCTCGGGGTCAACGTCCTCTCCGACGGCATGCATCCGGCCGCTTGGCGACACCCCGGCGCGGATCCGCAGTGGTTCACCGATCCGGCGTACTGGATCGGCCTCGCCAAGACCGCCGAGAGAGGCACCCTCGACGCGCTGTTTCTGGCCGACAGTCCGTCGCTGTTCCAGAACCCGGGGGAACCGCTGGGCGCGCCGCCGCTGGCGCTTGACCCGATCGTGCTGCTGTCGACGCTGGCGTCGGTGACCACGCATCTCGGTCTCATCGGCACGGTCTCGACGTCGTTCGAGGAGCCCTACAACGTCGCGAGGCGGTTCGCCTCGCTGGACCACCTCAGCCGAGGTCGCATCGCGTGGAACGTGGTGACCAGTAGCGACCCGTACGCGTGGAACAACTTTGGGCGGTCCGGTGACGCCGCCGGACAGCCCGACAGGCGCGAGAGGTACCGTCGTGCAGCAGAATTCGTCGATGTCGTGCGGGCGCTCTGGGATTCCTGGGACGACGACGCGGTGCTCGCCGACAAGGCGACCGGAGCGTTCGGCCGGATCGGCGCCGTCAACACGATCGACCATCGCGGCGAGTACTTCAGCGTGGACGGGCCGCTGACGCTGCCCCGCTCGCCGCAGGGCCACCCGGTGCTGTTCCAAGCCGGCGGCTCCGCGGGCGGCCTCGACCTCGCAGCGCGCTACGCCGACGGCGTCTTCGCCGCGCAGGCGTCGCTGCCGGACGCGGTGCGCTACGCCGACGACCTGAGGGCCCGCACCGTTGCCCACGGCAGGCCGCGCGACGCGATTCGAATCATGCCTGGGCTGTCCTTCGTGCTCGGCAGCACCGAGGAGGAGGCCCAGCGCCGCAACCGCGAGCTGAACGAGCTGTCGGGCGACGGTCGATTGGCCCATCTCGCGGGGCAACTCAGCGTCGACGTCTCCGAGCTGAAATGGGACGAGCCGCTGCCGGCGTGGCTGGTCGACGGCGCCGAGTCGGCGGGCGGATCGCAGGGGGCCCGCGACATCGTCGTCAACCTGGCCAGGCGCGAGCGCCTCACCGTCCGGCAGCTCCTCGACCGCGTGATCACCTGGCATCGGCTGGTCGTCGGCTCACCGGAGCAGCTCGCCGACGCGATCGAGGAGTGGTTCGTCGCAGGCGCGGTCGACGGCTTCAACCTGATGCCCGACGTGTTCCCGTCCGGTCTGGAACTCTTCGTCGACCACGTCGTCCCCATCCTGCGCGACCGCGGGTTGTTCCGGCGCGAGTACACCCACGCCACGCTGCGCGGGCATCTGGGCCTGCCACGCGTCCCCGATCGGCGGGGAGCGCTCGTGGTGTCTGCTTTGCTTTCTGGATGACCTCACTGAGTCGGCGCCGCGCGATCGCCGCGGCGGGCGGCGTGGCGGCGATGGTGGCCGGCTGCGCGCCGCGCGCCCGCGGCGACGACGATGGTGCGATGCGCTTCACCTATGGTCCGCACCCCAGCCAGTACGCCGAACTCACGCTGCCGGCAGGCGCGGCGCCGGCTCCGGTGGTCGTGGTGATCCACGGCGGGTACTGGCGGTCGAGTTACGGAGCCGAGCTCGGCCGTCCGCTGGCCGCCGACCTGGTGGGGCGCGGCTTCGCGGCGCTCAACGTCGAATACCGCCGGGTCGGCGACGGAGGTGGGTGGCCGCAGACGGGGCAGGACGTGGCGGCGGCGGTCGACGCCCTCGCGGAGCAGTCGACCGGACTGGACATCGGCCGCGTTGTCGCGCTCGGGCATTCGGCTGGCGGACAACTGGCGGGGTGGCTGGCCGCTCGCCGCGGCGGCACGGTCTCGCTGGCGGGCGCTGTGCTTCAGGCGGGTGTGCTGGACCTCGTGCGTGGGTCGGCGGACGGGCTCGGTGGCGGTGCCGTCGACGCCTACCTCGGCGGTTCGCCCGCGCACACCCCGGAGGCGTATGAGGCGGCGTCGCCCGTGGCCCTGCTGCCGCTGGGGGTGCCGACGGTGTGCGTGCACGGCACCGCCGACACCTTGGTGCCGATCGACCAGTCCGAGGGCTTCGTCGCCGCGGCGTCGAAGGCGGGCGACACGACCACGTTGCACACCTTCGACGGCGATCACTTCGACCCGATCACCGTCGGTACGCCGGCCTGGGATCTGTGCGTCGCGGGCCTGCACGCGCTGACCGGCCGTTGACGAAATACATCAGGCCGCTACTTGCCGTTGAGGTGGGCGATGTAGGCGGGGCCGTGGTTGCCGTACCAGCCGGGGCCGACGGTGGGGGCCGGGGTGGCGTAGGTGCCGGGGCTGAAGGAGTAGCCGGGGCCCTGCGGGGTGGTCGAGGTGCTGGCGCTGGCGACTCCGGCGAGTCCGAGTGCTGCCGCGCCGACGAAGGTGGCGGTGACGAGGCTGCGGGCGATGGTGTTCATGTCTTTTCCTTTGTCCGAGTGGCCTTTTGGCCTGTTTTGGTTCCTGGCTGGCCGGTGTGTTCCGGCGATGGGATAACTATGTCTCAGCTCGGGGACGAAGTCTGTCGGGTGACTGGTGGATGGGTCGGATGAACGCCGTGTCCACCGATCGGGGGACGAGCCTGCGGCGACGCGGCTCCCGACCTAGGCTGTGGTCATGGCCGACAACGAACTGTGCTGGACGCCCGCCACCTCGCTCGCCGACGCCGTCCGGACCGGTTCGGTCAGTCCCACGGAGATCGCGACCGAATTCGCCGACCGCATCGAAGCGGTCAACCCACGGCTCAACGCCTACATTCACTTCGACCGCGAGCAGGTCCTGGCCGACGCCGCGAGCCTCCAGCAAGACGTGGCCGACGGCAACACCCGCGGACCGCTGCACGGGGTGCCGTTCTCCATCAAGGGCTTGACCACGATGGCCGGTCTGCCGTTCGACTCGTCGCTGAAACCGTTGGCCGGCACGGTCGGAACGCACGACGCCACGGTGGTCACCCGGTTGAAGGCAGCCGGCGGCCTCTTTCTCGGCAAGACCAACGCGCCCGAATTCGGCTACTACGGCGGCACCGACAATCACGTGTACGGACCCACGCACAACCCGTGGCGTCAGGGCCACACCGCAGGCGGATCGAGTGGCGGTGCGGCGGCCGCGGTGGCGGCCGGGTTGGGTCCGCTCGCGGAGGGCGCCGACGGCGCGGGTTCGGTGCGCATCCCCGCCGCGATGTGCGGAGTGGTGGGCTTCAAACCGTCGCTCGGCCGCATCCCGCACACGCTTCTCGACGGGCGGCACTACACCCACATCTTCCACGGACCGATCACGCGCACCGTCGCCGACGCCGCCCTGATGTTCTCCGTCATGGCGGGACCGTCGGACTCCGACCCGAACAGCGTGCCGTCCGACGGCGTCGACTACGCCAAGGCGATCGAGGGTGACGTAACCGGTTGGCGGGTGGCCTGGTCACCCGACCTCGGTCTCGGGCACGTCGACCCCGAAGTGGTCGCGGTATGCGAAGAAGCGGTGCGCGCGTTCGAATCTCTCGGCGCCACGGTGGAGGAGGCCACGCCGAACTGGGGTGACCCCGAGGAGGCCATGTGGAAGGGCCTGTGGGTGCCCGGCTACTCGTGTGAGCACGACGTGCTCGACTGGAAGACCCAGCGTGGCGAGGTCGACGACAATCTGATCGAGATCTTCGCCCAGGCCGAAACCTTGACCGCCGTCGAGATCGGCCGCGCGGAGGCCTTCCGCGGCAGGATGTGGGACACCTTCAGCGAATTCATGCGCACCTACGACATCCTGGTAAGCCCGACTCTGGCCAGCCCCACCTTTCCGCTGGACCGCTTCGCCCCCGAGTGGCTCGACGGTCAGTCGTTGCAGCGCCAGTTGCTCGGCTGGTTGCTGACCTACCCGTTCAACATGACCACCACGCCCGCCATCACGGTGCCCGCCGGGTTCACCGCGGACGGGCGGCCCGTCGGGTTGCAGATCGCCGGCGCGCACCGTGCCGACGCCGCCGTCCTGCGCGCCGCGGCGAACTACGAGACGGCCCGGCCCTGGGCCGACGCCAAACCCGATGTGACTACAGCGCTTTGAGCCAGAACGGCCAGCGAGGATCGGACATCTTGAGCCGCGCTCGCATCAGCTTCCAGCAACCGTACTTGTGGTAGTCGAAGTCCCACGCTGAACTCAGCTGCTGGTTGACGCACGCCCACAGCCCCCACTTCGTGTCGGCCAACGCACTACACACCTGCACGCGCGCCAGCAGACCGAAGTCGGCCTTGCCGTAGAAGTCCTCGACGAGTTCGTTGATCAGTTCCTCGGTGTAGAACATCTCCGTGGTCAACAACGCCAACTCGTAGGCGCGTTCGTTGTTGGACGCGAACTCGTAGTCCACCAACTTCATCGGCTCGCCGTCGGCGACCAGGAAGTTGCCGGGCATCGGATCGTTGTGGCACGCAGCCAAATCCAATCCCGATGCCAGCAACGCCTGCTTGGCCATCCGGTACTCGCCAAGGATCAGTTCGACGTCCTGGGGAAGCCGGACGTCGAGCTCGTGGGCCTGCCCGAGGTGCTCGTCGATCATGTCGAACATGGTCTTGGTGACGGTCAGCAGTTCGCCGTCGTGGAGTTCCCGGTAGATGTCGATGATCTGGCGGGGGATGGTGACGTCCTTGAAATCACCGTTGGTGCAGGCGCGGTAGCCCTCCAGGAACTCGATGACCTCGACGCCGGTGTCCGAATCGAAGTGGACCAGCTCGGGGCCGATCCCCTTCACTCCGGCGCGGCGGGCGGCCTCGTTGGCCAGGGCACGGTCGATGAACGTCTCGCTGCCCGCGCCGGGAATCTTCAGGAAGTAGCGGGTGTCGGTGCCCTCGACGGTGATCCGCCAATTGCTGTTCTGCAGGCCGCCAAGCACCGGGGCGTACTCGAGCCGCTTGCCATGCCACGGCTCGATCGCGGCCAGGGCCGTCTCGACACTGCGCTCGGTGTCGGTGCGCGCGGTGCCCACCGCCCGGTTGCCGGTGGTGTCGCGGACGGAGTCGGTGCCGCTCACAGGTTCCTCAGCCGATCGTGGAAGTGGACGTCGCCCAACCCGGCTCGGCCTCTGAGGAATTGCCAGTCGGACAACTTCGAGTACTCGAGGGTGCCCGGCCGTGCCGCGTCCGCGTAGGCGCCAATCAGACCCCAGCGGACGCAGTCGACGATGCCGTAGACCCGCGCCCGGTCGAACAGGGCCTGATCGAAACTGCCCCACGCCGCTTCGAAGGCCTGCCGCGCGGTCGAGTCGAACGGCCGCACCTCGGCCAGCACGACGCCGATGTCCTGAAGCGGATCCATCACCGCCGCCACGTCCCAGTCCAGCAGCAGCATCCGCCCGTCCTCGGGAAGCAGGACGTTGGAGACGTTGCCGTCGCCGTGGCAGGGTGCCGTGTCGAAACCGGTTGCCACGATTCGCTCTTCGGCCATCGCCAGCATCCGGACCATCCACTCGAAGTCCGCGGGCAGGGCCACGGAGTTGGCCGCGGCCAGGTCGGTCAGCGTGCGGACGTCGTCGAAGACCGTGGCCGAGCGGGTGATCGACCCGAACTCGTGGACCCGCTTGCGCAGGGCGATCAGTTGTTCGAGCTTCGTGTCGTCGTCGAAGACGTTCAACGTCGCCGTCGACGCAGTGTCGACCAAGTTCTCCATCACCAGGATGCCGGCGGCGTGATCCGACGCGTGAACCGCGGGACCGACGCCGTTCTCGCCGGCCTCGGTCGCGGCAGCGAACGCCTGCTCCACGTCGACGTAGGCGCTGGCGTGGCCGATCATCGACTTCACGAAAACCGCTGCCGGTGAAGTGGATTCGCCATCGGGCCGGACGTCGTAACACTCCGAGTCGGCGCCCCACCAACTCGGGCTTGCCATCGTCGGGGTGGCATCGGCGGTGATGTCGGCGTCGACGAACAGTCCCAGCGAGTGCAGCGACTCGGCAATGTCGGTCGTGGGCATCAGTTTCCTCCCGTGCGGACGGCGGCCGGATCGGGCCAGGTCATCGTGCCGGGGCGCTTGCCTTCCAACCACTTGGTCAGACGCAGGACCTCGGCGTCGGCGAATCGGGGTCCGATCACCTGGATGCCGATCGGCATGCCGCCAACGAAACCGAAGCACAGGGCCGCGGCCGGCTGCGCCGTCTGGTTGGCCCAGGCGGTGAAACCGCAGTGCGCCAACGGGTGTGACGGGTCGAGCCCGACCTCCTCGGCGGCGAAGCCGACCGTCGGGATGACCGGCGAGATGACGAAGTCGAATTCGGCGGTCGCGGCGCGCACCAGCTCCGCCGAACGCGCCACCGCCTCGCCGTCGCGGGTGAAGTCGGTGGCGGAGCGGTCCGCACCAGGGGCGCACCAGCCGCGGATGGCGGGATGCACCAGCTCGCGCAGATCCTCGCGGATGGACTCCAGTTCGGCCGCAGCCCGCACCTGAAACAACCGGTCCAGCGCGGGGTAGGGGTCGTCGCGAAAGAGCGGTGCCATCGTCGAGACGTCCGCACCGCCGTCCCGTAGCGCGGCCGCGGCGTCGGTCAGCACCGCAAGCACGTCGTCGTCGGCGCCGACGTTCGGCCCCAGTTCGGGCAGCACGCTGATTCGAAGGCCGCTCGGCGCCAAGGGGTCCCGGGCAGTCGACCCCGACGACGGTGCCAGACTCCACAGGTCGCGGGCGTCGGGGCCGGACAGAACGTCGTACATGTCCATCACGTCGTCGACGGTGCGACCCATCGGCCCGGCCGAGCGCATGGTGGACGGGGCGGTGTGCGGGATGCGGCCCTGAGTGGGCTTGAGCGCCACCAGACCGCAATGCCCGGCGGGCAGTCGCACCGAGCCGGCGATGTCGGTGCCCACCGCCGAGAAGCCGATGCCCGACGCGAGCGCGGCGCCGGCGCCGGCACTGGAACCGCCGCTGTTTCTGGACGTGTCCCACGGATTGCGGGTGATGCCGTACAGCGAGCTGACACCGGCGGCCATCATGCCGAAGTCGGGCATCGTGGTCTTCCCGACGATGACGGCCCCGGCCTCCTTCAACCGGGCGGCGGGCGGGGAGTCGAACGTCGAGTCGGGCACGTCCGCGTTGGCGGCGCACCCGTGTCGCCACGGCGTTCCGACCGCGTGCACGCTGTCCTTGATGGTGACCGGAAGTCCGTCCAGCGGACCGAGTGGCGCGCCCGCGGCCCAGCGGCGGGTGGCGGCCTCCGCTGCCGACGCGGCGCCGTCGGCGTCCACGTAGGCCATCGCGTTGACGGCGGGATTGCGGGCGTCGATCCTGGCCAGGGTGAGAGCCAAGACGTCGACCGGTGTGAGGGTGCCGCTGCGGTAGGCCTCGCGCACCGCGTCCGCGGGGGAGTCCAGAACGTCGTCGCTCACGAGACGCGCGCCGTCTCGAGGGCCCCGGTCACCATGCGTCGGGCGGTCTCGGTCAGGGTGTGCAGCCCGGCGAGCATCTGCGCTTCGGTGCTGAACTCGCGTTCGTTGTGGGAGACACCGTCGACGCTTGGGATGAACAGCATGACCGTGGGGACCAGCTCCTTGAGGTTGACGGAGTCGTGCCCCGCCATGGTGGGCATTGTCCGCCAACGCAATCCGAGTCCATCGGCGACTTCCCCGGCCAAGGCGATCCCGGAGTCTTGGTAGCGGGTGGAGGGGCGCAGCGCCGCCGGTTCGATCTCGACGGTGACCTCGCCAGCCTCGGTGATGTCGGCGATCTTCGTCAGGAAGGACCGGTGGGCGGCTTCGACCGTGTCGCCGTCGAGAGCCCGTAGGTCCGCCGCGAGCCGCACTCGGGCGGGCACCACCACGGGGGAGTTGGGCTCCACGGTGAACCGCCCGACCGAACCGAGCACCGTGTCGGGGCCGAATTCGTCGGCGACGGCCCGGACGGCCAGCACGACCTGGCTGGCGCCGACCAGCGCATCGTGGCGGTACCGCATGTGGGTGGCGCCGGTGTGGGACTGCTCGCCGTGCACGGTGACGGCGTACTTGTAGGCGGCCCAGTTGCTGGTCACCACCCCGATGTCAAGGCCCTCGTCTTCGAGGGTGCGGCCCTGCTCGATGTGGATCTCGGCGTACGAGTTCGCCGTCGGAGCCACGTCGTCACCCTGAAAGCCAATGCGGCTCAGGGCATCCCGCACCGAGACGACGTCCTTGCCGACGGTGCCGAGGACCGCGTCGGCGGTCGACTTGCCGACGTAGACCGCGCTGCCCATCAAACTCGGCGAGAACCGGGAGCCCTCTTCGTTGAACCAGTTGACCGCAGCCACGTTAAACCGCGCGTCGTCCGGCCTGGCGGCCACCGCGACCGCGGCGTACGCCCCAGCCAGCACCCCGTAGGCGCCGTCGAAGCGGCCCGAGGTCGGCTGGCTGTCCAGGTGCGAGCCGAGCAGGACGTACGGGGCGCCCGCCGCGACCTCGACGCAGCCGTACATGTTTCCGACCGCGTCGACCCGGCACTGCAAGCCGTGCTGGACGAACCAGGCGCGCAACCACTCCCGCGCTAGACCGTCGGCCGCGGTGGCGGCTTCCCGATCCACCCCGCCGACCGCGGTGGCGCCGATCGCCGACAGTTCGGCGAAGTCGGCGAGGAACGCGGCGTCGGTCAGGTCGGAGGTCATCGTTGTTCGTCGGCCAACTCTTGCACCTGGTCGTCGAGGGACACCGGCGGCGTCGGCGCCGGGATTCGCATCCTGGTCATGGCGGCTTCGAACATCTCGTTCACCCGTGTCTTGTCGGCGTCGTCGGTCTTGACCACCGCAGCGGCCACCAGGAAGACGGCGAGGTTCACCACCAAGCCGACGATACCGCCGGTCAGGCTGCCGAGCCAGCGAATGTCGTCGGGGTAGATCGTGGTCAGCACCATCGCGACCAGGAACCCCGAGATCATGCCCGCCACGGCGCCCTGCTTGTTGCCGCCCCGCCAGAAGATGCCGAGGAACAACGGCACCGACAGCTGAATCACGCCCTGATAGGAGATCTGCGCGAGAAGCTGCAGCCGCGTCATGTTGAACGTGGCGTATGCGACGACGCCGGCGGCGATCATGAATACCAGCATCGAGGTCTTCGCGACCTGGGTCAGCCGCTTGTCCGTCAACGGGCGCTTCGTGGTGTTGACCAGATCGTTGGCGATCTGCAGACCGCACACCTGCACGCTGCCGTCGATGTGGCCCATGGAGGCGGCGAAGACGATGGTGATGCCGAGTCCGAGCAGCCAGGTGCCGCCGTAGTCGCTCATGATGGTGAACCAGCCCGCCTGCGGGCTCTCGGCGACGTCGGGCATGACCGTCGCGGCGATGCCGACCAGCATCAGCAGGGTGTAGAACACGCCGGAGATCAACACCGTGCACAGGGTGCCGGACTTCACCGACCGCACACTGGATGCCGTGTAGATGCGCTGGAAACTGGTTGGCCAGCATAGGGATCCGACCACACCGGTGAAGATCAGCGCGAAGATGTACAGCGGTCCGTATGCGTCACCGTCGCCGGGCAGGACGAGGTACTTGTCCGCGACGTCGTTCAGGTCGGCGACGCTGATCGGGCCGCCGGCAATCCCGGACAGCAGCACGATGCACAGGATGGCCGAGAAGACGTAGGCGACCGTGCCCTGGAAGGCGTCGGTCATGATCAGGCCGCGCATGCCCATCCGGACGGTCCAGTACTGCCGGATGAGGATCACCGCGAGGCCGACGATCAGGCACGTGGTCACCGACCAGGCGCCGTCACTGGCGAGCTCGAAAACGGTTCCCAGGGCTTGCATTCCGAGGACCACCCAGGGAAACAGCGAGACGATGCCGATGACGCTCGCGACGATGCGGACCGCGGGGGAGTCGAACCGCTTGCCCAGCAGATCGGGCTGGCTGCGCAGGTCGTACTTCTTGCCCCAGCGCCAGGCCCTGGTGGCCATGAAGTACATCATCGCCACGCCGAGGCTCGAATAGGCCAGGCCGTACAGGCCGAAGACACCCGCACCGGTGGCCAACCCGAAGAAGGCGATGAAGGTGGAACCGGGCCACCACGAGTTGACGTAGCTCATCGCCACGTACCACGGCCCGTAGCTGCGACCGCCGACCGCGTACTCGTCGAACGTGGGTGTCGTCTTCTGTTGTGTCACATAGAGAATAGCGATGACGATGGCGTAGAACACCGCCAGCATGGCGAGCATGATCCACATGTCAGCCTCCGAGGCCTTCTGCTAGGGGTTCCAGCGAATCGTCGTCGAGTTCGCCGCGGATGTCTTCGACGACGTAGAAGGCCGCCAGGGTCAGCCCAAGCACGAGGGCGTCGATCACCCAGTACATGATCGCGAAGGGGATTCCGAGGATGTCGAATCTGCTGCCGCTGCCCCACAGATAGAGGGGTGGGAAGAGCGCGAACAGCAGTGCGACGGCGTACAGCGCCCCAAAGAAGGTGACGATGGACCGTCGACTAAGTCCCCGGATGTAGGCCTTCATGGCTGAACTCCTATTTCTTGCCGATTGCCAAGCAGTGGGGTGGAAACGTAGGCGCGCAGGGTCTCGTGAATGAGCCCGTTGCTCGCAATTCCGTTGCCGCCGTCGAACACTCGTCTCCCGCCGAGATCGGTGAACCGCCCACCGGCCTCCTCGATGATGACCGGCATCGGCGCGAGATCGTAGGGCTGTGTGGTGTAGTCGACCACGGCGTCGGCGAATCCGCAGGCGACCATGGCGTATCCGAATGCGTCGCCCCAGGTGCGCACGGTCACTCCCTGCGTCCGGAGGTCCTCGACGACGTCGGGTTCCCAGTCCTCCAGCCAGGTCGCCATGACGTAGGAGCCGTCCAGGTGGGCGCGGTCCGACACCCGGACCGGGACGTCGTTGCGCAGACACCCCTTGCCGCGTTCGGCACGGACGACGATGCCGGCGCTTGGCATGTTGATGATGCCGAAGACGATCTCGTCACCCTCTTGAAGCGCGATGAGATTGGAGTACAACGGGACCCCGCGGACGAAGGACTTGGTGCCGTCGATGGGGTCGACGATCCATCGGTAGCCGGAGTCGCCTTCGGTGTCGGGGAACTCCTCGCCGACGAAGCCGTCATCGGGGAAGTTCGCCGCCACGGCGTCGCGCATGGTCTGCTCGATCTCCCGGTCGGCCGCGGTGACCGGGGTGCCGTCGTGCTTGGTCTGCACCGACATCGCGCCGCCCTCGAAGTAACGCTTCGACAGGGTCCCGGCACGTTCGGCCAGCTCAAGAGCTAGTCCGATGCGGTCTGCCCGGTTGTCGCCCATGGTTGTCGAGTGTGCGACTAGACCATTTCTGGTTTCTAGGGTCGCATGTTACGCACATGTAACACTCTCGAATGACGGATGCCTGGTCGGCCCGTGGTGGGTATCGTTCCGCCATGCTCCTTCTCGAGCACGTGCACGAAGCCTTGGTGCGGCTGGCCGGCGAGCTCGCCGACCGTGGCGAGACCAGACTGCCCACCGAACGTGTGTTGGCTGAGCGACTCGAGACGTCGCGCACCACCGTGCGCAAGGCACTGGAGCGCCTGGAGGAAGACCAGGTGATCCGTCGGGTGCGGGGCCGAGCCGGCGGCTCCTACCTCACTGCGGTGACCAGGCAGACACCTCCGGACGGGGCGCGACCACTGTGTCACGGCCACAGCATCCTTCGCAGCCTCAACACCGTGAAGGGCATCCCAGAGATCCTGCACGAACAAGGTTTTCGCGACGGGACCACCGTCATCTCGGCCGGGATGGTCCCGGTGACTGCGGGCATCGCCAGCGCTCTCGGCCTCGCGGAGGACGGCCAGGTGGTGGCCTTGAAGCGACTCCGCCACGCCGACGGGGAGACGCTGTCCCTGGAGCGGATGTACCTGCGCCCCGAGCTCGCCGGTCTGCTCGGCACCGAGATGAAGTCGGTTTACCGGACGTTGCGCGTGCGGTTTGGAGTGCAGATCTGCGTCGCCGACGAAGCCATCGAGATCGCCGCCCTTTCGCCGTCCGAGGGCGCGTTGCTCGACCAGCCGGCGGGGACGCCCGTGCTCAAGCTGGAGCGCACCGGCTACGACCAACGGGGTCGAGCCGTCGAATACTCCGTCGACCTGTTCCGCGCCGACCGCACCCGCCTCCACGTGCGGTCTCAGTCACCGGTCACCCCACGGCGGTTGTGAGGCAACGAATTTGCGTTCGAGCGCGCTCGAACCCCTAGCGTCCCGCTCATGTCACTAACCACGAACCACCTCACCTGGATCATCACCGGCGCCTCCCGCGGATTCGGCAGGGCCATCGCCGAATACGCACTCGCGAACGGGGACACCGTCCTCGCCGCCGTGCGGGAGCCGGGTGCCGTCGCCGACCTGGCCGAGCGGTATCCGGACCGGTTCGCGTCGACCTCCTTCGACGCAGGAAAGACCGCTCGGGTCGACGGCGTGGTCGAGGCGGCCCTGCAGCGGTTCGGCCGCGTCGACGTCCTGGTCAACAACGCGGGGCGCGGCATCATCGGCGCCGCCGAGGAGGTTTCGGATGCCGACCTCCGCGAGGCGATGGATCTGCACCTGTTCGTCCCCGCCGCCCTGGTGCGGGCCGTGCTGCCGACGATGCGTGAGCAGCGCAGCGGCACGATCATCCAGATGAGCAGCCAGGGTGGCCGAGTCTCGTTTCCCGGTGCGGGCTCCTATTCGGCGGGAAAGTTCGCGTTGGAGGGGTGGTCGGAGGCGCTCGCCGGTGAGGTGGCCCCGTTCGGAATTCGCGTAATGATCTTGGAGCCCAGCAGGTTTCGTACCGGATTCAACCAGCCCGACGTCATCGCCTTCGCCGACTCAAGCCCCGTCTATGGGGACGCACTCAGCGCCATGCGGGCCGACCTGGCTCGGGTCGACGGTGTCCAGGAGGGCGATCCGGTCAAGGCGGCGGAGGTGATCGCCGACCTCGCGCACGGCGACGACGTCCCGTTGCGGCTGCCGCTGGGCGCCGAGGCCGTTCGGCGCATCGGCAACGGTTATCGCACCAATCTGGCGGCGCTGGAGACGTGGGCCGACGTCGCGATCGGCACCGACTTCGAGGACGCGCCGCCGTCGGTCCGACCGGTCTAGGCTTCGCCGATGAGCGTCGACGACCTGATGACGAAGGCGCTGGCGGCCCTGGGCGAGGCTGGCGGCCCGATCTCGGTGGAGCTGTTGCACCGGATGGCCGACGGCGGTGACGTCGAGGAACCGAAGTCGATCGCCGAGGTGGCCGAGCTTCTGGACGTCACGGCGCACACCTTGCGCTACTACGAGCGCATCGGACTACTGGTCGTCGACCGCGACGTCGACGGGCACCGCAGATACTCCCCGGAAGCGATCCGTCGACTCGTCTTCCTGACTCGGATGCGGCTGTCCGGCATGGCCATTCGCGATCTCCAGCACTACGTCGAGCTGGTCGACGCCGGGGCCGACACGGTGCCAGAGCGGCTGGACATGCTCGTCGAACACCGTGACACCATTGCGCGCCAGATTCGTGAGCTGACGCTGTCCCTGGCCGCCACCGAGTACAAGATCGCGACCTACGGTGGCCGCGCCGGGGATCCGCTGCCCTAGCCGAGCGTCGAGACTGCGTCAACGGTCGTGATTCGGCGGTGATCACAACCGCCCACGCAGTCTCGACGAGTTCGGTGTCCCCCGGGAATGAATCGCACACCCCTTCGGTTGACCCATTCGACAACTTGAGTGACTCAGGCTCAACTCTCGCTTGACACCACCGCATCCGCGGGGGCAAGCTTGAGCCTGGTCCACTCAGACCCCAGAACGTTTTTCTATACAGGAGGCAGTAACTATGGCTCGTGCGGTCGGTATCGACCTCGGGACCACCAACTCCGTCGTCTCGGTGCTCGAAGGCGGAGAACCCGTCGTCGTCGCAAACTCGGAGGGCTCACGTACCACCCCGTCGGTCGTCGCGTTCGCGCGCAACGGCGAGGTGTTGGTCGGTCAGCCCGCCAAGAACCAAGCAGTCACCAACGTCGACCGGACCATCCGATCGGTCAAGCGCCACATCGGCACCGACTGGTCCGTGGCGATCGACGGCAAGGACTACACGCCGCAGGAAATCAGCGCGCGCATCCTCATGAAGCTCAAGCGTGACGCCGAGGCGTACCTGGGCGAGGACATCACCGACGCGGTCATCACCGTGCCGGCGTACTTCAACGACGCCCAGCGTCAGGCCACCAAGGAAGCCGGCCAGATCGCCGGCCTCGAGGTGCAGCGCATCGTCAACGAGCCCACCGCGGCGGCGTTGGCCTACGGCCTGGACAAGGCCGACAAGGACCAGACCATCCTGGTCTTCGACCTCGGTGGCGGCACGTTCGACGTCTCGCTGCTCGACATCGGCGACGGCGTCGTCGAGGTCCGTGCGACCTCCGGTGACAACCACCTCGGTGGCGACGACTGGGACGACCGGATCGTGACGTGGCTCGTCGACAAGTTCAAGGCCTCGGCAGGCATCGACCTGACCAAGGACAAGATGGCCATGCAGCGTCTGCGCGAGGCGGCCGAGAAGGCCAAGATCGAACTGAGCTCCGGCCAGTCGACCTCGATCAACCTGCCCTACATCACGGTCGACGCGGACAAGAACCCGCTGTTCCTCGACGAGCAGCTCAGCCGCGCGGAGTTCCAAAAGATCACTCAGGATCTGCTGGACCGCACCCGCAAGCCGTTCCAGTCCGTCATCAAGGACGCCGGCGTTTCGGTCTCCGACATCGACCATGTCGTGATGGTCGGCGGTTCCACCCGCATGCCCGCCGTGACCGAGCTGGTCAAGGAACTCAGCGGCAAGGAGCCCAACAAGGGCGTCAACCCCGACGAGGTCGTGGCCGTCGGTGCCGCGCTGCAGGCAGGTGTGCTGGCCGGTGAGGTCAAGGACGTCCTGCTGCTCGACGTGACCCCCCTGAGCCTCGGCATCGAGACCAAGGGTGGCGTGATGACCAAGCTCATCGAGCGCAACACCACCATCCCCACCAAGCGGTCGGAGACCTTCACCACCGCTGACGACAACCAGCCGTCGGTGCAGATCCAGGTCTTCCAGGGTGAGCGTGAAATCGCCTCGGCGAACAAGCTGCTCGGCTCCTTCGAGCTGACCGGCATCCCGCCCGCCCCGCGTGGCACGCCGCAGATCGAGGTCACCTTCGACATCGACGTCAACGGCATCGTCCACGTCACCGCCAAGGACAAGGGCACCGGCAAGGAGAACACGATCAAGATCCAGGAGGGCTCCGGCCTCTCCCAGGACGACATCGATCGGATGATCAAGGACGCCGAGGCGCACGCCGAGGAAGACCGCAAGCGTCGCGAAGAGGCGACCGCTCGCAACGACGCCGAGGCGCTGGTCTACCAGACCGAGAAGTTCATCAAGGAACAGCGCGAAGCCGAGGGTGGCTCCAAGGTTCCCGAGGAGACGCTCGCCAAGGTTGAGTCCGCGATCGGCGAGGCGAAGTCGGCGCTCGAGGGCACCGACATCACGGCGATCAAGTCCGCGATGGAGAAGCTGGGCGTCGAATCCCAGGCTCTCGGCCAGGCGATCTACGAGGCCACCCAGGCCGAGCAGGGCGCCGCTGGAGCCGACGGTTCCGCATCGCAGGCTGACGACAACGTGGTTGACGCGGAGGTCGTCGAAGACGACGAGCAGGAGCGCAAGTGACCCAGGAGAACGATCCGCACGAGCCGGTGACCATCACCGACAAACGGCGCGTCGATCCCGACACGGGTGCAGTTCGTGACAGCGCGGATTCGGCGTCGGCCCCCAGTGGGTCGACGCCGGACCCGGCACCCGAGAACGACGAGGCTGCCGAGCTCAAGGCGACGCTGCAACGCGTCAAGGCGGAATACGACAACTACCGCAAACGATCCGTCCGGCAGGAACAAGCGGCCTCCGAACGCGGTAAGGCGTTCGCGGCCACCCAGTTGCTGCCCGTGCTCGACGACCTCGAGCGCGCGCGGCGCCACGGTGACCTGGAGTCTGGTCCGCTGAAGTCGGTGGCAGACAAGCTCACCGGCGCACTGCAGGCCATCGGACTGGTGGCCTACGGCGTGGAGGGCGACCCGTTCGACCCGTCACTGCACGAGGCCGTGCAGCACGACGGTGACGGATCGAACCCGGTGATCGGCACCGTCATGCGCCAGGGCTACCGCCTCGGCGACGGCCCGGTGCTTCGGCACGCGATGGTCGGGGTGGTCGATTCCGTCGTCGCTCCCGACACGAACGACGTGTCGGACGCGCAAAACGCATCGAATGGCAACGAGAATTCACAATCAGATCGATAGTTCGACAGAACTGACTGGCAAGGAGGTGACGCAGCATGGTCCAGCGCGAATGGGTTGAGAAGGACTTCTACAAAGAACTCGGCGTCGCCTCCGATGCCAGCGACAGCGAAATCAAGAGTGTCGCCCGCAAGCTGATGGCCGAGCTGCACCCCGACCGCAACCCGAACAATCCGGTTGCCGAGGAGCGGTACAAGGCGGTCGGCGAGGCCAAGGACGTCCTTCTGGACAAGGCCAAGCGCAAGGAATACGACGAAACCCGCAGGCTCTTCGCCAACGGTGGTCGTCGGTTCGGCGGTGGCGGTGGCGGTGGCAACTTCGGCGGGTTCAGCGGTGAGGGAGCCGAATTCAACCTCGGCGACCTGTTCGACGCCGCTCCGCAGACCGGTGGCGCCAACATCGGCGACCTCTTCGGTGGACTGTTCGGTCGCGGCGCTCAACAGCCGCGGCCCAGTCGTCCGCGCCGAGGCAACGACCTGGAGACCGAGACGGAACTGTCGTTCCTCGAGGCGACCAAGGGCGTGGCCATGCCGCTGCGGCTGACCAGCCCGGCGCCGTGCACCAACTGCCATGGCAGTGGCGCACGCCCCGGCACCAGCCCCAAGGTGTGCCCGAACTGCAACGGCGCGGGCGTCATCAACCGCAATCAGGGTGCGTTCGGCTTCTCGGAGCCGTGCACCGAATGCCGTGGCACCGGCTCGATCATCGAGGAGCCGTGCGACGAGTGCGGCGGCAAGGGTGCGACCACCCGGACCCGCACCATCAACGTGCGGATACCGCCCGGTGTCGAGGACGGCCAACGCATCCGTCTCGCCGGCCAGGGTGAAGCGGGGCTGCGCGGCGCACCGTCTGGCGACCTGTTCGTCACCGTGCACGTCCGCCCCGACAAGGTGTTCGGCAGGACCGGCGACGACCTGACCGTGACGGTTCCCGTCAGCTTCCACGAACTCGCCCTTGGCACAACGCTTTCGGTGCCGACGCTGGAGGGCAAGGTCGGGGTCCGGGTGCCCAAGGGAACGTCCGACGGACGCATCCTTCGGGTCCGCGGTCGCGGGGTGCCCAAACGCGCCGGCGGTCACGGTGACCTGCTGGTCACGGTGAAGGTCGCGGTCCCCCCGAACGTCGAAGGCGAAGCCGCCGAGGCACTCGAGGCCTACGCCAAGGCCGAGCGGGCAAGCGGGTTCGACCCGCGGGCCGGATGGACCGGTGCGTGATGTCCAAGAAGGACGATGCGCGTACCTTCCTCATCTCGGTCGCCGCGGAGCTCGCGGGCATGCACGCCCAGACGCTGCGGACCTACGACCGGCTCGGCCTGGTCAGTCCGCAGCGTAGCTCCGGCGGCGGTCGGCGCTACTCCGAGCGCGACGTCGACCTGCTCCGCGAGGTGCAGCGACTGTCGCAGGACGAGGGCGTCAACCTCGCAGGCATCAAGCGCATCATCGAGCTGACCAATCAGGTCGAGGCGCTGCGCTCCCGGATGGCCGAGATGGCCGACGAGATGGAACGCCTGCGGGCCAACCAGCGCCGCGACCTGGCCGTCGTGCCGAAGAGCACCGCGCTGGTCGTGTGGCAGCCCCGAAGCAAGCGCTGATCAGGTCGCCGTGATCGAGAACCTCATGGTCTCGGGTTTGCCGGCGACCGCGAAGCGGTAGTTGCCGCTGCGCAGCGCGTCGGTTGGCGCGGCCATCGGTTCGATCGCGATGACGTCGTCGTTGGGTGGCGCGAACAGCTGGGTGGCGGGATACCCCTTGAGGAACGCAATCTCGACCCTGCGGTCGCCGGCTGAGATGGCGAACACCGAACCCTCTGGCACCTGGTCGAATCCGTCGTCGTAGAGCGTGGACCCCATCGGTTCCGAGCTGGCCTGCCACTCGTCGTGGGCGCCGGTGGGGAGGCCCCAGTTGTCGGTCGGCCGGTGCCGCATCGCCGGGGTGGTCAAGGTCCATTCGGCGCGAGGGATCCCCGGCAGCTGGACGTACGGGTGGTAGCCGAAGCACAGCGGTACGGACGCGGCCGTCGTCGGCATCACGGTCGTCTCGACGGACAGGGTGCGATCGGCGAGCGTCACGCGTTGGGTCAGCACGTGGGGAAACGGGAACGACGCCAGCAGGCGGGGTCGTCCGCCGTAGTCGAGGACCGCGGTCAACGAGTTCTCCGACCGGTCGGAGATCAGCCAGCCGGGATAACCCGTGAGGACTCCGTGGATCGGCACGCCGTGCTCGTCGGTACGCACTCCACCGGTCCCGGGGGTGAGCGTCACGACGGCGCCGTTGATCCCATACTTGCTGGCGCTCAACCGGTTTGCCCACGGATAGAGGATCGGCACGCCCATGGTCTTGCCCGCGGTGATGTAGGCGTCGAGGCCGCGTCGTTGGCCGAGGAACTCGTGTTTCCCGTCGCGCAGCGACGTGACGATCATGCCTGCCATGGGGACGACGGTCGCGGTCAGCGACGACGACGGATCGGTCAGCGTGACGGCTTCGAACTCGGACATTTGGCGATTCTGTCACGCTCAACTGGCAAGTGGATCGTGTTGGATGCGACGTGGATCGGCACCCTTCGCGATCAGGGCCGCCGTGGTCGCCGCGACCATCCCCGGTCCGCCGCAGACCAGGATCTGCCGATCGCTCCAGCCGCCGTAGCGGGTCACCACCTCGGGAAGGGTGCCGACCTGGCGCACGTGTAGCCCGCGGGGAGGTTCGACGTCGGGATAGTCGGCCGCCCACGGCGGGTTGGTGGAGTACTCCGAGACCGGGGTCACCGACAACCACGGATTGGTCGACGCGACCTGCCATAGCGTCCGGAGGTCGTACAGGTCGCAGGGGTACCTGGCGCCGAAGAACAGGTGCACCCGCGGATTCTGGCCCCACTGTGCGAGATTCATGATGATCGACCGCAGCGGAGCCAGTCCGGTTCCACCCGCCACCATCAGCACGTCCCCGCCGTCGCGGTCGACGTGCATCGCGCCGAGCGGGTTGGACAGCCGCCACCGGTCACCGGGCTTCGTCTCGCCGACGATGGCGCTGCTCACCATGCCGCCCATCACCGAACGCACGTGGAACTCGATGGCGCCGCCGCGGTCGGCGGGAATCGAGGGGCTCAGAAACCGCCAGCGGCGCGGCCACTGCGGCACCTGCACCGTCACGTACTGGCCCGCGTGGAAGTGCAGCGGCTCGTCGAGTTGCAACCGGATCACCGACACGTCGCGGGTGGCGCGAATGTGTTCGACGACGCCGCCGTCGACGAAGGGCGGACCTTGCTCGGCGTCGGCCGCGCCGCGCATGATCCCGACGATCAACGTGACGGCCTGGAGCGTGGCATCGGCCAGCCGGTCGTCCCATCGGTCGATCAGGTGGCTGCGCAGCGTGGTGAGCAACGCGTCCTGCATGGAATCGTAATGTCGTTGCATGACACCGTATTTGCGGTGATCGCGACCCAGCTGAGCGAGGAAGGCCACGGGCTCGTCGGCGCGCTGGGCGATCAGCTCGCCGAACAGCCACGTCATGGCTTCGGCGAACACGGTGCGCTGCCTGCTCAGGTCCGGTGGGAACAGGTCCCGCACCTCGGCGTCGACGGCGAACCAGCGGGTGTAGAAGCGGTGGATCAGCTCATTCGAACCGGCCTGGGGATCGAACGCGGCGCGCAGCGTCGCCAGCGCGTCACGGTCGTCGAGTCCCACGCCGTTCGAGTGTAGGGGCGGGCTCGGGATCAGAGTCCGTGGAGGCCCTTGTAGAGCACCAACAGGCCCAGGACGATCAGGATGCCCGCGACGAGGGCGGCGTGTTGGGCTTCCATCCAGTCCTTCAGCCGGGTCAGTGGCTGATGCAGCCGGTCACCGGACACCGCGTACGCCAGCACGGGCAGCGCCACCGTGGAGGCGGCCATGGCGACGTAGAAGAGGACGCCAAGTGCGGCCCCCTTGCGGCCCAAACCCTCGGTGCCGATCGCCAGACCCGCTGCGGCACACATGAACAACACCTTCGGATTCGCCACGACCAGGACGAGCGCGGTGACCAACGCCTTGCGCGGGGTGATCTTTGCGAAGCTGCTCATCCACTTCGGCGAATGGTCGGAGCGTCCACGGGTCACCCACTTGTAGGCGCCGAAGACGATCAGGGCGGCGCCGGCGACGATGCGTACCCAGGACGCCCAGCTGGGTGGCTTGTCCAGACCGCCGCCGAGGACGTTCGACACCTCGACGAAGGCCTGCGTCACCACGGCCAGCCCGACGATCCACCCGGCCAGGAACGCGAGCCCCGTCGGCCTCGGCCGGGGCGAATGCAGCACCAGCACCCCAGGAATGATCGAAAGTGGTGACAGGGCCACCACCAGCGCGAGGGGGATCAGTTCGGCCAGCATCGCGGTAAAGGTAGCAAAGCTCGGGCAGGCGTCGTGCCCAAATGTCGTGCGGTGCGGTTGCGCGGTTGTACGCTGCCGCTCAGCCCCGACGGACGTTTCGGGCGAGACCGGGGGGAAACGTCATGAGGGTCCGTCGCGTTACGTCGGTTGTCGCGTTGCTGGTGGTGGTGTCGATGACTGCCATGCTGACCAGCTGCTCGAAGAGCTCGCAGGCGGTCTCCACCAACCCGCCGGCCGGGGTCAACGCCGGGCCCGACGGCAAACCGGCGCCGTTCCACGAGCCGGTCCGGCTGCGGAGCAAGGACGGCGTGCTCGAGGTGCGGCTGTCGGCGCACCAGGGCACCGTCAACCTCGACACCGTCAAAGAACCGGTCTCGAACTTCCTGGTGTTCGGCTTCGACCTGATCAAGGGCAGCAGTTCGGACGGCTCGACCAAGGGGGACAACCTCTATCCCGCGCCGACTCTTCGGGTCGACCCGGGCGAGCGTCTGATCGTGCACTACGACAACGACCTTCAGGGCCTGACGGTCAAGGACTTCTACGATCCGGCATTCACGCCCAAGGGCGGCGAGGTGCCCATCTACCCCCCGACGCTGACCGAGGCGCCGCTGAACCTACACACCCACGGCCTGCACGTCAGCCCCTCGGGCAACGCCGACAACGTGCTGCTGTCGATCCCGGCGGGCATGGGCAACACCTACACCTATGACGTGCCCGCCAACATGCCCAACGGGTTGTACTGGTACCACAGCCACCGTCACACGATGACGACCCAGCAGACCTACGCCGGCCTGGCCGGGCTGTTGGAGATCGGCCGCCCCGACGGCAATCTGCCGCTGGTCACGCAGAACGACATTCCCATGCGCAACATGGCACTTCAGTACAACTACGTGTTCGACCGCAAGGGCGGCGGACACCAGCTCAACAACTACGCCTGGCCGCAATTCGTCAGCACCCTGACGCCTCCCAAGGGCAACGAATTGGCCGACGGCACTTATCAACCGAGCCTGGCGCCGGTCAACATCGCCGACACCAGCAAGGGCTCGCAGTACTTGACCGCGTGGTGGGCCGGCCCACTGTCACCCCACAACAATCGCGGCCAGACCCAGTTCATCCCGCAGAACCTGATGAGCTTCGACAGCCCGACGCTCAAGATCCCCGAGAACAAGGCACTGCCCGACAACGAGCGTGACGTGCAGTTCACCGTCAACGGCCAGTTTCAGCCCGAGTTGAAGATCAAGCCGGGGCAGACGGAGATCTGGTCGGTGGCCAACATCAGCGACATCGGGTACATGACGGTCCGACTGACCGAGACCGCCACGGGCAAGCATCCGAAGTTCGCCATCGTCGGTCAGGACGGCA
Organism: Mycobacterium sp. Root135; assembly: GCF_001426545.1. Taxonomy (GTDB): domain Bacteria; phylum Actinomycetota; class Actinomycetes; order Mycobacteriales; family Mycobacteriaceae; genus Mycobacterium. The sequence continues at coordinate 624,835 of NZ_LMEZ01000004.1, read as the reverse complement.
ACCCGTACACGCAGGTGCAGCGGCCCGTCTTCGGAGACGGGACGACGCTGAGCGTTCCGCCAGGGTCGCGCTATGCGATCGCCGTGACGATGCCTGCCGAAGGCGACCTGGTTCTGGAGTTCCCGCCGAACCCCGAGGCCAAGCCGCTCGTGCTCCCCGGTGTGGTGTACACCAACAACGGCACCAAGAACACGCCCGCGGTCCTCGGCACGCTCACCGTCGACCCCAAGTACCTCAGCTTCGCCGACGGCTTCTTCGTCTTCCCTACGCAGACGTTGATCCGCGCGACGCAGGACACCAGTGGCCCTGGCCGGACCACGGCCTTCGAGCCGGGCCAAAACCTCGGTGCCTACACGTCATTCGTGGACACCTCGGTGATGACGCCCGCCGTGCGACGGGCGATGACGATCACCGACACGATCGGCGGCGACAAGGCCAGCCACAACGATCCCAAGGCCGTCATCTACATGTTCGAGCCCGCCGGATTTCCTAACGTCCCGCTGATTCAGCCCCGGCTCAACTCCGTCGAGGAGTGGACGATCACCAACCAGAACAACGATGCGCATCCAATGCACATCCACGTCAACGACTTTCAGGTGATGGAGATCGACGACCCGAATCGGGGGACGACGGGCGTCGAACCGTGGGGCGTCGACAACGTCAACGTTCCCGCCCCGATCTTCAACGACATGCACGTCGTGACCACCCCGGCGAAGCTGACGCTGCGCCAGGAGTTCCTCGAGTTCCCGGGAACGTACGTGATCCATTGTCACCGCCTAAACCACGAGGACAACGGGCTGATGGCCACCATCAACGTCATCCCGGAGGTGTCGACCTACGCGGTGGCCACACCCGGATCCAACGGCAAGCCCGCGACGGTTCAAGTCCGGGATGGCAACGGCGACAAGGTCGTGCAGACCGTCGTCCCGTTCCCCAACTTCGAGGGAGTCCCGTCGGTCGCGATGGCCGACGTCAACGGCGACGGAGTGCTCGACCTCGTCGTCGGCACCGGCAAGGGGGTGTCTCCCCAGGTGGTCGCCTATGACGGCAACGACACCACCGACGGCGTGTTCAAGACCGAACTCACCCGCTTCGCGCCCTTCGACGAGAACTTCACCGGCGGGGTGACGGTCGCAGGCGCCGACATCGACGGAAATGCGCGGGCCGACAACATCATCGTGGGCTCGGGGCCGGGGATGGAGTCGCAGATCAAGGTCTTCTCGTCCACCGTGCCGAGCGAATCGGGCAAGGCGCCCGACGTGTTCTCCGCGTTCACGCCGTACCCCGGCTCCGAATCCGGGGTGACGCTGGCGACCGGCATGGTCGAAATGGGCTCCGGTCGGGAGAGCATCGTCACGGCGCCTGGTGCAGGCGAGGCACCGCTCATCAAGACGTTCCGGTACGACCTCTACGAACCGACCGCCAGGGCGCGTGCCAACGGCACTGCGACGCAGGAACATTCGGCGGGCGGCCGGACCGATCCGCGGATGACGGCGCAGTTCATGGCCTACGACGACGCCTACCAGGGTGGCGTCGGCCTCTCGACGGGCTGGGTGGCCGGCGCCCAAGGTGGCGCAAAGAGCATCATGACCAGCCAGCTCGCCGGCGCCGGCACGGTGCGGGCGTGGTCGACGGGGTCGCTCCTCGACGGGCAGCCGGACGTCTACCTGGACAACCCGAACCACCACGAGGAGAACGCCACCTACGCCCAGATCGCGTCGTTCGACCCGTTCCCCGGGGCGGGTGTCACGGTCGCCACGACCAGCACCACCAGCGGCGCGGACGTACTGGTGGGCGGGGTGACGCCGACAGGGGTCGAAGTCCGCAAGTACACGCTGGAGCGCACCTCCCCCGAGGCGACGACCGTCGACCCGAAGCTGATCGCGACGATTCCGATGCCGGCGGGCGGTGCCGCACCCCTTGGCGGGCGTTGACCTGCGCCGGGTGACGATCGGGCGATAGTGGGTAAGGCTTTTGGCATGGCCCCCACCCGCGGTTCGATCTACGCTGCCCATCTGCGCCGGGGCGGGACCGCCGCGGTGCAGTTCATTGCCGTGGTCGCCGCCCTGTGGGTGCTCGGCTGGGTGGTGGGCAAGGCCTGGGTGATCATCCTGCCGGTGGTGCTGGCGCTGATCGTATGCACGGCGCTGTGGCCGCCGGTGCGGTGGCTCCGTGAGAAGGGCGTGCCCCCGGCCGCCGCGGTACTGCTGGTGCTCCTCCTCGCGGTGGGGGTCGTCGCCGCCCTGATCGCGGCCGTCGCGCCGGCCATCTTCGAGCAGTCGGTCGAGCTTGCCGATCAGGCTCAGGCAGGCGTCGTCCAGGTGCGGAACTGGCTCGACGGACCGCCACTGAACGTCAGCGAAGCACAGCTCAACTCGGGCGTCGCGGCCGTCAACGACTGGTTGAACTCCAGCAGCGCACAGATCGCCTCGGGGTTGTTCACCGGCGTCGGCGCGGCAGCGTCGGCACTCATCACCCTGTTCACCGCGATCGTCGTGACGTTCTTCCTGCTGAAGGACGGCCCGGACTTCATCCCCTGGCTTCGACGAAGCGTCGGCATGCCCGCCGCGCCGCACCTCGCCGAGGTGCTGAGCCGCTGCTGGTCGACCCTCGGCGGCTTCATCCGCACCCAGGCCCTGGTAAGCCTGGTCGACGCGGTGCTGATCGGCGTCGGCTTGGTGATCCTCGGGGTGCCGTTGGCCTACGCGCTGGCCATCGTCACCTTCATCGGCGGGTTCGTCCCCATCGTCGGTGCGTTCGTTGCCGGCGGTCTCGCCGTGCTGATCGCGCTGGTGTCCAACGGACCGGTCAACGCCCTGATCGTGCTGGGGCTGATCTTGGCCGTTCAGCAACTCGAGGGCAACGTGCTTCAGCCGTGGTTGCAGGCGAAGTCGATGAAGCTGCACGCGGTGATCGTGCTGCTCGCGGTGACCTTGGGCAGCACGATCTTCGGCATCATCGGCGCCTTCTTGGCCGTGCCGGTCGCGGCCACCGGGGCGGCGATCATCCGGTACTACGGCGAACAGGTGGGTAAACGGGCCGGCGAGACGCCGCAGGAAGACGACACTCCCGAGGACGAGTTAGTAGACGACGACGAAGAACCCGTCACGGCAGATGCCAAATGACTTGCGTCGCAAGGTAGAAGACCACCACCCAGAACGCGTTGAGGCCGAACAACAACGCGAGGCCACGCCGATTCTCACGTGCCGCCGAAGCCGCTGACGTGGGACGCAGCCAGCGTCTGAGCACGGGATTCACGTAGTACGGCATCGCCAGAAAGCTCATGGCGAAGCTGGACAACAGGTTTCCGACCAACATGCCGAGCCACAGCGGCATGTGTAGCGGCGACAGGGCGAGCGTCAGGACGACCACGGTGGGGTAGAGGCCCATCCAGACCGCAAGCGAGGTCTTGACGTCCGAGGGTGGTGGCGCCTCTCGGCCCTTGTCGTCGAAGGCAAACCAGCTGCCGAACGAGTTGTCGACGGTGCGCGAGTGGAAGTCGGCGAACTTCTCGCCTTCGGCGAGCAGCTGCCTGCGTTGATCGGAGACCAACCACTTCTCCAGATCCGCCTCGCTCTCGAAGCGGTAGAGGGTGGTCCACTCGTCCTGAATGCCCTCGACGGGACGGAACACCTCGGTACCCCGGAATCCCTCGAACATGCTCTCCGCCAGGCGAAGTCGATCCTGCCAGGCCAGGAAGTCGGCGACGTTGTCCGGGCTCACGCGGTGCGTCACCACGACGGTGACCAGGGGATCGCTGGGGCGGGCGCCGCCGCTGATCACCTGCTGCGTGCCGGGGCCGTCGAGGTAGCTGGCACCATCGGCCAGCAGTTCCTGGCGGGTGGCGCTGTTGATCCACGCCTGCACGTGGGCAATGGAATCGAAGCGGTATACGACCACCCAGTCGGGCTGCACCGCGGTCGGCGGGTTGACCTCGGCGCCAAGGAATCCCGGGTAGACCGCGGCGCGGGAGTTCACGTTGAGCTGCCACTCTTCGAAATCCCGCTCGCAGCCGGGCCGTACCTTCTGGCCGATGATGACGGTGGCCGCCGTGTCCGTCGACTTGCGGGTGTCCATGGCGTCGCTCACGCGACGGGGATCGGGCGAGCCGACGGCAGCCGGTCGTAGATTCGTTCGGGGGTCAGGGGGAGGTCGCGGAACCGCACCCCGGTCGCGTCCTCCAGCGCGTTGGCCAACGCCGGCGCGACGGGGTTGATGCAACACTCCGCCATGCCCTTGGCCTTCATCGGGCCAACGGAGTCAGAGGATTCCACGAACAGCAGCTCCGTGCGGGGCACGTCGGCGTAGGTCGGGATGCGGTAGTTGCGCAGGCTCGGGTTGGTCATCACGCCCGCGTCGTCGACGCCGAAGTTCTCGGTCAGCGCGAAGCCGATGCCCATCGCGACGCCGCCGTCGACCTGCCCCCGCGTCTGGGCCGGGTTGATGACCACGCCTGCGTCGGTGGCGTGCACGCTGTAGAGGATGCGGATCTCGCCGGTGACCCGATGCACGGCGATCCGAAAGCCGTGGCTGTTGGACGTGACGCTGCGGGGCGACCCGTATGCCTTGCGCGACTCGGTGAAACGGATGCCGCGGGCCGAGGCGGCCTTCAGGAGCTCGGCCAACGAGACCCGGGTGCCGCCGCACACCACGGCGTCGTCGTCCAGAGCGCAGTCGGCCAGCGGGACGCCGGTGTGGCGTGCGGCGAAGCCGAGGATGCGATTGCGCAGCGCCGTCGACGCGTAGTTCACCGCGTTGCCCGCGACGAACATCCCCGCGCTGGCGAACGCGCCGGTGTCGAACCCCGTCTTGTCGGTGTCGGACTGCACGAGATGGATTCGATCCGGCGTGGTGCCCAGGTTCGTCGCGGCGATCTGCACGTGCACCGTCGAGGTGCCCTCACCGAATTCCACCGTCCCGACCGCGATTTCGTACGTCCCGTCGGCACGCAGCGTCGCCCACGCGTCGGAGAGGTGTTCGGTCGGAGGTGCGGTCTCGTGCAAGGACGCCGCGGAACCCGCCCCCACGAGCCAGTCCTCGCCGAGGTCGCGCCCGCTGTCGTCACGGCGCAGGGCCTCGTCGACCAGGTCGACGCACTCGATGATGCCGTCCTCGGTGAACTCCACGTCGTCGGCGTGCTCGGCCAGTGCCAGCAGGGCGTCACCGGGTCGGACGACGTTGCGGCGTCGGAGTTCGGCAGGGTCGAGGCCGAGCTTGACCGCCAGTTCGTGGATGGCGCACTCGACGGCGTACCCGGGCTGCGTCATGCCGTAGCCGCGCAGCGCACCACTGGGAACGGTGTTCGTGTAGACCGACCAGGCGTCGAACTTCTTGTTGGGACAACGGTATAGCGCGATCGCGGCGCCGGCCGCGAACAGGGTCTCGCCACCGTGGTTGCCGTAGGCGCCGGTGTTGGAGACGTTGCGGTAGCCGAACGCGGTCAGCGTGCCGTCGGCCTTGGCGCCGAGGGTGACCGTGACCTTCATCGGGTGCCGGGGCGACGCGGTGGTGAACTCCTCCTCCCTGGTGAACTCCCACGACACCGGCCTTCCGGTGTCGAGTGTCGCCAGGGCGGGCAGGTCCTCCGAGATCAGTTCCTGCTTGCCGCCGAAGCCGCCGCCGACGCGGGTGCAGAACACCCGCAACTGATCTGGCCGCAGGTTGAACAGGTAAGCCAGCTTGAGCTTGGCGATCGACGGGGACTGCGACGCCGTGCGGACGTTGAGTCGGCCGTCCTCCATCCACGCGATGGAACCGTGGGTCTCCAGATGCGCGTGCTGGACCCGGGGTGAGAAGTAGGTGGCCTCGTGGATTACGTCGGCCTCGGCCAAACCCGCGTCGAATTCGCCTATTTCGCCGTGCAGTTCGAGCAGCACGTTGTGTGCCTTGTCATGGGCGAACGGGTCGTCGTAGCTGTGCAGTTGGGGGGCGCCGTCGCGCATCGCCTCCTCGGGGTCGAACACCGCGGGCAGCACCTGGTACTGCACCACGACCCGACGGCAGCCCTCCTCTGCGGCCCGCACGGAGTCGGCGAGCACGGCCACCACGCGCTGGCCGGCAAAGCGCACGACGTTGTCGAGCATGTACGTGTCGTCGGGGTCGACGAGGTGGTCGGTGTGGATGGCGGTGCTGTAGCGCCTCCGCGGGACGTCCTCCCACGTGTAAACCCGTTGCACACCAGGAACTTCCATTGCGCCCGACGTGTCGATCGACACGATCCTGGCGTGCGCGTGGGGGGAGTGCAGCACCTTGAGGTGCAGCATGCCCTCCATGGTGGTGTCCATGGTGAAGTCGACAGTCCCCGTCACGACGCCGGTGGCGGCGGGCGCGCCGACGCTGGTGCCGACGGCCTGTCCGGGCTTGGCCTCCTCGATGGCCGTGACGCCGTTGACCGCATCCTCGATGGCGCGGTAACCCGTGCAGCGGCACAGGTTTCCCTTCAGCGCGCGGGGGAGATCCTTCTTCTGCTCGTCGGTGAACGTCGCGGCGGTCATGATCATGCCCGCGGTGCAGAATCCACATTGGAAGCCGGGTGCCTTGCGGAACTGCTCCTGCATGGGGTGCAGGTTCCCAGGGGTGCCGAGGCCCTCGATGGTGGTGACTTCTCGGCCGTCTGCGCGGAAGGCAGGGGTGATGCAGCTGTGCACCGGAGCGCCGTCGAGCCACACGGTGCACGCACCGCAATCGCCTGCGTCGCAACCCTTCTTGACGCCGTGCACGCCGAGTGACCGGACGAAGGTCCTCAGGCACTGGCCTGGGTCGGGCTCGGCATCGACGGTCTCGCCGTTCACGGTGTAGGTCATCGGTGAGCTCCCGTGCTGAGTTCGGTGCGGATTTCCTCGGCGTAGTGCCGCGCCAAGTGCTTGCGGTGACCGGGGCTGCCGTTGGGATCGTCGAACCACACGTCGGCGCCGATCGCGTCGACTGCGTCCGCCACGGCGTCGGCCGACGGCATCGTGTCGAACGTCAGCCGGATCGGGTGCGTGGTGCCCGCCGTCAGTGTCAGTGTCAGGTCGTCGGTTCCCGGGCTTTGGGTCCCCACCATGAAGATCGTCGACCGGCCCATCTTGGTGAGGGTGAAGCGGCGGTGGGCATGGCGCTTGTGTAGCGCGCTCACCGGTATGTGGATGCTGCGCAACAATTCTCCGGGTCGAAGGACCGTCGAATGGTTGCCGGTGACGAAGTCGACCGCGTCGACGGTCCGCTCGGAGCCCGTCGTCGACCACAGCTCGTAGGTCGCGTCCAGCGCCACCGTCATCGTGATCATCGGGCCCGCGGGAAGGGCCATGCAGATGTTGCCGCCGACGGTCGCGGAGTTCCAGACCTTGAACGACGCCAGGAACGCTTCACAGCTGGTGTGCAGCAGCGGTGCGGCGGCCCACTCCGCGGGCGCGGTGAGCGCGTAGAGGTCCCCGATGGTGCACATCGCGCCGACGTCGAGACCGTCGGCGGTCACCTCGAGTGAGTTCCAGCCCAGTGGCGCGAGGTCGATGAGGCGTCGAAGATCGGGTTGCGAGTCGGAGAAGAGCCAGGTGCCGCCGGCCAACCATGCGTCGCCGGGCCGCCACACCGGGCCAGGGACGGCGGGCGGATTTCGGATGACGTCCGTGACCGTGCTGATGTCCACGCAGTTCCCCCTAGTCGATCGAACTGTTCGACTGTAGGTCTTCGAGCGAGTTCCTTCCTCGCGGTCTACGTTCAGGGCGGCGACTCAACCCCCAGCAACCACGCCACCCGAGGAGGTCCCGGTGACAGCGATCGCCGTGACCGTGCTGCACCGCCCGGTCGAGGCCCCCGCACTGGACGGGTGGCTGGCGGCGGTGCGGGCTGGTTGCGACCGGCTAAACGGCTTCGTCGGATTGTTCGTCTCGGCGCACGTCGACGAGCGCCTCGAGCTGGCAGTGGCGGTCACCTTCGCCCACGAGGAGCAGCTGTGCGAATGGCTCGACGGGCCGGCGTGGGCCGCACTCCTCGCCGACGGCGCGGTTGTCGGAATTCGCCGGGCGTCATCGGATCTGGTGATCGCCGACGACGAGCCGACCCCCGCCGGGGTCGGCGTCTTCCGGCACAGCGTGCTCACCGGTCGGGTCGACGAGTTCACGTCCGCGCAGGCCGCGCTCGTCGACGTGAGCGCTCGGTTCCCCGGGTACGAGGGGACCGTGGTGGTGCCGACGTCGGCACCCGGAGAGTGGTTGTCGCTCATCCGTTTTCGTACCGACAGGCTGCTCGCCGCGTGGCTCGGCTCACGCCAGCGTGCGGAGGCCCTGCCGTCGTTGCGGTCCACGCTCCTGAAGGACTTCTCGACGATGTCCAGCACCACCCCGTTGGGCACCACCGTGCGCACCAGCAACGGCAAGACGGTGATGACGCCGAATTGGAAGTCGGCGATGTTGGTGCTCCTCGTCCTCTATCCCACCGTGATGGTGCTGTCGAGGTTCTTCGGCCCAATGCTCGACGCGGTCGGTGCAGAGCCCTGGTTGGCGCTGTGGGTCAGCCAGGTCGTCAGCGTGTCGGCCCTGCAGTGGTGGCTGATGCCCGCCGTCACGCGCCCGTTCCGTAGGTGGCTGGATCCGGTCGACGGCGCCGGTCGGAGGGTCAGCGTGATCGGCGGCGCGACCGTCGTCGCGCTCTACGTCGTGACGTTGGCCGTGTTCGCGTCGGTAAAGTGGCTGCAGTTCTGGGACTATGTGGATTGACCATGCTCGAACTGCGTCGAATCGGCTGAGAGGGCGGCGAGTGACTTTGCTAGCCCCGCGGCGCGCCGCACTGGTCGGTGTTCTGCTGTGGGTCGTCTTCGCGGTCTGGCTCAGCTGTCATCGGTTCCTGGGGGAGGCGTGCGGCCCAGAAGTGGAGCGCGTCGTGAGCCATGTGGCGTTCGTCGTCTTCGGCGTGTTCGCGCTGGTGTGCGCCTGTATCGCGGCCGTGGCGAACCGGGGACGGGCGCGGGCGGCCTGGATATTGGTGGGTGTCGGCGCGGCCGCGTGGATGGCCGCCATCGCCGGCTCTGACGTGCATTCGCCTTTGGGCGTCGTCGCGGTGACCTTCGCCTCGGTGTTCGACGCCGGTTTCGTCGTCTTCCCGATCGTGACGTGCGTGGCGCTGCTGCTGCTGCCCGCCGGGCCTGCCGGACCGTCGACCATGCGATTGGTCTCCGACGGGCTCGTCGTCTTGGGGTCGCTGTTCCTGATCGCCTGGATCGTCGTCCTGCGCGCGCTGTTCGACGCCGGCCGCATCGATCCGGTGATGCTGGGGGTCAGGTTGGCCTATCCGATCCTCGACCTCGTCGCCATCACCATCGGAGTTTTGGTCGTCATTCGGGCGAAGGGCGCCGCTCGGATGTCGGTGGCGTTGTTGACGGTGGGCATCGTGCTGATGTCCATCTCGAACGACGTGCTGTATCACCTGGTCGCCAACAGTGGCCGCAGCAGGGGAGACCTACTCGACCTTGGCTGGGCAACCTCGCTGGTGGTGGTCGGGATGGCCGCACTGGCCGGCTGTCGCCCGCAACGCGCCAGACCCCTCCCGGTCAACGACATCCTGTGGTTGCCGTACGTACCGCTGACGATCGCGGGGGTCGTCGTGGTCGTCGATCTCGCCAAACCCGCATCGGTCGTCGTGCTGTCGGTGTCCGTCGTGCTGGTGGTCACGGTGCTCTTCCGGCAGTTCCTGGTGATGGGCTCGCACCAGCGCCTCTTCGCCGCCGTGGCCGAACAGGCGCTGAGGGATCCGCTGACGGGGTTGGCCAATCGGTCCCTGTTCACCGACCGGCTCGAACATGCCGTGGAGCTCCATAGACGCGAACTGTTCGGGGTGCTCGCGGTCGTCACACTCGACCTGGACGACTTCAAGCTGGTGAACGACGGGCTCGGACATGCCGCGGGTGACGTGCTGCTGGCCGAGGTCGCGGCGCGGATCGTGGGCGCGGTGCGCAGCGGTGACACCGTCGCCCGGCTCGGTGGCGACGAGTTCGCGATCCTGATCGAGAAGGGGCGGGAGTCTCCCGACGTCGTCGCGCAACGCGTCGTCGACGCGTTCGACGAACCCTTCATCGTCGACGGCCACCTGCTGCCCATCCGGCCCAGCGTCGGGCTGTCCGTCGCTCCGGCCCGCAGCGACCTTCAGGCCGACGTGCTGCTCAAGCAGTCCGACCTGGCGATGTACGCGGCCAAACGCACCAGGGGCTCCGGGATGGCGACCTTTGCGTCGGATACGGGACCGATGAGCCGTCTGGCGGTCGAGGACGACGCGCCCCGACTCGGGCTGCTCGGCGATCTGCGCCAGGCAATCGCGCGCGGCGAGCTGTCGATGGTGTACCAACCGAAGGTCGACCTGCGGGCCGACGGACAGGTGGGCACGGGGGTCGAGGCGTTGGTCCGGTGGCACCACCCCGAGCACGGTCTGTTGACCCCAGACGAGTTCCTTCCCCTGGTCCGGCGACACGACTTGACCGAGGCCATGACCGAGTTGGTGTTCGACCTGGTGTTCGCGGACGCGGCGCAGTGGCGCTTGGCCGGCCGCACGGTCCCCGTCGCGGTCAACCTCTTCGCCCCGTCGTTCGACGACGCCGACCTTCCCGAGAAGTTGACGGCCGCACTCGCCGACCACGGGATGGCACCCACCGAGCTGACGTTGGAGATCACCGAGGACCTGGTCATCGAGGATCTGGAGCGCGCTCGCGACGTGCTGGAGCGACTGCGCGAGAGTGGCATCCGCGTGTCGATCGACGACTTCGGCAGTGGGTTCAGCGGTTTGTACTACCTGCGGGAGTTGCCGGTCGACGAGGTCAAGCTCGACCAGCGGTTCGTCATGCCCATCGTCGAGGACGACCGGGCCGCCTCGATCGTGCGGGCGGTGATCGACCTCGCCCACGACCTAGGGGTGACGTGCGTCGCGGAGGGTGTCGAGACGGTGGAGATCGCCGACCAGCTCAGGACTTACGGGTGCGATTTGGCGCAGGGATACCTCTTCAGCCGGCCGGTCACGGCGACTGAGTTGCTCGAGACGTTGGCGAGCGTCGACGGCGAAATGATCGCGTCGGCACACTAGATAGAGTTGAGTGGAACAGACTCAACCTTGACGGCGTTGAACTACCCGAGAAACATCTTTCCCTGACAGAAATGGAGGTGTCGTGGACTCGTTCAACCCGACCACGAAGACCCAGGCGGCGTTGAGTTCGGCACTGCAGGCGGCCAGCGCCGCAGGCAACCCCGAGATTCGGCCCGCTCACTTGCTGGCGGCGCTGCTCGCACAGAGCGACGGCATCGCAGCACCCCTACTCGAGGCCGTCGGCGTTGATCCCGCGATCATTCGGACCGGGGCCACCAACCTCGTCGAACGCCTGCCCAAGGCCAGCGGCGCCAATTCGACGCCCAACCTGTCGCGTGAGTCGCTCTCGGCGGTCACCGCCGCGCAGCAACTGGCCGGTGAGATGGACGACGAATACGTCTCCACCGAACACCTGCTCGTCGGTCTCGCCACGGGCGACTCCGACGTCGCCAAGCTCCTCAGCGGCGCAGGCGCATCTCCGCAGGCGCTACGTGAGGCGTTCACCAAGGTGCGTGGCAGTGCCCGCGTCACCAGCCCCGACCCCGAGGGCACCTACCAGGCGCTGGAGAAGTACTCCACCGACCTGACCGCCGCCGCCCGCGAAGGCAAGCTCGACCCAGTCATCGGGCGCGACAACGAGATTCGTCGCGTCGTCCAGGTGCTGAGTCGCCGCACCAAGAACAACCCGGTGCTCATTGGCGAACCCGGCGTCGGCAAGACTGCGATCGTCGAAGGCCTCGCCCAGCGCATCATCGCCGGCGACGTCCCGGAGAGCCTGCGCAACAAGACCGTCGTCTCCCTGGACCTTGGTTCGATGGTCGCGGGCGCGAAGTTCCGCGGTGAGTTCGAGGAGCGGCTCAAGGCTGTGCTCGACGACATCAAGAACTCGGCAGGCCAGGTCATCACGTTCATCGACGAGTTGCACACCATCGTCGGCGCCGGTGCCAGCGGTGAGGGCGCGATGGACGCAGGCAACATGATCAAGCCCATGCTGGCCCGTGGCGAGCTCCGCATGGTCGGCGCCACCACGCTCGAGGAGTACCGCAAGTACATCGAGAAGGACGCGGCCCTCGAGCGGCGCTTCCAACAGGTGTTCGTCGGCGAACCCTCGGTCGACGACACCATTGGCATCCTGCGCGGACTCAAGGACCGCTACGAGGTGCACCACGGTGTGCGGATCACCGACTCCGCTCTGGTCGCCGCGGCCACGCTGTCCGACCGCTACATCACCAGCCGCTTCCTCCCCGACAAGGCCATCGACCTGGTCGACGAGGCCGGTTCCCGGCTGCGGATGGAGATCGACTCCCGTCCCGTCGAGATCGACGAGGTGGAACGCCTGGTGCGCCGCCTCGAGATCGAGGAGATGGCGCTGGCCAAGGAAACCGACGCGGCGTCAGTCGATCGACTGGACAAGCTGCGCGCCGAGCTGGCCGATCACAAGGAGAAGTTGTCGGAGCTGACCACGAGGTGGCAGAACGAGAAGGGCGCCATCGACATCGTCCGCGACCTCAAGGAGCAGTTGGATCACCTGCGCGGTGAGTCCGAACGCGCCGAACGCGACGGCGACCTGGCCAAGGCCGCCGAGCTGCGGTACGGCCGCATCCCCGAGGTCGAGAAGAAGCTCGACGCTGCGCTCCCGCAGGCTCAGGCGCAGGCCAACGTCATGCTCAAGGAAGAGGTCGGACCCGACGACATCGCCGACGTCGTCGCGGCCTGGACCGGCATCCCCGCCGGTCGCCTGCTCGAAGGCGAAACCGCCAAGCTGCTTCGCATGGAGGACGAGCTCGGCAAGCGCGTCGTCGGGCAGAAGAAGGCCGTCCAGGCCGTATCCGATGCGGTCCGTCGTTCCAGGGCTGGCGTCGCCGATCCCAACCGGCCGACGGGTTCGTTCCTGTTCCTCGGCCCGACCGGTGTCGGCAAGACCGAGCTGGCCAAGGCGTTGGCGGACTTCCTGTTCGACGACGAGCGGGCGATGGTCCGCATCGACATGAGCGAGTACGGCGAGAAGCACTCCTCTGCCCGCCTCGTCGGTGCGCCTCCCGGCTATGTCGGCTACGAACAGGGCGGTCAGCTGACCGAGGCGGTGCGGCGACGCCCGTACACCGTGGTGCTGTTCGACGAGGTCGAGAAGGCCCACCCGGACGTCTTCGACGTGCTGCTTGCCGTGCTCGACGAGGGCAGGCTGACCGATGGTCAGGGCCGCACGGTCGACTTCCGCAACACCATCCTCATCCTGACGTCCAACCTCGGTGCCGGCGGCAGCAACGAGCAGGTGATGGACGCGGTCCGTCGCGCGTTCAAGCCGGAGTTCATCAACCGTCTCGACGACGTGCTGATCTTCGACTCGTTGCAGCCCGACGAGCTGGTGCGCATCGTCGACATCCAGCTCGAGCAGCTGCAGCGGCGGCTGGCTCAGCGTCGGCTGACCCTCGAGGTGTCCCTGCCGGCCAAGCAGTGGCTCGCGGACCGTGGCTTTGACCCGCTCTACGGGGCGCGTCCACTGCGCAGACTGGTTCAGCACTCGATCGGCGACCAGCTCGCCAAGCAACTGCTGGCGGGTGAGGTGCACGACGGCGACGTGGTGCCGGTGAACGTCACCGCGGACGGCGAAGGCCTGATTTTGGGCTGAGTTCCCCCCGCGACCAGACACAAATGGCCCTCATTCCACGCGAATGAGGGCCATTTGTGTCTGTTCGCGGCTAGAAAGCGGTACTTGGGACGTCGGTCTCCGTGCCCAGCAGCGCCTCGACGATGCGCGCCGCGACGTCGTCGGGGTTTAGCCCGGCTGGCAGCTTGGGCGGATCGCCCGCGATCGCGCGACCGGCCAACCCGGTCTCGGTGTGCGGCGGACGGACGTCGACGACGCGGACCTTGCGCCGCCGCGCCTCGGCGCGCACGGCGGTGAACAACGCCGCCGTCGCGGCCTTCGCTGCCGAGTAAGCGGCCATGTTGGCCATCGGCTTCTCCGCCACCACGGCACTGATGCCGAGGATCACACCGTCGCGTTCCAGTACGGGCAGCGCGGCGCGGATGAGCCGCAGCGGAGCAAGGAAGTCGACCAGCAGCAGGTCGTCCACCGTGTCGTCGTCGACCTCGGTCAGTGCGCCGAAGGCCACCACGCCGGCGGCGATCACCAGGCCGTCGAGCCGTCCGTGCCGCTCGACCGCGGCGGCGACGATCGACCGCGGGGCGTCGGGTTCGCGCAGATCGGCGGCCACGGCGTGGGCGCCGTCGATGTCGAGTGCCGCCAGGGCGTCGGCCGACCGGCCGCTGACGGTCACGTCGGACCCCCGGTCGGCCAGCAGCCGCGCGATCCGGGAGCCAAGGGCTCCGGTAGCGCCGACGACGAGGAAGGCCTTGCCGGAGAGTTCGCTCACCCGACCAGTCTGCGTGACCTCCCAGGTGAACGGCGCCCACGAGGCGTGACCGGTTTGTGATCAACACGAGTTCGGGCGAAACCGGTACCAACCAGTAGGCTAGGGCGCAATGGTCCCGCTTTGGTTCACACTGTCCGCACTCTGTTTCGTGGGTGCGGCCGTGTTGTTGTACATCGACCTCGACAAACGCCGCGGGCTTGGCCGGCGCCGTAAGTCGTGGGCGAAGTCGCATGGGTTCGACTTCGAACCCGAGTCGACCGAGATCGTCGACCGCTGGAAGCGCGGCGTGATGTCCACCGTCGGCGACGTGCCTGCCAAGAACGTCGTCCTCGGACAGATTCGCGGCGAGGCCGTCTACATCTTCGACCTCGAGGACGTCGCCACCGTCATCGCCCTGCACCGCAAGGTCGGGACGAACGTCGTGGTCGACGTCCGGCTCAAGGACATCAAGGAACCCCGCGAGAGCGACATCTGGCTGCTCGGCGCCATCGGCCCGCGGATGGTGTACTCCACCAACCTCGACGCCGCCCGCCGGGCCTGCGACCGCCGCATGGTGACCTTCGCCCACGCCGCGCCCGACTGCGCCGAGATCATGTGGAACGAGCAGCACTGGACGCTCGTCAGCATGCCGGTCACCAGCACCCGCGCCCAGTGGGACGAAGGGCTGCTCGTCGTCCGGCAGTTCAACGACCTGCTTCGCGTACTGCCGCCCATCCCGCAGCCGGGACAGAGCGGCGTCGCCGGTCAGGCCATCGCCAGGCGCGGCGGTTCGCCGAGCCGTCCGGTCGCCCCGCGTCCCGCCGAGTTGCCCGCTGGCCGCACCGATGCCCCGCCCAACCGTGGTGACGTCGGCCGCTACACCCAACAGCGTCCCCCGGTGCGCAACGGGCGTCAGTCGCCTCACTATCAGCGTTAGAGTCCCTCCCGCGTAACCTGTCGGCATGCCACGACCCGTTGCACTGATCACCGGACCGACGTCGGGACTGGGCCTGGGCTTCGCCCGCCAATACGCCGTCGACGGACACGACCTGGTGCTGGTGGCCCGCGACGTCGAACGACTGGAGCGCCTCGCCGCCGAACTGCGTGCCGACACCGGAGTCGACGTCGAAGTGCTGCCCGCCGACCTGGCGCTGGCCGCCGACCGACTGAAGGTGGCCGACCGACTCGCAGTCGGTGTGCGAATTCTGGTGAACAACGCCGGCTTTGGCACCTCGGGTGAGTTCTGGACCGCCGACCCGGACAAGCTCCAAGCGCAACTGGACGTCAACGTCACCGCCGTCATGCACTTGACCAGGGCCGCGCTGCCACCCATGTTGGCCTCGGGCGCGGGCAGCGTGATCAACGTGGCCAGCGTCGCGGGTCTGCTTCCGGGCCGGGGGTCGACCTACTCCGCGTCCAAGGCGTGGGTCATCTCGTTCTCCGAGGGCCTGGCCAACGGTCTGGGTGGCACGGGCGTCGGCGTGCATGCGCTGTGCCCGGGTTTCGTCCGCACCGAGTTCCACGAACGCGCAGGCATCGACATGGAGGGCACGCCGTCGTTCCTGTGGCTGGAGGTGGACGACGTCGTGCGCGACTGCCTGTCCGCCGTGGCGAAGGGCGAGGTGGTCATCGTCCCCGGGCTCCAGTACAAGGCGCTCACCACGGCCGGGCGCATCGTGCCGCGAAGCCTGGTGCGGGCGGCGACCAAGGTCGTTGGCCGCGGCCGGGGACGTACCTGAGTGCGTCCACTCATCGCGGCGCTGATGGCACTGGTCGTCGGCGTCGCCCTCGTCTCCTGTTCGGATGACCCGGAGCCGAGCCCGTACGCCACCCAGGGTGCGGCCATCGGAGAATCGCTGGCCGTCCTCGGGTGGAACATATCGGCGTCCAACCTCCGTTTCGACGGCGACTACGTCCTCGTCGACGTCGACGCCTCACCGTCGATGGCCGGCGGTCAGCACGCGAAGGCCGACTCCCTGCGGTTCGGTCTCTACGGTGCGCTGGCCCACCCTATCGAGAGCACCGCAGTCGGCAGCTGCTCGAACGTGACGACGCTGAGCCTGCAGCCCGCCGTCTCGCCGGATCCCGACAAGCTTTCCGGGACGGTCTGTTTGGGGCCGCTTCGCGATCAGACCCAGGTGCGCGGGGTGTACGTGTATTCGCCGCAGGACCGCATCCCCGGCACCATCGCCGCCTACCCGGCGTCGTTCCCGGTGGGGCTGAGCCCCACCAGTGACACCGACACCGGCTTGGTGCTGAGGTCCACGAGCGTCGACGCGTTCGACGCCACCGGATCGCAACTGATGCCTACCGCGCTCGGCGAGCCGACGGCGTTCAACGGCAACGGCTACATGCTGCTCGGCCTCGACATCAGCGGGCTGGCGTCGCGCTACCGCGACGAGTCGATCCGGCGCGGAGGCCCGCTGATGGTGCAGGTGACGCCGACACTGCCCGGCAAGGGGCTGTCGTACGCGTGCTCGGTCTACGGTGCGTCGCTGCTGGTGCTGCCCGACTCGTCGTTGGACGCGGTGTCGGTGCGAGGCTCGCTGTGCACACAGGGCGAGATCAACCAGGCCCTGCTCTATGCGACGGTCGCCGTGGTCGGCACGCACGCCGCGCTGTGGACCACCCGTGACTGAGGGCCCGACGCTGCCCGGTCCGACGGAGTGGGGAACGGCCCCCGGCGTCGGGCCTTGGGAAGGGCCGCTGCCCGACGATCCACGCTACGACCGAGACCTGTTGCGCGACGGCGACACTCGCAACGTCGTCGACGCGTACCGGTACTGGACCCGCGAGGCCATCATCGCCGACATCGACCACCGGCGGCATCCTCTCCACATCGCCATCGAGAACTTCGGCAACGACGCCAACATCGGCGCCGTCGTCCGCACCGCCAACGCGTTCGCCGTCGACACCGTCCACATCGTCGGCAGGCGTCGGTGGAACCGCCGCGGCGCCATGGTCACCGACCGCTATCAACGCCTTCGCCACCACGCGACCACCGCCGAGTTGCTCGACTACGCCGCCGAGGAGGGCCTTGAGGTGGTCGCGGTGGACAACGTGCCCGGAGCCGTGCGCCTCGAGCACACCCGACTGCCGCGCAACTGCCTGCTGATCTTCGGGCAGGAGGGGCCCGGTATCACCGACGACGCACAGAGCGGCGCCACCCTCACAGTCTCCATCGCTCAGTTCGGTTCCACGCGAAGCGTGAACGCCGCGGTGGCGGCGGGCATCGCGATGCACGCCTGGATCGCGACGCATGCCGACACATCGCGCGCCTGGTAGGGCAGGATGAAAACCACCAGGCGAGCGAAGCGACGGGAAGATTCAATGGATCAGCTGTGGGCCAATCGCGCGGCCAGTGCAGAAGCCGCGATCGCCAAACGGCACTACCGGAAACTCTGGCAGCTGCCCGGTACCCAGCTCGGCGTGGTGTCCTGGCCGCCGACCAAGAAGAGCCTGTCGTTCGGGACGTGGCACTACTGGTGGCAGGCACACCTGCTCGAATGCCTCGTCGACGCTCAGACCCGCGACCCTCAGCCAGAGCGCAAGGCGACGATCGAGCGCCAGATCAAGGGCCAGCACTGGCGCAACACGTGGAAGTGGACCAACGACTACTACGACGACATGGCATGGCTCGCACTGGCTTTGGAACGGGCGGGAAGCCAGGTCGGCATCGAGCGACCCAAGGCGCTCGACAAGTTGGCCAACCAGTTCCTCAACGCCTGGGTGCCCGAGGACGGCGGCGGCATCCCCTGGCGCAAGCAGGATCAGTTCTTCAACGCCCCCGCCAACGGGCCTGCGGGCATCTTCCTCGCGCGCTATGACCGGTTGCGTCGTGCGCAGCAGATGTCCGACTGGATCGACGAGACGCTGGTCGACCCCGACACCCACCTGGTGTTCGACGGAATCAAGGGCGGCTCGCTGGTGCGTGCGCAATACACCTACTGCCAGGGCGTCGTGCTCGGGCTCGAGGTCGAACTCGCCGTTCGCACCCAGGACGCCAGGCATTCCGAACGCGCCCGTCGACTGATCGACGCGGTCGCCGACAACATGGCGCCCGGCGGCGTCATCCAGGGCGCGGGTGGGGGAGACGGCGGCCTCTTCAACGGAATTCTCGCGCGCTACCTGGCGCTGGCGGCAAACCAACTGCCGGAGGACTCGCCCGAGGACACCGCGGCGCGCGCCACCGCAAGGGAGTTGGTGCTCAAGTCGGCGCAGTCGGCCTGGGACTTCCGGCAGAACGTCGACGGTTTGCCCCTGTTCGGAGCGTTCTGGGACCGCAGTGCCGAGATGCCGAATGCTGCCGGAGCGGACGCGCAGGCGAAAGACGGCGCGGTCAACGCCTCGGAGATCCCCGAGCGGGACATGTCCGTGCAGGTGTCGGGATGGATGTTGATGGAGGCCGCGCACACGGTCGCCGACGAGACGCCCGACGGCCAACTCCTCTTGGACGTGCCCGAACCAACTGAGTAGGAAGGTCTTTCGCAGTGACCGCCGCAGACCAGCTGTCCGGATCGTGGACCCCCGACCAACAAACCGTCGACGACGCCAACCTGACGACCTTCATCGCCTGGCTGGCCAAGACCGGGCGGGGAGAGTTCGCCGACTACCACTCGCTGTGGACGGCGTCCGTCGACGATCTCGACTGGTTCTGGGACGCGGTGTGGCACTACTTCGAGATTCAGGCGACGACGCCGCCGACGGCCGCGCTCACCAGTTCCGAAATGCCTGGCGCACAGTGGTTTCCGGGTGCAAAACTGAACTACGTCACCCAGATCTTCCGTCATGCCACCGAGGACCGGCCCGCGATGGTGGTGGCAGGCGAGGACGGTTCGACGGAGTGGTCGTGGGCACGACTGCGTGCCGAGACCGCGGCGTTCGCGGCGTACCTGCGAAGCGTCGGCGTGGTGCCTGGTGACCGTGTGGTCGGCTACCTGCCCAACATCGGCGAGGCCGTCGTCGCGTTTCTGGGCGCAGCCAGCGTCGGAGCCACCTGGGCGGTGTGCAATCAGGATCTCGCCGTCGGAGGCGTCGTCGCCCGACTCGGGCAACTCGAGCCGAAGGTGCTGGTGGCCAGTGACGGTTCTGTGTACGCGGGCAAGCGCCGCAACCGACATGACGAGCTGACCGAGATCCGTTCTCAGCTGCCCACTTTGGTGGCCACGGTGCTGGTACCACGACTCGGGGAACCCGTGGACGGGGTGACCCCCTGGGCCGAGGTGCTCGCCCGCGGTGCCGACACAGAACTCGACGTCGAGCCCCTTCCGTTCGACCACCCGCTGTGGGTGCTGTTCTCCTCTGGCACCACGGGCACGCCGAAGGGCATCGTGCACGGCCACGGGGGCGTGCTGATCGAGCACGTGAAATACCTGAGCCTGCAACTGGATCTGAAACCCGAAGACCGCTTCCTCTGGCAGTCCAGCACCAGCTGGATGATGTGGAACCTCCTGGTGTCGGGGTTGCTCGTCGGGTCCACGATCGTGCTGTACGACGGAAGCCCAACGTTCGGTCACACGGGCTACCTCTGGAAACTGGTCGCCGACCACCGTGTGACGGTGGTCGGTGCAGGCGCCGGATACTGGCTGGCCTGCGCCAAGGAGGAGCTGACTCCCGGCAAGGACCATCCGCTCGAATCACTGCGAGCGGTCGGGTCGACGGGTTCGCCGTTGCCGGCCAGCGGTTTTCGCTGGTTGCAAGAGGGCATCGGTAGGGCGGTTCCCGTGTTCTCGATGAGCGGCGGCACCGACGTCGTCACCGCGTTCATCGGAGGAACTCCGCTGGTGCCGGTCCGCGCGGGTGAGCTGAACGCGATCTGCCTCGGCGTCGCGGCCGAGGCCTGGGGTGACGGCGGTCGGTCGGTCACCGAGGAGGCCGGTGAGCTGGTGGTGACCAAGCCGATGCCGTCGATGCCGGTGTTCTTCTGGAACGATCCCGACGGCGAGAAGTACCGCGGGGCGTATTTCGACAAGTACCCCGGGGTGTGGTGTCACGGTGACTGGATCACCGTTACCGAGCGTAATTCCGTTGTGGTGCACGGCCGTTCGGATGCCACCCTCAACAGGGGCGGGGTCAGGATGGGCAGCGCCGAAATCTACGACGCGGTCGAGGGTATGGCCGAGATCCAGGACTGCCTGGTGGTCGGCGTCGAGCTCGACGACGGCGGGTACTGGATGCCGTTGTTCGTCGCCTGCGCCGACGGCGTGGACTTCGGCGAAGATCTCCGCGCGCGAATCGTCGAGGCCGTCCGCACCGGCGCGTCGCCCCGCCACGTCCCCGACGACGTCATCGCGGTGCCCGGCATCCCGCGCACGATGACCGGCAAGCGGCTCGAGATTCCGATCAAGCGCATTTTGTTGGGCGCCAAGCCCTCTGACGTCCTCACCCCCAGTGCGGTGGACCGCCCCGAGTTGCTCGCCGAGTTCGAGGAGCACGCGAGGACGTGACGCTGGAGGCGCCCGACCAACCCGATGGTTGACCGCCTACCATCGATCGCGTGACCGAAACCCAACGCGCCCGGATCGACTTTCCCGCCACCATCGGCGTGTGGTGGTCCAGTGACACCTGGCCCATCGCCGACGCCCAGGACGTCGCCAGGGAGATCGAAGCCCTCGGCTACGGTTCGCTGTTCATCCCGGAAGTCACCGGCAAGGAGTGCCTGACGCAGTCGGCGGCGTTCCTCGCGGCCACCGAGCGGCTCGTCGTTGGCACCGGTATCGCGAACATTCACGCTAGGGCCGCGTCGGCAGCCGAGTCTGGCGCACGCACCCTGACTGCGCTGCACCCCGGACGTTTCGTCCTCGGGCTGGGGGTGAGTCACGCCCCGCTCGTCGAGCACGGTTTCGGCGGGACCTACGCGAAACCGCTCGCGACGATGCGCTCTTACCTTGAGAAGATGGCCGCCGTGCCCGAGCAGATCGAACCGGGCGCTGGCAGGCCGGCGCGCCTGCTCGCCGCACTCGGGCCGAAGATGATCGAGCTGTCGGGCACGGCAGCCGACGGTGCCCACCCGTATCTGGTGATGCCGGAGCAGTCCCGCAAGACCCGCGAAATCCTCGGCCCGGACAAGTGGATCGTCTCCGAGCAGGCCGTCGTCGTCGGTGGCGACGACGCAGAGCAGCTGAGCGCGGCGCACGGGCACCTCAACGTCTACAGCGGGCTGCCCAACTACCGGAACTCGTGGCTGCGCCAGGGTTTCGACGAGTCAGACCTCGTCCGTGGCGGATCCGACCGGTTGGCCCGAGGGCTCGTCGGCATGGGCTCGGTGGACGACGCGGCGGCGATGCTACGGGCCCACCTGGATGCCGGTGCCGACCACGTGGTGGTTCAGGTGCTCGGGGACGACCCGACCGCCGATCCGCGTTCCGCGTTGCGGACGCTGGCGTCCGCGCTGGGACTCGGCTAGGCCTCGCCGGCCCGCTTGGCTGCCTTCCGCCGCTTGTACCACTCGTAGACGATCGGGGCGAGCGACGCCAGGACGATCACGATGAAGATCGGCTCGAGCAGCTTCTGGATGATCTCGAACTGGCCGAGCCAGTAGCCGAGCAGGGTCAGCCCGACGCCCCACACGACGGCCCCGATGACGTTGAACAGGGTGAAGACGCCGTAGTTCATCTTCGCCGCGCCCGCCGTGATGGGGACCAGCGTGCGGACGATCGGGACGAACCGGCCCAGCACGATCGCGAAGGGCCCGCGCTCCTCGAAGAACGCATGCGCCTCGTCGAGGTACTTCTGCTTGAGGACGCGGTTGGTCGGCTTGAACATCGACGTGCCGAGGCTGCGTCCGATCCAGTAGCCGACCTGGCTGCCGGCCACCGCGGCGATGGGGATGAACAGCAGCAGCTGCCACAGGTGGAAGTTGGTCTGCACGGTGTCGGCCTGGGCGGCCGTCCCCGCGGCGAGCATGCCGGCGACGAAGAGCAGCGAATCTCCCGGCAGAACGGGGAACAGGACACCCGACTCGATGAACACGACGACCAGCAGACCGACGAGCGCCCACGTGCCGAAGTAACCCAGGAGCGTCAAGGGGTCCAGGAAGTCCGGCAGCAGCGCCAGGGTCGTGGTGGTCATGGCTGCCGAGGATACCGGCGGCAACTGAAGTCCCCGACAGCCTCACGTGGTGGACGCCCGGTCGTTAACCTCAACCCATGCCCACTCACAAGGCCGTCCACGTCGCATCCCCCGGCGCCGAGCTCATCCTCGTCGAGGTCGAGACCACGTCCCCGCCGCGTGACCACGTGCGGATCGCGGTGGTCGCGGCAGGCGTGTGCGGAACCGATCACGCCTTCGTCAACGGCGGTATGCCTGGTCTGAACTGGCCCATCACGCCAGGACACGAGATTGCGGGCACCGTCGCCG
The DNA here is from genome assembly GCF_001426545.1 of Mycobacterium sp. Root135. Classification (GTDB taxonomy): domain Bacteria; phylum Actinomycetota; class Actinomycetes; order Mycobacteriales; family Mycobacteriaceae; genus Mycobacterium. The sequence continues at coordinate 602,075 of NZ_LMEZ01000004.1, read as the reverse complement.
AACTCGGCGACGGCGTCGAGGACTTCGCCGTCGGTGACCGCGTCGAGGTCGGGTGGTTCGGCGGCAACTGCAACCGGTGCAACCCGTGTCGCAAGGGCCAGTTCATGCAGTGTGAACGTCTGCAGGTGCCCGGCTTGCAGTACCCGGGCGGCTACGCGGAGTCGGTCATCGTGCCTGCGACGGCCATGGCCCGTATCCCCGACGGTCTGTCGTTCGCGGAGGCGGCACCGCTGGGCTGCGCCGGCGTGACGGTGTTCAACGGACTGCGCAGCACGAAGGCAAAGGCCGGTGACCTCGTCGCGGTCCTCGGCGTCGGCGGGCTCGGACATCTCGGCGTGCAGTTCGCCCGCGCGATGGGCTTCGAGACGGTGGCCATCGCCCGTGGTTCGGGCAAGGCGGCCGACGCGAAGGAGTTGGGCGCACACCACTACGTCGACTCGACGTCCGAGGACGTCGCCGAGGCGCTGCAGAAGCTCGGCGGCGCGGCGGTGGTGCTCGCCACGGCGGCCAACTCCGAGGCGATGGCCGCGACCGTCGGCGGCCTCGGCCCCCAGGGCGAGCTGGTCATCATCGGCGTCACGACCGAGAATCTCCCCATCAGCCCGCTCGAGTTGATCAACGCCGGCCTGTCGGTGACCGGGCACCCGTCGGGTACGGCCCGTGACGTCGAGGAGACGATGCACTTCGCGGTGCAGTCCGGCGTCCGAGCCGTCATCGAGGAGCGCCCGCTGGCCCAAGCCGCCGAGGCGTACGCCGCCATGGACGCAGGCAAGGCGCGCTACCGGATGGTGCTGACGGTCTGACGATGGCGGGCGGGACGCTGGCGCACGTTCAGCGGCCACCAGAACCAACGGCCCAGCAACGCCGCGATCGACGGTGTCAGGAACGACCGGATCACCAGGGTGTCGACGAGCAGGCCGAGGCCGATGGTGGTGCCCACCTGGGCCATCACCTTCAGGTCGCTGATCGCAAACGACATCATCGTGAACGCGAACACCAGACCGGCCGAAGTCACGACGCTGCCGCTGCCCGCGATCGCCCTGATGATGCCCGTGTTCAAGCCTGCGTCGCGTTCCTCCTTGAACCGCGACACCAGCAGCAGGTTGTAGTCCGACCCCACCGCCAGCAGGATGATGACCGACATGGCGAGCACCAGCCAGTGCAATGGGACGCCGATCACGTGCTGCCACAACAGAACTGACAACCCGAATGACGAAGCCAGCGACAACGCCACCGTGCCGACGATCACCAGTGCGGCGACCGCTGCCCGGGTGATGATGAGCATGATGACGAAGATCAGGCAGATGGCCGAGACGGCGGCGATGACGAGGTCGTAGTTGGAGCCGTCGCGCATGTCCTTGTAGGTTGCCGCCGTGCCGCCCAGATAGATCTTCGAGGTCTCCAGCGGCGTTCCCTTGATGGCCTCGAATGCGGCGTTCTTGATCTCGTCGATGTGCGAGATTCCCTCCGGCGTCGCGGGATCACCCTGGTGAGAGATGATGAACCGCACCGACTTTCCGTCGGGGGAGACGAACTGCTTGAGGCCTCTCTTGAAGTCGGGGTTGTCGAAGACCTCGGGCGGCAGATAGAACGAGTCGTCGATCTTGGAGTCGTCGAAGGCCTTGCCGAGGGCAGTGGGGTCGGACTGTTGCCGGTCCTGCAGGCTCTGCTGATCCTGCTGCGTCGCGTAGTTCGTCATGATCTGATCGCGGTTGCGTTCCTGGCTGGCAATCTGCGGAGGGATCAGCGCGATGAGCTTGGGTTGCAGGGCGTTGAGTTTGTCCAGGCTGGCGGTGGTCTGACCGAGCAGATCTGTCAGTTCGCCGATCCCGTCCAGCGCGTCGAAGATGGACCGCAACGTGTAACAGACTGGAATGTCGTAGCAGTGGGGTTCCCAGTAGAAGTAGCTGCGCAGGGGGCGGAAGAAGTCGTCGAAGTTGGCGATCTTGTCCCGCAGCTCTTGGGTCACGGCGACTGTCTTCTTGAGGTCGTCGGTCTGTTCCTGTTGTGCGGCAGCGCTTTCCTTCTGCAGCGACAGCTGTTGCCGTAGGACGTCGATCTGCTTGTTGATGTCGGCTGCCTGGGTCAGCATGTCGGCGGTGCGCTGTTCGGCGTAGGACTGGCCGAGTTTTTGGTTGACGCCCTGCTGGCCGACGATGTACGGAATGGAACTGCCTTCGATCGGCGTGCCAAGCGGCCGGGTGATCGTCTGCACCCGGGCGATGCCGGGCAGGTGGAAGACGTCCTTGGCAACTCGGTCGACGACGAGCATGTCCGTGGAGTTGCGCAGATCGTGGTCGGCCACGAGCATCAGGACTTCGGGGTTGAGCCGCGCCTGGGGGAAGTGTTTCGCCGCAGCCGCATATCCGATGTTGGCCTCCACGTCGGCCGGCAGGTACTTCTTGTCGTCGTAGCTGGTTTGGTACGACGGCAGCGCGAGAAGGCCGACCATGGTGATCGCCGCCGACGCCACCAGGATGGCTCCAGGCCAGCGCACCACGGCCGTCCCGATCCGGCGCCACCCCCGGGTCTTGGTCTTTCGCTTGGGGTCGAGCAAGCCGAACCGCGCCGCGATGGTCAACATCGCCGGCGCAAGGGTCAACGCCGACATGGTCACGACGAACATGCCTATGGCAAGGGGGATTCCGAGGGTCTGGAAGTACGGCAGTCGAGTGAAGTGCAGGCACAGAGTGGCGCCGGCGATCGTCAACCCGGATCCCATGATGACGTGGGCGGTCCCGTGATACATCACGTAGAACGCGTCCTCCCGGTCGTCGCCGGAGTTGCGCGCCTCGTGGTAGCGGCCGACGAGGAAGATCGCGTAGTCGGTGGCCGCGGCAATTGCCAAGAGCGTCAACAGGTTCACCGCGAACGTGGACAGTTCGATGACGTGGTGATAACCCAGGAAGGCCACGATCCCACGGGCCACGGCCAGTTCGAGCACCACCGCCAACAGGACGACGAGCACCGTGACGATCGAACGGTAGACCAGCAGGAGCATCGTCACGATCACCACGAAGGTCAGTGCCGTGACCAGCTGAAGACTCTTGTCGCCGGCGTGCTGCTGATCGGAGTTCAGGGGTCCCGCGCCGGTGACGTAGACCTTCAGTCCCGGTGGTGGTTGGTGGGCGGCGACGATGTCGCGGACCGCTTGCACCGATTCGTTGGCCAGTGTCTCGCCCTGGTTGCCTGCGATGTAGAGCTGGACGTAGGCCGACAGGTTGTCGGCGCTCTGCGATCCCGACGACGTCAGGGGATCGCCCCACAGATCCTGGACGTGCTGGATGTGGGTGGTGTCCTTCTCCAGGTCCTTGATCAGGCCGTCGTAGTACTCGTGGTCCTGTGCGCCAAGGGGTTTGTCGCTCTCCAGGACGATCATCGCCGAACTGTTGGAGTCGTACTCGCCGAAGTTCTTGCCGACCAACTGGGTGGCTTGCAGGGACGGCGCGTCGTTCGGTGTCAGCGACGTGGAGTTGGCTGCCCCCACGACCTCGAGTTGCGGCACCACGACGTTGACGAGCGCCGTGAGCGCCAGCCAACCCAACAGGACGGGCACGCAGAACAGGCGCAGGAACCGAGGAACCCGGGCCCGCTGGACCGTCTGGTGGTCGCTCATGCGGACTTCACCAGGCAGGAGACCTGAGCGTTGACGCCGGTCGACGATCGCTCGTCTCTCACCTCGTCGTCGACGCTGACGCGGCAACCGATCTGATCGCCGTCGCTTTGGGCGATGATGGTGGCGCTTGCCGACGGCTTGGTGGTCTTCAGCGTGATCGACCAGGGCAGACGAGCGTCGTCGACGCGCTGCGGGGTCGAGTCGAGGTCGAGGTAGTTGATGGTCGCCACGGCGCCTTCCGTTCCGGTGATCTGATAGGTCACGACTTTGGGGTTGAACGGTTCGGCGTCCTGCGCCAGCCCGGCGCCCGTGCGAGTCGTCTCGTTGTCCGACCCGAAGAGGCCGTGCATCCGGTACACCACGACGCCGCCGAGGGCGACCACCACCACGATGAGCAGCGGTATCCAGGCCCGCTTGACGATCCCGACCACTGATGCTCCTTCGTCGCTCTGACCACACCAAGTGGTTAGCGCGTCAAACAATAGAGCGGTGACGATAGTTGAGCAAGCCGAACGGCTAACTTCAATTACACGGCTCACTAATGACCACTCATGCGATGTGACGGACGTACAGTTGCGACATCCGGCCGGAAGCAAAGAACACGGAGAAGGCAAGGCATTGGCGAAACCCGTAGCACCGAGAGGCCTGGCCAGGGAGCGAGTCCTCGACGCCGCGGTTGCCCTCTTTGCCGAGCACGGGGTCCACGGCACGTCGCTGCAGATGATTGCCGACCGGGTCGGGGTCAGCAAGGCAGCGGTCTACTACCAATTCCCCTCCAAGGAAGGCATCGCGCTCGAGGTGATCCGGCCGTGCATCGAGGACATCGCCCGGGTCATCAAAATCGCCGACGGGCTTGCCGACCCGCAGCAGCGTCGCGCGGTCGCCGTCAGCGGGCTCGTCGAAATGGTGGTGCGGCACCGACGCTTGGCAGTGGTGTTCTACGGCGACCCGGCCATTGACGCGCTGATGACCAGCGATCCCGACTTCAAGGCGGTGAACGACCGGCTCCGCGACCTGATGGAGGGGCCGGGCCGCAGCGACGTCGACCGGGTGGCCTTCTCGGTGTTCTGCTCCGGTGTGGGCCGGGCCGCGGCCGACCCCGAGCTGGCCGACATCGACGACGCCGATCTGCATCGCGCGCTGCTCGAGCTGTCCGGCCGAATCCTCGTACCGGCCGTGCAGCCGTCCCAACCCTGAGGTGTCGCCGACCGGCGTCTGTTGAGATACTTCCCAGACAGACGAACCACGCGTGCAATGCCAGGAGGAAACCCACATGCCCATCGCGACTCCCGAGGTCTACGCCGAAATGCTGGACCGTGCCAAGGCGGACTCCTTCGCATTCCCGGCCATCAACTGCGTCGGCTCGGAGTCGGTGAACGCCGCCATCAAGGGCTTCGCGGACGCCGGTAGTGACGGGATCATCCAGTTCTCCACTGGCGGAGCGGAATTCGCGTCCGGACTCGGTATCAAGGAAATGGTGACCGGCGCGGTCGCGCTGGCCGAGTTCGCCCACGTTGTCGCCGCCAAGTACGACGTCACCGTCGCCCTGCACACCGACCACTGCCCCAAGGACAAGCTGGACACCTACGTCCGCCCGCTGCTGGAGATCTCGGCCGCGCGCGTCGCCAAGGGGCAGAACCCGCTGTTCCAGTCACACATGTGGGACGGCTCCGCAGTGCCGATCGACGAGAACCTCGAAATTGGCAAGGAACTGCTGAAGCTCGCGGCCGAGGCCCGGATCATCCTCGAGGTGGAGATCGGCGTCGTCGGTGGCGAGGAGGACGGCGTCGAAGCCGAGATCAACGACAAGCTGTACACCTCGGCGGAGGACTTCGAGAAGACCATCGACGCCCTCGGTGCGGGTGAGCACGGCCGGTACCTGCTGGCCGCCACCTTCGGCAACGTGCACGGCGTCTACAAGCCGGGCAACGTCAAGCTGCGCCCCGAGGTGCTCGCCGAGGGTCAGCGCGTCGCCGCGGCCAAGCTCGGACTGGCCGAGGGGTCGAAGCCGTTCGACTTCGTCTTCCACGGCGGGTCGGGCTCGCTGAAGTCGGAGATCGAGGACTCGCTGAAGTACGGGGTGGTCAAGATGAACGTCGACACCGACACTCAGTACGCGTTCACCCGTCCGCTGGCCGGGCACATGTTCGCCAACTACGACGGGGTGCTGAAGATCGACGGCGAGGTCGGCAACAAGAAGGCCTACGACCCGCGCAGCTACCTGAAGAAGGCGGAGGCCTCGATGTCCGAGCGCGTCGTCGAGGCGTGCAACGACCTGCACAGCAGCGGGCGCAGCGTCTCCGGAAGCTAGTTACTGGGGCGCTTGGCAGATCTTCCACTGCTCGTCGCGGAGCTCGAGATCGAAGCTCCGCGATGAGCGGGTGGACGGGTCGTATGCCATGAACGACGTCACGTTGGCCTCGGCGTGCGAATCGTGCACGACGACCTGATCGATGCTCGCGACGATCGGGTACTGCCTGGCCGCGGCGACCCGGGCGTGGATGTCCTTCCACTGGTCGTCGTCGTACCGGATGTAGCTGTCGGCGGTCTCGCCGCACGTGATGGTGCGCAGCGTCGAGAGGTCGCCCTTCTGGATCGCGGTGTCGAAGTTCTGGATCGTCGTGCGGACCATGTCCTCCTGCGACACCGCCGGCGGGTCGTCGCGCGACATCAGCGCGGTGCCGAGGATGGCGACCGCGGCCAGCGCGGCGATGACGAGCACCAGCGCGATCACCCAGCCCCAGCTGCGTTTACCGCGCGGCGGCTTTGGCTGGCTACCCCGGCCCGGAATCACTTGCGGCGCAGCGGATCCCACCTGGGGGATGGGTGCGGTGAAGGCGCCAGCCTCCGCGGCGTCGGGATGGGCTTGCGGCACGGCGAAGATCTCGGTGGCCGGTTCTGGCGCAGTCTGGATGATCTGGGTCTTGCCCGCGTCCATCCCCGACGGAGCGGTGAATCTGCGCTCGGGCTCCTCGGTGTCGGCGGCCCCCGCCAGCGCGGCCGGGTCGATCACCTCGGTCTCGGGCGAGGACCCGTCGTCTGCACCAGTTCCGCTGCCCGGTTGGTTGTTCTCGTCCGTCCCCGATGGGTTCGACATGCGCGTTTCGGTCCTCCCTCGTGACTACCTCAAAGCTTATCCATCCGCGCTCGGCGAAGCCTGACGGCGTCGGCGCGTGATCCGCACGGCACAATAAGCGCATGACTCACATGGGCGATCTGCTGGGGCCTGATCCGGTCCGGCTCCCTGGCGACACCGAAGCCGAGGCGGAATTGGCCGCAGGCGAGAATCCGGCCATCGTCGCCGCCGCTCATCCGACGGCCTCGGTGGCATGGGCGACGCTGGCCGAGGAGGCCCTCGCCGACGACAAGGCGGTCACCGCCTACGCCTATGCGCGCACCGGCTACCACCGCGGTCTCGACCAGCTCCGCCGCAACGGATGGAAGGGATTCGGCCCGGTGCCGTACTCCCACGAACCCAACCGTGGCTTCCTGCGCTGTGTGGCCGCGCTGGCACACGCCGCGGACGCCATCGGCGAGACCGACGAGTACCAGCGGTGCCTCGACCTGCTCGACGATTGCGACCGGTCGGCTCGCGCCGAGCTCGGCCTCGCCTAGCTTCTGAGCGCCTCGTTCAAGGCGGTGACGTCCGCGGCGGTGAAGGCGCACGCGCGCAGTGCGGCCGCCAGCTCGTGCAACTGAATCACCACGGCGTCGGCGTCGTCGGGGCCCAGTAGCGGGACGGAGCCTCGACTGTCCGTCTCCCAGCAGGCGGCGACGGCGCGATAAGCGAGGTGTTCTGCCGCGACCGCGGCGGGCGCAAGCCGCTCGCCCGTGGCGCGCAACCGAGCCGAACCTGCCGCGGCGGCGTCGGCGGCGTCTCGCATGTCGATGGCCGCGAGCTGCAGATCGCGGCGTGCGGTGCGCGCCGCCAGGGTGGCGGTGTCGGCGGCCAGGTGGGGCACGGTCGCGGCAACGGCGTCGACGGTGTCGGCGATGGAGTCCAGCAGTCTGGTCGATTCCTGGAACCGGCTCAGCACCAGGAACACCGCGACGCCCACCGCGCAGCCGACGAGGGTGTCGCTGCCGCGGGCCAGCAGCAGCTCGACCACGTCGACCCGGTGGCTGCCGGTCGCGATGGTCAGGGCCGCGGCGGTGATGAACACCGAGGCCAGCCCGTAGTGCCTGACGACGAGCATCTCGATGGTCAACTGCAGTGCCGCCAGGATGACGGCCAGCCACCAGCCCTGTGGATGCAGCCAGAGGATGCCTGCGGCGAGGATCAGCCCCACCCACGTTCCGGTGAGCCGGTCGAGGCCGCGCCGCAGCGTGCGGCTGCGATCGGCGCCCTGATGCAGGATCAGCACGGCTGCCGCGATGGCCCAGTACGCATGGCCGATCCCCAGCAGCGTGGCGGCCGTGCCCGCCAGTGGTGCGGCGATCGCGACGCGGACCATGACGTGTCTGACGTGCGAACCGGGTCGCAGGGCTGCCCGTAGCAGTACTGCGGCGGGAGGTCGGCCGAGCGGCGCCCGTTCGGTGGCACGCGTCGACACCGTCGCCGGGTCGACCGTCAGATCCCCGATCTGGCGGGCGGCGTCGGCGGCATCGGGAGGCGGGCCGTCGCCGAGGGCGGTGGCCGTCATGGTGTCGGCGAACAACACGTGCAGGGCGTGGTTGGCCGCCCTCAGCCGCTGCAGCGTGACGTCGGCGCGGGAGGTGGGCTGGAAGCCGATGAGCGCGTTCCATGCCGCGTGCAGCACCGCTGCGGCGCGGTGCCTGGCCGCCGTCTCGCCTGCCGACCCCACGGCCTCGACGTATGCGGCAACCGCAGCTCCCGCCGCGGCGACCGCGACGCGTTCGGGCCGGCGCCGTTCGCGTAGGGCACCCGCCATTTGCACCAGCCACGCCACGGAGCCGCCACAGAGCACCAGCGCACCCAACTGCCACGGCGCGAGCTTGGCCGCCGAGACGCCGACGCCCGCCGCGCAGGCCAGCGCGAACACGTATGCACCCGGTGGCCCGACGGCCAGCGCGTTGCACAGCCACACCGCCGCGACCGCCACCACCGAGACCACCGCGATGCCGAGCCACGCCACCTGCGCCGCCCAGGAACCCACGGCGACCGCCGTCGCCAGCGACACCGACACGACGGCCAGTTGCACGCCACGGTTGAGGTAGGGCCGGTCGCCGCCGAAGCGGGCGGTGAACGCCCCGAGGGTGGCGATCAGGCCGGCGCCGACGTTGCCGACCGCCGATCCGACGAGGACGGGAATCGCGGTGCTCGTCGCCGCGCGCACCGCAAGCGGCCACCGGGAAGCCATGGCGTGCCGGTCTCAGAACCAGGCGGACCAGAACCGCGTCAGCTGGCCGCCGATCGCCACCAGGCCACCGGGGGCGCCGAACAGGTCGACGAACCAGAACACCAGGCCGAAGAACCACTGGTTGAGCATCGGGGCCATCAGCAACACGAACAGGATGATGAAACCCCACTGCTTGACCGGCGCCAGCTGTCGCTGGGTCTCCGGTTTGAGGTGGGGTTCCAGCGCGCCGTACCCGTCGAGGCCGGGGACGGGCAACAGGTTGAGCAGCACCGCGGTCACCTGAAGGAAGCCGAGGAAGGCCATCGCCGCCCAGAACACCGTGTGCTCCGGATCCCAGAATGCCGCCGTGACCGTCAACAACACGATCGCCAGCACGACGTTGGCGAACGGACCGGCCAGGCTCACCGTGGTGCGTTGCCGCTTGGTCATCGACCACGTGCGGACGTACACCGCGCCGCCGGGCAGTCCGATCCCGCCGAGGGCGATGAAGAGCACCGGAATTCCAAGGGACAGAAGCGGATTCGAGTACTTCAGCGGGTTGAGCGTCAGATATCCGCGCACCTCGACGTCATGGTCGCCGTAGCGCCAGGCGGTGTACGCGTGGCCGAATTCGTGGAGGCACAACGACACCAGCCAGCCGAACACCACGAAGACGAACGTTCCGACGTAGGACAGCGCCGAGCGGGGTTCGCCGGCGAGCCAGGCGATGACTCCGCCGGCGACCGTGATCGCCACGATGGCCAGGAAGACCGGGCTTGGCCGCACGGATTGGCGCAGCGGACGGACGTTGCTCACCTCAACGAAACTACTGGATGCGAAGCCAGCCCTTCGTGTGTCGGTAGAACGTCGACCTACGAGCAGGACGCGCGGCACGCACCCCGTCGCGCACGACGAGCACTCCGGTGGTGCCGAGCTGCGCGGCCCGGCCGGTCACCCACGGTCGACGCCGCAGTCTGCCGGCCAGCACACGAGCTCGCAGTCCGGGCAGGTCGGTCGTCGGCTCGATCCGCACGCCCGCGACGTCGCCGTCGAAGAGCAGGAAATCGTCGACGACGGCCTCGCCCGTCAGCGTCGGCGCGGATTCCTCTGGCGGCATCCAGAGGGCGTAGCGGGTCAGTACGGCGCCCGTCTCGTCCCGGATCAGGGGCACCCGGCGCGCCGTCCCCGTGCGTGCCCGCCGGGCCTCCCATGGCCGCCGGACGAGGGCGACTTCGACGTCCAATCGGTCGGCGCGCAGCAGCCTGGCCAGCACGATCGCCAGATCGGCTGTCGTACCGAGCACGATGAGACGGCCCGCTTCCGCGGCGTCGTCGACGTCGGTGGGCGCGGTGACGTCGACGACGGACAGGCCCGTCAGGGGGCGTGGGACGCGACGGTCACCGAACCGCAGCACCACCGCGTTTGGGGCCGCCAACGCACTCCTTGCAAACAGGTGGGGATCAGGTCGGATAGGGTATGTCACCGGCTGTCACAGTATTCGAGGCAGATGAGCGGGAGAAACGCGATGCCGGCAATCGTCCTCATCGGCGCCCAGTGGGGCGACGAGGGCAAGGGAAAGGCCACCGATCTACTCGGTGGCCGCGTCCAGTGGGTTGTTCGTTACCAAGGGGGGAACAACGCCGGGCACACCGTCGTCCTTCCGAACGGTGAGAACTTTGCCCTTCACCTCATACCGTCGGGCATCCTGACCCCCGGTGTCACCAACGTCATCGGCAACGGTGTGGTGGTCGACCCCGGCGTGCTGCTGACCGAACTCAAGGGGCTCGAGGACCGCGGCGTCGACACGTCGCGGCTGCTGATCTCCGCCGACGCGCATCTCCTGATGCCGTACCACGTGGCCATCGACAAGGTGACCGAGCGGTACATGGGCAGCAAGAAGATCGGGACGACGGGTCGCGGCATCGGACCCTGCTACCAGGACAAGATCGCGCGCATCGGCATCCGGGTCTCCGACGTGCTCGACCCCGATACCTTGACCCAAAAAGTCGACGCCGCACTGGAATTCAAGAACCAGGTGCTCGTCAAGATCTACAACCGCAAGGCGCTGGACCCGCACGAGGTGCGCGACGCGCTGCTCGAGCAGGCCGAGGGCTTCAAGCATCGCATCGCCGACGCTCGACTGCTGCTGAACGAGGCGCTGGAGAACGGCGAGACGGTGCTGCTCGAGGGATCTCAGGGCACGCTGCTCGACGTCGACCACGGCACGTATCCCTTTGTGACGTCCTCGAATCCGACGGCGGGCGGCGCGTCCGTCGGCTCGGGCATTGGACCGACCAAGATCACGACGGTGCTGGGAATCCTGAAGGCGTACACCACGCGCGTCGGCTCCGGTCCGTTCCCGACCGAGCTCTTCGACGAGTTCGGTGCGTACCTGTCCAAGACCGGCGGGGAGGTCGGCGTCACCACCGGCCGGGCCCGTCGCTGCGGCTGGTTCGACGCCGTCATCGCCCGCTACGCCACCCGGGTCAACGGCATCACCGACTACTTCCTCACCAAACTCGACGTCCTCTCCAGCTTGGAGACGGTGCCGGTCTGCGTCGGGTACACCGTCAACGGCAAGCGCACCGACGAGATGCCGATGACGCAGAGCGACATCGCCATCGCCCAACCGGTGTACGAAGAGCTGCCCGGGTGGTGGGAGGACATCAGCTCCTGCCGCACCTTCGACGAGCTGCCCCGCAAGGCGCGCGATTACGTCCTGCGGCTGGAAGAGCTTGCCGGAGCCCATGTTTCGTGCATCGGCGTCGGCCCCGGCCGGGAGCAGACGATCGTGCGCCGGGACATCCTGGCGCAGCGATGAGCGCTTGCGCGAAGAGCAGAGCGCCCAGGTGACCGAAGGCACCGGCGGGTTCCCGCTCCTGGAACCCGTCGACCCAGGACCGGGTTTCGGGCACTTCCTGGAGTCGATGCGGCGACTGCAGGACCTCGCCGTGTCGGCCGACCCGGACGGCGACACCTGGACCGAGGCGGCCGAACGGGTGGACGCGCTGATCGAGCTGCTGGCCCCGTGCGAGGCGCCAGAGGGTGTCGGCCCGGCCAACCGGGTACCTGCGCTGCCGGGGGCGGGCAGCCTGCTGATGGCGCCCTACGTCATCACCAGCATGAAGCCCGACGGCGTCGCGTTGACGGTGCAGTTCAGCCGTTTTCACGTCGGAGGCAACTCCGCCGTGCACGGTGGAGTGCTCCCGCTGCTCTTCGACTCGATCTTCGGCATGGTGATCCACGCGGCGGGCCGGCCGATCAGCCGCACCGCCTTCCTGCACGTCGACTACCGCAACGTCACGCCGATCGACACGACGCTGACCGCGACCGGCTGGATCCGGGAGACCGACGGGCGCAAGGCGTTCGTCAACGCCGAACTGCGGAGACCCGACGGCACGGTGTGCGCGGAGGCCAACGGGTTGATGATCCGGCTTCTCCCCGGTCAACCCTGACCCAAATCAGCATGCGCGTGTCACCATGACGCGGTGACCGACGAGCAAACCCCGCGACACCTGCGCAAGCTGTCGACCCCACGCGCGGCGGCGGTGGCGGGCGTGTTGTTCGCGCTGCTGTTCGGCGCTGCGCTGATCCTGATCCGCACGTCGCTGCCCGAGCACCCCGAGATCGGTACCTCGTGGATCGAATCGGGGCGGGGCAAGATCCACGTCGCGGCCCTTCTGCTGCCCTTCTCCGGCGTCACGTTCCTGTGGTTCATCGGGGTGGTGCGCGACGGCTTCGGCCGCTACGAGGACAAGTTCTTCTCGTCGGTGTTCATCGGAAGCGGTCTGCTGTTCCTGGCGATGACGTTCGCGGCCGGTGCGGTCGGGGTGGCGTTGTCGACTGGCCATTCCTTCACCGCCGATGCGGCCGCCCACGCCGAGGTCGTCGCCTTCGGCCAGGTGCTGATGATGACGTTGACCAAGACCTACGCGCTGCGGATGGCGGCGGTGTTCATGATGTCGTTGGCCACCATCTGGTTGAAGACGGGCCTGATGCCGCGCTGGTTGGTGATGACGACCTACGCCGTGGTGGCGGCCGTGCTGGTCTCCGCGGACGTCAGCATGTGGATCGCGCTGGCCTTCCCGGCGTGGGTGATGGTGGTCAGCCTGTTCGTCCTGGCCCGGCGGGACTCACACCAGCCGGAGCGCTGACGCCGGGCAGATGTCGACCGCTTCGCGGGCGTGGTCCTCCTCGGCTTCCGGCACGTCCTCGGCGAGGAGCACCACGACGCCGTCGTCGTCCTGGTCGAACAGCGCTTCCGAGGTCATCACGCAGTTGCCCGACGAAATGCAGGCGTCGCGGTTGGCTTCGAGTTTCACGTCGTCGACCTCCTAGAAACTGACGGCCAGCGAGCGCAGGCCGTAGATGAAGTGGAACGAGCGGAATTGGACGTCGTCGAAGTCCTCGGCCAGCGCGAGCTTCGGGAAGCGACGGAACAGTGCGGGCCAGGCAATCCGCATCTCCATCCGCGCGAGCGGTGCGCCGAGGCAGTGGTGCACGCCGTGGCCGAAGGCGAGGTGACCCGCTGCGCCGCGGTGAATGTCGAAAGCGTCTGGCGCATCGGTGAATTCCGGATCCCGGTTGGCCGACGGCAACGAGGCGAAGACCAGCTGGCCCTCGGGGATCGTCACCCCGTTGACCTCGACGTCGGTCGTGGTGACCCTGGGAATCGAGGTGTGCACGATCGACAGCCACCTCAGCATTTCCTCGACGGCCGGGCCGACGGCGTCGGGATCGTCGCGCACGGCGGCCAATTGGTCGGGGTTCCGCAGCAGCGCGAGGGTGCCCAACCCGAGCATGTTCGAGGTCGTCTCGTGGCCGGCGAGCAGCAGCAGGCTGGCGATGCCGATGAGCTCGTCGTCGGTGAGTTCGTCGCCGTGCTCGCGGACCAGCATGCCGAGGATGTCGTCGCCGGGATTGTTGCGGGCACGCGTCACCAGGGACTGCATGTAGGCGCGGCCCTGGCGTTGCATCTCGAGTCGCTCGGGGATCGGCAGTGACAGGTCGAGCTGGCGCACCGAGCGGGCCTGGAAGTCGGCTCGGTCTTCATACGGCACGCCGAGCAACTCGCAGATGACCAGTGACGGGATCGGCAGGGCGAAGTTCTCGACGAGGTCGACCGGCGACCCGGCGGCCTCCATCGCGTCGAGGTGTTCGGTGACGATGTCGGTGATCCTGGGCTCCAGCCGCTTGATCCGGCGGATGGTGAACTCGGGTGTCAGCATGCGGCGCAGCCGTTGGTGTTCCGGCGGGTCGAGGCCGAGCAGGTTGCCCGCCCTGGTGCTCGCCACCTCCTCGTCGGACATCACCGGAGCCCCGGGAACCACGAAGCCCGGCGGCCGTGAGTTGGAGAAGTACTCGTGGTCGGAAAGCACCCGCTTGACGTCATCGTGCCTGGTGACCAGGTACACCGGCACGCCCAGCGCGTTGACCACCCGCTCGACGCCGGCGCCCCGGCGGATTTCACCCAGCTCGGGCGTGGGGTCGAACGCGTCGCGGCGCATGTGCACGGGGGGCAACGAGGGAGCCGATGTGGTCATGACATCGACGGTACCGACGCGTTCGCCTAGTCGCGGTCGAGCGTCGCTTCCTCGAGGTCGAGCCCCCGCAGCACCGACCTGAGCACTTCGTCGTCGATCCGGCCGGCGTCGCGCTCGGCGATGAACGTCTCCCGCTCGGCTCTGAGCATCTCGAGGCGCAACCGCCGGAACGCCGCCGCGGGGCCCTCGCCGATCTCGTCGTCGCTGCGCCCCAACTGCTCCCACGCGGCGTTGCTGCGACGGTCGTTCCAGTGGCGCAGGATCGTGGCGGCGCGTTCGGGGACGTCGGTGTCGGGGCGCTGATGGGCCATGATCTCGTCGAGCCGGTCGGCCGCGGCCTGGGCCGCCTTGGTCTGGGCGGCGGCCTCGGCGAGGGCGTCCTGATGGGCGTCGTCGCCGGGCACGTCGAGCACCTTGATGATCCACGGCAGGGTCAGCCCGTGCAGCAGCAGCGTGCCGACGACGACCACGAAGGTGAGGAACACCAGCTGCGGCCGGCCCGGGAACTCCTCGCCCGACAGCGTGGTGACGGGGACGGCGAACGCGGCGGCCAGCGACACCACGCCGCGCATCCCCGCCCAGGCGACGATGAACACCTGGGACTTGGTTGGCGCCTCCTCGTTCTCCCTGATGCGGCGCGACAGCTTGCGCGGCACGTACGCCATCAGGAACACCCAGACGATCCGGACGCCGATCACCGTCGCCAGCACCGCCGCCGAGGCGATCGCCAGAACCTGGGCGGAAATGCCCTTCAGCTCGGCGACCACCGTGGGGAGCTGCAGTCCGATCAGCAGGAAGGCGAACGACTCGAGGACGAACTGCAGCGTCTTCCAGACCGCGGTGTCCTGCAGGCGGGTGGCGTAGCTGGCCTTCGTCGAGCGCTGGCCGAGGATCAGCGCCGCCACGACCACGGCGATCACGCCGGAACCGTGGACTTCCTCGGCGAGCAGGTAGATGAAGAACGGTGCGACGAGGCCGATGGCGCTCTCCACCAACGAGTCGCCGAGCCAGGTCCTGACGTAGACGATGAGCGAGCCCGTGGCCAGACCGATGACGGTGCCACCGACCGCGGCGAGGGCGAAGGTGAACACCGGCGTGCCCCAGCTGCTCGCGGTGCCGATCGCCGCCGCGAGGGCGACCTTGTAGGCGGTCAGCGCCGTCGCGTCGTTGAGCAGGCTCTCGCCGCCGAGCAGCGTCATGATCTGGCGCGGCAGACCGAGCCTGCGACCGATTGCCGTTGCGGACACCGCGTCGGGCGGCGCGACGATGGCGCCGAGGGTCAGCGCCGCGGCGAGGGTCAACTCGGGCACCGTGTGATACGCGACGATGCCGACGGCGAAGGTGGTCACCAGGGGCAGCCCGACCGCCAGCAGGCCGATCCTGCGGGTGTTCTTGCGCATCGCGACGTAGCTGCTCTCCAGGCCCGCCGACCACAGCAGGGGCGGCAGGATGACGAACAGCACCAGGTCCGGTTCCAGTTCGATGCCGTCGACGCCGGGAATCAAGCCGGCCAGCAGGCCGGCGACCACCAGCGCCAAGGGTCCCGAGACGTCGTATCGGCGCGCGATCCCGGCGAGTACCACCGACGCCACGAGCACCGCGAGCAATGAGGCTCCACCCACGCTGCCAACCCCTTCTGTCCATGACCCGACTGGGGCCGCCCTATTCTTGACGGCATGCGGAGGAGAACGCGACAGCGCGACGTGAATTCCCCGCCGGCCCCGTCGACGTGCGAGCACTTGGCCGAGGCCGTCGACGCTGCCGAGCCGGAACCTCAGACGCCGGGCTTCTGCCAAGAATGCGAAGAACTCGGTGAGAGTACCTGGGCGCACCTCCGGATGTGCCTGTCTTGTGGGCACGTCGGCTGCTGCGACTCGAGCCCGCACAAGCATGCCAACCGGCATTTCCACGAGACCGAGCACCCGGTCATGCGGTCGGTGGAGCCGGGGGAGAACTGGCGGTGGTGCTACGTCGACATCCGGCTCGGCTGAGCGTCTGGCAGGGTGACAGGCGATGACTGAAAGCACCGAGCGACCCTCCACGACGGTCCTGCTCCTCGGCAGTGGGGACACGGGTCCCGAGTTGGCGCTGGCCTTCGAACGCCTCGGGGTCGCCGCCGTCCGAATCGACGAGTGCGCCGACGCCGACGCGATGACCGCCCTGCTCGACGAACACCAGCCGGACTACGTCGTCGCCGTGTCCCACGAGGTGTCAGCCGCGGTGCTCATCGCCGCGGCCGAACGCGAGTCGGTCGAGGTGTTCCCGACGCCGCGCGCCACCCGTCTCGGCGCCGATCGCGAGGGGCTTCGCAAGCTGGCCGGCGACGAGCTGGGCCTTCCGACCGTGCCGTTCTGGTTCGCGTCCTCGGCCGAGGAACTGGCGGCGGTGGCAGACCACGCCGGCTTTCCCCTGGTGGTCACCCCGCTGTTCGGCACCGTGACCGACGGGCAGTCGGTGGTGACGCGGGCCGACGACGTGGACGCGGCCTGGCAGCTTGCGGCCGCGGCGCTGCCGACGCCGCCCAATCGGGTGATGGCCGAGACCGTCGTCGAGGTCGACGAAGAGGTCACGCTGCTGACCGTGCGCACCACCGAGCCGTCCGGGCCCGCGGTGCAGTTCTGTGAACCGATCGGGCATCGCAGGAGCGACGGCCAACCGCTGGAGACGTGGCAGCCGCAGCGGTTGTCGCTCGCCGCGCTGGACGCCGCGCGTTCCATCGCGGCCCGCATCGTCCACTCGCTTGGCGGCCGCGGAGTGTTCGCCGTCGAATTGCTGGTGCACGGCGACGAGGTGTACTTCACCACGGTCGACGCCCAACCGTCCGAGGTCGGGCTGGTAACCCTTCGCTCGCAACGGCTTTCGCAGTACGAGTTGCACGCCAGGGCCATCCTCGGGTTGTCCCTCGACACGATCATGATTTCTCCGGCAGCCGCCAGGACCGGCGCTCGTCGCGACGTCCCAGCGGGCGCACTGAAGGAAGCCCTCGACGTGCCGGAGAGCGACGTCCGACTGCTCGCGACGACGTCGGCCGCCATCGCGACGGCCCCCGACGTGGTCCGGGCCCGCGACCGGGCACACCGGGTGTCCACCGTCGTGCACGGACTCGGGTCGTGAGCGAGCCGGAACCCGAGCCCGACCGTCCGACTCTTGCCCCGTTCCTCGGTGGGTTGGCGATCTTCGCGCTCGTCATCCTCGGAATCGTCTTGTTCAACGTGTTCGGATCGGACACCACGACGCCGGGGGACCAGGTGGCGAAGGCGGCCGTCGGGCAGAACGACGCGATGCAACGCCAGGACTACGGCAAGTTCCGTGACTTCACCTGTCGCGCGAAGCAGGGGGCCGAGGCGGACTTCCTGGCGCGCCAACGGGATTCGGTGGCCAAGCATGGTGAGCGCTACCTCGACGACGTCACCGACATCACCGTCGACGGTGCGCGCGCGTCGGCCACGGTCACCTA
Source organism: Mycobacterium sp. Root135 (assembly GCF_001426545.1). Lineage (GTDB taxonomy): Bacteria > Actinomycetota > Actinomycetes > Mycobacteriales > Mycobacteriaceae > Mycobacterium. The sequence goes on along the minus strand of NZ_LMEZ01000004.1, from coordinate 584,159 downwards.
TCACTTCGACAAGACCGCCGAGACGAAGACTCCCGGCGAGGTGGGCTTCGTCCAGGAGGACGGAGCCTGGAAGGTTTGCACCGACTAGATATGGGACACTCGCGGTCGTGAGTTATGCGGGAGACATCACCCCTGAAGAGGCGTGGAAGCTGTTGGCGGACGATCCCGAGGCCGTGCTGGTCGACTGTCGCACCGAGGCCGAGTGGCGCTTCGTCGGCGTGCCCGATACGTCGTCGCTGCGCCGCGACGTCGTCTACGTCGAGTGGAATCGCTCCGACGGTTCGCACAACGACCGCTTCGTCGACGATCTGGTCTCCGCCGGGGTGACTCCCGGTGAGCGTCCGGTGGTCTTCCTGTGTCGTTCCGGGAATCGCTCCATCGGTGCGGCGGAGGCCGCCACCGGGGCGGGGATGGCGCCGTCCTTCAACGTGCTCGACGGGTTCGAGGGCAACCTCGACGAGGCGGGCCATCGCGGCGCTACCGGCTGGAAGGCCGTCGGCCTGCCCTGGAGGCAGTCATGACAGAACCAGTGCCAAGCGTCCGCATCCCCAAGGCGTTGCCCGACGGTGTCAGCCAGGAGACCATCGGGGTTCGTGGCGGCCTGCTGCGGTCCAACTTCGAGGAGACCTCCGAGGCCCTGTACCTGACGTCGGGTTACGTCTACGCCACGGCCGCCGACGCGGAGAAGGCGTTCACCGGCGAGATCGACCGGTATGTCTACTCGCGCTACGGCAACCCGACTATCTCGATGTTCGAGGAGCGCCTTCGGCTGATCGAGGATGCGCCTGCGGCGTTCGCGACGGCAACGGGCATGGCGGCGGTCTTCACCGCCCTCGGTGCCCTTCTCGGTGCCGGCGATCGACTGGTCGCCGCGCGCAGCCTGTTCGGTTCGTGCTTCGTGGTGTGCAGCGAGATCCTGCCGCGCTGGGGTGTCGAGGTCGTCTTCGTGGACGGCGAGGACCTCGCGCAGTGGGAGGAGGCGCTTTCGGTCCCCACTCAGGCGGTGTTCTTCGAGACGCCGTCCAACCCGATGCAGTCGCTGGTCGACATCGCCGCGGTCTCCGACCTCGCCCACGCGGCGGGCGCAAAGGTGGTGCTGGACAACGTCTTCGCGACGCCACTACTGCAGCAGGGCATGCCGCTTGGTGCCGACGTCGTCGTGTACTCCGGCACCAAGCACATCGACGGTCAGGGCCGGGTGCTCGGTGGGGCGATCCTGGGGGACAAGGAGTTCGTCGACGGGCCGGTGCAGAAGCTGATGCGCCACACCGGCCCTGCCATCAGTGCGTTCAACGCGTGGACCATGCTCAAGGGTCTCGAGACGATGGCGGTGCGGGTGAACCACTCGAACGCCTCGGCGCAGCGGGTCGCGGAATTCCTACAGGACCACTCGGCGGTGTCGTGGGTGAAGTACCCGTTCCTGGAAAGCCATCCGCAGTACGACCTTGCCAAGCGTCAGATGCGCGGCGGCGGCACCGTGGTGACGTTCGAGTTGGCCGGCGGCACCAAGCAGAGTGCGTTCGACGTGCTCGACAAGCTTCAGGTGATCGACATTTCTAACAATCTGGGCGACGCCAAGTCGTTGATCACCCACCCCGCCACGACGACGCACCGTGCGATGGGCCCGGAGGGTCGGGCGGCGATCGGCCTCGGTGACGCGGTGGTGCGGGTGTCCATCGGGCTGGAGGGCACCGAGGATCTCATCGCGGACCTGGATCGGGCGCTGAGCTAGGTGTCGCGTGCGACTGCGGCCAAGAAGGCACGCCGCAAGAAGCGGGCCGTCACGCGCAACGACAGGTGGCTGCCAGACGAGATGCACGCCGAGATCAAGGGAGTCGCGCGCATCGCGAACGAGATCATCCCGCGCGGTTGGGAATTCGACCACGACTTCTCGACCGACGACTTCGTCACCTGGTACTACCCGCCGTCAGCGGCCGAGGACGATGCCGACGAGTCGGTCGAGCCGGTGACCAGGATCTGGCTGACCGATCCCGACGAGCCGCACGTGATCCTCGTCGGTTCCGGTGAGGATGACGGCGACGTGGCGCTCACCGTCGACGAGCTGTTCGCCCGCCTCGACGAGTTCGAGGGTCACCGGACGGGCTGAGTCTGTCGGTCGCCGCACGTACTCTCGTCCCATGTCGGGCTCGGATCATCTGGTGTACTACCTGCGCGGGACACCGGATCGCTTCGCCGGCGCCTCCGACTCTATCGAGGTTCCCCGGGTGTACGAATCGGAGGACGAGGCACGCGCCGAGCTGAGCGTCGTCATGACGCTGAGCCGCATGGTTCACGGTGACGCCGTCGCCGACTCGGCCAGCTGGTTCCTGCAGACCGCCGACGTGGCGAGTCCGCCGACCATCGACGAGGAGCAGGTGTTCCACGGATACCTGCTCGCCGACACCGTCTACCCGCTCGCGGGTGGCTGGAGCGAGCTGCTCGACGCCTTCGACTGGGAGCCGTTCGTCTGCGAAATCGAGCGGGCTCGGGCACATCGGGCTCGGCTGCCGTGGCAGCGAGACATGTTGGGCCAGTTCAGCATCGAGACGTGTCGGCCGACGTGCTCGATCGACTACTCGTTCTTCCGGTTCACGCCGGTGGCGTCGGAACTGCTGGTGCGCCCGCTGAACGTCTACGTGACCGAGCCGCTCTTCTAGTCCGCGCGGGCTAGTCCGACTTCTCGAGCACGCCGACCGCAGCCTGCGCGCGGTCCTCGTAGGCCTTGCGCGCCGTGGTGTCGAACTGCAGGAAGACGTGGTCGTTGCCCATCTGCTTGGACAGCCAACGCCTGCCGCGCGGTCCGAGCATCGAGGTGACGGCGCCGACGAAGCGCAGCGGGCCTGGCACCGAGACGTGGGTCTTCGGCTTGTCGAGTGACTTCACGATGGCCGCCGCGATGTCCTCGGGTTCGACCGGCTTCTGCGCGCCGGTGTTCTTGGTGCCCGAGATCAGTTCGGTGTTGGTGAACGTCGGCAGGATGCAGGTGACCTCGACGCCCTGCGGCGCGAACTCGTCGGCCATCGCGGTGGTGAGGCCGACGACGGCGAACTTGGTTCCGGCGTAGACGACCTGGCCGGGTACCGCGACCATGCCTGCCATCGACGCGATGTTGACGACGTGTCCGCGGCGGCGGCGCACCATTTCGGGCAGCACCAGCTGGCAGCCGGTGAGCACGCCGTAGAAGTTGACCTCGATGGAGGAGCGGATCGACTGCTCGGACTGCTCGAGGAACGGGCCGACGGGCATGACGCCCGCGTTGTTGATCAGGACGTCGATGTGGCCGTCGCCGTCGGTGCGTGCCTTGTCGAGGAACATTTCGAATGATTCCCGGTCGGTCACGTCGAGGGGATAGCCGGTGACCTGGCCGTACTTTGCCAAGCCGGTTACTGCCGATTCGAGCACCGCGACGTCGCGGTCTCCGATGACCACCCGCGCGCCGCGGTTGAGAAGAGCCTTGGCGGTGGCGTGTCCGATGCCGCGGGCGGCTCCGGTGATGGCGACGGTTCTGCCCCTGATGTTGTCCATGCGGAAAAACTTTACACGTGTCAAGTTTGGATCCCAAGAGGGAGTTCTTTCGATCAGCACGAGCTGATGGCCGCGGCGCGGAATGCGGGCGGCCAGTTGGCGGTAGACATGAAGGTGATGACTCTGCCCACCGTCGACGGACTGCGATTCGTCACCGTCGGCCAGGACGACGCGCTGGCCGAGCCGCTGATGGCTGAACTCGCCGTCGAGTACTCCACCCGCTACGGCGGCACACCCGCGACGGTGACCTCGTGGCTGCGCGGCTTCCCGGCGGCCCAGTTCGCAGCGCCAACGGGCGGCATGCTGATCGGGCTGGTCGACGGCACCCCCGTGACGGGCGGCGCGTTCTGCCGCTTCGACGAGCACACCGCCGAACTCAAGCGCATTTGGACCGACAGCGGGCATCGTCGCCGCGGTTTGGGACGGGTGCTGCTCGTCGAGCTCGAGGCCGCGATCGTCGAGCGTGGCTACCGCCGCGTCTACCTGACCACCGGCGACCGCCAGCCCGAGGCCGAGGCCCTCTACCTGGCCGCCGGCTACACCAGACTCACCGAACCGCTGCCTGCCGACGGCGACGTCTACCCGATTGCCTTCGCGAAGGAGCTGCAGCCGTGACCGTGCCGCTGTCCATCCTCGACCTCGCGCCGATCAGCGAGGGCGGCGACGCCGCCACTGCGCTGCGCAACACCGTCGACCTCGCTCAGCACGCCGAACGCTGGGGCTATCGCCGGTACTGGCTCGCCGAGCACCACTTCGTCTCCGTGGCGAGTTCGTCGCCCGCGGTGCTTATCGGCCAATTGGCCGCGGCCACCGAGCGCATCCAGGTCGGTGCGGCCGCCGTCCAGCTCGGCTACACCACGGCCGTTGCGGTGGTGGAGAGCTTCGGCATCCTCGACGCGCTGTACCCCGGTCGCGTCGACCTCGGGGTGGGGCGTTCCGGCCAACGCCGCCGGGAGGAGATCACCGCGACGATGCCTGCCGGGCCGGCGAAGGCTCCCCGGGTCTGGCAGGAGGTCGACGGCGTCGTCGTCCCGACGCCGTTCGACCTGAGCGCCATGATGCGCAACCCGCGCCTGCGGGCCCGAATGTCGGTGTTGCAGCAGCCCGAAGCCAACGCCCCGGACTTCGCCGACCAGGTCGCCGACATCCTCGCCATGGTCGACGGCACCTACCGCGTCGACGGCGTCGAGGTGCACGCCGTGCCGGGGGAGGGAGCTGCGTTGCGGCCGTGGGTGTTCGGCAGCAGCAAGGGCCAGAGTGCAAGGGTGGCTGCGAAGTTCGGTCTCCCGTTCGTCGCGAGCTACCACATCACGCCGGCGACGGCGCTCGAGGCCGTCGACGTCTACCGCGAGAACTTCCAACCGTCGGCCGCTCTTCGGGAGCCCTACGTCGTGGTGTCCGCCGACGTCGTGGTGGCCGACGACACCGCCACCGCCGAACAACTCGCGTCGTCTTACGGACAGTGGGTCTACGCCATCCGTGCGGGCGACGGCGCCGTGCCGTACCCCGACCCGGCATCCACGCAACCCCTGACGACCGAGCAGCTGGACGTGGTCAAGGATCGCACCGCAACGCAATTCGTCGGCGACCCCGATCAGGTTGCCCATCGTCTCGACGCGTTGCAACGGCTCAGCGGTGCCGACGAACTGGTGATCACCTCCGTCACCCACCGCCACGCCGACCGGCTGCGGTCCCACGAGCTGATCGCCACGCGGTGGGGGTTGTAGGGGCGGCTACGCTCGAAGGATGCTCTCTGAGCTGATCGTGGGCTGGCTGATCATGGCCGCGGGCCTGTTGACCTTCGTCGCAGGGGTGGGGCTGCGCTCCCACGTCGGCAAGCGGCCCAACGAGCGAGTCGGCCGGGCGCTGAGCAGGTTTCGGGAGTCGTCGGTCGGCAGCGCCCTCTACGGGCCCGTCGCCTCGGACGCGCGCGACCCAGAGGAACTCGACCAGACGATCCTCATGCCGACGATCGTGCTTGGGTGCGGCTTCCTGCTGACCGGAATCTTCTTGCTCGGGTACGAACTGCTTACTTAGCTAGCGGCCGCCGCGGCTGCTAGCTTCGCCGCCTCGCGGACCGAACCCCGCCAGGCCGGCCCGTGACCCGGCAGCAGCACCTCGGCGTCCAGCACTTCCAACGCCGAGAGGCTGCGGACGCAGGCGGCCTGATCGTGGTTGAACAGACCGGGAAGCAGTTGCGGGCCGCGGTGCGACGACACCGGGTGTCCGGTGACGAGAGCGTCCCCGCTGACGAGCACGCCGTCAACCAGATACGAGCAGTGCCCGCCGGTGTGGCCGGGCGTCGCGATGACCGTCGGCGTTCCGGGCAGTGCCGCTGCCACCTCGTCGGTGAGGGCGTGCGCGGTGGGGATGGCGGCGCGCGTCAGTGCGCCGACGCGGGTGATGTCGAAGGACCACTTCAGATACTTCGGCTGCCAGGCCTTGGCCGCCAGCGCGATCGGCGACACCTGCTCGAGGTAGTCGCGATGGGCGTGTCCCACCTCGCTGGCGTGGCAAAACACCGGCGTCCCATGGGTTTTCGCAAACCAAATGGCTGAGCCGAAATGGTCGACGTGGGCGTGGGTGAGCAGGATCGCGTGAATGTCGTCGACGTCGAAGCCAAGCTGACGCACCGAGTCGAGGACTTCGTCGCGTTGACCTGGGAAGCCAGCATCGATGATTACGACACCACTGCCATCGGTGACCAGCGTCCAGTTGACCAGGTCGGTCTGGGCGAAGTGCACGGAGTCGGTGATGGCTGTTAGGGCCGCCATGTGAGGAGTGTATCGAGACGGGTGGAATATCCCGTCGGCCCCAGGAGTAGAAAAGAAGCGTGGCTGAACTCAAGTTGGGATACAAGGCGTCGGCGGAACAGTTCGCCCCGCGGGAACTCGTCGAGCTGGCCGTTGAGGCCGAGGCGCACGGCATGGACAGCGCGACTGTCAGTGATCACTTCCAGCCGTGGCGCCACGAGGGCGGGCACGCGCCGTTCTCGCTGGCGTGGATGACGGCCGTCGGCGAGCGCACCAAGCGGCTAGTGCTCGGCACCTCGGTGCTGACGCCGACCTTCCGCTACAACCCGGCGGTGATCGCGCAGGCGTTCGCCACGATGGGATGTCTGTACCCCGACCGGATCTTCCTCGGCGTTGGCACCGGCGAGTCGCTCAACGAGATCGCCACCGGCTTCGAGGGCGAGTGGCCGGAGTTCAAGGAGCGCTACGCGCGGCTGCGTGAATCCGTCCGCCTCATGCGCGAGCTGTGGCTTGGCGACCGCGTCGACTTCGAGGGTGAGTACTACAAGACCAAGGGCGCGTCCATCTACGACGTCCCCGAGGGTGGCATCCCGATCTACATCGCCGCCGGCGGGCCCCAGGTGGCCAAGTACGCGGGCCGCGCGGGTGACGGGTTCATCTGCACCTCCGGCAAGGGCGAGGAGCTCTACAAGGACAAGCTCATCCCCGCGGTGAAGGAAGGCGAGGAGGCCGCTGGAAAGGCCCCCGACGCCATCGACCGGATGATCGAGATCAAGATCTCCTACGACACCGATCCCGAGCTGGCGCTGGAGAACACCCGCTTCTGGGCGCCGCTGTCGTTGACCGCCGAGCAGAAGACCAACATCCACGACCCGCTGGAGATGGAGAAGGCCGCCGACGAACTGCCCATCGAGCAGGTCGCCAAGCGCTGGATCGTCGCGTCGGATCCCGACGAGGCCGTCGCCAAGGTCAAGGACTACGTCGACTACGGACTCAACCACCTCGTCTTCCACGCCCCGGGCCACGACCAGCGCCGCTTCCTGGAGCTCTTCCAGCGCGACCTGGAGCCGCGGCTGCGGAAGCTCGGCTGATTTGGCAGGCTGGCACTCGTGACCCCAACGAGTGTTTCGGCCATATACATAGCGTCGCCCGAAGGGGACACCGGAAAGTCGACGATCGCGCTGGGCATTCTGCACCGCCTCGCCGCGACCGTCGCCAAGGTTGGGGTGTTCCGCCCGATCACCCGCATGGGCGAGGATCGCGACTACATCCTCGACCTGCTGATCGCCCACACCACGGCGGGCCTGAGCTACGGCGAGTGCGTCGGCGTCGGCTATCAGCAGCTGCACGACGACCCCGATTCGGCGCTGTCGGAGATCGTCGACCGCTACCACCAGGTGGCCGAACGGTGTGACGCCGTCCTGATCGTCGGCAGCGACTACACCGACGTCGCATCGCCGAGCGAGTTGTCGGTCAACGCGCGGATCGCCGTCAACCTTGGGGCGCCCATCGTCCTCGCCGTGCGCGCCGCCGACCGCACTCCGGAGGACGTCGCCCACGTCGTCGAGTTGTGTCTGGCCGAGATCGCAGGCCAGCACGCCCACACCGCCGCGGTGGTGGCCAACCGGTGCGATCCGGCCGAGCTGACCGCGGTCGCCGAGGCGCTCAAGCGCGTCGCCCCGAAGAGCTACGTGCTTCCGGAGGAGCCTCTTCTGGTGGCGCCCTCGGTCGCGGAGCTGACGGTTGCCGTCCATGGCGCGGTGATGAGCGGTGACGAAGACCTGCTGCACCGTGAGGCGCTCGGCGTCCTCGTCGCGGGGATGACGGCCGAGCACGTGCTGGAGCGGCTGCGCGAGGGCATGGCGGTGATCACGCCGGGTGACCGTTCCGACGTCGTGCTGGCCGTCGCGAGTGCGCATGCGGCAGAAGGCTTTCCGTCGCTGTCGTGCATGATCCTCAACGGTGGCCTGCCACTGCACCCGTCGATCGCGGCGCTGGTATCCGGCCTTGGCCTGCGGCTGCCGGTCGTCACCACTGAGCTCGGAACCTACGACACCGCGCGGGCCGTGGCGTCGGCTCGCGGACGCGTGACGGCCGACTCGAATCGCAAGATCGACACCGCGCTGTCCTTGATGGACACCTACGTAGACACCGCTGATCTACTTGCGCAGCTGTCTATTTCGGTGCCGTCGGTGGTGACGCCCCAGATGTTCACCTACCAGTTGCAGGACCGGGCACGCTCGGACCGCAAGCGGATCGTGCTGCCGGAGGGTGACGACGACCGCATCCTCAAGGCGGCGGGCCGGCTGCTGCAGCGGTCGGTGGCCGACCTGACCATCCTCGGCGAGGAGTCCGCGATCCGGGCCCGCGCAGCGGAATTGGGCGTCGACCTCTCGGCGGCCACGGTGGTCGACCCGCAGACCAGTGAGCTGTGCGACAAGTTTGCCGAGCAGTACGCCGAACTGCGCAAGCGCAAGGGTGTGACTGTGGAGCAGGCGCGCGAGACCATTCACGACGTGTCGTACTTCGGCACGATGCTGGTGCACAACGGTATGGTGGACGGTATGGTCTCCGGGGCCAAACACACCACCGCGCATACGGTTCGGCCCGCGTTCGAGATCATCAAGACGCTTCCCGACGTGTCGACGGTGTCGAGCATCTTCCTGATGTGCCTCGCCGACGAGGTGCTGGCCTATGGTGACTGCGCGATCGTGCCCGACCCCACGGCCGAGCAGCTCGCCGACATCGCCATCTCGTCGGCGCGCACCGCCGCGCAATTCGGCATCGAGCCCCGGGTGGCGATGCTGTCCTACTCGACGGGTACGTCGGGTACGGGTGCCGACGTCGACAAGGTAAGGACGGCAACCGAATTGGTGCGATCCCGGGAACCCGACCTGTTGGTCGAGGGGCCCATCCAGTACGACGCCGCGGTGGAGCCGTCGGTGGCGGCCACCAAGATGCCCGACTCCAAGGTGGCGGGCCGGGCGACGGTGCTGATCTTCCCTGACCTCAACACGGGCAACAACACCTACAAGGCGGTACAGCGCAGCGCGGGTGCGATCGCCATCGGGCCGGTGCTGCAGGGGCTCAACAAACCGGTCAACGACCTGTCGCGGGGCGCGCTCGTCGAGGACATCGTCAACACCGTGGCGATCACCGCAATCCAGGCGCAGGGCAAGTGAGCGCCGCGCGCACCGTGCTGGTGCTGAACTGTGGGTCGTCGTCGTTGAAATATGCCGTGGTCGAGCCGGATTCGGGACGTCAGCTGGCCGACGGCATCGTCGAGCGGATCGGCGCCGGACCGATCGCCGACCACGAGGCAGCGCTGCGGGCGGCGTTCGACGAGCTGTCCGAGGCCGGGCTTGATCTGGATTCGTTGGGGTTGGTGGCGGTCGGTCACCGCGTCGTGCACGGCGGGCCAGACCTGTACCGGCCGACGGTCGTCGACGACGCGCTGATTGCCACGCTGGAGACGCTCGCGCCGTTGGCTCCGTTGCACAACCCGCCGGCGATCGTCGGCATCGAGGTGGCCCGCAAGGTGCTACCGGATCTGCCGCACGTGGCGGTGTTCGACACGGCGTACTTCCATGATCTGCCCGCCGCCGCCGCGCACTACGCCATTCCGCGAGACGTGGCCTCGCAGTGGCACATTCGCCGCTACGGATTCCATGGCACGTCGCACCAGTACGTCAGCGAGCAGGCGGCGGTGTTCCTCGGTGTTCCGTTGGAATCGCTCAACCAGATCGTGCTGCACCTTGGCAACGGCGCGTCGGCGTCGGCGATCGTGGGCGGCCGGCCGCAGGACACGTCCATGGGCTTGACGCCGATGGAGGGGTTGGTGATGGGCACCCGCTCTGGCGACGTCGACCCGGGCGTCATCATGTACCTGAACCGGACGGCGGGCATGAGCATGGCCGACATCGAGACGATGCTCAACCGGCAATCGGGCGTTCTTGGCCTTGGCGGGGAGATCGACTTCCGGCAGCTGCACCGTCTCATCGAGGCCGGCGACACGGATGCCCAATTGGCTTACGAGGTCTACATTCACCGGCTGCGCAAGTACATCGGCTCCTATCTGGCGCTGCTCGGCAACACCGACGTCATCACGTTCACCGCCGGGGTTGGCGAGAACGACGCCGCGGTCCGCCGGGATGCGCTCAGCGGTCTCGCACCGCTCGGCATCGAACTCGACGAGCATCTCAACGACAGCCCGGCGCGCTCACCCCGGCGGATCTCGTTCGAGACGTCACCCACGACGGTCCTCGTCATCCCCACCGACGAGGAGCTGGCCATCGCCAGGGCGTGCGCCGGCGTCGTCGACGGCTAGCTCCTGCTCGTTGAGTTCGCGGTCGCGTTGGATTCGGTTGGCGCGGTCTTCGGCGCGGGTGGTCTTGCGGCGTGGCATGGTCAGCCCGGCGGTGTGACTCACCGGAACACCGCTTGCCTGGACGCTTGCGGTGGGTTTGGACAGTTCGGGGAAGAGCAGGCGGCTGCCCGGTGTGGTGACGTACGTGCGGCCGTCGGGTGCGGTCCACACAATGGTGCCGTCATCGAGTTGCTCGTCGCGCCAACCCCTTTGGCCGCCCCAGAACGTTTTGAGCAAGTGGTGTCTTCGGCATAAACACTTCAGGTTGGACGCCGCCGTGGGCCCGTATGGCCACGGAATCGTATGGTCGACATCACAATTCGTCGCCGGCACGCGGCAGCCCGGGAAGCGGCAGGTCATGTCGCGGCAGCGGACGAAGTCGGCCAGCCTCTTAGAGGGGCGGTAGCGGGGTTCCGGTGGGGCTTGCCCGGGGTGGACGATCGCGGTGATGGTGGCTCCGACAGTGGCGCGGCAGGCGATCGCCCCGGGGAGGAACTGTCCACCCATCAGGGCGGCGGGTCGAAGCTGGGCGAGGCGTCCCGGGGTGGGGGTGAGGGCTTCGGTGAGGGTCAGTTCGCGCAGGGGCTTGGTGAACAGGGCTGGGGGTTCGCCGTCGAGGGCGGTGGGCTCGTTTGACTCCGCCGGTGCCGCGGCCTCATTCGGCTCGTCAGACGTCGGAGGCTCACTGGGTACGTCGGGTGTCGGCGCAGGCGGCGGTGAAGCGGGCGCGGGCCGTTCGTCGAGGGTGTCCGCGCTCGCGATCACGTAGACGACGACTCCGGTCGATGGCGGGTTCTCCCCGGCGGGGCAGTCGTCGCTTTCGCAGAGGCAGGCGAGACGATCAGCCCCGTGAGATATGACTCCGATGGCGTCGGCGCGGCGTTGGTCCTTGGTCCGGGGATCGGCGGGGCACACGGTCTTGGCGATCGCGCTCAACCGCGCGTCGAAGGCCTTCGCGTCGGTGGCGAACAAAGTNGGCGTTGGTCCTTGGTCCGGGGATCGGCGGGGCACACGGTCTTGGCGATCGCGCTCAACCGCGCGTCGAAGGCCTTCGCGTCGGTGGCGAACAAAGTCGCAAACACTGTGGCCATGCCGCTGCCGTCGTCCTCCCCGACGTCCACCGACCGGCCCCGCGCCCGAGTCTCGGTCCGGTGCACAGCCTGCGGGTCGACCTGGGCGACGAACGCATCCACGGTCTTCTCAAGAGTGCCCACCGACATCGGCTCCCGGGTGCTCAGCGCCTCGGACAACAACTTATCGAGTTCGTGCAGGGCTGAGGGGTCGACGACCAAGGCGCCGCGCTGCACCACGATCCGGACCAGTTGATGGGTGATGAGTCCTTCGGCGAACACCGCCGCAACCAGTGGGAACCGTTCGTGCAGTGCCACGGCGATGAGTAGTTGGTTGGACGCGGCGCCATGCGTGATGCGCTGGGCGGCGCCGATGTGGGCGGCTACGGCGTCCCAGTTGTCCAAGCACCACTGGTCGCGGTCCGTGGACCCGTCTACCGCGTAGGCGGCCTGGAGCATGCCGGCCATCGCCGCGACGCGACGGGCGCAGGCGGCAGATTCCACCCGTAACCACGACTCCACCGCACCGGCACCTGAGGTACCGTCCGCAGACGCTGACAGCAAATCGAACATAGTTTCGATTGTAGATCGCACTCTGGACAGAAACCAGGCTGGAGCTGCGGTCCTGTGGATAAACGGCAACCTGTGGACAACCTGCTCGCTAAGGGTGTGAAATGTCGGTGGTGCGTGCTAATTGGTGCCGGATGAATCTGCCTGTGAACAATTCAGCGCCACCGGCTAGTTCCCAGCTTCGAGACATAGCTTCGGCTGGTGCCGTCGCCCGCCCAGACTCCGCTGACCCTCCGGGTGGCGGTCGAGTCGTGGCAGCTGGACCCCGCCGCACTGCTGCTCATCGTCGCTCTCGGCTTCGGCTATGCCTGGTGTCGCCGCGCGGCACCCGCCGAACGCGCCCCCATGTACTGCTTCACCGCGGGCCTCGTCACGTGGGCCGTCGGCACGACCAGTGCGATCGCGGTGTACGCACCCGTCCTGTTCTGGATGCGGGCCGTGCAGGTGCTGGCGTTGTTGTTCGTCGTCCCCTTCCTGCTCGCGCTCGGCAAGCCGGTGACCACGCTGCGGGCGGCGCTGGCCGACGAGGGGCGCAGGCGGCTCGACCAGGTGCTGGCCTCGCGGGCGTGCCGGGTGGCCGCCTCGCCGTTGTGCACGTCGGCGGCGATGCTCGGCCTACCGTGGCTGCTGTACCTGACACCGTGGTACGTGGCGTCGATGGGCGGAGCGATCGGCTCGGCCACACGAATCCTGTTGGTAGTGGTCGGGTTCGGCTATTTCTACGCCAGGGTGCAGAGTGACCCCGTGCCGAGGCGCTATCCGCCTCTGCTGTCCGTCGGCATCAGCGTCGTCGAATCGCTCGGCGACGGCCTGCTGGGCCTGGTGTTGTGGCTCGGTCCGCTGATCGCCCAGTCCTACTACGCTGGTCTGCAACGCAATTGGGGTCCGAGCCTGAGGACCGACCAGTCCGTCGGCGCGGGTGTCCTGTGGGTCGTCGGCGACGTCCTCGGCGTTCCGTTCCTGGCCGTCCTCTTCAAGGGGCTGTCCACTCACGAGAAGAAGCGCGCACGCGAAGTCGACGCCGAAATCCAAGACGTGGAAGACGTGGTCGAACCCACCCTGTGGTGGGAAGCCGATCCTGAATTGAACCAGCGCTTCCGGCGAGGCTAGAACGTGCTCATCGGGCGCACGCTGTTGGCGAGATCGACCAGCGCGTAACGGTGTTCCTGCGTCGGCGCGACGCGCGACAGACCACGTAGGGACGCCTCGACGCCGAGTCGGAGGCCGTGTTCGGTGAAGGGAAAGCCAAGGATGTGATTGGTGCTCGCGGTGTTGTCGGCCAACCAGTCCATCGCCGTGCCCAGCACCAGAGCGCGGATCTGCAACACCCGGGGTTCGGTGTCGGGCAGCACTTCGACTCGTCGTGCGGCATCACGGATTTGCTGCTCGGTGATCTCGCTGCCCGAGCGGCCCGACAGCAGCGTGACGGCGCTGGTAAGCCGTGCCGTGGTGAAGTGCCTCGAGGTGGGCGGCACCTGGTCGAGTGTGGTGACCGCGTCGTCGCGTTGGCCGTCGGCGGACTGCGTGCGGGCGAGGCCGAAGCCGGCCGAGATGATGCCGTTGTCGGTGTTCCACACGGTCTTGTAGAACCGTCGCTCGTCCGCCGCCCCGCACAACTCGGCAGTCGCCGCCAGCGCCAACTTCGGCGCGAGTTCACCTGGCAGGGTGTCGAGCACCTCGGTGAAGTGCTTGGTGGCGGATTCGTAGTCCGCGGAGAGCAATTCGGCGACGGCGCGGAACCACACCAGGCGCCATTGCCACCCCACCCGCTCGCCGAGATCCTCGAGTTTGCGGTTGGCCTTGGCCACGTCTCCAAGGTCGAGCAGGGCCCGCACTTCCATGAGCGGGAGCTCGACGGACTCGGAAAGGTCAACGCCGCCATCGGAATCCAGCGAGCCATAGCGCGCCGCGCGTAGCGAGTCCAGGGTTTGGACCGGCTGGCTGAGCACCGTCGCCGACAACACCGCGGCACCGACGTCGGCGGGGTCGACCAGTGGAACCTGCAGTGCCCTGACGATTTCCTGCGCGGTCAGCTTCTCCGAATGCACCTGACCGTCGAGGTACACGTCGGTGTGCGCGACGAGCAGGTCGACGCCGAACGTCGAACGCGACGGGCTGAACACGGCCGACAGGCCCGGCCGCGGCATCCCCGAGTCCTGGGCGACCACTTCACGCAGCACGCCGATCAGCTGGCCGGACATCTCCTCGGCGCTGGCGAACCTCCGGCGTGGATCCGGGTCGATGGCCCGCTGCAGCAGACGTCCGAACGAATCATATTTGAGCAGAACGGGATCGCCCTCGGGCAAGCCGTCGTCGTAGCGACCGTTGCGGGTGCGCAGGTCCAGCGTCAGGGCGGCCAGGGTGCGGCCGACGGTGTAGATGTCGGTGGCCATCGTCGGCCCCGTCTTGACGATCTCGGGGGCCTGGTATCCCGGTGTGCCGTAGAGGAATCCGTAGGAGTTCAACCGCGACACCGCGCCGAGGTCGATCAGCTTGAGCTGCTCCTCGGTGACCATGATGTTCTCGGGCTTGAGGTCGTTGTAGACCAGGCCGACGGAGTGCAGGTAACCAAGGGCGGGCAGGATCTCGAGCATGTAGGCAATGGCCTGGGCGACCGGAAGCTTGTGTCCCTTGGCCTGTTTGAGCGACGTCCCGCCGACGTACTCCATCACGATGTATCCGACGGGGTCGCCGTTCTTGTCGTCGTGCTCGACGAAGTTGAAGATCTTCACGATCCCCGGATGAGTGACCTCGGCGAGGAACTGGCGTTCGGCCATCGCGATCGACTGAGCTTCGGCGTCACCCGAGTGGACCAAGCCCTTGAGGACCACCGGCCGGTCGTTGACGTTCTTGTCGAACGCAAGGTAGATCCAGCCGAGACCGCCGTGCGCGATGCAGCCCTTGATCTCGTACTGGTCGACCACCATGTCGCCCGGACTCAGCTGCGGCAGAAAGGAGTACGGGCTGCCGCAGTGCGGGCACCAACCCTCGGACAGGGCTTCGCCGTCGGAGGTCGAGCGACCCACCGGCTTGCCGCAGTTCCAGCAGAATCGCTTGACCTCGGCGACGACCGGGTCGGTCATCAACGCTTCCAGCGGATCGCGTTCCGGTACCCGCGGCACCTCCACCAGGCCGCCGCCGAGCCGCCGGATCGGGGACCACTGCCGCGTCATCTGGGTCATCTGTTCGTATGGATCGGTCTCGACGGTGCCCACCGAGAAGCCGTCGGAATCGTCGAAGTTCGGCCGGAACACGGCCTGGGTGGCCATCGGCCGCAGGGTCGCCAGCGAGTCGTAGGCCATGGCGTCGGCGGGCTGAGTGCCCGGGTAGGCCTCGTCCTCTTCTGGGGCGGTCATTCGGACTCATACCTCGGTGAGGGTGGGTAGGGCGCCGGGCCGAGCACCGTCAACCACTTGCGGTACAACGTGTTCCACGTGCCGTCGCGACGTATCCGCTCGAGGGTTCCGTTGACGAACCGCACAAGGCCGGTGTTCTCCTTGTTGATCCCGATTCCGTAGGGCTCCTTGGCCATCGACGGCCCGACGATGTGCAGATACGGGTCCTGGCTCACCAACCCGGCGAGGATGGAGTCATCCGTGCTGACGGCGTCGACTTGACGCTGCTGCAGGGCAACCAGGCAGTCGGCCCACGTCACCACCTCGACGATGACCGGCGGCGGGCTGACCTGCCGAACGCGATCGAGCGACGTGGTCCCCGACACCGCGCACACCCGCTTGCCGGCAAGGTCGGAGGCTTGGCTGATCGGCGAGTCGCGGGGCGCCAGGATGCGCTGGGTCGCCGCGAGGTACTCGGTGGAGAAGTTGACCAGTTCCTTGCGCGCGCAGGTGATGCTCATGGTCTTGACGACGATGTCGACCTGGTTGTTCTGCAGGGCCGCAATGCGATCGGCGGACGACAGGATGCGGTATTCGACCTGCGAGGGCGTCCCGAAGATGTCCCTGGCCACTTCGCCCGCGACGTCGACGTCGAAGCCGGTGATCTCACCGGTGATCGGGTCGCGGAAGCTGAACAGGTTGCTCCCGATGTCGAGGCCGACGATGAGCCTGCCCCGGTTGCGGATGTTGGTGACGGCGTCGTCGGCGTCGGCCTTCGAGGTGAACGGACGCAGGCTCGCCGTGCAGTTGTCGCCGTCGTCGTCGGGGTCGGGAGGCAGCGCGGGCTCCGGCGGGGCTTCCTGCATGCCCGCGGGCGTCGGCGGAGCCAGGGTCACGCTCGGCACGCTGACGACGGGCGCGGTCTGACTGCACCCGGCGACCGTCGTCACAGCCGCGAGTACCGCCAGGACCTTCACGAAAGCGCTCATCGGTACTCACTCAACCTCGGCCACAGCCCCAGCGCCACCGCGATCGCCGCGATGATGCTCAGCACCGCCGCGCCGACCGTCGCGCCGGACAGCACCCGGCGGGCGTTGACGATGTCGTTGCGCAGCTGCTGGCGACTCTCGCCGATGCCCTTCGTCAGCGCGGCGTCGAGCTTGTCGAAGGCCGGCGTCGAATCGTCCTCGCCGGTGCCGAGGGCCACCTGCGTGGCGGCCTGGTAGTTGCCGACCGCGATGTAGGCGTTGATCCGGTCGTCGGCGGCCCGCCAGCGTCTCAGCAGTTGTTCGGCGTCGGCAAGATCGGCCTTGTCGATGGCGTCGTCGCGGCCGAGATAGCCGGCGAGCTGCTGCTGCATCGTGTCGATGCGCTGGTAGTACGACTGCTTGCGGACGCCTTCGTCGCCGCGGCGGATCAGGGACAGCGTCTCGTCCGCGCGCGCCTGCTGCGCGGTAATGGCCATGGTGGTGACGGTCTTGAGGGATTCGGCCGCGGTGCTCTTGGCGCTGCGACTGTCCGCGGTCGAGATCGTCAGCGCGGTACCGACCCACACGATCATGATCAGGACGGCGAGGCCGCCGGCGACGAAGCCGACGTTGACGCGCCTGCGGGTGCGCCTGGCCAGCCACCGGTTCGCGAACGCGCCGAACATCAGGGTCGCGAGCACCACCAGGATGACGGGGGCGGGGATCCTGGTCGATGCGGTCGTCTCGGTGTCGACCTGTTTGCTCGTCTCCTCGTACAACCGCTGGGCGTTGGGGAGGATCTGCGTCTGCATGAGCGACGAGGCCTCCGACAGGTACGACGAGCCGACCGGGTTGCCTGCGCGGTTGTTGGTGCGGGCGGTCTCGACGAGGCCGGTGTAGACCGCGAGTTGGGCGTTGACGCGGCCGAGCAGCCGGACCATCTCGTCGTCGGTCAGGCCGCTCGACGCGCGCGTCACCGCGACGGACGCATCGGTGATGGCCTGCTCGTAACGCTGCCGGACCGCCCGGGGTTCGGCTCCCGAGATGAATGCGGTCGCGGCGGCGGCGTCGGCGACCGACAGGGTCGTGTAGAGCTGACCGGCCGCGAACGCCAGCGGCTCGGTGTGGTCGAGCACGGTGGTGAGCGCCTGCTGGCGGTTGTTGATGGTGGTCGACGTCGCGAAGGCGCACGCGATGACCATCGCGGCGAGGACGAATCCGATCGTGAGGATGCGGCCGGGGGTGGTCCAGAAGAACCACCAGCGTGGGTGCGCTGGTCTGGTTTGCGAGCGCGACGCAAGGGGCTCGGTGGAAGGGTGCGCCAACTCCACGGTCACCTGTGCGTGGACCTCTGCTTTCGGTCTGCTTTCCCGACTGCTCAACTGTAAAGGAATTCTAAGAGGAGGGGGCGGGACGCGCGGAACAATCGCCGACACCCATGTTCGTCGTCCCTTCCCTATCCTGGGTGCGTGCGTGGTGACGGGGACGGTTGGGTCAGTTCGACGGATGGCGCGCACTTCTGGGGCCTGCATGGCGCGGCTGGGCTGCTGCTGCGGGCGCCACGTCCGGACGGAAGCGCCGCCGTCCTGCTTCAGCATCGGGCGCCCTGGAGCCATCAGGGCGGTACGTGGGGCTTGCCGGGTGGAGCCCGAGACAGTCACGAAACCGTCGAGCAGGCCGCCGTCCGCGAAGCGCACGAGGAAGCTGGCCTGTCAGCGGACCAGTTGGTTGTGCGCCGGGAGGTCGTGACCTTCGAGCCGCGGGGCGTGTCCTGGACCTATACGACGGTCATCGCCGACGCGCCGGAGCCGTTGGAGACGGTGCCGAACCGCGAGAGCTCGGAGCTGCGCTGGGTTCCCGAAGACGAGGTGGCCGACATGCCACTGCATCCCGGTTTCGCCGCCAGCTGGGAGCGGTTGCGCACCGAGTCGGCGTCGCTCCCGTTCGAGGTCACCCCAGAGCGTTGAGTAGCGTCCTGGCCGCCGCGGCAGGATCCTCGGCGGCGGTGATGGCGCGCACCACGACGATCCGACGGGCCCCCGCGGCGAGCACCTCGGGCACCCGGTCCAGGTCGATCCCGCCAATGGCGAACCATGGTGTGTCGCCCTCCAGTGCGGCGGCCGTTCGGACCAGGTCGAGCCCCGGTGCCGTGCGTCCCGGTTTGGTCGGGGTCGGCCAGCAGGGGCCGACGCAGAAGTAGTCGACGGCCTCTCGTGTGGCGGCGCCGGCCTGTTCGGCGTCGTGGGTGGACCGCCCGATCAGCGGCTCGGGGCCGATGACGTCTCTGGCGACGGAGAGCGGCAGGTCGTCCTGGCCGAGGTGCAGGATGTCGGCTCCAGCGGCGCGTGCGATGTCGGCCCGGTCGTTGACGGCGAACAGCGCGCCGTGGCGCCGTGCCGCGTCGGCGAGCACCTCGAGGGCGGCGAGCTCGCCGCGCGCCTCCAAGGGGCCGAACTGTTTCTCGCCCGCCGAGCCCTTGTCGCGGAGCTGGATGACGTCGACGCCACCCGCCAGGGCGGCGTCGGCGAACTCGGCGAGATCGCCGCGCTCCCGCCTGGCGTCGGTGCACAAATAGAGCCGGGCGGTCGCGAGTCGCTGACGACGGTCGAAGGACATACCGCGAACGTTAGCGATTGGTGGGTACCCTTGAACACGCGACGCGGGAGTCCCGAGACCGGGGGCTGAGAGTGGGTGCGTTCACCCTTACCGTCACACCTGATCCGGGTCATGCCGGCGTAGGAAGGATGGAACCGTGCGTAGGCACTCTTTGGCGGTCATTGGCGGCGGTGTCATCGGCTTGTCGGTGGCCCGCCGCGCGGCCCTCGACGGCTGGACGGTGCGGGTGCACCGGTCCGACGTCCGCGGCGCCTCCTGGGTAGGTGGTGGCATGATTGCCCCGCTCGGCGAGGGCTGGCCTGGCGAAGAGCGACTGCTGGAGATCGGCCTCGCGTCGCTGGCGATGTGGCACGACGACTTCCTGGACGGGCTGCCGTCGGACGTCGTCACCGCTAGGCAGTCGCTGGTGGTCGCCGTCGACCGCGCCGATGCGACGGACTTGGCCACGATCGGGGAATGGCTTGCCGCCCAAGGGCATCCGGTGACGACGACCAGATCGGCGCGTGATCTCGAACCGCTGCTGGCACAGGGCATCCGGCACGGCTTCGTCGCCGATACCGAACTGGCGGTGGACAATCGGGCGCTGGTGACCGCGTTGGCGGATCAGTGTGAAGGTCTCGGGGTGACGTGGGCGGGCCCGGTGCAGTCGTTGGACGAGGTGCGTGACGCCGACGTCGCGGTGATCGCCAACGGCGTCGACGCGCCGTCGCTGTGGCCCGGTCTGCCGATCCGGCCGGTCAAGGGCGAGGTTCTGCGACTCCGGTGGCGACGCGGTTGTATGCCGCTGCCGCAGAGGGTGATTCGGGCCAGGGTGCACGGTCGACAGGTGTACCTGGTGCCGCGCGCCGACGGCGTTGTGGTGGGGGCGACGCAGTACGAGCACGGCAGGGACACCGCGCCCGCGGTGGCCGGTGTCCGCGAACTCCTCGACGACGCGTGCGAGGTCATGCCGGCGCTTGGCGAGTACGAGCTGGCCGAGTGTGCGGCCGGTTTGCGCCCCATGACCCCCGACAACCTGCCGGTGGTCGCCAGGCTGGACGACCGCACGCTCGTCGCCGCCGGCCACGGCCGCTCGGGTTTTCTGCTGGCTCCGTGGACTGCCGCCACGATTGCGGCCGAGTTGAAAGTTGGTGTGCCCGCATGAAGATTGAGGTCAACGACGAATTCGTCGACGTCGACGACGGAATGAGCGTCGCCGATCTGCTGGTGATGCTTGGCATTCCGGAGAAGGGCATCGCGGTCGCGGTCGACTGGACGGTGGTTCCGCGGTCGGACTGGCACCTCGGACTCGCCGACGGTGCAAAGGTGAAAGTGGTGACGGCGGTGCAAGGTGGTTGAGTCAAGTCCAGTGGTTGAGTCGAAGCTGACCATTGCGGGCCGTAGCTTCGGCTCGCGGCTCATTCTCGGCACGGGCGGCGCGGCCAACCTCGCCGTGTTGGAGGAGGCGCTCGTCGCCTCGGGAACCGAGCTGACCACTGTGGCGATGCGCCGGGTGGACGCCGAAGGGGGCACCGGGGTGCTCGACCTGCTGAACCGCTTGGGCATCACCCCGTTGCCCAACACCGCGGGTTGTCGCGGGGCGGCCGAAGCGGTGTTGACGGCCCAGCTGGCCCGCGAGGCGCTCGGGACCGAGTGGGTCAAGCTCGAGGTCATCGCCGACGAGCGGACGCTGCTGCCCGACGGCATCGAATTGGTCAGGGCCGCAGAGCAACTGGTCGACGACGGCTTCGTCGTGCTGGCCTACACCAACGACGACCCGGTGCTGGCGCGGCGGCTCGAGGACATCGGGTGTGCGGCGGTGATGCCACTGGGGTCGCCGATCGGGACGGGCCTCGGCATCGCCAATCCCCACAACATCGAGATGATCGTCGAGCGGGCGAACGTGCCCGTCGTCCTCGACGCCGGAATCGGCACCGCAAGTGACGCCGCGCAGGCGATGGAACTCGGTTGTGACGCGGTGCTTTTGGCGACCGCCGTCACCAGGGCGGCCGACCCGCCCATGATGGCGGCGGCGATGGCGTCCGCGGTCACGGCGGGCCGACTCGCGCGCCAGGCCGGTCGAATACCGAAGCGGTTCTGGGCGCAGGCGTCGAGCCCGGCCAACTGACGCGGGTGGGCAACCGGTACGTGGCTCTCGGTTCGTCGATGGCGGCAGGCCCGGGGATCAAGCCGAAGGCGGCGGGCGCACCCATGGGTTCGGGCCGGTCCGCGGTCAACTACCCGCACCTCGTCGCGGCGCGGCTGTCCTACGACCTGGTCGACGTGACGTTCTCGGGCGCCACCACGGCCAACGTCCTGTCCGAGCGCCAACGCGGCGCGCCGCCGCAGGTCGACGCACTCGACGGCACCGAGAGTCTGGTCACCATCACCATCGGCGGCAACGACGCAGGCTACGTCCCCCTGCTCTACGCCGCCGGCCTGCCGCGCTGGACCCGGTCGCTTCCGGTTCTGGGCCGGATCGTGCGCGGCCAACTGGACGGCGACGCGCGCGACGCGGCGCTCGCCGCGGTCGGGGACTCGCTGACAGCCGTCGGCGCGGAGGTGCGGCGCCGTGCCCCGGTGGCTCGGGTCATGTTCGTCGACTACCTGACGCTGTTGCCGCCGAAGGGGATACCCGCGGCTCCTCTGTCGGAGGACGACGCCGAGACGGGTCGTCGAATCGCCGACACGCTGGCGCGCTTGACCGCGGAGGCCGCCGCGGCGACCGGCTGCGAACTGGTGCGGGCGGCTGCCGCGAGCCGTGACCATCACCCGTGGTCGGCCGATCCGTGGACGACGAAATTCGGCGTTCCGCTGCCGGGCCGGGCGGCTCCGCTGCATCCCAACGCCGCCGGGATGCGGGCGGTGGCCGATCTGATTTGCGTGAAGTGTCACGGATCGTGATGATGACGGGATGACCGTGTGGTTGTCGCCGTCGCAGGGGCGGACGTGGTTGAGCTACATGAGCGTCTACCACCGGCTGGAATACGAGATGAACCGGCACCTGCAGGCCGAGTGCGGACTCTCGTTCGCCGACTACACGGTGATGAACGCGCTTTCCGTGGCGCCGGGGCGTCGGACGAGGCTTTCCCAGTTGGCCATCACCATCGGGTGGGAGCGCAGCAGGCTGTCGCATCACCTGCAGCGGATGGCCGGGCGCGGCCTGGTCGAGCGCGTGCAGTCCGACACCGACGGCCGGGCCACCGACGCCCTGCTGACCGATGCCGGTCTCAAGACGCTGCGGGTGGCTGCCCCCAAGCACGTCGCGTGGGTGCGCACGGTGTTCTTCTCCGACCTCGACGACGAGCAGGTCGAGGAGATGGGTGATCTCCTCGACCTGGTCTATCGCACGATCCTGCGCGAAGGCACGCTGCCGACGCCGGAGTGGCCCCCCGCGACTTAAGTCTGAACCTCGCCGCCGTCGACGAACATCTCGCTGCCCGTCATGAAGCTGCTCGCCGGAGAGGCGAGGAACACCACGGCCGCGGCGATCTCGGCGGGCTGTCCGATGCGTCCGAGCGTCACGTCGGCGGTCAGGTTCTTCAACAGTTCCTTCTCGCCACCGGCGGGGGCGAGGCCGACGAGTCCCGGGGTCTCCACCGGACCGGGGACCAGGGTGTTGACCCTGATGCCACGCGGCGCCAACTCCGCGGCCCAGGTGCGACCAAACGAGCGGACGGCGGCCTTGGACGCGGCGTAGACGCCAAAGGATGGGATACCCCGCGACGCCGCCGTCGACCCCGACAGGATGACCGACGCGCCCTCGTTGAGCAGTGGCAGCACCTTTTGCACGGTGAACATCGTGCCTGCGACGTTGCGGTTGAAGGTGTCGAGGTAGTGCTCGACGGTCACGTCTTCGAGGGTGGCGAACTCGCCGCCGCCCGCGTTGGTGAACACCGCGTCGAGACCGCCGCCGTGGGCGGTGATCGCGTCGACGACGGCGTCCAGCTGGGCCGGGTCGCTGATGTCGCTGCGGATGCCGGTCGCCGACGATCCGATCGACGCCACTGCGTTGTCGATCGTGTCCTGATTGCGGCCGGTCAGAAAGACGTGTGCACCCGCCTCGGCCAGTGCATGCGCCGCGGCGAGCCCAATGCCCGCGGTGCCGCCGGTGACGAGGGCGTTCTTGCCGTCCAGTGATCCCATGACTTCTCCTCTTGGGTGACTCTCGCGTGGTTCGAGAGTGCGCGTTTTTGCGTGACATGTCAATCAACTGGCATGGCATCGGAGGTATTCCGCCAAGCGTGACTAACGTTGGGGCGATGCGGCGGAGATCACGGACGGTAGGGGCTGCCTTGACGGCGGCGGTGTTGGCGGCGGGTGTCGCGGGATGTGGCAAGGAAGCCGCCGAGCCGGCGGCGACGACACCGTCGGACTTCGCGATCGCGCTGAAGGATCGCGTCTCGACCGACGCGATGATGGCGCACCTCAAGAAGCTGCAGGACATCGCCGACGCCAACGGGGGGAACCGCGCACTCGGCACACCCGGGTACGACGCCAGCGTCGACTATGTCGTCAAGACGTTGCGGGACAAGGGTTTCGACGTGAAGACCGACGACTTCGAGGTCCGCATACCGTTCGCCGACGAGCCCGTCGTGACCGTCGGAGGTCAACGGATCAAGGCCGCGCCGCTGATGTACACGGCAGGCACGCCGAAGGACGGGGTCGCCGGACGCCTGGTGCCCGCCCGTACCGGTCCCCGGCCGGGATGCAAGGCGTCGGACTACGACGGACTCGACGTCGCGGGTGCCGTCGTCCTCGTCGACCGCGGCGCGTGCCCGTTCGGTGACAAGCAGGTCGTCGCCGCCGAACGTGGCGCGGTCGCCGTGATCGTGGTCAACAACGAGGACGGGGACGACATCGGCGGCGGCACGCTGGGGGAGGACACCGAGGTGAAGATCCCGGCCGTCAGCATCTCCAAGGGCGACGGCGCGCGCCTGCGCGACGAGCCCGCCGAGACGAGGATCGCCCTCAACGCCGGTGTTCGCGTCGACCACACCCGCAACGTGATCGCGCAGACCAAGACCGGGGCGACCGACAACGTCGTCATGGCGGGCGCCCACCTCGACAGCGTGCCAGAGGGTCCCGGCATCAACGACAACGGATCCGGTGTGGCAGCAGTGCTGGAAACTGCTGTGCAACTTGGTAGTTCGCCTGACGTCAAGAACGCCGTGCGGTTCGGGTTCTGGGCGGCCGAGGAGGAGGGTCTCGTCGGGTCCACCGAGTACGTCAAGACCCTCGACGTCGAGGCGCTCAAGGACATCGCGCTCTACCTCAACTTCGACATGCTGGCCTCGCCGAACCCCGGCTACTTCACCTACGACGGCGACCAGTCGGCACCCCGCACGCCCGACGTGCCACGGGTCCCGGAGGGATCGGCAGGCATCGAACGCCTGTTGTCCGCCTACCTGGACGAGGCGGGTAAGGAACCGCGGGACACCAGCTTTGACGGACGCTCCGACTACGACGGCTTCACCCAGGCGGGTATCCCCGCGGGTGGGTTGTTCTCCGGCGCCGAGGACAAGATGAGCGCCGACGAAGCCAAGCTCTGGGGCGGTGCGGCCGACGAACCGTTCGACCCGAACTATCACAAGAGCTCCGACACCTACGAACATCTCGACCGCACTTCACTCGACATCCAGGGCAAGGGCGTCGCCTACGCGATCGGCGTCTACGCCAAGGACGACGGCGGGCGCAACGGCGTCCCCGGCCGCGAAGACCGCACCCGTCACGTGGTGTCGGGGTCGTGAAGGCGGTCCTGGTCGCCGCATGCCTGCTGCTGGTGGCCGGCTGCTCGTCGCAGACGACAGCCACTGCACCAGCGGCTCTCTCCGCCCGCGAGCTGGCGGACAAGGTGACCGCCGACGGCATGTACGCGCACCTGGAGAAGTTGTCGGACGTCGCCGCCGCCAACGGGAACAGCAGAGCCGACGGGACGCCTGGCTTCGACGCAAGCGTCGACTACGTCGCTCAGACGCTGCGTGACAAGGGTTTCGACGTCGAAATGCCGGAGTTCGACCGGCTTGCCATGACGTCACCGGGGCGGCCGACCCTGGTCGTCTCGGGCCGCAGCTTCTCCGTAACCCAAGCGTCGCCGTTGGTGACCACTGCGCCGGGCGGGCTCAGCGCCGTCACGCTGCGGCCGGAGAAGGCGTCCGGCTGTACCGCCGCCGCATACGGCTCGGTCGAGGTTCGCGGGGCACTCGCGATCGTCGACGACAAGGGCTGCTCGGTGGTCGACAAGCAGAACGCGGCCGTTGGCCGGGGTGCGGTCGGCGTGCTGGTCGTGAGCGATCCCGACGAAAACGGCAGTCCGGCAGGCTTGTTCACCCCGGGATACTACCAGCAGCTCACGTCGCCGGTCGCGGTCATCGACGAGACTGCCGACGCGGCGCTGCGCCGCACCACTGCGGACGTTCGGCTCACTCTCAACGCCAAGAACGCGGTCGTGAAGTCGCGAAGCGTTGTGGCGCAGACCAAGACCGGTGATCCGCACAACGTCGTCGTGGCGGGAGCGCATCTCGACTCGGCGATGGACAGTCCCGGCCTCAACGACAACGGGTCTGGTGTCGCCGCGGTACTGGAAACCGCGGCGCAACTGGGTAGTTCGCCGACGGTCACCAACGCCGTGCGGTTCGTCTTCTGGGGCGCCCAGCAAACCGGACTTCAGGGGTCGACCAAGTACGTGGCGGGCCTCGGCGACGCCGGGTTGAACGACGTCGCAATGTATTTGGACTTCGACCTGCTCGGCTCGACCAACGCGGGCTACTTCACCCTCGACGGCGACCAGTCCGGCCAACCCAACCCCGACGTTCCGGCCGCGCGGGTGCCCGCAGGATCGGCCGGGGTCGAACGGACGCTGGCCGGATACCTCAACCTCGCTGGTGTGCGGCCCGCCGATCTCCCTCTGGGCCTGGCGAGCGACTACAGCGCGTTCCTGCGCGCCGGAATACCGATCGGCGGCATCACCACCGGGTCGTCACAACGCAAGTCGGCGACTCAGGCGCGGCTGTGGGGTGGAACCGCGGGGGTGGCCTTCGACCCCAACTATCAACGGCGGGGCGACACCATCGCAAACGTCGACAGGGCTACCTTGTCAGTCACCGGTCCCGCGGTGGCCTTTGCAGTTGGCACCTACGCGCAGTCGACCGAGGGTCCGAACGGCGTGCCCGCGCGCGGTTGACAGCAGACGGTACGCCCATCCCCAACCGTGTCTCAGGCGATCTCACAGCTGGCGTGCGTAGGAATGTCGTTCGTGACCAATACTTCTCGACGCCTGAGCGCGACGGTTGGACTGGCGGCTGCGGTCGCCATGGGTGCGCTGACGGTGGCCTGCGGGTCCACCGGCACCACCTCTCCGTCGACCACCGCAACCACCACGACCAGCACCGCCCCGACTACCACCAGCACGACGCATCGCCAACATTCCTCGAGCGGCACTCAAGCGCCCGCCACGGTGACCAACACCGAGACCGACACCCAGACGGTCACCCCGTCGGTGACCCCGTCGGTGAGCACGTCCGTCGAGACCGACACCCAGACCTCGACTCAAACCTCGACTCAGACGGTGACGGTCACGCCGACGCGTCAGCAGCATGACTTCGGCCCTGGTACGAACGGGCAACACGGGTGACGAACTGGTAGACGCCGTCCTCGTCGGGAGCCAGCGGGCCCGGCCTGGCATGCGGTGAGCTCAGGCCGCGTTGGACCGACTCGCATGCGGCCCAGTCCTGTCGGTTGGTCAGATCCCAGAAGTCCACGGCGTAGGACGGATCGAAACCCTCTCGGGCCGCAACGTCCTTCGGGAAGGCCCACGCGCATTCCACGTGGGTGCGGTCGGCCGCGAGCGGAGTCATCAGATGCGTCATGACGTAGTCGGGGTGCAGGCTGACGAGGAGGTTCGGGAATCCGACCAGGTACATCACGGTGCTCAGCTCGTGCTCGGAGAGCCCCGTGATGGCCACGCCACCGCTCTTGCCGGTGAACGACATCGTCTCGGCGCCTTCGATCATCGACATCCAGCCGCCCATCCACGAACCCTCGAAGTGCAGGTTCTCCCCGCTGGTGGGTGGGCTGATCTTGGAGAGCTCGGGATGAATGGTCGAGCAGTGGTAGCACTCCTGGTAGTTCTCGGCGATCACCTTCCAGTTGGTGGCCAGCTCGTAGGAGTGGCGGTCGACGATCACCAGATCCTCGGGCCGGTAGCCACTCACCACGTCTTCGAGGCCGGCGACGTGGTCGGTGAACTCGACGTCGGTACCGCTGGCGTCGACGAACAACCAGCCGTGCCAGTCGACGAGCCGCAGTTCGGTGAGGCCGAATTGGCCGGGGTCGAAGCCGTCGTCGAATCCTGGTGCGCTACGCAGAGTCCCGTCGAGCCGGTATGACCAGGAGTGGTAGGGGCAGACGATGCCGCGCCGCTTCGCGGTGGTGCCGCACGCGAGTAGTTCGTGGCCGCGGTGTCGGCACGTGTTGGCGAAGGCGCGGATACCGCCGTTCTTGGCATGCGGGTCGTCCCCGTGGACCAACAGGATTCCGTCGGCGCCGGACCCGATCGCCCGCTGCGCGCCCGTGCCGGCCATGTCGGCGGCGTGGCCGACGCACTTCCAGCCGGAGAAGACGTTGCGCTGCTCCCACTCGAAGACCGCCGGGTCGACGTACGCCTCGCGGGGCAGCATGCGGGAGGCGCCGAACGGGGCCAGGCTCGCGGCGAGATCGTCGGCCGGAACGGGTGCCGGCTCCTGCTGTTTGAACATACAGTCAGGATACGGTGCCGCGGCCGGTCGGTCTAGCTGTCGGGATTGGCGATTTGTGGAGTCTGAGCAGTGCTGACCGCTGCAAAAGCTCCACAAATCGCGGGGCTCAAGCTTCGCCGGCGAATGCGGCGAGACCGCGGTCGGCGCCCGTGGCGTCGCCGCGCGTCATCCGGCGGTACACCAGGTAGCCGATGACGACGGCGGCCAGAGCGGCCAGCAGCAGCAGGGTGGCCAAAGCGTTGAGCGCAGGCGTCGGAGCGGCACGCGCGGTGTTGTAGATCTTCACCGACACCGGCTCGGTCGACGATCCCGCCGACAGATAGCGCACCAGCACGAAGTCGTCGATGACGTCGGCGAAGACCAGCACGGTGCTCGCGAAGATGGCCGGCATCAGCATCGGCATCGTGACCCGCCACAGTGATCCGAGCGGGGAGGCGCCGAGATCCGTTGCCGCCTCTTCGTATTGCTTGCCGATGGTCGCCAGGCGGGCGCGCACCAGCACCGCGGGATAGGCCACCTGGTAGGTCACCAGACCGACCACCTGCGCCGACGTGCCGAGGCCGATCGGCAGCGCCAGGTTCGTCATCACGAACAGCAGCGCGACGGCCAGCAACACTTCGGGGATGACGAAGGAGATCAGCATCAGCACGTTCGCCCCGGACGGCAGCCTGCCGCGCCAGCGGTCGACGCCGATCGCGAAGAGAACGCCGAGTGGAACGGTGACGAGGGTGGCGATCACGCCGAGCTTCAACGTCTGCAGCAGCGCCGTGTGGAGGCTGGCGTCGTGCCAGACCGACCGGGTCGGGTCGCCCCAGTACCACCGGAACGAGAACCCCTGCCAGTTGGTGCGCGACCGGCCGTCGTTGAAGGAGAACATCACGGCGATCAGCACCGGGAGCAGCGACCACACCAGGTAGAAGACCGTGATGCCGGCGAGAATGCGGGGCTGTCGCCACGGATCGCGGAACCAGCTGACCGGGCCCCTCACGTCCGAACCTCGTCTCCGCGCAGGGTGACTCGGACGTAGTAGAACATCGGGAGAACCGTGGCGAGCAGCACCAGCATCACGAAGGCGCCGGCCTGACCGGTCTGGCCGGGAGCCTGCACGCTGTCGTTGATGAGGTTGCCGACCATGGCGGTCTTCGGCGAGGCGGACAACAGGTCGTTGGTGAAGTAGTCACCGAGCATGGGCAGGCAGGTCAGCAGCACCGCAGCCAGGATCGTCGGCCTGCACAGCGGCAGCGTCACGCGTAGGAACGACGAGATACGGCTCGCGCCGAGGTCGCGGGAGGCCTCCAGCATCGGCTGCGACAGTCGGTCGAGCCCGGCGTACAGCGGCAGGATCATGTATGGGACGTAACCGTAGGCCAGGCCGAGGATCACCACGACGGGCTGCCCGGTGAGCCAGTCGACTGTGACGTCGAAGAGCCCGCCGAAGCCCAGCAGGCGGTTGACGAGTCCGTCGTTCTGAAGGAGGTTGACCCACGCCAACATTCGCATCATGTAGCTGATCCAGAAGGGCGCGATCAGCAACGCGATCAACAGACCCTTGCGCTTGCCGGCCAGACGGGCGACGAAGTAGGCCACCGGAAAGGCGATCGCCAGGCACAGGACGCTGGCCGCGCCGACGTACCCGACGGTGCGGAGCAATGCGGGGAAGTAGACCCCGTCCGGGCTGATCCTCGACAACACGTAGGTGAATTGAGAGGGGTTCCACTCCAACGGGTTCCAGACCGGAACGGCGGTGCGGAACAGCGGGTCGACGCGACCGAAGACGATCGCCAGCACCACGTACAGCGGGGCCAGGAAGAACAGCAGCAGCCAGCCGATACCCGGGGCGGCCAGCGCGGCCCACAGCCGGACGTTGGGTTCGCGCGTTCGCGCCACCGTTCTCAGGATCCCCCGGCGTTGAACGCGTTCCAGACGTTGTGCCACGCGGCGTCGTTGTCCGCGTCGAGTTCGAGCAGGCGATAGCCGCTGTCGAAGTACTCGGGTTTGACGATGGCCGACCGCAGGTTCTCGGGGATGAACTCCTCGGCGATCAAGGAGTCGGCGGTCAGGGTGTTCTGCGGCGGCTGGTAACCGATCGCGGAGAAGTTCTCCTTGGCGACGGCGGGATCCAGCATGTGGTTGAGGAACAGATGCGCCAGCACCGGATTCTTGCCGCCCTTGAGGGTGACCAGCATGTCGTTGTCGACGAGTCCCTTGCCGTCCTGCGGGAACCAGTACTGCAGAACGTCGGTCCCGACTCCCTCGGGCAGATAGGACTGCGCGTTGATGACGTCACCGGACCACATTTGGCACAGTCCGATCTGGCCGGACGGCATGTCGCTGTACATCGTGATGGTGACCTTGGGCGAGGTCGCCTTCACCAACGCGCTGAGCTGTTCGTCGACCATCTTCAGGTCGTCGGCCGACGACGTGTTGACGTCGGTGATGCCTTGCTTCAGCAGCACCATCGCCATGGCGGTGTGCCAGTCGTCGATGATGGCGGTCTTGTCCTTGTAGGCGGTGTCCCACAGTGATTCGTACGGATTCTTCAGCCCACCGATGTCGGCGGGCACTTGGTCACTGCGCCAACCCATTCCGGTGGTGTAGATCGTGTACGGCACGGTGTACTGCCAGCCCTGGTCGTACCAGGGGTTGGTGAAGCTCGGCCACACGTTGGAGATGTTGGGAAGATAGGTGTGATTCAGCGGGCGCAGCAGCCCACCCGTCACCAGCCTGCTCATCTCGGTGTAGTTGGCGTTGTAGATGTCGAAGTCCACTCCGCTGCGGAGTTTGGTGATCGCCTCGTCACCGTCGTTGAAGGTCGAGACCTCGACCGTACAGCCGTGCTCTGCTTCGAAGGCCTTGATGGCCTGGGGGCTGAGATAGTCGGCGTAGTTGTAGATCTTGAGGGTGGCGCCCTTCTCCGGCGCCAGCCCGTCCGCGATGGGTTCATTGCCGCTCGCGATGTCCCACTTGACCGGGTTGTCCGGCTTGGCGATCGTCAGCGTCGGCCCAGAGGAGGGTGGCGCGGACTTGGCGCAGGCGGCCAGGAATGCGCCGAGAGTGGGTGCCGCTGCGGCGAAAAGTGCAGCGCGCTGAAGGAATTGGCGACGATTTGGAGCGGGTCGACCGGGTATCGGCATCTGGGCTGGCATCCGGGCCTCCCGCACTAAGCGTCTTGTCGGTGATAGGACTCTCGCATAGACTGAATGCTCAGTCAACCGCTGATGAGCGCTGGCGCGAAGAAGAGACCAGACAAGCAGAGTGGAGGTGCGCCGTGCCCTCGACGGTGTTGCAGAGTGCGGTGTCCGACGCGGTCGACGATCTCATCGCCGCCGAGGAGCAGGTGTTCCTTGCCCGGCAGCCGCGAAGCTCGGAGATGATCGTCAGGGCGCGCGAGCACCTGGCCGGCGGTGCGACGTCCAATTGGCAGATCGCCGAACCGCAGGCCGTCTGGATGAGCCACGGCGAAGGGTCGAAGGTCTACGACGTCGACGACAACCAATACGTCGACATGCACGGCGGCTACGGCGCTTCCATTGCAGGACACGCACATCCGGCGATCGTCGCCGCGGTGAGCGACCGGGTGCGGCGGGGCACCCACTTCGCCCAGCCGACCGAGGACGCGATCTGGATCGCCGGCGAGTTGGCCCGCCGGTTCGGTCTGCCGCTGTGGCGATTCGCCAATTCCGGCACCGAGGCGACGATGGACGCGATCCACCTGGCGCGCGCACTGACCGGGCGCGACCTCATCATCAAGGTCGAGGGCTGCTATCACGGTCACCACGATTCGGTTCAGGTGTCGGTGCTGCCGGAAGCCGACGAGATCGGCCCCCGCGATCATCCCACCGGAGTGCCCGGCAATTCGGGGATTCCGGCGGCAATTCGGGATCTGGTGGTCGTCGTGCCGTTCAACGACGCCGACGCGGTCGCGAGGGCGCTGTCCGAAAACCGCGATCGGGTGGCCGCGATGATCCTCGAGCCCATCATGATGAACGCCGGCATCATCACCCCGGACGACGGCTACCTCGCGGCGATTCGCGACCTCGTCCACCAGGCCGGGGCCCTGCTCGTCTTCGACGAGGTGAAGACGGGCTTCACCACTGGGCCGGGCGGCGTGACCGCGCTTTCCGGAGTGGTGCCCGACATGGTCTGTCTGGCCAAGGCATTGGGCGGCGGCATCTCGGTGGCGGCGATCGGCGGTACCACCGAGGTGATGTCGGCGATCGCCGACGGCCGCTACGAACAGGTCGGCACCTTCAACGGCAACCCGTTGGCGATGGCCGCGACCAGGGCCACGCTGTCGGAGGTGCTCACCGACGACAACTACCGCCACCTCGACGCGATTGGCGCGCGCATGCGCCGGGGGCTGGAGGCGACCGTCGCCCGGTACGGCTTCGGCTGGCACGTCGTGTCGGTCGGGGCCAAGGGGTGTGTGACGTTCTGCGCCGACCCCGTCCGGGAGTTCCGCGACTTCCTGCGGGTGGACGCGCGTCTCGGCCATCTGCATTGGCTCATTCAGCACAATGGCGGCGTGTTCCTGCCACCGTGGGGAAAGGTGGAGCAATGGCTGCTTTCCGTTCAGCACGACGACTCCGACGTCGACCGGTTCACGACGAACTTCGCCCGGTTGGCTGAGGCCGTGGCGCCGTGACGGGCGGTCACATCGGGCTGCACCAGCTGGCCAAGTCCTTCGACGGCGTTCCCGCCGTCACGGGGATCGACCTCGACATCCCGGCGGGACAGTTCTATTCGCTGCTGGGAGCGTCGGGTTGTGGCAAGACCACGACGCTGCGGATGATCGCCGGCTTCGAGAAACCCGATTCCGGTCGGATCGAACTCGACGGTCGCGACGTGGCGGGCGATCCGCCGCATCGCCGCCCCGTGAACACCGTCTTCCAGACCTATGCGCTCTTCCCCTTCATGTCAGTCGCCGACAACGTCGCGTTCGGCCTGAAGTACCTGAAGACGTCGAAAGAGGACGCCGCGCGTCGGGTTGGGGAAGCCCTCGACCTGGTGCAGATGGGCAGGTTCGCCAAGCGGCGCCCCGCCCAGTTGTCTGGCGGGCAGCAGCAGCGGGTGGCGCTGGCACGGGCGTTGGTGCTGCGGCCGCGGGTGCTGCTGCTCGACGAGCCGCTCGG
This sequence comes from Mycobacterium sp. Root135, assembly GCF_001426545.1. Lineage (GTDB taxonomy): Bacteria > Actinomycetota > Actinomycetes > Mycobacteriales > Mycobacteriaceae > Mycobacterium. Next base: position 551,089 of record NZ_LMEZ01000004.1, on the reverse strand, counting down.
CGCGCTGGATGCCAAGCTGCGCAGGCAGTTACAACTCGAATTGCGCGCGGTGCAGCGCGAGGTCGGCATCACGTTCGTCTACGTCACCCACGATCAAGAGGAAGCGCTCACCATGAGCGACCAGATCGCGGTACTGGCCGACGGCAGGGTCGAGCAGGTCGGACCGCCGCAGGAGATCTACTCCTCGCCCGCGACGACCTTCGTCGCCGGATTCCTCGGCGCCGCCAACATCTTCGACGCCGACGTGGTCGACGTCTCCGGCACGTCGGCGGTCTGCCTCGCGATCGACACCCGACTCGGCGCGGTGGTCGACCATTCGGTGCCACGGGGCGCGGCTGCCATCGTGATTCGGCCCGAGCGCATCGCGCTTCATGGGGCCGACGAGCCGGTGCCCGCGGGACACAACGCGATCAACGGCACGGTGGCGCAGATCGTGTACCTCGGCGCCCAGACGCAGGTACACGTGGACGTCGGTGCGGCAACGACATTGGTGGTCGAGGTACCCAACGCCGCGGGTCCGACGTCGGTGACCCATCCACCGGGATCCGCGGTGGTCTGCGTCTGTTCGCACGACGCGGTTCGCGTGTTGCGCCGCAGCACGGCCACGCTGAGCACCGACCCGGTGGCGTCGAACGCCGAGGAGGAACTCAGCCCTTCTTCGGCTTGAGCTTCTTCTGGCCCTTCTTTGCCGGGGGCAGGTCCAGTTCGCGCTCACAGAAGCGCATGGCGATCGCGTAGGCCACCTCGGAGTCGACCTCGGGGTCTTCGAGTGCGACTTGAATCGACAGACCGTCCAGCAACGCGCCGAACTCGAGTGCGAACATCCGGGCGTCGACAGTGCCGTCGATCTCGTCGGTGGCTTCCCCGGACTTGACGGCGTCGACGATCATCCGGCGCCAGCGGGCGTCGAGTTCGACTCGGCCCGCCTTGACCTCCTCGTGCCGAAACGCCTGTGCCCACAGGTCGAACCACAACCCCCAGGCGCCGGGAATCTCGTTGTCCGCCTGCGGAATCACCGTCCACTTGATCAGCAGCGACAACCTCTCGCGCGTCGAGGTGACCTCGGCGAGCATCTTCTCGGCCGCTTCGTAGAACGACTCCTCGGAGTGGCGGAGTGCGTCGACCAGAAGTCTGTCGCGGGTGCCGAAGTAGTAGATGACGAGCGCCGAGCTGACCCCGGCCCGCTTGGCCACGTCGGCGATGCGCGTGTCACCGAAGCCGCGCTCGCAGATCAAGCTCGCTGCGGCGTGGAGCATTTCGACGCGACGGCCCTCGTTGTTCTCCGTCGCAGGCGCAGGTTCGGCCATGACCTTCCAAATCCCCCTCAAGTGGCGGCACTGCTACTTGTCGGCAAGCCTAACACTCGATTAGATTGAACAGTCAGTCAGGACGTCCCGCCGCACGACACGGAAGAAGGTCGCTAATGACCAATGCGTATGACGCCATCATCGTCGGCGGTGGGCACAACGGTCTCGTCTCGGCCGCCTACCTGGCCCGCTCCGGCGCGAAGACCTTGGTGCTGGAATCTCGCGGCAGCCTCGGCGGAGCGGCAACCACCGAAGCCCCCTGGAAGGACGCACCCCACCTGCGGGTCACGCGACTGTCCTACGTCGTGAGCCTGATGCCGCCCACCATCGTCCGCGAGCTCGGCCTGGAGCGCCACGGTTACAAGGTGCACCCCATGGGGCCCTACTACCAAGCGTTCCCCGAGGGCGGCTCCCTGACCATCTTCGAAGACGATCCGGCGCGCACTCACGAGCAGATCGCCAAGTTCTCCAAGCGCGACGCCGACGCCTGGCCACGATGGAACGAGTGGCTTGAGGGCATCGCCGAGGTGATGGGTCCGCTGCTCACCCAGGTGCCGCCCAACATCGGCTCGCACAAGCCGTCGGACCTGTTCGATCTCGCCAAGCTGGCGTGGAGCCAGAAGGGCATCACCACCCGGATGACCGCGGACGTCACGCGGCTGTTGACGATGAGCATCGCCGACCTCCTCGACGATTGGTTCGAGTCCCCTCAGATCAAGGGGGCGCTCGCCGTCAACGGCGTGATCGGTACCTGGGCCGGTCCGTTCGAGCCGGGCACGGCATACGTGATGGCACACCACTCGATCGGCGACGTCGGGGACGGGCAGCTCGGAAGCTGGGGCTACCCCGAGGGCGGCATGGGCGGAGTGTCGGACGCGATCGCCCGCTCGGCGCGCGCCTTCGGGGCCGAGATCCGAACCAACGCAAGGGTATCCACGCTCAAGGTGCGCGGCGGCAAGGTCGAGGGCGTCGTCCTCGAGAACGGCGAGGAGATCACCGCACCGCTGGTGGTGACCACGCTGCACCCGCGCACCGCATTCCTCGACCAGATCCCGCGCCACGAGCTGCCCGACGACTTCGTCCGCGACATCGAGCACTGGAAGACCCGCAGCGGCGTCGTGAAGATCAACCTGGCCCTTGCCGAGCTGCCCAACTTCACCGCCGACCCGAGCTCGGGCATCGCCGAGCACCACACCGGATCGGTCGAGATGGCTCCCACGATGGAGTTCATCGAGGCGGCCTTCCAGGACGCCCGCGGCGGCAAGCCGGCGCTGATGCCCTTCAGCGACGGCGTCATCCCCACGACGCTGGACAAGACGCTCAATCCCGATGGCACGCACATCATGTCGTTGTTCACCCAGTGGGTGCCCGCGGAGTGGGCCGACGCCCCGCACGCGCACGAGCTCGACGCCTACGCCGACCGGATGATCGATTTGTACGACCAGGTGGCACCGGGCTTCGCGTCCTCGGTCCTGCATCGCGACGTCGTCGGACCCCACGAGATGGAGCAGGAATACGGGTTGATCGGCGGCAACATCTTCCACGGCGAGCTCTCGCTGGAGCAGCTGTTCCACATGCGGCCCGCGCCGGGCTTCGCCGACTACCGCACGCCCATCGCCGGGCTGTACAACGGCAGTTCGGCAACGCACGCCGGCGGCGGCGTGTGCGGCATCCCGGGCTGGCAAGCCGCGAAGGCCGCACTGGCGGACAAGAAGCGGGCCAACGGGCGGTTGCGGTCCGTCCTGAGTCGCTCGTCGTAGGTCCTGATCCGGTGGGGGAGCAGCGCAAGTCAGCGGTCGCCGCCATGCTCGGAGCCCGATCGGTCGCGGTCGTCGGTGCCAGCGCGCGCCCCGACAGCTTCGGCGCTCGGATGATCGTCGAGGCGCAGCGCGGTTCGGCGCGGATGCACCTGGTCAACCCCCGTTACGACCGCATCGGCGACCTACCTTGCGCGGCCTCGCTTTCCGAGCTCGACGAGCCCGTCGACCTGGTGCTGCTCGGGGTGCCCGACGGTGCGCTGGTCGAGCAGGTGGCCGCTGCCGCAGACGCCGGTGCCCGGTCCGCCGTCGTGTTCGGCGCCGCGCTCGGGGTCCGCGACAAGGTGGCGGCCGTCGCGTCGCAGGCCGGGATGGCACTGTGCGGCGCGGGATGCATGGGCTTCGTCAACAACGCCATTGGTCTTCGCGCACTCGGCTACCTCGAACCCGAGGTGCTGCCCGCGGGCGGGGTCAGCCTGGTCACCCATTCGGGTTCGGCCTTCTCGACGCTGTTGCGGGCACGTCGCGGGTTCGGCTTTCGGCTCGCCGTCTCCTCGGGTCAGGAAATCGTCACCACCACAGCCGATTACGTCGACTACGCACTCGACGATCCCGGCACCGACGTGCTTGCGCTGCTGCTCGAAAGTCCACGCGAGGTGCCCCGACTGCGGCGGGCCTTGCGCCGCGCCCACGACGGGGGCATCCCCGCCGTGGTGCTCCCGGTCGGGGGTTCCCCGACCGGTCAGGCGATGGTCGCCGCCCACTCGGGAGCGCTGGCCGGAGGGGACGCGGCCTGGCAGGCGTTCTGTGACGACGTCGGAGCCGTCCGGGTGCGGGACATGGCCGAATTCGCCGACACCGTCGAGATCTTCAGCATGCGCCGGCGGGCCGGGTCCGGGGGTCGGGTCGCGACCGTGCACGACTCCGGTGCCGAACGCGCCATGATCGCCGACCTGGCACACGAAGTCGGCGTCGAGTTCGCCCAGTTGTCTCCGAGGTCGCTGTCGGCCATTACGGATCTCCTCGACGACGGGCTGATCGCCACCAATCCACTCGACGTGTGGGGGACCGGCGCCGACACCAGGTCGCTGTTCCGTGCCTGTCTGCACGTCATGACCCAGGATCCCGCGGTCGCCGTCACCGCGCTGGCCGTCGACCTGGTTCCCGAATTCGACGGCGACACGGCCTATCCGGACGCGGTGCTCGACGTGGCCGCGGAGACCGATGCCCCGCTGGCCGTGCTGACCTCCCTGCCCGGCGCCGTCGACCGCGACGCGGCAACACGGCTGCGTGACAACGGGATACCCGTCCTCGAAGGCTTTCGCAGCGGGGTGGTGGCGCTGGGTCACCTGGCCCGGTGGCCGCTGCACCTGGAGTCCGGCCCGCCTGCCGTCGACCGCGACCGGCGGCGACGATGGCAGGCGCGGCTGCCGGAATGGGACGGGTTCGAGCTGCTCGCCGACTACGGCATACCGGTCGCCCGGCCGATTCTCGCGCACACCCTCGACCAGGCCCTTGCCGCCGCCGACGAGGCCGGCTATCCCGTCGTAGTGAAAACCGCTGCCGCCGAGCACAAGAGCGACGTCGGCGGTGTCGCCCTCGACCTGGTCGACGCCACCGCGGTTCGAGCGGCGTACGCGGACCTGGCCCAGCGGTTGGGCCCCTCGGTGACGGTGCAACCGATGGTGCCCGGTGGCGTGGAGGTGTCGGTTGGCGTCGTGCGGGACGCCACGTTCGGCCCGCTGGTCGTGGTCGCCGCGGGCGGCACGCTGGTGGAGCTTCTCGCCGACCGTGTGTTGGCGTGCCCGCCGGTGTCCCACGGCGGCGCGATGCGGATGCTGGACGCGCTGCGCGTCCGGCGCCTGCTGGACGGCTGGCGTGGTGCCCCCGCGACCGACGTCGGCGCACTGGCCGACGCGATCGTCGGTTTCTCCGAGCTCGCAACCGAACTGGGCGACTCATTCGAGGCGGTCGAGGCCAACCCGCTGATCGTCTCGGTTTCGGGCGTGGTCGCCGTTGACGCGTTGGTGGTACAGCGCTGCGGGGTTGGCCAGTAGCGGCGCGAAGGCCAGCTCGGCCGCACCGATCATCAGGGTGTCCGCGTCGAGGCTGGCCGGAACTATCCGCAGCATCTCCCCTGGTGCGCGAAAACTGTGCCGCGCGATGGCCTCGTCGAGGGCGGTGGCCGCCACCGAGGGGAAGACCCGTAGGAATCCGCCGAGCACCACCAGTCCGGGGTTGAGCAGGTTGACGACGTTGCCGAGTGCGATGCCGAGGTAGTGCGCCTGGCGTTCGACGGTGCTGGCCCGCACGCTCGAATCCTTCTCGAAGGTCTGTGACTGGCTGACCTCGGTCTCGAGGCATCCCGTTGCCCCGCAATGGCATTGCTTCGCGCCGCCGACGAAGGTGTGGCCGAGCTCGCCGGCGTAGCCCGCCGCACCGTCGAACAGCTGTCCGGCAACCACGACGCCAGCGCCAATGCCACCCGCGCCTCCGTTGACGTACACCATGTGCTCGGCGTTGGCGTGCTGGCCGAAGATGTGCTCGGCGATGGCACCGAGATTCGCGTCGTTGGCGGCGAACGTCGGCAGACCCGTTGCCGCGCCCAGCATTTCGCCGATCCGAGCATCGTGCCAGTCGAGGTGCGGGGCCAGCCGGATGGTGGATCCCGCCGCGTGCACCAGACCGGGGACCGCGACCCCGACGGCGGTGACGGTGCAGTCCGGCTCGAGCCGACTCCGCAACCGGTCGATCATGTCGGCCGCGAGGTCGACGGTCTGCTCCGCGGTGAGGACACCGGGGGTGGCCCGTTTGGTCACCTCGAGAACGTTCCCGCCGAGGGTGACCAGGCCGACGGTCAGCGAGTCGACTTCCGGGTTGACGGCGATGGCCAGCATGCTCGGGTGCGGCCGCACGACGGGGCTGGGCCTGCCGACCTGGGCCGAGGCGGTGGGCCTGGTTTCTTCGATCAGCCGATGTTCCGCCAGTTCCTCGACGAGGTCCTTGACCGTCGACCGCGACAGCCCGGTTCTCCGGGTCAGCTCGGCTCGGCTCATTCCGCGGTGGCGATGGACCAAGGTCAGCACACCGGAGAGGTTGCGCCGACGAACGTCATCGGTGCTGGTCCCGATCCTTGCGGCGCGATTCACGGCTTTCCTCCCCTCGACGATCTGCCCGTTGACAGTGGCGTGGAACACACTATAAGTTCGGCGACTGAACAAATCTACAGTCTGATTCAACCAGGAGGCGGAGATGTCCGTAGCCCAATCCAGTGTCTCGCTCGCCGACGGCGTCACCCCGCAGCCCTCGGACAAGTTTTCCTTCGGATTGTGGACCGTGGGGTGGACCGCATCCGATCCGTTCGGCGTCGACACCCGCCCCGCGGTCGACGCGGTCGAGGCGGTCGAGCGGCTCGCCGAGCTGGGCGCCTACGGTCTGACCTTCCACGACGACGACCTGTTTCCCTTCGGCTCGTCGGACGGCGAGCGGCGACGGGCGGTCGACCGGCTGGTGTCAGCGCTGAAGTCGACCGGCATGGTGGTGCCGATGGTGACCACGAACCTGTTCTCCCAGCCCGTCTTCAAGGATGGTGGGTTCACCAGCAACGACCGCTCGGTGCGGCGCTTCGCCCTGCGCAAGGTGCTTCGGAACATCGACCTGGCTGCCGAGCTCGGCGCCGAGACGTTCGTCATCTGGGGTGGGCGCGAGGGCAGCGAATACGACAGCGCCAAGGACGTCCAGGCCGCCTTCGAGCGCTACCGCGAATCGTTGAACCTGTTGTGCCAGTACGTCCTCGACAACGACTACCCGCTGCGCTTCGCGATCGAGCCCAAGCCGAACGAGCCCAGGGGCGACATCCTGTTGCCGACGGTGGGCCATGCGTTGGCGTTCATCGAGACGCTGGACCACTCCGAGATCGTCGGCGTCAACCCCGAGACCGGTCACGAGCAGATGGCCGGCCTGAACTTCGTCCACGGCATCAGCCAGGCCCTGGACGCGGGCAAGCTGTTCCACATCGACCTCAACGGTCAGCGCGGCATCAAGTTCGACCAGGACCTGGTCTTCGGCCACGGCGACCTGGCCAACGCGTTCTCCCTGGTCGACCTGTTGGAGAACGGCGGCCCCAACGGTGGCCCTAGCTACCTCGGGCCGCGCCACTTCGACTACAAGCCAAGCCGCACCGAGGACGGCGACGGTGTCTGGTTCTCGGCGGCGGCCAACATGCGGATGTACCTGTTGCTCAAGCAGCGTGCCGCGGCCTTCCGTGCTGATCCCGAGGTTGCCGAGGCCCTGGAGATGGCTCAGGTCGCGGAGTTGCGACGGCCCACCCTGAACGCCGGCGAGACCTACCGCGACCTGCTGGCCGACCGGTCGGCAATGGAGGACTTCGACGCCGAATCGTATTTCGGAGCAAAGGGATTCGGCTTCGTGCGGCTCAACCAGTTGGCCATCGAGCATCTGCTGGGCGCGCGCTGACGCTGGCGCAAGCCAATCCCTAGACGTGATGCACGTCACGCTATATGTTGTCGTCAAGAACAAATCGAGAATGGGGAGCAATCCATGAACCGAGTGCCATCAATGGTGTGTGCCGTGCTCGCCGTCGCGGGGCTGGCCCTGTCGGGCTGCAGCAGTAGCGGGAGCGGCGGAAGCGGCGGCGGGGGAGGCGGTGACGCCAAGTCCGAAGGCAAGATCGGCGTGATCCTGCCCGACACCAAGTCGTCGGTCCGGTGGGAATCCAAGGACCGGCCCGCACTCGAGGAGGCCTTCAAGGCCGCAGGCGTGCCGTACACCATTCAGAACGCCGAGGGCTCGACCGACAGCATGGCGACGATCGCCGACGGCATGATCGCCGACGGCGTCACCGTGTTGGCCATCGTGAACCTCGACTCCGACAGTGGCGCCGCGATTCAGCAGAAGGCGACCAGCCAGGGCGTCAAGACCATCGACTACGACCGGCTCACCCTGGGTGGTTCGGCCGACGTCTACGTCTCGTTCGACAACAACACCGTCGGTCAACTCCAGGGTCAGGGTCTGGTCGACTGCCTGGCGGGCAAGCCGTCGAACGTGGTGTTCCTCAACGGTTCTCCCACCGACAACAACGCCACCCTCTTCACCGCCGGTGCGCACTCGGTGGTCGACAAGACCCCGAGCGTCAAGATCGTCGGCGAGCAGTCGGTGCCCGATTGGGACAACGACAAGGCCGTCACCATCTTCGAGCAGATGTACACCGCTGCTGACGGCAGGATCGACGGCGTCTACGCAGCCAACGACGGCCTCGCCGGATCGGTGATTTCGATCCTGGAGAAGAACGGTCGCGCGGGTCAGGTGCCGGTCACCGGTCAGGACGCCACCGTCGAGGGTCTGCAGAACGTGCTCGCCGGCACTCAGTGCATGACGGTCTACAAGTCCGCGAAGGAAGAGGCGGGCGCTCTGGCCAAGGCCGCCATCGCGCTGGCGAAGGGCGAGTCGGTCACCGCGTCGGGAACCTCGCGTGACGACAAGGGAAATCGCGAAGTTCCTTCGGTGCTGCTGACCCCGAAGGCGATCACCAAGAGCAACGTCGACGTCGTGATCAGCGACGGCGGTCAGTCCAAGGACGAGGTGTGTGCCGGGCAGTTCGCCGCTATGTGCAGCGCAGCGGGGCTCTGATCGGCTGATGACCGCGCCCATCCTCGAACTGCGGGGAGTCAACAAGAGCTTCGGCATGGTGCACGTGCTTCGTGACGTCGACTTCGCCGTCCGGCCCGGCGAAGTGACGGCGCTCGTCGGAGACAACGGCGCAGGCAAGTCGACGTTGGTGAAGGCAATCGCCGGAATCCATCCGATCGACAGTGGCGAGTACCTGTTCGAGGGTGAGCGCGTCACCGTGCACGGCCCCAATGACGTTGCCGCCCTTGGCGTCGAGGTGGTCTACCAGGATCTCGCCCTCTGCGAGAACCTGGACATCGTGTCGAACATGTTCCTCGGCCGCGAAATTCGGCAACGGGGGATGCTCGACGAGGCCCGCATGGAGACGATGGCGCGCCAAGCGCTGGCGTCGCTGTCGGTGAAGACGGTCAAGTCCGTGCGCCAGACCGTCTCCAGCCTGTCAGGCGGTCAACGTCAGACCGTCGCAATCGCCAAGTGCGTGCTGTGGAACTCGAAGGTGGTGCTGCTGGACGAACCGACGGCCGCACTCGGGGTGGCGCAGACGCGTCAGGTCATCGATCTGGTGCGGCGCCTGGCCGACCAGGGACTGGGCGTCGTTCTGATTTCGCACAACATGATGGACGTCTTCGAGGTGGCCGACCGGATCTGCGCGCTGTACCTCGGCCGGGTGGCCGCGGAGGTCAAGACCGCCGAGGTCACCCGCGGGCAGGTGGTCGAGCTCATCACCGCCGGGCACTCCGGCGACCTCGGCCTGGCCCCCGCCGACGCCGCCCAGTCGACGTGAAGGATCGCGACATGACAACCACCAACTCGCCGACCGCCAAGGCAGAGCTCGACGACACCGCCTTCGCGGCCGACAGCCACTCGGACGCCACGTTCGCCGACGCGGCCCGCGGCTATCTGCGCAGGGTGCGCGGCGGTGACATGGGCTCGCTGCCAGCCATTCTCGGACTCGTCGTGCTCTTCGTCGTGTTCGGATTGGCCAACGACCGGTTCCTCTCCGCGCTCAACCTGGCCAACCTGGTGACCCAGGCCGGCTCGATCTGCGTGCTCGCCATGGGCCTTGTCTTCGTGCTGCTGCTCGGCGACATCGACCTGTCGGCGGGGGTGGCGGGTGGCGTCTCGGCCTGCGTGATGGCGCTGACGATGACCGGTCAAGGCTGGCCGTGGTGGGCCGGCGTGTTGGGCGGCGTGTTCTGCGGCGCGTTCATCGGGCTCCTGATCGGGCTGCTCCGCGCCAAGCTGGGCATTCCGTCGTTCGTGGTGACGCTGGCGTTCTTCCTTGGCCTGCAAGGCGTCACGCTCAAGCTGATCGGCGAGGGCGGTTCGGTCCGAGTCGACGACCCGGTCATCCGCGGCATCACCATCGCCAATCTCCCGGTGGCCGTGGGATGGGCGTGCGCGCTGCTGATCGTCGTGGCCTTCGCCGGCTTCGAACTGCTCAAGCACCGCAACAAGGTCGCGGCCGGATTGCACCACGCCCCACTGGGAGTCGTGATCGCACGCATCGTCGGCGTGGCCGCGGTGACGCTGGGCGTGACCTTCCTCCTGAGCCTCAACCGCAGCGTCAACCCGAGGGTCGAGATCCGCGGCATCCCCTACGTACTCCCGTTGGTGGTGGTCCTGCTCATCGGCCTCACCTTCGTGCTGACCCGCACCCGCTACGGCCGACACCTCTACGCCGTCGGCGGTAGCGCTGAGGCAGCCCGTCGGGCAGGCATCAACGTCGACCGGATCCGGATTTCGGTGTTCGTGATCGGCTCGTCCCTCGCGGCCGTCAGCGGCATCATCGCTGCGTCCTACGGCGGCAAGGTGTCGGCGTCCTCTGGCGCGGGCAACGTCCTGCTGTACGCCGTCGGCGCAGCCGTCATCGGCGGCACCAGCCTGTTCGGCGGCAAGGGCCGCGCGGTCGACGCGGTGATCGGCGGCGTGGTGGTCGCTACCATCGCCAACGGCCTTGGCCTGCTTAACCAGTCGTCCTACATCAACTTCCTGGTGACCGGCGGCGTCCTGCTGCTCGCCGCCAGCGTCGACGCGATCTCGCGCCGCCGCCGGTCGGCGACCGGCTTGAGTTGACCGGGGTCACTCAGAAGATCGAGTAGACCTTTCGCACGGTCTCGTGGATGTCCCACGTGCCCGTCCAGCCCTTCGGGAACACCGCGACGTCGCCGACGCCGATCTCGGAGGCCTCGCCGCCGTCCGGGGTGACCGTCATCCGGCCTGCCACGAGGTAGATCACCTCGTGCGTCGCCAGCGTCCACCGGGACGGGCCGGGGGCGCACTGCCAGATGCCCGCCGACGAGTCGCCGTCCACCCAGACCTCGAGACCGCTGGTGGCCATCGGAGCTCCGGTGGCCTCGTCGAGGGGTCCCCAATCCTCGAGCTCGGCGTCGGCGGCGTTGGGCAGCATGCTGGTGATCATCGGGAGGCCCTTTCGGGGAACGGTAGTGAAATCGGTTCGGGGGCAACCCGACTGTTGCCGTCGGCGTCGAAGCGGTCGAGGCCTAGGTCGGTGAGGTCGAGCCAGTCGCAGCGGCCCGTCGTGGTCAGGTCGGCCGCCACCTGCGAGACGGCGGGACCCCACATCATGCCGTGGCCGGCAGCGCTGGCCACGACGGTGCCGTCGACCGGGCCGTCGTCGGTGAGCAGCGGACCGAGGATCGGGAGGTGGTCCGGGGTGTAGTCGATGGTCGCCGCCCACGCGCGCCGAAGCCCGAGGCCCTTGACCGCGGGGAACACCTGCTCCATGCGTGTCCGCGCCTTGAGGTAGTACGCCGTGTCGAAGTCGACTGCGGTGCCCGGCGGCTCGTCGGGATTGCTCATGCCCCACAGAAAGCCGCCGGCTTCGCCTGGGCGCCAGTAGATTCCGGAGGGGAGGTCGAAGACCATGGGCAGCTCGCGTACGTCGACGCCGGGTGGTGCGGCGGTGACGACGACCTGGTGACGCGCGCCGCCGGCGTGGATCCGGCCGCCGGCGGTGGTGCCCACCGCCGCGAGCTTGGGCCCGCCGGTCAGGACGACCCGTTCGGTCGCGATCGGTCCGTCGGCCGTGTCGACGCCAACTACCCGGCCTCCCTTGGTGCGCAGGCCGGTGAACGCGCAGTGCTCTCGAACGTCGACGCCGGCGGCCACCAGTGCGGCGGTGTAGGCCAGCACGTTGCGCGGCGCGTCGATGTAACCGTCCCCAGGGGCGTAGGACGCTCCCATCGTCACGCCGGGCGCCAGGCCCGTCGGGCGGGCGTCGAGGTCGTCGCTGCTGAGCCATTCCACGGTGAGGCCGAGGCTCTGCTGAAGCGCGATGCGGGAATGAGCCTGCTGCACTTCGGCTTCGGTGAACGCCGGCATCAGATAACCCTGGGCGACGAAGCCGCAGTCGAGCGGAAAGCGGTCACCGCTGGCGGTATAGAACTCCTGGGCCCGGAGGCCGAGCTTGATCGCGGGTTCGGTGCCGCCCTGGGCGCGGACCATGCCCGCGGCGCGGCTGCTTGCCCCGTCGCCGAGCGTAGCCGCCTCGAGAAGGACGACGTTGGCGACGCCGGATTCGGCGAGAAGCACCGCCGTCCAGGCGCCGACCGTCCCGCCACCGACGACCACCACGTCGGCACGAGTGGAACTAGTCATAGCACTGAACGCTGACATAGACTGAACGCTCAGTCAAGGGCGAGGAGCATGATGTACGGGCTATCCGAGGCCGATCGACTCATCCAGGACGCGGCGCGCGGATTCGTCGACTCGCTGATACCGCTCGAGCTCGAGGCCGAGCTGGCCGGCGGAATGCTGCCGAAGGAGGTGACTGCCGAACACCATTCCCGGGCAATAGAATTGGGTCTCTTCGCGACCAACATGCCGACGTCGGTCGGCGGTCGGGGCTGCTCTGCGCTGCAGCAGGTGCTGGTGCAGGAACAGTGCGGGCGGGCAACCAACGGGCTCGGCTGGGTGATGGCCACGCCGCCGCAGTGGTGGGTCGACGTCACCACCGATTACCAGCGGGAGCGTTGGCTGCTGCCCGCCGTGCGCGGCGAGAAGCACGAGGCGTATGCCATCACCGAGGAGTTCGCCGGGTCGGACGTCTCCGCGCTGACGACCACCGCACGCCGGGACGGCGACGAGTACGTGATCGACGGCGTCAAGTGGCACGTCACGTCCTACAACCTGGCCGACTATTGCTTCGTCCAGGCGGTGCTCGTCGGAGGGGAGTTCGAGGGCGAGCACGTGCTTCTAGTGGTCGACCTACCGTGGCCGGGTGTGGAAGTGGTTCGCACCCCGCACTATTCGCATCACATCGCCGACGAGCATCCGATCGTGGCGTTCAACGGCGTGCGGGTGCCGGTGGCGAACCTCGTCGGCGCGGAGGGGGAGGGGATGACCTTCACCCAGGACTGGTTCCGGTTCGAACGGCTGATGGTCGCCGCCCGCTGCGTCGGTGCGGCGCAGCGGCTACTCGACGACGTGACGGCGTTCGCCAAGGAGCGAGTGGTCGACGGCAAACCGCTCGGCGAGCTTCAACTGGTGGCGGGCATGCTGGCCGACTGCGCGACCGAACTCTTCGCCGCGCGCACCATGCTCTACGAGGTGGCCCGCTCGATCGACGGCGGCGCCGACCGAAAGACGTTGCACGCGCAGGCGTCCATGGCGAAGCTGTACTGCTCGGAGATGGCGGGCCGGGTGGCCGACCGCAGCGTGCAGATCTTCGGTGGCCGTGGCTACATGCGCGAGAACGTCGCCGAGCGGATGTACCGCGAACTCCGCGTCGAGCGGATCTGGGAGGGCGCCAGCGAGATTCAGCGCCTCATCGTGGCCCGCCAGCTGATGAACCGGGGTCCGTCAGCGGTGTTGGAGGGACGTCAGCAGGGGTCGCCGGGAGGCGTGTAGTAGGGCACTCCCTCGACGGTGTAGCAGGGCACCTCGCCCCAGACGTACGGGGTGTCGGCAGAGGCAATCGCCACGCCGCGCGCCACGTCACCCGCGACGTTGGTGCACCCGCCAACGGCCACGTGCCGCCCGCCTGCGCCCGCGCAGATGTCGGCCTGAGCCGCCGGCGCCATCGCAAACGGCAAAGCCCCCATCGCCGCAGACGTCAACAGCACTGCTGCAAGCTTCTTCATGTCGTGCATCCCCTCATTTGGCCGACTCGCCGTCATTGTCACGCACGTCAACCCGGGCGGACGGGGTTTCGTCGTTTTGGTTCGTGCGGAAGCCCAGCAAACGCATGCCGTGGTAGACGACGAGGGCGGCGATGGAGCCAAGGGAGATGCCGGTGAAGATCAACGATCCGGGTTGCCAGGTGAAGTCGGCGATGCCGATGATCAGCGGAATGGCGGCCGTCATCTGGTTGACCGGAAGGCCGAAGTCGACGTGGTTGGTCAGCCAGATGCGCACGCCGAGGATGCCGACCAGCCCGTAGAGGACGACGGTCGCGCCGCCAAGCACGCCGGGCGGGATGGCGGAGATGGTCGCACCGACTTTGGGGCACATGGCGAGAACGATCGCCACTGCGGCGGCGATCCAATAGGCCGCCGTGGAGTACACCCGGGTCGCGGCCATCACGCCGATGTTCTCGGCGTAGGTCGTCGTGGCCGATCCGCCGCCGAAGCCCGCAAGTGTGGTGGCGACGCCGTCCGCGGCGATGGCCCGGCCCATGACGGGGTTGGTGTCGGTTTCGGTCATCTGGCCGACCGACTTCACGTGGCCGATGTTCTCGGCCACCAGTGCAATCACCGCGGGCAGGAACAGAGGGAGAACGGACAGGCTGAAGGTCGGCGCCTGGAAGTCGGGCAGGCCGATCCACGGCGCGGCCGCGATCGCGGAGGTGTCGACGTCGCCGAGGGCCAGCGCCACCAGATATCCGATGACGACGGCGAGGAAGATCGCGAGCCTGCCGATGATGCCGCGGAAGAACGCCAGGATCCCGACGAGCAGCACCAGGGTGACGAGGCCGACGACCGGGCCCTTCTCGAAGTTGTTCTTGGCGGCGGGCGCGAGGTTGAACCCGATCAGCGCGACGATGGCGCCCGTCACCACCGGCGGCAGCGTTGCGTCGAGCCAGCCGGTGCCGACGACGTGGACGATTGCGCCGATGAGGATCAGCAACAGGCCCACCGCGACCAGGCCGCCAAGTGCGCTGCCGGTGCCGTTGGACGCCACCGCCGCGGTGACCGGCGCGATGACCGAGAAGCTCGAGCCCAGATAGCTGGGCAGCCGGTTGCCCGTGATGATCAGGAACAGCACCGTGCCGACACCGGAGAACAACAGCGTGGTGGCGGGCGGGAAGCCCGTCAGCACGGGCACCAGGAACGTCGCGCCGAACATCGCCACCACGTGCTGGGCGCCGATGCCGATTGTCCGCGGCCAACTCAGCCGCTCGTCCGGAGCGACGACGTCGGCGTCGGATGCGACGGGCTTCCAGTGCAGTGAGATCACGGTTGTCGACTACACACCATCGGCGGGCGTCGCGCGACTCAACCGCCGAACCCGGCGGGGGTGGGCTCCTAGTGGGGAAGCCGCGGGATGACCTCGTCGCCAAGCCGCGTCACCCAGCCCGCGGGATCGGGGTTGCCGGGCCACGGACCCGTGTTGACCGTGTCGAAGCCGAGTGCGGCGTACCGGTCGAGGGTGCGTAGGTAGGAGTCGACGTCGGCGAACGGGTCGTCGAAGTAACCGGCGGTCAGCCGGATCTCGGCGACGTCACGCCCGACCGCATCGCAGTGTGCTCGCAACACGTCGAGCTTGTGGGGGAGCTCGTCGAGCGTCGACGACGCGTTCCACACGTCGGCGTACTGCGCGACCATGCGCAACGTCTTCTTCTCGCCCGAGCCGCCGATGAGGATCGGTGGCCGGCGGATCGGCTGCGGTTGGCAGATGGTCTCGGCGAGCCGGTAGTGCTTCCCCTCGTAGGGCCCGTCGTCGTCGCTCCACATCTGCTGACAGATCTGCAGTGTCTCCTCGAGCATCTCGAACCTGTCCTTCAAGGTTGGGTAGGGGATGCCCAGCGCGTGGTGTTCGCGGTCGTACCAGGCCGCGCCGATGCCGAACATCGAACGGCCGCCGCTCAACACGTCGAGGGTGGTCATGGTCTTCGCAAGCACGCCGGGATGGCGATAGGTGACGCCGGTGACCAGCATCGTCAAGGTGATGCGGTCGGTCAGCGCGGCCAGATAGCCCATCGTGGTGTAGCCCTCGAGGAAGGGGTCCTCGGCGCGACCGAAGTTCTCCATCTGGAAGAAGTGGTCGGCGAGGGTGAACATGTCGACGCCACTCCCCTCGGCCGCCCTGACGGTCGCGGCGAGGGTCGGGGCGAGTCTCTCCGGCGCACCGGGGAGGAAGTCGATGTAGTGAACGGCCAATTTCATTGTGAGTCAGTACCCTTCGCTAGTCGGTGAGCCGGGTCAGCAGCGTCAGCGCCTCATTGACGACGCGGCGTTCCGGTTCGGTGTAGCGGTCCTGCAAGGCGCGCACCAGCCACTCCTCGCGCACCTTGCGGTCGTTCTCGCCGTGCCTGCGCCCGAGTGCGGTCAGGTCGACGAGTTGACGGCGTCCGTCATCGGGATCCGGTGTGCGCGCGATCATTCCATGACGTTCCAGGCCGGCGAGCGTGGTGGCCATGGATTGCGGGCGCACGCGTTCGGCGCCGGCCAGTTGGCTGGTCGACGCGGGGCCGTCCTTGACGAGTCGGATAAGGACCGCGGTCTGGGACGGGGTGAGGTCGTCGGCTGTCGCGACTTCGAGCAGTCGCCTGCGCAGCCTGCTGAAGAGCACGCGGAGATCCTGCGCTGCCACGACCGCCGACTCACTGACCCGTTCCATTTCAACAGCCTAAACTGAACAGTTGAAACTGTCTACATGGGCAGCCAACCGTCGAAGGCGCCCCGCAGAACGCCCGCGAAGTCCACGCCAGTCGCCGCCGTCACCAGTGCTTGGGCCACGATGGATTTGGGTTCGCGGTCCAGGACGATCAGACCGACCGCTGGGCCGTCCCCGGTTCGCGCCATGGGACGAGCCGTCAGCCCGCGCGGCACACCGAACGCATACAGCCAGGTGTGAGAGGCCACCGTCGCGAGTTGCCGTCCAGCAAGGTGGGCGAACAAGGCTCCGACGGTGTCGGCTTCGACGGCGGGCCGAAAGCGCGCGCCGTCGGCCGCCATGTTGGCGTCGATGATCCGACGGTTCCGCATCGTCGGTGTCAGCGCGCACAGCCGGAGCTTGGCGGCTTCTGACCACCGCACTTCGTCCTGGGCCATGATCGGTTCGTCGGCTGGCGCGAGCAGGACGAACTGTTCGCGGTAGAGTTCGAAACGCTTTGTGCCAGGAGGTGTTTCGCTGTCGATGTAGGTAAGTCCGGCATCGATTTCGAACTCCGCGAGGCGCACCGCGATCTCACGCGACGAGAGCGCTTCGATGCGCACCGAGGCCGCGGGGTTGTCACGCAGGAAGCGGTCGGTGAGGAGCGGACTGGCGGGCACCGACGTCGGAATCGCACCGACCCGCGCCATGGCGCTCAATCGCCCCTGCATGCGTTCCACGTCGGCCAGTAGTTCGTCACGCTCGGCCAGGATTCGGTGCGCCCACGTCACGACCCGGCTGCCCTCTTCGGTGAAACCCTCGAACCGATGCCCGCGTCGGACGATGACGACACCCAACTCGCTCTCCAAACGCCTGATCGCCACCGACAACGTCGGCTGACTGACGTTGCACGAGCGGGCGGCGCGGCCGAAGTGTCTGTCTCGTGCCAAGGCGACCAGGTATTCGAGTTGCTGGATGAGCACGTCACCGTGCATGTTCACACCCCCGCGTCATCTCGATAGGTTCAGACTATCGAAGCATGTCAGATCGCAAAGAAGAAACCCTTGTCCGCCATCGAGCGACGGCGCTACGGTCGAAATCGTCGACGACCGGCACCGTCCGCAGCCTGATCAGATGCGGGTGCACACGTCCCATCAATCACCTCGATGAGAGAAGACCACCATGGCCAAGATCCTCTGCGTTCTCTACGACGATCCCGTGACCGGCTACCCGAAGACCTACGCACGCGACGGCCTGCCGAAACTCGAGCGTTACGGCGACGGGCAGACCCTGCCCACCCCGTCGGCGATCGACTTCACCCCTGGTGAGTTGCTCGGCAGCGTCTCCGGCGAGCTCGGACTGCGTACGTACCTGGAGGGCCTTGGCCACGAACTGATCGTCACCTCCGACAAGGACGGCGACGGTTCGGTCTTCGACCAGCACCTGCCCGACGCCGAGATCGTCATCTCGCAGCCGTTCTTTCCCGCCTACCTGACCGCCGAACGAATCGCCAAGGCGCCCAACCTCAAACTGGCCGTCACCGCTGGAATCGGTTCGGACCACGTCGATCTCGACGCCGCGATCGAGGCGGGAGTCACGGTCGCCGAGGTGACCTTCTGCAACAGCATCAGCGTGGCCGAGCACGTCGTGATGATGATTCTGTCGCAGGTTCGCAACTACCTGCCGTCGCACCAGCAGGTGCTCGACGGTGGCTGGAACATCGCCGATTGCGTGGAACGTTCCTACGATTTGGAGGGCATGCAGGTCGGCACGGTGGCGGCCGGGCGCATCGGGCTGGCCGTAATGCGCCGGCTCGCACCCTTTGACGTGGGTCTGCACTACTACGACAAGCACCGCCTGCCGTCAGAGGTCGAGGCCGAACTGAACCTGACGCATCACGAGTCGGTTCAGGAGATGGTGCCGCACCTCGACGTCGTGACGATCAACGCGCCGCTGCACCCGGAGACGCGGGGACTGTTCGACGACGACCTGCTCTCGACGATGAAGCGTGGCGCATACCTGATCAACACTGCCCGTGCTCTCATCGTCGACCGCGACGCCGTGGTCCGCGCCTTGGAGAGTGGGCAACTCGCCGGATACGCCGGCGACGTCTGGTATCCGCAGCCAGCACCGGCGGACCACCCGTGGCGCACGATGCCGTATCACGGCATGACACCGCACATCTCGGGCTCGTCGTTGTCGGCCCAGACCCGCTACGCCGCCGGTACCCGGGAGATCTTGGAGAGCTACTTCGAGGGATCGCCCATCCGGGACGAGTATCTGATCGTGGACGGAGGCGCGCTGGCCGGCACCGGGGCACGTTCCTACACCGCCACCGCCAAGAGCTAGCAACCAGAACCTGCGTGCCCGGTTCGTCGACCGCGACGGACCGGGTGCGCCGCGCATCCCACCGATCCAGGAGTACCCATGTCTCGCAACGGAATCGACAAAGTCGCCGCCGGACAGATCGTCGACGAAGCACGCTTGGCGAAGGGCCTGAGCTGGCGTCACATCGCCGAACGCATCGACAAACCCCTCGTCTGGACGGTCGCCGCTCTGCTCGGCAAGCACCCGGTCCCGCGAGAATCCGCCGAACTCGTCGCCGAGACGCTCGACCTCGACCCCGACGTCAGCGTCGCCCTTCAGCGCCAGCCCTACCGGATCGCCGACGCCGGATTGGCCACCGACCCCACTGTGTACCGCTTCCACGAAGCGATCGACGTATACGGGCAAGCCTTGAAGGAACTGATCCACGAAGAGTTCGGTGACGGCATCATGAGCGCGATCAACTTCAACGTGGACTTCGCCAAACACGAAGATCCGCAGGGTGATCGGGTCGTCGTCACCTTCAGTGGGAAGTTCCTGCCCTACCAATGGTGACGGGAAACCGAAGACCCGTTGCCTCGCGAATCACCGCGGTGACGCATGGGACGGACTGCGCGAAGATCGCCGAGCGGTACTGCGTGCCGGTGTCGGGTCCTTGGCGATCTAGCTGGCTGGGGTCCTGCACCACGGAGAAGTAGATCTGCGGGAGTTCGCCGTAGGTGATGCGAACGGCCCCGCGCGTCCGGTGTCGCCGGTACTGACGGCCAAAGTCGCTGTCTCGCTATATAATTCGGTAGGCTACCAGTGCCAGCGTGAAGGCCAGGGTCCACCCATCTACGACCTGGCATCTTGCAGTGTCCTCTCGTTGCGGCCGTTGACGGCCCTGGAAGGCAGCGGTCACACAATGGTCAGCCCGGTTGGCGCCCCGCGGCAGTACCGTCGAAGGATGACCGCACAGTCGTCGCATCAGCCGCCGTCGATGTTGACCCGACGACACCTACTGCTCGGTACCGCTTTGGTCGGGGTGCTCGCCGGGTGCGGCACACTGCGCGGCGTCGCAGGGGCCGAACCCCCCAACGCGTCGACCGAGACCTTCGAGGTCTCCCACACCGACGCGGAATGGCGCAAACTCCTGACCCCCGAGCAGTACGACGTCCTGCGCAACGCCGGCACTGAAGCGCCCTACAGCAGTCCGCTCAACGACGAGCACCGTGCTGGTGTATTCGGTTGTGTGGGTTGCGCTCTGGACCTGTTCTCGTCGACCACCAAGTTCGACAGTGGTACTGGCTGGCCGAGTTTCTACCAACCGATGGACAATGCCGTCGACCAGCGGGAAGACGGAGGTCTCGGCATGGCGCGCACCGAGGTGCACTGCCGCCGCTGTGGCGGACACCTCGGCCACGTCTTCACCGACGGACCCCAACCGACCGGGTTGCGCTACTGCATGGACGGCTTAGCGCTGACCTTCCGGCCGACCTGACACCTACGCCGGCGGCATCATGACGGTGTCGACCATGTTGACCGTCGCGTTGGCAGTCTTGACGCCACCGCAGACGAGGCCGGACCCGGCTGAGTGTTTCTACTCGACGGCGAGGGTTACCTCGGTCGACTTCACCAACACCGTCGTGGGAGAGCCGACGGCCAGGCCCAGGTCTTCCACGGCCTCCTTGGTGATGGACGCCGTGATGATCTGGTCGCCTCCGTCGAGGCGCACCTTGACCGTGGCCATGACGCCGCCGACGTTTACTTCGGTGACGACGCCTGGCAGCTGATTACGAGTGGACAAACGCATTGAAAGCCCTTCCTTTTGTGCGATAACGACTTTCAGACGATACGCGGCCGTAGTGAAGACGGTGCATTGCGGTCTTTGCGGGAAGATTGGCGCGTACCACCCGCAAGAAGTCGTCGATTAGGCTAGTTTTGCCGCATACGCGGAGCAACGAGATAGAGGTGATGTGCCGTGCCGGCGATCCGGATCAGAGACGCGGCCGTGCTGCTCGGGGTCAGTGACGACACGGTGCGCCGCTGGATCGACGGCGGCAGCCTCGCCGCCCACAAGGACGACGCTGGTCGCAAGGTGATCGCCGGTGACGTGCTGGCCGCGTTCGCCCGTGATCATGCGACGCCTCCACCTGATCCGCTCGGCGGCTCGAGTTCCGCGCGCAATCGGTTCGTCGGCTTGGTCACCAAGGTGACGGTGGATCACGTGATGGCCGAGGTGCAGATGCAGTGCGGACCGTTCACCGTCGTCTCGCTGATGAGCAGTTCATCGGCGACCGAACTCGGCCTGGAGCCGGGTGTCGTCGCGGTGGCCGTCGTCAAGGCGACGACCGTGATCATCGAAACTGCAGGAGGAACCTCGTGAAATCGATTCTTGGCGTCGCCGTGGCCGCACTGAGCGCCGCGACTCTGATCGCCGGCTGCGCGTCGTCGAAGACCGACACCCCCGCGTCGTCGACCGATGACATCACGGTGTTCGCGGCGGCGTCGCTCAAGTCGACGTTCACCGAACTGGGAGAACAGTTCCAGAAGGACAACGCGGGCACCAAGGTCACCTTCAGCTTCGCGGGTTCCTCCGATCTGGTCACCCAGTTGACCCAGGGAGCTCCCGCGGACGTGTTCGCCTCCGCCGACGAGAAGAACATGACCAAGGCGACGGATGCGGGCATCGTCTCGGGCCAGCCGGTCGACTTCGCCACCAACACGCTGACGATCGTCACGCCTCCGGGAAACCCCAAGGGCATCAAAACCTTTGCAGACCTGGCCAAGCCGGGGACTCAAGTAGTGGTGTGTGCGCCGCAGGTTCCGTGCGGTTCCGCGACCGAGAAGGTCGAGAAGGCGACCGGGGTAGCGCTGGCGCCGGTCAGTGAGGAATCGGCCGTCACCGACGTGCTTGGAAAGATCACCTCCGGCCAAGCCGACGCGGGACTGGTGTACGTCACCGACGCCGCCGGAGCCGGGGACAAGGTCACTTCGGTTCCGTTTCCTGAGTCGAGCGGCGCCGTGAACACCTACCCGATCGCTCTGCTGAAGGACTCGAAGAACACCGCCGCCGCGCAGAAGTTCATCGATCTGGTAACCGGTCCAGAGGGCCAAAAGGTGCTCGGCGCAGCAGGTTTCGCTGCGCCGTGACAGCAAGGCGGCGGCCGGGAGGCCTGGTTCGAGCCGGTCTGCCGACCTGGATCTACGTGCCTGCCGCCGCCGGGGCACTATTCGTCATCGTCCCGCTGGTGGCGATCCTGCTCAAGATCGACTGGGTTCACTTCATTCCACTCGTCACCTCGGAATCATCCAGGGCAGCACTACTTCTGAGCCTGAAGACCGCGGCCGCAAGCACGGTGGTGTGCACCGTGCTCGGGGTGCCGATGGCATTGGTACTCGCCCGTGGACACTTCCCAGGCCAGTCGATCCTGCGAGCGCTGGTACTGCTACCGCTGGTGCTTCCTCCGGTCGTCGGCGGAATCGCCCTGCTGTACACCTTTGGCAGACAAGGGCTTCTCGGACAGCAACTCGAGGTTCTCGGTATCCGGATAGCGTTCTCCACCGCCGCGGTGGTTCTCGCCCAGTCGTTCGTGTCGTTGCCATTCCTCGTCGTCAGCCTCGAGGGTGCGCTGCGTAGCGCCGGTGAGGGATACGAGGGCATCGCCGTCACGCTCGGCGCACGCCCCACCACCGTGCTGCGCAGAGTGACTCTGCCGCTTGTCGTTCCGGGGCTGGTGTCTGGAGCCGTCCTCGCGTTCGCGAGGTCGCTCGGCGAGTTTGGGGCGACGTTGACCTTCGCGGGATCACTGCAGGGTGTCACCCGAACGTTGCCTCTCGAAATCTACCTGCAGCGCGAAACCGATCCCGACGCCGCCGTCGCACTGTCACTGCTGCTGATCGTCGTCGCCGCACTCATCGTCGTCGCCTCGGCGAGTCGGCGCCTGTCGGGTGCGTTGTGAGCAGCGTTCACGTGCAGGCGCGCCTCGAACAGCGTGACGTCGAGTTCGACCTCAGCCTCGACGACGGCAAGGTACTCGCCGTCCTCGGCCCCAACGGTGCCGGAAAGTCCAGCTTGCTGTTGCTGATCGCCGGCCTCCTGCGACCCGACGGCGGCAGGATCGCCCTGGGTGATCGGGTCGTCACCGACACCAGTGCAGGCGTCTTCGTTCCCCCGCACGACCGCGGCGTCGCCATGCTCTCTCAGCAGGCACTGTTGTTCCCGCACATGACGGTTGCCGCCAACGTCGCCTTCGCTCCTCGGTGTAGGGGCCACAGCCGCTCTGATTCCCGTGCGATGGCGCAGCGGTGGCTCGAAGCCGTCGACGCCGCCGCCTTCGCCGACCGACGTCCCGCCCAGCTCTCCGGCGGGCAGGCCCAGCGTGTCGCGGTCGCCCGCGCACTCGCCGCGGAACCGCACGTGCTGCTCCTCGACGAACCGATGGCCGCACTCGACGTCACCGCGGCACCCGCTCTCCGACGGTTGCTGCGCGACATCCTGCGCGACTCGCACCGCACCGCCGTCATCGTCACCCACGACCTGCTCGACGCCCTCGCCATCGCCGACGAGGTGATCGTGGTCGACGGCGGGCGCATCGTGGAAAGCGGTCCGGTCCGCCAGGTTCTGGCGTCCCCGCGCAGTGGCTTCGCCGCCCGGATTGCCGGGGTCAACCTCGTAGCGGGTGTCATCAGCGAACCCGGGGTCCTTCAGACTGCTTGGGCGGCAAGCATTGCCGGCATCGGTGGTCCGCCCCAGGGGGCCGCCGCGGTCGCCTTGTTCCGGCCGACGGCCGTGGCGGTCCACCGGACCGCACCGCACGGCAGTCCACGCAACGTGATTCCGGTGACCATCGCCGAAATGGACCTCCACGGCACCACGGTTCGGATCCGAGGTACCGACCAGGCGGACGGCGCTCCCGGCCTGGCCGCCGACATCACTGCTGCCGCTGCCGCGGATCTCGACCTCGCCCCTGGCCAGGACCTGTTCTTCGTCGTCAAGGCCCTCGAGGTCGAGTTGCTCCCGGCACTTGCGGCTCAGTGAATGTGGCTGCCGCCGTTGATGTCCACGGTGGTCCCGGTGAGGTAGCTGGCGTCCTCGCTCGACAGGAAGGTGATCACGGCGGCCACTTCCTCGGTGGTGGCGGTGCGTCCGACCGGGATCCCCGCGGCCAGGGCCGCCTCGGATTCGTCGGTGGCGCCGACCCGGATGTTGGTGTCGACGGCCCCGGGGGTGACGGCGTTGACGGTGACGCCGGTGTCGGCGATCTCGCGGGCCAGCGACTTGGTGAATCCGAGGATCGCGGCCTTCGCCGACGAGTAGGGCACCTTGCCGAACACGCCGCCGCCGCGCTGCGCGGACACCGACGACATGTTGACGATGCGTCCCCAGCCGTTGTCGATCATGGCGGGGAGGAAGGCCTTCGTCACCAGGTAGGTGCCGGTGGCGTTGACCGCCATGACCTTGTTCCAGATGTCGAGGGTGGTCTCGAGGAACGGCACGGGGCTGGTGATGCCGGCGATGTTGGCGAGCGCGCCGACGGGTGGCAGGTTGCCCGATGCGACCTCCGCGGCGACCGCGGCCTCGGCGGTCGTCACCGACTCCTCGGAGGTGACGTCGACGGCGTATCCGAAGGCAGGCACGGCGAATTGGTTGCCGATGTCCGCGGCGACCTTGGCGGACTTCTCGCCGTCCAGGTCAAGGATGACGACGGCCCAGCCCTCGCGGGCATACCGCTGGGCGAGGGTCATGCCGATGCCGCGGTCGGAGGTCGCTCCGGTGACGACGGCGGTGCGGGTGGTTGCCATGAGTGGTGCCTTTCGATGACGGGCGGGCGGAGCTGGGTGGGAGGTCGGGTCAGATGAGGTTGCTGATGACGTCGCCGGCCTTGGCGGCGGCCTCGGGTCGTTGGTCGTCGGTGATGTCGCGGGTCTCGAGTTCGAGTGCGTAGTGGCCGCCGTAGCCGGCGGTGGTGAGTTCCTTTATCCCGCGGGCGAAGTCGACGTGGCCGTTGCCGACCGAGACGTTGATGTTGCCGGGGGTGGCGTCGCGGATGTGGACGTGTGCGATGCGGGGTCCGAAGCGAGCGACGAAGTCGACCGGATCTCCGCCGGAGGCGACGACGTGGCTGAAGTCCATCACGATGCCGACGTCGTCGCCGAGGCGGTCGGCGAGCAGCTGCGCGCGCTCGGTGTTCCAGCACAGCCGGTGGAGATGCAGTGATTCCGTCCACAATTCGACACCGTGGGCGGCCGCGACTGCCGCCGCTACGGAGAGCTCGTCGGCCACCAGGGCGACGTCGGCCTCGAGCGTCGCGACCGGGGTGTGGTCCAGCGCCCCGCAGGGCAGCACCAGAGCGCGCGCACCGATGGCCGCTGCCAGGCTCGACAGCATCTCGAGATGTGCTCGGCGATCCGAACGACGCCCACCCCTCACGGGCGCGTTCAGATCGCCGACGTCTCCGTTGACCGAGCGCACGCGCAGGCCGGACGCCACGACGGTTCTGGCCACGTCGGCCACCGCGTCGGCGTCGAGCACGAACGGAACGTGGTCGCACACACCTGGCAAGGCCCCGAGGTCGATCTCGGCGAAGCCCAGCGAGGCGATCGTCTGGAGCGCCTGAGCCAGTGGCTGGTGTCGAAAGCTGATCGTGGAGCACCCCAGGCGGGCGGCGAAGCGGGTGTTCGGCACGGCGTACCTCGGAACAGTCGTCGGTGTGATGACAGCCACTCTAAGCAGTCGACTGTTAACAGTCAACTCCTGAAAGTGAGATGTGTCGACTGTTGACAATGAATGTGCGCGGGGTCACACTGGGTGACGCAACGGACTGTTGACCGTCAACAGTGACCGTGATTGCCCTGGTGGGATTGACTTGAAAGGATGAGCCCATGAGCGATGACGCTCTGGAGATGCGGGGTCCGGTGCGCGGCACCAAGGACGCCAGACGGGTCGCGATCGGTTCCGGCGTCGGCGCCGTCATCGAGACCTACGACTTCATCGGATTCGGCACCGCCGCCGCCCTCTATTTCGGCACGGCGTTCTTCCCGGGCGCAAGCCCGGTGGCCGGCACCCTGGCGGCGTTCGCCACTCTCGGTGTGGGCTTCGCCGCCCGTCCGCTCGGCGGCATCATCGGCGGCCACCTCGGCGACAAGGTCGGCCGCAAGCCGGTGCTGGTGGCGTCGCTCATTCTGATGGGTGTGGCCACCTTCGCCATCGGTCTGCTGCCCACCTACGAATCGGTCGGCATTGTCGCGCCGATCCTGCTGGTCACCGTCCGCATCATCCAGGGCTTGGCGTTCGGCGCCGAGTGGGGCGGCGCGATCCTCATGAGCTACGAGCACGCCCCCTGGAAGCAGAAGGGCCGCTACACCGGCATCGTGCAGGCCGGCTTCCCCGTCGGACTGCTGCTGGCCAACTTGGTCTTCCTCGTCAGCGTCCATCTCGACGGTGACTGGGCGTGGCGGGTGCCGTTCCTGTCGAGCATCTTCCTGGTCATCGTCGGCCTGATCATCCGGGCCAAGGTGCCCGAGTCGCCCGTCTTCGAAGACGTCAAGGACAAGGGCGACATCGTGAAGTCGCCGATCGTCGAGGTCGTCAAGACTGACTGGCGAAACATCGTGCGCGGCATCGGCCTTCGCATCGCAGAGACCGCCGGCTACGCGGTGTCCATCACCTACATGATCTCCTACCTCAAGGGTGCGCAGCTGGCGACCAAGACCGAGACGTTGCTGGCGCTGTGCGTCGCATCCGCCCTCGGCATCGTCGCGACCATGGCCTGGGCCAGGCTTACCGACAAGATTGGCAGGCGGCCGGTCTACCTGTGGGTCACCGCCTTTGGCATCCCGTTCGGCGTCATCATGTTCATGCTGGTGAACACCGGCCTGATGATGTTGATCGTCGCGACCTTCGTCATTGCCTACGGGGTGTGCCAGAACGCCCTGGCCGGTGCTCAGGGCGCCTGGTTCCCCGAGCTGTTCAACGCGAACACCCGCGCCTCGGGAGCCTCACTGGCATACCAGATTTCGGCCATGGTCTCCGGCTTCACGCCGTTCATCACCACCTTGCTGTTCGAGTGGATCGGCTGGATGGGCCCGGCGCTGCTGTTCAGCAGCTACATGGCGATCGGGCTGCTGGCGGCCGTCACGACGCGGGAGACGTGGGGGCCGCGTGAGCGACGGCTCGCCGACAAGGCCACCACCGAGTCACACGAGCTGGCCGTCTGATGCGCCGCCAGACCGTCGAAGCAGCCGCCTACCGCGCCAGGCATCACGCCCTCGACATGGGGGAGGCGCAGGGGCAGGGCTACGTCGGGCAGGCTCTCGGCGCTGCCGACATGTTCGCCTGCGTCTACGCCGACCAGCTGCGGTACCGCGCCGACGACCCGCACTGGGCAGAGCGCGACCGGTTCCTGCTGTCGACCGGCCATTACGCGATCGGGCTGTATGCCGCGCTCGCCGAGGCCGGCATCGTGGAGGCCTCCGAGCTCGACACCTACGGCAGTGACGACTCCAGGTTGCCGATGTCCGGAATGGCAAGCTACACACCGGGAATGGAAATCTCCGGCGGTTCGCTCGGGCACGGTCTCACCGTCGCGGTCGGCATGGCCCTCGGATTGCGACATCAGGGGTCGACGTCGCGGGTGGTCAACTTCCTCTCCGACGGAGAGCTCGACGAGGGCTCCACGTGGGAAGCGGCGATGGGAGCCAGCCATCACCGCCTCGGCCACCTGATCGCCATGGTCGACGTCAACGCACTGCAGGCCGATGGTCCCACTGCCGGCGTGCTGCGCACCGAGCCGATCGGCGACAAGTGGGCCGCCTGCGGGTGGTTCACCCAACGCGTCGACGGCAACGACGTCGGGGCGCTGCTCGAGGCCTTCGACGCGGTCGCGGAACGGTCGGCGCCGACCGGTCAGCCAGCAGTCATCGTGTGCGACACCAAGGTTGGCCGCGGGGTGCCGCTGCTGGAGAACAGGGAGAAGGCGCACTTCATGCGCATCGACGCCGACGAGTGGCAGATCTGCCGTGAGCAGCTGACCCTCGGCTACGAAGGAGTACCCGCATGACAGCTCAAGCGCCACTGCGCACCTCGGCGATGATCGCCTCGTTCGCCGATCCCGGTCAACGCACCACCTCCGCGCCGTTCGGCCATGCCCTGGTCGCCGCGGCCCGCGCCGACGAGCGCATCGTCGGGATGACCGCCGACCTCGGCAAGTACACCGACATGCACGTCTTCGCCCAAGCGATGCCGGACCGCTACTTCCAGATGGGCATGGCCGAGCAACTGCTGTTCGGCGCCGCCGCGGGAATGGCGGAGACGGGGCTGATTCCGTTCGCGTCGACCTACTCGGTGTTCGCCACCCGACGGGCCTACGACTTCATCTGCCTCGACATCGCCGAGCCAGGCCTCAACGTCAACATCGTCGGCGGATTGCCCGGTCTGACAACAGGTTACGGCCCGTCGCACCAGGCCACCGAGGACATGGCCATCTTCCGCGGCATCCCGGGGCTGACGATCGTCGACCCCTGCGACTCGGTGGACATCGAGCAGGCAGTGCCCCAACTCGCGGAGACCCCGGGACCGACCTACCTGCGGCTGCTGCGCGGCCACGTGCCCACCGTGCTCGACGAGTACGACTACACCTTCGAACTCGGCAAGGCCAAGGTGGTGCGTCCAGGAACCGACGTCGTCTTCGTCTCCAGCGGGCTGATGACGATGCGGGCGCTGCTGGCGGCCGAAGAACTCGCCGCCCACCGCGTCGACGCCGCCGTCGTCCACACGCCCACCATCAAGCCGTTCGACGAGGAGACGGTGCTGCGTGAGATCGACACCGACCGCCTGGCCGTGACGCTGGAGAACCACACCGTCGTCGGCGGCCTGTTCGAGACGGTGGCGTCGGCCATGGTGCGCCGCGGGCTCGGCAAGCAGGTCACGCCCATCGCGCTGCCCGACGAATTCCTCGCCGCGGGTGCGCTGCCCACCCTGCACGATCGGTACGGCCTGTCGACGTGTCGGATCGTCGCCTCTGTCCTGGACCGGCTGTAGCATCGATGTCGACATTCAAGTGTTGACACTCGAAGGGCGACGAATGACGGCCGAACCCGGATTCCTGCGCCTGGAGAAGACCAGTCTGCGGGAACAAGCGCTCTCGGCGTTGCGCAAGGCCATCACCACCGGACAGATTCAGCCCGGCACGCATCTGGTCGAAACGGAACTGTCCGAGGCGCTGCAGATCAGCCGCGGCACGTTGCGCGAGGCCATGCGTCAACTCCAGCAGGAGGGTCTGATCTCGGCGGGCGCCAGGGGCAGGCTCTCGGTGCGGCACCTCGACACCAAGGAGATCCGCGACATCTTCGGCGTCCGCGCGGCGTTGGAGGCCTTGGCCGCAAGCGAATTGGCGTCGCAACCGGACCGCGCCGACGTCGTCGCCGAACTCCGCGGAGCCGTCGAGGGCATGGAGCGCTGGGCGGCCTCCAACCTCGAGGACCGCATCGAGGCGGACCTGCGCTTTCACCGGACGCTGTGCCGGCTGTCGGGCAACGAGACGCTGATGCACTCCTGGTCGTCGCTGGAGGGCAGCATCCGGATGTCGATCATGTACGCCGGAGTGGAACGGGCACTGAAGAACATGGACGCCAAACGTCACCTGGAGATCGTCGACGCGATCGAGTCTGGCGACGGTACTGCGGCGGCCGACGCGGTGCGCGCGCACATGGCCGGCGCGGCGTCGGTGCTCGTCGACGGCGCGGTCTAACTTCGCGTGCCGAGTGTGAAGTCGTGTACGACCTTTCGGCGGTTCTTCGCCAACGACTTCACGCTCGGCGCGAGCGGCTGACTGCGTACAGCGCCGCGCCGAGAAGCACGACGGCGACCCCGGTGAGCACCGATGCCACCGGCAGGGTGAACGCCAGCACGAGACACCCGACGAGTCCCGCGAGCGGAATGATCCTGGCGCCCAACGTGAATGCCGAGGCGTTGGCGATCGCGTAGTACACCAGCACGGCGAACGACGAGAACCCGATGGCGCCCCGTAGGTCGAGTACGCCTGCGAGCACGGCGACGACGGCTCCGACGACGAGCTCCGCGCGATACGGCGTTGCGAATCGCGGATGCACGGCGGCCAGGGCCTGCGGCAGATGGCGATCGCGCGCCATGGCCAGCGCGGTGCGCGACACCCCGAGGATCAGCGCGAGCAGTGAACCGAGCGCCGCGATCGTCGCACCCACCCGCACCACCGGCGTCAGCCCCGGGTAACCCGCGGCCGTCACCGCGTCGGCCAAGGGTGCCGTCGCGGAAGCCATTTCGGCACTGCCCAATTGGGCAAGCACGGCAACCGCGACCGCCGCGTACACCACCAGGACGAGACCCAGCGAGATACGAATCGCGCGCGGGATCGTCGCCACCGGATCCCGCACCTCCTCGGCCAGCGTGGCGATGCGCGCGTACCCGGCGAACGCGAAGAAGCACAGTCCGGCCGCCTGCAGCACCCCGAGCGCGCTCGCGTCGCGCAACGCCAGATGCGACGCGTCGGCGCGCCCCGAGGTGGCGATCGCGACGACGACCGTCGCCAGCACCGCGAGCACGACGGCCACGATGATCCTGGTGACCCACGCCGACTTCTGCACCCCGACGGTGTTGACCGCGGTCAGCGCCACCACCGCGCCGACCGCCACGGCGTGGGCGTTGGCGGGCCACGCGTAGACGCCGACCGTGAGGGCCATCGCCGCACACGACGCGGTCTTGCCGACGACGAAGCTCCACCCGGCGAGGTAGCCCCAGAACGGGCCGAGCCGTTCCCGGCCGTAGACGTAGGTGCCGCCGGACCGTGGGTAGAGCGCGGCAAGCCGGGCCGACGACGTGGCGTTGCAGTACGCCACGACCGCGGCGACGGCGAGTCCGACCAGCAGCGCCGATCCCGCGGCAGCCGCGGCGGGTGCGAGCGCAACGAAGACGCCCGCACCGAGCATCGAGCCGAGTCCGACGGTGACGGCGTCCGCGGTGCCGAGGGTGCGTCGCAGGGCAGGCGGTTCTGGCACGGCCACGCGTGACAGCGTAGATCGCTCAGGTGGGATAGGCCGACGTCAGGCGGCTGGCCTCGGGCTTGGAGAACACGTCGTTGAGGGTGACCGTGCGCAGGCGGCGGTCATGGATGATGTCGACCAGTTCGCGGTAGACGCCCGTGACCGGCGGGTGGTTGAGGTGTCCGATGACGATCTTCTGCGGCACGTAGTACTTGTCGGCGTTGACGACGATGTCCCTCGGCGCCAGGATCTGGTCGTCGCCGATGTTGCCGTCCCACAGCGCGGTCTGGGTGTAGCCAAAGTCGGCGGCCACCGACTGGACCAGATCGTTGTACGCGCCGTAGGGCGGTCGGTAGTAGGGCGTGGCGTCCACGCCGAAGGTGTCCCTGATGAATTGGTCGGTGTGCCGCAGCTCGTCGGCGATCCGGCTGCCGGTCAGCTTCGTCAGGTCTGGATGAATCCAGGTGTGGTTGCCCAGCTGGATCTGACCAGATTCCACCAGGGGCAGCAACAGGTCGTGGTTGTCGGTCCACGACGCGTACACGCCGGTGACGAACATCGTCAGGCGGATGCCGGTGTCCTTGGCCAGCTGGGCGTACGCCCGCACCACCCCGGAGTCGACGCCGTCGTCGAGGGTCAGTGACAGCAGATCGCCGGGGCCGGGCAAGGCGCTGAGCACCCCGCCGCCGGGAAGCGCGATCCGCGTCTGCGGTGGCGGAGCGGGAAGCAGCTCGGGCCACGGCGGTGGCGTCGGCAGTCCAACCGGTGGCGGGGGCGCGGCTGCCGGTGCGGCGTGGCTCGAGCCACCCGCGCCGCAGCGGACCAAGGCGATGCCCGCCACCGATGCGACGACGCCCATGAGGACGTTGCGCCGGGACAGCATCGTCCCATCCGTCACTCTGGTCACATCGGGCACGTTGAGCAGGTTAACTGCCGCGTGACCGAAACCCTGGGACGCTGGGCTGACAGTTAGCTGAGCGCCGGTGCTAGCTGTCGCGCGTCAGCGATTACGGATGGCGTTGACGACCAGGTAGCCGCCATACCCGAGCAGTCCGACCAGGGCCAGCTTCCTGGTCTGTGGCAGGGCCACACCGAGACCCAGTGCCGTCTCGAGTCCGCCGTTGATCTTGAGGAAGCGCGCCGTGTCGTTGGGAAACGCCGACTTCGTGATGCCCTCGAACAGCTCAGGTCGGACGAAGTGCGCTACACCCGTTCCGGCCAAGGCCAATCCGGCGAACGTGGCTGACTTCGAACTCTGCTCTTTCGGCACGTACCGATCCTCTCGTCAGGCAATCTGGTAGTCGGTCAACGGAAACTCGGATGCTTCCTTGATGGCCGTCTCGGTGGATGACGGCCGAAGCAGGGTCGGTTCACCCGCCGGGTTGAAGTAGTACGAATGAGCGCTGCCGCAGTTGCCGTTGGTGAACAGCGAGTCGCCGAGCAGCTCGGTCATCCGGTCGAGGAACGCGGCGTTGGCTTCCTCGGTCACCTCGAACGTCGTCGCACCGCGGCGCTTCACCTCGGTCAGCAGCCGGCCCATCAGCTGCATCTGGTATTCCATCGTGTTGAAGAAGTTCAGTCCGAGGAACGCATACGGGCTCGCCAAGCTCAAGTAGTTCGGGAAGTACGGCATCGACACACCCTGATAGGCCTGGAACCTGGTGTCGCGCCACCACTTTCCCAGATCCCGACCCTCACGACCGATGACCTCGATGGCGGGGAAGTTGGCTTCCCAGAGGTCGAAGCCGGTCGCCAGCACCAGGGTGTCTATGACGTTCTTCGTACCGTCCTTGCCGACGATGCCGTCGGCGACGATGTGGTCGATGCCCGCGTCCTGCAGGTGCACGTGCGGTTTGGTGAACGCCCGGTAGTACCCGTTGGAGAACGTCGGTCGCTTGCAGCCGAAGTCGTAGTCCGGGGTCAGCCTGCGGCGCAGATCGGGATCGCGGATCACCGCGAAGCGATGCATCCGGGACAGGTCGGCGGCCGAGATGTTGAATCGCCCGCGGAAGGTGCGATAGTGCCGCACCCCGACCGAGACCATCACCTCGTAGATCGAATCGGTCAGCCAACGAAGGACGCGCTGGGTCAACGGGATTCGCGCGAACAGCCGCTTGGTCCGCTCGCTGAACCGCACGTCGATCTTCGGCACCACCCAGATCGGGGTGCGCTGGTAGACCGTGACGTCGGCGGCCTGCTTGGCGAGTTCGGGGATCAGCTGCACGGCGGTGGCGCCGGTGCCGATCACCGCGATGCGGCGTCCCTCGGGGTCGAAGTCGTCCTCCCACTGAGTGGTGTGGACGACCTTGCCCGCGAAGTCGGCGATGCCCGGAATGTCGGGCATCGCGGGCTGGGACAGGAATCCCGTGGCGGTGACGAGGTAGCGGGCGGTCAGCGTCGCGCCGCCGGCCAGGGCGATCCGCCAGTGGCTGGCGTCCTCGTCCCAACGCGCACCCTCGACGACGGTGTTGAAGCGCATGTGTTTGCGGACGTCGTACTTGTCGGCGACGTCGTCGGCGTACTGCTTGATCTCCGGGCCCGGGGTGAACAGGCGTGACCAGTTCGGGTTGGGCTCGAAGAAGTACGAGTAGGTCGTGGTCGGCACGTCCACGGCAAGGCCGGGGTAGTGGTTGACGTACCAGGTGCCGCCGAGGTCGTCCTCGCGGTCCAGGATGACGAAGTCGTCGACGCCGTTGCGCTTGAGCTGAATGGCTGCGCCGATTCCCGCGAACCCTGCTCCGACGATGACTGCGTCGTAATTTCCCCCGTCGCTTCGCTCGCCCCAGGCATGCTCCGAAGTCATGGCAAGACGGTACCTCAGGTATCGGTAGTGCCAGTTCGGCCGTCAGCCCTTGATCGAACCGGTGCGCTTGTCCTCGGTGGTGGCGATGCAGACGATGGCCCGGTCACCCTGACCCCACGTCTCGGCCGTCGGGTAGAGGACGAACACGCCGACCGACGAGTCCTCCATGGCGGACGGGGAGTACGACTCCAGTTCGGCGGGGCACTTGTTCTGCCAGTCGGTGATGACCGTTTCACCCGGGTAGGCGCCGTCGGGCATGGTCAGGACCGCGTATGCCTCACCGGCATGCGGCTGGCTGCAGTCGGTCTTTGGCACCAACTGGACCAGTGAGGCGTCCGGGATCTCGGTGAGGCAGTCGCCGACGGCCAGATCGGTGGCGATGACCTTGTCCTTGGTGGCGACGATGAAGAACACCGCGGCCCCCACGACGCACGCGGCCAGCAGGAAGGCACCCACCGACAGCCCGATGATGAGGCCCTTGCGGGACTTCTTCGGTGGCGGGGCATAGGGGTAGCCGGGCTGCGGCTGGCCGTACTGCCCCGGAGGACCGTACGGATTCTGCTGATAGGGCAGTGGCGGCGGCGGCGGGTACTGCGGAGCGGGGTGCTGGTACGCAGGCGGCTGATTCGGGTCTCCCGACGGCCAGGTCATCCCCGGAAGATAGCAGGATCAGGGCCGCAATGACCGGAGTGCGGCGTCGACGGCCAAGGCGGGGACGTTCAGTGTCTTGGAGCCGAGATCGTGGCGGGCGCCCGTCACCTCGACGACCTCGGTGGGACCAGCGACCAGGGCGGCGGCCGATCGAATTTCTTCGATCGTGCCGAACGGGTCGGAGGTGCCGTGGGTGAACACCGTCGGAACGGTGATGCGGGGAAGGTGTTCGGTGCGTGCGCGTTCGGGCTTGCCCGGCGGATGCAGCGGATAGGAGAACAGCGTCAACACCTCGACGGCCAACCCGTCGGCGACCGCCATCGACGTCATCCGGCCACCGTAGGAATGACCGCCGACGAGCACGGGTCCCGTGGTCAGCGAACGGGCCAACGCAACCGCCTCACCGACGCCGGCCTGATCGGAGGCCGCCGAGCCCGACGGCGGACCCTTGGGGCGACGCCGACGGAACGGGAGGTCGTAGCGCACCGCCAGCCAGCCGCGCGCCGCCCACTCGTCGCACAGCCTGATCAGCATCGGCGACTCGCGGTTGCCGCCCGCGCCGTGGGTCAGCAGGACGATGCCGGTGGCGTCACCCGCCGGTGCGTGGGCGACGCCGGCGATGGCCTCGAAGCTCACGTGGTGAGCCGGAAGAGTGCCGACACCGGGCCGTGCCCATGCCCCAACGGGTATGCGGCGCGCAGACATTCGGTGATCCAGCGCTTGCCGAAGGCCACCGCATCGGGCACCGAGTGGCCGTGGGCCAACGCCGTGGCCGTCGCGGCGGCCAGCGTGTCACCCGCGCCGTGATCGTGGGGGGTGTCGATGCGCTCGGCGTCGAATTCGTGAAAGGCGGTGCCGTCGAACAGAAGATCGGGGCTGTGCGACGACGACCGAAGGTGCCCGCCCTTGACCAGCGCCCACTTCGGCCCGAGGGCATGAAGGGCCTTGGCCGCGTCGCGCTGGGTGGTGGCGTCCACGACCTCGATTCCGGTGATGAGGAGCACCTCGTCGAGGTTCGGGGTGACCAGCGTGGCCAACGGGAAGAGCTCGTTGCGCATCGCGTCCAGCGCCGACGGGTGCAACAGCGGATCGCCGTGCATCGAGGCGCAGACCGGATCCACGACCAGCGGTGGCGCCAAGCCCTCGGCGGACAGGTCGCGCCACGTCTCGGCGACGGCGCCGATGATCTCCGAGGACGCCAACATGCCCGTCTTGGCGGCCTGGATGCCGATGTCCTCGGCGACGGCCCTGATCTGCCCGGCCACCACGTCGACGGGGATTTCGTGAAAGGCCTTGACGCCCACCGAGTTCTGCACCGTGACGGCGGCGACCGATACGCAGCCGTGCACGCCGAGCAGCGCGAACGTGCGCAGGTCGGCCTGAATGCCTGCACCACCACCGGAGTCGGTGCCGGCGATGGTCAACACACGCAGCGGAGCCTGCCCCGGCGGGGTCAGCGGAAGGAAGTTCACGTGCTCAAGGGTAGGTAGATGCGATCCATCTCAATACTCCCTACGCCGGCATTACCCGGTCAGGTTCATACGGTCGACGGCGCTCTAGCCGTCCTCTCAGCGCACTTGCGTGCGCTCCCGCGCGGACGGAAGTCAACGTACCTCAGGATCTGGCCGGTACGCGAGGGGAGTGGGGAATAGGAATTGCCATGAGATGTTTTGTATAGCTAACATATGTGTTTTGGGCAATGTGGCCCGCTGGAGCGGATGTCGCCGCCGGGGCGGCTCCGTGCACCGCCTGTCGATACGTGAAGCGAACTGATGACGACTGAGATCGAGATGACGAAGACCGACGAAGCGCTCGCCCAAACCGCCACCCGACGGCGTCGGATGGACCACGACCACCCGCACTACAAGTGGGTCGTGTTGTCCAACACCACACTTGGCACGCTGCTGGCCACCATCAACGCCTCCATCGTGCTGATCTCACTGCCCGCGATCTTCCGCGGCATCGGTCTCAACCCCCTAGCGCCTGGCAACGTCAGCTACCTGCTGTGGATGCTGATGGGCTACCTGGTGGTCACCGCGGTGCTGGTGGTCCCCTTCGGTCGGCTCGGCGACATGTTGGGCCGGGTCAAGATCTACAACTGGGGCTTCGTCGTGTTCACCGTCGCCGCGGTCGCGCTGTCGTTCGACCCGTTCCACCTCGGCAGTGGCGCCTTGTGGCTGATCGGCTGGCGTGTGGTCCAAGGCGTCGGCGGCGCGATGCTGATGGCCTCGTCGTCGGCGATCCTCACCGACGCGTTCCCCGCCAACCAGCGAGGCATGGCCCTCGGCGTCAACATGGTCTCGGCCGTCGCCGGCTCGTTCCTCGGCCTGCTGATCGGCGGATTCCTGTCCGAATGGCACTGGAAGGCCATCTTCTGGGTCGGCGTGCCGATCGGCATCGCGGGGACGATCTGGAGCGTCCGGTCGCTGCGCGAGCTCGGTGCCCGCACCCCCGGCAAGCTGGACTGGCCCGGCACGTTGACCTTCGGGCTCGGGCTGACGGTGCTGCTCGCAGGCATCACCTACGGCATCCAGCCCTACGGTGACAACACCACCGGTTGGACCAACCCAATGGTGCTCGGCGCCATCGGAATTGGCCTGCTGCTGCTGGTGGCATTCTGCTTCATCGAACTGCACGTCGACTCGCCGATGGTCGACATCCGGTTGTTCAAGTCCGCCTCGTTCGGCATGGGCAACCTCGCCGGCCTGATGTCGTCGATGGGCCGCGGCGGCCTCCAGTTCATGCTCATCATCTGGTTGCAGGGCATCTGGCTTCCGTTGCACGGCTACAGCTTCGAGTCCACTCCCCTGTGGGCGGGTATCTATCTGCTGCCCATCACCGTCGGCTTCCTGGTGGCCGGACCCATCGCGGGTTCGCTGTCGGACCGCTTCGGCGCCCGACCGTTCACCGTCGGCGGCATGCTGCTGATGGCCGCGACGTTCATCGCGCTGGTGCTGATCCCCGTCAACTTCGACTACTGGGTCTTCGCATTGCTGGTGTTCCTCAACGGTCTTGGCGGCGGCATCTTCACCGCCCCCAACACCGCGGCGATCATGTCGAGCGTGCCCGCCGCCCAGCGTGGCGCCGCCTCCGGGGTGCGCGCCACGTTCTTCAACGCGGGCTCATCGCTGTCGATCGGCGTCTTCTTCTCGCTGATGATCGTCGGCCTGGCCCACACCCTGCCCTCGGCGATGAGCACCGGCCTTCAGGCGCAGGGGGTCTCGGCCTCGGTCGCCAACGACGTGGCCAACCTGCCGCCGGTGGGCAGCCTCTTCGCCGCGTTCCTCGGCTACAACCCGATGGGCGAGTTGCTCGGGCCGTCGGGCGCGCTGACCCAGCCCGGCGTGAACGCCGACGTGCTGACCGGAAAGACGTTCTTCCCGCAGCTCATCACCGAACCGTTCCACTCCGGGCTGAGCGTGGTGTTCATCGCCGCCGCGGTGATGATGCTGCTCGGTGCGGCGGCGTCGCTGTTCAACCCGGGCCGCTACGGTTCGGAGGCGGGCGCCGACAACGCGGCGTGACCTAGGCGTCAGCCGCCGATATCCACCCACACCGGTGCGTGGTCACTCGGTGCTGGCGTGCCCTTCTTGCCGGGCTTGCGTTCGTCGCGCGCGATCTCGGCGTGGGTCACCCGGGCGGCCAGCGCTTCCGATCCGAGGATGAAGTCGATGCGCATGCCTTGGCGCTTGGGGAATCTCAGCTGCGTGTAGTCCCAGTAGGTGAAGTTGCCCGGCGGTGGGGTGAACGGCCGGACCACGTCGGCGAACCGACCCTCGATGGACCGGAACGCCGCCCGCTCCGGTTCGGTGACGTGGGTGCTGCCCTTGAACACCTCGACGTCCCACACGTCGTCGTCGGTCGGCGCGATGTTCCAGTCCCCGACCAGCGCGATCGGCGCCGTCGGATCGTCGGCTAGCCACCCGGAGGACGTCTTGTC
Organism: Mycobacterium sp. Root135; assembly: GCF_001426545.1. Lineage (GTDB taxonomy): Bacteria > Actinomycetota > Actinomycetes > Mycobacteriales > Mycobacteriaceae > Mycobacterium. Next base: position 512,881 of record NZ_LMEZ01000004.1, on the reverse strand, counting down.
AAGTGCGGCAAGCCATTCCAGCTTGTACGTGTAGTGCGGATCCTCGACCGTGCGGCCGTTGGGCACGTAGAGACTCCAGACCCGCACCCCGCCGCACGTGGCGCCGATAGCCCTGGCCTCGTCGGCGTCGTTGAACGCGGGCTGGCCCGCGAAGCCGAGTTCGACGTCGTCGAGCCCGACCCTCGACGCGATCGCCACACCGTTCCACTGGCTGTGCCCGACGTGCGCCACCTCGTAGCCCAACGCGGCGAACGGCATCGTCGGGAACTGGTCGTCCTTGCACTTGGTTTCCTGCATGGCCAGCACGTCGACGTCGGCGCGCTCCAGCCAGCTGGTGACCCGATCGATTCGGGAGCGGATGGAGTTGACGTTCCAGGTGGCGATTCGCACGCGGTTACCCTAGCGACACGTAGCGGGAGCGGTGATGCTCGCCGAACCCCATGGACAGGTAGAGGCTCGTAGCAGCCGCATTCTCCGACAAGACCTGCACGTAGGCGCGGGTCGCGCCCTGTTCGAAGGCCCACCCCAGCAGTCCGTCGCACAGCGTCCGCGCCAGCCCGCGACGACGGGCGTCCTCCGCGACGTGGACCGACGACAGCCCGGCCCACCGGGTGCCGTCGGGCGCCACGGTGACGGCCACCCGACCGACCGCGGCGTCCTCGAGTGTCCCGAACGCAACCACGCCGTCGACGACTGCGGTGAGCACCTCCACCGGAACCTGCCGGGGATGCAGGCGCAACCACGCGTCGCCCGGCCTGGACGTCGTCGACACCGAGGCGCTGGCGGCGCGATCGGTCAATTGCCGTGCCATCACCACGTTCTCACCGTCGGTCGGCTGATCGGGCGGCAGGCGGAAGAGCCGGTCCGGCACGGCAAGTAGCGGAGGCACCCCGCGGGCGGCGTACCAGTCGGCGATCTCGTCGAGGTGCTCGCCGGGGGTGGGCAGCAGCGGCACCGCCGAATTCGCCCGCCGGGTGACGCCGTGTCCGAACCGGAGCAGCCAGCCGTCGAGCCACTCGTGCTCGACCCCGGGCCAGCCCAGTGCCGCGGCGTGTTCGAGGTTGCGGATGTCGCGGTTGCGCACCGGCGCGGCCGACAAGGGCCTGATCGACACGATGTCGGCCGTCGAGACGGTCACCACGTCGCCGGCCTTCGTCTCGACCAGCAGCGTCGGTCCGACCTCTCGCAGATGCCCGACGACGTCGCTCATCGGCGGCACCGAACCCGCGGGCAGGCGGTATCGCAGGCTGACCCTGGTGCCGACCTCGGGAAGCTCAACCACGGCGGAACATCAGTGCCCGAACGGGTCGGGATCCTCGCCGGGCGTCCACGACAGCCCCGGCACGCCCCAACCGTTGGACTTCACCGCCCGCTTTGCCGCACGGGCATGCCTGCCGATCAACTTGTCGACGTAGAGGAACCCGTCGAGGTGTCCCGTCTCGTGCTGCAACATCCGGGCAAACAGGCCGTTGCCCTCCAGCGTGATGGGCGTCCCGTCGGCGTCGAGTCCCGTCACGCGCGCCCAGCTGGCCCGGCCGGTCGGGAACGACTCGCCGGGAACCGACAGACAGCCCTCGTCGTCGTTGTCGGGATCGGGCATCGTCTCGGGAACCTCGGAGGTCTCGAGCACCGGGTTGACGATCACGCCACGACGGCGGGTCGCGCGACCGCGCTCGTCGGCGCAGTCGTAGACGAACACGCGCTTGGAGACCCCGATCTGGTTGGCGGCCAACCCGACACCGTTGGCTTCGTCCATCGTGTCGTATAGATCTTCGATGAGATTCGCCAGATCGGCGGGCAGCGATCCGTCGTCACCGACGGGGATCGGACTGGTCGCAGTGTGCAGGACTGGATCTCCCACGATGCGGATGGGTACGACGGCCATGCGGAGAAGATTAGTGGGCGGGCTCTCGGCTGCCGACTCGCGGGCAAGGGTCACGGCTCTGACGGGTCTGCCGTGGTTGAATGTGGGCCGTCACCACCGGAATGTCTTGAGTGTTTGGAAGGGTCCACAGAGCAAATGGACGGCGCCATTGCGCGGACTGAAAAGTCCGGGGACGACGAGGCTCTCGCCGACGGCCTGAACCGCCGCGAACATGACATCCTTGCGTTCGAACGGCAGTGGTGGAAGTACGCGGGTTCCAAGGAAGACGCAATCAAAGAACTCTTCTCCATGTCGGCGACGCGGTATTACCAGGTGCTCAACGCACTGGTCGACCGTCCCGAAGCCCTCGCCGTCGATCCCATGCTGGTGAAGCGACTCCGACGCGTGCGGGCCAGTCGCCAAAAGGCCCGGGCCGCGCGCCGCCTCGGCTTCGACGTGACGTGATCGGTACCTAACGGTTTTCGCCCTACGGGGGCGGCTCGATACAGTGAGTGCGATGAATCAACGAGACTCCTCCGGGTTGCCGCTGCGCGCCATGGTCATGGTGCTGCTGTTTCTCGGTGTCGTGTTTCTGTTGGTCGGCTTCCAAGCCCTCGGCTCAAGCGATGACGACGACGCCAGCTCGGCGGGTGCCACCACCACCGCGACCACCACCGCGGCTCCGACGTCTGAGACGACTGAACCGGCCGCCGCCAAGCCCGACGTCCGGGTGTTCAACACCTCCGAGATCGCCGGCCTGGCCGATCAGACCGCCACCCGACTGCGCGACGCGGAGTGGAACGTCACCGAAACCGGGAACCTCACCCTGGAGGGTGTGACCGCGACGACCGTGTACTTCGGCGAGGCGCCGGGGGAGAAGGAAGCGGCCGACGAGATCGGCACGCTGCTCGGCGCGCCCGTCGAACCCAGGACACCCGCGGTCGCAGAACAACCGCCCGGCGTGATCGTGGCGGTCACCGGTTAGGCTTTCCGGCATGCCGATCTCTGCCCCGCTCCGCCTTCTCGCCGCCGCGGCACTCATCGTTCCCATCGCGGCCGCGTGCTCCCCATACGAGCCCGTCGCCACGCAGCCTGGAACCACCCCGCCGGTGTGGACCGGTTCGCCGCCGCCGGCAGGCGCTGGCGAGGCAGGAGAGGGCGCCGAAGCTTCTGCGACGGCGACCGGCGAGACGCTTACCGCCGATCTGAAGACCGCCGACGGCACCTCGGTGGCAACCGCGGAGTTCGTATTCTCCGGCGGGTACGCCACGGTCACCGTCAAGACCACCGCGTCGGGGCAGTTGACGCCCGGTTTCCATGGCATGCACATCCACTCGGTTGGCAAGTGTGAGCCGGCCTCGGTCGCACCGACCGGCGGCGCGCCCGCCGACTTCAACTCCGCGGGTGCGCACTTCCAGGTCGGCGGCCACTCCGGGCATCCGGCCAGCGGCGACCTCTCCTCGCTGCAGGTGCGTGCCGACGGTTCGGCGATGTCGGTGACCACCACCGACGCCTTCACCGCGGCGGATCTGGAGGCCGGCACCAAGACGGCCATCATCATCCACGAGAAGGCCGACAACTTCGCCAACATCCCGCCGGAGCGCTACCAGCAGGTGAACGGTACGCCCGGCCCCGACGAGATGACGATGGCCACCGGCGACGCCGGCAAGCGGGTGGCGTGCGGTGTCATTTCCCCCGAGTGAGTCGACGGTCGGTCCGCGGCCCCAACGGATCGACTTCAAGGGGTCGGCCCGGCCGACCATCGGGGTTGAGTGGGAGTTCGCGCTCGTCGACCCCAGCACGCGTGAGCTGAGCAACGAAGCGGCCGCGGTGATCGCCGAAATCGGTGAGAGTCCGCACGTCCACAAGGAATTGCTGCGCAACACCGTGGAAGTCGTCACGGGAATCTGTGACAACTCTGCCGAGGCGATGGACGATCTTCGGGCGACCCTCGCCCCGGCCCGCCGGATCGTGCGGGCCCGCGGGATGGAGCTGTTCTGCGCGGGCACCCATCCGTTCGCCAAGTGGTCGGCCGAACAGCTGACCGACGCGCCGCGCTACGCCGAGCTGATCAAGCGCACCCAGTGGTGGGGCAGGCAGATGCTGATCTGGGGCGTGCACGTGCACGTCGGGGTTTCGTCGGCGCACAAGGTGATGCCGATCATCACCTCGCTGCTCAACCACTACCCGCACCTGTTGGCGCTGTCGGCCTCGTCGCCGTACTGGGACGGTAGCGACACCGGCTATGCCAGCAACCGGGCGATGATGTTTCAGCAGTTGCCGACCGCGGGCCTGCCATTCCACTTCCAGGAGTGGTCGCAGTTCGAACAGTTCGTTCACGATCAGAAGAAGACCGGCATCATCGACCACATGAACGAAATCCGTTGGGACATACGGCCTTCGCCTCATCTGGGCACCATCGAGGTGCGCATCTTCGACGGTATCTCCAACATCGCCGAACTCGGTGCGTTGGTGGCGCTGACCCACTGCTTGATCGTCGACCTGGACCGCCGCCTCGACGCGGGCGAACACCTGCCGACGATGCCGCCGTGGCACGTCCAGGAGAACAAGTGGCGGGCCGCGCGATACGGCCTCGACGCGGTCATCATCCTCGACGAGGACAGCAACGAGCGTCTTGTCACCGAGGATCTCGACGACCTGCTGAACAAGTTGGAACCGGTTGCGAAGTCGCTTGGCTGCGCCGACGAGCTGGCGCAGGTGTCCAGCATCTACCAGACGGGCGCGTCGTATCAGCGCCAGCGGCAGGTCGCCGACGACAACGACGGCAATCTTCGGACCGTGGTCGACGCGCTCATCGCCGAGCTGGTTCTGTAGGTTCGCGGGCGGGTAAGCGATACCAGTGACGATAAGTCCGATGTTCCCGCTGGAGTCCGTACGCCTACCGGGTGAGGACCTGCCGCTACGCATCTTCGAGCCCCGCTACGGCGCACTGGTGCGCGAATGCCTGGATGGGTCACGCGAGTTCGGCGTCGTCCTGATCGCCGCGGGGCGTGAGGTCGGGGGCGCGGACGCCAGGTGCGACGTCGGCTCGATGGCGCACATCGTGGAGTACCGGGATCTTGGCGACGGCCGCTACCTGTTGGAATGCGAGATGCGGGAGCGGATCCGCGTGGCGTCATGGCTCGACGACGACCCGTACCCGCGCGCCGACGTCGAGGTGTGGCCCGACGAGCCGGGCCCGACCGTCACCGGTGACGACATCGCCGTGGTCGAGGACCGCCTGATGTCGATCTTCGACCGGGTCGCCGCCGCGCAGGAGGCGACACTTCCGTCTCGTTCCGAGATGCTCGGCGAGCCGGAACCCGGAGACGACGCCGGAAAGCGGTTGTACGCGTTGTCGTCCCGCGTGCCGATGGGCCAAGCCGACCGGTACGCGGTGCTCGAAGCGCCGTCGGCGTCTGCCCGGCTGGACGCACTGCGGGACGCCGTCGAGACCGTCGCCGCGATGATCGAGTTTCAGCTCGCCGACGGTGGAGCGCCGGACTAGCCTGCCGGCGGGCCAGAGGGCACGGCCGTACCCCGGGCCTGCTCGACGGCCCGGATGCACTCACGCCACCTGGTCAGCGGGCGGTGCCGGTCCACCGGGTTGCTCGGGATCGTCGTTGTGCCACAGCGCTTCCGCGTCGTCTGGCGGGTACAGCAGCCGTTCGGGGCGATGGTAGTGGTTGATCCGCGCCTGGCCGGTGTCCAGCTGCGGCGGCGGTGCCCACTCGACGTCCCCGCGGGCGTTGACGGTGGTGGTCCACCCACCCTTGGCGTCGACCATGCGGTTGTCGGGCCCACACGCCAGGGCGAGATCGTCGACGTTGGTGAGCCCGCCGGCCGCCCAGTCGCGCCGGGCGTGATGGATCTGCGAGCCGTACGCGCCGACGGTGCAGCACGGTTTTGTGCAGCCGCCGTCGCGGGCGATCAACATGATCCGTTGCGCCGCCGACGCCACCCGGCGGGTGCGGAACAAGTCCAGGGCCGACCCGGTGGCGCCGTCGAACACCGCCAGGTAGTGGTTGGCATGGCCGGCGAGCCGGACGACGTCGCCAATCGGCATCACCGTGCCACCGCCAGTCACGCCCACTCCAGCGCGGGACTCCAGGTCTTGCAACGTGGTTCGGATGATCACCGACACCGGCAGCCCGTTGAGCCGACCGAGATTGCCGCTCATCAAGGCGATGCGGCCGACGACGACCATCGCGTCGTGCTGCCGTTGGGCGAGGCTGCGGTGGTCGTTGTCGATCTGCTCCTGTGACGGTGTTCCGGAGGTGCAGGGTTCGGCGTCGGCGGGATTGCACATCCCGGGTGCGGCGTACTTCGCGAAGATCACCTCCCAGACGGCCCACGCCTCGGGGGTGAGGTTGGCGGTGATCGGCGTCATTCCGTCGTGGCGTTGTTTACCCTTCGACATCCCACGCTTGCGGTCGCGCTCGGTCTCGTCGGGTGGGGGACCGTCCTGGTCGAGCAGGAACAGTGTCAGGTCGGCGGAGTCCTTCAGTTCCTTGGGGCCGACACTGGTTGCCGTACGAACCAGGTCCACTTCGATCTGTCCGCGGGTGATCGGGTCGACGAAGCCCGGCATCCGCGCCATCGCCTTGCGGATCACCTCGACGTGTTCGTCGTTGAGAAGCCCCAGCGCTTGCCCCTTGGCGGTCGCGGGGAGCACCGGCTCGAGCGGCTCACCGCTCAGTGCGCCCCGAGGTCCCAGCAGCGCGGCGTCGGTCAGTCGACGCCCGGCTTCTGCGCTCGAGATGCGCCACCGAATCCTGAGCGCGTCCCGCCATGACTTGGCGCCGAGCTCCTTCGCCGTCGTCTCCAGCTGGAGCCGGGCCAGCAATCGGTGCGTCTGCGTGGGCAGCTGGCAGGTCAGCGTCTCGAGTTCGTCGAGGGTCTCCAACAGTTCTTGGCGGGTGAGCAGGTCGACGTCGCAGGCCGCCAGCGCGTCGTAGGCGGCGCGCACCGCCGCCAACGCCTCTCGCACTGCCGCTCCGGACATGATTCGAACATACATTCGACCACTGACAAGTCGTCAGTCCTCGGGGCGGTCCGCCATGTCGTCCTTGGTCAGCAAGTCGTCGCGGAAGCTCTGCTCCCGATACGCGAGTTGCCCGACGCGGTTGGCCACCACCGGCGCGGTGATGAGGGTGAAGAGCCCGGCCAGGATCAACATTCCGACGTCGGGATGGCCGCGCAGCCGCAGGGCCGCACCCATCAGCACCAGCAAGAGCCCGAGGACCTGCGGTTTGGTGGCGGCATGCATCCGCGACAGGGTGTCGGGGAACCGCACCACGCCGATCGCCGCGGTCAGGGCCAAGGTCGAACCGGCCAGCACCAGCACGCCTGCCAGTACGTCGAGGATGCCGCTCATTGGGGCTCCCCGTCCGCCCGGTCGGTGTCTCGAACGCGGAAGCGGGCGACGCTGACCGAGCCCACGAAGCTGATCAACGCCAGCGCCGTCAGGCTGTAGGTCACGGTGGTGTCCAGGCTGTAGGCCGCCCACGTCCCGATCGAGCACATCGTGACCGCGACGAAGGTATCCAGCGCGACGAGGCGGTCCAGCGTTCCAGGGCCGGCGAGCAGTCGGAACATGGTGATGGCGATGGCAGCGATCAGCATCACCGCCGAGATGGTCCACACGGTGTTCATGCGCGATCCCGCTGCGCTTCTCGCTCGGTGTTCACGAGTCAGCCTCCCTCTCCGCGCTCGCCCGCCAGTCGGCGTCCTTCTCGAACGCCGCGATCATCAAGCGCTCGATGTCTGCGACCTGACGGTAGAAGCGCGCGACGGACTTCTCCGTGCCCGCGTCGATCACGTGGACGTAGATCATGCGTCGCGTCTGGTCGATCTCCAGGACGATGCCACCGGGGATCAGGTTGAGCACGCTTACCGTCAACGCCAGAACCAGGTCGGACTTGATCGCCACGTGTGCGCGCAGCACGGCGCTGCGCGGTGGCGGCCCCGGCTTGATCGCCAACCACGCCACCTGAAGCGACGACAGCACCAGGTAGTAGGCGATCAACGCGACCAACCGGACCAGCGACAGCGGATGCAGCTTGCCCTCGACGGGCACCGGCGGCAGCGGCAACAGCAGCGTGATCACCAACGCGACGGCGACGCCACCCAGCACGTTGGCCGCAGACACGTTGCCCCACAACAGCACCCACACCAGCGTCAGCCAGCACACCACCCAGACCCGCAGCAACACGGTTCGCCTCATCACGGCCGCAACACCGCCGATACGTACTGACCACGGTCGAGCACCTCGGCCGCCGCTCGCTCACTGAAGGCGAAGATCGGACCGGCGAACACCGTCAGCGCCAAACCGACGGCGATGAGCGCCGCGGTCGGCACCAGCATGCCGACCGGCATGCGTCCGACGTCGTCACGGTCGGCGTGGGCGATGTCCTCCACGGAGTCGTCGATCAGGGAGGACGGCGAGACGTCGGCGAGATCGCCTTCAGGGGCGTCGGCGCGGGCACGCCAGAACGCCTTGGTCCACACCCTTGCCATCACGTAGAGCGTCAGCAGGCTCGTCACGACGCTGCCCCCCACCAGAATCCAGGCGAGCACCGAAGCGTCCTGGGTGCCGGCCTCGAGCAGGGCGACCTTGCCGATGAAGCCCGAGAACGGCGGGATGCCACCGAGGTTGAGTGCAGGAATGAAGAACACCAGGGCCAGCAGCGGGCTGGCTGCCGCCAAACCGCCGAGCCGCTGCAGAGTCGACGCCCCCGCCTGCCGCTCGATCAGGCCGACGACGAGGAACAGCGTGGTCTGCACGACGATGTGATGCGCGACGTAGTAGATCGCGCCGGACATGCCGAGCGCACTGCCCAGTGAGATGCCGAACACCATGTATCCGATGTGGCTGACCAGCGTGAACGACAGCAGACGTTTGATGTCGCTCTGGGCGATCGCGCCGAAGATGCCGACCAGCATCGTCACCAACGCCGCGACCATCAGCACGTTGTCGAGCGCGCCACCGGGGAACAACAGCGAGTGCGCCCGGATGATCGCGTAGACGCCGACCTTCGTCAGCAAGCCCGCGAAGACGGCGGTGACCGGCGCGGGTGCGGTGGGGTAGGAGTCGGGGAGCCAGGTCGACAGCGGGAACACCGCGGCCTTGATGCCGAACGCGACCATCAGCACGGCGAACATCGCGTTGCGGGTGCCGGACGGGATGTCCTCCAGCCGCAGTGAGAGCTCGGCCATGTTCAGGGTGCCGGCCGCCGCGTAGATCATGGCGAGGCCGATCAGGAAGATCAGCGACGACACCATCGACACCATCACGTAGGCGATGCCGGCCCTGACCCTGTCGGTGCTGGCGCCGATGGTCAGCAGCACGAAGCTGGCGGACAGCAGCACCTCGAAACCGACGAACAGGTTGAACAGGTCACCGGCGAGGAACGCCGTGCACACGCCCGCCGACAGCACCAAGTAGGTCGGCAGGAAGATCGACACCGGCTGCCGCTCGTCACCGTCGCGGATGCCTTGGCCGATGGCGTAGAACACGACGGCGAGCAGCACGATCGCCGAGACCAGCAGCATCAGCGACGAAAGCCGGTCCACCACCAGGGTGATGCCAAGCGGTCCCATGCCGGGCACCGACTGACCCCACCCGCCGACGTGGACGGCGATGGTGCCGTCCCGGTCGGCGAGGTAGACCAGCGCCGCGCAGACGGCGACGACCGCGGACAACGCCGCCACCGCGATGGAGCGTTGCAACCGTGGCGTGCGGCCCGCGAACAGCGTGACCGCCGCGGCGAGGGTGGGGATCAGGACGGGAAGCGGGGTGAGCACCGCAGACAGGTTCATCGGGAGCCCTCGTGTCCCGGCAGCGCGTCCAGTTCGTCGGGCGCGTCGGTGTCGCGGTGCGGGTCGTGGGTGACGAGGTCTTCGTCGATGGCGACGGCCGACTTGTCGGACAGCTCGGAGACTCTGGTGTCCTCTGGGTCGTTGGCGACGTCCTCGTCGCGCGACAAGCGATACGAGCGGTACGTCAGCGCAAGCACGAACGCGGCGATGCCCATCGAGATCACGATCGCGGTCAGGATCATGCCCTGCGCCAACGGGTCTGCGGTGGCGGTCTGACCGTCGGAGACTCTGCCGCGGATGGGTGGATTGCCGGCTGGCCCGCCGACGGTCAGGATCAGGATGTTCACGGCGTTGCCAACGAGCAAGAGCCCCAACAGCATTCGCGTGAGATTGCGTTCGAGCAGGAGATAGACCCCTGCCGTGGTGAGTCCGCCGATGAGGATCAGCGGCACGATGGCGGTCATCGGCGTGCCGCCTGATTCTGCTGCGCCATCTCCACGTCGACCCGCGCGCCGAGGCTACGCAGGACGTCCAAGACCAGACCGACGACGATCAGATACACCCCAAGGTCGAAGAACAGTGCCGTGACGAGCTTGATGTGGCCGAGCACGGGGACGTCGAATTCGAAGACCGCGGAAGACAACACCGGCGCGCCCAAGAACAGCGACGTGACGGCGGTACCCGCCGAGAGGGCCAGGCCCACCCCGAGCACCTTGCCCGCGTCGACGGGAAGCGCCTCGCCGAGCTCGAATCGACCACCGGCCAGATAGCGCAGCACCAACGCCAAGCCGGCAGTCAACCCTCCGGCGAAACCGCCGCCGGGGGTGTTGTGGCCTGCGAAGAAGAAGTAGAACGACAGCACCATGATGAGCGGGAAGATGATTCGCGTCGCCACCTCGAGCACCAGCGACCGGTACCGGGGGTCGCGGAGCTCGCTGCCGCGCAGCCAGGTGATGTCGCCGACGGCAGGGCTGGTCGGCAGCACCGGGATGCGTCCGATGTCGGGCTGGCCAGCATCGGCCACCCGAGGTGCCGAGCCGAACCGCCTGTTGCGGAACACCATTGACGCCACACCGGTGGCCGCCACCAGGAGCACCGAGATCTCGCCCATGGTGTCCCAGGCGCGGATGTCGACCAGCAGCACGTTGACGGTGTTGGAGCCCTGGCCGCGGTAGTAGGCGGCGTCGGGAAGGAGGTCGGCGATTGGCCGGGTGGTGCGCGCCGCCATCGCGAACACGGCGAGCGTGCTCACCGTGGCGCCGACGGCGAGCGACAGCGCCAGGCGTGGCAACCGATGCCGGTTGATGTTGCCCTGATCGGCTTCCGCGGGAAGCGTCCGCAGCACCAGGACGAAGATCACCAGCGTCAACGTCTCCACCAGGAACTGGGTGAGGGCGAGGTCGGGTGCGCCGTGAAAGACGAAGATCGCGCCGCAGCCGTACCCCGTCACGCCGACGACCAGCACGGCGGCCAGCCGGTTGCGCAACACCGTCGCGCTGAACGCCGCGGCCAGGATGATCAGGCCGACGACCGCCTGCAGCGGTGAATCCCACAGCTTCAGCTCCGGACGATTGCGTGCGCCGAGCACCAGCATGGCCGTCGGCAGCAGCACCAACGTCGACAGGATGACGGCCTGGGTGGCGGGGATCGAGCCGCGCTGCGTGAGCGCGGTGAGCCGGACCGCGAAGACGTCGGTGCCGCGGATCACCGAGTCGTAGATGCGGTCGGCGTTGCCAAGTGGGAGGTATCCCAACCGCGCGCGCCGCAACCGGTTCCTGGCGAAGAACGCGACGACGCCCGCGGCCAGCACCAGGATCGACAGCAGCAGCGGGACGTTCACGCCATGCCACAGTGCGAGGTGGTAGTCGCCGCCGCCGGGAAGCGTGCCCGAGTAGTCGTCGAGCACGTCGTCGAGCCCGGTCGGCCAGACGCCGAACGCCAGACCCGCCAGCGCCAGGATTGCCGGCGGTACGAGGAACGTCATTGGCGGACGGTGCATTTCGGCGACGCGCTGACTTGGCTCGGCCCTGCCCTTGCGCGCAAATGCGCCATAGATGAAGCGCAGGCTGTAGATGGTGGTGAACACCGACCCGAACACCACGCCGCCGACGACCCAGGGGGCGGTGGCACCCAGGGCCGCGCTCTCGGCCAGCGTGGCGAGATCGGCTTCCTTGGCGACGAACCCCAGGAACGGAGGCAGCGCAGCCATGCTCGCCGTCGCGCAGACGGCCACGATCAGCAGCGGTCGATGGCGATCGCCGAGCCAGGCCAGGCGGCGGATGTCGCGCGTACCGGTGGCGTGGTCGACGATGCCGACCACCATGAACAGCGCCGCCTTGAACATCGCGTGGGCACAGAGCATCGCCAGGCCGGCGAGCATCACGTCGCGCCCGCCGACGCCCACCATCAGGGTGATGAGCCCGAGCTGGCTGACGGTGCCGAACGCGAGGATCAGCTTCAGGTCGTACTCCCGCACGGCCCGCCACCCGGCAAGCAGCATGGTCCCAAGACCGAGAGTGACGATGATCGGCCGCCAGGCGGGCGAGTCGGCGAAGCCGGGGGCCAAGCGCGCGACGAGATACACGCCCGCCTTGACCATGGCCGCGGCGTGCAGATAGGCGCTGACCGGTGTCGGCGCGGCCATGGCGCCGGGCAACCAGAAGTGGAATGGCACCAGGGCGGACTTCGACACCGCGCCGATCAGGACGAGGACGACGGCGACGCTCGCGGCCAGGCCGGTGGGCGGCGCCTCGACGAGTTCGGAGAGGCGGTAGGTGCCCGCCAGCTCACCGAGCATGATGATGCCGACCAGCATGGCCAAGCCGCCGGCGGTGGTGACCAGCAAGGCCTGGGTGGCGGCTCGTCTGCTGGTGGCGCGCTCGGCGTAATGACCGACCAGCAGGAACGACAACACCGTCGTCAGCTCCCAGAACAGGTAAAGCATCAGCATGTTGTCGCTGATGACGAGCCCGAACATGGCGCCGGAGAAGGCGACGAGTTCGGCGGCGAAGCTGGGCAGCCTGCGTTCGGTGTGACCGTCGTGGTGGTGGAAGTACTCGGCGCAGTAGAAGAGGACCAGCGCGCCGACGGCGAGGACGAGCACGCTCATGATCGCGGCCAGCGCGTCGAAGCGGAACGTGATGTCCATCGACAACTCGGGGACCCACTGGACGTGGACGGTCTGCTCGCCTCGACCCGGCCAGTTCATCGCGACCCACGGCAGTGACCCGAGCGGCACCAGCGCCAGACCGTAGAAGGCGTGTCGTCCCCAACGCTGCACGAGAACGGGCGCCACGAGGGCGGCCACCGCGTGGGCGTAGAGAATGGCGAGCATGGCACTCCGGTTCTGGCGGGCGCCAACGAGCGCATCTGCCAAGTGGGGTGTCAGCCGTCTAAGGCTATGTCTTCGCCTAGTTTACGTGGGCGACCCCGGACCCCGTTCCACCGGTCGAGACGACCCGGTTGAATGGACCCATGGGACAGGACGACAGAGTGGCCAGCGCCAGCCTCGACATCTCCGCACCGGCCGACCGGATCTTCGAGCTCATTGCCGACCCGGCCGAGCAACCGAGCTGGGACGGCAACGACAACCTCGCCGAGGCGGCGACGGGCCAACGCGTGCGCAGCGTCGGGGACGTCTTCCTGACGACCATCAGCCAGGGCGGGGTTCGGGAGAACCACGTCGTGGAGTTCGAGGAGGGGCGGCTCATCGCCTGGCGTCCGTCTGAGCAGGGCTCGCCACCACCCGGGCAGCTCTGGCGGTGGGAGCTGACACCAGTCGACGACGCGCACACCCGCGTCACCCACACCTACGACTGGACGCAGCTGACCGACGAGAAGCGGATGGTGCGGGCCCGCGCCACCGGCGAGGACGCGCTGATGTCCTCGCTGACGGGTCTTGCCGCGGTCGCCGAACGGGCGTGAGGTCAGCGCTTGTCGGCGAAGGCGCGGAGCGCGTCGACCTGCGCCGGATCGAGTGACGGCCGCACGGTCGCCCTGGCCTTCGCGACGTCGGCGGCGGTCACGTCGGCGGTGTCGATCGAGCGCCGCATCGCCGTCAGGGCCGACTCCCTGAGCAGCGCAACGCAATCGGCGGCGCTGTAACCGTCGAGGGTGTCGGCGAGTTCGTCGAGGTTCACGTCGGCGCTCAGCGGAATGTTCTTCCCTGCGGTGCGCAGAATCGCGCGGCGCGCGTCGGCGTCGGGTGGCTCGACGAACACCGACTTCTCCAGCCGTCCCGGCCGCAGCAGGGCCGGGTCGATGAGGTCAGGCCGGTTGGTCGCACCGAGGACGACGACGTCGCGCAGCGGGTTGATGCCGTCGAGCTCGGTCAGCAGGGCGGCCACCACGCGATCGGTGACGCCGGAGTCGAAGCTCTGCCCGCGCCGTGGGGCGAGGGCGTCGATCTCGTCGAGGAACACCAGCGACGGTGCGGAATCCCGTGCGCGGCGGAACAACTCGCGCACCGCCTTCTCTGACGAGCCCACCCACTTGTCCATCAGCTCGGCACCCTTGACGGCGTGTACCGACAGCCGTCCGCTACTGGCCAGCGCCCGGACGACGAAGGTCTTTCCGCAGCCGGGCGGACCGTAGAGCAGGACGCCGCGCGGAGGCTCGACGCCGAGCCGTTCGAAGGTGTCTGGATGCTGCAGGGGCCACAGCACCGCCTCGGTGAGCGCCTGCTTGGTTTCGACCATGTCGCCGACGTCGTCGAGCGTGATCGACCCGACCGCGACCTCTTCGGTGGCCGACCGCGACAGCGGGCGGATCACCGAAAGCGCGCCGGTCAGGTCGTCCTGCGTCAGCGCCGGGGTCTGGCCGTCCGAACTGGCGCGCGCGGCGGCCCGCAGGGCGGCCTCCCGCACCACGGCGGCGAGGTCGGCGACGACGAAACCCGGTGTGCGATCGCCGATTTCGTCCAGGGCAAGATCCTTGGCGGGTACGCCGCGCAGCAGAACCTCGAGCAGCGCCTTGCGCGTCGCACCGTCGGGGAGGCTCAGCCCCAGCTCGCGGTCACACAGATCGGGTGCCCGCAGCCGGGGATCGACCGCGTCGGGCACCGCTGACGTCGCGACGAACGCCACCCCTGGCGTGTCCACCGCGGCGCGCAACTCGGTGAGGATCAGGGTCGCGACGGGTTCAGCCGAGCCAGGTAACAGAGCGTCGACGTCGGTGATGAGCAGAACGCCTCCGCCGTCGCGGAGGGTCGCAACCGCAGACGCCACCCTGGCCAGTCGGTCCTCGGCACGCAACGAGCCGACCTCGGGGCCGTCGAGTTCGACGAGGCGCCGCTCCGCGCACACCGCACGCACCAGCGTGGCCTTGCCGACGCCCGCGGGACCGGAGACCAGAACGCCGAGACGTGGCTTCGCGCCGAGTGTTTCGAGAAGCTCGGGTTGGTCGAGGGCAAGCTTCAACCACTCCGCCAGGCGACCCGCCTGGGTGTGGGCGCCGCGGAGATCGTCGACCGACACGGTCGCCCCGGCGGACTGCTTCGGGCGGGGCTCGGAGATCGTGTGTGCGCCGGAGGACGCGTCGGAAAGCGCCGTGCCGTCACCCCAGGCCACCACCGAATTTGGCTGCACGCTCACCGGCCCGGCCGGATCGACGCCGGTCACCGTCAGCAGCTCCGAGGTCCAGGTGATGCCCACCGACGACGTCAGCGCCGACGACGCCTGCGACGTCGACGTGCCTGGGCCGAGGTCACGCGGCAGCAGCGACACCGTGTCGCCGACCGTCATCACCTTGCCGAGCAACGCCAGCCGCAACGTGGCCGACGAGATGGACTGGGTGGCCAGCTTCGAGCCGCTGACGGTCACCGACCGCGCCCCGTACACCGTCGCCGGGGCGACCAACACGATGGTGTTCTCGCGGAGACCGGCGTTGGACAGCGTGACGTCGTCGAGCAGCGCGGTGCCCGCGGGCGTGTCCGGCCCCGCGACGCCGACGACGGCGGAGGTGGTGCGCGAACCGGTCAACGTCACCGCGTCCCACTCCCGAATGCCCAGCGCGGCCAGCGCCTCGGGATGGAGCCGCACCACCCCGCGCCGCGAGTCCGTCGCCGAGGTGTTGAGCCTGGCCGTCAGTGGAAGCCGACCCCGCGGCGGTTCGTCGAACGCGTCGGTCACGAGATCGGTCACGCCTAACCCCGGGAGCCGGGCTTGCGCAGCCCGAGGCGAGCCACCGAGCGCCGGTTGGGTGCCGCCCGCCGCGCCGCGCGGCGGACCGCCCGACGTTGTCCGGGTTTGGCGTCCCAGGCCTCGGGGCGCGCTGCCACCCAACGCTGACTGCGGATGGTGAACGGCATCATGCAGACGTATCCGACGATGATCAGCAACACCAGCACGTACGGGAAGAGCAGAAGTCCGGCGGCCGCGGCCGCCACCAGGATCAGCAGAATCGGCGCGGCGTTCTCCGGGACCGAGATCGCCTTCAGCGCCAACGTCGGCACCCGGCTGACCAGCAGCGCCGCGTTCGCGGCCAGCCATGCGCAGACGAACCAGTGCGACGTCCACCAGCCGTGCCCGAACTGCATGAAGGCGACCAGCGGGCCGAGCGCCCCCACGGCGCCGCACGGTGCGGGCACGCCCGTGAAGAACTCGCGGGTGTACGCGGGCTTGGTGTGGTCGTCGAGCAGCGCGTTGAACCGGGCCAGCCGCAGCACGACGCAGACGGCGTACAACAGCACGAAGATCCAGCCGAGCTGAGAGTTCGGCAGCAGCGTCAGGTAGACGACGAGTGCCGGTGCCACGCCGAAGTTCACCGCGTCGGCCAGGGAGTCGATCTCGGCGCCCATCCGAGACTGGGCGTTGAGCGCACGGGCGATGCCGCCGTCGATGCCGTCGAGGATGGCGGCGGCCCCGATCAGGGCCAGCGAGATCCACGGCTTCTCGTCGAGGGCGAACTTGATGGACGTCAGACCCGCGCAGATCGCCAGGACGGTCGTCGCGCTTGGGAGGATGCGTAGACCACGGGCGGGTTGGCCCTCGGGACGGCTCACGACAGCTCCGCGAGAACCGTTTCGCCGCCGATGGCGCGCTGGCCCAGCTCGACCATCACCCGGGAGTCCTGCGGAAAGTAGGTGTCGAGGCGCGAGCCGAAGCGGATCAGCCCGTAGGTCTCACCGAGGCCCACCTTGTCCCCGGCGTTGACCGAGCAGACGATGCGGCGGGCGATCAGACCGGCGATCTGGACCGCGGCCACGTCGACTCCGTCTGCGGTGCGGAACCACACCGCGTTGCACTCGTTGACCTCGCTCGCGCTGTCCTTGTCCGCGGACTGGAACTGACCGGGCCGGTACTTGACGGTGAGGACGTCGCCGCCGACGGGCGCCCGCTGCACGTGGGCGTCGAAGATCGACAGGAAGATGCTGACCCTGGTCATCGGCACGTCGGGCATGTTGAGCTCGGCGGGTGGGCGGACCTGTTCGATCAGCGTGACGACTCCGTCGGCGGGGGCGACGACGACGCCGGGCCTGGTCGGCGGCACCCGCGGCGGGTGCCGAAAGAACAGGGCACAGGCCCCGGCAGCAGTCAGGCCCGCATTGCGCAGCCACCGGTGCTTGCGACCGGCGGCGGCGACTCCCAGCCCACCTGCGATGAACGGCAGGCCAGCGGAATGGACGGGCGGAACGGTGGAACGGACCAACTCAACGAAACGGGAGAACTCGGACTCGTT
Organism: Mycobacterium sp. Root135; assembly: GCF_001426545.1. Lineage (GTDB taxonomy): Bacteria > Actinomycetota > Actinomycetes > Mycobacteriales > Mycobacteriaceae > Mycobacterium. The sequence goes on along the minus strand of NZ_LMEZ01000004.1, from coordinate 495,519 downwards.
GGCGGCATCGGCGGGTCGCGCGGGTCTGGCCATGGGGTTCCGATTCTACGGGGTCAGCTCAGGTCCCAAACCTGCACGGGTGATCCGGCCGCCAGTTCCGTGACGTCCTCGCCGATTTCCAACAGGCAATCCGCCGACGCCAACCAGCGCAGATGATGCGACGCGGGAGGCCCGTAGCTGGTGACCGTCCCGCCGTCGTGGTCGAGGACCCCGCGGCGAAACTGCCGCCGCCCGGGCGGTGACTTCAGATCCTCGAGCAGGGTGGCCGGACGACGGGGTCGGCCGGGGTGCGGCAATCCCATCGCCGCCCGCAAGGGGGCCCGGATGAACACCTCGAACGACACCAGGGCGCTGACGGGATTGCCAGGCAGGGTGACGATCGGCGTTCCCCACACGACACCGGAACCCTGCGGCATGCCCGGCTGCATCGCGACCTTCACGAACTCGACCTCGTCGGCCAGAGAGTCCTTGACCACCTCGTAGGCTCCCGCGCTGACCCCGCCGGTGGTGATCACCAGGTCGGCGTTGCCTGCGTGCTTTTGCAGCTCGCTTCGGAACAGGTCGACGTCGTCCTCGGTCATCGACGACGTCACCACGTCGGCGCCGGCGTCGCGCACCGCCGCGGCGAGCATGACGGCGTTGGACTCGTAGATCTGCCCCGGCTGCAGCGGAATGCCGGGAGCCACCAGCTCCGACCCCGTCGACATCACCAGAACGCGTTGGCGTGGAATGACTTTCAACGAGCCGAGGCCAAGCGCGGCGGCGAGCCCCAGGGCCGCGGGGGTGAGGACCTGGCCGGTGTGCAGCACCGTCGTGCCCGGTGTGACGTCCTCGCCAGCGCGTCGCACGTGTTGGCCCGGCACCACGCTGGCGCGGATCGACACGATCTCCGTCGAGCCGTCGGTGGCCTCCACCGGAATGACCGCCGTCGCCCCGGTTGGCAGTGGTGCGCCCGTCATGATCCGGTGCGCGGTGCCGGGTTTCAGTATGAGCGCATCGGTGCGGCCAGCGGGAATGTCTTCTGCCACCGGCAGTTTCACCGGGTGATCCTCGGAGGCGTCCGCGATGTCCTCGGCGACGACGGCGTACCCGTCCATCGCCGAGTTGTCGAAACCGGGAAGGGCAAGCGGCGCAACGACATCGGCCGCGAGAACGAGGCCGAGCGCGTCACCGATGGCGACGTCGACCGGCGCGCGCGCCGTGATCAGGCCTGCGACCGCCCGCTGGTGCTCCTCGACGGATCTCATAGCGGATAGGTGACGCCGGTGAGCTCTTCGGACACCGTCCACAGTCGCCCCTGGACGTCCTGGTCGTGTGACTGCTTGCTTGACTGGACCCGCTTCGGGTGGCCGCGCAGTTCGCGGAAGCCGTCGGGCCCGTAGTACTCGGCGCCCCGCACGCCTCCGTCGGTGGCCGCCCGCAGTGTGGCCAGCGCACCCACCTCCGCGCTGTTGGTGACCAGACCGGCCAGTGCGCTGAAGCCCGGCAGGCCGGAACCGGGGACGTGGCGCATCAGTTCGGTGTTGGAGATGCCCGGATGGGCTGCCACGGCGATCGTCGCCGCGTCGCGCGCGGCCAGCCTGCGGTTGAGCTCGTAGGTGAACATGAGGTTGGACAGCTTCGACTGACCGTATGCGGCGACGCGGTTGTACTTGCGCTCCCACTGCAGATCGTCGAAGTGGATGGCGGCCTGGATGGTGTGGGCGATGCTGGCGACCGCGACGACGCGAGACCCCTCGACGGGCAGCAGGTTCTCGAGGAGCAGGCCGGTCAGGGCGAACGCGCCGAGGTGGTTGGTGCCGAACTGGAGCTCGAAACCGTCGGCGGTCAACTGCTTCGGCGGATACATCACGCCGGCGTTGTTGATCAGCAGGTCGACACGCGGGTAGGCGCTCTTCAACTCCTCGGCAGCCGTCCGGACGGACTGCAGCGACCCCACGTCGAGCGACTGCACGGTGACGTCGGCCCGCGGCACCTGCCCCTGGATCCTGGCCGCCGCGGCCTTGCCCTTGTCGACGTCGCGCACCGCCATGACGACGTGCGCGCCGCGGGTCGCGAGAACCAGCGCAGTCTCGTAACCCAGGCCGGTGTTGGAGCCGGTGACGATGGCGACGCGGCCGGTCTGATCGGGTACGTCGGCGGCCGTCCACTTGGTGTTGGCGCTCATGGGCACGACCATACTCAGGGTGATGGTGACACTCGTCGACCCCGCCAACCCACCGAGCCGCAAGGCGCCGATGGTGTGGGCACTGGCGGCGGCGATCCCGTGGGCCGTGCTCTCGGTGGCCCAGGTGGCGTGGCTGGTGTTCGACTCCAGCCGCGGGTGGTGGCACGTTCTCGCGGCCGTCGTCACCGTATTCGGAATCGTGACGTTCGTCGTGGTGGCGCCGCTGTGGCGGTACCGGGTGCACCGCTGGGACGTCTGCGTCGACGTGCCGACGCCCGCGGTCTTCACCAGAACCGGCTGGCTGGTGCAGGAACGCCGCATCGCGCCGATCTCCCGGGTCCAGACAGTCGACACCCACCGCGGCCCGCTCGACCGCATCTTCGGACTGGCCAACGTCACCGTGACGACCGCGTCGTCGGCGGGCGCGGTGCGCATCGTCGCGCTGGACGTCGACGTCGCCGACCGGATCGTCGCGCAGTTGACCGACGTCGCCGCGATCGGCGACCGGGACGCCACGTGACCTCGCCAGACGTGCAGTGGCGCAGGCTCAGCCCCCGCATGCTGCTCGTCCACCCCGCACACGAACTGCTGCGGCAACTACCCCTGCTGATCGGCTCCGTGGTGCTCGGGTCGGCGACGGGCAACCAGATGTGGTCGATCGCCGTGCTGGTACTGCTGATCGTGTTCGGCGTGGCGCGCTGGTTCACCACCACCTACCGCATCGACGGCGAGCAGATCCAGCGCCGCGAAGGAGTGCTGCAGCGCACGGTGTCGTCGTTGCCGCGCAACAGGATTCGCTCGGTGTCCACCGACGCCCGGCTACTGCACCGGCTCCTGGGGCTGACAGTCGTCAAGGTCAGCACCGGCCAGGAAGTCAGGGGCGACGCAGAATTCGCACTGGACGCCGTTCGGTCGAGCGACGTGCCGGGGCTGCGGGCGATCCTGCTGGCCGACTCGCTGACGGCGGACCCGCAGGAGGGGCCGCCGCTGGACCGGGTGATCGCCAGGTGGCAGCCGTCGTGGTTGCGCTACAGCCCGTTGAGCTTCACCGGTCTCGCGATGATCGCCGCCGCCGTCGGGCTGGTGTATCAGACGGGAGCTGCGGTGGCACTGCAGGATTCGACGCTTGCCAGGGAGGGGTTCGACGCCGCGGAGCGCGTCGGGATCGTGGTCACCGTTGCGGTGGCCGTCGTCGTGGTGCTGGTGCTCTCGGTCGTGCTGTCGGTCGTCCGGTCCCTTCTGACGTTCGGCAACCTGGTCCTGTCGCGGCGCGACGACCACGGCGGCGCGGGCGTCCTGCACCTCGAGCACGGCCTGCTACGAGCCCGCGAACACACCTTAGACATGCGCAGGCTGCGCGGCGGCACCATTCGGGAACCCCTGCTGGTGCGGATGTTCGGCGGCGCCCGACTGGATGCGGTGATGACCGGGGTCAACGGATCGGGTGAGGCGTCGCTGCTGCTGCCGCCCTGCCCGGCGGCCACGGTCTCAGGCGTGCTGACCGAGCTGATCGGACGGCCCGACGTCGTCGGAGGTGACCTGCTCGGGCACGGTCCGGTCGCGACCCGTCGGCGGTGGACGCGAGCGCTGGCGCTTCCGCTGGTGCTTGGCGTCGGCATGGCCGGGGCGGCGTTCGTCGTCGCGATACCGCCGATCGCCTGGGTGGGTTGGATGGTGGCGACGGTCGTCGCCGCGTTCCTGGCCGCCGATCGTGCGCGTGCACTTGGTCACCGCGCAGGCGGTGGCTGGTTGGTGGCGCGGGCCGGGAGCCTCGAGCGGCGCCGCGACTGCATCGCCACGGCGGGCATCATCGGTTGGACGGTGCGTCAGACGTACTTTCAGCGGCGCGCTGGCGTTGCGACGCTGGTGGCGGCGACCGCGGCGGGCGTGAAGGGATACCGGGTGCTCGACGTCCCCGCGGAGCTGGCGTGGTCGGTGGCGGCGTCGGCGTCACCGTGGCTCTGCGACAACGATTGGGCCCGCGATCAACGGGGCCCGAGTTGCGCTGACACGTTTGCCGTTTAACCTCGGCACCATGGCTATCGGTGGAGTGCTGTTCGACATCGATGGCGTCCTGGTGACGTCGTGGAAGCCCATTGACGGTGCGGCGGACACGCTGCGCGTGCTCGCCGACCACCAGATCGCCAGGACGTACCTCACCAACACCACCACCAAGACCCGCGCTCAGATCGCCGAACTGCTCAGCGACTCCGGCATGGAGGTCGCCGCGGACGAGGTCATCACCGCGGCGGTGCTGACCGCCAACTACGTCCGAGACCGCTATCCGGGAGCCAAGTGCCTTCTGGTCAACAGCGGCCAGATCGCCGAGGACATGCACGGCGTCGACGTCGTCTACCCCCACGAGGTGACCGGCTCCGACCCGGACACCCCGGACGTCGTCCTACTCGGCGGCGCCGGATCGGAGTACGACCACGTCACGCTGAGCCGGGTCTACGACTGGATGGCACGGGGCGTTCCGGTCGTGGCGATGCACCGGAGCACGGCGTGGAACACCACCGAGGGGCTGCGCGTCGACACCGGCATGTACCTCATCGGCATGGAGCAGACCTCCGGTCGCAAGGCCGCCGCCGTCGGCAAGCCCGCGCCGGAGGGCTTCCTCGCCGCGGCGGGCCGGCTCGGCGTCGACCCCGAAGAGATGTACGTCGTCGGCGACGACCTCAACAACGACGTCCTCGCCGGGCAGGTGGTTGGCATGGCCGGCGTGCTGGTACGCACCGGGAAGTTCCGGCAGGACACGTTGGATCGTTGGGCCGCAGACGAATTCGCCATGCAGCCCAACTACGTCATCGATTCGGTGGCCGACCTGCCGGAGTTGCTCGGCCTGTAGTCGGTGTTCCCACCGCGCCAAGATCATCCGTTTGGATGACGTTTCGCTCTCCCCACACTGGTTGGTTGAAGGCAGGCCAACCGGGGGGTGTGGCCTCGACACGGGGAGCGACGCAATGCAAAGACGTGGAGAACACGCGGTAGTCCTTGGCGCGAGCATGGGTGGGCTGCTCGCCGCGCGCGTGCTGAGCGACTTCTACGACCGGGTGACCGTGGTGGAGCGCGACGAGCTGACCGATCAGGCGACGCCGAGACGCGGGGTTCCGCAGAGCCGTCAACCCCACGTGCTGATGTCCCGCTGCGGCGAGATCGCCGAGGAGCTGTTTCCCGGTCTGCTGGACGAACTCGTCGCCGACGGTGCGCACTGCTGGAACGACGGCGACCTGTCCCGATTCCACGTCTTCTTCGGCGGTCACCTCGTCACGCGCAGTGGCTCGATCCCGAATCCGGGGTCGCTGATCACCCACCACGCCAGCCGGCCGTTCATCGAATGCCACGTCCGGCGCCGGTTGCGGCGCATCCCGAACGTGTCGATGCTCGACCGTCACGACATCGTCGACCTCACCTCGTCCGACGGTCGGGTCACGGGCGCCGTGCTCCACCGTCATGCCGACCACAGCGCCGTGGTCCTGGAAGCGGACCTGACCGTCGACGCGACGGGCCGCGGATCGCGTACGCCCGCGGTGCTGCAGCGGCTCGGCTACGGCCGACCCGAGGAGCAGGAATTGGCCGTCCACGTCACCTATTCCAGTGTGCCGGTTCGTATTCCGGACGGAACGCTGCGGGAACACACCTTCGCCAGGCTGTTCGAACCGGGGCGTCCCCACGGATTCGTGATGTTCCGGGCGGAGGACGAGAGGTGGATCCTCTGTGCGGGCACCTTGGGTTTGGTCGAGTCGCCGACCACCCAGGCCGAGATCGTGGACTTCGGCGCCGACTGGGCGCCCCCGCATGCGCTGGCCGCGGCCCGGGCCGCCGAGCCACTGGGCGAGGTGTGCAGGCATCGCTTTCCGGCCAACCGATGGCGACGGTACGACCGGATGGAACGGATGCCCGACGGCTTGCTGGTCCTCGGCGACGCGGTGAGCAGCTTCAACCCGATCTACGGGCAGGGCATGACGATCGCGTCGATGGAGGCGCTGGTCTTGCGCGACTGCCTGCGGCACGGCGAAGTCGAACTGCCGCAACGCTTTCACCGCGCGTCGGCGAAGAAGATCCGCGTGGCGTGGCAGACCGCCGTCGGCTCGGATCTCGCGTTGCCGGAGATCCCCGGTCCGCGACCGATGATGACGCGACTCACCAATGCCTACGTGGGCCGGGTTCTCGCGGCGGCGGAATCGGATCCGTTCGTAGCCCAGGAGTTTCTGAGGGTGACCGGAATGTTGACGACGCCAACGCGACTCCTGAGGCCGGACTTCGTGGTCCACGTCGCGCGGGCCGTCCGTCGGCAGCGGGCGCATCCGGTGCTGGCGGTGACCCGATGAATCACGGTGTGACAGACAGCAGCAACCGGACCAGTTCGGCCTGCCGGTGCGTGCCCGTCTTCATGAAGACGTGCTGAAGATGGGTCTTGACCGTCGCGAGCGACAAGGTCAGCTCCTCGGAGATGGGTCTGAGTCCGTCGCCCCGAAGGACCCGCAGCGCGATCTCGGCTTCGGCTCGGGTCAACCCGAACAGGTGGATCAGCAGGTTCCGGTTCGGCTCGGTCTGCCGCTCCGGGTCGACGACGATCACCAGGGCGCGGGGTTGGCGTCCATCGGGTGGCACAGACGTGAAGGGGACGACGTGGATGACGTAGGGGCGCAGTTCCCCGGCGCGGGGGCACAGCAGGGAATTGCCGCGACGGGCATCAGAGCCGTTGCGGCCGAGCGCATCTGCGATGCAACGCTGAAGTGTGGCGTCGGCGGTGGGCACGCCCAGCCCGACGCGGCCCGCTCGGACCACCGGCCCGTCTCCGGTCGCGACGATGTCCTCGGCGACCCGGTTGGCGTGGACGACGACGGAGGACGGTCCGACGACGAAGACCCCATGCCGCATGTTGTCGACGGCCTCGGCGGCGTCGCGGGCGCTGTGCACCAACCCGCTGAGGTGATCCTGGGTGCGCAGCGCTTGCTGCAGGTGGGGGATGAGGGCGTTGACGAGGTCGACCCGCTCGGGGGTGGTGAAGGAATCATCCTGCTTTGGTGAGGCGACGAGGAAGCACGTGGGCTGCGCGCCGTCGGTGAGCCGCACGAAGAGGCCGTCGTCCATGTGGTGTGGTCGCATCCAGTCGCTGCAGAACTCCGACCGGGGTTTGAGCGCGATCAAAGCCTCTCCCGTGTGTATCGCACCGACCGGCCCGTGCTCGACCGCGTCGAGGACGTAGTCGAACTCGCGGTAGTACTCCAGGTACGTCTGGCGGGCGTCGGGCGCCAGGTTGGCGCTCTTGATGTCGCGAGTTCTGTTCTCGGCGATGATCAGTGCCGCGCTGATGCCACCCACACTGGCCCGCACGGCGGCCATGGCGGCGTTCCAGTGATCCGGGGTGACGGCGGCGTCGTGGATCGCCGAGACCAGACGCGAGTACTCCTCGAGCGTCACCAAAGTGCCCATCGCAACCCCCTGCTGCGAGCGCCGACCCGTCGCCAACCCCATCCGCGGCCGGCGGCCTCGACATCAAGTGAGACTCGTGCCGACGGCACTGTCAAGGCATTTAGCGCACTTCGCCATAGCCGCCCGACGTCCAGTCGCGTCTGCTCGGGCTGTCGGCTGCCACGCCGAAACCCCTAGGCCCGCAGCGAGCGGACCGCTTCGATGCGCGCCGTGATCTGATCTGAGTTGGCCGCGGCCAACACCGGGCCGCCGCAGATCCGGCGAAGCTCGTTGTGAATCCAGCCGTGCGGCTTGCCCGTGCGGTGATGCGCCAGGGTCACCAGTGCGTTGAGTTCGCGACGCAGATCACGAAGCTGACCATGGGTGGTGGACCGCACCGGCACCGTTCCGCCTGCGGCCGTCCGCTTGTCGAGCTGCTCTTCCTGCCTGCGCCGCAACAGATCTCGCATCTGCGTTGAGTCGAGGAGGCCCGGGATGCCGAGGTAGTCGGCCTCCTCGTCGCTGCCCGACGGCGTCGCCGTGCCGAACGACGAACCGTCGAAGATGACCTGATCCAATTCGGCTTCCGCGCCGAGCATCTCGAAGCCGTTGTCCATCTCGCTCGGCTCGTTTTTTTGTTTTTCTTCGTACTCCTCGTCCCACTCGTCGCCCTGCGACTCGCGGTGCGGCTTGCCGAGCACGTGATTGCGCTGCGCCTCCATCTCGCTGGCCAGCTGCAACAAGTTGGGCACCGACGGCAGGAAGATGCTCGCGGTCTCGCCGGGCCGGCGGGAGCGCACGTACCGGCCGATGGCCTGGGCGAAGAACAGCGGGGTCGATGCGCTGGTCGCGTAGACGCCCACCGTCAGGCGGGGCACGTCGACGCCTTCGGACACCATGCGCACCGCGACGAGCCAGCGGCTGGTGCCCTGGGAGAACGCCGTGATGCGATCCGAGGACCCGGGGTCGTCGGACAGCACGACCGTCGGCGCCTCGCCGGTGATGGTGGTCAGCAAGCCGGCGTAGGCCCTGGCCGCCGTCTGGTCCGAGGCGATGATCATGCCGCCGGCGTCGGGCACGTGCTGACGCTTCTGCTGCAGTCGTTTGTCGGCCGCGGCGATCACGGCTGGCATCCACTCACCAGCCGGGTTGAGCACGGTGCGCCACGCGCGGGCGGTCTGCTCGGCGTTGAGAGGCTCGCCGAGGCGGGCGGCGTGTTCCTCGCCCGCGCTGTCGCGCCACCGCGACTCACCCGAGTAGGCCAGGAAGACGACCGGCCGCACCACTCCGTCGGCCAGCGCGTCGGCGTAGCCGTAGACGTGATCGGCCTGCGAACGTTCGAGACCGTCGGGCCCCCGCTCGTAGTTGACGAACGGGATGGGACTGTCGTCGCTGCGGAACGGCGTACCGGTCAGCGACAGCCTGCGCGTCGCGTCGTCGAACGCCTCGCGGATCGCCTCGCCCCAGCTCTTGGCGTCGCCGCCGTGGTGGATCTCGTCGAACACCACGAGGGTCTTGCGGTTCTCGGTGCGCACCCGGTGGCGGCCCGGGTGGCTGGCCACCTGGGCATAGGTGACGACGACGCCGTGATACTCGTCGGAGTTGTGGGCCGAGCTGTTGCTGAACTTGGGATCCAAGTTGATGCCGAGCGTGGCGGCAGACTTCGCCCACTGAATCTTGAGGTGTTCGGTAGGCACCACGATCGTGATGCGTTCGACGGTGCCGTCGCCGAGCAGTTCGCCGGCAATGCGCAGCGCAAAGGTCGTCTTGCCCGCGCCAGGGGTCGCCACCGCGAGGAAGTCCCGAGGCGCTGCCGTCAGATACTTCACCATGGCCCGACGTTGCCAGCCCCGCAACGCTTGGGTGCTGGGCGCTGCATAACCCTGCACCCGGAGACTCCTATCTGATCGAAGGGCAGTCTAGGGCAAGGGGTTCCGGGATCGCATTCCCGCAGGGCGTGTCCTGTGGATACGCAGGCGTGTCACCGTTCGAACGCCCACGTGAACCCTGCTCGAGGCAATGCGACTGCGACAGTCGTCACGGCGTGTCCGACGATGCCGAGCAAATCAGGGCGAGCGCGCAAAACCGTCGCCCAGGGGTTTGCCACCTCGCTGGCATCGAGGGCTCAGGCTGCACGCCTACGGTTCGCCCATGGTCACCCGCAGGACGTTCCTAACGACGCTGACGGGCGCGGCCGTCGTGGTGGGGGCGGGCGTCCGGATGCCCGCGGCGGCGGCTGCGGCCGGTATGGGCCCCAGTGCGGTGCCCGCGGCGGACCTCGCCCGCCAACCCACGCAGTGGGGGATGTCCCTGCCGGGGATCGTCACGACGTTCACCCCGGCAGGGCGCCAGCTCGCCCTGACCTTCGACGCGTGCGACCGAGCGTGCGACGAGGGGTTGCTGGACACCCTCCAACGCAACGGCGTCCCTGCGCTGCTGTTCGTGTGTTCGAAGTGGATCGACGCAAATCCCGGTCGAACCGAGCAGCTGGCCGCCAATCCACTGTTCGAGATCGGGAACCACGGCACCCGACACGTCCCACTGTCGGTCACCGGGCGGTCGGCCTACGGCATCGCGGGCACGGCGTCGGCGAGCGAAGTGGTCGACGAGGTGTCGGGCGAACAGGCCCGGCTGACGGCGCTCACCGGAAAGGCGCCGGCCTTCTTCCGCACGGGCACCGCGCACTACGACGACGTCGCCGTGCAGATCGTCGGTGACCTGGGCCTGACCCCGGTCGGCTTCTCGGTCAACGCCGACGCCGGTGCGACGGCGCCTGCCGCCGCGGTGAGCGCGGCGATCTCTCGTGCGGCGCCGGGGTCGATCGTGCTGGCCCACATGAACCACCCCCGGGCGGGCACCGGCGCCGGCGTCGCCGCCGCGGTTCCGGCGATGCTGGCGGCCGGATGGCAGTTCGTCCCGCTAGCCGGCCAGTCGCTCCGTTGAGTTGACTGCTCAGACGAAGTGGTTGTCGTTGGCGACGAACCACGCCGCGCGTTCCTCGTCGGTCAGCTCGCCGAGGTGGGCCAGCCCCTCGAAGTAGTGTTCCCGCGGCGCGCCAGGGGCGAACAACATCAGGATCGACGCCGGCTCGTCGGCCTCGTTGCGGAACCCGTGGATGCCACCGGGCGGCACGTAGAGGAAGTCGCCCTGGTTCCCGTCGACCCAGTCCTTGCCGTCGTGGAGCCGCATCCGCCCGGACAGGACGAAGAACGATTCCGACATGGCGCGATGGAAGTGCGGCCCCGGTCCGCCCGCCTTGGGGGCGAGGTCGACGCGGTACAGCCCGTAGTCGCCGTCGGTCTTCGTCTGGTCGGCAAGGTAGTGGTACTGAACAAGCCCGAAGGAGTCGTAGTCGGCGGGTTGGTCGGCGCGTCGCAAGGACGCGGAGACCTCCGGTTCGTCCTCGGTGTAGCGGGCCGGGGGATAGGGCGGCACGATCAGCGACACGCCTGCCAGTCTGCTTCATCGCCGCCGGGGGTAGACAGGATTCGATGACCAACGCCGAACGACCGCTGAGCCCGTTCCCCGCCGCCGGCTACGTCTACCAAACCTCGTGGCCGGTGGCGACCGGTGACGTCGACGACCAGCTGCGGCTCCGCTTGGACGGGGTGGCCCGCTACATCCAGGAGGCTGGCGCGGAGAACCTCGTCGACGCCGGCGAAGCCGAAGCCCACCCGCACTGGATCGTCAACCGCACCGTCATCGACGTGCACGAGGCAATCGAATGGCCCACCGAGGTCACCTTGCGGCGGTGGTGTTCGGCGCTGTCGTCGCGGTGGTGCACCATGCGGGTCGACCTCGTCGGCGCCGAGGGAGGGCGAATCGAGACCGAGGGATTCTGGATCGCGATCAACGAGAAGACCCTCACGCCGTTACGGGTCTCGGACAGCCTGATCGCGAAGTTCGCCACCACGACCACCGAACACCGGCTCAAGTGGGGCAAGTGGCTGGCCGACCCCGACGACGTGGACACCCGCATGGCGTTTCCGTTGCGCCGCACCGACGTCGACGTCTTCCAGCACGTCACCAACACCGCCTATTGGCACGCGATCCACGAGGTGATGGCGATGGAGCCCGACGTCTGCGTCCCGCCTTACCGGGCGGTCGTCGAATACCGCCGACCCATCAAGTACGGGGAGGACGTGACCATCGGCTACGTGCGGCACGGTGACGACGTCCACGTCGGGTTGAGCGTCGGCGGGGACGTGCGCGCCGCGGCGTTGTTGCGCAAGCTGTAGGCGGGGTTAGACCGGGAACGTCACGCCCGTCAGCTCCTCCGACACCGCCCACAGTCGGCGTTGCATGGCGAGGTCGTGGGACTTCTCGCTCGACGCCACCACCTTCGGGTAGCCACGCTGTTCTCCGAAGCCGTCGGGGCCGAAGTACTGGCCGCCGAGTACGCCGGGGTCGGTGGCGGCGCGCAGGGTGGGCAGCGCTCCCATCGCGGCGCTCTGGCCGAGCAGTGGGCTGAAGGCGCTGACCACGGGTTGCAGGACGTTCGGCAGGTTCCGGCCGAGTTCGGTGCTCGAGAAACCGGGGTGCGCGGCGACGGCGACGGCGGCGTGGCCGTCGGCCAGCCGGCGCTGCAGTTCGTAGGTGAACAGCAGATTGGCGAGCTTGGACTGGCTGTAGGCGCGCATCCGGTTGTAGCCGTGCTCCCACTGCAGGTCGTCGAAGTGGATGTCGGCGAGCATCTTGTGTCCGTTGCTGCTCACCGTGACCACGCGGGCCCCCGGCACGTCGGCGAGATGGTCGACCAGCAGCCCGGTGAAGGCGAAGTGGCCGAGGTGGTTGGTGCCGAACTGCAGCTCGAAGCCGTCGGCGGTGGTGGACTTCGGCGTCGTCATCACCCCGGCGTTGTTGATCAGCAGGTCGAGGTGGTCGAACCGGGACTTCAGTTCGTCGGCGGAGGTGCGGACCGAGGCCAGTGACGTCAGGTCGAGCTCGACGACCGAGACGTCGCCGCCGATGCGTGCGGCGGCCTGCTTGCCCTTCTCGACGTTGCGCACGGCGAGGACGACGTGGGCGCCGTTGGCCGCGAGCGCCGCGGCGGTCTCGTAGCCCAGGCCGGTGTTGGCTCCGGTGATGACGGCGATGCGGCCGGATTGGTTGGGGATATTGGCGGTGGTCCAGTTGATCACGAGTGGTTCCTCAAAGTCGTTGTGGATGTAAGGGTTTCAGGCCGCGGGCGGCAGGTCGAACGTCACGCCGGTGAGTTCCTCGGACACCGTCCACAGCCGGCGTTGCACCGCGGCGTCGTGGGAGCGGCGGTTCGACGACACCAGCTTGGGGTTGCCGTGCAATTCCATTAAGCCGCCGGGGCCGACGTACTGGCCGCCGGTGACGCCGAGGTCGGTCGCCGCGCGCAGGGACGGCAGGGCTCCCGTCTCGGTGTCCTGCTCCAGCGCCCCGAATGCCGCCTTCAGTGGGCCGGGGAGGTGGCGGCTCAGTTCCGAACTCGAGCCGCCGGGATGGGCGGCGACGGCGACGGCGTCCCGACCGGCCAGCCTGCGCTGCAGCTCGTAGGTGAACAGAAGATTGGCCAGCTTGGACTGCCCGTACGCGCTGACGCGGTTGTAGCCGCGTTCAGATTGCAGATCGTCGAAGCGGATGCGACCGAAGCGATGGCCGATGCTGCTCACGGTGACGACCCGGGAGCCGGGGGTGGCCAGCAGCATGTCCATGAGCCGGCCGGTGAGTGCGAAGTGGCCAAGGTGGTTGGTGCCGAACTGGAGCTCGAAGCCGTCCTTCGTCGTCCCCTTCGGGGTGAACATCACGCCGGCGTTGTTGATCAGGAGGTCGACGTGATCGTGCGCGGCGTGCAGTTGGTCGGCCGCGTCGCGCACGGAGGCGAGCGAGGTGAGGTCGAGCTGCTGCAGGGTGACGTCGGCTCCGGGGGTGCGCCGTGCGATCAGGTCGGCGGCGGCCTTGCCCTTGTCCAGGTTGCGGACCGCGAGCACGACGTGGGCGCCCTTGGCGGCGAGCGCGGCCGCGGTCTCGTAGCCGAGGCCGGTGTTCGCGCCGGTGACGACGGCCGTACGACCTGTCTGGTCGGGAATGTTGTCGATGGTCCAACGCATGATGGCCTCCTGGGTAGGATCGAAGCGGAACGTGCACTCCGGTTGTCGAGAACTATACGGAACGCACACTCCGTTTTGTCAACCGAAGGAGGCATGATGACCGAAACTGCTCGGCCGATGCGTGCCGACGCCGCCCGCAACCGGGCGCGGGTGCTCGAAGTGGCCTACGAAACCTTCGCCGCCGAAGGGGTAGCCGTCCCCATCGACGAGATCGCCCGTCGCGCGGGCGTCGGCGCGGGCACGGTCTACCGGCACTTTCCGACGAAGGAAGCCCTCTTTCAGGCCGTCTTCGACGACCGGGTGCGCCGCATCGTCGACGACGGGCGGGCGCTGGTGGCGTCCGAGGGTCCCGGCGAGGCGCTCTATGCCTTCATGCGGGGCATGCTGCAGACCGGCACCGCCGACCACGGCCTTTTCGACGCGCTGGCCAGTTACGGCTTCGACGTCGAGGCCGCCACGACGGGCGCGGAGATGGAGTTCCTCGGCGTTCTCGACGAATTGTTGGTCGCCGCCCAGCGAGCGGGCACGGTGCGGACCGACGTCGGCGTGCCGGAGGTCAAGGCGCTGCTGATGGTGTGCAAGGCGGGCCCTGACTACGGCGACGGGGTAGCGGACCGGGTCGTCGACGTCGTCATCGACGGTCTGCGGGCGTAGGCGAACCTTGCACTCGCCATGGGCGAGTGCTAAAAATGACGTTGGCACTCGCGATCGGTGAGTGCTAGGTCGGGACGGTGAGACTGGGGCCGCAACTGCGGTCGCACACTCCAGTCGTCCGTCGCGGGCACTGAGCCCGACCGAGATACGTGCCATCCCCAATCCGGAGGAACACTTCGCAATGGCCAAGACAATTGCGTATGACGAAGAGGCCCGCCGCGGCCTCGAGCGGGGCCTCAACGCCCTCGCCGACGCGGTAAAGGTGACGCTCGGCCCCAAGGGTCGCAACGTCGTCCTGGAGAAGAAGTGGGGCGCCCCCACGATCACCAACGATGGTGTTTCCATCGCCAAGGAGATCGAGCTGGAGGACCCGTACGAGAAGATCGGCGCAGAGCTGGTCAAGGAAGTCGCCAAGAAGACCGACGACGTCGCAGGCGACGGCACCACCACCGCCACCGTGCTGGCCCAGGCGCTCGTGCGCGAGGGACTGCGCAACGTTGCGGCAGGCGCCAACCCGCTCGGCCTCAAGCGCGGCATCGAGAAGGCCGTCGAGAAGGTCACCGAGACCCTGCTGGCTCAGGCCAAGGCCATCGAGACCAAGGAGCAGATCGCTGCTACCGCCGGCATCTCCGCCGGTGACCAGTCCATCGGCGACCTGATCGCCGAAGCCATGGACAAGGTCGGCAACGAGGGTGTCATCACCGTCGAGGAGTCCAACACCTTCGGACTGCAGCTCGAGCTCACCGAGGGCATGCGCTTCGACAAGGGCTACATCTCGGGCTACTTCGTGACTGACGCCGAGCGTCAGGAAGCCGTCCTGGAAGAGCCGTACATCCTGCTGGTCAGCTCC
This sequence comes from Mycobacterium sp. Root135, assembly GCF_001426545.1. Taxonomy (GTDB): domain Bacteria; phylum Actinomycetota; class Actinomycetes; order Mycobacteriales; family Mycobacteriaceae; genus Mycobacterium. The sequence continues at coordinate 480,350 of NZ_LMEZ01000004.1, read as the reverse complement.
AAGGTCTCGACCGTCAAGGACCTGCTGCCCCTGCTGGAGAAGATCATCCAGTCCGGCAAGCCGTTGCTGATCATCGCCGAGGACGTCGAGGGCGAAGCCCTTTCCACCCTGGTGGTCAACAAGATCCGTGGCACCTTCAAGTCCGTCGCCGTCAAGGCGCCCGGCTTCGGTGACCGTCGCAAGGCCATGCTGCAGGACATCGCCATCCTCACCGGTGGTCAGGTCATCAGCGAAGAGGTCGGTCTGTCCCTCGAGACCGCCGACGTCGCGCTGCTCGGCAAGGCCGACAAGGTCGTCATCACCAAGGACGAGACCACTCTCGTCGGTGGCGCCGGCGACGCCGAGGCCATCGCTGGCCGCGTCTCGCAGATCCGTGCCGAGATCGAGAACAGCGACTCCGACTACGACCGCGAGAAGCTGCAGGAGCGCCTGGCCAAGCTGGCCGGCGGTGTTGCGGTGATCAAGGCCGGAGCTGCCACCGAGGTGGAGCTCAAGGAGCGCAAGCACCGCATCGAGGACGCCGTTCGCAACGCGAAGGCTGCCGTCGAAGAGGGCATCGTCGCCGGTGGCGGCGTGGCCCTGCTGCAGGCGGCCCCGTCGCTGGACGAGCTCAAGCTCGAGGGTGACGAGGCAACCGGCGCCAACATCGTGCGCGTCGCGCTGTCGGCACCGCTCAAGCAAATCGCCTTCAACGGTGGTCTCGAGCCCGGTGTCGTCGCCGAGAAGGTCTCCAACCTGCCCGCGGGTCACGGCCTCAACGCCGCGACCAACGTGTACGAGGACCTGCTCAAGGCCGGCGTCGCAGACCCGGTCAAGGTGACGCGCTCGGCGCTGCAGAACGCAGCCTCGATCGCGGCACTGTTCCTCACCACCGAGGCAGTCGTCGCCGACAAGCCGGAGAAGGCGTCCGCTCCCGCGGGCGACCCGACCGGTGGCATGGGCGGCATGGACTTCTAAGTCCCCGTTACGAAAGAGCCCCGGTGCGCGCCGCGCACCGGGGCTTTTTCGTGTCGATCCCCAGTGTGGGTCTCGTGCACAGCCAGGGCGCGATTGGCGTATGCAGGGCCCACTGTCGTCGGGGGCCACCGCGACGGTGTCGCCATGGAACCCTTTCTCGGCAGCGCGGCCATTCATACCGGCAGGCTGACCCGTCGCTCGCTCGTCCGCGAGAACGTCGCCATTCATCGCGACGTATACCTTCCGCGCGACGTCGAGATGACTGCCCTGATCAGAGCTCGTGCCGTATGGCTGGCGACGGGTGCGACGCTGTGTGGGTCGTCTGCTGCCGCCGTCTTCGGTACGAAGTGGCTCGACCCGTCTGCGCCGGCGGCGATCATCCGCGCGGACAGACACGCCCCGCCGGGCATCGTCGTGCACACGTGGCAGCTCACCTCTGCCGAGGTCTGCCGCGTCCGCGGCGTCGACGTGACGACACCTGCGCGCACCGCGTTCGACATCGGTCGCACGCGTCCAGTGAATCAAGCAATTGCAGCCGTCGACGCCTTGCTCAACGCCACACGCATCACATCGCCTGAGATCATCGCGGTCGCCGACGCACACCCTGGCGGTCGCGGCGTGGCCCGACTGAGAGGTGTACTCGACCTCGTCGACGGCGGCGCGGAATCGCCTCAAGAGACCAGAGTTCGGCTTCTGATCGTCCGCGGCGGGCTACCGCGGCCCGAGACACAGATCGAGTTTCCGACACTGCACATCCGGGTCGACATGGGGTGGCGTCAATGGAAGGTGGCGGTCGAATACGACGGGGTGCAGCATTGGGCCGACAGCCAGCAACGGGCCTGGGACATCGAGCGCATCGCCCTGCTGGAAGCGGCGGGCTGGGTGGTGATTCGGATCAGCGGCGGCATGTTGGCGCGGCCTGACGCCATCCTCGATCGAATTCGACGCGCGCTGCGCGCCCGCGGCTGTCCCGTCTGACGCCGACCGTGGGCCTTGCGTACGCGCACGGCGCGATCCGCGTACGCAACGCCCACAGTCGAGCTAGATGTCTACCAGCGGTGTCGGTTTGAGTAGCAGCGTTGCCACGACGGCGATCGCCGCCGTCGCGACGAGGTAGCCGCAGGCGAGCCACGGCGTGCCGCCCGCCACGCCGATCAACGCGGTGAGGATCAGCGGCGTCAACCCGGAGGCGTACACGCCGGAGAGCTGATAGACCGTCGAGAGGCCGGTGTACCGGATCCGGGCCGGAAACAGTGACGCGTACAGCGTGCCCTGCGCCCCGTAGAAGATCGCGTGGACGACGCCGAACACCAACACCATTCCAAGCGCGTACAGCCAGATGTCCCTGGTGTCGAAGAGGGCGAAGACCGGAAACACCGCGAGACCGTAGGCGGCAATTCCGATGGCGTAGAGACGTTTCGGGCCGAATCGATCGGCCAATAGGCCCGACACCGGGATGAGGACCGCCATCAGCAGCGCGGCGACGGTCACGGTGACCAAGACCGGAATCTTGTCGAGCTTCAGGGTGCCGGTCGCATAGGAGATGGCGAATACGCCCCAGGTGTTGAAGGCGGCACCCTCACCCCAGCGCGACAGCATTCCCAAGACGGTCGACCGCAACGCCGGTGGCTTGAAGACCTCTTTCAGCGGCACTGCGACCCGATCGTCGCTGTCGCGCACCTTCTCGAAGGCGGGCGTCTCGGTGGCCTTCAGCCGGACCACGATGCCGAAGACGACGAGCACGATGCTGAACAGGAACGCGATCCGCCACCCGTACGCCAGGAAGGCGTCGTCGGGCAGCACGTATTGCAGGAGCGCGAAGACGCCTGTGCCCAAGGCCAATCCAAGGGCGAGCCCAACCTGCGGGATGCTGCCGAACAAGCCGCGCCGCCGTGGCGGGCCGTGCTCGACGGCGAGAAGGACCGCACCCGCCCACTCGCCGCCAAGGGCGAAGCCCTGCACGATCCGCAGGAGGAGCAACAGGATTGGCGCGAGGACGCCGATCTGGGCGGCGGTGGGCAGCAGGCCCATCAGCGCGGTCGCCCCACCCATCAGGAACATGGTGAACGCCAGCGTCTTCTTGCGTCCGATGCGGTCACCGACGTGGCCGAAGACGAAGCCTCCGATGGGGCGAACCAGGAAGCCGACCGCGAAGGTGGCGAACGACAGCATGGTGCCGACGAAGGTCGTCTGATCCGGGAAGAAGGCCTTGTTGAACACCAGGCTTGCTGCGGTGGCGTAGAGGAAGAAGTCGTACCACTCGATCGTGGTGCCGACCAGGCTGGCCCACAGCGCAGTGCGAGCCTGCGGTGAGATGGCGGGGGCCTCGTCGTCGGCCGGGGCGTTCATGACAGTCACGGGTGTCAATCACCTCACGCCTGACGCTCGGTGGCCACCGTTGCGCGCGCGATGATTCAAACTCCTCGGGAAGTTCCGGACGCACCGGCTATTTACGAGAACGTCAATCAAACGGCGCAGGCGTCATATACTCCCGTCGGCGGCAGGGTGCCGCCAACTTGCGGTGTGGGGCCGCGCCTGACCTTTTCCGGGGGATATTCGTCGTGAACGCATCCAGTCGTCCGTTGCCTACCAAGCTTGCCGCCGCGTTTCTGACAGCGGGCGTGATCTCCACCGGCGCGCTGGTCGCTCCTCACACCGCACCGTTGCCGGCCGTCTCGGTCGACGTGGCCAACGCATCGGTCGTCACCGACACGCTGCACCGCCTCGGTGACGTCGTCGCCGGAGCGGCGTACGGCTACAGGGTCATTCAGGAAGCTGGTGCGTCACTGCCATTCGACGTGACTGCTGCGTTGACCATCGCCGCGCAAAACCCGACGCTGGCGCCGAGCCTGCTGAGCTGGCTGGTCAACCGATACGCCAACCCGTCGGTGGATTACCAGACATGGACCTACCCGATGGGTCTGAAGGTCGGCGGTATCGGAGTGGTCGTGAATGCGCTGTCGCACCTGTTGGGCCCGGCGGGCGCCGATCTTGGGTTGATAACCAACTCCGTCAACGCGATCGCCGACGCGATCAACGGGGTGCTGAGCGGCGTGCTACCCGACTCGACGGCTGGCATCAATGCGACGGACGCGTTCTGGACGACGGATGTTGGCAAGTCGATCAAGGCCGCCAATCTCGCCGTCACCGCGCCGGTTTTGGCGATTTACCACACTGTCCACTACCTCGGATACCTGCCGGCCCATCTCGAGGCGACGTTCGAATCGGCGCTCCGGGATCCCTCCGAACTGCCCGGTCTGGTGAGCACCCTCATCGTCGGACTGATGGCGAGCCACGGCCTCGTCGGGCATTTGATTGACACCTTCACCGACCCGGTGGCAGCGCTCCCGGGTCCGATCGGAGCGCTGGGCGAGGCCGTGTCCGAGTCGTTGAAGAACACCATCGACACTCTGCTGTCGGGATTGCCCCCGCTGGTTCTGCCGACGCCGTTCATCAGGGAGGCCTCCGAGATGGGCAGGGTCGCGAAGACGACCGTCGCGGACACGACCGCCGAGCGGCAGGTGACCTCGATTCCGGACCCGACGGTGACGCTCGACAACGTCGTGACGCTTAATACGCCTGAGCCGGTGGACAATCCGGTGGCATCCTCGAGTGAGGATTCGCAACTTCCGAACGCGGGCGGCACGACGACCGGGCTCGTCAAGACCAACGACTCGGGGCCGCTGACCAACGTGGTGCGGGACTCCGTGAAGGTGAAGCCCGGTGATACCTTCGCAGGTGCGGGCGGCACCGTGACGGGGTCCGACCCAGAGCCCGGGACCGTCACCACCGGCGCTGGCACCGTCACCACCGGTACCGACTCCGCTCCGGGTGGGACGACCGCGCCGAGCGATCCGCAGCAGAGTCCCGCGGGTGCCGGTGCGGGCACGGGCAACTCGACTGCCGGCGGCGCCGGCAACACAGGGGAGTCGTCGGAAAGCGCTGCCTGACCGGCGCGCCGACGTCGGCACGCCGTTTTCTGCGATGACCTCACCGGACGCCACGGTCGCGACGTAGCTGGCGGTGTGGTCGGGTCGACGACCGCCCGTCGCGCCCGAAAAGACAAGATCAAAAAAACTTGCAGGAACGTCAGAATTCGACTCGGAACCGTCTTACACTCCGGATGGCGGCAGGGGGCCGCCGGCTTGCGGTGTGGGGCCGCAAGTGATCTTTATCGGGGGAAACCAGCATGAATGCAACAGTTCGTCCTTTGCCAACCAAGCTTGCCGCCGCGTTCTTGGCCGCCGGCGTGATCTCGACCGGCGCCCTCGTTGCGCCGGACAAGGTGCCGCTGCCCGTCGTCTCAGCCGACGTGGCGAACGCGTCGGTGATCACCGACGCGCTGTACCGACTCGGCGACGTCGTCAACGGCGCGGCCTACGGTTACGCGATCACGCAAGACGCCGGTTCGTCGCTGCCGTTCGACGTGGCAACGGCCTTTACCATCGCCGCGCAGAACCCGACTCTGGCGCCAAGTCTGCTGAGTTGGTTGGTCAACCGGTACGCCAACCCGTCCTACGACTACGGATACCCCTCCGAGTCCGGGTACTTCACTTACCCGACGTATTTCCGGGAGTACTCGCTCGAGGTGATCGCGGGCGCGTTGCCGTTCCCATTGGGCCCGGCCGGCGCCAATCCGGGCCTGATCAACAGTGCCGCCAACGCGATTGGCCAGGCGGTCGGCGGATTCCTCAGCGGCGTGCTCCCCAACCCGGCGGGGGGTCTCGCTGCGACGGACGCGTTCTGGGCAACAGACATCGGCAAGACGATCGTCGCCGCCAACCTCGCCGTCACCGCGCCGGTATGGGCTTTTTACAGCACCGCCTTCTACCTCGGTTACCTACCGGCCGATCTCGAAGCGACGTTCGAATCGGCGATCCAGAATCCCACCGAGATACCGGGACTGCTGAGCAACCTCGTATACGACTTGGTGGCGTCCGACGGGCTCCTTGGTTCTCTGATCCAGGACCTGTCGGCGCCACTACGCGCGCTGCCCGGTCCGATCGGAGTGCTGGCCCAGAACGTCGTCGCCTCGTTGAACGCCGGCATCGACAACCTGTTGTCGGTTCTGCCTGCGCCGATCGAGCCGACACCATTCCCGTCGGCGACGTCCAATGTGAACAGGGTCGCGGACACCAGCGCCGAGCGGCAGGTGACCTCGATCCCGGACCCGTCGATCACGATGGACAACGTCGTAACGCTGAATACGCCTGTGAAGCTCGACAACCCGGTGGCGCCTTCGAGTGATTCACCACCGCCGAACGCGGGCGGCACGACCACCGGGCTCGTCAAGACCAACGACTCCGGACCGCAGCTCAACGTCGTGCGGGACTCCGTCAAGGTGACGCCCGGTGACACCTTCGCAGGTGTGACAACCGGAACCGGCACTGGCACTGGCACCGAAACGGAATCTGCCACGACGGTCGACGAGACCGTTTCGGGAGCCACCACCGCGTCACCTGCCGCGGCGAATGATCCGTCGGATGCCGCTGCGGGAGAGAATGTTTCGCCTTCTTCAGGTGCCGGCGACCCGGGCGCCGCTGCCTAACACCAGCGCGACGAGCCCGGCCTCCTCGGGGGCCGGGCTCGCTCGGGCCGGCACCCCGTAGTCTGCGAACCAACGTGCCGGCCCTGAGCGGTCGGTGGTCAGATGTCACAGCCCGTGACCGCGCGGGCATAGGAGTGCAGGCACAGCTTTACCTCGTCTCGGCCGCGGCGCCCGGACAACACCTCCATCTGGTAGCCGTCCTCCATGGCGACGACGTTGCCTGCGAGCAGCCGCGGGGGATCGCTCAGGGTGAAGTGCCCTTGGGTCTCGCCGAGAGTGAAAATTGCGCTGTAGACCGCGATCTGGCGTTCGGAGAGAGACGAGTCCAACGCGGCGGCTTTGGGATCGCGCAATGAGCGTGGCCAGAATTCGAACAGCAACCGCACCAGTTCGTCATCGGGTCCCGTGGCCACTCCGTGGTCGATGCTGGCGCGCAGCCGGTCGCGCGCATCGGGGAACCGTTCGGCGACGCGTTCGCGTTCCTGGCTGAAGCGTTCGATCGCCTGCTTGTAGGTGTCGTATGTCAGCGCGTCCACGTCGCCGTAGTAAAGGACTGCCGCCGGAGTGACACCCGCCTGCTCGGCGATGTCGCGCAGGCGCACCCCCTCCAGGCCGCGTGTCAGCACGGCCCGCCGCACGGCATCTCCAAGCTCGACCCGACGGGCTTCCTGATCCTTCTTCCGTGCCACCGACAGTGTCCTTCGCCGCAGGATTCGTTATAACGAGATTCAAAGCATACCTGCCCAGCTCTTGACACCGAGATCGCGGTTTAGTTAAATCAAAATTTAACGAATACTTTGCTCGCAAGGAGCGCCAAATGTCCCTTCATCCGTCTGCCGCCCGCGCGGAATCCTCGTTGGACCCAACTGGTAAGGGTCTGCGCACCAATTCGGTCGGGCTGCTCGCCGTCGTGGCGCTGGGCCTGGCCTCGGTGGCGCCCGCCTACAGCATCGCGGTCACGCTCGGCTTCGTCGTCATGGTCGTCGGGCACCTTGCGCCCGCCGCCCTGCTGGTCGGCTTCATACCGATCCTGTTGACGGCGTTCGCGTTTCGCGAATTGAACAGCGAGATGCCAGACTGCGGCACCGTGTTCGTGTGGAACACCAGAGCCTTTGGCCCATATGCGGGCTGGCTGTCCGGTGGTTGGGTCGTGCAGGTTGCGACACTGATCGCGATGGCCGCACTCGCCCGCGTCGGTGCCGGCTACTTGCTAACGCTGTTCGGCTTGGATTCGTTGGCAGGCAACGACGTTGCGGTGATCGTCACCGCCGTGCTGATTCTCGCCGCCGTCACGGCGATTGCCTACCGTGGTCTTCAGATTGCCGCCGAAGTCCAGTATGTGCTGCTCGGTCTGCAGCTTGTCGCGCTGTTCGGTTTCGGGGCGGCGGCATTCCTCCGCCCTGGAGCCGAGACGCCCAGCCTGTCCTGGCTCAACCCGCTGGCGTTCGACGGCTTCGGCCCGTTCGCCGAAGCCGTGTTGCTGTGCTTGTTCATCTACTGGGGTTGGGATGCGCTCATCACGGTGAACGAGGAGACGAAGGACAGTGATCGGACCCCTGGCCGAGCAGCAGTGCTCTCAACCGTGCTCCTGCTGGGTACCTACCTGTTCACCGCCTTCGCGGCGATCAGTTTCGCGGGCACGGGAACCGACGGTCTTGGCCTCGGCAACGCTGACAACGCAGCCGACGTGCTCAAGACACTCGGACCGCCGGTGCTTGGCGCCACGCTGGCGAAGGTCGTCGAACTGGCCATCTGCGTGTCGGCAATCTCGGCACTGCTCACCTGTGTGATCAGCAGCCCGCGCACCACGCTGTCGATGGGAAGCCACGGAGCACTTCCCAAGGCGTTCAGTCGAATTCACCCCAGGTTCCGCACCCCCGCCTTTGGCACGGTGTTCTTTGGTGCGGCCGCCGCGGTGCTGCTCACGGTGTTGGCGACGGTGTCCGACAACTTCCTCGGCGACGCCATCCTCTCGGTCGGGCTCCTCATCGCCTTCTACTACGGGGTCACCGGTATCGCCTGCGTCTGGTACTTCCGCCGCCGGTTGACGGCATCCGTGCGCGACCTGTTTCTACGGGGCATCCTGCCTGCCGTGGGCGGCCTCATCATGCTGGCCGCGTTCGGCCGCAGCGCGCACGACATGCTCTCGCCGACCTACGGCTCGACGTCGTTCCACGGCGTCGGCGGGGTCTTCCTGCTCGGTGTCGGCGCCATCGGCGTCGGGGTGGCGGCAATGCTCGTGGTGCGCACCCGATTTCCCGGCTTCTTCCACGGCGGACGCGAGGCCGTCACCAATCTGACCGTAACCGAGGACAACTGATGCGAACACTCACCATCGCCGCCATCCAGACCGCTCCGGTGGCATATGACACCGCGGCCAGCTGGGAGCGGTTCCGCGACCAGGTCCATGCTGTGCGCGACACCTTCCCCCACGTCGAGCTGGTCGTGGTGCCCGAGCTGATGCTCGCTGCGGAGGCTCCGCTGCTGAAGGCGCGCGCGGGGTGGATGCAGGAGGCGGCCGAGACCATCCCCGGACCCACCACCGACCGAATGTGCCAGCTGGCCAAGGAAACCGGACTGTGGCTGATACCCGGCACGCTCTACGAGCGTGGTGACGACGGCGACGTCTACAACACCGCGGTCGCCGTGTCCCCGCTCGGTGAGATCGCCGCGACCTACCGCAAGGTGTTCCCCTGGCAGCCGTACGAACAGACGACCCCCGGTGGCGAGTTCGTGGTCTTCGACATCCCCGGCGTTGGCCGGATCGGTCTCGCGATCTGTTACGACGGTTCGTTCCCCGAAACCTCAAGGCAACTGGCCTGGCTCGGTGCCGAGGTGATCATTCAGCCCACCTTGACGACGACGCGCGACCGCGAGATGGAAGTGGTCTGCGCCCGTGCCAACGCATGGACCAACCAGCTGTTCGTCGTGAACGTGAACGCGGCGGATCCCGCAGGTGTCGGAGGCAGCTGCATCGTCGATCCCGAAGGCACCGTGCGTCAATCGGCCGGGAGTGGCGAGGAGGTGTTGATCGACTGTCTGGATCTGGACACCGTGACCCGGGTACGGACTCACGGCTCCTTCGGGCTGAACCGGCCGTGGGATCAGCTCGCCCGTCACGGCGCGGACATCCACCTGCCGATGTATGGAGGGGCCATCTCGACCCCCGCGTGGCATCAGGCTGGTTCGGACTGTCTGCCTCGCACCAGCTTGCCCGGGCGCGCCGACGTCGGCACGCCGTTCTCCGCGATGACCTCGCCGGACACCACGGTCGCGACGTAACCGTCGGCGGTCTGGTCGAGTCGGCGACCACCAGCGGGCAGATCAGAGACGATCACCGGCTTGTGCAGTGTCAGCGCCATGTGGTCGACGACGTTGAGGTCTGCCTTGTAGCCGACGGCGATCCGGCCTCGGTCGTCGAGCCCCGCGACCCTGGCCGGCGCCGACGTCAACTCGCGCACTGCTTCGGCCACCGTCAGTCGGCCCGACGGACGGTCCCTGGCCCAGTGGGCCAGCATGTAGGTGGGAAAGCTTGCGTCGCAGATCATTCCGTAGTGCGCACCGCCGTCACCCAGGCCAAGCACGACGTCGTCGCGCTTCATCAGCTCGGCAACGGTGTCCAGTGAGCCGTCGCGAAAGTTGGCAAGGGTGATCAGCAGCATGGCGTGCCCGTCGTCGTCGAGCACCCGGTCGTAGGCCTCTTCGAGCGGGCTGACGCCACGGGCCCGCGCGCGTGACGCGATGCTGTCGGCGCGGTCGGGCTCGTAGTTGGGCGGCTCGCCGAGCGGGAACATCCACTCCCAGGCCTGCGCGGCGAACATCAGCGGATGCCCGTCGGATGCCGGCGTATCGGCCAGAATGCGTTCCCGCACTTCGGGTTTGCGCATCTCGGCGACCCGCTCGGCGAGAGGCAGTGGCGCCAGCTCGCGATAGCTGGGATAGAGGATGAACGGGTTGCCGGACAGTTCAAGGCCGATCACGAGGCCGATGGGTCGCGGAAAGACCTGCGCCGACACGTCACCACCGCCGGCGTTGGCCTTCTCGACCAGATCGAGGCCGTCGAGGAAGAACGGGTCGCCCGCGTTGCCGATCGCCAGCGTGAACGTCACCGGAAGACCGACGTCCGCCGCGACGCCGAACACCGTCTCCAGGGCAGGGCCGAAGTCCCCGGCGATCAGGTCGGGCACGAACTGGATCAGTCCCCCTCCGGCGTCCTTGAGGCCGCGGGCGATCGCCTCGATCTCGTCGCGTCCGGCGTTGAAACTCGGTATTGGCTGGCCACTTTCGCTCTTGTGCAGCGTCAACCGCGACGAGGCGAACCCGAGGGCTCCGACCTCGACGGCCTCGGCGGCGAGCGTGCGCAACTGGGCGAGGTCGTCGGCGGTGGCGGGCTCGCAGTCGACCCCGCGCTGCCCCATCACGTAGACCCGCAGCGGTGAATGGGGAAGAAGCGCGGCGACGTCGATGTCCCTGGGATGGCCGTCCAGTGCGTCGAGGAACTCGGGGAAGGTCTCCCACGTCCACGGCAGGCCATCGGTCATGACGACGCCAGGAATGTCCTCCACACCTGCCATCAGGTCGACGAGGGTGTCGTGGTCCTCCGCGCGGCACGGCGCGAAGCCGACGCCGCAGTTGCCCATCACGGCGGTGGTGACGCCGTGCGCCGAGGACGGCGTCATGCGGTCCGACCAGATCGCCTGGCCGTCGTAGTGAGTGTGAAGATCGACGAACCCGGGCGTGACGAGCAGGCCGGTCGCGTCGATCTCCCGCGTCGCGTCGCCGTCGACCGCGCCGATTGCGGCGATCACACCGTCGGACACCGCGACGTCGGCGACGAACGGCTCACCGCCCAGACCGTCGACGACCGTGCCGTTGCGGATGATCAAGTCGAAGCTCATTGGCCGAATCTACGGCGGTGTCGGTGGTTCGTGCCACGATGAAATCCATGATCGACCACTTCGGAATCGTGTGCGCCGACTACGAGAAGTCCACGTCGTTCTACGACGCGGTACTCGGGACGCTGGGCTACACCCGGCAGATGGAGTTCGGGCCTGCCATCGGTTACGGCCGTGGCGGCAAGCCGGACTTTTGGATCGAGGACGGCGCCGACCGGCAGGTGGGTGCCGCCATTCACTTCGCGTTTCAAGCCGCCGGCGTCGACGAGGTCGCGGCCTTCTACGACGCCGCGACGGCGCTTGGCGCGGAGTCCCTGCATGCGCCGCGCGTCTGGCCCGAGTACCACCCCGGGTACTTCGGCGCCTTCGTCAGGGACCCCGACGGCAACAACGTCGAGGCGGTGTTCCACGGGGCGCCGCCGGCGGACGGCTGACGTCACCGGTACCGGGTAGCGTCGCAACCATGTCTGATGCCGACATCTCCGTTGCCCGTGAGCTGCTGCGCGATTCGTTCACCCGGCTGGCCGAACACGTCGACGATCTGGTCGACGGATTGACCGACGAGGTCGCCTACTACCGGCCCACACCGAACGCCAACACCGTCGCCTGGCTGCTGTGGCACAGCGCCCGGGTGGTCGACGCCCAGCTCAGCGAGATTGCAGGCGCCGACCAGGTGTGGTTCCGCGACGACTGGGTGGGCAGGTTCGACCTGGACCTGCCGAAGGACGCGAGCGGCTACGGCCACGACGCCGACCAGGTCGCCAAGGTGCGCGCGTCGGCGGACTTGCTCGGCGGGTACTACCGAGCCGTGCACTCGATGGCCCTGTCGTACGTTGCCTCGGCCACCGCGAAGGATCTGGAGGCCGTCGTCGACAAGCGGTGGACGCCTGCGGTGACGGCAAGCGCGCGCATCGTCAGCATCATCGACGACTGCGCGCAGCACCTGGGTCAAGCCGCCTATGTCCGGGGTCTCGTCGGCGACGGATGACGCCCGCGCTGAAGTGGTGGCCGGCCGTCGGTCTTCCGCTGATGGTGGCGCTTGGGCTGGTGGTCGGCGACCGTTCGACGCGCGTCGACGACTGGTTCATCCGCAACGGGTGGAACGCGCACCCCGTTCTGGGCAAGCTGCTGTTCTTCACCGAACCACTACTGCTTCAACTCCTGTTGATCGCCGCCGTGGCGGTGGCGCTCTACCGGCGGCGCTGGCGGCTGGCCGCGGTGGCGGCGCTGACGCCCCTAGCGGGTGTCGTCGCGGTGCGAGTGCTCAAGCGTCTGTTCGGCCGCGAGCGTGAGGGCGCGCTTGCCTACCCGAGCGGGCACGTCACGGTGATGATGACGGTGCTCGGTGTGGTCGTCTTGGTGTGGGGGGTGCGACGGTGGTTGCTGCTGGCGGCTGCGGTGTTCGTCACGCTTGGCGCCGCAGGTCAGGCGCTCACGTACCACTACTTCACCGACGCGATCGGCGCCGTGCTTCTCGGCAGTTCCCTGGTGGTGCTGGCCGCCACGGCGGCCAAACTTGACGGGTGTCAACCCCGCTGCGATCTAGATCACAGCAACGGTTAGCATGAGGTCATGACAGCTACGCCCGAAGTCGACGCCGTTGCGAAGATCCTCAACCCCGCCACCGGTGCGGTCGCCGGCACGGTCCGCTGGTCGGACCCCGCCGACGTCGCCCGCGTCGCCGCCGGACTGCGCCAGTCGCAACGCGAATGGGAAGCCCGCGGCGCCGCCGGCCGCGCAAAGGTGATCGCCCGTTACGCCGTATGGCTCGGCGACCACCGCGAGGAGATCGAGTCGCTGCTGATCGCCGAAACCGGCAAGTCGGCAACCGACGCGGCGCAGGAAGTGCCGCTGCTGATCATGATCGCGTCGTACTACATCAAGATCATGGAGAAGGCGCTGGCGCCCGAGACCCGGCCTGCGTCGCTGCCGTTCCTCTCGGTCAAGAAGATCGCCGTGCACTACCGGCCGCGTCCGATCGTGGGGATCGTCGCGCCGTGGAACTACCCGGTCGCCAACATGCTGATGGACGGCATCGCCGCACTCGCCGCAGGGTGCGCGGTGCTGCTCAAGCCGTCCGAGCGCACCCCGCTGACCGCTGAACTGCTGCTGCGCGGCTGGCTGGACTCCGGCGCCCCCGAGGTGATGGCGGTCGTCCAGGGAGCGCGCGAGGCGGTCGAGGCCGTCGTCGACAACTCCGACTACATCCAGTTCACCGGCTCCAGTGCCACCGGCGCCAAGGTGATGGAGCGCGCCGCCCGCCGGCTCACCCCGGTCAGCCTGGAACTCGGCGGCAAGGATCCGATGATCGTGCTCGAGGACGCCGACGTCGACCTCGCCGCGCACGCCGCCGTCTGGGGCTCGATGTTCAACGCCGGTCAGACGTGTGTGTCGGTCGAGCGGGTCTACGTGCTCGAGCAGGTCTACGAGAAGTTCGTCGAGGCCGTCGTCCGTGACGTGAACAACTTGAAGATGGGCGCGGGGGAGGGCTTCGACTTCGGCGCGCTCATCGACGACAGCCAGGTGGACGTCACCGCGCGGCACGTCGACGACGCCCTGGCGAAGGGGGCACGGGCACTGACGGGTGGCAAGCGACCGACCGGGGTCGGCAGCTTCTACCCCCCCACGGTGCTGGTCGACGTCGACCACTCGATGGCCTGCATGACCGACGAGACGTTTGGTCCGACGCTGCCCATCATGAAGGTGGCCACCGTCGCCGAAGCGGTGCGGCTGGCCAACGACAGCCCGTACGGACTGAGCGCGGCGGTGTTCTCCCGCGACGTCGAAAGGGCCAAGGACGTTGCGCTGGAACTGGATTGCGGTGCCGTCAACATCAACGACGTGATCTCCAACCTGATGTGCACGACTGCCCCCATGGGCGGTTGGAAGACCTCGGGCATCGGCGTGCGCTTCGGCGGCGCGGAGGGCTTGCGCAAGTTCTGTCGCCAGGAGGCCATCGTCGCGCCGCGCACCAGTGCGGGCGCGGGCGGCAACTACTACAACAACTCGCTCAAGTCGACGAAGCGGATGAACGCGATGATGACGAAGTTCGCGCTGATCCGCCCGAAGCGCACGGCCAAGTAGCGGGGCGGCGGCACCTTCCGTTCACGTTGCCGTCACCCCCGATTAGGTCTGGGTCGCTACGTTGCGCCGGTGACCCTGGACGCCCATGCCCTCAACGGCTACACCGTGCGCGATGACGACGACGACGATCCGCAGCTGATCATTCAGCCCACCGGCGAAGTCGTCGACACCTGGCGTGAGAACTACCCGTACGACGAGCGCATGCGGCGTGAGGACTACGAGGAGCAGAAGAGGCTGCTGCAGATAGAACTGCTGAAGCTGCAGAAGTGGAGCCAGACCAACGGGCTCCGGCACGTCATCGTGTTCGAGGGGCGCGACGCCGCGGGCAAGGGCGGCACCATCAAGCGGTTCATGGAACACCTCAACCCGCGTGGTGCCCGCGTCGTGGCGTTGGAGAAGCCCACCGAACGCGAGACCACGCAGTGGTACTTCCAGCGGTACGTCAAGCACCTCCCGGCCGCGGGCGAGATCGTCCTGTTCGACCGGTCCTGGTACAACCGCGCCGGCGTCGAGCGCGTGATGGGCTACTGCACCGGCAAGCAGCACGCCGAGTTCATCAGGCAGGCGCCGCTGTTCGAGCAGATGCTCGTCAACGACGGCGTCAGCCTCACCAAGCTGTGGTTCTCCGTCACCCAGGCCGAGCAGCGCACGCGGTTCACCATCCGCCAGGTCGACCCGGTCCGGCAATGGAAGCTCTCGCCCACCGACCTCGCCTCGTTGGACAAGTGGGAGGACTACACCGCGGCCAAGGAGGACATGTTCGCCTGGACGGACACCGAGATGGCGCCGTGGACCGTGGTGAAGAGCAACGACAAGAAACGCGCCCGCATCAACGCGATGCGCTACGTCCTGGGTAAGTTCGACTACGACAACAAGGATCACGAGGTGGTCGGCCGCGCCGACCCGCTCATCGTGGGACGCGCGCTAGCCGACTGACCGGTCCGCGCGCCGGACGGAAGGACGCACGCATGCGGTTGCTCGCGGCCTTCCTGCTGTGGGTTCTCGCCACCGTGACCCTGGCCGTCGCGGTTCCTGCGACCTGGGCCCAGCACAACGTCGTCGACCGGGACGGCTACTCGGCGCTCGCCACGTCTGCCGCCAAGGATCCAGCGGTGCAGCAGGCGATGGCCGCCGCGCTGACCTCACAGCTGATGACGTTGTCCGCCAACGCCGGTTACTCGAGCGCCGACGTCAACGAGACGCTGCTGAACGGAGCGGCCAGGGCCTACACCAGCAGTGACGCGTTCCCCGGCCAGTTCGCACTGGCCAACCAGGTCGCACATCGCTGGCTGTTCACCGACTCCGTCGGCGTGTCCGACGCATCGGGGCGATGGGAGATCGACCTGTCACCGATGTTGGCGGACAGCTCATTTCAGCAGACCCTCGCCGACTTCGGTATCAAGGCGCCCGAGACGCTGCAGATACCACTGACCGAGAACGTCTCCCAATCGTTGCGCCCCGGCAAGTTCCGCGAGGTGGCGAAGTGGGGGCCGTGGGTGAGCGTCGGCACCGCCGTCCTGGCCGGCGTGTTCGCGCTGTTGACGTTGGCCGTGGCCAAGCGGCGAGGTAAGGCCCTTGGCGCCCTTGGTGTTTCGGGGCTCGTCGTGGGGGCCGCCGGTTGGGCCGGCATCGAGGTGGGCCGGCGGTACGTCGACGAGGGGCTCGCCGCCACCTCGGCCGACGTCAGGAACGTGGCCGGCGCGATGGTGGACCACGCGATCGGCAGCCTGCACCTGTGGCTGAACCTGACCATCGCCGCCGGCGCCGCGCTCGTGTTGTTCGGCGTGCTGGTGTCGATGCTCGGCGGATTGCGGCGCACCTAACCGTCGGGCCGGACGATCCTGCCCAACTCCTCGCGATCGGTGACGTCGAGTTTGATGCAGGCGCGGTAGATGTGACCCTCCACCGTGCGCACCGACACCACCAACCGGTCGGCGATCTCGCGGTTGGTCAACCCCGCCGCGACCATCGCGGCGATCTCGCGTTCCCGCGACGTCACCGGCAGCGGGGCGGCCGCGGCGCGGACGGCGGGGGTGACGGCACCGCCGCACTGCGCCGCGAGACGAAGCGCCCGCGCGGCGGACTCCGAGTTGCGGCGACGGTCACCGGCGCGATGGTGCACGGCCGCCGCCTGGGCGGCCGAATCTGCAGCGGACAACAGGAATCCGGCGTCCTCGAAGGCCGCGCTGACCGAGTCCAACGCCGCTCCGTCGGAGGTGGCAACGGCTGAGGCGTGCCGGGTGTACAGGTCGGCCAGCGGCCCGGCGATGCGGCTCTGAAGCGAGCGCAACCGTCCGGCGACTCCGCGGTCACCGAGCCGGGCGAGGTGGTGCAGCGCCTCACCCTCGACGGCGTACTGACCCACCCCGTGCGCCAATTCGGCTGCGGCCCTTGCCAAGTCCAGTGACGATCGTTCGGATCCCTCGGCGGCGGCCAGCCACGACCTGGCGATCAACGCCTGCGGCTCGTGGATCGCGACGCTCGGGCCGCCGTGCTCTGCCGCCTCGGCGAGGACGCGGGTGGCCCGCTCGACGTCGCCGAGCGCCGAATGGCACTTGACGAGCAACAGCCGAGCGGGCAGCCGCCACGGCAGCGAGGCTTCCGCCGCCAGCGCCGCGAGTGCCTGCTCGATTGCGCTGATGGCGTCGGGAAATCGCCCGCGGTAGGTGGCGACGACGCCAGCGGTGATCCTGGCGATCGCCCACCCCAGCCGCTGGCCCGACGACGAGAAGGTCGCGTAGTCCGCCGCCCGCTCGTCGGCCAGGTCGAGCTGGCCGACGGTGGTCAGTGCCAGCACGTCGCCGTAGCGCACCATCACCTTGATCATGCCGTCGGTGGACTTCAGCTGCGCCCGACTCGTCGCCGCGATCGGTTCGAACTCGTCACCGCGGCCAGCGACGGGCATGGCCAATCCCGCACTAAACGCGGCGAACTCGAACGCCTGCTTGGGTGCGTCGGGATCGGACAGCACCGCCTCGGCGATGGCCAGCCCCTCGTTGATTCTGTTCTCGTGGACGGCAAGTGCGGCCGACGTCGCCTGGACGACGAGGCGCAGCGCGGGGTGCTCGATCCGGTCGGCGAGGATACGCATCACCGAATGTGCTTCTGCGACAGCACCCATGGACCAGAACAGGATCGACACCCGCGGAATGCCCCACTGAACCAGCTCGAGTTCGTCGAGGCCGTCGGGATCGAACCCGGCCAGAATGGCATCGGCCTCGGCGGGGCGGCCCTGCCACATCAGTGCCCGCGACAGCACCTCCGCGGCTCTGAGCCCGCCGTCGTGCTCCAGTGCGGTGCGGGCGAGCTGCTCACCGAGCGGAATGTTGGACAGCGAAATGGCGTCCTTGGCGGCGGTGATCAACAGGTTCGTGTCCGGCACCTGATCGCTGCCGACGAAGAGCTGGGCCAGCTTGATTCGGGCGGCGGTGGTGTCGGCCGGGCGATCCCGCAACGCGGTGACGATGGTGCCGCGCAGCCGCCGGGCCGACGCCGTTCCGGTGCGCTGCCGGACGACCTCGCCGTACAGCGGGTGGCTGAAACGGGCGTTGAGCTGAACACCGTCGCGCGTGATCCGGATCAGTCCCTGCTCCTCGGCGGCGTCGACCGCCGCTTCGCCTGCCAGTGTGCACAGGGTGTCGATGTCGCATGGCTCGCACAGCGACAGCAGTTTCAGGGTCGTCATCACCTCGGCGGTGGCTCGGTCGAGGCGGTTGGCGAGCAGAGATGCCAGGCCAGAGGAAATGACGGTCGAGCCTCGGAGCTGCCAGACGCCGGACACCTCGGTCAACGTGCCTGCCTCGACCGCCCCCTCCACCAGGTGGCGCAGGAACAGCGGATTGCCACCCGAGGAGTTCCACATGACGTCGGCGCTGAGCCCTTCGAGACGACCACCGAGCACCGTCTCGACCAGGGCGACGCTTTGTTGCTTGGACAGCGGGGCGAGTTCGAAGCGCTTGAGGTAACCGTCCTTCCACAGCGACGTGACCGCGTCGGGGACGGGCTCACCGCTGCGAACCGTCGCGACGAACCGGGCGGCCCCCTCGACGGCGAGCTGGTGCACCAGGGTGGCCGACAGGTCGTCGAGAAGGTAGGCGTCGTCGACCCCGATGGTCGTGTTCGGTTGTCCGAGAAGCGATTCCCGGGCCGACGCGATCAATGCCAGTGGGTCACGCGAGCCCGAGGGGGGAACCTGATGGGCGAACACGCCGAGCGGGATGCTGCGGGCCGATTCGGTGCAGGCGATCCAGTGCACCTCTGAGGGCAACGTGGCGACCACGCTGCGGGCCAGGGTGGTCTTGCCGACGCCGGCTGGGCCGACGAGCACCACACCGCCACTGCCCGGGTCGGTGAGCGCACGGCTGATCGCGTCGAACTCGGCGGGGCGATCCAGCATCTGCCATTGGCGCCCCATGCACAGCGAGTCTAAGTGCCAGGTCTGCGGCGCGTCGCCTATTCAGCAGGTCGCGCCCTATGCCGCCGCGGCACTGAGATTGCCTGCGCCACCGATCATTTGCTGGGCGAAATTCAGTCGGGCAGTTCGGAGACGCTGGCCGGCTCGCGACGCTCGACGCCGTTGCGCGCATGCCGGAAATCGCTGGAGGCGTCGTAGACCAGCTTCTTGAGACGGTTGATCGAGCCCAGCGGACGGTGCGCGGCCAACCCTCGCCACGAGTTGAACGAAAGCACGTCGTCGCCGTACTCCCGCCGCTCCTTGGTATCCGGGTTCTGGGCGGGGAAGGTGAGCTTCGCGACGCCGCGGTGAGGCGAGAGTTCCTCTGGCCAGTCGACGGACGCGTCCTCGACGGGCATGGCGTCGAGGTCGGTGCACAGCTGAACCTGAAACTCATACTCGGCCCCGTCGGTGCGGAAGTAGTCCACCACCATGTCGCGGTGGGCGTCGTCGCCTGCCATGGGCGGAACCACTTCGTGCTGAAGTAATTTCACCGCCTCCGACAGCGGGACCACGGCGAATCTGGCGATGTAGTCGCCGTATTGCAACGCCGATGACGAGAAGTACGACTCCCCGAGCACCGGTGTGTTCGGCCTGGCGAACAGCTGCAGCGCCATGGGCAACTCCAGCCCGACGCGCGGCAGTATCCGGTTGCCGAGGAACGCGAAGATGCGGCTCGCGAACTGCAGCACGCCGTCGGGGGTGCGCGCCAGCAACTTCGCCAACGGCATGCCGCGCTTCAGGTAGGCCGCGGCGTCGGCGAACGGAAACTCGCGGTGTGTGACGAGGATGAAGTCCTGAACGGCGGTGTCGTCGTCGGGCAGGATCTTGGCGCCGGGGACGCCGACGACCTTGATTCCAAGACCCCTGATGCCCTTGGTCTGATCGCTGCGCATCGCTCCCGCAGTGCTCGACAACCGGGCCACGACGGGGTAGCTGGCCGGCTCGGCGAACAACCCCTGCCTGAGCTCGTCGGGAAGGTCGGAGTAGACCGTCAGTTCGCCGCGCAGCAGCCCGTGCCCCTTGGCGTGGGCGTCGCGGATGCCGTGGCGGTACTTCTTGAATGCCCACACGTTGTTGCCATGCAACGAGGCTGCGATCGCGTCGACCAACCCCGCCTCGTCGACGCCGGGTCGTTCCACATCCTCGCGGTAGCGCACGTAGGTGGGCTTGCTCATGGCTGCTCCGTCCTTGCGGACCGCCGGGGTCCACGGCGCAAAGGGATTCTTCACTCCCGCCAGCGCGGGCTCCAGTTCGGGGAAGTGGCGCAGCAGCACGGTGCGCATCGAGTTGTGGGCGATCCAGTCCATTCCGGCCGGCGTGTAGACCTCGGGCCGGAAGTCCCTGGTGAAGAAGCGGTCGCTTTCCAGTCGACGTGACGCCATCAGGATGAAGACGCGAAAGGCGGTGTCGCTGAACCCGAATCCCGGTGGCTTCGGCTCGGCGTACATGCCGACGATGAGGTCGACTCGTTCGACGTCGCCGTAGACCTCCTCGAGCTCGCGGGCCCACACCGGGTCGTCGGTAAGATCGGCGAAGGTGGCGGCCGGCTTGAGCCGGAACAGGCGACGAAACTCGTTGTAGCGCGGCACTCCTCGCTCGCGGACCCGGAGTACGTCCACCGCGGCGAGGTCGATCTTCTGGTCGCCACGGGCCATATTGGTGAGTTGCACGGGGTAGTTGTGCAACGTGATGGCGCCGGGGTGCGACCGCCCGAACGAGTAGAGCAGGTCGGCCATCGGCGTCTCGGCCAGCCGTTCGCGGACCTTCGTGAACTCGAGGTCGACGAGTTGGTGCTTGGCGAGCACGCGATCATCGGTCGCAGAACGGAATTCGTAGTCGTCGGGTAGCAGGGGATGCATGCGGTACACCGCCACGAACTCCTCGGTCAGGGAGTAGGGGACGTCGTGGTGGTCGGTGGGCGAGCCGGGGATGCCGGTAAAGACCTCGTTGTCGGTGAACCGGCGGACGAACGGGTTGAGCCGTTCCCCAAAGATGCCAAACCAGTTGGCGCGCATCGCAAATGTCGTCGTGGGATGGGAGATGATCGCAGGCGTCCAGTCGACCGTGTGGATCTTGGCCATCAGCGCCGCGTTGACCAGGCGGGCCCTGTCGTACAACTCCTGATCGGTCAGATGGGGATAGTGCCCGGCGAGGACGTCGCAGATCGCGTTGTGTTCGCGCATGAACAACGAGTGCAGCAGTGCCAGCCCGACCCAGAAGTTGCCGACCACGCCGGAGGGGTCGAGGGTCGCCTCCAGCGCGGCGGGCGGGAGGCCTAACTCGTCGACCTGCAGTTTGCCGTTCTCCAACGAGCGCAGCGCGTCAGCGAAGTCGGAAGAGCCGCCGTAGATTTGGGATCCGTCCCACCAGTGGGTGTCGTCGGTGACGAAGGTCGGCGGGCCGTGGGGATCGGCGTCGGGATCGGTCTTGGTCCGCTTGATCTCCATCTCGTGCTCGTTGCCGTTGTCGTCCTGCGTCGCGATCCGCCAGGGGTCGTCGTCCGCGGTCGGGTGGCTCAGCCAGTCATGGACTTCGAACTGGATCCAGGCCGCCGCCAGCAGGTTGAGCGTCGTGGCCGGCTGAAACTCCTTGCGGCGCAACAGGCTGCGGCTGACCACACTGGGGCTGGGACTCAGCAGCGCGTCGTCGTCCTCCCGGTGCACCTCGGCGAGGGGCACGTTGCGCCCGAATCGGCAGCCCTGGGCGCCCATCAGCGGGTCGACCAAGTCGTTGTAGGTGCCGTCGACGGTGCGGGCGGTGCGGTAGCGGCCGTCGTGGACCGGTGGCGGCGCCTTGCCCGGGTCACGCCCGGTGTCGTACAGATTCTCTGCGCGCAGTCGGTAACGCAGACCCACCAATACCGGGATGCCGAGCGCGGTGGGCAGTCGCGACCACCCGATCGTGGCGTCGACCCGCTCGGCGGCGCGGCCCAGCAGCTGAGCCGAACGTCGTCGCAGAGGAGGCCTGGCACCTGCCATTCTCGAACGCTACTGCCGCTGGCCCCGTCGTCGGAGACTTTTCGGCCGCGTCAAGGGTGGGCGGGGTGCAGGGCTCGGAAGGTAGTCCGTGACACGACGCTCACGGCAGGGGATCCGCACCGCGGTGCGACGGGTCGGCGGTCAGGATCCGACCGCCGATCTTGATGTTCGGGGTGCGGAAGTAGGCCCAGCCGCCCATCAGGACGACGGCCATCGCGGTGAACGCGATCGAGCTCTGCACGTCCGGCCAACCCGCGGCGAACAACACCGGAATCGCGACGATCGTCGCGCCCCAGTAGACGCGACGCTTCACCGCACGCTTCGGCAGCGCCGCGGTGTCCCACCCCGGAAGGAACATCCCGACGAGGAGGATCGCCAGACCGGCGAAGAACAGACTCAGCGACAGGGTGCTCACGCCGCCCAGCCTATTCGGGGCCGCGAACCGCTAGCGCCAGTCCCGGAAGGCGTCCATCAGCCGGCTGCGGAACGCCGGGTCGACGTCGTCGCCGGTCTTGCCGAGGGTGTCCACGGTGACCCGGAACTGCTGCAGGTAGTTGTCGCAGCCGTCGCAGTCCAGCAGGTGCAGGTCGAACCGAGCCCGGGTGTCGGGGTCCAGCGAGCCGTCGAGATAGGCCGTGACCAGTTCGACGAGGTCACGGCAGTCCATCGGTTCGGTGCTCATCGTGCATCCCCCAGGTAGTCCTCGAGCTGGGCCCGGACGACGGCCCTGCCCCGGTGCAGCAGCACCCGTTGGTTCGCGACGCTGATGTCCAGCAGTTGGCACACCTCGGCCGAATCGAAACCGAGCATGTCGCGCATGGTCACCACGACGCGTTGGCGTTCGGGCAGAACCTCGAGTGCGCGTCGCGTCACGGCCACCAACTCCGCGCCGAGAGCGGAGCCCTCGGGTGTCTCCGGGAACGGCGACGGCTCCTCGGTCTCGCGCCAATGCCCGGACCACTGTTCCCCGTCGGCACGGAACCGGGCGGGGTCGACGGTCCCGCCGGTGAACGCCGCGATCGCGACGTCGGCGTCGCGGCGTTCGCGGACGCCGCGACGCTTGGCGATGTTGATCATCACGGCAAAGAGCCACGTCCGCAGCGACGATCGTCCTTCGAAGGCGTCGATCCCCTTGAGCAGCGCGATCCAGGTCTCCTGAACCACTTCCTCGGCGATGGCGGCGTTGGGCACGTACCCCCGCGCGACACTCAACATCGACGCAGTGTGGCGGTCCACCAACTCGGCGAAGGCCACCTCGTCACGGGCCCGCAACGCCGTGATGAGGGTGGCTTCGTCGGGTGGCGCGCAGGTCATCTGACGGAGCGTAGCCGTTCATCCGGGCTCACCGCCGCCGTAGCGCGTCACTGAGCGTCCACACCGAGATCCCCAGCAGGGCTGCGTCCTTGATGAGGAACTGACCCGTCGAGCCCAGCATCGGGAAGCCACCTTCAGACGACTCGAACACACCCGGTGCGGTGAACAGGAAGCTCAGCGTGGCGACGAACAGCCCGACGGCGATCACGCTGCCGACGGCCGAAATCCTCGGCCACCACGGTCCGAGGGCCAGCAGCACCGCGGCCGCCACCTCCACCGCCCCGAGCAGCGCCGAGAACGCGGTCACCGAGAACACGTCGTAGACCCAGCTCATCAGGGGGCTGGTGGCGACCAGTGGCTCGATGCCCTTGGCCTCGTAGGTGGTGAACTTCATCAGCCCGATCCAGCCGATCACGACGACGAGGCCGTATCGGGCCAACAGCCCGCCGACCTGGTCGATCCTCGCCACGGCGGACGCACGCTGCTCGCTGATGGTGGTCATGACTTGTCCCTTCGACGAATTGCACTTCTTTCGATGAAGGGGAGTGTCGGGACCGACGTCGACCGTTACGCCGCGGGCGGCTCCTCGCCAAGCATGCGGTGCAGGAACTCGTAGATCAGCGCCGACCGAAACGCCGTCTGCGCGTTGTCCGCTGCGCCGGCATGCCCGCCCTCGACGTTCTCGTAGTAGCGCACCCGGTGCCCCGCCGCCTCGAGCGCGGCCGTCATCTTCCTGGCATGGCCGGGATGGACGCGGTCGTCGCGGGTGGAGGTCGTCATCAACAGGGCGGGGTAGTCCCGGTCGGCCGAGATGTTCTGATAGGGCGAGTATTCGCGGATGAAGGCCCAGTCGTCGGGATCGTCGGGATCGCCGTACTCGGCCACCCACGACGCCCCGGCCAGCAGCAGGTGGTAACGCTTCATGTCGAGAAGCGGCACGCTGCACACCAAGGCGCCGAACAACTCTGGGTACTTCGTCAGCATGATGCCCATGAGCAGGCCGCCGTTGCTGCCGCCCTGGGCGCCCAGCTGGTCGACGGTCGTGATGCCGCGCTTCACCAGATCGGCTGCGACGGCGGCGAAGTCCTCGTGCACCAGGTGCCTGCCCTCGCGCATCGCCTGGGTGTGCCACGTCGGCCCGTACTCTCCGCCGCCGCGAATGTTGGCCAGCACGTAGGTGCCGCCCCTCGACAGCCACAGCTTGCCGAGCACGCCCGCATAGCCGGGCGTGTTGGAGGACTCGAAGCCGCCGTACCCACCGAGCAACGTCTTTCCGGGTCCCGTCGAATCGCGGTGGCCTACGACGAAGTACGGGATCATCGTGCCGTCGGCGGACGCGACGAAGTGCTGCTGCACCTCGACGTCCGAGGCGTCGAAGAACGCCGGTGCGCTCTTGATCTCGGTGAGTTCGCCGCCGACGTGGCCCCACAGGAGCCGTGACGGACTGTCGAAACCGCTTGAATCCAAGAAGATTTCGTCACCGAGCTCGTCGGCGTCGACGATCACCGTCGTCGCGTTGGCAGGCAGGCCCGCGATCGGCTCGCGGTGCCACGAACCGGGGGTGACGACCTCGACGCGGGTGGCGACGTCGACGAGGGTGCCCAGAATCAGCCGGTCCCTTGTCCAGGTGAAGGTGTCGAGGCTGGTGTGCGCGTCCGGCTCGAAGACCACGTCCAACGCGACTGTGCCGGAGAGGTAGTCGTCGTACTTCGCGGCCAGCAGCGTGCCCGCCGGGTAGGTCGCCGTACCGACCGTCCACGGGGAGCGCGGCCGGATCAGCAGCCACTCCCGATGAATCGAGATCCTGGCGTCGGTGGGGACGTCGATCCGCACCAGCTCGCCGTCGCGAATCTCGAAGTACTCGTGGTTGAAGAAGTCGACCGACCGCGAGGCGATCAGCCGCTCGAACCCCGGTGTCGGGTCGAATCCCACGCCGACGCTGACGTCGGACGGGACGCCCTCGAACACCGTCTGCGCCTCGGTGAGCGGCTGGCCCCGTCGCCAACGCTTCATGACGCGCGGGTAGCCGGACTCCGTCAGGGAACCCGGGCCGAAGTCCGTTCCCACCAGGACGGTGTCGTGGTCCTCCCAGGAGATGCTGGTCTTCGCCTCGTCCACCGTGAAGCCGTCCACGACGAATTCCCGTGTGGTCAAGTCGAATTCGCGCACCACCGTGGCGTCGGACCCGCCTCGGGACAGTTCGACCAGCGCCAGGGTGTAGTCGGGTTCGATGACATCGGCGCCCGCCCAGACCCACTTCTCGCCGTCTTCGGCGGCCAACGCGTCGAGGTCGACGATGACGTCCCAGTCGGGATCGTCGGTCCGGTACTGCTCCAACGTGGTGCGCCGCCACAGCCCACGGGGGTGGGCGCCGTCGCGCCAGTAGTTGTAGAGGAAGTCGCCGCGCCGCCGCACGTAGGGGATGCGGGCATCGGTGTCGAGGATCTCGAGGGCCTCGCCGCGCATCTGCTCGAACCGCTCACCGCCGAGCTCGTCGAGCGTTGGCTCGTTGTGGCGTCGCACCCACTCGAGCGCGTCGTCACCGGTGATGTCCTCGAGCCAGAGCTGGGGGTCGTCGTCCACGTGGTCCATTGTGACCGTCGGCGTACTGTGAGCTGTGTAACACCTGGTCGACGGACCGTGAGAGGGGAAGACGATGGTGGACGTACCCAACCGCGCACTGATCACCGAGGCTGCGGCCGAATTGCTGCGCACGCTGCAAGGTCGTCACGGAGCGTTGATGTTCCACCAGTCCGGTGGGTGCTGCGACGGGTCGTCGCCGATGTGTTACCCCGACGGCGAGTTCCTGGTCGGCGACCGTGACGTGCTGCTCGGCACGCTCGACGTGGGCGACGCGGACGCGAGGAGCAAAGGGACGTTCGGCGTGCCGGTGTGGATATCGGGCAGCCAGTTCGAGGCGTGGAAGCACACCCAGCTGGTCATCGACGTGGTGCCCGGCCGTGGTGGCGGCTTCAGCCTCGAGACGCCGGAGGGCATGAGGTTCCTCAGCCGAGGGCGCGCATACACCGAGGAGGAGAACCGGTTGCTCGACGGCGATCCGCCGGTGACCGGATCGCGGTACGAACGTGGCGAGCGGCCGCGTGACGGTGGCACCCACGTCGTCGCGGAGGCGTCCGACGCCTGCCCGATTCCCGCGGCCCGCCCCGCGATCGCGCACAGCTGAAGCATCGACCGCAGACGGCGTAGCCGCGACCATTAGGCTGGGGTCGTGACTCACTATGACGTCGTCGTACTCGGTGCCGGTCCCGGCGGTTACGTGGCCGCCATTCGCGCTGCCCAGCTCGGCCTCAACACTGCCATCGTCGAGCCGAAGTACTGGGGTGGGGTGTGCCTCAACGTCGGCTGCATCCCGTCCAAGTCGCTGCTGCGCAACGCCGAGCTGGCGCACATCTTCACCAAGGAAGCCAAGACGTTCGGCATCAGTGGTGACGTGTCGTTCGACTACGGGTCGGCGTTCGACCGCAGCCGCAAGGTGGCCGACGGCCGCGTCGCCGGTGTGCACTTCCTGATGAAGAAGAACAAGATCACCGAGGTCCACGGCAAGGGAGCGTTCACCGACGCCAACACGCTGTCGGTCGAGCTCAACGACGGCGGCACCGAGACCCTGACCTTCGACAACGCCATCATCGCGACGGGCAGCCGCACCCGGCTGGTGCCAGGCACCGAACTGTCGGAGAACGTGGTCACCTACGAAGAGCAGATCATGGAGGGCGAACTGCCCAAGTCGATCGTGATCGCCGGTGCCGGCGCCATCGGCATGGAGTTCGGCTACGTCATGAGCAACTACGGCGTGGACGTCACCATCGTCGAGTTCCTGCCCCGCGCCCTGCCCAACGAGGACGCCGAGATCTCCAAGGAGATCGAGAAGCAGTTCAAGAAGCTGGGCGTCAAGATCAAGACCGGCACCAAGGTCGAGTCGATCACCGATGAAGGATCGTCGGTCAAGGTCGTCGTCAGCAAGGACGGCAAGACCGAGGAACTCGTCGCCGACAAGGTGATGCAGTCCATCGGCTTCGTTCCCAACGTCGAGACCATCGGCCTCGACAAGGCCGGCGTCGCGCTGAACGACCGCAAGGCCATCGAGATCGACGAGTACATGCACACCTCGGTCCCGCACATCTACGCCATCGGCGACGTCACGATGAAGCTGCAGCTCGCCCACGTCGCCGAGGCGCAGGGCGTCGTCGCGGCCGAAACCATCGCCGGCGCAGAGACATTGGCGTTGGGTGACTACCGCATGCTGCCGCGGGCCACGTTCTGCCAGCCGCAGGTCGCCAGCTTCGGGCTCACCGAGCAGCAGGCCCGCGACGAGGGGTACGACATAAAGGTCGCGAAGTTCCCGTTCACCGCGAACGGCAAGGCGCACGGCCTCGGCGAACCGGGCGGCTTCGTCAAGATCATCGCCGACGCGAAGTACGGCGAACTGCTCGGCGGACACCTCATCGGACACGACGTGTCCGAACTTCTGCCCGAGCTCACCCTCGCCCAGAAGTGGGACCTCACGGTCAACGAGCTCACCCGCAACGTCCACACCCACCCAACGTTGTCGGAGGCGCTGCAGGAGTGCTTCCACGGCCTTGCCGGCCACATGATCAACTTCTGAGCGACGACACGTGAGAGGGACGGTCGTCGCGGGTGTCGGCGGCTTGATCATCGGTCACATGCTGTGGCTGACCGCGATTTCGTTCGCGACGAAGACGACGACCGTCGACGTGTGGGTACTCGTCATCGCGGCCGCGACGCTGGTTCTCGGCGTCGTCTGCGTGCTCTTGGGCCGGACGTTCCACCGCCGCAAGGCGTTCGCGAAGGCGGCGTTTCTGTGGTGTCTGCCCGTCTCGCCGTTTCTGTTTTCGCTCAGCGTGCTCGCGGTGACCTACCTGTAGCGGCGGTCAGTTCGGGAAGTCCAGCGGAATCTTCAGCGTCGCCATCGTGGCGGCCAACCCGTCGTATTGGCTTGCCAGCATGCAGAATTCGATCAGTTGCTTCTTGGTCAGGTACGTCGAGAGGGCCGTCCAGGTCTCGGCCGACATGGACCGCGTGATGACGAACTCGTCGGTCGCGGTGATCAGCACCCGCTGCCGGTCGGTGAGTCCCTCGGCGTCCGGGCCCTCGAAGATCCGAGCTTGAGTCTCGAGGTCGACGCCACGGCTGCGCGCGAGGCGCCGGTGCTGCTGTAGCTCGTACTCGCAGTCGCGGAGATGTCCGACCCGCAGGATGACCAACTCGGCTTCCTGGCGGGGCAGCTTGCCGAGGCCGAGCAGCATCCCCGAGTAGGGCAGCCAGGCCAGGAACAGCAGCTGGTGCTGCCCGATCACGTTGAACAGCGCGAATCGGGGGGCGCGGATCGCCCGCGCGCCCAGCTTGGCGATGATCCAGTTCAGGGGTCCGAGTTCGCGGAAACCTCCTGGCCGGATACGGGCGGGGACAGTCTCGGAGGCGCTCACCTCTTGGAGTGTAGGTGGGCTCAGGTGCGCCTGACCGGATACGGCGACACCGTGCTGCGGTGCTCGTCGAGATCGAGCGCCCGGCCGAGCGCGGGGAAGGCCCGTTGCGGACAGTTGTCCCGCTCGCACACCCGGCAGCCCGCACCAATCGGCGTCCCCACTTCGCTGGACAGGTCCAGCCCGTCGGAGTACACCAGCCGCTGTGCGTGCCGCAGCTCGCAGCCGAGGCCGATCGCGAAAGTCTTGCCCGGCTGGCCGTACCGCGACGCGCGGCGCTCGACGGTGCGGGCCACCCACATGTAGTGCCGGCCGTCCGGCATCTGGGCGATCTGCACCAGGATCTTGCCGGGGTTGGCGAACGTCTCGTAGACGTTCCACAGCGGGCAGGTGCCGCCGCTGGAGGAGAAGTGAAAACCCGTGGCGGACTGGCGCTTCGACATGTTCCCCGCGCGGTCGACACGGACGAACGACAGCGGAACGCCCCGCATCGACGGCCGCTGCAACGTGGACAGCCGGTGGGAGATGGTCTCGTAGCTGACCGAGTAGAACGCCGAGAGCCGCTCGACGTCGTAGCGGAAGTTCTCGGCCACGTCGTGGAACTGGCGGTACGGCAGGATCGTGGCGGCCGCGAAGTAGTTGGCCAACCCGAGGCGCGCCAGGGTGCGGGACTCGTCGCTGGTGAAGTTGCCCTCGTCGGCAAGGGTGTCGATGAGGTCGCCGAACTCGAGGTAGGCCAATTCGGCGGCGAGCTTGAACACCGTCTGGCCGGACGGCAGATGCCCGCCGATCTCGAGTGTCTTGGTGGCGGGGTCGAAGCGGTGCAGCACGGTGTCGCCGAGATCCATCCGCTTGACGATGTGAACGCCGTGCACCCGGACCAGCCGGTCGGACAGTTCGGCCGCGAGGTCGGCGCGGTTCATCCGCATCCGGACGGTGAGGTCCTCGGCGGCCGTGTCGAGCTCGTGCAGGTAGTTCTGCCGTTGGTAGAAGTAGTCCCGCACCTCCTCGTGCGGCATCGTGATGGATCCCCACCCGGAGCTCGGGCCGCTGCCGTCCGAGAACCGGCCCTCGGTGGCGCCCGCCAGCTGGGTGATCGTCAGCCGGTAGCGCCGGTGCAGGTTGACCATTGCCTGCGCCAGCGCGGGGTGGGCGTTGACGACGTCGGCGACCTCGGACGGGGCGACGTCGATGCCCACGTCGCTGTCCATCGTCACCTCGCGCAGTTCGGCCACCAGACGGGTGTCGTCCTGTGAGGCGAAGAACGTCGCGTCGACGCCGAACACCTCGGTGATGCGCAGCAGAACAGCGACGGTCAGCGGGCGGACGTCGCGCTCGATCTGGTTCAGATAGCTGGGGGAGATGTCGAGCATCTGAGCCAACGCGGCCTGGCTGAATCCGCGCTCACTGCGGAGCTGGCGCACCCGTGATCCGACATAGGTCTTGGCCACGCGACCAGCATAATGAGCCTGCGAAGACGTCCTTCGCAGGATTGGCACGGGCATCGCTCGTGGCATCATTTGGACCCGTGAGTACCACGGTCGGATTGGGCACCGGTCTGTCGAAGTCGATGATGCCGGTCCCCGATCCGCATCCCGACGTCTTCGACGTCGAATGGCCGCTGCGGGTCGCCGACGTCGACCGCACTGGCAGGCTGAAGTTCGACGCCGCGACGCGGCACATCCAGGACGTCGGGTCAGATCAGCTGCGCGAGATGGGCTTCGAGGAGACGCATCCCCTGTGGATCGTCCGTCGCACCATGATCGACATGATCGAGCCGATCGAGTTCAAGGACATGCTCCGGTTGCGCCGGTGGTGTTCGGGCACGTCCAACCGGTGGTGTGACATGAGGGTCCGCATAGAAGGTAGGCGGGCGGGCCTCGTGGAATCCGAGGCGTTCTGGATCAACATCAACCGCGAGACGCAGGGGCCGGCGCGCATCTCGGACGACTTCATCGCAGGGCTGCAGAAGACCACCAGCGTCGACCGGCTGCGCTGGAAGGCCTACCTGAAGGCGGGCGCCAGCGAAGATGCGGTCGCGGTTCGGGCATATCCCGTCCGCGTCAGCGACATCGACATCTTCGACCACATGAACAACTCGGTGTACTGGAGCGTGATCGAGGACTTCCTCCACGACAAGCCGGAACTGGTGGCCAAGCCGCTACGGGTGGCCATCGAGCACGATCTGCCGGTGGCGTTGGGGGACCAGCTCGAGATCATTCAGCACGAGTATCCGGCCGGCTCGACCGACAGGTTCGGCACGGACCTCGTGGATCGCACTGTTACAACGCTCACATATGCCGTCGGCGACGAGGTCAAGGCCGTCGCCAGTCTCTTCTCGCTCTGAATCGATCGGGTTTAACAGTACGAGCGTACTGACCTGCGCCGTTGCGTTACTCCGCGGTAACTTCTGAACCGTTTCAGTCAGCCGAACCTTCGCAATCTTCGCAAGATGCGCGTAATGCTTGGCGAAAATTGGCATGCGAAACGGGTGGACCTGCGACTATGCACTGTGTCATGGTCGTGTCAGCAGAAAAGCTAATGCGCGGTGGCGTTAACAACGAACGAAGGCAACGTCGCCGGCACTCGTAATCGAAGGAGCCCGATGTCCACCGTTGGCACGCCCAAGTCACCCGAACAAATCCAGCACGACTGGAACACGAACCCCCGCTGGAACGGCATCGAGCGCACGTACTCCGCCGAGGACGTCGTCGCTCTGCAGGGTCACGTCGTCGAGGAGAGCACCCTTGCCCGCCGCGGTGCCGAGGTGCTGTGGGAGCAGCTCCACGACATGGACTACGTCAACTCGCTTGGCGCGCTGACCGGCAACCAGGCCGTGCAGCAGGTCCGCGCGGGCCTCAAGGCCATCTACCTCTCGGGGTGGCAGGTCGCCGGCGACGCCAACCTCTCCGGCCACACCTACCCGGACCAGAGCCTCTACCCGGCCAACTCGGTGCCGCAGGTCATCCGCCGGATCAACAACGCGCTGCTGCGCGCCGACCAGATCGCCAAGGTCGAGGGCGACCGCTCGGTCGAGAACTGGCTGGCCCCGATCGTCGCCGACGGTGAAGCCGGCTTCGGTGGCGCGCTGAACGTCTACGAGCTGCAGAAGGCCATGATCGTCGCCGGTGTCGCCGGTTCGCACTGGGAAGACCAGCTGGCCTCGGAGAAGAAGTGCGGCCACCTCGGTGGCAAGGTGCTGATCCCGACCCAGCAGCACATCCGCACGCTGACCTCCGCCCGTCTCGCGTCCGACGTCGCCGACGTGCCGACGGTCGTCATCGCCCGCACCGACGCCGAGGCAGCCACGCTGATCACCTCCGACGTCGACGAGCGCGATCAGCCGTTCATCACCGGTGAGCGCACCAAGGAGGGCTTCTACCACGTCAAGAACGGCCTGGAGCCCTGCATCGCCCGCGCCAAGGCCTACGCGCCGTACTCCGACCTCATCTGGATGGAGACCGGCACCCCGGACCTGGAGCTGGCCAAGAAGTTCGCCGAGGGCGTCAAGAGCGAGTTCCCGGACCAGATGCTGGCCTACAACTGCTCCCCGTCGTTCAACTGGAAGCAGCACCTGGACGACGCGACCATCGCGAAGTTCCAGAACGAGCTGGGCGCGATGGGCTTCAAGTTCCAGTTCATCACCCTCGCCGGCTTCCACGCCCTCAACTACTCGATGTTCGATCTGGCCCACGGCTACGCCCGCAACCAGATGAGCGCCTACGTCGAGCTGCAGGAGCGCGAGTTCGCCGCCGAGGAGCGCGGTTACACCGCGACGAAGCACCAGCGCGAGGTCGGCGCCGGCTACTTCGACCGGATCGCCACCACCGTGGATCCCACCTCGTCGACCACCGCACTCGCGGGCTCGACCGAAGAGGGCCAGTTCCACTGAGCGCAGCGAAGGGAACCATCGGCGTAAGCCACTAATCCACTACCGCCGAGTGCACGGTTGTTGAACGCAAACGTCGAGAAGACGTGTCAACAACCGTGCACTCGGCGTATGTAAGGGTGACGGTATGACTATCGAGCGGGTGGGCGTCGTCGGCGCCGGACAAATGGGCGCGGGCATCGCGGAGGTCTCGCTGCGCGCGGGTGCGGACGTCCGCATCTACGAGCCCACCGAGGAGTTGGCCGCGGCGGGCCGCGACCGCATCACGAAGTCCCTCGAGCGGGGTGTCAGCAGAGGCAAGCTGACCGAAGCCGAACGCGACGAGGCGCTCGCGCGGTTGAGCGTCGCCACCGACATCGGCGATCTGGCCGATCGCGACCTGGTGATCGAGGCCATCGTCGAGGACGCCGCCGTCAAGGCGAAGGTCTTCGCCCAGCTCGACGAGGCGATCACCGATCCCGACGCCGTGCTGGCGTCGAACACGTCGAGCATCCCGATCATGAAAATCGCTGCGGCGACGAAGAATCCGGGCCGCGTGTTGGGGCTGCACTTCTTCAACCCGGTGCCGGTGCTGCCGCTGGTCGAACTCGTCCCGACGTTGGTCACCACCGACGCGGCCTTGGCGCGTGTCGAGCAGTTCGCCGGCGAGCGGCTCGGCAAGAAGGTGGTGCGCTGCACCGACCGTTCGGGCTTCGTCGTCAACGCGCTGCTGGTGCCGTACCTGCTGTCGGCGATCCGGATGGCCGAGGCCGGCGTCGCGACCGTCGAGGACATCGACACCGCCGTCGTCGCCGGGTTGTCGCACCCGATGGGACCGTTGAAGCTGAGTGACCTCGTTGGGCTGGACACGCTGAAGTTGATCGCGGACTCGATGTTCTCCGAGTTCAAGGAGCCGCTGTACGGGCCGCCGCCGCTGCTGCAGCGGATGGTCGAGGCGGGGCAGCTCGGCAAGAAGTCGGGTCGGGGTTTCTACACGTACTGACTCCGACGCCGAGACTGCAGAAGATGACGGGCATCAGCTGATCCACGTCATCAAGTGAAGTCTCGGCGAATCGCAAGGGAACCGATCGGCGGGCTGCTGCGCCTAACGGGGTGTGGAGCAAGTCGTGCTGGCGTCGGAAGCCCTCGCCTCTGGCGCCGTCACTCGACACCAGCTGCGGTCGGAATACGTCAAGCTCCATCGCGACGTGTACGCGCCGCGTGGGCTCGAGCTCACCGCACGCCATCGGGCAATAGCGGGCTGGCTGTGGTCACGCCGGGAAGCGGTCCTGGTCGGCAATTCAGCGGCGGCGCTGCTCGGTACCAAGTGGATATCAGCCGACGAGCCAGCCGAACTCGGGCGGTCACGATTCACCTCGGCGCGCGGCATCGTGGTCCGCAGCGGTGTGATCGCACCCGATGAGCTGTGCACGATTCGAGGCATCCCGTGCACGACGGCGCCGCGAACCGCGTACGACGTCGGCCGAACCATGTTGGCGGACAAGAGCATCGTGCGCATCGATGCGCTGTTGAACGCGACCCGCCATGTCGTCGCCGACGTCGAGACGATCGCCGGACGGTATCCGAAGGCCAGGGGGATCCGCCGCCTGCGGGCCGCACTCGCACTGGCCGACGGCGGCGCGGAGTCCCCGCCGGAGACCCGGTTGCGGTTGCTGCTGGTGCGCTCCGGATTGCCGCGGCCGACCACCCAGATACCGGTCGCCGGCGATCACGGCCGGATCGTGCGGCGGATCGACATGGGATGGCCGGAATGGATGGTGGGCGTCGAGTACGACGGCGCGCAGCACTTCACCGGCGCGGAAGACTATGCCGCCGACATCGAACGGCTGGAGTTCCTCGCCCATCGTGGCTGGCTCATCGTTCGCGTCGGCGGTCGCCACATGCGTGCTCCCGGTGTGGTTGCGGAGCGGGCGCGACGCGCATTGCTGAGCCGCGGTTATCGCCGAGACTGCAGAAGATGACGGAAATCAGCTGATCCACGTCATCAAGTGAAGTCTCGGCGCAACTAGGCGCCCTTCAGCCGCTTCTTCTCCGCCTCGACGTCGAAATCAGCGGTGGGCCAAGACAAGTCGAGCCCTTCGAGCGCCTCGATCAGCAGCTCGGTGACGGCGAGGCGGGCATACCACTTGCGGTCGCATGGGATGACGTGCCACGGCGCGATGTCGGTCGACGTGCGTTCCAGCATCGCCTGATACGCCTCTTGGTACCGGGGCCACAGCAGCCGCTCGTCGACGTCGGCGGGGTTGTACTTCCAGAATTTGTCCGGACGGTCGAGGCGCTCGGTCAGCCGCGCCTTCTGCTCGTCGAGCGACACGAACATCGCCACCTTGACGATCGTGGTGCCGTCGAGGGTGAGCCGCTTCTCGAAGTCGTTGATGGTGTCGTATCGGGTGCTCCACACCTCGGGGGCGACGAGATCGTGCACCCGCACGATCAACACGTCCTCGTAGTGCGAGCGGTCGAACACCCCGACGTGCCCCGGCGTCGGCACCTTGCGCTCGATGCGCCAGAGGAAGTCGTGTGCGAGTTCCTCCTCGGTGGGCTTGCCGAAGTTGGCGTACTGGATTCCTTGCGGATTGCCTGCTCCGACAACGTGTTTGACGATTCCTCCCTTGCCCGCGGTGTCCATGCCCTGAAGCACCAGCAGCACCTTGCGGTTGTCGCCGGAGAGGCTGTTGGCGTACAGCATCTCCTGCAGCTCGGCGAACCGCGCGGAGCGTTCAAGCAGCAGGTCGGGCGCATCGCCCTTGCTGCCCTTGAAGCCGGGCGTGGCATTGGTCTCGATGGCGGCGACGGAGTCACCGGGTTTGAACGCCAGGTGGACGTGGGGTTCGTGGGTCCACAGCTCGGGCAGATCCGGCGATTCGGAGTCGGTCACGACCTCAGTCAAGCAGGCGCGAGGGCAATATCGGGGAGGGATGCGGCGCCGAGTTGAACTTCTCCAGCGATCCGTTGGCTTCGACGATGCCCCGCAGCGCGTTCCACGACAGCATCGTCAGGTAGTCGATCAGCTCGTCGGCCGTCATCCGCGGATGCGACATCCACGAGTGGGTGGCCAACTGCACCCCGCCGACGATCATGAACGCCCACGGCTGCGCGCCACGGGTGTCCATCCCGACCGACGCCATTCGCCTGCGCAGCATCACACCGAGCATGCGCGCGATGATCTGCTCGGACTCCGCGACCGCCTTGCTCTTGCTCGCCGAGCTGTTCGCCATCACGAACGGGTAGATCTCCGGCTCTGCGGCCACGGTGGCGACGTAGACGCGGATGATCTCTCGCGTCAGGTCGTACCCGTCGAGGTTCGACGACAGCGCGGCAGCCATGTTGGGGATCAGGGTGGTCTGCGCGAACCGCATCATGACGGCGGTGGTCAGATCGTTCTTGTCGGCGAAGTAGCGGTACAGCACGGTCTTGGAGACGCCGATCTCGGCGGCGATCTCGTCCATGCTGACGTTGCTGCCGCGGAGCCGGATGGCATCCAGCGTCCCGTCGACCAGTTCGTTGCGCCGGTCGACTTTGTGTTGGTGCCAGCGCCGCTTGCGCCCGTCGGTCTTCACCGGTCCCGCCGGACCGTCCCCTGCCACTTCCGCCGTCATTCCATTCCCTCGTCCGGAGTAGATGATACGGCCGAATTCGGCGGTTGCCTCGACGGGACGGAGCTACCACTGGCGACATGCAGGATGATGGAGGTGTGGTGACCACGTCCGGCCAGCGGCCGAGCTTCGCAGAATCCATCGCAGGCGTCGACTCCGCGGCTGACGCCGAGCGTCGGCGCGGACTGCGCAGGATGAAGGTCGTCGCCGTCGGCTTCCTGGTTGGCGCGACCGTCGTCTTCCTGGTGTCGACGTGGGCGCAGTCCCAGGGTGCCCCGGGGTGGGTCGGTTACGTCCGAGCGGCGGCCGAGGCCGGCATGGTGGGCGCGTTGGCCGACTGGTTCGCCGTGACCGCGCTGTTCAAGCATCCGCTGGGCATTCCGATTCCGCACACGGCGATCATCAAGCGCAAGAAGGATCAGCTCGGCGAGGGCCTCGGCGACTTCGTGCGGGAGAACTTCATGTCGCCCGAGGTGGTCGCCACCAAGCTGAGTGACGCCCAGGTCGCCGAGCGCACCGGCAAGTGGCTGGCCGATCCGAGGAACGCCGAGCGGGTCGCGGCGGAGGCGTCGACCGCATTGCGGGTGCTCGTCGAGATGTTGCGCGACGACGACGTCCAGCAGGTGCTGGACAAGATGATCGTCAAGCGCATCGGGCAACCTCAGTGGGGCCCGCCGGCGGGTCGGGTGCTGTCCAGCCTGTTGGCGGAGCACCGGCAGGAGGCGCTGCTGCAACTGCTCGCCGACCGGGCGTTCGAATGGTCCCTGAACGCCGACGAGATCATCGAGCGCGTCATCGAGCGGGACTCCCCGACGTGGACGCCGCGCTGGGTCGACGGTTTGGTCGGTGATCGGATCCACCGGGAGCTGATGGACTTCACCGACAAGGTGCGCCGCAACCCCGACCACGAGCTGCGCAGGTCGGCGACGAAGTTCCTCTTCGAGTTCGCCGACGACCTGCAGAACGACGAGGCGACGATCGCCCGCGCCGAGAAGGTCAAGGACCAGATCATGGCCCGCGACGAAGTGGCGAAGGCTGCCGAGACGGCGTGGACCACCGCCAAGCGGATCTTCCTCGAATCCGTCGACGACCCGACCTCGACCTTGCGCACCAGGATCGCCGACTCCGTGGTGCACATCGGTGAGGCGTTGCGGGACGACGCGCACCTGCGCGAGAAGGTCGACAACTGGATCGTGCGGGCCGCACAGCACCTCGTCTCGCAGTATGGGACGGAGATCACAGCGATCATCACCGAGACCATCGAACGTTGGGATGCGGACGAGGCCAGTCGCCGAATCGAGTTGCACGTGGGCCGTGACCTGCAGTTCATCCGAATCAACGGCACCGTCGTTGGTTCGCTCGCGGGGTTGGTCATTTACTCGGTGGCGCAGATTCTGTTCTGATCCGCCAGCAGGTGCTAACAAGTGCTTGCAATAGCTAGCACCCCGTCCTACCGTTGTGTTCGAAGCAATTCCTTGGGCCGACGCGAAGGGGGACGGACATGCCGCAGGACGAAAACCTTGCCGCTGTCGTATCCACCGCAGCGCAGGACATCGGAGGCTTCATCCGTAGCCAGCGCGAATTGGCGCAGGTTTCGGTGCGGCAGTTGGCCGAGAAGGCCGGCGTCAGCAATCCCTACCTCAGCCAGATCGAGCGGGGACTGCGGAAGCCATCCGCGGAGGTTCTCAACCAGATCGCCAAGGCGCTCCGGGTCTCCGCGGACGTGCTCTACGTCAGAGCGGGACTTCTCGAACCCAGCGAGCCGAGCGAGGTCCGCGACGCCATCGTCATGGACACCGCGATCACCGAGCGGCAAAAGCAGGTGCTGCTCGACATCTACACCTCGTTCCGAGAGCAGAACGAAGCCCTGGACGAGGCGCGTGACGTGGATGAGGAGCCAGCCGCTGACTGACCTCCGATCAACTGCTGACCAGCCACACCCAACCCAAATTTCGAAGGGAAATGAACACCATGGCCGAGAAGAACCAGCCCACCGTTGAAGACCTGAAGGCCCCGCTGCTCGCCGCCGTCGGCGCCGCGGACCTCGCGCTCGCCACCGTCAACGAGATCGTGGCCAGCCTCCGTGAGCGCGCCGAAGAGGCCCGCACCGACGCGACCGCCCGTGTCGAAGGTCGTCGTGCACAGCTGACCAAGCTGCAGGAAGAGCTCCCGACGCAGGTCGGCGAGCTCCGCGAGAAGCTCAGCTCCGAAGAGCTGCGCAAGGCCGCCGAGGGGTACGCCGAGGCTGCCACCGTGCAGTACAACAAGCTCGTCGAGCGTGGCGAGGAGGCGCTGACCCGCCTGCGCAGCCAGCCCGCCATCGAAGACGCCGCCAACCGCGTCGAGAACGTCACCGATCAGGCCGTCGAACTCACGCAGGACGCGTTGGGCACCGTGGCAACGCAGACCCGCGCCGTCGGTGAGCGTGCCGCCAAGCTGGTTGGCGTCGAACTGCCGAAGCGCACCGAGCAGGCTGCCGCCCCCGTGAAGAAGGCCGCTGCCAAGGCGCCCGTCAAGAAGGCGCCCGCCAAGAAGGCTCCGGCCAAGAAGGCGCCCGCCAAGAAGGTGACCCAGAAGTAACGGTTCGCCACCGCTGCACCAAGGCAAGTCGACTGAGGGGACGTAACCCGCATAGGCTTGAAGCGTGATGCTTCAGGACCTGGCGAGTTACGTCCTCTTTGCCATTCAGGTGGGCGTACTTCTGATGGGGTTGTACGCTTTCGTCCATGCCGCGCTCCAGCGGACCGATGCCTTCCCCGCCGCCGAGAAGCTCAGCAAGCCCATCTGGTTGGCCATCCTCGGTGGCACCGCCCTGGTTGGACTCTTCCTACCGCCTCCGGTCGGTTCGGCGATCGCCGCGTGCGCCGTCGGCGTCTACCTCGTGGACGTGCGACCGAAGGTCCTCGAAGTCCAGGGAAAGTCGCGATAGCGGATGCGCAGACTGCTCGCCGCAACGACGGCTGCCGCGATCGTGGCGTGCACACTGGCGACCGCCGGAACCGCTGCCGCCGATCCCGTCCCAAGCCCGCCCTTCGTCGACCACGCGCAGTGGGCGCACTGGGGTGACCTCTCCAGCCTCCGCGTCTATCCCACCCCGGCGGGACGCCAGGCCTCCGGTCAGCTGAACAACACCGCCCAGGGCGGTGAGGCGTGGGGCGAGGTCCTCGCCCTCGCGCCCGACGCCGACATCCCTGGCATGCGTGACCAGTTCATGTGCCATTGGAGCTTCGCGGAGATCGCGGAGCCCGGTAAGACGAGCTGGAACCTGGAGCCGTGGCGGCCCATCGTCGACGACGCCACCATGGTCGACACCCGTTGCAATCCCGGTGGCACCGAGGAGCCGTTCTGACATGATCTGGACCCGAGACATCGTCGCAGGCATGGTCGACCACACGCTGCTCAAACCGGAGGCCACCGTCGACGACGTGGCCGCCCTCCTCGAGGAGGCGGCCGACCTCGGGGTGTACGCGGTGTGCGTCTCGCCGTCGATGGTCGCCGCGGCCATGCGAGCCCGGTCGGCGGGCACTTTGATCGCGACGGTCGTCGGATTCCCTTCCGGCAAGCACGTTTCGGAGATCAAGGCACACGAGGCCGCGCTTGCCGTCGCAGCAGGCGCCGCCGAGGTCGACATGGTCGTCGACGTCGGCGCGGCGATCCGCGGCAACCTGGACGCCGTTCGCTCCGACATCGAGGCGGTGCGCGCAGCCGTGCCCGATTCCGTGCTCAAGGTGATCGTCGAGTCGGCGGCCCTTCTCGAACTCGCCGGTGAACAGACCCTGGTCGACGTGTGTCTGGCGGCTGCCGAGGCGGACGTCGAATTCGTCAAGACCTCGACCGGATTCCATCCCGCCGGTGGAGCGTCGGTACGCGCCGTCGAGATCATGGTCGCGACCGTCGGACCGACCGTCGAGGTGAAGGCAAGCGGCGGCATCCGCACCGCCGAGGCCGCCGTCGCGATGCTGAACGCCGGCGCCACCCGGCTGGGGCTGTCCGGGACGCGCGCGGTGCTCGACGGACTGGCCTCAGTGGCCCCTTAGAACCCGGTGATGCAGGGCTGCCCCTCGTTGCCGCCGGGAATCGACGCGTTGCGGGCCGAGAGCTTCGTGACGACGCCGGTGTCGGTGACCTGGACGTCGTCCACCTTCAGAGCCAGGGGCGAGTTCGTCGTCAGCTGCGAGCTGACCGCGTCCAGCGCCGGCTGGACGGCCTCGCGCGGCAGTGTGAAGCCCAAGCCGGTCAACTTCTGAACCTGCAGCGACAACTTGTCGTCGACGATCTGTGGCTTGGTCACGATGCTGCCAAGCGGGCCCTCGATGTCGACCGTGCCGTCGGCGGCGTTGGTGGTGACCCCGCTGACCAGGCCGCCGAGCAGGGGAATGGCGTTCTGGATCGTCTGCTTCATGCCGTCGGTCGACCAGGTCGCCGTGACGTCGATCGCTTCGAGGGTGCCCTGCGAGCTGGGGTCGCTCGACGGGCGGGCGCCGTCGATGTCGATCTGGACCTTCATGCCCTTCATGTCGCGGATCTGGTTGCCGGCGGACGTGATGGAGACGTGCTGGTAGTCCTTCGTCAGGTGCTGCCACAGGAACGGCGGGAAGGCCCCGAAGGACACGGTGACGTCATCTTGGAGGACGCACTTCAGGGTGCCCTCGACGATCGTGGCTCCTCGCTGGCGCGCGTAGATTTCGCCGCCGACCAGGCCCGCCGCGGCAAGGGCGAGCACGATGACGAAGACCAGGGCGATCGACATCGGGTCGCGGACCAGGCGCCCGAACTTCGATCCCGACTGTTCGGCCGGTTCGCTGGGGTCGACGCCTGGTGGCGGTCCCTGAGGTGGTCCCTGAGGCGGCGGCCCCACGTACTGCGGTCCGGCCTGCCCTGGCTGGGGCTGATACGGCTGGGGCTGCTGCGGAGGCTGTTGGCCTTGGCGGGCCCAGGGATCGGAGGGGTCGGTCACCCCAGCGATTGTGCCCTACCGACGCGAGCGAACTCGGTTCGGTTGCGCAGCACGGCGACGGTGTCGCGGGCCTTCTCGACCGAATCGAGGTCGACGTCCACCACGAGAAGGTGCGGATCGGCACCCGCGGCGGCCAGCACGTCACCGGTCGGGGAGCAGACCAGGCTGCCGCCGACTCCGGTCGGTCCGACGGCGGCGACCTCGTCACCCGGATAGGCCTGGCCGACGGCTGCGACGACGCTGGTGGCGTCGATCGCGCGGGCCCTGGCGAGCAGGGTCCACTGGTCCAGCTTCCCCGGGCCCGACCCCCACGATGCGTGCACGGTGAGGACCTGGGCGCCTCGTTCGGCGAGTTCGACGTACAGCTCGGGGAACCGGACGTCGTAGCAGGTGGTGAGGCCGACGCCGACTCCGTCGACCGTGATCACGACCGGCTCGAAACCCGGTGCGACGGAGCGTGATTCGGTGAAGCCGAACGCGTCGTAGAGATGAATCTTGTGATAGTGCGCGTCGACGCCGAGGCCCGTGGCGACCAGCGTGTTGGTGACCCGACCGTCGTCGCCGGGGCAGAACATGCCCGCCACGACGACGATGCCGTATCGCTCGGCAACGGCGCGAACTCCCGACGCCCACGGGCCGTCGAGCGGTTCGGCGACGGGCTTCAAGGACACCCCGAAGCGGCACATCGTGGCTTCGGGGAACAGCACCATGGCGGCGCCCGCGTCGGCGGCCCGTCGGCTGTAGTCCTCGACGAGTTCGAGATTGGCCGACGGATCGGTGCCGCTCTGGATCTGCGCAAGGGCAATCCGCATGGCCACATCCTAGTGCCGCGAGCCTAGTGCCGCGCCTCGCTACAGGGGCGCGACCGCCGGCCACGGCACGGTCAGTACGCCGTCGCGCAGGCGGCGCCGTGGCGGCTCAACGGGATACCCGGCGGCGGCCAGCGACTCCACCATCGCCCGCCAGCGCACCCGTGGGCCGAACACCCCGTGCCCCGCGGCCGCGGCCCAGGCCCGGTCGGCCGCGGTCAGAAGGGCGTGGATCGGCTGGCCGGGCACGTTGTGGTGGATCAGCACCTTGGGCAGGCGCTCGGCCAGATCCGACGGCTCGTCGATCGCAAACGGATCGCACGCCAGCGTCAGGCTCACCGGGCCGGAGGCGTCGAGAAGTACCCAGCAGCAACGTCTTCCGAGTTCGTCGCACGTCCCGTCGAGGATCAGCCCGCCGGGCGCCAACCGCGTCCGCATCTGCGACCACGCATCGGCCACCTCGTCGACGTGGTACTGGCGCAGCACGTTGAACGCCCGCACCAAAACCGGTTGCAGCCCGGCCAATTCGAACCCTCCAAGCCCGAAGTCGACACCCTGCTGCGATGGCACGACGCGGTCGGGGTGAATCTCCAGCCCGACCACCCGCACGTCGGGCCGGACCGTCCGCAGCCGCGCCGCCAACTCCAACGTCGTCACCGGAAGTGCGCCGTACCCCAAGTCCACGACGAGGGGCTCGGCGGTCGAGAGCAGCGCCGCCCGCACCCGAGGCTCGTGCACTAGCCAGCGGTCGCTGCGGCGCAACCGGTTGTACCCGGTCGTCCCCCTGGTTGGCTGCCCGATGGGCACGTCAGGCGTTGGCCTTGATCCACGCCGTGGTGAAGTTCTGTTCGGCGGTCAACAGACCCACCAACTGGCCGCCGACGAAGCTCTCCACCTTGCCGCCGACGAGCGGGATGCGAACCTCCACGGTCGCGGTGAACTCCAGCCGCGACCCGCTGCCGGTGGGGGAGAGCACCGCCGTTCCCGACAGCGTCGCCGGGGCGCCGGGGATCGTCCCCTTGACGGTTGCGGTGGCCCTGCCGTCCCGAACCGGGGTCCAGACTTCCTCGCGTACGAAGCTCAGGTCGCCTCGGTGAAACTGCGCGACGACGCCGGGCAAGCGGTCGGCGCGCATCGTCTGGGTGGTGACGACGTCGACGCCGC
Organism: Mycobacterium sp. Root135; assembly: GCF_001426545.1. Classification (GTDB taxonomy): domain Bacteria; phylum Actinomycetota; class Actinomycetes; order Mycobacteriales; family Mycobacteriaceae; genus Mycobacterium. Next base: position 437,241 of record NZ_LMEZ01000004.1, on the reverse strand, counting down.
CGTCGACGCCGGAGGTGATCGAATCCAACGTCGCCTCGTCGGCACCCGACTCGGCCAGTCGTTCGAGCCAATACCTCTGGTCACCGAAGGCGTGATGGATCTGTTCGACGGTGCCGTCATAGTCGGCTGCCATGTCGAAGGAACGCGGCATAGCCGACCACGCTACCGTTAGCGCCCGTGGTCAGTTCGGATATCGGTGGCGTCGAGGTGGCGGTGTCCGTTCCCGTCGCGCCCATGACCACGCTGCGGCTCGGACCCGTTGCCAGCAGGGTCCTGGTGTGCGACACCACCGACAAGGTCGTCGACGTCCTGCGCGAACTCCCCGCCGGTGACCCGAGGGAACGCACCCTGATCCTTGGCGGGGGCTCCAACGTCGTCATCGCCGACGACCTCGCCGACCTGACGGTCGTCCGGCTGGCCAACACCGAGATCACCGTCTACGACGACGTCGTGCGCGCCGAGGCGGGCGCGTCGTGGGACGACGTCGTCGTGACGTCGCTGGCCCACGGGCTCGGCGGCCTGGAGTGCCTGTCGGGAATCCCCGGCTCGGCCGGCGCGACCCCGGTCCAGAACGTCGGCGCCTACGGCGTCGAGGTGTCCGACGTCATCCGCCGCGTCCGGTTGCTGGACCGGCGCAGCGGCGAGGTGCGGTGGGTGGAACCCGACGCGCTGCGCTTCGGTTATCGCACCAGCGTCCTGAAGAACTCGGCGGACGCCGTCGTGCTGGAAGTCGAGTTCGCGCTCGACGCCGAGAATCGCAGCGCGCCCCTGAGGTACGGCGAGTTGGCGAAGGTGCTCGGCGTCGAACCCGGCACGCGGGTGGTGCCGACCCAGGTTCGCGACGCGGTACTCGCCCTGCGGGCCAGCAAGGGCATGGTGCTGGCCGACGGGGACGCCGACACCTGGAGCGTCGGCTCGTTCTTCACCAACCCCGTCGTGTCACCGGCCGAGTTCGCCAGACTGAGCGCGCAGGTCGACGGCCCGGTGCCCAACTACCCGGCGCCGGACGGGGTCAAGCTGGCCGCGGGGTGGCTGGTGGAGCGCGCCGGATTCGGCAAGGGATACCCCGGTGACGGTGCGTCCGCCCGCCTGTCCACCAAGCATGCGCTGGCTGTGACCAATCGGGGGACCGCGACCACCGCAGAGCTGTTGGCGCTGGCCAGAGACGTGCGGGGCGGCGTCTTGCGGGCATTCGGGGTACAGCTCATACCGGAACCGATTCTGGTTGGGTGCGAACTCTAGGTACCGTGTGTACACGTGACCCTCAATCGGCGCCAAGCGCTGACCGCCATCGCCGTGGGCGCCTCCGGCGTACTCGCCGCGTGTAGCGGTAGGACCACGACCGGTTCGCCGGCCTCCACCGAGCCCCCCGCCAAGGCAGAGGTGGCCTTCAAGCCCGCCAAGGACGCCACCAACGTGGCCCCGACCGACCCCGTGGGCGTCGAGGTCACCAACGGTTGGCTGCAGCGCGTGACGCTGACCAACGCCGAGGGCGGCGTCGTCCGCGGCGCGCTGAACTCCGACCGCACCGCGTTCAAGACCACCGAGCCACTTGGCTACGGCGTCACATACAGCTGGGGCGGGTCGGCGGTCGGACGCGACGGCAAGGCGATCCCGTTGAAGGGGAGTTTCACCACCGTCGACCCGCAGACCAAGGTCAACGGTCAGTTCCAGCTCGCCGACGGCCAGGTCGTCGGTGTCGCGGCGCCCATCATCATGCAGTTCGACGCCTCCATCGGCGACGATGCGAAGGCAGCCGTCGAACGGGCGCTGGTCGTCACCACCACCCCGCCCGTCGAGGGCAGCTGGGCCTGGTTGCCCGACGAGGTCGGCGGCTCGCGACTGCACTGGCGCACCAAGGACTACTACCCGCCGGGCACCAAGGTGCACGTGGCCGCCAACACCTACGGAATCCCGTTCGGCGACGGGGCATTCGGCGCCGCCGACTCCACCCTGGACATCGAGATCGGCCGTCGACAGGTCGTCAAGGCCGAGGCGTCGTCGCACCAGATCGAGGTGATCACCGACGCCGGCACGATCATGACCCTGCCGTGCAGCTACGGCGAGGCCGACCTGCCGCGCAACGTCACCCGCAGCGGAATCCACGTCGTCACCGAGAAGTACGAAGACTTCTACATGTCCAACCCGGCGGCGGGTTACACCAACGCCCACGAGCGGTGGGCGGTCCGGATCTCCAACAACGGCGAGTTCATCCACGCCAACCCGTCCAGCGCGGGAGCTCAGGGCAACACCAACGTCACCAACGGGTGCATCAATTTGTCCACCTCGGACGCCGAGCAGTACTTCAACACCGCCATCTACGGCGACCCGGTCGAGGTGACCGGCACGTCGATCGAACTGTCCTACGCCGATGGCGACATCTGGGACTGGGCCATCGGGTGGGACGAGTGGAAGTCGATGTCGGCGCTCAACGACTCGACGCCCCCGTCCAACGTCCCCAGCAGTGCCCCGGCGACCCCCACCGACGCCCCGACGCTGTCGGGTACGCCGACGACGACGCCGCCGTCTGCCGTGACCGTCACCCCGACGGAGACCACGGAGACCACGACGGCTACTCCGGGCGGGTGAACTTCCTCGTCGCGGTGGCTTGATCACGCGGCCGGATGACGATCTGGTCCAGGTTGACGTGCGACGGTCGTGACGCGGCGAACCCGATCACCTCGGCGACGTCCGCGGCGGTCAGCGGGGTCAGGCCCTCGTACAGTGCGTCCGCCCGGGCCTTGTCGCCGCCGAAGCGCACGACGGAGAACTCGGTCTCGACCATTCCCGGCGCAATCTCGGTGAGCCGCACCGGTTTTCCCAGCAGTTCGCCGCGCAGCGTCTGATGAAGCGCGGCCTGCGCATGCTTGGCCGAGGTGTAGCCGGCGCCGCCGTCGTAGATCTCGAACGCCGCGATGGAGGTCACGGTGACGATCAACCCGTCACCGGAGGCGACCAGCTTGGGCAGCAATGCCCTCGTCACGCGCAGGGTGCCCAGCACGTTGGTCTCCCACATCCAGCGCCAGTCGTCGAGGTCGGCGTCGGCAACCGACTGCACGCCCTTGGCGCCGCCGGCGTTGTTCACCAGGACGTCGACCCGGTCGAGCCCGGCCGCCAACTTCTGCACCGCGGCGTCGTCAGTGACGTCCGCCACAATTGCGGTGCCCGCGATCTCCGCTGCGAGGGCCTCGACGCGGTCCTGGCGGCGAGCTACGCACACCACGTGGAAGCCAAGTCCTGCAAGTGTTTTCGCCGTGGCCTCGCCAATGCCGGAGCTGGCACCCGTGACGACCGCGACGGGCTGAGGAGATTCGAGTGACGTCATTCGTCCAACATTAGTTGGCGTGCTAAATTCGCAACGTGTCCGTCAGTCAGGGTTTCAACGTCGCCGCATCGCGTGCGTGTTGTTGTTGTCGCAGCCAGCTTCGCCGCGCCTGACTGAACCCGGACACATCCGTCCTGCTGAGTCGCCAGGTGAGGCAATCACCCACCGGCCGACCTCACGCAAGGACTCCCATGAGCACTCCCACTGTCATTCGCAAGACCCCCGCCGTCATCGCGACGCCCCGCACCAAGCGGGCGCTGTTGGCCAGGCATCACATCGTCGCCCCCTCGCTGCGCGTCGCCGAAGCCGCGGCGGCCTCGGTCTTCGGCGCGGCCAGACTTCGCGGACCCATCGCCCGTGACGTCATCGCACAGACCACCGGCCTGAGTATTGCCACGGTGAACCGCCAGGTCACAGCCCTGCTCGACGCCGGCGTCCTTCGTGAGCGAGCCGACTTGGCCGTCTCCGGCGCCATCGGGCGACCGCGGGTGCCGGTCGAGGTCAACCACGAACCGTTCCTCACCCTCGGTATCCACATCGGTGCCCGCACCTCGATCATCGTGGCCACCGATTTGTTCGGCCGCACCCTCGACGTGGTGGAGACGCCGACGCCGCGGGGTTCACAGAACTCGGCGCTGGCGGCACTTGCCGGCAGCGCGAGCCGATACCTGAGCCGCTGGCATCGTCGCAGGCCACTGTGGGTAGGCGTGACCGCAGGTGGGGTCGTGGACAGCGCCAGCGGCCACGTGGACCACGCCCGGCTCGGCTGGACGGACGCCCCGGTGGGCCCCGTTCTCGCCGAGACCCTGGGGTTGCCGGTGTCCCTGGCCTCCCACGTCGACGCGATGGCGGGCGCGGAGCTGCTGCTCGGCGCGCGCCGAGTGAACGGTTCCGCCGCGTCCAACGCTGCCGCCAACATCGCTCCGGTCACCAGCCTCTACGTCTACGCCAGGGAAACCGTCGGCTACGCCCTGTCGATCGGCGGCCGCGTGCACTCGCCGACCAGCGGACCCGGCACGATAGCGGCCCTGCCCGTGCAGTCCGAAATGCTAGGTGGCAGTGGCCAATTGGAGTCGACCGTGAGCGACGAAGCGGTGCTGACCGCGGCGCGCCGGCTCCGGATCGTGCCCGCCGACGGCCCGTCGTCGACCATCGGCGCGGTGTTGCGCGCGGCGCGACAGGGCAACCAGCCTGCCGTCGACCTGCTCGGTGAACGCGCGCGCGTGCTCGGTGAGTCGGTGGCGCTGCTGCGGGACATGCTCAACCCCGACGACCTCGTCGTCGGCGGTCAGGCGTTCACGGAGTACCCGGAGGGCATGGCCGAGGTCGAAGCCGCCTACGCCAGGCGCTCGGTCCTCGCGCCGCGCGACCTCCGTCTGACCTCGTTCGGCAACCGGATTCAGGAAGCGGGCGCCGGTGTCGTGTCGCTCGGCGGTCTCTACGCCGATCCGATCGCCGCGATGCGGCGCGCGGCCCGCGACAAGACCGCCTGACGCCGTCCGGCGACCCGGTGTAAGTATGAAGTTGTGCGCGTAGCCGTTTTGTCGGTCCATACCTCTCCTCTGGCCCAGCCGGGGACGGGTGACGCGGGCGGCATGAACGTCTACGTGCTGCAAAGCGCGCTGGAACTGGCGCGCCGCGGCGTGGACGTCGAGATATTCACCAGGGCGACCACCTCGTCGGATGCGCCCGTCGTGCGGGTGGCACCTGGTGTGCTGGTTCGCAACGTCGTGGCGGGCCCCTTCGAGGGCCTCGACAAACACGACCTGCCGACGCAGCTGTGCGCGTTCACCGCAGGCGTCCTGCGCGCCGAGGCGACCCACGAACCCGGCTACTACGACGTCGTGCACTCCCACTACTGGCTGTCGGGTCAGGTCGGCTGGCTGGCGCGGGACAGATGGGCGGTGCCGTTGGTGCACACCGCCCACACCCTGGCCGCGGTGAAGAACGCGTCCCTTGCCATTGGTGACCAGCCCGAGCCGCCGCTGCGGTCGGTGGGTGAGCAACAGGTCGTCGACGAGGCGGACCGGCTCATCGTCAACACCGAATACGAAGCGCGCGAACTGGTTTCGCTACACCAGGCGGACCCCGACCGCATCGACGTCGTGCACCCCGGGGTAGACCTCGCGACGTTCACGCCCGGTGACAGGATGCAGGCCCGGCGGGCACTCGGCCTCGGGGCCGACGAGAAGGTGGTCGCCTTCGTCGGTCGGATTCAGCCGCTCAAGGCGCCCGACGTCCTGCTGCGCGCGGCGGCCAAGCTGCCGGACGTCCGCGTGGTGATCGCCGGCGGGCCGTCGGGCAGCGGACTGGCCAATCCCGACTCGTTGGTTCGGCTGGCCGAGGACCTGGGTATGTCCACACGCGTGACCTTCCTCCCTCCCCAATCCCGCGACCAGCTCGTCGGCCTGTACCGGGCCGCCGACATGATGGCGGTGCCCAGCTACGCCGAGTCCTTTGGTCTCGTCGCCGTGGAAGCCCAAGCCTGCGGGACGCCGGTGGTGGCGGCCGCGGTCGGCGGACTACCCGTCGCCGTGCGGGACGGTGTCACCGGCGTCCTCGTCGACGGGCACGACCCCGACGACTGGGCAGCTGCCATGCGGGGGTTGTTCGACCGCGGGCCGCAGACGATGCGTGCCGCCGCTCTCGAACACGCCGCGACGTTCTCGTGGGCCCACACCGTCGATGCGCTGCAGGCCAGCTACGGCCGGGCGATCACCGACTATCAAGCCCGCCACCAGCGCGCCGAGGTGCCGTCGCGGCGCAACGGTCGCCGGTTCTCGATTCGCCGCGGAATCCGGGCATCATGAGCGCGGGCACCGTGAATCCGGCACTCGACGTCATCGAAGCCACCCTCAAGGAGTCCGACCTCGAATACGCCTTCCACGAGGGCTCGGACGGCGCACCGTCCGGGGTGGTCGTCGCGGTTCCCGGTGAGCGGCGGTTGGTCACCAACACGATCTTCACGGTCGGCGACCATACCGTCCGCGTCGAGGCGTTCATCTGTCGCAAGCCCGACGAGGACTTCGAGAAGGTCTACCGCTATCTGTTGCGGCGCAACCGCCGATTGTTCGGCCTCGCATACACCCTCGACAACCTCGGTGACATCTACCTGATCGGCCGGATTGCGCTGGAGTCGGTGAGCCCCGACGTGATCGACGGCATCCTCGGCCAGGTGGTCCAAGCCGTCGAGGCCGACTTCAACATGTTGCTGGAGTTGGGCTTTCACTCGTCGATCCAGAAGGAGTGGGAGTGGCGGGTCAAGCGTGGGGAGTCGCTGAAGAACCTGAAGGCCTTCGAGCACCTGATCGACGACGGCGACGACGACTGAGCGTCGGCCACCGAGTCGGGGCCTAACCGTCGCGAACGCCGCGTCCTCGATCGCGGCGGGATAGCATCGTCGCCATGGCGACACTGGTGCTACTGCGTCACGGCGAAAGCGAATGGAACGCGCTCAATCTCTTCACCGGCTGGGTTGACGTCGACCTCACCGAGAAGGGGCGCGCCGAGGCCGTCAGGGGCGGCGAGCTGATGAAGTCCGAGGGCGTGCTGCCCGACGTGCTGTACACCTCGCTCATGCGGCGCGCCATCACCACCGCCAACCTCGCGCTCGACGCCGCCGACCGGCACTGGATCCCCGTGGTCAGGGATTGGCGGCTCAACGAACGCCATTACGGCGCGCTGCAGGGCCTCGACAAGGCCGAGACGAAGGCCAAGTACGGCGAAGAGCAGTTCATGGCGTGGCGTCGCAGCTACGACACGCCGCCGCCGCCCATCGAGAAGGGCAGCAAGTACAGCCAGGACGCCGACCCGCGCTACGCAGGCATCGGCGGCGGCCCGCTGACGGAGTGCCTCGCCGACGTCGTTGCCCGCTTCGTGCCCTACTTCACGGACACGATCGCGCCCGACCTGCTGGCAGGCAAGACCGTGCTGGTCGCCGCGCACGGCAACTCGTTGCGCGCGCTGGTGAAGTACCTCGACGGTATGTCCGACGCCGACGTGGTCGGCTTGAACATCCCTACGGGGATCCCGCTGGTGTACGAGCTCGACGAGTCGCTCAAGCCGACCGTGCCCGGCGGCAGATATTTGGATCCCGGTGCCGCCGCGGCAGGTGCTGCCGCCGTCGCCGCCCAGGGCGCCAAGTAGTCGACGGGGGCAGGCGGGGCGAACAATGGGTGAACTCCGGTGAACGGAGCCCGAACTCCTGTGTTTGTCTTTGTGACTTGTCCCGATTTGGCCGCACGCTGCTGGGATGACGTTCACCCAGTGCGTACGATTTTCGCGTGAGTGGGGTAGCGGCGCTGCTGTTGACGGCAGTCGTGTCCCTTGTCGCGTTGGGACTTGGCGTGGCGCTCGGATTGTCGCTGGCGCCTCGGATCGCCGAACGCCGAAAGCGACGGTCGACGGACCAGGACGGCATCACCGTCTCCCAGATGCTGCAGCGGATCGTGTCGCTGTCGCCGGTGGGAACCGTGGTCGTCGACAACTACCGTGACGTCGTCTTCATGAACGACAAGGCACGCGAGCTCGGCCTGGTGCGCGACCGACTGCTCGACGACAGGGCCTGGGCGGCCGCGCAGCGCACGCTGGCCACCGGTCACGACGTCGACTTCGACCTGGCCCCGGTGCGACGCCCAATCCCCGGTCGTTCCGGGTTGTCCGTCGGCGGGCACGTACGCCTCCTCAGTGAGGATGACCGACGTTTCGCGGTGGTCTTCGTCGACGACCAGTCGGAGTTCGCCAGGATGGAGGCCACCCGACGGGACTTCGTGGCCAACGTCAGCCACGAGCTCAAGACCCCGGTCGGAGCTATGGGCGTGCTGGCCGAGGCGCTTCAGGCGTCCACCGACGACCCGGCGACGGTCCGCCGGTTCGCCGACATGATGATCACCGAGTCCAACAGGCTGGCCAACATGGTCGGTGAACTCATCGAGCTGTCCAGGTTGCAGGGGGCCGCACCGCTTCCGGATCTGGAGGCCGTCGACGTCGACTCAGTCGTCAGTGAGGCGTTGTCGAGGTACAAGGTGGCGGCCGACAATGCCGACATCGCGATCACGACCGACGCCCCGACCGGCTTCAGTGTCCGCGGCGATCAGGGTCTGCTGGTGACCGCGATCGCCAACCTGGTGTCCAACGCAATTGCATACTCGCCCAAGGGTTCTCCGGTGTCGATCAGCCGGCGCAGTCGCGGTGACAACATCGAGATCGCGGTCACCGACCGCGGCATCGGCATCGCGCGCGACGACCAGGAGCGGGTCTTCGAACGGTTCTTCCGCGTCGACACGGCGCGGTCCCGGGCCACCGGTGGCACGGGGCTCGGATTGGCCATCGTCAAGCACGTGGCGGCCAATCACAACGGATCCATCCGGCTGTGGAGTCAGCCCGGTACCGGCTCGACGTTCACCCTGTCGATCCCGGCCCATCCCGAAACCGACGACGAGTCGGATGAACGAGAGGACCAGACGCAGCTATGACGAGTGTGTTGATCGTGGAAGATGAAGAGTCGCTGGCGGATCCGCTGGCGTTCCTGCTCCGCAAGGAGGGCTTCGAGGCCACCGTCGTCAGCGACGGGCCCTCTGCGCTCGCCGAGTTCGAGCGGTCGGGCGCCGACATCGTCCTGCTGGACTTGATGCTCCCCGGCATGAGTGGGACCGACGTGTGCAAACAACTGCGCTCGCGGTCTAGCGTGCCGGTCATCATGGTGACGGCCAGGGACAGCGAGATCGACAAGGTCGTCGGGCTGGAGCTGGGTGCCGACGACTACGTCACCAAGCCGTACTCCGCGCGAGAGCTGATCGCCCGCATCCGTGCGGTCCTGCGCCGAGGCGTCGACAACGACGATTCGGGGATCGGCGACGGCGTGCTCGAGGCTGGACCGGTCCGGATGGACGTAGAGCGGCACGTCGTCTCCGTCAACGGCACGTCGATCACCTTGCCGCTCAAGGAGTTCGATCTGCTGGAGTACCTGATCCGCAACAGCGGCCGGGTGCTCACCCGTGGCCAGTTGATTGACCGGGTGTGGGGCGCGGACTACGTCGGCGACACCAAGACCCTCGACGTGCACGTCAAACGGCTCCGGTCGAAGATCGAGGGAGACCCGGCCAACCCGGTTCACCTGGTGACGGTGCGCGGGCTGGGCTACAAGCTCGAGGGCTAGTCTCCCGATCTCACACTTACGTATCGCGGTGCAATTTCAGCAATTGCTCGCGGATTAGCCAACCGTGTTACGCTCCATCCCAAATCGTACTTTCGGTATGGAGCTGTCCGTTGTCCCACACGTTGCAGAGCATTGCCGGTCAACCGGATTGCGTGGTCCGCGCCGTCGGCGGCATCCCGTCATCCCTCGGTGAACCGACCCCAAACCTCGATGCGCTGAATCTATTGCAGCAAACGTTTCCCTTCATCTGCCGTGATACGTGGGGGCGCTCGTCATGCGGAAGGTGAGACTTAGGTTCGGAAGGTGTCCCCGTCGATGAAGGTGTTGGTCACCGGTCACCAGGGCTACCTCGGCACGGTCATGGTGCCGCTGTTCCAAGTCGCAGGCCACGACGTGGTCGGCTTGGACAACGGCTACTTCGCCGACTGCATTCTTGGCGTTGCACCGACCGAACCGCCCTGTCTCACAGTCGACCTGAGGGACGTCACCGTCGATCAGCTGCGTGGTTTCGACGCTGTCGTCCACCTTGCGGCGTTGTCCGACGACCCGCTCGGTGCGTTGGCGCCCGACATCACCTACGACGTCAATTACCACGCGGCGGTTCGTCTTGCACTGCTGGCCAAGGAGGCGGGCGTCGGCAGATTCCTCTTCGCGTCAACCTGCTCGATGTACGGCGCGGCGGGAACCGATTTGATGTTCGAGGACGCCGAGCTGCATCCCATCACGCCATACGCGATCAGCAAGGTGCGCGTCGAGGCCGACGTCGGCGCCCTCGCCGACGCCGACTTCGTGCCCGTGTTCCTACGCATCGCAACGGCTTTCGGCTTCTCACCTCGATTGCGGGCCGACACCGTGTTGAACAACCTGGTCGGTCAGGCCGTCCTCACTGGAGTGGTGCGAGTGGTGTCCGACGGCACGCCGTGGCGTTCACTCGTGCACGCACAGGACGTCGCGCGGGCCTTTGAAACGTGCCTGACCGCGCCTGCCGAGATCGTCAGCTGCCGCGCGTACAACGTGGGTGCCGAGGCCAACAACGTCACCGTGGCCGAAATCGCCCAGACCGTCGTTGACACGGTGCCCGGCTCGACCTTGCTGATCGCTGGGGATACCGGGTCCGACCCGCGTTCCTACCGGGTGGACTTCGGCCGCGCGCGGGACGAGCTGGACTTCGAGGCGACGTGGTCGGTGGCCGACGGTGCTGCCGAACTGTACGAGGCGTACCTGGCAAACGGTTTGAACGGCAACGACTTCGACGAAACCTTCACGCGACTCAAGAGGCTGGAATGGCTCGCCACCCACGGTGTCATCGACGAGACGATGCGCCGTCTCAGCGCAATTGCATGACCAACTGAGCCCCGCTGCCCACCGCGGTGGGCAGCGCTCGGAACCCGTGCAACACGCGGCCACGGTCGACGTGCCGCCTGGCGTCACTTCCCGCGGATGATTGCCAGGATCAACCGGGCGTTGCCAAGAAGGTGCTGTCGCCGAATTGGGCTGCCGGTGAACAACAATCGGTACGCCCAGGAGAGGCCGGAGTCTTCGATCCACGTCGGCGTTGGACGCACTGATCTGGCGACGGAGTGGAGATCGACACCGACGTCGATGTAGACGCCGGGTAAGCGTTCCGCGAGCGCTGCGACGGCGACTTCCCGCTCCGGGGAATCCAGGCCAACCCAGACGATGTCGGCTTTCGCCTCGGCGATGCGCTCGATGCAGTCGTGGTTCACGACGTTCCTCGCGGCGCCGAGTGGTGGTGCGTAGGCGCCCGCGATGGTGACGCCCGGGTAGCGAATCGTGGCGTCACCGACGACCTTGGTCAGCGCGCCGTCGCTAGGGCCGATCATGAAATGGCGTAGATCGTCGTCGCGTCCGTGATCGAGAACCTCGACGAAGAACGACGGCGCCCGTACCCGAGCACCCTTCCGAGGAGAGCGGGCTCGGAGGCGCATCGCCCATGCCAACGGTGCTCCGTCGGGAAGGCTGATGCCTGGTCTTGACACGAGTTCGCGGTACTCGTGATCTTGACTGGCCCGCGCCACGGAGTATGCGCTGAACAGACGCACCACGAGACCCCGGTCCGACGACCCCGCTGCGATCGTGACCACGTCGCGGACCGCTGTGTGAAGGTCCGTGACCTCGAACGGCAGGCCGCCGATCAGGACAGACTCCCGAGCGCTGCTCAAGTCGGTCTCTTTGAAGTCGGTCACCCTAGGCCTCGTCGATGCTCGTCATTCGTTGTTTCCGCAAACTCTGACACACGCGATGCTTGATCGGCAGGCTTCGGAAGCGTGGAACTAATCTGAGAACGACGAAGCACGCACGGATGTGCCGTAGTCGCCATGAGTATCTGTTTCTGCACCCCGACAGTCATTTATATGCCTCAATAATCGTTGCCAGCGGTGTGCGTGATCGTCCCGACTTCCTTGATTCGTACTTAGAGTATGGATCTCAAACTTAACGCTGTCCAGCAATTCTGGCAAACTCACAGTGACCAATGGGTGCTGGAGGTGATCGACCGTGAACCGACCGGACCACGGAGTGGCGGGTGACTCGACGGCCGGCTAAACCAGTCCTGCTTTCACATAGGCGGTCAGCGTCACGTCCACGTCGTCGGGTGTGAAGCCGACGGATTGGATTTTGGTCAGGTCGAGGGTGCTGTTGGTGGGTCGTGGTGCGACGGGGTGGGTGGCGTTGGCAAAGTACTGCGCGGTGCTGACCTTGGTGACTCGGGTGGGGTCGTGGCCGGTGAGGGTGAATACGCGGGTGGCGACGTCGGCCCAGGACATGACGGGTCCGGTTCCGGTCACGTTGTAGGTGCCGTAGGGCGGTCGTTCGTCGAGGAGGTGGCCGATGGCGCGGGCGAGGTCGGTGGTGAAGGTGAGGCGTCCGTATTGGTCGTCGACTACCGACGGGTCGACCCCTCGTCCAGCCAGCGATGCCATGGTCTTCACGAAGTTGGTGCCGTCGCCGATGACCCACGAGGTGCGCAGGATGTAGTGCCGTCCCACGGTGGCGACGATGAGGTCGCCGGCGGCTTTGGTCTGTCCGTAGACCCCGAGCGGGGACACCGGGTCGTCTTCGCGATACGGGCGTGGCGTGGTGCCGTCGAAGACGTAGTCGCTGGAGACGTGGACCAGCGTGATGCCGTGGGTGGTGGCGATCCGCGCGAGGGCGGCCACTGCGGTGACGTTGGTGGTCCAGGCCGCGGTGCGGCCCTCGGGTGTTTCGGCGGTGTCGACGGCGGTGAACGCGGCGGCGTTGACGATGGTGTCGTAGTCCTGCCAGCGGCGGGCGGTCTCCAGATCGGGGGAGCACAGGTCGATCTGGGTGCGGTCGGCGAATTCGACGCCCGGTTGGTCGGCGTAGGCGTCGCGCAGCGCGGTGCCGAGTTGTCCGCCGGCGCCGAGGATCAGGGTGGTGCGTGGCGGGATGGGGGTGACGTCGGCCAGCCGCGGGTGGTTGCGGTCCTTGTCGGACAACTCCGCATCCTCCAGCGGGATGGGCCACTCGATGGCCACGGTGTCGTCGGCGAGGTTGAGAAAGGTGTAGGACGCGTCGGGGGAGTAGTGGTCGTTGACCAGGTAGGCGTACGCGGTGTGGGGTTCCAAGGTTTGGAAGGCGTTGCCGACGCCGCGGGGCACGAACACCGCTCGTGACGGGTCGAGTTCGGCGGTGGCGACGGCGCCGAAGGTGGGGCCGTCGCGCAGGTCGACCCAGGCGCCGAAGATGCGGCCGGAGGCTACGGAGATCCATTTGTCCCAGGGTTCGGCGTGGATGCCGCGGGTGGTGCCGGCCGTGTCGTTGAACGAGATGTTGTTTTGTACGGGTGCGAAGTCGGGGAGCCCGGCGGCGATCATCTTGTCGCGTTGCCAGTTTTCCTTGAACCAGCCGCGGTTGTCGCCGTGGACGGGTAGGTCCCAGATCGTCAGTCCGGGGATGGCGGTGGGGTTGGCGTGCAACGGTTTTCCGTACTCGGTCACGGCGATGTCTTCCTGGTCCTGGTCTCCGTCATTGGCCGAGTTCGGCGTAGAACGCTTCGGTGGTGTCCTTGGTGGGGGCCCACCAGTCGTGGTGGTCGCGGTACCAGTCGACGGTGGCGGCCAGGCCGCGGGCGAAGTCGCCGTAGCGGGGCTGCCAGCCGAGTTCGGTGCGAAGTTTGGTCGAGTCGATGGCGTAGCGCAGGTCGTGGCCGGGTCGGTCGGTGACGTGGTCGTAGGCGTCGGCGGGTTCACCCATGAGCTGCAGGATCAGTTCGACGACGGTTTTGTTGTCCTGTTCGCCGTCGGCGCCGATGAGGTAGGTCTCGCCGATGCGGCCTTGCTCCAGGATGGTCAGCACCGCTGAGGAGTGGTCGTCGGCGTGGATCCAGTCGCGGACGTTGCGTCCTTCGCCGTAGAGCTTGGGCCGAACTCCCTGAAGGACATTGGTGATCTGGCGGGGGATGAACTTTTCGACGTGCTGAAAGGGGCCGTAGTTGTTGGAGCAGTTGGAGATCGTCGCGGCGACACCGAAGGACCGCACCCACGCCCGCACCAACAGATCACTACCGGCCTTCGTCGAGGAGTAAGGCGACGAGGGATTGTAGGGAGTGTCTTCGGTGAACCTGGCTGGATCGTCGAGCTCGAGGTCGCCGTAGACCTCGTCGGTGGAAATGTGGTGGAGCCGGGTGTCGTGCTTGCGCACCGTCTCCAACAACGTGAACGTGCCCACGATGTTGGTCTGCACAAAGGGGTTTGGATCGTGCAGCGAGTTGTCGTTGTGCGACTCGGCGGCGTAGTGGACGACCGCGTCGACGGAGGCGACCAGCTCGTCGACCAGGGGTGCGTCGGTGATGTCACCTCGGATGAATGTCACGCGGTCGGGGGGCAGACCGTCCAGTGAGGCGAGGTTGCCGGCGTAGGTGAGTTTGTCCAGCACTGTCACGTGATGGTCGGTGTGTTCCACGACGTGGTGCACGAAGTTCGACCCGATGAAACCCGCACCACCGGTCACCAACAACCGCATCATCGCGTGCTTCCGGATGGAGTCGCCAGTTGGGCGCCCCGGAAAGGCTTGCGCATCAGTGCTCTTCGATTTCGTCGAGAAGGCTGAGTAGGTAGGCCCCATACCCCGACTTGTATAGCAACTCGCCACGCTCCCGCAGTTCGTCATCGGTGATGAAACCGCGTCGCCATGCCGATTCCTCCGGCACTCCCACCTTCAAACCCTGTCGTTGCTCGATGGTCCGGACGTACGCGCCGGCGTCGAGCAGGGAGTCGAAGGTCCCGGTGTCCAGCCAGGCAGTCCCACGCGGCAAGACCTCGACCGACAACTTTCCTGCGTCCAGGTATGCCCGGTTCACGTCGGTGATCTCGTATTCACCGCGATCGGACGGTTTGATGTCCGCGGCGATGTCGACCACGTTGTTGTCGTAGAAGTACAGGCCCGGAACCGCATACTGCGACTTCGGCCGCTTGGGCTTCTCTTCGAGTGACACGGCACGGCGATTTTCGTCGAACTCGACGACGCCATACGCCGTCGGGTCTGCGACCCGGTAGGCAAAGATCGTTCCGCCGCTGAACTTACTGAATCGGCCGAGCTGCGTTCCCAACCCCGCACCATGAAAAATGTTGTCGCCCAACGCTAGTGCGACGTTCTCGGTCCCAATGTGTTCTCGCCCGATGGTGAAGGCTCGCGCCAGGCCATCTGGCACCGACTGGACGGCGTAGGTGATCGAGATTCCGAATTGGGACCCGCCGCCCAGCAGTCGCCGGAAAGCCGTCGCATCGGACGGAGTCGTGATGACCATGACGTCGCGAATTCCGGCGAGCATCAGGGTCGACAACGGGTAGTAGATCATCGGCTTGTCGTAGACAGGCAGCAGCTGTTTGCTGGTGCCAACGGTTATTGGGTGCAATCGAGAGCCGGTCCCCCCGGCCAGAATGATGCCGCGCATGGGTATGAGTGTGACCTGTAAAGCCCCCGGATATCAACTCCAGCGGAAAAAAAATACGTTTGCCAAACATTCGTCGGGCTACTTCATGGGCTTCCGGACAACATATCGGTCGAGGGTAGCCAGTCCGCCGTGCGTGCCGCGCTGAGGTGTGGGTCCCGCGTCGGGGTGTCGCCCGATCGGGTGACGAGCCCGTTGTTCGACCCGGTCCGTTCCTGGCATCCAGAGCAAAATCCGCTGGCAAAAATGTGCATCGCAATGCAGATCTAGTACACATTGATTTGGTCGGGCGAAGCATCAAAAGTCCAGCATAAGACCAGTACAAACCGCTTAAATCTGACATCACACGACAACAGTTGCCGATTTTGGCAAACTCGCGCATACTATGTGACGGCTGACCCGAGCGAGCGTGATCGCGTTGCGCGGAGTCGGCCGACGGGGGAGGTGGTGGGGAAGTGGGAACGTTCAGCGCGTCGGCGCGCGCTTCGGCTCGACCGCGCCAAGACCACATCGGCCACCGACCACATGGTCGACGACTTCAACACGGCGGCAGAGATTTAGTGAATCATTTAGCAATAGCTACACAAGGCCGCCTCGCAGGCGAGGCGAGACGCCGATGATGACGGATGCGGCCGGCTCCTCGGCGTCCACCAATTCGGGTGTGCGGACCAAATCAGGAAGGGTCCAATCGCTCAGCGTCGGCGCGACGTCGCAGATCTTGCCGCTGCTCGCCAGCTACGGCCTCAACCTGCTCGCGACCCCGTACGTCGTCAGTCGACTCGGACTACACGACTTCGGCATCTGGGCGCTGACCGGCGCGATGGCGCAGTACGCCGCTCTCCTGGACATGGGTGCGGCGCGAGCGGCGCAGCGATTCGTGGCGTTGTTCCACGCCCGCGGAGAAACCGAGAACGACCGTGCTGTCGTCGGAGTTTGCGTGAGCCTCGCGCTCGGGCTCGGCGCGGTACTGGGAACGATCGCCTTCTTCGGAGCGGAACTTGCCCAAGCCGTCCTGCACACAGGCGATGTGGCACTCACCCGCTTCTTGTTGCTGTGCTCGGTGTGCATCCTCACGTGCGGTCTGGTGGCTCGAGTACTGGCCGCAGCATCGTTTGGCCGAGGTCGCCAGCTCCCGCCGAACATCGGGCTGGCCCTCTTGGGTGTCTTGCAGATGACCGGCGGGGTCACGGGGCTGGCAGTCGAGGGCACCTTGCGCGGCTTTGCGGTCGGCACCGCCGGTGGGGCCGTCGTTGGGCTTTGTGCAGTCCTCATCGGGATCTACCTCGACGAAGGCCGAATCACCATCGGCAGGCCACGGATTGGTCTGACCAAGGAAGTCGTGATCTTCGGTGTGCACAGCCAGGTTGCCGGAGCCTCCGACGTCGTGCTGTTCCAGTCCGGCAAGCTGATCGCGGGCATCTTGATCGGGCCCGCCGCAGCTGGTGCCTATGAACTTGGAATCCGTCTGGTGCAGGGTGTCCAAGCCTTTGGCGGCGCGGTCTCCGTCGCCATCAACACGCATCTGACCCGGGCGTATGCCACGGCGGGAATGGATGGCATCCGGGAGCAATTCGCGCGGCTCACGCGGCGAAACGCGGCCGTCGCGATATTCCTGCCCTTCTTACTCGGTGCGACTGCGGTATCCGCGGTGCCGTTATGGCTCGGCGCTGGCCACCAGTCGGCGATAATCGTCGCCAGCGCACTCTCATTCGGCATCGCCGTGAACGTGGCAACCGGGGTATGTGCGGCAACGATGTACGCCATCGGACGGCCAGACCTCGCCGGGATTGAGGGTGCGGTATTTGCCGCCGTCTCCGTCGCTTTGGCTGTTCCCTGCGCGGTCGCGTTCGGATTCAACGGCCTCGTCGCCGCTTACGCCTGCTGGATTCCGCTGGGCAATTTGCTCGGAGTGTGGTTTCTGCAGTCGAGGGTCGGCATCTCGCTCAAGACCTTCGTCAGCGCCGTCGCCGGACCGTTCGGACTAGCGATATTCGCAACTGCGCTGTCGCTACCGATCAACCTGTGGGCGGCACCCGAAACTCGCGGTGAGGCAGTCGGACCGTTCCTGGCCTCGACGGTGGTGTTCTGCGTCGTCTACATCACCCTCGGAGCGAAGCTCGACTATCTGCCAAGTCTCCCTCTGCGAGCACTGGTGCTGCGATTCCGGGACAGGGAGCCAGAGCCGGAGGCCGAGATCGCCGTGGCTGCAGTGGATCCCGCCCTCACGTCGAACCTGGTCACCGACGCCACCCGTCGCGGAAATGGTGGGTGACGGCACATGCCCTCGTTACTCAGCATCAACAATTACCACTATCGCCGCGGTGGAGGCGACGGGGTCTACCTGGATCATGCCGCGCTCATGGAAGACCTTGGTTGGCGCAACGGCTTCTTCTCGATGCACCACCCAGAAAATCTTCCGACTCCGTGGAGTCGCTACTTCATCGACGAACTCGAATTCGGCGGTGCCTACTCGCTGCCGCAAAAGATCTCGATGGCCGCGAAGTCGGTGTATTCCTTTGAGGCGCAGCGAAAACTGCGAACACTGCTGCACGATTTCCAACCCGACGTGGCGCATTTGCACGGCATCTATCACCACCACTCCCCGTCGATCCTGCCGGTGCTGAGCGAGGCAGGAATCCCGGTCGTCATGACGGCGCACGACCTCAAGATCGCGTGCCCGAACTACAAGATGCTGAACCGAACCGGGGTCTGCGAGCGTTGCAAGGACGGCTCTGTGCTCAACGTGATTCGCAATCGTTGCGTCCGAGATTCGCTGACGGCCAGCGTGATCGTGGCGACGGAGAGCGGCTTGCAACGTTCGATGAAGACCTACCGCAAGCACCTGACGAAGGTTGTGGTGCCGAGTCGGTTCTATCTGGACAAGTTCGTCGAATGGGGTTGGCCACGTGAACAATTCGTGCACATCCCGAATTACGTCGACGCGCCACGGTTCACGCCCAAATTCGAGCCCGGCGACTACTTCCTCTACTTCGGTCGCCTGGCCCCGGAGAAGGGCATCGCCACGCTGATGCGGGCGGCCAAGCTGGCCGGCGTGAAACTGAAGATCGCCGGCTCGGGACCGATGGAAGCCGACTTGAAGTCTCTGCAGGTCGAATTGCGCGGCGACACGGAGTTTCTCGGCTTTCAAACCGGTTCGGCCCTGCATGACCTGGTGCGCGGAGCGCGTGCTGTGGTGCTGCCGTCGGAGTGGTATGAGAACGCGCCCCTGAGCGTGCTCGAGAGCTTCGCTCTCGGAAAGCCGGTGATCGGTGCCCGTATCGGTGGCATCGCCGAAACCATCGACGAGGCCGAAAACGGCTGGACCTTCGACAGCACGGACATTGCGGGCTTGGCGCAGGTGCTGAGCACGGTCCAGACGATGCCCGACTCCCGCGTCGCTCAGGCGGGGCGGACGGCCCGGGCGCTCGTCGAACAACGCTTCAACCCAGCGGGCTATGCGAACGCAACGCTCGCCCTTTATTCGAGCCTTGGTGTCAAGACGTCATCAACGCGATTGCTCAGTCAAGAGAGGAACAAATGAGAATCTATGTTGCCGGCAGTGGCGGAATGCTCGGAGAGGCGATGCATCGCGTTCTCTCGGAGCGCCACGAGCTCAAGTGCACGGACATCGATCTGAATGTGCCGTGGCTCGACATGTGTGACTTTCGGGACTTCGACGCATACAAGAGGTCAGTAGAGGCCTTCCGTCCGGACGCGCTGTTCCACTTGGGCGCTCACACCAGTCTCGAGTATTGCGAACAGAATCCAGACGACGCGTACCGGACCAACACGCTCTCGGTGGAACATGCTGCGACGTTGGCAAACGCTCACGGCATCCCGCTCGTGTACATCTCGACGGCAGGCATCTTCGACGGCGAAAAGCAGCTGTACGACGATTGGGATACGCCGGCACCACTCGGCGTCTACGCCCGCAGCAAGCACCTTGGCGAGATCCTGGTCCAGCGTCGGGTGGACAAGCACTTCATCTGCCGTGCGGGCTGGATGATGGGTGGCGGCCCCGGCAAGGACAAGAAGTTCGTCTCGAAGATCATGGACCAGCTCGCTGCCGGCGTCACGGTTCTCAACGTGGTCGACGACAAGCTCGGGACACCCACTTACACAGTCGATTTCGCCCGCAATCTGGAGACCTTGATCGGTACCGAGTTCTACGGCCTGTACAACATGGTGTGCGGTGGTGAGACGGGACGTTTGGAGGTCGCTCAAGAGCTCGTCAGCATTCTCGGTCTCGAGAACCACGTCGAGATCAGGGCCGTCGGGTCGGACTTCTTCGCCAAGGATTACTTCGCGCCGAGGCCGCCGTGCGAACGTCTGGTCAACAACAAGCTCAACCTGCGCGGGCTGAATCAGATGCGCGATTGGCGTATCGCCCTCGAGGACTACGTCACCGATTACTACGCCGATTACGCCGAGCACTTCGCGCCGGCATTCCAGCAGCGGCTCAAGGTGAGTTGATGCATCCGCTACGCATCGCGGCCTTCGGCTTTCGCAGCTACCCGCCCCGCGCGGGTAGCGCGGGAGCTGACAAGTTCGCGATGGAACTACTGCCCCGTCTTGCCGCCCGCGGGCACAAGGTGGTCGCCTACAACCGCCTCTATCCCGGTATGGAAGCCGACGTCCCGACCGACCCCCAGGGTGTGGACGTGATCTCGTTCCGTACCACGCAACGCAGCGGCTTCGACACGATCCTGCACTCCGCGAAGGTCACCTACGACATCATCAGGCACAACCGAGCCGACGTCGTTCACATCCAGAACGGTGGCAACAGCGTCTTCGGTGCGGTGTTGCGACTGTTCGGGAAGAAGACGTTCCTGAGTCAGGACGGCTTGGATTGGAAGCGCGACAAGTGGTCCTGGTACGCCAAGGTCTTCCTGTGGATGTCGTCGTTGCTGACGGCCCGAGTCCACAACGCGGTGATCTTCGACAACATCTACGCGCGGGAAGCTTTCGAGACTCGTTTCAAGAAGAAGTACGACTTCATTCCGTTCGGCGCTGACGTCAAGTACGACGAAGACGCCGAAAGAGTGCTCCAACGACTAGGTCTCGAGGCCGGTGATTACTACCTCTTCGTCGGACGTTTCATCCCCGACAAGGGACTGCACTGGCTCTTGCCCGCCTTCGAAGCGCTCGAGACCGAGAAGAAGTTGGTGCTCGTTGGTGGTTCGCCGAACGGGTCGTCCTACGAAGACCAGTTGAAGGCTACGGAAGATCCACGAGTCGTCTTCGCCGGATTCCTCTACGGCCCAGAGGTACACGCCCTCATGCACAACTCGTACGCGTACGTGCAACCGTCTGCCATCGAGGGCTTGTCGCCGGTGATCCTGGAGGCCGCCTACGTCGGAGCGCCCATCGTGTGCAGTGACATTCCGCAAAACCACTATGGAATAGCCGAATACGGCACGTACTTCGGTATGGGTGATGTCCAGGATCTGACTGCGAAGTTGAAGTGGACGTTGGATGATCCCGCAGAATTGGCACGCCTTGCCGCCGAGGGTTCAGCTCACGTCGCCAAGAACTTCAGCTGGGACACCGTGGTCGACAAGCACGTCGAAGTCTTTGGTCGATGACCGGCGCGGCTGACTCGCCAACTCGCTCCATGGCCGTCCTCATTGTCGCCTACCGCTCGGCGGACAAGCTGGCGCGCTGCATCGAGTCGGTGCAAAGATACCTACCGGATCTCGAGGTTCACGTCTGGGACAACTCCGGGCCGGAATGTTCGGATGTCCGTGACCTGGCATCCAGCATGCCGCACGCGCACTGGTATCTGCATGGGGCGAACATCGGGTTTGCAGCCGCGGTCAACAATCTGGCAGGAATGGTTCCCGGCCAAGACTTCCTTCTCCTGAATCCGGATGCCGAGCTCGTCGGACCGCTGTCGCTGACACGCGCTGCGATCGCCGAGCGAGGCACGGCCGCTGCTGCGCCGCTGATCTGGGATGACGACGAACTCACACCGTCGCGCCCACTGTCGCGCAGGCACCAACCCTGGGACGTCGCGCACCGTCGTCGAACGGTTCTCAATGCCCTCGGCGAGAGAGCCGTGGCTGCCGAGCGCCTGCGCGGCACGTGGCTGTCCAACCTCTACTGGTCTCGTCCAGGGGACGTCGAGGGATATCTGACGGGCGCATGCCTGGCGGTCCGGCGTGAGGCGTGGGACGCCCTCGGCTCGTTCGACTGCGAGTTCTTTCTGTACGGCGAAGAGGCCGACTGGCAGACTCGTGCGCTAGCCGCAGGCTGGCGGGTGCGCCTCGAAAACGAGAACGGCGTTCGTCACTCGGCACAGGGCACGGTTGCCGGTGACGCGACGGCGTCCACTCGATCATCAGATCTGGTCGATGCCAGCATCGCGCTCCAGGTGGAATACCGCCATGGAACGCGGACCGCAGAACTGTACATTGCCGGTACCTACGCGATCGACACCGTGAAACGTGCCATCCGCCGGGGCGGGCTGGGCCGATCGTCCTCCGACGTGGTGGTCATCGTCGACGGACCGCGATCGGTGTCGGCGCCCGAATTGATCTCCCGCGCTGCGGAGTTGGCTCGAGATGGCCACGGAGTCACGGTTGTGTCGCTTCGCGGACTTGGCGCCCTGCCACGTGAGTTGTCGCCGTCGATCCGCTTGCTGCGGAGACCATGGTGGTGGCCACGGACCTGGCCGGGCGACTCGTCGACCGTGCTCGTCACGGGAACGGCCAAGAGGGAACGAATGTCTGCACGGCTGTTTCGGTTCCGTCGTCACGACCTCCGCGTCGAAGCGGTCGACTGCGTCGGTCACCCAGACTTCCTCAGTTCCAATGTCATCGTCCAGAACCTCGATTTGGAGAGTATCTAGTGCGAATCCTCCTGTTGGCTCCATGGTTGCGGCCCTTGGCGCGGATACACGCCGAGAACCTGCAGTCGCTCGGCGCCGAAGTGATGATGGTGACCTCGAACCTCCACTTCGAGTCCGACCAGGCGCGTCCGTATGAGACCGTGCTTCTCGGTCGCCCCATTCCCTGGTCTGATTGGCTGCCGTTCATCGACGCATACCGCGCCGCGGAGCGCTTTGAACCCGACGTCGTCGTGACCGAGATGTTCCGCGATCCGCGGTGGCGTCTGCTCGCGGGGCTCGCTCCGCGTATCCGGATGCTGCATGACGACAAGCCTCACGACGACACCCACGTCCTGCCATGGTGGAACCGGCTCTTCTTCGATCGATGGGACGAAAAGGCCGACGCCACAATCGTCTTCAGTGAGTACGTCGCCGAAAGCCTACGTGCGCAGGGGCGAGCGGAGGCACCGCTCTACGTCGCCCCCCTGATCAGTGATCTGGCGCCCGCGATGATGCCCGGGTTCGTCCCTGCCGAGGAGCGGAAGAACTTCCTCCTGATCGGCAGACAGCAGCCCTACAAGAATCACGACGTGGTCTTCGCCGCGTGGGACGCACATACCAGTGGCCCCGCCTGGCAGGGCGATGAATTGGTGTTGCTCGGGGGCGGGGACCTCACCTGTCCGCTACCGAAGCACGTTCGGTGGCAGCAGTCGGAGTTCCAATACCGGGAAGTCATCGAGGAACTCGCGCGGGCGAAGGGGTCGATCTCGCACTATCGCACCGCCTCGCAGAGTGGGGTTCAAGTGTTGGCAATGCAACTCGGCGTTCCGACGCTGGCGTCCGACGCCGGCGCGCTGCCCGAATATCAACCGTACGGCGCCAGTGTCACGGGCATAGACGACGTTCAGGCGCTGTCCCAGGCGATGGATGCCTTGGCCAATCCCGAAGAGGCCGTTCTGCAGGGCAAGTTGGCGCAAGAGCATTACCGGAACCACTACGACTCGCCGGTCGCGGCCAAGCGGCTCCTCGAAATCTTCGAGGATGTGGCCGCCCACGCACCCGTGGGGTAGAAGTCAGGTAATTCCGGCACCGGCACGGCGACGGGTTCTGCGGCATGATGTATGTGACTGCGTGAATACCTGGGTGCGTTGGCTTTACGCCGGGCAGCCTCCCGACAGCATTACGATTCGGAGCTCGATCGATTTCCATGTCCGAGCATTCAAGGCCGCCGCGACGGCACCTTCGTAGCCTTCGATTCGGGTACGGCGTCTTCGCCGTCATCGTCCTCCTCCTGGGGCTCGCCATCTTCGCCTCCCACTCCACGCAGCACGCCACGGAGCCGACGCCCGCCGAGCCGACGGCTACCGCCACTCCCGCTCCGTTGCCGCCCCCAGGCCATACGGCCTACCACGTCTCACCGCAGGGCGACGACGACAATCCCGGCACGGTCGACAAGCCATGGCGGACGATCGCAAGGGCCATGGCGCAGACGTACACCGCCGGTGATCAACTGCTCTTCCAGCGCGGTGGAGAGTACTTCGGGATCATCGACCGAGTTCCCACTCCGGACGGACCGCGTCGATGGTTGATCGGCGCGTACGGCGAGGGCGAAAAGCCCGTCATCAGCAATGCGAAGATTCTGAACGACCCTGCCGCGTGGGCCCCGACCGCGCCGAACATCTGGCGAATCAACCTCAACGACGCGACGACGCACGGGGGGTGGGATGGCGACGGGACGAACGTCGGCTTCCTGGCCTCGGGAGACACCATTCGCTCGGCGAAGAAGACTGCAATCAGCGATCTTCGGACGCCGTGGGATTTCTTCGACGACAGCACGTACCTGTATGTGAGGTCGACGCAAAATCCGTCCGTGGCGGCCCCCGGTCTGCGGGCTGCTCCTGACGCGGTCCTGATTCGACTGCACTCCAACACCGAGATCGACGGCATCGAGATGAAGGACTGCGGCGGACATGCGATCCGCGGCGAAGACAACCCCGTCGTGAACGTGCGCGTGCTCAACAATTACATCCACCACATTGGCGGGTCGTTCCTGATCGGTTACGCCGACGACAAGGTCCGCTATGGCAATGGCATCGAGTGTCTGGACTCTTGCTCCGATTGGCTGGTGCAGGGCAACGAAGTTCACGACGTCTACGACTCGGCGTTCACGTGTCAAGGATCCGGCACGACCACCAACATTCGGGTGACGAAGAACTTCTTCCACGGCAACGCGCACAACTTGGAGTTCTGGACGGAACAGCCCGGCGGTGGCCTTCACCAGATTCTGATCGACGACAACGACTTCGTGGACGGCGGGGGCGGATGGGGCGGCCAGGCCCGACCCGACCAGGACAACCGGGCACAGTTCGTTTCCTACGGCTGGGTGCTTCCGGCGGACATCGTCGTGACGAACAATCGCGTGACCGGTGCGTCGGGTTCCTACGTCTATCACGACCCGGTGGCGCCGAACCCTCCGGGATGGGTGTTCACAGACAACGACGTCAAGCTCGAGTCGGGCACGTTGATGCAGAACGGTCAGCGCTACACGATCGACGACGCTGCCGCCTGGGCACGGGCGAACGAGACGGAGTCAGGCTCGACGTTCGAGGTCTTGGGTCGGCCCTGACGTCCACCAGGTACTGCAGTGCGCAACTCCTGGTGTGCGGAGCATGCGCGTGACTGGCGCTGGGCGTCGTCGCGAGCCTGTCTGGCCGCTGGCAAACGAGAACGGGTAGACCGGCGCACAGATCCGTCATATTCGTTGCTCATGCTGTTTCAGCAAACTAGCTGTCGGTCCGGCTACGTGTTATCGTCTGTGGTGAAACAGGACATCTAAGCTGATGAATGCACAGGAGAGCCATGAGTCTCAATACGTTGTGGCGACGACTGATACGGCGACCGTTCGTATTGGTGATCATCGCCCTCTTCGCTGCCACCGCAGGATATGCGGGATTCAAGAGCACCAACGGCGAAGCTCAGAGCCAAATGTCGGTCCTGGTGGTCCCGCCCTGGTACCTGGAAGACACAACGGCACCCAACCCGATGCTCAACCTCACCGACAGAACCACGCAGTTGGCCAGCACCTTGGTGGTCGCGCTCCAGGGCAACGACACAGCGACTTTCGTCGAGGGCGCTGGTGCGACCAGTTACTCGGTCACCAACCTCCGGGACAACCTGCGGTTTCCCGAGCCCTCGTCCGTGATCCAGTTCGACGTGACCGGGCCTGACGCAGCGAGTGCACACGCGGGAGCGCAGAGGTTGGCAATCAAGGCGGGCCAGATCCTCACCTCGCTGCAGATCGACGCGGCGGTTGGCCAACAGACGAACATGGCAAAGCTGCAGGAGATCGTTCCGCCGCAAGAAACGGTGTCGGCCGTTGCCAAGCAGCAGATTCGTGCGGCCGCCAGCTTCGGTGCGGCGACGCTGATCGCCGGATTGCTGCTGGCCTGGGGTATCGAAGCCATCTTCGATCGCCGACGCCGTTCCGGCACAGGCAATCTCGATGACAATAGTGCCGCACCGGGCCGTCACGAAGAACACGCGCACGCGCTCGAAAGAATCGACCCTCCTGTCGAGGAAGAGTCTCGCCCGCTGGTGAGGAACGGACACTCCGTGCAGGAATCAGCCAGCTGATCGAAGTCGGCGCGTGGACGAAACCATGGTCAGTTCATCGCATGGCGTCAATCCATGGCATGTCGCGATGGCCGTGGTCTTCACTCTCGGCTTTCTGTTCACCGTTGTTTTCGAAGTATGGCGCAGCACTCGAGGGGCAACTCTGCTCTCATCGATTCACGCTCGGCTGCAAGGGATTACAAAGATGTTGACGGCACCTGTGGGCGATACGGTCGACGTGCTGGCCTCCGCTGGTCGCTCACCTCGAACCGAAGTGGGCTCTTGGATAGTGGCGGTAGCCGCATTCCTGCTCATCGCGTTGCGGCAGACCGACCTGCTTCCACTCGTTCCCCTCGGGCTCAGCCCGGCGCGCTTCATCTTGATCGCAGGCGCCGTCCTGTGGGTGCTCACCCGTTTGATGGGGCAGCGGTCCGGTTACCGGGTGGCAGCGCTCGGCCCGATCCTCACGATCTATGCATTGAGCCTGATCGTGGCTTACGGCGCCCAAATGACGCGTCCGGCACAGGCACCCGACACCGATCCGATCTTCGCCGCCCAGATACTTCTCGTCTTGGTCGTCCCCTTCTTCGTCGCCGTCATTCACGGATACGACGGGTTGCTGCGAGTGGTCAAGGGATTGATCGCGGGTGGCGTCGTGAGCGCGACGCTAGCGGTTCTGACGAGTCTCACCGGCAATACGGATGGTCTTCATCTGCGCATTCCCGGGCTCGTCGACGGGGCCGGCATCCCCTTCACCGTCGACGACGTCTTTCGCGGAGGCATGATCCGGGCGCAGGGAAGCGCTTCTCACCCACTCGAACTCGCGTGCGTGCTGACGGTCATCTTTCCCCTTGCGCTCGCCGTCACGCTCAGCCTTCGGGCGGAAGGCAAGCGGTGGTGGCCCTGGGCTGCGGCTTCGGCCATCATCGTGGCGGGCATCGCCGTCACCCTCTCCCGGTCGGGTGCGGTCGGGTTGGTGATCGGGCTTGCCGTCATGGCGTCCTACTGGCCGATTCGTCGAACCTTGACCGTATTCGCCGTGGCCTGTGGGCTGGTCGCCGGTGCGGTCTTGTTGCAGGTGCCGTTCATCTCGAAGTACGTCACGATCTTCAGCGCGGACAGTTCGGTCGCGCAGCGCGCGGCAGTGACGAGTGCCCTGCCCTTCGACATCACACCGTTCGGCATGTACGCGCGTGCGGCCGGTGGAAGTTCCTCCGGCGCAGGGGTTCCGACGCTGGACGACCAGTACCTGAAGGCGCTCTCCGAGACGGGTGTCTTCGGTTTCGTCGCCTATTTGCTGGTCGTGGGGATGACCCTGGTTCTCGCGTTCCGCGCGTTCAAGAATGCGCGCAACTCGCAAGCTGGTCGACGACATGCCCAACTGTTCGTGGGCATCGCCGCGTCGTTCTCGGCGTTCGCCGTAGTCAGTCTGTTTCTCGACATGGCTGGGTTTCTCCAAGTCTGGACGTTGATGTGGGTGCTGATCGCCTTGTCGGCAGTGGCATACCGAATCTCGCGCACGACGAGTAGCGCAACCATGGCGGTGGGCAATTCGCAACCCGAGCCCGTTCGTGTCGGCTAGCGGGTCTGCCGTCACCGACCTACCTCGCTAGCGGCGATGCACCGCCCGCGCAATGAGTCGCGGGTTGACGTTGTGCCAGTGAGGCCTTCGCATGAACCGGACTTCGCCCGGCGTCGTGGGCTTCTCGGGTTCTCAGAGCAGGGTGATCCCGCAGATTGATCGCCAGTCGAGGAATTCACAGCCTGCCCGACGGGCCCAGGTGACGGTGGTCGTTCCCTGACACAGGGCTGGCGCCGCAGCAGGTCGTCTGCCGCCGGCGGTCAGCCCGTGGTCGGTTGAATCAATTGCTGCGGAGCATGTTTCGGAGCTTGCTCCGAGCGCCGCGCAGCTTGGCGCGGCCACGATCCTTCGTCCGCTTCACGGCCACGACGGCGGTGTCGGCCGCCATCGCCAGCTTGAACCCTCTCCGCGTTGGATCGACTGCCCGGTAGCAATTGGTGACGCCGGCAAAATTGTGGGTGCGGACGAAGCCGGCTGCTCGAAGGCGGTGGTCGACGTCGTAGAAGTCGTCGTACAGATGCCACTGGGAACCGTGGCCGTCGTCCTTGCGAATGTCGAAATTCGCCAGTAAATAGCCACCGCGCCGGATCGCGCGATGGAGGTCACGGGCGGTCGCGTCGAAGTCGGTGACGTGGACCAAGGTGTCGAGCGCGGTGATGACGTCGTAGGCATCGGTGGGTAGTTCGGCGGTCGTCAGATGAATCTGCTTCGCCTGGTCGCCATGCCGTTCCATGCGCCAGGCGGCGTACTTCAGCAGCGGGGCCGAGATGTCGGCCATCGTGGTACGGAAACCGAACCGCATGAACAACTGAGCCGTGGTGCCCGTGCCGGAGCCGAAATCCAAGTGGTCGCGGCCGGTCACCATGCTCTTGGCGAACCGCACGGCGATGACGGAGCCCGGGAAACCGTGACCGGAGCACTGCAAGTACGCGTACCACATGAGGTCGAACGCCCAAGATTCGACGGACTGGTAGAACTCTTGAATCGCCTCCGGTGTGGACCGATCGGCGGCGGACCACTCCTCGACGCTCCAGTCCTCCCAGTGCAGGCATCGCTCCAGGCATTCGTCCGGGGTGTAGCCGTGGTACTCCGCAAGCTCCTGCAGTACCGAGGTACGCACGTCCTGATCACCCACCGTCAGCACTGACCGAAAGGTTGCCATCTCGGGGCTGTCCACCGCCTCGGCGATGTCCGGATGCCATGCCGGCGATGCGGACGTGTTCAACGTCGGGTCGACATGAACGCCCTGTGATGCCAGCGTGTCGTTGATGGACAAGGCGGTTCTCCTAGCATTGGTGGTGCGCATGCGGCGGCACGCGACGAAGTTCAGGTCAGCTGAGTTCTTCGAGTCGAATACGTCGACCCGTTCCGACGTATCGCAGGTTGGCGAAGAAGCTGTGGACACACTTCGACCTGAGGTCGCGTGGTGTGTTGAGAATCAACTTGGGCAGCGCTTTGAGGGTTCTCAGCCAAAGTGCGAAGGCCCGCAGACGTAATTCCGAACCCAGCGCGTCGGAACGGACGAGGCTCGAGAGAACCCACAGTTTGTCGAGAGTCGTCGTCCCGGCGAACTGGTCCGTCGCAGAACCGGCATGGTGCCAACGCACCGACAGTTCCTTCTCGACGAACGCCGCATCACAGCGGCAGAGCACGCGCAGCCAGGTGTCGATGTCGGACAATTGCGGAACCTCCGGCGGGAGGCCACCCGCTGCGAAGAGCGTTTTACGGCGCAACATCACCGTCGTGGGTTCACCGATGGGGTTACCGTTTGCGCCTGCGTCGAGATACTTGCGTACGAGGTCGCGGCCCTCGTTCACCGGAGCGAGGGGCTGAAGTGGGCCGTCGAGAATGGTGAAGTGCTCCTTCCACCAGGTGTTCGTCGTCTCGACGCGTCGGCGGGCGAATGCCATTCCTACGGTCGGAGACTCGAAGGAGGGCACCAGCACCTCAAGGCATTGGGGGAGTAGCCAGTCGTCGCCACCGACGAACTGAATGAGTTCGCCGTGGGCGATGCGCACACATTTGTTGTGGTTGCCCACCATGCCAAGGTTCGTGTCGTTCCGGACGAGTCGTACGCGCGGATCCGTGAACGCCGCGACTGCCTCCGCCGTCCCGTCGTTCGAATGGTCGTCGACGACGAGGCATTCGAAATTCGGATACGTCTGCGCGAGAACGCTTTCGACGCTTCGTACGATCGTGTCCACACTGTTGTAGACGGGGATGCATACGCTCACCATCGGCGTGAAGACCTCGTCGCGGGCAATGGTGGACGGCCGGGCGTCGATGTTGCTTCGTCGGATCGTGCGTCCCCTTGCGCCCGTTGCCTCACTGGCTAGTGATGTGACCTCCACGGTGTTGCCCCTCCCCATCGTCTCGTCGACCAGCTTCCCCACACCGGCGGGACAATATTAAGCACATTGCCAAAAATGCGCAATACGTTGCGTTTGTGGGTGGTGGTCATCTAAAGATGCAGCTAGATATGGATAAATCGGCACGTGTGGATGACTGGGCAATGTTGCGAAAGCGTCGCGGTTGACAGCCGTAGCTAATTTTGACGCAGACATGTGGAAACTGCGAAGCGGATCGCGCGGCGTCAGATGGCCGGACCCGTCAACCTCGACAGCCCTGCGTTCCCGTGCAGGTAACGAAGCCCACAGGAACAGTTCAAGTCCTCGGGCAAGCGCAGGCCGCACTCGCAGGCCCACCCGATGATCCGACCCGGATTGCCGACGACGAAGGCGTGGGCGGGGACGTCCCGGGTGAGCACGGCACCGGCTCCGGCGAAGGCATGCTCGCCGATCGAAATCCCGCACACCACGACGACGCCCGCGCCGAGGGTCGCGCCGCGTCGGACCACCGTGGTGCTCAAGTCGGATCCCCCGCGCTTGATGGAAGCGCGGGGATGGAGGTCGTTGGTGAAGATGACGCCGGGGCCGAGAAAGACGTCATCCTCCACTGTGACGCCCTCGAAGAGCAGGACGCGATTCTTGATCGTGACGCGGTCGCCAACGGTGACGCCGTTCTCGACATAGGCGTGATCGCAAATGTTGCAGTCATTGCCCACCTTGGCGCCCGCGAGGACGTGAGCAAAGGCCCAAATCCTGGTTCCCGACCCGACATCCGCACTATCGCAAATTCCGTGCGAATGAACGAAGACGTCAATTGGGTTGGCCTCGGACACGCGGTCACCACCATCTTTTCGCTGGATAAGTCGAGCTCGAGAGCACGATATCACTCCAGGTGTTGTCGCGAGCCGCGCGAAGAGGTTATGCTTTCTACGCATCTGGACGCGGAGTTAGCGAATAAATACCGATGCAACGAATCGAACGGGGGAACATCGACGTGAAGCGGCGTTATAGCGTTGCCGTCATTGGCGCGGGTTACTGGGGACCGAAGCTGGTGCGCAACTTCAGTAGCTCGCCCGACTGGGATCTCGTCGCGGTATGCGACCTCGACGAACGTCGGGCCAGGAAGATCGTGGGGGCGCGTTCGACGGTGGAGGTCGAGACCTCAGTCGAGCGCCTGCTCGCGCGCGACGACATTGACGCCGTCGCGATTGCGACGCCGGCCGACAGCCATGCCGCGCTCACGCTGGCCGCATTCGATGCCGGCAAGCACGTCGTCGTCGAGAAGCCGCTAGCCCCGAGTTCTGCCGACGCGGCACGGATGATCGAGGCCGGAGCTGCCGCAGGTCTGACGCTGATGGTCGACCACACCTACTGCTACACCCCGGCCGTCGAGTACATCCACGACATCGTCGCCAAGGGCATCCTCGGCCACGTCCTCTACGTCGACTCGACCCGCATCAACCTGGGCCTCGTTCAGCCGGACGTGGACGTGTTCTGGGACCTGGCGCCGCACGACCTCGCCATCCTGGACTACGCCCTTCCTGGCGGATTGGTTCCGGACCACGTGTCTGCCACCGGTGCCGATCCACTCGGCGCGGGGAAGGCGTGCATCGGGTACGCCACGATGCCGCTTGCGAACAGAGGAGTGGCGCACGTGAACGTCAATTGGATGTCTCCCACCAAGATTCGGCGAATGGTCATCGGCGGAAGTCATCGCACCCTGGTGTGGGACGACCTCAATCCGCAGCAACGGGTAGCGATCCACGATCGTGGCATCGACCTTGCGGCAAGTCGCGATGTCGGGGACGTCGACAAGCGGCGTGCTTCCGCCGTGTCCTACCGGTTGGGAGACATCACCGTGCCTGCCCTCCCGGAGACCGAGGCACTGTCCTCGATGGTCACCGAGTTCGCTGCCGCCATCCGGGAGCAACGGCCGCCGCGCACGGACGGCGCCGCGGGGCTGCGGGTGCTTTCAGTGCTGGAGGCAATCTCCGAGAGTCTGGCCGCACATGGTCAACCGATGCGTCCCCAACATCCTGAGTTGCTGCTGAACGGAGTTCTGGCGTGAGTTCTCTAGCGGGCGCGTCCGTCCTGGTCACGGGTGGAGCGGGCACCATCGGGTCGACCATCGTCGATCAACTGCTCGACGCCGGTGTCGGCGACGTGCTGATTCTGGACAACCTGGTGCGCGGTCGACGTGAGAATTTGTCGGCGGCACTTGATGATTCGCGGGTGAAGTTGGTCGTGGGAGACATCCGCGACGTCGACCTGGTCCATGACGTGACCAAGGGCCGGGACCTCGTCTTCCACCAGGCTGCCATCCGAATCACGCAATGCGCCGAGGAACCTCGCTTGGCGCTGGAAGTTCTCGTCGACGGCACGTTCTCGGTGCTGGAGGCGGCAGCGCGGTACGGGGTGCACAAGGTAGTGGCGGCGTCGTCGGCCTCGGTCTACGGGATGGCTGAGCACTTTCCGACCGGCGAACGGCACCATCATCACAACAACGACACCCTCTACGGGGCCGCGAAGAGCTTCAACGAGGGCATGTTGCGTAGCTTCCACGCGATGAACGGCCTGCCCTACGTTGCGCTGCGGTACTTCAACGTCTACGGGCCGCGCATGGACGTACACGGGCTCTACACCGAGGTACTCGTCCGCTGGATGGAGCGAATCGTCGACGGACTGCCACCGTTGATCTTCGGCGACGGAAGTCAGACCATGGACTTCGCCTATACCGAGGACATCGCGCGCTCCAATATCCTTGCGGCGGAGAGCGATATAACCGAAGGCGTGTACAACATCGCGAGTCAGGTTGAGACCAGTCTCGACGATCTCGCCAAGGCGCTTCTGCGTGCCATGGATTCAGACCTGTCTGTGGAATACCTGCCTCCTCGGGCGGTCAACGGTGTCGTCCGTCGCCTCGCCGACACGTCTGCGGCCCGGAGCGACCTCGGCTTCTCCGCGCAGGTCTCGTTGGAGGATGGCCTGCGTCGGCTCGTCGAATGGTGGGCACCGCAACGCGATTCGATCGCGTTCTCGAGGTCGGCTACCGTCTGATGGATCGCATCAACGTCATGAAGCCGTGGCTCGGTGCCGAAGAAGTCGCTGCGGTCACTGCGGCGATAGAGTCGGGATGGATCGCCCAGGGCCCGCGTGTCGCCGAGTTCGAGACCGAGTTCGCTCGCGCGATGTCGGCCGAACACGCGGTGGCGCTGTCGAGTTGCACCACGGCACTGCATCTCGCGCTCGTCCTCGCGGACATCGGTCCCGGTGACGACGTCGTCGTTCCCTCCCTCTCGTTCATCGCCACCGCGAATGCCGTCGTCTACGTGGGCGCACGTCCGGTGTTCGCCGACGTCGACCCCGTCACGGGCAATCTCACGGCCAGTTCGGTCCAGGCGGCGTGGACGCCTGCGACGCGGGCGGTCATCGCCGTCGACCAGGGCGGTGTCCCAGTCGACCTCGCGCCGATTCGCGAGATATGTGACCCGCGAGGGATCGTCGTCGTCGAAGACGCGGCCTGCGGTGCAGGATCGCGCTATCGCGGCCGGCCCGTCGGCGCAGGCGCGGACATCGCGGTGTGGTCCTTTCATCCGCGCAAGATCCTGACCACCGGTGAGGGCGGGATGCTCACCACCAACAACGCCGAGTGGGCCGACCGGGCCCGCCGCTTGCGCGAGCACGGCATGAGCGTCGGCGCCGCCGAGCGTCACCGCAGCACGTTGCCGCCTGCCGAGCAGTATCTGGAGGTTGGCTACAACTATCGGATGACCGATCTTCAGGCAGCCATCGGCCTCGTCCAGCTGGGCAAGCTCGACACGGTGATCGCCCGTCGACGCGAGTTGGCCGCCACCTATCAGTCCCAGCTGGCCGGCGTCCCCGGTCTCCGCTGCGTCGTCGACCCGCAGGGAAGTCAGGGCAACTATCAGTCGTTCTGGATCGAGGTCGGGCCGGAGTATCCCGCTGAGCGCGAGCAACTGCTGGAAAAGCTTGCCGCGTCCAACATCTCGGCTCGTCGCGGAATCATGGCGGCACATCGCCATCCCGCCTACGCTGGTCGCGCCTACGGCGACGCCGACCTGTCGGTGACCGAACACCTCACCGATCACACACTGATCCTGCCGATGTTCCACGAGATGACCGACGACGAACAGCAGCGTGTCATCCACGAGCTGCGCCAGTACTGACGAAAGACGTTTGGGGGGTAGACGAATGATGAAGGTACCGCTTGTCGATCTGGTCGCACAGCAGCGGGAGATCGCAGACGACGTGACGCCGCGCATTCTCGAGGTACTCGAGCGCGCCGCATTCATCGGCGGCGCGGCCGTCGCCGAATTCGAGCGCAGCTACGCGGAATACGTGGGTGTCGAACACGTCATCGGCGTCGCCAACGGAACCGATGCACTCGAGTTGGCGCTCCGGGGCGCAGGCGTAGGGGTAGCCGACGAGGTGATCCTGCCTGCCAACACCTTCATTGCCACGGCAGAGGCGGTGAGCCGTATCGGAGCGAATCCGGTACTCGTGGACGTCGATTCCGAACGACTGTTGATCGATCCGCTGTTGGCCGAACAAGCGATCACGGCTCGCACGAGGGCGATCGTGCCCGTCCATCTCTTCGGTCAGACCTCGCCGATGGAAGCACTGGCGAAGCTGTCCGAGGAGTATGGCGTCGCCATCGTCGAGGACGCCGCTCAGGCGCAGGGTGCACGCAGGTCGGGAAAGCCGGCAGGCGGATTCGGCATCGCAGCGGCGACGAGCTTCTATCCGGGCAAGAACCTCGGGGCGGCGGGGGACGCCGGCGCGGTGCTCACGAACGACGCCGACGTCGCGGCCCGCGTCCGCATGACCTCGGCACACGGCAGCGATCGCAAGTACGTCCACGACGTCGTGGGTTTCAACTCGCGCCTCGACGCCGTGCAGGCGGTGGTGCTTTCTGCGAAGCTGAGCAGGCTCGAAGCCTGGAATGACTTGCGCCGCAAAGCCGCTGCCCGCTACTTCGAGTTGCTCGCCGACGTGCCAGGTGTGGGCATGCCGACGCCGGACCCGGCGAACCAGGACGTGTGGCATCTGTTCGTGGTGCAGGTCGACGAGCGGGACCGTGTCCTGGCGGAACTAAACGAAGCCGGGGTCGGAGCGGGTGTGCACTACCCGACCCCCGTGCACCTGACCGGTGCCTACGCCCACCTCGGCCTCCCTCGTTCCAGTTTCCCGGTGACCGAAGGGGCGGCGGACCGCATCCTGTCCCTGCCGCTCTACCCGCACATCACGCAGGAGCAGCAGGAGTACGTCGTCGACGTGGTGCGCCGCGCGTGCTCGGCGCGCCGCTGACGTGGCTGCTCTGAGGCGCATCGCAGGCAAGGTGCGGGTCCGGCGACATCACGTCGCCGCCGCCCGCATGTGCTGCGAACGGAACGTGCGCGCCGTCGCCAATCGCGCGCCGGGCGACGACCTCCCGCGAATCCTCGCCTACCACGCGGTGGGCACTCCGTACGTCGGCAACAACGATCTCGCTCCGCGTCGTTTCCGGGAGCAGCTCGAGCTCGCGCTGCGCGCCGGATACACCTTCGTCCCGGCACACGAGATCGTCGACGGGAGTGCCCCCGCCAAAGCGCTGGCCATCACGTTCGACGACGGAATACGCAGCGCGGCAACGACGGCGGCGCCCGTGCTGGCAGAACTGGGGATTCCCTGGACGCTGTTCGTCGTCAGCGGTTGGGCCGACGGCGACGCACGCGACTGGGCGGGCGACATGCTGATGGACTGGCGGGACATCGAATCCCTTGCCTCGCAGGGCGTTCGCATCGGCAGCCACTCCGTCACACATCCGAACTTTTCCCGAATCGACACTGGGCAAGCCACATTCGAACTAGAGGAATCTCGCCGGGTCATCGAGTCGCGGCTCGGCATTGCAGTCGACGAGTTCGCGATACCGTTGGGTCAGTCCCGGGACTGGACTCAGCACGCAGCCAAGGCGGCGAAGGATGCCGGTTACGCCCGGGTGTATTCGCAAGCCGAGGATACGAGGTTCGCGGGGACCGTCGCGCGTACCTTCATCACCCGTTGGGACAACCGCCTGGTCTTTCGTGCCGCGCTCGACGGCGTCTACCGCCGTTGGGAGGAGTGGTACTGATGCCGGTTCGGACCAACGCGACGCCGCGCTGAACGGAACCGGGGCTACTGCGCAGCGCGGGTGGCCGGATGAATCGCGATCAGGCCCAAGCTGCTGCGGCGCTTGCACATCGCCGCGAGCTCCGCATAGGCCTTGGCGCCGAGAAGCTCGGTCAGCTCGGGGGCGTAGGACTGCCACACCTGACGGGCCCCGACGTGGGCCTTGGGGTCGCCGGTGCAATACCAGTGCAGGTCGGCGCCGCCCTCACCCCAGCCACGGCGGTCGTACTCGGTGATGGTGGTCCGCAGAACCTGGGTGCCGTCGGGCCGCTCCACCCATTCCTGGCTGCGCCGGACCGGCAGCTGCCAGCAGATCTCGGGTTTCATGGTCAGCGGTTCCACACCCAGTTTGAGCGCCTTGGAGTGCAGTGCGCAGCCAATGCCGCCCTCGAAACCAGGCCGATTCAGGAAGATGCAGGCGCCCTTGTACTTCCGGGTCCGCAGGTTGTCCTTGCCCTCGTATTCGTCCATCTCGAGATAACCCTTGCGGCCCAAGCCCTTGTCGCGGAACTGCCAGTCCTCGTCGGTGAGCAGCTTGACCGCGTCGTCGAGCTTGGCAACGTCGTCGTCGTCGGACATGAAGGCGCCGTGGCTGCAGCAGCCGTCGTCGGGGCGGTTCTCGACAGTGCCCTGGCACGCGGGCGTGCCGAACACGCACGTCCACCGCGAACACAGCCACGTGAGGTCGGCCAAGATCAGATGTTCGGGGTTGTCGGGGTCGAAGAACTCCACCCATTCTCGGGCGAAGTCCAAGTCGACCTCACCGTTCTTGGCACCGGGGCGCGATCCGCTCACGGAACGCAACGGTAGACCCGTTAACGTGGGTCTCGTGCGATTGGGCGTGCTCGACGTGGGCAGTAACACGGTTCATCTGCTCGTCGTCGACGCCCGGCGAGGTGGACACCCGACTCCGATGAGCTCGACGAAGGCCGCGTTACGCCTCGCCGAGGCCATCGACGGTTCGGGCAAGCTGACCAGAAAGGGTGCCGACAAACTGGTCGACACCATCGACGAGTTCGCCAAGATCGCCGCCAGTTCGGGGTGCATCGAACTCATGGCGTTCGCCACCTCCGCGGTGCGCGACGCGACGAACTCCGAAGACGTGCTGGCGCGGGTGCTTGCCGAAACCGGGGTGGCGCTCAAGGTCCTCTCAGGCGTCGATGAATCCCGGCTGACGTTTCTCGCGGTCCGACGTTGGTACGGCTGGAGCCCCGGCCGCATCATCAACATCGACATTGGCGGCGGATCCCTCGAACTGTCCAGTGGCGTCGACGAAGAGCCCGAGGTGGCGCTGTCGCTTCCGCTCGGCGCAGGCCGGTTGACCAGGGAGTGGTTGCAGGACGACCCGCCGGGTCGTCGCCGGGTGGCGATGCTTCGTGACTGGCTGTCGACGGAGATGGCCGACGCCGGCGCGAGGGTGCTCGAGGCGGGCGCTCCCGACCTCACGGTCGCGACGTCCAAGACCTTCAGATCGCTGGCGCGACTCACCGGTGCAGCGCCTTCCGGCGCTGGGCCCCGGGTGAAGAGGACACTGACTGCATCGGGGCTTCGTCAGCTCATAGCTTTCATCTCTAGGATGACGACGGCCGATCGAGCGGAGTTGGAAGGGGTGAGCGCCGAGCGAGCGCCACAAATCGTGGCGGGAGCGCTGGTAGCTGAAGCGAGTATGAAGGCCCTTGCGATCGATACCGTGGACATTTGCCCCTGGGCGTTGCGAGAAGGGTTGATCTTGCGGAAACTCGACAGTGAGGCCGACGGGACCGCCTTGTTCGGAACGTCGGCGGGCTTGGCCAGAGCCAGAGGCGCGAGACGATGACTGATTCAGACGACACCACCTCCACTCGACCCATCTCGGTCGCGGAGCTCCTGGCCAAGAACGGCACCATCGGTGCGCCACCGGCTGGCGGCCGACGTCGCCGTCGTCGCGGGAACAGCGACGCCGTGACCGTCGCCGAGCTCACCGGTGAGATCCCGATCGTCAACACGGGTTCGATGCGCGCGCTGCGGGAGCCGGTCGCGGAACCCGTTGCGGAGGTCGTCGAGGCACCCTCCGCGAAAACTCCCGTGGAACGATCCGTCGAGCCGCCCGTCGAGGAGCCCTCCGTCGAGGAGCCGGCCGCCGAAGACGTAGCACCAGAACCCGAAGCCGAACCGGAGCCGGACGCCGAGGTCGAGGCAGAACTCGAACCAGAACTCGAAGCCGAGCCGGAAACCGAGCCCGAGGCAGAACCCGAACTCGAGCCCGAACCCGTTCTCACCGAGGCGGAGCTGGACTACCAGGCCCACCTCGACCGCCGTGACGTCGACCACGACCCCGTCGACTTCCTCCCGCGGCCCCGTCGTCCGAAGGCCTCGACCACCGGCGCGTTCGCCGCCCAGAGCGGCGCCGAGCAGATGAGCCCGGACCCCGTCGTCGACGACGACGAGATGCTGGACCTCGGGCCGGACGTCGACTTCGGCGAGGTCTTGGACAAGCACACCTCCGACGACGACGACGAACTGCGTCAGGAGACGCCGTCGTACCTGCGGTCGAACACCGACACCCTGTTCGGCGGTCAGTCCGTCGCCGACGACCTGGCTCGCCGGGGACGCACACCGGGCCCCGAGGACATCGATCTCGGTGACGACGACTCGTCCGTGGCGGAAACCGTTGCCGTCACCGTCGACGAGGGCACGGCACGGGAATCGGCAGAGGCGCCCACGCGGTCCGACGACGAGGGCTCGGCGTTCGTCAGAGGCGTGTGGGTGGTGGTGCAGTGCATCCTCGCCGTCGCGTTCGGCGCTGGCCTGTTCATCGCGTTCGACCAGCTGTGGCGGTGGAACACCATCGTCGCGCTGGTGTTGTCCGTGCTCGTCATCCTCGGCTTGGTGGTCGGCGTCCGCGTCGTCCGCAAGACCGAGGACATCGGCAGCACGCTGATCGCCGTTGCGGTCGGTGCGCTCGTCACGCTGGGACCCCTGGCACTTCTGCAGTCGCACTGACGCGTCACACTGTCGGCTAGTGCGCCCCGCAATCAAGGTCGGTCTCTCGACTGCCTCGGTGTATCCCTTGAGGACCGAGGCGGCCTTCGAGTACGCCGCCCGCCTTGGGTACGACGGGGTGGAACTGATGGTGTGGGCCGAGTCCGTCAGTCAGGACATCGCGGCAGTCCGACGAATGTCCGAGAGTTACGGCATACCGGTGTTGAGCGTGCACGCGCCGTGCCTGCTGATCTCGCAGCGGGTGTGGGGCGCCGATCCCGTCTCCAAGCTCGACCGCAGCGTTCGCGCCGCCGAAGAACTCGGCGCGCAGACCGTCGTCGTCCACCCGCCGTTCCGTTGGCAGCGGCGCTACGCCGACGGCTTCACCGATCAGGTCGCCTCCCTCGAGCAGTCCAGTGACGTCTTGGTCGCGGTGGAGAACATGTTTCCGTTCCGGGCCGATCGCATCTTCGGCACGGGCCAGCCGTCGATCTCACGGATGCGCAAGCGCGGTGGCACGCCGGGCATAGCGGTGTCGGCGTTTGCGCCGTCATACGACCCGCTGGACGGCAACCACGCCCACTACACACTCGACCTGTCCCACTCGGCGACGGCGGGCACCGACGCGGTGGAGATGGCGGGCCGGATGGGTGACGGGCTGGTCCATCTCCATCTGTGCGACGGCAGCGGCGCGTCGACCGACGAGCACCTGGTGCCGGGGCGCGGCACCCAGCCCACCGCCGAGATCTGTCAGATGTTGGCCGCAAGCAATTTCGCCGGCCACGTCATCCTCGAGGTCACGACCTCAGGTGTGCGAACGGCGATCGAACGTGAGCAGTTGCTGATCGAGTCGCTCGAATTCGCGCGGCGTCACTTGTTGCGTTAGGAGTTTGGTCGTCGTGGGTGAGTCAACGTCGTTCGTCGACGCGATGAAGCTGACGCAGGTGTCCTCGGGGGATGACGCCGCCGTCTCCTCCGTTTTCGAGGGGGAGCTGAACAGGCACTGGACGATCGGACCCAAGGTGCACGGCGGCGCGATGCTGGCGCTGTGCGCCAATGCGGCGCGCATGGCACTCGCTCTCGAGGGGGTCGAGCCGATCGCGGTGTCGGGCAGCTTCCTGTGGGCGCCCGATCCCGGACCCTTGCGCGTGGTGACCACGATTCGCAAGCGGGGACGCCGTGTCAGCCTGGTGGACGTGGAGCTGAACCAGGGTGACCGCACGGCGCTGCGAGCAGCCATCACCCTGGCCGAACCCGAGCACCACGCCCCGCCCTTGCTGTCGGTCAACCCGGTGGTGCCGCTGATGACGCCGGAGCCGCCGCCCGGGCTCGAGCCGATCGGGCCGGGGCATCCGATGGCCGACGTCGTGCATCTGGCGCACGGCTGCGACATCCGGCCGTCGCTGACGACGATGGCGCCGAGGGCCGACGGCGGGCCGCCGCGCACGCGAGGAGCAGATGTATCCCCCGTGATCGAGTACTGGGTCCGGCCGAAGGAGGGTTCGCCGGACGTGTTGTTCGCGTTGCTGTGCGGCGACGTCTCGGCGCCGGTCACATTGGGAGTGAACCGATCCGGTTGGGCCCCAACGGTTCAACTCACCGCCTATCTTCGCGGCATGCCCGCCGACGGCTGGCTGCGGGTGATGTGCACGACGATGCAGATCGGCCAGGAGTGGTTCGACGAGGACCACGTGGTGGTCGACTGCGAGGGGCGCATCATCGTGCAGACCCGACAGCTCGCGTTGGTGCCGCAGGCGCAGTGACCAGGCCGCCGAGTGCACGGTTGTCGCACCCAAACCGCGAGTAGGGGTGCGAACAACCGTACTTTCGGCGAGGCACCACGGTCGTCGGTTCTCCCACCTCCCGTGCAATGCTTGCCGACGTGGCGAGAATTGCGATCATTGGTGGCGGAAGTATCGGCGAGGCACTGCTTTCCGGGCTGCTCCGCTCGGGTAGACAGGCCAAGGACATGGTCATCGCGGAACGACACCGCGACCGTGCCAAGTATCTCTCCGAGACGTATTCGGTCTTGGTGACGACGGTGGCCGATGCCGCCGAGAATGCGGCCTACGTCATCGTGGCGGTGAAGCCGTCGGACGTCGAGCTGGTCATCGGTGACATCGCCGATGCCGCGGCGCGCGCCGAGAACAGCAGCGCGGAGCAGGTCTTCGTCACCGTCGCCGCAGGCGTCAGCACGGCCTACTACGAGGCCAACCTCCCGGCTGGCTCGCCCGTCATCCGGGTGATGCCCAATGCGCCCGTCGTCGTCGGTGGCGGCGTCAGCGCCCTGGCGGCGGGCAGGTTCGCGACGGCCGATCAGCTCAAGGAGGTCTCGGCGATATTCGACGCGGTCGGCGGTGTCCTCACAGTGCCCGAGTCGCAGCTCGACGCGGTCACCGCGGTCTCGGGTTCGGGTCCGGCGTACTTCTTCCTGATGGTCGAGGCGCTCGTCGACGCCGGTGTCGCAGCGGGCCTCCCGAGGGCCGTGGCGACCGACCTGGCGGTCCAGACGATGGCCGGCTCGGCGGCGATGTTGCTGGAGAGCCTCGACCGGGCCAACCCGTCGGGGGACGGCGCGATGGGCACGGCGATGGACACCAGCCCCGCCCAGCTGCGGGCCACCGTGACCTCGCCGGGTGGCACCACCGCCGCTGGTCTGCGGGAATTGGAGCGTGGTGGCCTTCGTGCCGCGGTAGCCGAGGCCGTTGCAGCGGCAAAAACACGCTCTGAGCAGCTAGGAATTACACCGGAGTAGTTAGGGCAATTCAAACGGATTAGCCCACACCCGTCGCAATAACCCCAGTGGCCACGCTATTCTCCCTGAGGTATGCGCGCTCCTGCGCCAGCGGTGGGGAAGCCGTTGGACAAGGCGTGCCTGATTGATTGGGTTGCGATGACGTCTATGAACGGGCCATCGGCACGTGATTCCGTTAGTGGTAAATCGTCGCGCGACGGCTCCGGTGGCGAGCCAGCACGACAGCAATTCCTCACCGTCGCCGAGGTGGCGAGTTTGATGAGGGTCAGCAAGATGACGGTCTACCGACTCGTGCACAACGGCGAATTGCCCGCGGTGCGCGTCGGTCGCTCGTTCAGGGTGCACGCCAAGGCCGTCCACGACCTCCTGGAGACGTCGTACTTCGACGCAGGCTAGGTTTCCGGTCGGTTCGACCACCCGGGTCGTCAGCATGGCGACCCGGGAAAACACGGCCGTTTTCGTCCGCCCGAGCATCCCGGGTAAGGTGACGAGTCGGTTCTCCTGGCACAAATGTCGGGAGCTGTCTTAGGTAGCGGAGTTCATGGGTTCAGTCATCAAGAAGCGTCGCAAGCGCATGTCGAAGAAGAAGCACCGCAAGTTGCTTCGTCGCACCAGGGTGCAGCGTAGAAAACTCGGTAAGTAGCCTCACAGGCTTCTGCCGTTAGTCTGTGCCGATGGATGCCACGGGTGACGCGAAGGATGCCGCCGAGCATCCGAAGGTCGTCTTGGTCACCGGCGCATGCCGGTTTCTCGGCGGATATCTCACGGCCAGGCTGGCGCAGAACCCGGCGGTCGACCGCGTCATTGCGGTCGACGCCGTCTCGCCAAGCAAGGATCTGCTTCGGCGGATGGGGCGAGCCGAGTTCGTGCGCGCCGACATCCGAAATCCGTTCATTGCGAAGGTAATTCGCAACGGGGACGTCGACACCGTCGTGCATGCCGCGGCGGCGTCGTACGCACCGCGAGCGGGCGGTAGGGCGGCGCTCAAGGAGCTCAACGTGATGGGCGCGATGCAATTGTTCGCGGCCTGTCAGAAGGCTCCCTCGGTGCGGCGGGTCATCCTCAAGTCCACGTCCGAGGTGTACGGGTCGAGTCCACGGGACCCGGTCATGTTCACCGAGGACGGTAGTTCGCGCAGACCTCCCGGTGAGGGCTTCGCACAGGACAGCGTCGACATCGAGGGCTACGCACGTGGTCTG
Source organism: Mycobacterium sp. Root135 (assembly GCF_001426545.1). Classification (GTDB taxonomy): domain Bacteria; phylum Actinomycetota; class Actinomycetes; order Mycobacteriales; family Mycobacteriaceae; genus Mycobacterium. Next base: position 394,373 of record NZ_LMEZ01000004.1, on the reverse strand, counting down.
GCGCGTCGTCGCCCGGACCTCGCCGTGACCATCCTGCGGCTCGCCAACATGATCGGTCCCGCGATGGACACCGCGCTCTCGCGGTTCCTCGCCGGGCCCGTAGTGCCGTCGGTGCTCGGCTACGACGCGCGACTGCAACTGCTGCACGAGCAGGACGCCCTCGGCGTGCTCGAGCGGGCGACCATGGCGGGAAAGTCCGGCACGTTCAACGTCGGTGCCGCCGGAATCATCATGATGTCGCAGGCAATTCGGCGTTCGGGGCGGATCCCGCTGCCGGTGCCTCGTTCGGCGTTGTCTGCCGTTGATTCGCTGAGGCGCGCGACCAGCCACACGGAGCTTGATCGAGAGCAGCTGAACTACGTGAGCTACGGGCGGGTGATGGACACCGCGCGCATGCGCAAGGACCTAGGTTACAACCCGAAGTGGACCACGGCGGAGGCTTTCGACGATTACGTCAGGGGCCGAGGTTTGCAGCCGATCCTCGATCCGCGCTGGGTACGCTCGGTCGAGAGTCGGGCCATTTCAGCGGCACAGCGGTTGCGGCGCTAGTCTTGTGCTTTGAAGCGGGGGGAAGGTAGGGACGTGGCGGGCGAGTCAAAAGCGAAAGTCATTCCGCTACATTCGAATTCGACGAGAGCGTCAGCTCAGCGGCGGGCCGCGGCGCGCGAGGGGGCCAGAAGGCATCCGTCGCTGCTCGACGATTCGGGGTCTCGAGCGTCAGCCGAACAGATTGCTGCGGTGGTCCGCGAGATCGACGACAGGCGAGGGTTCGCCGGTAGTGTCGCAGACGTCGACGAAGGCCCCAACGAGCTGGCCCAGCGCATCGCCTCGGTTGCCGAATTCGTTCGCAAACGGATGTCGGGCGATTACACCGTCGACGAGTTCGGCTTCGACAAGCACCTCAACGAAGCAATCTTCCTGCCTTTGCTGAGAGGGTTGTTCCGCAACTGGTTCCGGGTCGAGGTCAGCGGTATCGAAAACCTTCCGGAGACCGGTGCGGCCCTCGTCGTGGCCAACCACGCCGGCGTGCTCCCGATCGACGGGTTGATGGCGTCGGTCGCCGTCCACGACAACCACCCGGGCCACCGGGATCTGCGGCTGCTGGCCGCCGACATGGTCTTCGACATGCCCGTCATGGGACATGCGGCGCGCAAGGCCGGGCACACGATGGCGTGCACCGCCGACGCGCACCGACTGCTGGCCGCCGGCGAGCTCACCGCGGTGTTCCCCGAGGGGTACAAGGGGTTGGGCAAGAACTTCCGCGACCGCTACAAGCTGCAGCGCTTCGGCCGTGGTGGCTTCGTCTCCGCGGCGCTTCGCGCCGGCGCGCCGATCGTGCCGTGCTCGATCGTCGGGTCCGAGGAGATCTATCCGATGCTCGCCGACGTGAAGCTGCTGGCGCGCCTGTTGGGCCTGCCGTACTTCCCGGTGACGCCGCTGTTCCCGCTCGCAGGCCCGCTCGGCCTGGTTCCGCTCCCGTCGAAGTGGCACATCCAGTTCGGCGAGCCCATCTCGACCGACGACTACGACGAGTCCGCGGCCGACGATCCGATGGTTACCTTCGAGCTGACCGACCAGGTGCGCGAGACCATTCAGCAGACGCTCTATCAGCTGCTGGCCAACCGGAGGAATCCCTTCCTCGGGTGAGGTCCGTCAGGCGCCGGTCTTGCTTTGCCCGGCAATCATCCGCTTCATCGCGGCGTCGCGTCCGGCGGCGATCTGTGCCGTGACTTCGTCGTGCTCGTCGGTGTTGGTCGACTCGCCGAACAGGGTGACGATGCTCGTCAGGATCGGGGTGCCGTCGTCGTCGGTCACCTCGCCGCGGATCTCGGTGATGATGGCGCCGTGGGATTCGATGACCGAATCCAGGTAGGAGTCGAACCACAACTTGTCGCCGACCAGGATCGGGCGGTGGAAGATCAGCTTCTGGTCGCGGTGCAGTACGCGCTCCATGTTGATCGGCACGTCGAACTGGTTGAAGATCTCGTCCTGAACCCGACGTCCCGCGACGGCGACGAAGGTCAGCGACGCGATGAGCGCATCCTGGCCGCACTCGGCGGCGGCGGCCTCGGTGTAGTGGGCCGGGTGGTCGTCCTTCACCGAACGGGCGAATTCACGGACCTTCTCGCGGTCCACCAAGAAGTAGTCGGGATACCGGAAATGGGTCCCGATGATGTCTTGGGCGATGCTCATGGTTCGGTTCGGCTCCCCGGCTTGGTCCCTGGTTCTGCGGCGCGAGCCTATCAGCGCGCCGTCAGCCGCCATTCCCACGACGGGACACGACCGCGGCCAGCGCCCCGCCGGCGGCGCCGAGGGCCAACGCCGACGGCACCCCGATCCTGGCGGCCTTGCGGGCGGTGCGGAAGTCGCGGATCTCCCAGCCTCGCTTGCGGGCCACGTCGCGCAGGGCGGCGTCGGGGTTGATGGCGACCGCGGTTCCGACCAGCGAGAGCATCGGCACGTCGTTGATGCTGTCGGAGTAGGCGGTGCAGCGGCGCAGGTTGAGTCCCTCGCGGATGGCCAGCGAGCGCACCGCGTGGGCCTTGCCCGCCCCGTGCAGGATCTCTCCGACGAGCCGTCCGGTGAACACCCCGTCGACGGATTCGGCGACGGTGCCGAGTGCGCCGGTCAACCCCAGCTTCCTGGCGATGGTCGCGGCGAGCTCATACGGCGTCGCGGTGACGAGCCACACCTGCTGGCCGGCGTCGAGGTGCATTTCGGCAAGCGCACGCGTGCCCTGCCAGATCTTGTCGGCGATGATCTCGTCGTAGATTTCCTCGCCGACCTCGGTCAGCTCGGAGGTGGGTCGGCCCTCGATGAATGCGAGCGCCTTGCTGCGGCCGGCCGCGACGTCGTCGCTGTTCTCCTTGCCGGTCAGCTGAAACTTGGCCTGCGCGTAGCCGAACCGCGCCAGATCGCCGTAGGTGAAGTACTTGCGTGCCGCCAGCCCGCGCGCGAAGTGCACCAGCGACGAGCCCTGGACCAAGGTGTTGTCGACGTCGAAGAACGCGGCGGCCGTCAGGTCGGGCGGTGGTGGTTCGGTGGCGGACGCCTCGTCGGACACGATGTAGTCGACGGCGTCGGCTACCTCATGAGCCCAGTTGCCGGCCCCCGGATCTTCCTCAGCCCCTGACTCGGACACCCTTCAACAGTAGGGCACGGGATACTCGGTGCCGTGGAGCACGTTGCGAGCAGACACACCGTGGAGTTGTTGACCCGCGCCGGGTGCAGCATGTGCGAGAAGGCCGGGGCCGTCCTGACGCGGTTGGCGGGGGAGCTGGGCTTCGAATTCTCGAGCACCGACGTCGACGCCGCGGCCGCCGCCGGGGACCCGTCGTTGCGGGCCGAGTACGGCGATCTGGTGCCCGTCGTCATGCTCGACGGGGTGCAGCACGGTTACTGGGAGGTGGACGAAACGCGTCTGCGCGCCGATCTCGCGAGCTAGTGACCCTCACCTCGAATTTGGTCGGCGGACAGATGGCCGACTATCTTCGATGTCATCCGGGGCGGCGAGGCGACGGGAAAGTAGCACGGTGACGAGGCCATGAGCGTTCTTCTCTTCGGGGTTTCGCATCGCAGTGCACCCGTGTCCGTCCTCGAGCGTCTCAGCACGGACGAGTCCGATCAGGCCAAGATCGTCGACGAAGTGCTGCAGTCCCCGCTCGTCACCGAGGCCATGGTCCTCTCCACCTGCAACCGGGTCGAGATCTACGCCGTGGTGGAGGCCTTCCACGGCGGGCTTTCCGTCATCGGGCAGGTCCTCTCCGACCATTCGGGATTGTCGCTCGGCGACCTCACCAAGCACGCCTACGTCCGGTACGCAGAAGCCGCCGTCGAGCACCTCTTCGCGGTGACCAGCGGTTTGGACTCCGCGGTCATCGGCGAGCAGCAGGTACTCGGCCAGGTGCGCCGCTCGTATGCCTCGGCCGAAGCGCACCAGACCGTCGGTCGCACGCTGCACGAGCTGGCGCAACGCGCGCTGCAGGTCGGCAAGCGCGTGCATTCGGAGACCGACATCGACGCGGCGGGCGCCTCGGTGGTGTCGGTGGCGCTGGACATGGCCGACAAGAAGTTGTCCGGTTTGGCCGGTCGGTCGGCCGCGGTGATCGGCGCCGGGTCGATGGGATCGTTGGCCGCCGCCCATCTGGTGCGGGCCGGCATCGGGCGGGTGCACGTGGTGAACCGCTCGCTGCCGCGTGCCGAGCGGCTCGTCCAGAATCTGAGGGCTCAGGGCGTCGAGGCGCAGGCCTTCCCGTTCGACCACATCCCCGCCGTGCTCGCCGACGCCGACGTCGTCGTGTCGTGTACCGGGGCCGTGCGCCCCGTCGTCTCGCTCGCCGACGTGCACCGCGGTCTCGCGCACGGCCAGGAACCCAAGCAGTTGGTGGTGTGCGATCTCGGCATGCCGCGTGACGTCGACCCCGCGATCGCCGGTCTGCCCGGCGTCTACGTCGTCGACATGGAGCGCATCCAGCGCGAGCCAGCCGCCCGCGCCGCCGCGTCGGACGCCGAGGAGGCCCGCGCGATCGTCGCCGCGGAGGTTGCCAACTACCTTGCCGGGCAACGGATGGCGGAGGTGACGCCCACCGTGACGGCACTTCGGCAGCGTGCCGCCGACGTCGTCGAGGCTGAGCTGCTGCGGTTGGACAACCGGCTGCCCGGCCTCGAGGCGGCCTACCGCGACGAGGTCGCACGGACCGTGCGCCGCGTCGTCGACAAGCTCTTGCACGCCCCGACCGTCCGTGTCAAGCAACTGGCCAGCGCGCCGGGAGGCGACAGCTACGCCGAAGCGCTTCGCGAGTTGTTCGAACTCGACCCGCAGGCCGTCGATGCGGTCGCCGGTGGCGAATTGCCGCTTGTGGCAACGGATTTGATTCCGGGCAACACCCGGTTCGACCTTGGTCAGGCTGAGTAGACACTTGTCATTCTCGCGCGATACGGCCATCCGGATCGGCACACGGGGCAGCCTTCTGGCTACCACCCAAGCCGGCCTCATCAGGGACGCTCTGATCGCCAAGGGCCACGCCGCCGAACTCGTCATCGTCTCCACCGCCGGTGATCGGTCGAGCGGCCCCATCGCCGACATCGGCATCGGCGTATTCACCGCGGCCCTTCGGGATGCGATCGCCGACGGCGCGGTCGACGTGGCGGTGCACTCCTACAAGGATTTGCCGACCGCCGCCGACGACCGGTTCGTGATCGCCGCCATCCCGCCACGCGAGGACGCCAGGGACGCCCTGGTGGCCCGCGACGGGCTGGTGCTGGGGGAGTTGCCAGCCGGGTCGGTGATCGGAACGTCGAGCCCGCGGCGGACGGCGCAGCTTAGAGCACTGGGTCTCGGTTTGGAAATTCGCCCCCTAAGAGGCAACCTAGACACCAGGTTGAACAGGGTAAGCAACGGTGATTTCGACGGCGTGGTCGTCGCCCGGGCGGGGTTAGTCCGCATCGGACGTCAAGACGCCGTCACCGAGACTCTGGAGCCGGTGCAGATGTTGCCAGCGCCGGCCCAAGGTGCGCTCGCGGTGGAGTGTCGCGCGGGCGATTCGGAGCTCATCGCGCTGCTGGCGGAGATGGACCATTCCGACACGCGCGTCGCAGTCACCGCGGAGCGAGTCCTGCTCGCCGAGCTCGAAGCGGGGTGTTCAGCGCCGGTGGGTGCGATCGCGGAAGTGGTCGAGTCCATCGACGAGGAGGGCAACGTCTTCGACGAGCTGTCGCTGCGCGGCTGCGTGGCGACGCTGGACGGATCCGACGTGATCCGGGCGTCCGGTATCGGTAGCCCCGAACGGGCCAGGGAGCTAGGGCTCTCGGTCGCCGCGGAGCTGTTCGACCTGGGAGCACGGGAGTTGTTGGATCAGCGGACGACAGAGCGGGAGTGAAGGATGACGACCCGAGGGCGCAAGCTGAAGCCCGGCCGCATCACGTTCGTCGGTTCAGGCCCCGGTGATCCGGGCCTGCTGACGACGAGGGCGCGCACGGTTCTAGCCAACGCGGCATTGGTCTTCACGGACCCTGACGTACCCGAGGCGGTGCTCGCCATAGTTGGCTCCGAGCTGCCGCCCACGTCGGGGCCTGCGGAGGCGGCCGCACAGGATGACGCGGCGGCCACCGATGCCGCACCAGCGGCGGCCACGATCCCCGGCGGCGCGGATGTCCGCCCCGCACTGGGTGATCCGACCGAGGTCGCCAAGCTGCTGATGCACGAGGCGCGCACCGGTGTCGACGTCGTGCGACTGGTGGCGGGCGACCCGCTGTCGGTGGACTCCGTCATCACCGAGGTGAGCGCATTGGCGCGCACGCAGGCGCAGTTCGAGATCGTGCCGGGCCTCTCGCCCGCCGCCGCGGTGCCGACCTATGCGGGCCTGCCGCTCGGCTCGGCGCACACCGTCGCCGACGTTCGCGGTGACGTGGACTGGGCTGCCCTTGCGGCGGCACCGGGACCACTGATCTTGCACGCCACCGCATCTCACCTTCCGGATGCCGCGCGCACCCTGATCGAATACGGGCTGACCGAGTCGACGCCATGCGTCGTCACCGCCAATGGCACGACGTGCCAGCAGCGTTCGGTCGAGTCCACGCTGTCGGGATTGCTCGACAAGGCCACGCTGGTCGCCGCCGAGTCGACGGGGCCGCTCAACGGCCCGCTGGTCGTCACGATCGGCAAGACCGTGTCCAACCGCGCCAAGCTGAACTGGTGGGAAAGCCGGGCTCTGTACGGCTGGACCGTGCTGGTGCCGCGCACCAAGGACCAGGCAGGCGAGATGAGCGACCGACTGGTCGGCCACGGCGCCCTGCCCATCGAGGTGCCGACGATCGCCGTCGAGCCGCCCCGTAGCCCTGCCCAAATGGAAAGGGCCGTCAAGGGTTTGGTGGACGGCCGGTTCCAGTGGGTGGTGTTCACCTCCACCAACGCCGTGCGTGCGGTGTGGGAGAAGTTCAACGAGTTCGGTCTCGACGCCCGCGCATTCTCGGGTGTGAAGATCGCCTGCGTCGGACAGGCGACGGCCGACAAGGTCCGCGCCTTCGGGATCAACCCCGAGCTGGTGCCATCCGGCGAGCAGTCCTCGCTGGGCCTGCTCGACGAATTCCCGCCGTACGACGACATCTTCGACCCGGTGAACCGGGTGCTGCTGCCCCGTGCCGACATCGCCACGGAGACCCTCGCCGAGGGGCTGCGCGAGCGCGGCTGGGAGATCGAGGACGTCACGGCCTACCGCACCGTCCGTGCGGCGCCGCCGCCAGCGCAGACGCGCGAGATGATCAAGACCGGCGGCTTCGACGCGGTGTGCTTCACCTCAAGCTCGACCGTGCGGAACCTGGTCGGCATCGCGGGCAAGCCGCACGCTCGGACCATCGTCGCGTGCATCGGGCCGAAGACTGCCGAGACCGCAGCCGAATTCGGGCTCAGGGTCGACGTCCAGCCGGAGACGGCTGCCGTCGGTCCACTGGTCGAGGCGCTGGCCGAGCACGCCGCACGACTCCGTGCCGAGGGCGCCCTGCCGCCACCGCGCAAGAAGAGTCGCCGGAGGTAACGGAGGCCGGCATGCCGTACCCAAACCATCGACCACGTCGCCTACGCTCGACGCCGGCCATGCGTCGGCTCGTCGCGCAGACGTCCTTGGAGCCACGGCACCTGGTGCTGCCGATGTTCGTCGCGGACGGCATCTCGGAGCCGCGCCCCATCGGGTCGATGCCGGGAGTGTTTCAGCACACCCGTGATTCGCTGCGCAAGGCGGCTGCCGAGGCCGTCGCCGCCGGTGTCGGCGGGCTGATGCTGTTCGGTGTGCCGACCGACGGGGACAAGGACGCGACCGGGTCTGCCGGGGTGGCCGAGGACGGCATCCTCAACGTGGCGCTGCGCGATTTGGCGGCCGATCTCGGCTCCGACACGGTGTTGATGGCCGACACGTGCCTCGACGAGTTCACCGATCACGGGCATTGCGGCATTGTGGACGGGTCGGGCCGAGTTGATAATGACCTGACCAACGCGCGCTACGTCGAACTTGCCGTCGCACAAGCCAATTCGGGTGCCCACGTGGTGGGTCCGAGCGGCATGATGGACGGTCAGGTCGCCGCGATCAGGGAAGGTCTTGACGCCGCAGGCCACGCCGACGTGGTCATCCTGGCTTACGCCGCGAAGTTCGCCTCCGGTTTCTACGGCCCGTTCCGCGAGGCCGTCGGGTCGAGTCTGCAGGGTGACCGCCGGACGTATCAGCAGAGCCCCGGCAACGCGCGGGAGGCGCTGCACGAAGTCGCACTCGACATCGACGAGGGTGCCGACATGATCATGGTCAAGCCGGCGATGGCCTACCTCGATGTGGTGCGCGCCGCCGCCGAGATTTCGCCGGTTCCGGTTGCGGCGTATCAGGTTTCGGGTGAGTACTCGATGATCGCCGCCGCCGCCGCCAACGGGTGGATCGATCTTCAAACGGTCGCGCTCGAGACGTTGACCAGCATCCGCAGGGCCGGCGCCGACATCGTGCTGTCCTACTGGGCGGCCGACGTCGCGGACTGGCTGGCGTGACCGGACCATTCCAGGGCCCGCCGCCCGGCCCACCGGTGCAAGAGACCGGGCCCGTCACCCGTCCCGACGACGTCGACACCGGCTTCTGGCTGTGGCTGATCGCGACGACGGCGATGGTGATCGGCTACGTCGTGGACCTCGCGACGCTGCCCGTGGCCGGACCCGGCGCGTTGGTCTACGGGGTGTCAGGGATCTTCCTCTTCGTCGTCGCATCGGTCGTCGTGACGTTCCTGTTCCTGATGCGCGAGGGGTACCGCTTGGCGCGGACCGTGCTCACCGGTGGTGGGGCCGCGACGATCGTCTACGCACTCACGAACCTCTTCGGTGTCGACCGGCCCGCGGTGGCGGCGTTCGTCTTCGCGGTGACCGCGATCATCGGTGCGGTGTGCGTCGCGGGCGGCGTCTACCTGTTGCACCGCCAGGATGCGCACGCCTTCTTCACGCGCTGAGCGTGCCGCTAGGCTGACCCGACCATGCCCGACTCGCCTGTGCCAGATACCACTCGTCGTCCGCGCACCGTGACTGCGGCCTTTTGGTGCTGGATCGTCGCCGCCGTCTTCGCCGCGGCCTTCGGCATGCTGATCTCGACCTTCACCACCGCGGTCGTCTTCCAGGTGGCCGGGCTGATCCTCGTCGTCGTCGGCCTGGCGCAGGGCTTTCTTGCGGGGCGGGCGCGCAAGGGGTCGAAGCGTTTCGCAAGTGCCGCAGTGGGGCTGGCGATGGCGGCGGTGGCCTATCTCGGGGTGCTGCTGGTGTTCGCCGGCATCGCTCCCGTCGGCGTCCTCATCGTCGCGGTGATCATGGTCCTGTTCATCACCGGCTCGGCGATGAACCAGCGGCCAACGGCTCAGCAGTGGTACGACGCCCAGGACCGCCCGTGAGCGCCGATGCGGACGTCCTCTACCACGAGCCAGGTGCCACCCTGTGGTGGTTGGCGGCCGGTCCGGTGGCCGCGGCGACGATGATGTTCATCCAGGTGTCCTCGGGATACGGCTGGCAGCCGCTGCTGCCGGGAGTGTTCCTGATACTCGTCACGGGATTCCTTGGGCTGCAGGTGAAGGCGGCTCGCATCCACACGTCGGTGGAGCTGACACCGGAGTATCTGAGGCAGGGAGCCGAGACCATTCTCATCTCGGAGATCGTCAGGATCTATCCGGAGGCGGACGGCCCTGAACTGCCCGCGTGGCAGGCCTCCCGGGCGTTGGGGGAGCTGACCGGTGTGCCGCGCGGTCGCACGGGCATCGGCGTGAAGCTCACCAGCGGTCGCCGGGCGCAGGCGTGGGCGCGCAGGCACCGACAGCTGCGGATCGCGCTGGTCTCGGTCGTCGAAGGGGAGGCGACGTGAAGTTGCGCCCCGTGGTGGAACTGGTGCTCGCCGCGCTGGCCTTGGTGGGTTGCGTCCTGAGTTGGCTGGCGGCCAGGTCGGCTGCCGTGGCCGCCCCCGTCATCCCGTCGGAGCCGTCGATGCCCACGGTGACCTACGACGCGTCGTTCGTCGTGCTGTCGATGCTGTTGTTGACGGTGGCCGCCGTATTCGCCGTGCTCGGAATCGTGGGGCTCCGGCGCCGCTGAACTCGCGTGAGCCCGCCCACACCCGCATTGGTACAAAGTACGAAATCTGTAACACTGTGTCGTATGACCGAACTTGCCGAGAACGACGCGCTCGCCGACGCCCTTCCGCTTGGCCCCGAATCGCTGGTGTGGAAGTACTTTGGCGACAACCGGATGTACCTGATCGGTCCGCGGCCCGCCGTGCTGCAGAACATGTTGGCCGAGCTGGGCCAGGGCGTGCTCGACCACTCGGTGTTCTTCGACGACACGGCCGCCCGCGTCAAGCGGTCGATCCCGCCGATCATGATGACGGTGTACGGCGCGGAGGACTCGGGCGAGGGCACGCGCGTGCGCGACTTCCACAAGGACATCAAGGGGGACATGCCTGACGGCCAGCGGTATTCCGCCCTCAATCCCGACACCTATTTTTGGGCGCACGCCACCTTCGTCGAGCAGGTGCTGTACTTCGCGGACACGTTCGTCAAGCGGCTGACCTACGACGAAAAGGAACGCATCTACCGCGAATCGAAGACGTGGTACCGGCGCTACGGCGTCAGTGACCGGCCCATGCCCGCGGATTACGCTGGCTTTCAACAATATTGGGACCGCATGATGGATCAGATAGTCGTGGCCCATCCCACCGCCCGGTACGGCGTCGGCTACGTCACCAAGGGCTTCCCCCGGCCGAAGGGTGTCTCACCGCTCGCGTGGCGGCTGGTGTCCCCGGTGTTCAACCCCGTCGCAGCGTTCCTCACCACAGGCGGCATGCCGCCACGGGCCAGGGTTCTGCTCGAGCTCCCGTGGGGTCCGCGACGTGAACGCGCGTACCAGGCATTCGCGGCGGTGTGGCGGTCGAAGCCGGTCAACTGGGCGTGGGGTCGACTGCCGATGACGGTGCGCTACAACAAGTTCGCTCAGGTCGGCTATGGCCGCGGCTGAGTCGGCGACGGAAGCGATCCTCGACGCGGCGCTCGTCGAGTTCGAGCGGCACGGCTTCCAGCGGGTCGCACTCGACGACGTGGCCCGCCGGGCCGGGGTCAGCCGAACGACCATCTACCGCAGGTTCGCCAATCGCGACGAGTTGGTGGCTGCCGTCATCGAGCGCGAGAACGTCGTGCTGTTCGCCGACATCGCGGCCGAGTTGAAGCGGGCCGCCAAGCCGGCGAACTACTACGTCGAGGCGTTCACGCAGTCGATCCTGATGTTCCGTAGGCATCGGGTGCTCAACCAGATGATGACCGACGAGCCCGCGCTGGTGCTGGAGTTGGCCCGCAGGCACTACGGTGCGGCGATCGAGCGGATGGCCGACGCGTTGCGCGTGATCTTCCCTGCGGGGTTCGCCGACCGCATCGGCGCGGCCGCAGTCGACGACCTCGCCGACACGATCCTGCGCTACGCCGCGGTGGTGCTGTTGTTGCCGAGCGCGGAGCGGCTCGACACCCCCGATGAGCTTCGCGCCTTCGCCGAGCGGCACTTCGTCCCGAGTCTTCCGGCAGCGCTGCGCGCGGTGCCGGTGTAGCTGGCGACTGTTTCGCAGATCACACTTTTGGGCAGCCCATGGGCATGGGAGACGACGAGCACGGCACGATTCCGAAGCCAGACGTGACTGACGAACACCGCGAGAAGGCCAAGGAGATGGCCAAGGCCTACGAGGACGACCGTCCGACCATCGGTCTGCCCGGCTCGAGCAACACCGTGACGGGTCAGGCGGTCGCCGATTGGGTCGACGAGGACGGCAATCCCAAGTTCGGCGAGGTCGAGAACGGTGAAGGCGTCAAGCGCGAGGACGTCATGGGTGTCCGCCAGAAGAACATGGGTGACGACGACTGAGTGAGGACCCGATGGCACCGCTCGACCAGGTCGCTCCGGCCTTTCGCGACATGGCCCACCAAATCGTCTGGGCGTCGGTGGCGACCGTCGACCGCGACGGCCGACCGCGTTCCCGCATCCTGCATCCCTACTGGGAGTGGGACGGCACCGACCTGACCGGGTGGATCGCCACGGTGCCGACGCCGGTGAAGCGGGCGCACATCGAGGCGCATCCCGAGGTCTCGGTCAGCTACTGGGCGCCCAGCCACGACACCTGCAGCGCCGAGTGCGCGGTGCAGTGGCATCTCGACGACGACACGTGCCGGACTGTGTGGGACACGTTCGCTTCCGCCCCGGCGCCGGTCGGGTACGACCCGTTCATCATCCCGATGTGGAGTGACGGGCCGATGTCGGATCAGTTCGCCGTGCTGCGGTTGACGCCCCGTCGGCTGCGGGTGATGGCAGGCACCGTGATGACCGCGGGCGTCGGCCAGCCGCTGGTCTGGACGGCGTCCTAGCACCGCTTTGCCGTTTGCCAGCAATCCAGACCACAATGCCTCCCATGGTCGCGTCGGACGTCAGTCGACTCCCCAAGGTGCCGAAGAATCCGCTGTCGCTGCTGGAGCTGCTCGAGGCGGTGCGGGTCTTCAACACCGGGGGCGAGGTGCTCAGCGCGGCGGGCGGACCGGTCACCAGAATCGAGTTCGGCCCGAAGTGGCTGATGCCGCCGCTGGTGTTGGTGACCTCACCGGCCGGGATCGGCGACGTGCTTGCCCGCAACCACGTGCTCGGCGAGCGGTGCATCGTGCACGACGAGGTTCGCCACCTGGCAGGCGACAGCCTGTTCGTCCTTCCCAACGAGCGCTGGGTGCCGCGCAAGCGAGCCCTGCAGCCGGTGTTCACCAATCACAACGTGCGCCGCTTCGGTGGCCACATGTCCCGGGCGGCGCACGAGCTGGTCGACGACTGGCGCGCCGCCGGCCTGGACGACGGTCTGGACACCGACCTCGACCTGGCGTGCCGCCGCCTGACCATGCAGTCGCTGGGGCGTTCGATCCTCGGCGTCGACCTCAACGAGCGGGCCGACGTGATCGCCGAGTGCATGCACGTCGCCTCGGGCTATGCCGCCGACCGTGCGCTTCGCCCGGTGCGCGTGCCGCGGTGGCTGCCGACGCCCGCCCGCCGGCGCGCCCGCACGGCCGTTGCCACGATGCTGCAGGTCGCCGACGAGATGTTGCAGGCCTGCCGCGCCGACCCCGATCGCGACGCCCCGCTGGTCCGGGCGTTGATGGCGGCGACGGATCCGGTGACTGGCGCGGCGCTGTCGGATCGCGACATCTGCAACGACCTGCTCATCTTCATGCTCGCGGGGCACGACACGACGGCGACCGCGCTCACGCACTCGCTGTGGTCGCTGGGGCACCACCCCGAGCTGCAGGACCGGGTGGCCGCGGAGGTCGCCGCGATCGGTACCCGCGAGTTGACCCCCGCCGACGTGCCCAGGCTCACGTACACCCGCCAGGTGCTCAACGAATCGCTGCGGCTGTGTCCGCCCGCGGCCGGTGTCGGCCGGTTGGCGCTAGAGGACTTCGAGGTGGCCGGCTACCGGGTGGAGGCGGGCAGCATCGTCGCCGTCGGCATCCAGGCCGTACACCGCGATCCTGCGCTGTGGACCGACCCGATGACATTCGACCCGGAGCGGTTCGCCCCCGAGGCGGCGTCGACGCGTCAGCGCTGGCAGTTCGTCCCGTTCAGCGGCGGTCCGCGGTCGTGCATCGGGGAGCACTTCGCGCTGCTGGAGACGACGCTGGCGCTGGCGACGATCGTCTCCTCGGTCGAGATCCGTTCCCTCGACGACGACTTTCCCGTCGAGGTGCCCTATACGACGGTTGCCAAGGGCCCGATCCCGGTTCGACTGGCCACGCGGTGACGAAGTCCTCCTACACCCTGTAGTTGACGGCAGGGGACCGACTGGGACACTGGTTGGCATGCGTGCTGACCCAAAGACGGCCACCTCGGCACGGCTCTTCGCCGAGGCCTCCGCCGTCATTCCCGGCGGGGTCAACTCGCCGGTCCGTGCTTTCAACTCGGTGGGCGGGACGCCGCGGTTCATCACCAAGGCCGCCGGCTACTGGCTCACCGACGCCGACGACAACCGCTACGTCGACCTGGTCTGTTCGTGGGGGCCGATGATTCTCGGTCACGCGCACCCGGCCGTCGTGGAGGCGGTTCAGCGGGCGGCCGCCGACGGGCTGAGCTTTGGGGCGCCCACGCCGTCGGAGAGCGAGCTGGCCCGCGAGATCGTCGGCCGGGTCGCCGCGGTGGAGAAGATCCGGTTGGTCAACTCCGGCACCGAGGCGACGATGAGCGCGATCCGGTTGGCCAGGGGCTTCACCGGCCGGGCGAAGATCGTCAAGTTCTCGGGGTGCTACCACGGTCACAGTGACGCGCTGCTGGCCGACGCGGGCTCCGGCGTCGCGACGCTGGGACTGCCGTCGTCACCCGGTGTCACCGGTGCGGCGACCGTCGACACGATCGTGTTGCCCTACAACGACATTGGTGCCGTGGAGCAGGCGTTTGCCGAGTTCGGTGACGACATCGCCTGCGTCATCACCGAGGCCGCGGCTGGCAACATGGGCACCGTGCCGCCGCTGCCCGGCTTCAACGCCGCACTGCGACGGGTCACCGCCGAGCACGGCGCGCTGCTCATCCTCGACGAGGTGATGACGGGCTTCCGAGTCAGCCGATCCGGTTGGTACGGAGTCGATCCCGTCGACGCCGACCTGTTCGCGTTCGGCAAGGTGATGAGCGGCGGCCTGCCTGCCGCCGCGTTCGGCGGCCGCGCCGAGGTGATGGAGCGACTGGCTCCGCTGGGGCCGGTCTACCAAGCGGGCACGCTGTCGGGGAACCCGGTCGCGATGGCCGCGGGCCTCGCCACGCTGCGCGCCGCCGATGACGCCGTCTATGCGGCGCTGGACGCCAACGCCGACCGACTCGCCGGTCTGCTCACCGCGGCGCTGACGGAAGCGTCGGTGGCACACCGTATTTCGCGGGCCGGCAACATGCTCAGCGTCTTCTTCGCCGAGGGCGAGGTAGTGGACTTCGCCGGGGCCAAGGCGACCGAGACGTGGCGCTTCCCGCCGTTCTTCCACGCCCTGCTCGACGCGGGCGTCTATCCGCCGTGCAGCGCCTTCGAGGCGTGGTTCGTCTCGGCGGCGCTCGACGACGACGCGTTCGACCGCATCGCGTCCGCCCTCCCCGCCGCGGCCCGCGCCGCAGCCGAAGCGCAGAGGCCAGCGTGACCGACGTCGACCCCCGCAAGACCATCGTGCACGTGATGCGACACGGCGAGGTCTTCAACCCGGACAAGATCCTCTACGGCCGCTTGCCCGACTTCCACCTCTCCGACAAGGGCCGCGCCCAGGCGGCGCGGGTGGCCGACTGGTTGGCGACCCACGACGTCACCTACGTCGTTGCCTCGCCCTTGGAACGCGCGCAGGAAACGGCCGGACCCATCGCGGCGACGCACGGCCTGGCGATCGACACCGACGGCGACCTCATCGAATCGGAGAACGTCTTCGAGGGCGAGCGGGTCTCGCCGGGGGACGGCGCGCTGCGCAACCCTCGCAACTGGTGGCACCTGCGCAATCCCCGCAGTCCGTCGTGGGGCGAGCCGTACACCCACATCGCCGAGCGCATGCAGGCCGCGCTGTTCCGGGCCAGGGACAAGGCAATGGGCCACGAGGCGGTGTGCGTCAGCCACCAACTGCCGACGGCGACGCTGCGGCGCTCGCTGACCGGGCAGACGCTGCACCACCTGCCCACCGCGGCGAACCGGATGTGCAACCACGCGTCGCTGACGTCGTTCTACTTCCACGACGAAGCGCTGGTCGGCTGGAGTTATGCGGAGCTGGCTGGCCGGTGAGATGTCGCGCGGCTTCCCTGGTGGCCCCTCTGATGACGGCGGCCGTGCTGCTGACCGGATGCGCGACCGGTGACGACGCCGTCGCCCAGGGCGGCACCTTCGAATTCGTGGCGCCGGGCGGCAAGACCGACATCGTCTACGACCCGCCGGACAGCCGACACCGACCCGGCAAGATCAGCGGCCCGCTGCTGACCGACCCCGCCAAGACCGTGTCCGTGGACGACTTCGCAGGCAAGGTCGTCGTCGTCAACGTGTGGGGACAGTGGTGCGGGCCGTGCCGTTCGGAGATCCCCGAACTGGAGAAGGTGTACGAGGCCACCCGTGCCCAGGGCGTTGAATTCCTGGGCATCGACGTCCGCGACAACAACCGGGACGCCGCAGTCGACTTCGTCACCGACCGCAAGGTCACCTACCCGTCGATCTACGACCCGGCCATGCGCACCATGATCGCCTTCGGCGGCAGGTATCCGACGACCGTGATCCCGTCGACCGTCGTGCTGGACCGCAAGCACCGCGTCGCCGCGGTGTTCCTGCGCGAGCTGCTGGCCGAGGACCTGTTGCCCGTCGTGCAGAAGCTGGCTGCGGAGAAGTGACGGGCGAAGTGACCGTTCTCGCGGCTGGTCTCGACCAGGTTGGCACCCTGGTGTCGGCAGGGCCGTTGGTCCTCGCGGTTCTGGTCAGCGTGCTGGCCGGGTTCGTGTCATTCGCCTCGCCGTGCGTGGTGCCGCTGGTGCCGGGCTACCTGTCCTACCTCGCGGCCATCGTCGGGGTGGACGACCGTGACGCCTCCGCCGTCGCGGTGAAGACGGCGCGGTTGCGCGTGCTCGGGGCGGCCGCGCTCTTCGTGGCCGGGTTCACGGTGGTGTTCGTGCTCGGCACCGTCGCGGTGCTCGGGTTGACCACCACGCTGCTGATCAATCAGCTTCTGCTGCAACGCATCGGCGGGGTCGTCACCATCCTGATGGGGCTGGTGTTCATCGGCTTCGTCCCGGCGCTGCAGCGCGAGGCGCGGTTCACCCCCAAGTTGTTGTCCACGATCGGTGGCGCCCCACTGCTCGGCGCGGTGTTCGCCCTCGGGTGGACGCCGTGCCTCGGCCCGACGCTGACCGCGGTGATCGCCGTGGCGTCGGCCACCGACGGCAGCAACGTGGCAAGGGGCGTCATCCTCGTCGTCGCCTACTGCCTCGGGTTGGGAATTCCGTTCCTGCTGCTGGCCTTCGGGTCGGCGGGCGCGGTGCGGGGGCTTGGGTGGCTGCGCCGTCACACCAGGACCATCCAAATCTTCGGCGGCGCGTTGTTGATCGTCGTCGGCGTCGCCCTGGTGACCGGGGTGTGGGCTGACTTCATCTCCTGGGTGCGCGACGCGTTCGTCAGCGACGTGCGGTTGCCGATATGAGGGTGCTCAAACGCCTTGGCGCATATACGCGGAACACCTGGCGCGCCCTGACCTCGATGGGCACGGCCCTTGCGCTGCTATTCCTGCTCGCCCTCGCGGCCATCCCCGGCGCACTGGTGCCGCAGCGCAGCCTCAACGCGGCCAAGGTCGACGAGTACCTCGCCGAGCACACGCTTATCGGACCGTGGCTGGACCGGTTGCAGGTGTTCGACGTGTTCTCCAGTTTCTGGTTCACCGCCATCTACGCGCTGCTGTTCATCTCGCTGGTGGGGTGTCTGACGCCGCGCCTGGCCGAGCACGTCCGCAGCATGCGGGCAACGCCGGTCGCCGCGCCGCGCAACCTGGCGCGGCTGCCCAAGCATCAGACCCTCGTCGCGGCGGGGGACGTGGAGACTGTCGCGGCCGGGGTCGAGGAGCGGCTGAAGGGCTGGCGAAAGACGAGCCGCCGCGAGGGTGACGTCATCGAAGTCTCTGCCGAGAAGGGCTATTTCCGCGAGTTCGGCAACATCGTCTTCCACTTCTCGCTGCTCGCCCTGCTGCTCTCCATCGCCGCGGGCAAGCTGTTCGGTTACGAAGGCAACGTCATCGTCGTGGCCAACGGCGGTCCCGGGTTCTGCTCGGCCTCACCGGCCGCGTTCGACTCGTTCCGGGCGGGCAACACCGTCGACGGCACCTCCCTGAGTCCGATCTGCCTGCGTGTCAACGACTTCGACGCGGAGTATCTGCCGAGCGGGCAGGCGCTGAGCTTCGCGGCCAACGTCGACTATCAGGCCGGCGACGACCTGACCAGCGACACCTGGCGGCCCTACCGGCTCGAGGTCAACCACCCGCTGCGCCTCGCCGGGGACCGGCTGTACCTGCAGGGCCACGGGTACGCCCCGACGTTCACCGTCACCTTCCCCGACGGCCGCACCCGCACGCAGACGGTGCAGTGGCGGCCGGACGACCCGATCACGCTGCTGTCGTCCGGCGTCATCCGGGTGGACCCGCCCGCGGGCACCTACCCCGACGCCGGTGAGCGGCGCAAGAACCAGATCGCCATCCAGGGCCTGTTCGCGCCGACCGAACAGCTGGACGGCAAGTTGTTGTCGTCGAGCTTCCCCGCGCTGCGGGATCCCGCGGTGGCCATCGACGTCTACCGCGGTGACACCGGTCTTGATACCGGGCGCCCCCAGTCCCTGTTCACGCTCGACCCGCGTCTCATCGAGCAGAAGCGGCTCACCAAGCAGGTCCGAGTGAACCTCAAGGCGGGCGAGTCGACCCGGCTGAACGACGGCACCGTCGTCACCTTCGACGGCGCGGCACCGTTCATCAACGTGCAGGTCTCCCACGACCCGGCCCAGATCTGGGTGCTGGTGTCGTCGATGACGATGATGGCCGGGCTGCTGGTGTCGCTGGTGATACGGCGGCGCCGCATCTGGGTTCGGGTTTCCCCGGCGTCGCCGGGTACCGTTGACGTCGAGCTGGGCGGCCTCGCGCGCACCGACAACTCCGGTTGGGGCGACGAGTTCGAGAGGTTGACGGCGCGGCTGGTGCCCTCGGCGGAAGAAGGCGGGAGAGAGCGCGCATGAACGGTCCCCACATCGACATTGGGCTGGCCCGGTACTCGGATCTGGCGTTCACGTCCACGATCGTCGTGCTGGTCATCGCCCTTCTGCTGCTGGCGGTCGAGCTGGCCTACAGCGGCAGCCGCAAGGCCGACGCCCGCGAACTGGTGACCGCCAACTCCGCCGCCGTCACCGCGGACAGTGGCACGCCCGGTGTCGTCGTCGACGCCCCGAGGCGTCTCGTCGACGAGCGGATCGGACGGGCCGGCCTGGCGTTGGTGTACGTCGGGACGGCGATGCTGCTGGCGTGCATCGTGCTGCGCGGACTGGCGACCTCACGCGTGCCGTGGGGCAACATGTACGAGTTCATCAACCTGACGTGCTTCTGCGGGCTCGTTGCGGCGGCCGTCACGCTGCGGCAGCCGAAGTTCCGGGCGCTGTGGGCGTTCGTGCTGCTGCCGGTGCTGATCTTGCTTGCGGTGTCGGGGAAGTGGCTGTACTCCAATGCGGCACCGGTGATGCCCGCATTGCAGTCCTACTGGTTGCCCATCCACGTGTCGGTGGTCAGCCTCGGCTCCGGGGTGTTCCTGGTTGCGGGCGTTGCGAGCATCCTGTTCCTTGCCAAGATGTCACCGTTGGGCGAACCCGGCCGTACTGGTCGTCTGGCCGCCGTCATCGCACGGCTGCCCGACGCGCAGACCCTTGACCGAATCGCCTATCGCACGACCATCTTCGGGTTCCCGATCTTCGGTTTCGGCGTGATCTTCGGCGCCATTTGGGCCGAGGAGGCGTGGGGCCGGTACTGGGGCTGGGACCCCAAGGAGACCGTCGCGTTCATCGCCTGGGTCGTCTACGCCGCCTACCTTCACGCTCGTTCGACGGCGGGGTGGCGCGACCGCAAGGCCGCCTGGATCAACGTCGTCGGATTCGTCGCGATGGTGTTCAACCTGTTCTTCATCAACCTGGTCGTGACCGGGTTGCACTCCTACGCAGGGGTGGGCTGAGGTTGATCCGGGCGTCCGAACCACAGAGTTTCCGCGCGCAGCAGCGATTCAGCGATCCCTCGCAAGCGATCCCGCCGGAGTGGACCGCGCCGACCCCGCCGCACGGCATGCCCGTCGTCACGCTGCCGCCGGCGCAACCGGCACCGCCGCCCGAACCCGACGCGACGCCGCCGTACCTCGACCTGTCGACCGTGGCCCTGCTTGGCCAGCCCAAGCGCACGCCGAGTGCTGGCTGGCGGCGCTGGCTCTACCTGGGTTCGTTCACCCTGGTCAACCTGGGCGAGGGCCGTAAGGCCATCCGCCGCAAGGAGCTCACCGCACAGGCCAGCCGGCCCCTTCGCGGGTGCTACCGGATCGCCATGCTGTCACTGAAGGGCGGCGTCGGAAAGACCACGATCACCGCCACTCTCGGTGCGACGTTCGCCTCCGCGCGAGGGGATCGCGTCATTGCCGTCGACGCCAACCCCGACCGCGGCACGCTCAGTCAGAAGGTGCCGCTGGAGACCCCGTCGACCGTGCGGCACCTGCTGCGCGACGCCGAGGGCATCAACAGCTACAGCGACGTCCGCAACTACACCTCACAGGGTCCGAGTCGGTTGGAAGTGCTTGCCTCCGAAAGTGATCCGGCCGTCTCGGAGGCGTTCAGCAGCGACGACTACAAGCGCACCGTCGAGGTGCTCGAGCGCTACTACAGCCTCGTGCTCACCGACTGCGGAACGGGCATGCTGCATTCGGCCATGTCGGCGGTGCTGAACACCGCCGATGCGTTGATCATCGTCAGCTCGGGATCGGTGGACGGTGCCCGCAGTGCGTCGGCGACGCTGGACTGGCTCGACGCCCACGGCTATCAGCAGTTGGTGGTCGACTCGGTCGCCGTGATCAATGCCGTTCGGCCGCAATCGGGTCGGAATGGTTCGCGGGTCGACCAGAGCAAGGTGGTGGACCACTTCTCGCGCAGATGCAAGGCGGTGCTTCAGGTGCCGTTCGATCCGCATCTGGAGGAGGGGGCGGAGATCAGCTTGGAGCGGTTGAAGCCGGAGACACGCGACGCCTTCACCGAATTGGCGGCCGTCGTCGCGAGCGGTTTTCCCGGCGCCCACTAGGCACGCGCCGTCACCGCCGAAGACCGGGCGCTAGCGAGGATCCTTGCCGTGGTTGAGCCGATTGAGGAACTCGGGATCGTCGTCGGGCCCGATGGTCCTCGTTCTCGGCCGATTGGCAGTCGCGCGCACCAGGCGCCAGGCCCCGTAGGCCAGACCCGCCAGGATGACGACGAGGAGAACGAACTGAAGCACAAAAACCTCCTTGCAGTAAATAATACGCGTCGTCGGTAGGCTCGGGTTCGTGTCTGGTGCTGCAGAGGGTGGAAGCGACGCGACTCGGGCGGCGACGCGCCCCGGATCGCGTCTGGTCGTCGACGTCTTGGTCTACACGATCGCTCGGATCCTGCTGGTCGCCGTCCTGGCCGCCGCCATCTACTTCGGCGGAAAGGCCCTCGGCATCGGCGAGTTCCCGATCGTCATCCCCATGTTGTTCGCGATCGTCCTGGCGCTTCCGCTGGGAATCTGGCTGTTCGCCCCGCTGCGCAACCGGGCCACCGCCAGCATCGCCGTGTTCGACGAACGTCGCCGCCAGGACCGCGAACAGCTGCGCTCCCGCTTGCACGGTGACGACCCTCGGAAGTAGTGACCGAATGGTGACGACGACGCCCCGCTCCGCCTTTGGAGCTCAATTCGTCGGTGCGGCAGGTTTTCTCAACTCCTCGACCTACGGGCTGCCGCCCACGTTCATGTTCGACGGTCTCGCCGAGCGCATGGGGGAGTGGCAGGCGGGCACCATGGACGTCCCCTCGTTCGACCAGTCGGTGGACCGTGGGCGCGCCGCGTACGCGGACCTCGTCGGGGTGGCCGTCGACTCGGTGACCATGGGTGGCAGCGTGTCGGCCCTGCTGGGTCTCGTCGCGTCGGCGGTTCCCGACGGAACCAGCGTGGCCACGCTGACCGGCGAATTCACCAGTACCACCTTCCCGTTCGCCGCCCAGGCGGCCCGCGGCGTGACCGTCACCGAATTGCCCGCCGACGAGTTGATCGCCACCGCAGCGGACTACGACGTGGTGGCGGTGAGCCTGGTGCAGTCGGCTACCGGGGACGTGCTCGACGTCGACGGATTGCGCGCGGCGGTGACGGGCACCGACACCGTTACCGTGCTCGACGCCACCCAGGCGGTCGGCTGGAAGGTGCTCGACCTCGGTTGGGCCGACGTCACCGCGTCCGCGGTCTACAAGTGGCTGCTGGCGCCTCGGGGTACGGCCTGGATGTCGTTGAGCGACAGGGTGTCCGGGCTGATGACGCCGCACCTCGCCAACTGGTACGCGTGCGAGCAGCCGTGGTCGTCCATCTACGGTCTGCCGCTGCGGCTGGCCGAGGACGCCCGGCGGTTCGACACCTCACCCGCGTGGTTCGGCGTGTTCGGGGCGGGCCTGACCATGCCGTGGTTGGCCTCGCTGGATCGCCATGACGTCGAGGCGCACTGTCTGGGGCTGGCCGCCCGCTTGCGCGCCGAGTTCGACCTGCCGAGGGTCGACTCCGCGATCGTGTCGCTGCCGTTCCCCGACGCGGCGACGGCCGCGGGGCGGTTGACGGCGGCTGGCATCCGGGCGTCGGTCAGGGCCGGTGCGGTGCGGGTCGCCTTCCACCTCTACAACACCGAGGACGACCTTCAGCTGCTCCTCGACGCGCTGGCCGGTTAACGCGTTAGCCGTCGAGCTGTCCGGCGATCCCGCGCTCGATGCCGGCCCGCGTGGTGGGCGGCAGCACGACAAGTCCGTCGAGTTCCTTGGCCGCCAGTTCGTAGGCCTGCTCGCGCTCGTGCTGCGTTGCCGCGGTGTCCGACGCGACGCTCAGCAGGCTGCGCGCGCGGGCGATCCGCTGTTGCTGCTCGGCGGTGAAGTCGCTGCGGCGTCGACGGATGGCCTCGGTCTCGGCCGCCTCGAATGCCGTCGTGTAGTCCTCGACGGCCGCGAGGTACTGGGCGGCGGCTTCCCGGTCGTCGACCAGATCCTCGGCCTTGCCGGGGCGTAACAGGTCGGCACGCAGCTTGGCCTTGTGGAACTCCGTCGTCAGCGGGGCCCGCAGGTCGGTCATCAGCGGGAAGTCGAGCAGCTTGCCGGTGTCGAGCTCGTACTCCAGCCAGCGGGTGTCGGTGCGCGCGTGTTCTTCCAGCGTGCGGGTGACGATGCGCCACAGTGCCGCCGGATTGGCCGGCGCGGGCTGCTCCTCCTGCTGCGGGGCTGGTGCGGCCGAGGTGCCTTGCACCCGCTTCCACACGCCGATCCCCGCGAACACGACGCCGGCCACGGGGACGAGCATCAGCAGAAGCTCCGCCAACCGGAACACGATGCCCATGAAGCCAGGATGCCATCAGGGAGGAGTCAAGGCCCCAACGTCAGAGCCAACGCGACCGCGATCGACCACACCAGCATCGTCAGGCCGGTGTCGCGCAGCACGGGGATGAGGTCCTTGCCGCCGAGGCCGGACCGTACGGGGGCGGCGGCCCGCACCGCCAACGGCAGCGCCACCAGGCCGACCGCGCACCACGGCGTCGCGAGCATCAGCACCAGCGTCAACACGAAGGCCAGAGCGACGAGCACCTGGAACAGCAGCCGGGTGCGGCGATCACCGAGGCGCACCGCCAGCGTGATCTTGCCCGAATCCGTGTCGGTCGGGATGTCGCGAAGGTTGTTGGCCACCAGCACGGCCGACGACAGCGCGCCGGTCGCGACGGCGAGCGCGGCACCGACCCAGTCCACCCGCTGCGCCTGGGTGAACTGCGTGCCAAGGACGGCGACCAGACCGAAGAATACGAATACCGCGATCTCGCCGAGGCCGATGTACCCGTAGGGCTTGGACCCTCCGGTGTACAGCCAGGCCCCCGCGATGCACACCGCGCCGACGGCGATCAGCCACGGCTGGCTGACCAGCGCCAGCGCCAGGCCCGCGGCGGCGCCGACGCCGAGGCTGAGACCGGCTGCGGTCGCGACGGCGCGGGGTGAGGCCAGGCGGGAGCCGACCAGGCGCAGCGGCCCGGCGCGCACGTCGTCGGTGCCGCGGATGCCGTCGGAGTAGTCGTTGGCGTAGTTGACGCCGACGATCAACGCGAGCGACACCACCAGTGCGAGCAGCGCCTTCCACCACACCGCGTCCCCGAGCCACGCCGCTGCTCCCGTGCCCGCGATCACCGGGGCGACGGCGTTGGGCAACGTACGGGGACGGGCGCCCTCGACCCATTGCGCAAGACTTGCCACGCCGGTCATCGTCCCATGGGTTGCGTTCACCGCTCGGGTGGCAGGTGCTCGACGCCGCCGCTGCCCGGTACCAAGGTGCGGGTCACGGTGCGTCGGTACGCGTCGCGCGTCACGTCGCCGGTCAGCTTCACGGCGCCCCAGTCGACGTCGGGCCGGCCGACGAGCCTGCTGGGAATCTCGTGCAGGGTGCCGAACACCGTTAGGGCGGCGAAGACCCCGCCGATGTCCCGGCGCCGGTCCTCGGTGAGGAACGGCCGCGGTGACTCGATCACCGCCAGGGGCGTCGTGGCCACGCCGGCCCGCACCGTCGCGATGTCGTGGATGCAGGGAAACAGGAACGCCATGGGCCAGCTGATCAGCACCGGCCCCTTGTCCGCCAGGAACTCGGTGAGCCCGATGGACGACCTCAGCCTGGGGCCGGTGAAGGCCAGCCAGCCGAGGGCGTCGGTTCTGCCGTCGACTGCGTGGATGCGCATCCGGTCCGCACCGGCGGGGATGACGGTGGCGTCGACGCCGAGGGAGCGCCAGAGGGGGTGGGCCGGATCCTCGTCGGAGGCGGGTCGGTCGACGGGAGTGCGGTCACCGAGCGGGGCGACACCGCCGCCGCCGTCGGCCCGGCCGAAGTCGAAGGCCAACTGGTTGCCACCGTCGGTGCGACCAGCGACCGACACGGTGACTCCGCCATTGGCGGGCTGCGGGGGGAGCACGAACCAGGGGCTGGTCATGCTGCCGGTCGCCTGGACGTCGGGAGCGTGGCTGCCCCAGAGGAACGTCGACGCTCCGGTGCCCGGTGGGTCCGGTGGCGGGGCGTCGGCCGGGTAGCCGGTTTGCGGGTCGAAGCCGGCCAGTTGCTCGGCGGCCTCACTCGACGGGGCCAGTCTCGGCCCGTCAGGCAGTACGTCGACGTCGTCGGCCAGGCCGCACACCCGGGTGCCCGCGACGCGGTCCAGGTTGATCTTCGCGAGCGAGCCCTCGGGCCGTCGCAGCGGCGCGGCGACGAAGGAGCCCAGCAGCAGGGCGAGCACGACGCCGACGGCGATCAGCGTCGTGACCGCGGGGCCGGCCGCCGGGGCTTGCGAGAGGCGGCGGCGGTAGAGCAGTACCGAGACCACGACGACCGCGGCGAGCCACGGCCACGGCTGGTTCAACGGAAGGCCTAGCGGCCGTGGTGGTTCCGACGGCCACGGCACTGCGTAGACCACGGGCAGCCACCACGCGTTGGGCCCGTCGAGCGCCACCGCGGCGGCGCCGATCAGCAGCGCGGTGCTGGCGACGCCCACGACGGTGAGGTACCGGTTGGGAGTTCGGGCGCGGCGCGTCACCAGCACCACCCCCACCGTCAGCAGCGCCGCGATCGGCCCCGCCGCCGCCCCGAGGTGATAGGACCACTTCGACGGCGACACCGCGAACAACAGCAGTGCGACCACGGCCACCGCGGCCATCCGCAGCGCCGCGCGACCGACGAAGTCACGGTGCGCCCGTGGCAACGCCAGCAATCCGACGACGGGAATAATGGCCGCCGTCAACAGGATTGGCATCCGCTTCGCGACGCTGCCCTGCTGATCGGACCCCAGAAGGTAGCGGTACCGATCGGGCTCGTCCCACCACGGCAGCGCCGGGCCGAAGAAGGTGTGCCAGTCGCTCGCGATCAGCAGGGCGTCCCACGTCTGGTCGGCGAAGACGGCGGTGAGTCCAACGGCCGCAACGCAACTCAGCGCCGCGACGTGGGCGGTCAGCTGCCACCGGGTGGGAGAGGCGCCCCGCAGTGCCGCCAGCAGGCGGGGCGCGAACACCACGATGGGCGCCAGCACCAGGAGGCCGTTGGGGCTGATGGGCACCGTCAGGCCGACGGTCAGCGCCAACAGAGCCAGCTCGCGCAGGCCGCGCGCCCGCATCGCCAGCGACAGCGCCACGACGACCGCGAGCGCGACGTAGGACTCCGGCCGAGTGCCCAGGTTGAACGGCAGCCAGGCGGCGAGAAGACAGACCGCGGCGAGCGACCGCACCCGTCCCGTCGCCGCGCGGACCGGCAGCGCGGCGCCCAGCACGCCGCGGCTGAACACCAGCCAGGTGGCCACGGCCAGCAGCGTGCTCGGAAGCCGCAGCCACAGGGGTGCAATGCTCACCGCGGTCCACGGTGCGAGCAGTTCCTGGCTGAACGCGAACGGCACCTCGGCGGCGTTCCACCAGCGGTAGTAGTTCCCGGGGTTACCGGTCGCGGCGACGTTGCGCGCGATCGTCGACGCCCATCCGTCGTCGACGGCCAGCGGTCCGATCACCGCCCACGCCGCCAGCGTCGCGACGACGGCGACGTCGACCCACCACGACGGGCGCCACCGCACGCGGCGACGGCGGGCGCGGGACGGCCGGATCAGCAGCATCAGCACGCCGGCCGCGGCCCCGAGCTGAATGCCGATCAGGCCGTACTTCAGCGCACCCGGCGAGGTGCTGAACGGATCGGCGACCTCGATCGTCACGGCCAGCCCGACCGCGTCGGCCGGGTCGAGATCGGTGTGGAAGCCGAACACCTGCGGAACCGGCTCGCCGGGAAGGTCCGTGCGCCGTCCGTCCGGCGCGTCGACGCTGATTCCGTCCCGACCCGCCGTGATCACTGCGCGACAGTTGGGCGCGGTCGTCGGGCGCAGGTCGACGGTGGAGCCGCCGACCCGAGCGGCGCGGTCCGTGACCACCAGCCCGCCCGGCTCGGGCCCGGTTGCGAGCGCCACGGCGGCCGGACCGGCCGCCCGCAGCGCCGAGCACGGCACGGTGGCCGTCAACGCGTTGGGCCGGTACGGCGTCACGATCGCCGTACTCGAGGCGACCGGTGCACCGGCTACGGGCCAGGTGACGGTGGAGGTGTCGAGCCACGTCGGCGCGAACGGCAGCGCCACCGCGGCCAGCACGCCGAGCAGGCCCAGCAGCAGCGTCGGCCACGTGCGCGGGCTCCGGTAGTCAACCGTGGGGGACGTAGTCAGTGCATGCCTTGCCGGATCGGTGGGGGAGTGTCAACGACGAGGTTCTCAGCAGTTGCCGCGATGGGGCGAGCCTCCGGGCCGCTCGTCACAGCAGCGTCACCATGCGCCCGGCGACACTTCGTCGGGCGCATGGCCGACAATGAACCCATGCTCGCAGTGATCGGTGGCAGTGGCTTCTATACGTTCTTCGGCTCGGATGCGCGCAGCATCAGCGTCGACACCCCCTACGGCGCGCCGAGCGGTGCCATCACCGTCGGGACCGTCGGTTCGCACGAGGTCGCGTTCCTGCCGCGGCACGGCGCCAACCACGAGTTCTCCCCGCACACCGTGCCGTACCGCGCGAACATGTGGGCGTTGCGCGCGCTTGGCGTGCGGCGGATCTTCGCCCCGTGCGCGGTGGGCAGCCTGACCCCCGAGCTGGGGCCGGGGTCGATGGTGGTGCCCGATCAACTCGTCGACCGCACCAGCGCCCGCGCCGACACCTACTTCGACGCGGGCGGCATCCACGTCGGGTTCGCCGATCCCTACTGCCCGACCCTGCGTGCCAACGCCGCGGAGCTGCCCGGGGTGGTGGACGGCGGCACGATGGTGGTGATTCAGGGTCCGCGCTTTTCGACCCGTGCGGAGAGTCGCTGGTTCGCGTCGCAGGGCTTCACGCTGGTGAACATGACCGGCTACCCGGAGGCGGTGCTGGCTCGCGAGCTGGAGATATGTTACGCCGCAATCGCATTGGTCACCGATCTGGATGCGGGCATCGACTCCGGGGCCGGGGTGACGGCCGTTGACGTGTTCGCCGAGTTCGAGAAGAACCTGGTGCCGTTCAAGAAGCTGGTGCACGAGGCCATCGAGAGCGTGGCGCCGGATCGCACGTGCACGCACTGCCTTGCCCACACGGGTGTCACCCTGCCGTTCGAGCTGCCGTGAGGGTCCTCGTCACCGGTGCCGCGGGGTTCATCGGCTCACAGGTGTGTGCGGCGCTGACGGCGCGCGGCCACGACGTCGTCGCGGTCGACGCGATGCTGTCCGCGGCGCACGGGGACGCCACGACGCCGCCGGAGGGCGTTCTCGAGGTCGACGTCCGCGACGCGTCTGGCATGGCGGCGCTGCTGCCCGGGGTCGACGTCGTGTGCCATCAGGCGGCCGTGGTGGGGGCCGGGGTCGACGCCTCCGATGCGCCGAACTACGGCAGTCACAACGACTACGGGACGACGGTGCTGCTCGCGGAGATGTTCGCCGCGGGCTGCCGGCGGCTGGTGCTGGCGTCGTCGATGGTTGTGTACGGGCAGGGCGGCTACGACTGTCCGGTGCACGGCCCCGTCGACCCGCTGCCCCGCACGACGGCGGACCTGGACGCAGGCGTCTTCGAGCATCGCTGCCCTATCGGCGGTGAGGAACTGGACTGGCGACTGGTGCCGGAGGACGCGCCGCTGCGGCCGCGCAGCCTTTACGCGGCGAGCAAGACCGCGCAGGAGCACTACGCCCTGGCCTGGGCGGAGGCCACCGGAGGCTCGGCCGTCGCCCTGCGCTACCACAACGTCTACGGTCCGATGATGCCGCGCGACACCCCGTATTCGGGCGTGGCCGCGATCTTCCGGTCCGCCATCGAAAGGGGCGAGCCGCCAAGGGTTTTCGAGGACGGCGGTCAGATGCGGGACTTCGTCCACGTCGCCGACGTGGCTGCGGTCAACGCGGCGGCGGTGGAGGCGGACGCCAGTGGCTTCGCGGCGTTCAACGTGTGTTCGGGGCGGCCGATCTCGATCATGGACGTCGCGACGAGGATCTGCGAGGCCCGCGGCGGGCAGCCGCCGGTGGTCACCGGCCAGTACCGTAGCGGCGACGTCCGCCACATCGTTGCCGATCCCGCCGCTGCGGCCGAGGTGCTCGGTTTCCGGGCGGCGGTCGACCCGGCTGACGGCCTTCGGGAGTTTGCGTTCGAGCCGCTACGCGGATGAGTGTTGGAATTTGACACGCGTCAAGTAATACTGACGTGGTGAAGACCTCGATCTGCGACCAGTACGGTATCGACTTCCCGCTGTTTGCCTTCAGTCACTGTCGGGACGTCGTCGCGGCGGTCACCAACGCCGGCGGCCTCGGCGTGCTCGGTGGCACCGCGTTCACCCCGGAGGCGCTCGAACAGGAGCTCACCTGGATCGACGAGCAGGTCCGCGGCAAGCCGTATGGCGTCGACATCATCGTGCCAGCCAAGTTCGAGGGCAAGGGCGAGAAGCTCGCGGCCGGTGCCCTCGTCGACCGCATTCCCGCCGAGTATCGAGAGTTCGTCACCGAACTGCTTGCCTCCCATGACATTCCCGACGATCACAAGCGTCGCGTCGGCGGCAGCAGCCTCTCGGGTGACACCGGCGAGGCGTTGCTCGAAGTGGCGCTGCGGCACCCAATCAAGTTGATGGCCAACGCCCTTGGCGTGCCACCGCCCTACATGATCGAAGCCGGGCAGTCCTCCGGCGTCCCGGTCGCAGCGTTGGTGGGCGCCCGTGAACACGCCCTCAAGCAGGTGGCCGCCGGGGTCGACCTGATCATCGCCCAGGGCACCGAGGCCGGCGGGCACTGCGGTGAGGTGTCGACGCTGGTGCTGGTGCCCGAGGTGCTCGACGCCCTCGCCGAAGTCGGCAGCGACATCCCGGTGCTCGCGGCAGGCGGCATCGTCACCGGACGCCAGATGGCGGCCTGCGTGGCGATGGGTGCCGCGGGCGCCTGGACCGGGTCGGTGTGGCTGACCACCGAAGAGGCCGAGACCGCACCGCACACCGTGCAGAAGATGCTCACGGCGACCTCGCGAGACACGATTCGTTCGGCCGGGCGCACGGGTAAGCCGTCGCGGCAACTGGTTTCGGACTGGACCAACGCGTGGGCGCCGAATCCCGGTGGGCAGAAGCCGCTTCCGCTGCCGTTGCAGTCGATGCTGGTGGAACCGACCCTGCGGCGCATCGACAAGCTGGCCGCCAGCGGCCATCCCGGCGCGCAGGAGCTGGCGACCTACTTCGTCGGGCAGGGCGTGGGTCTGATGAACAAGGTGAAGCCCGCGCGCACCGTGGTGCTCGAATTCATCGAGGACTATCTCGCGGCGGCCCAGCGGCTGGGCGATTCCGTCCCCGACTGACACACTTCCTTCCCGCCGAGTGTGGAGTTTTGCTACGCCGCGGAGTATTTCGGCGTGACGAAAGTCCACGCTCGGCGGAGTGGTTATTCGCCCGCCAGCGGGAGTCGCACCTCGAAGCGGGCGCCGTTCTCCAGGTTGTAGGCCGACACCGTGCCGTGGTGGGCGTGCACCAGGCCGGCGGCGATCGCCAGCCCAAGCCCCGAACCGCTTGGCAACGAAGAATCTTCGCGTGGCACCCGGCCGTTGGACCCGCGGTAGGCGACGTCGAAGACGCGCGCCAGATCGGCCTCGTTGATGCCGACCCCGGTGTCGTCGACCCGCGCCCAGGCGCCCTCGCCGTCCGAACCGATGGCGAGTTCGACGGTGCCGCCCTCGGGGGTGTGGGCGATTGCGTTGGCGACCAGATTGGACAGCACCCGCACCAGGGCGCGGTCGCTTCCGATCACCCCGACGGGGGTGGCGGGCACCTTGGCGTGCAGTGCGACACCCGCGCGTTCGGCGGCGATGCGGTGCGCCGAGACCACGTCGTCGACCACCTCGTCGAGTGAGACCTTGTCGTAGGCGGGTTGGACGGCGCCCGCGTTGATCTTCGACATCTCGAAGAGGTCGTCCACCATTTCGGAGAGCCGGATCGTCTCGTGCTCGATGTGCTTGGCGTGCGAGCGCACCTCGTCCGGTTCGACGACGCCGTCGGCGATCGCCTCGGCGACGGCCCGGATCCCGGCCAGCGGCGTGCGAAGGTCGTGGCTGACGAAGGCGACGAGTTGGCGGCGCGATTGCTCGGCGGTCTCGTCGGCCTCGCGGATCTGTTGTTCCCAGACGGTGCGCCTGGCCTGGAACCGGGCCAGCATGATCGCGGCGGGGATCGTCACGACCGACACGATGACCAGCACGACGGCGATGCCCTCGTACCGCGGTGACAGCATGAACCCGCTCGCGCCGAAGACGCCGGTGAACGTCGCCACGGTGGGGATCAGCACCAGCACCACCATGCTGAGCGTCAGGGACCACGACCGTGCCAACCGAATCAAGACCGCGCCAGCCACCACGACCGGCACCGAGCACGCCAGCGCCAAGCCGGCGATTTCCCAGGTGTCAGTCGACGGCATACCGTTCCTCGCTCCACATGTAGCCGCGGCCCCACACCGTCTGCACCCGGTGCTCGGCACCCAGCTTCGAGCGCAGTCGCTTGACGTGGACTGTCACAGTGGACAGGTCGCCAAAGTCCCACTGCCACACCAGTTTCAGCAACTCTTCCCGGGTGAAGACGGTGCCGGTGTGGGTGAGGAAGAACAGCAGGAGGTCGAATTCGCGATTGGTCAGGCTCACCGGCTGACCCTTGATGGTCACCGACCGGGCCGCGGCAGACACCGTCATGTCTCCCACCGTGACGACGGCAGGTTGCGCGCCCGGGGATGAGGGCGCCCGGCGCAGTACCGACCGCACCCGCAACGCGAGCTCGCGCGGGCTGAACGGCTTGACGAGGTAGTCGTCGGCGCCCGCCTCGAGCCCGGCGATGCGGTCGTCCTCCTCGCCGAGAGCGGTCAGCAGGATCACCGGAACCGCGTAGCCGCCGCGCTCGCGGAGCACGCGGCACAGGGCGAGCCCGTCCGGTCCCGGCATCATCACGTCGAGGACGGCAACGTCGATCTGCTCGGAACCCAGCATGCGCAGGGCCTGGTTTCCGTCGCGCGCGACCAAGACGTCGAGGCCGTCACGCTCGAGGTATCGGCGGACGACGTCGCGGACGACGTTGTCGTCATCGGCGATCAGTACTCGGGTCACAACGTCCCAGACTAGTCCGGCAAACGTCGTACCTGCGTAGACGTCACTGATTCGTTAGCGTTGAGAGCGCGCCCTGCCAGCGACTGTGGTTAACCTCTAGCCCGTGGATCCTTCTCGCGTCACGGTGGTGATGCCGTGCCTCAACGAGGCGGAATCGTTGCCGGGCGTACTTGCCTTGATCCCGGTCGGATACCAGGCCCTCGTGGTCGACAACAACAGCACCGACGGCACCGCCGAGGTGGCACGACGTTGCGGGGCAACGGTCGTCGAGGAGACGGTGCCGGGATACGGCGCGGCCGTGCACGCGGGCATCGTCGCGGCGTCGACGCCGATCGTCGCGGTGATCGACGGCGACGGGTCGCTGGATCCACGTGAACTTCCCAAGCTCGTCGAGGACCTCGACCGCGGAGCCGACATGGCGGTGGGCCGTCGTCGCCCGCTGCCGGGGGTCGGCTGGCCGTGGCACGCGCGCCTCGGCACCCAGGTGGTGTGCTGGCGCCTGCGTCGGCGACACGGCATCGAGGTGCACGACATTGCGCCGATGCGGGTAGCTCGCCGAGACGCCGTCGTCGAACTGGGTGTAGAAGACCGCAGATCAGGGTATCCGCTGGAACTGTTGGTCCGGGCAGCCGCCGCGGGCTGGGTGGTTGCCGAGCGGGACGTCGCCTATGGGTCGCGGACCGGGGGGAAGTCAAAGGTCAGTGGCTCGGTTCGCGGCAGTGTCTTTGCAATACTTGACTTTTGGCGGGTGATTTCGTGACGGGGGAGTTGTCCGTTGCGGTGCTGGTCGTCGCGAAGGCGCCCGTGCCCGGGCTGGCGAAGACCCGCTTGGCGGCGACCGTGGGCGATGCGGCGGCTGCCGATGTCGCCGCGGCTGCACTGCTGGACACGTTGGACGCCGTCGCCGCCGCTCCGGTCGCCGCACGGGTGGTCGCCATGACCGGTGATCTGGCCGCCGCGAGCCGCAGCGCTGAAATCCGTTCGCGGTTGGCCGATTTCACGGTCCTCGAGCAACGGGGCGACGGCTTTGCCGAGCGGCTCGTCAACGCCCACGCCGACAGCGCGGCGGCGACCGGCGGGCTTCCCGTCATCCAGATCGGCATGGACACTCCGCAGGTGAGCGCCGAGCTGCTGGCTGAGTGTGGCACCGCGCTGCTGTCCACCGACGCGGTGCTTGGCATGGCCGTCGACGGTGGATGGTGGGTGCTTGGGCTGACCGATCCCCGCGGCGCCGAGTGCCTGCGAGACGTGCCGATGTCCACCGCCGAGACCGGCGCCGTAACGCTTGCCGCCCTTCGTGACACTGGGCTCACTGTGGGATTGGTATCAGAGTTGGCAGACGTCGACACCGTCGACGACGTCGAAGCAGTTCGCCGGGCGTGCCCGCCGGACAGTCGATTCAGCCGGGTGACCCTGGCTGTGGAGGTGGGACGTGCTGGGTAACCTGTATGACGAGGCGTTGACGGGCGAGCGATGTTGGATTCGCCGCGACGACGGCAGCATTCAAGGGCTTCCCGTGCACAGCTGGCTCCCGGGCGGCAAGCGGCTCGACAAGGCCTTCGACGCGGCGGTGCTCGACATGTGCGACGGGCCGACGATCGACTTGGGTTGCGGGCCAGGGCGTTTCGTCGCCCACCTGACCAAGCTCGGCATCCCGGCGCTGGGCGTGGACCAATCGCAGACCGCCGTGGAGTTGGCGCGCCGCAGCGGTGCCCCGGCCTTGCGGCGAGACGTCTTCGACCGGCTGCCCGGGACGGGCCGGTGGGGGACCGTGCTTCTGGCCGACGGCAACGTGGGCCTCGGTGGCGACCCGTTGCGGGTGCTCCGTCGGGCCGGTGAGTTGATGCGCACCGGGGGACGTTGTGTCGCCGAATTCGACCCCAACATCAGTGGCGTGCAGTCCCGCTGGGTCCGGCTGGAGTCGGCCACCACCGTCGGGCCGTGGTTTCCGTGGGCGTCGGTCGGAGTCGACTGCGCCATGCGGTTGGCCGAGGAGGTCGGGCTCGCGGTCAAGGAGGTCCTGCCGATCGGGCAACGGGTGCTGGCCAGCCTCGTCGCCGCCTAGCCAACTCTCCCGCGAGCGTGCGTGTCTGCGGCCGACACCCCGCTTCTAAACCGGAGTTCGTGCACGCTCGGCACGAGGTCTGGTTACCAGTTCGTCAGTATCAGGTGGTTAAGCGCCAGCGCACCAATCACGTTGAGGCCCAGCCACCATCGCTGAGACCGCGGCGGTAACAGGGCCCCGGCGGCGGTCAGCCAGATGGTGTACGGCAGCCAGATTCGTTCCACCTCTGCCTTGCTGAGCATGCTCAGGTCGGCGCAGACGATGGCCAGCAGTGCGCCGAGGACTACCAGGTGGACGCCGGAGCGGGCCTTGATGGGCGTCAGGTCGAAGGCGCGCGACACCCCCGCTACGGTGCCGAGACCGACCGCGCACACCACCGACGCGAAGTTGGCCCACGCCCAGTACTGGAACGGCCGGTTCATCGCGATGCCCTGCCAATACCGTTCCTGCACAAGGACGTAACCGTCGAACCACCAGAATCCCGCCAGTGCAAACACCCCGACGACGGCCAGCGCGGCGACCACCGCGGGAACCAGCCCTCGCAGTGCGGATCGGACGTCCTTGGCGGCAATCAGCACGGCCACCGCGGGCAGGGCGATCAGGCCGAGACCGTAGTTGAGGAAGATTCCCCACCCCAGCAGCAGCCCCGCACCGGCACCTGCCAGGAGGGACAGCCGCGTCGTGCCGCGGACGGCGAGTGCCAGCAGGGCCAGCCCCCATGCCGCCACCCCGGCGAAGTACCCGTCAGCCGACACCGCGATCCAAATGGCCGTCGGGGCCACGGCGACGAACGGTGCCGCGCTGCGGGCGATCTCCGCACCGGAGAGGGCCCGCAGCGCCACCACGATCGCCGCGGACGCACTCGAGCCGACGAGCAGGCACAGCAGTCCCGCCCACGCACCGCCGCTGAGCCCGATGCGGTCCAACCACACGAAGGTCAGTAGGGCGCCGGGCGGGTGGCCGGAGACGTGCGTGATCCACGAATCGGGTTGGAAGTCAAGAATTCTCGACGAGAAGGATCGAACCGCGTACGGAATGTCGGTCACCGACGGCACCTGGCGGAGGTACTCGTTCGACGTCTCGAGGCGGCGGGCAAAGCCGAGCGACCAGCCGTCGACCATGGCAAGGGCGAACGCCCACGCGCAGGCCGTCGCCCACGTCACCCAGGGCACGGCCCGCCACGGCAGCCGCCGAGCCACCGCGGGTCCCCACAGTGTGGTCCCGAGTCCGATCGCGATCGCCGGGATGGTGCCCCACCCCACGTGGGCGTCCCACCACCCGAAGATCGGTGCGGCCTCGGCGAACATCTCGATCTGGCGCGGCGTGCTGTTGATCAGCGGCGTGACGATCCCAAGATTCAGATGGGGGACCGCGAACGCCGCAGCAACCAGCACGACGGCCACGACGGCGGCGACGATCTCGCGGCGAGCTGACTTCACGCCTACCCACCCTAGGCGTGGCGGCTGTCGGGTTGCCGTGACGTGTCTCTGACGGCGGCCTCGGGCTACCTCAGTTGTCGCGCCACTTCACCATCTGTTCGATGGTCGTGAAGTCGTATCCGTCGGAGTCGGGGTGGATTTCGGTGGTGAACAGCGTGACGCCGGCGTCGCGGTAGGCGTCGGCACTCGCGACGTCCTCCCAGACTGACGAACGCTCGACGTCGGAGTCCTTGCGGCCGTTGGCTTCGGCCAATTCCCCGACGACGTCGCTGGCCTTGCGGAACCTCTCGACGGGCAGGAAGCTGTGCCAGATGTCGGCATGCTTGGCGACCGCGGGGATGGTGCGCTTGATACCCGATCCGCCGATCAGGATCGGAATGTCGCGTACCGGGGCGGGGTTCAGTACGCGCAACCGGCGCTCGATGCGGTCGAGGCTCTCGTCGAAGAGGTCGAAGCGCGACTTCACCGTGCCGAAGTCGTAACCGTATGTGGTGTAGTCCTTTTCGTACCAGCCGGCGCCGAGGCCAAGGACCAGGCGGCCTTCGCTGATGTGGTCGACGGTGCGGGCCATGTCGGCGAGTAGGTCCGGATTGCGGTAGCCGACGCCGGTGACCAGCAGGCCGATGTCGGCGCGCGAGGTGATCTCGCCCCAGGAAGCCAAGGCGGTCCAGCCCTCGAAGTTCGGGATGTCCGGCTGCACGTCCGAGAGCACCGGTGCGGCGTCGACCATGCCGTCGAAGGCCGGGGCGTGGAAGTGGTCGTAGCCGAAGATGACGTCGACGCCGATGTTCTCGGCGCGCAGCACGGCCTCCCGCCAACTGCGGTAGTCGGGTGCTCCACCCGGCCAGAGTTGGACGCCTACGCGGGTGGGTCGGGTCATGCGCGCTCCTGGGACTGGACGACGGGTCACCCAAGGCAAGGGGGCCCGTGGACCGTTTATTCCGAGATCGTCACGATGCCCAGACGTTCCACGAGGAACAGGAAGGCCGTCGCGAAGTCGTTGTCGGCGGTCGCGTCGCGGACCACGGCCCAGTCCACCTGCTCGCGGACGGCTCTGGTGGCAGGCAGGAGCGCGGCGAAGTTGCAGTGGTGCTCGTGAAGGGACTTGAGCTTCTGGCACATCACCACCGTCGCCGAGAGCACCGGCATGGCGATCGCGAGGACGTCGTGGCCGTCGGCAGTCGACGCCTTGAACAGCCAGTCCTCTGGGGTTCGTTCGATTGCGAAGCCTGCGTCGGCGAGGGTCTCGGCCGCTGCGCCGGCGTCCACCTCGGCGACGACGAAGTCCACGTCGTGGACCGGCTCTGGGGCGCCGTGCACCCATAGCGCGTAGCTGCCGGCCAGGGCGAAGTCCGGTCCCGCCGCCTTCATGGCGGACGCGGCACGTTTCAGCGCACCGCGCAGGGCATCTTGGTGGGTGTCCATATGGGGTATCAAGTACCCCATGCGGCTCGCGACATTCAACATCCTGCACGGCAGAACGGTGCATGACGGCGTGGTCGACGTGCAGCGGCTCCAAGACTGCGTGCGGGCCCTCGACGCCGACGTCCTGGCGCTCCAGGAGGTCGACGTCGACCAGCCGCGCTCCAACCTCGTCGACCTGACCGCCGCGGCGGCCGAGGCGATGGGTGCCGTCTCCCATCGGTTCGTCGCGGCGATCGCCGGAACGCCCGGCGCCACGTGGAGCGCCGCCACCGGTGACGAGCAGCCGGGCGCGGCCGCGTACGGCATCTCGCTGCTGTCCCGGTTCCCCGCGACGTCGTGGCAGGTGGTGCGCATGCCGCGACTCCCCGTCAAGGTTCCGGTGTATCTCCGGGACGCCAACCGGGTGATCGTCATCGACGAGGAACCGCGCGCCGCGGTGATCGGCTGCTTCGAGACCCCGCTCGGCCCGCTTACCGTCGCCAACACCCACCTGTCCTTTGTTCCGGGGTGGAACCGGCGTCAGCTGCGACGGCTCGTTCGCGACCTGCGCGGCCTGCCCGGCCCGCACGTACTCGCCGGCGACCTCAACCTCGGGCCGGCCGCGGTGCGGCGCTACTCGGGTATGCGGGCGCTCGCCGCGGCGCCGACCTTTCCCCATGACGCGCCGAGCCGGCAGCTCGACCATCTGTTGACTGACGACGACGAACTCATCGCGACGGGAGCCCTGGCGCCGGAGATGCCGATCTCGGACCACCGGCCGCTGATCGTGGAGATCGAGCGTCGGTAGGCCACGATCTGTGATTTAGTATGTGCGCATATTAAATCTGAGAGGGCCGTATGTGGGTAAGGGAAGTCACGGGTGAGTGCGCCGCTGCGCCAGCGGAGGTCTTCGCGGTGATGGCCCAGCCGAGTACGTGGTCGGAGTGGAACGAGGGTGTCTCGGACATTCGCGTCAGCGGGCCGTTCGAGGCAGGCACCACCGCTGTGATGATCTTCCCCGACGGGACCGAGCTGCCGTTCCACCTGGCCTGGGTCGACGAGGGGCGTGGATTCGAGGACGTCACGCCCATTCCGGATGCCGGCGTGACCGTGCGGGTCGTTCACGAGGTGGAGGCGACCGAGACGGGCGCCCTGATCACGTACCGGTGCATGGTCGAAGGCCCGCCTGAGGTGGCGGCCGAGGTCGGCGCCGAGGTGAGTGCGGACTTCGGCGAGGTCATCGCCGCACTAGGCGCGCGTGCGGAGCGGCTGCGTGGCTGACGCGCTGGAACCCGGACAAAGTCCCGGCCTGCAACTGTGGCGGGCAACCCTGAGCTGGCAGCGGTGCGTCACCGCCGCCCTCAAACCGTTGGGGCTGACCCACGTGCAGTTCGTGTTGGTCGCCAGCACCTGGTGGCTCAACCGGGTAGCCGGCGAGCGCCCCAGCCAGCGGCGAATCGCGGAGCACGCGAACACCGACCCCATGATGACCTCCCAGGTCGTCCGCGCCCTGGCCGCCAGGGGCCTGCTGCAACGCACCGCGGACCCGGACGATTCGCGCGCCCGCCTGGTCGACGTCACCGCAGAGGGTGCGGCACTCGCAGTCCGTGCGATCCGACTCGTCGAAGAAACCGACCGCAGTTTCTTCGCGGCCGTCGGCGACCAGGGAGCACTGGTGGAAATGTTGACGGCGCTCGGGCGATGACCAGGCCGGCATCCGCTCCCAAATGTGTTTGGAACCACATGGCGCGGGTAGGACGCCATGGCACGTTACGACAATCAGGAGCCCAGGTGCGGACGGACTTTCGACAGCAGCTCGAGTCGTTGCAGGCCGACCTTGGCGCGATGTGCGCATTGGCCGGCGATGCCGTCGGTCGGGCCACCCGCGGACTGATCGAGGTGGACGCCGAGGCGGCCGGCGAGGTGTCCCACGACATCGAGCGGCTCCGCTTCCTGCACAACGCGGTGGAGCGTCGCACCCTCGGAATCCTTGCGAAGCAGGCGCCGGTGGCCGGTGACCTCCGCAGGGTGGTGACCGCGATCCACGTCGCGGCCGACGCCGACCGCATGGGAGGACTCGCCGCGCACGTCGCCAAGGTCAGCCTGCGCCGTCATCCGGAATCGGCGATACCGCGGGAACTCCGCGCCCGGTTCGACGAAATGGGTTCGACGGCAGTGGGTCTCGCCGAGTGCTGCCGCGACATCCTGACCACGGGTGACTATTCGCAGGCGCACCGGGTCAGAGCCGAGGATCGCGTGATGGAGACGATGCACCGGGAGTTGTTCGGAGAGGTGATGGGTCCCGGGTGGGCGCACGGTGCCGTGGTCGCCTCCGACGTCGTCCTCCTCGGGCGGTTCTACGGCCGGTTCGCCGACCACGCCGACGAGATCGCGCGAAGGATGGTGTTCCAAGCCAGCGGTGAGGCGCTCGCCCGCGACCAGGCCATCTGACACTGCTTCGACTGCCGGCCCTAGGTT
This sequence comes from Mycobacterium sp. Root135, assembly GCF_001426545.1. Lineage (GTDB taxonomy): Bacteria > Actinomycetota > Actinomycetes > Mycobacteriales > Mycobacteriaceae > Mycobacterium. The sequence goes on along the minus strand of NZ_LMEZ01000004.1, from coordinate 355,050 downwards.
GCGGTTCGAATCGTCTCCACCGGCGCGGGTCGGCCGTCGGCGATCAACCCTTCGCCGAGGTCGTAGTCGTCGTCGGCGTTGCACGTCAACACCCCGACGGTCTTGCCGCCCGCTTCGTACCAGACCGTGAACCCGTCGCCGTGGTCTATGACCTGACTGGCGTCGTAGCCGTCGCCCCAGGCGTGGTATTTGACCGCCGTGTCGCCAATCGTCGACCAGAAGCCGGGCACCGCATGCCAGGTGGCGGTGACGCCAGCCGCCTGAGCGCCCGCGACCTCGCCGTGGTCGACGGCGTCCTGCCAGTGCTCGACGGCGACGTGCCGGCCCGCGGCGGTGTTGAAGGCGAACGCGACGTCCCCGGCGGCGTACACGTCGGGAGCCGAGGTCCGCATGTCCGCCCCGACGACGATGCGGGAGTCCCTCGTGTTGAGGCCGGCGGCGGAGGCGATCTCGCTGTGCGGCGTGACGCCGGTGGCCGCGAGCACCAGGTCGCAGTCGACGGTGACGCCGTCGTCGAGTCGCACACCCGACTCGTCGACCGACGTCACCGACGTTCCCGCGACGTACCGCACACCCGTTGCGGTCACCAGGTCGAGCAGGCGCCGGCCCGCCTCCGCGCCGAGCCGCTTCTCCTGCGGCACCTCGTCAGGGGCCACCAGGGTGACCGACAGGCCGCGCATGGCCAGCGACGCCGCAGCCTCGCATCCGATGAAGCCTGCGCCGATGACGACGGCCGACTTCGCATCGGCGGCGGCGCCGCGGAGCCGACGCGCGTCGGCGAGGGCGCGCAGCAGAAGCGCCCGTTCGCCGCCGGGCACCGTCAGTGGCGAGGGCCCGGCACCGCACGCAAGGACCAAAGCGCCGTAGGGGATTCGCTCGCCGTCGACTGTCACGGTATGTGCCTCGACGTCGATCTCGGTGACGGGCTTGCCGTGGCGGAGGTCGACGTCGCGCTCGACGAACCATTCCGGCGGATGAAGCGCGACGTCCTGGGTGTCACCGCGCAGGAAGTCCTTGCTCAGCGGCGGTCGCTCGTACGGCAGGTCGGGGTCGGCGCTGAACACCAGGACCGATCCGTCGCCGCCGTTGCGGCGATACGACTCGGCGGCGCTGATGCCCGCTGGACCACTTCCGACGACGATCAATCCGGCTGCGCTCATCCTGGGCTCATACCCACTCGCCGGCGCCACACACTCACCGCTGACGACGCTGCGGCCTGCAGCCCACCGGTTGTCGCGGCTCCGGCAGCGACGGTGTGCGTTGCTTCAACCGCACGGTGGTGGGCTGGTCGCTGCTCAGGTCGAGTTCGGCCCCGGCGTGGCGAATGGTCAGACTGCCGCTGTCACGACCGTCGCAGGGGGACAGGCCGTAGACCACGTCGCCGTGATTGGCGTCGACGGTGACGCGAAGGCCTCGCCACCGGACGCGGAACCGCAGCCGGGTGATCTGCTCGGGCAGGTGGGGGTCGAGTTCGAGCACGCCGTCGTCGTCGCGCAGGCCGCCGAAACCGGCGACGATCGCCGTCCACGCCCCCGCGAGTGATGCCATGTGTAGCCCGTCGCGAGTGTTGTCGTGCAGGTTGCGAAGGTCGATCAACGCCGCTTCGTACGCGTAGTCGTGGGCCAGTTCGAGGTGTCCGACCTCGGCGCACAACACGGCCTGGGTGGACGCCGACAGCGAGGAGTCGCGCACCATCCGCGGCTCGTAGTAGTCGACGTTGCGGGCCTTCTGCTCGGGGGTGAACGCGTGGCTCTGCCAGTGCATGGCCAGGACGAGGTCGGCCTGCTTGATCACCTGCGCCGGGTAGAGCCGTACGTAGGGTTCGTGCAGGAGCAGGGGATACGACGTGTTGTCGTCGAAGTCCCACTCGCGCAACGTGGTAAACCCCTCACACTGCTGGTGCACGCCAAGGCCTTCGTCGATCGGCACGTGCACGGCGTCGGCCGCGTCGCGCCAAGCCGCCGTCTCCTCGGTGGTGACGCCAAGGGCGCGGGCGCGCTCGGAATGGCGACCGCACGCCGCCGCCGCGATGCGCAGGTTGTCCGCGGCCATCAGGTTGGTGAAGACGTTGTCCCGCACCACCGCCGTGTACTCGTCGGGCCCCGTGACGCCGTCGAGGTGCCAGCGGCCGTGGCGGTCGTGGTGCCCGAGGGACACCCACAGCCGAGCGGTCTCGATGAGCACTTCCAGACCGCACTCCTCCTCGAGGGACTGGTCCCCGGTGACGACGCGGTAGCGCTCGAACGCGACGGCGATGTCCGCGTTGACGTGCCAGGCCGCCGTTCCGGCCGGCCAGTATGCCGAGCACTCCTGCCCGCGGATCGTGCGCCAGGGGAAGCTGGCGCCTGCCAGGTCCAGTTCGGCGGCCCGGGCCCGGGCCAAATCGAGGGTGGACGCCCGCCAGCGCAGCGCGTCGGCGGCGGCGTGTGGATGGGTGTAGGTCAGCACCGGCAGCACGAAACCCTCGGTGTCCCAGAAGGCGTGCCCGTCGTAGCCCGTTCCGGTGAGTCCCTTGCCGGGGATGGCTCGCCGCTCGGCCCGCGTGCTGGCTTGCAGCACGTGGAACAGCCCGAAGCGCACCGCCTGCTGAATCTCCGGATCGCCCTCCACCTCGACGTCGGCGTTGTCCCAGAAGTCGTCGAGGTAGGCGCGCTGTGCGTCGAGCAAGCCCTGCCATCCGGTGTACCGCGCCCCCGTCAGCGCCCCGGCGACCTGGTCGTGCATCGCCGGCCGCGAGCGCAGGCTGGACCAGCCGTACGCCAGATACTTGACGACGCGCAGTTTCTGGCCGGCGCGCAGGCCGCAGATCACCGTCGTGCGGGCCACGTCGTCCCAGCACTCGGAGTTCACCTCGACGCGGCCGGGGACCTCGACGTCGTGGTCCATGGCGGCGGCCATGGTCAGTTCGCTCTGCCGGGTGCCGTGGATCAGCACCGCCCGCGCGCCGTCGCAGTCGTGCGACACGGCCTGCAGTGGCCTGTCCAGCAGGGCCGCTGCCCGTGGGTCCTCCGACGTCTCGGGCTGGTCCTCGTTGGCCACCAGCTCCGATTGCAGTGTCACCCTGGTGAATTCGTCGACGGCCTCGACGACGTACTCGATCGCGGCGACCCCGCGTTGGGCCAGGGACACCAGCCGGGTGGTGGTCACGTCGACCAGGCGCCCCGCCGGTGAGCGCCACCGGACGCGGCGGGTCAACGTGCCGGCGCGGAAGTCGAGGGTTCGTTCGTGGTGCTGCAATTCGCCGTACCGGACGTCGAACGGCTCGTCGTCGACCATCAGGCGCAGAATCTTGCCGTTGGTGACGTCGACGAGGGTTTGGCCTTCCTCCGGATAGCCGAAGCCCGCCTCGGCGTAGGGCAGTGGCCGAATCTCGAAGAACGAGTTCAGATAGGTGCCCGGCGTGCCGTGCGGTTCGCCCTCGTCGAGGTTGCCGCGAAGTCCGATGTGGCCGTTGGACAATGCAAACAGCGACTCGGATTGGGCGAGTACGTCGAGGTTCAGCGACGTCTCCCGAAGGCACCACGGTTCCACCGGATAGGTGGCGTCAACCGTCATCGGTCACCGAGCAGGTCGGCGAGGTCGGTGACGACGACGTCGGCACCGTGTTCGCGCAAGGCGTCGGCCTGCCCGACCCGGTCGACGCCGACGACCAGGCCGAACCGACCCGCGCGTCCCGCCTCGACGCCGGAGAGCGCGTCCTCGAACACCGCCGCCTTCGCCGGCTCGACACCAAGTCGGCGGGCCCCCTCCAGATAGGAGTCGGGAGCGGGCTTTCCGGCGATGTTCTGCTCCCGGATGGTGACGCCGTCGACGCGCTGGTCGACGAACTTCGCCAGGCCGGTCAGCTCGAGCACCTCGCGGGTGTTGGCCGACGACGAGACCACCGCCACCGGAAAGCCTTGTTCAACAACGGCTTCCAGGTACCTGCGGGACCCGTCGAACACCGTGATGCCGTCGGCCTTCATGGTCTTCAGGAACGCGGCGTTCTTGCGGTTGCCCAGGCCGGTCACGGTCTCGGCGCCGGGTTCGGCGTCGTCGCCGTCGTCAGGGTCGCCCTCCGGCAGGGTGATGTCGCGGCTTTGCAAGAACGACCGCACGCCGTCGCCCCTGGTCTTCCCGTCGACGTAGCGCAAGTAGTCGGCGTCGGCGTCGAACGGCACGAAGTTCGGCCCGAAGCGCGACCGGAGGAAGTCGTCGAACATCGCCTTCCAGGCCCTGCGGTGGACGCTTGCGGTGTCGGTCAGCACCCCGTCGAGGTCGAACAGGCAGGCGTGAACTCCGTCGGGCAGGCCTAACACATGGCACCTCTTCACTCGCGGCTCGCGTTCGTGGCACCGGGTTGGGACCATCGCGGGACCGGGTACCCAATTTGGCAGATTGCTTTCGACTTGGTGACACGGCACTCTCGGCGGGGCGTTGCCAGGGACTCCCGAGACGGGGAGGCATAGCCTCTCGGGAGTAGTCGCAGAGATGGTCGGGCGGGGGCCCGCAGATTCGGAGGTTGGACAGTGAAGCTTGCGCTCAGTGACGACGAAGCCGCGTTCCGCGACGAGTTGCGGGAGTTCTTCACCACCAAGATTCCGGCGGACATTCGGGACAGGGTCCGCAACGGCGAGCTCAAGCTGCCCGACGACGTGGTGACCACGCAGCGGATCATGAACGAGCACGGTCTGGCCGTGCCCAACTGGCCCGTCGAGTGGGGCGGCAAGGACTGGACGCCCCTGCAGCGACAGATCTGGTCCGACGAGATGCGGCTGGCATGCGTGCCGGAGCCGCTGGCGTTCAACGCCAGCATGGTCGGACCGGTGATCGCCCGATTCGGGTCCCAGGAGCTCAAGGAACGCTTCCTCCCACCGACCGCCAACGTGGACATCTGGTGGTGCCAGGGGTTCTCGGAGCCGGAGGCCGGTTCGGATCTGGCGTCGGTCCGCACCACCGCCGTCCGTGACGGGGACTCGTATGTGATCAACGGGCAGAAGACGTGGACCACGCTCGGCCAGTACGCGGACTGGATCTTCGTCCTCGCTCGCACCGATCCGACCGCGCCGAAGCGTCAGGCGGGCATCTCGTTCCTGCTTGCCGAGATGTCGACGCCGGGCATCACGCTGCGCCCGATCAAGCTGATCGACGGCGGTTACGAGGTCAACGAGGTCTTCTTCGAAGACGTCCGGGTGCCCGCCGATCAGCTGGTCGGTGAGGAGAACAGCGGCTGGACCTACGCCAAGTTCTTGCTGAGCAACGAACGCACCGGCATCGCCAGGATCGGGACGACGAAGGTGTGGCTGGCGCAGGTGAAGGAGCATGCCGCGCAGACGGTCACCGAAGACGGCACGCTGCTTCAGGATCCGCTGTTCGCCGCCCGCGTTGCCGAGATCGAGAACGAGCTGCTGGCGCTGGAGATCACGCAGTTGCGGGTGAGCGGTTCCGAGGCGGACGGCAAGCCCAACCCGGCGTCGTCGATTCTGAAGCTCAAGGGCAGCCAACTGCAGCAGGCGGTGACCGAGTTGCTGGTCGACGTCGCGGGCCCCGACGCGCTGCCGTTCGACGCCGGGGACGGCATCGGCTCGCCGCCGTGGGCGCAGCACGCCGCCCCGAAGTACTTGAACTACCGCAAGGTGTCGATCTACGGCGGCACCAACGAGGTGCAACGCACGATCGTCGCGTCGACGATTCTGGGACTGTGAGGACGCCATGGACTTCGATCTGACCGACGAGCAGGACCTGCTGCGCAACATCACCAGCGAGGTGCTGACGCGCAACTACGACGTCGAGAAGCGCCTGAAGGTGATCGACACCGATCTCGGCTGGAGCCGCGAGGTTTGGGGGCAGTTGGCCGAGATGGGCATTCTCGGACTGGGCTTCGACCCCGACGAGGCGGGCCAGATCGAGCTGACGGTGGTGCTCACCGAGATCGGTAGGCGCCTCGCGCCGGAACCCGTCGCCGCCGCCGCACTGATTCCGGGCGGCGTGATCGCCGAACTGGGCGACGACGCGCAGCGGAAGCTCCTCGACGACGTCGCCGAGGGGCAGACGCTGCTGGCGCTGGCTCATCACGAGCCCGGCATGCGGGGTGTGACGATGCGGGTCGCGACTCGGGCTGAGCGCCACGGTGATTCCTGGACACTGACCGGTCGAAAGAACCCCGTGCTCGCCGGTGACTGCGCCGACGTGTTCGTCGTCAGCGCCGCGCTGCCCGACGACGGTGGTGTCGGACTGTTCGTCGTCGGCGCGGATGCGGTGAGTCGCACAGCCTTTCGCACGTTCGACGGGCAGCGGGCGGCGCAGCTCGACCTAGAGGCTGCACCGGCCGAACCGCTCGGGACCGGCGGTGACGCCACCGAGGGCCTGCAGAACGCACTCATCCGGCACCAGTCGGCGCTGTGCTCGGAAGCCGTCGGCGCGATGGCTGAGGCCCTGCGGCTCACCACCGACTACCTGACCAGCCGCAAGCAGTTCGGGGTGCCGCTGAGCACCTTTCAGACGCTGACCCAGCGTGCCGCCGACATGTACGTGTCCCTCGAATTGGCCCGCAGCATGAGCCTCTACGCGGCGATGTCGATCGCCGACGGCACCTTCGACCCCGTCATCGCCGCCCGCGCCAAGCTGCAAATCAGCCGGTCGGGCCGACACATCGCCGAGGAGGCGATCCAGCTGCACGGCGGAATTGGCGTCACCTCCGAATACCCGGTGGGGCACTACGCCGCCCGGCTCACCGCCATCAACCAGACGCTTGGCTCGGCCGACGACCAGTTGCGGGTGCTCAGCCGCGGCTTGGACACCTACGGCACGGTGTCGCTGTAGGGGCACTGATTGACCATGCCGTAAGTGGGGAATGTTCCGGGTCGCTCTTACCCCGGAAAGGTGATCGAACCCCCTTGGCGCTCGTGCTGCTATTGGTCATCGCGACCGTCCTCCTCGCCCCGCTTGCCGAACGGATGACGGTTCCGTATCCCGTCGTCATGTTGATGTTCGGGCTGCTGGTCGCCGTCGTGCCGGGGGTGGAGGTGCCCACGGTCGACGGCGATTGGATCTTGCCGCTGGTCCTTCCGCCGCTGCTCTTCGCGGCGGCGCGCCGGACGTCGTGGCGTCAGTTCCTCGACAACAGGCGCGCCATCGGCCTGCTGGCGGTAGCGCTGGTGGCGGTCACCGCGTTCGCGGTCGGGATGGTCGCCGTCGCGGTGGTGCCGGGGCTTCCGTTCATCGCGGCGGTGGCACTCGGAGCGGCGGTGGCCCCTCCGGATCCGGTCGCCGCCACCGCCGTCGCCCGAAAGCTGCGGCTACCCCGACGACTTCGCACGATTCTCGAGGGGGAGGGGCTCTCCAACGACGCCACGTCGCTGGTGCTGTACGAGGTCGCGGTGGCGGCGACGATGACCGGCGCCCTCTCCCCGGCGAAGGCAGCCGGGTCGCTGGGTCTCGCCGTCGTGGTCGGCATCGGGGTGGGTCTGCTGATCGCGGTCGTGGTCCGCTGGTTGCTCACCCGGCTGCCCGCCCATCCCGCGGGCAGCGGGCTCGTCCTGGTCTTGCCGTTCGCGGCCTACGCCGCGGCCGACGTCGCCCACGGCAGCGGCGTGCTCGCCGTCGTGACGGTGGCCCTCGGGTTGAGCAGGTACGGCGACGTGGAATCCGCCCAGACCCGACTGGTGTCCGGCACCACCTGGGAGATCGTCGAGCTGCTGCTGACCGGTGCCGCATTTGCGTTCGTGGGCTTGGAGATTCGCAACGTGGCCGGCAGTTTGTCCGGCCCGCTGAACGTGGCGATCTGGCAAGCGCTGGCCGTCACCGCGGTGGTCGTCGTCATCCGGTTCGCCTGGATCTTCCCGGTGGCGGCGATCGACGAACGGTTGCGGCGACGCAAGGGTGTTGACGGCGAACCGGTCGGCTGGCGGGAGATGTCGGTCGCCTCCTGGGCTGGGATGCGTGGCGTGGTCACGCTGGCCGCGGTCCTCGCGCTGCCCGCCGGGACGCCGGCCTTTCCGGAACGCGACCGACTCATCTTCATCGCCTTCGTGGTGATCGTCTCGACGATGGTGATTCAGGGGCTCACGCTGCCGCTGATGGTGAAGCGCCTCGGGGTCATCGCCTCGGACGACGAAAAGAACGATGCGACACAGGATCTCATTCGCCGTGCCAGGGATGCCGGTTTCCGGCGGCTCGACGAACTGCGCACCGACGGGAGTATGGATGCCGAGACCATCGGTCAGGCAGAAGACAACGCCGACCGCATGTGGCATTCGATCGGGTTCACCCCCGGTGAGCAGTCCGTCGAGGAAAACACCCGCCACGCCGACGCCCTGAACGCCGTCAAGGATCAGATCTTGGCGGCCGCGCGGGAGGAGATCAGTTCGGCGCGTGCGGAATCCGGCGTCGACCCCGTCGTGGTGGACGGGGTGCTCAAGCGGCTCGACACGCGCGGAACTCAGCCGGAGTAGGTCACCGTCAGGCGGGGGAGGGCTGGGGTTCGTCGGACCCCGCGTCTACCAAGGGCCCGTCCTCGTCGCCGAGCGCTTTGGTGCGTGCGCGGGGGTCGTCGGCGGACAGCACACGAATGAAGCTGTTGAAGAACGCGATGGCCGGCACGGCGAGAAGTGCTCCGATGATGCCAGCGAGCACTCCGCCCGCGGTGAGTCCGAGCACGACCGCCAGCGGATGGATGGACACCGCCCGGCCCATCACCAGCGGCTGCAGCACGTGCGCTTCCAGCTGCATGACCGCGACGATGACGCCAAAGGTGATGAGCGCGTAGATGAAACCCTTGGCCAGCAGTGCCACGATCACGGCGAGTAAGCCGGTGACCAAGGCGCCGATCACGGGGATGAACGCGCCAAGGAAGATCAGCGACGCCAGCGGCATCGCCAGGGGGATGCCCATGATGGCGAGCCCGCTGCCGATCGCGACCGCGTCGACGAAGGCGACCAGCGAGGTCGCGCGGGCGTACCCCGCCAGCGAGTGGAAACCGGCGGCGCCCGCATCGTGGACCCTGGCGCGGTGCTCCGGCGGGACGACCCGAATGACGAAGTGCCAGATGTTGCGCCCGCCGAGCAGAAAGAAGATGAGGGCGAACAGCAGAAGGAAGGCGCCGGCGAGGATTTCGACGATGGTGCCAGCGGTGGACAGTGCCCCGCTGGTTAGTTGAGCTTGATGGGTCCGCAGCGCCTCGGTGAACGTGTCCACGGCCTTGTTGATCTGGTCACCGCTGAGTTCGGCGGGCCCGTTTATCAGCCAGTCGCGGGTGCCCTCGATACTGCGGGTGACCTGCTCGACGAGTTGTGGTGCGCCCTCGATGAATTGGTTGACGACGAAGGCGAGGATGCCGCCGAAGACGGCGAGACCGAAGACTAGGACGAAGGCGACGGCGCCACCGCGGGCCGCACCGTGCCGGTCGAGGAAGTCGACTGCGGGAAGGGCGAGGGCGGTGAGTATGAGCGCCAATGCGACGGGTACGACTACGACACCGAAGAGTCGAAGGACTTCCAGGAGGACGTACGCGGCGGCGAGGAGGAGAAGGAGGCGCCATGCCCACGCCGCGGACGCACGGACGAGGGGACTGACCCATTTGTCGGTGTGGTCCGCAGCGAGGGGCACGGCGGCGTTACTGCGCTAGAACCAAACTTTTCGGCCACCGACGGGGCGGCCGACGGCACCGAGGATGAACAGAATGATGCCGATTACCAGGAGAATCCAGCCGATGGTGATCAGCAGGGGCAGGGGCAGCAAGTAGCCGGCGACGAGAAGGATGATTCCGAGGACGATCATGCTCAGTCCGATCAGTAGAAGCGAGTGAAACTGTCGGAGAAGGAATTGCCACATTCGTCAAAACCAAACCCCTTCAGCCTCACGAGTTCTTAATAAAGGACTTTTCGCCTGTTTCGCCGGGTCACCGGGTCAGTAGAGGATCTTCCGCATGTTGTCCTCGGCGTAGTACTCGTCGAGTTGTTGGTCACTCATGTCCGGCTTGATGGCCTTGGCCAGCTGCGCGACGGTGGGCACCGCGGTGGGGTTCCACGTCTCCGGCTTCCAGGCGTCCGAACGGAGAAAGGCCTTCGCGCAGTGGAAGAACACTTCGTCGACGTCGATCTCCAGCGCCAGGATCGGACGCTTGCCGTCGACGGTCATGGCGTCGAAGTACGGGGCGTCGGCCATGATTCGCGCGGTGCCGTTGATCCGGAGGGTGTCGCCGCGGCCGGGGATCAGGAAGACGGTGCCGACGCGGGGTCGCTGCAGGACGTTGACGAAACCGTCGACGCGCTTGTTGCCCGGCCGCTCCGGGATGGCGATCGTGGTGTCGTCGACGACGTGCACGAAGCCCGGCGGGTCACCCTTGGGCGAGACGTCGACCCGGCCGTCGGCGTCGGTGGTCGCGACGAAGCCCAGCGGCGAATGGGCGAGCCAATCCTGCTGGGCTTCGGACAGCCGGTCCTTCACCTTGTTGGCGGTGGCCGGTGCGGGGAACCCGACTATGGCGCGCAGATCCTCGACGGTCGTGACTTCACGGGACATGCCCCAATCATCCACCGGTGTCGAATCGTTTTGTGAGCTCTCGTCGGTCGAGCTTGCCGATGCCGCGCCGAGGTAGCTCGTCGACGACGTGCACCTCGCGCGGGGCGGCGGTGCCGTCCAGGGTTTGTTCGACGTGAGCCCGCAGGTCGGCCACCGTTGGCGACGCGACGGTGGCCGCCAGCACCACCGCGGCGACCACGCGCTGGCCCAGCCGTTCGTCGGTCACGCCGAACACCGCACAGTCGGCGATGGCGGGATGCGTCAGGAGGGCCGCCTCGACCAGCTGCGGCAGGACGGTCAGTCCGCCGGTGCCGATGGCGTCGTCGATCCGCCCCAGGATGCGCAGCGCACCCGAATCGTCAACCACCCCAACGTCATCGGTGCGGAACCAGCCGGATTCGGCGAACGGGTCGGGATCGGTCGGATGCCGGTACCCCTTCGCCAGGGTGGCCCCGCCGAGGATCACGCGGCCGTCGTCGACGCGCAGCCGGACGCCGTCCAGCGGCACGCCGTCGTAGACGCAGCCACCCGCCGTCTCGCTCATGCCGTAGGTCCGCACCACCCGGATGCCCGCCGCGGCCGCCGCCTCGCCGACGGTCGCGGGCATCGGACCGCCCCCGATGAGGACGGCGTCGAGTTCGGCCAGCGCCGCGGTGGCGGCCGGATCGCCGAGCGCCTTGGCCAGTTGCACGGCAACCAACGAGGTGTAACGCGGCCCCGAGCCCAATGCCGCCACGGCAGAGGGTAATTCGTCGACGTTGAAGCTCGGGTCGACGGCGACGGGAACGGTGCCGGCGAGAAGGCTGCGCACCATCACTTGCAAGCCGGCGACGTGATGGGCCGGCAGAGCCAGCAACCAGGTGCCTGGGCCGCCGATTTTGTCGTGGGTGGCCGACGCGCTTGCGATCAGCGCACGAGCCGTGAGCATGGCGCCCTTCGGTACCCCGGTCGTGCCCGAGGTGGACACCACCAGCGCCACGTCGTCGTCGATGTCCTCGCCGATCCCGAGCGACGACGTCAGCAACTCCGCCGACCGGACGTCCGCGGGAACCGGGAGGATCGCCGACTCACGACCGTCGAGCACGCCTTCGAGCACCGCGAGCAGTGGCTCGGGTGAGGGGATCGGTGGAACGACGACTGCGCGCAGTGGAGCTATGCGGATCCCTCGCCGTCTTCGGTGATCGCGGCGTCGTCGACGCGCGGGTCGTCGAGCGGCCAACCCTTGGCGGCCAGACGTTCCCTGATCCGTTCGACGTCTTCTTCCTGAGGCAGTTCGTCGGTCATCTGCGTGATGAACACGCCGATGTCGATCCGGTCGAACTCGCCTCGGTCCATCAGTCCCTGCGCCACGGCCTTGACCTCTTCATTGGAGAGGCGTCGGTTCAGCAGCGACATGAGCGGCACACGATCCGGGCCGGGCACGCCTTCGGGATACCCGGCCGTGATCCAGGCCACGATCTTTGCGACGAATGCGTTCACGTGTCGACTTCCCGTTGATGCCGCGGCGAGAACCTGACCACGGCGATGTATCGATGGTAGTTCCGCGCCGAGGCGATGTCGTTCCGGCGGGGCACCGTCGGAAGTTTTCGGCCTCGAAGGCGAACGCGCCCCGCCCATTGGATGAACACTGGATGAACAGCGCGGCGGGATCGCCAAACTCCCAGGTGAGGCAGACGATTGTGAGCTTCACCGGCTGGTCAAAACGTCCTGCGAAGCCCCACAATCTGAGCCATGGACACAACCATGATCATCTTGGTGCTGTTGATTGCCACCGCGTTGGCCTTCGACTTCACCAACGGCTTCCACGACACGGGCAACGCGATGGCGACGTCGATCGCCACGAACGCCCTGAAGCCGAAGACCGCCGTCATCCTGGCGGGCGTTCTCAACCTGGTCGGCGCCTTCCTCTCGGTCGAGGTCGCGATCACGGTCACCACCTCGGTTCTCAAGATTCAGGACGGCAAGACGGGGTCGCTGCTGGCAGGCATCGACCCGTCGACCGGCCTCACCATCATCTTCTCGGGCCTCATCGGCGGCATCCTCTGGAACTTGCTGACGTGGCTCTTCGGCATTCCGTCGAGCTCGTCTCACGCCCTGTTCGGCGGCCTCATCGGCGCCGGCCTCGCCGCGCTTGGCCTGGCGGGCGTCAACTGGAGCGGCGTCTTCGGCAAGGTCATCCTGCCCGCGCTGGCCGCACCGTTCATCGCCGGCCTCGTCGCTGCGTGCGGCACCTGGATGGTCTACCGCCTGACGCGCAACGTCGCGAAGAAGCGCCGCGAGGACGGCTTCCGCTGGGGCCAGATCGCCACCGCGTCGCTTGTCGCCCTCTCGCACGGCACCAACGACGCGCAGAAGACCATGGGCGTCATCGCCCTGGCGCTGATCACCACCGGACACCTCACCGGCAACGTCAAGGAAGACGGCCTCCCGTTCTGGGTCATCGCCTCGTGTGCACTGGCCATCGGCCTCGGCACCTACATCGGTGGCTGGCGCGTCATCCGCACGCTCGGCAAGGGCCTCGTCGAAATCGAATCCCCCCAGGGCCTGGCCGCAGAGGCGTCGTCCGCAGCGATCATCCTGAGCTCCAGCGCGGCAGGCATGGCGCTGTCCACCACCCACGTCGCGACGGGCTCGATCCTCGGCAGCGGTGTCGGCAAGCCCGGCGCGCAGGTTCGCTGGGCCGTGGCAGGCCGGATGGCGGCCGCCTGGCTGATCACCCTGCCCGCCGCCGCTCTGGTCGGCGCGCTCTCGTTCTGGCTGTCCAACGTCGTCAAGAACGCCTCGGGATCCGATCTGGCCGGCGACGGCCTGATCTTCGTCATCCTGGTCGGGCTGTCCGGCTTCATGTACTGGCGCGCCCAGCAGCAGAAGGTCGACCACAACAACGTCAACGCCGACTGGGACGACACCAGCAATTCCGTGGTGCCCGTCGACGAGCGCAACGCCAAGGTCGCCGACCAGCCCACGGCCTCGGTCTGATCCGGCAAGAGACATAGGGAACTGACATGAACTATCTGGAAGCCATTCTCAAGGTCCTGGCCGTCGGGCTGATCCTCGGCGCAGGTCTGCCTGCGGTCTTCGCCATCGGACTGGTCGCCTTCTCGAAGGGGTCGGGCGGAGTCGGCAACGACGGCACCACCACGGCACCCAATCCGGCGCTCAAGGTCGCCGGCCTGCTGCTGTTCACGCTCGTCGCAGCCGTGGTCGTGATCGCCATCCTCTGGATCACCAAGGGCACCATTCAGCACCACTTCGGTTTCAACCCCGTCGCCTTCATCCCGAGCTAGGACACTCATGCCCGAGAACAAGAGCTCCATGGAAAACGTCGTCAACTGGCTCGTCGCCGGATACCCCGAGGGCGTGCCGCCCAAGGACTACTTTCCGCTGCTGGCCCTGCTGAAGCGTTCGCTCACCGAGGACGAGGTCGTCAAGGCCGCACAGTCGATTCTGCGGTCCACCAACGGTGACACGGTGACCGAGGCCGAGATTCACGCCGCGGTCCAAGGTGTGATCGACAAGCAGCCCAACCCCGAGGAGATCCACCAGGTCGCATCGCGACTGGCCTCCGTCGGCTGGCCGCTGGCGACCGCGTCGCGCTGAAAGTACTTGCACTGCACGTCCCCTCGGCTCTCCGGAGTCGGGGGGACGTTTCAGTTTCTGGAGTCTCGGCGTAGGGGATGGGTCTCCGGCACCTGAACGAAGATCAGGGTGACGCCGTCCGGGTCGTCGACGTGCATCTCGTGCAAGCCCCACGGTTCCTCGGCGGCGGCCCTGGCGATCGCCACGCCTCGCTGCTCGAGTTCTTTCTGGGTGGCGTAGACGTCACGCACCTGCAGCCACAGCGCGCCGGGGAACGGCGGCGCCCCGGCCGGCGGCTTCCCGTGGCCGGCGAGTTCGATGAGCGACTGTCCGGCGTAGAACACCGTGCCCGCTCCGTAGTCGCGAGCGATGGCCAGGCCGATGTCGTCGCGGTAGAACGCCAGCGACCGCTCGTAGTCGGCGGGCCGGAACAACACACGACTCGCCAGGATCTCCATGCCACGGTTCTAACACGAGGCCGACGAGCCGCCGCCGGCTCCGTCCCGGGTGGGTGTCCGACATCGGCGCTACGCCCGTTCCCTGCATCACGGTCGTGATGTCACCTGCAGCCACGAAATTCGCAGCCCTGGTGCGGAAAACGCGCCTAGCGTCGCGCGCGGAACCATCCGGACAGACCCGTCCGGACAGACCCATCCGGACAGACCCATCTGGACAGACCACGTCCCGGACGTCACTCCTAGGTGGGTTGAATGTGCTGACGCTTCATCAGCGCGTCCACCGCGGCGGGCGCGAAGCTGTTCACCGCATGCGCGGTCACGGCCATCCGCGGGGCGATGCGCACCGGCCTGCGCCGGACTGCGGTGACCATCCAGTCCGCGGCCTCGTCGGCCGACAGCCCAGGCAACCCGTCGAAGGCCCGGGTCGGGGCGATCATCGGCGTCTTGACCAACGGATAGAACAGCGTCGTCGAATGCACGCCCTCGTTGCCCCATTCGGTCTCGACCACGCGACTGACCGCGGTCAGCGCGGCCTTCGAGGCGTTGTAGACGGCGAACAGCGGCGACGACTCGTTGAGCACACCCCACGTCGAAACGTTCACGATGTGCCCGTCGCGGCGTTCCCGCATGCCGGGCCCGAAGCCGCGGATCAACCTCAGCGGTGAGTAGTAGTTCAACGCCATCGTCCGCTCGACGTCGTGCCACCGGTCCAGCGACTCGGCCAGCGGGCGCCGAATGGACCGGCCTGCGTTGTTGATTAGGACGTCGACCCCGCCGAAGCGCTCGTCGACGTCGGCGACCAAGGCGTCCACGGCGTCGAGGTCGGACAGATCGCAGGCGATCGCGGTCGCGTCGCCACCGGCCGCCTCGACCCGCTCGACGACCGAGTCCAGCAGGTCCTTCCTGCGTGCGACGACGATCACCCGCGCGCCCTCGGCGGCGAGCTTCAGCGCTCCCGCTTCACCGATGCCCGACGAGGCTCCGGTGATCAGAATCCGTTTGCCTGCGGGGTCGACTTCGTGCCGGGGAGCGAACAATTGGGCGGCCAACGGTGGCCGCATGCTGGCGAGCACCAAGGTGTCGGCGAGGCGGCGTAGCGGGTTCTTACTCACGCCGAGAGCTTAGGGCCGGCGAATCGGCCCAGATTCGCGACCGCCAGCGTCTGCTGCTCGCCGAACTCCTCGAACGTCATGGCAGGTAGGAAACCGAGCCGTCGCGCGAGGTTCAGCGACCGGGTGTTGGCGCTCTGGGTGACGACGATGACCGGCTCGTCGCGCAGTTCGGCGGCTGCCGTCCGCAGCAGGGCGCTGGCAGCCTGGTAGGCCAGTCCACGGCCCCAGAATCGACGGTCGAGGGTGTAGGCCAGTTCGAGTTCCTCACCGGACGGTCCGAGGTGGCCTGGGTGGTGAAGGCCTCGACGGGTCAGCGACACCGTGCCGATGAACGCGTCGGTCTCCTTCTCGGCGATCAGATAGGAACCAGCCGAGTTCGTCGCCGCGGCGACGCCGGCTTCGTCGAGATCGCGGGTGACGGTGAGCCGGGGCTGAGGCCCGCCGAGGTGAGCGTGGACGTCCGGGTCGACGAGGTGCTCGATGATCGATCCGCGGTCGTCGTCGCGGGCCTTGCGGAGCACGACGTCGCCGGCGTCGATCCGCAGCACGGTGAGCGTGGTCATGCGTCCTGCCGGGGTGCAGGGCGGAGGACGCAGCGCGCGTATCCGATCCAGCACACGATGGTCGACGTCAGCCCGATTCCGAGCAGTGCGAGCGGTGCCGCCGCGACCTCGACGGCGACCGATCCGCTGCCGGGAACGTGCCGGTCGACGGCCCGCATGACGAGGAACGGCAGGATCGCCACCGCGAACGTGGCCATGGCGCCGACGACGGTGAGGCCGAACGCGCTGCGCACCGCGCCGTAGACCATCGAACCCGAGGCGGGGAGGACCAGCAGCGCCAGCGGAAGCGGCCGCAGTCCGGCGTCGACGTCACCCGTGGTGGTCCAGGCGCCCCATCCGGCCATGTCGGCCGACCCGCCTACCGCCTCCGCGGAGTACCACGGGAGGACGATGGCCACTGCGATGGCCAGCAGGCCGAGGGTGCCGATCGCCCACCTGGTGAGTGTGGCTTCGATGAGCTGTCCCCTCCCGAGTTCGGCGCGCCAACGATCGTCACCGAAACGTTAGCGCGCCCGAACCGGGCGGTCGCAGCTAGCCGACACCCTCCAGGACGTCGGTCTCGGTGTTGCCGATGTTGGCGACGATCTCGGGCCGCCGCGCCACCCGGAACCGATACCAGGCAACCGCCGCGATCATGGTGGCGAGGAACAGATAGGGGATGACGTTCAACGGCCAGGCAGGCACCGGCCAGACATTGGCGAAGAACACGTAGGACATGGCGAGCACGACGACGACGGCGCAGGTCCACACCAAGCCGTTGGGCATGCCTTCGCGCCGCGTGTAGACGACGCAGGCGATGGCCACCAAGGCGTAGGCGACCATGTATCCGTACGTGCCGTAGGTGTCGACCCACACGACGATCTGCATCGGGTCGACGCCCGACGCGAGCAGCACCAGGTTCAGCACGATGGCCGTCGGGCCTGCGATCAGCAGGACTCGATGCGGTGTCAGGTGACGCTCGTGGGTGCGGCCGAAGTGGTCGGCGACGACACCCTCCTTGCCCATCACGTAGACGATGCGGCCCACCACGTTCAGCGGTGCCACGACGACGGCGAAGAAGGACGCTCCGACGCCGAAGGTGAGGATCGGGGCGAACCACGACGGCATGCCGATGAGCGTCGCGATGTCCTCGAGCGGGCTGGCGCTCTCGGCGAGCCCGTCGCCGAGGACGGCGATCTGGGTGTAGGCGGCGAACACGTAGAGGACGCCGACGGTGACGGCGCTCCACATGATCGCCCGCGGAATCGTGGTGTACGGATTCTTGGCCTCCCGGCCGAGGGCGTCGGCCGAGGAGAACCCGACGAAGCCGAGGATGCCGAGGACCATTCCCGCGGCCACGCCCTGCAACGGTGCGCCCTCGAGGCTGAACTGCGCGGGGTCCCACGCGCCTGCGCCGGCCCAGACCAGGGCGAGCACCAGGAGGACGACGATGATCGTGACCGACACCAACTCCAACACCAGTGAGACGCGCGCCGAGAGCCGGATGCCGCGGATCGTGAACAGCGTCGCAAGACCGCCGAGCACGACGGCAAGGCCCAGCTGCCAACCGATTCCGGTGGCGGGCACTCCGAGTAGAACCAGGAACTGATTCATGTAGGACACCGCGCCGCCGAGCGAACCGGCCGTGATGCCCCAGCAGCCGACGACCAGTGCGACGCCGGCGAGATAGGCGCCGGTGGGGCCGAGCCCCTTGGCGACGTAGGTGTACAGCGATCCCGCCGAGGCGTGTTTGCGCGCGAAGACCAAGACGCAGTAGCCGACTGCCAGAATGACCAGCGTCGCGAGCAGGAATGACAACACGGTGCCGTTGCCGGCGCCAAGGTAGATGGCCGCCGCGGTGAAGGCGATGACCGCGCTCGGCGCGATGTTCGCGATCGCCTGGGCCGACACTTCCGGCGCGGACATCACGCCGCGACGCAATCCGGCGTCGGTCGGTGCCTGGGTCGAGGACCCGGCTGGCGTGGGTGGTGCAGACATGGGGTCTCCATTGGACGGCTGGATCGGGAAGGGAATTTGGTGAAGCGTTTTGATCAGGGGATGAGCAGGGTGCGCAACGCTTCCCCGGTCTCGAGGTCGGCGAACGCCTCGGCGGCCTCGATTAGCGGGCGGTGTGCGGAGATCAACGGGTCGAGCTTGAGCTGACCGTCCATGTACCGGTCGACCAACGCGGGGATGTCGATCGACGGGCGGACCGATCCGTAGTTCGATCCAAGGATGCGTTGGTCGGCTTCGGCCAGGACCAGAGGTTCGAACGACGCCTTGGCGCCGGTGGGCGGCAGGCCGACGATCACCGCGGCGCCGCCGAGGCCAAGCATCCGGATCGCCTGCTCGGTGGTCGACGTGCGGCCGATGGCGTCGAAGGCGTAGTCCACGCCGTCGGGGAGCAACTCGAAGAGCTGCTCGACGACGTCGCCGTCACTGGCGTCGACGCGGTCGGTGGCGCCGAATTGCATTGCCAATTGGGTCTTTGCGGGCAGGACGTCGACTGCGATGATGCGTTCGGCGCCTGCCAGCCGGGCACCCTGGACGACGTTGAGCCCGACGCCGCCGCAGCCGATCACGACCACCGTCGAACCGGGTTCCACGGCGGCGGTGTTGAGGACGGCACCCACACCGGTCGCGACAGCGCAGCCGACGACGGCGATCACGTCGAGCGGGGCGTCGTCGCGCACCTTGATCGCGCCTGAGGCTGGGACGACGACCTCCTCGGCGAAGGATGAGACGCCAAGGTAGTGGTGGAGCATTTCGCCGTCCTTGGACAGGCGCGAGGTGCCGTCGTACAGGACGCCCTTGGGGGCGACGACGGTGGCGACCTTGTGGCAGCGGGCCTCGTGGCCTGACCGGCAGTACCGGCATTCCCCGCACGGCGGCACCCAGCTGAGCACCACGTGGTCGCCGACGGCCAGCGAGTTGACGCCATCGCCGAGTTCGACGACGACGCCGGAGCCCTCGTGGCCCATCACCATCGGCGCAGGCGCGTCCCACTCGCCGCGTTTGACGTGCAGGTCGGAGTGGCAGACCCCGGCGGCGGCGATCTTGACGCGGACTTCGCCGGCCTTGGGGGCGGCGAGCTCGACGTCGGCGACCTCGATGGCCGTTTCGGGATCGCGGAAGACGATGGCTTTCATGCAGCTCCAGGGTCGGTGGTGGTCGGATCGGGGTGATCGTAGGCACGATGAGCCCTCGGAAGCACTGTGAATTTTGGTGGATGTGACGGTGCGGTTTCGACATTTCGTACACTCACGAGATGTCCCGGGATCTGACCGCCGTCGCCCGCGTACTGGGTGGGGACCTGTGCCTCGACGGTCGGGTGGACGCGTCGACGCCGGTGGACGCCGCCGTGCGGCTCGACGAGTTCGCCGTCGTCGGCCATCCGTCGTACGCAACCCTGGTGGTCGCGTCGGCATCGGCACTCGAGTCGACGATCCTGGCCGGCGGCGAGCACGCCGTGGCGCTGACCCACGCGGTTCTCGTCGTCGGGGGAGACCGCGACGGACTACGTGACCTGTTGTCCGACAAGGGCTTTTGCGCGATCGTCGTGGCCGAAGCCGACGAGGAGCTGCTGCACGCCAGGCTCGTCGCGCTGCTGGCGGCCGACCAAGCGTCGGAGGACCGGCTGGTCACCACGGGCACCAAGGTGCTCACCCAGGTGGCCCGCCGCGGCGGCGCCCAGGCCGTCGTCGCCCAGCTCGCCCATCGCATCGACGGCTGGGCGGTGCTGCTTGACGCCCACGGGCAGACCATCACCACCGCCGGTGCAGGCGGCCTGCACGTCAAGGACGCGGTGACGGTGGCGTTCCACCGGCCGGTGCGCCTACGGCACAGCGGCCTGCAGGTGCACGTCGTCGGCTCCGACGAGGACCTGACGGGCTACCTCGTCATCTCCTCGCGCAACGCCTCGACCAGTCGCAGCCGTGACCTTGCGTCGCAGGCCGCCGCGCTGCTCGACCTGGTGCTCCGCACTCACGACTACACGGGTACCGAGCGGCTGGGGCGCGAGGTCATGGTTGGGACGCTGCTCGCAGGCGGCGACCCCGCCGTGGCGTTGCTCCGCCGGTGGGGGGTGCACGAGCTGTCGTTGACCGCCTTCGTGCTGACTGCGCGATCGAGGTCGCTCGACTTGGAGCGTCTGGTGGTTCGGTGGCTCGACGAATTGGGCGCCGTGCACATGGTGACCGTGGAGCGCGGCACGGTGCTCGGCTTCGTCCGCGACGAGCAGACGGACGCTCTCGCCGAGCGGGTGCAGAACTCCACCGTTGCCCCACGGCTGCCGCTGCGGCTGGGCCTTGGCACCCCGGCGCCGACCGACGTGCTGACCCGCAGCGTGGCCGAGGCCCGCCAAGCGCACGAGGTGGCGGTCGCCGACGGCCGCGACGTCGTGCGCTACCGGGCGCTGCCGACAGTCGCCTACGTGCTCGACCGGCTCGACCCGGTCGACGGCGGGCGGCTGGCGGCGGTGCTGGACCCGCTTCGCGACGGCGACGGCTCGCATGGCGACCTCACGGCCACGCTGCGGACGTTCTTGGCGCAGAACGGAGTATGGGGGATGGCGGCCGAGCGCCTCGGCGTGCACCGGCAGACGCTGACCAACCGGATTCGTCGGGTCGAGGACCTGACTGGGCTGTCGATGGCGAGTCCTGACGACCGCGCCGCCGCGTGGCTGGCCCTGCGCGCGCTGGAGCGTGATTTCGGCGCGCAAACGTTCGCTCAGTGAACGTTAACGCGCCGAAATCGGTTGGGAGACAAGGGCGCGGGCGGCCGCTTCGATCTGGTTTTCGGACAGAAGCACCGTCAGCGCCGCGTCGCCGAGGGGGATGAAGCTGTCCTCGCTGGCCACCCTCGCCAGCGCACCCGCGTAGCCGTTGTCGACCAGCGCGGCGAGCACGCCCTCGGAGACGCCGCCGGAGGCCCTCGTCTCGTCGACCACCAGCGTGCGGCCGGTGGCGTTGGCTTCCCGCACCACGTCGGCGACGGGAAGCGGTGCGAGCCAACGTAGGTCGACGACCCGCGTCGCGATGCCGTCGGCCTCGAGACGACGCGCGACCCGCAGGCTCATCGGCACCCCGTTGCCGAACGTCACGATCGTCAGGTCGGACCCGTCGCCGTAGGTGCGGGCGCTGCCGATCGGCACGGCCTCCGTCGGGTACGGGGCCAACCACCCGTCGTCACCGCCGTCGTGGAGATCCCGAACATGGTACAGCGCAATGGGTTCCAGGTAGACGCACAGGGTGCCCGCAGTGTGGGCGGCCGCGGCACAGGTGCGCATCATGGCCGCGGCGTCGTCGGGCCGGGACGGTGAGGCGATCACGATGCCGGGAATGTCGCGCAGCGCGGCGACGGCGTTGTCGTTGTGGAAGTGCCCGCCGAAGCCCTTCTGATAGCCGTAACCGGCGACGCGGACCACCATGGGGTTGCGATACTGCCGGTCGGAGAAGAACTGCAGAGTGGCTCCCTCGCCGCGGATCTGGTCGGCGGCGTTGTGCAGATAGGCCAGGTACTGAATCTCGGGGATGGGCAACAGCCCTGCGAGCCCGGCGCCGAGCGCCAAACCCAGGATGGCCTGTTCGTCGAGGATGGTGTCGAAAACCCTTGCCGGGCCGAACTTCTGCGCAAGTCCGCGGGTGACGCCGTAGACGCCGCCCTTGCGTGCGACGTCCTCGCCGAAGACCAACGCCCCCCGGTGTTCGGTCAACACGTCGGCCAGCGCGCGGTTGACCGACTGTGCGACGGTCAGCGGTTCGCCGCCGGACGCGGCAGTTGGCGGTCGGGCGGCGACGGCGTCGGCCAACGCGTCTACCAACGGCCTCATCACCGCTGCGGCACTGGACAATTGGGGAAGCTCGGCGACCTCCTCGGCAAGGCCGATGACCTCGGAGCGCTTGGCCTCGTAACGGTCGAGGATCTCGGCGGGGGACAGGCCGCCGTGCTCGACCAACAGTGCCGCGGTTCTGAGCACCGGGTCGCGGTCGTAGTCTCCCGCGATCTCGCCCGGGGTGCGGTAGGCCGCCTCGACGTCGGAACCCGCATGCCCCATCAGCCGCACGGTGCGCAGGTGCAGGAACGCCGGCTTGCGGTGCTTGCGCACCCAGTCGACCGCACGGGTCGCCACCGCGTGGGCGTCGACGACGTCGGAACCGTCGGCGGCGAAGTACTCCAGACCCGCCCGGCTGCCGAAGCTCGCAGCGATCCACCCGGCCGGGGTCTTGGTGCTGATGCCGATGCCGTTGTCCTCGCAGACGAACAGCAGGGGCAGTGGAAGTCCTTGGTAGGAGGCATGAGTCGCGGTGTTGACGGCGCCGACGGCCGTCGAGTGATTCGCCGAGGCGTCGCCGAGGCTGCACACGGTGACGGCGTCTCGCGGCCACGGCGTGTCGATCCCGAGCTTGGCGGCCCGGCCGATCGAGAAGGCCACCCCGACGGCGCGCGGCAGGTGCGAGGCGATCGTCGAGGTCTGCGGGATGACGTTGAGGTCGCGGCGGCCGAACACCTTGTGCCTGCCGCCGCTGATCGGCTCGTCGGTCGCGGCGCAGAGCCCCAGCAGAACGTCGCGCAGCGGGTCGCTGCCGTCGACCTGACGGGCGCGTTGCAGGAAGAAGCCGCCCGAACGGTAGTGCAGCAGGGCGGGATCGGTGTACCGCAGGGCCGCGGCCACAGCGGCGTTGCCCTCGTGCCCCGACGATCCGATGGTGTAGAAACCCTTGCCGCGGGACCGCAGCCAGCGGGCAGCCAGGTCGAGGTGCCTGCTGCCGAGTTGCGAGTCGAACAGGTCGAGGACGTCTCGAACCGTCAGGGTCGACGTCGCCACGATGGGGGCGCCTCTGTCGGCCCGGGTTGCCCCGGCGGTCAGCGCACCCACCGCGTCGACGAAGTGCTCGTCGATCTTCTCGGCCATGGCGTCCCCTCTAGAAGTGGCGCGGGAAGCTCGACCAGTCGGGGTCGCGCTTCTCCAGGAACGCATCTCGGCCTTCGACGGCCTCGTCGGTCATGTACGCCAGCCGTGTCGCCTCGCCGGCGAAGACCTGCTGGCCGACGAGTCCGTCGTCGAGCAGGTTGAACGCGAACTTGAGCATCCTGATGGCCTGCGGCGACTTGCCGTTGATTTCGTGCGCCCATTGCAGCGCAACGGTTTCCAGTTCGGCGTGGTCGACGACCTCGTTCACCGCGCCCATGGCCTTCATCTGCTCGGCGGTGTACGGCCTGCCGAGGAAGAAGATCTCGCGGGCGAACTTCTGGCCCGTCTGCCTGGCGAGGTACGCACTGCCGTAGCCGGCGTCGAAGCTGCCGACGTCGGCGTCGGTCTGCTTGAAGCGGGCGTGCTCCCGGCTGGCCAACGTCAGGTCGCACACCACGTGAAGGCTGTGTCCGCCGCCGGCAGCCCAGCCGTTGACCAGACAGATCACGGGCTTCGGCATGAATCGGATCAGCCGCTGAACCTCGAGGATGTGCAGCCGGCCCGCCTGCGCGGGGTCCACGGTGTCGGCCGTCTCGCCCGCCGCGTACTGGTAGCCGGTGCGGCCGCGGATGCGTTGGTCGCCACCGGAGCAGAAGGCCCAGCCGCCGTCCTTCTCCGAGGGCCCGTTGCCGGTCAGCAGGATGACGCCGACGTCGTTGCTCATCCTGGCGTGGTCGAGCACGCGGTAGAGCTCGTCGACGGTGTGGGGGCGGAACGCGTTGCGCACCTCCGGCCGGTCGAACGCGATGCGCACCGTCGGCTTCGCGACGCCGTCGACGACGTGGCGGTGATAGGTGATGTCGGTCAGCTCGAAGCCCTTGACGGGCTGCCACACGGTCGGGTCGAACGGATTGTCAGAACTCACCCGGTTGACTGTAGCCAGGGCTACATCGGGTCGAACCGGAACACCGCGCACCGACCGGCGAGCGCCTCGAAATCGTCCGGATTGGGGCCGGTCACCAGCCCGGAGCGGGTCATGAAGCTGACGCCCGTCGGAACAAGGACGGGAAACTGGCGTAGCAACGGCCGCGCTTCGTCGGCGGACAACTCCACGACGCGCACCCGCTCGTCCTTGCGGCCCTGCGTCAGCGTCGCCTCACCGGCGGCGCGCAGGTTCTTCACCCAGTCGGCCTTGGGGAAACCGCCGACGACGTAGCGCTTTCCGTCGACGGTGAACGGGGTGATCGGCGTGGGGCGGGGAGTGCCGGAGTTGCGTCCGACCACGCTGAGGACCATCGGGCCCTCGCGCATCAGGCCCACCCGCATCGCGGCCATCATGACCTTGTTCATCGGTTTGAGCCACCAGGGCGGCCGAATGTCGTCGTCGCTGGTCATACCCAAAATTCTAGACCGCGAGACCGGCACTCTCGATGGCCTCGATCAGCCCGGTCGGACGCTGGTTCGTCGGCACCGGGTCGACGAGGGCGAAGCGACACCCCACCGCCAGGGCACCGCCGTCAGCCTCCTCGCTGTCGCCGACCATGAGCGCGTCCCCGGCCGCGACGCCGAGGCGTGACAGGGCGGTCTGGAAGATCTCGGCGGTGGGCTTCACGGCGCCCACCTCGTAGGACAGCACGAATTCGTCGACGTCGTCGGCGATGCCGAGCCGGGCGAACGCAGGCCTGATGTCGAACGCGATGTTGGACACCACCGCGGTCCGGATGCCCTGGCGGTGCAGGCCGGCGAGCACGGCGGCGGTATCCGGGTACGGCGTCCAGCTGGCCGGGTCGACGACCTTGTCGTAGAGCCGTTTCGCGTGGTGGTCGGCCACCCCGGATTCGCGCAGCACGTGCAGGTAGGCCTCGCGGTGCAGATGCGGTTCGAGGTCGCGGTTCGTCCAGGCGCGGTGGGCGGCTTCGTCCATGTCGACCGACGCACCCGTCGGTGCGGTCAGGCGTCGCATCAGCTCGGCCTGGACGTGGCCGTCGACCGCCTTCTCGTCGACCTGGATTCCGGCGAACCAGCTGTCGTCCTCCTCGAGTCGGAAGAGGGTTCCGGAGAAGTCGAAGAGCACGGCGCGGGTGTTGGTCACGGCATCATTGTGCTCGCGCGGGGTCAGACGTACCGATTCCGGCCCGCCAGTGCGCCGGCGACGATCTGCACCACGTACACCACGAGGAACATCGCGAACGGGATGGTCCAGCCGTCGGAGACGTCGTGCAGCAGTCCGAACAGGAACGGCCCGAGGCCGGCGAACAGGTAGCCGAATCCCTGCGCCATCCCGGACAGCTGGGCGGTGTCCTCGGCGTTGCGCGCCCGCAGCGCGATGACCGTGAGCGCGATGGAGAACGCGCTCATGCCGACGCCGATCAGCACGCTCCACACCCACGGCGCTGCGGCGGGCGCCACCAGCAGGCCGACCGCACCGCCGAAGCCGAGGACGCCGAGTGCGACGATCCATCCGCTCTGGTTCGCCGATCGGGCCGCCAGCGGAGAGATGATCAGCGCGACTGGAACGCCGATCAGCGACACCAGGCCGACGAGGATCCCGGCCTGCACCTTGCCGATGCCGTTGTCGATGAATATCTGTGGGAGCCAACCCATCACGATGTAGGCCAGGAATGCCTGGCAACCGAAGAACAGCGTCACCGTCCAGGCCAACCGGCTGCGCAGCAGGGACCTCGGCTTGCCGGTGAGTTCGGTCGACACGGCCCACGAGCTTCGGTGTCGACGGGATGCGGGCAGCCACGCCAGAAGGGCGAGCACCGCGATCGCCGCCCATGCCGCCAAGGCCATGCGCCAGCCGCCGAGCGGTTCTTCTAGACCGGGGGTGACGGCCGATCCGAGCGCGCCGCCGCCCTGCAACGCGGCGGTGTAGATGCCGGTCATCAGGCCGACCCTGGTGGGGAAGGACCCCTTGATGACGACGGGAATCAGGACGTTGATCAGCGCGATTCCGGCACACGCCAGCAGCGTCGCCCCGATCACGACGTGTGGCCCGTCGACGGTCCGCAGCACCAAGCCGGCGGTCAGCACCACCAGCGCCGCCGAGATGACGCGGCCGAGGCCGAAGCGGCTCGACAGCCGGGGTGCGGTCAGCCCGGCCGCGGCGAAGCACAACCCGGGCATCGTCGTCAGCAGGCCGGCCCAGGTGGCGGACGTTCCCAGTTCATCGCGCATGTCGCCGAGCAGCGGGGCGACGCTGGTGACGGCGGGCCGCAGGTTGAGGGCCACCAGGATCACCGCGACCGCCAGCAACGTTCCGCCTGCTACGAGAGGCACGCCGGCGGGTGCAATTGCGGCGGACTGGTCGAGTTGAACCGCCACCGCAGGTTCGGATCGTTCGTCTCGCTGGTCGCTGGGCACGCTGCTACATTGCCATACATCCCATGATTGGTTGAAAGGATGTTGCTGTGCCCTTGAGCACTGCCCGTCGGACCGGACTGGTCGACCAGGTCATCGACCAGCTCCGGCAATCGGTCGCCAGCGGGGAGTGGCCTGTCGGTCAGCGCATTCCCAACGAGACCGTCCTCGTCGAATCCCTTGGCGTCGGCCGCAACACCGTCCGCGAGGCGGTCCGCGCCCTGGCGCACGCCGGGATTCTCGAGGTTCGGCAGGGTGACGGCACCTACGTGCGGGCGACCAGTGAGGTGTCCGGTGCGTTGCGACGGCTGTGCGGCGCGGAGCTACGCGAGGTGCTGGAGGTCCGCCGCGGCCTCGAAGTGGAGGGCGCGCGGCTCGCGGCGGCCCGTCGCACCGATGCCGACGTCGCGGAGATGCGCGAACTGCTGGCCCGTCGGGACGCGTTCCTGGCGGCCGGCGACACCGACGACTTCGCCCGCGCCGACACCGAATTCCACCTCGCCGTCGTCCGCAGCTCGCACAACGTCACGCTGACGGAGTTGTATCGCGGGCTGGTCGAGGCCGTCACCGCCAGCGTCGCGACCACCCACGAGGCGCCGGTCGAGATCGTCGACCACGGCGTGCTGCTCGACCACATCGCCGCGGGCGACGTCGACCAGGCGGCCCGGATGGCGGGCGAACTGCTCGACCGCATCCTCGACGGCCTGGCTTAACCCCCTTTCCCGCGAGCAGACGCAAAAGGCCCACGATTGGCGCTATTCAGGGCCCTTTGTGTCTGCTCGCCGGGGAGGCGTTACCCGACGCGGCGGTCCGCACCCTCCCAGAACTGCGCGCGCACGGCCTTCTTGTCGGGCTTGCCGAGCGCGGTCACGGGCACCGAGTCGACGATCACGATCTGCTTCGGCGACTGCACCGACCCCTTGCGCTCCTTGACAGCGGCCTGGATCTCGGCGGTCATGGTGGCGATCGACGCGTCGTCGGTCGCCGCGTCCGGCCGCAGCACCACGACGGCGGTGACGGCCTCGCCCCACTTCTCGTCGGGCGTGCCGATCACGCACACCTGCGCCACCGAAGGATGTTCGGCCACAACGTCTTCCACTTCCCGCGGGAAGACGTTGAACCCGCCGGTGACGATCATGTCCTTGGTGCGGTCGACGATGAACCAGAAGCCGTCCTCGTCCTCGCGGGCCAGGTCGCCGGTGTGCATCCAGCCGTCGCGGAACGTTTCCGCCGTCGCCTCTGGCTTGTTCAGGTAGCCGCCCGCCAACAGCGGACCCGACACGCAGATCTCGCCGACCTCGCCGCGGGGCACCGGCTCGCCGTCCTCGCCGAGCAGCGCGGTCCGCGCGAACAGCGTCGGCCTGCCGCACGAGGTGAGCCGCTTCTCGTCGTGGTCGCCCTTGGCCAGGTAGGTGATGACCATCGGCGCCTCGGACTGCCCGTAGTACTGAGCGAAGATCGGCCCAAATCGGTTGAGCGCCTCCTTGAGTCGCACCGGGTTCATCGCGGACGCGCCGTAGTAGACGGTCTCCAGCGACGACAAGTCCCTGGTGTGCGAATCGGGGTGATCCATCAGCGCGTAGATCATCGACGGCACCAGCATCGTCGCGGTGATCTTCTGCTCCTCGATGGTCCGCAGCACCTCGGCAGGGTCGAACTTGGACAGCACCACCATCTCCCCGCCCTTGACGATCGTCGGCAGGAAGAAGGCCGCGCCGGCATGCGACAGCGGCGTGCACATCAGGAACTTCGGATTCTCCGGCCACTCCCACTCGGCGAGTTGGATCGTCGACATCGTGGTGGTCGCCTGCGACGTCATCATGACGCCCTTGGGCTTGCCGGTCGTGCCGCCGGTGAAGGCCAGCCCCGTCACGGTGTCGGGTGCGAGATTGGCGGCGACGAGCGGCTGCGGCGGGTACTTGGCCGCTTCGGCGTTGAGGTCGACCGCGACGTCGGCCAGCTCAGCGGGCACCGGCCCGATCGTCAGCACCTGCTTGAGCGACGGCACCTTCTCGAGCAATCCGACCGCGCGTTCGACGAACATCGGATTCGGGTCGACGATCAGCGACGTGACCCCGGCGTCGGTCAGCACGTAGGCGTGATCGTCCAACGAACCCAGAGGGTGTAGTGCCACGCGGCGGTATCCCTGCGTCTGCCCGGCGCCGACGATCATCAGCACCTCGGGCCGGTTGAGGGCCAGCAGTCCGACGACCGCGCCGGTGCCCGCGTTGAGCGCCTCGAAGGCCTGAACGTACTGGCTGATGCGGTCGGCAAGCTCCCCGCCGGTCAGCGTGGTCTCCCCGAGGAACAGCACCGGCTTGTCGCGGTGACGCTTCAGTGCGCCGACGGTGAGGTGGCCGGAGTGGATCGGATGGCGCAGCATTGCATCGCTCATGAGTCCAGATTAGAACGTGTTACAGAAATCCTGGCAAGGGGCGCGGATTGCGGCTTCACTGGAGGGCGTGAACCAGCGACTGCGCACCACCATCCTGGAGCTGGCCCGCGAACGTGGACCGGACAAGACCATCTGCCCGTCCGACGCGGCCCGGGCGATCGGCGGTGACGACTGGCGGGACCTGATGCACGACGCCCGTGACGTCGCGCGGGCGCTGGCCAGGGAGGGTCTGGTCGACGTCACCCAGAAGGGCGACGCGCTCGACCCGGACGCCACGTGGCGTGGTCCGATTCGCATCCGCATCCGCTGACAGATCGCTTGGACTTATGAAGCGAGATGGTCAATTTCCGGTGGGGATGGAGGCCACGTCGTCGGCTGGGACCTCGTAGCCGAGGTCGTCGATGAAGGCGACGTGGACGGGGCGGTCGGTGCGCATGGCCCGGCGCGTCATGGTCGGCCCCTCCGGTCGCGGTAGGTGCTTGTCGCCCCATTGTTGGTACGCGCCGACGATGACGTGCAACTCGCGTCCCGCGGGAGTCAGGTGATACGCAGGGCGGACGCGCTGACCTGGCTCTTGATAGGTGTCGCGGGTCATCACGTCGTACTCCACCAGCGTGGACAGCCGATCGGTCAGCACGTCGGGCGCGATGCCGAGGTTGGCTTGGAAGTCGGCGAAGCGAGTGGTGCCCAGCAGCGCCTCGCGCAGGATCAGCAGCGTCCACCGGTCCCCGAGGATCGTCGCGCTGCGGCCCACCGAGCACTGCCAGTCCTCCACCTGCTTTCGTGCCACCCGACGATGTTACGCCCTGGCTTGGTATTGCCCGGGTAGCTCGGGCGCCGACG
Source organism: Mycobacterium sp. Root135 (assembly GCF_001426545.1). Lineage (GTDB taxonomy): Bacteria > Actinomycetota > Actinomycetes > Mycobacteriales > Mycobacteriaceae > Mycobacterium. The sequence continues at coordinate 325,345 of NZ_LMEZ01000004.1, read as the reverse complement.
GGCGACATGGTCCGTGGCGTGAACCGAACGCTCCGCCTGGACGACGGTGACTAGGAAAATCCTAGTTAGGTGGTACGGTCAGCGCCATGGTCTTCCTCGACGACTTCCGTCCATCCCATCTCCGGGTCACCGCGCACTCGCCGACCCTGTGGGAGGTGACCTTCGACAATCCGCCGGTCAACGTGATCGGGCCCGACATGATGCGCGACCTCAAGGATTTGTTGACCGAGTTGGAGTCCAACTCGACGGTCAACGTCGTCGTGTTCGACAGCGCCGACCCCGACTTCTTCCTCGCCCACTACGACCTCGGTTCGGACCCGGAGATCGCCGAGGCGCTGCCAAGCCCGACCGGATACGCCGCGTGGGTGGACATCACCGTCCGCATCAGCAAGCTGTCCGCCGTGACCATCAGCGCGATCCGCGGAATCGCCAGGGGCGCGGGAAGCGAGTTCGCGCTGGCCACCGACATCCGGTTCGCCAGCCGTGAGAAGGCGGTGCTCGGCCAGATGGAAGTGGGGTTCGGCGCGGTGCCCGGGGGCGGCGCCGCCGGCCGGCTACCCGCCCTGGTCGGTCGCGGCCGGGCGTTCGAGATCCTCTTGGGCGGAGAGGATTTCGACGGAGACACCGCGGAGCGGTACGGCTACGTCAACCGCGCGGTCCCCGATGCCGGATTCGTCGAATTCGTGCACGCCTACGCCACCCGGGTGTCCCGCTGGGATCATCGGGCGCTCGGCGAGATCAAGGCCTTCGTGAACAAGTACACCCGCCTGCCCGATTCCGAGTACCCCCTGCACTCGGACGCGTTCTGGGGGGCGGCGCGACGCGACGGCTTCCAGTCGGTCGCCGCGGCACTCTTCGCCGAGGGATTGCAGCAGCGAACACCGCTCGAGTACCACCTCGGCTCGGACATCGCCGACATCACCCAAACAGCAAGGAGCGCAACATGATCGTCACGGGAAAATCGCAATGGAACGGATCCTTCTTCGACGGCACCGGGACCCTGGAGACCGTCACCTCCGACACGGTGCCCAGCACGCCGTACACCTTCGCCAGTCGCTTCGAAGGTGCTCCCGGCGCCATTCCGGAGGAGTTGCTTGCGGCCGGCCACGCCGGGTGCTACAACCATGCGCTCGCCAATATCGCTCGCCAGCAGGGGGTTTCGGTCGACTCGATCACCACGACTGCCGAGCTGACCATGGGTGGCGACGAACGCGGCTACTCCGTCGACGGGATCCACCTCGTCGTGACGGCGACCCTGCCCGGTATCGGCGTCGAACAGTTCGACGCGATTGCGGAGGGTGCGCGCTCGGGGTGCGCAATCTCGAAGGCGCTACGTGTCCCCGTCACCCTCGACGCCAGGTTGACCGCCTGACGCGCGGAGTCCCTTCTCGAATCGGGTAGCGCACTACTCGCGCCCGCCGGTGTCTCCGTCAATAGCGTCGACGACAGATGTACTGGCACATGCCCTTCCGGGGGCATTCGAGGAGGAATGAATCATGCTTCGACAACTCGCGACAACGGCCGCACTCGCGGCACTCCCGGCGGCGGTGCTGACCGCACCGGCGTCGGCGGATCCGTTGCCCTACGGTCCGGACACCTGCATTCAGGGCTTCGTCTGGCGCGACGGCCGCGCAGGCGACCACGTGTGCGTCACCCCCGACGTGCGGAGTCAGACGGCGGCGCAGAACGCTGCCGCCGCGGCGAACCGGGAGCCCAACGGCGGCACCTACGGACCGAACACGTGCAAGCAGGGGTTCGTCTGGCGCGATGCGTGGGGCGGGGACCAGGTGTGCGTGGTCCCCGCGGTGCGCGACCAGGCCGCCACCGACAACGCCGCGGCGGCCTCGCGCAGGCAGACCAGCGTGCCCCAACCCGTACCGCCACCCCCGCCTCCGCCGCCGCCAGCGCCGCCAGCGCCGAAGCAAGGCCCAGGGGTGTCCTGGCAGCCCAGGCTCGGCGGACTGACCGCGCACATCACCGACCGCAGCGGTGTCGCGTCGCAGTGCACCTACACCTCGGACTTCTACCAGCGCAGCTTCTTCCTCCCCGCCAATGCGACGTTCGACCTGGTGATCGTGCCGGCGATCCCGAAGTTCCAGAATTGGAACGTCACCGTGAAGTGCGACAACGGCACCACGACCAACACCAGCGAGTTCTTCTAAGCGGCGCGATCCCTCGGAGGGCGGCGATTCGACGAATTCTCGGACGCCCTCTGCGAGGATGTCGGGATGCCCGCTGACCTGGCTTTCTTCGGTACCGTCCTGACCGTCGACGACGCCATGCCCACCGCCGGTGGGCTCGCCGTCGCCGACGGGCGCATCGTCGCCGTGGGCGACCGGGCCGCCGTCGAGAGCTGGGTCGGACCCGACACCGAGGTCGTCGAGCTGGCCGACGGGTGCGTCATGCCCGGCTTGATCGAGGCGCACGGGCACCCGCTGATGGAGGCGATCGTGCTGGCCGATCGCATCGTCGACGTTCGACCGGTCACGATGGGCGACGCGGATCGGGTCCTGTCCGCCATCCGGGCCGAGGTGGCCGCCCGCGGCGATTCGGGCGCCTACCTCAACGGGTGGGATCCGCTGCTTCAGGTCGGGTTGCCCGAGCCGACGCTGGCCTGGCTGGACGGGATGGCCCCCGGCACGCCGCTGGTGATCATCCACAACTCGGGTCACAAGGCGTTCTTCAACTCGGTGACCGCGCGCAACCTCGGGTTGAACCGCGACACTCCCGATCCGAAGGGCGCGAAGTTCGGGCGCGACGCCGCGGGCGAGCTGGACGGCACCGCCGAGGAGACGGGCGCGGTGTTCCCCTTGATCGGCGGTGCCATCGACCCGGCCGGGTACCCGGCGATGCTGCTCGCCGAATGCGGGCGGCTGAACGAGGCCGGTCTGACGACGTGCTCGGAGATGGCCTTCGACCCGATGTTCCGGCCGGCGTTGGACGCCCTGCACGACGACCTGACCGTGCGGCTGCGCACCTACGAGATGTCGACCGCCGCGATGTCGACCACCGAGGTGCTCGACAACGGTGACGACGTCGTCCGTCAGGTCGGCATCAAGATCTGGGTCGACGGGTCGCCGTGGATCGGGAACATAGACCTGTCGTTTCCGTATCTGGACACCGCAGCCACTCGTTCGATCGGGGTGACGCCGGGATCTTGCGGGCACGCCAACTACACCCGCGAGCAGCTCACCGAGATCGTCGCCGCCTACTTTCCGCTGGGGTGGCAGATGGCCTGCCACGTGCAGGGCGACGCCGGAGTCGACACCATCCTCGACGTGTATTCCCAAGCGCTGCAAGATCATCCGCGCGAGGATCACCGGTTGCGGCTCGAGCACGTCGGCGCCATCACGGACGAACAGCTGCAACGCGCCCACGACCTCGGCGTCACGTGCAGCATCTTCGTCGACCAGATCCACTACTGGGGCGACGTCCTCGTCGACGGTCTGTTCGGGCCCGAACACGGGTCACGGTGGATGCCCGCCGGCTCCGCCGTCGCCACCGGCATGCGCATCTCGCTGCACAACGACCCGCCCGTCACGCCGGAGGAGCCGCTGCGCAACATCAGCGTCGCCGCCACCCGTGTGGCTCCGAGCGGGCGAGTGCTCGGGCCGGAGGAGCGGCTGACGGTCGACCAGGCGATCCGGGCGCAGACGTTGGATGCGGCGTGGCAGCTGTTCTCCGACGACGTCATCGGCTCGTTGGAGGTGGGCAAGTACGCCGATCTGGTGGTGCTCTCGGCCGATCCGCGTGCGGTGCCGCCGGCGACGATCGCCGACCTGGACGTCCGCGCGACGTACCTGGCCGGGCGGCGCGTTTATTCGAAATCCGGCTAGCGGTCGGGTCGTCATGGCACGCTGGCGCTCATGTCAGAGTTGCCAACACCTCGCTTCCTCGACGAACGCACCGCTCACTGGGCCAAGACCAAGCCCGACGACGAAGCCGTCACCTTCAAGGACCGCACCTGGACCTGGTCGCAGTGGTACGACCGCATCCGGCACCTGGCGGGAGCTCTGACCGAGCTGGGGGTCAACCGCGGTGACGTGGTCGCGTTCCTCGACAAGAACCACCCGGCGTGTGTGGAAACCACCTTGGCCGCAGCGTCTTTGGGTGCGGCGACCGCGATCGTCAACTTCCGGCTCGCCGCCGACGAGCTGGACTACGTGCTCAACGATTCGGGCGCTAAGGTGCTGATCGTCGGAGCGGAGCTCAAGCCGGGCGTCGAGAAGATCAGGGACAAGCTGACCCACGTCGAGCGCGTGGTAGAGGTGACGGCCGACGGGGGCGACGGTGACGAGTACGAGGCGATGCTGGCCGCGGCGAGCCCGGTCGAGCGGTCGGAGGACGTCGAGCCCGACGACGTCGCGATCATCATGTACTCCTCCGGCACCACCGGCCGGCCCAAGGGCGTGTCGCTGACGCAGGCCAACCTGATCGCACACACCGAGAGCGCGTTCGCAGGCTGGGAGCTCGACGAGGGCGACAAGAACCTGGTCGCCATGCCGCTGTTCCACGTCGGCGGGTCGTCGTACATGCAGCTGGGGCTGCACACCGGGGTGGCGAGCTACATGACGCGCGACGTCGACGGCGCGCAACTGGCCGGCGGAATCTTCGCCGGGGCGAACCGGACCTTCCTGGTGCCCGCAGTGTTGGCCAAGGTGCTGGAGTCCGGTGAGGACGCGGTCAAGTTGTTCAGCGCGCTCAAGACCTACGGGTACGGCGCGTCGCCGATGCCGCTGCCGCTGCTGCGCAAGGCGCTCGAGGCGTGGCCGGACACCGACTTCATCCAGGCGTACGGGCTGACCGAGGTAGGCGGCGTCATCAGCCTGCTGGCACCGGAGGATCACCGCAACGGCAACGAGGAGCGCATGGGCAGCGCCGGCCGGGTCGTCCCCGGTGCCGAGGTGCGCGTCGTGGATCCGGACAGCCTTGAGGACGTCGAACAGGGTAAGCAGGGCGAATTGTGGTTCAAGTCAAGGCAATTGATGAAGGGATATCACAACAAGCCCGACGCCACCAAGGAGGCCATCACCGACGACGGATGGTTCCGCACCGGTGACATCGGCAGGGTCGACGACGAGGGCTACATCTTCGTCGAGGACCGGCTCAAGGACATGATCATCACCGGCGGCGAGAACGTCTACTCGATCGAGGTCGAGCGGGTCATCGCCGAACATCCCGCCGTTGCCGAGGTCGCCGTCATCGGCGTCCCCGACGAGAGGTGGGGCGAGTCGGTCAAGGCCGTCGTCTCCCTTGAGGGGGAGGCCACGGAGGCGGAGATCATCGCCTACGCCAGGGAGCGGCTGGCCGCCTACAAGTGCCCCAAGACCGTCGACGTCGTCGATGAGCTGCCCCGCAATCCCACGGGCAAGATCCTGAAGAAGGATCTGCGCCAACCACATTGGGAGAAGGCCGGCCGCAAGGTCTAAAAGGTCTAGGGCGAGGCGGCGGCGCTGCGCGCCCAAGGCGCCAGCTGACGGTAGGGATCGCCCGAGCGGATCTCCAGCAGTGCGGCCAGCTCACCCTCGAGTGCGGCCTTGGCCCGCTCGCGCACCGTGGCGGTCCACGTCTCGGCGTCCGCGCCCTTGGGTCGGGTGGTGTCGATCGGCGTGCCGAAGCGCAGATACGTGCGTTGTGGCCGCGGGATCATGGTCGGTCCGATGCCGCGCACCAGGGGCATCCCCATGTCCGTGGTGCCGGTCAGGCGTTCGGCGAGGGGCTTGGACCACCGTGCCCAGCGACCGTCGCTGGTGGTGAGTACGTGGTAGACGTCGTCGCCTCCCACCAGGGCGGCGGGGACGATCGGATAGTCGTGCTCCACTGCGAGCCGGGCAAACCCGTTGCGGCCCTGCCACATCAGCGTGTACAGCTGATCTCGGGCCTTTCCGACCTCGCGCCCGCCGCCGGGGAACACCAGGATCGGCTCCCCGGCGGTCATGAGTTCGCGCGCCGTCTCCGGCGTCCCGATCACCGCCCCCGCGGCGGCGAAGAGGTCTGCGGGCACGCCCTTGACGTTGCCGAACCTGCGGTCGGCGAGCGGCCGCACCCGGATGCCGATCTGGCGTCGCACCACGTACGGAATCAGCAGGGCTTCGGTGCCCGCCTGCGTGTGGTTGCCGACGAGGAGGAAGCGGCCGTCGCCCGGAAGGTTGTCCAACCCGTCGAGGTAGGGCTTGGAGGCGGCGACGAGAGGGTCGATGCGGTCCGCGACGTTCTCGATCCACCGCTGATACGTCGACACCTCGATGAGTGGCATCACCCGAGTGTAGGTTTCGAGCAGTGGACGACACCGACGTCTTGATCATCGGCGCTGGCCTTGCCGGCCTGCGCTGCGCCGCCGTGCTTCGCAGTGCCGGCCGCGACGTGCGCGTCTGGGAGGCCTCCGACGACGTGGGCGGTCGGATCCGCACCGACGTGGTCGACGGCTTCCTGTGCGACCGCGGGTTTCAAGTGCTCAACCCGGCCTACCCCGAGCTCGAGCACGCCACCGACGTGGCGGCGTTGCGTCTGCAACCGTTCGGTGCGGGTGTCGCGGTACGCCGCGAAACCGGCTCCGCGGTGTGGGTACATCCGCTGCGTTCGCCGACCAAGGTGCCCGCGATGCTGGCGAGCGGCGGCCTCGGCCCAAGGGACGTCGTGGCGGTCGCGCGCTGGGCGGCTGGCGCGCTGCGGCCGAATCGGCTGAAGGCAGCCGGTCACGGCGACACCTCGCTGCGGGCGGCGCTGGACCGCGCCGGCGTCTCCGGGGAACTGCGGCGGGTAATCGATCGGTTCCTGGCGGGCGTGCTCCTCGAAGACGACGGCGTCACGTCCAATGCCTTTGCGCTGCTGCTGATTCGCATGTTCGTCCTCGGTGTCCCCGCCCTGCCCACCGAGGGCATGCAGGCCCTGCCCCGACAGCTCGCGGCCGGTCTCGGCGACTCGATCACGTTGCAGCGCAACGTCACCGAGCTCGCCAAGTCCGCGGCCGGCTGGCAGGCAAGCGACGGTACTCACGTCATTCGGGCCCGGCACGTCGTCGTCGCCACCGACGCCGTTGCGGCGGCCGGCCTGATCGGGGTCACCGCCCCGCCGATGCACGGCGTGGTGACCGACTGGTGGGCGGCCGACGAGGTACCGCCAGGACCGCCGATGCTGTGGGTCGACGGTCGGGTGAATCCCCGTGGCCCGGTGCTCAACACCTCGGTGATCAGCGCCGCCGCGCCCAGCTATGCGCCCGCGGGCCGGCACCTGATCGCGGCGTCGGCGCTCATGGCCGCCGACGGCACGGCGCCCGACGAATCTGTCACCCGCGCCCACGCGGCCGGCATCCTCGGCGCCGACGCGACGCGATGGAGCCTGCTGGTGCGGCATCGGGTGCCCCGCGCGCTGCCCGAGCAGTCGGCGCCGTTGGCCGTCCGCCGCCCGGTGCGCACCGACGACGGCGCATGGGTGTGCGGCGACCACCGCGACACCGCCTCGATCCAAGGTGCACTGGTCAGTGGGCGCCGCACGGCAGAGGCCATCCTGAAGGCGGGCGGATGACGCCCACCCTTGACGATCTGCTGCAGCGCATGCACGTCGTCTCGTTGCCGATGCGAGTTCGCTTCCGCGGCATCGACGTTCGTGAGGTCGCCTTGATCGAGGGCCCCGCCGGCTGGGGTGAGTTCGGTGCCTTCGTCGAGTACGAGCCCGCCGAGGCGGCGTATTGGTTGGCCTCGGCGGTCGAGGCGGCCTGGGTCGCACCGCCAACGCCGCTGCGGCAGTGGATCCCGATCAACGCCACCGTCCCCGCCGTACCGGTGGCCCGGGTGCCCGAGGTGTTGGCCCGCTTCCCCGGTGCGCGCACCGCCAAGGTCAAGGTCGCCGAGCGGGGGCAGACCCTCGCCGAGGACGTCGCCAGGGTCAACGCCGTCCGCGAGCGGGTGCCGCTGGTCCGGGTCGACGCCAACGGCGGGTGGACGGTCGCAGAGGCGGTGGCGGCCTGCGCGGCCCTCACCGCCGACGGCACGCTGGAGTACGTCGAGCAACCCTGCGCGACGGTGGCCGAGTTGGCCGAGGTGCGAGCGCTGGTCGACGTTCCGGTGGCCGCCGACGAGAGCATCCGCAAGGCCGAGGACCCATTGCACGTCGTGAAGTCCGGTGCCGCCGACGTGGCAGTGGTGAAGGTTGCCCCGCTCGGTGGTGTCGCGCCGCTGCTGCACATCGCCAGCCAGATCGACGTTCCGATCGTGGTGTCCAGTGCGCTGGACTCGGCGGTCGGCATGGCGCGGGGCCTGCTGGCCGCGGCGTGTCTGCCCGAATTGCGGTACGCCTGCGGGCTCGGCACCGGCGGTCTGTTCGTCGAGGACGTCGTCGACCCTGCGCCGGCCGTGGACGGTCGGCTGCCGGTCGGAGCCGTGGCGCCCGACCCGGCGCGGCTGTCCGGTCTGGCCGCGTCGCCGGACCGGCGCCAATGGTGGGTCGATCGGATTAGGGCCTGCTACCCGCTGCTGTCCTCGGAGAACTGATCCAGATCGCGATGATGGGCCGCGACCTGATGAAACCCTGAGCGCCGGGACTCCCGCTTGGGTGTCCCGAACCGCGTCCTACGGCCGTTTTCTGCACCACGGTCGCGCGTCCGGGCCGCGGACCGCAACCCACGACCCTGATGCAGAAAATGCGCATAGCGCCTCATTCGGATGACCGCCCAGAGGCTCGCGCCGACCTGCGGCAGTTGGGACACCCCACACCGCCCCAAGTAGGGTCGGCCGGGTGAATCTGGCGTACGACGACCGCGGCTCGGGAGAGCCCGTCCTGTTCATTTCCGGCCGCGGGGGAGCGGGCCGGACGTGGCATCTCCATCAGGTTCCCGCGTTCCAGCGGGCCGGTTATCGCATCATCACGTTCGACAACCGCGGTATCGGCGCCACGGAGAACGCGCAGGGCTTCACCACCGAACAGGTGGTGTTCGACACCGCGAAGATGATCGAGAAGCTCGACGCGGGCCCCGTTCGGGTGGTCGGCGTGTCGATGGGGTCGTTCATCGCTCAAGAATTGATGCTGGCCAGGCCCGACCTGGTGTCCGCCGCGGTGTTGATGGCCACCCGCGGCCGCGAGGACCGCACCCGGGAGTTCTTCAGCGCCGCCGAATACGAATTCCTGCAGGCGGGCGTCGAGCTGCCGCCCAAGTTCGAGGCGAAGCTGCGGCTCCTGGAGAGTTTCTCGCCCAAGACGCTGAACGACGAGGCCGCCGTGCGCGACTGGATCGAGATGTTCACGATGTGGCCGACGAAGACGACTCCTGGCCTGCGCAGCCAGCTGAGAATCCGACCGGAGGGCAACCGGCTGCCTGCTTACCGGAACATTACGGCGCCTGCCCTGGTGATCGGGTTCGCCGACGACGTGGTGCTGCCGCCGCACCTCGGCCGTGAGGTCGCCGACGCCCTGCCCAACGGCCGCTACCTGCAGATACCCGATACCGGGCACCTCGGATTCATCGAGCGTCCCGACGTCGTCAACGCCGCCATGCTCGAATTCTTCGCCGCGGGGGTATGACAGGCTGTCAGAGTGAACCCGTCGACGATCCAGGCACGCATCGTCGTCGACGAATTGATCCGCGGCGGCGTCCGAGACGTCGTTTTGTGTCCTGGTTCGCGCAACGCTCCGTTGGCGTTCGCCCTGCACGACGCGGACCGCGTCGGACGGCTGCGGCTGCACGTGCGCATCGACGAGCGCACCGCCGGGTTCCTGGCGATCGGGTTGGCCGCCTCCGGCTCGCCGGTCTGCGTGGCGATGACCTCGGGTACGGCGGTCGCCAACCTCGGCCCCGCGGTGGTGGAGGCCAACTACGCCCGTGTGCCGCTGGTCGTGCTGAGTGCCAACCGGCCCTATGACCTCCTCGGCACGGGCGCCAACCAGACGATGGAACAACTGGGCTACTTCGGCACCCAGGTCCGCGCAACGATAAGCCTCGGGTTGGCCGAGGGTGCCACCGAGACGATGGCGGCGCTGAACGCCCAGTGGCGCTCGGCGACGTGCCGAGTATTGGTGGCGGCCAAGGGTTCTCGTAGTGCCAACGCTGGACCGGTGCAGTTCGACGTCCCGCTGCGCGAACCGCTGGTGCCCGGCGTTGACGAGGCGGCCGAGTACGCCCCGGCCGGCAGGCCCGACGGGCGGCCGTGGACGTACACGCCGCCGGTCACGTTCGACCAGCCGTTGGACGTCGACGTCACCCCCGACACGGTCGTGATCGCCGGCCACGGTGCCGGCGTCCACCCGAACCTGGCCGGACTGCCCACGGTCGCCGAACCCACCGCGCCGCCCACGGAGAACGCGCTGCACCCCTTGGCGCTCCCGTCCCTGAAGCCTCGCCAGGTCATCATGTTGGGCCGGCCCACGCTGCACCGCGGGGTGTCGGCGCTGCTGGCCGACTCGTCGGTGCCGGTGTTCGCCCTGACCACCGGCCCGCGATGGCCCGACGTGTCGGGCAACTCGCAGGCGACCGGGACTCGCGCGGTGGTCACCGGGACGCCCGACGAGGGCTGGCTGCGCCGCTGCGCGGACGCCAACGCCCACGCCGTCGCGACGGTCCGCACCCAGCTCAAGGCCCACCCGCTGACCACCGGTCTGCACGTCGCGGCCGCCGTCGCCGACGGGTTGCGCCCGGGTGATCAGCTGGTACTCGGCGCCTCCAACCCGGTGCGCGACGCGGCGCTGGTCGGGCTGGACGCCCACGGCATCAAGGTCCGGTCCAACCGTGGCGTGGCGGGCATCGACGGCACGGTGTCGACGGCGATCGGGGCGGCACTGGCGCATGACCGCGCCGGTGGGGGCCGCACGGTCGCCCTCATCGGTGACCTGACGTTCGTCCACGACAGCTCCGGACTGTTGATCGGTCCCACCGAACCGATCCCCGAGAACCTGACCATCGTGGTGTCCAACGACAACGGCGGCGGCATCTTCGAATTGCTCGAACAGGGCGACCAGAGGTTCTCCGACGTGTCCTCGCGCGTCTTCGGAACCCCGCACGACGTCGACGTCGGCGCACTGTGCCGCGCCTATCACGTCGAGTGCAGGCAAGTGGAGCTGGACGGCCTCTCCGCCGAGCTCGACCAACGCGTCGACGGTATGCGCGTTCTGGAGGTGAAGGCCGACCGCTCGTCGCTACGGGCGCTGCACGCATCGATCAGAGCAGCGCTGTGAGGACGGCGGTCGACCAGCTGGTGCGGTACCTGAAGGCGTTGTGGCAGGGGCTGATTCCACACCTGTACGGCGATCCGAGCGAGACGCGCGCGCAGCGCATCATCCGCCGGGTCCGGATCGGCGTCGTGATCGTGGCGTGCCTGGTGACGCTGCAGTCGGTCCTGCTGGTGCTCGGCGCGTGGCGCAACGATCGCCAGATCGAGGCTGACATGGGCGTGGCTGCCGCAGAAGTCCTCGACGCAGGCCCACGCCGGTCGACCATCGAATTCGTCACCCCCGACCGCGTCACCTACCGGCCCGAACTCGGCGTGCTGTACCCGTCGGAGTTGGACACCGGCATGCGAATCTACGTCGAGTACGACAGGTCCAATCCCGATCTCGTTCGCGTGCAAGACCGCAACGCGTCACTGGCGATCATTCCCGCCGCGTCGATCGCGGTTCTCGGTTGGTTGGCCGCCGCGGCCATCCTCGGTGGGCTGGCGGTTCTACAGCGTCGGCTGGACCGTCAGGACTCCATGATCTTGGTCAGCCAGTCGTCCTCGTAGATGTCGAGCTTCTCGCCGGCGTTGAGGTCGAAAACCGTTGGCGTGCCGGTGTTCAGCGGGTCGACCTCGTAGAGGAATTCGAAGTTCGTCGACTCCATGTCGGCCAGATCCGACGAACTCTTCTCGGTGGCGCCGGATTCGAGTTGGCGCACTTGGAAGGCGGGGACGTCCGCGGCGCGGGCGAAGTCGGCGATCTTCGAGTCGTCGGGTCCCGTGCCGCCGGGCTCCTGGTGGGCCCACAGTTGTTCGACGAAGTGCTGGAACTGCCGTCCGGTGGTGGCGACTTCGCCGCCGGGGGTGGCCGCGACGAACATGGCGTTGGCCACCCGGGCGGAGTGGCCGTCGGTGTCGGGGGTGTCGAGGAACGTCATCGGCCGGTAGGTGACCGCGAGCTGACCCGTGCCGATGTAGTACGCGAACTGGTCGCCGAAGTCGTGCTGTAGATCCGCGCAGTGGGTGCACTGCGGCTCGGTGTAGATCTCCAGCTGCACGGGTGCATCTTCCAGACCGGCGCGGATGCCGAACGCATCCTCAGTCACCGCGACACGCGGTGGGTTTGGATCACCAAGGGCGGTGCCGCTGACCGCGCGGGTGCATCCGCTCACCGCGCAGACGAGGCTCAGCGCGACGGCGGCCACGACGACGACGAGCTTGCTTCGCATTCACGCATTATGAGGCAGTTGCCAGTCTTCGCGCGTCGTATCCCCGCGCGCAACCTCCAGTACAACCGGAGCTGTCAGCCTTCTGGGGTGCGCGTTGCAATAGTCGCGGAGTCGTTCCTCCCGAATGTCAACGGAGTCAGCAACTCGGTACTCCGGGTGATCGAGCATCTCCGAAGGACGGGCCACGAAGCACTCGTCATCGCTCCGGACACCCCACACGGTCAGCCGCCCGCCGACCGGGTCCACGACGGTGTTCGAGTCCACCGGGTGCCGTCGAAGATGTTCCCCAAGGTCACCTCCCTACCCCTCGGGGTGCCGCGTCCGAGGATGGTCGGCGTGCTGCGCGGTTTCCAGCCGGACGTCGTCCACCTGGCCTCGCCCGCGTTGCTCGGGTACGGCGGACTGTTGGCCGCCCGGCACCTGGACGTGCCGACGGTGGCCGTGTTCCAAACCGACGTCGCGGGTTTCGCCCAGAGCTACGGCGCGGGGGTGATGTCACGGGCGGCGTGGGCGTGGACCCGTCACCTCCACGGCAAGGCCGACCGGACGCTCGCACCGTCCACCTCGGCGATCGAGAACCTCGTCGCGCATCACGTTCCGCGCGTGCACCATTGGGGTCGGGGCGTCGACGTCACGGGCTTCGTTCCGTCGGCACGCGACGACGCGCTGCGGTCGGCGTGGTCACCGGCAGGCAAGCCGATCGTGGGCTTCGTCGGACGGTTGGCACCGGAGAAGCACGTCGAGCGGCTTGCGGTACTGGCCAGACGCGACGACCTTCAACTGGTCGTCGTCGGAGATGGCGTCGACCGCGGGAAGCTCGAAATGCTCATGCCGTCAGCAGTTTTCACCGGGGCGCTCTACGGTCACGAGCTGGCCGCCGCGTACGCCAGCATGGACGTATTCGTCCACGCCGGCGAGCACGAGACGTTCTGCCAGGCCGTGCAGGAGGCGATGGCGTCGGGCGTCCCCGTCGTCGCCCCCGACGCCGGTGGCCCGCGTGACTTGGTGACGCCGATGCACACCGGGCTGCTGTTGGGGGTCGACGAGTTCTCCGACCGGCTGCCCGGTGCCGTCGACCATCTCCTCTCCGAGCGGCAGCGCTATTCGACCGCGGCCAGGCGCAGCGTATTGACTCGCACCTGGCCCGCGGTCTGCGATCAGCTCCTCGGCCACTACGAGGAGGTGCTCGGCCGGCGCGGCGCTAAGGCGGCCTGACAGACGCCGCCTCCGTTTGACGATCGGCTCTCGGAACTGCTTGCGTATCCGCACCGGGCCCGCCCACCACGCGGGTCCACGACAGGTGGGATACCGATGACGACGTCCAGTCCAGACCCGAAGCATGCCCACGACGGCGTGCAGGGGTCGGTGGTCGTCTGTGCGGTCGCCATCGTGGCGGGTGCCTTCATCGGATTCGTCGGTGGTGCGTTCCGGTGGTGTCTGGAGTATGCCGACGCCCTGCGAATCGACCTGTCCGACTGGGCACATCGGCTGGCTGGTCCGGGCTGGCTCGTCCCGATGGCGGCCACCGCCCTCGGGGCCGCCCTCGCCGCGTTGATCGTGCGGTGGCAGCCGTTGGCCTCGGGCAGCGGCATCCCGCACGTCGAGGCGGTGTTCCGCGGCGATGCCGCACAGCCGCAGTTGCGGTTGCTTCCCGCCAAGTTCGTCGGCGGTGTGTTGGGCATCGGCTCGGGTCTGGTTCTTGGCCGGGAGGGACCGACCGTGCACATGGGTGCCGCGATCGGTGCCGCCGTCGCACGGTGCGCCCGGCTCGGCGACGAGACGGTCCGGATGCTGCAGACGGCGGTGGGCGGCGCCGGCCTGGCCGTGGCGTTCAACGCTCCGATCGGTGGAGTCCTCTTCACCCTCGAGGAGGTGACGAAGGGCTTCCGTCTGCAAACCGTCCTCGCGACGGCCTTCGCGGCTGCCACAGGCGTCGGCTGTGCACGGCTCGTCGTCGGCGATCACCCCGACTTCACCCTGCCCGAGGTGAATTCACCCGGCCTGGGGTGGCTGCCGTTGTTCGTCGTCTTCGGGTTGGCCACCGGCTGTCTCGGTGTCTTCTACAACCGACTGGTGTTGGGCTTCGTCGACCACGTTGGGCTGGTGCCCCGGATACCGACGGTCGCGAAGGCCGCCGTCATCGGTGCGGTGATCGGCCTGCTGATGTTCGTGCAACCGTTGGCCACCGGTGGCGGTGACGACCTGAACCAGTCGATCCTCGGCGGGCGGAGTCTGGAGCTCTCCGTCGTCGTCGGCTTCCTGGCGTTGCGGTTCCTTGCCGGTCCGCTGTCCTATGCCGCGGCCGTCCCCGGCGGGTTGTTCGCGCCGCTGCTGGCCGTTGGCACACTGTGGGGTGTGCTGTTCTCCGGCTGCGTCGACGCCTTCTTGCCGGGAAGCCATGCGTCGCTTGCCATTCCGATGGCGATCGTGGGGATGTCGGCGTTCTTCGCCGCCACGGTCCGAGCTCCGGTGACGGGGATCGTGCTCGTCGTGGAGATGACGGCCACGACGTCGGTGTTGGTGCCGATGCTTGCGGCGACCGCAGCAGCAGTGCTGGCGGCCGAGCTGCTGGGGTCACCGCCGATCTACGACAGCCTGCGCGAGCGGATGCCTCCCGAACCCGCGTAGGTCAGCCCTGCGCGAGTTCGGCGACCGGCTGCCATTCCTCCCACGTCTTGATGCGGCTCTCGTAGTCGGCCTTGGCCAGCTGAATCGGCAAGCTGCCGAAGAAGACTCGCAGCGGCGGCTTCTCGGCGTCGACCACCTTGAGGATCGCAGCGGCTGAGGCCTTCGGGTCACCGGACGCCGACGTGCGCTGCGCGCGGGCCTTCCTGGCCGCCTCGTGAACCTCGGCGTAGTCGGCGATCTCCTCGGCGTGCTTGGCCGACGATCCCGCCCAGTCGGTGGAGAAGCCGCCCGGCTCGACGAGCGTCACGTGGACGCCGAACGGTTCGACCTCCTGTGCCAAGGACTGCGAGAAGCCCTCCAGCGCCCACTTGGATGCGTGGTACATGCCGACGTTTTGGAACGCGGTGATGCCGCCTATCGACGACACCTGAATGACGTGGCCGCTGCGCTGGGCCCGCAGGAACGGCAAGGCGGCCTGGGTGATCCACAGCGCGCCGAACACGTTGGTTTCGATCTGGTCGCGCGCCTCGGCCTCGGAGAGCTCCTCAATGAAGCCGAACTGGCCGTAGCCCGCGTTGTTGACGACGACGTCGAGGCGGCCGAAGTGCTCGTGGGCCCGTTGGACGGCGGCGAAGTCGGCGGCGCGGTCGGTCACGTCCAACGCGATGGGCAGTAGCGCGTCGCCGTACTTCTCGGTCAGGTCGTCGAGCGTCGAGGTGTCGCGGGCCGTCGCGGCGACCTTGTCACCTCGTTCGAGCGCGGCGATCGTCCACTCCCGGCCGAAGCCTCGCGACGTCCCGGTGATGAACCACACCTTTTCGGCCATGCCTTCTCCTCTGGTCTTCCCGCACGCGGTGGACTGCTCGCGAGGGGTCTCGAGTCGTACCAACGTCTCACCCGCTTACCCATTCCCGGGACGTGCACATTCACAGGTAGCGTCGGAGGCGTGAGCCGTGCGACGTTGGAGAAGAACCCCCGCGAAGTGGCGTCGATGTTCGACGGCGTCGCCCGTCGCTACGACATCACCAACACGGTGTTGTCCCTGGGCCAGGACCGCTACTGGCGGCGCGCGACGCGGGCCGCGCTGGAGATCGGTCCCGGCGACGCGGTCCTCGACCTCGCGGCAGGCACGGCCGTGTCGACCGTCGAGCTCGGTCAGTCCGGGGCGTGGTGCGTCGCCGCCGACTTCTCGGTGGGCATGCTGGCCGCAGGCGCGGATCGCCCGGTGCCCAAGGTGGCCGGTGACGCGACGAAGCTGCCGTTCGCCGACGGCGTCTTCGACGCGGTGACCATCAGCTTCGGGCTGCGCAACATCGTCGACCACGTCGAGGGGCTTCGCGAGATGGCGCGGGTCACGCGCCCCGGCGGCCGGCTGGTCGTGTGCGAGTTCTCCACGCCGACGAACCCGTTGTTCGGCACGGCGTACAAGGAGTATCTGATGCGGGCATTGCCGTCGGCTGCGCGCGCGGTGTCGAGCAATCCCGACGCCTACGTCTACCTGGCGGAGTCGATCCGCGCCTGGCCGGATCAGGCTGCGCTGGCTCGACGGATCGCCGACGCCGGGTGGTCGGCGGTGCGCTGGCGCAACCTCACCGGCGGCATCGTGGCCCTGCACGCCGCCACCAAGCCTGACGCCTAGAGCTCACCCGAGGCCAGCATCGCCGCGAGTTGGGCGCGCGACCGGATACCGAGCTTGCGGTAGATCTGCGTCAGGTTCGCCTCGACGGTCTTGAGGCTGACGTAGAGCGTCGCCGCCACGTCCCGGTTCGTCATCCCCGACGTGGCCAGCTCGGCGATCCGCTGTTCGGATGCGGTGAGCGTGGGCTTCTGCGGGGCCGCGACCTTGGTCCGGCCGAGTTCGTCGCGTACTCGGTCTGCCCACAGCGCTGCGCCGATCCGCTCGAACTCCCGTAACGCCTCGGCGAAGGTGTCGGCGGCCGCCTGCTTCAACCGTTGCCGACGCTGCACCTGCCCGAGCACGAGCAGTGTGCGGGCCCGTTCGAACGGCATCGGCAGCCGGTCGTGCTGCGCCAGCGCGTAGCCGAGGGCACGGGCGGCCTGGTCGAGCTCGCCCTTGGCGGTCAGCCACATCGCCCGCCCCCTGGCGCCGGTCGCCAGCAGCCACGGCCGATCCAGTCGGCGACCGTCGTTCTCCAGCTGTTCGATCATCGGCTCGGCATCTTTGGCCCGGCCGTTGGCGATGAGCGCCTCGATCGCATACGGCACGTACTCGAGGTTGCGCATCTCGCCGCGGGGCAGCACCCCGAAGGCGTCGATCAGCGGCTGCAGGGTGATCAGTGCCTCGGCGTGGTTGCCCACGGACAGTTCGACGAAGCCGAGAGCCGTCAACGCTCGAATCCCGAGCTGCGGTGCGCCCGTTCCCCGGGCGATTGCAAGCGCGGCGTTGGCGTCGTTGCGGGCGTCGGCCTCCTGCCCTTGGTGGGCAAGGACGGTGGCGCGGATCATGAGTGCCACGCCTCGAAGGTTTTGCGTGTCAATGTGTTCCGCGCGTTCGATGGCCTCCTCGGCGAGCACTTCCGCGGCGGCGAAGTCCCCTCGCCACACGTCGGCGAGTGCGGTGTGGGCGTCGAACATCATCACGTCGCTCTCGGCGCCGCGGGCCAGGCAGAGCTGCCGCACGGTGGCCGATTCCGCTCTCGCCGCTTCGAGTTCACCCGTCCACGCGTGCGTGATCGCCCTGACCGCGCAGGCCCGGAACTGCATGAGGGCGTCGGCGTCGAGGTCCTCCAATTCGAGGGCGCGTTGCAAGCTAAGTTCGTCGACGCCGTCGCCGCGCGTGCACTTCGTCAGGACCGACATCGCGAGGATCTGGCTGGTCAGCTCGGGCAGCGAGAGGCCTCGCGCCCGTTCCAGCGCCTCGTCGGTGCGTTCGACGGCGGCGTCCAACTGGCCCGAGTACATCAGCGCAAAGGACGACAGCAGAAGGATTCGCACGGTCAGTGCAAGGTCGTCCTCGGCGTCGTCGCGCGCTCGGTCGAGCAATTCGATGGCCTCGACGATGCTGTCGCTGTAAATGCGAATGGAGGCAAGCAGATTCAGCGCAACCGCCCGAAGCGAGCCCGGGGGGAGTTGGTCGACCGTCGGCACCAGCAGCTCGCTGGCGCGTTGAGCCTCCCCGGCGCGGAAGTGGTGGTCGGCGCAGCGGATTCGGCGGTCGGGCGTGTCGCCGCCGAGGTTGATGGCGAGGTCCAACAGTTCGGCGGCGGCCGCCGGGGCCCCTCGCACGCGGGCGGAGTCCGCCGCAGTGTCGAGGGCCAGCAGGGTCGCGGGATCCGCGCTCGAGGCGGCGAGCGCCAGGTGGCGTGCACGCATCTCCGGTTGTTCGACGATGCCGGCCAGGGCGCGGTGCATCTGTCGGCGGCGGGCGGGTCCCACCACGCTGTAGACGCCGCGGGCGAGCAGCGGATGGGCGAACCTCACCCGGTTTCCCGCGATGTGCACGATGCCGTCGGTCTCGGGCACTTCGAGGAGTTCGACGACGCGTTGTGGGGTCTGTTCGGTGACCTCGGCCAACAGGTCCACCGTTGGTGTGCCCACGCTGGCCGCGGCGAGCAGCACGGTTTGGGTGTCCTCCTTGAACTGGTCGAGTCGGGAACGGACCAGCTCGGCCAACGACCCCGGAAGCGCGGCGTCGGCGAGGCTGGACTGCCCGTCGATCGCCCGCGCCAACTCGAGGGCATAGAAGGGGTTGCCCCCGGAGAGCTCGCTGATTCGCCCGATCGTCGGCCGGGAGAACGAGCGGCCCAACTTGCTCGAGATGACTTGCCGCAACCCGCTGACGCTCAACGGCCCCAACGAAATTCGTTCCACGCCGTCGAGCCGGCTGAGCTTGAGCCAGTCTGTGCCGTGCAGCCCGTCGGCCTCGGTTCGTTCCGTGGCGAGCACCCCGATGCGGCCCTTGAGCCGACGGGTCGCGAACGCGACCACTGCCTGGCTCGAGGAGTCCAGCCACTGCACGTCGTCGAGTGCCACGATCACGGGCGCGTCGGCGGCCAGTCGGTCAAGCAGCGTCAGGAATGCCGAGGCGACCACCCGTTCGTCGGTGACCGGACCCGAGCCGTCACCTTCGAGCAGCACGCGGTCGACAGCCACTCGTTGGAGATGGGGCAGCGTGTCGAGCACCTCGGCGGTCACGGGCTCCAGAAGGTCGGCGAGGACCGCGTAGGTCAGCCCGGACTCGGCTTGGCCGCCGCGGGCCGACAACACGTGAAAACCGTTGTCCCTGGCCTGGTCCAGCGCAGCCAGCCAGAGGGTGGTCTTGCCGATGCCAGCCTCGCCCCCGATGACGAGTGCCGACGGTCGCGCCGCGGTGGACTCCAGAAATGCCGTCACCGCACGCGTTTCGGCCGTCCGTGAGCGCACCACCTACTGGGCCCCCCGTCGTCGGATTTCGCCCTTGGTCGCCTGTAACCACTGAGGGCAAATGACAAACCGATTATGGCTTACGTCAACGTAGATTTAACACGTAAGCGGTCCATACCCGCAGCGGCAAGTTTGGCAAACACGGTGCGCTCTGCTCAACTGAATGGTTTTCGGTCGTCGATTCGGCGTGATCCGGCCCCTGCCATGCGCCATGCCCTGGCAACCCAATCCGCGTCGTCGTCGGTCACCAGATTGCCCATCACACGGACGGCGACCTCCATGAGGAATGACGAGCGCATCGCGACGGGACCGACGGTCGGCAGGAAGCGGGGGATCGTCAGCAACAGAGCGAGCCGGCGCGCCACCGAGAACCCGCGGGCGTAGTGCCGGTGCAGTTCGGCGGGCCACGCCTTGGTCAGATCGCCCGTGCCCAGCATCTCGGCGGCCATTCGGCCGGTCTCCAGTCCGTAGTCGATGCCCTCGCCGTTGAGGGGGTTGACGCACGCCGCGGCGTCGCCGATCAGCATCCAGTTCGGGCCCGCGACACCGGAGACCGCGCCGCCCATCGGCAACAACGCCGACAGTGCCGCCCGAGGTTCGCCGTCGAAGCCCCACTCGTCGCGTCGCAGGTTCGTGTAGTGCGAGAGGAGCGGACGCAGGGCGGCGTCGGCGGGTCGCTTCGCCGACGCGAGGGCGCCGACGCCGATGTTCACCTCACCGTCGCCGAGGGGAAAGATCCAGCCGTAGCCGGGAAGGACCTCGCCGGCGGGGGAGCGCAGTTCGAGGTGCGAGGTGATCCACGGTTCGTTGGTGCGTGGGCTCGCGATGTAGCCGCGGATCGCGACGCCGTAGACGGTCTCCTTGTGCCATTCGCGGCCCAGCACGCGGCCCAGCGTCGAGCGGACACCGTCGGCGACGATCAGCTCTCGGCATCCGACCGTGGTGCCGTCCTCAAGCGTCACCGACGTCGCGCGACCAGTTGAATCATGTTCCACGTCAACAGCTTTGACTCCGAGAAGCATCTGTGCCCCGTCGTCGACGGCGACCTGACGGATGCGCTCGTCGAGCTCGGTCCGCGGGACGGCACTGCTGGTGGGCGGGAACGACGGGCCTGGCCACTCGATTTCCACGTCGGCGCCGAAGCCCGACATCCGCAGCCCGCGATGGCGGACCCTTCCGTTCAGCCACGGCCCGAGGCCGAGCAACTCGAGTTCGGCGATCGCGCGGGGGGTGAGGCCGTCGCCGCACGCCTTGTCCCTCGGGAAGTCTTGACCGTCGATCACCAGCACGTCGCGGCCGTTGCGGACCGCCCACGCGGCGGCTGCAGAACCGGCAGGTCCAGCGCCAATCACCACCACGTCATGTTTGAGGTCCACACCTCCCAGTATGTTGTAGCAATGAAGACACCAGCGACCGTGGTCGCCGGCGTGGAGTTCGGGGACGCAATCTTCGCTGCGAGTGTTCGCGACGGGGTGGCGCGCATCGAAGAACTCATGGCCACCGAGCTGGGCAAGGCCGACGAGCTCATGGCCGAGGCCGTTCAGCACCTCTTCCAAGCCGGCGGCAAGCGGTTCCGCCCGCTGTTCACCGTGCTCTCGGCACAACTGGGGCCCGAGCCCGACGCCTGGCAGGTCACCGTCGCCGGTGCCGTCATCGAGGCGGTGCACCTCGCGACGCTCTACCACGACGACGTGATGGACGAGGCTCAGGTGCGACGCGGCGCCGACAGCGCGAACGCGCGCTGGGGCAACAACATCGCGATCCTCGCCGGTGACTATCTCTTCGCGACGGCCTCGCGGCTCGTCGCCCAGCTCGGTCCCGACGCCGTCCTCGTCATCGCCGACACGTTCGCGCAGCTGGTCACCGGCCAGATGCGCGAGACGCGCGGTGTGGTCGACGGTGCGGACTCCGTCGAGCACTACCTCAAGGTCGTGTACGAGAAGACGGCCTGCCTGATCGCGGCGTCCGGCACGTTCGGCGCGACGTTCTCCGGAGCCGACGACGAGCAGATCCAGCGGCTCGGCAGGCTCGGCGGCATCGTCGGCACGGCCTTCCAGATCTCCGACGACATCATCGACATCGACAGCGACCCCGACGAGTCCGGCAAGCTGCCCGGCACCGACCTTCGCGAAGGCGTGCACACGCTGCCCGTGCTGTACGCGTTGCAGGAGACCGGGCCGGACGCCGACCGCCTGCGCCAGCTGCTCAAGGGGCCCGTCGAGGACGACGCGGACGTCGCCGAGGCGTTGGCGCTGTTGCGTTCGTCACGCGGCATCGTGCGAGCGAAGGAAACCGTCGCCGACTACGCCGCGCAGGCCCGCGACGAGCTGGCCAAACTCCCCGACGTGCCCGGCCGCCTGGCGCTGGCCAACCTGGTCGACTACACGATCAACCGACACGGCTGATTGGAACCAGACACGGCCTCCCGTGCGTTGGTTCAGCGAACGACTCCCAAGGTTTGAGTAGTCGGTGGTTTGAGTAGGAGGGCCAATGACTTGGCATCCCCACGCGAACCGGTTCAAGACGTTCGTGTTGCTCGCCGTCTTCTCCGGGCTGATCGTGTTCGTGGGCGCGCTGTTCGGCAGATCCATCATGTTCCTCGCCGTGCTGTTCGCGGTCGGCATGAACGTGTGGGTCTACTTCAACAGTGACAAGTTGGCGCTGAAGGCGATGCACGCCCAGCCGGTCAACGAAATGCAGGCTCCCGCGATGTATCGCATCGTCCGCGAGTTGGCGACGACGGCGCACCAGCCGATGCCGCGGCTGTACGTCAGCGACACCGCCGCGCCCAACGCCTTCGCGACGGGGCGCAATCCCCGCAACGCGGCGGTCTGCTGCACCACCGGGATCCTTGACATCCTCGAGGAGCGCGAGCTGCGGGCCGTGCTCGGTCACGAGTTGTCGCACGTCTACAACCGCGACATCCTGATCTCCTGCGTGGCGGGCGCAATGGCGTCGGTCATCACGGCGCTGGCGAACCTCGCCTTCTTCGCGAGCATGTTCGGCGGGAACCGCGAGGGTGGCACCAATCCCTTTGCGATCCTGCTGGTTTCGCTGCTCGGTCCCATCGCGGCGACCGTCATCAAGATGGCCGTGTCGCGGTCGCGGGAGTTCCAGGCCGACCAGTCCGGAGCCGAGCTGACCGGTGACCCGCTCGCGTTGGCCAGTGCGCTGCGCAAGATCTCCCGCGGCGTGGAGTTGGCGCCGTTGCCTCCCGAGACGCAGCTGGCCGACCAGGCGCACTTGATGATCGCCAACCCGTTTCGGGCCGGCGAGAAGATCGGCAAGCTGTTCTCCACGCACCCTCCGATGGAGGAGCGCATCGCGCGCCTTGAGCAGATGGCCGGCCGGGGCCCCGGGCAGTACTGACGCCACGGTTAACGTTTCGTCGGCGTCGACCGATGACCCCGGTGTGACGACTACTCCGTTTGGTAAGCCCGCACCCGAGGGACGCCTGCTCTACGCTGATCGCGTGCTAAGCAGACTTCTGATCGGCCTGGTCGCTGTGGGGGCAGCCGTGATCGGCGTGCCCGGAATTGCGGCCGCCGATCCGGAACCAGGGCCGCCGCCCTCGCCGCCGGCTCCCAACGTGATGGGCTTTGCGTCGGTCAAGCCGTCGGAGTTCCTGCTGCAGGACGGGTCGCTCTACGGCTTCGCCGTGCCGGGCGACGTCGCCTGCATCATCAACCGCAATTCCGGCAACTACGGCTGCAGCGGGCCCCTCCCGGCCGCGCCGAACGGCGCCAACGTGGTCACGGGTCAGCAGGTCGGCCCGGCGGGCTTCTCGAGCTCCGATCGTCCGCTGTACGTATTCGACACCTTGCCCAAGCGCCTCGAGCCCGGGACGAAGATCAGCTTCCGCAACGTCACGTGCGGCACCGACGGCACGACGACGACGTGCACCAACAACTACGACGGCGGCGGCTTCGTCCTGAGCCCGGCGGGAAGCTTTGCCGTCGACCCGAACAACCCGCTGATCGACCGGCCGCAGCCGTCGAACCCGTACGCCAACTGACGGGCCGCTAGAAGCCGGAGCCGTGCACCTCGTGGCCCGGCTTCTCGGCCGCGAGGCCGCGGTAGGCGTCCTCGACCGTCGACCCGTGGTTGATGACGCGGTCCACCTCGCGGGCGATCGGCATGTTCAGGCCGTGCTTGTCGGCGAATTCCATGATGACGCTGGCGGCCTTCACGCCTTCGGCTACCTGATTCATCGACGCGATGATCTCGTCGATCGACTTGCCGGAACCCAGCTGTTCGCCGACGTGGCGATTGCGGCTGCGCTGGCTGGTGCAGGTGACGATCAGGTCGCCCATGCCCGCCAGCCCGGCGAACGTGTCGCGGTGACCGCCCATGGCTTCACCGAGCTTCGACATCTCCCGCACGGCGCGCGCCATCACCATCGCGCGGGTGTTTTCGCCGATGCCGAGGCTGTAGCCCATGCCGACGGCGATCGCGTAGACGTTCTTGAGCGCGCCGGCCATCTCGACGCCCACCACGTCGTCGGTGGTGTAGGTGCGGAAACGCTGGGTGCGGAACAGGTTTCCCAGGTTTGCGGCCAGCAGTTGGTCGGGCATGGCGAGCACCGCCGCGGCGGCGTAGCCCTCGGCCACCTCGCGAGCGATGTTGGGGCCGGCGAGGATTCCGGCCGGGTGACCGGGCAGCACCTCGTTGACGATCTCGCTCATCCGCATGTTGGTGCCCTGCTCGAGGCCCTTCACCAAGGACACGACGGGCACCCACGGCCGCAGTTCCTTCGCCAGTTCCTCCAGCACGCCACGGAAGCCGTGTGACGGCACGCCCATCACCAAGACGTCGGCGCAATTGGCGGCCTCGGCGAAGTCGGTGGTGGCGCGAAGGCTCTCGGCGAGCTCGACCTCCTCGCCTAAGTATCGGGAGTTGCGGTGGTTGTCGTTGATGTCGTCGGCGGTTTGCTGGGAGCGAACCCACTGCAGGGTTGGGCCGCGGCGGGCGCAAATGGAGGCCACCGTGGTGCCCCAGGACCCTCCACCTAGGACGACGACGTTCGGTTTGCGCTGCGCAGGTGCCATGGCGAACAGGGTATGGCCGACGGCCTCGACGAGTGAATGCTTTGGCGACGCAAGGCTTTTCTTTCACGGTCAAGATCGTTGATTAGTACGTCAATTATGGTTGCCAGGCGGCCTGATGACGAACTTGCATTTTGGTGCGCTACTGAGGCTCTCAGGGGGTTATGCTATGGCGCATCGCACACGCGCTCGTTGCTCATACTTAGGAGAATCCGTGATTTCAAAGTTCTTGGCGGCTCTGGTGATCGCCGCCGCCGGTCTCTTCGCCGGCTTGTTCGCGGGGATGGCCGCGCCTGCGTCGGCAGCCTGCGCACCTGGACTCACGTCCATTCCGTGCACCATTGCGGACAACGTCGCTGCGGCGCCGGCGCAGCTCGCCGGTCAGAGTTGTGCGGAATACACCGCCGGGGGCAAGGGCACGGGCACCTTTTCCAAGTGTGGTCTTGCCAGTGTCGAGAACCTCGCAGGTGTGGGATGCCCGCCCAATGAGGATGGTTCGAACCCGGGCGACGGCAGCTGTGGTCTCGTAGCCGTGCCCGGACAGTTCGCCGCTGGCGTGGCGGGCCTTCCGAGCCAGTTTGCAACAGGCGCAGGCATCATCGCCACCTCGCCTGTGATTGCCGGTGGAGCTTTGGCTGCCGCGCCGGGAACCCTGGCCAACAGCCTCGCGAACGCCCCCGGCCAGTTCATCCGCGCGATCCAGAACGGTGGGTCGGACCCCGAGTCGTAATAGGCCTTACCTCGCCCTAGCGGGCGCTGAACCAACAACGAGCCCGGAGACGTCCAACGTCTCCGGGCTCGTTGCATTCACGGGTGCTGGGGCGGCTGGCCGTCGCCCATTGTGATGCCACTGCGAGAAAGCCGCGCCATTCTCACCGTGGCGTCACGTTCGGCGCGCTACCGGTAGTTGACGAACTGCAGAGCCACCTCGAGGTCGGCGCCCCGCAGCAGCGACTGCACGGCCTGCAGGTCGTCGCGCTTCTTGGAGCTGACGCGGATCTCCTCGCCCTGAATCTGCGCCTTGACGCCCTTGGGGCCCTCGTCGCGGATGAGCTTGGTGATCTTCTTGGCGTTCTCGCTGTCGATGCCCTGCTTGATGCTGCCGATGACCTTGTAGGTCTTGCCGGAGGCCTGAGGGTCGCCGGCGTCGAAGGCCTTCATCGAGATGTCGCGTCGGATGAGCTTTTCCTTGAAGACGTCGACGGCGGCCTTCACGCGCTCCTCGGTGGAGGAGACGAGGATGATGCCCTCCTCACCCTGCCATTCGATGGTGGTCTCGGTGCCGCGGAAGTCGAATCGGGTGGACAACTCCTTGGCAGCTTGGTTGAGCGCGTTGTCGACCTCTTGGCGATCGGCCTTGCTGACGACGTCGAAGCTGGAATCCGCCATGGATGGCTCCCTCCTATGTTGATGCGTTTTCGTGTTGGGACCATCCTCGTTGTACCCTGCTAGTCGCACCAAACCGGGGTTCCGGATTGGTGCGAATCCCGGCAGGTTGCCCGAGCGGCCAATGGGAGCGGACTGTAAATCCGTCGGCTAACGCCTACACAGGTTCGAATCCTGTACCTGCCACACCCAGCCAGGCCCCCTTTCGAGGGGGCCTGGCTGCGTTGTGGGGTCTGGGTCTTCGCGAACGGCTCGACCTACACGTGCGCAGCGGAGTCGCGTGGCAGAGCGCAGGTGAGGGTCTCCCGGTGACGGCGCGTAGGGCGTCCACGAGTCGGTGCGCTTCTCGGAGCTCTCGACGCAACTCGGACTGGTGACGGTGAACGTAGGCGATGCCGCGAGCGGACCTGGACTGATTTCGACGATCTCCAGCTTGCGAGACACCGTCTCGACCTGGTCGCGCAATTCCTTCAGGAGCGTTCGAGCCTGAAGGGCCTTCGCGTCTTCCGACCTCGTGCCGCTACTGGTAGAGCGCAGGGTTCGCGCCGACCTGGCAAACGTTTAGCTGGGAGCGGCGATCAGAGCCCATGGCGGGCAGGCCGTCAGCCGACCGCGCCGTACTCAGACTGGAACGAGTCGTAGGCGTGGTTGATCAACTCGGTTGCGGCTTCGGGATGATTGCGCGCGATCGCCTCGATCGCCGCCCAGGTGTTCGCGCGCAACGGACAACTTCTGCCAGGAAGGCGTCCATCGGTGATGGCGCACATCAACGCGTGCTGGAACGCCGACCGGACGTCACCGGTCGGTGCGTCGTAGGTCACTGTCGGCGGAGTCATTCGGCCACGGCGGCCGACGCGACCCGCGCCGGCAGCAGGTGACCCCAGACGAGGGCTGCCTCGGTCTGATGGGGAACTCCGTCGCGCTCGCCGCCGACCAGGTGCACCAGGGCCGTCGCCAGAGCGGCTGGGCCGATGCCGGTTTCGTGGACCGCCTTGACGAGGTCGTCGAAGGCGTCACGCTCCGAGCATCCGCGGAGTCCCATCAGCATTCCGGTGGCCAGGTCGATCATGCGTCGCGACGACGGATCCTCGCGTCGGCTCGGTGTGGTCATGGCATCGCTCCTGCAGTCTTCGTCGGCACGGATCCGGTGTACCTCGCGCAGATGAACGTCAGTTGACGTTCGCCCGCGCCCGGCACTGGCGGCTACTCCTTCGGGTGAATCGCGAGCACCTCGTGCACGGCACGTGCGACGTCGTCGGGGGTGAAGCCGAAGTGGCGGCGCAGATCCGCGGCGGGCCCGGAGGCGCCGAAGCCGGTGACCGCGATGATTCGACCCAGCGGCCCGACGTGGCGTTCCCAGCCGAAACCGGACGCCGCCTCGACGGACACCCGCGCGGTGAGGCTCGGCGGCAGGACCGAGTCGCGGTAGTCGCGGTCCTGGGCGTCGAACAACGCCCACGACGGCATGCTGACCACGCGGACGGCGACGCCGGACTCGGCGAGGAGCTCCCGTGCCTGCATCGCCAGTGCCACTTCACTTCCGGTGGCGATGATCAGCGCGACGGGCTGCGCACCGTCGGCCGGGTCGGCCAAGACGTATGCGCCGCGGGCCACGCCTGCCGCCGACCCGAGTGTCGTCCTGTCGAAGACGGGACCGTCCTGTTTGGACAGCACCAGCGCGACGGGCCCGTCGACGACGGACATGATGACCCGCCAGGCTTCGCGAATTTCGTTGGCGTCGGCGGGGCGCAGGTCGACCATGTTGGGCATCGCGCGCAGCGAGGCCAGCTGCTCGACGGGCTGGTGCGTGGGACCGTCCTCACCCATGCCGATGGAGTCGTGGGTGTAGACGTGGATCACCGGTTGGCCCATCAGGGCGCCGAGGCGCAGAGGTCCCCGCTGGAAGTCGGAGAAGACGAGGAAGCCGGCTTGGAAGGGGCGTAACCCGCACAGCGCCAACCCGTTCGCGGCTGCCGCGGCCGCGGCCTCGCGCACCCCGAAGTGCAGATTCCTCCCGGCGTAGTCGGCGGGACCGAAGTGCCCGCAGTCGTCGAGCGCCGTCTTGGTCGACGGTGCCAGGTCGGACGCGCCGCCCAGCAGCCACGGCACCGCCGTGGCCACCGCGTTGAGGACTTGGTGATTGGCCATTCGTCCGGCCATCGGGCCGTCGTCGGGGGTGAATTCGGGCAGGTCGGCATCCCAGCCGTCGGGCAGCGTCCGGCTGATCATCGAGGCGAGCCCGTCGGCCAGCTCGGGATGGGCGGTTTGGTATCGGGCGAGCATGGCGTTCCAGTCGGCGCGCTTCCTGGTGCCTCTGGCGGCGACTCCGAGCGCGAACTGCTCGTAAGCGACGTCGGGGACGAGGAACTGGGCGTCCACCGGCCACTGGTAGAAGCGTTTGGCAGCGCGCGCCTCGTCCGCGCCGAGCGGTTCACTGTGCGCCGACGCGGTGCCCTGCTTCGTCGGTGCGCCGTAGCCGATGATGCTGCGGACGATGATGAGCATCGGAGATCCGGTGTGCGAGGCGAATTGACCGAAAGCCCTTTGCAGCGCGCCGATGTCGTTGGCGTCCGCGACGTAGGTGACGGCCCACCCGTAGGCGCGGAAGCGGGTCGCCACGTCCTCGGTGAACGCCAGCGACGTCTCGCCCTCGATGGTGATCGCGTTGCTGTCGTAGATCCAGCAGAGGTTGTCCAGTTTGAGGTGCCCGGCCAGCGACGCCGCCTCCTGGCTGATGCCCTCCATCATGTCGCCGTCACCGGCCAGGGCGAACACGCGGTAGTCGAAAACGTCGAATTCCGGCCGGTTGAACTGTGCCGCTTGCCATTTGCCGGCCATCGCCATGCCGACGCTGGTGGCGACGCCCGTTCCCAACGGCCCCGTCGTGCACTCGATCCCGTCGGCCAGTTCGTATTCGGGGTGTCCTGCGCACGGGCTCCCGAGTTGACGGAACCGGCGGATGTCGTCGAGTTCGATCGTCAGTCGGTCGCGTTCGGCGCAGCGGACGCGAGCCAGGTGCAGCAGCGCGTAGAGCAGCATCGAGGCGTGCCCCGCCGACAGCACGAACCGGTCGCGGTTGACCCAGCGTGGATCGTCGACGTCGTAGGTCAGTGCCCGGTTCCACAGCGTGTATCCGACCGGAGCCAGGGCCATCGCCGCGCCGGGGTGCCCCGACTTCGCCTGAGCGACGGCGTCGATGACCAGTGTTCTGATCGTGTTGACGGCGACCGTGTCGGCGTCGAAGGTGACGGGGGTGGCCAGATCGGTCATGGGAATTCCTTTGAGTGTCATGGGTTGTCGAGCACGATGGGGTTGGCGGGAGTCACCAGATGTCGGAAATTCGCCCCGAGAACTGCCATCGCGGCGAACCCCGTTCCGCCGGCCGCGCCTGCGCCAGGGGTCAGCGTCATGTCCGTGCCGGTGGCGGCGTTGACCAGTTCGCTCCACCCGCGGAGTCGGCGCTCGAGGATGACGACTTGGGCGTGGGTGGCACCCTTCGACGGGCCGAAGGCCGTCGCGGCGCCGTAGGGGCCGAGCAGCGGGTTGGTGACGTCGGCGACGACGGTGAACGTCGTGTTGGCGACTCGCGGGTCCAACCCGGCCAGGTCCAGGTAGGCGGCGTTGCCGATCGCGTTGATCCCTAGTGTCAACGGGCGGCCGCGAAGAGAGTGCAGCATCGCGCCGAGCGCGTGCAGCATGCCTGCGCCGCCGTCGGTGCTGACGCTGCCGCCGAGCGCGAGGACGATCTCGGTGCACCCCACGTCGAGCGCGTGCTTGACCAGGTGGCCGAGGCCGAGAGTGGTTGCGTTTGAGCGGATTGTCGCCGCGTGTGACGCTTCCCACCGCGGTGGCGAGCTCGACGACGGCGGTCTGGTCCCTGACGGCGATCCTGGCTGCGCGGCGTCGGGTGTCCCAGGGCCCTGCTGCCGTCGCGGGGACCGCCGTGAACCCCTCGGAGAGGCTGCCCTCGAGCGTGTCGGGCGTGGCGATGACGGCGGTCACGGCGTCGGGTGGCCGGAGAGCCGCTCGACGAGCCGGAACAGGGCGGAGTGGTCCAGGTCGCCGTCGCCTTGAGCGTGGGCGGTCGACACGAGTTGGGCGACGACCGCACCGAGGGGGGTGGCTGTCCGTGACGTCCGGGCTGCAGCGGTGAAGATGCCGAGATCCTTGTCGTGCAGGGCAATTCGGAACCCTGGATTGAACTGGCGGGCGACCATCGTCCGTGCCTTGCGGGCCATGACGGTGCTGCCGGCCAGGCCTGCCTCGAGTACCGAGATCGCCTTCTCGGTGTCGACCTGTTGCGCTTCGAGGAACACCAGGGCTTCCGCCAGGAGTTCGATGTTGCCCGCCACGATGAGTTGGTTGGCGGCCTTGACGGTTTGGCCGGCTCCGACCGGGCCGACGTGGACGATGGTCGTGCCGACGTGCGCGAGGACCGAGGTGGCTTCGGCTACCGACTCTGCCGGTCCGCCGACCATGATCGACAACGTGCCGTCGACTGCGGCTTGCTCGCCACCGCTGACCGGGGCGTCGAGGAAGCGGAGTCCGCGCGTCTCGGCTGCCGCGCCGACGGCTCGCGCGGTGTCGGGTCGGATGGTGCTCATGTCGACGAACAGCGCGCCCGGCGTGGCCGATGCGAGGATGCCCGCGGACCCGAGCGCCACCGATTCGACGTCGGGAGAGTCGGGGAGCATCGTGATGATGACGTCCGCGTCGCGGACGGC
This sequence comes from Mycobacterium sp. Root135, assembly GCF_001426545.1. Lineage (GTDB taxonomy): Bacteria > Actinomycetota > Actinomycetes > Mycobacteriales > Mycobacteriaceae > Mycobacterium. The sequence continues at coordinate 294,809 of NZ_LMEZ01000004.1, read as the reverse complement.
GCTCGCGACGTCGTCGGCGGCGCGCATGCCCTTGGCCACCAGCGCGTCGTCCTTGGCTCTGGTGCGGCTGAAGCCGACGACGTCCAGCCCGGCGGCGCACAGCTTCGCCGCCATCGGCGAGCCCATGATGCCGAGTCCGATGAAGGCGACGGTTGGTTTGTCGGTTCGTGGGGTGGTCATCGGGTCACCTCGGCGACGGTCGAGGTGGCGTCTGCGCTCGGGCTCGAGGTCAGTTGGTGCAACCAGGTGAGTCCGGCAACGGTGTCACCGGTCGGGATGTACTCCAGGCCAAGCCTTCCCGTGTATCCGGATTGCGCGAGGAGTTCGACCAACTCGACGAGGGGGGCGTCTCCTGAGCCGGGCTCGTGGCGGCCGGGGGCGTCTGCGATTTGGACGTGTCCGATGTGGTCGACGTGTTCGGTCACCACGCGGCGGACGTCGTCGCCGTTGACGGTCAGGTGGTACAGATCGGCCAACAGCGCGATCCTGCCGCGCTGGGTCCGCTCCCGTACCCCGCGGATCACCGCGAGGACGTCACCGGCCAGCTTGAGTGGGTAGGCGTCCATGCCGCTGACCGGCTCGACGAGTACGGTCGCCCCGATCGAGTCGGCGTGCTCCGTGGCCGCGGCGAGGGCGTCGAGCGCGGCCTCGTCCTGCTCGGCGACGCTCAGCTCCGGCAAGCGGTTGCCGTAGAGCGCGTTGAATGCGGTGACGCCCAGGCGGGCGCCGACGTCGACGGCGACGGCGACGCTGTCGTCGAATTCGTTCCTGCGGTGCGGGTTCGACGCGATGCCGCGATCTCCGGCCGCCATGTTTCCTGCGAAGAAGTTCAGGCCGCGCAGCGTCACGCCCGCGTCGGCGACCGTCGCCACGAATGCGTCGACCTCGGCGGTGGGTGGTGCGGCGACGGCGAATGGCCACCAGCACTCGATCGACTCGAAGCCGGCGGCGGCCGCGGCTGCGGCCCGTCGTTCGAAGGGAACGTCGCCGAACAGCAGGGAGATGTTCGCCTGCGACGTCGCCCACAATGCGGAAGCCACCACGTCCTCTTTTCAAAACCGTTGGGCTGCATGGATGTCGCAGCGTCAACGACACTAGGTACCGGCGGGGCATTGAACAATGACGAACACCGTCGACGATTATTCGCCGATGACGAACAGTTGGGCGGCTGGCCGAGTAGTCTTTTGCCGCATGACGCAGCCCAACATCAACCTGCGCCAGTTGCGCGCGTTCCTGACCGTCGCGGAGCACCGCAGCTTCTCGCGTGCGGCCGAGCAGTTGTTGGTGTCCAACCCGTGGTTGAGCGAGACGATCAAGGACTTGGAACGCCAGCTCAAGGTGCAGCTGTTCGTGCGCACCACCCGGTCGGTGGAACTGACCGACGCCGGTGCGGTCTTCTCCCACCTCGTCGCCAGGGTCCTCGACGATCTTGACTCGGCCATCAAATCCGCGCAGCGGACGGCCGACCGGGACGGGTCGGCGTTGACGTTGGGGTACACGATCGGCGCGGGCCTGGAGGTCATCCCGTGGCTGTTGCGAACCTTCGCCGCGGAGTACCCGCAGCGGCTGTTGCGATCGGTGGAATACGACTTCGCCGACCCCACCGCCGGTTTGCGTGACTCCTCGGTCCACGCGGCGATCATCCGGCCGCCGACCGGTCTTGCCGGTCTGACCACCCTGGAATTGGTCAGCGAGGACCGGGTGGTGTGCCTTCCCGACGGGCATCCGCTGGCGAGTCAGGACACCGTGTGCGTCGCCGATCTGCTCAAGGAACCCATCATCGCCGCGCCGAAGGCGCCCGGCCCGTGGCGGGATTACTGGCTACTCAACGAATACCGCACCACCCCGGCCCTCGTCGTCGATGAGGCCAGCACTCGCGACGCCGAGCTGCACCTCGTCGCCCGCGGCGTTGGCATCAGCGTGACTTCTGCTGGAGCGCAACGCTTTTACTCCCGACCAGGGGTGGCGTTTCGGCGCATTCGCGACATCCCGCCGTGCGTGGTGGCGTTGGCGTGGTGGCCGGAGCACACCGCCAAGGTCGCCGATCTCGTCGCCATCGCCACCGGATTCAGTGCCATCGCCGAACAGCTCAAGGCGGCCAACCGGCTCGCCATCCCGTGAGCATCGTTCGGGACCACCGAACAATGGTCGGCCAGGTTCGTCATTGTGTCGGGCGGATCCCGGCCATACGGTCGACCCACTCCGATTGGTGGTTTCGGCGCAACGTCGTGTTGGCGTGACGGCCACCGAGTAGGTGTCAGCACATCCCCAGCCGCTACTAGATGCAGTGGCACTTCGGCCCGAGGGTCGCCGCACGAGAAATGGGAAGCATGACTTCACCAGCAGAATCACCTGGCACACAACCGAAGCTAAGACGATCGTTGGCGACCTGGGCGGCGATCTCGCTGTCCGTGGCCGCGATGGGCGCCAGCTTGGCCGTCAACATCAACCCGCAGGGCGCAGGTGCGACCGTCGGCAGGGCCGTCCCGCTGACGTTCATCCTGGCTACCGTCGGGGTGCTGCTGGTGGCCTACGGATTCGCGAGGATCTGCAGTCGCCTCAGCCACGCGGGCTCGGTGTTCGGCTTGACCGGCGTGACGATCGGTCCGCGGGCCGGTGTGGTGGCGGGGTGGTCGCTGCTGGGCGCCTACCTGAGCTTCATGCTGACCACGTCGATGACGGCGGGCATCTTCGGCGCTGAATTCCTTCGCGGATTGGGCCTTTACGAGACCACCCCCGACATCGTGCCGTGGGTCATCGCACTGGTGTCGGTGGGAATCGCGACTCTGCTGGCCATCTCGCCGGTGAAGAAGTCGATGGCCACCCTGCTGTGGGTGGAGATCTGTACGACCGCGGTCATCGTGGTGATCGCCGTCGTGGTCGTGGTCCGTGTGGTCGGCGGTACCGCTCCCGGTGGGCAGCGGTTCAACCTCGACATGTTCAGCGTGCCGCCGGGCATCTCGACCAGCACGCTCTTCCTGGGCATCGTGTTCGGCTTCCTGTCGTTCGCCGGCTTCGAAGCGGCCGCCGCCCTCGGTGAGGAGACGACCAACCCGAGGCGGGCCATCCCGATCGCCATCTTCGGCGTGGCCCTGTTCGGCGGGCTCTTCTACATCGTGGGCACCACGGTGGAGATGCTCGGATTCGGCACCGATGCCGCTGGCGTCGAGGCGTTTTCGAAGTCCGCGTCGCTGTTCGGCACGTTGGGTGAGCAGTACGTCAGCCCGGTCGTCGGAGATCTGGTGACGTTGGGTACCGCGATCTCCGCGATGGGGTGTGCACTGGCCACTGCGGTCGCCGCGTCACGGCTGCTGTTCGCGCTCAACCGCGGGGCCTTCGAACGTCGCGGTTTCACGAAGGTCTCGGCGAAGTCCGGCACCCCGATCAGCGCGACGCTGTTCGTCTGCGGGCTGGCCGCGGCGATCATCGTGCTGATGCGGGTGTTGGTCACCGACACCGCCTTCGACCTGTTCGCGTGGTCGGGAACGGTTGGGACGCTGGTGCTCCTGGTCGCCTACGCGTTGTTCTCGGTCGGCGCGTGGTACTACCTCTGCATCCGCGCCCCGCGGCTGGGGCACAAGGCCGCCGCGCTCGACTACGTGGTGCCGCTGCTGGCCATCGCCGTGATCGGCTACACCATGGTCCGCAACGTGTCGCCGTGGCCGGCGACGGGTGCGGGACGCGCCAACATCGTCATCGCGGCGGTATGGGTGATCGCGATCATCGTCGTCATCTTCGCTGCCCCCAAGACCACGCGCCGGATCGCGGAGTCGTTGAGCCGCGACGAGGGACTCACCACCGATGCGGGTTACCTGGCCGTCGCGGTCGAGGAAGTCGAGGAGCATGTGCACCGCGACTCGACGCCGCGGGTGACCGGTGGCTTCCATGGTGAGACTCCGGAGGTTGCCAAGTCATGACCCGTGGGACAACGCATCTCAGCATCGACGACGACTGGACCTACCACGGCATGCGGGTCGTCCGGATGCAGAACGAGCACCTGGCCGTCGACGTGTTGCCCGAACGCGGCGCCAACATCTTTCGGGTCGTCGACAAGAAGCGCGACGTCGACCTGTTGTGGAAGTCGCCACGGGTCGCCCCCCACGTTGCGGCGGTGCACTCGGACTTCGACGACCATTGGGCGGGTGGCTGGGACGACGCCTTCCCAGGGGGCAGGGCGTGCCGCAACCGGTACGGCGACCTGTTGCCGTACATGGGGGAGGTGTGGACGGCGCGGTCGGACTACCAAATCCGTTCCACGGCAGATGAAGTGGTGCTCACCACCACGGTTCGCACCCCGATCACGCCTGCCGAGCTGACGCGCACCATCACCCTGCGTGCCGGCGAGCAACGCTTCACCCTCGGCTACTCGCTGCGCAACATCGGCACGATGCCGTTCGACTACAACTGGGGCGTGCATCCGAGCCTGGCGCTGAGGTCCGGTATGCGCTTCGACATCCCGGCCACCAGGGGCCTCGTCGACGAGGCGGGTGGCGAGTTGCTCGGCCTCCCGGGCGACGAATACGACTGGCCGATGCTGCGCGGACACGACCTGCGCCGCGCCGACGACATCGACGTCGGAGCCTTTGCGTTGCATTATCTGACCGGGTTGACGGCGGGCTGGGTCGCGGCCACCGACGTCGCCGACCGGCGCGGCTTCGGGTTGTGCTTCGACCACGAGCTGTTTCCCGTGGTGTGGTTCTGTCTGGTCTACGGCGGCTGGCGCGGCTATCACCAGGCCCTCATCGAGCCCTGGACCGGTTATCCCAGCCCGCTCGACGAAGCGGTGGCCGCGGGGCGGGCGCGCCTGCTCGGCCCCGAGGAATCCGAGTCGACCGAGGTCGTCGCCGTCGTGTACGACGGCGTCGCCGAAGTCGCCGACCTGCAGGCCGACGGAACGGTGCGATAGATGACGGTGAAGGATCCCACCCGCGTCGTCCACGACACGATGGTGCGAGTCGGCAGAACCGCGCTGGAGGTGACAGCCCTCGGCTTCGGGGCGACCGCCATCGGTGGCATGTACACCGAGGTCGGCGACGACGCCGCGGTCGACACCGTTGCGGCCGCATGGGACGCCGGGCTGCGCTACTTCGACGCCGCCCCGCAGTACGGGCGTGGCAATGGAGAGGTCCGACTGGGACGCGGACTGGCCGGCCATCGGCGCGAGGACTACGTGCTCTCGAGCAAGGTCGGCCGCCTGCTGCGCGCCGACGCCGATCCGCACCCCGACGACTTCGACTCCACCGGTCGCCCCTATGACGCAGGTGCGCCGGATGTGGCCACCGTGTACGACTATTCGCGCGACGGCGTGCTGCGGTCGATCGAGGAGAGCCTCAACCGGCTCGGCACCGACCGTCTCGACATCGCGCTGGTGCACGACCCCGACGACTACGTCGACGAGGCGTTGGCGACGGCGTTCCCCACCTTGATCGAGTTGCGGGAGCAGAAGGTGGTGTCCGCGATCGGCGCCGGGATGAATCAGACGGCGGCGCTGGAGCGTTTCGCCCGCGAGAGCGATCCGGACATCTTCCTGCTGGCAGGCCGCTACACCCTGCTGGAACAGACTGCGCTGCAGTCGTTCCTGCCGCTGTGCGCCGAACGCGGAATCGCAGTGGTGGCCGGCGGCGTGTTCAACAGCGGCCTGCTGGCCGACGCCGGGCCAGGCGCGCGGTACGACTACGACCCCGCCCCACCCGAGATGGTGGCGCGCGCCCACCGGCTCTTCGAGGTGTGTCAACGGCACGACGTGCCCCTCAAGGCCGCCGCGTTGCAGTTCCCACGGGCCCATCCCGCGGTCGTCGCGGTCCTGACCGGTGCCCGCAGTCGGGCCGAGATCGTCGAGAACGCAGCGCTGTTCGACCGTCCGATCCCCGACGAACTGTGGGGCGATCTGGTGTCGGAGGGGTTGCTCGACGAGGGCGCCCCCGTGGGGAACGACGTCGAGAGTGATTGACGCACACCATCATCTGTGGGACCCCGACGTCGGCGACTACCCGTGGATGACGGGTGACTTCGCGGCTCTCCGGCGGCGCTACGACGTCGAGGACCTTCGTCCGCACCTGGTCGCCAACGGTGTGGCTGCGACGATCGTGGTGCAGGTTCGCGCGGATCTGGCCGAGACCGTCGACCTACTCGAACTCGCTTCGCGTACGGCAGAAGTCGTCGGAGTGGTGGGGTGGGTCGACCTGACGTCGTCGGACGTCGCGGGACAGATTGACCTGCTGCGCAGTGGTGTCGGCGGTGAGCACCTCGTCGGGGTGCGCCACGCCGCGGCCGACGAACCCGACCCCGACTGGCTCCTTCGCGACGACGTCGACGCGGGAATGCGGCTGGTGGCGGCGAGCGGGCTGTCCTTCGACCTGGAGATCACCGCTCGGGAGCTGCCCGCCGCCGGCGTACTGGTGCGCAGGCACGCGGGCGTCCGCTTCGTCGTCGACCATGGGGCCAAACCTCCCGTCGCCACGGGATGGTCCCAGGGATGGGCAGACGGAATCGCCGCCCTGGCAGCGAACGCGAACGTGTGGTGCAAGCTCTCGGGTCTGGTCACCGAGGCATCGTGGAGCTCGTGGACGGTCGCCGACCTGCGGCCGTACGTCGACCACTTGCTCGCCGCGTTCGGCGCCGAGCGGCTGATCTTCGGCTCCGACTGGCCGGTGTGTGAGCTGGCCGCGAGTTACGGCCAGGTGACGGCCGCCGCGACGGAGACACTCGCGGAAATCGACCCTGATGATCGACACAAAATCATGTACGGCAACGCATTACACGTCTACCGACCACCCGGCATCGGCCCGAAGGAAGATCGCTCATGAACGGCGCCACCACCATTCAGCAGGACCTCCAGGAACGCGCCATGCGGGCGCTGGCAGGCGGTGTCAGCAGCAACACCCGATTGCTCAACCCGCACCTCATCGTCGAACGGGCCAGTGGCTGCCGACTGTGGGACGTCGACGGCACCGAGTACCTCGACTATCTGCTTGGCCAGGGGCCCAACTTCTTGGGCTACGGTCCGCCGCGGGTGGTGGAGAAGATCGTCGCGGCACAACACGACGGCATCATCTACGCGGCGACCCATCGTCGTGAAATCGAAGCGGCCGAACGGGTTTTGAGCGTCCTGCCGTGGGCGGATCAGCTCCGGTTCGGAAGTTCGAGCAGCGAGATGATTCAGGCAGCCATGCGGATGGCGCGCAACGCGACCGGACGTCGCAACGTCCTCCGCTTCCACGGGCATTACCACGGGTGGTTCGACAACATTCAGATCCGCTCGGACGGTGACCGGGTCATGCCGGGGAGCCTCGGGCAGGTTCCGGACGCGCTCGATCCGATGCTGACCATCGAGTGGAACGACGCCGAGGCGTTCACCGCCGCGCTGCGCGATCACGGCGACACGGTCGCCGCGGTGGTGATGGAACCCATGATGCTCAACGCGGGAGCCATCGTGCCTGCCGACGGCTACCTGGAGCACGTGCGCGAGCTCTGCACTCGGCACGGCATCGTGCTGATCTTCGACGAGACCATCTCCGGCTTCCGGGTGGCACTGGGCGGGGCCGCCGAACGTTTCGGTGTGACGCCGGATCTCGCGGTCTACGGCAAGGCCATGGCGGCGGGCTGGCCGTGCGCTGCGTTGGTCGGGCGGGGCGAGCTCTTCGCGGACGTGGCCGTTGGCGCGCTGACGCACGCAGGCACCTTCAACGGAAACACCATTGCGACCGCCGCGGTGCTCGCGTCACTCGACGAACTGGAGGACCGCAGCGTCTACCGCCACGTCGAGTCGGTGGGCAGCGCTCTGGTCGACGGTCTCACCGAGCTGTTGACGCACCACGACGTGCCGATCAGGCTGCAGGGCTTGCCGATGGCCTTCCACGCGCGCTTCGACACCGGCACCGAACCCGTCACCAGGTACGCCCAGGTGCAGGCACTCGACGCTGAGCGCTACGGACGGTTCGCGACCAAGCTGATCGCCGCCGGGATCTGGGTGGCCTACCGCGGCATCTGGTACGTGTCGGCGGCCCACACCCTCGACGACGTCGACGAGACCGTCAAGCGGTTCGACACGGCGCTGACCGACGTCGAGTACGACTGAGCGGGGCGCTGCGCCTTCGCATCTGGGCCACTGTCGTCTGGCGGAGGCACTTCGTCGGCATACTGTCGCAGTGCAACTCGACGACTTGGACCGCAGAATCGTCGGGGCTCTTCAGGTCGACGGTCGCGCGTCGTGGCGGCGCATCGCCGACGTTCTGGAGACCCCGGTCAGTACGGTGACCCGACGCGGCACGGCACTGTTGAGCTCCGGTGCCGTCCGCGTGGTCGCGTTGCCGGGGACGACCACCACCGCGATCCTGGAGATCACCACCGTCCCGCAGCGAGTGGACGCCGTGGCGCGGGCGCTGGCCGCCCGTAGCGACACGATCTTCGTCTACGTGCTCAGTGCGCCCGCCAGGATCGTCGTCGAAGAACAACAGTTGACCAGTGGCGCCCTGGCCAGAGCGGTCATCGAGGAGATCCCCGCGATCGACGGCGTCACCGGGGTGTCGGCCAGCCCCATCCTCGACTACTACCGAACGCTCAGCTCGTGGATGCCCGGTCAGCTCTCGGAGGCGGAGGCCGCCGCGCTCAACGACGGGTTCGGGCGCCTACCTCCGGTGGGCACGGCGCCGCTCGTCGAGGTGGACCAGCAGATCCTCGCCATCCTCGAGCGTGACGGACGGGCGCCCTTGACCGACATCGCGGCTGCCGTCGGCCAGTCGGAGGCCAGTATCCGCCGGAGGCTTTACGGTCTGGTCGGAACGGGGGTCGACGTGCGCGCCGTCGTCGCCCCGACGCTGCTGGGCTTGGACGTCTCGGCGTTCCTGTGGATTCGTGCGACGCCGGGGGCCGTGCGGACCGTCGCCGCGGAGATCACCGAGTCGAACTACGTGCGCTACGCCGCGATGACGATGGGCGAGCACCAGCTGGTGATCGACGTGGCCGTCGAGACGCTCGAGGACTTTCGGCAGTTCGTCACCGAACAGCCCTGGACGGGGAAGGTGGAGTCGATTCGATCGTCGCCGGTGCTCTCGGCGTACAAGCGCAGCGGAGTGGCGGTGACGGAAATCAGCCCGTTCAACCGCTGAGGACTGTGAACCATTTACGCCAAAAAATTCGCACTGATGGTTCATTCGGTACTGCCTTATTGGTAGCGTGACTCATCACGTCACACCCGCCGCTGTCGCACGCTACGACTCGGGCAGAACTGGAGTTCCTCGATGATCCACTACCGCAACGGCCGCATCTTCACCACGGCTGAACCCGCATGGGCGGAGTCGATGGTGGTCGACGACGGCGTCCTGACGTTCGTCGGCGACGACGCCGCGGCCCAGGCCGCGGCCCCGGATGCCGAAACAGTCGACCTGGACGGCGCATTCGTGTTGCCCGGGTTCATCGACTCCCATACCCACCTGGTCGCATTCGGCGAGTCCTTGAGTCAGGTCGACCTCATGGGCACGGCGAATCTCGCGGAGATGCAGCCCCTCGTCGAGGCGGCCGCCGCAGCCGCCCCGGACGCGGTCCGCATTCTGGGTCGCAACTGGTTGCCGACCTCGATCCCCGGCGGCGCACCGGACCGTCACATGTTGGACGCGATGGAATCCGAGAAGCCGGTGTACTTGGACTGTTTCGATTCCCACTCGATGTGGCTCAACACCGCGGCGCTACGGGAGCTCGGGGTCGACGACGACACCCCGGATCCGATCGGCGGCCGCATCGCCCGTGACGCCGATGGTGTCGCCACCGGATTGCTCTACGAGACGGCATCGTTGAATTTCGCCGCACGCTTCCTGACCTCTCAGGTCACCGATGACGACCGGGATCGGGCGCTGCAGTCGGCGTTCTCGCAGTACCTGGCGTCCGGTGTGACCGCTGCCGTCGACATGTCCGTCGGCACGGCCGAATTGGATTGCCTCGAGCGGCAATTGGCGCACGGCAACGGAACGCTTCCGATCCGAGTCGCCGTCCACTGGCTGGTCGACCTGTGCGCCACCGAGGCCGAGAACGTCGCCCAGGTGCAGCATGCGGCGAAGCTCGCCGAGCGCCTGAACGGGCCGTGGCTCCGCGTCACGGGCATCAAGATCATGGTCGACGGTGTGATCGACAGTTGCACCGCGGCAATGAAGTTGCCGTACGCCGACGGCAGCAACGCCGGACCTATCTGGAGCCTGGATGCGCTCGGTCCCGTCGTCGCGGCCGCCGATGCCGCCGGTCTGCAGGTGGCCATGCACGCCATCGGTGACGACGCGTCCGACATCGCGTTGTCGGCCATCGAGCACGCCCACGCGGAAAACGGCCCCATTCCTCGCCGCCATCGCATCGAGCACCTGGAAACCGTGACGCCGGAGAACATTTGGCGCCTGGCGGGTCTCGGCGTGGTTGCGTCCATGCAACCCGTGCACGCCGATCCGGCGATCATCGACAACTGGGTGGCCATGCTCGGCGACGACCGTGCCAAGCGCGGCATGCCGTGGCCCGAGATCACCGCGGCCGGTGGCGTGCTCGCGTTCGGTACCGACGCACCGACCGCTCCTCATCGTCCGCTGCCGAACATGTACGTGGCCACCACCCGGTGCTCGGCGATCACGCCCGGGCTCCCGGCCAACGTTCCGGAGCTTTCGCTGCCCATGGCAGAGGCACTCGCCCACGGCACCAAGGACGCCGCCTACGGCGGGCGCTTCGACCACTTGACCGGTCAGCTGGTCGCGGGAAAGGCCGCCGACTTCGTCGTCCTGGATCGCAATCCGTTCACCGGCGAGGAGGTCGAACTGCTGACCACCAACGTGACGTCGACCTACGTGGCGGGCAAGCGCGTGACGGTCGAGGTCTGACCGATGACCGACTCGTTGGTGATGCGCAGCGCGCGGGAGCAGCTGCGCGGGCTCGAGGATCGCGAGTTCTCGGCCCGTGAGCTGCTCGACGCCCACGTCGAGCAGATGGACCGGTTCAACGGCACGTTGAACGCCGTCGTGTCGCAAGACCTGGATCGGGCGGTCGACGCGGCCGCCGCGGTCGACTCGGCGCGCGCCGCCGGTTCGCCGTGCGGGCCACTGGCCGGCCTACCGATGTCGATCAAGGACACGCACGCCACCGCCGGGCTGCGAACGACCTACGGCTCCAAGCTCTTTGCCGACAACGTGCCCACCGTCGACGACGAGATCGTCGCGCGGCTCCGCGCCGCCGGGGTCGTCGTCGTCGGCAAGACCAACGTCCCGGAAATGGCGGCGGGGTCGCACACGTACAACCCGGTCTTCGGAACCACCGTGAACCCGTATGACACCAGCCGTTCGGTCGGCGGAAGCAGCGGCGGCGGCGCCGCGGCGCTGGCCGCGGGGTTCCAGCCGTTGTCCGACGGCAGCGACATGGGCGGCTCGTTGCGCAACCCGGCGTCCTTCTGCAACGTCGTGGGTCTGCGACCGACCCCGGGCCGGGTGCCCGACCCCACCGACGGGCTGCCGTTCTTCCGGTTGGCGGTGGCGGGTCCGATGGCGAGGACCGTTGGCGACGTGGGCCTGATGTTGTCGGCGATCGCAGGCCGGCACCCGGGGGATCCGACATCGCTGTCGGAGGACCCGCGCCACTTCGCCGACGTCAGCCCCGTAGACCTGCGCGGCCTTCGGGTGGCGTGGGCGCCGACGCTGGGCGGACGGATCGCGGTGGAGCCCGAGGTCGTCTCCGTGTTGGAGGACGCGGTGGCGGTGTTCGAGGCCGGGGGTGCCCGGGTCGACGTGGCGTGCCCCGACCTCGACGGCGCGGACTTCGTCTTTAGGACGCTGCGTGCCGCGGACTTCGACCTCACCTGGGGTGACCTGCTCGAACGTCAACCCCATTCGTTCAAGGCGGACATCGCCTGGAACGTCAGGCAGGGCGGCAAGCTCGGCGGGCGACAGGTCACGCGAGCGGTGGCGGAGTTGGCTCGGCTTCACCGCGCTGCCGAGCAGTTCTTCGACGAGTACGACGTGCTGTTGGCGCCGGTGGTCCAGGTGGCGCCCTTCGACGCGTCGTGGGATTGGCCGCACCAGATCGGGGACACCGCGATGGCGACCTATCTGGATTGGATGGCGGCGTGCTATCTGATTACGCCGCTTGGGGTTCCGGCCATGTCGGTTCCCGCGGGCTTCACCGCGCAGGGGTTGCCGGTGGGTGCGCAGATGGTGACCAGGGCGCGCAGCGAGTCCCGGCTGTTGGGGATTGCGGCCGCGTTCGAGGAGTTGACGTGGCATGGGCGCCGCACCCCGCCGCTGCTTGACGTAACCTGATTAGCGGTACTACCTAGTCGAGTGCGAGGAGGACGCCGTGGATCTCGGTCTGTGGGGTGTTCTGACCGTTCTCGCGGCGGTGGCGGGGCTGTCGTTCGCCGCCTGCGTGTTCGTCTACGTGCGGCGGTTGGAGAATCGGACGCCGGCTCCACTGGGCGAGGAGGTCGGCGCCCACAAGGCGATCCTTGCCAAGGTGCGCAAGGGTGAACCGTTGTCGCGGGAGGAGTTCGACTACGCGACGGAGCTCGTCACCGACGCCAGGTCACCGCTGGCCCTCGCGATCCCCGCGACCCTGTTCTGCACGGGCTTCTTCTACGTGGTGGGTTGTCTCTACGAGCTCCACCTCTACGGTGGTGACCCGTCCTTCCGCACCTTCATCGGCGGCATCCCGATGCTGACGTCGATGAACATCGCCGTTCAGCTGCGCAAGGTCGCCCGGTTGAGGGGCCGACTACGCGAGGTCGTCCCGCTCACGCCCGAGGCCGCCAACACCTGACCCCTCGGAAGCTCCGCTGACCGCGCCGAGCACCTTGGGGCGCCCGAAGTGATAGCCCTGGCCGTATCCGCACCCCATCTGCCGCACCCGGGCCGCCGACTCCTCGGTCTCGATGCCCTCGGCGATGACGTCGAGTCCCATTTCGCCGCAGATCCCGATCAGCGAGCGGTACAACCTGACGTCGTTCTGGGGAGCTACCCACTCGGTCATGCTGCGATCCAGTTTGATGACGTCGACTGGCAACTCGTGAAGATAGTTCAACGAGTTGTACCCCGTGCCGAAGTCGTCGAGCGCGAGCCGGATCCCGAGGCTCTGTAGCCGCCGGATCGCCGCGGCCGCCTCGCCGAGATTGGCTACCGCTTCGGTCTCGGTGATCTCGAACAGCAGGCGTCCTGGTGGCACGTGGTGCGTCGAAAGTGTTTCCTGGACAGCCGATTCGAATGCCAGATCGCCGAGTCTGGCCGCTCCGACGTTGACGTGCACGGTGAGATGCGGCGGCAGGTCGGCGATCTCGCCGCAGACGGCGTTGACCACCATCGTGTCCAGGACGCGCCCGAGCCCGGCACGTTCGGCCGACGGTACGAAGATGCCGGGTTCGACGTCGCTGCCGTCGGCGGCCTTCCATCGTGCCAGCGCTTCGAAGCCCACCACCTCGCCGTCCAAGAGCCTGACCACGGGTTGATAGACCATGAAGAAGCCGACCGGCCGCTCGCCGAAGGCGGCGCGCAGCGCGCTGGGGAAGTCCGGTGCGTCGCCGAGCGCCGGCCGGTAGATCACCACGGTGTCCTTGCCCGTGCGCTTGCCGGCGTACATCGACGCGTCGGCGCGGCTGAGCAGCACGTCGCCGTCGAGGAACGGCTCGTCGACGTCCGGCAGCACCACCCCCATGCTGACCCGCAGCCGAACCTGGACGTCCTTGACGGCGACGGGGGTCCGGAGCGCGGCCCGAATCCTCGAGACCAGCTCGGTGGCCGTCGCCGGCTCGCCGACAACCAGGATGGCGAATTCATCACCGCCGATTCGGGCGACGGTGTCGCGGGGGCTGACGGTGGCCTGCAGTCGCGTGCCGACCTCGCAGAGCAGGCGGTCGCCCTCGGCGTGCCCGAACCGGTCGTTCACGTCCTTGAAGTCGTCGATGTCGACCAGCACCAGCGACAGCGGCTGATGTGACGCTAGCGCGCCGTCGAGGCGTCTGGCGAAACTCAGTCTGTTGGCCAGCCCGGTCAGCGAGTCGTGATACGCCAGATGCAGGAGCAGGTGCTGGTTGGCGTAGACGCGGTTGATGAGTCGTCGGTTGTGCAGGGCCGTGAGCAGCTGGTTGACGATCACCAGCGTCACCACGAGCAGTCCCGTGACCGTCGTGACGGGGTCGAGGTTGATCTCGTGGCCGGTGACCCACCGCCCAATCACGACTGCGCCGACGGCGGCGAGGCCAAGGTACGGAAGTCCCAGCGCCCACCTGTCGGCGTTCTCGACGGGTCGGACGGCTGCCCCGCCGCCAGATCCACGTTCGAGTACGGCGCAGGCGACGAGCAACGGCCCGATGACGAAGCCGGCGTTCTCCCACGGCGTCATCGTCGCCGCGTCGACGGAGATCAGGTAGGCGTAGATGCTGTCGGACGTCGCGAGGGCCACCACTCCTGCGATGAGGAACTGGAACCCGGCACGATCGGCCTCCCGGATGCGTCCGAACACCACCATCAGCACCGCGACGACGACCATGACGAGGTCGGTCACGGGGTAGGCGAGCGCCACCGCGAGGGTGACCCGGTCCGGTGCGCCGGCGGTGACGATCGTTCCGAGGGCCCCAGACCAGCTCAGGAAGAACAGCGACGCCGTGACGATCAGTCCGTCGAGGACGAGCTCGACGGAACGGTAACCATGGCGGCCTCGCTGACCGTCGACCGGTTGGGCGTTGCGAGCCGCGGCCCGTCCGAGGACGGACATCGCCGCCAAGCCGAAGACGGGGTAGGCCAGGAACCCGGCGTCGGCCAGCGACGGCGACGGCAAACCTTCACCGTCGACGATCTGGTACCAGGACCAGATGATCAAACCACCGGTCCACGCCGCCATTCCCGTAGCGATCAGCAGCCGCCACGTTCGCTCGGACCCGCGTCGGCGAAGTCCACTGATCACGCCCGTGACCACCGCTGTCGTCCCCGCGGCGAGCTGCATCGCGTTGTCGAGCGCGTTCGCCGTCGCGTAGCTCCACGGCGCCGCGCCGTTGACCAGCACCAACACCGCCGCCCCGGCCAGAATCGTCATCAGCGGAAGGCGCGTCGTCAAGGGCACCTCCGCGGGTTGCGGCACGACGAGCCCGGGATGGTCCGCTGCGCTCTAGCAAAGTTCGCACCAGCTTAACAACGGCGGATCGTCACAACCGAGCACTGGGCCAATTGCCAACCAACCCCAAGGGCGCGGCCTCATGGCTACCGACTGGCGCGGGCGGCCACCACGGGCTACGCGTCCTCCCACAGCGGTAGCTGACGACCGGCCTGGCGCGACTCGTCGGCCTTCGGCCAGTTTCGGGCGGGGCGGGGCCGGACCACCAGCGGCCACCAGAACCAGCGCCCGAGCAGCGCGGCAATGGACGGCGTCATGAACGACCGCACGATCAACGTGTCGAACAGCAGACCGAGGGCGATGGTCGTTCCGATCTGACCGAGGATCCGCAGGTCGGCGAACACGAACGACGCCATGGTCGCCGCGAACACCAGCCCGGCGGCGGTCACCACCGATCCCGAGCCGGCCATGGCCCTGATGATGCCCGTGTTCAGGCCGGCGTGGATCTCCTCCTTGAACCGTGAGATCAGCAGCAGGTTGTAGTCCGATCCCACCGCCAACAGCAGAATGATGGCCAGCGCCAACACGATCCAGTACAGGTCGATGCCGAGAAGGTCCTGCCAGATCAACACCGACAGGCCGAACGAGGCGCCAAGCGACAGCGCGACGGTGCCCACGATGACGAACGCGGCCACCAGCGAGCGGGTAATGAACATCATGATGAGCAGGATCAGGCTCATCGCCGCGATCGCGGCGATCATCAGGTCGTACTTGGCGCCGTCCTGAATGTCCTTGTAGGTGGCCGCGGTACCGGCGAGGTAGAGCTTCGATCCCGCCAACGGGGTGCCCTTGACGGCTTCCTGCGCCGCGTGCCTGATGCCGTCGATGTGCGAAATCCCTTCGGGCGTCGCGGGATCGCCCTCGTGGGTGATGATCATCTGCGCGGCCTTGCCGTCGGGGGAGAGGAACAGCTTGAGCCCGCGAATGAACTCGGGGTTGGTGAACGCCTCCGGCGGCAGGTAGAAGGAATCGTCGGTCTTGGAGGCGTCGTAGGCCTGGCCGAGGGCCGTCGCGTTCTGCAGCGACGCCGCGGACTGGTTGTTGATGCCCGAGTTGGTGGCGTAGTTCGTCATCGTCAGGTCGCGGTTGGTCTGTTGATTGGCCAACTGAGGGGGGAAGAGCGCGAGCAGTTTCGGCTGCAGTGCGTCGAGCTTGGCGATGCTGCCCGCGACGTCACCCAGCTGATCGGTCAGTGCGTCGATGCCGTCGAGCGCATCGAAGATCGACCGCAGCGCCGCGCACACGGGAATGTCGAAACAGTGTGGCTCCCAATAGAAGTAGCTGCGCAGCGGCCGGAAGAAGTCGTCGAAGTTGGCGATCTTGTCGCGGAGGTCTTGAGCGGTGGCGACCGTCTGCTGGAACGCCTTGGCCTGTTCGTCGGTGACCTCGGCGGACTGCTGCTGCAGGGCGTACTGCTGGCGGAGCACCCGGACGCCGTCGTCGATGGTGGCGACCTGTTTGAGGAGATCGTCGGCGCGGGCCTGTTGGAAGGGCAGGTTCTGGATTTGGGCCGAGCTGCCCGCACTGATCTGGAACGGGATCGAGGTGTGGTCAAGCGGCGTACCCAGCGGTCGGGTGATCGACTGCACCTGCGCGATTCCGTCGGTGTGGAAGACCGCCTTGGCCACCCGCTCGAGAAGGATCATGTCGGTCGGGTTGCGGAGGTCGTGGTCGGCTTCGACCATCAGCAGTTCGGGGTTGAGGCGGGCCTGGGAGAAGTGCCGCTCGGCGGCCGCGTAGCCGACGTTGGCCGGTGCGGTGGCGGGGATGTAGGGGCGGGCGTCGTAGCTCGTCTTGTAGGCGGGCAGGGCGAGAAGGCCGATGAGGGCGACGGCGATGGTCGCCACCAGGATCGGTCCCGGCCAGCGCACGATCGCCGTGCCGATGCGTCGCCAGCCCCGGGTGTTCAGCGGGCGGGCGGGTTCGAACAGGCCGAAGTGCCGTCCGATGGACAGCAGCGCAGGCGCCAACGTCAGCGCGGCCACGACGGCGACGAGGACGCCGGTCGCGGCGGGCACGCCCAGGCTCTGGAAGTAGGGCAGCCGGGTGAAGGTCAGGCAGAACACGGCGCCTGCGATGGTCAGACCCGACCCAAGGATGATGTGCGAGGTCCCGCGGTACATCGTCGCGTAGGCCGTCACGCGGTCTTCGCCGACGTGGCGCGCTTCGTGGTAGCGACCGAGGATGAAGATCGCGTAGTCGGTGCCGGCCGCGATGACCAACAACGTCAGAAGGTTGGTCGAGTACGTCGACAGCTCGATGATGCCGGCGTTGGCCAGGACGGCGACCACGCCGCGGGAGGCCGTCAGCTCGATCATCACGGTGAAGATCACCAGGAACACCGTGGTGAGACGGCGGTAGATGAAGAACAGCATGAGGGCGATCACCCCGAGGGTGATCAGGGTGGTCTTCAGGGTGCCTTGCCTGCCGACCTCGAACTGGTCGGTGACCAGGGGAGCGGCGCCGGTGACGTAGGCGTGCACTCCGGGCGGCGGCGTCGACCGGTTCACGATGTCGCGGATCGAGTCGACGGATTGGTTGGACAACGATTCGCCCTGGTTGCCGGCGAGGTTGACCTGAAGCAGCGCCGCCTTGCCGTCGGAACTCTGGGATCCGGCCGCCGTCAGCGGATCGCCCCAGAAGTCCTGGACGTGTTCGACGTGGGTGGTGTCCTGGGACAGCTTGCGCACCAGGTCGTCGTAGTAGTGGTGGGCGTCGGCGCCAAGCGGTTGGTCGCCCTCGAGGACGATCATCGCCGCGCTGTCGGAGTCGTACTGCTGAAACTTCTTCCCGATCTCCTTGCTTGCCTGCAGCGATGGTGCATCCTGCGGGCTCAGCGAGACGTTGTGGGCTTCGGCGACCTTCTCGAGTTGCGGGACGAAGACGTTGGTGGCGACGGCGAGCGCCAGCCAGAACAGCACGATGAGCGGTGAGAACCGCCGGATCGTGTGTCCGATGCGGTCGGTTCGGGTGGTGCCCTCGGCGTGGTGGGTGCTCATCCGGACTTGTCCAGGCAGTAGGTGTAGGCGTTCAGCGTGTTCACCGTTCTCTCGTCCTTCACCACGTCGTCGATCTTGATGCGGCAGCCGAGGGTGCTGCTGTCACCTTGGGCGGCGACGTTGACGAAGACCGACGGTTGGGTGGTCGTCGCGTCGTAGGCCCACGGCAGCGGGACGGCGTCGGCGCGCTGCGGTTGCGCGTTCACGTCCAGGTACGTGATGGTCGCGACCGTGCCGGGCGGGCCGAATACCTCGAGGACCACGTGTTTGGGGTTGAACGGGACGATTTCGTTGGCGCCCGCGCTGGGCGTCGAGACCACGTCCTGGGAGGCGAAGACGGCCTGCAGGCGGTACACCGCGAAGCCGGCCACCAACACGACGAGGACGGCCACCAGTGGCATCCACCGTCGACCCAGGCGCCTTCCAATCGAAATCCCGTGCAAGCGTGGGCCTTTCGGCGAGCGGGGACATGTGGACGGTGGTAGGAGCTGCCGACCACGCGGTCGTTAGATCAACTAGGTTGACAGTACGATACGGGACCGTACGCCGCAATGAATAGACGCACAGCGCATTCACAGCGGTATTTGGCAAAGGAATTCAACTGCAGATCACGATTGAATCTCGGAAAGATTACTGTTTAGGGGTCGAGACCTCGTAAAGTGCTCTCGTGGGCAGACATCAGCTGGTCAAGCAACGGCGTAAACCGCCGCTGCTCTTGGCTGCCGTGATGACCTCCCTCGCCGTCTTGGCGACTGCAGGCGCCAGTCCCCACCCCGTTGCGGTCGAGGTGGCGGCGGAATCGGCCGCGCCGGCGACGGCCTCGCCGTGCTGCCTCGAGGTCGTCCCCGCGTCGCAGGTCGACGCCCACTCGGCGCTTCCGGTCAGCATGGCGTTGTTCTCGTCGGCCGCACCCGCCCGCAGCGCTGCGGCACCCGTCGCGGCGTCGCGGTGGCGGGTCATCGACAGTCATCGGATCCTGCCAAAGGGGGTGGCCCCCGAGGCCGGGCTCCAGGTGAAGACGATCTTCCTGGCTCGCAGCCTGAGCGTGGTATTCCCCGAGATTCACAGCATCGGTGGCATGCGCGCCGATGCGCTCCGGTGGCATCCGGACGGCCTGGCCCTCGACGTCATGGTGCCCAACCCGAGTTCACCAGGGGGCATCGCGCTGGGGAACCGGATCGTCGCGTACGCGTTGCAGAACGCGGCCCGGTTCGGACTACAGGATGCGATCTGGCGAGGCGTCTACTACACGCCGAGTGGTCCGCAGAACTCCGGCGCCGCGCACTTCGACCACGTGCACTTGACGACGTTCGGCGGGGGATATCCCACCGGTGACGAGATCTATTACCGCTGAGGGTGATTGGGCCCGAACGTCAGGCGACGACGGCCACGGGGACGAGAATGGGAAGCTCCAGGCGCACCGGAGCGGCGGGGCCGATCGAGCTGATGCATGCGTGCGTCAGGTGCCCGAACGGATGGTCGCAGACCGAACAACCCTCGTCGCCGGTGCTGATCGAGGCGCCCCGTGTCGTGAACATTCCGGTGATCCAGCGCCCCATGCGAACTCCCCCGTTTAGCAAATCCATCCCAAATATGGGACAAACTTAGCTGTCAGCAACGGTGACGTCAATCACCGTTTGACGTCGGCCGTGACTCGAAACGGCGGCGCCCACATCAGCGCTTCTTGCGGATGGCGTCCTCGGTAGCCGAGGTGGTGTCGGCCTTGGTGCGCTTGTCGGCGCGCTTTTCCTTCAGCGACTTGCCGGCCTTCTTGGACATCGCGGATCTGGGGGACTTGTCAGACATCGGTGGCCCTTTGCATTGGGGGCCTGAATGGTCCCGATTCCACGACCATACGCCCGCCACGGGCAAGGCTACGGTGGCGGCGCCGAAACGCGTTCTCCGGCAACGGGTTTTGCCCACGGTTCGGGTGGCGCATCGGTGGGGGCGTCGCGGGCATAGTCTGGAGGTCGTTCTGCTGCGGTTCGCGGCACTCCACGGCTGGCAGGTAGGGCATGACGGAAGTCACGGCATCCGATGCCGACGTCGCCGACCTCCGGGCCGGAATAGACGCGTTGGCGGGTCTCCTCGCGGGCAGCCTCGGCTTGCCCGAATTGCTGGCGCAGGTGGCGGCGTTCACGTGCCGGGCCATTCCCGGGGCCGACGGCGCCGCGGTGACGCTGCTGCGGGTGGACGCCACCGACACCGCGGTGGCTGCGCTGGCGGCGAGCGCTCCGTTCGTCGCCGCGATCGACGAAATCCAGTACGTCACGCTTGACGAGGGGCCCGGAATCACCGCGGCCCGCGACCGGCGGCCCGTGCGTTCCGGTTCGTTGGGCGGGGAGAAGATGTGGCCGAGGTTCGGCCCCCGCGTCGGCCGGATGGGTGTGCACAGCGTGCTCGCGTTGCCGCTGCTGCTGCCGGACCGCGTGGTCGGGGCCATCACCGTCTACTCCTACGGCAAGGACGTCTTCGACGCCCACGCCGAAGAACTGGGTGAGCTCTTCGCGAGTCCGGCGGCCGCCGCCGTGCACAACGCCCAGGTGCTCTCCGAGGCCTTGACGCTCAACGCCCAGCTGCAGCGGGCCCTGTCGTCGCGCCCCGTCATCGACCAAGCCATCGGGATCATTCGGGCCCGGACCGGGCGGACTGCGGAGGACGCGTTCGTCCAGTTGCAGGGGATGAGCCAGAGCGAACACCGCAAACTGGCCGACGTCGCGGCGCACGTCGTGGACGAGGCGGTACGCCGTGCGCATGCCAGAAACAAGACGCCCTGAGGTTGCCCGTCAGGCCCTCTAGCTGTGGGAATGGGCAACACTGGGCAGGTTGGAGCACGTCGAAGGTGGTAAAGTCGGGGTCGTTGGGACCCCAACCAGTCCGGGATTGAGACAGCTGTCCGCCGCTGTTCTCTAGGAGCATCCGCTCACGCCGGGCACTTCGGTGTCATCCGCCAGTCGGGACCACCTTGAACGTTCCAACCCGTTTTCCGTCCTTCATCGGCCACATGGCGCCGGAACGACGCTTGAATCCGACCTTCGGCATTCTCACGAGCTTTCCGCCGACGCCATGTGGCCTCGCCACGTTCAGCGCGGGGTTGGCCAACGGTCTGTCCAGCAATGGATCAGACGTCGGAGTGATTCGCGTCGCCGATGGTGCCGAGCCGACGAGCAAGGCGGTCATCGGGGAGTTCGTCAACGGTTCGTCCGCATCGGTCAGCGCGTGCATCGAACTGCTGAATCAGCGTGACGTCGCCGTCATCCAGCACGACTACGACGTCTTCGGCGCCGAGATCCTCGACGTCGTCGAGGACCTGCGGGTCCCGACCATCGTCGTCGCCCACAAAGTACTCAAACACCCGACGCCGCAACAGCGTTCGGCGATGGAGACCCTGGTCGCCAAGGCAGACCGGGTCGTCGTCATGTCCCGCTCGGCCAACGAGCGCCTCTGCGCCGACTACGCGGTCGACGCCGGAAAGGTCGTCACCATCCAGCGCGGCGCGACGCTGCCGACGGTGGCCCCGCTGAAGCGCTCGGGCCGACCGACGCTCCTGACGTGGGGCCTGATGGGCCCCGGCAAGGGTGTCGAGCGGGTCATCGACGCCATGGGCGGGCTCAAGGACCTGCGCGGCCAGCCGCGCTACCTCGTCGCCGGTGCCACGCACCCGAACGTGCTTGCCGCCGAGGGTGAGGCCTACCGGGAAGCCTGCATCGAGCGGGCCAAGGCTGCCGGCGTCGCGAGCGCGGTGAGCTTCGACTCCATCTACCGCAGCACCGCGTCGCTGTCGGCGCTGATCCAGACGTCGGCCGCTGTGGTGTTGCCGTACGACTCCACCGATCAGGCCAACTCCGGCGTGCTGGTCGACGCGCTCGCCGCGGGACGGCCGGTCGTCGCCACCGCCTTCCCACATGCCGTGGAACTTCTCGGCAGCGGAGCGGGCATCGTCGTCGACCACGACGACCCCGAAGCGCTGGCAACGGCGTTGCGCCGCATGCTGACCGACCCCCGGATGACCGGTGACATGGCCGCGGAGGCGCGACGTTTGGCGCCGTCGATGGGCTGGCCAGAATCGGCGACCGCGTACCTGGCGCTCGCTCGCCGGGTCGTCGCCGATCGCGCGGCGATGGTGTGACCGAACCACATTCGACACCGCTTCCGGTCTTCGACCATCTGCTGCACCTCTCGGACCGGCGCGGCACGTTCGAACACGCGTTGCTGACCGAGCCCGAGCGCAGCGGCGGCTACCGCACCGACGACATGGCCCGGCTGCTGGTCGTCGCCACCCGTCAGCCGGACCCGGACGGCGCCGTCAACGGTCTCGCCGGTCTCGCGGTGCGCTACCTCAACGACGCGCAGTCGTACGCGGGTCCGTGCCGCAACCACATGGACAGCAAGGGCAACTGGGTCGACCAGCCGTCCCTCGAAGTGTGGTGGGGCCGGTGCCTGTGGGCGCTCGGCACCGCCGCCGCGCACAGCAGCGTGGGTCTGGTCCGTCGGGTCGCCGTCATCCAGTTCGAGCGCTCGGGCAAGGTGCGGTCGCCGTCTCCGCTCGCGATGGCGTACGCCGCACTTGGTGCCGCCGAGGTCCTCTCGGTGGAACCCGACCACGCGATCGCCCGCGCCCTCTTGACCGCCTTCGCCGATTCGGAGTCGTCGGCGCAGGCCCCCGGCGCGGCCGTGATGGCCGAGGCGATGATCGCCGCAGGCACCACGCTGGACCGGCCCGCACTGTGCCAGCAGGGGTTGGACCTGTTGAACGGCTTGCTCGACGACGAGGTGGTCGACCGTCAGCCCGCAGCGGTCGCCGAGATGTCGGACGCCTGCACCCGAGCGGCAGGCGTCGACGCCAGCCCGAAGTGGCCGGACGCCGTCCGCGCGGCTGCCGCGTGGTTCGAGGGCGCCAACGGCTCCGGCGAGCCGATGTGGGATTCGCTGACCGGCGGTGGTTTCGACGGTCTCGGCAGCGAGGGCGTCGACCGCAACCAGGGTGCGATGTCCACGTTGGCCGTGCTGTCGGCGATGCAGAACGCGCAACGCTTTTCGGCCGTCGCTGAATGACGGGTGACGTGATGCGGCGTGAGGTGGCCTGCGGGCTCGACGTCGACGTCACCGCGCCGACCACGTTGGAATTCCAGGTCGCGATCGCGCCGCATCCGAACACCGAGGTGTGGGAAGCGTTGACGTTCGTGCTGGACGGCGTTGCCGTGCCGGCCAAGGAGATCAGCGGTGAGCACGGCAACCGGATTCACCAGCTTCAGGTGGCCGGGGGCAATCTGCAGGTGAACTACTCGGCCACCGTCATCGGCCAGACCGATCCGGCTCCGGTGACCGACTACGACCTGTCGCGGTATCTCCGGCCGACCCGATATGCCGAGGCCGACAAGTTCTACGGTTTCGCCGCAACGGAATTCGGCGGTTACGCCGACTCGGCCACCGTGTTGGAACACGTGTCGTCGTGGGTGGGCAGCCGGCTGAACTACGTGCCGGGGTCCAGTGACCCGATCGACGGGGCGGTCGACACGCTGCTCGCCGGCGCCGGGGTGTGCCGCGACTTCGCCCACCTGGTCGTCGCGCTGCTGCGTGCGGTCAACGTGCCCGCCCGCATGGTCGCGGTCTACGCGCCGGGGCTCTATCCGATGGACTTCCACGCGGTCGCCGAGGCGTTCGTCGAGGGGCAGTGGCGCGTCGTGGACGCGACGTTGCTCGCGCCTCGCCAGAGTTTGGTGCGGATCTCCACCGGGGGCGACGCCGCAGACACGGCCTTCCTGGTCAACCACAAGGGCGCCATCACCCTGAACTCGATGTACGTCACGGCGATCGTCGACGGGCTCTTGCCACGCGACTCGATCGACCAGCTGGTCTCGATCCGCTGACGCGGATCATTCCTCGGTAGCGGGACGGCTCTCGCGCTGGGCGCGCACGTCGTCGCGATGCTGGACGACCGCCGCTTCGGCGGCCATTTCGCCGAGGACGGTGGCGCCACCGAGTAGTCGGCGATCGGAGCGGAACTTGCGCGAGAAGATCGCCACCACGCCGGCGAGGGCAAGCGTGACGAATACGGCGACGACGATCAGAACGATCGAATTGGTGGTCACGAACGGCGCCTCGAATTCTTGATAGGTCTCCAGTAGACGCGGATATCGGCGAGGTGTCAATTTCGTTGACACGTGGGCGAAATGGGATCGCCGACGGCTGGTCGAGTACGGTCTAATCACCGAGTCGGCATCCCGGCTTCGGGGATGACCATGCCTCGGGAGGGCCACGTGAGCGAACTCAAGCTCGGCGTCATCGCACGTACGCACAAGGAGAACGAGCACCGGCTGCCGATCCATCCGGAGCACCTCGACCGCATCGACAAGAGCGTCATCGGGCAGATCTATCTCGAGCGCGGCTACGGCGAGCACTTCGGCATCTCCGACAAGAAACTGTCGCGTTCGGTGGCGGGCGTGCGGTCGCGCGAAGAGCTGATCGCCGAGTGCGACGTCATCCTGTTGGCCAAGCCGGATGCCGGCGACCTCGCCGAACTTCGCGACGGACAGATCCTTTGGGGCTGGCCGCACTGCGTGCAGGACGCGGAGTTGACGCAGCAGGCGATCGACCGCCGCCTGACGTTGATCGCGTTCGAGGCGATGAACCTGTGGCGCAAGGACGGCTCGTTCAAGCTGCACGTGTTCCACAAGAACAACGAGATGGCCGGCTACTGCTCGGTCTTGCACGCGCTGGAGATCATCGGGTCGACCGGCACCTACGGGCGACGGCTGCGCGCCGCGGTGATCGGATTCGGCGCCACCGCCCGCGGCGCGGTGACGGCGCTGAACGCCATCGGCGTCCACGACATCGACATCCTCACCAACCGCAACGTCTCCGAAGTGGCGTCGCCGATTCACTCGGCGGAGATCGTGCAGTTCGAGTCCGACGAGCAAGGCTCGAGCTTCGCGCTGACCGACGACGGCCGGGTGCGGCTGGCCCAGTACTTGGCCGAGCACGACGTCGTCGTGAACTGCGTGCTTCAGGACCCCAACGCCCCGTTGGTCTTCCTGCACGAGGCCGACCTCGAAGCGTTCCGGTCGGGGAGCCTGTTCATCGACGTATCGTGCGACGCCGGAATGGGTTTCAGCTGGGCGCTGCCGACGTCGTTCGACGATCCGACGTTCATCGTCGGCAACAACATCACGTATTACGCGGTCGACCACAGCCCGTCCTACCTGTGGAACGCCGCGACGTGGGAGATTAGCGAGGCGTTGATCCCCTACCTGTCAACGATTCTGGCCGGGCCGACGGAGTGGGACGACGACGAGACGGTACGTCGTGCCATCGAGATCCGCGACGGCAACATCGTCAATCCGGACATTCTCGCATTTCAGAAGCGGTCGGCGGAGTATCCGCACGTGAGGTAACTTCTATCGACAGCCACGGGGGTGGCTGCCGCCAAGGAGTAGACGGTGGACGCGACGTCATTTGGTCACTATCAGCTGCGCGAGCTGCTGGGCCGCGGTGGAATGGGCGAGGTCTACCGCGCCTATGACACCAGAACCGATCGCGTCGTCGCGCTCAAGGTGCTCCCACCGCACATGGCCGAGGACAAGGTCTTCCAGCAGCGGTTTCGCCGGGAATCGCAGGCCGCGGCCAGTCTGACCGACCCGCACGTGGTGCCGATCCACGGGTACGGCGAGATCGACGGCCGGCTGTACCTGGACATGCGACTGATCGACGGCAAGACCCTCGGGGACATTCTCGCCGAGCGCGAAGGGCCCGTCGACACGACGCTGGCCGTCGAGGTGGTCGAGCAGGTGGCCACCGCACTGGACGCCGCTCACCAGGAACACTTGATCCACCGGGACGTCAAACCGTCCAACATTCTGCTCACCAAGCAGCAGTTCGCCTATCTGATCGACTTCGGTTTGGCGCGCACCGCGGGCGAGCAGGGCATGACGACGGCGGGCAACACCCTCGGCACGTTGGCGTACATGGCGCCGGAGCGGTTCGACGCGGGGCAGAGCGACCCGCGGTCAGACATATACGCGTTGGCCTGTGTGTTGTACGAGAGCTTGACGGGTTCTCGGCCCTTCCCCGCCGACAGCCTCGAGCAGCAGATTGCCGGGCACATGGTGCAGGCGCCGCCGCGGCCGTCGGCGTTCGACTCGCGACTGGCGGCCTTCGACGACGTAGTCGCCAAGGGGATGGCCAAGAAGCCGGCTCAGCGGTATCAGACCGGTGCCGAACTGGCCGCCGCCGCGCGTCGCGCGCTGAATGCGCCCGTGCGGGGCAGCGGCCGTTCCGGTCGGCATTCTGCGCGCCGGGTTCCGACCCGCGGCGTCTGGCGTCCCACCCGGACGATGGTCGCAGTCGTGTCGGCGGTGGTGTTGATCGCCGCGGTCGGCACGTTCGGAGTCGTGCAGTGGCGCAGCGGATCCGAGCAGGACGACCCCCGGCAGGCCGCCGTCGAGGACAGCACGGCGCCGCCGGATCCGAGTCTGCGGGCTGGCGCGGTGCCGTCGATCGCGGCCACGGTGCCGGCGGACATCCGGCAGTCCGGCCGGTTGGTGATCGGGATCAACGTTCCGTACGCCCCCAACGAGTTCAAGGATTCGCAGGGGAACATCGTCGGCTTCGACGTCGACCTGATGAACGCGATCGCGCGAACGTTGGGGCTGGAGGCCGACTATCGCGAGACGGCGTTCGCCAGCATCATTCCGTCGGTGCAGGGCGACAACTTCGACGTGGGGGCGTCGTCGTTCACCGACACCGCCGATCGGGAGCAGGACGTCGACTTCGTGACGTACTTCTCGGCAGGCAACCTGTGGGCCCGCCGGGCGGGGACGTCGGTGGAGCCGTCAGCGGCGTGTGGACTGAAAGTCGGTGTGGCGCAGGGCGGTTTGCAGGAGACCAAGGAGATCCCGGCCAAGAGTGACGAGTGTGCAGCGGCGGGGCTGTCGCCGATCGACATGGTCGTGTTCACCCGGCAGGACGATCTGACCAAGGCGTTGGTGGCAGGCGAGGTCGACGCGATGTCGGCGGATTCGCCGGTGACGGGTTTCGCGGTGAAGCTCAGCGCCGGTGTGCTGGAGACGGCGGGGGAGGTGACGGACTCCGCGTCGTATGGCTGGCCGGTGGCCAAGGGGTCCGGCCTGGCGGAGTCGTTGAAGCAGGGGTTGGAACAGTTGATGAAGACGGGTGAGTACCGGACCATCGCGACCCAGTGGGGCATCGAGAAGGGGCTGATCGACGCACCGGTGATCAACGGGGCCCGCTAGCGCCGGCCCAGACACGTTCTGGGAGTTGATGTCACGGGTGATATCGAGTCTGGCCGGGTGTGTCGACCTGGGTTTCCGGCGGCGTCGGATGGAGTTGTTGGCCCCTCGGTCTGCGGCCGCGTCAAGCCAGGGTGCTTGCCCCCAGCGGTAACGTGACCTTCATGGACCTCGTCCTCGGCTTGTCGCTCACCACGGCGGCGCTGCGCTGGGTGCTCGTCGAGGGGTCGACGGGCGAGGGCGACCCGATCGACCGCGGTGAGCTCGACATCCCCGCGATCGACGACGTCGACGCCGATCTGCTGGTCCACGCGGTGTTGAACCCCGCCGTCGTCGCCGAGGACCGGATCCGCGTCGTCGGCGTCACCTCCACCGCGGACGCCGGTCCGGCCGCGGCCGCCGTCGTCGACGCCCTGGTGGCGCGGGGTCACCGCGACGTCGCGCCCGTCTCGGACACTGCCGCGGTCGCCGCCCTGGCCAAAGGCGTCGCCGACATCACCGACTACGACGACGTCGCCGTGTGCATCGTCGAGCCGGACTCGGCCTTCGTGGCGGTGGTCGACGGCGGCGAGGTGACGGTCCACTACGTCGACCGCCCCGCGGACAGGGACGACGCGCTCGAACTCACCAGCAGCGTCATCGCCGTGCTGGACCGCGAGCCCGCCGCCATCTTCGTCATCGGCTCCGACGACGTCGGGGTCATCGTGACCGCCTTCGAGGCCATCACCGAGGCGCCCGTCTTCTCGGCCGCGGAGGCCGACCTCGCGCTGGCCCGCGGCGCGGCACTGGTCGCCGCCAGGACGCTCGACATGTCGGGCCCTCCGCTCGGGGACGTGCCGCCGCGGCGAGCCGGCGTCCTGTTCGGTGTGCTCGCCGTCGCGGTGGTGACGTTCGTCGTCTCGTTGTCGATCGCGATCGGACTCAACCTGAGTGAGGACGAGCCGGTCGAGAACCTCAGTGCCGCAGCGCAACCCGAACGCGTTGTGGCACCGCCACCGCCGGCCGGCCGCTCGGCCGTTCGATTCCCCGACATCCCGAACGTCGTCGCGAAGACGATGACCGTCGCGGTGCCGCAGGCACCCCCGCCCGCTGCCGCACCGGCGTACGTCCCGCCGCCCGCCGCCGCGCCGCCGCCCCCACCGGTCTACGTGCCCCCGCCACCGCCGCCGCAGCAGCCTCGGTTGCGCGACCGGATCATCGAACGCATCCCGATCATCGGCCGCTTCCACGAACCGGGTCAGTAAGTTTTGCGAAAGCGCGTGCGCAAGCGCTTGCCTAGCGCTTAGGCTCCCCAACATCGCGCGACGACCAGCGTCGCATAGAGGACAAGGGAGTCCACATGTTCGCAAGGCCCTCGCACGTCGTCGGAGCGGTTCTGATGGCAGGCACGCTGGTCCTCGGCCTCTCCGGGTGCGGCGGATCCAGCTCCGACGAGGTCAAGGTCGGCTTGATCACCAAGACCGACTCCAACCCGTACTTCGTCAAGTTGCGTGAGGCCGCCCAGGCCCAGGCCGACAAGGACGGCGCCAAGCTGATCGCGCTCGCAGGAGCGTTCGACGGCGACAACGAAGGCCAGGTCGCGGCCATCGAGAACATGGTCGGCCAGGGCGTCAAGGGCATCCTGATCACTCCGAACTCCTCGACCGGCGTGCTCGACGCCATCAAGAAGGCGCGCGACGCCGGCGTGGTCGTCATCGCGCTCGACACCGCGACCGATCCCGAGGACGCGGTCGACGCGACGTACGCCACCGACAACAAGGCCGCCGGCGTCAGCCAGGGCAAGTGGGTCAAGGCCGCGCTCGGCACCGCGGCGCCGCAGGTCGTCATGCTGGACGGAACCCCCGGCGGCACCGTCGACACCTTCCGTCACGACGGCTTCCTCGAGGGCTTCGGCATCGCCAACGGCTCACCGGAGATCGTCGGCCAGGAGAACACCAACGGCGACCAGACCAAGGCTCAGACCGCGATGGAGAACATCCTCCAGCGCGCGCCGGGCATCAACGCGCTGTACACGATCAACGAGCCGGCGGCCGCCGGTGCGTACCAGGCGATTCAGGCCGCGAACCGCGCCAACCAGATCACCATCGGCTCCATCGACGGCAGCTGCACCGGCGTCGCCGACGTGAAGGCCGGAAAGATCGGCGCGACCGTCATGCAGTTCCCGGCCAAGATGGCCGAACTGGGCGTGCAGGCCGTGGTCAAGTTCGCCAAGGACGGCACCAAGCCCAGCGGATTCAACGACACCGGTTCGCAGCTCATCACCGACAAGCCCGTCGCCGGCCTCGAGTCCAAGGACACCGCCTGGGGCGAGCAGAACTGCTGGGGCAAAGCGGGCGCATGACCACCGACGCTCCTGCGACGGCATCGCCATCGGTCTCGAGCCGGTTCAACGCGGGCAACCTCCTGCGTGAACCGTTGCTCGGCCCGCTGGTGGCGCTGTTCATCGCGATCATCATCTTCAGCTCGGTCTCCAACTCGTTCCTCAACCCGCAGAACGTGTCGCTGATCCTGCAGCAGTCGGTCGTCGTCGGCATCCTCGCCGTCGGCCAGACGCTGATCATCCTCACCTCAGGCATCGACCTCTCGATCGGTGCGGTGGCCGTCTTCGGCACCATCGTGATGGCCCAAACCGCCGGCGCGAACGGGCCTTTCATGGCCCTGGGGTCGACGCTGCTGGTGTGCGTGGTGTTCGGTGCGATCAACGGTGGACTCGTCACGGCACTGCGACTGCCGCCGTTCATCGTCACCCTCGGCACGTTCACCGCGATCCAGGCGGCCACCCGGCTGCTCGCGGGTTCGGAGACCTACCGCGTGGAGCCGGGCCTGCTCACCTTCCTCGGCACGTCCTTCCGCGTCGGGTCGTTCTCGACCACCTACGGCGTGGTCGCGATGCTCCTGGTCTACCTGGTGATGTGGTACGCGCTGTCCCAAACCGCTTGGGGTAAGCACGTTTACGCCGTGGGTGGCAACCCGCAGGCGTCGAACCTGTCGGGCATCAAGTCCCAGCGGGTGCTGTTCTCCGTGTACATCACGACGGGGGTGATCGCGGCCATCGCCGCGTGGGCCGCGCTCGGTCGGATCCCGAACGCCGACCCGAACGCGTACCAGAACGCCAACCTCGAGTCGATCACCGCGGTGGTCATCGGCGGCACCAGCCTGTTCGGTGGCCGTGGCGGTGTCGGCGGGACGTTGGTCGGCACGTTGATCGTCGGCGTCCTGCGCAACGGCCTCACCCAGGCAGGCGTCGACAATCTGTACCAAAACATCGCGACCGGCGTCCTCGTCATCGTCGCGGTCGCCGTCGACCAATTCGCTCGCAGGAGGTCACAGTGACTGGCGCACCGGTTCTGGAAGCCCGCGGACTCGTCAAGAAGTACGGCAACGTCACGGCGATCAACGGGGCCGACTTCGAACTGCGCGCGGGCGAGGTGCTCGCGGTCATCGGCGACAACGGTGCCGGAAAGACCAGCCTCATCAAGGCATTGGCGGGCGCGGTGGTTCCTGACTCCGGTGAGATGCTGATGAACGGCTCGCCCGTGTCGTTCAAGAACACCCGCGACGCCAGGGCGGCCGGCATCGAGACGGTGTATCAAGACCTCGCGGTCGTGCAGGCCCTCGACATCGCGTCGAACCTATACCTCGGACGTGAGGTGCGCCGAAAGGGTCTCGCGGGCAGCCTCTTCCGCAGACTCGACATGCCGAGAATGCGCGAGGAGGCCTCCCAGCACCTCGCCGACCTGAAGATCGGCATCAAGTCCGTGAACCAGGCCGTCGAGACGTTGTCCGGTGGGCAGCGTCAGGGTGTCGCGGTGGCGCGGGCCGCCGCGTTCGGCAAGGGCGTGATCATCATGGACGAGCCGACGGCAGCCCTCGGCGTTCGGGAGTCGGGACAGGTCATCGACCTGATCCGGTCGATCCGCGACCGCGGCATCCCCGTGGTGCTCATCAGTCACGACATGCCGCACGTGTTCGAGGTGGCCGACCGCATCCACATCCACCGGCTCGGGCAGCGCGCCGGCGTCGTCGACCCGAAGTCGCGGTCGATGTCCGAGGTGGTGGCGCTCATGACGGGTGCGGAGGAGCCGACCGATGAGGAACGCGCCGGGCTCTGAGAGGGCCGCGGTCGGGGTCTTCGTCGGGTTGGCGACGCTCGACGTGATCCACCGCATCGCGAAAGCGCCTGGGGCGAACCAGAAGATCACCTCGAGTGAGCAGTTCGTCTCCGCAGGGGGACCGGCCGCGAACGCGGCCGTCACCTTCGCGGCACTCGGCGGCGACGCGACCCTGGTGACCGCGCTCGGTGACGATCCGGTCGCCGACCTGATCCGAGCCGACCTCCTTGCGTACGGCGTGACCGTGGTCGACGCGGCGGCGGGTACCACCCGGGCGGTGCCGGTGTCGGCCGTGTCGGTGGTCGAGTCGACGGGCGACCGGTCAGTCGTCTCGCTGGACGCGGTGAACTCCGACGCGGTGCCACCGGGGGAGCTCGACGCCCTGGTGGCAGGCGCCGACGTGGTGCTGGTCGACGGGCACCATCCCCTGATGGCGCGGGCCGCCGCCCGGCATTCGCGGGACCGGTCGACCACGCTCGTCGTGGACGCCGGCCGGTGGAAGCCGGTGATGGGCGACCTCGTCGAGTATGCGACGGACATGGTGTGCTCCAACGACTTCCACACGCCGGGCGACGAGACGTCGGAGGCCACCGCGGCGACGCTGGTGGCTGCCGGGGTGCGGACCGTCGTCGTCACCCACGGCGGTGACCCCGTTCAGTGGTGGTCGGACGGCGAGTCCGGCTCCGTGCCCGCGGAACCGGTAGTGGTGGTCGACACACTCGGGGCCGGGGATGCCTTCCACGGTGCGTATTCGTACTTCGCGACGCGGGGCGACGGCAGTGTCGCCGAGCGCATCGAACGCTCCGCTCACGTGGCGGCACTACGGTGTTCGATGGTCGGGCCGCGGGCCTGGCTGAGTGAATTTTCCAGTGAACAGATTCGGAAGTGAGAACGGTGAGCATCGACCACGACGTGCAGGACGCCACCCTCGACCAGTTGGTCACCTGGGCCAGGGCGCTCGTCGTCGACGGCGAGCGCCGCATCCTCGGTCTCACCGGCGCACCGGGAGCCGGAAAGTCCACCGTCGCCGAGCAACTCGTCACCGCGCTCGGCCCCGACGTCGCCGTGCTGGTGCCGATGGACGGCTTTCATCTGGCCAACGAGGTGCTGCTCGACCTGGGGCGCCGGGACCGCAAGGGTGCCAACGACACGTTCGACGACGGCGGGTACGCCCGGCTGATCGCGGCGCTGCGGGCGCAACGCGTCGACGGCCCGGTCGAGTACGCGCCGCGGTTCCGCCGGGAGATCGAGGAGTCGATCGGCTCGTCCATCCCCGTTCCGCCGACGGTGCCGCTCGTGGTCACCGAGGGCAACTATCTGCTCCTGGAGTCCGACGCGTGGCCGGCGGCCCGGTCGTGCATCGACGAGGTGTGGTTCTTGGCCCCCGACACCGACATTCGGCACCAACGGCTGCTGCGGCGCCACGAGGCGTACGGAAAGTCACCGCAGGACGCGGCGTACTGGGCCCTGGGCCCCGACGAGCGCAACGCTCAATTGATCGAGTCGACTGCCGGTCGAGCCGATCGGATCGTGCGTCTCCGGTGACCACGATGGGCGACGTCGCCCGCCTTGCGGGTGTCTCCGCGTCCACCGTCTCGCACGTGCTCAACGGCACGCGCAAGGTCGACACCGCCACGCGGGTCCGCGTCGAGGCGGCCATCGTGAAGACCGGCTACCGGCGCAACGTCGTCGCGCGATCGCTCGCCGCCGGGCGCACGCACACGGTCGGGCTGTCGATCTCGGCGTTGACGAATCCGTACTTCGGGAGCCTGGTGCACGCCGTGGAGCGGGCCCTGTCGAACGCCGGGTACGTGCTGATCGTGGGGGACTCCCACGACGAGGTGGTGTCGGAGAAGCGCGTCATCGATTCGCTCCTTGACCGCCAGGTGGACGGGATGATCGTGGCGCCTTCGGCCGGCTCTGAACGCGGCACCCTTCCCGAAATCGCCAGGACGGGAACACCTCTGGTGCTGATCGACCGTGGCGTCGACGTCGAGAGTGACCAGGTCGTCCCGGAGAACTTCGCGTCGTCTCGATCGCTGACGGCGCATCTGCTCGACCTTGGCCATCGCCGGATCGGGGTGCTCCGCGGGCTGGCCGGCATCTCCTCGACCACCGAGCGGTTCGACGGTTACTCGGCGGCGCTCGCCGATCGTGGCGTCGCCGTCGACCCGGCGCTGGTCCTCGAGGGCGCATCCAACACCGACGTGGCCGATCGCGAGGTACGAGCGCTGATGTCGGGCGACGACCGCCCCACCGCGCTGGTGTCGCTGAACAACTCCATGACCATCGGGGCCATCAAAGCTATTCGCGGCCTTGGCTTGTCGATCCCGGCGGACGTCGCGTTCGTCTGCTTCGACGACTTCGAATGGTCGGACCTCTTCGAGCCACGGCTTACCGCCGCGGCCCAAGACGTCGAGACGATCGGCGCCACCGCGGCCGAGTTGCTTCTGGCCCGCATCCGCGGACACGACGGTGCCCCGCAACGAATTCACGTGCCGACCACGTTCCATCACCGCAACTCGTGCGGCTGCACCTAACCATTCAGCTCAACACCCACCGACAGGACGTTCGACCATGCCGATTGCCACCCCCGACCACTACGTCGCCATGCTGGACCGAGCCAAGGAGGGCGGGTTCGCGTACCCGGCGATCAACGTGACCAGTTCGCAGACGCTCAACGCCGCCCTGCAGGGGTTCGCGGAGGCGGAGAGCGACGGCATCATCCAGGTGTCGCTCGGCACGGCACTCTATTTGTCCGGCAACAGGGTTCAGAGCCGCTTCGCGGGGTCGAAGGCGCTCGCGCTCTACGCTCAGGAGGTCGCATCGCACTACTCGGTGACGGTCGCCCTGCACACCGATCACTGCCCCGCCGAGAACCTCGACGACTGGGTCCGGCCGCTGATCGCCGACGCGACGGAACGCCGCGCCCGCGGCCTCGACCCGCTCTACCAATCGCACATGTGGGACGGATCCGCGGTGCCGCTCGACGAGAACCTGCGCATCGCAGCGGGATTGCTGGAGGCGTCGGTGGCGGCGAACACCATCCTCGAGATCGAGGTCGGGGTGATCGGTGGCGAGGAGGACGGCATCTCCCACGAGATCAACGAGCAGCTCTACTCCACGGTCGACGACGCGCGGGCCACCATCGCGGCACTGGGGACCGGCGAGCGCGGGCGGTATCTGACGGCGTTGACGTTCGGCAACGTACACGGCGTGTACCACCCGGATTCGGTTCACCTGCGCCCGGAGATCCTCGAGGAGATCCAGACGGTGATCGGCGCCGAGACCGGCACGGCCAAGCCGTTCGACCTGGTCTTCCACGGCGGATCCGGTTCGAGCGCTGAGGACATCGCGTCGGCCGTGGCTAGCGGCGTGGTGAAGATGAACGTCGACACCGACACCCAGTACGCCTTCACCCGGTCCATCGCCGGTCACATGATCTCCAAGTACGACCAGGTGCTCAAGGTCGACGGCGAGTACGGCAACAAGAAAGCCTACGACCCGAGGTCGTGGGGCAAGCCTGCCGAGAATGCCATGGCTGCAAGGGTTGTCGAGGCCGCCCAGATGCTGGGGTCGGCCGGCCGGGCGATGCGGTAGGTCCACCGGCAGGAACTCTCCACGCAATCTCCAAGCTAGCCGGACCTTCGCGGGGCACCCTCGAGGTGAGGTCAACAGGTGGCCTCGCCGCACCGAAGGAGATCGAGTCGTGTTCGCAGAGAGTGAGAAGGGTGCCCTGCTGGCCGCGCTGGCCACCACCGCCCCGGGGCCCACGCTGGACTGCTACGGCGGCTACGTCGAGATCCTCAGCAAGTCAGCCGACTTCTGGGTACTGCGCGGCATCGTCCCGCCGGGCTCGGTCGTGCCTGCGCACAGCCACGAAGACCCCGAGGACTTCCTGATCCTGTCCGGCAGCCAGCAGGTCCTGGTCGCCGACGGGGACACGATGGTGTGGCGCGACGCCAGCGCGGGCGACTACATTCGGGTGCCGGGCAACGCCGTCCACGCGCATCGCAACGTGACCGACCAGCCGGCCGTCGACCTCATCATCACCTCACCGCGGCTGGGCCGCTTCTTCGAGGAGATCGGCAGGCCCGTCACCGCCGACCTGCAGCCGCCCACGCCCGAGGAGGTCGCCCAATTCGTCGCCAAGAGCGTGGAATACGGCTACAAGCTGGCCACGGTCGAGGAGAACGCCTCCTACGGAATCGATTTGCCCGTCTTCTCCGGTTGAGGCGGCTAACCGGTCACTCGTTGTCGCCGCCCGTGGACTCGGTGGCGCCCACGGCGCCGAACGTCGCGCCGTGGGCCGCCGGCCACACCCAGTCGCGCACCTCGGGGATGTCGTCGCCGTGGGTGCGCGTGTACTGCCGGGCTTCGAGTCGCTTGTCGACCATCTGCTGGCGCAGCGTCGCGTACGAGGCCTGCAGCGACGGCACGCGGTCGATGACGTCGATCACCAGGTGGTAGCGGTCCAGGTCGTTGAGCATCACCATGTCGAACGGTGTCGTGGTGGTGCCCTCCTCCTTGTAGCCGCGCACGTGCAGGTTCTCGTTGTTGGCGCGGCGGTAGGTCAGGCGGTGGATCAGCCACGGGTAGCCGTGATAGGCGAAGATCACCGGCTTGTCCCTGGTGAAGAGCATGTCGAACTCGCGGTCGGACAACCCGTGCGGATGCTCCTTCTCGTCCTGCAGGCGCATCAGGTCGACGACGTTGACGACGCGGATCTTCAAGTCGGGCACGTTCTTCCGCAGCAGATCCACCGCGGCCAGACCTTCGAGGGTCGGGACGTCACCGCACGTCGCGACGACCACGTCGGGCTCTTCGCCGAGCACCTCGCTGCCCGCCCACTCCCAGATGCCGAGGCCGCGGGTGCAGTGTGCGACGGCCTCGTCCATGGTGAGGAAGTTCGGGCTGGGCTGCTTGCCTGCCACGACGACGTTGACGTACTGGCGTGAGCGAAGGCAGTGGTCGTAGGTGGAGAGCAGCGTGTTGGCGTCCGGCGGCAGGTACACCCGGACCACTTCGGCCCGCTTGTTGACCACGTGGTCGATGAAGCCGGGGTCTTGGTGGCTGAAGCCGTTGTGGTCC
The DNA here is from genome assembly GCF_001426545.1 of Mycobacterium sp. Root135. Classification (GTDB taxonomy): domain Bacteria; phylum Actinomycetota; class Actinomycetes; order Mycobacteriales; family Mycobacteriaceae; genus Mycobacterium. The sequence continues at coordinate 258,242 of NZ_LMEZ01000004.1, read as the reverse complement.
TGACGCCAAACATGGCTGGACAGAAGGTAGTTCAGGCTGGCGATCGGGCGGCGCCACGCAATGTGGTTGGTCACCTTGAGCCACTTGGCGTGCTGGTTGAACATCGAATCGATGATGTGGATGAACGCCTCGTAGCAGTTGAACAGGCCGTGGCGTCCGGTCAGCAGGTAGCCCTCCAGCCAACCCTGGCACTGGTGCTCGGAGAGCATCTCCATGACGCGGCCGGCGCGGGCGAGGTGTTCGTCGACCTCGGGGTCGACGTACTCGGCGTTCCACTGTTTGTCGGTGGCGTCGTAGACGCCCTGCAGGCGGTTGGACGCCGTCTCGTCGGGCCCGAAGATGCGGAAGTTGTCGGGGTTGAGCCGCACCACGTCGGTGAGCCAGCTGCCGAGCACCCGAGTGGACTCGGCGATCGTCGCCCCCGGTGCCGGCACGTCGACGGCGTAGTCGCGGAAGTCGGGCAGGCGCAGGTCCTTCAGAAGCAGTCCGCCGTTGGCGTGCGGGTTGGCGCTCATCCGAAGATGGCCCGCAGGAGCGAGTTCGGCGATCGTCGGGTCGAGTCTGCCGTCGGCGTCGAAGAGTTCGTCGGCCCGGTAGGACGCCATCCAGTCGGCGAGCACCTTGAGGTGTTCGGGGGTGTCACGTGCGTTGGCGAGCGGAAACTGGTGTGCGCGCCACGATCCGGTGGTCTTCTTGCCGTCGATGGTGGCGGGTCCCGTCCAGCCCTTGGGGGTGCGGAAGACGATCATCGGCCAGCGGACGCGCTCGTCGTGGTCGTCCGGTAGTGCCTTGAGTTCGGCAATCCGGTTGAGCACCGTGTCGAGTAGCTCGGCGAAGTCGCGGTGCGCGTCGGCGAGGTCGGTCTCCTCGGTGGCCTCGAAGAAGTACGGCTCGTGGCCGTACCCGACCATCAGGCTGCGGAGTTCGTCTTGCGGAATGCGATCCAACACAGTCGGATTGGCGATCTTGAAGCCGTTGAGGTGCAGGATGGGCAGCACCACGCCGTCCTGCGTGCGGTTGACGAACTTGTTGGAGTGCCAGCTGGTCGCCAACGGGCCAGTCTCCGCCTCGCCGTCGCCGACGACGGCGGCCACCAGCAGGTCGGGGTTGTCGAAGGCGGCGCCGTAGGCGTGCGACAGCGCGTACCCGAGCTCGCCGCCCTCGTGGATGGAGCCGGGCGTCTCGGGGGCGACGTGCGACGGGATGCCGCCGGGGAAGGAGAACTGGCGGAACAGCCGCCGCAAACCCTCCGCGTCGGAGGTGATGTCGGAGTAGGTCTCGGAATACGTGCCGTCGAGGTAGGCGTTTGCGACCAGACCGGGCCCGCCGTGGCCGGGACCGGTGACGTAGATCGTCGACTGCGAGCGTTCCTTGATGGCCCGGTTGAGGTGCGCGTAGAGGAAGTTCAGCCCCGGCGTGGTGCCCCAGTGGCCCAGCAGGCGCGGCTTCACGTCGTCGCGGGCCAGCGGGGTCCGCAGCAGCGGATTGTCCAGCAGGTAGATCTGGCCGACGGACAGGTAATTCGCCGCCCGCCACCAGCCGTCGAGTTGAGCCAACGTGTAGTCGCTCAACGGTTTTGCTTCGGCCGAGTTCCAAGCCGTGGTCACTGCGCTCATGGAGACGTCCATTCCCTTGTCGTGACCGCCTCATCGTACGGCTGGTGCGCCCCGGTGACCTGGGCGTCGTCGAATGGCAACCGACTGTTGGTGTTGGCGTCGGCTACACCGGCAGCCCGACGAGCGCGCGACGTGCGGTGAGCCGCCCGGCGATGATGCGCATCGCCTCGCCCACCGAACCGGTGACCCTGATGTCGTCGGACGTGAGGGATGCCCGCCGCGCCGGGTCGAGGACCAGCGTTAGGTCGGCGACGGGACTCAGGCCACGCACGAACTCGTCGTCGACGCCGCCGGCCTCCAGCAGATCCAGCACCAGCGCGCCACCGACCAGGGTGAACCGTCTCACGTGGTTGGTTATCAGGGTGCGGTTGGCGGCGCCAAGGTGGCCCGTCACCTGAACGACGACGGCGACGCTGCGCAGCTGTGCGCGCAGCTGGACGCCGTGGCATTCCGTCACGGAACCGAGGGCTGCGAGCGACGAGGCGTTGCGGTTGGTGAGCACTAACGGGAGCCGATCTTTCGGTCGGGCGGACCTAGGATGTCGGCTGCGGGCTCAACCGTGGAGGCCAGCTTAGCCGGTACTGAGGTCTGCTGCCGGGTCGAAACTTCAAAGAGACTGCACGCCAACGGATTAACGTCGGCACACTTCGTTTGGTGGCTCGTCGCCCGTTTTGGGTGTCGGACTGTGGGTAACTCGTCGGTGTATTAGCCGCACACGAAGGAGCGACGATGACGCAGCCCGATCAGGACGACACCAACTCCGACGACGGCACGCCGGGGGAGGTGCCGCCCGCCAATCCGGCGTACGCCACGCCGCCGCCGGGAGGCATCCCCGACGCCGACGACGACTAGGTCGTCGCGCGGAGCGGGGCGGGGCTGGACCAACGGTGGACCACTGCTCCCGCAGCCACCGCTAACGGTCGCCGTTCTGGGCGTGGACCCGCTCGCGAAGTCTCTATCACCGGCGATATCACTGCATGAGTGATATCGCCGGTGATAACGAGTTCCAGACCGGGTGGGCATACCCCCGGCGACGATCCGGGCGATCCTGGCGAGAACGCACGCGGCCGTGCGGCCCTGTACCCTGGGCACGAATCAATTGGCTTGTGCTGCTTCGGCTTCGGTATCGCGCCAGGTCACCCAGGAGTGAGCCCCGAAACGAAGTGAGGGAAGGATCGGTTATGGCGTCCCCGGGTGCTGGACCGCGTCCGAGCACGCGATTCGGACCCTACGAGCTGCAAGAACTCATCGGCATGGGCGGCATGGGTGAGGTCTACCGTGCCTACGACACGGTGCGTGAGCGGACGGTAGCCCTGAAGATCCTGCGGGCCGACGTCGCCACCGACCCGAGTTACCGGGACCGGTTCCGGCGTGAGTCGCGCATCGCGGCCCGACTGCAGGAACCCCACGTCATCCCCGTGCACGATTTCGGCGAGATCGACGGGGTCCTCTACATCGACATGCGCCTGGTCGAGGGCGGCAGCGTCAAGGACGAACTGCGGGTCAAGGGTGTCCTGCCCCCGCAGCGGACGGTGGCGATCGTCAGCCAGGTCGCCGCCGCGCTGGACGCCGCCCACGCCAACGGCCTGGTGCACCGCGACATCAAACCCGAGAACGTGCTGCTGACCCCGGAGGACTTCGCCTACCTGGTGGACTTCGGCATCGCCAACGGCGGCGGCGAGGCGACGGTCACCAGGACCGGGATGATCATCGGGTCGTGCGCGTACATGGCCAGCGAGCGGCTCGGCGGCACACCCGGCGGACCGCCGTCGGACGTCTACTCGCTGACGTGTCTGTTGTTCGAGTGCCTGACGGGCCGGGCGCCGTTCGAGGCGGCCGACATCCGCCAGGTCATGAGCGCGCACATGTTCGCGCCGCCGCCGCGGCCCAGCGAGGTGCGGCCGGGCGTCAACCCCGCGTTCGACGCCGTGGTCGCCAAGGGCATGGCGAAGAGCCCCGGTGACCGGTTCACCACGGCGGGCGAGCTGGCCAGGGCGGCGGCCGCCGCGGTCCACGCGTCGCCCCCACCCGTCGCACCACCCCACACCAGGCAGTTTGCGGCCGAGCGGCCGCCGGCGTACGTGCCGCACCCCGCCGTCGCCACCCCTGCACCGGTGACCCGCTCGCGGTTCGGTCGCACCCAGAAGCTGCTGCTCGCCGGGACCGTCGCGACCCTCGGGCTGGCAGCGGGGCTGGCCGCGGCGATCGTGTTCACCGGGGGCAGCGCCGACCCGCAGCCGCGGACCCCCCTCGCAGCGCCGCCCAGCTCGACGTCGGAGACCGAGACGTCCACCGCCACGCCGACCACCACCACCGCGAAGCTGTCCGGGGTGTCCAACGTCGACGCGAAGGGCTTCGTCGGCGAGGCCGCCCGCTGCGACACGGGGACGGCGGTGGCGGCGATCAGGACGGCGTCGTCGCTGGCAGTCATCTGCCAGGAGTCGTCGGGCAGCTACTACTACCACGGCCAACGGCTGCGCGACGGCGCCAACGTGCGGCTCTCCAACGCGGTGCCATCCGGCAGCGGCTTCGACGCCGTGAACCCGGCCGACGGCGCCAGGTACCAGGTGCGACCCGACGAGCTGACCATCATCAGCAACGGGCACGTCGACTCGGCGGAGCCGGCGTTGGAGTTCGGTTCTACAGACTGACGGGATTACCGCAGGCGTTCGGCGGGTACATTGTTAGGTCGCGTAACTAACGCCGACATCAACTGACACCCGGAGCGAGGACCACTGCATGACGGCCACGATGACCGGTCCACCCCCACCCGCTGACGTCGAGGTCGCCGGTCCCAAGCGCAACCTGATCTTCACCGCCGTGGTGCTCGGCATGCTGCTTGCGGCGCTGGACCAGACGATCGTGGCGACGGCGCTGCCGACCGTCGTGGCCGACCTCGGCGGCGCGGGCCACCAGGCGTGGGTGGTGACCAGCTACCTTCTGGCCTCGACGGTGGTCACGGCGATCGTCGGCAAGCTCGGCGACCTGTTCGGCCGCAAGCCCGTCTTCATCGCGGCAGTGCTGTTCTTCATGGCCGGGTCGGTGCTGTGTGGCTTGGCCGGGTCGTTGCCGATGCTCGTCGCGGCACGGGCGCTGCAGGGCATCGGCGGCGGCGCCATCATGGTCACCGCCACCGCGGTGATCGGCGAGGTCATCCCGCTGCGTGAACGCGGCAAGTACCAGGGCGCGCTCGGCGCCGTGTTCGGCGTGACGACGGTGATCGGCCCGCTGCTCGGCGGCTTCTTCACCGACCACCTGAGCTGGCGCTGGGCGTTCTGGATCAACGTGCCCGTGGCCGTCGTCGTGCTGATCGTCGCCGTCATCGCCATCCCCAACCTGGGCCGCAAGGCGCGCCCGGTCATCGACTACGCAGGCATCGTGCTGGTCGGCCTCGGCGCCACCGGCCTCACGCTGGCCACCAGCTGGGGCGGCAGCGAGTACGCCTGGGGCTCGCTGATGATCATCGGCCTGTTCGTCGGGTCGGTGGTGGCGATCGCCGCCTTCATCGCCGTCGAGCTGCGGGCGAAGGAACCCATCCTGCCGATGCGGCTGTTCCGCGAGCCGGTGTTCGCGGTGTGCTGCGCGCTGTCGTTCGTCGTCGGGTTCGCGATGCTCGGCGCGCTGACGTTCCTGCCCACGTTCATGCAATTCGTCGACGGCGTCTCGGCCACCACGTCGGGGCTGCACACCCTGCCGATGGTGCTCGGGCTGCTGACGATGTCGATGAGCAGCGGCGTGATCGTCGGCCGCACCGGAAAGTACAAGATCTTCCCGGTCGTCGGCACCGCGGTGATGGCGGTCGGCTTCGTGCTGTTGTCGCGGATGGGCCCGGACACCTCCACCCTGGTGCAGTCGCTGTACCTGGTGGTCCTCGGCGCGGGCATCGGCATGTGCATGCAGGTGCTCGTCCTGATCGTGCAGAACACCGTCGACTTCGCCGACCTGGGCGTCGCGACGTCGGGTGTCACGTTCTTCCGGACCATCGGCAGCTCCTTCGGTGCAGCGGTGTTCGGGTCGTTGTTCAACAACTTCCTGAAGGATCCGCTCGCCGACGCCGTGGCCAAGAGCGGTGCACCGGCCGCGGCGACGCAGTCACCGGACGCGTTGCACGCGTTGTCCCCGGAGATGGCCGCCCCGATCGCGTCGGCCTACGCCGAGGCGCTCGACCAGGTGTTCCTCTACGCCGCCCCGGTGGCCGTCGTGGGGTTCGTGTTGGCGTTGATGCTCAAGCAGGTTCCGCTGCGCAGCAACGACGTCAGCATCGCCGCCGACATGGGCGAGGGCTTCGCGATGCCGACGACCGACTCGCCGGACCAGCTGCTGGAGAACGCGGTCGGCCGGTTGATCCGCCACGGCTCGGGCGCGCAGTTGCGGGCCATCGCGGAGCGGCCGGGCGGCAGCAAGCTCGACATCAGCAGGCTGTGGGCGCTGCTGCAGGTGTACCGGTTCGGCCAGGCCGCGGGGCAGGCCAAGCTCAGCGACATCGCCGAACACGTGCGCGTCCCTCGAGAAATCCTCGAACCGGCCTTCGACAGGTTGGCGCTGACCGGCTACGCCGAACGCACCCAGGACCAGTTCTGGCTGACGCCGGTCGGGGCTCGCGAGGTGGAGTTGGTGCGCGCGCAGACCTTGGAGTGGTTGACTAACGGGCTCACCCAGTCCGCCGGGCTGCACATCCAGCCCGACCGCACGCAGGTCCGGGAGGCCTTGGACCGGATATCGCAAAACGTGCTGGTGCAACGGGATTACACGGAGGACGCGACGCAGGCGATGCGGTTGCGGCCACCGCGCCGGGCGCCGCAGCCGCCGCGTCGACCCCCGGCGCCGAAGCCTGCTCGTGCGCAGCCGCCGCGCGGCCAGCAGCCGCCACGTTCGCAGCCGCCGCGTCCGCGACCGCCGCAGCAGCCGCCGCCCCCGTCGGGAGAGGCGCCGACCACGCGGTTCCGCCCGCCGGGGCCGCCGCCGCGTGGACCGCGGCCCCCGCAGCGTTAGGCGGCCGGAGCGGGAACCGGTGCGATGCGGTCCACCGCGTACGTCGCCGCCTCGTTGGTCATGCCGTTGAACCCGTAGGTGATGTGTGCGAACGAGGGCTGCCCGCCGGGCGTGCCGTCGCAGATGGTGTCGCCCTGCGCGCAGAGCTGAAGGGTCTTGCCCGCGTAGTTGGGCCCGATCGTCATCTGGGGCGCGTCGTACTGCTGCAGGAACTGGGGCGACGGATTGCCGAACAGCGTCACCGCGGCGACGTGGTCGGCGACGCTGGAAGGCAGGGGCTGCGGTGCCACCGCGGCGGGCACCCCGGCCGGGACCTCGTTGGCGGTGACGAAGCCGGCGACGATCGCGCCCTGCGAATATCCGCCGAGGACGATCTTGGTGGCGGGGCAGTTGGCCGCGGTGGCCTGCACGTGGTTGCCGGCGTCCCTGACACCGTCGATCACGGTGCTGGCGAACGCCTCTCGGTTGTTGAAGTCGTCGCTGGCGGCGTAGTTCACCGGGTAGACGTCGAGGGTCCGCGGGCCCAGCTGGGCGCGCAGCGCGTCGACGTAGGACTGGCCGACGCCGCCCACGCCGGGTGCCTCACCGGTGCCGCGCGCGAAGACGAGCTCGACGTCGGCGCAGGGTTCGGCCGTTGCGGTGGGTGCGGTGGTGGTCGCGAGAATCGCTCCTGCGGAGACGACGGCGGCGCTCAGCAGGCGTGGAAGGTTTCGAAGTGTCATTGGCCCGACGTACCCCGGGGTTTGCCAGCCAAACCCCGGGGTCGGCGGTGAACAGGCGCCAATGGGGGTATGACGAGCTGATGACCAGTGAAAACGCGCCACGCCCGTGACCGAGACCGACCGGCGCGACCTCGGTGATTCCGACAGCCCCATCGAGGACGAACTGGAGGACGCCTTCCAGCGGATGATTAGCGAGGGCACCCAGCGGCTGCACCGTCCGTGGCGTGAAGTGCTCACGACCGGCTTCTTCGGCGGCACCGAGGTGGCCCTCGGCGTGCTGGCCTATCTGGCGGTGATGAACCAGACCCACAACCCGTTGCTGGCGGGCCTGGCCTTCTCCATCGGGTTCCTGGCACTACTGCTGGGCCGCAGCGAGCTGTTCACCGAGGGCTTCCTGGTGCCGGTGACGACGGTGGTCGCCAAGCGGGCCAGCGTGGCTCAGCTGCTGAAGCTGTGGAGCGGCACGCTGGTGTCCAACCTGGTCGGCGGCTGGCTGGTGATGTGGCTGATCATGACCGGCTTCCCGAAGCTGCGGGCGCAGACCGTCGAGTCGGCGAGCCACTACATCGACGCACCGATCGGCCCGGAGTCCATTGCGCTGGCGGTGCTCGGCGGCATGGCCATCACCCTGATGACCCGCATGCAGCACGGCACCGACTCGATGCCGGCCAAGATCGCCGCCGCCGTCGCCGGCGCCTTCCTCCTGGCCGGCCTCCAGATGTTCCACTCGATCCTGGACTCGCTGTTGACCTTTGGCGCCCTCATCTCCGGTGAGGCGCCGTTCGGGTACCTGGACTGGCTGGCCTGGTTCGGCTACGTCGCACCGCTCAACGTGCTCGGCGGGTTGGCGCTGGTGACGCTGCTCCGTCTGATCCGCAGCAAGGACCGGTTGAAGGACGAGCGGGAGGACGCCGAGTCCTAGGTCTGGACGGCTTCGTCGACGAAGGTTTCCCGAATCTCCTTGGGGCCGAAGGGCCAGGTGGTTTCGGCCTTGGCGTAGATCAGGAAGGCGACGCAGCCGATGACGATCCAGCCCAGCGACAGCGCGATCGAGAGCCAGGTCGCCGAGTAGTAGACGTACACCCAGCCGACCAACGCGACGATCGTCGGCACCGGATACAGCCACTGCCGGTAGTGCCGTTGAAGATTGGGCTGGCGGCGGCGCAACACCACAATCGCGGCCACCTGCGCCAGCGACTGGATGATCACCAGCGTGGCGACCGCGGCGTTGATGATCGTGGTCAAGGTGAACAGCGACCCGATGATGGTGATGACGCCCATGGCGATCACGCCCGCGGTGGGCAGGTTCAGCTTCGGGTGCAGCTTGGCGAACACCGACAGGAAGACCTTGTCGCGCGCCGCTTCGAACGGCACGCGGGACCCGCCGAGTAGGCCGGCGAACACCGAGCCGATGGCGGCGATCACGATCAGCGCGGTAATGATCTGCGCCGCAGTCGAACCCCACGCCTGTTCGAGCACCGACGAGGCGACGGAGGTGGACGACTTGATCTCCTCGAGCGGCAGGGAGCCGAGCACGCCGATCTGCAGCAGGAAGTAGATGCTCATGATGCCGAGGATGGAGAAGACGATGGACCTCGGGATGGTGCGGCCGGGGTCGCGCATCTCACCGCCGAGGTAGGCGGTGGTGTTGTAGCCGAGGTAGTCGTAGACGGCGATGATCAGGCCGGCGCCGAGGCCCGCCCAGAAGGTGCCGTGGGACCCGAAGGCGCCGGGGGTGAAGTCGAAGGCCTGCGCGGCGCTGAAGTGGCTGTACGCGGCGATGATCGTGCTGAACACGGCGACGAGCATGACGACGAACAGGACGGTGGTGAGCTTGCCGATCTGGCCGATCTTCCGGAACAGCGCCGCCATGATCAGCAGCGTGATGCCGACGCCAATCAGCTTGCCCAGCGGCGTGTTTCCGCCGTCGCCGCTCACGCCGGGGATCAGGTAGCCCAGGTACTGGACCAGGCCGATGATGCCGGTGGACATGATCAGCGGGATGAACAGCACCGCGCTCCACACGAAGAGGAACGGCATGAGCCGGCCGGTGCGGTACTGAAAGGCTTCGCGGAGGTAGATGTAGGTGCCGCCGGCGCCGGGCATGGCGGCGCCGAGCTCGGCCCAGATGAGGCCGTCGGCGAGGGCGAGGAGCGCGCCGATGATCCAGCCGAACATGGCCTCCGGCCCGCCGAAGGTGGCGACCATCGCGGGGATGGTGACGAAGGGTCCGATGCCGCACATCTGGGTCATGTTGATCGCGGTGGCCTGCAGCGGGCCGATTTGGCGTTCCAGCGCCGGCTGCTGGGGCGTCGAGGCTCCGGTCGACGGTGAGCTCATCACGCACCTCCTTCGTTGTAGTTTGTTAGTAAAGTTTCTTAACATACTCGGCGCAAGTGTGCGAGAGTTCGTGTGTAAATTCTGGAGTCGACGAGGACGGGGAGGTGGCGGTGGACGGCCGTACGGCACCGCAGGCGGGGACCCCGGCGAGCATGCGCGCACTCAACCAGCGGCTGGTGCTCGACCGGCTGCGCGAGCACGGCGAGGCGACGCGGCCGGAGATCGCCGGCCACACCGGGTTGTCCAAACCCACTGTTGGACAGGCACTTCTCGACCTCGAACAGCACGGCCTGGTGCAGGCGATCGGCCGTCGGCTGGACCGTCCCGGCCGCGCCGCGGTGGTCTACCGCACCGCGCCGGACGCCGGTCACATCGTCGGAGTCGACGTCGGACGGCGAGTGGTGCACGTCGCGGTCGCCAACCTGGACGGTGTCGTCGTGTCTCGCGTCGAGCAGCCCAACCGGAGCCGCTCCGGTGCCATGCTGGTGCGCATCGTTGGCGAATCGGTCGCCCGTGCCGTCGCCGAAGCCGGGCTGACGGGGGACGACATCGTCGTCACCGTCGTCGGCACGCCGGGCATCCCCGACACCGAGACCGGCACCGTGCACCGCTCGCCGAACCTGCCCGGCTGGGAGCGGCGCGGACTGCTCGGGGAGCTGATGGCGTTGCTCGGTGCCAACGGCTCGACGGTGTTGGTGGAGAACGACGCGAATCTGTGTGCGGTCGGCGAGCACGCCCGCGGCGCGGCCCAGGGCGTCGACGTGGTGGCGTGCCTGACCGTGGGTACCGGCATCGGCATGGGAATCCTGGTTGGCGGCAACCTGTTCCGCGGTGCGCGCGGGGCGGCGGGGGAGATCGCCGACCTGCCCTACGGCCGCGTTCCGGCGGGAGTGACGTCGCACCGGCCCGGACCCGTGGAGGTGGTGGCGGCCGGTGACGCGGTGGTGTCGGCGGCCCGCTCGGCGGGGCTCAGCCTGTCCACGGCGAAGGCGGTCTTCGAGGCGGCCCGCGCCGGCGACGAGCGCGCGGTACGCGTGGTGGCCGACGAGGCGTCCAAGCTGGCGCGGGTGGTCTCGGTGATCACCGCCGTGCTGGACCCGGGGCTGATCGTGTTGGCGGGCGGCATCGGCCGCAACGTCGATCTGCTGGCCGACCCGATGCGCCGCGAACTGGCCGAGACGATTCCGTTGGTGCCCGACATCGTCGGGGGAGAACTGGGGGACGACGCCGTCCTGGTTGGGGCGATCGCCACGGCGATGGACACGGCGTGGGACTTGGTGTTCGAGCGAAGGGTGTTGGGGCGGTAGTGGACGTCATCGTTGAGCGGGACGAGGCGGCGTGCGGGCGCACGGTCGCGGACGTACTCGACCGGGCTGTGCGGTCGGGGGCTCGGACTTTGGGGTTGGCGACGGGGTCGTCGCCGCTGTCGGTGTACCGCGAGCTGATCCGGCGGCACCGCGAGGATGGGTTGTCGTTCGCGGCGGTCCGGGCGTTCCTGCTGGACGAGTACGTGGGGCTGCCGGCGGAGCATCCGCAGTCCTACGCGCAGGTGATCCGGACGGAGTTCGCCGACCACGTGGACCTGGGGGGTGTGTTCGGTCCGGACGGGAATGCCGGGGACTTGTGTTCTGCCGCAGCGTCATACGATGCGTTGGTCGTCGAGTCGGGGCCGGTGGACGTGCAACTGTTGGGCATCGGTGCCAACGGGCACATCGGGTTCAACGAGCCGGGGTCTGCCTTGGACTCGCGGACGCGGGTGACGACGCTGACGCCGCAGACGCGCCAGGACAACGCGCGGTTCTTCGCGAGCATCGACGAGGTGCCGCACCGCGTCATCACGCAGGGGTTGGGCACGATCAGCTCGGCCCGGCATTTGGTGTTGATCGCGACGGGGGAGCACAAGGCGGCGGCGGTGGCGGCGGCGTTGCAAGGGCCCGTCACTCCGGAGTGCCCGGCGTCGGTTCTGCAGTTGCATCCGCGGGTGACGGTGGTGGTGGATGAGAGGGCTGCGGGGAGGTTGGAGGGAAGCGGCAGACGGCCGGCTAACGGAGTAGACCATTAACTTCCCATTTGTAGTCACGACGTTTGTCGGACTGACGCTTCCCTTGTTCGCATCGACCAAGAACCCCCTACGTGGCCGACGGCTGTTCTGGTCGGGTCTGGCGATTGCGGTCGGATCGGCATTCTTCATCGCATACCCACCGGACTGGAAGTCGGGCCTGGGATTGTCGGCCTTTGTAGCCGCGATGATGTTGTTTACCGCGTTCTTCACGACTCCGTATCTCAAGATCGGTGGAAAGGTGTTCGCGTTCTTCACCGTTGACACTGAATCGGAGAAGAGGACGGGTGACGACGCTCAGGGCGCCGAGCCGCGAAGAAGTCCTGCACAGCCCACTGGTGTGCTCACATCGGCGCGCAGATTTTGGTGGCTCATGGTGCCCGCGATGGCCCTATGCGCTTTCAACGTCGGGCAGTACGTGGTCGCCGGAGAAAGCCCACGGCTGGCGGTGGCGATGGCCGCCGTCATCGTCGCCGTGGCGCTCACTCTTGGTTATGGCGATGGCCGAGCGAATTTCGGATTTTCTCGGAGGCAAACCCTCCAGTTCGTGATCGTGTCGGTCATAACGCTGGGCACGTTGACCGTTCTCTATGTCGGTGCTTATGCGGTGGGCCGACAGCTGTGGCGACGACACCAAGACCGCTCTCGTCAACCCAGGCTGTCAGGCTGACCGCCGGAACGCCAGGCCCGTCGACCGCGCGCAAATAGATTCCGTCCACCGAAGGATTTTGCTTCGGCCCGACGTTTATCAGAGCGCTAGCTTGAACTCGCCGAAGCGTTCCGCAAGCCGCTCTTTCGAGGGCCTGTCATTACGTCTCTTCGGCAGAGTGATCGGCCGCCCATCCATCTCCTGAAGCCCGTATCGGAGCATCGGTCCGTCGACCTCCTCCATGAGGTCGACGTTGATGCGCACGACGTAGTCCGGCGAAATCCCCAGGAGATTCGCATCGTATGCGGCGTGGTGAATCTTGCACATGCTGAGGCCGTTGTCGGTGACCGGAACGCCATGTGGCTTGTCGTCTCCGATGATGTGTGCAGCATCGAGTAGGCGGCCGTGCTTAAGTGAGCACACAGTGCAGCTTTGCCTGTACGCCAACATAATTCGCCCGCGAAAGTCTGGTTGGTGAAGTCGCTGTTTGATCGCGAATCGCGTATTCACGCTCGATTGGTTTGAGGTGAAGCGGATCAGACACAAACCGCAGGCCCTCGTCGAGAGTCAGCATAAATTGACGATTGTCGAAATCATCGTGCACGACGTATACGGGGAAGACTGGTACGAAGACACCTTGCCGAATGGATCGCAGCAAGATGATTGGCAATCCGAGCTCAAAAGCTCGCCGCATCTTCTTGTTATCGCCATCGGTGCTGCCCGCGCGGTAGTCGTAGGCAAAGAGGGAATCTCCTACGTCGGCGTCGGCATAGCGTCCGGATGGACTCGATATGACCGACAGGGTTGCGAGCATGCCGCGTGGATTCCAGATCCCGCGATTTCGATCGATGATTCGCCGGACTTCGTTGCCAACCTGAAGGGCTTCAAGCTCCGTTCGCGTAACCACGCCGTGTTCGGCAACGATCTCGGTGAGTCGATCAAAGATTAACCGGCGAAGGTGTAGCTCAACCTCGCTTTCCATGGGAGAAGTGTGCCACGGCGATGGCGATATAAAAGTCAAAACGCTCGTCGGCGTTGCAGAAGATGGCGACCTTGGAAGTCCGCCGAACGCCGCGAAGTTAGGACCGCAACAGGTCTCAAGACGTAGGGTGATCAGACCCCTCAGGTCCGTCCCGTGACGCAGTCCGGGCCATTTAGGAGAAACCGCAATAGAGCGCCGTTCGCGCCTCGACGAGCGCCTCAAACAGCGAATGCACCGAGAAATTGGCTATCGTCCACATACGAAAAATTGCTAAACTTTACCGCTTTAGAGTGTGTATTCAACTTCTTTGCGCAACGGGTGATGGAGGCCTACCCTACGTTCGATCCCGCTAGGAGCGTTTAAGGCGGTTTAAGCGGAAGGATGGTTGAGCGAGACCTACACACTGTCGGGCGAACCGTACATCGCTTAGCTTGGCCTGATTCCTGATCGCGGCACCTACTTTTGCGGTGTCAGCCTCATTTGTGGCCGCGACTCCAGTTGAGCTTCTCATTGATTCACCGCGCTGAAGCAACTTCGTCACTTCGTCTACCTTGGTTATTCCAGATCGGGCTAACTCTTCGACAAATTCAGAATATTCAGCATCGCTGCTTTCGCTCCTATGAACATAGAGTGCGCGCAATAAAGCTTTGAGCGTACTTCGATCGATCGTGATGGAAGCCGAGGTCGGCCCATCCTGTACGGGGCTCAGTCCTTTGGTAACTTCGAGCGACGCTTTGGCGACCACATCCTGTAGGAGTGCCGTATCACGAATTTGTTGAAACGTTTTATCAGCCAAATGGAATAGGCCAACGAGCGCGCCAAAATCGTTCTGAGACTCTGCCGGAATGCTGTTCAGGCCTTTATAGCCAAGATAGTGCTCGACGACAGCCCATGCGTCCTGAAGAATAGTGCGGACTTGTACCTCGAACACCAGCGATTTGATATGATCGTAGTAGGGTCCGCTATAGTTTGACCGAATCTGGCAATCATAATGAACCGAGCGGTATCCGAACCGATCAGGCGTAGATCCTTTGGTCTTATCTTCGTACTTTCGAACATCAAATTTCTCGCGGACGACTTTGTCGACGAGCTCGAGGTCACTGAGGAAAAGGCATACGACTCGAACTCCTACAATGTCATGCATTTCATCGAAAGGATCGGCATATCGTTTCTTTGCCGCCTTCTCGATAAAGCTTTCCTGCTCCTTAACCCTACTTTCGCATGTATGGAACTTTAAAGGAAGTGCTTCAAGGGCACTCCGTAATTCTTTCTGGGCCTCGAAGGCAAGATCCTCGTAGGTCTGTCGTTGGGATGCGAACTTGTCTTTCAGATTGGCGATCTCGCGGTCGGCGACGAATTCCGCGGGGTCGAAGTTGTTCATGATTTTTTTTTAGTTCTGGTATTACCGGCCGACAACCGCCAATTGGTGGATACCTCGCGAGTGCCGCGCGAAGGTTTGCCAGCACGAACGCCGTCCGGTAGGTACCCATCCAGGAAGGTGCGGGCAGGGTGGGCGATGTGCATTTGAGCGAGCAGGTTAAAGGCGCGGGGACGGCACACATCAAGAGCATAGCTGTCATCAGCTGCCTCTGCGTCAGGCGAACTCGTTGTTAGAACAAACCGGCGCAGTGCCGTCCGCGTCGTGTTGGAGATTGGGTGGAGTTGCGGGCCGCAAGCGCGTCGGAAGATCCGTGTGCCGGAGTCGCGCGACGCTTGACCGCGCTGGTGAAGGTGACCTGACGAAAGGGCGCTCATGATTGAAAAGTTGGTGCGGTTGCTGATACCGAGTGAGGGCCGTCGCACCGCCGAGGCCCGTTATAGCGACAGGCGATTCTGTAAGCGAGTTCCGGCTTGCCCACGGATGTCACCGCTTGGGCGCCGCGACTTCGATACGATGTTCTCGCCCTTGGTAGTTCGGGTCTGATTGGTATATCGTGCCGCCGATGTCGAATTGCTTTGACAGTTTCGTTAAGCACTGGACGTTAGTATTGTTCGACTGGGCTATAAGGAGATAAGAATGCACCTCGAGGTTCCTGTTCTCGAATTTCATCAGTACGGTTCCTCGGAACCCGATGACAGGCTGCTGATGTTCGCGGCAAGTGCGTCAGATCTGTGGTCATGGGCTGGCGTCCCTCGAAAAGGATGGCGTGTGCGTATGCTTTATCAGCGCTGGATCACTGAGTCTCGCCAACAAGAGGTGATCGGATTCTGGAATCAGGCTTCGAAACGCCGGAGTGACGAGCCGCGTAAGTACCTCGTTGGGCCGAACGCGATTACAGCGGCACTTTTCGACGATCCTATTATCGACAACGGCAAACTTATTTTGAGTTATGACAGACCGTTTCGCGACGAGGACTCACTGACCGACAAGTTAGCGGCATGCGCTGGTATTGTTATGAATCGAATGCGGCCTAGGCTGACTGTCGATGAGCTTTCGGTGCTATCATCAGGCCCGCCTTGGCCAGATCTCGCATTCGCCCATAACTATGTGCTCGAGTCGCTATGTCAGATTCAGTGGGCGTTTCTCGATCCCCAGGACTTCATCGACAAGAATGAAATTGAGGAGTCGAGTGTTCGACAGCTGGTCGAATCGCTCGAGGCGTTATGCCGCCCCGCGTTGATCGTCGATGGCCAGCATCGATTATTTGGAGCGGCGAATGCGGATGCGGAAATCCTCTTGCCTGTGGTGGCGATTCCTAGCAGCCCTTGGATGGAACAAATCTACCAGTTCGTTGTAATTAACGAAAAGGCGAAAAAGGTGGATTCGTCTCTTCTTACCGACATCTTCGGCAGTTCACTGACTCCCTCTGAACAGACATTGATTCGTCGACAGCTGGTGGCCGCCGGCGCGTCAGTAGACCCACGTATCGCGGCGGTTGTCGCATCAAGGGACGTTGGCTCGCCGTTCTATGGAATGGTGAAGATCAACCTCGACGGCGATCCCCCAGGCATTGCTAAAGGTTTTATTCCGGATGCGACGATCCGCCAGTTAATAGATGGGGGTAGTGGTAGCAAGGGGTGGCGGTCCGACGACAGCTTCTACGAAAAGTTTGTCAGCCCAACTTTTCCTGACAGGCAGGAGTGGGATTCATATTCCGATGGACTTTGGCGACCCTACTGGTTCGCTTTCTGGTCTGCGGTGAAAGAGTGGTACAACGCGGAAGCGTCACTCGACCTGTGGAGTGAGAAACAGTCAAATCTGACAAAGGCGGTGACGCTGAAACTATTTCAAAAGCTATTCATGGCGCAGGCCGCCACACGTGTTGAGGGAGTCCTAGTTTCACGTGCGACTCTGGTCGATGTGTTGGGTGAGGAAGTCGCGGACGAGAAACTGCTCGAAAGCATCGAGAAGGTCGCTATTCCACGGACGCCCGAAGAATTTGCTGAGATGGTTCGCTCATGGTTTCTGCAAGATGGGGTTCCCGTTCGGGTGTTCGAGTACCCATGGGTTTCGAGCCTCGATGATTCCTCGGGCCAGCAGGCGCTTTATGAAGAACTAGAAGAAGCCTTTAAGCACAGCAAGGATCCGCTGAAAAAGTATCGCGCCCAAAATAACAAAATATTCACCACTCCTGATAAGTAGAGGGCGCTCTGTGGACATGGATCGCCTTAGTTCTCAAATGACGGCGCTCAACAAGGTCGTAGATGATCGCTCTTACTCAGGTATATACGACAGCATTTCCTCATTGATTGACCGCGCGATCATTGGTCAGCTGGCCACTGACGCGAGCTTCATGCCAATCCGCGATTTTCCGGCGATTTACGCGGGTGAAAGTTTGCGCAGAATCGACGCCAGACTGCTCGAAATGGGAGTCGATGCCGAAACGAGACTGCGCCTGGCGCCGCAGGTGAAACGCATCTTGGTGCGCGGGCAGGCTTTGGGGTCGCGGTATGCGCCAGTAAGTGACGCGGTACTGAGGTCTGTGTTTGCGAGGTTCGCGGAGGAGGGTCGGAACCACCTGAGGTGCACGGCATGCGGTTATCACTTCACGTCTACCGACATGAGCGAGTCTAGGCGAAAAATTGTGGATGAATGTGGGCTCGCCCTCAGTCAGCGTATGCGCATGGAACGCGCGGCCGATCCTATTAAGACGTCATGGTTTACAGGTATGCATATCGACCACGTCGTCCCCCGGGCGGGATGGGGGTCAACGGATTCGGTTAATTTGCAAGTTTTGTGTGAATTATGTAATCAGGGGAAGCTAATTTTCCACAACGGTTGGGAAGCGCTCTCTGTCTTGTTAGCCGGAGCATATAGCCTTTACTTCTCCTGTGGCTACCGACCGAACAGAACTATCTTCTATGCCTGTATGGTGGTAAATGAGTCGCGATGTAAGCGATGTGAGCGTGGTGCTGTTGAAACCGAACTTACAGTACGCCCCGCCTCCGAGTGGTTCACGCCCTGGACGGCAGATGTTATTTGTTACGGCTGTGTAAGCGAGTCGGGTAATTTCAGATCGCTCGATTAGTCGCCGGAGGTTGTCCGGAAAGACTTATTGCTGAAGCGTTGTCAGCAGCAGATTCGTGAGCAGTTTAATGTCGTTGGGCGTGTTTTGCAGGCCGTTCCAACGGCGCTGATCATCTCGGCCCAGGTCCCAAGTACCGGCACACCACGCGGTTACGTCGGCTAGGACGAATAGGTGGTTGTCGAGTCGTGCTTCCGGCAACGCGTCCGCCACACGACCCTCAGTGAGCGCATCCATTACATAGCCCATTGATTGGATCCCGACCCCATGGGTCAATCGCGACTTCCGCGGGATCATCTTCCACTCGATGGGCCAGGTGGCCTCAACGAGATTCCAGAATATCTTGAGATGCAGAACCATCTGCTCGATGTCGCCGGTGCCGTCTTCGGGATCGCGGTACTGGTAGAGGGCCCCGTCGTAGAGGCTGTTCTCGATCATTCGGAGGACGCTGTTGTCCTTGATGTAGCCGTCCGGCGATGTCGGCGTCGCAATTGCGCCACGAAACGGGCTGTCAGAGTCGTGATTAAGTCGAACCATGACTTGAGCGGGTAACTGGCGTCTCGCATACTTGGGTGGTAGATGGCCAGTCGCGTCCGGTAGAAGCTCGTGGATGAGGCCCTTAGGCAACGGCTTGGTGTTGTTGACCAGGATGAACTGGGATCGCTGTTCGTCCGTGCCGGCCGCAATGAACGCGACTGCTGCTACAGGAAATTCGGCGACATCCGCGTCTCGGATGGCAGCGATCCGCTGCTGGCCGTCGACTAGCAACGCCGGCTTGTCCGCGTCGTCCAACGCTTCGTCCACGGGAATTACTAATTCGCCCATCACGGAGTACTCGACAGGGCTGCACTTACGTGCGGGAAGGAAGCGGACTCTCTCGTCGAACGCCAGGACGACGGCGTTCGGCAACATGGCATCTGGCGACTCGATGTAGCGCCGGATGGCCCGGATGTGGTTCATCACTTCTGGGCGTTGGTAGCCGTGGAGGTCACCGTTGTCGCTTCGCTTGACTCGGGAGACGGCGGTGAAGTCAAGGAGGTGCTTGCCGTCGACCGCAAAGCAGTAGATTCGTCGCTCTCCTTGACGAACCTCCAGCGCGGGAACTTTGATCTCGTAGCGGTCAGCCACTCGATGTCCTTTCAAGCAAGGCCGTCTTCGACGGGCGGAGTCGTTTCATCTTCTCTGCAAGGACCGACAGGTTGTGGAAGCCTCGCCGCTTGTTGCGCTCACTGGCACGGAAGATAATCATCTCGATTCCGTGCTTCTCACAGAGTCCGCATCCGCACCGCTTCCACGGGGAGGCCCGAAGCGTCTCGGCGTACTGCTCTCGGTAGGACTTCTTGGTACCGACGATGCTCTCGTACGCGATGACAGCGTCTAGTGTCTCGTCGAGGGATGCATCGCCACGATCGAATGCACGCAACGCCTGCAGACTCATCCGTTCGCCGTCGATGGCTGCGCGCTGTGACACTCGGCCGGACAAAATGGCTCGCTTTAATGACACGTTGCCGTCGACCTGGGGCACTTTGATGGCGGCGTATGTTCTCTCCAAACTGTGGTAGTTGTCCCGATCGTCCATGAACGACTGGCGGAAAGACGACGTGCTGTCGAAGCTTCTCACGCCGAGTGTCTCGAACTCGGCCATTGCGTCGATGCGAGTGATACCGAGAAGGTGCAGGCGCGTGCTCGGAAGCCGAATACGGTCGATGGTTAGTAGACAGGCGAGGATGTCGGTGGTCTTGAGCGGCACCATCCCGCCAAGTGCGATGTGGTCGTACCCCATGTCTTGAAGTTGACGGACGCTGTCGGCGTAACTCGCGGGGTCCCAACCCTGTGCGGCCCCATAGAGTCTGAGCGTTGTCCCGCGTTCGTCAGCAGCCGCCTTGCACTTCTCGGCGAGGGAGAGGGATATTCGGCGCCTCTCCTTCCACTCGTCGGGAGCATCGCTGAGATCCCGACGGAACCCAAGGATGATGTGGTCGATGCTAACGCCGGCATCGAACCCGCACTGCTCGTAGAAGTCGAGAACTTCGTTGACGTTGTATGGCGGTTCGGGTTCGTTGACGTAGTTGAATGCCCCGCAGTCGCCAAGGGTTTGGACATCCGACGGAAGGCGAAAGAACCCGCGGACACCGAGTCGGTACAAACGTTGTCGCTGGGGCATTGAGTACTTGCCCACGCCCTTGATGGAACCATCGACGATCGCCTTTGACACCAGGATGCCGTTGTAGGCCGGCACTGTCAGGACTTCGTGGGCGTATTTGTCGTCCCGTTGTCTCACCCTCAATGGGGAGTGCTCATCGTGAACGAAGTCGTACGTCGGACTAACCTGATCTTGGCTGTCAGGGAAGTAGAACTTCACGACTGTTCCTTACGCGCAGTCACATAGGCCCGTGCAAGATAGTTTGATAGCGCGGAGATGTGCTTAGAAACGTTCTGCAGTTCGTCCCATGGCAGTCCAAGTTCCTCCCATGTGCCACTAGTCCAATGGCACTTCGAAACGATGCGCGAGAGCTCCCTCTTAGTGTCGGCTTCGGCTGTCAGCGAAGTGACGTCTATGTGGACCATCACTCGATCCATGAGCCGACTCATGGCTCGTATTCCGACCCCGCCCATCAGCTTGGACTTAGTAGGTGGCTTGCCCCAGGCCTCGGGGAAGAGGTCGCGGACGGCATTCCAGTAGGTCAGAAGTACGCGCCGTATGCCGTCAGTGTCGGTCGAACCCGTCGCCATGTTGCGGTAGGGGAACAACACGCCGGAGGGCGATTCAAGGGACTCCTTGAGTGCCTCGACAAGACTCGTATCCGTCACGACACTTTGGCGTCGATCATCTACGTCGGTTGATGCACGCTTGACCAATCCGAAGAACGGTGAATCAGGTTCGCGGTTCAGCATGTCGACCAAGGCAGACGGCATGCGGCGTTGTGACAAGCGCGGCGACGGGGCCGAAATCACCTCGGGGAGAAGCTCAGTGACAAGATTCGACGGCAAGGGAGCAACAGTATTGACCCGAAGAAATTGATCTCGCTGCAGTTCTAGGCTCGGGGCCACGAATCCGGCCACCGGAACTGCCAGGCGGGTGTTAGAAGTGCGGGCCAGCGCGAGACTTCGTTGTTGTCCATCGACGATCCACGCCGGGCGCGGTTCGTCGGGGTCGCTGGGTATCGGAATCTCGAGCGTGCCCGAAGTTGCCAGACCATCAGTGGTAGTCGGCCCTCTGCTGGACCGGAATCGCACCGTGTCAGGCAAGGCGAGGATGAGGCCGTTGGGAAAGAGGACTTCCCCGGAGTTGAGGTAGTCGAGTATTTGCTTCACATGGCTACGTCGTTCTGGCCGTTGATATCCCAGAAGCTTGCCGGCCGCGTCGCGGGAGATGCGTGCGACGTCCGCAACAAGGTCGACTTCTTCGGCGGCCAATGCGAACAGATACAAGGGCATCTCGGAGTTTTGCTCGATGCGCAATGCGCGCCGTTCCAATACCCGGTCAGATTGATCGCTCATCCACGTGCCGCCTGTCGTCGGAACAAATCGCCAAATCGCTTCTGCTCGCAGGCAATACCGCCGTCTCGGAGCAGGCGCAGTGCGCGACTCGCAGAGATGGCGGGGTCGTCGACTACGATCCGCTTAATTAGCGCGCTGATGTCGGCGTCCGTCATGGGTGCTCTGTCGTACCTCTCAACCAGTGCGACCGATGAAGCCCACGTTGTCCACTTGGCTAACGCCTTCGCGTCGTGGAGGGCGGATCCGCTATGGCATTGCAGCCATCGGCGGGCCATCCGGATGGTGACACTGGACGCCGTCCCGCCCAGATTGGCTCGCAGCGATCGGTCGGACGGTAGTCGAGGCAATCCCTCGATGGATCGAGCCCCACCCACCAAGAGTAGGTCGCCTCCGCGTTGTGCGAGGCAGACGAGGTCGTCGTCCATACAGCGGGCGTATGTCTCTGAGAGGACGACCAGGACGCGATCGTTCGAATCCTGCGATAGGGATTTGGTGAAGTCGAGTGAACCGAGACGCTGCCACCAGTCCCGAAGGTTAGGCGTTCCCGAAGCCACTGAATCGGCGTGTCCGGCAGAGAATGTCGCGGCATAGGCCGGGGCGCGTGTGGATACGTCGCGTAGGCCGAGGCCCGCCGACGCCACAAGTAGTTGCACGGTGTAACCGGCGCGTCGTGCGTCGGCAGCAAGTCCACGCACCTGTTGCCAGGCCTCGCCTTGGTAGAGGTCGATTAAGGCGACTTGCGGTTCGGCGGTGGCGACACGCTGGTGCCATGTCTCGAACCGCGCCGCATTGTCGCCTGGGGGTAGAGAGCCGACTCGAAGGCGAGGTGCAGGAGCAGCCGATTTTCTGTCCGTGCAGTTCACTACGATCGTCAGTTTGTGCATGTTCCACCTCCCCTGTCGGGTTTCGAAACTACACACTAGATGTGTCGGCTCGCGACTGTAGTTTCGGTTACTATAGCCGCACACACCCACAGGGTCGGGAGGATGTCATGGAAACACCCGCAGTAGTTCTTCTTAGTGGGGGGCTCGACTCAACGACAGTCTTGGCTATCGCCAAGAGTCGCGGATTCACCCCTTACGCGTTGTCCTTCCGCTACGGACAGCGGCACGCCGTGGAGCTCGTCTCAGCGCAACGGGTTGCTGAGGCGCAATGCGTAGCACGGCACGTGGTGGCCGATATCGACCTCCGCGTCTTCGGTGGTTCGGCACTCACGGCAGACATCGAGGTCCCGAAGCACGACGCAGTCAGCGACCTCACCGATGACGACATTCCGTCGACCTACGTACCGGCTCGGAATACGATCTTCTTGTCGTTCGCGCTTGCGTACGCGGAAACGGTGGGAGCGAAGGACATCTTCTTGGGAGTCAACGCCCTCGATTACTCGGGTTACCCGGACTGCCGCCCTGAGTACATTGCCGCGTTCCAAGCTATGGCGGACCTGGCGACTAAGGCTGGTGTTGGCGGCGCCGGTTTGACGATCCATACCCCTCTCATCGACATGACGAAGGCCGACATCGTCCGCGCTGGAATTCAATTGGGCGTTGACTACGGTCTGACCTCGTCTTGCTATGACCCAAACTTAGCGGGACATCCATGCGGACGATGTGACTCATGCCTGCTTCGCCTGAAAGGATTCGAGGAAGCCGGCCTTCCTGATCCGCTTTCTTACCAGGCTGCGTAATGACCTACACGGTCAAGGAGATCTTCTACACCCTGCAGGGTGAGGGGCACCACACCGGCCGGCCGGCGGTGTTTTGCCGGTTCGCGAGTTGCAACTTATGGACGGGCCGTGAACGTGACCGCCCTCGAGCGGTTTGCCAGTTCTGCGATACCGACTTCGTCGGCACTGATGGCGTTGGGGGAGGGCACTTTCGAAGCGCAGTCGAACTCGCTCAGGCCGTTGGTCGGACGTGGCCGGAAGCTAGTCGAGACGATCGCATGGTGGTCTGTACGGGCGGTGAGCCACTCCTGCAGCTCGACTCAGAGCTCGTAAGTGCACTGCACGACGAGGGGTTCTACGTCGCGATCGAAACGAATGGCACTCGCCCTGCGCCGGAGGGGATCGACTGGATCTGCGTAAGTCCAAAGATCGGGGCGCCTCTCGTCCTCACGGCAGGTGACGAATTGAAGTTGGTATATCCCCAGGACGGCGGTGACCCGTCTCAGTTCGAGAAGCTCGATTTCAAGTCGTTTCGACTTTCGCCGATGGACGGCCCTGCTGTCCGTGAAAACACCGCCGCGGCGGTGGAGTACTGCTTGATGCGGCCGAAGTGGCGCCTGAATCTGCAAACCCACAAGTTCTTAGGAATCCCATGACCGACGTGATGGAAATTTTCTGCGAGTTCAAATTTGAAGCCGCACACCGCCTTCCGAACGTGCCGAGTGATCACAAGTGCTCCCGCCTGCATGGACACTCGTACCAAATTCAGGTGCACGTGAAGGGCCCGATCGAGGACCGGTCTGGTTGGGTGATGGACTTCGGCAACGTCAAGGATGCATGCAAGCCCGTCATTGGTCGACTGGATCACTACTACCTCAACGAGATCGATGGACTCGAGAATCCGACCAGCGAACACCTCGCCGCTTGGATCTGGAACGAACTGGCGTCGTCGCTGCCGATGATGTCCGCTGTTCAGGTGCGCGAGACTTGTACGTCCGGATGCGTCTACCGCGGACCAAGCAAAGACTGATTATGGGCGGGCTAGCCGACATACAGTCAGCACGGGATGCGCGTGGCGTAGACATCGACGAAGTGGGGGTGTCGAATCTGCGGTATCCACTCATTTTCGACGACGGCGACCTTGTCCAGTCTGGCATCGCGGAACTCGAGATGACGGTCGCGCTACCCGCAGATCGCCGCGGGACCCATATGAGTCGGATGGTGCTGGCAGTCGATGCGCACTTGGACCGTGTGAACCCACGCGAACTTCACACGGCGTTCAAAGCCATCGCGAATCTGCTGGACACCACAGATCTCCGCGTGGCGCTCACTTTGCCGGTAGCAACCAGGGTCGACTCGCCTGCAACGGCGAACAGCGGATATCAGGTCCATGACCTCAGTCTGCGTGGACGGCTCGCGAGCGATTCGTTCCTGCTCGAAACCACTGTGACTACTGAAGTGACAACCCTTTGTCCTTGCAGCAAAGCGATCAGCGACTACGGCGCGCACAACCAGCGCAGTAGGGTCTCGCTGGCGGTCGACGGCCACGACGACGCCGCATATCCATTGCCCGCGTCTGATCTTATTCAGCTGATACGAGATTCGGCGTCGTGCCCGGTGTATCCGGTTGTCAAGAGGCCCGACGAACGCGCAATCACCATGGCCGCCTACGACAACCCAAAGTTCGTCGAGGACCTTATTCGCGACCTCACCCTGAACTGCCGCGGCCTCGGGGTGCCGCATCGAATTGAGGCTCGGAACATCGAGAGCATCCACAGCCACGATGCCGTCGCAAGACTCGAATGGACGGGATCGGCCTAGACCGTCAGCGGCCCTCGGCGCGTTTCGCTGCGCTTGTCAGAGCAAGTTCGTAAGCTGAGCGAACTATGTCTGGAGCAGTTCTAGTATCTCAACAACGGTATCGACGGGTGCGCTACCTCAAGCGCGATGCGAATTCTTCCGCGCTTGCAACCCGGCAATGTGACCGTGAGTGGTTCGGGAGGTGAGCGGGGTTCGCGTTGGAGATCTGGTAAGCACGGCGACCTTCGGAGTCGGGAGGTTGCTAGCGGTCCAGGACGACGCCGTGAGGGTTAGATACTTCACCGGGCCGAACACATCGCCATACACCGAACGAGTGCACGACAAAGGCGCAGTTGCGAATGCTGTGCTTGCGCCGCACACTCGGGTCTACCTGAACGACGGTCGACGGTGGCGCATCGGTCGTATAGATGGACGGCCGGACGAGCAGAAGCGCTATACCGTCGCCTTTCCCAACCTCGAAGGCGCTGTGTTGGGAGTAGATGCGTTCGAGGTCCGGTGGAGCGTTGCGGCGGACGACCCGTTCCCCGTGCTGGAGTGCCTCGGGGGCGATAGTCCCATCGTGTACGAGTCCCGTCTCGGATTCGTTCGAGAGTGGACGAAGCAGCGAGCGGCCGCGATGGGCGTCGAGGGCCTACTTCTAGCTTCGGTCGAACTCCATCGCCACCAGTTGGCGGTGGTACGGCGAGTGGCGGGCGATCCCATCAAGCGGTACCTACTGGCCGACGAGGTAGGGCTCGGAAAGACCATCGAGGCGGCGGCGCTTATATGGCGCTTCCTAGCCAAGAATCGGAATGGACGCGTGCTCGTCCTGGTTCCCGAACACTTGCGCCACCAATGGGCGGTCGAACTGCTGGACCGATTCCGCACCGGCCGTTTCTCTGATGCATCGGTGCGGATACGGTCACTCGCTGACGATTCGCGATGGCCGGCGGATCCAGTCGACATGCTCGTCATCGACGAAGCGCATCGAGTGACGCGCAACGGATCGCTCCCCCTCGACTTGAGGAACCGAATAGCGGGCATTGCCCACGCCGCAGAGGAACTCTTGTTGCTTTCGGCGACACCGGTGAGGTCCAACGAGGCGGGTTTCCTCGATTTGCTCCACCTACTGGACCCGGCCCACTATCACCCAGACCAGGTCGAGGCCTTTACCCGTCGAGTGGAAGACCGCGACAAACTCGCCTTGATCGGTCAGGGCTTGACTTCAGACATCGACGAATTCGATCTGACGCTGTATGCCGAACAGTTGGAGACCGACTATCCCGAGGACACCCTGCTGGCCGACCTCCTCGCCTCGGCCACCTCGGCAGACGACGACCATCGGTCGACCGCGGTTGCCCGAGTGCGAGAACACCTTTCGGAGGCCTACCGCCTGCACCGGCGGGTACTCCGTACCCGCCGTACTCCCGAAGTGATGGCCAGTTTCGGCGTGCGCGGCCGAAAGCGCGCGAAGCCATTCGTCGTGTTCGCCAAGGACCCCACCGACGTCCATCGGACGGAGTTGCTCGATCAAATTCGCCTCGACCTCATGGCGGCGGTCGAGGGTGGACAGTTAGACCTGCAGGACTGCGTCGATCTCTTCCGCGAGGTAGCACAGCGATGCGGGTCGCTGCCGCAAGCACTGCTGCCACTGCGCTCAACAGAGCGGGGCAAGCAGTCGGGCTTAGTAAGTCGGCTAGGAGATCTGGTTGGTCGCGAAGTATTGACGAGCTTCGACTCGTTGCTTGACGCAATCTGCGCTGACCTTGAGGACCAAACCAAGTCCGTCGTCGATGCTCTGACACCGATCACCGGATCCAAGACTCAGTCGCGCGTGGTGATCGCCACGTCGTTCACCGAATCCGCGATTGCCTTGGCGGCTGAGATGACCCGTCGTTGGGGAAAGACGCGAATCGCTACGCATCTCAGCGCGAATGGTGAACAGGACAACCGTGACGCCATCGCGCGCTGGACGAACGGCGGATCCTGCTCAATTTTGGTGGTGGACGCGAGCGCTGAAGAGGGCGCCAACCTACAGATTGCCGACGCTCTGATTCATCTGGATCTGCCGTGGGAGTCCTTTCGGATCGAACAACGAATCGGACGCTGCGATCGGCATGCCCCCACGCCTATGGGACCTATCGAGTCCACCGTGGTCGCGTTCGGCGACGAACCGTATGCGAATGGCTGGTTAGAGTTCGCCGCCGACGGATGCGACGCGTTCACGAGATCGCTGTCTTCGCTGCAGTACGTGCTCGCCGATACGGAGCGCACGGTGCAGGCCGGGGCATTGCGCGAAGGGCCGGATGCATTGGGGGATGCAGTACAAGAACAGAAGGCAACGCTGCGGGCGGAGAAGACCCGGATCGTCGCTCACGATGCCCTCGACCAGTTGGAGGTGTCAGACGCGGTTGACGACGAGGGAGAGACTGTCGACGACCGCCTGATCAAGAGCGATCAGAATCCGGCGTTGACGCGCAGGCTTACGACGTGGCTCGAGGGCGTGGGCGCGAGCCTCAGTTTCGAAGAAAAAGACATCCTCCGGATCGGCAAACATCCTCGCCCGCAGGTCCCGTTCGCGCTCGAAACAAAGATCATGGGCGCATCCGGCGCACCCTTGGCCGTCGCGCGACCGGCAAGCGTGCAGCGTCGTCTGCCCATTCTGCGGGCTGGCCTTCCCATGGTCGACGCGGTAGGCGAACATCTACTGCGCGATGATCGCGGTATTGTCTTCGCGATGTTTCGGCCGTGGCCCGGGATGTGGCCTGTACAGGTCGCCTTTCGCGCCGAGTTCTTGATTTCGACGTCCTTTGGCGATGAGTTTGTCGACGAGGCGGACGCGCTCGGTTTGCTTCCCTGGATGGATCAGATACTCCAGGAAGTTTCTCCGCCTGTTGTCAAAAGGGTAGTAATGAACCCCGAAGGCGAGTTGGCAACGGGTGCTCAACTGTTGAGGCCGTACGAGCCGAAGAAAGGCGACCAAAATGTCGTTGCCAGGCCGCAACTTTTCGAACAACTCACCAAAGCGCTCGACTGGACTGCACTGTGCCGCAATGCTTCCGAGCAGACGCGGCGACTGGTCGAGGTACGTTCGTCAGTGATCGATAGACCGCAGGCAGCGGCAACTCAGGTTCGAGAGGCTATCGGGCGTCGAATCGACCGTAGTCGCGCCCGAAGATTGGCGGGACTGTCCGATTTCGACGGTGACGCCGGCAGTCTCGAGGCACTAGTGCCTGAGCGTTTGTCCTTGGAGATACTACCGCTCGGGTGCGGCGCCATCTTCATCGGTGATCCTTCAATGCTTGGGAAGTCGTGATATCAACGTCGGAGGCCCAGGTGATGCTGGACGCGTGGGCCTCTGGCACGCCCTTCGCCGTCACCAGTCGGTTCGCGTCGGCGTTATCCGACACTGCGCCAGGTGCTTCCGTCGGTGCCGCGGACGTCGCAGTCTTACTACGGCAGTGCCTGCGATCTGACGATGAATACCGCCTTGCTTCGATGGCAGACCACGGCTCGTTTGTCCGAGCGTGGCTCGAAGTCCCTTTCTGTCAACTGTTTCCAGAGTCCTTCGCTTGGTCGAACTACGGACTGCTCGCACAGTCCAGGGGAGAGCGAGGGGTGCGCATCAGCGCCGATGCGTGGCGCCCCGAGTGGCTCGACGTTTCCCCGGGCATAAGCGTCGACGGGGACTCCGCCGCCGGCGTCACGTGTCGCACCAATGAAAGTGTCCAGGGCGATCCCTTTCTGCTGGCCATCGATAGCGAATTTTTGATGTACAAAACGCCAGGGCAGCGCGCCTCTGTGCGAAGTGCCATGGTGCTACCGGCGGGGGCGACGCTGGTGGTGAACTTGCCGACCGGGGCGGGCAAGACGTTGGCGATGCTCACGGCGGCGGAGATGGCGGCCTCGGGAATGACGTCGGTCATCGTGGTGCCGACCGTCGCACTGGCTCTGGATCAGGAGCGTAGGTACCGGGCCCAGAACCCTGACTCCCCGGGGACGGCGTATTACGGGGGTCTGTCCGCGTCGGCGAAGAAGGGTTTCAGAGACCGACTCTGGGCGGGGGAACAGCGTGTCATCTTCACCAATCCCGAGGCAGTCGTTTCCTCACTTGCCCGACCACTCGCCTATGCCGCCGCAGGCGGTCGTCTGGCCCTCTTAGGCGTAGACGAAGCACACGTCGTGGGCTCTTGGGGGGATGCTTTTAGGCCCCACTTTCATAGCCTGGCCGGCTTGCGTCGGTTGCTGCTGCGAGCGGCAGAGGACGCCGGCCACCCGCCAATGAAGACCATCCTGGCCAGTGCGACGCTGACCGAGGACGTCCTGATCTTGCTCGAAATCCTGTTTGGCGAGCCCGGACCATTCCTGCACGTGGCGGCCGCGGCGCTGAGACCAGAACCAAGCTACTGGCAGGCCACCGACCTCGAGCCTGCTGCGCGGGAGGCGTACCTACTCGAGACACTGTGCCACGTACCCCGGCCAGCGATTGTCTACACCACCCTGCGTCAGGAGCAGCGATTTGGCACACTCACTCCTTCGCGGATAGCGGATCTCCTTCGTTTGCAAGGCTTTCGGCGTCTGGAGGTCGTCGATGGCGGCTCATCCACCGCCCACCGGGAGAAGGTGCTACACGGGTTGCGGGCGGAAGGCAACGTTCAGTCCAACATCGACGTGGTCGTGGCGACCTCTGCCTTCGGACTCGGAATCGATGTGTCCGACATCCGTTCGGTCGTGCACGCCTGCATCCCAGAGGGCATCGACCGCTTCTACCAAGAGGTTGGACGCGGCGGTCGAGACGGTAAGGCCTCGACATCCGTATTGCTAGCCACGCCCCAGGACGAGGATCTGGCACAACGTATGGCGTCACCCAAGTATCTGACATCGGAACGCGCGCGGGAGCGATGGACGGCGATGATGGCTGCCCGCCGAGACGTCGGCAACGGGCTTCATCGCCTTCCGTTGACGGCGATATCGGGCGACGTGAAGGTCAACAGTGAGTACAACGAGCGCTGGAATCTGTTCACGGTGATCTTGATGGCTAGGGCTGGCGCGATCGAGTGGGACTTCTCATTTTCGGGCCGCGACGCGGACGGCGAGTTGGAGTCCGACAGCGGATGGCTGACGATCAGAGTGATCCGGGGCGATCATCAGACCGATGATTTTTGGCGGGACGTCGTCGACCAGACTCGCCGCTTGATGGTCGAGAATTCGCACAAGAGCCTGCTTCAACTCCGCAATGCCATGAACGGCACCGGTTGTGCTGGCGTGTTGGTCGCTGAGAGTTTCACGATCGACGAACCGCCCGAGCTACGCACTACTTGCCTGGCGGCCTGCGGGGGGTGTCGCTGGTGTCGTGCACATGGCAAGCCGCGCTGGGCCTCGCCTTCACCCACCCCGGCTGCGATCGCAGTCGCCCCCACCGACAGACCCACGTTAGATCGGTGGGCCGTCGATGGCCTGTACGGGCGGCGGATCGCGATCTACCTGGACCTGTCGATTTACGCCAACCGTCGCGGCAACCTACTTAGATTTCTAAGCGCACTGGTCTCAGCGGCAAACATCGGTCTGATCGTCGCAGGCAGCAGCGTGGTCGAAACGGTGCGCGGCGTGGTCTCCAAGTCGCCGAGTCTCCGACGGTCAGTGATGGTAGATACGCTGCGCGACTATGACCCAACCACGGCGGTCGGGGTGCCGACGCTCATCCTCTTGTCCGAGGGGGAGGACGCCGAGGAGTGGCTGAATGGCAGTAGCCGCGCCCCCCTGACGGTCGTCTGCGGGGCGCCTGACTCGCCCGTAGGCCGCCGCAGTGGCCTCACCTTGCGTGATCATGATGGCTCCTACCCGGCCGCCGAAATTGAAGAACTTCAATAGGAGAGGACTGTCCATGGCTCTGATGAATCCACCAGAACTTCGGCCCAGTGGTGTGGTGTTAATCCTTCGGTATCTGGCCGAGCAGCGCGCCCAACAGGACGTTGTGGCACGACTGCTGGCCACAGTCGCACCGCCAAGCCTGAAGGGCGATGCACAATCCGACGTTAGCCACAATCTCCGGGCGGCCACAGACTTGGGACTCGTTGTCAGAGACGGAGAAAAGGTCGTCTTATCCGAGAACGCATGCGTGGCCGTCAAACGCAGCCAGGGCGCGGTGGTTGAACTTCTTCGGCAGCGGGTTCTCGACGACTCCCTCAACACCGCTCCGTGGCGAAGTCAAGCCGGAGCGAGGGACCTGACTAATGCACTGAGTTGGTACCTCACACTGGCGCCGAGTGGCGCTCCCATTCAGATGGAACGCGGGCCGCGCTCGGCAGAAGATCTACAACTCAAGGACTTTGGCCCTCGGCAGGAGGCGGACGGCGGACGATCTTCGAACTGGCCGATCAATAACAACACCCGGTGGGGTCCCTTTCGCCGCTGGGCGTGCTCACTCGGCTTTGCGTGGGTGAATCCAAACGGACACCTCGTCCCCGACCCGACGGTGGCGATTCGCGATTCACTGCGCGAGGTGTTTTCCGGTCAACCGGAACTGACAGCCAGGGACTTCGTCAAGAACCTAGGCGAAGCCTTGCCCGTACTGGACGGCGGCCGCTATCGCGAGTTCGTCACCAGCAACTGGCAGCGCCCGCCAACTGAAGAGCGAGGCTTGACCGCCCCGTTGTCCGACGCGCTGGAACGGTTGGCCGGGGAGCGGTCCATCACCCTATACGACCGCGCAGATGCCCCGCGCGTCGCGAAGGCGGACGGCACGACGTTCTCTCATGTGGAGGTGGGTGCGCGCGCATGACCGAGACGTTCCAAAACTTCGTTTGCTGGGATGATGCCGCGGTGCTGGCGGTAACTCCCCGTGACGCAGCCAGCCTCACCGACGGACGCTTCCAAGCAATCCACCATCCGCTGCGATTGCACGTGCGTCGCATCGACGCACGTGACGGCGAGCAATGGGCCACCGAAGCCGATGTCCTGGCGGCGCTGCGCGGCCCGTTGCGGTCAGACGGGTACCTGTTCATCCCGGTCGTCGGCGGGTCCGGTACCGGTAAGTCTCACCTCGTCCGATGGGTCAAGGATCAAATCGAAGGGGAACCCGACTGGGAAGTCCGTTATCTGCCGAAGAACCGCACCGGCCTGCGGCGTGCTATCGAAATAATCATTCGCGATCTCAAGGGACCACGGATCGACGAGGCCCGTGAAGCGCTTGAGTCGGCACCTGCATACACCGAGTCCGACGAAACTCTC
Organism: Mycobacterium sp. Root135; assembly: GCF_001426545.1. Classification (GTDB taxonomy): domain Bacteria; phylum Actinomycetota; class Actinomycetes; order Mycobacteriales; family Mycobacteriaceae; genus Mycobacterium. The sequence continues at coordinate 226,222 of NZ_LMEZ01000004.1, read as the reverse complement.
GCACAGAGGCTCCTGGACGAGTTAGCCCTTCTCATCGGGAATTTGGATCAATTCCAACCCGAGCCGCCGAAGGACGCGCGGACCACCCAGTTGCGCGAGAAGGTGTCCCGTCAACTGCCCGACCTACTGCGCGACCCCGTCGTGCGACGAAAGTTGGTCGCTGACGGCGCCGTCGTGCAGCGACTGGTGGGTTTGGCGCTGCGCGGGCGCGCCGAAGGTGACGGTCTTGACGATGACGCAACGCATTTCCTTGCCAGCGACCTTCCGCTCAGCTTCGAGGAAATCGGGGACGCGACGACCGGAGCGAAGAAACTGTTGAGCCAACTCGCCGCGGTGCCGGCGCTCAAGGACACGGCCGTCGCGATGATCAACGAGGCCTTGCCCGAGGCGGAGAAGCGCATCGCAGTGTCCACTCAGGTCGACCTTGTGGAGGTATTCCGGGAGGTACGGCGGGCATTGCACACCGACGGAAAACAGCTTGCGCTGTTCGTCGAGGATCTCACCGTGTTGCACGGTGTCGAGCGAGAGTTCCTCGATGCAATCGTGGAACCGGTCCATTCCAGCGACGGCGACATGTGCAGTTTGCGGATGATCTTTGCCGTGACCGAAGGCCATTTCGACGATCTCGACACCGTGAAAACGCGCTGCGACGACGCGTATTGGCTCGATGCCCCCTACGGTGACGACGGCGTAGATGAGCAAGAGGCCGTGTCTTTCGTGGCGCGCTATTTCAACGCTGCGCGACTCGACCCCAAGGAAATCGACGGTGAGTGGGCCGGGCGGAGCAAAGACGACGACAAATGGCTTCGCAACGCTTGCAAGATTTGTCCTCAGCAGATCGTTTGCCATGAGACGTTCGGAGCCAGTCGCGAGGGTTATGGCCTATACCCCCTTAACGACGCCGCGGCAAGCAGATTCGTGCGGGCGCTGTCGACCGAGAGATTTGATCCGCGGGACATCGTGCGGGACGTGATTAGCCGACTCCTACGGCAAGGTTCGGCGGACATGCGACAGGGCCGGTTTCCTTCGACTTTGACGGTGTCCCCGTTCGAGCAGAACACTGCGCCGCTGGCTCCCTTGATCAAGGACACTGTCAGAAGATTGAGACCCATTGACTCCGAGCGGGTCAACAACGTTCTTCAGTACTGGTCCGACGAGACCTCTCCGGCTGATGTGAGCGGCGCCGTACTCGAGGCGTTCGGCGTGGGCGACTTCGCGACTGAGATGGCCTCGTTGCGAGCACTCGACGCTTCGGATGTGGACCCGGCCGAGACACCCACACCGGATGACAAACCCAAGCCCCGCCGGAGCGCCATTGAGGAACGTCTCAAGCTCGAACCTCGGAAGCAGTTCGCAGAGCTCGCAAAATGGTCCAGCAGTCAGAGCGAGTTGTCCGCCTCGACGTTCCGTGAACTTCGGAAATTGATTCTTGTCACCATCCAGCAGAACCTCGAATTTGGTTCCGTGCCGGTCAATTTGGGGGAGGAGTTCGATACTTACTGCCTGCGTGACATAGATATCTTCATCAAGGGCACGGTTACCCGACAGGCGGTTGGCACGCCAGTCATAGCGGTTGATCGCGACGAAGCGAGCGCACTTCAAGCGCTGATTCTGGCGAAAGAACTTGGGTCGGAAGATTTTCCGCAAGCTGCGGAGTTCCGCAGGATTCTCGCGGGCGCGATCGAGAGATGGACGAACGCCGTCACCGCTAGGTTGAGTCGCCCAACGACGCCATCGACGACGGCCGCGGTGTCAGCCACGATCGTCGCGTCCGCACTCACCGGTAACCTTAGTCGTGCAACCGCACCCGCCGACTATGTTTCGGCGCTGTTCTCGGTCGGCGACGCGCCAGCATTCTCGCCTGAGCGGTCGACGAAATGGACAGCATTGGTAGCCAAGGCCTTTGAGGTCAAGGCGCGCAACCAGAAGCAAATCGAGGCGGAATTCGGCGAAGCACGAGGACGAACCGGCGGTATCCGAATGGTGCAGGCCGATCGCTTGCTGCCAATCGTGAAGAGATTCACCTCCACGTGGGAAATCGACAGCAGCGATCCCGCGATCGCTGGTTTCATGCGCTCGGTTGCACCCGTTGTCGACCAGGAATGGCAAGCTCTGCAAGTACGAGTGACCGAGGTGCAACAACTGCTGGACCTTGAACGTCAACGGTCATGGACCGATCAAACAGGCAAGGTGTTGACCGTTTTACGGATAGCGCATCAAGCGGGGCGACTCAACGATCGCAACGCGGTGGAAGAACTGACCAGCCTCGCAGCACGCGATCCTGACAGCGTACTTCGCTCGTTCGCCGACGCCGCCAACCTGCTCACGGTCGATGCCACACTGCAGGACAAGCTCGCACTGTTGGCTAGCGACGCACCGGTGCACGTGGCGGTAGTTCATGGTTTCGCGGTTCGGGCTGCGACGGCTATCCAGAGCGTGGAACGCGACCTTGCTGCACGACAAACCCAAGCTGGGGGCGCCACCGATATGGAGAAGGCGGTTACACGAGTGCTGGAGGCCACTAGTCGGTTCGACGACGCAGTCAAGGGACTGCTCCAATGACCCTTTACGACCAGTCGGTTGAATTGCAGTTGAAGCTGGAAGCCACGCAGTCCGCGGATTCTACTTTGGAACTCGTCGCCGCGGCAGCCCGCTTCGTGCACGCCATGGACGCCGCCTCCGACCATCTGAGCGGTACCGCCAGATTCAGGGCACGGCTGTCCCTCACGGACTTTCCATCCATTGAAGTCAAGGCAACATCGGCGGCCATCGGCGCGTTCCGTGCTGGACTATCGCGGTACGGCCTCAAGGCTGTTCAACAACAGCCGGCCTCCAAACTCGCTGAGGTAGCCAAGGATCAAACTGCGCGGTCAACGAGATGGGCTACAGCGCGCTGGCGAGGCGTCTTCGACGTGTATCAGTCGCTACTCGAGGAAGCACAGTCCGGCCGACTGCTCGGCGGATCTAGCCATCGCTACGCGGCAGAAGGACGTGCCGCAAAGATGACCTTGCTGCAGCGGCAAGATCCCGTGGCCGACGAAGCGATGGTCACAGCTCAACTTTGCCAGGGCGACGAGAGCGCCTCATGGCTCGAGAGTCTCCATAAGCTAGGTGACGAACTTGCCAGCGCGCTGCAGGCGGTAAAGGACGAACGCGCAGCGCTCACACCAGAAGTGCAAAAGGCACTTGAATCGGCCGCATCAGAAGACGGGCTTTCGCTGGCTGATGTGTCCTCCACACTGCTCGAGTTGTTGCGCGCGTCCGGTGTCGATGACGACCTGGTGGTGCGTCGCCGATGATCGACGATGTCCTGCGCAATGTCCTTAACGGAATCGAAAGCCACGAGATGCCGTTGCTGAGTTGGGGCGTGACCAGTGGCTCATTGAGCGAGTCCGAATTGGAGCAGTTGGTCGAGCGTCATGCTCCGGGCGAAGACGTCGATGCGGTGATCGATGCACTGCTGGAACGCGGCCTCGTTTTTGCATCGGGGGTAACCGAACAGCGCTTTCGGAGTCGTATGGCCGAGACGGTGCGCCTCGCCGCGCATCTACGCCAATGGATGCATGGTCGGCCATGGACGGCCGCTGGGCAGTTGGTATCCGACATTCGGTTCCTCAGTCGACCCCGGACAGTCCCTCGACGCAACATCGGTGCCGCTGCGCTTTGCGCACGGGTACGCACCAGCGGCGCGGTGTGGACGGACCGCCACCAAGCTGTCGCAATAAAACTGCTTGGAACGCGCGATGTTTCGGAGTTCCAAGCCCGCTCGCTGGTTCGGCTGGCGCAGGGCCGCGGAGGGCAGCGGGGAACGGTTATCGCCGCTGGCACCGGATCGGGAAAGACCTTAGCGTTCTATCTTCCGGCGCTGACTCAGCTCGCCGCGACGCCACGCCCGGGCGGAGTGCCTCGGATCATCGCGATCTATCCACGCGTCGAACTGCTTCGCGACCAGTTGCGCAGTCTGCTGATCACCTGCAGCAGTCTGGGCGGGGAGACTCCCAATGTCGGAGTCCTCTACGGCGCGGTTCCAAACAACCGCACCGCTGCCGAACACTCGCCATATACGGCGTGGGAGAAAGCTTCCGATGGCCTGGCATGCCCGATCATCGAATGCCTCCAAGATGGTTGCCGCGGCCAACTCATATGGCCGAATTCAGCCGGGGCGACTGAACGTTTGGTCTGTGACAGATGCGCCTCGGTGATCGGGCCCGAGACATTGACGTTCACCCGCGACCGACTCAAGGCGTCCCCCCCGACGATCTTGTTCACCACCACCGAGATGGTCAACAGGGAACTCGGCTCGAAGGATTTCCGCCGAGTGCTCATAGGAGACGACACCCGGTCACCGGAGTTCGTATTACTGGACGAAATTCACACCTATTCGGGGACCCACGGCGCGCAGGTCGCGAATCTCCTGCGGAGATGGCGAGCCGAGGTGGCGACGCCGCCCCATATCGTCGGACTGTCGGCAACCCTGGCCGACCCGATCGGATTCTTCGCTGACCTTACGGGCCTACCCACCTCAAACATTGCTGTGGTGCACACCGAGAACGCGGAGATGGAAGAAGTCGGACGCGAATACTTCCTTGCGTTACGCGGCGACCCCGCAGCTCGAATGGCATTGCTGTCGACCACCATTCAAACGACTATGCTGATACGGCGGATGCTCGACCCAGCCCCCGACGGCCCTAGTGCTGGCGCCTTCGGATCGAAGCTTTTCGTCTTCATGGACGATCTTGACATCACCAACAGACTCCACTCCCAACTCCAGGACGCCGAAGGGTGGCGGTCCGGCGGAGTCAACCGCAAACCGGAGGGCAGTCTCGCCACACTTCGCGCCTCGACCGGACCCGACGTACGGGCGCGCGACGAAGCGGGACAAGTGTGGCAGATGGCCGAAGAACTCGGCACCCTCGACCGACCCGTACGCGTCGCACGGACGACTTCACGAGACGGCGGAGTCGATGCCCGTGCCGACATCGTGGTCGCCACCGCGTCACTCGAAGTAGGCTTCGACGATCCGTCAGTGGGTGCCGTCATTCAGCACAAGGCACCTCGAGATCCGGCACAGTTCATTCAGCGTCGTGGGCGCGCGGGACGTAACCCCGCCATGCGACCGTGGACGGTGGTGGTGTTGTCCGACTTTGGCCGTGATCGCCTCGCGTTCCAGTCCTACGAGGCACTCTTTGATCCCGTCGTGCCGCGGGTGGCGTTGCCGCTGAGGAACAGGAGCATCCTAAAGATGCAGGCGACGTGGTGGCTGTTGGATCGGCTGTCGCGCTTTGGTCCAGGTACCTCAATAGCCAGCGTCATCGACAAGCCGTGGAGCACCTCGTATCGGCAGAGCCAACGCGACCAGGCGACAAGACTATTGGGCCATGTTCGAGATCAGTTGCAGGCCACTTCCTTAGAGCGGATGGGGCGTCAGTTGCAAAGGGCGTTGTCGTTGACTGACGAGGACTTGCGTGCAGTCTTGTGGGATTACCCACGCGGGCTCATCCCATCGGTCTTTCCCACGCTGATTCGAGGCCTCGAGGTGGCGGCCTCCGAACTCCCGTTGAGTGAACACGACTGGCCGCGGCCCCTCGCGGACTTCCTCCCGCCCACATTGTTCTCGCCACTTCAGACACCGGCGATCGAAGTGTCGACTCCGTGGCAACGCGAGAGTCCCGAATCGGAACCGGTGTCGCAGGGGATGCGTCAGTTCGCGCCCGGCCGGGTCAGTTACCGATACGCCCACAACGGGCGGCGCGACCGTCTGTGGGTGGAACCACCGTTGCCGGAGGCACAAGCTCTCGACCTCGGGGCGTTCTGTGACGACTACGTGGACTTGGAACCACCGCCCAATAGGAGCGCCGCCCGACTCGTCCAACTGCGGGCACTTAACGTGATCAAACCTTCGGAGACGACGCCAGATTCATCGTTCGCCGAGTGGACGTGGGACGTGGCTTTTCGGCACGACGGAGATCCCGCCGTACTGGACATACCTGGCGGAACACCCTGGGGAAGGGTGGTCGCGGGATTCGAGGCGTTCACCCATCGCCATCGTTGCGCGCAGACCGTGTGGCGCTACGCGGACGCGTTTGTGGCGGAACGCAACCTTGCCGGTGCTCCGCCGAAAACGCGGCACTCGGTCACCGTCGACGGCCATGAGGTCAGCGTCGGGTTCGTGCTGGATGTCGACGCCGTGGCACTGACAGTCCGCTTGCCGGAGTCGCTTCCGGACAGTTTGGCGCTCGTCCGGTCATTGCGCGTCGCGCGCATGGAGTTCCTCATACGCAACGCCGGTCCAGTCGTCGACCTAGTTCCGTCGGTGTTCACTCGGGAGTGGCTACACCAAATCTTGCTGTCGGTGCTGGTCGTGGGGAGCGACGGGGGATCGATCGACGCCACCCTAGATGGGTTGTCCGACGAGGAACTGAGGACGTCGATGCTCCGCGGTGCGCGAGAAGTTTTTGGCGCCCTCGACATGAGCGAGCAGTCGGGCGGCGACGGACAACCGGACGCCAACCTCATCGGCGAAATTGCGGCAGCGCTGGACGTATCAGGCGTGACAGCGGAGTTGCGAGCGGCCGCAAGCGTTTTGTCGTGCGAACCGAACCCGGAGTGGCAAGCCTGGCTGGATGAGCGCTACCTGACGACGCTGGCGTCGGCAGTAGCGGAAGCAATTCAAAGCTCGTGCCCGGAAGTGGATGCGAGCGAACTTCGCATCGACATCGCTGCAGCGGCGGCGGGGGAGGGTGAGAGGGTCGCACGGATCCACATCAGCGAGGACGAACCCGGAGGACTCGGCGTGGTGGAGGCCTTGGTGGATCGCTACGTTGAGGACCCGCGCAACTTTTGGTCGCTCGTTGAGACCGCGCTCAGTGCTTGCGACGGCGAACGCGTTGACGAGAACATGCGGCGTTTCCTAGCTTTGGCGAGCAGCAGTCCGATCGCTGACCGGCTAGCGCACATCCGTGCCGCTGGGGATCTCGCCAGCCTGACCGAGGGTTGGCGTCAACTGCGCACCGTCATGTTCGAGGTGGGGTTGGCCTGCGATCACTCCATTGTGTCCGCCCTGTCGACCCGGTTACTTCGTCCTGGGAGCAGTCCAGCTCTCGAAGGGTTGGTGGCCGACCTGGTTGGTCGTTGGGACGCGATCGAATCCCGACTCGGAGTCGATGTCGAACTGAGAGTGTTCGCGTACGTTGCTGCATCTGATCCCGAGATCCGACGGCGACTTCAGGGCATTGCAATGGTCCGTGCCGGCCAACCCGGCTGGGAGATTGGTCAGATAGTTGGTCTCCTGTGGTCACGGGGGTACCGCCTGAGATCCTCTGCGTTGCAGTCCTACTCGCCGTTCCGAAATTACGAGCCCACCGATCGTCTCCTCTTCGCTGACGTAGTTCGGCCCCCTGAGTCGATAGTCGATTCAACCGACCCGCAGTGGCGCGATGCAGTCGACACGCGACTCCGAGAGGCCGCCACGGTGACGGTCCGTGCTCCCACCGACGATTCCGCGGCTGGCGTCATCCGCGAGTTCTTGACCGTGCCGACGAACGTGGATGTCCTGGAGTTCCACCCGCGGGTCGTTGGCTTGTCGCGATCGACTGACGGCATCGATGTCAAGATCGAGCTAAGGGAGGCACGCCAGTGACTTCGAGAAGCCTGCGTACGTCGGCGCTTTCGTCCCGTGAGGAATTGGCCGACATACTGCAGGCTATGTTCGTTGCGGAACTGCTCACACCCAGCGCTCCGATCTGGATCGTTACCCCCTGGATCTCGGACGTCGTTGTGCTCGACAACAGGAGTGGACTCTTCACCGGATTGCTGCCAGACCTGCCGAGGCGACCTCTCCGGCTGGCCGAAGTGCTAATCAATCAACTCCAGCGCGGCGGTTCTGTTGTCATTGCCTGCAGACCAGACGACCACAATCGTTCTTTCGTCGAGCAGCTTCAATTGAGCGTCGCCGCCGATGGTGAATTGAGTCGCCGACTGACGTGCAGATACGCCAGCGAATTACACGAGAAGGGGATTCTGTCCGGAAGGGTGTTGTTGAGCGGATCAATGAACTTGACCTACAACGGGATTCGCCGCCTCGAGGAGTCGATTCTGATCACAGATGAGTCCGATCCCGTCGCCCGCGCGCGCCACGCTTACCAGGACAGGTGGGGTGTCGCTTGACCGACCAAACCACGGCCTTCTTTGCCCCGCCCAACGAGATCGATTTGAACGTCCTGGACGTCGAGTCGACTCAACTGCTCGATCTGCTGCGCGGCCGCCTCGAGCGAGGCAATCAGCGGACATTACTCCCGGCCAATATCACGGGAATTACGCGTTGGTACGCGCTTGCGCCAACTCATCGAGACGGGCGACTGCTGCGCGAAGAAGTTCAATGCTGGCTCAGTCGACCCCTCATCACCAGCAGGGTCGACGTGTCCAGGACATCACCGGATCCGGTGGACCAGGCGGCACTAGGACTCGTCCATAATGGTTCGGTTCTACGCCTCGACGTTGCGCAGGGGTGGGTGGGCCGCGCACGGCAGAACGTCGATTCGCTGACTACCGTGTGGTCGATCGAACCTGACCGGGCCGTCGACCAACCGCGGCCCGTGGGCCGAATCCTTCGCCAGTTCTATGAGAGCCTCGTCGGACTCGACCGCGAGCAGGCGGACGCGGCCCTCGAGGAGTTGCGTGGGCGAGCACTGCTCAGCGCTACCAACCTGAGGTTCCTCCGAGTAGAGCTATTGAGCTCGTTGGGTGCGCCCCAAGACCTGCTCGATGACCCACTGCTGCAGGACGTCTCGTCTTTGGCTCGTCCTCCGGCAGTGACCGAGAGTTTGGCCGAAGCTGCCGATGCGCTGTTCATGAATCGTCACGCGACAGACGGGCTACTTAACGCAGCAGCGCGATTGGACGTTGCGTGGCCCGGCCTCGTAACCCAGGCCTATCAGGTAACTACTGCTGCTACGGCGCGTTGCTATGCACTGGGACAACTCTTGCTCGAGAGGCCTGAGGCCGCACAACTACGCGAGCTGTCGCTGCGCTATCCCGATGACGCAGTCATAACAGGAGTGCTGGCGACGACGGACTCCGAACAATCCTCCGCACCACCGTCTGCATCCCCGTTGAACTTGTACTACGACGGAAACTACGAAGCGGCGCTTGAGCTTGCGGCCACTCAGCCACCCGACAGGTCGTTCGCCGCCATTGCACTTGCTGCTGCCGCGAATCTTCAAGACTCACCATCGGCGGTCCGCGCACTGGGGGTGGTCGACCGGTTGTCTGAACCTGATCGGAACGGTCTACTGCAGAGTGTCGTTGAACGAAACTTCTTTGAGAGTCTGCGCGCGCTGACCGCCGCGGATCGCGTGCCCTCCGGATGGCTCGACTGGTTCACCGGTGACTGGCCGGATCGGCCGGACCTCCTCGCCGAATGGTCTCGAGCGTGGCGACGTACGCCGGACGCGCTCACCTCGACTGCAGACGATCTCGCGGTTGCTCTGATCGAGGCTCTGAACGACGCGAGACGCCCGCGAGTCCGCAACGGTATTCCGCTGTTCATCGACTGGCTGACGTCGGGCGGGGTTCCTACCTCGGGAGTGGGCCTGGCGACCACGACCTTCGACATCATGTTGTCCAGTGAGCCAGGAAAGAACGAACGTCAGGTAGCCCTCTCACTGCTCGACGGGGTACTCGCGGTCGGATGCTCTTCACCGGAGTACCGCGAGATGCTCGGCGCGGTAGCACGCGAACTGCCGATCATCGGACCCCGGGATGGCTCATGGTTGGCGCAGGTAGTCGACTTGCTTCTGCTATCAGCGTGTCCTGACCCGGTAGAACGGGCGACTCTGATTGCACGTGCAGCAGGCGTAGCCAGTTCTTGGGGCGATCGAATTGATTCGCGCGACGCAATTCTGCTCGGGCTGCTCTTCCGGAACGCGGGCGTTGACTTTCAGGGGCAGGACAATGAGTCCAGGGAGGACGCGCGACCATTCGACTCGGTCGGAGTGTACTCATTGATGGAAGGTGCAGTACGCGTCCTAACCAGTTGGATTGAGGAACGTTGGCCGGGCGTTACTGTGAGAACTTCTGCTGCACATGGCAATAGCGATGCACTAGCAGCGTTGGTCAAGGGTGTCGATGTCATGCTCGTTCAGACCAGTCATGCAAAGCATGCCGCCACTGGAGCCATCAGTATGGCTATCGTGGATCCGAGTCGACTTGTTCTGGTGAGTGGTCGCGGCGCTTCCGCGTTGATGCGGTCTCTGCTCACCTGGTCTGAGCAGGCGACCGACTGAGTCGTCTAATCCTGACTTGGCTCACGGTTTGAGTTTTGATCGGGCCGCGACGATGTGACCTGGTGTTTTCGTCGGCTGGTCGGCGAAATGTGCGCACGAAATGTTGGTTCTAAGCTGCGCTGGTGCCCTATGCGCGGACCGTGAAGACGGCTTCAGGGGCCACGGCGGTGCAGATAGTGTGGTCCCCGCGGCGCGGGTCATCTCGTTCGAGCACCTCGGATCCGCGTGTTAGATCGTTTTGGCGTCGGCAATTAACAGCAACAGCGTGTTTCGTGACTTGGGGTTGGCGCGGATCATCGAGCCGACCAGCAAGGTCAACAGTTTCCGTGTCCTCGGAGGGAGTCGGTGTCACCCCCGCGTCGCACGCCGCCACAAGCGTCGCCCAACCATCCTGCTTCCTGTTTTTAGTTGTGCCGAGCTTGGATTCGCCGCAATCACGCAACAGGCTCATCCCGATAATGTATTTACGAGGCACCTGAGCCAAGATCGCTTAGAAATCTATTCACGATGTAGCCGACACTGTCCACTGGCGATCGGCGCGTCACCTCGACCAAATCGGCTAGCAGATCACGTAATTCGACTTCATCTTGAGAGAGGCTGCTGTAGGTCAAGTCAAGGAAGAAGGGCGCAGAGGTCGTTGACAGGTAGCCGACGAGATCGAGAAATAGCTCTAGTTGACGCGCGGCCTCGGCTTGGAGGTCCTCCCGGTACGGTATCGCCAGCATCGGTACGACCTCTAAGTCGTCTGCCCAGAGTTCTTGCTCCAACTCATCGCGAAACAGCGTTAGGACAGTCCCTCTGCCTCCGTCGGCTGCAGGGCCGCCTCGAGCCGCCCGAACTTCGTGAACCACTTCGTGAAAGTCTTCGTCCTGCAACGAATAGCCGACAAACATCATGTGCCGCATGAGTAGGAGGCCCTGCACGAGGCCCATCAGTGCACCGTACTGACGAGGCATGTCGATGAAGTCTGATCTGCTCAACACGATTTTCTCAGGTTCGCTAACGGATCCGTGCAACTTGAGCAACCACCTGCCGTCTGTCTCCAAAGGGCTGGCCGGCAGGACTGCTAAATCCTGGCCACAGATCCGAGCAGCGGACTCAAACATGTTGTCAAAGTTGGTTGTAACGGCTTCCTTGCTCGATAAGGAGGCGAGGAGACCGTGTTGCAATGCGTAACGGCCGGGCCTGTCTAGATGGTCAGCCACCACTTCCCGCAGTTTGAGTCCGGCCATCGACAAACGTCGCTCGAGAACGGTAGCTTGATCTCGAAAGTCTTTCTTGGACAGGGCGTTCATTACATCTGAATCCATGCTCGCAGCCACCGCGAGGTCGCTAAGCAACTTGCTCCACGTGGGAAGGCCGGCGCCGGCACTCACTCCTGCTCCGATGAACAGCACAAGTTGGTTGTCGATTGCCGCCTTCGCCAGGCGTTGTGCTTGATCGACTAAGTCCTTCGACGACAGCTCATCGAAATTCCAGTAGTAGGCGATCCGAGTGTCGCCGCCGACCAGACGGCGCCGCGCCCTTTGCGCTGCGGCATAAGGCTTCTCGCCGAAGGCAACAAGAACGATATCCACGTCGTACTCGACGACAAGACCGTCGAGCGTCTCGACGAGCCCCTCGACAAGCTCGCCCTTCCTATTTGACCCGCCCCCGTCGCCGGAGCCGACCATGTTGACGGCAAGCCGGCGCTTGGGCCAGGGGTAGATGCGGTCGTCCTCACTGACAGTTCTAAGCTGCTCAACTGCCTGCTTCACGAACTCGCGGACGGTGGGCTTGAAGACCTCGAAGTCCGATTCACTACCTGCCTGGCCGACGTTGCCCAGCCAGATCTGCGGTTGTCCATTTCCGGAACGGATGTGCATCAACAGCTTCTTACCAAATGACTTCGGCGCGTGCTTGCCACGCATGATCAGGTTCCACGAATCGGTGATGTGGACAGTCCCGTCGGTGGGTATCAAAACGGCGTCACATGCGACCTGGTTCAGGTCACCGTTGATGATGAATAGGTGTCCACTCATTTTGTCCCCGCTCGATTCGTTGCTGTTCTCACGAAAGGCCTGCTGCGACGCTGACCGGTCTGGCTACGGCCACTCCGGGCCTTAGGAACAGCAGCAGTGCCCCAGCGACTTCACGGTCGACGGATGTGCGAACGGCGTCAGCGTAGGCCTGCAGCTGAACACTGTAGAGCTCGACCTTCGCATCGAGCTCGGTCTCAGTGCGCCATGCATCCGTCTTGTAGTCGACCACCACCAAACCTCCACCGTCCTCATAGAGCAGGTCGATGTACCCCTCGAGAACTCCAACTCCCCAGGGCACTCCGACGTAGACCTCGCGCCAATGGCGTTGCGTGGCAGCAAGCTTTATGACTTCCGAATCCAGTGCAGCCTGCGCGAGCGCTCTGATGACGTCCTCTTTCCCGAGGACACCCTCTGCGGCGGCTTGCGCTGCGCAGGCCGCGGTGAGGCCGGTGCCAGTTGCAAGGTCTACGGTCTGCAGCACCCCATGAACGGCACGCCCAATCGCACTGCCGTAGCGACCCTTCTGCCAGGGTGGCAGGTCTATGTCACGCGCACCCTTGGCGAGGCCTGGATCGCCCACGGCGGTCTTACCCGCGGCAGGGTCGAGGGCCTTCTCCGCGGCCCTCGCTCTAGCCAGCCTGGTGGCGGACGTCGCCAACGGACGTGACGCACTCGTCAACGCAGCATCGTGTACGGCCTGCCATCCATCGAGAGTCGGTAGGTCCCTAAGCTCGGAGCCGCCTTCGGGCTCTCGAGGCAGTCGCGGTGGCTCGCCTACCAGGTCGAGTTCGTTGGCCAGCGCAAGATCCCATCCCGCGTCGTGGAGAACTTCGGCTGAAGTCAGGGTGGTGCGGGTGCCCCGTTCCTTGCGATGAGCAGATATCACTAGGTGGTCGCGAGCACGGGTGGACGCGACGTACAGCAGCCTGAGCCGTTCATGGTGGTCCATTTGCTCTTCGACCGGTTGTGTGTCTTCGAAATCCATGGTGGACAACCGTTTCGAAAGCTTGACGGCCCAACCCGCTGACTCAGGAAACCTGACCTCGACGCCCCGCGGTTGGGGGTTCATCTGTGTCGTCAGGCCCGAGAGAATCACGATAGGGAACTCGAGGCCCTTCGCGCCGTGAATGGTGAGAATGCGGACTGCGTCGTCGTCGGTCTCGGGAAGTACGGTTTCGACCACTCTCGTTCCTTCCCCGGATTGGCCTTCGGCCCACTGGAGGTATTCACGCAACGTGCTGCCGCCAGCTTCCTCCCATGCGCGGCACTGGTCGACGACGAAGCGGAGTCTGCGCCACAGGTCGCGAGGCCGCCGTTCTGCTGCGGCGAGTTCGTAGAACCGCCTTTCGCGCAATATCCGGTCGAGTACTTGGCTGGGCGACAACCACTGGCGTTCTCGATGAATGCCGCTCAACCATGCGATGCCTTGTGCAACGGGGTGGGCAACGGGCGCCTCTTCGGGTATTGCTGCCTGGTGATCCCAGCTGCCGCGATAGCGCTTCTTCCAGACGAATAGATCATCGTCCCCGCATCCGAAAGCGGTTGTCCGCAAGGCGCTCACGACGGCGAGGGAATCGGTGGGGTCGTCCACGGCGCGAACCACCAGCATCAGCTCGCGAATCTCGCGAGTTCCGTACACCAACGAGGAGGTTTCGGCGCGGAAGGGGATGTGCGTCTCATCGAGCGCGCGTTCCAGGAAGGGCAGTGACGTGCGTGCTGGCAGGAGGACAGCGATATCGCTCCAACGCGCCGGGCGCCAAGAGTCGACGCGCGCGGATGTCCGATCCGCGACGGACCAAGCTTCACCAATCGCCTGCCGAATGGCCGCAGATACGTCGGCGGCCTCTTGACTTCGGAGCTCGTCGGCCGGCAGTCGGCGATCGTGTTCGCGGCCAATGAACGCAACCGGTGGCCCAATCTCGGGGCGCCCGCGCTCGGCCAGGAGCGCTTGATACTCGGGCTGTGAATTCCCGTCGCCGACAATGAGCTTGGCGAATGTTGCATTGACCCAGTCGATGATGGGTTCCCCAGTGCGGAAATTTCGGCTGAGTTGTAGAGACGCACCCACCAGTTCGTCCCGAGCGGTCATGAACATGCCAATGTCCGCTCGCCGGAACCGATAGATCGACTGTTTGGGATCTCCGACGAAGAAGATGCGCCCGGGCTCCGTCCGGATCGCAGACCAGTGCTTCTGACCCGCTTCCTGATCGTCCGATGCGATGAGCACCGCGATCTCGATTTGTACCGGGTCGGTGTCTTGGAATTCGTCGAGCAGTAGTCGTTCATACCGCTGTGCGAGCGCGCGTCGCACGTCCGGCCCCGTGACGTCGCTCCGGAGCATGTTTCGAGCAAGCACAAGGAGGTCGTGAAACTCGAGTTCGCCAGCCTCTCGTCGTGCCGTCGCACTTTCGGCGGTAAACTGAGCGAGCGACGTCGCGAGTCGCTGAAGCACGCTTTCGAGAATCTCAGAGCGCAAAGCCGCGCAAGCATCTTGAAGGTCACTGAGTCGGCCGCGGACAACGCCCACGCCGATGCTCGTCCAGTTCTTCGCTTGGCCGCGTTTTGATTTGAGCTTTGGTACGTCGAGCAGTTTCACGCGACCGTCATCGTCGATGGCTGCGCGCAGCCGCGCCTCGAAGTCCGTGACCACATCGGTGAGGTGACGAAACAGAAAGTCATCTTCGTCGGTGCAATGCTCGGCGAGGTCGATGACGGCTTTGAGATCCGTCAGTAGGTCGCGCACGTCCACCGAGGGGACGGCCGGTGGCGCGACGTCGATGCGATCGACGACTAGGTCCCAGTTGGCGTTGAAGGCCACGGCGACGTCGCGAAGGTGCTTGGGCTTGCCGCCACTCGCGAACAGGAGCCGGAGTGGCATCTCGAGACTTTGATCGTTGAGCAGTCCGTCGGCAAACAGCTCCCAGCGTGTTTCGAAGGCCACCTGCGAGGCGATCTCGTCGTGGACTATGAACCGCGGAGGTAGCCCCGCCTCGATCGCGTGTTCGGTGAGTATCCGCTGTGCGAAGGCGTGCAGGGTGCCGATTGCAGCGCTGTCGAGCGCCAGCAGCGCGTCGCGGCAGGCCTCGTTGTCCGGAGCACGACGGCGAAGCTCCGTTCGGATGCGATCGACCAATTCAGCGGCGGCCTTTTCGGTGAAGGTGATCGCGGCGATGTGGTCTGCGGGAATGCCGGATTCGACAAGGGCGATGAATCGGCCAACCAGGCAGGAGGTCTTGCCCGAGCCGGCGCCGGCCTCTAGGAAGAGGGTGCTGTCCAGGTCGTTGGCGACGGCATCACGTGCCGCCTGGTCTGTTTCGAGCTCAGTCGACGTCATCGTCGTCTTCCGCGTCGATGAGTGCGACGTATCCGGCCAGCGCGGGATAGTCCTTCTTCCTCTCCCATTCGCGTCGCACGTGTTGGTCGCTCTGACCGTCGGGGGTGCAGAACCAACAGTCGACCCAACCCCAGGTTGGTTGATCCGACGGATGCGCAGGGAAGACGCCCGAGCCGATGCCGGTTGCAATCGTATCGATGGCTCCCGTCACAAGTTCACGCACGCGGTCGGTGATCGGGTAGCCCCTGTGCTTGTCGTCTCTGGTGAACCAGTAGTCGGCGCGCACCTCGGGCGCCCCGGGGAATCTAGCCTGTGCTGCTTGCGAATACACGAAGAGTTGAAGTCGTCGACCGTGGTGATGCGGGTTTGATTCACTCAGGTTGTTGTACGAGCCCACACTTCCCGTCTTGTAGTCGATGACAGCTAGTGACCCGTCAGCGCCGCGATCGACGCGGTCGATCGAGCCTCGCATCCGGATGGTGTGACCGCCGGGAAGCTCAATTCCTAGGTCGTCGAACGCCATCTCGGCCGCTATGGGGCGGAGTCCTTCGGCGAGCCGCTGCGCGTCGGAGTCGAGCAGGCGGTCGAGGTCGTTCGCGAGGCGGATTCGTTCGGCGCGCCAGAGGATCGCGCGGCCGGTGTTGCCCTCTTGCTCCGCGCGATCGAACTGGAGGGCGGCAATCTCATGTAGACGGGTGTGGTCGTCCTGGGTCCACGTATCCAATGGATGACCTGATCCAATGGCCTCAAGAATGAACTCCTCGAGAATCTTGTGGACGATCGAACCGCGGGTGAGCGGGTCGATTTCGAAGCGTCGTTCGGGTTCTTCGACGCGTTCGACTCCGAGTACATGACCGAACAGATAGGACCGTGGACACTTCGCCCATGCCTCCAGCCTCGACGTCGAGATATGTTCGGGTAGGCCGATTTCGGCTGCGACACCGTCAAGATTGCCGTCGAACCGGGTGAACTCGCTGCTTCGTCGTGCCCGTACTACCTGCAAACCGACTTGCGTTCGTGCGTCCCCGCTCAGGAGTGGATGGTCGGGGGAGCGCCGTGCGATCGCGGCGAGACGAAGCTGCTGAATGCTCGAATACGACTGGGCGCCAGCTAATCCACCTGCAAAGGATGCGACGTGAGTGAACCACGGTTCGCTGGCGTGATCGACCAGATGGCCAGACTCGATGGTGTCGACATCGGCTAGCCGCGCGGCGTCGGCCAGTAACCACCGCGACGCAGGTCGATCCATCGATCGCCGCAAGTCACCCCGAGGATACGAGAGCAAGGCACGGTCGGCGCTCGCGATCGCGGCAAGTAGGTCGCGATGATCGTCCAGCACGCGATGCGCACGCAACTGCAGGTGCCCCGCTGCTGCGTCACGCTCCGCATCGGGCAACAGCGAATCCTCTAGCCTGCGCGGGGGAAAGCGGCCTTCCGAGAGGCCGAGTATTGCCGCACGATCGAACACCATCCCTGCGGCCACTGAAACGTGGCCGATGAGAACGCCGTCGCCAGGCCGACCCACTCGGCGCAGGGCCACTGACAGTTCACTGTCGAGCGTCCGTCGGAACAGGTCGATGCTTGGGGCGGTGCCGCTCAGGGCGTCCAATCCGGCAAGCCGGTCAATCGCTTCCTCGACACGGTGCGCAGCGTCAACCTCATCGTCGGGCCAGGCCGAACGGCGTTGATCGCTGCCGAGGTACTTCTGGGCGAGGTCCGTGAGCCAGGCGACCATCGCCGTCCATGATTGCGCGGGACCGTGGCCTTCGAGATTGCGTCGGAGCTCAATGATGAAGGCGGACAGTGCATCCGCGTGGTCGGCGTCGCTTCGGCGGTGCTTTGCGCGCCACTCCAATCCGGCAGCAAAATCGGCGTGGGCCAGCTCGCGCTGTGCAACGGCCCATCGCGGGAGTTGGGCGTCCCAATCGCTTCCGTGGACGACGCCCGCAGCGCGCGACACCCTCTCCCACGCGCGGCTGGGGACACGGTCGCCGTCGCTCAGGATCGGTGCGTCCGAAAGAAGCCCAAGCACGTCGGCCCGGCGGAAATCGCGCTCGGACAACTTCAGGAGATTCCGGATGGTGCGTCCGTACAGCATGTCGCCGATGTTGCGCACCGGGCTGCCGTTGAACGCAATGCCCGCCCCATCAAGCTGTTCCTGCAGCAGGCGTGCGTATGGATCCGCTGTCGGGTAGAGGACCGCGATGGTCCCGAGACGGACTCCCTCCTGCATCCAGCCTGTGATTGCTTGGATGACCGCCCGGACCTCGTCGTCCGGGTCGCTGGCGCTGATGATGTGGGTGGTCAGCGGCGGAGTGATCGGGTCATGTTGTGGGAGGCGGATTCCCGCGAGCTCGTATGCTGCGGCAGTGGCTGCGTCGACGTCGGGAACCCCGGTGATTCCGACGTTGACCGTGAGTTGACCTCCGTCGGCGAGCGCTTTCACCAACGCCGCCTCACCGACTGTGAATGATGACAGCAGGTGGATCACGACGGGATCGTTCTGAGTTGCTTCGCGGGATGCGAGAAGGCGGGACGCCGTGCTAAGAAGGTCTTCTTCGTCATACCAGTAAGCTACGAGCCTTTCGCGGGCAGCCCGCTGAATGCGTACGACGTCGGCGGCGCGAGGGGAACGCGCTGAGACTGCGTCAAGGCTTGAATCCGGCGCCTTCCTGAGTTCGCGATAGGCACTGGCGAGAGCTTGCTCGGTCGCGGAGTGGGCGGCGGCTGAAGCAAATATCCCGGGCTCCTCACCCAGGACTGCGCGAATCGCGGAGGCGATCAAGGAAGCGGATGTCGGCCGTCGATCGCCCTCGGCAAGACTGGGACCTGCGATCTGTTCTGCGAGGCGACGCAAGGTCAGGAAATTGACGTTGGCGATGCCGCCTGGACGCGCTGCCAAGGCCCGGCGGGTCGCTACGGACACGTGATTCGATCTGACAACCACGGTGACTGGTGCGAGTGGGTCCTCGCCCTTGAGCGCTGAGAGTTGAGCGCCCAGGTGTTTGATGGCGGGCCGTCCGTAAGCCGTTGTTGTCGTATCGATCTTGAGTTCCCCTCGGTAGCCTTCGGGTGCTCGCCCGTCCGCGCTCCTGTCGATTAAAGCGAATGAACACGGAGAGTGCGCCATAGTGGTCGACAGAGCGAGGGTCGCTACTGCAAGCCGCTGGCAGCCACATATCGGGCTCTCGGGCGCTGAGCAGCTGCGTTGGCTCAATATTTCAGTGGCCCTGTCGGACCAGAGCGGTAGTCTCTAGCTAACGTTCAGGTGGGCGCTCGCACTGGTCTCGCCGCAACTGCATCTAAATCGCGATGGGGACTATGTGACAGCGGACGGCAATGAACACGTACCTGCATTCGAACCGGGCGGGGCTGCGGTCGGGGAATCGCCAGCGTCCGCGCGCAACACCCATCAACTTATCTGGGATCGGGACGCGGCCCACCTCGACGGCGACGACTTCTTGGAGGCACAGGGTGACGATTGGAAATACACGATCTATCCAGTGTGCGGGCACGACGGCGAGACAATCGGGTATCACGTTTCGGGTGGGGACAACGACTCGCGCGACGATATCGGCTCAACACTTCTCTATGGCAAGAGAGGTGAGTTGACTCTGCCAAAGGCTAGGGCCGCGGCGGAGGCGAACTATGTGTCCCGTTATCGCGAGGCAGAACAATTCTTGGATGACCTTCTCGACGACTGGGAAGACGACGACGGTGATCCGCTAACCCGTCGAAATGATAGCGGCCGCATCGTGTGTCGGGTGGACGTAGCTGGCATCGACGAAGTCGAAGTGGTTGTCACTCTTCACGATTACGGAGACGGTTTCGACGCCACCAGCCGTCGCGCCACCGTCAGTTTGCGCACCGTATTGGCGTACAGCTACAACGGTGATCGCGAGGGGCTGATAGACGACCTGGGCAGACTCATCCGGCTCGAGAGTCGACGCTCCGACAAGTAGTCCAACGCTTCGGCGAGTTCAGATCGTGCTTGTGGATGCTGGCTCCTCATGGATGCGTCCTGCAGCCCCTATTGCCAAAAAATTGCCGGCTGCAGATTGAATGCGTACCGCGAACCGTTTGCCCATCACGCGCTGAGTAAGGGGCTGCTACGTGCTTTCGGAGAAAGGTTCTCTGGAACCTGAAACCTGCAGCGCTGCTCAGTGTTGGCCGCGCCAAATGCGGTATTGGACGGCAGCATTCATAGCCGTTTGCCGCTCGGCCCGGCGTCGCTCCGTCTCGCCGGGTGGAACAGCCGACCAAAAGGTGGTCTCCGCATACCCCGTGGTGAAATCCCAGCCTCGACCCGGTAACGCCGGCACCGGTGCCAGGCTCTTTGCGGTCAGTTCGTCACGCAGTTGTTCGCGAATAGTGCGCCAGGCCGCGGCAGTCTCTGGGCTCGCCGTTCCCCTAACGTAGGCCACAGCGGCGATCTCACCATCATTCGTCGTGGTTGCCGCAACCGCCGCTTCCGCGGCAACGACCTCGTGCGCCGCCGGTGCCGAGTCGACCTCGAGACCGGTGTAGAGGTCGGGGCTCACCTTCTGTCGATCACCGCCGGCGTACACGGCGTGGGTATCGAACGCCGTCGGGCCGACCACGCTGACAAGTACGTAATCCTGGTTAGATTGGTTGTCGCACAAAATGATTCCCTGGCTAAGCGTGGAACCGAGCTCATCGCCAACAGCTCCGACCAGCGCTGACATTAGCGGGTGGCCGGGCGCGATCAACTCAGGCGGGTCTGTCGAGAAGATCTGGTCGTCGGGGTATCCAAATGCCACCCTGTCGTAGCGGGTCATCAGCGATGAACCGAATACTTCACGCAACTTCGTAGGAACGTACGCAACCCGCCACGCGTCACCCTGTTCTGCTATGTCTACATGGAAGAGTGGCGCGGCACGCAACGTGAAGTCGCGCGCAACGTCGGGCTGGAAGCTCATCGCCTTCGCGATCTCCATCTCGCGGCGAAGCCCGGCTAGTTCATCGAGTGTCAGCGTGCTCACCGACGCGGCACGTTTCGTGACAGCCGATTCAAGACGTTCGGACACGGTGTCGAGTTCCGCTTCGATCTCGCCGTGGTCCGTCTCCCTGCCGACCGCCCGTGTGAGCAACTGACTGAGGCTGATGTCGGTCAGCACCTCTCCGAGCACGTCAAACACCTGATCACCGAGCGCCAGACGCTGCACCTCGACCTTCTCAAGCAGTTTCACGAAGACGTCACCTTCTCGCGTATCGGCCGCGACCAAGTTCCACAAGTGGCAGGTGTGCCGTTGGCCGATGCGATGGATTCGCCCGAATCGCTGCTCGAGTCGGTTCGGGTTCCACGGGACGTCGTAGTTGACCATCAGGTGAGCCACCTGCAGGTTGACGCCCTCGCCCGCCGCATCCGTCGCGATCAGGACAGAGCTGCTCGGTTCCGTGATGAATCTGGCCTGTGACCGGCGCCGATCCGGCCACGTCATCGCACCGTGGATGACTTGGACGTCAACGGTTTTAGCAAGCAGTTCGCCGAGACGGTCCTCGATGTAGTCGAGTGTGTCGCGATTCTCCGAGAAGACGATTATCTTGCGGCGCTGTCCATCTGCCTCGTACATGTCCTCGCTCATGAGGAGCTCGGCGAGCGCTTCCCACTTCGCGTCGACCTGCGCACCGTAAACCGCCTGGGCTCGCGCGACGAGCCCATCGAGCACCAGGATCTCCGTCTCGAGTTCCGCCAGCGTGCGCGCGTTCGTCGCGACATTGACCACCTCGTCCTGGTAGGTCTCGGCCCGGACACTGCTCATCTCATCGGGATCGTCGCTACCAAGCGCCAGCGTGGCGGCCAGGTCGGCGGCGAGTTTCCCGTCGGCATCGTGGGCCTGGTTCGCCTGTGCGCGGAGCCGGTCGCGTCGTCGAGTGAGCGACCGCAGGATCGCCTGCGGAGAGGACGCCAGTCGACGCTGGAGGACAACCAATGCGAATCCGACGCTGCGTCTGGTGTCGTCGTCGGAGACCTTGTTCATCTCCTCGCGTACGTACTCACTCACCGCCTCGTAAAGCTCGCTCTCCATCGAGCTGAGCCGGTATGGGACGGTGCTGGCGCGACGCTCGGGGAATAGGGGCGATCCGTCCAGGTGGACCAGCTGCTCCTTGACCAGACGACGCATCAGGCCGTCGTTCGCCGGGTCCTCGACCGCGGGCTCACCCACCGACCGCAGGAGGGTGAGGAACTCCCGGTAGTCCGCGTCCTTGCCGTTGTGTGGGGTTGCCGTCATGAGCAGTGTGCTCGGGACCGCGTCGCGGATCGCCTCGGCCAGCATGAATCGCTTCGTTTTGGTG
Source organism: Mycobacterium sp. Root135 (assembly GCF_001426545.1). Lineage (GTDB taxonomy): Bacteria > Actinomycetota > Actinomycetes > Mycobacteriales > Mycobacteriaceae > Mycobacterium. The sequence goes on along the minus strand of NZ_LMEZ01000004.1, from coordinate 204,266 downwards.
ATGGTGCTACCCCAGGCGCTCGCGGCTAGTTTGTGCGCCTCGTCGAAGATCGCAAGGTCGTACTGCCCGTCGACTGCCAGCGCCGTGAGTTCCTTGCTTCGGCTGAACTGGTCAAGACGAGCGATCAGGAACGGCAAGCCCGCCACTGACCCGTCTGACGAATCGCCCAGCAGCGACCTTTCGAAGACCTCGAAATGGAGTGCAAACTTCTCCCTCAGCTCGGTCTGCCACTGCTCGACCAGACTGCCGGGCACCATGATGAGACACCGCCGGACCCAGCCCCGTGCAAGTGCCTCCTTGATGAAAAGCCCTGCCATGATCGTCTTTCCGGCACCGGGATCGTCGGCGAGCAAGAATCGCTTCGGATAGTCGGTGAGCATGCAGTCGTAGACGGCTTGAACCTGGTGCGGTAAAGCCTCGACGTTGGACGACGACACGGCGAGCAGCGGGTTGAGTAGGGACGCGTGCCGCAGGCGCAAAGCTTCGATCGCGAGCCAGAACTCGTCTGGATTGGCGGCAAGTGTTGGGCCTCCTCCACCTACCGGCCGAACTTGCTTCAGCTCGTCAGCGGAGAGGAGTCGTGATTCCTCGATGCCGAAGTCGTCCCGGTAGCGGACGAACACAGCCGATCCGGCAGGCGTTATCTCGACGATCTCGACGACCGCGTCGAGGACCAATCCCTCGACCGTCGTTCCCGGTGTCAGGTCAGCGAACCCGTCCGGCATCGCTGTCTCCAATCTTCCGGGATGGCTACCCCGCATGATAGACAGCAAAGGGGAGGAATCAGGCCGTGGACATCATGATCGTGAGCGGGGTGCATCTCGACCACGCGTGGACTGGCCTCGGCACCCAATTCGGGTCCGCCTTGCGCGGTTGGTCACGCCACGTCCTCGCGCTCGTCGTCGAAGAGGCGAATCGGCGGAACGCGGGTGTCTTGCTGGTTGCGGGTGACCTCTTCGACCGTTCGTTTGCCCTACCCGCCACCGTCGATTACGCGTCCCAGATACTCGGTACGTTCAGCGGCGACGTCGTCATCGTTCCCGGCAGGACCGACTGGATAGACGGCACCAGCCTTTACAGCACTCAAGAGTGGGCCGCGAATACCTCGATCTGCTCGTCTTCCGACTACCAAAGCTGTTCGGCTGCATCCACTTTGTGGGTGAGCGCATGGACGGCGCCAGGCGGTTCCGCCCCGCGGGTTCCCGTCGCCACGGGGCCGCGTGTTCTCGTCCGCGCCGGGATGGCGGACGACGACGGGGTCCTGGCCGTCCCCGAACTCGTCCACGATCCACGCGAACCCGGAGGATCCGCCCTGCTGATCAACAGTGCGACGCCGAACGAGCCTGCCCGGCAAGTCGATCTGACCGGCCAACCCGGATCCCTGGTCGACGTCGACGTCACGGACCTCTTGGACACCGACGCGCTCGCCGATGCCATCGACGCAGTGCTGATGCCGGGAAATCCCTTGCTACTACGACTGCACGGCACGCTGGCACCCGGGGTGCTGTTGCCGGGCTTCGGCGACCCGGAACACAGCCTCCCGCCGGGGGTGGTGCTCGATCTCGATTCCCTCCATTTCGCAACGGCATCACTCGACCCGGCGGACCGCAGTGCCAGAGGAGAGTTCCTCCACGCGATGGCGTATGCGAACACCGCTGATTTGCAACGGCATCAAACAACCGCGCTGGGGCTTGCCGCCCTCGCTGCCTCCGCTCAGGGAACCTGAGACGTGTACATCACCAAAGTGATCGGAACCGCATTCGGGCCGTTCCGAGGCGAGGCCTTGGACTTCGCAACAGGACTCAACGTCGTGCACGGGCCTAACGAGGCGGGTAAGTCCAGTTGGTTCAACGCCATCTACACGGGTCTTGCCGGTCGGCGGAAGTACAAGGGAAAGGGCTTCGCCGCCGAGACCGACTTCAAGAACCGGCACAAACCGTGGTCTGGGTCGAAATGGGCTGTTGGGCTTGCCATCAGGACCGACGACGGCAACACCCTGGTGATTGAACAGGACCTGGCCAAGGGCGAATGGAAAATCGTCGACGCTTCGACCGCACAGGTCGTGTCCGACGCCGACTTGCTCACGGACGCGAGCCTCGACGGAACCAAGCTCCTAGGCCTCAACCGCCACTCGGCACGGTCCACCATCTTTACCGGTCAGGCCGACATCCTCAGAGTTCGCGACGACGCGAACGCGCTGCAGGAGCTGCTGGAGAAGGCCGCGTCAACCGGGGCCGCCGATGCGACGGCCGACGCGGCGTTGGCCTGGCTCACGGACCAGCGACGTGAATGGGTGGGCGTGGCACATGGAAAGAAGCCGCTCGCGATCGCTCACGCAGCTTTTGGCACCTCGCGAGCGCTGGCAGAGGCACGCAGAGACGATCTTGTCGAGCTACTCGAAGCCATCGGCAACCGTCAGAAACTTGCCGGTGTACTCGCAGAGGCGCGGGCGAAGGTCGAACTGTCCAACCGTCTGGTGCAGTGGCAGCACGTGTACGAGATGCGGGGCCGAGTCGAGAACGCCGTCGAGCTGTCAACGAAGCTGGCCGAAACAAGCGAGGCCGATCTGGTCGTCGATGAAGCGAAGCTGACAGCCGCAACGAAAGTCCTCGTCGTGTTCGACGGCGGGGCTGACGTCGTGCCACTGAGTGATGGCCCCACGGCGGCCGATCTGCAGACCCAAATAGACGAGCTGCCCCACGCGCCGGAAGGCGATCTCGAACCAACTCCAGAGATCGTCAATGCCCACAGTGAACTGGTCAAGGCTGAGACAGTGCTGGGCACCCACCTGGAGGCCGTGCCACCCGACGTAGCTCCTTCTCCGACTACGACACTCTCCGCGGACGAGTTGCGCACGCTCGCCGACGTTCTCGCGTCGACGCCGCCCGAAGTCGACGCAGCGGCCGTGACTGAATTCGAGCGGACTAAGGACGAGCGGGCGGCACAACTGGCAGCCCTGCAGCATGAGGTCGAGGCGGCCGACGCCGGCTACCGGCAGGCGAAGGCCGACTACGACGCCGCAGTGCAAAACGGTTTACAGGGTGTCGAACTCGCCCTTCTCCACAGTGCCGAACGATCGGCCGCCGAACAGCTCATTTCCGCCGTTCGCAGACAGTCCGACTTCCTGTTGGGCGCGCTTTCGGCACAGGAACTACAGGCGGGAGTGATGGCGCAGGAGGTCGCGCTACGCCAACATCAGGAACGCGTCGGCGCCGCGCGAGCGCAGGTGCTGGCCGAATCTCTCGAGCCCGAATCGCAAAAACTGAAGGAGTTCGCCCGGGCGATCGATGACGCCGTTACGGCGCGGAAAGGGGCTACACGGCACGCGGAACGTACCGCAGAATTTCAAGCCGCACGCGACGATCGCGCCCGAACTCTGTCCCGACTCCTCGGCCAGGCTGCGCACGCCGAAGTCACGGACGACATTGTGGCACAGGCATATCGGATGTTCGCTGAGTACGTAGACACTTGTAAGGTGCGTGCCGCGACCGCGCAACAGGCCGCTCGTCGTCCCGATCTCCTCGAGGCGCTCACTCAGCGACAGCAGCGCGAAGCGAGCCACCGGCAGGCGCTCTCCGCTCGGGAAGCTCAGAGTCGCGACGTCGTCGAGTTCGCAGCGACCATCGGCCTGAACGCCGAGCCACTTGAGGTCGCCGTCGACGAGCTTCGCCGGTGGGCGCGCGAGCAGGAGTCGCGGCGGGAAGCATTCGCCAAGCGGAAGACGGATGTCGCCCTGCTCGAACAACTGCTGGGCGGCCGCGAACTGTCCGACATGAAGTCCGAACTCGCCACGCAGTTGGCGGACCTTGGCGAAGAGCCGGACGTGCCAATGCCGCCAGATTTGAACGCATTCGGCGCGGCGGCCAAGGACCGCTACGACGGGGCGATCAGTGTCGACGGACAGCTCAAGGGCAAGATTCAGACACTCGGCAACGACCTCGGATCGGTGGCTGAGTCTGCCGAAGCCTACGCAGACGCACAGCGGGCAGTGGCACAGGTCGAGACACTGGCATCTTGTTTGGACGCGGCCACCCTAGAACTTAAGAACGCCAAGGAGCGGGCCAACGCCTCCATCGCGCCTGCTCTTGCGAACAGGATGCGTCCCTGGCTGCCCAGGGTGACCAACGGTCGATACCACGATGTCACCGTCGATCCGAGCGACCTCACGATGCAGGTGACCGAGACCACTGGACAAGTGCGCCAAGCAGATCGGCTGTCGCTAGGCACGACCGAACAGATCTACCTGCTGCTCCGCGTAACGCTTTCGCAAGTGCTCTCCGGTGGCGCCGAGACCGCACCGCTGATCTTCGACGACGTCACCACGCAGTCCGACAACACGCGCACGGTCGCGGTCATGGAACTGCTCCGCGAGCTCAGCGCCGAGCATCAGGTCATCCTCTTTACTCAGGAGGACGAGGTCGTCGACTGGGCGCATCAACACATCGATCCCAATCGCGACAAGATAATCCCGCTGGCTGCGCCGTGACCAACCCTGGCTGTAATCGTTAGCATCGCGAGTGCGTCAGCTTCGAAAGGCGCTCTGCTGACGTCGCTTTGCTTTTGTATCCCCCGTTTGTCAACAGCGGTTAGCCTCCGCCGTCACCGGAAAGCGGCCTGCGGCCAACTGCCGCGACCTCAACGATGTGTTTTGTGTTGTGCTGCTATTCGTCGCAGTTGTCGCATACGCCAGTCAATGACTGCTGCTGGCCGCAGCCACCGCAGAAGGCGGCCTCTCTCGTCACCTTGCGGCCAACCTTGCCTCGCTCGTCGAGGTGACCGTGTTCGGGGTGAGAGATAAACCAGGCGTTGTTCTTACTGCTCTGTCGAACGGTATCTGCGCCAACTCCTATACGTGTCGCTTCTTCCTCGGTGAAGCCGACCGTGTAGCCCGAGTAGATGCGGAGTTCCCCGCTTCCGTCCCGTCTGTAGGCGCAGACGTACCGACTTGACGCATCAATAGCAAGGCATCCGGAGATTCCGATGGCGTTTGTAATGCGTTGTATGTAGCCGTGGTTCGCCAATGGGATGCGCGCCTTAGTCAGGGCCGAGATGAGCGAGTCGTGCGACTCTTCTGTTGTCTCCATCGCTGCCAAGCGTAGGCGGAGCTCACTCACTCGTCGGACAAATCGGCTCGCTGCTCAGCCGTGAACGCAGGCATTCCCGCTACCGAATCGACCATCTTTGCGGTTCGGTACCCGCGCACGTTTTCAGACATCGCGACCATCGCCTCCCGCGACTTGCCCCGGCCATAGGTGACAGCTTGCTCTGCGGGGACACCGAGACCCTTGCCGACCTCGACGGCATCCTGATCGGCGCCCATGTACAGGAATTGCCAACCGAATTCAGCGGTCTGCTGCTCAACGAGCGATTTGATGGCAGGCCGATTCCACTCATGGCTTGCGTTCTCCAAACCGTCCGTCATGATCGCGACGATCACGGATCCGGGTTTGTCATCCTCTGGCAGCGCCGCGATTTCAGCCGCCGTGTCGGTAATCAGCCGACCCATCGAGTCCAGCAGTGCGGTGCTGTTGCGTGGATGCAGCACCAGGGTAGGCACATCAGCGACAGGAACGGCGTGATAGACGACTTCGTACTCATTGTCGAACTGTGCGAGGGTGACGCGGCATTCACCTTCGCCCGCGCGCTGGTCGCTCAGGAAGGCATCGAAGCCGCCGACGACGTCGGACTTGATCGACTGCATCGACCCGGACCGGTCGAGTAGGAAGTTGACGAGAGTGAGATTGAGGTTCGACACAGTGGTCATTTCCCTTCGGTAGTTGCTCAGCGAGGCTTGCTGTTTCGGCGTGGTCTGAACCGCATCGGCTCAGCTGCAGGCGACGGCGGGAGGGGACTGCTGGCGTGCTTGTCGTTTCGGGCGCGTTTCACGTCTTCGGCGGTGATCCGGTCACCGCTGGTGACGTACGGGTTCAATCGGGGTGTGCTGGCCAAGCGTGGACCGACAGCGTTCTCGGTGAGCCCGGCGCTCTTTCCCGCTGCTGCGATTGACATTTCGTCGTCGACCACGGCGCGGGCTAGCTGCTCGTCGAGCAGTTGGCCCACCTCCTCCAGCACGGACCGTAGGTGTCGTAGAGCTAGTTCGGCGGATTCGGCAGTCTCGGCTTGCTGGAGGTCTATGTGGATGCGTTCGTACCGGCTGGACACGTCTGACCATACCGCAGAAAGTGCGGACTCCCCAATAACTGCGGATAAAGATGTCAGCCGTTCGTCGCCCCCGAGCCTTCAGCCAGCCTCGAAGATCGGATCCCCACGAGTATCAGCTCGCGCCGCGGCGGAACGGCCAATACCGTCTTCGGCCCCTCGGCGACGTCGAATGCGACGGCTCAGCCGTTTTGGACGTTGGCCCGGGGTGCAGAAGTCTCAGCGTCTTGGGATCACGTTCGCCGCGGTAGTACCGGCGCAGCACCTCGACGAAGTCTTGGTCGTCCTCGGCGACTGATGCAAAGAGGGTCATCGATGACCGCAACTTCAGGTCGTCGGGGTATCCCATCAGAGTGTTGGCGTTGACCGCCCCGGACTGAATGACCAGTCGAGCACAGCGATGCAGGCGCTGACCGAGGACGTCGTGTGCCAGATAGGCGGCTGCCTCGTCCATGGAACCGATGCCGTAGCGCTCTGCATACGAGCTTCCGCCCAGCCCTCGCATTTGCGGGAAGATGAACCACATCCAATCTGACTGCTTCCGCCCGGCGCGCAGTTCCTTTGTGGCCCTGTCAAAAGTGAAGTCGGCATCTTGTGCGATGACGAAGCGCTCAAGTTCATAGGTATCAGTCATCGACTCTCGCCTTCCCAGCGATCCGGGGTTGTCCCAACTTGCTTCCTTGTGTGAGAACGGCGGTCGCAACGGATTCCCAACGTAGCGCTGAGGTGGACTCGGGTTGGCTCCGCGAAAGTCGTTGAGCCACTCTGGCCATGGGCGGTAAGCGAATCACAGCCGTTGTTGCCGACATCGTGACACGTCAGTCTTCACTCGGCTCATCGCCTTGGCTTGGCTTCTCGCGACGTAAAGACTTGGACTTCTCGCGTGCACGCCCGAGGAATCCGCCCAATCGGTCGATGCCCTCGCTCGCGGCGCCCAACGCAAGTGTCGCGGTCTCACTGGCGAGGCCATAAGCCGTCGTCGCAGTATCAGTCACACGGTCCAGGGCGGCGGTCGCGGCTTCCTTCGCACTCGGCGCCTTGAAATCGTCCCATTCGTGGATATGGGCACGGCGTGCCTTGGCGAACCGGTCAAGATCTGCACGCAGTTGGGGCAGGTCGCGCTGAAGCCCCTTGACCGACAGGAACCGGAAGCCGTCTAGCGCTTCGGTCTTGGCGACGGCTTCGAGAATTTCTCGCGCCCGCTGGAACAGCGCGTCGTCCTCGACCAGTTGCCGTGCGAGCAGTTCGCGTGCGTCGTCCATGACTTGCTGAAGATGCTCGGGTTGAGTCTCTTCGACGCGCGACAGGCGCAGACGCTGCCAGTTGAACAGCGACTCCTGTGCTACGACCAGCAGGCTGAGCGTTTCCCCGAGCTGATCGCCCTCCACCGCCTTCACGATGAACTCGGCGCGTTCCTGTATCGGCTTCGCCGGATCGAAAGACTTCAAAGTTCGGTCAGCGTGATGACGAAGTTGTTCGACGGTCCGGTTCAGCGCCGGGCCGATGCCCGCGATCGAATCCCAGTCTGCGTCGGAAAACGATCCGTGCCGGTCTAGGTAGGCGACCATCCGGTCGATGGTGACCCGGTCGCCGAGTACATCGCCCGACCTGTTCGCGTGAGCGAGCCGAAGCACTTCCTCGACCTTGCCCTCAACGCGTTGGACGGACTCCTCCACCTCGGCGATCGCTGTCTTCAAAGCCATTTGCACTGCCACCATTTGCATCGACGCCAAGCGCGCCGGAGTGACGTTGGTCTTCTGCCACTGCAATTGCTTGACGAATTTGTTGTCCGCGCCGCGGGTCATCATCCGGTAGAAGCCAGGATCGCCCGAGATCAGCCGGCCCTTTTCGATCGCCTTGACACTGTCGGGATGCAGCTTGACGAACGTCGCAGACTGCCCGAGAAACGCCGCGGCACCCGCCGCGAGTCCGGTGGCATTGCCGACCGTCGCTTTGTTCACACCGATGACATCGACGGCGTTGCCTGCAAGGCCGCGGATCCGGTCGACGTATGCCTCGATCTCCGTAGGATCACCTGCGACGAGCAGACCCTCTGCCTGCACCGAGACGGCGATTTCACCCTCTCGGAGAATCACTGCTGGCAAGGCTTCATCGGAGCCATCGTCTGGCCCGTCCATGTTCCCGTCGACCACGTTGGCCCTCCCCGTCGTTGCTGGCGCCAGTCTAGGCAGGAGTGCATACCCGCTAGGGGCGACTGCTTGAACCTCCCGAGCCAACACCACGGGGAGCGGGCGCGACCGGCCCGCCCCGGTATGGGGAGTGCAACTCATTCGCCGGCAACGCCGCCGATTTAGGGATACAGTCGCGCCTCGCTGATACAGGTTTCGGCGCGAAATCGGGAGTCGCACAGGGGAGGGCTTGCGTGTCCACGGTCGTGAGGAAGTTCTGGCGAATGGATTCCGGCAGCGTCGAGGCGGTAACGGACATCATCGACACGCCATCGCTCACGGTGCCCGCAGGCATGGACGACTTGCGTGCTGGACATGGCATTCTCGTCGCTACGTGGGATGAGGCTCGGTTACAGGGCCGCATCCATGCACTTGGCGTCGTCACCGCGGTCGACAAATCGACAATGGTCGCCACAGTCGAATGGCGACGCGCGAACTTCACGCTGCGGCCGAATCCGTCAGGACGTACCCAGTGGCGTACACGCCCGAACTTTGGGTTCAGCCCGGGGCCGGCGGAGCGCTACGGGTTGAAGAATTACTTCACCGAAGGTGACTCGGCGCCCGGCGATACCGCGGCACCCCCGACTCGGAACGGATCGACAGAAACTAGCGACGGTCCGTCGGTGTCGGGACCGGCAGGGCCTTCGGCGGCTGAGAAGTCCAGATCGACTGCACCGCAGTGCAACCGAGTGAGTCCAAGCGGAGAGCTCGTCGCCACCACCGCGCGTGGAACATTCATGGGGAACAGGGCGTACGGCAACAGATGGCTGGTCTGCGAATTGCACTTCGAGCGGCAACTTAGGGAGCCCCGGAAGTACGCGAAGCTCTTCTTCCTCGATGAGGCCGTCGCATTCGCCGCCGGCCACCGGCCGTGTCCCACGTGCAGACGACACTCCTACAAGCCCTACATGGATGCACTGAGGTTCGAGTACGCCGTTGACACTGCTGCCGAGCTCGACAACCTGCTCACCGGCCTACGGCGAGCGCCACGTCCGCGCATGGCCTTCGGCGCCTTACCCGACGGCGCGTTCTTCGAACTCGACGACGGGGACTACCGCGTTCTATGGCGAGGAGCGCTACACCGCTGGACGCCCGAGGGCTACACCGATCCTGTCGCGGTCGGCTCCTTGGACATCGATGAGGCAGTAGTTCTCACGCCAGATCCGTCAGTGGTCGCGCTCCGCCATGGTTATCCCATCGTTGTGCACCCATCGATTGGCGATGCATCGTGAGTGGGTCCGACCGCACATGTGAGCTCGATGACGAACTGCTGGAACGTATCCTGGCTGTGGTGGCTCCGGGAGACGAGATCTACACGTTGACTTCAACGGGTCTCGATAAGATCGTGTCGGCTACTTATGAGACGGTGCTGACGCACCCTGCGTGATCGGTAGCTCGGCGCGAATTTCGTTGACGGCCGTTCGGAGCGGCTCATGCTGACCGACCCGAAGGCCGCTGACAATCTCAGCGAGCGGAATTCCCAGGGCGCTAACTCGAACCTTTCGCGCACCGACATCAGTCGGGATGGTTAGTTCAACGACCACAGGTGACGTCATTCGTTTGGAGGCCGGGTAAATGAGGTAGGAGGTCGGGATCGCCGTGAACCCGGTGTAGCACTGTGCATATAGCAGTAGCTGGTAGACGTCTGACGCAGAGATGTCCGATTCGTCGTACTTCTTGTATTTGGCATCTATTGCGACCTTCCGTCCGGACTGCGAGAGGACCACATCGGGAGCTATGGATTGCCGATGGCGCCCGTTGACGGTGATGAGTGAGCGGTTGCGTTTCTGAGCCTGAAGATCAATGCCGTCTTCAGGGAAGGCAAGCGCGAGCAGCCAATCGACGAATCGTTCGAACAGTGCGTTCATGTTGATGAGAAATGTCTGAATCTCGGACGCGGCAGGTGCATCGACGTCATCGACCTGGCCTTGGCGCAGCAGAGATCTGCACCACGTGTGAGCCACGCGATAATGGCCGTTGCGACGCCCGTACACAATTGCAGTTGCCGAGATCAGTTTTCGACGGGAGGGGAGCGTTGGAGCAACGTCGGCCAGTCGGCGTTCCAGATCTGCTGCACGCCGTCGCACGCTCGCGGAGGTCGTCGTCCAGCGGGCGGCTCGCACTCCTGCCAGCAGGATGTGGTTTTCGATCGTGTCGCGATCGAATTCATTATATTCGCAAGCGAATTCGGTGAACTTCCCGAAGTAGACGGTCGCCTGCCGGTACGCATCGAGCCGCCCACGGAGATATGGCAAATCATCGGCGTGGCCGCGATAGTTTCGGACGAGTCCCCGACTGAGGACTTTCTCGGTGTGAGTCACGACGAGTCGGCACAACAACTGTGTCGCGTCCTCGTCGGGGTCGTCGGACAGACCGCGAAAATACTGGGGAAGGTCAAGCAGTGGGCTGCCATCGGTGATCGCAAGCATCGTCAGCACGCCCAAGCTGTTGCCGGCCAGCTTCGGAATGACTCGTACCTGTAGGTCCTGGGTGAGGTGGATGCTCCCCACCCATGAAGACGAGCGGATTTGGACTCGTTTGTCGGACAGCCACGTGATGCCGAGCCGGTTGCCCAAGACGTTGGCCATCTGCTCTTGTTGATCAACGGGAATGGTTGTTGTTTCGGAGATTTCGGTGTCGTGCTCGGGCAACTCGATCATTCGGGTGTCGACTGAATTATCAGGTTGTAGTCGTCGGCCAAGGCGGCTACTAGCTGAGCGTCGTCGTTTACGATGGGAGTGAGCCGCGACCCACCAGCATCGACGACGGCGCTGCCAAGGAATTCCTTCAGCTGGGTGTAGTCGTCGTAGACGATTTCTTGGAGCAGCGGAATGATGTCCGATCTGATGATTTGTCCGAAGGCCTCAGCGGACTCGATCGGCACCCCGTTGTCGAGGAAGAACGAGTGCCCGATTTGGCGCTCGCGCCCGGCGATGCGGACGATGCGTTGGTTGAGTGCCTGAAGGAACTGGTCAAGCGGCAGGCCGTCGATCGTCGCATCCAATACGTCCTCGTCCGGCATCAGCTCGATGAACCCAAAGCGTCGACGTAGTGCGGCGTCGAGCGATCGAATGCTCTGATCGGCGGTATTCATGGTCCCGAGCACGACGACGTTCTTTGGGATCGTCAGCGCCTCGCCGCTGGTGGGCAATGTGACCGACTCCCCGCGCCGTCCATTTTCCAGGACTGTCATCAGCTCTCCGAAAACCCTTGGCACGTCGGCACGATTTATCTCGTCGATGATGAGGATGAACAACTTGTGGGGATGGGCCAGTGCGGTCCTGGCCACTCGCTTCATGATGCCGTCCCGCAGTTCTAGCTTCAGTTCCCGCTCACCGCTGACAGGCCGAAAGCCTTCGATGAAGTCCTCGTAGGCGTAGGAGGCGTGAAACGTGACCTCGGTTAGGCGAACTGGAAAATCGTCACGCCCCGTGGATTCGCGGCGGAGCAACCAGGCCGCGAAGCCCTTTGCCGCGCGAGTCTTTCCGGTCCCCGGAGGCCCGTAGAAGATGACTTGGCCCTTTCGGTCGAGGATGTCCTTCCACATGATGTAGGCGAGCTCGTCGTCATCGGCCGCAGTGATTGTCGGCTCCGAGGCTTCCGACGTCCCCCCGGCAGTCGGGTTGAGCAGCTTGCCGACGTTGGTCGAGGCGATCTTGGAGACCGTCGTGGTAGCCCACCGCTTCACCGGTTCAGTGAGCACACGAGCAGCGCTGATGTCCCAGTCGACGTTTACGGTGTGCTGGTACTCGACCCGTTCCGGGCGATATTGGTACGCACTTGCAGTGACGGTGCCGACGCCGAGTATCTCGGTCGTGCCACGGTTGGCGATGATCTTGTCGCCCTCGGCCATTTCCATCATTCGCCAAAGTTCTTTTGACTTTTGCGTGATGGCCGACTTGTTGCCGTTGTACTCGTTGGCGTACGCCGCGGTGAAGGCGACCTTGAAGTCGTCTTCGGTATTGAATAGCGAGAGATCGCCGACTTCGTCCCATCCGACGCAGATGTAACCGCCGGCGAGGCACTCGTCCCACAGCCGTCCGCGCGCTCCAGGCGCAACCTTCCAGTACTTGACGGCCCGCGCTCCGGGCGGCGGAGACCAGGCGTACAGGAAGCCAGCCAAGGTCAGCGAATCGAGCCCGCCCAGGGCGGGGAGATTCGTCAAGTAGCGAAGGACCCGTCGGTTGATGTCTATGGCATCACCGGACGCATCGAGTCCGAACTTGTCCGCAAAGTAGGATAGGTGAGTTGTGCTGTAGATGGGCAGAACTTGATCGGGGAAATAGAGGAAGAGCGACTTCAGCCGGACCACCTTGGCTCCGCGCAGGATGTCGATTTCCGACGTCGAGGTCCAATCGCCTTGCTGTGCGAGTTCGAACATCTTCACGAAGGCCGAACGCAGACCGTCCCAAGCGGATTCGACGTTGCCGAACCCGCTCGGGTATGCCCACTCGCCACTGTTTCGTTTGAAGATGACGTGCTTCTGCGCGCTTCCGCCGGAAATGCTGCCGAGGTCTGGTGTCCCCCACTCCAAATAGTACGAGTAGCTGTTCCGATAGTCGGGGGAGTTCAACGCATAGGCGTCGAGCTCCAGCTGGGGCCACGCTGCGAGGGGAAAGCGGTTGAGGAAGGCCGACCGTTGCTGGTCTTGTTTTGGACGTAGCGCCGAACCGCGAGGGAGAAAAATCTTGAGCGCTTCCTCTAACTCCACTCGAACCCCTTCATCGCACACGCCGCAGTTAGCATCGTTACCGCCGTCGTTAGCCAGACTACGAGCAGACGAGAGCCCCGCCGACCTTGGTCGGCTATTCTGGCGCCAGGACCGCCTCGCTCGTTTGCCGCCGAGGCGGCAATGGCATCGATAGCATCGTTGAATCCGTAAACTCGCCTCGCGTCGAGCAGGAGGCGCGGACATGCAATCAGTGGAAGTGCCAATCAAGCAGGGCTGAGAGAACTTGACCATCACCGTCACAGAAACACCCCGCCTCAACAGCTCTGAACGCAGCACCTGGCGGGCGCTCGTCGATCAGCTCGAGGCCAACGACTTGGTGATTCCCGGTCAGCGCGTCACCGACCACCTCAAGGATCACGAGGTCGACTTCGCCGTCGCCATCGAGGGTGCCGGCATCGTGTGCCTCGAAGTCAAGGGTGGCGAGGTCTGGCACGACGGCGAGGGTTGGTGGCAGAAGCGCGGCGGTCGGGAGTTCCAGATTGAACCCGTCCGCCAGGCCAGGGAAGCTTGCTATGCCCTGCGGGACTTCATCGAGAAGGACCCGCGCTGGACACAGGGCCGACTGCGGTGGGATCACGTCGTCGTTCTGCCCAACACCGAACTGCCGGCCGACTTCGACCTCCCTGAGTGCCCGCGCTGGAAGGTCATCGACCGCACCGACCTGCCAAACCTCGTCGGCAAACTGCGCGAAATCTTGGTCCGCCAAGAGCTCGACCGCCCGCTGCTGACACAAGACGGTGTCGAGCAACTCAGAACATCGCTGAGCGGCAGAGGATTACCGCAACGCGACGTCGTCGCCCGCGCCCTAGCCAACGAGGATGCCGCCGACGCGCTCACCGAACATCAGGCCGTCATCCTCGACGCCACTCGTCTACTCACCCGCGTCGAGGTCCGCGGGGGAGCGGGCAGCGGCAAGACCTTCCTCGCCATGGAGCAGGCCCGTCGGCTGGCCCAGAAGGGACAGCGGGTCGCGTTGGTCTGTTACTCCCACGGCTTGGCGTCCTACCTCGAACGCATCGCCGCCACCTGGCCGCGGCGCCAGCAGCCGGACTACGTCGGCGAGTTCCACGACCTTGGCAAGAAGTGGGGTGCGCCTGCCGGCCCTGACGAGTCGCTCCGCAACGACGAGACGGTGCAGTTCTGGGAGCACGACCTGCCGCTCCAAATGGCCGACCTCGCAGCCCAACTCGAGCCCGGCCACCGCTTCGACTCGATCGTCGTCGATGAGGCGCAGGACTTCGCCGACGCCTGGTGGGACCCGCTGCTCGCCGCCCTCAAGGATCCCGTCGAGGGCGGTATCTACGTCTTCTCCGACGAAGGTCAGCGCGTCTTCAACCGACACGGCTCCCCACCCGTGCCGCTGGTCCCGCTCATCCTCGACCACAACCTGCGCAACACCCGTCAGATCGCCAACGCGTTCCAGCCACTCGTCGACCACCCCATGCGTTTCCTCGGCGGCGAAGGCCCAGCCGTCACCTTCGTGCCCTGTAGCCGTGACGAGGCACTGGGCGTCGGCGACGATCAGATCGACCTTCTCCTCGACGAAGGTTGGCGCCAACAGGATCTCGCGCTCCTCACCACGGGCAGCCGTCACCCCGAGCAGACCGAACGGCAGCGCGACGGGCACAAGGCGTACTGGGACACCTTCTGGGACAACGATCAAGTCTTCTACGGCCACGTTCTCGGCTTCAAGGGTCTCGAGCGGCGCGCAGTCGTGCTCGTCGTCAACGAGGATGCCAAGTTCGAGCGCTCCCGAGAGCGACTCTACGTCGGATTGTCCAGGGCCCGAGATCAACTGGTCGTCTGCGGAGACCCCGACTTCATCCGCGAGGTTGGCGGCCCGGAACTCGCTCGCCGGCTCAACGTCGACTGACTGTCGGCCCACCGCGCTACTCTGAATTAGCTTCACGAGACACCGTCGCCAAGCTCCGACTGGGCGGTGCGCCAACCCCACGCTCGTGGGTGGCTCGGATGACGAAGCGGCGGGCGCCAATCGGCGTCGGCAAGAGCGCCTCCCGGGCGGAGGCTCGCGCGAGGAGTTGACCATGACCGACGACGACGCCCGTGAGGTACCGCTGTACTGGGGCCCAGGCGGTCCGCCGGCGAAGCCAGAGCTCGTCGATTCCTGGACTCCGGGAAGATCAACAGCTCATTCGTGGGGTCCGTACCACGACGTCCTCTTTCCAGTGTGTAAGACGAGTCCATGGATCAGCTTCAAGATCATGACCACCGGTGTCAACGTTGCCCAACGCCTCTGGAACGAACGCGAGGCACTGCGCACCGAATACGAGGCAGCCTATGGTTTCAACCCCGAGAAGTGGCCGACGCGCCACCCCGGCATCGTGCTCGAATCGGTGGAGTCGGTCGCTCACGCAGCGTGCCTCGGGTGCCATTGGCTGAGGCATGAGGGGACGTCCATGGGTGCCGACGACTGGCGGAACACGGCAGTCGGCCACGCGACGGAACACCAGAACGGCGGATCTCGACCCTGACGCGCGTCGATGAGGCGTTGATGACCGAGAGACGCATCGCAGCGACTTTGGCCTCGGCGTCAGCAGCCCGCCAACCACTTCTAGGGCGCGGGCTCATACGCCACCGCTGATTGTTCCTGGCTACGTGAGGCAACGCCGAAATGTCATACCTTACTTGGAGAATGGGCTCATGGAGTTACCTCCCCACCATCGCTTGCACATCCTCAAGTCGACCGACTGGAAGGACGCGGTGATCACGCTGCTGGAGCCGCGATCGCCCTATCGGCCGTGGCGCGACTGGCCAGACGAGGGCCAGAAGGGCGACACCGTGGCGTTCGTCTTGAACACGGACCCGCCGTCGATCCTGGCCGACGTCGCGCATGTGGACGAGTCCCGCGAAATACGCCGAGCCGCCTTTTCTCGGACGCTCTGTAACCCCAACGTGGTGGACTTCTACACGCTCATGAGGGTGCTCGGGTTCGGGTTCGGTTCGCTTCCATACCAATTCGACGGTGATGACGCCGTCAAGGTCGAGCTCTCGCTGGATGAGTGCCGCTACGCCGGTGCTCCAGAGTCTCGTTTCGGCCACAACGCCATGGCCGAAGTGCGGACGCTTCTGCGGTTCAGCGGGCGGTGCGACGGCTGCAATCAAGTGATCGATCTGACCGGCGAGGAAGCCCGCGATCGGCTGTTCGTCCATACTGTCGACCCGCAGATGCAGAGCGAGTCGCCGAGTCTCGGTTTCCCCGACTGGCCGGCAGTGGTGTGCCGTCACTGTCGCGACCGCATGGCCGACGACGGCCATGCGACATTCGTCGACTACAAGTTCTCGCTCAACCCATCCTGCCCCCAGTGCCGTGGGCGCCGTGCGAGCGAGATCTTCTACGGCATGCCGTCGGATTACCCCAACATTCCGCCCTGGGAGCAAGCCGGTGGGTGCTGTGAGACGTCCGAGAACTGGTGGTGTGGAATCTGCTTCACCAGGTGGTGAGCGCGAGACATCAGCTGGCATTGCATGCGGCTGTGGAGGATCCGCTAACCCCCCCCGGATGCAGGGCAGCGGCATCCGGGGAGAGGCGGGCGGCGAACAGGACCCCTAGGCCCGCCGCTCGTATCCACCCACACCAAGCGGTTGCACCACCAGCCGGGTCAACACGTAGTGCACCAGACCCGCGACGAGGAACGCGGGGATCGACGCCGTGGTGTAGCGGAACAGCTCGCTGGGTTCGTATGAAACCGGGTTCAGCAGAAGCGAATACGTGACCGCACCGGCCGCGACCGCGACGAAGGCCGCCACGTTCACGCCCTTCCAATATCTGTAGCGCGACTCACTCGGCGGCAGGAACAGATCGCGGACGTGCAGCTGGCGCCGACGCAGGATGTAGTAGTCGACCAGCTGGACGCCACACAGCGGCGCCAGCACGACGGCGCCCCAGGACAGGAATCGGCCGTAGTTGTCGTACACCGCGGCCGGGAAGAAGACCAGGATCGCGGCCGGCCCGAGGATGACCGCGATCAGCCACGGCCACGCCGCGGTGCGGAACACCCGGCCGCCGCCGCCCTTGAGCGCCACCATCGACGCGTAGCCCTGCGACAGGATGGCGGTGACGTTGGCCAGGCACACGATGACCAGCGCCACCACGCCCAGGACGACGCCCGCGAGCGGGATCATCCACTGGGTCGGGTCGTCGATCTGCAGGGAGAGGGCGGCGAGCGCGCCGACGGCGGCGGCGACCACCGACGCGCCGAAGATGCCCATCCAGTTCGGCCAGAAGCCCGCGCGGGACGTGCGGCTCAGGCGGGCCAGGTTGCCCATGTTGGGCCACCAGGCGAAGCCGCCGGCGATGTTCAGCTCGATCGCCAGCAGGAAGCTGAGGTGGTTGTCGTCGCTGACGCCGCCCAGCGGTTCCAGCGCGGCGAGCTCGGGCCAGGTGTTGTGGGTGAACACGATGACGATGATGCCGACGAGGATGACCACCAGCATCGGGGCGATGATCCGGCAGACCGCTTCGACCGACACCGGCCCGCGGGCCAGGATCAGGGCCGAGACGATGATCGCGACGAGCGCGAGAAGGCTTGCGGCCGTTCCGGCTTGGGACAATTCGACCCCGAAGATCTGGTTGACGACGGTCACCAGTCCGTGGCCGAACATGATGGCCAGCACGGCCGACCATGCCGCGGCCAACACCGTGGACGCGGCGACCATCACCAGTCGTGCGCCGTTCTTGCCGAACGCGCTGCGCAGCCCGACGAACTGCTCGATGCCGTACTTCACCGACGGCATGCACGGCGCCAGCGAGATCAGCAGGACGCTGATCCCGTAGCCGATCACGATCGACGCGATGGCCTGCACGACGCCGACGTAGTAGGCGACGGCCGCGCCTTGCAGGAAGGCCCAGGTGGCCACCGCCAGGCCGATGTTGACCCAGGAGTGCTGCCAGAATCCCCAGATCCGTTCCTGGGGGAGCAGGGGGAGTTCGGTGAGGGTGGCGTCGAAGTCGTCGGTGGCGACGGCGGTCTTCGAGGCCTTGCCGCCGCGGAGGAGATGGGTCATCAGTATGCCCACCACATCAGTGCGGCGATGACGACGACGAGCGAGATGACCGCAACCAGAAAGTCTTTCAGCGGCAGGTCGGGCACGATGATCGTCGGCCCGTCCGGGTTGTCGACCAGGTGCAACCGTTCGCGGAGTTCCCGGTCGAACGTGACGTCGTCCATGCAGACCTCATTCTTGATTGGCGGACCAGTTTATTTACTTTGTGGCTCCAGTCACGTTCTGTCAAGCGGGAGAGGCAACTCACGGGAAATACTTGACTGGCGCGCCAGTTATGAATAGCGTCGACCGCATGTCGAATGTCGTACCGCCGCCGACGGCCACCGTCGTGGTCGTCGGAGCCGGGTATGCCGGTCTGTCAACAGCATTGGCGCTGCACGACGAGGGCGTCGACGTGCTGGTGCTCGAGGGCTCGGACCGCGTCGGCGGCCGGGTGCTGTCCGAACGCGTCGCCGGCGACCTCGTCGTCGACCACGGTGGGCAGTGGGTCGGCCCGACGCAGACCCGTTTTCTGGCCGCGGCCGAGCGTTTCGGCTGCACCACGTTCCCGACCTACAACACCGGCGACCACCTCGAACTGTGGTCCGACGGTGTCTGCCGCCCCTTCCACGGCGCCGGACCCGACGGCGCGCCCGGCGTCGACGCCTACGTGGCGGCCGCCGAGGTCATCGACGAGTGGGCCGCGACGATCGACCTGAACGATCCAACGGCGCACCCACGCCTGGTCGAGTGGGACTCCGAGACCGTGCAGTCCTACCTCGACCGCACCGTCCCCGACGAGGACGCGCGTCTGCGCCTGGCGCTCGCCGTGCAGGGTGTGTGGACCGTCGAACCCCGCGACATCTCGTTGTTCCACTTGCTGTTCTACGTCGCGTCGGCCGGCGGTTTCGACCAGCTGATGGAGACCGAGGGCTGCGCGCAGGAACGCCGTTTCACCGGTGGCGCCCAAGCGGTGGCGCTGGCGATCGCCGAGCACCTCGGTGACCGGGTCGTCCTCGAGACCCCCGTGTGGCACGTCGAGACCCTCGACGACGGCCGCGTCGGCGTCGACACCGACCGCGGGCAGGTGCTCGCCGACCGCGTGGTCGTCGCGGCGTCTCCCGCTGCCGCCGTACGCATTCGGTTCAGCCCTCCACTTCCGCAGGCCCGCAACCGGTGGATGGAGCGCACTCCGATGGGTGACGTCGCCAAGATCCACACCGTCTACGACACCCCGTTCTGGCGCGCCGACGGCTACTCCGGCGAGGCCACCGCCTACGGCGACAATTCGGTCGGCGTGGTGTTCGACAACTCGCCCGACGACGGCAGCGTCGGAGTCCTGGTGTCGTTCGTCTACGCCGACCGGCAGCACCGGTGGTCGGCGCTCGCCCCGGAGCAACGGCGGGCCGACGTGTTGGCGACGCTGACCGCCATCTTCGGTGAGCGCGCGGGAAACCCGTTGCAGTACCACGAAAAGGTGTGGCCCGACGACCCGTGGGCGCGCGGCGGCTACGCGGCCAACCCGGCACCAGGAGTCTGGACCGAGCACGGTGCCACCGGCTGGCGCACCGCGTGCGGACCCGTGCACTGGGCCGGCACGGAGACGTCAAGCGTGTGGAACGGCTACATCGACGGTGCCATCGGTTCCGGGCATCGTGCGGCGGCCGAGGTGACGGCGGCACTGCGGTCATGACCACCGATCTCGCCGTCTTCAGCGATCCGACGTCGGTGGCCGTCGTCGGTGCCTCCGACGATCCCGCCAAGTGGGGTTACTGGCTGGCCTCCGGGGCTCTCCAGGCCGAACACCGCCGCCGAATCTCGTTGGTCAACAGTCGATCCACGTCCGTTCTCGGACACCCCTGCGCGACGAGCGTCGCCGCGCTCGACCACACTCCGGACCTCGTCGCACTGTGCGTGCCCGCAGGCCACGTCGACGCCGTGGTCGACGAGTCCCTGGACCGCGGCGTGCGCGGCTTCCTCGGGATCACGGCGGGAGTCGCCGACGACGCCGCCCTCGCCCGCCGCATCACCTCCCGCGGCGCCCGACTGATCGGCACCAACAGCCTGGGGATCTACGACTCCACCACCGAGCTGCAGCTCATGTGGGGCAGGCCGACGCCCGGCCCGCTGGCCGTGGTCTCCCAGAGCGGGCAGCTCGGTTCGGAACTCGTGGCCGTCGGGCGCAGGCACGGCCTCGGGATCTCCCGGTTTGTGTCGATCGGCAACCAATCCGACGTCACCGCAACCGAATTGCTCGACGACCTCGCCACCCACGACGCCACCCGCGTCGTCGCGCTGTACCTGGAGAGCTTCACCGACGGCGAGGCACTGTTCCAGACCCTTGGCAGGCTGCGCGCGGCGGGCAAGCCGACGATTCTCCTGACGGTCGGCGCGAGCGCCGCGAGCGCGCGGCTGGCCCGCACACACACCGGCTCGCTGACGTCGTCGCTCGACGTGGTCGACGCCGCCTGCCGCGCCGCCGGCGTGATCCGCGTCGACACCCCCACCGAGGTCGTCGATGTCGCGCGGACCCTGCTCGCGGCACCCTGGCCCCGCGGCCGCCGAGTCGCCGTCGTCGGAGACAGCGGTGGGCAGAGCGCCATTGCGGCTGACGTGGCCTCCGCTGCGGGACTTGAGGTTCCGACGTTCCCGCCCGCGCTCACCGACGCCTTGACGGCCGAGTTGCCCGCCGGTGCCGCCTGTGACAACCCGGTCGACCTGGCCGGTGCCGGCGAGCGGGATCTGCAGAACTACGCTGCCTTCGTCGAGCGCGTCATCGCCGACGGAGACGTCGACGCGGTCGTGATGACGGGGTACTTCGGCTGCTACGGCGACGACACCGCGTCCCTGGCCGACGCGGAACACGCGGTGGCCAAACGGCTCGGCGCCGCGGTGAGCGCCACGGGAGTACCCGTACTCGTCCACACCATGGCGCGGCAGTCCGCGACCGCGATGGTGCTGGAGCAGTGCGGCGTCCCCGTCTTCGACCGCATCGAGTCGGCGATGCGCTCACTGGCCGTGATCGGCCGTGCGGCAACGGCTGTCCGCACCGACTCGATACGGACGATGACGTCGCACGCGCCCGTCGCGCCCGGCTACTGGGCCGCCCGTGCCCTGCTGGCCGACGCGGGGGTCCCGTTCCCGCGCGGTGTGTTGGTGCGCACGGCGGCCGACCTGGCCGAGGCGACGCGTCACCTGCAGTCGCCCTACGTGCTCAAGGCCGGTTGGCTGGAGCACAAGAGCGAAGTCGGTGGCGTCGTCGTGAATATCGCTGGGCCCGAACAGTTGTCGGCCGCGTTCGACGACATGCGGGATCGCCTCGGCGACGGCGACTACGTCGTCGAGGAACACGACACCCGGGCCGCCGCCGTCGAAATCCTCGTCGCCGGACGCCGGGATCCCCAGCTTGGAGCCGTGGTCGTCGTGGGGGCGGGCGGCACCGACACCGAGATTCACCGGGACGTCCGGATGGAGTGCGCACCGGTGACCCACGCCACGGCGACGTCCATGCTCGAAGGTCTGCGCTGCGCGCCGCTGCTTCACGGCTGGCGCGGACGACCGCCCGTCGACGTGGCCGCGCTCGCGGAGCTGGTGGTGTCGGTGTCCCACCTCGTCGCGCACCGCCGCGACATCGCCGAGATCGAACTCAACCCGGTGCGGGTGACCGCCAGCGGCGTCCTCGCCGTGGACGGACTCATCATGGGAGACAACGCATCATGACCCAGTTCACCCTGGACCTGTCGGCCGAGTTCGCCGGTCGCGTTGCTCTCGTCACCGGCGGCGGGTCGGGCATCGGACGCGCCATTGCCGAGCGGTGGGCCCGGGCGGGCGGCACCGTCGCGGTGCTGGGCCGTCGGCAGGAGGCCCTCGACGAGACGGTGCGACGCATCGTCGACGCCGGCGGATCGGCCGAGGCGGTGGTGTGCGACGTTCGCGACCACGCCGGAGTCGCGGCGGCCGTCGACGCCCTGTTCGACACCCACGGCCGGATCGACGCGCTGGTGAACAACGCGGCGGGCAACTTCGTCGTCCCGTCCGAGGACCTGTCGCCGGGCGGCTGGAAGGCGGTCACCGACATCGTGCTCAACGGCACGTACTACTGCACGCATGCCGTCGCCCGGCACATGTTGGCGCAGGGCAGCGGTTCGATCGTCAACGTCATCGCGAGCTACGCCTGGCACGGCCATCCCGGCACGGTGCACAGCGCGGCGGCCAAGGGCGGCGTCGTCGCGATGGCCCGCACGTTGGCCGTCGAATGGGGCGGCCGGGGAGTCCGCGTGAACTGCCTGGCTCCCGGTCCCACCGAGACCGAGGGCGCCGGGGCTGCGCTGTGGGGCAACCCGGAAGCCCGCCGCGAGGTCCTGGCCAGCGTTCCGGCCAACCGGTTCGCCGCACCGGAGGAGATCGCCGAGTCGGCGGCGTTCCTGCTCGGCGACCGCGCGGGCTACGTCACCGGAGAGGTGCTGGTCGTCGACGGCGGTCAGTGGCTCGGCAAGTCCCTCTACACCGATTCATCCAAGCGCACCTAGCACTTTCAGCACACCGAGGAGAACGAACATGGCCATCGCCACCAACCCCACCACCAACATCCCGGCCTGGCCGCTCACCGACGAGCAGCGCCAAATCGTGGAACTGTGCCACGACTTCGCGGCCAAGGAGATCCGGCCTCGGGGCCGTGAGGTCGACGAGGCCGACGTCGTGACCCCGGTCGACATCTTCGCCAAGGCCGCCGCCGTCGGCATCACCGACTTCATGATCCCCGAGGAGTTCGGCGGCGGCGGTTTCACCGACGTCTTCACCCAGTGCCTGGTGCAAGAAGAGCTGTGCTGGGGCGACCCCGGCATCGGAAACCTGGTGTGCTCCAACGGCTTCTTCTCCGACCCCATCATGGTGTTGGGCACCGAGGAGCAGAAGAAGCGGTGGCTGACACCGCTGACTGGACCCAAGGCCGTGATGACCTCACTGGCCACCACCGAACCCGAATCCGGTTCGGACGCAGCCTCTATCGTCACGACCGCCACCCGGGTCGACGGCGGCTACCGCATCAACGGGCAGAAGGCCTGGATCTCCAACGCCGGCGCCGCGGAGTTCTACGTGGTGTTCGCCAAGACCGACACCACCAAGCGCTCGGGGGGCATCTCGGCGTTCCTCCTGGACAAGGACACCGAGGGTCTGAGCTTCGGCGAGCCGATGAAGAAGATGGGCCAACGCGCCATCGTGTGCCGCGAGATCTTCCTCGACGACGTCTTCGTGCCCGAGGAGGACCGCCTCGGTGAGGAGGGGCAGGGCTTCTACGGGCTGATGGGGACGTTCGACATCTCCCGGGTGGTGCTCGGTGCGGCCGCGGTCGGCGCGGCGCGGGCGGCGTACGAATACGCCCTGGAGTACGCGAAGACGCGCAAGCAATTCGGCGTGGCGATCGTCGAGCACCAGGCCGTGGCGTTCCGGCTCGCCGACATGGCCACCCGCATCGAGGCGGCGCGCCTGTTGGTGTTGCACGCCGCTCGGATCATCGACAGCGGTGCCCCGGCCCGCGGAATCGCCGCGATGGCGAAGCTGACCGCGTCGGAGACGGCGATGTTCGTCACCCACGCAGCGGTGCAAACCCTTGGCGGATGGGGCTATTCACGTGAGTACCCCGTGGAGCAGTGGATGCGCGACGCCAAGCTGGAGGAGATCGAGGAGGGCACCAGCGACATCATGAAGCTGGTGATCTCCCGCAACCTGGGCTGAAGTTGACCGGCCCGCCAGTCAACGGACTTGTACGATCGGAGCGCCAGTAGCACCAGCCGACCGGAGGGCCCCGATGCCGCGTCCCAGCGTGGAAGCCGAGCGGCGACCGCAGATCCTCGCCGCGGCGTGTGCGGCGATCGCGTCGATGGGCGTGCCGGCCCTGCGATTGTCCGACGTCTCGAAGCAGGCCGGTGTGAGTTCGGGGACGATCCATTACTACTTCGAGACGAAGAAGGACGTCATCACCGCGGCGTTCGAGTTCAACCTGACGGATTCCCTGGCCCGGCGGCACGAGCTGCTGGCGTCGGGCAAGGACAGCCTGGCGATCCTGCACGACCTGGTCGACTCGTACCTGCCCAGTGACGACCTCTCGGTGCGCGCGTGGAAGGTGTGGCTCGCGCTGTGGGCGGAGGGCAGCCGCGACCCCGTGCTGCAGGAGATCAACGAACGGCTCTACGGCCAGTGGCGCGACGTCGTCGCCGGAGTGATCGGTGCGGCGCAGGGCGAGGGCACGGCTCGGGCCGGAGATCCGGTGTTGTTGGCCAACATGCTGATTGGCATGCTCGACGGGCTGGCAGTGCAGGTGCTGCTGGAGTCGTCGAGCATGACCCTGGCGACGATGCGCGAGACGTGTCAGGCATTCGTGAGTGGTGTGATCGAGGGGTAGGGTTGCCCCCGATTCTGTACCGCTGAAGTGCTCTTTCGCTTGCCAAGTGACGCGCGTCGGCCCGGGCACGCGCACTGCGCCTGGCAGTCGCCCCACAGCCGGCACCGGAATAAATCATAGCTTGGCTATGTAGTGTTTCTTTGGGTCGGGTGACTCGGAGCAACCGCTCCGGACTAAGGAGCAATGACGATGAACCTCAAGAAAGCCGTCGCAGGGGTGACCTTTGCCGGCGGGATCGGGCTGGCCCTCATCTCGGGCAGTTCAGGGGTCGCCTTCGCGGCTCCTGGCGGTGGTGGCGGAGGTTGCCAGCCGCCGTTCTGTGCGGGAGGGCCTGGCCCAGGTGGAGGTGGACCGGGTGGCCCGCAGGGACCCCGTGGCCCGGGTGGGCCGGGTGGAGGTGGTCCGGGTGGACCAGCTGATTTCCGCGGGCCGGGTGGGCCCGGAAACGACCGTGGACCTGGCGGCCCAGGTGGCCCCGGCGGACCTGGTGACTTCCGCGGGCCGGGCGGACCTGGAGACTTCCGTGGTCCCGGTGGTCCTGGCGACGACCGCGGGCCCGGTGGACCTCGTGGACCCGGTGGACCCGGCGACTTCCGTGGCCCCGGCGGACCGGGAGACAACCGTGGACCGGACGGTCACGACTGGGGTCCGCGGCCCCCGGACGCGTTCGGTGGCTGGCGCGACGCGCCGTGGGGTGGCGGACCAGCGCCGTGGGGATGGGGAGCACCGCCGCGGGCCGGCTGGGACCGGCCGCTGCCGCCTCCGGGTGCGTTCTGGAACTACGGGCCCGTCAACTACTGGGGTTATAACGAGACCCCGATCTGGGAGCCCAATTTCAACGCCTGGGGCTTCTACTTCTTCGGAATCTGGATCCCGCTGTAAACCGACCTGATTGAAGGGGCGGCCGTCTCGCGACTACGCGAGGCGGCCGTTCTGCCATCCGCCGCGGCCCTCACCTCACGTTCACGTAGTGATCCTCGCGGATCTCCCGCTCGCCGCTCCACCGGTAGGCGACCAGCGCGCCGGACTTGACCGCGCTGAAGTCCACACATGCGGTGCGATCGGTGAAGTCGACTCCGCGCTGCGGTCGTCCCTCGCGCCAGTAGTGGCCGTAGAAGACCGGCACGTCTCCGCGATAGGAGTAGGACTGATCGCCAGCCTCCACCTCGGCGTCGGGAAGTAGCGGATACGGCTCGCCGTCAACGGTTTTGAAGTTCGTGCCCATAACGGCCAGCGCGCGGAGGGTCGTGGCGCCGTCGTCCCACCACGCCACCCTCGCTCGGATGCGCCCGTTGCCGTCCTTGTCGAAGTACGGCTGCTGCCCATGCCCGACGAGGTCGATCTCCGGCCCCTTAAGGAGTACCTCGACGGCCTCGTAGAGGGGATCGCCCTTCGCCGTCGCTCGGACGAGCTGATCACGTGACGTGAACCGGTTCGCCCCCAGCACCTCCTCGATGACTCGCATCGACGGTTCGTGCCAGCAGGCGTGCACCACCCGCAGACCGCCGAGGTCCAGCCACAGCGGCAGTGTCGTGAACCAGTCGAGGTACTCGGTGCGGGTGTCGCCGTCGACCTGGTCGAGGAACGCCTGGTGTTGACCAGTGTTCTTCTCGGTGTGCGGCCGGAGAAACCCGCCATCGGGTGAAGGGGTGTCGTAGGCAATGGCGTTGAATTCGTGGTTGCCCATGACGATCTGGGCGCTCCCGGCGTCGACCATGCCCTTGACGATCCGCAGCACCTCCAGTTGGGCGGGCCCTCGGTCGACCAGGTCGCCGACGAAGATGGCGTGCCGGGTCGGATGCTCGTATGCGCCGCTCGACGGGTTCGCCCGATAGCCCAAACGGTCCAGAAGTACCGTCAGCTCGGTCGCGCAGCCGTGGACGTCGCCGATGACGTCGTAACCCTTCTCGTCGAACCTGGCGGTGGACTCTGCGGACGCGGGCATGGCGTCTCCTTCTGTTGGGGCCTCCGGCTCCGTCGCGCAGAGCACGTCGATCAGCAGCTCGCCGAAATCATCGGGCCGCGAACGGGATTGACGACTGGCTTACCGACGTCCGGGAACCGGTGGTCAACCCCTCAAACAGAATGTAGCGCAGAAGTGTGACAGTGCTCAGCCCTGGGCCCCATTCGCGTCGCACCGCTGCTGGTCCGCGCGCTTCCGGTAACGGTGATAGGCGTTACCGGAAGCGATTCCGAGGGTGTCACCGATCTTGGTCCAGCCGACACCCACGTCGCGGGCGGCGTCGACCGCTGATCTGAGTTGCCGCCGGGAGGCGGTGGTGTCGGCCTTCTTGACCTCGCTTGCGGCGTCTGCCAGTCGTCTCAGTGCTGTGTCGTGTTCGGCGGTCCATACGATGTGGGACTTGTTCTTTCGGCGTGGGGTATCCATGTCTGCTCCTGCGATTCCCCAGGCACGTGCCGGGGGTGACGTGGGCACCGCGGCAGCGGTGCTCGTAAATGGTGAGTGGGCGCGGCTCAGGACGAGGTCGACTGAGCGTGGGCGAATCGCCGACGACGGCGTTCGCGTGCGAGTTCTAGACGGCCGGCCGGATGACGGTCGGAGGGTCCTGAATGTAGGGCCAGAAGCGGCGGCCGATGCGATGCACCTGCGTCTCGAGCGTCACCGGACGAGCGGTGGCGGGTTCGTCGGGACGGAGTGCGTTCATGGCCTTCCTTGGGTCAACCCTGCGGTGCCGCAGAAGTTCTACCTCAAGGATGGTCGGTGGGGTACTGGCGCGTCTTGACGTTCTGCGACACACTTTTATCATTTCCCGACAAGGAGCGACGGGTATGGGCAGTCTCATCCGTGCGACCGCGCTGTGGGGATATCGCGAGTTGGTCCACCAACTCGGAGGTGACGCGAACCAGTTCCTGTCACGGTTTGGCATTCCCCGCGACGCCGACGCGCAGGAGGGCGCGTTCATCAGCTTCGACGCCTACGTTCACATGCTGGCGGCCAGCGCCGACGAATTGAGTTGCCCCGACTTCGGTTTGCGCCTGTCCAAATGGCGAGGGTTGGACGTCCTGGGTCCCATTGCGGTCGTCGCCCGCAACGCGCGCACCGTGCTCGACGCCGCGGATGCGATCGCGCGCTACCTCTACGTGCACTCACCGGCGCTCCGGTTGGCGCGGGCGCCGTGGTCCACGGGGCCCGACGTCGCGTTTGCCTTCGAAGCGACCGAATGTCAGCTCCCGGAGTTGGCGCAGGGCTACGAGGTTGGCATGGCAGTCGCCGTGCGCATCATCCAGACGCTGGGCGGCCCGGGCGCCGTGCCCGCCTCGGTGTCCTTCCTGCACGCGCAGATGGGTGCCGACGCGGCGTATCAGGAGGCGCTGGGGTGTCCGGTGCGATTCGGTCAAACCTGGTGTGGCTTCGAGCTTTCCGCTGAGCTTGCTGCGACGACCATCGAGGGTGCGGACACGGCAACCAGGCGGATTGCCAGGAAGTACCTCGACGCTCGCTATCTGCCGCCGGCGGCGCGGCTGTCCCAGCGAGTGGCGGATCTCGCCGGAAACCTGCTTCCGACAGGACAATGCAGCGTCGAGGTGATCGCAAGCGAACTCGCGATGCACCCCAGGACGTTGCAGCGCCGCCTCGCGGAGGAGGGCACGTCCTGCCAGCAGGTCATCGAGGCGGAACGGCGAGCACACGCCGGCCGGTATCTCGCCGAACCCGACCTGACTCTGGGGCACGTCGCCGGCCTCCTCGGCTACTCCGAACAGAGCGCGTTGAACCGTTCCTGCCGACGATGGTTCGGGATGACGCCGCGGCAGTATCGGGCCGGTTTGGGGAGTCAGCGGTTGCGGAGCGGCGCGTAGGACTGGCCGGGCTGCTCAGCTGAACCGCTCTTCGATCGCCCGGAACGAGTCGTGCACGCGGCCGTGGCTGACCAGCCGAATGTCCAACCCTGCGTCCGTCACGATCTCGATCGCCCGCACGATCGCGTCGTCGATCCACGCGTCGGCGTTGCCGAACACCCCGCCACCCAACCGGGTCAACAGCACGACGTTCGACTCTGCGCCGACGGCCGCGAGCACCGTCGCCTCGTACGCCGCCTCCAGGACGAGCCGCGCGAAGGCCTCCCATTCCGCCGGCCGTCCTTCCCCGTACGCCACCGGCAGCGCCGAGCAGAACGCCTGCGACACCCGACGAGGCTCGGCCACATCGGTCACCTGAACGTCGCGATGGAGGCCGATGGCAAGCCGCGCGCGAAGGTCGTCACGGTCCTGCTCGGTGCCGCGCTCGAGGAGATCGGTGATCACCCGCAGCCCCTCGCGCGTACACAACGCGTACCCGTTGCGCATCGCCCACAGCTCCGTCACGGGCCGGTTCAGCGTCGCCGACAACGCCTCACCCATGTTGGCCAGGGCGTCGATCTGGCGGTCCCGCGTCTGGCCGCACTCGTCGCCGACGGGAGCAAAGTAGTTGCGGTAGATCGTGGCCGCGCCCGCGGCGACCGCACAGGCCGGGCCCTGCGTGCGATCGGTGACGTACCGCGTGACGCCGTCCTCGGGGGTGACGCTCGGGCTGGTCATCTCCAGCAGGTTGAACTGCGACGCCACCTGGAACAGTGCGCCTGCGAGCTCGGGGTCGGCATGCATCGACCGGGCCTCTCCGGTCACGCATCGCACCGTGGAGCGTTGTGGGACAGGGAAAGTCGTGCCACCGCGTACCTGTGCCAGCGTCGGTACCGCCAGGGTCCCAATGCCGTGCCGTGCCCCGGTGACCGTCGAAACCAGCTGGTTGCCGTCAACCGTCAGCAAGCCGCGGGTGACGTCGTAGGCTCCCTCGGGGAATCCCGTGAGGCGTGTGAACCAATCGTCGGTCATGTCCTCGATGGTGGCACGCACGTCTGACAGATGAGTTTCGCCGACCGCACGGGTCTGCCCCACGTCACCCCATACGCTCTCCACCGGAGGACCCATGCCGCGCACCAATCTCTCGATGTCGATCTCCGCCGACGGATACGTCGCGGGTCCCGATCAGAGCGAGGAACATCCGCTCGGTGTCGGCGGCCAGCTGCTGCACGGTTGGCACATGGGGCCAGATGCGGATCACCCCGTCAACCGACAGGTGGTCTCGGAGATGCTCGACGGCATGGGCGCGACCATCATGGGCCGCAACATGTTCGGACCGGTGCGCGGTGAATGGGGCGACTCGGACTGGACCGGGTGGTGGGGCGACGAACCGCCGTACCACTGCCCGGTGTTCGTGCTGACCCACCACTCCCACGATCCGATCGCGCTGAAGGGGACGACGTTCCACTTCGTCACCGACGGCGTCGAGTCGGCCTACGCGCAGGCGCTCGAGGTGGCGGGGGACCGGCCCATCAGCATCGCCGGCGGCGCGTCGTGTGCTCGGCAGGCGATCCGCGCGGGCCTCGTCACCGAGATCGACCTTCAGGTCAGCCCCGTGATCCTCGGAGCGGGGGAGCGGCTGTTCGACGGCTTCGACGCGGGCAGCCCGCGGTTGGAGTTGGCGCGCGTCCTCGAGGCGCCCGGGGTGGCGCACCTGCGCTACCGCGTCTTCGGGTGAGCTCCTCACCCTGGGATTTGGAGTCGGAGGACCTGGACTTGCGCCGTTCGGTACGGGTGCGTGAACCCCAGGTGCGATGACCTGCTTCCGCCGCCGTCAACGCAAACAGGTCCTGTCCCCAGTCCGCCGATCGTCCCGAGGCTGAGGATTCAGGCCAAATCCGCGATGCCGGACGGTGACGTCGCCCCTCCGCGAGCGTGCGTGTTACTACGTCGGACGGGCTCGTCGCGGCGGGCAGCGCACGCTCCGCCGGCCATGCACGTCCTTGTCCGAGCTATGGCCGAGACGTGCGTGACGGTTGTTGTTTCGCGTTCAGTCGCGAAAACCACGACCGTGGCGTAGGTCTCGCGCTTAGGACCCGAGAAGGACAGTGGGGCCAGAGTCCCCGGCAGTCAACCGGCTTTCGTGGTGCTCGGCGCCCAGCACGAAGACATGCCACCTGTTCCCTCGCACCTCGCGCGCATCAGCTCATGCAAATGTGCATGTTATGATGCGCTTATGCCGAAGACCGTGCAGATTCGTGACATCGACGATGATGTCTACGCCGGTTTGGTGCGACGTGCCGCTGAGGACGGGATCACAGTCCCCGAGTTGCTACGCCGTGAGGCCACGCGCCTTGCTTCTCGGCCGTCTGTTGCCGAGTGGTTACGCCGCACGGGACGACGGCCGTCGCAGATCACCACCGCGGACGTACTGGCTGACCTGGACGCCTGGCGCGGCGAGTGGCCCGATGCTCGTCGTTGACGCGTCGTGCCTTTTCGAGGTCGTGGCCGATACCCGTCGGGCACCCGAAATTGCGGCTCGACTCGCGGCCGAACCCGATCAAGCGGCGCCCGAGGTCGTCGACGTCGAAGTCCTCGGCGTGATTCGTGCCCAGTACATGCGTGGTGGTCTCGACGGAACCGCAGCCGCGCAGGCGGTGGCCGATCTACGCGAGTGGCCGGGTGAGCGGCATTCGCATCGGTGGATGCTTGACCGTGTGTGGCAGCTGCGGGACTCGGTCCGAGGATGGGACGCCTTTTACGTCACGCTCGCCGAGGCGCTCGACGCCACGTTGGTGACCTTGGACGGCAGGCTGGCGCGTGCGCACGGACCCAAGTGCCGTATCGAGGTACTCGGCGGCCCAAGCTAGCCGTCGGTGCGCAACGCCCTTCGCGCCAATGCGGCCGCCGCCGGGCTGACGATCCTCGGGCCGGTCAGGGCGGCTGGTCGGTCGGTCACGTTGAGCAGGGCATGGTGGGCGGGCAGCTGGTAGAGGACTGATGCGTTGGGAGCTTGACCGCTCGGGTGGCGCCACCCGAGTTCGGCCAGTAGCGCCAAGATCGTGGGAAACGGAACAGCGGCACCGGGGGACGCCGCGGCGTACGCCAGCATCAGCAAGGTCGCTTGGACGTCGAACTCGTCACCGGACTTCGGAATCAGTCGGCTTGCCAGATGCTTGACGAGCTTGCCGGTGTCGCCGCGCGCCGCCTCGCCGACCTTCGTCAGCACCAGCGTGCCCTTGCTCTTGCGTAGCAGTCCCATCGACTGCACGCCTTCGCGGAACCGTAGCAGCGGGTAGCAGTGGGTCTCGCGATTCTTCTCACCGAACCAATCATGCATCGCAGGAACGACATTCGACACCACTTCGACGTCGGCCGGTTTCAAGTATCCGGCCGTCGTCAACGGAATGCCGCCGTCGCCGGCCCGGTCGAGGAACCACTGATAGGCCCGAAGATGCGCGGTCCAGTCGATGGCGTCCACCGGTTCCGGCCCGGCCAGTGCGAGCGCTGTCGTGGTCAGATCGTCGCCATACGTGGTGTACGTGAGCTGATGGACCATGTCGACCAGTCGGACGTCGACGCCTGCTTCGCGCAGAACGAAGTACGCATCGCCGAATCCCTTGTTCAGTCGCTCCGGCTCGAACAGCGCGGGGTCGGCCACTACCTCGGCGAGGCTCTCGGCGTCGACCAGGTGCCCACAGTCCTCGGGTGGCGCGGCACGCTCACCGTCGATGACGAGAGCTGCGAGACAGTCGCTCTCGGCGGGTAGTACTTCTTCCAGGCGAAGCGTCAGTTGCCAGTTGTCGCCGTAGTCATAGAGGTAGTGGAGAACGTCGCCCGGCTCGGTGAGGGTTTCGTCGAGTCGGGTCGCGGCGGCGGGTAGACCGTCGTCGTCCTCGTCCCACTCCTTGTCGTCGACGTCGTAGGGGCAGAGGAACAGTTGGCTGTCGTGGTCGAACGCGCCGCCACCGAGTGAGAAGCGATGCAGGTGCGAGTCGGTCCAGTCGAACGCCACCTGGAGCACCTGGTGTAGTAGATCCAACGTCAGGTTCGAGCGCACGTCTAGGCGTCGCCAGATCGGTGGGGTCGCATCGTCGATGTCTGCCCGGATCCGGTACACGACGACGTCGCGCCGTCGTGTTCGACGCAGATCGGGGCGCGACACCGGTTCCGGCACCAGACGGAGATACGGTCGCTCGCTCACCCCGCTCACTTTAGATCGGTTCGACTGGACCGCAGCCGCAAGCAGCTACCCCAACGCCGCGGTGATCTCCGGTATCGGGCGCAGGTGCTCGTCTAGCAGCACCGCCACCCCGTCCACGTCGTTGCGGGCCAGGGCGTCGACGATCGCGCGGTGCTGGCGGTCGATCTCGGGAACCCGCTGCGGCCGGATCTGCAACGCACGCACCGCCACCCGCTGTTGGCGCGACCGGAGCGCGTCGTACAACTCGGTCAGGACGGAGTTGTGGTGTGCCTCCACGATGGCGCGGTGAAATGCGCGGTCCAGTCGGGCCACGGTGAACCAATCCTGCTCCTGTCCAGCATCTTCCATCCGCTGAGCCAGCCCGTCCAGGGGCTCGGGAGCGCCGGATTCGGCCAGGCACAGCTCGCGCGCTGCGTGCCCCTCGATCAGCCGTCGTGAGGCATACACCTCTTCGAGTTCGCGCGAGGTCACGCTGCGCACCTGCGCGCCCCGCCGCGGCAGCAGGTCGATGAACTTCTCGGAGTTGAGTCGGTGAAACGCCTCGCGCACCGGGGTCCGGGACGTGCCGACCAGTTCGGACACCCACACCTCGTCCAGGAACCGGCCTGGAGGAAGCGTGCCCTTGATGATCTCGTCGCGAACCCACTGGTAGACCCGGTCGCGCGCTGACGGGGTCGCCCCCGACTCAGAGACCTCGACGGCCATGTCGACTCCTTCCGATGCTCGCAGACTACTGGACACTTGACGCACACCTTGTGTATACAAGAGATGTACAAGCGCTGCGCCCTTCGCCCCACCACTTCAGGGAGAGACCGTGGAACCGAATCGTCGCTACGCCGTCTGGCTGTCCGGCCCCAACGTCGCCGCCGCCGAAATCGCCCGCCAGATCGGCTACGGCGCCGCCGTCCTCGACATCGAGCACGGCACCTTCGACCTCGCCGACCTGGAACGCTTCATCCCGTTCCTCAAGGCCATCGGCCTGGAGGTCGTCGCGAAAGTGCTTGGACCCGAACGCGGCCCGATCCAACAGGCGTTGGACTTCGGCGCCGACGTCGTCGCCATCCCGCACGTCGAGAACGCCGCCCACGCCGCCGTCGTCACCGGGTACGCCAAGTTCCCGCCGCTGGGCGACCGCAGCTTCGCCGGCGGGCGCACCTCCTCATACGGCGGGTTCACCGACGAGTGGGTATCCGCCCAGGATGCCAAGACGCGGTGCTACCCGATGATCGAAGACGCCGGCGCGATCGGGGAGATCGACGCCATCCTCGCCCTCGACACCGTCGACGGCGTCTTCATCGGCCCGTCGGACCTCTCCCTGCGACGCGAACGCGGCGCCTACGCCCGCACCGACGGCGACTTCGCCGACCTGGCCCGCATCGCCGCGGCCGCCCGCACCGCAGGCAAGCCCTGGCTGCTACCCGCCTGGAGTCCCGAGGAGAAGCGGTTCGCCGTCGACCACGGCGCCGACCAGATGGCCCTGACCATGGAGCACGGCGCGCTGCTGGCCGGGCTGTCCGCCGCCCACGACGTGATGACCGGCATCGACCGCAGCCCCGCCCTGAACGGCAGCAACTGATGAGTGACGTTGAGGCGCAACAGCTCACCGACACGCCGACGACCAAGAGCCCGGGCCGCTTCCGCTGGCAGATCGGCGGACTGCTCGGCGCCGGAATGTTCGTCAACTACATCGACCGGGTGAACCTGTCGGTGGCCACCCCGGCCATCATGGACGACTTCGACATCAGCGCTGCCCAGATGGGCGTCCTCGCGTCGGCCTTCCTGTGGACCTACGCCCTGTTGCAGATGCCGATCGGCAGCATCATCGACAAGATCGGCGTGCCGTGGGTCAACCGCGTCGGCGTCTTCCTCTGGGCGCTCGCGTCGTTCCTCTCGGCAGCCGCGGGCGGCCTCGGCCTGATGATCGCCGCCCGCCTGATGCTCGGCGTCGGCGAGGCGCCCACGGTGCCGGCCGGCTGGAAGGCCATCGGCCAGTGGTTCCCCAAGCAGGAACGAGGCACTGCGACAGCCATTTTCGACGGCTGCGCGAAGCTCTCCAACGTCATCGGCATTCCCATCATGGCGTTCCTGGTGTCGACATTCAGCTGGCACGCGGCGTTCCTGTTCACCGGGGTGCTGAGCCTGGCGTACCTGGTCGCCTGGTGGCTGCTGTACCGCAGCCCGGCGCAAGCCGTCGCCGACGGCAAGATGTCGGCCGAGGAGCTGGCCTACCTCAAGGCCGGGGACGCCGAGAACGAAGAGAACATCACCGAGGGGTCCCTGCGCGGCATCGGTTACCTGTTGCGCCGTCGCAAGACCTGGGGGCTGGCGCTCGGGTACGCGTCTTACACCTATGCCTACTACGTGTTGCTGACCTGGCTGCCCGGCTACCTCAAGCAGGAGTTCGGCGTCAATCTCCTTCAGGGCGGCCTGTATTCGATGATCCCGTGGCTGGTCGCGGTGATCGCGCAGTTCCTGATCGCCGGACTGCTGATGGACTGGTGGATCAAGCGCACCGGGCAGGTCACCAAGGTGCGACGCATCGTGCTGGTGGTCAGCATGCTCGCCGCGCTTGCCGTCACCGGCGCCGCCTACGTCGACACCATCGGCATGGCCATCCTGTTCATCTCCATCGGCGCCGCCGGGCTCGCGGTGTCGGTGCCCGCCGGCTCGAGCATCGTCTCGCTGATCGCACCCGAGGGTCTCACCGGATCACTCGGCGGCATCGTCAACTTCATCGCCAACCTGATCGGCATCGCCGCCCCGATCGTCACCGGCATGGTCGTCGACGCCACCGGTTCGTTCGCCGGGGCCTTCATGGTCACCGGCGCGGTGCTGCTTCTCGGAATCGTCTGCTATACCGTCGTTCTCGGACGGATGGACCGCATGGCCCCGCCGCCCGTCCCCGCCTGACCCAACCCAGGAGGTCCCCATGGTCACATGTTCGGTCGCCCAGTTCGCCCCCGGCGACGACAAGGCCGCCAACCTGACGTCGATCCGCCGGCTGGTGTCCGAGGCGCGGGCGCAGGGCAGCGAGCTCGTCGTGTTCCCCGAGTACTCGATGTTCACCGTCCCGGCGATGGACGAGCGGTTCGTCGCCTCGGCCGAACGCCTCGACGGTCCCTTCGTCGCCGAACTCACCGCGCTGGCCGCCGAGCACGGGATTGCCATCGTGTGCGGTCTCAACGAGGCCACCGACGAGGGCGACCGCATCCACAACACGCTGCTGGCAGTCGACGGGTCGGGCAAGGTCGTGGCCACCTACCGCAAGCTGCACCTCTACGACGCGTTCGGCTTCACCGAGTCCAGCCTGGTGCGGCCCGGCGAGATCGAGCCGCCGCAGACCTTCACCGTCGGCGGCCTGCGCTTCGGCTTGCAAACCTGCTACGACCTGCGGTTCCCCGAGGTGACCCGGCGGCTGGTCGACGCCGAGGCCGACGTCGTGCTGGTGCCCGCCGAATGGGTGCCGGGCCCGCTGAAGGAAGACCACTGGACGACGCTGCTGCGGGCCCGCGCCATCGAGAACACCGTCTACCTGGCCGCCGCCGACCAATGCGGAAAGAACGGTGCCGGCAACAGCATGATCGTCGACCCGATGGGCGTCGTGCTGGCGTCGGTGGGGGAGGAGGAGGGGCTCGGCACTGCCACCCTCGACCCCGAGCGCATCGAGCGAGTGCGGGCCAAGAACCCGGCAATTCGGTTGCGGCGCTTCAGTGTCGTGGCGGCGACGGCCTGAGCGGGGGCCGTCACAGGAGTGTGTACTGCGCTCCAGCGTCGCGCATTCTCTGGGTCAATCCATCGACAGCCAGTGGTTCGCATGCCAGAACTGATTGAAAGGCCATCCGTCTTTCGCCGAGCGCGCTGAAAACGATCTCTTCAGCCCCGATGTGTCAGGCAACCGGTGCGGTCGCGGGCAAGAATGCTAAGGGGTGTCAGAGCAGCACCCAACTCGTGCCGGTGTTGTTGATCCTCGTCGCGAAAGCGTCAACCGCATCTGGGGCACAAGCGAAGACGGATTGAAAGGAAATCGGTTGGCGCCCATGCGCGCCAAAGTCTGCCGTCTCCTGATACCAGCGGTCATGTGCCTTTACGAGCACCTCGAGCAGCAGCTGGAACCCGCGATCAGATTGCGACAGGAGGTACTCGGATGAGTCGAACACAATAAGAAAGCTCGATCCCCTAAGCCAGTTGAGGTCTGTGACGCAGTCCCACACAGCGCTCCAGTTTTCGCCGAAGTAGTACGGAAATTGCAAGGCCGCGGCGATCTCGTCGAAGAAGTGAGCCTCGTCTATCGACTTGTGCCCGCGGACACGAAGGACATCCCACTCGGCATGCACCGGCGTCCAGTTCATAAGGCGTGTCGCCACCTCGAATGGGGTTTCTGCCAAGACGGAGACCGCCGGCCCGTCGGGATTGAAGAGTTGGTCGCTCATGGTGGTGATCCTCAGAACTTGGTGAAGGTCTTGTAGTGGTCGCTGGTGAAGTATCTGCTGCCGTCTGTGCCCATGACTATCCGATCGGAGTTTCGAGGAACGCCGGGCGTGTACGGAGCTCGGTCGTACTCGCGGTAGGCGATCGGCGAACCGGACGAATCAACT
Organism: Mycobacterium sp. Root135; assembly: GCF_001426545.1. Lineage (GTDB taxonomy): Bacteria > Actinomycetota > Actinomycetes > Mycobacteriales > Mycobacteriaceae > Mycobacterium. Next base: position 167,185 of record NZ_LMEZ01000004.1, on the reverse strand, counting down.
TGCGGCAGGTTGTTGAAGTTGTTCTCGAATGGGTCGCCGCCGATGTACTGCCTGTCGTTTATGAAGAAGGTTTGCTTCGTGGTTTTGCCGATTGTTACCGGTGGCCCCGCCGGCGCCTCAGGGATTTGACCAGCCAGATACTGCACGTCTGGCGGTACTTCCCCACTGCGCACCGGCCCGACCGGAATCTTCGGAATGTCGGCCTCGCTGGCGATCGCCGGACACGGGACCATTGGGTCGCCGACGTCTGTCAGCGCCGCACTGACAGAAGAATGGTATTGGGCCGCAGCCGTTTCCGCCTTCTTGTATAGCTCGGCGTACCGCTCAGTGGCTCGCTCGTACTGAATCATGCCGATCACGGGTGAAATGGCCATGAGCGCACCCGCGGCGACGACGTCGGATTCAGCATCGGTGAATTCGTCGGGAGTTGGCGTGTCTTCTTTCGCAACTTCGAAGGCGTGAGCGACCGCTTCGGCAGCTACCGACAGCCGCTCGGCCCACTTCGCCGCGGCGTCCAACCACTTTGCATGGCCGAATATGTTCTGGGCAGCCGTTTAACCAGTGGACCAGTGTTCGTTGACCTGGACACCTACTGCCCGCGTCTCGTCGGCGCATCGAGTGATGTCCTGGCCGTGGTCGTGCCACGTTCGCGAAAAGTCCCTCATGTCGCTGGGTCCCGGGCCTGAGTGTAGGTCGGCGGCAAACTGATCTGCGCCTATCGACGGCAGGGGCGGCAGCTCGGGAACGCTCGGGATCGGTGGCTGGTGAGTTGCCGGCGGCAGAGTTGGCATTTGCAGCAGAATCCCGGGCGATGCGATGGGTGGCGCACCAGTGTCGTCGATGCGGCGGATCGAGTCAGCACCGGCTCGATCCGCGAGTTCATACGTCACTGCAGCCGACCTGAGAACGGCCCCGCCGTACTCGCGGACCTGCTTCGCGTAGCGCATCATGTCGATGAGGGCCATCTCGTGGACGTTGAGCACTCTTGCGGCTCCGAGAGAAACCGGGTCGGAGCCAGGCGCCGCAGCGTTCGATTCCCTAAACGGATCTCCGATGGACTCGAGTCGCCGGCCATCGGCGTTCAGTGCATCGACGTCAACCTCAAGCACCGGTCCCGTCATGGCACCGGGTTCGCGTGACGGTGATGTTGCATTAAGGATCTACGCTCCCCCCGAGCGTCTGGCGCACCAATCTGGCCCTCGATCGCCTGGCCCGGGAATCGCTCGAGGACTGTCTAAGCGCGCTGTGATGATCGTCGACCCGATGGGCGTCGTGCGTTTGACCAAAATGTCACTTAGTGACACAGTGGTCCTGTCGCTAAGTGACAGGAGGTCCCCACATCGACACCGCCGAGACATCGAGCACCGCCGACGACAAGCAGTCGCAAGCGCGTCTTCGGGTGTCTCGTCATGCCTGCGAACTGTTCTGGGAGCGAGGCGTCCCCGCGACCACCGGTGACGACATCGCCGCTGCCGCAGGGCTTTCCACCAGAACGATTTGGCGCTACTTCCGCTCCAAGGAAAGCTGTGTGGAGCCGGTGCTGGCGCAGTCGGCGAATCGCTTCATCGCGTTGGCCGGTCGCTGGCCCGACGAGCTGTCCCTGGCCGACCACATGGCGGCCGACATGATCGAAAACCCCCTCACCGAAAGGGAACTCGCCGACGAGATCGCCTCGCTGCGGATCGCCACCATGTCGGCGACGGAGCCGGCCCTGCGCACCGCGTACCTCATGGTGCACGACGAGATGGAACGTGGTTTCGTCCCCGTCGTCGCCAGGCGGTTGCGACTTCCCGAGGACGACCTCACGGCGCGCTTGTGCGCTGCGGCGGTCACCGCGGCGTTCCGCGTCGTCGACGAGGACGTCGGCCGCCGCGCCATCGTCGAGAAGGAAAAGGTCAGTCAGCAAGAGGCTCTGGCGTTGATCGACCGGGCCATCAGGGATGCCACCAACGGCCGTCTCGGCGGGCCCGTGGAGCCTCTGACCTAGATCAAATCGCAATGGCCACAACCACATAGACCACCATCGTCATCGCCAGGAGGTCATCGCCTGGCGGCTCGTTCAACCATGCCCACAATCGCCCGTGAAAGGACCGTCATGGCACTGCCCGAACCCATTTCCGTAGAGGACTTCTTCCGCCCGCCGACCCGCGCGGCCGCCACGATCTCTCCGGACGGCACCAAGATCGCCTTCCTCGCACCGTGGAAGGAACGCCTCAACGTCTGGGTCCAGAGCCTCGACCCCGAGGCTGACGAGGCCCGATGCGTGACTGCCGACGCCAATCGCAGTGTCATGCACTTCGAGTGGACCGACGACCCCCGATGGCTGATCTACCTCCAGGACACCAACGGCGACGAGAACTGGCACGTCCACCGAGTGGACCTCGACGACCCCGATGCCGCCGCCGTCGACCTGACGCCGTTCCCGGGCGCGATGGGCTTACCTCTGCGGGAGGTCAAGAACGGTAGGACGACCGTCATGACCAATAACCGGGAGGCCACCCTGCTCGACGTTCACCAACTCGACGTCGCCACAGGTGATCTCACCCTGCGGGCCACCAACCCGGGACACGTCAACGGCTGGCTGTGCAGCGACGGCGGCGACCTGTTCGCCACCACGCTGACCCCCGGCGGCGACCTGGAGCTGTCCGCATGGGACGACGCCACCGCGACGCTGCGACCCATCGTCACCTTCGACGGCGGCGACTACCCCGTCGGCATTCACCCGCTGGTCGTCACCCCCGACGGCACCGGCGTGTGGATGGGGTCCAACCGTGGCACAGACCGCACCCGCCTGGTGCGCGTCGACTTGACCACCGGCGAGGAGACCGTCGTCGACGAGCATCCGGAATTCGACGTCGACCCGCGGGCGGTCGTCAGCCCCACGATCCCGGCCCCGCTCATCCAGGACCGCCGCACCGGTGAGTTGCTCGGCGTGCGCTATTTCGGTGAGCGCCAAGTAATCCAGGCCGTCGACGCCCGCTTCGGCGACGTGCTGACGAACTTGGAGAAGCTGTCCGACGGAGACCTCGGTCGTCTCTCGTCCGACGAGTCCGGCCAGCGATGGGTCGTCGGGTTCAACCACGACCGCAACCCCGGCAACACCTACCTGTACGACCACGGCACCGGGGAGAGCCGACTGTTGTTCCGCCCGCTGCCGCACCTCGACCCCGAGCAGTTGGCGCCCATGCGTCCGGTCACCATCACCTCGCGCGACGACTTGCCGTTGCACTCGTATCTGACGCTGCCGATCGGGGTGGAGCCGAAGGGGCTGCCGCTGGTGCTCGTCGTCCACGGGGGACCGTGGTACCGCGACAGTTGGGGTTTCGACGCGGGCGTGCAGTTGCTCGCGAATCGTGGATATGCGGTGCTGCAGGTCAACTTTCGCGGGTCCCTGGGATACGGCAAGGCCTTCCTCCGGGCGGCGATCGGTGAATTCGCCGGCAAAATGCACGACGACCTCGTCGACGGGGTGAACTGGGCGGTCGAACAGGGCTACGCCGACCCCGACCGCGTGGCCATCTTCGGCGGTTCCTACGGCGGGTATGCATCCCTGGTCGGTGTGACGTTCACGCCCGACACCTTCGCCGCCGCAATCGATTACGTCGGAATCTCCGATCTGGCCAACTTCATGCGGACGCTGCCGCCGATCGCGCGCCCGCACCTGGCCAACAACTGGCACAAGTACGTCGGGGATCCCGAGGACCCGCAGCAGTTGGCGGACATGATGGCCCGCTCGCCGATCACCAAGGTGGACCAGATCCGCACCCCGCTGCTGGTGATCCAGGGCGCCAACGACGTGCGGGTTGTGCAGGCCGAGTCCGACAACCTCGTCACCGCGCTGCGTGCTCGCGGGGTCGAGGTCGACTATCTCGTCCAGGCCGACGAGGGCCACGGAGCAGTGAACTCGGAGAACGTGTTCCGCATGTGGCACGCCATCTCGGGGTTCCTCTCTCGACACCTTGGCGGGCGCGCATGAAAGAGGCTGTCGCAGAACGGAAGCCCAGCGTACTGCAGCAGGTGGGAGGCGTGCCTGGGCTGATCTACGCCAGCGTGCCCAGTGTGGTGTTCGTGGTGGCCGAGGCCGTCACCGGACTGCACGCCGCGACGGCTCTGGCGGTCGGCGCCGGTGCGGGTATCACGATGCTGCGGCTGCTGCGGAAGGAGCCGTTGCAGCCAGCCGTGTCCGGTCTGCTGGGCGTGGCGATATCGGCGTTCATCGCCTACCAGAGCGGTGAGGCGAAAGATTATTTCCTGGTGGGCATTTGGGGGAGTCTGGCGTTCGCCGTGGTGTTCTTCGCCTCGGTTCTGGTGCGTTGGCCGCTGGTCGGCGTCATCTGGGGTGCGATGAGCGGAGGCGGCCAGGCGTGGCGCTCGGACAGGTCCGCACGCATGGGCTACGACGTCGCGACGCTCGCCCTGGTGGCGACGTTCGCGGCGCGGTTCGTGGTGCAGAACTGGCTCTACGATCTCGACGCGACGGGGTGGCTCGCGTTCGCCCGGATCGCCATGGGGTATCCGCTCAGCGGCTTGGCGCTGGTGGTCGTGGTCTGGGCGGTCCGACGGGCAGATCGGCGGATGGCGTTGCGAGTGAGCGACGACGGTCCGTACGTTCTACGAGAGTGACTCGACCAAGGCGGCAAGGTCGTCGGTGTGGAGGTCGAACCGATCGTCCGCCGACGGGCGTTGGGCGCCAGGCCGGGCAACGTACGCGGTACGGAACCCGTGCTCGGCCGCGGCGCGAAGGTCCCAAGGATGCGCTGCCACGAAGAGCGTCCGTGCCGGATCGAGGCGGAGTGCTTCGATCGCATACTGGTACGCGGCAGGGGCGGGTTTGAAGGTGCGCACCGACCCGGTGGACAGTGCAGCGTCCCAGCTGATCGCGTTGGTGTTCGTCAGTCGCGCAAGCGAATCCAGATCGCCGTTGCTGACCCCGGCGACGAGAAAGTCCTTGCGGAGCGCCGCCGTCGCGGGGGCCACGTCCGGCCACGCCGGGTATTCAGAGTCCAGGTTCTGCACCAGGGCCAAGGCGGCAGGCGAGGGGTTTCCGCCAGCCTGTGTGATGGCCTCTCGCGCGGAGTCGGTGACCAACTGTCGATGCGGCCGCCAGGACGTGGTGCCGTCGACGACGGCGTTCATGTGCCGTTCGAGGATCTCCGCCCACGCCGTGTAGAGAGCGTCACCATCGTCCACCCCAGCTTCGGTGGCGAGGCGCCTGGCGACCGTCGCCCATGTCCCGTCCTCGTCGACGAGGGTCCCGATGACGTCGAAGACGATGGCGTTCACTTGGTCGGCGTCCACGACTTCCACTGAAGCAGACTCGTCCGTCGGTTGCCGACCGACGGTCACTCGTCTGGGCCGCGCACCGTCGATCGTTGGTACCATGGCGGGGGTAGAAAGGTACCAACATGGCTATCAACATCAAGGATGCTTCGGTTCACGAGACGGTCAAGCGCATTGCCGGGATCACCGGTGAATCCCAAGCCGAGGTCGTCGCGAAGGCGGTAGACGAACGCTTGGCCAGGCTGCAACGGGACGATCTGGCGGCCCGGTTGCTGGCCATCGGCCATGAAACCGCGACTCGAATGACCCCGGAAGCCAGGCAGTTGGACCACGGCACGATGTTGTACGACGAGCAGGGCCTTCCGTCATGATCGTCGACACGTCGGCCATCATCGCGATCCTCAGGGACGAGGACGACGCCGAGGTCTACGCACGCGCCCTTGCGGCCGGCGACGTGCGACGACTGTCCGCCGCGAGCTACCTCGAGTGCGGGATAGTCCTTGACAGGCAACGGGATCCGATCGTCAGCCGGGGCCTGGACAATCTGCTTGAAGAGGCAGAGTTCGTCATCGAACCGGTCACCGAGCGCCAGGCCCGCCTGGCCCGGGTGGCCTACGCCGACTTCGGCAAGGGAAGCGGTCACCCCGCCGGTTTGAACTTCGGCGACTGTTTGTCCTACGCGTTGGCGCAGGATCTTCGCGAACCGCTCCTGTGGAAGGGCGATGACTTCGGGCATACGGGGGTTCGGTCGGCACTCGAAGGGCGATGACAACGGGTTTGCGGAACACAGAGTGGCGAGGACGTAGTCCATCCGCGCTGCCAACGTGTCATACGCCCGTCGTAGCGTCCGCGCCATGAACGAAGCACGTAGGCGGCGGGCCGCCAAGCAAGACCGGCGGGACGCCCGCCGTGCGCTCAAACGCCGGCGAGTCACCGTCGACGACAACGTCTTGATCACGACGATCCGCACCGTTTTAGCGGGTCATCCGCTGGACCTCCTCCAGTTGGCCAGCTACGTCATAAGCCTGTTCCCGGGGGAAGAACGTTCCTTGGCGGATGCCGTCAATGGTCTCGCCGCATGGCAGTGTCGCGAGACGACCGCACTGCTCGCCGTCGTCGGTGAACTGCTCGTCGACGACGATGCGCTTCGTGAGCGGTGCCGCCAGGAGGTCGTCAAGCGAGGTGACCATCTTCCGAAGTGGATCGTCGGGCTTCGGCAGGTTCAGGTGAATCGGGCGGCGCGTCGAACAGATGTACTCGGTGATGGTGACGAGCTGTTCGTTGGGCTGATGATGGCTGATGCGACGGAGCTGACGCTTGGAGTCATTCTCGACCACAACGTCCTGTCGTCGGTCACGGATTTCGTAATTCTTGCCGAACCGCTCGAAGAGGTAGTCGCACGTCAGCTCGAAACATTGGATTCAACAGCCTCTTTCGAACCAATGGACCTTGCGGACGCACGAACGTGGATCGACGACGGTCTGAGATGGAGTGCTCTTCTGCAGATGTCTGGGTCGGCCGAGGGGCGCGAAGCCCTGCTGATTGCGAAGTGGGTGCTCGCTCAGCTCCCGGGCGGTGGGTGCGGGTACCAGCGGCCCGAGTGGGAGGAGGACGACGCCGCCGACTTGCTCGACGGGTTCCTGTCGTCGCCGTCGGGTGCGCCGTTCGCCGACGTCGACTATCGAGTCTTGCTGCGTGAGCTGTGGGATACCGGCTGTGGTGATCCCCTGAGGTGGAGTTCGTCTCGGATATCGGACATCCTCCGATCCCGGTTCAACGACTACGACCTCCCACTGGAGATCGTCCTGGACGCCCCAGCCTTCCTGCGCGCCTTCGTTCCATTTGCCCACGAGCAGAGCGGAATTGCGCAACATCTGACTGACGAAGCCGTCGCGACGATCGACAGGTTGGGCCTTGGGTATCGGCGACAGCTTCTGGCCAACGCCATCGAACACGACGACGACGATGCGTGGCTCAGTTACCTCGACCGGGCGTCGTGATTACTGCTGGGGCGTTGGCTGCTGCTAGCTACTTGCTACTTGCTAGCAATACGATTGCTCCGCGCATACAATTGGCTCATGCGAACACTGCACTTGCGAAACGTCCCGGATGACGTGATGGACCGTCTTGAACGACTGGCCCGCGCTGCGAGTACCTCAGTCACCGCGGTGGCCATTCGCGAGCTGGATGCGGCGACGCGTCGAGTGGACAATGCGTCCTTGGTAGCGACGCTCCCTGACCTCAACCTGTCTACGGAGGACATCGTGTGGGCCGTTGACTCTGATCGCAGATGATCGTTCTCGATGCGTCTGCCGCGGTTGCGGCACTCCTCAACGACGGTCAGGCGCGCCGATACCTCGCCGACGAGCCGATCCACGCCCCGCACCTGGTGGACGTCGAGGTGGTCAGCGCCTTCCGTCGACAGGCGGGTGCGGGGCAGCTCGCGGAACGGCCTGCGCGCCAAGCGCTCTCCGCGTGGAAGCGCGTCGGCCTCATCCGGTACGCAACCACACCGCTTATGGAACGCATGTGGGAGCTCCGCGACTCGGTGACCGCGTACGACGCGGTCTACGTTGCGCTCGCCGAGAACCTTGGGTGCGCATTGGTGACGGCGGACGCCCGCTTGGCCGCTGCTCGTGGACCTCGGTGTGCTGTCGTCGTAGTCCCGAACTAAAACCATTCCGATCGCCCACCATCGGTGCCACCATGGAACGCATGGCTGACGAGATGACGTCCGAACGCGAGTTCAACGAGCGCAACATCGCGGAGTTCCGCGGCAACGGTGGAAAGGTAGGCGGGCAGTTCGAGGGCTTCCCGCTGCTGATCGTGACCTCGACGGGTGCCAAGAGCGGTGAGCGACGCGAGAACCTCATCGGCTACTTCGACATCGACGACACGATCTACGTCGTCGGCTCGGCGGCCGGCCGCGACGCCAGCCCGGGTTGGGTGTTCAACTTCCGCGCCGACCCGACCGTCACCGTCGAGCTCGGGGCAGATCCGCCGACGCAGATGGTCGCCCACGAACTGCCGAGGGCCGAGCGCGACCGCGTCTACGACCTCATCGTCGAGCGGGCGCCCGGCTTCGGTGAGTACCAGAAGAAGACCGACCGGGTCATCCCCGTCTTCGAACTCGCCGCCAGCTGACGCGGACTACTCCGATTCGAGGGTGACGCGGTCCCCGCTCCGAATGGTGCCCGCAGTGACGACCTCCAAGTACGCCCCCGCACACGGCAACACGCCCATGTCCAGTGCGGCAACTCGGTTTTCGGCTGCAGGGGTGCGTAGCGCCCCGGGATCCCGTGGCAACGAGCCGTGCTCAAGCGTCGGGATGACGCATCGCGGCGTCGGGCCGATGGCGCGTAACCGTACGTCGCCGACGACGAGGGTGCGACCCGTCCACTCGTTCTCGGCGTAGGCCGGGTAGCCGGGCGGCGTCGAGATCACCAGATTGGGGCGGTAGCGCTGCGCTTCGGTGCCGATCTGCTCGAGGGTCGCGGTGGTAATGACGTGCACTGGCGCGTAGTCGGTGAACGAGGTGCCCGGGGTGGCCTCCGCCAATTCCAGGATGGGGGCGTCGACCTCGGCGTCCACACCGAATTCGAGCACCTGCTCGGGATCGGCCCGCTCCACCGAGGCGCCCGCAGGTCGACTGCGCGACAGGCGAACCGGTCGGGCGACAAGTGCGGACAGCCGCGCGTCCACCTCGTCGGCATCGGCCGATACGACGGCTCCGTCGGGCATCTGGATGCTTACCCGGCCGGAATCGACTGTGGCGCTGCACGTTAGGAGGCTCCGCCACAGCCGCGCCTGCTTGGCGCTGGCCACCCGGCCGGTCTCCTCGTCGATCAGTGCCAGCCGGCGGTCGTTCTCGACCCCCTGCTCGTCGACGAACATGACGTCCACGGCTTCACCGAGCATCGACTTCACCGGATAGCGGTACAGGGTGCCAACCTTCATGTGCACGTCCACGGCGGCAGTGCTCATGTCGACACCCTAGTGTCGACGAACAGCTCGCCCCACTCGTCCGCCACGGCTGCGCCGGCGTCGGAGTCGGGGACGGGGTGGCCGCTGGCCGCCGCCACCAAGGCCCGGCCGAGTGCGAACGGCGACAGCCCGCGTCGGGTGCTCACGTCCACCAGCTCGGAGAAGGCCTCCTTGGCGTCGCACCGCCGCAAGCCAACCAGCACCCCCAGGGCCAGGTCGAGAGTCCGGGTTCCAGAATGCTCGTCTGCCCACGGGTCGGCGACGCGGCTACTGCCATTCACTAGCGGTTCTCCTCTTCGGCGACGGCCCGGAGCCTTACGCGAATGGGGCCGTTCTCCCAAACGATAGCCCCGGTCGCGGTCCCGCAGACGGCTTTTGACCTTGGAGATCGCTGTCCGATCAGGCCTGTCCGGTGGACATACGCGGCGCACGCCGTCAACGAACGATGACGATCGTCAACACGCGATGACGCCCCCGCCCGGGCCATGCCCAACCCTCGCGCCAACACATTGTGGGCGGATGAGCCCACCGTTTAGCGGCACGCCGTCGGCCCTGGTCACGCCAGAAACAATGGCCACACGGGTATCTTCGTATGCACGATGACCACCGCAGATGCGTCGGCGAACCGGAGTTTCACCGCGAAGGGGCTCGCGACGCGCGAGCGCATCCTGCGGTCGGCCGCCGACGTCCTGCTCGCCGACGGACTGACGACCTTCAACCTGGACAAGGTGCGACAAGCCGCGTCGGTCAGCGGTTCCCAACTCAACCACTACTTCGACGACCGGCAAGACCTGATCCGCGCCGTCGTGAAACGCCAGGTCGAGATCGTGCTGCAGTTCCACCGCCAGCCGAAGCTGGGGGGACTCGACACCTTCGAGGATTGGGAGCAATGGGCCACCCTCAACGTGCGCTACCTGCGCAAGGTCGGCTACCGCGGCACGGCCACCTATCACGCGCTGGCCGGTCAGCTGGCGAAGTCGGATGACGCCACCCGGCAGACGTTCGCCGACGGATACTGGCGCTGGGTAAACCTTCTCGAAGACTCGTTCGCCCGGATGAAGAGTCGAGGCCTCCTGGTCAACTCGGCCCAACCTCGACAGCTCGCGCTGGTGGTGGTGAGCCTGCACCAGGGCGCCGGGTTGCTGGCCTTCTCCTACCGGCAGGAGTGGCCCCTGGCGGACGTCACCAGATTCGTCGTCAACTACGTGCGCATGTTCGCGAAGGACCCCGACGAACGCGTCCCGCGCCCGGCACGCAAGTCCCGACCCCGCCGCCGCCCGCACCGCGTGGACCCGGACGCGGCCCCACGGTTCACCGCCAAGGGCATGGCCACCCGGGCCCGGATCATCGACGGCGCCGCCGAACTCATCTTCGAGCACGGGGTCAACGGCACCAGCCTCGACGACGTCCGCCGCGCCGTCGGCGTCAGCGGATCGCAAATCTCCCACTACTTCACGGACAAGCAAGATCTCACGCGTCAGGTGATCGCGGCGCGCACCGACTTCGTCGTCGCCTTCCACACCCAGGAGGCGCTCGGTCGCCTGGACAGCCTCGAGTCGTTGCGCGCCTGGGCCGATCTGTGCTGGACCCAGGCCGGCGAGAACTACCTGCGGGGCGGCTGCGTCTACGGCTCGCTCACCGGCGAACTGCTCGAAGCCGACGACGCGGTGCTCGACGATCTCGCCGACGGGTACGAGCGGTGGCTGCAGGTGTTCGAGGACGGCCTGTCCGCGATGTGCCGGCGCGGTGAGCTGACCGACAATGCCGATCCGCGTCACCTCGCCGTCGCGATGGTCGCCGCGCACCAGGGCGGCACGTTGCTCACCCACGTGACCGGATCCGTCGAACCCTTTCGAGCTGCCGTCGACGCGTCGCTCGACTACGTCGCCGGCTTTGCCGTGACGACGCGCAAGCGGCCCTCGAAGACGAAAAAGTCCTCCTAGCAACCCTTTCACAGCACATTGGTAGACATCGCTCTGGACGATATGGGTGGCATACCCCAGAATAATGGGACGTGACGCCCAATCAGTCGTAAGTCATTGGCCCGGCGTCGTGGATCGGTACGACGAAGGGGCTCATCATGGGACTGGCATGGCAGCAGGGGCCATTGGCCTCCCGTTCGGCCGGTCACTTCCTCACCCCCGAGCCCTTGCCGACGCTGTTGTTCGCCGAACCCTTGCGCCGTCGGATGCGGGTCCGATTCGGCGACGCCTGGATCGCCGACAGTCAGGACGTGGTGCTGTTGCACGAGCCCGGCCGTTATCCGGTCGCCTACTTTCCGCGCGAAGACGTGACACCGGGGGTGCTCGTCGACGACGGCCACGTCACCGAACACGCCGACCTGGGGCCGGTGACGTGGTTCGGCGCCCGGGTCGCCGACCGCGAGGCCAAGCGGGCGGCCTGGCAGTACGCGGCACTGCCCGACCATGCGAGCGCGCTCGGCGGGCGCGTCGCCTTCGCGTGGCGGGCGATGGACGCCTTCTACGAAGAGGACGAACGCATCCTGGGGCATGCCACCGACGCCTACCACCGAATCGACATCCGAAGCACTTCAAGGCATCTGGTCGTCCGCGACGGTGAGCGCGTCGTGGCGGACACCGCCCGCCCGCTGGCGCTCTACGAATCGGGCTTCGCGCCGCGTTGGTACGTGCCCCGCGAGGACGTCGACGAGACTGCGCTGCAACCGATGGAGGGGCAGACCTTCTGTCCCTACAAGGGATTGGCGAGCTACTGCGCCGTCGGCGACCGTCCGCGGGCGGCCTGGTCGTACCCGAACGCCTGGACCGAGGTGCAGCGCGTCAGCAACTTCGTCTCCTTCGAACCGGACAAGGTCGACGTCTTCCTCGACGGCGTGAAGCTCAACCCCGAGCCTGGGCAAACCGTAATCGCCCACGGGGTCGACCGCGGCCTCGACGCCGACGAAATCCGCGCACGAACCTAGAGCAAAGACGTTGGGAGAGAGCATGGCAAGGGTTTACGACGTCATCGTCCTTGGCGGCGGACCGGTGGGCATCAACGCCGCCGACCGTGCCCACGCGGAGGGTCTGTCCGTCGCGCTCGTCGAGCGTGAACTCGTCGGCGGTGAGTGCAACTTCTGGGGATGCGTGCCTAGCAAGTCGCTGCTGCGCCCGGTGCTGGCCGTCGCGGAGGCACGTAAGGTCGACGGCGCCCGCGAAGCCGTCGTCGGCGCGATCGACGCTAAGGGCGTCTTCGCCCGCCGCGACCGGTACGTCACCAACTGGGACGACGCCCCCGTCGCCGACGTGGTTCTCGGCATGGGCGTCGACCTGGTTCGTGGGCACGCCCGCCTCGACGGGGCACGACGCGTCGTCGTCACCACCGCGGAGCGACGGCTGGAACTGCACGCCCGCCACGCGGTGATCGTGTGCACCGGCAGCACCGCCGCGGTGCCCAACCTTCCCGGCGTCGCCGAGGCCAAGCCGTGGACCAACCGCAGGGCGACCGACAGCAGTACGGTCCCGGCGCGGCTGGCGGTGGTGGGGGCCGGGGGAGTGGGCGTCGAAATGGCAACCGCCTGGCACGGTTTGGGCTCGCGGGTCACGCTTTTGGCGCGTACCGCCGGGCTGCTTCCGAGGATGGAGTCGTTCCTCGGCGAGCACGTCCACCGGGGCCTCGTGGAGGCAGGCGTCGAGGTGCGTACCGAAGTGCTCGTCACCGAGTTACACCGCCCCGGTGGAACCGGACCGATTCAGGTCACCCTGGACACCGGCGAGCGGCTGGAGGTCGACGAGATCCTCTTCGCCACCGGTCGGACACCGAACACCGCCGACATCGGGTTGGAGACCGTCGGGCTCGCGCCCGGTTCGTGGCTCGACGTCGACGACACCTGCTTGGCCCGCGGGGTCGACGGCGACTGGCTGTACGCCCTCGGCGACGTCAACCATCAGGCGCTGCTGACCCACCAGGGCAAATACCAGGCGCGCGTCGCCGGTGCGGTGATCGGGGCCCGCGCCCACGGGCGAACGTTGGACTCAACCCCGTGGAGCGCGCACGTGGCCACCGCGAACGATCTCGCCGTCCCACAGGCCTTCTTCACCGACCCAGAGGCGGCGTCGGTGGGGCTCACCAGTGCCCAGGCGACGCAGCGGGGGCACCGGGTGCGGACGGTCGACGTCGACATGGGGCAGTCGGTGCCCGGCGCGAACTTCTACGCCGACGGCTACACGGGACAGGCACGCATGGTCGTCGACGAGGACGACCAGACGTTGCTCGGGGTCAGCTTCGTGGGGCCAGGGGTGGTGGAGATGTTGCACTCGGCCACGGTCGCCGTCGCGGGTCGGGTGCCGATCACCCGGCTCTGGCACGCGGTGCCGTGCTTCCCGACGATCAGCGAGGTGTGGCTGCGGCTGCTGGAGGCGTACCGGGACGGCGTTCCAGCAGGTCAGCGAGCTCGGTGATGTTGGTGGCCAACAGGTTTGGGCGGGGGACGCCGTCTGCGATCAGCGGCGCATTGCCGGGCCGGGTGATCAAGGCGCTCTGCATGCCTGCGCCTTGAGCTCCGATCGTGTCCCAGGTGTGCGCCGCCACCATCATGCAGTCCGAGGCGTCGACCCCGAGCTGCGCGGCCACCCTGCGGTAGAGGTGAATCGACGGCTTGAACACGCCGAGGGTGTCCACGGTGAACTGGTGCTCGAAGAAGTCTCCGAGCCCGGCGTTGTCCAGCGGCGAGGCCACGTCGGGGCGATGAGGCGAATTGGTCAGGGTGACCAGGCGGTAGCCGTCGGCCTGCAGGCGCGCCAAACCCGGGGCGACGTCGGGGTGCGCGGGCATCGTGCGCATTCGCTCGGCCAGTGAGTGCAGGTCGTCGCCGGTGGGCACCACGTCGCGGATCGTCGCGACCATCTGCAGGACCGCTCGGCCGAGGGTGAAGAAGTCGACGTAGTAGCCGGACAGCGTCAGCGTCATCGAGTAGGTGACGAGCTCGCCGAACCACGTGCGAAGGACGTTGGCGTCGCCAAAGATTCGCTCGAAGTGCGGCCCGAGGGATTCGATGTCGAGCAGCGTCTCGTTGACGTCGAACACCAACACCGACGGTGTGCCGGCAGCAGACGGGGAGTCGAAGTTCGTCATCATTCCACTATGGGTGGCGTCACCCAATTTTGCGAGTGTCAGGACCCGTTTATTTGCGTCGCCGCAGGTGGTTGACTGACGACGAGATGAAACCGAGTGGCTACGACCCCGACGTGCTGGCCCCTGGGCTGGACGTGGTGTTCTGCGGCATCAACCCGGCCTCCAGCGCCGCCGCCGACGGACACAACTTCTCGAACGCGAGCAATCGCTTCTGGCCGGTTCTGCACCTGGCCGGGTTCACCGACTCGCGCGTGCGGGCCGAGGACGAACGCCAGCTGCTGACCTACGGCTGCGGCATCACCGCGGTGGTGTCGCGCCCGACGCCGACGGCGGCCGAGATCAATGCCGAGGAGTTTCGCGACGCGCGGCCCGCCTTCGAGGCCAAGATGCGCCGGTATCGGCCCCGGGTCGTCGCGTTCCTCGGCAAGCGTGCGCTGTCGGCCATGCTCTCGACGCCTGACGTCGCCTGGGGCAGACGGCCAACGGCTTTCGCCGGTGCGACCGCCTGGGTCCTGCCGAACCCCAGCGGCCTCAACCGAGGCTTCACCCTCGACGCGCTCGTGTCGGCCTACACCGAACTCCGCACCGCCGTACCCCGACGCTGACGACGTCCCCAACGATCACCACGAGTCAAACCATCGTCTGAACACCGTTCTCTCCCTTACCGTCCTCCCACGTGACCACCGCCAACCTCAACCGCCGCCGCGCGCTCCAACTACTCGGACTCGCCGGCGGAGCACTGGCATTCGCGCCAGCTCTCGCCGCGTGCGGCTCCGAGGGCAGCACCGCGGCCCTGTCCACCACCGCCCCGACGGGCGGACGCTTCGACGGCGTCACCCTCAAGTTGCTGGTCAACCAGCCGCACGTGACGTCCTTCCGCGACGTCCTCGCGCCCAAGTGGAAGGACGCGACTGGCGGCACGCTCGAGGTCACCGCCGCGCCGTATGACCAGCTGACCAGCAAGCAGATCCTCGACGTGCAAAGTGGCACCGGTGAATTCGACGTCTTCGACTACTTCTACTTCGGCCTCGGCGATCTCGTCGACGCCGGCGCGCTCACCGACCTCACCGGGTGGATCGACGCCAACGGCGACAAGATCGGCACCAGCTGCTATCTGAAGTCCATCTACGACCCGTACACGCTGCTCGACGGCAAGCGCTACGGCCTGCCCTACGACGGCGACGTCCACATCCTCTTCTACAACACCGAACTCTTCGACCGGTACAAGGTGACCCCGCCGACCACCTGGGACGAGTACGACGACGCCGCCGCCAAGATCACCACCGACGCGAAAGGCGCCGCCTACGGTGCCATCGTCTCCGGCCAGCAGGTCCCGATGATCCTCGGCTGCTCCTACATCAACCGGCTCACCGGCTACGGCGGAAACCTGTTGGACGCCAAGGGAAAGCCGGAGCTCACCTCCGACGCCTCGGTCGCCGCGCTGACCCACCTCGTCAAGGTCAACCCCGTCGCGTTGCCCACCCCGCTGCAGATCGGCTTCGACCAGGCCAACACCGCCTTCCTCACCGGGCAGGGGGCGATGCTAGACACCTGGACCGACATGGCCCTGCGCGCCGAGGATCCGACGGCGTCCAAGATCGCCGGCAAGTGGGGCGCGCTCTCACTGCCGGTGGGCGGAAGCAACAAGACCCCGCGCACCGCGCTCGACGCCGGCTTCGGGCTCGGCATCTCCACCGCCACCAAGAATCAGGACGCCGCGTCGGCCTTCATCGCCTGGGCCACCGCCGCGCCGCAGAACCTGGTCATCTCCTCGACCGCAGGCGCCGGCATCGACCCCATCCGCGGCGAGGTGCTCGACTCCGACGGCTACGCCAAGGTGGTGACCAAGGCCATCGGCCCCATCCGCCAGGGTCTCAACGGCGACCCGCTGGTGTGGCCCAAGGAGGCCGGCGCGCCCCAGTTGTTGCAGGGCTTGGTCGACCAGCTTGCCTTGGCCGTCAACGGCACCCAGACGGTCCAGCAGTCGCTGGAGAACTCCCAGAATCAGTGGGACAAGGCCCTGGCCTAATCGTCGAGTTCGATTGCCGCCTCATCCCGCCCATACGTCCTCCACGTAGTGGTCGGACGCCACCAACCCCTCGAGCCATTCCTTCGCCGCCGCGTCATCTGCACCCGTACGTGCGCTGTAGATGGCTCGGAACGCCGCCCGCACCGCCGGCGCCATCCGACCCCCGTCACCACAGATGAACACGTGGGTGTTCTTCGCCGGATCGCCCAGCAACTCCCAGACGTCGTCCGCATCGGCGGCGATCCGATCCTGCACGTACTTGACCCCGTCCACGGGAGCCCGCGAGAACGCCGGACGCATCCGCACGATGCCCTGCCGCTCGCCCTCCTCGAACGCCTCGCGGAAGATGTAGTCCACGTCCGGATCGCGAACGCCGAAGAAGCACAACGCCGGTGAGAACGGTTCGCTCGCCTGCTTTGCCGCCAACCTGTCACCGAGGAAGCCGCAGAACGGTGCGACGCCCGTGCCAGCACTCACCAGGATCACGTTGCGGTTCGGCTCCGCGCCCGCCCGGAACGCCTGCCGCGCCGGGTCGATCCTCGCCCGGATCCGTGTACCGGGCGTGACCCCCGCCAGATGATTCGACGCCACCCCCTTGAACAGCCCGTAGCCCGACCGCGCCGGAGTGTCGAGCACGCTGACGATCAGCGCCACCTCGTGCGCCGACAACTTCGACGACGACGCGATCGAATAGTGCCGTGGCGTCATCGGTTCCAGTAACTCCAGCAGTTCGGCACCGGTCAGTGCGCACGCCGTGAACTGCGCCAGGCACTCCAGCGGGCTCAGCGCACACGGATCGTCCGAGTCGGCCAACGCCTCGAGCGCCTTCCGTTCCGGCTCGCAAGGGTTGACCGCCGCCATCTTCTTCAGTTGGCTGCGCGTCGCCGGCTTCCGCAACTCGACGAAGTGCGTCAGCAACTCGCGCACGCTCACCTCGCGGTCCAGCGCGATCAGCCGTCGCGACGTGCGCCGCGGATTGATCGACAGCCGCAGCTTCGGGTCGATCTGCAGCAGCTCCAGCACCGTGTCCACCACCTCGGGCGGATTGTCGGCCAGCACCGTCAGATGGTCACCCGTCGAATACGACACGTCCGCGGGAAGCGCCACCCGGACATAGTGTTTCGCCTGACCCGGCACGTTCACCAACTCGTCGTTCAGCGTGACCGTCATCGGCTGCACCGCGAACCGCTCGTCGATCGCCGCCGTCAGCGGGCCCCCGATTAAGCGCAGGTCGTACAGCGGCTCGTCGTTCGTGGTCAGCGATACGGCATCCGGATCGCCGTAGTGTTCCGCCAACGCCGACCACAACGCCGTCTCGAACTCCTCGAGCGTCCCCGTCAGGTCACCCGACGTGTCCGCCGCCGCCCTCGGCATCAGCTGCCGTCCACCGAGCGCCGTCAGCCGCTCGTCGTAGATCTTGGGCACGGCCTGGTACGTGTCCGCCCAGTTGTGATCGCCGACGCCCAGCACCGCGAACAGCGGCTCATTCGGGAGGACGGCATCATCGGACTGCAACCACGAGTAGAACTCCCGCGCGTCATCCGTCGGCTGACCGTTGTACGACGACGCGACGATCAGCACCGCATCGGCCTTGGGTAACCCGCCCACCGCCGTGTTCAATGCCGCTACCGTTGCGACGCAACCGATGTCGGTCGCCTCCTCGGCGAGCTGCTTGGCCAGTGCCCGGCAGGTGCCGAGATTCGAGCCGTGCAGCACCGCCAGCGTCGTCCCCGCCCGAACTGGCGCCGACGCCGACGTGGCGACCGCCGTGGCAGGAGCAGTCGCCACCACCACCCGCTCCTCCGACGTTCGCCGCACCAGCTCCACGGAGAACTCGACGGGACGTCGGCTCATCCCCTCCCACTGCAACACGTAGTGCTGCGAGTCGATCAGCCGGTAGCGGTGCACCAGCCGCGCGAGCAGCATCGCCGCCTCGTGCAACGCGAACTGCCGCCCGATGCACGACCGCTCCCCGGTGCCGAACGGCTTGAACAGCGCCGTCGACCGGCCCTCGGCGACATCGGATTCGAACCGGGACGGGTCGAACAGCTCGGGGTTGTCGCCCCACTCCGGCTGCCGGTGCAGCGCGCCGGTCAGGATCGTGACGGCCTCGCCCGCCTTGACCGGATAGACGCCGCCGATCACCGTGTCCGCCAACGCCATCCGATCGAAGTTCAGCACCGGTGGCGACAGGCGCAGCGTCTCGCTGATCACCTGACGCAGGTAGGCGAGCTTGCCGATGTCGTCGTACGTCGGCAGGTAGTCGTCGTCGGTACCGAAGACGGCGTCGACCTCGGCCTGCACGCGGGCCAGTACGGCGGGGTGGTGCACCAGGTTGTAGACGGCGTTCGGCATGAGCTCCGACGTCGTCAGCTGCCCGGCGATCAGGAACGTCATGATCTGGTTGCGGATGTTGTCGTCGGACAGGGCTCCATCGGCGCCGAGCATCACGTACAGCAGATCGCCGGTACCCCCGCCGGAGTGTCCGGCGATCAGCTCGTCGAAGTACCCGTGCAGGGTGGCCAGCTCCGCCTCGAACGCCGGGGACTCGCCGTTGGTGAAGACCTCGGTCAGCGCGTTGGTGAAGCTCTGCGGAATGGGTGCCAGGCCGTCGTAGTCGTACGACTCGAACTGCGCCCCGAATCCCGCCAACCCGACGGTGTCCATGGCCAGCTTCTGCAGATCGCCGGACACGTCGACCGGCCCCACCCCGACGCGCGCGTCCCACCGCGCGACCAGCTGCTGGTTGATCGCCAACATCGCGTCGTGGTAATTGCGCAGCCCGGAGTAGCTGAAACCGGGCATCAGAACGTCGTGTGCCGTCTGCCAATTGGGCTCGCCGTGGAAGGCGGTGAACAAACCGTCCCCGGCCAGCGGCCGGACCCGCGCCAGCGACGCCGTCAAGTTCTTGGCGAACCGGCTCTCGTCGCACAGCTCCTCGACGAGTTCTCCGGAGCACGCGTAGAGCTTGCGGCCGCCGCTCCAGTCCCCATAGAAGAGCGGGCCGTACGTCTCGGCGAGCACGTCGATGGGCAGGGCATAGGGGCGGCCTGTCAGTTCCGCGGTGGGCAGGGACGCGGTCGGGACGTCGGCCAGCATCGGGGGAGGGGACGGCGCGAACTCGGGCATTGGCGCAGCATAAGCGGGCCGGCCCGCCGATTTGACGACAACGTCACTAATTGCGGTGCGCGAGCCCCGCCTGGAAAGCCTGGTGAACAACCGTCGTGGGGAGCCGGAGTTCGTCGGCGCGACGGCAGGGAAAGCGGGTCCGCGATTCGCAGTGCTGAAATGCGTCGGAAGGGGGTACTCCCGCCTGCACACGACGGCAGCGAGAGACGGGGTCCGCCATGGTCCAGTGGCTGGACGGGTTGCAGCAGCGCAGCCGGGCAGCGGGGTTCGTCATCGGCGTCGTCTACAAGTACGTCGACGACCAGGGTGGCTACCTCGCCGCGCTGATCACTTACTACGCCTTCGTGTCGCTGTTCCCCCTGCTGCTGTTGCTGACCACCACGCTCGGCGTGGTCCTGGCGGGCCACCCCGAGCTGCAGCAGCAGGTGCTCGAGACGGCCGTCAGTCAGTTCCCGGTGATCGGTCAGCAACTCGGGCAGCCGCAGCAGCTGTCCGGTGGCACGGTCGCGGTGGTCGTCGGCATCGCGGGTGCCCTCTACGGCGGGCTTGGCGTCGGGGTGGCCGTGCAGAACGCGATGGACACCGTGTGGGCCGTGCCGAAGCACCGCCGTCCCGACCCGATCCGCGGCCGTGTCCGCAGTCTCGTGCTGCTGCTCGTCCTCGGTTCGGCGGCGATCGCCACGACGGCGCTCGCGGCGATCGGCCGGTCGGCGGAGTTCCTCGGATGGTGGGGCAAGGCGGGGTGCGTGGTGGCGGCGGTGGTCATCAACGCCGCGATCTGCCTCATCGCGTTCCGGGTCACCACCACGCGCAAACTGACTGTCCGACAACTACTTCCGGGTGCCGCCGTGGCCGCCGTGGTGTGGCAGCTGCTGCAGTGGTTCGGAGCGGCCTACGTCACCCGCACGGTGACGTCCGCCAGTGCGATCAACGCCGTGTTCGCCGTCGTGTTGGGGCTGTTGGCGTTCCTGTTCCTCATCTCGGTGACGCTGGTCATGTGCGCGCAGATCAACGTCGTCCGAGTGGACCGGCTGTACCCGCGCGCATTGTTGACGGTGTTCACCGACGACGTCGAGCTGACCCCGGCGGACCGCAGGATCTACGCGCGGAAGGCGAGGGCCGAGCAGGCCAAGGGCTTCGAAACGATCCGCGTCAGATACGAGGAGGACGCGGACGAGGAACGGTAATCAGTACACGTCGCGCACGTAGCGCTTCTCCCGCTTCAACGAGTTGACGTAGTCCGTGGCCGCGTCGTCGTCCATCCCGCCGTGCGCGGAGACGACGGTGTGCAGCGCGTGGTCGACGTCCTTGGCCATCCGCGTCGCGTCACCGCACACGTAGAAGTGCCCGCCCTCTTCGAGCCAGGCGAACAACTCGCGGCCGTGCTCCAGCATCCGGGTCTGCACGTAGATCTTCTCCGGCTGATCGCGAGAGAACGCCAGCTCCAACCGATTCAGCAGTCCCGACTCCTGCCAACCGGTGATCTCGTCGGAGTACGCGAAGTCGTGCGCGCGGTGCTGATCGCCGAAGAACAACCAGTTCCGGCCCTTGGCCCCTCGCAGGGCACGCTCCTGCAGGAACGCCCGGAACGGCGCCACGCCCGTGCCGGGGCCGACCATCACCATCGGCACGTCGTCGTCGGCGGGCACCCGGAAGGACTTGTTGGGCTGCAGGAAGATCTTCGCCTTGGCTCCGCGATCGGCCAGGAAGGTCGAGCAGACGCCACCGCGCTCACGGCCGTTGGACTGGTACCGCACGGCCGCGACCGTGAGGTGGATTCGATCTGGATGCGCCAGCGCGCTCGAGGAGATCGAATACGCCCGGTGCTGAAGCGGTTTCAGCAAGCCGAGGAATTCCTCGACACTGAGGTCGTCACCGGCGATCCGCAGTATGTCGAGCACGTCCTTGCCGTACAGCCAGCGGTCCAGCGTGTCCTTCACGCCGCCGCGCAGCACGTACGACAGCTCCTCGTTGTCGGCGCGGTTCTCGACCTCGCCAAGCAGATCCTTCGACGGCGCACTGATCTCGTACTTCTGGCTCAACAGCTTCCCGAGAGGTTCGCCGTCGACGAGCGTGCCGACCGACATCCGGAAGTGCTCGACGATCGCGTCCACCAGTTCCGGGTCGTTCTCCGGGATGACGGCCAACGCGTCGCCGGTCTCGTACTCGATTCCGCTGTCCGCCAACGCGAATTCGACGTGCCGGATCTCCTTGTCCGAACCCGGCCCCGACAGCAGCCGGTTGGTGGCGACCTCCGCGGTGAACGGGTTCTTGCGCGTCCACCCCGACCGGGCGACCGCACTCGGCGCAGGCGTGCTCGGCATCCCCGTCGCACCCGAGGTCGGCACTAAAGCGGTCAGCGCATGCTGAATCCACGCCGCGGCATCGGTCTCGTAGTCGACGTCGCAGTCCACCCGCTGCAACACCCGCGTCGCCCCCAGCTGCTCGAGGCGCATGTCGAACAGCTTGCCCGCCTGACAGAATCCGTCGTACCCGGTGTCGCCGAGGGCCAGCACTCCGAACGACACGCCCTCCATCCGTGGCGCGACGTCGGCTGCCAGTGCCTCCCAGAACAACTCGGCGTTGTCGGGCATCTCGCCCTCGCCGTAGGTCGACGTCACGATCAGCACGTACTTCAGGCCCGCGAACTCTTCCAGCTCGATCTCGTCGAGCCCGCTGACCGTCACGTCGAACCCCTGCGACTTCGCCGACGCGGCAGCATCGTTGGCGACACCCTCGGCGTTGCCAGTCTGCGTCCCGTAGAGAATCCGCAGCGACGGCCCCGGCTCAACCTGGTCGGCGACGGCGGGAGGCGGCGCGTTGACGCTCATCGCCAGCCGCGAGTGCAGCCCGGCCAGGAAGCCCGAGATCCACGCGCGCTGATCCTCGTTGAACGGCGCGTCCTGCGGGATGTAGGCGATCTTCGTCATGCGCTCTCCAACGACTCGAACGACGCCGCGACGTCTGGGATCGACTGTGCGGCAAACAACTCCTCGAACGACGGCAACCTGCCGATCCGTTCGACGTTCTTGCTGTCCTGATGCAGGATCCACCCGTACGTGCCGGGGCTGTCCGTCGACAGCACGTTGCGCTGGGTCAGGGCCGCCTTGTAGTCGGTGATCCGCTTGTTCGCGACGAACACCGCGAGGTTCTCGTCGGTGAAACCGTCGACGGCGTCGCGGGCGTACTTCTGCAGCTTCTGGATGAGGTAGAAGTCCTCGGTCAGCACCAGGTTGCGCACCGCCTTGCCGACGCGTGCGTCGGTGACGTCGGTGACACCCGGCAGGCGTGAAAGTGCCAGTTGCTGAGCCATGTTCAGCACCGTGTACGTGTTGAGCAGCGCATACATGTCCTCGGTGTCTGTGACGCCGTAACCGGGCACCGCGCCTCCGAGCACGTACTCGTCGGCACGGTAGGACCGCTTGAACTTCGCGACCTGATGGCCCGCCAGTGCAGTGGCCAACTCGTCGAGCAGCTCCTTGCGGGTCTTGGACGACAGGATCGCGTCGGCGTCCTGGTACTGCAACAGTGCCCGCGGCATCGCGTACACCACGTGCGTGCGAGTGGTCTCCCAGTCCGCCAGCAGGTCGGTGGCCTTCACCGAGCCGGTGGCCGCCACGTGCCACTCCAGCAGCGTGCGGGCGGCCACCTCGTGGAACGGCGCGTCGGTGATCGACCCCAGCTTCACCGAATCGGCGCTCACCTTCGACGGCAGATCGCCTGCCGGGTCGTACTGGTAGAGGAAGCCGCCGCTCATCCCGTTGGCGACGCCCTTTCCGAAGCCGCCGATGTTGAACACCGCGCCGTTGGTCATGTACTCGCACAGGAACTCGCCGACGCCCTCGACCACCGCGGTCGCACCCGAGTTGCGCACCGCGAACCGGTCGCCCGCCTCACCCTCGACGAACAGCCGCCCGCCCGACGCGCCGAACAGCGCGAAGTTGCCGATCAGCACGTTGCCGCCGGGATGCGCTGAGCCACCGCCGGGGGAGCGCACGGCGATGGTGCCGCCGCACTGGCTCTTTCCGACGCCGTCGTTGCAGGTGCCCTTGTGCGTCAACGTCATTCCGTCGTTGCAGAACACGCCGTAGCTCTGGCCCGCCGACCCCGTCGTGGTGATGACGACGCTGTCCGGCAGCAGGTAGCGCCGACCGCGGTCGTCGGTCGCCACGGCGAGACCGTCCGCAATCCCGTCCGGTCCAGGGTGATTCAGCATCCGCTCGATGTCGATCGCCAACTGGCCGCCGACGCTCTTGTTCATGTTGCCAAGTGCCACCGGGTCGGTGACGACGCCGTCCAGGTTCAGCTGAGCCAACAGCGCGTCGTCGACCGCGTAGTCCTTCTCCAGGTAGATCGGGTCCTCGGGCACGAAGCCGTGCGCGGACGCGAGCATGGCCCGCAGGTCCAGCTGGCCGATGCTGGAGGGGTGATCCAGCAGGTGCAGCAGATCGCTGCGCCCACGGGCATGTCGGAGCGACGGCAGCCCGAGCGTTGCCAGGATCTCCCGCACCTCGTGGGAAATGTTCAACAGGTACTGGGCCAGCGCGCGCGGATCGCCCTCGAACGCCTCGGCGTTGGTGGTCAACCCGGCCGGGCACTTGATGTTGCAGTTCTTGGCCATCACGCACTTGAGCATCATCAGCGCGGTGGTGCCGAACTCGTAGCTGTCGGCCCCCAGCAGAGCGGACTTCACGACGTCGCTTGCGGTCTGGTGTGCGCCGGACGCCCGCAGCACCACCTTCTGCCGAATCCCGTTGGCCACCAGCGCCTGATGAACCTCGGCGACACCGATCTCGGCGGAGCGGCCCGCGTACTTCAACGACGTGACCGCCGCGGCGCCGGTGCCGCCGGTGTTGCCCGCGACGTTGATGACGTCGGCACCCGCCTTGGCGACGCCAGCGGCGATGATGCCGATGCCTTCACTGGAGACCAGCTTGACGATGACGCGGACCCTCGCGGCCTTGCAGTCGTGGATGAGCTGCGCCAGGTCCTCGATCGAGTAGGTGTCGTGATGCGGTGGCGGTGAGACGAGCTCGACGCCGGGGGTGCCGCCGCGGGCCGCCGCGATCTGCACCGTGACCTTGGGTGCCGGAAGCTGGCCGCCCTCACCAGGTTTGGCGCCTTGACCGATCTTGATCTCAAGCTCACGCAGCATCGGATCGGCGAGGTAGCCGGCCCACACCCCGAACCTGCCGGAGGCGAACTGCTTGATGCGGGAGCCGCGAATGGTGCCGTAGCGGGTGAGGTGCTCGCCGCCCTCGCCGCAGTTCGACAGGCCACCGACCATGTTGGTGCCGTGCGCGACGGCCTCGTGGGCCGGCGCCACCAGCGCGCCGTGGCTCATCGCACCCGAGGTCAGCGTCGCGGCGATCTCGTCGGCCGGTTGCACGGACGGCAGCGGGATCGAGTCGGGCGCCGACCGCAACTGCCCCAGATACTTCCGTGCCCGGCCGCGTGCGGTCAGCCACAACCGGTCACCGACCACGTCGTGGTCGACGATCTCGTCGCCGAACCGGTGCACCAGCGAGTCCGCCAGCGCAGTCAGCCGCCCCGGCGAGTGAGTCAGCCGCAGCGTGAACTCGTCGCCGACCCGAACCAGCGTCAACCCCCGCACCAGATAGGAGTTGTTGCCGAACTGCGCGAACTGGCCCATCTCGGAACGGAATTCCTCGGCCGTGTGCACGAAGTTGACGTCCGCCGGAAACGCCAGCACGTCGCGAAGGGCAGCCGGGCGGCGCGTCCGCTCGGCGTTGACCGCGAACACGAAGCTGCGGTAGCCGGGCGTGATGTCGAAGCTGTTGATCGCCCGCGGCGTCATCTCGTCGAAGCTGTTGTTGCGATAGGCCTCGTCGTCGAGACCAAACGCACCCTCGAGTTGGTGCAGCGGCAGCGTCCTGAGGAACAGGGGATCGGCCATCTGCGCGTTCTTGGGCCTGGCCTCGTCGCCGAAGGAAATGGCTTCCTCCGTCATGTCGATGAAGCCACGCACCGCGGTCGTCCCGTAGGAGTGCCCGGCGCCCTCGGCCCGCTCCTTGAACAGACCGAGCAGCGGCACGTCCTTCTCGTCGCCGACTTCGACTGCGCGGGCGTGCCATTCGGCGGAGGTGTCGGACAGCGTGCGGAATCCGACGCCGCCGACGACCGAGATGACGTTGGGGAAGTACTTGTTCAGCACCGGCCCGTTGGTGTCGAGGTAACTGGGTTCGAAGAACTCGCCACCGATGTAGCTCTCCACCGTGCACAGCCCGACGCGACCCATGGTCTTCATCAGCGACTTCTCGGCCGCCTTCTTGAACCGCTTGAACGCCGTCGTGATCGCAGTCTCGTCGGAACCGAACTTCTCCTCCGCGCGCATCTGCACGCTGAGTGAGTAGACCGCCGACGCCCCGAATCCGAGGATCGTCGCGACGTGATGCGACGAGCAGACCTGCCCGCTCTCCACGATCACCGACACCCGGCGGCGGAGGCCCTGTTCGATGAGCCGCTGGTTGACCGCCGAGATCACGATGGTCATGGGCATCGCGGCGAGCTCGCTGGTGACGTGGCGGTCCGACATGACCGCGATGCCGCCGGATTCGCGGGCGAAGGCCTCGACCTCGTCGCATAGCTCGTCGATTCCGGCGATCAGCGCGGCGGCGTTGGCCGCCCCGTCGTCGAGCACCACGCGGTACCGACTGCCGAACCGCCGCACCGGCGTCTGCTTCTGGTCGCGGATCTTCAGCATGTCGAGATGGGTGAGGATCGGCGAGTTGATCACGATCTGCGGCGCTGGCGTCGCACCGCTGTTGGGCTTTGCGCCGAGCGCCACCCGCAGCGTCATCCCGTCGGCCTCGCGGATGCTGTCCAGCGGCGGGTTGGTCACCTGGGCGAACCGCTGCGAGAAGTACCGCGCAATGCCGCCTTCGTGATTGGACAGCGCGTTGATCGCCGCGCCGTACCCCATCGCGGAAATCTTCTCCTGCCCGGTGGCGAGCATCGGGTCCATCAGGAACTTGAAGCTCTCCTGGTTCAACGAGTACGCCACGTACCGCTGATAGCGGTTCAGGTCGCCGTTGTAGCGGGCGGGGGACAGCTGCCCTTCCGGCGGGACGGCGGGCAACTCGTCGAGGTTGACGCGGGACTCGGCCACCATCGCCGGGTAGTCGTGTTGCGCTGCAAGCATTTCCAGCGCCTCGACGGTGGTGAACGAACGCCGCCGGGAGTGGTCGTAGTACAGCATGCCGCCGGCCTCGATCCGGCCGCGCTTGGTCACCTCGTCGGGCTCGAAGTACAGCTGGCCGGCCTCCGACATGACGCCCAGATACTCGGCGGTCTCGACGGTTCGCAAGGGGCGCAACCCAAGTCGGTCGAGCCGGGCGCCGATGTAGCGACCGTCGCCGAAGATCAACGCCGCGGGCCCGTCGTTCTTCTCCTCGTAGAGGCTGAAGAACTCCAGCATCGCCCGCACTTCGGGGGACAGTGTCGGGTCGTTCTCCCACGCCGGCGGCATCATCGCGACGACGGCGGTGACGAGGTCGAGATCGTCCTCGAGGACGCGGTTCTGCAGCGTCTGGTCGAGCCGGCAGCTGTCGGACTGGCCGTGCGGCCGGATGATCGCGCGGTTGCGGGCCAGCGCGATGGCGTTGTCGGAGAGCCGGTTCTTCTTGTCGGTGTTGAGCTCGCCGTTGTGAGCCATCAACCGAAAGGGTTGGGCCATGGTCGCATTCGGCGCGGTGTTGGTGGAGAACCGCGTGTGGAAGAACATCGAGTGCACTTCCATCGACGGGTCCGACAGATCGCTGAAGTAGGGGACCACTTCGCCTGAGTTCAGCCGCCCCTTGAGCACCTGCGTGCGGGCGCTCAGCGACAGCGGGTACATGCCCTGAAGTTCGGGGCGGGTGTAGGCGACCTCTTCGATGGCCATCAGGGCGTCGTGGATGCTGCGGTCCGACAGCGGGCCGCCGTTCGACGTGGCGAAGACCCACTGGCGGATGGGCAGCTGATACTTGACCGCGGCCGGCCTGATGGCTGTGTCGTCCACGGGCACCTCGCGTTCGACGAGGATGTCGAAACCGCGATCGGCGAGTGCTTGTCGGACGACCTGCTCGGCCTCGGCGTGGAACGCCGGGTCGTTGGGCAGGAAGAAGTTGCCGACGCCGAAGACACCGAGGTCGAGGTCGGGGCGGCCGGTCACCCTGCGGAAGAACCGCAGCGAGAGGTCGAGGTTGACGCCAGCGCCGTCACCGACGCCCTCCGACGACATGCCGCCGCGGTGCGGGACCGCGCACAGCGCCTCGTGCAGCTTGCGGATGACCTCGTGGGTCTGGCGGCCGTCCTTGCGCGTCAGGAAGCCGACGCCGCAGCTGCTCTTCTCCTGATCCGGGTCATACAGTCCGACCACCGAGGCTCACCCCTTTGCACGTACGTGGCATGTAGCAACACCCGGGGCCTCGTCGTTGAGCATGGGCGAGCACAAACACCTTAGGGTACCCTGATCAGGCATTTAGCGCAGAGCTCGGCGTCTGTGACGGCCCCTCCTGGACTCGTCACGAGTTAATCCATCGCCGCGGGTGCGGTGCTGCGCATAGCGTGCCCCCACGTGACTCGACGCGTTCCTCCCTGGTTGGCCGCCCCTGCCGTCGCCGGACTGGCGCTGCTGTTGGTCTATCCGACGATCTGCCTGGTCGCGCTCGCTGTGACGAAGTCCTCACTCGCCAAGCCGCTCAACCGCTTCACCGGACTCGCCAACTTCACCGGAGCGTTCGCCTCGCCCGCGTTCACCCCGTCGCTGTGGAAGTCGACGATCTTCGCGGTCCTCGTCGCCGTCGTGACCACTCTGCTGGGACTCGGCATCGCGCTGCTCCTTCGCCATCGCGGTGGCGGCTTCGGTGTCGTCGGCGCGCTGTTCCTCCTGCCGCTGGTGACCGCGCCGGTGCTCGTCGGCGTCGCGTGGAAGCTGCTGCTGGCACCGGTCGGCGGCGGGCTCGCCACCGTCTTCAAGGCCGTCGGGTTGGCGGGCTTCAACCCACTGGGGTCCGACGTGGGGGCGTTCGTCGTGCTGGTGGTCATCCACGTCTGGCAGTGGACGCCGTTTGCGACGTTGATCGCCTTCGCCGCGCTCGGCGTCGTCCGCCCCGAGCTTCTCGAATCCGCCCTCATCGACGGCGCCACCGCGTGGCGGTCCTTCACCACGGTCACCTGGCCGGCGATCGCCCCGAGCATCTGGGCCGTCGCCGTGCTCGAACTGGTCATCGGCTTCAAGGTGTTCGACCTCCTCGTCGTCATCACCGCCGGGGGACCGGGCTTCTCGACGAGCCTGTCGCCGTTCGTGATCTACCAGACCGGCCTGCGCGGCAGCTTCGACATGGGCACCGCCGCCGCCCAGACGCTGGTGTTCGGCCTCGTCGTCGGGGCCGTCGCCACCGTCGTCACGACGCTGCGGGCTCGCGCGCTCAAGGCCGACGCGTGAAGGCTCGGGCCGTCCTCGTCGGCGCGGTCGTCGTTGCGCTGCTGCCGATCGCGTATCTGCTGTCGCTGGCGCTGCGCCCGGCAGGCGAGGTGCTCAACTCCAGCCTGCTTCCCGACACGGTGTCCTTCGACAACTTCGTCAAGGTGTTCGACACCATCGAGCTGGGCACCATGCTGACCAACTCATGGGTCTCGGCGGTCGGCGCCGCGGTGCTGGCTGTCGTGATAGCCACGCCTGCTGCCTATTTCACGGCGCGGCACGTGCGGGGCGAAAGACTGCTGACGGTCTTGCTGGCCAGCTACTGCGCGCCGCCGATCGTCGCGATCATCCCGCTGTTCTTCCTGTTGCGCTACGCCGGGCTGACCAACGGGGTGGCCGGACTCATCCTCGTCAACGGCATCGCGGGTGTGCCGGTCGCCGCCTGGTTGCTCGACGGCTTCGTGCGGCGCATCCCCGTCGAGATCGACGAGGCCGCCGCGATCGACGGGCTCTCCGTGGTCGCGACGCTGCGCAAGGTCGTCATCCCGCTGCTGTGGCCCGGCATCGTCGCCGCGCTGCTGGTCACGTTCTTCCTGTCCTACAACGACTTCCTGTTCGCCGTGTACCTCGCGGTGACGAAGGAAAGCCAAACCCTGACTGTCGGACTGTCCCTTTTCCAAGGCGATCGCAACGTGCAGTTCGGCCAGCAGGCCGCCGCCGGACTGCTCGGCGTCGCCCCCGTCTACGTGCTCGCGCTGGCCGCCCAGCGCTACCTCGTCGGCGGACTTACCACCGGAGCCACCAAATGAGCAGTGCCACAGGTGCGGTCGAGATCGCCGGCCTCACCAAGACCTACGACGACCACGCGGTCGTCGACGACCTCACCCTCACCCTCCCCGACGGCTCGTTGACGGTGCTCGTCGGTCCGTCCGGCTGCGGCAAGTCCACCACCCTGCGCATCGTCGCCGGGCTCGAGACGGCCGACGGTGGCACCGTGTCGATCGGTGGTCGTGACGTCACCGCCGAGTCTCCGCGGACCCGCGACGTCGCGATGGTGTTCCAGAACTACGCGCTGTATCCGCACTTGTCGGTGGCCGCAAACATCGCCTTTCCGTTGCGCAACAACGGAGTTGCCAAGGACGAGGCGGCGCGGCGGGCGCGCGAGGCCGCCGACCGGGTGGGCATCACCGCGCTGCTCGACCGCAAGCCGCGTCAACTGTCCGGGGGCCAGCAGCAGCGGGTCGCCATCGCCAGGGCATTGGTCCGCACGCCGAAGGTGTTCCTGTTCGACGAACCGCTGAGCAACCTCGACGCCAAGCTGCGCGTCGAGCTGCGTTCCGAGATTCGACGGCTGCAACAGGATTCGGGCATCACCGCGCTGTACGTCACGCACGACCAGGAGGAGGCGATGACGATCGCCGACCAACTCGTCGTCCTCGACGCGGGGACCATCGCGCAAGTCGGAACGCCCGAGGAGCTCTACCGTCGGCCCGCCAACACGTTCGTCGCGGGGTTCATCGGCTCGCCGAGCATGAACCTGCTCGCCGGCACCGTGCGAGACGGGACGTTCGAGGGTGACGGGGTTCGGTTCGCCGCCCCCGGTGCCGACGCGGCTGCGGTCACGTTGGGGGTGCGGCCCGAGGACATGCTCGTCGCACCGTCGGACCACGGCAACGGCACCGTCGAGATCGTCGAATTGCTCGGGCCGCGTTACGTGTTCATCGTGACGGCGGGTGCGCACCGGTTGACCGCGGTGGTCGAGGCGGCCACCGTCGCGGGTTGGGGCCGGACCCCCGCGCCCGGTGACGCCGTGACGGTCGACGTCCGGCCGGATCGAGTGCACCTGTTCGACGGGACCTCCGGCCGCCGGCTCGCGTAGCCCTCGCCACCCCCCGCGAGCAGTCGCAAAAATGCCGCGACACGCCGCATTTAGCGCACTTTTGCGACTGCTCGCGGGAAAGGGGGAGGGGGTATCGCGGGGGAAGGCGTGGATCCACTGCAGAACCTGATAGCACAGGCGATATCAAGTTCTGAGGGGTGTCATGGCCCTCCGGACCGGCACCGGAGTGACCGATGTGACCGCGTCAGCGTTGCGTGCGGCCGATGCCCCACGCGTACGGCGGGGGAGTGCCGTTGACCTGGAAGGCGCCCAGCACCTTCGCCTTGAGGATGCGCGGGTTGTGCGACGCCACCGTGCGGGCGTTGCGCCAGTGCCGGTCCAGTCCGCGAGCCGTCGAGGTGCCCGACGCGCCAAGGGTGTCGAAGAGATCCGACGCCGCGTCGATCGCCAACTGCGAGGCCGTCACCTGTGCGGCCGAGGACTCCAATTCGGCGCGCTCACTTGCCTTGTCCAAGCCGTCGACGTCCGTGGGATCCACCAACGCGGCGGCGTCGATCGCCTCGGCGACCCTCAACGCCAACGCCTCCGTCGTGTAGGCCGCCGCCCAGATCTCGCCGACGCGGGCCAGCACCTGCGGGTCGTCGCGCACCCGGGAGCTGTTGGCGTGGCTGAAGTTTCGCTCTCGCTGCTGCACCTCACGGGTGACGTCGACCAACACCGCGCGGGTGATGCCCGCCAGCGACGCCAGGTGATTCAGTTGGTAGAGCGCGGTCTGGTACGGGTGCCGCTGGCCGAACGGCACCAGGTCGTCGACGCGGGCGTCGTGAAACTCCGTCGTGCCGGTCCCGGTGCCCCGCTGCCCGAACCCGTCCCAGTCGTCGTGCACCACGACCCCGGGTTGGCGGGTGTCGACGATCGCGATCGCCGGATCCTCGCCGACGCGGGCGTACACGTCGGCCCACTCCGCGAAGATCGTGCCGGTCGAGTAGAACTTGCGGCCGTTGACCACCGGCTGGCCGTCGACGTGCGTCACCTCGGTCTGCACCCGGTCGATCGACGTCGAGCCCGTCTCGGTCCAGGCATTGCCCGCGATCTCCCCGTCGACGAATCGCTCGAACCACCGCCGCACGTCCTCGCCGCGACGGTGCCGGAACAGCACGTCCTCCGCGAAGACGAAGTGCCCGCGCAGCGCTTGCGCCAGGTTGGCGTCGGCGGTGGCGACGTCGATCCACAGCGCCGTCACCTCACGCCAGTCCAGCCCCCAGCCGCCGAACTCGGTCGGGACGCGCAGAGCACCGAAACCGGCCCTCTTCAAGGCGTTCACCGCCTCGACCGGCAGCTCGCGGTCGAGGTCACGCTGACGTGCCCCGGCCGCGATCTCCTCGAGCACGGGGGCGAAATGAGCGCGAGCGTCCTGGACACGATCTTCGGCGATGATGGTCACAACGCTGGATTGAACTGCGAAAACGCGAATATTGCGCGGCTTTGACTCTGCCAGAGTGCAACCCGACGGCCTCGAAGGTTGGCGTCTTAGGGTGGCGCGGTGACACGTACGCCCTGGACCACGCTGCCCACCGACGACGAGACCGACCGATGGGATGCCGTCGCCGACGAGACGGGCCGACTGCTCGCCGACGACGCGCTCGCCCGCGACCGCGCCAACGCCGAGCCAGCGGCCGAGCTAAAACTCCTCAAGGACTCCGGCCTCGCCAACCTGCTCATCCCACGTCAATTCGGTGGGCACGGCGGGCACTGGTCGACCGGGTTGCGCGCGGTGCGCATCCTCGCCAGGCACGACGCGTCGATCGCGCAGATCCTGAGCTACCACTACTGCAACCAGGCGGCCATCGTCTTCTTCGCCGAGCCGTCGCGCTGGGAGCACTGGTACGGGGAGTCGGCGCGGGGCAGCTGGTTGTGGGGCGACGCGGTCAACCCCGTCGACCCCGATCTGGTGCTCACCCGCGACGGGGAGGGCTACCGGCTCAACGGCCGCAAGCGGTTCGCCACGGGCGCCTCGACCGGTGACGTCACCCTCGCCATGGCCGCCGACGGTGAGCCCGGCGCCCGGATCCTCGCCACGGTGGTAGGCCACGATCGTGACGGCGTCGAGTTCAGCGGCGACTGGGATGCGTTGGGGCAGAGACTGTCTGCCAGTGGCAGCGTCGACTTTCACGACGTGGCCGTCGCCCCCGAGGACATTCTCGGCGAGGTAGGCGAGGAACCATACTCGACGCTCGTCACGCCGGGTGTGCAGCTGGGTTTCGCCAACCTGTACCTGGGCATTGCCGAAGGCGCGTTGGCGCGGGCCCGAGAGTTGACGCTGCAGCGCCGTGGGGCCTGGCTGCTCGGCACCGCCGAGCACTATTCGCGAGACCCGTTCGTGCAGCGCGTGTTCGGTGAACTGCTGGCGCGCACCGCGGCCGTCGAGGCGCTGGCCGACCGCTGGAACACCCGCTTCGACCGGGTGATCGCCCGCGGCGCCGACGTCACCGCCGACGACCGCACCGAGGCCGAGATCGGCATCGCGAAGCTGAAGGTCGTCGCCACCGAGACCACACTGGACGTCGCGCACCGCATCTTCGAGGTCACCGGCTCGAGCTCAGCACGCAGCGACGTCGGCCTCGACATCTACTGGCGCAACATTCGCACGCACTCGCTGCACGACCCCGTCGACTACAAGAAGCTCGAGGTCGGCGCCAACTATCTCACCGGCGACGTACAGCCGATCACGTTGTACACCTGATTCCCGCTAGGGTTCGCGCACCGCGAGGTAGTGCTCGGAGACCGGCACTCCTTCGGTGTAGCGCTCGACGGCCTGCTCGATCATGAGGTCCTGACCGGTGAGCCGCGTGTAGTGCTGGTGCATGTGCTCACCCCAGGAGCGCACGATGAACGTCTCCTTGAACGTGGACTCGTGTTCGACGCTGCGGAACAGTCGCCACTGCGAGGCGCCGGTGCGTTGGCGCGATCGGCCGAGCACCTTCATCGCGGCCAGGAAGTTCTCTTCGTCGGCCGGGTCGACGCGGTAGGAGGTCAGCACCAGCACCGGACCGTCGAGCGGTTCCGGCTCGAAGATCAGCGTCGGCTCGGGCCAGTGCGACGACGGCGTCAGGTCGAGGCTGCTGGTCTTCGCGTGCAGTGGCCACCACAACGACGACAGCGAGCACACCACCAACAGGCCCGAGCTGACCAGCAGGCTGATCGAACTGGTCGAGGCGCCTGCAACCAGGCCCCACACCACCGAACCCAGCGCCTGCCCGCCCATGAAGATCAACTGGTACACCGACAGCCCGCGGGCCCGCACCCACGCGGGCAGGCTCAGCTGCATCGAGGCGTTGAGCGTCGACAGCGACAGCAGCCACGACGCGCCACCAATGATCAACGCGAGCAACACGATCCAGAACACAGTCACCAACGCCAGCGTCACGGTGGCGACCGCGAACCCGGCCGCGCCTGCGGTCAGCAGGAGGTTCTGGCCGAAGCGGGAGCGCAGGCGGCCCAACAGGAACGCGCCCATGACGGCACCGAGGCCGAGCGCGCCGAGCAGCAGACCGTAACCCGACGACGACAACCCAAGACGGTTCGCCGCGATCACCGGCAGCAGTCCCCACAGTGCGCTCG
The DNA here is from genome assembly GCF_001426545.1 of Mycobacterium sp. Root135. Lineage (GTDB taxonomy): Bacteria > Actinomycetota > Actinomycetes > Mycobacteriales > Mycobacteriaceae > Mycobacterium. Next base: position 132,784 of record NZ_LMEZ01000004.1, on the reverse strand, counting down.
CCGGGGCGATGAACAACGCCGCGCGCAGCAAGATCCGCCGCACGATCGGCGAACTGCGGATGAACCGTCCGCCCGCGCTCAGGGCGGCCAGCGCGCGCTCGGGTGGGTAGTCGCGTTCGACCGCGGGCCGGCGCCACCACACCAGCACGACGACGATCCCGACGAAGGACACGGCGTTGAGTGCGAAGACCGACGTCGGGCCCGCCACCGACACCAGCACGCCTGCGATGGCGGGGCCGATCGCCCGGGCCCCGTTCAAGCTCATGCTGCCCAACGCGGCCGCCGCCGGAATCTGCTGGGCGGGAACCAGATCGGGCTGAATCGCCTGCCACGCCGGGGCCGTCAGCGCCTGCCCGCACCCGATGACGAACAGCAGCATCAGCAGCACCGCTGGCGTCGTCAGCCCGAAGCCGGTCAACGTGGCGAGCAGCCCGACCCCCGCGGCCATCGCCCCCTGCGTCGCGATGAGCAGCCGGCGGCGGTCGACCAGGTCAGCCAGGACACCCGACGGCAACGCGAGCAGCAGCACCGGCAGCGTGGTCGCGGTCTGCACCAACGGAACCAGGATGGCCGCGCGTGGGTCGCCAACCAACATCCACTGCGCCCCGACGGTCTGCATCCAGGTGCCGAGATTGGAGACCAGTTGCGCGATCCACAGTGCACGGTAGACCGGTGAGCGCAGCGGCGCCCACGTCGAGATGGGCGCCGTCACTTAGCCCTTGACCAGAGTGAACTGCCCCAACTCGCTGATGCCACGCTTGAAGAAGTCGCTGCAGCCCACCAGGTACTTCATGTACCGCTGGTAGACCTCCTCGGAGGTGGCCACGACCGCTTCGTCGTGATGCTCCTCGAGCGCGGTGGCCCACAAGTCCAGCGTGCGGACGTAGTGCTCGTCGAGCAGCTGCTTCTCCGCGACGGTGAACCCGGCGGCCTCCGACAGGTTGACGATGTCGTCGTCGCACGGAACCGAACCGCCGGGGAAGATCTCCTTGGCGATGAAGCGCATGAACCGCAGGTCGGTCATCACGATCGGGATGCCCATCTCGGGCCAGCGCTTCAGCGGGTGTCCGAGGATCGCCTGGATCAGCATCCGGCCGTCAGCGGGCAGGATGCTGCTGCAGAACTGGAAGAACGGCGCGTACCGCTCCTGAGGGAACGCCTCGATGGCTTCGAGGCTGACGATGCGGTCGACGGGCTCGTCGAACTGCTCCCAGCCCATCAGCAACACCCGACGCGACCGCTGAGTGTCGATGCCGTCCAACAGTTCCTGCGCGAACTTCGACTGGTTCTTGCTCAGCGTCAGCCCGACCACGTTGACGTCGTACTTCTCGATAGCGCGCTGCATGACCGAGCCCCAGCCGCACCCGACGTCGAGCAAGGTCATGCCGGGCTTCAGGTCGAGCTTGCCGAGGGCAAGGTCGATCTTGGCCATCTGCGCCTCTTCGAGCGTCATGTCGGCACGCTCGAAGTACGCGCAGCTGTAGGTCCGCGACGGATCCTGGAACAACCCGAAGAAGTCGTCGGACAGGTCGTAGTGCGCCTGTACCTCTTCGAAGTGTGGCTCCATTGCCGTCGACTTCTTCGTCGATTCGGCCTTCGTCTCAACCATGTGCGACATTCCTTCACCCGATGGAGCGGACCAGGTCGCTACGGTCCTCGTTCAACAAAACTTCAGTGTGCAAAAACTACTACACCGCCGTCAATTACGCCTTCACGCAAGTGAATTGGACGACGTCGGTGTAGCCCTCGCGGAACAGGTCGGCGCAGCCGGTGAGGTACTTGAGGAAGCGTTCGTAGATGACCTCGTTGGTGATCTCGATGGCCTCGTCCTTGTTGGCTTCGAGATTGGCCGCCCAGGTGTCCAGCGTCTTCACGTAGTGCGGCTGAAGGTGCTGTTCTTGGGTGACCTTGTAACCGGCCTTGATGGCGTGGTTGGTCACCATCGACGCCAGCGGCAGACGACCGCCGGGGTAGATCTCGTCCATGATGAACTTGATGAAGCGCACCCGCGACATGGTGAGCGGCAGCTTCTTGGCCTTGATCTCCTCATCCTCGGGGATGGTGATCGTGTGCAGCATCTGCACGCCGTCGTCGGGCAGCCAGTCGTAGGTCTTCTTGAAGTAGTCGTCGTACTTGTTGAAGCCGAAGTGCTCGAAGGCGCCGATCGAGACGATGCGGTCGACCTTGCCGCTGAAGTCCTCCCACGGCTGCAGGCGGACGTCCATCGTCCGGTTGCCCTTGTAGTTGGCGAGCCAGCGCTCTTCGATGTGGCGCTTCTGGTTCTCCGACAGCGTCAGGCCGATGACGTTGACGTCGTACTTCTCGACGGCGCGGTTGATCGTGGCGCCCCAGCCGCAGCCGATGTCGAGCAACGTCATGCCGGGTTCGAGGCCGAGCTTGCCGAGCGACAGGTCGATCTTCGCCAACTGCGCCTGCTCGAGCGTGTAGTCGTCCTTCTCGAAGTACGCGCAGCTGTAGACCTGGTTCGGGTCCTGCCACAGCTTGAAGAACTCATTGCTGATGTCGTAGTGGAACTGGACTTCCTTCTTGTCCGACCCACGCGTCTGTGACGCCGACTTGGACAGCCACTGGGACTGCGCAGGTGACGGGGTTTGCGTCTCGCTCGAAGAATTCATGAACCAACCTGTCGGCTATCGATCGTGGCTTCGGGGCCGTGCCGCCCAGCGTCTTCTTCACCATGCCGGCCCATCGACTCTATCCCCGCGCCACCGCCAGTTCGACGCCGACGCGGCGAGGCGGGCGACCTTTTAGTCGGCCAGATCCACGGCGTGGTTTGCGGAACCGCGGCTGACGAGTTGCTGAAAATGCGTTCGCCGGACCCGAGGTGACACTCGGCGAGCGCGCGGCCCAGACTGAACCCATGACAGAACGTGAGGACACCCGCGTCGCGGTCTACCTCGATTTCGACAACATCGTGATCTCGCGATACGACCAAGTGAACGGTCGCAACTCGTTTCAGCGCGACAAGACCAAGGGGCTGGAGGTCGACCGGCTGGCCCGCGCGACGGTCGACGTCGGCGCCATCATCGACTTCGCCTCGTCGTTCGGGACCCTGGTGCTGACCCGCGCCTACGCCGACTGGTCGGCCGACGTCAACGCCGGTTACCGCGGTCAGTTGGTGAGCCGGGCGGTGGACCTGGTTCAGCTGTTCCCCGCCGCGGCGTATGGCAAGAACGGCGCCGACATCCGGCTCGCGGTCGACGCCGTTGAGGACATGTTCCGCCTGCCCGACCTGACGCACGTGGTGATCGTCGCCGGCGACTCCGACTACATCGCGTTGGCTCAGCGGTGCAAGCGGCTCGGCCGCTACGTCGTCGGCATCGGGGTCGCGGGCTCGTCGAGCCGGTCCCTCGCGGCGGCGTGCGACGACTTCGTCATCTACGACGCGCTGCCCGGCGTCCCGGTCTTCGAGCCGACCCCCGCTCCGGTCAAGGCCGAGGCCGACGGCGAAGGCACGGTCGAGGGCGAGCCGGAACCCGAGCCCAAGAAGCGTGCGCCGCGCCGCCGCGCCACCCGGCCGCAGGCCGTGGAGGAGGAGCCCGAGGCGCCGGACCCGCAGGCCGACGCGACGGGGTTGCTGCGACGCGCATTGCTGATCGGCTTGGAGAAGGACGACGTCGAGTGGCTCCACAACTCCGCGGTCAAGGCGCAGATGAAGCGGATGGACCCGTCGTTCAGCGAGAAGTCGCTGGGTTTTCGGTCGTTCAGTGACTTCCTGCGCTCACGATCCGACGTCGTGGTGCTCGACGAGAGCTCCACGACGCGGATGGTGAAACTGCGTAACGAGTCCTAACCCTGCCCGCCGAGTGTGGAGTTGATGCACGCGCCGAGGTGTCTCGGCGTGGAACGACTCCACACTCGGCGGAGGTAGCTAGCCGATGGTGCGGATGATGTCGGGCTTCATCACGTCGAGCTGCTGACTCCAGTACGCCCAGGCGTGGCTGCCGTTGGGTGGGAAGTTGAACGTCGCGTTCCGCCCGCCCGCGTCGGTGTAGGCATTCTGGAAGGCCTGGTTGCTGCCCTGGGTCAACCCTTCCAGCGTGGTCGCCGGCAGGTCGCCGCCGCCCAGCTCGTTGGGCCTTCCGTTGCCGGTGTAGACGTAGATCCGCGTGCCGTTGGAGGCGAGCCTGCCTGCCTGCAGCGTCGGGTCGTTGCGCTGCCAGTCCGGTCCTCCGCCGGGGCCCCACATGGCGCCCGCGTCGAACCCGCCCGCGTCGCGCATGGAGAAACCGACCAGCGTCGGCCAGATGCCCTGCGACAGGTTCAGGAAGCCCGACTCGGAACCGGCGAAGCTGAAGTTCCCGGGGTGGTAGGCGGCCAGGATCAGCGCGGCGCTGCCCGACATGGACAGTCCGACGACGGCGTTGCCGGACGGCGAGATGCCCTTGTTCTGCGACAGGTAGGCGGGAAGCTCCGAGGTCAGGAACGTCTCCCACTGATAGTTCTGGGTCTGGCCGTTGCCGACGGCCGGCTGCTCCCAGTTGGTGTAGAAGCTCGACATGCCGCCGACGGGCATCACCACCGAGACGCCCGAGCCGTTGAACTTCTCGAACGCGTTGGTCTCGATGTCCCAGCCGCTGTTGTCGTCGCGGGCCCGTAATCCGTCGAGCAGGTACACCGCGTGCGAGCCACCCGGCTGGAACCTGACGAGCACGTTGCGGCCCATGGCGGCCGACGGCACCTGCAAGTCCTCGACCGGCAGCCCCGGGGGTGAGTACGCCCCCGCGGTCGCCGATCCGCCGGTGATGCCGATCAGTCCGGGAAGCACGGCCGTGACGAGGGCGGCCACCGCCAGTCGTCGACGCCAATTCCGCAAGCTCTCAACCATCGTCACGTATCACTCCGTTCTCGGGACCCCCGGCGAACGCAGCTCTTTGGCCTCGCGGAGGTGTCGGCCGTCACCTTGTTCCTCGGCGTGTCTTACCCGTTCGTTACTCGTTGACACGTAACCGGATCGTGCCGTCACACATGTTGCGAATAGTGGCTTCCGACCACCTACCATTGGGGCTCGTCTTCTCGTCAGTTCGTGAAATCAATGGAGTTTTGTTGACGTCTATTCGTCGTGCCCGTGGAACGTGGTTGGCCGCCTCCTTCGCGGTGCTGGCCGTCCTCGGTGGTGTCGTGGTGAGCGGGTCGGAACGGTGTGTGCACGGCTGCCAGGTGCTGGCCGCGCCGAAGAACCTCGTCGAGGCGGCGCAGCCCGCCGCAGTGCCCAGCTCGGCGCCCGCCGAGCTGTCGGTCGTCCCGGCGCCCGCCGCCGGAAAGGTCAATCCCGCGAGCCCGGTGATGGTCACCGCCACGACGGGCACCATTACCGACGTCACCATGACCAATGACGGCGGGAAGGTCATCCCGGGTGTGTTGACGCCGGACCACACGACCTGGAAGCCGACGATTCAGCTCGGCTACGGTCGCGCCTACACGCTGACGGTGCTCGCCAAGGGCCCCAACGGCATGCCGTCGCGGCAAGAGTCCAGCTTCACCACGGTGTCGCCGAGCAATCAGACCCAGGTCTACTTCGAGACCACCGACGGCGGACTCCTGCAGGACGGCGCCACCTACGGCGTCGGCGAAGTGGTCGTCGCGCACTTCGACGAGGCGATCGACAACAAGGCCAACGCCGAGCGGCACCTCTCGGTCACCACCAACCCGCCGGTCGCGGGCTCGTGGAACTGGATCGACGACCAAACCGCGCACTGGCGGCCGGAGAAGTACTACGCGCCAGGCACCACCGTGACGGTGGCGGGCAACGTCTACGGCACGCCGCTGGGCGACGGGCTGTACGGCGAGGAGGACGAGCACGTCTCGTTCAAGATCGGCGATTCGCACGTCTCGATCGCCGACGACACCACGCACATGGTCAGCGTGTTCGACAACGGGAAACTGGTGCGCACCATGCCGACGTCGATGGGCATGGGCGGCATCCAGACCATCGCGGGCACCACGTTCTCGTTCTTCACCCCGCCCGGGGTGTACACGGTGCTCAACAAGGCCAACCCGGTGATCATGGATTCATCGACGTTCGGCCTGCCGACCAACTCGCGGCTGGGCTACAAGGAGTCGATCTCCTACGCCACCAAGATCAGCACCGACGGCATCTACCTGCATCAGCTGAACTCGACGGTGTGGGCACAGGGCAACACCGACACCTCGCACGGGTGCCTGAACCTCAACGGCGACAACGCCGCCTGGTTCTTCGACTTCTCGGTGCCCGGTGACGTCGTCGAGGTTCGCAACACCGGCGGCAAGCCCCTGCAGGTCTCGCAGAACGGCGACTGGACCGTGCCGTGGGATCAGTGGCTCAAGGGCAGCAAGCTGACGTAGTCGGCTCCCCACCGGGTCGGCGGCTCTCCTCTGGGTGTCACCTGATCCGGCCGCTACGCGCGTTTTCTGCACCACGGCTGTGCTCTGGCGCTGAGCCGCTGAAATTGCGACCGTGGTGCAGAAAACGGAGCTAGCGCCGGGAGTCGGACCCTCACCCGAGAGCCGCGTACGCACCCAACTCATCGACGAACCCTTCGGGAAACCGCAGCGAGCCCTTCTGCGTCCGCCGAATGAATCCCGTTGCGGCCCTGGCTGACAACGGCTTGCCCGGATACTGCAAGAAGTCCACCAACGGCAACCGCGGCTCCCACACCGGCCACGGTCCGACGTCCGCCACGTGTACAACGCCGTCGAGGTCGGCCCAGGCCGCCCGGCGCGACCACTTCGTGCCGTCCCACGGCAGGTCGGCCGACGAGTCGTAGCGTCCCGGGTGCCCGAGTCGACTGCCGATCCACGCCGCGACGGGCACGCTCACCGAATTGCCGACCATCCGCCACCGCTCGCCGGGTCGGGCGGCTTCCTCGGCGGGCAGCGTCCAATCGGCGGGAAATCCTTGCAGCCGTTCGGTATCCCGAAGATCGGGGGTCACGTACGCGCCGGACGGCAGGCGAATAGCCGGGGGAGAGGGCACCCCGATCGACGATCCGCACTTGATCGGCGGGACGGCGTCCACCGCCCAGCCGAAGGATCGCATGCCCTCGGTCCAGTAGAAGCCGCAGGCGACGTCCGGATACCCGTAGGCGACGGGCGGTTTCGCGCAGTCGTCGGCCAGCAGCACGTCCCGCGGGTCGCCGACCCGTGACCCGACCAGATACCAGCGGTTGCGCCGCTGCGGCAGGCCGAAGGCATGGGTGTCGACGACCCGGTAGGCCCACCGGTAGCCGAGCTCGGTCAACGCCGACGTCACGACCTTCAGCGCGGCGCCGCGGCCCAACGAGATGAGGAACGGCACGTTCTCCAGCACCACCCACGGCACGTCGCCGCCCTCGAGCAGTCGTAAGACCTCACCGACCAGACTGCTTCTGGCGCCGACGATTCCGGCCTTGCGGCCGACGCTGCTGAGGTCCTGGCAGGGAAATCCCGCGACGACGAGATCGGTGCCCTTCGGCAGCGCGGCGACGTCGCGGACGTCGGCCTCCAGCCTGGTGTCGGGGAACCGTCGGCGCAGCACGTGCATGGCGGGCGAGGAATTCTCGACAAGCAGGTGCGCGTGATGGCCGCTGGCCGCCATGCCCAACTCGAGGCCACCGATGCCCGCGAACAGCCCGGCGACCCTCAGGCTCACCGCAGCCATTCGACCGCGACGGCATAGCTCAGGCGCGAGGGCACTGCGTTGCCGATCATGCGGGCCAGGGCGGTGCGACGCGTGACACCGTCGAAGGAGAACCAGTCCGGAATGTATTGCAGCCGTGCGGCTTCGTGCGCGGTGATGGTCCGACGCCGGCTGGGGTGCACGTAGCGTCCCATGCACATGCTGTAGAAGCCGGTGGTGATGGTCTGCGACGGCCGGTCCCACGCCAACCGGCCGTAGATGGCCTTGTAGCTGTGACCGCCCGAGGCGTGGCATGCCGGACGCTGCCGGTCGGGCAGGTCGAAGTCGCCGTTCTCGAAGAGATAGTCGATGCGCTGGCGCGTCGCCGGTGCCGAGCGGGCGGCCTCGTCGACCAGCCGGCCCGACTCCGGAACCGATTCGAGGTCCTGGAAGGCCCACGCCACCGAACGGCCCTCTCTGCGATGACGATCGGTGACCTCGGCGACGGTCACCGAGTGCGTCAGGCTCGCCATCAAGACCAGTCGTCGTCGGCGTTGGGGGACGCCGATCTCGCTGAGGTCGACCACCCCGACGGAGACGTGATACCCGAGTGCGACGAGGGCGTCGGCGGTGCGCTGCACGACTGCCCTGCGGTCGTTGACGGCTCCCGGGACGTTCTCGATCAGAATGTGTTGCGGGGTAAGCACTTCGGCCGCCCTGACCATGGTGCGGTACAACTCGTTCTTGTCGTCGGAGTGGCGGGTGCGGTTGTTGAAGTCGCTGTGCCCCTGACACGGCGGTCCGCCGACCAGCACGTCGACGTCGGAGTGCCGCTTGGCCAGTAGGCGTTCGGCCGGGTTCAGCCGGGCGCCGACGCGTCCGGGGAACACGGCCTCCACGTCCTGGGTGAGTGTGGTGGCCGACGGGAAGTTGGCGGCGTAGGTCTGCGCGGCCACCGCATCGACGTCGACGGCGAGCACCGGGTCGAACCAGCGGTTCAGCGCGCGCGCCGCCTCGGCCAATCCGATGGACAAGCCGCCGCAGCCGGAGAACAGGTCGACGACGCGCAACGACGTCCTGGCGGAGCCGAAGGGCGGTGCGACGCTGCTTTGCAACCAGGCGCGCTCGGCCTCGTCGGCACACGTCGCCCTGGTCTCCGTGCCGCGATAGCCGGCCATCACGCTGGCGACTGGCCTGCCGTCGCGCCGGGACAGCACCCGTTCATAGCTGCCGTTGCGGGTCCGGAAGCGCTCGAGCCCGACGTCATGCGCGACGTCGGCGATGGTGCTCACCTGCCGATCGTATGCAGCGAGTTCGCCAATAGTGTGGAGGCATGGCCGAGTCCTGGGCGTCCTCACCCGAGGCGCGGGCGCGCATGCGGTCCAACAAGAGCCGCGACACCAAGCCGGAGCTGGCGCTGCGCTCGGCGGTGCACGCCAGGGGGTTGCGCTACCGGGTGTCGGCGAAACCGCTGGCTGGGGTGCGGCGGACGGCCGATTTGGTGTTCACGCGAGCCAAGGTCGCGGTGTTCCTCGACGGTTGCTTCTGGCATGGCTGCCCCGAGCATCACACCGTCGCGTCGGCCAACGCCACGTTCTGGGCCGACAAGGTCGAGGGCAACCGGAAACGCGACCGCGACACCGACGGTCGGCTGGCCGAGGCCGGTTGGGTCAGCGTGCGGATCTGGGAACACGAGGACGTCGTGGAGGCCGCCCGGCGCGTCGAGAGAATCGTCCGCGCCAGGGTTTGACGAGCCGCGGTGGCGGTGGTCACATCTGTCTCGCGGAATAGATCCGACATATGGTTAGTTGTGCTCGGTAGTTCTCTTCGAGCAACGGGGTGCACCATGATCGATCTCAAGGCCATTGCAGTTGGAATCGCCGCAGCGGGCGTTCTGGCGCTCGGACCCTTGGGCGCCGGCGTCGCCAACGCCGCACCCACCGATCCCAGCGCGCCGTCGGTGCAGGGCACCAGCAGCCAGACCGACGCTGTGACGCCGTCGCCGTACGCCGCCTACGGCGGATACGAGCTGTGCTCCATGCCCGGCATGTACTTCGCGAACATCTGCGTCTGAGCGGATCGCTCGCTACCGCAGTGAGTCGATGATCTCGCGCGTCGGGCGGTCGACGATGTCGTCGAAGTCGTGGTGCTTCTTGAGGTAGGCGGCGACCATCGGACACAGCGCGACGATGCGCCTGCCGTCGGCCCGGGTCGCGGCGCTTGCCCTGGCGATCAGCATCGTCGCCAGGCCACGGCCCTCGAAGGCTGGCTCGACCTCGGTGTGCACGAACACCCGGTGGTCGTCGCGCTCCACGAAGCGAGCCAGGCCGGCGCCCTCGCCCTCGACCTCGAGGGTGAACGTGTGCCCCGCACGAGCGATCTGGACCGGTGCTCCGGTCTTGTCCGTCAGCTCGGTCATCGCGCCCCCTTGGCTCCGTACGATCGCCCCGACTTTAGTCCCGACCGTGGCACTGTGACCCAGCTCACAATCGGCGTACGATGGGGCATCTCCCCTGGAAGGAGATGCAGATGAAGGGTGCCCATCGAGATCCCACCGACCATTGCCGCACGACCCAGCCGCATGCCGGTGAGTCGTTCATCGACACGCTCTGGTTGCCAGGACTCATACTCATCATGCTCGGCACCGCCACGATCGCGGGGTTCCTGGCGGCGACGGCGTACAACCGTCCCGAATGGCAACTGCCACTTGGCTTCATCGCCGGTGCACTCGTCACCGCGGGCGCAATTCTCATCACGTTGGAGCATCATCGCGTCAAGCGGGTCGAGGAGCGCTGGCTGGCGGACCATCCGCTGCTCCGCTAGGTCGAATTCGCTAGTTCGCACCGAACTGTGTTGCCAGCGGCAGGAACACGTCGTCGACGATCTCGACGATGGTCTCCGGCTTTGCCGCCGTCATCGTCATGAACAGTTCGTGCCGGAGCAGGTCGACCGGCAGCATGACGATGCGCGGTGACGGCATCGCGGCGATGTCACCGCGGGTGACGGCGCGCTCGAGCACGGTGTCCATCACCGACGGGCCGTCCGGCACGAACCACGCGCGAATCTCCCGTGGCGACCCGCCTGCCTCGTCGTAGAACGCACCGAGTCGCGCGGCGATCAGACCGATTATGCGCGAACGTCTTTCGTTGAATTCGGTCAGCGTCGCCAGCACGTCGCCGCGCAGGCTGCCGGTGTCCGGGGTGGAGATCGAGTCGATCGCGCCGCGGTGGTGGATGACCGCCTTGAGCAGGTCCAGCCGGGACGGCCATCGCCGGTACAGCACCGAGCGGGCCGACGACGAACGTTCGGCCACCGACTCGATGGTGAAGCGCTCGTAGCCGCCGTCGAGGAGCTGATCCCATCCCGCGTCCAGGATCGCGGTTTCGAGGGCGGCTCCGCGTCTGCGCAGCCCCTGCGCTTTGGCGGACGGTGCCTTAGAGGACATTTGCGTATCTTATCGCGGGCGTCTACCGTCGATAAGCAACACTCATGTAGCTAAAGCTCAGAGGACTTCCCATGACCACACGCAGCGCCCTGATCTCCGGAGCGAGCATCGCCGGACCCGTCCTCGCCTACTGGCTGGCCGAAGCCGGGTGGGACGTCACGGTCGTCGAGCGTGCCGAACACCTGCGCACCAGCGGCTACCCGGTGGACGTCCGTGGCACCGCGGTCGACGTCGTCCGTCGCATGGGCCTGCACCGCCAGCTGGTCGCGGCGCACTACCGTCACGTCCCGGTCCAGCTGCTGACCCCCGGCGGACGTCGTCTGTGCACGCTGGACTTCGGCAGCCTGCTCAACAGCTCAGCGGCGGGCGACGTGGAAATCACCCGCGGCGCGCTTGGCGAGATCCTCTACGCCGCCACCAAAGACCGGGTGACCTACGTCTTCGACGATTCGATCGAGAGCCTGACCCAAAACGACGACGGGGTCGACGTCACCTTCCGGCACGGCCAGCCCCAGACCGTCGACGTGGTCGTCGGCGCCGACGGCATCCACTCCAACGTCCGTCGACTCACCTTCGGAGACGAGTCGCAATTCGTCCGCCATCTGGGCCCGTACGCGGCGATCTGGGACCTTCCCGGCGAGATGTTCACGCCGGGGCAGGGCTTCATGCACTCACACGCGGGCCGCACCGCGATGGTCGAGCGTCCGGCCGACGGCGGTCCGACCCGGGCGTTCCTGGCGTTCGTCCACCCCGAGCCGGGCACCGTGGACCGGCACGACGAAAACGCCGTCCTCGCCGCGGTGCGCGAGGCGTTCGCCGAAGATCGTTGGCGCACAGGCGAGGTCGTCGACACGATGGCAGCCGCCGAGGACCTCTACTTCGACACCGTCAGCCAGGTTCGGATGGACGGCTGGAGCTCGGGCCGGGTGGCGCTGGTCGGCGACGCCGCGTACGCACCGGCGTTCCTGTCCGGGCAGGGCACCAGCATCGCCATCGCAGGCGCCTACGTGCTGGCAAGTGAACTCGTCCGCGCCGACCGGCCGGAGGCGGCGTTCGCAGTCTACGAACGCCGGCTGCGCGACTACGTGCAGAAGAATCAGGACCTGGCCTTGCGGAGCGACTCGTCGGTGATCTCGCGGACGCCCGGCCAGCTGCTGCGCCGCAACGCCAAGCTGGTGACGGTGCCGTGGCTGCAGCGCCTTGGCCTCGTGGATCTGCTTCAGGGCCAGCTACGGACGGCCGCCACCGACCTGTCGCTGGCCGACGACGACCTTCGGATCGCGAGCGCCTCGGGGGTCTAGCCGGAATCGCGAAGCCGCAGAGCCAATCCCGTCGCCCGGACCGCGCGCTTCTCGATTGCCGCCCGCACCTCGTCGGCGGACCCCACCACCCGAACCTTGGACTTGGCTCGGGTCACCGCGGTGTAGAACAGCTCCCTGGTCAGCAGGCGGGAGTCGACGGGCGGCATCAGCACCGTCACCTCCGCGGCCTGCGAGCCCTGACTCTTGTGGATCGTCATCGCGTACATCGTCTCCAGGTCGGGCAGTCGACTGGTGGCGAAGGCCCGCGGTTCGCCGGCGCCTGCGATCGCGGCGCGCAACCCGTCGGGCCCGTTCACCGTCACCCCGGTGTCGCCGTTGTACAGACCCAACCCGTAGTCGTTGGCCGTCACCAAGACCGGCCTGCCCGCGTACCAGTCCGACCAAATCGGCTCGCCGGTCGACTCGGTGAGCCACCGCTCGACCTGGTGATTCCAATGCTGCACACCGTGCGGTCCGCGGCGGTGGGCGCACAGCAGCCGATGCTCGTCGAGGATCTCCAGCGCCGTCTTGGCGTCGCCGAGGATGGCGGCCTGTCGTAGCGCAAGGGCTTGCGGCAGAACGACTTTCCGCAGCCCGGCGGACGGGTCGTCGTCGACGATCCACTCGACGTGGTCACCGCCCGCGGCGAGCACCTCGATCGCCGCGTCGGCGTCACCGTCACGGATCGCCGACGCCAGCGCCCCGATCGACTCGCCAAAGCGGTGCGACGTCCGCAGCGCGACCACCGGTGACCCCGTGCCCGCGCCGAGACCGTCGACCAGGTCGGCGAGGACGGCCCCGGCGTCGACCGAGGCCAACTGGTCAGGGTCGCCGACCAACAACAGCCGGGACTGCGGACGCACGGCTTCCAGGAGTCGGGCCATCATCGTCAACGACACCATCGACGTCTCGTCGACCACGATGACGTCGTGCGGCAGACGGTTGCCGCGGTGGTGCCGAAACCGCGACGAACTGTCGGGCCGGCTGCCCAGCAGGCGGTGCAGCGTCGTCGCCTGCAACCCCGAGAGCCGCCGTTGGTCGACGAGGTCCAACTTGTCGATCTCCTGGCGAACGGCCTCCTGGAGTCGGGCGGCCGCCTTACCGGTTGGCGCGGCAAGCGCGATCCGCAGCCGCGCTCCCGACGCCGCCTGCCCGGCGAAGAGGGCCAGCAGCCGCGCGACCGTGGTGGTCTTTCCGGTGCCGGGGCCGCCGGTCAGCACCGTGACCCGTTGCGACAGCGCGATTTCGGCGGCGTCGCGCTGCTCCTCGTAACCGACGGGGAAGAGGCGCTCGACGTCGGCCGCCGACACCACCGCGCCACGCGACACCATCGCCCGCAGGTCGTCGGCGACCTGCTCCTCCTCGCGCCAGTACCGGTCCAGGTACAGCAGGTGCTCCTGGCGGCGCAGCGCGTGCGGCGCCTCCAGCAGCGGGCTGGCCCACACCGCCGCCAACCAGCCGTCGACCGCAGGCCACGGCAGGTCCGCGACGTCGACCTGAGCCTCGACCGACCGCAGGTCCAGGCACACCGACCCGGCCCGCAACCCACGCACCACCAGGGCGAGGGCGAGCATCACGCGCTCGTCGTCCTCCTTGGCCAACGCGCTGAGCCGCTGGGCGACCAGCACGTCGGCGGCGTCGATCACCGCCGCCTCGTTGAACACCGCCAACAGGCCGGTGGCGCCGACGGCCCGCCGCCAGGTGGCGGTGTCGACCGGTTCGACCGAGGTCATGCGGTCACCGTCCCCTCGTCGAGCAGTTCGGACATGGCCACCACCAGTGACGCCGGCGGCTGCCAGTCGAAGACCCCCGCCGGATGCCCGTCGACGACCGGGGTGTCCGCACCGCACATGCCGCGGACGAAGAGGTACAGCACTCCGCCCAGGTGTTCCTCCGGTGAGTAGCCGGGCTGCCGCCACCGCAGAAAGCGATGCAGCACAACGCTGTACAGCAGGGCCTGCAGCGGGTAGTCGGAGTGCAGCATCGCCTCGACCAAGCGCGCGCGTTCGTAGTCCGCCGACGTCAACGAGCCGTCCCCGTCGCCCAGCCAGTTCGACTTGTAGTCGACTACCACGTAGCGATGACCATCGGGGGAGGGGATGCGCAGCACCGCGTCGACTGAGCCGTTGAGGTACCCGCGCAGCGGTTGGTTGCCGAGGGCGTCACCGGTGAGCCGCTCGGCGTAGCCGGCCAGCGGGTCGTCCTCGGGCAGGTGCTCGGCGACCAGGTCGCCGACGTCGCGCAGGTGTATCCGTGGCGCCGTCGCGCCCAGGTCACCTCCTGCCAATGGGAACTCGAAGTCCAACTCCCGCAGGCGGTCCCGCAGACCGATCTGGCGCAGCGTCAGATTTCCGGCCAGCGGACCCAGCGGGGTGTCGTTCATCGGCACCAGTGCGGCTGCCAGGTCGGCGGCGGGCACGTCCACCGGCCACCACACCGAATGCTCGACGATCTGGGCCTCCAGTTCGGCGGCGAGATCGGCCGCGAACGGATCGGCGGTCTCCAGCACCGCGTGCATCAGGGTGCCGAACTTCGCGCCCTTGGGCAGGTCGGCCATCGGAGACGGCAACGCGGGTCCGGTCGAGGGTTGCAGCAACGGAAGCTCGCCGACCTCGTCGTCGAGCGCGACGACCTCCGGTTCGCTGCTGACGCCCGACGTCTCGGCCACCCGGATCAGCCCGGAGTAGGAGGTGCGACGCCAGGTGGTGTCGATGGACCGGTGAAAGTGCCTGGCGTCCAGGCCCGTCGGCACCGGCTCGGCGGGCGGTCGCGGTGCCGGGGTGAGGACCGACTGCTCGAGCACCGGTCCACCGGCGGCCTCCCACTGGCGCAGGCGCGCGAGGGCGTCGTCGTCGGTGATCTTGCTCGGCACGCACCGGTTGGGCACCGCCGCGTCGCCGGGTTGCCTGCCGCGCAGCAGCCGCGACAGTCCACCGTTGGGTTCGTCGTTGGCAGGCGCCCACCACGCCACCACCTGGGACTGCGCCCTCGTCATCGCGACGTAGGTCAGCCGGCTGTCGTCGCCGGCGGACTCCTCGCGACCCAGGCGTTCGACGTCGCGGTAGTCGGGGCTTTCCTTGCCGCCGATGTGCAGGCAGCGGGTCGGCCCGTCGTGGAACAGGATCAGGTCGCGTTCGGGCACCCAGCGGTTGAACGCGAACGGCAGGTACACGATGGGGTATTGCAGCCCCTTGCTCACCCACACCGTCATGATCTGGACGGCCGCGGCGTCGCTGTCCAGTCGCCGGTTGCGCTCCGCCGTCCCGCCGCGGTCGTCGCGCTCGGTGCGCAACCAGTCGCGCAGGGCGGGCAGCGAATGGTGCTCCCGATGCGCCACGTCCTGCAGCAGCTGCGTCATGTGCGCCAGGTCGGTCATGTGCCGTTCACCGTCACGCCAGGACAGCACGCGTTTGAGCATGCCGCGCAGCTGGGCGGCTTCGAAGATCGCCGCGACCCCGCGTTCGCGAGCGTGTCCGGCCCACTCCCGCAACGTCTCCGCGATCTCGTCGGTGAGGTCGTCGCCGCCGTCGACCAGGTCCTCTGCGGTCTTGCCGAAGAACATCGTCGCCGCGGCGGCGCGCACCACCCCGGCGCGGTGCGGCTGGTCGAACGCCTCCAACAATGACAGCCAGTCGTCGGCGGCTTGGGAGGCGAAGATGTCGGAGTCGCCGGTATAGACCGCCGGGATCCCGGCCCGGCCCAGTGCGAGCTGACAGATCCTGGCGTCCTTGTGCGTCTCGACGATGATCGCGACGTCACCCGCCTGCACCGGCCGGCCGTCGAACGTGGCTCCGCTGGCGAGCAGCGCACCGATGTCTCCGGCGAGGTCCTTGCCGATGTGCTGGCGCAGGTCGTTGATCGACACGTTCTGGGTTCCCCTGCGCCCGAACGTGGTTCGCTCGACGACCCGCAGGCGGAACGGTTCGACGTTGGGTGCGCCGACCAGTCGGCACCCCTTGTTGTGCGCGTCCACGTCGTGCACGACGATCGCGGGGTCGCCGAGCTCTGCGCCCCTCAGCACGGCCTGCAGCCGGTCGACGAGCGCACTGTCGCTACGCCAGTTGGTGCCGAGGGTCTTCTTGGCACCCGCAGTCTCGGCGGCACTGAGATAGGTGACGATGTCGCCGCCGCGGAAGGCGTAGATCGCCTGCTTGGGGTCACCGATGAGGACGACGGTGGACCGGCCGCTGAAGGCCCTGTCGATCACCTGCCACTGGACGGGGTCGGTGTCCTGGAATTCGTCGACCATCACGATGGGCCAGCGCCGGTGCATCCGCAGCCGGGCGGGGGAGTCCTCGGCGTCGAGGGCCTCCGCGAGCCGGGTGAGCAGGTCGTCGTAGCCCAGGATGCCCAGCCTGCGCTTGCGCGTCTCCAGTTCGGCGAGAACGTGATTGGCGAAGCTCGTGCAGACTGCGGCCCGCGACTCCGGCGGCGGATCGATTGGCCGCAACTCGGTGGCCGGGTTGTTGACGACCTCCCTCGCGAGCTTCAGCGCGTCGGGGTAACTCAGCGCCGGGTCGTCGCGCTGCTGACCGAAGTGCGCAAGGTAGAGGTCGTCGACGACCTCGGTGACCAGATCGGTGAGACTCTCCACCAGCGTCACGTGAGAGTCGGAGTCGCCGGCGACGCCCAGCGACTTGAGCACCAGTTGGCAGAACTGATGGGTGGTGGCGATCGTCGCGGCGTCGAAGTCCGCCAACGCATCTCGCAGGTTTCGCTTGCGGTCGGCACGTTCGGACTCGGTACCCGTCACCAGGTAGTCGACCAAATCGTTGTCACCGACCGGGGGCGGGTCGTCGAAAGCCGCTGCCGCGTCGGTGATCTGGCGGCGGACGCGGTCGCGCAGCTCCTGGCTGGCCGCCCGGCCGAAGGTGATGAGCAGCATCTGGTCGAGCGTCGCCACCCCGTCGGCGACGTAGCGCGTCACCAATCCGGCCAGGGCGAACGTCTTACCCGTTCCCGCACTCGCCTCGAGCACCGTCGTGGATGCCGCGGCGGGGAGGTCGCCAAGGAGGTCGAAACGTTCCATCAGACGGTCACTTCCGCGCGCAGCATCGGCAACCAGAGCCGGGATGAGTAGGCGCCGAGTCGATGCGTCTCGCCGTCGACCTCCTCGCCGGGCCGCAGGGGTTGCATGAGCTCCTTGAGCCAGGCGTTCGCGCCCCAGGCCCGAACCTGGGCGGGGTCCTGATCCTCGGCGGGATACATGCCCGACTTCCACCTGAAGGAGGCCTCCCGTTCGGGGTCGCCACCCTCCAGGCGGGCGCTCGCCCACGCGTAGGACGTCTTCACGGGCAGCGGCAGGGGCTCGCGGCGGCCGGCGTCGTAGATCGCCACCAGGTCGCGAAGCAGGTCGGCCGCCGGCTGCCGCGGTTGCCCGAGACCCCGCTGGCTTGGCCGGGCCGACCGCCGAGCCCGCCCGATGCAGACGGCCGTCCAGTCCCGGTCGGGATGCTGGGCGTACAACGCCAGCAACGGAATCCACGACGCAAGTAGATGCTTGCCGTCCAGCTTGGAGTAGGTGACCGAGACCAGGTGGTCGTCGAAGACCGGCGACACGGTGCCAGTCAGCCGGCGGCCGGCACCCAGGTCGACGTCCACGTCGTAGGCCTCCGGGTCGGCCGTGCGATGGGCGAGTGCGGTGCTGGCGAGCACGGTCGCCTGCTCCCGCAGCTCCCCGGCCTTGCGCCACCCGAGTTGCCCCGGCGGCAGGGTGCCCCGGCGCCACTCGGCCTGCCGGGCGTCGTCGGGACTCATGCCACGCAGCATGTCGGTGAGCATCCGGTCGCCGACCGCCCACTGCTCGAGGGCGTCGATGTCGACCGAGATCTCGTCGGAGACGCCGTCGACGTCCCACGGCAGGGTGTACTCCAGCGCCCGGAAGAACCCCTTCACCGGATCCTTGAAGAAGCCGACCAGATCGGCCAGCGCGACGTCGTCGTGCGGCTGGGCGGGCAACGGACCGGAGATGAACTTCGGCTGCTCGGAGCGCTCGCTGCTGCTGGCTCTGGCGGCCTTGAGCACCGTGGAGTCGAAGGTGAACGGCACGCCGGGCACCAGCTTGCCGGGCATCACGTTGCGAATGTCGAAGGGCTGCAACGGGTGATGGACCACGACCTGCTCGCGGACGCGCTGCGGCGTGGTGGCGTCCAGGGCGTCGAGCAGCTCGGCCAGCGGCACCGCGGGCGGCCGCGGTTGCCCGGAGTTGGCGTTGGCACCGGTGTAGGTGACCACCAACTTCTCGGTGGCCGCGCCGACGGCGTCGAGCAACAGTTGCCGGTCCTCGGAGCGACTGTCCCGCTCACCGGTCAACGGATTGCGGGCCAGCACGTCGTCCCCGTCGGTGACGCCCTGGCGGGGGAAGACGCCGTCGTCGAGACCGACCAGACAGACCACCCGGTGAGGCACCGACCGCATCGGCACCATCGTGCACACCGTCAGCGTGCCGGTGCGGAAGTTGGCCCGGGTCGGCCGGCCCGCCAGGTGACGTTCCAGCAGCGCCTTGACGTCGGGCAATCGCAGCACGGTGCTCGCCCGCGGCCCCGCGTCGGTGAGCACCCGACCGAACTCACGCTGCATCTGACTGGTCTGCCACGCGTCGGCGTCGTCCACCCGGGTCATCATCGTGATGCCCTCGGTCAGCGCGTGCAGCCAGTGCTCGAGCGGATGGTCGCCGGTGAGCGCGACGACGGTGCGCTCCAACCGGTCCACGAACTCGGCGAGCTGCCCGGCGAGCTCCACGCGGTTGCTGCCGACGTCGTCCAGCGGCAGGGTGGCTCCGACCCAGGCGTGCGCATCGTCGGACATGGCCACCCCGGTGAGCACCCTGTCGACGCCGAAACGCCATGTGTTGTGGACGAAGTCGACGCCGTAGGGCTGACGGTGCTCCTGGTCGAACCCCCAGCGGACGTTCGCCTGGCGTACCCAGCGGGTGATGTCCTCGAGGTTGTCGTCGGTGAATCCGAAGCGGGCCCGCACCGGGGCGGACTGGGCGAGGTTGAGCACCTCGCTGGCGGTCACCCGGCTGCCGGCCAGCGCGAGCAGCTGGGATGCGACGCCCAGCAACGGATTCGTTTGCACCAGTGAACGATCCGCGAGCCGCATCCTCAGTTGGTGGGCCGGGTGGGCGCCGCGCAGCACGTCGCCGAGGCCGAAGTCGGCGTTGATCAGCGGCGCGTACGCCTCGACGTCGGGGCACATGACCAGGATGTCGCGGGGCTCGAGCGTCGGGTCGTCGGTGAGCAGGCCGAGGAGCACCTCGCGCAGCACGTCGACCTGCCTGGCCTGGCCGTGGCACGCGTGCACCTGGACGGATCGGTCATCCGCCGTCGCCGTCCGCCCTTGCGGCCGAACGGTATTCGCGGCGATGTCGGACTGCAGCCAGCCCAGCAGCGTGGCGGGATGTTCACGGCCGCCGAGGCTTTCGTCGGTGGCGAGGTCGGTGGGCAGGATCATCTGCAGCTCGCGCAGATCCCTTCCGAGGGTGGCGAGCAGCGGGTGGTGCACGGCGCGATGGCTGGCGTCGTCGCGACGGGGGACGGGACCGCGAGCCCCCGCCAGAGCGCGCCACATGTCGTCACTGGGATGCGGCAGCCACAGGTGCACGTCGTGGTGGGTCGACAACGCGTCGACGAGCTCGATCTCGGTGATCGGCAACCTGGTGTGGCCGAACAGGGACAGCCGCGGCGGCAGGTCGGACGGCGACTTACGAAGGCGGGCAACGGTTTCCCGATTTCGTACGTGCGGAGGGTCGGCGTCGACCCGGTCTACGAGCGCCTGCCACAGCGGAGGTTGCCAGCCGAGGTCGGCGTCGAGGTCGACGGTACCGGCGCGCCAGTCGGCGAGAAGCTGCGGGCGCTGGCGGGCATACGACGCGAACAGCCCCGCGATCCGGCGGGCCACGGAGTAGCGCCTGCCCTGCCGCAGCTCCATCTCCTCGCCGGTGGTGAAGTGGCCGAGGTGCGTGGCCAGCGTCCGGCACCACGGCTGGTCGAGGCTCTCGTCTATGACCTCGAGCAGCGGCCACACCATGGCGTCGGGTGACCAGGGATCGTCGTCGGCGGTGCCGGTGATCTCGGCAATCAGCGAGTGCGGGTTCCGGAACTGGACCCCCGCACACACGCCGTCGGCACCCGTACCGCGGCCGAGGACGTGGGACAGGCGCTGGCTCAGCCACCGCTCGACGCCGCGGGCGGGCACCAAGACCAGCTCCATCGCGAAGGGATCGTCGAGGGGTCGGCTGAGAAGGGCGCCAAGACCGTCGGCGAGGAGGTCGGTCCGCTCGGCACGGTGAAGGTGAAGCGACATTTGACGCCAGCCTAGGGGGCGCCACCGACAGAGGTCGCGGCAATTGCCATCGATCCAGGCGCCGCTTCACAGTAATTGCCCAGGAACACCGCATACCGTATGCGGCGGAGCTCCCCCCAGCTCCATAGATGGCTCGGCCCCGTCACGACCTCCCCCCCTGTAGTGACGGGGCCGACATCGTCTATAGGGTCCATGGCGATGGCCGACCAACAGCTCAGGGACCAAATCCTTCGGCGAGCCGCTGCCGACGACGACCTCGGCGCACGTGCGCGGCTGGTGGTGTCCGCCGCCTGGAACGACCTTCCCGCCAACGCCCCGCTGACCGCGGCCACGGATCGGGTCGACGCCCAGGTCGAGCTGCTGGAGCGACATCACGCCGCCGCCTCGACCGCACCGGATGCCGACGGAGTCGAACGAGCCTGTGCGGCAATGCGATCGGCGGCCAGTGGGCAGGCTGACGCGGAGCGCGTCGCGGACGCCCTCTCCGCCGACCGCATCCAGTTCCTCGAGACCAGCCTGGAATTCCACGCCAGGCACGGGACCCAGCCGTGCCCGGTGTGCGCGGCGAGCGCACTGGACGACGAATGGGTGGGGCGGGCACGCGCCGCGCTGGCCGCGGAGAAGGACGCCGCGAGCGCGTTGCGGGTCGCCAGGTCCGCGGCGCACCGGGCTCGCCAAACGTTGACCGCACTGGTCCGCGCGGTGCAGGCGCCACCCGCCGAGGACGCCGGGCTGTCGGAGATCGTCGCGGCCCGCGTCGCGCACCAGTCGTTCACCATGCTGCCGACCGACGACGACGGCGCGCTGGCCGATCACGTCGCCGGCGCATTACCTGAAATTTCCGCGGCCTACGACGCGCTCGGGACGGCCGCTGCGGCCGAACTACAAGCCGCCCGCCAGGCGCGGGCGTGGCTGCAGGGGTTCCCGTCACCGCGCGAGCAGACATAAAGGGCCCTCATTCGCGGCAAATGAGGGCCATTTATGTCTGGTCGCGGGAAGGGCTGGCTAGCTGCGGGTGAACTCCTCGGGCAGGCCGTCGATGCCCGCTTGGATCGCCGCGATCGCGTCCGCGCGGGCCTTGAGCTTGCTGGCCCGGTGGGCCTTGGGGTGCAACCCGGCGGCGGCCTCGGCGGCCACGTCGTGGGCGCGGGCCAGCACGTTGCCGTCCTCGACGATCTCGTCCAGCCAGCCGGCGCGCACCGCGTCCTCGCCGGTGAACACGGCCGCCATGGAGACCGCACGCTGAAAGGCCGCGCGCGTCAACCGGTTTCGCATGATCTCGATGGCCGAGATGGGCAGCACCATGCCAATGGCAACCTCGTTGGCCTGGAACCGCGAGCTGGGCGACCCGACCCGGTGGTCACCGGTCAGCATCAGGAATGACCCCATGGCGATGGCCGGACCCGTCGCCGCCATGATCACCGGTACCGGAAAGCTCAGCAGCCGGATCGACAGCTCGAACCCGCCGGAGAGCATGCCGAGTGCGGCGGCCGCGTCACCGGAGTTGAAGACGCTGAGGTCGAAGCCCGCGCTGAACACCCGCGAGTTGCCCGCGATGACGACGGCCTTGACCTCGCCGTCGCCGGCGGCCTTCTCCGCGCGGTCGAGCGCGGCGTTGACGTTCTGCTGCATCGCCGGCGACAGCACGTTGACCTTGCCGTCGTCGAGCGTGATCGTGGCGACGGATTCGGTCTGCTCGTAGGCAACGGTGCTTGTCATGAGCCGATCGTACTTAGCGCGAGTGCGCGGAATGACGGCCAGTCGACCCGTTCTTCTGGATCCACGGGAGGTCGAGCTCGGTGGTCTCGTCGAACTGCCGCGTGCGCCAGCGGTCCTGGGTTTCGGCCGTGGCCTTGTTCATCCGGTCGATCTCGGCGCGGAACACGTCGGGCTGGGTCTCCTTGGACGCGTAGTGGAAGTAGGACAGCACGCTGCGCAGCAGTTCGAGTTTCTGCTTCTCGCGCTTGGCCAGGTCGTGGGTGGTCATCAGCTCGATGCGCTGTACCGGCGGCAGGGTGCCCCAGTCGAGACGGAACTTCGTCTCGAAGGTCTCCCTCTTGTTCCACGGCCCGGGCTTCTTCGCCTTGGACTTGGGACGCGGTTGGTCCGAGTAGGTGAGCGTGCCCTCGAACCGGTCCTGGATGGCCCCGCCGAGCTCCGCACGACTGATGGCGGAGTCCCACACCGTCCGCCACTCCTGCCCCGGGGCTAAAGACAGCAGTTCGCTGGGCAGGTCGAGCTCGGCCACCTCGGGTGGGCCGTCGGGCCGGGCGTCTTCGTAGGCGGCGACTGTCGGATGAGTGACGAAGTCGAGGCGGATGTCGTGGGCGGCGGTCTGGCCGAAGTTGCGGACCACCAGCTCGATGACGTGCCAATCGGAGGCGTGCGGTTCCATGTACATCGAGACCTGGGGGCGCACCTGCTCGGTTTTGAGCTGCCTGTTGCGCTTGAGCTGCCGGTTTGCCCACACCAGCACGACGATGCCGAGCGCCAGGGCAGCCCACGCAGCGATCGCCAGCCAACCCCCGGATCCGAGGTTGCTCAGATCGGTGAGCCGATCGTTGATCCAGTCCACTGCGCCCCTGCCTCATTGCATTGCGTTTGCCCAAGACTTTAGTGCGTCACTGACGGTGGCGTAAACACGAAACGGCGAGCCTGTTAGCCGACTGTCAACTGTTCGAACCCAGCGGGGAGTCGGGCCGTGCGTCCGGAGCGCAATTTGCTCGGTGGGCCGGTCGGTGGAATGCCCCGGTGCCCGCCCGCGTGGGGGCGGTGTGCCCTGACCTCAACCGCCGCAGAATGCGTTGTGTGGCAAGCTCTTTCGATTCCAGGCGTTGCGGGGCGGCGACTTTTCGTTTCCGGCGGCAATTTACCCCCGTGCTGATAACATTGCTGCGCAAATGAGCAAGGCCGATTCTCAACCCCATGACAGCGGGCCCGCGCCCTTGCGTCTGGCTTTCCTGACCGAGCTCTACCATCCGCACCTCGGCGGTCAGGAAGTCTTCTTCCAGGAGCTTGCCGAGGCATTGGTCCGACGCGGACACGCCGTCGACGTCTTCTGCATCACCCACGACGCGGCCCTGCCGGCCAGCGAATGGCTGAACGGGGTTCACGTCCACCGCACCCAGGGCAGTGGCGTCTACCCGCGGCCGGTGATTCCGTTCCTCCGCCGCAACTGGTCCGACATCTTCCGCTACAGCGCCGAGGTGCGACGGATCGCCCGCGACGGCGGGTACGACTTTCACCTGTTGAACCAGTGGCCGCTGTTCCACGTGCCCGCGCTGAGCAAGCGCGCGCGGGCGCGCAGCGCCATCCACTGGTGCGAAGTGCGCACCGCCGACCCCGTGATGATCCTGCAACGGGTCTTCCCGCGGATGGTTGCGACCAACTTCGCCGTCGGGGAGGCCGTCGCCGCCGAGATCGGTCGCCAGTCCGGTCGGGACTTCACGGTCCTTCCGAGTGGCATCGAACTCGACCGCTACCGATCGGTCGACCGCAGCACCCGCTCCGGGGTGCTCTACGTCGGACGCCTGGCCCCACACAAGAACATGCCGCTGCTGGTCGACGCGTTCGACATCGCCGTCGCCCGCGGTCTGGCCGGCGATCTGACCATCGCCGGTGACGGGCCGTCGCGCGCCGACGTCGCCGAGTATGCGAGCCGCTCGCCCAACACCGCGCGGATCAAGGTGCTCGGTTCGGTATCCGAGGCGCAGAAGATCGAACTCCTCTCGCACGCTTCGGTTCTGGGGATGCCCAGCACCCGCGAAGGGTTCCCCCGGGTGATCGCCGAGGCCATGGCGAGCGGGCTTCCCGTCGTCACGCCCAGCTTCGAGGAGAACGGCGGCAAGGACGTCGTGGCGCAGTACGGCGCCGGCATCGTGTGCGGCACCTCGGCTGCCGACCTCGCCGAGGCCCTGCTGGCCGCCGAAGCCGGCTGGGACGGCTTCTCCCGGGCCGGGCTCGACGGTGCGACGTCGTTGGACTGGTCGGGCATCGCGGCGACGTTCGAAACCCGGGTTCGGCAGACGATCTCGACATGACCTGTGACGGAAAACGATTCGAGGAGTGCCCATGCGCATAGTGGTGACCGGTGGTGCCGGCTTCGTCGGCAGGGAGCTGGTGCGCACCCTGCAGCCCAAGGCCGAGGTGTTGGTGGCCGACCGCCTGCGTTACGGCATGCCCGACTGGCTCGCGAGTCCACCTGACGGGGTTCGCTTGAGCCAAGTCGACATTCGCGACGCCGCGGCGATTCGCGGGGTGGTCGAGGAATTTCGGCCCGACGCGGTGATACATCTGGCGGCGATCCACTACATCCCGGAATGCGACGCCGATCCACCGCTCGCGGTTTCGACCAACGTCGTAGGCACCGTGAACGTGCTGGCGGCCTGCCCGCCCGGGACCCGCTTCGTCTTCGCCAGCAGTGGTGCGGTCTACGAGCCCGACGAGGCGCCGCATCAGGAGCTGGTGTCGTCGTTGAAGCCGGCCGACATCTACGGCATCACCAAGCTGCAGGGCGAGGCCTACGTGCGCGCGTTCGCCGCGGACCACGGCCTGTCATGCGGAATCGTGCGCCTGTTCAACGTGATCGGTCCCGGTGAGACAAACCCCCATCTGCTGCCCGCGATCATCGCCCAGTTGCGCGAGGGGGCGACGTCGATCGACCTCGGCAACACGTGGCCCAAGCGGGACTACATCGACGTTCGGGACGCCGCGGCCGGATTTGCCGCGGTCGCGATTGGCACGAACCCGCCCGGGGTGGCGTGCGAGGTGGTGAACCTCGGTAGCGGCCAGCAGTATTCGGTTGACGACATCCTCGGACGCATGCGGTCGGTGCTGGGCTTGACGTTCGAGGTGCGCCAAGATCCGAAGCGCATGCGGGCGGTCGACCGCCCGTTCCTGGGTGCCGACATCTCTCGCATCAGGGACGTCTTCGGGTGGGCCCCGGCCAACGACGTCGACTCCACCCTCGAACGGACCTGGGCCACCCCCGACTTCCTGCCGGACCTGCAGGGGCGGCTGACATAGCTGGGCACGCTCGGGTCGACCTGCTGTTCGACGCCCGACACATCCGCCAGAGTGGGATCGGCACGTACATCAGTACCGAATTGCCGCATCTGGAGTACGTCTTCGCCGAACGGGGGTTGGCCCTGGCCGTGCTCGTCGACCGGGACAAGATGCCAGAACTGCGGTCGACCACCGTGGTCGTCGAGTCCCGTCCGGTGAACGCGCCGATGTACTCCAGGGACGAGCAGCGAGCCTGGGACGTCGCGCTGAAAGCCATCCGACCCCGGGCGATGTGGGTGCCGCACTACCCCTTTCCGCTTACACTGCTGCGCCCGCGCAACCGGCGCACACGACTCTTCGTGACGGTGCACGATCTGCTGCACGTGCAGGCGGGTCATGTCACCGGCCAGAATTCGGCGTTCCGGGCCTACGCGCGCACCATGCTGAAGGCCGACGTGCGCAGGGCCACCAGGATCTTCACCCCGTCGCACTCGACCGCCGCGTCGTTGTCGGCGGTGGCTCCGAACGCGCCGGTGACGGTGACGCCCCTCGCAGTAGACGAAGCGTGGTTTGCCCCGGTCGACCCCGCCGCGTCGCCGGTGCCGGGGCGATACGTGCTCTACGTCGGAAACACCAAGTGGCACAAGAACTTGACGGTGTTGCTCAAGGCGTTCGGCGAGGTCGCGCAGGGACTGCCGCAGAACCTGGTGATCGCCGGCGGGGGTGCGTTGGTCAAGAACTCGGATGCCCGGGTCGACCAGCTTGCCGGCGACCAGGCGGACCGGGTGCGGATCGTCGGGCGGGTCGACTTCGCGGCCTTGCGTGCGCTGGTCGCCGGTGCGGACCTGCTCGTGATGCCGTCGCTGTACGAGGGGGTCGGGCTGCCGCCGCTGGAGGCGATGGCCTCGCATACCGCCGTCCTCGCCTCGGACATCCCCTCGCTGCGGGAGACGTGCGGCGACGGGGCCGAATACTTCGGCCCCCAGGATCACCGCGCGCTTGGCGAGCTGCTGCGCACGTACTGCACCGACGACGCCGCCCGGGCCGACCTTGCCGACCGCGGTCGGGCGCGTGTCACGCAACGGCAGTCGGGCATCTCGCTCACCGCGGCCGCCGAGGCCATCTGCGCCGAACTGGCCGGAGCATCAACGTGACCCATCCGAGGATTGGCATCGCGGTCACCACCGTCGGCCGCTGGGACGACCTTCGTCAATTGCTCGGCGACCTGTCCCGACAGACCCGACCGCCGCACGCGGTCGCGATCGCACACCACGATCCGAGCGCCGCCGGCGAGCTCGACACACTCGTGAAGTCGTTCGCCGACACGTTGGCGATCAGCACCGTCGTCAGTCCACGCGGAATCTCCAACGGCCGCAACGCCGCTGCCGCGCTGCTCGGCGACGACGTCGACTGGCTCTACTTCCCCAACGACACCAGCCGCGTCGCCGACGACTTCCTGGAACGCGTCGGCCGCTATGCCACGCCCCAGGTGACGGCGTGTGCGGTGCAGCTGGTCGACCGCGAGGGTGTTCGAAATGCGCTGCCGGCCCCGGGTTCTCCGTTGACGAAGCGCAACGTGTGGGGAGCGATCGAGCCGGCCACGTTATTCGAGCGCTACGCGTTCTACCAGGCTGGCCGGTTCAGCCCCGCGCTGGGATCGGGTGCGGACACACCATGGCAGGCGGGGGAGGGCACCGACCTACTGCTCCGCATGTCACTCCTGGACGCCTTCGCCGTCGAGTGGATTCCCGACATCGAGGTGCGCGCGCACACCGAGTTCTCCCACCTGACGCCGAGGGAACGCCGCCGCAAGATCCGCTTCTACGGGCGCGGTAGCGGTTATGTGTACCGCAGCTGGGACTATCCGGCCTGGGACAAGTTTCGGCACGTCTTCGGCGCCGCGCTGGCGCCGCTGCTGAAGCGCGACAAGTTCCGGCCGCGAGATGGGTTGGCGCTCATGGTCGGCCGTGCCGAAGGGGTGCTCGGGCGCGTGGCCGGCGGCGATCGGGATCACCGGGCCGTCGTCCGGTGACGACGTGGCGGCGACGGCTGGCGCAGGTGGTGTCGGTGCTGGTGGTCGGCGTCGCCATGGTGTCGTGCCAGGCGGCACCGCCGAAGGTCGAGACCGGGATGACGGTGCATTTGCGCGGTGCGGACGCGGCGTCCCTCTCCCGGCAGTTCGACCTCATGGCGGACATGCACGTGACCTGGGTGCGGGTGGACGTCGACTGGTCGGTGGTGGAACCCGGCCGGGGACAGTTCGATTGGACCTACCCCGACACACTGGTCGACGCGGCCACCGCTCACGGCATGAAGGTGCTGATCGTCGTGGCGTTCAGCCCGGCGTGGACACGCGCGGTCGCCGCCGACCCCGGTGCCGAACCCGCGGCCAAGGCCAGCCACCTTAGGCCCGACCAGATCTCCGACTTCGCCGACTTCGCACGGCTCGCCGCCGAGCGCTACGCACCTCGCGGCGTGGGTGGGTGGGAGATCTGGAACGAACCCAACAGCACCAAATTCTGGCCGCCGGCACCCAACCCCGACGAGTACGGCGGACTGTTCCGGGCGGCGGCATCGGCCATTCGCAGCGTCGACCCGAAAGCCACCCTGCTGATCGGTGGGCTGGCTCCGTGGTACGCCGGCCCCGAGGCGGGCGTGACCCCCACGGACTATTTGGAACGGCTCTACGCCAACGGCACGGCGCAACTCGCCGACGCGATTGCCGTCCACCCGTACAGCTTTCCTGGGCTGCCGATGGACGCGAGCCCGAAGAACATCATCGGCGGGTTCGCCGACCTACCCGCGCTGCACGGGGTGATGGTCAAACACGACGACGGCGACAAGAAGATCTGGGTCACCGAGTTCGGGGCGCCCACCGGAACCGGACCGAACGCGGTGTCGGAGGCCGACCAGGCAAAGGCGCTGGTGCAGGCGCACGACCAAGTCCTCGGCTGGGAGTGGGCCGGACCGCTGATCTACTACGAATTGGTCGACGGGGGAACCAATCCGACCGAGATCGAGGAGAACTTCGGCGTCCTCCGCGAGGACCTGTCCCTCAAGCCGGCGGCCATCGCGTTGACCGACGACGAGAAGGAGTGACGGTCAGTCCGGGACGTTCAGGAGGCGTCGGGTCAGCGGCCTGAACCGCTGCGGCACCTTCCCGACGAGGCGGCTCATCAGCTCCGGGTCGATCAGTCGCGCGACCGAGAGCAGCCGCAGGACGATCAAATACACGACGATCGCCGCGGGAAGCGACACCAACAGCGACACCGCCCCGCCCAACTCCGCACCAATGGCGTAGGCGACCGCGCCCTGTGCCACGGCGGCCAACGTGATGGCGCCCAAGGCCCGGTACGGCGGGGAGATGCCCAACCGTCGTGTCACGTACCAGGTTTCGATGAGGACGACCATCACCTGAACCACCCCTCGCGACCAGGCGGCGCCCATCAGTCCGAAGTGGGGAACCAGGAGGAAGCCGAGGGCCACCGTGCCCACCAGGCCAATCCCGTTGGACACCAGCAGGAACCCGGTCTTACCCATGCTCTGCAGCAGATAGAACGTGGTGACGCCGAGGCTGCTGACCGCCGCGGCGATCAGCAGAACCGACGCCACGGGGCCGGCGTCGGTGAACTCCGCCCCGAAGAACGCGGGCACCAGTACGGGAGCGATCGCCGCGAGGCCGAGGCACAGCGGCAGGATTACCACTGCCAGTAGTGCGGTGATCGTGCGGTACAGCCGTTGCATGTGTTCGTGCGCGCCGAGCCCGAATTGCTCGCTGAACCGGGGGAGCAGCGCGGACAGCAGCAGGGGCGGTAGCTGCACCGCCACTTCGGCGATGGTCGCCGCCGCCGCGAACAGGCCGACGGCGGCGAGGCCGGTGTAGTGCTGGAGGAAGACGATCTCCGTCCGGCCGAACACCAGGCCGCCGATCACCGCGGTCGCCCAGCTGGGCAGGGCAAACCTGATGACCTGACGCCGAAGATCCTGGCTTACCGCGGGTTTGGTGCGCAGCAGCCCGAAGGCCCTTGCTGCCGGCAGGAGGTTACCCGCGACGTAACCGGCGAGTGCGCCGGGAATGCCGAACAGCCAGGCGCCGAGCCCGATCACCACCAGCTTGAGCAGCGCCGAGACGCCGGAGAGGCGGGCGAGTTCACCGAATCGCTGCTCGCCTCGCAGATAGAACAGGTAGAGGTCGGCGAGCTTCCAGCAGATGAACCACGTCACTGCGAGCGCGATCACCACGTCGTGGGACGAGGCGGACGCGCCGTCGGTCGCGCTGCGTCCCGGCCAGAACAGGTAAGCGAACAACAGCAACGCCCCGATGACGGCGGCACCGACCGACCACCGGGTGGTGGCGCCAACCAGCCCGTCCGCTTCGGCATTTCGGCCCTCGGCCCGAAGGTTCGGGATGAACCGTTGCTGAACGATGCTGATGCCGAGGCCGGCCAACATCGAGGCCAGCGTCACGCACCACACCACGTAGGCGAGCACTCCGAGCTGGTCGGGTCCGAGGAGTCGGGCCGTGATCGCGTTGCCGATGAAACCGGCGAGTGCGACGGAGGCGCCGGAACCGAAGCCGAGGAGGGTGTTGCGGACGAAGCTGGGGGACATCAGCGGAACACGGCCCTGAGCCGTCCCCGGCCCAATTTCAGGATCGACTTGGTGACGCTGGCCCACGCCAACGGGCCAGGGCGCCCACACCGCACGGCGGCGACAATCGAACGGGCAACGCCGCCAACGGAACCGGCCCCCAGGGCCGAGCCGACCGGCGAGGTCAACAGGTAGTCACCCCGCACGCGCTTCGACTCGTCGGCGAGTTCGCGGATGCCCCAGTCGATCAGCTCTTGGCTGCGGTCCACCCCGGAGCGGGACAGTGATCCCGCGGTCCATATGACGTCGACGAGTGGCTCGGGCACCTGGATGATCGGCAGGTCCGGGAAGGCGCGCCGGACTTCGATCAGCCATTTGGGGTCGTCGTGAATCGAGCCTGCGGCCACTGACATGGGCACCGTCCGCGTCAACGCGGCGGGAAAGATCAGGGTCGACGTCTGGACCATGTTGTACGCGCGCTGCTCGCGGAACTCGAACAGGAAGGGCGCCACCCGTTCGTCGCGGGTGATGGGGGTGCGCGGCCCGACGATCGGCTCGTCGTCGCCGACGTGCACGTGGAACCGGGACGCTACGATCCACTGGTCACCCGCCGGCGCGGCGGCCAGCTGCACTTCGAGTTTGTCGTCGTGCCACACGTCGTCGTCGTCGAGCAGCGCGATCACGTTGCCCGTAGCCGCCTGGACGCCAATGTGTTTGGCCATGCTGGCACCGACCCCGCCCGTCGTACGCACCACCCTTACGGCGGGGGACTCGGGCAGCGAAGGCTCGCAGTCGGCGTCCAGCACGACGACGATCTCCTTCGGAGGAAAGGTCTGCCGCAGGGCCGACTCGACCGCGTTCCGCAGGCTCGCTCGGCCGATGGTCGGAATGACCACGCTGACCTCGGGGGTCATGGCGTGAGCTCCTCGGCGCGGTCGCCGTGCCGATTCAGGATCAGCATCGCGAACACCATCCCGCTGATCGGAAAGAGTTGCACGTTCGGCAGCAGGGCCCACACGGCCTCAGTGGTCGCGACGACGAAGAATCCCATCAGGAATCCGAAGCAGGCGATCTGCTGGCTGGTGACGCGCAGCGAGCGCGCCGCGAGGATAGCGCCGAGCACGACGGGCACGAGCAGGGCGAACCCGACGAGACCCGACTTCACCAGGGTGTCGATCGCGAGGTTGTGACCGGTGCCGACGTAAGCCCAGGCGGCGACGTTGCCCGTCGACTGGGCGTCGGTCATGAACCAGTTGACGCCCAACCCCAGGATCGGGGACGTTCCCCACTCGACGATGCTCGCCGCCCAGATCCCCGCTCTGTCGGTGAATGCGCTTGGATCCCAAGGCAGGAAGGGGATGACCACCATGGCGGTCGCCCCCGTCAGGGCGCCGACGGTGCCCGCCAGCCGAACGGAGATCACGCGCCGGACTGCGCACGCCGCCCACCAGATCAGGACGACCAGGCAGGCCAACACCGCCGTCCGCGACGCCGACAGGACGGCGGTGGCGAAGATGATCGTCGCGCACACGACTCGCCACCGGTTTGCGTCGACCAGTGGAACCAGCGCAAACGCTGCGGCGCAATACATTCCGAGGACGTTGCCGTGGCCAAACGGGCCGGCCAATTCCCACCCGGGAACGATGGCCTTCACCGACACGACGTTGTACATCATGTAGTCGGGGATGACGAGGCCGCCGATGATCGAGTAGACGCCGATGCAACTGACGATGATCGGTAGCCACTTCAGCTGGGTGATCGAGGCGCCGGTGTTCCAGAGGGCGAGGACCATGGTGTTGGCCAGCACGACCTTGATGAGGTCTGCCGGCGCGGGCACCACCGGGCTGATCAGATAGGGCACGTTCACCGCGAGTAGCAGGACGAGCACCCCGGCGAAGTGCCGGTTCGGGTGGCCGCGTTTGACGGCGACGACCGAACTGAAGAAGAGCAGCAGGGCCGAGCCCGCCAGGCTGGCAAGGTGCGCGAGCGGGAATTTCGACGAGGCGGCTTCGTCCTCGAGTGGCGGCAGGTCGGGGGTGTGCTTGACGTTGAGATGGGTGATGACTTCTGGCACGACGGCCAGCCCGATCGCCACGATGATCAGTGCCGCCAGCACACGCCGGTTCTGTCGAACGGTGGGCGTCCCGGATGCGACGACCCGGGTCGGCGCCGCCAGAAACGTGCGGGCCGACGCCAGCCGACCTGGTGAAGAATTCACTCCCAGTTCGGCTTTCGGCGCGGCGGCTACGAACGTAGTCCCGGGCTGGTGTCGTTCGGATCCGTTGATGCGTCGACCCGACTACTTCTCGGGCCCACTATGACGCCCATGGGCTGCCGGCGGGTCGGAAGGTGCACCCGGAGCAGGGGCGGTCTTGGCGTAGTAGGAATCGGCCGAGCGTCGCTTCGGTGCCGGCGTCATCGTCATGACCGAGCCGAGCAGGGGCGCCCCGGCCCGGGTCAGCGCGGTGATCGCCGGGACGAGTTGCTTGGCCGTGGTGTGGCCGAACCGGGCGACGACGACCACACCGTGCGCGTTGCCCGCCAGAAGCGCCGCGTCCTTCGCCAGCAGCGACGGAGAGTCGACTACGACGTAAGCGAAGCGACCCCCCAGTTCGCGCAGAAGTTCCTTGGCGGCTTGGGAGCCGAGTAGTTCGGTCGGATTGGCCGGCACCACTCCGGACGCCATCACCGAGACGCGCGGAAAGCGGGTCTCCTGCAGCGCTTCGTCGACGGTTGCGGCGCCCGTCAGAACGGTGCTCAGGCCGACCTGACCGTCGACGCCTAGGCAGGAGGCAAGCTGGGGACGTCGGAGGTCACCGTCGACCACTACGACGTCGCCGCCGGTTTCGGCGAGCGCCAACGCCAGATTGACCGCCGTCGTCGACCGGCCCTCGCGCGGCATCGGGCTCGCGACTAGCAGGACGCGGGGCCCGTCGGCGACCTGGAGGACCTGCAGGTTGACCCGCAGCTCCCGAAAGGCGTCGGCGAGCGTGGGACGATCGCCGCCGAACGCGATCAGCGGTCCCTCTTGCCGCTGCCCGTCGGCGGGGATGTTGCCGATTTCGCCGACGCCGGTGGCCTTTTCGAGCGCCTCGGAGTTTCTGATTCTGTCGTCCAGGAGGTATCGGACGATGGCGATGAGGAGGCCGATCAGCGCACCTGCAACTGCCGCGATCGCAACGAGTTGAAGCGTCTTGGGCGCCACCGGGGTGTCGGGGATGTTGGCGCGCTGCTGGACGACCACCCGTGCGTTGGGGCGAGCGCCAAGGTCGGGAGTCTCCAGTCCGGCTGCCATGATGACGAATTCGTCGGACAGCGTGTTGGCGATGTCGCGGGCCCTGGCGGCGGAGGTGTCGCGCACCGTGACGTCGATGAGGACCGTGTCCGTCGGCGCGGTGGCGGTGATCTCGTGCTGCAGCTCGGCGGCGCTCATGTCGAGGCCGAGCTTGTCCACGGTGCGCTGAGCGAGGATCTCGCTCGTCAGGAGCTGGGTGTAGGACAGGACGCGGCGTTGGGCGAACAGACCGCCGTCGTTGGTCTGGGTGTTGGTCCCGTCCGACGTCGTCGACACGAACAGCCGCGTCGAGGCCACGTACTGCTTGGGCACGAGTTGGGAGTAGCCGACCGCGGCCAGCACGGCGATGACGATCGTGCCGATGATGACGACCCACCGAGTGCGCAGAATTTGTGCGAAGTCCTGAACAGTCAAGTGCGATCCTTCATCGCTGATTTCCCCCTAGAGATTGCTACCTGCACGCCAACCGGTCGGCAATCGCGCAAGTTCGTGTGCACGCTATCCCACGAGGCAGGCCATTGCCGAGGGCACCGTCAATATGGGCGCCGCCATTGTCGGCGAGCGACGCATTGGGCCGGCCGTCCCGGTGCCCCGATGGTGGACACCCGCGATGCCGGGGCGAAAGGCGCTTGGCGTCATCGGCGTTCGTCCCGCCCGGGGGCGCGGCCTGCGAAATGTCGAGGTGTCGGCACGCAGTTCGCTGGCCGTCGAATAACGCGCCCACCGACGGTGTCCGCCGGTATAGTCCCAAAGCCCATTGCGATTACGTTGCTCGAAGAGTCCGAAAGTGGAATAGCGTGCACCCGGTGAATTCAGTCTTGCTACCCATTCGACGGCGCCTCCGAGCGAGGGGCCGAGCGGTGCTAGTGGCGACTCTGATTCTCCCGGCCCTGCTCGCCGGTTCGGTTGCCGGCTCGGCGCATGCGGCGCCCGGCGACCCGCCCCCGGCAGACGGAGCAGGGGTGACGATGGCCTGGCCCACCCTTGGGCTGGCCACCGAGGTCTTTCTCGGACCCAACAGCAGTACGAGCTTTAGCGTGCCAGTTCCTTTGGGGCTCAACGCGTCCCGCTTGAGCGGGGTGTTTCACCTGCCGATGAACATCGGTGCCGGATACCTCGAGATCGACGACGGCGACGGCAAGCTCCTCGCCTCGGTCAACCTGCCGCCGGCGGGGGCCGCCGCGGTGGTCACTCCCTTCGACGTCGACGTTTCGGGGGCGCGGGTTCGGGCCTCGGCGGTTGACTTGTCGTTCACCGTCCGCCCGATCGACAGCGCAAATCAGTTCTGCGGCCCCCTGCAACAGCTGACCCTCAGTGATCTGGCGACCACGTTCACCGGGATCGAGCCTCCGGCGACGACGATCGCCAGCTTTCTGCCACCGGTTCTCGAGCAGGTGACGATCTACTCGCCCACCGACGCCGACGCCTCCGAACAGCAGTCCGTGCTGACGCTGGTCTCCACGCTGGCTCGGCTCTACAACCCGCAGCCGCTGAGGATCACCGTCGTCAGCCAGCGCCGCGGCTCGATCCCTCCGCCGAGTGCGCAGCTGGCGCGCTCGATCGTCGTCGAGACCGGCGACCCCGGCCTCAGCGTCGAAAAGCCCGGTGACCCAGGCGCGTTCCTCCGCGTCTCCGGTCATGGCGACGAACTGACCACCCAGGTGTCACTGCTCATCAACGAGCTCCAATCGCTGGCACAGGTGGCATCGGTCCGGATCGACCAAGCGGGATCGGACACTGAGCCGACGGGCGACACGGTGACGTTCGGTCAGCTGAAGCTCAATGGCAAGGCGGACGTGCTTCGGACCGCCAACTTCTCGATCGGTGTCGACCGCGCCACGCTCGGCGGTGGTCGCGTCGACGGCGTTTCGGTGCACCTGTTGGCCGACTACACGCCCGTGCCGCGCGACGACGCGGCAGCGGTGATGATTCGTTCCGGCGGAGTGGTCGTCCACCGCGCGACACTCGACGACACCGGAGTTCTCGACGCGACGTTCGACCTGGACGCCACGACGCTGGGCCAGGGGATCAACCTCGACTTCGCGCTGACCTACACGCCGCACGAGGCGTGTGGACCGCTGATGGCTCCCATCACCTTTCAGGTCAACCCGAAGTCGACGATGACGCTGCACCGCGGTGGTCCGCCGCTTGGCGGGTTCAGTGGCCTTCCCTCGGAGTTCAGCCCTGCCTTCCTCGTTGCCCTCGACGGCAGCAGCCCCAACCAACTCGGCTACGCCGCCCGGGTCGTCGGCGCCGTCGCGCGGCTCACCGGCAAGCAGTTGATGCCACAGGTGGTGGATGTCAAGACCGCCGCCGACGCGACCACGGGCGCGCTGATCGTCGCCAACGCCGAGGCCATGGGCAAGACGTCGCTGAATCCGCCGCTCAGCGGCAACGGCAAGGAGGTCGACGTCGCCCTTCCCACCGCGCTGCGGGCGGACGTCGGCGACGGGCTCGGTTCGATCCAGGCCTTCGCCGACGCGCCACGCAACCGGTCCGTCGTCCTGGTGACGACCACGGGGTCGTGGACACTCGTGGACCCACTGTTCACCTACCTCGGCGGGCTGGGCGGCGGGTGGTCGCAACTGACTGGCGACGTTCTCGCCGCAGGTGCGGCAGGCACCCCGGTCAACGTCGCGGTCCGCACCGCCGAGGACCCGACGGAATCGGCGCCGCCGTCGGCCGAGTCGCACGCGTCGGTGTCCAGTGGGACGACGATCGCGGTGGCCGTGGTGCTCGTCCTGGCGGTGCTGGCGGCGGTCATCCTGTGGCTGCGTCGGCGCCGGACCACGTAGGAGGGAAAATCGTCTTGAGCTCTATGGTCCTACGCAGTCGTCGATTTCGGATAGCGTGAACTGGTGGCAAGCTCTCTGACGGGGTTCGACGATTGGCTCAACCGCCAGCTCGAGGAGTGTGCGCGCGCGGCCGGGGAGGACGTTCGCACCTATGTGGCGCGGGCCGTCGCGTCACGCATGGTGGCCGAGCAGCGGGGGGTCGACAGCCCCGGCTTCATCGAACTGATGACGCACCTCACCGCCTCGGGAACGTTTGCTCTGCCGACGATGCCGGACACTTCGGCGACCATAAACGACCCCTCCCGGCTACGGGCCCTGTATGCCACCAACTTGTTGGACAGTCCGCCGGAGGAGGCCTTCGACCGGATCACCAGGGCTGCCGCTGCCGCCTTGGACGCACCGCATTCTGCGGTGTCGCTGATCGACGTCGACCGACAATTCTTCAAGAGCACTGTTGGAATGGGTGGGACGTCGCCAGAAGAACGGCAGACCCCCCTGGAGCGGTCGATGTGTCAGTACGCCGTGGCAAAGGGCACTCCGCTGCTCATCGAAGATGCTCGGGTCGATCCCATTTACAAGAATCACCCGGCCGTCGTCGACGGCAGCGTGGTGGCCTACCTCGGCATACCGCTCGTCGACGGCGAGAAGAACGCCATCGGCACGCTGTGCGTATTCGACGACGTGCCACGGCTGTGGACCACCGGGCACGTTCAGATCCTGGGCGACTTCGCCAGCCTCGCCGCCGAGCGAGCCTTCGGTCCTGGGGCTGGTTCTGCGCGCTGACGGCGCCGGTCGAATACTCTGGGACCCGTCGAACTGACGTTGTTCGGCAAACACGCGGCATTGTCTGGGAAATACCCTGCGGAAGCGTCAATACCCACTAGAGTCGCATTTTGAGATTTGCCCGGGGGGATCGAGGTGTTGTTGACGTGAACGTGACGACGCACGTCCCCAATGCGCCTGCCGCGGTGCCCCTGGCGGACTCCCCGGGGGCGGCTGTGCGCCGTGTCCCCATGAACGCGCCCCGCTGGATCGAACGTTTCCGCGCCGACCGCTGGCACGTGACGATCACCGTGGTGCTCGACCTGTTGGCGGCTTCGGCAGCGGTTGCTACGGCGCACGCGTGGCTACCCTCCACCGACGACCAGCGCTACGTTCTGGTGTACTCGTGGGCCTTCGTGCCCTTGATCGTGCTCGTCCTGAGTACCCGGTCGCTGTACATGCGCAAGTTGGACTTCAAGTTCCTCGACGACTTCGAACCGGTTGAGACGGCCGTCGCGGTGGCGGCGCTCGGGACCTTGACTCTGATCATGGTGTCGGTGCCCGCGCTTGCGCCGGGCGAAGTGGTCCAAAGCAGCGTCCGCCCAAGCGATCT
Source organism: Mycobacterium sp. Root135 (assembly GCF_001426545.1). GTDB lineage: Bacteria > Actinomycetota > Actinomycetes > Mycobacteriales > Mycobacteriaceae > Mycobacterium. The sequence goes on along the minus strand of NZ_LMEZ01000004.1, from coordinate 95,075 downwards.
CGTCGTCCGGTTGTGGGTGTGCGCAGCGATCTTGATGCCTGCCGTGCGTCTGGGCAGATCCCTGGTCTACCGCTATCTGCGGCGGAAGTACCGAGTCGGCGCACCGGCGCTGATCCTTGGGTCGGGTCCGATAGCCCACCAGCTCGTCGCCCGGATGCGGCAGGTGCCGGAGTACGGTCTGCATCCCGTCGGGATGCTCGACGACTTTCGGCCGCCCGACATGGAACTCGTCGACTTGCCGTATCTGGGCACGACCCTCGATCTCGAAACCGCTGCGCGAAGCGTCCACGCCGAAGACCTCATCGTGGCGCCGTCGTCGGTATCCGACGAGCAGTTGGCTCGCGCGGCGCAGTTGGCACAAACCCTCGGGCTCCGAGTGTTCGTGGTGCCTCGACTGTTCGACGCCGTCGGAGTCGGCACCCGCGTGGAGCACCTCGGCGGAATCCCGCTCTTGGTGCTCACCCGCGTCGACCCCAAGGGGTGGCAGTTCGCGCTCAAGCATGGGTTCGACCGGACGATGGCAGGCCTGGGACTGCTGCTCATCTCACCACTGTTCCTCGGGCTCGCACTGCTGGTGAAGACGACCTCGCCGGGCCCGGTGTTCTACCGGCAGGCGCGAGTTGGGCGTGACTCCAAGGTGTTCGACTGTCTGAAGTTCCGCAGTATGCGTCCCCTCGATCCGTCGGAGAGTGTCTTCGCGCCAAAGGCCGGGGACGCGCCCGGTGGGGTGGAGGGGGTCGACCGCCGCACTCGAATCGGCAAGATCATGCGCAAGACGTCGTTGGACGAACTGCCCCAGTTGCTCAACGTGCTCAAGGGCGACATGAGTCTGGTCGGGCCGCGTCCGGAGCGGCCGGCGTTCGTCGAGTTGTTCGAGATGCAGGTGCGCCGCTATGGGGATCGGCACCGGGTCAAGGCCGGCATCACCGGTTGGGCGCAGGTCCACGGCCTGCGCGGCCAGACGTCGATCGCCGATCGGGCCGAGTTCGACAACTACTACATCGAGAATTGGTCGCTGCGGCTCGACTTCCGAGTCCTGGTGCTGACCGTCCTGGCGGTGTTCCGTAGCGTAGAGGACTGACCGCCCGCCGCGGGTCGATTACCCTGCGCATCAAGCGTTTTCAGGAAGGGTCCGTCAATGGGTGATCCTCGCGAAGTGGAGTCACCGGCGGTCTACGACGTACCCGGTCACGTGGGCTTGATTCCCGACGGGATGCGCAGATGGTCCCGACTCAACGGCGTCGACCTCGCAGACACATACCTCAAGGGTGCCCACAAGGTCGTCGACCTCATGGCCGGCTTGCAGCGACTCGGCGTACGGACCGTGTCGGTCTACAACTTGAGCGGCGCCAATCTGTCGCGCCGCGACGACGAGTTGGAGGCAGTGTTCGCGGCCTCCGTGCAGTTCTTCACGACGCTGATCCCCGCCAGGTTCGATCCGGCCGTCTGTACCGTGCGGCTGCACGGTGACCGGACAGCACTGCCCGAGTCGTACCTCGCCGCCGCGGAGAGCGCCGAAAGCGCAATGAACGGACCGGATTTCACGATCAACGTCCTCGCCGCCTACGACGCCCGCGATGAGCTGCGCAACGCTCACGTCAGGGCTCGCGAACTCGGGTGTGACATCAACGACGCGTTCGACATCGGCGACGTGGATCTGGTCATCAGGACCACGTCCGAGCCGCTGCTCAGCGGGTTCCTGCCGATGCAGTGCCAATATGCACATCTGCTGTTTCTCACGACGCCGCTCAACGAGCTCGAAGTCGAGCAGGTCGACGACCTGGTGGCGAATTATCGACGATTGCCGCAGCTCCGTGGGAAGTGACGCCCGTGGAGTCCAGTCGTAGGCCCATCGTCATCGGCGCCGGTCCCGCCGGGCTCACCGCAGCCCTGCGGTTGGTGCAGAGGGGGGTTGAGCCCCGGCTTCTCGAGGCGACTGGCCACGTGGGTGGCTTGGCCCGCACGCCCCGTAGCGGCGACTGGTGCCTCGATCCCGGCGGTCATCGCTTCTTCACCAAATACGAAGAGGTGCTGGACCTTTGGAACTCGCTGCTGCCGCCGGATCAATGGTTGTCGGTGCCGCGGAGCTCGGCGATGCTGGTCGACGACGAGTACGTCAAATACCCGCTCGTCGGCCGTGACATCGTGACCAAACTCGGAATTGGCCGGGGGTTGCGTGGGTTGAGCAGTTTCGCCGGATGGCGAATGCTGCGGAGCGGCTCGCCCAGTGGACAACCCGCGAATTTCGAGGAGTGGGGTACCCACGAGTTCGGTCGATACTGGTACACCATCTTCTTCGACGGCTACGTTCGCAAGACGTGGCTTGCCGATCCCGCGGAATTGGCCAGCGACTGGGCGAACCAACGCATCAAGCCCATCGACTGGACGTGGCGGAGCAAGCGAAAACACCCCGGCGAGGACGTCTTTCGATACCCACGGCGCGGCCCAGGCCAGCTGTGGGACGCAGCCGCCGCTGCACTGGTCGACGCGGGGGTCACCCCGACGCTCAACGCCCGGGTGGAGCGGCTCTGGACCCACGACGGCACCTGGTACGTCGAGCTGCACGACGGTGAGGTGATCGAGGGTGACGCAGTGTTCTCCAGCATGCCCCTGCAAACACTGATCGAGGCGCTGCCGGAGGCGCCTCGACGTGTTCGGGTGGCTGCCTCGACTCTGCGTCACCGCGGGCTGATCACGGTCGCCGTCGCGTTGCGCGACCGCCACGACATCCCGTTCAACTGGGTGTACACCCCCGGCGGAGAATTCTCGTGCGGTCGCATCCAGAACTACGGCCGATGGTCGAAGGACCTGCAGCCAGCGGGCTGGGACGGCACCTTCTTGGGATTCGAGTACTTCGTCCGTCCCGACGGTGACCTCATGAACGCCGACGAGAGTTCCCTCAGCGACCTCGTCCAAGCCGACATTCGGGCGTTAGGCCTTGGCGACTCCCTCATCGACCAAGTCATGGTGCTTCGTTCTCAATGTGCCTATCCGGTCTACGACCCGGTGCGCGAACGCAGCGTCGGCCGCATTCGCGACTACCTGCGCCGCCGGTACCCCACCCTTCATCCGATGGGGCGCAACGGCATGCACCGCTACGACAACCAGGATCACGCGATGCTGAGTGCCATGCAGAGCGTGGCCAAGTACTTCGGCAAGGACGTCGACCCGTGGCAGGTGAACGCCGACCGGGAATATCACGAAGCGGGCCTGCTCAAGAAATGAATACCGGATGCACGTTTCTCATGATTCGCTCAGCTTGGCCAAGGGTTCCCCACAGAAGGCTCGGTTAGATTTCAGTTCGTGAGCCTCCCCCCGGGCTCCGAACGATCGGCCCCGCCACCCAACCCCCCCTTGGTGGCGGGGCCGAGTTCGTTTCAGCGGCAGCGGCGCCAAAGGCGTTGGCGCCCAGTCGTTTAACCCAGCAGCCACCTAACTCAGCGGCAGTTCGACGCCCGCCGTGACGGGGTCGGCCCGCAACAGGATGCCGGTGGGCACGGTGTCCACGGGCACGTCGTAGACGAGCGGGGTCTCCTTCGTTTCCCCCGGCTCGATCTGAGCGATGGTGCCCTCGAGGAGCGCGGTCGCCTGGTCGTCGAGAGGAAACGTCTGACCCGCCGCGTTGAGTTGTTGGAACGTCGCCACGAACGTGATGGGTGCGGCCCCGGTGTTGGTGACGTTGAGGTAGACGACGTAGTACATGCCCTGGGCGGTGCTCTGCACCGACTCGTTGACGATCGCCGTGACGGTGTCGCCGGTCTCGGTGCCGGCGACGGCGAAGGTGAAGTCGCCGTCACTGCCCTGCGCGCCCGGAGGGGGCGGCGTGAGGGACTCGGTCGGCGTGGGTTCGGCTTCGGTCTCCGAGGTGGTGGTCTCGCTGGAGGTGGTCGCTTTGTCCGTCGGGGTCGTGCCCTGAGACGTCACGGTCGGCTGGTCGGTACGCATCACCGCGAGGGTGACGACGACGGCGATGACCACCAGGATGACGGCGGCGCCACCGAGGATGCCGGCCACCAGTTTCATGTTCGGCTTGTCGCCGGACGGTCCCGTCGGCGTGGGGGAGGAGTAGTACCCCGGCGGCGGTCCGGATGGCGGCGCGAAGCGGGCCGGCTCGTATGAGGTCGTCTCGAAGCGGGCCGTCTCGAAGGGCGGTGGCTCGTACGAAGGCTGTCCCGACTGCGGCTCCGGTGCGTCGGCGGCTGGCGTCTCGGAATCCGGGGTCTCTGACGACGGTGCCTCGGACGTCTGCTCGGGCTGGGTGTACGTAGATGGCGAATCCCACGACGGCAGTGGCGGGTTCCACGGCGTGGAGTCGGCCGAGAAGGGCTCGTAGGACGCCGGCGGGTGGGTGTCGTACGGCTGGACCGGTTCCTGTTGAGCGCCCTCGGGCGTCGGCTCCTGCTCGACGGGCCGGGTGGCGTAGACGTTGGTCGCCTGCTCGTCGGCGGGAGGCGGCTCGGCGGGATTCTGTTCGTCGGCAGGCTGATCCGCGGGAGGCTCGTAGGCGGGAGGCTGGGCGGCGCCCGGTGCGGGGGCCCGATGTTCGGTCCAGCTGAAGCCGTCCCAGTACCTCAGACCGCCAGGATTCTCGGGGTCTGGATACCAGTCGGCCGGTGTAGGCGGTGTCGTCATCGCAGGGGCCTCCCGATCCTGCGCCCCGGTGGCGCGCTGCGCACCGAACTTAGCGCAGGCTGTGAGCCGTTGCGTTACTTCGGGGCACCGAAACGGCGTCGAAAGCTGCAGGGACGCCGAAATTCAGACGGACGCGGCGTCGTCGAGGGCGACATTCGCTACGAGGCGGGCCGCGCGCACATCTGCCAGGTCTGGGACCTACCGGGGCTCAGCCGCCCATCGCCGTGCGCCACTGGTCGAGGCTGCTGGCGCGGTAGACGTAATTGGTGTCGCGCACCTCGGACAGCGCGGCGCTCGGCTTGGCCGAATACCAGTGCCCCGGATAGACGGTCGGATCGCCGGGCAGCTGCGAGAGCGCCTGCAGGCTGCGGTACATGTCGTCGACGTTGCCGCCGGGGAAGTCGGTGCGCCCGCAGCCCTCGAGGAACAGGGTGTCGCCGGCGACGAGGCGGCCGTCGAGCAGGAAGCACTGACTGCCCGGCGTGTGCCCGGGGGTGTGCAGCAGCTCGATGTCCACGGCACCGACGGACACCTTGTCGCCGTGGGCGTGGGGGGTCAGGTCGCCGAGGGCGATGCCGGTGACGCGCGAGACCCAGTCGGCCTCGTGGGTGTTGACGTGGACCGGCACGCTGACTCGTTCGAGCAGCTCGGCCAGGCCCTTGAGCTCGAAGCCCATCATCGAGCCGCCGACGTGGTCGGGGTGGTGGTGGCTGACGAGCACCCCCGACAGATGCATGCCGTCGGATTCGAGGGCGTCGAGCAGGTCGTTGGCCGCATAAGCGGGGTCGACGACGACGCAGTCGCCCGTCTCGCGGTCGCCGATCAGGTAGGCGAAGTTGCGCATCTGCTGGGCGATCGCGTCGCTGGCCGCGAAGTCGGTGCCGGACAGCAGCTGCCTGAAGTAGAGGCGATCGGTGCCGGGGGAAGTCATCGTCGCAGCCTATTTCCCCGTCGGATATCCGATAACCGCAGGTGTAAAAACCGCACGTCAGGTGGTGTTTGAGCGCACATCGCAAAAACACGCATTCCCGCTGCATGTTTACTACCGTCAGTCGTATGCAATTGACGCGGTTCACCGATCTGGGCCTGCGGACGATGATGCTGCTGGCCTCCGGAGACGCCACCAACCGACGGGTCACCATTCGCACCGTCGCCACCGCGGCCGGGGCCTCGGAACACCACATCGCCAAGGCCGTCGCCCGGCTCGTCGACCTCGACATGGTTCACGCCAGGCGCGGGCGCATCGGCGGGCTGAGCCTCACCGACGCCGGCCGCACGGTGTCCGTCGGCTGGCTCATCCGCCGGCTCGAGGGCGACCAAGAGGTCATCGAGTGCGAAGGCGCCACGCCGTGTCCGCTGCTGGCCGGCTGCCGCCTGCGGCGTGCGCTCGCCGACGCCAAGGAGGCGTTCTACCGCGAGCTCGACCGCCACACCGTCGACGACCTCGTCAGGGACGCCACCCTCCCGATCGTCCACCTCCAGCTCCACACCACCGATGAAGGGATCACACGATGACCAGCACAACCGCCGTAGCCACCACGGACGAGCTGACACCAGCGCACGCCGAGATGGTGAGGGCGACGCTGCCGCTGATCGGCGCGAACATCGACGAGATCACGTCGGTCTTCTACGGTCGCCTCTTCGCCCACCACCCCGCGCTGCTGCGCAACCTGTTCAACCGCGGCAACCAAGCCCAAGGCGCCCAGCAGCGCGCCCTTGCGGCGTCGATCGCGACGTTCGCCAGCCATCTCGTCGACCCCGCCCTGCCGCATCCGGCGGAACTGCTGTCGAGGATCGGCCACAAGCATGCGTCGCTGGGCGTGACCGCCGACCAGTACCCGGTCGTCCACGAGCACCTGTTCGCCGCGATCGTGGAGGTGCTCGGCGCCGACGTCGTCACCGCCGAAGTCGCCGAGGCGTGGGACCGGGTGTACTGGATCATGGCGCAGACGCTGATCGACCTCGAGGTCGAGCTCTACGCCGAGGCCGGGGTGAGCCCGGGTGACGTGTACCGGCGGGCGCGCGTGCTCACGCGGGTCGACGACCCGTCCGGCGCGGTCTTGCTGACCGTCGCCGCCGTCGGCGGTAATCCGCTTGCGGCGCAATATGTTTCGGTGGGCGTGACGCTGCCCGACGGGGCGCGCCAGCTCCGGCAGTACAGCATCGTCTCCGCCGGCGGCACCGACGAGATGACCTTCGCGGTCAAGCCCGTTGAGGCGATCGGCGACGCCCCGGCCGGTGAGGTGTCCAACTGGATCCGAGACAACGTCCGCGTCGGCGACCTGCTCGACGTCACCCTCCCGTTCGGTGATCTGCCCACCCCGACGCCGGGCGCACCCCTGGTGCTCATCTCGGCGGGCATCGGCGTCACTCCGATGATCGGCATCCTCGAGTCGCTTGCGGCCGACGCCCCTGACACCCGGGTCCAGATCCTGCACGCCGACCGCAGCGCCGACACCCATCCCATGCGGCAACGCCAGCAAGAGCTGGCGGCCCGACTGCCCGGCGCCAGCATCGACATTTGGTACGAGGACGGCGGCGCCGACGGCGACCCGGGCGTCCATACCGGCCGGCTCGCGCTGGCCGCCAAGCACCTACCCGAGGCCGCGGAGGTCTACCTGTGCGGCGGCAACGGATTCGTCAGGACCGTCCGTGAGCAGCTCGAAGCCCGTGGCGTCCCCGCCGAGCGCGTGCACTGCGAGCTGTTCTCACCCGACGCGTGGCGGTTGTGAAGGGCCGCTCGAATTGGCCTTGATCACCTGCGGTTTGGTGACGCCTGCACCCGGGTTGTACCCTCTCTAAGTCCCACGGCGCGGAATTTTCCATGGCCGCGGGCGGTTGCCCCCTTAGCTCAGTCGGTAGAGCGCTTCCATGGTAAGGAAGAGGTCAACGGTTCGATTCCGTTAGGGGGCCCGGGTGGTACCCATGGCGGTGTAGCTCAGCTGGTTAGAGCGCACGACTCATAATCGTGAGGTCGGGGGATCGAGCCCCCCCACCGCTACAAAACGACAACGCAAGTGAATGAAGAAGGACGACTGACGTGGCCTCGAGTACAGACGTACGGCCCAAGATCACCTTGGCCTGCGAGGTGTGCAAGCACCGCAACTACATCACGAAGAAGAACCGGCGCAACGATCCCGACCGCCTCGAGATCAAGAAGTTCTGCCCGAACTGTGGGACGCACCGTCCGCACAAGGAATCGCGCTAACGGACGACTCCTGGGCCTCCGGCTCGGGGTCGACCGACAAGGGAACTGATTCGTGCCGCTGTCTCCAGAAATCGTTGGTATGCACTACCGCTATCCCGATTTCTACGAGGTCGGGCGCGAGAAGGTCCGCGAGTACGCCGTCGCGGTCAAGAACGACGACGCGGCCTATCACGACGAGGCTTCCGCCTCGGATCTCGGCCACGAGGCGCTGCTCGCACCGCTGACCTTCATCTCGGTGTTCGGCTATCAGGCGCAGACGTCGTTCTTCGCCAACGCCAACATCGGCATCACCGACGCGCAGATCGTGCAGGTCGACCAGGAACTGAAGATCCTGCTCCCCATCAAGGTGGGTGACCGCCTGTACTGCGACGTCTACCTGCACTCGTACCGGCAGGCACACGGCACCGACATCATCGTCACCAAGAACATGATCAGCAACGACCGTGGTGAGGTCGTGCAAGAGACGTATACGACCTTGGCGGGTCGTTCAGACGAGAGCGGAGAGGGCTTTTCAGATGGCGCTACGTGAGTTCAGCTCGGTCAAGGTCGGTGACGAGCTTCCGGAGCGTGTCATTCCTCTGACGCGGATGGACCTGGTCAACTACGCCGGTGTGTCCGGTGACCTCAACCCGATCCACTGGGACGACGAGATCGCCAAGCAGGTCGGCCTCGACACCGCGATCGCCCACGGCATGTTGACCATGGGCCTCGGTGGCGGCTACGTCACCTCCTGGATCGGCGACCCGGCCGCGGTGACGGAGTACAACGTGCGGTTCACCGCCGTCGTCCCCGTGCCCAACGACGGCGTCGGCGCCGAGATCGTATTCAACGGACGCGTGAAGTCGGTGGATCCCGAGGCGAAGTCGATCGTCATCGCCCTGTCGGCCACCACCGGCGGCAAGAAGATCTTCGGTCGCGCGACCGCGACCGCGAAGCTGGCGTAGAGGTGCCGCTCAAAGCCGACGTCCTGGGAATGGTGCATCACTATCCCGAGAGCTTCAAGATCGGCCGCGAACAGGTCCGCCAGTACGCGCGGGCGATCAAGGCCGACGACCCGGCGACGTTCGACGAGGCCGCCGCCGCCGAACTCGGCCACGACGACATCATCGCGTCACTGACCTTTCCGTCGATCCTCGCGCTGCTGGTTCAGCAGGACTTCTTCCGCAAGGTCGACGTCGGCTTGACCACCATGCAGATCGTGCAGGTCGACCAGAAGTTCGTGTTCCACAAGCCGCTCGAGGTCGGCACGACGTTGACCGCGTCGCTGGAGATCCAGTCCGTCGTGGAGCGGTTCGGCGCGGACATCGTCGTCACCCGCAGTGTCTGCGTCGACGCGAAGGACGAGATGGTCCTCGAGGCGTTCACCACGCTGATGGGCCACGAAGGCGACAACTCGATTCAGGTCCAGTGGGACGCGGAAAGCGGTCAGGTCGTCCGTACCGCGACCACGGATTAGTAACTCGCAACAGGGCCGTTGTACACTCGGTCCTCGGGGTTCCTCCCAATCACGCGCTGTCCGTCGGTTACTGATCGACCGATCGGGGAGCGCGTAAATTGTGTAAAACCCCGAAAAAGGATGGTGCTGCCAGCAGTTCCGTCTGTGAAGGGGCGTAGCTCAACTGGCAGAGCAGCGGTCTCCAAAACCGCAGGTTGCAGGTTCAAGTCCTGTCGCCCCTGCTGCATCGAATTGAAGAATGTGGACACTGGAAGGTGACCACCACCAGGAACCGACGAAAGGCATGCGGTGAGCGACGATCGCGACGGTGCCGACTCCCCAGTCGACGACATCGATTCTGACGTCGACTCTCCGGTCGACGCCGTGGACGCATCCGACGATGCCGCTGACGCGACGACCGGTGTAGCCGGCGCTCGCAGCCAGACCGCGGTGGCCACTCGGCCGCAGCGGCCCACCGGCAAGCGCACGCGCCGCGAGGTCACCGGCTCCGCCGCCGGTACCGCACCGGCCACCAAGTCGGATTCCGACGACACCAAGAACGGCGACGGCAAGAAGCCCAAGACTGACAAGAAGCAGTCGGGCCCGTCACGCAACCCGTTCCTCTTCGTCTTGAACTACCTCAAGCAGGTCATCGCCGAGCTCCGCAAGGTGATCTGGCCGAACCGCAAGCAGATGATCAGCTACACGACCGTGGTGCTGGTGTTCCTGGCTTTCATGGTCGCGCTGATCGGCGGAGTCGACCTGGGCCTGGCCAAACTCGTGACGCTGGTATTCGGCTGACGTACGTTGGCCCACCAGCCGTGAACGAGCGAAAGATTTAGAGAGGATAGACAACCGTGACGACCTTCGATGGCGAGACGCCCTCGGGTGAGTCCGACGTGTTCGCAGAGGCCGCCGATTCGGCGACCTTGACCGACGCCGAGACTGGCCAGACCGTCGAGATCAACGAGGAACCGACGCCTGAGGCGACGGACTCCGAAGCAGTCGCGGACGAGGATGCCGAGGCCGACGCAGAGTCTAAGGCCGACGCAGAGTCCGAAGCCCCAGCGTCTGACGCCCCCGCCGAGGAGACCCCGGAGGAGGACGAAGAAGACGTCGACCCCGCCGTGGCGTTGAAGAAGGACCTCCGCAAGAAGCCCGGCAACTGGTACGTCATCCACTCCTACGCGGGCTACGAGAACAAGGTGAAGGCCAACCTCGAGACGCGTGTTCAGAACCTCGACGTCGGCGACTACATCTTCCAGGTGGAAGTGCCGACCGAAGAGGTCACCGAGATCAAGAACGGCCAGCGCAAGCAGGTCAACCGCAAGGTGCTGCCGGGCTACATCCTGGTGCGCATGGATCTCACCGACGAGTCCTGGAGCGCGGTCCGCAACACCCCCGGCGTCACCGGCTTCGTGGGTGCGACGTCCAAGCCGTCGGCGCTGACCCTCGACGACGTCGTCAAGTTCCTGCTTCCGCAGGGCGCGGCGAAGAAGCCGGCCAAGTCCACCTCCGGCGGCGCCTCGGCGGCTGCCGAATCCGGTGGTCTCGAGCGGCCGACCATCCTGGTCGACTTCGAGGTCGGCGAGTCGGTCACCGTCATGGACGGTCCGTTCGCCACGTTGCCCGCGTCGATCAGCGAGGTCAACGCCGAGCAGCAGAAGCTCAAGGTGCTGGTGTCGATCTTCGGTCGCGAGACGCCCGTCGAATTGAACTTCACCCAGGTCTCCAAGATCTAAGAACAACGAGAACAGGAAAGAACACGTCATGGCCCCGAAGAAGAAGAAGGTCACTGGGCTGATCAAGCTGCAGGTCCAGGCAGGCGCGGCCAACCCCGCCCCGCCCATCGGTCCTGCGCTCGGTCAGCACGGCGTCAACATCATGGAGTTCTGCAAGGCGTACAACGCCGCGACGGAATCCCAGCGTGGCAACGTCATCCCCGTGGAGATCACGGTCTACGAAGACCGCAGCTTCACGTTCGTGCTGAAGACCCCGCCCGCCGCCAAGCTGCTGCTGAAGGCTGCTGGCGTGCAGAAGGGCTCCGGCGAGCCGCACAAGACCAAGGTCGCCAAGGTGACCTGGGATCAGATCCGCGAAATCGCGGAGCAGAAGAAGGAAGACCTCAACGCCAACGACATCGACGCCGCGGCGAAGATCATCGCTGGCACCGCCCGCTCCATGGGAATCACGGTCTCCTAGTTAGACGTTGTAACCAGCTAGAACGTGGGAGGGCCCGCTTCGGCCCGCACGAAGACCACGACCCAACGCATGTGATTGGAATCCAATGAGCAAGAACAGCAAGGCATACCGCGAAGCGGCCGAGAAGATCGACCGCGACAACCTGTACACGCCGCTCCAGGCCACCAAGCTGGCCAAGGAGACGTCGTCGAAGAAGCAGGACGCCACCGTCGAGGTCGCTATCCGCCTCGGTGTCGACCCCCGCAAGGCCGACCAGATGGTGCGTGGCACCGTCAACCTGCCGCACGGCACGGGTAAGACCGCCCGCGTCATCGTCTTTGCCGTCGGCGAGAAGGCCGAGGCCGCCGTGGCCGCCGGCGCCGACGAGGTTGGCAGCGACGACCTGATCGAGAAGATCCAGGGCGGGTTCCTGGACTTCGACGCCGCGATCGCGACGCCCGACCAGATGGCCAAGGTGGGCAAGATCGCCCGCGTGCTGGGCCCGCGTGGTCTGATGCCCAACCCGAAGACCGGCACCGTCACCCCCGACGTGGCGAAGGCCGTCAACGAGATCAAGGGCGGCAAGATCAACTTCCGCGTCGACAAGCAGGCCAACCTGCACTTCGTGATCGGCAAGGCGTCGTTCGACGAGACGAAGCTCGCCGAGAACTACGGTGCTGCGATCGACGAGATCATGCGTGCGAAGCCGTCGTCGTCGAAGGGCCGCTACCTGAAGAAGGTCGTCGTCTCGACCACGACCGGCCCCGGCATCCAGGTCGACCCGTCGATCACGCGCGGTTTCGCAGAGGCGTAGAGCCACAAGAACTTTCGCTATCAGAGCTCCCCGGCACCCAGGTGCCGGGGAGTTTTGCGTTAGCGGGTCGGCACCATCACGGTGGTGAAGAGTGCGCGGTGGTCGGTCCCCGGCAGCTTCAAGGTGGTGGTGGACACTGCGGTGGCGTTCCTGGTGAGGACGTGGTCGATGCCGAGCACCGGGGGAAAGGGTTTGTTCGCCGGGTAGGTGAAGTTGCGGCCGGAACCCGCTTGACGCGCGGCATCGGCGTAACCGTTGGTCAGCAGAGCGCGGAACGGCAGCATGTCGAACGTCGAGTTGAAGTCGCCGCCGACGATCACGGCGCCGTCGGCGGCTTCGGCCGCCACGTCGTCGAGGGTGCCGGGGAACTTCTTGATGTCCCTCTGCCAGCCGATGATTGGGCGCGGCCACGGGGCGTCGAGGTGGACGGTAAGCAGCGACACGTCGTGGGACACGCGGGGGACTCGTACGACGGCGCTGACCATCGCCAACTGGTAGCCCGAGATGCGGGTGGAGTCCTTGATCGGGTACCGGCTGTAGATGCCGACGCCCGCCGACTCCGGGCGCGCGTCGAGAGCCTGGTACGGGAAGGTCTTTTCGATGCCGGCCGCGGACAGTCCGCGGGCCGCTTTGGGGGTTAGTTCCTGGACCATGACGACGTCGGCGTCCTGCGCGGCTGCCCGGGTGAGGGCGCCCGGCTCGGCGAGGCCGTAGAGCATGTTGACCGTCATCGTCCTGACGGCGACGGACGAGGGGTCAGCGGTGGCGCTCAGGAACCACGGCACCTGCAGCGCCAGCAGCACGGCGGTAAGGAGGGCTGCGACGACGACGAGGAGGCGTCGCCGTGCCCACACCCCCAGGACGACGGCGACCGGTGCGCCCAGCATGAGATACGGCACCGCGATGACGACGTACAGCACGCCATGGGTGGGGATGGGCGTGAAGCTGACGACGAGGGCCGCCGCAGCCGCGAGGAGGAGAGCGACCCCCACGCAGGGGGCGACGACTCGGCGTGCGGTACTCAGGCTTCCCCCTCGGATGGCGCCAAGCCGTACCTACAGCGACGCGGTGTTCAGACCAGTATCCCTGCGTCCAGCCGGGCCGGCATTGCAGACTCGTACCGTGACCGTGCCCTCGAGATGGATCGCCGCCGTTTTGGGCGTAATGTGCGCCGCCATGACCAACGTTGCGTCGGCGTCCGCCGAGCCGCCTCCGGTGTCGGCGCAGGCGCAGGCGGCGGGTCTGGTCGACGTGCGGTCGGTGGTTCCGGACGCGAGGATCGACCTGCGGTATGCGACGGCCGACAACTTCGTCGGCGTGCAGCTATACCCTGCCGACGCGCGGTGTCTGGTGCACGAGTCGATGGCCGGGGGTTTGGCCACGGCGGCGAATCAGCTTCGCGCGCAAGGCAAGCAGCTGGTGTTCTGGGACTGTTACCGTCCGCACGATGTTCAGGTGCGGATGTTCCAGGAGGTCCCGAACCCCAATTGGGTTGCGCGACCGAGTGATTACGCCCGCAGCCACGAGGCGGGCCGCTCGGTCGACGTGACCGTCGCCGACGGGCACTACGGGTGGCTGCTCGACATGGGCACCGGTTTCGACGACTTCAGCCCGAAGAGCCTGGCCTACGCCACCGACGGGGTCACCGCCGAGCAGCAGTCCAACCGCGCGCTGCTGCGTACGGCGATGGAGGCCGGCGGCCTGACCCCGTATGCGGGGGAGTGGTGGCACTTCGACGGACCGGGCGCAAAGGATCCTCGGCCGATTCTGGACGTCCCGCTGTACTGAGCTGAACTAGCGCTCAGCAGGCGATCTGCTCGCCGCTGCCCAGGCAAGGGTGCGACAGATTTGCGAACGGAAAGTCGCAGGTCAGGCACGCACCGTCGGTGCGGATCGGTGGTGGCTCCGGCTTCTGGCCGGTGTGAATCCAGGCGACCCACGCGTTTCCGTGTAGTGCCAAAAGACCGTTGATCATGACTTCCCCCGAACTTCATCGGGCCAGCTCCCCCAACCCGATGGACAAACATTAGCCGATGGCAACGTCGGTGTGAATCGGCAACGACCCTAGAGTTCTGGCGCGATATGCGGCGCCGCAGCAGCCCAACGTCGCTGGTCAACGAATTAACGCTTGCGGTCAAACCGGTTGGCAAACCTCGAAAATGGGCGGCAGCAGGTGGGCGATCTGGGAACCGATTTCAGCAAAGACTTCGGGTGATTGCCCGATGGGGTCACGGATGTCCAGGGTCTCATCGACGGTCAGCAAGGAGCGGCGTTCCGCGAGATCGGCGACGGTGTGTGCGCCGTGCTCGGAGATCAGCCGGGAGGCCTCCGCCAGCGTGAACGTGCGATGAAGCCGGTGAGGTGCCAGCTCCAACACGGCGCCGCGGTGTGCCCTAGTCATGGTCAGGATGAGATCAGCGGACGACGCGATCTTCGCCGTGAGCTGGCGGGCGGCGAAGTTGGAGGGGTCACCGCCTAAGCGCTCGAGGACGGGAGCGGCTTCGGGGTGAATCGGGTGTCCGATCACGGCGCGGGTCCCAGCGCTCGATGCTGCGATGGTGACGTTGTGAGGTTGGGCGATATACGCAGCTGCAAGTCTCTCTGCGGTTGGCGATCGGCAGATGTTCCCAGTGCAAACGAACAGGACGTGCAATCAGAGCTCCTCACTTAGCCGTATCCGATAGTTCAGTTCTGTTGTACCTTTTGCCGGAAAGGTCGATGACAGTCTGTAACACGTACCAACATCGCGCGTCCGCCGTGACAACCTTGCACTTGTCGCGAAGCGCCCCGTGCAACATGTCGGCTGTGGCGGGATTCCAGCTAGGCCAGGGGTTCCGAGTCGGCGGCCTATGAGCGCTCTATGCATCCAAAGGGGACGAAATCCGTAGCCGGGCGGTGTCACGGTCAACCGGAATTCCCAATGTCAACAGCCCGTTCGAGAAAAAATCCCCGATGCAGCTAACCTTACGATCGCAGCTTCGTAGTGAAAAGTGGTGTTCGGAACGATCCAGGCGCTGGAAGGCGCGACATCCGCAAGCAGTCGTCACATCCGGTCAGGATCATTCGCACACCTAACTTGGGTGCTGCGGGATGCACAGAGCAGCCCGCTGGCAGCTAACGCTGAAGGTACCCCCCTATTCCCTTTGACGACTCACAGGAATACGCTGAGGAAGTTAAAACGGGGGTGCACAAGTTGCTGGCGGGAAACTTGCAACTGGCCATCGGGGGAAACGCTAGCTGGCATGGCGCTGATCGTCTCGCCACTGGTTAATCGCCTGGGCCTAGACATTCGCTGCCTGAAAGGACCGTCGAAGGGGCCGGTCGCACTTCAGTGATTGCTGGATTGGACGACGTGCGAGCGACTAGGGCTTACGGGCTCACCCAACTCGCGCAGGGGGGATATTTCTATGCGCTTGGCCGTCTATGGCACCGGCTATCTCGGCGCCACTCACGCAGCTTGCATGGCCGAACTGGGGCATGACGTCATCGGAGTCGAGATCGACCCGAGTAAGTTAGCGAAGTTGCGTGCGGGTGAGCTGCCATTCTTCGAACCCAGTCTTACCGAACTTCTGCAAGCACAGCTGGGAAACGGACGCCTGCAATTCACCGACTCGTACGCTGAGACGGCTAACTGGGCGGATGCGCACTTCATATGTGTTGGCACACCTCAGAAAAAGGGCGAGTTCGGCGCTGACATCTCGTATGTCATGACGGTCGTGGAAACGCTCGCTCCCTTGCTATCAGGAGACACTCTGATTATCGGAAAGTCGACCGTGCCAGTGGGAACGGCCGTGCGGCTTGCCGAGGTAGCGCAAGCTCTCGCTCCAGATGTCACCGTTGAAATATGCTGGAATCCGGAATTTCTCCGTGAGGGACATGCCGTGGAGGACACCCTGCATCCCGATCGCTTAGTTGTGGGCGTCGAAGCGGGCGGTCAGGCGGAGGCGGTCACGCGCGAAATATACGCACCGATTGTTGACGAAGGCGTTCCGTTTCTGGTGACGAATCTTCCGACGGCCGAGCTCGTCAAAGTGTCGGCTAACGCCTTCCTCGCGACGAAGATCTCGTTCATCAACGCGATCGCTGACGTGTGCGAGGCGGCGGACGCGGACGTTGAGGCCGTCGCCGACGCCATCGGGCACGATCCACGAATTGGACGGCAATTTCTCAACGCAGGCTTAGGGTTTGGTGGCGGCTGCCTCCCCAAGGACATCAGAGCCTTTATGGCACGGGCGGGTGAACTGGGCGCTGGTAGCGCGCTGACTTTCCTGAGGGAGGTCGACACCATAAACATGCGGAGGCGCACGCGTATGGTTGAGCTAGCGCGCCACGCATGCTCCAATTTCATTGGAGCGCGGGTTGCGATACTCGGCGCGGCCTTCAAGCCAGAGTCAGATGATGTTCGCGATTCGCCGGCGCTAAATGTAGCCGGGCAGATCCAGCTGCAGGGCGCTGCGGTCACTGTCTACGATCCACAGGCAATGGACAACTCTCGCAAGCTCTTTCCCACGCTTGACTACGCCACGTCGGCGCTTGATGCGTGTCGTGGCGCGGACGCAATCCTCGTCCTGACGGAGTGGAGTGAATTCACCGCGCTAACCCCTCAGGCGGTGGGAATGGTAACCGAAGGGCGCAACATCATTGACGGCCGACAATGCTTGAAGCGTTCAGTTTGGGAGAGCGCCGGCTGGACATACACGCGTTAGAAGGAAGAGGCTTAAGTACGCCAAAGCCAGTACTCTTGTCTAAATCACATTGACTCCGAATGTGTGGCATTCCAAGATGGCGACTGCAGGCCGTATTGATACGACTATGTGTTGGCGCGGCAAGGCAGTGGGCAGTTTGCCAAAGCGGACGCAGTTCACATCGCGGAAACTAGGGCGGGCGTCTGAGCAAGCGTCGGGACGGTCCGCCGCACTCCGGAAGGATCTGACACTGTGCGACCGCTCAACGCGGCCCAGCAAGTCTGGAATCCATAGGTCATTTCGACCGAGCGAGAATGGCGCGTGTCTCGTACCCATGGCACTGAGTGCTGGCGCGGCAGGATTGACCTCAGTCTGTATTCAACCTCCGCCGGTCATGGTCTCCGGCACGCGGCTGTCCTCTTGCTGTGGCAAGATTTGATTCGTCGGCGACCTGAAGTGTCGGCCGACCTGGGGGTCTAACGAGGGTGTGGCTTGTGATCGGCGAACAAAATGGGGGTAAGTTCATTGACTATTCTTGTGACCGGAGTCGCGGGTTTTATAGGCAGTACGCTAGCCGAGCGATTGATAGCCGATGGAGCTGAAGTCGTCGGCATCGACAACTTCAGTGACTATTACGATCGAGAGACGAAAGAGTCAAACCTGTCTCGAGTGTCGGGCGCTCCCGGCTTCACTCTGGTTAGAGACGACCTCAATACCGTCGACTTGAACGGCATCTTGGAGGGAGTAGATGTCGTATACCACCAGGCCGGACAGCCTGGTGTGCGAAAGTCATGGGGCGACGACTTCGCGCAATATATTTCCGACAATATATCAGCAACGCAACGCCTTCTTGAAGCAGTTCGTCACACCGCGCCACATCTGACACGATTTGTTTATGCGTCGTCGTCTTCGGTTTACGGCGATGCTGAACGTTATCCCACTCGAGAGTCTGACAGGCCGCAGCCGCGTAGCCCATATGGTGTCTCGAAACTGGCCGGCGAACACCTCGTCAATCTCTACGCAGCGAATTTTGGAATTCCTACTATAAGTCTGCGCTATTTCACCGTTTATGGGCCGAGGCAGCGGCCTGATATGGCTTTTAATCGGTTCATTTCCATGGCGCGCCGTGGCCAGCCGTTGCCGATCCATGGCGACGGAAATCAAATCCGCGAGTTCACGTACGTTGACGACATAGTCGAAGCGAACGTGCGCGCAGCCTCATCTCCTACCGAACCAGGGTCAGTTATTAACCTCTCTGGCGGCACGGCGAATTCGTTAAACGATGTTTTGGCGCTGCTCGAAAGGATACACGGAAAGCCTCTGACCCTAATTCGAGGAAAACCGTCCCTAGGCGACGTATTACGCACTGGCGGTAGCACCGAACAGGCGAGGGTCCTACTCGATTGGGAGCCAAAGGTTACGATTGAGGACGGCTTAGTACGTGAGTACGACTGGCTGGCGGCGCGGGATGGATAAGCGTACCGCCGCGACCGCGCTTCACTCGGAGATTGAACAGTCGGCACGTATAGGTCGGGCTTATCGGGCTCCTTATCGGGTGGTATTCGTAGTCAACAACGATCGATTGTTCCTCAGCCATAGAACCACTTGGGGGGCGGCTCTCAGGGCCGCCGGCGCTGAGGTGACGATAATTGCCGAAGACACCGGTGAGGCCGGGTCAATCCGCGATCTCGGGTTCGATTTTATAAATCTGCGTGTCGGGCGCGAAACGTCAAGTCGTCGCGTGCTTCTAGTATCGGCCTGTCGAATCTTAGTCACTCTGCTTAGCATGAGGCCACATGTGGTGTTCTTAAATGCGCAGGTTGCCTACACGCTCGGATGGCCGGCTGCACTTTTCTTGAGGAGGTGCAGGTTCATTCGGGTCGTTGGCGGCATGGGGCGGGGCCTAGACCCGGCGGTGCTAAAGACCGCAGCAAGCCGAATCGTTCAGTTGTCCGGAAAGCTAGCTTCTCGCCTTTCCAATGTATTCACATTATTCCAAGTTGATCATGACCGTGCTGAGTTCATCAGACTTGGGATCTTAGCCGAGGTTAGGCGATCGCTGGTGATTCCCGGCACAGGAATAGACGTAGACGCATGGCGTCGCGAGAATATGCGAAATTTCGAGGCTCCCATTATCTTATACGCGTCGAGGCTGTTCCGCGAAAAGGGAATATATGAATTCGTCGAGGCTGCACAGAAATTGGGCGGCCGGGGCTGGCGATTTCAGGTGGCAGGCGACCCTGACCGTGGTGTCGACAGCGCGGTGACTACAGACGAGCTAAAGAGGTGGAGTCAGGACGACGCTGTCGAGGTCCTTGGTCACCGCAAGGACATGGCAAGTTTATTGGCTAGCGCCACTCTGTTCGTATTGCCGACACGGCATCCCGAGGGAACGCCAAAAGTACTAATAGAAGCCAGCGCATCTGGGTTGCCTTCGGTAGTCTCCGGGCACCCAGGCTGTTCGGCAGTGGTAGAACACGAAGTCACGGGCATTGTATTGGACACGGACCCTTCCGTGGCGGAGCTGGCAACCGCTATAGAGACCTTGGCATCCGATCCGTCCAAGGCCGCCGCAATGGGCGCTGCTGCGAGCAGACGTATGGCGGCTTCGTTTTCGCTGGAGGCCGTCTTAGACCGTCTGTTGGAATGGGAAGCGGTTGGAGCGTCACGCTTGTGAGGATCGGATGCAGCGGTCGAGTGAGCGAGATGTCTGGCATAGGGATTGTGCAAAAACATCTGTATGCGTTTCTGGCCGAAGGTGGCCACGAATTGGTGTTCAGTAAGCCACGTGACGTCGGTGGGGCACCGTATGAGCGGGTAATGGGGCTTATGCGGGGGTTTCGACCGGCCGTCGGGTCGGTGGATGTCTACCTATCGGTAGTACCGCCACTTCCCTACGGTGTGGACGCCCCCTTGCTGACACTTGTCCACGATCTACGCTGGCTCCGCACTCGCTCGAAGATCGGCACGGCCTATCGAGCGTGGGACCTCCGCCGCACGGTCCGCACTAGCGATTCACTTATATGTATCAGCGAGAATACCCGCACCAATCTTGTCGAATTTGTACCCACGGCGTCAAAAAAGGCAACCGTGCAATGGCTTGGCGCTGGGCTGATCCCAGATCGTTCGTTCGAGGAGAGCGACTCCGGGCTGGTGATGCTCGTCGGTGGCGCCCCCCACAAGTGCAACGAGCTAGCAGCCGAGGCGCTCTCCCGAGCACGTCCGGCATGGGTTCAAGGCATCATCGGAGTTGGAGTTAGTGAGAGGGTCCGTGACACCCTCTCCAATGTCTTTCCATGCGAGTGGCCTCGCAAGGTCTCTGAATCGGACATGATTGCGCTATACAGACGCGCGCAGTTTTTCATGATGCTAGGAACTGACGAGGGCTTTGGGCTTCCGTTCGTCGAGGCGCTCGCTGCGGGCTGTCAAGTGATAGCCACCGATCATTCGCTTACTCGGGAGGTGGTTGGCAGCGCAGGGACATTGCTCCTCCCTGGCGACGCCGATGCGGTGGCCCGCCAACTGCAATTCCGTCCCAGCGTCCCGGTCGCCGAGCGAGTCGGCCACGTGCAGAACTTTTCATGGCGGTTGTTCGGCGAAGCCTGCGAGGCGGCATTGATCAAAATACTGCATGAGAGCGGATCTCCGACTGCTCGCAACAAAGCAAACTGAAGCAGTCCGTTGGCTCGATCGAGGCAGCACGGATGTGGAGCTTCGAGAAGGCAGCTAGATTGACCCGCGGTCTCTACGAACCGGTGTCACAAGTCGACGGGAAGGTAAGTAGCAACTATAGGCCCTTCAAATTCTAGGTACTATAAAGCTTTCGCTGACTGGGTATCGTTCCGAGCGCGACACATCGAATCGGATCTGCTTGAGAGGAAAGAGCGGTCTCTTGATGAAACATCCTTCGTCGTCAGTAGTGGTTCACCTTTTTGCGGCGGCGGGTGGGGTAAGTCCGTTCGGTGCGGTAACCATCGCGCTAGGCTGGGAGTCTTCACGCTGTGAGCGCCTTTTGGCAGATCCCAAGCTTGGTGCCGAAGCAGCACGAACGATCAGACTCGCCGCAGTCCATGGTCAGACGTGACCACCTTAGGTCTAATTTTCGTCGTTGCCTACGCGCTCGGATTCGTCTTCGGGCGGCGTGTGGGCTTGCTCGCTGTGGCGGCGGCTGCCGTGCCATTCAACGATTCTTCCGCGATAATCTTCGGCGATATTACAATTTCACCTTTCTACTTGGGCATGCTTGCCTACCTTCCGCTCACGTACCTGCGTAATGGCGTCCCTCGCCCAGGATCGAGCCTCCCTGTCTTGCTTGGCGTTTGGGCGACCGCCATCACACTCGTAGGCCCTGCGCTATTCGCTGGTATGCCGGTGGTCGCCTCAGGCATGGGCCTTGACGAGCAAGTGAGCAGGCTGTCAGAACTGGGGTATACAAGTTCTAATTTTGCCCAGGTGACGTATCTTTTATTGAATCTTGCCCTGCTTGTCGCGCTCGCCAGTTCTCAAGACACGAAACGCTGGATCCCGCCAATAGCGGCTGTGGTCGGGACGTTGGTCGCCACACTCGCATGGTCGTTCGAGAAGGCCGGTATGGAATGGCCTGACGAAATTTTCCATAACAATACCCGAAATGCCTATGCCTATGTGGCCAGCCCACGCCTAGCAGCCCAGTTTTCAGAACCGTCTCATCTCGGCGCCTTTGCGCTGACGTCGGCCGTTATGCTAACGGCTATTGCTCTACTGCAAGAAACCCGACCGGTCGCAAAAGTAGTACTCCTAGCGCTGGTAGCTGCGGACGTTGTGCTGATAGTTGAGTCTGCATCGGCGACTGCACTGGGTGGCGCGGGCATATTTGCTTTGATCGCTATTTTGTGGGGTCTCTACCGTATGACTATTAAAGGCGGCAGGGTCTCACCGACTGGAATACTCACGGTATTGGTATTCGCAGCGTTCACAATTCTACTTATGCCGCGAGCGGTTGCACTTATAAACGATGTCGTCGAGTACAAATTGGCCCGGGGCACCTCCATCCGGGGCCGCGGGTCAGCCGATGCGAGCGGTTGGCGCGTCTTTCTTGACTCCGGCGCCCTTGGCGTAGGTCTGGGGTCCAATCGATCGTCTTCACTGCTTATCTTGCTCCTCAGCGCCGGCGGTCTGCTAGGAACATTGTTGTTCTTGCTGATCATGGGCAGGGCCATCCGCGATGGGCTTCGCGAGCGAACGCGCATCCCTTGGGCAGCAGGACTTGTCGTTCTTCTTCTGGCGGAGTTCTTCTCGTACGCAGATTTGGTGTCTCCGATGATGTGGCTCCTGGCCGGCTTCTGTTGGAATGCATCGGCAGTGTTCGAGGGGAGACCAAAGCAAGTGAGCCGTGTTCAAGCTCGCTCACAGACGGATACGCAACTGGTAGCTGAGCCGTAGTACGAAGTGTTCTTGTGCAACCGGCTGTTGTAGGGGACGTTTGCTCTGCGCAATATTACTCGATTGCCGAATTAGTATGTGGACGTTTTGAGATTTCCTAAGGCTCCGGTCGATCCCCTAAGAATGAATTAATCCGAGACTGTCAACCCGCCATCAGATATTGACGTGCGATCTCCGTGATCCAGAAACACATCGGCAGGGCGGGGACCCGAGCCTATATTCGCCGCAACGACACTGTCGTCACTCGGCGGTTCGATCCTGATCCACGAACTCCCTCGGTCGCCTCGAAAGGTGTTGTCCCGAATAATTGTTTTGTCGCTAGATTGCACAAGTAGGTGCTCGACAGCGTCGGACGGAGTGAGCGCGTTGTTGAGGAGGCGGTTGCTATGCACAACAGCTGCCTCGGACTTGTAAATAAGGATTCCTTGATATTCGTTCATTTGCACCGTGACATCATTGACCTCAGGCGCTGTGCAGTTGGTCAAAAATATCCCGCGACCCTTTCCGAGTTCTACAAGCCCGCCGGTGACGACCGGTCGTTCAACCGATCGCAAGAAGATCTGGCCCGATTTTCCGTTAGGATCGTCGTCAAAACCGGAGCCCCGCACAGTGTTGCCGGAAATTAGTGGAGCCTGGATTGCAGCGATGTGAATGCCATTTGTCTGGTACGTTGTGAGCTTTTGACTAGTCAGGCCGCAATCGACGACTTCGTTATCGCTGACGACCAAGTTACTTACCGGGCCAGGATTGGCGGAAATATATATCCCGCAGCCGGCGGTCCCATGAATAGTGTTTTTCTCGATAGTTAAACCATTGACGTACTGGCCCTCATTCGGCTCGCAATCTATTCCGGACCCAGGTCCGTTCTCCGCATTCAAGGTCGAACCCGTATTGGATATCGTGCAATTTCGAACAACGCATCCATCAACGAAAAATGGTGCGATGCCCTCACGTCGACAGTCGTCGACATTTATTCCGTCTATGAGAACGTCGTAATTGACGCTCGTTCCGTCGCCGATGTAGATGCCATCGCCCCATGCCTGCTTCAGTAATAATGGGCCGAGCACTTTGATGTTCGATGACCCCCCCGTGATGTGTATCAAGTGGGACCATTCTCCGGTGGTCCCAGTGTGGGTGAGAACATCCCCAAGTAGAGTGCCGGAACCTTCGATGGTGACATTCTGAACGGGACCGTCGCGCCCGATGTCAATTAGTCGGCCAGTGCTGTTCCCGTTGGGTTTGACACTTAGCACAGCACCATCCTCAACTATGATGCGTGTGCCGGATCGAGGTGATATACCACCGATTCCAGGAGAAGGGTCAACTGTCCAACTCTGGCCCGACGTAAACACCACTTCGCCGGGTCCTTCATCCAGAATCGCCTGGATCACAGCGCTGTCGTCGACACCATTCGTCGGTGGTACGACCCGCATTTGGCCTTCTGCGCTTGCTCTGGCAACGATGGTCCTACCAAATCCCGCACCGGCCAACGCGAGCACGCCCAGAGCGCTATGCCTCAAGAATTGTTGACGGTCCATGAACCCTCTATTGCTGGAAAATGCCTCAGGCATACACATCCCTCACGGATTAATACTTCCCGTTGCTCCAGATGTTCGGGCTTCCGGTGCCGGCCCTGTAGGAGGCTTGATCGTCGCGTCAGGCATCAGACGTCATGGTCTGTTGCCAGGGTAGTTGTACGGGCGGCCGTCAGCAATGTGAGGAGGCTTGAGGGCGCTGTCATGGGCGGTCATCTGTCCTGCGACGTGGATGATGACAGAAACCTGTGAAATGCGGAGACAGAGCTTATGGCGGTGTCACTAAGCCACCCGGGGCTACATCGTTTGACAGGAGCGTGTTTTCCTCAGCACTCGCGTCTGCCAGCAACGCCGAACGGCCGCCCTTCAGTCCTGGATCTATGAAGCGCTGGGTTGCCTGCATGCACCTTGGCGACCTGGCGTGAGGAGCGCCCTTGGATGCGTCCGACAGCCCATCTCAGGATGAAATATGCCAATTTTGCTCAAAGTTATCCGCAATGTCCCCCTTACAGTTGACTTGGCAAGTCGCGTAGCCTGCAGTTCGACTCGAACGGACTTAGATAGAAGAGCCTTATCGTTCATGCTCCACGTGCTTCGGTCACCTCTGCCCGAACCGACCAGCGGCGTACTGGTTGTCGAAGACAAAGTGCAGAATCAAGTCAAAAGGTATGCCGAGAATGATCGTGCAGGACTGTGCAGATCGCGAGTCGCTTCCCACTTTTTAGAATTTGCATGTTTGCCGGCGCGGCGATCACTCTCAAATACTTACTGCGGCTGCGTCTGGCTTGCCCGGTAGCCGCAGACACCTCTGAGAAGCTGTGGGTTCCCTGATCCGTCATGACATTGGAAAGTGCTGATGCTAGGTTGGGACGGTCGTCACGCCTCATGCGCGACGTCGGGCTCACTTACAGATTGCCAAAGTGGGCGAGGGGGCGCTGCGAGTAACGCGCGCGTTGAATGGGGGGTTTTACTATGCAAAAATTCACCGTCCGTATTGCAGGCGTGCTCGTTGCACTCGTTGCGGCCGTTGCAACCTTTGGTGTGGGTACATCCGCAGCTAAAGATCCCTATATAGGCTCGACTTACGCGCAAGCATCAGGGAAGATTGCCGAGCGCGGCGGAAATCCTGTGATCTCTACGGTAGTAGGGGACCAACTCTCTACGGATGAGTGCATTGTAACGTCTTGGAGGAAGGCTACTTTCGCGAAGACCGACAATTTTGACCACGGCAAGGATTACTTGCTCTCGATCAACTGTTCCGCCAAAGTTGCAAAGGCTGGAGTTCCAGGCAACTCGCTGGCCTCACCGGAGGGGCAAAAACAGAAATCGCTAGACGAGCAGGCTGCGGGTATCAACCGGAATCATACATGGTGTGAAAAGAACCTCGATCGTTGTGAAGCATTCTGCGAGAAAAATGACGGACTCTGTTCTAAAGAGGTTATGGCGTTGTTCTGATTTTGTGCTCGCTGAAGGTCCTGACAATAGTAGGCGAAGCGACTCGCCTTCCCTAGCCGGCCTTAGCGGAGTTCAAGGCTGCGAGTTAGCCACGTTGATCAGAGCGGTGAGGTGACTACCTATTCGCCTGTCGATACGCGACGTGTGCACATCGACCCCGATGAATGGGTTCGCGCGGCTCGACGGCATCGCTAAACCTTGCTGTTCCGGCTTGTGGCCAGCGTCTGAGAGCGTCGCTTCTTTTTCGACTTTCCATATTGGTTTGGGAATGGGCGGAGGTCTGCCCCGAACGGATGGCCGTGGTTGGCTATTTGGTCCGATAGCTGCGCAACGCCATCGTCGCGCGATTATCGGCGACCAGTCCTAGCGTATTTGGGCGCCGAGCGGCGAGGGTAGGGACCCAACAACCCGAGACCTGCCGCACACGGCGGGTGCTTGGAGTCCAATGACCCCGGTCAAGCCTGCAATTTTGCAGTAGCAGCGGTCATCACGTCCGGCACGCGCCGCTTTCGCTGCGTGGTGCTGGAGCTACGGTCGCTTGGGCCAGCGGTCCGAGACCTTCGGGTGCCATTCTTTCCAAGCAGAACGAGGTCACAGAAATTCACTAGATCGCTGGGCGGGTAGCTTCACGCAGACGCTTCAGTCCGTATACGACAAACCAAATATTACCGACCAGCATCGCGGCGGTTGTGCCGCCGATAAACACATATACCTGCCCTGTCATTTCGGCAAAAATTGCCGACACGATACAGATGGCGACAGAGAGGCAAAGGTATGGCAGGTCAATCGTAGGAATGCCGATACCGTTCCCAACGAAGGAAATGGGTGCCGCGGTTGCTACTGCTCCGTGAGTTACCAGAAGCAGCAAGAATGCGGCCCATGCGATGTTGATGCCTGTGATCGACGGTAGTAATGCATATAAAAGTGCTGCACCGGCCGAGACTGCGGCGAGTAGAATGGCCGTGAAGCGCATCGAGTAAGTCACGCTAGCTGTCAGCTCCGCGTCTGAAGAGGCCCGCACTCTCGCTGCGTCGAGGCCGACAATGAACGTCAGATTCTCGGCAAGAAACCGCGGTAATGCCGCTACGCGCCAGGCGATCTCGTAGGCCGCCAAGACTGACGGTCCACCGATGGCCCCTACAATCCACCGGTCTGCCTGCATAAGAAAGCCGCGCAGCACGTTTGCTATCGTGCGAGCCCATGCGTAGGTCTTGACCGAAGCAACTCCAGCTGTTTCGATCTGCCAATCAGTGTCTAAATGCCTGTGGACCGGACGGATCAACACTACCGATCCAATCACGCATCCAGCCACCCCGGCTACCAGCCACGCTATTGGTAGGGCCCAGGCAGTGCGCTCTGTAATCAAAAGTAACAACGCAATTGCGAGTGCCGTAGCTGCGTGTACTAGAAGAAGCGTATTGCGCAAAACGAACCGACGATCGAATAGTGCCACCTGAGCCTGAAGCTGGATCACGCTCCGTAGTGCGGAGCCGCATGTGATCGTCGCGATAGCGCCCACGCCAGAGAGGAATGGAAAGGATTCGCCGGCATCCGTTCGGGAGAACGGGATCCAGGCGCACATACTAAGCAAGCCCACCGCCGCCGTCCCTATACAAGTCATAGCGGTCGCAGCTATAAATGGCTTGTTGCGGTTGCGCGGATCAAGTCGCGAGGCAAGATAGGCTGGTCCGCCGAAATCAAGTGATAGCGCGAGGGTCGAAATTGATCCGAGGATACTCCACATCGCGAACTGGCCAGACGGAAGTAAAGCTGCGCCAGCCAAAGGAAGCGCAAACAGCGGTAAGGCGCTCGTCACTGGGCCAGTTGCGCCCTTGACCATCTGAGCGACTAGGCCGCCGCGCTTCTGTTCAGATTTCGACTTCGTCAACTTCTCAAGTTTCGAGAGATGGGGGAGAACTGCCTACCTCCACGCTGCGGAGTACCACCGCATCAGCAACTACACGCTTCTGCGCGTCTGGAGCGGCCGCAGGTACGAGATGTGCTCGGCCAGTTTCGTAAAGACCGACGCCTAGGTTCCAACGTGGATGGCTCGAGAGCAACGCCTCCCAGTCGTGAATGGTCATTCCGTTCCCGCGCGAGTCGGCGTCCACCTCTGCGTCAAATTTGTCAGAAGGATCAAGGAAGCCGTAGGGGTTTTTCTCGAAATCGCGATGGTCACGTAAATCGACTTTATGTATCTGCGCTGCCTGACCATTTTCGCGGGATTTAAGCGCATCCAGTAGCGCGATCATAAGCGATGGCTGGATATGCTCCAACACACTCGTCGACACCAGTAGATCAAACTTCGGTACTAGAGACGGCGAGGCAATGACGTCGGCTGGGGCAATGTATCGGTAACCTGGAGGAAAGCCGTTGTTTCCGCCCTGTGCCCAGTCGGTCAGTTGAGTGAGTCGATTCGTTGAGTCGATCTCTAGTGTTTTAAGCTGTCGTGCTATGCGGCTTGCATCGGCTGCGCGTACGGCCCGGGCAATTTCGCGAGGTTTGGCAATGTGGTTGTAGTCGACTCCGTAGACTTCGCTCGCGCCCATTAACCACAGCGCCAGCCCGTCTGTCGGCACGTAGCCTGCGCCGAAGTCAATGCACGTTTTGCCCGCCACAGCTTTGGCCAGATCTAGGCCGAGCGTCCCAAGGATGTCGTCCAGCGCGCGGTCCAGTCGCTTTTTCCCTAGGGCATCTTTCCGAGCAGTGATCCCGTCAAATGTGCTACTTCGATGTCCCTCGGATTTGAGTGCCCGCTTGAGCGCGGTACGCCATGAAGGTGGTAAACGACGGAATCCCGAATGCAGTCCACCGTATAGGCTGCTCAATATACCGCTCCCATCTTCGTGAGCCTCATTCTACGGGGCCGCCGGGGGCAACCTGTGCGTTGCCCGTGTTCCGCGTGACGTGGCTTTGGGTGTCCTGCGTAGGGGACACCTGGCGACTGCTTGTCGACTTTGACGCTCCGCCATATCCGTAGTAGCCGTAGTTGTATGTGGAATGACCGCGTTCAGGGGTCATCGTAAATATCGCTCCAAGTGGCGTCGCACCGACATCGTCAAGGTTGCGCATCGCATGAGCCAATTGATCACGCTTAGTCTGACCAAATCGAGCGATCACAAGCACACCGTCGGAAATAGTGGAAATCACCGCGGCGTCGGTCACCGCGAGCAATGGCGATGAATCTATGATGACGTAGTCGAAATTATCACGCAGTTCGCGCAGAAGTTTTTGTGCAGCCTTTGACCCAAGAAGTTCGCTTGGATTGGGCGGTATTGCTCCCGAAGTCAATACCGTAAGCCCAGGAAAGGAACTCTTTTGCAGCACTTCGGCGAGGGGTGCGGCACCGCTAAGGACTGTGCTGAGTCCCACCTGGTCCACCAGGTTGAGATAGCTGCCCATCTTAGGTTGCCGCATATCGCCATCCACCAGCAATACGTTATGATCTGCCTCGGCCAATGACAGTGCAATATTTATAGCTGTTGTGGTTTTCCCCTCGTTAGGTAGGGAACTAGTAACGACAATTATTCGTGGCGGATTATCCACAGACAGAAACTGCAAGTTTGTTCGGAGTTTTCGGAAGGCCTCGGCTATTGCGGTGTTATCGGTCGCGAACGACACTGCAGGATTCTTACGCCGCTCTTTGTCGGCTGGGATGCTACCAACGACGCTTACGCCGGTAA
Source organism: Mycobacterium sp. Root135 (assembly GCF_001426545.1). Taxonomy (GTDB): domain Bacteria; phylum Actinomycetota; class Actinomycetes; order Mycobacteriales; family Mycobacteriaceae; genus Mycobacterium. Next base: position 66,026 of record NZ_LMEZ01000004.1, on the reverse strand, counting down.
TTTCCTCGAAGGGCTGACGGTCCTTGATCGTGTTGTCAAGGAGGTCGCGGAGCACGGCGATGCCTACTCCCAGTAGTAGGCCGAAGGCCAGACTAATGGAAATGTTTCTAACCGGCTTAGGCGTGACCGGCCGTTCGGGAAGCGATGCCCGCTGTTCTACTACAACTCGAGAATCTGGAACTCCGCTTTGCTCAGGAGTTTCCAACTCTCTCACCATTACGACGAATTCGTCAGACAGGGCGTTAGCAATGTCGCGCGCTTGTGTGGGCGACACATCAGTGACCGATACGTCTATGAGAACCGTGTCTGGCTTCGCGCTCGCCTTTATGTTTTGTTGCAGTTCTGCAGAACTGATGCTTAAGCCAAGTTTATCGATTGTGCGCTGGGCTAGGGTTTCGCCTTTTAACAGTTCGGTGTAGGAAAGTACCCGCTCCTGGGAGTAACGATTGCCTTGATATGCTTCGTTCGCGGTTGTACCAGCAGTGGCCGAGACGAAGAGTCTGGTCGTCGCCTCATACAACGGGGTGGTCAAGAGCGTCACCGCGACTCCGCCAAGTATTGCAACCACTACCGTTGCGCAAATCGTCATCCAGCGCGAACGCAGTAGTTTTGCGAAGTCTTGCAGATTCAACGTTGGCCCCCTCATGACTGGTCGCCCAGCCTCCCGTGCTTCGGCATTCGACACCGCGGTTGCGGAGTTCCATCCTCGAAGGCTTCTGAACAGCCCTTAGAACAGGGTTAGAGCAAGTAAGACGAAGCCCCCCCAGATACTTCTCCGGCTCTAAGCCATTCAGCTTCTCAACTCCCGGCCCAAATACTACGGGAGTTGCAGCATCCGGCAACAACACAACGGAAGTTGCTTCGCTTGTGTTCAGGTTGCGTTCCGCGAGTACGGATTCGCCGAGTGGGAACCCTTACATCCCATCGCAGCGGAAGATCAGCACGCCCTTGATTCCATGGTCGGCGATACTCGCGCCTCCTTCGAAGGCCAGAGCACCGCTTCTTCCTCGGGCTGCAGCCAGGTACGGAGTACGTGCTCGATGGAGAATCGATCAGAGTCTTTCGGCACGACCGATACTTCTGACATACGACTTACGCAACAAACTTCACCGGCACGACTGTCTGTCGCGGGTTGCGCTCTATCCGGAGCAGGTTGGCACCAAAACTGTCGGAGTCACATTGTCGATCAACGGCTGAACCGGTACGCGCGCAGCACCCGGAGCCGACGGCTCGGAGAGCCGGAATGTTAGAACGGCAGTCTTGCCGGGCGGTATTGCCACTTGGGCTTCGAAGCTGGGGTGGCCGCGCTCCGCTGCCCCGAAGACACGGATCCTTGTGTCATTAGCGAGGACACCAATTAGTTGCGCACCCTTGGTAGCAAGAAGGCGGACCGAGGTGACCATTGTTCCCTTAGGAAGATCATCTGCGAGTCCCGTGAACAATCCCGCTCGACCTGCGACGTAATCCGACAAGGGTGTTGCATCGGCGAGAGTGTTAGTCAACCGAACCGTAACGGTTGACAGTCTTGTGTCGTCCTCGCATCCGTCGGCGACGTACTCGATCTGCCGCTTGAGGTAGTAGTCCATCTTGTTGCCGCCCAGGTTATTGATTACGACTCCGGCGTACGGCGCGGGATCGTCTGGAACCTCATGGGCAAGCGGCGTTTCCTCTAGAAGTGTTTGATTGGCAATCGACGAGCTCCAGACCGCAATTCGGCGCTCGCTAACTGCTCGACCCAAGGCATCGAACAGCTTGCGAGGAGACTCCACCGGACCGCTGACCTTCTTGACCACCTCACTAGCAACATCTTGAAGATATTGCTTCCGTGCGAGTTGGTCTGTAGGGAACCGGTCATACACAGTCGACTCGGTCAATTCGACAACATTGGCTTCAGTAATTGCTTCGCCACCTGGCATCGCCACAGGACCGGTAGCGCCAAGGATGTAGCTCAACGCGACCGGGTCGATAGCGATGACTCCGTCGACGTCCACTCCAGACTGTTGGGCCCACATCGACTTCCAGATCTGCGCCGCATAAGGAAAGTGCGAGCTCTGATTGCTGTTCTTGAAATCAGTGGTCGGTTTCGTGAACCCGTACTGCTGGTCGAAATCTTGGCCGAGGCTGATAGGTGTAAACGGCTTGTCGAGGTCGTTGTTCCGCCCCAGCGTGTCCACGCTAGGCTTTCCGTCGTCGAATCGTAGGATTCCGAATCCCCCGAGGAAGCCCCCGGTGCCTCGCGCTTCGGCGTTGGTCTGAAAACCCATGAAATAACTGCGCGGCCCGTCGGCGCCCATCATCGACGGCGCCAGTTTGGCAGCAAGGGCGGTGCCTCCGAGCAGGTGTGCGACGTCCGATGTCTGGGCTTGCAGCTTTGACCGAGCATCTCCGAGCGCGGATATGTACCGCGGGTCCGAAATCGCGTTGGCGTCAGCGTCGAGCCGGGCCGCGGCTGCCGCGATTTTGGCTAGCGCTGGCTCTTCTCGGCGCAGCGCCTCCACATCCAGCCGGCCGTCAGCCAACAGCTGACTCGGTGCGACGGTCGCGCCGGCATCCGCCGCGGGCGTCAACACCTCGGCTGTCAGCCCGAGCACCACGTCGGATATCTGCTGACCGGTCTTGAATGGGCTGCCCAACCACGGCACCACGGAAGCGATCTTCCACGGCAAGCTGTGCGTCGCGTTCCGAGCCGCCTGTGCGTGAGACTGCGCATCACCTGCAAAGCGCGTTGCGTCAGCCGTATTGCCCTGCAGCAGAGCATCTTTGGTCTGCTGCGCGCTTGTGCGGGCTTGCTCGAGATTGGTCTTGGCTGTTTGCGCTCGGAACCCGAGCCAGCAGCCGAAGGCGATGACGACCACCAGCACCGCAAGCCCTGCCCAGGCAACAGGGCGCCGCCTGAGTCCGCGCAGCCCCTCATGATCGTCGTCCGTGATCCCAGCAGCGTCGTCTGTGACCGAGTCGTCGTCAGACCGACGGCGTGAAAAGAGGCCCACTCAGTACATTCCCCGTGTTCCGGTTGCAGTCTGCACCAGTAGAACAGCTACAAAAGTTGGCCAATGAAAAACAACTCGCCAGATGCCCGCTGGCATTGACTGGCGAGTTGCCTTCCAACCTTGTTTCTACTGAGCGGTCTGGTATGGCCCGACCTGGAAGGTGATGGCGATCTGGTTCGCGAAGGCGCTCACGCCGTTGCCCACGTTGGTGAAGAAGGTGCCGATCGGACCCGGAAGAACGCTGCCGATGACCTTGAAGAGCTGACCGGTGCTCGCGGCCACGACGTAGGCGGTGGTTCCGATGAAGACGACCGCCCCTCTGATGATGGATTGCGTACCGGCGGCGAATCCCTGCACCGCGTAGCACCCGATCGAGAAGTCGACCGTCGCGCAATTCACCGGCGCCGCGGAGGGCGTGATGACCGGATCGACGAGCGCCGAAATGGAATTACCGACGTTCTGGCTGATTGTCGTGACGTTCGGAGATGCATAGGCCATGGTCGGCGCGAGTGCAGCCGGCGTGAGCACGGTGGCGGCGGTGAGTGCCGCTGCGGCGGCGCCTACCTGGAACTTTGTGTAGCGAGTGGCAACGGTCGACATTTCTCCCCCAGCTGTTTGACCAAGCTAATTGCGATAAAGATCCCAGACTGTGAGCCTCTTGTCAACAGGAAACGCGGGCTGAGGTGGGACGATGATGGGCACAATGTGGCCGGGAATCTAGAAAAGCGCTGTTCCGCAGGCCCGCTGTGCAAACGGAATTGGCGCTTGTCTTGCGGAGCAGTAGCGCAGGGTTAATAATCATCGAAGCTAGCGCCACCGGGGGGTGGTGTCCGTGGCCGGCGCAGGGGGACTCGAACGTGATTGCTTGGTTTTTCATCTACGGGGCCGGAATCTTGCCGGCGCTTGCAGCTATGTCGCTGATCGCATTTGTGCGTCGCGAATCCCATCAGATGCCGCCGCGCGCTGTAGCCCAACTGACGATGTCCGCCAGTCTCGTCTGGCCATTGTTGGCGGTCGCGGGAGTCCAAATCGCTGGGCTGCTGATTCTCAAGACTGCGCTCGGCTTGGTTCGTAGCGGTGGCGACAAATTGCCGCCGACCGCTGACACGGATGCCGCGCCGATGCTTCAACCTCTCGCCGCAGCTGCCGCCTGAGGCAACGCCGCGCTCGTATCTTCAGCAACTGCACAGGTTCCTGACACGACCGTCAATCGGCCCCTCTGGCGCCCAGCGCTGTGCGAGCATTCCCGATGGGTCAGCGCTCGCGAGGCCCTTGGGCGCGGTAGGTGGAGGTCGGTACATGCGTCGCACGGTTCGTTCAATTGGGGTCCTCTTCGTCGCGATGCTCGGGGCCGTCGGCCTGGTTATCGGCTCGGCCTTCGCGGCCGCGTTGGCCTTTGGTGCAACCGCACTGATCGTGCCCGGCACCGGAACCCACAACATCCTTCCGCCGAACGCGGTCATCGGCTACAAAGAGAACGCGGCCGACCGTTACATCAACGTCTCGGGCCAGCCTTGTACCTCGACCGACGGTTGCAACCTTGTTGGCGTCGACTATCCGGCGAGCTTCTTCCCGTTGGCCATCATTCCGGGGTGGTGCCCAGGGCTGAAGTGCGACACCTGGGACAAGTCGGTGGGAACTGGCGTCACCAACCTCGGCATTGCGCTGAATACGGCCCTCGGCCCGGACCCGTCGAGTACGGACCCGATCATCATCTTCGGGTATTCGCAAGGCGGAGCGGTGGTTTCGCAGGAGATGTACAACATCGCCGACGAGGACAAGGATCGCATTTCCGTCGTCACTATCGGCAACATCAACAACCCGCTTGGGGCGTGGTCGCGGCTGAGCTTCCTACCCCACATTCCGTTTTTGAACATTTCGTTCGGCCCGCAGCTGCCCACGGACATCGGCATCAAGAGCACCAACTACAGCTTCGAATACGACCCGGTCGGCGACGCTCCGCAGTACTGGGGCAATCCACTGGCGGTGCTGAACGCGTTGGTGGCGTTGGAGTACGTGCACGGCTACTACCTGGATCCGACGACCAACTCGCCGAAGGACTCGCTGCCGTACGGGTACGACGACGGGACGTTGGCGACCGCCATCAAAGACGCGCCGAAACGGGAACATGGCGACGCCACGTTCGTCCTCATCCCTCAGCAGGGGGCGCTCCCGCTGTACCTGCCCGTCCTCGACATCGGAAAGCAGCTGGGCATCAGCGGACTCGTCAAACCGCTTGTCGCACTTCTCAACCCGGTGACCAAGTTGCTCGTCAACCTCGGGTATGACCGGATCACCAATCCTGGCATCGCCCGGACGCTGTCGATACTCCCGTTCAACCCGCTGACCTTCAACCCGGTCGACTTCTCCGTGAAGTTCGTGGCCGCGATCGCACAGGGCATCCAGGATGCGATCGCCGGTGGCGCGTCGTTGACCCCAGCCAAGACACCGGCGACGACGCTCGCCGCCCGCAGCGCCGCCCCGCAGACCGTCGAGCCCGTCGAGACGAAGAAGGTCACCCAAGTCTCCTTGAACTCCAGCACGCCCGGTACCGACGTGCCGCAGGCGTCGGGGGAGAAGGGCTCCACGGATCTGGACGCCGACGCGAACGCAAAGGCAGCGGCGGAAAAGGCTGCGGCCGATGCCAAGGCTGCGGCGGAGAAAGACGCTGCAGACAAGGCTGCTGCAGAGGCGAAGGCGGCTCAAGAGAAGGCCGACGCCGACGCCAAGGCTGCCGCGGCGAAGGCCGCCAAGGAGAAGGCTGCTGACGAAAAGGCCGCTGCCGACAAGCTGAAGGCCGCTAAGGAAGCCGCCGAGAAGGAGCAGGACGCCGCGGCGAAGGCTGCCGCGGACAAGGCGAAGGAAGCGGCCGACAACGCCAAGGCAGCTGGTGCCGCAGGCGACAGCCCGACGAAGGTCACCGGCACAGACACCGGCACCACCGCCGCTCCCGCTCAGGACACGGGCGCCGGCGACACGGAGAAGCAAGCCGCCTGACCCGACGCGGATACGAAAGAAGCCCGGCACTCCGTGAGGAGTGCCGGGCTCTTTTCGTCCGTGACCGTCAGGCGACGGTGGCGGCGCCAGGCTTGAGGTAGGTGACCAGGCTGACGTCGATCGACTCGTCGACGAAGTAGTACTGGCACCCCTTGAGGTACTTCATGTACCGGTTGTAGTTCTCCTCGTCGGTCGCGGCGATCGCCTCGTCCTTGTGGTTCTCCAACGCGGCGGCCCAGATACCGAGGGTCTTGATGTAGTGGTTGCGCAGCGACATCGCCTCCGGCACCACGAAGCCGGCCTTCTCGCCGTGTTCGACCATCATCTTGGTGCTCGGGATGCGGCCGCCGGGGAAGATCTCGGTGATCATGAACTTGATGAAGCGGGCCATCTCGAAGGTCAGCTTGCGACCGCGCGCCAACAAGTCGTCGGGGTGGTAGCCGACGCTGCTCTGCAGCGTCATCCGGCCGTCGTCGGGCATGACGTCGAAGCACATCTTGAAGAAGTCGTCGTAACGCTCGAAGCCGAAGTGCTCGAAGGCCTCGATCGACACGATGCGGTCCACGGAGCTGCCGAACTGCTCCCAGCCCTCCAGCCGCACGTCGAACTTGCGGTCGCTGTCGAGCTTGCCCAGCAACTGTTCGCAGTAGGCCTGCTGGTTCTTGCTCAGCGTCAGTCCGATGACGTTTACGTCATACTTCTCCATCGCGCGCTGCAGCGTCAGACCCCAGCCGCAGCCGACCTCGAGCAGCGTCATGCCCGGCTTCAGGTCGAGGCGGTCGAGGTGCTGGTCGACGTTGGCGATCTGCGCCTCGGACAGCGTCGCGTCCGGGCCGGTGAAGAACGCGCAGCTGTACTTGCGCGTCGGATCCTGAAACACCCCGAAGAAGTCGTCCGACAAGTCGTAGTGAGCTTGAATGTCCTCGAAGTGCGGCGTCATGTCCTTGATGCCGGTGTTGTCAGCCATAGTTCCTGCTGGGCCTTTCTTCATCGCTGCAGCGGGTGCGCAGATGTGTCGTCGTCGTGGTCCCGTTGGTCGGACCCTACCCGCGGATAGGGTCCGCAACGCGCAAACTCGCCCCTGAGGCGCTACAGAGTATCGGTTAGTGGGAGGTCGACTCCAGGTCGACCGGAGCCTTCGTGAACGTGAACTGGTTGACGTCGGCCTGCCCCAGCTTGAACAGCCGGGCGCATCCCGTCAGGTAGTGCATGTAGCGGTCGTACACCTCTTGGGACTGCAGCGCGATCGCCTCGTCGCGGTGCGCCTCGAGCGCCTCGGCCCAGAGATCCAGCGTCCGCGCATAGTGCGGCTGCAGCGACTGGGTCCTGGTGAGCGTGAAGCCGGCCTCGGCCGCGAGCTCGCCGACCATCTCGGTCTTGCACAGCTGCCCACCGGGGAAGATCTCGGTCATGATGAACTTGATGAAGCGGACGAGCTCCATCGTCAGCGGGACGCCGTTGGCCCTGGCGTACTCCATGGACACCCCGCAAATGGTGTGCAGCATCATCACGCCGTCGTCGGGCAGCACCCGGTAGGCCATCTTGAAGAACTCGCCGTAGCGGTCGAAGCCGAAGTGCTCGAAGGCCCCGACGGACACGATCCGGTCGACGGGCTCGTCGAACTGCTCCCAGCCGTTGAGCAGCACCCGCTTGGACCGCGGGCTCGACGAGTCGGCGAACAGCTTCTCGACGTGAGCGTGTTGGTTCTCGCTCAACGTGAGGCCGACGACGTTGACGTCGTACTTCTCGATGGCGCGCATCATCGTCGCGCCCCAGCCGCAGCCGATGTCGAGCAACGTCATCCCCGGTTGGAGGCCGAGCTTGCCCAACGACAAGTCGATCTTCGCGAGCTGCGCCTCTTCGAGCGTCATGTCGTCGCGCTCGAAGTAGGCACAGCTGTAGGTATGCGTGTCGTCGAGGAACAACCGGTAGAAGTCGTCGGACAGGTCATAGTGCGACTGCACGTCGTCGAAGTGGGGAACGAGGTCGGCCATGAGATGGATCCGCCTTCCGGGTGATGGGACGCGAAACCAGGTGGTCGAGGGGAGTCGAACTTCCGCGATTGGGGGAGTTACTTTTCGAGCGTGAACTGACAGACGTCGATGTAGCCCTCGTGGAAGCCCTTGGCGCAGCCGGTGAGGTAGTGCATGTACCGGTCGTACACCTCTTCGGACTGGATGGCGATGGCCTCGTCCTTGTGTGCTTCCAGCGCCGCCGACCAGGTGTCCAGCGTCCTGGCGTAGTGCTTCTGCAGGGACTGCGTCCTGGTCAGGTTGAAGCCGCCACGGGTGGCGAACTCCTGAGCCATCTCGGTGGTGGGCAGGTAGCCGCCCGGGAAGATCTCGGTGAGGATGAACTTCACGAACTTCGCGATGCCGATCGTCAGCGGCAGTCCGGCGGCGGTCATCTGCGGCAGCGTGAGCGCGGTGATGGTGTGCAGCAGCATCACGCCATCGTCGGGGAGCGCCTTGTGCGCCATCGTGAAGAAGTCGTCCCAGCGGTCCTTGCCGAAGTGCTCGAAGGCGCCGATCGACACGATGCGGTCGACGGGCTCGTCGAACTGCTCCCAGCCCTGCAGCAGCACGCGCTTGGTCCGCGGGCTCTCGTGCTTGGCGAAGACGTTCTCGACGTGGGCCTTCTGGTTCTCGCTGAGGGTGAGGCCGACGACGTTGACGTCGTACTTCTCCAAGGCCCGAAGCATCGTCGAACCCCAGCCGCAACCGACGTCGAGCAGGGTCATGCCCGGCTCGAGGCCCAACTTGCCCAGCGCCAGGTCGACCTTGGCGAGCTGAGCTTCCTCCAGCGACATGTCGTCGCGCTCGAAGTAGGCACAGCTGTAGGTCTGAGTGGGGTCGAGGAAGAGACTGAAGAATTCGTCCGACAGGTCGTAATGGGCCTGGACGTCCTCGAAGTGCGGCTTGAGGCCACCCTTCTTGCGGGTAGTCGACATGGTGAAAAATGCCTCTCTTGGCTGATCAGTGGCTCGGGGATGTCGCCGATGACGTACCGAGCCGGCCGATGCGCTCAACACGGCACTCTACGCCGCCCTCCCGTGGGCAGCCGAATCGAGCGGGTGCCGGGCGATCGCGTCGTCCGCCCCGAATCAGGGAACTTCAGCAAACGTGGTCTTCAGCTCGCCGACGATGTCGTCCCACAGCGGTTCTGGCAGATCGTGGGCCATTCCGTCGAACAGTACGAATCGGGACCGGCGAATCGCCTTGGCGATCGCGCGCCCACCCGCCGGGCGCATCAGCTTGTCGGCCCGACCGTGGATCACCACCGTCGGCGCGGTGATCTGCTTGTCGTAGTGCAGCAGGCTGCCGCTGCCGAGGATGGCGCTGAACTGCCGTGCCACCCCGGCCGGGTAGTAGGAGCGGTCGTAGCTCTCCACGGCGTCGGCCGTGGCCCGATCCTCGGGCACGGGGTAGCCCGGGCTGCCGATGATCTTGCCGACCCGCACGGAGTTGGCGATCACGCCGTCGCGGGAGGTGTCCTTGGGGCGCGTCGTCACCGCGCGGAGTTGCTTGGGTCCGGGCGGGGGGAGCATCGCCTGGTTGTTGCTCGAGAAGATGACGGCCAGCGTCTTGGTGCGCTGTTGATACCGCGCGGCAAAGATCTGCGCGATCATCCCGCCCATCGACGCGCCGACGACGTGCGCCTTCTCGATCTGCAGGTGGTCCAGCAGCGCCGCGGCGTCGTCGGCCATGTGCTCCAACGTGTAGACCGCCGGATTGCGCAGGCCGAGCTGAGACCGCGCCATCCTGGGCAGCAGCTTCGCCCCAGTGTGGCCGCCCTCCACCTTGCTGGACAGGCCGACGTCGCGGTTGTCGTAGCGGATGACGCGCAGCCCCTGGTTGACCAGCAACTCGCAGAAACCCTTGCGCCAGAACACCAATTGCGCACCCAAGCCCATGATGAGCAGGACGGCGGGGTCGTTCACGTCGCCCATGTCCTCGTAGGCGATGTCGAGCTCACCCGACTTGGCGGTGCCGGCGCGGATGTCCACTAAGCGTCCAACTCGTCGGAGGTCTGACTCTCTTCGCGCAAGCGCTCATCGGTGTGCTCGCGGGACACCTCGACCATGAAGTTGGCGAAGTACCCCGTCAGCTGCGGGTCGGTCATCATCTGCCACTTCGGTGCCAGCAGCTTCATGTACCGCTCGACGTAGAGGAACTGCTTGCCGATCAGAACGAGCTCGCGCGGCAGCTTCACGTCATAGGCCTCGGCCAACGTCGAGAGCTGCTTGCCGATCTCGGCGTAGGACAGATCGCCGAGTGAGGTCATGGTGAGCGGAGTGGCAAATGCCTCAAGGTCTTTCGCGGCTGCGTCCCCCGGCGTCACGTTGCCGACGGCGCCCATCAGGACGACGATCTTGCCCGCCGCGGCATGGTCCTTCTTGACCAGCAGCGCGTACACCAACTCCCGCAACAGCCAACGGGTGCGGGGATCGATGCGGCCCATGATGCCGAAGTCGAAGAACACGATCTTGCCGTCGGGGTCGACGTAGAGGTTGCCCGCGTGCAGGTCGCCGTGGAACAAGCCGTGCCGAAGCCCGCCCTCGAACACGCTGAACAGCAACGCCTTCACCAGATCGGTGCCGTCGAACCCGGCCTTGCGGATGGCCGCGACGTCGTCGATGCGGACGCCCTGGATGCGCTCCATCGTCAGCACGCGCTCGCTCGTGAGATCCCAATAGACCTGCGGCACACGGATGTTCTTGCCCAGTGGGGAGGCGTGCATGTGCGCCACCCAGGCGTCCATGGACTGCGCTTCGAGCCGGAAGTCGAGTTCCTCGGCGAGGTTGTCGGCGAAGTCGGCCACGACGTCTTGCGCCGAGAGCCGTCGACCCAGCTTGGCCATCTCGACCAATTGCGCGCCGCGCTTGAGGATTTGGAGATCGGCTGCCACGCGCCTGCGGATGCCGGGCCGCTGAATCTTGACCACGACCTCCTCACCGGAGTGCAGCGTCGCGTAGTGCACCTGGGCGATGGACGCCGAGGCGAACGGCAGTTCGTCGAAGCTCTTGAACAGATTGGCGGGGTCGTCGCCGAGCTCTTCCTTGAACAGCTTGTGGACCTGCTCGGTGTTGGCCGGCGGCACCCGGTCGAGGAGGGTGCGGAACTCGCGGCTCATGCCCTCGCCGAACGCGCCGGGGCTCGAGGCGATGATCTGGCCGAACTTCACGTAGGTGGGGCCGAGGTCGGCGAACGTCTGCGGGATCTGCTTGACGATCTTCTGCTGGAGGGAGCCGCGGGCGGCGAGGTTCTTGACGACCCGCGCTCCGGTGCGGGCAATCTGCCATCCCGTCACTCCGACGCGGGCGGCCTCGACTGGTAACGGCACCCGATCCAGCCGGGCTACCTCGCGGTGCTTGGTGGTTGTCATACCTGCAGTGTCTCAAAGGTGCCGAGTGCGCGGAAATTTCGTGTGGTACGCGTCACAGCCGCCTCAGGCTTGCTGCGCCTCGGAATCCTCGGGCTCCGCCTCGGGATGCAACACCACCAGTCGCCCGCGGTGCGGCGTCGGGGGTGGCGGCGTCGCCCGGTTGATCCCCAGGACGTCGCCTATCTCGGTCCAGGTGGCGCCGGCACCGTGAGCGGCCTCGGCTGCAACCTGCACGGCGTACGCGGCGACCTCGAGCTCCGAGGCGGTGCTTTTCCGTCGCCACCGCGATTGCTTCTCAGGTTGCCGCCTGGCGCGTTCCAGCGCTGCCTGTGCCTCGGCGAGACGACTCATCTGATCGCTGTGAACGGTCACAGGCGGATCGACCGCGTCGTCAGCCTGACTGTGCCTACCCATTGAATTTGCCGCCCCCCGACTGGTGAAGATCATGATGTCAGGACGGGTCGCCCTAATCAAGCCGAAGGACGAGGTCAAGGCGTGTCATTAGGGAAGAAGTCGACGGACGATTGCATGTTTGGCAACGTTTTCGACCTGTGTTCGTGCGACACCGGACCTGTCGCGTTTATTCCCAGATTCGCTGGCAATAGCCTGCCGACTTGCGCCGGGGTTCCTTGAGAACTCTGTCGCAAGCCTGGTGGGCGCTACAGACTCCCAGCAACCACTCAACGGAGTGCAACCAACCGGCGAGGTTGGACGGCGAAGAACGACAAGGGGATTGAATTCACATGGCGCTGAAGCAGGTACACGGAATGCGCGTCAAGGCCGCTGCCGCAGCGGCGGGCGGGCTCGCCGTCGTGGCGATGGGCCTCATCGGCGTGATGACCAGCGGCGCCCCCGACGCGAGCGCATCCTCGGGAACGCCGGCGATGAACGTCGGCGCGACGACGACCATCACCACCCCCGGCGAGGACATGCCTGCGAAGGCGGTGCCCGTCGTCAAGGCTGCGCGCTACGGGAAGAGCTAGCGGCGTTCTCGACCACCGCGTCGACCACGGGCCGCCACACGGGCGCCGGCAGATCGTGGCCCATGCCGTCGACGACGATGAACCGCGCGCCCTTGATGGCGCGAGCGAGGTTGCGGCCGTTGCGAATTCGCATCATCGGATCGTGCGACCCGTGCACCACGACGGTCGGGGCGGTGATGCGGCGGGTGAAGCGCAGCAAGCTTCCGGTGCCGAGGATGGCGTCGAACTGCCGAAGGCCGCCCTGCTTGTAGTCGCTGCGCGCGGTCAAAGTCTCGACGCGATGCCGCAGCTGGTCGTCGGTCGGCAAGAAGTTGGGGCCGTTGATCACCGCGATGTTGCGCATCTCCACGGCGACCTTCGCGGCCCGTGGCGCGTCCTTGCCCGGCGCGTTGAGCGCCAGCCTCATCACCCGCCACGACGGCAGCGCCGACAACGGCTTGCCGGAACTGGTCATCAGCAGCGCGAGTGATCTGACCCGCTCGGGGTGCATGCCGGCCAGGATCTGCGCGATCATGCCGCCCATCGACGCACCGACTACGTGGGCGGCGTCGACCCCGAGGTGATCCAACAGGCCCTCGGCGTCCTGCGCCATGTCCACCAACGTGTACGGCACCGGGCTGGGCCGGCCCAGCAGATAGCGCCCGATCCGCGGCACCACCGAACCCTCGGCACGCTGACCGCTCATCTTCGTCGACAGCCCGACGTCGCGGTGATCGAATCTGATGACGCGGTATCCCCGTTTGACCAGCAGCTTGCAGAAACCGTCCGGCCACATCGGCAACTGCGCGCCGACGCCCATGATCAGCAGGACAGCCGGTGCGGTGCGAGGGCCGATGTCCTCGTAGTACAGCTCGACGGGAGCGGAGGGATCTCCGCAGATCGCTCGTCCTCTCCGTGCGCGCATCGTTCATTTCTACCGGGAACGCACAACGGGACTCGACGCCGCAGACGACGTCGAGTCCCGCTGGGTGCTGACTAGCGCTTATCCGGTGCCGGGGATCGGCGGGGTGCACACGCCGCCGGCGCAGGCCTGCGTGCCGTTGGGGCCGGCACCCGCACTGGCGCCTGGGACGGCCGCCGTCGCCCCGCCCGGGCCGGCACCCGCGCCGCCGCCGGGAACGGTTGCCGACGCGCCACCGGGGCCCGCACCTGCGCCGGTGTCTGCGCCGGGAACGCTGGCCGACGCGCCACCTTCACCCGCACCCGCGCCAGGAGCGCCCGACTCCGTGCCCGACGGCGCCGGCGCCATCGTGGACTCCGACGGAGCCGTGGTCATGGTCGTGGTGGTCGTCGTCTCCGTGCTGGTGCTGGTGGATTCGGAGGTGCTGCTCGAATCGGAACCGCTGCCGCTGTCACCGCAGGCCACGGTGAGCGTGCCCACCGCGAATGCCGCGGCGATGCCTGTCGCGACTCGGAAACGAACGGATCTGCGATCGGAGATCATGTGTGGTCTCGATTCTGTGTAGATGACTTCTCCCCAATGAGGACCTGAGGGGCTGTTACCCGCCCAGGCCGCAAATCAATCGAGATCGTTCGAGTTTGCCGGTGTGAACGGCTTGAGCCAGTCGGTCTCCGGCCACCCTTCGAGGCCTGCCAACAGCTCATACATCGTCGCTCCGTCGATGCTCTCCCTGATGACGTCGCCCTGACCGGCGTGCCGGGCCAACTCCTCGATCATGTGGAACACGACCCACCGCACCGACCACGCGTCGACGTCCTTGGGAAACCACGGCGCATCGCGCGGTACGGGCACCGCGGCGTCCAAGTCGGCCGTCTCGACGATGCGCAACGTCTCTGCGCTCTGCGTCGTGAACGCCTCGAGCAGCGACGCCAGCGTTTCGTCCGGCCGCATCGTGAATTCGTCGGCGTACTCCGCCTGGCGCTCCTCCATCGGGCGCTCGTCGGCCGGTGGCGGTTCGGGTGCAGCGGTGACACGCGCCATCCAACTGCGCTGACAGCCGGTGGCGTGCTTGACGAGCGCGCCGACCGACAGGGCGCTGACCGACGGCGTCGACCGCGCCTGGTCGTCGGTCAAGCCGAACGCCATCGCATGAAACGCGTACTGCTGCTGAAACAGGTAATCGCGCAACGCTTGACGTTCGTCGGCAACGGGACCGGGCATGGCGGGCATGGTCAGTTCTCCTTCGTGGTGGTGTGGGCGTACAGGTCTCGGAGTAGCGCAATCTCGGCGCCGTGGTGGATGACTTCGCGGTTGATGTGCAGGATCAGGTCGAGCATCGGACGGTCGGCCCATGGGCCTTCGGCGGGGCCGATCGGCGACTCGAGCTCGGCGGTCGTCACGGTGCGCACACCGGCGATCCAGTTGGCGTACGCGGCGTCGAGTTGGCTCAGTGCGTCCGCCGCGGTGGTCGCGTAGCTCCACGTCTCGTAGTCCGCGGGCGGCCCGCCGAAGTGGGAGTGAGCCCGAACCGCGAGGACGCCGACGATGACGTGAGCCAGCCGCCACGCGATGGTGGTGACGGGCTCGGGTTGCGGCGGCGGGTAGGCGAAGTCGACGGTGCCGTCCGGGTGCACGGTCCAGCAGTCGGGCACCGGCTGCCAGAAGTACTCCTCGTCGGTGAGTCCGTCGAACCGGGGGCGGAGCTGGTGTTCCCAGTGCCAGTCGAGTTGCTCGGAGAGCTGGGCTGTGAGGTTCATGCCGTTTACTCTCGCAGCCCCATAGGACTGTTTCAGTCCTAAGAGAACCGTCCGTTCAGGACTGTGGTCGGACGCGGATGCGCGTACCGACCAGAGCGACGGTCAATTCGGCGATGGACCGCGGATCCTGCAGCCGTTCACCGTAGGCATCGCGGAGTTGGCGAAGCCGGTAGCGCACCGTGGAGGGCGACACGTAGAGGTCGGCGGCGATCTCCTCTCGGCGACCGTGATGCACCAGCCACGAGCGCAGGGTGTCGGCGAGCCGCTCGCGAGCGGAGTCGCCAAGGCCATTCAGCGGTGCGAGCGCGCGCGCCCGGAGATCGGTCAACGCCTCGCCGTCGGCCCCGAGCACCAGCTCCATCAGGAGTTCGTCGGTGTCGAGCACCCCGGCCGGGTCCGTCGGCGCGAACTCGGTTGCGTGCAGGACGCGGTACACCGAGGACTTCACCCGCATCCACGCACGGGCGGGTCCCACCACCGCGCCCGAGTCGGCGATCGACTCGAGGAACGGGCCCCGGGCCTTCCCTCCGACGTTGGACACCAACAGGATTCGCATCCCACGCGGTAGCTCGACGGCGTCGTCGGGTACCTCCAAGGTCTGCGGGTCGGCCGTGAGAACTCCGCGGCTTTCGTGGTGACGACGGTGAACGGCGACCGCGGTCAGCGTCGCAGGAGGGGGCCACGACGCCTCGTCGGCGGCCAAGCGCAGGTCGTCGGCGGACGCGTCGCGCAGAAGGGCACGCACCAAGCGCTCCCGGTGTCGCTCGCGCGCCAACCCCAGTCGCGACAGTTCGTCGGCGTGACCCGCCACCCCCGCCGCCGAGATCCGGTCCAGGTAGGCAAACGACGTCTCGGCGAACACGCTGACCTCGTCGCTGCCGACGCCGTCGCGGACGGCCAAGGCGGACCAATCGCGCCAGATCTCCCGGACTCCGACGCGGTAGGCCGCGAGCTGCACTTCGGTGGGTCGCCCCTGGCGGGCCTCACGTCGGCCAAAGTGGTAGGCGGTGTTCAACACTTCCTGCATCGACACGTCCTGTACCGACGCTGCCGTCAACGACGCGGGATCCGCCGCCCCGCGCAGCTGCTCGATCAACGCGGTCAACAACTGATCCGCCGACGCGTAGATCACCGGTCGCCACGACTCGTCCGCGGCCAGCGCGAAGGCCGGAACTTCGTCGATCACCGCTCCGACCATGCGGTCCGTCAGCGCGGGCAGTCCAGCCCTCATCGCCTCCAACGTCCGTGCTGGCAACTTCGGCATGCTCGTCGGCGAAGGCGCAACGTTCGACATGGCCGTGATGATAGGACCGCATTGTCCGGAGCGGACAGTCTCGACCGGAATGTTGGCCCGCTCGAGGCGAGAAACTGGCCGCAGAAGTCGTCATGCTGGTCCCATGACCGCACCACCAACGACCACCCAGATCGGCCGCGACGAATTCGCCCTGCGTCTGCTCAAGGGTTCGGCGAAGAAGTCCTACGAGCCGATCGTCGACATCGACTGGGACGCGCCGCTTGCCGAGGACCGGTACTTCCTACCGCCGGAGATGGTGAGCCTCTACGGCACGCCCATGTGGGACGGGATGGACGACGGCCAACGCGTGGACTTGTCGCGGCAGGAATTCGCCAACTACATCTCCATGGGAATCTGGTTCGAGAACATGCTCAACCAGTCTCTGTTGCGGGCGATGATGCACTCCTCGCCGACGTCGCACGGCACGTTCTACGAGTTGACCGAACTCGGCGACGAAGCCCGCCACATGCTGATGTTCGGCAAGGCCATCGAGCGCGTGGGCGTCGAGCCCTTCTGGCCAGGCAAGCGTGGCGCCCGCAGGGTCAACACGATGGCGATGATCTTCCGAGGCCCGATGCTGTGGGTCGGCGCGCTCGTCGGCGAGGAGATCTTCGACGCACTGCAACGCCAAATCCTCGACGGCGGAGACGATTTGCAGCCGCTGGTTCAGCGCGTGATGCGCATCCACGTCACCGAGGAAGCCCGCCACATCCAGTTCGCCCGCGACGGCATCCGCCGAGACGTCGGCGAGCTGTCCGCACCGACCCGCTGGGCCGTCGCCAACCTGCACGGTTTGGGGGCGTCGCTCTACTTCGGGCACTTCACCCGCCGTGCCCTGTACGACCGCATCGGCCTCGACGGCCGGGAGGCGCAGCGTCAAGCCCGCGCCAACCCGCACTTCCACGCAGCCCTGCGCGCCGGGTTCGCGCCGTTGGCCGCCTTCCTCGACGAGGTCGGCCTCATGGGTCCCCTCGCGCGGCGCAGGTGGACGAAGTACAAGTTCCTGTGACTGCACACGACGACGGCGTCTACGCCGGCCCGGCGAGTCTGGTGGTCGACGACCAACGCCATCCGGTCCGCATTCGCCTCACCGGACACCTGAACGCGTTCGACGGCCACTACCACTGGCAGGGCACCGTGCACGACGCACCGGCGGAGGTCAAGGCCGGTCGGGCGGTCGTGCTGTGCATCGGCGATCGGGATGCCCCCGCGCGACTACTCGAGCACACCGCCGCTGGAGACCTGATGATCAGCGGTACGGGGTGCCCACCGTTCTGGCCCTGAGGGAAACGCTGCCGACGGCGTCGGCCAGGCGCGAGATCTCGTCGAGGTTGTCGGTGCCGGGGATGAAGACGATCTCGTCGACGTCGAGCTGTGTGTATTGGTCGATCAGCTCTCTGACCGTGGAGCGCGACGTGCAGACGACGACACTGCTGGCGATGTGGTCGGGCGCCACCTGGTAGAAGTGCCTCACGTTCGCCAAGCCGACCTCGGTGTCGGCCAGGGAGAAGTAGGCCAGCACAACCAGTTTGGGCTTGCCGGGGCGGTCCGCTTCGCGCCAGGCGCGCTTCGCCTCCGCAAAGGCGGGTGCCGTCATGCTCAGCGGAAGCGCACCGCCGATGTAACCGTCGCCCCAACGCACCATGCGGGGCATGGTCCTTGCGGAGTATCCGCCGATCAGCACGGGAACTTGTCGGGTGCCAACGGGCACAACGGGATTCGATCCCGCTGCGCTCCACGACTCGCGATAGGTGTCGAGGTCTGATTCCAATCGTCGGCCGCGTCCGGCGAGCCCCAGTCCTGGCGCGACGAACTCTTCGTCGCGGGAGCCCACGCCGACGCCCAAGGTGAGTCGGCCGCCAGAAACGCCGTCGATCCCGGCGATCTCCTTGGCCAGCAACGCGGCGGGCCACGTCGGGGCGAGCAGAACTGCAGTCAGTAGTTTGATCGTCGTCGTCGCTCCCGCGGCGGCGGCAAGCGCGACGGTGTCCATGACCCCGGGGTACGCGAACCGCCCGAGGGTGGCGAGCGTCGAGAACCCTGCACGCTCGGCGTCCGCGGCCCAGCGGGGAATGACGGACGCGTCGACGTTGCGAACCTGGTTGGGAAGTCCGATGCCGATGTCCACGAGCACGTCCTGTTCACGTTCGGTGGGTGGATTCGCGGGCGCGGCGCTTCACTGCCGGCGTCACGCATGACAGCATGTTGTCATGACGGACTATAGCGCCACACGACAGCATGCTGTCAAGTCTGGCGACCCGGCGTGCGTGGCCTTCGCCGAACTCATCGACGAAATCGGCAAGCTGGCGACCGTCATCGAGGCCATCGGCAACGGGCTCGCACGGCCGAGCGGTCAAAGCCTGGCGCGCTGGCAGGTTCTCGCCGCGGTCGACGCCCAGCCGGCTCCTGTCTCGGGCATCGCCGAACGCCTCGGGCACAGCCGCCAAAGCGTGCAGCGCATCGCCGACCTCCTCGTCGAGGACGGACTGGGTCTCTACCGTCCCAATCCGGCGCACAGACGGGCCAAGATGCTCGAGATCACGCCCGCGGGACTCACGGCACTGCATCGGATGCGGGCGTTGTTCGATCAGCTCGCCGAGCGGACGAGCGCAGGTCTGGAACCCGAGCACCTCGACCGCGCCCGCGACACCCTCGACGAACTCCGTCAACGTCTGGAGGCGGAGTTGCCAGGTCTCCCCAAGAGTTGAGCAACCGCGCGTTGGGGCGCGTCAGTGGTCGAGTCGAGCGGTCACGGCGCCCACTTCGCGAACGACGTCCATGACGATGGCCTCGAACGAGCGCTGTTCGCCCTCGGCGATCCAGTGCGCAAACGCGATGCCGAAGGCCATGACGGCGATCTGGGCCGCCACCTCGGCCGTCATGTCTGCGACGCCGCGGTCCCGTAGGGCACCGCCGAGGGCCTGGCCGAGCCCGACGAGCTTGAGTGCCTCCCGTTCCTGGAGCGCGGGATTGGCGTCGATGACGGACTGGCGCAGACGAGAGTGCGGCCGGCGCTCGTCGTCGAAAAACCCCGAGGACGACCGTAATGCGCTGACCGCCAAGTCGATTGGCGACGCATCGGGGGACGCGTCGTCCAGTCCGGCCAGGAAGGCGTCGGTCAGGGCCTGCTGGCCGTGGAAGAGCACCTCACGCTTGTCGGCGAAGTGGCGGAAGAACGTGCGCTCCGTGAGACCGACGGCCTGGGCGATCTCGGTGGCCGTCGTCTGCTCGTAGCCGCGGGCGGCGAACAGCTGGAGGGCGGCGTCCTGGAGCCGCTCGCGAGTTCCCGGCTCCCACCTGACCATGGGAGCAGTGTAGTGATGACAGGAACTGACTTCGCGTGTACGGTCGACTATGTCAGCAACTGACATCAACTGAGGAGAGTTCATCGTGCACGTCTTCATCACCGGAGCTTCGGGTTGGATCGGTAGTGCCGTCGTCGACGAACTGCTGGCAACTGGCCACGCCGTCAGCGGACTGGCCCGCTCCGACGCGTCCGCCGCCGCTCTCGAGGCCAAGGGGGCCGGCGTTCGCCGCGGCGACCTCGACGATCCGGACGCCATTCGAGCCGGGGCGCAGGAGGCCGACGCCGTCATCCACCTCGCCAACAAGCACGACTGGTCGGACATGGCGGGAACCAACGCTGCCGAGCGCGCCACCACACAGACCATCGGAGACGCACTCGTCGACACCGGCAAGCCGTTCCTCCTGGCGTCGGGGCTCGCCGGTCTGACCGACGGGCGGGCGGCGACCGAGGACGACGCGTCCCCGTTCCGCGGACCCGAGGCGCCGCGCGGGGGGAGCGAGAACCTTCTGCTCGACTTCGCCGACCGCGGAGTGCGATCGGTGGCGCTGCGCTTCTCGCCCACCACGCATGGCACCGGCGACCACGGTTTCATCGCCACCCTGTGCCAGGTCGCCCGCGACCGAGGCGTGTCCGGATACCCGGGCGAGGGCCACAACCGCTGGGCCGCAGTGCACGTCGCCGACGCCGCGCGCATGGTGGTGCTCGGCCTGGAGAAGGCACCCGCCGGCTCACGGCTGCACGCCGTCGGCGAAGAGGGAATCCCCACCCGGGTGATCGCCGAAGCGATCGGTCGCGCGTTCGACGTGCCCGTCGCGGCCATCCCTGCCGACAGTGTCCAGGAGCACTTTGGCTGGATCGGCGGATTCTTCGGCTATGACATGGCCGGCAGTAGTGCTGCGACGCAACGACTCCTGGGTTGGACCCCCACTGGACCCACTCTGGTCGACGACATCGACGGCGGTGCGTACGGGCGGGCGTCGTGACGACTGCCGCTGTTGCCCGGTTCGAACATCTGCACCTGGAGACGCAGCGCCATCGCTTCGCACTCGCTGGCGCCGGAAGCTGACGCGCGCATCGCGGTGCGGCCACCTTCGCCGACGACTCACGGCGCCGGTCCGGGCGGGGACCCACTCTCGAAGTCTCTATCACCGGCGATATCACTGCCCGAGTGATATCGCCGGTGATACCGAGTTCCAGACCGGGTGATGCCCGACCCCCGGGAAAGAGCAGTCGACGACGACGTAGTTCGTCGCGGGTGACCACGTGCAGCCATGCCATCGCGGGCGATTTACCATTCACTCGGTTCGGGGGTGGGGCAGCCATGGTGAGTGAGCGTGACGGGGTTCGAAGTCGGGCTTGCGGGTCGCGGGTGCTCGCCGGTGTCGCGGTGCTGCTCGCAGTGGCCTTCGTGGTCGCGCCCGTCGGGTTGGCAGGCGGCGGCCACGGCGGTGGCTTCTTCGGCAGTGCCGATTTGTCGAGTTCGGTCGCCGACGACTTCGTCGCGTTCTGGCGCTCGGGTGGACAGGCGCTTCCGGCGGGGATGAACGACCTCGTGCGGTACTGGCTCCGATATCACGTCGCGAAGGCCGCCTTGGCGGCTCTGTTGTCGATCGTGCTGGCGGCGTTGGCGACTCGGCTGTGGCGGCGACGCTCGGCTGGCGTAGCGGCAGCAACAGCCACCGTGGGCGCTTTCGGGGCTGCACTGTTGCTGATGGCCAACGTGCAGGGAGCGGTCGCTCCGTTGTCGTCGGTGCTCACGCTGCTGCCGTCGGCGGCCGACGATCCCGCCGTTGGACTGGTGAAAGCTCAAGTAGTGCAACAACTGCAAGCTCGCGGTACTCCTCGCCCCGCACTTGCGCACCTGATCAGTGATTTCGGCACCTACCATGCCGTCTTGGCGGTGTCGGCCGTCGTGCTGGCGTGTGTCACTTTGGTGGTCAGCGTCGTCGCCGGGCGGTCGTTCATGACGACCGCACGCCGCACGATGGGCCTGACGAGTGCGGTGTTCGCGATCGTCGGGATCTGTGTATTCATTCTGGCCGCGGCCAACATTGGCAGCGCCATCGACCCTGCCGACGCCCTGCTGCTGTTCTACGCCGAGTAGCGGGACGGTCGCGGTGACGTCGCCGGTCGTGTCGGACCTCCCCGCCACGATCAGTGCCATGAAGAATTACACCTACCGGGCACACTGGTCGATGGAGTCGGGCGACTACGTCGGCGTCTGCCTCGAGTTTCCGCTCGAGGAAACGCACGCCCCGACCGCACTCGAGGCAATGGCAAGGATCACGGAGAGAGTCACCGTCATCCTCGAGGAGTGCGAGAGGGACGACGCGGATCCGCCGCCGTCGCTCACCGACCGGCACTACAGCGGCAACTTCATCGTCCGCACCTCGTCGATGCTGCACGCGCGGCTGATGGTCGAATCGGCCGAGCAGGGCGTCTCACTCAACCACTGGGTGGTCCAGAAGCTGGCGGACCGTGGACCGGTCGCCACCACCGACCCGTTCTTCTGAGCGTGGTCAGCCCCGGACCTCGTTGAGGTAGTTGTAGATCGTGTAGCGGGTGACGTCCAGCTGACCCGCGACGTGGTCGACCGAATCCCGGATCAGGAAGAAGCCGGCTTCGTCGAGCTCGCGGACGACCGCGGCCTTGTGGTGCTTCTTCATCTCGGGGGTTTGGACGCCGACCTTCGCGATGGCGCGGTCCACCAAGAACCGCTGCAGGCTGTCGACGTCGGGCGGGAAGGACTCCTCACGCTGCGGCACCTCGACCGAGACCGCCTCGGGCTCAACACTGTTCACGCACAGGCAACCGATCGCGAGTCCGTCGGCGTCCCGCAGAAACAGGGTGGACGATCGGATCGGACGACCGTCGGGACTGTTGGTCCGGTAATTGATGAGGTCCTGGGTGGTCCCTCGACGGATCAATCCCAGCAGCAGGTCGGTCATCGGACCACCGACCGTGCGGTGCGTCAGATCGCCGGCGATCGCGGCAATCGAATCCGGCAACCGGGACAGGTCGTGCAACAGCACCTCGTTGCCGGGACCCAGCATCGCCGCAAGGCCGTGGACCGCCGGCACCAGTGACGCGAGCAGGTCGTGGGTGGCACCACTGGCGGTGACGGGAGCCGGCGTGGGATCCGGCCGCCTCGGCTGGGTCAGCGTGAGCAGCGCAGCGCCAAGGCGTTCGACGGTCTCCGCCGTGGTGGTGACGTGGGGCGAGAGTCGAATGTGTTCGGGCCGAACGGTTGTCGCGATACCCGCCGCGGTCAACGCGGCGCCAATTTGCTCGGGGGGATGCTCCGGCATGGTGAACGCCAGAATGCCCGCGCGCCGCTCACGGGCGGAGACGATCTGCGCGCCCCGAGACAGGAGCACCTCTTCGAGCTCCGCCACCCGGGCGGCGACGTGCGCGGCGATGACGTCGACGCCGGTCTCCTCGACCAGCTCCAGCGCCGCCGCGAAGGCACCGGAGGTCACCGGGCTCAGATTGGAGATCGACCAAGCCGCCGCGGTGGTCTCGGCGGGGTGGATCTCGTCGTCGAACAGACCGGGATCGCGCGCACCCGTCCAGCCCGACAGCACCGGGTCCATCCGCTCGAGCGCGCGGTCCGAGAGCACGGCGAATCCCGTTCCCCACCCGGCCCGCAACCACTTCTGGCCGCCGACCACCAAGATGTCGGCCACTTCCCACGGCGCCTCGATCACGCCGAAACCCTGGATGCCGTCGACGACCAGAATGCGGTCACCGACGACCTCGCGGAGCGCGGCGAGGTCGGCCCGGTAGCCGGTGCGGTAGTCGACGGCGCTGACCGAGACGATGGTGATCTCGTCGGTGAGGGCCTCGGCGATCCGGTCGGCGGTGACGTAACCGCCGGGCAGCCGCCGGACCGTCAGCCGGCCCGCCTGTTCGGCCCTGGCCCACGGGTACGTGTTGGCCGGGAACTCGGCGGCCGACACCAGCACGGTGCCCCCCGCCGCGTTGAACGCGGCCTGCAGCAGCCCGAGGCTGGTGTGCGGCTGCAGCACGACGTGGTCGACGTCGCTGTGGCACAACCGCGCCGCCGCCGCCTTCGCGCGGGTCTCCTCGCGCATCAACTCGTCGACGGTGGCCGGCCCGGCGTGCGTCGCCTTCTCCAACAGCCGGGCGGTGGTGTCCAGAACGGCGTGCGACGGCGGTCCGAAGCGCGCGAAGTCGAGGTAGCCCGCCGGCTCGGAGAACTGCATGCGGTAGCGCGGCGAGATCGGCGTCATGCGAGCACCCGCGCCAGGAACTGGCGTGTGCGTTCGTGTTCGGGGGATTTGAGGATGCGCTCGGGCGGGCCGGTTTCGACGACCGCGCCGTCGGCCATGAAGACGACTTCGTCGGCCGCCTCTGCGGCAAAGGCGATTTCGTGGGTGACGACGACCATCGTCATCCCCTCGGCGGCCAGGGAGTTCATCACGGCCAGCACCTCGCCGACGAGCTCGGGATCCAAGGCGGAGGTCGGCTCGTCGAACAGCATGAGCTTTGGCTTCATCGCCAGGGACCGGGCGATCGCGACGCGCTGCTGCTGACCGCCGGACAGCTGCGCCGGGTAGGCGTCGCCGCGTTGACCGAGGCCAACCCGGTCGAGCAGTTCGAGGCCTTCCTTGCGGGCGACGTCGGGCGCGGTGCCCAGCACCCGGATCGGGCCCTCGATCACGTTCTCCAGTGCGGTGCGGTGGCCGAACAGGTTGAACCGCTGGAACACCATGCCGATGTTGCGCCGCTGCTTGGCGACGTCACGCTCCCGAAGCTCGTGGAGCTTGCCGTTGCGCAGTCGGAACCCGATCGGCTCGCCGTCCACCCACACCTCGCCCTCGTCGACGGTCTCGAGGTGGTTGAGGCAGCGCAGGAAGGTGCTCTTGCCCGCGCCCGACGGACCGAGCAGGCACACCACCTGGCCGCGGTGCACCTCCATGTCGACGCCGCGTAGAACTTCGGTGTGGCCGTAGCTCTTTCGGACGCCGACGGCACGCAGCAGTGGCTCAGACACGGGCGCCTCTCGTCAACGGGATGGCTCGCAGCGCCTTCGCGGCCTGCGCGGCGACGCTACGCTCGGCGGAACCGAAGGTGCGCTCCAGGTAGTGCTGCCCGACGCCGGCGATCGTCACCACCACCATGTACCAGATGGCCGCGGCGAACAGTGTTTCCATGACCAGCAGGTTGTGCGAGGAGATGTTGTTCGACGCGTGCAGCAGCTCGGTCACGCCGATCACCGACGCGATCGAGGTGCCCTTCAGCATGTCGATGAAGTCGTTGCCCGTCGGCGGGATGATGACCCGCATGGCCTGGGGGAGCACCACCCGTCGCAGCGTCAGCCCCGGCGACATGCCGATCGACTTGGCGGCCTCGGTCTGTCCGCCGTCGACGCTGTTCAACCCGGCCCGCACGATCTCGGCCATGTAGGCGCTCTCGTTGAGGGCCAAGCCGAGTAGCGCGGCGGTGAACGCGCTGACGAGGACGTTGGTGGGCTCGTTGAGCAGATATCCGCCGAAGGGCAACGGAATGGAGATGGTCGGAATGACCAGCGCCAAGTTGTACCAAATGAGGATTTGCAGCAGGACGGGCAGACCGCGGAACAGCCAGATGTATCCCGTCGCAAACCATTTCGCGACGGGATTGGCGCTGCGTCGCATCAGGGCGATGACGATCCCGATCACGATGGCGACCGTCTGCGCGATGACCGCGAGCAGCACGGTGTTCAACAACCCGACGAGCATCACGCGATAGATCACGAAGTCGGGCACCGACGCCCACTTGATCCGAGCCTGCGACAGGACGACGAATGCTGCGACGAGCAGCGCCAGGATGACGACCGCGCTCACCCATCGGCCCCAGTGGCGGAGCCGGACGATCTCCAGCGGCTCCCGGGGAGCCTCGGCGACCTCAGGCGCCATTGATCGCGGATTCCTTCAGCGCGCCTTGCTCGACACCCCAGCTCTGCAGGATCTTGAGATACGTGCCATCGGTGATCAGCTCGCCCAGCGCCTTGTTCACCGAGTCACGAAGGGCGACATCGTCCTTGGCGAAACCGATGCCATAGGGACCGCCGTCGATCGGCTCACCGGGGACCACCTCGAAAATGCTGCCGTCACCCGCGGTGCGCGAGATGTACGCGGCGCTGGGGAGGTCGTTGAGGATCGCGGCGACCCGGCCGGTACGGAGCTGGTTCTGGTTCTGGGTGTCGCTGTCGGTGGCGGTCACGTTCACGGCGGGCTTGCCCTCCTTGACGCACTTGTCGCTCTGGGCGGCCGCGAAGGTCTGGTGGCTGGTGCCCTGAACGACGGCAACGTTCTTGCCGCACAACGCGTCTGCGCCGGTGATGCCCTCCGGGTTGCCCTTCTGCACCATGATGGTGATGCCGGAGGAGAAGTAGTCGACGAAGTCGATCTGCTGCTGGCGTTCCTTGGTGTCGTTCATCCCGGCCATCGTCATGTCGATGCGCCCGGACTGCAGGCTGGTGATCAACGAGCCGAAAGCCATGTCCTGGTAGGCAGTCTGGACACCGATCTTCTTGGCGATGGCCTTGGCCAAATCCACCTCGAAGCCGATGGGCGTCTTGCCGTCCTCGGCGTAGAAGTTGTTGGGCGCCGACTGGACGTTGGAGCCGACGTTGATGGTCTTGGACTGGGCGACCGCGGGAGGCAGTCCTGCGGCGAGGGCCTCGTCCGGCGTGATGGCCGCGATGAGGTCGGCATTGTCGGGGATCGCCGACTGCTTGTCGCTGGCGGCGGGCGATTCCGCGGTGTCGCCGCCGACACCGTTGCCGCAGGCGGTGACGCCCACGGCGAGGACTCCGACGAGCAGCAGGGAGAACCGGGTACGGACCGGCAGCGGTGAACGCATCATGACCTCCAAGGTGTGATGCGGGCGACGTTACAACATTTTGTTGAAGTCGTCTCTACAAACTGTTGAAGAAGTCTGAAGGCTGGCGACCGTGCCCGCGAGCAGGCCAAGGGTGTCCGCCGAGGGCGACCTGGGAGCGGTGGTGACGATGCACACCGACTGGCCGGTGGCACGGGCGACGACGAGATTGTGTTGGGTGACGGTCAGCGGACCCACCGCCGGGTGCTGCAGGTGGTAGGAGTCCGCCTCGCAGGGCTTGACTCGATGGTCACGCCACAACGTGACGAATTGTGGACTCTTCATGGACAATTCGCCGATCAGGGCCGCCAGGGCGGGGTCGTCGGGATGGCGGCCGGCGACGAGGCGGAGGTTGCCGACGACGGCGCGCGCCTTGCGCTGCCAGTCGACGTACAGGTCGCGGGTGTGGCCGTCGAGGAACAGCATGCGCGCCAGATTGGGCCGCTCCGCGGGGCGGTTCACTGCGTGGGGGTCCAGGTGACCCGCCAGGAGGGCATGTGCCAGCGGGTTCCACGCCAGGACGTCGAGCCGCAGACCCACCACCAAGGCGGGCAGATCGGACAGGGAATCGAGGAGGTCGCGGGTCAGCGGGTCGACCCGTTCGGTGACGGGTCGGCTCGGCCGCGCGGGCCGGGCCTGCGCCAGCGTGCGCAGGTGCTGCTGTTCGTGGTCGTCGAGGCCCAGCGCCCTGGCGATCGCATCCAGGACCGCATCGGAGGCGTTCACCGACTGGCCCTGCTCGAGACGGGTGTAATAGGACACGCTCACTCCGGCCAGCTGGGCCAGTTCTTCGCGGCGCAACCCGGCGACCCGGCGTCGCCCGCCCACCCAGGTGAGTCCGACCTCGTGTGGATCCACCTGAGCCCGCCGGGCCCGAAGGAACTCCCCGAGGCTGGTGTGGGTCATCCCTCCACTATGCGCCGAGGTGTCGCGGTCTGCCTGACCCTCTCAGTGGTAGGCACGACCGGGGCTGGTTGCCCCGTCGAAAGCGCCCGACGCTGGAACCCATGAACGACATCGTGTTGGGTGACGTCTCGGTCACCCGGGTCATGGAGTACTTCGGATCCGTCGAGCTGACGCCGGTCACCTTCTTCCCCGACAGCCGCCCCGAATCCTGGAAATCCAGCGACGATTGGCTGATTCCCGACTTCTACGACCCCGGCTCGGGGATGGTCGTCGCCGCCCTTCAGACGTGGGTCCTGCGCAGCGCGGGCGCGACGATCCTCGTCGACACCGGCGCCGGGAATTCGAAGCACCGTCCCGGCACCAGGTGGGACCACCTCGACACCGACTTCCTTGGCAACTTGGCGCGCGCAGGAGTCCACCCCGACGACGTCGACGTCGTGGTCAACACCCATCTGCACGACGACCACGTCGGGTGGAACACGACCCTCGACGACGGGCACTGGGTACCGACCTTCCCGAACGCCAGGTACCTGATGCCCCGGGCCGACTTCGAGTTCTGGAATCCCGCCAACGGCAACAGCTCTCGACTAGGCGTCGCCAGCCACGTCGTCTTCGAGGACAGCGTTGCGCCGGTGCACCAGGCCGGGCTGGTCGACTTGTGGGACACCTACCTCGACGTCGACGAGAACCTGCGACTCGAGCTCGCCCCCGGTCACACCCCTGGGTCGTCGCTGCTCACCCTCCAATCCGGCACGGACCGGGCGGTTTTCGTGGGCGACCTGTTGCACACCCCGCTGCAGCTGGGTGAACCGGACGTCAACAGTTGCTTCTGCGAAGACCCCGCCCAGGCCCGGACCACCCGTCGTCGTGTCCTCGGCCGCGCCGCCGACACCCACACCCTGGTGTTCCCGGCCCATTTCGGTGGTCACGGAGCGGCCGAGGTTCGCCATCGAGGCGACGGCTTCGCGGTCACGCAGTGGGCCGACTTCGCGAAGGCGACCCGTGGCTGAACCGGTCGTCGACACCACATCCGGGCCCGTGCGCGGAGCGAGCACGGCCGCAGGGGTGGTCTTCCTCGGCATCCCGTACGCCGCCCCACCGGCGGGTGCCGCCCGATTCGCCGGGCCCACAACGCATCCGGGCTGGACGGAGGTGCGCGACGCCACCAGTCCCGGTCCGGCCGCACCGCAGAAGGCTCGCACCGGATTCGGTGCGTTGAACATGGCCCCGTACTTCGGGACCCTGCGGACGGGCGAAACCGACTATCTCCGCGTCAACGTGTGGGCACCGAGAGACGCCACCCGACTGCCGGTGATGGTCTTCGTGCACGGTGGCGGATTCGTCTCTGGCGGCACCCGGTCACCGCTGTACGACGGGGCTGCCTTCGCCCGCGACGGTGTGGTGCTGGTGACGGTCACCTACCGGCTCGGCGTCGTCGGCTTCCTGGACGTCCCCGGAGCGCCACCCAACCGCGGACTGCTCGACGTGCAGGCCGCGTTGCAGTGGGTGCAGACCAACATCGCCGCCTTCGGAGGTGACCCCGACAACGTGACCCTGTTCGGGCAATCGGCGGGGGCCACCCTCGTCGGCGCGCTTCTCGCCACACCCGGCGCAGGAACGCTGTTTCACAGGGCAATCATGCAGAGCGGCAACGGAACCGGTGCATTCGATCCCGAACAGGCAGCTCGGGTCACCCGTCGGGCGGGCGTCGTCCTCGGCGCGGCGCCCACCCCCGCCGCGCTCGAGGCGCTGTCCGACGAAGCACTCGTCGAGCTGGGAGCCCAGCTGGCCGGCACCGACCTGCGCACGACCCGGCGATTCGATCCGCTCGTCGGGCTCAGCCCCTTCAGCGTGGTGTTGGAGCACCAGCCCGCCGACTCCGTCGCGTCCGGAGAGGGGGCGCAGGTCCCCCTCCTGATCGGTGTGAATGCCGACGAGGGCAACCTCTACCTGGCGCCGCAGGGTGACCTCGACGGCTCCTCCGAGAGTGGCGTGCGCGAACTGGCGGGCCGAAGTCACGCGAACCCCGACGTGGTGGTCGCCGAACTGCGCACCCGCCAACCTCGGTGGTCGTGGGGTCAGATGCGGTCCGCGCTGCTCGGCGACGCCCTGTTCGGCGCGGGCACGCGACGTCTCGTCGACGGGCACCGATCATGGTCGGCGTCCCCGCTGCACGAGTACCGATTCGATTGGCGCTCAGGGGCTCTCGGCGGTCGACTGGGTGCCGCTCACACCGTCGAGTTGCCGTTCGTCTTCGACTGCCTGGCCGAACCCACGCTTGGCGGACCGGTCGGCCTGCTCGGCCCGCAGACGCCGCCGCAATCACTGGCGACGGAGATGCACCAGGCCTGGGTTCGGTACGCGACCACCGGCAACCCCGGGTGGGCGCAGGCATCCCGCCACACGTTCGGCGGGTGAGTCAATCCGCGGCGCCGCACGCTGGGAGTCAACGGGTGCGTTGAAGGTCGGGTCCCGGCGTCCGCCGATCGTGCGGGTGACCGCCTGCGAATCGGCAGCGGCGGTGGGCGTCGGCCAATTAGAGTCGACCGGGCGGCGACACGATTGGGGTGATGTCGGTGGACGAACTGCCTGGGCGGTTGCAACACGTCGGACGCGACCGGGAACTGCCGAGTCGTGAAGACCTCCCGTCGATCTTCGACGAGCTCGACTACCAGATGGCGTGTCAGGCGTACCTCTGGGCGTTGCCCCTGGTGGCCTCTGCGCAGTGGCAGAAGGTGTCCGTCGAGATATTCGGGGCGACGGCTTCGGACCTCGTGGTGTACCGCACGTACCGCGACCGACTCGGCATCATCACCGCCAACGCCACCACGCCGTACATCCTCAGCTTCGTCGACCTGGGCGCGACCGGGCCGCTGGTGATCGAACTTCCCGCCGGTCCCACGGCCGGTGGAATTTCCGACTTCTGGCAACGGGAAATCGCCACCCTGGGCGAGATGGGCCCCGAGAAGGGCGCGGGCGGTAAACATCTCGTCCTTCCTCCCGGTGCCGAGGAGCCCGAGGACTCCGATGGATTCACGCGACACCGTGCGACCGGAATGAACATCCTGTTCGGCTTTCGCGCCCTCGATACGGACGCCGACCGAGCCCAGGCGCTCGTCGAGAACGTGAGGATCTACCCCCTTGCCGACCGACAGAACCCGCCGCCTACCCGACTGCTCTCGCCCGGTGGGCGTCCATGGTCGGGAGACCAACCCCGGGGAATGCAGTACTGGGAACTGTTGCACGACGTCTACCAACGCGAGATCGTCGACGAACGCGACCGGTTCTACCTCGCGATGCTCGCCGCACTCGGCATCGAGAAGGACAAGGCCTTCGACCCCGACGAGCGGCTCACCCGGATCCTCACCGCAGCCGCGGCCGACGCAGAACTGATGGCCCAGGCCAACACCTTCGCCAAACGCTTCCCAGGCTCTGCCTACTGGCCCGACCGCCGGTGGGATCTGGTTCTGGCCGTTGACGACTCGAGTCAGCGAGCGGTGCACTACGACCAGCTCCTCGAACGTGCCTCCTGGTTCTACGAAGCCTTCAGCTTCTCCTCCGCCATGAAGAGCCAAACTCCCGGGGTGGGACAGGCATACCTGAGCTGCTACACCGACCGTGACGGCCACTGGCTGGACGGCGGCCGGGAGTACACCTTGCACATCCCGCCCGATCCGCCGGCCAAGTTGTTCTGGTCGATCACGGTGTATTCAGCCGACACCCGCTGCCTGGTCGACAACCCCCAGCAGCGCGGCGACCGCGGATCGCGCAACGCGGACGTCGTCGACAACGACGACGGATCGGTCGACTTGTACTTCGGACCCAACGCGCCGGAAGGCCGTGAATCCAATTGGATACAAACGCTTCCCGATCAGCACTGGTTCGCCTACTTCCGCCTCTACGGACCGCTCGAGCCGTACTTCGACCGCAGCTGGCGACTCGACGACATCGCCGCCAGCGGCTAGGCGGAGTCATAGGACGATAACGGTCCTAAGACTGGGGCAGACTTGGGTCGTGTCCGAAACGACGAGCCGCGTGCTGCAACTGCTCGGCCTGCTGCAGTCGCGCCGGGTGTGGGGCGGCGAAGAACTCGCCGAACGCCTCGGGGTGACGGGGCGAAGCGTGCGCCGCGACGTCGAACGTCTGCGCGACCTGGGCTATCCCGTGCACGCCAGCAAGGGCCACGGCGGCGGCTACCAGCTGGGCGCGGGTGCGGCCCTGCCGCCACTGCTGCTCGACCCCGAGGAGGCCGTCGCCATGGCCGTCTGCCTGCGGGTGGCCGCGGGCGGGAGTGTGGCAGGCGTCGGTGAGTCCGCGCTGCGGGCGTTGTCCAAACTCGACCAGGTCATGCCGTCGCGGCTGCGCGCGCAGGTCGCGGCGATTCACGACGCGACCACCACGTTGGCCCCCGGCCAGACCGACGAGCTCGTCGACCCCGACGTCCTCATGACCTTGGCGCGCGCCACCCGCGACCACGAACACGTCGCCGCCGGATACGTCGACCGCGGTGGGACGACGACCGACCGCCGCCTCGAGCCGTATCAACTGGTCACGACGGGCAGGCGCTGGTACCTGCTGTGCTTCGACCGCGACCGCGACGACTGGCGCAGCTTGCGCCTGGACCGGATGTCCGACGTCACGGCGCGCGGCACCACGTTCCGGCCGCGGAAGGCGCCCGACGCGGCTCAATACGTGCGGCGCGCGATCACCGCGTCCCCGTACCGCTACGTCGCGCGGGTGCGGTACTTCGCGTCGAAGGAAATGGTGGCCCAGTGCTTTTCGGATGCCTCGGCCGAGATCGAGGCGGACGGTCCCGACGCGTGCATCATGACTGCGGGCGCCGACGACCCCGAGCGGATGGTGCCGTGGCTGGCGATGCCCGGCGTCGACTTCGAGGTGCTGGAGCCGCCCGAGGTGGTCGCCGCGGTGCGCACGGTGGCCGAACGCCTGTCGCGGGCAGCCCCCTGACCCCCGTCCCGCCGAACGTGTACTTCTGCCACGCCTGCGACGCTGCCGCCGTGGCAGAAGTACACACTCGCGGCGTGGTTAGTGGTTCGGCTTCCGTCAAAACGCGGTGCCCAGGGACAAGCGGATGTCACGGGCCTGCGCGATATGCAGTTCGGCCAGGGCGCCAGCGCCCAGTTCATCACGCTGCTCGACGAGTTCGATGATCTGACGATGCTGCTCGTGTGCTTGGTGCCAGCGACCGGGTGCGCTCAGGGTGGTGGCCGGCAACTGCGCAACCTGCAGAGTGAGACGAGCCTGGAGGTCTGTCAGGGCCGCGTTGTGCGCTGCGGCTGCCAACGCCTGATGGAACACCCGGTTGGCGATCATGAGGTCGAGCGGCGTCGCGTCGGTGGGATCGAGGCCGTCCTCGTTCTGCCACGCGGCGCGGAGTCGAAGCAGGTCGGTTTCCCGGTGTCGCGTGGCCGCGTCCTGGGCGATGGCACGTTCGAGCCAGGTCCGGGCGCGGTAGATGTCGTTGATTTCCTCAGCAGTCCGGACCCTGATGCGCGCCATGCTGCCCTGGCGCACGATCATCCCGTCCTGCTCGAGTCGGGTGAGCGCTTCGCGGATTGGGGTTCGGCTGACGCCGTAGCGTTCACTGAGCGCGTTCTCCGACAGTCGATCGTTGACGCCGAGGCGTCCATGAAGGATGTCCTCGGAGAGCTGGTGGTAGAGGGCCAACGAGCCTCCGGTCCTCGCCGTGCCGGGGATCTCGGTGCTCATCTCGCTCCTCTGCAGAATCAGCATGGCGCTGTATGCAGGCAATCTATATGAGTCGGCCGATGCCGACCGCGCCACGTGGCGGAGTCGTGATCATGGGCAATCCATCTCAAGACACGGGAAATTTGGCGTTCACTTGGACCGTCGTTAGGGTGTATACAAGACCATGGCGAGGGATACATCCGACGGTGAAGGAAGCCAGATGGCGGGATATACCGACGATCAAAAGCAGTTCGCCGCATCGATTCGCGCGTTCGCCCAGAAGCACCTTGCGCCAGGCGCGTTGAATCGGGCGCATGACCAGAACTACTCGTGGAGCACGGCCAAACTCCTCGCGGAGCAGGGTCTGCTCGGGTTGACCATCGCCGAGCGCGACGGCGGTCAGGGCGCCACGCTGATGGACGCCGTGATCGCGATTCAGGAACTCGCGATGGTCTGCCCGAAGAGTGCCGACATCGTGCAAGCCGGAAACTTCGGTGCCATCCGTACTTTCGCCGAGTTCGCCACCGACGAGCAGAAGGCCAAGTACCTTCCTGGGCTGCTCCAAGGCAGCGCCTTGATCGCCCTCGGGATGAGCGAACCCGAAGCCGGATCGGCGGTCACCGAGTTGAAGACCACCGCCATGGAAGACGGTGACGACTACGTCCTCAACGGCACCAAGATTTGGTCGACCCACAGTGCCGACGCCACGCTGTACCTGGTCTACGTCCGATTCGGGCCGGGCACCGACGGCATCGGATCGGTTCTCGTCGAACGCGACACACCCGGCCTCCAACTCGGCGAGCCCAGCGCCTACATGTCCGGAGAAGTCTGGTCACAGCTATACCTGGAGGACTGCCGGATCCCCAAAGCGAACGTGCTGCTGGGTGAGGGCGGTTTCAAACGGCAGATGAGCGGGTTCAACGTCGAACGGATCGGCAACTCAGCCCGCTCCATCGCAATCGGCCGGCTGGCCTTCAACCTCGCCCGTGACCACGTCAGCCAGCGTGAGCAATTTGGCCACACCCTCAACGAATTCCAAGGCCTGCAATGGAAATTCGCCGAGTCGGCAGTCGCCCTCGAAGGTGCACAACTCTTGCTCGAACGTGCCGTCGCCGGCGCCGTCGACGGACTACCTTCGGCCTACGACACGGCCGTGGCCAAGCTCGCTGCCAACGAAGCGGGCTTCTTGGCCGCGAACAATGCCATGCAGGCGATGGGCGCGATGGGATACAGCACGGAAACCCTGGTCGAATACTGCATGCGCCGTACCCGGGGATGGATGATCGCCGGGGGATCGACGGAAATCCTCAAGAACCGCATCGCAGAGTCGGTGTTCGGCCGCCGCTTCAGCCAGCGGGGTTGAGGTGGAATCAACGACGCGGGCGGAACTGTCGACGGCGCTGTTTGCCCCACGATCCATCGCCCTGCTGGGCGCGTCGTCGGATCCGGTAAAGGCCTCGTCGCGACCACTGGCGTTCCTTCGGGCCAGTGGCTATGCCGGCGCCGTGTACCCGGTGAACATCAAGGGCGGCACCATCGACGGCGCACGGGTCTATCCGACCCTCGACGTCCTGCCCGAGGTTCCCGAGCACGCGTTCATCATGACCCCCACCCCCTCGGTCCTCGAGGCCGTCGAAAACTGTGGCCGCGCAGGGGTGCAGGTCGCCACGATACTGTCCGGCGGGTTCGGTGAGGCGGGTCCGGCAGGCCAACGATTGCAAGACGAAATCTGTGTCGCGGCTGCGGAATCGGGACTCAGGCTCCTAGGACCGAACAGTCTTGGAGTCGTCAACACCCGCAACGGTTTGACGCTCACCGCCAACGCCGCCTTCGCGGAGTCCGACATCCCCCGCGGCGGACTCTTCGCGGCGTCGCAGTCGGGCAGCATCATCGGCGCATTGTTGTCGCGCGGCGTAGGACGAGGAGTGGGTTTCTCCCGCCTGGTCTCGGTCGGGGCGGAGATGGATCTGAGCATCGGCGAGATCTGTGCCGCCACGCTCGACGACCCCGAGGTCACCGGGTACGTCTTGTTCCTCGAGACCATCCGCCACGCCGAGCGTTTCCGGCAGTTCGCCCGTGGCGCGGCAGAGCGGGAAAAGCCCATCGTGGCCTACAAACTCGGCCGCTCGGCTATGGCCGCACAACTGGCGGCGTCTCACACGGGAGCCCTTGCCGGCGAAGACGACGTCGCCACGGAATTCCTGGCAGATCTAGGCATCGTTCGGGTGCGCACCCTCGACGCCCTGCTCGAAGGCGCTCCGTTGGTGGCCGCGGTGCCGCCAAGGCGGCCACTGCAACGCCGCCGCGTCGGCGTGGTGACGACGACGGGTGGCGGCGCTGCCATGGTGGTGGACCAACTCGGCGTCTACGGGGTCGAGGTCGTCGGGCCCACCGAGCAGACCCTGGATCGGCTTCGCGCCGGCGGAGCTGCCGCCGATCCCGGGCTGGTGACCGACTTGACTCTGGCCGGCACCCGACCCGAAATAATGCGGGCCGCACTAGACGTCCTGACCACGGCTCCAGAATTCGATCTGGTCCTGGCCGTCGTCGGATCTTCCGCCCGTCACGCGCCCCAACTCGCGGTGGCACCGATTCTCGACATCGTCGGTGATGCCACGCTATCGCGACATCCGATAGCGGCCTTCCTGGTACCCGATGCGCCGCAGGCTCTTTCGATGCTGTCCGATGCCGGAGTGCCCAGCTTCCGCACTCCCGAGGCCTGCGCCGACGCGATCGCGGGCAGTCTGGCTCGTCGACCGGCACGAGATGTCCGTCCGGTGGCCCTGTCGCAGCGGCCAGGACACCTGGTCGACGAGACCACGTCGTACGAGATCCTCGCCAACGTCGGGGTGGTAGCTGCCCGACATACGGTGCTCGGCATCGACGACCTCGTCGCCGGGACGGCCGAGACGACGCTGCGCTTCCCCGTTGTGGTCAAAGCACATTCGGATCACTTGGCACACAAGAGCGACGTCGGTGGCGTCGTGCTCGGTGTGCACACCGTCGAGGAGCTCACCCAGGCAGCCGTCGGCATCCGGGCCGACGTCGCGCACCGGGCGTCCATCGCCCTCGACGAGGTTCTGGTCCAGGAGATGTCCGACTCCGTCGGCGAGGTGCTGGTGGGCTATCGAGTCGACCCGGTTACCGGACCACTGGTGGTCGTCGCCGCGGGTGGTGCTCTTGCCGAGCTGTACGCCGACCGCAGTATCCGGATGGCCCCGTTGGATCGGGCCGCGGCCGAGGAGATGCTGGGGGAGATCCGCGGAGTCGACGTGCTGCGCGGCTTCCGTGGCGGCCCGCACGCCGACCTCGATGCCCTGGTCACCTTGATCGTGAACATGTCAACCCTGGTGCAATACAGCAACATCGAGGAAGCAGAGGTGAATCCCGTGCTGGTGAAGAAGCAGGGCGAAGGGGTGGTCGCCGTCGATGCGGCAGTGCGTGTCCGCGGCGAAACCAACGATCTGGACCAGAAGGAGGACGCAGTCCGATGCTGACCGTCGATGCGTTGGCTGACCACGTCAACACCCAGCCCAACCTCATCCGGCGTGGCCGATTCCTGACTGCCACCATGCTTCTGGATCTCGGTGACGCCAGCTACCTGATCCACTTCCGTGACGGAAGGGTGGAGACCGTCGATTCCACGCCGACCGTCATGCCCGTGTGGACCTTCGCCCTCCGCGCGCCCCGCGCGGAGTGGGACAAATTCTTCGTCGCGGACCCGGCGCCGGGCTCACACGACATCATGGCGCTCATGCGTCGTCGGGTGCTGACCGTCGAAGGCGATCTGCATCCCTTCATCGCCAATCTGCAGTACTTCAAGGATGTTCTGGCGACGCTCCGAGACCGGGAGGTTGACTGATGAGCGCACGAATCGAACCCGTCACCGGCCACTATCTTCACGTCGAGATCGACGGAGTGGAACAACGAATCTACTTCGAGGAGGCCGGCTCGGGCATCCCGTTGCTGTGTCTGCACACGGCTGGCTCCGATGGCCGCCAGTACCGTCATCTGCTCAACGACAAGACGGTGACCGACCGGTTCCGGGTCATCACCTTCGACATGCCGTGGCACGGCAAATCCTCTCCCGCGCCAGGGTGGCGCGACACCGAATACCAGCTCACCGCAGCTACTTACAGCGCGATGATCCTCGCGTTCGTCGACGCCCTAGACCTGCAGCAGCCCGCGCTCATGGGGTGCTCCATCGGCGGTCGTATCGTCCTCAAACTCGCCCGTGAGGCCCCGGAACGTTTCCGTGCCCTGATCGGCCTGCAGTCCGGCCCGCATGTGGCGCCTTACTACGATCGTGAATACCTGCATCGCCCCGACATTCACGGCGGCGAGCTGTGTGCGGCATTGATGTCGGGACTAATCGGTCCACACGTGCCGGCTGTCGATCGTGACGAAACCCTCTGGCACTACTCGCAAGGCGGCCCCGGCGTCTTCAAGGGTGATCTGCACTATTACAAGGACGACGGCGATCGTGACAGCGATCTGGCTGCCATCGACGTTCGCAAGTGTCCGCTGTACTTCTTGACCGGCGAGTACGACTACTCCTGTATGCCCGAGGACACCCTCTACCTGGAGAAGATGATCCCGGGGACCAAGGCCGTCATCATGACCGGGCTCGGTCACTTCCCGATGAGCGAAGATCACGAGCGGTTCATGACGTATCTGCACCCGGTGCTCGACGCCATCGAGGCGGCGGGCCCGACGCCGGTCGGTCCATGACTGTGACCACCGGGCAGTCGGCCACCGTGTCTTACGACGTGGTGGACACGGTGGCCGTGGTCCGATTGGACAACCCTCCGGTCAACGCCAGCACGGCTCAGCTGCGTGCCGAGATCATCGCTGCCGTCAGCCGGGCCGGTGCGGATCCCGAGGCCGCCGCAGTGGTGCTCATCGGCAATGACGCAGCATTCGTGTCGGGATCGGACCTGCGTGAGTTCGATTCGCCGGAGCTTCCTGAACCCCAACTCCCGCAGGTCATCTCGGCCATCGAGGACTGTGTCAAACCGGTAGTCGCCGCCCTCAGTGGTGTCGCGCTCGGCGGTGGACTCGAACTCGCGCTGGGGTGCGACGCTCGGCTGGGCACCGCCACGGTCACGGTGGGGCTACCCGAAGTCACCCTCGGGATGATTCCCGGTGCCGGCGGAACCCAGCGCCTACCCCGGCTCATCGGCGTCGCCGCCACCATCGACCTGGTGTGTAGCGGGAAGAGGCTGACCGGCACGCAAGCGCGGGACATGGGCATCCTCGATGCCGTCTGTCCGCCAGAGCGGGCCCTGCTCGACTTCGCGGTCGGCTATGCCAAGAACGTCGCCACCAAACGGGTCCTGATTCGGCTGGATACCCCCACCGGCGAGCCGGGTGCGATCGAGTCGGCTGCGGCCGCGGCGACGCGCGCGTACGGCGTTCGTCCGCAGGTTCTCGCCGCAATCGGCAGCACCATGTTGGCCGCGTCGGCGTCCGCGCGCACTGCCCTGAACCATGAACGACATGAGTTCCACCGGCTGCGGTTGGGCCGCGAAGCGCGCGCCCTCCGGCACCTGTTCTTCGCCGAACGCGCTTCCGGCCGAACGTATCGCGATGTGGCCGCCACCCAGATCCAGACCGTTGGTGTCGTCGGTGCGGGCACGATGGGCGCCGGGATCGCGCGGACATTCGTGGACAAGGGCTTCGACGTCACGCTGGTCGAGATCGATCAGGACCGGCTCGACGGCGGACTCCGACGACTGCGCCAAGGCTACGAGCGCGGCGTTGCCCGTGGCCAGATCAGCGCGGATGACGCGCAGCAACGACTCGCCCGGGTGACGCCGACGACCCGGTACGCGGATCTGCAGGCGTGCGACCTGGTCGTCGAGGCGGTGTTCGAAGACTTCGACGTCAAGACTCAGGTGTTGCGGCAGATCTCAGATGTGGTGCAGCCGCACACTGTGATTGCCACCAACACCTCCTATCTCGACATCGAGGAACTCGCACGGTCCATCGACGATCCGCACCGCATGATCGGTATGCACTTCTTCAGCCCGGCCCACGCGACCAAGGTGCTCGAAGTGGTCCGCGGTCCCTCGACGGATGCCGCGACCGTGGCCGCGGTGGTCGCCGTCGGACGCGGGGTGGGCAAGACCCCGGTGGTGGCGGGTAACGCCTTCGGCTTCATCGGCAACAGGATCTTCAACGCCTATCGGCAGCAGTGTGAACTCATGCTCGAAGAGGGTGCGCTGCCGCATCAGATCGACGCTGCCCTGGAGGATTTCGGCTTTGCCATGGGACCGTTCGCGGTCGCCGACCTCGCCGGGCTGGACATCGCATGGAGGATGCGACGCACACGGGCGGCCGCGCGTGATCCTCGGCTGCGGTACGTCGATGTCGCCGACCGGCTGTGCGAACAGGGACGCCTGGGCCAGAAGGCGGGACTCGGATGGTATCGATATGCCCCGGGATCGGTTGTGCGGCTTCGTGACTCCGCTGTCGAAGACCTGGTGGTCGCAGAGTCGGAACGCAAGGGTATTGCGCGCCAAGGCTTCACCGATGCCGAGATAGTGCGCAGGGCGCTGGTCGCGATGGCCAACGAAGCCGATCTCATCCTGGCCGAACAGATTGCGGAGCGTGCCTCCGACATCGATCTGATGATGGTTCTGGGTTACGGCTTTCCTAGGCATCGCGGTGGGCCTGCGTTCTGGGCTCAGCACGAAGAGGTCGAGGTATTGCAGACGGAACTGGTTGCCCTGCGCGACGCCACGGGCCCGACCTACCGTATCGGTGACATGACTCATCTGTTGGCTCGCTAGAGCTGCACACGTGAGCGAGAGAGAACAGGGAGCTGTGACGAAGGTGAGCAACCACACCGACGATTATCCGGAGATCGCGTCATTCATCGACGGTGTCTGGACTCGAGGTTCCGGTGACCAGCAGATCGCAGTACTCAACCCGGCCACGGGGGAGCAACTCGGTGTGGTCCCGGTCGCGGCGCCGTCTGACATCGCGTCTGCGCTCGATGCTGCCGACGCGGCATTTGCGCACTGGCGCAACGTTTCTCCATTGGTTCGATCGGATACCTTGCGCCGGGCCGCGGCGCTCCTGCGTCAGCGATCCGCTACCGTGGCCGGCCTGGTCACCTCCGAACTGGGCAAGCCGACGGCCGAAGCGCGCCAAGAGGTGATCACCGCCGCCGAGCACATCGAATGGGCTGCCGAGGAAGGCCGTCGCGGTTACGGCCGGACGATCCCGGCGCGCGCGGCGGGCAGCATGCAGAGCACCCGGCACGAGCCTCTCGGCCCGGTCGCGGGCTTTGCGCCGTGGAACGCGCCCGTCATCACCCCGGCACGCAAGATCGCCTACACCTTGGCCGCTGGCTGCACGCTGGTTCTGAAGCCGTCGGAGGAGACCCCTGCGTGCGCGGTTGCGTTGACCCAGGCGTTCGCCGACGCTGGGGTGCCCAGGGGCGTCCTGAACGTAGTGTTCGGCGATCCCCGGGAAGTCAGCGCCTACCTGCTGGGCGAATCACGAATCAAGGCAGTGACATTCACCGGGTCGACGAGCGTCGGACGTCATCTCGCAGTCCTGGCCGCGCTGTCGATGAAGCGGCTGGTGCTCGAACTCGGCGGTCATGCACCCGTCATCGTCACCGCGGACGTCGACGTGCAGCAGGTGGCGGAGTCCGCCGTCGGTGCCACCTACCGCAACTCAGGTCAGGTCTGTACCTCACCCAGCCGATTCCTGCTGCACGACAGTGTGCACGACGAATTCGTCGACGCGTTCATCCGGCGGGCCGAACAGTTGGTGGTCGGCGACCCTGGCGACGAGCGTACTCAGATGGGACCGGTCGCCAACGAGCAACGCATCACGGCGATGCGGCGGTTCACCGAGGATGCCAGGAACCGCGGCGTGAGCGTCCCGATCGGTGGCGATCGCATCGACCGACCCGGGACGTTCTGGCGTCCGACACTTCTCGCCGACGTGACCGACGACGTCTTGGCCGTCAACGTGGAACCCTTCGGTCCGCTGGCCACCACCCAGCGCTACCAGGACCTCGACCAGGCCATCGCGACAGCCAACCGGTTGCCGGTCGGATTGGCCTCCTATGCCTGGACCAACAGCCTCGGTGACGCCAGGCGCCTGCTGGACGGCATCGATGCAGGTTCCGTCGTCGTCAACCAGTGGCAGGCGTCGCTTCCGGAAACGCCCTTCGGCGGCTACGGCGACAGTGGAATCGGTACCGAGGGCGGCATCGAAGGACTCGCCGCCTTCCAGCGGATCAAGTACACCGCGTTGGCATGACGTCAGCGCGAAGGTCGGGGATTCGCATCGCTTTTTAGTTCCCGGGTTTCAGGCGACGAGCACGATTCGACCGTCGACGGTTCCGTGTTCGAGCGCGTCCAAGGCGTTGTCGATCTCACGGGGCTCAAGGTGTTCCGTCCTTATCGGAACTCGGGGGAGGTCATTCCGCCGCGCCATCTCGACCAGTTCGTTGAGATCGTCGATGCTCCCGACCAAGCTGCCGCCAATCGTGATGCCCATCAGCGCCACATAGGCGTTGGGGACGACCAAGTCGCCGCCGAACAAGCCGACCTGGACCAGTCGGCCGTTCTTGCCGAGCGAATCGAAGGCAAGCTTCGCGGTTGCTGCGCTGTTGACGAAGTCGACCACGGCGTCGGCGGGCCCTCCCAACAGCGACAGGAGTGCCTGAGCGGGGTCACCCTTGGTCGTGTTGACCGTTCCGGTAGCACCGAGACTCTCGGCGATGCGGAGACGATCGTCGTTGATGTCCACTGCGACGATGGCGCGGTGGCCACGTGCGACCAGGATCGCGATTGCCATCAGACCGACGCCTCCCGCACCGATGACGACCAAGGGAGTGTCAGCATCTCGAGGCAGGGCCTTGCTGATTGCCGAATATGAGGTAACGCCCGAACAGGCAAGCGTTGCAGCCAAATTCGGGTCAACACCGTCGATGTCGACTAAGTAGTCTTCGTGGGGAACGAGGGCCATCTCGGCGAAGCCGCCTTGGCTGCGCATACCCATTGCCCTACTTGCCTTGCAGAGGTGTTCATCGCCGCTGACGCAGAGCGCGCACACTCTGCAGCCCTGCCACGGGAACACCAAGCGTCTCTGTCCGACCTGTGTGGTGGTGACCGCATCGCCGACGGCCACGACGTCGCCAACCATCTCGTGACCGGCGACGATCGGATAAGACGAGCCGCGAGAGGTGACCTCGAGATAGCCCGCGCTGCCGAGGTCGTAGCCGCCTGAGCGCATGTGTACGTCGGTATGGCACACACCTGCATGGGTGATCCGCAGCAAGACTTCGTGTCGCTCAGGTTGCGGCGTCGCGACTTCTTTGGTGGTTACGGACGCCCCGGGCTCGGTGAACTCGTAGACGTGCATGTGGTCCTCTCAACCGGCGGGCAGCAGGCTCAGATGCCCGGTGAGTCCTGATCGCGCCGTAAACCGTCATTCGTCGTCGGCTACCGGGAGGGAACTGATTCCTGGACCCGACGGCGTGCGTCACCGGTATGTATACAGCACCATAGTGATGTGCACAACTGCGCTCTCGAGCCGCCGAATGTGGACTCGAGCCACGCCTGCGACTCTGACGCCGTGGCAGAAGTACACACTCGCGGCGGTGGTGAACCGTAGGGTGGCGACATGCACGTCACCTCGGCGGAGTCGACGGAGCTGTTCACGGGCCCGGCCGACCACCCACTGCAGGTGGTGCGGGTCTCCTACCGCTTCTGTTCCCACGAAACGCCGGTGCGCGTCGAGGGTCCCGGCTTGCACACGGAGGTTGACGCGACGGCGGTGCCACGTGGTCGGGTCGTCGAGGTGTCGGTCCGGGTGGCCAACCCCGTCGTCGGCGAGCGGCGGAGGGCGGAACTCGTCGTCGGCCGGCACATCACCGAATTCGACTTCGTCGTCGCCGAGCCCGGGTGGACCATGTACATGGTCAGCCACTTCCACTACGACCCGGTGTGGTGGAACACCCAGGCCGCGTACACCAGCGTCTGGACCGAAGACCCCCAGGGCCGCTGCCGGCAGACCAACGGATTCGAGCTCGTCACCGCACACCTCGAAATGGCAAGGCGGGAACCTGAATACAAGTTCGTCCTCGCCGAGGTCGACTACCTCAAGCCCTACTGGGACACCAACCCCGAAGACCGCGACGACCTGCGCCGGTTGATCGCCCTCGGCCGGGTGGAAGTGATGGGCGGCACCTACAACGAGCCCAACACCAACCTCACCAGCCCCGAAACGGCGATCCGAAACTTCGTCCACGGCATCGGCTTTCAACGCGACGTGATGGGAGCCGATCCGGCGACCGCGTGGCAGCTCGACGTCTTCGGTCACGATCCACAGTTCCCGGGGATGGCCGCCGACGCGGGGCTGACGTCCAGCTCGTGGGCGCGGGGCCCGTACCGCCAGTGGGGTCCGATGGCCGACGGCGGCGATCCCGAACGGATGCAGTTCGCCAGCGAATTCGAGTGGATGGCGCCCTCGGGCCGTGGTCTGCTGACCCACTACATGCCCGCCCACTACGCCGCCGGGTGGTGGATGGACTCGTCGGCATCGCTCGAGGACGCCGAACACCAGACCTACGAACTGTTCTCGAAGATGCGGAAAGTCGCGCTGACCCGCAACGTGCTGCTGCCCGTCGGCACCGACTACACCCCGCCCAACAAGTGGGTCACCGACATCCACCGCGACTGGAACGCGCGCTACACCTGGCCGCGTTTCGT
Source organism: Mycobacterium sp. Root135 (assembly GCF_001426545.1). Taxonomy (GTDB): domain Bacteria; phylum Actinomycetota; class Actinomycetes; order Mycobacteriales; family Mycobacteriaceae; genus Mycobacterium. Next base: position 22,170 of record NZ_LMEZ01000004.1, on the reverse strand, counting down.
GTGCGCGTTGCCCAGTGAGTTCTTTGCCGCGGTGCGGGCCGAACTCGACGAGCGTGGGGTGTCGCCCTCGCCCCAGACCCGCGACATGAACCCGATCTACACCGGCAAGGACGTGTCGTACGTCGACACCAAGCAGGCCAACCGTGCCGCCGAGAACGCCGTGCTCGAAGCCGAACGGTTCTCCGTCTTCGCCGGGTTGCTCTCCGGCGCACAGTATCCGGAGGCGGCGCTGGCCAAGGCCTGGGTGCAGCTGGCCTACGGTGCGCACCATGACGCCATCACCGGGTCGGAGTCCGACCAGGTGTACCTCGACCTGCTCACCAGCTGGCGCGACGCCTGGCAGCTGGGGACAGACGCGCGCGACGCCGCCCTCGGGCTCCTGTCCACCGCGGTCGACGGCTCGGTGGTCGTGTGGAACCCGCTGGCGCACAACCGGACCGACGTCGTCACCATGCACCTCGACGAACCGCTCACCGGTGCCGTCGTCGACGCCGACGGGGCGCCCGTGGACGTGCTCACCGAACACGACGGGCACTCGGTCAGCTGGCTTGCCCGCGACGTTCCGTCGCTGGGCTGGCGGTCCTACCGCTTCGTCGACGGCGCCCCGTCGGGCTGGGAACCGCTGCCGGGGGACGAGATTGGCAACGGGTTCTACCGGTTACGCGTCGATGCGGAACGCGGCGGGGGAGTGTCGTCGCTGACCGTCGACGGTCACGAACGGATCGCCGCGGGCCGAGTCGGGAACGAACTGGCGGTCTACGACGAGTATTCGGCGCATCCCAAGGCAGGTGAGGGGCCGTGGCACCTTCTGCCCAAGGGGCCCGTCACCACGTCCGCCGCCGCCCGCGCCACCTCGACGCAGCGCTACCGATGCGCACTGGGCGAGCGGATCGTCGTCACCGGCCGGATCAAGAACCTGCTTCGGTACACCCAGACCATCACGCTGTGGAACGGCGTCGACCGAGTCGACTGCCGCACCACGGTCGACGAATTCACCGGCGAGGACCGCATGCTGCGGTTGCGCTGGCCGTGCCCCGTCCCCGGCGCGATGCCGGTCAGCGAGGTGGGTGACGCGGTGATCGGCCGCGGATTCGGGCTGACCCATGACCGCGGGGCCACCAAAGCCGTTGACACCGCAAAGTTTCCGTCCACTCTAGACAACCCGGCATACGGGTGGTTCGGGTTGTCGTCGGCGGCACGGGTGCGGTTCCGCGGCGAGCAGCACCGTACCCGGGCGATCGCCGTGGCCGAAGTGGTGTCCCCCGGCGGGGACGCCGACCCAGTGGTCCGCGAGCTGATGGTGGCCCTTGCGAGGGCTGGCGTCACGGCCACCTGCACCGCCGCGGCGTCACCCCGCTACGGCGACCTCACCGTCGACTCGAACCTGCCCGACGTGCGAATCGCCGTCGGCGGACCCGACGACAACGCCTTCACCGCCGCGGTCCTCGGCGGCAGCGAGACTGTCGCCGAGCGCATCTGGATTCCCGCGGCCCGGCCACTCAAGGACGTCTGGGTGCCAGGGGCGGACCTCCGCCGCGTCGACGCGTTGCCCGTCCTGATCGTCGACCTGGCCGCGGTGGCCGCGCTGATCGCCGACCTCGAGGATGCGGAGATCATGGTCGACCAGGACGCGCCCGACGACCTCGAACGGTTCGAGCACCGGACCGTCGCCGTGTTCAACCGCGGCGTACCCAGTTTCGCGGTCGACGCCGACGGAACGCTGCACACCTCGCTGATGCGGTCCTGCACCGGCTGGCCGTCCGGCACGTGGATCGACCCGCCGCGGCGCACCGCACCCGACGGATCCAACTTTCAGCTTCAGCACTGGACGCATACCTTCGACTACGCCGTGGCCTGCGGCGACGGAGACTGGCGCGACTCCGCAATTCCGTCGCGCAGTGCGGAATTCGGTCAACCCCTGCTATGCGTCGCGGCCAACCACGACCCGTCGTCCGGCGGCCTGCCGTCATGGGGGTCGCTTCTCGAAGTCGAGCCGGAGCGTGACGTGGCGCTGGGCGCGCTCAAGGTCATGGGCAACCCGATCGCCGGCGGCAGCGGGCGACGGGTGCACGCAGAGGACGGCATCGCGCTGCGCCTGGTCGAGACGCGTGGCAGGACCACCGACGTCGTGATCCGCTCAGGCCTTCGCAACGTCTCGGCGCCGCAACGGCTCGACCTGTTGGAGCAGCCGCTGGTCGACCAGCGGGCGGGCCTGACGCTGCACGGCTACGAGATCGCCACCTTCGGGGCTCAGCTGAACCTGCCCCGGGTGCTCGACGCCGACTACGTGGTGCTCGGGCCCAATGCCGAACCGGCGCAACCGCTCTACGCCCGCTACTGGCTGCACAATCGCGGGCCAGCCCCGCTCGGCGGTCTCCCCGCGGTCGCGCACCTGCACCCGCATCAACTCGCCGTCGACCCGGGCGATCAGGTCCGCCTGCAGCTCACCGCCGTCAGCGACGCCACCGACGTTGCGCTGCACGGCAAGGTGCGGCTCCTCGTCGCCCCGGGGTGGACCGTCGAGATGGACGAGCTGCCGTTCGTGTTGCCGCCGGGGGACTTCCTGGAATCGATCGTCGACCTGACGATGCCGCCCGACACGCCGCCCGGTCTCTACCCGGTGCGCGCCGAGCTGGGGGTGACCGGAAGTGCCATCCCGGAGTCGTGGCGCCAGGTCGTCGAGGACGTGTGCGTCATCTCCGTCGGCGCGACCGACGACCGCGTGCTGCGGTTCGTCACCGACCCGGAGCCAGTCGTCCTAGCGGCGGGGGAGACCGCCACCCTGAGCGTGACCGTCGCAACCGACGCCCACGCCGACCTCGTGGTCGAGGCACACCTCATCAGCCCATGGGGTACGTGGGAGTGGATGGGGCCCAACATCATCGGAGCCGACCTGGCTGCCCGCGGGACGGTCGACCTGGAGTTCGAGGTCACCCCGCCGGCGTGGCAGGCGCCAGGCGAATGGTGGGCGCTGATCCGCGTGGCCTGTGCGGGAGAGCTGCTATATTCGCCAGCGGTCAAGGTCGTGGTGTCGTGAGCGTCGTCGCCACCGTCGGGGACGACGCGGTCCTCGTCGGCGACGTGGACGCCAGCGAAGACCGACTGCGCGCGACCCGGTTGGCCACCGCCCTGCCCCAACCGGGCACCAGCGAAGGCCGACAACTGCGTCGCTGGCTCGTCCAAGTACTCGTCACCGCACGCGTGGTCGCCGCCGAGGCCGCGTCTGCCGGCCTGACCGCCCACGGGGCGCCGACCGAGGAGGAGCTCTTGCCCGACGTGCCAGCACGACTCGAGATCGGCAGCGTTGCCGCGGCCGCGTTGGAGGAGGAGCTGGCGCGTGCGGTGTTCGTCCACGTCACCTCGGGCGTCGCGGTGACCGATCACGAGATTCGGGACTACCACGCCCGCAACCCCTTTAGATTCGGAGGCCGCGCCGTCGGTACCTGCGGTTGGCGGGGTCGCCCCGTCGAGGCGGTCTTCGAAGACGCCCAAGCGGAGATCGCCCAGCACCTCCTCGGCGTGGCCCGGCGCCGGGAGTTCCGCCGCTGGCTCGACGTCCGTCGCGCGCAGCTGGTGCACCTGTCGCCTGGCTACGAGCATCCCGGCGACCCCCGTCAACCCGACAACACCCACAAGCACTGATGGGCGACCTGACTCTTGCCGTCGACGTCGGCGGCACCAAGATCGCCGTCGGTCTCGTCGACTCCGACGGGAACCTGCTGCACCACGCCCAGCTCCCGACACCGCGCACGGACGCCGAAGCCATCTGGTCGGTCACCGAGGGACTCATCACCGACGCCATGGCGACGGCTACCGGCGACGTGCGGGGCGTCGGCATCTCGTCTGCCGGGCCCGTGGACTTACCGAGCGGCACCGTCAGTCCCATCAACATCACGGCGTGGCAACGGTTTCCGATCGTCGAGCGCGTGGCCGCGGCCACGGGGCTGCCGGTGCGTCTCGGCGGCGACGGGCTATGCATGGCGATGGGGGAGGGCTGGCGTGGCGCGGGCCGCGACGCCCAATTCCTGCTTGGCATGGTGGTGTCGACCGGCATTGGCGGCGGACTGGTGCTCGACGGCGCACCCTACGACGGGCGGACCGGCAACGCCGGACACGTCGGCCACGTCGTCGTCGAACCGGAGGGCGACCTCTGCACGTGCGGTGGCCACGGCTGCGCGGAGACGGTGGCGGCCGGACCACATCTGGCGCGGTGGGCCCGCGCCAACGGCTGGGACGCCCCGCTCGAGGCCAACGCGAAGGAGCTCGCCGACGCGGCCAATGCCGGTGACGCCGTGGCACTCCGGGCCTTCGATCGTGGAGCTAGCGCGATCGCCCGGATGATCGCATCGGTGGCGGCGGTGTGCGACCTTGACCTGGTGGTCATCGGCGGCGGAGTAGCGAAATCCGGTGCGCTGCTTTTTGATCCACTGCGCGAGGCGCTGGGCCACTATGCGGGACTGAGCTTCATCAAAGACCTGCGCGTGCTCCCCGCCGAACTCGGCGGGGACGCGGGGCTGGTCGGTGCGGCAGCGTTGTTCAACGCCTCCGCCTGAGCGATTTGGGCGCGTTCAACCGCGGTGACCGCGGATTTCCGCGCCGAAAACGGGGGTGGTGGGGAGGAGGTCGGCGGGCTTGGGCGCGGTGGCCATCACGGTGCGGTCAGGCCTGACGAGAGCGGCGGTGGTGCGACCCCGACGAAGCCAGCGGGCCAACTCCGAACCCGGCGCGGCGAAGAACACCGTGGCGCAGCGCTGGTCGGCCAACTCTTGCTGGGCGGCCGTGAACGGCACCGCGGTGACGATCGAAAAGCCCATCCCCAGAACGTCGTCGAGCCGGCGACCGTCCGGCAGCGCGGGGTTGGGGCACAGCGTCCCCGTCAGCGACTTGGGGCCCAGTCGACGCTGAACCAGAGACGACCGGTGCAGCGCGGGGGTCGACGAGTCCACGATCCGACTGCGCACGCCGGGAATCAAGCCCAGTCGCGGTACCACGACCCGACGCAGCAGGCTGCCCAGCTCACCACCGGCGGTCATGGCTCGACCGACCGCGAGAGCGAGCTGGATCATGGCTCGCGCGTGCGGCTTTCGCTCCTGTTGATAGCTGTCGAGAACCTCGGGCGACAGCTGGCCCCACAGCACGCCGGCCAACTTCCACGCGAGATTGTGAGCGTCACGAAGTCCGGCGCCCATGCCCTGGCCGATGAAGGGCGGCGTCAGATGGGCGGCGTCCCCGAGGATGAAGACGTTTCCCGCCCGCCACCGGTCGGCGATCTGTGCGCGGAAGGTGTACTCGGCGACGCGGATCAACCGCAGCTGGTCGGTGCGAATGCCGCGCGTCCACGGCGCGATCAACGGTTCGACCGCGGACAGCTCGGCGTACTGGTCGGCGGACTCACCGGGCAGCAGCTGGAACTCCCAGCGGTACCGCGTGCCCCCGACGCGCATGTACGTGGCGGCCCGAACGGGGTCGCACACCTGATGGACGCCCTCCCACTGCTTCAGATCCGCGTCGGTGTCGACGTCGACGACCAACCAGCGTTGGTCGAAGTGCATGTCCTCCATCCGGGAGCCGATGCTCGAGCGCACGAAGCTGTTGGCGCCGTCGCATCCCAAGACGTAGTCCGCGTCGACGCTCGTCGTGGTGTCACCCGCGTGGTCGTGGTAGGTGACGCGGACGCGGCCGTCGACCTGCTCGACACCGGTCACCTCGGCGTTGCCGCGCAATTCGACGCACCGCTGACGCATCAGCTCGTCGCGCAGCACGGCCTCGAGCTCGGGCTGGTCGAACATGTTCGCCTGCGGGTAGCCCTGTGCGCTGGGGGCGGTGTCACGGCTGAACTCGGCCAGCACGCGGTGGTGTTGGTCGCGGAGCTGCAGTCCGTGCGCCGGCCGTGAGATGGCCGCGAACCGGTCGGCGAGCCCGAGTCGCGCCACGACGCGGCACACCTCGTCGTCCATGTGCACGGCACGGGGTTGGGGATACACCCCGTCCCAGCGGTCGAGGACCAAACTTCTGATTCCGTACTGCGCCAACAGTATTGCCGCGGTGGCACCGGTGGGTCCGGCGCCGACGATGACGACGGGCGCACGGTGAACATCGCTGTGCTGCAGCATGTTCAACGTCAGTCCGTGATGGCGACGTGGTACGGCACCGCGTAACGCGACAGCACGCGGTCGACGTCGTCCCAGTGTGTCGGGTTCGTGATGCCGACGGTGAGCGCGGGAGACCCGCCCTCGACGTCGGCGTCCACGGTGACCCCCGGCTGCCCGGCGAGTGCCTCGACGACGACTCGGCGGGCGGCGTCTGCACGCAGCGGCAGCTTGTAGGGCTTGCCGATTGCGGTGACCGGCAGAGCGTCGAGGACGGTGACGGACTTCGGCGCGGCGGCCCGCTCGCTTACTTCGGTGGCGGCCCACGTGGCCAGCTCAGAGCCGCTGACGTCGGACCCGGGGTGCAGCGTGACGTAGGCGACCGGTACCTCACCGGAGTGGACGTCGGGAGCGCCAACGGCCGCGGCGGACGCCACCGCGGGATGTGTCAGGAGGGCGTCCTCGATTTGTGCGGGGTCGATGTTGTGGCCGCCACGGATGATGAGGTCCTTGGCCCGCCCCGTCAGGTAGACGAAGCCGTCGTCGTCCACCCAGCCGAGGTCGCCGGTGTCCAGGCGTCCGTCGACCAGGCTGCCGAGTCCGTCGAGTCGAAGGCCGTGCTCGTCACGGCCGGACACGTAGCCGGCGAACACGGTCGGTCCCTCGATCAACAGGGTGCCGATCTCACCGGACGGCAGATCGTCGTAGCGCCCCTGACCGTCGGGTCTGGCCGCGGTGATGCGTTGGTACGGAAAGCGCTGTCCCACAGAGCCCGGACGCCGATGGTCGGGGAAACTGCGGGCGCTCGCACACGTGGCCTCGGTCAGGCCGTACCCCTCGACCAGGGTTATGCCGGTGGCGGATTCGAAGTCCTTGCGCACGGCCTTCGGCAGGGCAGAAGCGCCGACGATGGCGATCTTCATGCTCGAGACGTCGGCGTCGACCGGGCATTGCGCCAGCACGGCGTACACCGTGGGGACCGCGCTCATCGCCGCGATTCGGTAGTGCTGCACCATCTTCCAGAAGTTCGCGTACAGTTGGGGATCCCGGTAGCCGAGCGGCCCGGCCCAGACCACCTGCTGGCCGCGCAACATCGGTGCGAGGAGCGTGACGATCACGGCGTTGACGTGAAAGAGCGGAAGTGCGGCGAAGGCCACCGACTCCCGGTCCAGCACCGTGTCGGCGGCGGCGACCATCCACGCGTCGACGACCTCGTTGGCGTGCGAATGGGCCGCGAGCTTGGGCGTGCCGGTGGTGCCGCCGGTATGAAAGATCGCCGCCACGTCACCGGCTTCAGGCGGCTGCCCGTCGAAGACGGCGCCGTCGTAACCCGACGCCATCACCGAGAGGTAGCCGACGCTGGCACCGTGGAGTGCGGGCGCGGGCTCGGTCGGTTCCGTTCCCGTCGGGGACAGCAGCAACACGGTGTCGATCAGCCCCGAGGACACCAGTGACTGCGCCAGATCCCAACTCGCGGAGTCGAATTCGGGCGACGCACAGATCAACGTCCGCGCACCGGAGCGGTTGAGCAACTCGGCGACGTGGGCAGCGCCAAGGCCGCTGTTGACGGGGGCCGCGATGCCGGCGAGCTGCGCCGCCAAGGTCGCGGTGATGAGACCCTCACAGTTCGGACAGAGCAACGCCACGACGCTGTCGCGCTGAACTCCGATGGCCCGAAGGAAGTTTGCACTTCGGCGCACCTCGGCGGCGAGCTCGGCGAATGTCCGGGAGACGCCGTGCGCCCACCGTGCCGCATCCGGGAGCACGGTTACCGCCGTGGCTTCGGGCCACAGGGCTGCGGCGCGCTCCAGGATGGCGTAGGTCGACGTGGGTAGCTCACGGTGCTCCAGCGGAACGCCTTCGACTGCGACGAGGTCGTCCGGACCGGTGTAGCGCGGCCACAACGACGCGTTGTCGGTCACGCGTAGACGACCTTCATCCGCTGCGCACCGAGGTCGATCGCGCCGTCGTCGGTGGCCACGGTGGCCTCCACGACGTCACCGTGCTGGAGGTACTTCTGATTTCCGGCCTGGCGCTTGAAGAACACCTTCCACTTCACCGCAGGCGGCAGGAGCGCGCCGATCATCTCGATGGGCTTGGGCGGCGCCTTCAACGCGGTGCCCGCCGGGGTGCCGGTCAGCACGAGGTCGCCTGCGGCGAGGTCCTGGAACCGGGTCAGCGACTGCAAGGCGGCCAGCGGCCGGAAGATCATGTCGCCCTCGACGACTGAGTTCTGCCGTTCGTCGCCGCTGACGCTCAGCGTGAGCCGCAGGTCGCCGAAGCGGGCGAGTTCGGTGCCGTCGAGCAGCACCAGTTCGGGGCCGACCGGGGTGAACGTCGGGTAGGACTTGGCCTCGTAGAACTGGGTCTGGGGCAGCTGAATGTCGCGTGCCGACACGTCGTTGGTGATGACCAGGGCGGCGACGTAGTCGCCGAGGTTCGCGTCGGTGAGGACGGTGCCCGCCGGCATGTCGCGTCCGATGACCAGACCGATCTCCACTTCGTAGTCCAGCAACTGAACGTGTTGGGGCTTGACGATGTCGTCGAACGGACCGCTGATCGACGCGGAGGATTTCCGGAAGAACGTCAGCGGAATCGTCTTGGGATCCATCCCCGAATCCCTCACGTGGGACTCGAAGTTGGTCATCTGGGCGACGACGCGACAGGGCCGCGTCACCGGGGATACGAGGTCCAGTCCGTCCACCGCGACGGAGTCGCCCGAGGCGGCGGCGGTGATCGCCGCGCGGTCGGCGAGAAGCTCCCCGGTGGTGACGGCGGTGGTGTCGATCTTGGTGGCACGGTCGGCGTTCTTGACCCACCAGGCGTCGGAGGTGCGGATGACGGAAGTGCTCATGAGCGGGCAACTTTCAGTAGGCCGATGAGGCGGTGGACGTCGAATTCGTTGCGTCGGGGCAGCGCTCGGAGAATGGACAGGGCTTCTTCGCGCGCCCCGCGCGGGCTGGTGCCGAGGAAGTCGCCGCTGACCGGCGGACCCCACTGGGCTAGGCCGCTGGCGGTGAACGGCGCCCAGCCCGGCTCGAGGGAGTCGTCGAACATGTCGCCGTCGGCGAAGTGCTCGACGAGGAACCCGTCGGGATCACGCCAGTAGTCGAAGAGCTGGCTGCCCTGAATGTGGCGGCCGATGCCCCACGACCTGAAGTAGCCACGGTCGCGCAGGTATTCGCCGCCGGCGGCCAGCGCGTCCAGGTCGCTGACTTGGAACGCGGAGTGCACGTATCGGTTGGCCGGGCCGAGCGCCATCGCCAGGGTGTGGTGGTCGGCGAACTCCGAGCCGCGGTCGCAGCGAATGAAGCTCATGGCCGGACCGCGCTCGCGCTGGCCGGGGAAGAACAGGAAGTCGCTGACGATCATCCCGAGGTTCTCGAGATACCAGTTCAACGCCGCGACGTACTTCGTGGATTGCAACACCACGTGCCCGAGCCGCTGAACCCGGGCCGGCGCCCGCGGGGGTCGCTGGGTGACGTTCGCGCGGATGACGTCGTGTCCGGCGTTGACCAGAAGTGGCTTCTGCGTGGGCAATTGGGGTAGGTCGTGGAGGCCCGCGACGACGCGTACCGGGATGCCGCTCGGGTCGACCAGCCGAACCTCGGACCCGCCGACGTCCTCGGGCACGGGTTGTACCGTCGCGCCGGTCTTGGCGGCGAGACGACGGACGTCGGCCTCGTCGGCGGCGCGGAAGGCGATACCGGTGAAGCGTGACCGGTCGCCGCGCCGAAGGAGCACGCAGGGAGCGCCGGAATCGGTTCCCCGTAGGTGCAATTCGTCGGGTCCGCGCGACGACGTCTGGAATCCGAATGCGCGGGCGAAGGCCTCGGCGCGAACCAGGTCGGGCTTGTCGAACTCGAGCCAGGCGATGTCGCGGATCTTGATGACGGGATTCACCGCGCGGCCGGGGTGGTCGCCGCGGACGGCACCCTGCTCGCTGTGCAAATCGCTGTGGCTACCAGCCATGGGCGGGTCGCTCCTCTCGCTTACTGATGAAATCGTCACATACGACGCCATGCTCAGTCAAGGTAGTTGACGAAATCCTCAATAATGAGCCGACTGGTATATTCACCGGGTAGCCCAGAGACGGTGAGGTAGTGATGCAGGAGTCGGCCGAGCCGGGCGTCAGTCGAGTAGAGCGACGCAAGCAACGCACCAGGGCGGCGCTCATCACCGCGGCGCAGGGATTCATCGCCCAAGGCAGGCTCAGCGTGCCGGTGCTCGACATAACCCAGGCCGCCGACGTCGGAATGGGCTCGTTCTACAACTACTTCGACAGCAAGGAAGAGCTCTTCGCGGTCGCCGTAGGTGAGGCGCTCGACGCCCACGGCGCGCTCCTGGACGCGTTGACCGCCGACATCGACGATCCCGCAGAGACTTTCGGCTGCCGGTTCCGGCTCACCGGGCGGCTGTTTCGCCGCCGTCCCCAGGAGAGTCAGATCCTGCTCGCCAACGGCGTCGCCCTGTTGACCTCGGACCGGGGACTGGCACCCCGCGCGCTGCGCGACATCGAAGCCGGCGTCGCCGCCGGTCGCTTCACCGTCGAGGATCCGCAGTTGGCGCTCGCCGTGGCCGGTGGAGCGATCATGGGCTTGGGCGCGCTGTTGAGCAACGATCCGAATCGCGACGACGCCGTCGCGGCCGATTCGGTCACCGCGGACGTGCTGCGGCTGTTCGGCATGTCCGCCGCCGACGCGGCCGACGTCTGCTCCCGGCCGCTGCCCGACCTGGACGCGATCGCCCCGGCTACTCCTCGTTGAGCAGGGCTGCAACGGGACAGACGTCGGCGGCCTCGCGGGCCGCCGGAGCCAAGTCGTCGGGCACGTCGGCGTCGGCGAAGGCGTTGGCCAGTTCCCCGTCGTCGTCGAAGGAGAAGATGGTCGGGGCGGCCTGCGTGCACAAACCGTGGCCTTCACAGCGGTCGTGATCGATGGTTACGCGCATGGGGTGGTCCCTTCTAGGCCGGGACCAGCTCGAGGGGCAGCTGGTCGTAGCGGTGGATGATGTTGTTGATCGCCCAGGTCGGCGTGCCCGTGAGTTCGATGCGATCAACCCGGGCGGCCAGTTCGCGCAGAATTGCCTGCGACTCCAACCGGGCCAGGCCCTGGCCGGCGCAGCCGTGGGTGCCGTAGCCAAACCCCAAGTGACGGTTGACGTCCCGGGTGATGTCGAACGTGTCGGGATCGTCCCACTCGCGCTCGTCGCGGTTGGCGGATGCGTAGACCACCAGAACCCGTGACCCCTTCGGAATTCGGACGCCACCAACGTCGGTGTCGGTGACGGACTTTCGGGTGAAGGCCCGAAGCGGGGACTCCAGGCGCACCACCTCGTTGAGTGCGTTGGCCACCAACGACGGGTCCTCGCGCAGGGCCTGCCACTGGTCGGGATGAGTCGCGAAGAGGTGCAGCGCCGAGCTGATGGCACTGATCGTGGTGTCGAGAGACGGCGCCAGGTAGTCGATCATCAAAGCCGAACACTCCGAGCGGGGGAGTGCACCGTCGTCGGCCGCGCGCAGCACGTCGTCGCCCATGCTGCCGGCCAGCACGCTGCGGTCGCGGACGACGCGTCGCGAGAAGCGCAACATCGACAGGGCAGCGGGCGTCGTCCGCAGCCACTGCCGGTTCAACGGTCCCAGCGAGTCGAACGTCGCCCCCGCCCACGTCAGCAGGTTGTCGCGGCCGTCCTCGGGCCACCCGACGAGGTCCGGCACCACGGCCAGCGGCAACGTCATCGCCACGTCGCGCACCCCGTCGACGTAGCGCCGGGCGACCGCGGCCTCGACGACCGCCTCGGCCTTGGCGTCGACGGCCTCACTCATCGCGCGCAGCGCCTTCGGGGTGAGGCGGTGGGCGAGCAGCTTGCGACGGCGCTGGTGGTCGGCGCCGTCGCTGTTGAGGGTGGTTCCGCGGGACAGCCGATTGGTCAGCCGATTCAACGCCACACCCTCGCCGGAGATGAAGTTGACGTCGTCGCGCAGCACCGCCTTGCACTCGGTGTAGCGGGGCAGCGCGTAGACCCGCTGGCGGCTCAGCCACACCACCGGGCCAAGCTCGCGGAGCGCTGCGTAGTGAGGGTAGGGATCGCGGATTCCGCTGCGGGAGAACATGTCCCGGCGGTATACCGGAGCGTGGGCGGCGTTCCCCATGGCAGGTCCTTCCCTCGAGCGTGTGGCGCTGACGAGGTCAACCAAACCAAAGAATGACGATATCGTCAAGTATGACTAAATCTGGCAGCCGTCGAGGTGCGGCCGGTCAGTCCGGCTCGTCGAGCACCGAGAACGGCTCGGTCGGCGTCTCCACCACCAACAACCGCGCCGCCGAATCGCTCGGTACGACCTCGTTCGCCAGGGCGATCAACGCCCGCTCGGTGCCCACGTCCCGACCGGCCTGCTCCGACAGCAACCACCGCACCTCGAGCAGATCGCAGTACGCCTGAATGGCCGTGCCCCTGCGCCCGACCGCCGCATGCGCGCGGTCCATCGTCGGCCTGACGAGTTCCATCAGCCACAGCTGGGCGGCAGTCGGCAGGTCGACGTCATGGCCGGCCTCGCTGCACAGCTGCGCCTGATAGGCGTGCAGATCGCCGAGCAGGTGCGTGGCCTGGCCCTCGCCGACCTCGACGCCGGCCAGCTCGCGCAACTGGGTGGCGTGGTAATTGCGATCTCCCACAGCCACTTTCAGCCGCAGCTGGTCGCTGCCCGCCTCGTCGTGGCGCAACGACACCTCGTCGACGGCAAAGCCCAACTCGTTGAGCTTGCGGATTCGGCTCTCCACCCGGTGGCGATCGGCGTAGGCGAACACCGGCTCGTCGTGCAGCAGCTCCCACAGCCCGACATAGCGCGTCCGCAGACTCAACGCCTCGCCAATCAGCTGGTCCCGCAACGCCGTACCGCCATCCATCCGGGCAGCGATGTCCATCAGGCCCGCCGCGACGTTTTCCACCATCACGTCGACGTCGAGTTCACGCTGCCCGTCCGACAGGTGCGGGTGGACCTCGCTGGTCTCCGCGTCGACCAGGGACGCCTGCAGCACCTGACCGTCCCGCGAGAACAGGGTGTTGGCCAGCGAGCAATCCCCCCAAAACACCCCGCGTCGATGCAGTTCCACCAACAACGAGGCCATGCCGTCGAGCAACCGGGACCGCTGCTTGGGCGCGTCGGGAGGCAGCCGCAGGAACAGCCGCCGATACTGCCAGGACCCCTCCAGATAGCGGGTCAGCAGGATCGAGGTGTCGAAGTCGGGCTGTCGCACCACACCGGCTCGCCGCACCGCGTTGAGATGCAACTCCTCGATGCGGCCCAACGCGTCGTACTCACGGACCGCGATGCGCGGCGGCAACTCCTTGAGCGCCCACAGCGCACCGTCGCACTCGACGAACTTGACCAGGTGCCTGCTTGGCCCGACCGCCATGTCGCGCAACGGAACCTCGGGTACCAACCACTCCGCGAGCGGCCGCTCCCACGGCAGGCCGAGGAGCCCCGGGGACGGGGTCCGTAGCCGCAGCTCGGGCGCGGCCACGACGGAACTCGGGTCAGCCCGCGGCGGCGGCGTGGCGACCCGAGGCGTCGCCGGCGTCGCTTGACGCCTGGACCCGGGTCAGGTTGTCGCCGGACGCGGGATCGAAGAGGTGGATCCGTTCGGCGTCCAGCCACAGCGTGGCCTCGTCGCCGTTGCGGACCCGGCTCAGCGGGTCGAGCTCGACGCAGATCTGGGTGCGCATCTGTTCGCTGTCCAGGTCGTTGGCGAGTTCGGCCAGCTGCGAGACGATTTCGGCAGGCGCCTCGAACGGGACGAACGCGTACTGCTCGTTGCCCAGCCACTCCGTGACGTCGATGGTGACGTCGAAGGTCACGCCACGCGACTTCTTGCCCGCGTCGACGAACTCGGCGTCCTCGAACGCCCCGGGACGAACACCCGCGATGTAGATCTTCCCGTCCTCGATCTTGTCGCGCCATTCGTCGCGCAGCGGGATCGTGACGAACGGCAGCTCGATCGAGTCGCCGTTGACGCGCGCGGGCACGAAGTTCATCGGGGGAGACCCGATGAACCCGGCGACGAACAAGTTGACCGGCTGGTCGTAGAGCTCCCGAGGGCTGGCGATCTGTTGCAGCACACCCTTCTTCAACACCGCCACCCGGTCGCCAAGGGTCATGGCCTCGGTCTGGTCGTGGGTGACGTACACGGTGGTGACGCCGAGGCGGCGCTGCAACCGAAGGATCTCGGTGCGCATCTGACCGCGCAGCTTGGCGTCGAGGTTGCTCAACGGCTCGTCGAACAGGAACGCGTCCGCTTGCCGCACGATCGCCCGGCCCATCGCCACTCGCTGACGCTGACCGCCGGAGAGGTTCGCAGGCTTGCGGTCGAGGTGCTCTCCGAGCTCGAGCGTCTCGGCGGCCTCGGACACCAGCTTGCGGATCTCGTCGTCGGAGTGCTTGCCCGACAACCTAAGTGGGAACGCGATGTTCTCGAACACCGTCAGGTGGGGGTACAGCGCGTAGTTCTGGAACACCATCGCCAGATTGCGCTCGCGCGGAGCCTTGTCGTTGACGCGGGTGTCGCCGATGATCATGTCGCCGGAGGTGATGTCCTCGAGACCGACGATCATCCGCAGCAGCGTGGACTTTCCGCAGCCCGACGGACCGACCAGAATCATGAACTCGCCGTCGGCGACGTCGATGCTGACGTCGTTGACGGCGGGAAAGCCGTCACCGTACTTCTTCACGATGTTGCGCATGGTGATTGCTGCCATGGTTATCCCTTCACTGCGCCGGAGGTGAGGCCGGCGACGATGCGGCGCTGAAAGACGAGAACGAGGATGACGACGGGGATCGTGACGATGACCGACGCCGCCATGATGTAGGGCACCGGCGACTCGAAGTACGAGGCACCCTGGAAGAACGCCAGCGCCGCGGGAACGGTGCGGGCACTGTCGGTGGAGGTCAACGAGATCGCGAACAGAAAGTCGTTCCAGCAGAAGAAGAACGTCAGGATCGCGGTGGTGAACACCCCTGGCGCCGCCAACGGCACGATGACCTTCCGGAACGCCTGCCACGCCGTCGCACCGTCGACCTGAGCGGCTTGTTCCATTTCCCACGGAATCTGCCGGAAGAACGCCGACATGGTCCAGATCGACAGCGGCAACGCGAAGGTCAGGTACGGGATGATCAGACCCAGCCAGGTGTCGTAGATGCCGAGCCCGCGCCACATGTCGAACAGCGGACCGACCAACGCCGCCTGCGGGAACATCGCGATGCCCAACGCCAACGACAAAAGCACCTTCTTGCCCGGAAAGTCCAGGCGCGCAATCGCGTACGCGGCGAACATCGCGACCACCACCGAGATCAACGTCGCGATGACCGCGATGCCGATCGAGTTGATCAACGCGCGCGTGAACAACGGGTTGGCGAAGATCTGGGCGAAGTTGTCGAGGGTGAAGGTGCTCGGCAGGAACTGCGGCGTCCCCGAGACGATGTCCGACGGCGGCTTGAAGGCCAGGCTGATCATCCACAGCAACGGCACGAAGCTGTAGAGCACGATCACGATGCCGGCGATCGTCCACCACCGGGCGCTCTTGGCGCTGCTCACTGGTCACCCCTGACTTGCGAGAGATCGGTCTTGAACACCTTGATGAAGATCCAGGCGATCGCGACGACGGTGATGAACAGCAGCACCGAAATCGCCGACCCCATCCCGAGATTCACCAGCGTGACGTTCTGCCGGTAGGCCAGGAAGGAGATCGTCTCGGTGTTGTTGGCACCGGCGGTCATGACGTACGGATTGTCGAAGATGCGCCACGCGTCGAGCGTGCGGAACAACAGCGCCACCATGATCGCGGCCTTCATGTTGGGCAACGTGATCTTCCACAGCCGCTGCCACGCCGTCGCCCCGTCGACCTTGGCGGCCTCCTGCATGTCCTCGGGCACCTGCACCAGACCGGCCAGCAGCAGCAGCGAGATGAACGGCGTGGTCTTCCAGATCTCCGAGAGGCAGATGACGAAGATCGCCGACCACCGGTTGCCGAACCAGTCGAAGTCGGTGAGGTTGAGCCACTGGTTGACGAAGCCGGAGTCGGTGGCGAAGGCGTACCGCCAGATGAAGGCCGACACCACGGTCACGATGCCGTACGGGATCAGGATTGCCGTGCGCAGCGGACCGCGGCCCCGGACGATCCGCAGCATCACGAATGCGAAGCAGAACCCCAGCACCAGTTCGATCGCGACGGTGACGATGGTGATCGCCAGCGTCGTCACGAAGTCGTTCCACCACACCGGGTCGGTCAGGATGACCCCGAAGTTGCCCAACCCGACGAAGGTGCGGCCCTCCGGGTCGGTGAGCCGGAAGTTGTACAGCGACAACACCAGTGCATAACCCAGCGGGTAGGCGGTGACCAACAGCATCACCACGTACGACGGCAGGGTCAGATAGATGCCGAGCCGCCGCTCGCCGCGGACCCGCTCACTGACGACCTTCTTGCCCGCGTCCTTCTTCTGGACGGGCGCGTCCTGAACCGCGGTCACAGCAGCCGCCTTCCCGCCAGCACGTCGGCCACGAATTGATCTGACTCCTTGGGTGTTTGCTCGGTCACTGACGCCGGCGGGTGCCACGTCTGGGTGATCGCTCCCGCGACGTCGGTGTAGTACGGCGTCACCGGACGGGGACCGCCCTCGCCGATGGACTCCCGAATCAGGTCGGCGTTGGCGTACTCCTCGCGGACCTTCGGATCGTCGTATGACGCGGCGTACGGCGACGCCTCACTCTCGTCGAGCATGTACTTGGTGGCCTTCGGTTCGGCGTTGATGCACTCCACCAACTGGACCGCCTGGTCGGGATGCTTAGAGTAGGCGCCGACGCCAAGGTTGGCCCCGCCGAGCGGGGGAGCGCTGGGGCGGTCGGCGAACACCCGTGGGTAGCGGGCCCATCCGATGTCGTCGACGATCGCCTGGTCGAGCGTCCCGGCTTCGGCAGCGGTGCGGGCGGCCGCCAGAACGTACGGCCAGTTCAGCATGAACATGCCCTGCTCCGACTGGAACGTCGCGCGGGCCTGCTCCTCGGCGGCGTTGGACAAGTCGACGGGCGCGGCGCTGGACCGCGCGAGATTGCCGACGATCTCGGCGGCCTTCTCACCGGCGGGACTGTCCAGCGACGGCTTGGCGTTGCGTCCCGCCTCGACGTCCTGAAGCACCTCGCCACCACCGGAGAGCACCAGCGCGTTGATCCACACCATGTAGCCCTCGTAACGCTGGCCCTGGGTGGAGATCTTCTTGCCTTGCCCCACAGCGGCTTTCATCATGTCGTCCCACGTGAAGTTCGGGCTGGTGGGATCCACGCCCGCCGCAGCCGCCAAGGACTTGCGGTACCAGAGCAGCTGGGCGTTCGACTTGTACGGTGCGCCGAAGAGCTTGTCCTCCCACATCCCGGTCTTCACCGGTGCCGGCAGCATCCCCGCGGTGAGGCGGGCGGTCTCCTCGGCGGTGTACGGCCGCAGGAAGCCGGCATGGGAGAACTCCGCGGTGAACACCACGTCGAGGCTCACCACGTCGATCGAGCTATCCCCGGCGGCCAGGCGCCGCACCATCTGCTCCCGCTGCGCGGTGGCGGTGCTGGGCAGCGACTCGATTCGCACCTTGTATGCGCCACCCGAGGCGTCCGCACACTGTTCGGCACGCGCCGCGGACCCGCCGTTGTCCGGCAGGATGTACCACGTCAGCGTCGGGGGACCGCTCTCACTCCCGCAGCCGGACAACAGTGTTGCGGCCAAGATCGATGCGCTGGCCAGCGCGATTGCCCGTCGTATCGGTGAATGGGCGAACTGAATTCGTTTCATGCATCCTCGTCTGTCGAGCAGCAGCCATCTCAACCTGCACACGAGTGTGGCACACCTCACAACGTCTTTGGGCAGGTTGCCTATGCTTGACGGCGATGGTCGTCGAAAGCCGTTGCAGAACTGAAACTCCCGACAGACCAGCGGTGGGGGGTATCGCCAGCCCGCTCAACGGGTAGTCCTCGACGACGTTCACCCAAACCCGATCCGAGGAGAGCCGTGGCACCCGCAGAATCCTGGTGGCAGACCGCCGTCGTCTACCAGGTCTACATCCGCAGCTTCGCCGACGGGAACGGCGACGGCGTCGGCGACATCGCCGGGCTTCGGGACCGCTTGCCATACCTGGCTCAACTTGGCGTCGACGCCATCTGGATCAACCCCTGGTATCCGTCGCCCCTGGCCGATGGCGGGTACGACGTAGCCGACTACCGCGACGTCGAGCCGCTCTACGGAACCCTGCCCGAGGCCGACCTGGTGATAGCCGAGGCGCACGAGGCCGGCATCCGCGTGCTGCTCGACATCGTGCCCAACCACAGCTCCGATCAGCACCGGTGGTTCGTCGCGGCACTTGCCGGTGACCCAAAGGCCAGGCAGCGCTACCACTTTCGCGATGGTCTCGGCCCCGACGGGGCGCTGCCGCCCAACGACTGGCAGAGCGTCTTCGGTGGGCCCGCTTGGACCAGGGTGCCCGACGGGCAGTGGTACCTGCACCTCTTCGCACCCGGCCAACCCGACTTCAACTGGGACAACCCGGAGGTGCGTGCCGAATTCGAGGACGTCTTGGCGTTCTGGTTCGACAAGGGCGTCGACGGCTTCCGCATCGACGTCGCGCACGGATTGGTGAAGGCCGACGGGCTGCCCGACGGCGGCCCCGGAAACGACGCCGCACCAGGGTTGGTTCAGCACAACGAGTCCCACCCCGCCTGGGACCAGGACGGCGTGCACGACGTCTACCGAGGGTGGCGCACGGTCGCGAATCGCTATGCGCCCGAACGGATCTTCATCGCCGAGGCCTGGGTGCCCAACAACGAACGCCTGGCGCGATACCTGCGCTTCGACGAGTTGCACACCGCGTTCCAGTTCGACTTCCTTCGGGCGCCATGGCGGGCGAGCATCCTGCGGACCGTCGTCGACGACGCCGTCAAGGAAGCGGCATCCGTCGGCGCCCCGCCGACCTGGGTGCTGTCCAACCACGACGTCACCCGCACCGTCACCCGCTACGCCCGGTCCCAACCCGACCATCTGATCGAGACGGACTGGGAGCGGAGCCGGTGGGCCGAGGAGCCCGCCGACTACGCGCTGGGTTTGCGTCGAGCCCGGGCGGCGGCCTTGATGCAGTTGGCGCTGCCGGGAACGGCGTACGTGTACCAGGGCGAGGAGCTCGGTCTCGAGGAGGTCGAGGACCTGCCCAACGAAGTCCGGCAGGATCCGATCTGGGAGCAGTCGGGGCACACCGACGTCGGCCGCGACGGCTGCCGCGTCCCGCTCCCATGGAGCGGCGACACCGCGCCCCTTGGCTTCTCGACCAATCCCGACGCGACGACGTGGCTGCCGCAGCCGCAGCACTGGGCGTCACGCACCGCCGCCGTACAAGACAGCGATCCCGATTCCACGCTGAACCTGTATCGCCATGCGCTGGCCGTGCGCGCCACGACGTGGGTGGGCGCCGGTGAGCTGGAGTGGATTCCCACCGCACCGGAGGTCGCGGCATTTCGGCGCGGCGATGCCCAATGCTGGGTCAACACGGGGGAGCAGACGGTGGAGCTTCCGACCGACGCGACGGTGGTGCTGGCATCTGCCCCGGGAACGGCGGGTCAGCTGCCGCCGGATGCGGCGGCGTGGCTAGTGACCGACTAGTTCGCGGCCCACTGCCTCTTCTCGGGGAAGAGGTGCTGGGCGGCGGTGACGACATGGTGATTCCGGTGCCGGGCGGGGTCGAGTTCGGTGACGACCTCGAGCACGGGCGCTGGTGCGGGACTAGGAGTTGGCACTGGTACGACGCTCGCGGTGGTCGGCTGCGGCATCGCGCGCTCGATCCCCAGGACGTCGCCGATCTCGGCCCACCCGATCCCCGCGTCGTGCGCGGCCAAGGCTGCCACCTGCACGGCATGAGACGCCGACTGCAGGTTCTTGCACTCGCGCTTCCACTTCGCATTGCGCCGGGCAAGGTCGAGTGTGGCCTGCGCGGCGGCGAGTCGTTCCAGCTCCGGGCTGTTCCGAGATGTTGAGCGAACCACTGCGTCCGCGTCATGACGACGCCCGTTGGAACTGTTCATGTGTTTGCCGATCCCCCAATCAGTGCACCAAGCATTACAGCCCCCAACTGCAATGGCAATGCGGAAATTATTACGTGTTACCTGCGATGATCTTGATTTATTGCGAGCGCCCGGCGTGCCGCTCCCGCGGACGATGGCTGCTCTGGCGGCGCACGAGGGTTAGCTGAGGAATGCGATTGCCAGCATTCGTCCAGGTTCGCGGCCGCGTTCGGTCCGTGCTCGACGTCGCCACGGACCGGGGGACGACGCCGCGTTTTGGCTGATCGGCGCACCGCGCGCTATTCTTTCCCACGTTCCACCGAAGACCGTCGGTCACCGAGCAATCGGTTGAAGGTCCCGGAATCACCCGGGCGGCCCACGCAGGAGGACGAGGCACCACCGTTGACTCGCGTCAGCGGATTTTCACGCCCCGGCCGCACTGCGCCCGGGGCGTTCGTCGTTTTCCGGGGTTGACTGACGGACCCACACCTAGATAGGAGGCATGCATGGCCAGAGCTGACAAGGCCACCGCCGTTGCCGACATCGCCGAGCAGTTCAAGGAGTCGACCGCCACGGTCGTCACCGAGTACCGCGGCCTCACCGTGGCCAACCTTGCGGATCTGCGCAAGTCCCTCGGTGGCTCCGCGTCCTACGCGGTCGCCAAGAACACCCTGGTTAAGCGTGCCGCGTCCGAGGCGGGTGTGACGGGTCTCGACGACCTGTTCACCGGTCCGACCGCCATCGCGTTCATCAAGGGTGAGCCCGTCGATGCCGCCAAGGCAATCAAGACGTTCGCCAAGGATCACAAGGCCCTCGTCATCAAGGGCGGCTACATGGACGGCAAAGCGCTGTCCGTGGACGAGGTCAACCGCATCGCGGACCTCGAGTCGCGCGAGGTGCTGCTGGCCAAGCTGGCCGGCGCGATGAAGGCAAAGACCAGCCAGGCTGCGGCGCTCTTCGCTGCCCCGGCGTCGCAGGTCGCCCGCCTCGTCTTCGCGCTTCAGGAGAAGAGGGAGGCCGCCGAAGGTGGCCCCGCCGCCGCTCCTGCTGCCGCCGCGGACGAAGCAGAAGCAGAAGCACCGACGGACGCCGTGGCAGACGCCCCGGCCGACGCCGAATAAACCACCCACCAAGAACCAAGCAAGAAATCTAGGAAGGACCACACCATGGCCAAGCTCAGCACCGAAGACCTGCTCGACGCGTTCAAGGAACTGACCCTGTTGGAGCTCTCGGAGTTCGTCAAGGCCTTCGAGGAGACCTTCGACGTCACCGCAGCTGCCCCCGTCGCCGTTGCCGCCGCCGCTGGCGCAGCCGCGCCTGCCGAGGCCGCTGAGGAGCAGTCGGAATTCGACGTCATCCTCGAGGGTGCCGGCGAGAAGAAGATCGGCGTCATCAAGGTCGTCCGTGAGATCGTCTCGGGCCTGGGCCTCAAGGAGGCCAAGGATCTCGTCGACAGCGCCCCCAAGCCGCTGCTCGAGAAGGTCAACAAGGATCAGGCAGACGACGCCAAGGCCAAGCTCGAGGCCGCCGGCGCCACCGTCACCGTCAAGTAGTAATCCTTACGGGAAAGCCGCCTGGGATCATCACGATCCCGGGCGGCTTTTTCATGTCTGGAGGCAGGTCGAGCAAAGTTCGGCGTCACGGGCTGGCGGTTGCCCGAATGGCGGACAAAGCGAAGAGGGCCCGGAGTCGGTGCGCTACAGTGACTCAAACCACAGGCGTGTGTGTCTGTTTGGCGAGCAAAAGCACTGGCGGAAGGGTCGCGCGTGGGCATTGGTATTCAGGTAGAGGGATTGACGAAGTCCTTCGGGCCCCAGCGAATCTGGGAAGACGTCACCTTCGACATCCCGCACGGTGAAGTCAGCGTGCTGCTGGGCCCCTCCGGTACCGGCAAGTCGGTGTTCCTGAAGTCGTTGATCGGTCTGCTGCGTCCCGAGCGCGGCAAGATCATCGTCGACGGCACCAACACTGCACGGTCTGTCTCGGACGCTGGTCGCCAA
>NZ_LMEZ01000003.1 GCF_001426545.1 Mycobacterium sp. Root135 | reverse complement strand
CAAGGCATCCACCATGCGCCCTTAAACACTTACAACACAAAAACCAATTATGTTAAAAATCGAAATTACACCACAACAACCCACAACACCTCCGAACCCCCAACCAACCCACACACCCATCCCCGAAGGAACAACTGAGTGAGCCTTACGAGGGCCCATCGACTGCTGCGAGTTGATGCTCGCAACCACTATCCACGAATCAAACACCACACCCCACCACCAAAACCTGGGGCAACAACACGCCTCCCACCACACACRGTGGCCAGGGAAACACGGGCCTGTTGTCTCAAAGCCCAACAGTGTGCTTGGTGGCCGGCACCCCCCAAACGAGGGGTAACCAGAAGATTTTGTTCGTCTATGCACCAGAACTCGCTCCACTACGGATACGCCCAGTGACGGGCGACGAGTCCATCCAACGAATCGCCTGACAACGGCTGATCCCACGGTTTGTGGGGCCGGCCAGGTCTCGTGGTGCTCCTTAGAAAGGAGGTGATCCAGCCGCACCTTCCGGTACGGCTACCTTGTTACGACTTCGTCCCAATCGCCGATCCCACCTTCGACGGCTCCCTCCACAAGGGTTAGGCCACCGGCTTCGGGTGTTACCGACTTTCATGACGTGACGGGCGGTGTGTACAAGGCCCGGGAACGTATTCACCGCAGCGTTGCTGATCNCGACTGCTGCGAGTTGATGCTCGCAACCACTATCCACGAATCAAACACCACACCCCACCACCAAAACCTGGGGCAACAACACGCCTCCCACCACACACGGTGGCCAGGGAAACACGGGCCTGTTGTCTCAAAGCCCAACAGTGTGCTTGGTGGCCGGCACCCCCCAAACGAGGGGTAACCAGAAGATTTTGTTTGCATATGCACCAGAACTCGCTCCACTACGGATACGCCCAGTGACGGGCGACGAGTCCATCCAACGAATCGTCCAGATCTCCGAACTCCCACAGTCGTGGGCGGGCCTGAATCTCGTGGTGCTCCTTAGAAAGGAGGTGATCCAGCCGCACCTTCCGGTACGGCTACCTTGTTACGACTTCGTCCCAATCGCCGATCCCACCTTCGACG
>NZ_LMEZ01000002.1 GCF_001426545.1 Mycobacterium sp. Root135 | reverse complement strand
GGTCGAAGGACAACGCCGCCACCGCATCATGGGCCGCACGCAGCGCAGTCACCGCCGCCTGCACCCCACCCACGTCCATACATCGAACATACGTTCGAACATTGAAGACTCTCTGACGTTTTTCGTAAGAAGACTCTAAGAGCTAGTCATCGTCCATCTCCAGCACCGCGAACGGCGCCGTCGGCACCTCGGCGACCGACATCTTCGCCGCGGAATCGGTGGGGATGACGTCCCCGGCAAATGCCGCGAGCGCCTTGTTGGTGCCGACGTCGCGACCTGCCCTCTCGCTCAGAAGCCAGCGCACCTCGAGCAGATCGCAGTACGCCTGGATCGCGGTACCGCGTTGGCCGACGACGTCGTGCGCCAATTGCTGGTACGGGGTCAGGATCTCGATTACCCACAGGCGCGCGGCCGTCGACTCGTCCACGTCGTGGCCCGCCTCCCTGGCCAGCTGCGCCTGATACGCGTGCAGGTCGCCAAGCAGGATGGCCGCCTGGCCCTCGCCGACGTCGAGACCGGTGAGATCCCGAAGGTGCTGTGCGTGATACCTGCGGTCACCAACCGCCACCTTCACCCGCATGCGGCTCGGGTCCGATCCGTCTGG
Source organism: Mycobacterium sp. Root135 (assembly GCF_001426545.1). Lineage (GTDB taxonomy): Bacteria > Actinomycetota > Actinomycetes > Mycobacteriales > Mycobacteriaceae > Mycobacterium. The sequence goes on along the minus strand of NZ_LMEZ01000002.1, from coordinate 90,257 downwards.
CTGCAAGGACAATTCGTCGACGGCGAAGCCAAGGTCGTTGAGCCGGCGAATGGTGCCCTCGACGCGATACCGGTCGGCGAAGCCGAACACGGGCTCGGCGTGCAGCAGGTCCCACAGCGTGTCGTAGCGCACCTGGACCTGTTCGGCCTCGGCGATCAGGGTCTGGTGGATCTCCTCGGGAAGGCCGAGCCGCTCGGCCAGGTCGACGAGGCCCTCCGCCACGTTCTCCACCAGGATTTCGAGATCGTGTCGACGCTGACCACGGCTCAACCGCGGATGCACCTCCGAGGTCTCGGCGTCGACCAACCACGCCTGGAGGAGCTGCCCGTCGCGCGAGAACAGCGTGTTCGCCAACGAACAGTCACCCCAGAACACCCCGTGCCGGTGCAGTTCGACGAGCAAGCCCGCCATCGCGTCGAGCAGCCGAGCCCGGTGCCTCGGCTGGTCCGGCGGCAGCCGCATGAACAGCCGGCGGTACTGCCAAGACCCTTCGAGGTACCGGGTCACCAGGATCGCGGTCTCGAACTCCGGCTGCAGCACCAGCCCCGCGGGATGCACTGCGGGCAGGCCCATCTCCTCGAGCTGCCGCAGGACGTCGTACTCCTTGATCGCGATCCGCGGCGGCATGTCCTTCACCGCCCAGAGATGACCGTCGGCGTCGACGAACTTCACCAGGTGGCGACTCATGCCCACCGCGATGTCGCGCAACGGGACGTCGGGCACCACCCACTCCGAAAGCGGCCTGTCCCATGGCAACCCGAGAAGATCCGGGGTTGGTGCGCGGAGCCGCAACTCCGGCGCACGCATCAGTTCAGGCGCTCGCCCGAGGTCGGGTGGAACAGGTGCACTGCCCCCTCCGGATGCCTGCGCAGGCGCACCGTGTCGGCCAGCCGCGGTGCCGTGCGCGGATTGCAGCGCGCCACCAACTCGGTGCCATCGCTGCCCGAGCCCGCGTGGGCATAGATGTAGGCCTCGGCACCCAGGTCCTCGACGAGGTCGACGACGACCTCCACCCCACCGGATTCGGCGACCTCGAGCTGTTCGGGCCGAACGCCGACGGTGACCTCGGAAAGACCGGCCTGGCTGATCTTCGCCAGGTCGTCGCGCTCCAGCTCGAACGTCGAATCGCCGAGCTTCACCCCGTCGGACGTGACCGTCGCGGTGAACAGATTCATCGCGGGCGAGCCGATGAACCCCGCGACGAACGCGTTCGCCGGGCGATCGTAAAGCTCGTTGGGAGAGGCGAATTGCTGCAACTTACCGAAGCGCAGGACGGCCACCCGGTCACCCATCGTCATCGCCTCGACCTGATCGTGCGTGACGTAGACGGTGGTGGTGCCGAGTCGGCGCTGCAGCGCCGCGATCTGCGTACGGGTCTGCACGCGCAGCTTGGCGTCGAGGTTGGACAGCGGCTCGTCCATGCAGAACACCTGCGGCTCGCGCACGATGGCGCGACCCATCGCCACGCGTTGGCGCTGACCACCGGACAGCTTGGCGGGCTTGCGATCCAGGTGCTCGGTCAGGTCGAGAACCTTGGCGGCCTCCTCGACCTTCGCGCGACGCTCCTCGGCCGACACGCCGCGCAGCTTGAGCGCGAAGCCCATGTTCTCGGCGACGGTCTTGTTGGGGTACAGCGCGTAGTTCTGGAACACCATCGCGATGTCGCGGTCCTTCGACGGCACGCCCGTCATGTCCTTGCCGCCGATCTCGATACTGCCCTCGTCGATGTCCTCGAGTCCGGCGAGCATGCGCAGCGCGGTGCTCTTGCCGGAACCCGAAGGTCCGACCAGGACGACGAACTCACCGTCCTGGATGTCGAGGTTGAGGTTGTCGACCGCGAGCTTGTCCGACCCCTCGTAGATGCACGATGCGTTCTTGTAAGTGATTGCAGCCATTGTGTTTAACTCCTCTACTTGATGGCGCCGAAGGAAAGACCACGAACGAGCTTGTTTTGGGCGAACCAGCCACACAGGATCACCGGAAGGGCGGCCATCGTGGCCGCGGCCGAGAGCACGGCCCAGTACTGACCCTCACCGGCGATGAAGCCGACGAGGTACACCGGCATCGTCTGGGCGTTCACCGCGGTGAGGTTCACCGCAAGGAAGAATTCGTTCCAGGCGAAGATCACGCAGATGAGCGCCGTTGCCGCGATGCCAGGTGAGACCAGCGGCAGGATCACTTCCCGCACCGATCGCCACAGGCTGGCGCCGTCGAGGCTGGCGGCCTCGAGCAATTCGCCTGGGACTTCGAGGAAGAACGAGCGCATCATCCAGATGGCGATGGGCAGGTTCATCGACGTGTAGAGGACGACCAGCGCCCAGATGTTATCCAGCAGACCGAGGTTGGACACGATCACGTAGAGCGGCAGGATCGCCGCGACGACGGGCAACATCTTGGTGCTCATGAAGAAGAACAGCGCGTCCGACGTCTTGCGGACCGGGCGCAACGACAGCGCGAACGCGGCAGGCACACCCAGCAGCAGCACCAGGATCGTCGACATCCCGGTGGCGAACACCGAATTCAACATCGCGGGCCCGATGCCCTGGTCGAAGACCGCGGAGTACTGATCCAGGGTCGGCGTGAAGAACAGCGTCGGCGGGTTGGTCGCCGCGTCACTCTCCTGCTTGAACGACGTCAGCACCATCCAGAACACCGGGAAGAAGAACCCAAGCCCGACGAGCCAGGCGACGATCCCCCACGGGCTGAACTTCTTCGACTTCTTCTTGTGGACGGGCGCGGCCTCGTCTGTGGCCGTTGCCCTTTCGGCAGTGGTCGTCATGTCTAAGCCGCCTCTTCCTTGCCGGAGAATGATTTGAAGATCAATCGGAGCGCGAAGCTGGCGATGATCATCGTGAAGATGACGACCACCACGCCCATCGCTGCCGCCTGCCCCATGTCGAAGCCGAGGAACGCGCGCTGGTAGATGTAGAACGGCAGGTTCGCACTGGCGACGCCCGGCCCGCCCTGCGTCATCATGAAGATGGCGTCGAACGTGTTGACCAGGTAGATGGCTCCGAGCACGACGCCCAATTCGATGAAGCGGCGAAGGTGCGGCAGCGTCAACTCCCGGAAGAGCTGGATCGCGGTGGCACCGTCGACCCGGCCCGCCTCGAGCTGGTCCCGCGGCATGGACGTCAGTCCGGCCAGGATCAGCAGCATCATGAACGGCGTCCACTGCCAGATCAATTCGACCATCACCATCGTCAGCGGGAACTGACCGATCCAGTCCACCGGCCCGATGCCCACCAGCGACAGCACCCAGTTGAGGATGCCGTTGTTGGGGTCGAGGATCGTCGTCTTCCAGACCAGGGCACCCGCGACCGGGGTGATCAGGAAGGGCGTGATCAACAGGGTGCGGACGACGCCGCGACCCAGGAACGCGCGATCGAGCAGTAGCGCGATTCCGAGGCCGAGCAGCGCCGAGATCAACACCACGCCGACGATGAGGATGACGGTGTTACCCGCCACCGACCAGAACTGACTGTCGTTGACGACGGCGATGTAGTTGTTGATTCCGACGAATTGCCGTGACCCTGGCCGGACCAGGTTCCAGGACAGCGTCGAGTAGTACAGCGTGAACAGGAACGGCACCTGCGTCACGGCGATCATGAAGATCAGCGCGGGCAGTAGCGGTCCTCGTCGGCGCCATCCCTCGGCCCGACTCACGCCGGTGTCTTGGGCTTCGCGGATCTTTCGAACCCGTTCCGCGACCGCCCCCTGACTGGCGTCCGACTCGGTTTCAGCGGTAAGAGTCATCACTTCTCCTGGTAGCTCTTGCCGACGACCTCGGCGTATTTCTGTGCTTGCTCCAGTGCCTCGTCGACCGTTATCTGGCCGGCGATGGCTGCACTGATCTGCTGGCTCACCCGAGTGCCGAGATCCTGGAACTCGGGGATGCCGACGAACTGCACGCCGGTGTACGGAACCGGTTGCACCGTGGGCTTGTTCGGCGTCGCGTTGGTGATCGACTGCAACGTCAACGGACCGTACGACTTCGAGATCGCCTCATACTCCGGAAGAGACGTGTAGGTCGACGTTCTGCTGCCGGGTGGGACGCGAGCCCAGCCCAACTTCTCGCCCACCAGCTTCATGTAGTCCTTGCTCGTCATCCACGAGATGAACTTCCAGGCACCGTCGGGGTTCTTGGCCGCCTTCGGGATACCGAGTGCCCACGTGTAGAGCCAGCCCGAGTTGGGCTTCTCCACGATCGGTGCGGGCAGGTAACCGATCTTGCCGACCAGATCGGGGTACGTCTTGGGATCCTCGATCGTCGAAACCGCCGACGTCGCGTCGTACCACATCGCCGTCTGACCCTGACCGAACAGGTTGGCGCATTCCTGGAAACCCGTTGAGGACGCGCCCAATTCTCCGGATTCCTTGATCGTGTTGACGTAGAAGTTGACGGCCTTCTTCACCTCGGGGCTGTTGAGCTGCGCGTTCCACTTGTCGTCGAACCAGCGGCCGCCGAAGGTGTTGATGACGGTGTCCAGCGGCGCCAGCACTTCACCCCAGCCGGGCTTGCCACGCAGGCAAATACCCGCATCCGAGATCTGCTTGGCCTTGATGGTCTTAGCCCACTCGGCGACCTCCTGCCAGGTGGGCTGGTAGCTCGGGTCCGGGTTTACCGTGATGCCAGCCTGTTCGAACATGTCCTTGCGGTACATCAGGAACGACGACTCGCCGTAGAACGGGACCGAGTACATGCTGCCCTCGTAGGACAGTGAGTCGCGCAGCGACGGGATGAAGTCTGCCTCGTCGTAGCCCGGGGTGTTCTTCGCGTAGTCCGAAAGGGGCAACAGCCAACCGTCTTTCGCCCACTGTGGCGTCTCGAAGTTGCTGATCATCGCGACGTCGAACTGACTGCCACCCATGGCGGTCGACATGGTGATCTTCGCGCGCGCCTGGTTCTCCGACAGCGAGATGAACTTCAACTTGATGCCGGGGTTCGCCTTTTCGAACTCCGGCGACAACTTCTGCGCGTCCGTCATCTGCGAGTTGGACACCAGGGCGATGGTCACCTCGTTGTCCGATGCGCCGAGACTGCCTGCGCCCGAACAGCCCGCGGTCAGCGTCAGCCCCAGGGCCACCGCGCACACCGAGAGCTTTCGCAATGCTCGTGTTGCTTTCATCTTCACCTCACTCCTCGTTGAGTACTACTGATCCAAGAGCCAACGTGCACAATCGATGTCGCATACCAGAAGTTTCCCCAATCCACCGCGAAGAGCGGCCCGCGTCGCTTCGTGCTTGGGTGGCCCACTGCAAATCAGGATGGTCTTGTCGCAGTTGCGGATGTCCTCGAGCGGCACCGACACCGCCCGGTGGGCGAGCTCGGTGACCACTGGCGCACCCTCGGCGTCGAAGAAGCGACCGCCGATTTCGCCGACGGCTCCGAGCGACACGAGTTCGTCGAGCATCCGCGTGTCGAGGAAGCTGCCTTCGAACAACGTGGTCGACGTGCTCACCGAACCGACGCCGAACAACATGGTGTCGGCGCGCCGACCGGTCTCAAGCGTCCGCGAGATCACCGAGTCGCTCCGCATGGACACGACGGTCGACGGGTCGGCGTACAAGGGTGCAGGAAGGCGCATTGCACTGGCGCGCAACATGTCCGCACCGCGACTGAGGATGAACTCCATGCCCGTCTGATAGGCGGCGGTGGACATCGCGCCGTCGAGTTGGACGACCACGCGGCAGCTGGCCACGCCGGGGGCCAAGGCGGTGACGGCGGCAACCTGCTCGGGCCCCCAGGTGAAGCCGAGGACGTCGTTCTCGGACAGCCGCCTCATGAGGAGGGCGCCCGCCGCTCGACCCAAGTGTCCGGTGACCACAGCTTCGGTCAGCCCGTACCGCTGCTCGAGCAGGCGTTCCTCGTCGGCGTGCAGGTCGTCCTTCATGGTCGGCGGCACGACTACTTCGATGCGCACCAGCCCTCTGGCCTTGGCCCTGGCGATCAACCTGCCTGCGGTGGGCCGTGATACGCCAAGCTTGGCGGCGATCTCGGCCTGCGTGAGTCCGTCGAGGTAGTAGAGCGTGGCCGCGCGGAGGGCGAGACGCAGATCCTCGGGCGTTGCGCCGCCGTTTGGGGCCGCATCCGCGGGGGGTTCCGCCACTTGGGTGTTCGACGTCGGTGTCGCCACCATCTCCGGTCCCCTTTCGGCGAAGTTAGTGAGCAAATGCTCGGGGTCGCGTGTAGATGCTCATCACGCTAACATGTGAATGTGACCTACACAACACTTTCAGTGCAGCGACCGTTTCGAGGCAAAACGACGGTTCAGACCGTCCGATTTCATGCCGACGCCTACCCAACGCCGGGTAGCGTCGAGAAAGTGGTGACCAGGTCATGAAGCTCAACAACGCGTCCCTTTCCGAGATCACGATCTCGAAGCCGTCCTACGATCGCAGTGAGATCAGCGTCGGCATAGTGCATTTCGGGGTGGGCGGCTTTCACCGAGCCCACCAGGCGATGTACCTCGACCGGCTGCTCTCCGACGGCAAGGCCAAGGAGTGGGGCATCTGCGGCGTCGGCGTACTGCCCGGCGACCGCAAGATGGCGACGGTCATGGCCGACCAGGACGGCCTCTACACCTTGATCTTGATGAACCCCGATGGCACCCGCGACGCACGGGTCATCGGTTCGATCGTCGACTACAAGTTCGCGCCCGACGACCCAGAGGCCGTCATCGAACTGATCGCTGCTCCGACGACCCGCATCGTCGAACTGACCATCACCGAGGGTGGCTACTTCGTCGACGACGCCGGCCCGGACAGCGTCTTCGGTCTGGTGACCGCGGCGCTCGCCCGGCGCAAGGAACGAGGCATTCCGTCGCCGACGATCGTGTCCTGCGACAACATCGAGGGCAACGGCGACGTCGCCCGAGAGGCGTTCACCACCTACGCCGAGCGGACGCAACCCGACCTGGCCGAGTGGATGAGGGCCAACACACGCTTCCCCAACTCGATGGTCGACCGGATCACGCCGGTCACCACGCCGGACGTGATCGAGAACCTCGCCGCCGACTCCGGTGTCGACGACGCGTGGCCGGTCGCGGCGGAACCGTTCACCGCGTGGGTGCTCGACGACGACTTCTCCGACGGTCGACCGCCGTACGACGAGGTCGGCGTGCTGCTGGTCGACGACGTCACGCCCTACGAGCTGATGAAGCTGCGACTCCTCAACGCGGGCCATCAAGCCCTTTGCTACTTCGCGTATCTGGCCGGCTACCGACTCGTGGCCGACGCGGCAGGCGACCCCTTGTTCGCCAAGTTCCTTCTCGAGTACATGGACACGGAGGCGACCCCGACCCTCAAGCCCGTTCCCGGCATCGACCTCCCGAAGTTCAAGCAGACCGCCATCGACCGCTTCGCCAATCCCAGCGTGCGCGACACCATCGTCCGGCTGTGCTTCGGCTCCTCGGACCGCATCCCGCAATGGCTGGTGCCGGTCATCAAGGAGAACCTGCGTTCCGGTGAGCCAGTGAGGTTGTCCGCGGCGACCGTCGCAAGCTGGGCCCGCTACGCCGAGGGCGTCGATGAACAGGGCGAGCCGATCGACGTCCAGGACAACCTCGCGGACACCCTGGTGCCACTGGCCAAGTCGCAACTCGAGAATCCGACGACATTCATCGAGAACACCGCGCTGTTCGGCGAACTCGCCGCCGAGCCACGCTTCGTCGAGGCCTACCTGTGGGCATTGGATTCGCTGCACCGCGTGGGATCTCGCGCCACGCTGGAGGCGCTGTTGAACTCGGACGAGCGATGACGAACCGCGCCCTCGTCATCGGCGAGGCGCTGATCGACATCGTCGCGCGAGAAGGCAAGGTGCTCGGCGAGCACGTCGGCGGAAGCCCACTCAACGTCGCCGTCGGACTGGGCCGGCTGGACCGCGGCGTCGACTTCCTCACCCACATCGCCGACGACGAGCGCGGCCGGCGCATCGTCGAGTACGTCGAGGCGTCCGGCGTACGGCTGGTGCCGGGCAGCACCGGCGCAGAGCGCACGCCGACGGCTGCCGCCGCCATCGACGAAAATGGCGCTGCGACTTACACATTCGACATCGAGTGGCAGCTGAGCGGGACACCGGAGGTCGCTCCCCCGCTGGTCGCCCACACCGGGTCGATCGCCGGATTCCTCGACCCGGGCTGCCTCGCGACGGCCGCGCTGCTCGACGCCTACCGCCTCGCCGCCACCATCACGTTCGACCCGAACGTCCGGCCCGCCCTCATCGAGGACCACGATCAGGCCGTCGACCGGATCAACCGGCTCGTCGAGAAGGCCGACGTGGTCAAGGCCAGCGACGAGGACCTGCACTGGATCGACCCGACCCGCACGCCCGAACAAATCGCGACGGCATGGCAGAGCCTCGGCCCGTCGATCGTGGTGGTCACCATGGGCGGAGACGGCTCGTTCGCGGTGTGCACCGCGGGCACCGTGCGCGTCGCGGCGCGCCCGGTCGAGGTGGTCGACACCGTCGGCGCAGGCGACTCCTTCATGACCGGTCTCATCGACGCGCTGTGGTCGTTGGACCTCCTGGGCGGCGACCGGCGTGCGGACCTGGCCCGCATCGACGTCGACGCGCTGGAGAGCGTGCTGCGAGCGGCGGCACACGCCTCGGCGGTGACCGTCGCCCGCGCGGGGGCCGACCTTCCGGATCGCGCCGCTCTTCAATTGGGGTGAGGCCGTGGGCCATACTGGGTCATGCGTTCCATCTGGAAGGGATCGGTTGCCTTCGGCCTGGTGAACGTGCCGGTCAAGGTCTACAGCGCGACTGAAGACCATGACATCAAGTTCCACCAGGTCCACGCGAAGGACAACGGTCGCATCCGCTACAAGCGGACCTGCGAGGTGTGCGGCGAGGTCGTCGAATATCGCGACATCGCAAAGTCGTACGACGCTGACGACGGTCAAACCGTCATCATCACCGACGAGGACATCGCCACGCTGCCCGAAGAACGCAGCCGGGAGATCGAAGTCGTCGAGTTCGTTCCGGCCGACCAGATCGACCCGCTGATGTACGACAAGAGCTACTTCCTCGAGCCAGATTCGAAGTCGTCGAAGTCCTACATGCTGCTGGCGCAGACGCTCGCCGAGACCGACCGGGTCGCGATCGTGCACTTCGCGTTGCGAAGCAAGACCAGGCTGGCGGCGTTGCGCGTCAAGGACTTCGGCAAGCGCGAGGTGATGATCGTGCACACCCTGCTGTGGCCCGACGAGATTCGGGACCCCGACTTCCCCGAGCTGGACAAGAAGGTCGACATCAAGCCCGCCGAGCTCAAGATGGCTGGCCAGGTCGTCGAGTCGATGACCGACGACTTCCATCCCGAGGCGTTCACCGACGACTACCGCGTCGAGATGATGGAGCTGATCCAAGCCAAGATCGACGGCGGGCAAGCGTTCTCGGTCGAGGAACAGCCCGCGGAGAACCTTGACGAGACCGACGACGTGTCGGATCTGCTGGCCAAGCTGGAGGCCAGCGTGCAGGCGCGGGCTGGCGCCAAGAAGGCACCCGCGGACGAGGCACCCGCCAAGAAAGCCGCCGCCAAGAAGGCACCGGCGAAGAAGACGGCCGCAAAGAAGGCACCGGCCAAGAAGGCCGCCGCGAAGGACTAGCTGCAGCGAGCCTTCATGTCCCGAATCGGTTGGCGGATGCCGTCGAGTTCAGACTTCGTCTGAGGATTGGCGGCGAAGTAGTCGTCGACCTGCTTCTTGACTTGGTCGCGGGGTTGCCCCTTGAGCGTCGAGAAGAAGGCGTTGGCGTCGGGGTGGGTGAAGAAGTAGTCCGCCGTCGCCGTCGAGACCACGCCCTTGAGCTGTTCGAAGTCGGCCGCCGAGCAGCCGGGCGCCGGCGGTGGCGGCGGATCGGCAAGGGCTGACGGCGCCGCACCGAACAACACTGCCCCGGTGATGGCGGCAGCTACGACGCCGAGCGTGGCTCGCGTGGGAATCGACATGAATGAGTCTCCTTCGGTGTGAATGGCGCTACGGATGACTGTCGACACTATCGATGTCCGCCACCGCCGGAGGCGCCACCGCCACCGCCGCCGGAGTGCGATGCGTTGTTCGGCTGGAGATCCGTGCCGCCGCCGGCCGGGTTGAAGTACCAGTCGTTGTCGAAGGGATAGCTCGCGTTGTCCGATGGTGCTGGCGCGTCGTTGATTTGGACGTTGCCAGGGCTGTCGACGATGCCGGCGGTGTCGCAATTCACGACCGCCGGGTCGCAGCTTTCGTCGGCGAAGGCGGTTGGCGCGGCAGCGATGGCCGCCGCGGCGCACGTGGCGGCGAAGATCCCCGCCACCGTCGATGTCTTCACACGCATGACACTCCCCCTTCGCGCGCCGTCGCTCGGCGGTCGATGAGCGGAAGGTACCACCGCTGGACGTCGTGCCAGGGTGTTTGCGCATCCCTGCTTTCGCCCACCGCGACATCTGCACCAGGGCTGCTGATTCCGCGAGATCACGACCGCGGTGCAGAACTCGGCGAAGGCGGTGGAGTCCAGCCGCGACGGGCGAACGCGGCCCGCACTCGATCGAGCGTGAATCGTCGACTGTGTTCGGCCACGACCCGGAGGTCGATCCAACCCTGGCGGTCGACGAGATCGCCTCTGCCGATGTCGTGGACGTACTGCCTCCGCTCGGCACTGTGATGCGCTCCCTCGTAGTCCAAGCCGACCTTTGGCTCGTCGTAACCCATGTCGATGAACGCCCGAGCGACTCCGTCGGATACCTCGATCTGGGTTCTTGGCGCCGGCAGACCGTCGTCCACCAGGATGAGGCGCAGCCAGGTCTCCTTCGGCGACTGGGCCCCGGAATCCATCAGCCCCAACGCAATTCGCGCCCGCCGCACACCACGCGCTCCCCGGTATCGCGCAGCCAACTCCAGCGCGGCGGTTGCCGTAACTGCAGTGGCGGCGGCCAATGCGTCGAGGTGCGCCACCGCAACGTTGCGCGGCAGGTGTCGGCCGAGGTCCAGCGCGGTGCGGGCCGGCGTCGTGACGGGCAGACCGCAGACCTCGGTGATCTCGTCCGCGCCGATCCGCTCCTCGCGCACGATCACTCCAGCCCGCGGACGGGTGTGCGCCGTGACCACCTCGATGGGAGTCGACGCGTCGACCCACTTGGCTCCGTGCAAGGCCGCCGCGGCGCGCCCTGCGATCACCCCGCGTCTGCTCGTCCACAGCCAGGCCGCGTGCGCGTTCGTCAGCACAGTCTGATCGGCGCCGTTCGGAACGTAGACGCGTGGGTGGGCGGCGGTGTAGTTCCACCGCAGCCCGCCGCGGGTGAGATGGCCGTCGCGGATGGCCTCACTACCTACGATTGGCTGCCACATGTCTCGCATGCTGGCCGTCGGCACCGACGGAAAAGGCCCCGGGGGAACGAGTTGTGCACAGGCACGTCCGCGATTTCTGCGGCAGGGTCGTGATCGCCGCTGAATCGCGACCGTGGCGCAGAACTCGCGATCCGCTGACAAACTAGAACGTGTTCTAGTAGCGTCGCGACCGTGATTCTGGACAAGTTCAAACTCGACGGTCAGGTGGCCGTCGTCACCGGAGCAGGACGCGGACTCGGCGCCGCCATGGCGCTGGCCTTCGCCGAAGCAGGCGCCGACGTGGTGATCGCGGCGCGGACGCAGTCACAGCTCGACGAGGTGGCCGAGCAGATCAGGGCCACCGGGCGCCGCGCGCACGTCGTGGTCGCCGACCTGGCCCATCCGGAGGACACCGCGTCGCTGGCGCAGCAGGCCGTAGAGGCCTTCGGCAAACTAGACATCGTCGTCAACAACGTCGGCGGCAGCATGCCGGCGCCACTGTTGGACACCTCGACCAAGGATCTTCGCGACGCCTTCACGTTCAACGTGACGACGGCCCACGCGCTGACCACGGCCGCCGTCCCGCTGATGCTCGAACACTCCGGCGGCGGCAGCATCATCAACATCACATCGACCATGAGCCGAGTCTCCGGCCGAGGGTTCGCGGCGTACGGGACCGCCAAGGCGGCGCTCGCCCACTACACCCGGCTGTCTGCCCTCGATCTGGCGCCGCGCATCCGCGTCAACGCCATCGCGCCGGGGTCGATCCTCACCTCGGCACTCGACGTCCTGGCCAGCAACGACGAGCTGCGCAAACCGATGGAGGACGCCACGCCGATGCGCCGGTTGGGCGATCCCACCGACATCGCCGCGGCCGCCGTCTATCTCGCGTCGCCCGCCGGCAGTTACCTGACCGGCAAGACCCTCGAGGTCGACGGCGGCATCACCTTCCCCAACTTCACCTTCCCGATCCCCGACCTGTAAAGGACGACCACATGGCGATCAAGGTCGCAGCCATCGGCACCGGCAACGTCGGCAAGCACGCGCTCACCCAGCTGATCAGAGACCCCCGATTCGAGCTCACCGGCGTGTGGGTGTCCTCGGATGCCAAGGCGGGCAAGGACGCCGGCGAGCTCGCCGGACTCGACCGATCGACCGGCATCACGGCCACCACCGACCTGGACGCCATCCTCGCTGCCAAGCCCCAGTGCGTGGTGTACACCGCGATGGCCGACAACCGACTCGTCGAGGCGCTCGAGGACTACCGACGCATCCTGGCCGCCGGCGTCAACGTGGTCGCCAGCGCAGCGGTGTTCCTCCAATTCCCTTGGGGCACCTTGCCCGACGAGATGATCGCGCCCATCGCCGAGGCCGCCGAAGCGGGCGGGTCCAGCATCTTCGTCAACGGCATCGACCCCGGCTTCGCCAACGACCTCATCCCGATGGCACTCGCCGGGACATGTCAGAGCGTCGAACAGATCCGCTGCATGGAGATCATCAACTACGACACCTATGACAGCGCCACCGTCATGTTCGACGTGATGGGCTTCGGCAAGCCGCTCGACGAGACCCCGATGCTGCTGCAGCCCGGCGTGCTGAGCCTCGCCTGGGGCTCGGTGGTGCGGCAGCTCGCCGCGGGCCTCGGCGTCACCCTGGACGAGGTCACGCAGAGCTACGTCCGCGAACCCGCCCCCGAGGACTTCGACATTGCGTCGGGGCGCATCGCCAAGGGCACCGCGGCAGCCCTTCGCTTCGAGGTCCGGGGCATGGTCGACGGGAAGGCAGCCGTCGTGCTGGAGCACGTCACCAGAACCCGCGACGACCTGTGCCCGGACTGGCCCCAACCGGCCCAGGAGGGCGGCTCGTATCGCATCGAGATCACCGGCGAGCCGACCTACTCCATCGACCTGTGCCTCAGCAGCCCCAACGGCGACCACAACCACGCCGGCTGCGTGGCGACGGCGGCGCGGGTGGTCAACGCGATCCCCGAGGTGGTGGCCGCACCTCCCGGCATTCGGACGACGCTCGACTTGCCCCTGGTGACCGGAAAAGGGTTGTACGCTGGGAATCTGCTGTCCAACGCTTAGAAGGGCCTGCCATGCGCACGCGCTACCTCATCGGTTTGATCGCGTCGGCGGGCGCCGCGGCCGCGGTCGTCGTCGCCCCTGCCGCGTCGGCCGAGCCGAACGAAGTCTCCAACCAGCCGGCCTGCACGTCGACCGGGCAGGTCGGGGAAACCGGCACGAGCACCACCGAGTGCCAGACCCCCGGCAACGTCGAGATCTCCGCCGAGGCGCCCGACGTGCCCACCTGGAGCTACCCCTGGGATGACGAGTTCTACGGTTCGGCTCTGGTCATCGGTGGCGGCGAGCGCGGTTAAATGCGTTCCCTGACAACCGCTTTGGCGGTCGTCTCGGCAGCGACCGCAGTGGCACTGGCGCCATCTGCGGCTGCGGCACCCCAGTGCGTCAACACCGGCCCGACGACGACGCAGTGCGACACCCCGGGCCACTCCCAGATCACCACGTCTCCCCCGGCGATGAACGACAACGCGTGGTGGCCCTACGGCGGCGTGGTCGTCGGCTTCCCCTGGTAGCCACCAGACCCAGATTTCGGCTAACCTAACTTTTCTATTCGCTTGTCCGGATAGAAGGGAACGGTGTTGTCGATCGCGAACAAGGTGCCGCAGCGCGCCACCGTGATGCTGCTCGGACCTGCCTTCGTGGCCGCGATCGCCTACGTCGACCCCGGCAACGTCGCCGCCAACGTCAGCGCCGGCGCGCAGTACGGCTTCCTGCTGGTGTGGGTGATCCTGGTCGCCAACGTAATGGCCGGCCTGGTGCAGTACCTGTCGGCCAAGCTCGGACTCGTCACCGGACGCACCCTGCCGGAGGCCGTCGCCGACCACTCCCGAACCCGAACCAGGGTCGCCTACTGGCTGCAAGCCGAATTGGTGGCCATGGCAACCGATCTCGCCGAGGTGGTGGGTGGCGCGATTGCGCTGTACCTGCTGTTCGACCTGCCCCTGCTGGTCGGCGGCGTCATTACCGGTGTGGTGTCCATCTTCTTGCTCGCGGTGCAGAACCGCCGCGGGCAGCGCGTGTTCGAGCGCATCGTCACCGGCCTGCTCCTCGTCATCGCCGTCGGCTTCCTCACGAGCCTCTTCGTCGCCCCGCCGGCCCCGAGCGACGTGATCGGCGGCTTGGTACCGAAATTCGACGGCGCCGAGAGCATCCTGCTGGCCACCGCGATGCTCGGTGCGACCGTCATGCCGCACGCCGTGTACCTGCACTCGGCACTCGCCCGCGACCGGCACGGCCAGCCCGACGAGGGTGCGCCGCGGCGCCACCTGCTGCGGGCCACCCGCTACGACGTCGGCCTTGCCATGCTCGTCGCGGGCGCGGTCAACCTCGCGATGCTGCTCGTCGCCGCCACCAACCTGCAGGGCGTGGACAACACCGACTCCATCGAGGGCGCCTACGCCGCGGTGCAGAACTCGTTGGGACACACCGTCGCCCTGTTCTTCGCGATCGGTCTGCTGGCCTCCGGGCTCGCATCCACCTCCGTCGGGGCCTACGCAGGCGCGATGATCATGCAGGGCCTGCTGCGAAAGTCCTACCCACTGCTGCTGCGCAGGGTCGTCACCCTGATCCCGGCGCTCGTCGTGCTGGCCATCGGCGTCGACCCGAGCCGTGCCCTGGTGCTCTCGCAGGTGGTGCTGTCGTTCGGCATTCCGTTCGCACTGGTGCCGCTGATCCGGCTGACCAGCAGTCGGACCCTGATGGGCGGTGACGTCAACCATCGCGTCACGACCGCACTCGGCTGGACGGTCGCCGGGATCATTAGTGTTCTCAACGTGGTCCTGATCTACCTGACGGTTACCGGCTGAATGCAGCCCTACTTCGCGTACGGGTCCAACCTGGACGTGACCCAGATGACGCGCCGCTGTCCCGACGCGAGCGATCCGCGCCCCGCGGCACTCGCCGACCACGACTGGCTCATCAACGAACGCGGCGTCGCGACGGTGGAACCCCTCGACGGGGCGCGCGTGCACGGGGTGCTGTGGCAGATCAGTGATCACGACCTGACGGTGCTCGACAGCGCGGAGGGCGTCCCGGTGCGGTATCGACGCGACCGGATGACCGTGGAGACCGACGACGGGCCCGCCGAGGCGTGGGTCTACGTCGACCCGCGCGTCGAACCGGGCGCCCCTCGCCCCGGGTACCTGGAGCGGATCATCGGCGGCGCCACCCACCACGGTCTGCCGACGCGGTGGGTCGAGTACCTCCACCGATGGGATCCGGTCAACTGGCCACGCCGCCTGCCCCACACGGATTTGCCTGCGCCGCAGACGCTTTCGGAGCTGCTCGCCGATCCCGACGTCGTCGAATCCAGCACGCTGCGGTCACGCTTCGGCTTTCTCGCCATCCACGGCGGTGGGCTGGAGCGGATGACCGACGTCATCGCCGAACGTGCGGCGCTGGCCGCCGACGCGTCGGTGTACGTCGTCCGGCACCCCCAGAACTACCCACACCACCTGTCGTCGGCCGCGTACCGCGCCGGGGAGTCCGCCCTCCTGGACGCCTTCCTCACCCACGTCGACGTGGTGGTCTCGCTGCACGGTTACGGCCGCGTGGGACGCACCATGGAGCTGCTGGCTGGCGGCGGAAATCGGACTCTGGCAGCGCATCTCGCCGCGTACGTGTCGGTGCCAGGCTTCGAGGTGGTCAACGATCTGGACGCCATCCCGCGCGAACTGCGCGGCCTCCATCCGGACAATCCAGTGAACCGGGCGAGCGGAGGCGGCGCGCAACTCGAGCTGACGCCGCGGGTGCGGGGCATCAGCCCGCGCAGCGGGCCCACCGGTGACGACGGCTTGAGCGCCCCGACGAGGGCACTCGTCGTCGGGTTGACCGCGGCGGCGAAGGCCTGGCCGTCAGCCGACGACTGACGGCGCGTTCACTTCCCGGGTCGCTTCGCTCCTGCCCTCCGAAGACACGCCCAGCTCTCGGAACGCCGATTCGACGTCGTCGGCGCGCGGCAGATCGATCGCATCGCAGACTCGCATGACCCGTCGCAGCGCGGGACCCTCGATCAGGCGCCAGCTGACCCCGATCGCGGCGCAGCACCGGTCGACCCTGTGCAGAGCAGCCAAGGCGGGAGCGCCGAAGAAGTCGACGGCGGTGGCGTCGACGACGAGCGCCCCGGCAATCGCGACGTGCCGCTCCAGATAGCCCGCCAGCCGGGTCGCGTTGCTCGCGTCGACTTCACCGCGGATCGAGACGACGACGGCGGGTTGCAGGACCACCGACGCACTGGCCCTGCCCCAATGCTCACCGATGCCGATGGACCTCGGATCGGGACGGTAGACGCGACATGTTCCGATGGGTGCCATGGTGACCCCCTGAATTAGAGAACGGTTGGGGCGCCGTGCTCTCGACGTAGGGGGAACGTACAACGAATTCCGCAGTGGGTGTCGACATTCGCAAACAGCGGAAAAGTCGGTAATCGAGCCCCCATGGGGGCGATTTGCCAGATGTGCGACGCGATCCGTTGCCACCACTCCCGAGAGCAAACCGAAGGCCGCTCAGGGGCACCCACGGGGCCCGTCGTGACGTGCGCAGAGGCACGCCACGACGGATTCCGTAGCTACTCCTCGATGGCAAGCACCGGCGTCGGCCGCTGGAAGCCACGCGTCACGACGGCCAGCCAGATGACGCCGATGGCGAGCCAGATGAAGCCGACCTCCAACGTGAGCCAGGACAGGCTGGTCCACAGCCACGCAGTCAGGAGGAAGCCGATTCCCGGCAACACGACGTTGTTGAAGACGTTCTTCTCGCCCGCGTCGACGAAGTAGTGCTTGATGACGGTGAGGTTCACCGCAGAGAAGGCGATCAGTGCCCCGAAGCTGACGATCGACGCGAGGAACCCGAGGTCGATCCAGATGGCCACCAGCGAGACGACCGAGACCACCAGGATGGCGAACGTCGGCGTCGCGAAGCGCAGCGAGACGTGTCCGAACACCTTGCGCGGCATGATTCCGTCGCGGCCCATGGCGTAGAGAATTCGGGCAACGGACGCCTGTGACGTCAGCGCGGAACCGATGCAGCCGACGATGTAGGCGGCGGTGAAGAACGTGTTCAGGAACTGACCACCCGCAGCGGTCATCACGTCCAGGGAGCCCGAGTCGACGTCGGCGAACTGGTTCGAGGGGAACACGAGTTGCGAGACGTAGGACAGGCCGAAGAAGATCAGCCCGCACGTGATCGTCGCGATCATGATCGCCTTGGGAACGGTCCTGGTCGGATCCTTCGCCTCTTCGGACAGCGTCGAGACGGCGTCGAAGCCGAGGAAGGACAGGCACAGGATTGCCGCACCGGCGAAGATCGGGTTTGCCCCGCTCACGCTGCCGTCACCGGTGAACGGCGCCATGAAGTCGACGGTGCCCACCTTGTTGATGGTCAGGAAGGCCATCACCACGAACACCACGATGAAGATGCCCTGCAAGGCCAGCAGCAGGAAGTTCGCCCTCGCCACCGACACGATGCCGACGATGTTGAGAACCGTCACGACGACGATCGACCCCAGGATCCACACCCAGTTCGGCACGGCGGGAATCGCCGCATTCATGTAGACGCCGATCAACAGGTAGTTCAGCATCGGCAGGAACAGGTAGTCGAGCAGCAACGACCAGCCCGCCAGGAAGCCGACGGGCGCACCGAAGGTCCGCTGCGTGTAGGCATAGGTCGAACCCGCTACCGGGATCGCGGCCGACATCCGCGCGTAGGACCTCGCGGTGAACACCATGGCCGCCAGCGTCACCAGGTAGGCGACCGACAGCCGGCCACCGGTCAGCTGGGTCACGATGCCGTAGGTGGTGAACACCGTGAGCGGCACCATGTAGACCATGCCGAAGAGCACGAGCGCGGGGACGCCGAGAGCCCGCTTGAGGTGACCCTCTTCCGTCGCAACGGTAGGAGTTACTGCCGACATTGCTGATCCCTTTCTAGGGTGTAACCGAGTATCCGAGTTCGCCTCGGAGGTAGGTGGCCCGAACGACGACGTCGGGAAGCTGCGAGGCGGGCGTCTCGCGTGGGTCGCCGGCCAGCCACACCAGATCCGCGCTGGCACCGGGAGCCAGGCGCCCCCACGTGCCTTCGGCGAAGGCCTGTTCGGCGACCCCGGCGGTATAGGCGCCGAGCGCGCGTTCGATGGTCAGGGCTTCCTCGGGCGTCCACCCACCCTCGGGTTCTCCGTCCGACGTGCGGCGTGAGATTCCGGTGGCGATGCCGTCCAGCGGCGCCCCCGAGGACACCGGCCAATCCGAACCCAGCGCGAGCGGTGCACCGGATTCGTCGAGGCTGCGCATGCGGTACTGCTTGTCGGCGCGTTCGGTGCCGAGACGCGGCACCGTCAGCACCGTCATCAGCGCGTCCATCTGCGCCCACAGGGGTTGCATGCACGGGATGACGCCGAGGGCGGCGAACCGTTCGAGGTCGGTGTCGTCGGCGAGCTGAACGTGGGCGATCACCGGCCGTCGGTCCCTAGGGCCGTTGGACTCGATCGCGTATTCGATGGCGTCGAGGGCCTGGCGCACCGCGGCGTCACCGATGGCGTGAATGTGGATTTGGAACCCGAGCTCGTCCACGCGACGCGCGGCCTGGGCGAGGCTGTCGCCCTCCCACACGGTCATGCCGTGCTGATCCCCCGAGTCGCTGCGCTCCTGCCCCCTGGAATGCTCGTGCAGCCCCGTGCAGTACGGCGCCAGCATCGCGCCCGTCTCGTTCTCCACGATGCCGTCGGCAAAGAACTTCACGGTGTGCGCGGTCAAGAATGGCGAGCCTGCCTCCTCGACGCGGCGGCGGGCGTCGGCGAAACCGGCGAGCTGCGAGTCGAAGTGGCGGGGGTCGGCGTAGAGGGCCAGATTGAACCGGATTCGGAGGGCGTCGCGCTGTGCCGCCGTCAGGTACGTCTCGAGGTCGGCGGGTTCGACCCACGCGTCCTGAACCCAGGTGACGCCCCTCGCGAGGTAGTAGTCCGCTGCAGTGCCGAGTGCGGCCACTCGCACGTCCTCGTCGCGCTCGGGCATCACGGCGGTGACGAGGTCGACCGCGCCCCACTCGCGCATGGTGCCGAGCACGGAGCCGTCCTCACGGTGCGGAATTTCGCCGATGACCGGGTCGGGTGTCTCGGGGGTGATGCCTGCGCGTTCCAGCGCAACGGAATTGACCCACATGGTGTGGTAGTCCCAGGCCCGCAGCGCCACCGGCCGGTCCGGCACCGCCTCGTCCAACCAGCGAGCGTCGAAGAGGCTGTTCTCGGCGAGGCTGCCGTTGTAGGAAGCGCCGACGATCCATTCCTCATCGGGATTGGCCTCGGCGAACTTGCGGACCTCGGCGACGATCTCCTCCACCGAATCGCACGGCCGAACGGCGGGCCCCACGAACTCGAGGCCGCCGAGCATGGGGTGGGCGTGCCCGTCGCCGAAGGACGGCATCAGAAACCCGCCGTCGAGGTCGACCTCGACGGTCTCGGCATGCTCCGCCGCCATTGTCAGCGCCTCATCACCGAGGGCGGCAATGACGCCGTCTTGAACCAAAAGTGCGCTTTCCGTCGGTTCTGAGGCGCATACCCAAATGGTTCCGTTGCGAAATAGCGTTATTGCCACGGATCGGCACACTACGCGGCATCGACGCTTTCGCAAGGCGTAACGGCCCATCCGCAGGGTGTTCAGCGCCGAATACCAAATGTGGAACGTAGAGAGCTCGTCGGCGACGCATTGGAGCCGATCGTGCCGGGCAGCGAGACAGTGGTGCCGGCGCCATGCTGAGTGCCCTCTACCGGACGCGACTCACCCATTTGAGTCGCACGCCAGTGCACCACTACTTCGAACAGGGTGGGTACAGCTGGTACGTCGACGTCGACGAGCTGCCCCAACTCCCGCGGTGGCTGCAGCCCTTCGCGAGTTTTGAAGCGGCCGAACATCTTTCGCCGCCTGCCGAAGGTCCAGACACGTTGCGCGCCCGCGTCGACCAGTACCTCGCCAACCGGGGCGTCGAATTGCCGGGTGGAACCGTGACCGCGCTACTGCAGGCACGCGTGCTCGGCTACGTGTTCAACCCGCTCAGCATCTTTTGGTGCCACGACCGCCACGGCACCCTGCGCCACGTCATCGCCGAGGTGCACAGCACCTCCGGTGACCGGCACGCCTACCTGCTGCCACCCACCGGAGCTCAGCCGGCGGCTGTGAAGAAGGCACTGTTCGTCTCACCCATCAATGAGGCCGACGGCTACTACCTCGTGCGCGCCCCGCTGCCCGACGCCGAGCTCGCCGTCACGATCTCCCTGCATCGCGAGAACAAGCCCGCATTCGTGGCGACTCTCGACGGCACGCGGCGGAAGGCGTCGATTGCCAACCTCCTGCGGCTCCAGCTGGTGGCTCCGCTGGCGCCGTTGATCGGCGAAATGTGGATCCGCCTTCAGGGGGTCACGCTGTGGACGCAACGAGCGCCCGTCGTTCGGGAGGCCCCCATCCCGGAGCGCGAAAAGGTCGGCCAATTATGACCCGACCGAGGGCTGTCGAATCTCGCCCCGGCACATCCCCTTTCACGCCACGACCGCTCAAACCGCGGTTATCGTGACCACCCTCGCGCAGGCCAGTACACTTCGCGGCGTGACAGCCGACCTCGACGCCTTGCTGCGCCGGGTGGCAGAAGAGGACGTCGAGGCATTCGCCGCGTTCTACGACAACACCCGCGCACGGGTCTTCGGGTTGGTGCTGCGCGTGCTCCGCGATCCCGGGTACAGCGAGGAGACGACTCAGGACGTCTACCTGCAGGTGTGGCGTAACGCGAGGACGTACAACCCGGCGGCGGGAACCCCCCTTGCCTGGCTGATGACGCTGGCGCACCGCAGGGCCGTCGACCGGGTGCGGTCCGAGCAGTCGGCCAGCCAACGGGAATCGCGCTACGGCGCGGCCAACGTCGACCTGCCAGCCGACCGGGTCGCCGAAGCCGTCATCCAGCTCGACGAACAGCGCCAAGTCACCGAATGCCTCGCGTCGCTGACCGATCCTCAGCGCGAGTGCATTCAGCTGGCGTATTACGAGGGCCTGACCTATGTGCAGGTATCCGAGCGTTTGGCGGCGAACCTTGCCACCATTAAGTCACGGATGCGCGACGGCATTCGTGGGTTGCGCAAGTGTTTGGGGGTCTCGTGACCGAACCACACGACGTTGACTTCTCGTCGAACGACCTGCTCGTCCTTGCCACGCCGTACGCGCTGCACGCGATGCCGCAGACCGAGCTCGACGACATCGACCGACAACTGACCCACGTTCCGCCGCCCGTTGCCATCGCCTTCGCCGACGAGGTTCGAGCGGTACGAGAGACCATGGCGAAGATGTCTGCGTCGACGGCGCAGGAGCCACCAAGCCAGCTGCGCGAACGCCTGCTCGCCGCCGTGGGCGGCGAGGCGCGGGTCATCGAGATGCGCCCGCAGTCGACGCGTTGGCGCGCCGCCGCGCTCGCCGCTGCCGCAGCGGTGGCCATCGGGCTTGGTGCGGTCGGCGTCGGTATCGCGGTGCGGCCTGAGCCGAAACCCTCTGCGGCAGAACAGATCTTTGCGGCCAAGGACGTCAGGACCGTCTCAGGTGCGATCCCGACCGGAGGTACCGCCACCGTGGTGTTCTCCCGCGAACGCAACGCGGCGGTGTTGGTGATGAACAACGTCGAACCCCCAGCGCCGGGCACCGTCTACCAAATGTGGTTGGTCGGCGCGAAAGGTCCTGAGTCGGCGGGCACCATGGACTCCGCGGCCGTCGCCCCGTCGACCACCGCGGTGCTTCCGGACTTGGACGGGTCGACGACTCTCGCCTTCACTGTGGAGCCCAGCGGCGGCTCGTCGGCGCCGACGACCCCGGCGTTCGCCGAGCTTCCGCTCGCCTGACTCACAGCCCCTCCACGGTGGCGGCTGCCACCTCGTCGACGACGTCGGACACGTCCTCGCGGCGTCGCCATGCGCGCTGCTGCCGCATGGCGCCGTTGCCGGTGGTCAGCACGCGGTCGACCTCCGTGCGCACCATGTCGTGGTCGCCGAGCACGGTCAGCGCCGGCTCGAGCCGGTCGACCAAGGCGTGCAACAGCTCAGCGGCAGGACGGAGGGCGCGATCGCCCGGCAGGTCGACGAGCTGGCCGTCGAGTCCGTAGCGGGCGGCCGTCCAGTAGGCCGCCTTGAGGACATGCGCTGCGATGGGTGCCACCGGCTCGCCGCGCTCCCCCTCGGCGATGACGGTCATGACCAGCGCCCTGACCAGGGTGGCGAACAGGACCGTGTCGGCGACGGTGGCAGGGACGTCGGCGACCCGAACCTCGACGGTCGGGAAGTTGGCCGACGGGCGGACGTCCCAATAGACCATGCCGTCGTCGAGCATCGCGCCCGACGCGAGCATCTCCTGAACGGCGGCGTCGTACTCGTCGGCGGAGTCGAAGTGGGGCGGCGGACCCGCGCTGGGCCAGCGCGCCCACAGCACGCTGCGCCAGCTCGCATGCCCGGTGTCGGCGTTGCGGTACACCGCCGAGTTGGCGGTCAGCGCGAGAAGCAGCGGCAGCCAGGGGCGTAACCGGTTGCTGACCTGCACGGCCTCGTCACGGTCGGTGACCGCGACGTGCACGTGACAACCCGAGATGCCCTGTTCGTGGGCGATCATCCCGAACCGCTCGGCAATGTGGGCGTAGCGCGGCTTGTCGGTGACGGGAAAGTGCTGCGGCAGCGTCGGGGGCAAGGCGACGGCGAGCAGACGGGCGCCCGCCTCCTCGGCAGCCTGGGAGGCGACGCGGCGAAGCCGGATGAGCTCAGCTCGAAGGTCGGCGCTGGAGCTCGCCACCTCGGACGTCGTCTCGACCTGGCAGCTGGTCAACTCGAGTTCGAGGTCGACGCCTTGGTGCTTGGCGTGCTCGGCGACGGCGGTGTTGAGCGGCGCGGGCTCCCCAGTGTTGGGGTCGACGAGCAGGAACTCTTCTTCGACGCCGTAGGTCGGGGGTTCGGGAGTGTTGATCCGGCCCATCGGATCGTTCACAACGGGCCGGATCAGGGTGTCACTCCTACTGCCGCGCGAGGTGAGTGCGCGGCTTGAGAATTCAATTGCCCCGCCGTCCGCGGGGTCAAACATCCGTTGTCGAACCGACATCTAGGCTCGGGTCATGGCGCGAGATTTTCGGTTCGGGTTCGGCCTGCACGCCGCCCCACGGCAATCGTCGGTTCAGGATTGGGCGCACCGCGCGGAGGACATGGGCTACGACGTCCTGCACGTTCCCGACCATCTGGGAGCACCCGCGCCGTTCCCGACGTTGATGACCGCGGCGGCCGCCACCGAGAAACTGCACGTGGGCACGTTCGTGCTGAACGCCGGGTTCTACAAGCCCGCATTGTTGGCGCGCGACGTCATGGCGATGCACGACCTCACCGGCGGTCGGCTGGAGCTCGGCCTTGGCACCGGCTACGTCGAGGCGGAGTTCAAGGCCGCCGAGATCCCGTATCCGAGTGCGCGAGAGCGGGTCGACCACCTGCGCCACGTCGTGGAGTACATCGGTGAGCACGCCCCCGACGTCCCGATCTTGATCGCGGGCAATGGGAATCGGGTGCTGACGATCGCCGCGGAGCGGGCTCACGTCATCGGCCTGACCGGAGGCGATCCGGAAGGCCCCGAGGGGGACCCTCTCGCGGAGCGGATCGAGTTCGTGCGCAGGGCGGCCGGCGAACGGTTCGAGGACCTCGAGCTCAACATTGCGATCACCGCCATGCCGATCGACGACAGCGGGACGCCCGACCTGTCGATCACCCGCCGGTTCCTGCCGGAGCTCAGCGACGAGGAACTGTTGCGGACGCCGGGCGTGCTGGCCGGCTCGCCCGGCGACATCGCCGACGAAATCCGCCGCTACCGCGACGCGTACGGGGTCACCTACATCACCGTGCAGCAGCCCCACGCGGAGGCATTCGCGAAAGTCATCGCGCTGCTTCGCTGATCAGCGACCGCGGAGTGCGTCCTTGAGGTGCTCGCCGGTCTGCTTCACGCGAGCCTTCACCTGGTCGACCTTGCCCTCGGTGCGGAGGCGGTCGTTGCCGGTGATCTCGCCGAAGTTCTCCTTGACGCGGCCCGCCAGCTTGTCGACGGAGTTCTTGGCCTTCTTGGAAGTGCTCATGGGGTGGTGTAGCCGTTCCATGACCAGGGGAAACACGAACTTGGCGATGACTTCGGTATGCTGCGATCCGGTCCGCCCCCGTAGCTCAGGGGATAGAGCACGGCTCTCCTAAAGCCGGTGTCGCATGTTCGAATCATGCCGGGGGCACTGTCAGACGCTGTCTTTAACGTGCCTAAATGAAACGATCCATCGTTTAGACCGTCACAGGGTCAGCGTCCACCGATCACCTAGCGACTTTATTCCGCAGGTCCCCGGTTCGAGCCCTGGTGGGGCACCTTGCAACAGCTTCTTACCGCTTTGACGATCGTCGGTCGGCTACCTGGCCCCGGCACTACCCCGGCATGCGACGACGGGTCGCTGTCGGTAGCCCGTAAGAGGATCAATCCCATGGCGAGCAGAAGTAGACTCCCGCCATGGCGGGGGATGCTAGAGGCGGGAGCATCGTCACGCCGCCAGTGGTCCGGGGGTCGCCGAGCCGGATCGACGAGATGATGGAGTCGTTTCAGGAGGCGTACGTCCGCGGTGTCGCTGCAGCAGCGGGGTGCATCATCGCGGGGATACCAGCGATCGATGAAGGGGTGGACCTCCGCCTCACCCATCGTGCAGACGCGCACAAAATGGGCGACCATACTGCTCACCTCGAAGTGCAGATGAAGTCGAGCGGCAAAGGTCCCATTGAGCAGGGAAAATTCGTCACAGCCACATTGAAACGCTCGCGATATGACGATTTTCGCGCAACCGATCTCACCATAAACAAGATAGTTGTGATTTTGCACATGCCCGACGACCAAGAGAAGTGGGTCAAAGCCGGGGAAACTGCATTGCGGCTGCATCATCGAGCCTATTGGGTGAACTTGCAAGGCTTGCCTCCGATCGAAAATCCTGATCAGCAATCGATCACGGTGCGGGCACCAACTAGCCAGATATTCGACGATCTGTCTTTGTGCCGGATGATGCAGCGCATCGGGCAGTGGGAAAAGCCATGACTGTGGAGATCTTTCCAGGCGCCAACGATCCGCAGTCGATCTATGTGCTGCTCCGTCAGTTCCATTGGGAGCCATCCCCGCGTCCAATCGAGCAGCCGTACGACATCTGGACGAACCCCAATTTTGACTCGAACATATTGGTGCCGGTCGATCCCCATAAAGCAGACTTCGACCAGTTGCTTGACCGCGCCTATAAGGCTCTTGTCTACCAACACGGTGCCGACTTCGAGCGGGCTGCCGAACTGCTGGAAGTTCAACGCCGATCCTCGCTGGATGCCACTCGCTGGTCCAAGGAGTCGTTCCTGGACACGGGAATGATCCAATGGAACATCGGTCAAAAGCTGCACGAAGTAGCTCACGATGCTCTCGCCGCTTCTGCCAAAGCTTCGCAGAGGCCCAGGCGCTATTACGGAAACTTCTCTCCCTACATCGCGCGAAAACTTCTAGATGCGACGCTGATGGGCCAGTCTGAACTCGGTAGTTATGTGGTCACCGCGTATATCCCGGCCAATGCTCGATTCTTCTTCAGTGAAAATAGCGAAGCGGCACAAGCATCAAAGTTGATCGATGTTGAGAGTCGGAGCGGCGCGGAAATCGTTGACAAGCTGGAAGAGATAGTTGCGTTAACCCGCGGAAAACTCGATGAATTTCGAACCGACCCTCGGACCACAATTTTCGAAGAGATCGTGCCAGTGGGATTTTCCTACGAGATGGCCATGGCGCTGGCCGAACTCTCAAACCGAGGAGACGGTTCAGTAAGGTTCTCTCGGGCTGGCTCGCGAGATTCTCTAGTTCAGTTCGCCTACGAGTACAGTTTTGGGGCAACGGAATCTCTGGTGCTTGAGCAAGTCGGAGAGTCACTCCGTCTTACTGCGGAACCGGAGCCTGTCAATCTGGTTGGCGAAGTTACCCTGCTTGAGCACGTAGCAAACATTGGCGAATATACGGTTCGCCTTCACGTTGCCAATCAGCCTCGCTTGCGCACGGTACGGATGACCCTAAGCCCGGAGCAGTACGAGGTTGCGATCGAGGCCCACAGGAGTGACGTGCCCCTACGTGTGTCTGGCATCATCCAAAAGCAAGGCAATTACAACTGGCTTGTCGAGCCGACACGCATCCGCATGATCTCCGACCACTCCAATGACGACGACGCGATCGATGACGACTATGCGGAAGAGATTCCCGACGACCAGGATCCACTTTTCTGAGGAAACAACTGCATACCGTCGCCGCCTACAAACTCGGAGGCTCGGGCAGGTGGTTGACCGCCCACCGTCTCCCTCCGGGGTACAGTCGCCCGCACGTCTTCAGAAGCATGGGAAATATGCTGTGCCCCAACTACTTTCGACACCTGCATGAAGTGCGTGCCGGCCATGAAATGCATGACGGCGAAGCCGTGCCATACGTCGTCCACCCAGACTTCGCGCGTCGCCGCCGCCCCGTTACGAGCCGGGGCGTAGCTTGCAGTCCGGCGGCGACAAGGGCGGTAGCTCCACCGATAGAACGTGCCCGTGTCGACGGGCTCCGACCAGTCGAGCGCGGTCGCGCGCCGGGCTGTCGTTGGTCCGCCGCGTGTTGTGCGGTCTCCGCCTGCGCTAGTTCTGCCGGGCCACAACGGAGCCGTTGGCTCATCGGCGCGAAGATGCTTCTCGAGGTAATCGCGCACGCCAACGCGAGCCGAGGCGGCAGCGGCACACTACGACGGCTGCGTGCGCTCTACATGGCGTCGAGATACCCACTCCCCCTGCGTGGATCCTTCGTGCGTCGGCCCTGTGCGGAGCAGCGCGCGCCGGTCCTGCCGTGGGCGAACACAAGTCACGTACCTCCAGGCCCGCGCACTCGTTCGCACGTCGCCCGGTGTAAGCCAGAAAGACATCGTTAGCCTGTACCCCGGGTAGGCGGGCGGTGCGGTGTCTACCGCTGCGCACAGATCGGGAACCTATGTCGCCGTTAGCGGTATGCGCTCGAAGCGGCAGCAGTCGCCGACACGCGCGAAGCCGCCAAGGCGTCGCAGGGATTGGCCGAGGTCGCGCCGTGCTGAACGGCCGCGCGGAGTTCACCGTGCCGCCATGTAGGCGAGCGCACCCCTCTCCTGCGGATATAGAGACCAAATTTCAGAACACACGTGTCTCCTACGGCAAATGACGCTTGCCTCCCGGGCCGTCGCCCGAGAGACTTTAGGGTGCCTACCCTGCGGACTGCGTGTCCGTTCACCTCCCAACGGAGGCTGCGAGGCCGAGCAGGTCGACGCCTGCTCGGCCCCGGTAGGGCTCGCGCCACCCGCGTCCGGGCAGCTCTCAAGGCCGAGCCCTAGGTCTGTTCAGGCATCGTCACCCTCCCCGTAATACATCGCCGGAGTGCCCGTATCGGAATCAACAAATCCAGTGAAATACATGGCCGGTCGGCCCTTCTCGGCTTGCGTCTCCAAGATGACCCCATCAGCGCTGGCTCGATCTATCGCCGTATTCAAAGCACTGTCCGGCCGTTGCCAGTACTGCTCAAGATTCTCGCGTCCGTAGAACTCAAAGAAGCTGTGCCGGAGCTCGTCACGTGTCACTGGTCGGCCGAGCTTCTGTAACAAATCGAAAACCATCAACTTCGACTTGAGACGCTGACCGCCGGGCGGCAAATAGCGAGAAAAGATGCGCGGTACACCGTGCTCATCCTCGTCCGTAGTGAGTCCCCGCCCATCGTCGAAATTGATGGGGACGTCGAACGGATCACCTGGCCCCGTGGCCGACGAAACCACCAGCTTCTCAAGCGATTGGATAGCGGCGCCTAGGCGCTTGAGCAGTGCATTCGCCTCGGCGAGCTGCTGCTCGAGCCGTCCCGCACTTGCTTTCGCAGTGGCGAACTCGCCGCGCAGGGTCTCCAGCGCGGCGACGATCTGATCGCTAGCCATGCACCGAAGCTACCAGATTAAGACGCAATAGGAAGCATTTAGATTCGAATTGGGGTCATTAAGGTGACATCCGGGACACTCTTAAGCGCCCTTCCAAGTGGACGGGCGGCTCGATTCGCTTCGGCTAGTTACACGCGCGCGGCGCGCCGCAGCCGGGTGACGGCACGGCCCCCCAATCCGAACTGCTGCCTTAGATCCAATCCGCCACCCCGGCGGCTGGCGGATTATTCGACACACCTGCGGGCCGATCCGGCGCATACCGCAGCAGAGCGTAAGGGGCCCATTAACAACAGTTCGACCCATCGTTTAGCCATCGCTAATGAACCGGATCCAGCGATCAACAGCGCAAATCGCTAAAGACTTGCAGCGCCAATCTTGGCTGCTAGCTACCAATCCCGAGCAAAGTCAGCATTGAAACCCGACTGCTACAAAAGCCGGTGTCGCATGTTCGAATCATGCCGGGGGCACCACACGTTCTTCAGCCGTAGGTCAGGCCTTTCCGCGCTTTCGCAGGCCGTTGGGCTTCGCAGCGCCCTGGGGGAAGAGGTCGTCGAGCATCGCGTTGACGGCCACGCGCGCCCGGTCTCCACTCCAGTCCTCTGGATCCTTGACCGTCGAGACGAAGAAACCGCGAGACACCAGGAAGAGAACGTCGGCCAGCCATGGAGGCGCGTCGATCGCCGACTCTTCGATCGTCGTGACGATCGATGCGTGATCGTCGTGGGCTTCGTCGACCAACGCCCCCCACTGGTCGCTTGCGGGTTCCTCCTTGGCGAGGATCTCGTGCCACAGCCGGCGGGCTGCGTCGTCGTAGTCCTCTGTGTCAAGAGTCCAATCCATAAGGGCGCGAAGACGATTCAAGCCGGACTTCCGGTCCAGGACCTCCGCCACCGCCGCGTCCCACCCGGCACGAACATGCGACACCGCGTTGACCAGCAGCGCGGATCGGCTGGGGACGTACTTCGTGATGACCGTCGTCGACCGACCCATGCGGGCGGCTACGGCTCGGATCGTGACGGAGCGCGGCCCCTCCTCACGGGCCACGTCGAGGGTGGCTTGAGCGATCTCCGTGAGACGTGCGCTCGTGTCGATTTCGGGCGGCATAGTGCGACCTTAGCCCTTCCACTTGACGAGACAACAGTGTTGTACAACAGTGTTGTCCACAGTGACGAAGGCAACGTTTCGATTCGAGCGTTTCGTCCGGTGTCGCAAGCATGGGTCCAAGGAGGAGCCGCTCACGTGAGTGAATTGCAGATCGCCCGCACCGCCGCGGAACCCGTCGGCGAGAGCGCGACTGAATACAAGGTTCCGATGAGAGACGGCACCGTCCTCGCAACGGACGTGTATCTGCCTGCCGACGTCGCCCATGCACCGACGGTGCTCGTCCGACTGCCATACGACAAGAACAGTCGATACGTGTTCTTCGACAGGATCGCGCGACGATTCACCGACCGCGGTTACGCGATGGTCGTGCAGGACGTGCGTGGGAAGTTTCGGTCGCAAGGGCCGACGGAGCCGTTCGAGCACGAGGTCGACGACGGCTACGACACCATTGACTGGATAGTCGCCCAGGACTGGAGCGACGGCGCGGTCGGCATGTTCGGCGACTCCTACTACGGCTTCACGCAGTGGGCCGCCGTGGTCTCCGCCCACCCAGCACTCAAGGCGATCGTCCCGCGGGTGACGACCTACGAGTTGAACTCAGTGAATCGTGGTGGCCTTGGCGGCTTCGGCAAGCCCGTGCCGTGGATGGAAGGCGCCTACTACCTCGCAACTCACTGGGTCGACCACGAGGCCTACGAATACGACCCGGATTACGACAAACGCCCCCTGACCGACGCGTTCGAGGAGGCATTCGAGGCCATCGGCGCCCGATCCTCGTCGTTCGACTCGCAGACCCCGGTGGCCCGGGCGGACAAGAAGGGACCGTTCGACCTCAAGCATCCACGCGACGCCAAACCCGTCCCCGTCCTGCAGACCGTCGGCTGGTTCGACAATCTGATGATCCCTCAGATGCGCGACGTGATGGAGCTGGAATCGCTTCCCCAGTGGGCGGCAGTGCAATACATCGAGGCCGGCTCCTTCGACCACGAGAACTACATCCTCGACCTCGCCCCCGTAGGAAACGCGGACGACCACGGCGTCGACGACGACGCGTTGGAGCGGATGCTCGACCTCTACACGTCGCAGGCACTGGACTTCCTGGACGTCTTCGTGCGGGGACTCAAGTCACCGGACACACTCCCGAAGGTCCGATGGGAACTCGGCCACGTGGGATGGCAGACGTCGTCGCAGTGGCCGCCTCCGGGAGCGACCACGCGAAGCTTCGACCTCACCGGGTTGAGCAACGCGGCCGGCGCGACCCCGGGCGGCCACCTGGTCGACGCCGGCGCAGGCGAGGCGGGAGAGGTCCAGTGGGGCTTCGATCCGGACGACCTGGTTCCGTCGGCAGTCAAGAACTCCTTCGCCTTCCTCTTCAACTATCCAGATGAAAGCGCGACGGGCGACCGCGGCGACGTGCTGACGTTCACCAGTGAGCCACTCACCGAACCACTCGACCTGGCCGGCCCGATCGAGGTCGAAGCCCGCGTGTCCAGCACGGCGCCCACCGCCGACGTGTTCGTCAAGCTCCTCGACGTCGCCCCAGATGGCAGCGCGCACATGATCGTTCGTGGGCAGGTTCAACTCGACGACGCCAAGAACGTTTCTCGGACGCACGTCAACCTGGGCCACACCGGCTACCGGGTTCGGCCGAATCACGCTCTCCGCGTTCATATTTCGTCAAGCGATTTCCCGCTGTTCGTCCGGAACTCCGGCACCGAAGAGAACCGGTGGACGGTCGTCGAACCACGAGCATCCCAGCAGACGCTTCACGTCTCGGCCGAGTGGCCGGCACGCCTGACCGTAACCGCACTACCGGAGGAACGTAATGATGCTTCGTAAGACGACTGCCTTGCTCACCGTCACCGCCGCGGTCACCTTCGTGGCAGGTTGCGGCGGTGGCGGAGACTCCGCCGAGAACACCAAGGCGGTGGAGGCGCCAACGGACGCTTCGGCCACGACGCCGCCGGGCAAGGGTCCCGTCGACTCGATCAACTGGGCGCTCTCCAGCGGCGAGCCCACGACGCTCGACCCGGTCAAGACGGGCGACTACTCGCCCAACACGGTGCTGATGAACGTCTGCGAGCCACTGCTACGGATGAACGCCGACTACAGCACGTCTCCCGGCCTCGCCGAGAGCTGGACGCAGACTCCGACGAGCGTCGTCTACAAGCTCCGGCCCGGAGTGAAGTTCTCCAACGGCAAGCCCATGACGGCCGAGGACGTCGCAGGCAGCCTGAAGCGCAACATGGACCCGGCGACGGAGCCGATCAACGGTGACTTCTTCACCTCGGTGAAGTCGATCGACGCGACCGGCCCCCTCGAGGTGACGGTGACGATGAACAAGCCGGACATCCTCTTCGCGGAGGGCATGTCAACGGAGTTCGGCGACATCGTCGACGTGGCCGACGCGGCCGCCGCCGGCGCCAGCTACGGCACCGCGAGCCACCCGCCGGTCTGCACCGGCCCGTACAAGGTGGCCAGCTGGAACGCCGGCTCGAGCATCACACTCCAGGCGCGCGACGACTACTGGGATCCCAAGCTCCAGCCGATGGTCAAGACGATCAACTTCAAGTTCCTCGAAGACACGTCCACCCTGACCAGCGCGCTGCTGTCCGGCGAGATCGACGGCACGTACGAAGCACCCTCGACGAGCTTCGACACGCTTCAGAAGACCGACGCGGGCAAGCTCTACCTCGGCCTCAGCACCCAGGTGTTCAACCTGAGTCCCGCGAGCCCGGAGACGCCGATGGCGAAGACGGAACTCGCGCAGGCACTGGACAAGGCAATCGACCGCGCGGCGATCGTCAAGAACGTGTGGCACGGGGCAGGGACGCCCAACCGGGCGGTCATCCCACCCTCATCCTTCGGAAAGGGCCCGGGGGCGGCCGTGTTCCAGAAGGCCTACGACGCGCTACCGGACAACTCCAGGCCCGACATCGAAGGCGCAAAGGCGCTCGTCGCAAAGGTCGGAGCGCCAACCAAGACCATGACCTTGGCGCTGCCCGCCGGCGATCAGTCGCAGTTGCAGATCGCCACGTTCGTCCAGGCGTCCGCGAAGTCGATCGGACTCAACTTCGACCTCAAGCAGATGCCTGCGACCGAGTTCTCGAGCTTGTTCTACGACCCCTCCAAGCGCAAGGACGTCGACCTCGTGCTCAGCGCGGGTTACGTCGAGGTTCCCGACCCGCTGTCGTACGCGATCCTGCTGTTCCCCAAGGATGCGCTGTTCAACTGGACCGGTTTCGACAACCCTCAGGTGGACGCCAACATCGCGAAGTCCCGCGAGGCAACCGATCCGGTGGCATCGGCTCAGGCATACGTTGACGCACAGGCGATCTGGGAAGCACAAAAGCAGCGCGTTCCGATTGGCACGCCGTACGAGCGCTTGTTCATGAACAAGCGGATCACCGGTGCGCCAGCCTCATTCGCCTACATCAACATGCCGTGGGCGGCGATGATCGGGGCGTCGTAGTTGACGATCGTCCGCTTCGTCCTCAGACGGATCGTGGCGCTGGTGCTGACCCTCGTCGTCGCCAGCGTGGTGATCTACGGGCTGCTGTTCATCTCTCCCGGTGACCCTGCCACCCTGCTGGTCGGCGGCGGCAAGCCCAACCCGGAAGTCGTTGCTCGGATTCACCAGGAATACCACTTGGACGACCCGTTCTTCTCGCAGTATGGCCGCTGGGCAACGGGAGTCCTGCGCGGTGACCTGGGGCGCTCAATGGCCTACCGGGACGACGTTTCACATCTGCTGTCGGGGCGGATCCCGAACACGCTGCTGCTGGTGCTCTTCGCCGGTGTGCTGATCGTGATCTTCGGGATCGGTGGCGGCACGCTCGCCGGTTTGCGCGGCGGTCGGGTCGAGACGGCGATCACCGTCGGCAGCTCGGTGGCGATGGCGTTTCCGACCTTCGTCGTCGCGGTGTTCCTCATCGCCATCTTCTCGACTGAGCTCTCCTGGTTCCCGGTCTTCGGTGCCGGAGAGGGGCTCGGCGACAAGCTCTGGCACCTGACACTGCCTGCGATCTCACTGGCACTGGCCTACATCGCGTGGGTGGCACGGGTGACGCAGGTGTCGGTACGCGGCGAGCTTGGCTCTGAGCACGTCGACGCCGCCCGCAGTCGCGGACTGCCCAATCGGTGGATCGTCCGACGCCACGTGCTGCGCAACGCCTCGCCACCAATCCTGGCGGTGTCGGGGCTGATGGTCGCCGGTCTTCTCGCGGGAACGGCGGTGGCCGAGAAGGCATTCGGCATCGACGGGATCGGCTCGTTGCTCGTCGACAGCGCCGCCAAGCAGGACCTCGCCGTCGTCCAAATCCTGTCCCTGATGATGGTGGCCGCCTTCGTGGTGGTCAACACCGTGGTCGACGTGGTCAACGTCGCGCTCGATCCGCGCCAAGCCGTGAAGGGACGCGACTGATGAGCGCAATGGCACTCGCCGGTTCCACGCGAGTCCGACGTGTCACGGGACGGCTCGGCTCCGCCAACGTCGCGGTGGCCGTGGCGGCCGTCATCGGCGTGCTGTTCATTCTGCTGGCCGTCTTCGGCCCGCTCGTCGCGCCGCACGATCCCACCGAGCTCGACCAACTCAACCTCTTCGCCAGCCCCTCGCCCGCACATCTGCTCGGAACCGACGACACCGGCCGCGACCTGTTGTCCCGACTGATCCATGGAGCCCGTCCAAGCCTCGTCGCCCCAGCCGTGGTGATGGTGCTGGCCGGAGTGGTCGGCACGCTGCTGGCCGTGTCCGCCGCATGGTTCGGTGGATGGTGGGACGCAATCGTGGCGCGCTTCCTGGACCTGCTGTTCGGCTTCCCTGGATTGATTCTCGCGATCGTCGCCGCGGCCGTCTTCGGCAGCGGCCTCGTCGCACCGGTGATCGCCCTGTCGATCGCCAATGTTCCCTACGTGGCCCGCATCCTGCGTCCGGCCGCGCTGCGCGAGCGCAACCTCCCCTACGTCGAGGCACTCGTCGTGCAGGGCCAGTCGCCGTGGCGAATATGCCTACGCCACCTCGTGCCGAACCTCGCGCCACTCATCGTCACCCAGATCGTCGTCGGCTACGGCTACGCAATGCTCGACATCGCGGCGATTTCCTTCCTGGGGCTCGGCCTTCAGCCGCCCAGCCCAGAATGGGGACTCATGGTCGCCAACGGCAAGCCGGCAATCGTGGATGGTCACCCCGCTCAGTCTCTCTATGCAGCCCTCACGATCGTGCTTGCGGTGGTGGCCTTCAACGTGATCGGTGAACGTGTGTCTCAGCGGCTCCTAGCGCAGGGGGCACGATGACGACACCGTTGCTCGAGGTCGACTCGCTCAGCGTCACACTTCCCGTAGACGGCCGTCCCCAGACGGTCGTGAGCGACGTGTCGTTCTCCGTGGGCGCCGGCGAGGCGCTCGGCTTGGTTGGCGAATCCGGATCGGGAAAGTCGATGACCGCGCGAGCGATCATGCGACTTCTTCCCAACGGCGCGTCCACCCTGGGAGACGTTCGGTTCGACGGCACGTCGGTTCCCGACATGAGCGCCAAGTCCCTACGCGAGTGGCGCTCGATGCGGGTGGCGATGGTGTTCCAGGACCCGCGAGCGCACATCAACCCGGTTCGCCCGATCGGCGACTTCCTGTGCGAGGTCCTCGTCGCCAACCGCAAGGTCGGGCGCAAGGAAGCCGAGCGGCGCGCCGTGGAAGCTCTTCGCACCGTGCACGTCGCCGACGCCGAGCGGCGGCTCCGCCAGTACTCCTATGAATTCTCCGGCGGTCTCCTGCAGCGGGTGATGATCGCCGCGGCGCTCATCACCGAGCCGCAACTACTGCTCGCCGACGAGCCGACGACCGCACTGGACGTGACAACGCAGGAAGAGGTGATGGCGATCATCGACGAGCTACGCCGCGACAGGCAAATGAGCATGGTCTTCATCACGCACGACCTGGAATTGGCTGCCGCAGTGTGCGACCGAACGGCGGTCATGTACGCCGGGCGGCTGGTCGAAGAACGAGCTTCGGACAGACTCCATCGCGACGGTGCCCATCCCTACACGCGCGCGCTCCTCGGTGCGCGTCCAAGCCTCGACGTCGACGGTGAACGGGGGACGCTCGCAGCGATCCCCGGCAGGCCACTGGCCGGCTACGAGGCACCCGACGGCTGCGCCTTCGCAGACCGCTGTCCGTATTGCCAGCCCGTGTGCCGCTCGGAGCGGCCCGAGCTCACGCCAGTTCACAACGGCCTCGCAGCATGCCATTTCGCCGAACGGATCGCCGACGGCACCGTGCTTGAGGGGCTGCCTCGTGCCTGAGACTCTGCTTGCGGTCGACGGGCTACGAAAGCTCTTCGGGCACCACGTCGCGGTTGCCGGCGCCACGTTCTCGGTGGCGGCGGGTGGCTCGCTGGCCATCGTCGGCGAGTCCGGCTCCGGCAAGACGACCGTCGCCCGAATGATCGCCGGCCTCGAACGTCCGAGCGCTGGGACCATCACCGTCGAGGGCGTCGACCGTCCCGGTGGCCGGGTGTCGACGACGCTGCGTCGGCGTTGGGCGCGGCAAATTCAGATCGTGTTCCAAGACCCGTATGGGTCGCTCGACAGGCGCCAGAGCGCGCGCGACTCGCTGCGAGAGATTCTCTCGCTACACGACTCGGACCTCGACGATCGCGGCGTCACCGCGCGAATCGAGCACCTGCTCGAGCAAGTCGGGCTGGGCACCCGCCAAGCTGACGCGTCGCCACGCGCCCTGTCGGGTGGGCAGCGTCAGCGCGTCGCGATCGCCCGCGCGCTTGCCGCCGACCCTCAGCTCCTCATTCTCGACGAAGCCGTCGCGGCGCTCGACGTGTCCATTCAGGCGCAGATCCTCAACCTGCTCGCGCAGATCCGCCGCGACTCGGGCACGGCATTCCTCTTCATCACACACGACTTGGCCGTCGCCCGGCACATCGCCGACGACGTGATCGTCATGCACCGCGGCGAAATCGTGGAGCGAGGTCCGATCGACGACGTACTACGGACGCCCAGCGAGGACTACACGAAGAAGCTCATCGCATCGGTCCCCCGACCCGGGTGGAAACCGCGGCGGGGAGAGGCAGTGATCGGATAGCCCTGGCGAGCGGAGCAGTTCAGGACGCTCCAGGCGCGATGACGCGAGTCACGCTCTCCCGCAACATTTCTCGCCGCCCATCATGGATGGACTCGGCCTCGGCACTGGTCGCCGAGTACACGTTGCTCACCGGTGACCACGCCATCGACATGGCAATCACCATCGCCATCAGGTCGAAGGGCTCGCCGTCGCGCACCAGCCCGTGGCGCTGGGCGTCGGCGATGGCCGCGAGCTTCGCAGTGTCGAACCGGTCGGCGTCTCCCACCAGATGCCCGGACGGTTGGCGCTCGAGGCGCGCCCACGTCGCCAGTCGAATGAGGTCCGGCCGGCGTAGGTACTCGTCGTAGAGCCGCACCGCCCAGCCCGGGAGGTCGGTGGCGTCCATCGGCACCACGTCCATGATGCGCTCCAGCGACGCGACGAAGATCGCGTCGAACAGCGCGTCCTTGTCCCCGAAGTAGCCGTAGAGCTGCGCCTTGTTGGTGCGCGCGGCGCTCACGATCCGGTCGATTCTCGCGCCGGCGATGCCGTACTGGGCGAACTCGGCGGTGGCGGCGGCCACGATCCGCTCCTGGGTCGCGAACCCCCGGGGAGTGGCGGGTGCGGCTGTCATCAGCGCCACCCTAGACCAACACCTGCAGCGAGATGTAGCCTCAAACAAACCAACTAGTCTGTTTATTAGAAGGGTTTCCCATGACGACCACCGGGCTCGCTCCGAGCTCTCCCGACGGCGCGCTGGGTCGCGTCGCGCTGCAACGACGAGAGCTGCGCGACGACGACGTGGCCATCCGCGTCGACTTCTGCGGGGTCTGCCATTCCGACTTACACGCCCTGCGCGCGTGGACGCCGCAGTCGCCCGGGCTACTCGTCCCGGGCCACGAGTTCACCGGTGTCGTCCTGGCCACGGGGGACGCCGTGTCGGCGTTCACGCCGGGTGACCGGGTCGCCGTCGGCAACATCGTCGACTCATGCGGTCACTGCGCGATGTGCCGACGTGGCCAGGAGAACTTCTGCCACGAGTCCCCCACGTTGACCTACGGCGGAACCGATCGACACGACGGATCACCGACGCTGGGCGGCTACTCCCGCGAGATCGTCGTCGCCGAGGGTTTCACCTATGCGCTACCCGCCGCGCTGGACCCCGCCGCGGCCGCACCCTTGATGTGCGCCGGAATCACCGTGTGGGAACCGTTGCGCACCTTGGGCGTTGGACCCGTCACGTCGGTCGCGGTGGTCGGGATTGGCGGCCTCGGCCACCTCGCCGTCAAGATGTCGGCGGCGCTCGGCGCCGAGACGACTGCCATCGGACGGTCTACGGCGAAGGCCGAAGACGCGCGGCGACAGGGAGCCTCGGAGTACCTGGTGTCGTCCGACGCCGCGGCCATGGCGGCGGCGCGCGACCGCTTCGACGTCGTGATCGACGCGATCCCGGTCGACCATGATCCGGCGCCGTACCTGGCGCTGACCGGGTTGGACGGAACCCTGTGCCAACTCGGTTATCTCGGGCCCATGTCCGTCAATGCCATGGACCTGCTGATCGGTCGAAAGAAGCTCACCTCGGCGGGCAGCGGCGGACGCCCGGCGACTGCCGAGATGCTCGAGTTCTGCGCAGCGCACCATATCGAATCCGACGTCGAGATTCTCCCGTCGGCCGACGTCGACGTCGCACTGGATCGCTTGGAGCGCAACGACGTTCGGTACCGCTTCGTCCTGGACATGTCCGACCTCGACGACTAGTCCGCTACTCCCCGCGGGTGTCGATCACGCGCTGGGCGACGTCGAGCAGCTTGGTGTTGGTGTCCTGCGACAGCTGACGGAGCATCGAGAACGCCCGCACGTCGTCGATCTTGAAGCGCTCCATGATGATGCCCTTGGCCTGCCCGATCCGGTCGCGCGTGGACAGCGCCGACTGCAGCTGCTCGCCCTCCCGGCTCGCCAGGATCGCCGCCGCCGCGTGGGCCGCGAGGATCATGCCGATCGACTCCGCCTCGCTGTCCCACAGCTTGGGCTCGAGCCCGAACAGGTTGAGGGCGCCCGCCGTGCGGTCGGCGGTGTACAGCTTGAACGACAACGCGCTGAGCACGCCGAGCTTCACGACCTCCGGGGCGTAGTTCGGGAACCGGGGCTCGTCGCGGAAGTCGTCGGTGCGGACCACGATCTCGTCCAGCGCCGCCTCGACGCAGGGACCCTCGTTGTAGCGCATCTGTAGTTCGTCGAGTTTGAACATCAGCTCGCTGGTTGGCGCGAGGGTTTCGAAACTGCCGGCCTTGCCGATGAGTAGGACGCCCGCGAAGTCGACGCCGGGGATGAGTTCCTTGGCGGTAGCGGTGACGTCGGCGAGTACGTCGTCGACCTTCCGCAGCGCGGTGACCCGCGCCAACTCCGCCATGCGCATGGCGAGGTCGTGGTTCTGCAACTTCATGATGGCATTTTGCACTCTATCTCCGTCGCCAAGCACGTTTGTGACCGCCGAGCACGGGAAATGCGCTCAGTCAGGTGTGCTTGAGTGTCGACACTCAAGCAAACCTAGGTCCCGCCGGTTCAGACTAGAGCCGGTGGGGCCGTTTTGATTAAACGATTTGTCCAGTCACTCTGCTAATTGTAGTAGCGTCCGGAGCATGGCCGATGCGAACGTGTGGATCCTCGGGGGTTACCAGAGCGATTTCGCTCGCAATCTCACCCGCGAGGGCGTCGACTTCGCCGGGTTGACCGCAGAGATCGTCACCTCGACGCTGCACGCCGCCAAGATCGACGCCGCCGACGTCGGCGTCGTCCACGTCGGCAATGCGTTCGGCGAGATGTTCGCTGCTCAGGGCCACCTCGGCGCCATGCCCGCCACCGTGGTGGACGGCCTCTGGGACACCCCGTCCTCGCGCCACGAGGCGGCCTGCGCCTCCGGGAGCATCGCCACCCTCTCCGCCATCGCGGACCTGCGCTCCGGCGCCTACGAAACGGCCCTCGTCGTCGGCGTCGAGCTGGAGAAGACCGTCCCAGGCGACATCGCCGCGCAATACCTGGGTGCCGCCGCCTGGACCGGCCAGGAGGGACAAGACGCGCGGTACATGTGGCCATGGACGTTCTCCGAGGTGGCCGACGAGTACGACCGCCGGTTCGGCGTCGACGAGGTCCATCTCCGCGCCATTGCCTCGCTCAACCTCGCCAACGCGCGCCGCAACCCCAACGCACAGACCCGCGACTGGTCGGTGCCGACCCCACTGACCGACGACGACGTCGCGAACCCCGTCGTCGAGGGCAGGATTCGTCGATTCGACTGCAGCCAGATGACCGACGGCGGCTCCGGCGTCGTCCTCGTCACCGACCGCTACCTGCGGGACCACCCCGGCGTGACGCCCTTGGCGCGCATCGACGGCTGGGGACACCGCACCGTGGGCTTGGGTTTGCGGCAGAAACTCGACCGCTCCGCCGAGAACCCCTACGTGATGCCACACGTCCGCCAAGCCGTTCTCGACGCGTTCGACCGCGCGCACGTGACCCTGGACGACCTCGACGGGATCGAGGTGCACGACTGCTTCACCCCCAGCGAGTACCTCGCCATCGACCACATCGGACTGACCGGGCCTGGGGAATCCTGGAAGGCCATCGAGAACGGCGAGATCGAAATCGGCGGGCGATTGCCGATCAACCCCAGCGGCGGACTCATCGGCGGCGGCCATCCGGTCGGGGCGTCGGGGGTGCGCATGCTCCTCGACGCCGCCAAGCAGGTCAGTGACACCGCGGGCGACTACCAGGTCGACGGCGCACGCACCTTCGGCACCCTCAACTTCGGCGGAAGTACCGCCACCACAGTCAGTTTCGTCGTCGCCGGCGTGCCGGCAATCTAACCTCAGCGGCCAAGGAGTAACGCAATGAACGTAGAAGTGGTCGGCAAGTTCCTCACCACGCTGCCCGACGACGACGACCATCCGTATCGCACCGGGCCGTGGCGACCACAGTCGACCGAGTGGGACGCCGACGACCTGACCGTCGTCTCCGGTGAGCTTCCGCGCGATCTCGACGGCGTCTACCTCCGCAACACCGAGAACCCCCTGCACCCCGCGCTGAAGGCCTACCACCCCTTCGACGGTGACGGCATGATGCACGTCGTCGGCTTTCGCGACGGAAAGGCGTTCTACCGCAACAGGTTCGTCCGCACCGACGGCCTCGCCGAGGAAGAGGAGGCGGGCGGCCCCCTGTGGCCAGGGATCGCCGAGCCGGTCGGGTTGGCCAAGCGCGACCATGGCTGGGGCGCACGGACGTTGATGAAGGACGCGTCCAGCACCGACGTGACCGTGCACCGCGGCACCGCGCTGACCAGCTTCTACCAGTGTGGCGACCTGTACCGGGTCGACCCGCTGACCGGCGCCACCCTCGGCAAGCAGGAATGGAACGGCGCGTTTCCCCATCAGTGGGGCGTGTCCGCGCACCCCAAGGCCGACGACAAGACCGGCGAGCTGTTGTTCTTCAACTACTCGAAGCAGGAACCGTTCATGCACTACGGCGTCGTCGACGCCACCAACGAACTGGTGCACTACGTCGACGTGCCGCTCCCCGGTCCGCGGCTGCCCCACGACATGGCGTTCACCGAGAACTACGCCATTCTCAACGACTTTCCGATGTTCTGGGCGCCCGAATATCTTGAACGCAACGCGCACGTCCCACGCTTTCACCGCGACATGCCGTCCCGTTTCGCCGTCATCCCCCGGCGCGGCCAGACCTCGCAGATCCAGTGGTTCGAGGCCGATCCGACCTACGTCCTGCACTTCACCAACGCCTACGAGGACGGCGACGAGATCGTCCTCGACGGGTTCTACCAAGGGGACCCGGAGCCAAGCGACAACGGGCTCGGCGACAAGTGGCAGCGCGCCTTCCGCTTCCTCGCGCTGGACCGCATGCAGGCGCGCCTGCACCGCTGGCGGTTCAACCTGGTCACCGGCGGGGTGCGCGAAGAGCAGTTGTCGGACTCCATCACCGAGTTCGGGATGATCAACCCCGGGTACGCCGGCGGGAAGTACCGCTATGCGTACGCCGCGACGGGCAAGCCCGGCTGGTTCCTGTTCGACGGCCTCGTCAAGCACGACCTGCACACCGGCGCCGAGGAACGCTTCGCCTTCGCCGACGGGGTCTACGGCAGCGAGACGGCGATGGCGCCCCGAGTCGGAAGTACCAGCGAGGACGACGGCTACCTCGTCACCATCACCACCGACATGAACGCCGACGCCTCGTACTGCCTGGTGTTCGACGCCGCCAGGGTTGGCGACGGGCCGGTCTGCAAACTGGCTCTGCCGGAACGCGTTTCGAGTGGAACTCACTCGACGTGGGCCGCTGGGGCCGAGCTGCGCCGCTGGCAGCAGACCGACACCGCCGCAGAGGCGATCGGTCTGTAGTGGAGCCGGGAGGCGTCAACGCCGTCGGCCGGATGCTGGGCGTGCTCGGCGACGAGTGGACGCTGCTGCTCGTTCAACAGTCGCTGCTCGGGGCGACCCGCTACGGCGAATTCGCTGCCCGCCTTCCGATTTCGCACGCCGTGCTCACGAAACGGCTGACGGCGTTGACGGCCGACGGCCTGCTGGAGCGCACCATCTATCAGCAGCGCCCGCCGCGGTACGAGTACGTGCTGACGCCGAAGGGTCGATCGCTGTGGCCGGTGCTGACGGCGATCTGGGGGTGGGAACGCCGCTGGGTGCCCGATCACGCCGAGCGGTTGCCCACGATGCACCACCTCAGCTGCGACGCCGAGTTCGCGCCGCACATCACCTGCCGGGCGTGCGACCAGGTGGTCACGGAGAAGGAGCTGACCGTCGCGTGGGGTCCGAGCGGGTCGTGGAAACGGTCCATGCCCGCCGAGTCGACGCGACGCCGGGCGACGTCCGAAGCGGCCGGACGGGCGGGCCTGTTCCCGGAGACCATGACCATCCTCGGCAACCGTTGGGCGTTCGCCCTCTTGGTGGCCGCGTTCGTCGGCACTACGCGGTTCAACGCCTTCGCCGGCCAGCTCGGCGCTCCCCCTGGCTCGCTGACCGACCGGCTGCAGAGCCTCACCGCGGGTGGCGTTCTGGACGCCGCCGGTGGGCGCTACGCGCTCACCGAGAAGGGCCGGGCGACGTTTCCGATTCTGATCACCGCTCTGCAGTGGGCGCAACGATGGTTCCCGGCCCCGGAGGGTCCGGCCGTACTCCTGCGACACGTGTCGTGCGGTCACGCGTTCGAGGCCGTGCTCAGTTGCGACCAGTGCGCCGGGGCGCTGCGTGGCGCCGACGTGGAGGACCGACGCTGAGCCCGAAGGTGTTGCCGCAGTCCAACACTGGGGAAAAATTCTTCTAGAAAATTATTGGCACTCTCACCGGTCGAGTGCTAATTTGGGAGTCGCACAGTGATTGATAGCCCGCCGAAGGGGCGGGCGGCGAGTAGACAAAGGGAGGTGGATTACTGTGCTTCGTTTTGATCCGTTCGGTGACCTCGACCTGTTGACCCGCGGTCTGCTCAACGGCCAGTCCGGATCGAATCGCAGTCCTCGGTTCATGCCGATGGACCTCTGCAAGGTCGA
This sequence comes from Mycobacterium sp. Root135, assembly GCF_001426545.1. Taxonomy (GTDB): domain Bacteria; phylum Actinomycetota; class Actinomycetes; order Mycobacteriales; family Mycobacteriaceae; genus Mycobacterium. The sequence goes on along the minus strand of NZ_LMEZ01000002.1, from coordinate 47,132 downwards.
CGACCACTATCTGCTGACTGCCGATCTGCCGGGCGTCGACCCGGGATCGGTGGACATCGACGTCGACGCCGGCACGCTGACGATTTCCGCGCACCGGACCGCTCGCAGCGAGGACTCGGTCCAGTGGCTGACCAACGAGAGGTTCTTCGGCACCTACCGCAGGCAGCTATCCCTTGGCGAGGGCGTCGACGCCTCCGCGATCAGCGCGACCTACGAGAACGGCGTGCTGAACGTGACCATTCCCATTGCGGAAAGGGCGAAGCCGCGCAAGGTGCAGATCGCCCACGGCGGAAAGCAGACGTCCATCGAGGCGAACACCGTCGACGCCGGTTAGCGTCCGACGTTGGATCGGTGACGGCACCCGCGCGGCGTCGTCACCGGTCCAACCGGAACCGAAGGTTGTTGCGCACCGACGGCCACTCGGCGTCCAGGATCGAGTACACGACGGTGTCGCGCCGGGAACCGTCGGGCAGCAGTTGGTGGCTGCGGAGAATGCCGTCGCGCTTGGCGCCCAACCGCTCGATGGCGGCGCGGCTGGTCGAGTTGAAGAAGTGCGTGCGGAATTCGACTGCGACACAACCCAACTGATCGAAGGCGTGCCCGAGCATCAGCAGCTTGCATTCGGTGTTGACCCCGGACCGTCGCACGTCCTGGCGGTACCAGGTGTACCCGATCTCCAGTCGGCGGTTGGGCGCGTCGACGTGGCAGAAACTCGACGATCCGACCAGCGTGCCGTCGAGCGCCCGCACCACGAACGTCAGACCGGTGTCGGGGTGCTGCACGGCCAGCCTGCCGTCGATCCACTCCTGTGCGGTCTCCGGCGTCGGGGCACTGGTGAACCACAGCGGCCGGACGTCGGCCGTGGCCGCGACGATCTCCGGAACGTGCTCAGGAGTCAGGGGCTCCAAGCGCACCCACCGATCCCCGGCGAGGTGCACGGGTTCCACGAAAGCGGTCATCGAGTACGTCCCATCCCAGCCCACGCCGCCACCATGGCGAACACCGACAGCACGGCGGCTGCCACGACGGCCCCGCCTCCGACGTAGAGGCCGTAACCCGCGGCGATCGGGTTGCCGACGTACAGCCGGTAATACCACAGCACCAACACCGCCAGGATCACCGAAATACCAAGGGCTGCAGTCGAAGCAATCTTGGGGCGGAGGCTCCTGGCCGACATTGCCGCAGCCACGATCAACACCGAACTCAGCACGACGATCAGCTGGCCGACCCCGAACCCGTTCGGTGGCACGCCGATCGAGCCGTACTTTCCACCGATCGCATTCGCTCGGCCGCCGCCGTCGGCGCTGGTGACCAGCCACGGCAGCCACGCACTGACCAACAGCACCGTCGAGCAGAACACGACGAACCATCCGGGGCGCAGGCGAGCCATGCGACGAGCGTATCGGGTCGGCCATCCGCTGCGACGTAGGCTGACGGCATGAGCGAACTCCCCGGGTGGGCCAGGAATCTCGACCTGGCACCGCACCCCGAGGGCGGGTGGTACCGGGAGACCTGGCGCAGCGACCTGACCTTGGGACAACCGGCACTGCCGCCGGAGTACACCGGCCCACGGAGCGCGGGGACCGCCATCCTGTTCCTGCTGATGCCGGGACAGCAGTCGGCGTGGCATACGGTGCAAAGCGCGGAGTTGTGGTTCCACCATCGCGGCAGCCCACTGCTGCTCGAGGTCGGGGCCGAACAGGACGGCGCCGCAACGCATCTCCTCGGAAGCGACGTCACCGCGGGTGAGCAGCCACAGTTCGTGGTGCCGCCGGGACACTGGCAGCGCGCCGTGCCACGGGACGCCGAACCAGCTCTGGTCAGCTGCGTCGTCGTGCCCGGTTTCGACTTCGCCGACTTCGCCCTCGGCGCGCCTACCGACTGAGCAGCTGGACCGCCGCCGTCACCAGCGCAGCGTTGTCGGGGGTGACGGACCCGTCGGGGAGCGTCAGGGTGTCCTCCATGCCGATGCGGGTCTGCAGACCGCGGACACCGGCGTGTTCGAGGAGCGGCCAGCAGCTTTCGTCGAGGCCGTGCAGCAGCACCGGCGCCGGCGAGTTCGCCGCCGCGATCCGTTCGAGCATGGCGTCCGCGATGGGGACGTCCTCGTGCCCGTCGAGCTCGACCATGACCCGCATGCAGTGCTGAACCATCGTCGACTCCGCCCACGACGCCGCCGCGTCGAGGTTGAACAGCCCGATCTCGACGCCAATCCCCTTGCCGAGCAGGACCTCCGCGAGTTCTGGCGAACCGGGTTCGTCCCAGTTGACCGACGCGAAGTCGGGCAGCACGGTCCAGGCCTCCACGGCCCGGCGGCGGGCGTCGGGGTCGGGCAGCGCCCAGAACCCCGTGGTGACGCCCAGCGGCAGGCCGGGGACCGCCGCCCGGACGGCGGTCACCGCGGCGGCGACGACGTCGGGCTCCAGTGAGTCCCTGCCGTCCGGCGTCTTCGGGTGCATGTGCACGGCCTGGGCGCCCGCGTGGTGGGCCGAGAGCGCCGCGGCCGCCAACTGCTCAGGGGTGACGGGCAGGTTGGGGTGCTCGTCGGGGGTTCGTGCACCGTTGACGCAGGCCTTCACGTAGATCGTCGCAGCGGTCATGGGTCCATCTTCGCCTCTCCCCGTCGGGCTTTCCGAAGTACCGTCTCTCCATGGAGGGGCACATCATCGTCTGCGGCGACGATCCGCTGGGGTCGCGGATCGTCGAACAGCTCCGCAGCGCCGGCCGAGATATCGCGGTCGTCGAGTCCGCCGCCGAACTGAGCGAGGCAGGCATCACCGCTGCGGCCGCGTTGATCTGTGCCGCCGACGACGACGCTCTCAACCTTGAAATCGCCTTACTGGGACGACAGTTGAATGCCACCGTGCGCGTCGTCGCCCGGCTGGCCAACGGCGTTCTCCGGGAAGCCGTCGCCATCGGGAACGGCCCGGGTGCCATCCTGGACGTCGCCGACGTGGCGGCGCCGTCGGTCGTCGAGGCCTGCCTGTCGCGCACCACGCACTCGATCACCGTCGCAGGCATCGAATTCGTCGTCTCCGGCACGGCAGCGCCACGGGCCGCCACGCTGCGGGAGATCTTCGGCGATCTGGCTCCGGTCGCCGTGCTGCGGGGCGAGCAATCACCGGACACTGGGACGGTGGTGCCGTGCCCGGGCCGCGACGAGCGCGTGGCGCCCGGGGACTGGACGGCGATGATCGGCACGGCCGAGGAGCTTGCCGCGCAAGGCATCGCCGTCACTGCGTCTCGGATGACAGCGGTGCACCAGAGACGGTCGCCGATGAAGCCGATGGCCGACGCGATACGCGCGTTTCGCGAGGACGTGAATCCGAACTTCTTCAAAGCCCTGGCCGTGTCGATGAGTCTGCTACTCGGGGCCACGGTGCTGCTGCGCTTCGCCTACGACCGACCCGGCATGAGCATCGTCGACGCGCTGTACTTCTCCACCGAGACGATCGCCACCGTCGGCTACGGCGACTTCAGCTTCGTCGACCAGCCGACCTGGTTGCGATTGTTCGGCATCGTGTTGATGTTCGCCGGTGTCACGACCACCGCCGTGTTGATGGCCTTCGTCGCCGATCTACTGCTGTCCCGGCGCATCGGGCAGAACGCCGGTCGACGCAAGGTACGCGACCTGACCGATCACATCGTCGTCGTCGGGCTCGGATCGTTCGGCATCCGGGTGGTGGCCGACCTGAAGGCCGACGGGCACGACGTCGTGGTCGTCGAACGCAGCCGTGACAACCGCTACCTCGCCTCGGCGGCGCAGCTCGACGTACCGGTGATCTTCGGCGATGCCACGTTGGCCGAGACGCTCGACTCCGTCCGCATCGACGACGCCATGGCGGTGGCGGTTCTCACGCAGGACGACATGGTGAACATCGAGACGGGCATCGTGCTTCGCGAACGGCTTGGCCAGCGGTGGCTGAAATCAGCGGATCAGCCGGGCGTCCCGGTGGTGCTGCGGGTTTACGACCGGACGCTGGGAAGCGCTGTTGCCCAACGCTTTGGCTTCGAAAACGTGCGGTCGACCGTCGAGCTCGCGGCGCCGTGGTTCATCGGCGCCGCGATGGGACTTGAGGTACTCGGCACGTTCTCGGTGGGACAGCAGTCCTTCATGGTCGGCGGCGTCGAGGTGGAGCCGGGTAGCAAGCTGGACGGGCTGCGAATGGCGGACATGTCCACCCAAACCCGGGTGATCGCGATCAAGCACCGCCCGGGGGACGTCCAACTCCATCCTCGCCGAGAGACCCGTTTGTGCGCAGGCGACACCGCGTATCTCGTCGGCCCACACCGCGAACTTCTGGAGACGTTGCACGAGGGGCAGTCCGATACGGCGGGGACGGCTACGCGAAGACGGTCTTGAACTTGTCCAGCGATTCGCGGATGTCGCCCTTCAGCGAACTGGCGACGATCATCCCGATCGGGCCGAACAGCGCAGGCCCACCCAGGTGCACGTCGAAGGTGACGGTGGAGCTGGTCGCCTCGTCGTCGGCGGGTTTGACCCTGCCGATCAGCTTGACCTTGACCCCGCCCTTGCCGTCACCGTCGAGGGTCAGCGAGTGCGGTGGCTTGTAGCTGACGATGGTCCACCGGACCAGGTTCATCATTCCCTTGACCTCGACGACCGAGGCCAGCTTGGCGCCCTTCTCCAGGGTGTCGGGCAACGTGCTGCGCCACACCCGGTGAATCGTCAGCCACTCCTTGTACCGCGACAGGTCCGATGCGGCCTCCCAGGCCTTCTCCGGTGGCAGGGGTACGTCGACGGAGACCGAGAGTTTCGCCATGGCTTACGAGGCGGGAGGAGGTCCGGCCGGGGTGGCGGGGGGTGTGGTCGGCGGCTGCGGGGCCGGAGGTGGCGTGGCGGGAGGCTGCTGCCCAGCGGGAGGTCGTCCGGCGTTGTCCCTGGCCGCCTTCTTCGCGGCCTCCTGCACCTTGTCGACCTGCCCTGCGTACTTGCCCTGCGTCTTCTTGTCGACGAGGTCACCGGCCTTCTCGATGGCCACGTCGACCTTGTCGGCGTTCTTCGACGCCAGGTCCTTCAGCTTGTCAAGAAATCCCATGACACCACCCTAATCCGGCTCGCAATGGCGGCGGAGGAGCAGTGGGCCCGATCAGGCGCGATCGTGAAGGGTCACCTGGTAGCCGTCAGGGTCGGCGAAGGTGAACGTTCGACCGAATGGACCGTCGACCGGTGCGGCGACGATCGCGTGACCGTCGGCGGCGAGAGCGTCGTGAATGGCCTGGACGTCGGTGGCGTGCAGCCAGATGGCGGCTCCGATTCCGGGCTGCGCGACGGAGGTGAGATCGGTGCCGGGAACGACGTCGCGCAGCGCGAACGCGATCGGCTTCGTGTCGAAGACGACCGCGTGCGGAGGTCCGGCCGGGGATCGGACGAGGCCGAGGTACTGCTCGTAGAACGCCTGCGAGGCGTCGCGGTCGCGGGTTTGGAGCGAGATGAAGTCGGGGCCGGTGACGGGCATGGGATTTCCTTCCATTCGTGTCAGTTATCTGACATGAATGAACCTATGTCAGAATACTGACATGAGTCAAGACGGGGTCCACCTGCAGACGTCGCTGGGCTATCTGCTGAAGGAGGCGTCGAGCGTTCTGCGCGCGGCCATGGAGGAGGTGCTGCGGCCGCTCGAGATGAGCGTCACGCACTACGCCTGCCTCGAACTGCTGGCCCAACGACCCGGCCTGTCGAACTCCGAGCTCGCCCGCGGCGCGTTCGTCACCCGGCAGTCGATGAACGTGCTGCTCCAGACCCTGGAGCGAGAGGGCTACGTCAGTCGGCCGACGGAGGCACCGGTCGGCAAGGCCCTTCCCACCCGGCTCACCGCCCGCGGCCGACGGAGCCTGGAGACGGCGACCGCGGCGGTCCGCTCCGTCGAACTCAGGATGCTGGCCGACATGACCGAGACCGAGCAGGCAGCCGCGTCGAGGATCCTGCGCACGATGATCGACTCACTGCGCGACGCCACTCCCCCGAGCTAGGCCGATCGCCACAATCGTCGGGGTTCACCGAGGACGCGTCCCTGCACCCACCACGAGATCTCGACCAGCACGGCGGCCGCCACCCCGATGGACAGCGCCGTCGTGGTGGCCGCGACGTTCGACGGATCCAGAATGAAGGCCTTCCTCGTCAGCGGCAGCGCGAAGATCACCACGTACGCCAGAGCCGAGACGGCGACCAGCCCGATCCGCCACCACTCGTACGGACGGGCCACCACGGCAAGGACCCACAGCGCACCCACCAACAGCGTGATCAACGCCGCCGTCGACGCCTGCGTCTGCTCGACCACCGTCGACGCCCGACCTTCGTAGGCGAGCAGATAGCTGGTGAACGTCGCGATCCCGATGACGAGCCCGCTTGGCAACGCGGAGGTCATCACGCGCCGGACGAACCCCGTGTGCGCGCGCTCGCGGTTGGGCGCCAGCGACAGCACGAACGCGGGGATGCCAATGGTGAACCAGGCGGCGATCGTGACGTGGATCGGCTGGAACGGGAACAGCAGCGGGTCGGTGCCGAACACCTTGGCCGACAGTCCCGCCATGCCCACCAAGACGGCCAGCAGCACCGAGTACACCGTCTTGGTCAGGAACAGATTCGAGACGCGCTCGATGTTGCCGATGACGCGCCTGCCCTCGCCGACGACGTACGGCAGGGTGGCGAACTTGTCGTCGAGCAACACGATCTGCGCCACCGCGCGGGAGGCGGAGCTTCCCGAGCCCATGGCGACACCGATGTCGGCGTCCTTGAGCGCCAACACGTCGTTGACCCCGTCACCGGTCATCGCGACGGTGTGACCGCGAGACTGCAAGGCGTGCACCATCGCCCGCTTCTGGTCGGGTCGCACTCGGCCGAACGTCGTGTACTCGGCGACGGTGTCCGCGAGCGCCTCGGGATCCTCTGGGAGGCGTCTGGCGTCGAGCGTCTCACCATGCAGACCGAGGCTGTCCGCAACCGCGCCGACCGACACGGCGTTGTCACCCGAGATCACCTTGACCGTGACCCGTTGGGCGGCAAAGTAATCGAGGGTGTCGCGAGCATCCCGGCGCACCCGCTGCTCGAGCACCACCAACGCCACCGGCGTGACGACGCCCGGCGCGTCGGGCGCGTCGACCGGGCGGTCCGACGAACCTAGGAGCAGCACCCGAAGGCCCCGCGCCCCGATCCGCTCGGCCTCGTCGGCGTCGGGCGACGACGGGTCGAGTAGCACGTCGGGCGCACCGATCACCCAATTGCCGTGGCCCTCATAGGACGTTCCGCTCCACTTGGTCGCCGACTTGAACGGCGCACTCGCGGTGGCGGTCCACCCGGGCGGCTGGTCGTAGGCCTCCGCGATGGCCTGCATGCTGGCGTTGGGACGGTCGTCGTCGGCGGCCAGGGACGCCAACACGTCCGCGCAGTCGTCCGTACCGAAGGTCCTCAAATCGGCCAACCGCATGCCGTTCTCGGTCAGCGTCCCCGTCTTGTCTGCACACACGACGTCGACCCTGGCGAGACCCTCGATGGCAGGCAGCTCCTGCACCAGGCATTGCCGCCGGCCCAGCCGCACCACTCCGACCGCGAACGCGATCGACGTCATCAGCACCAGGCCCTCGGGCACCATCGGCACCAACGCACCGACCATGCGCAGCACCGACTCTCGCCACCCGGCGTCGGTGGTGAACAGCTGCGTGTAGATGGTCAGCAGCCCGGCGGGAACCAACAGGTAGGTGATGAACTGGAGGATCTTGTCGATGCCACTGCGCAATTCGGACTTCACCAGGGTGAACTTGCTGGCTTCGTCCGCGAGCTTGGCGGCGTAGGCCTCGCGGCCCACCTTCGTCGCGCGGTACGCCCCGCTGCCCGCGACGACGAAGCTGCCGGACTTGACCTCGTCGCCGGCATCCTTGGCCATCGGATCGGCCTCACCGGTGAGCAGCGACTCGTCGACTTCGAGGTTCGACTCCTCGAGCACCTCGCCGTCGACCACGATCTGGTCACCAGGCCCGATCTCGATGACGTCGTCGAGCACCACCTCACCGGGTGAGCGCGGCCCCGTCCCGGACTGCCTGCGCACCACCGGTTTTGCCTGACCGACGATGGCCAACCTGTCCAGGGTCCGCTTGGCGCGCAACTCCTGAATGATGCCGATCGCGCTGTTCGCGACGATCAGGATGCCGAACAGACCGTTGATCACCGACCCCGTCGACAGCACGATGACCAGCAGCACCCCGAGAATCGCGTTGATCCGGGTGAACACGTTGGCCCGAACGATCTCCTTGACACTGCGCGCCGCCCTGGCCGGGACGTCGTTGGCCAAGCCGTCGGCGACGCGTTGCGCCACCTCGGCGTCGGAGAGCCCCACCGCGCTCATCGGGTGAAAGTTCCCTTGCCGTCCTGGTCGTAGTACTCGAGTGTCAGCCGGTTGCCGTCGAACGTCGCCGTGGACACACTGCCCGGTGGCGAGTTCTCGGTGACGAAACTGGCGCTGAATACGTCACCGTCCCAATGCCGAAGCGGGAAGACGAGTTTGGGGCCCACCGCCACCTGAAGCCCGTCGCCCTGCTGCGTGACCCGGGCCGGCCCCCAGAAGGGGTTGGCGTAGTCGCCGACGTATGCCGTCAACGGCTTGGCCGGCACCGGGTTCGCCGGCTGCGTCTTGCCTGCGAGTGAACCCTCCGGCTGCTCCATCTGAAGGAAGGCGTTGTTGTACAACGGGAACCAGTCCTCGCGGACCTTGCCGAACTGCACCAGGTCGGCGAACTCGGCGGTGAGTGTCTCCGGCACCCCGGCGGGCGTGGCATTGGTGAGCGCCACGATCGCCACGTCCGCGGACGGCAGCATCAGGAAGTTCGTTCCGGAGCCCAACTCGAAGGCCCCCGAGTGGCTCATCTGGGTGCGGGCATCCGACGTCGTTCCGACGTTGAAGCCGTACCCGTAGAACCCCGACCGCGCCGACGGATCCGTCGCGCGGTCCGACACACTCTGTGCCGTCAGCGCGGGCAGCAGGGCCTTGGGGTCGACGACGGTCTTGCCGTCGTAGGTGCCGTTGGCGAGCAACATCTTCAGCCAGTGCGTCATGTCGTTGACCGAACTGCTGACCCCACCTGCCGGGGTCTGGGCCTGAGGGTCGCGAACGTACTTCGGCTCGTAGCGGCCGTCGACGTGGATGTGCCCGACCGCGCGGTCCGGTCGCGCCGCGTAGTCGGCGAAACGCGAACTGGTCGACGTCATGCCCAGCGGCCGGTAGAGGACGTCCTGGCTGAGGTCCTCCCACGACTTGCCAGCCCCCGCCGCGACGGCCTCGGCGCCCGTGGTCAGGCCGAAGTTGGTGTAGGCGTACGACGTTCGGAACGCGTCGAGCGGATAGTCGCGGAGATGCTCGAGCACGTAGCGCCGGTCATAGCCCATGTCCTCGAGCAAGTCACCGGCATGATCCGGCAGCCCGGATCGGTGTGAATACATGTCGCCGACGGTGACGAGTTTGGTGATCGCCGGGTCCGACAGCGCAAACCACGGCAGCTTCTCGACGATCGGGGTGTCCCAGCTGATGGCGCCTTGCCCCACCTGGTGCGCGACGACGGTGGCGCCGACCGGCTTCGACAGCGACGCCAGTTGGAACACCGTGTCGGGGTCGACCTTGTTGGCGGGATCGTCCCCCTTGTTCGCGTCCTTCACCCCGAAGCCCTTGGCGTACACAGTCTTTCCGCCGTGGACCACCGCGACGGCCATGCCGGGGATACCCGACTTCTTCATCAGGCCGTCGACCAGCCCGTCGATCTTGCCCACGGCGTCGGCGACGGCGTTCTCGGGCAGCGACTCCGCGGGCTGCTCCTGCGGCGGGACCTCCGGGGTTGGTGCCGCCGGCTTGGCGTCGCACCCGGCCACCAGCGCGGCCACGGCAACCAGACAAACCAGGACGCGCCTCGGGGTCTTCACACCAGCACGCTATCCGGTCAGGCCCGCCACCATGGGTCCAATTCGGCCGTCGCCGGTTCGACCCGCAGACCGGGCTTGGGCGTCACCACCCGGACCCCGTCATCCTCGGCCGCGGTGAGCAGCCGCTCGACGGGTTCGGACCACGGGTGGGGCGCCAGCCGGAACGTCGCCCAGTGGATCGGCAGCAGCAAGCCGGCGTCGGATACGTCTCGGTGCGCCCGGACGGCGTCCTCCGGGTTCATGTGGATGTCTGGCCAGCCGGGGTGATAGGCACCGATCGGCATCAGGGTCAGGTCGAATGGGCCGTAGTCGGCACCGATGTCGGCGAAGCTCTTCGTGTACCCGGTGTCGCCTCCGAAGAAGGCGCGGTGCCGCGGACCGATGATCGCCCACGACGACCACAGCGTGACGTTGCGCGTCAGGAAGCGCCCGGAGAAGTGCCGGGCGGGCGTGCAGACCAGTTCGAGTTCGCCGACGTGCGCGCTCTCGTTCCAATCCAGTTCGACGATCCGGTCCTTCGGGATGTGCCAGGCCCGCAGGTGCGCACCGATGCCCAACGGCACGTAGAACTTGGCGCGCTGGGTCAGGGCCAGCTGCTTGATGGTGTCGACGTCGAGGTGGTCGTAGTGGTCGTGGCTGATGATCACGGCGTCCACCGCGGGCAGCGCCTCGAGCGCGGCCGGTACCGGGTGCAACCGCTGCGGACCGACGGCACGCGACGGCGAGCACCGGTCGCTCCACACGGGGTCTGCCAGGATGCGGTACCCGTCGACCTCGATCAACGCCGACGAATGGCCGTACCAGGTGGCGGCGAGATCGGTTGCGGTCACGCTCGGATCGGGCGTGACGAGTGGGACCGGCGTCGCGGGGTGCTGTACCGAGCTGCCTCCGATGACGTCGAGCGCGAGCACGAACTGCTGCTGGCGGGTGAGGCCGGCCTCGGAGGCGGGCTCCATGTTGACGAAGACGCCGTCGCGGTAGTGCGGCGAGCGCCGGGCAACCGTGTCGATCTCCACCGGCGACGCGCCGAGCGCCTCGGGGGCACCCTGCGCCGCCCGCAACGCCCAGCCCCCGCCGATGAGCGCGGCCGTGCCGCCGATGAATCGCACCGCTTCCCGAATCATCTAGGCCCCCGTGAAGTTCGCGGGCCGCTTCTCGATCCGCGCGACCTGTGCCTCGATGATGTCCGCACTGGCCCACGCCCGGTCGAAGAGCTCCTTGTGCGAGGGCCACGCGTCCTCGTAGGCGCCGTCGTCGTTGAGCACTCGCTTGGCGTGTTGCAGCGCCAGCGGCGCGAACCCGGCGATCTCCTGAGCCCACGCCTGGGCGTCGGCGAGCGTGCCCGAGCGGTTGGCCATGCCGGTCAGCAACGCCGCCTCGGAGGTGAGCCGTTCGGCGGCCAGCAGCATGCCGCGGGCCCGCCCGGCTCCGACGAGGGACGTCAGTCGGCGGATGCTCCAATTGTCAAGGGCAATGCCGTATTTCGCGACGGGGAACTGGAAGTACGCCTCCGGCGCGACGACGCGAAGGTCGCAGATCATCGACAGGATCACCCCGGCCCCGATGGCAGGTCCGTTGACCGCGCCGATGACGGGAAGCGGTGCCTGGTCGATGGCCAGGTTCAGCGCCCTTGCCTTGTCCGGCAGTTCGTCGGCGACGCCTTGGCCGCCGGACAAATCCGCACCCGAACTGAAGACGTGGCCCTGGCCGGTGAGGACGATGGCGCGGACGCCTTGGTCGGCGGCCTTCTCGACCGCCTCGCGCAGTGTGTCGAGAAGTTCGCCGTTGAGGGCGTTGCGCCGCTCGGGGCGCTGCATCTCCAGTGTCAGTACGTTGCCCTCGCGGGTCATTCCGATCATGGGCCCAGCCTAACGAGCGGACAGCTAGCCTTGCCCCGTGAGCCGGATCGGTGCCATGACACTGCGGGACGCCGTCCTCGACGAGGGGTCTTTCGTCAGCTGGGACAGCCCCCCACTCGACGTCGCCGCCGACGACGCGTACCGCCGCGACCTCGCCAACGCCAGGGCCGCCACCGGCCTCGACGAATCGGTGCTGACCGGCGAGGGCACGGTGTTCGGTCGCCGCGTTGCCGTCGTGGCCAGCGAGTTCGACTTCCTCGCAGGCTCGATCGGGGTGGCTGCGGCCGAGCGGATCACCGCCGCGATCGAACGGGCGACGGCGGAAGCCCTGCCGCTGGTCGCATCCCCGAGTTCCGGCGGCACCCGCATGCAGGAGGGCACGGTCGCCTTCCTGCAGATGGTCAAGATCGCCGCCGCGGTCGAATTGCACAAGCAGGCGCATCTGCCCTACCTGGTGTACCTGCGGCATCCGACCACCGGCGGGGTGTTCGCGTCGTGGGGGTCGCTGGGGCACGTGACCGCGGCCGAACCGGGGGCGTTGATCGGCTTCCTCGGGCCGCGGGTCTACGAGCATCTCTACGGCGAGCCGTTTCCGACGGGAGTCCAGACGGCGGAGAACCTGCACCGGCACGGCGTCATCGACGGCGTCGTCCCGATCGAACTGTTGCGTTCGACGCTGGACCGCGCACTCACGGTGCTGTCCGACGCACCGGGGACCCCGCCGAACGCACCGGAGGCGGAGCCCGTCGCCGACGTACCGGCGTGGGATTCGGTCGAGATCTCGCGGCGTCCGGACCGCCCCGGCATCGGGTACCTGCTGCGCCACGGTACGACCGAGCGGGTGCTGCTCTCGGGGACCGGCGGCCACGGCGAGGCGGCCACCACGCTGCTGGCGCTGGCCAGATTCGGCGGCCAACCCGCGGTGGTGGTCGGTCAGCAGCGCGGTGTCGGCGGCGGACTGGCCGGCCCGCAGGCGCTGCGCGAGGCACGCCGCGGGATGGCGCTGGCCGCCGGGTTGCGGCTGCCACTCGTCCTCGTCATCGACACCCCGGGCCCGGCCCTGTCGGCCGAAGCGGAGGAGGGCGGGCTGGCCAGTGAGATCGCCAGGTGCCTGGCGCAGCTGGTCACCCTGGACACGCCCACGGTCTCGGTGCTGCTCGGCCAGGGCAGCGGCGGGCCGGCGCTGGCGATGGTGCCCGCGGACCGCGTCCTGGCCGCCCTGCACGGCTGGCTGGCTCCGCTGCCGCCAGAGGGAGCCAGCGCGATCGTCTTCCGCGACGTCGACCATGCCCCGGAACTTGCCGCCGCCCAAGGCATTCGGTCGGCGGACCTGCTGCGCAACGGGATCGTCGACGCCATCGTGGGAGAACACACCGACGCCGCCGACACCCCGCTGGACTTCACCAATCGACTGTCGGCCACCATCGCCGCCGAGCTGGTGGCACTGAGGCGCCTGCCCGCCGAGGAGCGGTTGGCGTCACGGCTGCGGCACTACCGCGGAATCGGGTTGCCCGGCTGACCATGCGCACGGTTTAGGCTGCACGTCGTGACAGAGCCCTCGTCCCGGGTGGAGTCGACCGGCGATTCGATCGCCCACGCGCTGCGTCAGGACATTCTGGCGGGCCGGTTGACGGCTGGCGAACGGTTGATCGAAGAGTCGATCGCCAAGAAGTACGGGGTGTCGCGGGTTCCGGTGCGCGAGGCCTTGACTCGTCTCCAGTCCGAAGGCTTCGTCACGATCGTGCGCTATCGCGGTGCGGCAGTCTCCGAGACGCTCGTCCAGGACGGCCGCGAGCTGCTGCAAATCCGCCGCGGCCTCGAGGTGCTCGCCGCTCAGTTGGCCGCCACCAATCGCGGCGGCGAGGCCGTCGACGAGCTGGCCGCCGTGGCCGAGAACGTCGACCGGCACCACGACGCGGACGGTCCGTCGTTCCACGAGGTCGTGGCTGCGGCGTCCGGCAACCGGCAGCTCGTCGAGATGTTGGCCGGGCTGAACCGCCGGGTGCAGTGGGGACTGGGACACAACCCCGACGCGTCGACGAGTGACCACCGGGCCATTGCCCAGGCGATCGTGAACGGCTCGGCGGTACAGGCGGGCTATCTGATGGAGGAGCACCTTCGCCGCGACGAGCGGTACTTCGCCGAAGAGTTCGAGCACGACTGACGGTCTCGCCGCACCCGCCCCATCCGGCCACGCATCCGGTTGTATTACAATCCAAGCAGAGTTTTCGTGGATGTAACGCAACAGTGCTGGTGGGAAACAGATGCGTAACGAGTTTCGTATACAAATTGGGCAGCGCGGCTTCTGTCATCGACGACGTGGGGTCGGCTCACCGACGCGACCGTCGCCGGTGTCGACTCACCCATCCGGAGACCGCAATGTCCCTCGTTCGCACGAAGACCAAAACCGTTCCCGCTCAACACGACTCCGAACCACCCGACCCGGCGGCATCGCCCGGTCTGACGGCAGCCCTGGACCGCATCGGCTTCGGCCGGGTGCAAGCCGCGCTCATTCTGCTTCTGATGGCCGGATTGTTCTTCGATTCCCTCGAACAAAACTCCACCGGTGCGATGGGACCGCTTCTCAAGGAGTCCTTCGGCATCGGCAATGCGGAGTTGACGATGATCAACACAGCGACCGTGCTCGGCGGGCTGGCCGGCCGCCTCATCGGTGGCTACATCGCCGACCGCTGGGGCCGTCGCGCCGCCCTGAGCCTCAACCTTCTCGTCTACACCCTCGGCGGCTTGATCAGCGCCGCTGCGGTGAACTACGAGATGCTGCTGGCGAGTCGGTTCATCGTCGGCATCGGCCTCGGCGGCGAATTCACCGTCGGCCTGGCGATCCTTGCCGAGATCGTGGCCACCCGGCATCGGGGATCGCTGCTCGCAACGCTCAACATCTCCTCCGGCGGCGTCGGCAACATCGCGTCGTTCGGCTTCTTCTGGTTGGTCCTCGGCCCGCTCAACGGCGTGCTCGGCGGCAACGACACCGCGTGGCGCTGGACCTACGTGTTGCTGGCGATCCCCGCACTGCTGGTGGTCTTCTTCCGGCGCTATCTGCCGGAGTCGCCCCGCTTCCTGCTGTCGAAGGGCCGCGTCGACGAGGCCAACCAGAGCCTGACCCGGCTGGACGGCGGCAGCATCAAGGCCCTGCGCAAGCCCGGTGCCACCAAGCAGTACGTCACCGAGGCCGATATTCCAGTCCAGGTGAAGAGCAGCTACGCCGAGGTGTTCAAGGGCGAAAACCTCAGGCGCACAGCCGCGATCGGCGCGGCGTCGTGGATGTCGTTCGGCGCGCAGGTCACCCTGCTGTTCCTGATGCCGATCCTCTTGGTGTCACGCGGCTACTCGCTGTCGGACTCACTGGCCTTCACCATGATCATGAACATCGGATCGCTGTTCGGGGCGTGCGCGGCGTCCTACCTGGCAGGCAAGGCGCCGCGGCGGCTCACCGTGAGCATCGCCGCCGTGCTGGGGTGCATCTCGGCCGTCTGCTTCGCGTCCTTCGCCCACTCGACCGCGCTGATTCTGGTGCTGGGCATGATCTTTCAGTTCTTCACCATGATGCTGAACACCATGCTGTCGGTGTGGTCACCGGAGCTCTTCCCCACGTCCGTGCGCGCCATGGGCACCTCGGTGGTCAACGGAATCGGCAACGTCGCAGGCGCCGTCATGCCCTTCGCGGCGCTGTTCTTCTTCGACCGGGCGGGGGTCGCCGGCGTGTTCGCCATGATCGCCGTCATGTACGCGCTGTTGGTCGTCGCCGCCCGCTTCGGCCCCGAGACGTTCGGTAAGCCCCTGGAAGCCGTCACCGAAAAGCCCGTCCTCGCCCACGCCGCATGATTCGTCACCAATCGAGAAGGAAACACCAAACATGTTGACACTGAACATCTCCGCCACCGCCCACGGACTGAACTACCTGCCGCAGTACTACGCCGAGCACCTCGGCCTCTTCGCCGAGCGCGGCCTGACGGTCACGGCCACCGCGAAGGATCCGTGGACGGGCGTGCTCGACGATCTGGACAGCGGCGCCGCCGACATCGCGCTGGGCGGCCTGTGGGTTCCCGCGATGTACAGCGGGACCCCCCGCAAGCTCTCGGTGGTCGCCCAGGTCAACCATCAGTTCCCCAAGGCCCTGGTGACCCGGACGTCGCAACCGAACTTCCAGTGGTCGGATCTGACCGGCCAGACCGTCCTCGCGCCGGGCATCGGCGGCAGTGCGCCGTACGCCTTCACCGCGGGCCTGGTGCGGGAAGCCGGCGTCGACCCCGCGTCGATCAGGTGGCTGCGCGACCTGTCCACCCCGATGTTCGTCGAGCTGTTCGAGTCCGGTCTCGGAGACGCGATCGTGTTGGACCACACCACCGCAGAACTCTTGCAGCACAGGGGTACCGGCTTCATCGCGAACGACTACTCGGTGACCGGTGGCCTTGGGCCCAACAGCGTCTACTACCTCCGCGCCGAGCGGACCGAGGAGCTGTCCGAGCGGCTGACCGCATTCACCGCGGCACTCGACGAATCCATGGCACTGCTGGCCTCGGTCGGCGTCGACGAGCTTCGACCGCTGATGGCCGAGCACTGGCCGACGACGCCGCCGGAGGTGCTGACCAGCGCGTGCGACCGGATGCTGCGCTCACAGACGTGGGCGACACCCCGCATCGACCGGGTCGCCACCGAGCGTTGGATGCGAATCTTGTTCGAGGAAGGCATGGTTCGCGCCATTCCCGGCTTTGACGACGTGGTCGACTCGACGATCGTCGATGCGGTCGGCGCGGCTTCGGTCTCGGCCTGATCCCATGGTGCTCATCCTGACGCACTCCGAGATCACCGGCCTGCTGGACCGCGACGAGGTGCGCAAGGCGGTCGAGCTGGCGCACGCCGGGCTGGCGCGGGGCGATTGGCACAACCCCGCGCCACGTGCCATCGCATTGGGCGACGACGGTTCGGCGATCCCGATGACCGCGTCCGGGGGCGGATACGTGTCGGTGAAGATGCTCTGCGACCTGCCCGCCAATCGCGCGCGTGGACTGCCGGTGCAACGCTCCAGCATCATGGTCACCTCGGCGTCGACCGGCGAGTGCCTGGCCATCCTCGACGGCCGTGCCGTCACGGCCATGCGCACCGCGGCCGTCAGCGCCGTTGCGACCGACCACCTGGCACGGCGTGACACGGCCGTCCTCGGATTGATCGGGGCAGGCAATCTGGCGGTCGAACACGCCCGCGCCATCTCGGCCGTCAGGGACATCCAGAAGATCGTCGTCTGGACCAGGAGCACCGCCACGCTCGACGCGTTCGAGGCCAGGACGCAGGACATCGGCATTGCGGTCGAACGGGTTTCGTCGCCCGAAGCGGTCGTGGCCGCCGCCGACGTCGTGTGCACGCTGACTCCGGCGCGCGATCCGGTTCTGCTCGGAGCGTGGCTGCGCGCCGGCCAGCACGTCAACGCGGTGGGCGCGCCACCGAGGCCGGACCATCGCGAGGTCGACGGCGAGGCCATGACGCGCTCCCGCATCGTCGTGGACAGCCACGACACCGCGATGGCGAAGTCCGGAGGCGTGCTGCTGGCCCTCGCCGAGGGCGCCATCACCGAGGACGACGCACGGACGGAGCTCGGGCAGGTGATCGTCGGGGCCCGTCCGGGCCGGTCCCATGCCGACGACGTCACGCTGTTCGAGTCCGTCGGCCTCGGGTTGCAAGACCTTGCCACCGCCGAATTGGTCCTGGCACGCGCCGCGGAGCTCGGAGTGGGGACGACGGTCGATCTGAGCGCGTAGGCGCGTAGCGGTGGCATCCTGGGAACCGTGGACTCGGTGCTGCACTTCGCTGGAAACTTCTGGTGGCTGATCTTTCCGCTCGGCGGGGTGATCGGTGGTGCGGTCAAGGGCGTCGCCGCCGCCAACGAGCGCCGCGCCGAACGCCGGCTGGAGCGCTACCGGATCAAACAGCAGGCGAAGGTCGCGATGGCGGAGGCCTCGGGGCGCGGGCGGGTCGACGAGGCGGCCGTCCGACGCGAGGTGACAAAGGTCCTGCAGCGACACGACGGCACCGACGCGCGTTGGCTGGAGTACGAGCTGGACGTCGCCAAGCTGCTGGACTTCCCGCTCATGACCGACATGCGCGAGCCGCTCACCGCAGAGTTTCACCGGGCCCGCAGCCGCGCCGATCTCTTGCGGCCCGCGAGCGCGGAGGATCTCGTCGGTGACCGGGACGCGCAGCTCGACTACCGCGACGCCGTCCACGGCTACGTCACCGCGTTCGACGTCGCCGAGGCCGAAGCGGTCCGCAGGCGACGCAGCGACTTCTCGGTGGAGGCTCAGGAGCGGTTGGAACGTGCGCAGCGCCTGCTGCGGGTGGCCTCCGACGGCGCGGCCACCGTCGACGAACGGCGCAACGCGTACTCCAAGGCCCAGCGCGAGCTGGACGGTCTGATCGTGCTGCCCGCCGTGACGAGGGCAGGTATCGAGCGGCGGATCGCCGGAGAGATCGAGGCTTAACGGCCGCGTTCGTGAATACGGCGACGCTTCCGCGGCGAGTCCGTCGCCACGTTCACACTCGAGCTCAGGAACCGACCGCGTAGCGCTGCAGCGTGGGGCCGAGCCACTCGACCAGTTCCTCTCGGCTCAGGTCGACGACCGGCGGCAGCCGTAAGACGAAGCGACACAACGCCATCCCAAGCACCTGGGTGGCGATGAGGCCGGCCCGCCGCGGCGCGTCGTCGGGGGTGAACTTCGAGATCGCGGGCAGCAGCTGCCCGGCGAAGATGTCGGCCATGCGTTGGGCCGCATCGGCATTGGTGGTGGCCGAGCGCAGCAGCACCACCAATGCGTCGTCGGCCTCCCAGCGCGCCAGGAAGTGCGACGCCAACGCGTGGCCAAGGCGCTCGGGTGCGACGTCGGACAGATCCGGGAACCGCAGGTCGAACTCGGCGGCGGCGGCGAACAGCTGGTCCTTGGTGCCGAAGTAGCGCATCACCATCGACGGATCGATGCTGGCGTCCGCGGCGATGGCCCTGATGGTGGCGGCCTCGTATCCCGATTCGGCGAACCGCTCCCTGGCGGCGGCCAGGATGAGGGCCTTGGTCTGGTCGGCCTTCGCTCCCATGCCGAGGACTCTATGCCAACAGCTGTTGACTTTTCCGGCACCGCGGCGCACGCTAGAAAAGTCAACATGCGTTGGCATTTGTCCGCATCCGCAGGAGACCCCCATGCACGACACCGACGTCCTCATCGTGGGCGCTGGCCCGACCGGGCTGACGCTGGCCGCATCGTTGCTGCTCAAGGGCGCGCGCGTCATGCTCGTCGACCGGCAGGAGGAAGCCGCGAACACCTCACGCGCCGCCGGGGTCAACGCCCGCACGCTCGAGGTACTCGAGGGGATCGACGTCACCCGCCGGCTGGTGAAGGAGGGCATCGAAGCGCCCCGCTTCGCCATTCGCGACGGCGCCACCGTCCTGCTCACGGTCGACTTCAGCGGTCTTCGGACGGCCTACCCGTTCACGCTCATGGCGCCGCAGTCGACGACGGAACGGCTGCTCCTCGACCGCGTTCGCGAACTCGGCGGCGACGTCGTGCGGCCCAAGGTGCTCGCCACCGTCACCGAGGACGCCACTGGCGTGACGGCGACGTTCGACGACGGCGACACCGTCCGCGCCCGCTACGTCGTCGGCGCCGACGGGATGCACAGCACCGTGCGCACGCAGGCCGGAATCGGTTTCACCGGTGGCGCCTACGACCATTCCTTCGTCCTGGCGGACGTCCACCTCCGTGGCGACGCCCCGACCGACGAGGTCCGGCTGTTCTGGGCCAGCGAGGGTCTCACCGTCGTCGCACCCCTGCCCGAGGGTGCCTTTCGCATCGTGGCGCCAGTCGACGACGCACCCGAGGCACCCTCGATCGAGTTCGTTCAGCAGCTCCTCGACGGCCGAGGTCCCGGTGGAATCGCGGTCACCGACGTCGTATGGGGTTCCCGGTTCCGGATCCATCATCGGGTCGCCGACACCTACCGCCGCGGCCGGATGCTGCTGGCGGGGGACGCCGCCCACGTGCACAGCCCGGCCGGCGGTCAGGGCATGAACCTCGGCATCCAGGACGCGGTCGTCTTGGCCGACGCGTTGGCGGCGGTGTTGGCAGGCGGGCCTGACTCGCGGCTCGACGAGTACGCCGCCGCCCGCCGTCCGATTGCCAAGCAGGTAATCGCCCTGACCGATCGGCTGACCAGGCTCGCCACCATGCCGCGCGCGTTGCGCCCCGCCCGCAACGCCGCGCTGAAGGTCCTCGGGCGCCTCCCCCTGGTCAGCCACGCCCTGGCGTCCCGCCTTTCGGGTCTGGTCTACCGCTGAGCGCCAGACGTTGTTTGACGATCGGGCCCCAACGGGAACCATGGCGGCATGACCACACCGAAGACGTACCCGCACGGCGTCCCCAGTTGGATCGACACCGTCGCGCACGACCTCGACGAGGCAAAGCGCTTCTACGCCGGACTCTTCGACTGGACGTTCACCGACGCCATCCCCTCCGACGCGCCAGGCAACTACCTGATCGCCACCGTCGGCGGTGAGGACGTCGCCGCCATCGGCACCCCCGACTCCGACGACGAGGTCGTCGCGTGGCACACCTACGTTGCCGTCGACGACGCCGACTCCACCGTGAGGGACGTGGAGGCCGCGGGCGGCACCGTCACGCTGGCCCCGGTCGACGCCGGGCCCGGCGGACGCCTGGCGGTGTGCGTGGACCCGCGCGGCGCCGAGTTCCGCTTGTGGCAGGCACGTAAACGCCTTGGCGCGCAACGTGTCAACGTGCCGGGCACCTGGAACTTCAGCGATCTGCACACCACCGATCCGCACGAGTCCGCCAAGTTCTACTCGACGGTGTTCGGGTGGGAGGTCGACGACGTCGGCTACGCGACCATGGTGCGCAGGCCCGGCTACGGCGATCACCTCGCCGAGACCGTCGACCCCGACATCAGGGAGCGGCAATCCGAGGTCGCCGCGCCCGCCGGGTTCGAGGACGCGGTCGCGTGGATGCGACTGATCCCGGAGGGCCACCCCGAACTGTGGCAGGTGACGTTCGCGGTGGCAGATCGCGACACGTCGGCGGCCACGGCGGAGGACCTCGGCGCCACCATCCTGTCGTCCGACGACTCGGAGTGGACCAGGACCGCCACGGTGCGCGACCCGCAGGGCGCCGAACTCGTCCTCAGCCAGTTCACCCCCACCAAGGGCTAGCGTGCCGACCCTCGAGGCCGACTACCTGGTGATCGGCGCGGGCGCCATGGGCATGGCGTTCGTGGACACCCTGATCTCCGAGACCGACGCGACCGTGGTGCTCGTCGACCGCAACGACCAGCCCGGCGGGCACTGGGTCAACGCCTATCCCTTCGTCCGGCTGCATCAACCCTCGGCGTACTACGGCGTCAACTCGCGTCAGCTGGGCAGCGACTCGATCGACTCCGGCGGCTGGAACGAGGGCTTCTACGAGCTCGCCGGCGGCAGCGAGGTGTGCGCCTACTACGACCAGGTGATGCGCCAGCACCTGCTGCCGAGCGGCCGGGTCTCGTACTTCCCGATGAGTGAATACTTGGGCGACAACCGCTTTCGGACACTGGCCGGAGACGAATACCGGGTCGAGGTAGGGTGCCGCGTGGTCGACGCCACCTACCTCAGCGTGGTGGTGCCGTCGATGCGTCCGCCGCTCTACGACGTCGCCCCCGGGGTCGACTGCATCCCGCCCAACGACCTGCCCAAGCAGCAGGCCCGGGACGGTTACGTGATCGTCGGTGGCGGCAAGACCTCCATGGACGCGTGCACGTGGCTTATGCGGCACGGCATTTCACCCGATCGGCTGACGTGGATCAAGCCGCGTGACTCCTGGCTGCTCGACCGTGCCTCCGTGCAACCGGGCCCGGCGTTCGCCAGGCGGGTGCTTGCGGATTTCTCGGCCCAGTCGCGGGCCATCGCGCAGGCCATCTCGATCGACGATCTCTACGTCCGGTTGGAGAAGCTGGGCTGCCTGCTTCGCATCGACGAGACGGTGACGCCGTCGATGTACCGGTGCGCGATCGTCTCACGAGGTGAACTCGACCATCTGCGACGGATCTCCGACGTCGTCCGGATGGGTCGCGTCGTCGCGCTGGAACCGGGCCAAATCACCCTCGACGACGGCACCGTCGACGTCGACCCATCGGCCTTGTTCGTCGACTGCACCGGCGACGGCATCGGAACCCGCCCTGCCACAACCGTGTTCGCGGGCGAACACATCACCCTGCAGTCCGTGCGCACCTGCCAACCCACCTTCAGCGCCGCGGTCATCGCCCGCGTCGAGGCGATGGACCTCGACGACGACGCCAAGAACGACTACTGCAGGCCGGTGGAGCATCCCACGAAACCACTCGACTGGATCACGATGACGCTCGACTTCAACCACAACCAGCTCAGGTGGTTCGACGACCCCGAGCTGATGCGCTGGCTCAACCGCGCCCGGCTGAACGTGGTCAGTCACATGCAATCCGACGACGACGCCGCGCGGGACGGAGCTGCTCAGATCGCGCCACGCCTGCGAGCCGCCAACACCAAGCTCGAGGCCCTGCTGCGCGCCTGAACTCAGACCAGGGAGTCGACCCAGGCCCGATGCAAGGCCGCGTACCTGCCGTCGCCGAGCATCAGCTCTCCCGGCGGCCCGTCCTCGACGATGCGGCCGTGTTCGAGGACCAGCACGCGGTCGGCGACCTCGACGGTGGACAGGCGGTGGGCGATGACGACCGCGGTCCGGTCGGCCAGCACGGTGGCCAGCGCCCGCTGAACCAGCCGCTCGCTGGGGATGTCGAGTGACGACGTCGCCTCGTCGAGGATGAGCACCGCGGGGTCGGCGAGAAACGCTCTGGCGAAGGCGATCAGCTGCCGCTGGCCCGCGGACAGCCTGCCGCCCCGCTTCGCCACGTCGGTCTCGTAGCCGTCGGGGAGCGCGTCGACGAACCGGCTGACGCCCACGGCCTCGGCCGCCTCGCGCACCTCGGCGTCGGTCGCGTCGGGCCGACCGAACCGGATGTTGTCGGCGATGGTGCCCTCGAACATGAAGTTCTCCTGCGTCACCATCACCACGTGCGTGCGCAGGTCGGCCTGCGCCAGGTCGCGTAGGTCGACGCCGTCGAGCGTGACCGCGCCAGAGGTGGGGTCGTAGAACCTGGCGATCAGCTTGGCGATGGTGGTCTTGCCGGCACCGGTCGTGCCGACCAGGGCGACGGTCTGGCCAGCCGGGATCTCCAGCCGTAGGTCCGGCAGCACCGGGCGGTCGGGAACGTAGGAGAAGGCGACGTCACGAAACTCGATGTCGCCCTTCACCGTCGAGAGCTCGACCGGCTGCTCCGGGTCCTGGATGCCCGGCTTCTCGGCCAGCACGCCCGCGATCTTCTCCAGGGCCGCGGCCGCGGACTGGAACGTGTTGAAGAACTGCGAGATCTCCTGCATCGGCTCGAAGAAGATCCGCAGATACAGCAGGAACGCGGTCAGCGTGCCGAGCGTCATCTCACCGTTGAGCACCCGGTAACCGCCGTAGAGCAGCACTCCACCGGTGGTGACGTTGCCGACCAGTCGGACGGCCGGCATGAAGATCGCGAGCAGTTTGAACGCCCGCTCGTTGACGTTCTTGTAGTCGTCGGCGACGTCGGTGAAGATCTCTTGGTTGCGCGGCTCGCGGCGGTAGGCCTGCACCGCCTTGATGCCCGTCATCGTCTCGACGAATTGCACGATGACCAACGCGGCGCGCTCACGCACCAGCTTGTAGGTCTTCGCCGACTGGGTGCGGAACCACCACACCAGCAGCACCAGAACCGGGAAGGCGCACAGGCACATCAGCCCGAGCTTCACGTCGAGCACGATCAGCAGCACCGACGTGCCGAGCAGCGTCAGGACGGCGGTGATCAGACCGTCGAACCCGGTCTGCAGCATGTCCTGGATGGCCTCCACGTCGTTGGTCGAGCGCGCGACCACCCGACCGGAGGTATAGCGGTCGTGGAACGCGACGTCGAGCCGCTGGAAGTGCCGAAAGATCCTGCGGCGCAACTCGAGTAGCACTTCCTGGCCGATCCGCCCCGAGCGGCGTAGGAAGAACATCCGGCTGGTGGCCTGCACCAGCACGACGCCGCACAGCGCGGCGACGATCAGGATCAGTTCACGCGCAGAACCACCGCCGACGAGCGGCGGGATGCCGTGGTCGATGCCGCGTTGCACCAGCAGTGGCACCGACAGTCGCGCGGCGTTCTCCGCCACGATGACGATCGTCAGCAGGGCAACCGCCGTGGCGTAGGGCCGCAGCAAGCCGCCAAGCAGGCTGCGCGCTTCCCTGCGGCGCGAGATCGACTCGTCGATGGGCAGGTCGGCGTCGTCGTTCGTGACGGCGCGGCCCCGCCAGTCGGTGGTACTCATCTCTTCTCCACCTCCGACCCCACATAGCCGTGCTCCCCGTCCCGATCGGCTTCCTGCTCGAGATAGAGGTTTTCGAGCCGGCTGCGCTCCTCGTCACGTTCCCAGTCGCAATCGCGTTCCAGGTTCTCGTCGAGCTCGTCGTCGGCCGCCAGCAGGTACCGGTACTCCGGCGCCGTCGCCAACAGCTCTGCGTGGGTGCCGACCCGGGTGATGGTCGCCCCGGAGCCGTCGACTCGCTCGAGCAGGGCGACGCGATCGGCGAGCAGCACCGTCGACGCCCGGTTGGCGACGACCAGGCCGGTGACCTCGGACTCCCGCCCAACTGCTCCTCGCGTCCGCAAGACGCGACGCAACGCCTCCGTGACGACGGCCTCGGTGTGCACGTCGAGCGCCGACAGGGTGTCGTCCAAGACCAGGATGGACGGGGCGGCCAACAGTGCCCGGGCCAACGAGAGTCGTTGTCGCTGACCGCCGGACAGGCTCATGCCCTGCTCACCGATCCGGGTGTCAAGACCGAACGGCAGGTCGTAGGCGAACTGGGCGGCGGCCACCTCGACGGCCTGGGCCAGCTGCTCCTCGGTCGCCAGCGGTCTGCCGAGGCGCAGGTTCTCCGCCACCGACATCGAGAACAGGGTGGGGTCTTCGAAGGCGGTGGCGACGGCCTTCCGAAGGGCGGGTAGCGACAGCTCGCGAATGTCGTTGCCGTCGACCAGGATTGCGCCCTCGGTCACGTCGTAGAGCCGTGACAGCAGCGACACGAGCACCGACTTGCCCGATCCCGTCGGACCGACCAGGGCCAGGGTCTCCCCCGGTTCGACGGTGACGTTGACGTGGCGAAGCGCCCATTCGTCGGAGTCGGGGAACTTGAAGCCGACGTCGACCAGCTCCAGGCGACCGCCGCGGGGCACCTCGCGGTGCGGCCCGTCGGTGATCTCGCGTGGCGCGTCGAAGATCTCGACGACGCGGTTGGCAGCCGTCATGGCCTCCTGCGTCATCGACAGCAGGAAGCCCAGCGACGCGATGGGCCACACCAGCGACAGCATCATCGTGATGAACGCGACCAGGGTGCCCATCGTCACCAGGCCGCTGCCCGCGGCGTAGGCGCCAAGTCCGAGCACGATGATCAGGCTGGCGCTGGGGATCGCCTCCAGCAGCGTCCAGAACTTCGCCGAGACCCCCACCTTGCGCACCTCGGTGTCGAACAGGGCGGTGGCGCGTTGGTCGAACCGGTCGTAGGCGTACTGCTCGCGGCCGAACGCCTTGACCACCCGCACCCCGAGCGCCTGCTCCTCCACGTGGGTGGCGACGTTTCCGGACTGATCCTGCGCGGCCCGCGACAGCTTGGTGAACTGACGTTGGAAGTGGAGCACGGTGGCCGTGATCGGCACGATCGAGATCACCACGACCACACCCAGCGGCCAATACATGGCGAGCAGGATCCCCGTCACCACGACGATCTGAATCATGTTGAGCAACAAGAACAGCAGCCCGAACGACAGGAACTGGCGGATGGTGCTGAGGTCGTTCATCACCCGCGACAGCAACTGGCCCGACTGCCACTTGCCGTGGAACGACATCGGCAGGATCTGCAGCCGCGCATAGAGGTCCTTGCGGATGTCGGCCTCGACGCCCATGGTGGCGCGCGAGACCAGCCAGCGACGGATGAACCACAGCACGGCCTCCGAGATCAGCACGGCCATGGCGATGGAGCCCAACGTCCAGAGGTGCTGCTGATCCTGGTGCCGCACCGGACCGTCGATGACGGCCTTCGTCATCAGCGGAATCGCGACCGTGGCGACCAGGCTGAGAAGGGCCGCGATCAGCATCGAGGTCCACCGCAGCCAGTACGGCTTCAGATACGGCAGCAACCGCAGGATGTCCGACGACGACCGGATGCGAAGAGGCGGTGGCGCGACGGCGGGCTCGGACCGAAGTCCCTCGTCGTCCACAGGCGTCACGCCTTCAAGGTTCCCATGCTCGGCAACCGATTTCATGCGGCGGACGTCTCGTCACCGAACTGCGTCTCGTACAACTCCGTATAGCGGCCACGGCGGGCCAGCAGCTTGCGGTGGGTGCCGCGTTCGACGATGCGACCGTCCTCGACGACGAGGATCAGGTCGGCGGCCCGGATCGTGGACAGCCGGTGGGCGATCACCAGCGACGTCCGGCCTGCGAGCGCCTCGGCCAGCGCCTGCTGCACGGCGGCTTCGGACTCGGAGTCCAGTGACGCGGTCGCCTCGTCGAGCACCACCACCCGCGACTTCCCGAGCAGCAGGCGCGCGATGGTCAACCGCTGGCGCTGTCCGCCGGAGAGGCGGTAGCCGCGTTCGCCGACGACGGTGTCAAGACCGTCCGGCATGTCCGCGACCACGTCGCCCAGACGGGCCCGGCGCAACGCCTCCCAGAGCTGTTCGTCGGTGGAGCCTGGCGCGGCCAGGGACAGGTTCGCGCGGATGGACTCGTGGAAGAGGTGCCCGTCCTGCGTGACGACGCCGACGGTGTCCTTCAGCGACGCGAAGGTCACGTCGCGGACGTCGGCGCCTGCCAGCGTGATCGCACCGGAGTCGACGTCGTACAGCCGCGCCAACAACGACGCGATCGTCGACTTGCCCGCGCCGGAGGACCCGACCAGCGCGACCATCTGACCGGGTTCGGCGGTGAACGAAATACCATGCAACACTTCGTCTCCGCCGCGGTCGTCGAGCACGGCGACCTCCTCGAGCGAGGCCAATGACACCTTGTCGGCCGACGGGTAGGCGAACCGCACGTCGTCGAATTCCACGCCGACCGGCCCGTCGGGCACGGGTACGGCGTCGGCCTTCTCCCGAATCAGCGGCGTCAGGTCCAGTACTTCGAAGACGCGCTCGAAGCTGACCAGCGCGCTGGCGATTTCGACGTGCGCGTTGGCCAGTGCCGTCAGCGGCGCGTAGAGCCGCGTCAACAGCAGGGCCAGCGAGACGATGGCACCAGCCTGCAGCGCGCCGCCGATCGCCAGCACACCACCGAGCCCGTAGACCAGCGCCAGCGCGAGCGCCGACATCAGCGTCAGCGAGTTCATGAACGTGGCCTGCAGCATCGACGTCCGCACGCCGATGTCGCGAACCCGGTCGGCCCGCGACGCGAACTCTTCCGACTCGCGCGCCGGGTCGCCGAACAACTTGACCAGCGTGGCACCGGGCGCCGAGAAGCGTTCCGTCATTTGGGTATTCATCGTCGCGTTGTAGATCGCGCTCTCCCGGCTCAGCGTCGCCATCGTGCGACCGATCCGGCGGGCGGGCAGCAGGAACAACGGCGTCAGCAGCAGCGACAGCAGCGTGATCTGCCACGAAATGCTGAGCATCACGGCCAGCGTCAGCGCCAACGTCACCAGGTTGCCGACCACCCCGGAGAGCGTGTCGGAGAACGCGCGCTGCGCGCCGATCACGTCGTTGCCGAGCCGGCTGACCAGGGCCCCCGTTCGGGTCCTGGTGAAGAACGCCACCGGCATCCGCTGCACGTGGTCGAACACCGCGGTCCGCAAATCGAGGATCAGGCCCTCCCCGATGTGCGACGACAGCCAGCGCGTGAGCATCCCGACGCCCGCCTCGGCCACTGCGACGGCCGCGATCACCGACGCCAGCACCACCACCGTGCTCGGCAACCCGCCATGCACTATCGCGTCGACCACCCGCCCGGCCAGCACCGGCGTGGACACCGCAAGCAGCGCGCCGACGACGCTGACCGCCACGAACGCGCCGAGGCGGCGGTGGTGGCGGGCGGAGAAACGCCAGATCCGCAACAACAGCGCACGGTTGGCCAGCACACGGAGATCACCTCCGCGCGCGTTGCGCTGCCGGTATAGGGCCCGGCTGGCCGCGTACTCCATGCTCATGTCATCACCGTAAAACCTCAACAAAAGATGAGGTCAATTCGGTACCAACGGGGACACCCATGCGAAGAGCTATACCCGTTTCGGCTAACTCAGACGATGCCGAAGTAACCGATCACACCTGCGGCCGCGACCACGATCAGCGGGTTGACCTTGGACCGCACGAAGATCAGCGTGCACACGGCGGTCAGCAGGTACGCCCGCCAGTCGTGGTCGGCCGCGCGGCTCATCACCAACGACGACGCCAGGATGAGGCCCACGGTGAGCGGCGCAAACCCCTTCTCGACGGCGATCCGCCACTTCGACTCTTGCGCCCGCTGCCAAAACAGCGTGATCGCGTAGACCAGCGACGCCGCCGGAATCACCATCGCGGCAGTGGCGACGAAACCGCCGACGATCCCGCCGAGCACGCCCCCGACCGGCAAGCCTGCGGCGTAGCCGATCATGCCGACGATCAGGATGCTCGGACCTGGCGCGGTCTGCGAGATGGAGAACAGGTCGGCGAACTGTGTGTCGCTGAGCCAATGATGCTGGTGGACCGACCGCAGATGCATGTCGGGCAATACCGCGTTGCCGCCGCCGATCGACATCAGAGACAGCGACCCGAACAGGACGATCAACTGCAGATAGGTGCTCATGTCGCAGCCGTCCTCGAAGCCCCCCGAGGCCACGCCCAGAGCAGCGCCAGCGGAGCGACGATCGCCAGCACCCCCAGCAACGGCCACCGCAGGACGCCGTTGAGCACGAACGCCAACGCGAACAGCCCCACCGGGATCAGGCCAGTCAGGCACGTCTTGCCGGTCTTGACCACCATCGCCAGCGTGAGCGCGACGGCAGCCGCGGACGCGCCGTGGAGGATGCCCTTGACCGCGGGCACCTCCTTGAAGGTGAAGTACAGGAATGCCAGCACCAACACGATGACCAGCGGCATCAGGCACAGCCCGACGACCGCGGCGACGGCTCCCGGCACGGCCCGCAGCTTCGTGCCGGTGAACACGGCCATGTTGACCTGGTTGGCTCCCGGCAGGATGCGGCACATCGTCATGGCGGACAGGAACTCCGCCTCGCCCATCCACTTCTTCTCGACGACGATGACCTCACGCGACCACGCCGACAGTCCGCCGCCGAAGGAAGCCAGCGCGATGTGGTTGAACGTCAACCCCAATTCGAACAATCCGACCTTCGCCGGCACCGGCTCCGGCGACGTCACTCGTGGACGAGTTCCGGATCGTGCGGGAAGTCGTCCTCGTGGTGGGTCGACGGATCGAGGGGGTCCGGTGGCGAGTACGGATGCGACAGCGCCCAGTCCTCCTCGAAGACCGCTCTCAAACGCGCGACGACCGCCGGGTCGTCGACCGTGATGCCGAGCTCGCGGCGGAGGTCGAACGCACTGCGGTCGATGTTCATCGACCCCACCAGCGCCCGCTCGTCGTCGACGATCATCAACTTGGCGTGCACCCTGAGGTTCTTCTGCTTGTGCACCTTCGCGCCAAACCGACGCAGCGTGCGGAGCGAGGCGAAGGTGTCCAGCACGTCCCCCTCGCTGATGCCATGCCTGCCGCCGCACAGGACGTGCACCTTGACTCCGCGGTCGATTGCGGCTGCGAGGTGGTCGGTGATGACCGCGTCGACGAACTTGGGATGCTGGACGTCGATGCGGTGGGTCGCGGTGTCGATGAAGCGCGCCATGTGAAGTCGCGAATTCGAGTTGCTCCACAGCAGACCCCGGTACACCGTCGGCACCCAGTCGTCGTGGTTCCAGTCGGCGTTGAACACCTCGACGATCTGCGTCACCTGGACGGGATCGTCGATGATCACGCCGTAGTCCCTGGTGCGCGTGAAGTACTTGAGACACATGTTGAACGTCGCGACCAGCGCCGACTTCTCGTCGACGACCATCGACTTCTCGTGGGTGACGTAGAACTTCGGATTGGCCCACTGCACGGAGATCCCGGCGGCGCAGAAGCGCTCGAAGGTCTCGTCGTTCGCGCGGTCGCCACCGGACCTGGCCGCGTTCAGCATCACCCGGACGTCGACCCCGGCCTGCTTCCGCGCGACGACGGCGTCGATGAGGCTCTCGTCGGTGAAGGTGAACTGCTTTATCAGAAGCGACGTCTGCGCCGACCCGATGAATTCCAGCACCGGACCCAGACCGTCGTCGGGTTGAACGATCAGGCGAGGGCCGAGTGGCTGCACGAGTGTTGAAGCTAGCACCGACCAGTCCGGTTCCGCCTGCGCAACGCGCCTACCGCATCCACGGTGGCACATCAGGCAAGATGAGGCGCATGGAGATGGGAGCTAGCGGTGCCGCGCCACCCCGAGTCCTGGTGGTGGACGACGACCCCGACGTGCTGGCGTCCCTGGAGCGTGGACTACGCCTGTCCGGGTTCGAGGTGAGCACCGCAGTCGACGGTGCCGAGGCGCTTCGCAGCGCGACCGAGACCCGGCCCGACGCGATCGTCCTCGACATCAACATGCCGGTCCTCGACGGCGTCAGCGTGGTGACGGCCCTTCGCGCCATGGACAACGACGTGCCGGTGTGCGTGCTGTCTGCGCGCAGCTCGGTCGACGACAGGGTGGCAGGCCTCGAGGCAGGGGCCGACGACTACCTGGTCAAACCGTTCGTCCTCGCCGAACTCGTCGCCAGGGTCAAGGCCCTGTTGCGACGCCGGGGAGCGACGGCGACGTTCTCGTCGGAGACGATTGCCGTCGGCCCGCTGGAGGTCGACATCCCCGGCCGCCGGGCCCGGGTCAACGGCGTCGACGTCGACCTGACCAAGCGGGAGTTCGACCTGCTGGCGGTCCTCGCCGAGCACAAGACCGCGGTGTTGTCCCGCGCGCAGCTGCTGGAACTTGTGTGGGGCTACGACTTCGCCGCCGACACCAACGTCGTCGACGTGTTCATCGGGTACCTGCGCCGCAAGCTGGAGGCGGGTGGCGCGTCACGACTGCTCCACACGGTGCGGGGCGTGGGATTCGTCCTGAGGCAGCAGTAGTGATGAGCGCTTGCGCGAAGAACAGAACTAACTGAGCCGTGAATCTTCTCTCGCGGGTCTTCCGACGCACGCCGTCGCTGCGGACCCGCGTGGCGTTCGCCACGGCCATCGCCGCGGCCATCGTGGTCGGCATCGTCGGCGTGATTGTCTGGGTCGGCATCACCAACGACCGCAAGGAACGTCTCGACCGGCGACTCGACGAGGCGGCCGGTTTCGCGATCCCGTTCCTGCCGCGCGGCCTCGACCAGATTCCCAAGTCGCCCAACGACGAAGACGCGATCATCACGGTCCGGCGTCCCGACGGCCAGGTGACGTCGAACTCCGACGTGACGCTGCCCGAGCTGCCAGCCGGCTACGCCGACACCACCATCGACGGCGTTCGTTACCGCGTGCGCACCGTGGAGATCAGCGGTCCGCAGGGCGAGATGACCGCCGCCGTCGGCGCCACCTACGACGCGACGATCGGCGACACCAACAACCTTCACCGCCGGGTGATCATGATCTGCTCGGGCGCGATCGGTGCGGCGGCCTTGGCGGGCTGGCTGCTCGCCGCGTTCGCGGTGCGCCCCCTCAAACGCCTCGCCCAGCAGACGCGGGCGATCGACGTGGGCGGCGCGGCCCCCGACATCGACGTCCGCGGCGCGACCGAGGCGGTCGAGATCGCCGACGCCGTGAACGGGATGGTGCAGCGCATATGGCAGGAGCAGGACCGCACCAAGGCGGCGCTGGTGTCCTCCCGCGACTTCGCCGCCGTGACGTCGCACGAGCTGCGCACCCCACTGACGGCGATGCGGACCAACCTGGAGGTGCTCGCCACCCTCGACCTCGCCGAGGATCAGCGCAAGGAAGTCCTCAACGACGTCATCCGGACCCAGACGCGCATCGAGTCGACGCTGTGGGCCATCGAAAGGCTTGCCCAGGGCGAACTCTCGACGTCGGACGACCACTCGCCCGTCGACATCACCGAGCTACTCGACCGCGCCGCGCACGACGCGATGCGGGTCTATCCCGAGCTCGACGTGTCGTTGGTGCCCGCACCCACGGTGATAATCGTGGGGCTGCCCGCCGGGCTGCGGCTCGCCGTGGACAACGCGATCGCCAACGCCGTCAAACACGGTGGCGCCACTCGCGTTCAGCTGTCGGCGGTCACGTCGCGCGCGGGCGTGGAAATCGCGGTCGACGACGACGGGGTCGGCATCCCCGAGGAGGAGCGCAAGATCGTCTTCGAGCGGTTCTCCCGCGGGTCGACGGCATCGCACTCCGGCTCCGGCCTCGGGCTGGCGCTCGTCGCGCAGCAAGCCGAATTGCACGGTGGCACAGCCTCTTTGGAGGAAAGCCCGCTCGGCGGCGTCCGGCTGCTGCTACGACTGCCTGGACCGTCCTAGCCGACCCGAATGTCGTTGGCCACCTTCACGTTCGGCCAGGTCTCGGTCACCGCGGTCCCGGCCGCCGTCTTGGCCGCCTCGGCCTTGGCGGTCCCCGTCAACGTGGCGGTGTCGCCGACGAGCTTCACTGCGAAGCCCTCCACGTCCATCGCCACCCCGAACAACGCGCCAAGACCGGAGAACTCCGGGGCGGTGACGCCGGGTTTGACCGTCAGCTGGTCGACGATCTTGGCGCCGGGCATGGCCTGACGCAGCGTGTCGGGAAGCCCCGTCTTGAGCGACTCGTCGGGCACTTCACCGGTCACGGTGAACCCGTCGGCCGTCCGCACGATCGACATGGCCCCGAACGGACCGCTCTTCGCGACGGTCGACGGGCTGGTCGACGCCGGGGTGACGGTGGTTTGTCCGGTGTCAGCGGTGTCGCCGGAGTTGCCGGCCGACCCGCACCCCGCCACCAAGAGCAACAGGGTGAGGGCGACCAGCAGCGCGGAACGCACTCAGCGAGCGTCGAGCAGGTCGATCACGAAGATCAACGTCTTACCCGAGAGCCGATGCCCGGATCCGGCCGGGCCGTAAGCCTTTGCCGGCGGAATGACGAGCTTGCGTCGGCCGCCGACGCGCATTCCGGGAATGCCGTCCTGCCAGCCTTCGATGAGCCCGCGCAGAGGGAACTCGATGGACTCGTTGCGGTTCCACGAGCTGTCGAATTCGTCACCGGTGTCGTACTCCACGCCGACGTAGTGCACCTCGACGGTGCCACCCGGCACGGCCTCGGCGCCGTCGCCTACGACGATGTCTTCGATGACGAGTTCGGCAGGTGCCGGGCCGTCGGGAAATTCGATCTCGGGTTTAGTTGCCACGTTCACCACGGTAGTCGGGCAGACTGGGGGCGTGGCTACGGACCCGAACAAAGATGCCGACATTCTCGCCCAAGTCAACGACTTGGTGGCCGAGGAGAAGGAACTGCGCGCCAAGCTGCAGCACGGCGAGATCGACGAGACCGAGGAGCACCGCCGACTGCGCGGCCTCGAAGTTCAGCTCGACCAGTGCTGGGATCTGCTGCGCCAGCGCCGCGCCCTGCGCGAGACCGGTCAGGACCCGGATCAGGCCAGTGTGCGACCCGAAAGCGAAGTCGAAGGCTATCTAAACTGACGATCCTGAGGGCCGCCTCGGTCATCACCATGGATCCCGCGAAGCCGCGGGCCGAGGCGGTCGCGATCGACGTCGACTCTGGCCGGATCGTCGCCGTGGGCACGCTCGCCGAGTGCCAGACGTCGGCCCCCGACGACCAGGTCGAAGACCTCGGCCCGAGCGTGCTGATGCCCGGTTTCATTCAGGCACATGACCATCCCGTGCCGGCGGCGGTGCTGTGCGAACAGCCGGCCCACTGGATTGCCCCATTCGTCGGCTACCCGACGTGGGAAGACGTCGAGGCGCTCTTCGGTCGGTTGCGCCGGGAGACGCCGACCGGTCAACCGTTGCTCTTCAACGGTCTGGACCGACTGCTGCTGTCGATCCCGATGCCGGATCGGACCAGTCTGGACCGCTACTTCCCCGACCACCCGGTGCTCATCTTCGACATCACCGGTCACGCGTTGTACTTCAACTCGCGCGCCACCCAGTTGTTCGGGTGGGTGGGTGCCACGCCCCCGGCCGACACACCCGACGCGCGGTGGACGCGTCGTCCAGATGGCACTGCCGGCGGCGTCGGATTCGAAACCCAGGCGACGATGATGGCCATGGGCGCCTTCCTGCCAGGCGTCGTCCCGTCGCCGCTTCTCAACCTTGGTGCGTGGTACTCGACGTTGGCGCGCAACGGTTTTACCGCCGTCGGCGACCTCGGATTCGTCAGCAAGTTGCGCGCACCGATGGAGCAACTGGCGGCTCTGCCCAATTGCCCGGTGCGCTATTCGCTCTATCAGGCCACCTATGACTCGGAGGCGCACGCCGAACTGGACTTCGGCGAGCTGTCGGGGATGATTTCGCGGGCGGGTTACAAGATCTGGATGGACGGGAGTCCGTCCATTGGCACGGCGGCGATCAGCGTGCCCTACTTGGACTCTGCCCGTGCCCGCATTGCCGACGTGCCCGTCGGCACCGTTCCCGGATTGTCCGTCCTCAACTACTCGGCCGACCAATTCCTTTCGCTCATAAGTCAATTCGCCGCCGACGACGTGCAGATCGCCACCCACGTCAACGGTGACGCCGGAATCGACGTCGTGCTCGACGGCTACGAACGCGCCCTGCACGGCCTTGGCCTCGGCGGGTCGGACCACCGCTGGCGGCTCGAACACTTTGCCACCCCAAGCAGGGCGCAATGTGTCAGGGCCGGAGATCTCGGGATCACCGCCTCCATGTCACCCTTCCAGGCGCTGTACTGGGGCGACATCTACGACGGGGTCATCTTCGAGCCCGCGTACGGAGCGCGGTGGCAGCCCTATCGCGACGCCTACGACAGCGGCGTCCGCCCGACCTTCCACAATGACGGCTATCTGTCACCTCCGCTGCCGTGGTTGAACATTCAGAATGCCGTCACCCGCAGAAGTGCATCGGGGACCGTTCACGGACCAGAACAGGCGCTGACCCTCGACGAGGCTCTGCAGGCTCACACGACAAACGCGGCCTGGCAGCAGAAGCGCGACCACGACATCGGCTCGATCGAGCCGGGCAAGCTCGCCGACCTCTCGCTGCTCAACACCGACCCCTACCTGGTCGACCCGGCGCGATTGCAGGACACCATGGAGTTTCAGGGCACGTGGATCTCGGGTCGGCGGGTAGACCTGGACCGCTTCATGGCCTCGGTCGGCGAGGTCGCTCACCGCCACGACGACGCCCTGTTGGCGGGGTCTCGGCCACATCGTTGCTGATCACGGCAGCGCGGCCGCCCACGCCAGGTGGCCATCGAAGCCGAGGGCCGTCGCCCGCTCCCGACATCTGGTGAGCGACCCTCGCCAGGTGACGTGATCGTCTCGCGCCCGTGCCACCAACGCCCCCAGCCGAAGCAGGACCAGTTCGACGACCGCCAGATCGTCCCTCCCTGTTGAGACCAAACGTTCGATCGCGGCTTCGGCCTCCCGCACGTCCCCCTTTCCGCCGCGCTGCAGCAGCGCCTCGACGAGGAATCGGGTGGCAATGACGCCGTGGGCGAACTGACCGCGCTGAAAGACGCGGATCCCGGCGTCCCGCAGCTCGTCGACGGCAGTGTCGAGGTCACCGTCACGCGCCAGCTCGCGCGCGTCGAAGAGATCGAGGACGGCGAGCTCGCTTCGGTAGAAGTGACCGCGGTCCGCCATCTCGCGGATCTCGGCCAGGAGATGCCGCCCCCGACGGCGGTCGGCGGATCCCCGTTCGAGGAGGACGCCGCCCAGGCAGTAGGTGGCCAGGGCGACGGCGTGGTGGTCACCGTGGTCCGTCGCGATGCTCAGCGCCTCCTCCACTTCCAGGACGGTGGAGTCATCCGGCAGCAGGACGTGTTGCAACGTCGTCACGCTGTGCTTGTAGACCACGCACTTGCTGTAGGTCAGGCGGTCCGTCGTGCGGGCCATGGCCAGGGAGTCGCGAAAGTCCCTCTGCCAGTCGGCAAGTCCGAGCCAGCATCTGGCGATGCCGCGGAACACGAGCGCCAGCGCGAGCGGCGACCCGAACACGACGTCACCCATGGTCGGATCGCCGTCGGCCAGCTCGATCGCCGTCTGCGACCACCTCAGCAGCTCGCTGATCTCGCCGGTCTCCTGCTTGACGATCATCGGGGCGACGGACAGTCCGACGGTCAGCGTGGGATCACCGATTGCGTCGAGCAGCGCCACGACCTCGGTGCCCAGAGCGGATGCTTCGGCGACCCGCCCGTGCACCATGTGGTCGGTGTACTGCCCGAGCGTCGCCAGCGCCAGCGACCGCTTGTCCCCCGCTGCGGCGGCGAGCTCGCGAACTTCCCGAAATCCGCTGTGGGACATGCTCTCCGCCGTGCGGTAGGCCGTCGCGCAGAGCAACGTACCCGCCGCGATGCGCATGGCCAGCCGATTCGGCTCGTCGGCGGGAAGACCCTGCGCGACGTGTCGCGCCCTCGCCCAACTCAATCTCGCCGCCGCGATGTCGCGGTTTCTCGACCACGCACCGGCACGCATGTGCCAGCCGTAGGCTGCGCCGTTGTCTCCGGCCGCTTCGAGGTGTTCGCCGATCAGCGCGGCATTTTGGTCCACGAGGGCCGGCTCACGCGCCTCGATCGCCGCCGCGACCCGCCGATGGACGTCGGCGCGTTCAGCCAGGAGCAACGTTTCGTAGGCCACCGTGCGGATCATCGGCTGCCGGAAGACGTACTCCTCCGGCGACGAGAACTTCACCTGATCCACCATCTCGGCGTCCACCAGTGCCTCGAATGCCGGCTCGACGCCGATCGTGGTCAAGAGGTCTGCGGCGCAACGCGTTCCGACGACCGCGGCGGCGTTGAGGGTGCGCTTTGCCTCATCGTCCAGCCGGTCGATGCGTGCCGCGATGACGGCGTACAGAGTCGGCGGCACGCTGACCTCCGCCACGGCGGCGTTGAACGTGTATGCACCGCGCCGACCGTGCAGGATGCCCCGCTCGGCAAGGTCGCGCACGATCTCCTTGACGAAGAATGGATTGCCCACGGCGCGTTCGGCGATCGTCGCCGCCAAGCCCGCCAGCGAGTCGTCTGAACCCAACTGCTCGGCAATCAGTTCCGAGGTTTCCCGACCGCTCAAGGGCGCCACGGTGAGGGTTCGCCCCTCTGCCAACCTGGACAACGCGCCGCGATACTCCGGCCGGTAGGTGATGAGGGCCATCGAATCGGTCCGCGAAATCACCGCGGTGAAGTCGGCCAGCATGGATTCACTGATCTCGTCCATCCATTGGGCGTTCTCGACGATGTACACGGCGGGCGATCGCTGAGTGGTCCAGGCGCCCCGGATCAGCGCCGTCAGTCGCCGGCGTCTGGCATCTGGATGGAGCGTCGGGATGACCACGGTGGGGTCGTTGATACCGAGCAGGTCGCCGAGCAACAGCAGATCGTCAGAGCTGACGTCGGGCACTTGGCTCTTGAGTTGTTCTCTGTCAGAACTGGATTCGGAGTCACCGACCTTCATGACGGCACGCAGCAGTTGGGCGACGACGTGAAACGGCACCTCCTTGGCAATCGAGTCACACCGCGCACGGAACACCTGGACGCCCCGGGTGGCGGCGATCGCCGCGATCTCCCGGACGACCCGGCTCTTGCCGATCCCCGCGGGCCCACACAATCCGACGCTCGCGCCGCCGCATCCGTCGAGGATCTCGTCGAAGGTCCCTTCGAGGACGGCCATCTCCCATCTCCGCCCGATGAGCGGCGAGTCGGGGCGTCGGGAGAGGGCATGGTGCGGCTTGACCTGCAGCAGCCTGCGCACGGGCACGGGGTTGGCCAAGCCCTTCACGACGAGGAAGTCGGCTTCGTCGAGGTCGACGACCTCGTCGACGAGTCTCGCCGTCGACTCCGAGATCGCCACCCCACCCGGGGGCGCCACCGACTCAATCCGTTGTGCCATCCCGACCGCTTCACCGATGGCGGTGTACGCGCGCGATCCGGCGCCGAGCTTCCCGGCGACGACCTGACCCGAGTTCAGACCGACCCTGACCGCGACGTCGACCCCGTCGCGGCCGAACCGGACGGCGAGTCGACGCATCTCCCCTTGCAGGTTCAGCGCTGCGAGACAGCCACGCAGCGCGTGATCTTCGAGGGCGACCGGAGCTCCGAAGACGGCCATGATGCCGTCGCCGGTGAACTTGTCGACGGTTCCCCCATATCGTCTGACCGCATCGGCCGAGACGTCGAAGACGTCCGCCATGATGCTGCGCAGGCGTTCCGGACCGAGGGCGACCGCGATGTCCATCGAGTGCACGACGTCCGCGAAGAGCACCGTCACCTGCTTGTACTCGGCGGCCCCGGCGGGCTGGGTCGCCGCACCACACTCGTCGCAGAACTTGGCGGCCGCGCGCAACTCGGAGCCACATGCTCGGCACACCGTCATCTCGTCACCTCCCGGTGGACGAGATCAGGATATTCGCGCGCGTCGGGAAGTCAGCCGGAATTGACGACGTCGTCGGGAACGTCAGCCAGCGGTCAGCTTCGCCAGGATCGTCTCGAGGGTCTGCAGTTCTTCGTCACTCAACACGGCGAAGGGCCGCGGCGCGGGGTCCTCGACCCGCTCGATGCTCGCGACGGTGCGCCGACCCTCGTCGGTCAGCGAGATCACCTTGCACCTGCGGTTGTTCGGATTCGTCTCTCGCACAACGAGTCCGCGATCTTCCAGGTCGTTGACCGCGACACTGGTGGCGGGCGCGTCCATCGTGGCGGCCTCGGCGATCTCCTTGGCGGTCATCGGCCGCTTGGCCAGTCGGCG
Source organism: Mycobacterium sp. Root135 (assembly GCF_001426545.1). Classification (GTDB taxonomy): domain Bacteria; phylum Actinomycetota; class Actinomycetes; order Mycobacteriales; family Mycobacteriaceae; genus Mycobacterium. The sequence continues at coordinate 8,286 of NZ_LMEZ01000002.1, read as the reverse complement.
AAGGACCCGAATGCGACTGAAGGGCAAACCGGATGCGTCGACGACGTCACGCCGCCAGCCTTCGCGGTTGTCGAACACCACGGCGACCATGGCGCGCCAGACGTCGTCGGCGACTGGGTGGTCAGCGGACATCGGCGGCCACCTTCGGCTCCGCGTCGCCGGCGATCAGCGGTGCGAGCCGCTCGGCCGACTGCATCGCCCGCGGGGTGGTCGAGTAGAAGCCGAGCACCGTGATGACGACGCCGATCCCGATGCACGTGAACCACAGCGGCCGGGCGGAGTCGGCGAAGTCGGCACCGCTGTGCGCCAGCGCCGGCCCGGCCACGGAACCGCACAGCGCCACACCGATACTCACCCCGATCTGACGACTGGTCGACGTCACGGCCGAGGCCGCGCCCGCCCGGTCCAGCGGCATGCCGCTGACGGCCGCGTTCGTGATCGGAGCGTTCACCATCGAGAAGCCGATGCCGAACACCGCGAAGATGACGAGCAGTCCCCACACCGGGGTGGTCTTGGTCAGGAAGGTGAGCAGAATCGACGCGATGGTGATCAGCACCCCGGCCGTCAGCAGTGACGGCCTGGCTCCGAAACGCCCGACCATCCGACCCGAGACCGGCGAGAAGACCAGTGCGCCAATGGCAATCGGGGCGTAGATCAACCCGGTGTGCATGGCCGAATAGCCGCGCTCGCCCTGCAGGTACAGCGACATCATGAACAGGAACGCGCCCCAGCCAGAGAACGCGCAGATAGCGGTCACCGTTGCACCGGCGAAGGGGATGCTGCGGAAGAAGCGCAGGTCGATGAACGGGTCGTCGCGCCGGGACTCGTAGCGCAGGAAGGCCGCGAAGGCGACCAGCGCGACCACCGCGACGGCGACGACCCGCGGGTTGGTCCAGCCGTAGCCCGGGCCCTCGATGAGGGTGAACACCACACCGAAGAGGAACGTGACGGCCAGGCCCTGGCCGATCGGGTCGATGTTGCGCATGGTCTTCGACTTGGTCTCGGGGACGAAGATGGCGGTGAGGATCACGGCGGCCAGGCAGATCGGCAGGTTGATCCAGAACACGGCGCGCCAGCTGATCAGCTCGATCAGGAAACCCCCGACGACCGGCCCGATAGCCATCGAGATTCCGACGACCGCACCCCAGACTCCCAGCGCGCGGGCCCGCTCGACGCGGCCGGTGAAGATCTGCGAAATGATGGACAGGGCAACGGGATTGAGCATCGAGCCGCCCACGGCCTGAAGCAGCCGCGCAATGATCAGCGTGTCGACGTTGGGCGCCATGCTGCACAGCAGCGACCCGACGGCGAAGACCACGAGGCCGATCTGGAACACCCGGCGGCGGCCGAACCGGTCCCCCGTCGCACCCGACAGCATGAGCAGCGACGCCAGCACCAGGGTGTAGACGTCGACGATCCATTGCAGTTCCGACGGGGACGCGTGCAGATCCGCTCGGATGCTGGGAATGGCGACGTTCACGATCGTGGCGTCCATCGACACGATGAGCAGGCTCAGGCAGCAGGAGACCAGGATGATGGCCTTGCGCCGAGGCGTCAGCTCAACAGTTGTGTTCACGCAACGATTGTGAACCTACAACCTTTACCGATGCAAACGATGTGGCGCAGTCGACACGCCTGAAGGGCTAGCGGCCACCCATGTCGGAGTAGTCCCGCTCGGTGTAACCGGTGTAGATCTGGCGCGGGCGCCCGATCTTGCTCGGCGACTCGTGCATCTCGCGCCAGTGCGCAATCCAGCCGGGCAGCCGACCGAGTGCGAACAGCACCGTGAACATGCGGGTCGGGAAGCCCATCGCCCGGTAGATGACGCCGGTGTAGTAGTCGACGTTCGGGTAGAGCTTGCGCTGCACGAAGAAGTCGTCGGTCAGGGCGATCTCTTCGAGCTGCTTGGCGATGTCCAACAGCGGGTCGTCGACGCCCAGCTTGGCCAGGATCTTGTCGGCCTGCTCCTTGACGATGCGCGCCCGCGGGTCGTAGTTCTTGTAGACGCGGTGCCCGAAGCCCATCAGCTTCACGCCCTCTTCGCGGTTCTTGACCTTCTTGACGAACGTCGCGACGTCGTCGTCACCGTCGCGAATCTTGGTGAGCATTTCCAGTACCGCCTGGTTGGCGCCGCCGTGCAGCGGACCCCACAGCGCGTTGATGCCGCCGGATACCGAGGTGAAGAGGTTGGCCTGCGACGAGCCGACCAGCCGCACCGTCGACGTCGAGCAGTTCTGCTCGTGGTCGGCGTGCAGGATCAGAAGCAGGTCCAGGGCCCGCACGATCTCCGGGTCGACCTCATACGGCTCGGCGGGAAAGCCGAACGTCATGCGCAGGAAGTTCTCGACCAGAGTCAGCGAGTTGTCGGGGTAGAGGAACGGCTGCCCGACCGACTTCTTGTAGGCGTAGGCGGCGATCGTGGGCAGCTTGGCAAGGAGCCGGATCGTCGACAGCTCGACCTGCTCCTTGTCCAGCGGGTCGACCGAATCCGGGTAGTACGCGGACAGCGCGTTCACCGCGCTGGACAGCACCGGCATGGGGTGCGCATTGCGGGGGAAGCCGTCGAAGAACCGCTTGAGGTCCTCGTGCAGCAGGGTGTGCCGCTGAATTTGCGTGGTGAACTTCTCGAGCTCGTCGGCCGTCGGCAGCTCCCCGTAGATCAACAGGTAGCTGACCTCGATGAACGTCGACTTCTCCGCGAGCTGCTCGATCGGGTAGCCGCGGTAGCGCAGGATGCCGGCGTCGCCGTCGATGTAGCAGATCGAGCTCTTCGTCGACGAGGTGTTCACGAAGCCACCGTCGAACGTGGTGTATCCGGTCTTCGCCAACAGCGACCCCAGAGCGATGCCGTCCGATCCCTCGGTCGCCTTGACGATCTCCAGGTCGATCTCGCCCCCCGGGTAGCGGAGGGTGGCGACCTCATCCGAATCGACGGAGGGACTGGAGTCTTCGGGCACGTTAACCCCTTCTACGGTTGGCGACCGGAACGAAGCTGTCCGTCACTAGTGGAAGGTAGTCGCTATCGGTTTCACGCGCTCGTGGGGGGTTCGACGTCGGCGGCCGAAATAGCCGCCCACGGTGTCCACGTGCTGCGGAACAACGCCACCGTGGCGGCCAGCCGGTCGCAGATGACCGCGGATTCGATCGGATGGTTGCCCGGTTGGCCAAGTCCGGCGAAGGAGTCGGAGAAGATCACCGCCCAGACGTCGGTGACCAAGGTCACCGCCCGATGGTCGACCGGGACGTTCATCCGACGCGCCATCACGTGCATCGTCGCCTTGTTCGTGACGTCGTGCCGAAGCGCCAGAGCAGAGGCCCGATACGACGTCGAGCCGTTGATGATCTGGATCAGCATCGCCATCCGACGAAAGCCCGGGGATTCGACACCGTCCGTCGCGCTCAACACCTCCAGCGAGGCGGCGAGCAGGGCGTCGTAGGCGGTCATCTCGCCGGGCAACCCGTCCATCGCGTCGGCGATCAGCTCGTCCAGGTCGTCGGTGATGGCGGCGACGACCGACACCTTGGTCGGGAAGTACCGACTGAACGTTCTCGGCGAGACGTCGGCAGCTGCGGCGATCTGGTCGACGGTGGTGTTGTCGTATCCCTGTGCCAGGAACAGGCTGGCAGCAGCGTCGATCAACGTCGCCCGGGTCCGTCTCTTCTTGCGCTCCCTCAGCCCGTGCGGCGAGGGGTTCCTAGCCATAGGCAGGCTCGTAGTCTGCATCGGCGGGCGGACGTCGAATATCGCTCGCCATCCCCGCCACCTGAGCAAGAGCTTCGTTCAGACGATGCACCATGATCATTGGCCCCAGCCGGACGGTGTCCGTGTCGGCGACCAGGTCCCCGCAGGCGTCGACGATGGTGGCCGAGAAGATGACGGTCGCCAGGCGCACCCGCGGGTCGTCGACGTCGACCCCCATGCGCTTGGCGAGCACCACCTGCGTCACGCCGTGTCTGAACTCGAGCGCCGCCTGCTTCAACGTGTCGGAGGCGTTGATCACGCGCAGCATCAGGACGATTCGTTCAGTGGTCAGCCTGCCGACCCGGCGCGTCGCGACGCGCGTCAGAACCGCCACGTTGGCCTGGCGCATGGCTTCGAGTGGACCGACGTCGGCGTCCACCGTCTCCAGCTCGATGGCCACCTCGTGGGCGTAATCCTCGAGAAGCGTGAGGAACACCGCATCCTTGGTCGGAAAGTATCGACTGAAGGTCCGCGGCGACACGCCGGCCGACGCCGCGATCTGCTCGACGGTGGTGTGCTGATAGCCCTGCTTGAGACAGAGATCCATCGCGGCGTCGACGAGCACGGCACGGGTCCTGATCTTCTTGCGCTCCCGGAGGCTCGGCGACTCGTTCGACACGTCGGCCACGGTCAGATGCTAACCCGCTTGCACATCTGAGTGGGGCTCCCGGCGAACTCAGACCCGGTAGCGGACGAACGCGGGCACCAGCAGCGCCGCGATCACGACGCCGACCACGACGAGGCCACCGCCGCCCGCCGCGGCCACCGTCGTGCCGACGACGGCGGCCGACGCACCGTGAACCGTGTCGGCCAACCGCGGCCCACCTGCGACGACGACGGTGAACACGCCCTGCAGTCGACCCCGTACGTCATCGGATGCCGCCTGCTGCAGAATCGTCGAACGGAACGCCGACGACACCATGTCCGCCGCACCACCAATTGCCAGGAATGCCAACGCAATCCAGAGCAAGGCGCCGGCATGCCCGCTGGCCATTCCGGCAGCCAGCCCGAAGCCGATCATCGCCACCCCCCACACCACGATGGCGATCACCACCGCGAGGCCCTGCCGACTGATCCGCGGCAACCAGCCCGAGAACACACCGCCCGCAACGGCGCCGACCGCGATGGCCGCGGAGAGGTACGCCATCGCGGTGCCTCCCTCGACCGGGCCACCGAAGCTCTCGTGCGCCATCTGGGGGAACAGCGCTCTGGGCATGCCGAAGATCATGGCGATCAGGTCGACGACGAACGACATCAGCACCACCCGGTTGCCTGCCAGGTACCGGAAACCGTCCAGAACCGCCGCGAAACCCCACTTCGAGGAGCCCTGGGCGGTCCCGGTCGGGGGCATCTTCGCCAGCCGCCACGTCGCGGCAATGGGCGCGACGCACGTCAGCGCGTCGATCGCGTAGAGCGTGGACAGGTCGACGAAGTGCAACAGCACCCCGGCGAGCAGCGGTCCGACGATCGCCCCGAACTGCATGACCGTCATGTTCAGGGAGTTGGCCGCAGGCAACTGCTCGGCGGGAACCATTCGCGGTATCGCGGCGGACCGGGTGGGGCTGTTGATCGCGAAGAACGCCTGTTGGACCGACAGCAGGCACAGGACAACCCACACGTTGTTCAGCTCAAGCGCCGCCTGCACCCACAGCAGGATCGACGACACCGCAAGCCCGATGGACGCGATGATCAGCAACAGCCTGCGATCCATCGCGTCGGCCCAGGCTCCGCCCCACAAGCCGAAGATCACCAGGGGCACCAGCGCGAAGAGACCCGACAGTCCGACGTAGGCCGAGTTCTGCGTCAGGGCGTAGAGCTGAACCGGGACGGCGAAGATCGTGAGATTGGCGCCGATGACCGTGACGATGCCTGCCAGCCACAGCCGCCGAAAGTCCGGCGACCGCAGCGGGGTGGTGTCGGCGAGGAAGTTCGCCACTCCTACGGCTGCAGTCGCTCGACGCGCGTTCCGCTCACCCGGATCCGGTTGTGCACCCGGTTCTCCCGGCCCTGCCAGAACTCCACGACCTCGGGCGAGATCAGGTAACCACCCCAGTTCGGCGGCACGGGGACCGATTCGACGTCGGCGAAGCGTTCGGTGACGTCGGCGAGCTGCTGGGCAAGCGCCTCACGGGAGTCGATCGCGTGGGACTGATGCGACGCCCACGCCCCCAGCTGCGACCCGCGCGGCCGCTTCGACCAGTACTCGGCCGTCACCTCGGGTGCCACCTTCGCAACCGCGCCGCGCAGGTGTACCTGGCGGCCGAGGGCGTACCACGGGAAGGTCGCCGACGCGTACGGCGAGGCCGCCAACTGCTGCCCCTTGTCGGAGTCGTAGTTGGTGTAGAAGGTGATGCCGGTCTCGTCCACGCCCTTGCACAACACCGTTCGGGTGCTCGGCCTTCCCTCGGCGTCGACCGTGCCGACGACGATGGCGTTGGGCTCCACGATCCCAGCTTGCTCCGCGTCGGCTAACCACTTGCGCAACAGGGTGATCCACCCGTCGGCCAGCCAGTCGGCGTCGAGATCGGGGCTGCCGTCCTTCTCGGGCGATCCGTACTCGACGCGCATCCGCGCCAGATGCTCGCCATCGGAGAAAACCACCCGCCAGACGCTACGCCCAGAGCCTGGGGGCCCGGTTACCGACCGGTAGCAACAGCCGGTCGTCGTGGTGCGAGAATCTGCTCATGACCGACGCGTCCAATATTCCCGACGGGTTCGTAGCTGGCCTCGAAGGCGTCGTGGCCTTCACCACACAGATCGCCGAACCGGACAAGGACGGCGGCGCCCTGCGCTATCGCGGAGTCGACGTCGAAGACCTGGTGGCCAAGCGGGTCACCTTCGGCGACGTGTGGTCGCTGCTGGTCGACGGAGCCTTCGGCCGGGGCCTGACGCCCGCGGAGCCGTTCCCGCTGCCCATCCACACCGGTGACGTCCGGGTCGACGTGCAGGCGGGGCTGGCGATGCTCGCGCCGATATGGGGTTACCAACCGCTGCTCGACATCGACGACGAGACCGCCCGCAACCAGCTGGCCCGCGCGTCGGTGATGGCGCTGTCCTACGTCGCCCAGTCGGCCCGCGGCATCCACCGCCCCGCCGTCGGGCAGCGGGCCATCGACGAATGTTCAACCGTCACAGGACGTTTCATGACGCGCTGGAAGGGTGACCCGGATCCCCGGCACGTCGAGGCCATCGACGCCTACTGGGTCACCGCTGCCGAGCACGGCATGAACGCGTCCACCTTCACCGCGCGGGTGATCGCCTCGACCGGTGCCGACGTCGCGGCGTCGCTGTCGGGGGCCGTCGGCGCCATGAGCGGCCCGCTGCACGGCGGCGCACCGGCTCGCGTCCTGCCGATGATCGAGGAGGTCGAGCGGACGGGTGACGCGCGCGCCGTGGTCAAGGGCATTCTGGATCGCAAGGACAAGCTGATGGGCTTCGGGCACCGCGTCTACCGCGCCGAGGACCCGCGGGCCAAAGTGCTTCGCGCGACCGCAGAGCGACTGGAGGCGCCGCGCTTCGAGGTGGCCCGTGCACTGGAACAAGCCGCCCTCGCCGAGCTGCGGGAACGCCGCCCGGACCGGGCCATCGAGACCAACGTCGAGTTCTGGGCAGCCGTGATGCTCGACTTCGCGGGCGTGCCTCCCGCGATGATGCCCGCCATGTTCACGTGTGGACGCACCGCGGGGTGGTGCGCGCACATCATGGAGCAGAAGCAGCTCGGCAAGTTGGTCCGCCCGGCTGCGATCTACGTCGGACCGGAGCCACGTAGCCCGCAATCCGTCGAGGGCTGGGATCTGATCAAGTCGACGTGAGCACGACGTTCCGTTCGGCGGCAACGACTTTCGCCGATCTCGTCCACGCCATACCCGAATCCTCCTGGGACGGGCCGGGTCTCGGCGACTGGGATCTGCGCGCCCTGGTGGGACACGCGTCGCGTTCTCTGATCACGGTCAGCACCTACCTTCGGGCACCTGCCGATCGCGAAGACGTGACGAGCCCGGCCGACTACTACTCGTGGGTGCACGAGCACCTCGCCACCGCCGACGCAGGGGCGATCGTCGAACGTGGCCGCCAGGCGGGTCGCGATCTCGGCGCGCAGCCCGCCGCTTCCGTGGACTCCCTGCTCGAGCGCGCCCTCGCCGACGTTGCGGCCGTTGAGGATCCGCTAATCACCGTGATTGGCGGGCTGGGCCTGCGGCTCAGCACGTATCTGCCGACGCGGGTGTTCGAGCTCGCGGTGCACGGCCTCGACGTCGCCAGGGCCGTGGGGTTGGACTTCACCCTTCCCGAGGACGTGCTGGCCGAGGCAACGGTGCTGGCGGCGCGGATCAGCGTCCGCCTTGGCAGTGCGACCCCGGTGCTGCTGGCGCTGACGGGTCGAGAGCAGTTGCCGTCCTCGTTCTCCGTCGTGTAGATCCCGTTTCCGGGGCCGTGTCGGACCCCTTCTCTACAATCGAACACATGAGCGAACAGGGTGCGGTGGCGGTGTTGCTGCAGCGGATGTGCTCCGCCGCGCGAGCCGAAGCCTGCGCCGCCGCCGAACG
>NZ_LMEZ01000001.1:808033-1523872 GCF_001426545.1 Mycobacterium sp. Root135 | reverse complement strand
ACGCCTTGGGGCATGGGCAGCAGGGCGGTCACGTAGGTCATGTTGTCGGGGGCGGGTCGGACCCACACCGAGCGTTCGGTTTCGGCGCGGGCGGCGCGGTCGACGACGGCGTGGGGGTCGAGTTCGTAGGCGATGGCCTTGGCGTCGGCCTCGATGCGTTTGTCGCCCTTGCCCTCCAAACTGTTCTGATCGGCGCACATCCGGGCGTCCAACACCCGGCGGTCGGCGACGTCCAGACACGCCGATTCGCGCACGATCAGGGTGGCCCGCCATTCCGACAGCAGTCCGGCTTTCAGGGCGGCCAGGGTGTGGGGCATTTCGTTGACCAGGGCGCGGGCGAAGCCGAGATGCCGGCCGCCGCGGTTGGGGGAGTCACGCCGCGCCAGGGCGATTTCGCTGCCCAATCCCTTGCCGCGTGTGGCGGTGGGTATCCCGGCGGCGGCTTCCCGGGCCCGGCGGGTGGTGTCGAGTTGGGCGGTCAGGACTGCTTGTTCGGCGGCTGCGGTGGATTTGGCGCGTTCGAGCACGGCGATGCGGTCGATCAGCCCCGCCTCATCCATCGCGTCGAACATGTGTTCGATGGTACTCCGGGTGTATGACAAGTGCATGTCCCAACCACTTCCCGAAGGCCTGCTCGAACTCCTGCGCAAGCCCAGCCCGTGTTTCATCGCGACCCTGATGCCGGACGGGTCGCCTCAGCTGACCGAAACCTGGGTGACCACCGACGGCGAGAACATCGTCATCAACATCGTCGACGGCATGCAGAAGGCGCGAAACATCGCTCGGGATCCGCGCGTCGCCGTCAACGTGGTCAACCCCGAGAACGTGTACGGCTACTACGCCGTTCGTGGCCGCGTGGTGAAGACGACCACCGAGGGCGGGCGCGAGAGCATTGAAGAACTGTCGCAGAAGTATCTCGGCATTCCGTACCCCAACTTCAGCGGGAACCCGAACGAGACCCGGGTGGTGATCACCATCGAGGCCGATTCGGTGAACTCACCCCAGCGGGGCTAGCTGATCGTCGTCAGCCGTGCCCAATCCGCAAGAACTCCGCCACATTGCTCAACTTCACCCGCGGCCGACCCAACGGCCCGCCGGTGTTCCGTTCGTGGGCGTCGATCAACTTCCAATGGTCGTTGGTGACGAGGTGAGGCTGGCGGGACAGCAGCCATTCGAGCGTGTCCTCGCGATCGTCGGCCAGGTCGACCGCCGCAAGATCTGCCAGCAGGGTCTCGACGGTCGCCGCCGAGTCCTTCTTGTTGCTCCCGATGACACCTGACGGACCACGCTTGATCCACCCGACGACGTAGGAGTTGCGAGTCCCGTCGACGCGGCCGTCGGTGTGCGGAATGGTGCCCGACCGCTCGTCGAACGGCAGCCCCGGCGTGGGAACGCCGCGGTAGCCGACGGCACGGACCACCAACTGGGCGGGGAGTTCCTCACGCGCGCCCGTGTCCTTGGCCACCCGGCGACCCCCGTCGTCCACCAACTCGTTGCGGCCGAGCACGATCGAGGTGACCCGGTCGTCGCCCTTGATCTCGATCGGCGAGGTGTGGAACCGGAACACGATGCGCCGCTTGGCTCCGCGCGGAGCCTGGTCCGCATACGAGCGCAATACCTTGACGTTCTGCCTGACGGTCTTGCCCGCCGCCTCGAGGTCCTCGTCGGAAATGGCTGCGAAGTCCGCCGGGTCGACGATCACGTCCACGTCGGCCATCGCCTCGAGATCACCGAGCTCCCGCAACTCCAGCGTGGTGAAGGTGGCCTGCAGCGGACCGCGGCGCCCGAGCACCACCACCTCCTCGACGCCCCGCGCGTGCAGCAACTCCAACGCGTGGTTGGCGATGTCGGTGTTGGCCAGCGCGTCGGGATCGCTGACCAGGATGCGGGCGACGTCGAGTGCCACGTTGCCGTTGCCGACCACCACGGCGCGCCCGGTCGTCAGGTCCGGTGTCATCTCCTCGAAGTGCGGGTGGGCGTTGTACCAACCGACGAAGTCGACCGCCGCGACGCTGCCGGGCAGGTCCTCGCCCGGGATGCCGAGCGGGCGATCGGCCTGGGCGCCCACGGCGTAGATGACCGCGTCGTAGCGGTCGGCCAACTCCTCGGTCTGGACGTCCTCACCCACCCGGATGTTGCCGAAGAAGCGGAAGCGAGGGTCGCTCGCCACCTTCTCGAACTGGGCACTGATGGTCTTGATCTTCGGGTGGTCGGGGGCCACCCCGGACCGCACCAGGCCCCACGGGGTCGGCAACATTTCCAGCACGTCGACGCGTACGTCCCTGGGATCGTCGCCGTCTGCCGTGGAGTCCGCGAACTTCAGCAGCGACGCGGCGGCAAAGTAGCCAGAGGGGCCGGAACCCACGATCGCCACGTGATATGGACGCATCTAATAGTCCTCCAAGAGGAAGCCGGGGAGGCCCGGAAACGCGCAAGGGGCTGTCGCGTCGTCACCGGGCTGGTTACCAAGCCGATGCTAGACCCGGACAGCTGTCGGTAACCTGATCTCCCGTGGATCCCGACCGGCAAGAAGACATCGCCTCGCTCGACACGACTCTGACGACCGTGGAGCGGGTGCTCGACGTCGACGGGCTGCGCGACCGCATCACCACGTTGGAGGACGCGGCGTCCGATCCGAAGCTCTGGGACGACCAAACCCGCGCCCAAAAGGTCACCAGCGAGCTGTCGCACGCGCAGAGCGAACTGCGCCGCGTCGAGGAGTTGAGGCAGCGGCTCGACGACCTCCCGATCATGTACGAACTCGCCGCCGAGGAGGGCGGGGAGGACGCGTTGACCGACGTCAACGTCGAGCTGGACAAGCTGCGCGAGGACATCGCCGCGATGGAGGTCCGCACCCTGCTGTCGGGGGAGTACGACGAGCGCGAGGCCGTCGTGACCATCCGATCCGGTGCCGGCGGCATCGACGCCGCCGACTGGGCGGAGATGCTGATGCGGATGTACATCCGCTGGGCCGAGAAGCACAACTACGGCGTCGAGGTCTTCGACACGTCCTACGCCGAAGAGGCCGGGATCAAGAGCGCCACGTTCGCGGTGCACGCGCCGTACGCCTACGGCACGCTCTCGGTCGAGCAGGGCACGCACCGACTGGTTCGGATCAGCCCGTTCGACAACCAGAGCAGGCGTCAGACGTCCTTCGCCGACGTCGAGGTGCTGCCCGTCGTCGACACCGCCGACCACATCGACATCCCCGACGGTGACGTCCGCGTCGACGTCTACCGGTCCAGCGGCCCCGGCGGGCAGTCGGTCAACACCACCGACTCGGCCGTTCGACTGACCCACATCCCCAGCGGTATCGTCGTCACTTGCCAGAACGAGAAGTCGCAGTTGCAGAACAAGGTGTCGGCAATGCGAGTTCTCCAGGCAAAGTTGCTGGAGCGCAAGCGGCTCGAAGAGCGCGCCGAGATGGACGCGTTGAAGAACGACGGCGGCAGTTCGTGGGGCAACCAGATGCGCTCCTACGTCCTGCATCCGTATCAAATGGTCAAGGATTTGCGTAACGACTACGAAGTCGGCAATCCGGCCGCGGTACTCGACGGCGACATCGACGGATTCCTGGAGGCGGGAATCCGTTGGCGCAATAGGAAAGATGACGACTAAAACGTATTTGGCAATCAGTTGGGCCAACAGTTGGCACGACTTCTGGCGCGGTGACATCGGCGAGTGGATCATCACGCGCGGTCTCCGGATCGTCATGCTGGTCCTCGCTGCGATCTTGGCGGCCCGGTTCGTCCAGTGGACGGCACGAAGGATCACCCGCCGCATCGACGCCGACTTCCGCGAGAGCGACGCTCTGGTGCGGTCGGAGACCACCAAACACCGCCAGGCCGTCGCCTCGGTGATCTCCTGGGTCACGATCGCGCTGTTGTGCGTCGTCGTCATCGTCGAGATCACCGACATCGTGGCGATACCGGTGGGGTCACTGGTCGCTCCCGCGGCCGTCCTCGGCGCCGCGCTGGGTTTCGGCGCGCAACGCGTGGTGCAGGACCTGTTGTCGGGGTTCTTCATCATCACCGAGAAGCAGTACGGCTTCGGCGACCTGGTCGCCCTGACCGTCGCCGGGATCGCGCTGCCCGCCGAGGGCACAGTCGAGGACGTCACGCTGCGGGTCACGAAGCTGCGGTCGAGTGAGGGCGAGGTGTTCACGATCCCGAACGGTCAGATCGTCAAGACCGTCAACCAATCCAAGGACTGGGCCAGAGCCGTCGTGGACATCCCGGTACCGACCACTTCGGACCTCAACAAGGTCAACGAGGTGCTGCACCACGTCTGCGACGAGGCGATGCAGGACAAGCAGATGGCCGCGTTGATGCTCGACAAGCCGATGCTGATGGGCGTGGAGAGCATCGAGTTGGACACGGTGAATCTGCGGATGGTGGCGCGAACGTTGCCGGGCAAGCAGTTCGAAGTGGGTCGGCAGCTGCGCGTGCTCGTCGTCGCCGCCCTACGTCGCGCGGGCATCGCCAGCCCTGCCGAATCGTCTCCCACGGTCGGCGCGCTGTCGCCGACGGCGACGTCGGCGATCGCCGAAGACCCACAGAACGGGGGTCGCGACAAGTGAAGTTCAACTTCCACTTCCGCAAGGAGGGCGAGGGCCGCGAGTGGCCGGCGTACCTGCCTGGAGGTCGCGTGCGCACGTCGACTGCCGCCCTCATCGTCGCCTTCTGCTTCACCTGGTGGCTGCATTCGACCTACGCCCCGCCGCCGCCGGCAGCCTCGGAGCCCACCCAGGTGGTGCCGCCGGGTTTCGTCCCCGACCCGGAGTACACCTGGGTGCCGCGCACCAACGTCGAGCGCCCGAAGACGACCTACAGCACGCCGAGGACCTCGAGGACCGAGACGTCGACGACGGTGTCAACGTCCCCGACGGAGACCACCAGCGGCACGGAGACCCCCACCACGACCGCACCCGAGACGGCGACGACCGTCGTCGACCCCGACGGGCCTGGTCCGCTCCCGGCGACGACCCTGACACAGACCCCGATCACGTCGCCGGGGCAGCCGGTGCCGAACCGTTCGGGCACGTCCACCACCACGACGACGGAGATCCTGCCGGGCATCACGCTGCCCGTTCTGGTGCCCCCGCCACCCGGGTAGTCGGGGGCTCCAACTCGACACGGCTACACTGGCGTGCCGTGATGATCACCCTCGACCACGTGAGCAAACAGTACAAATCCTCGGCACGGCCAGCTCTGGACAACGTCTCGCTCAAGATCGAAAAAGGTGAGTTCGTCTTCCTCATCGGGCCGTCCGGATCGGGCAAGTCGACGTTCATGCGGCTGCTGCTCGCCGAGGACACCCCGACGCACGGCGACATTCAGGTCTCGAAGTTTCACGTCAACAAGCTGTCCAGCCGGCACATCCCCGGTTTGCGCCAGGTCCTCGGATGCGTGTTCCAGGACTTCCGCCTGCTGCAGCAGAAGACGGTCTTCGAGAACGTCGCCTTCGCGCTCGAGGTGATCGGCAAGCGGGCCGACGTCATCAACCGGGTGGTGCCCGACGTCCTCGAGATGGTGGGTCTGTCCGGCAAGGCGAACCGCCTGCCCAGTGAGCTGTCGGGTGGTGAACAGCAGCGCGTCGCCATCGCGCGCGCGTTCGTCAACCGGCCGCTGGTGCTGCTGGCCGACGAACCGACCGGCAACCTGGATCCCGAGACCAGCAAGGACATCATGGATCTGCTCGAGCGGATCAACCGCACCGGGACGACCGTGTTGATGGCGACCCACGACCATCACATCGTCGACTCGATGCGCCAGCGAGTCATCGAGCTCGAGCTGGGACGACTGATCCGCGACGAACAGCGCGGTGTCTACGGAATGGATCGCTAAGTGCGCTTCGGCTTTCTCGTCAACGAAGTCCTGACAGGGCTTCGTCGCAACGTCACCATGACGGTCGCCATGATCTTGACGACCGCCATCTCCATCGGTCTGTTCGGCGGCGGCCTGCTCGTCGTCCGCCTCGCCGACAGCTCGAAGGGCATTTACCTGGACCGCGTCGAGAGTCAGGTCTTCCTGACCAACGACATCTCGGCCAACGACCCGACCTGCGACGCGGATGCGTGCAAGGCGGTACGCAAGCAGATCGAGGACCGCACCGACGTGAAGTCGGTTCGGTTCCTCAACCAGAGCGACGCATACGACGACGCAATCAAGAAGTTCCCGCAATATAAAGACGTTGCGGGTAAGGACGCCTTTCCCGCATCATTCGTGGTGAAGCTCGACAACCCCGAGCAACACAAGGACTTCGACGACGCCCTCAAGAAACAGCCCGGTGTGCTCAACGTGCTGAATCAGAAGGACCTCATCGACAGGCTCTTCGCGGTGCTCGACGGGTTGAGTGCGGCGGCGTTCGCGATCGCCTTGGTTCAGGCCGTCGGTGCAATTCTGCTGATAGCCAACATGGTTCAGGTCGCGGCCTACACCCGAAGAACGGAGATCGGCATCATGCGCCTGGTGGGTGCAAGTCGCTGGTACACGCAGCTGCCGTTCCTCGTCGAGGCCATGCTCGCCGCGTTCATCGGCGTGGTGATCGCGATCGCGGGGCTGATTCTGGTGCGAGCGTTGTTCCTGGAGAAGGCGCTGCGGCAGTTCTACGACGCCAACCTGATTGCCCAGGTCGACTACAAGGACGTCCTCTACTTCAGCGCGCCCATCATGCTGTTCCTCGGTTTGGCGATGTCCGGCGTCACGGCCTACGTCACCCTGCGGCTGTACGTGCGGCGCTAGCTGTGGCCAAGAAGTCGGCCGCCGAGGTCAAGAAGCACCGCAACAACCAGGTGGTGGCCACCAATCGCAGGGCGCGGCACAATTATTCGATCCTCGAGACGTTCGAAGCCGGGGTGGCGCTGGTGGGCACCGAGGTGAAGAGCCTCCGCGAGGGCCAGGCCTCGCTGGCCGACTCCTTCGCGACGGTCGACGACGGTGAAGTGTGGCTCCGCAACCTGCACATCCCCGAGTATCACCACGGCTCGTGGACAAACCACGCACCGCGGCGTAACCGGAAACTGCTGATGCACCGCACCCAGATCGACAATCTGATCGGCAAGATCAGGGACGGCAACCTCTCGCTGGTGCCCCTGTCGCTCTACTTCACCGAGGGCAAGGTCAAGGTCGAACTGGCCTTGGCGCGAGGCAAGCAGGCGCACGACAAGCGTCAGGATCTGGCGAGACGTGACGCCGATCGGGAAGTGATTCGTGAACTAGGCAGGCGCTCCAAAGGCATGACCTGATCGGGGTCCTGTTAGCCCTGGTGTCCGGAATCGGATACGGGGTGAGCGACTTCGTCGGAGGTTTGGCGTCACGGCGGGTCGCCGCGCTGCGCGTGGTGCTGGTGTCCTACCCCGTGGCGCTGGTGTTGTTGACCTCGATCTCCTTCGTCGTCGGTGGGCACGTGACGACGCCCGCAATCGTGTGGGGCGGTCTGTGCGGTCTCAGCCAGGCGTTCGGGGTGTGGTGGTTCTACGCCGCGCTCGGGGCCGGTCCAATGTCGTTGGTGTCACCCCTGACGGCGATCCTGGTTGCCGGAGTGCCCATCGTCGCGGGCGTGCTGCTTGGGGAGCGGCCAAGCCTGCTGGCCTACACGGGCATCGGGCTGGCGTTGATCGCGGTCGTGTTGGTGAGTCGCGAAGAGCGCGGCGAGGATTCGACCGCCCAGCGCTTCACCGCGAAGGTGGCGTGGCTGACTCTCGGCGCCGGCCTCGCGTTCGGGCTGAACTTCGTGTCGATCGACCAGGCGCCCCATGACGCGGGGCTCTGGCCGCTGGCGTTCGCCCGGCTGTCGGCGACTCTGATGGTCGTCGCGATAGCGGCGGTGTCGAGGAACTTGGCCGTGCCGTCCGGGGTGCCGCTGCGGTTGGCCTTGGCGGCCGGGGTGTTGGACACCGTCGCCAACGTGGCGATGCTCCTTGCGCTGCAGGCGTCGTTGCTGTCGCTGACCAGTGTTCTCATCTCGTTATATCCCGCGGGCACGGTCCTGCTCGCGCTGGTGGTATTGAAGGAGAAGGTGACGCGGTGGCAGGCGGCGGGAATGGTGCTGGCCCTCGCCGCGGTCGGCTTGATCGCCGCAGGGTAGGGCGCGTCGCGGTCAGTAGGATCGAGCGTGCGCGAGCGAAGGGGGTGCGGGATGGCGAGTGACGCCGTGATCCGCGAGTTGACGGCGGCCGTTCAGCGAAGCCCCGAGGCCGTCGAACTGAGACTGCACCTCGTCGACCTCCTGATTCAGCAGGGCAATGTCACCGAGGCGCTCACCCACTGCAGCGCCGCCCTGGCGCAGGATGCCTCCAACGCCGCGGCGCTGACCCTGCTGCAGCGGTGCACCGCCGCACTGGCGACGGGCAGCGCACCCGAGACCCCGGCGGTACGCCCGAATTCGGAGTTCAACTGGTCGGCTGCCGAGGAAGAGGTGTCCGACATCATCGGCCCCGCCTTCGTCGACGGTGCCGCCGAGACCGTCGACGGTGAGTCCGACGCCGACTTCGACGTCGTCCGGCGCAGCGACGTCACCCTCGCCGACGTCGCGGGGATGGAGGCGGTCAAGCAGCGGCTCGACGTGTCACTGCTCGGTCCGATCCGCAATCCCGAACTGATGCGCGCCTACAAGGTCAACGCCCGCGGTGGGTTGTTGATGTACGGCCCGCCCGGGTGCGGCAAGACGTATCTGGCCAGAGCGGTGGCAGGTGAGCTCGGGGCCAACTTCTACGCCGTCGGCATCGCCGACGTCCTGCAACATTGGCTGGGCGACAGCGAGCGGGCGCTGGCCCGCATCTTCGACACCGCCCGCCGAAATGCGCCGTGCGTGTTGTTCTTCGATGAAGTGGACGCCCTCGGACA
Organism: Mycobacterium sp. Root135; assembly: GCF_001426545.1. Taxonomy (GTDB): domain Bacteria; phylum Actinomycetota; class Actinomycetes; order Mycobacteriales; family Mycobacteriaceae; genus Mycobacterium. Next base: position 1,515,026 of record NZ_LMEZ01000001.1, on the reverse strand, counting down.
GCGGCGCGCGGCGTTGAGCAACAGCTCGGGCCTCCGCGTCGTGGTCAATGCGCTTCTCGCCGAACTGGATACCGCCACGTCCGCCAACGACGGGGTGTACGTCCTTGCGGCGACGAACATGCCGTGGGACGTCGACCCCGCCCTGCGCAGGCCGGGCCGTTTCGACCGGATGATCTTCGTGGGTTTGCCGGACGCGGAGGCGCGCGCCGCGATCGTGCGGATGAATCTTCGCGACCGGCCGGTCGAGCGCATCGATCCGGCCTCCGTCGCGAAGCGGACCGACGGCTTCTCGGGAGCCGACATCGCCCACGTCTGCGACACCGCAACGCAACTGGCGATGGCGGCCTCGTTGCGCGCCGGAGAGGTGCGTCCGGTGCGCATGAGCGACGTCGACGCGGCGCTGCTGCAGATCCGCCCGAGCGCGGGCCCATGGTTCGACACCGCCCGAAACGTCGTCGAATTCGCCAACGGTGACGGTACCTACGACGAGTTGGCGAACTACTTGCGCCGCAAGAAGATGCGTTGACCGCTGCCGGTGACACCGATGGGGCGGTCGCTCTGGCCACCGCCTACGCCGATGCCCGCAACCACGCCCGCGCCGAACAGGTCTTGCGGGACGCACTCGTCACGTCCCCCGACAACGCGGTGCTGTTGGCCAACCTGGCAAGGGTCCAGGTTCTCTCCAAGCAGTACGACGACGCCGCCCGGAATGCCTATGCCGCACTGGCCATTTCGCCCGAGTACGGCTTTGCCATCCGGATCTACGCGATCGCGCTCGACGCGATGGGGTGGGTGGACCAGGCGCTCTACATGGCCTGGCGCGGGGTTGCCCTGCAGCCGCACGACCGCGTCGCCCACTTCGTCTACGCCGAGCTGCTGCTGAAGGTCGGTCGACCTCAAGACGCCCTGGTGGTCGTGGGAGAGGCGTTGCGGCTGGACCCAACCAGCGCGGACAGTCATGTGCTGCGCGGCCAGATCCTGGCCAGGCTCGGGATGTCCGAGGAGTCGACGGCTGCGTACGAGGAGGCGCTGCAACTCGATCCGACCAACGCGTCGGCCGTCCACAACATCGGCGTCAACCGACTCGCCCGCAGCAAGTGGTCGGCCGCGATGAGTGGTTTCCTCGGGGCGGCGAGGCTCGACCCCGGTCTCGGCGACCTGGCGCGCCGCAACATCGGCATCGCCCTGGCCCGACTCCTCCGGTTCGCGACGGTGGGTGTGCTGGCGCTGGGCTGGCTGATCCTGGTGAGCACCCCTGCCATTGGTCAGGGCGCCACATTGACTGTGGGACACCGCATTGCGATCGGCGTTGGCACATTGGCGTTGACGGTGTATGCGGGATGGTTGAGCCGCGTCGTACCGATGCGCACGTGGCGCTCGACACTGCGAACCCAGCACTCGCTCGCGCTCCGGGTGGCGTTGCTCGCCTGTGCGATCCCGCTCGGCCTCGTCGCGGTATTCGGTGACGGGTTGACGGTGCCCGGGGTCGTCGGCACGGCCCTGGTCTTGGCAGCCGTCGTCGTCGCCGTGATCGGGCGCTTCGCGGGAGGCTAGTGCCCGATCCCACCTCAAGGCGGCGACTGGCGGGAATTAATCGCTGGGCATCCGCGCTGAAGGCGGTACGATGAACGTCCTGCTGAAGTCCGGCAGGGGTGCGAGGGGCTGAACGGTTTCGACATCGCGCATCGAATCAAGGGAAGCGTGCCGGTGCAGGCAAGAGACCACCGTAAGCGTCGCTGCAACCAATTAAGCGCCGATTCCAATCAGCGCGACTACGCCCTCGCTGCCTAAGCGACGGTGTGTCCGTCAGACCGAGAGAGCCCTCGACTCGGACCCTGGCGTCATCTAGAGGGACAAACCCATACGTCCGGTCGCGGGATGTACGGGGACATCAAACAGCGACTGGGATCGTCATCTCGTCTTGTTCGCGTGAACGAGAGATCCAAGTAGAGACATAGCGGACTGCGCACGGAGAAGCCTTGAGGGAATGCCGTTGGACCCGGGTTCGATTCCCGGCAGCTCCACCGGAACGACGAACGGGCCAGGACGAAAGTCCTGGCCCGTTTTCGTATGGTCGTCACGTGCTCGGCCAGCCCGTGTACCCCTCGGCGAGGTAGGTGCGACCGGCCTCCGAGGACACCAGGGTGCGAAGCTCGCCGAGTTGGCGTTGCTCGTCGAAGTCCGAGGCGTCGGCGGCGTTGTGGAGCATCGTGGTCATCCAGTAGGAGAAGTGCTGGGCCTTCCACACCCGAGACAACGCACGCTCGGTGTAGGTGTCCAGTGCGTCGTCGCCGCCGTCGCCCAGGGCGCGTTCGACGACTTCGGAGAGCAGGCGGACGTCCGACAGCGCGAGGTTGAGACCCTTGGCTCCGGTGGGTGGGACGGTGTGGGCGGCGTCGCCGGCGAGGACGAGGCGGCCATGGCGCATCGGCGTCTGCACGAAGCTGCGAAATGGCAACACCGTGCGCTGGAGGACCGCCCCCTCCTTGAGCTGGAAGCCGTCCGTTCCGCGTAGGCGGGTCTGAAGTTGATCCCAGATGCGGTCGTCGGACCAGTCGTCGGGATCTTCGGCGGCATCGCACTGGAAGTACATGCGCTGCACCTCCTCGGTGCGCTGGCTGATCAGCGCGAAACCCTCGGGTGCACGGGTGTACACGAGTTCGGATGCACTGGGCGGGGCCTGAACAAGGATGCCGAACCACGCGAATGGGTACTCGCGAACGTATTGCCGGGCACCGGCGATCATGGTCCGGCAGATGCTGCGAGACCCGTCGGCCCCCACGACGAGGTCGGCGGTGATCTCGTGTCGCGTGCCGTCGGCGTCGACGTAGCGGACGGTGGGAGTGTCGAGGAACCCCGTCACCTCGGTGTCGGAGACCCCGTACCGCAGATCACCGTGGTCGCGGGTGCGGGCGCGGTGGAGGTCGACGAACACCTCGGTCTGCGGATAGAGCCAGCACGACGCGCCGACGAGGTCCTGGAAGTCGATCCGGTGGCTCGCGCCGTCGAAACGCAGCTCGATGCCCTCGTGCTCCGACCCTTCGCGCAGCACCCGGTCGGAGACTCCGGACTCGACCAGCAGGCGCACGCTGTCCCGCTCGAGGATGCCTGCGCGGTGGGTGGTGGCGATGTGGTCGACGGTCCGGTGGTCGACGACGACGCTGTCGATGCCCGCGACGTGCAGCAGGTGGGACAGCATCAGCCCGGCGGGGCCACCGCCCACGATCGCCACTCGTGTTCTGGTGGTGTCGAGCTTGGTCATGGCGCCTCCGTTTCGACGTGACTACCCGGGACGGTGCCAGGCGAAGCGCCCCCAGGTCGACGCTGGCCCGTCACACCCGCGCCGTCACCTCGAGCAGGGCGCGGTCGAGGTTGCTCAGCGCCCGGATGGCGCCACGGACCGGTCCCGGCGGGACGTCCGCCGTGCCCGCCACGCTCAGGACCACCGCGTTGGTCGACTTCTCCGTGCGCTCGACTCCGGCGCCGTCGACCACCCGCTTCACCGAGTCGATGGTGTCGCAGACGTGCGCGGCGGCCTCGTGCAGCGCGGCCACCGTCGCCTCGGGAGGAGTGGTGTCGGCGTCGGCCCGGGCCGCGTTGACGCCCGCTCGGGCCAGCGCATGGGCCGAGCGGTTGCTCACCTGCAGCCCGCGCAGCAGGCGTTGGACGCCGCGCCGGCTGCGTACGGCGGGTCCCATCTGCAGCGGCTTGCCCGCCGTGACGACGGCCTGCAGCGCGTTGTCGAGCCGTCGGGTCTCGGCAACCAGGTCGGTGTCGCCGCCGGGGGCCGCCACCGACGCGATCGCCACGTCGATCAGGTCGGTCATCTTGTGCAGGTAGTCGTCGACCTTCTCCACGAATGTGGAGCGCGTGCCGGTGGAGAAGATGAAGTACGCGGACGCGATGCCGACCACGCCGCCGACCGCGGTCTCGGCGATGCGCAACTCCAACACTTCGACGCTGAAGTCGCCGAGCAGTCCGTACAGCATCGCCAACAGCACGGTGACGAAGAACGTCAACCACGCATAGGCCACCGTGACGAGGTAGAACGCGCAGAACACGCACGTCACCAGCAGCAGCATCTGCACCAGCGGGTGGTGCCCGACCAGGGTGGCAAGCAGGACGCCCGCCACGACGCCGGCGATGGTGCCCACGATGCGGTGCCCGACGCGGGTCAGGATCTCACCGCGCGTCGACACCCCGGTGAACACCAGGAACGCTGTCAGCACCGCCCAGTACCACCGATCGGGGGAGACCAGTTCACCGAGGATGGTCGCCGCGCTGGTGGCCACCGCGACCTGGATGGCCGCCTTGGTGCTGGGGTTGAGCCCGGTGTCGGCGTCGTCGTCCGGTGTCTCGGGCTCGGGTTCGACGGGGTCGGAGGCGCCGAGCGCGTTGGTGGTGATGTGGTGCAGCGCCAGGTGCGCCTGGGCGACGCGGAAGGCCACGACGGTCGCGATGCCTTCGGTGCCCGACAGGTCGGCGCGGTCCGACGCGGCCGCCGCACTCTTGCGGGCGGCCCGGAGTTGCTCCTCGGAGGGGTGGGTCCAGAGGCACACCCGCACGGCGGCGACCGCGTCCTGGAGGCCGCGGGGCCACGAGCTGGCGGGGCCAAGCGACCACAGCATGCTCGCCAGTTGTTCCATGGCGATCTGCGCGTCGAACACCTTCAGGGCCAGATCGTCACTGGTGACGTTCAGCGACTGGGCGGCGTCGTGACGGTCGAGCCAGTCGTCGATCATCAGCGCGGTCTCACCCAGGCGGTCCAACCGGCGGCGCAGCACCACGAGGTCGAACTCGTCGCGGTCGGTGGCGACGTCCAGCACCGCCGTCGACGCGCCGCGCAGCGCCCGCACCAGACGGCGCACCTCGACGGCCGGCCGGTCCGGCAGGATCAGCGTGCGCACCAGCAGGGTGGATCCGATGCCAATCGCGATCGCGACGGCGAGCACCGGAATCTGACTCGGCGTGGCGCGCAGGAACAGCGCGAAGAAGTACGAGATGAACGCGACCATTCCCAGGGCGTTGCCGCGGGGTCCGAAGCGGCGGACCCATACCGCGCCGAAGAGGACGGTGATGAAGCCGACGTCGGCCACCTTGCCGAAGTGGCTCAACGTCGCCGCCAGCGACACGGCGGCCACGGCCGGGAAGAAGAGCAGCAGCGTGGTGACCACCCGGCTGTGCTGCTGACGGTCCTTGACCGCGGCCGCGGACTGCATCGCCACGATCGTGCCGAGCATGGCCACCGTGATCGGCTGGCCGGCGAGAGTGATGAATCCGTAGGACGCGCTAAGGGCCAGGACGAGCGCCAGTGTGGTCGTCGCGGCGCTGCGGAACCGCAGGCGACCGGGATCGGAGTCGACCAGCAATCTCCTGACGGCGCCTCGAACAGCCATCAGGTGCATCGGTCGATTGTGCGGCACGCACCTGTTCATAGTGCGAGGGGCAAAGCACGGACACCGCGGGCCTGCGGTGACACGATGGCGTACCCCAACGCGACCAGCGATGGACCGACCGCGATGGGACACCCCGTGACACGACGACAAGGCCGCCTCAGTGGGAAGTCCGCCGTGATCACCGGCGCAGCGTTCGGCATCGGTCGGGCGACCGCCGAGCTGTTCGCCCACGAGGGCGCGCGGCTGACCCTGACCGACATCCAGGGCGACCCGCTTCTCGCGCTGGCCGACGAACTGCGCAACGCCGGTGTCGAGGTCGAGACCGTCGTCGGCGACGTCTCGGTCGAGGACGACGCGCGGCGAATGATCGGGGCGGCGACGGACCGCTTCGGACGGCTCGACGTGCTGGTGGCCAACGCCGGCGTCATCCCGCTCGGCGACGTGATGGAGATGACCGCCGCCGACTGGGACCAGGTGATGGCCGTCGACGGCCGCGGCATGTTCCTCACCTGTAAGTACGCAATCGAGGCCATGCTGCGGACCGGCAGCGGTGCCATCGTCTGCCTCTCGTCGATCTCCGGTCTGGCGGGGCAGAAGCGCCAAGCCGCCTACGGGCCTGCCAAGTTCATCGCCACCGGCCTGACCAAGCACCTGGCCGTCGAGTGGGCCGACCGAGGAATCAGGGTCAACGCCGTCGCCCCTGGCACGATCCGGACCGACGCGGTCAAGCGCATCCCGGAGCTGCCCGGCGGCGCGGAGTACCTCGCGGAGATCGAAGCCATGCACCCGATGGGCCGCCTCGGCGAACCGGGCGAAGTGGCAAGCGCCATCGTCTTTCTCGCCTCCGACGAGGCCTCCTTCATCACCGGCGCCGTGTTGCCGGTCGACGGGGGATACCTCGCGCAGTAGGGGTTGTCCTGCGCCTGGTCGTCAACGAGCCGTCACGACGACGTCGTCGTGGTGGTGGGCATCTGCTCGGTCGTGGTCGTGATCCCACCGCCGGAGCCGTCGCCACACGCGACCAAGGTCATCGACGCGATGAGCGCCACCAGTGCCATTCGCATGGAATGGACGCTATCGGGGAGCGGCCAAGATCACTACGGGCCACCGCTCGATCGCGCGTCAGTAGGCGTTCGTCGCGGCGTTGAGCGCTCGGGCAGCCTTCAGCGTCGACGGTTCGGGCCAGCGGTCGGGCACGTGCAGCGTCAGCGCAAACCCGGTGCCGGGCACCGAACAGGCGAGCTGCCGCCCCATCTGAGGGGACTGCGACTCGTAGACCTTTCGGCGGTGGCGGTGTCGCAACTGTAGGCAGCGCTCGACGTCGCCGTCGGTCAAGCCGAGATGGGCTGCCGCTGCGGACACGGCGTCGGTCGCCCCCTCGGGTGACATCGCCGAGAGGATGGCGGCCGCACCGGCACAGCTCGCGGCAGGGGCGCGTTGCCCCGGCCGCGGCGTCAACGGCAGCGGCAGCCGTCCGAGATGGACGTCGACGAAGACGACCTGATTGCCGAACAGTCGCACCAGTGAGATCGTGTGCCCGTCGAGATCCGGGGTGGCACAGGCGCGAAAGAGGTTGTGCGCGAGGGCATTGGGATCGGAGAGGTCCGACCACCGCTTACCCATGTGAAGGTCGCCGTCGGCTCCTCGGGCGACGAAGCCCACCTCCTCCAGGGTGCTCAGCAGATCGGCGATCGAACTCTTCGGCAGGCCGAGCAATCCGATCAACGCCGCGGGGGTGGTGGCGGCGCCCGAGGAGACGGCGTCGAGGATGCGGGCGCCCCGGTGTACCGCCGGGGTCCGTGAACCGTCTATCCCCACGGTTGGTACCTCTCGACGTTGTGCGCGTCGATCAACTTCGGCGCGAGGTAGCGCGACCTCCTGGCGACGTGCGCCCCACTGTGCAGCGCGACGCCGATGTCCATCGCGGTCCGCACCAACGCAGGCGGATCCTGGGTGGCGGTGGCGATGATCGGTCCGCCCGAGCGGATTTCGTCGATGGCCCCCTTGGCTCCGTCGACCCCGACGATCGGCACGGACAGCTTGCGACCGCGCAGCACGCCCGAGATGCCGATGGCGATCTGGTCGTTGGCCGCGAAGAAGCCGTCGACCGTGGCGTGGGCAGCCAGGATCTCCTTCGCGGCTCGTCGGCCCGACCTGGCATCCAGCTCGCCGTAACTCGTTGCCACCACGTCGATTCCGGGATGTTGCCCGACGGCGGCGAGGAAGCCGGCGATGCGGTCGGAGTTGGCGGTGATCGATATCCCGCCGACCACGGCCACGCGGCCCCGCCCGTCGAGGGCGGTCGCCAGGGCGGACCCGGCGAGGAAGCCCGCCTTGGTGTTGTCGGTCGCCACGACGGCGTCCGCGCCCCTGACCGCCGACCCGAGGGCCACCACGGGGATGCGCGCCGCGCGGGCCTGCGCGCACGCCTCCTCGAGGCCGTCGGTGGCCACCGGCTCGATGAGTACCAAATCCACACCGGCGCTGACGAAGTCGAGGATCCGCTGCGACTGGTTGGCCGTGCTCTCCTTCGCGGTGTGCACGTGGAGCCGCGCGCCGAGCCGGTCGGCCTCGGTGTGCAGGGCGTCTATCTCGGCGAGGAAGAAACTCTCGTCGACCGGATAGCTGAACCCGATGTCGTGGATGGGCCAACTGTGCGCCCGCGCCGCCGACGCCAATTCGAACAGATGGGGACCCAGCGCGTAGGTGCCGTCGACGCCACGCACCAGCAGGGCCTCATGAGTCAGGGCATGGCAGATGCCCATCACGCTGCTCTTGGGGAACCCCGTCCGGGACGCCAAGTCGGCAAGCGTCATCGGTTGACCCATGTCGCTGATTGCTTGGAGGACGACCGCGGCACGGGCCAACGCGGGCACGCGTCCTGGCTCCGCCATCGGCTCACCATAAGCGATGTGGCACTGGCGAAGACCGCAAATCACGATGCGGCTGCGCTGCTGGGAAGTTGTTGACAACGCCACGAGGCGGTGCTTAGTGTGTGTTTCATCACTCGACGCTGAGTTCGATATATGAAACGGCGCCGGTGTTCGCCTGCCCGGGTAGGTCTCGGGCGAGGTGGTTCTCGCCCCAGGCCGAAGGATGAGTCGATGCCGATTTCCCAGCGTTTCGTCGGAGTGATCAGCGTGGCCTTGGCCATGGCGATGGTCACCGGCGGTTGTACGAAGAAGAACGACGAGCCGGCGCCGGCAACGGGTGGCGGCAGCTCGTCGCAGGCCGCCTCCGGTGACAAGGTCAAGGTCGCCTTCGTACCCAAGCTGCAGGGATCGCCCTACTTCGAGGCGATGGACACCGGTGCCAAGCAAGCCGCCGCCGACTTGGGCAACATCGAATGGCTGTACCAGGGCCCCACGTCGGCCGACGCCGCCGCCCAGGCACAGATCGTCCGGTCCTTCATTCAGCAGAAGGTCGACGTCCTCGTCGTCGCACCGAACGACCCCGACTCGATGGCACCGCTGATGAAGCAGGCCCAAGATGCCGGCATCAAGGTCATGACCGCCGACACCGACGCGCCCAACTCGGTGCGCGAGGCCTTCGTCAACCAGGCCACCGCCGAGGGCATCGGCAACAAGACCGCTGAGACGCTGATGACGGCGATGGGCGGAAAGGGCAAGTGGGCCATCGTGTCCTGCGGCGAGACGGCCGAGAACCTGAACTCCTGGATCGCCGCCGAGAAGGCCTACGTCTCGGCCAAGTACCCCGAAGCCGAACTGGTCGACGTCGTGTACTCGGGTGAGGATCAGGCCAAGGGAACGCAGATGGCCACCGACCTGATGAGCGCACACCCCGACCTCAAGGGTCTGCTCGGGCAGTGCACCACCTCCGCCGTCGGTGTGGCGCAGGCGGTCAAGGACGCCGGCAAGATCGGTCAGGTCTTCTCCGTCGGAATCGGCACACCGAAGTCGATGGCGCCGTACCTCGCGGACAAGTCCTCGTCCGGTTCGATTCTGTGGAACGTGGCAAACCTGGGCTACCTGACCGCATGGGCCGGCCAGCAGCTCGCCAGCGGCAAGACCTTCGAGGCCGACAACAAGGTCAACGACCAGATGACCGACGTCAAGTGGGACGAGGCCAGCAAGACCCTCGTGCTGGGTGAGCCGCTGCTGATCACCACCGAGAACGTCGGTCAGTTCGATTACTGACCTGCCGATCCTCGCCCCCGGGAGGCGTTGATGTCGCAGGAGTCGCGACTGAGCCTCACCGGGGTGGTCAAGAGCTACGGTGCGGTCAAGGCCATCAGGCACGCGGACTTCGAGGTCCAGGCCGGCCAGATTCACGCCCTGGTGGGGGAGAACGGCGCAGGCAAGTCCACGCTGATCAAGATCATCTCCGGCGCCACGATGCCCGACGCCGGCTCCGTCACCTACGACGGTGAGGCGGTGACGATCGCGTCCACCAACGACGCGATCGCACTGGGCATCGCGACGGTGTACCAAGAGCCCCAACTGTTCAGCGAACTCACCGTCGCGGAGAACGTGTTCATGGGCCGCGAGATGGTCACCCGTGGCCGGGTCGACTGGGCGGCCCAGAACGAGAAGGTCGTCAACCTGCTCGAGGCGCTCGGCTTACCCGCCAAGCTCTCGACCGCCGTCGTCGGCAACCTCTCGGTGGCCACCCAGCAGCAGGTGTCCATCGCGAAGGCGTTGGCGGGCAAGTGCGGTGTTCTCATTCTCGACGAACCGTCGGCCATTCTGACCGACGCCGAGATCGACGTGCTGTTCGAGATCATCCGGCGACTCGCCGCCGACGGCGTGGCGATCATCTACATCTCGCACCGGCTCGACGAGATCGTCAAGATCGCCGACCAGGTCACCGTGATGCGCGACGGCAGCACCATCGGCACCCATCCCATCCAGGACATGTCAGTGCGGCGCATCGCCGAACTGATGGTGGGAGAAGCTCTTTCAGATCACGCAGGTCCCAGAACCGTGCCTCGGGGCGAACCCGTCCTCGAGTTGAAGTCCCTCGCGCGAGCCGGGGCCTTTCACGACGTGAGCCTGCAACTGCGGTCCGGCGAGATCCTCGGCCTGTACGGGCTGGTGGGCTCCGGCGTCGCCGAGATCGCCGCGTGCATCTACGGACTGGACAAGGCCAGCGCGGGCGACATCGTGATCGAAGGTCGTGCGGTGGCGCCCAAGTCACCGCGCGAGGCGGCCGAGGCGGGAATCGCGCTGCTGCCGGCCAACCGCAAGACCGAGGGGATGTTCTCCTTCCAGTCCATCGCGTTCAACGTGTCGATCGGTCACCTGCAACGCTTTTCGTGGGGCAAGGCGTTCGTCGACCGACGTCGTGAACGCACCACGGTCAAGGACCTGATGAAGCGGCTCGCGGTTCGCGCTTCGGACGAGAACCAGAACGTCGGAGACCTCTCGGGTGGCAACGCGCAGAAGGTGATGCTGGCCCGACAACTGGTCGAACGGCCCAAGCTGCTGCTGTTGGCCGAGCCCACCCAGGGTGTCGACATCGGGGCCAAGGAGGAGATCCACCGCATCATCACCGATCTCGCCGACAACGGCACCGCGGTTCTCGTCGTCACCTCCGATCTGCAGGAGGCGCTGCGCATCGCCGACCGACTGCTGGTGGTGCGCACGGGTTCCATTGCCGCGGAGTTCGGTCCGGACGCCAAGCAGGTCGACGTCCTGGCCGCAGCCGCAGGCGACCGCGAAGGGACGGCCACCGCGTGACCACCTCGACCGACCCCCACGCCGACCCGACCGCCGCCCCCCTCAAGACCCGTGGGCGGGTGCTTCCCTCGCCGGTGACCCCCGCCGAGATCGCGCTGGTAGCCGTCATCGTCGTGCTGTGGATCGGCCTGGCCTTCGCGACCCCCGCATTCCTCAGCGCAGGCTCGATCGTCCCGCTCCTCGTCGAGATGGCGCCGGTGGCGCTTATCGGCATCGGCATGACGTTCATCATCATCACCGGCGGCATCGACGTCTCGGTCGGCGGCGCGATCATGGTCTGCTCGGTGATCACCGGAAAACTGATGCGGGACCACGCATTACCCGTGTGGTGGTGCCTGGTCGTGGCGATCGGCACCGGAGCCGTCCTCGGTCTGGTCAACGGTGCCCTCATCGCCTACGGCCGAGTGCACGCCATCATCATCACCTTCGGCACGGCGAATCTGTTCCTCTTCATCGGCCTTCAGATCTTCGCCTCACAACCGATTTCCGGCATGCCCAACACGCTGGCCTGGTTCGGGCGGGGAGTCGACGGCCGAACACTCGCCATCCCACACAGTTTCGCGATCACCGTCATCTTGGCCGCCATCGCCTGGTGGTACCTGCGGCATACCCCGGGCGGCCGGCACTTCTTCGGTGTCGGCGGCGATCCGGTCGCCGCTCGACTGGCCGGCATCCGGGTGCAGCGCCGCATCCTCGTCGCCTACGTGATCACCGGCGTCCTCGTCGGCCTCGCGTCGATCTTCACATTGGCCAAGGGCACCTCGAACCTCGACCAGTCGGTCGGGTCGGGCCAGGAACTCGCCGTAATCGCCGCCGTGGTCATCGGCGGAACTTCCATCATGGGCGGCCGCGGTTCAGTGCTCGGGACGGTGCTGGGTGCGCTCCTGGTGCAGACCGTGAAATCGGGTGTCACCCAGTTGGGTTGGCCCTCACAGCTGTCCGACCTGTTCGTCGGGATCTTCATCGTCGTCGCGGTGGGAACCGATCTCGTCCGCCGACGTGCCAGGAGAGACCCATGAGCGTCGAGACACCCGCCCCGGCCGCGGAGAAGCCCGCGACGCGCAGTCCCGTGGACCGGATCGTCGAAGCGGTTCTGACGCAGCGCATCGTGTTGCTCGGCGTCCTTATCGTCGTGGTCGTCGCGTGGTTGTCGTACATGAGCGCCAACGGGTACCTCTCCGGCGACTACGACTTCGACTACATGTCGGCCACCCTCATCGACGCAGTTCCGTTGGCGCTGCTGGGATTCGCCGAACTCGTCGTCATCGTGTCCGGTCGCGGCGGCATCGACCTGTCGGTCGGCGCCATGGTGTCGTTGGTCGGAATGATCTTCGGCTTCGCCTACGGCAAGTGGGGTTGGCCCCTGCTGGCCGCCGTTCTGCTGGCCGTCGTCGCCGGTGCCGTGCTGGGCGCTGTCAACGGATTCCTGGTGGCCCGCATCGGCTTTCCCGCGCTGATCGCGACGTTGGCGACTTATTACGCATACAAGTCCATCGCCCTGGTGATCAACGACCAGAAGCCGATCAACAGTCCGCAGATTCAGGACCTCTACACCCTCACCGGTTCGGTGAGCGTTCCGATCATCGGCGACTACGTCCCCGACGTACCCCTCGGCGTGTTCACCTTCTTGGTTCCGGTCCTGGTGGTGTTGTGGTTGGCGTTGGGCCGCGGCACGTTTGGCCGGCGACTCTACGGTGTCGGAACCAACGACGTCGCCGCCCGCTGGGCCGGGGTCGACGTTCCAGGCACCCGGATGCGCGCCTACGTCACCTCCGGAGTGTTGTCCGGCCTGGTGGCGGTCTACATCACCGCCGAATTCGCCTCGGCGCGGCCCGATTCCGGCACGGCGGGCAACGGGCTGGCCCTGCCTGCGATCACCATCGCCGTCCTCGGCGGGGTGGCCATCACCGGCGGCGTCGGGCGGTTGGCCGGTGTCCTGCTCGCCACGCTCCTCATCGTGTGGCTCAACGCCGGCATCATCCTGTACTTCGAGGGCAACACCGGCACCCAGTTCCAATTGCTCGCCCTCGGTGTCGTCCTCATCGTGGCCGCTCTGCTCAACGGACTGACCACACGACGATTCCGCGGCGGCGATTAGCTCGCCAAGAAATGGAGAAGACCACATGACCGTTCTCGACGCATTCTCGTTGACCGGCAAGCGCGCCCTGGTCACCGGGGGCAACCGCGGCCTTGGGCTGGCATTCGTGCGCGGCCTCGCCGAGGCGGGTGCCGACGTCGTGTTCGTCTCTCGCGACGCCGACCGCAACGCCGCCGCCGTCGCCGAATTGGCTCGGGACGGCCTCGACGTCAAGGCCTTCGAGGTCGACATCACCGCACAGGACGGTCCCGACGCGGCCATCGAAGGCGCCGTCGAGCGGCTGGGTGGGCTCGATCTGCTGCTCAACAACGCCGGTCTTGCCCTCCACAAGCCTGCACTGGAGATCACCGACGACGAGTGGGACTTGGTCTTCGACGTGAACACACGGTCGCTGTGGCGGCTCAGCCAGCGCGCGGGTGCGTACATGAAGGACCACGGCGGCGGCAACATCCTCAACGTGGGCTCGATCAGTTCGCTCATCGTCAACCGGCCGCAGTGGCAGCCGTCGTACAACGCGTCTAAGGCCGCGGTGCATCAGCTGACCAAGTCGTTGGCCGCCGAGTGGGCGCCGTACGGCATCAGGGTCAACGCGATCGCCCCCGGATACGTCAAGACCGAGATGGCGCCGGTCGACAAACCCGAATTCCGTCAGCACTGGATCGAGGACGCGCCGATGAAGCGGTACGCGCTTCCCGAGGAGATCGCGCCGACGGTGGTCTACATGGCATCCGACGCCTCGTCGTTCATGACGGGTTCGGTCGTCGTCATCGACGGCGGCTACACCGTTTACTGACCCACGTACGACTTCCTCGATTCCGGGGTGGTCGGCAGCCCCACTCGCGTAATTTTCGCCACAGTGAATTGACGGCGAAGGCGCAGCAAGTTGGCAGCCGACGCCGCGGCGAAACGGAGGACACCGTCGTGGGTCATGCCAGGTACATCGGCCGGGTCGGAGCGCTTGCCGTCACGCTCGGGGTGGGAGTGGCGATGGCCACCACCCCGGGACTCGCCTACGCCCAACCAGCCTCGGACTCGTCGTCGTCGAGCGAATCCCCGCCCTCGGCAAGCGCCGGCGCACCGTCGACCAAGGAAACTACCGGTCCGGGTACCGCGACGGGGCCCAAGAAGCCGACGTCGGTCACCGCGGGCACCGGCAAATCTGGGACGCACGGTAATTCGACGGCGGACGACCCCAAGGCCGACGAGCCGAAGGGCGACGACGCCAAGGGTGACGAGCCCAAGGCGGCCGAACCGAAGGCTGACGAGCCGAAGGACGTCGACCCCAAGCCCGTAGACGACAGCCCGCCAGTCGTCGTCGACGACGACGATCCGGAAGTCGTTCCGGCGCCAGAGGTTACGGTCGGGCAGCCGGCGTCGACCGGCTCGAAGAACGAGCACCAAGTCGTCACTTCGACGAAGACCCGCGACGTCACGACGGCCGTCGCCCCGGCAAGCGCGGCCCACCAGCAGTCGAAGACGGTGAGTCGCACCGCCGCGGTCGACACTTCCACGCCGGCCTCCACCACGAGGGCGTCGCTCGTGTCGGCACCAACCCCGACTGTCGCCGCGGCGGCGGTGACGGCCCTCGCGCCCGTCGTCGCACCACGACCGCAGACCCTGGTGACGGCGATCGCCGACTTCGTCGACGCACTGTTCCGACCGCTGCTCAATCCGGTCAACGGTTCGCCGTTCCAGATTCCCATCCTGTCAGCGGTGTTGTCGTTGGTGCGCAACGAGTTCGAGCGGGTGTTCGCCCCGCGCCCCGCGCGGGTGAGCTCGCAGCCGGTGGTCACCCAGGTCGACCCCACCACGCAGCACGTCCTGGTCATCGGCGTCGACGGGACCAACCTGAGCAGAATCCTGGCCGACCCCGAGAACGAGAACTTCCTCGACCTGATGCAGCACAGCACGACTGCCGCGTCGAGCATCGTCGGGCACACCACCATCTCCAACCCGTCCTGGACGTCGATCCTGACCGGGGTGTGGGGTGAGCGGACGGGCGTGATCAACAACGTCTTCACGCCATGGACCTACGACAAGTGGCCCACGGTGTTCGACCAACTCGAGGGGATCGACCGCGACATCAAGACGATGACCGTGGCCAACTGGAACGTCATCAACGCCATCTCGGGCGCGGGCAAGTATGGGGCCGACGTCAACACCTTCGTGTCGCAGGTCCCAGGCGACAAGAACTGGATCGACACCGACGACGCCGTGGCCAACGAGACGATCGCCGCGCTGACGGCCGCCGACACGCCCAACTTCCTCTTCTCCTACTTCGTCGGGGTCGACGAGAACGGGCACATGTACGGCGGCGCGTCGGAGGAATACAAGTTGGCCATTCAGAACATGGATGACAACCTCGGTCTGATCCGGGCCGCGATCGCCGCCCGAGAGGCAATGGGGGAGGACTGGACCGTCATCGTCGTCACCGATCACGGTCATCAGCCTCAGGTGGGCTTCGGGCACGGCTTCCAATCACCGGACGAGACGGCGACTTTCGTCATCGCCAACGGCGGCGCCTTCGCCGAAGGCAACGTCAACTCGGAGTACGAGATCGTCGACACGACGCCGACAGTGGTGAGCCTGTTCGGTGGCACGCCGAGGCCGGGGTCCGACGGTGTGCCCCTGACGTCACTCGGCGGCGGAAGCACGCATCCGGACGACGTGAAGGCGGCGTTGCTCGCCGCGATCGCGCAGAACGACTACCCCGACCTCGTCACCAATCTGGCGCTGGGGATCCGCACGATCTTCGCCACGATTCCGTACTACGTCTACACGTTTGGCAACGACAGCGCCGCGGGCGTGCCGGGTTTCCTGGTGGTGCCGGTGAAGGTCTTCTTCGACGGTCTGTACGTGATCACCAACGTTCCCGCCCAGATCGTCGCCTTCCTGACCGGTGTCAGCGGCGCCCGAATCTTCCCCATCCTGCCGCCTGCCCAGCCGATGTTCCCGCCGTCTGAGGGGGCCACCCTGGTGGGCGCACTGGTCTGCGGCGGCGGGTCGGGAGTCCCCGCGGACGCCTGGTGCGGCGCAGAGAGCGTTGCGTAAAACCCCACTGGTAGAAAGCGCCTCGGGTGAACGGGTTTGAAGCGAGCGCTTACGTGGAACCTACTTACCTAGAGTAACGAACTGTTGCTCGACGA
Source organism: Mycobacterium sp. Root135 (assembly GCF_001426545.1). Classification (GTDB taxonomy): domain Bacteria; phylum Actinomycetota; class Actinomycetes; order Mycobacteriales; family Mycobacteriaceae; genus Mycobacterium. Next base: position 1,498,687 of record NZ_LMEZ01000001.1, on the reverse strand, counting down.
CTCTAGGAGAAGCCACACATGAAGATCTTCGCCGTCATCGGAGGAAGCGCCGCCGTCACCGCCGCCGCCATCGGAATCGCCGTCCTGCAGGGGCCCGCGAGCAGCGGCGCCGTCGCAGGCGACATGGAGACCGGAGTGACCATGACCCAGTCCTCGCCTGCGCCGACGCAGATGTCGGTCGCCCCCCAGATCACGGGTCCGGCCGCGCTGCCGCCCGAGGAGCAGGGCCTTCCCGGCTGATTCGGTCGATACCGCGGGCGCCATGCGGTAGGCAGTAACGCATGGACGCACGAAGCGAATTGACGGTGTTCGGTCAGCAGTACGACACGCCAGACGGCGCGACCGTCATCGCGGTGTCGAAACCCGTCGGCGTCTTCGTCGTCAAGGACGGCAAGCCCATCTGGTCACCGGCGACGGACGACACCCGCATGGCGATGATGGGAATCCTCGTCGGGTTGCTCGCAACGCTGCTGGCCGGGGTTGCCATGGTCCGCAGGCCGCCGTGGCCCGACCTGCACGGCGAGGTGTCCAAGCACCTCTAGCCGGTCAATCCTGAACGGCCTTGGCGAGCGCGACGTACTTGGTGAGTTCGGCTGGGCCGGAAGTGGATTGGCCGACGAGCGCGCGCACCGCCTGATGGACCACGCGGACCAGGACCCACGCCCGGGCGCGCGCCTCGTCGAGACCCGCCGCTTCGACGAGAGCGTAGAAGCGCGTGCGAACACCGGCGCGGACGTATCCCTCGAGCTCGTCCCAGCGGTGCCACAGCATGGGGGCGATCTCGAAGTGCGGGTCACCGTTGAGGGGTTTGGGTCCGATCACCGACCACGGTTCCCGATCGCCGGCGAGCACCTTCCGGTAGTGCAGATCGCCATGCAGAACGACGCCGGCGTCGTGGTCTGACGTCAGCTCGCGCGCCGCGGCGATCGCCTGCTCCACCAGCCGATGAGGGATGGGCGCGCCGCGCGGCAGGTCCTCGAAGTCACGAACCCACTGTTCGACAACGGTTGCCAGGGAACGCAATTGGGGCAGAGCTGGAACGTGAATTCGCCGGTACAGTGCCGCCACCACCTCGCAGGCCTCGACGTCCCACAGGGTGTCGAGGCTCTGTGTGCTTAGCCGCTCCACCAGCAGGGCGCGGCGATGCGGGTCGGCCCGTAGCAGGCGAACCGCCCCGACACCGCCCCAGCGTCGAAGCGCGAGGTGCTCGTGTTCGGACTCGACGTTGGGCGAGGCGAGCTTGAGGACCGCTGGCGCGCCATCCGACGTGCGCACGGCCACCACGGTTGACGCGGACCCCTGCGTCACCGGTCCGTCGACGGTGAGCTCCCATTCGTCGAACTGGCTCTGGACGCCGGGTGGGAGGTCGGTCACCCTCGAATGGTGGCACGGGTGGCGGGATGAATCCGCGTCGTCCCATCCGTTCTGACGGTCGAACACGTGTCGTCGTCGGACCAGGAAGAGGCCCATTGTGAAGATCGTCGTCGTCGGAGGAACCGGGCAGGTGGGCTCGAAGCTGGTCAAGACGTTGACCGCCGACGGCCACGAGGCCGTGGCCGCCGCGCCGTCGACCGGCGTCGACTCCCTGACCGGTGAGGGCTTGGCGGAGGCGCTTGCCGGCGCGGCGGCGGTGGTCGACGTGTCGAACTCGCCGTCCACCGAAGACGACGCCGCGATGGACTTCTTCCGCCGGTCGACCACCCACCTGCTGGAGGCGGAGGCCGACGCGCGCGTCGGCCATCACGTGATGTTGTCGGTGGTGGGCACCGACCGCTTGGCGCCGCAGAGCGGTTACTCCAGGGCGAAGTCGACGCAGGAGGGTCTCGTCGCCGCGGGTCCGATCCCGTACACGATCGTGCGGGCGACGCAGTTCTTCGAATTCCTCAGGACCATCGCCGACTCGGCGACGGTGGACGCGACGGTGCGGTTGCCTGCCGTGCTGATTCGGCCGATGGCCGCCGTCGACGTCGCACGCGCGCTCGCCGTCGCCACGCTCGGCGATCCGCGCAACGGCATCCTGGAGGTCGGAGGACCGCGGGAATTCTTGCTGCCGGACCTGATTCGGACGGCGCTCACCGCACGCGGCGACGCCCGTCAGGTGATCGCCGACGCCACGGCGACGTACCTGGGGCTCGCCGTCGACGAGCGGACGCTGCTACCCGGCGAGGCGGCCGTCGCCCACGACGTTCGCTTCGAGGACTGGATCATCGAAACGGCGGCCAAGGGTTAGTCGGTCCTCGACGCGTCGCTACGATCGGCGGGCAAGAGGGTTCACTCGAAACAGACGCGGTGATAGATGTCGGGCAAGGATCTGCGCGGGCGCGCCGGTGAATGCGCGACGCTGCGGCAGGTGTTGTCGAGCGTCCGATCCGCGGAGAGCCGGGCGCTCGTCATTCGCGGCGAGGCGGGGGTTGGCAAGTCGGCGTTGGTGGACTTCGTCATCGGTGAGGCCGATGGCTTCCAGCTGGTCCAGGTGGCCGGTGTGGAATCCGACATGGAGCTTGCGTACGCGGGGCTGCAGCAGCTGTGCGCGCCCCTGATGGATCGCGCCGACGAAGTGCCAGAGCCGCAACGTGAGGCGCTCTCGGTGGCCTTCGGCAGAGGAGTCGGACCCGCGCCCGACCGCTTCCTCGTCGGGTTGGCGGTGCTCAGTCTGATGGCGGCGGCGGCCACCGATCGACCGGTTCTCTGTGTCGTCGACGACGCGCAGTGGCTCGACCAGGTGTCGGTCCAAACCCTCGGTTTCGTCGCGCGTCGCCTGATGGCCGAGCCGGTCGCCATGATCTTCGCGGTGCGCGACGGCGTCGCCGACGTCCTCGAGGGTTTGCCCGAACTGAGGGTCGGCGGCCTCTCCGACGCCGAGGCGCGCGAGCTGCTCGAATCGGTGGTCATCGGCAAGATCGACGCGCGCGTGCGCGACCGCATCGTGGCGGAAACGCGTGGCATTCCGCTGGCGCTGCTGGAGGTGCCGCGCAACGTCTCCGCCGCCGAGCTGGCCGGCGGCTTCGGGACGACGGTCCGGCGGGCGTCCGCTGGTCAGATCGAAGACGGCTTCCTCAGACGCATTCAGGCGTTGCCCGCGTCGACGCGGCGGCTGCTGCTCGTCGCCGCGGCCGAGCCGGTGGGGGATGCCGCCCTGTTTCTTCGCGCTGCGGCGCGGCTGGGGATCCCAGTCGACGCCCTCGCGCCTGCCGAAGCTGCGGGCGTGATCGAATTCGGCAGGCGCATGCGGTTTCAGCATCCGTTGATGCGGTCGGCCGCCTACCGTGCCGCCGACCTGACCGAGCGTCGGGAGATCCACGGGGCGCTGGCCGATGCCACCGATCCAGAGGCGGCGCCCGACCGTCGGGCGTGGCACGCCGCGAACGCCGCGTCGGGACCGGACGATGCCGTGGCCGCCGAACTGGAGACCTCCGCGGGGCGCGCCCAAAGCCGAGGCGGTGTGTCGGCGGCCGCCACGTTCCTGGAGCGTGCGGCGGTGCTGACCTCCGATCCGGTCCTGCGCGGCGCGCGGGCCATCGCCGCCGCCCAGGCCAAACGGGAAGCGGCGGCACCCGACGCGGCCTACGAGCTGCTCGCGATCGCCGAACTGGGACCGCTGACGGCGCTCCAACGGGCTCACATCGCCCGGATGCGCGCCCAAATGGAGTTCACCAGCAGTCGCGCCGGTGAGCCGGGTGCGTCGACGGCGGCCGACGCCGCGTCGCAACTGCTCAGTGCCGCAACACGACTCGACGGCCTCGCCGACGACGTGGCGCGGGAGACCTACTTCGAGGCGCTCACCGCGGCCATGTACGCGGGTCGGCTCGGTGAGCCGGGCATGCTGTCGACGGTGGCGCGGGCGGGCCGGGTCGCCGTCGGCCGCGTCGCGGAGCTGCAGCGTCCGATCGACTTCCTGTTGAGCGGCATGACCTCTCGAATCCTCGACGGTCCCGGTGCCGGTGCCGAACACATGCGGTCGGCGCTGGAGTTATGGAACGTTCACGGCGGCAACGACACTGGGCAGGCCGTGCAATGGCCGTTCCCGATCGCCCAGGAATCTGCCGCGCACGAGCTGTGGGACGACGCGGTGCTTCAGCAGATTGCGACCGACACGGTGCGCCGGGCCCGCGACACCGGCGCGTTGGCCGTGCTGCCGCCTGCGCTCGTCTATCGGGCCGGTGTGCACGTGTACACCGGTGAATTCGGCATGGCTCAGACGCTCATCGAGGAGGCCAACGCCATCACCGCGGCCACGGGTTACACGCCGGTGAAGTACCACTCCCTGAACCTTGCGGCGTGGCGGGGCGACCCCGACGAAGCCGTCGGCAGGTTGGCCGCCGCCGCTGCGGACGGAATCGCAAGGGGCGAAGGGCGACTCGTCGGCGTCAGCCGGTTTACCTCCGCGGTCCTCTTCAACGGGCTCGGACGCTACGAAGAGGCGCTGGCCGCGGCCCGCGAGTGCTGCGAGTACGAAGACCTCGGGTTCTACGGGTGGAGCCTGTTCGAATTGGTCGAGGCGGCAGCGCATGTGGGTGATCGCGAATCCGGTTCGTCGGCTCTGGCCCTCATCGAGCAGAGGCCAGGTGTCAGTGGCACCGACTGGGGATTGGGCATGGTGGCTGCCGCCCGGGCGCTCTTGGCCCCCGACGAGCATGCCGAAGGGTTCTTCGAGGAAGCCGTCGAGCGCCTCGACCGCGCCAGCGCATCGCTGCACGGTGCGCGGGCCAGGTTGTCCTACGGCGAGTGGCTCCGGCGGGCGAATCGCCGCATCGACGCCCGCAAGCAGCTGAACGTCGCGCACGCGGCGTTCACCCGGATGGGTGCCGCGGCCTTCGCCGAGCGGACTCGGCGCGAGCTGGTCGCCACCGGGGAGAAGGTGCGCAAGCGCAGCCCGAGCGACAAGGCCAGCGCCAGCGGCGAGTTGACGGCCCAGGAAACGCAGATTGCCAGGTTGGCCGGCGACGGGCTCACCAATCAGGAGATCGGCGCCCAGCTGTTCATCAGCACCCACACCGTGGAATGGCATCTGCGCAAGGTGTTCGTCAAGCTCGACATCTCCTCGCGTCGGCAGTTGCGGACCATCTCCTGGGCGAGCTAGACCCGGGTCCGTAGTCCGCCGGGAACCACGAATCGCCAAGGGTTCGCCCCCGCCCTCGCCGAGCCACGCTGAAGTCAGTCTCCACGAGGAAGGGCGATTGCGATGGACGTATACGAGGCGGTCACCAGCCGACGGTCGGTCCGCGGCTTCACAGACCAACCCGTTTCCAGGGACGTGCTCGAACGAGTCCTGAACGCGGCGGCATGGGCGCCGTCCGGGTCGAACATTCAACCGTGGCACCTGTACGTGGTGACTGGCGAAACGCTGACCTCCTTGAAGAAGGCTGCGACCGAGCGGGTGGCCGCCGGCGAGCCCTGGGACGAGCGCGAATACGTGATGTACCCGCCGGCGCTGCACTCGCCGTACCGGGAGCGACGGGCGGCGTTCGGCAGGGAGCGCTACAGCGCACTCGGGGTAGCCCGTGAGGACTGGGAGGCCAGGGCCCGGGCGGCGATCGCCAACTGGGACTGCTTCGGCGCGCCGGCCGCGTTGTTCTGTTACGTCGACCGGGAATTGGGCCTGCCGCAATGGTCGGACCTCGGGATGTACCTGCAGACGGTCATGCTGCTGCTGAGGGCCGAGGGGCTGCACAGTTGCCCGCAGATGGCGTGGTCACAAGTTCGGACCACCGTGGCCGACGTGCTGTCGCCGCCACCGGAGCTGGTCTTGTTCTGCGGCATGTCGATCGGCTACGAGGACCAGGCGGTGACGTACGTCAGGACGGGCCGAGAACCCCTCGAGACCACGGTGACGTTCGTCGACCCCTGGTAGTTCCACCACGGACGGTGACGCGGTGCGACTACGGGGTTTCAAGGGTTCGGTTCCCTCTCCCGACCGTGATTCTGAGGATGCACCTTCAGCGACACCGAACAGGGGACCTCTCGTCATGACCATTGCCACCGCCGAAGTTCGCGAGGAGTCCGACGCGGAACTGGCCGAGCGCTTCGCCCGCGACGCGCTCCCTCTGTTCGACGCCCTTGGTCGACGCGCGCGTCGGCTGACGCTGAGCGACGCCGATGCCGAAGATCTGTTGCAGGACACGCTGTTGCACGGCTACCGGGGGTTCCGGTCGTTTGAGCCCGGCACCAATCTGAAGGCGTGGCTGTTCCGTATCCAGTACCACCGGTGGATCAGTGCGCACCGCTACAAGCAGCGGCGCCCAATGGAGGTGACCGTGGACGACGTGGGCGAGTACGAGTCGGCCACTGGTCTGCCCTCGGCCGAGGACGACGTCTTGGAGATGCTGTCGGACAACGACATTCGACGTGCACTTGCGGCGTTGCCGGACGGTACTCGCACGGTCATGTATTACGCCGGGGTCGAGGGGTACACGTACGCCGAGACCGCGGCGATGATGAACATCCCGATCGGCACCGTGATGTCCCGGGTGTCGCGCGGCAGGCAGCGCCTGCGCGTTGCGCTCGCTCATCTCGATCACGGTCAGGCGGCATACGTGCAGCGGCGGAGTGCTTGACGACACATTGTTAGTGCCCTAACTATTTGTGTACGATTCAAATATGAACTCTCCGGCCACGGTGGACGTCGACCCGCTGGCGCTCGAACGCCAGGTCTGCTTCGCACTGGCCGTCACCAACCGCGCCGTCCTGGCCGTCTACCGACCGCTTCTGGAGCCGCTCGGTCTGACCCACCCGCAGTACCTGGTGATGCTGGCGCTCTGGGATCACCAGAAGGCGGCGTCGGGGGAGGCGCCCGCCCTGTCGGTGAAGCGGATCGCCGCGGCGCTGCAGTTGGACTCGGCCACGCTGTCGCCGATGCTCAAGCGCCTCGAGGCCATCGGCCTGGTCACCCGCAAGAAGAGCGCGGTCGACGAGCGCGCGACCGACGTCGAGCTGACCTCGGCCGGCGCCGCACTGCGGGCGAGGGCGCTGGAGATCCCGCCCGCGGTCGTCGCTCGACTCGGGGTGGAGCTGCCCGAATTAGAAGAACTTCACCGCGTCCTGACGCGAATCAACGTGGCCGCGTTGGCGGCCGGCGCGCTCGACGCCTGAACCGAAAGATGGGAGCCACCATGAACGACGCCCGACCGACGCCGTTGCAGTACGTCGCCTATTCCTACGGGCGGCGCCTACCACCGTCCATGCGCAACTGGGTGGCCGAGGACCTCGCGGGCGAGGGCGCAGTTCGCAGGCACGTCCTGCGGATGGCGATCCCGCCGCTGCTCGTGCTCGCCCCGCTGTGGCTGCTGCCCGCGTCGCTCTACGTGCACCTGGAGATGACGGCGCCGATCTACATCTGGGCCATCCTGATGTCACTGGCGCTGAACAAGGTGTGGCGCCGCCACCGCCTCGTGCAGCACGACCTGGACCCGACGTTGGTCGACGCGCTCAGGCGCCGCAAGGACTCCCGTCTCCACGAGGACTACGCCGCGCGCTTCGGCCCTCGGCCGGACTCCGCGAAGTGGCAGTCCAACAGCAGCCCCTTCTAGGCGCGGTTGAAGTTCGGTCGGCAGGGGCATCTGGTTCTCATGGCCGAGAAGCACGAGAAGAACGACGACCACACCGACGCGGCAGAGCCGCCGCCGGGACCTGCCGACCATGGTCGCACCGGCGGCATGGCCACCCGCGAGGTGGCCCCGGACGTCGTGAAGCGGTCGGACGAATCGGCTGAATGATGGCCTGGACGTCCTACGTCCAGTACAGGATTCGGGCCATCGGCAGCGTTTCGGCAAGCGCGGACCCGAACCACGACCGCAGCTCTGCCATGGTGTCCTTCGGATAGACGTACTTCGCGGAGCCGTACTTGCCGAACTTGCGCGTGCGGGCCTCCTCGTCCATCTCCAACTTGGTGCGCGGGTACCACCCCAGGAGCACGTCCTTGCTCGTCTCGGTGAAGCGGTGCGTGATGCACTCCACCGTCAGGTCGAGGTCGGGGACGTCGGCCACGGCGGCGGCGACGTCGCGCAGCAGTGATCCGTAGGCCTCGCGCCAGTCGGGCACCGGCATGATGGGAGCGATTGTCAGGCCCACCCGGTAGCCATGGCGGGCCAGCTCCTGGAGCGCCGAAATGCGTTGCGGCAGACGCGCGGTGCCGCCTTCGAAGCGGTTGGCGACCTCCTCGGCGTTGACCGAGATCCGAACTCGCGTGCGGCCGGCGTGCGGCAGCGCGAGAAGGGGTGCGACGTCGTCGTACTTCGTGGTGAACCGCAGCCCCACCGGGCCCGGCCAGTCGTGGGTTCCGACATGGGCGATCGTCGTCGACAGCGACCCGGTGAGGTGTTCGATCGCGAGAGGGTCGGTGTAGCAGGAGGCTTCGAACGTAGTGCCCTCCGCCGAGCGCTCCGTCGAGGCCGAGGTGACGGTTCCGTGCCCGACCTTGTCGTCCATCGCGGCGAGGATCTCGGGAAGGTTCGCATACACCCGGGTGATCGGCGGGCCCGAGAGCGAGCCGGCCAGATAGCAGTACTGACAGTGGCCCGGGCAGCCTTCGGCCAGGTCGATCCGCCAGTCGGCGCTCGGCGGAATCGGTTGCAGCCGGCGCTTGCTCGGCGGTGCCACGACGACGGCGAGCGTTCGCTTGGCCAGTGCGTAGGTGGCGCGGTCGTCGTCTGCGCGCAACGACGGCAGCCGGTCGCCGGAGAGCACGTCGACGTCGGCCACGCCCGCGGCCTCGCATCGCGCGATGATCGCCGCGCCGTGCGGCAATTCGGAGGCCGACCGGGTCACCAGCACGCGGGCTGGGGTCCAGAGGGTGGGTGTGGCAGATGCGGTCTTCGTCGCCATCCCGCCCACGGTAACCCGACTTTCCGCAGGGGCGAACATGCTTGCGCGGCGCGCGAGCGGGTATCACGCCGAACATGACTGAGCGGATGACCGAGACCCGGGCGGGTGACGACGATCTGGACGGCGGGCCGCTCAAGCGCGGCATCACCGGGCCGCTGCTGTTCCTGTTCATACTCGGCGACGTCCTCGGTGCCGGCATCTACGCCCTGATGGGGGTGCTCTCCAAAGACGTTGGCGGTGCGCTGTGGGCGCCCCTGCTGGTGGCGCTGTTGCTGGCCCTGCTCACGGCCGGGTCCTATGCCGAACTGGTCACCAAGTACCCGAAGGCCGGCGGCGCCGCGGTGTTCGCCGAGCGGGCCTTCCGCCGGCCGATGGTGTCGTTCCTCGTCGGTTTCAGCATGCTCGCCGCCGGCGTGACCAGCGCCGCTGGTCTGGCGCTGGCCTTCGCCGGTGACTACCTGCGCACGTTCGTCGACGTGCCCGCGGTGCCTGCGGCCATGGTGTTCCTGCTGTTGGTCGCGGCGCTCAACGCCAGGGGCATCAGCGAAAGCGTCAAGAGCAACGTCGTCATGACGGTCATCGAACTGTCCGGTCTGCTGATCGTGATCGTCGTGGTGGCGGTCATGGTCGGCGGCGGCCGCGGTGACGTCGGGCGCGTGACGGAGTTCCCCGACGGCGCCACGCCCGCGCTGGCGGTGCTGAGCGGAGCGATCGTGGCCTATTACTCCTTCGTCGGATTCGAGACGTCGGCCAACGTCATCGAGGAGGTCCGCAACCCCCAAAAGGTCTATCCGACGGCACTCTTCGGGGCGCTCCTCACCGCGGGCGTCGTCTACGTACTGGTCGGGATCGCCAGTGCGACGGCCCTGTCGCCCGACGAACTGGGCGAGTCCTCGGGCCCGCTGCTGGCCGTCGTCGGCGCCTCGGATGTCGGCATTCCCGATTGGGTGTTCAGCGCCATCGCCCTCGTCGCCGTCGCCAACGGAGCGCTGCTCACCATGATCATGTCGAGCCGGCTGTCCTACGGGATGGCCGAGCAGGGGCTACTTCCCGCCGTGCTGGCCAGAGTGCTGCCCAATCGACGGACGCCGTGGGTCGCGATCGTCTCGACGACGGTGGTCGCGATGCTGCTGACCCTCGCCGGTGACCTGTCCACGCTCGCCGAGACCGTGGTGCTGCTGCTGTTGTTCGTCTTCATCTCGACCAACGTGGCGGTGCTGGTGTTGCGGCGAGACACCGTCGAGCACGACCACTTTCGGGTGTGGACGGTGGTACCGGTGCTCGGCGTCGGGTCGTGCATCCTGTTGCTCACTCAGCAGGACGCGAAGGTGTGGCTGTTCGGCGCGATACTGCTGGCGGTGGGTGCGGTGCTCTACCTGGTGGCACGGGTGGCCACCCGGCACTCGGGGACGAGGGCGTAGCCGGTCAGCGTCCCGCCGCGAGGGCGATTCGCGCGGCGACGTCGGCGGCAACGCCCAGCGTCGAGGGATCGTCGGACGGTTCGTAGCGGTCGTGGGTCGCGTCGTAGCGGGCACCGGCGATCGATCCGTGGTCGGCGTCGAGCTCCACCACCTCTGCGGGCCAACCGAATTCGCCGAGCTTGGCCGCGAACGTCGTCGAGACGGTGATGGGCACGACGTCGTCGTGCAGGCCGTGCAGCAGCGTGAAGGACCCGGTCGGTCCGCCGTCGAGACCGTCGAGGAGGGAGCCGCCCGAGATCGGGTCGGTGGCACCGAAGGCGCCGGCGAGGCAGACGGTGTGGCCGACGCGCATGCCTACGGCATTGGACTGGATCGTCAACCCGGCCGCGGCGAGACCTCCCATCGACCATCCGACCACCACCAAATCGTCGGCATTGGTGGCGCTGTCCCGCGCAAACGCTGCCGAACCGAGCAGGTCGGAGCGGCCGCCGTCGTCGGCGTGGGAGTTCCAGTCGGGGACCACGACGGCGAGGCGGTGGCTGGCGATCGCCTCGGCAAGTGGCCGCAGCGCGGCCCGTGAGTCGGTCTGCATGCCGTGCCACAGCAGGACGGTGGGGTCTGACGGGTCGCCGTATAGGTCGACCGAACGCCCCGGCGCGTATTCGACGGTTCTCATGGGGGTGGTGTTCCCCGCTCAGCGAGAGCCAAGCAGCGAGAAGAATTGGTGCGACGGGTCGTTGGGGCCGGGGCTGCCGCGCGGGGTGTCCCTGGTGATCGGGTGACCGAACTCCACCGGTGACGGATCGTCGACGCGTGCCCAGTCGGTGACGATGACCCGTTCGGAGATCCGCCACGTGCCGTCGCGCTTGCGGTACTTGTCGAGATAGCGGCCGCCGACGGTGACGTCGACGTCGCGGGCACCGGCGATCAGCGTGTGGGTCGCGACCGTGTAGATCTCACCCTCGGCCGTGTCCCCGCTTACGGCGAAGTTCACGGTGGTGACGTGGTGCTGCATGGCGCGGAGGTGGGGACGCGCGGCGGCGAGCCCGCCGATGAAGTCGTCGACCGACCCGGTCGAGAACGCGCCGTGGGCGTCGGTGGCGTCGTGGCGATAGAGGTCCCTCAGCGCGTCGAGGTCGCCGCGGTCGACGGCGCGGCAGTAGGCGTGGACGAGCCGGGTGAGCTGGTGCTCGTCGAGCATCTCCTGCAGCAGTGGATCCACCTGGTCAGGCTTGCTTGGCGGATTGTTCGGCGGCGTGGTCCTCGATCGCCTTGCCGATCGCGTGCGCGGCGCGGTCCATGAACTCCGTCCCGCTGGACAGCACCCAGTCCCGGGAGGCGACCGGGGCGGCGAGTTGACCGGTGAAGTGCGGCATCACGTACTCGGCGAAGAGTTCGTAACTCTTGAGCTTCGCCGCGGGTGGCGCCCAGTCGTGGTCGAAGAGCAGGAACGCCCCGAACCCGCCGTCGCTCGCCTCGACGAGTTCGGAGATCTTGGCCACCGCGTCCTCGGGCGTGCCGATCACCGCGAAGCCGGACTCCCGGTTGTTGGCGAGGATCTCGGCGACGGTGTCGCCCTGCACCGGGCCGGCGGGCAGCAGATGCTTGAAGTACTGGGAGAACTCGACGATGCCGTGCTCGACGTCGCGCTCGGCCTGCTCGCGGGTTTCAGCCAGGTGCATCGGCCCGACGAGGCGCCACTTCGACCGATCGGCGACGTGACCATGTTCGAGGGCGACGTCCTCCCACGTCTTCCAGTGTTGGGCAAGCAGATCCATGCCCTGGCGCGCCGTCGCGGCGATCGACAACATGCCGACGCCGTGCTTGCCTGCGCCGCGCGGTCCGGTCGGTGAGAACGACGCCGCCACCGCAACGTCGAAACATGGCTCGCTGTAGGGCTTCAACTGAAGGCGTGCGTCTTGCAGGGTGAAGCCGTCGGTGTGCATGGTGACCGTTTCGCCGCGCAGCAGTCGCATGATCGCGTCGAGGCTCTGCTCCATTCGCGGGCGCTGCGCGTCGGCGGGAATGCCGAGCATGTGGGCATCGGAGGTCAGCTGCCCCGGCCCGCATCCGAGCATCACCCGGCCGCGGGTCAGGTGGTCGAGCAGGACCATCCGGTCGGCCAGCATCAAGGGATGGTGGTACGGCAACGAGCTGACGCCGGTGCCGAGTTTGATGTGCTTGGTTCGCTCGGCGGCGACACCGATGAAGACTTCGGGGGAGGAGATGATCTCGAACCCGGCGGAATGATGTTCGCCAATCCACGCCTCGGCGAAGCCCAGTCGGTCCATCGCCACGATCAGGTCGAGGTCCCGCTCGATGGCGAGCGTCGGGTTTTGCCCGACCGGGTGGAAGGGGGCCATGAAGCTTCCGAAGCGCATCGGCCCATTCTTGCCCGACGGCACCGGCCTCACGTGGGGTTTCGGGCCGCCCGGCCACGGTCGACGTTTCAACGTCGTTGCTGGCGGTAACGCGAGGCGGTGCCGAATTCCGGCCAGGTCCCTCAAGTTCACCCGTCGTCCAACTTTGCCATCGACACTGTGCAGGTGCTCGCATCGACCAGGACGGCCCTCGTACGTCTGACAGCCATCGCATCCGTTCTCGGCTGCGCCCTCCTTGGATTCGTCGGGACCGCGTCGGCGTTCCCCGGTGGCGACGTCCGGGGTGACATGTCGTTCGGTGGGCTGCAGCGGACCTACCTGGTGCACGCCCCGAGCGGTGTCGACCGGCCCGCCGGGCTGGTGATCAACCTGCACGGCGCCGGCAGCGACGGGGCGGGCCAGGCGGCGAGCACCAACTACGGCGCGGCGGCCGACGCGCTCGGCTTCGTCGTCGCGTACCCCGACGGCGTCGACCAGAGTTGGGCCGACGGGCGCGGTGCCTCGATCCCCGATCGTCAGGGGGTCGACGACGTCGGATTCCTGACGGCGCTGGTCGACCGGCTCGCCCGTGACTACGGCATCCCGCCGGGGCGCGTGTTCGCCACCGGAATGTCGGCCGGCGGCTTCATGGCCACCCGGCTCGCGTGCGACCGGGCCGACGTCTTTTCGGCGGTGGCACCGGTGGCGGCCACGCTGGGGTCCGGCGTTGCCTGCAATCCGTCCCGCCCGGTGTCGGTGCTGGCCTTCAACGGCACCGCCGATCCCGTCGTGCCGTTCGCCGGCGGTGGCATGGTGGGCCGCGGCGGACCCAGCGACATCCTCGCCGCGCCTGCGTTGTCGGCGCGCTTCCGTGACGTCGACCGCTGCGCGAGCGCCCCGGTCGAGGACGAATTGCCCAGCGTTGGTGACGGCACGTCGGTGCGACGGTTCAGCGCGGTCGGATGTGCCGACGGCACCGCCGTCGTCCTGCTGCAGATCAACGGCGGCGGGCACACCTGGCCCACCGGCAACTTCGCCCTGCCCGGCGCGGGGCCGACCACCACGGCGACCAACGCGTCGCTGGCCAGCGCGCAGTTCTTCGCCGCCCACGGCAGGTAGGTCGGTTTAGGACTCCGTGATCGACGCGGCCAGGGCCGCGAGCTTCGTGTCGAGTGCGACGGCGGCCTCGAGCAGCGGCGGATTGGGTTCGATCACCATCAACGAGGACGGGCGGACGTAGGTCAGGGCGCTGCGGTCGCCTTCTTCCTCGGTGAGCAGCAGTTCGACCGGGGCGAACAGACCAGCCGTGACGTCGTGTCGAATCATCGTGATGGCGATCAGCGGATTCCCGATGATCACGCGCAAAACGTGGCGGTCGATTCCGGCCTTCGTGATCCACCCACCGTGGTCGAAGGACGCGAAGAGCATGAAGCCGTGGGGTCCGACGAACTCTTGGACTTCTCGTTCGTAGGACGCCCAGTCGTCGTGGCGCTGCGCAATGGCCTCGATCGGCACGGGTTGGCGGCCCACGTCGGCCAGCAGTGCGTCGACCAGCGAGGCGAAGTTCCTCGTGCTGTCGAAGCGCAATCTCACTCCGGTGAAGGGGATCTCCACTCCGGTCATGTCGGCCACCTCTCGTTCGTCGTGCTCAGTCTAGGTATGGTAGACAATATTCAGCTGTGAAGTTGGTGTATGCCCGGCATACTGGGCCCGTGAAGATCTGCGTCTTCCTCTCCGCCGCCGACCTCGACGAGCGGTACACCACCCCGGCCCGGGAATTCGGCGAGCTGATCGGGGCGGGCGGTCACACCCTGGTCTGGGGTGGCTCCGACACCGGGCTGATGAAGGTCGTCGCCGACGGCGTGCACGCCACCGGCGGCCGGCTTGTCGGCGTGTCCGTCGAGTTCCTGCGCGCCAAGGCGCGGGCCGACGCCGACGAGATGGTGTTCGCCGCCGACCTCGCCGAACGAAAGGCGTTGCTGCTGGCCGGATGTGACGCCGTCGTCGTGATGGTCGGCGGGCTGGGGACACTCGACGAGGCGACCGAGATCCTGGAACTGCGCAAGCACGGCTTCCACGCCAAGCCGGTGGTGCTGCTCAACACCGCGGGCTTCTACGACGGGCTCGCCCAGCAACTCGCGAGGATGGACGCCGACGGATTCCTGCCGATCCCGTCCGCCCAGCTGGTCTACGTCGCACCCGACGGGGCCAGTGCGATTGCCCATCTCGAGGAGTCCGTGGAGGCGCCGTAAGGCTATCGTCGGGCGGTGCGCCTCGAGGAACTGCAGTGGTTCGTCACTCTCGCCGAGACCGAACACGTCACGGAGGCGGCCGCCGAGCTGAGGGTTAGTCAGCCGACGCTGTCCCGTGCCCTGGCCCGATTCGAGGACCAAGCCGGCACACCCCTGTTCGACCGCGTCAACCGGCGCCTGCGGCTCAACGCCTACGGGCAGATCATGCTCGAGCACGCGCAGCGCAGCATCGCCGAAATGCAGTCGGCGCGCGATCGCATTGCCGCACTGCGCAACCCGGACAGCGGTCGGGTGCGGCTGGCCTTCCTGCATTCCCTCGCGAGCTGGTATGTGCCGGAACAACTTCGACGGTTTCGGGATGCCGTGCCCGGAATTGGCTTCGACCTGTTCCAGGGACCCGCGCACGAGATCACCGACCGCGTCCTCACCGGTCGAGCCGACCTCGCGATCACCGCCCCACGCCCCGACCCCTCCGACTTCACCTGGCGGCGGCTCTACGTGGAGCGACTGTGCCTAGCCGTCCCGCCGGGGCACCGGCTCGCCACCCGAACCAGAATGCGGCTCTCGGCGGCGGCCGGCGAGCCGTTCGTGGCCCTGGCCGAGCAGTACGGGCTGCGTCAGGTCACCGACGAACTCTGCGCCGAAGAGGGGCTGACCCCGGACATCGTGTTCGAGGCCACCGAGATTCCGACGATGGAGGGGCTGGTCGCCGCGGGGTTCGGCGTCGCCGTGGTGCCGGTGCCTCGCGACGACGCGGGTTCGACCAAGACCGTCCACGTGGCGCTGACCAACGGGGGAGCCAAGCGTGAGGTGGGGCTGGTGTGGGAGCGCGACCGCCCGTTGTCTCCGCCGGCCCGTCGATTCTCGGACTTCCTCGTCGCCTGGGAGCAGCCTTGACCCGCTGACGAGCGATGATGTGTTCGACGTATGGAGTTGACCAATTACATGCATTGGACACATGGCACGGGCGTTCCTACGGTAGTTCGAGTGTCTATCGAACAATGCGCCGCGCCGCGATGGGCGGGACATAGCCGCGGCTCGGCCGAGTACGGGCGACTGTTGGCCGCGCTCTTCTTCGCCGGGGTGGCGACGTTCGCACAGCTCTACTCGCCGCAGGCGGTGCTGCCGCTCATCGCGGGCGGGCTGCACATCGGTGCCGCCGACGTCGCGCTGACGATCTCGGCGTCGACCGTGGGATTGGCGCTCGGCGTCATTCCCTGGTCGACGCTTGCCGACCGCATCGGGCGGGTCAAGGCGATGACGATCTCCGTCAGCGTCGCCACCACCGTCGGGCTCCTGGTTCCCTTCGCGCCGACCTACGAGGCGTTGCTCGCCGGGCGCTTCGTCGAGGGACTGTTCGTCGGCGGGGTGCCCGCCATCGCGGTCGCGTATCTCACCGAGGAGATCGACCCGGCGCACGCAGCGCGGGCCGCCGGAACCTTCGTCGCAGGCACCACCATCGGCGGTCTTCTCGGACGACTGGTGGCCAGTCCCGTGGCGGAATTCGCCGGCTGGCGTGGGGGAGTGTTCACCGTCGCGGCGCTGTGCGGTTGCGCCGCACTGGCATTCGTCAAGCTCGCGCCCGCACCACGCGGCTTCGTTCCCCGTCGAGGAACGGGACCCGAGGGGACGCTCGTCCACCGGTTGGCGGCCAACCTGCGCTCACCCCGTCAGCTCGCCCTGTTCGCCCAGGGATTCCTGCTGATGGGCGGCTTCGTCGCGCTCTACAACTTCCTGGGGTTCCGGCTGACCGGTGCGCCGTTCTTCCTGCCGTCGTTCCTGGTCAGCCTGGTGTTCCTGGCCTACCTGGCCGGCACCTGGGCGTCGTCTCGCGCCGGGGCCGAGGCCACCCGCTTCGGCCGCAAACGCGTCCTGCTGGTCTCCGTCGCGATCATGGTCACCGGCGTCGCAATCACCCTGAGCGACAACGTGATCGCGGTCCTCGTCGGTCTGGTGGTCGCGACGGCCGGGTTCTTCGGGGCGCATTCCATCGCCTCGGGGTGGACCGGGCAGTCGGCACCCGTCGGCAAGGCGCAGGCGTCCTCCCTCTACAACCTCTTCTACTACGGCGGCTCCAGCGTCATCGGCTGGTTCGGCGGAGTGGCGTTCGACCGGTACGGCTGGACCGCCGTCGCCGCCACGATCCTGGCGCTGGCGATCGCCGCAGCCGCCATCGCCGCGCTCGTCCTGCCCAAGGACTAGCGCTAGAGCACGTCCTTGATGTCGTTCTTCAGCGCCTCGGCCTGCGTGCCGAACACGGCCTGGACGTTGTTGCCGACCTCGATGACACCGGCGGCGCCGAGAGCCTTCAACTGCGCCTGGTCCACCTTCGACGGATCGGCCACCTCCATCCGCAGCCGCGTGATGCAGGCGTCGACGTTGACCAGGTTTTCCCGGCCGCCGAACGCCGTGATGAGCTTCTCGGCCGTGCTCTCGGTCGTGGCAACCGACCCGCCCGCCGTCACGGTCGTCGCGGAAGTGTCACCCTCCCCGAGGTTGGCGCGCTCCTCCGCCTCGAACTCGAGCTCCGGCTCGCGACCGGGAGTCCGCATGTTCCACTTCGTGATCGCGAACCGGAACAGCACGTAGTAGAGGACGAAGAACACCACACCCATGCCGATGAGCAGCGGAATGTTCTTCGCCGCGGGAGCCGTGCCGTAGAGCAGCAGGTCGATCAACCCCGCGGAGAACGAGAAGCCCAGATGGATGTCGAGTAGGTAGGCGATCGCCAGGGACAGCCCGGTGAGGACGGCGTGCACGACGTACAGCGGGAACGCCACGAACATGAACGCGAACTCGAGCGGTTCGGTGACGCCGGTCAGGAACGCGGTCAACGCGGCTGCCGACAGGATGCCGACCGCGACCTTGCGTTGCTTCTTGTTTGCGACGTGGATCATGGCAAGTGCCGCCGCGGGCAGGCCGAACATCAGGATGGGGTAGAAGCCCGACGTGAGGAGCCCCGCCGACGGGTCGCCTGCCGCGAAGCGAGTCAGCTCGCCGGTGACGACCTTTCCGTCCGGGGTCTGGTAGTCGCCGTAGATGAACCAGACGAACGAGTTGACGATGTGGTGCAAGCCAAGGGGAATCAGCATGCGGTTGGCGAATCCGTAGATGAATGCGCCGATGGCTCCCGAGCCGCCGATGAACTTGCCAAGACCGGTCAGGCCCGCGTCGAACAGCGGGTAGCAGTAGCTCATCGCGAAGGCGAGGAACAGGCAGGCCAGGGACACCACGATCGGGACGAAGCGCCGACCCCCGAAGAAGCCGAGATACGAAGGCAATTGGATGGTGTGGTACTTGTCGAACAGATACGCGGTGAGCAGGCCGACCAGGATTCCGGCAAACACGCTGTAGTTGATCTGTGCTTGCTCGCCCGCCTTGTCGACCTCACCCGCCAGCACGATCGGCGACATCGTCTTGAACACCGCCTGCACGACCAGGTACCCGACGACGGCGGCCAGCGCCGTCGACCCGTCGGCCTTCTTGGCGAACCCGATCGCGACGCCGACTGCGAACAGCAGCGGCAGGTTGCTGAAGATCGCGTCGCCCGCCGCGGTCATCGCCTGGAAGAACGGTCCGATGACCGGAGCCTTGATGCTGCCAAGCAGGTCGTCCTGGCCGAGACGGAGCAGGATGCCCGCCGCGGGCAACACCGCGATGGGAAGCATCAAACTCTTGCCGAGTCGCTGCAGTTGCGCGAAGCCGGGGATTCGCATACCCGACTTCGTTTGTGATCCTTGGGATTTCGTCGTACCGCTCATGTCAGGTCACCCTCCTCTGCCGGCCATGCCGGCCACCGCCAAAGCTGCGGGGAAGCCTAGACGAGAACGCATGAACACGAGACCCGGTTGCGCCGGTACTCGTATTGTTGAGCAGATGAGCACCACACACGTCCTCGCACCGGTCGCCGGGCGCGCGGTATCCCTGCAGGATGTTCCCGACCCGGTCTTCTCCCAGGGCATGGTCGGATACGGCGCCGCCGTCGAGCCACCGCACGAGGTCACCGAGGCGATCGCACCGGTCGGCGGCAAGCTGCTGAAGTTGCTCCCGCACGCCTTCGTCGTCCTGACGCCGGACAACGTGGGCGTCCTGGTGCACCTCGGCCTGGACACCGTCGCTCTCAAGGGCGAGGGCTTCACGGCGCACGCCACCGAGGGCGACGTCGTCACCGCCGGTCAACTCGTCATCACCTACGACGTCCCGGCGATCGTGGCCAAGGGACTCAACCCGATCGTCCCCGTCGTGATCATGGACGAACGCGAAGCGGACAACGTCGTCGCCGCGGAAGCCGTCCTGGAAGGCGCCGACATCCTGGCCGGCGCACACCTTTTCACCGCCAACAAGTAAATGGAAGTCGTCATCTGCCGCGACGCCACGGAGATCGGTGGCATCGCCGCCGACGCGATCGGTGCCCTGCTGACGAGGAAGCCCGAGGCCGTCCTCGGGCTGGCCACCGGATCGTCGCCACTGGCGATCTACGACGAACTGGCGGTGCGCTGCGACGGCGGGCTCCTGTCGTTCGCCCGCGCTCGCGGGTTCACCCTCGACGAGTACGTCGGCCTGCCCGCCGACCACCCCGAGCGGTACCGCAACGTCATCGACCAGGTGTTCACCTCCCGCGTCGACTTCGCGCCCGGTGCCGTGTCGAGTCCCGACGGCGGGGCGGACGACATCCCGGCCGCCTGCGCGGCGTACGAGGCCGCGATCGCGGCTGCCGGCGGGGTCGACCTGCAGATCCTCGGAATCGGCACTGACGGGCACATCGCCTTCAACGAGCCGGGATCGTCGTTGGCGTCCCGCACCCGTATCAAGACGCTGACCCGGCAGACCCGCGTCGACAACGCGCGGTTCTTCGGTGACGACGTCGAATCGGTGCCGACGCACTGCCTGACCCAAGGGCTCGGGACCATCATGGAGGCCCGGCACCTGATCCTGGTGGCGACGGGTCGCAGCAAGGCCGAGGCGGTCCACCATCTGGTCGAGGGTGCGGTCAGCGCCATGTGGCCGGCGACCATCCTGCAGCACCACCCGCACGTCACGGTGCTTCTCGACGACGCCGCCGCGCGCCGGCTCCAATTGGTCGACTACTACCGCGAGACGTACCGCTCGAAGCCCGGATGGCAGGGCATCTGAGTGCTGATCACCGCCGACACCCTGCTCACCGGCCGAGAGCTGTTGCGGCCCGGCTGGATTGACGTCTCCGAAGGAGTGGTCCTGGCCGTCGGCGGTGGTCCGGCGCCGCGAGCCGCCGACTACGACCTTGGCGCGGCCACGGTGGTTCCCGGCTTCGTCGACACCCACCTGCACGGTGGCGGGGGAGCCAACTTCACCTCGGCCACCCCTGAGGAGACCGCGACCGCCGTCGGGGTGCATCGCCGGCACGGCACCACCGCCGTCGTCGCGTCTCTGGTCACCGCCGGATCCGACGAATTGCTCAGGCAGGTAACGGAATTGGCCGGCGACGTCCGGTCCGGCGTGATCGACGGCATCCACCTCGAAGGCCCATGGTTGTCGACCAAGCGGTGCGGCGCCCACCAGCCGTCGTTGATGCGCGACCCGGATCCCGACGAGATCGACCGCGTGCTGGCGGCGGGCGGAGGAGCCGTCCGGATGGTCACCATCGCCCCCGAGCGCGACGGTGCGCTGGCGGCCATCGGTCAGCTCGTCGCGGCGGGGGTGGTGGCCGCGGTCGGTCACACCGAGGCGACCTACGAGCAGACACGGGCCGCGATCGCCGCCGGGGCGACCGTCGGCACCCACTTGTTCAACGCGATGCGTCCCGTCGACCGCCGCGAGCCGGGGCCCGTCGTCGCGCTCCTCGAAGATCCGCGTGTGACCGTCGAGCTGATCACCGACGGCGTCCACGTCGCCCCCGCGATCTACCGCCACGTCACCCGCAGCGTCGGACCCGACCGGGTGTCGCTGGTGAGCGACGCGATGGCGGCGACCGGAATGGCCGACGGCCGCTACCACCTTGGGCCGCTGGCCGTTGACGTCGTCTCTCGCGTCGCGTCGGTGGCGGGCACGGACACCATCGCCGGAAGCACGGCGACGATGGACCGGGTGTTCCGATTTGCCGTCCAGCACTGCGGGTTACCGCGAGACGAGGCGCTTGAGCTGGCCGTGCGGCAGTCCTCGCTCAATCCGGCCAGGGCGCTTGGCCTTTCAGTCGACGGGCTGGTCCCCGGCGCGAAAGCCGATGTGGCGGTCCTTGACTCAGATCTTCGGGTGGTCGGGGTGCTGTACCGGGGCTCCTGGGCCCTCGACCCCGCTTGCTAGCGGCCGGTTCGCCGTCTCCCGCATGGTGAGCACCGTCGCGAGGGTCACCACCGCTGCCACGATCACGTAGTAGGCCGGTGCGACGGCGTTGCCGGTCCGGTCGGTCAGCCAGGTCGCCACATACGGTGCGGTGCCGCCGAACAGGGCGACCGAGACGTTGTAGCCGATCGAGTAGCCGGTGGACCGCACCCGGGTGGCGAACAACTCGGCGCCCGCGGCCAGCGACGCCGACACGAACACCGCCTCCAAGGCGGCCAATCCCGCGTGGGCGGCGATGGCCGCCCCCAGGGAGCCGGCGTTGAGCAGGATGAACAGCGGGTAGGCGAACACCGCGAATCCGACGGCGCCTGCGATCAACAACGGTTTGCGGCCGATCCGGTCCGACAATGCCGCCAGCGGCAGGATCAGCAGCAGCGCCGCGACGCTGGCCACGGTGATCGAGACGAAGGCGTCGGTCTTGGTGAACCCGAGGGTCTTCGTGAAGTAGGTGGGCAGATACGTGAACACCACGTAGAAGCCGACGTTGTGGACGACGACCAGGCCGATGATCTGCAAGATGGGCCGCCACGCCGTCCGCACTGCCTCCCGCAGTGGGGATTCGGCAACGTCGCCCGAGTCCTGCAGCCGTTCGAATTCGGGGGTGTCCCGCAGGCGCAGCCGGATGTACAACCCGACGACGCCGAGGACGCCGGCGATGAGGAACGGAATGCGCCACCCGTAGGCGTTCATCGCATCCTCGGACAGGATCGCCTCCAGCGCGGTGACGGTCACCGATCCCAGCAGGAAGCCGACCACCACCGACCACACCAGGAAGGCGACGACGAGCCCGCGGTGCCGCGTCGGGGCGAATTCGGCGAGAAAGCATGCCCCACTGCCGTATTCGCCGCCAGCGGAGAACCCTTGCACGCAACGCAGCAGCACCAGCAGCACCGGCGCCGCAACCCCGATCGTGTCGAAACTCGGTATCAGACCGATGCCCAAGGTGGACAACGACATCAGGACCACCACGATCGCCAGCACCCGCTTGCGACCGATCCGGTCGCCGAGCGGGCCGAAGAAGAAGCCGCCGAGGGGGCGCATGAAGAAGGCCACCGCGAACACCGCGAACGTGCTGAGCAGTGCGGCGGTGCCGTCGACGGACGGAAAGAACTTCTCGGCGATGTAGGTGGCCAGAAAGCCGTAGATCGCAAAGTCGTACCACTCGACGGTGTTGCCGATGCCCGCTCCGACGATGGCCTGACGAAGCGAGCCCGGCTCGACCTCTCGTGTCGCTGTGCTCATGCTCCTTGGTTCCCACGCGCGGCGTCGGATAACCCCCAACCGAGGGTCGTCGCGAGTCGTTACTTCCCAGCAACTTCCCAGAAACGCACCCGGGGAACCCGTACCGGTAACGCTTCGCCCTTCGACGAGCTGGGAGCTCTACATGACCGATTCACTGGCCGAACACGCCGCCGAGACCATCGCCCGCGGCATCGGCCGTAGGGGGTTCGCGCAGGCGGTGGCCGGAGTCTTCGCCGGCGTGGGCATCGCAGGCACCGCGGCAGCGTGCTCGTCGGCGAGCGGGGGTGGCAGCGGTGGCACACCGTCGAGCCCGGCGGCGCAGGGCAACGGTCCGATCCTTCAGCCGGGCAGCGGGGACAGGCCCGGCGACCACTATCTGAGCTCAGAGGTCGACCAGGTGCTGTGGGGCTACGTGCCGACCGTCGAGTCGCGGCCGGTGCTGCAGATGCGCTCCGGTCAGACCGTCACCGTCGACACGGTGTCGCACGAGGGAATCCTCGAGGACCAGGGCCGAAATCCCGTCGAGTACTTCGGTTCTCACGGCGTTGCGGAGGCCGACGTCCTTCGTGACGCGGTGGACATCGCCTCGGGATACGACCGCACGCCCCGAAACTTCGACGTCGACGGCCCGCACGTCGTCACCGGCCCGATATTCGTCGAGGGCGCCCGACCGGGCGACGTGTTGAAGATCGAGACCCTCGAAGCGACCCCCAGAGTCCCATACGGCGTGGTGTCGAGCCGCCACGGCAAGGGTGCGCTCGGAGCGACCGCCGGCGGGGCGGCGCCGGCGGGCATCTCACTCGAGGAGGTCATGCCACCCCCGGCCACCGATGGGAGGAAGACCAAGAACCCGGCCGAGTACGGCAACGTCTCCACCTTCACCGCCGTCGAGGACGGCCACGGTGTCATGCCGTTCGGCAATGCCGCCGTTCGCTTTCCGCTTCGGCCGTTCATGGGGATGATGGGCGTCGCCTACGCCAGCGCTCCCGGCCTGACGTCGCCCAATGCCAACTCGATCCCACCCACCCTCGGTGGCGGAAACATCGACATCGGTCTGCTCGGTCCCGGCTCGACGTTCTATCTGCCCGTGTTCGCCGACGGCGCGCTGTTCTACGTCGGCGATCCCCACCTGGCAATGGGCGACGGAGAAGTCGCGCTGACGGCGATGGAGGGGGCCCTGCGCGGCACCTTCCGGTTGACGGTCTGCAAGAAGGGCAGTGGCGATGCCCCGTCGGTCGCCTACGGGTACCCCTTCGCCGAGAACGCGGATGCCTGGATCCCGATCGGATTGTCCGATCCCGACGGTGCGGTCAACGGCCAAGGCAACGACCTGAACGTCGCGATGCGACGCGCCGTCGTCAACGCGTTGAACTTCCTCCAAGACGACCGGGGCATGGATCGTCCGACCGCATACGCCTACCTGTCGGCCGCGGCGAACTTCTCCGTGAGCCAGGTGGTCGACAAGACCGTCGGTGTTCACGCGCAGATCCTCAAGGCCCACTTTGGATAGCTCGCGTTGACGACGGCGAATATCGTTCTACCTCCGAGCCGCTGACCGCCTGCGGTTACGATCGCGGCTGGGGGTGAACGACATGACCACGACGCACACACCGGCGCCCATGCTGGACGCCCAGACGTCCGAGGGATGGCTGCGGCGCTTCGCCCGCACCACCCCCGGCGTGATCGGTCTGATTGCCGTGATCGTCGCGGCATCGTGTGTCGTGGCCGGCGTGGTTCTCGGCGGCCAGCTCGACAGCCGGATCGCGAAGGGCAACGCCGTTCTCGACCATTCCGAGCCATTCGCCTACAACGCGCAAAAGCTCTACGCCGCACTTTCGGCCGCCGATGCCGCCGCGGCGACCGAGTACCTTTCCGGCGGGCTCGAGACGGCGCCGATGCGGTCGCGCTACCAGCAGGCCCTCGCCGACGCCGCCGAGGCGTTGACCGACGCGACGCTGGGGGCCAGTGACGGGCAGACACGTACCGCGTTGGCGCAGATTTCGGCTGAATTGGCCGCATACACCGGTCAGGTCGAGTCGGCGCGGGCCAACAACCGGCAAGGCTTCGCGGTCGGGGCCGCGTACTTCCGGGAGGCATCCTCGTCGATGCAGACCTCGATGCTTCCCAGTGCCGAGCGGGTGTACACGGGAGCCCTTGCGGCGGTCGACGAGGACCAGAAGGCGGTGGCGTCGCTGCCGGTCGTCGGGCTTGTCCTGCTGCTGATCGTGTTGGTGCTGATCGCCGTCGGCTCGCTGATCCTGGTCGGGCGCACCAACCGGCAGTTCAACAGGGGTCTGATCGCCGCGACGATCGCGGTCGTGTTGGTGGCGGCGTGGGTCGTGGTGGCCAACGTGTTCGTGGCCAACAGCATCGAGGCAAGCCGAACGCAGGGGACGGCGCGATTCGAGCAGCTAGCGAACGCCCGCGTCATCGCCCAGAAGGCCAGAACCGAGGAGACGCTGCAGTTGATCTCGCGGGGTGACATCACCGCGGGGGAGAAGTCCTTCGGCGACCGCATCGGCCAGCTGACCGCCTTGCTCGAGGACGAAAACGCGGCTGGCAGCGTCGCCGCGTGGACCGCCAGTCACGGCAAGCAGGTCGAGCTCTACCAGGGCGGTGACTATCCCGGCGCGCTCGCCCAGGCGATCGGACCCGATCCGAGCGCGTCGGCCGCGTTGTTCGCGAGCATCGAGACCAGCCTGAACGACGCCATCGAACAGACCCGCACCACGCTGCGCGACGACGTCTCCGCCGCGGGAACTCGCCTGTCGTGGAGTCCCACCGGCACATTGGTGCTGATGGTGATCGCCGCGGCGGCCGCCGTCGTCGGGCTGTGGCCGCGGCTCAAGGAGTTCCTGTGAAGGCGCGGATCGCCGTGGCGCTCGTCGTGCTCGCGCTCACCTCTGGCTGCGGATCTCCCGAGGCGCCGCAGGCGGTCACCGTCACGCCCGTCAACGCCATGCCGGGCGGTGCCGAGGAAATCGACACCGCGCCGGCCGCAGGCAACGCGGACTGCGACAGGGAGGCGAGCCTTCGCCCCGGTCCGCAGCCCGCGCCTGGCGCGATGCCACCGGGCTCGACGATGGCGAACATCCTTGCGCGCGGCCGTCTCATCGTCGGCGTGGACCAATCCACCAACCTGTTCGGCTCCCGCAATCCGGCCACCGGTCAGCTCGAGGGTTTCGACGTCGACCTCGCTCGCGAACTGGCTCGCAGCATCTTCGGCGACCCCAATCGGGTCGACCTGCGGGTGGTCACCGCGGCACAACGGGAGACCGCGCTGCAGGAGGACCAGGTCGACCTGGTGGTCCGCACGTACTCGATCACCTGCGACCGCAAGAAGAAGGTCGCCTTCTCCACGCCCTACTACGTCGCCAAGCAGCGGATCCTCGCGACGAAGAACTCCGGGATCCGAACTGCCGCAGACCTTTCCGGCAAACGGGTGTGCGCGGTGAAGGGGACGACGTCCCTGGCCGCGTTGTTCGGCCTCGACCCGCGGCCGACGATCTACGGCGTCGGGCAGTGGACCGACTGCCTCGTGATGGTGCAGCAGGGCCAGGTCGACGCGATCAGCACCGACGACGTCGTGCTCTCCGGATTGTTGGCGCAGGACCGAAGGAACCTGGAGTTGGTCGGCGCCAGCATCGGCGACGAGCCCTATGGGGTGGGCGTCAAACTGGAGAACCAGGACCTGGTGCGCTTCGTCAACGGTGCGCTGGACCAGATGCGCGAGGACGGCACGTGGGAGCGGCTCTATCAGGCCAACCTGCAACAGGTCGCGCCCTCGCCTGGCCCGCCGACCGCGCGGTATCAGGACTGACGACGATGCTGACCACCGAGGAGATCGACCGCGAACTCCGGGCGCGCACCGATGAGGTGACCGCGGCCTCGGCGACCCTGCTCGAGCTCGACAACCACCCCGGCCTGCAGCACGTCCGGCGCTATCCGCCTGCCGGCGAGACGGCCCGGCGGTGGGCCGAGGTGGAGACGTCCCTCGACGGGTTGTGGCAGGACGTGGGACGGATGACGTCGATTCTGGACTCTGCCAAGGCCCTGCGGGCCCGACGGTCCAAGCTCGACGATGACGAGCGCCGCGAGTTGACCAGATGGCTGATGGACCGCCCGCTGGAGGTCTCCCGCGAGCGAATCCCCTTGGCGCAGCGCGTGATCACCGGACCCGGTGAGACCGTCGACTGCGTCGGACTCGCCGACATGGCAGCCCACCTGCGCGACGCATACCCCGCGGTCGTGGAGTTCCTCGACGACGTCGACGGCGTCAACGCGCTGATCGTCGACCGGCTGGCGCCGTTGCAACAGCGCCTTGACGAGGCGGGTGCGACCTTCCCGAAGGGGGTCGCCGACCTGTTGGCGGTGTCGGCGACGGACCCGCTGTCGCTGCGCCCCGAGGACGTCGAGGCGCGCATCCGGGTGATCGCCACCGAGGTCGACCGTAGATCGTCCGAGCTCACCGAACTGGCTGCGCTGCGGTCCAATTGGGCCACGGCACTCGGCGAGACCGCAGCGCAACTCGACACGTTGCGAGAGGGGGTCGACCGGCTGGCGGAGGTGCGCGCGAAGGTCGAGCGCGACGTGATCTCTGGTCCGCTCCCGGTGCACGCCGACGTGGAGCCGACCCTGCGCGCGGAGTTCGGTGCGATCACCTCAGAGGACCCGGCCGCGCTGCGGTCGCTTCGAGGGCGAATCGCGGCAGCGCTACGAGTCGTCGCCGAGGAGGAGGAACTGGCCCAGGGACTGTTGGACCGCCGCATGGAACTGAAGGGCCGGCTCACCGCCTATCAGGCGAAGGCCGCCAGGCTCGACCTCGGCGAGGATCGAGACCTGTTGGCGTGCAGCCGAATCGCCTCCGGTTTACTGCACAGGCAGCCGTGCGACCTGCGCGAGGTGACCAGGGCGGTCGCGGCCTACCAGGAGCTGCTCGTCGAGAAACAGGGGAGCCTGAGATGACCTGCACCGAACCTGGCTGCACCGGCACCGTGGTCGACGGGTACTGCGACGTCTGCGGTACCGCGCCGCCCGCACCGGGATCCACTCCCGCGCCACCGCCCGTGCAGTCGAAGGCCACTGCGGCGAGTCGGCCCACCGCCAGGTCGAAGGGCACGGCTCGGACCGGATCGTCTCGGTCGTCAAGCACGCGGGGCCGCCTCGGCGCCGGCGTGGTCACCATCCCGAGGATTCCGAAGGGAGACCCGGCCGCAGCCATCCTGGCCGACCCCAAGGTGCCCGAGGGCAGCCGGTTCTGTGGCAACACCGACTGCGGCAAGCCCGTCGGCCGCAGCGCCGACGGTAATCCGGGTCGGGTCGAAGGCTTCTGCACCCAGTGCGGCACCCGATACTCGTTCGTACCCAAGCTGTCTCGCGGCGACGTCGTCGGTGGTCAGTACGAAGTGCAGGGTGCCATCGCACACGGTGGTCTCGGCTGGATCTACCTCGCCGTCGACCGCAACGTGCACAACCGCTGGGTCGTCCTCAAGGGCCTGATCAACTCCACCGACGCCGACGCGATGGCCGCTGCCGCCGCCGAGGTCCTCACGCTGTCCGAGGTCGAACATCCGAACATCGTCCGGATCTACAACTTCGTCGAACACCTTGACGTGGGGGCCACGGCCCCCGTCGGGTACATCGTCATGGAGTACGTCGGCGGCACGTCGCTCAAGCAGATCCGCAAGGCCCGCAACGCCCCACTGCCGCCAGACCAGGCCGTCGCCTACCTCGTCGAGATCGCCCCCGCCGTCGCCTACCTGCACGCCCAGGGCCTGGCCTACTGTGACTTCAAGCCGGACAACGTGATGCAGACCGACGAGCAACTGAAGTTGATCGACCTCGGTGCCGTCATCGCGATGGACGACGAGGAGAGCGCCATCTTCGGCACCGCCGGCTATCAGGCGCCGGAGATCGCCCAAACCGGCCCCACCGTCGCAAGCGACGTCTACACCGTCGGGCGCACCCTCGCCGTCCTGGTGATGGACGTGCCGCAGGAACACGGCCGCTTCGTCGACCAGTTGCCGGGTCCCGCCGTCGTGCCGGTACTTGCGAAGTACGAGTCGCTGTACCGCGCCATCCTTCGGGCGACCGACGTCGACCCGCTGCGCCGGTTCTCCTCGATGGAGGAAATGGCCGACCAACTCACCGGCGTCCTGCACGAAATCGCCTCCACGGACACGGGAATCGCGCAGCCGCGGCAGTCGACCTACTTCAGCCCCCAGCGCGAGGTCTACGGCGCCGGTCGGGACGTGCCGGTGAAGCCGGCCAGGGTCATCGCCGCGCTGCCCGTCCCCGTCGTCGACCCGACCGATTCGGGTGCCGCGCTGCTCGCGACCACCAGCGGAACCCCGCCCGCAAAACTCGAATACGCCCTGGACCTCGCCCGCGGTGGCACCAATCAGGGTCAGAGCACGTCGGTCGAGATTCCGCTGCGCCTGGTGCGCGCGTCGTTGGAGCTGGGCGCCCCCGACAAGGCCAGGGCCCGTCTCGCCGAGCTCGAGCCGGTCGTCGCAGGGGACTGGCGGCTGCTGTGGTACAGCGCGCAGTGCGCCCTTCTCGAAGGCGAATTCGACAAGGCCGCAGCCGATTTCGACACCGTCCTGGCCACGCTGCCTGGCGAACTGGCACCCAAGTTGGCGCTCGCCGCCACCGCCGAGCTGCGCGGCGCCCGCGAGGACGCCCAGCGGTACTACGAGATGGTGTGGCGGACCGACCACGGCTACGTCAGCGCCGCCTTTGGTCTGGCCAGGCAGCGAGAGCTGGCCGGTGACCGGGCCGGCGCCGTCGCGGCCCTCGATCAGATACCCGCTGCCTCTTCACATTTCACCGATGCCGGTGCTGCCGCGATCGAGATCGTGCTCGAGGGACGCACCGCGAAGAATCTCGACGAGCAGACATTGGTCGACGTCGACCGGAGGGCCAGCGCCCTGAACCTGGAATCCACCGCCAAGCGGGCGCTGATCCGGCTGCGCGTGCTCGGCGCGGCCCTCGGATGGCTGGAGGATGGCCAGCACACCACGATCCCGCGTCTGCTCGGCGCGGACTTCACCGTGGCGGGGTTGCGCGCCGGGATGGAGCGCTGTTATCGCGATCTGGCCCGCGAGTCGTCGGGGATGTGGGAGCGCATCGAGTTGGTGGAGAAGGCCAACGCGATCAGACCGAGGACGCGGGTATGACTGGGGCGCCGGGGACGTGCTCCGCGTGTGCGGCACCGGTGGGGGCGTCGGACCGGTTCTGTGAGGGTTGCGGCGGGCCACTCTTCGAGGTGCCCAAGCCGATCTTCGACCGCGTGGCCATCCCGCGACCGGTACCGCTCGAGGGAGCGTGCGCCGACTGCGGCAACGACGCGTTCTCCGACGGTTACTGCACCGCGTGCGGTCACCGCCGCGCCGCACCCGACCGCGACGAGGCGCAGCTGGGGGCGATGGCGCTCGTCACCGACCGCGGCCTGCTCCACTCGCGCAACGAGGACGCCGCGGCGGCGGGAACGGTCACCGGCGTTCCCGGCCGACTGGAGGCGTTCGCGGTCGTGGTATGTGACGGCGTCTCGACCTCCGGTGAGCCGCAGGTGGCGTCGGCTGCCGCGTCCAAGGCGGGCGTCGAGGGCATGCTGGCGGAGTTGGCCGACGCGGGCACGACCCGCGCGGCGGTCGTCGCGGGGCTCGCCGCCGCGACCAGGGCGGCCGCCGACGCCGCGACGGGCCTCGACCCGCAGAATGCCCCGTCGTGTACCTACACCGGTGCGGCCGTCGTGTCGAAGGGCGAACGTGCCGTGGAGATCACGGTGGGCAACGTGGGGGACAGCCGGGCCTATTGGCTGCCCGAATCGCCGGGACCGGCGCGGCAGCTCACGCTCGACGACTCGGTGTCCCAGGAACTGATGACGGCTGGCGCCGCACCCGATTCGGAGCTGGTGCAGCGGGGCGCGCACACCATCACCCGATGGCTGGGCGCCGACGCCGAGGCGCAGCCGTGGGCGGAGTCGAGCGTGCAGACCCTCACCGTCACGGGCCCAGGAACGCTGCTGCTGTGTTCGGACGGATTGTGGAACTACCTGCCCGACGCCGCCGACATCGCCCGATTCTGCTCGGGCGTCGACCCGGCGGCGGCGGCACGCGCACTCACCGACTTCGCCATTCAGGCCGGCGGCAACGACAACATCACCGTCGCAGTGATTCCGATCGGAGCAAACACATGAGTTCAGCTGGGCAAGAGGGCGTCCCGGGATTTTCCGTAGACGTCGACCACAACCCGTACCTGCCCGAGGGGTCCGGAACGGTCGACGCGATCGTCAGCATCACCGTGGGCAGCGACACCGCGGTCGACGCCGCCCCCACCGAACGCGTCGAGGCGATCATCGTCGACTGCTCGACGTCGATGCTCAAGCCCGCGGGCAAGTTCGACGGCGCCAAGCGCGCCACCGTGGCCGCAATCGACGAACTCAGCGACGGGACGTACTTCATCGTCGTCGCCGGAACCGCAAGCGCCGCACCGGTCTACCCGCTGGACGGGGTGCCGACGCAGGCGAACGCGGCGACCAAGGCGGAGGCGGCCAGGGTGGTCGACGGTCTGTGGCCCAACGGCGGCACCGCGATGGGCACCTGGCTCGCCTACGTCCGCGACATCGTCGGCCAATACCCGGGAGCGCTCACCCACGCGATCCTGTTGACCGACGGCAAGGACGAGCACGAGACGCCGGAGCAGCTACAGCAGGAGATCGCGCTGAGCGTCGGGCGGTTCACCTGCGACTGCCGTGGAGTGGGAACCGCATGGCGCGTCGACGAATTGCGTTCCATCTCCTCGGCGTTGATGGGCACCGTGGACATCGTCGCCGACGCCGACGACCTCGCCGAGGACTTCGCGGCGATGATGCGCACGTCGATGGGCAAGTCGATACCCGACCTGACCCTGCGGGTCTGGACGCCCGCGGGCGCCACCGTCGAATTCGTCAAGCAGGTCGCCCCGACCGTCGAGGACCTGACCCACCGGCGGGTGGAGGTGAGTGCGCAGATCGGGGAGTACCCGCTCGGCTCGTGGGGAGCCGAGGATCGCGACTACCACGTCCAGGTCGCCGTCGAACCCGCTGCGGCAGGCAAGGAGAAGCTGGCAGCCAGGATGACCGTCGTCGCAGGCGACCAGGTCCTCGGGCAGGGTCTCGTCAACGCGTTGTGGACGGCCGAGGTGGCGTTGTCGGCGAGGATCAACCGTCGGGTGGCGCACTACACCGGGCAGGCGGAGTTGGCCGACGCCGTGCAGCAGGGTCTGGCGGCGCGTCGTGACGGCGACGTGGCGACCGCGACGGCCAAACTGCAACGCGCCATGGAGTTGGCCGTGGAGTCGGGCAACGACGACAAGGTGGCCGAACTCGGCAAGGTCATCGACGTCGACGAGCGGACCGGAACGGCCCGGCTCAAACGTGAGGTGGCGGCGGCCGACGAGATGGCGCTCGACGCGCGGTCGACGAAGACCGCCCGAGTGCGGAAGGAGAACCCCGCCTGATGGCGATCTGCGCAGAGGGACATACCTCGACTGCCCAGGACTACTGCGACGTGTGCGGGGCGCCGATCGGGTCGCCTGCCGCGCCGGCGCCCGCAGCCGGGGCGAAGACCTGCCCCGCGTGCGGGGCCTCGGTCAGCGGACGGTTCTGCGAGACGTGCGGCCACGACTCGGCGCTGCCCGCTCCTGCGACGCCCGTCCAGGGGGCGGTGAGCTGGACCGCGGTCGTGACGGCCGACCGGGCGTTCTACGACCGCGTGGTGGCCCGCGGTGGGCCCGACACCGTCGACTTCCCGCAGTTCTTCCCCGAACGCCGGATCGCCCTGCAGAACGACACCGCGTTGATCGGACGGCACAACCGCGACCAGGGCGTGACGCCGGAGGTCGACCTCGGGCTGCAGCCCGCCGACCGTGGCGTGTCCACCCAGCACGCGGTGCTGCGGATCCGTGACACCGGGCCGACGATCACCGACCTCGGCTCCACCAACGGCACCAGCCTCAACGAGAGCGAGGATCTGCTGGGTGAGGGCGTGGAGACTCCTCTCGCCGACGGCGACCGCATCCACGTCGGCGCCTGGACCACCATCACGATCACGACGGACCCGGGTCAGTAACCTGGTGCACGTGTTGATCGACGATCTGCCTGCCCGACTAACCCCGCAGGTCACCGCAGGGCTTGTCGTGCGGCTTCGCTAGTGGAACTCAACGACCGCGTCTACCGGCTGCTTGGGCCACTGATTCGCGTGCTGTCGCTGCGCGCGATCGTCGTCACCTCGGCCCTGTCGGTCATCATCCTGGTCGTCGTGCTCGGCACCTGGGTGTGGGTGGGCGTGACCGACGACCAGTACAGCCAGCTCGACCGTCGGCTCGACTCGGTGAGCAGCCTCGGCGACGTCAGCAATCTGCTGAGCAGCACGCCCAACACCGACGTTCGTCAGCCCAAGCCCGACGGCAACGTGGTCCGCACCGCTCGCATCGGCGGCATCACCGTCTCGGTGCCGAACGACGTCGTCCTGCCCGAACTCGCCGACGGGTACGCCACCACCGAGATCGACGGCGTGCAGTACCGGGTGCGCACGTTCGCGGCGGGTGTCGGCTCGATCGCGCTTGGTGCGCCGCTGGCCGAGACGCAGCACCGGATCGACGAACTGCACCTGAGAGTCCTGCTGATCTGCAGTGGCGTGATCGCCGGAACCGTGTTGGTCGGCTGGGTGATCTCGTTGCTGATGATCGTGCCGTTCCGGTTGCTTGCCCAGCAGGCCCGCGCCATCAACGCCCAATCGATGCCCGACGAGGTTCAGGTGCGCGGCGTGCGCGAGGCCGTCGAGATCGCCGAGGCGGTGGAGGGCATGCTCGCCCGCATCGGCACCGAGCAGCAGCGGACCAAGGCCGCGCTGGAGTCCGCGCGCGACTTCGCCGCCGTCGCGTCCCACGAGCTGCGGACCCCGCTGACGGCGATGCGCACCAACCTGGAGGTGCTGTCCACCCTGGACCTCGCCGCCGAACAGCGCGACGAAGTCATCAGCGACGTGGTGCGCACGCAGGGCAGGATCGAGGCGACGCTGACGGCTCTGGAACGCCTGGCCCAGGGTGAGCTCACCACGGCCGACGACTTCGTCTCCTTCGACGTCACCGAGATGCTCGACCGCGCGGCCCACGACGCCCAGCGCGTCTATCCCGACCTCCGCGTCACCCTCGCGCCGTCGCCGTCCAAGCTGATCGTGGGGCTGCCCGCCGGTCTTCGTCTGGTGATCGACAACGCGATCGCCAACGCCGTCAAACACGGTGACGCCACGGAGATTCGCCTCAGCGTGGTGAGCTCGGTGGCGGGAGTCGAGATTGCCGTCGACGACAACGGCGCCGGTGTTCCCGAGGACGAGCGCGCCGCGGTGTTCGAACGCTTCGCCCGCGGCACCACCGCCTCGAGGTCGGGCTCGGGACTGGGTCTGGCCCTCGTCGCCCAGCAGGCCGAATTGCACGGTGGCTCAGCGGAACTCGACGTCAGCCCACTCGGCGGTGCCCGGTTGTTGCTTCGGTTGCCGAGCCAGGAGTCGAAGTGGGACGGCGTGTTGACGCCGTCGCCGGCCTAGTCCTCGACCTAACCGGTGGCAAGAGGGATCCCAAGTGGCCGCAAGGAGGATTGAGTGGGGCGGCAAGTGCACGCGCTCACGTCCCTGGCGGGACACCGTCGGGGACGGTTCAGGTCGACGACGATGTCCGAGATCGACTGTCTGAGAAGAACCTTGAGTGCCGCGCGCAGGACCCCTGAATGCAGTGAGGTCGCCGCACTGCTCGACGTGATGGCGGGCATCCATTCCCGGCACCTAAGCACGACTGCCACCTGAGGCTCCACAGCCCCACGACAGTTTCAGTCGGAGCTGGACGAGAGCCGACACCACTGGCGTCCCGCCGGAAGGAGTCGATGCGGATTGGGTGTTTGCTGCGCGCCCGCCGAGAGCTTTCGCTATCGTCAATTAGTCCCGGGGGGATCCGGGGAGGTGTCGGCCGCGAAGCCGACCTGGTGATCGTCGTGGACGTCGGGGGAGCTGTCGGTGAACTACGCCCAGTATGTGGGTCGTGTCGGTGCGTTGGCCGTCGCGTTGGGAATCGGGGCGGCCGTGTCTGCCAGTCCCGTCGCCTGGGCTGACGGAGATGCCCCGTCGGTGAACTCGTCTGCGTCGTCGGATGCGTCCTCGCACACCGCGTCGGGTTCGGGGGCCGGTGCGACGTCGGCGGCCGGACAGGGGGGACGACCCACAGGTGGTACGTCCGCTGCGTCCGGCACGGCCACTCGATCCGACACCGCAGGAAGGGCCAAAACGCCGCGGGCG
Source organism: Mycobacterium sp. Root135 (assembly GCF_001426545.1). GTDB lineage: Bacteria > Actinomycetota > Actinomycetes > Mycobacteriales > Mycobacteriaceae > Mycobacterium. The sequence continues at coordinate 1,463,945 of NZ_LMEZ01000001.1, read as the reverse complement.
GAATCGAAACCGGTCTCCGAACCTGCCACCGCCCACCCAAGGACCGCGGCCGACACCGACGACGACGACGCTCCCGCTCCACGGTCGGAGTCGCCGAATCCACCGAATGACCGCCCGGTCAGCACCGGGTCGACGCCGGTCACCGCCCCCGTCGTCGCGGTGACCCCGTCACCCCCCGATCCCGTGCTCACACCCTCGACACCCGTTGTGCAGCCCGTCGACCCCAAGGCCCCGGGGACCGAGGTCGTCGACCCACCCGTGGCACCCATTCCGGAGACAGTGCACACCGAACCCGTGGTCGCGGCGACCCCCAACCGGGGCCTGCACGACGAAACCCGACGCGAAGCGCAGACGCCCGCGACGTCGACCCGTGCGCTGACGGGTTCTCCCGCGGCGTCGACGAACACCGACACGCAGCCACGTACCGCGGCCGCGTTCCGTGCGGGTGTGACGTCGGAGGGTCAGCTCGCCGCGTCGTCGTCGGCCGTCCAGGTGGCGGCCGCCGCGATCGGTGTCGCGGCCGTGACGCCGGCCGCGGTGACACCACAGGTGCCGTCGCTGCCCCAGATGGTGCTCGACACCGTCCGAGGTGTGGTCGGTGCGATCTTGGCGCCGTTCGCCAATCCGCTTCCCGTCACGCCCGACTCGTCCCCGCTGCTGCTGATGGTGGAGTGGTTCAGGCGGACCGCGGTGGGGGCCTTCTACAACCGGGCACCGGTGGCCTCGCCGCTGCAGATCGGTGAAGACGCCGGCGGCCGGGTGACCGGCGTCGTCGGTGCCACCGATCCGGACGGCGACCCGCTGACCTATGCGCTGGCCCAGGGGCCCACACATGGCAGCGTCGTGGTTCACCGTGACGGCACCTACACCTTCACGCCTGATGCCGCGTTGGCGCGCGACGGCGGCACCGACACCTTCACCGTCACCGTCAGGGACCAAGGTGTGCGGCTGTTGAGTCAGGCCGGGGTGACGACGGTCTCGGTGGGCGTGCAGGTTGGCGCGGGGGATGCCTTGGGCGTCAACGGAACACCTTTCGCGGTGGCGGTGAGCCGGGACGGGAAGCGCGCCTACGTCACCGACACGGCCAACAGCCGCGTCTCGGTGCTCGACATCGCGACCCGCTCGGTGATCGGCTCCATCGCGGTGGGCGGCGGCCCCGCGGGCATCGCGGTCGCCGACGACGGCCGCGCCTACGTGGTCAACTCCGCCGACGGCACCGTCACGGTCTTCGACACCGCGACCAACGCCGTCGTGCGCCCGTACGTGTACGTCGGCAGCGGCGCCACCGGCATTGCGGTCAACGCCACGGGGACCCGCGTCGTGGTGGCCAACGGCAACGAAGACTCGGTGTCGGTGATCGACACGGGCACTTACGGCGTCACCCGTGTGGTGGTCGGCGACGGACCCTACGGTGTCGCAATCAGCGGAAACCGGGCGTTGATCACCAACGAATACGACGACACCGTGAGCGTGCTGGATCTGACCACCAATACCGTGACCGCGACGATCGCCGTTGGGGACGCTCCCACCGGGATCGCCGCGGCAGGCAACCGCGCGGTGGTCACCAACGCCGGCTCGACGATGACCCCCGATGACGGCACCGTCTCGATCATCGACCTGGACACCCTGACGGTGATCGGTTCGCCGATCGCGGCAGGGGATTCGCCGGTGGCGGTGGTCATCGACGCCACCGGAACCCGCGCCTACGTCGCGGACATGGAGAAGTCGACGGTCTCGGTGCTCGACATCGCCACCGGCGTGTTCGCCGACGACGAGTTGGCCGTCGCCGGTGGCACAACGGGTTTGGCGCTGGGCGGCGACGGGAGCCTTTACACCGCGGGTTACCTCCAGGGCGCCATCGACCCGGTCGACGTCGGCGCACCCCACACGATCGTCGTCGACACCGCAGCCCTCGCCTCGGCCACCGCCGCGACGCCGACCGCCGCCGCGCAGGAATGGTCCACGGTCACCAAGGGATTCGACCTGTTCAACGACACGTCCCAGAACGTGGTCCTCACCTACGAGGGTGACGGTCGCCCCAATGGTGGTGGCCCCGCCGAAGGCACCGTCCTGGCCCCCGGAGCCCACCTGCACCTGGAAATACCGGGGAACTTCTTCGCTAAGAGCGTCAGGGTCGTCCTGACCAGCCCCACCCAGGAAACCTGGACGATCCACATGCCTGCTCGAAACTTTTTCGGCTACATCGCCCACCACGTTTGGATCACGCACTCCGGCGGCACGGGCACATATGAGCCAATCGACCCCTACGACCGGACCGCCTGGCAAGCCGTAGAAAAAGGCTTGTTTGATCTAGTGGATTTCTCTGACAGGACGACAGCCCGGGTCCTCGACGCGCCGAACACCACGAAGACCCTCGACGCCGGTGATCCCGACGCGGCGTCGATCCTCGGCGCGTGCGCCAAGGATTCGCGGGCGACCTGCGCGTTCACCCCGGTCGGCAACCCGACCTCCGAGTGGTCGCAGTGGCAACCAGCCCTCACCCGCGACGGCACGCCCGCCCAGTACGTCAACGGGGGCCAGCAGAACACGCCTCGCTCCTTCGACGTCGTCCACACTGCCGTCTCCCACGCATCGGACGGACTCGGGGTGAGAACCGGTCTGGCGTTGGCGAACTCCGTCGCCACCATCAAGACCCCAACAGGCCAACCACTTTCGACAACCAACACCTATACCGGGACCACCCCCACATACGACGTCCCTGCGAACACCTCGGTGCAAGTGCTGACCCGGGCACCGCTGCTGCGCTACGTCGGCAGTATGACGGTCACGGTGGGCAACTCCGTCATCACCGTCACCAACATCACCTACGACGTCCCCGATCCCAGTCGCGCACTGGACTTCTCGACGAAACTCACCCCCACGAGATGAGCCCATCGGCGTGACGTCCGCGTGTCCTGGCTTAGTTGCAGGCGAGGTCGCCAGGAAGCCGTAGGTCCTCGTCGACGTCGTCACGCCTGCCCTTGGCGAAATCGCACCAGAGCCGGCGCATCCGCGGCCCTAGCTCGCCGAGTGCCCGCCGGGGATCGGCGCCGAGCATGGGAGCGCGGGACCAGGCGTCGAATGTGCCCATCAGAAAGGGAAGTTCGATGCAATGGCACGCTCCGAGGGGGCTGCCCTTTGGGTGCCAATCGAACACGTAGGTCGTGGCGCGACCGCCGTCGAGCCGGTGCTGTTTGGCGAAAGCCGCAGCCGGACCGGCGAATAGACGAGCGGTGGCAGTGGCTCCGAGCGCTCGCTGCGCCGTCGAGCCGACCAGCGGTGCGTCAATCCGTGGGTTGAGCATCACGAAGGGTCGGGCGTCGTCGGTCGTCGTGCCGATCATCACGGGGATGCGCCCGGCCACCTCGCGGCGCCGCGCGTCCACCTCGTCTTCGGACGGCAGTGGGTGATGTCCCGACTGCGGTCCGAACGGCATCTGCGCACTCGTCCCGAAGGCGGCGGCTGCCGCGGCGACGGTGCCCTGGGCGACCAGCAGATCCTGAGTGGCAAGAGTGTCCGGCCGGGGCCCGAGCGCGCCGCGTCCGGCCTCGCCCATGGCGCTGCTCATCGCCGCCCGGCCGCGCTGCACGCCCAGCGGCGCGCTCTGCAGGATGGCCCGACGGAACAGGTCCTCGACGCCGTCGGCGACCATAAGCCATGAGACCGAGTCGGCTCCGGCGGATTGGCCCACGATGGTCACGTTCTCCGGATCGCCACCGAAGCCGCCGATGTTCTCCCTGACCCACCGCAGTGCGGCGATCTGGTCGAGCAGGCCCAGGTTCGCCGGTGCCACGCCGTCGATCGCGAGGTAGCCGAAGATGCCGAGCCGATAGTTCACCGTGACGGTGACGACGTCGCCCTCGTCGGCCATGGCCGTCATGTCGTAGATGGACTCCTGGCCGCTGCCCGTGACGTAGGCGCCGCCGTGGAAGAACACCATCACCGGCTTGGCGGTGCCGTCGGGCAGCGGTGCGACGACGTCCAGCACCAGACAGTCCTCGTCCTGTGCCAGCACGGGTGCCGGCGGTCCGACGACGAACACGAGCCGCGACGGCAGCTGCGGGCAGGCCGGTCCTGCCGTCGTCGCCTCGACGACCCCGTCGGACACCGGCACCGGAACGCACGGCTCGAAGCGGTGCGCCGTGGCGTACCGCAGTCCGCGGGCGCGAATCGTCCTGCCGTCGCGGAGAACCCGAAAACGTCCACGGGGAAGCGTGACTACCTGGTGATCCACTGAGTCGTCCATAGCCGTGCCCGAGCCTACGGGGCATCTCGCCACCTCCGGTGCCCAGCGGTCGTACGATTCCTACCAATGGACGGCGTGGGAACGACCAGTGGGCACACCGTCCTGGCGCAAGCCGACGGTGCCATGTATCGATCACTGCGCCAGCAGTCGGTGACCAGAGCCGAGCGCTACGCCCTCGGCAAGAGTCTGCGAAAGTCCGTGCCGCGCAGTTCGTTGGCCGACTGGTCGGTGCCGCCGAACCGACCCGACCCCGTCGACCTGATCAACGCCAGCCACCGCGGCAGGGTCGACCGCCTGATTCCGGTACGGGTTGGCCGCATGGTCGAGTCGCCGTACGGGTTCCTGCGCGGCACGGCGGTGGTGATGGCGGAGGACGTGGCCCGGCTGCCGTCGACCGGCATCATGCCCGTCGTCTGTGGCGACTCTCACCTCGGCAACTTCGGCTTCTACGCCTCCCCGGAGCGGGACTTGGTGATCGACCTCAACGACTTCGACGAAGCCCACCCCGGTGGGTGGGAGTGGGATCTGCGCCGATTGGTGGCCAGCATCTGGGTCGCCGGTCGGCACAACGGCACCTCCGAGGAACACTGCGGCGCCTCCGCCCAATCGTGCGTGGCGTCCTATCGCCAGGAACTGCGCCGGCTCGCCGACCTGCCACTGTTCACCCGGTCGTTCGAGCGGCTCGACGTCGACCGGCTCGCGGCCCAGACGGAGGGACCTCTCCAGGCGCAGGTTGCCAGGGCTGCGCAGCGGGCGCGCCACCGCACCGGGGACCGCGCCCTGCCGCGCTTCACCCACCAGGTCGAAGGCAAGCGCCGAATCGTGGAGGAACCGCCCCTCATCACGCGGCCTGAACCGCTGGAGGCCGAACTGCTGGCCGAGGCGCTCGACCGGTACCTGGAGACGCTGCCGTCGTATTGGCGGCGCGTCCTCGGTGGATACACGCTGGTCGACGTCGCGCACAAGGTCGTCGGGGTGGGCAGCGTCGGGCTGCGCGCCTACGTGGCCCTACTGGAGGGATCCTCGGCCGAGGACGTGGTCTTCCTGCAGCTCAAGCAGGCTCGCCGGTCGGTTCTCGCGCGCTACGTGCACGGTGATTCGGCCTGGCACGCGCATCAGGGCCAGCGCGTCGTGGAGTACCAGCAGTCGCTGCAGACCGTCAGCGACCCGTTGCTGGGCTGGACGACGATGGGCGGACTGCAGTACTACGTCAGGCAGTTCAGGAACATGAAGGGACGAATCCCGCTGGATTCGATGGACGCGTCCGCACTCACCGACTACGCGGGAGTGGTGGGCCAACTGCTGGCCAAGGGACATGCGCGGACCAGCGGTGCGTCGATGATTGCCGGGTACATGGGAAAGTCGAGCCGGGTGGACGACGCGTTGTGCGCGTTCGCCAGGCGCTACGCGGATCAGACCGAAGCGGACCACGCCACGCTGGTCGCCGCGGTCGACCGGGGACTGCTCCCCGTCGAGCGCGGCGTCTAGCGAAGGTAGCTCAGGCGCAGTCGGCGCAGATCATGTTGTCGCCGACCTGGCGGGCCAGGCGGTGACTGTGCTGAACCAGGAAGCAACTGGAGCAGGTGAACTCGTCGCGCTGCTTGGGGACGACCCGAACGGTGAACTCCTCACCGGAGAGATCGGCGCCAGGAAGTTCGAAGTCCTCTAGTTCCTCGCCGTCGTCGACGTCGAGCACGGCGGTCGCGGCGTCATTGCGACGTCCGGCCAGCTGCTCGAGCGATTCGTCTGCGACGTCATCGGTTTCCTTCTGGCGGGGTGCGTCGTAATCAGTGGCCATTTTTGTCCTTTCGAGTCCAGTGCCGGCGTCACGACAACGTGGACGGTGGGCAGCTTGTTCCCGTCTCCCGACGGGATCAAACGCCCACCTTCTATTTCACCTCGACGCAGGTACATACATCAGCTGATTCTCGGTGCGGGCTCGGGCTCGCGCCCTGCTCGTCGAGTTCAGTTCGAGGACACAGTACGGTCCGATCGAACGGATCGTTGCACGCCGCGTCGAAACAGACGGTTACGTCTGTCCGAGTGACGCCATCGCACGGCTCGACCTCACGTTCCCGGGGCCGCGAACGTCTTCCCTCTGAGACCGATTTTCGAGGAGGGGACCATGCCAGCCGCAGATCAGAACCCGTCACCATGGGACGCGTGACGGGGAAGCGGGCCTTCGAAGCGGTCGTGGTCGAACACGGGCCGACGGTCCTGCGCGTGTGCCGGGCGGTCGTGGGGTTCGCCGAGGCCGACGACGCGTGGTCGGAGACCTTCCTGTCGGCGCTGAAGGCCTACCCGGACCTGCCGGTCGACGCCAACGTGGAGGCCTGGTTGGTGACGATCGCCCACCGCAAGGCCGTCGACGCCGTTCGCTCCAGGGCGCGCCGCGCCATCCCGACCGATCAGGTGCCCGACCGGGCCCGCCCACCGGAGCCGGACCGCGACGACGATCTCGCCGCCGCGCTGGCACTGCTGCCCGACAAGCAGCGGCACGCCGTCGCCTATCACCACCTGGCCGGTCTGCCCTATGCGGAGGTGGCCGCCATTCTCGGCGGCAGTACCGATGCCGCCCGACGAGCCGCCGCCGACGGTATTGCAGCGCTCAGACGAACCTATCCACTGATGGAGAACCGCGATGAATGACATGTCCGCCCTGCACGCTCGACTCGCCGCCGCTGCCGAACGCGACGGGGTGCTCGACGTCGCCTATCGAATCGTCGACGGCCCCGTGGGCGCCCTGCTGGTCGCGGCCACCGAGCTCGGTCTCGTCCGGGTCGCCTTCGCCGTCGAGGACCACGACGCCGTGCTCCAGGGTCTTGCCGATCGGGTGAGCCCACGCATCCTGCGCACGCCCCGCCGGCTCGACGCCGTCGCCCAGCAGCTCGACGAGTACTTCGCCGGTGCCAGGACGAGCTTCGACGTGCCGCTGGACTGGCGGTTGTCGGCGGGGTTCCGCAGCACCGTCCTGCACCACCTTCCCGAGATCGCCTACGGGCACACCGCCAGCTATGCCGCGGTGGCCCAGCTGGCGGGCAACCCCAAGGCGGTTCGCGCGGTGGGCAGTGCGTGTGCGACGAATCCGCTGCCCGTCGTCGTGCCGTGTCACCGCGTCGTGCGCAGTGACGGTGCCATGGGCGGTTACCTCGGCGGTACCGACGCCAAGCGCACTCTGCTCGCCCTGGAGGGTGCAGCCTGATTAGCTTGGGGCCGAGGACATCTCGAGCAGGGTCGCGGTGGTCAGGGTGCGGCCGTTCTCCAGCTGGCTCGCCAACGCGATGAACAGGCTCGCCGTGGTCACCGCGTCGCCGAGTGCGTGATGAGGTGAGTGGACGGGAAGTCCGAGCGCGGTGGTGGCGTACTCCAACGAAATCGACTGTCCGCGTTCGAGTTCGACGTCCAGGACACGCTGGGCCAGCGCCGCGGTGTCGACGATCGAACTGGTGAACGGCAGATAGGAATGCCGGAATGCCTTGCGCAGGAACGAGCGCTCCACCCAGGCGCAGTGCGCCACCACGGGATGGTCGCCGATCAACGCGTCGAGGGTGGCCACGCAGTCCAGTAGGGGAGGGGCGCCCTCGAGGTCCTGAGTGCGAAGACCGTGGAACTTCACCGAGGTTCCCGGCACGTCGTGCGGCACGTTGACCAGCCCGTACACCGATTCCGACGTCCGGACACGGCCGCCCCGGACGGGCACCGCGCCGTAGGACACGATGTGGTCGTGGCGTGGATCGAGGCCGGTCGTCTCCAGGTCGATCACGACGAACGAGTCCGTGCGCCAGTCGACGTCGGCGGGCATCGACCGTCGTGGTCGGTGCGCGCGGAACCGACGGGTCCACTCGATCACCGTGGCGTCACAGCCCCTCGTACCCAAACCACTTGCGGCTCAGCCGGTCCTGAATGCCGTTGATCGTCCGGAACGCGGCGCGGAGGTGGCGTCGCTCCAGCGGGTCGAGCGTCGCGGGGTCGATGGCGGACGCGACCGGCCGGCCCGCCTTGATCGCGGCGACCTGACTGTCGAACACCAAGTGGTAGAAGAGGCTGAACGCACCCGACAGCGCGTCTGCCTCGTCGGCGGTGAGGAGCCCACTGCGATGAGCCCGTTCCAGCCGTTGCGGCGTGGAACCCGTTGGATCACCGGTGCGTTGGGACAGCGCACGGGCGAGCGACGCCACCGGGCGCAGGCCGGCCTTCTTCAGATTCAGGTGGTTCTTCTGCTCGCCGAAGTGCTCGACGACGAACCCCCTGACGAATCCGCTCGGCGGACGGTCTTGCATGGAGAAGCGGCTCAACGCTCGGGTGAAGGCGTCCCTGCCGACACCGCCGACCAACGCGGCGCGCAGCGGTCGAATTAGCACCGGCCGGGTGATGGGGCGGGCGTCGAGGACGGTCGAGGCCATCAGCAGGTAGTCGACGTTGTCGGGGTTGGCGCGCCACAGGTCGGCGATCTCGCGCCACTGCCGCTGCGATCGGTTGAACAGCGGCGTCGACGCATTCAGGCCCTGTGGGCACGGTGCGAGACCGCACCGGCCGAGCGCGTCGACCAGCGGCACGGTGGCGGCGGCGACCTCGTCGCGCGTCGGCACGGGGTTCCCAGCCTCCCGGACCGCCCACGCCAGCGCGGTGTCGACGTCGGAGTTGGGCAACGGCTCGCGCCTGCCCAACGAGCCCATCAGCATCCACGAGCAATCTAGGTCCGCCAAAGGCGATGTGGTGGTGTGCAATTCGACCACCTTGCGGAAGATCGACTCGATCATCGCCGACAGCAGCGCGCCGAGGTGTTCGACGGGCACGCCGGCGTCCCACAGTTCGACCGTCGTGGGGGTCAGCAGTCGGCACGCATCGACGAGGTCGTCCATCGTGGATGCCGCGGCGACGGCCGAGCGGATCACCAACGGGTTGCGCACTTCGGCGGCCGCCATGTCGACCACCCGGACCACCCCGATCGCGGTGCCGACGGCGTCGACGACGACGAGGTGGTGGATGTCGTGCTCGACCATGAACAGGTACGCGGTGCTCACGGTCCGGTCGACGCTCATGGCGATCGCCGGGGTGCTGGCGATGGCCGAGATGGGCGCGTCCACGCCGACCTCACCGGTCGCGACCCGGCGGCGGAAGTCGTCGTCGGTGACGATGCCGATCTGCCCGCCCCGCCGGAACAGCGCGCACGACCGGCCCGCAGCGGTCATCAGTTCGGCGACGGTGCGGATGGTGTCGTCGGCGTCGCACCACGTGATCGGGTGGGCGACGTCGCCGATCGGGCGCTCCAACCGGGCGAACGACTCACCCGAGCTGAACAGCCGCTCCCTGGCGACCAGGCCGCCGTAGTGCGCGAACCGAAGCCGGTCGGGGTGGGCAAGCAGGGTGCGGGGGTCGGGGAGTCGGTAGCAGAGGGTGTCCTCGACGGCACGGACCTGCAGCGGTGGCGGCAGGCCCGAGAGCACCGAGATGTGGCCGAAGGTCTCACCGGCGCCGAGCACGTCGGTGCTGCGGCCGCGGTCGACGATCTCGACGGCGCCGACCCTGATGACGTACAGACAATCGAGGGGCGCCGCGTCGGCTTCGACGATCACGGTGCCCGCGGTGAAGTACTCGACGTCGACGGCACTGGCGAGCCGGTGCAGATCGTCGTCGTCGAGGCGGTCGTACGGCGACTGCTCTCCGAGGAACTCGAGGAACTCCTTCACCGGGGGATCGTTGCACGGTTGGTCGGCCGGGGCGCCGCAGTCGGCTGCGCCGCCTAGATTGGGGGAGCCCTAGTTTCAAGATTCGGCCAACGGCTATACGGCGGCAGGCGGGCCACGGTGTGCGTCACGGGTCCAGGCAGTCAACGAGTGGTGAGGAAGTAGATGACGGACACAGCAAGTGAGGATCCGACGCGCGAGCCAACCGAGATCACCTACGACGAACACTTGCACCCGGCGCGGCCACGCACGCTGCGCTTCCGCCCCCGCGTCAAGGCCCCCTTCGCGCGGCATTCCGTTGCGCGGGACGGCGAAGCGACCGCCGACAACCCGGCCTATGTGAAGTGGCTGTTGTCAGAGTCGATGCTGTCGGACGCCAACGAGATCAGCCAGCAATTCTCCGGCCAGGGGTCGATGTGGCAGAACCCCTTCGCCAACCCCAACCCGCGTGGCGCCGTGACCGCGGCGTCGGTGTGGTTCACCGCGTATCCGCTGTCGCTGATCACCCGGCCGGACGAGTCGTTCCTGACGGCGATGGCCGACGAGGAGATGTGGAAGGCGTTCGCCGAGATCGGCATCGACGGCGTGCACACCGGGCCCGTCAAGCGCGCGGGCGGCATTTCGGGGTGGGAGTACACCCCCAGCGTCGACGGTCACTTCGACCGCATCAGCACCCAGATCGACCCCGCATTCGGAACCGAGGAAGAGTTCCGCAAGATGTGCGCGACGGCCAACTGGTACGGCGGCACCATCATCGACGACGTCGTGCCTGGTCACACCGGTAAGGGTGCCGACTTCCGGCTGGCCGAGATGCACTACGCCGACTACCCGGGGATTTACCACATGGTGGAGATCGACCCGAGGGACTGGCACGAGCTGCCGGAAACCCCCGAGGGTGCGGATTCGGTGAACATCGACGCGGCAACCGAGGAATGGCTGGACAAGGCCGGGTACATCATCGGCCGGCTGCAACGGGTGATCTTCTTCGCCGAGGGCGTGAAGGAAACCAACTGGAGCGTCACGCGGCCCGTCGTCGGCGTCGACGGCGTCGAACGTCGCTGGGTGTACCTGCACTACTTCAAGGACGGGCAGCCGTCGATCAACTGGCTCGACCCCACGTTCGCGGGCATGCGGATGGTGATGGGCGACGCCCTGCACTCGCTGACCGACCTCGGAACGGGCGCGCTGCGACTCGACGCCAACGGATTCCTCGGAGTGGAGAAGAGCGCCGCCGAGGGCAGCCCGGCCTGGTCGGAAGGGCACCCGCTGTCGGAGGCGGCCAACCACCTGATCGCCAGCATGGTGCGCAAGGTGGGTGGGTTCACCTTCCAGGAGCTGAACCTGACCATCGACGACATCCGCGAGGTCGGGGAGGCCGGCGCCGACCTGTCCTACGACTTCATCAACCGCCCCGCCTACCAGCACGCCCTCGCGACCGGCGACACCGAGTTCCTGCGGTTGACGCTGCGGACGTCGATCGAGCTCGGCGTCGACCCGGCGTCGTTGATCCACGCGCTGCAGAACCACGACGAGCTGACCTACGAGCTGGTCCACTGGTCCACCGGGCACCGCGACGACGTCTACACCTACAAGGGCGAGGAGATCACCGGCGAGGAGCTCGGCGAATCGGTTCGCCAAGACCTCCTCACCGCGCTCACCGGCGAGAAGGCCCCGTACAACCTGGTCTTCACCACCAACGGCATCGCGTCGACGACCGCCACCGTGGTCGCCGCGGCGTTGGGCGTCACCGATCTCGACGACATCGTCGACGTCGACCCGATCCGCCGCGCGCATCTGCTGCTGGCCATGTTCAACGCCCTGCAGCCGGGAGTGTTCGCGCTGTCGGGGTGGGACATGTGCGGCATGTTGACGTTGCCGTCGAGTGAGGTCGCAGAGCTGATGCGCGGCGGCGACACCCGATGGATCCACCGCGCCGGGCACGACCTGATGGGCGTCAACGAGCGGGCGACACGGTCGATGGCGGGGATGCCGCGCGGCCGGAGCCTGTACGGGTCCATCCCCGAGCAGCTCGCCGACGAGACGAGTTTCCTACGCCAGCTGCAGGCGATCCTGCGGGTGCGTTCGCACTACGGCATCGCGACCAGCGTGCAGGTCGACATCCCCGAGGTGTCGCAAAAGGGCATGCTGGTGCTCGTCCATCAGCTCGAGGACCCCAGCCAGCATCAGCTGACGATCCTCAACTTCGCCAACGAGGACATCGCGGGCACCGTGCGGTCCGAGCACCTTCCGCCCGGCAGCCACGTGATGGACATGTTCACCGGCAAGACCGTGGGAACGGTCGACGACCTGCACAGCTTCGCGCTGGAGATGCCACGACACCACGGCATGTCGCTGCTGGTCGAGGCGGCCGTGGTGGAGGACGACGCGCAGTAGGGGTCAGCGCCGGGCGGGCACCGTCAGAGCGCTGCCGTCGGAGGCTTCGAGCAGGCAGATCACGGTACTCGGATTGGGGTTCGACGACGTCCGGTTCTGGTTGGAGTCGACGAGGTAGGTGACGCCGAAGGTGCCGCTGCCGACCGGTTCGCCGGTGTACTCGGTGAAAGCCTCGTTGCACTTGCGACCGGCGACGTCCGTGATGGCGGTGTTGACGGCCAGCGGCGCCCGCAGGTAGACCTCGGCGTGGTGTGGCGACGAGCAGTCGACGACGGCGACGACGATCACGGTCGGGTCGACCGGTGGCGGGTCGGCCAGACAGTCACCGGCGTCGAGGTCGAACCAGTTCACGGGGCGCGCGGCCGGTGGGGAGGTCGTGGTCGTGCCCGTGGTGCCGGTGGCCGGTGGCGCCGACGGCGTGGCGACGGGCGGTTCGGCGGGCGGGGAGCACCCGGCGAGGAGTGCGACGGCGACGAGGCAGCCGTACCGAACGATCACGTCGACCTCCTTCGCGCCGAGATTACGTAATGCAGGCGTCGCTCGTGGCGGGCACGCCGCAGGCGGCGGCGAACTGCCGAGGGGTGAGGCCGTCCGCCGAGTTCATGTCGCAGGCGCCGAAGGGCGGCGCACCGTCGGGCAACGTGGTCCCGTTCCCGTATCGCTCACCGTTCGTGTACTGGTGGGCGACCTTGCCGGGGTAGTCGGGGTTGCTTCCGTAGGCGGCGACCACCAGGCGGATTCCCTCCGGCTTCACCGGCCACAGCCGGTTCAGGTCGCCGACGTTGCCGTATCCGATGACCCGTCGTGGGCTGCCCAACCAGTCGGCGACGGCCCAGTAGGCCCGGTTGACGCCGTCGGATTGGTCGCCGGTGATCTGCCCGCCCCAGGTCTCCACGTCGACCATCACGGCCATCCGCGGGTGCGGTTCGCCGACCATGTCCTTCAGCACGGCGACGGTGCGGCGCCAGTTGGGCCGCCAGACGAAGTAGACGATGAAGAACTCGAGTTCGCGTGCATCGCAACGCCTTCGGCACCACGGGTAGTTCACGTGCCAGTTGCGGTCGCGATGGTCGCCGTCGTTGGAGCGGATGCAGAGGACCCGGTGCGGATAGCCGTCGTCGACTGGCACCTGCCATTCGGACACGTCGGCGTAGACGGTGTCCGGCATGGGGCGTTCAGACCCGACCGTCGCGGACGAATTCGAGCAGGCGCTCGTCGTCAGAGGTGAAGCGGTCGACTTCCTCGCCGCCGTCGCACCTCAGCAGCGCGATCGTGACGCCCTGAGCCGTCCGCGCCACCACGTCCCAGATGGCGCCGGCGTCCTGCCAGCGAATGAACTCGGCCACGTAGTCGCGGTCCTTGGCGGATCCACCATGCATCCCTCCACCATCGCATCCCTGTCGTAGGCTGCCGCGGTGGACACGGGCACCAGGTGGGCGATCGCGGCGGCGTTCGTATGGCTTGGCATGGTGTTGGCGATCTCGTTCGTCGAGGCGCCGCTGAAGTTCCGTGCACCCGGTGTCACCCTGCGCATCGGCCTTGGCATAGGCCGGTTGGTCTTCCGCGCGCTGAACGTCTTCGAGTACGTCTTCGCCATGGTGATCGCGGCGGCGCTCTTCAGCCACGAGACCTCGACGTCGCTCAACATCGCGCTGTGCGTCGCGGTGGGCGCGTTGCTCACCCAGACCATCGTCGTGCGGCCGCTGCTGTCGCGTCACAGCACGGCCGTGCTGGAGGGGGACGAGGGGCGGCGGTCGAAGGCGCACCTCGCCTACGTGGCGCTCGAACTCGTCAAGGTGATCGGCCTGGTCTGGACCGGCGTCGTGCTGGTTGACGGATGAGTTGTACTGTGGCGCTGTGCTTTCTGGCGGGTGGGTAGGGTCGTGAACCGTCCGGACTCGCACTCCGAGCTGCCGTCTGACCCCGACGTCGCAGCGCGATCGAGCAGGCCGCTGCACCTGCGCCCGTCGTCGTTGGCGTGGGTGTTCGCCGGTGGTGTCGTCGGTACCGCGCTGAGGTACTACGGCGAACTGCTGCTGCCGCACGACGGGGCGGCGTGGCCGTGGGCGACCTTCCTGATCAACCTCGCCGGGGCGTTCGTCTTGGGGGCCCTGCTGGAAGCGCTGGCCCGGCTGGGCGACGACTCGGGCTGGCGGCTGCGGGCCCGACTCTGCGCAGGGACGGGAGGGTGCGGTGCCTTCACCACCTACAGCACCTTCGCCTTGGAGGCGGTGCTATTGACCAGGCACGGGCACCTCGGCACGGCGATCGCCTACGGCGTGGTCAGCGTCGTCGGCGGACTCCTCACCGCGTGGCTTGGCATCGTGGCCTCCTCTGCCGTGCACCACCGGCGGGCACGGTCGTGATCGTCGCGCTCACCCTCCTCGCCGGGGCCACCGGAGCCGTGACGCGGTTCCTGCTCGACTCGTCGGTCAAGCGCCGGTGGAAGTCGACGTTCCCGTGGGCGACGGTGTTCATCAACGTCACCGGGTCGCTGTTGCTTGGAGTGTTGGCGGGCCTCGTGCTCTTCGCGGGGCAGCCGGCCGTGTGGCAGACCGTGATCGGCACCGGATTCTGCGGCGGCTACACGACTTTCAGCACCGCGAGCTTCGAAACGGTTCGGTTGGTGCAACAGAAGCGGGCCGGCTTGGCCCTGGTCAACGCGTTGGGTTCGTTGGTCTTGTCGGTCGCCGGGTGCGCCGCAGGCCTCCTGGCGGTGTGGGCGCTCTAGGCGAATTCTTGGCGACGCGGACGTGCGCGGCCCAGCGAAGGGGCAGAATCACATTCATGGCTGCCAACCCCCGTGCCGGACAACCGGCGCTTCCCGAAGACCTGATCGACGTGGCCCAGGTGGTCACCGCCTATTACTCGGTGGTGCCCGACCCCGAGGACGTCAACCAGCAGGTGACCTTCGGGACGTCGGGGCATCGTGGGTCGAGCCTCGACGCGGCGTTCAACGAAGCGCACATCCTCGCCACGACGCAGGCCATCGTCGAGTACCGCGCGTCGCAGGGCACCACGGGACCGCTGTTCATCGGCCGCGACACGCACGCGCTGTCCGAGCCGGCCTGGGTGTCCGCGCTGGAGGTGCTGGCCGCCAACGACGTCGTGGCGATGATCGACGGTGCCGACCGGTACACGCCGACGCCGGCGGTCAGCCACGCGATCCTGCAGTTCAACCGGGGTCGCGGCTCCGGTAGTTCGTCCTCCTCGCGTGCGGGTGACCTCGCCGACGGCATCGTCGTCACCCCGTCGCACAACCCGCCGCGCGACGGTGGTTTCAAGTACAACCCGCCCAACGGCGGTCCCGCCGACACCGATGCGACCGGGGTAATCGCCAAGCGCGCCAACGAGATTCTGCGTGGCGGCCTCGTCGACGTGAAGAGGGTCCCGCTCGCGCAGGCGCTGAAGATCGCCGAGCGTCACGACTACATGAACGCCTACGTCGACGACCTGCCGAACATCGTCGACATCCACGCCATCCGCGCCCAGGAGATCAGGATCGGTGCCGACCCCCTCGGTGGCGCCAGCGTCGACTACTGGGGCGCCATCGCCGAGCGGCACAAGTTGAATCTCACCGTGGTCAACCCACTGGTCGACGCCACGTTTCGGTTCATGACGCTCGACACCGACGGCAAGATCCGGATGGACTGCAGCTCGCCGAATGCGATGACGAGTCTCTTGGGCAAGATCGGCGACTACCAGATCGCCACCGGTAACGACACAGACTCCGACCGGCACGGCATCGTCACCCCCGACGGCGGCTTGATGAACCCGAACCACTACCTCGCCGTCGCGATCGATTACCTGTACACGCACCGGCCGAACTGGCCCGGGTCCACCGCCGTCGGCAAGACCGCGGTGAGCAGCTCGATCATCGACCGGGTGGTCGACGGCCTCGGTCGCAAGCTGGTCGAGGTGCCCGTCGGGTTCAAGTGGTTCGTCGACGGATTGATCGGCGGCACAATCGGATTCGGTGGGGAGGAGAGCGCGGGTGCGTCGTTCCTCCGCAACGACGGGTCGGTGTGGACCACCGACAAGGACGGCATCATCCTGGCGCTGCTGGCCTCGGAGATCCTCGCCGTGACCGGGTCGACCCCCTCGCAGCGCTACGCCGAGATTGCGGAGAAGTACGGGGCGCCGACCTACGCCCGCGTCGACGCCCCCGCCAATCGGGAGCAGAAGGCGCGCCTGGCCAAGCTGTCGCCGGAGCAGGTGAGCGCGACCGAATTGGCCGGCGAAACGATCACCGCGAAGCTGACCACCGCACCGGGCAACGGAGCCCCGCTTGGCGGGCTCAAGGTCACCACCGAGAACGCGTGGTTCGCGGCGCGGCCGTCCGGCACCGAGGACGTCTACAAGATCTACGCCGAGTCGTTCAAGGGCCCGGAGCATCTGGCCGAGGTGCAGGAGGCGGCCCGCGAGGTGGTGAATACAGTCATAGCGTGAGTTCCGACGCGGAGGCAGACTGTCAGACTCCCGTAAAGGAGAAGCTCCCAAGCGAAGTCTGGGTGCTGATCTTCTGCAACGTGATCGTCGCCCTCGGGTACGGGGTGGTGGCGCCGGTCTTGCCGCAGTACGCCCGCAACTTCGGCGTCAGCATCAGCGCGGCGACGTTCGTGATCACGGCGTTCGCCCTGATGCGCCTGGTGGGCGCGCCGCCCGCGGGTCTGCTGGTGCAGAAGCTGGGGGAGCGACGGGTCTACGTCTCCGGGCTGCTGATCGTCGCGCTGTCCACCGGCGCCTGCGCGTTCGCCCAGACCTATTGGCAGCTGCTGGCGTTCCGGTCGCTGGGTGGGCTTGGCTCGGCGATGTTCACCGTCTCGTCGCTCGGCCTGATGATCAGGATCTCCCCGGCCAACGCGCGAGGCCGGGTGTCGGGGATGTTCACCTCGGCCTTTCTCGTCGGCTCGGTCGGTGGGCCCGTGTTGGGCAGCCTGACGGTCGGTTTCGGACTGTCGATGCCGTTCGTCATCTACGGCGTCGCGCTGCTGATTGCGGCCGGTGTCGTCCTGGTGGTGCTGCGCACGTCGTCGCTCGCGGTGGCGAACGAGCAGACCGAGGCGGCCCTCAGCGTCCGCGCGGCCCTGCGCAACCCCGCCTACCGGGCCGCCCTGGCGTCGAACTTCGCGACCGGATGGTCGGCGTTCGGCCTGCGGGTGGCGCTGGTCCCGCTGTTCGTCGTGGAGGTGTTGCACCGAGGCGCCGGGATCGCCGGGCTGGCGCTGGCGACCTTCGCCATCGGAAACGTGTCGGTGGTGATCGTCAGCGGCTACCTGTCCGACCGGGTGGGCCGACGCATCCCGCTGTTGATCGGGCTTCCGGTGGCCGCGGTGACGACCGTCCTCGTCGGCTTCACGACGTCGCTGCCGCTGTTCCTGGCCGCCGCCTTCGTAACCGGAGCGGCAACGGGCATCTTCATCGCGCCGCAGCAGGCGGCGGTGGCCGACATCGTGGGCAGCAAGGCGCGCGGCGGGACGGCCGTGGCGACGTTCCAGATGACGTCGGACTTCGGGGCCATCCTCGGCTCGCTGGCGGTCGGCCAGATCGCGCAGTACCTGTCCTACGGGTCGGCGTTCGCCTTCAGCGGCGCCATCCTGCTGGCCGCGGCGGTGTTCTGGATCTTCGCGCCAGAGACCCGGCCGAGGACCAATGCGGAGCACACCGAGGCCCGGCCGCTGGGTCCCGACGCTGGTGGCGACGTCCCCTGACGTGCCGTTTTGAACCTGAAGTGCTCATTGGTGTACCGTCGACCAGCACGACGAGGGGCTATGGCGCAGTTGGTAGCGCACCACACTGGCAGTGTGGGGGTCAGGGGTTCGAATCCCCTTAGCTCCACAGTCAAGAAGCCCGTTCCGACTCAGGTCGGAGCGGGCTTTTTCGTTTCCCCGGGCTAACGTCTGAGCCGCGGCAGGCGATGGTTGGGTCATGCGGCCCTTTCGTTTTGCCTGCGCGCTTGCCGTCGTCCTGGTTGGCTCGTCGCCGTGGATGGCGTCGGCCCACGCCGACGCCTTCGCAGAACTGCCCCGGGTGCCGGTGGCGGCCTCCCAGAGCTGCGGCGGTGACGTCGGGGCCGAGGCCGAGGTGGCGTTGGTGCAGACCGGTGACCGCGTCGAGAACGGAGTGCGTGCGGTAATCCACTACGACGCTGGGGTCTACGACGGCTCGTGCGCGCTGACTGTGACGGCGGCGTGGACGAATCTGGACACCGGCGCGTCGGGAAGCGGTCCCATCCGCGCGGTCTCGACGATCGACGGGCACTACGGTTTCATCGGTTATGCCAACACCACGTTCGCGACGGGTCGCGGCACCGTCGTCGTCACCTTCAGTTCGCACCCGGGTGCCGAATTGACGATCACGACCTGAGTGCCGTTGCAGGCGGACTCGTGGAGCGAGGCGCAGGCTGGCACGATCCTCACAGCCTCGGCTGGCTGCCCTCGACTTCGTTGATGCCGAGGTTGTCGACGAATCGGGGCCCGCTCTGCGACAGCTCTTTACGGTAATTGGCGGCCCAGTCGCCGAATGGGTGATGCGCGAGATACTCGTTGCGAAACCGGTCGTCCTCGGAGACCTCGGTGACGCAGAACGCGGGGATCGTCAGGTCGACCACCGGGGCGTTGCGCTCGACCTCGGCCAGCAAGAGAGGAGCGTTGCGGCCGAGGAACCGGTCGACGATCCAGCCGTCCTCGCCGAGCCACG
This sequence comes from Mycobacterium sp. Root135, assembly GCF_001426545.1. Classification (GTDB taxonomy): domain Bacteria; phylum Actinomycetota; class Actinomycetes; order Mycobacteriales; family Mycobacteriaceae; genus Mycobacterium. Next base: position 1,444,919 of record NZ_LMEZ01000001.1, on the reverse strand, counting down.
CCGAGTAGCGAATCTTGGTGATGACATGGTCTGCGCGCGAGATGATCTGACCGGCGACGACCGGGTCGAGTTCGCGTTCGGCTTCGTAGCGGGTGCCGCCGGCGGCCGGGCCCTTGGCGGTCATGGTTCCGATCGCGTCGGCGTCGTCTGAAAGGCTCGTGGCGTCGACGAGACCGTTCGGAGAAGCATCGAAGTCGACGGGGGCGGGGCACTGCAGTCGTACGCGCACCGCGTATCCGTCGGCGGCGAACAGGTAGGCCTGCACGATCAATTCGGGCTGCGGATCGAGGGCAGTGACAGCGGGCATCTCGCGGACGTAGAACTTCCGCTCGAATTCGAAATCGCCGACATCGGACTCTGACATCTCCCGACGTTAGCGCCTTGACACCCCGATCGTTCGCAGGCAGTGCCGTGGCCACAGGCGAATAGTCTTGCGCGGCAACGCGGCCACCTCGCGAATTAGGTCGGCGTCGGCGCACCGATGAACTCCACACCGGCAGTGATCGCGGGTCGGTGGCGAAGGATCCGGTAGTGAGCCAACCGCCCGAGTCCCTTCGTCGTCAGCAGTCGCGCGTCCGGCCACGTCGCAGCGAGTCGCTGGCTGGCCGCGTACGGCGCATCGGGGTCATCCGGATCGTGAATGACGAGCAGCGGCGGGTAGCCGGCGAGGCGGCCGACGTGCTCCATGTTGGTCTCGTGCAGCGGCATTCCGATTCGCTTCTCCAAGCGGCGCTGCAGCCCGGCCCGAATACGGCGGCCGAAGTCGTGCCGCGCCGCGAACAAATCCAAGTACAGGGGGAAGTCGCCCATCGGTGAGAGCAGAACCAACCGCCCGACGCAGGCGCCTTCGGCCGCCGCGCACACCGTGGCATTTCCGCCGAGCGAATGGGCCACCACCGCATGGGCCGACCCGTGTGCCTCGATCACAGCCTTGATCGCCGCAGCGCACTCGACCGACGTGGTCCGTCCCGGCGCCAGCTCGCCGGGGTCGGATTCGTTGTGGCTCGGCAGGTCGAACGCGATGACGCGGTACCCGGCTGCCACCAGTGGCTTGATGAACATGGCCAGATGCGGACGGCGGCCGCCCCAGCCGTGGACCAGATAGACCGGCGGTCCCTCGCCCCATTCCTCGCCGACGACCCGGTGCCCATCCCAGGACGCCTCAAGCGGCTTGCCCGGCGGCACACCCGGCGGCAGCCGTAGAGCCGACTCCATGACGGGCGGTGTGCACCACAACTCCACCGCCCATCGAGAGCCCAGGCCGGGTGCGAGCCGTTCGAGCACGCGGAAACGCCTACGGACGTCGTCGGCGACCGGAGGAAGAATCTCCGAGCCGACGACGTCAAGTGGGGGTATCGCACCCTCCGGGGCCGACTCCGAGGCTCGGCCGGATTTCCGTTCAGTCATGGCCGACGATTGGGTCGAGTGGTGGCACGCGGCGACCCTAGCAGCGTGCCGAGGCGGCTCTGGTCTCACGGGGCGCCTCAAGTTCGCTGAGGCGAACGTCAATTGTTGGAAGTAACGCATTCCCGCTGACAGCGCGTATTATCTGCCGGATGCGAAACTATCGCCGGCGTAGCTCGCAGACGACGAAATCCCGTTTGGCGGGTGGCGGCGCTGCGGCGCTGGTGATTGCTGCGGCACAGCAGTGGATTCCCGGTGCCGCGCCAGTTGCGTCCGCCGCCGACTGCGCCGACGCCGAGGTGGTCTTTGCCCGGGGCACGGACGAGCCGAAGGGCATCGGCCAGGTCGGCTCTGCCTTCGTCGACTCGCTGCGCGCGCAGGCCGCCGGCATGAACATCACGACGTACGCGGTGGATTACGACGCGGGCAAGCTCCAGCTGGGCAGCGGCGACGGCGCCAAGGACGCGATCAAGCACATCAAAACCATGGCGGCCTCGTGCCCCGACACCAAGATCGTGTTGGGTGGCTACTCCCAGGGGGCGAACGTCGTCAACATCGTCGCCGGCAATCCCATCGTCGGAATCGCGTGGGGGCCAGCTCTCCCGTCGTCATTGGCGGAAAACGTCGCAGCGATTGCGACCTTCGGCAATGTCGCCAACCGCTCGGGTACCAAGCTGCCGTCCCAGTCTGCGATGTTCACCGGTAAGGCGATCGATCTGTGCAACCCAACGGATCCGATCTGTCACGCGGGTGAGGGCAATGCATGGAGCGGGCACACCGATGGCTACGTCCCGGTGTACACCACGCAGGCTGCGGTATTCGCGGCGTCGACGTTGGTGGCCGGGTCGAGCTTGGCCGTGCCGGGGTTCGGGCCACCCACGGCTAATGGGCAGCTGCCGGGGTCTGACGCGACCCCGCCCGGGTACGGCGTGCCGGCCCCAATTTACGCGTCGCAGCCGCAGGGTTCAGACCACCTGCCGCCCGGCTACGTCCCGTCTGCGCCCGACCCCACCTTCGTGAGCGGCTTGCCGTGAGGCTCTGCTCTCACCGGAGAACTGATGCCACTGTTCGACCTTCCGACTGCACAGAGATCTGAAGTCGACGGCCTGGAAGTGACGCCAACTCTTCGAGGTCTTTGACTATTTCGTGGACCCGCACGGACTATGCCCAGAATTCAGGTCCGGTCCGTTTTGTCGTGCCCGTCGAACGGGGCTGTCTCGGTTGGTGGCAGAAGCGAGCGAGGCCGGGCCACGCCGCGATCGTGCACAATGATCGCCATCAACATCATCGAGACCGCACTGATCGTTGCGGCTGCAATTCTCATCGCCGCGGCCCTTCGTAGCAGGGGCAGTGCGGGGATGTTGCTGCTATCCGCAGGACTACTCAGCGTCCTGATAGTGCTGGCGCTGCAGATCAATTCGGAGTGGATGACCGATCTCGACACGTCGGTCCGGAAGTGGTTCACCACCCATGAGGGAAGCAAAGGTCCGCGAAACGCGGCGCGACAACTCTTCGCCTTCATTGGACGGCCACTACATGTCGCGATTGCCGCAGTAGTAAGCGGAATGCTGCTGGCCTGGAGAGCGCGATCCCCCTTGCGGGCCGTTGTCGTCATCGGAGTGGTGGGCACGGGAGCTGTCCTCGAGCGGGTATTCAAGGCGCTGGTCACACGGACACCCGACAACCTCTCCAAGCTGTACGACGCGTCACCGCAAGACTTGGCACAGATCGCTGAACACGCTCACACCTTCCCATCGGGCCATGTCATTGGTGCCGCAACATTGCTGGGCATGATTGCGGTGTGCGCTTCCGTTGGGCGTCGGCTCGCTGTGAGAACGACATGGGCTGCCTTCGTTCTGTTCGGTGTGCTGTTCGTTGCCGCACTTACGCTCTTCGTTCGCGCGCACCTTTTCGCCGACGTCATCGGAGGAATGGCCCTCGGTGGGTCAATAGTCGCCGCAGGCGCTGCCCTCATCAGTGCCCTGCATCCAATCGAACGTAGAACGCACCCACACTAGGTAGGTGACCGCATGTCCAGGGACGAGGCTTACCGTTCTGACCACGGAGTACACCCACCGCGTCCCCGCCGTCCGCGCGCCGTCGGCCCGCCGGGTGCTGATTGGTCGTCGCACGACGGGGCTAGCCGTTGCCGTCCCGGGTTTGGCGCTTGGCGGGAGCTCGGTTCAGGTGCGACCCGTCGCGTTCGCAAAGTCGTGCGCCTCTACGGCTTTCGCGAGCGAATTTGGGCGCGTAGCGTCAATTAACTAGCGGATACGCCACTTCTCTTCAATGGAGCAGCAGAATGGCCGACCTCATTTACATCACCATCCCGCGGCAACGATTCAGGGACGGCCTCGCGTGCGTCGCGGTGAGCGGACTGCTTGCCGGAGCCGCCTTCGGGTTGGCGCCCCCGGCAAACGCGACCTGCGCGTCGTTCTTCGGCCTCGGAAACAGCGCGGAATGCACGAGCACCTTGTTCAGCGTCGCATTCGCCATCGGGAACGGTGCGACCGCCCACGCCGACGGGGTGTTGGGTGCCTCGTTTGCCATTGGTACCGCTGCGGCAGCAACCTCGAGTGGCGCGCTCACCCTGGCGTCCGCCGTTGGCAACAACGTCACCGCAGATGCCCAGGGGTTGTTTGGCACCGCCTTGAGCCTCGGCGGCGACGGCAACAACGTGCAGGCCGGTGCTGCGGGATCGATATTCACCGTGGCGGCCAACATTCTCGGCAGTAACAACAACGTGTCGGCGTTGGGCGGCTTTTCCAACCGGGCGATCAACATCGGCGGTGACGACAACACCGTCACGACGCAAGGCAGCTCATTCAACTTTGCTCGCAACATCTTTGGCAGCAACAACACCGTGGCCACCACGGGGGGTTACGGAAACGCGGCTCAAAACATCCTTGGGAATGGCAACACCGTCACGCAACAGGGCGGCGAATTGAATACGGCCACGAACTTCCTCGGCAACGGAAACAGCGTGTCCACTACCGGCGGCTACGGAAACCTGGCGCGAAATCGGTTCGGTGACGACAACGACGTGTCCACTCAGGGCGGATATGCAGACCTCGCCAGCAACCTGCTGGGCACCGGCAACACCGTTACGTCCCGCGGCGGTTACTTCAACGGCGCACGAAACATCGGTGGCAACGGAAACACGCTGACCGTCGGTGGCCCCGGGAGCAACCTGAATCTCGTCGTCAACGTGGGAGGTGGCGGCAACACCATCACCGCCGGTGGGCCCGGCAGCTTGAACGCTGGATTCAACGTGCTTGGTTCCAACAACCAAGTATCAGCGGGTCCTGGGCCGTTCGCACTTGCAGGCACGATCTTGCGGGATGGGCTCTCCGTCACCAAGAACGGCCCTGGCATCGCGATCAACGACGTTCGGGTGGGTGGAGCGTCCGCGACAAGGAGCCAGACCGGTGCCAGTACGAACGGGGCACGTACCAACGGCGCGAGTGCGAACAGCACGCGCGCCGACAGCGCGAGCGCCAACGGGCCGGCAAAGCCGAAGAACAACAAGCAGACAACGACGAAGAGCAACAAGCAGCAGGCGAACAAATCATCCGGGGGGACAAGGGCAACCGGAGGAAGCGGTAACACCGGGGGACCGCGGGGGCATCGGGAAAAGTAGCGCGAACGAGGGTCCACGACCTATGCGGACCAACTGAGAGCGGTCGCGGTCTCTGCCGTCATTCGCCATCCGGGAATCACTCGAGATTGGCCAATGAATGGGTTTCAACGTCCAATCCGCATACGCAGCAAAAGGATTCACCAAAGCTAGCCCGATTCACGTACGGAATCCGATGTACAGATCGGCCTAGCCCACACTGATGATTCGCGTGTTGCGCATTGTGGTCAGAATTAACCGTCCCGCTTGGCCGTCCGGCCGCGTTTGATCGCCCCTGCGGTTCAACTGCATTCAGGGGCTCGGGATGGCCCACCGCGTCCTGTAGTCGTCCTGCGCGATCCAGGCTTCAAGTGGCGGCCTGGGCGTCGAGGTACTAGCCCATGGGCATCTCGGGCATGGGCGCATTACAGCGATCGCGGAAGTCCGCCGCTGCCTGTCGAACAGCCTTGAGCTCGTCGCTCACCTGGGGGTTCGCCTGGAAGTAAGCCTCGACTTCCGAGGTCATTTGATCGCGCGGCTTGCCCTTGAGTCCGGTGAAGAATGCGTTCACGTCAGGGTGGGTGAAGAGGTAGGACGACGTGCCGGCCGAGACGCCGGACATGACGCCGGCGAGGTCGGCTGCCGTGCAGTTGGGCGGATCTGCCGCGGCGACTGCCGACGTCCCTGCGAGCACTGCTCCGGCGATGACGCCGGCGCTGATGATATGACGGATGAACATGGTGGGCTCCTTCTCGATTCGGTTGCGGGACAAGGGTTCTGGTGTCATCGGCGAGGTCCGATACCGCCTGGACGCCCCGGGCCACCCGGGCCACCGATGCCGATGCCCGGATCCCAGATCACGTCGACGCCCCAGTCGTCGTCGCAGTACCACGGATCGGCGCAGTACGAGGGGTAGGCCGCCGAGGGCGGCGTCGGGCCGCCACCGCGAACGTCGCCCTGGGCGCAGACGGTGGCGTAACCGGCGTTGGTGCAGTCCGCCACGGCGGGTGATGCGGAGAGCACGCTGACGGGTATGAGGGCCATGGCCAGCCCCAGGCATGGATAGTGGCTCAACGATCGCATGGTTACGCCTCCAGAACTGGTGGCCCGCCGTTTGCCGTCGTCGTTGTCGGTACGACCGAACCGCTGTCGCGGAGATTAGTCCGCTCTCCAGGCGTCGGGGCGTTATTGAACACTTCGGTGCGCTCGTCGAATTCCGTTGGTGTTCATTCAAGATATGTGCATCGGTAATGGCGCCGAATTACGACGACATTCGTTCGGTGCCTCGTGTCGAAACCCAACCACAGCCCGTCAGCCCGGTGCTACCGTCGCTCGTCTAATCCGTGAAGGGAGCCCGGAAATGGCGGCACACGAGCAGGCATGGACGTCACCGGCGGCCCTGGCAATTCCTCGGGAAGGCTACTTCGAGTTGGAACGGGGCCGGTACGGCCCAACGTATCCGAGGACGCCTGCCTGCCACGGGTTCTCCATCATCGCCAAGGTGAAGGACGGTGAAGAAGACGCAATCCGGGCTTACGGTAAAACGATCGAAGAAACCATCGCGGCAAGCCCGGAGGCGTTGGCACCGCTCAAGTTGCATTACTTGCGCTGGAATCTCTTCGACGTCGGTTCGGGCCTTCACTTCCAGTACATGGGCATCTTCGACACCGACTTCGACAAATACACCGAGGACGCGGTTCAGCTGTTCAGCGCCACGGGCATCACGACCATCTTCACCAAACTCGAGGGATTCCCCGAGGACTGGAAGGAAAATCCCGAGGCCTTCATCAAATTCGTCCGCGATCACCAGGTTCCCAGCTTCCTGGAATACGGCGAGTACCCGTACGTCACCGCCGACGAGATCAAGAAGGCTCTGCGCTTGAAGGCCGCTTTCTCCACCATGCTCGATCAGATGCAATAGATGCTTGAAGTCAACGACATTCAGCACCTTCTGCTGACGCGGACTCCGGCCATCACCGGTCGCTACGAGTTCTTGACATTCGACACTCCCGAAGGCGGCCGCGCATGGTTGTCGGTGATGGCGGGATTGGTCCAGTCCGCCGCGGACGTGCAGGCCACCGTCGAGGAGGCCGATCGTTGGATCAGCGTGGCGTTGACGTGGAATGGGCTGCGTGCGCTGGGGCTACCCGAGGAGTCGCTCACAACGTTCCCCGACGCCTTCCGGGAGGGCATGACGTCGCGGTCGAAAATTCTCGGCGACACCGGCCGCAACGCCCCCGAAAACTGGGTTGGCGGTCTCGCCGGCGATGACGTGCACGCCATCGCCATCCTGTTCTCCCGCACCGACGAACAGTGCCGCATCTCCATCGCCAACCACGATGAGCTACTCGCCCAGACGGACGGGGTTCGTAGTTTGTCGCATCTCGACCTCAACGCGAGTCCACCGTTCAACTACGCGCACGATCACTTTGGCTACCGGGACCGTCTGTCGCAACCGGTGATGAAGGGCTCGGGCGAGGAGCCCACTCCCGGCTCGGGCGCGGCGCTGGAGCCGGGTGAGTTCATCCTCGGGTATCCCGACGAGAACGGTCCGGTGGGCGACCTTCCGCAGCCGGAGGTCTTGGCGCGCAACGGAAGCTACATGGCGTACCGGCGCCTGGAGGAGCACGTCGCGGTGTTTCGCGAGTATCTGCGCGAGAACTCGGAAACGTCGGCGGACGAAGACTTGCTCGCGGCCAAGTTCATGGGCCGCTGGCGCAGCGGCGCTCCGCTGGTGCTGGCGCCCGAGGCCGATGATCCGGAGTTGGGCGCAGACCCGATGCGCAACAACGACTTCAACTACAAGGAGATGGATCCCCACGGCTATGCGTGTCCACTCGGGTCGCACGCCCGAAGATTGAACCCGCGCGACACCGCGCACTACATGAACCGGCGACGGATGATCCGGCGGGGAGCGACTTACGGACCGGCGCTGCCGGAGGGTGCCCCCGACGACGGCGAGGCGCGCGGCATTGCGGCGTTCATCATCTGCGCCGATCTGGTTCGCCAGTTCGAATTCGCGCAGAACGTGTGGATCAACGACAAGGCCTTCCACGAACTCGGCAACGAGCACGATCCGATCGCCGGTGCCCAGGACGGGGCGCTGGACTTCACCGTCCCGAAGCGGCCGATTCGCAAGGTGCACAAGGGCATTCCTGCCTTCACCAGCCTGACGGGCGGGGCCTACTTCTTCCTGCCGGGGTTGAGCGCCATCCGGTACCTCGCTGCGCTCGGAGAATGAAGGACCCATCATGACGGCTCTCCCGACGGCGCGCACCTACAACCAAGCCCACCTAGGCCGTCCCCACAATGGGGGCAGGCGCGTCAGCATCTATTGGACGTGGAGTTATCCCTGGGAGTCGCAGCGCGATCCGGCCTCGATGGAGAACCGGTTCTCCACGATCACCGAAGTCCGCAACGTGCTGTGGCCGGTCTACGAGACGCCCGAGTACGACGCGGCGCACTTCTTGCAGGGCATCGCGGGAACGTTGGAACTGTTCCATCGGTCCACCCTTGCCTTTCAGGACTTGGCGGAGGAAACCACGGGCCATCCCGTCGCGGTTTTTCAGCGCATCGATCAAGCGGGTTACAAGCTACCCATCGACGAACGCATCCTGGCCGACACCGACACCCTCTTGGTCTTCGGTCTCGATCACCTACTGGGCCAAGAGGACGCCGCGCCCGAGGAGATCGCGGCGATCACCGAGTGGCTCAAGCGCGACGGCACCTGCCTGCTGCTGGCACCGCATCACGACGTCGGCTTCACCGACGACTTCGCGCAACGTCAGATGGAGTATGAACACCACGGCGACCGATTGGTGCCCCGTCAACAGCGGTTCAGCGCGTACACCCGGTCCCTGATGAAGGCGCTCGACGTGCCCGTGCACAACGTCTGGGGACTTCGGCCCGCCGTGGTCAACGGCACCAAGGAGATCGCGCCGCTCACCGGCTTTCGCGATCTCGACGGTGCCCAATTGTTGAACGACGTCACCACCTTCAACTTTCACCCCCACCTACCGCACTATGAACTCACCGCACCGGAGAGCGACGACTTGCGGGTGCTCGGACGTCAACTGGTCGACCCGGACCGGCCGCACCCCTTCACCGAGGCGGGCAACACCGAGTTCAACGCCTTGATCTGGATGCCACCCAGGGGCGCTCGTGCCGGTGACATGGTCCTGATCGACTCGACGCACTTCACCACGTTGTTCGGCGGCACCGACAGCCTGCGAAGCTTGTGGCGCAACCTTGCCACGATGCGCAAATAGCGATGAGTGCGCGACTGAGGCTGGGCGTGATCACGTACGACGGTCGATCGCGTCGAAGACGCTTAGTGCTTGGCTGAACGGGGCGGAGGTGACGCCTAGCTGGTTCCCGAAGGGGTGGTCGAGCCAGAAGACGATGAACAGCAGCAAGCCGAGCAGGACGGCGACTGCGCTCAGCAGTCCAAAGTGTGCACGCAGGCTCCCCAACCGCATGAAACCGCCGAGCCCCAGCAGTACGACGCCGCCGAAAATCAGTCCCGTCCACAGCAAGCCGGGTATGCGCGGTTGGGCGTCCAAGATTCGCTCACTGCGCTGCGACGCCAATGTGCTCAGCTGGTCGAGGAACTTCTGACTCATCGGATTGGACGCCACGGTGGACGACTGGCCGCCGAGCACCCTGTACATGTCGTCGAGGGCGCTGCCCGCGCCTTCGGTGGTCATGCCGGCGCGGATTGCGTCTTCCCATTCGGGGCCCTGGACTGCCTTTGCGTATGCGCGGAGCATTTCCCGCATCTGTCCCTGCTCGGGGGCTGGCATTCCGATGGTCTGCCGGTACATCGTCGTAAGCGTCGACGCCTCGTTGGAGACGTTGGTGGCCGCGGAGGAGAACTGTTCCCACCCGACCACGATTGTGAATCCGAGCAACGCGCCGTAGACGAGCCCGACACAGGTCATGAACGGCGACAGCGCCCCGTTGTGGCCTTCGTTCACCGATTTCGGAAGGGTGCGATTCGCCAGCCACATACTGGCTGCCGCGATGAACATGGACGCGAAGAGCGCCAAGCCCAGTAGAAACCAAAGCCCGGTCGTGCCGAAGTCGCCCATGAGATACCCCCACCTGTCGGACGCCAGACACATGCCGTGGATGGCCGCCCTCTCTGGCAGCGGATACCCGATAAGCGCGACGAATTCACCTCAGCCTCAACGGCCTTCAAACTTGGGTAGTACTGCCCGTCGGCCACGATGTCTGCGCATGCCGCGAGCGCGACCGACGCGGCTGGCACTCGTTTTGCGGGATTCTTGGATGGCTTGCCGAACAGTTGCTCGATAGCAGTCTTCGCAGTGGGGTCAAGTCCGGGTGTCCCCAGCAACCAGTCACGCAGCTCGAACGCGTGTCGGCAAAACTGTCGTAGTGGGTCGGTGGATTCCAGACGATCACTGATGTTGGTGTCCTCCACGGTTGCTCGGAGGTCCACGAAGGAACGCCATAGGCGTTCGCTCTCGTCCCGCCAAGTCTCGTCGAGCACTTCGCGAGCATATGTCGGACGTTGACCACATTTCTGACGACGACGCTGACGGCAGTTGCGCGCTGAGCTACCTCCACAACACGACGTCCGGACTGCTCAACAGCGTGTTCACGTGGCAAGCCCGCTCCTGGCAGTGTGGGGGTCAGGGGTTCGAATCCCCTTGGCTCCACTCCGGCGCGCCGACGAGAAGGCCGGGCCCGTCACATACGCCGACTGATTGCCGTCGGGAACTACTGGCCGTAGGTGTAGCGCAGGTTTGCGTGGATCAACGTGTTGATCCGCTTGCGCATGTGACCGGTCAAGCTGTCGTCGGGCGCCGGCTCGTCGACGGTCAGCGTCCAGCGGAGGTTGGTGCCTTGACCAGTACCTTCCTGCAGCACGTCGAAGGTGATCCGTGCGTCCGGCCGCCGCGGCCACAACGAGGACCACCTCACGTAAGTCGGCTTCCGGGATTCCTGCACGACGGGCGGCATCTCGTCGTCGAGTAGGTTCAGCCATGGCCGGGCGGCACTGCGGTTCGGCACGGTGAGATCTTCGAACACCACGTGCGGCGGTGCGGGAAGGCCCCGCCTCCGGGATCCGACCTCGGTCATCGACCCAGCGTGGCACTGCGTCGCGGCGGGCGCGAGCGAGTTTCGTCGCGGTGCCAGCGAAACGAAAGTTTGAGCGGCCGGTGCACCACCTGCCTTTGTGGTCGGTTCACGGTGGTGAAGGTCCGACGGTACTTAGTCCCAATGATTCAGTGCGAGTGTCGAATTGACGCTGGCGGTAGCTTGGCACATCGGTGATGCGCAGACGCGAGTCGCTCGCCAAGCACGGGTGGCGCGGAAGCTGCTGCAGCCTTGGGGATTTCGAGGTTTCAACCCGTCGCGCTGGGGCGGCGTCGCCCGTGATCAAGGCAGTGCGGGTCACCCCGGGGTAGTCCACAGTTCGTCCGGGGTGTGACGGCGCGCTGCGCGCCGCCCGTTGCTGCAGCGTCCTTCACGGGCCGAAGGCTGTCGTTTTACAAGGTGATTTGCTTGTTGCACGACGTTGCCGCCGACGAATTGCGTAACCTGAGTGAGACCTGTGACGCCGCGGGCTTCGCTAAACCTCGGCTCACAACAGCACTACTTCCAGCGGGTCGTGGCCGATGTGGAGGAATGGCGCAATGGATCAGCTGGTACGCGCACTGACCACCTCGATGGATCCAGCGGCTTTGATGGTTCGCGTCGCCGAGCAAGCGTGTGCGTTCATGGCCAATGCCGATGGCGCAGCGATAGCCCTGCTTCGCGCCTCCGACAATGCCTACGTGACGGTGTCCGCCAGCGGCGTGCTGGCGCCCGCCATGGGCTTCGTAATCTCGAAGGACCATAGTGTGCAAGGCATTGCTGCGCAGGAGAAGCAGCCGCTCCTGGTGCACGATTCGTCGACCGACACCCGGCTGTCGCACGGCGTCCGGGCGCTCAACAAACAGTGGGGCACTCGATCATGGGCGGTGATTCCGTTGATAAACAACGACCAAGCCATGGGTTCTCTGATGCTCGCCGCGACAGACCCGGGTGCCTTCACTGCGACGGACATCGATCCGATGGTTGCGGTCAGCGACTTTGTTTCGGCGTTGATCGTCAGCCAGTCGGAGCTCTCGACACTGCTGACCCACGCGATGGTCGACGGCCGAGACCGTGCGGAGCGAGCCTTCACGGCTCGTTTCGTCACATCGGTGATGGTGCCGGAGGCAGTCGAGACCGAGGGACACCAGGTTCGACTGGACGCCCTGCTCGCGCAGCCCGACGTCCTTCGCGTGGCGTTCCAGCCCATCGTGCACCTGGCGAGTTGCGCGACGATCGCCTACGAAGGGTTGGCGCGCTTTCCGGCACCGTCGGAGCTGACCCCGGCGCAGTGGTTCAGCACGGCGCGCCGCCTGGGTCGGGGCCTCGATCTCGAATATGCGGCGCTGCGTGCGGTCGTGGCCGCCGCTCGCGGCATCCCGATCGATTGTCCGGTCGCGGTCAATCTGAGTCCAACTGCTGCACTGGACGAGTCGATCCAGGAGTTCCTGCTAGCCCAAGATCGAAGATTGGTCGTTGAAATCACCGAACACGAGCCGTTTCCCGACGGCCTTGCCGCGGGCCTGACACGCCTGCGCGAACACGGTATCGGCCTAGCGGTCGACGATGCAGGTGCCGGTTATGCCAGCTTCACTCAATTGCTACGACTCCGCCCTGACTTCATCAAGATCGACGGTGAGCTGATTGCCGACATCGACAATGATCCGGCCAAGCGAGCCATAGCCACCGCGCTCACCTCGCTTGGTGTGGAGATGAACGCGACGATGGTCGCTGAAGCGGTGGAAACCGCAGGCCAGCTCCAGGCCCTGATTCATCTCGGTATCGAGTACGGCCAGGGCTATCACCTCGGCATGCCCAAAAGCCTTGATAAGCAATAGCATCGGAGATCGTCGTGGTCCAAGGGCCTGCCGACGGAAACCGTTGGCGGACTTCCTACGGCCTACCGTCGCGGCCGTCTTGACTGGGTGCGAGACGCAGCTGGAGCCAGGTGGTGAGGATGTCGTCGGGGTATCCGAGAGGTACGCCGAAGCCAACTGCGGCCCGTCGTAGTCGATAGCGCAGCGTGTTGGGGTGAATGTTGAGTTGTCGGGCGGTCTCGGCGACGTCGCCCAATGCGCCGAAGTAGGTACACAGGGTCGACCGGTACTCCGTGCCTCGAGCTCGGTCGTGGTCGAGCAGAGCCTGGACTCCGGAATGGAGCGGAGTCTCGTTGCGGGCGAACTCGCGGCCGAGAGTGGTCAGCAGTATCTGGGCGTAGATGTCGGTGGCGGTGGCAACGGACGGCGCAGAGTCGACGGATCCGATGACGGCGAGTATCTGGTCCACCTCGCGGCGCAGTCGGTGTAGCGCGGAGGGTCCTCGCCCCGCGGAACTGATGGCGGCGTGAGCTGGATGGCCGAGGCGCGCCTCCACCGCCTTCGACGCACCGGTGGCCACCCGGCGGGGCGTCTCGTCGTCGCGCACGGAGGGGAACAGCACGTAGACGGTGCGGCCGATGGCGACGCAGGAGACGTTCGTCAAGAAGACGCCGCAGTACTGCTCTACTGCCGTGGTCAGCTGGGGGAGCAGGGGCGGGGGCCCGCCTCCGGCGGGGAAGGTGAACCCCACCACGACCGATGGCACGTCGGCGGCCATGCCGAACCGAGTTGCCGTTGCGGCGAGCGAACCGTGCCCCTCGAGCAGCGACCTCAGCCATTCCGCCCGCAACTGCCGTTCGACGTCGACCGCGCTTTGGGCTTGGAGGATGTGAATGGCCGCGAGCCGGCACGCGTCCTGCAGCGCGGTCTCACCCTCGGGTCCGACGGGCTGGTCGGCCTCGATCACCCAGATCGACCCGACCGGTTGACGGCCGGCCCGGACCGCGACCGCGCACCGTGGCAACTCTCCGTCGGTGTGGTCGTAGGGGAAGTGGAGCACCCCGTCGGCGAGTAGGAGTTCGCGGTACTGCCTGATGTTCTTGTCCATGTCGGGGACGCGGCGGGCCAGGATTCCGATCCGGCGCATCCGGTCTACCTTGTGCTCCTCCAGGTTGGAGTAGGCCAGCACGTTGCGATCGAGGTCCTCGATCGCGACCGCTCCCTTCAGTGCCGTGGCGATCGCGTTGGCGAGTACGAACAGGTCGCCACTGCCGGCGGCGTTGGGGTGGTCATTCCGCGAGTGGCTGCTGGTCACGGACACGATCAGCCGGTCCAGGTGCCGCCAGGAAACCGCCTCGTCGACGACCAAGAGGGCGATGCCCGCGGTCCTTGCTGCGTCGGCGACATCGTGGAGCGGTTGCTCTCTCGCCTTGACCACCAGGGCCGAGTAACCACGCTTGGCGGCAGCCGGCATCGTGGTGCTGACCTGCGGGGAATCGGGTGCGAGGCCCACCATGAGCAGCACACCGCCGGGGCTGTCGGGTAGTTCGTCCATCGGGTCGAAGATCACCGGCCCACTGGCGATGTTCCCGAGCCCGACGGCGGTGGGCACGGCACGAATCACGACGGTGCCCAAGGTGTGAACCAAGTCCCCGACGGTGAGTGCCGACGGTCCTCGGCGCCCGGGAAGCTCATCCATTCGGCCAGATTAATCGAGCTGGACTTGGCCGAACGCACAACTGTCTCCCGGAGTTGCGGCGCACAGACTTCTCACAGCAGGTCGAGACCACCCCGTCGACGCCCGAGACACCGAAGGACATCGTGAGCACCACCGAATCACCCCGTCTTACCCCCGCTGACGTCCTTGGCGTCTTTCCCGAGGAATCGGGCCTCACCGAGACAGGTGAACTCACCATCGGCGGCTGCAGTGTCAGCCAACTGGCCGAGGAATTCGGCACCCCCGCCTATGTCGTCGACGAGCAGGGTCTGCGTCGCCAGGTCCGACGTTTCGTCGACGGGTTGGCCAGCCGCTGGCCGCGTTCAACGGTGCTGTTCGCGTCGAAATCGCTTCCGGCCGTTGCCATGTACGCGATCGCCCAGTCCGAGGGACTCGGCGTCGACGTCGCCGGCGGCGGCGAGCTGATGATGGCGCTGGCGGCAGGTGTCGACCCGGCCCGCATCTACATGCACGGGAACGCCAAGTCCGATGCCGAGATCGACATGGCACTGCAGGCGGGAATCCGATGCATCATCGTGGACAACCTGGACGAGCTCGCGCGACTGGAGGCACTGACCACCCGGCCGCAGTCCGTGATGATCCGGTTGACGCCGGGAATCGACCCGCGGACCCACGCCTCACAGGCCACCGGCGGCACTGACTCGAAGTTCGGGCTGCCCCGCGAACAGGTGGAGTTGGCGGCGAAGCGCATTGCGGCGCACCCCTTTCTGAGCTTGGAGGGCATCCATGTTCACATCGGTTCCCAGGTGCTGGAGACCGAGCCGTTCGCCGACGCGGTGAAGACGGTCGCCGATTTGGGGCCCTTCGAGACCTACGACATCGGCGGCGGATTGGGTGTCCAGTACACCGAGGACCAACCGGCGCCGAGTGTGGAGCAGTACCTCGACGCCGTGGTGGACGCGGCACGCGCACATCTGCCGGCCGGGGCACGGTTGATCATCGAGCCAGGGCGCTCCCTGGTCGCTCGTGCTGGCGTCTCCCTCTACCGCGTCAACGCGGTCAAGCACACCGGTAAGACGTTCGTCGCCGTGGACGGTGGAATGGCGGACAACTTGGACATCGCGCTGACGGGCCAGCGCTATCACGCCGTCGTCGCGACCACCATGGACCGCGTACCGGACACGGTCTGCGACGTCGTCGGCCGCCAGTGTGAATCCGGGGACCTGATGGTGGGTGGAGCCAAGTTGGTCGACCCGAAGGTCGGCGACCTCGTGGTCATTCCCGTGACCGGGGCCTACAGCTACACGATGGCCAACCACTACAACGGCGCCCCGATCCCGCCGATCGTCTTCTGCGCGGACGGCAAGGCCTCGCTGGCCGCCCGTCGAGAGACCTACGAAGACATGTTGCAAACACACCAACCGGCCTTCACCCGCCAATGGTGAAGTCTCTCAGCCGATTACATGTCCGAACCGCGAACCATCACCATGAAGGAGACCGACCATGACGACAACGAAGAGATTCCGCACCCGTTTTCTTGGCAGCACCGTGTTGATGGGTGCCGCGACCGCGCTCGTCTTGTCGGGGTGCTCCGGTGGCG
Organism: Mycobacterium sp. Root135; assembly: GCF_001426545.1. Classification (GTDB taxonomy): domain Bacteria; phylum Actinomycetota; class Actinomycetes; order Mycobacteriales; family Mycobacteriaceae; genus Mycobacterium. The sequence goes on along the minus strand of NZ_LMEZ01000001.1, from coordinate 1,428,702 downwards.
GATCGAGTCCGGCGACCAGCACGGAAACTAGTTCGAGCACGTCGGCCCAAGTCGACGCCGCGGCGGCGGCGCTGTTGCCCGCCAAGTACAAGGAGTCGGGGATCAACGTCGCCGCCGACATGCCCAACCCGCCGATGGAGATGCTGGACGAGAACCAGAACCCGACGGGCTTCGACTACGACCTCGCCCAGGCACTCGGTGCCAAGCTCGGGGTGAAGTTCACGTTCGTCCAGCAGACCTTCGACACCGCGGTGCCTTCGCTGCAGGCAGGCAAGCACGACATCATCATGGCCGGCATGAACGACACCGTCGAGCGTCAGAAAGTGCTCGACTTCGTCGACTACTTCCACGCTGGATTCGTGATCGTGGTGCAGAAGGGCAATCCGGAGAACATCACCCGGATTCTGGATCTCTGTGGCAAGAACGTCGCGGTCCAGAAGTCGACCGTGCAGGGGGAGCTGCTCGAGGGCTATGCCGACAAGTGCAAGGCAGCGGGTGCCGGACCGATCAACCTCGTCCAGCTCCCGACCGAACTGGACGCCCAGACCGCCGTGCGTTCCAACAAGGCGGTCGCCGACGTCGTCGACGCCTCGGTGGGGACCTATGCAGCCGAAACTGCCGGTGATGGTCAGATCTTCGAGCTCGTCAAGGACGTAGAGCACCCGGGTGGATACAACCCCGTCTACACCGGAATCGGGCTGCTCAAGGGCAACGACGACCTGGCAAAGGCCCTCAACATGGCTCTGCAATCGGTGATGGACGACGGCACGTACGCGAAGCTCCTGGACAAGTACAAGCTGTCGGACTTTGCGATCGACAAGGCCGGGATCAACCGTGCCTCGGAGTGACCTCACCGACTACGGCACCTCAGGAAAACCGCCACCGGTAGACCTCGGCTCGCTACCGGCGGCCGACGGTGAGGACGACGACGACATCGTCGCGCTACCCCTGCGACACACGTGGCGGTGGGTCGCGGCCGGTGTGTTGGGGCTTGGGTTCGTCTGGTTGGCGTCGTCGCTGTGGAACAACGAGAACGTCGACCACGGCACGATCGCCAAATTCATGTTCAGCGATCAGATCGTGCACGGCGCCGTGTTGACGATCGTCCTGACCTTTCTGGCGATGGTGCTGTCGACCATCCTCGGGGTCGTCCTCGCCCTCATGCGGCTCTCGAGCAACCCGGTGTTGAGTGGCCTGGCTTGGCTCTACATCTGGGTATTCCGCGGCACCCCGCTGCTAGTGCAGATCGTCTTCTGGGGTTACTTGGGCTTGTTGTACAAACAGATCAGCCTTGGCGTGCCGTTCACCGACTTCACGGTGTTTGCCATCGACACGAACACCCTCATCCCCGCGTTCGTCGCCGGTGTCATCGCGTTGACGACCAATCAGGCCGCATACACCGCCGAAATCGTGCGGGCGGGAATGCTTTCGGTAGACCCGGGGCAGAAAGAAGCCGCGTACTCCCTGGGCATGACGCCGTTGTTCTGTCTGCTCAAGGTCGAACTTCCCCAGGCGATGCGAGTGATCATCCCGCCAATGGGCAACGAAACCATCTCCATGCTCAAGGACACCGCGTTGCTGAGTTTGATCGCGGTACTCGAGCTCTACACCGTCGCCGAGCGCATTTCGGCACAGAACCTGCGCCAAGTCGAGTTGTTGGTGGTGGTCAGTTGCTGGTATCTGGTTTTGACATCTGTGTTGTCGGTCCCGCAGTACTACCTGGAGCGGCGCTTCGGCCGCGGAAGCCGCGTGCTCGGCCCGACACCGGTCGGACGTGTCGTGGCCCTTCTGCGCCGGCAGCCCAAGCCGCGGGTAACAGACAAGGAGTCGCTATGACCGTCACCGACAGCGGCAGCGTGCAGGCGCCTGAAGAACCGCTGCTCACCGCGCGGCGGGTGCGCAAGCGCTTCGGCAAGGTCGACGTCCTCAAGGGCATCACCCTGAGCGTGGCCAAGGGGGAGGTGATGTGCCTGCTCGGCCCCTCGGGATCAGGCAAGTCGACGTTCCTGCGCTGCATCAACCACCTTGAAACCATCGACGGTGGGCGCATCAACTTCGACGGTGAGTTGATCGGCTACACCCAGCGAAAGGGGGCACTGCAGGAGATGACTCCGCGCGAGGTCGCCCGGCAGCGGCGTGGAATCGGCATGGTGTTCCAGCGGTTCAACCTGTTCCCTCACCTGACCGCGCTGGAGAATGTGACCGCGGCACCGATCGGCATCCGCAAGATCCCGAAGACCAAGGCGATCGCCGAAGCCCGGGAACTGCTCGACCAGGTAGGACTGGCCGACTTCGCTCACGCGCACCCTGCGCAACTGTCCGGAGGACAGCAGCAGCGCGTCGCGATCGCCCGGGCCCTTGCCATGGAGCCGAAACTGATGCTGTTCGACGAACCAACCTCGGCGCTGGACCCCGAACTGGTGGGGGACGTGCTCGACGTCATGCAGAAACTGGCCAAGAGCGGGATGACCATGGTGGTGGTCACCCACGAGATCGGGTTCGCCCGCGGTGTCGCCGACAGCATCGTCTTCATGGACGAAGGCGTAGTGGTCGAGTCCGGCCCGCCGAGCGAGATTCTCCGCAGTCCACGACATCAGCGCACCAAGGCATTCCTCGACAGCGTGATGTAGTGGTCTGGCCGGCGGACTGACCTGGGAGCGCGCTGCCGAGTCGCTGAATGGCGTGTCAACGGATGGTCTGTCGGACGGGTAACCTCCAGCCGCGTGGGGATGCGGATCAGTAAGTGGCAGCACTACATATCCGTTCGAGGGTTGTTGATGACCGCACTGGTCGTCGCGACGGCGGCCATCGTGGCGGTGACCATCTGGTACCCGCGAAGCGCGCCGACCGATGCGCCCGATGAGAAGTACCCACCTTCGGCGACGTCCGCGCCCCAGATAACGCCATCGCCTGAGGTGGCGCCGCCAGCAGCGCCGATCGCCGTGTCGACGCCCGCCCCTGCGGTCGAGGTTCCCACCACCACTGCGTCGGAGACGTACACCCCGACATATGTTCCGCCGCCGGTGGTGAGCGAGGCCCCCACGACCACCGCGCCGTCCACCACCGGCACCCCGTCGCCAAGTGCGGCACCGACTACTCGATCGCGCCCAAAGACGAACGTCACACGTTCCGACAATCCTTACCACGTGCCGACGTTCACCGGTGTGCCCAAACCGTAGGTCGGCCCCCAACCGAAAACGTTTGACCATAGGTGTTCTCGGCTAAGTTTCATTCATGCGAAACCTGCTGAGCCGTTCGACCTTCTTGGCCATTCCCATCGTCGCGGTGTCCTTGCTGAGTGCAGGCACCGGTTCGGCGGATCCCCTCAACTGTGTGAACGGACAGTTCTGGGATCCCATCACCAACACCTGCCAGACGCCGCGTCCGGCGGAAGACTGTGCGCCCGGTCAGTACTGGAACGCGCTGTCCAACGTCTGCCGGCCGCTGGGTCAGCTTTAAATCAATCGAAAACCGGCGCTACTCTTGCCCGTTCGTGAAGCGCCCGACGTACGGCCCGTGTGTTGCGTCGTGAATTTCACACGCGAGACCGGCGCCGGTGGCTGCCAGCCACTCGGACTAGGTAGCGGACCGACGGTTCGTCAGATCGGCCAGGGCAGCCTCGGCGTCACGCCAGGTCGGGACGAACGTCGCCGTCGGCGACTCATGTGTCCAGGCGTCCCAGAGCGCACGCACCTTGCCGTACCGGTCGTTGACGACAATGTGCTCGATCCCGCACAGCGTGGCAATGACATGGCCGTGCAGTCGGTCGGTGACCAGGATGCGCCCTCGAGAAAGCATCTGAATTGCCCATTGCAGGTTTTGCTGCGCAAACCGATTCGCCATCGTCGGGCCGAGGCTGCGCGCCGGTAACTTGTCGGCCACGGTCACCGCGGTCCGCATGACGTTGCGACGACTGAGGACAGCCGTCTTGTTCCAGTCGACCGTTGGGCGTCCCGACTCCCGCTCGGCCGCGGCCTCGTCGTCCTGGCGCGCCTGCAGCACAACGTCTTCGGACGGGGCATCCCGCTCGAGTCTTCCCAGCGCGAAGGCAGTGTCCGGAACGAGTGCGATTCGGCAGTCGAATTCGCTCTGCGCGATCGCCAGCGACCGGTGGTCGCGGACGAGAAGGGTGAAGTCGGGGTGGCTCCCGATTGCCCGCTTCATTCGCTCGACGATGTTCGAATTCGCTAGTTCTAGCGATTGAGGCATCTGCACGATCGGTCGATTGGGAAAGTCGTTCAGAATTTGAATTCGCAATTCGTCGTGGTGCGGGTAGAGACCGCCAAAATTGCCGCCGCCATTGATGACAATCGGGCCTGCCGCATTCAACTTGTCGCGCCGATACGTCGACGACGACGTCGTCGATCTCACCTCGATGTCGAACGCCTCCGCGACTTTGAGGCATCCGAGCCAGATCGCATGATCACCGCAGTTGAAGTGGTGCGGAAAGTCGGCCAGATCCCACTCGGGTGCGTCGGCGAAGATCGGCTCTAGGCCATTGAGCAGGGTGCTCCGAGTTCGCTCGACAAGATCAGTCAAGATCAACCTTTTCCATTCGCAGAGATATCACCCGTAGGTCGGCGGACAGCAGGTTCACATTGTATTCTCACTTGCCATGGAGGGTGGGGTGGACATCAGCGTGGTCATACCGGTCCGCAACGGGGGGGATTACATAGGGAAGCAGCTCAACGCGCTATTGGCGCAGAAGTCATTCGCAAAGTTTGAAGTCGTGGTTGCCGACAACGGCTCGACGGACGACACCGCTCAGATCGTGCAGAAGGTCGTGAGTTGCGACACGCGGGTGCGCCTGGTGGACGCCTCTCGCGGCGTCGGAGTCAACGTCCCCCGAAACGTGGGCGTTCGGGCCGCCCGAGGCAGCCGCATCCTGCTGACCGACGCCGACGACGTAGTCCATGCCGGCTGGATCCAGGCGTACTGGAAGGCGTTCCGCAACGGCGCTCACACGGCTGGCGGCTCACTGCACCGCGTTCTCGCCGACGGCACGGTGTTGGCCAAGGAGTCCAAGCTCTACACGTGCAGAATGTCGGAGAGCGCCTACGCGAACGGTACGAACTGCGGGTTCACCCGCGAGGCGTATGACGCCGTTGGCGGCTTCGACGAGAACTTGGCCGGCGGCGGCGACGAGATCGACTTCTTTGCGCGCACCTCGCGAATCGGCTACCGAATGACCCTCGTCCCAGACGCCGTCGTCGACAAGCTGCAGCACACCGACCTGTCGAAGGTCTTCCACCAACACTTCAACTTCGGCCGTGGCGAGGTCAGCGTGGCCAAGAAGTTCCGGCCGCGGATGGTCTGCTCGCCGGTCGCTGCGGTCGCGGGCGTGCAAGCCGCCATCTGGTTCCTGCTGTGGGCCACTGTCGGACGAGTGCCTCGCGTGCGGCGCAAGGCCGTCATGATGTTGGGACTGTCCTTGGGAATCTTGGTCGAGGAAACCCGCGCCCTTTCCGAGGTGGCGGAGCAGCACGTGTCGCGTCCTCCTGCACCAGGAGGCGCGATCGCCCCTTGGGCGAATCGGTCGCAGAGTTCACAGATCGCCTGATCGTCTCCTCCTATGTCCTGGAATCGGCCGACGTGGCCCGTGTGTCGAGTCGCGATTCGCACACGCGGGACCAATGATGTCCTGGTCCGTACCATGACCCCATGGCACGACCGCCGGAGTTCGACCGCGCACAGGCGTTGGTCAAGGCCCTACATCTGTTCTGGGGCAAGGGCTATGAACGCACGACGGTCCGCGATCTGACCGAAGCGATGGGCATCTCTGCGCCCAGTTTGTACAACTCCTTCGGGGGCAAGAAGGAGCTGTTCGACGAGGCCGTCGCCGAATACACCGATTCGCCGATGCGCGTCATCCCTCCTGGCCTGCAGGAACGGACCGCACGGGCCGTCTTCGCCAAGATCCTCGACATCGCCATTCGCGAGTACTGCAGCGACACTCAACCCCGCGGGTGTCTCGTCATCTCCGACCCGGTGCTGATCGACGAGCGCGAACTGGGCCGCGAGGCGATCCGAAAGCGCTTGCAGCAGGCCCACGATGACTGCGATCTGCCCGCCGACGCCAGCGTGGGCGCACTCACCGACTACGTCGACGTCGTCCTGCGTGGGTTGTCCGCCATCGCGCGTGACGGTGCCGACGCCGACGCCATGCGCGCCGCGGCGGACGTGGCACTGCGGGCGTGGCCGCGAGCACGGCGCCGGGCGACGCGCGACTCCTGAGTCGACGCGGACTGCCCGCCCCGCCCTGCCGACGCCCGCAGGGTATGGTTTTGTCAGTGTTGTTACAGAACTCGTCGGGCGCCGCTCGTGCCTCGTCCGCCACCATCGCAGGAGGACCGCAGAACCCATGACCGCCTCTATCGAAGAGCTCATGCACGACAACCTCCTTGCGGTATTCAACGAGCGTGACGACGCCAAGCGCCAAGCCGCCGAGCGGCGAACCTACGCGGCCGACGTGAACTGGACCGACGCCGAAGGTGTCATCACCGGTCACGACGCCTTGGAAGCCAAATGCGTTGGCCTGCAGACGGGTATCGGCAGTCTCCAGTTCGAATCCGTCGGCCCGGTCCACGTTTTGCCCGGTTTCGGCTACCTCGCCTGGCAGCTCGTCGACCCCGCCGGGGGCGATCCGGCGATGACGGGATTCGACGCCGCGGTCGTCAAGGGCGGGGTGATCACCGACCTGTGGACAGTTCTGATCCCAACGCAGCAGTAGTGAGTGGCCCAGCCGACGTCGTCCGCCGCAACGTCGAGGCGGTGCAGAACGGCGGTGACTTCGCCGTCTTCGACGAGATCTTCGCCGACGACTTCGTCGACCACACGCCGCAACAGGGGGTACCGGCCGACAAGGACGGCGTCCGAATGCTCTACACCGGACTACGCGCCGCCTTCGCCGACTTTCATGCCGAAATCCATTGGCAGACAGTCGAGGACGACGAGGTAACCACATTCAAGACCTATCATGGTACTCACGCCGGCGACTTCCTCGGGGTGCCCGCCACCGGCCGGAAAATCCAGTTCGACACCATCGACGTCTTCCGCGTCCGTGACGGCAGACTCGTCGACCACTGGCGTATCGCCGACTTGCTCGGACTGCTGATCCAGCTCGGCCGGCTGTCGGCCGACACCGCCCTCTGACCGCGCAGTGTGTTTGGGTTCCTTTAGGTGAGCTGATCGTCGCTCGCGCGGTGGGCGCCTTGCGTGTCGGGGAGTTCGTGCCTTCCGTTACTGACGCTACGCCGACGCCACCACAGCGTGATCGCGCCGAGCGCCACCACCCCGGACAGCACCAGCGCCGGCCCCACTAGCGCCTGCACCAGCCAGATGCGTCGCTGAGTTCTTGTGACCGTTCATCGAGCGTTCCGCAGTCGGGTCAGCGATTCCATGCGTCGCGTGTTGCCCGTCTTGGTCATGGGGAAACCTAGCCGGACCATGACGACGCCCGGCGACGATGGTAGGAATCTGACGTGACGGAGACGAATGCAGACGGTGGCGCGGTGGCCGCTCAAGCCCTTGCCGAGACGCTCGGCGAGGAGCCGCCCGCCGCGGTCGGCGCCCTCCCGGACGAGGTTCTGACTCGGCTGGCCGGTCAGATCGAGGACGCCAGCCGCCGGCAGGCCGCGGCGATGGAGGCCGGGGTCAAGTCGGCGCTCAAGGGCGTCCCGCTGCCGTTGCGCCGCGTGGTCCGCAAGGCGCTGCTCGGATGACGGCGCCGCGTCCCGAGCTGGTCGCCATCGGCCGGGTCTTGGGCGTCGAAGTCGACGAGTTACACGGTCTGGACGGGGTTTCCGAAGACGACCTGCGCGTGCTCCACGGCCAGATCGCCAATCGCCTGTCCGCCGACAAGCGTCGGAGATTCGCCCGCGTTGCCGCGCTTGCGCAGTCGATTCCCGGTCCGATCGCGGGGCGGCTGGCCGAGAAGTTTCTGCCACCGGCGGGGGGTGCGCTTGCCGCGGAGTTGCTCGAGCCTGCCAAGGCGCGCGACCTCGTCGGGCGGGTGTCTCTTGCCTACCTGGGGGACCTGGCGATCGCGTTGGACCCGGTGCGCGCGCAGGACGTCGTGCGGGCGATCCCGGCGGCGCGGGTCGGTGAGGTCGCGCAGGAGCTGTTCAGTCGAAAGGAGTACGCGGCGATGGCGCGATTCGTCGGGGCCGTCGAGGTGGACGCGCTGTTCGCGACCCTCGGCGTCGCGACGCCCCACGACCTCCTCGCCGTGGTGCCGCTGTTGACCTGGAACGACAACCTGGATCGGGTCATCGCCGAGCTCCCCGAGGAGCAGATCCAGCAGATCGCTGCCGACCTCGACGCCGGCGAACTCGCCGAGTTGGCGCTTGCGCTGGACCCACACCGGTTCGGGCCCATCGTGTCGGCTGTGCCGGTGGGCACGGTCGCCGACATCGCGAGCGCTCTGCTCGAGCGCGGCGAATACGCGGCGATGGCTGGATTCGCCGGTGTGATAACTCCCGAGATGCTTTGTGCCGCAGTCGATCAGGCCACCGACGGTCAACTCGCCGGTGTGGTGGCCGCGGTCGCCTCCGGGGAGATGTGGGCGGAGTTCGACCACCTCGTCGAGGGGCTCGACGACCGAGGTCGCGGCCGACTGCGCACCGTTCTCGGGGCCGCACCGCCCGACGCGTTCGCCCGGCTGCAGGCAGGTGGCCCACTCGGCGCCGAGGCCACCGAACTGGTCATCACTGCGGCCGCTCTGCGCTGACCGCGGCGCGATCGTTCCACCCCGCCGCCTCGACGAGGTCCCACCAGCTGACTGGCGCCTTCTCCGGATACACGAGTGCGTGCACCTGGGCCGGGAAGGTCAACGGGGGAGCCTTGGCCGGATTGCGATCCGCTTGCCGGGCAATGATTTCGACGAGCGCGGAGCCGAGGTCGTGACGCGGCCAGGCGGCGTGCACGCGATCGGCGAAGCCCGCGGGAAGCGCGTCGCGGAGGGTGCCGACGATGTCGGTTGAGATGCCCATCTGTGCGGCGGCCGGAATGGGTCCGAACCGGTGGGCCATCCCGACGCTGGTGTGCAGCGCGATGGCCGTCCAGACGGCCTCGATCCGAGTCGCGTCGACGTCATGCGTTCTGAGGAACCCTGCGGCAGCGTCCGCCCCGTCGACCTCGAAGCGCTGATCGCCGTTCGCGTGATCGGTGGCGCCGAGGTCGTGCAGGACGCAGGCGAGGAAGAGCAATTCGTCGTCGTGATCGTCGGGTATTGCGCTGGTGCTCAACAACTCCCGGGCGAAGAGGTAGCTGCGGACGGTGTGGTTGTAGACGACGTCGGGGGAGACGTCGTACGACAGTTGGCGCGCCGCGACTGCGACTGCTGAATCGGGCAGTCCGAAGCCTGCGGCGGACGTGTCGTCGGGGATGGTCACGTGGGGCCTCTCGTCGATGGCGTGCTGACCCAACTGTGCGGTGCCGCGGCAACAATGGCGAGTGGCCAGATAGCCTCATGTCGCTAAGATCTGGCCACATGATCGTCTGCGTCCTGGGAAGCGAGCAGGTACTCGGCTTCGAGCTGATGATTCCCGGGCAGGTGTTCGGGATGGCCAACGTGGCGTTGGCCGAACTCGGGTGCGAGAAGCCGCGCTACGACGTCCGCATCTGCGCCGAGAACCGTGCGTTCAGCACGACCACGGACTGGGGTGCGGTCGACATCCGGACACCGTTCGGCCTCGAGGAAGTCGCCACCGCCGATGTCGTCATCGTGCCGGGCACCAAGAACTTCCTCGAACCGCCCGCTCCCGTGATTCTGGAGGCGCTGCGCGCGGCATTCGACGGCGGGGCGCGCATCGGCGCGATCTGCGTCGGGGCGTTCGTCCTCGCCGCCACTGGACTTCTCGACGGGAGACGGGTCACCACTCACTGGCAGTGGGCCGACCACTTGGCGCGACGCCATCCCGAGATCGACGTCACCCCTGCCGCGATGTTCGTCGACGACGGACGCATCCTTTCCTCTGCCGGCGTGGCCGCTGGCCTGGACCTGTGCCTGCACCTCATCCGTCAGGACGCCGGACCCGAACTGGCGGGCCGCACCGCCAGGCGGTTGGTGTTGCCCAGCTGGCGCGCGGGAGGGCAAGCCCAGTACGTGGAGTCGACGGTGCCACAAGATGATTCGCTGCCGCTTCGGGCAACCATTCGGTGGATGCAGGAGAACGCGTTCGAGCCCCTAGATCTTCAGGGCATCGCGCGCCACGCCTCGATGAGCGTGCGTAGTCTCAACCGGCACTTCCGCGATCAACTCGGAACCACTCCGCTGACGCTGCTGCTGCAGATGCGGGTCGACCGCGCGCGCCACTTGCTCGAATCGACGACGCTACCGATGAACCGCGTCGCCGAGCAGTCCGGATTCGCCTCGCATGCCTCGCTGCGCCACCACTTCGTCCGCGCCGTCGGAGTCCCGCCGCACAAATATCGGTCCAGCTACGTGAGCGACGACGCCGCCGTCAGTCGACGGCGGGCAGGCCCGCTCTGAGGGCAACGGTCTGCTTCTGTCCGATGTCGATCACCGTGTCGAGCGGCGTCACCGCCCCGAGCGTGGAGTAGAAGTCGATGCGGACGAGCGCCCGGTCCTGCCGAAAGACCAGTGCCGTGGCCGATTTGGTGCCGTCGGGGGTGACGCCGCTGACCGCGACCCCGGCGTCTCCGACGGGGACCGGCACGGGAGGTTCGCTCGAGGTGACGGTCTTGAGGTTGGCGATCGCCTTCGGAAGCTCGACGGGTGCGGCTGACGCCTCGTCGAGCAGGACGATCGTGGTTCCCACGGCGTTCGTGCCGTCATTGCTCGTGAGCATCACCTCGGCACCCGGAATGCCCGAGGGGTTCAGCGTCGCCGGCTGAGGCACCGAGTAGCCCGCGTTGGGGAGCACCATGTCTTGGGGCTGCAGCAGCAGGTCGCGATAGTCGTAGGGCTTCGGGGCGGCGGTCGTCGTGGGTGTGGTCGTCGTGGTGGCGGCCGTCGGCAGGCCGACTGGCGACGACACCGGTGGTTGACCGGCGCAACCGGCGAGGAGTGCGACGGCCGCAATCGGCGACGCGGCGAGCCCAATCCATGGGGCTTTCGGCGGGATCACGGTCGCCAGCATCGCACGTCGGGTGGTGGCGCGCCGCCTCGGTCCACGAGCGGTTGCCACCGGGATTGCCGTCACCGCACCGGCGAAGCAGTGCGAGACTTACACGGTGCAGTACGTGCCGCCTATCGGCGTTTTGGGAGATCTTCCGGTGCGCGACTTCGTCGTCTCGCCTGGCTTTGCCGGGCTCATGGCATTGGTGGCCGCGATCGTCGCGGGCGGTGCCGTCCTCCATTCGTCGAGACGAGCCCGTCAGCGATTCGAGCAGCGGCGTGACGAGCAGGACCGCCGCCACGATCGCGCCCGCGACGAGGCGGACAAGGCTCTGGCGTGGGAGCGGTGGCAGTGGGTGGTCGAGAACGCAGGGCTCGAGCCCGCGGTGAGCGAGGGCGCCACCCTCGGGCTCGGGCCCGCGGTGACCCTGGAGCTGCTGGGTGGTTTGCTCCGCGACGCCGACCGGCTCGGCGACGAGACCCTGGCCAGGGCGGTGGCGGTCTACCAGGAGCAGCTGGTGCTGGTGCTGGCACAGCAGGCAGGTCCGGTGTCCGACGTCGCGGCGACTACCGCGCCGACGTCAGAGCCTGAAACAACCGCCCTTCCAACGCAATCCGAACCGGTACGGGAAAGTAGTGGAGGTCGTCGACGCCGATGACGACTACTCGTCAACACATCGAGGACCTCGACGTCGACCGGTGGGCGACGTTGACGCGACGCGCGGCGGCGGACGCAGTCGCAACCGCCGAGCGGCTGGGGATGCAGCCACGCGCCGAAACGGTCGCCTTGGCTGCGATGAGTGAGCGTGACCTGGTTCGACACCGTGAGCGCAACGGGACACCCGTACCTCGCAGGTCGCTCGCGATGCAGGTCGTCGAGGCCGATCATCTGCGCAGCGTGGCCGAGGAGCGGGCGCGCGTGGCGCATCAGGGCCGGCTGGACGCCGAGGCGGCGGCCTCGCTCGCGCGCGCCGAAGCCGAGGAATCGGCCCGCGCTGCCGCGGTTGCGGGTGAGCGGGTCCGCGCGGTGGAGGCGGAGTCCGCACGCAAGGACGCCGAAAGCAGGGCGGAGCGGGCGGCCGATCAGAAGGCGACCCTGCAGGCGCGAACGGAAGTCGAACGGGTCCACGCTGCTGCGGCGGCGGAGGCGGTTGCGGCGGAGGAGAAGGTTCGCGCCGCGGAAACGCGTGCCGCCGAGCGGAGCGCCGAGCGGACGGCCGAACGAGCGGCCGGCGAGGAAGCCGCCCAGCTACTGCACGCCGAGATCGAGCGCGCCCGCGCCGATGCGGCGGCCGAGGTGGCGGCAGCCGAGGAGAAGGCTCGAGCGGCGGAGGCACGTGCCGCTGAACGGAGCGCCGAGCGGGCTGCCGAGCGGGCGACGGCGGAGGAAGCCGTGCAGCGGGTGCGCCACGAGTTGGAGAAGGTGCGCTCGGAGGCGGCCGCCGAGGTGGCGGCGGCGCGCGGGAAGGCGACCGCTGACGTGGCCGCCGCGCGCGAAGTTGCCGAAGCCGAGACCGACGCCGCGCAGAAGGCTGCCGCCGCCGAAGTCGCCCGCTGGGAGGAGCACGCCCGTGACATGGAGCGGTGGGCGCGAGCCGAAGTGTCGACCCAGCTGTTGACGATTCCCGTCCCGCCGTTCGAAGTGCGGTCGCGCGCCGGGTCCGTCGAGAGCACCATCGACACGCTCTATCAGATCGACCACGTGCTGGAGGTCGCACTGAACGGCGGCAAGTCGTCGTTCGTGCCCGACCGCGACTTCACGCTGAACCTGATCTTGAAGGTGCAGGAGCAGGCCGAGGAGGTACCGCGTGAATTGGCGGCCTTGATCACGCGGTACTCCGATGAAGCTCAGGTGGCTGCGGCCGCCGGCTATGCCGTGGCCGCCGGGGACGCCTTTCGCGCGCTTCTTCAGCGCGTCGACGCCGCCGTCCACCGGCTGGGAACGCGCTTCCGCAGTCCCGATGCGGAGATCATCGAGGGTGCGACCGCCATGCTCGCCGACCTACGGGCGAAGGGCGTGTACTAGACCGCGGTCACACGTCGATGCCGAAGTCCTTGATCTTGCGGTAAATCGTCGCGCGGGACATGCCGAGGGCCTTCGCGGCTTCGGCCTTGTTGCGGTCGTTCTCCGAGAGGCTTCGTACGATCGCGTCGCGTTCGATTGCTTCGAGGCGGGTGAGCTTGCGCCTGCTCACCGAGCGGCACTCGTTGGGGAGCTGGTCGATGCCGATGACGCCGGAGCGTTGACGGGTTACCGTCTGCGCCAATACGTTACGCAACTGTGCGATGTTGCCAGGCCACGGCAGCCGGCTCAGCTGCCGCATCGCCGCGGAGTCCAGGCGGGCCTGCCCGGGCGTCAGGTCCGCAAGCAGCATGGGGACGAGTTGTTCGAGATCTTCGATCCTGTGGCGCAGGGCCGGGATCGTCACGGTGTGGGTGAAGAACGGCAGCACTAGCGCGTCCACGAGTGGTGAGTTCCGCTCGGAGCTCGTCGTGGCGGCGATCCACCCTCGGCCCGCGCGCGCCTGCATCACGGCGGCCAGCGGCTCGAGCACCTCGTCGCCGAGCTCGTCGACGTTGGCGACGATGACCGCGAAGTCGGAGGAGTCGGTCTCCGATTCGAACGCGGCGACGAAGTCGTCGGCGCTGCCGAAGTCGTCTTCGCGCAGGATGGCGACACTGCGCTCGGGGGAGACGAACTGTGCGACCGATTGCCCGAGTTGCGTTCTCCCCGAGCCCCGTTCTCCTTCGAGCACCACCCATTCCCGGTCGCGGTAGCACCGTTCGACCTGCTGACAGCTACGGCGGAACGAGCTGCTTCGCCCGGCCAGACCGGGCACCGACTGGCCGCCTCCTCGGACCGGGGTGCTCGCGGTGACGTGCACCGAGACGTGGAACACCACGCTGTCGTTGCGGATCCCGACGGCGATGCGGTCGGCCACCGATATCTTCACCGACACACCGCTGGGCAGGGAGGCGACGGTGGTCGACGTCAACGAGGCGCGGGTCATGTCCGCCGCATGGTCGAGAAGCACCGTCTGATCGGCCGCGTCGAGCGTTTGGCGGAGGTAGGGATTCATCAGCACGACGTCGCCACCGATCGCCAGGACTCCGGCGGGATAGCGACGACTCTGCTTGAGATAGGCGTCGAGCAACGCCGTCTCGGTTTCGTTCTTCGCCGCATTCATGCGGTCCTCGATCTGGCTGCCCGCGCTCTTGGCGAGGACGAAGAGCAGCGGATCGGCCTTGTCCGCCCAGCAGGTCAGGTCGATGACGCCGACGATGCGCCGGGTGATGGGTTCGCGGATGGGCGAGCCGGCACATGCGAGGCGACCCAGGGTTCCTACGTAGTGCTCGCTGCCTTGGATAAACGCCGGCCGCCCGGTCTCCAGGGCGGTTCCGATGCCGTTGGTGCCGGCGAATTCCTCGGCGTAGCTGTATCCCCGTGCCAGGCGCACGTCGTCGAGCATTCGCTCGATGGTGGAATTCGGCGCGATTCGGTCGAGGATGAGGCCGTCGGCCGAGGTCAGGACGACGCTCACCGCCTGCTCGGAGAGATCGTCGGCGATGCGCCGCAGAATCGGTGCCGCGGCATGTGCCAGCGGGGTGTCGGTGTCGGGGTCACGCAGGTAGGGCAACTCGACACGGTCGGGGTGGACGTGGAGCTCGCGCGACCGGCGCCACGAACTGAGCACGTTCGGCCTTACGGCGTCTTCGTTCAACGGTCCGGCGGTTAGGAACTGTTCTCGGGCTCGGCTGGCGTCTAGCACGATGTCGTCATCTTTGACCACGGTGGCTGTACCTCGGTCCTGCTTTGGGCTGCATCGAAGTCTATGGACGATCGCAGGTCATGGCGTCTCATTTTGAGATTTCTCGTCCGCCGCGGGGGCCGGCGTCGGGTGCTGCTCACGCCGATGTGATCTGAGTCTCAAAGTGAGACCCATATGGGGCTCGTCACAGGGTTCCATCGGTGACGCGTCGTCCCCAGCCCGGCGGATGACTGGCCCATCTATCAGGAGACTCACGTTGAGTAGACAAAGCCTGACCAAGGCACACGCGAAGATCAGTGAACTGACCTGGGAGCCGACGTTCGCCACGCCGGCCACCCGTTTCGGCACCGACTACACCTTCGAGAAGGCTCCGAAGAAGGATCCGCTCAAGCAGATCATGCGGTCCTACTTCTCGATGGAGGAGGAGAAGGACAACCGCGTCTACGGCGCGATGGACGGCGCGATCCGCGGAAACATGTTCCGGCAGGTGCAGCAGCGCTGGCTGGAATGGCAGAAGCTGTTCCTGTCGATCATCCCGTTCCCCGAAATCTCGGCGGCGCGGGCGATGCCGATGGCCATCGACGCGGTACCCAACCCCGAGATCCACAACGGGCTGGCCGTGCAGATGATCGACGAGGTACGGCACTCGACGATTCAGATGAATCTCAAGAAGCTGTACATGAACAACTACATCGACCCGGCCGGGTTCGACATGACCGAGAAGGCCTTCGCGAACAACTACGCGGGCACCATCGGCAGGCAGTTCGGTGAGGGGTTCATCACCGGTGACGCGATCACCGCGGCGAACATCTACCTCACCGTCGTCGCCGAAACCGCCTTCACCAACACCCTCTTCGTGGCCATGCCCGACGAGGCGGCGGCCAACGGCGACTACCTGCTGCCGACGGTGTTCCACTCGGTGCAGTCCGACGAGTCCCGGCACATCTCCAACGGCTACTCGATCCTGCTGATGGCGTTGGCCGACGAACGCAACCGTCCGCTGCTGGAGCGCGATCTGCGCTACGCCTGGTGGAACAACCACTGCGTGGTGGACGCCGCCATCGGCACGTTCATCGAATACGGCACCAAGGACCGTCGCAAGGACCGTGAAAGCTACGCCGAGATGTGGCGACGCTGGATCTACGACGACTACTACCGCAGTTACCTTCTGCCGCTGGAGAAGTACGGCCTGACCATCCCGCACGACCTGGTCGAGGAGGCGTGGAAGCGCATCACCGAGAAGGGCTACGTGCACGAGGTCGCCCGGTTCTTCGCGACCGGCTGGCCGGTCAACTACTGGCGCATCGACACGATGACCGACACCGACTTCGAGTGGTTCGAGCACAAGTACCCGGGTTGGTACTCGAAGTACGGCAAGTGGTGGGAGGCCTACAACCGCCTCGCCTACCCCGGCCGCAACAAGCCCATCGCGTTCGAAGAGGTCGGCTACGAGTACCCGCACCGCTGCTGGACGTGCATGGTGCCCGCACTGATCCGCGAGGACATGATCGTCGAGAAGGTCGACGGGCAGTGGAAGACGTACTGCTCGGAGACCTGCTACTGGACCGACGCCGTCGCCTTCCGTAGCGAGTACGAAGGCCGCGACACCCCGAACATGGGGCGTCTCACCGGCTTCCGTGAGTGGGAGACGCTGCACCACGGCAAAGACCTCGCCGACATCGTCTCCGATCTCGGTTACGTCCGTGACGACGGAAGGACACTCGTCGGTCAGCCGCACCTCAACCTGGATCCGTCGAAGATGTGGACCCTGGACGACGTGCGCGGCAACACGTTCAACAGCCCCAACGTGCTGCTGAACCAGATGTCGGACGCCGAACGCGAAGCACACGTCGCGGCTTACCGCGCCGGCGCAACGGTCTAATCCACACGATTTGTGGAGTGTGAGCCGCGCTCCCCGCGGCTCACACTCCACAAATCCCCGCAAAGGAGCCTTCATGGCGGATTCACACAAGATCACGTTCGAGCCCGTCAACCTCGAGATGGAAGTCAACGAGGACGAGAACATTCTCGACGCCGCCTTCCGCCAGGGCATCCACCTCATGCACGGGTGCCGCGAAGGCCGCTGCTCGGCCTGCAAGTCCTACGTTCTCGACGGCGAGATTCAGATGGAGAACTACTCCACCTTCGCCTGCAACGACTCCGAGGTCGACGACGGCTTCGTGCTGCTGTGCCGCTCACATGCGTTCAGCGACTGCACCATTGAGCTGCTCAACTTCGACGAGGACGAGCTCCTCGGCGGGATCCCCATCCAGGACGTCCGCACCCAGGTGCTGGCCGTGGAGGCCATGACGCGCGACATCGTGTCGCTGCGGCTCAAGCCGGTCGAACCCGGCAAGTTCGACTTCAAGCCCGGCCAGTATGCCGACGTGCACATCCCCGGCACCGACGAGCACCGCTCTTTTTCGATGGCCACCACGCAGGCGTCGACCGATCAGGTCGAGTTCCTGATCAAGAAGTACCCCGGCGGCAAGTTCTCCGCGCTGCTGGACGGCGACGTCAAGGTCGGCGACGAGATCGCCATCACCGGCCCCTACGGTTCGTTCACGCTCAAGGACGGCCACGTGCTTCCGGTTGTCTGCATCGGCGGCGGCGCAGGCATGGCCCCGATCCTGTCGCTGCTGCGCCACATGCACGAAACCGAGAACACCCGGCCGGTGCGGTTCTACTATGGCGCACGCACCGCCACCGATCTGTTCTACCTCGACGAGATTCTGGAATTGGTCAAGGGGCTCAACGACTTCCGGTTCATCGCCTGCCTGTCGGAATCCGCCGAGGGAACCGTGCACGACGGTGTCACGGTGGAGGAGGGCATGGTCACCGACGTCGTCGCCCGCCACGAAGAGGCGATCGCCAAGACCGAGGTGTACCTCTGTGGCCCGCCGCCGATGGTCGACGCGGCGCTGGTCTTCCTCGAGGCCAATTCCGTCCCCAAGGACCAAGTCTTCTACGACAGCTTCACCAGCCCGCTCTTCGATCAGTAGACAGCCCACCCGAAAGGAATTTTGATGTCAGCCCCCGAAAAGCCCAAGGAACGCAGCTTTCCCAAGATCGAGTTCACCGACTCCGAAGCCGGAGCCAAGGTGTTCCCAAGTTCCAAGAGCCGCAACTACTCCTACTTCAAGCCGGCCAAGCTGCGCGCCACCATGTACGAAGACGTCACCGTCGACGTGCAGCCCGACCCCGACCGTCACCTCAGCCAGGGCTGGGTCTACGGCTTCGGTGACGGCCCCGGGGGTTACCCCAAGGACTGGACCACCGCCAAGTCCTCCAATTGGCACGCGTTCCTCGACCCGAACGAGGAATGGAATCAGACGATCTTCCGCAACAACGCCGCGGTCGTGCGTCAGGTCGAGTTGTGCCTCAAGAACGCCAAGCGGGCGCGGGTGTACGACAGCTGGAACTCGGCCTGGTTGACCTTCATCGAACGCAACGTCGGAGCGTGGATGCACGCCGAGAACGGGCTGGCGCTGCACGTCTTCACCTCCATCCAGCGATCGGGTCCGACGAACATGATCAACACCGCGGTGGCCGTCAACGCCGCACACAAGATGCGCTTCGCCCAGGACCTCGCGTTGTTCAACCTGGACCTCTCCGAGGCCACCGACGCGTTCGACGGAAGCGCCCACAAGGCGGTGTGGCAGGAGGCGCCCGAGTGGCAGCCGATCCGCAAGGTCGTCGAAGAGCTGACCGCAGTGGGGGATTGGTGCCAACTGCTGTTCGCCACCAACATCGTCTTCGAACAGCTGGTCGGTTCGTTGTTCCGCAGCGAGCTGGTCATGCAGATCGCGGCCCGCAACGGCGACTACATCACCCCGACCATCGTGGGCACCGGTGAGCACGACTACGACCGCGACCTCAACTACACCCGGAACCTGTTCCGGCTGCTGACCCGCGACGAAGAGTTCGGTGCCGCGAACAAGGCCCTGTTCGCCGAGTGGCTGGACATCTGGGTGCCGCGCTGCCTGGAGGCCGCCCGTGCGCTGCAACCGATCTGGTCGACTCCGGCCGACAAGGCGGTGACCTTCGCCTCCAGCTTCGACGCCGCGATCGCCAAGTTCACCGCCCTGCTGCAAGAAATCGAGCTCGACATCCCCGAGGAGTTGTCCAAGTGACCATGCAATTCGGCTCAGCCACCGAGTTTTCCAACATGTGCGGCGTCACCCTGATGAACACGCCGATCGGCCGTGTCGTCGCCGAGGTGATGGGCGCCAAGGAAGGCGTCGAACTCACCGAATACCCGTCGATGATCCGCGTCGACGGTGTGAAGCTGCTGAACTTCGACTACGACGAACTCACCGAGGCCCTCGGCGAGGAGTTCGACGGCTCGATCTTCGAGGAGATCAGCTCCACGCACTACGGACGGATGGTGCATCTCGACGACAAGACCATCCTGTTCGCCAGCCCCGAGGACGCCGCCGAGTACATCGGCTTCGACCTCACCGCGACGTCGGGCGAATCTTCGTGAAGGCGCTGGTGTTCCACGGCCCGGGTTCGAAGTCGTGGACCGACGTTCCAGACGCGCAGTTGGTCGACCCGACCGACGTCGTGGTCCGCGTCGACACGACGACGATTTGTGGGACCGACCTCCACATCCTCAAGGGCGACGTCCCGGCGGTCACCGCCGGGCGCGTCCTTGGACACGAGGCCGTGGGAACCATCACCGAAATAGGTTCGGCCGTAACCGATTTGAAGGTTGACGACCGGGTTTTGGTGCCTGCCATCACCACCTGTGGCAAATGTGGACCGTGCCGCTCCGCGATGCCGTCGCACTGTGCGACGGTCGGTGGGATCGGCTGGATCTTCGGTCACCTGGTCGACGGCACTCAGGCCGAGCTGGTGCGGGTGCCGTATGCCGAGACCAGCGTGCACGTGCTGCCCGAGACGGTGACCAACGAGGAGGCGATCTTCCTGGCCGACGTCCTTCCCACGGGCTTTGAAATGGGCGTGCAGAATGCGGCCGTCAAGCCGGGGGACTCGGTCGTGGTGGTCGGCGCCGGGCCCATCGGGCTGGCCGCGATCAAGACGGCCGGGTTGTACGGTGCCGCAACGGTCATCGCCGTGGACATCTCGGAGTCCCGGCTCAAGCGGTCGATCTCGTTTGGTGCGGACATGACGATCAACAGTGAGCGTGAAGACGTTCGGGCGCGTGTCCTGGAGATGACCAACGGCCTCGGCGCGAACGTCGCCATCGAAGCCGTCGGCATACCCGAGACGTTCGACGTGTGCACCGAGTTGGTGCGTCCCGGCGGTCGCATCGCCAACGTCGGTGTTCACGGAAAGCCGGTGACGTTCCACCTGGAAGACCTGTGGATCAAGAACATCACGTTGACGACCGGTCTGGTCAACGGAACCACGGTGGGCACCCTCCTGGAACTGTTGGCGCACGGGAAGATCGACGCCGGAGCATTCGGCACCCATTCCTTCCAACTCGACCAGATGGTCGACGCGTACGAGGTGTTCGCCAATGCCGACACCCACGACGCCTTGAAGGTCGTCATCTCCCGGTAGCCCGTCACAGTCTCGCCACGAAGGAACAGCCCATCATGAACGCACGTGACGAATGCTCCGTCGACGACGAGTCGTCCTGGCTCTCTATGCACGCCGCGGCGATGGAACGAGCCATCACGGAACTGCTGAGGCAGAAACCCATGGACGTCGACCGCATTGGGCACCTGCTGCTGCGCGACCTACCCGAGGGCGGCGAGAAGGTGGCACTTCTGCGTTGCCGGTTTGCGATCGGGTTGAGCAACTGTCCCAACAGCAGGGTGCTGATAGGCGACCGCGCCCGCGCCATCCTCACCCCCTGACATACCCCTCAACCGAAAAGGAATTCATCGCCATGGCCAAGGAACTTCGCTTCAACTCAGACGCCCGTGCCCGGCTCGAGCAGGGCGTCAACGCCCTCGCCGACGCGGTCAAGGTCACCATCGGACCCAAGGGCCGCAACGCCATCCTCGAGAAGCTGACCGGTCCGCCCACCATCACCAACGACGGTGTCACGATCGCCAGGGAGATTCAGCTGCGCGACCCGTTCGCCAACATGGGCGCCCAGTTGGTGAAGGAGGTGGCGATGAAGACCAACGGACGGGTCGGCGACGGCACCACCACCGCAACGGTTCTCGCGCAGGCCATGGTGCGGGAGGGGCTGCGCGCGGTGGAGGCCGGGGCCAACCCGATGCGGGTGCGACGCGGCATCGAACGTGCGGTTCCGGTCGTCGTCGAGGCGTTGCGCGAGAACACCGTTCAGGTTCGGGTCGGCGATCTGCATCGCATCGCCTCCCTGGCCGCCAGCGACGACGAGGCCATCGGCGACGTCATCTCCCGCGCCATCGAGCACGTCGGACTGAACGGTGTGGTCACCACCGACGAAAGCGACGTCCCGGGCATGGACGTCAGCGTCGTCGACGGCATCGGATTCGACCACGGCTACATCTCCGGCTACATGATCACCGATCAAGAGCGCATGGAAGCCGTGCTCGACAACCCGTTGATCCTGTTGACCAACAAGAAGATCAGCCAGGTTCAAGAGATCATGCCGACCATCGAGGTGGCCAAGCGCGCTGATCGACCGCTGCTGGTCGTCGCCGAGGACGTCGACGGTCCGGCGCTGCAACTCCTCGTCGGCGGGAACATGCACAAGACCATGCAGTCGGTCGTCGTGCGCGCACCCGGCTTCGGTCATCGTCGCGTTGCCGAGCTCGAGGACCTCGCGGTGGCGCTTGGCGGGCACGTCATCGCCAAGGACACCGGCATCGAACTCAGCGAGATCACGCGCGAACACCTCGGGTCGTGTGACCGGGTCACCGCCACCGAGGACGACACCACCCTCATCGGAGCGCACGGCGAGCAGCACATGGTCGACGCGCGAGTCGCCCAACTCGAGATGCAGCGTGAGCGCGCCAAGCTGGACGCCGATCAGGACATGCTCGACGTCCGCATCGCACGGCTGACCGGCCGGGTCGCGGTCATCCGCGTCGGCGGTGCGACGAGCGTGGAGCTCAAGGAACGCATGCTGCGCGTCGAAGATGCGCTGGCGGCCACCCGGGCCGCCCTGGAGGCGGGCATCGTCGCCGGCGGTGGCACCGCGCTGGCTCAGGCGCACCGCGCGTTGAGCATGACGGAGCTGGTCGGGGACGAGGCCGTCGGGCGTGACGTGGTGCGCCGCGCCTTGGCCGAGCCCCTGCGGTGGATCGCCATCAACGCGGGATTCGAAGGTGACGACGTCGTGGACGTCGTCGTCGACCTCCCGCTCGGACATGGCTTCAACGCCATGTCGGGCGAATACGGCGACATGTTCGACGAGGGCATCATCGACCCGTTCAAGGTCACCCGCGCGGCGCTGGAGAGTGCGGCATCCATTGCCGCACTGCTGATCACGACGGAGACCGCGATCGTGGAGGAGATCATCGGCCAACCCGGCTCGATCATGGCCCCCGGGTTCGGGGACCTCGCAGAGGGCATGGTCCGCCCGTCGAACATCTACTAGGCGGCGGTGCCGATCTCCTAGAAGGGGACGGCGCTGGCCAAAGAACCTGAGGTGCACCCCGCTGCCCTGCCTGGCTCGCGGGGTGCACTTCGGCATGGGTCCGTCCAGCTCTCCGGACCGCGCGATCTTGGCTGATGCCTGGCTACAGGTCTGCCTAGAGACAGTTTGATGCCGACATCCGTCATGGGAAGGGGGCGTACGGGCCGCGATAGCGCTTGTCCGCGAACGTGATTCCGTGGGTTCGACCCGGCCATCGGGTGTCGCCGTCCCTCAGAGGGCCTGCGATATCTGGCTGTTCCGAGCGCTTCAATGCCGCGTGCACGATGATGCCAAGGAAGACCTTGCCGGATCGCTGGAAAGGGGCATGCCGTGAACCACGTCGAGGTGTTCGTCACCGGATTGCTGCTGGTCGTCGCGGCACTGGGGGCGCTGGCCTGCAGGCTCTCGGTGCCGTACCCCATCATGCTGGTCATCGGGGGTGCTGCGATCGGGTTCATCCACGGGTTGCCCGAGATCACGCTCGACCCGGAACTCGTTCTCGCGTTGTTCCTGCCGCCACTGCTGTACAAATCGGCGATCTACGCCAACTTCGACGACTTCCGAACCAACCTTCGTGGCTTGACGTTGAGCACCGTGGTTCTGGTGCTCGTCACGATGGCCGGTGTCGCGGCGGCCGCGCACGCGATGATCCCCGGGATGTCGTGGCAAACCGCGTTCGTGTTGGGCGCCATCCTTTCTCCAACGGATCCGGTGGCGGCCGCGACGATCATGCACCGACTCAACGCCCCCCGCCGGCTCGTCAGCAGCATCGAGGGCGAGGGGTTGTTCAACGACGCGACCGCGCTGGTCGCCTATCGCGTTGCGGTCGCCGCCACTGTCGCGGGGGCGTTCTCGCTCGCCGAGGCCGGCCTGCGATTCGTCTTCGGGGTGGTCGCCGGTGTGGCCATTGGCGTGGCGGTTGGATTGGTGTCGGCGTGGGTCCGTCGGCACATCAGCGACCCGCAGATCAGCGTCACCATCTCGTTGCTCACCGGCTACGCGGCGTTCCTCCCGGCCCAGGCCGTCGACGCGTCGGGCGTGCTCGCGACGGTCGCCGCCGGCATCGTCATGGCGATTCGCAGCCCGGAGGTGCTCGACGCCCGGCCACGACTGCAGGGTTATTTCGTCTGGGACATCGTCGACTTTCTCATCAACGCAACGCTATTCGTGATGACGGGGCTCCAGCTTCGGACGATCGTCGCGGGCCTCGACGACTATCCAGTTGGCGCGCTCGCCGGGTACGCCCTAGTCGTGACGGCGGCCGTGGTGCTCATTCGGCTGGCATGGTTCTTCGCCGTTCCCTCGATCACCGGCGTCGTCGACCGTGGGTCGGGGTCTCCGCAGCGGCGCCTCAGTGCGTCATGGCGAATGATCATGGCTTGGAGCGGCATGCGTGGAGCGGTGTCGCTGGCCGTCGCGCTGGCCATCCCGCTCACCGTCGGCGACGGATCGGCATTTCCACAGCGCGACCTCATTCTGTTTCTGACATTTGCGGTCATCTTCTTCACCCTCGTCGTACAAGGGCTCACGCTGCCCGCCCTGGTCCGCCGCCTCGACTCGGACGACGACGAGCCGGACACCGAGGAAGAGATCAGAGCCCGGTTGGTAGCCGCCAAGGCGGCGCTGTCCCAGATCGACGCGCTCGGCGCCGAGGAGTGGACCAGGGACGACACCACTCAACGCATGCGGGGCGTCTACGACTACCGGGCCCGCCGCTTTGCCGCCCGACTCGGCAAGATCGAAGACGACGGCTACGAGGATCGGTCGCAGGCGTACCAGGAGATGGTGCGGCTGGTCTTGCAGGCGCAGCGGGACGCGCTCCTGACGATGCGCCGGGAGGGGCGGCTGTCCAATGAGACCTTCAACCGCATCCTTCGAGATCTCGACCTAGAAGAGTCGCGACTCGAGGCCTGATGGACCCTCCTAGTGCGTCGGGGTACCGGTAGCGGGCAACGGGCGCGTCGCGGTGAAGAACGACAGCACGACGGCGACGGCGCCGATCGCCGCCGCGGTGACGAAGGCGGCGTGCACGCCGGGCATGTCTGGCGCGCCACCTGAGGTCGACGCCTTGGCCATCACCGTCACGAACAACGCGGTGCCCGCGGCGCCGGCGACCTGTTGCAGGGTCGTCATGATGGCGCTGCCGTGCGAGTACAAGCGGTCGGGGAGTGCGCTGAGCGCGTCCGTCATCAGCGGGGTGAACATTGCCGACAGTCCCACCATCATGACGGTTTGCAGCGCGACGAGTTCCCAGACCGGCGTGGCCGCGGACATCGTTGCGAATCCACACAGCGACAGGAACAGCATGATCGAACCGGGGACGACGAGTCGTCGAGCGCCGTGCCGGTCGAATATTCGCCCGACCAAGGGCCCCGCCAGGCCCATCAACAGTCCGCCGGGCAGGCTCGTCAGGCCGGCAATCAACGCGCTCTTGCCCAGCACGTCCTGCACGTAGAGCGGCACCATGATGATCGCGCCGAACAGCCCGGTGAAACCGATGACCACCAGGGCCACCGACACCGAGAACCGGCGGTAGGTGAACGGCCGCAGATCGAGGAACGCGCGGTCGACCCGCTGCAATCGCAGCTGCCGCGCGCCGAACAACGCCATCGCGACCGCACCGGCGCAGAGCGGCACCCACGCCGGAACTGCCGGGCCGTCGGCACCGGAGGCCCCCAGTTCGGACAGCCCGAACACCAAGCCCGCGAACGCGATCGCCGACAGCGGCACCGAGACGGGATCGATCGGGGTGGGATGCTCCCGGTCGTCGGCGACGCGCAGCCACATCCACCCGGCGAGAAGCCCCAGCAACGCGATGGGCAGCACGATCCAGAACATCCACCGCCAGTTCAACGATCCGAGGATGAAACCGGACAGGGTAGGCCCAACGGCGGGTGCTACGGCGATGACGATGGAGATGGTGCCCATGGTCTGCCCGCGTCGGTCGGCAGGGATCAGCTTCATGACGGTCGTCATCAGAAGCGGCACCATGACGGCGGTACCGCATGCCTGCACGATGCGGCCGCCCAGTAGAACGGTGAAACCAGGTGCCAGCGCCGCGACCAGGGTGCCCACGCAGAACAGCGACATCGCCGCCATGAAGATGTTCCGCACCGGGAAGCGCTGCAGTAGCGATCCCGACATCGGGATCACCACGGCCATGGTCAGCAGGAAACCACTGGTCAGCCATTGCGCGGTTCGGGCGGCGATGTCCAGGTCGACGATCAACACGGGCAGCGCGACGCTCATGATCGTCTCGTTGAGGATCATGACGAATGCGGAGAACACCAGCAGCGCGATGACGACACCCGCACTGGGCAGCGCCTTCGGCCGAACCACGGATCGTTCTCGGGTACTCACTGCACACTCCCTGGATGACGGCACGTTGGTTAGTGCGGCTACCCAGGGTAGGCGTGGATCATCGCTCGGGGCCAACGGCCGCGTCGGCGCGGTCGCCGAGCGCGGCGGGCAACTGATTGCGGCGCGTGATCCCCAGCTTCGGAAACACCTTGTACAGGTGGGCCGCCACGGTGCGGTGCGACAGGTAGATGCGGTCGGCGATCTCCCGGTTGGTCATGCCCGAGGCGGCCAGATGGGCGATCTGCAGTTCCTGGGAAGTCAGGATGCCCGCCGCCCCGCTGCCGGCCCGAGACGGCGACGCGGCGACGCCGGCCGCACGCAGTTCACGCGCGGCACGGTCGGCGAAGGGCGTCGTCCCGGCGGTGTCGAAGGCGGTGAAGGCGACCGAGAGGTGCGCACGGGCATCCACGATGCGACGGCGGCGACGCAGCCATTCTCCGTAGAGCAGATGCGAGCGGGCCACCTCCAGGTCGGCTGCGGGGCCGTGGGTGGCGGCCAGCGACGCGGTGAAGTGGTCGTCGGCCTCGGAGTCGGTCCGAGCGACCAGCGCGTGGGCTCGGTGAACCAGGAAGCTTTGCACACCAAGCGCTTTGGCTTGCTCCGCGGTGTCGGCGACCAGTGCTCGGACCGTCTCCTGGCGGCCGCACCCGGCCGCCGCCTCGGCGACGTCGGCGATCGCCCAGCGCTTGCTGGTGCGATGTAGCGACATCTTCGACAGATGGTCGACGGCTTCGGCGTGGTTCCCCTCGCACAGCGCCGCAAAGCCGGCTGCCCAGTGGACGTCGTCGTGCCACAGCATCGTGGGGTCCCCGGCCAACCATCGGCGGGCACGGTCGAGCGTGTGTCGCGCCCGCTCCTGCTGCCCCTGCCACGCCTGGGCCCGGGCGAGAATCGCCGCGGCCGACCCGGACGTCATTGGAAGATTCATTGCCTCGGCCATGTGTAGAGCGTTCTCCGCGCTCGTCGCGGCCGCCCGAATCCTGCCCTGTGTCAACAGAATGTTCGCTTCACCGCGCAACCCCTCGCACTCGTTGGCCGGTGAGCCACTCGTGCGAGCCAGCCGTTGCACGTGGCCGTAGCAGCGCAGTGCGCTGTCCCGATCGGCGACCGCCTCGGCGGCCATCCCCAGCGACAGCAAGAGCAGCGGCTGGTCTTCGACCTCGGTGATCAGTTGCGGCAGTCCCGCTCGAATTCGCGCGCCGTGGCCGACGTCGTCGACCAACGCCAGACCGATGGTGAGCAGTGGGTCCGAAGAATCGGCGACGCGTCGAATGGCGGCGACGACGTCCAGGCGCGATTCTTCCGACAAGCCGTGCATTCGGCATTCGATTGCCGCCGCCCACAACAGTTCCCGCTGCCGCGAATCACCGTCGACCTGCTTGCCGGCCAGCGAGACCAGTTCGCTCGCCGCCGGCCCGGGGATCGCGGCGGTCGCGTTGAGGACGAACCGGGTGATCGCCAGCTGGGCGTCGACGGCGCCCGACGCGATGAGCGGTTCGGCCTCCTGCAGGATCCTGATGGCCTCCTCGATGAGACCCGCACTGCGCGCCACGTCTGCGGCGGTGGCCAAGCGTTCGACGCGACGGTCCAGGTCGGGGGTCAGGATCGCCGCGCGCCGCAACGCCGCAGCGGCCTCCGCGCCGGCACCGCGGGCCCTGGCGCGATCCGAGGCCCGCTCGAGGTCGGCGGCCACGTGCTCGTCCGGCCCGAACGCCGCCTCGGCCCGATGCCAGGCCGCGCTGGTCGGATTCGTCACCGCGCCGGCCAATGCCCGGTGCACCAGCGACCGCGACGACAGTGTTGCGGCGCCGTAGGCGGCGGACCTGATCAGAGGATGGCGCACCCGAATGACGCCCCCGCGCAGCGCGATCAAGCCGGACGCCTCCAACGGGACGAGGGTCTCGGCGAAGTTCATTCCGAGAGACGTTGCTGCGCCGTCGATTTCGGTGACGAGGCCGTCGCTGGCCGAGATCAGCAGCAGAAGCAGCCGACTTTGGTCGGACAGGGTCTCAAGCTGGGTCAGGAAGGCGCGCTCCACGCGACGGCTGGTTGGCAGTGGCTCGCCGGCGAAGAGCGCGCCGTCGGCGCCGTGCTCGCCGAGCGTCGCTGCCAGTTCGATGACTGCAAGGGGATTGCCGTCGGCCTGTTCGAGGACGCGCCGTCGGGCGTAGGCGTCGACCACCCGAGGCGCCGCCTCCAGCGTCGTGGCGAGCAGCTCGGCGGCCTGGTCGCAGGGGAGCGGCCCCAACGACAGGCGGGGCAACCCGTCCAGCGGCGGTGTCGAACCGTCCAGCGGCGTTCGCACGGCGCACAGCATCATCAGCGGGGCGTTGGTCAGCCGGCGGGCGACGAAGGTCAGCACGTCGAGGGTCGACTGGTCCAGCCACTGGGCGTCGTCGACGATCAGCAGGAGGCGTCGGCGACTGGCCGCTTCCTCGAGAAGTCCGAGGACCGCCAGGCCGACCAGGAGCCGGTCCGGCGCAGGACCGTCCGCGAGCCCGAAGGCGGTCAGCAGGGCCGACTTCTGGCGTGGTGGCAGGGCGGAGACGTCGGTCAGCAACGGATGGACGAGTTCGTGCAGCCCGGCGAACCCGATCTCGGTGTGGCTCTGCACCCCGGAGCAGCCGAGCCGGCCGTACCCGTTGACGCTGGCCCAGCGGGTGGCCGCGTCGAGCAGCGTTGACTTGCCGATCCCGGCGTCGCCGTCCACGACCAGTGCCGCCCCACGGGTGGAGACCGCCGCGAGCGACTCGGTGACCTCGGCGAGTTCGGTCGCCCGGCCCACTGTCACCTGGCCGAAGTTACCAGAGCTGAGTTTGGCGTGCCAACCCAGTTAGGATGCGGAGATGCGACGTGACGCCTGGTCTGAGAACGTGTGTCCGATCGCGCGCACGATGTCGGTTCTGGGGCAACCGTGGGCCATCCTGATCCTTCGCGAGGCGTTCCTGGGGCGATCCCGGTTCTCGGAGTTCCGCGAACAGCTCGGAGTCGCGTCCGACGTCCTGAGCGCCCGACTGGGCGAGCTGGTGGCCGCCGACGTCCTCGAGGTGGTCGACTACCAGGTGGCCGGTGACCGCAGGCGCAGCCGGTACGTGCTGACCACCGCGGGGCAGGACCTGATCTCCGTCGTCGCCGCGATCGGGCAGTGGGGACACGTGCACCGCGCCAGGGCCGACAGCAGCGACTACCGCTTCGTCGAGGCCGACACCGGCGAGCCCGTCGGTGTCGCATTCCGCCGCCGGGACGGTCAACGCGTGCGATCCTCCGACGTCACCCTGGTGGACCGCACCACCACCTAGCGCGCTCGACGACAGTCATCTGACGGATACCCGCCGCGGGCGTGACCCGTCATCGTCGTCGTATGACGATTACGACTGAACGCACCACCACGGCGGACGCGCCCAACCTGCGCGTCGACGTCGCCGGTGACACCTTGGCGTACCGACGCTTCGGCACACCGTCGACGTCCCTTCCGCCCTTGGTGCTGCTGCAACACTTCCGCGGCAACCTCGACTACTGGGACCCCGCGCTGCTCGACGTCCTCGCCGCCGACCGGGAAGTGATCACCGTCGACCTGCCCGGCGTTGGAGGATCCACGGGCACCACGCCGGTCGACGTCGGAGACATGGCCCGCGACGCACTGCGATTCGTCGACGCCCTGGGCCTCAAGACCATTGACGTGCTTGGCTTTTCCCTTGGCGGGCACATCGCCCAGGAGATTGCCCTGGTGCGGCCCCGGCTGCCTCGCCGCCTCGTGCTGGCAGGCACCGCACCGCAGGGCGCCCCGGATCTGCACCGCTGGTCCGACGACGTCTACGAATACGCCTGCGGCGACGGGATCACCCCGGAGAACTTCCTGGCGCTGTTCTTCTCCGGCTCCGAGACCAGCGTCCAGCGGGGCTGGGAGTACCTGGCCCGCACCCATGCCCGCACCGACGACCGCGACCCCGAGACCACGCTGGCGTGCCGCGACGCCCAGTATCAGGCGCTGATGACATGGGGGATTCCGGAAAGCTCCAAGCTCGAACGGCTTTCGGCCATCACGCAGCCGACGCTGGTCGCCAACGGCGACAACGACACCATGATGTCGACGAAGAACAGCCACCTGCTCGCCGAGCGGATCCGCGGGGCGCAACTGCGCATCTATCCCGACTCCGGCCACGGCTTCCTCGACCAATACCCGGCCGACTTCGGCCATCACATCCGCCAGTTCCTCGGACGCTGAAGGGCTCGTCATGACAGACCTACTCACCAAGACGCTGCAGGCCTACGGGGGCCGCGACCGCTGGAACCAACTGACGTCGATCAGCGCGCACAAGCGCTTCGGCGGTGCGATCTGGGACATCAAACAGGTCCCGGGAATCGTCGACGACGGTGAGGTCACGGTGTGGGTGAAGGACCAGCGCACCTCGCTGCGACCGTTCACCGCGCCCGACCTCAAGACCGCCTACACCCCGGACCGGGTGGGCATCGAGACGCTGGACGGCGACGTCGTCGAGGCACTCGAGGACCCGCGCTCCTCGTTCGACGGCCATGCCCTCGAAACACCCTGGACCACATTGCAACTGGCCTACTTCACCGGATACGCCATGTGGACGTACACGGTCGAGCCGTTCAACCTGCTGCTGCCCGGCGTACACACCGAAGAGGGCGAGCCGTGGACCGAGGACGGCAAGCGGTGGCGACGGTTGCACGTGGACTACCCCGACACCGTCGCCACCCACAGCCCGCACCAGGTGCTCTACGTCGACGACGACGGCTTGATCCGGCGCCGCGACTACCAGGTCGACATCGCAGGCGGATCGCCTGCAGCGCACTATGTCTCGGACTTCGACGAGGTCGACGGCGTCGTCATACCGCGTACCCGGATGATCTACGTCCGCGACCAGGACAACCACCCGATCCCCGAACAACTCGTCGTTTCCATCGAACTCACCGACCTCGTGGTCGACTAACAAGGGACTCCAGCATGTCCAGCCTTCTCTCGGCCCAGGCCGAGGACCGTTACGTCGACGGACCCCTCGGCGAGCGCTTCCACTACCGCCGCTTCGGCACGGGCGGCGACGTGCCGCTCGTGCTCTGCATGCGGCTGCGCGGAACCGTCGACCACTGGGACCCCGAGCTTCTCGACGCCCTCGCGGCCACGCGAGAGGTCGTCGTCTTCGACAACCGGGGGACCAACGCCTCCACCGGCACCGCGCCGACCACCGTCGGCGGGCTCGCCGAGGGCGGCATCGCCTTCATCCGGGCGCTCGGTCTCGACCGGGTCGACGTCATGGGCTGGTCGCTCGGCGGCATCGTCGCTCAGGGCATCACCCTCGGTGCGCCAGAATTGGTGCGCCGCTTGATCGTCGCCGGCAGCACGCCGGCGGGTGTGCCCGACCAGCCCAAGCCCTCGGCGAAGGTCGGCGAGATCCTCACCCACGCCGTCAACGACGACGAGGACTACCTGCACCTGTTCTTCCCGGAGACCGAGCGTGCCAGGGCAGCTGGCTTGGCGTCGTTGCGGCGCTTGGACGTTCGGCTCGACGCGTCGGGCGCCGCGGTTCAGGACGACACCTACCGTGGCCAACTCACCGCCGTCGCCACGTTCGCCGGATTCTACGACCGCCTCGGTGAGCTGACGCTGCCCGTCCTGGTCGCCAACGGCGCCCACGACGTGATGATCAACTCCCATGCCACGTACGTCATGTCGCAGAAGCTGCCCGACGCCAAGGTCGTGCTCTACAGCGACGCCGGCCACGGGTTTCTCTTCCAGCACGTCGAGGACTTCGCCCACGAAGTCGACCGCTTCCTGCGATGAGCACCCCCGAAGCGCTGACCCTCGACGTCTTCACGTCGGACTACAAGCCAATCTCGCACGGCGGGGTCACCGGCTGGGACCCGAGCCGGCAGGCCACCTGGCCGGCGACCACCGCCACGCTGATCAGCGGACCGCGTACCGCGGTGCTCGTCGACGCCCTGCTGACCACCTCCGAGGGTGAGCGCTTGGCCCGGTGGGTGCCGGAGACGACAGCGGCGGACCTCGACCTGGTCTACGTCACGCACGGCCACGCCGATCACTTCTTCGGCGCCGGGCCGCTGCTCGCTCGGTTCCCTGCGGCCCGCCTGGTGTCGCGGCCCGAGGTCGTCGACGAGGCTCGACTGCAGACGACCGACGCGTCGATTGCCACCTGGAATTCGTGGTTCGACGGCCAATTCGACACGACGGCAACCGTTCCCGAGGCATACTCCGGCGACGCCGTCGACCTCGACGGCCACCCGTTGCGACTGATCGCCGTCGGCGGCGCCGACGGCGTCACCGGAACCGTCGTCCACGTCCCGGACCTGGACGTCGTCGTCAGCGGGGACATCGCCTACAACGGCGTCCACATGTGGCTGTGGGGGTCGACGCCCGAGAGTCGCGCCCGATGGCTGGCGTCTTTGGACGCATTGGAGGCACTGAGACCGCGGACGATCATCGCCGGGCACCGCGACCCCGGGGCACCCGACGATGACGCCCACCGCATCCTCGACCAATCCCGCCAGTACCTCCACGACTTCGACCGCGCCGTCACCGAGGCGGGTACACCCGCCGGCGTCGTGGACGCCATGCTGGCGACGTACGCCGATCTCGGCAATCCCTACACGCTGTACGCGGCAGCGATGACACAGTTTCCGTCATGACCAGGAGAGCAGCATGAGCGAAGACGACGACCGTTCCATCACGGCCGACCTTGCCGTGATCGGATTCGGCAAGGGCGCCAAGACCCTGGCCTCCACCCTCGGACGGCAGGGCAAGCGCGTGGTGATGATCGAGCAGTCCGCGCAGATGTACGGCGGCACGTGTATCAACATCGGCTGCGTCCCGACGAAGTCCCTTGTCTACCAAGCTGAACAACTCACTGAACGCAGCCCTGCCGCCTACCGCCGGGCGGTGGAGAACGAACTCGCCCTGACCGCCAAGCTCCGGGCGGACAACTTCGCCATGCTCGACGGCATCGAGTCGGTCTCGGTGCTCACCGGCCGGGCCGAATTCGTCGACCCGCACACCGTGAAGGTCACCCTCGTCGACGGCGGCGGCGCGGTGGTCGTCTCCGCCGAGCACCTCGTCGTCAGCACCGGGTCCGAACCCCGCATCCCGGACGTTCCCGGCCTGGCGGACAGCGGCGTGATGGTCACCAGCACCGATCTGCTCGCGACGCCGGAACTGCCCCGCCGTCTCGTGGTCCTCGGTGGCGGCTACGTCGGTCTCGAGTTCGCGGCCATGTACGCCGCCTACGGCTCGGAGGTCACGGTGCTCGAACGCCACTCCGAAATCCTGGGCCAGGAAGACGACGACGTCGCGGCGTGCGCCCGGGACCTGTTGCGCGAGAACGGCGTCACCGTCGTCACCGACGCCGAGGTCCACGAGGTGGGCACGGGTGGGGACGCACCGGCGACGGTGACCTATTACCGCCACGGTGCACTCGAAACGGTCGACGCCGACGTCATCCTGGCCGCCGCGGGTCGGCGGCCGGTCACCGACGGGCTGCGGTTGGACGCGGCGGGTATCGACGTGACCGACGCCGGGGCGGTGGCAGTCGACGACCACCTGCGCACCAGCCAGCCCCACGTCTTCGCGATGGGCGACGTCAACGGCGGACCGCAGTTCACCTACGTCTCCCTCGACGACTACCGCATCGTGCTCGACCAACTCGTCGGATCCGGCACCCGCAGCACGACGGATCGAAAGGCGGTGCCCTACACGCTCTTCATGACGCCGCCGCTGGCGCGAGTGGGCCTCACCGAACACGACGCCCGTGCGTCCGGGCGGCGGGTGCGCGTCGCAGCGTTGCCCGTCGCGTCGATGGCGACGGTGCCGCGGGCGCGCATCGTCGGCGAGGCCCGCGGAATGATGAAGGTCGTCGTGGACGCCGACGACGACGCCATCCTGGGCGCGGCCCTGCTCAGCTACGACTCCCACGAGGTGATCAACGTGGTGTCCCTGGCGATGCGCCACGGCATCACCGCCACGCAACTGCGCGACGAGA
The DNA here is from genome assembly GCF_001426545.1 of Mycobacterium sp. Root135. GTDB lineage: Bacteria > Actinomycetota > Actinomycetes > Mycobacteriales > Mycobacteriaceae > Mycobacterium. The sequence goes on along the minus strand of NZ_LMEZ01000001.1, from coordinate 1,394,934 downwards.
TCTACACCCACCCGTCCATGACCGAGGCGTTCAACCAGCTCCTCGGCGCACTCGCCTGAGCCGTCGACTGCCGCCGTGCGTGTCCCACCGCCGAACGGCCGTCAGGGGTGAAGAATTCGACGCATGTTGGCCGTCGACTTGTTGACCAGGGTGGGATTGGCGACGGTGCTCGGTGTCGCGATCGGCTTCGAACGGCAGTGGCGCTCGAGGATGGCCGGTCTGCAGACGATGGCGTTGGTCAGCATGGGGTCGGCGCTGTTCTTGATCCTCAGTGCCTACAGCTTCGACCAGACCGGTGACCGACTGCGCGTCGCGGCGCAAATAGTCTCGGGGGTCGGGTTTCTCGGCGCCGGCGTCATCATGAAACAGGGGCTGTCGGTGACGGGACTCAACACCGCCGCGACCTTGTGGGCGACCGCAGCGGTCGGGGCGTTGGCAGGAGCCTGGATGTGGCGAGAGGCCCTCGCGGGCACCGCCATCGTCGTGGCCGGAAACTGGTTCCTGCAACCACTGGGCGCGAGGATGGACCGCGCACACTCGAAGCGGCGTGACGCGACTCCCGCCGACTACGTCCTCGAGGTCGTGTGTCAACGGGCCGTGGAGGAGGAGCTCAGAGTCCTCATCTCCGAGGCGCTGCCGCCGAACGAGTTTCAACTACGCGGGATTCAGGTGAGCCGGGCGCAGGGCCCGGACACGGTGCAGTTGCAGGCCGAGTTCGCGACCGCGGCCCGTGACGACGACAGTGCCGTCGCCGCCGTTCGCGCACTGAGCGGGCAGTCGGGAGTCACGTCGGTGCGCTGGAGCATCGCCCATGAAGGCGCGGCCGACTGGACACGGTGACGTGGTCGCCATTCAGCCGGTGTGAGGTCGGTCGCCACCTCATCCAGTGAGAGAGACCCGCGCGACCTCGTCGAGTGAATCCGAACCGCGGGGTTGTTCGAAGACGGCTTCCGCGTCGCGGCCCGACGTCTGCAGAGTGGCGAGGGTGTTGCCGAACAGGGGTCCGTTGACGTCACGCCACGCGAACGGCAATGGGGGACAACCGTTGCGCCGCGCCCAACGTCTGGTGAGGCGGGCAAGTCGTTGCGACCAACCAAGTTTGAAGACGGGCTTGACGAACCACGGTACGTAGTTGTGCACCGGTGAGCACACCAGCTGATGGACGCGCGCGTGTGCGGCCGGAATGTCGGCGCGTGCCACGTAGCTGTGGTGGACGTCGCCGGAGAGCACTGACACCGTCGCCGGGGCACCCGAGTCGCGGGTGGCGACGTCGACGATGAGGTGGCTCAGGTCCAGAAAGGACTGAGCGAACGCCGCCCAGTGTTCGAAGTCCGCCGTCTGACGCACGGTTTCGCCGAGCTTGCCGCGCCAACCCGGCCGGTTGGCCGCGCGCTCGTTGACCATCTGCATGTCACCGATCGCAGGCGGCAGCAGCCACGGCAGCGACGACCCGATGATCAGGTGGTCCACTGCGTCGAGCCCGTCGTTGACGTGCTCCTTCAGCCAGGCGAACTCTCTGTTGCCAAACATCTTTCGGTCACCGGAATCCAGGATCCGGGCGTTGCGGGAATCGACCATGATCAAGCGGCTGCGGCCCAGGTCCCACCGGTAGCTGAAACGCAGACCCTTGTCGTCGTCGACCTCGGCGTCGGCTCGGTCGGCGAGGTCGACCAGGAGCGGCCAGACGTCGCCCTCGGCGGCGAGCACCTTCTGAAAGTCCTCGTCGTCCGCCAGCTCGCTCGGGCTGAGATTGCCGAGGTGTTGGTAGACCCAGTACGACGCCAGCCCCGACCGGATCCGATCCCGCCACCACGGCTTCGCGTTGACCTCCTTGCGCCAGGCGCCGGAGGTGTTCCAGTCGTCCCTGATGTCGTGGTCGTCGAAGATCATCGCGGTCGGGATCGTCGACAGGATCCACCGGATCTCCGGGTCGCCCCAGGTGTGCCGGTAGAGGCCTTCGTATTCGTTGAAGGTCACCACCTCGTCCGGGGGGCGGTGACCGCCGGACCGGCGCCCGGCCAGGTGACGGCGAGCCTCGGGGGTGAGCTCGTCGGCGTAGACCTGGTCACCCAACAGCACCAGCGCGTCGGGCCACTCGTCGGTCGGTATGGACGGCAACCTCGAGGCGTAGCAGTCAAGGGCGTCGAGGCCCAGCTTGTCGTCGAGCTTGGCGTCGCCGGTCTTCGGATAGCGGCATGACCCGAAGATGATGCGCAGACCATCGTTCGCGGTGTGCCCCCGCGTCCTGATGACACTTGGCGGGAAGGTGGCGTCCGGCTCCGGCCAGACCTGTTCACCGTCGACGTGGACCTGGTACTCGTTGACCGAACCCGACTCGAGACCGTCGACCATGACCATCGCGTAGTGGCAGCCCTGCACCTCGAACGTCTCGGCCGTACACCCGAGCACTTCCACCACGCCCGACGAGTGTGTTTGAACCCACACGGTCGCAGTCGTCTCGCCAACGTGGCGCAGGACCGGGCCCAGCAGCAGTGACATCCGACCAGCCTAGGCGCGCACCGCGACACGGCCCTCGTCAGCAGGCTGAAGCGTCACCTGTCAATGTGATGTGAAACGTTTCAACGCAGTTGACCGGCGGGTGAACGCAGTGCCAACATTGCGGGCGTGGAGTCGAATGAACGGGCCGTCATTTCGCAGCTGGTCGACCGTCTGAGGGCCAGTTACCCGGACGTGTCACCCGAGAGGGTGACGATGGTCGTCGAGCACCAGCACGCGGAGTTCGACGGCAGCCGAGTTCGCGACTTCATTCCCCTGTTCGTCGAGCGCCGCGCACGTCGCGAGCTCGCCACCGCGCGCGGCTGACCGTCAGCGCTGCTCCAGAACTGGGGCCGCCTGGTCGCTCTCGGCCGCACCGAACAGCGCCACCGCGATCGCTCCGCCGACTGCGCCAACGAACGCGATGACCACCAGCCAGCCCAATCCTGGCGCCGAGCTGTCACCCAGAAGCAGCACGCCCACGATGCCGGGCACCACCGTCTCGCCGGCAACCAGCGCGGCGGACGCGCCGGTGACCGAACCGATCTGCAACGCGACGGTGAACAGGTAGAAGCCGCCAACCCCGGCGATCACGGCCGCCCACGCAGCGGGGTCGGCCAGGACGACTGTGGGTTGGAACGGGTCGACTCCTGCCACGACGCGTACCGCGACGGCCATCGCCCCGAACAGAACGCCTGCGACGAGGCCGGCGGCGACCGCCCCGCGGGCGCCGAGCACACGGATCAGACCGAGACCGATGGCGACCATCACGACCGAAAACGCCAACACGCCCCAGTGCACTGCCGCGCCGGGCACGTCCTCGCCGATGTGCCCGGAGGTGAATCCCAGCACGCACAGGGAGATGACCACCGTGGCGATTGCCACCCAATCACGCAGGCGCAGGCGAACTTTCAACACGATGACACCGAGTACGGCCGTCACGACGAGGTTGGCGCTCATGATCGTCTGGGACAGGAACAGCGGGATCAGCCTCGCCGAGACCACGCTCCCCACGAAGCCGAGGCCGTCGAGTGCCATCCCGGCGAGGAACGCAGGCGTCAGCGCGGCACGCACCGTCGCGGCAAGGGAGGGCGCACCGGTCGCCGTCGTCGAGCCGACCGTTCCGCGAGCGGCGTCCTTGGCGGCGGCACTGCGGGCGCCGTAGGCCTGCAGCACCGACGCCGTGCCGTAGCCGAAGCACGCGACCAGCGCCGCCACCAGACCGATCAGCACCGGTCGCCTCCGTTGATAGCAGTCACCCGTGCAGTATCCAGCAGCGAGCCCCGCCGCCGCGCCGATTGGGAGGCCTCGCGACGGCTACCATCGCGCAGTGACGCAACTCGCTCTGTGGATCGCCCTTGGAGTCGCGCTCTCGGCCGTCGTCACCCTCGGGGTCCTGCTCATCGTGTCGTCGCGCCGGCTCTCGGACGTTCGACGGAAGCTGGAGCGCGCCCAGCGGGCCACGCCGAGGGTTCGGCGCAGGCGCAAGGGTCTGGCGCCATTCGCCATCCGCACGACGTGGAAGACCGCGGAGATGTTGCGCACCAAGGGTGTTGGTGCCGTCGTTCGCAACTCGATCGAAGATCTGGCGGGGTGGGCCAGCGTCGAGCGGCCCGACCTGGCACGGCTCGCCGCCGACGGACACGTCGTCGTGGTGTTCTCCGACATCGAGGGGTCGACGGAGCGAAACGAGGCCTTGGGGGACCGCGAATGGGTGGCGCTGCTCCAACGTCACGAACGCCTGGTGCGCAGGTCGGTCGACGAGCACCGCGGTCACGTCGTCAAGAATCAGGGCGACGGCTTCATGCTCGCGTTCGCCGACCCCACCGGTGCGCTGCGCTGTTGCATCGACGTGCAGCGGGAGCTGGCCCGGCATCCAGATCGATGGCAGAACATCAAGGTGCGCATGGGGATTCACATGGGGGAGTCCGTGCGGCGGGGCGACGACCTGTTCGGTCTCAACGTCGCGATGGCGGCCAGAATTGCCGGGCACGCGGACGGCGGCGAAATCCTCATCAGCGAGGTCGTCCGCGACGCGGTCGCACACACCGACGGCATCGGCGTGACGTCAGCCGAGGTGGTGGAGTTCAAGGGCTTCAGCGGCACCTACGAGGTGTTCCCGGTCGTAATCGCCGATTGACCCGAGTCGCCGTGCGCGCCCACCTCGCGACGTGCGTGGGTCCGGACGACGTCCTTCGCGACCTTCCCGTTGGGCGTCAGTGGCAGCGATTCCACGAACAGAACGTGCCGTGGTCGTTTGAACGCCGCCAGATTCGCGCGGACGTGGGCGACCAGTTCGTCGCGGGTCGGCGCGCTTCCGCGCCGCGCCACCACGACCGCGCAGACCGCCTCACCCCAGTACTCGTCGGCGACGCCCACCACCGCGACCTGGTCGACGTCCGGGTGGCCGGACAGCACGTCCTCCACCTCACGGGATGAAACGTTCTCGCCGCCGGTGATGACGACGTCCTTGCTGCGGTCGACGACCACCAACCGGCCATCGGCGTCGACGCGGCCCACGTCGCCGGTGGGCAGCCAGCCGTCGACCGTCGCCGGCGTGAGCCCCGGCCAGTAACCGGCCGTGACCTGCCCGCCGCGGACCAGGATCTCACCGACCTCGCCGCCCGCGATGCGAACCTCGACCTCGTCGTGCGGCCGGCCTGCGGTCGCGAGGATCGAGGTGTCCCCGCTGGCACCGGCGCGGTGGTCGGCGGGACCGAGAAACGTTATGTTGCCTGCGGTTTCGGTCATGCCGTAGCCCTGGTGGAAGTCGACGTCGAGCCGGGCGAGCGCGCGTCGCAGGAGGTCGGCGGGGATGGCCGCGGAGCCGTAGGACACGTCGCGCAACGTGGGTAGCTGCGTTCCCGTCTCCTCGAGGTGGGCGAGCAGCGAATGCAGCATCGTGGGAGCCAACGAACACGACGTCACGCGATGGGCGAGAACCGCGGCGACGAACTCGTCGGCGCGGAAGGTGGCGACGGGCAGCACCGTGGAACGCGCATGGTGGTGGACCAGCATGTTGTAACCCGCGATGTGGCACATCGGAAACGGCAGCAGGTAGACGCCGCCTGGTCGGACCGACCGGCCCGCGACGGTGCCGCGCACCGCGGTGGTGACGGAGCGGTGCGTGTGCAGTACGCCCTTCGGTGTTCCCGTCGAGCCACTGGTGAACAGGAGCCACGCGGGGTCGTCGGGGTGGACCCGCTCCTCGGCTGATAACGAGTCATGAACGGCGCGTTGCCAACTCGGGTCGTCGAACGTCACCACCTCGCTGACCGACGGCACTTTCCGGGTCAGCGGTGCCAGCGCGTCGAGGTATCGGGCGTCACCGACGAGGATCGTCGGTTCCGCCGATGCCAGTTGCCCGATCTGCTCGCGCGCGCTCAACCGTTGGTTGATCAGCGTCAGCACGCGTCCTGACCGGGGGACGCCGTAGTACAGCCGGGCGTAGGACGCGCCGTTGTCCGCGATGACGGCCACCCGGTCGCCGCGGTGGGTACGTTCGCTCACCCAGGCGGCCACCGACCGGACCTGGCGGTCGAACTCCTCGAACGTGACACCGCCGCCGTCAAGGGTGACGATCGCCCGCCGGTCGGGTGTGGCGGCAGCGGCCGACGACACCAATTCGTGAATGAGGTCGATCCGCGCGCCAGTCATCGCGCCGAAGGATATCCGCGTCGGCGCCTCTACCCGGTGCGGACCGGGAAACCGTGCCGAGTGGCCAGGGAGCCCAGCTGCTTCAGGGCGAACCGGCGGCCGCGCCCCTCGCCGGGGATCAGCACGCCCGCCCACACACCCTCGGCGCCAGGGGTCCGGCATGCCTCCTGAGCGCACAACCAGCGCCGCGGGCAGGCCCGACACAGCGCCTTTGCGCCGTCGTCGGGTGCGGTGGTCCACCGGTCGGGGTCGTCGGCGCACGGGAATCCTGAATGCGGAGCGGTCGCCCCCCGCTCGCGCAGCCCCACTTCGGCGATGGGTCGTCCATATGTCTGCATGGTTTGGCCCTCCGTCTCGTACCTATTGCCCGCTTACCCATTCGTGACAATACGTATGTATTGGTCTGACGATACATACGTATTGCTACGGTTGGCCAGTGACGTCCGTCTCGGAGACCGCGGAGATCGGCCACGTCGGCCCGTCGAGTGCCGAACGGATCCGGGAAGCCGCCCTGGCGAACTTCGCGGTGCACGGCACTGCGTCGACGTCGTTGCGGTCGGTCGCCGCCACCGCGGGGGTCTCCCTCGGGATGGTGCAGCACCACTTCGCGACGAAGTCAGGCCTGATACAGGCAGTCGACGACTACGTCGTGTCGCTGGTGATCGGAGGGATGGCGCAGCCCATTCCGGAACCGCCCGCCGACTCGATCACCGACATCGGATCGAGGGTCAGCAAGCTCATTGCCGAACATCCCGACGTCGCCGCCTACGTCAGCAGGGCGATGGTCGACGGCAGTCCCCTCGGGGTGACGCTCTTCGACGCCCTGATGGAGGTCGGCATGGCCCGGTGGAAGCTGCGAGCCGAACGCGGCGAGGTGCGTCCCGACGTCGACCTGACCTGGGCGACCATCAACGCGGTCGTACTCGCGGTCGGCGGGATCAGCCTCCGCGCCCACGTGAACCGCCACCTTCCCGAGCCGCTGACCTCACCCAACCAACTGCAGCGGTGGCAAGCGGCCACCGACGACCTGCTGCGTGAGGGACTGGCCAAACGCGCCGACGAATGACGTCTCAGCGCGGCGCCGCCGGCTCGGCCGACGGGCCCAGTCGTCGGGTGGCCAACACCGAACCACCGAGGATCAGCGCCAATCCCGCCAGATTCCACGGCGTGAGCGGTTCGTCGAGCACGATGACCCCCGCCGCCAATGCGACGGCGGGGTTGACGTAGGTGAACACCAGCGCGCGGGTGGGCCCGACCTCCCTGATGAGCGCGAAGAAGACGATGAACGCGAGAGCCGTGCAGACGACGGCCAGGGTCGCCAGGGCAAGCAGCACTCGCGTGGACGGCATCTCCGAGGGCCAGGTCGCGGCCGCGGGGCCGGCGTACACGACGGCCGCGACGCCGAGGCAGGCCGCGGTCATGGGCAAGGCCGGGACGTCGGCGAGGTGGCGAGCCGCGACGAGGGGGCGATCGCGTAACACGTTGCCACCAAGAGGACTTCGACGACGGGCCACGCGCTACCGCCGGTCATCTCCGGCCCGGCCAACACCGCGACACCCGCCAATCCGACGCCGAGCCCGGCAATTCGCTTGCCGCCAAGTCGTCGTTCGCCCCCGGTCAGCCTGTCGAGCACCGCGGCGATGATGGGGGAGGCCGCGATGAGAAGACCGGTGAGGGAGCTGGAGATGTGCCGTTCGGCGTCGGAGAGCATCAACCAGGCCGCCACGATTTCGAAGAAGGCGAAGACCAGCACCGGTTTCCAGCATCGCAGCACCGGTGTCCACGCCGCACGGGACAGCGCCAGCGGAATCAGCACGACGGCACCAATGGCGGTGCGCGCGAAGACGAGAACGGGCGCCGAGACGCCCTCGACCGCAATCTTGATCAACAGATACGGAATTCCCCAGATCACGCTCATCGCTGCGAAGAGCAGCCACCCCCGGGCAGTCACCGCCGCGTGAGCTGGGCGTAGCGCGTGACGTGGTGATCGGTGGTGCCGTATTCGAACTGCACGGCGGTGAGGCGCTTGAAGTAGTGCCCGATCGCCAACTCCTCCGTCATGCCCATTCCGCCGTGCAGCTGTACGGCGTTCTGACCGACGAACCTGGCCGCTCTGCCGATGGTGGCCTTGGCCGCCGACACGGCCCGCGCGCGCGTCGCCGGCTCGGCGCCGAGGTTGAGTGTCGCGAGGTACACCGCCGCGGCGGACTGTTCGAGCTCCATGTGCATGTCGACCATGCGGTGCTGCAACGCTTGGAAACTTCCGATCGGCTGGCCGAATTGGTGGCGCTGCTTGGCGTAGTCGACGGTGTCGGCGACCACGCGCCGCATGGCGCCGACGGCCTCGGCGCACACCGCCGCGGCGCCCTCGTCGCGGGCCTGCGCCAGCGACGGCCAGGCCTGCCCCTCCTGACCGAGCAGCGCGTCGTCCGGAAGCCGCAGATCGTCGAGGACGAGGTCCGCCGCGCGGCGGTCATCGACGGTTCGGAAGGCGTGCATCTCGAGGCCACGCTCGACGGCCGCGACCTCGGCGAGGAACAGTGACACGCCGCTTTCCGTGCGCGCCGTGATGACGAGGTGCGTCGCGATGGGTGCGCCGAGCACCATCATCTTCGTCCCCGAGAGCGTCCAACCGGTTCCGTCGCGGTGCGCGGTCGTCGCGACGTCGAGCCATCGATCACCCGACTGCTCCTCGGCTGCGGCGAGGCCGACGACCGCCTGGCCGGCGGCGATGCGTTCGACCACCTGGGTGGCCGCCTGGCCGCCCGCCCTGAGCAACAGTCCGGCGGCGACGACGGCGGTGTCGACGTAGGGCTCGACGACGAGTGCGTGGCCAAGCGACTCGGCGATGACCATGACCTCGACGGGTCCGCCGCCGCTACCTCCGACCCGCTCGGGCAAAGCCGCGCCCAGAATGCCCAGATCGTCGGCGAAGGCGCGCCACATGTCGGGCTGCCAGCCGGCGCCGGTCTTGGCGGCCGCCCGGCTCCGGTCGAGGTCGTAGCGGGTGGCGAGGAACCTGTCGAGACCGGTGCGGAGCATCTCTTGTTCGTCGGAGAGTCTGAAGTCCATTACAGCCCCAACGCTGCCTTGGCGAGGATGTTGCGCTGAATCTCGTTGCTGCCGGCGTAGATCGAGCCGGCTCGGTCGTTGAGGTAGCGCAGTGGAGCCACGGCCTGCCACGGTTCGCCGCCGACGTAGCCGTCGGGTGGTGGTTCGTACTGGGCGATTGGTCCGCCCGGTCGGGTGGCGTGAGGTTGGTAGGCGCGGCCCCGCGGGCCGGCGGCCTCCATCGCCAACTCGGTGAGTGTCTGACTGAGTTCGGTCGAGAGGATCTTCAGCATCGAGGACGCCGAGCCGGGATGGCCGCCGTTCGCCAGGGTGGCCAGGACGCGGTATTCGAGTACTTCCAGAACGTCGATGCGGATGCGGGCCTCGGCGAGCTTCCGTGAGAACGCGGGATCGTCGACCAGCCAGTCACCGTCCGGGCCGGGCTGCGCGGTCGCGGCGGCGGTCACCTCCTCGGCCATGACCTGCAGCGCTGGCGCGCTGGCACCGCCACCCCGCTCGAACTCGAGGAGGTACTTGGCGACGGTCCAGCCGTCGTCGATCTTGCCGACGACGTTGGTCTTGGGCACGCGGACCTCGTCGAAGAACACCTGGTTCTGTATCTCTTCACCGGACGTCATCACCAGCGGCCGGACGTCGACGCCGGGGGAGGTCATCTCGAGGAGCACGAACGTAATGCCCTGCTGCTTCTTGCCGCTACGCGAGGTGCGTACGAGGGCGAACATCCAATTCGCCTCCCTGGCATGCGTCGTCCAGATCTTGCTGCCCGTGCAGACGAGGTCCTCGCCGTCGTCGACCGCCGACATGGACAGGGCGGCGAGGTCGGATCCGGCCTCCGGTTCCGAATAGCCCTGGCAGAAGAACACCTCGCCGGTGAGGATGCGGGGCAGGAAGTAGTCCTTCTGGGCCTCGGTGCCGAACTTGACGATCGCATGCGCCACCATCCGAATTCCCATGGGCGACAACGGTGGAGCTCCTGCGAGGGTGGACTCGCGACTGAAGACGTAGTGCTGGGTCAGGCTCCAGTCGCACCCGCCGTACTCGACGGGCCACGCTGGCGCGGCCCAGCCGCGGTCGTGCAGGATTCGCTGCCACGTGAGGCTGGCCTCGTGGTCGCTGTAGACACTGGTCATCAGGCGCCCGGACTGTCGTAGCTCCGGGGTCAGCTTCTCGTCGAGGAAGTTGCGCACCTCGTCGCGGAAGGCGATGTCGGTTGGCGACCACAGAAGGTCCACTGCTGTCCTCCGTCGTTGGATGAGGTTCAGCAGACAGTAAACCTAGTTACCCAACTACGGTCGTGCCCGGGTATGCGTCAGGGCGTCTGAGGCTGCCGCGCCGCTTGGCGGGCCAGGAACTCCCGGTAGTAGCCCAGCGACTCGTCGGTGATGATGGCGGGCAACAGCAATTCCCAGTTCCGAACGAAACGGGTGCGTAGATCGGTCCCGTCGGCCAAGGCGCTCGACAACAATTCGCCGCCCATCATCCCGGCGACGATGCTGTTGCTGGTGGACTCGGGGTCGAGGTCTGCCCGGAGGTCGCCCTCCGCCGTGGCTGCCCTGAGTCGTTCGGTGAGTTCGTCGACGAACAATTTCAGGGTGCTCTTTGCGGCGGGATTGAAGCTGCCGAAGGTGCGCAGGAGACGTGCCCCCGCCCTGGCAACTCTGTCGTTACTCAATACATCAGTCATCACGAAGGACCCGTGGAGGATGTTCTCCATGCCGGGCGACCCCGAACGTCCCGCTTCGCGAAATGCGCCGACGAGGCTTTCCGAACCCTCTTCGATGATCGCGGTAGCCAAGGCTTCCTTGGAATCGAAGTGGTAGTAGAGAGCGCCCTTGGTCAGTTCGGCACGTTCGATGATGTCGCCCAAGCCGGCAGCCGGATATCCGATCTCGTTGATCAGGTCGACGGCCGAGTCGATGATCTTCCTACGTGTCGCCTCGGATCGAGCCTGGCGCACCATGTTTCTTGAACTCCTCCGTCGATCCGTCCAGCCCGTGAGCGCTGGACGGGATCATAGTTCGTTCGCCTCCGACTGGTCGGCATCCCCATCTGAGGTGCCGCCCGGCCATCTGGAAAACGCCAGTCAATCGAGTGTGCGAGTCGGTCCGGGATCACGAGGCCCGTGAGGGCCGGAGTCATCCGATGATCTGCTCGGCGCGTTAGAGATTACCCGTCTGGCGCCGTTCGACGGACATCTCGGCGCCGCGTGGTGGGTTCTAGCACGGTTCGCGGGCGGCCGGGCCGTGTCGTTCAGACCGGGTGGGCAAACTTCTTCGTCGTACTGCATTTCGTTACAAAAGTATGTAAAGTACGGGCCGTGGCGACTTTCGGTCTGAATTTTGCGCTCCGTGTTTCCGGTTCCGCCGGACACGCGCAACCGTCGTGCCAGGGAGTTCCAACTCGGAAAGTGTGTGCTCCAGAAGACCGTCTCCGGCGAGGCGTGGCACATCTTCAGCCAACCGACCAGCCAATACGGAGTATGTAACGCCTATGTGGGATTTGGAAGTCGACATCGCGGTCATCGGAGCGGGCATCGGGGGTCTCGCCAACGCCATTGCGGCAGTGGACGCAGGGGGCGAGGTACTGGTGGCCAACTCCGTTCCAGAGAGATCAGCTGTTCCAGGCGCACGACCCGTTCCACTGGCGCCCCAACTGGGTCACTCACCCGTTGCGCTGCGTGAGCGCGTCGCCGCCGGTTGGCTGCTGCGCGACACACTCGACCTCGAGACCAACGAGTACCTCGCCGCAGTCGGTGAAGACATCACCGATTCCGCGATCGATCCTGGCAACGGAGCGGTTCCTCGTCGGAGCGCCCGCAATCTGTCGTCCGACGAGGCCTACCGTCAACCCGTCGAGACGTTCGTCGGGGCGCGTCTGACGGGATGGGCCGCGCAGTGCGTCGCCTCCCCGTACGGCTTGCTCTACACGAGCATGCGTGATTGGCGCTCCACCACCATGAAGTCCGCCAACGGCGAGTCCGTCGAGGCGTTGTCGATCGGCGCGATCGATTGGGCCGACGGTTTCGGCGACGGCGCGCTTCGGCAGTGGCTGACGGCGGAAGCGTTGAAACGTGACATCGAGGTCGAGGCCGAGACCCGGTTCGAGAGAATCGTGTTCGAGGAGGGCGTCATCGCCGGCGTGGTCTTGTCGACCGAGGACGGCCCGCTCGCGGTGCGGACCCGGGCGGGAATCACCTTCGCTCCCAGCGACCAGGACCCCGCCGCGGGTGAGCTCGTAGGAGTCCCCGAGGAGCGACTGCAGGTGTGCCTCGTCGGTCGGACCGCGAGTCGGTTCGGGCGCGTCGAGCTCTTGGACACCGAACCTGCCGCGCCGTCACGCCCGACGTGTACCGGTTCACGTCGTCAGGTGCGCGACGGCTTGCACGACGCGAGGCAACAGGCTCTAGAGGGTTGGCGGTGCGGGAAAGTGCACGGCTACCCGCCCCTTGGCCAGTAGCGAGGCCATGTCCTCGCCGCTGAGCGGTCGGGAAAGAAGGAAGCCCTGCGCCCGGTGACAGCCGTGGCGTAGCAGCGTCTCTGCGGCGGTGACCGTTTCCACGCCCTCGGCGACCAGCTCCAGTTCGAAGGCCTCGGCGAGAGCGATGACCGCGCGGACGATCGCAAGGTCGTCCGGATTCTCCCCGAGGTCCGCGACGAAGCTCCGATCGATCTTCAGGACGTCGACCGGCAGGGACTTCAGGTGGGACAGCACACTGAAACCGGTGCCGAAATCGTCGATCGCCACCTTCACGCCGACGTCTCTGAGGGCCGCCAGAGTGATGCTCGTCGCTTCCAGGTCCTGAACCACCACGGTCTCGGTGATCTCGAGACATACCGACCCGGGATCGAGACCGAACTCTCGCATCACCGCCGCGACGGTCTCCGCAAACCCGTCGGTGACCAGCTGGACCGGTGAGACGTTGACCCTCAGGACGATTCCCTCGGCGACACCGAGAGCGCGCCACCTGGCGAACTCCTCGCATGCCGTTCTGAGTACCCAGCGCCCCAAGTCGCCGGCCAGGTTGATCGACTCGGCGACGGCGATGAAAACGGCGGGGGACAACAACCCGCGGGTGGGGTGATTCCACCGGACCAACGCCTCGGTCGCGAGGATGTCGCCGGTACGCATGTCGACCTCTGGGAGGTACTGGAGGAACAGCGCGCCGTTCTCGATCACCTCCTGCAGGTGGAGTTCGATGTCGTTGCGGTAGTCGGTGCGTAGGGACATCTCGTCGGAGAACACCGCGACCTGGTTGCCACCGGCCGCCTTCGCCTCGAGCACCGCTTGATCGGCCCGGCGGAGCAGATCCGACGTGGAGTCCCGGCCCGGTTCGCCAAGCGCGACGCCGATGCTGACGGTTCTGGTCAACATTTCGCCGCCCACCGGGACGCGTTCGCCGACGATCGTCAACAACTGGTTCGCGAGCTGTTCGGCGTCGACCGCCGACATCGGCGTGGAGGGTATGACGACGAACTCGTCACCGCCGAGGCGTGCGATCACGCCGGCGTCGTCGATGCAGCGCTGCAACCGTTCGGCGATCACCCGGATGAACCAGTCGCCGACGTTGTGACCGAGGTAGTCGTTGACTGTCTTCAGCCGGTCGAGATCCAGGTACAGGGCCGAAACCGGGCCAGGCTGGCCGGCTTTGAGCCGTTCTTCGAGATGGTCGAGAAGCGCGCGGCGATTGTGGAGGCCAGTGAGGTCGTCGTGTTCGGCCAGATACCGAAGGCGCTCCTCGGCTTGCACCCGGGCCTGCACCTGGGCGAAGAGCGACGCTATCGCCTCCAAGGCGTTGAGCTCGGCGGGGTTCCACTCCCGATCGCCGATCTTGACGAACCCGAGAACCCCGGTGGTGACGTCGCCCGACCAGAGGGGCGCGGCCGCCATCGAGGTCTGGGGGATGTTGCGCCCCTCCTCGATCCGCTTCTGGTAGTCGTCGTTCTCGGGTCGGAAGACCATCGGCGTCTTGACGTGCTCTGCCAACGCGAACACCGGATCGGCGTCCTTGTAGTAGACGACCCGCAACGGGTCGGGATCGGGCACGTCCGGTCGAACCGGCCACTCCGCGATCAGGATCGACGCGCGAATGGAGTGGTCGTTGTACCGCAGGAAGCTGATGTCGACGTCGAAGTACTTCACCAGGACGGCGAGCACTTCCTGAGACACAAGGGGCGAGGTCGCCGCGTTCGCCGCCATCAGCCGGACGGCAACAGTCGTCACCAGCCGTTCAAGGCTCAGGGGCGTACTTTCGGCGGACACTGGATCAGGGTAGCGGTGCCCCGTCGAAATCGATGGAGCGCCGGCGGCTCCGGACCGTCGCGGGTCCCGCGATCGATAGCCGAAGAACCAAGATCAACGATTCGTCCGGGTCGCCGTCGCCGTCGACCACCCTGCGGAACCGGGCTTGCAGCGCTGCCAATTCCTTGGCGTGCTTGGGCGAGACGTCCTGCAGTTCCTCGTCGTTCGTCGCGTAGATGAATGGCGGTGAGATCGGCTGAACCGCGAGCCCGAGTTCCTGGGCGGTGATCCACGTCGCCTCCACCGCCGAGCCGCCTCGTGCGTAGTCGGCGAGGTCGCGCCCCTGCACGGAGACGACCGCCACCGCCGAACTCGCCTTGAGGCCAGCGGCGGTGTCGTCGCCGAGGATGGCTCCGGCATCCCACTCCGACAGTTCCGCCATGACGTCTGGCCGGCGGACGATCTCGAGGGCCAGGTCGCCCCTGGCGCCCAGTTCGAGGCTCGTCACGTCGATACCCGTGTCGGGGTCTGCGTCGCCCGGCCACCTCAGCTCGGACACCATCTCCTCGTGCAGTCTCGAGGTCAGGTAACGAATCCGGTCGGCCGAGGCGAAGACGTCCGCGATCTCGTCGATCTCGGCGCGTGACACGACGACACGCAATTGGGCGCCTTCACGCCGCGCACTCTCGGCCAACTGGTCGACGACGTGCGGGGGCAACGGCGTTCCCGTGCCGCGGACGCGGTTGGTCTCGCGACGGAGCATCGCGTCGTAGGACACCGCCGGTGTCTCGGCGGCGCCTTCGGTGAGCCGGATCCGCGCCACGAGCGGGGCTTCCGGTGCGGTCGTGGTGAAGTCGACCTCACTCTGGAATCCGCGCGCCGCTGCGGCGACCCGAGAGTTGTATGCGGCGGCACCAACGGCGACTGCGCTGCCGCGCATTCCGACGTCGATGGTCGACGTCCGCTCGGGATCCAGTCGGATGGTGACGGCGTCGTCGGCCGCATGCATGGTCCACGGCTGGACGTTGCCACCCGACGGTGCGCGGGACGCGGCCGTGAGAATCGAGGTCAGCAGATCACCGTCGTGCACAGAAATCGATGCGGCGGAATGCGTTTCGCGCTCGGCATTCTCCGGCGGTGGCAGGGCCTTGCCAAGGCCGTCGAGGGCGGCGGCGGCGTCCAAGCGAACCCGTCCCGACGAAAGCGGTTCGCCGAGGCCGATTCTCCGCACGGCTTCGGCGATTGGACCCGCTCCAAGGGTCACGTCGCCTGCGACCTGTGGCCAGGTGGCGACGGCATGGCCCACCTCGAGCAGCGATGCGGCCGCGCGCGCGGACAGCCCGCTGACCTCGATGAGGCGGAGTACGTAGGGAACCTTGTCGTGAGAGCTCAAGCCCGTCAGCATGTCTGGGTCGACGTCGCCGAGTAGGCCGTGGAAGACGGGTCGGTCGGGTTCGAGATCGAAGCGTTCGACGTCGACGAGGCCCCGGTCGCTGGTTGCCATGAGGACGGGCAAACGATGGGCCTTGGCCGCCTGCCGGATGCGGACCTTCAGGTCGAGTGAGTCGCATTCCTCGACGACGACGTCGAGCCCGTCGAGGAAGTGCTCGAGGTTGTCGGCGGTGACGCCCTCCTGGGCCGTGCGCACCGCGAGATACGGGTCCAGTTCCGCGATCCGGCGCGCGGCCACGACGGTCTTGTTCACCCCGAGGTCGAAGAGACTGGCTGGTACGCGGTTCAGATTGGACAGCTCGAGCTCGTCGAAGTCGGCGAGGCGCATCTCGCCGCACAGGCCCTGCATGGCGAGGGTGTGTGCGATGACGTGACCGGCACTGAGTCCGACGACGCCGACCACCAAGTGGCTCAACCGATCTTGTTCCTCGGAGGTGATCAGGTTTCGGTTGCGGTCCAGTCGAAGTCGACGGAACGACCGAGGGCCAAGGATCTTCACCACCGCGCGACGCCACGGGTAGTAGGCGAACCGAGGTGCCTCGGCCAGGATCTCGGAATCCAGCGGGGGCCGGAGCCGGTTCAGCGACGCGCTCTGATTCGGCCAGGAGTCCACGAACTCGACGGTCGGGTCGGCGCGGAGCTCGGCCAGCAGGCGGGCGTCCCCATCCTGCGTGGCATCCAGGATCTGGGCGGCACTCGAGGAAACGTCGGCTACGTCCGTCACAGGGCGGCCGCGCGGCCGACCAGCTGCGCCTCGGCCTGTGTCGACACGATGCTCATCTCCCGGAGGATCTTCGGAATCTGATCGGGGGCAGCATGATTGGCGAACGTTCGCCGGTCGTACCACATCATCTTCGTACGGTACCTCTCGTCGGGATACGGTGTGGCCGGTATGGGGGCAACCACGGCTCCCGAGGTACGCCACCTCTCCAGGATGTGCGGGGCGGACGTCGCCATGCAGAACTGGATCTCCAACAATGTCATGGCGTGGAACGGCGTGCGCGCCAGTGCCGTGGAAATGCGTCGCGCCTTGTCGCGGTCGTCCGTTGTCCACGCCGTCTTCATCTCCAGCACGCCGAACGGAACGCGGTCGTCGATCATCTTGCGGACGGCGGCGAGGCCCGGCTGCCCGGCCCATTCGACCGTGGCGTGCGAATCGTCAGCGGACAGGAGCGGCCCCTTGGCGCGCAGCCCGCCGATGACCCGTCCCGTCGAGTCCAGCGTCGCCCAGAACATGGCCGTGTCGGAACCCTCCTTCACGGCGTCGACGTCGATGGCGCGCTCGACGCCGTGGCGTCGGTAGCTCTCGACGGCGCCGCGAAGGTATTCGTCCCAGAGCTCGGGATCGGTATCCGGTCGCGACAGCACGGTGGTGACTTCGGCGTCGGAGTCCCACCAACTGATGTTGTCGGTGATTCCGCAGTCGGCCGTGATGCCGAATTCAAGCGGCTGGGGGTGCATTTTGGCCTCATTCGTTAGGCGACCTACGAGGGGGATATCGTTGCTGGCCGCAGTACGTGCAGTGGGGGATTTTGAGAAACTCGAATTAAGTATCAGTCCCACGATGTCGCTATCCCAGCTAGGTTTTCGAAGTTTTCTGAAGATCGCCGCGACGGCGCTTAGCTGGCAAAACGCGTGGCTAATCGTGCCCGTATAACGGCAGAATCAAATATTGACGTCCGTGCTGGCCATCGGCGGGAGATGACGATTTTGCGGAATTGCTGATCAATTCTGGGCAACTAACTGCGTATCTTTGCCATTGTCTTCGGGTGGGGTAGAACGTATTGGACAATGGGTGCCGGCTTTCGCCGGGTGAGCCCCGGCAAGAGGAGAGAACGTGAAAGTCTTCCAAGATCTCGACGAGTTTGCGGCGGCTCAGGGGAGTCAGTTCGGACCCACGGAGTGGTTACGGATCGACCAAGACCGTGTGGACCTATTCGCTGACGCCACAGACGATCACCAGTGGATTCACGTGGATCCCGAGCGGGCGAAGGACGGCCCGTTCGGCGCGACGATCGCCCATGGCCTGCTGACGCTGTCGCTGTTGCCGCACTTCTCGCATCAGCTCTACCGGGTCGACAACGTCAAGCTGGCCGTGAACTACGGCTACAACAAAGTGAGATTCATCACTCCGGTCAAGGTGGGGGCGAACATCCGGGCGCGCGGCGAGATCACGGTGATCGATCGCCTCGAGGGAGCCATTCAGGCCACCACCACGATCACGGTCGAGATCGAGGGTACGTCGAAGCCCGCTGCGGTGGCCGAGTCGATCGTTCGCTACGTGGCTTGACCTGGGGGCCTATGGCTTTCGTTGCGCGGCCTTGACGAGGCCGCCGCCGATGATCAGGCGCTGAATCTCGCTGGTGCCCTCGTAGAGGCGTAGCAGTCGAACGTCCCGGTAGATTCGCTCTACCGGGACGTCGCGCATGTAGCCGGCCCCGCCGTGCACCTGCACGGCGATATCCGCCACCTTGCCCACCATTTCGGTGCAGAACAGCTTCGCCGTCGACGGCGCGATCCGGCGGTCCTCGTCGGTCAGCCACATCCTGGCGGCATCGCGAACGAGCGCGCGGCCCGCCATGACGCCGGTCTGCATGTCCGCGATCATCGCTTGGACGAGTTGGAACGTGCCGATCGGCGTACCACCCTGAGTTGCCGTGGCGGCGTAGGAAACCGACTCGTCGAGGGCTCGTTGGGCGGCGCCGACGGAGAGCGCCGCGATGTGAATGCGACCGCGCGCAAGAGATGTCATCGCGGCTCGATACCCCACGTCGACTGCTCCGCCGACCAGCGCGTCGTCTCCGACCCGCACCCCGTCGAGGGTGACGTCGGCCGTCCAAGCCCCCTCTTGGCCCATCTTGGCGTCCTTGGCGCCAACCTCGACGCCCGCCGCGTCGGCGGGTACCAGGAACACCGCGATTCCCGGGCCGTCGTCGTCGGCGGGGCGGGTTCGAGCGAAGACGATGAACAGGTTGGCCGTCGGCGCGTTGGTGATGTACTGCTTGGTTCCGCTGATCACCCAGGCATCGCCGTCGCGAATGGCCTTGGTGCGCAACCCCGCCGGGTTCGATCCCGCTCCCGGCTCGGTCAGCGCGAAGGACGCGACGACGTCACCAGAAGCGATGTCGCCGAGCCAGCGCGCCTTCTGGTCCTCGGTGCCGAAGCCGACGAGGACTTGCCCCGCAATGCCGTTGTTGGTGCCGAACATCGACCGCAACGCCAACGTGGTGTAGCCGAGCTCCATCGCCATCTCGACGTCCTGGGCGATGTTCAGTCCGAGTCCGCCCCACTGCTGGGGGATCGCGTAACCGAAGAGTCCCATGGCCTTGGTCTGGTCGCGGATGTCGTCTGGTATCCGGTCGGCGTTCATGATCTCGAGCTCGCGGGGCATCACGACGGATCGGACGAATTCGCGGGTGGCGTCGAGGATGTCCCGGAAGTCGTGATCGCCGACCTCGGGGGTGATCGCCGGATCTGCCATGCGTCGTCGTCTCCTGGCCGGGGTGGGTGCGTTGCCTCAACAAATATCATATTTTATGTTTGACATCTGGACCGGCTTCACGACAGGACGGGGCATCGAATGCCATTGCTCGACGGACGAACCGCGGTGGTCACCGGCGGCGCACAGGGAATCGGCTTCGCCATCGCCGAGCGCTACGTGGCCGAAGGTGCCCGGGTGGTGCTCGGCGACCTCGACCTCGCGGCGACCGAGGCCGCCGTCGAGAGACTCGGTGGTCGCGACGTTGCCGCCGCGGTCCGGTGCGACGTCACCGACGCCGCCTCGGTCGAGGGGTTGATCAACACCGCAGTGGCCGTGTTCGGCGGTCTCGACGTGATGGTGAACAACGCGGGCATCACCCGCGACGCCACGATGCGCAAGATGACCGAGGAGCAGTTCGACCAGGTGATCTCCGTGCACCTCAAGGGCACCTGGAACGGAACCCGTAAGGCCGCAGACGTGATGCGGGAGAACAAGAGTGGTGCCATCGTCAACATCTCGTCCATCTCCGGCAAGGTGGGACTGGTGGGTCAAACCAACTACTCGGCAGCCAAGGCGGGCATAGTCGGCCTGACCAAGGCCGCGGCCAAGGAGGTCGCGCACCTCGGCGTCCGGATCAACGCCATCCAGCCCGGCCTCATCCGCTCGGCGATGACGGAGGCCATGCCGCAACGCATTTGGGATTCCAAGCTCGCCGAGATCCCCATGGCGCGGGCCGGGGAGCCGGCGGAGGTCGCCAACGTCGCCCTCTTCCTCGCCTCGGATCTGTCGTCGTACATGACCGGCACCGTGCTCGAAGTCACCGGAGGCAGGCACATCTGATGGTCACCGTCGCCGGCCAGGCCGTGATCTGCGAACCCGTCCGCACCCCGATCGGACGCTACGGCGGCATGTTCGCATCCCTTACCGCGGTCGACCTCGGTGTCGCCGCCCTGCGCGGTCTGCTGGAGCGCACGGGCGTGGCGCCCGACGCCGTCGAGGACGTCATCCTCGGGCACTGCTATCCGAGCATGGAAGCACCGGCCATCGGCCGCGTCGTGGCACTCGACGCTGGTCTGCCGGTGACGGTGCCCGGCATGCAACTCGACCGGCGTTGTGGATCGGGCCTGCAGGCAGTGATCCAGGCCTGCATGCAGGTGGCGACCGGGCAGAACGACCTCGTTGTCGCCGGCGGCGCCGAATCGATGAGCAACGCGGTGTTCCACTCGACCGACATGCGGTGGGGCGGAGCGCGTGGCGGGGTGACGGTGCACGACGCCCTCGCTCGGGGCCGGACCACCGCCGGTGGCCGGGACCATCCGGTGCCCGGCGGCATGATCGAGACCGCCGAGAATCTGCGCAGACAATACGGAATCGGCCGCGAGGAGCAGGACGAGTTGGCCGTGACATCGCATCGGCGGGCCGTCGCCGCGCAGCAGTCCGGCCTGCTGGCAGAGGAGATCATCCCGGTCACCGTGACCAGCCGCCGGGGTGTGCAGGTGGTCGACGCCGACGAGCATCCGCGGGCGGACACCTCGGTGGAGTCGTTGGGAACGCTGAAACCGATTCTGGTGAAACATGATCCAGAATCCACCGTGACGGCGGGCAACGCCAGCGGGCAGAACGACGCGGCGTCGATGTGTGTCGTCGCGACTGCGGAGAAGGCCGCCGAGTTGGGGTTGAGGCCGTTGGTGCGACTGGTGTCCTGGGGCGTCGCGGGAGTGCCGCCACAGCTGATGGGGATCGGCCCGGTGCCCGCGACGGCAGTGGCGCTGGCCAAGGCCGGCCTCACCCTTGCCGACCTCGACCTCGTCGAACTGAACGAGGCGTTCGCCGCGCAGGCGCTTGCGGTGATGCGCGAGTGGAGCTTCACCACCAAGGATTTGGAGCGAACCAACGTCAGGGGCTCAGGAATTTCGCTCGGCCACCCGGTGGGGGCGACCGGAGGCCGCATGCTCGCGACGCTCGCCCGCGAGCTGTACCGGCGCGACGGGCGATACGGGCTGGAGACCATGTGCATCGGCGGGGGACAGGGCCTCGCCGCCGTCTTCGAGAGGGTCCCGGCATGACGCGCATTGCACAGACGGCGGGACTCACCGACGTCCAGGCTGAAATCGTCTCGACCGTACGCGAATTCGTGGACCGAGCGGTCATCCCCAACGCCCAGGCACTCGAGCATGCCGACGCCTACCCCCAGGCCATCGTCGACGAGATGGCCGAGATGGGCCTGTTCGGGTTGATGATCCCGGAGGAATACGGCGGCCTCGGCGAGTCACTGCTCACCTACGCACTGTGCGTCGAGGAATTGGCCCGCGGCTGGATGAGCGTGTCCGGCGTGGTCAACACGCACTTCATCGTCGCCTACATGATCCGCCAGCACGGCACCGACGAGCAGAAGCGGCGCTTCCTGCCGCGGATGGCGACGGGAGAGGTGCGCGGAGCGTTCTCGATGTCCGAACCGGAACTGGGCTCCGACGTCGCGGCGATCCGCACCAGGGGGGTTCGCGACGCCGCCGGTGGCTACACCGTCACCGGGCAGAAGATGTGGCTGACCAACGGCGGCAGCTCCACTCTCGTTGCGGCGCTGGTGAAGACCGACGAGGGGGCCGACAAGCCGCATCGCAACCTGACGGCATTCCTGATCGAGAAGCCAGCAGGCTTCGGTGAGGTGCTGCCCGGTCTCGTCATCCCCGGCAAGCTCGACAAGATGGGCTACAAGGGCATCGACACCACCGAGTTGATCTTC
Source organism: Mycobacterium sp. Root135 (assembly GCF_001426545.1). GTDB lineage: Bacteria > Actinomycetota > Actinomycetes > Mycobacteriales > Mycobacteriaceae > Mycobacterium. Next base: position 1,372,795 of record NZ_LMEZ01000001.1, on the reverse strand, counting down.
GACGGCTACCACGCCGACGACGCCGACGTGCTTGGTGAGCTACCCGGTCAAGGCTTCTTCCAGATGATGGACGGCGTCGAAGTGGGCCGCGTCAACGTGGCTGCCCGGGCCTGCGGGGTCGGCATCCGAGCGTTCGAACTCGCCATTCGGTATGCCCAGCAGCGCCGCACCTTCGGCAAGCCCATCGCCGAGCACCAGGCCATCGCGTTTCAGTTGGCCGAGATGGCCACCAAGGTCGAGGCCGCCCATCTGATGATGGTCAACGCCGCCCGCCTGAAGGATTCCGGCGAGCGCAACGACGTCGCGGCGGGAATGGCGAAATACCTTGCCAGCGAATACTGTTCGGAGGTGACCGAGCAGAGTTTCCGGATCCACGGCGGCTACGGTTACTCCAAGGAATACGAAGTCGAGCGGTTGATGCGCGACGCGCCCTTCCTCCTGATCGGCGAGGGCACCAGCGAAATCCAGAAGACCATCATCAGCAAGAGCTTGTTGCGTGAGTACGAACTCTGAGCCGCACTTCGCGCCCCGTCCGCAATTGTCCGACGACGTCGCGCGTTTCGTCCGGCGACGAATCTTCGACGGCACGTGTCGTGCGGGGGAGTACCTGAGGCTCGACCAGCTGGCAGCCGACCTCGGCATCAGCGTGACGCCGGTGCGTGAGGCTCTACTGAACCTTTGTTCCGAGGGGCTGTTGGTGCAGCAGCCGCGACGGGGGTTCATGGTGCTGGAGTTGACGGCCCGCGACGTGGCCGACGTGGCCAACGTGCAGGCCTTCATCGGCGGTGAACTCGCGGCCCGTGCCGCAGAGAACGTCACCGGCGAACAACTCGCCGAGTTGCGGGCCATTCAGGGCGAACTCGAAAGGGCTTATCTGGGAGTCGATTTGGAGCGGACGGTGCGGCTCAACCACGAGTTCCACCGGTTGGTCAACGTGGTCGGCGATTCGCCCAAGCTCACCCAGTTCATGTCCGGCATCACGCGGTACGCACCGGAGTCGGTCTTCCCGACCCTGTCCGGGTGGCCCAAGCAGTCCACGAAGGATCATCGCCGCGTCATCGCCGCGTTGGAGCGGGGCGACGGCGACGCCGCACGGTCGGCCATGGCCGAACACTTCACCGGCGGCGTCACGCCGCTGACCGAGCACCTCGTCGAACGCGGGGTCATCGTGGCGGTCGACCCCGACACGGAGAACGCCACCTGACCGTCGATTGCTCGTGTTTATAGTGACCGTGTAGATCGCTTTCCAAAGGACAAGAGGGGCAACGTGGCCGACGAAGTTCTGACCGAGCGCCAAGGGCGCACACTCGTCATAACGATCAACCGGCCCGAGGCGCGCAACGCCTTCAACCTGGCGGTCGCCCAGGGCCTCGCGGACGCAATGGACCAATTGGACGACACCGCCGAACTGTCGGTCGCCATCGTTACCGGAGCCGGCGGAAACTTCTGCGCGGGAATGGATCTCAAGGCCTTCATGGCCGGCGAGGTACCGTCGATCCCCGGCCGCGGCATCGGGTTCACCGAACGCCCGCCTCGCAAACCGGTGATCGCGGCCGTGGAGGGTTACGCGCTCGCCGGCGGTACCGAGATCGTGTTGGCGACCGACCTGGTCGTCGCCTCGAAGGTCGCGAAGTTCGGCATCCCGGAAGTCAAGCGCGGCTTGGTGGCCGCGGGCGGCGGTCTGCTGCGACTGCCGCACCGCATCCCGTATCAGAAGGCCCTCGAGCTGGCGCTCACCGGCGAGAGCTTCACCGCCGAGCAGGCAGCTCAGTGGGGTTTCGTCAACGTGCTCACCGAACCCGGTGAGGCCCTCGCGGGGGCGTTGGCGCTCGCCGAACGCATTTCGGCCAACGGGCCGCTGGCCGTGGCGGCGACCAAGGAGATCATCGTCAAGTCCGCCGGGTGGACCGAAGAGGAGATGTGGTCCAAGCAGCGGGAGCTGATCAAGCCGGTGTTCGCGTCCAAGGACGCCATGGAGGGCGCTACGGCGTTCGCCGAGAAGCGGGCGCCGAACTGGACCGGCGCCTGAGGTGACCGATCGGGTACTGGACGAACTGGGCTACTACCTGTTGGCCGGTGCCGGCGGGGTAGGTCCTGCGGCACTGATGGACGAGGCCCGCCGCGGAGAGGAACTGGGCTTCGGAACGGCGTTCATCTCCGAGCGGTGGAACGTCAAGGAAGCCTCGTCCCTGGTCGGTGCGGCATGCGCGGTGACCAGCCGCATGCAAATCGCCACGGCGGCAACCAATCACAACACCCGCCACCCGCTGATCACCGGATCTTGGGCGACCACCATGCACCGATTGTCCGGCGGGCGCTTCACCCTCGGCATCGGTCGTGGGATCGCGGCGATGTACGACGCGTTCGGTGTGCCCGCGGTGACGACGGCCCAGATGGAGGACTTCGCGCAGGTGATGCGCAAGCTGTGGCACGGCGAGGTGGTGCTCGACCACGACGGTCCGATCGGCAAGTATCGCGTTCTCTTCCTCGACCCCGACTTCGACGAGGACATCAGGCTGGGCCTGGTGGCCTTTGGCCCGCAGACGCTGGCCCTTGGGGGACGCGCGTTCGACGACGTCATCCTGCACACCTACTTCACGCCCGAAACCCTGCAGCGCAGCGTGCGGACGGTCAAGGACGCCGCCGAGAAGGCCGGCCGCGACCCGGACACCGTCAAGGTGTGGTCGTGCTTCGCCACCGTCGGTGATCACCTTCCCGAGGAGTTGCGGCTGAAGAAGACCGTGGCGCGACTGGCCACCTACCTTCAGGGCTACGGCGACCTGCTGGTGTCCACCAACGGGTGGGATCCTGCTGTGCTGAAACGTTTTCGAGAAGATCCGGTCGTGACGTCGGTACCCGGTGGGATCGACCACAAGGCAACGGCCGAACAGATCGAGCACATCGCCACGCTCCTGCCCGAGGAGTGGCTCGAACCGTCGGCGACCGGTACGGCGCAACAGTGCGCCGACCGGATTCGCAAGGAATTCGACTACGGCGCCGATGCGCTGATCATGCATGGCGCCACTCCCGACGAGCTGGAGCCGATCGTCACGGCATACCGGGCGGGCAACTAGCGGCGTGCCCGAGCAGGCGCCGCATCGCGTCGTGCAGGCGAAGCTTCACCACCTCGGACGACAGACCGAAGTCGCCGGCAATCCGCTCGACCGACCACCTCAGCGACGACGCGCAGAACAGGATCTCCCGCTCGTCGACCGGTAGGCCTGTCATCGCCGTGGCGAGTCGTCGTGGGTCCATGCCCTTCAGCGTGCCCGCCGATGCGAGCCGCGTCATGGGGGCTAGCCGCCATTGTCGAACGTCACACCGTCGGACCCGGTCATGCGTAGCCGAGTGCCTTGTTCTCGATTCGGATCCTCGTGTTGAGCATCAAGGCGTTCGCCGCGGTGAACACGACCGCGGTGACCCAGGCCGAGTGCATCAGGGGAAGCGCCGCCACTTCGGCCACCACCGCCGTGTAGTTGGGATGGTGCAACCACTTGTACGGTCCCCGTCGCACCAGCGGAGCGCCGGGGATCACGATGACACGGGGATTCCAGTGCTTGCCGAGGACCGTGGCGCACCACCAGCGGGTGATGGTGCTCGCGACGACGACGAGCAGCATCGGCCAGCCGAGCCACGGGATGAACGGGCGGTGCAGTGCCCACACCTCCGCGACGCAACAGACCAGAAGCAGCGTGTGCATCGTCGTCATCACCGGGTAGTGGCCGCGGCCGAACTCGCGGCCGCCCTGAGCGAGCGACCATTCGGCGTTGCGGCGGGAGACGATCAGCTCGACCACTCGCTCGAGCGCGATCGCCAGAATGAACAGGTAGTAGTACATGGCCGCCTACCAGCTCAGCAGGAGCAGTTCGAAGCTGAAACCCGGCCCCATCGCCAGCATCACGCCCAGCGAGCCCCTCGACGGTGGTGCGGCGAGGGTACGCCCGAGCACGTCCAAGACCGACCCCGACGAGATGTTGCCGTGCTCCCGCATCGAATCCCAGCTGTGGTTGAGCGCTTCAGACGGCATGCCGATCGCGTTCCCGATCGCGTCGATGACCCGTGGGCCACCGGGGTGGCAGATCCACGTGGAGATGTCGTCGGTCGACAGGCCATGGTCGGCGAGGAAGCGTTCGACCTCGTCGCGCAGATGGAGGTCGGCCATCTTGGGCACGTCCTTTGACAACACCAGCCCGAATCCGCTGGAGCTGATGTTCCAGCCCATGACGTCCACCGTGTCGGGGATGAGCCTGCTCCTGGTGGCCAGGACCGCCGGGCCCGATCCGACGGTCGGCACGTGGCGCGCGTGGTTGGCGCCGGTCGCGATCACCGATGCGGCGCCGTCGCCGAACAGACACACTCCGATCAGGGCAGGTATCGAGGTGTCGTCGTGCTGCAGTGTCAGCGAACACAACTCGACTGACACCAGGGCGGCGACGTGGCCGGGAAAACCGCGAAGGTAGTCGTGGACGCGGGCCATTCCCGCTGCCCCGGCAACGCAGCCGAGGCCGAACAACGGGATGCGCTTCACGTCGGGCCGCAGACCGACCTTCGTCGCGACCCTGGCGTCGATCGTCGGCACCGCCACCCCTGTGCTCGACACCATCACGATGGCGTCCACCTCTTCCGGTCGGAGGTCCGCGGCCTCGAGCGACGACAGCAGTGCCTGCGCGGCCAACTCCGTGGCGACCTCGACGTAGGCGTCGTTCGCCTCGGTGAAGCCACTCATCGTCGGATAGCGGGACAGGGGGATTGCGAGGTTGCGATGGCTCACTCCGCTCGTCTGCGCGAAGCGCATGAACTCGGGGCCGTTGACCTTGGTGAGCTCGCGCGCCACGTCCGCCTGGTCGTAGCGGTACGGCCCGAAGGCGACGCCGGTTCCCGCGATCGTCGGTGCGCCAATCCTGCTGACGCCGAGAAGGTCTGATTCGAATTGCGTTTCATTGGTCATACACGTCTTCACGTAGCCCATGCACTCGCCGGTTCGACGGCAGCGGCCATTGTGAAGCTAAACACCATCGCGCCCGAGCGGGAATAACGGCGGCGCTGACGAATCCAATTCCTTTGCAAGGTAACCGAATTCGAGGGCGCACCATAGCCGCTTCGCCACTGCGCGCACTGGCATTGGGCTGCCGGTTTCATCGGAGTACGCTGGTGTGTCGCTGTGGGTTTCAGCAGCAGCGCGGTTCTACTGCGCTGGTGCGATACCGCATCCGCCAGTAGTCGCGCTCCGACATCACCGGTTCCCCGGGATGGGTGCGAGACCGATGCGCCACGTAGCGCCGATAGTGGTTGTCGCCCATCAGTGTGCTGCAGTACCAACCGATCTGACGGCCGGTCCGTGTGACCCGGGAGGTAAGGCGTCCCATTGCTTCTGCACCTCCTTCTCGGCAGCGGTCGGGATCATGCCCGACGGTGCGAAGATCCGCGACGGCACCGGCTCGTCGGCACTGAGGGGTGAGCCACCGCCGCGGATGGCCTTGAGCGCCACGACGACTCCCGCGGCCACCACGATGACGACCAGCACGGCGAAGACGATGGACAGCGTGCCCTGGATGAACGTGTTGCGGATGACGGCGTCGAGCTGGTCGGAGTTCTTCGCCGCGCCCAGTGCCGTCTTGCCCGCGTCCCTGGCGTCGCGGTACTGGAAGTGCTGCGTCCAGTAGCCCAGCTTCGGGTCGCTGGAGAAGATCTTCTGCCACGACGCGGTCATCGTCACGATCAGGTCCCACGCCAGCGGAACGCCGGGAATCCACGCCCACTTCAGCAACCCGCGTTTGATCACCACCACGGTGACCAACGTCAGGGCGATGGCGGCGAGCAACTGGTTCGCGATGCCGAACAGCGGGAAGAGCGTGTTGATTCCGCCGAGGGGGTCGGTGACACCCATCAGAAGAATGCTGCCCCAGGCGGCCACCACGATGACGCTGCAGCTCCATGCGCCGATGCGCCAGCTCGGATTGCGCAACTTCTTCAGCGGCCCACCGAGATTGGCGAGCCCGTCGGACAACATGAACCGGGCGACCCGAGTGCCTGCGTCCACGGTGGTGAGGATGAACAGCGCTTCGAACATGATCGCGAAGTGATACCAGAACGCCTTGAGGCCCGTGCCGCCGAAGACCTGGTGCAGCACCTCGGACATGCCGAACGCCAGCGTCGGCGCACCGCCCGTGCGCGACACGATCGACTCCTCGCCGACGCTCCTGGCCGCCTCGTTGATCTCGTCACCCGTGATCGGGGCACCGGACAGTCCGAGACCGTTGACGTAGTCGGCGGCCGTTTGAGCCGTGGTGCCGGTCTGCGCGGTGGGTGCGTTGATCGCAAAGTAGAGGTGCTGGTTGAGGATGGCCGCGGTGATGAGCGCCATGATCGCGACGAACGACTCGGTGAGCATGCCGCCGTAGCCGATCAGCCGCATCTGGCTCTCCTTCTCCAGGAGCTTGGGCGTGGTGCCCGAGGAGATCAGGGCGTGGAAGCCCGACAGTGCGCCGCAGGCGATCGTGATGAACAGGAACGGGAACAGCGACCCGGCGAACACCGGTCCGGTGCCACTGGAGGCGAACGTGGATATCGCCGGGGCCTCCATGATGGGGCGGGCAATGAGGATGCCGACCGCCAACAGGACGATCGTGCCGACCTTCATGAACGTCGACAGGTAGTCGCGCGGCGCCAGCAACAGCCACACCGGCAGCACCGATGCGGCGAGTCCGTACGCGATGATGCACCACGACAACGTCACCTTGGACAGGGTGAACCAGTCCGTGCCCCAGGCGGTTTCGGCGACCCAGCCGCCGGCCACCACCGCGAGCAGCAGCAGCACGACACCGATCAGGGACACCTCCGACACCCGGCCCGGTCGCAGGAAACGGAGGTAGATGCCCATGAAGAGGGCGATCGGAATGGTCATCGAGATGGAGAACACACCCCACGGGCTCTCCGCCAGCGCCCCGACCACGACGAGGGCCAGGACGGCCAGCAGGATCACCATGATCACCAGCACGCCGACGATCGCGGCGACGCCACCGACGGTGCCCAGCTCGTCACGCGCCATCTGCCCGAGCGAGCGGCCGCGGCGGCGCACCGAGATCGACAGCACCAGATAGTCCTGCACGCAGCCGGCGAAGACCGCGCCGACGATGATCCAGATGGTGCCGGGGAGATAGCCCATCTGCATGGCGAGGACGGGACCGACCAGGGGGCCCGCACCCGCGATCGCCGCGAAGTGATGACCGAACAGAACCCGCCGATCGGTCGGCATGTAGTCGGTGCCGTTCTCGAACACCTCGGCCGGGGTCGCGTTGTCGTCGCGCGGCGTCACGATCTTCATTTCGATGAGCCGGGCGTAGAACCGGTACCCGATGACGTAGGTACACACGGCGGCGACCACGAACCAGACCGCGCTCACCGTCTCGCCGCGGAAGAAGGCGATCACCGCCCAGGCGACGGCTCCGAGCAGCGCAATGATCGCAAAGACGATCTTGTGCTTCGTCGTGATGGGGGACCGGTCGACGATCGCCACGGGCGGCAGATCGGCTTCGGTGCGGACGTAGGTGATGTTGCCGTCGGTGTCCTCGAGGCGGCCCGAGGCTGCGGGTACGGGGGGTGAGGCCATGGGTCGATCCTTTCACCGTGGGGAGCGCGGTTTGGCGGAATGCCGCCATTGGGTCGGCTCCGGAGTGTTCTACGTCTGCGCGCTCAAATGCGTTCGTGCAGCATGCGCACGGCGTCTACCGTGTCGGCTTCGGCGGCGGTCTTGTCGTCGCGGTACCTCAGCACGCGCGCGAAGCGCAGTGCCATTCCGCCGGGGTATCGGCTGGAGGTCTGTACGCCGTCCAGGGCGATCTCGACGACCTGTTCGGGGCGCAGCTTGACGACGCCGCTGGCGGAGCCGGCAATTCGGCCTGAGTCGTCGGTCGGGCCGTCCGCCAATTCGAGGAATCTTGCCGTCTGCCAGGCCAGCATCTCGTCGGTCATGCCCTTGAAGGTCTTGCCGAGCATCACGAAGCCGCCGGTGGCCGGGTCGCGGGCGCCGAGGTGGATGTTGGACAGCTTGCCCGAGCGCCGGCCCGAGCCCCATTCCACCGCCAACACCACGAGGTCGAGGGTGTGCACCGGTTTGACCTTGAGCCAACCCGCCCCGCGACGCCCCGCCTCGTACGGCGCCGTCGGCGACTTCGCCATCACCCCCTCGTGACCCGCGGCCAACGTCGCCGCCAGAAAGTCCGCCGCGGCCGCACCGTCGGACGTCACGAGCCGGTCGACCCGCTGTGCGGCGGGAACGATCGCGTCGAGGGCGGCGTGGCGCTCGACCGTCGGCAGGTCGAGCAGGTCGTCGCCGTCGAGGTGCAGCAGGTCGAAGAAGAACACCGACAGCGATTGGGCGGCCCGCTCCGCGTCGAGCCCGGCCTTGCCCCCGCCGCGCCCGAACCGCGACGCCGTCACCTGGAAGCGGTGGGGCCTGCCGTCGGGCCGCAGCGCGATCGCCTCGGCGTCGGCGATGAACGAGGTGACCGGCAGCGCGAGCGCCGCCGCCACGACCTCCGGCAGGCGGGCGGTGACGTCGTCGAGGCTTCGGGTGTAGACCGACACGGCGTCGCCCGCGCGGTGGATCTGGACGCGGGCGCCGTCGAGCTTGGCTTCGAAGATCGCCGTCCCGCCGAGCCCGCCGAGGGCGTCGTCCACGCCGGTCGCAGGCTGGGCGAGCATCGGACCAACCGGGCGGCCGACCTGGAGCACGAACTCCGCGAGTGCGGCCCGTCCCTCGGTCAGGACGGCCGACGCGACGATCGGCAGGTCGCCGCTCAGCATCGCGGCGCGCCGCACGTCGGCGGCGGGGACCCCTGCTGCCTTGGCCACGGCGTCCGCCATCACGCCGACCAGGGCGCCCTGGCGCAACTCGCCGCTGAGTAGGCGCTTCAGGAACGTTTGCTCGGTGTCGGTGGCGGCGGAGAAGAGTGCGGACAACGACTCCGACCGTCGGCCCTGCGAGCCCTTTCCGGAGACGAGTCCGATCTCGGTGAACGCGGCGTGCACACCGGACACCGTCAGGGACGCCTCCGCGGCCGGCGGCGGCAAGGACCGCAGCGCGGCCCAGCCGACCCCGATCTGGCGCTGCGGCAAGTCACCGGACAGCCAGGCGACCACGACGGCGACGAGCGTGGGATCGCCGTCTGCGGCAGCGGCGGTCAGCACGTCCGCGATGCGGGCGATCTTGGCCGTTCGCGCCGAGACGGCCCCAACCTCGGCGGACGTGACGGCGACCTCGACGAGCAACACGTGACCAGCCTGACACGCGGGTATGACACCGCCACACTTTCGTCCAAGCAACATCGCAGCCGACGGTCAGGAAGCCACGCCACACTCGCTGCTACTCGACCGACTCCCGACCGAAGGACGCCCGTGCTGACCTTGCCCGTGATTGGCGTGATCACGTGGACGGGGTTCGAGCACCCCTGGCTGTTCCTGTTCGCTCTGGTACCGCTGGCCCTGCTGGCGCTCTACGTCGTGACGCAGGCGCGGAGGCGACGGCGGGTGGCTCGCTTCGTCGGCGCCGCACCCACGGCCGCGGCGTCGGTGCGGTGGCGCCACGTGCCGCTCGGTCTCACACTGGTTGGCCTGGTGGCGTTGACCGTCGCACTGGCCGGGCCGACCCGTGACGTCCGGATACCGCGCAACCGGGCCGTCATCATGCTCGTCGTCGACGTGTCGCAATCCATGCGGGCCACCGACGTCGACCCCACCCGGCTCGTCGCCGCGGAACAGGCGGCCAAGCAGTTCGCCGGCGGCCTGACACCGGGAATCAACCTGGGGCTCATCGCCTTTGCGGGCAACGCCAACCTGCTGGTGGCGCCAAGTCCCGACCATCAGGCCACGATCACCGCACTCGACAAGTTGCAAACGGCCGACCGGACGGCGACGGGCGAGGCCATCTTCACCGCGTTGGAGTCCATCGCCACGGTCGGGGCCGTCCTCAGCACCGACGGCGACACCTCGCCGCCGCCCGCCCGCATCGTGCTGCTGTCCGACGGCGACGAGAACGTCCCCGGTGACCCGAGCGACCCGCGCGGCGCCTACACGGCGGCGCGCTACGCGAAGGACCAGGGCGTGCCGGTCTCGACCATCGCCTTCGGCACCTCCGGCGGCTACGTCGACCTGAACGACGAACGACTTCCGGTCCCGGTTGGCAAGGAGACGATGACCCAGATCGCGCAGCTCTCGGGCGGTCAGACCTACACCGCCACCAACGTCGAGCAACTGAACCAAAGTTACGAATCGGTCCAGCGGCAGATCGGCTTTCAGGTCTTGCCAGGCCCGGCCGGCGACGGTTGGGTGCGCCTGGCGGTGCTCTTCGCGACCGTCGCCGCCGTGCTCGCCCTCGTGGTCAACCGGCGGCTTCCGACATGACGCTGCCGTTCCTCGGTCCGCTGGCCCTCTCGGGGTTCGCGCACGCCTGGTACTTCCTCTACCTGCTGGTCGTACTCGGGCTGGTCGCGGCCTACGTCGTCGTCCAGTTCGGTCGTCATCGCCGCGTGCTGCGGTTCGCCAACATGGAACTCCTGCAGCGCGTTGCGCCCGCGGCACCTCGCCGCCGATGGCGTCACGTCCCGGCGATTCTGTTGGTGATCTCGTTGGCCACGTTGGCTGTTGCGCTCGCGGCGCCGACCCGCGACGTGCGGATCCCGCGCAACCGGGCGGTCGTGATGTTGGTGATCGACGTGTCTGAGTCGATGGTCGCCACCGACGTGCCGCCCAGCCGGTTGGCCGCGGCCAAGGAAGCGGGCAAGCAGTTCGCCGAGGAACTGACACCCGGAATCAGCTTGGGGTTGGTCGCCTTTGGCGGAAGCGCGACACTGCTGGTCTCGCCGACGACGAACCGTGCCGCCATGACGGCGGCGATAGACGGTCTGAAACCCGAGGAACGCACCGCGACCGGTGAGGGCATCTTCACGGCGCTGCAGGCCATCGCCAGCGTCGACGCCGTGATGGGTGGCGGCGACACGCCCGCACCCGCCCACATCGTCTTGGAATCCGACGGGGCGGAGACGATTCCGCGAAACCCCGACGAACCCCGCGGTGCCTACACCGCGGCCCGTTCGGCCAAGGATCAAGGCGTGGCCATCTCGACGATCTCCTTCGGTACCCCCGACGGCGTCGTCGGCATCGACGGGGAACAGGTTCCGGTACCGGTCGACGACGCGACGCTGCAACACATCACCGACATCTCCGGCGGTCAGACCTTCCACGCGGGCAACCTCGACGAGTTGAAGAAGGCGTATGCGGCCCTACAGCAGCAGATCGGCTACGAGACGATTCGCGGTGACGCCAGCCAAGCGTGGGTCCGCCTCGGGGCGTTGTTGATGGCGGCCGCCGTGCTGGCTTCGGTGCTCACCAATCAGCGGGTGCCGGTCTGACCGGTCGGTCTCACTGCACGTCGAAGGACACCGTGTGCCAGCCGGTCGCGCCGTCGGGTACGACGTCTGCTTCGTCCGGGGTCTGGACCGTGCCGGTGGAATCGGTGGCCCGCACGGCGATCTCGTGCGGTCCCGGGGTCTCGGCCTGCCACGGAAAGCTCCACAGCCGCCACGTGTCGTTCGAGTAGCTCGCCCCGAGTTGGGCAGGCTGCCATGGTCCGTCGTCGACGCGCACCTCGACGGCCTTGATGCCGCGGTGCTGGGCCCACGCCACGCCGCCGAACGTGGTGGCGCCCCTTGGCACTTCGGCACCCTGGCGGGGTACGTCGATCCTCGACTCGGTCTTGATCGGTCCGCGGGCCGACCATCCGAGCTTGGTCCAGTACGCCTCGGCGCGGTCGAAGCGCGTGAGTTCCAGATCGGCCAGCCACTTGGTCGCCGAGACGTAGCCGTAAAGGCCGGGCACCACCAGGCGGGCGGGGTAGCCGTGCTCGGTGGGCAGTGGTGCGTCGTTCATGCCGATGGCGAGCAGGGAATCACGCTGATCGGTCAGCGCCTCGACCGGCGTCCCCGCGGTGAAGCCGTCGATTGAGGTCGAGAGCACCATGTCGGCGTCGGCGTGAATGCCGACCTCCGCCAACAGGTCTCGAACCCGGTATCCGGTCCACTTGGCGTTCGAGATGAGATCGCCGCCCACCGGATTGGACACGCACGTCAACGTCACGATCTGTTCGACGAGCTGGAATCGCTGCAGGTCGTCGAAGCTCAGCGTGACCTCGCGGTCGACCATCCCGTGGATCCGCAGCCGCCAGTCGCCGCGGCTGACCTGGGGCACGCTCAGCGCGGTGTCGATCCGGTAGAAGTCTGCGTTCGGCGTGATGAACGGGGTCTGGGTGAAGCCGGCGGGCTGCACGCCGGGCGGAATCACCGGCGCGGGTGTGCCCTTCGGTGTCGGAAGCGTGAAGGCGGTGCGATCGTCGGCCACCGACGAGTTCAGCCGGTTGAGCAGGGCGCCCGCGACGCCCGTCACGGCGCCGGCGCCGATCAGCCCGAACGTCACCATGGACAGGCGTCGGCCGCGGTCGGGCTCGGCCGATGACGATCCGTCGGCGGCGTCCGGCGCGGCGAAGTGGCCTGCGACCAGCCAGCGCAACACCAGCACGCCGCACACGGTGCCGATCAGTGTCGGCACCACGTCGACCGGCGTGGCTCCGGCACGGCTCACCACGGCGGCACATCCGAGCACACCGGCCACCACGATCGCGACGCTGCCGACCGGTCGTCGGCGCGTCTCGTACTGCGCCGTGATGGCCGCGATCACCGCGACGACCACCAGCACGACGATCGACAGCGCCAGTTTGTCGGACGTGCCGAACGACTGGATCGCCCATTCCTTGACGGGGCCTGGCGTGAGGTCGACGACCGCGGAGCCGACTGCGGTCCGCGAATCGGCATGCGGGCCGAACGCCACCGCGGTGAGCTGGGCCACGCCCAGAGCGACCGCCGCGGCGGCGACACCGATCCAGGGGCTTGGACGTGTTGCCGTTTCGACCATCCCGCCAAGCTACCGACTGCGCCGCCCATGGGTCTTACCGCGCCGTGACGTCCCCCCGCTAGGGTGATTTTTGGCGCGGAAACCGTGGCCGCGCGAACGTTTCCGCGCCCGAAATCGTAGGGGGAAGGGGCCCGATGGCCACCATCGCGACTCAGATCATCACCGCATTGGTACGCAGCGGTGTGCGACGCGTGTACGGGCTGCCCGGGGACAGCCTCAACGGGTTCACCGACGCCATTCGGCGGAACGACGACGTCAGCTGGGAGCACGTGCGCCACGAGGAGACGGCCGCGTTCGCCGCGGCCGCGGACGCCGCACTGACCGGTCAGCTGGCCGTCTGCGCGGGTAGTTGTGGACCCGGCAACCTGCACCTCGTCAACGGGCTCTTCGACGCGCAGCGCTCACGGGTGCCCGTGCTGGCGATCGCCGCCCACATTCCGCGCAGCGAGATCGGCTCGGAGTACTTCCAGGAGACTCACCCGCAGGACCTCTTCTCCGAGTGCAGCGTGTACTGCGAACTCGTCAGCACGCCGGAGATGGCGCCCCGCATCATCGAGATGGCGATGCGCGCCGCGATCGAGGAGAACGGCGTCGCAGTCGTCGTCGTCCCCGGTGAGATCTTCCTCGCCCACGCCGTCGAGTCCGGGTGGCTGACCAAGCCGATGCTGCCAACCCGCTCAGTGGTGCGACCCGACGACGAGAGTCTGCGTCGGGCCGCCGACATCCTCAACGCGGGGGAGCGCGTCACCATCCTGGCCGGCGCGGGCGCCGCGGGCGCGCACGACGAGCTCGTCCAGCTGGCGAGCACGCTGAACGCTCCGGTCGTCCACGCGTTGCGAGGCAAGGAATTCGTCGAATACGACAACCCGTACGACGTCGGCATGACGGGCCTGCTGGGATTCACCTCGGGGTACAAGGCGATCAAGGAAGCCGACACCCTGCTGATGCTGGGCACCGACTTTCCGTATCAGCAGTTCTATCCGGACCATGCCCGCATCGTGCAGGTCGACGTGCGTGGCCGAAACCTGGGTCGCCGCACGCCAATCGACCTCGGCTTGGTCGGAACCGTCGCAGACACGGCGACCGCCTTGCAGCCGCTGCTGACCACGAAGACCTCGCGCGAGCACCTCGACCGGTCGCTCCGTCACTACGCGAAGACGCGCAAGACGATGGACGGGTTGGCCGTCAACGACCGCGACAAGACCCCCATCCGACCGGAATATCTTGCCGCTCTTGCCGATCGGCTGGCGACCGACGACGCGGTGTTCACCGTCGACGTCGGCTCCCCGGTGGTGTGGGCGGCCAGATACCTCCGGATGAACGGCAAGCGCAGACTCGTCGGCTCGTTCAACCACGGCACCATGGCGTGTGCGTTGCCGCACGCCATCGGCGCACAGACCGCGTTTCCAGATCGGCAGGTGGTGGCGTTCGCCGGCGACGGCGGCCTGACCATGCTGTTCGGTGAGCTCATCACGCTGTTGCAGAACCGCCTTCCGGTCAAGGTCGTCGTCTTCAACAACTCCTCCCTCAACTTCGTCGAGCTCGAGATGAAGGCGGCGGGCATCGTCAACTACGGCACCGAGCTCGTCAACCCGGACTTCGCCGCCGTGGGCCGTGCGATGGGGGCCTTCGGTCGCAGGGTCGAGCACCCCGGCGAACTGGAGCAGGCGTTGACCGACGCCTTCGCCCACGACGGCCCGGCGATCGTCGACGTCGTGACGGCTCGCCAGGAGCTGTCCATTCCGCCCGCCATCAGCGCGGAACAGGCCAAGGGCTTCTCGCTGTATGCGATTAGGACGATCATGGCCGGGCGTGCCGATGAGTTGCTCGACCTGGTCACAACGAACGTGTCTCGACGTCTCCTGGACTGATCAGGCTGGGGTCTTCCGGAAATGGCGCACTGCCGCTAATGTTTGCGCATGTTCAAGATCGTGATGTCTGCGGCGGCTACGGTGATGCTGGTCGCGGGGTGCGGCGGTGGCGTGAAGCCCGAGGTTCCCAGCCCGACGGCGGGCGCGGTGAAGCCGGACGCCAGCAGCATCACGATCGAGGGCGACTCGTCGGCTGCGGTGAACAAGCTCGCCATGGAGGCCATCGCAGACCTTCAGACGTATTGGTCTGAGGAGTTTCCGAAGCTCTACGGTCAGGACTACAAACCCGTCGAGGGTGGGTTGTACGCCCTGACGCCGGATTCGGAGTCGGGGCCCGCCTGCGCCGACAACTACGGCGACGTCGAGGGCAACGCGTTCTACTGCAAACTCGACGACTCGGTGGCGTGGGACGCCGCCGGCCTGTTGCCCGACCTGCAGAAGAAGTACGGCGACTTCGTCATCCCGGTGGTTCTCGCGCACGAGTGGGGCCATGCCATGCAGCAGCGCTCGGGCTTCTTCGATCAGAACGAACTGACGGTCAGTTCGGAGCTGCAGGCCGATTGCTTCGCCGGGGGTTGGGCCAAACATGCCCAGGCCGACAAGGTCTTCGAGGTGACGGGCGCGGACTTGGACAAATCGCTGGCGGGCATCCTGGATCTGCGCGACACCCCGGGTACCAACGCTCAAGACCCGTCGGCGCATGGCAGCGGCTTCGACAGGGTCAGCGCGTTCCAGGACGGCTACGACAACGGCGCCGAGAAGTGCAAGGGGTACGCGGACGGTGAACCCATGGTGCTCGAGCTGCCCTTCAACGACGCCGAGGACGAGGCGAGCGAGGGCAACGCCCCATACGACACCATCGCCAACGGGGTGCCCTACGACCTCGAGGACTACTGGAGTCAGGTCTACCCCGAGCTGACCCAGGGCAAGGCGTGGACGCCCCTGGCGCCGCAGCAGCCCTTCGACCCGTCGAGCCCACCGACGTGCGGCGGGCAATCGGCGGAGGGCTACGCGTTGTTCTATTGCGTACCAGAGGATTACGTCGGTTGGGACAACATGGACGCGATGCCCGCGATCTACGACGAAGGCGGCGACTATGCGTTCGCGACGTTACTCGCCACCCAGTGGGGGCTGGCGGCGCTCAGCCGGCTTGGCGACGAGTCCGACGAGTTGACCTCGACCGCACGCGGTGATTGCCTCGCCGGCTCGTACACCGCGAGCGTCATCCTCTACAACCGCGAGGCCACCAGCACCTATCACATTTCACCGGGTGACCTCGACGAGGGAATCAAGGCGCTGCTGCTCTTCCGCGGTGAAGGCGACGTCGACCGCCAGGGAGCGGGATTCGACCGGACCCGGGCGTTCCGGGCCGGCGTCATCGACGGCGCGGAGGGCTGTCTTTCCTACCAGGCGTAGCGGATCGGCCTAGACCGGGCGGGACCAGCACGCTGCCGTCGACGCCTATCCGACGTCGCGCTGCAGCGGTGCCCGGTCAAGTGGCAGTATCTCCTGGTGGTCGCCACGAGGCTGTGAGTTCTCGCTCACACTTCCCGCCGTGATTACCGGTATGGAATTCGGTGCGCGATTATGAAGTTCTGCTAAATAATTGCGTGACCGAAGACCATCTAAGGGGGACTCCATGTCCGTTCAGTCGAAGTCGTACGTGCTGCTGGCGGGCATGGCCACGGGAGGGCTCGTCGGCGCCGGCCTGATCGGACTCGGCGTTCCGACCGCGTCGGCCGCGCCGCGATGCTCCGACGTCGAGGTGGTGTTCGCCCGCGGCACCGACGAACCCGTCGGAGTCGGTCGCGAGGGTCAGGCGTTCATCGACTCGCTCAAGGGCAACCTCAGGGGCAAGACGGTCGGCGTCTACGCCGTGAACTACCCGGCCGACCACGACTTCTTGCAGGCCACCGCCGGCGCCGCCGACGCCGCCGCGCACGTCCAGTTGACGACGTCGACCTGTCCGAACACCAAGATCGTGCTCGGCGGCTACTCCCAGGGAGCCGCCGTGATCGACGGCATCACCGGTGATCCGGCCCGGTTGTTCGGGCTCGGCCAGCCGATGCCGCCCGAGGTGGCGGATCACGTGGCCGCCGTGGCCGTGTTCGGCAACCCCCTCAACCGTTTCGGCGGTCCGCTCACGGCGCTGAGCCCGCTCTACGGCGCCAAGACCATCGACCTGTGCAACGGTGCCGATCCGGTGTGCTCGCCGGGCGAAGACCGCCCCGCGCACAGCCAGTACGTCGAGGCCGGATTGACCAGCCAGGCAGCGGCATTCGCCGCCGATCGGGTCAGGTCGTTCGTTCCCCCTGGCGTCTAGGCGTGTAACACGCAGCGGTGCAACGACTTCGGCCGAATCGCTGGTAAGACTGGGGCGGGGCGGCGACGATGTCAGGCATGGCCGACGACGTCCCGACCCTGACCGACGCCGACCAGCTGGCGCTGCGGGACTGGGTTCGGCGGACTGGCCTCGGCTCCCGGGTGACCGACGTGGAGCCGCTGACCGGGGGCAGTCAGAACATCGTGGTGCGCCTGCGAGTCGACGATCGTCCGATGGTGCTGCGGCGCCCACCCCTGCACCCGCGTCCGACGAGCGACAAGACCATGCTGCGCGAGATCGCCGTCTTGCAGACTCTCGCCGACACCGGGGTCCCGCATCCGGCATTCATCGCAGGCTGTGAGGATCTCGACGTTCTCGGCGTCGTGTTCTACCTCATGGAGGAGGTTGACGGCTTCAACCCCGGCAACGAGATGGCGCAGCCCTACGTCGACGACCCGGCGTTTCGGCACGACGTCGGGCCCGCCTACGCCGCCAGCCTGGCCCGGCTCGGCAACGTCGCCTGGGAGGGCAGCCCGCTTGCCGCGCTGCGCAGGCCCGGTTCCTTTCTGGCGCGCCAGGTTCCACAATTCCTCGGGCTGCTGCAGAGCTACCGTCACGACGCCTACGACCCAGCGTCGCTGGCCGACGTGCCTCGGTTGGCGACGTGGCTGGAGGACAACCGGCCCGACGACGGCGAACCGGGCGTCATGCACGGTGACGCCCATCTGAACAACGTGCTGTTGCGTCGGGACCGGCCCGAGCTGGCGGCGTTCATCGATTGGGAGATGTGCACGATCGGTGAGCCGTTGCTCGACTTGGGGTGGATGCTGGTCTGCTGGCCGGCCGAGCCCAACACCATCGACGCGGGCTCGGAACTGGCTGCCCTCGGGGGCCTCGCGAGCCGCGCGGAACTGGTCGAGGCCTACGCCGCGGCGGGTGGTCGGCGCACCCCCCGGCTGGACTGGTTCAAGGCCCTGGCCTGTTTCAAGCTCGGCGTCGTCATAGAAGGCACGTGGTCGCGGTATCTGGCCGGGCAGGCCAGCTTGGAGGCCGGACAGCGGCTGCATGCGTCGGCGGAGTCGCTGATCGAGCTCGGCGTCCGGGTGAGCAAGGGTGACGACCCATTCGTGTGACGGCGGCGTGTGACGCCGGCGCCTAGCGGTAGGCGTCGACGCCGAGCTTGACGGCCAACGCCATTCCCGCGACGGCGATGGCGAGACGCAGCGGCCGCGACGGTGCCCGTCGCACGATGGGTGGGCCCAACCGCGAGCCGAGGAGGCAGCCGAGGCCGAGCGGAACCACGGCCAGCCAGTAGACGGGTGCAAACACGATGAAGATCAGCGCCGCAACGCCGTTGGCGACCCCGAGGACGACGTTCTTGGTGGCGTTGGCCTTGGCCAGCGACTCACTGCCCGTGCGCAGGAACAGGGCGAGCATCAGCACACCCGCCGCGGCGCCGAAGAATCCGCCGTACAGGCAGATGGCCAACAGGGCGACGCTCTCCACCACGACCCGGGCGACGCCACGACGAGGTTCGGCGACGCGGTCGCGCTGGGGCAGGGCGATCACGACCGCCGACACCGCAAGCAGGATCGGCACGACGTCCTCGAAGCCTTCGGCAGGCACCGACAGGAGCAGCGCCGCACCACCCGCGCCGCCGAGCACCGCCAGCGGGACGAGCCGCAGCAGGGCCGACCGTTGGCCGCGCAGTTCGGGTATCGACCCTGCGACGGACCCGACGCCGTTGAACACCAGGGCCACGGTGTTGGTGACGTTCGCCGTCACCGGGGGCAACCCAATCAGCAGGAGCGCGGGATAGGTGGTGAGGGACGCCAACCCGGCGATGCTGCCGCACAGCCCGCCAACGACCCCGGCCGCGAAGAGCACCACGGCATGCCACCAACTCATATGGTCATCGGCGATGAACCTTAGTAGACGACGAAAGGGCTTGCGTCCCACGGTGGGGGAGGCCTAACATCGGCTCCGTGCCGAAGCGACTCGTAGTAACAACCCGCAGCGGGGTCTGATCCAGACCGACCCCTCGCTGTGGGTCGTTGTTACACCGTCGGTCGATTCCTCGCATCAGAGAGACCGGCACATGTCCACCAAGTCCTTCACCGCTTCGTCCTTCACCGCTTCCGCTCTGCCCGCGCCGTCGTTCGCGGCGCACGTTCACATGCCGTTGCCTCGGGAGTTGCGCGACGACGCGGCGTCGATGACGCATGACGCCTTCCTCGCGCGGTACGCGCCGTCGTCGGGCCCAGTGCGGCTCGGCCACTGGCAATGCACCGACCTCGACCGGCCAGCCAGCCTGCTGGGTGCGCAGGCACGGAACTTCCAGGCCACGATGGCCGTCGGCGATCGCATCGGCACGTCCACCGCCGCAGCCAGCGGTCCCATCTCCGCACTGACCGCGATGCTCCACGGGCGTGGCGTCTCACTCGAGATCGAGGCCTTTCATCAGCTTCCCGCCATGGGCGGCACGGCGACGTTCATCCGTGGCACCGACGGTGTCGGCGAGGAGTGGGCCATGGGCTGGTCGGACGACGCCACCCAGTCGGCTTTGCGCGCAGTGATTGCGTGCGCCAACCTGCTCTCCGCGTGAAGCGGGCCGACGTTTGACGTGTCTATCTACTAGTAGGTAGATTGACGGTCATGACGGCGACCACCGAGGACGACATCCTGCGCAGTGCCAGGGCCCTGCTGGTCGGTGGTGGTTACAACGGCTTCAGTTACGCCGACGTCGCCACGTCGGTCGGCATCCGAAAGGCCAGCATTCACTACTACTTTCCGACCAAGGTCGACCTGGTCAGCAGGTTGGTAGCGCGGTATCGGGAGGAAGCCGAGGCGGGGTTCGCCGACATGGCAAGCCAGCACCCCGACCCGCTCGACCAGTTGCGGGCCTACGTCGGATTCTGGTCGGACTGCATTCTCGACGGCACCAACACCTTCTGCCTTTGTGCGCTTCTCGCCACCCAGATCCCCGTCTTGCCGGAGGCGGTCGTGGCCGAAGTGCGTGCGTACTTCGCGATGCTGTCGACGTGGCTCGCCGCGGTTCTCGACAACGGTTGCAGGCAAGGAACTTTCACACTGAACGACACCCCGGCAGCCGAGGCCGAGAAGTTCATGGCCGCCGTCCACGGTGCGATGCTCTCCGCCCGTGCATACGGCGACGGCAAGGTCTTCGCCTTGGTCACCGAGCCCCTGTTGGACGGGCTGACGGCACGCCGCTGAGCTAACCCCGCACCACCCGAACCGACCGCCCTCGTCGCCGACGCATGGCGCGACCCCGCATGGAAGGAACACGCCAATGACCGAACGAGTGCTCGAGGACCGTAGGACCGACGGACGGCGCTGGCTCACCACGTATTACCTTGCGCGAGCGGCATTCTCCGTCGTCTGGGTGGCCGTCGCCTTCACCGTGGCCGCCGACATGCCGGTGCTCGCCGGTGTGCTCCTGGTGCTCTATCCCGCCTGGGATGCCGCGGCCAACGTCGAGGACGCCCGACGCAACGGGGGATTGCGGCACAACCCCACCCAATCCCTCAACGCGATCGTCAGCGCCGCGACCACCGCCGCGGTGGCAGTCGCGCTCGGGATGAGCATGTACGCGGTCCTCGGCGTGTTCGGAGTCTGGGCCACCCTCTCGGGCCTCTTCCAGCTCGGCACGGGACTGCGCCGCTGGAAAACCGTTGGCGCCCAATGGGCGATGGTGCTCAGCGGGGCCCAGTCCGCCGTCGTCGGCGGTACCTTCCTCGTCAAGGCCAACGGGTCCGTCGTCCCCGGTATCGCCGACGTCGCACCCTATGCAGGCTTCGGCGCGTTCTACTTCATGGTGTCGGCGCTCTGGATCGTGGTGTCCGACCGCCGGCGCGGCTAGCGCAGCGGCCGCAGGATGATCGGCATGCCGTCCATCGGCACGGGCATGCCGCCGTAGTCCCACCTCTGCTCGCGACCGGGGTGCGCCAGCTCCAGCTGGTACTTGCGCAGCAGCCGGTGCATGATGACCTTGACCTCGAGCTGACCGAACATCATGCCGATGCACTTGTGCGACCCGCCGCCGAAGGGCGTGAACGCGAACCGATGCTTCTTGTGTTCGTTGCGGGGCTCGGCGAACCGGTCGGGGTCGAACTTCATCGGGTCGGTCCAGAACTCCGGAAGCCGGTGGTTCAGTCCCGGGTACGCAATCACGTTGGTGCCCTTGGGAATGTGGTAGCCGAGCAGATCGGTGTCGCGGACCGCCCGTCGCATGGCCCACTGCACCGGCGTCACCAACCGCATCGACTCGTTCATGACGAGGTCGAGCGACTCGAGCTTCTCGAGCGATTCGATGTCGACTGGTCCGTCGCCGAGGCGGTCGGACTCGTCGCGGCAACGGTCCTGCCACTCGGGGTTGGCGGCCAGGTAGTAGGCCATGGTGGTTGCCGTCGACGTCGAGGTGTCATGGGCGGCCATCATCGTGAAGATCATGTGGTTGACGATGTCCTCGTCGGAGAACTTGTTGCCGTCCTCGTCCTCGGTCTGACACAGGACGGTCAGCAGATCCGAACCCTCTGCGCCGCGACGTTCCTTCACTCGGGCCGCGAAGTAGTTCTCCAGCAGCTTGCGCGCCTGCAGGCCACGCCACCAGGTGAAGGGCGGGACGCCGGTGCGGATGATCGCGTTGCCGGCGCGGACGACCGTGGTGAAGGCGTTGTTGACCTTGGTGACGAGTTCGTGGTCGGTGCCCGGCTCGTGGCCCATGAACACCATCGAGGCGATGTCGAGGGTCATCTGCTTCATCGCCGGGTAGAGCAGGAAACGCGGGTCGTTGGCCACCCAGTCGTTGGCGATCACCTTGGAGACCACCTTGTCGACCTGCTCGGTGTAGCCAACGAGACGGGTGCGGACGAAGGCCTCTTGCATGATCCGGCGGTGGAACATGTGCTCTTCGAAGTCGAGAAGCATCAGGCCGCGGTGGAAGAACGGCCCGATGACCGGGACCCAGCCCTCCTGGGAGAAGTCCTTGTTGCGGTTGGTGTAGATCGCCTGCGCGGCGTCGGGTCCCAGTGCCGTGACCGCGGCCAGGGCCGGGGAGTCGGCGTAGTAGATCGGACCCTTGTTCTTGTAGATGTGCATGAGGTATTCGGGTCCGCCGCGGAACATCTCGATGATGTGGCCGACGACCGGCAGCCCTCCGTCACCCATCACGGGCTTGAGGCCGCTGCCTACGGGCGGCTCCGCCAGGGGCTTCTGCGGAAAGTCGGTGCGGAGCAGCTTGCGCTCGAGTGCGCCCATCCCAGGGAAGTTGTTGATCGACGGCGTGAAGCGGCGCTTCGCTTGATCTCGCAAGTACTCCGGGGTGCTGATGGTCGCCATTGGCATGCTCCTGGGCTGAAGGACGTCTGTGGTCGATGTCACTGACCTAACTCATCCTGTCCGTCCTACTTGACGCATGTCAAGTTTTGATCTGGCGTGGCGTCGGTGCAAAGGTTGTACGCGATGACCGCCGAATCCGCCCCCAGTGAGGCCCGCAGAAGCCGCGGTGACCGGCAACGTGAGGCCATCCTCAACGCCGTTCACGAGTTGCTGCGCGAAAAGCCGTTCTCGGAGCTGTCCGTCAGCACCATCAGCGACCGCGCCGGCGTGGCCCGATCGGGCTTCTACTTCTACTTCGACTCCAAGTACTCGGTGCTCGCGCAGATGCTCGCCGAGGCCATGCAGGAACTCGAGGAGCTGACCCACTACTTCGCTCCGCGGGGCGCCGACGAGTCCACCGCCTCGTTCGCCAAGCGGATGGTCGGCAGTGCCGCACTCGTGTACGTCCACAACGATCCGGTCATGTCGGCCTGCAACTCGGCCCGCAGCACCGATGCCGAGATCCGCGAGATCCTCGATCAGCAGCTGGGGTCGGTGATCGACCAGATCGTGAAGATCGTCGAGGACGAGGCGAAGGCGGGGACGGCGCACCCGATTTCCGACGACGTGCCGACGTTGGTGAGAACTCTGGCCGCCACGACCGGCTCCACCCTGTCTGGTGACACGGCCTTCGTCGGCGCCGATCGCGACATTCCGCGCGCGGTCGAGGTCCTCGAACGGCTGTGGCTGTACTCCCTGTGGGGCGGCGGGAGCCTGTCCGGCGGCTAACCGTCGTTCGGCTGGTCGTCCAGTGCGTCGTACTCTCGTCGTGCCGACGCGACGTCGGACGCGTGTGTGAACGACCACGTCGTCAGTTCGGTGAGAACGCCCTGCAGGCCGTGGCCCAGTGCCGTCAGCTCGTAGTCGACCCGCGGCGGCACCACCGGATGGACCGTTCTGGTGATCAACCCGTCGCGTTCCAGTCCGCGCAGTGTCCTGGTGAGCATCCGCTGTGAGACCAGCCCGATGGAGCGCTTGAGTTCCATGAACCGCATGGGCCCGGCGCCCAGCAGCGAGATGACCAGGACCGACCACTTGTCGCCAATGCGGTCGAGAACGTCGCGCACCGGACACGCTCCGAACAGTTCGTCCGGCGGCAACTCCAGCAGAGCGGCAAGGGACCCGGTTACTTCCGTGTGCCGGACTGACGCCAAAGTGCCTTCTTGCATCCCGACTCCCGGTCTCAGACGATGTGGTCAGTATCAAACGATAACCGAGGAGCAACCAATGACCACGATCGGAATCACCGGAGCCGCAGGCGCGTTGGGGCGGCGCACGGCTCAGTACGTCCTCGCGTCCCACCCCGCCGATCAGGTGGTGTTGTTCAGCCGGTCACCCGACGCGCTCGCCGACGCCGGCGCGGCGACCCGGTTCGCCGACTTCGACCAACCCGACGGCCTGGCGGACGCCTTCGTCGGCGTCGACGTCCTCCTGTTGATCTCCACCGACGCGGTCGGGCGCAGACGCGCGCAGCACGAGGCGGCCGTCGCGGCGGCCGCCAAGGCCGGGGTGACGCGCCTGGTGTACACCTCGATGCCGAACGCGGACGGTGACTTTCCCGCGAGGCTGCGTCCGCTGTCCGACGACCATGTGGCGACCGAGCGCGCATTGCACGCGGCGGGCCCCGCCTGGACCATCCTGCGAAACGCGCTCTACCTCGAAGCGGTCGGCACCGGCTGGGCGCAGGCCGTGGCAACTGGAAGCCTGGTCACCAACAACGGCACGGGCAGACACGCCCCCGTCACCCGCGACGACTGCGCGGCGGCCGCTGCCGCGGTCCTCCTCGGCGACGGCCACGACGCCAAGTGCTACGACGTCGCCGGAGCGCGACTGCTCGACGACCGCGCGATCGCGACGGCGCTCGGCGAACACCACGGTCGACCGGTCGACGTCGCGACCGTCTCAGACGAGGCCTACCGCGACGGACTCGTCGCCGCCGGTTTGCCCGCCGAACTCGCCGACGTGCTGACCGGATTCGGCGAGACGATCCGCGCTGGCCTGCTGGAGACGCCACTGGGCGACTTCGAGGCGTTGACCGGCCGTCCGCCCGTCACGATCGAAGAATTCCTCGCCGGGACCGAACGGGGTAGCCGGTAGGGTCGCCACCATGGTTCACAGCTACGCGGGCAAGCGATGTTTCCTTACCGGCGCAGCGAGTGGAATCGGTCGTGCGACGGCGCTGAAGCTGGCCGCCGACGGCGCTGAACTCTTCCTGACCGACCGCAACGCCGAGGGGCTCGCCGAGACGGTCGCCGACGCGCGTGCGCTCGGCGCCACGGTGACGGCTCATCGTGCACTCGACGTCTCCGACTACGACGCGGTGGCCGCGTTCGCCGCCGAGGTCCACGAGGCCATCGGTGGACCGACGCCCGCAGTGGACGTGGTGATGAACATCGCCGGGATCTCCGCATGGGGCACCGTCAGCCACCTGACCCATCGGCACTGGGAGTCGCTGATCTCGGTCAACCTGATGGGGCCCATCCACGTCATCGAAAGCTTGGTTCCCGCAATGGTTCTCGCCCGTCGGGGCGGGCACGTCGTCAACGTGTCCTCGGCCGCCGGGTTGGTGGCCCTGCCGTGGCACGCGGCCTACAGCGCCAGCAAGTACGGCCTCCGCGGTCTGTCGGAGGTGCTGCGGTTCGACCTCGCCAGGCACCGCATCGGGGTGTCCGTCGTCGTCCCAGGAGCGGTCAAGACACCCATGGTGCAGAGCGTCGACATCGTGGGCGTAGACCGCGACCATCCGCAGGTGCAGAAGTGGGTGGAGCGGTTCAGTGGCCACGCGGTGTCGCCGGAGGTGGTCGCGGACAAGATCCTTCGCGGCGTCGCCCGCAACCGGTATCTCATCTACACCTCCGCCGACATCCGCGCGCTGTACGCGTTCAAGCGGGTGGCCTGGTGGCCGTACAGCGTCGCCATGCGCCGGGTGAACGTGATCTTCACCCGAGCGCTGCGACCCTCTAAGGCCGGTTGAGGCCAAGCGCGTCGGTCATGGTGAAGAAGAGGTCCGTCTGATCGGTCAGAGCCACGACGTTGGCAGCGCGTGGGCCGAAGGCGGCGATCCGCAACTGCGTCCCGGTGTGACCCTGGTCTTCGATCCCCACGTCGGCTGACGTGCCGTAGCTGACCAGCATCTCGGCGTCGTCGGCGGTGGTGAGAAGGCGGGTGAGGCCGGGATACATGATGTCGCGGACTCTTTCGACGGGCTGCTTGGTGTCCTCGGCGATGCCCTGCAGATCCTCCTCGGTGTACGGCTCGGCGATCTGACTGGTGTGGGCGTGGTCGGCCGTCGCGATCACCAGCGTGTTGCCGTCCTTCTTCGCGAACTCCAGCGCCGCCTGCACGGCTTCGTCGAAGGCCACCGTCTCGCCGATCTGGCCGCACGGGTCAGCGGCGTGGTCGCGCTTGTCGATCGACGCGCTTTCGACCTGGAGGAAGAAGCCCTTGTCCTTGCCCTTGTCGCTGCCGGAGAGCAGATCGATCGACTTGTTCGTCATGGCAGCCAACGTGGGCACCTCGGCGCCGCGCTCGGGGTTGTCGGTGCACCTCGCCGCGGGCTGAAGGTAGCCCTGCCGGACGGCGGCGGGACCGGTCCAGCTGACCGGCAGGTTGCCGTCGGCGAACAGGCCCAGCAGCGGGGCGTCCTTGTCGGCCTTGGTGATCGAGTTCAATTCGTCTGCGGTGCGGACCATGTGGAAGCCGCGTTCCTTCGCCTGCGCCTCAAGGGTCTTGCCCTTGAAGTCGCCACCGTTGGCGGTTTGGGCGAAGGTCTCGGCGCCGCCGCCCATCGTGATGTCCGGTCGCGTCGCCAGCAATTGTTCGGTCACCGAGCCGAGCCCGCCCCTTTCGAGGGCCTCCGACTTGCAGTCCTCGGCTATTTCCTTGGGGCCGTAGCAATCTCGTTCGGTGATGTGCGAGAACAACGCCGCGGGGGTGGCGTCCTGGATCTCGGACGTGGTGATGTCGCCGGTCGCACGACCCTGAGCGATCGCGAGTTCGAGGATGGTCTTCTGCGGGGCACCCTTGACGTCGATTCCGAGTGCGCCGTTGTACGTCTTGGTTCCGGTGGACCAGCCCGTTGCGCTGGCCGCGGAGTCGGTGACGTAGTTGGGCTTGCCGTTCTTTTGCAGCGCGTAGGTGGTGTACTGGCCCGTCAGCGGCAGCGCGTCGAGTCCTGCGAAGAAGCCACCCGCCCCCTTCTCGTAGTTGCGTGCCAGGGTGATCTCCGAGTCGCCCATGCCGTCGCCGATCAACAGGATCACGTTCTTTGCGCCGGAGGCGTTCACCGCGTTGCGGATGGCCTCACTCTGGTCGCCGTCGACCCGGCGGGCGCCTCCGTTGGTCGCAAGATCTCCGGTGGCGGCGCGCGTGACTCCATCGCCGTTGGACGCCTTCTCGGTGTCGCTACTGCAGGCCGCCAGTGGCAACATCGCCACCGCACCGACCGCCAGTGCCACCTTGAGAACAACTCTCTTCGCCACCCGTGTCTCCTCGTTCGCCGTGTAGTGCCTGGCAGATTGAACGGGACCCCGGTTAACGGACGCTTATGCCGTGACGAACAACGCGAGCCGTCAGCGCTTGCCCCATTCCCACGGCGGCGTGGTGAGCAGCGTCTGGCCGGCGACGCGCGTCTCACCCCACTCCTTGTAGAGCTCGATCTCGCTGGCGTCGTCGACGTCCAGATGTCGGCGCATCATCTGCGAGTGTGTGACGACCACGACCTGGGTGGCGGCCGCCGCGGCGCGGATCATCGAGGCCAGCGGCGCCACCAGGTCGGGATGCAATGAGGTCTCCGGCTCGTTGAGCACCATCAGCGAGGGCGGCCGCGGGCTGAGAAGCGCTGCCCCCCAGAGCAGGAAACGCAGTGTGCCGTCCGACAATTCGGCCGCGCGCAGCGGTCTCAACATGCCGGGTTGGCGCAGTTGCAGCTCGAAGAGCCCGTCGTGCACCGCGACGGACACCTCGGCCCCGTCGAAGGCGTCGGCGACGGCCCGCTGTAGGTCGCCGGAGCCCAGCTCGAGGATCGTCTGGACCGCGGCAGCCAGATCGCCGCCGTCATCGGACAGCACCGGCGTCCTGGTGCCGATCCGTGGTCGTCGCGCCGGTGCGTCGGCGTCGACGCGGAACCCGTCGTAGAACCGCCAGTCGCGCAGTCGATCGCGTACGGCGGCGAGCTCGGGTAGCGCGTATTCGGCGAGGACACTTCGGTAGGTGGTCAGCGCGCGCGTGAGCTCGGTGAAGCCGCGCCCGGCGTCGTCGGCAACCTCGGCGTAGTCACCACCCCGACGGACCAGTGCGGCGCTTGGTCGCAGTCGTGGACCGGCGAACACGATCTCCCGCTTGATCTCGGGATCGCGCGCGAACAACGACTTGGGGCCGGCGTACTGCGGCAGGCCGAGGTCGATCAGATAGCCGAGATCGTCTGAGGAGAAACCGAGTTCGAGGGCGACGGGCCGCATGCGCGTGGTGCCCTGCACTTCGCCGGCACGTCGCGCGCCGGTGGGATTCTCCGGGCCTGCCCACAGCACCGACTCCAGCCCGCCTTCGCGGGCCAGCGAGCCGATCACCTCCCCGCGGCCGCAGTCGGCGAGGAGTTTCAGCGCCCGGTACACCGAGGACTTGCCCGTGCCGTTCGCGCCGGTGACGACCGTCAAGCCCGTCAGGGGGATCACGACCTCGCGCATCGAGCGGTAGCCCCGGATGGCGACGGTGTGCAACATGCTGACGAGGTTAGGTGGGGGCGGTGACGTTCGTGGCGTCCGGCATCGTCAGTTCGAGGCGAACACCGAGCAGACGTACGGGCCGATCCAGCTCGAACCGGTCGAACACCGAGAGTGCGGTGTCGCGGATGACGGACTCGTCGGTGCCCGGGGCTGCGAGCTTGCGGATCTTGGTTCTGGTGAAGAACGTCGAGGTGCGCACGGTGACGGCGACCCTGGCCACCGTGCGGCCCTGCTCGACGACCTCGGCGAGGGTCTCGCGGGCCAGTTCGACGATGGCCGCGTCCATCTCGGCGCGTTCGGTGAGGTCCTCGGCGAAGGTGACCACGTGGCTGCGCGACCTGGGCACCCAGGGTTCGGTGCTGACGGTGGCGTCTCCACCGCCCTTGGCCAGCAACAGGATCCACAACCCCGTGCTGGGACCGAACGTCGACACCAGGAGCTCCGCGTCGGCGGCGGCAAGGTCGCCCACGGTGATGATGCCAAGGGCGGCAAGTCGTTTCGCGGTCTTGGGGCCGACTCCCCAGAGTTGGTCGACGCCCCGATCGCCCATTACGGCCATCCAGTTGTCGTCGTCGAGGCGGTAGACCCCCGCCGGCTTGCCGAATCCGGTCGCGACCTTGGCCCGTTGCTTGTTGTCGCTTATCCCGACCGAGCACGAGAGGCCCGTCTGCGCCTCGACCACCTGGCGGATATTCATCGCGAGCTCGTGGGGATCGGCGACGTCGGCGCCGAGGTACGCCTCGTCCCAACCCCACACCTCGAGGGGATGACCGAGGTCGCGGAGCAGTCCCATCACCTCGTCGGAGGCCGCGTCGTAAGCGGTGGGATCCGACGGAAGGAACGTCGCCTCGGGGCACTTGCGGGCGGCCACCCGCAGCGGCATGCCCGCGTGCACGCCGCGCTCGCGCGCCTCATAGGACGCGCAGGTGACCACCTTGCGCGGTTCGGTCGGGTCGCCGTTGCCGCCGACGATCACCGGCAGGCCGACGAGCTCGGGGCGCCGCCGCAGTTCGACCGACGCGAGGAACTGGTCGAGGTCGACGTGTAGCACCCACGCCATGGGGCACTAGCTCCCGCAGAGCTTGCGCGCCAAGCTCTCCCACGCGTCACCCTGTCGATCGAGATCGTGCCCGACATCCTCGACCTGATGGGTGACGTAGTCGGGGTCCAGAAGCGACAGCAGCGCCTGTGTTTGCGCGTCGAGATCGCCGGTGGTGCCCGCGGAGGCGAGAAGCATGCGGACGTGGGTGCGGTGCAGGGTGGCGGGTGCGTTGAAGCGCATGTGCGGATCGGTGTTGGCGTCGGCGAGCAGGACGCGGTGATGCCAGACGAACCGCAGTCGGTCGCGTCCGTAGGCGATCAGCCTGGTCAGCGGGGGAGCGCCGGGCCCCAGCGGCGGGGGACCGAACATGAAGGCCGCTTGTTCGGTCTTCTCGGCCTCGTCGAGGAGTACGACCATCAGACCGGCGCGGCTGCCGAAGCGGCGGAACAGGGTGCCCTTGCCGACGCCCGCGGCATTGGCGACGTCGTCCATGGTGACGGTGTCGGCGCCGCGTTCTTCGATCAGGCGGCGGGCGGCGGCCAGTAGCAGCGCGCGGTTGCGGGCGGCGTCACCGCGCTCGACCGGCGCCGAATCGGTGACCGGTAGTCCGATCAGGCCGTCGCCGATGCTCATCCCTGCACTTTACGTCAGCCGGAATCAATCGGACTGCGGTCCAGTTGAGCTGTGAGAGGATCGTGGCGAATCAACCGAAGGGAGCTCTACGGACATGACAGACGTGAAGGTTTTGGTACTGGTCGGCAGCCTGCGGGCGGCCTCGCTGAACCGGCAATTGGCCGAAGTGGCGAGCGAGACGGCTCCAGCGGGTGTGTCGCTGCAACTGTTCGACCGGTTGGGCGACCTGCCGTTCTACAACGAGGACGTCGACGGCGACGGCGTGGCCGAGGTCGTGCAGGCGCTGCGCCTGGCCGCGGCGGAAGCGGATGCCGCGCTGGTCGTGACGCCGGAGTACAACGGCAGCATCCCGGGTGTGCTGAAGAACGCGATCGACTGGCTGTCGCGGCCCTACGGTGCCGGGGCGCTCAACGGCAAGCCGTTGGCCGTCATCGGCACGGCGCTCGGCCAGTACGGCGGAGTCTGGGCGCACGACGAGACGCGCAAGTCCTTTGGCGTGGCGGGACCCAAGGTCGTCGAGGACGTGAAGCTGTCGCTGCCGGCGGGGATCTTCGACGGCAAGCACCCGCGGGAGAACGCCGACGTGGTCCAGCAGGTCCGTGAAGTGGTGGAGAAGTTGACCGCCGAAGTCGGCTGACGGCGCTTCACCACGACCAGGCCGCCGGCGAGCCCCGAAAGGGGTTCGCCGGCGGTTTCGTCGTCTACGGGTGTCCCGTGGTGTGCTCGCCCGGGGTGGACATGGCCACTCACCTTGCATCCACTGACTCCGTGGTGGCCGTTTCTCGCGCTTTGCTACTCGACTGAGGAACCACCCCCGTTTCCGGACCGCTGAGGGAGAGCGTTCGCTTCGCGTCTGCCGGGACGCGTTCGACTAACAGGGAGGGGCGTTCCACTAACAGGAACGGGCGTCGTTGTGAATAACACGCCGGAAATTCCGCGACACACCGCAACGACCAGGCGAAATTTCATTTGTGTCATTAGGGCCATCTTGTATGTGCTCTACTAGTTGGACACAACATCTAGTGCCAAGCAACGAAGCGTCACAGGCTCAACTCAGGACTAGTTCATCCGCCCCAGCCGGGAAGTCATCCCTTCGGTGAGGTGTTGAACATATTGATGATTGCGCCAAGATGAGGTCTTGTCGGTGCCGTGCGAGACGCTTGTGTAGGAGACACGCCACATGCTTGATCATCGTTTCGCTGAGGGGAGCCCACCAATGACCGTCACCGTCTACACCAAGCCCGCATGCGTCCAGTGCAACGCCACCTACAAGGCGCTCGACAAGCAGGGCGTCGCCTACGACGTCGTGGACATCACCGAGGTGCCCGAGGCGCGTGACTACGTCATGGCGCTGGGTTACCTGCAGGCCCCCGTCGTGGTCGCGGGCAACGACCACTGGTCGGGCTTCCGTCCGGACCGGATCAAGCAGCTGTCCGGCGCCGTCGCAGCCACGGCGTAACAGAGAAGAACCCGGCGGGTAGGAGAGGAGACGTGATGGGGAGTCTCGTCTACTTCTCCAGCGTCTCGGAGAACACGCACCGCTTCGTCGAGAAGCTGGAGCTGCCCGCGATCCGCATCCCGCTCCGCGACCGCATCCAGGTGACCGAACCGTACGTGCTGGTTCTGCCCACCTACGGCGGCGGACACGCCAACGGACCCGATCCGGACGCCGGCGGTTACGTCCCCAAGCAAGTCATCGCCTTTCTGAACGACGAACACAACCGATCGTTGATCCGCGGCGTCATCGCCGCGGGCAACACCAACTTCGGTGCCGAATTCGGCTACGCCGGTGACGTCGTCTCACGCAAGTGCGGCGTCCCCTACCTCTATCGCTTCGAACTCATGGGCACCACGGACGACGTCTTCGCCGTCCGCGCGGGGCTTGCCGATTTCTGGAAGGACCAGACGTGTCACCAACCGTCACTGCAGAACCTGTAACCACCGGAGTCCACGCACTCCCGGGCGAGACCGACTACCACGCGCTCAACGCGATGCTGAACCTGTACGACAAGGACGGCAAGATCCAGTTCGACAAGGATCGCGAAGCCGCCAACCAGTACTTCTTGCAGCACGTCAACCAGAACACCGTCTTCTTCCACAACCAGGACGAGAAGCTCGACTACCTGGTGCAGAAGGAGTACTACGAGCGCGAGGTGCTCGACCAGTACTCGCGCAACTTCGTGAAGTCGCTGCTGGACCGCGCGTACGCCAAGAAGTTCCGCTTCCCGACGTTCCTCGGCGCGTTCAAGTACTACACGTCCTACACGCTGAAGACGTTCGACGGTAAGCGCTACCTCGAGCGTTTCGAGGACCGCGTCGTCATGGTGTCGCTGACGCTGGCCGCCGGCGACACGACGTTGGCCGAGCAGCTCGTCGACGAGATCATCGACGGCCGATTCCAGCCGGCCACCCCGACGTTCCTCAACTCCGGCAAGAAACAGCGCGGCGAGCCCGTCAGCTGCTTCCTGCTGCGCATCGAGGACAACATGGAGTCCATCGGGCGTTCCATCAACTCGGCGCTGCAGTTGTCCAAGCGTGGTGGCGGAGTTGCGTTGCTGCTGAGCAACATTCGCGAGCACGGTGCACCGATCAAGAACATCGAGAACCAGAGCTCGGGTGTCATCCCGATCATGAAGCTGCTGGAGGATTCGTTCTCCTACGCCAACCAGCTGGGCGCCCGTCAGGGTGCCGGCGCGGTGTATCTGCAGGCGCATCATCCCGACATATACCGCTTCCTCGACACCAAGCGTGAGAACGCCGACGAGAAGATCCGCATCAAGACGCTGTCCCTCGGCGTCGTCATCCCGGACATCACGTTCGAGCTGGCGAAGAAGAACGAGGACATGTACCTCTTCTCGCCGTACGACGTCGAGAAGGTCTACGGCGTTCCGTTCGCCGACATCGCCATCACCGAGAAGTACTACGAGATGGTCGACGATGCACGGATTCGCAAGACCAAGATCAAGGCGCGGGAGTTCTTCCAGACCCTCGCCGAGCTGCAGTTCGAGTCCGGTTACCCGTACATCATGTACGAGGACACGGTGAACCGGGCCAACCCGATCGAGGGCCGGATCACCCACAGCAACCTGTGCTCGGAGATCCTCCAGGTGTCGACGCCCTCGGAATTCAACGACGATCTGTCGTATTCCAAGGTGGGCAAGGACATCTCGTGCAACCTCGGGTCACTCAACATCGCCAAGACGATGGACTCGCCGGACTTCGCCCAGACCATCGAGGTCGCGATCCGCGGACTCACCGCGGTCAGCGACCAGACCCACATCTGGTCGGTGCCGTCGATCGAGCAGGGCAACAACGACTCTCACGCCATCGGGCTGGGGCAGATGAACCTGCACGGGTACCTGGCTCGCGAGCGGATCATGTACGGCTCCGAAGAGGGCATCGACTTCACCAACATCTACTTCTACGCGGTGCTCTTCCACGCACTGCGGGCGAGCAACCGCATCGCGATGGAGCGCGGCACGCGCTTCGGTGGGTTCGAGAAGTCGAAGTACGCGTCGGGGGAGTTCTTCGACAAGTACACCGAGCAGGCGTGGGAGCCGGCGACCGAACGTGTGCGGGAGTTGTTCGCCAAGGCCGACATCCACATCCCGACCCAGGACGACTGGCGGAGCTTGAAGGAGTCGGTGCAGACGCACGGCATCTACAACCAGAACCTGCAGGCCGTGCCGCCGACGGGGTCGATTTCCTACATCAACTACTCGACGTCGTCGATCCACCCGGTGCCGTCGCGGATCGAGATCCGCAAGGAAGGCAAGATCGGCCGGGCGTACTACCCGGCGCCGTATCTGACCAACGACAATCTCGAGTTCTACCAGGACGCATACGAGATCGGCTACGAGAAGATCATCGACACCTACGCCGCGGCCACCCAGCACGTGGACCAGGGCCTGTCGCTGACGCTGTTCTTCAAGGACACCGCCACTACGCGTGAGGTGAACAAGGCCCAGATCTACGCCTGGCGCAAGGGCATCAAGACGCTGTACTACATCCGCCTACGCCAGATGGCGTTGGAGGGGACTGAGGTGGAGGGTTGCGTCAGCTGCATGTTGTGACGCACCACCGCCGAAAGTGAATCTGGCGACGCATCTCTCGCGAGTTGCGTCGCCATTTTCACGTTCGGGGGTCGACCAGTTGGGATCAGCCCTCGCGCGCCTGATCCTCGTGCAGCGCCTTCACGCGTCGCTCCTCGCGCAGCACGGCCTGGAAGCTCTCGCGTTCGGCGACCAGCCAGTCGGGCTTCTCCTCGAGCAGCGCGGTGATCTGCTCGGTGGTGAGCGCCTCGGTCACGCCGCCGCGCGCCAGACCGGCGATCGAGACACCCAGCTTCAGGGCCACCAAGTTCTTCGGGTGCGGCCCGTTCTTGCGGAGATCCTTGAGCCACTGCGGCGGATCCTCCTGCAGGGCGGCGAGCTCGGACCGGGTGATCGCGTTCTCCTGGAACTCCGCGGGCGTCGCCGGCAGGTACACGTCGAGCTTCTTCGCCGCGGTGGCGGGTTTCATGGATTGCGCGTTCGGCCTGCTCATGATGCAGAGCCTATCGGTAGCCTGAGGCCGTGGCTTCATCCTCGCCGTCCTCGCTCACAGTGGGGTACGTCCCCGGTGTGACACCTGCGAAGTGGGCCCGAACCTGGGCGGACCGCCATCCCGACATCCGGTTGCAACTGCAGACCGTCGACGCGGCCGGCGCCGTCGATGCTGTGCGGTCCGGTGACGTGGACGTGGCGTTGCTTCGGCCGCGGGTCGACACGTCCGGCGTGGCCCTCATCGGTCTCTACGACGAGACGACCGTCGTCGTGGTGCCGACCGATCACCTGCTCACCGCCGCGGACACGGTCACCGTGGCGGACCTCGACGGCGAGCCGGTGCTTCGCCCGCTCGACGACGTCGTCACCTGGCCGACGCCGCCGGGCGTCCCGGTCGAGCACCGGCCCGAAACCGTACAAGACGCAACGGAACTGGTGGCGGCCGGCGTCGGAGTGCTCGTCGTCCCACAGTCGCTGGCACGGCTACACCACCGCAAGGACCTCACCTACCGCCCGATCGCCGACGCGCCCACCTGTCCCGTGGCCCTCGCCATCCCCGAGGGCGAGCAGTCGGCATTGGTGGCCGAGTTCATCGGCATCGTGCGCGGCCGCAAACCCAGTTCGTCGCGCGGGCAAGCCGAACCGGCGCCGAAGCGCACCGCGCGGGAGAAGACGCTCGCCAAGCAGGCCGCGCGCGCCGCCGCCGGCAAGATTGCCCGCAAGCCGGGTCCGACCAAGCGCGGTCGAGGCTGACGCGCGGCGCGCCAAACGGCCGATAAATCAGTGGAATTAGCGCGCCGAGTGCTTCACCCTCGTAGGCATGAACGTTCACCTGTACGCGACGCCGGACGGCTTCGGCCCGGTGGCCCGCTGGGTGTACCGCCGGGACCCGGTCCGGTTCACCACCGAGCTGACCACCCTGCGCACCTCCGCGTGGCCGGCTGGTCACCTGCTGCTGGCCGCTCATGACTGCGACGGTGCCGTGGGCGCCGCTCTGCAGATGAGGGATTCGGTGCTGCTGGTCAACGGGCTGCCGCCCACCTTGGCCAAGGAGTCGGCCGCCGCGCTCGCACCCGTGCGCAGCGATCTGCCCGCGATCCGCGGAACACCAAGTACCGCAGCGGCATTCAGTCAAGCATGGGCTGAAGCCACCGGCGCGACCGTCACGACCTCGTTCGAGGAGACGCTGTACCGCCTCGGCGACCTGGTCCCACCGGTCGGTGTCGCCGGTGAGCCGCGGGTTGCCGACGACCATGACACCGACCTGCTCGCCGGGTGGTTCGACGCGTTCTTCGTCGAGGCGTTCGACGCGACGCCCGATCCAGCGGCCCGGCGCGGCGTGTTCCGCGATGTCGCCGACGCGGGCTGGCGGGTGGTGCTGTGGACCGTCGACGGTGAGCCGGTCGCCATGGCTCGCGTGCACGGTTGCCTGATGGGGATGTCGCGGATCGGTCCGGTGTACACCGCGCCGCAGCACCGGGGCAACGGCTACGGCGCCGCGGTCACCGCGCAGGCGGTGCGGCAGGCCTGGAGTCGGGGTGCGCGTGACGTGGTGCTGTTCGCCGACGACGCCAACCCGGTGTCCAACGGGGTCTACCGGCGGCTCGGCTTCGTGCCCGTCGGGGAGAACGTGCAGTACGCGTTCACGGCGTAGCCCGTACCACGGCACGTCGGCCAAGATGGGTTCAATGGACTCCACTTTGGCAGGACGCGTGGCACTGGTGACCGGAGGCGGGCGCGGCCTCGGCCTGGCGATGGCCGAGGCCGTCGCCCGGGCGGGGGCCAGGGTCGCCCTCCTCGACGTGCGCGACGAAGTCCACAACGCGGACGCCCAGCTGGGCGCCGCCACCGGCACCGACGTCGTCGGGGTAACCGCCGACGTCACCGACGAGGCGTCGGTCGAGGCGGCCTTCGCCGAGGTCGCCGATCGCCTGGGGGTCGTCGACGCCTTGGTCAACGCGGCTGGGGTGGCGGACACCACCAGCGCCATGGACATCACCCCCGAGCGGTTCCGTTGGATCGTCGACGTCAACCTGACGGGGACGTTCCTGGTGTGCCGGGCATTCGCGCGGCGCCTGGTCGACGCCGGTCAGACCGGCTCTGCCGTCACGATCGCCTCGATGTCGAGCCTGCGGGTGAACCGCCCGCAAGACCAGGCCGCCTACAACGCGTCCAAGGCCGGCGTCGCGATGCTGACCAAGAGCCTCGCGGTGGAGTGGCTGCCGCTGGGAATCCGGCTCAACTCGATCTCGCCGGGCTACTTCGCATCGGAGCAGACGCTCGGCGTGCCGCGGAACTCACCGGAGCAATTCGCCGAGTGGATGGCGCACACGCCGGTGGGCCGGATGGGGGAGCCGCACGAGCTCGGCCCGCTCGCGGTCTACCTGCTAAGTGACGCGTCGGCGTACGTCGTCGGCCAGTCGATCGTCATCGACGGCGGCTACACCGCCCTCTGACGCGTCGCGGTGTGACTCCCGCGACGCGTCATCGGAGTGTCGCGTCGTGAAATTCACACTCGGCGGGACGGACCCAGGCTTACTTCACCTTGTGCTGCGGGCCCTGTTCCTTCTTGTACAGCGACTTGAGCATGCGGTCGCGGAAGAACGCGTTGTCGATCAGCTTGATGCCGTTGTTCGCAACGGCGGGGATGCCCGCGAGCTTGTGGAAGTAGCGGCCACGCCGGTACTCCTTGCCCCAGGCGGCTTCCATCCGCTGCGCGTAGTTGGTGAAGTCGTCCGGCCCACCGTTGGTCAGGGCCGCGATCGCACACTCACCCGCGGCGAGGCCTGATTCGAGCGCCTTCGAGATGCCCGCACCCGAGGCCGGCTTGCCCGCACCGAGCGAGTCGCCGGTGAAGAGGACGCCCGGACGCCACGGCGGCCACGCGGTGAAGCCCATCGGCAACCGCCAGGCCCGCACCAACTTGTCCTTCTTGAGCTCCTCGATCGGCGGCAGGCCCCACTCGCGGGGCAGCGTCTGCATGAACTCGCCCATGAACTGGGTGGCGTTGATCTTCTGCCAGTCCTTGTAGCTGTTGACGTAGCCGAGGCCGATGTTGATGCGGCCACCACCGAACGGGAACACCCACGCGTAGCCCGGCAGTTGGTCGCCGTTGAACTTGAGGTTGAGATAGATGTCGAGGGAATCGGAGTCTGGCTTGTTGGCCGGCATCTCGGCGCGGATCGCGATCGCCGAATAGCCGTTGTACTCCGAGTCGATCTTCAGGGCTCGCTTGATGGGGGAGTAGGCGCCGTCGGCCGCGATGACCGCGTCGCCGTAGACCTTCTCGCCGCCCTTGAGGACTACGCCGACGACGCGCCCGGTGGCGTCGAGCTCGGGACCCGTCACCTCACATGACTGCCGGATCTCGGCGCCTGCGTTCTCGGCGTGCTTAAGCAGCAAAGTGTCCAGGACGGGCCGGGGTGCGACGTAGCCGTGGTTCGGCATCCCGGGGCGGGTCGGGAACGACAGCTCCCACTGCGACGGGCTGAAGACCGTCACCCGGTTGACCCGGTGGAACTTGTCGACCTCCTCGGCGAGGCCCATCTTCTGGAGGTAGCTGACCGCGCGAGCGGTCAAACCGTCGCCGCACGGCTTGTCGCGCGGGAACTCGGCCTTGTCCAGGACGACTACCTTGGCACCCGTCTGGGCTGCCTGCCATGCTGCGGCGGCGCCGGACGGCCCTCCGCCGGCAATCACCAGGTCGTACCGCTGCGTCATGAGTCTCGTCTCGTATAGCTGGGGTATATCGGCTCCAGATGCTACCCGCGCGGGGCGGCTGACACGTGCCGCGCGCGGGGCGACGGCGCGGTCTTGGCAGGTCAGCACCGTTCAGCTTGTACAGTGAGTCCGTGCGCAGACCCTCTCGGCCCGTTCCGGGCACCCCGCCGGGAGTGAAGGTCGACGCCCGTAGCGAGCGTTGGCGTGAGCATCGCAAGAAGGTCCGCGCCGAGATCGTCGACGCGGCATTCCGCGCGATCGACAAGCTCGGTCCCGAGCTGTCGCTGCGCGAGATCGCCGAAGAGGCGGGCACCGCCAAGCCGAAGATCTACCGGCACTTCACCGACAAGGCCGACCTGTTCCAGGCGATCGGTGAGCGACTGCGAGACATGTTGTGGGCGGCCATCATTCCCGCGATCGACGTCGGTACCGATCCGGCCCGCGAGGTGATCTTCCGCAGCGTCGAGAAGTACGTCCACCTGGTCGACGAACATCCCAACGTGTGCCGGTTCCTGATCCAGGGGCGATTCGCCGAGCAGACCGAGGCGATGCGGGCCCTCAACGAGGGGCGCGACGTCACCTTGGCGATGGCTGCGATGTTCAACGACGAACTCCGCGAAATGGAACTCGACGGGGCGGCGATGGAATTGGCCGCGTTCACGACGTTCGGCTCCGCTGCGGCGGCCACCGAGTGGTGGCTCGGTCCCGGGCCGGACAGCCCCCGACGGATGCCGCCGGAGCAGTTCGTGGCGCACATGACGACGATGATGATGGCGGCCATCTACGGCACGTGTGAGCTGATCGGCATCAAGATCGATCCCGCCCTTCCGCTGCACGAGGGTGTCCGCCGCCGCGAGACTGTGGCCTGATACCCGGTACCTGCGTTCCCAGGTATCGTGGCGGCATGACCATTGCCGAAGAGGCGGGCGCCGTTGCGGCGCAGAAGAGCCCCGTCCGCACCCGTGCCGTCATCATCGGCAGTGGCTTCTCCGGCCTCGGGATGGCGATCGCGCTGCAGAAGCAGGGCTTCGGCTTCGAGGACTTCGTCATCCTCGAGAAGGCCGACGACATCGGCGGCACCTGGCGGGACAACACCTACCCAGGCTGCGCCTGCGACATCCCGTCGCACATGTACTCCTTCTCGTTCGAGCCCAAGCCCGACTGGACCCACATGTGGTCCCTGCAGCCCGAGATCTTCGACTACCTCAAGGGCGTCGCCGAGAAGTACGGCTTGCGCCGGTACGTCCGGTTCAACTCCCGGGTCGAGCGGGCCACGTGGGACGACGCCGAGATGCGGTGGCACGTGTTCACCGCCGACGGGCAGGAGTACGTCGCCCAGTTCCTCGTCTCGGGGGCCGGCGCGCTGCACATCCCGCTGATCCCCGAGATCGAGGGCGCCGACGAATTCAGCGGCGCCGCATTCCATTCCGCGCAGTGGGACCACTCGGTCGACATCACCGGCAAGCGGGTTGCCGTCATCGGCACCGGCGCCAGCGCCATCCAGCTCGTCCCCGAGATCGTCAAGGACGTCGCCGAACTTCAGGTCTACCAACGCACGCCACCATGGGTGATGCCGCGCCCCAACAACGCACTGCCGGAATGGGTGCGGCGGACGTTCACCGAGGTGCCCGGTACCAGGGCCGCGATGCGGGTGGCGATCTACTGGCTGCACGAGGTGGTCGGCTTCGGCATGACCAAGCAGCCCGAGTTGCTCAGAATCGGTGCGCTGCTTGGCAAGTGGAACATTCGACGGTCGGTCAAGGACAAGGCGTTGCGCCGCAAGCTGACTCCCGACTACCGGGCCGGGTGCAAGCGAATCCTCAACTCCGACACCTACTACCGCGGCATCGCCAACCCCAAGACCCAGGTGATCACCGAACGCATCACGAGGATGACGCGCGACGGCATCGTCACGTTCGACGGCGTGGAGCACCCGGTCGACGTGGTGGTGTTCGCGACCGGCTTCCACGTCACCGACTCGTACTCCTACGTCGACGTCACCGGGCCCGGCGGCGAGGACCTGGTGGACCGGTGGAACCGCGAGGGCGTCGAGGCGCACCGCGGCGTGGCGGTCGCCGACATGCCGAACTTGTTCTTCCTGCTCGGTCCCAACACCGGCCTCGGCCACAACTCGGTGGTGTTCATGATCGAGGCCCAGATCCGGTACGTCGCCCAGGCGATCGCCGCGGTCGACAAGTCCGGTGCCCAGGCGGTGGCGCCGACACGCGCCGCGCAAGACGCGTTCAACGGCGACCTGCAGGACGGCCTGGCCAAGACGGTGTGGAACACCGGGGGGTGCCGCAGCTGGTACCTGGACTCCCACGGCGTCAACCGGGTGCTGTGGAGCGGCATGACCTGGCAGTACTGGCTGGCGACCAGGCGGTTCAAGCGCTCGGAGTACCGATTCATCGGACGCTGACCACGACACGCCAACCACAAGTGGTTGTGCTGCCACGCGTTGTCACACCCCAGTTGTAGTGTCATGGGAGCTCATCGCAACGCATCGAATTGGGGTTCACAGTGTCTGATGGAATCAAGTTGATCGACCGGGTCTCCGCCATCAACTGGAACCGCGTTCCCGACGAGAAGGACGCCGAGGTCTGGGAACGCCTGACCGGCAACTTCTGGCTGCCGGAGAAGGTTCCGGTGTCCAACGACATCCCGTCCTGGGGCACGCTGAAC
Organism: Mycobacterium sp. Root135; assembly: GCF_001426545.1. Classification (GTDB taxonomy): domain Bacteria; phylum Actinomycetota; class Actinomycetes; order Mycobacteriales; family Mycobacteriaceae; genus Mycobacterium. Next base: position 1,331,897 of record NZ_LMEZ01000001.1, on the reverse strand, counting down.
GAGCACGAGAAGCAGCTGACCATGCGGGTGTTCACCGGCCTGACGCTGCTGGACACCATCCAGGGCACCGTCGGCGCCGTGAGCCTGATCCCCGACGCGATCACGCCGCACGAGGAAGCCGTCTACACCAACATCGCGTTCATGGAGTCGGTGCACGCCAAGAGCTACAGCAACATCTTCTCGACGCTGTGCTCGACGGTCGACATCGACGAGGCGTTCCGCTGGTCGGAGGAAAACCCGAACCTGCAGCGCAAGGCCGAGATCGTGATGAACTTCTACAAGGGCGACGATCCGCTCAAGCGCAAGGTCGCCTCCACACTTCTGGAGAGCTTCCTGTTCTACTCCGGCTTCTACCTGCCGATGTACTGGAGCAGCCGCGCCAAGCTCACCAACACCGCCGACATGATCCGGCTGATCATCCGCGACGAGGCCGTGCACGGGTACTACATCGGCTACAAGTTCCAGAAGGGTCTGGCGCTGGCCGACGAGGCGCGCAAGGCCGAGCTGAAGGACTACACCTACGAGCTGCTCTTCGAGCTCTACGACAACGAGGTCGAGTACACCCAGGACCTGTACGACGGGGTCGGGCTCACCGAGGACGTCAAGAAGTTCCTGCGCTACAACGCCAACAAGGCCTTGATGAACCTCGGCTACGAGGCGCTGTTCCCCAAGGACGAGACCGACGTCAACCCGGCGATCCTGTCGGCGTTGAGCCCCAACGCCGACGAGAACCACGACTTCTTCTCCGGCTCGGGGTCGAGCTACGTCATCGGTAAGGCCGTCAACACCACCGACGAGGACTGGGACTTCTAGCCCCGACCGAACGTCATCCGCGAGAGCATCCGGTCTCGCAGCGTCAGCGTGTGAAGTAGCACGGCGCTGACGTGCGCGATGATGACGACCACCAACAGGTACGCCAGTACCGAATGCGTCTGCCGCAGCAGGAAGAACGTGTCGGCGTCGGCGGGTGCGATGCGCGGCAGCCGCAGCGAGCCGAACACCTTCACGGGCAGGCCCTCCGCGGACACCATCGCCCAGCCGACGAGCGGTTGCGCCAGCAGCAGCGCGTACATCGACAGCTCCGACCCGACGACGAGTTTGTGCTCGAACCCGCTGACGGTGTCCGGCAGCGGGGGAGTGCGATGGGTGAACCGGTTGGCCGCGCGGATCACGACGATCGCCAGGATGGCGACGCCCAACGTCATGTGCACGCCCACCAACGCCGCGTAGGACCCCAGCGAATTCACCATCACGAACCCGACGAGCAGCGCGGTGAACACCAGAATCGCGGTGAGCCAGTGCAACACTCGCGTTCGGAGCGGGAAGCGGGTTGTCATGACACGTCTCCGACCTGGATGGCTGACGCCGACTTCGGTTCGCCGGTGCGAGCCCGGTAGGACGCCGCGTACACCGAGGACCGGGCGCTCAGCAGCGGGTCGTCGGTGGGTTCGATGCCCGGCGGGAGGACCAGGGGGTCGAAGTTGACGTCGCGGGCGTTGCCCGGCGCTTCGGTCTCCGCAGCGGTCAGGGTGAGTGTTCCGGCGTCGACGACCCGCCGGTCGGGCGGCCACGGCAGCGTGGCGTCCGTCAACGGGTCCGACGGTTCGCCGACCACCAGGTGCAGTCGCCAACTGAGTGGGCCCGCCCGCAGTTGACGAACCAGCGCGTCGAACAGCCCGTCGTCACCCGCCTTCGAGGGCAGCGCCGCTTGCATCGGCTGGAACGACCACCGCACCGGGGTGCGGTGGCCGGCGGCGTCGACGAGAAAGAACGCGTTCAGGCTCGAGAAGGTGCTGTCGGCGAAACCCGTTGTCGGAGGGTGCTTCTTGATGACGGCCATCGCGGCCGCGGTCTCCGGGTGCTCGGCGAGGAAGGTGGCCATCGCCGCGGGATCGGGCTTGCCGGTGCCGGCGACGGTCTTCGACGCCAGGGTCCGGTCGTAGAACCCGCGTGGCGTATTGTCCGGAAAGACAGGCAGATTCAGCATGGCGGTGCGCCATTGGCCGGGGCCTGGCAGGCCGAATGCCAACCCGAGACCGCGCCCAGTCGACGGCGCATCGGCCATGAACGGGTTGCCGCCGGCCAACGAGAACCGGCCCGTCACGACCGTCCGTCCCGAGCCGAAGACCGCGGCCGACGACAACTCGGCCCCGTTGCCGTTGCCGTCGAAGTAGCCGGTGACGGCCACGCCCTTGGCATGGTTCTTGCGGAAGCCGGGATGATTGCCGTAGACGGTGCGGAACGCGTCGATGAACGTCTGCCGGGTGAACGCACCGCCGCCGCCGACCCACCCGTTCGCGAATGCGACGGAGCCGAGGTCGACGGCGACGAACGCGCCGACGGCACCGAGCCCGGCCACAATCGAACGCCGGGTGACCGTGGTGCCGCGCCAGTTCACCACGGGTTTGGAGCGATCTCCAGCCATTCCCTCATCATTCGAGCCCGCCGCCGCGCTGTAATCACCGCTAGCCGCCGCCCCGCCCCCCTGCTAGCAGGGGGGTCTCGAGGTCAGGCGCCCGTGATCGAGTCGCGCGACACCATCTCCACGGCGACGGGCAGGCCCGACTCGAGCGAGGCGACGCCGGCCGCGCACACGGCCGCCGCGGCGTACCCGTCCCACGCGCCAGGGCCATCGACGTTCACCCCGGAGCGGACGGCGTCGACCCAGCGTTGGATCTCCACGTCGTAGGCCGGGCCGAACCGTTCCTTGAAGCTGGGCGTGATCTGACCGCCCCAGTGCCCCGGGGCGCTCTTGCGCACCAACCCGACGTCGAGACCGATCATGGCGCTGCCACGCTCGCCGACGACCTCGGTGCGGACTTCGTAGGCGACGCCGGTGGTGACGAACACCTCGACGTCGACGTGCTTGCCGGAGGCGGTCTGGAAGATGGCGATCTGTGGATCTTGAAGACCCTGGGGCGCATTGGGATTGGCGGCGGGCTTGATCACCTGGATCGAGGTGATCTCCTCGTCGAACAGAAAGCGCGTCACGTCCACCTCGTGCACCAGTGAGTCCTTGACGATCATCGAACTGTCGAAGTTCGGCGGCACCTCGGCATTGCGGTGCACGCAGTGCATGACCAGTGGCGTGCCGAGCTCGCCACCGCCAAGCAGTCCCTTCAGCGCCACGTACTCGGCGTCGAAGCGGCGCATGAAACCGACCTGGATCAACCGCTTTCCGAGCTCGGCCTCGCGCTTGACCACCTCCAGTGACGTCGCCACGTCGGTGGTCAGCGGCTTCTCGCACATCACCGGCTTGCCGTGTTCCAGGCAGGCGAGCAGCTGCTTCTCGTGGGTGGTGCCGGGGGTGGCGAGGATGACGGCGTCGACGTCTCCGTCGGCGATCGCGTCGAGGGGATCGGCGACCGCGCGGCAGCCGGGGATGGTCGCGGCGAGCCGCTCGGCCTTCTCGGTCACGAAGTCGTTGACGACGGTGACCCGGGCACCGGCGATTCTGGAACCGATGCGTGCGACGTGGTCGGCACCCATCATTCCGACGCCGAGGACGGCAATTCTCAAGTCAGACATGCTCTTGCACTCCTAGCTGAAGCGAACGGACGGTACGCCACACGACCCGAGATAGTTCCGGGTGCGCTGCGCGATGGGGAGGGGTGCGTCGACGGCGCAGGGGTACATGTCCTGCTCGACGATCGCGAACACGTCGATGCCGAGGCGGTCGATCGCGGCCAGCAGCGGCGGCATGTCGGGGATGCCCAGTGGCGGCTCGGTCATGGCGCCGAGTTTGACGGCCTCGCCGAACGGCAGATCCTCGGCCTCGACCTTGGCGCGCACCACCGGGTCGACCTGCTTGAGGTGCAGGTAGCCGATGCGCTCGGGGGCCCGTTCGATGATGGCGATGTTGTCACCGCCGCAGTAGCTGATGTGCCCCGTGTCCAGGCACAGGTTGACGAACTCGCCGTCGGTGCCGTCGAGGAAGCGGTAGACGTTCTCCTCGGTGTCGACGTGGCTGTCGGCGTGCGGATGGTATTGCGCACGGACGCCGTACTTTTCGAACATGGCCTTGCCCAGCTCGTTCATGCCGGTGGTCTTCTTGGCCCACTGCTCTTCTGTCAGGTTGCGGTCCTCGAGCACGGCGCCGGTGGCAGGGTCGCGCCACATCTCGGGGATGACGACGACGTGCTTGCCGCCGACGGCCGCGGTGAGCTTGGCGACGTCCTCGATCTGCGTCCACACGGAGTCCCACGAATCGTCCTGGTGCAGGTGCTCGAACACCGTGCCGGCCGACAACTTGAGGTTGCGCGCGGCCAGTTCGTCGGACAGCTTCGCCGGGTCGGTGGGCAGATAGCCGAAGGGGCCCAACTCGATCCATTCGTAGCCCGAGGCGGCGACCTCGTCCAGGAAGCGGGTGTAGGGGGTCTGGTTTGGGTCGTCGGGAAACCAGACGCCCCAGGAGTCGGGGGCCGATCCGACCAGGATGCTGCTCATCGTGGTGCCAGTCCTTTCGGTGCTAAAGCGCGTTAGTAACGCGCGTGAGGTCTACTATGAACGCGACGACCGAGACGTGTCAAGCGTCACAGTGAGGGGACTGCCCGTGGCCACCCAGCGACCGACCATGGCTGACGTCGCCGTGCGCGCCGGGGTGTCACGGACGTTGGTGTCGTTCATCCTCAGCGGCAAACCCGGCGCGAGTGAGGACACCCGTCGTCGGGTGCTCGAGGTCGCCGACGAGATCGGCTACCGCCCGGACTCGGCAGCGCAACTGCTGGCCCGCGGCCGAAGTCGGACGGTCGGCGTCCTGATGGACATTCGGCAGCCATTTCACGCCGAGATGGTCACCGACGTCTACCCGGCCGCCGAAGGCGTGGGCTACGACGTCCTGTTGACGGCCAACTTGCCCGACCGTGACGAAGGGGAGTCCGTCGAGTCCTTGATCAGCCATCGGTGCGGCGGGCTCATCCTCCTCGGTCCGACGTCGGATCGCCTTGCGCTGCAGCGCTTCACCGAACGTCTGCCCGTGGTCGTGGTTGGCGCCGACGTGACCGGCAAGCCGCTGGTTCGCGGGATGAGTTCGGTGCGCACCGCCGACGCCAAGGGGATCCGTCAGGCCGTGGACTACCTGGTGGAACTCGGTCATCGCGACATCGCCCACGTCGACGGGGGCGGCGGCCCAGGTTCGGCCGAGCGGCGACGTGCCTACCGCGCCGCGATGCGCAGTCACGGGCTGGATGCCGTCGCCCGGGTGGTCGCCGGCGCCCACACCGAGGAAGCCGGTGCCCACGCGGCGCGGACGATGCTCGCGGAATCGCCGCTGCCGACGGCGATCCTGGCGAGCAACGACCGATGTGCGCTCGGCTTGCTCGACGTGTTCACCCGGTCCGGGGTGCAGGTGCCGTCGGAGCTGTCCCTGATCGGGTTCGACGACAGCCGCCTGTCGGACTACCCGCTGATCGACCTGACGACGGTGCATCAGGACGCGTCGGGCCTCGCCAAACACGCGGTGCGACTGGCGGTTCAGATGATGGAGGACGAGAGTGGCGACCTTCACGACGACGTCGTCCTCGAACCGAAGTTGGTGGTGCGCGGCACCACCGGAAGTCCTCGGGCCTCGTAACCATGGCTGGTGAGCTCGCGTGGCGGCCGGGCGTGTTCGGCGGCGCAGTGGTCGGCGGACTGTTCTGGGGTTTGGTCGCGGCGGTGACGGTCGGCGCGCCAGGGGGCGACGTTGGCCACGTTCGGTGGCCACCGCATCCCGCGCACGGTCGGCCTGATGCTGCTGGTCGGACCAACGGGCGGGTGGCTGGTGTTCGCGTCGCTGGTCGTGCAGAGCCAGCTGTTCGGCTGGGGGATGGTCTGATGTCGTATGAGGTCGACCGCGCCATGTCTCGTCGCGGCAGGGAGCCCGGAACGCCGTTGACGCTACTGGGATTCGGGCTCGGCTTGCTGGCGATGTCGCCGGGTGCGGTGCTCTACTACCGGATCTTCGCGCCGGTGGCCGAAGGGGCGTTCGCGGCGGCGCTGTTCGGCATCGTCGCGGTCGTCGTCTTCGCGGTCGGGATCAGCTGAGTCCGGCCGGGCCTAACGGCGGGGCTGCCCTGCCGGGAGCACCACCGTAGGCGGGGCGTCGGGAGCGGCGTCCGGTTGGGGTGCCGAGTCGTTGAGCACCAGTGGGCTGGTGGGCCGCAGCAGCGTCATGACAAGAGCGATCCCCGCCAGGGCGCCGGCGAGAGCCGCGGGCGCCAGGAACGCCGCCTCTCCGAAGTGGTGTTGCAGCACGCCGCCGCAGACCGCGCCCGCCGTGAGGCCCGCCCACAGCGGGCCTTGAATCCAGAATGACGGCGCAGGCTTGTGCAGGAGGATGTTCGCCAGCCCGGCGCCGAACCTGATGACTGTGCCGGTCACGTAGGTCAGTGCCAGGCTTCGGCCTGCCTCGTCCTGGAGGGTCGCGTTCTGCAGGCCGAGGGCCAGCACGACGGGGTAGGCGTGCAGCGGCACGGCGTCGGGGCCTTGGGGCATGACGAGCCCGACGGTGAGCAGCAGCGCCGTGATGACCAGCAGAGTGGACAGCCGCCACGGCCCGGACCACGCGGCAATCAGGGTGCCGAGAAAGGCGCCGAAGCAGAACAGCGCGATGACCGAGCCGAAGCGGGCCACGCCCACCCAGTCGAGGGAGCTGGCCGCCTCGCCGAACCGAGTGGTGTTGCCGCTCATGAAGGACATGAACAGCTGGCCGTATTCGAGGAAGCCGATGGTGTCCGCGACACCGGCGACCACGGCGAGGCTGACGGCGAAGAAGATTCTCGTCGTGTCGTCGGCCGGAAATGCCTTGCTTGCCATGGTGTCCTTTGGTCGAGACGTGCGGGCACCCAGTCGCGCCGAGACCCCTGTAGCCGATCCCGTGCAGACGGAAACATAGAGCGGCGCCGGACAATTGGCAGCACCTGTCATTTGAGGTCTCGAAAGGGGTTGCGCACCAACGTTTGACGCCGACGGCAATTGTGGTGAAACCAGAGATCCCCGCACGCCGCGGCGTGCGGGGATCTCGGTTGGAGCGATGTCAGGTCAGGCAGGTCAGGCGTCGCTGCGCTCGTGCGCATCCTCCATGACCGTGCGGCCGATCTCGGCGTACACGGCCGGCTTGGTGGTACGCAACCACACCGCGTACCCGAGGCCGATCGCGAAGACCGCCAGGATCATGTACGGAGCTGCCTTGAACACGTCGGACTTGGCGGCGAGTCCCGCCGCGAATTCACGGTTGTCCCAGAGCAGCCACACCACGTACAGCATCGCCAGACCGCCGACCAACGGGCACAGCAGCGTGGTGATCACGTTGCCGCGGTGGGTCTTCTTGACCCAGAAGAACCAGATGACCGCCGCCGAGCAGATGGCCTGCACCAGCAGGATCGCCGCGGTGCCGATCAGTGCCAGCAGACCGTAGACGTTGACGTAGGGCACCAGGGTGGGGGTGTCGACCGGCGTGCCGTCGGCGTCGGGAACCTGGACCGCGGTGAAGAACGCGAACGACAGCACGATCAGCAGCGTGATGACGCTCTGAATCGTAGAGGCGATGTACGGCGAGCCGTGCTTGGGGTGCGTGCCGCCGACGGTTGCCTTGATCTTCTCCGACGGGACCTCGCGGCCAAGTGCGTACAGGTAGCGCGACGCGGCGTTGTGGAAGGCCAGCGCGCAGGCGAAGGAGCCGATCACCAGCAGACCCTTGTAGACGTCGAGCAGTACGCCACCGAGGTTGGTCTGGACCAGGTTGAAGAACAGGTCGAGAGGCGAAGCGCTGATGGAGGTTTCGACGGACGTCTTGGCGCCGTTGCCGGCGATCACCATGGCCGAGATGAACGTGTAGAACAGGCCGAGACCGACCACCGCGATGATGGTGGCCCTCGGGATGATCTTCTTCGGGTTGCGCGACTCCTCGCCGTACACCGCGGTCGTCTCGAAGCCGACCCACGACCAGAATGCGAAGAACAGGCCGATGGCCATCGATCCCGCCGCAGCGGCCGTGCCGAACGCACCGGCCGGCAGGCTCTCGAAGGCGTTGTTGAGAAGCACCGTCTGGTCCAGCATCATGCCGTCGGGACCGCCGCCGGAGAAGATGACCGAGAACGCGAGGGCGAGCAGGATCAGCACCTCGGCGGTGAGCGTGATGCCGAGAATGGCTGCGGTGAGGCTGATGTCGAAGTAGCACAGCGCGGCGATGGCGACGATCGCGATCACGGCGATCACGGCCCACGGGACGTCGACGTTGAAGATGGTCTTGAGGGCGTCGTTGGCGAAGTACGCGCAACCGCCGATCAACGACCCCTCGAACACCACGTAGGCGAACGTGGCGAGCATTCCGCTTGCCATGCCCCACGTCTGCCCGAGGCCGTGGGAGATGAAGCCGTAGAACGCGCCCGTGGTGGTGATGTGGCGAGCCATCGCGACGTACCCGAGGGCGAACAGGGTCAGGATGATCGTCGCGAACAGGAATCCGGCCGGTGCGCCGAGCCCGTTGCCAAACCCGACGGCAATGGGCACGTTGCCCGTCATCGCGGTGATCGGCGCGGCATTGGCGACGGCCATGAAGATGACCGCGACGATGCCGATGGACCCCTTCTTCAGGCCGGTTGCCCGGACCTCCGCCGGATCATCGGTAGTTGCGGAATCGGCACCCACTAGGGCCTCCAAGCTTCGGAATCAACGCAAAATGACGTCCGCGACGCTGCGGTCTGTTCCAGAGCGTCGCACCCACCACCGGATCCGACAACTCGAACGGCGAAGTCGACCGTCGAGAGTGCTGGTGATCGAGGGTCTCAGCCTCGAGACTGGGGCCGTGACAATCACCAATCTGCTGACGTCGATTCTGAATTGGCTCCGGGCCGGCTACCCGGAAGGGGTGCCGGGGCCCGACCGGGTGCCTTTGCTGGCGTTGCTGCGCGCGACGCCGCTCACCGAGGAACAGATCAAGGAGGTCGTCGGCAACCTCACAGCCGCGCACTCGCCCGCCGTCACGGACGGTGGCATCGCGGTCGACGAGATCGAGCACTTCATCACCGACGTCACTCACCACGACGCGGGCCCGGAGAACGTGCGCCGGGTCGCCGCCAAGCTCGCGGCGGCGGGGTGGCCGCTGTCCGGCATCGGCGATTCGGCACCGGACGACGAAGCGGCCCAAGCCCCGGGATGACATCCGGAGGGCTTGGGCCGCAACGTGTGTGGAGCTAGTTGACGCCTGCGATCACAGGGTCGAGGTGTCGATGACGAAGCGGTACCGCACGTCGCTGGCGAGCACGCGCTCGTAGGCCTCGTTGACGTAGTCGGCCGCGATGACCTCGATCTCGGGCGCGATGTCGTGCTCGGCGCAGAAGTCGAGCATCTCCTGGGTCTCGGGGATGCCGCCGATCATCGAACCGGACAGGCTGCGGCGCTGCGCACCGAGAGGGAAGAACGGCACCACCATCGGCTTCTCCGGCGCACCCACCTCGACCAGCGTGCCGTCGGTGGCCAGCAGGCCCATGTACGCGGCGAGGTCGAGAGTTGCCGACACCGTGTTGACGATCAGGTCGAACTTGCCCGCCAGCTTGGTGAAGGTGTCCGGGTCGCTGGTGGCGTAGTACTCGTCCGCGCCGAGGCGCAGGCCGTCCTCCATCTTCTTGAGTGACTGGCTCAAGACCGTGACCTCGGCGCCCATCGCGTGCGCGATCTTGACGCCCATGTGGCCGAGGCCGCCGAGTCCGACGATGGCGACCTTCTTGCCGGGTCCCGCGCCCCAGTGGTGCAGCGGGGAGAACAGTGTGATGCCGGCGCACAGCAGGGGAGCGGCCTTGTCCAGCGGGATGCTGTCCGGGATGCGCAGGACGTAGTTCTCGTCGACGACGATGGCCTGGCTGTAGCCGCCGTAGGTCGGGGTGCCGTCACGCTCGGTCGCGTTGTAGGTGCCGACCATGCCGCCCTTGCCGGTGCAGTACTGCTGCAGACCGGCCTGGCAGTTGTCGCACTCACGGCAGGAGTCGACGAAGCAGCCGACGCCGACGTGGTCGCCGACCTTGTACTTGGTGACCTCGGGGCCGACCTCGGTCACGACGCCGGCGATTTCGTGGCCCGCGACGACCGGGTAGTTGGGCTGGCCCCACTCGGCCTTGACGGTATGGATGTCGGAGTGACAGATACCGGCGAACTTGATGTCGAATGCCACGTCGTGCGGGCCGACGTCACGGCGCTCGATGGTGGTCTTGGTCAGCGGCTCGGTCGCCGAGGTGGCGGCGATGGCGGAAACAGTCGTAGTCATCTTTTCTTCGTACCCTCTTGTCGTCTCGTGCAAGCGTTCGTCGCCGCCAGTCGTGGCGGCGGCACCAGAATTGGGCGCGCCGTTGCGCCCCCGTGAGTGCCAACCGGGTCCGGCGATGGATTAATCCTCAGCCCGAGTAATTCACAGCTGGGGATTCTCCGCGGCGGGTTTTCCGATGCTCGGCACCCACCTCGATCCAACCATGTCGCGGGGGCGACCCGGTACTCGTCACACGCCGGTCACATGCGCAGCCTGTTGTTAACCAGCCACCTGGGATCGGTTACACCGCGGCAACCACCAACGGCGGCAGGCCGAGAAAACTGTCACCTGACAGATATGTCGGTGGACGACCGACGCCACGAGCCCATGGAGTAGCAGTGACCAGCCACGTGCGCGACTCGCACCACAGCGACCATCCGGATACCGCCACGACCGCGGGCGCCAAGGCGCACGCGAGGGCCCAGCACGGCCGGACCGCCGACGCCATGCGCCACGTCCCGGCGACGAGCAGTCCGACGACACCCGGAGAAGTGCCGGCAACCAGCCTGCTGTGGTCGGAAACGGTTGCGCCAGGCGGATATTCGACCGCCGTACTGGCCCGTGGCACGCGCATCCGGTTGACCGACCTCGACGGCGACGCATGCGCACACCTCCTGATCCACCGCGCCGACGGTCCGCACGAGCGCCTCAACGTCGCCGACACCGTGAAGGTGCCCTGGCAGGCCTACCTCGGAACGGGACATCCCTTGCTCAGTGGGTTCGGACGGGTGCTGGCGACCGTCGTCGCCGACACCTCCGGACGCCACGACGCCCTCGCAGGCACCACCACTCGCGACGGAAACCACGCACGCTACGGCGCGGGGGCTCCCGAATCCGCGTCACCGGCAGGGCGTGAGCTGTTGCTGCTGGCGGCCCTCAAGAACGGCCTCGGACCGCGTGACCTGCCGCCGTCCCCGTCGTTCTTCAAGGGGGTGCGGGTGAATTCCGACGGTGCGTTCGAGTGGCAGGGCTCCGCGGGCGCCGGCGCCTACGTCGACCTGCTCCTCCACGTCGACGCGATCGTCTCCCTGGCCAATACGGCGCATCCGTTGGACCCACGTCCTGAGTTCACGTGTTCGGCCCTGCGGATGCACGCGTGGCCCGCCGAGGACGATCTCGACCTGCTGATCAGCGGTGACCTGGTGGGGCCCCTGCGTCCCGAGCACCTGCAGGCCGCCGCCAACACCGACGCCGACCTGACCGCCCGAGGAGTCCTGTGAACGCCCCTACCGCAGTGGAGTACGCCCCCCTGGTGGCCGGCCCCGTCGTCCTCGACGAAGAGGTCGACGCGCGCGCCGCGTGGTCGGCCGTCGTCGCCGCCGGTGACGTGCTGACGATCGTCGACCTCGCAGGCAACCAGGCCGTCGACTGTCTGCTCTACTCCGCCGCCGACACCAGCGTCCGCTACAGCGCCTCGGAGACCATCGCCCGCCAGGGCGGCATCGTGCTGACCACCGGATCGGTGTTGCGGGCCGACACCGGGGCCGCGTTGATGACCGTCGTCGGCGACGAGGTCGGCGTGCACGACACCCTCGGCGGCGCCTGCTCCAAGGAGTCCAACACGCTGCGCTACGGCCAGCACACCCGCGCCCAGCACGGGTGCATGGAGAACTTCCTGCTCGAGGGCTCCCGCCACGGACTCGGCGCGAAAGACCTTGCCAGCAACATCAACTGGTTCATGAACGTCCCGGTGGACCCCGACGGCGCACTCGGCATCGTCGACGGACTGTCGGCACCTGGCAAGCGGGTCGCCCTGCGCGCGGACGTCGACGTGCTGGTGCTCGTCTCCAACTGCCCGCAGGTCAACAATCCGTGCAACGCGTTCAACCCGACGCCGGTCCGCATGATCGTCACCCGGCCGGGTGAGGCGGCGTGACCGACAGCGTTCTGATCGCCAACCGCGGCGAGATCGCCGTCCGCCTGGTGCGCTCCGCGAAGCTGCTGGGCCTGCGCACGGTCGCAGTGTTCTCCGACGCCGACCGCGGCGCCCCCCACGTGCGCCTCGCCGACGACGCTGTCCGGTTGGGTCCCGCGGCGCCCAGTGAGAGCTACCTCCGCGTCGACGCGCTGGTGGCCGCCGCGTCCGCGACGGGTGTGGACATGATTCACCCCGGCTACGGATTCCTCTCCGAGGACGCCGATTTCGCGACGGCGGTCGAGGCGGCAGGCATGGCCTTCGTCGGGCCGACCCCGCACCAACTGCGCATCTTCGGCACCAAGCACACCGCAAGGGCCGCGGCCCGCGCCGCCGGGGTTCCCGTGTTTCCGGGGTCCGAATTGCTCGACGACGCCGCGGCGGCCCGTGCCGCTGCGGCCGAAATCGGCTACCCAGTGATGCTGAAGGCGACCGGCGGTGGTGGTGGCATCGGCATGCAGGTGTGCCGGGACGACGCCGAACTCAGGGCGGCCTTCGACCGGGTGTCCCGGCTGGCCGCCCGCAGCTTCGGCTCCGCCGGGGTGTTCGTCGAACGCTTCGTCGACGACGCCCGCCACGTCGAAGTCCAGATCTTCGGCGACGGTGCCGGCCGCGTGGTTTCCCTCGGTGACCGTGACTGCTCCCTGCAGCGTCGGAACCAGAAGGTGATCGAAGAGGCGCCAGCGCCAGCACTTCCGGAAGCGGTTCGCGCCCAGCTGCATTCGTCCTCACGGGCGCTGGCAGCCTCGGTGGACTACCGCTCCGCGGGCACGGTCGAGTTCGTCTACGACCCGCGCCGCGAGGAGGCGTCCTTCCTCGAGGTCAACGCGCGTCTCCAGGTCGAGCATCCCGTGACCGAGGCGGTCACCGGCGTCGACTTGGCGGCGTGGATGTTTCGGCTCGCCCGCGGTGAGGCCGACGTGCTGGCACCGCACCTCGAGCCGGGCGCCAACGTCGGGTCCGTGCCGGTGCGCGGTCACGCGGTGGAGGCGCGGGTGTACGCCGAGGACCCCTCGCGCGACTACCGCCCGAGCACCGGAACCCTCGTAGCCGTGCACTTTCCCGACGCCGTGGCGGGTGACCCCGCGCCGCGCGTCGACGCCTGGGTCGAGTCGGGCACCGAGGTCACGGCCTCCTATGATCCGTTGCTGGCGAAGGTAATCACCGCAGGCACCGACCGCGACGAGGCATTCGACCGGCTCGGCAGGGCTTTGGACACCACCGTCCTTCAGGGCATCGAAGTCAACGTCGGACTTCTTCGCGCGGCGCTGACGCTGGCCGACGTGCGGGCCGCCCGGCACCACACCGGGACGCTGGCCGGCGTCGTCGACCCGCGGCCGCGCATCACCGTCGAGAGCCCCGGACTGTCGACGACCGTGCAGGACCTCCCCGGACGGGTCGGCCTGTGGAGCGTCGGCGTCCCCCCGAGCGGACCGATGGACGACGTCTCCTTCCGGCTGGGCAACCGCGCCCTCGGAAACGCCGAGGGCGCACCGGGTCTGGAGTGCACCGCGTCGGGACCGACGCTGCGCGTGACGCATCCGACGACGTTCTGCGTCACCGGTGCCGACTGCCCGGTCACGGTCGACGACGCGCCCGTGCCGATGTGGGAGCCGGTCGACGTCCCCGCCGGCGGAGTGCTCACCATCGGCGCCGCCGAGACCGCCGGACTGCGCACCTACGTCCTCGTCGAGGGCGGGTTCGACGTGCCGGCCTACCTCGGCAGTGCGTCGACGTTCACCCTCGGACGCTTCGGCGGTCACGGCGGCCGCCACCTGGTGGTCGGCGACGTCCTGCGCGCAGTTCCGGTCACCTCGGCCGACCCGAAAGGTGCCGTCCCGCTTGACCTTCGGCCAGCCATGCCGTCGGAGTGGGAACTGGCGGTCACCGAGGGCCCGCATGGCGCCCCGGAGTTCTTCACCCGCGAGGACATGGACACGCTGTACTCGGCCGACTACGTGGTGCACTTCAACTCGGCCCGTACGGGGGTTCGGCTCGAGGGACCCCGCCCGAAGTGGGCGCGTCCCGACGGCGGCGAGGCGGGCCTGCACCCCTCCAACATCCACGACACCGCCTACTCGGTCGGCGCTCTCGACTTCACCGGGGACACCCCGATCCTGCTGGGTCCGGACGGGCCCAGCCTCGGCGGGTTCGTGTGCCCGGTGACGGTGGTGGCCGGCGAGCGGTGGAAACTCGGGCAGCTGCGGCCCGGGGACACGGTCCGGTTCGTTCCGATCCGGGCGGTCGACGCGCCGTCCCGAGCGGAGGTGGGCGCCGAACGCCTTGCCGCGAACCCTCGGGTTCGGCGCACCGAACGCGACGGTGACGACGGCGTCCTGCGCCGCCGCGACGGCGGGGACGCACCCGCCGTCACCTATCGCCGCAGCGGTGACGACAACGTGCTGATCGAATACGGGGACATGGTGCTCGACCTCGCGCTGCGTGCCAGGGTGCACGCACTCGAGGAGCGCCTCCAATCCAGTTCCGTGGCAGGCATTCTCGACCTCACCCCGGGGATCAGATCCCTTCAGGTGCACCTGAATCCCGACGTCCTCTCGGTGGACCGGCTGCTCGGCCTGCTCGCCGAACTCGAGGACGACCTTCCCGCGACGTCGGAACTGGTGGTGCCGAGCCGGTCGGTACGGCTGCCGCTGAGCTGGGACGACCCCGCGACCAGGGAGGCCATCGCGCGCTACACCTCCGGGGTGCGCGACGACGCCCCGTGGTGCCCGTCCAACATCGAATTCATCCGCAGGATCAACGGTTTGGCGAGCCAGGACGACGTCATGGCGACGGTGTTCTCGGCCGAGTACCTCACCCTCGGCCTCGGCGACGTCTACCTCGGCGCGCCCGTCGCCACCCCGCTCGATCCGCGACACCGGCTGGTGACCACCAAGTACAACCCGGCCCGCACCTGGACCGCGGAGAACTCGGTCGGCATCGGTGGCGCCTACCTGTGCATCTACGGCATGGAGGGGCCCGGCGGATACCAATTCGTCGGCAGGACCACCCAGGTGTGGAGCCGCTACCGGCACACCCCGCCCTTCGAGCCGGGCAGCCCGTGGTTGTTGCGGTTCTTCGACCGCATCTCCTGGTACCCGGTGACGGCAGAGGAGCTACTGGACCTGCGGGCGGACATGGCCGCCGGGCGAGGGTCGGTCGACATCACCGACGGCACGTTCTCCCTTGCCGACCACGAGCGGTTCCTGGCCGACAACGCCGACTCGATCGCCGAGTTCCGCGCCGTCCAGGCCACGGCGTTCGCCGCCGAACGCGCCGCGTGGACGGCGGCAGGGGAGTTCGACCGGGCCGAGCGCGCCGAGTCCCGGGTTGCGGTGACGACGACCGACCTC
Source organism: Mycobacterium sp. Root135 (assembly GCF_001426545.1). GTDB lineage: Bacteria > Actinomycetota > Actinomycetes > Mycobacteriales > Mycobacteriaceae > Mycobacterium. Next base: position 1,316,350 of record NZ_LMEZ01000001.1, on the reverse strand, counting down.
GTCCTCGACCACGACGAACGACGGGTGGACGCGCCGTTCTCGTCCAGCGTGTGGAAGGTCGACGTCGCCGTCGGCGACCACGTGGTGGCAGGTCAGGCGCTGCTCGCATTGGAGGCGATGAAGATGGAGACCGTGCTGACCGCACCCGCGGACGGGATCGTGACGCGGGTATTGGTCGAGGCGGGAAACCAGGTCGACCCGGGAACTCCGCTCGTCGTGGTGGGAGACCAGGCCCCGGTCGAAACTACGGTGACGGGAGTGCCGGCGTGATGAGTGCAGTGCAACGGGTTCGGGCGGCCTACGCCGCGATCGAGGCGGCCGACCGGCCCGAGGTGTGGATCTTCCTGCGCCCCATCGCCGATGCTCTCGTCGACGCCGAAACCGTCGACGCGGCGGTACTTGCCGGCGCAGACCTTCCGCTCGCCGGACTCACCGCCGCGGTGAAGAACAACGTCGACGTGGCGGGCCTGGCCACCACCGCCGGCTGCCCGTCGTTCGCGACGACACCCGCGACCGACGACGCGGTCGTCGTCGCCAGGTTGCGCGCCGCGGGTGCAGTGGTGATCGGCGCGACCAATCTCGACCAGTTCGCCACCGGCCTGGTCGGCACGCGCAGTCCCCATGGCGCCGTTCGGGATTCGCGGCGGCCAGACCGCATCTCGGGTGGATCGAGCTCGGGGTCCGCCGTCGCGGTCGCCCTAGGTCTCGTCGACGTGGCCCTGGGCACCGACACCGCCGGGTCGGGTCGGGTGCCCGCCGCGCTGCAGGGCATCGTCGGCATCAAGCCCACCTACGGCGTCGTGCCGACCGACGGAGTCGTCCCCGCCTGTCTGTCCTACGACTGCGTGACGGTGTTCGCGAGGAATCTCGACACCGCGGACGCGGCGATGGGCGTGATCGCCGGTGCGGCGCGCCCGTTTCCGCCCGACGCACCACTGGCCGCGCGGGAGATCCCGACGGTCGCCGTGCCCCGCGAACTTCCCGGTCTTTCGGCGCAGTGGCAGGAGGCGTTTCGCGCCGCCAGGGCCCGGCTCGAAGCCCGCGGCGTGGTGATTCGGGAGATCGACCTCTCGGCGTTCCTCGCTGCCGCCCGACTGCTGTACGACGGGGGACTGGTCGCCGAACGCCACGACGCCGTCGGTGAGTTCGTCGACGCCCACCGCGCGGAGGTGGATCCGACCGTCGGAGCCATCATCTCGGCGGCGGGTGACGTGTCGGCGACCACGCTGCTGCGGGACCGCCGCCGACTCGCCGAGCTCACCGAGGTCGCGTCGGCGACGCTGGGTGACTGCGACGCGCTCCTGATTCCCACGACCACCGGGCACCCCACCCTCGCCGAGGTCGCCGCCGACCCGGTCGGCGTCAACTCCCGGCTGGGTACGTACACCAACTTCTGCAACCTGATGGACATGTGCGCCGTGGCGGTGCCGTCCGGGACCGCAGGCGACGACCAGTTCGGCGTGTCGGTGATCGCCCGATCGGGTGCCGACGCGGTTGCCCTCGACGTCGCCCGGCTGGTCGTGTCGCCGACGCCGTCCGTCGCGCTCCCCGGAGCGGCGTCGACGGCGGGCCCGTCGACCGACCGACCGTGGCCGACGTTCGCCGGCGCCGACGCGACGATCCTGATGGTCGTCGGCGCTCATCTTCGCGGACAGCCGTTGGCATTTCAGCTGGAGGACCGCGGTGCCCGGTGGCTGGGAGCTGCGTTGACCGCCCCGGTGTACCGGCTGGCACGCCTGGACACCAGTCCGCCGAAGCCCGGCCTGGTGCGGGTCGGGGCCGACGAGGGCGCCAGCATTGGCGGCGAGCTGTGGTTGGTGGGCACGGCGATGCTCGGCGACTTCCTGGCCGCTCTGCCTGCGCCGATGTCCCTGGGCCGGGTCGCGTTGGCCGACGGCACCGAGGTCGTCGGCTTCGGATGCGCGCTGGAGGCATGGCGAGCCGGCGAGGACATCACCCACCACGGCGACTGGCCGACCTATCTGAGCAGTGTCTCCGCGCTGGTGTAGCGCTCGATGAGCGCACTGGTGCGCTCCCGCAGCGCCGGCGTGTCCCGGTCGGATACGCCGAGGACGCGCAGGCAGGCGTCGGCCACGTGGATCGGGAGTTCCACGCGTTCGTCACCTGGCGGCACCGACCACATGTTGACCAGGGACTCGACCAACCGAAATGGCAGGTCCGCGGCGGCCACGTGCACACCGGTCGCGGCAATGACGGCCTGACTCAACGCCAGGTAGTGCAGCCGTAGCCGCTCGCGGTCCGACCAGAACGACTCGAGGCCGGCTCCCCGGAGTTCGGGCAGCAGGTACAGCGCGCCGAGGTTCCAGCGACCGGCGAGCAGTTGGTCCCCGTCGAAGGCGGCCAGGGCGTGCAGGTGTTCGTTGGCACTCAGCGCCGGCTCGGCGCCGAGCAGGCTCGGGATGAATGCCAGTGTGGGACTGACGGTTTGCCCGAGCAGCGCGCAGAGGATGTCGTCCTTGGTCTTGAAGTAGTGGTACAGCGACGCCTGGCGGATTCCGACCGACTCCGCAATGGACCTCGTCGAGGTGGCGGTGTACCCCAGGGTGGTGAAGAGTTCACCTGCGGCGTCGAGGATCTCGTCACGCGCGGTGAGGCCGGGACGCTTCTGGTCGTGATGGCGGGGGCGACCGGCCCTGGCGAGCGGCATGACCCCATCGTGGACCATCGCGAGCCGAAATTGGGCATGTCCCCATGTTTCTGTCACACGACAGAAACGCGCGACACCCATCGGTTACCTACGCCGTCGTTTGGTTACGCCAGCGACACCCACGGGGATGGCGCGACCGGAAAACTGTCAGTTGACAGGCGAGTGGCCCACGGACGTGCCGCTGTACCGCCGACCTCGACACCTACTGGAGCTCACATGGGCATCGCTGTTTCCGAAGGGGCTGCCATCACCGACGTCGCCACACCGACGGTGCCAACGATGGCGAATCCCGTCGCGGCCGTCGACGACCTTCACGTGACCTTTCGGCGCAACGGCCGCGACGTGCACGCCCTGCGCGGGGTGTCGTTGCAGATCGCGCCGGGAGAGATCCTCGGTCTGGTCGGCGAATCGGGTTCGGGTAAAAGCGTTCTCGGGTTCAGCATGCTTGGGTTGCTGCCCGCCCACACCCAGATCGACGGCACCGTCACCGTCGCCGGATCCGACATGGTCCACGGCGACGACAAGGCCATCCGCAACGTTCGTCGCCTCGACCTCGGCGCGGTGTTCCAGGATCCGATGACCTCACTGAACCCCACCATGCGGATCGGCAAGCAGGTCGCCGAGGCGGCGGGCAGTGACGAGGAGGCGCTGCGACTGCTCACCGCCGTCGGCATTCCAGAACCAGGACGACGGATGCGGGCCTACCCGCACGAACTCTCCGGTGGCCTGCGTCAGCGCGTGATGATCGCGATCGCGATCGCGGGTGATCCGGATCTGATCATCGCCGATGAACCGACCACGGCACTGGACGTCACGGTGCAGGCCCAGGTGCTGCGACTGCTGGCGCGGCTTCGCGACGAGATCGGCTGCAGCATCGTGTTCATCACTCACGACCTCGGCGTCGCCGCGCAGATCTCGGATCGCATCGCCGTGCTCTATGCGGGCCGCATCGCCGAGATCGGGCCGACGGCAGCGGTTCTCGGCGCGCCGGCGCATCCCTACACACACGGACTTCTTCGGTCACGCCTCACCCTGAATACGGCACGCGACCGCAAACTGGCCGCACTCGCCGGTTCGGTGCCAAGCGCGGTGTCTCCGCTGCCCGGATGTGCGTTCGAACCCCGGTGCACGATCTCGCGCGAGGAATGCACGACCGCACCTCCCGACCCGGTCTCGGTCGCAGACGACCGCACCAGCGCATGCATCCTCCCCCTGGAGGAGATCGTGAAGGATCTCGGCGCCGTGTCCACCACCTCTCCTGCGACCCACGGGCCCTTCCCCGAGGCCGACGAGCGCGAGGAGATGCCGCCCTCGGTGGTGCTGCGCGACGTCACCAAGACGTTCTCGGTGACGAAGCGCTGGCTGGATCGCTCCGCAGGAGGGGGCAAACTCCAAGCGCTGCGCGGTGTTTCGCTGCGTGTCGCACACGGCGAGTCGGTGGCCCTCGTCGGCGAGAGCGGTTCGGGAAAGTCGACGCTGCTGCGCGCAATTGCCGGTCTCGAGAAGCCGACCTCCGGTCAGGTGGAACTGGTCGAGGGGCAGCGGCCACAGATGGTGTTCCAGGACGCCGGCGCCTCGTTGACGCCGTGGCTGTCGGTCGGTGAACTGATCTCCGAACGGCTCAGCGGGTCGGGCCTGTCACGGTCCCAACGGCGCGACGCGGTCGTCGAGGTGCTCGAGCGGGTCGGCCTGCCCGCCGAGGTCGCCAAGTCCAGGGCAGGTCAACTGTCCGGTGGTCAACGGCAACGAGTCTCGCTGGCGCGGGCCACCGTGGTACCGCCGTCGGTGCTGCTGTGTGACGAACCGACCAGCGCGCTCGACGTGTCGCTGGCCGCCTCGGTGCTGAACCTGATCGGAGATCTACGACGCAGCCTCGACATGTCGGTGGTCTTCGTGACCCACGACCTGTCGGTGGCCCGCGTCGTCGCCGACCGGATCGCCGTGATGTATCTGGGCAGGATCGTCGAGATCGGACCGGCCGAACGGGTCATCGGCGATCCTGCGCATCCGTACACGCAGGCACTCGTCGACTCGATCCCGGACCTCGGACGCGAATCCCGCGTCCTGCCAGGCGAACCCGCCAGTCCACTGTCACCCCCGACCGGATGTGCGTTCCATCCCCGGTGCTCGATCTCAGTCGACGCCTGCAGCGGATCCGAACTCGACGTCCGGCTCGAAGGTGTCCCCGGCAACCCGCACCAAGTGGCGTGCATCGAAAGGCGAGCGGTCTGATGGCAATTGCGACGGCGGCTCCACCGTCGGTACCGCTGGTGCGTGGGCGCCAGCGCAGGATCCTGTCCCTGCAGTCCCGCTCGACGGTGCTCAACTGGGCCGGTTTCTCCCTGATCTTCGTGGTCACGCTCGTCGCGATCGCCGTACCGCTGCTGGCTCCGCACGATCCGCTGGTCCCCGTCGGCATGCCGCTGCAGGCACCCGGCAAGGAGGGCTTCCTCCTTGGCAGTGACAGCATCGGCCGCGACATCCTGTCGCGAGTGCTCTACGGCATCCGCTCGAGTTGGTTCGCAGCGTTGGTCGTGGTGGCCGTCGGGCTGCTATTCGGCGGTCTGATCGGCTTGATCGCCGGCGCGACCGGAGGCTGGGTCGACTCGGTGCTCATGCGCATCACCGACGGCTTCCTGTCGCTGCCCGCCCCGGTGCTGGCCATCGCCGTGGTCGCCGCGCTCGGTCCAAGTTTCGTCCACACACTGGTGGCGGTGTCGATCGTGTGGTGGCCGTTCTACGCGCGGCTGGTCCGCGGCGAGGTGGCCAGGCTGGCCGCCCGTCCCCACGTCGAAGCCGCACGACTGGCTGGCGTCAACCGCTTTCGGCTCGCACGACGACATCTGCTTCCCGGTGCGGTGCCCAATGCGGTAGTGGCCGCCAGCCTAGACATCGGCACGCTGATCCTCACCCTCGCCGCGCTGTCGTTCCTCGGCCTCGGGCAGTCCGCCCCGGCGGCCGAACTCGGCGCCGACTCGGCCCGCAACCTGAGTTACTTCCTCCAGCAGTGGTGGATTCCGGTGATGCCCGGGTTGGGCGTCCTGGTGCTGGCACTGATCGGAAACATCGCGGGTGACAGCCTGCGCAACCTGATGAAGACGAGTTAGGCCAATGAACGCATTCGAACCGTTCCGGGGCTCCTCGCGTCGTGCCGAACGTGACACCACTGCGACTTCAACGGTCGATTCTCGCAATGGCGTCACGTTGGGCGCGGCAGGAGGTACCCGATGAAGACCTTCATCGCGGCACGCATCGGTGCCACGGCGGCGATCCTGATCGCCCTGACCGGGGTGATGTTCCTGCTGCAGCACATCTCCCCGATGGATCCGGTAAAGGCGCAACTTGGCGCGCAGGCGTCGGCGCAGGCCGTGGCCGCCCGGCGGGAGGCGCTCGGACTCAACGAGCCTGTGTTGGTGCAGTTTTGGCACTACCTGACCGGCGCCATGACTGGCGATCTCGGCACGTCGTTCCGCACCCGCCACGGCGTCGCGTCCGACCTCGGCACGTTCTTTCCGGCCACCCTGGAGCTGGCGCTCTACGGCCTGGCCTTCGCGTTGGTGCTGGCCGTGCTGCTGGCCTTCAGCACGACGTTGAAGTGGCGTGGCGCAGGCATCCTGCGCGCCGTCCTGTTCACCGGGTCGTCGGCGCCGATGTTCCTGCTCGGCATCCTTGGGTTGATCGTGTTCTACAAGGAGTTGGGCTGGGTACCGGCCAACGGTCGGATCGCCATCGCCAACCCGCCCACCGGGCCGACCGGACTGCTCACCGTGGATGGCTTGCTGCACGGGCGATTCGACGTCGCAGCCGACGCCTTCCATCACCTGATCCTGCCGGCACTGGTCATCGCGATCGGCCCCGCCGTCGCCATCGGGCGTGTCCTGCGCAGCAGCCTGCTCGGTGACATCGACAGCGACTACGCCAGGACGGCCCGGGCCAAGGGATTGCCGGAGGGCAAGATCCTGGCCCGCCACGTGCTGCGCAACTCCGTCGGTTCAGCGCTGTCGATGACGGGTCTGCAAGTAGGACTGATGTTCTCGGGCGTGCTGGTCGTCGAGCAGGTGTTCGGCTGGCCGGGCATCGGGCAGTACATCGCCCAGAGCATCCCCGTCGCGGACTTCCCGGCCATCGCCGGTGTGACCCTGATGCTCGGGGCCCTCTACGTCTTCATCAACACGGCGGTGGACCTCATGCAGGCCGCAGCTGATCCACGTATCGCCACAACAGGAGGTTAAGTGCCGAAACAGCCACTCATCGTGGGAAACCCGGTGTTCGTCGTCGTCGACATGCAGGAGGGCGGTGGCCTGCCCGCAGACGAGATGGGAATCGCCGTCATGCCCGGGAACGCCGAGCGCGTCGCGGTCGCCGAGCGGCTGCTCGCCGCGGCGCGCGCCGCGGACATCCCGGTGGTGTTCTTCCAGGAGGTGCACCGGCCCAACGGCGTCGACTTCGGCCGCGAGCTCGACGGCGTCGAGGGCGTGCACTGCGTGGAGGGACAGCGCGGCACCGACCTCGAGCCGACGCTGCGACCGGTGCTCGACGGATCACGGAACGAATTCCACCTCGTCAAGCGGCGCTACTCCGGGTTCATCGGCACCGAATTCGACATCGTGCTCCGCGGCCTCAAGGCCGACACGCTGATCCTCGTCGGCGGTCTCACCGACGTCTGCGTGCACTACACCTTCGCCGACGCCCACCAGCGCGACTACTACGTACGCGTGGTCACCGACTGCGTCGGCGGGTCCTCGCAGTACCGGCACGACGCGGCACTGGACGCGATGGAGTATCTGCAGACCGGTGCGCTCCGCACCAGTGACGAGATCCTCACCGCGTTCCACGAGCTGGCCGCTCACGCTCCCGCACTCGAAGACGCCACCCGATGACCACCAGACTCCGCGCCATGGCGGCCGTCGCCGCGGTGGCCGTGGTCGCGTTGACCGCCTGTGGCGGTTCGGATTCGGGCACCAGCACACCGAATGCCGCGCCGACCGACAAGGTGCTGCACCTGTCGTTCCTGCAGGATCCGGGGCAGCCGCCGGACCCCGACATCTTCTACGCGGGGCAGGGCCTGCTGCTGACGACCAACACCTACGAGGGTCTGCTGCAGTACAAGGCGGGCACCGAGAAGCCGGAACTGGAACCGCTTCTCGCCACCGAGTGGACCGCGTCCCCGGACAACAAGGTGTTCACCTTCAAGCTGCGCGAGGGCGTGAAGTTCCACGACGGGACGCCGTTCACCTCGGCGGCGGTGAAGGCGTCGTTCGACCGTCGGCTCGCCGTGAACCAGGGTCCCGCCTACATGGTGGCCGACGTCGAATCGGTTACCACCCAGGGTGATTACGGCGTCACCGTCACGCTGAAGGCGCCGAACTCGGCGTTCCTGGACTACCTGGCCTGCGCGTACGGGCCGCGGATGCTCAGTCCCGAGGGGCTGAAGAAGAACGCGGGCACCGACAACGCTCAGGGCTATCTGACCAACCACGACCTGGGCACCGGGCCGTTCACGCTGACCGCGGCCGAGGTCGGATCGCGTTATGCGCTCGAGGCGTACCCGGACTACTGGGGCCCCAAGCCCTACTTCGAGAAGGTCGAGATCCCGGTCATCACCGACGTCTCGGCGCAGCAGTTGCAGTTCAACAACGGTCAGGTCGCCGCGATCCTGCACGACCTGCCGTCCTCGGCCGTGCAGTCCTATCTCGACAACAAGTCGTTCGCGAACTACTCACTGCCGACCATGATGTCGAACTACCTGTACGTCAACCCGCACAAGGGGATGATGACCGACGCCAAGAACCGCACCGCCGTCCTGCAGGCGATCGACGTGGACGAACTCGTCAAGCAGACGTACTTCGGGCGCGGCAAGGTCGCCGAGCAGATCTACCCGCCCAACGTGATGGACCCGCAGTACGCGAAGCAGTCCGTGCCGCATGACCCGTCGTTGCTGACGGCTCTGGCGGCCAGCCTGCCGGCCGACCAGAAGAACGTCAGCATCGGCTACGACTCGAGCAACCCCGACAACCAGTTGGTGAGCAACCTGATTCAGACTCAGCTGGCCGCGGCCGGCCTGACGGCCAAGGTGCAGGCGTACCCGACGTCGGAGACCTTCGGCTGGGTCGGAACCGACGGCCAGACTGCTCCGGAGATCTTCGTGGCGTTGGCGTGGCCGGATGCGCCGTCGCCCTACACCTGGGGTCACATCTCTTGGGACGCGACGGGCGGGTTGAACTACCTGGGCTGCTCCGCGCCGCCGGTGACCGAGGCGCTCGCCAAGGGTCTGCCGGACGGGTCGCCCGATGCGTTCTCCCAAGCCGGCCTCGAGGCGGTCAAGACGGGTTGCTGGCTGAACATCGCCAGTGTCAACGACTTCGTGGTGGCCCAGCCGTGGCTCAAGGGCGTCGAGCAAGCCCACGTCGTGACCAATCCGAACTCGCTGCGCCTCGCCGCGCTGTCGGTGGGCTGATGGCCGGGCTGACGCGCAAGAGCGGTGTCCGCAGGATAGTGCTATTCACGCTGGGCTGGGAGGATCTGCCGAAGTCGGTGTCGGTGTACGGCGCCCCGGAGGAGCAGTTCCGGTGCCCCGTGCCCGGGGTGCTGCTGCAGACCGACGGCGGTTGGGTGCTGCTCGACACCGGGTTCAACACCGCGTTGATCCGTGATCCGGCCCTGCACCGAAGGTACTTCCCCTCGATGGAGTATCAGCCGCTGCTACCCGGTCCCGGTGAGCCGATCGAGGAGTCGCTGCTCGAGATTGGCGTGGACATCGACGACATCCATCTCGTCGCGCTGTCGCACCTGCACGTCGACCACGCTGGGGGACTGAAACTGTTCGCCGGCAAGGTGCCCGTGCACGCGCAGCGTCGTGAGTTGGAGTACGGACTGTCGAATCATCCAGAGCCCGAACGCAATGCGATCTTCCGGGTGGACTTCGACGATCCGAGCATCGACTGGCGTCTGGCGGACGGGGAGGCCGAGATCGCACCAGGCATCACCGCGGTGCCGACCTACGGGCACACCCCTGGCCACCAGAGCTTCGTCGTGGAACTCGACGAATCGGTGACCGGGGGTGAGGGTGCAGAGGGGTATGTGTTCGCCTTCGATGCCGCCGACCTGACGGAGAACATCGAGCACGAGCGGGCCATCGGCGGTTACATCGACGTGGAACCGGAGGAGACCATCGAGCCGATCCGCCGGCTCAAGGAACTCGCGGCGCGCAAGGGGTATCCGTTGATTCCCGGGCACGACCCGCACGTGTGGCCGGAGATGACGACCCACTTCCACGAGCGCTTCGGCCCGGTAACGGCGTAGATGGACGTCTTGATGGCCGAGTGCACCGGGCTGTGGCGGCGCACCCTTCTCGTCGGCGCCGACGGATCGCGGGACTCCGGCGGCGACGTTCGGTGGCTCCAGGGCATCACCGCCTACGTCGACTCCCGGGGTTTTGCCGGCCCACTTCACCAGCGTGACAACGTCTTCGAGTGGCATCGTGACGTCGACCTCGAACCGCCGGGCCCGTTTCCCGACGCCGGGGCCATGCACTGGGACGGCGACGTCCTCGTCGAGACCGGCGTTCACGAGGACTACTCCGAACACTGGGTGCGCGACGCGGACTCGGCCGGTCCGTGCGCAGCGGCCTTCCTGCGATCTCCCGACGGCGCACGCGGACTGCTGATGCGCGTCGGAGATCTCTTCGGTTGGGCAGGTGCGGGTTCGGTGGTGATCGGTGCGCTCGGCGGGGTGGAGTGGACGAATCTACGAATAGCGCCATCGGATGACCACGTCGACGCCGTCGGCCAGCGATGGAGCGTCGAACTACGCGAAGGGAAGTCAATCTCATGACCGGCATGACCTCATTCACCTCGGTGCCGATCGTCGACGTCGGCGGCCTGCGATCGCCGGACCCGGCCGAGCGTGACCGGGTATCGGCCGAAATCGGTCGGGCGGCAGGCGAAGTCGGGTTCTTCTACGTCAGTGGTTCCGGCATCGACGAGTCGATGTTCGACCGCATGCTCGACGCCACCAAGGAGTTCTTCGCGCTGCCGTTCGAGGAGAAGATGCGAAGCTACATCGGCCTTTCCCGCTGTCATCGCGGCTACGTGCCGATCGGCGAGGAGGGCGTCGAAACCGCCGCGGACGCCGTGCCCGACCTCAAGGAGGCGTTCGACACCGCGCTCGACCTGCCCGCCGACGATCCCGACTATCTCTCGGGAAACCCGATGCTCGGTCCGAACGCGTGGCCGGACCTGCCGGGCTTCGCCAAGGCCGTGACCGACTACTACGAGGCGGTGCTCGAGGTCGGGCATCTGCTGCTGCGGGCGTTCGCCGTTGCCCTGGGGGAGGATCCGGAGGTTTTCACCCGGCACGCCACCAAGACCCCGAGCCAACTGCGACTGGTGCACTATCCGTACAACCCCGACGCACGGGACGGACTCGGCATCGGGGCTCACACCGACTACGAGTGCTTCACGCTGCTGAAGCCGACCGCACCCGGGCTCGAGGTGCTCAACGGGGCCGGGCAGTGGATCGACGTCCCTCCGGTGCCGGGAACCTTCGTCGTGAACATCGGCGACCTGCTCGAGTTGTGGACCAGCGGTGCGTTCGTCGCGACCAGCCACCGCGTCCGGAAAGTCGCCGAGGAGCGCTACTCGTTCCCACTCTTCTTCAACGTCGACTACGACACCGAGGTGAAGCCACTGCCGCAGTTCGTCTCTCCCGGCACGCCGCAACGCCCGCCGTTGAAGGCGGGGGAGCACCTGTTCGCCCAGACCGCACAGAGTTTCGCGTACCTGCGGCAGCGCGTCGAGAGCGGTGAGCTGGTGCTGCCCGAGGGGTCGCTGCAGCTCAATCAGTTCGGCCAGCAGGCGCTGTTGGGAGTGGAGTGACCCGCGTGCCCTACCCCTTCACCGCCGACCACATTCTCGAAGGAGCCATCCGATGACCACCAAGTTCCGCGCCATTGCAGCCATCGCCGCAACCGTCGTCCTCGGACTGACCGCTTGTGGCGGTTCGGATTCCGGCAGCGGCACACCGAATGCCGCACCGACCGACAAGGTGCTGCACCTGTCGTTCCTGCAGGATCCGGGGCAGCCGCCGGACCCCGACGTGTACTACGCCGGGCAGGGCCTGCTGCTGACCACCAACACCTACGAGGGTCTGCTGCAGTACAAGGGGGGTACCGACAAGCCGGAACTGGAACCACTGCTGGCCACGGAGTGGACGGCCTCACCCGACAACAAGGTGTTCACCTTCAAGCTGCGTGAAGGGGTCAAGTTCCACGACGGCACGCCGTTCACCTCGGCGGCGGTGAAGGCCTCGTTCGACCGCAGGCTCGCCGTGAACCAGGGTCCCGCCTACATGGTGGCCGACGTCGATTCGATTACCACACAGGGTGATTACGGCGTCACCATCAATCTGAAGGCGCCGAACTCGGCATTCCTGGACTACCTGGCCTGTCCCTACGGGCCGCGGATGCTCAGCCCCGAGGGACTGACGAAGAACGGCGGCACGGACCACGCGCAGACGTACCTGACCAACCACGACCTCGGCACCGGACCGTTCACGCTGACCGCCGCCGAGGTGGGCTCCAAGTACGAACTGACCGCCTTCGGCGACTACTGGGGCACCAAGCCCTACTTCGAGAAGGTCGAGCTCCCGGTCATCACCGACGTCTCGGCGCAGCAGTTGCAGTTCAACAACGGCCAGATCGCCGCAATTCTGCACGATCTACCGTCCTCGGCGGTGCAGTCCTACCTGGACAACAAGGCCTTCACCAACTACTCGCTGCCGACGATGATGTCGAACTACGTCTACGTCAACCAGCGCAAGGGCATGATGACCGACGCCAAGAACCGCACCGCCGTGCTGCAGGCCATCGACGTCGACGAACTCGTCAAGCAGACGTACTTCGGGCGCGGCAAGAGAGCCGAGCAGATCTACCCGCCGAACATGATGGCAGCCGAGTACGGCAAGCAGTCGATCACCCACGACCCGTCGGTGCTGACCGGCATCGCCGCGAACTTGCCCGCCGACCAGAAGACCGTCACCATCGGCTACGACTCCAGCAATCCCGATAATCAGTTGATCAGCAACCTGATTCAGACGCAGCTGGCCGCGGCCGGGCTCGACGCCAAGGTGCAGGCCTATCCGACATCGGAGATCTACGGCTGGGTCGGCGGCGACGGACAGGGCGCGCCGGAGATCATGACCTACCTCGGCTGGCCGGACGCACCCTCGCCGTACACCTGGGGCCACATCTCGTGGGACGCCGACGGTGGCCTGAACTTCTTCGGATGCTCGGCACCGGCGGTCACCGAGGCCCTCAACAAGGGTCTGCCCAACGCCACCGCTGCGGACTACTCGACCGCCGGACTGGAAGCCGTCAAGACCGGCTGCTGGTTGAACGTCGCCGACGTCAACGACTTCATGGTGGCCCAGCCCTGGCTCAAGGGGATGGAACAGGCCCACGTGGTGACCAACCCGAATTCGCTTCGGCTCGCCGCGCTTTCGGTAGGCTGATGACGACGCTGGTCCGCCCGAGCGGTGTGCGCCGGATCATCCTGCTGACGTTGGGCTGGGAGGAACTGCCGAAAGCGGTGTCGGTGTACGGCGCCCCGCCAGAGGAGCGGATGCGGGAACCGGTGCCAGGGGTGCTGTTGCAGACCGACGGCGGCTGGGTGTTGCTCGACACCGGGTTCAACGCCGCCCTGGTGCGGGATCCGGCGTTCCACCGGAGGTTCTTCCCGACGGTCGAATACCGCCCGGTGCTGCCGGGTCCCGGSGAGCCGATCGAGCAACGGCTGGCCGAGGTGGGGGTGGACTTCGACGCCATCCACACCGTGGCCGTCAGCCACCTGCACCACGACCATGCCGGCGGACTCAAGCTGTTCGCCGGCAAGGTTCCCGTGCACGCGCAGCGCCGTGAACTCGAGTACGGGTTGTCCAATCACCCAGAGCCCGAACGCAATGCGATCGTCCGGGTGGACTTCGACGACCCGAACATCGAGTGGCGTCTGGCCGACGGGGAGGCCGAGATCGCGCCGGGGATCACCGCGATACCGACCTACGGGCACACCCCTGGCCACCAGAGCTTCATGGTGGAAATCGACGAAACTTGCGGCGGTGACGGGTTCGTGTTCGCGTTCGATGCCGCCGACCTCACCGAGAACATCGAACACGAACTCGCCATCGGTGGATTCATCGACGTCGAGCCGGAGGAGACCGTTGAGCCGATCCGCCGGCTCAAGGAACTCGCGGCGCGCAAGGGGTATCCGTTGATCCCCGGGCACGATCCGCACGTGTGGCCGGAGTTGACGACCCACTTCCACGAGCGCTTCGGCCCGGTCACGGCATAGGTGACCAGTTAGTTGATCGGGGCGTTGACGACCGCGAGGTCGGCCAAGATGCCGCGGGCGGCGACGATGCCCTCCCCGGTCTGCCACACCTCGTCGTTCACGATGAACACGCGGTTGTCGCGCACCGCGGACAGCTTCTTCCACGCCTCGCTCTCGAGAACCTCCGGAGCGCGAGCCTTGGCCGCGGGTGAGTCGAAGGACAGGAAGACGACGTCTCCGTCGGCGGCCGAGAAGTCCGTCGACTTGGACACCTCGGACGTGCCGACCTCGACGTAGGGCTTGTCCTTGAACCGCTGCGTCGCCGGACGGTCGGCACCGACGGCGCCGAGCACGGCCGCCGGGAAGTCGTCGATGCCGAAGATCCGCAGGGTGTTCTCCGTCAGCTGCACGACCGACACCTGATAGTGGGTGGCGTCGTTGTCGGCGCCGGTCTTGTCCGCGGCCCGTTCGAAGTCGTCGACCAGCTGGTTGGCGGCGCCGGCGCGGCCGGTGGCGGCACCGACGGTGCGCAGGGTGTCCTGCCAACCGGGGCCGGGAGCGCCGGTGAAGACGGTCGGGGCGATCGCCGACAGCTCGCCGTACGCCTCCGGCGTCAAAGCCTGCGAACCGAGGATGAGGTCCGGGTTCGCGGCCTTGACCGCCCCGAGGTCCGGTGCCGAGCTGTTGCCGGCCGCAGGGACGTCGTGGACCACCGTACCGAGGTAGGACGGCTGGCCAGTTGACCCGTCCCGCGGGGCGGCGACCACGATGCGCGATTGAAGGCCAAGCGCACACAGGGCGTCGAGCTGGTCACCGGAGAGCACGGCGATGCGCTGCGCGTCCGGAGGTACCTCGGTGGTTCCCGCCGCGTGCCGAACCTCGCGCGTCGGCGGGTCGTCGAGGGGAGCCGGATCGGGGGCGCACGATTCGTCGGGTCGGCGTTGATTGCCCAGGACGCCGGCCCCGGCGATCCGCGTCGTGCTGGTGACCAGAGACGTGGCGTCCGTATTGCCAGGTTGCTCGGGCGAGTCCCCGCAGCCGCTGGCCAGCGTCGCCACGAGTGCCGTGGTGACAGCTGCTGCGGCCGCGATCGGACCCATTCGCGAGCTCAGGAACGCCACGCCGCAGACGGTACCAAGTCGCGGGCCGCATGCCCGCCCACCGACCGCTTCCAGGGCGTTCGAGCCTGGTCACGCGACGTCGGCCGGAGAGTTCTTACCAAATACGACACTTTGTAGGACCCATGGCGCGACACCGCCCGGCGGGGGATAAGATTGCCAACGAACCTTCGGGTTCGCCCGTCGATATTATGGAGGACCTGTTGGTAGCCGAAGCGCCCCCAATCGGAGAACTCGAGGCACGCCGTCCGTTCCCGGCGCGAATGGGTCCCAAGGGCAACCTGATCTACAAGCTGGTGACCACCACCGATCACAAGTTGATCGGCATGATGTATTGCGTCGCCTGCTTCATCTTCTTCTTCATCGGTGGACTGATGGCGCTGTTCATGCGCGCCGAGCTGGCGATGCCCGGCCTGCAGTTCCTCAGCAACGAGCAGTACAACCAGCTGTTCACCATGCACGGCACGGTGATGCTGCTGTTCTACGCGACCCCGATCGTGTTTGGCTTCGCCAACCTGGTGCTCCCGCTGCAGATCGGCGCGCCCGACGTGGCGTTCCCGCGGCTCAACGCCTTCTCGTTCTGGCTGTTCCTGTTCGGTGCGTTGATCGCCATCGCCGGGTTCATCACTCCCGGTGGTGCCGCTGACTTCGGCTGGACCGCGTACTCGCCTCTGACCGACGCCATCCACTCGCCCGGCGCGGGTGGTGACCTGTGGATCATGGGTCTGGCCGTCGGTGGTCTCGGCACCATCCTCGGTGGCGTCAACATGATCACGACCGTGGTGTGCATGCGCGCCCCCGGCATGACGATGTTCCGGATGCCGATCTTCACCTGGAACATCCTGGTGACGTCGATCCTGGTGCTGCTGGCCTTCCCGCTGCTGACCGCGGCGCTCTTCGGTCTGGCTGCCGACCGCCACCTCGGCGCGCACATCTACGACCCGGCCAACGGCGGTGTACTGCTGTGGCAGCACCTGTTCTGGTTCTTCGGTCACCCCGAGGTGTACATCATCGCGTTGCCGTTCTTCGGCATCGTCTCGGAGATCTTCCCGGTGTTCAGCCGCAAGCCGATCTTCGGATACACCACGCTGATCTACGCGACGCTGGCCATCGCGGCCCTGTCGGTCGCCGTGTGGGCGCACCACATGTACGCGACGGGTGCCGTACTCCTTCCTTTCTTTTCCTTCATGACGTTCCTGATCGCCGTTCCGACGGGCATCAAGTTCTTCAACTGGATCGGCACGATGTGGAAGGGGCAGTTGACCTTCGAGACCCCGATGTTGTTCTCGGTCGGCTTCCTCGTCACGTTCCTGCTCGGTGGCCTGTCCGGCGTGCTGCTCGCCAGCCCGCCCCTGGACTTCCACGTCACCGACTCGTACTTCGTCATCGCGCACTTCCACTACGTGCTCTTCGGCACCATCGTGTTCGCCACCTACGCGGGCATCTACTTCTGGTTCCCGAAGATGACTGGCCGCCTGCTCGACGAGCGCCTGGGCAAGCTGCACTTCTGGTTGACGTTCATCGGCTTCCACACCACCTTCCTGGTGCAGCACTGGGTGGGCGACGAGGGCATGCCCCGTCGCTACGCCGACTACCTGCCCAGCGACGGCTTCACCACGCTCAACATCGTCTCGACGATCGGTGCGTTCATCCTCGGCATCTCGACGATCCCGTTCGTCTGGAACGTGTTCAAGTCGTGGCGCTACGGAGAGCCCGTCGTGGTCGACGACCCGTGGGGTTACGGCAACTCCCTGGAGTGGGCCACCAGCTGCCCGCCGCCGCGGCACAACTTCACCGAGCTGCCCCGGATCCGTTCGGAGCGACCGGCATTCGAGTTGCACTACCCGCACATGGTCGAGCGGATGCGGGCCGAGGCCCACATCGGTGGCGGACCGCACCCGTCGGGTGGTGACGTCACGGAGATCGACGACGTCCAGGTCCGTACCTGATCGAGTCGTAGAGCGCCGTTCGCAAGAATGACTACGTCAAGTGTGTCGGTGTTGATCACCGTCACCGGAGTCGATCAGCCAGGTGTCACGTCGGCCCTCTTCGAGGTGTTGTCGCGCCACAAGGTCGACCTGTTGAACGTCGAGCAGGTCGTAATCCGCAACCGGCTGACCCTCGGTGTGCTGGTTGCCGGTCCCGACGACATCGCCGGGGGAGCGCAGCTTCGCGACGAGGTCACCTCGGCGATTCAAGCCGTGGGCCTCGACGTCACCATCGAACGCAGTGACGACCTTGCGGTGCTCGAGGAGCCGTCGACGCACACCATCGTCGTGCTCGGTCGACCGATCACGGCCGAGGCCTTCGGGGTGGTGGCCAGAGAAGTCGCCACGCTTGGGGTCAACATCGACTTCATCCGCGGCGTGTCCGACTATCCCGTCACCGGCCTGGAACTGCGGGTCTCGGTACCGCCGGGTGGCGCCTACGGTCAGCTGCAGACGGCGTTGGCGCGGGTGGCCGCTGCCGAGGGCGTCGACATCGCGCTCGAGGACTACAGCCTGTCGCGACGGGCCAAGCGGCTCATCGTGTTCGACGTCGACTCGACGCTGATCCAGGGTGAAGTCATCGAGATGCTCGCCGAGCGGGCCGGTGCGCTGGCCGCGGTGGCCGAGGTGACGGAAGCGGCGATGCGTGGCGAACTGGACTTCGCCGAGTCGTTGCACAAGCGTGTGGCGACACTGGCCGGGTTACCCGCCTCGGTGCTCGACGAGGTCGCCGATCAGATCGAGCTGACCGCCGGGGCGCGGACGACGATCCGCACGCTTCGCCGGCTGGGTTACTACTGCGGCATCGTCTCCGGTGGCTTCCGTCAGGTGATCGAGCCACTGGCACACGATCTGATGATGGACTTCGTGGCCGCCAACGAACTCGAGATCGTCGACGGCAAGCTCACCGGGCGCGTCGTCGGCGAGGTGGTGGACCGGCCGGGAAAGGCCAAGGCGCTGAGGAACTTCGCCCAGCAGGTCGGCGTCCCGATGGAACAGACCGTGGCCGTCGGCGACGGCGCCAACGACATCGACATGCTCGCCGCGGCGGGCCTCGGCGTGGCGTTCAACGCCAAGCCCGCGCTGCGCGAGGTGGCCGACGCGTCGCTGAGTCACCCGTACCTCGACACCGTGCTGTTCATCCTCGGGGTGACGCGCGGGGAGATCGAAGCTGCCGACGCGGTCGACGGGACACTGCGCCGCGTCGATATCCCCGACGACTAGAACGTCAGACCACCACCGCGCCGACGTCCGCGCCCGCCGGCCCCGTTCCGGTCACGCTGCGCCAGGCCCTGGCGAGAAGTTCGACGGCTTCAGTGAGTTGGTCATCGGGCAGCGTGTAGGGCACCCGGATGAACCTCTCCAAGGTGCCGTCGACCCCGAACCTGGGGCCAGGCGGAATCTCGAGACCCATCCGCGAGGCCGCCGCCGACAGCGCCGTGCTCATGGGCGCGGGCAGCCGTACCCAGAGCGACATTCCGCCCCGGCTCGGATCGGGCCGCCAGTCGGGTAGGTGCTCCTCGAGCAGGTCGAGAAGAAGCGCCCGTCGCCCGCGCAGGATGTCGCGCCGTTCGGGAAGCAAGTCGTCGGCCATGGCGAGAAGCCTTGCGGCGGCAAGCTGTTCGACGATCGGGGTGCCCATGTCGACGGACGGTCGCATCGCGCCGATGGTGGTCAGCGCACTACGTTCGGCGCGAATCCAACCGATGCGCAGACCGCCCCAGCACGACTTCGACATCGAGCCGACGGTCAGCACCAGATCGCGCCGCGTGGTCATCGACGCCGCGAACGGCGGCGGCACCGCTTCGTCGAGCCACATGTCGGTGATGGTCTCGTCGACGATGGTCCGGGTGCGTGTTTCGGCGATGATCTGAGCAAGGCGTCGTCGGCCCTCGGGGGGCAGCGTCATCCCCGTCGGATTGTGGTTGTCCGGAATCAGGTAGGCGAGGTTCGGTGAAAGTTGGCGCACCGCAGCGTCTATCGCGTCGAGCTCCCAGCCGTGATGGGTCATCGCCACCGGGACGGGTCGTAAACCCTTGGTGGCCATCGTCGCAAGCGCTCCGTGATAGGTCGGCTGCTCGACGAGCACCCTGTCGCCCGGCTGGGTGTAGGTCGCCATGATGAGCCCGATGGCGTGTAGCGCACCCGTGGTCACCACGATCTCGTCGGGATCGGTGGGAAGACCTCGCCGACAATATCTTTCGGCGATGGCCTCACGCAGGGGCGTGACGCCGACGAGTTCGATGCCGATGTCGTGCAGGTACGGCGTGACCTGTTCGGCGGCCTCGACGAACGCGCGGGACACTGCGGCGGCCGGTGCGGCAAGGGTCGCGGCGGCCAGGTTCGCCGACGCCGTTCCGACGATGGTGGGCGTGGTGACCGCCGCCGACACGGGCAGCGCCGTCGTGCTTCGCGCGCCCTGACGGCCCCTGAGGTAGCCGTCCTCGCGCATCTGGGTGTACGCCGCGGTGACCGTCGTCCGCGACACGCGCAGGGCGTCGGCGAGTGCCCGCTCGCTGGGCAATTGCGCGCCGACCGGGAGTCGGCCGTCGACGATCAGCATCCGGAGGCCGTCGGACAGGCCCTGGTAGGCAGGTCCGCTGGCGCTGGAGGTACGCCAGTTGCCCAGTTCGCGGGCCAAGAGGTCCACATTGAGCCGTCGCCGCGCCAGTTCCACACTCATCGGAGCCAGTTTGCCCCAACTGGATATTGATGGCAAGGCCAGTTGTGGTCGAACATTGGCGTATGGCACAACACTGGACCTCAAGAATGACCCGCAAAGCACGTGAGTTGGGCCGGGTCTACCGCAACTCGCCACGGATCGGCGACTTCGTCGCGGAGGACTCGGACTCGCGCCGGATCCGCGCCGACCTCGACGCCATCCGCGCCCGATTCCCCGACCACGCGTGAAGCGCGGCTTCGCGCGTGGGGCGGCGCTGCTGGTCGGCCTGATCGGGTACGGCTTCTCGATGGCCGTCATGGTGCGCTCCGGGCTCGGCCTGGACCCGTGGGACGTGTTCCACCAGGGCCTGGCCAACCGCACCGGCATGACGATCGGGATCGCGACGGCCGTGGTCGGCGTCGCCGTGCTACTCGCCTGGATCCCGCTGCGGAACCGGCCGGGCGTCGGCACCGTCGCCAACGTCGTCGTCATCGCGATCACCGTGGACGCCGCACTGGCCTTCCTGCCCGAGCCGACCGGCTTGCCGGCTCGCATCGCGATGATGCTCGGCGCGGTGCTGCTGAACGCCGTCAGCACCGTCCTCTACATCGGCGCCGGCCTCGGACCAGGACCGCGTGACGGTCTGATGACGGGCCTGGTCGCCCGCACGGGGCTCTCGGTCCGACTGGTCCGCACGTCCATCGAGGCGACCGTCCTGGTCATCGGGTGGCTGCTCGGCGGCACCGTCGGCATCGGCACCGTCGTGTACGCATTCGGCATCGGCCCGCTGGTGCAGGTGACCCTGCGGGTCACACCGCAACGGTGGCTCGCCGTGAGCGGTTGGGCCGTCGTCGCACCTGGCCTGACTACGATGGGCGAGTGCCAGCCGACCCCAGCGACCGAGAAGGCTCCGCAGAACCCCAGGTCGACCCAGACCTGCTGATCGACTTCGCCAAGATCACGCTGCGACGCGGCGGGAAGACCCTCGTCGGACCCGTCACCTGGGCAGTCGAACTCGACGAGCGCTGGGTCGTCATCGGCCCCAACGGAGCGGGGAAGACGTCGCTGCTGCGCATCGCGGCCGCCATGGAACACCCGTCCACCGGCACCGCGTACGTGCTCGGCGAGCGACTTGGCAGGACCGACATGTCGGAGCTTCGGGCCCGCGTCGGGCTGAGCAGCTCGGCGCTGGGGCAACGGATCCCCGACGACGAGGTGGTGCGCGACGTCGTGGTGTCCGCCGGGTACGCCGTGCTCGGGCGCTGGCGTGAGAAGTACGACGACGTCGACTACGCGCAGGCCGTCGACATGCTGGAAAGCCTTGGCGCAGAACATCTCGCGGAACGCACCTACGGCACCCTCTCGGAGGGCGAGCGCAAGCGGGTGCTGATCGCACGGTCGCTGATGATCGATCCGGAACTGCTGCTGCTCGACGAACCGGCCGCCGGTCTCGACCTCGGCGGGCGCGAGGAACTGGTCTCCCGGCTCACCGATCTGGCCGCCGACCCCGACGCCCCCGCCATCGTGCTCGTCACCCACCACGTCGAGGAGATCCCGCCGGGCTTCAGCCACTGTCTGCTGCTGTCCGAGGGTGCGGTCGTCGCGTCGGGGCTGCTGACCGACGTGCTCACCTCCGACAATCTGTCCAAGGCGTTCGGGCAGTCGATCGCGCTCGACGTGATCGACGGCCGCTACTTCGCGCGCCGCACCCGCAGTCGCGCAGCGCACCGAAGGAGAGCCTTGTGAGCCCCGTGGCTGACGCCGATCCGCTCGTTCCGAGACCGGCAGCCACGGTCATGCTCCTTCGGGAGGGCCGCGACGCCCACGCCGACGGCATCGAGGTCTTCCTGATGCGCAGGCACGCCGCGATGGAGTTCGTGGCCGGCGTGATGGTGTTTCCGGGAGGCGGGGTCGACGAGCGCGACCGCGGAGCCGACATCGCGTGGTTCGGCCCCGAACCGTCGTGGTGGGCCGAACGCCTCAACGTCGACGTCGACCTGGCCGAGGCGCTGGTCTGCGCCGCCGCCCGCGAGACGTTCGAGGAGTCGGGCGTCCTGTTCGCGGGGCCGGCCGACGATCCCGACCAGATCGTCGGCGACGCCTCGGTCTACGGCGAGGCCAGGGCCGCGCTGGCCAACAATTCACTGTCGTTCGCCGACTTCCTTCGCGCGGAGAACCTGGTCCTTCGGGCCGACCTGCTTCGGCCGTGGGCCAACTGGGTGACGCCCAAGGAGGAGCGCACCCGGCGTTACGACACCTACTTCTTCGTCGGGGCCCTCCCCGAGGGGCAGCGCGCCGACGGCGAGAACACCGAGACCGACCAGGCGGCGTGGGTGACCCCGCAGGCAGGTCTCGACGACTTCGCGCAGGGCCGGTCCTTCCTGCTGCCGCCCACGTGGACCCAACTCGACTCGCTCAACGGGCACACCGTCGCCGAGGTGCTGGCGGTGGAGCGCACGATCGAGACCGTCGAGCCCCACCTCGCAGCGGACAAGGACACCGGCAACTGGCAGATCGAGTTCTTCGACAGCGGCCGCTACAACGCGGCACGCAACCAACGAGGACCAGCCGGATACGACAAGTCGTGAGGGAATTCGTCAGCGTGCACGCCACGGACGGCGTCGGCACGCTGGTGCTGTCACGGCCGCCGACGAACACCCTGACCCGACAGATGTGCCGTGAGATCGGCTCGGCCGCAGCCGAACTCGGTGAGCGCACCGACGTGGCCGCCGTCGTCGTCTTCGGGGGACACGAGATCTTCTCGGCCGGGGTGGACGTAGGAGAGGCGCGCACCATCGGCGCCGATGCAGCCGCCGTCGCCGCGGCGGTGGCACTGCGCGCGGTCGCCGACGTCTCCAAACCCACGGTCGCCGCCGTCACCGGCTACGCGCTCGGCAGCGGGCTGACCCTTGCCCTCGCCGCGGATTGGCGCATCGGCGGTGACAACGTCAAGTGGGGCGCGACGCAGATCCTCGACGGGCTGGCACCGTCGCACGACGACGCGGAGCTCCTGGCACGGGCGATCGGCGACGCCCACGCCAAGGAACTGGCGTTCACCGGGCGCTTCGCTCACGCCAAGGAGGCCCTCGAGCTCGGTCTGGTCGACGAGTTGGTGGCCCCCGACCACGTCTACGACTCCGCCGTGGCGTGGGCCCGGAGATTCGTGGACGTGCCGCCCGAGGCGCTGGCGGCCGCCAAGGCGGCATTTCGCCCGGCCTCACCGGGCCGTTAGGCTGCCCTACATGACGAGTACCGACCGCGAGCCGGCCCCCAACCCGCACGCCACGGCCGAGGAAGTCGAGGCGGCCCGCCACGACACCAAGCTGGCGCAGGTGCTGTACCACGACTGGGAAGCCGAGACCTACGACGACAAGTGGTCGATCTCCTATGACCAGCGCTGCATCGACTACGCACGGGGTCGCTTCGACGCCATCGTGCCCGACGAGCTGCAGCGCGAACTGCCCTACGACCGGGCGCTCGAACTCGGCTGCGGAACCGGTTTCTTCCTGCTGAACCTGGTGCAGTCCGGGGTGGCCCGCCGCGGCTCGGTCACCGACCTGTCGCCCGGCATGGTCAAGGTGGCGGTTCGCAACGGTCAGGGACTCGGGCTGGACATCGACGGCAAGGTCGCCGACGCCGAGGGCATCCCCTACGAGGACGACACGTTCGACCTGGTGGTCGGCCACGCCGTGCTGCACCACATCCCCGACGTGGAGCTGTCGCTGCGCGAGGTCGTGCGAGTGCTCAAGCCCGGCGGACGGTTCGTCTTTGCGGGCGAGCCCACCACCAAGGGCAACGTGTACGCGCGCAACCTGTCGACGCTGACCTGGCGCGCCGCCACGACCGTCACGAAGCTGCCGGGGCTCGACGGGTGGCGCCGCCCCCAGGAGGAACTCGACGAGTCCTCGCGCGCGGCGGCCCTCGAGGCGATCGTCGACCTGCACACCTTCGAGCCGGGCGACCTGGAACGCATGGCCACCAACGCCGGCGCAGTCGACGTGCGCACCGCCAGTGAGGAATTCACCGCGGCGATGCTCGGCTGGCCGATCCGGACCTTCGAGGCGTCAGTGCCTCCCGGCCGATTGGGTTGGGGCTGGGCGAGGTTCGCGTTCAAGAGCTGGACCTCGCTGAGCTGGGTCGACGCCAACGTGTGGCGTCACGTCGTGCCGAAGGGCTGGTTCTACAACGTCATGATCACCGGGGTCAAGCCGTCCTGAAGGGTGGCGGCCTTGGCTTCACCCTCGACGACGTCGCGTACCTCGGTGGCGACGAGGGCGGCGCAGCGCTCGCCGAGGTCGACGCGCTCGCGCTGACCGACGCCAGCCGTATCTCCGACATCGCCTCCGCGCGTGCGCGTTTCGGTGACCGGGCGGCCGTCCTGGTCGAGACGACGTTGCTGCGACGCAAGGCCAAGGTCAAGTTTCCGCACGCGGGTCAGTGGCTGTTCACCGGCGAGGCGCTCGAGCAGTCCACCGCCGCCGCGGTGGCCGCGCACCGCGCCGACCGGCTGACGGGTCGCGCCGTGCACGACGTGACGTGTTCCGTCGGAACCGAACTCGCCGCACTGCGCGACCGCGCTGACCAGGTCGTCGGCAGCGACCTCGACGAGGTGCGCGTGGCCATGGCCCGGCACAACGTCGGGCGGGACGGCTCGACGGTCCTGCTGTGCCGCGCCGACGCGCTCGCCCCCGTCACCCGTGACACCACCGTCGTCGCCGACCCGGCGCGACGCAGTGGTGGACGTCGCACGTTCGACCCACGCGACTACACCCCGGCCCTCGACGAACTGCTCGAGGTCTACGCCGACCGCGACCTCGTGGTGAAGTGCGCGCCGGGAATCGATTTCGACCAGGTCCGCCGATTGGGCTTCGACGGCGAGATCGAGGTGACGTCGCTGGGCGGCGGAGTCCGGGAGGCGTGCCTGTGGTCGCCGGGGTTGGGCACGCCGGGGGTGACCCGCCGCGCCACCATCCTGGACCGGGCCGAGGAGATCACCGACGCCGAGTCCGACGACTGTGCGGTCGCCGTGCCGGGCCGCTGGATCGTCGACCCCGACGGCGCGGTGGTCAGGGCGGGACTCGTGCGGCACTACGGCGCGCGGCACGGACTGTGGCAACTCGACCCGGCGATCGCCTACCTCTCCGGTGACGAACTACCCACCGGCGTCCGGGGATTCGAGGTGATGGCCGAATTCGGTCTCACCGAACGCACCCTGCGACAAGAACTATCGGCCCGTGACGTCGGCGCGCTCGAGATCCTCGTCCGAGGCGTCTCGGTGGACCCCGACGAACTGCGTACCCGGTTGCGCCTGCGGGGATCGCAGCGGCTCTCCCTGGTGATCACCCGAATCGGCGCAGGAAGCGCAAGCCGGTCGGTGGTCTATCTGTGCAGGCCGTCCCGGTGAGGCCGCGGGTAGGGTGGCGTCGTCGGCGCCAGTGCCGCACATCGACGGAGGGTTCTCGACAGATGCGCATGTCCACACTGGCGGTGTCCATTTCGGCGGCCGCCGTGCTCGGTTGGTCGGGCATTGCGGTTGCCTCCGCGGCGCCGCCTAAGTGCACCGACCTCAACGGTGTCGTCGACGCCAACCAGATCTGTCAGATCCAGGTCACCGACCCCGGATACTCGGTGAACATCAGCTACCCGGTCGACTATCCGGATGCACAGCCAGTGTTCGACTACGTCAAGCAGACCCGCGACGGTTTCCTCAACGTGGCCAAGATCCCCGACTTCCGGATGATGCCGTACGAGTTGGACACCACGGAAACGAAATTCACGTCGGGCGTCCCGCCGAAGGGCACTCAGAGCGTGGTGTTCAAGACCTACCAGGGCGTCGGCGGCGCCCACCCGACGACGTACTACAAGTCCTTCAACTGGAACACCGGCGCTGGCAAGCCGATGACGATAGACAACCTCTTCAAGGCAGGCACCGCGCCCTACCCGGTCATCCTTCCGCTGGTTCAGGCCGAAGTGGACAAGCAACTTGGCCAGCCGGTGACGATCTCACCCGGGGACGGTCTCGACCCGTCGAAGTACCAGAACTTCGCCGTCACCGACGACTCGCTCATCTTCTTCTTCAGCCAGGGTGACGTGTTGCCAGAGGCCGCCGGCGCGTTGCAGGTCGCGATACCCCGCGGCCCGGTCGACGCCATGATCGCCTGACGCTCAGGCAGGGGCGAAGCCGAACACCCGACCGTCACTCGTGGCGGCGACGACGCGGCGGTCATGACCGATCGACACCCCGACCGGGTACCCGGACGCGCCGGGCATTGGATAGCTGTTGAGCGTGTGGCCGTCGGCGGGGTCGAACACCAGCAGCGCCATGCCCTCACCGTCGCGCGTCACCGTGTACGCGGCCGACGCTCCGCCGAGGCTGGACGTAGAGAGCGGTTCGACGTCGTCACGCGTCCACGCCACCTCCCCGCGGTCACCGTCGTCCTTGACGGCGACCAGCTTGGTTTCCGGGCCACCGCCGGACACGATCAGGCCGTCCGGTGACACCGACGGCGGGGTCTGCGGCTGGAAGTTCAGCGGCACCGACCACTTCGCCGTGCCGTCCTCGGTGTTCAGCGCCCACAGACGTCCGTCGCGTCCGTTGACGTAGGCCGTTGCGCCGTCGGCCGACAGCACCGGGCTGCCGAGCGGGCCACCGGCAACCGCGGTGCTGGTCCAGTCCCTCGCCAGCAGCGGCGTCTGGCCCGGCCGATAGCGCAGGCCCACCACTTCTGGGGCGGGGGCGTCGGGCTGCCACAGCGTCATCACCACGGCGCCCGTCGCAGCCGAGAACGCCGGCGCGGCCGCCACCGGGCACAGCGGCCTACCCGCCTGACAGTCGGCGAGCCCGCGTTCGGAATCCTTCGGGTCGACGCCCTCCACCAGATCCAACGCCGTGCCGACGACGTTGCCGCGGTGCGCGTCGTAGACCAGAACCTGCCCGAGGTGCGTCACCACCAGCAGTTCGCCGGGGGACAGCAGTCGCGGCGTCTGCGGCAGCCCGATCACCGGGTTGCGCCAGCGGATCCACTGGGTCGACGGGAAGGACATGATGGCGCCGGGCTGCCCGACGTACAGGTTGTCGAAGCCGTCGAACAGAGGGCTGGAGATGCCGCCGCCCTGCCAGAGCCTGCTGCACCAGCGTTGGCGTGCCCTGTTGTCGTTCTCCCAGACCATCAGCGAGCAGCCGCCCGCGGTCTGGGCGTTGACGGCGAGGTAGTCGCCCGAGCCGATGGCGACCTGTGACTCCACCTGCCCCTTGACCGACCGGATCCAGTCGAGGCGGAGTGTCCCCGCACCGTCGACCGGCGAATAGCTGCTGTTGGCCGCGTTGCCGTATTGGGCGGACCAGCCGTCGGCGGGATGGGCTTCCACCCACGCGTCGGTGTTGCCGCACGAGCTCGTCCCAAGCGTCACCAGTACCGCTACCGCCACGGCTGCGACGCGGCGCACGGTCATTCCAGGAGCAGACATCGAGTCCCGACACTATCGGAGAGCAGCCAGCGGACGCCGCGAGCGGAGCACCCCGGGAATGTCGCACGGAGGCCAGCAGCCCAGATGAGGTGCTCAAGTAGGCTGTGCCGCCATGACCACGATGTGGGGCGCCCCCATCCACAAGCGCTGGCGGGGCTCGCGATTGAGGGATCCCCGCCAGGCCCGGTTCCTCACGATGGAGTCGCTGCGGTGGGTGCTCGCAAACAAGGCCTACTCACCCTGGTACCTGGTGCGGTACGTCCGACTGCTGAAGTTCAAGCTCGCCAACCCGCACATCGTCACGCGCGGCATGGTGTTCCTCGGCAAGGGCGTCGAGATTCAGGCGACTCCCGAGCTCTCCTACATGGAGATCGGGCGATGGGTCCACATCGGAGACAAGAACACCATCCGCTGCCACGAAGGCTCGTTGCGCATCGGCGACAAGGTGGTCCTCGGTCGTGACAACGTCATCAACACCTACCTCGACATCGAGTTGGGCGACTCGGTGCTCATGGCGGACTGGTGCTACGTCTGCGACTTCGACCATCGGATGGACAGCATCGAACTGCCGATCAAGGACCAGGGCATCGTCAAGGCGCCGGTGCGCATCGGGCCGGACACCTGGGTCGCCACCAAGGTGACGGTGCTGCGCGGCACCAGCGTCGGCCGCGGTTGCGTGCTGGGCGCCCACGCGGTGGTCAAGGGCGAGATCCCGGACTTCTCCATCGCGGTCGGCTCGCCGGCCAAGGTCGTCAAGAACCGCAAGCTGTCGTGGGAGACCTCGGCCGCGCAGCGCGCGGAACTGGCGGCAGCGCTCGCCGACATCGAACGCAAGAAGTCGGCGCGCTAGCCTCTGTCGGGCAAGGGGTGCTCGACGATGAGCGCTCGCCGATGTGGTTCTCGCTCACCGCGTTTCGCCGCGAGGTAGACCTGTGCGGTCTCGGCGGCCACCGTGTGCCAGTCGAACGCCGAGTCGAGGCGTTTGCGGGCTGCCACGGCGTGCCGCTGGGCGGCTCTGGGATCGTCGAGCACCGCGCGGACGGCATCGGCAAGGGCCGCCACGTCACGCGGTGGGAAGGACCGGCCCGTCTTGCCGTCGATGACCGCCTCGCCGAGTCCGCCGACGTTCGACGTCACCAGGGGAGCGCCGGTCGCGGCCGCTTCCAGTGCGACGATGCCGAACGGTTCGTAGTGGCTGGGCAGCACGGCGGCGTCGCAGGCGTGGAGGAGCGCGACGAGTTGCTCGTGGTCGACGCGGCCGACGAAGTCGACGGCCTTGAGCACCTTGTGCTTTCGCGCCTGCTCGAGTAGCCAGTCCTGCTGGGTGCCGTCCCCGGCGATGGTCAGCGTGGTCCCGGGATGAGTCTTCCTGATGCGCGGCAGCGCGGCGATGGCGTCGTGCACGCCCTTCTCGTACTCCAGGCGGCCGAGGTAGAGCAGCCGGGCAGGACCACGTCGAGCGGTCCGGCGCGCGAAGGGCCACAGGCCCGCGTCGATGCCGTTGCGGATGACCCGCGACTCGGAAAGGCCGGGGCCGAACAGTTCGGTTATTTCGTCGCCCATCGACGCCGAACACGTGATGAGCGAGTCGGATTCGCGCACCAGCCACGACTCCACCGCGTGCACCTGGCGGCTGATCTTGCCCGACACCCAGCCCGAGTGCCGCCCCGCCTCGGTCGCGTGGATCGTCGAGACCAGCGGCACGTCGAAGTGTTCGGCCAGTGCGATCGCCGGATGGGCGACCAGCCAGTCGTGCGCGTGGACCACGTCGGGGCGCCACTTCAGCGCCAGCCCGGCGCGCACCATCGAGTGACCCATCGCCAGCGTCCACGCCATCATGTCGGTGGCGAACACGAACTCGTGGGGGTCCTCGGCCGCGGCGATTACGCGCACGCCCTCGCTGACGTCGTCGCCGGTGGGGTGGGTGCTGGGGTCGGTGCCGGTTGGCCGCCTGCTGAGGACGACGACCTCGTGGCCAGCCTCTGCCAACGCGGTAGCGAGGTGGTGGACGTGGCGGCCGAGACCGCCGATGACCACCGGGGGGTACTCCCACGAGATGAGAAGGACCTTCACGACGGCCCCACCCACCGCGCGAGCGTGAGCAAAGTGGGATTCCTGGACGGCGTGTCGGCCGCAGACACGCACGCTCGCGGAAGGCGCGGGAGAAGGAAGCGGGCGGTCATCGGGGGAGTCGTCTGGCGTCGAGGGCACCGAACAATCCGTCGGCCCGATTCCAGTTGCCCGCAAGGCGTTCGGCGTGCTCGCGGCGGCCCGCCGCCAGTGCGTCGGCGATCTCGCGGGTGGCGTGGGCGTGAAGATGCGCACGGTAGCGGGCGTACTCGGCGGCGGTGTCCTTGCTGACCATGAACGGCCAGTCGCTGGACACCGTGAGCAACGCCTCGCGCAGGATCTGGTCGGCGACGACGTCGCGCGGAGTCGGCGCCCCGACGACCGCGTGCTGGGTCAGCGCCTTGTCCACCGTCGCAAGGGCGGTGTCGACGACTTCGGCGTTGAGCCGAACCAGGTCCGACACCTGCTCGCCATTCCACACCTGCCAATTCTTGCCGGAACCCCAAGAGCTGGGCGGCAATTCGACGGACTCGCCGACGAAGCCGTCGGCGATGGCGTCGGACAGCGTGCCGACGCGGATCCCGGCCTCTGGCAGGGCCCGCAGCACCCGCTCGAGCCACACCGGGCCCTCGTGCCACCAGTGCCCGAAGAGTTCGGTGTCGAACGCCGCGACGACGTGGGCCGGTCTCCCGATGCGCTCCGATTCCGAGGTCAGCCTGCGGCGGACCGCGTCGACGAAGTCGGCGACGTGGACGTCGACGGCGTTATCGGCACGCTCGGGCTCGTAGGCGGCCTTGTCGTCGGACGGCACCGCGCGCCCGGTGACCCGGGCCGGCTTGAGACCGGTGAGGTGGTCGTAGGTGTGGAAGTCGCGGTATGCGGCGTGGCCCGGATAGCCCGACTTCGGTGACCACACCCGGTAGCTCACCTTGAGGTCGCGTCCGAACGCGACGACACCCGAGTCGGTGACCGGCCGGCCAAGCGCGGTGTCGCCGTGCAGCGTTGGACCGTCGACCATGAAGTGGGTCACCCCGGCGGCGGCGTACTCGTGCTCGAGCCCTGGTGCATACGCACACTCGGGTGCCCAGATGCCCTGGGGGACATGGGCGAAGCGTTGTCCGGCGTCGGCAAGACCCTCGCGAAGGGCGAATTCGCGCAACCGCGGGTGCAGCAGCGGTTGGAACGGATGGGCCAACGGCCCGCCGAGCAGCTCGACGGCGTCGGCGTCGACGAGTTGGCGCAGCAACGGGCTGCCGCCGTGTCGCCAGTTTGCCGAGAAGTCTTCGAGCGCCCGGCCGGCTTCCTCGTATTCACGAATGCCGAAGGCACGTAACGCGTCCGGTGCCGCGTATCCGCTTCCGCTTCCGCTTCCGCTGCGTCGAACCGCTGCCTCTTGGCCGCGGAGCTGCCAGTTCGCCAACCAACTCTGCATGCCGACCAGCGAGTAGGGGTCGTCCAGCTGCGCGGTGACCACGGGCGTCATGCCGAGGGTGAGCAGGTGGCTGCGTCCTTCGTCGGACAGTCGGCGCAGCAGGCCCATCAGCGGCAGATAGGCGGTGGCCCAAGACTGGTAGAGCCATTCCTCGCCGACCGGCCACCGACCGTGGTGTGCCAGCCAGGGCAGGTGAGTGTGGAGGACGAGCGTGAACATGCCCGGGACGGGCTCCGGAGGGCAGGAGCGAAGCGACCCGGGAAGGGGCTCTGCGCTCACGGTCGCACCGCGATGGCCACCAGATCCAGGCTCTCGTCGATCGCGCGCTCGTTGGCGTCGAGCAGGTCGAAGTCGTCGCTGCGGACCGCCGCGACGTCGGCCAGCAGGTCGGCCGGCCACGGTGCGTTGGCGACGGCCCTGGCGATCTGCGCGTCGATGATCGAGCCGCCGTGCCGGGCGTCGAGCTCGACGAGACGGGCGCCGTGGAAGACGCCGAGCATCGCCTCGACGCGGAAGCCGGACGCGGTCAACAGTTCGGTGAGCTCCGCGGCGTTCAGTTCGCGGGTGTGGAACGGGTTGATCGGGGTGTCGCGGCCGGGGGAGAACGTGATCCGGTTGGGCGTCGACATCAGCAGCATCCCCGACGGACGCAGCACGCGAGCGCACTCGTCGACGAACTGGCCCTGGTCCCAAAGGTGTTCGATGACTTGGAAGTTCACCACGACGTCGACGGAGCCGTCCTCGAGCGGCAATTCGGCCAGGTTTCCCTGGCGCATGTCGACGCGGGGGTAGCGCGCGCGGACGTGCGCCACGGCGGAGTCGTCGTAGTCGAGACCGATGACATGGGTGGCCACGATGGCGATCAGGTCGGCGCCGTAGCCCTCACCGGAGCCGGCCTCGAGTACGACGCGGTCGACGCAGCGATCCAGCAGCCGTTGGTACACCACTTCGTGCCGGCGGAACCAGTAATTCTCCTCGGCCAACCCGGGGATGGTGCGCTCCCCGGTCAGAGGAAGCGAGTCCACGTTCGGTAGCGCGGAATCGGATGGTTCGGGCTGGGTAAATGTGCTCATTGCCAACGCAGGCTAACCCAGCTATGGCCATTGTCACTTGTTCGCAAGGTTCATAAGCCGGTGGGAGGGGGCAGAAGGTTAGACAACACCAGTTAAGGTGAGGGTGCATACCGCCCCAAGTTACTGACTAGTAACCTGATGGCTGTTGTATCAATCGTGATATGGGCAGGCCGGCTGAGGCCTCATCGAGGAGGACGAACCACACTCATGACGAACATCGTGGTCCTGATTAAACAGGTTCCTGATTACGAGGATCGGCATCTCACCGACGGTGACTGGACCCTTGACCGGGCCGGCAGCGATCCGGTGCTGGACGAGATCAACGAGAAGGCCGTCGAGGTCGCGCTGCAGCTCAAGGAGAAGCACGCGGACGCCGACTACAAGGTGGTCGTGCTGACCGCGGGCCCGGCCAGCGCCGAGACGGCGATCCGCCGGGCACTGTCCATGGGTGCCGACTCGGCCTACCACCTCGTCGACGACGGGCTGCACGGCTCCGACATCGTCCAGACGTCGTGGGCGCTGGCGCGGTCGCTCGGCCAGATCGAGGACATCGGCGTTGTCATCGCCGGCAACGAAACCAGCGACGGCGTCGGTGGCGCCGTTCCTGCGATCCTCGCCCAGTTCCTTGGTCTGCCGCAGCTGACGTCGATGCGCAGCATCGACATCGCCGACGGCAAGGTCACCGGCGAGCGTGAGACCGACGACGGCATCTTCGGTCTCGAGGCGACGCTTCCCGCGATCGTCAGCATCAACGAGAAGATCGTCGACGACGCCCGCTTCCCCTCGTTCAAGGGCATCATGGCGGCCAAGAAGAAGCCCGTCGAGAACCTGTCGCTGGCTGGCATCGGCGTCGAAGCCGACGAGGTCGGTGGACAGTACGCCGGGTCGACCGTGGTGTCGGCCACCCCGAAGCCGCCGAAGACCGCAGGCGAGAAGGTCACCGACGAGGGCGAGGGCGGCAAGCAGATCGCCGACTACCTGGTCGCCCAGAAGCTCCTCTGAGCTCCGTCGACCCGTCCCAGACCCACACTTCCTAGAGAGCGATCGAGAACCAATGGCTGAAGTACTCGTGCTCGTCGAGCACGCTGAAGGAAATCTGAAGAACGTCACCGGAGAGCTCATCACCGCGGCCCGTGCGCTGGGTGAGCCCTCTGCCGTCGTCATCGGTGCGCCGGGAACGGCGGACAAGCTGACCGATGCGCTCAAGGCGCTCGGCGCGGCGAAGATCTACGTCGCCGAGTCCGACGTCGTCGAGCAGTACCTCGTCACCCCCAAGGTCGACGTCCTCAACTCGCTCGTCGAGTCGGCGTCGCCGGTGGCGGTCGTCGTGGTCGCCAGTGCCGAGGGCAAGGAGGTCGCCGGACGCGTCGCGGCCGAGACCGGCTCGGGCGTGCTCATGGACCTGATCGGCATCAAGGAAGGCCCCATCGGGGTCCACTCCATCTTCGGCGGTGCGTACACCACCGACGCGAAGGCCGAAGGCGACGGACCCGTCCTCGCGCTGCGTCCGGGTGCCGTCGAGTCCGAGCCCGTCGCCGGTGCAGGTGAAGTGGTCACCGTCGAGGTGCCCGCACCTGCGGAGAACGCCACGAAGATCACCTCGCGTCAGCCGGCGCAGAAGAGTGCGCGTCCCGAGTTGAGCGAAGCCAAGATCGTCGTCGCAGGCGGCCGTGGCGTCGGCAGCAAGGAGAACTTCAACGTCGTCGAGGAACTCGCCGACGCGTTCGGTGGCGCCGTCGGTGCCTCCCGCGCCGCGGTGGACTCCGGCTTCTACGAAGGTCAGTTCCAGATCGGCCAGACCGGCAAGACGGTCTCGCCGCAGCTGTACCTGGCCCTCGGCATCTCGGGTGCCATCCAGCACCGCGCGGGCATGCAGACGTCGAAGACCATCGTCGCCGTGAACAAGGACGAGGAAGCTCCGATCTTCGAGATCGCCGACTACGGCATCGTGGGCGACCTGTTCAAGGTCTCCCCGCAGCTGACCGACGCGGTCAAGGCTCGCAAGGGCTAAGTTCCCAACGCTCTACGCAAACCCCGGTGCACCTGGTGCACCGGGGTTTTGCGTTGTCGGGACCCGTGCGTTCCCAGGACTACGGACTTTCCAGGGCTCGAGTGGCGTCGGCCGGTGCGAGAGTCGACTCATCACATCGAGAGAGGGGTTCGGCAATGAGGGTCACAGTCATCGGGGCCACCGGCCAGGTCGGTTCGAAGGTCGTCGAGCTGCTGCGCGAGCAGGGGCATGACGTCGTCCCGGCATCCCGGGAGACTGGCGCCGACGTACTCACCGGCGCCGGACTGGTCGAGGCGCTCACCGGCGCCCAGGTGTTGGTCGACGTGGTGAACTCGCCGTCGTTCGACGACGATCCGGTGCTGAAGTTCTTCACCGCCTCGTCGGCCAACCTGGTCGCCGCGGCGAAGGAGACCGGCGTCGGGCACTACGTCGCACTGTCGATCGTCGGCGTGGACGGATTGCCCGACAGCGGATACATGCGCGCGAAGGTGGTGCAGGAGAAGACGATCACCGCATCGGGTCTGCCCTACACGATCGTGCGGGCCACCCAGTTCCAGGAGTTCGCCGAAGCCATCACCGGATCCCTGGTCGTCGACGGCGAGGTGCGCGCGCCGGACGCACTCATTCAGCCGATCGCGGCCGCCGACGTCTCGGACGCCGTCGCCAAGGCCGCGGTTGCCACGCCAGTCGACGGGATCGTCGACGTCGGAGGACCCGAGAAGCTGTCGTTCGCCGACATGGCGCGGGCGGTCCTCGCGAACCAAGGCGCCGACACCCCCGTCGTCGTCGACCCCTCGGCCACCTACTTCGGCACCCACGTCGAGCAGGACAGTCTGGTCACCGGATCGGGTGCGACCCTGGCTCCAACCCACTTCGCCGACTGGCTTGCCTCCCGATGAGCCAGGGGGAGCTCAGCGGCCGGACGGCGCTGGTCACCGGCGGCACCGCCGGCATCGGGTTGGAGTCGGCCCGGCTGCTCGCCGAGGCGGGCGCCGCGGTGACGATCACCGGCCGCGACGTCGAGCGCGGAGAGAAGGCACTCGCCGCCATCGGCCTCGGTGTCCGGTTCGTCGCCGCCGACCTTTCCGACCTGGACTCGGTGGCATCGCTGGCCCGGCAATGCGGTGACGTCGACGTCCTGGTGAACAACGCCGCGAGCTTTCCCGGCGCGTCGACCGTAGACCAGGACCCGGCTTCCTTCGAGCGGACGTTCGACACCAACGTCCGTGGGGCGTACTTCCTGGTCGCCGCCGTGGCGCCGGGCATGCTGGCCCGCGGCAGCGGCAGCATCGTCAACGTCACCTCCATGGTCGCCTTCAAGGGGGTGGCCGGGGCCTCGACCTACAGCGCCTCGAAGGCGGCCCTCGAATCGCTGACCCGAACGTGGGCCGCGGAGTTCGGGTCTCGTCACGTCCGGGTCAACAGCGTCGCACCAGGGCCGACGGCCACCGAGGGCGTCGTCGCCGAATGGGGCGAGACCAACGAACAACTCGGCCGCGCCCTGCCGCTGGGCCGGACCGCCGACCCGCGCGAGATTGCCGAGGCGGTGTTGTTCCTCGCATCGCCGAGGTCGAGTTTCGTCACCGGTTCCACCCTGCACGCCGACGGCGGCGGCGCAGCCGTCTGACCCTCCGAAGGAGACCACCATGCACGACATGACGACGTCCGACGGGACCACGAGTCCCCTTACCGTGATCCAAAGCGTCACACCGCCGTTCATCCCGCAGAACGCCGACGTGATGACCGTGATCATCGAATGGCCGGCCGGCAGCCCCGGGGCCCGACCTCACCGTCACCCCGGTGGTCCCGCCTTCGGATACGTCCTCGAAGGCGAGATGCTGTTCGAGCTCGAGGGTGAGGCGCCGCGAGTGATCAAGGCGGGCGAGGCCTTTTGGGAGCCGGGTGGTGACGTCATCCACTATTCGGACGCCAACAACCGCACCGATGGACCGCTGCGCTTCGTGGTCAACATGCTGTGCGTACCGGGCCAGCCCATGCTCGTCTACGTCGAGCCCGAGGAGCTCGAACGGTTGAAGGACCGGCGGGTGCCCCGCGCACTGCCCTGACCATTCGGGCGCAGACGTAGGGTTGCGCCGTGGACCTGCTTCTCGGAATCGACATGGGCACCGGAAGCACGAAGGGCGTCCTGGTGGACACCGCGGGGGTCGTGCTGGCCTCGGCCACGATCACCCATTCGATGAGCCTGCCCCGGCCGGGATGGGCCGAAGTCGACGCCGAGGCGACGTGGTGGCGCGAGGTCTGCGAGATCAGCAACCGGCTGGTGCGCGAGATGCCCTCGGGGTCGAGCCTGGCCGCCATGTGCGTCAGCGGAGTTGGCCCGTGCCTCGTGCTCTGCGACGACGATCTGAACCCGCTCCGGCCGGCCATCCTCTACGGAATCGACACCCGGGCGACCGCCGAAATCCAGGCTCTGACCGAGGAATTCGGTGCCGACGAGATTCTGCAACGGGCGGGAACGCTGCTGTCGAGTCAGGCGGTGGGGCCCAAGCTGGAATGGGTGCGACGCCACGAGCCGGAGGTATTCGGCCGGGCGACGGGGTGGTACGGGTCGAATTCCTACATCGCGGCCAAGCTCACCGGTGAATATGCGATAGACCATCACACGGCCAGTCAGTGCGATCCGCTCTACGCGACCAGTGCCTTCGAGTGGAACGTCGAATGGGCCACCCGGATCTGCGGGCACCTGCCGCTGCCCCGCTTGGTGTGGCCCCACGAGGTGGTCGGACGCGTGCAGGGCGACGCCGCGGCCGCCACCGGCGTCCCACGGGGCACACCGGTGGTGGCCGGCACCGTGGACGCCTACGCCGAGGCGTTCTCGGTCGGTGTCCGCAACACCGGCGACCAGATGCTGATGTACGGCTCGACGATGTTTCTGGTGCAGATCATCGACGAGTACCACAGTGATCCCGCGCTGTGGACGACCGCGGGCATCGACCGTGGATCGTTGGCGTTGGCGGCGGGAACGTCGACGGCGGGCACCATGATCGGCTGGCTGCAGTCCGTCACCGGCGGTGCGCCGTTGGACGAACTGACGGCCGAGGCGGCGGCGGTTCCCGCGGGCTGTGAGGGCCTGATGGCACTGCCGTACTTGGCGGGGGAGCGGACCCCGGTGTTCGACCCAATCGCGCGGGGACTGTTCGCCGGTCTGACGCTGCGCCACGGCCGCGGGCATCTGTTTCGGGCGGCCTACGAGGGAATTGGCTTCGGGGTCAGGCAGATTCTGGAGATGTTCGACGACGCGCACACCGGACGCCGCACCGTGGCCGTCGGAGGCGGCCTGCGCAGCCCGATCTGGGCGCAGGCGGTCAGCGACATCACCGGCCGTCCGCAACTGGTTGCCGAGCAGGGGATCGGCGCCAGCTACGGCGACGCCCTCATGGCAGCGATCGGCGTGGAACTGGTTGCACCGGAGACGGATTGGGCCAAGATCACCCACGAAATCACCCCGAACCCGGCCAATCGCGGGCTGTATGACGAGCTGTACGGCACGTGGCGCGGGCTGTATCCGGCCACCAAGGATCTGATGCACGCGCTTGGCGAGCTCGGGAGTTGATGTCGGACCCCGCTTCTATGATGGTGGTATGTCCACGGCGACAGCGTCTTTGAGCTCGAAGGAGCGCTTGGACGTGTTGTTCTCCGAGATGGAAGAACTCGCTGGGCAGCGCAATGCGATCGACAGTCGGTTGGTGGAGATCGCCGCGGAGATCGAGGGTGACGGGATCTGGGGTGCGACCGGCTGCCGGTCGGTCCCGGCGTTGGTGGCCTGGAAGTTGGGTGTGTCCCCGCACAACGCGGAGACGATCGTGACTGCCGCGCGGCGGTTGGAGGAGTTTCCGCGTTGTGCGGCGATGATGCGCGACGGCCAGTTGTCGTTGGATCAGGTCGCTGTGATTGCCGAGCGGGCCGGGGCGGGGTCCGACGAGCATTACGCGCAGTTGGCGTCGGTGGCGACGGTGACGCAGCTGCGGATGGCGATCAAGTTGGAGCCGCGGCCCAAACCGGACCGCAAGCCTGAGCCGGAGCGGTCGGTCCGCAAGACCGTCGGGGAGACCCACACGACGTATCGGATCACGCTGCCGAAGCTCGAGGCCGCGAAGTTCGACACCGCCATGGATTCGCATCGCGACGCCTTGGTCGCGGAGTGGAAGCGCGACCACGCCGGCGATGCTGATATCGCTACCGATATCGAAGCTGGCGAGGTGTTCGGCGGGGCCCGGCATGGCGAGAACCCCGAGGGTCCGTCGGTGCAGGTGACGCCGTTCCCGAACGCCGCGGATGCGTTGATGAGTCTGGTGGAGGCCGGGTGGGACGCCGATGTGGCACGTCGGCCGCATGGGCAGCACACCACCGTGGTGGTGCATCTGGACGTCGAAAGCCGCAACGCTGCTCTGCATCTGGGGTCGTTCCTGTCCGAGGAGGACCGCCGGTATTTGATGTGTGAGGCGGACTGCGAGGTCTGGTTGGAACGCCACGGTCAAGTGATCGGGTCCGGGCGGGCGACCCGCCAGATCAGCCGCCGGCTGCGCCGCGCGCTCGAGCATCGGGACCGCTGCTGTGTGGTCCCCGGGTGCGGGGCGACCCGCGGATTGCACGCCCATCACCTCCGGCATTGGGAGGACGGCGGCGCGACTGAGCTCGACAACCTGGTCCTGCTGTGTCCGTTCCATCACCGGTTGCATCACAGTGGCGGCATTACCGTCACCGGGCCGGCCGGGAACCTGGTCGTGACCGACGCCGACGGCAAGACCCTCCACCCGGGATCACTGGCCCGGCCACCGACTCAACCCCGGCCATCGGTGAAGCCATGTCGCGGCCCGTTGGGGGAACGGGCTGAATGGTGGTGGTGCACACCGTTCGAACCGCAACCACCACCGTCGGACGACTGACGGGTCACGTGCCAATGGCGTTGGTGGACAACGTCGGTCACGCGTACGCGTTCATCAGCCGCCCGCGCGAGATCAAGGACGCCGTCTGCTTGAGACGTTGGGCGCGAATGCTCACGTCGTAGCCGCCCACGTGCTCCACGGCGGCGAACTCACCGGACAGATAGCCGTAGAGATGTTGGACGTCGCGGCAAATGGCGATGGCCATGAGGTTGTTTCGACCGCTGATGGCGGCCACGGACGCGATCTCGGCGTGTGCCGCGATCTGCTGCCCGACGCTGTCGAGGTGTTGCGGCGTCGTCGTCAGCCAGATCATCGCGTTGAGCTCGAAGCCGAGGCGTTGGGGCAGGACGTCGAGGTCGTAGGTCAGCGTGCCCGCGGCCTCGAGTGCGGCGAGGCGGCGTGCGACGCGAGGCGTGGACCAGCCGGTCTCCTGGGCCAGGCGCGAGTGGGGTGCGCGGCCGTCTGCGGCCAGCGCGTCGAAGAGCGGCTGATCCTCGGCTGTCGGCGCGGCGGGTCGAACGGTGGGCGACGGCGGGGTGGATCGCTGCAGGATGTGATGAACCTGGTCGGCGTCCAGGGTGTGGCCGTATGCGGTCCACGGTTCGGTGCCCGCCTCACCGAACGTGTGGAGGATCAGGTCGATGTCGAGGTCGATCACCGACGTGGTGCGCGGCAATCGCCCGAGTAGTCCCTCGGGGCCCTCGGTCAGCGGTGCACGCACGACGAAGACCAGTTCGCTCCAGCCCGAAAGGATGTTGGCGTGAGTCACTTCTGGCCGCCGTACCAGCGCCTCGGCGAGGCGGGGGATGTCATCGGGCTTGGCGTGGACACGGACCACCCACTGGGCCTCACCGTGCACCCTCGGGTTCAGCAGGCCGACGACCCGCAACGCCCCGTCGCGCCGTAGCCGGTGGTAGCGGCGGGCGACCGTCTGTTCGGGTGCGTCGACCGTGTCGGCGACGAGACGGAACGAGGCCCTTGGTGACAATTGCAGGGCGTGAATGATTTGGCCGTCAAGCACGTCGATCATGCGGATAACACTACGGGCGCTGCGCCATCGTGAAGATTGTCGGCCATTCTCCGGCTATCAGTCGCTGATCGTCACCCCACCCGGCCATTCTCGAGAGCATGCGTCTAACGAACAACACGATCCTCATCACCGGCGGCGGCAGCGGTATCGGTGAAGGTCTCGCCGTCGCCCTGCATCGGGCAGGCAACCAGGTCGTCATCGCGGGTCGCCGCCAGGACGCACTGGAATCCGTTGCCCGTCGGCACCCAGGTATCGCGTGCCTTCCGGTGGATCAGAGCGACGCGGGTGCCGTTCGCGACTTCGCCGAGGAGGTCGTGCGGCGACATCCGCGGTTGAACGTGTTGATCAACAACGCGGGAATCATGCGTACCGAAGATCTGCGGGCCCCGGATCCCGATGTCATCGGCGACGTGATCTCGACGAACCTGCTCGGCCCGCTTCTGCTGACCGCGCATCTGCTGCCCGCGCTGAGGCGCAGGCCGTCCGCGTTGATCGTGAACGTCACCTCGTCCCTTGCCTTCGTACCGAAGGCTGGCCTCCCCACCTACTGTGCCACCAAGGCGGCGATGCACTCCTACACAGAATCCCTGCGATTCCAATTGCGGGACAGCCCGATTCGGGTGATCGAGATTCCTCCTCCCCGGGTCTACACCGACGGGACCGCGGACGACGACTACGGGGTGGGGGTCGAGGGGTTCGTCCGCGACGTCGTTTCGCTGCTGGCCTCGCGTCCCGAGGCCGATGAGGTCGTCGTCGACGCAGCTACGCCGCTGCGGTTCGCCGAACGCCGTGGTGACTACCAAAAGGTCTATGCAGCAGTCAATTGCGAGGAATCGAAGGGAACCCAATGAAGATTGGAATCGGATTGCCCAACCACGTCGCCGGAGTCGACGGCACGCTGGTCGTCGAGTGCGCGCGCCGGGCCGAGCAGCGCGGATTCGACGCCGTGACGACGATCGACCGTTTGATCTACCCGAGCCTCGACTCGGTCACCACGCTGGCGCTGGCCGCAGGTGCCACCTCGACAGTCGGCCTGGTGACCAACATTCTGCTGGCCCCGCTCTACCCGCCGGTCCTTCTCGCCAAGCAGTTGGCGACCCTGTCGGACGCCTCCGGCGGCCGGCTCGTTCTCGGGGTCGGAGTCGGTGCGCGACCCGACGACTACCGCGGCGCGGGGGTCGAGTTCGATTCTCGCGGAGCGATTCTCGACGACGCCGTGACCGTCTGGCGGGAGGTCTGGTCGGGTGCGCCGTTCGACGGTGGGGCGGCGCTGTGCCCGGCTCCGGTGACCATCCCCGTGCTGTTCGGCGGGAAGGGGAAGCCGACGTTGCGGAGGGTGGCCACGCTCGGTGACGGCTGGGCCGGTGGCGCGGTGCGTGACTACGAGACCCAGGCGTCCTTCGCCGAGCAGCTTCGCACTCGTTGGCACGAGGCGGGCCGCGCGGGCCGCCCTCTGATGCAGACGTCGGTGAACTTCGCGCTCGGTGACGGTTCCGTCGTGGCCGACGGTCGGCGAAACCTGGGCGCGTACTACGGAAACAAGCCGGATTACGCGGCGCTCAACGTCGCGGACATGGTGGACACGCCCGCGGATGCCCACGGCACCGTGCAGCGGTATCGCGACATGGGCTTCGACCAGTTGTTGTTCCATCCGAGTGTGGCCTCGCTGGATCAGGTCGACCGGCTCGCCGACGCCGTGCTGTAGCCGACAATCAGTCGGCGAGCGTGGGACTGGTCAGGATGTCGTTGGCCGTTCCGGGGTCGGTGACCAGGCGGTTGAAGTAGCCGCCGCGAGCGCCGGCGATGATGGAGTCGACCTTCTCCTTGCCGATGGCCACGGCGATGGTCGCCGGAATGTGGCGCAGCACTTCGAGTTCCACGGCGATCAAGCGGTCGCCGTCCTCGAACTCGACCGGCCGACCGTCCCGGTCGTAGAAACGCGAGCAGACGTCGCCGACGGCGGAGCGCAGCGACGTCGAACCCGTCGGGACGAATCGGGGGATGTCCGAGCGCGTCAGCGGTGGTGCGCCGATGCCCATCAGCGCACACCGGGCGTGAGGCCAAAGATGCAGCACCCGTTGAATACTCGGATCGTTCAGCAGCGACTGGTACAGCTCGACGCCGGGCAGGCCGGGGGCGAAGAGGTAGTTCGCCCGGCCGCCGATGCGGTTGGCGACCAGGCGGGTGATCTCGTTGGTCTGATACCACTCCTCGGGCTGATCATTGCCGCCGACGGTCGGAGCGACCACGACGCCGGGCAACGGGGTCAGCTCGCACTGGGCGACCTCGTACACCGTGCGCCCCGACGACACCAGGAGCACGTCGCCCGGTAGGAGCCCTGCCTCGCCGAGCGCCCTCGCCACCGCCGGTGCGAGTACCCGCCCCATGACGTCGACGACGGAGCGACCGGAGGTGGGGGTCGGGAGCTGCGCGCTGAGGTAGACCGACGTGATGTTGAGCGCGCGGGCCAGCCGATCGGCCAGGTCGCCCGTGCGCGCCTCGGCGGGCGGCACCACCTCGATGCGGACGATGCCCTGTCGCTTGGCTTCGGACAGCAACCTGCTGACGGTGGCGCGGCTAGTGCCGAGTTGTTCGGCCACCTCGGCCTGGGTGGCGTCGTCCTCGTAGTACAGCCGGGCGGCCGCGTAGAGAAGCGAGGCCGCGAAGTGACTGGCCTCGCCGTCCTGCGGGCTGGCGTCGACCGATTGGTTCGCCGGCATGGGCTGAGCCGACCTGGGCATGCAGGAAGTATGGCACCGCTCTCGCAACCCTGCACATATGTTCTGAAGGGAATCTTGCTGAACATTCGTTCTGGACAAATGTGCACGCTCTCGATAATGTGACCTCAGCCACAGCCGAAGGAGCCTTTGACATGCCCGAACAAATCCCCGAGAAGATGCAGGCCGTCGTCTGTCACGGACCGAACGACTACCGACTCGAGGAGGTCGCGGTTCCGGAGCGCAAGCCAGGCGAAGCGCTCGTCCGTGTCGAGGCCGTCGGCATCTGCGCCAGCGACCTGAAGTGCTACCACGGCGCCGCCAAGTTCTGGGGCGACGAGAACCGCCCCGCCTGGACCGAGACGATGGTCATCCCCGGCCACGAATTCGTCGGCCGCGTCGTCGAACTCGACGACGCAGCGGCAAGCCGGTGGGGCATCGCCGTCGGCGACCGGGTGACCTCCGAGCAGATCGTGCCGTGCTGGGAGTGCCGCTTCTGCAAGCGCGGCCAGTACCACATGTGCCAACCCCACGACCTCTACGGTTTCAAGCGCCGCACCCCCGGCGCGATGGCCGGGTATATGACCTACCCGGTGGAAGCGTTGGTGCACAAGATCTCCGGCGACATCCCGCCCGCACACGCCGCCTTCGTCGAGCCGCTGTCCTGCTCGCTGCACGCCGTCGAACGCGCGCAGATCACCTTCGAGGACACCGTCGTGGTGGCCGGTTGCGGACCCATCGGACTCGGCATGATCGCCGGGGCGAGGGCCAAGAACCCGATGCACGTCATCGCGCTGGACATGGCGCCCGAGAAGCTCGCGCTCGCCAAGAAGTGCGGTGCCGACATCACGATCAACATCGCCGAGGAAGACGTCGAGAAGATCGTCAAGGATCTCACCGACGGCTACGGGGCCGACGTGTACATCGAGGGCACCGGGCACCCGTCCGCCGTGCCGCAGGGGCTCAACGCGCTGCGCAAGCTGGGCCGCTACGTCGAGTACGGCGTCTTCGGCAGCGACGTCACGGTCGACTGGAGCATCATCAGCGACGACAAGGAACTCGACGTCCTCGGCGCCCACCTCGGGCCGTACTGCTGGCCGGCCGCCATCAAGATGATCGAGTCCGGCGTGCTGCCCCTCGACGAAATCTGCACCCACCAACTTCCGCTGAGCGAATTCCAGAAGGGCTTGGACCTCGTCGGCAGCGGCAAGGAGTCGGTCAAGGTCTCCCTGATCCCGGCGTAGTCCGACATCCCCCGCAGGATCCCACGAAGGACACGAAGATGAGTCGAGATCGCAGCGCAGGCATTTTCCGGGCCGGCCCGGGTGGCCCCCAGATGTCGCGACGAAACATGTTGGCGGCGTTGGGCGTTGCCGGAGCCGCCGCGGCCAGCCTGCCCGTGCTGAGCGCCTGCGGCGTCGGCGGCAAGGCCAGCGCCCCCAACGGGGCGTCGGCGGTGACCGGTGGCTTCGACTGGAAGAAGGCGTCCGGGCAGACGCTGAACATCCTTCAGACGCCGCACCCGTATCAGCTGTCGTATCAACCGCTGCTCGCGGAGTTCAGCGAGCTCACCGGGATCACGGTGAACGTCGACCTGGTGCCAGAGGCCGACTACTTCACCAAGCTGAACACCGAACTGGCCGGCGGCTCGGGTAAGCACGACGCGTTCATGCTCGGCGCCTACTTCATCTGGCAGTACGGCCCCCCTGGCTGGATCGAAGACCTCAACCCGTGGCTGCAGAACAGCTCGGCCACCAGTGCCGAGTACGACTTCGAGGACATCTTCGAGGGTCTGCGAACCTCCACCCGATGGGACTTCGTCAACGGCAACCCGTTGGGGACCGGCGGTCAGTGGGCCATCCCGTGGGGGTTCGAGAACAACGTCGTCGCCTACAACAAGCGCATCTTCGACGAGAAGGGCATCACCAAGCTGCCCGACAACCTCGACGACTTCATCCAGCTCGCCGTAGACCTGACCGATCGCTCGGAGAACCGCTACGGAATCTCCACCCGCGGCTCGAAGTCCTGGGCCACGATCCACCCCGGCTTCATGACGCAGTACAGCCGCGAAGGTGCGGTCGACTAC
Source organism: Mycobacterium sp. Root135 (assembly GCF_001426545.1). Lineage (GTDB taxonomy): Bacteria > Actinomycetota > Actinomycetes > Mycobacteriales > Mycobacteriaceae > Mycobacterium. Next base: position 1,271,797 of record NZ_LMEZ01000001.1, on the reverse strand, counting down.
ACGTTCAACGGTTCGGAACTCATCGCCGAGATGGACAGTGACAAGGCGATCGACTTCACCAAGAAGTGGATCGACATGCAGCACCAGGCCGGGCCGACGTCGTGGACGACCTACGACTACCCCAACGCCACCGGCGATCTCGGCGACGGCAAGGCGATGATGGTGTTCGACGCCGACAGTGCCACCTACCCGAAGAACAAGCCGGGGGCGAGCAAGGAAGCGGGCAACATCGCCTGGTATGCCGGGCCCGCCGGAGCGGACGGCAACTACAAGACCAACCTGTGGACGTGGAGTTGGGCGATGAGCGCCAACTCCCGAAACAAGCTGCCCGCCTGGCTGTTCATCCAGTGGGCCACCGGCAAGGAGGCGATGAACAAGGCCGTCGAAGGCGGCACGTACGCCGACCCGGTGCGAAAGTCGGTGTTCGACACCACGTTCAAGCGGGTCGCCGCCGACCAGTTCGGTTACCTGGAGGCCTTCGAGACCGTGATCGGTCAGTCGAAGATTCAGTTCACCCCGCAGAAGAAGTTCTTCGACACCACGCAGAACTGGGCCGTAGCCCTGCAGGACATCTACGGCGGTGACGACGCCGCGTCGCGCCTACGCAGCCTCGCCAAGACCAACACCTCCAAGGTCAACCTCTAGGAGTTCTGGCAGTCATGACCACGCAAACCCCCAAGGCGCCGGCGACTTCGCCGGAACAGCCTGCCGCCGCGCAGCGGCGCAACGTGCCCGAGGTGCCGACCTGGCGCCGCAAGCTCCGTCCCTACCTCCTGTCGATTCCCGCGCTCGTGATCGTCGTCGGAATCCTCTACCCCTTCTTCGTGGGCGCCTACTACGCCTTCCTCAACTACGCGGCGGTCAACCCGAACCCGCACTTCGTGTGGTTCGACAACTTCAAATCCGTTCTCGGTGACCAGGTGTTCTGGTACAGCGTGCGCACGACGGCCATCTTCGCCGTCCTCGCCACCTTGGTCGAGACCGTGCTCGGAGTGGGCCTGGCGCTGCTGCTGAACCGCTCGAGCATCATCGGCAAGATCTTCGAGAAGGTGTTGATCCTGCCCTTGATGATCGCCCCCGTGATCGCGGGCGTGATTTGGAAGCTGATGTTCAACCCGCAGTTCGGCGTCCTGAACCACGTTCTGGGACTTGGCAACACCTTCGACTGGTTGTCCAGCGGCAACGCCCTGTTCTCGGTGATACTGGTCGACTTGTGGATCTTCACGCCGTTCGTGGCGATTCTGGTGCTGGCCGGCATCCGGTCCCTGCCGAAGGAGCCGTTCGAGGCGTCCGAGGTCGACGGAGCCAGTTGGTTCTTCATGTTCCGCAAGCTGATGCTCCCGATGCTGTGGCCGTACATCCTGGTCGCCGTCATCTTCCGGTTCATGGACAACCTCAAGGTGTTCGACCACATCTACGTGCTGACCGCCGGCGGTCCCGGCGTGGCCACCCGGACCCTGCAGATCGGCGCGTTCGAGGACTCGATCATCAACCTCGACTACTCCCGCGGCAGCACCTACATGCTGCTGCTCTGGATCATCGTGTTCATCACCGCGCGCTACCTCGTAAGCGTGCTCGGCAAGGCGCAGCGTCGTGCTGCGGGAGCGGAGTCCTAGCTCATGGCACCCAAGACACTCACGAAGTTCAAGCCCACCCGAACCGAACTGCTGCCCGGGCAGAAGCGCCTCGGTGTCGGGTCGGTGGTCGCCGACGTCGCAGTGGTCGGCTGGTTCGTGTTCTCGTTGTTCCCCATCGTGTGGATGGTCATCCTGGCGTTGAAGAACGCCGAGGAGCAGACCACCACGTACTTCCAGTTCAGCCCGAGCTGGTCGAACTTCGCCACCGTGTTGTCGGACAAGGGAACCCAGATGACCAGCGTCGACTTCAAGTCGGCGATGCTGACCAGCTTGATCAACTGCGGCGGTGCCGTCATCGTCTCGCTGGTCATCGGCATCCCTGCGGCGTACGCGGCGGGCCGCTGGAAGTACAAGGGCAGCAACGACCTGATGTTCCAGATGCTGTCGTTCCGGTTCGCGCCAGAGCTCATGGTCATCGTCCCGCTGTTCGTGATCTACAACCAGATCGGACTCTTCGACACCAAGGTCGGAATGATCTGGGTGCTGCAGCTGGTCACCATGCCGCTGGTGGTGTGGATCCTGCGGTCCTACTTCGAGGACCTGCCGGAGGACTTGGAGCAGGCGGCACTGCTCGACGGCTACAGCCGCACCAGGGCATTCGTCATGGTGGCGCTGCCGATCGTGCGTCCGGGTATTGCGGCTGCTGCCCTGCTCGCCTTCATCTTCGCCTGGAACAACTACGTCTTCCCGCTGATCCTGGCCGACAGCAACGCGGGCACCGTGACCGTCGCCATCACCAAGTTCCTCGGCGGCGGCGGACAGGCGTACTACAACCTCACCGCGGCGGCAGCCATCATCGCCGCCCTGCCACCACTCATACTTGCGCTCACCATCCAGAGATATCTGGTGCGGGGCCTGTCCTTTGGGGCGGTGAAAGCCTGATGGCCACCGTATCGCTCAACGGTTTGTCCAAGTCCTACGGAAGGACGGAGGCGGTGCGCGACCTCTCGGTCGACATCGCAGACGGCGAGTTCTTCGTCATCCTCGGCCCCAGTGGGGCGGGGAAGACGACGACGCTGAAGTCGATAGCCGGCCTGGTCGACGTCGACGGCGGGTCGGTGACGATCGGCGGCAACGACGTCACCCTGGTGGAGCCCTACCACCGCAACGTGGCGATGGCCTTCGAGAGCTACGCGCTCTACCCGCAGAAGACGGTCAGCGAGAACCTCGCCTCGCCGTTGAAGTCGGGGCGGACGGGCAAGTACACCGACGCGCAGCAAAAGGAGCGCATCGACCAGGTCACCACCACCCTCGGAATCAACCATCTGCTCAAGCGTTTTCCGCGGGAACTGTCCAACGGTCAGCGGCAGCGGGTGGCGCTTGGTCGGGTGCTGGTGCGGCCCGCCGACGTCTACCTGCTCGACGAACCGCTCAGCCACCTCGACGCGAAGCTGCGGGCGGCGATGCGGGCCGAGCTCAAGCAGCTCGGCGCCATGTCGAAGACCACGACGGTCTACGTCACCCACGACTACCAGGAGGCACTTGCCCTTGGGGACCGCATCGCGGTGCTGCGGGAGGGTTCGCTGGTTCAGATCGGCACGCCGGAGGAGATCTGGCGTAGTCCCGCCGACACCTTCGTCGCCCGTGCGCTCGGTCAGCCGGAGATCAACCTGTTCGACGGTGAGGTCGAGGACGGCCGAATCCGGCTCGGCGGCGGCGCGTTCGACGTGCCGGTGCCCGCCGGGGTCGACGTCCGTGGGGGAGACCGCGTGCGAGTCGGTCTGCGGCCCTGCGACATTCACGTCATCGGGAGTGCCAGCCAGGACGGCTCCGCGCCGAGGCTGACTGGCACGGTCACCCTCGCCGAGCGGCTCGGTCGCAACATCGAGCTGACGGTGGACATGGGAGGCGAGCAGCTGATCGTGCTGTCCTCCGGACGCGAGGGCGTCGAGGAGGGCGGCCGGGTCTCGATGACCATGGCCGAGCAGGACGTTCACGTGTTCGCCGCGGGTGAGGGCGACACGCGACGATTGGGCGCGGATAACGAGAGCTTGGAGACAGCACGGTGACTACCAAGACCACGACCACCACGACGGCGGCCCCCGAGACCACCACCGCCCAAAGCCTCACCCTGACCGACCTGGTGAAGACCTACATGGCCAAGGGCCGGGAGAGCTTCGCCGCGGTGAAGGGGATCAACCTCGACATCGCACCGGGTGAGCTGATCGCCCTGCTGGGGCCCTCGGGCTGCGGCAAGACCACGACGCTGCGGATGATCGCCGGGTTGGAGACCGTGACCAGCGGCTCCATCAAGATTGGCGATCGGGAGATCTCGCAGTTGCCGGCGTCCAAGCGGGGAATCGGCGTCGGCTTCGAGAGTTATGCGCTGTACCCGCCGATGTCGGTGCGCGAGAACCTGCTGTACGGACTGAAGGCCCGCAAGGTCAAGGGTGCCGAGCAGATGGTGTCGTCGATCAGCACCCGGCTGGAGATGGACGATCTGATGGACCTGCGCCCCGCGGGGCTGTCCAGCGGCCAGAAGCAGCGGGTGGCGCTGGCCCGTGCGCTGGTGCGCAACCCACCGGTCCTGCTGCTCGACGAGCCGCTGAGCCACCTGGACGCCTCCGCCCGCCAGCGGGTGCGGCGGGAATTGAAGGTACTGCAAAGGGAATTCGGCTACACCACGATCGTGGTCACCCACGACCAGGTCGAGGCGCTGTCGTTGGCCGATCGCCTCGCCGTGATGGATGCCGGCGTGGTTCAACAGTTCGGCACCCCCGACGAGGTGTTCGACGACCCGGCAAATCTGTTCGTCGCCCAGTTCGTCGGCGAACCGCAGATCAACGTGGTCCACGGTGTGGCGAGATCCGACGGTGGCCGGGTCAGGGTCGAGATCGGCTCGGGCGCAGGGTCGTTGGAGACGACGGTGACCGGTGTGGCCGACGGCACCGAGGTCGCGGTGGGCATTCGCCCGCAGGACGCCACGATGTCGGCCGCTCAGGGGACGGGGTTGCAGACCACCGTGGCGTACTTCGAGCACCTCCTCGAGTTCGGCCTCGCCACCACCACGGTGGCAGGCGTCGAGGACGGCATCGTCGTACAGACGCCCGCCCAGGAACGCTACGAGCCCGAGCAGAAGGTCGTCATCGGTGCGCCGCCGGAGCGGGTGTACCTTTTCGACACCGACACGGGAGAGCGATTGCGATGACGAAGCTGTTCAACGACCCTGCCCGGTTCACCGAGGACATGCTGGTGGGGTTCCTCGACGCCAATTCCTCGTACGTCACGGGTGTCCCCGGTGGAGTGGTACGGGCGAACCAGACTCCGCCGGGCAAGGTCGCCGTCGTGATCGGCGGCGGGTCCGGGCACTACCCGGCGTTCTGCGGGACGGTCGGGCCGGGCTTTGCCGACGGTGCGGTGGTCGGCAACATCTTCACCTCGCCGTCCGCCGAGGACGCCGCGTCGGTGGCGCGCGCCGCTCACGGTGACGCGGGCGTTCTGCTCACCACCGGCAACTACGCCGGCGACGTGATGAACTTCGGCCTCGCCGTCACCCAACTCCGCGGTGAGGGAATCGACGCACATTACTTCGCGGTGACCGACGACATCGCCAGTGCGCCGGCGGGGGAGGAAGCCAAGAGGCGCGGTATCGCAGGCGATTTCACCGTGTTCAAGTGCGCCTCGGCGGCCGCGGAGGACGGCCTGGACATCGCAGGCGTCATCCGTGTCGCGGAGGCCTCCAACGCCGCCACCAGAACCCTCGGCGTCGCATTCGACGGGTGCACGCTGCCCGGCGCGGACTCCCCGCTGTTCACGGTGCCCGACAAGCAGATGGGCGTCGGCCTCGGCATCCACGGGGAGCCGGGGGTGCGCGACGAGCCGATGCCGTCGGCCGCCGACCTCGCGGTGACCCTCGTCGACGGCGTGCTCGACGACCAGCCGAAGACCGATTCCCGGCGAATTGCGGTGATCCTCAACGGACTTGGCCGCACGAAGTACGAAGAGCTGTTCGTCGTGTGGGGCACGGCGTCGCGACTGCTGCGGGAACGCGGCTACGAGATCGTCGACCCCGAGGTCGGCGAACTGGTCACCAGCCTCGACATGGCCGGCTGCTCGCTGACGGTGATGTGGCTCGACGACGAACTCGAGAAGTACTGGACGGCACCCGCCGACAGCCCGGCATACCGCAAGGGCGTTGCGGCGCAATCGGGTTCCGGTGAGCGACGCAGCGATGCCGCCGCGGACGCGGCCGCCCCCGAGCGGGACGTGTCGGCGCTCGCCGACGACGACGGACGGTCTGGTGGGCGTTTCGTGGTCAAGGCGCTCGACGCCGTTGCGGGCATGCTCGCCGGTGTCGAAGACGAACTGGGTCGCATCGACGCCGTGGCCGGTGACGGCGACCACGGTCGCGGCATGGTCAAGGGATCGTCGGCGGCCCGCGCCGCGGGGTCCGCTGCCGCCAAGGGTGGAGCGGGCCAAGGTTCCGTCCTCGCGGCGGCGGGTCGGGAGTGGGCCGCGAAGGCGGGCGGCACGTCCGGAGTCTTGTGGGGCGCGTTGCTGACTGCCGTCGGTGCCCGCGTCGGCGACACCGGCCGGCCGGACTCGGAGACCGTCGCGGCGGCCATGCGCGACGGGTACGACGCCCTCATCCAGCTCGGCGGTGCCTCGCCGGGGGACAAGACGATGCTCGACGCCATGCTGCCGTTCGTCGAGGAGTTGCAGCGTCGGGTCACCGACGGCGAGTCGTGGCAGACTTCGTGGCGGGCCGCCGCCGAGAAGGCCACGGACGCCGCTCGCGCGACCGCAGAGATGCGACCGAAGGTCGGCAGGGCCCGACCGCTCGCGGAGCGCAGCGTCGGAACCCCCGATGCCGGTGCGACGTCGTTGGCGATGATCGCCCACACCGTCGCCGATTGCTTCGCACGTAAATCCGAGGGAGAGACTCAATGACCGGACTACGGATCGTCGTCGGTTGCGACGACGCGGGATCTGAATACAAGGAAGCACTCAAGGCGGACCTGCAGGCCGACGACCGCGTGTCCGAGGTCGTCGACGTCGGTGTCGGCACCGACGAACACACGGCGTACCCACACGTCGCAGTCGCCGCGGCCCGGCTCGTCGCCGAGGGCAAGGCCGACCGTGCGCTGCTGGTGTGCGGGACCGGTCTGGGCGTGGCGATCAGCGCCAACAAGGTGCCAGGAATCCGGGCGGTCACCGCACACGACGGGTTCTCCGTCGAGCGGTCCGTGCTGTCGAACGACGCGCAGGTGCTGTGCTTCGGACAGCGGGTGATCGGGCTCGAGCTGGCCCGCCGACTGGCCCGCGAATGGCTCGGCTACGAGTTCGATCCGACCAGCGCCTCGGCCGACAAGGTCAACGCGATTTGCGGATACGAATCCGAGTCCGTTGCGCGCTGATTTCCGTCGCTGGCAGTTTGCGCCCAAATTGGCTACGGCAGTCACGGGCCGTTTTGACTTTTTCCCGACGTCTAGCTGGACTTTCGGTGCCGCGGTCGAAACTCAGCGACCAACGGCGACGCTGACGTGCGGAACGGTCTGCCGAAGCGGCAGGCAACTCGGCGGGGCAAGCGTGAACGAGTTGTTTGCCGACGGTAGTCACGGCAGCCAATTCACGGCACAATCACGGTAGCTGGCCTCAATGATGTGGAACGATTGTCGTTGATTGCCCAACATGCGGGCGGCTAGCTGCGAAGGGGAGGTCGCTTTGTCAACGCACATGCGCATTGCAGCGACCCTTGGCGTGCTCTCGACCAGTTTCATGATCGCCGGCGCGGGTGGCGCGGTCGCGTCAGCCGACACGGAAGCCGCCAGCACGACCACCGGCACGTCCGCCGGCCCCACCCGCGACCCGGTCAGGACGTTCGCCGACAACGTGCGCAAGGCCGTCGAGAACTCGCTGCACGGCACGGTTCAAGGGGTCACCGGCACGCTGAGCACCTTGACCAAGCCGGGTCACCTCCCGTCGAGCATCCCCGCGTCGCCCAAGACGACGTTCGGCGGCAGCCCCACGGTGTTCGGCAGCAGCCCGGAAACCACCCCGGTTACCGAGGCCACGACGGAGACCCCGTCAGACGTCCCGGCCGTAGATCCCGCACCCACCCAGGAACCGGCTCCGCCCGTGCCGGCGCCCGTCGTCACGGTGCCCACCATCCCGACGGCGCCGACGGCACCCGCCGTCGACCCCAAGCCGGTGAAGCGTCCAGTCCAGCCCGTCACGAAGGCCGTCACGTCCGTCACGTCCTTGGCCACCTCGGTCTTCGCGGTGCCCGGCGTCGTCGCGTCGCTGCCCACCTCGGCCACGCCGGTGACTGACTTCCTGGCCTCGATCCAAAACGTGTTCACCTCCGCCGGTGACGCGGGCGCCTCACTCACCGCGCTCCCGTCCGACCTCGCAGGACTCCTCCTCCCCGGTGTCTACGGGACGACCCCGTCCATCGGTGCGTCGACCGGCCTGAGCCGGCCGAACAGAGTTCCTGCGCCCACGCCAGGGACGCCCGTGTGGTCCGCGCTGCCCGAACTCCCAGGGCTGGCCCTGGCGCCGAGCCAACCCGACGTGACCGCACCCGCCGCTCCGGTGACTCCGATGGACGTGGTCGCGATCAGCGGCCCGGTCATCAGCCCCGTCGCCGAGACACCGCCGGCGAGCATCCCGGAGCCGTCCGGCAAGAGCGACGTACTGACGCAGGTGGAACACGCCATCGGCGCGTTCGTCGCCACGGTGTCGTTGACCGCGCTGGCCGCCGTCGCGCTACCAGGGCTCCTCGGACTGCTCACCACCTGCGCCGCCGGCATTCGAGTTGGCTACCGGCAAGCCAAGGTGGCGTCGACGCTCCCGCACACGGCCATCTCGAGGTTCGTCGGCTCCGGGCCAATCGGTGTCGTGCGCTCCAGCTCCCAGGTCGAGATGCGTTCGCGCGTACCCCGTGTCGTCCGTCGCGCCCCGGTTCCCGCGGAACGCACCACCGAGCGCACCGGCACCCTGCGGCTGCTCGACAAGGCCGTCTGACCGCCGCCTCGCGGCCCATCGGCACCACCCCCGAGGACAACTCGTCACCTGGCGTGCATTGACACGTCACGCTGTGATTGCTCAGCCGCTGTCCAGCTGAAGCACCGTGGCCGCCATGAGCACCGCCTCCGTACTCATCGCCGCTGATCAACCCACCGCCGGATCGTCCAACGCCTCGGCGACGACGCCGCGCTACACCCTTCTGCTGTCCACCGACCCCGCCCTCGTCGACGACGCCCAACGCCTCCGTCACGAGGTGTTCACCTCCGAGCCGGGGTTCGACCTCGTCGGCGGCGTCGACGGCCGGGACTCCGATCGCTTCGACGAATACTGCGACCACCTCCTGGTCAGGGAAGACCACTCCGGCGAACTCGTCGGCTGCTACCGGATGCTGCCGCCGCCCGGTGCGATCGCCGCCGGCGGGCTCTACAGCGCCACCGAGTTCGACGTCGGCGAGCTCGACGCGTTGCGCCCGTCCCTCGTCGAGATGGGGCGCGCAGTGGTGCGCGAGGACCACCGCAACGGCGGCGTCGTCCTGCTGATGTGGGCGGGCATTCTGGCCTACCTCGACCGCAGCGGATACGACTACGTCACCGGCTGCGTGTCGGTGCCCGTGCAGGGCACCCCCGAGGAAACCCCTGGCTCCCACATCCGCGCCGTTCGCGACTTCGTGCGCAAGCGCCACGCGTCGCCCTTCACCGTCCACCCGCATCGACCGGTCGTCCTGGACGGCAAGGGACTCGACGACATCGAGCCGCCCGCGCGGACCACCCTCCCGCCGCTGATGCGCGGCTACCTCCGACTGGGCGCCGAGGTGTGCGGAGACCCGGCCCACGACCCCGATTTCGGCGTCGGCGACTTCCCGGCGCTGCTCGACAAGCGCAACGCCGACGTCCGCTACCTGCAGCGGCTGCGCTCGGTGTCCCAGGCCAGCGAGATGTCCGACGGGATGGGCCGATGAGCAGTCATATGGTCGTCGAAAGTCCCTGGCTGCCAAGGGCGTCGTGCGACGCGTCGTGCGTCCGCTGCGACACGGTCCAGGGGGCCCGCCGCATCGTGGTGGCCGTGCGCACGTCAGTCCGCGTCGTGTGCGCGCTGCTGGTGCTGCCCACCGCGGTCCTGCTCGCGCTGCCCCTGCCCGGCAAGGCGCGGGCCCAGCGCCTGTACTGCCGGCTGATGCTGCGCTGCCTCGGCGTCCGGGTGAGCACCTCGGGCGGTCCCATTCGCAACCTCAGTGGCGTGCTGGTCGTCAGCGGTCACGTGTCCTGGGTCGACGTATTCGTCATCGGCGCGGTGCTGCCCGGCTCGTTCGTCGCCAGGGCGGACTTGGTCGAGTGGCCCGGGCTGGGCGCGCTCGCCCGCCTCATGAAGGTGATCCCGATCGAGCGAGCCAGCCTGCGTCGACTGCCCGAGGTCGTCCGCACCGTGGCCGACCGGCTGTCCAGCGGGCAGACGGTCGTCGCGTTCCCCGAGGGGACGACGTGGTGCGGCGTCGCCTACGGCACCTTTCGACCTGCGATGTTCCAAGGGGCCGTCGACGCCGGACGGCCGGTACAGCCGCTGCGGCTGACCTATCACCACCGGGACGGGCAGCCGTCGACCATCCCCGCCTTCATCGGCGACGACTCGCTGCTGGAGTCGGTGCGACGGGTCGTCACCGCCCGCCTCACCGTGTGCCAGGTGCGGGTCCAGTCGTTGCAGCTGCCGGGGGACGATCGTCGCGACCTGGCGGCCAGATGCGAGGCCGCGGTGCGCGGGGAAACGCTGCTCGAGGCCCGGCCGGTCCACGGGCGTGCGCTGGTCGCCTGACACCTACCGCCCTGCCGGTATCCTTGACGGGCCATGACCGCCGCCTACCTGGATCACGCCGCCACCACCCCGATGCATCCCGCCGCCGTCGAGGCGATGACGGCGGCCTTGGCGACGGTCGGCAACGCATCGTCGCTGCACACCACGGGTCGAGCGGCCCGGCGCCGGATGGAAGAGGCGCGCGAGACGCTGGCCGGGCTCCTCGGCGCACGGCCGTCGGAAATCATCTTCACCGCGGGCGGCACCGAGAGTGACAACCTCGGGGTCAAGGGCATCTTCTGGGCCCGCCGCGACGCCGAACCCAAGCGTCGGCGGATCATCACCTCACCGGTCGAGCACCACGCGATCCTCGACGCGGTGGAGTGGCTCGTACAGCACGAGGGCGCCGAAGTGACCTGGCTGCCCGTCAACGCCGACGGAGCGGTCGCCACGACCGCACTCCGGGAGGCGTTGGAGACTCACGACGACGTCGCACTTGTGACGGTCATGTGGGCCAACAACGAAGTCGGCACCATCATGCCGATCGCCGAATTGGCCGCCATCGCCGCCGAATTCGACGTACCGATGCACAGTGACGCCATCCAGGCCGTCGGTCAGCTGCCAGTCGACTTCGCGGCCAGCGGACTGTCGGCGATGAGCATCGCCGCCCACAAGTTCGGCGGCCCGACCGGTGCCGGCGCCCTGCTGCTGCGTCGCGACACGGCGTGTGTGCCGCTGCTGCACGGCGGCGGCCAGGAGCGCGACGTCCGCTCCGGCACCCCGGACGTCGCCGGTGCGGTGGCGATGGCCGCGGCAGCCCAGGTGGCAGTCGACGGCCTCGACGCCAACCGTGCGCGGATATCGGCGTTGCGGGACAAGCTCGTCGACGGCGTGATGGCCTCGATGGACGACGTCGACCTCAACGGCGCCGACGGGGACGCGCGACTGCCGGGCAACACCCACTTCACCTTTCGCGGCTGCGAGGGAGACGCGCTGTTGATGTTGTTGGACGCCAAGGGAATCGAGTGTTCCACCGGTTCGGCGTGTACGGCAGGCGTCGCGCAGCCGTCACACGTCCTGATCGCCATGGGCGCCGACCCCAAGATTGCGCGCGGTTCTCTCCGATTCTCGTTGGGGCACACCAGCACTGACGCCGACGTCGACGCCGTCCTGGCCGTCCTACCCGCGGCGGTGGACCGGGCTCGACAGGCCGCGTTGGCCAGTGCGGGACGGAAGTAGCATGCGCGTCCTCGTTGCGATGAGCGGTGGCGTCGACTCCTCGGTGGCCGCCGCGCGGATGGTCGACGCCGGCCACGACGTCGTCGGGGTCCACCTGGCACTGTCGTCGGCGCCCGGCACGCTGCGCACCGGCTCCCGCGGGTGCTGCTCGAAGGAAGACGCGGGTGACGCCCGGCGCGTCGCCGACATCCTCGACATCCCGTTCTACGTCTGGGACTTCGCCGACCGCTTCAAGGAAGACGTGATCGACGACTTCGTCGCGTCCTACGCGCGCGGCGAGACCCCGAACCCGTGTGTGCGGTGCAACGAGAAGGTCAAGTTCTCGGCACTCTCGGCCCGCGCGCTCGCGCTGGGCTTCGACGCGCTGGCCACCGGCCACTACGCCCGCCTCGGCGACGGCCGCCTGCGCCGCGCCGTCGACGGCGACAAGGATCAGTCCTACGTCCTCGGCGTGCTCAACGCCGACCAGCTGGCGACGGCCATCTTCCCGATCGGGGACACCCCCAAGCCACGCATTCGTGAAGAGGCCGCCGAGCGTGGCCTCGCCGTGGCAGGCAAGCCGGACAGCCACGACATCTGCTTCATCCCGTCGGGGGACACCAAGGCGTTCCTCGGCGCGCGGATCGGCATCCGTCGCGGTTCCGTCGTCGACGCGGGCGGCACCGTCCTCGCCGAGCACGACGGCGTGCACGGGTTCACGATCGGGCAGCGCAAGGGTCTCGGCATCGAAGGACCCGGTCCCGACGGCCTCCCCAGATACGTGACGGCGATCGACGCGGAGAGCGGCACCGTGCACGTCGGCGGCGCGAGCGATCTCGACGTGTGGCGTCTGGTCGGCGAGCGGCCGGTGTTCACGTCCGGGTCGCCGCTGGACGGACCCGTGGAGTGCGAGGTTCAGGTCCGCGCACACGGGGGCATCGCGGAGGCCGTCGTCGAGGTCCGCGACGGCACCCTGGTCGCCGCCCTGCGTAGCCCACTGCGGGGTGTCGCGACCGGTCAGACGATGGTGCTATACCGCCCGGACCCCCAGGGGGACGAGGTCCTCGCGAGCGCGACGATCGCCGTCGCCGACCGGCAGCGCTAGCCGGGGATTCGTTCCAGGATGTTGGTCATCACGATGTCGGGCACGGACGGCGGATACGCGCAGAACGTGACCTCGACGAGTACCACCGACTTCAGCCGGTAGTCGCGGCCACATTCACTGCTGGTTCGGGTGCGGATGGCATCGGGTTCCGCCGTCCACTCGCCGACGTACCCGGCGGTCGACGATCCGCACGCGTCGACCCGTTCGACAAGGCCGTCGAAGGCCCCGCGTGCCGTCGCGACGTCCCGGTACGCCCCCGCGCCCTGCGAGATCAGTGCTCCCTCTGGCGGGTTTTGGTAGGTCGTCTTGTGGAAGTCCTCGAGTTCGGGTCCGAACGTCTGCGTCTCGGCGAAGAGCCATGCGCACTGGGGTGGGACGCGGTCGGCCAGCACGCCGACGTCGACCGGGAACCTGCCGTCCATGCTGGGGACGACCGTGAGATCGTCGCCGCCACCGGTGATCGCCCGCATCCGGGTCTTGTCGAGCAGCACGTCGTCCGCGTCGACGGGGGACCGTGACGGTTCGTCGAAACCCGGCGCAGAGGCCACGGGGGCGCCGGCGACGGTGGTGGTGCACCCGACCGCGAGCACGGCCGCGCAGAGCGTCAGCAGCACCTTCGGGGGAGACGCGGACATGCTCGACGGTAACTCGTCCACACGGCGATCGAATAGTGTTGGCCGCGTGAGCGTTTTCGCCGCGGCAACCGGCATCGGATCTTGGCCAGGCACGACGGCGCGTCAGGCCGCCGAAGTGGTGGTCGGTGAGCTGCACACGCTGACCCACCTCGTCGAGTTGCCCGCCCGCGGGGTGGGCGCCGACCTGATCGGTCGTTCCGGAGCCCTGCTCGTCGACGTCGGCATCGACACCGTGCCCCGCGGTTACCGGCTGGCCCCCGGTCGAAGCTCCGCCCTGCGCCGCGCGGTGAGCCTGCTCGACGAGGACGTCGACGCCCTCGAAGAGGCTTGGGAGCGGGCCGGTTTGCGGGGCGGTTCGCGCACCGTCAAGGTGCAGGCGCCTGGTCCGATCACGTTGGCGGCGCACCTCGAATTGCCCAACGGACACCGCGCGATCACCGACCGCGGTGCAGTGCGCGACCTTGCGGCGAGTCTCGCCGAAGGCATTGCGCTGCACCGGTCCGAGCTCGCTCGTCGGCTCGACGTGCCGGTCGTGGTCCAACTCGACGAGCCGACACTGCCTGCCGCACTGGCCGGCCGCCTGACCGGGGTGACGAGCTTCTCGCCGGTGCATCCAGTCGACGAAGCGGTGGCGCAGAGCCTTCTCGACGGGTGTGTCGAGAGGATCGGCGGCGACGTCGCGCTGCACTGCTGCGCTCCGGACCTTCCGTGGAAGATGTTGCAGCGCAGCGGTTTGGCTGCCATCTCGGTCGACGTCGGCACACTGACCGCAGCGGACCTCGACGGTATCGGCGAGTTCGTGGAATCGGGTCGGGTGGTGATGCTGGGGGTGATCCCGGTGCAGGCGCCGGACCGCCCAACCTCGCCGCAGGCGGTGGCCAAGGCGGCGGCGTCGATCACCGACCGACTGGGCTTCTCCCGCGAGGTGCTGCGCGACCGCACCGGCGTCACCCCGGCGTGCGGCCTCGCCGGCGCGACCGAGGAGTGGGCACGTACCGCCGTCGAGTTGGCGCAGAAGGTTGCCGATGAGATCGACCAGGATCCCAGCGCGGCGTAAGGTTTGCTCAGTTACACCCGATCGGTCGAGGAGAACGGTGGCCAAGTCGACGATGCGCCTCGCGGCCGGTGTTGCCGTCGCGTTGGCGATCACCGTGGCCGGTGGTCCCGGCGCGGTCCTTGCCGCTGCGGCTCCCGGGTCGTCGGGGTCGTCCCCTGGCCACTCGCGCGACGGTGGTCATTCGCGGTCGGATTCTCGCGGTGACGGCGGTGGCTCCCGCGGCCCTCGACACGACCCGGGTTCCCGGCACGACTCAGGCCCTCGACACGACTCAGGCCCTCGACACGACTCAGGCCCTCGACACGACTCAGGCCCTCGGCACGATCGCGGCCCGCGCGGTGGCGATCCGCGTGACCGAGACGAACGCGGCTACCCCCGCGGCGAGCGCCCAGAGGACGTCCCCGACGTCGTCGAGACACCGGTCCCCAACGTCAACGAGACACCGCCGCCGACGGTGTCGCGCGGAGTCGCCCCCGCTCCGTCACTCGCTCCCGAGATCGAAGCGACCGCGCCCCAGAAGCCCGTGCGAACGGGGCGTGCCGGAGTCCGGCCCGTCGCGCCCGCGGCGGCGGTCGTCGCGCCGCGCGTCGTCTTCGGCAACGGACGGACACCGGAGGCACACGTCGAGCCGAGTCTCGCGCCCAGACAACGGCTTTCCGCGGCGGTGATCCCTCGGCCACTCACGCCGGTTGCCCCGCCCGCTGCGGCGCCTCAGCCCATGACCGAGCAAGCCGTGTCCGTACCGGAGCCACGATCCAAGCCGCCAGCGGCGGTGCTGTGGGCGACGGTGAAGCCGACCTGGCCCACCGGCGCGATCTTCGGCATCGCCGGCTTGCTGCTGGCGCCGATCGCGGGGATGTGGCTGGGACGCCGACAGGCACACGCGGCCAAGTCGGCGTCACAGCTCGTCAGTCGCTAGCCGCCCAGTTCGGAACGAACCTTCGGTGTTGCCCCGTTGGGTACGGTCGTGGACGTGACCGACACACAGGACCCGTCATCGCCGTCCACCTGGGTCAGGCGAGCCCTTGAGTTCCGTGCATCGGGCGACGTCGAGAACGCCAAGATGACGAGCCTTCGAGGTGCGAAGCGGGCGCGAAACGACCCCAAGATCCCAGAGCGCTGGGCTGCCGCGCTGTCCACCTTGGACCAGGCCGAGTTGGATCAGCATCTCCACGACGACGCCACGAGCCAGCAACGTCTCGACGACGCGTTGACTGCGGCACTCGAGGGGCTAGACGAGGCCGCCGAGGTGTACGGCCTACTGTCTTAGATCCTTCCGCAGGATCTTGCCCGACGCGGACTTCGGAATCGCGTCGATGAACGCCACCTGCCGAACCTTCTTGTAGGGGGCGACGTGCTCGGCGACGAAGTCCATCACCTCGCGTTCGGTCAGCTCGGCGCCGGATACCTTGACCACGAACGCCTTTGGGATCTCTTCGCCCGACGCCGAGTCGGTGACGCCGATGACGGCGGCATCGGCGACGGCGGGGTGGGTGAGCAGCATCGCTTCGAGTTCGGCGGGCGGCACCTGATAGCCCTTGTACTTGATGAGTTCCTTGAGCCGGTCGACGATGTAGACGCACCCCGACGAGTCGACGCGGGCCACGTCGCCGGTGTGCAGGAACCCGTCGTCGTCGATGGTCGACCGAGTGGCCTCCTCGTTGCCGAGATACCCGGGCATCACGTTGGGACCCTTGAACCAGAGCTCACCGGTTTCGCTGAGTCCCGATGCGGGCGGGTCGATTTCTGCGCCGGACTCGTCGACGATCTTGCTGACGGCGTTCGGCACGGTCCACCCACACGAGCTCAACGGAGCCACGGTGCCGATGAGCTCCTTGCCGCCGTCGAAGGGGGTGACGTGGCTGACGGGGCTGAGCTCGCTCATCCCGTAGCCCTGCACCACCTGGCAGCCGAGCCGCTTTCGGACGGCGCTGCCGAGTTCCTCGTCAAGCGGTGCCGCGCCCGACATGATGCCGCGCAGACTGGACAGGTCGTATTGCTCGACGAGTGGATGCTTGGCCAGCGCGACGGCGACCGGGGGAGCGATGAAGGCGTAGGTGCACCGGTGCGTCTGGATGTTGCCGAGGAACTCCGTCAGGTCGAAGCTCGGCATGATGACCAGGCGCGCGCGGGCATGCATCGCCGCATTGAGAAGCACGGTCATGCCGTAGATGTGGAAGAACGGGAGCACCGCGAGGATGCGGTCGTCGGCGCGCATTCCTTGGAGCGGACGGATCTGCGCGACGTTGGCCGCGAGATTGCGGTGGGTAAGCATCACGCCCTTCGGATTGCCCGTCGTCCCCGAGCTGTAGGGCAGGACCGCCAGGTGGGTCGACGGGTCGAAGGTCACCTCCGGCGCGGGCAGTGCGGGGCCGAGCAGGTCGTCGGCGTTGGGATGGCCGTCGGCGGCTTCTCCTGGACCGTCGAGCACGACGACCCTGTCGGCGGTCAGTCCGATCGAGGCGGCGCCGTCGGCTGCCTGGGCCACCAGCGGTGTCACCGTGACGAGCATCGACGCCTTCGCGTCGGTCAGCTGCTTGGCGATGTCCTTCGCGGTGAACAACGCATTGATGGTGGTGGCGGTGGCGCCGGCCCGCAGAATCCCGTGAAACGCGATCGCGAACGCCGAGCTGTTGGGGGCCAAAAGACCGACGACGTCGCCGACGCCAACGCCGCGGGCAGCAAGGGCTCCGGCGAACGCGTCGACGCGCGAAGTCATCTCGCGGTACGTCGTCTCGACACCGGTCTTGGCGTCCACCAAGGCGATGCGGTCGGCGTCCGCGTCGTCGAGGTCGGCGAACAGGTAGTCGTAGAGGCTGGTGGTGGGAACGTGGACCTGGGGGAAGGGGCTCGAGAAACTCATCGTGCCTCCGATCGAACCACGGCCAGCTGCGAACCGGTCGGCGTTCGGTGCGCCACGGCGTGCCCAACCCGGGAGGCCCGTGACAGTGGACCCTCCCCCCAGAGGCCCACTGCCACGGAGGTCGGCTCGGAAAGCGAATCCTCCGTGCGCTGAAGCTACCCGAGGAAAAGGCGCGTCACCAAGACTTTTAGATGACGAATTTCCGGTGCCAGAAATTCGGCGGAATGGTCGGTTTTTTTTAGATCTTGATTGAATTCGCCGGGTATTCATGGTGTTTGACACCGGCAATGTCCACGGAACTCGAATGGGTGCCGTCACCGCTCGGTTACGGCGAATCATCCGGTGCCGCGCGCGTGTCATTCAGAACATAACTGCCCAGGCTGCCTTCAGGCGTCGTGCCTGCGTGGGCTTGTGTCCTACGCACGGCGGATTTGCGAATCGGGCTCGCATTGGTCGACGCGTCGACACAGCAATCGTGGTCTCGTCGTCGCAGTGGCGGAAGAATCCGCGCCGCTGTGATCGCAGCACTTACCTGACACGGAGTGCATCATTCGCCATTTCGTCGCGTTGCGGCGACGGCGTTCGGCGCCGGTCAGACATCGCTGCCAAAGAATTTCCACCGACGAAACAATCGACGTACGCAATGGTGTCGCAATCAGCGGCGGCGACGCCATTCTTCGGTGATCGGTCGCTCGTCGAGGGCGGCGATCATGCGTTTCGGCGCGACGAGCCGATAGGACGCGTCGACGAGCTCGCACACCTCGTCCCAGTCGACGGACGCCACGGTGAAGTCGAGGCCGAGCCAGCCAGCCACCCCCACGTAGGCCGGGTAGAAGAACCGCTCGTCGCGCAGAAGTGCTGCGCGGTCGGAATCGTCGACCTTGACCATCACGCAGTGGGGGACGGTGACCATGTCCCCGGTCTCCTTCGAACTGCCGCCGTACATCGCGAACATCTTGGTGACGAAGAACGCCGGCCTGCCGTGCGAAACCTTCTCGTTGGCGCCGGGGAACGCGAGCGCAATCGCGCGCAGCTCGGCGAGTCCCGGATCGTCGTCGTCGAACACGGGCGGGTGCGGCACGCCGCCAGCCTATCGCCGGAACAACGCCCTGGGGCTTGATTCACGTTGTCCGACAACACGTTCCCCGCGGCACGGTGACACGGTTGGCCAGCGTCGCCCCGAGTGGGGCGGACGTGTCGGAGCTCTCCGATAACCTCACCAAGGTGAGCTCACCTGATGCCGACGTCCGTCGCGAATGGCAACAGCTGGCCGACGACGTACGCGGTCACCAGTTCCGCTACTACGTCAAGGACGCACCCATCGTGTCCGACGGGGAGTTCGACAAGCTGCTCGGTGAACTGAACGCCCTCGAGGAGCGCTACCCCGAGCTGCGGACACCCGATTCCCCGACACAGCTCGTCGGGGGCGCGGGTTTTGCGACCGACTTCAGTGCGGCCGACCACCTCGAACGAATGCTGAGCCTCGACAACGTATTCAACCCCGAGGAACTGGTGGCCTGGGCGGCACGGTTGACCAGTGAAATCGGCGCCGACCCCGAGTTTCTGTGCGAACTGAAGATCGACGGCGTGGCGCTCGCGTTGGTGTACCGCGACGGCGTGCTGGTCCGCGCCGCCACCCGCGGTGACGGACGCACCGGCGAGGACGTGACGCTGAACGCACGCACCATCACCGACATCCCGGAACGGCTGACGCCAAGCGACGAGCACCCGATCCCGAAGGTGCTCGAGGTGCGTGGCGAGGTGTTCTTCCGCCTCACCGACTTCGAAGACCTCAACGCCGGGTTGGTGGCCGACGGCAAGGCGCCGTTCGCCAACCCGCGCAACAGTGCCGCCGGTTCCCTGCGGCAGAAGAACCCCGCGGTGACGGCGCGGCGCAAACTGCACATGATCTGCCACGGTCTCGGACGCATCGAGAGCACGGCGGGTTTGCCGTTCACCACCCTTCATGGCGCGTACCTCGCGCTGAAGGCCTGGGGACTGCCGGTGTCGGACCACACCACGCGCGTCACCGGCATCGACGCGGTCGCCGAGCGGGTCGTCTACTGGGGTGAGCACCGCCACGACGTCGAGCACGAGATCGACGGGTTGGTCGTCAAACTCGACGACGTCGCGCTGCAACGGCGGCTTGGTGCGACGTCACGCGCGCCGCGGTGGGCGATCGCCTACAAGTATCCGCCGGAGGAAGCCACCACCAAGCTGCTCGACATCCGGGTCAACGTCGGTCGCACCGGGCGCGTCACGCCGTTCGCCTACATGGAACCGGTGAAGATCGCCGGGTCGACGGTCGGGCTGGCGACGCTGCACAACGGCTCCGAGGTCAAGCGCAAGGGCGTTCTCATCGGAGACACGGTGGTGATCCGCAAGGCGGGCGACGTCATCCCCGAGGTCCTCGGCCCGGTGGTGGAGGTGCGGGACGGCACCGAGCGCGAGTTCGAGATGCCGACGAACTGTCCCGAGTGCGGCACCACGCTCGCCCCCGCCAAGGAGGGCGACGCCGACATCAGGTGCCCCAACTCGAGGACCTGTCCGGCGCAGCTCCGTGAGCGGGTGTTTCACGTGGCCGGACGCGGCGCATTCGACATCGAAGGACTCGGCTACGAAGCCGCGACCGCACTGCTGCAGTCGGGCGTGATCACCGACGAGGGCGACCTGTTCGACCTGACCGAGGACGACCTGCTGCGCACCGAGTTGTTCAACGTCAAGGGCGGGGTGATCTCGGCCAACGGAAAGCGGTTGCTCGCCAACCTGGACAAGGCCAAGCAGCAGCCGCTGTGGCGCGTGCTGGTGGCACTGTCGATCCGGCACGTCGGGCCGACCGCGGCCAGGGCGCTGGCCGGGGAGTTCGGCAGCCTCGAGGCCATCGAGGCCGCAACCGAGGAGCAACTGGCGGCCAGCGAGGGCGTGGGTCCGACGATCGCCGCCGCGGTGATCGACTGGTTCACCGTCGACTGGCACCGCGCCATCGTCGACAAGTGGCGCGCGGCTGGCGTGCGGATGCAGGACGAACGCGACGAGAGCGTCGTGCGGACGTTGGAGGGCCTGTCGATCGTGGTGACCGGATCGCTGCCGGGGTTCTCGCGCGACGAGGCCAAGGAAGCCATTCTGGCGCGTGGCGGCAAGGCGGCCGGCTCGGTCTCCAAGAAGACCGCCTACGTGGTGGCGGGCGACGCGCCGGGCTCCAAGTACGACAAGGCGATCGAGCTCGGTGTGCCCCTGCTCGACGAGGACGGTTTCCGACGACTGCTGGAGAACGGTCCCGACCAGGATTGATCGCGGGCGTCCGGGGAATGTCTTCGGAAACGACGACGAGAGGACCGACGATGGCGGCGATTTGCGACACCTGCGGCAACCACTACGACAAGGCGTTCACCGTGACGTGGGCCGACGGCCGCACCGCGACGTTCGACAGCGTGGAATGCGCCGCAGCTCGACTGGCTTCCGAATGTGCGCACTGTGGGTGCCGCATTCTGGGCCACGGCATCGAGACCGAGGACGCGATCTTCTGCTGCGCGCACTGTGCTCGCAAGGACAGCAACGCCGACGTCAACGACCGCTATCCCGTGCCTGCCGGCGGCTGACGCCCTAGCGCAGGATCGTCGCGACGATGCCGCTGAGGTAGCCCAACCGGGCCACCTCGGACGGCCGGAAGGCGGGCCCGCCGGGGCGGCCGAGGACGACCGCGGTGTCGTGGTCACCAAGGGGTGCGGCGGCCAACGTGGTGTCGAAGTCCCGCCACACCTGCGGAATCCACTCGGCGGTGCCGTCGAGAGCCTCGGCGTGCTGTAGCGGAAGCCACGGCGCGGAGGTGGCCACGGTCTCGGGGACGCCGTGGCTGCCCGCCACCATCTGAACCCCGTCGGCACCGAGTCGCATGACCATGCACCAGCCGACGCGTAGGACCTTGGGAGCCTCGTCCACCAGAACCTGCAGCTTGCTCTGCTTGCCGGGTGCGGCCGCGATGTGGTCGATCAACTCCAGCTCGCGGTGGGCCTCCAGCAGACCGGTGTGCGGTCGGATGCTGTCGACGTAGACACCGGTGAGCTTCTCGGCGGCGGTGATGAGCATGTCGGGCATGGCGCCCAGCGGGAGCTCGACGACCAGGTCGTCGACGGCGTAACCGGCGGTGCGTTCCACGACGTCGAGGGACAGAATGTCCGCACCGACCGAGCCCAGCGCCACGGCGAGGGACCCCAGGCTGCCCGGCCTGTCCTCCAACTCGACCCGCAGCAGATATGACGGCACGGGCAACACTGTTTCACGGAGGGCGGGAGCGGAGCGACTCGAAAGCCGTACCGTGGCGCTCCCGGCAGGCTCCGGCGCGGCCGTGCACCGCGATGACTAGGCTTCGGTGTCGTGTCGCAGATCTCGCGGGACGACGTCGCCCACCTGGCACGTCTGGCCCGTCTCACCCTGACCGACGGCGAACTGAGAAGTTTCGCCGGCCAACTCGACGCCATTCTGGAGCACGTCGGCCGGATTCAGGCGGTCGACGTGACCGGCGTGGAGGCCACCGACAACCCACTGAAGGACGTCAACGTGACCCGGCCCGATGCCGTCGTGCCCAGCCTCACCCAGGAGCAGGCGCTGTCGAGTGCTCCCAACGCCGTCGACGGCCGGTTCGCGGTACCGCGCATCCTCGGGGAGGAATAGTGAGCGACTTGATTCGCCTCGACGCGGCCACCCTCGGCGCCAAGATCGCCGCCAAGGAGGTCAGCTCGACCGAGGTCGTCACGGCGCACCTCGAGCAGATCGCCAGCACCGACGGCGAATACCATGCGTTCCTGCACGTCGCGGGCGATGCCGCCCTGGAAGAGGCGGCCAAGGTCGACGCCGCGGTGGCCGCCGGCGACACGTTGCCGTCGCCGCTGGCCGGCGTCCCGCTGGCGCTCAAGGACGTCTTCACCACGGTCGACATGCCCACCACCTGCGGTTCGAAGATCCTCGAGGGCTGGCGTTCGCCGTACGACGCGACGGTCACCGCGCGGCTTCGGGCGGCGGGCATCCCGATCCTCGGCAAGACCAACATGGACGAGTTCGCGATGGGCAGCTCGACCGAGAACTCCGCCTACGGTCCGACTCGCAACCCGTGGGACGTCGAGCGCGTGCCCGGCGGCTCCGGCGGTGGCAGCGCCGCGGCGCTCGCCGCGTTCCAGGCGCCGCTGGCCATCGGCTCCGACACCGGCGGCTCCATCCGTCAACCGGCCGCCCTGACCGCCACCGTCGGCGTCAAGCCGACGTACGGAACGGTCTCGCGGTACGGGCTCATCGCCTGCGCCTCGTCGCTGGACCAGGGCGGACCGTGCGCGCGCACCGTCCTCGACACCGCGCTTCTGCATCAGGTCATCGCCGGCCACGACGCCCGCGACTCGACCTCGGTCGACGCCAAGGTGCCCGACGTCGTCGCCGCGGCACGGGCGGGTGCGGTGGGTGACCTCACCGGTGTCCGCGTCGGCGTCGTCAAGCAGCTGCGCAGCGGCGAGGGTTACCAGCCCGCGGTGTTGGATTCCTTCAACGCCGCGGTCGAGCAGCTCACCGCACTGGGTGCCGAGGTCAGCGAGGTCGACTGCCCGAACCTCGACTATTCGATGGCGGCCTACTACCTGATTCTGCCGTCGGAGGTCTCGAGCAACCTCGCCCGCTTCGACGCGATGCGCTACGGGCTGCGCGTCGGCGACGACGGCACACACAGTGCCGAAGAGGTGATGGCCATGACCCGGGCCGCCGGTTTCGGTCCAGAAGTCAAGCGCCGCATCATGATTGGCACCTACGCCCTGTCGGCGGGTTACTACGACGCCTACTACAACCAGGCGCAAAAGGTACGCACGCTGATCGCCCAGGATCTGGAGCGGGCCTATCAGAGCGTCGACGTCCTGGTCTCGCCGGCGACACCGACGACGGCGTTCCGTCTCGGTGAGAAGGTCGACGACCCGCTCGCGATGTACCTCTTCGACCTGTGCACGCTGCCGCTGAACCTGGCCGGGCACTGCGGAATGTCGGTCCCGTCGGGGCTCGCCGCGGACGACGGATTGCCCGTCGGCCTGCAGATCATGGCGCCAGCACTCGCCGACGACCGGCTCTACCGCGTCGGTGCGGCCTACGAGGTGGCCCGCGGTGCGCTGCCGTCGGCGATCTGACGGGGGAAGATAGGGGCATGCGCACGCGAGGAGCAGTGAGTTAATGCGGATTGGAGTGCTCACCGGAGGTGGCGACTGCCCCGGGCTGAACGCCGTCATCAGGGCCGTCGTGCGGACGTGCGACGTCCGGTACAACTCGTCGGTCGTCGGGTTCCTCGACGGTTGGCGGGGTCTGATGGAGGATCGCCGCATTCAGCTCGCCAACGACGATCGCAACGACCGTCTGCTCACCAAGGGCGGCACCATCCTCGGAACCGCACGGGTCAACCCCGACAAATTGCTCGCCGGCCTGGACCAGATCAAGCAGACGATGGAAGACAACGGGATCGACGTGTTGATCCCGATCGGCGGCGAGGGCACGCTCACGGCGGCGCACTGGCTGTCGGAGGAGAACGTGCCCGTCGTCGGCGTCCCGAAGACCATCGACAACGACATCGACTGCACCGACGTGACCTTCGGTCACGACACGGCGCTCCAAGTGGCTACCGACGCGATCGACCGGCTGCACAGCACGGCGGAATCCCACCAGCGGGTGATGCTCGTCGAGGTGATGGGCCGCCACGCGGGGTGGATCGCGCTGAACGCCGGGTTGGCCTCCGGCGCGCACATGACCCTCATCCCTGAGCAGCCCTTCGACGTCGAAGAGGTCTGCCGGCTCATCAAGCAACGCTTCGTCCGCGGTGATTCGCACTTCATTTGCGTGGTCGCCGAGGGGGCGAAGCCAGCCGAGGGCACGATGCAAATTCGTGACGGCGGAATCGACGAGTTCGGCCACGTGAAGTTCACCGGCGTGGCGCACCAGTTGGGCGTCGAGATCGAGAAGCGGATCAAGAAGGAAGTACGGACGACCGTGCTGGGCCACGTCCAGCGCGGCGGTACCCCGACCGCCTACGACCGGGTGCTTGCCACCCGGTTCGGCGTCAACGCCGCCGACGCAGCGCACTCCGGTGAGTACGGGATGATGGTGTCGCTGCGTGGTCAGGAGATCGGCCGGGTCCCGCTGGCCGAGGCCGTCAAGCAGTTGAAGCTGGTGCCGCAGGGCCGGTACGACGACGCCGCCGAGTTCTTCGGCTGACCTCGCCTTCCCCGCGAGCAGACATAAATGGCCCTCGATGAGCCATTTTCAGGGCCTCTTGTGTCTGCTCGCGAGGAGAGCCGACCAACTAACTAGGATCGAATCATGACTGTCGCCACCGCCGAACTCATCGACTACGACGAGGTCATCTCGCGCTACGACCCCGTGATGGGCATGGAGGTCCACGTCGAACTGTCGACGGCGACCAAGATGTTCTGCGGGTGTGCGAACAACTTCGGCGCCGAACCGAACACCAACGTCTGCCCGACGTGCCTCGGACTGCCAGGCGCGCTGCCGGTGGTCAACGTCGCCGCCGTGGAGTCCGCGATCCGCATCGGCCTCGCGCTGAACTGTTCCATCGCCCCGTGGGGCCGCTTCGCGCGCAAGAACTACTTCTACCCGGACCAGCCGAAGAACTACCAGATCAGCCAGTACGACGAGCCCATCGCCGTCGACGGCTACCTGGACGTTCCCCTCGACGACGGCACCACGTGGCGGGTGGAGATCGAGCGCGCGCACATGGAGGAGGACACGGGCAAGCTGACGCACCTCGGCAGTGCCACGGGCCGCATCGCGGGCGCCACCACGTCGCTGCTCGACTTCAACCGGGCCGGTGTTCCCCTTGTCGAGATCGTCACCAGGCCCATCGAGGGTGCGGGTGAGCGAGCCCCCGAGATCGCCCGCTCGTATGTGACGGCGCTGCGAGATCTGTTGCGCGGCTTGGACGTATCCGACGTCCGGATGGATCAGGGTTCGATGCGCTGCGACGCGAACCTGTCCCTCAAGCTCACCGGCGCCCCCGAATTCGGTACCCGCACCGAGACGAAGAACGTCAACTCGCTCAAGAGCGTCGAGGTGGCCGTCCGCTACGAAATGCGCAGGCAGGCAGCCATTCTCGACGCAGGCGGCGAGATCATCCAGGAGACCAGGCACTTCCACGAGGACGGGTACACCAGCGCCGGACGCCGCAAGGAGACCGCGGAGGACTACCGGTACTTCCCCGAGCCCGACCTCGAGCCGGTCGCGCCGAGCCCCGAACTCGTCGAACGGCTGCGGGCCACCATCCCCGAGCTGCCGTGGCTGCAACGCAACAGGATTCAGCAGGACTGGGGCATCTCCGACGAGGTGATGCGCGACCTGGTGAACAACGGCGTCATCGATTTGGTCACCGCGACGGTCGCCGAGGGCGCCTCGAGTGAGGCCGCAAGGGCGCTCTGGGGCAACTTCCTGGTCGAGAAGGCCAACGAAGCAGGGGTGACGGCAGCCGAATTGGCCATCACGCCCAAGCAGGTCGCCGCGGTGGTGAAGCTGATCGACGAGGGCAAGCTGTCGAACAAGTTGGCGCGTCAGGTGATCGAGGGCGTGCTCGCCGGCGAGGGTGAACCCGAGCAGGTGATGACCGACCGCGGATTGGCCGTCGTGCGCGACGACTCGGTGATCCAAGCCGCCATCGATCAAGCTCTCGAGGCGCACCCCGACATCGCGGACAAGATTCGCGGCGGCAAGGTGCAGGCTGCCGGCGCCGTGGTCGGCGCCGTCATGAAGGCCACCAAGGGTCAGGCCGACGCGGCGCGGGTCAGGGAACTGGTGCTGGCCGCCTGCGGCCAGCAAGGCTGACGGACGCGCCGGCCCCAGTGCCGGGGCCGGGGCCGACCCGGCGGCTCAGGTGTTCTCCGCGTTGGTGCGGGGGAATCCGCCACCCTGCGGGAAGAGCGGGAACACGACGTCGTCGACCTTGTCGGCGTCACCGGAGGTCCGGTTGATCGTGCCACCCCAGACGTTGCCGTCCGGTGAGAGCTTCAGGGCCCACGCGTGCCCGTGCGTGTCCTGACGGACCACCTCCGGGTCGCCGGTGACGGCGCCGGTGTCGGGTGCCATGCGGATGGCGACGGTCTGCTTGGTGTTGACCATGTTGACCAGGACGCTGCCGTCGGTGACGGCGCACCCGGCGATCCCCGGCTTGTCCGGCCACGTCCACACCGTGGACACGACGGAGTCCTTGGTGATGCGCTGCAGCCGGTCACCGGTCGGTGTCCGATCGGTGACGTATTGGGAACCGTCCGCCCGGTCGATGCAGAGCCCGCCGGCGCCGCCGATTCCGCTGAGCGCGGTCGTCGGGGGAGCCTGGTCCACGGTCGTCGGCTGTTCGATGCGGATCAGCTTGCCGGCCAGCGAACTTGGATCCGATGCCTGGGCGGGGTCCCCGGCGTCGCCGGTGAGCAGTTCCAGCGTCGTGGGGCTGGTGAACATCAGCGCGCCCATGTTGTTGGTGGCGCCCTTCGGGATGCCGGTCAGAATCGGCTTGGGGACGTCGCCGTCGGCGATGCGCACGATGCGGTTGTCCGACGGCGTGCTGACGTAGGCGTACATCAGCTTGTCCTGCGAGTACGTGGGGGAGAGCACGATGTCCATCAGCCCGCCGTCACCGGACGGGTCGACGGGAATCACCAGCTTGACCTTGGGTTCTGCGTTGGTGGCGATCTCCTTGACCGCGCCGGTCGTCCGCTCTGCCACCAGTGCCGACTTGCTGTCCGGGCCCATGATCAGACCGCTGGTGCTCTCCAGGCAGCCCTGCATCACGCCCTTCGCGTCGCAGACCTTGGGGAAGGGCTGCGCGGGTAGCGGCGGCGGTGGGGGTGGCTCCTCGCTAGGGGGAGGACCCATCTCGGGCTGGGTGGTGAACGGTTGGGACTGGTTGTCGTCGAACCGGGCGCAGCCCGACCCGACCAGCAACGCCGCACACAGCAGCACCAGCACACGTCGCGTCGGCCGCTGCACACTCATGCCCGCCAGATTACGGATCGCCAGGCAGTGCGCGCCACGTCGGTGGTCGGTCGCGTGGTCACGGCTTGGGCAAGATCGGTGCAAATGCGCCGCGCCAATCCACGATTCGCAGGTAACTAGCACTTACGCTGGGAAACGTGACCAGTACTTCTCACGATCCGCGCGCGTGGCAGAGACCTGAAGACTCCGCCGCGCGTCCTGCGTCGGCGCGCCTGGTCGACCCGGAGGACGACCTCCCCTCATCGACCTATGCGGGCGACTTCGAGACCACCGCCATCCCGCGGTACGACTCGAACACGCCCAACCCCGAGCATTCCGGCTACGGACTGCTCAACGACCCCGAGCCGCTGCCGTATGTCCAACCCGCGAACAGGCACCCGGCGCAGCCGGCCGAGCCGACCGAGATCGAACCGGACACGGGCTTCGGCACGTCGGAGCAGGCGGGCCGCCGGGGTACCCAGGACCTCGGCTTGATGGTGCTCCGCGTCGGCCTCGGCGCCCTGCTGATCGCACACGGTCTGCAGAAGGCGTTCGGGTTGTGGGGTGGCCAGGGCCTCAACGGTTTTCAGCAGTCACTGGTGGACATGGGCTACCAGCACGCCAACATCCTGACCTACGTCGGCGTCGCCGGCCAGATCGGCGCCGGCGTGCTCTTGGTACTCGGACTGTTCACCCCGGTGGCCGCCGCCGGAGCGGTCGCCTACCTGATCAACGCCCTGCTGGCCGCCGTCGCGGCGCAACCGGATCGCGGCTACTTCACGTTCTTCCTGCCCGACGGGCACGAGTACCTCGTCATGCTGCTGGTGCTCGCCGCCGCCCTGGTGCTGACGGGACCGGGCAAGTACGGCTTCGACGCAGGTCGTGGCTGGTCGCGGCGCCCGTTCGTGGGATCGGGCGTGGCCCTGGTGCTCGGCATCGGCGTCGGCATCGGCGTGTGGGTGCTGCTCAACGGCGCCAATCCGCTCGCCTGAGACCTACTCGTACGGGTTGGGCACCCGGCCGTCGGTGGCGGCCGTCAACTGCGGCAGCGTCGCGAACGTGACCGCTGGCAGTCTGACGTCGGAGCCGTCCTTGAGATGCGCCGACGCCCATGCGCTGCGGTCGAAGCGCAAGCCGTCGACGTCCTCCCATTGAACCGTCTTGCTGCTGACCAGCGAGCGGGCGGTGACGGTGTCGCGGTCCGCGGTGGTGCGGTACCGGGCGACCGCGAACGACGCCGCGATCGGTAGAACCAACAGCACGGCAAACCACGTGGGATTGGCGAGCACCATGGCCATGACTCCCAGCGTCAGGAAGCCGACCGCGAAGTGGGCCATCGGCGAAATCCTGATGACGACCGGGGCCGGGGACGCGGAAGCGGAGGAAGGGCTCACGTGGTCATCTTCCCAGTCATCTGCGGACCGGTGACCGTCGCCCCGTTCCTCGCCCACGGGCGGAGACGACGGAATTTGACCTTTGAGCAGTATGGAGGCTACCGTCGCGGGTATGAAGACCGTCTCGATTCTCGTAGTACTTGGTTCGCGCGTTGGAGCGTAACCCGACTGAGTAACCAGTCAGAGCCTACGAGCCGACGCGCAACCCTCGTGCAGCATCCGCTGACGGGGGTTTTTTGTTGCCCGAGAACATGATTAGAACCGCACCCCAGACCCGCACCACCCCAATGAGGACGTAGAGGACATCGTGAGCGCACCGACCACGCGACCACCGGAACCGGGCACCCGAGCCAACGGCACGCCGGCAGTTGCAAACCCGCCCGCACCGCAGCCCAGAAAGGTTGCCCCGGAACAGATGACGGGCGCTCAGGCCGTCATCCGCTCGCTCGAAGAACTCGACGTCGACGTCATCTTCGGCATCCCCGGCGGCGCGGTTCTGCCGGTCTACGATCCGCTGTTCGACTCGGTGAAGCTCCGGCACGTGCTGGTCCGTCACGAGCAGGGCGCCGGACACGCGGCCAGCGGATACGCCCACGCCACCGGCAAGGTCGGCGTGATGATGGCCACCTCGGGTCCCGGTGCGACCAACCTCGTCACCCCGCTGGCCGACGCGCAGATGGACTCCATTCCCGTCGTCGCGATCACCGGTCAGGTCGGCCGCGCACTCATCGGCACCGACGCCTTCCAGGAAGCCGACATCTCGGGCATCACGATGCCGATCACCAAGCACAACTTCCTGGTTCGCAACGGCGACGAGATCGCCCAGCAGATGGCCGAGGCGTTCCACATCGCACGGTCGGGCCGTCCCGGCGCCGTCCTGGTGGACATCCCCAAGGACGTGCTGCAGGCGCAGTGCACGTTCAGCTGGCCGCCGAAGATCGACCTGCCCGGCTACAAGCCGAACACCCGGCCGCACAGCAGGCAGGTGCGCGAGGCCGCCAAGCTGATCGCGGCGGCCAGCAAGCCGGTGCTGTACGTCGGCGGCGGCGTGATCCGCGGGGAGGCCTCCGCCGAACTGCTGGAGCTCGCCAACCTGACCGGCATCCCGGTGGTCACCACGCTGATGGCGCGCGGCGCGTTCCCCGACAGCCACCCGCAGAACCTCGGCATGCCGGGCATGCACGGCACCGTGGCGGCCGTCGGCGCCCTGCAGAAGAGCGACCTGCTGATCGCCCTTGGCACGCGCTTCGACGACCGCGTGACCGGCAAACTGGACTCGTTCGCCCCCGACGCGAAGGTGATCCACGCTGACATCGACCCGGCGGAGATCGGCAAGAACCGCAATGCCGACGTGCCGATCGTGGGTGACGTGAAGAACGTGATCTCCGATCTGCTCGACGCGCTGCGGCGCGACGGCACCTCTGCGGACACGTTGGACCTGGACGACTGGTGGACCTACCTCAACGGCGTCCGGTCGACGTTCCCGTTGAGCTACGGACCGCAGAGCGACGGCAGCCTAAGCCCCGAGTTCGTCATCGAATCCCTCGGCCGGATCGCCGGGCCGGACGCGGTGTACGTGGCGGGCGTTGGGCAGCACCAGATGTGGGCCGCTCAGTTCATCAAGTACGAGAATCCCAAGACGTGGCTCAACTCCGGTGGTCTCGGCACGATGGGGTACGCCGTGCCCGCCGCCATGGGTGCGAAGTTCGCCCGGCCCGAGGCCGAGGTGTGGGCCATCGACGGTGACGGTTGCTTCCAGATGACGAACCAGGAGCTGGCGACCTGTGCCGTCGAGGGCGCACCGATCAAGGTGGCGTTGATCAACAACGGCAACCTCGGCATGGTGCGGCAATGGCAGACGCTGTTCTACGAACAGCGCTACAGCCAGACCAACCTGTCCACGCACAGCCATCGCATCCCCGACTTCGTCAAGTTGGCCGAGGCGTTGGGTTGCGTCGGATTGCGTTGTGAGCGAGCCGAAGACGTCGAGGACGTCATCAACCAGGCGCGGGCGATCAACGACCGTCCGGTGGTGATCGACTTCATCGTCGGCGCCGACGCCCAGGTGTGGCCGATGGTGGCCGCGGGCATGAGCAACGATCAGATCGAAGCGGCCAGGGGAATCCGGCCGTTGTTCGACGATCAGGGCAACGAGGGACACGCCTAATGGCCATCAAGACCCACACGCTTTCGGTGCTCGTCGAGGACAAGCCGGGCGTGCTCGCACGCGTGGCGTCGTTGTTCTCGCGGCGCGGCTTCAACATTCAGTCGCTGGCCGTCGGTGCCACCGAACAGAAGAACCTGTCCCGGATGACGATCGTCGTCTCGGTCGAGGACTTCCCGCTCGAGCAGATCACCAAGCAGCTCAACAAGCTGATCAACGTGATCAAGATCGTCGAGCAGGACGAGGACAATTCGGTCTCTCGGGAACTGGCGCTGATCAAGGTCCGCGCCGACGCGGCCACCCGCGGGCAGATCATCGAAGCGGTGAACCTGTTCCGGGCCAAGGTCGTCGACGTGTCGGCCGAGTCGCTGGTGGTCGAGGCCACCGGAACGCCTGGCAAGCTGGAGGCGCTGTTGGCGCTCCTCGAGCCCTACGGCATACGAGAGATCGCACAGTCCGGCATGGTGACGCTCGCCCGCGGACCCCGCGGCATCTCAGGCGTCAAGTAGTCAACCGTTCGCAACGAAGTACAGACCAGGAAGAGCAAGGTGGCATTACACAATGGCAGTTGAGATGTTCTACGACGACGACGCAGACCTGTCGATCATCCAGGGACGCAAGGTCGCCGTCATCGGCTACGGCAGCCAGGGGCATGCGCATTCGCTGTCGCTGCGTGACTCGGGCGTCGAGGTGAAGGTCGGCCTCAAGGAGGGCTCCAAGTCCCGCGACAAGGTGACCGAGCAGGGCCTCGAGGTCGACACGCCCGCCGAGGTCGCCAAGTGGGCCGACGTGATCATGCTGCTCGCGCCCGACACCGCGCAGGCAGAGATCTTCAAGAACGACATCGAGCCGAACCTGGTGGCGGGCAACGCCCTGTTCTTCGGTCACGGCCTGAACATCCACTTCGACCTGATCGAGCCGTCCGACGACATCACCGTCGGCATGGTCGCCCCGAAGGGACCGGGCCACCTGGTCCGCCGTCAGTTCGTCGACGGCAAGGGCGTGCCCTGCCTGATCGCCGTCGACCAGGACCCCACTGGCGAGGGCCAGGCGCTCGCGCTGTCCTACGCCGCAGCCATCGGCGGTGCCCGGGCCGGCGTCATCAAGACGACGTTCAAGGAAGAGACCGAGACCGACCTCTTCGGTGAGCAGGCCGTATTGTGCGGCGGCACCGAGGAATTGGTGAAGGTTGGCTTCGAGGTCATGGTCGAGGCGGGCTACGCCCCCGAGATGGCCTACTTCGAGGTGCTGCACGAGCTCAAGCTGATCGTCGACCTGATGTACGAGGGCGGCATCGCCCGGATGAACTACTCGGTGTCCGACACCGCGGAGTTCGGCGGCTACGTGTCCGGTCCCCGTGTCATCGACGCCGACACCAAGGAGCGGATGCGCGGCATCCTCAAGGACATCCAGGACGGCACGTTCGTCAAGGCGCTCGTCGCCAACGTCGAAGGTGGCAACAAGCGGCTCGAGAAGCTTCGCGCGGAGAACGCCGAGCACCCGATCGAGGTCACCGGCAAGAAGCTGCGCGACCTGATGAGCTGGGTCGACCGGCCGATCACCGAAACCGCTTAGCACCACACGATTTCGGCGCGCTCAACCGCGATCCAGCGCGGTTGAGCGCGCCGAAGTCATGTCGGGGCCAGGAGGCGGTCGGTCAATTCGACCGGATGCGACAGCATCGCCATGTGCCCGCCGGGGGTGCGCTCGGGTTCGACGCCCAACCGGTCGGCGACGACGCCGGCCATGAAGTCCGCAGGGAAGAACCTGTCGTCGGCGAACAGCACGAACCGTGTCGCGATCCGGGGAAGCTCCGACGCCGGCCACGGTGCGACCGTCGGCGTATCCGACTGGCCGCGTGGCACTTCCTCGGCGACGACCGCGGGGTCGACGCCGTTGTAGTACAGCTCGTTCTCGTCGTCGAGGTCGTACCCGCCGGCCAGGGCCGCCGCTCGTTGGGCGGCAACGCAATTGGTGGCGCCCCACCAGTCGGCGGGCCGCTCGCCCGGCCGGGGAATCATGGCCGAGACGTAGATCAGCGCCGACGCCCCCACCCGGGTGCACGCGAGCGCCCCGGTGAAGCCACCGAAGGAATGGGCGACGACGACAGGCGGCTCGCCGTCGTCGAGATGCCGGGCCAGCACGGCGTCGGCATAGGTGTCGAGGTCGGCCGAATCGTCCTCGCATGGCAGGTCGACGGCGATCCCGTGATGCCCCCGACGGTCCAGCTCGTCGACCACGAAGCGCCAGCACGACGGATCGCACGCGGCACCGGGCACCAGAAGGAAGGTCGTCACGGCGCCAGGCTGGGAAGCGTCGTGAGTCCGAACTCGCGGCGCAGCACGGTGCGCGCCGCGTAGTAGCCGGCCATGCCGTGCACGCCCGTCCCCGGCGGCGTGGCCGACGAACAGAGGTACGCCTTCGGGATCGGCGTGGTCCACGGGTCGAGGCGCAGCGTCGGGCCGATCATGGCGCCGAACAGCGTTGCGCCGCCGACGATGATGTCGCCGCCGACGTAATTGGCATTGTGGCGCGACATGTGGGCGGCCGGAACACAGCGCGCCGCCACCACCAGGTCCCGGAAGCCGGGCGCGGCCCGCTCGAACATGGCGGTGATCGTCTCCACCAGATCGGCCGTCGACCCCGACGGGACGTGCGCGTACGTCCACAGAGGCCGCCGTCCCTGCGCGTCGACGCGGGACGGATCTGACACGTGCGGCAGGGACGCCAGCGTCATCGGCCACTCGGCATGGCGACCCGCGTTGACCTCGCGTTCGGCCAAGGCCATCTGTGCCCGGCTCCCACCCATGTGCACCGTCGACGCCTGCCCGACGCGCTCGTCGAGCCACGGAATCTCACCGGAGAGGACGAAGTCGACCTTGCACACGCCGGGTCCGAACTTGTAGCGGCGCAACGCCTTTGCGTACCGGGGCGGAACGGCGTCCCCGTAGACGTCCAGCAGAGCCGTCGGCGCGGTGTCGTAGACGACCACACCCGCCGGGGGAGTGGTCACCGGCTCGCCGACCACCACCTCCCCGCCATGTGCGCGCAGGTCGGCAATGAGTGCGTCGGCGATCGTCTGGGTGCCGCCCACCGGCACGGGCCAGCCCGCCGTATGCGCCACCGTGCCGAGCATCAACCCGGCCCCGCTGTTGACCGGGGACGGCATCGGCGAAATGGCATGCGCGCCAACCCCGGTGAACAACGCCCGCGCGTCCTCGCCGCGGAGCACCCCCCACGCCGGGCTGCCCTGGGCCAGCACCCTCAGCCCCGTGCGAACCGTCGTCACCAGGTCCGGCGGCAGCGAGCGCTTGTCGCCCAGGAAGAAGCCGAGGACGCCGTCGGCGTGCTCGACCAACGGGCCGAACAGCCGCCGCCACGACTTGCCCTCGTCGAGTTCGGCGCACGTCCGGTCCAGGGAGCGGTAGGCGACCGCCGCGGGCCTGCCGGGCAGCGGATTGGCGTAGGAGATCTCGGGGGCCGTCAGCTGCACCCCGCGCGCCGCGAGGTCGAACTCGGCGAAGAACGGTGACGCGACCCCCAGCGGGTGCACGGCCGAGCAGACGTCGTGACTGACGCCGGGATATTCGGGATCGGGCATCGTCCGCGCCCCGCCGCCAGCGGTGGGTTGCGCCTCCACGACGCGGACGCGCAGGCCGGCCCTTGCGCAGATGACCGCCGCGCTCAGCCCGTTGGGTCCACTACCGACGACCGTGACGTCCATCAACCAATTAGAGCCCACTACTCTGTTCGCGTGAGCCTGCCCGTTGTTTTGATTGCCGACAAACTTGCCGAATCGACAGTTGCCGCCCTGGGAGACCAGGTCGAGGTCCGCTGGGTCGACGGCCCCGACCGCGAAAAGCTGCTTGCCGCGGTCCCAGAAGCCGACGCCCTGCTGGTGCGCTCGGCGACGACGGTGGACGCCGAGGTCATCGCCGCGGCCCCCAAGTTGAAGATCGTCGCCCGCGCCGGCGTAGGGCTCGACAACGTCGACGTCGACGCCGCGACCGCACGTGGCGTGCTCGTCGTCAACGCACCGACGTCGAACATCCACAGCGCCGCCGAGCACGCGATTGCCCTGATGCTGGCCGCAGCCCGGCAGATTCCCGCCGCCGACGCGACACTGCGCGAGCACACCTGGAAGCGATCCAAGTTCTCCGGTGTGGAGATCTTCGGCAAGACGGTCGGTGTGGTCGGGCTCGGCCGCATCGGACAGCTCGTCGCGCAGCGGCTAGCCGCGTTCGGCGCTCACATCACCGCGTATGACCCCTACGTCTCGCAGGCCCGCGCCGCGCAGCTCGGCATCGAGCTGCTGACGCTCGACGAGCTGCTCGGACGCGCCGACTTCATCTCCGTGCACCTGCCCAAGACCAAGGAGACTGCCGGCCTGATCGGCACCGAGGCGCTGGCCAAGACCAAGCCCGGCGTCATCATCGTCAACGCCGCCCGCGGCGGACTGATCGACGAGCACGCCCTGGCCGACGCGATCAAGAGCGGCCACGTCCGCGGCGCCGGACTCGACGTCTTCTCCACCGAACCGTGCACCGACAGCCCGCTGTTCGAGCTGCCCGAGGTCGTCGTCACCCCGCACCTCGGGGCGTCCACCGCCGAAGCGCAGGACCGCGCGGGCACCGACGTCGCGGCCAGCGTGCGGCTGGCACTGGCAGGCGAGTTCGTTCCCGACGCCGTCAACGTCGGCGGCGGCGTCGTCGGCGAGGAAGTCGCCCCATGGCTGGACCTGGTGCGCAAGCTGGGGCTGCTGGTGGGCGCGCTGTCCGCCGAGCTGCCCACCAACCTGTCCGTCCAGGTCCGCGGCGAGCTGGCGTCCGAAGAGGTCGGCGTCCTGAAGCTCTCGGCGTTGCGCGGGCTGTTCTCCGCCGTCATCGAAGACCAGGTGACGTTCGTGAACGCGCCGTCGTTGGCCGCCGAGCGCGGTGTCGAGGCCGCCATCACCACGGCCCCGGAAAGTCCCAACCACCGCAGCGTCGTCGACGTGCGTGCAGTCGCCGCCGACGGGTCGATCGTCAACGTGGCAGGCACCCTGTCGGGCCCACAGCAGGTGGAGAAGATCGTCCAGATCAACGAGCGCAACCTCGACCTGCGCGCCGAGGGCGTGAACCTCATTGTCAACTACAGCGACGTGCCAGGGGCGCTCGGCACCATCGGTACCAGGTTGGGCAGTGCCGGGGTCAACATCCTCGCCGCGCAACTCAGCCAGGACGCCGACGGTGACGGCGCGACGATCATGCTGCGGTTGGACCGCCAGGTGCCCGGCGACGTACTCGCCGCGCTCGGCGCCGACGTCAGCGCCACGACGATGGAATTGGTGGACCTGTCATGAGATTGGCCGTCATCGCCGGCGACGGCATCGGACCCGAGGTCGTCGACGAAGCGCTCAAGGTGCTCGACGTCGTCACCCCCGGGGTGGACAAGACCACCTACGACGTCGGCGCCCGCCGCTACCACGCCACGGGTGAGGTCATGCCCGACGGCCTGGTCGACGAACTGCGCACCCACGACGCAATCCTGTTGGGCGCCATCGGCGATCCGTCGGTGCCCAGCGGCGTGCTCGAGCGCGGGCTGCTGCTGCGCATGCGGTTCGAGCTCGACCACCACGTCAACCTTCGCCCGTCGAAGCTGCACGCCGGGGTCAGCAGCCCGCTGGGTGAGGTGGACCTCGACTTCCTGGTCGTCCGCGAGGGCACCGAGGGCCCGTACACCGGCAACGGTGGTGCGATCCGCGTCGGCACGCCGCACGAGGTGGCCACCGAGGTCAGCCTGAACACCGCGTTCGGCGTCGAGCGCGTGGTGCGCGACGCGTTCGCGCGGGCGTCCAAGCGGCGCAAGCACCTGACCCTGGTGCACAAGACCAACGTGCTGGCGTTCGCCGGCAAGCTGTGGTCGCGCATCGTCGATGAAGTGGGCCGGGAGTTCCCCGACGTCGAGGTCGCCTACCAGCACGTCGACGCCGCCACGATCCACATGGTCACCGACCCGGGGCGCTTCGACGTGATCGTCACCGACAACCTGTTCGGCGACATCATCACCGACCTCGCGGCAGCGGTGTCCGGTGGCATCGGGCTGGCCGCCAGCGGCAACATCGACGCGACGGGAACCAACCCGTCGATGTTCGAGCCGGTGCACGGCAGCGCGCCGGACATTGCGGGCAAGGGCATCGCCGACCCCACCGCGGCGGTCATGTCGGTCGCCCTGCTCTTGGCGCATCTGGGCGAGGACGCCGCGGCAGCACGGGTCGACGCCGCGGTGGCCAAGCACCTCGCCACGCTCGACGGCGCGAAGCTCTCCACCTCCGAGACCGGCGACCGCATCGTCGGTCTGCTCTGACCTGATGGCCAGATACTCAGGCTGATCCAAAGGGTGGCTGTGGACCATCCCTGCTCCTAACGTCGACGTGTCCGACGCGAGGAGTATCGATTGACCACGGAAACCGTTCGCACGTACCGCGATTCGGCGCTTCACCCGCTCGACGACCCGATCCGGTCGTCGTTGCGGGGTGCGCACGCACGGTTTGCGGTCTGGTCCGGCCGCATCGCCAGGTACGACCAGGAGGTGGCGGGCTTCATCGGCCATCCGCCCCACCTCGACGAGGGGGACTGGGCCGATCTGGCGGCGTTGACCGGTCCGTCGGCCGAGGCGTCGCTGCGCGGTGCGCACGTGCCGCCCGCCGACTGGGAGGTGCTCGACCACATCGGGTCGGTGCAGCTCGACGGCACGAACGTCGACGTGGCTACCGACCCGGACGTGGTGGTCCTCGGATCCGACGACGTGCCGCAGATGTTGGACCTGGTCGCCCGCACCGAACCCGGTCCGTTCCGTAAGCGGACGATCGAGATGGGGACCTATCTCGGATTCCTCGACGAGGGCCGGCTGGTCGCACTGGCCGGTGAACGCATGCACCCCGACGGGTGGACCGAGATCAGCGCCGTGTGCACCGACCCGCGGTACCGCAAGCGTGGTCTGAGCACCCGGTTGGTGCGGGCGGTGGGACATGGAATCCGCGCTCGAGGGGAGATCCCGTTCCTGCACGCCAGGGCCGACAACCACACGGCCATCAGGCTTTACGAGTCGTTGGGCTTCACCCTTCGGCAGCGTTCGGTGCTGACCCGGGTTCGCACTCCAGGGGACGGTCGGCAGTGACCGCCGTGGCTCCGAGCGCGACCGGCACGGCGGTCGACGACGATCGGGGGATCGTCGCCGAATCCCTTCTCGTGGCCCGCACCTGGCATCCCTGGCGCTGGGTGATCGGCACCGCGACGCTCGTGGTCGTCGCCCAGTTCGTCCACGGTCTGGCCACCAATGCGGGGTGGGACTGGGGCACGTTCGCGCAGTACTTCACGGCGAAATCGGTGATGGCCGCACTGTGGCTGACGATCCAGCTGACGTTCTGGGGCACCCTGATCGGCTTCGCGCTGGGGATCGCGCTTGCGGCCGCCCGGTTGTCGCACAACCCCGTGCTGCAGGTGATTTCGTGGTTCTACGTGTGGGCGTTTCGCTCCATTCCGCTGATCGTGCAACTGCTGTTCTGGTTCAACATCGCCTACCTGTATCCGACGCTGAGCGTCGGAGTCCCGTTCGGGCCCGCCTTCTTCACCGTCGACGTCAACGGCGTCATCAGCGGTTCGACGGCGGCCATCATCGGCCTGGCCTTGCATCAGGCCGCGTATTCGGCCGAGATCGTCCGCGCCGGGATCATCTCCGTGGACCAGGGGCAGCTCGAGGCAGCGGCTGCGCTCGGCATCCCCAAGCGCCGAGAGTTCTTCAAGATCGTTCTCCCGCAGGCCATGCGGGGCATCCTGCCCAACGCGGCCAACGAGGTGATCTCGTTGTTCAAGGGGACGTCGATCGTGTCGGTGATGGCGATTGCGGAACTCTTCTATCAGGTTCAGGTGATCTACGGGCGCAGCGGCCGAGTCGTGCCGCTGCTCATGGTGGCCACCGTCTGGTACATCGTCCTCACGTCGCTGCTGTCGATCGTGCAGTTCTACGTCGAGCGCCACTACGCCAGGGGCGCGCTGCGGACGATTCCGCTCACCCCGGTCCAGAAGCTACGCAGGAGGCTTGCGGCCCTTCCCCTTTCGCCGCGCGGAGCGACCCGATGACCGGCTTCGCGGTCGAGGCGCGTGGCGTACGTAAGTCCTACGGCACGCTCGAGGTCCTCAAGGGTGTGGACCTGACCGTCCGTCCCGGCGAGGTCACCGCGATCCTGGGGCCGTCGGGTTCGGGGAAGTCGACGCTGCTGCGCGTGCTCAACCACCTCGAGAAGGTCGACGCGGGTCTGGTGCGGGTCGACGGCGAACTGGTGGGCTACCGGATCAAGGGCCGCAAGCTGCACGAGCTCGCACCGCGCGAAATCCTTCGACAGCGCAGTCAGATCGGCTTCGTGTTCCAGAACTTCAACCTGTTTCCACACCTGACCGTGCTCGAAAACGTCATGGAGGCGCCCGTTTCCGCTCAGCGGCGGCGCCGCGACGAGGTCGAGGCGGAGGCCCTCGAGTTGCTCGAGCGCGTGGGCGTGGGGGACAAGGCCCACGATTATCCGCGGCGGCTCTCGGGCGGCCAACAGCAGCGGGTGGCGATCGCCCGCGCACTCGCGTTGCGCCCCAAGGTCATCCTCTTCGACGAACCCACCTCCGCACTCGATCCCGAGTTGGTCGGGGAGGTGCTCGAAGTCATCCGCCAACTGGCCGGCGACGGCGCGACGCTCGTCATCGTCACCCACGAGGTCGGCTTCGCACGGGAGGTCGCCGACACCGTCGTGTTCATGGACGGCGGCCTCGTCGTCGAGCAGGGCTCACCCGAGGCGGTCTTCGACCGTCCCTCCAACGCCAGGACCAGAGAGTTCTTGTCCCACGTCCTCTGATTCTCCAGATCGGTCACTCCAGAAAGCAGAACCTTGAGAACATTTCGCGCTGCCACCGCCGTCGCCGCCGCGTTGGCGGCCGTCACCTTGCTGGCCACCTCGTGCAGCGAGCCGACCGTCGGCGACACCGTGACCGCGGACAACGGTCAGACGTTCGACCTCACCCCGGAGCAGAAGGGGCGCATCGAGACCGACAAGGTGGACTCGATCGCGGCGCTGGTTCCGGCGGCGATCCGCGACCGCGGCGTCCTGCGCGTCACCGCCAACGTCGGGTCGACTCCGCCGCTGGACTTCTACGCCAGCGACAACGCCACCATCGTCGGCAGCGAGGTGGACGTCGCGCATCTGGTCGGGGACGTCCTCGGGTTGAAGGTCGAGAACACCAATGCCGACTGGGCGCAGAACTTCGTGCGGATCGACTCGGGGGAGGCCGACGCGTTCATCTCCAACGTGACGGTGACCGAGGAGCGCAAGGAGAAGTACGACTTCGCGACCTACCGGTTGGACAACCTCGCGCTGGAGGCGTCGGCCGACTCGACGTGGACCTACCACGACCGAAAGGACATCGCGGGCAAGCGGATCGGCGTCACCTCGGGCACCAACCAGGAGCAGTTGTTGGTCGACTGGAACGCCCAGAATGCGGCCGACGGGCTGAAGCCGGCGGAGATCGTCTACTACCAGAACAACGCCGACTACTACCTCGCGTTGGCCTCCAAACGACTCGACGGGTATCTGGGCCCGAACCCGTCGGCGGTGTATCACTCCGCCAGCGCGAAGGAGACGAAGATTCTCGCGACGTACTCCGGTGGCGGTGACGCGCTCCAGGGCGAGATCGCCGTTCTGACCAAGAAGGACAACGGCTTGATTCAGGCGGTCAACCAGGCCGTCAACCACGTGATCCAGAACGGCACATACCGCAAGGCCCTCGATCGTTGGGGTCTCGGCGGTGAGGCGGTCCCGCAGTCGGAGATCAATCCGCCGGGGCTGCCGAAGAAGTCGTGACGACGGTGACTGCGCACCGGTTCGCGGGGAGTGCGATGTAGGTTCGGCGTCATGGTGACGCCCAGGCTGCCGTCGATGGTGACGCTCACCCACCAATGCTGGCTGTTCGTCGTCGGATCGGCGTTCTTCGCAGCCGCCACGATGCCCGGCGTGGCCGCCGTGGCCGGTGCCGGTGCGGCCAACGCGCTCTGCTTCGTCGGCTCGTGGTTCTTCACCAGCGCGGCGTGGATTCAACTGGTCCTGTCTAGGCCCGAGGGCAGTCCCGAGTGGCGTTCGGCCGCCGTCCAATTCGGCGGCACCGTCCTGTTCAACGTCAGCACCGGCGCGTCGGTGTGGGCGCACGAGGTGATGGCCGAGCGACGGCTGGTGTGGGCGCCGGACGCGACGGGATCGCTGGCCTTCCTGGTCAGTGCCGCGATCGGGGTCGTCGCCGTCACGGCGAGCGTCGGTGGCTGGCAGCCGGCATCCCGTGACTGGCAGGCCCAGTGGGTCAACATGATCGGCTGCATCGCCTTCGCCGCGAGCGCGGTCGGGGCGTTCGTCTACCGGACCGGAAGCGTCGCCGACGTGGCGCTCGCCAACCTCGGCACGTTCCTCGGGGCGCTGTGCTTTCTGGCCGCCGCGCTGCTGGTGCTGCCGCGACGTCAGGTGGTCGGCGGCTGATTCCGCAGCGGGTCGGCGGCGACGGGCACGAGAGGTAGTGCAATCAACGGGAAGAGCGCGCACACGGCGAATGCCAGCGGGTAACCCGCCACGGTGATCAGGGCGCCGAACGCCGGGGGCACGATCCCCGTCGTCAGCAACTGGGCCGTGTTCTGGGTGCCTAGCGCCCGGCCGCTCCAGAACGGGCCCGCGATTTCGGCGATCGCGGTGAACGCGAGGCCGTTGTCGGACACCGTGACAACCGATGCGATCACGATCAAAGCGACGGACAGCGGTGAGTGCATCAGGTCCGTGACGGCGAGAAGACCCATCGCAACCGATGCCCCGATGGCGATGGTCCGGATCGGCTGCAGGCGTGATCCGCTCGTGTCGGACCATCGGCCCGCGGCGATCCGGCCTGCGGCGCCGAGCACCTGAGCGACGGTGACCAATGCGCCTGCGGACACCGCTGACCATCCGCGGTCCGCCATCAACCACACCAGGGTGAACGTCCACACCAGGCTTTGCGGCGTGACGAGCAACACGGATACGGCATGGATGCGCCACAGCGTCGACGAGCCGCGATAGGGATTGGCAAGCGTGTCGGCGTGTGCTTCCGCGCGCGGAGGCCGTGGTGGATCGAGCACGCCGATCGCGCTGACGACCGCCGCCGCGGCGCAGGCGATCGCAGGGAACAGCAGAGCCGCTGAGACTCCCTTGGCCTCGGCCAGCTGGGGAATCACCAACGCTCCCATGCCAACTCCGAGTGGGGTTGCGGTCTGGCGGATGCCCATCACGAGGCCGCGTTGGTGTGGCGGGAACCACCCGACCACGAGACGACCGCTGGCGGAATTGCTGCTCGCCGCTGCCATGCCCCCGATGAACAGGAAGATGCCGACCGTGACCAGCGAGTGCGAGAGGGCGGCGGCGAAGGCGGCGGCCGCGGTCAGTGCCGAACCGACGCCGAGCACGAGGCGTTCGCCGAACCTGTCGACGACGTAGCCCCACGCGATCAGAGTGACGACCATGCCGAAGCTGGGCAACGCGGAGACCAGGCCCGCTTCTGCGAGGTCGAGGCCCTGTTCGGTGTGCAGCGTCGGGATCAAGAACGCCACCCCGTTGATGAAGATGTTGGCGCACAAGGTCGCGGTCAGAGCGATCACCAACATCGACCATCGGCGTGCGGTCCCGAGCGTGGGTGCGGACATGTCCCCATCGTGGCACGGCAATCTCACGATGCCGAATCACCATCTCACTTGATGAGATTAGGAAATGAGAATGCCCCTCCTCCGCTGGCTGCGGAGAAGGGGCATTCGGTAGGCGTGAGGTCAGCTCGCGCTGGACGCTCCCGAGCCCTCAGAGCCCGAGCTGGCTGATCCCGCAGAGGAGTCCTTCTTCGAGCTGGCTGGCTTGCCGGTGCTGCCGGTCGACGCGGACGTCGACGTGGTGGCGTCGGACGAGGCGCTCGAGGACGACGAGCTCGTGGCCGACGCGCTGGAGGACGACGGTGCCTTGTCGTCATTGGACGACTTGGTGCTCGTCGGCTTGGTGCTCGGCTTGGAACTCGTCGAGGTGCTCGACTCGGTGCCGGCCGACTCGGTGCTCGACGAGGTACCGGCCGATTCGCTTTCGCCCTTGGTGGTGTCGCCAGCCGATTCGGCAGGCGTGCTTGCCGCCGGTTCCGTCGCGGCGGTGACCGGCTCGGTGGCCGTCGTCGGCTCCGTGGTCGGCTCGGTGGTGACCGCGACCGGTTCGGTGACGACGGGTGCCGTCGGGGCGGTCGTGACGTCGGTCGCGGCCTCCGTGGCGGGTTCCGTCGTGACGCTGGCCGTCGTCGCGCCGGTCTTGGCTGCCGTGTCGCCGACCTGAGCTGCGTCCG
Organism: Mycobacterium sp. Root135; assembly: GCF_001426545.1. Taxonomy (GTDB): domain Bacteria; phylum Actinomycetota; class Actinomycetes; order Mycobacteriales; family Mycobacteriaceae; genus Mycobacterium. The sequence continues at coordinate 1,228,573 of NZ_LMEZ01000001.1, read as the reverse complement.
TCGGTGCTTCCGCCAGGCTGATCAACTTGGCGGAGCTCGGCAGGCTTGCCGCGGATGCCGCGGGTGGCACGGCCGAACTCAGAGCCGCGGCGAAGGTCTTCCGCACGTCCAGCAGGGCGGCAATCAATCCCGAGCCGAACCCACCCTCGACCAAGGGGCTGAAGATCCCGGTCGTGAACTGGGGCGGGTACCCGTTGAGGAAGGCGTTCGTCACGATGGCGGGGATGTTGGCGAGGGCGCTGAGTGCACCCGCCACGTCTCCCTTCCTGGCCGCGTCGATGACGGCCTGGCCGGCATCTCCAAACGAGTAGACCGCGCCGGCGATCGGAGAGATCGCGGCAAGGCCGATTGGCAGGAGTGCGTTCGGAATGGCGGCGACGACGTTGGCGAAGCGCTGGGCGCCGTCGGTGATGATCGACGTCGCCCCGATCAGGCTGATCGCCGGCCCCAGGATGAGCCCGATCCCGGCCTGGAAAAGGGTGCCGACTGCTGCGCTGAACTGCCCGGCGGCGAGCTGTTGAGCTGCCAGCAGAGTGGCCGCCGGCAGCGCGGCGACTTGGGACCCGAGTACGCCCACCGTGCCCTCGAGGGCCGTCGCCAGAGTGGAGGCGTTGGCCAGTTGGTTCTTCAGGAGCTGCGCCAGGATCGGGGCCGGATCGTCCTGGAACTGCGTGCCGAGCGCCGCCACGTTGGCGAAGGTGGTCTGGACGACGGTCACCCATTCGGCGATCGGGTTCGCCAGCGCCGCGAGCTGTACCTCGGCCGAGGATACGTGGATCGCCGGCAGGTGGATCTCTGGCGGCGGCACCGCGAGCGGTGCGGCGATGAGGGCGCTGGCGCCCACCACCGCGACACCGGCCGTGAGGTAAGACCGAACCGCTACGTGCACTGACATTTTTCTCCCTTTGTCGAACGGACCCCCGTGGCCAGGACCGTAGCGGAACTTACCAACGAGTAAGCACGAAATGGGCGACCAATTTTTTCTGCGAATTGATTGCATGTGATCGTTCCGTGATTGGCGAGATGCCCGTTCATGTAGCTGGTAGAGGTGGCGTGGATGCCTGTATCCCGACGCTGAATGGTCTCTTCTACGAGGTTGTGGGCAGTCCAATTGGCGGCGAACTTACTCGGCGGTAATGAGGGCGGGTTTGCTGGAACTGTCGCCGACGATAATTTAGCCGCAGGTTTCTGCGCGAGATTCTGGCGAAGATTCCGGCGGCCGGACGGATCCGTGAACTGGCTCGCGACGATGCGGGCCGCGGTGGCCGGTGTCCTAGGCTGTGAAAAATGCGCCTCGGTCGAATTGCCAGTCCAGACGGGGTCGCCTTCGTGAGCATCGAGGGTGACGTCGAGAACGGTGCCTTGGAGGCACGAGCCCGCGAAATCGCGGAGCATCCGTTCGGCACTCCCACCTTCACCGGGAGGTCGTGGCCGCTCGCCGACGTGCGACTTCTCGCCCCCATCCTCGCCAGCAAGGTGGTGTGCATGGGCAAGAACTACGCCGCCCATGCCGCCGAGATGGGCGGCGTGGCCCCGGAGGACCCGGTGATCTTCCTCAAGCCGAACACCGCGATCATCGGGCCGAACGTGCCCATTCAGCTGCCCGCCGACGCCCATCCCGTGCACCACGAGGGGGAGTTGGCCGCCGTCATCGGCCGGCCGTGCAAGGACGTTCCCGCGTCGAAGGCCGCCGAGAACATCCTCGGCTACACCATCGCCAACGACGTTTCGGCGCGTGACCAACAGAAGAAGGACGGCCAGTGGATGCGTGCCAAGGGGCACGACACCTTCTGCCCGGTCGGGCCGTGGATCGACACCGACGTCAACCCCTTCGACCTCGATCTGCGCACCGAGGTCAACGGCCAGGTTCGGCAACACAGCCGAACCTCGTTGATGATTCACGACATCGGCGCCATCATCGAGTGGGCCTCGTCGGTGATGACCCTGTTGCCCGGTGACCTGATCCTGACCGGGACGCCCGAGGGCGTCGGGCCCATCGAAGACGGTGACACGGTCAGCATCACGATCGAGGGAATCGGAACTCTCACCAATCCCGTTGTCCGCAAGGGTAAGTCATGACACCGCGGACGCGAGGAGCAGAGATGACCTCCGTCGGTGGTGAGGTACGGGTCCGGTTCTGCCCCTCGCCGACGGGCACCCCGCACGTAGGGCTGGTGCGGACGGCGCTGTTCAACTGGGCCTATGCGCGCCACACCGGGGGCACGTTCGTGTTCCGCATCGAGGACACCGATGCCGCGCGGGACAGCGCGGAGAGCTACGCCGCCATCCTCGACGCCCTGCGGTGGCTTGGACTCGACTGGGACGAAGGCCCGGAGATCGGCGGACCGTATGCGCCGTACCGGCAGTCCGAGCGCAGCGAGCTGTACCGCGACGTCATCGCCCGCCTGCTCGCCGCCGGTGAGGTGTACGAGGCCTATTCGACGGCCGAGGAGGTCGAGGCCCGCCACGTCGCCGCAGGCCGAAATCCGAAGTTGGGCTACGACAACCACGATCGCGACCTCTCCGACGAGGACCGGGCCCGCTTCACCGCCGAAGGGCGCAAGCCCGTCCTACGGCTCCGGATGCCCGACGAGGACATCACGTGGACCGACCTCGTGCGGGGCCCGACGACGTTCGCCGCGGGCGTCGTACCCGACTTCGCGATCACCCGCGGTAACGGGGATCCGCTGTACACGTTGGTCAACCCGGTGGACGACGCGCTGATGAAGATCACCCACGTCCTTCGCGGGGAGGACATTCTGCCGTCGACTCCTCGGCAGATCGCGTTGTACCGGGCGCTGATTCGCATCGGAGTCGCCGACCGCGTTCCCGAATTTGCGCACCTGCCAAGTGTTCTCGGTGACGGAAACAAGAAGCTGTCGAAGCGCGATCCGCAGGCGAATCTCTTCCTGCACCGCGATCGGGGCTTCATCCCCGAAGGCCTGCTGAACTATCTGGCGTTGTTGGGCTGGGGAATCGCCGACGATCACGACCTCTTCAGTCTCGACGAGATGGTGGCCGCCTTCGACGTCGCGAACGTCAACTCCAATCCGGCTCGCTTCGACCAGAAGAAGGCCGACGCGATCAACGCCGAACACATCAGAATGCTCGACGTCGCAGACTTCACCGCTCGGCTCCGCGACTACTTCGTGGTGCACGGCCACGACACCGGTTTGGACGACGCCCGCTTCGCCGAGGCAGCCGCTCTGGTGCAGACGCGCATCGTGGTGCTCGGCGACGCGTGGGATCTGTTGAAGTTCTTCGACGAGGCGTCCTACGGGCTCGACGAGAAGTCCGCCGCCAAGGAATTGCGTGCCGAGGCCGTACCGGTGCTCGACGCGGCGCTGGAAGGGCTGCAGGCCGTAGGTGACTGGACCACCGCGGGCATCGAGGCGGCGTTGAAGGCGGCGCTGCTGGACGGCCTCGAACTGAAGCCGCGCAAGGCGTTCGGCCCGATTCGGGTGGCGGTCACCGGTTCGTCAGTCAGCCCGCCGCTGTTCGAGTCGATGGAATTGCTTGGTCGAGACCGCAGCCTGGCGAGGTTGCGCGGCGGGCGCGACCACGCTGCCGCCCAGGCGTGAAATCGAGCGCCGAAATCTTTGGTAGTGTGCTCGTCGGTCGGTGATTGCACACGCTGGTTCGCCCCAGCGGGTGTTTGACGGCCACGACGTCTATGACCAGCGGTTATGGACGGCAATTGGGGTATGGTGTAATTGGCAACACAGCGGTTTCTGGTACCGCCATTCTAGGTTCGAGTCCTGGTACCCCAGCCAATTCCGGTAGCTCCGGAGTCGGTGTCGGCTGATTAGGTCGACGTAGTCACCTGAGCTATGCTGACCAACCGGAATTAGTTCTAGCCCCCGTCGTCTAGCGGCCTAGGACGCCGCCCTCTCACGGCGGTAGCGTGGGTTCGAATCCCATCGGGGGTACACACGATAAAGGCGCCTACCTTGGTAGGCGCCTTTCGTCGTCCTCGGGTGTCGGCGCTTACAGCCGACGGGTGAGCGCCTCGGATGCGGCGAGTAGGTCCGCCGCCCACCGCGCGCCGGGCCGCCGTCCCATTCGGTCGATCGGCCCCGACACCGAGATGGCGGCCACCACGTCGCCGCGGGCGTCACGCACCGGCGCCGAGACGCTCGCCACGCCGGGTTCTCGTTCGGCCGCGCTCTGCGCCCAGCCTCGCTTGCGCACCTCCGTCAGGGTGCGGTCGGTGAACATGGCCGTTGGGAGCACGGCCTGCTGGGTCGCGGGGTCGCTGTAGGCGAGGAGCACCTTGGCTCCCGAGCCCGCCGTCATGGGCAGGCGGGTGCCGACGGGGACGGTGTCGCGCAGGCCGGCAGGCGGCTCGAGAGCGACCACACAGACCCGCGACAGACCTTCCCGTCGGTACAACTGCACGCTCTCGCCGGTGATCTCGCGAAGCTTGGGCAGGACGGCCGTGCTCGCCGCGAGCAGTGGATCGTCGACCCGCCCGGCGAGTTCGTTCAGTGCCGGACCCAGACACCACCTGCCGTCGGCGTCGCGGGCCAGCAGTCGGTGGACTTCGAGGCCCGCGGCGAGTCGGTGGGCGGTGGCCCGTGGCAGTCCCGTGCGGTCGCACAGATCGGCGAGCCCACAGGGTGACTCGGCGATGACGTGCAGTACGCCCACCGCTTTGTCGAGCACGCCGATACCGCTATCCTGTCTCATAGGGAGATACTAGCGTCTCGAATAATGAGATGCCCCGCAACTGAGATCCAGTGCGACGGCCGCAGCGCCCTCTGCGACGTCGCCCGGAGGGATGAAAGATGGTCATGACTGGAACCCCAGGCACACCACGCACCATGGCAGAGAAGGTTTGGGCCGACCACGTCGTGTCCGCCGGCGCGGGAGAAGACGCCGCGCGTGAGCCCGACCTCATCTACATCGACCTGCACCTCGTCCACGAGGTGACCAGTCCGCAGGCGTTCGACGGACTTCGGTTGGCGGGACGGCCAGTTCGCCGCACCGACCTGACCATCGCCACCGAGGACCACAACGTCCCGACGCTCGACATCGACAAGCCGATCGCCGACCCGATCTCACGCACCCAGGTCGAGACGTTGCGCCGCAACTGCGCCGAATTCGGCGTCCGCCTCTATCCGATGGGCGACGTCGAGCAGGGCATCGTGCACATCATCGGCCCGCAGCTCGGCCTTACCCAACCGGGTATGACGGTCGTCTGCGGCGACAGTCACACCTCGACCCACGGTGCGTTCGGCGCGCTCGCGATGGGCATCGGCACCTCCGAGGTCGAGCACGTGCTCGCCACGCAGACGTTGCCGCTGCGCCCCTTTAGGACGATGGCGGTCAACGTCGACGGCGTCTTGCCGCCCGGCACCAGCGCCAAGGACGTCATCCTGGCCGTGATCGCGAAGATCGGAACCGGCGGCGGCCAGGGCTACGTCATCGAATACCGCGGCAGCGCCATCGAAGCCCTGTCGATGGAGGGCCGGATGACGATCTGCAACATGAGCATCGAAGCTGGCGCGCGGGCCGGCATGGTCGCGCCCGACGAGACCACGTTCGCCTATCTCGAGGGCCGCCCGCACGCCCCCGTGGGCGCCGACTGGGACGCCGCCGTCGAGGCGTGGAGGCAGTTGCGCACAGACGACGGAGCCGAATTCGACACCGAGGTGTACCTGGACGCAGCGGAACTGAGCCCGTTCGTCACCTGGGGAACCAACCCCGGCCAGGGCGTCCCACTGAGCGCTGCGGTCCCCGATCCAGAACTGATGTTCGACGATGGCGAGCGCCAGTCGGCCGAGAAGGCGTTGGCCTACATGGATCTTCAGCCGGGCACCGCGATGCGCGACATCGCGATCGACACCGTCTTCGTCGGCTCCTGCACCAACGGACGCATCGAAGATCTTCGGGTCGTCGCCGACATCCTGCGGGACAGGAAGATCGCCGACGGGATGAGGATGCTCATCGTGCCGGGATCCATGAAGGTCCGCGTTCAGGCGGAATCCGAAGGCCTGGGCGAGATCTTCACCACTGCGGGTGCCGAGTGGCGACAGGCCGGCTGCTCGATGTGCCTTGGCATGAATCCCGATCAGCTTGCGCCGGGGGAGCGTTGCGCTGCGACGTCGAACCGAAACTTCGAAGGGCGCCAAGGCAAGGGCGGCCGCACCCACCTGGTGTCGCCAGCGGTGGCCGCGGCGACAGCCGTGCGCGGAACCCTGTCCTCGCCCGCCGACCTTCCCCAGAATCGCTAGGAGACAGTCATGGAAGCCTTCCGTACCCACACCGGGATCGGCGTTCCCCTGCGTCGGACCAACGTCGACACCGACCAGATCATCCCCGCGGTCTACCTGAAGCGGGTCACCCGAACGGGTTTCGAGGACGGCCTGTTCGCCGCGTGGCGCAACGACCCGTCGTTCGTCCTGAACCTCCCACCCTTCGACAAGGGCTCGGTTCTGGTGGCGGGCCCCGACTTCGGCACCGGGTCGTCCCGCGAGCACGCCGTGTGGGCGCTCATGGATTTCGGATTCCGGGTGGTGATCTCGTCCCGGTTCGCCGACATCTTCCGCGGGAATTCGGGCAAGGCGGGCCTTTTGGCCGCCGAAGTCGCCCAAGACGATGTGGAAATCCTGTGGAAGTTGATCGAGCAGCAACCGGGGCTGGAAATCACTGTGAACCTGGAAGATCGAAGCATCCACGCGGGAACGGTCATGGTGCCGTTCAGGATTGACGACTACACCGCATGGCGACTGCTCGAGGGCCTCGACGATATAGGCCTTACGCTGCGGAAACAGGATGACATTACGGCGTTCGAGGAGCGGCGGCCGAGCTGGAAGCCGCGCACCGTTCCGGTGTAACGGAGGGCTGGGCGGGGCCGAAATCCTGCCCAGCAAGCCCGTTTTGGGACCGCCGTACCACCGGTGGTGTGGGGCAACCCGATTGCCGAATTTGATGCCAGCTATTCCTGAAATTGGGCGTGGCTCTTGGAAATCAGGCGTCCGAAGGATTACCGTAGCTCTCAGTTGGCTCAAGGTGGGCCACAGGCTTCGGAGGTTTTGCATGAACAAGGCAGAGCTCATCGACGTCCTCACGGACAAGTTGGGCACCGATCGTCGGCAGGCCACTGCCGCCGTGGAGAACGTCGTCGACACCATCGTGCGTGCCGTCCACAAGGGCGACAGCGTCACCATCACCGGCTTCGGCGTGTTCGAGCAGCGTCGCCGCGCCGCCCGTGTTGCGCGAAATCCGCGCACCGGTGAGACCGTCAAGGTCAAGCCGACGTCCGTCCCGGCATTCCGCCCAGGGGCACAGTTCAAGGCCGTTGTGTCTGGCGCACAGCGTCTCCCGTCGGAAGGCCCCGCCGTAAAGCGCGGTGCCACAGCTGCACCCGCGAAGCGGACTGCGGCCAAGAAGGCAGTCAAGAAGGCTGCCACCAAGGCTCCGGCCAAGAAGACCGTCGCCACCAAGGCGGCTCCGGTCAAGAAGGCCACCGCCACCAAGGCGCCGGCCAAGAAGACCGCTGCCACCAAGGCTCCGGCCAAGACCGCCGCCACCAAGGCGCCGGCCAAGAAGACCGTCGCCACCAAGGCGCCGGCCAAGAAGACCACCGCCACCAAGGCGTCGGCCAAGAAGGCCACCGCCACCAAGGCGCCGGCCAAGAAGACCACCGCCACCAAGGCGGCTCCGGTCAAGAAGGCTGCCGCCACCAAGGCGCCGGCCAAGAAGACCGTCGCCACCAAGGCGCCCGCGAAGAAGGCCCCCGCCAAGAAGGGCCGTAAGTAGCAGCATTTCCGGAATCAGTTCCGGTACAAGGCACGCCGTGGATCGCTCAGATCCACGGCGTGTCTGCGTGTGGACTACCTGTCGGCGGCCAAGGGGCTGCCGATGTGATCGGCGGCAATCAACGTCTCGCCCACCAGCGACAGCACCCACGTGCTGCCCTTGCGGTTGCGTGACTTGTCCGGTCGCACCCCGTCGCGGTCGCACCACCACGCGATGAGATCCGGAATGACCTTGCCCTGCGAGCAGATCACCGGCGTGCCGTCGGATGTCGCGATCTCGAGAAGGCGCCGTCGCGCCGGCCCGTGACCGTCGGCGTACGCCTCCTCGGTCAGCGTGGGCTCGTCGTGGATCGGGACGCCCAACTCCTCGGCCAGCGGGCCGACCGTCTGGTGACAGCGCACCCTCGGGGCGGCGTGAACCTCGGTGGCGCCGAACGCCAACAGCTGCCCCACCAGAGACTCAGCCTGCGCGCGACCGTGCTTGTCCAGTGGCCGGTTGCGGTCGTCGCCCTTGTACCTGGCCTTGCTGCCCGCGGTACCGTGCCGGACGACCAACACCGTGCGGGTGTCGGCGGGCTTCTTGGCGAAGCAGCGCAGCACCTTCCGATCATGGGGATACTGCAGTCGTTTGAGCGCCTGCGCGGGGGACAACCAGACGAGCTCGTCGACCTCGTCGTTCGGGGCGAAATCACCACCCACGGCGCGGGCGGCCCAGTACCGCACGTGCTTGACGCCGGACTCGAGGGGATAGCTGACCGCCGCGAGTCGCCGACCCAACTCCGATGCGTACCCGGTCTCCTCGAGGACTTCCCGCACCGCGGTCACCGGTTCGGTCTCACCGGGATCCACCTTGCCCTTGGGCAGCGACCAGTCGTCGTAACGCGGTCGGTGCACCACCGCGACCAGTGGCGCGGCGACGTCATTGGAGCCGTCCACGTCCGGGCGCCACAACACCGCGCCCGCCGCGGACGTCACCTTCGTGGCCGCCGACGACGGCGATTTCTTCGTCACCTCAACTCCTGCAACTCATTCGGGGACGCGACGGTCAGAAGGTGGCCCTCGGGTGACCAGTCGACGTCACGGATGCCGGTGACGTTCCATCAGCGACACCTGGTGGTCCCGCACCGTCTGACCCGCGTGCGGCGACGCGGTCCAGTGACCGTCGGAACCGAGTTCCCAGCACCTGGTGGTCGGATCCATCGCCGACTCGAAGACGTCGTTGAGTTGATCGGCCAACCTCGGATCCTTCACCTGTGCCATCACCTCGACGCGACGGTCCAGATTACGATGCATCATGTCGGCGCTGCCGATCCAGAATTCGTCGATGGCGCGGAAGTGAATAATCCGTGAATGTTCAAGGAACCGCCCGAGAATCGACCGGACCGTGACGTTCTCCGAGAATCCCTGGACGCCTGGCCGGAGCGCACAAATTCCGCGGACCACGACCTCCACCGGCACGCCGGCCTGCGACGCCCGGTAGAGCGCGTCGATCACCTGCTCGTCGACGAGCGCGTTGGCCTTCACCCTGATCCGCGCGTCGGCCCCGTCCCGGTGTGCCGCGATCTCCCGCTCGATGCGCTCGACGATGCCCCGACGGACGCCGTACGGAGCGACCAGGAGGTTGCGGTAGGACACCTTGCGGGAGTAGCCGGTAAGGGAATTGAAGAGATCGGTGAGATCGGCGCCGATGTCGGGCGACGCCGTCAACAACCCCACGTCTTCGTAGAGTCGAGAGGTCTTGGGGTTGTAGTTGCCCGTCCCGATGTGGCAGTAGCGCCTGATGGTCGAGCCCTCGCGGCGCACGACGAGGCATGTCTTGCAATGGGTCTTGAGGCCGATCAGGCCGTACACCACGTGGACGCCCGCCTGCTCGAGTGCGCGGGCCCACTTGATGTTGGCCTGCTCGTCGAAGCGGGCCTTGATCTCGACCAGCGCCACGACCTGCTTGCCTGCCTCGGCGGCGTCGATGAGCGCACTGACGATCGGCGAATCACCGGACGTCCGGTACAGCGTCTGCTTGATGGCGAGCACATTCGGATCCGCGGCCGCCTGCTCGATGAAGCGCTGGACCGTCGTGGAGAACGAGTCGTACGGGTGGTGGACCAACACGTCGCCGTCACGCAGCGTCGCGAAAATGCTCTTGGGCGTTTCCCGCTCGCCGAACGCGGGAGGCGTCGCCGGCACGAACGGCGGGTCCTTGAGCTTGGGTCGGTCCACTCCGTAGATCTGCCACAGTGACGACAGATCGAGGAGGCCGGGCACCTCGATCACGTCACCGGGGTGGACGTCGAGCTCACGCAGCAGAAGCTCGAGCATGTTCTCGGTCATGTCGTCGGCGACTTCCAGCCGCACGGGCGAACCGAAGCGGCGACGCGCGAGTTCGCGTTCCAGGGCCTGAAGGAGATCTTCGTCGCGGTCCTCTTCGACCTCGAAGTCGGCGTTGCGCGTGATGCGGAAGGCGTGATGCTCCACGACCTCCAGCCCAGGGAACAGCACCGAGAGGAAGGCCGAGATGAGCTCCTCCATCGGAAGGAACCGGATGGCCGCGCCACCTTCGCGAGGACCGAGTTCGACGAACCGGTCGACGTTGTCGGGAACCTTGACTCGAGCGAAGTGCTGCGTGCCGTCCTCGGGCTGTTTGACGGTGACCGCGAGGTTCAGGCTCAACCCGCTGACGAAGGGGAACGGGTGCGCGGGGTCGACGGCCAGCGGAGTGAGGACCGGGAAAACCTGTTCGTGGAAGTACACCGACAGCCGCGCGCGTTCGTCGTCGTCGAGCTGAGCCCACGTCACCACGATGATGCCCTCGTCGGCGAGCGCGGGTCGCACCGCTTCCATGAACACCTTGGCGTGCCTGCTGGCCAACTGCTGCGTGCGCTCGCCGATGCGGCGTAGCTGCTCGCGGGGCGACAACCCGTCAGCCGAGCGAACCGACAGTCCCATCTCGTCGCGGCGCTTGAGGCCGGCGACGCGAACCATGTAGAACTCGTCGAGATTCGACGAGAAGATCGCCAGGAACTTGGCCCGCTCCAGCAGCGCCAGAGAGGGATCGGCCGCGAGGGCGAGAACGCGCGAGTTGAAGTCGAGCCAACTCAATTCGCGGTTGAGGTAGCGGTCGTCGGGCAGGGCCTCCGACCCCGAGGGGTCGACCGAGCCCGTGGTGGTGGCCGGCGGGGCGTCGGGCGTGTTGCCGTCCGATGTCCAGCCCGCGTTGGAAGGTCGTGTCTCGGCTTCGGTCACAGAGGAGATCATCCCCTATGTCCGGTCGGGCGTGCTAGGTGCCGCCGACTGTGTTCTTCGTGAGCGCCCCCACTCCGAGGCCGAGGGCGGTCGCGAGATCGTCGGGTGTGTCGATGTCGCAGCGCAGCCCCGGCCACCGGCCCGTCAGCTCGACTGCTCTCGAATCCTTGTGTCGCCGTGCGGAATCCGTGCCCAATACCGATGCCAGCGGGACGCCGAATGCGAAGAGAGCCGAGGTGCCCGTGCCGTGCCGGTCACTGACGAAGCTGCGCTGGTGGTGGCGAGCCTGTGCGATGGCCTCGGCGAGCTCGCGTGGTTGCAGCGCAGGCAAATCGCCTTGCAGCACGCCCACGTTCGGGGTCTCGGCGCGGATCGCCGCCTCGGTGACCGAGATCGCGTTGTTCAGCGGGTCGGGGTGGCCCGCGGGGGTCGGGTCGACGAAGACGTGGGCGCCGAGCTCGCGGACGGCCTCGGCGGCGACGGGGTCGGGGGTCACCACGGTGATGGTGCGCACCGCCATCACCGACGACGCAGCGGTGATGGTGTCGAGCAGCATGGCCAGCACGACGCCCTCACGGTCGCCGGGGGAGAACGCCGAGGCGAGGCGCGTCTTCGCGTCGCTGAGTCGCTTGACGGCGATGATCAGCCCGAGGTTGGCCGTTCGCACGCTGCTGGGACCGCTCATGCCCGTCATCCTGCCAGCAGCGCAAGTCAGGCTAGATTTGTTCCCGTGGTCAAAGCAGCGGTGATGGGTGCTGGCGCGTGGGGCACCGCGCTGGCCAAGGTGCTCGCCGATGCGGGCAACGACGTCACGCTGTGGACGCGGCGGACCGAATTGGCCGACGAGATCAACGACACCCACCGCAACACCGGCTACATCGGTGACGTCCAACTGCCCGCGTCGATCCGCGCGACCGGTGACGCCGCCGACGCGCTCGACGGTGCCTGCACCGTCCTTCTGGCCGTGCCGTCGCAGACGCTGCGCGTCAACCTCGAGCCGTGGCGCGAGCACATCGGCGCCGACACCACGCTGGTGAGCGTCGCCAAGGGCATCGAGTTGAACACCCTGCTGCGGATGAGTCAGGTAATCGTCCAGGTGACCGGTGTCGACCCGTCCCGGGTCGCCGTCGTGACCGGTCCCAACCTCGCCAGCGAGGTCCTCGACGAGCAGCCCGCCGCCACTGTCGTCGCCTGCACCGACTCGGGCCGCGCGGTCGCGCTGCAACGGGCCTTCTCCACCGGCTACTTCCGGCCGTACACCAACTCCGACGTCGTCGGCGCCGAGATCGGCGGTGCGTGCAAGAACGTCATCGCTCTGGCCAGTGGCATGGCGGCGGGCGTGGGACTGGGGGAGAACACCGCGGCGGCGATCATCACCCGCGGGCTCGCCGAGATCATGCGACTCGGACTTGCGCTGGGCGCCAAGGGCGCCACACTCGCCGGCCTCGCCGGTGTCGGCGACCTGGTGGCCACGTGCACCTCGCCCCAGTCCCGCAACCGGGCGTTCGGCGCGCGCCTCGGCCGGGGTGGAACGATGGAGTCCGCGCTGCGCGACGCGGGCGGGCACGTCGCGGAGGGCGTCACCTCCTGTCAGTCGGTGCTCGCGCTGGCCGACAGCTACGACGTCGAGATGCCGCTGACCGACGCGGTGCACCGGGTCTGCCACAAGGGGCTTTCGGTCGACGAGGCGGTGGCCCTGCTGCTCGGTCGAAGCACGAAACCGGAGTGACGCCATGAACGGTCGATACGGAGATTCCACTCGCAGCGTCAGAGCCGCTGCCTCCCAGCATGTTCCGGGCCAGCCCGTGGCGTCCCCGCCGGTTCCCGTCTCGGCCTACCACCTGTCGGCCGACGAATCCCAGCCCATGGACACCTACGGCCGCAGCTCCAATCCGACCTGGCGGCAACTGGAGTCGGCGCTCGCGGAGCTCGAGGGCGCGACCTCGGCGCTGTCGTTCGGGTCGGGGATGGCGGCCATCACCTCGGTGCTGCGCGTCGTCGTCAAGCCGGGCATGACCCTGGTGGTTCCCTCCGACGGCTACTACCAGGTGCGCCTCTACGCAACGGAGTACCTGGCCCCGCTCGGCGTCACGGTTCACCAGGTTCGCGCCGCCGACATGTGCGCGGCGGCCGAGTCCGCCGACGTCGTCGTCGCGGAGACGCCCGTCAACCCGACGCTCGACGTCGTCGACCTGCATGCACTGGGGATCATCTGCCGCAGCCGCGGCGCCACCCTGGTCGTCGACAACACCGCACCGACTCCGCTTGGGCAGCAACCGCTTTCACTCGGAGCCGACCTGGTGGTCGCCAGCGCCACCAAGGCGCTCTCCGGGCACAGCGACCTGCTCGCCGGGTACGTCGCGAGCTGTCACGCCGACGTGATGGCGGCCGTCGAACGCGAACGGCTGTTGGCCGGCGCCATCCTCGGCCCGTTCGAGGCGTGGCTGGCGCTGCGCAGCCTCGGCAGCGCCGGGTTGCGCTTCGAGCGTCAGTGTCACAACGCCCTCGCGATGGCGCTGATGCTGCGCGACCATCCCGCGGTGCGGTCGGTGCGATACCCCGGGCTGCCAGAAGACCCGGCCCACGCGGTGGCGTGCACGCAGATGCGGCGCTTCGGTGGCCTCGTCTCGTTCGAACTGTCCGACGCCGCCGCCGTGCACCGGCTGGTCGAACGCAGCGCCCTGGTGGTCGCCGCCACCAGTTTCGGCGGTCTCCATACATCGGTGGACCGGCGGGCACGCTGGGGCGATCCCGTTGCCGACGGGTTCGTGCGGATGTCGCTCGGCATCGAGGACACCGACGATCTGATCGCCGACATCACCGCTGCACTGGCCTAGCGGTAGCCTCTCTAGGTTGTGACTTCCAGCTCGAGCCCCCGTGTCCGCGTCGCCGTCGTCTACGGCGGACGAAGCTCAGAGCACGCCATCTCGTGCGTTTCGGCTGGCAGCATCCTGCGCAACCTCGACCCGGACCGCTTCGAGGTGGTCGCCGTCGGCATCACACCCGAGGGATCGTGGGTGCTCACCGACGGTGGGCACGAGTCGCTCGCCATCACCGACGGCCAGCTCCCCGAGGTCACGGCTGCGACGGGCACGGCCCTTGCGCTTGCCGCCGACCCGGGCCGGCGCGGCCAACTGGTGTCCCTCGGTGAGGGGCCTGGTGACGTCCTCGCCTCCGTCGACGTCGTCTTCCCGGTGCTGCACGGTCCGTACGGCGAGGACGGCACGATTCAGGGGCTGCTCGAACTCGCCGGGGTGCCTTACGTCGGCGCAGGCGTCCTGGCCAGCGCGGCAGGCATGGACAAGGAGTTCACCAAGAAACTCCTCGCCGCCGAAGGATTGCCCATCGGTGACCAGGTGGTGTTGCGCGCCCACGACGAGACGCTCGACCTGGACGCCCGTGAGCGGCTCGGCCTGCCGGTGTTCGTCAAACCCGCTCGCGGCGGTTCCTCGATCGGCGTCAGCCGGGTCACCGAGTGGGACGACCTCGACGCGGCCATCGCCAACGCGCGCCGCCACGATCCCAAGGTGATCGTCGAGGCCGCGGTGCCCGGTCGCGAATTGGAGTGCGGCGTCCTGGAATTCCCCGACGGTCGCGTCGAGGCCAGCACCGTCGGCGAGATCCGGGTGGCCGGTGTCCGTGGTCGCGAGGACGCGTTCTACGACTTCGCCACCAAATACCTCGAAGACGCGGCCGAGCTCGACGTGCCAGCCAAGATCGACGACGACATCGCCGACGAGATACGGCAATTGGCGATCAGGGCCTTCCGCGCCATCGACTGTCAGGGGCTGGCCCGCGTCGACTTCTTCCTGACCGACGACGGTCCGGTGATCAACGAGATCAACACCATGCCGGGGTTCACCACCATCTCGATGTACCCGAGGATGTGGGCCGCCAGCGGCGTGGACTACCCGACGCTGTTGGCCGCCATGGTCGACACGGCGGTGGCACGGGGCATCGGACTGCGCTAGCGGACCGGTCCAGGATCGGGCACGACCGCGGGCATCGCCTTGGCCACCGCCCTCGAGAGAAGTTGGATCGGCGTCGGCCCCGACCCCTCGGGCAGCGTCAACGCGACGTAGACCGGCCGATCCACGGCAACCCAGGTGGTGCGGTCGACCCCGGGAATGCGGAACCAGAGCACGTCGTCGACCGCCTGCAGTGGCGCGCTCGCCGAGAAGTCGTCGGGCCTGCCGATCCCGCACCGCAGGACGACGAGATCGCTGCCTGGTTCGCTCTGCCACGCCGCCGCACTGGCGGGCGCGGGTGCCATCGCCTCGGCCCGATGGTAGTCGTCGAGGTCGTCGGGAAGGTCCTTCATCAAGGCCTTGCAGCCGTCGCTGTCGGCTTGGGGGGCCGGCGCCGCGGCGATGGCGACGGGACCCGGTACGGGAGCCGCCTCCCTGGTGGCCGCAAACGCGAGAACGGCGACGACCGCCGCGACCGCGACGGCGACCGCCGCGATGATGACCCGACGGGACGGACCGTCGGAGGCAGCCTCGGGTGCCGGCTGCTGATCGGGCGTCGGATCGGGCGTCGAATCGGGCTCGGTCACCACTGCACTCTAGGAGTGCGCCCCGTCGGCGATTGGACAGGTCAGGGTGCGGGTGATCCCGGTCACCCCTTGCACACTGGGAACCACCACCGACTGCAACTCCGACGCCGTCGCCGCCGCCACGCGCACCACGACGTCGTAGGGGCCCGTCACGTACTCCGACGACGACACCCCGGCCAACGCCGCGAGTTGCTTGGCGACGACCTCGGCGCGACCCACCTCGGTCTGAATCAGCATGAATGCCTCGACCACTCGCGCCGTCCTCCGTTCGGGCTGCATAGACTCCACGCCGCAGGGACCAAACGTACCGCAGGTCGCGCCGGTGTTCAGGACACGCAACCAAGGGGTGACATGGCTGACGACGAGCGCGCCGAGACGCTGGCCGACCTCGGCGAGTTCACGGTGATCGACCGCCTCGTCGAAGGACGCGTGCACCCGCCGAGCGTCCTCGTCGGTCCCGGTGACGACGCCGCGGTGGTGACGGCGCCCGACGGTCGCGTCGTGGTGTCGACGGACATGTTGGTCGAGGGCAGGCACTTTCGGCTGGATTGGTCGACGCCGCACGACATCGGGCGCAAGGCGATCGCCCAGAACGCCGCCGACATCGAGGCGATGGGAGGCACCGCGACGTCGTTCGTCGTCGGCTTCGGCGCTCCCGGCGCCACCCTCGGGGCCGACGCCGAAGCGCTCTCCGACGGGCTGTGGACGGAGGCAGGCACGTTCGGGGCGAGCATCGTCGGAGGAGATCTGGTCGCCGCGCCGCAGTGGGTCATCTCGGTGACCGTGCTCGGTGACCTGGAGGGCAGGCCGGCCGTGCTGCTCAGCGGCGCCCGACCGGGCGACACCGTGGCCGTCGTCGGCGACCTCGGGCGGTCGGCGGCCGGATACGCCCTCCTGCGCAACGCAATCACCGACTTCGCCGAACTGCGGCGCAGGCACCTGGTCCCGGCGGTGCCCTACGGGCAGGGGCGGGTTGCCGCCGACGCCGGCGCGACCGCGATGACGGACGTCTCGGACGGGCTGCTGGCCGACCTGCGCCACGTCGCCGACGCGTCCGCGGTCGGTATCGACGTGTCCCGAGACGCACTCGGTGCCGATCGCGACGCCGTCGCGTCGGCCGCCGCGGCGACGGGGGAGGACCCGTGGAGTCTGGTGCTCGGCGGGGGCGAGGACCACGCGCTCGTCGCGACGTTCCCCGCGGCCGTGCCCGACGGCTGGCGAGAGATCGGCGTCGTCATCGAGGGGCCGCCGCGGGTGCTGGTCGACGGGGCCGAGTGGACCGGCCAGGGGGGCTGGCGGTCGTTCTGACCCCGCCAGCACGCTAGGTTGACCTCTCGTGACTGCGCGCCCCCTCTCAGAACTCGTCGACCCCGGCTGGGCCACTGCCCTCGAGCCAGTCGAAGACCAGGTCGCCCAGATGGGCGAGTTCCTCAGATCCGAAATCGCGGCCGGACAGCGCTACCTGCCCGCCGGGGAAAACGTGCTGCGCGCCTTCACCTTTCCCCTTGACCGGGTGCGCGTGCTCATCGTCGGCCAGGACCCGTACCCGACTCCCGGGCACGCCGTTGGCTTGAGCTTCTCGGTGGCGCCCGACGTACGTCCGCTGCCGCGCAGCCTCGACAACATCTTCAAGGAGTACGCCACCGACCTCGGCCATCCCGCGCCGAGTTGCGGTGACCTGTCGCCGTGGGCGGACCAGGGCGTGATGATGCTCAACAGGGTGCTGACGGTGCGATCGGGTACCCCGGCGTCACATCGTGGCAAGGGCTGGGAAGCGGTCACCGAGTGCGCGATTCGCGCCTTGGTGGCCCGACCCACGCCCATGGTGGCGGTGCTCTGGGGCCGGGACGCGCAGACGTTGAAGCCGATGCTGACGGGTACGCATTGCGCGATCATCGAGTCGGTTCATCCGTCGCCGCTGTCGGCGTCGCGTGGATTCTTCGGCTCGCGGCCGTTCAGCCGCGCGAACGAATTGCTGGCCGAGCTCGGCGGAGAGCCGATCGACTGGCGCCTGCCCTAGAGCGACGCAGCACACGATCGAGTGTGCTGCGAGATCGCGATCCGACGGGTCGGGACGATCTCACCGCACACTCGACGGTGAAGTGGTGGAGCGGCAATCAGCCGCGCGCGACCTTGCCTGCCTTGATGCAGGAGGTACAAGCGTTGATGCGCTTCTTGTTTCCGCCGGGGCGGGAGACGGCGTGCACCGTCTGAATGTTCGGGTCCCACCGACGGTTCGTCCGACGATGGGAGTGCGACACCGACTTACCGAAGCCGGGGCCCTTTCCGCAGACATCGCAAACCGCAGCCATGTGAAACTCCTTGATCGGAACTGGGGGCCAACAACCGCAACCGCGGGTGACCCAACAACCTGACCAGGATACCGGCCGCCCCTGGTATCGCCAAAACGGTGTCCACCGACGCGGTTCCTCGTGCATGGCGACGACGGCGTCGGGGGCTCGTCGGACACACTGGCTAGGCTGACGCGCACGTGGCCGCGTTGGGTCGAGGGAGAGGCGGTTGGGGCATGTCCGCACGCCGGCTCGACGCCACCGCGTTGAACGAGTGGGCGCACACCGCCGTCAACCACCTCATCGCCAGGACCGACGAAATCAACCGCCTCAACGTGTTCCCCGTCGCCGACGCGGACACCGGAACCAACATGCTGTTCACCATGCGGGCGGCCGGTGCCAGGGCAGAGTCGCTGCGCACCACCGACGTGGCGGGGGTCGCGGCCGCCCTGGCCGAGGGCGCGCTCCAGGGGGCCAGGGGCAACTCCGGGGTGATCCTCTCCCAAATTCTGCGCGGTCTTGCCGACGTCGCGGGCGGTGCCGCCGACGAGCGAGACGGGGTGCTGGCCGACGTCGACGGACCGCTGCTCGCCTCGGCGCTACGGCACGCGGTCGTGCTCGCCGACGCCTCCGTCGGCCAGGCGGTACCCGGCACCATCGTCTCGGTTCTCGCCGCCGCCGCGAGCGCAGCGGAGGGCGCCGCCGACTCGGGAGCTGGGGGCGCGGCCGACGTCGCCGACGTGGTCGCCACCGCCGCCGACGCCGCGGTGGTCGCGCTCGAGAAGACCACCGAGCAGCTCGACGTACTTGCCGACGCGGGCGTCGTCGACGCCGGCGGTCGCGGACTGCTCGTCCTGCTCGACGCCATGACCGCCACCCTCACCGGGCACACTCCGCACCGCGCGACCTACGAACGTTCCGGCCCCGACGTCGCGCCCACCGACGTTACGGCCGCAGCCCCACCTCAGTTCGAGGTGATGTACCTCGTCGACGGCTGCGACCAGGACGGCCTGGACGGTCTCCGCCTGCGCCTCGAGCAGCTCGGAGATTCGGTGACCATCGCCGCGTCCGGAACCGACGGCCGCTATTCGGTGCACGTACACACCGACGACGCCGGCGGTGCCGTCGAGGTGGGCCTTGGTGTCGGCACCCCCAGTCGAATCCAGATCACCGCGCTCTCCGGCTCGGGGTCCCACCCGTCCGGTGGCTGGACCCGCGACCGGGCAGTCCTCGCCGTCGTCGACGGCGACGGCGCGTCGGCCCTGTTCGAGGGCGAGGGCGCCCACGTCCTTCGCCAGGACGCCGACGCTGCGATCAGCGCCAAACAACTGCTTCGCGCGCTGATCGACGCGGGAGCCGCTCAAATCCTGGTGCTGCCCAACGGCTACGTCGCCGCCGAGGAACTGGTGGCAGGGTGCACCGCGGCGATCGGTTGGGGCATCGACGTGGTGCCCGTGCCCGCGGGCTCGATGGTCCAGGGGCTGGCGGCGCTGGCCGTCCACGACGCCACCCGGCAAGCCGTCGACGACGGTTACACGATGGCCCGCGCAGCTGCGGGGGCCAGAAGCGGATCGGTGCGGGTGGCAACTGAGAAGGCCTTGACGTGGGCTGGCGCGTGCCACCCCGGCGACGGCCTGGCCATCTCCGGTGACGAGGTGCTGATCGTCGCGCGTGACGTGACCGCCGCTGGCGCGGGTCTGATCGACCTGTTGCTCGGGGCCGGAGGCGAACTCGTCACGGTCCTCACCGGCGACGGGGTCGACCCCGCGGTGGGCGCCGCGCTGCGGGACCACGTGCACCAACACCACCTCGGTGCCGAGCTGGTGACCTACCAGACGGGCCACCGAGGCGACGCGCTGTTGATTGGAGTGGAGTAGATGGTCGCCCTCACCGACAAGCTGGACCGCGTCATCGGCGCCAAGTCCGCCAAGCCGCTGGAGGAGCACCTCGGCCTCCGTACGGTCGACGACCTGTTGCGGCACTACCCGCGCGCCTACAGCCACGGCATGTCGGTGCTCGAGGAGGGCTGGGAGCCCCCGCAGGAGGGTGACCACGTCACCTTCGTCGACGAGATCGCCAAGGCCGACGTCCGCTGGACCAACCGGCAGCCCAAGCGCGAATTCCTGGTCGTAACCCTGGCGAACCGCAAGCCCAAGGTCACCGCCACCTTCTTCAACGCGAAGTTCAGCAAGAACATCCTCGTCGCGGGCACCCGGCTGATGCTGTCCGGCGAGGTCGGATTCTTCAACGGCATGATGCAGTTGACGCATCCGGCGTTCCTGGTGCTCGAGGGAACCGGCCAGGGCAAGGGCAGCAGGTCGCTCGCCAAGATCGCCGAGACCTCGCGCGCGACCGACGGGGACGTGCTGCTGTCGGCCTTCGAGCGGGACTTCTTTCCCATCTACCCGGCCTCGGCCAAGGTGCAGAGCTGGGACCTCTACGCGTGCGTTCGTCAGGTCTTCGACGTGCTGGACCCCATCGAGGATCCGTTACCGGAATCCGTTCGAGAGCAGTGGGGTTTGATCTCCGAGGACGAGGCGTTGCGGGCGATCCACCTCGCCGAGCGCGAAGAGGACAGGGAGTTCGCCCGCGAGCGGCTGGCGTTCGACGAGGCCGTCGGGCTGCAGTGGGCGTTGGTGGAACGTCGGCACGGCGAGCTGAGCGAGACCGGGCCGTCGGCGCCGCCGCGGGCCGGGGGAATGGCTGACGCACTCGGTCGGCAGTTGCCATTCGATCTCACCGAGGGTCAGCGCGAGGTTCTCGACGTCCTCACCGTCGAACTCGCCGACACCAAGCCGATGCACCGGATGCTGCAGGGTGAAGTCGGCTCTGGCAAGACGATCGTCTCGGTGCTGGCAATGGCGCAGATGGTCGACGCCGGATATCAGTGCGCGCTGTTGGCTCCCACGGAAGTGCTTGCCGTTCAGCACTTCCGGTCGATCCGCGACGTACTGGGTCCGCTGGCCTCGGGTGGGGAGCTCGGCGGGCTGGACGGCGCGACCAGGGTGGCGCTGTTGACCGGGTCGATGACCGCGGCACAGAAGCGCGACGTGCGCAACGAGGTGGCCAGCGGCGAGGCGGGCATCGTCATCGGCACCCACGCGCTGCTGCAGGACGCCGTCGAATTTCGAAATCTGGGCATGGTCGTCGTCGACGAGCAGCACCGGTTCGGCGTCGAACAGCGAGATCGACTGCGCGCCAAGGCGGTCGCCGGAATCACCCCGCATCTCTTGGTCATGACGGCGACGCCGATTCCGCGGACGGTCGCGCTCACCGTCTACGGCGACCTCGAAACGTCGGTTCTCCGGGAGCTGCCACGGGGTAGGCAACCGATCGCCACCAACACGGTCTTCATCGGCCAAAAACCTGCGTGGCTGCAACGGGCGTGGCAGCGCATCATCGAGGAGGTCGACGCCGGTCGGCAGGCCTACGTCGTCGCGTCGCGCATCGACGAGAATGACGGTGCTGCAAAGGATTCCGGAAAGAAGAAACGGGCGGCCAGTGAGGCGGGCCCGCCGGTCACCTCCGTCGTCGAACTGTTCGAGAAGCTCGGCGCCGGCCCGCTGAGCGGCCTGCGGCTCGGACTCATGCACGGCAGGCTCCCCGCCGAGGAGAAGGACGCCGTGATGATGGCCTTCCGCGCGGGCGAGGTCGACGTGCTGGTGTGCACCACCGTGATCGAAGTGGGCGTCGACGTGCCCAACGCCACCGTCATGGTCGTGATGGACGCCGACCGGTTCGGCATCAGCCAACTGCACCAGCTGCGAGGCCGGATCGGCCGCGGCCAGCACCCCAGCCTCTGTCTGCTGGCGACCAACGTCGGCGAGGAGTCCAAGGCGGGCGCGCGACTGAAGGCCGTCGCCTCCACCCAGGACGGCTTCATACTCGCCGACCTCGACCTGCAGGAGCGGCGCGAGGGCGACGTGCTTGGGCTCAGCCAGTCGGGCCGGCCCATCACGTTGAGGATGCTGTCACTGGCCGAGCATCGCAACATCATCGAAGCCGCCCGGGCGTTCGCCGAGACCGTCTACGACGCCGACCCCAAACTTCTCGACCACCGCGGAATCGCCACGCTGGCAGCGCCATTCGCCGAGACCGAGCGCGTCGAGTACCTGGACAAGGCGTGAAGAAGCCCGCCTGGCTGATCGTCGCGGTGGCGCTGGCCGTCTTCGTCGCCGTCCAGGTCAGGACCGCAGCCGACCGCGAAGACCGGTTCGTCGCCGGAGCCGACGTGCCCACCGTGGCGGCCGGGGTCGACGTCCTCGTGGGTATTCCGCTGATTCCCGAACGCGTACGCGGACAAGACTATCGGCGAGCGGCCTTCGGCGACGCCTGGACCGACGACACCACCGCACCCGGTGGTCACAACGGCTGTGACACCCGCAACGACATCCTCGACCGCGACCTCGTCGACAAGACCTTCACGGCAATCTCGCGCTGTCCCACCGCGGTCGCCACCGGCACGCTGTACGACCCGTACACCAACCAAACCGTGGCGTTCACCAGAGGCAACCAAGTAGGGGCATCGGTGCAGATCGACCACATCGTCCCGCTGGCGCTGGCCTGGGACCTCGGCGCCCGCGGCTGGACCGACGACATGCGCCGACGGTTCGCCAACGATCCCGCCAATCTGCTTGCGGTACAAGGCAAGGCGAACCAGGACAAGAGCGACTCCGAACCAGCCGACTGGATGCCGCCGAACCACGCGTTCTGGTGCCAGTACGCGGTGCAGTTCGTCGCCGTGCTCCGGGGTTACGCGCTGCCGATCGACGATCGGTCGGCGGTGGTGCTGCGCGACGCGGCGGGAACGTGCCCCGTCGGGCCAGCTCCTGCCTAGGTGCCGGTGTAGGTGGCCGGGTCGGGCCGGAAGCGGGTGCCCTCGTCGAGCCCGTTGAGCGCGTCCATGTGCTTGGTCGTGAGCTCGAACTCGAACACGTCGGCGTTCTCCACGATGCGCTTCGGCGTGGCCGAGCGGGGGATCACGACGTTGCCGAGCTGCAGGCTCCACCGGATCAGCACCTGGGCCGGTGACTTGCCGTACTCGGCGGCGATCGACGTCACGGTCGGATTGTCGAGCAGGCGCCCGACGCCCAGCGGCCCGTAGGCCTCGGTGACGATGTCGTGCTCGGCGTTGGTCGCGCGCAGCGCCGCCTGGTTGAGCAGCGGATGCAGCTCGATCTGGTTGATCGCGGGCGCGACGTAGGACAGCTCGATGACGTTGGACAGGTCCTCTGCGGAGAAGTTGCAGACGCCGATCGACTTGGCGAGGCCGTCCTCGCGCAGCTTCAGCAGACCGCCCCAGCTGTGCATGTACACGCCGGGGTCCCCGCCAGGCCAGTGAATGAGGTAGGCGTCGACGTAGTCCGTCCCGAGGCGCTCAAGGCTGGCCCCGCACGCGTCCACCGCGGCCCGGAAACCCTGGTCGGCGGTTGCCAGCTTCGTCGTGACGAAGATCTCCGCGCGAGGGATGCCCGATGCGGCGATGGCGCGCCCCACCGCCGCCTCGTTGCCGTAGGCCGCCGCGGTGTCGATCAGCCGCACGCCGATCTCCAGCGCGGTCGACACGGCGCGTTCGGTTTCGGCGTCGTTCAACTCGCCGACACCGATCCCGAGTGCCGGGATGCTGTTCTCGTCGTTGAGTGCCACCGCTGGAATTGCCGCCGAGGTCATGTCACCTACCCTGTGAAGTTGAAAGTCCGTGGATCGGGACCCAGTCGAGTCCCGTCTTCGAGCGATGCGATGGACGCCATGTCCGATTCGTCGAGTGCGAAGTCGAACACGTCGAAGTTGCTCGCAATCCTGTCGGGGTTCACCGATTTCGGGATGACGATATTACCGAGCTGGACGTGCCACCTAATCAGCACCTGCGCTGGCGTTTTTCCCTTGGCGTCGGCAATGCCGACGACGGTCGCGTTCTCCAGCAGAGATCCCTGGCCCAGCGGGCTCCACGCCTCGGTGGCGATTCCCAACGTGGCGTGCACCTCACGCAGCTCCTGCTGCGGGAGAAGCGGATGCAATTCGATCTGGTTGACCGCAGGCACGATGCCGGTCGCGTCGATCAGGGTGCTCAGGTGTTCGGGCTGGAAGTTGCTCACGCCGATCGAGCGAATTCGCCCCTCGTCACGCAGGTGGGCGAAGGCCTTGAACGTGTCGACGAAGGCGTTGACCTCGGGAAGCGGCCAATGCACGAGGTAGAGGTCCAGGTAGTCCAGGCCCAGCTTCTCCATGCTCGTGTCGAACGCCCGCAGCGTCGTGTCGTACCCCTGGTCGGCGTTCCACAGCTTGGTGACGACGTAGACGTCGTCCCTGGCCAGGCCCGCGCTCGCCGCGCCGGCGAGCGCGTGGCCCACCTCCGCTTCGTTGCCGTACGCCGCGGCCGTGTCGACGTGCCGATAGCCTGCGTCCAGCGCGGCGCTGACGGCGCGTTCGGTCTCACCGGCCGGGGTCTGCCACACTCCCAGGCCGATGGTGGGGATCGAATGCCCGTCGTTGAGCGCGACCGAGGGAACCGACGTGTTCGAAGGAGAAGCCATGACGGGAAGTCTGCCAGCCGTACCTGTGCCGCACGCGGAGGCTGCGCGTCCCGGGCCGGCCCGGCTGGCGTTCACCAACGCCTCCAGTCGGGTGATGCTGCGGCTTCTGCCGCACCTCCCGGACGTCGTCAAGCGGCTCCTGCTGGGGCGTCGGACCATCACGATCGACGGCAACACCCTGGACACGACGCTGCAGTTCATGCTCGCTGCGCAGCGTTCGGCGGGCATCAACGGTCTGGTGGCCAGCAGCGACGTCCTCGTCGCCCGGTCCCAGCTACGCACGCTGTCGGCGATGATCGACGCCGGCATCACCGTCGGCGTCCGCGACGATGCGATCCCGGGACCGGCGGGGCCGCTGCCGGTGCGGCACTACACCCCGGTCGACGTGCCGACCGGTGCACCGGGGTCGGATGGCTCCTCGCGCGAGCGCTCGTCGGCACCCCTGCTGGTCTTCTATCACGGCGGCGGCTTCGTCGTCGGCGACCTCGACACCCACGACGCGCTGTGCCGGTTGCTCTGCCGCGACGCCGGCGTCCACGTGATGGCGGTCGACTACCGGCTTGCCCCCGAGCATCCCGCACCCGCCGCAGTCGACGACTGCTACGCCGCGTACCGCTGGGCGCTGGACCACGCCGCCGAACTCGGCGCCGACCCCTCCCGGGTGGCCGTCGGCGGCGACAGCGCCGGCGGCAACCTCTCGGCGGTGGTGTCTCAACTGGCACGCAACGACGGGATCGCCCTACCCGCGTTGCAGGTGCTGCTCTACCCGGCGACCGACTTCAGCAGCGACACCAGGTCCAAGACCCTGTTCGCGGACGGCTTCTTCCTGACCAAGACGGACATGGACTGGTTCAGGGACAACTACCTGGCCGGGTCCGCCCTCGACGTGGACGACCCGCGCATCTCGCCGCTGCTGGCCGAGGACCTGTCGGGACTGCCGCCGGCGATGGTCCTCACGGGCGGGTTCGACCCGCTGCGCGACGAAGGCAACCAGTATGCCGAGGCGCTCGCCGCGGCCGGCGTCGCCGTCGACCATCGACAATTCGGCCCCGTGGTGCACGCCTTCGCCAACTTCTTTCCGCTCGGTGGCGCCAGCGCCACCGCCACCGCGGAGGTCGTTTCGGCTGTTCGGGCGCACCTGAGCCGGGCCTGACGGAGCAGCTGAGTCCGACCGCTAAAGAGCGCCGGTACCCTAGTGCCGTGTCCACGAAACCGAAGAAGACCGCCAGCTACGACCTGAAGGCTGCCGACCGCAAGCGCAACGTGATGATCCAGGTCGGACTCACCGCGGTCGTGGTCATCTTCGCCGTGGCTCTGGTCGCCTACATCGTCACCTCCGGCAGTACGAAGCCCGCAGGTGGCGAGGCGAAGTCGATCCGCGTGGCGACCAGCAACGTGATCACCAAGGAGGGCACCACCGAGCCGAAGGCCGTGGTGTCGTTGTACGAGGACTTCCTCTGCCCGGTGTGCGGTCGATTCGAGCAGCAGTTCGGGCCCACCATCAGCAAGCTGATCGACAGCGGCGCGATCGCCACCGACTTCTACATGGTCGCGATCCTGGACCGCCCGGCGAACCAGAACTACTCGTCGCGGTCCGGTGCGGCCGCCTACTGCGTCGCCGATGAGGACACCACCCCGGACAAGGAGGTGTTCCGGCGCTTCCACGCGGCGATGTACGCCCAGCAGCCGAGTGAGACGGGCACCACCTTCCCGACCAATGCGCAGTTGATCGAGACCGCTCGCCAAGCCGGAGTCGTCGGCAAGGTGCCGGAGTGCATCAACAACGGCCGCTACCTCGACATGGTGAAGGGGCTGGCCTCCGCGACCACCGTCACCGGCACGCCGACGGTGCGCATCAACGGCGAGGACTACAAGTTCTCGACGCCCGACGCCCTGGTGGCGAAGGTCAAGGAAATCGTCGGCGACATCCCCGGCGTCACCGCCGCACCTGCCGCGCAGGCCCCGATTCAGCCGGCCCCCGCGCCCGCCCCGGCGCCGGCGACCCCCACCACCACCAGATGACGGCGACCGCTGCGGACGAAACCGCGTCGGACCTGCCGGCGGGGTCCGGATCCGGTGTGCGGGTGAGAACGCCAAGCGCAATCTGGGTGCTGATCGCCGGAGCCGTGGGCCTCACCGCGGCGCTGACGCTGACGATCGAAAAGATCGAACTGCTCATCGACCCCGCGTACGTCCCCTCGTGCAGCATCAACCCGGTGCTGTCCTGCGGTTCGGTGATGGTCACCCCGCAGGCGTCGGAATTCGGTTTTCCGAACTCGTTGCTCGGCATCGTGGCCTTCAGCGTCGTCGTCGTCGCCGGCGTGCTGGCGGTCGCCAAAGTGCGGCTGCCGCAATGGTTTTGGGTAGGCCTCGCCGTCGGAACGTTGCTCGGCGCCGTCTTCGTCCACTGGCTGATCTACCAAAGCCTGTACGTCATCGGGGCGCTCTGCCCGTACTGCATGGTGGTGTGGACGATGACGATCCCGCTGTTGGTGGTGGTGTCGTCGATCGCCCTGCGGCCGCTGGCAGGCAACGCCTTTGCGCGTGCCGTGTATCAGTGGCGATGGTCGCTGGTCGCGTTGTGGTTCACCGGACTGATCCTGCTGATCGTCATTCGATTTTGGGCGTACTGGTCGACGTTGATCTAGACCGGCGCCGGCGGGTAGCGCGTTAGGGTATCGCGCGTGATCTCCAAACTCCTGGTAGCCAATCGCGGTGAGATTGCCATTCGGGCATTCCGTGCGGCGTATGAAATGAACATCGCGACCGTTGCGGTGTACGCCTACGAAGACCGCAATTCGCCTCACCGGTTGAAGGCCGACGAGTCCTATCAGATTGGCGAGCCGGGACACCCCGTGCGCTCGTATCTGTCGATCGACGAGATCATCCGCGTCGCCCGCCACGCGGGTGCCGACGCGGTGTACCCGGGGTATGGCTTCCTGTCGGAGAACCCCGAACTCGCGGCCGCCTGCGCCGAGGCGGGCATCACCTTCGTCGGCCCCGGTGCCCACGTGCTGGAGCTGACGGGAAACAAGTCCCGCGCGATCGCCGCGGCGCGCGACGCGGGCCTGCCCGTGCTTGCGTCGTCGGTACCGTCGGCCTCGGTGGACGACCTCGTCGCCGCGTCGGCCGACATGGCATTCCCGCTGTTCGTCAAGGCGGTGTCCGGAGGCGGTGGCCGCGGCATGCGGCGGGTGACCGATCCCGATGCGCTGGCCGAGGCGATCGAGGCCGCCAGCCGCGAGGCCGAGTCGGCGTTCGGCGATCCGATGGTTTACCTCGAGCAGGCGGTGCTCAACCCCCGTCACATCGAGGTGCAGATCCTTGCCGACACCAAGGGCAACGTCATCCATCTCTACGAGCGTGACTGCAGCGTGCAGCGGCGGCATCAGAAGGTGATCGAACTCGCGCCGGCCCCCAACCTGCCAGAAGAGTTGCGCGACAAGATGTGTGCGGATGCGGTCGCCTTCGCTCGGCAGATCGGCTACACGTGTGCGGGCACCGTGGAGTTCCTGCTCGACGAGCGCGGCAACCACGTGTTCATCGAACTGAACCCGCGGATCCAGGTGGAACACACCGTCACCGAGGAGATCACCGACGTCGACCTGGTCGCCAGCCAGTTGCGCATCGCCGCGGGGGAGACGCTGGCCGACCTTGGGCTGAGCCAGGATTCGATTCGAGTGCGGGGTGCGGCCATGCAGTGCCGTATCACCACCGAGGACCCGGCCAAGGGTTTCCGGCCCGACACCGGACGCATCACCGGTTACCGGTCGCCGGGTGGCGCGGGCATCCGGTTGGACGGCGGCACCACCCTCGGTGCGGAGATCGGCGCGCACTTCGACTCGATGCTGGTCAAGATGACGACCCGGGGTCGCGACTTCAGCACCGCGGTCACGCGTGCCAGGCGAGGGCTTGCCGAATTCCGGATTCGCGGGGTCTCGACGAACATCCCGTTCCTGCAAGCGGTCGTCGACGATCCCGACTTCCGCGCGGGCCGGGTCACCACGTCGTTCATCGACGAACGCCCCCAGTTGCTGACCGCTCACGTCTCAGCCGACCGCGGTACGAAGATGATCAACTACCTCGCCGAGGTGACGGTCAACTCGCCCTACGGCAGCCGGGACCGGGTCTACCCGCAGGACAAGTTGCCGGACGTCGAGATCAGGGACACCGAGTCGACTCCACCCCCCGGCAGCAGGCAACGGCTTCTCGAGTTGGGCCCGGAGGGCTTCGCGGCGTGGCTGCGGGACTCGCCTGCGGTGGGCGTCACCGACACCACCTTCCGCGACGCCCATCAGTCGCTTCTCGCCACCCGGGTGCGGACCTCCGGTCTGCTGGCGGTGGCACCGTACATCGCGAGGATGACCCCCGAGTTGCTGTCGCTGGAGTGCTGGGGTGGCGCGACCTACGACGTTGCGCTGAGGTTCCTCAAGGAGGATCCCTGGGAGCGGCTGGCGGCGCTGCGCGAGGTGGTACCCAACATCTGTCTGCAGATGCTGCTGCGGGGTCGCAACACCGTCGGGTACACGCCGTACCCGGAGACCGTGACCGCGGCCTTCGTCGAGGAGGCCACGGCCACCGGCATCGACATCTACCGAATCTTCGACGCGCTCAACAACGTTGAATCGATGCGACCGGCGATCGACGCCGTCCGGGAAACCGGCACGGCGGTCGCCGAGGTGGCGCTGTGTTACGCCGGTGACCTGTCCGATCCGGGTGAAACGCTGTACACGCTGGACTACTACCTGAGGCTCGCCGAGCAGATCGTCGATGCCGGTGCGCACGTGCTGGCGATCAAGGACATGGCCGGTCTGCTGCGGGCACCCGCGGCGACGACGTTGGTCTCGGCGCTGCGCAGCCGGTTCGACCTGCCGGTGCACGTGCACACCCACGACACGCCAGGTGGGCAGTTGGCGACCTACACCGCGGCGTGGCAGGCGGGCGCCAGTGCGGTCGACGGCGCGGCGGCGCCGTTGGCGGGCACCACCAGTCAGCCGGCGCTGTCCTCGATCGTCGCCGCGGCGATGCACACCCCGTACGACACCGGACTCGCGCTGCGCAACGTATGCGACTTGGAGCCGTACTGGGAGTCGCTGCGAAAGGTGTACGCGCCCTTCGAATCTGGGTTGCCGGCTCCGACGGGGCGGGTGTACAGCCACGAGATCCCCGGCGGTCAGCTGTCCAACCTGCGCCAGCAGGCCAACGCGCTCGGCCTCGGCAATCGGTTCGAGGACGTCGAAAACGCTTATGCCGGCGCCGACAAGGTGCTGGGCCATCTGGTCAAGGTCACGCCGTCGTCGAAGGTCGTCGGCGATCTGGCGCTCGCCCTCGTCGGCGCGGGCGCCACGGCCGAGGAATTCGCTGCCGACCCGGCCACGTTCGACATCCCCGACTCGGTCATCGGATTCCTGCGCGGCGACCTCGGTGATCCGCCCGGCGGCTGGCCGGAGCCGTTGCGCACCAAGGCGTTGGCCGGACGTTCGCCCGCCAAGCCGGCCGAGGAACTCAGCGCAGAGGACGAGGCACTGCTTGCCGAGCCGGGCGCGGTCCGCCAGCGGACGCTGAATCGACTGCTGTTCCCCGGGCCGACAAGGGAATTCGAGGAGCACCGCGAGGTGTACGGCGACACCTCGCGGTTGTCGGCCAACCAGTTCTTCTACGGCCTGCGCTACGGCGACGAGCACCGCATCCAGATCGACCGCGGCGTCGACCTCATCATCGGGCTGGAGGCCATCTCCGAGCCCGACGAGCGCGGGATGCGGACCGTGATGTGCATTCTGAACGGGCAGCTGCGACCGGTCGTGGTGCGCGACGAGAGCATCGCCGACACCGTGCCTGCCGCCGAGAAGGCCGATCGGAAGAACGCCGACCACGTCGCGGCGCCGTTCGCCGGCGTGGTGACGATCAACGTCGAGGCCGGTGCCTCCGTCGAGGCGGGGGAGACGATCGCGACGATCGAGGCCATGAAGATGGAGGCGGCGATCACCGCCCCCAAGGCGGGTACCGTCGAACGCGTGGCGGTCTCGGCGACGGCGCAGGTCGAGGGTGGGGATCTGTTGGCGGTGATTTCCTGACGCGGATCATCGGCGGTCGGTTCGGAGGGCGTCGGCTGGCGGTGCCGCAGGGGCGTTCCGGGACGGGCACCCGACCCACCACCGACCGAGTCCGCGAGTCGTTGTTCAACGTGCTGGCGGCTCGGCTCGACTTCTCGGGCCTGACGGTTCTCGACCTGTACGCGGGGTCGGGTGCCCTTGGGCTGGAAGCGCTTTCGCGTGGCGCGACGACCGCCGTCTTCGTCGAGGCCGACCGGCGCGCGGCAGCCGTCATCGCCGAGAACGTCAAAGCCC
Organism: Mycobacterium sp. Root135; assembly: GCF_001426545.1. GTDB lineage: Bacteria > Actinomycetota > Actinomycetes > Mycobacteriales > Mycobacteriaceae > Mycobacterium. Next base: position 1,197,844 of record NZ_LMEZ01000001.1, on the reverse strand, counting down.
TTGGTGCGACGGGTGCCGCGGTGCGGTGCGGCTCCGTCGCGTCGGTGCTCGCCGCCGGTGCCAACCGATCGGCCGACCTGGTGTTCGCCGATCCGCCGTACGAGGTGTCGTCGGCCGACGTGGCGGCGGTGCTCTCGGCGTTGACCGACAAGGGCTGGGTGGCGCCCGGCGCCGTCGCGGTGCTCGAGCGCCCGGCGTCGGCGGCCGCGGTGGCGTGGCCGGCCGGCTGGGTGGCAGGGCGGGAGCGCCGCTACGGAGACACCCGCCTTGAGTTCGGCGAAGTCGAGATCGCGTAGCGTCGTCGCACATGAGTGGCGCCGTATGCCCAGGCTCGTTCGACCCCGTCACCCTCGGCCACGTCGACGTGTTCGAGCGGGCGGCAGCGCAGTTCGACGAGGTCGTCGTCGCCGTGCTGGTCAACCCCAAGAAGTCGGGGATGTTCACCGCCGACGAGCGCATGGAGTTGATTTGCGAGTCGACGACGCACCTGCCGAACGTGCGGGTGGAGAGCGGCACCGGGCTGGTCGTCGACTTCGTGACCTCGCGTGGGATGTCGGCCATCGTCAAGGGGCTGCGGTCGGGAACCGACTTCGAATACGAGCTGCAGATGGCGCAGATGAACAAGCACGTCTCAGGGGTGGACACGTTCTTCGTCGCCACCAACCCGCGGTTCTCCTTCGTGTCGTCGTCGCTTGCCAAGGAGGTCGCGGCGCTCGGGGGCGACGTGTCGGAGTTGCTGCCGGAACCGGTCAACGCCGCGTTGCGGTCCAAGCTCGCCGCCCGCTGACCTGACGGCACCTTCCGCCGCGCCGAGTGTGCGGCCAGATCGCGCACTTCGGCGTGATCGCGATCTCACAGCACACTCGACGGGGGAAGCGGCGTGGCGGTGAATGCGCAACTCACCGGCGTGGCGTACCGAGTCACACGAGTAACACCAGGCACACTGGTAACGACCAACTAGGCCGGGAGGGTATTGCCGTGTACCGAGTATTTGAGGCGCTTGACGAGCTCGGAGCCATCGTCGAGGAAGCCCGCGGTGTGCCGATGACGGCTGGCTGCATGGTTCCCCGAGGCGACGTGCTCGAGCTGCTGGACGACATCAAGGACGCCATCCCCGGCGAACTCGACGACGCCCAGGACGTGCTCGACGCCCGCGACGGCATGTTGCGCGACGCGAAGGCGCACGCCGACTCGATGGTCGCCACGGCCACCGCGGAGGCCGATTCGCTGCTCAACCACTCCCGTGGCGAGGCCGACCGCATTCTCGCCGACGCCAAGGCGCAGGCCGACCGCATGGTGGGCGAGGCACGCCAGCACAGCGAACGCATGGTCGGCGAGGCCCGCGAAGAGGCCAACCGCATCATGTCGACCGCCAAGCGCGAGTACGAAGCCAGCACCGGACGAGCCAAGGCCGAAGCCGACCGCCTGATCGAGAACGGCAACCTCTCCTACGAGAAGGCCGTCCAAGAGGGCATCAAGGAACAGCAGCGACTCGTCTCGCAGACCGAGATCGTGCAGACCGCGACGTCGGAGGCGACCCGCCTGATCGACACCGCCCACGCCGAAGCCGACCGGCTCCGCGGGGAATGCGACATCTACGTCGACAGCAAGCTGGCCGAGTTCGAGGACTACCTCAACGGCACGCTGCGCTCCGTCGGACGTGGACGTCACCAACTGCGCACCGCAGCTGGCACGCACGACTACGCCCAACGGTAGACACGCCGGAACCACCCGCCCCGATCGGATTCGGGGCGGGTGGGACCACCGCCGTAAGATCGACGAATGGCCGGAAAGTCGAAGCAAGGTGCCCGTGGCATCACCAGGGGCGGCCACCAATCGCCCTTCATTCTGGACATTTCGCGGCTGGGCATGCGGCCCGGTTCGATGATCACGTTCGCCGAGACGGTCTCCTCGCCGTCGCGCATCGGCATCGAGCTGATCGCCATCCCCGAGGGCGCCCCCGTCGACCTCGACCTGCGCCTCGAGTCCGTGTCCGAAGGCGTCCTGGTCAGCGGGACGGTCTCGGCGCCGACCAGCGGTGAGTGCGCCCGCTGCCTGACCCCGGTGACGGGAGACGTCGAGATCTACCTCACCGAACTGTTCGCCTACCCCGACAGCGCCACCGAGGCCACCACCGACGACGACGACGAAGTCGGGCGCGTGGTCGACGACACCGTCAACCTCGAGCAGCACATCATCGACGCCGTCGGCATGCAGCTGCCCTTTTCGCCGGTGTGCCGTGACGACTGCCCAGGACTGTGCCCGGAGTGCGGGGTACCACTGGCGGATTTCGAGAACTCAGATGGTTCCGCAGCCGAGCCGCACGGCCACGACGTCATCGACCCCAGGTGGGCCAAGCTCGCGGCGATGAAGCCCGTCGAGGAGGAGCGGACGGATCCGGACGCCGGGGGTCGCGAGTGACGGTCGACCGGACCCCGCTGCTCGAAGCGCTCGGCGTCGACCTGCCCGACGATCTGCTCACCCTCGCCCTCACCCACCGCAGTTACGCCTACGAAGCAGGCGGCCTGCCCACCAACGAGCGGCTCGAGTTCCTCGGCGACGCCGTGCTCGGATTGGTGATCACGGCCGAGATCTTCGTCAAGTACCCCGATCGCAGCGAAGGCGAGCTGGCCAAGCTGAAGTCCGCGGTGGTGAACACCCAGGCGCTGGCCAAGATCGCCAGGACCTTGACCCCCGACGGCCTCGGCGCCTACCTCCTACTCGGTCGCGGCGAGGTCGGCAGTGGCGGCGCGCACAAGGCCAACCTGCTGGCCGACGCGGTCGAATCGCTCCTTGGGGCGACGTACGTCCAGCACGGTCACGAGGTCGCCGGCGACGTCGTCATCCGCCTGTTCTCCGACGTGCTCGAGTCCGCGGCGAACCTCGGCGCGGGTCTCGACTGGAAGACCAGCCTGCAGGAGCTGGCGGCGGCCCGCAGATTGGGCGTGCCCGCCTACGTCATCGCCTCCAGCGGCCCCGAACACGACAAGCACTTCACCGCCAGGGCCGTCGTGGGAGTCGAGGACTACGGCCACGGCGAGGGACGGACCAAGAAGGAGGCCGAGCAGCAGGCGGCCGCCGCGGCCTACAAGGCGATCGAGGCGCTGGGCACCGACGCGTTCGCCGACGTCCTCGCCGCGGGCAAGCCCGAGCGGGATGCCTGAGCTACCCGAGGTCGAGGTCGTCCGTCGTGGCCTCGACGCCCACGTCGTCGGCCGCACGATCACCGCGGTCCGGGTCAACCATCCCCGCGCGGTCCGCCGCCACGAGGAAGGCCCCGCCGACCTGACGGCGCGCCTGCTCGACAACGTCGTGACCGGCACCGGCAGGCGCGGGAAGTACCTGTGGCTGACCCTCGGCAGCGGCGACGCCCTGGTGGTCCACCTCGGCATGAGCGGGCAGATGCTGCTCGGCGAGGTCGCGAAGGCCGAACACCTGCGCGTCGCCACCCTGCTCGACGACGGAACGGCGTTGAGCTTCGTCGACCAGCGGACCTTCGGCGGCTGGATGCTGGCCGACCTGGTCACCGTCGACGGGACCGAGGTGCCCGTGCCGGTCGCCCACGTCGCGCGCGATCCGCTCGACCCGCTGTTCGACCGGGCTGCGGTGGTAAAGGTGTTGCGGGGCAAGCACTCCGAGATCAAGCGTCAACTGCTCGACCAAACGGTGGTGTCCGGCATCGGCAACATCTACGCCGACGAGTCCCTGTGGCGGGCCAAGGTCAACGGCGCGCGCATCGCGGAGACGTTGACCAAGCCGACCCTGACCGCCCTGCTCGACCACGCCGCCGACGTCATGACCGACGCGCTCGGCCAAGGCGGCACGTCGTTCGACTCGTTGTACGTCAACGTCAACGGCGAGTCGGGCTACTTCGACCGGTCGCTGGACGCCTACGGCCGCGAGGGCGAGCCGTGCCGACGCTGCGGCGCGGTCATGATGCGCGACAAGTTCATGAACCGGTCGTCGTTCTACTGCCCACGGTGCCAGCCGAAACCACGCCAGCCACGACCACGCACCTGACCACCGAGTACCGCCGAGAGGGAATCGCATGACAGATCTATGGGTGGAGCGCACCGGAGTGCGCCGCTACACCGGGCACAGCAGCCGAGGCGCCGAGGTGCTCGTCGGCTCCGAGGACGTCGACGGTGTGTTCACCCCGGGTGAGCTCCTCAAGATCGCGTTGGCGGCATGCAGCGGCATGAGCAGCGACCATCCGCTGCGCACCCGCCTCGGTGACGACTACGCGGCCACCATTCACGTGTCGGGCCCCGCCGACCGCGAGCGGGAGCTCTACCCGCTGCTCGAGGAGAAGCTCGAACTCGACCTCTCCGCGCTGTCCGAGGACGAGATCCGGAAGCTCGTCGTCGTGGTCGAGCGGTCGATCGACAAGGTGTGCACCGTCGGCCGCACGCTCAAGGAGGGCACCGAGGTCACGTTCGAGGTCACTCCGACGTGAGCGACGACGTCCGCCTCAGCGCGTGGGTTCACGGCCGAGTGCAGGGCGTGGGGTTCCGCTGGTGGACGCGGTCGCGAGCGCTTGAACTCGGGCTGACGGGTTTTGCGGCGAACAAGGAGGACGGTCGCGTGCACGTCGTCGCCCGTGGCCCCCGCGCGTCGTGTGAGCGGCTGCTCGAACTGCTGCGGGGTGGCACCACCCCTGGCAGCGTCGACCTGGTCGTCGAGGACTGGTCCGAGCCCGGCGATCCGATCGAGGGCTTCACCGAGCGATAGCAACCTCGCAGGTAAGCTCGCACGTCATGCATCTGAAGAGTCTGACGCTGAAGGGCTTCAAGTCCTTCGCTTCGCCGACGACTCTTCGCTTCGAACCGGGCATCACCTGTGTCGTCGGCCCCAACGGGTCGGGTAAGTCCAACGTCGTCGACGCCCTCACCTGGGTGATGGGCGAGCAGGGCGCTAAGACCCTGCGCGGCGGCAAGATGGAAGACGTCATCTTCGCGGGTACGTCGTCACGGGCGCCGCTGGGTCGCGCCGAGGTCACCCTGACCATCGACAACTCCGACAACGCCCTGCCGATCGAGTACTCCGAGGTGTCGATCACCCGTCGGGTGTTCCGCGACGGCGCAGGCGAATACGAGATCAACGGCAATAGCTGCCGGCTGATGGACGTGCAAGAACTGCTGAGCGACTCCGGCATCGGCCGTGAGATGCACGTCATCGTCGGCCAGGGCAAGCTCTCCGAGATCCTCGAGTCGCGCCCAGAGGACCGCCGCGCGTTCATCGAGGAAGCCGCCGGCGTGCTCAAGCACCGCAAGCGCAAGGAAAAGGCGGTCCGCAAGCTCGACTCGATGTCGGCAAACCTCAACCGCCTCACCGACCTGACCAGCGAGCTTCGACGTCAGCTCAAGCCCCTGGGCCGCCAGGCCGAGATGGCCCGGCGGGCGCAGACCATCCAGGCCGATCTGCGCGACGCGCGGCTGCGGCTGGCCGCCGACGACCTGGTTGCCCGGCGCACCGAGTTCAACGACACCAATCAGGCCGAGACGACGCTGCGTCGTGAGCACGACGAGATCAGCACCCGCCTGGAGATCGCGACGGTCGAGCTGTCGACCCACGAGAGCGCGGTGTCGAGCCTGAGTGGCCGAGCCGAGGCCGCGCAGCAGACGTGGTTTCGGCTGTCGGCGCTCGCCGAACGCGTCAGCGCCACCGTGCGGATCGCCAGCGAGCGGACCCAACTCTTGGACGCCGACGTCGAGGCATCGCTGGGCCCCGACCCCGACGAACTCGACGCCGAGGCCGAGATGGTCGCCGAGCACGAGCAGGAGCTGCTCTTCGAGCTCGCGGAGTGCAGGGACCGTCAGGAGGCGGCGCGCGCGGAGCTCAGTGAGCGTGAGCGCCTCGCGGCCGAGGCCGAACGCGCGCACCTCGCCGCCGCCCGTGCGGAAGCCGACCGCCGCGAAGGACTGGCCAGGCTCTCCGGCCAGGTCGACACCATGCGCACCCGCGTCGAGTCGATCGACGAGGGCGTGGCCCGCCTCACGGTGAGCCTCGAAGAGTCCGCGCTGCGCGTTGAGCAGTCGAGGATGGACTTCGAGAACGTGCAGAGCCGAGTCGCCGAGCTCGACGCAGGAGAAGTCGGCCTCGACGATCAGCACGATCGCACCGTCGCCGCCCTGCGCCAAGCCGACGAGCGGGTGTCCGAACTGCAGGCCGCCGAACGCGCCGCCGAACGTCGGGTGGCGTCGCTGCTGGCGCGCATCGACGCGTTGGCGGTCGGCCTGGACCGCAGGGACGGCGCCGCGTGGCTGCAGGAGAACCACGACGGTTCGGGACTGCTCGGCTCGGTGGCGAAGATGTTGCGGGTGCGCTCGGGGTACGAGGCGGCGGTCGCGGCCGTGCTCGGTTCGGCAGCCGACGCGGTGGCGGCCGAGAGCTTCGGCGCGGCGCGCTCAGCCGTGGCGGCACTGAAGGCGGCCGACGGCGGACGCGCCGCCATCGTTCTCGGTGACTGGCCCGAAACGCCAGCGCTGCAAGCGAAGTCGGACCGTGACCTGCCCGCCGACACCGTCTGGGCCGTCGACCTCGTCGAGCCGGTGGAGCGGCTTCGCGGTGCCACCGCCGCCATGCTCGCCGACGTCGTCGTGGTGCCCGATCTGACCGCCGCACTGGACCTGGTGGCGGCCCGCCCCGAGCTGCGGGCGGTGACCACCGACGGCGATCTGGTCGGTGCGGGGTGGCTCACCGGCGGCTCCGACCGCAAGCCCAGCACCCTGGAGATCACCGGCGAGATCGACAAGGCCCGCGCGGAGCTGGAGGCGTCCGAGCGGCAGGTTTCGGAGCTGTCCGCGGCGCTGTCGGGTGCGCTCGCCGAGCAGGAGTCCCGCCGCGACGCCGCCGAGGACGCCCTCGCGGCACTCAACGAATCCGACGCCGCCATCTCGGCGATCTACGAGCAACTCGGCAGGCTCGGCCAGGAGGCCAGGGCCGCCGAAAGCGAATGGCAGCGGCTCAACGGTCAGCGAAACGAGCTCGAAGCCGGCCGGATGAAGACCGTCGAGGAGATGACCGCCCTCGAGGAGCGGCTGCGCAACGCCCAAGAGGTGCCGACCTACGACTCCGAGCCCGTCGACCGTCACGAGTCGGTGGCCGCCGCCGACGCCGCGAGGACCGCCGAGTTCGAGGCGCGGCTGGCGGTGCGAACCGCGGAGGAGCGCGCGAATGCCGTTCGCGGGCGGGCAGATTCGCTCCGTCGTGCGGCCACGGCCGAACGCGAGGCGCGACTGCGTGCGCAACGGGCGCGCGTTGCGCGGGAGCATGCGGCCGCGGTGGCAGCGGCGGTCGCGGAGTCGGGGCGCTTGGTCGCCGCGCGGTTGGCTGTCGCGGTCGCCGTGGCCGGTCGCACCAGGGACGCCCTGGCCACCGAGCGCAGCCATCGCGCCGAAGCGCTCGACCTGGTGCGCCACGAGGTCAACGAACTCAACGCCAGGATCACCGCGCTGACCGACTCCCTGCACCGCGACGAGGTCGCCAAGGCCCAAGCGGCGCTGCGCATCGAACAACTCGAACAGCACGCGCTCGAACAGTTCGGCATGGCCACCGACGACCTCATCGCGGAGTACGGCCCCAACGTTCCGCTTCCGCCGACGGAGCTGGAGATGGCCGAGTACGAGCAGGCCAAGGAGCGCGGCGAGCAGGTGACCGCTCCCGCACCGATGCCGTTCGACCGTCCCACCCAGGAGCGGCGGGCCAAGAAGGCCGAGCGCGAACTCGGCGAGCTGGGCAGGGTGAACCCCCTTGCGCTCGAGGAGTTCGCGGCGCTCGAAGAGCGCTACAACTTCCTCTCCACCCAGTTGGAGGACGTCAAGGGAGCCCGCAAGGACCTGCTCGACGTGATCACCGACGTCGACGACCGCATCCTTCAGGTCTTCGCCGAGGCGTACGCCGACGTGGAGCGTGAGTTCACCCAGGTGTTCGCCACGCTGTTCCCCGGTGGCGAAGGGCGCTTGGTGCTGACCAATCCCGCCGACATGCTGACCACGGGCATCGAGGTCGAAGCCCGGCCACCCGGCAAGAAGATCAAGCGGCTGTCCCTGCTGTCCGGCGGCGAGAAGTCGCTCACGGCGGTCGCGATGCTCGTCGCGATCTTCCGGGCCCGGCCGTCACCCTTCTACGTAATGGACGAGGTCGAGGCCGCTCTCGACGACGTCAACCTTCGGCGGCTGATCAGCCTCTTCGAGCAACTTCGCGAAGTGTCGCAGCTCATCGTCATCACCCACCAGAAGCCGACGATGGAGATCGCGGACGCCCTGTACGGCGTCACGATGCGCGAGGACGGCATCACCACGGTGATCTCGCAGCGGATGCGCGGCCAGGAACTCGTCACCACCACTACCTGACTCAGGCCGGGGAACCCACCCTGAGAGAATGACCCGGTGACTCAAGGTCAGCTGTTAGGTCTCTACATCGCCCTCGCGGCGATCGCCGTCCTCATCCTGGTTGCACTCGTCGTGGGGCTGGTGAGATACCGGCGGCGACGGATCAGCCTGTCGTCCACGGACACGACGGCGCTGGAGAAGCCCGTCGACAAGTCCGGCGGGTACACGGCGTCGTCCACGATCTCGTTCACCGAAGCCCCGGCCAAGGGCACGGTCGCACCACCCCCGACGAAACCCAAGAACCTGCTGGACGTGGAGGGTCTCCCCGCCGTCGGGGACGACGCGACGATTCCGCGCGACGCGCCGAAGCGGTCGATCTCCGAGGTGCAGCTGCCGGAGCCGCCAGCCCCCGAGGCTCCAGCTGCCGAAGCCAAGGCCCCCGAGGTCGAGACGCCAGAAGCCGAGGTTGAGGCTCCGACTGTCGAAGCGCCTCCCGAGGCGCCCGCCGAGCCCGCCGTCGTCCTTCCCGAGATCGACCCGATCGCCCCGACCGACGGCCGGCTGGAACGCCTGCGCGGGCGGCTGTCCAAGTCGCAGAACGCGCTCGGCCGCAGCATGCTCGGGCTGCTCGGCGGCGGTGACCTCGACGAAGACTCCTGGGAGGAGATCGAGGACACCCTCCTGGTCGCCGACCTCGGCCCGGTGGTCACCGAATCCGTGGTCACGGCGCTGCGCGCCAAGATGGCCGCGGCCAGCGTCCGCTCCGAGGCCGACGCCAGGGCCGTCCTGCGGGAGGTTCTGATCAACGAACTGCGTCCCGACATGGACCGCTCGATCAGGGCGCTGCCGCATGCCGACAAGCCCTCGGTCCTGCTGATCGTCGGGGTCAACGGGACGGGCAAGACGACGACCGTCGGCAAGCTCGCGCGTGTCCTCGTCGCCGACGGGCGTCGCGTCGTGCTCGGTGCCGCCGACACGTTCCGCGCCGCGGCCGCCGACCAGTTGCAGAGCTGGGGGTCCCGCGTCGGCGCCGAGGTGGTGCGTGGCCCCGAGGGAGCCGATCCCGCGTCGGTGGCGTTCGACGCCGTCGACCACGGCATCGCCACCGGCGCCGACGTCGTCGTCGTCGACACGGCGGGCCGCCTGCACACCAAGACCGGCCTGATGGACGAGCTCGGCAAGGTCAAGCGGGTGGTGTCCAAGCGTGCCGTCGTCGACGAGGTCCTTCTCGTGCTGGACGCCACGATCGGGCAGAACAGCCTGCCGCAGGCGCGGGTCTTCGCCGAGGTCGTCGACATCACCGGCGTCGTCCTGACGAAGCTCGACGGTACGGCGAAGGGCGGCATCGTCTTTCGCGTGCAGCAGGAGCTCGGCGTGCCCGTGAAGCTGGTCGGGCTCGGGGAGGGCCCCGACGACTTGGCACCGTTCGAACCCGCCGCCTTCGTCGACGCGCTCCTCGGCTAACGCCTCTGACGAGGCGGTTAACCGCGACGAAACGCAATCGCCCGATCCGTTCACATCCGCGAAACACGGGCGGCTCATCCGCGAAACAACGAGTGCGCATTGTCTTGGCCTAGGTCATCGGTGACTAACCGTGGCATGGGCGAAGGAGGAAACTGGGAGTGGACGGATTTCCGATAATGGGTGCGCCGGATACCGGCGACACGGCATGGATGTTGGCCAGCGCCGCACTCGTGCTGTTGATGACACCCGGACTGGCCTTCTTCTACGGCGGCATGGTTCGCGCCAAGGGTGTGCTGAACATGCTCATGATGAGCATCAGCTCCATGGGCGTGGTCACGGTGCTGTGGGCGCTGTACGGCTACTCGATGGCATTCGGCAACGACAAGTTCAACTTCGTCGGTGACCCCACGCAGTACTGGGGACTCAAGGGAATCATCGGCGGTAACGCCTCGGCGGCCGTGGTCGCCGATCCCAGCGCCGGGGTGGAAGCCGCTGACGCCGTGAACATTCCGCTGGCCGGAACCATCCCGATGTCGGTCTTCGTGGCCTTCCAGCTGATGTTCGCCATCATCACCGTCGCCCTCATCTCCGGCGCCGTTGCCGACCGCCTGAAGTTCAGCGGCTGGCTGCTGTTCTCGGGCCTGTGGGTCACGGTCGTCTACTTCCCGGTCGCACACTGGGTCTTCGCGTTCGACGGCTTCACCGGTGAGACGGGCGGCTGGATCGCCAACAAACTCGCCGCGGTCGACTTCGCCGGTGGTACCGCGGTTCACATCAACGCGGGCACGGCCGGTTTGGTGCTCGCGATCATCCTCGGCAAGCGCAAGGGCTGGCCCGGATCGCCGATGCGGCCGCACAACCTGCCCTTCGTGATGTTGGGCGCGGGCCTGCTGTGGTTCGGCTGGTACGGGTTCAACGCCGGATCTGCCGTCGGCTCAGGCGGTTTGGCTGGTGCGACGTTCGTCACCACGACGGTCGCCACCGCTGCCGCCATGCTGGCCTGGTTGCTCACGGAGAAGATCCGCGACGGACACGCCACCTCGCTCGGCGCGGCGTCGGGCATCGTGGCAGGCCTGGTCGCCATCACCCCGTCCTGCTCGTCGGTCAACGTCGTTGGCGCACTGGTGATCGGCGTCGTCGCAGGCGTGCTGTGCGCGCTGGCGGTCGGACTCAAGTTCAAGCTGGGCTTCGACGACTCGCTCGACGTCGTCGGCGTGCACCTCGTCGGTGGTCTGGCCGGCACGTTGCTGGTCGGCCTGGTCGCCGCTCCGGAGACGGGTGCCGGAGTCGCGGGCCTGTTCTACGGCGGCGGTTTCGACCAGCTGTGGCGGCAGGCAGTCGGAGCGGGTGCGGTCCTGCTGTACTCGGCGATCGGCACTGCCATCGTGGCCTATATCGTCAAGTTCACGATCGGGCTGCGACTGGACGAAGAGGAAGAGCACAACGGCATCGACGAGGCCGAGCATGCGGAAACGGCTTATGAACTCGCGTGACCGGGAAATAATCACAGGTGCAAAGAGTTTTCCGGAAAGGACTCTGACTAAATGAAGCTGATCACGGCGATCGTCAAGCCGTTCACCCTCGAGGACGTCAAGACTGGTCTCGAGCAGGCGGGCATCCTCGGGATGACCGTCAGCGAGGTACAGGGCTACGGCAGGCAGAAGGGCCACACCGAGGTGTACCGAGGTGCGGAGTACTCGGTGGACTTCGTGCCGAAGGTGCGGGTCGAGGTTCTGGTGGACGAGTCCGCCGTCGACAAGGTGGTGGACGTCATCGTCCAGGCCGCCCGTACGGGCAAGATCGGCGACGGCAAGGTGTGGGTCAGCCCGGTCGACACGGTGGTGCGAGTTCGCACCGGTGAGCGTGGGGCCGACGCCATTTGACGTCAGAACGGTGATCTAGGCGTCGTCTCCCGGACACGCATCGAGTCAGTGGTAAGTCGTTGATCGACAGTACGTCCGGGGAGGACCGAGATGACCAAGCAGACACCAGATCCCGCCTCAGGCGCCTCTCGTTGGGTGGCGCCTGCGGCGGGATCGTCGCGTCCGGCCAAGGATTTGGCCACCGCGGCGGAGCAGCTGCTGACCGGCGGCGCGCGACTGGACTCGGCGGCGCTGCGTGACGCGCTGCTCGATCTGCACGAATTCTGGCTCACCACAAAGGCTGCCGAGATCGGCATCACGGCCACCAGTGGCTTCGCGATCGTCGCCACCGGCGGACTGGGTCGCGGTGAGCTGCTGCCGTACTCGGACCTGGACCTGACCCTCGTCCATGACGACATGCCACGTGACGTGGTGTCCCAGGTTGCCGAGCTGCTCTGGTACCCGTTGTGGGATGCCAACATTCACATCGACCACAGCGTCCGTACCGTACCGGAGGCGCTGAAGGTCGCGAGCGAGGACATGTCGGCGGGCCTCGCCATGCTCGACGCGCGACACATCGCCGGTGACGCCGACCTGTCGGCGCTGTTGGTCGGCGGCGCACGCCGTCAGTGGCGCACCGGGATCGCGCCGAGGTTCGAAGAACTCGTCGCACACACGCGATCTCGCTGGGACCGCAGCGGCCAGATCGCCCACCGCGCCGAACCCGACCTGAAGAACGGCCGCGGAGGTCTGCGCGACGTTCAACTGCTCAACGCACTGGCCATCGCGCAGCTGGCCGACGCATATCCAAGCCGGTCGCTGGCCTCGCCGACCGGGTCGCTGGGTGACGCGCACCTCGCCCTGCTCAACGTGCGCACCGAACTGCATCGCGTCTCACGCCGCGGCAGGGAGATGCTGCTGGCGCAGTACGCCGACGAAATTGGCGCCGCCCTGCACATCGGCGACCGATTCGACCTCGCCCGCATGCTCAGCGACGCCGCCCGCACCATCAGCTACTACGTCGACTCCGGCATCCGCACCGCATCGAATGCGTTGCCGCGCCGTGGTTTGAAGGTCCTGCGCCGCCCCGTGCGTCGTCCGGTCGACGAGGGCGTCATCGAGTACGGCGGGGAAGTCATGCTGGCCCGCGACGCCCGCCCCGAGCGCGATCCCGGCCTCATCCTGCGCGTCGCGGCCGCGTCGGCGACCACGGGTCTGCCGATGTCGTCGTCGACGCTCAGCAGGCTGGCCGAGGCTGCACCCGAACTGCGCACCCCGTGGCCCCGGCAGGCGCTCAAGGACCTGCTGGTGATGCTGGCCGCAGGCGCGGCCACCGTCTCCACCATCGAAGCGCTGGATCGAACGGGGTTGTGGGGCAGGCTCTTTCCCGAATGGGGGGCGGTGCGGGACCTCCCGCCCCGCGACGTCGTCCACATCTGGACCGTCGACCGCCACCTCGTCGAAACGATCTCGCGCGCAAGCGCGTTCACCACTCGCGTGTCGCGGCCCGACCTGCTGGTGCTCGGCGCACTCGCCCACGACATCGGCAAGGGCCGCGGCGGCGACCACAGCGTCATCGGTGCGGATCTGGCGGTCCAGATCGGCACCCGGCTAGGGCTGTGGCCGTCCGACGTCGCGCTGTTGTCGAAGATGGTGCGCTACCACCTTCTCCTTCCGGACACCGCAACCCGACGCGACCTGCAGGACCCCAAGGTGATCGCGTCGGTCGTCGACGCGCTCGACGGAGACCCCGTGCTCCTCGAGCTGCTGCACGCGCTGGCCGAGGCGGATTCGCTGGCCACCGGGCCCGGTGTGTGGGGGGACTGGAAGGCGTCGCTGATTGGCGACCTGGTGCGCCGCTGCCGGCTGGTCATGGCGGGGGAGCCGCTCCCGACGCCCGATCCCATTGACCCGCGGCATGTTTCGTTGGCCGCCGATCGCGGCGTGCACGTCGAGTTGACGGCGTCGGACAGTCCGCACGTCTTCGACGTCGTGATGATCGCGCCCGACCGTCGCGGTCTGCTCTCCAAGGCCGCCGGGGTGCTGGCGCTCAACTCGCTGCGGGTGCACTCGGCGTCGGTCACCATCCACGAGGGTGTCGCGATCACCACCTTCGTCGTCTCGCCGCACTTCGGTGCACCACCGGCCGCCGAGCTGCTTCGCGAACAGTTCGTCCTCGCCTTGGGTGGCGACCTGGACGTCATCGGCTCGCTGGAACGCCGGGATCGCGAGACCGCCACCGTCAACACCACGAGGGCTGGAGACATCCCCGACGCCGTGCCGATCAACGCGCCCGCGCCGCCGCGGATCCTCTGGTTCGACGGCACGTCGCCCGGCGAGTTCGTCCTCCAGATCCGCAGCACTGACCGGGCGGGCCTGCTGGCCAGGCTCACGGCCGTCGTCGAACGCGACGGCGTCGACATCGCCTGGGCGAAGGTCACGACGCTGGGGTCGACGGTCGTGGACGCCTTCGGCATCGTGGTGCCCGCGCTGGCCGCCGACGAGGAGGCCGGGGATGTGACCCGCGACGTTTCGGAGGCGCGCAAGGAACTGGAGCGCGACCTCTACGCCGTGCTTCCCACGCCGAGCCCGCCAAAGGCAGTGCCGGAGGCCAGTTAGTGGGCCGCCAGCTAGGCTAACCACGTGTTTGAATCGCTTTCCGACCGATTGACCGGGGCCCTATCCGGCCTGCGTGGCAAGGGTCGGCTCACCGAAGCCGACATCGACGCCACCGCGCGCGAGATTCGCCTGGCCCTACTAGAGGCCGACGTCTCGCTTGCCGTCGTGCGGGCCTTCATCGCCCGCGTCAAGGACCGCGCCAAGGGTGCCGAGGTGTCGGGTGCACTGAACCCGGCCCAGCAGGTCGTCAAGATCGTCAACGACGAACTCGTCGGCATCCTCGGTGGCGAGACCCGCAAGCTGGCCTACGCCAAGACGCCACCCACGGTCGTCATGCTCGCCGGCCTGCAGGGTTCCGGTAAGACGACCCTGGCGGGCAAGCTCGCCAAGTGGTTCAAGACCCAGGGCCACACCCCGCTTCTGGTGGCGTGCGACCTGCAGCGCCCCGGCGCGGTCAACCAGCTTCAGATCGTGGGTCAGCGCGCCGGTGTCGACGTCTTCGCGCCGAACCCTGGCGTGTCACCGGGCGGCTCCGACATCGCGGCGATCAAGCCCGAGGATCCCGTGGCCGTCGCCGCGGCCGGTCTCGCGGAGGCCAAGGCCAAGCACTACGACGTCGTCATCGTCGACACCGCGGGCCGGCTCGGCATCGACGAGGAGTTGATGAGCCAGGCGGCCGCGATCCGTGACGCCGTCAACCCCGACGAGGTGCTGTTCGTCCTCGACTCGATGATCGGCCAGGACGCCGTGACCACCGCGGAGGCCTTCCGCGAGGGCGTCGGCTTCACCGGTGTGGTGCTGACCAAGCTCGACGGCGACGCCCGAGGTGGCGCCGCGCTCTCCGTCCGCGAGATCACCGGCGTGCCGATCCTGTTCGCCTCCGACGGCGAGAAGCTCGACGACTTCGACGTCTTCCACCCCGACCGGATGGCCAGCCGCATCCTCGGCATGGGTGACGTCCTCACGCTCATCGAGCAGGCCGAGCAGGTCTTCGACGCCGAGAAGGCCGAGGCCGCCGCCGCCAAGATCGGCTCCGGTGAGCTCACCCTCGAGGACTTCCTCGAGCAGATGCTGATGATCCGGAAGATGGGTCCGATCGGCAACCTGCTTGGCATGCTGCCCGGCGCCGGTCAGATGAAGGACGCCCTGGCCGCGGTCGACGACTCCCAGCTCGACCGGGTGCAGGCCATCATCCGCGGCATGACGCCCGCCGAGCGGGCCGACCCGAAGATCATCAACGCCTCGCGGCGGCTGCGCATCGCCAACGGTTCCGGTGTCGCGGTGGCCGAGGTCAACTCGCTCGTCGACCGGTTCTTCGAGGCCCGGAAGATGATGTCGCAGATGGCCGGTCAGATGGGAATGCCGTTCGCGCGCAAGGGTTCCTCCTCGCGCAAGGCCGCCAAGGGCAAGAACAAGCAGGCCGGAAAGAAGAAGGGCAACCGGGGACCCACACCGCCCAAGACGCCGAATCCCTTGGGCGCCGGTGGCATGCCCGCCGGTTTCCCGGACCTGTCCAACATGCCGAAGGGGCTCGACGAGTTGCCTCCGGGTCTGGCCAACTTCGATCTGTCCAAGCTGAAGTTCCCCGGCCAGAAGTAGCGTTGCGTCTTCGTTTTCGCGGTCGCGGGCTTCCCGACGGGGAGCCCGTCGAGTGGTGGGTGATCGACGGAACGCTGAGTGCCGAGCCCGTCGCCGACGCCGTGACGGTCGTCGATGGTGGGTGGATCATCCCCGGGCTCGTCGACGCGCACTGTCACGTCGGGCTTGGTGCCGACGGGCCGACGGAGTTCGACGAAGCGGTCGCCCAGGCCGAGACGGAACGCGACGCCGGCGCCCTGCTGCTGCGCGACGCGGGCTCGCCGGTCGACACCCGCAGCTTGGACGATCGCGACGACCTGCCCCGCATCATCCGGGCGGGCCGTCACATAGCTCGGCCGAAGCGCTACATTCCGCGGCTTCCGATCGACGTCGAGGACGAATCGCAGCTGCCTGCCGTGGTCGCCGAGCAGGCTCGCTGGGGCGACGGCTGGGTGAAGCTGGTGGGGGACTGGATCGACAGGGGCGTCGGCGATCTCGCGCCGCTGTGGTCAGGCGACGTGCTGGTCGAGGCCATCGCCGCCGCACACGCCGAGGGTGCCCGGGTGACCGCGCACGTGTTCGGGGAGGACGCGCTGCCCGGGTTGGTCAACGCGGGCATCGACTGCATCGAGCACGGCACCGGCATCACCGACGACGTCATCGCCATGATGCTCGAGCACGGCACCGCGCTGGTGCCCACGCTGATCAACATCGAGAACTTTCCCGGCATCGCCGACGCCGCGGCGAAGTACCCGACCTACGCCAAGCACATGCGAGACCTCTACGCCTCTTGCCCGGCGCGGGTGGCTGCCGCGCACGACGCCGGGGTGCCGATCTACGCGGGGACCGACGCCGGAAGCACGGTCGCCCACGGACGGATCGCCGACGAGGTCGCCGCGTTGGCAACCATCGGCATGAGCGCAACCGATGCCCTCGGGGCAGCGTGCTGGGATGCCAGGGCTTGGCTGGGCAGGCCCGCGCTGGAGCACGGGGCGTCGGCCGATCTGGTCTGCTACACCGAGGATCCGCGCGAGCCGGGCGTGCTCGACCACCCGGACGTGATCGTCCTGCGCGGCCGCGTGTACCGCTAGTAGACGTCCCGCACGTAGCGGTGGCTCTTGACGAGGTCGTTGACGTAGGCGTGCGCCGATTCCGCATCCAGGTCACCCTCGGCCGCAACGATGCGGTGCAACGTCTCGTTGACGTCCTTGGCCATCCGCTTCTCGTCGCCGCAGACGTAGACGTAGGCGCCGTCCTGGAGCCAACCGAACAGCTCCGCCGAGTTCTCCCACATGCGTTGCTGCACATACTCCTTCGGGCCGTCATCGGGACGGTCGCGGGAGAACGCGAGATCGAGTCTGGTCAGCGTCCCCGACTCGACGAAGCCCTCCAACTCCTCGCCGTAGAGGAAGTCCGTCGCGCGGCGACGGTCCCCGAAGAACAGCCACGACCGCCCCGGGGCCGCGGTGGCTCGGCGCTCCTGAAGGAAGGCGCGGAACGGTGCGATCCCTGTGCCGGGGCCGATCATGACGATCGGAACGTCGGCCGCGGGCAGGCGGAACGTGTGGTTCGGTCGCAGATGAACTGCAACCACGTCGCCGCGATCGGCGAGGAAGGTCGACGCCACCCCGCCGTGGCGGCGAACCCCGGCGTCGTAGCGCACGGTCGCCACCGTCAGATGCACGTGGTCGGGGTGAACCAATGGGCTCGACGCAATCGAGTAGTCGCGGAACTGCAACGGACGCAACGTGTCCAGCAGTTCGTCGACCGTGACGTCGGCCAGCTCCAGTAGGTCGAGGACGTCCTTGCCGTAGGCCCATGAACCAGGGGCGGCCACCGCGTCGGCACTCAGCGCGCCCGCGGCCTCGGTGTCCGCCGTCCTCGCCGCGACCAGGGACTGAAGGGCGCGCGACGGCGTGCGGATCTCGAAGCGCTCGGCCAGCAGCACTCCGAGCGGCTCGTCGTGGTCGGCGATGGCGTGGTCGCGGCCGACGCCGAAGTGCGCCAGGATCGCGTCGACGAGGTCGGGATCGTTCGTCACGTGCACGGCAATGGAATCGCCTGCGGAGTAGTCGATTTCGCATCCGGTGAGGTCGAGTTCGTAGTGGCGGACCTCCCTGTCGGACTGCGGAGACGTCAACCGCCGATTCACGACGAGGCGCGCGTCGACTGGTAGGTGGCGGTCGCGACTCGGCGGCGGGGAGACTTCCGGCGGTGCCGTCGCCGTCGCCGTCGCCGACGGGGTGCGGGTGCTCTGCAACAGCTTGACCAGGTCGGTGGTCCAGGCCCGCGCGGGTTGCTCGTAGGAACCGTCGACGTCGACGCGATCGATCAGCCTGGTGGCGCCGAGGGCCTCGAGCCGTTCGTCGATCAGTTTGCCTGCGTTGCAGAAGAATTCGTAGGAGATGTCGCCGAGCGCCAACACCGCGAAGCTCAGGTGCTCCAGTCGCGCGGCGTCGTCGGCGCTGAGAGCCTCCCAGAACAACTCGGCGTTGTCGGGGAACTCACCCTCGCCGAACGTCGAACAGACCACCACGAAGTGGGTGGCCGACTGAAGCTCGGCGACGTCGAGCTGGTTCAACTCGACGGCTTGGGCATCGACGCCGATGGTCGCAACGGTCTCGGCGAACGTCATGGCGGCGTCCTCGGCGTTTCCCATGTCGGTACCGAAGGCGACGAGCAGCGAAAAGTCGCGTTGGCCGGTCACGGTGGCTCCCTGGTCGAGGGCGCGGTCAGCCCGCGCCGATGAGATTAGGGTGACCTTAGTTGACGGCGGAGGGCCGTGGGGGCCTACCCGCGCCGGCGCGATTGCCGGCTAACCGGGGGCGCAGCCGAGTTGGGTGGCGACTGCGCGCATCGCAGCCTCCGCGGACTCCACCGTGACGAGCGCGTTGCCCGCGACGACGTGCAGACCGTAGGCGTCCTCGAGCGCCACGAAGTTCATGGCGAGGACGTCGTCGGTCAGAGCGGGGGTGAAGACGCCGCTGCATCGACCCTCGGCGAAGATTCCACGGTAGGTGTCCATCTGACGCAGGTACATCCGCTGGACGAGGTCGTCGTGAAGGGCGGAATTGCCTGCCAGCACGTCGAATTCGTACAGGATGCGCATCAGTGCGTCGTCGGGGCCGCTCGGAAGACCCGCCGCGATCGCGGTGCCGAGTTTGGCCCGCGGGTCGTCGGTGGCCGCGACCAACCGATCGCGTTGGTCGCAGAATCGCTCCACTCCGGCCGCGTGCGCCTCCACGAGGAGTGCGTCGAGGTCGTCGTAGTAGTAGAGCACCGTGCCCCTGCTGAGGCCGGCCTGCAGGGCGACGTCGGTCAGCGACAGCGAACGTAGCCCGTGCTTCTTGCCGGCGCTGTAGGTCGCCTCGATGAGGGCTTGGCGGCGGGCTCCCTGATTACGCGGACGGGCCATGGGGTTGACAGTAATCGACGTCACATGTCAACCTCCTGATCATTCTTCGACAACAACGTCAAAGAATTCCGGCGAGCCCGGGCCCTACCAACGGGGACCACGACATGACCCACGCGACGCCGCCGACCGCGGCCGACACATCGCCTCCAGCCGACGCGCCGACCTACGACGGAACGCTGTCCCGGTCACTGGGAGTCGGCGGCAACGTGCTCATCACGTTGTCCGGAATCTCGCCCGCCTCCAGCGTCTTCGTGCTGGGAGGTGCCGCACTCGGTGCCTATGGCACTGGCGTGTTCTGGGGCTTCGCCATCGCAGGCGTGATCAGCATCCTCATCGCCTACTGCTACGCCGAGCTGGCATCGCGCCATCCGGTCGCCGGCGGCGACTACTCGCTGGTAAGTCGTACCCTCGGACCATCCGCCGGAGTGGCCGTCTTCTTCGTCGGGTTGGTTACCCTGCCCCTAATAGTGGCGGTCTTCGCGCTAGGGGTGGCGGACTACCTGGGCGTCGCGATCGGCGGACTGGACCCGGTGTGGACGGCCGTCGTCGTCACGCTGCTGGCCACGGGAACCGCGTGCCTCAACATCCGGACCAATGCCTGGGTGACTGGAGCATTCCTGTTCATCGAGATGGCCGCGCTCGCACTGCTCTCGATTCTCGGTCTGGTGCACGTCGAACGACCGATCACCGCATTGTTCGACCCGCAGGCCCTCGACGCCGCCACCGGTGGTCTGGCGCCGCTGGGCATCGCCGGGCTGGTCATCGCCGTCACCCAGGGGATCTTCTCGTTCAACGGATATGGCGGTGCGGTGTACTTCGCCGAGGAGACGAAGAACGCCCGACGCACCATCGCCAGAGCGGTGTTGTGGAGTGCGGTCATCACCATTCTCGCGGAGATCATCCCGCTGACCGCGATCCTTCTCGGTACCGGTTCACTCGCGGATCTCTTCGGCGCGGACCTGCCGGTCGAGGCGTTCCTCGACGAGCGCGCCGGTCATGCCGTCACCGTCTTCGTCTTCGTCTCGATCGCACTGGCGATCGTCAACGCCATCATCGCTATCGCCCTGCAGTCCGGCCGACTGCTGTTCGCGGCGGCTCGCGACCAAGCCCTGCCGCAGGCGATCGCCGCGCCCCTCACCCGGGTCTCGGAGACCGCCAAGATGCCGTGGGTGGCCACCCTCGTGATGGGCGTGTTCGCCGTCGGCGGATGCCTGATTCCCGTGGACCTCCTGCTCAACGCCACGGGGTCGACGCTGGCCTTCAGCTATGGGTTCATCGCGCTGTCGGCGATCGTGATGCGGCGCACGTCGGGCCGGACCGGCTATTCGATGCCGCTCTGGCCGCTGCCGCCCGTCGTCGCGCTCGTCGCGATCGCGGCGATCTTCGTAATGGGACTGCTCGACCCCACCCAGTGGCCAAGTCTGGGCATCGCCGTCGGCATCGTCGCGGCCGGGTACCTGTACTACTTCGGGTATCTGCGCAGCCGCGCCGGCACCCATCTGCTGCTGCTCGAGGTCCACGACGAGGAGGCCGACCGATGACCGATCTCCTCCTCACCGGGGCGCGCGTCCGCACGTTCGACGCCGCAGCGCCGTGGGCCGAAGCGGTCGGCGTCACCGACGGGCGGATCAGCTACGTCGGAACCGCGGCGGACGCACCGGTCGCAGCGCGCCGTATCGAGGCGCCGGGCCGGTTGATCACCCCCGGCATCGTCGACGGCCACAACCACCTGCTCTTGGGCTTCGACGAGGACGCGGTATCCCTCGAAGGCGCCCACGATCTCATCGAGGTGCGCCGACGAATCGGTGAATTCTCCACGCGCCGAACCGATCTCGGGTGGATCTGTGCCGAGAACGCGGTGTATTCGATCGTCGAGGGTCGGCGTCCCAATGCCGCCGACCTCGACGGGCTCACCGACAAGCCCATCTTCGTCACCACCTATGACCAGCACTCGGTCTGGCTCAACCGCGCCGCACTCGCCGTGCTCGGCATCGCGAATGGCGTCGACGTCGCATGGGGACGCCCCGAACGCGACGAGTCGGGCGAGCCGACCGGCTGGGTGACCGACTTCTACACCAGCGCGATGACGGAGGCTGGCCTCGCCGCACTGCAGGCCGACATCCCGATGTACTCGCCGGAACGCCGGTACCGCAAGCTCCGGTCCAGCATGCGGATGGCCACCGCGCTGGGAATCACCACCGTGGTCGAACCCCAGGTGCCGCTTGCCGAGTTGCCGCTGTTCGAGCGCGCTTTGGCCGAGGGCGTCCTGACCTCACGGGTGATCGCAGCGCTGTTCCATCCGGTGGGTGCCGACGGCGGCTTCCGTCAGCGCCTTCGCGACGCCGTGGACGGTGCCGGCGCCGACCCGATGCTGCGGCTCGGCCCGGTGAAGCTGTACGCCGACGACGTGATCGAGCCGCACACGGCGCTGATGCTCGAGGAGTATGCCAATCGGCCCGGCGTTCGCGGGCGTCCCAGCTATCCCGGGCGCGAATTGGTCGGCGTGCTGGGCGAACTCGACCGGATGGGCTTCCAGACCCACACCCATGCCACCGGCGACGCTGGGATCCGGCTGACGCTCGACGCGATCGAGCAGGCCGCCAGGGCCAACGGAACGCGCGACCGCCGGCACGGCATCGTGCACGTCGAGTGCCTGCATCCCGACGACCTGCCACGCTTCCGGGCGTTGGGGGTAACCGCGGCCATGCAGCCTCGGCACTGTTCGCCGGATCTGGTCGCCGGTACCTGGATGGAGAACGTGGGCGAGCGGCGGTGGAACCGCGCGTGGCGGTTCCGTAGCCTCCTCGATTCCGGTGCGACGGTTGCCTTTTCGAGTGACTGGCAGGTCGGTGAGATGGATCCGCTGGTCGGCGTCTACTCGGCCGCCACCCGGGCCGGACTCGACGGATCGGATTCGTGGACGCCTGACGAGCGCGTCGGCTTCGACCGGGCTCTGGAGGCGTATACGGTCCACGGCGCCCGCGCCTGGCACCTCGAGAACGACCGGGGTCGGATCGCGGTCGGCATGCTGGCCGACCTGGTGGTGTGGTCCGGTGATCTGTACGGCCACGAGCAGTCACCGACCGGGCTGCTCGACCAGCACGCCGAGCTGACCATGGTCGGCGGAAAGACCGTCCACTCCGCGGGCGCACTCGTCGACCGGATCGGGCCGGAGCTGCCGGAGGATCCCGTCAGCGCGGGCACGGCAACTCAGCACGTGCACTGTCACTGACGTCGGGCTCACGCCGGCTGGCTGAAGCCCCAGTCGAGCAGGCCGACCGCTTGCGGGTACAGATCACCGGTGCCGTACATCTGCACGACAACCAGGCGACGGTTTCCGCGTTGTGCGGCACCCACATACGTCTTGCGCGCAAGGCTGGTGAAGCCGGTCTTGCCGCCGAGGTCACCGGGATAGCGGGCAAGCAGCTCGTTCTGAGCGGTAAGCGTCTTGCCGGGGAACTGCGCCGTCGGCTGGCGAAGGATGGTGGCGAGCACCGGGTTGGCCAGGGCCGCACGGAAGATCAGCGCCAGGTCGAACGGTGTGGTGGAGGATTCCCACCCCGGCCCGTCGAGTCCCGACGGCGACCCCGCCCTGGTGCTGCGTGCGCCCAATTGCTGGGCCTTGGCGTTCATTCTCGCGACGGCGGCCCGTTGACCTCCGAGCATGTCGGCCAGCATGTTGGCCGCGTCATTGCCCGACACCATCAGCAGACCCTCGAGCAGCTGGCGGGTGGTGTAGGGCTGGCCGGGTGTCAGGCCGACGCACGAGCATTCGACGCGGTCGTGCGAGGCATTGGCCCTGGCAAAGGAATTCGGGTTGAGGTGGTCCACGACGACGAGCGCCAGCAGCGTCTTGATGGTGCTCGCCGGGGCGTAGGAACCGGTCGGATTCTTCGCGGCCAGGATGCGGCCGGTGTCCATGTCGGCGACCAGCCAGGCTTGCGCGGGACCGTCGGGCGGGGCGACGACCGCTCCCGCCGGCGCGGCATCGGGGAGCGCCGATGCCAGCGGCGCCGTCAGCGCCGAGGTGAGGGCGAGGACTGTCGCCGCGAACAGTCTTCGCACGCCGTGAGCGTATGGAGCGAAGAACTCGTCCTGCGCGCGATCAGGTCTCCGTCGCGTCTCGTTCGCTCGCCGACACTCCGCTTGTTGACGCCGACCTCGGCGTGTCGCGTCAACAACCGTACTTTCGGCGTTCTAGGCGCACCGTTCTACAGCGTGCCGATCCCCGCTGATTCGTCCTGAGCGAAGCCCCAGTCGAGCAGGCCGGAGGCCTGATCCCAGTAGGTCGGCCCACCCTCGACGACGAGGCCGTACATCATCGCGACCACCAGCCGCTTGCCGTCGCGCGCAGCGGCGCCGACGAACGTCTTGCGGGCGGGGTCGGTGAACCCGGTCTTGCCGCCGAGCATGCCCGGGTAGCGGCCCAGCAACTCGTCCTGGTTGAACAGCGTGACGGGCCCGTTGGCGCCGGGGAACGTCGCAGTTGGCGACGACGTGATCGCGGTGAACACCGGGTTCTGCAGCGCCGCGCGGAACAGGACGGCCAGGTCGTGCGGTGTCGTGTACCCGTCGACACCCGGCCCGTCCAGGCCGGACGGCGAGCCGGCGCGGGTCCCGGTGGCGCCGAGCTGCAGCGCCTTGGCGTTCATCTTGGCCACGGCCACATCGGTGCCGCCAAGCATGTGCGCCAGGGTGTTCGCGGCGTCGTTGCCGGAGACCAGCAGCAGCCCGTCGAGCAGCTCCTGGGTGGTGTAGACGTGGCCAGCCGTCACCCCGACGCAGTTGCACTCCGCCGAGGCGTCGGCCTGGGTGGCGACCACCGAGGCGTCGAGCGGCAGCTCGTCGAGGACTACCAGCGCCAGCAACACCTTGATGGTGCTGGCGGGTGGATGGGTGACGTACTCGTCGCGGCCGGCGAGGATCTGACCGGAGTCGAGGTCGGCGACGATCCAGGCAGGCGCCGGTCCGGAGGGAATCCGGGCGGCGCCGACCGGGGCGACGTCGACGTCAGCCGCGGCGACGGCGGTGTCGAACACCAGTGAGCAGGGGAGGAGCGCCGCGATGGAAACCGCGATGGCGCCGAAGAGCCGAACCATGGCCGCCGAGCCTACTGACCGCCGCTGGGGTGACCCGGGCCACGGTGGTGTTTGACGGCCGCGCACTTTGGCTACCCATGGGCCGCTCGCGAACCCCCAACCACCCACTGACACGACCAAGGAGTCGATCACCATTTGTGGCATTGCCGGCGAAATAGCCAAGGGCCGCCCGGCCGATCTTGCTGCCATCGGCGCAATGACGGACTGCATGGTGCCCCGCGGTCCCGACGGCGGCGGTGCGTGGTCGAGCGGCGGAGTTGCCTTCGGCCACCGCAGGCTGGCGATCATCGACCTGTCGAGCAGCGGCCACCAGCCCATGCACGACCCCGAACTCGGCCTCACCGTCGCGTTCAACGGCTGCATCTACAACTACCCCGAGCTCAGGCAAGAGCTGCTCGGCAAGGGCCACCGCTTCTTCTCCCACAGCGACACCGAGGTCATCCTCAAGGGCTATCGGGAATGGGGTGAACGCGTCGTCGACCACCTCAAGGGAATGTTCGCCTTCGCGGTCGCCGAGACCACCACCGGACGGGTCGTGCTGGCCCGCGACCGCCTCGGCGTCAAACCCCTCTACTGGAGCGAGGTCGACGAGGGTGGCGGCACGGGCGCCATCCGGTTCGCGTCGTCACTGCCCGCCCTGGTGGCCGCAGGCGGGGTGGACACCGACCTGGATCCGGTCGCGCTCAACCACTACCTGAGCTTCCACTCCGTCGTGCCAGCGCCACGGACCATCCTCAAGGGCGTTCGCAAGCTCGAGCCGGGCACCATCATGCGCATCGAGCCAGACGGCACCAGGACGACGCACACCTACTGGGAGCCGGTGTTCGAGCGCTCCGCCGAACGCGCCAACTGGTCGGAGGTCGACTGGCAGGAGGCGATCCTCGGCTCGCTCAGGACTGCGGTCGAACGACGCCTCGTCGCCGACGTCCCCGTCGGGTGCCTGTTGTCCGGCGGTCTGGACTCCAGCCTGATCGTCGGGCTCCTGGCCGAGGCCGGCCAGCACGGGCTGGCGACCTTCTCCATCGGCTTCGAGGCCGCAGGCGGTGAGGAGGGCGACGAGTTCAAGTACTCCGACGTCATCGCCAGGCATTACGGCACCGACCACCACCAGATCCGCATCGACACCGCCCGCATGTTGCCCGCGCTGACCGACACCATCGGCGCGATGAGCGAGCCGATGGTGAGCCACGACTGCGTCGCCTTCTACCTGCTGTCCCAGGAGGTCAGCAAGCACGTCAAGGTGGTGCAGTCCGGCCAGGGTGCCGACGAGATCTTCGCCGGCTACCACTGGTACCCGCCGATGGCGCACGCCGCGAACGACGACGTCGACGCCGCGCTCGGGCGCTATCGCACGGCGTTCTTCGACCGCGACCACGCCGGTCTCGACGAATTGCTTTCTCCTGCCTGGCATCTCGACGCCGACGTCGCCGGTGAGTTCGTCCGCGACCACTTCGCCCACCCGGGCGCCGCCACCGCCACCGACCGCGCCCTGCGGCTGGACACCACGGTGATGCTCGTCGACGACCCGGTCAAGCGCGTCGACAACATGACGATGGCGTGGGGGTTGGAGGGCCGGGTGCCGTTCCTCGACCACGAGCTCGTCGAGCTCGCCGCGACGTGCCCGCCGGAGCTCAAGACCGCCTACGACGGCAAGGGCGTCCTCAAGGAGGCGGCCCGCAAGGTGATCCCCCACGAGGTCATCGACCGGCCCAAGGGGTACTTCCCGGTTCCTGCGCTCAAGCACCTCCAGGGGCCGTACCTCGACCTGGTGAAGGACGCCTTGCAGAGTTCCGCCGCCCGTGACCGTGGACTGTTCGCACCCGCCGCGGTCGACCGGATGCTTGCCGACCCCAACGGGAACCTGACGCCGCTGCGCGGAAACCCGTTGTGGCAGATCGGTTTGTTGGAACTCTGGCTGGCCCGCCACGTCGACGGGGTCAAGTGACCATGACGGTGGTCCAGGACCTCGGCTGGGGGCGCCTGGTGTTCGGGCAGACGTGTGAGGATCCCGAACAGTTCGGCACCGCACTCCGCGCCGAAGCAAGCGGGCGGCGCGACATCGGGATGTACCTCGACGCCCCGCACGTCTTCGTCGCCCTGCACCCGCAGGAGTTCTTCATCGACCCGAGCTTCACCTACCGGATCGATCTGACGAAGCCGTTGGACTACGAGCCCGCCCCGGTCCCCGGTCTGTCGGTGCGCTCGGTTGCGACGGTCGAGGACTGCGCCGCGATCAACCAGATCTACCTGCAGTGCCGCATGGTCCCCGCCGACGTCGACCTGATGTGGAACAACAGCCAGCACGAGCCACACATGGTGTATCTGGTCGTCACCGACGACGACACGGGCGCCGTCGTCGGCACCGTCACCGGCATCGACCACGCCCAACTGTTCGGCGACGACGAGAACGGTTCCAGCCTTTGGTGTCTGGCGGTGGACCCGACGGTGTCCCGGCCGGGGGTCGGGGGACTGCTCGTCCGGTCGCTCATCGAGGAGTTCATCCGGCGCGGACGCCGTCAGATGGACCTGTCGGTGCTGCACGACAACGAAGGCGCGATCGCACTGTACGAGCGGATGGGCTTCATCCGCGTGCCCGTCCTCGGCATCAAGCGCAAGAACGCGATCAACGAAAAGCTCTTCGCGCCAGCCAAGTCCGAAGAAGAACTGTCGCAGCTCAACCCCTACGCCCGCATCATCGCCGACGAAGCGATCCTGCGGGGCATCGCCGTGCAGGTGCTCGACGCCAAGGGCGGCTACCTCAAGCTCACCCACGGCGGCACCAGCGTCGTGACGCGGGAGTCGCTGTCCGAGCTGACCAACGCCGTCGCGATGAGCCGGTGCGACGACAAGCGCGTCGCCCGCCGCGTCGTCGCCGAAGCGGGAATCAGGGTGCCCAAGGGGCATTCGGTCACCTTCTCCGACGAGGACCACGAGTTCCTTAGGGAGGTGGGGTCGGTGGTGGTGAAGCCCGTCCGCGGCGAACAGGGCGCGGGCATCACCGTCGGCGTGACGCGGCCCGAGGACCTGGACCGCGCCGTCGAGTTCGCCGCCGAGCAGTGCCCCGACGTCCTGCTCGAAGAGCTTTGTCCCGGTGAGGATCTGCGCATCGTCGTCATCAACGGCAAGGTGATCGCCGCGGCGCTGCGACGCCCACCCGAGGTCGTCGGCAGCGGTGACCACTCCATCCGGCAACTCGTCGAGGCGCAAAGCCGCCGCCGTGCGGCGGCGACCCACGGCGAGTCGGTGATTCCCGTCGACGACCTCACCGTCGAGACCGTGCGCGAGGCGGGTTTCGACCTCGACGACGTGCTGCCGCTCAACGAGCGGCTGACGGTGCGGCGTACGGCCAATCTGCACACCGGCGGCACCATCCGCGACGTGACGGACGACTTGAATCCGGTTCTCGCCAAGGTCGCGGTCGACGCGGCCGACGCGATCGGCATCCCGGTCACGGGGATCGACCTGATCGTGCCGTCCGTCGAAGGCGATGAGTACGTCTTCATCGAGGCGAACGAACGCCCCGGGTTGGCCAATCACGAACCGCGGCCGACGGCGCAGGCGTTCGTGGACCTGCTCTTTCCTCGGACGGCCGCGACGCCGTGGGCGTGGCAGCCCACCCCCGTCCCCGGACATGACGCGCAGGACTGACGTCGCTAAGCTCCCGGCCCGACGACGAACGAGACCCACGACCTTGGAAGGCAACCTTGACTGACCTCGCGACCACGCCCGCCGCACGGATGAGCGCCGACGACCGCAGCTGGATGGTCGACACGCTGCTCGCCCTGCTGCAGACCCCTAGCCCGTCGGGCCGGACGGACGCGGTGATGCAGTTGATCGGTGGCATCCTCGACGAGCTCGGCGTGCCGTTCACGCTGACGCGCCGCGGCGCGCTGACCGCGGAACTGCCAGGAAAGTCGGCCACCACCGACCGGGCGATCGTCGTGCACGCCGACACCATCGGCTGCATGGTCCGCGACCTCAAGGACAACGGGCGCCTCGAGCTGATCCCGGTCGGCACCTTCTCCGCGCGCTTCGCCGCAGGTGCCAGGGTGCGCATCTTCACCGACGACAGCGACGACTTCATCACCGGAACGGTCATGCCGCTCAAGGCATCTGGGCACGCCTACGGCGACGAGATCGACACTCAGCCCACCGACTGGGAGCACGTCGAGGTCCGCGTCGACCGCAACGTGTCGACCCGCGAGGACCTGGTGAAGATCGGGCTCAACGTCGGCGACTTCGTCGCGTTCATCACCAGCCCGGAACTCACCGAGGACGGCTTCATCGTCTCGCGCCACCTCGACGGCAAGGCGGGTGTTGCCGTCGCCCTCGCGCTGGCGAAGAACGTGATGGAGGACAAGATCGTCCTGCCGCACCGCACCACCATCATGGTCACCATCACCGAAGAGGTGGGCCACGGCGCCAGCAGCGGACTGCCGCCCGACGTCGCCGAGCTGGTGTCGGTCGACAACGCCGTCTGCGCGCCCGGTCAGCATTCGCTCGAGCACGGCGTCACCATCCCGATGGCCGACCTGCACGGGCCCTTCGACTATCACCTCACCCGCGGGCTGCTGCGTCTGGCCAAGGAAAAGGGAATTGCCCACGCGCGGGACATCTTTCGGTTCTACCGGTCCGACGCGGCGGCGGCGATCGAAGCGGGTGCCAACACCAGGGCGGCGCTTGTCGCGTTTGGGTTGGACGGCAGCCACGGCTGGGAGCGCAGCCACCTCGATTCGTTGGAGGCGTGCTACCTGCTGCTGGAGAGTTGGCTCGAGACGCCGCTGACGTTCGAGGCGTGGGACGCCAAACCCTCTGGCAAGCTCCGCGACTTCCCGTCGTCGATGCAGCCCGCACCCAGCGAGCAGTGGGTCCCGCTGTCCCGTGGCGACCACACCGAGCCGGGCGACGTGTCGCCGGGGGAGCACTGGCCGCCGTCGGAGGGTCCGCAGGCCTAAACCGTCCTACTCGGCCGGGTCGAGGTGTTCAATCGAACCCATGCTGAGTCTGGAAGAGATCTCCGACCGCCTCGAAATCCAACAGCTCCTCGTCGACTACTCCACCGCGATCGACACGCGGCGGTTCGACGACCTGGACCTGGTGTTCACCCCGGACGCCTACATCGACTACCGCGCGATGGGCGGAATCGACGGCACCTTTGCGGACGTGAAGAAGTGGTTGTCGGAGGTGCTGCCGAACTTCCCGGCGTACTCGCATCTGATCGGCAACTTCGACGTCAAGGTCTCGGGCGACGAGGCCACCTCGCGGATCCTGTGCTTCAACCCGATGAAGCTCGGTGACGACGGCCAGATCCTGTTCTGCGGGCTCTGGTACGACGACGAGTTCGTGAGGACGGCCGACGGATGGCGCATGAGACGGCGCGTCGAGACGAAGTGCTTCGACCGCATCGTCTGACGCGATTTCCGCCGATGGGGCGTGGTCTGGCAGAATGGGCGGCTGTCTGACGGGCGACCCCGGTTCGACGCGAGATCTGGCATCTGCCACTCGCTCGATGCGCTGCCCGTCGGTCACACACGCAAGGCAAAACCGGACCGGGCAATCCGCCCGCGTCGCTGAATTGCCAGCGTGGCAATCACAGGAGAAGTCGTTTCACATGGCTGTCAAGATCAAGCTCGCCCGCTTCGGCAAGATTCGCAACCCCCAGTACCGCATCTCGGTCGCCGACGCGCGTAACCGCCGCGACGGTCGCGCCATCGAGGTCATCGGCAAGTACCACCCGAAGGAAGATCCCAGCTTCATCGAGATCGACTCCGAGCGTGCGCAGTACTGGCTCAGCGTGGGCGCGCAGCCCACCGAGCCCGTCCTCGCGCTGCTGAAGATCACCGGTGACTGGCAGAAGTTCAAGGGCCTGCCGGGCGCCGAGGGCACCCTGCGCGTCAAGGAGCCCAAGGTCAGCAAGCTGGACCTGTTCAACGCCGCTCTCGCCGCCGCCGACGACGCCCCCACGGGTGACGCGACCACGGCCAAGAAGAAGAAGGCGCCTGCCAAGAAGGCCGACGACGCCGCGCCGGCTGCTGAAGCCGCCGAGGCACCCGCCGACGCCGCAGTCGCCGACGCCGCCACCGAATGAGCACTGTCGTCGTCGACGCCGTCGAGCACCTGGTGCGTGGCATCGTCGACAACCCCGATGACGTCAGGGTCGACCTGGTAACCAATCGTCGTGGGCGCACCGTCGAGGTGCATGTGCACCCCGACGACCTCGGCAAGGTCATCGGCCGTGGTGGCCGCACTGCGACGGCGCTGCGGACGTTGGTCGCCGGCATCGGCGGCCGCGGCATCCGCGTCGACGTGGTGGACACGGATCAATAGAAGCTCAGTAGGCAACTCGACCATGGACCTCGTCGTCGGACGTGTCGTCAAGGCGCACGGTATCGGCGGCGAGGTCGTCGTCGATGTCCGGACCGACGATCCCTACGAGCGCTTCGCACCGGGCAGCACCCTGCGGGCCAGGGCGCGGGACAAGACGGAGCGACGCCTCGTCGTCGACTCGATGCGCGAACACAGTGGGCGGCTGCTGGTGCGCCTGGAGGGCGTCGCGAGTCGTGACGCCGCGGATGCGTTGCGTGGCAGCCTCTTCATCGTCGACGTGGCGGATCTACCCCCGATCGAGGATCCCGACGAGTTCTACGACCACCAGCTCGAAGGCCTCCGCGTGCGCACCACGGCCGGTCTCGACGTGGGCACCGTCGCCGAGGTGCTGCACACCGCGGCGGGGGAGATCCTGGCGGTCCGTCCCACCGAGGGCGAGGGCCCGGAGATCCTGGTCCCGTTCGTCGGCGCCATCGTGACCGCGGTGTCGCTTGAGGACGGCGTCGTCGAGATCGACCCGCCCGACGGCCTGCTGGACCTGGACTCGATCTAGTGCGACGCCATGCGTGTTGACGTCCTCACCATCTTTCCCGACTATCTCGCCCCTCTGCGGCAGTCGTTGCCCGGCAAGGCAATCGACAACGGCATCATCGAGATGGCCGTCCACGACCTCCGGCACTGGACCTACGACGTGCACCACTCGGTGGACGACTCTCCGTACGGTGGCGGCCCCGGCATGGTCATGAAGGCACCCGTGTGGGGTGAGGCTCTCGACGAAGTCTGCACACCCGACACGCTTCTCGTCGTCCCGACCCCGGCGGGCAGGCCCTTCCGTCAGGCCGACGCGCAGCGGTGGAGCACCGAGGCGCATCTGGTCTTCGCGTGCGGCCGCTACGAGGGCATCGACCAGCGGGTGGTCGACGACGCCGCACGCAGGATGCGCGTCGAGGAGGTGTCCATCGGCGATTACGTCCTGGCCGGTGGGGAATCCGCGACCCTGGTCATGATCGAGGCCGTCGTCCGGCTTCTCCCTGACGTGCTCGGCAATCCCGTGTCCCATCAAGACGATTCACACTCCGACGGCCTGCTCGAGGGCCCCAGCTACACCAGGCCGCCCAGCTGGCGCGGACTCGACGTGCCGCCCGTGCTGCTGTCCGGGAATCACGGCAAGGTGGCCGAGTGGCGCCGCGAGCAGTCGTTGCAGCGCACCCGCGAACGCCGACCAGATCTGTTGCCCGAGAACTAGACGCGCCTAGATGCGGCCGCCCGGGAACATCGTCTTGACCGCCTGCGTGATGGTCTCGCGTGCGGTGGCGGAATTGGCGGCCTGCATCGACGCGATCACCATGACGTAGCGGCGGTCAGGCCCGATCACGCCGGTCGACAGGTGCATCCAGTCGGATCCGATGCAGCACATCCAGCCTTGCTTGACCGCAACGGGTTCGGCGAAGAGTCCGTCTGGAATGCCGAACCGCTGCGGGTACACGCCTCCGGGTTGGGTGCCGTCGAGGGCGAGCGGGGCCGACTGCGCCAGGTTGGCCAGGATGACGTTGGCCTGCTCGGGTGGAAGGCCGCCGGTGCCGGACATCATCATGTCGTAGTAGCGCACCAGGTCGGCCGCGGTGCTGATGGTGTTCCACCACCGACCGTTGCTCGGCGGTCGCGTCGACGCCAACCCGTAGCGGGCCGCGACGCGCGTCACGATGGCGTTGCCTCCGCTGCGGTTCCAGAAGACCTCGGCCGCGCTGTCGTCGGACTGGCGCAGCATCCGGTCGAAGTTGACGTGGTCCTCGGGGGAGAGCTGGGTCTGACCCTTGGACACCTGCAGCAGCAGGTCGTCGGCGATGAAGAGCTTGACCACCGAGGCGATCGCGATGGTCGTCGAGTTTCCGTTGGACACCATCTGGCCGGTGTTGCGGTCCAAGACCAACGCCGTGATGTCGGCCCCGTCGTCGGCAGCCGCGGTCGTGGCCTGCCGTTCCCTCATCTCGAGTCCGCTGAACGCGGCGGCCGGCTCGTCGGGCGGGGCCTCGGGCAGGGGTGCCATGCTGCCCAACGGGGCGACGACGGTGAGTGCAGGCGTGGCGGGGTCTGGCGGGGTGCCGTACACCTTGGCCTCGCAGCCCGAGGCGACCGTGACGACCGTCGCCGTGAGCGCAGTGACCATCAGCAGCTTGGACGGCTGCCGGAACATGGCTCTCCCTGGAAGATTGCGGTGGACGACTGCGGTGGATATGTGGACCCAACCCTAACCGCTCCACATGCGCCACGCGTCCGCAGCGGAGTGGGAGACTCGGTGCTCAACGGCTCAGGATTTCGCCGTTACTCGCCCCATCTGGCACAATCGAGCAGTTGCCTACGCACGGCGGGGATGAGTCGTCCCCACCTGGTGCGAGAAGCGCGAAGACCACGGTCCGGTGACACGTCGCACGTCGACGTGATGCCCACGGCCGCAACCGAGATCACGATTACATGATCCGAACAACGAGGAAGTGTCACCGATGAACACCCTGGACTTCATCGACCAGCCGTCGCTCCGCGACGACATCCCAGCCTTTGGTCCTGGCGACACCGTGAACGTTCACGTGAAGGTCATCGAGGGTTCCAAGGAGCGCGTCCAGGTCTTCAAGGGCGTCGTGCTCCGTAGGCAGGGCGGCGGAGTCCGGGAGACCTTCACCGTGCGCAAGGAGAGCTACGGCGTCGGCGTCGAGCGCACCTTCCCGCTGCACTCCCCGAACATCGACCACATCGACGTCGTCACCCGCGGTGACGTGCGCCGCGCGAAGCTGTACTACCTGCGCGAACTGCGTGGCAAGAAGGCCAAGATCAAGGAAAAGCGCTGATCGTCGCCGGTGGCGCGCCCGGACGGGTGTGACGGTTGGACCCCGAGCAGCGCGGCGCCGAGCGCCGCGCTGACTACTCTGATGACGTGACCGGATCCGCCGAGGCCCCCGACGCCGCCGATAAAGACATCGTCGATCAAGATGAGGTCGTCGAGGATCCGCCGAAGAAGCGCGGCGCCGTCCGAGAAGCCGCCATCCTTCTCAGCATTGCGCTGGTCCTGTACTACGTGATGTTGACGTTCATCGCCCGGCCGTACCTGATTCCGTCGGAGTCGATGGAGCCGACGCTGCACGGCTGCGCCGGCTGCGTCGGCGATCGAATCATGGTCGACAAGGTCACCTACGACTTCTCGACCCCGGAGCCGGGTGACGTCATCGTCTTCAAGGGCCCGCCGGCGTGGAACATCGGCTACAAGTCGATCCGCTCCGACAGCACCCCGATTCGGTACCTGCAGAACACGCTGTCCTTCATCGGCTTCGTGCCTCCGGATGAGAACGACCTCGTCAAGCGTGTCATCGCGACCGGCGGCCAAACGGTCGAGTGCCGCGCCGCCACCGGGCTGACCGTCGACGGCAAGAAGCTCAACGAGCCGTACCTCGACGTCAACACGATGATGGCCGACCCGTCGATCTACCCCTGCCTCGGCAACGAGTTCGGTCCGGTGAAGGTGCCGGAGAACCGCTTGTGGGTGATGGGGGACAACCGCACGCACTCGGCCGACTCGCGCGCCCACTGCACCAATTTGCCTGCGGACGCTCAGAAGGGTCTGCTGTGCACCGGCGACCCGATGGCGGGCACGGTTCCCGTCGACAACGTGATCGGCAAGGCGCGCTTCATCGCCTGGCCGCCCGGTCGCTGGGGCAGCGTCTCGGCCGTCAACCCGCAGACCTCGCAGTAGGAGCCCTCTTGCCGGCGACCTGGCCGCCTCGAGCCGTCATCCGCAAGTCCGCGGGGTTGCGCACGATCGAATCCGCCCTCTACCGGGGTGGGTTGGGTCCGGTGGCCGGCGTCGACGAGGTGGGACGGGGCGCGTGCGCCGGTCCGCTCGTCGTCGCGGCCTGCGTGCTTGGACCCAATCGGTTGGAGAGCCTGGCGGCGCTCGACGACTCGAAGAAGCTCAACGAACGCGAACGCGAACGACTCTTCCCGTTGATCCGCCGCTATGCGCTGGCCTACCACGTGGTCTTCATCCCGTCGACGGAAGTCGACCGGCGAGGTGTGCACGTCGCCAACATCGAGGGCATGCGCCGCGCCGTGGCTGGGCTGCCGCTTCGGCCGGGTTACGTTCTGAGCGACGGCTTTCGGGTACCGGGGCTGCCGATGCCGTCGCTGCCGGTGGTCGGTGGTGACGCCGCGGCGGCCTGCATTGCGGCCGCCAGCGTGCTCGCCAAGGTCAGCAGGGACCGGCTGATGGTGCAGATGGAGTCGAGCCATCCCGGGTACGGCTTCGCCGTGCACAAGGGATACAGCACGCCGTTTCACACCGCGGCGTTGGCGGAGCGGGGGCCCTGTAGCGAGCACCGGTTCTCGTTCGTCAACGTGCGTCGGCTGTCGGTTGGGGAGGCCGGGCAGCATGCCGAAATCAGCTGAGGAAAGATGTACATCACACCGAACGAAGGACCACTGAACCGATGAGTGCCGAAGATCTCGAGAAGTACGAAACCGAGATGGAGCTCTCGCTGTACCGCGAATACAAGGACATCGTGGGGCAGTTCAGTTACGTCGTGGAGACCGAGCGCCGGTTCTACCTCGCGAACAGCGTCGAGCTGGTGCCGCGCAACGCCGACGGCGAGGTCTACTTCGAGCTCCGGTTGGCCGACGCGTGGGTGTGGGACATGTACCGACCGGCCCGCTTCGTCAAGCAGGTCCGGGTGATCACGTTCAAGGACGTGAACATCGAAGAGGTCGAGAAGCCCGAGCTGCGGCTCCCCGACTGACGTGCCCACCCAGCCCACTGCCGTCGTCACCGGGGCCAGCCGAGGCGCCGGCCGCGGTATCGCCACCGCGCTGCTGTCGGCGGGGTGGCGGGTCTATCTGACCGGGCGGACGATCACCGACTCGGGTGACGGCGGCATCCCGGTCACCGTCGACCACCGCGACGACGCCCAGGTCGCCGCGCTGTTCGAGCGAGTGGCCGACGAATGCGGTTCGCTTGAGCTCTTGGTCAACAACGCCGCGGCGATCAGTGATCGGCTGACCTCGTCGAAACCGTTCTGGGAGAAGCCACTCGAGTTGGGCGACGTGCTCGACGTCGGGCTGCGCTCGTCCTACGTCGCGTCGTGGCACGCCGCGCGGCTGATGGCGCCGCACCGCCGCGGGTTGATCGTGTTCACCTCGTCGCCGGGTTCTGTGGTCTACATGCATGGCCCCGCGTACGGCGCGCAAAAGGCCGGCGTCGACAAGATGGCTGCCGACATGGCGGTCGACTTCGAGGGCACCGGCGTGACGACCCTGTCGATCTGGATGGGCATCCTGCTGACCGAGAAATTCCGCAGCGCCTTCGACGGCCACCCCGACGCGCTCGCCGAGACGGCCAAGCACGCCGAGACACCCGAATTCACCGGGCACCTCGTCGACGCGCTGTGGCGCGACCCGCAGCTCGGCGAACTCAGTGGTACGACCGTGATCGGCGCCGAGCTCGCGATTCGCTATGGCATCACCGACGCCGACGGCCGCCAACCCCCGTCGCACCGGGCGACGTTCGGGGCGCCTCGGGAACCGAGCGGCGTCGTCGTACGCTGAGACGATGCGATCAGCACCGGAGTCCTGGCTCACCGACATGGACGGCGTCCTCGTCCACGAGGAACGTGCCCTCCCTGGGGCCGCCGAGTTCCTTCAGCGACTGGCGGAGAAGAAGCGGCCCTTCCTCGTGCTGACCAACAACTCGATCTTCACCCCGCGCGACCTCGCGGCCCGACTTCTGCGCTCCGGCCTCGAGGTGCCGGAGGAGGCGATCTGGACCTCGGCCCTGGCGACCGCCGCGTTCCTGCACGACCAGTTGCCCGGCGGATCCGCCTATGTCATCGGCGAGGCCGGCCTGACGACGGCGTTGCACGAGGTGGGCTACACGCTGACCGACACCGGGCCCGACTTCGTGGTCCTCGGCGAAACTCGGACGTACTCGTTCGAGGCGATCACGAAGGCCATCCGGCTGATCGGTGGCGGCGCCCGCTTCATCGCCACCAACCCCGACGTGACCGGTCCGTCGGCGGAGGGGCCGACGCCGGCCACCGGCTCCGTCGCGGCGCTCATCACCAAGGCCACCGGCCGGGAGCCGTACTTCGTCGGCAAGCCGAACCCGATGATGTTCCGCAGTGCACTCAACCGCATCGAGGCGCACTCGGAGAGCACCTTCATGGTCGGGGACCGGATGGACACCGACGTCGTCGCGGGCATCGAAGCGGGGTTGGAGACCATCCTGGTGCTCACCGGGTCGACGACCGTGGCCGACATCCAGAAGTACCCGTTCCGGCCGAGCCGGGTTCTCGACTCCATCGCCGACGCCGTCGAGCTCATCTGACCGTGACGGTTCGGGATGCCGCCAGGCCGTTGGCCGGAGTGCGGATCGTCGAGATCTCCAGTTTCGTCGCGGTGCCGTTGGCCGGCATGACGCTGGCCCAATTGGGTGCGGAGGTGATCCGCGTCGACCCCGTCGGTGGCGCCGCCGACTATCACCGGTGGCCGGTGACCGCCGACGGCGAGAGCATCTACTGGGCCGGGCTGAACAAGGGCAAGCTGTCGGCGGCGGTGGACGTCCGGTCTGCCGCCGGCCAGGAGCTGATCACCCGGCTCGTCGTCGACTGCGGCATTCTGATCACCAATGTCGCCGGGCGCCAATGGCATTCGTACGAGGAGCTGGTGAAGCTCCGGCCCGACCTCATTCACGTCGAGGTGTCGGGGCGCGCCGACGGCGGTACGGGGGTCGACTACACCGTCAACGCCGGGGTTGGCTTTCCGTTGGTGACGGGGTCGCCGGGATCCACCGCCCCGGTGAACCACGTGCTGCCCGCCTGGGATGTCGCCTGCGGGCTGTACGTGGCGCTGGCGGTGACGGCTTCCCTGCGGCACCGCGACGCCACCGGGGAGGGGCAGCGCGTCGGGATACCCCTGGAGAACGTCGCCCTTGCCACGGCGGGCAATCTGAGTTTCTTGACCGAGGTGATGGTCAACGGGGTGGCACGCGAACGCATCGGCAACTCGATCTACGGGCAGTACGGCCAGACGTTCGTCAGCGGCGACGGGGTGTCGTTCATGGTCGTCGCGCTGACCGGGCGGCACTTCCGTGACCTGGCACAGCTGACCGGGACGACTAAAGCCGTTGCCGCGCTTGGTGATGCGCTTGGCGCCGACTTCGGCGACGAGGGGCAGCGGTACCGTTACCGCGACGCGCTGACGGGATTGTTCACGGTGTGGTTCACCGATCACACCGCCGAGGAGATCGGCGCCGCGCTGTCGACGACGGCGGTGCTGTGGGAGCGCTACCGCACGTTCGCCGAGACCGCGAGCGACCCGAAGGTGACCGACAACCCGTTGTTCAGCGCACTCGACCAGCCGCGCATCGGAACTCATCTGGCGCCGGGGCTGCCGTTGCAAGTCGACGGCGCCTACCGGCCCGCAGTGCCGGCGCCCGCGCTCGGCGACCACACTGCGGAGGTGCTTCGGGATCGGCTTGGCTTGTCCGAGGACGAGATTCGCCTGCTGACCGAGGCGGGCACCGTCTCGTGAGCGCGTTGCTTCGGCTGCTCGACGTCAGGTCGGGCGAATCCGACGATTCGTGGATCGGCGCCGCCAGCGGTCCCGAGGGCAAGCGCGCGTTCGGTGGTCAGTTCATGGGACAGTCGCTGGCGGCCGCCGCCCGCACGGTCGAGCCAGCCAAGCGCCCCGTCAACATGCATCTGCAGTTCCTGCGCGGCGGTGAGGCCGGCGGCGACGTCGACTACTCCGTGGAGCGCGTCTTCGACGGCAGGACCGCCTCGGCCCGCCGGGTGGTCTCGCGGCAGGCGGACCGCGTGATCACGGTGGCCAGCGTCTCGTTCTCGCTGCCGCTCGCCGGACCGGAACACGGCCACGTCGAGGCGTTGCCGGCGGATCCCGAGACCCTGCCGCGAACGGGGCCGCCGGGGCCTGCTCCGTCGATGCCGTTGGACGAGATCGACATTCGCGTCGTCGACGACCGGTCGACGGGGGAGTTCGTCAGACGACTGTGGTGGCGGGTCTTGGTGCCGGTTCCCGATGATCCGCTGCTGCACGACGTGATCGCGGCCTACGTGTGCGACGTCTACATGATCGATCCGGCCCTGCAGGTGCACGGCCACTCGATGGTCGCCCGCACCCATCGCAGCGGCACCACGGACTCGTCGATCTGGTTTCACCGCCCGGTGCGCGCGGACCGGTGGAACCTGCTGGAGACCAGGTCGCCCGCGGCGGCGCGGGGTCGGGGCGTCATCACCGGAAGCCTGATCGGGGCGGACGGCGGCATCGCGGCGACCGTGGTGCAGGAGGGCCTCATCGCCGAGCGGGAACGGTAGCCCTCGCGCCGACCGGCCGAGCGCCGACGAGGCGAATCCGTCTGCGCGCCATGGTCAGAAGCGTCGTCAGTACCACCCCGACGACGAGGGATGCGACCACGCCAAGCAGGCGGTGTTCCCCGAAAAGCGGATACACCTGGTAGTGCACCAGATAGATCAGGAGCGACGCCTCGGCGAGGACGCCCGCCGCCACGGTGAACGCCGACGGGCAGCGGATGGCGGGCAGCCAGATCAGCAACGCCAAGCCGGTGAACACCAGCAGTTCCCGGTTCGGGTTGCCGAAGTAGCCGACGATCCCGACGGCGAGCATCGCGGTGACGGCCGCGCGCTGCCAGACGGTCGTGGCCTTCGACGCGGCCCAGCCGATGGCGAAGAACCAGAAGGCGAGCATGGTGAACCACGCCTCGCGACCCATGCCGAAACCGTCGAAGCGGACCGCCAAACCCACTGCGACGAACGCACACGCCCACGCGAACGGCCGACGTCGTTCCAGCCGGTCGGCGATGGGCGTCGCGCACACCACCGCCAACGCCACCAGAATCCAGACCACGACTTCGACGAACCACAGCCTGCCTGCGGTCCTGCTGTCGTCAGGGCCGAGGAACTTGTTGGCCAGCAGCAGGTTCGACGCGGTGTAGTCGTCGGTGATCACCAACGCGATGGCCACCCAGGCGACCGCGGGCCCGGCGATCCACGCGATGGTGTTCACCAGGTGTCTGGTGCGTTGGGCGCGGGGCAACGGGGTCAGGCAGAACCGCCCGAAGTTGTAGCCGGCGATGCCCAGCAGCACGTGGGCACCGCCCCACAGCGTGAACAGCCCGGCGTGCGAACCGACGACCAGGACGATGGCGACGGCCCGCAAGGCGACGCTGGTCTCCAGCGTGGTGCCCCACCACCGGCGGCTTCTCCTGGTCGCCTCAAGATCGCGCAGAGGCAGCCGCGGCCAGTCGGCGGGCAGATGTCCGAGCGCACGCTCCAGGCGCACCGACATCGCCACGTACGACAGCGAGTTCCCGCCGAGGTCGACGAAACTGGCCCGCGGGTCTACCGACGCGGCGTCGAGGTGGAGGACGTCGGCGAAGAGACCACGAAGGTCCGCGACGTCGTGCTCCGTCGCGGCGGTGCGATCGGCCAGCGCGCGGACGCCGGGAAGGTCGGGTTTGCCCGACGGCAGCCTCGGGATCTCGTCGACGTCGAGAACGCGGATGGCCGAGCGGGGAAGCCCGGAGGCGTCGGCGGCGAGGAGCGCGACGTCGCACCCCGGGGGACGGTCGGTCGCCGCCACCAACAGGGCGCCGTCGCCCTCGGCGCAGACCGCCGTCACCCCGGCGTTCTGCAGGGCGGTCTCGACGCGTTGCAGGTCGATGCGCAGACCGTAGAGCTTGACGAACCGGCTGATCCGCCCGACCACCTCGTAGAGGCCGTCGGGGCGCCGACGCGCGAGGTCGCCGGTGTGAAGGGCGTCGACGGTGTGGCCGGCCGCGAGGTCGTCGGGGGTGTGCGCGTAACCCATCATCACGCCGGGGCCGCGGTAGACCAGCTCACCCGTCTCGTCGGTTGAATGCGCCGTCGGAGCCAGATCGAACGCGCCACCGGGGATGGGCACCCCGATCGAGGTCGGGTTGTCATGGGCGAGTTCCGGTGGCAGATAGGCCATTCGGGCGGTCGCCTCGGTGGCGCCGTACATCACGAACAGTTGCCAGCCGCGCCGTCGACCGAGCTCGGCGTACCGGCGGACCGCGTCGGGGGCGAGCCTGCCGCCGGCCTGGGTGACGTAGCGCAGGTGCGGCAGCGACATGTCGTCGAACCCGATGCGGTCCAACAGGTCGAAGGTGTGCGGGACGCCCGCGAACGTCGTCCCGCGGTGCGCGCGCATGAGGTCCCAGAATCCGTCGTCGACTACCGAGTCGTCGGTGAGGATGAGGCCGGCGCCACGCAGCAGGTGGCTGTGGACCACCGAGAGGCCGTAGCAATAGGACAGGGGCAACGTCGTCGCGGCCCTGTCGGTGTGGCGGATGTCGAGGTAGGTCGCAATGGCCTCGGCGTTGGAGGCCAGATTGGTCGTCGACAGTCGCACCAGCTTCGGTGACCCGGTGCTGCCGGAGGTGGACAGCAGCAGCGCGAGATCGGGATGGAGTTCGTGGGTGGGACGGTGGCGGTGCAGCACCGTGCCGTCGCGGATGATCACGTCGGGGTCGTAGGCGTCGACCATCGCGGTGTGGTCGGCCCCGGCGGGGACGGGCAGCACGACGTGGCCACCGGCGAGCGCGCCGAGGTAGTTCACCAGGGTGTCGACGTCGTTGCGGGTCTCGAGCAGGACCAGTCTGCGCCGAGAGCCGAGATCCGACGCGCTGGCCGCGACGTGGTCGGCGAGCTCGCGGTAGGACAGCCGCCGGTCGACGGTCAGCAGCGCGGAATCGTCGCCGCGCGAGGCGAGGTGCTCGACGAGTCGGCCGAACATCACGGCCGCTCGTCGAGTGTTGCCGCGGTCCCGACGACGTCGACGCGGACCTTGGCGTCGACCGTCGGCGGATCGAGCCCGTGCTGGCGGACGGTGATCGGTTCGCCCCCGCCGACGTCGACGACGAGGAGCACGTCGTGCCCACGGAATTCCGACGACAGCACCGTGCCGACGCCCGCACCGTGGTCGCCGTCGGACACGGTGGTCGCGACGAGTTGTTCGGGCCGCAGCACGAGGGTCGCGGACCCGTCGGCGGCGCCGTCCCGCACGGGCACCCGGCCCAGCGAGCACTCGGCGACGCGCGCGGTGATCGTGGCGGGCAACAGCACGCAGTCCCCAAGGAACCGGGCGGTGAACTCGTCACCTGGCGTGAAGTAGACCTGTTGCGGGGTACCGACTTTGGTGAACCGGCCGCCGCGCATTACGGCGACCTGGTCGGCGATGGACAGGGCTTCCTCCTGATCGTGGGTGACCAGGAGTGTCGTCACCCCTGCTTCGGCGAGAAGCTGTGCGACGGCCTTGCGGGTGGACGCACGCAGGCCGGTGTCGAGCGCGCTGAACGGTTCGTCGAGCAGCATCAGGGCGGGTTCGCGGGCGAGCGCGCGAGCCAGTGCCACCCGCTGTTGCTGGCCACCCGAGAGTTGGTGC
The DNA here is from genome assembly GCF_001426545.1 of Mycobacterium sp. Root135. GTDB lineage: Bacteria > Actinomycetota > Actinomycetes > Mycobacteriales > Mycobacteriaceae > Mycobacterium. Next base: position 1,155,666 of record NZ_LMEZ01000001.1, on the reverse strand, counting down.
GGCCGGCGGCGCGCCATGTCCGCGTCGAGGGACACCGTGGCGAGCAGTTCTGCGACCCGGGCGCGGGTGCTGCGGGCACTGCCGTTCAACCCGTAGGCGATGTTCTGTCCGACGGTGAGGTGCGGGAACAGGGCGCCGTCCTGCGCGACGTAGCCGACGTCCCTGCGGTGCGCCGGGATGCAGTCGTCGGCGTCGGCGACGGTGCGTCCGGCGATGGAGATGGTGCCGGCGTCGGGTGTCTCGAACCCCGCGACCAGGCGCAGCAGCGTCGTCTTGCCGCAGCCCGACGCGCCGACGACCGCCGTGACCGTACCCGCAGGCACGCTCAGGTCGACGCCGTGCAGAATCCGATTGCCATCGAATTGCTTTGCCAGACCGGTGATCTCGAGTGCGCCGCCGGTCACAATGCGGCCGCCTTCGTGGACTGCCGGAACAGCACGAGCGTCACCGGCACGGACAGGGCCACCAGCAGCAGCGCGTACGGGGCGGCTGCCGCGTAGTCCAGCTCGCTGCTCAGTGACCAGAACCGCATCGCCAACGTGCTGGTGCCCGTCGGGGCCAGCAGCAGGGTGGCGGTCAGCTCGGTGGCAACCGCGACGAACACCAGTGACGCACCCGCCGCGGCGGCCGGAGCGCTGAGCCGCAGTGTGATTCGCAGGAGCGTTCGGGTGGGGGACACGCCAAGCGATCGCGACGCCTCCTCGATTCCCGGGGGAATCTGAGCCAGGCCGGATCGCAGGTTGACCATCGCGCGGGGCATGAACAGCAGCACGTACGCCGCCAGCACGAGCGTGACGGTTTGGTAGAGAGGCGGTGCGACGCGGATGGCCACGGTGACCAGGGCCAGGGCGGTGACGATCCCCGGCATGGAGCTGGTGACGAAGTTGGAACCCTCCACGAACCGGGCGAACACTCCGCGGTACCGCACCGCAACCCAGGCGAAGGGGAAGGCGAGCACGGTCGTCGCCACCGCGGCCACCGCCGCCAGACCCGCGGTCTGGACGGTCGCGGACGCGATCTCGCCGTCGGTCCAGACGCTCGGGCCGCCGATCCACAGCCAGCGGGCGATGGTCCAGACGGGCACTCCGAGCGCCAGCACGGCGAGGACAAGGAGTGCCGACAACGCGGGAATCGCCTTGCCCGCCAACCGATGCGGCGAGAGGCGACGGGCAGCGCCGGAGCCCACTCGGGCATACCTCGCGGTGCCGCGGGCGGCCGCCTCGCCGACCAGCAGCACCAGGCAGAGTAGGACCAGAACACCCGCGAGGGTGCTGCCCGCCGCGCCGTTGAACGTGGCCTGGAACTGTTCGAAGATGGCCGTGGTCAGGGTGGGGAAGCGCAGCATCGCGAACGCACCGTATTCGGCCAGCAGGTGCACGCCGATCAACAGTCCGCCGCCGAGGATCGCGAGGCGCAACTGGGGGAGGACCACCCGCCAGAAGGCGCCAGCCGGGCTGGAGCCCAGCGCCCGTGCCGATTCCTCCATGGCGGGGTCGAGCCTGCGCAGCGTCGCCGACGCGGGCACGTAGACGAAGGGGAAGTAGGACGTCGTCGCGACCAGGATTCCGGCCCAGAAGCCGTGCAACGACGGCACCACGCTGACCCACGCATAGCTGTTGACGAACGCCGGCACCGCCAGTGGCGCGACGAGCAGCGGCCGCCACAGCGAGCGCCCCGGCACGTCGGTGCGCTCCACCAGCCAGGCCGCACCGACGCCGACTACCACGCACAGCGGCACCGTCACCACGACGAGTCCGATTGTGTTGACCAGTAATTCGACCACCCGCGGGCGGGCGACGAGTGCGTAGACCTCCGACGGTCCGGTGGCGACCACCGACCAGACGACGTAGCCCAGCGGCACGAAGGTCGCCGCGACGACGATCGCGACGGCGCCGACGAGGACCGGCCCTGGCCGCTCGACGGATGCCGGGCGGCGCGCCGCCGCGACCGTGTCGGTGATCACCTACCGCACCATCTAGAGCAGGCCGGCCGTCGTCATCAGGTCGGTGACCTTCTTGGAGTCGAGGTCCGACGGGTTGACCGCGGGGGCCTGCAGGTCGGCCAGCGGTACCAGCGCCGGGTTGGCGGGCACGCCACTGGCGACCGGGTATTCGAACGAGGTGCCCTTCTCGAGCACCTCCTGGCCTGCCTTGCTGGTGACGAACGCGAGGAACTTCTGGGCGTCGTCCTTCTTCTTGCTCGAATTCAGAACGCCGCCACCGGAAATCGAGACGAACGCACCTGGATCCTGGTTACGGAAGTAGTGCAGAGCGGTGTTGCCGCTGATCTCCTTGGTCTTGGCCTGATCGCGGAACCAGTAGTAGTGGTAGATGACGCCGCCGTCGACCTCGCCTGCGTTGACCGCCCGCAGTGTCGCGATGTTGTCCTGGAAGATCTCTGCGCCCGACTTCATCCCGGCCAGCCATGCTGCCGTCGCGGGCTCCCCGGTGAGGTCGAGGATGGCCGCCACGATGGCCTGGAAGTCCGGCTTGACGGGCGGCGCGCCCCAGCGGCCCTTCCACTCCGGCTTCTCGAGATCCATGATCGACTTGGGCAGTTGGGCCTCGGTGAGCTTGGACGTGTTGTACGCGAAGACGGTGGTGCGCGCGGCGACGCCGGTCCACTTGTTGGTGGCGGGCCGATACTGCGCGGGTACCTGCGCGACGGTCGCGGGGTCGACGTCGGCGAACAGGCCCGCCTTCTCGACGGCGGCCATGGCGGGTGAGTTCTCGGTGAGGATGACGTCGGCGGGCGACGAGGCGCCCTCGGCGATCAGCTGGTTGCCCAGTTCGGTGTCCCCGCCCTGGCGGTAGGTGACCTTGATGCCGGTCTCCTTGGTGAAGGCCTCGATCCACTCCTTGGTCAACGACTCGTGCTGGGCGTTGTAGATCAACAGCCCGTCGGACTCGTCGGATGCCGACGAGCACGCCGTCGCGCTCGCGACGAGGACGACGGCGGTCAGCAGGACGCCGATCCGCCTCCAAGGTGATCGCATCGAGTACATCCCTTCCGCGCAGGTCGTGGCCCGGCAGTCGTCGAGTGAGGCTTGCCTAAGCAACATACCTGGGCGAATCGGGGAGAAGTTCGGTTGCCAGGACGACGGGTTGGCAATTCTGTACGTTGGCTGAGACACGGCAGGCCCGGCTCGACATCCAAAGGACCCACCCATGAATCTCTTTGCCACCACCTTGCGTCGCAGTGCCACCGGGATCGTCGGCGCGTGTGCGATCGGGATCGTCGCCGCGGGTGTCGGCATCCTTCCAACGGCTGGCGCAGCGCCATGCAAGGCCAGTGGATTCGCCGCGACGGCCAGCGGCGTGTTGGGTTCGGCGGGTGCCTACCTGGATGCACATCCGCCTGCCGACGACGTGCTGACCGCAGCGGCCAGCCAACCGCCGGAGGTGGCGCGGGCGTCGGTGCGCGGTTACTTCCTGGCCCATCCCGGCGAGTTCCTCGACCTGCAGCGAATCGTGCAGCCACTCAAGGACGTCAAGGCTCAGTGCGGCGTCGACCTGTCGCCGAGTCAGTTGGCCTCGTTGTTCGAGGCGCTGGCGGAGTAGCTCGCGCGGCTCACGGGCCGAAGACACCGGCGTCCACGCCGGCCATGGTCAGGGCCACCGACCGTCGAACGTCGGCGGCCGTGATCGGGGCCGTGTCGGTCATGAAGCGGTAGTACAGCGGCGCCGACAGGTGCCGGATCACCTCGCGCGCGTCCATGCCGTCCGGGGCCTCGCCGCGTTCGACGGCGTCGGCGACGACGTGTGACACCTCGTCGACGCGCTTGCGGTAGAAGGCAGCCAGGGCGTTGGCAGTGGTCGGGTCGCAGGTGGCGGTGGCGATGATCGCCTTGAACAGCGGGCCTTGGCGCGGGTCGGTCAACGTGCGCCGGATCAGTTTCGCGGCGGACAGCAGGTCGGTGGACAGCGATCCGGTGGCTGGATGCGGCGACGAGGTGTCCGCCATGTCGACCAGCAGGTCAGCGACGAGTGCCGCAACCGTTCCCCAGCGCCGGTAGACGGTCGACTTGCCGACCCCGGCCCGCTCGGCGACCGCGGCCAATTCGACGCCCCCGAGGCCGGATTCGACGAGTAGGTCGGCGGTGGCGCGCAAGACCGCGTCCCTGACGGCGGCGGTGCGGCCGCCAGGTCTGGTCACGGCGGTCATGCGCCCATCATAACGGGACTGCAGTGTCGTTAAGAACGGATGGGTGTTAACCTCACTAACGGGAACATCGTCTCGTTAAGGAGTGGAAGTGGAATATCGACAGGTGGGCGACTCGGGACTGGTCGTCTCCGAATTGAGCTTTGGTGCAGCGACATTCGGGGGCCGAGGCGACTTCTTCGAAGCGTGGGGGTCCATCGACGTCGACGAGGCGCGCCGCATGGTCGACGCGTGTCTGGACGCCGGCATCACGCTGTTCGACACGGCCGACGTCTACTCCGACGGCGCGTCCGAGGAGGTGCTCGGGGCCGCGTTGAAGGGCAGGCGCGACCAGGTGCTGATCTCGACGAAGGCCGGACTGCCGGTCGGTGCCGGACCCGGCCAGGCGGGAACGTCGCGCTCGCGGCTCGTCGAGGCGGTGGAGAGCGCCCTGCGTCGCCTTGGCACCGACCACGTCGACCTCTTCCAACTGCACGCCTACGACGCGCACACACCGGTCGACGAAGTGCTCGACACCCTCGACCGTCTCATCGGCCAGGGCAAGATCCGATACGCCGGGGTGTCCAACTTCTCGGGATGGCAGCTGATGAAGTCGCTGTCGGCCGCGGACGCCGCGCACCGGTCGCGGTACGTCGCGCACCAGGTGTACTACTCGCTGATCGGGCGGGACTACGAGTGGGAACTGATGCCCCTTGCCGTCGACCAGGGCGTGGGCGCCCTGGTGTGGAGCCCGCTGGGCTGGGGACGGCTGACCGGCCGCATTCGGCGCGGTGCGGCGGTGCCAGAACGCAGCAGGCTGCACGCGACGGCCGACGCGGGACCACACGTCGACGAGGCCCTGCTGTTCGACGTCGTCGACGAACTCGACGCGATTGCCGAGGAGACCGGGCGGTCGGTTCCCCAGGTGGCGCTGAACTGGCTGCTGCGGCGGCCGACCGTGTCGTCGGTCATCGTCGGCGCGCGGGACGCCGCCCAACTGACCGAGAACCTCGGAGCCGTGGGGTGGGCGCTGAGCGACGAGCAGATCGCGCGGCTCGACGCGGTGAGCGCCAGGGAAGCGCCGTACCCGTACTTCCCCTACCACCGCCAGGACGGCTTCGCCCGGCTCAACCCGCCGATGTTCGCGCGGACCCGGTGACCGGGTCGACGCCGAATAGACATCGTCGGTGTCAGTTCGTAGCCTTGCCCGGGGACGTAGACGGCCGGGCCAGGAGTGGTCCCCGAACGAAGGATCGTGACAATCCGCGTGACCGGGGTCCGCCAATCTCTGCGGCGAACGACGTGCGGTCTCGTGGCCGGACTCCTCGTGGCGATAGCGGTCACGGGTGAAGTCAACGCCGACCCGGCAGCCGATGCGTTGGCCAAGCTCGACGAGCTGTCCCAGCAGGCCGTGCAGACTCGCGAGGCCGTCACCGCAGCCCAGCGCGACGTCGACGCCAAACTGGCCGAGCAGGCCGCGGCCGCCGACCGCCACCGTGCCGACCTGACGGCTCTCGAAGCCGCCAACACTGAGCTGGCGCCCCATCAGGCCGCGCTCGACCGGGTGGCGGTGATGAACTACACCAGCGGGAGCAACGGTCAGTTCGCGGCGGTGTTGACCGCGACGTCCCCGCAACAGCTGATCGACCAATTGTCCCTGCAGCGGACGGTGGCCGCCGGGATCGCCGATCAGTTGGCCGACTTCCGATCGGCACGGGAGCGTGCGTCCGCCGCGGCCCAGGCGTCGGAGAAGTCGGCCGCCGGTGCCAGCGCCGCAGCCGAATCGGCCGCCGCCGTGCGCGAAGAGCTGCAGGGCAAGTGGAAGGAACTGCTGCGTCAGATCGCGGCCGCGGAAGCGCAGTATTCGGTGTTGACGCCGCAGCAACAGGCAGTCGTCGACAACGCGATTCCGGCGATTGCCGCGATGCCTGGACTACCGCCCGGCGACGTCGCGCCGCCGCCCGAGGTCGCCGTCGCAGACCTTCCCGAGGCGTTGCCGGTTGGCGTGGCGTCTGAGGTGGGCTTGCAGCCCAACACGATTCTGGCCGCCAGGGCCGTCAGCGCGCGCTTCCCCCAGATCTCGGCCATCGACGGGGTCCGCCCGGACTCCAAGCCGTGGCATCCCAGCGGTCTGGCGATCGACATCATGATTCCCAACCCCGAGAGTGCCGAGGGCATCGCGCTCGGAAACGAGATCCTCGCCTTCGCGATGAGCAACACCGGCCGGTTCGGAATCCAGGACGTGATCTGGCGCGGCACCTATTACACGCCCGCCGGTCCGCAGGCCTCGGGTTACGGCCACTTCGACCACGTGCACATCACCACCACGCCACGCGGCTGAGCGCGTTCGCGGACCCTACGCGGGCAGATCGGTGTACTGAAGCGTGAATCCGTCTGCGCTGAAGGTGAATCCGTTGCCGGACACCTCGCTGGCGCAGGAGATGCCGGTGGCCTCCTGCACGTTGCAGCGGAATCCGGACACGATCAAGACCTTGCCGAACGGAAGGATCGCCGCCGGGCCGGGAACGAGCGAATAGCCAGGAGCGGCGAGCGCGGCGAAGCCGGGATCGCCCAGCCGTCCCACCTGGAGGGCGTTCGGCGCGTCGTCGGTGCCGTCTGGCCCCGGCACGGTGTCGGGCGCCCCCTTGATCGGGATCGTCGACCCGGTCGAGGACTGACACCCTGCCGCGATGCGCGGCACGATCGCACACACCCACCGCTTGCTGGGGCTGGTGAAGTAGTAGGCGGTCTGTCCGTCTGCCTGGGGTGCGGCGTAGTCGAAGGCGTTGACGAGGGCGTCGTTGGTCGGGCGGTTCGCCAGCGGGGGTGGCGGCGTGGTGCTGGTTTCGACGGTGGGCCGGGGCTCGTCGGTGTTCACCACGGTCCCGGAGTCGCAGGCCACACCCGTCAGCGCGGCCACCGCGAGCGGCAGTGCGGACAAGAGGGCCCGGTGGTGAGGTCGGCTTGCCATGGCGCACATCATGGCACGACGGTTTTTGACGCCTGTGGATGAATCGGCGTCTGTGGATGACGTCGTGATTTCTCGAGTTGGCTGTCGGTGCGGACTCGCACGGTGGGGTCATGACGGAAACGTGGACTCGGGCCCAGATCGGCGCTCTCGGTGAGCAACTTGCGGTCGACCATCTGACGGCGCAGGGGCTGACGGTGTTGGCCCGCAACTGGCGATGCCGGTACGGCGAGCTGGACGTGATCGCCGTGGATGCCGCGGCCGGTGCGGTGGTGTTCGTGGAGGTGAAGACGCGCACCAGCGACCGCTTCGGTGGCGTCGAGCAGGCGGTGACGCCGCAGAAGGTCAGGCGGTTGCGCCGGTTGGCGGGCCTGTGGTTGGCCGGCCAGGACCGCGGCTGGTCGAAGGTGCGCATCGACGTCGTCGGCGTCCGCATCGGGCGTGGCCCGACGCCGGAGATCACCCACCTTCGGGCGGTGGGGTGATGACGCTGGGACGGGCGTATTCGGTCGCGGTCCGCGGGGTGGACGGCACGATCGTGGAGATCGAGGCGGACATCACCAACGGGCTGCCGGGGGTGCACCTCGTCGGGCTGCCCGACGCGGCGCTGCAGGAATCCCGCGACCGGGTGCGGGCGGCAATCACCAACTGCGGCAACGAATGGCCGCAGACCCGACTGACGTTGGCCCTGTCGCCGGCCACCCTGCCCAAGATGGGTTCGGTATACGACATCGCCTTGGCGATGGCCGTGATCTCGGCGGAGAAGAAGACGTCCTGGGCGCGCTTGGACAAGACGGTGTTGCTCGGTGAGCTGGCCCTCGACGGGCGCGTCCGACCGGTCAAGGGCGTACTGCCCGCGGTGTTGGCCGCCAAGCGGGAGGGCTGGCCGTCGGTCGTGGTGCCGATCGACAACCTGGCCGAGGCCAGTCTGGTCGACGGCATCGAGGTGTGGGGAGCCAGGACGCTGCGACAGGTGCAGGCGTGGTCGACGGGCAAGGGCGCCCTCGACGACCGCGTGGTCGAGGTGGAGGCCGAGGAGCAACCGATCGCCGATCTCGCCGACGTCGTCGGCCAGACCCACGCCAGGTTCGCCGTCGAGGTCGCCGCCGCCGGTGCCCACCACCTGCTGCTGACCGGTCCGCCGGGGGTTGGCAAGACGATGCTGGCGCAACGGCTTCCCGGTCTGTTGCCTCCCCTCACCCATGACGAGTCACTCGAGGTCACGGCCATCCACTCGGTGGCTGGTCTGCTGTCGGGCCGCACGCCTCTGATCACCAGGCCGGTGTTGGTCGCACCGCACCACACGTCCACCGTCGCCGCTATGGTGGGCGGCGGATCTGGTCTTGCTCGCCCAGGGGCGGTGAGCCGCGCGCACCGCGGAGTGCTCTTCCTCGACGAGTGCGCCGAGATCGGCTCCAGCGTGCTCGAAGCCCTGCGAACGCCGTTGGAGGACGGCGAGATTCGGCTGGCCCGCCGAGACGGGGTTGCACAGTACCCCGCCCGATTTCAGCTGGTGATGGCCGCCAACCCGTGTCCGTGCGCACCGGCGAGGTCCAGTGACTGTGTCTGTCCGGCTGTCGTCAAGCGGCGGTATCTCGGCAAGTTGTCCGGACCACTGATGGATCGCGTGGATCTGCGGGTGGAAGTGCATCCGGTTCCCTCTGGCGCGATCGGATCCGAGGAAGGGGAGTCCACGGCCGTGGTGCGCGGTCGGGTGGCCGCGGCCCGTGACGCAGCGGCGGCGAGGTGGGCGCCCTACGGAGTGCGCACCAACGCCGAGGTCGCCGGACCGTTGCTGAGGCGCCGGTTCCGTCTCGACCGGACTGTGATGGCGCCGCTGCGATCCGCCCTCGACAAGGGTGATCTGAGCGTCCGTGGCGTCGACCGGACTCTGCGTGTCGCGTGGACGCTCGCCGACCTGAAGGGCCGCACGATGCCCGTGCTGGAAGACGTCAACACCGCGCTGAGCTTCCGGCAGGACGGAGGTGCGCGATGACCGACGAGAACGAGGCCTGGGCCTACCTGTCGCGAGTCGTCGAGCCGCCGTCCCGGGAGTTGTCGGCCTTCGTGGCGGACGTCGGACCCGTCGAGGCGGCGGCACGGATCAAGTGTGGTGGGTTGAAGGACGAGAAGCTGCAGCGGATCACCGAGGCGCGTCGCGACGTCGACTGTGCAGCAGAGGATTTGGAGGCACTCGCCCGGTTGGGAGGTCGGCTGGTCACCCCCGACGACCCTGACTGGCCGCTGCTGGCCTTCACGTCGTTCAGGGGGACACCGGTGTGTGACCGGCCGGCCGGTGTCGCGCCGATGGTGTTGTGGGTGATCGGGGAGGACTCGCTGGCGGACGTGGCCGAGCGTTCCTGCGCCATCGTGGGAACGCGCGCGGCAACGATGTACGGCGAGCATCAGGCCGCTGACCTGGCCGCCGGACTCGCGGAACGTGACGTGGCCGTCGTCTCGGGTGGCGCGTTCGGGATCGACGGTGTCGCCCACCGGGCGACGCTCGGCGCCGAGGGTCTCACGGTCGCGGTGCTGGCGGGTGGGATCGACGTGCCCTACCCGGCCGCGCACACCGCGATGCTGCGCCGGGTCGCCGAGCAGGGCCTGCTGGTCAGCGAATATCCGCCGGGCGTGCGGCCGGCACGCCACCGGTTCCTCACCCGCAACCGCCTGGTTGCCGCCCTCTCCGGTGCGACGGTGGTGGTCGAGGCGGGGTTGCGCAGCGGCGCAGCCAACACCGCCGGTTGGGCGGAGGCCCTCGGCCGTCCGGTCTGCGCCTATCCAGGCCCGGTGACGTCGTCTGCCTCGGCGGGGTGCCACGTGCTGATCAGGAACGGCGCATTGCTCGTGACGCGCGTCGAGGAGGTCGTCGAAGTGGTCGGCGCCGCCGGCGAGCTGGCGCCTGAACCGGGCCGGCCGACCTCGCCACTGGACGGCCTCACCGACGTCGAGCTGCGCACCTACGACGCCTTGCCCGCCCGCGGTGCCCGCACCGTCGACGAGCTTGCGGTGGCCGCCGGTCTGCCACCGACCGAATTGCTGGGCCCGCTGGCGACATTGGAGCTCGCCGGTCTGGTGCGACGGCAAGAGGGGAGGTGGCGGATCGTGCCGCGGTGAATGCAGTTGCGGGGTCGGTAAGCCTATGAGACCAAGTCGTTGCCATGGGCTCTACGTGACGAGCGACACAGGGATTCTGGTCATCCAAAGGTTAGCCACTCTACTATTGTCGGCCTATGGGTCGGGAAGCCTTGCAGGACAACATTGATCAATCCGAGAGTGCCCTCGGCGACTTTCTGGACGCCGAAGGCAATGTCGCGATCCCCGATGGGGTGACGCTGATTTCGCACTTGGACCGCAACACACGTGAGCTCGGCGGCACGCCGGCGTACCGGTTTCTGGACTACTCCCGTGAGGACGACGGATCGGCGATCGAACTGACCTGGACCGAACTCGGGGATCGGGTGCGAGCCGTCGCAGGTCGGCTCCAGCAGGTGACCACGCCGGGGGAGCGCGTGGCGATCCTGGCTCCTCAGGGTCTCGACTACGTGGTGGGCTTCTTCGCCGCGGTCCAGGCGGGGTGCATCGCCGTGCCGCTGTTCGCACCCGAATTCGCGGGCCAGGCCGAACGGCTCGAATCGGTGATCGCCGACGCGACTCCCTCGGTGATCCTGACGACGAGCCCAGCCGCAGAATCGATTACGACATTTGTCCGCAAGCGTCCTCGGAGCCTCCGCCCACGAATCATTGCCGTCGACGCCGTCCCCGACACGGTCGGCGACCTGTTCAGCCCCGTGCACCTGGCCACCGACGACATCGCCTATCTGCAGTACACCTCCGGGTCGACGCGCGCCCCGGCCGGCGTCGAGATCAGCCACCGGGCCGTGTGTACCAACGTCGCCCAGATGATTCTCGCCGGTGGGCTCGACACCGACATCCGCAGTGTGAGTTGGCTGCCACTCCACCACGACATGGGCCTCGTGATGATCATGTTCCCGGCCTTGTGCGGAGGACACATCACCCTGATGTCACCGCAAGCCTTCGTGCGGCGACCGCGCCGGTGGATCAAGGCACTTGCGGACGAGGGTGCCCACGGTCGAACCTTCGCGGCCGCACCCAATTTCGCGTTCGCGCTCGCCGCCCAGCGCGGGCTGCCCGCCGCGGGTGAAGCCCTCGACCTCAGCAACGTGGTCGGGTTGCTCAACGGATCGGAGCCGGTCACGCCGACGGCCGTCGACCAGTTCGTCGCGGCGTTCGCCCCGTACGGCCTGGCCCGCAGCGCCATCAAGCCGTCCTACGGCATGGCCGAAGCGACGCTGTCGGTCGCCAGCATCGCCCCGGACGCCGAGCCGACCGCGATCTTCCTCGACCGCGAGGCGCTGTCGGCGGGCCGGGCCGTTCCGGTGGACCCCGCCGCACCGAACGGCGTCGCCCACGTCTCCTGCGGTCAGATGGTGCGTAGCCAGTGGGGCGCGATCGTCGACCCCGAGCACGGTTCGGAGCTGGCCGACGGGTCCATCGGCGAAATCTGGTTGCACGGCAACAACATCGGGGGCGGCTACTGGCGCAGGGAACTCGAGACCGAGCAGACGTTTCGCAACAAGCTGCTGGTGCGGTTGGCGAGCGGCAGCCACGCCGAGGGAGCCCCGCACGACGGCCTCTGGTTGCGAACCGGTGACCTCGGCGTCTACCTCGACGGCGAGCTCTACCTCACGGGCCGCATGAAGGACCTCATCATCGTCGACGGCCGCAACCACTATCCGCAGGACATCGAGGCGACCGTCTCGGAGAGCTCGCGGGTGGTCCGGTCCGGCTACGTCGCCGCCTTCACCGTGCCCGCCGACGTGCTTCCTCATCGGCCCGCGCACGACTCCGGCGAACGAGTGGTGATCGTCGCCGAACGCGCCGCCGGGGCGGGGCGCGTGGAACATGCCGCCGTGGTCGCCGACATCACCGCAGCGGTGGCGCGCCGTCACGCCGTCGCCGTCGCGGACGTGCGGATCGTTGCCGCGGGCTCGATCGACCGCACCACCAGCGGCAAACTGGCGCGCCAAGCCTGCCGCGCCTCCTATCTCGCGGACCTGCCGTCGACCTCTGGTTGAGCGGGGCTCCGGTAAGTTGACCGCATGCGCGGCGTCGGAACGTGGGGCCGCTGCCTTTCCGTAATGGTCCTGGTCGTCACGATGACCGTCGCCGGTTGTCGCACCGCCGACGCCGAGCCCGTGGTGCCCGCCGACGGCTACGGATTCAGCGTCGGCGCCTCCCAAATTTGGATGAGCGCCGAGGACGCGGACCGCGAACTCGACGCGGCCGCACTGACCAACGCACGCTGGATGAGGGTGCACGTCGACTGGCACGCCGTCGAGAGGGTCAAGGGCGAATACGACTGGGGCTACGTGGATCACTGGATCGACGGCGCCCGCGCCAGGGGGATGCGGGTCCTCGGCCTGATCACCAACACCCCGGACTGGGCCAAGGCCCCCGGCACTGCGCTGTACGCGCCTCCGATAGACCCGGACGACTACGCGACGTTCGCGGCTGCCGTCGCCAAGCGCTACCGCGACCGCGTGACCGACTGGGAACTGTGGAACGAACCGAACCTGCCTCGGTTCCTCGGCTTCGCCGAAAGTCGCGCCGCCGTCTACGTCGGCCTGCTGAAGGCCGCCTACCCGGCGATCAAGGCGGTGCAGCCCAACAGCACCGTCATCTCGGCGGGGCTCAGCCCCGCCGTCGGCGTCGACGGGCCTGCGAACTTCCTCAACGACATGTACGTCAACGGCGCGAAGGGCTACTTCGACGCAGTTGCCATGCATCCCTACGTCTTTCCCACCGGCCTGGCCGCCGACCCGGACAACGCGTGGTCCGACCTTGCACGCGCCCACGACGTCATGACGCTCAACGGCGACGGCGACAAGAAGGTGTGGATGACCGAGTTTGGGGCGCCCACCTCCGATCCCGCCGCTGAGGGCGTCAGCCAGCAGGAGCAGGCCACGCAGATCCTCGACGTGCTCGCGGGACTGGCCGCCGCGGGGTGGGCCGGGCCGGCGTTCATCTACAGCATTCGCGACGTCGACACCGCCAACCCCGGCAATCGCGAGGACAACTTCGGCGCCCTGCTGACGACGGACTTCCAGCCCAAGTTCACCGCCGGAGTGCTCGCGCGGTAGCCGGCCACCCGACGTCGCCCGCTCGTATAGTCGAAGGCGCCAACCGACGAATGCAAAGAGGTGACTGTGGCAGGCCGTCCGATCCACACCTTAGACGTGGTGCGCAGCGAACAGCTGACGCCCCACATGATCCGAGTGGTTCTCGGCGGGGGCTTCACCACGTTCACTCCCACCGACTTCACCGACTCCTACGTCAAGATCGTGTTGCCACGGTCGGGAACCGACGTCTCCACGCTCCCGACGCCGCTGACCCTCGACAGCTTCAAGGAGCTGCCCGACGAGTACCAGCCCGTCGTCAGGACCTACACGGTCCGCAAGGTCGACCGCGAACGCGGCGAGATCAGCATCGACTTCGTCGTCCACGGCGAGCACGGTGTTGCGGGTCCCTGGGCGGCGTCGGTCAAGCCGGGCGACCCCGCCTACCTGATGGGTCCCAGCGGCGCCTATTCGCCCGACCCCGCCGCCGACTGGCACCTGCTGGCAGGTGACGAGTCGGGGCTGCCCGCGATCAGCGCCGCACTCGAGGCGATGGCGCCGGACGCCGTCGGCTTCGTCTTCGTGGAGGTCAGTGGCCCCGACGACGAGATCGAGTTGGTGGCCCCCGAGGGCGTCCAGATTCGCTGGCTCTACCGCGGCGGTCGCGCCGACCTGGTCCCCGAGGACCGCGCCGGTGACCAGGCACCTCTGATCGAGGCCGTCAAGGAAGTCCTGTGGCGGCCCGGTCAGGTGCAGGTCTTCATCCACGGCGAGGCCCAAGCCGTCATGCACAACCTGCGGTCCTACATCCGCAAGGAGCGCGGCGTCGAGGCGAAGTGGGCGTCGATATCCGGGTACTGGCGGCGCGGTCGCACCGAGGAGACCTTCCGGCAATGGAAGGCCGAGCTGGCGAAAGCGGAGTCTCAGTCCGCCGGTTGAGCCCGGGCTGGCAGGCTTAGGCCATGGCATTCGGTGACTATCAGCTCGAGATCTACCTCCAGGGGCTTTCCGGAGTTCTGCCGTCGTACCCGATGGCGTTCGCCGAACTGGAGGCCAAGGCCCAGGCCGCCATGTCCCCGTCACTGTGGTCCTACGTCGCCGGCGGTGCGGGCGACGAGCGCACGCAGCGGGTCAACGTCACGGCGTTCGAACGCTGGGGCCTGGTGCCGCGAATGTTCGTCGGCGCCAAGGAACGTGACGTCTCGGTCGACCTGTTCGGGATGACACTGCCGTCGCCGCTGTTCATGGCGCCCGTCGGGGTCATCGGTTTGTGCGCGCAGGACGGTCACGGTGACCTGGCGGCGGCGCGGGCGGCCGCCCGCACCGGGGTTCCGATGATCACGTCGACGTTGACGGCCGACCCCTTGGAGGAGGTGGCCGCCGAGTTCGGTGACACCCCCGGCTTCTTTCAGCTCTACACGCCAACCGATCGTGACCTGGCGGCCAGCCTGGTCTCTCGGGCCGAGGCTGCCGGCTACAAGGGAATCGTCGTCACGTTGGACACGTGGATTCCCGGCTGGCGCCCGCGTGACCTTTCGACGTCGAACTTCCCGCAGCTGCGCGGGCACTGCCTGTCGAACTACACCAGCGATCCGGTCTTCCGCGCCTCACTGGCGCAGACCCCCGAGGAGAACCCACAGGCCGCGATCCTGAAGTGGATCTCGGTGTTCGGAAACTCGTTGTCCTGGAACGACTTGCCGTGGTTGAGATCGTTGACGTCGCTCCCGCTTCTCGTCAAGGGCATTCAGCATCCCGACGACGTCCGCAGGGCGGTCGACGGCGGAGTCGACGGCATCTACTGCAGCAATCACGGTGGGCGACAGGCCAACGGGGGACTGCCGGCGATCGACTGCCTGCCTGATGTCGTCGAGGCAGCCGACGGGGTGCCGGTGCTGTTCGACTCCGGCATCCGCAGCGGCGCCGACGCCGTGAAGGCACTCGCGCTTGGCGCGACGGCGGTGGGCGTCGGACGGCCGTACGCCTACGGCATGGCCCTCGGCGGCGCCGACGGCGTGGTGCACGTCCTGCGATCCCTGCTTGCCGAGGTGGACCTCATCATGGCCATCGACGGGTATCCCTCGCTCGACGACCTGGTGCCGGATGCGCTACGGCGCGTCGAGTCGGCGGGAGTGTCCCGATGAGGGCGGTGCGTTGCCTCGACGGCAACCTGGAGGTCGTCGACGTTGACGAGCCGCAGCCGCAGAAGGGGCAACTCGTCCTCGACGTGAATCGCTGTGGCATATGCGGTTCCGACCTGCACGCCCGCCACCACGCCGGTGAGCTCGAAGACGTCATGAAGGCGGTGGGCTACGAGGACTTCATGCGGGCCGACACCCCCGTCGTGATGGGCCACGAGTTCTCCGGCGAAGTCGCCGAGCGGGGACGTGGGGTCGCCAAGGAATTCAAGGTGGGGACGCTCGTCGTCTCGTTTCCCCTGGTGCGCGCCGCAGGCGGGGTGCACCTGACCGGGTTGTCACCGTTGGCGCCCGGCGGCTACGCCGAGCGGGTGCTCGCCGAGGCCGCGATGAGCTTCGTCGTGCCCAACGGGCTGTCGGCCGACGTCGCCGCCCTCACCGAGCCGATGGCGGTGGCCCTGCACGCGGTGCGCCGCAGCGAGATCGGCAAGGGTGACGTCGCGATCGTGATCGGCTGCGGTCCGGTCGGGTTGGCCGTGATCAGTCACCTCAAGGCCTCCGGGGTAAAGACCGTCGTCGCGAGTGACTTCTCCTCCGGCAGAAGGGCTCTCGCGACGAAGTGCGGTGCCGACGTCGTGGTCGACCCGGCCGTCGACTCACCGTACGAACGCGCCGGGAGCAAGGGCATGATCACCAGAGCGCCCGCCCTCTACGAACTGGGGATGGGCTCGATGGAGAAGCTGCGCAACCTTCCCGGGTGGTCACACGTGTACCGTGCCGCCGACGCCCTTGGCGCGGCAGGCCCGAAGCGGCCGGTGATCTTCGAGTGCGTCGGCGTACCGGGGATGATCGACGGCATCGTGGGCGCCGCACCGCTGAATTCGCGTGTCGTCGTGGTCGGCGTCTGCATGGGCGAAGACAAGCTGCGTCCCGCGATGGCGATCAGCAAGGAAGTCGACCTTCGCTTCGTATTCGGTTACACGCCACTGGAATTCCGCGACACCCTGCACATGCTGGCCGACGGCAAGGTCGACGGTTCGCCACTGCTGACCGGCACCGTCGGGTTGGACGGAGTGGAGGCGGCGTTCGACGCCCTTGGTGATCCGGAGACCCACGCCAAGATCATGATCGACCCGGCGAGTGCCGCGGTAGCGCCCTAATTGGTCCGCCGAGACCGGCAGCATCACCGTGTGGTCTCGAATCGGCGACACGAACCGCACGACGAGGCGACGCATCGAGCGGTCTGCGACGGTAGGGGAGTGGCCGTGGCAGTCGAGGTGGTGTTCGAGGAGTTCGACGAATACCTCGCGTTGCAACGCGGCCGTTCGGAGCACACCCGCCGCGCCTATCTCGGTGATCTGCGCTCGTTGTTCGCCTTTCTCGGCGAGCAGCCGTCGTTGGACCGTCTCACGCTCCCGGTGTTGAGGTCGTGGCTCTCCGCGCAGGCCGCGTCGGGGACCGCGCGCACGACGCTAGCGCGCAGAACCTCGGCGGTGAAGACGTTCACCGCATGGGCCTTGCGGCGTGGGCTGATCGAGAGCGATCCCGCGGCACGCCTGCAGGTGCCACGGTCGCGTCGTTCCCTGCCAGCCGTGCTGCGTCAGGACCAAGCGCTTGACGCCATGAACGCCGCCACGTCCGGCGCTCAGCAGGGCGATCCGATGGCGCTGAGGGACCGGCTGATCGTCGAGACGTTGTATGCCACGGGCATTCGCGTCAGCGAGCTGTGCGGTCTCGACGTCGACGACGTGGACACCGGGCAGCGGGTCCTGCGCGTGCTCGGCAAGGGTGACAAGCAACGCACGGTTCCGTTCGGCGAGCCCGTGCTTCGGGCCTTCACCTCGTGGCTAACCGACGGCAGGCCCGCATTGGCCACATCGACCTCGGGTGCGGCACTTCTGCTCGGCGCCAGGGGCGGGCGCATCGACCCGCGCCAGGCCCGCACCGTCGTGCACCAGACCATGGCCGCCGTCGACGGCGCCCCCGACATCGGCCCGCACGGTTTGCGGCACAGCGCGGCGACGCACCTGCTCGAGGGTGGGGCAGATCTCCGCGTCGTCCAAGAGCTCCTCGGTCACTCGTCGTTGGCGACCACGCAGCTCTACACCCACGTCACGGTGGCGCGCCTACGAGCGGTGCACGACCAGGCCCACCCAAGGGCTTGAGTCGAACGGGAGTGGTGACGACGAGGCCCAGCGGGTCGACGTAATCGGCACGCGACGCCGGACCCCACATCGCACCCCAGTGCAGGCACGCCGCGGCACCACAGCCCGGATGGCCGGCGACCACGGCGCCGACCGCGGTTCCCGCGTCGACCAGCTGTCCCGCGCGTACCACCGCGTCCACCGGTTCGTAGGTGGTGCGCAGACCGCCGGGGTGCGCGATCGAGACGAGCGGTCGTCCAGCCAGCTCACCGGCGAAAACGACCGTGCCGGACGCGGCGGCGTAGACCGTCTGACCCGTCGCGGCGGCGAGGTCGACGCCGCGGTGCCCGCGGTTCCAGTTCGGCGCGGGTGCGTCGAACGCCCTGACCACGGCCGGTCTCGGTCGCAGCGGCCAGTCCAGTCGGTCCGCGACGGCGCCCGCAGGTACGGCGGTGAGCAAGCCGATCGCCGTCAACGTCGCAAGTAGTCTCATCGCGCCAGTTCAGCGTGCGAATCGGCGCCAGGGATAGCCGTCAACCGGCATCTGTGGATGAAACGACGACTGTGGACGGCCGCGTGGCAAGAGCACGCATGTCAACGGTGTAAACTCAGTCCCGCAATCCGTGTAAGCGGGTTGACTTCGCGCGCCCGTGCCGCAGCCCCGTACTTCCAGGGTTGCACGCGCATGCCGGTTGGTCCCATGTTGGGGAGTTCCTCGACACGGGTCCGGTATGCAACGGCCGCCAGGGTTTGGCATCACCCGATGCCGGACGACAACCGACTGAAGAAGGACAAAGCCAATCATGGCTGTCGTAACAATGAAGCAGCTGCTTGACAGCGGCGCGCACTTCGGGCACCAGACCCGCCGTTGGAATCCCAAGATGAAGCGATTCATCTTCACGGACCGCAACGGCATCTACATCATCGACTTGCAGCAGACGCTGACGTTCATCGACACGGCGTACGAGTTCGTCAAGGAAACCGTCGCCCACGGCGGCAGCATCATGTTCGTCGGTACCAAGAAGCAGGCGCAGGAGTCCATCGCCGACGAGGCAACCCGTGTCGGGATGCCCTTCGTCAACCAGCGCTGGCTCGGTGGCATGCTCACCAACTTCCAGACCGTGCACAAGCGCCTTCAGCGGATGAAGGAGCTGGAGGCCATGGAGCAGACCGGTGGCTTCGAGGGTCGCACCAAGAAGGAAATCTTGATGCTGACGCGCGAGAAGAACAAGCTCGAGCGCAGCCTCGGTGGTATCCGGGACATGCAGAAGGTGCCCTCGGCGATCTGGATCGTCGACACCAACAAGGAGCACCTCGCGGTCGCGGAAGCGCGCAAGCTGAACATCCCGATCCTTGCGATCCTGGACACCAACTGCGATCCCGACCTGGTCGACTACCCGATCCCGGGTAACGACGACGCGATCCGCTCGGCCGCGCTGCTCACCAAGGTGATCGCCTCCGCGGTCGCCGAGGGGCTCAAGGCCCGCTCGGGTGCCGGCGCCGACAAGGGTGCCGCCGAGGGTGCTGCCGAGCCGTTGGCGGAGTGGGAGCAGGAACTGCTCGCCACCGCCACCGCACCGGCGGCTGCTGCTCCCGTCGAGGCGGCGCCGGTCGCCACCGAGACGCCCACTGAATCTTCGTAGGAGAGAGAAATTGGCGAACTACACCGCTGCCGACGTCAAGCGACTTCGGGAGCTGACCGGCTCGGGCATGCTCGACTGCAAGAACGCCCTTGTCGAAGCCGATGGTGACTTCGAGCGGGCCGTCGAGGTCCTGCGCATCAAGGGTGCCAAGGACGTCGGCAAGCGCGCCGAGCGTGCGACGGCCGAAGGTCTGGTCGCCGCCAAGGGTGGCGCACTGATCGAACTGAACTCGGAAACGGACTTCGTCGCGAAGAACGAAGAGTTCCAGTCCGTCGCCGCGCAGATCGTCAACGCCGCTGCCGAGTCCAAGGCAGCCGACGTCGACGCACTGAAGGCCGCGAAGATCGGCGACAAGACCGTCGAGCAGGTCATCGCCGACCTCTCGGCCAAGATCGGCGAGAAGCTCGAACTTCGTCGCGTCGCCTACTTCGACGGCACGGTCGAGGCGTACCTGCACAAGCGGTCGTCCGACCTCCCGCCCGCGGTCGGCGTCCTCGTCGAGTACACCGGTGGCAACCCCGAGGTCGCGCACGCCGTGGCCCTGCAGGTTGCGTCGATGAAGGCCAAGTACCTCACGCGTGAGGACGTCCCCGCCGAAGCCGTCGCCAACGAGCGTCGCATCGCCGAGGAAACCGCTCGCGAAGAGGGCAAGCCCGAGCAAGCCATGCAGAAGATCATCGAAGGCCGCTTGACCGGCTACTTCAAGGACGTCGTCCTTCTGGAGCAGTCGGCCATCTCCGATGACAAGAAGAGCGTCAAGGCTCTGACCGAGGATGCAGGGTTGACCGTCACGCGGTTCGTCCGGTTCGAGGTCGGCCGCTCCTAGGCGCAACGACTTGAGCGACGCACCAATCGCTCAGCTAGGGAGACCCCGCGTCTCCGCCGGTGATCCCGGTGGACGCGGGGTTTCTCTGTATCCGGGCATTGCTAGCGTCGGGGGATGACCTTGGTTTCGGCATTCGACGACGACGCACTCGGACGACTGGACGCGGTAGGCGTCACCGAGGCCATCCGGTCGGGTGCCGTGTCGCGGATGGAGGTCGTCGAGGCGGCGATCGCCCGCACCGAGAAGGTCAACCATCACCTGAACGGTCTGGCCTACGAGGCCTTCGACGCGGCTCGCGTCCGCGCCGCGGCAAGAACCCCCTACGGCGGCTTCTTCGACGGGGTGCCGACCTACGTCAAGGACAACGCCGCCGTGGAGGGCATGCCGACGATGGAGGGCACCGACGCATGGGAGCCGCGGCCCGAGCTCGCCAACGGCGACTTCGCGCGGACCTACTTGGCGACGGGCCTGGTCGCGCTCGGCAAGACCCAGATGTCGGAGTTCGGCTTCAGTGCCGTCGCCGAACATGCCCGGCTCGGCGCGGTCCGCAATCCCTGGAACACCGACCACACCGCAGGGGCGTCGTCGTCGGGCTCCGGGGCGTTCGTGGCCGCGGGTGTGGTCCCGATCGCGCACGCCAACGACGGCGGGGGGTCGATCCGCATCCCCGCGGCATGCAACGGTCTGGTGGGACTCAAGCCGTCGCGCGGCCGACTGCCCCTGGACGCCGACATGCGCCAGATGCCGATCCGGATCGTCGCCAACGGGGTGGTGACCCGGTCGGTCCGTGACACCGCCGCCTTCTATCGGGAGGCCGAGAACGTCTGGCGCAACCCAAAGCTCGAGCCGATCGGCGACGTGACGCGGCCGGGACGGGCGCGGCTGCGCGTGGCGGTGTTCACCAAGTCCGTCAAACGCGAGTGCAGCCCCGAGGTTCGTGATCACACGCTCCGCACCGCTGCGCTGCTGGAGAGTTTGGGCCACCACGTCGAATACCTCGACGCACCGCCGGTGCCGGAGTCCTTCATCGACGACTTCTTGCTCTACTGGGCGCTGCTGTCGTTCGCCTTGGTCCGGGGCGGCAAGAGTCGGTTCGGTGCCACGTTCGACCGCGCCAAACTCGACAACCTCACCCTCGGATTGGAGGGCTTCGCGGCGGCCAATCTGCACCGGCTTCCGGCGGCAATCGCCAGGCTGGCGACGCTGCGTCGCCGGATGCTGAGCCGGGTGCGGGACTACGACGTGTTGTTGACGCCGACCTTGGCCGACGTGCCGCCGCGTGTCGGGCACCTGGATCCGTCTGCGGACTACGACCAGATCATCGAGCGGTTGGTGGACTGGGTGGCGTTCACGCCGCTGCAGAACGTCACGGGTGACCCAGCAATCTCCTTGCCGCTGAACCACTCCGCCGAGGGGCTGCCCGTCGGCATGATGTTCAGCGCACGTCTGGGTCGCGAGACGACGCTGCTGGGACTCGCCTACGAGCTGGAGGCGGCCGTGCCGTTCCGTTTCGTAGCGGACGGCATCGGTGCGGAATCCGACGTTCAATTACCCTGATAGGCAAAGTTTCCCGTTTTCCGTCACCCAGACGTCGACGAAATCCGTTGTGGGGCGCGACACAACACCGTAATCGGACTTAGGTCGAGTTAACCTTCCGGACATCACCGGTGGCAACCGAAGAAACACGGCGAGCTGAACATCGCCTGTGTGGACCCCACTGCATCGACGACCGTCCGAGGACCGGCGATCGCCACTGCGCCCGGGAATACCTTCGGGTACCTGGTCCGGTTCGCGTTGGCGAACATTCGTCGTCGACCGGAGCGGTTCGTGCTCTCCGTCCTCGGCATCGCACTGGCGATCGCATGCGTCACCATCGTCCGAACCATCTCCTCGAGCTTCGCCATCACCGGTGCCGACTCGGTGACCGACGTGCTCGGCGGTGCCCAACTGTGGGCGGTACCCGCCGCCGGTGTGCACTTCGATCCGGACGCGCAAGCGTTGGTCGCCGACGGACCTGCGCCCGAACTGGCACTGCCCGCCGGGTGGACCGGCGTTCACACCTTGTCCGGCGTGACCGAGGTCAAGGGCGACGCCGTCTCGCTTCGCAGTAGTGACGAAATACCCTCGGGTCAAACCACTCTGGGGTCGGCGCTGGCCGAACGGCTCGGCGTCGCCCCCGGTGACCGGGTGGAGATCGGCGGTCAGAGCCTGGTCGTCGGCGTCGACGGGGACAGCCAATCCGCCATCGTCTCGGCCGACCTCGCCCGGTCCATCGTCGGTGAAAAGGGGTGGTGGACGGTGTTCGCCCCCGACGGCCGGGAGAAGGACCGCACCCTCGCGCAGACATTCGGGGCGGCGACGGGACTGCCGTTCACCTCCGACCCCGCGGTGCTGCCCGACGCCGGTGGCCACGGTCTGATCTACGACACCGTCGGCGGCAGCGGGCCGCTGACCTTCGAGCAGAAGTTCTCGGCGCTGTTCTCCGGCAAGGTGACCAGCTCCACGCTCGGTCTGATTTCGACCATCGGACTCGGACTCGGCTTCGTCATCGCGGTGTCGTCGTTCCTGGCCGCCGTTCAGGAACGCAAGCGCGAATTCGGCATCATGTCGAGCATCGGGCTCGCCGACGAGGTGCTGTACTTCTTCCTCGTCGAGTCGGCCGTCGTCTTCGTGGTCGCCTACCTGGTCGGCATCGCCGGTGCGGGAGCCGCAGTGGCGCTGGTGATTCCGGGCATCGCGACACCGACCGCGTGGCTCCAGGCCTCGGCGATGGTCGCCGCGTTCCTGCCCGCCATGGCGATCGTCGGGGCGCTCGTACCGGTGCACCGGCTGTTGCAGCAGCGACCCGTCGACCTGTTGGGGGACCGCTAACGATGTTGACCAAAGGCCTGGCCTACGGCTGGCTCGCCGCGCGCCGACGGATCGGCGAGATGATCCTGCCGGTCGTCACCACGGCCACGGGTGCCTTCCTGGTGGTGCTGGTATTCGGGATGCAGGACGGCATTCGGGCGCAGTCCGCGTCGCTCGGACATGCCGACGAGATCGGACGGGCCGTCATCCTCATCTCGGTGACCGTCCTGCTGGTCGGCGTCGTCGAGGTCGCCGTGGCCACCACCAGGACGGTTGCCCACCGCACCAGGGAACTCGGCGTACTCGGCGCCAACGGAGTGCCGCGCACCCCCGTCGTCGCCGCACTGCTCGTCGAACCGTTGGTGGCAGCCGTGCTCGGCGCGGTGGTCGGTGCGGCACTGGCCGGTGCCGTCGCCATGGTGCTTGGGGCAACGGGTTTCGTCCCCACCGGCGTCGCCGTCGGCGGATTGCTTCTCGGCGGGGGCATCGCCGTGGTCGTCAGCATCGTCGCCGCGCTGGTCACCAGCGTCGTGCCCACGTGGACCGCAGCGTCGCGGCCACCCATTCGCTCGCTCTCCGGTGGAGGTTGATTCATGACGGTCGTCAACGACGAGAACACTGAGGTCGACGCCGAAGTGGTGGCCACGGCCACCGCACCGACGTCGCCGGTGATCGAGGTCTCCGACGTGTGGAAGCTGCACAAGCTGGGCGACGAGGTGGTCAAGGCCCTCGTCGCCGCCGACCTGCGGGTAATGCCAGGTGAGTTCGTCTGCCTGATGGGGCCCAGTGGAAGCGGAAAGTCCACGCTGCTCAACATCATCGGCGGACTGGACCGCCCCACCAAGGGCTCGGTGTCGGTCGCGGGCAAGGACACCGGGCAGCTCACCGAGAGCCAGTTCGCCGCGCTGCGACACGACACCATCGGCTTCATCTTCCAGAGCTACAACCTGATCCCCTTTTTGTCGGCCGTCGAGAACGTCGAACTTCCCTTGATGTTCGAGCCGTATGACCGGAAGGCGTTGCGCAAGAGGGCAATGGAACTCCTCGAGCTGGTCGGCCTTAGCCACCGGGTGCACCACCAGCCGACCAAGATGTCCGGAGGTGAACAGCAGCGTACGGCCATCGCGCGCTCGCTGATCAGCAATCCGACGTTGGTCCTCGCCGACGAGCCGACGGCGAACCTGGACCACAAGACGGGCGAGACGGTCGTGCGCATGCTGCGCGACCTGTGCTCGACCATGGGCGTCACCGTCGTCGCCAGCACCCATGACCCGATCGTCGCCGAGGAGGCCAGTCGGGTCGTCCGGATGCGAGACGGTCAGATCGTCAGCTGATTCGCCTAACCCGACGAAATCGAAGGAACCACTGTGACTCAAGAGATGGAAGCCGCGCGGCCGTCGGGCACCGCCGATCGCGACGCGTTGATGACGACGGAGCTCGTCCCCGAACAGATTCTGCCCAAGGTGATGAGCACGTTCGGCCTTACCGCGGCCTACGTGTTCATCATCTGCTGGGTGACGGGGTCCTCGGTGATGGCCGCGGGTGGCTGGACGGCGATCCCCATGTGGGTGCTCGGCATCGTCAGCTTCCTGGTGCCCGCAGGCATGGCCGTCGTCGAACTCGGCAACCTGTGGCCCGGCCAGGGTGGGGTGTACATCTGGGCGCACAGAACCATGGGTGAAACCTGGGGATTCGTCGGCGGTTACCTGTCCTGGGTACCGGTGATCCTCAACGCGGCGTCCTCGCCCGCGGTGGTGCTGCAGTTCCTGCTGCTGGCCTTCCACACCGAGCTGGGGCTGACGACCAGCATCATCCTGCAGCTGGTGATCCTCTGGACGGTCGTCGGTCTGGCGCTGGCGAAGCTCGCCGCCAACCAGAAGATCATGAACGTCGTGTTCGTCGTCTACGGCGTGCTGACGCTGACGATCTTCGTCTGCGGTCTGCTGTTCGCGGTCAAGAACGGCTCGGCCACGCCGTTCGACTGGCACGAGGCGACGGTGCCGAACTTCGCCGTCGCGGGCTTCCTCTACGGCACGGTGCTGCTGTACCTGCTCGGAGTCGAAACCCCGTACAACATGGGCGCCGAGTTCCTCTCGGTGCGCAAGAGCGGGCCGAAGATGATCCTGTGGGGCTCGACTGCGCTGGTGGCGATCTATCTGCTGACCACACTGGGCACCATGATGGCGCTGCCCGGCGATCAGATCGACCCCGTCACGGGTGTCATCGGCGCCCTGGGCATGTCCGGCTTCCCGGGCTTGATGGAGATCTGCGCCGTCGTGCTGGCCGGCATCATCATCGTGGCGCTGATGACCTACCAGGTCGCCTACTCACGACTGATCTTCGTCTCCGGCCTCGAGCGGCACCTGCCGCGCATCTTCACCCACCTCAATCCGCGCACCCGAAACCCGGTGACGGCCATCCTCATTCAGGGTGTGCTCTCCTCGCTGATCCTGGTCGGGCTGTACTCGCAGAGCAGCATGGCGAACGTGACCATCTACCTGCAGGGCGGTCTGAGCACCGTCTGGCTGCTGTCCGGCTTCTTCTTCCTGATCCCCGTGGTCATCGCGCGTAAGAAGTACGCCGACCGCTACGAGAACGAGAAGTTCTGGCGGATCCCCGGCGGCATGGTCGGCGTGTGGATCGTCGTCGTCGTCGGCACCATCGCCACGATCGGCGGCGTGTACTACTCGTTCGTGACACCCTGGATCGACGTGCCGCAGTCCACCTGGATGACCTGGGTCGGCGGGATCAGCCTCGGCATGTTCGCCCTCGGCCTGATCGTGTTCGTGTTCGGCAAGCGCTCGGCCCGCAAGGTGAGCAAGGAGGACTCGCTGGCGCACCTGGCGGTCTTCGACCTCAAGAAGTCCGAAACAACCACCGACGGAGTCTGAACCGATGACACTGGACAGCACCACTCGCAACGCCGACGCCACCGGGGGCGCCACCGGCTATCCGTTGGACCCACTGACGGGCGACGAGATCCAAGCCGCGGCGGCGATCGTGATGGCCTCCGAATACGCCTCGCCGACATTGAAGTTCGTGATGATCCAGCTGGCGGAGCCGGCAAAGACCGCCGAGCTGACGTTCGCCGGCGCCGACGTACCCCGCTGCGCCTTCGCCACCATGTACGACGCCGCGGCGAAGCTGATCTACGAGGCGGTCGTCGACCTGGGCGCCAGCATGGTCGAGTCGTGGAAGGCCATACCCGGCCGCTTCCCGTCCTACCTGGTCGAGCACATGACCGGAGTGGAGGAGAAGGTCCGCGAGGATCCGCGGTGGCAGGAGGCGATGCGCAAGCGTGGCATCACCGACTTCAGCCTGGCGATGATCGACCCGTGGCCGGCCGGTTACTACGGTGCCCTCGACCACTACGACAACTCGCCGCTGGTCTGCCGGCCGCTGACGTTCATGCGCGCGGCGCCGTCCGAACACGGTTACGCGCGGCCCGTCGAGGGCCTGATCGTCACGTTCGACCTCGACGCCATGGTGGTCGTCGACGTCGAGGACCACGGTGTCGTCCCGATGCCGCCGACCGCGGGCAACTACGACGAGCGGTTCATGTTCGACCCGAACAACCGGCCGGCGTTCACCGAATTCCGGTCCGACGTCAAGCCGATCGAGATCACCCAGCCCGAGGGCCCCAGCTTCACCGTCGACGGGTGGCAGGTCACGTGGCAGAAGTGGTCGCTGCGCATCGGATTCAACCCGCGCGAGGGCCTCACGCTGCACGAGGTGACCTACACCGACCGTGGTGAGACCAGACCGATCATGTACCGCGGGTCGTTGTCGGAGATGGTGGTGCCCTATGGCGACACCTCGCCGACGCACTGGAACAAGAACGTCTTCGACATGGGCGAGGTCGGAATGGGCTTCTCGGCCAACCCGTTGACGTTGGGCTGCGACTGTCTCGGCGAGATCCACTACTTCGACGGCACGGTCAACGACTCCGACGGCAACCCCGTCACGATCCCGAACGCCATCTGCATGCACGAGGAGGACTACGGGATCTCCTGGAAGCACACCGACTTTCGCACCGGCGAGGTGGAGGTGCGGCGCTCGCGGCGGTTGGTCGTGTCGATGATCTGCACCGTCGGCAACTACGAGTACGGATTCTTCTGGTACTTCTACAACGACGCGTCGATCGAGGTCGAGGTCAAGCTGTCCGGCGTGCTCACCACCGGCTCGATCGCCGAGGGTGAGGTGCCGCGGTGGGGCAAGCTCGTCGCCCCTGGTGTCTACGGACCGAACCATCAGCACTTCTTCAACTTCCGGCTCGACATGAGCGTCGACGGTCCGGGAAACAGTGTGTACGAGGTGGATTCGATCCCCGAACCCGAT
The DNA here is from genome assembly GCF_001426545.1 of Mycobacterium sp. Root135. Classification (GTDB taxonomy): domain Bacteria; phylum Actinomycetota; class Actinomycetes; order Mycobacteriales; family Mycobacteriaceae; genus Mycobacterium. The sequence continues at coordinate 1,128,482 of NZ_LMEZ01000001.1, read as the reverse complement.
CCGGCACTCAACCCGCACCACAACGCGTGGATCACCCAGGACACCCTGGTGGCGTCGGAGGCCGAAGGTGCCCGTGACTGGGACTGGAAGACGGGCCGCTACTGGAAGATCACCAACCCGTCGAAGAAGAACGAACTCGGCAGCCCGACGGCCTACAAGCTGGTGCCCAAGGACATCGTGCCCGTCATGGTGCAGGAGGGTTCCTACATCTACGACCGGGCACGGTTCATTCAGCACAACCTGTGGGTGACGAAGTACGACGAGGCGGAGAAGTTCGCCGCGGGGGACTACATGTACCAGTCCGCCGACGCGCAGGGCCTGCCGGAGTTCGTCGCCGACGACGCGCCGCTCGAGGACACCGACGTGGTGCTCTGGTACACCCTGGGCGCCCACCACGTGGTCCGGCCGGAGGACTGGCCCGTAATGCCCTGTGCGTACACGGGATTCCACCTCAAGCCGATCGGCTTCTTCGACGGCAACCCGGCACTGGACATTCCGCCGACGCCGCCGAAGGCGTGCCACGGTGCGCACCACGCGGGGCTGCCCGTTGCGGAGCGGGCGCTGGAGTCCTAGCTGGTCAGTACACCTAGCCCAGTTCGGCGAGCAGGCGCCGGAAGTGACGCCGGTCCTGCTCGCTCAACGGCGCCAACACCTTTCGCTCGGCCTCGCGCACGCCTGGGTCGACGTCGACGAGCAGCGCGACGCCGTCCTTCGTCAGCTCCGCGGGCAGGGACCGGCCCGCCGCCACGGTGGCGGGGCGGGTTACCAGGCCGCGGTCCTGAAGGCCGCGGAGCACCATGTTCATCGCCTGCGGCGAGACGTTGGCGTCGCGCGCCAGTTCGGCGTTGGACCGCCCGGGCGAGTGCGACAGGATCCGCATGCAGATGTATTGCGGGAAGGACAGATCGAGCGGTTCGAGCACGCCGGCGATGACTTCGGTGCGCAGGGCGGCGGCGACCCGGACGAGGAGCATGCCAAGCGGTTGGTCGTCGCGTGCGCTCATGTCAACTATCTTGACACATATCAACTAGGTTGATAAGCATGACGGTATGAGCAATCCACTCGAAGTCATGTTCGACGCCGCCTACCGGGGCGAGGCGGAGCAATTGGGTCTCGGCACCAAGCCGCCGTGGAGCATCGGTGAGCCACAACCCGAGATCGCTGCGCTCATCGACGCCGGCAAGTTCCACGGCGACGTGCTCGACGCCGGCTGCGGCGAGGCCGCGACCGCCATCGCGCTCGCCGAACGCGGCTTCACCACCGTCGGGCTCGACCAGTCCGCGACCGCGATCGACATGGCGCGCGCCGAGGCCGCCCGACGCGGCCTGACCAACGCCACCTTCGACGTCGCCGACATCAGCGCGTTCACCGGATACGACGGACGCTTCGGCACCGTCGTCGACTGCACGCTGTTCCACTCCATGCCGGTCGAACTGCGCGACGGCTATCAGCAGTCGATCGTCCGCGCCGCCGCGCCCGGCGCGTCGTACTACGTCTTGGTGTTCGACCGTGCCGGGATGCCCGAGGACGTCCCGATGAACCCCGTCACCGACGAGGAACTGCGCGACGCGGTGTCGAAGTACTGGGTCGTCGACGACGTCCGGCCTGCCCGCATCCACGCCACCGCCGCTCGGAATCCCGCCGCGTCGGCCGAATTCGCCGGCTCGGGCGTCCGCGACGAGGGCAACGGCCGCATGTCGATGCCCGCATGGCTGCTCTCGGCGCATCTGGGTTAGCACTTACCCCTTCGCTCCTCCCGTCGAGCCGTTTGGCAGGATTGGGGACACTCGCGTGCGGACCGAAGGAGTGTCATGGCGGAAACGGTCCTGGCGGACCCAGCTGAGCAGCCGGGCTATTCGCGCGTCCTGCTCAAATTGGGCGGCGAGATGTTCGGCGGGGGACAGGTCGGCCTCGACCCCGACGTGGTCGCCCTGGTGGCCCGGCAAATCGCCGAAGTGGTGCGTGGCGGCGTGCACGTCGCAGTGGTCATCGGCGGAGGAAACTTCTTCCGCGGTGCCCAGCTCCAGCAGCGTGGCATGGAGCGCAGCCGCTCCGACTACATGGGCATGCTCGGCACCGTGATGAACAGCCTTGCGCTGCAAGACTTCCTGGAGAAGGAAGGCATCGACACCCGGGTGCAGACCGCCATCACCATGGGCCAGGTCGCCGAGCCATACATCCCCGGTCGCGCCCGTCGGCATCTGGAGAAGGGGCGTGTCGTCATCTTTGGCGCCGGCATGGGCCTGCCCTACTTCTCGACCGACACCACGGCCGCGCAACGTGCGCTCGAGATCGGCGCCGACGTCGTCTTGATGGCCAAGGCGGTCGACGGCGTCTACACCGACGACCCACGGACGAACCCGGACGCCGAGCTGCTCAAGACCATCACCCACCGGGAAGTCATCGACCGCGGCCTGCAGGTGGCCGACGCGACGGCGTTCAGCCTCTGCATGGACAACCGCATGCCGATCCTGGTGTTCAACCTGCTCGTCGACGGGAATATCGCCCGTGCGGTGGCGGGTGAGAAGATTGGGACGCTGGTCACCACCTAACGGGTGGGACGAGCGACAGCGACGGGAGAATATGAAGTGATCGACGAAACCCTCTTCGAAGCCGAGGAGAAGATGGAGAAGGCGGTCTCGGTCGCTCGGGACGACCTGTCGTCCATCCGCACCGGTCGCGCCAATCCCGGCATGTTCAACCGGATCAAGATCGAGTACTACGGCTCGCCGACGCCGATCACCCAGCTCTCCAGCATCAACGTGCCGGAAGCCCGGCTCGTCGTCATCAAGCCCTACGAGGCGAACCAGTTGCGCCCCATCGAGGATGCGATCCGCAACTCCGATCTCGGTGTCAACCCGGGCAACGACGGCAACGTCATCAGGATCTCGATCCCACAGCTGACCGAGGAACGCCGCCGCGAACTGGTCAAGCAGGCCAAGGGCAAGGGCGAGGACGCCAAGGTCACCGTGCGCAACATCCGCCGCAAAGCCATGGAAGAGCTCGCACGCATCAAGAAGGACGGCGAGGCCGGCGAGGACGAGGTCGGGCGCGCGGAGAAGGACCTCGACAAGAGCACCCAGACCTACACCGCCCAGATCGACGACCTGGTGAAGCACAAAGAAGGCGAGCTGCTGGAGGTCTAGGTCGCAGTAGACCTGACCTTCAGCAACAGCACGGTGGCAGACACCGACACGGCCTCCACCGACGGAGCCGGGACACCCGAGCCCACGAAGAAGGCGGGCCGGGCGGGACGCAACCTCCCCGCCGCCATCGGGGTAGGAGCGTTCCTCGGCTTCGGCGTCATCGCGATTCTGGTGTTCGCGCCGTTGGGCTGGGTTCCTGTCGTGGCCCTCGCGATGGCGGTCGCCACCCACGAGGTCGTGAAGCGACTGCGGACGGCGGGATACTCGATCCCGATCGTCCCGCTGCTCGTCGGCGGTCAGGCCATGGTGTGGTTGACGTGGCCCTTCGGCCCCGCCGGCGCCCTTGGCGCGTTCGGTGCCACGGTCGTGGTCTGCATGATCTGGCGGTTGCTCTCCGGTGGCATGAAGAACGCCCCGGTGAACTATCTGCGCGACGTCACCACGACCATCTTCCTGGCCGCCTGGATTCCGCTGTTCGGGGCGTTCGGCGTGCTGCTGGTCTATCCGGAGGACGGCCGCTGGCGCGTGCTCTGCCTGATGCTCGGCGTCGTCTTCTCCGACATCGGTGGCTATGCCGCAGGGGTCCTGTTCGGCAAGCACCCGATGGTGCCGGCGATCAGCCCGAAGAAGTCCTGGGAGGGCTTTGCCGGGTCGCTGATCTTCGGGACCGCCGCGTCGGTGCTGGCCGTGACCTTCCTGCTGGAGAAGCCGGCCTGGGTCGGCATTCCGCTGGGACTGATGCTCGTCATCACCGGCACGCTCGGCGACCTCATCGAGTCTCAGGTCAAGCGCGACCTGGGCATCAAGGACATGGGTACGCTGCTACCCGGCCACGGCGGGCTGATGGACCGGCTCGACTCGGTCCTCCCGTCGGCTGTCGCGACGTGGGTCGTCCTGACGCTTCTTGCGTGACGCCCGCGAGTTGAGCCAGCAGGCCACCGCTCCCAGCACCAGACCCACCCCGACACCGACGTCCACCCGCTGTCCCAGCATCAGCCAGGACAGCACGCCCGCCACGGCGGGGATCACGCAGAACAACATGGACACCGCCGCGGCGCCGTGCAGGTTGATCGCCCGCACGTACAGCGAGACGCCAAGGGTCGCGTTGAGCAGCACCACGCCGGCCACCGCGAACGCGGCCTTCGTCGGATCGTGCACCGCGAATGGCGTCGTGACCGTGAGGGCAACTGCCGGTATGAGCGCGACCACGTTCTGCACGGCGGTCGAGGCGCGGAAGTCGACGTCGGCGCAGAACCGCTGCTGGTAGACCCCGCCGGCCGCCAGCCCGACCAGTGCGACCAGGAGCAGCAGCACGGCGGGGTCGACGCCTCGCTCGGAGATCAGCCGACTGGCGCAGGCCGCGAGCACCGCGACGACGCCGAGCACCAGCGCCAGGATTCGCAGCGGCGTGAGGCGGTCCTTGAGGAACGCCGCAGCGAGCATCGCGGTGGCAACGGGATTCATCGCGACGACGACGGCGCACAGGACGGCGGGCGCCCCATGCTGGATGGCCAGATAGAGCGCACAGAACTGCACCGCCTGCATCAGCAGACCCGTGACGGCGACGTGCCCGAGCACGCGCCCCCTCGGCCAGCTCACCTTGGCCAGCGCGGCCCACGACCCGAGGATCACCCCGGCCAAACCGAAGCGAAAGGCCAGCACGGCCATCGGGGTCATCGCGTTGACCGCCATGTTGCCGATCGGGTAGCCGAGCGCATAGAAGAACGTCACGGCCACCGTCGTTTGGATCGGCATGCGCTGCATCGGCATGCGGGTGGGGGTCATGGACCCATCGTGCGGACGGCCGTCGACGGCGTCCAACGAATATCGCTGATCGCATTCGATCGCCTGTGCTGATCGATTGGCCGTGGAAGCGCGACGAAGAGTCAGTGAAAACGCTTGTCTTTGATCGTCGGTGCTGATCGGAGTACCTTGGCAGCGTGAGTCAGGTCTTGGACATCGCGCCGCTGCGCAGCGTGGTCGCCGTCGCCGACTGTGGTGGATTTCACCGTGCCGCGACCGTTCTGCACCTCACCCAGTCCGCCGTCAGCCAGCACGTCCGGCGGGTCGAGGCAGTCGTCGGGGGACCGGTCGTCGAGAAGTCCGGTCGTGGCGTCGCCTTCACCGAGCTGGGCCATCGTCTGCTCGCCCACGCACGGACCATCCTCGCCGCGCACGACGCCGCCCTCACCGATCTCGGTGCGGCCGAGGAACGCGTGCTGGTGATCGGCGCCACCGAGCACGGCGCCGACGTCATGCTGCCCGGACTGACCGGCGCGCTGGGCAAGCGGTTGCCCGAGTGGCGGCTGCGATTTCGGCTCGACCGCAACGTGACGCTCGCCGACGCGATCGACCACGGTTCCCTCGACCTGGCGGTGATGCTCGACGGTTCCGGGCTGGACCCGGCAAATGCCTCGGGAGTCGTTGCGCTGAAGTGGATTTCGGGCCGAACCTTCGCGATGCCGGCGGGCGATCCGCTGCCGGTGGTGATGTTCTCCGAACCGTGCACGCTGCGCGAGCCGACGTTCGCCGCACTGGATCGCATCGGCGTCCCGTACCGGATCGCCGCCGAGAGCTCCAATCTGGCCGGCCTGTTCGCGGCAGTCCGTTCCGGTCTCGGCGTTGCGCTGCTGCCCATGATCGGACGACTCCCCGACGGGCTGTGCCTCGCCGAGGGGCTACCACCTACCAGCCGGGCGACGGTGTGCGTGCGGGGCCGGGCCGGCGTCGACGCCGACGCCTTGGCCGCCGTCGACCGAGCCGTCCGTGACGTTTTGAGTGAGCAGGGCTGATAATGAGCGGGACCATGAAACTTCCACTGGTGTTCGATGCGCCCAAACGCGGGAAGCCGCCGCGCCACTTCGCCGACCTCGACGACGACGCCCGCGGCGTTGCCGTCGCCGAGCTCGGACTGCCCGCCTTCCGCGGCAAGCAGTTGGCGAATCAGTACTTTGGCAGGCTGATCGCCGACCCACAGGCCATGACCGATCTGCCGGCCGCGACTCGCGACCAGGTCGCGGAGACGTTGTTCCCGCGTCTGCTCGACGTGGTGCGCTCCGTCGAGTGCGACAACGCGGAGACCAGGAAGACGCTGTGGCGCGCGAACGACGGCACCACGATCGAATCGGTGCTGATGCGATATCCGAACCGCAGCACGCTGTGCCTGTCGTCTCAGGCCGGGTGTGGCATGGCCTGCCCGTTCTGCGCCACCGGGCAAGGCGGCTTGACCAGAAACCTCAGCACCGCGGAGATTCTCGAACAGGTCCGCGCCGCAGCAGCCGTGATGCGCGACGATCACGACGGGCGACTGTCGAACATCGTCTTCATGGGCATGGGTGAACCGCTGGCCAACTACAACCGCGTGCTCGCCGCGGTCAAGCGCATCATCGCGCCTGCGCCGCACGGGTTCGGCATCTCGGCGCGCTCGGTCACGGTGTCGACCGTCGGGCTCGCACCGGCCATCCGCAAGCTGGCCGACGAACGGCTCGGGGTGACGTTGGCACTGTCTCTGCACGCCCCCGACGACGAGCTCCGCGACACGCTGGTACCGGTGAACAACAAGTGGAACGTCGGCGAAGTGCTCGACGCCGCACGGTATTACGCCGACGAGACCGGACGCCGCGTGTCGATCGAGTACGCGCTCATCCGCGACGTCAACGATCAGCCGTGGCGCGGCGACCTGCTCGGCAAGAAGCTGCACGGCGCGCTTGGGCCGCTGGTCCACGTCAACGTCATCCCGCTCAACCCGACCCCGGGCTCGAAGTGGGACGCCAGTCCCAAGCCGGCCGAGCGAGAGTTCGTCAGGCGGGTCCGCGAACGCGGCGTGTCCTGTACCGTGCGCGATACCCGAGGTCGTGAAATTGCCGCTGCCTGCGGCCAACTCGCCGCGGAGGGCTAGCGAATCGAGGGAGCGATGAGACGGCTCAACGGCGTGGACGCCTTGCTGCTGTACACCGAGGCCCCCGAGATTCACATGCACACCCTGAAGATCGGCATCCTCGACGTCTCCGAACTCGAGGGCGGATTCACCTACGAGCTGTTCCGTCGGGTGGCAGAGCCGCGGCTGCGTGCCCTGACCCCGCTGCGCTACCAACTCGTCGATGTCCCGATGAGGTTCCACCACCCCATGTGGACCGAGAATGCGGACGTCGACTTCGACTACCACGTCCGCCGGGTGTCGGTGCCCGCGCCGGGAGGGCGACGCGAACTCGACCAACTGATCGGCGAAATCGCAGGCACCCCACTGGATCGCAGTCGCCCGCTGTGGGAGATGTATGTCGCAGAGGGTCTCGTCGGTGACCGCGTCGCGATCATCCACAAGGTCCACCACGTGCTGGCCGACGGCGTCGCCTCGGCGAATCAGATGGGCTGGGCCATCCAGGCCGAGCCGCCCGAATTCCCGGCAAAGGCAATCCACACCGAGGAACGAGAGCGTACGACGGGCGGACTGATGCTGGCCGCCAGCCGCGACCACGCCCGCCAAATTTGGCGGTTGCCCGCGCTCCTCGCCGAAACCGCCCGCGGCGTCTCGCGAGTGCGCCGTCGCACCAAGGAACGTGGCAGCCACCCCGGCCTGGCGCCCAACTTCGCCCCGCCGCCAAGTTTCCTCAACCACGTCGTCTCCCCGACGCGCCGATTCGCGACCGCGCCGTTGGCCTTGGCTGACGTCAAGGAGACGGCGAAGACCCTCGGGGTGACGGTCAACGACGTCGTCCTCGCGACCGTCGCCGGTGCGCTGCGCGAGCTGCTACTGAAGTACGACGGCGCCGCCGACGCGCCCCTGATCGCCGGGGTGCCCGTCAGCTACGGCGACCCGGATCGGTTGGCGGGCAACGAGTTCACCTATATGACTCCGTCACTGGCCGTCCACGTCGCCGATCCTGTCGAACGAGTTCGATTGACGGCGACGGCCACGGCGATCGCCAAGGAGAACAATCACCTGCTCGGCCCCAAGCTGATCCCCACGTGGTTGAACTTCCTGCCACCTGCGATGGCACCGCCGGCCTTCCGCTGGCAGTCCAAGCGGATGGAATCCAGCATGATCTTCAACCTGACGGTCTCCAACGTGCCAGGACCGAGGGAGCGAGATTCGTTCGGGGGAGCGGTGATCAGCGAGATCTACTCCGTCGGCCCACTGGTCGCCGGAAGCGGCATGAACGTGACGGTGTGGAGTTACGTCGACCAACTCAACGTCTCTGTGCTGACCGACGATCTGACGACGGACGACCCGCACGAGGTGACCGACGCAATGTTCCGATCCTTCGTCGAACTGCGCAGCGCGGCCGGACTGTCCGACGTGCTCACCGACGTTGGCGACGCCATGCCCCTCGCGGAGGCGACGGTATCGGGCTAGCGGGTCCAGCCGCGACGGCGCATCCACCAGTCGCGGATCACGATCGTCCAGATCACCAGCGCGAAGCCGACCAGGAAGATGTCCTCGACGTGCCCGACGTGGTTGCCGCGAAGCATGGCGAGCATGAAGAAGCCGGCGAGGATGCCGCCGATCTGGTTCACCCGATGACTCTGCTTCGACCAACCCCAGTTCGCCGACGGCACGTCCTCGACGTCAACGCCGGTATGCCGTTCGACCTCGGTGTTCGCCACGCTAGCTCCTCAGGGGGTCCGGTCAACTCCGCTCATTCTGGCATACGACGACACGTCGTACTTAGCGGACGGCCTCGTATCGCCGTAGTGCCTCGATGCGTTCGGCGGCGTGGTCGACCATCGGCTCGGGGTAGTCGCCGCCGCCGAACTCCGGTACCCACCGTTTGACGTAGGCACCGTCGGGATCGAACTTGTTGCCCTGGGTGGTCGGGTTGAACACCCGGAAGTACGGCGCGGCGTCGGTACCGCAACCCGCGGCCCACTGCCAGCCGTGCTGATTGCTCGCCATGTCACCGTCGGTGAGTTGCTCGAGGAACCAGCGGGCGCCCCACTGCCACGGCAGGTGCAGATCCTTCACCAGGAACGACGCGGTGATCATCCGCACGCGGTTGTGCATGAACCCGGTCTCCGCCAGTTGGCGCATGCCGGCGTCCACGATCGGGAAACCCGTCTTGCCCGCCTTCCACGTCTCGAAGCGCTTCTTGGCGTCTTGGTCGTCGTCGACCTCTATGCGGTCGAAGTTCTTGTTCCAGTTCCACCACGTGCTCTCGGGCCACGAGTACACGACGTTGGCGTAGAAGTCCCGGAACGCAAGCTCACGCAGATAGGCCTGCGCGCCGGCGCCGCCCCCAAGATCGGCGGCCATCGTCCGCGGATGGATGGTGCCGAACTTGAGGTGCGCCGACATCCGGCTGGTGCCGTCGTGATCCGGCCGGTTGCGGTCGTCGGCGTAGTCCTCCACCGTCGAGGAGACGAACGCCTTCCACGCCTTCCGTGCCGCGGCCTCACCGGCTGGGTGGTCCAGCTCGGCGTCACCGGCGGGGACGTCGACGCCACCGCCCACGTCGGCCGGGTCGACCCAGCGTGCCGTCTTCGCGCTGGTGCGAGCGGGTGCGCGCCAGCCGTGCGCCTTCCACGCCGAGTAGAACGGCGTGAAGACCTTGTACGGCGTGCCGTCGTCCTTCGTCACGCGCCCGGGGGAGACCAGGTAGGGCGATCCGGACGGCTCCAGCGGTACCTCGCCCAGCGCCTCGCGGACGGCCTCGTCCCGCCGCAGCCCGAACGGGAAGTAGTCACCCGACACGTGAACGGACGTGGCCTCGATCTTCTTCACCAAGGCGGGGATGCACTCCTCGGCCCGTCCCTCGACGACCAACAATCTGCCGTCGAGCCCGTCGCGCAGCTCTCGCAGTGAGTCGTACAGATACTGCAGCCGCCGGGAGCCCGACGACGCCTTCAGGCGCGGGTCGAGCACGTAGCAAGCGAGGACTTCCTGATCGTCCTTCGCGGCGTCGAGCAACGCGGGCAGATCGTGCAGGCGAAGGTCGCGCCGGAACCACAGCAACGTTGGCATGCCCCTGATCTTCCCCGTAGTGCGCCGTGGAAAAACGTTCAGGTGGACGCTCGTCAGGAATCCGTAGGGATTCGCTGCGACAATCCCACCATGACGCCGACCGCCGACGACTATCCCCGCGACATGGGCGGGTATGGGCAGAATCCTCCGCATCCGCACTGGCCGGGCGGCGCCAACATCGCCCTGCAGTTCGTCCTCAACTATGAGGAGGGCGGTGAGAACAACGTCCTGCACGGCGACGAGTCGTCCGAGACGTTTCTGTCCGAAATCGTTGGGGCGCAGGCATTTCCGAATCGTCACATGAGCATGGAGTCGCTATACGAGTACGGTTCGAGGGCCGGTTTGTGGCGGGTGCTGAGGATGTTCGACGACCGTCGACTGCCGTTGACCATCTTCGGTGTCGCGACGGCGTTGGCACGCAACCCCGAGGCGGTGGCGGCCTTTCTTGCGCGCGGTGACGAGATCGCCTGCCACGGCCTGAAGTGGCGCAGCTACCAGCAGATCGACGCCGACGTCGAACGCGCCGACATGGCCGAGGCGGTCCGCATCCTGACCGAGTTGACCGGCGAGGCCCCGCTGGGCTGGTACACCGGTCGGGATTCCCCTCGCACTCGCGAGCTCGTCGTCGACCACGGCGGGTTCCTGTACGACTCGGATTCCTACGCAGACGACCTGCCCTACTGGACTCGGGTGGCGGGTCACGACCACCTCGTCGTGCCGTACACGTTGGACACCAACGACATGAAGTACGTGTCCGCCAGTGGATTTCCCTCCGGTGACGAGTTCTTCACCTATCTGCGTGACGCGTTCGACGTGCTGTACGCCGAGGGCGTCGCGGGGGCCCCGAAGATGCTGTCGGTCGGCTTGCACTGTCGGCTCGTCGGCCGGCCCGCCCGGATCGCCGCGTTGGGACGGTTCCTCGACCACGTGCAGGTCCACGACGGAGTGTGGGTGGCCCGCCGGGTCGACGTCGCGCGGCACTGGATCGAGAACTTCCCGCCTGGCGCCTGACGCTTCAGTCGGTGAAGGTAGTGGGAACGGGTGAGGAAGCCGCTCTGCAGACGCTGGTGGACTGTCGGCGCCGATATCGTGGTGGACGGTGGGACCATCAAGACGATCTACCAATGACCTTGTGGCACCGACTGTTTGGAGTTATCCACAGGCTGGTTTTAGGGTCTGTCGCCTGTCGGTGTGCGGCGGTAGAGTCGCAAATATGTTCGAATCGTTGGTGGCCACCACGACCGGCACTTCCGGTGCCGGTGCGGTGGAGTCGTGGTCGCGGGTGGAGTCCGCTGCCTGCGCCCGTCGTGTCGCGGCGATGGCCGCCATGTTCCAGACCGCCCGTGCCGCGGACGGGGCGGATGAGCGGGACCTGTGGTGCACCGACACCTGGGACGCCGTCGCCTCCCACATCGGCGTCGCCCAGCGCATCACCCATGGCGCCGCGTCCAACCAACTCCTCATCGCCGTGGCACTGCACGAACGGTTCCCACTGGTTGCGGCGGTGTTCGCCGAGGGACTGATCACGTATCAGTTGGTGCGGATCGTGGTGCAGCGCGGCGCCCTGGTCGTCGACCCCTCGGCCCTGCACGAACTCGACCGACTGCTGGCCGAGGCGCTGGGCACCCGGGAGCCGATGTCGGTGGGCACTCTTGAGAAGACCGTGGATGCGTTCGTCGCCCAGGTTGACCCGCATGCCGTGCACCGCACCGAGACTCGGGCGCGGGGCCGGTCGGTGGACGTCGGGGAGGACGACGGCAGCGGAATGGCCACGGTGTTTGCGACTTTGTTCGCCACCGACGCGAAGGCCTTCGACGCGCGGTTGAGCGCGATCGCCAAGACCGTGTGCCCCGCCGATCCCCGGACCAAGGACNACTTTGTTCGCCACCGACGCGAAGGCCTTCGACGCGCGGTTGAGCGCGATCGCCAAGACCGTGTGCCCCGCCGATCCCCGGACCAAGGACCAACGCCGAGCAGACGCCATCGGAGCCATCTCCCACGGCAACGACCGCCTGGCCTGCCTCTGCAACACCGACGACTGCCCCGCAGGTGAGAACCCACCCTCCACCGGGGTGGTCGTCTACGTAATCGCGAGCGCGGACACCCTCCGCGAACCCGAAGCACCAGCCCCACCGCCACCTGCACCCGAGCCCACCGTTCCCGACCCCGAGGACGCAGAGCAGTCCACCGACGTGAACGATGCTGCGACAGTTGATACCTCAAACGAGCGCACCGCCCTCGACGGCGAACCCCCGGCCATGTTCACCAGGCCGCTGCGTGAACTGACGCTCACCGAAGCCCTCACCCCCACCCCGGGTCGGCTGGCCAACCTGCGACCCGCCGCCCTGATGGGTGGACAGTTCCTCCCCGGCGCCATCGCCTGCCGCGCCACTGTCGGGGCGACCATCACCACGATCGTGCACCCCGGCCAAGCGCCACCCGAACCGCGATACCGACCCTCGAAAAGGCTGGCCGACTTCGTCCGCTGCCGCGACCTGACCTGCCGCTTCCCGGGCTGCAAAGTGCCGGCCACGAATTGTGACGTCGACCATACGATTCCATGGCCCTACGGGCCGACCGCTGCATCCAACTTGAAATGCCCAAGCCGAAGACATCACTTGCTCAAAACGTTCTGGGGCGGCCAAAGTGGTTGGCGCGAACAGCAACTCGACGACGGCACCGTCATCTGGACTGCGCCCGACGGCCGCACCTACATCACCACACCGGGTAGCCGCCTGCTGTTCCCCGAACTGTCCAAACCCACCGCAACGGTTCAGGCGAGCCGGATGCCCACGGCACACGCATCCGGGCTGACCATGCCACGCCGCAAGACCACCCGCGCCCAAGACCGCGCCAGACGCGTCCAACGGGAACGCGAGACATGTTGAGCACCAACGCAAACGGGGCGGCCCAGGCCGAAGCCTGGACCGCCCCGTCGGCGGAGCGCTGGTGCTTACATCGCCGGAGGAGCAGGCGGCATCAGCACGGTGTCGATCATGTAGACCGTCGCGTTGGCGGTCTGCACGCCACCGCACACCAGGCCGGCGTCGTTGACCTTGAGCTCAGGGCCCATGCCAGTCACGGTGACCTCGCCACCCTCGACCGTCTTGTGCGTGCCGACGACCTGCTCGGGGCTCAGCCGTCCCGGCACCACGTGGTAGGTCAGGATGCTGGTCAGAAGGGGAGCGTCGACCTTGAGCTTGTCGATGGTCGCGGGATCGATCTTCTTGAACGCGTCATCGGTCGGCGCGAACACCGTGAACTCGCCGCTGTTGAGCGTGTCCACCAGGTTCACCGCCGGGTTCAGCTGACCGGACACGGCCGCGGTCAACGTGGTGAGCATCGGGTTGTTCGAGGCGGCAACTGCGACGGGATCCATCGACATGCCCTGCACCGAACCGGGGCCGGTCGGAACTTCCTTGGCGTACGCGGCACAGCTGTTGCCGACGAGGCCCTCGGCCGGGGCGGCCTGCGCGATGCCCGTGGAGGTGAGCAGTCCGGCGACGGCCAACGCTGCGATGGAGGTGCCGGTGACGGCCTTCTTGGTCTTCTCGGTCAGTTTCATGCGATTCAACTTTCTTCGTTGGTGAAGCAGACACGGGTGGTGTCCCGCTGCAAGAACGGGGGTTGTGCACCGGGACACCGCCCGTGGGTTCTGTTGCAGCCGTTGTTACTTGGCCGGGGGCATCATGACGGTGTCGACCATGTACACGGTCGCGTTGGCGGTCTTGACGCCACCGCACACCAGGCCGGACTTGTCGAACTTCAGCGCCTCGCCCGCACCGGTGATGTCGACCTCTGCACCTTCGACGGTCTTGTGCTTGCCCGCGACCTGCGCGGGGCTCAGCTGGCCGGGAATCACGTGGTAAGTCAGGATGCTGGTCAGCAACGGGGCGTCGGTCTTCAGCTTCTCCAGCGTGGCCGCGTCGATCTTGGCGAACGCGTCGTCGGTCGGCGCGATCACGGTGAATTCGCCACCGTTGAGGGTGTCGACGAGGTTCACGCCGGGGTTGAGCTTGCCGGAGACCGCGGCGGTCAGGGTGGTGAGCATCGGGTTGTTCGACGCGGCAGTGGCGACCGGGTCCTGCGCCATGCCCGCAACGGAGCCGGCGCCCTCGGGGACCTGTGCGGCATAGCCGGCGCAGCCGGGGCCGACCAAGTCGGCGGCCGGGTCGGCGGCACCGGTCATCGGGGCGGCGCTCGAGGTCGTGCTGCTCATCACGCTGGAGGACATGCTGCTGGCGCCGCTCGAGACGCTGCTTGCGGTGTTGCTGGCGGTCTCGCTAGAACAGGCGGACGTTGCGAGGATGGCCGCTGCGGCCAGGCCTGCTGCCGCGAAGGCCTTGCGCTGAGTCGAGTTCATGACGTGATCACTCCAATGTGTCAGGGACGGCCTGTGCCGCCGTCCTCATGGGGCATTCGCGGTGATGGTGATCACGGATTGGCTGTCAGGTTGCTCGTCATATTGGCGTCACATTCGATCGGCGCTTCGTCACCCGCCGGGGCAGGCGGCACAATGGACCGGTGACTCGGGATCGTGTGCGCGTACTGGTACTTGGCAGCACCGGTTCCATCGGCACGCAGGCACTCGAGGTGATCGCCGCCAATCCCGACCGGTTCGAGGTCGTCGGGCTGGCTGCCGGTGGCGGCAACCCCGACCTGTTGGCCCGCCAGCGGGCTGAGACCGGCGTCGCCAACGTCGCCGTGGCGTCGGCCAAGGCTGCCGACCAGATCGGCGACGTCACCTACGTCGGTGACGACGCGGCGACGCACCTGGTCGAGAACACCGAAGCCGACGTCGTCCTCAACGCACTCGTCGGTGCGCTGGGTCTGCGCCCGACCCTTGCCGCCCTCGAATCCGGCGCCCGGTTGGCCCTTGCCAACAAGGAGTCGTTGATCGCGGGCGGCCCGCTGGTGTTGAAGGCGGCCAAGCCGGGCCAGATCGTGCCCGTGGACTCCGAGCACTCCGCGTTGGCGCAATGCCTGCGCGGCGGTGCCCCCGACGAGGTCGCGCGGCTGGTCCTGACCGCATCGGGTGGTCCGTTCCGAGGCTGGTCGGCCGCCGATCTCGAGGACGTCACCCCGGAACAGGCCGGTGCCCATCCCACGTGGTCGATGGGCCCGATGAACACGCTCAACTCGGCCTCGCTGGTCAACAAGGGGCTCGAGCTGATCGAGACGCACCTCCTGTTCGGCGTGCCCTACGAGCGCATCGACGTCGTGGTCCATCCGCAGTCGATCGTGCACTCGATGGTCACCTTCGTCGACGGCTCCACCCTCGCCCAGGCGAGCCCCCCCGACATGAAGCTGCCCATCGCCCTGGCGCTCGGGTGGCCGGCGCGCGTCCCCGGTGCGGCGTCTGCGTGCGACTTCACGACGGCGTCCACGTGGGAATTCGAACCGTTGGATGACGCCGTCTTCCCCGCCGTGGCGCTCGCGCGCGAGGCGGGCACCAGGGGCGGTTGCCTGACGGCGGTCTACAACGCCGCCAACGAAGAGGCAGCTGAAGCGTTCCTTGCCGGGCGGATCCGATTTCCCGCGATCGTCCGGATCGTCGGCGACGTGCTGCGCGCTGCGGACCAGTGGTCTGCGGAACCGGCTACCGTGGACGACGTACTCGCCGCTCAGGACTGGGCCAGGGACAGGGCCGGCATCGCGGTCGAGAACGCAGCACGGGAGGTCGTAGCAACCAGATGATGTTCGCACTGGGCATTGTGCTGTTCGCACTGGCCATCTTGGTGTCGGTGGCGCTGCACGAATGCGGTCACATGTGGGTGGCGCGCGCCACCGGAATGAAGGTGCGCCGCTACTTCGTCGGATTCGGACCGACCGTGTGGTCGACGAAGCGCCGCAACCGGCTCGGGTACACCGAGTACGGACTGAAGGCCATTCCGGCTGGCGGCTTCTGCGACATCGCGGGCATGACGTCGGTCGAGGAGCTCGCCCCCGAGGACCGCCCGTACGCCATGTTCCGCCAGAAGGTGTGGAAGCGGGTCGCGGTGCTGCTCGCGGGCCCCGCGATGAACTTCGTGATCGGCCTGGTGCTGATCTACGGCATCGCCATCATCTGGGGACTGCCCAACCTGCACCCGCCCACCGCCGCCATCGTCGGCGAGACGTCCTGCGTGTCGTCCGAGGTCACCAAGGGCAAGCTGGGGGAGTGCACCGGCCCAGGCCCGGCGGCGCAGGCAGGCATCAGAGCTGGCGACACGGTCGTCAAGGTCGGCGACACCGACGTGAAGACCTTCGAACAGATGGTCGCCGCCGTGCGCAAGCTCAACGCACCGACGCCATTCGTCGTGGAGCGCACCGAGAACGGGCGCTCCGAGGAGTTCACCACCACCGTCGACGTCACCAAGGCCCAGCGCTGGACCAAGGAGGGCAACGGCGCCCCAACCGAGGTCGGTGCGGTCGGCATCGCAGGCGCCCAGTTCGGGCCGACGCAGTACAACCCGCTCTCGGCGGTGCCGGGGACCGTCGCCTTCACCGGCGACCTGATGGTCGAACTCGGCAAGTCGCTTGCCAAGATTCCCACCAAGATCGGGGCGCTGTGGACGTCCATCGGCGGCGGTGAACGGGATCCGGAGACGCCCATCAGCGTGGTCGGCGCCAGCATCATCGGCGGCGACACAGTGGACGCCGGACTGTGGGTGGCGTTCTGGTTCTTCTTGGCGCAACTGAACTTCGTCCTCGGTGCGATCAACCTGCTGCCGCTGCTGCCCTTCGACGGTGGCCACATCGCGATTGCCGTGTACGAGAAGCTCCGCAATATGATTCGTTCGGCGCGCGGCAAGGTTGCCGCCGCCCCGGTGAACTACCTCAAGCTGATGCCCGCCACCTACGTCGTGCTCGTCATCGTGGGTGGCTACATGCTGCTGACCGTCACCGCTGACCTGGTCAACCCGATCAGGCTGTTCCAATAGTCTTCAGAAAGAAGTCATCATGACCGTCGGTCTGGGTTTGCCAGTACCGCCCCCGCCGACGCTGGCTCCCCGTCGCAAGACGCGTCAGCTGATGGTGGGCAACGTGGGCGTCGGCAGCGACTACCCGATCGCCGTGCAGTCGATGTGCACCACCAAGACTCACGACATCAACTCCACGCTGCAGCAGATCGCCGAACTGACCGCGTCCGGCTGCGACATCGTGCGCGTGGCCTGTCCCCGGCAGGAGGACGCCGACGCGCTGTCGGTGATCGCCAAGAAGGCGAACATCCCGGTGATCGCCGACATCCACTTTCAGCCGAAGTACATCTTCGCCGCCATCGACGCCGGGTGTGCCGCCGTTCGCGTAAACCCCGGAAACATCAAGGAGTTCGACGGCAGGGTCAAGGAGGTGGCCAAGGCTGCCGGTGCCGCGGGCATCCCCATCCGGATCGGTGTCAACGCGGGCTCGCTCGACCCGCGGCTGATGAAGAAGTACGGCAAGGCCACGCCCGAGGCGCTGGTGGAGTCGGCGCTGTGGGAGGCGTCGCTGTTCGAGGAGCACGGCTTCGGCGACATCAAGATCAGCGTCAAGCACAACGACCCCGTCATCATGGTGGCCGCCTACGAGCAGCTCGCGGCGCAATGCGACTACCCGCTGCACCTCGGCGTCACCGAAGCCGGGCCCGCGTTCCAGGGCACCATCAAGTCGGCCGTCGCATTCGGCGCGCTGCTGTCGAAGGGCATCGGCGACACCATCCGGGTCTCGTTGTCGGCGCCGCCGGTCGAGGAGATCAAGGTCGGCAACCAGATCCTGGAATCGCTGAATCTGCGTCCCCGCGGGCTGGAGATCGTGTCCTGCCCGTCGTGCGGCCGCGCCCAGGTCGACGTGTACACCCTGGCCAACGAGGTGTCGGCGGGCCTGGAGGGCATGGACATTCCGTTGCGAGTGGCGGTGATGGGCTGCGTCGTCAACGGACCGGGTGAGGCCCGTGAGGCCGATCTCGGCGTCGCCTCCGGCAACGGCAAGGGTCAGATCTTCGTCAAGGGCGAAGTGATCAAGACGGTGCCCGAGCAGATGATCGTCGAGACACTCATCGAAGAGGCGATGAAGATTGCCGCCGAACGTGGTTTGGATGATGCCAGCGGCGCGCCCGTTGTGACCGTAAGCTGAACCATGACCCTGTGAGCAGGGTCACCGCCGCCGGCTCGTAGAAGGTCCAGATGTCCGCACCCCCACTGTTTCGCCTCGCCGACGAGCGACGCGTGACGGTGGTGCGCGACGCCTCGATGGTGCGTCGCGTGCTCGACGAAGATCCCGTCGGCTCCTGCATGGTGGCGTCCCGGGTGGCCGACCACGGGGTGGACCCGACGTCGATCGGCGGCGAGATGTGGACGCGTCGCCGCCCGAGCGACTCGCTGTGCTTCGCCGGGGCGAACCTGATTCCGTTGCGCGGCGAGGTGTCCGACTTGGTGGCCTTCGCGGACAAGGCGATGAGCACACCGCGCCGGTGCTCGTCTCTGGTGGGCCGGACCGAACTGGTCATGCCGATGTGGCAGCGCCTCGAAAGGGCGTGGGGGCCCGCGCGTGACGTGCGCGACCACCAACCGCTGATGGCACTGTCCAGCCCGCCACAGTGCGTCGTCGACCCGCAGGTGCGCCCGGTACGCATCGAGGAGCTCGACGCCTACCTCGTCGCGGCGATCGAGATGTTCATCGGTGAGGTCGGCGTCGACCCTCGGGTGGGGGACGGCGGCCGCGGTTACCGGCGTCGCGTCGCCGGCCTGATCACCGCGGGTCGGGCCTGGGCCCGCTTCGAGCACGGTCAGGTGGTCTTCAAGGCCGAGGTCGGGTCGCAGTCGCCTGCCGTCGGCCAAATCCAAGGTGTGTGGGTGCATCCCGACTGGCGCGGCCGCGGGCTCGGCATTGCAGGCACCGCGGCGCTGGCCCGTGCGGTCGTCCGCAGTGGGCGGACCGCCAGCCTCTACGTCAACGGCTACAACACGATTGCCCGTGCCACCTACGCGCGGATCGGTTTCGCCGAGGTGGGCACGTTCGCGACCGTGCTGCTCGACTGATCACGGGGACATCCCCAGCCAATTACGTTCCGGTCTCGGTGCGCCTCCGGGTGTTGAACCGCGACGGCTTCTAACATCAGTCTCAATGGCAACACGAACCTCATCCGCATCACGAGTCACTGGTCTCCTCACGGTCCTCGCGGTGATGGCGGCCGCCGGCGGACTCAGCGCCTGCACGCCACGGCCCAACGGGCCCGAACCGGTGGCGACGGCGTTCTTCACCGCGCTCGCCAAGGGGGACACCGGCGCCGCCGCCGACTTCAGTGACCACCCCGCCGTCGCCAGGGCGGCCCTGAACGAAGCCTGGGCCGGCCTACAGGCGACCAAGCTCGACGCGCAAATCCTCGGATCGAAGTACGCCGAGGACACCGGCAGCATCGCCTACCGCTACACCTGGCACCTTCCGAAGAACCGCACCTGGACCTACGACGGCCGGCTGAACATGGTCCGTGACGAGGGCCGTTGGGAAGTCCGTTGGAGCGCAACGGGTTTGCACCCGAGCCTCGGGGAGAACCAGACCCTTGCCCTGCGCGCCGACGCCCCGCCCCGCGCATCGGTCAACGAACGCGGCGGCAGCGACGTGCTCCGGCCGGGATTCCTGTACAACTACGCGCTCGACGCGAAGGCCGCAGGCGGCGACCTCATGCCGACGGCCAGGATCGTCGCCGACACGCTGCGCCGCTTCGACCCGACCATGGACGCCCAGCGCCTGGCCGAGACGGCGAGCTCGTCGGCGACCCCGCTGAACCTCGTCACGCTGCGGCAGGCCGACCGCGACGCCGTGGCGCCCGCGATCGGCAACCTGCCCGGCGTCGTCATCACCCCGCATGCCGAACTGCTCCCCGTCGACGACCGATTCGCCCCCGACATCATCAACCAGGTCAAGAAGTCGGTGTCCGACGAGCTCGACGGCCAGGCGGGCTGGCGCGTGGTTAGCGTCAACCAGAACGGCGCCGACGTCGACGTACTCGACGAAACCCCCGGCGCCCCAGCACCTTCGGTGACCATCAGCCTCGACCGGGCGGTTCAGGACGCCGCCCAGGACGCCGTCGACATGGTCGGCAGAAAGGCGATGATCGTCGCGATCAAGCCGTCCACCGGCGAGATCCTTGCCGTCGCCCAGAACGCCGCCGCCGACGCCGACGGACCCGCCGCCACCACGGGTCTGTACCCGCCGGGGTCGACGTTCAAGATCGTCACCGCGGGTGCGGCGATCGACCGCGACATGGCGACGCCCAACACCCTTCTCGGCTGCCCCGGCCACATCGACATCGGGCAGCGGACCATCCCCAACTACGGCGGCTTCGACCTTGGCACCGTGCCGATGTCGCGCGCCTTCGCCAACTCCTGCAACACCACCTTCGCCGAGCTGGCCAGCCGGATGCCGCCACGGGGTCTGACCACCGCGGCCGCGCAATACGGCATCGGGACCGACTACGTCGTCGACGGGATCACGACCGTCACCGGATCCGTCCCCCCGACGGTGAACCTGACCGAACGCACCGAGGACGGCTTCGGCCAGGGCCGCGTGCTCGTCAGCCCCTTCGGCATGGCGCTGGCCGCGGCGACGGTCGCCGCGGGAAAGACGCCGGTGCCCCAACTCATCGTGGGCAGGCACACCGAAGTGTCGGGTGACGCTCCCACCATCACCGAGAAGATGGTCGACGGATTGCGTCCGATGATGCAGCTCGTCGTGACCAACGGCACGGCGAAGGACCTCAACGGCAGTGGCGACGTCCGCGGCAAGACGGGTGAGGCCGAATTCGACGGCGGTTCGCACGCCTGGTTCGCCGGCTACCGCGGCGACCTCGCGTTCGCCGCGCTGATCGTCGGCGGCGGTAGCTCCGAGTTCGCCGTGCGGATGTGCCGGGACATGCTCAACGGAATGCCACCGGACTACCTGTCCTGAGTAGCCTGGTCCTGGCGAAGGGACGGGCAGTGATCATGAGCAGCAACTCCGAGATCTTTGGTAGCGAAGGCCTGGTGCTCCGCATCTCCGACGCGGACCGCAACGGCACGTTGCGCCGCCTGCACAACGCGGTGGCGCTCGGGCTGATCGACATCGACGAGTTCGAAGAACGGTCGGCCGCGGTCTCGCAGGCCCGGCTGCACTCCGAACTCGCCGCGCTCGTCGAGGACCTGCCCGGGCCCGGCGCGATCGTCACGACCGCGACCGACCGGGTCGAACTCCGGGGTGTGCTCGGCTCGCTGAAACGCCAGGGCGAGTGGATCGTGCCGACCCGGTTGTCGCTGGTGCGGCGCATGGGCTCGGTCGACCTCGACCTCACCAGGGCGCGGTTCGCCGGACCGATCGTCGTGATCGAACTCGACATGAAGTTCGGGTCGGTGGACATCCGGCTGCCCGACGGGGCGAGCGCGTCGATCGACGACGTCGAAGTGGTCGTCGGCAGTGCCCGCGACCACCGCAAGGACGCACCCGCCGAGGGGTCGCCGCACGTCATCCTCACCGGCCGAGCCTTCTGCGGTTCCGTCGACGTCCGCGGACCGCGAAAGTCGCTGTTCGGCAGGGGTTAGTTAGGCTGGGACGATGTCCGTTCGCACCGCACTCCGCCCCGGTGAGCTCTCCCCGACGCTCCCGGTGCCCAAGTCGATCTCGCGCCCCGAATACGCCTGGAAGTCCAGCGTGCAGGAGGGCTCCGAGCCGTGGGTTCAGACGCCAGACATAATCGAGCGGATGCGCGTCGCCGGTCGCATCGCGGCCAACGCGCTCGCCGAGGCGGGCAAGGCGGTCGCACCCGGTGTCACCACCGATCAGTTGGACCGCATCGCCCACGACTACATGGTCGACCACGGGGCGTACCCCTCGACGCTTGGTTACAAGAGCTTCCCCAAGTCCTGCTGCACGTCGCTCAACGAGGTCATCTGCCACGGCATCCCCGACTCGACGGTCGTCCAGGACGGCGACATCGTCAACATCGACGTGACCGCCTACATCGACGGCGTCCACGGCGACACCAACGCCACCTTCCTCGCCGGCGAGGTGTCCGAGGAACACCGACTGCTCGTCGAGCGCACCCACGAGGCAACCATGCGGGCGATCAAGGCCGTCAAGCCCGGCAGACAATTGTCCGTCGTCGGCCGCGTCATCGAGGCATACGCGAACCGGTTCGGCTACAACGTCGTTCGTGACTTCACCGGCCACGGCATCGGCACCACGTTCCACAACGGACTGGTGGTCCTGCACTACGACCAGCCCGCGGTCGACACCGTGCTCGAACCCGGCATGACCTTCACCATCGAACCCATGATCAACCTCGGTGCGCTCGACTACGAAATCTGGGACGACGGCTGGACGGTCGCCACGGTGGACAAGAAGTGGACCGCACAGTTCGAGCACACCCTGGTGGTCACCGACGACGGCGCCGAGATCCTGACGCTCCCGGAGTGACCGGCGCACTGCTGGTCGCAGGCACCACCTCCGACGCAGGCAAGTCGACGGTCGTCGCCGGCCTCTGTCGACTGTTGGCGCGCAAGGGTATTCGCGTTGCGCCGTTCAAGGCGCAGAACATGTCCAACAATTCGGCCGTCACGGTCGAGGGCGGTGAGATCGGTCGCGCCCAGGCCATGCAGGCCAGGGCGGCGGGCCTCGAGCCGAGCGTGCGATTCAACCCCGTCCTGCTGAAACCGGGTGGGGACCGGACCTCACAGCTGGTGGTGATGGGCCAGGTCGTCGGCACGGTCGCCGCGGGTGACTACTTCCACCATCGCGCCATGCTCGCCAAGGTGGTCAACGACCAACTCGACTCCCTGAGAAGCGAATTCGACGTCGTCATCTGCGAGGGCGCCGGCTCACCCGCCGAAATCAACCTGCGCGCAACCGATCTCGCCAACATGGGGCTGGCGCGGGCGGCGGACCTCCCGGTGATCGTGGTCGGTGACATCGACCGCGGCGGGGTGCTGGCGCACTTCTTCGGCACCGTCGCGGTGCTCGAACCCGACGACCAGCGGCTCATCGCGGGCTTCGTGGTCAACAAGTTCCGCGGCGACCCTGCCCTGCTGGCACCCGGCCTGGACCAACTCGAGCGACTGTCCGGGCGGCCCACCTACGGCGTCGTCCCGTACGACGACGGTCTGTGGCTCGACGCGGAGGACTCGCTGTCGGTCCAATCCCACCGGATCGTGGGGATACCCGAGCAAGCGCGAGGCACCGACACGCTGCGGGTCGCGGCCATACGGCTGCCCCGCATCTCCAACTCCACCGACGTCGAGGCGCTGGCGTGTGAGCCGGGCGTGGTGGTCCGGTGGGTCGCCGACGTCGCGGACCTGGCCGACGCCGACGTCGTCGTCCTGCCGGGAAGCAAGGCCACGGTGTCGGACCTGGAGTGGCTGCGAGAGCGCGGACTCGCCGACGGCGTCCTCGCGCACGCGGCGTCCGGGCGCGCCGTCGTCGGCATCTGCGGAGGGTTCCAAATGCTGTGCAGGACCGTCGACGACCCGGTCGAGTCGCGCCTGGGACGCGTCGAGGGGCTCGGCCTACTGGACGCCGACATCGTCTTCGTCACGGACAAGACCCTGAAGCACTGGGAGACGCCGTTGCGCGGGTACGAGATTCACCACGGTCAGGTGGCACGGACGTCCGAGGACTCCTGGCTCGACGTCGGCATCCGGCGCGGCGCCGTGTACGGCACGCACTGGCACGGCTTGTTCGACAACGACGACGTGCGACGCCAATGGCTTACCGACGCCGCCACGGCGGCCGACCGGCGCGGTTTCGTCGTCGCCGACGACGTCGACGTCACCGGCCGGCGTGACGCCCAACTCGACGCGATGGCCGACCTGCTCGCCGAACACCTCGACCTCGACGCGGTGACGGATCTGCTGGCTGGGGGTGCGCCGTCGCGCCCCGTGATCACCTCGCACCTCGACCGTCGCTGAGTAGCCTTCAAGGATGGGATTGGCGTCCAAGGCAGTCGTCATCGCGAGCGCAACGGTCGTGTCCCTGTCCGGCTGCGCCGTCGAGGGCACCCCGACGTGGCCGGGTGCGCGACTGAACGCCACGTTGCCGACCGCCGAGGACTTCCCGCCCGGTGTCCGGTTCGACCGCGTCGTCGAGCAACAAGGCACCCCCGACGGAGCGGACCGGCCGCCGGCGATGGAGTCCGAACCCGAGGGGTGCGCCGACGGGTTGACCAAGGACATCGCGGCGTCGGTCGAGCGCGGGCCGGGAAGCTCCGCGAAGTACAACGTGTCCTACGACGGAGCACGGATCGTGATGACGGTCTTGGTGGCCGCCTTGGACCTGCGTCGCCTCGAAGCCACGGCGGCCCGCTGTGAGCTGTACGTGACCTACTTCGACAAGGCGTCGGAGCCGATCCTGATGACGACCACCAAGATGGAGTCGTCGCGCGCGCAGTCGCTGACCTATCAGCAGACCATGCAGTTGCAGGGCGAGGAGAGCAGCGTCTACTTCACGTTCGAGAACGTCGGCGAGTGGGGAATGTTCGGCATCGCGTTCCCGACCCCGGATTCCACCATCCCGGTCAAAGGGTCGCTGCCGCAAACGTTTTTGGACGTGACCGCCAAGCAGGCCGAGCGGCTGAGGCAACCCTGAGGGTTGGGTTGCAAGGCCGTGAAAACCCGACTGAACACGATCAGACCCCTGTAGCGTGGCGCAATGCCATCGACCGTGCTCACCGTCGACGGGTTTCCCGCGACAGTCGACGTGTCCGGCCCCGAGAAGGGGTCGGTCGTCGTCCTGCTGGGGGCCGCGCAAGGGCCGGCGGCCTACGACGCGATCTGCGAACGCCTGCACACGGCATCGCTGCGGACGGTGGTCATCGCGCCCGATCCGCGGCTGAGCCCCAAGTCCGTCGTCGGGATCCTCGACTCCGTCGGGGTGCGGTGGGCGCTTCTGGTGGGCGACCGGGTCGGGGGAGAACTGGCCTGGGAGTTGGCCGCCACCCGGCTTGACCGGTTCATCGGGTTGGTCGTCGTCGACCGCGGGCATCCGCGCGTGCCGGATCAGGCGGGCGACGTCCGAGACGAGCACTGCCCGCCCGTCGAGGTGAACACCACCGCGCTGGTGAGTTCGCCCGCGGCGCGCACCGTGGCCAAGGCCAGTCAGCGATACGTCTACGGCGACTACCGCATCGTGGAGTTGCTCGGTCGCCGCAACGCGCAGGAGTCCACGGCCCAACTGGCCGCCGAGATCGTGCTGCGCACCAGCACCTGGTGAGTTGGTCGCCGACGCAGTGTCGGCGGTCGTCACTATCCTCTGTCCATGGTGCCGCCACTCGGCTTCGTCCTCAACATCGGTGAGTTGGTCGCCGAGTTCGGTTCGGCGACGGTCAGTCGTGGCACCCGGTACGCCGACCTCGGACGGGTCAGCGACGCCGACTGGAACGAGGACGGTCTCGAGCTCACCGGCCTCTGTTCGGGTTCGGACGGCCATCGGTATCAGGTGGCCGCCGGATTCCAGCGCTCTGGTGACGATCTTCGGCTGGTGTGGGCCGAGTGCTCGTGCCCGGTGGGGGTCTACTGCAAGCACGCTGTCGCGCTGCTGCTGACGGCGTCGTCCAACCATCAGTCGCCTCCGCCCGCCGTCGACCGTTGGCGCACCGTGCTGACCAAGATGCTCGACGAGTTGGCGCCGATGGGTACCGAGGATGCCGCGCCGATGGGCCTGGAGTTCTCCATCTCGCCACCGACTCGCTATCGCCCGCGTGCCGAGATCGCGCTGCGCCCCGTCACCGTCGGCAAGCGCGGCACCTGGATCAGGACCGGGGTCAACTGGCAACGGTTGTCCTACCACGCCGCCGCAGGCGAGTTCGACCGCGGACAGTACGACGCCTTGCGCGCCCTGGTCAGCGACGCCCAGCGGTCCGGCATCGTGCCGATCAACGACGTCATGACGATTTCCCGTGTGCCGTCCGGCTTTTGGTCTCGGCTGACCGACGCGATGGACGCCGGGGTTACCATCGTCGCCCACGCCGGGAGCGGGTTGACCGGGGTCGACCTCGTCAAGAGCGCTCAGCTGCGGCTCGACTTCGTCTCCGACGACGCGGGTGGCGCGACGATGACGGTCGCGATGGTCGTCGACGGTGAGCGCTGCCCGACCGACGACGTCGGTCTCATCGGATCGCCCGTGCCGCACGGGATGTACACGATCGTCGACGGCGTGCTCCGGCTTGGCCGGTTCGACCCGGTGCCCGGGCGCACGACGCTGGACCTCGTCCTCCGCAGGGAGGTGCTGCACATTCCCGCCGACATGGTGCCGGAGTTCTCGTTGGAGGTCCTTCCCCGGTTGGCCGACGTCACGCAGGTGGACGTGCAGGACGGCCTGTTCACCCCGCCGACGATCAGTGGGCCGACGGCGGTGCTGACGCTGAAGTCCACCTCGGGCGGCATGCGCGCGTACTGGACCACCCGCTACCTGGTGAACGACCGCCACCACGAGTTCGAGCCGGGGTCCGTCGCGCAGCGCACGGGCTACCGGAACGGCGACGCCGAAACCCTGATGTGGGACGCGGTGCTCCCCGCGTTGCGAGCCGTCGCGTCGGCCTCGCGGACCTGGAAGCAACAAGCCGCACACCACCTTCAGCAGCTGGCCAAGCGGACCCTCTTCGCTGCGCTGATCGACGAGATGACCGCGGTCGCGCGGTCCAACGATGCCGTCACTGCCGCCGCGGCCGCGTCGCCCGCCACCCTGCTTTCGGGGGTCGACCTCACCCTGACCGAGGCGGCGGTGCTCGTCGGCGAGGTGCTGCCCGCCCTGGACTGCCGGGACGACTTCGTCCTCGACGTGGACCTGAGCGTGCCCAACTTCCGTGCCGCCGAGAGCGCACCTCAGCTGCAGTTCGGCAGCGGTGACGACGAGCCGGTCCGCAACGACTGGTTCGACCTTGGCATCTCGCTGACGATCGACGGCCAGGAGGTGTCCATCGCCTCGGTCATCGCCGAATTGGCAATGGGCGCAACGCACATGCTTCTGCCCAACGGCGTCTACTTCCGGCTGGACACGCCGGAACTCCTGCGCCTGCGGGAACTGATCGACGAGGCCCGCGCGCTCGGCGAGATCGACGGCGACCGGGTGAACGCGGGCTCCCACAACGTCACCCTGTGGGAGGAACTGCTGGCCCTCGGCGTGGTCGACGAACAACTCGCCGGCTGGCAGGAGAGCCTGGCGATGCGGACCGCCGCGCGCCCGCCCGTGCCGGTCGAGGTGCCCGTCGGTCTCGACGCGACGCTGCGCGACTACCAGCTCGACGGCCTGAGCTGGTTGTCGTTCCTGTGGGACAACCAGCTGGGTGGGGTGTTGGCCGACGACATGGGGCTCGGCAAGACCGTGCAGACCCTCGCCCTGATCGCCCGCGTCGCCGAGCAGGGGCCGCGGAGATTCCTGGTCGTCGCGCCGACGAGCGTCGTCACCAACTGGGTTGCCGAGTGTGGCCGTTTCACACCGGGTTTGACGGCGGTGGCGGTGACCAGCACCGAGGCCCGATCGGGGACGTCGCTGGCCGAGCGAGCGGCGACCGCCGACATCGTGGTCACCTCCTATGCCATCCTGCGCATCGACTTCGAGGCGTACGCCGGAATCGACTGGGCGGGAGTGATTCTCGACGAGGCGCAGTTCGTGAAGAATCACAACAGCAAGACCCATCAGTGCGTGCGACGGTTGGACGCCCGTTTCAAGCTCGCCATCACCGGCACGCCGATGGAGAACAACTTGATGGAGCTGTGGTCGCTGTTGTCGATCACCGCCCCCGGCCTGTTTCCGTCGCCGGCGGTCTTCACCCAGCACTTCCGCAAGCCGATCGAATCGGGTACCGACCGGGAACGGCTCGCCGTTCTGCGCCGGCGCATCAAGCCGATGATGCTGCGGCGCACCAAGGGGCAGGTCGCAGGTGAGCTACCGCCGAAGCAGGAGCAGGTCCTCGCGCTCGACCTCGGCCCGAAGCATCGACGGATCTACGACACCCACATGGCCCGCGAGCGGCAGAAAGTGCTTGGGCTGCTTGGTGATTGGGAGAGGAACCGCTTCCAGATCCTGCGGTCGCTGACACTGCTGAGGCAGCTCAGCCTCCACGTCGGGTTGGTCGACGAGTCGAAGATGGACGTCGCGGCGGCCAAGGTCGACTTCCTGGTCGAGCAGCTGCCCGAGTTGGTGGCCGAAGGGCACAGCGCGCTGGTGTTCAGCCAGTTCACCGGCTTCCTCGCGATCCTGCGCAGCCATCTGGACGCCGTCGGGGTGCGGTACAGCTATCTAGACGGGTCGTCGAGTTCGCAACAGCGGGATCAGGCGATCAACGACTTCAGGGCGGGTGTCAACCAGGTGTTCCTGATCAGCCTGAAGGCGGGCGGTTTTGGGCTCAACCTCACCGAGGCCGACTACTGCTTCATCTGCGATCCGTGGTGGAATCCTGCCGCCGAGGCTCAGGCCGTCGACCGGACGCACCGCATCGGCCAGACGCGTCCGGTCACCGTCTACCGGCTCGTCTCGGAGGGCACCATCGAAGAGAAGGTCGTCGCGCTGCAGAACCGAAAGCGCGAACTGTTCGCCGCCGTCGTCGACGAGGGCGACGTCTTCGGGACGGCCCTCACCGACGCCGACGTTCGAGAACTGTTCGGCTAGTTCGTCATCCGGTCACAGCACCGGGCCCCTCGGCGGTGACGCACGAGGGGCCCGGGGGTCTGTCGCCGAAGCGGATGAGCGGTCTAGGTGAGGTCGAGTTCCTCGGCGACGGTGGTCACCTGCTTGATGGGTCCGGTGAACCACTTCTTCACCGACACGTGCCAGTAGATGAACAGCAGGATCAGCACGCCGCCGACGAGCAGTGGGGTGTAGTTGACGAACTTCCACTCGAAGCTCGGGTCCCACGGCATGCCGCCCAACGAGGTCGGGAACATGGCGATGATCGAGGTGACGATGATCTCGACGAGCGCGACCGGCGCCATCCACTTGTGGTGACCGCGCAGATTCCACTTGCCGACGGGGAACGAATCCCCGGCCTTCCAGCGGTAGTAGATCGGCACCGCGAAGCACAGGTAAAGACCTACGACGCCGATGGAGACGACGGCGAAGAAGGCGACCGGCACGGGTGCGCCGTTGATGTCGACCTGGACCAGCGCCGGCAGCGTGATGATCGCCGCGATGACGGCGGTGACGATCACGCCGTTGGCCGGGATCTTGTTCTTGCTGACCTTGGACCACAGCTGGTGACCTGGCACGGCGCGGTCGCGGCTGAACGCGAAGAGCATCCGTGAACTGCTGGTCTGGCAGGCGGTGGTGCAGAACAGCTGACCGGCCGTCGAGATGAGCAGCACGACACCCACCCACGGCGAGTCCATCGCCTGGCTGAAGATCACCGCGACCGCGCCGCCGCCCGCCGACACCGCGTCGGAGTCGTTCACGGCGAAGAGGAAGGTGAGCAGCAGGATCCAGCCGCCGATGGCCGAGTAGAAGATGGAGCGCCAAATGCCCTTGGCCGCACCGTCGGCCGCGCTCTTGGTCTCCTCGGAAAGGTGCGCCGACGCGTCGTAGCCGGTGATCGTGTACTGGGTGAGGATTGCCGAAATCGGCAGCACGAAGAGCAGCCACCCCACACCGGAGGTGGCGCCGCCGAACATGCCGGTGTTGTTGATGGTCTTGGCGAAGACGTCCGACAGGCTGGCGTGCTGTTCGGGCACCACGATCAGGATGGCGATGACGATGGTCGCGCCCGCCACGTGCCACCAGACCGAGATGTTGTTGATGACCGCGAGCAGGTGCGAGGAGAAGATGTTGACGGTCGCGGAGAGCGCCAGGATGACGAGGAAGATGACGAAGACCCTCGTCAGGCTGTAGCCGGCCAGCCACGTCTCGCTGAACGTGCCGAGGGTGAGGTCGAGGAACGTCGCCGCGCCGTAGGCCACCGATGCGAGGATGGCGATCAGCCCGATGAGATTCAGCCAGCCCGTGTAGAAGCCGGCCTTGGCGCCGCCCAGCTTGCTCGCCCACCAGTAGATGCCGCCGGAGGTGGGGTACGCCGATACCAGTTCGGACATGCAGAGTCCGATGATGAGGATGAACAGCGAGACAATCGGCCAGCCCCAGGCGATGGCGGCGGGGCCGCCGTTGTTCCAGCCGAGGCCGAACGAGGTGAAGCAGCCCGCCAGGATCGAGATGATCGAGAACGAGATGGCGAAGTTGCTGAAGCTTGACCAGTTGCGGTTGAGCTCTTGGGTGTAGCCGAGTGATGCGAGGTGCTTTTCGTCGTCAGACAGTTCTTCGTGACCCTCTGGCACGGTATTTCTCCTTCTCGGGGCAGCGCCCAAGAGGGCGCTCACTGGTAGGGAGAATAGAGCCGCAATGGTCTGGTGTCCTACCTTTGGCGGTGACGGTCGTGTAAATCTATGACCGAAACGCGCGGTGATCCGCTTCCAATGGTTGACTCACACCCATGTTCGTCGGTTTTGAGAGGCAGGGCAGATGACGTTGGAGCTCTCCGAGTTGAAGAAGATGGTCGCCGAGCACGAGGTCGACACCGTCATCGTCGCGTTCACCGACATGCAGGGGCGGTTGACCGGCAAACGGATCTCCGCGCGCCTGTTCGTCGACGACGTGATCGCTCACGGCGCCGAGTGTTGCAACTACCTGCTCGCGGTCGACGTCGACATGAACACCGTCGACGGATACAAGATGTCGAGCTGGGAAGCCGGCTACGGCGACATGGTGATGACGCCGGACTTCTCCACGTTGCGCCGAATCCCGTGGCTGCCCGCCACCGCGCTGGTGATGGCCGACCTCGGCTGGCACGACGGCTCGCCGGTGGGTCCGGCGCCGCGCGGAATCCTGCGTACGCAGCTCGACCGGCTGGCGCAGCGGGGAATGACCGCCGTCGCAGCCACCGAACTCGAGTTCATCGTGTTCGACGACTCCTACCGCGAGGCCTGGGCCAAGGGCTACACCAAGCTGACGGCCGCCACGGACTACAACATCGACTACAACATGCTGGCGTCCACGCGGATGGAGCCGTTGCTGCGCGACATCCGCAACGGCATGGAGGGCGCGGGCCTCTACTGCGAGGGCGTCAAGGGCGAGTGCAACCTTGGTCAGCAGGAGATCGGCTTCCGCTACGACGACGCGCTGGTCACCTGCGACAACCACACGATCTACAAGAACGGCGCCAAGGAAATCGCCGACCAGCACGGCAAGAGCCTGACCTTCATGGCGAAGTTCGACGAGCGGGAGGGCAACAGCTGCCACATCCACCTGTCGTTCCGCGGTGAGGACGGGTCGGCCGTGTTCGCCGACGACGACGATCCGCTCGGCATGTCGCCGATGTTCCGCAGCTTCGTCGCCGGTCAGCTCGCCACGCTGCGTGAACTGACGCTGTTCTACGCACCGAACGTCAACTCCTACAAGCGATTCGTCGACGGCAGCTTCGCCCCGACCGCCGTCGCGTGGGGCATGGACAACCGCACCTGCGCCCTGCGGGTGGTCGGCCATGGCCACGGAATGCGGATGGAGTGCCGCGCGCCGGGCGGTGACGTCAACCAGTACCTCGCCGTCTCGGCGCTGATCGCCGGCGGCTTGCACGGCATCGACCAGCAGCTCGAGTTGCCCGAGGCGTGTGCAGGCAACGCGTATACGAGTGGCGCCGAACGACTTCCGACCACGCTTGCCGAGGCGGCCGAGCTGTTCGAGTCCTCCACGGTGGCACGCGAGGCATTCGGCGACGACGTCGTCGAGCACTACCTGAACAACGCCCGCGTCGAGCTGAAGGCGTTCAACTCGGCGGTGACCGACTGGGAGAGGCGCCGTGGCTTCGAACGGCTCTAGACCTGCAGTCGGTCTGACCACCTATCTGCAGCAGGCCCAGACGGGGGTTTGGGACGTGCGGGCCAGCTTCCTGCCCGCCGTCTACGTCGAGGGCGTCACGTCCGCGGGTGGCATCGCGATGCTGCTTCCGCCGCAGCCGGTCGACGACGACGTCGTCGACCGCGTGCTGGACGGTCTCGACGGCTTGGTGGTCACCGGTGGCCGCGACGTCGACCCCGCCCGATACGGCCAAGAAGCGCACGAGCGCACCGACGAGCCGGCGCTGGACCGCGACGCGTGGGAATTCGCCCTGGTGCGAGGCGCTTTGGCGCGCAACCTGCCCCTGCTGGGCATCTGCCGCGGCGCGCAGGTCCTCAACGTGGCACTCGGCGGCACCCTGCATCAACACCTGCCCGACGTGGTCGGGCACTACCAGCACCAGCTGGGCAACGCCGTGTTCAGCACCTCGAAGATTCAGACCGTGCCGGGGACCCGGCTCGCCGCGCTGATCGGCACGACCACCGACGCCCAGTGCTACCACCACCAGGCCATCGCCGAGCTCGGCACGGGGCTGATGGCGAGTGCCTGGGATCCGGACGGCGTCATCGAGGCCGTCGAAAAGCACGGCGACGCCTTCGTCGTGGCCGTTCAGTGGCACCCGGAGGAGCGGCTCGACGACCTGCGTTTGTTCGCCGGCGTCGTCGAGGCCGCCGCGGAATACGCATCGAAGAAGCATTCAACGTTGGAGAGGAATAGCGCGTGAGCACGTCCACACTGATCAACCCGGCGACGGAGGAGGTGCTGCGCACCGTCGAGCTGCTCGACGTACCCGCCGTCGACGACGCGGTGGCGCGCGCCAAGTCCGCCCAGAAGACGTGGGCCAAGCTGGCGCCTGCCGAGCGGGCCGCCGCGCTGCGCTCGTTCGCCGCGGTGGTCGACGCCCACGTCGACGAGTTGGCCGCGCTGGAAGTCGCCAACTCCGGGCACGTGATCGGCAACGCCGAGTGGGAGGCCGGTCACGTCCGCGACGTGCTGCAGTTCTACTCGGCCAGCCCGGAACGCATGTCCGGCAAGCAGATTCCCGTCGCCGGTGGTCTCGACGTCACGTTCAACGAGCCCCTCGGGGTCGTCGCGGTCATCGCCCCGTGGAACTTCCCGATGACCATCGCGTCGTGGGGCTTCGTGCCTGCCCTCGCCGCGGGCAACGCCGTCCTGGTCAAGCCGGCCGAGATCACCCCGCTGACCACGATGCGGCTGGCGGAGCTTGGCCTCGAGGCGGGCCTTCCCGACGGGCTCTTCCAGGTGCTGCCCGGCAAGGGCTCGGTCGTGGGGGAGCGGTTCATCAGCCACCCCGACGTCCGCAAGATCGTCTTCACCGGTTCCACCGAGGTGGGCGTGAAGGTGATGGCGGGTGCGGCCCAGCAGGTCAAGCGGGTGACGCTGGAGCTCGGCGGCAAGAGCGCCAACATCGTCTTCGACGACTGCGATCTGGAGAAGGCCGCCGCCACCGCGCCGTACGGCGTGTTCGACAACGCCGGCCAGGACTGCTGTGCACGTAGCCGAATCCTGGTGCAGCGCAACGTCTACGACCGGTTCATGGAGCTCCTCGAGCCCGCGGTCAAGGGAGTCGTGGTCGGTGACCCGACGTCACGGGACAGTGAGATGGGACCGCTGGTGTCGCGGCCACACTTCGACACCGTGTCGTCCTACGTCCCCGACGGCGCACCGGTGGCTTTCCGCGGCTCGGCTCCCGAGGGGCCCGGATATTGGTTCCCGCCAACGGTTCTCACCCCGCAGCGCTCCGACCGCACCGTGACCGAGGAGATCTTCGGACCCGTCGTCACCGTGCTGCCGTTCGACGACGAGGCCGACGCGATCGAACTCGCCAACGACAGCCCCTACGGCCTGTCCGGCTCCATCTGGACCGACAACCTGTCGCGGGCGATGCGGGTGTCGCGTGCGGTGGAATCCGGCAACCTGTCGGTGAACTCGCACTCGTCGGTCCGCTACAACACACCGTTCGGCGGCTTCAAGCAGTCGGGACTCGGGCGCGAGCTCGGACCGGACGCGCCGCTGCACTTCACCGAAACCAAGAACGTCTTCTTTGCGATTGGAGAGCTGTAGATGGATCTGACCCAGCGGCTGGCGGGCAAGGTCGCCGTCATCACCGGCGGCGCCAGCGGTATCGGTCTCGCGACCGCCAAGCGGATGCGGGCCGAGGGCGCGACGATCGTGATCGGCGACATCGACCCCACTTCCGGCAAGAGCGTCGCAGCAGACCTCAACGGCACCTTCGTCCAGGTCGACGTGTCCGACCAGGCGGCCGTCGACAACCTGTTCGACACTGCCGCCGAGACCCACGGCTCGGTCGACATCGCGTTCAACAACGCGGGCATCAGCCCACCGGAGGACGACCTGATCGAGGTCACCGGCATCGACGCGTGGGACCGCGTGCAGGACATCAACCTCAAGTCGGTGTTCTTCTGCTGCAAGGCCGCGCTGCGACACATGGTCCCGGCGCAGAAGGGTTCGATCGTCAACACGGCGTCGTTCGTCGCGGTCAACGGATCGGCGACGTCGCAGATCTCCTACACCGCGTCCAAGGGCGGCGTGCTCGCGATGTCTCGGGAGCTCGGCATCCAGTACGCACGGCAGGGCATTCGGGTCAACGCGCTGTGCCCAGGCCCGGTGAACACCCCACTGCTGCAAGAACTCTTCGCGAAGGACCCGGAGCGCGCCGCGCGCCGCCTGATCCACGTGCCGATGGGACGGTTCGCCGAGCCCGACGAACTGGCTGCTGCCGTCACGTTCCTGGCCAGTGACGACGCGTCGTTCATCACCGGGTCGACGTTCCTCGTCGACGGCGGCATCACCGGCCATTACGTCACGCCGCTGTAGATGACATGACAGCCCACCCCACACCGGATCCGCAGCCAGCCAGCGAGTGCCCCGCCGCGGAGGCGGCATCGACGTCACTGCTGCGTCCGGTTCGGCTGGGCAACGCCTTCGAGGACACCGTGGGGCGCTTGCTCGAAACCATCCGACTCGGCTTGTTGGAGCCGGGTGAGTCGCTGCCGCCGGAACGGGAACTCGCCGCCCGGCTCGGGGTGAGTCGCGACACCGTGCGCGACGCCATCAGGTCGTTGTCCGACGCCGGATACCTGGTGTCGCGCCGCGGTCGATACGGCGGCACGTTCCTGGCCGACGACCTGCCGGCCCCCAGCGCGGACGGGGTGCGGTTCAGTCGCGCGGACATCGACGACACCTTGCGGCTGCGCGAGGTGCTGGAGGTGGGGGCGGCCCGGATGGCGGCGGGCCGGACGTTGGCCGCCACCGAACGCGAAACCCTCTGGGCCCGGCTGGCGGACGTTCGGGGCGCCGCGCTGGAGGACTACCGGCGGCTGGATTCCCGGTTGCATCTCGCGATCGCCGAGGCGGCAGGGGCGCCGTCGCTGGTGCCTCTGGTCGCCGACAACCGGATGCGGCTCAACGAACTGCTGGACCACATCCCGTTGCTCGCGCGCAACATCGTCCACTCCGACGAGCAGCACGAGGCGATCGTGATGGCGATCCTGGCCGGGGACGTCGACGGCGCCGCCGAGACCATGGCGGCGCACGTGTGGGGATCGGCGGCGCTGCTGCACGGGTTCCTGGACAGCTAGTAGTCGGCCAGCCGGTCGACTAAGTTGCAGGCATGGAAGCTGGCGGCGAGGCGATCGTGCGACGTGCGTCGTCGGCGCTGTCCGACGTCGACATCAGCGGCTGGACCCTGCGATTCGACCTGCTGTCCGATCCCAACCGGCTGGAGATCCTGCTCAGCCTGCACCGGGCCCCGGGTATTTGCGTGAGCGACCTGGCCGCCGTGGTGGGCCGTTCGGAGAATTCCGTGTCCCAGGCACTGCGGGTGCTCCGCCAGCAGGGGTGGGTGAGCAGCACCCGGGTCGGGCGGTCGGTGGCATACCGGCTCGACGACGAGATCGTCCACGATCTGTTGCACTGGATAGGCGCCGCGCACGGTTGACCTGCCCATCCGGGTAGTCCGTCGACCTGAACATCTGTACAGCTAGACAGGCGTGCGGACGCCCCCATAGGCTCGACCGCGTGATCCTCGGTACGTCGTCGGAGTCCCCGCCCAGCCCGACCGTGGTGGGCAGGTTGTATCGGTCGGACTGGTTGTCCATCGCAGGCATGAGTGCCGTCGTCGTCTTCCTCCACGTGTTCGGTTGGGGGGTGTTGGTCTTCGGCGTCGCCCCGCAGCACATCACCTTGGGCTCCACCGGCGTGTTCGGTGTGGGCCTGGGCCTGACCGCCTATCTGCTCGGGGTGCGGCACGCCTTCGACGCCGACCACATCGCGGTCATCGACAACACCACCCGCAAGCTGGTGGGCGAAGGCAAGCGGTCGCTGTCCACCGGTTTCTGGTTCTCCCTTGGGCACTCGAGTGTGGTGTTCGGGCTGGCGTTCCTGTTGGCCCTCGGCGTCAAGGCGCTCATCGGGCCGGTCCAGGACGAGAATTCCTCGATGCTGCAGACCCTCGGCCTGATCGGCTCCCTGGTGGCAGGCACGTTCCTCATCCTGATCGGACTGACCAACCTGTTCGCCGTCGTCGGCATCGCAAAGGTGTTCCGCGAGATGCGGACCGGTGAGTTCGACGAGGCCGAGCTGGAACGTCAACTCAACAGTCGCGGCTTCCTCGCCCGGCTGCTCGGGCGCGTGATGCGACGGGTCAGCAAGCCGTGGCACCTGTACCCGGTGGGCTTGCTGATGGGGCTCGGCTTCGACACCGCCACGCAGGTGGCCCTGCTGGTGCTCGCCGCGGGCACGGCGGCCTTCACGCTGCCCTGGTACGCGATCCTGGTGCTGCCCGTACTGTTCGCGGCCGGCATGAGCCTGTTCGACGCCGCCGACGGAGTGTTCATGGCGAAGGCCTACGGGTGGGCGTTCCTCAAGCCGATCCGCAAGGTGTACTACAACCTGACCATCACGCTGCTGTCGGTGTTCGTCGCCCTGGTGATCGGCGGCATCGTGCTCATCGGCCTGCTGGTCGACCGGCTCGGCATCGAGTCGGGGCCGTTGGCGTTCATCGGCTCGGCGGACCTGGAGTTCGTCGGCTTCACCATCGTGGGCTTGTTCGTGCTGGTGTGGGTGATCGCTCTCGCGGTGTGGCGCTTCGGGCGCATCGAAGAACGCTGGGAGTCTCAGGCGAACGGATAGGGGCCCGCGAAGTCCCCGAGCTGCCTGGCGTGGCTCGTCATCCCGTCCTGCTCGTCCCAGAGGTGCAGCAGGTACCCACGTGGTCCGTCGTGGCTGGAGGGTTGCGCCGACGCCGCGAGTTGAAGGTCGATCTGCGTCGTGGTGCTCGGGCACGTGACGATCACCGTTCGCGCCCAGCGTCTGACCATGGACCGGTGGACGTGTCCGCACACCACGATCTCGACGTTCGGTGCGCGTTCGACGACGGCACGAAGCTCGGCGCCCTCGAAGTACCGGTACTCGTCCAGGTACGGGATGCCGCTGACGAACGGGTGGTGGTGAAGCATGATCAGCGTCGGCTTCTCGGTGTCCTGCGCGAGCGTCGCGCCCAACCACTCCAGGCCGGCGTCGTCGAGGTGTCCGTGATGAAGGCCCGGCACCGTGGAATCCAAACCGATGATGCGCACCGGATGGTCGTCGACGCAGTAGTGCAGCGGTCCACGACGAGGTAGGTAGTCGTGGTCGGCGAACGCCGCCCGGAAGTTCTCGCGATCATCGTGGTTGCCGGGGATGACGAGGAACGGAATGGGAAGCGCCAGAAGGACTTCCCGGACGTTCTCGTACTCGGCCGGCTCGCCGTGGTCGACCAGATCTCCGGTGATCAGCACCAGATCCGGGCGGCGGTCCAGGGTCAGCACGTGTTCGACCGCCGCCGCGAGGCCGGCGTTGGAGTCCACCACCCCGTGATAGAGCTCGCCCTTGGGCCGGACATGGGGATCCGACAGTTGCGCAATCAGCACGCTGCCGCCTCGACGCCGTTCATGGGAACCACCTTCACACGACGGCGGCCGGGCGGCAGCGCAACTGCCGTGCGCTAGAAGATCAGGCCCCGAGCCTTGGTGGTGGCTCCTGCGAACCGGTCCTGGACGTCGGCCCAGTTGACGACGTTCCAGAAGGCCTTGACGTAGTCGGCCTTCACGTTCTTGTACTGCAGGTAGTAGGCGTGCTCCCACATGTCGACCTGCAGCAGGGGGATGATGCCCAGCGGCACGTTGGCTTGCTGGTCGTAGAGCTGGAAGGTGAGCAGTCGCTGGCCAAGGGTGTCGAAGCCGAGCACCGCCCAGCCCGAACCCTGCAACCCGTTGGCGGCTGCGGTGAACTGGGCCCGGAACTTGTCGAAGGAGCCGAACTGGTCGTCGATCGCGGCGGCCAGTTCGCCGGTGGGCTTGTCACCGCCGTTGGGGGACAGGTTCTTCCACCAGATGGAGTGGTTGACGTGGCCGCCGAGGTGGAACGCCAGGTTCTTCTCGTTTCCGAAGATTGCGGCGTGGTCGTCGTTGGCGCGCGCCTCTTCGAGCTTGGCGACGGCGTCGTTGACACCCTTGACGTAGGTTGCGTGGTGCTTACCGTGGTGAATCTCGTTGATCTCGCCGGAGATGTGAGGTTCGAGCGCTCCGTAGTCGTAACCAAGATCGGGTAGGGCGTACTCGGCCATGCAATTCCCTTCTCGCAATGCGTGTTCCGTGCACCACGAAGCCTAGGGGCGAAAAGCCTCATCTGTCCAACTGTTCATGTGTTCACGTGATAGCCTGAAAATGCGAGGTCGGGCCGTGAGTTGGCGTTGTGGAAGCATCTGAACCGACTCAACACCGAGCGGGAGTTGGCGTCACGGCCCGACCCGCGCCAACGGTCTAGCCCTGCACCAGCCCGAGGAGAGCGTTCTCGATGACCTCCGGCAGCGCCGGATGGATCCAATACTGGTTCTCGGCAACCTCTTTGGCGGTCTGCCCAAAGGTCATCGCCTGAATCACCGGCTGGATGATCGACGACGCCTGGTGCCCCATGACGTGGGCGCCGAGGATCTTGCCGGTCGCCCGGTCGCCGACCAGCTTGACGATCCCGTGCTCGTCCTCCATCGCCCAGCCGTAGGCAGTGTCGCCAAACTTCTGCACCTTGGTCACCACGTCGTAGCCCTCGGCCCTGGCTTCGTCCTCGGTCATGCCCACCATCGCGATCTGGGGATCGGTGAACACCGCCGACGGCACGAAGCGGTGATCGGAGGCGCGCATCGACTCGGTGTCGTCCCAGTCGAGCAGCAGATTGTGCCGCACGACCCGCATCTCGTGGTTGGCGACGTGCTTGAGCTGATACGCCGACGAGACGTCGCCGAGCGCGAAGACGCCACGCGCGGAAGTCCTTTGGTACTGGTCGACGACCACCATGCCCGAGTCGTCGACCTCGACGCCTGCCAGCTCCGCGTCGAGCTGATCTCCGTTCGGCACCCGCCCTGTGGCGACCAACAGCATGTCGGCCTCGATGGTCTTGCCGTCGTCGAGCTCGAGTACGCAGCCGCCAACGCGCTGCTGCACGCCGACCACGTTCTCGTGGGTGCGCAGATCCCACTTCGCCGTGGCGAGGTCGGTGAACGGATGGCAGATCGACTCGTCGCAGTGGGTCAACAGACCGTCACCGCGGACCACGATCGTGACGCGCACGCCCAAGGCGGAGAAGACGTGCGCGAACTCCGCAGCCACGAAACCGCCGCCCACGATCACCAAGTGCTCGGGAAGCTCGGCAATCCGCATCACGTCGTCACTGGTGTGGTACTTGACGCCGCACTCGGCGATGGCAGGCGGAACGTGCACCCGCGAGCCCGCGGCGATGACCACCTTGTCGGCGGTGAACTCGTCGCCGTCGTCGGTGCGCAACGTGTACCGGCCGTCGGCCTGCGTGGGCCCGAACCTGGTGTGGCTGGCGTACACCCGCACGTTGGGCAGGCCGCGCTTGTATCGTTCCCCGCCCGCCGCGATCGGGTCGATGCGGCGATCGAAGACGCGGTCGACGATGTCGGACCACCGGACCTTGTCGATCGTCGAGTCGATGCCGTATCGGGCACTGTGCCGGATGGTCTCGGCGACCTCGGCGGCGTAGACGAACATCTTGGTGGGAATGCACCCGACGTTGAGGCAAGTGCCACCGAAGGTGCCCTGCTCGCAGATCGCCACCCGCATGTCGCCGTAGCTGGGGTCGACGCCGGGGTCGGGGATGCTGTTGCCAGAACCCGTGCCGATGATTGCCAGATCGAAGTGTTCCACGTGCCTAGTCCCGTCCGAGATTCGTTGTCGTGCTCCGAGAATCGGAGCCCAGGTAGTCGTCGAGCCAACGCGCCAGCTCTTGGTACGCGGCCGCGCGCGGCTCGGCCAGCGACAGGAAGACGTCGTGTTTGGCGTCGGTGATCGGCGCGACGGTCTGACGGTTCCCGACACAGCCCGCCCAGCGCGCGATCTGTGCAACGTCGAGGACGGCATCCCCGCGCTGGATCGCCTCCGGATGGGGGGCTTCGGCGACGGAATGGTCCGACCGCAGCAGCAGATTGGGCACTCCGACGTCGAGGCCGCGGTGCAGCTTGGCCTGACCACGCCGGATCGCGTTGATCCAGCCGAACGTGACGGGGAACCCGCCGAGCGGCTTCAGGTCGAGGTCGTAGTCGAATTCGCCTGCGTAGTCGCGATGCAGCGTGGTGCCGTAGCCGCCGGGGGTCGGCTTGCGGATCACCTGCCGCTTGCGGAGCCGGGCCAGCGCGATCAGCGCCGCCGACGTCGGAGCGGTGCGCAGGATCGCCGGCCCGTGCAGGTCGAAGAACGGGCTGTTGAGCACCAGCCCGCCGATGTGCGCCGCCTGCCCGCGCTGCCGGAGCCGGTCCAGCCACAGGGTGGCGATCAGCCCGCCGGCCGAGTGCCCGTAGACGCAGACCCGAGGCGGTTCGGCGGGGGAGTCGACGGTGTCGCGAGCGATCAGCTCCAGCGCGCGATCCAGTTCACCGTCGTAGCGGGCCAGGTCGGTGGTGAAGTGCGGCGTCTGCCCCTCCCGGCGCGAACGGCCGCACTTGTGCAGATCCAACGCGTAG
Source organism: Mycobacterium sp. Root135 (assembly GCF_001426545.1). Lineage (GTDB taxonomy): Bacteria > Actinomycetota > Actinomycetes > Mycobacteriales > Mycobacteriaceae > Mycobacterium. The sequence goes on along the minus strand of NZ_LMEZ01000001.1, from coordinate 1,087,519 downwards.
AACCGGAAACCGCGATCTCCGAAGTGGTCGGCCAGTTCGGTGTTGAAGAAGTAGTCGGTGTACCCGTGCAGAGCCAACACCGCATGCGGGCCGCCGCCGGCCTCGCCGCGCCGGACCAGGGTCGCGAACAACTGACCCTCGCCGTCCGGATCGGGGCCGAGCGACAGGGTTTGCTGCCAGTACCCGGGAAGTACGTCGGGCTCCCACACGGGCTCCTCGCCGGGTTCCCTCGGTGTCACGACGTCAACTCTAGGCGGCGGTCGACCTGCCACGGCGGGGCGGCAGGGGTGTCGGCCGACGGAATGCGCCCGACGTGCAGGGGATAACCTGAAGAAATTGAAAGCCGTGACGAGCGGAGTTCGCGACCACGAAGGGTCCAGGATCACGTGTCTGAGGTAGCCAAGACCGACGTCGTGCTGGTGGGGGCGGGCATCATGAGTGCCACGCTCGCCACTCTGCTCAAGCTCATGGAGCCCGAGTGGTCCATCACGCTCGTGGAGCGGCTCGACGGTGCCGCCGCCGAGAGCAGCGATCCGTGGAACAACGCCGGTACGGGGCACTCCGCGTTGTGTGAGTTGAACTACACCCCGCAGCGCGCCGACGGCACGGTCGAGATCGCCAAGGCCGTCACCGTCAACGAGCAATTCCAGGTGTCGCGCCAGTTCTGGGCCCACGCGGTGGAGAACGGCGTCATCCCGGACGTCCGCAGCTTCCTCAACCCCATCCCGCACGTCAGCTTCGTGCACGGCGCCAAGCATCTCGAGTACCTCAAGCGCCGCCGCGAGACGCTGGTGGCCAACCCGCTGTTCGCGACGATGGAGTACATCGACTCCCGCGACGAGTTCGCGCGTCGCCTGCCCCTGATGGCCGCCAAGCGGGACTTCTCCGAGCCCGTCGCGCTGAACTGGACCCAGGACGGCACCGACGTCAACTTCGGTTCCCTGACGCGGCAGCTCATCGGCTACGCCGTCGAAGGCGGCATGACTACCCTGTTCGGCCACGAGGTGCGTGACCTCGCCAAGGAATCCGACGGCAGCTGGACGCTCAAGGTCACCAACCGGCGCACCCACCAAAAGCGCAAGATCAACGCCAAGTTCGTGTTCGTCGGCGCCGGTGGCGGCGCCCTCCCGCTGCTGCAGAAGTCGGGTATCGAGGAGGCCAAGGGCTTCGGCGGCTTCCCGGTCGGCGGCCAGTGGCTGCGTACCGGGAACCACGAGTTAGCCGCCCAGCACCAGGCCAAGGTCTACGGAGCCCCGCCGCTGGGCGCTCCGCCGATGTCCGTGCCGCACTTGGACACCCGCATCATCAACGGCCGGTCGTACCTGTTGTTCGGCCCGTTCGCCGGGTGGTCGCCCAAGTTCCTCAAGCAGGGCAAGGTCACCGATCTGCCCTTCTCGGTCAAGCCCAACAACCTCGGCTCGATGCTCGGCGTCGGCCTCACCGAGATGAGCCTGGTCAAGTACCTGGTGGGTCAGCTGGCGCTCAGCGAAGCCGACCGCGTCGACGCGCTTCGTGAATTCGCGCCCGGTGCAATCGATTCCGATTGGGAGCTCGACATCGCGGGACAGCGCGTCCAGGTGATCCGGAAGAAGGGCGCCGGTGGCGTGCTGGAGTTCGGTACCACGGTGCTCTCGGCGGCCGACGGCAGCATCGCCGGGCTGCTCGGTGCGTCGCCTGGCGCGTCGACGGCCGTTCCGGCGATGTTCGACGTCCTGGAACGCTGCTTCCCCGACCGGTTCCCGTCGTGGCAGCCCAAGATCAAGGAAATGGTGCCGTCGTTCGGCACCCAGTTGTCCGGCGAGCCCAAGCTCTTTGGCGAAGTCTGGGACTGGGGCACCAAGGTGCTCAAGCTCGACCACAAGGCCACGGACGTGCCCGCGGTTCCCGTATGACGGTGGCGCCGTGACCATCTCGCCGCGCCGTAGCTGGGCGAAGGACCTGGACGCCGCGACGCTCTACGAACTGCTGAAGCTTCGGGTCGAGGTGTTCGTCGTCGAGCAGGCCACGCCGTATCCCGAGCTGGACGGACGCGACCTGCTTGCCGAGACGCGACACTTCTGGCTCGAGGGTGCCGACGGCAAGGTGGTCTCCACCCTGCGGTTGATGGAGGAACATCCCGGCGGGGAGAAGGTCTTTCGGATCGGTCGGGTGTGTACCAGGCGAAGCGATCGAGGCCACGGCCACACCAGCCGGCTCATGCAGGCCGCACTCGCCGAGGTCGGCGACGACCCCTGCCGCATCGACGCCCAGACCTACCTCGTGGACATGTACGCCAAGCACGGCTTCGTCCCCGACGGCGACGAGTACCTCGACGACGGGATTCCGCACCTCCCCATGTTGCGGCGCAGCGGTCTTCATGGGGCAAGCTGAGAGGCGATGACGACTTCACTTCCGACGCCATATCCCTTCTCCGCACTCGTCGGCCAGGACCAGCTAAGGCTGGCGCTCATTCTGTGCGCGGTGCGGCCCGAGATCGGCGGCGTGCTGATCCGCGGGGAGAAGGGGACGGCCAAGTCGACTGCGGTGCGGGCGTTGGCATCCGTGCTCGCCGACGTCGACGAGGGAGCTCGTCTCGTCGAGCTGCCGATCGGCGCCACGGAGGACAGGGTCGTCGGATCGCTGGACCTTCAGCGCGTGCTCCGCGACGGCGAGCACGCGTTCTCGCCCGGCCTGCTGGCGCGGGCGCACGGCGGCGTGCTGTACGTCGACGAGGTCAACCTGTTGCACGACCATCTGGTCGACGTGCTGCTCGACGCCGCGGCGATGGGCCGGGTGCACGTCGAGCGTGACGGCGTCTCGCACAGCCACGAGGCGAAGTTCATGCTCGTCGGCACCATGAACCCAGAAGAGGGTGAGCTGCGGCCTCAGCTGCTGGACCGATTTGGCCTGACCGTCGACGTCCGCGCGTCCCGCGACGTGGACACCAGGGTCGAGGTGATCCGTCGTCGCATGGACTTCGAAGCCGATCCCGACGGTTTCGCCGCCCGATACGCTGACGGCGACGTCGACCTGGCCCGTCGCATCGCCCTTGCCCGGGCGATGGTGTCCTCGATCGTGTTGCCGGACAACGAGTTACGTCGCATCGCAGCGCTGTGCGCGTCGTTCGACGTGGACGGGATGCGCGCTGACCTGGTGGTGGCGCGGACTGCGGTGGCGCATGCCGCGTGGCGTGGGGCCTGGGCGAGCGAAGCGACGGGGGAAATCGTGTCGCGCGTCGAGGAGCAGGACGTCCGCGTCGCCGCCGAACTCGCGCTGCCGCACCGCCGCCGCCGCGACCCGTTCGACGACCCGGGGCTGGATCAAGACCGGCTCGACGAGGCGATGAGCCAGGCCGGCGAGGCCGCCGACGAGCCCGCGCCGGACCCCCAGTCCGGAGCGGACCACGAGCCCGAGCCCGAGCCCGACCCGCCGGGTGGCGGCGGGGGAGAGGCGCCGGAGTCCTCCGAAGCCGAGGCGTCGAGTGGCTCTGCGAAGCAGCGCAATTCGCCGTCCTCCACGCCCCGACCCAACGACGCGCCCGCGGCCACGTTCCGGGCGAAGGCACTGGTGGTGCCCGGAGTCGGCGAGGGTGCTCCCGGCCGTCGATCCCGCGCCCGCAACCGCACCGGCACACCGATCGCCGCGACCGACGATCCACAGGCCGGTCACGGGCTGCACGTCTTCGGCACCCTGCTGGCCGCCGCCGAACGTCAAACCCGACCGGGCCGGCCACGGCTTGGCCCCGCCGATCTGCGCCGTTCGATCCGCGAGGGCAGGGAAGGCAACCTGGTGATCTTCCTCGTCGACGCGTCGGGGTCGATGGCGGCGCGGGACCGGCTTTCGGCCGTCGGCGGCGCGACCATGTCGCTGCTTCGCGACGCCTATCAGCGCCGCGACAAGGTCGCCGTCATCACCTTCCGCGGCGCCGAGGCGCAGGTGTTGCTTCCGCCGACCACGTCGGTCCACATCGCGGGCAGGCGTTTGGCCCGCTTCGACACCGGCGGCAAGACGCCACTGGCCCAGGGGTTGCTCGCGGCCAAGGACGTGGTGGTCAGGGAGAAGGCGCGCGACCGCGCGCGCCGCAGTCTGGTGGTGGTCCTGACCGACGGCAGGGCGACCGGCGGACCCGACCCGCTCGGACGAGCCCGCACCGCGGCGGCGATGCTGCTGGCGGAGGGCGCGGCGGCCGTGGTGGTCGACTGCGAAACCTCCTATGTCCGTTTGGATTTGGCCCAAGTGCTGGCCGCCCAGCTTGAAGCGCCCACGGTTCGGCTTGCCGAGCTGCGCGCGGACGGTCTGACCCGGTTGGTCCGATCGCATTCCGGCGATCGCGCCGCCTGATTCGTCACGGAGGAGATGTTCCATGCCACAGGGTCAACCAGTCGCCGTCCCGGCCGACGGTCTGACGACGAGGGTTCGTCGCAACGCCCCGTTGTTGGCCGTCCACACCGGCCCCGGCAAGGGCAAGTCCACCGCGGCGTTCGGGATGGCGCTGCGCGCGTGGAACCAGGGCTTCGACATCGGCGTCTTCCAGTTCGTCAAGAGCGCGAAGTGGAAGGTGGGCGAGGAGTCCGCATTTCGTGAACTCGGCCGCCTGCACGAGGAGCACGGCGCCGGCGGCCCGGTGGAGTGGCACAAGATGGGCTCGGGATGGTCGTGGTCCAGGAAGCCCGGGTCGGAGGTGGACCACGCCACCGCGGCGGCCGACGGCTGGGCCGAGATTGCGCGCCGCTTGGCCGACGAGCGCCACGACTTCTACGTGCTCGACGAGTTCACCTACCCACTGAAGTGGGGGTGGGTCGACACCGATGAAGTGGTCGAGGTCCTCGTCAACCGGCCCGGCAGGCAACACGTCGTCATCACCGGCCGCGACGCCCCGCAGCGACTGCTGGACGCCGCCGACCTGGTGACCGAGATGACGAAGGTCAAGCACCCCATGGACGCCGGGCGCAAGGGTCAGCGCGGTATCGAGTGGTGAGCACACCGGCCGTCGTCATCGCCGCACCGTCCTCGGGCAGCGGCAAGACCACCGTGGCAACCGGGCTGATGGGCGCGTTCCGCAGGGCAGGCCGCACCGTCGCACCGTTCAAGGTCGGTCCCGACTTCATCGACCCCGGCTACCACGCACTCGCCTCCGGTCGGCCGGGGCGCAACCTCGATCCCGTCCTGGTCGGCGAGGACCTGATCGGCCCGCTCTTCCGCCACGGCAGCGACGACGCCGACCTCGCGGTGGTGGAGGGCGTGATGGGGCTGTTCGACGGCCGCATCGACCCCAACGCCACCGGGCTCGCCCGCGGGTCGACCGCCCAGGTCGCCGGTCTGCTCGGCGCGCCGGTGATCCTGCTGGTCGACGCGCGCGGGCAGAGTCACAGCATCGGTGCGGTGGTACACGGGTTCTCGACGTTCGACAGCTCGGTCCACCTCGCCGGCGTCATCCTCAACCGGGTCGGCTCGCCCCGGCACGAGGCGGTTCTGCGACAGGGCTGCGAGCAGGCCGGGGTTCCGGTGTTCGGGGCCATCCCGCGGGCCGACGCATTGGCCGTGCCGTCACGGCATCTCGGCCTGGTGACCGCCACCGAACACGGCAGGCACGCCGTCGCCGCCGTCGAGGCGATGACCACCCTGGTGGCCAAGCACGTCGACCTCGCCGCGGTGGCCGCCGTTGCCCGGTCCCACGTCGCCGCCGAGCCGTGGACGCCGACGATCGCCGAACCCTGCGCCGGTCGCGTCACCGTGGCGCTGGCCGCGGGGCGCGCGTTCACCTTCGGCTACCCCGAGCACGCCGAGTTGCTCGCCGCCGCAGGCGCGGACGTCGTCGCGTTCGACCCCTTGACCGATCCGCTGCCGCACGACACCGACGCGCTGGTGATCCCCGGCGGCTTCCCCGAACAGTTCACCGCGGAGCTCTCCGACAACGAGGTGGTCCGGCGGCAGATCAGGGACCTCGCGAGCCGCGGTGCGCCGATCCACGCGGAATGCGCAGGCCTGACCTACCTGGTCGACGACCTCGACGGGCACCCGATGTGTGGCGTGGTGCCCGGCAGCGCCCGGTTCACCGAGCGACTAACCCTGGGCTACCGCGACGCGGTCGCACTAGGGGACTCGTCCGTGCATCTGGCCGGCGCCCGGGTGGTCGGACACGAATTCCACCGCACCGCCGTCACGTTCGCCGGACAATACGAACCCGCCTGGGGTTTCCGCGACGGCACGGGCGCCTCGGTCACAGACGGCGCAGTCACCGGCGGGGTCCACGCCGCCTACCTCCACGCACATGCGGCGGCGCACCCGCTGGCGGCCACCCGGTTCGTCGCTGCGGCGGAGTCGCGTATCAGCGGAAGTGGCCGCAACCTCTAAGCTCGCCGGGTGGTGCGCACGCGAGGAGCGAGGAATTGACTGAGAACGCCTACCTCGTCGGCCTGCGCCTGAACGGCAAGCGGGTCGTCGTCGTCGGTGGCGGAAGCGTCGCGCAACGGCGGATCCCGCTGCTGCTGGCCAACGGCGCCGACGTGCACGTCATCGCCCGTGCGGCGACGCCCGCGGTCGAGGCGTTCGACGGAATCACCCTCGTGCTGCGCGACTTCCAACCCGGTGACCTCGAGGGTGCCTGGTACGCACTCGCCGCGACCGACGACCCCGCGGTGAACGCGGCGATCGTCGCCGAGGCCGAACGGCTCCGCATCTTCTGCGTCCGGGCCGACGTCGCCCGCGACGGCACCGCGGTGACGCCGGCGTCGTTCGAATACGACGGCCTGAGCGTCGGTGTCCTGGCCAGCGGCGAACACCGCCGCTCCGCGGCCATCCGGTCCGCCATCCACGAGGCCTTGCAGACGGGTGTGATCGCGTCCTCCGCCGAGGTCGGCTCGCCCGGCACGCAATACGCCGGCGTCGCCCTCGTCGGCGGTGGACCCGGCGACCCCGAACTCATCACGGTGCGCGGGCGCAGGATGCTCGCCCAGGCCGACGTCGTGGTCGCCGACCGCCTGGCACCCCAGGAACTGATCGCCGAATTGGCGCCGCACGTCGAGGTCATCGACGCCGCGAAGATTCCCTACGGCCGCTACATGGCCCAGGACGCGATCAACGCCGTCCTGATCGACCGCGCCAAGGCGGGCAAGTTCGTCGTGCGGCTCAAGGGCGGCGATCCGTACGTCTTCGCGCGCGGTCACGAGGAGCTGCTGGCCTGTGTCGAGGCCGGCATTCCGGTCACCGTGGTGCCCGGTGTGACAAGTGCCATAGCGGTCCCTGCGGCGGCGGGCGTTCCCGTCACCCACCGCGGGGTCACCCACGAGTTCGTGGTGGTCAGCGGCCACCTTGCGCCGGGGCACCCCGAATCGTTAGTGAATTGGGATGCGCTGGCCGCGCTGTCCGGCACAATCGTGCTGCTGATGGCCGTCGAGCGGATCGAACTCTTCGCGAAGGTTCTGCTGGAAGGCGGCCGACCAGCGGAGACGCCGGTTCTGGTGGTTCAGCACGGCACCACGGCCGCCCAGCGAACCCTGCGCACCACGCTGGCCGACGCGCCGGAACACATCCGCGCGGACGGTATTCGACCTCCCGCAATCATCGTGATCGGGGCTGTCGCGGGCTTCGCCACTTAAAGGGTTCTTAAGATTACTGTAAGGTAACCCGATATGACGGCTCCCAACGACGCAGCCCGCGCCGCCGCCGAGCGTGATGCGGGAGATGCCGAACGAGCTCTGCCCATACCGATCACGCCGACGCAGATCGTCAAGAGCAGCTGGTATCCCGAATGGCTCCCGTCGCGCCGTTTCATCGCCGCGGTCATCGCCATCGGTGGCATGCAGCTGCTGGCCACGATGGACAGCACCGTCGCGATCGTCGCGCTCCCCAAGATCCAGGACGAGCTGAACCTGTCCGACGCCGGGCGTAGCTGGGTCATCACCGCCTACGTGCTGACCTTCGGTGGCTTGATGCTGCTCGGCGGGCGACTCGGCGACACCATCGGCCGCAAACGCACCTTCATCGTCGGTGTCGCGCTGTTCACCATCGCCTCCATCCTCTGCGGCGTGGCGTGGGACGAGACCACCCTGGTCATCGCCAGACTCGCCCAAGGCGTCGGCGCAGCCATCGCGTCGCCCACCGGCCTTGCCCTGATCGCGACCACGTTCCCGAAGGGCCCGGCCCGCAACACCGCAACGGCGGTGTTCGCCGCCATGACCGGCGTCGGCTCGGTGATGGGGCTCGTCGTCGGCGGCGCGCTGACCGAATTCTCCTGGCGCTGGGCATTCCTGGTGAACGTCCCGGTCGGTCTGCTGATGATCTACCTGGCCCGCCGAACCTTGAGCGAAACGCACCGCGAACGGATGAAGCTCGACGCCACGGGCGCCATCCTGGCGACGCTGGCGTGCACCGCGGCGGTGTTCGGTTTCTCGATGGGCCCGGAGAAGGGGTGGTCCGCGCCGCTGACGCTGGGTTCGTGTCTGGCGGCGTTCGTCCTGTTCGGCGCCTTCCTCTTCGTCGAGCGCACCGCGGTCAACCCCGTCGTCCCATTCAGTCTCTTCCGCGACCGCAACCGGGTCGCCACGTTCGCCGCGGTATTCCTCGGCGGCGGCATCATGTTCACGCTGACCGTGCTGATCGGCCTGTACGTGCAGGACATCATGGGCTACAGCGCCCTTCGCGCCGGCATCGGCTTCATCCCGTTCGTCATCGCACTCGGCATCGGCCTTGGCCTGTCGTCCTACCTGGTGTCGATCCTGCCGCCGCGCGTCCTGGTGATCATCGGTGGCGTCTTCGTCCTCGCGGCCATGCTCTACGGGTCAACGCTCAACGGCGACATCCCGTACTTCCCGAACCTCGTCATCCCGATCACGGTCGGCGGCTTCGGCATCGGCATGATCGTCGTGCCGCTCACGGTGTCGGCCATCGCCGGCGTCGCGATCGACGAGATCGGTCCGGTCTCGGCCATCGCGCTGATGCTGCAAAGCCTCGGCGGCCCCGTGGTGCTGGCCGTCATCCAGGCGGTCATCACGTCGCGGACGCTGTACCTCGGTGGCACCACCGGACCCGTCAAGAACATGAACGACGCCCAGATGCACGCCCTCGACCAGGGCTATACCTACGGTCTGCTGTGGGTCGCCGCCGTGGCCATCATCGTCGGCGTCGTGGCGCTCTTCATCGGCTACACCGCGCAGCAGGTCGCCCAGGCTCAGGAAGTCAAGGAAGCGATCGACGCCGGCGAGATCTAGGCCGACCGCGCCGGTTCGGGGCGGATGCCGTCACCGGCGACGACCAACGCCGCCACCGCAGCACGCGCGGCGTCACCCGGTTCGGGCCTCGTGACCGCGAGGGTGACGCGGCCCAGCCAGCTCGGGTCCTCGACGCGGACGGTCGTCACGCCTTCGGGCACCGACGGAGCGGCCAGCTCGGGTAGCAGGCAGATGCCGAGCCCGGCGGCCACCATCCCCAGCCGGGCCTGCCAGCCCTTGGTCCGCAGCGCGACCACCGGATCGGTCAGCGTCGGCCAGGCCCCGAACTGCGGGTCACCGGCGTGCCCGTCGCCGACCACCCAGGGTGCGCCCTCCAGCGCGCGGACCGGCACCGTCGCCGCCGAGCCGAGCCGATGCCCAACGGGAACCGCGACGCAGAGGTCACCCGCGAACACCTGGCGGACTGCCAACCCGGTGAGGTCGTAGTCCTCGAGGCCCGTTCCCGACCCGATGACGGCGACCGTCACCCGTCCGGCGCGCACCTCGCGAAGCAGTGCCGGGGTCGACGCCTCGGTCAGTCGCACCTCCAGGCCGGGGTGTTCGCCTGCCAGTCGGGCGATGGCGCGCGGCGCGAGAACCGCGGCGGCCGCCGGGAACACGCCCAATCGCACGCGACCCGCGAGCCGGTCGCCCAGCCCGTCGAGATCGCGCCGCAGCGCGTCGACGTCGGCCAGGATGCGGCCGGCGCGGGCGACGACCGCCGCCCCGGCGGCACTGGGACTGACGCCGCGCGCGTTTCGCACGAACAACGGCACGCCGGCGGCGGCCTCCATCGCGGCGACCTGGCGCGAGATGGCGGGCTGCGAATAGCCCAGTGACCGGGCGGCCGCGGTGAACGACCCGAGCGTCGCCACCTCACGGACCACGCGCAGCCGCGCCAGGGTCATGTCGTCCATGGCGTCAGCCTAGCCATGCGTGAGCCGTATGGCAGCCATCGGAAACCGTCATGCACGTTATGGATTGCCGACGGCGCTTCGATGGTTGACACGACCGACAGCGCAACGCGACAAAGAGGAGAAAGACACATGCCCAAGACCTGGTTCATCGTCGGAGCATCACGCGGCATGGGACGCGAACTGGCCGAACAACTGCTGGCCCGTGGGGATCACGTCGCCGCGACGGTCCGCGACACCGACCACGTCGCCGACCTCGCCGACCGCTACGGCGACGCGTTCTGGGTGCGGGCGCTCGACGTGACCGACCCCGCCGCCGTCCGCGCCGTCACCGACGAGGTATTCGCGTCCCACGCCCGGGTCGACGTCGTGGTCGCCAACGCGGGCTACGGAGTGTTCGGCGTCGCCGAAGACCTCACCGACGCGCAGATCGACTCGATGATCGCCACCAACCTCACCGGATCGATCCACCTCGCCAAGGCGGCCGTACCGCACCTGCGCTCCCAGGGCGGCGGCCTGTTGATGCAGATGTCGAGCATGGGCGCGATCATCGCCTTTCCCGCCTTCTCGCTCTATCACGTCACCAAGTGGGGCATCGAGGGCTTCTACGAGGCGCTGGCCCAGGAGGTGGAGCCGTTCGGCATCCGGACCACGCTGGTCGAGCCGGGCGTCGTCCGCACCGGCTTCTTCGACGCCGCGACGCGGATACCGGTAAGCGCGCCGTACCGAGGTGGCCCGGCGGATACGCCGGCGCCGACGATCGACGACATGGTCGACAGCCAGGAGAAGACGGTGGCGGCCATGATCCGGGCGGGCGACTCGGCCGATCCGCCGCGCCGGCTGGTGCTGGGATCCGACGCCTGGCAGTTGGTGACCGACGCGTTGCGCGGCCGCCTCGACGAACTGACCGCACAGCGCGCCAACGCGGCCACCGCCGACATCGGTTTCACGATCGGCCCCTCTGGGTAGGGTGTCGGCAATGTCTGCCGCGGGTGGTACCTCAGGTTCGACGGAGAATTCGACCGCGCCCTTGTCGTCGTCGGTGCTCGGAATCGCGATCGTCGCCATCACGGGCATGCAGCTCATGTCGACCCTCGACGGCACGATCGTCATCGTCGCCTTGCCACGCATGCAGGCCGATCTCGACCTGTCCGACGCTGGCAAGAGTTGGGTGATCACCGCCTACGTGCTGGCGTTCGGCGGGTTGCTGCTGCTCGGCGGTCGGGTGGGCGACGCGATCGGGCAGAAGCGCGCCTTCCTCTCCGGCGTCGGGGTCTTCACCATCGCCTCGCTGATCTGCGGCCTGGCGGGCGACGAGTTCACGCTCATCGCCGCGCGCGCCCTGCAGGGCATCGGAGCGGCCGTCGCGGCGCCGACCGGCCTTGCGCTCATCGCCACGACCTACGCCGTCGGACACGCGCGCAACCAGGCCATGGCCGTCTCGGCGGGCATGCAGGCCATCGGGTCGGTGATGGGGCTGGTGCTCGGCGGGCTGCTGACGGTCATCTCGTGGCGGCTGGCGTTCCTGATGAACGTCCCGATCGGCATCGTCATCATCGTCATCGCGTGGCTGCGGATCGGCGAGACGCATCACGAGCGGCTCAAGCTGGACATCACCGGCGCCCTGCTGGCCACGCTGGGCTGTACGTCGGCGGTGTTGGTGTTCACCCAGGGACCACCGCGCGGCTGGGTGGACCCGTGGGTGATCGGCGCGGCCGTCGCGTCGATCGTCTTCTTCGTGTCCTTCCTCTTCGCCGAGCGCACCGCCGAGAATCCGCTGGTGCCGTTCTCGGTCTTCAACGACCGCAATCGGGTGATGACGTTCACCGCGTGGTTCCTCGGCGGCGGCGTGCTGCTCACCGTCACGGTGATGGTCGGCCTGCTCGCGCAGGACGTGCTCGGCTACTCCGCGCTGCGGGCCGGCGTGTGCTTCCTGCCGTTCGCCGTCGCGGTCGGCGTCGGCAACGTATTGGCCACCAAGCTGGCGCCCAGGATCGCGCCGCGCTGGCTGATCATCGGCGGCGGAATCTACGTACTCGCGGCCATGCTCTACGGCTCCACGTTGGACCGCAGCATCCCGTACTTCCCGAACCTGTTCATCCCGATTGTTCTCGGCGGCTTCGGCATCGGCATCATCTCGGTAATCCTGCCGCTGTGCGCGGTCGCGGGGGTCGGGCCGCGCGAGATCGGTCCCGTGTCGGCGATCACGCTGATGGTGCAGAACCTCGGCGGACCGCTGGTGCTGGTCGCCATCATGGCGGTGCAAACCTCCCGGACGCTGTACCTCGGGGGCACCACCGGCCCCGTCAAGAACATGACGCCCACCCAACTCGACGCGCTCGGAGCCGGCTACACCTACTCCCTGCTGTGGGTGGCGGGCATCTCGATCCTGGTCGGCGTCGCCGCGTTCTGGATCGGCTTCTCCGCCCGCGACATCGCCCGTGCCCAGCACACGAAGGAAGCCGTGGAGGCGGGCGAGCTGTAGCGGGCGGGCTGTCGGGGGGTCGCGTTAGCGTGGCCCCATGACCGAGCCGCTCACCCGCCAACGCATCTCCGACGTGGTCGACCCGCTGGGCTGGCGGCTCATCCTCGGCGTCGCCGTGACCCACGTGCGGGTGCCCACCTTGGCCGCCGCAGCCGAGGCCGCCGCGGTGGCGATCTCGACCGACGGTGTCGACGGGCACCTCACCGTCGACCTCCACGCCGACCGGGTCGTCCTGCGGATGCACACCATCGACGCCGGCTCGGTGACCGAGCCCGACCTCGAGCTGGTCGCGCGCGTGACCGAGGCGCTTTCCGACCGCGGGCTGCGCGCGCAGCCGGGCGACGACGACGTGGCGCCGCAGACCTTCGAGATCGCGGTCGACGCTCTCGACATCGCCCTGATCAGGCCGTTCTGGCAGGCGGTGACCGGCTACGTCGACGAGCCAGGCCCGCCGGATCTGCCCGACGGTGGCCTCCAGGACCCGCTCCGCCGCGGACCCACCATTTGGTTCCAGCAGATGGACGCACCCCGTCCCCAACGCAACCGAATCCACCTCGACGTCGACGTTCCGCCCGAACTGGCCCGGCCCCGCGTCGACGCGGCGCTGGCGGCGGGCGGCACGTTGAAGTCCGACGCCGCCGCCCCCGCGTTCTGGGTGCTGGCCGACGCCGAGGGCAACGAGGTGTGCATATGCACGTGGCAGGGTCGGGACTAGCCGCGCGGGTAGATAAGGTTGTCGGCTGTGATCACCCGCATGTCCGAACTGTTCCTACGCACGCTGCGCGACGACCCCGCCGACGCCGAGGTGCCCAGCCACAAGCTGCTCATCAGAGCCGGTTACATCCGGCCGATCGGACCGGGGTTGTACAGCTGGCTGCCCCTCGGGCTGCGCGTGTTCCGGAAGATCGAGCAGGTCATCCGCGAGGAGATGAATGCCATTGGCGGACAAGAGATCCTGCTACCGGCCCTGCTCCCGCGCGCACCGTACGAGACCACGAATCGGTGGACCGAGTACGGCGCGGGCCTCTTCCGCCTCAAGGACCGCCGCGGCAACGACTACCTGCTCGGGCCCACCCACGAGGAGATCTTCGCCCTCACCGTGAAGGGGGAGTACTCCTCCTACAAGGACTTCCCGCTGCGGCTCTACCAAATCCAGACCAAGTACCGGGACGAGGCGCGGCCGAGGGCCGGGATCCTGCGCGGGCGCGAGTTCGTGATGAAGGACTCCTACTCGTTCGACGTCGACGACGACGGCCTCAAGGCCGCCTACCACGCCCACCGCGAGGCCTACCAGCGAATCTTCGCGCGGCTGGGCGTCAAGTACGTCGTCGTATCGGCGGTGTCGGGCGCGATGGGCGGCAGCGCGTCGGAGGAGTTCCTCGCCGAGAGCGAGGTCGGGGAGGACACCTACGTCCGCTGCCTGGAATCCGGGTACGCGGCCAACGTGGAGGCCGTGATCACCCAGCGGCCCGAGTCGCTGCCCGTCAATGGGCTGCCCGAGCCGGTCGTCCACGACACGGAGAACACCCCGACCATCGCGACGCTGGTCGACTGGGCCAACGGAGCCAACCTGCCCGAGTTCGCGGGTCGCACCGTGGTGGCCGCCGACACACTCAAGAACGTGTTGCTGAAGGTGCGCCAGCCGGGCGGCGAGTGGGAGCTGTTGGCGATCGGCGTGCCCGGTGACCGCGAGGTCGACGACAAGAGACTGGGTGCGGCCCTCGACCCGGCCGAGTACGTCATGCTGCCAGCCGAGGACTTTCCCAAGTACCCGTTCCTGGTCAAGGGGTACATCGGTCCGAAGGCGTTGTTGGCCAACGGTGTTCGCTTCCTGGTCGACCCGCGGGTGGTGGACGGAACCGCTTGGATCACCGGAGCCGACGAGGACGGAAAGCACGTCGTCGGCCTGGTGGCGGGACGGGACTTCGTGCCCGACGGCACCATCGAGGCCGCCGAGGTGCGTGACGGCGATCCGTCGCCGGACGGTGCGGGCCCGCTGGTCTCGGCACGCGGTATCGAGATCGGCCACATCTTCCAGCTCGGCCGCAAGTACGCCGACGCCTTCACCGTCGACGTGCTCGGCGAGAACGGCAAGCCGTTGCGGCTGACGATGGGTTCCTACGGCATCGGCGTGTCACGAATGGTCGCCGTCATCGCCGAGCAGAGCCACGACGACATCGGCTTGCGCTGGCCCTCGTCGGTGTCGCCCTTCGACGTGCACGTCGTCATCGCCAACAAGGACGACGACGCCCGCACCGGGGCAACGGAACTCGCGCAGCAACTCGACCTGCTCGGGCTGGAACCCCTTCTCGACGACCGCAAGATGTCGCCGGGGGTCAAGTTCAAGGACGCCGAACTACTCGGCGTGCCGTGGCTCGTCGTGGTCGGACGCGGCTGGGCCAACGGTGTCGTCGAGCTGCGAAACCGGTTCAGCGGCGAGGTAGAGGAGATCGCCGTCGACGGTGCGGCTGCGACCATCGCCGGCAAGTTGGCCGGTTAGTCAGTCGTTGCCGCCGGGGAAGGCGACGGTGGTCGGCTCGACGCCGAGAACCGCTCGCCACCTGGCGGCCGACACCGCGGCGCGGGTCAGCGCGGTGACGGCCAGTTCGCGGTCGTCGCCGGCGGTGGCCTGCTCGAGCACTGCGCGCCACGCCACCGCGGAGTCCTCCTCCATCCGGACGGCGAGCTTCGCCGCGCCCGTGGGGTCGTCGACGACGAACGGCAGCTGGTAGCCGAGCGCCGGGATCGGGGGCGTCACCTTGCGCTCGGCGAGCCGGTGAATCCCCTCTTCGCGCAGTTCGCGGTGTCCCGCAAGGGAATTGGACACCAGCTGATTGGAGTCAGGCGTCGAATGCGCCGACACCAGGCCGTAGCCGTAGATGACTCCGTGTTCGACGGTGACCGCGTCGAACAGTGCGGCGTCGGCGGCGTCCGACGGGCGGGACGGGGACGGCGCGGGGTCTGGGGAGGTCATGACGTCACCCCGGACGTGGCGAGGGCGACCGTGGCCGCGGCCGTGCACGCCGCGGCGATCGAGCCGAGCAGTCCGGCCCGGTACCCCGACTGCTGCGTCGCCAAAAGGCTGGCGCCGTCGGCGGACTGCTTGAGTGCGGCGACCACGTCCGCGGCGGTGGGTGGCTTGGGGGGCGGACCCGACGTCGTCGGAGTGGTGGACGTCGACGATGCAGTGGTCGACGCCGACGTGGTGGGTGCCTCACCGGAGATTCTGGTGATCTCGTCGGTGAGGGCCCGAGCGTGGGCAGCCCGCTGGTCGGCAACGGCCGACAGTGCCGCCGCGATCGTGGGTGTAGCCGCTGCCGCGGCGTTGCCCGCCAGCTGACCGTCGTCGCGGGCTCGCTCCAGCGCACCGATCAGGGCGTCGACGTCCTTGACGGGCGGGGTCGATCCGCAGGCCGTAGCCACGGTGCCCCCCAGCAGGGCCAACGCCGTGGCGCCGACGAGCACGCGCCGCCTGCTGACGGTGGGAAGGGTGCTCGGCACATCGACATCCTGCCATCCCGCTCGCGCGGGCTCGTCTGGGCTCGACCGCGGTCGTCTCGCCGAACGTTTGCCAAGAGTGGCCCCTCGGCTGGCGTATCCTTGACACTCGGTTCCGCGCAACGCTTGGCGGGATCGCGTCCATACAACTCAAGACGAGGAGCTCACCGTGGCATCGGAGAATCCGCTACGGTCTGCGCGGTTGCCGTCCCCGGAGCAGGTGACCGAGCTGCTCGAAGGCGCGTTCGGCCGCGCCGGATACGACGTCGACGACGTCGTCGTCGAGGCCGCCGCCCGCCCCCCACGCATCGTGGTGATCGCCGATGGTGACGGTGGACTGAACCTGGACGCCCTCGGCGAGCTGTCACGGTTGGCCTCCGAACTGCTCGACCAGATCACACCTGACGAAGCCACCTACGTGCTGGAAGTCACGTCGCGCGGAGTGGACCGACCGTTGACCACCGAGCGACACTTTCGCCGTGCCCACGGGCGCAAGGTCGAGGTGACGTTGACCGACGGCTCTCAGGTGGTCGGGCGGTTGGGGGAACCGGGTGACGGTGTCCTGCGACTCGTCGTCGCCAACCGTGGCGCCAAACCCAAGATTCGCGAACTTTCCATCGACGACGTCGCCAATGCCGTTGTCCAGGTGGAATTCTCACCACCGAACCCGCTCGAGCTCGAGCTGGCCGGGGTGTCTGTTGAGGAGGTTGAAGAGTGAACATCGACATGGGTGCGCTGCATGCCATCGAAGTGGACCGGGGGATTCCGGTCGACGAACTGCTCGAGACCATCAAGTCCGCGCTGCTGACCGCCTACCGGCACACCCAGGGGCACGAAGCCGCCGCGCGCATCGACATCGACCGCAAGAGCGGCATCGTCAAGGTGATGGCGAGGGAGACCGACGACGACGGCAACCTGGTCAGCGAATGGGACGACACCCCTGAGGGATTCGGCCGGGTCGCGGCCACCACCGCGCGCCAGGTGATGCTGCAGCGGTTCCGCGACGCCGAGAACGAACGGATGTTCGGCGAGTTCTCGGCGCGCGAAGGCGACATCGTCGGCGGCGTGGTGCAGCGTGACGCCAGGGAGAACACCCGCGGCAACGTCGTCGTGCGCCTCGGAACCGAGGCGAAGGGTTCCGAGGGAGTCATCAGGCCCGCCGAACAGGTGCCGGGGGAGTCCTACACGCACGGCGATCGGGTGCGCTGCTACGTCATCGGCGTGACTCGCGGTGCGCGGGAACCGAAGATCGAGCTGTCGCGCACCCACCCGAACCTGGTGCGGAAGCTGTTCTCGCTGGAAGTGCCCGAGATCGCGGACAACTCCGTGGAGATCGCCGCGGTCGCCCGCGAGGCGGGCCACCGGTCCAAGATCGCGGTCAGGTCGCGGGTCGCCGGCCTCAACGCCAAGGGCGCCTGCATCGGGCCCATGGGGCAGCGGGTGCGCAACGTGATGAGCGAGTTGTCCGGCGAGAAGATCGACATCATCGACTTCGACGAGGACCCGGCGCGATACGTCGCCAACGCACTGTCACCGGCCAAGGTCGTGTCGGTGTCGGTGATCGACGAAGCCGCAAGAGCCGCCCGCGTCGTCGTCCCCGACTTCCAACTGTCGCTGGCGATCGGCAAGGAAGGTCAGAACGCCCGGTTGGCCGCCCGACTGACCGGATGGCGCATCGACATCCGCAGTGACGCGGAACCAGCACCCGCACCCGCCCCCGAGAAAGAGGCGCCCCACGGCGCCTCTCGCGAGGGGTAGTTGGCACGCGTTTCTTTCTGCGGTGATCGTGACGGTAGACTGAACCGTGATCCAGCGCGAGAGTTCGGCCCACCGCGCGCGGCAGCACAAAAGTCCCGAAGGACCAGTGCGAACGTGTGTGGGATGCCGAAAGCGTGAGCTGGCCGCCGATTTGCTTCGAGTGGCCGCTGTTGACGATGGAGACGGTGAATCCGCCGTCACCGTCGACGCAGCGGGTAATCTGCCTGGGCGGGGTGCATGGCTGCACTCCGACGAGCAGTGTCTGCAGGTGGCAATCAAGCGGCGAGCATTCGCTCGAGCGTTGCGCATCACCGGTTCGCCGAACACCTCCGCGGTGGTCGAGTTCTTCACCAGAAACGAAGACTCGGTCCGCCCGGCAACAGAACAGGTAGTCAAGAACATGAGCACACCGTGAAGTTCCGATGACCATGCGTCATAGCTAAACCCGAGGCGCGGCCCACTGCTGTCGCCTCCTAGACAGGAGATGTAGTGGCAGGCAAGGCCCGCGTGCACGAGTTGGCTAAAGAGCTCGGTGTCACCAGCAAGGAAGTTCTCGCCCGGCTGAGCGAGCAAGGCGAATTCGTCAAATCAGCATCCTCGACCGTCGAAGCGCCCGTCGCGCGACGGCTCCGTGAGGCATTGGGTGGCGGCTCCAAGCCCGCCGCCCCCAAGGCGGCCCCCGCCGCACCCAAGGCACCCGCCGCCGACGCGTCGGCCAACGGTGGCTCCACCAGCTCGGCACCCAAGCCCGGAGGGCCACGGCCCGCCGCGCCGAAACCGCAGGCCGCACCCGAGCCGCCGCCGGCACCACCGGCGCCCCCGGTCGTCGTGCCCGAGGTCGTCGCACCGCAGGCCCAGCCGCAGGCCGAGGCCGCAGCTCCCGCTGCAGCCGCCGCCCCGGAAGCGCCCACCGCACCTGCAACCCCCGCAGGCCCCACCCCGGGTCCGCGGCCGGGTCCGGCCCCCAAGCCCGCAGGCCGCGCACCCCGCGTCGGCAACAACCCGTTCTCCACCCAGGTGCCCGTCGAACGGCCAGCGCCGCGCCCGCCCCAGGGTGCAGCCGGCCCGCCTCGTCCGGGTGGCCCCCCGCGCCCAGGTGGCGGACCCCGTCCGGGTGCGACCCCCGGCAACATGCCTCCCCGCCCGCCCGGCGCACGGCCAGGTGCGGCCGGTCGTCCCGGCGGACCTCGCCCCGGCCCGGGTGCTCGTGGTCCCGGCGCTGGCGGCGGTCGTCCCGGTGGTCCTCCCGGTGCAGGTGGCGGCGGTAACTACCGCGGTGGCGGCGCCGGTGGCGCCGGTGCCCCCGGTGGGGCACCCGCCGGTGGTTTCCGTGGTCGCCCAGGTGGCGGTGGCGGCGGCGGTGGCCGTCCCGGTCAGCGCGGTGGCGCGGCCGGTGCATTCGGTCGTCCCGGTGGCGCGGTTCGCCGTGGCCGTAAGTCGAAGCGGGCAAAACGCGCCGAATACGAAAACATGCAGGCGCCGGTCGTCGGCGGCGTGCGGTTGCCGCACGGCAACGGCGAGACCATCCGGTTGGCCCGTGGCGCGTCGCTGGTGGACTTCGCCGACAAGATCAACGCCAACCCGGCCGCACTGGTCCAAGCGCTGTTCAACCTCGGTGAAATGGTCACCGCTACGCAGTCGGTAGGCGACGAGACCCTCGAGCTGCTCGGCGGCGAGATGAACTACGTCGTGCAGGTCGTGTCCCCGGAGGACGAGGACCGCGAGCTGCTGTCGTCGTTCGACCTCACCTATGGCGAGGACGATGGCGACGAGGACGATCTCGAGTTCCGTCCGCCGGTCGTGACCGTCATGGGTCACGTCGACCACGGCAAGACGCGACTGCTGGACACGATCCGCAACGCCACCGTCCGCGAGGGCGAGGCCGGCGGAATCACCCAGCACATCGGTGCCTACCAGGTCCTCACCGAACTGGACGGCAACGAGCGACTGGTCACCTTCATCGACACGCCGGGCCACGAGGCGTTCACCGCCATGCGTGCCCGTGGTGCGAAGGCCACCGACATCGCCATCCTGGTGGTCGCCGCCGACGACGGCGTCATGCCGCAGACGGTGGAAGCCATCAACCACGCGCAAGCGGCCGACGTGCCGATCGTGGTGGCGGTCAACAAGATCGACAAGGAAGGCGCCGACCCGGCCAAGATCCGGGCGCAGCTGACCGAGTACAACCTGGTGGCGGAGGAGTACGGCGGCGACACCATGTTCGTCGACATCTCGGCCAAGCAGGGCACCAACATCGACGCGCTGCTGGAAGCGGTGCTGTTGACGGCGGATGCCTCGCTGGACCTGCGGGCGAACCCCGACATGGAGGCCCAGGGCGTCGCGATCGAAGCGCACCTCGACCGGGGCCGTGGTCCCGTGGCAACCGTGCTCATTGCGCGCGGCACGCTGCGGGTCGGCGACTCGATCGTCGCAGGCGACGCCTACGGCCGCGTCCGGCGCATGGTGGACGAGCACGGCGAGGACGTCATCGAGGCGACCCCGTCGCGGCCCGTCCAGGTCATCGGTTTCACGTCGGTGCCGGGCGCCGGTGACAACCTGCTCGTCGTCGACGAGGACCGGATCGCTCGTCAGATCGCCGATCGACGCAGTGCGCGCAAGCGCAACGCGCTGGCCGCGCGCTCTCGCAAGCGCATCAGCCTCGACGATCTCGACGCAGCGTTGCGGGAGACCAGCCAGCTGAACCTGATCCTGAAGGGCGACAACTCCGGCACCGTCGAGGCGCTGGAGGAGGCCTTGCTGGGCATCGAGATCGGCGACGAAGTCGAACTGCGCGTCATCGACCGCGGTGTCGGTGGCGTCACCGAGACCAACGTCAACCTGGCGTCGGCGTCGAACGCGATCATCATCGGCTTCAACGTTCGTGCGGAGGGCAAGGCCACCGAGCTGGCCAACCGCGAGGGCGTCGACATCCGGTACTACTCGGTGATCTACCAGGCGATCGACGAGATCCAGGCAGCGCTCAAGGGCATGCTCAAGCCGGTCTACGAGGAGAAGGAGCTCGGCCGCGCCGAGATCCGGGCGATCTTCCGGTCGTCGAAGGTCGGCAACATCGCCGGCTGCCTCGTCACCTCGGGCCTCATTCGCCGCAACGCGAAGGCACGCCTCATCCGCGACAACGTCGTGGTGGCCGAGACGGTCACCATCTCCTCGCTCAAGCGGGAGAAGGACGACGTCACCGAGGTGCGTGACGGTTACGAGTGTGGTCTGACCGTGACGTACAACGACATCAAGGAAGGCGACGTCATCGAGGCGTACGAGCTCGTCGAGAAGGCGCGCACGTAGATGGCCGACGAGCGCTTGCGCGAGGAGAACTGTGGTTGACGAGGGCCGGGCGCGCAAGCTGTCCAAGCGCATCGCCACCATCGTCGCCTCGGTGATCGAGTTCGAGATCAAGGATCCGCCCCTGGCCTTCGTGACCATCACGGACACGAAGGTCACGGGCGACCTCCACGATGCGACGGTGTTCTACACGGTTCGCGGCGACACCCTCGCCGACGAACCGGACTACGAGGGTGCGGCACTGGCATTGGAACGTGCCAAGGGCGTGCTGCGCTCCAAGGTCGGGGCCGGCACGGGTGTCCGATTCACGCCGACGTTGACGTTCGTCCTCGACAAGCTGCCCGACGTGGCACGCGACATGGAGGACCTGCTGGCGCGTGCGCGGCAGGCGGACGCCGACGTGGCGCGGATTCGGCAGGGTGCCACTCCGGCTGGCGACCCGGACCCGTACCGTGTGACGGGGGCGGAGGAAGCAGGCGGGGGACCCGAGGACAACACCGACGTGCTCGACCCTGAGGACACCTATGACCACGATCGACCCGAAGACTGAGCTAACTCGGTCATCGTTGCGCGTCGATGGGCGAGGAGCTGCAGAGCTGCTCGACGCGGCGGATTCGGTCAGCGTGGTGTGCCACGTCTTCCCGGACGCCGACACCATCGGTGCCGGTCTGGCCTTGGCGCTGGTGCTGGAGCGGTCGGGCAAGCGGGTCGAGGTCGGCTTCGCCACGCCGTCGAACCTTCCCGAGTCGCTGCAGTCGCTGCCCGGTGGGCATCTGCTCGTCGACCCCGGCGAGATGCGCGACGACAGCGACCTCGTGGTCACGGTCGACGTTCCGAGCGTGAATCGGCTCGGTGGGTTGTGCGCGCTCGCCGAATCCGGCCGCGAGGTGTTGGTGATCGACCACCACGCCTCCAACGAACTGTTCGGCACGGCCAACTACGTCGACCCGTCCGCCGACTCGACGACCATGCTGGTCGCCGAGCTTCTGGACGTGTGGGGCAAGCCGCTCGACGAGCGGGTCGCCCATTGTCTGTACGCCGGTCTCACGACCGACACCGGATCGTTTCGGTGGGCGAGCGCGCGGGCGCACGAGCTGGCCGCCCGGCTCCTGGAACTTGGGGTCGACAATGCTTCGATCAGTCGTCGCCTGCTGGACACCCATCCGTTCTCCTGGCTCCCGATGCTGTCGCGGGTACTGGGATCGGCGCAGCTGATTCCCGAGGCCGCGGCCGGTCGCGGCCTGGTGTATGCCGTTGTCGGACACCGGGAATGGCGTGCGGCCGGGCTCGAGGAAGTCGAGAGCGTCGTCGACATCGTGCGCACGACGTCCCAAGCCGAGGTCGCTGCGGTGTTCAAGGAGATCGAGCCACAGAAGTGGACGGTGTCCATGCGCGCCAAGTCCGAAGTCGACCTGGCTGCGATCGCGAGTGGTTTCGGCGGCGGTGGTCACCGGCTCGCCGCCGGGTACTCCGCGACCGGTCCGGTGGAGTCCGTGGTGAAGGCGCTGACCGATGCCCTTGGCTGAGGCCCTCAGCGGGCGCATTGGCTGAACCGGTCACCGGGCGCCGCATCGCCGGTTTGGCGTTGCCCGCGCTCGGGGTGCTCGCCGCGGAGCCTCTCTATCTTCTGTTCGACCTGGCCGTGGTGGGCCGTCTCGGCGCGGTCGCCCTGGCGGGTCTGGCCATCGGCGGGTTGATCCTGTCCCTGCTGTCCTCCCAGCTGACGTTCCTGTCCTACGGCACGACGGCGCGGGCCGCCCGCTTCTTCGGGGCCGGTGACCGCGAGTCGGCCGTCGGTGAGGGAGTGCAGGCCACCTGGCTGGCGGTGGCGCTCGGCACGGTCGTCATCGCGGTGGTTCAGGCGGCCGCGGTCCCGATCCTCGCGGTGATCGCCGACGGCGGCGAGATCGCCGACATGGCGTTGCCGTGGGTTCGGATCGCCATCTTCGGGGCGCCCGCGATCCTGATCTCCCTCGCAGGCAACGGATGGATGCGCGGCGTGCAGGACACCGCGCGGCCACTGCGGTACGTGGTCGCGGGCTTCGCGCTGTCCGCGGTGCTGTGCCCGACGTTGGTGTACGGATGGCTGGGGATGCCCCGGCTGGGGTTGAGCGGTTCGGCGGTGGCCAACGTGGCCGGCCAATGGCTGGCCGGGCTGTTGTTCTGCCGGGCGCTGTTGGCCGAAGGGGTACCGCTGCGGTTCGACCTCGCGGTGCTGCGGGCGCAGGTGGTGATGGGACGCGACCTGGTGGTGCGCACGTTGGCGTTCCAGGCGTGCTTCGTCTCGGCCGCCGCGGTGGCGGCCCGGTTCGGCGCCGCGGCCGTCGCCGCCCATCAGGTGGTCCTGCAGCTGTGGAGTTTCCTTGCGCTGGTGCTGGATTCGCTGGCGATCGCGGCGCAGTCCTTGGTCGGGGCGGCGCTCGGGGCCGGTCTGCTGGCGCATGCCAAGTCGGTCGCGTGGCGGGTGACGATCTTCTCGACGGTCGCCGCGGCGGCGCTGGCCGCTGTGTTCGCGGTGGGGTCGTCGGCCTTGCCCCGGCTGTTCACCTCCGACGACTCGGTGCTGGACGCCATCGGGGTGCCGTGGTGGTTCCTGGTGGCGCAGTTGCCGATCGCCGGGGTGGTGTTCGCGCTCGACGGGGTGTTGCTCGGCGCGGGTGACGCCAGGTTCATGAGGAACGCGACCCTGGCCAGTGCGCTCGTCGGCTTCCTGCCGTTGATCTGGCTGTCGCTGATCTACGGATGGGGTTTGGTCGGCATCTGGTCGGGCTTGACCACCTTCATGCTGCTGCGTCTGGTCTTCGTGGGGTGGCGCGCATTCTCGGGTCGCTGGCTGGTGCCGGGCGCGGCCTGACGGTCACCCTCCGCGCGCCGCGGTCACCTTCTGCATGTTCGCCAGCCCGAGTTCCTGGGCCTCGTGCAGCGCCGCGGGCAGCGGCGCCTCGATCTCGGCGCGCACTTCCCCGTCGAGAAGTCCCTGCAGTTTCTGCTGCAAGGGGCTTCGCCCGGCCAGGTTCTCGACCTCTCGCAGACCGTCCGGGTTCGAATAGTCGTACAACTCGCGTTCGACCTCGCGGGATGCGTCGACGGTCGTGCCACCATGCTTCCAATGGGAGTAGACGCCGAACTTCGCCGACGGGGTGCGGACGGCGACGATGTGGCTTGGCGCGTTGGTGGGGACTTCGCCGGATGTCCTCCCGGGCGCCTGGGCGGCGGGCATACCGGCCGCGGTCATCATGGCGGCCATCTCCTCCACGGCGATGTCGTCGGTGACGTGTGCGATCCACGGCCGACCGCGCGCGGCCGGGTTCGCAGCGATCCCGGCGATGTCCGCGCGACTCGCCAGGTGGGCGTTGCGCGGATCGGCGCGCCACCCGTTTCCGCCGGCACCGATCGTCAGCAACAGCGGCGCGAGGTCCACGCTGGACGTCAACTGCGTGCGTACCTCGCCGGGGGACGGTGTTAGCCGACCGGAGGGGTCCCGAACGTAGAGCGGCACCCGGATGCCCTCTTCGTAGATGGCGGCGCCCTTGCCGCGCATGCCGTGGGAGCCGCCGTATTCGCCGTGGTCGGAGGTGAAGACGACGACGGTGTTGCGGTCGACGTCGGGGCGGGAGGCCAACGTGTCGAGCACCCGGCCGATCTGGCGGTCGACCTGCTGCTGCAGCCACAGGTAGACGTCCAGGCCGCGGGCCCACTGCCTCTCGACGTCGGGGCCGGCGTACGGAAGGGCGCCGGCCAGAAGTGGCGCGACGAAGTCGACGTAGTCGACCTGCAGTCGTGGCTTGCCGCGTCGCGCAAGGTCCTCCGGCGTCTCGAAGTTTGGCGGCTTCGCAGAGAAGACCCGCGGAACGTCCTCGGGCAGCGGCGTCTTCGGCCACCACATGATGTCGTGCGGGTTGACCAGCGAGACCGTCGTGCACCAGGGGCCCTCGCCGGCGTGCGCGTCGAACCACTCGACGAACTGGTCGGTGATGCCGGGATCTCGACGCAAGCCTTGATTGGGTGCGCCGTTGGGGGAGGGGTAGGTGCCGCCGGAGAACCCGTGTGCGTCCAGGCCGTCGAGGGTGGTGTCGGCGGCCGCCCCGAGATGCCACTTGCCCCACCACCACGTCCGGTAGCCCTGGTTGCGCAGCATCGTTCCCCAGGTGGGGAATTGGGGCGCGAGGCTCGATTCGGTGGGGCCGTCGCCGGTGTACAGGCAGCCGGTTTGGTGCGAGTAGAGCCCGGTGGTGAGCACTCCTCGCGACGGCGTGCA
Organism: Mycobacterium sp. Root135; assembly: GCF_001426545.1. Classification (GTDB taxonomy): domain Bacteria; phylum Actinomycetota; class Actinomycetes; order Mycobacteriales; family Mycobacteriaceae; genus Mycobacterium. Next base: position 1,062,118 of record NZ_LMEZ01000001.1, on the reverse strand, counting down.
GGCGTTGGAGGCGGTGTAGTGCGCGTCGAAGGACACGCTGCTCTGCCGCAGCCGGCTCAGGTTGGGCAGGAGCGCGTCGAGATCGCCAGTGCCAGGGAACCATTGGGGTGCCCGCATCTGGTCGACCACGACGACGAGGATGTTCGGCTTGTCACCCCCTGCTGCGGTGGCGTCGGTTCGGCCTGGCCGCGCGAGCAATTCGTAGCCAGTGAGGGCGGCGGCCCCGCCCGCGACGACGGCGCCACCCGTGAGCAGCGTCCGACGGCTGATCGGCGACACTCAGCGGACCTGGGTGCGGCCGCGCTCCAGCACCTCGGCCCTACTGGAGGCGATGTCGTCTCCGGTCGCCACCGCCATCCACTGCCTGGCCGACGCCGCCTCGATCCACAGACCCGCACCGGTCTGCGATTCGTCGATGCGGTGATAGGACGCCAGCAGGGCCTGCACGGCCTTCCGGTTGTTGCCGACGATGGATGCCGCTACCGCCCGCGCCGCCGGCACGAGCTGGTCGTGGGCGACGACCTCGGTGACCAGGCCGGCCCGCAGCGCGTCGTCGGCGGACAGGTAGTCACCGGTCAGGCTCATGCGGCGGGCCATCCCGACGCCGACCTTCTGCGGCAGCCGCACGCTCAGGCCCCACGTCGGCAGCAGCCCGACTCGGGCGTGGGTGTCGGCGAACCGCGCGTTCTCCGAGGCGATCAGGACGTCGCAGTACAGCGCCAGCTCGAGGCCGCCGGTGACCGCCGCCCCGTTGATCGCCCCGATGACGGGGGTGCTCATCGCGGGCCACTTGGGCGAGATGTCGGGAAGCTCGGTGGTGTCGCCAAGTTCCTTGAGGTCAAGACCCGCGCAGAAGACGGGGTCGGCACCGGTGAGGATGACGACGTCGACCGCGTCGTCGGCCTCCGCCTCGTGCAGCGCCGCGTAGAACCGCGTGCGCAGTTCCAAGGACAGGGCGTTGCGGGCCTGCGGCCGATTCAGGGTCAGCGTGCGGACCCGGTCGGTGGTGTCGACCAGCAGGACGGGTTCGGCTTCGGGGCTCGGCATGGCTTCACCGTATCGAGCGGTCGTCCTATCGTTGACGGCATGTGCCGGAACATCACCGAGTTGCGCGGCCTCGAACCGTCGGCGACGGCCGAGGAGATCGAGGCCGCATCACGTCAGTACGTCCGCAAGGTCAGCGGCGTCACGCGGCCCACCGCGGCCAACACCGAGGCCTTCGAGGCCGCGGTCGCCGAGGTGACCGCCACGACGACGCGGTTGCTCAACGCGTTGCCGCCGCGCCGTCAGCCGCCGAAGACGGTGCCGCCGCTGCGCCGCCCCGAGGTCCGCGCCCGGCTCGCCGCGACGTGACCGCGCCTGCGCTCAAGGAGTGGGGCGCGGCCGTACTCGCCATGCTCGACGGCAGGCAGACGGTGCTGCTGCGCAAGGGCGGCATCCACGAGAAGCGGTTCGACGTCGCGGCGAGCGACTTCGTGTTCTTCCCCACGGTTGCGCACGGCCACGCCGAGCGCGTCCGACCCGAGCACCGCGATCTGCTCGAGGCGGCCGCACCGGACAGCACCGAGGACGAGGTGGTGCTCCGAGCGGGCGCGAAAGTCGTTGCCGCCGTTGCCGTCGACCGGCCGGACGGGCTCGACGAACTGGCCGACACCCACATCTGGACGGCGGAGTCGGTGCGGTCGGACCGGCTCGACTTCCGGCCGAGGCATCGGCTGACGGTTCTGGTGGTCCAAGCGCGCCCGCTGCTCAAGCCGGTGCGACTACGCCGGGACCCGTCCTACGCGGGGTGCAAGAGTTGGGTCGACGTGCCGGTGTCGACGGGCTGGGGTGATCCCGTGCACGACGACGCGGTCTTGGCCGCGGTCGTCGAGCGGGTCAGGGCGTTAGTGGGCTGACGGTGGCCGTGGTCCCGCAGGCAGCACCAGCCGCGACACGCCGCCGGCGCCGTGGTGGACGGTGTGTCGCTGGGTTCTGATCGTCGTTCCCGAGATCGGCGGTTCGTCGGTGCCGAGATTGCGTACGAATCGCGGATGGGATCCGCCCGCGACCATGACCCGTAGCCGGGATCCTGCCGGAAACCTGTGGGCCACGGCGTCGAGGGTGAGCTTGACGACTCCGGAATCGGTTGTCTGCCTGATGAATCCGTCGGTCACGTTGGTCGACCGGCCGTCCGCGTCGACCTGACTCAGTCGGACGAAGACGTCGTTGTACGGGTTGTCGCAGGAATGGGCCAGCTCGACCACAGGGGTGCCGACGAGGTACAGGTCGGCGGTGAGCGGAACCCCGGTGAAGTCGAGGACGTCGGGGCGCGTCGCCAAGGGCGTGTCGTCGCGGTAGCCGCCCTCCGGGGAGAGCAGTCGGCCCCCGATGGTCGGGGTCGGGTCGGCGGGGTCGAAGACGAACGTCGACGCCGGTGCGGTCTCGTCCGGTGCGACGTCGGAGAGCCGGTGCCCGGAGTGCAGGTACGCCACGTGCTCGGGCATCGCGGGCGGCCAGGTGTCCAGTTCGAGCCAGTCGTCGCCGTCGACGTGGGCCCGCACCCGGGTTCGGGCGGGGGCCGGCTTGCCGCCAAGGTGTTCGTCGAGCCAAGCCAGCGACTCTCGGAGGACTCGCGGGGCGCCCTTCGTCATCACCTCGGTGTGCGTCCACGGGCCGACCGTCAGAGCCGTCGTCACGTCCCGCCCGCGCAGGTGCGCGAACTGGGTCAGGGTCTGGTCGAGGAACAGGTCCTGCCAGCCGCTGAACAGCAGCACCGGCACGTCGACGCGGTCGAGCGCATCGGTCAGCCGCAGGGGTTCCCAAAACGGGTCTTGGCGATCCGGGTGTTCCACCCAGGACTCCCACCACGGCGCCCCGCCGCCGAGCAACGTCCGTCCGGAGGCGCCCATCGGCACCTGGTTGGCGGTACGGGCGACCCGCCGCCGGGACCGGCCCTGCTGCAGCGCGCCGAGGAGTCGACTCCCGTCCTCCTGGTGCGACATCATGTCGCTCCACCCGAGGAAGTCGTTGACGGTGAACGAGCCGGTGCCCCAGGCGGACTGGCTGAAGTCGTGGGGTCCGACGCTGATGATCGCCGCCGTCATCTCCGGTGGCGGGTCCATCAGCAGGGCCCACTGGGTGAACCCGAGGTAGGACAGCCCGATGGTGGCGAACGTCCCGGTGAACCAGACCTGGTTGCGCAGCCACTCGACGGTGTCCGCGCCGTCGGCCACCTCGTGGATCATCGGGGTGAATTCGCCGCCGGACCCGAACGTGCCGCGCACGCTCTGGATCACCACGTGGTACCCGCGGGCGGCGTAGACGGCGCCGAACAGGCTGGAGAAGGGGAACGACCGGCCGTACGGGCAGCGCACGAGCAGGGTGCCCGAAGGGGCGCCGGTCCGTGGCGCGTAGTGGTCGGCGACGAGGTCGACGCCGTCGCGCATCGGCACCGGCAATCCGCGCAGCACGGTGTAGTCCGTGGTCGGCGGGGGGAGGTGGAGGAGTCGGCTCAGGGCGTGCGAGGCGACGTTCTTGGTGCTCAGTCGTGAAGCCACGCCAGCCACGTTACGCACCGGGGTGAGGCGCTCAGAACTTGTAGAACGGCACCAGCTGCTGGGCGCGCTGCAGGTTGGTTTGCATGCAGTCGACGTCGTCGGCGCTGTACGTCGGGGAGTAGAACAGCGATTGCTGCAGCACGCCGTAGCTGGTGTCGAAGGCGATCATGCAGCTGAACCAGAAGCGGTTGTTGCGGTCCGACGGCTTGAGGATCCAGTACTGCGCAGCGCGGTGGCCGGCGATGTCCATCTCGACGGCGTCGGCGGGCAGGGTCTGCTCGTAGGTTCGCCAGACGAACGCCTCGACGGCCATTTGGTAGTTGCCCGCGTCGAAATGGCAGCGCAGGCCGTCTTCGTGCTCGGGCGGAGTGAAACCGAGCCCGAGGCCGTTGACGACGTCGATCGGAATGTCTTCGCACGGATCGAACGGGCGGGGGTCGACGGTTTCGACGACGGGCCACTTGATGCTGCTGGAGACCCCGCTCAGGGGTGCCGACGTGGACCTCAGCTCGACGGATCCGGTGTCCTGCGCGGTGATGGGATTGGCCTGCCACACCACGATGACGGCCGCCAGCAGGGCGCACAATGCCGAAAACAGGCGCATCTTTCCGACCACGCCACCCACCTTCGGGTCACTCGTGCGCTCGTTGTCCATTGCCGGGAGTGTACAAGTTCCCGACGGTCGCCAGGGCCGGAAATCAGAACATGTTCTAGTTGCCGGGCGAGCACCCCGCCGTGGCGCACGTAGGCTGGTCCGTTGTGTCTCCGCTGTCACAGGACCGTCGCCATCCCACGCTCTGGGCGATCAGCGATCTCCACATCGGCCATACCGGCAACAAACCCGTCACCGAGTCGCTTCATCCGTCGTCCCCGGACGACTGGTTGATCGTCGCGGGGGACGTCGCCGAACGGACCGACGAGATTCGGTGGTCGTTGGATCTGCTGCGAAAACGGTTCGCCAAGGTCATCTGGGTGCCGGGCAACCACGAGCTGTGGACCACCGCCAAGGACCCGATGCAGATCTTCGGCAAGGCGCGCTACGACTACCTGGTCAACATGTGCGACGAGATGGGCATCGTCACCCCCGAGCACCCCTTCCCGGTGTGGAACGACGAGGGCGGCCCGGCGACGATCGTCCCGATGTTCCTGCTCTACGACTACTCGTTCCTGCCGGAGGGCACGGCGACGAAGGCCGAGGGGCTGGCGATCGCCCGCGAGCGCAACGTGGTCGGCACCGACGAGTTCCTGCTGTCCGCCGAGCCGTACGCCACCCGCGACGCGTGGTGCCGCGAGCGGGTCAAGCTGACACGCGAGAAGCTCGAGGACCTCGACTGGTTGACGCCGTCGATTCTGGTCAACCACTTCCCGCTGGTGCGCGAGCCCTGCGAGGCCATGTACTACCCGGAGTTCGCGCTGTGGTGCGGCACCACGGCCACCAAGGATTGGCACACGCGATACAACGCGCTGTGCTCGGTCTACGGGCATCTGCACATCCCGCGCACCACGTGGTACGACGGCGTGCGATTCGAGGAGGTGTCGGTCGGTTACCCGCGGGAGTGGCGCCGCCGCAAGCCGTATCGGTGGATGCGCCAAATCCTGCCCGACCCGAAGTACCCGCCCGGCTATCTCAACGACTTCGGCGGTCACTTCGAGGTCACCCCGGACATGCGGGCCCACGCGGAGAAGATGCAGGAGCGGATCAGGAGTAAGCGAGCATGACGGGCAAGTTGCTGTCCACCGTTCTGCCCTCGCTGCTCGCGTCGGCCGAGTTGTACGGTGACCCGGCCGATTTGGCGCCGCTGCCCGAGGAGGAGCCGCTGATCGCGCGCTCGGTGGCCAAGCGGCGCAACGAATTCGTGACGGTGCGGTACTGCGCCCGTCAGGCGCTCGGCGATCTCGGACTGCCCCCCGTGCCCATCCTCAAGGGCGACAAGGGCGAACCGTGCTGGCCCGACGGGGTGGTCGGCAGCCTGACGCACTGCGAGGGGTTTCGCGGCGCCGTGGTGGGTCGGACGGCCGAGGTCCGTTCCGTAGGCATCGACGCCGAACCGCATGCCGTGCTACCCAAGGGCGTGCTCGACGCCATCAGCCTGCCCGCCGAACGCAGCGAGCTGAGCGGGCTGCCCGGTGGTGCGCACTGGGATCGAGTGTTGTTCTGCGCCAAGGAGGCGACCTACAAGGCGTGGTTCCCGCTGACGCATCGGTGGTTGGGGTTCGAGGACGCGCACATCACCTTCACCGTCGACGGTTCGGGACGTACGGGCAGCTTCGAGTCGAAGATCCTCGTCGACCCGCGGGCCGAGTCCGGGCCCCCGCTGACCGCGTTGTCGGGTCGCTGGTCGGTCGGTGACGGCCTGGTGTTGACGGCGATCGTGCTGTGAGCGGTGCGGCGGGCAGGAGCGCAGCGACCGGGGGATCGGTACAGCCCGGACTGGTGATCGTCGACAAACCCGCCGGGATGACGAGCCACGACGTGGTGGGGCGCTGCCGGCGACTCTTCGGCACCCGCAAGGTTGGGCACGCCGGCACGTTGGATCCGATGGCCACCGGAGTCCTGGTGGTGGGCATCGAGCGCGCCACCAAGATCCTCGGGCTGCTGACCGCGACGGACAAGTCGTATTCGGCCACCATTCGGCTGGGTCAGACCACCTCCACCGAGGACGCCGAAGGTGAAGTGCTGGAGACGGTTTCGGCCGATCACGTGTCGGACTCGGGCGTCGAGGCGGCCGTCGGCGTCCTGCGCGGGGAGATCGACCAGATTCCGTCTTCCGTCAGCGCCATCAAGGTCGACGGTCAGCGCGCCTACAAGTTGGCCCGCGAGGGCAGGACCGTCGAGTTGGCTGCGCGACGGGTGCGGATCTCCCGGTTCGACGTCGTCGCCGTTCGCCGCACGCCGGAGGTTGCGGCCGGCTTCGTCGACGTCGACGTCGAGGTCGACTGCTCGTCGGGCACCTACATTCGGGCGTTGGCGCGTGACGTCGGCGCCGGCCTCGGCGTCGGTGGGCACCTGACCGCGCTGCGCCGCACCACGGTCGGCCGCTACGGGCTGGGGGAGGCGCACACCCTCGAGGCGTTGGCCGAATCCCCGCGGCTCAGCTACTCGTTGGACGAGGCGTGCCTGCTGGGCTTCCCGCGCCGGGAGTTGACCGACGCGGAGTCCGACGCCGCGTCGAACGGAAGGGCGCTGGCACCGGCCGGCGTCGACGGCGTGTACGCGGCGACGGCGTCGGACGGTCGCGTCATCGCCCTGCTCGCCGACGACGGGTCGCGGACCAAGTCGGTCGTGGTGATCAGGCCGTCGACGCTGTAGGCGTCGTCGGGGCAATCCGTCGATGGTGGTCGAGTACTGCCACGACGACCACATGCGGAAAGGTCAGCGCAAGCAGCACGGATACGCCCGTCATGACGACGCCGACGTCGGACCGGTAGGCAAACAAGACGGCGAGCACGATGAAGGCCGCGGTAGTGGGCAGAGCGGCCGCTCGGAGGAATGCCCCTAACTGCAATCGAATTGGTTGACCGGCAGCGAGAGCATCCATGAGCCGGGCGGTGTGCCGCAGGGCGTGCCAGAGACCGAAGTACACGCCGAAGGCCGCGAATATGGGCACGAAGAGGAACAGTGTCAGCACGGCAAGCAACTCGGCCGCCTCGAGCACCCGTCCCCGCGATGCGAGGTGAACTGCTGAGGCGGCGCACATCACGACGACCGTCGTGGTGGCCCACTGCGTCGGGACCGCACTCACCCAGTCGACGAGGCTGGGTAGCAGCGGCCGCATCGCGGACCGGCCCTCGACCGACCACAGTGGCAGGACCACGACGACCGACCCGTGGGCGAGCGTTCTCCACCATCCGTCGCGCAGTCGCGGAACCACGCGGCCACTGCGCTCCGCCGCGTATGTCGTCTCAGCCCAGCCGAAGTGCAAGGCCGACACGACGAGGAACGTGGCGAAGCTGAGATCGGGAGCCCGCAACGTCGCCAGGCTCGCGACCGCGGCGATCACGACGTAGACGGCGACGACCAGCGCAAGTCGACGTGGCTCTTGCCAGCGGCGCGACGCCAGCCCAGGCACCAGATGGTCCATCGCGCCGTGCGGCACACCGACGATGATTCCGACGGCGGCGACGATCGGCGACACGGACTCCAGGCCGGCGCGGTCGAACCACGCCCATCCGACGATGACCGCCACGGCACCCAGGCTGAGGATGGTCACCCGCCGGTCGAGGGCGTGCGCCATTGGCGACGTTCGGGTCCGCTCACCCGCCGCTGCCGTCATCTCGGCCGCGAAGGGGTGACGACGATGTCTTGATGGGGTCGCACCATCGCGACATTACGCCTGACCCTGCCGTGTGCATACTGCCAATCCTCCTGTCGCGCAGTCGAATAGCCATCGGTCCCCGGCTGCTGGGTAAATGTGACGTAATGACGTCGCACGTCACCATTGCGTAATGACGGTCCGGATTGACGCGGGTGTAACGTCACGAATGTTGGGGTTACAGCCACCTCCCGAATCGCCACAAGTCAGCGGCGACAACGGAATCCGTAACAACAGTGGAATTGACCGGGGCTGTTCCCAAGGTCGGACGAGGGTGCTCAGGCGTGACGAGACTTCATGCTCGCCGGCTCGCCGAGATCGTCGTCGGTGGTTTCACTGACGGCCGACCGCGGCATCCGACTCCAAACTGCCTTGCCCGGGGACGCCCAAGGGCGTGCCGCATCACGGTTACTCGCGCGAAATATGTTCTGCCACAGAAAGACTGAGATGATTCCCGAACAGTTATCCCAAGGCCAGTTCGATACGGTCTACAACCTCCTGTCCCTCGTCATCGCGGCCCAGTTGTTCACGACGATCTACCTGCTCGTCGTCCAGCCTCGAGTGCTGCCGCGTTACCGGCAGGCGCTCGTGGTGGCGGCCATCGTGTGCGGGATCGCCGCGTACCACTACTTCCGGATCTTCGATTCCTTCAAGCACGCGTTCGTCACCGACGCCGCAGGCGGACGCGGGACCTATACGCAGGCAGCCGGCGCGTCGTTCAACGAGGGCTACCGCTATGTGGACTGGTTCCTGACCGTGCCGTTGCTTCTGGTCGAGCTCGTGGTGGTGCTGGCCTTGGCGAAGAAGTTGCAGGCCTCGTTGCTTCTGCGCTTGATCCCGGCTTCGGCGTTGATGATCGCCCTCGGCTACCCGGGTGAGATCAGCGGAGACAACCTGACGCGCAACGTGTTCGGGCTGCTGTCGACGATTCCGTTCCTCTACATCCTGTACGTACTGTTCGTCGAGCTGACCCGTTCCTTGGATCGTCAGCCGCCGGCGGTCCGTTCGACCGTCAGCCGACTGCGCATCCTGTTGTTCGCGACCTGGGGTGTGTACCCGATTGCCTACCTCTTGCCGCTACTGGGCATGAACGGTGCCGACGCATGGGTCGGGAAGCAGGCGGGCTACTCGATCGCCGACATTCTGGCCAAGGCGCTCTACGGCCTGCTCATCTACCGGATCGCGCGCCTCAAGTCGTTCGCCGACGATCCGGCGTTCGCCGAAGTGGAGGGCGGTCACGACCATGGCCTGGAAGAAGTGCGCGTGAGCCAGGATCCGTCCGACCCGGTGACGGTCGGCCGCTAGGGTTCCGGGTTCAGGTGGCCGCAGCGCTCCTCTCGGGGGGCTCTGCGGCCATTGCCGTTCGGCTAGATGACCCAGATCGCTTCTGCGGCAGGGTTTCCCAGGTCGACGGTGGTGGCGGCGGCCGCGCCGCCCGGCCGTTGCACGCCAACCGAGATCATGCCTGCGAAGTCGCGGCGGGCCAGCACCGTCAGCCGGGAGTCCAGGCTGATGCCGACGCTGTCGAAGTAGCGAAGCATCTCGGGGTCGGCGTCGGAGATGCGGGCCACCGTGGCGGCGTCGCCGTCCCGGCACATCGACAACTGCCGGGCATCCGGTGCAGGCACCCTGCCGTCGGCAGCGGGGATCGGGTCGCCGTGCGGGTCGCGGGTGGGGAAGCCCAGCTTGGCGTCGATGCGGTCAAGCATCCGGTCGGACACGGCGTGCTCGAGCACTTCGGCCTCGTCGTGCACCTCGTCCCAGCCGTACCCGAGTTCACGCACCAGGAAGGTCTCCATCAACCGGTGGCGGCGCACCATCGCCAGGGCGGCAAGGCGACCGGCGTCGGTGAGCGTCACGGCGCCGTACTTCTCGTGGTCGACCAGGCCCTGATCGGCGAGCTTGCGGATGGATTCCGACGCCGTGCTGGCCGACACTCCGATGCGCTCGGCCAGCATCTTGGTGCTGACCTTGTCGACCGACCACTCCTGCGCGGTCCAGATCACCTTCAGGTAGTCCTGGGCAACCGAAGACAAGTCTCGTGCGGTGTCGTCGGAGCTCATAATCACAGGAGTTTAGGCAATCCGCCGCCCGTCCGGGCATCTGACGGTGCCAGCCGCACCGACGCGTCGTAGGCTTGCCGTCGTGCAGCGCTGGCGGGGCCAAGACGAGATCCCCACGGACTGGGGCAGGTGTGTCGTCACGATCGGTGTGTTCGACGGTGTCCACCGAGGGCACGCCGAACTGATCAACCACGCGGTGAAGGCGGGCCGGTCCCGTGGCGTGCCGACGGTGCTGATGACCTTCGACCCCCACCCGATGGAAGTCGTGTTCCCCGGTAATCACCCGGCTCAGCTCACGACGCTGACCCGACGCGCCGAACTCGTCGAGGAGATGGGCGTCGACGTGTTCCTGGTCATGCCGTTCACCTCCGACTTCATGAAGCTGACCCCCGAGCGGTACATCCACGAGCTGCTCGTCGAGCGGCTGCACGTCGTCGAGGTCGTGGTCGGCGAGAACTTCACCTTCGGCAAGAAGGCCGGCGGCAACGTGACGATGCTTCGCAAGGCCGGCGAGCGGGCTGGGTTCGCGGTGGAGAGCCTGTCGCTGGTGCACGAGGTGTCCGACACCGATCGCGACGGGAGCGTCACCTTCTCGTCGACCTACATTCGGTCGTGCGTCGACGCCGGTGACGTCGTCGCCGCGGCCGAGGCGCTTGGCAGACCCCACCGCGTCGAGGGCGTCGTCGTGCGCGGCGACGGGCGGGGCAAGGGCCTGGGATATCCGACCGCCAACGTCGCACCGCCGATGTACTCGGCGATCCCCGCCGACGGCGTCTACGCCGCCTGGTTCACCGTGCTCGGGCACGGACCCGTGATGGGCACCGTCACCCCCGGCAAGCGCTATCAGGCGGCGGTGTCGGTCGGCACGAATCCCACCTTCTCCGGCCGCACCAGGACCGTGGAGGCCTACGTCCTGGACACCGAGGCCGATCTGTACGGCCAGCACGTCGCCGTCGACTTCGTGTCGCGCATCCGCGGGCAGGAGAAGTTCGGATCGGTCGACGACCTCGTGGTGGCGATGGATCGCGACACCCTGCGGGCCCGCGCGGTCCTCGCCGACTCCTAGACGATTCGGTTCGCGCGGCGCAGCGCTGTTAGACTCCCCGGCGACCCAGCGTGTGCTGCAGTTCGCGGCGGCCTCGCCTTTGACGTAATTCGCGAACCGATGGATGGAGTTTGTTTCATGTCGCTCACCACAGAGCAGAAAAAAGAAATCCTCGGCCAGTACGGCCTGCACGAGACGGACACCGGTTCGCCGGAAGCCCAGGTCGCCATGCTGACCAAGCGCATCTCCGATCTCACCGAGCATCTGAAGATGCACAAGCACGATCACCACTCGCGTCGTGGGCTGCTGCTGCTCGTCGGCCGCCGTCGTCGTCTGCTCAAGTACATCGCCGCGGTCGACGTTGCGCGGTACCGCTCGCTGATCGAGCGCCTGGGCCTGCGCCGCTAGTCTCGCAAGTCTTCACGTGAAGACCCTGCTCGCCGTCATCGCCACGGCGATGACGGTGGCGGGGTGTTCGTCCGCGGCAGCCGCCGACATCCAGGTAGGGGACTGCCTGAAGGTCGGCGGCCCGCCGGACCGACCGGAAACCGCCCGAGTGCAGTGCGGCAGCCCGGAGTCCAACTTCCGCGTCGTCGACGTAGTCCAAAAGACCGACGACTGTCCGATGGACGTCGACACGTATTACTCGATGCGCAGTTCCTTCAGTGGATCTGGTTCGACGATCTGCATGGACGTCGACTGGGTGGTCGGTGGCTGCATGAGCATCGACCCCGAGAACGGCCGCGACCCCGTGCGGGTCGACTGCAACGACCGGGCCGCGCCGAATCGCCAACGCGCCACCCAGATCATGCGCGAGGTCGCCAACGTCGACCAGTGCGCCACCGGCATCGGCTACGCCTACGACGTGCGCCAGTTCACGGTGTGCGTCGAAGACGTCTCCTAATGGCAAGCCGCCTGCGGGTTCGATGATTGCCGCGGTGTAACATGAACGTGTTTTGAGCCTGTTCTGGCTCGAACGTCGGTGCGGTTCGCGCATATCCGCGGGCACCGTTCCAGTGCGTCACCGGCAGGACCCGTCTTCGAATGGGCGGTCTTCGGTAGTGGCTGCCGGAGCCCCGCGAAAGGGGCGGCTCCGACCGCTTCGATCGACGGCCGTCGGCATTTCCCGGGTTCTCGTGCGTGACGCGCGAAAAAAGGGGTGCGAACCAGCACCACACGAGAACCAAAGAGGCCTGACACACGTATGTCTGCAACTGAAATCGAAGACGGCGTCTTCGAATCCACCGCCGTGATCGACAACGGGACCTTCGGCACCCGCACCATTCGCTTCGAGACCGGCCGGCTGGCCAAGCAGGCCGCCGGCGCCGTCGTCGCCTACCTCGACGACGAGACCATGCTGCTGAGCGCCACCACGGCCAGCAAGCAGCCCAAGGATCACTTCGACTTCTTCCCGCTGACCATCGACGTCGAAGAGCGCATGTACGCCGCGGGACGCATCCCCGGTTCGTTCTTCCGTCGCGAGGGCCGTCCCTCCACCGACGCGATCCTGACCTGCCGCCTGATCGACCGGCCGCTGCGCCCGACCTTCATCTCGGGTCTGCGCAACGAGATTCAGGTCGTCGTCACCATCCTGAGCCTTGATCCCAAGGACCTGTACGACGTGCTGGCCATCAACGCCGCATCCGCGTCCACCCAGATCTCGGGCATCCCGTTCTCCGGTCCCGTCGGCGGCGTGCGCGTCGCGCTCATCCCCTCTCCTGAAAACAGCGCAGGCCAGTGGGTCGCCTTCCCGACCGTCGAGCAGCTCGAAGGCGCCGTGTTCGACATGGTCGTCGCCGGTCGCAAGGCGGGCGACGACGTCGCCATCATGATGGTCGAGGCCGAGGCCACCGACCGGGTCATCGAGCTCATCGCCGGTGGCGCGGGTGCGCCCACCGAGGCCGTCGTGGCCGAAGGCCTCGAAGCCGCCAAGCCGTTCATCGCCGCCCTGTGCGACGCACAGAAGGAGCTGGCCGACAGCGCCGCCAAGCCGGTCGCCGACTACCCGGTGTTCCCGGACTACCAGGACGACGTGTTCTACGCGGTGTCCTCGGTGGCCACCGACGAGCTGTCCAAGGCGCTCACCATCGCCGGCAAGGAAGAGCGCGACGAGCGCAGCAACCAGATCAAGGTCGAGGTGCTGGAGCGCCTCGCCGAGACCTACGCCGGTCGCGAGAAGGAAATCGGCGCCGCGTTCCGCTCGCTGACCAAGAAGCTGGTCCGCCAGCGCATCCTGACCGACCACTTCCGCATCGACGGTCGCGGCATCACCGACATCCGCGCGCTGTCGGCCGAGGTCGCCGTCATCCCGCGTGCGCACGGCAGCGCCCTGTTCGAGCGTGGCGAGACCCAGATCATGGGCGTCACCACCCTCGACATGGTCAAGATGGCGCAGCAGATCGACTCGCTCGGACCGGAAACGTCCAAGCGCTACATGCACCACTACAACTTCCCGCCGTACTCGACCGGTGAAACCGGCCGCGTCGGCTCGCCGAAGCGTCGCGAGATCGGCCACGGAGCGCTCGCCGAGCGCGCCCTGATGCCGGTGTTGCCGAGCATCGAGGAGTTCCCGTACGCCATCCGCCAGGTGTCGGAGGCGCTGAGCTCCAACGGCTCGACGTCGATGGGCTCGGTATGTGCCTCGACCCTGTCGCTGCTGAACGCCGGTGTGCCGCTGAAGGCGCCGGTCGCCGGTATCGCGATGGGCCTGGTCTCCGATGACGTCGAGGTCGACGGCAAGACCGAGCGTCGCTTCGTCACCCTGACCGACATCCTCGGCGCCGAGGACGCGTTCGGCGACATGGACTTCAAGTGCGCAGGCACCAAGGACTTCGTCACCGCGCTGCAGCTCGACACCAAGCTCGACGGCATCCCGTCCAAGGTCCTGGCCGGTGCGCTGGCGCAGGCCAAGGATGCGCGCATCACGATTCTCGAGGTCATGGCCGAGGCCATCGACGAGCCCGACGAGATGAGCCTGTACGCACCGCGGATCACCACGATCAAGGTGCCGATCGACAAGATCGGCGAGGTCATCGGGCCCAAGGGCAAGATGATCAACTCGATCACCGAGCAGACGGGTGCCTCGATCTCGATCGAGGACGACGGCACCGTGTTCGTGGGCGCCTCCAACGGCGAATCGGCTCAGGCCGCGATCGACTTGATCAACGCGATCGCCAACCCGCAGCTGCCCAAGATCGGGGAGCGGTTCCTCGGAACCGTCGTCAAGACCACTGATTTCGGTGCGTTCGTGTCGCTGCTGCCCGGTCGCGACGGCCTGGTGCACATCTCGAAGCTGGGTCGCGGCAAGCGGATCAACAAGGTCGAGGACGTCTGCAAGGTCGGCGACAAGCTCCGCGTGGAGATCGCCGACATCGACAACCGCGGCAAGATCTCGCTGGTGCTGGTTGCCGAAGACTCTGACGCAGCCGAGGCTTCTCCCGCCCCGGCCGACGACGCTGCCGTCTCGACGGACACGGGTGCCGAACCCGCAGATGCCGCGACCAACTGATTCATCGCTCCCCGCGTCCGCGGGGGCAACCAACCACGTTCGCCGCAGCACACTGGCGGGTGGGCTCCGGGTAGTCACGGAGTTCGTCCCGTCGGTGCGCTCGGCGTCCGTGGGGGTGTGGGTGGGTGTCGGGTCACGCGACGAAGGTCATAGCGTGGCCGGCGCCGCCCATTTCCTCGAACATCTGCTGTTCAAGTCGACGCCGACGCGCTCGGCGGTCCAGATCGCTCAGGCCGTCGACGCCGTCGGCGGCGAGTTGAACGCCTTCACCGCGCGCGAGCACACCTGTTACTACGCGCACGTCCTCGACACCGATCTCGAGTTGGCCGTCGACCTGGTCGCCGACGTGGTGCTCCGGGGCAGATGTGCCAGTGACGACGTCGAGGTCGAGCGTGACGTCGTCCTCGAGGAAATCGCCATGCGCGACGACGATCCCGAGGACACCCTCGGGGACGTCTTCCTGTCGGCGATGTTCGGGGACCATCCGGTGGGCCGTCCGGTGATCGGCAGCGTCGAATCGATTTCGACGATGACCAGGACGCAGCTGCATTCGTTCCACGTGCGGCGCTACACACCGGAACGCATGGTCGTCGCGGTGGCGGGCAACGTCGACCACGATGAGGTGGTGGCGTTGGTCAAGGAGCACTTCGGTCCGCGACTGCGCTCCAACCGCGAACCCGTGGCGCCCCGCAAGGGCACCGGTCGGGTGCCGGGCCGGCCGAGCCTGCAACTGGTCAACCGCGACGGCGAACAGACGCACGTGTTCCTCGGCGTGCGGACCCCCGGCAGGCACTGGAACCACCGATGGGCGCTTTCGGTGCTCAACAGTGCTCTCGGTGGGGGGCTGAGTTCGCGTCTGTTCCAACAGATTCGGGAGACACGCGGGCTTGCCTACTCCGTCTACTCCAGCATCGACACCTTCTCCGACGCCGGAGCGCTGTCGGTGTACGCCGCCTGTCTGCCGGAGCGTTTCGACGAGGTGACCCAGGTCGCCTCGGACGTGCTGGCCGAGGTGGCAAGGGACGGGATCACCGAAGCCGAGTGCCGAATTGCCAAGGGCTCGTTGCGCGGTGGCCTGGTGCTTGGCTTGGAGGACTCCGGCTCGCGCATGCATCGCATCGGACGCAGTGAGCTGAACTTCGGCACGCACCGCAGCATCGACGAGACGTTGGCCTTGATCGACGCCGTCAACCTTGACGAGGTGAACGCGGTGGCCAAGCAACTCTTGGCCCGGCCGTACGGCGCCGCCGTACTGGGGCCGCACCGGTCGAAGAAGTCACTGCCGCAAGCACTTCGGTCGATCGCCGGCTGATGGGACCAAGCATCTCGCGGCGCGGACTGTTGGTCGGCGTCGGGGCCGCTGCGGGTCTGGCGGCGTGTGCGGCGACGCCGACGCAGGCCGAGCCGCCACCGTCTTCCGACCCCAAACCGGCTGTCGCCGACGGCATCGTGGCACTCGAGAATCGCTTCGACGCGTTCGTCGGGGTCTGGGCCGCCGACCTGGACAACGGCAGGCAGGTCGCCAACCGCGCCGACGATCCGTTCGCCATGTGCTCGACGTTCAAGGCGTACGCGGCGGGCAGGGTGCTGCAGAAGGATCAGGCCGGAGCGCTGCACCTGACCGATGCGGTGACGATCGAAGCGGGTGATCTGGTGGAGAATTCGCCGATCACCGAGACACGGGTCGGTCAGAACATGACGATCGGCGAACTGTGCGAGGCGACGCTGCAACGCAGCGACAACACCGCCGGAAACTGGTTGCTGCGCATCATCGGTGGGCCGTCCGCGGTCACCACCTTCGCGCGCACGATTGGCGACGACCGGACCCGGCTGGACCGGTGGGAGACCGACGTGAACTCCGCCGTCCCCGGTGATCCGCGTGACACCAGCTCGCCGCGTGCGCTCGGCGCCGGGTACCAGCGGCTGCTGACGGGCGACGTCTTGGACGCCCCGCACCGAGACCAACTCGAGCGGTGGATGCGCGGCAATCAGACCTCGAGCCTGCGCGCTGGCCTACCGGAGGGGTGGACCAGTGCCGACAAGACCGGCGGCGGCTCCTACGGCAGCACCAATGACGTGGGTGTCGTCTACGGCCCGGACGGTCGACGTGCCCTGCTGTCGATCATGACCAGGTCGCGGACCGACGACCCCGACGCCCACGACCTACGGTCGCTCGTCGCCGAGGTCACCACACTGGTACTTCCGTACCTGTCAGCGGGCTAACCGACCCGCAGCGACTCGTCGCGCCGGAGCACGAAGAAGTACGGGCGGGCCGACCCGCGCAGGTCCATGGCGCCCATCACGGTCTCGGAGCCCGGCGCGTCGTCGAGCAACCGGAACACGTCGTTGATCGGCAGTTGGTCGTAGACCATGGTGGCGGTGTCGACGCCGCGGTAACGCGTCGTGCGCAGCCGCGCCTTGGGTGCGGTGGTGCCCAGCACCGGCTTCAGCTTGGCGATCGCGCCGGCGAAGTTGCGGCTCTTGAGTCCCGGGACGCGGGTGGCCACGCCGAGCCCGCCGAAGGCCAGCGCCGGGTTCAGCGCCCACAGTGCCGAACCGTCGGCCGTCGGAAACAGCAGGGGATGGACGGTCTCGGCGTCGACGAACTGCTTGCCCCACCATCCGCTGGCGGCCAGCATGCCGTCCAGCGGGTGGTTCGTGGGCAGCTCGGCGCCGTGCCACGTCCCGATCATGAAGCCCGGTTCGACGGCGGGTGCGGCGTCGTAGATCGCCAACGCCTCGGTCGTCGTGGTGGGCGCATCGGGCAGAACGTCGGTGAGCAGCATGCCCACAGCTTACTTGACA
Organism: Mycobacterium sp. Root135; assembly: GCF_001426545.1. Taxonomy (GTDB): domain Bacteria; phylum Actinomycetota; class Actinomycetes; order Mycobacteriales; family Mycobacteriaceae; genus Mycobacterium. Next base: position 1,044,845 of record NZ_LMEZ01000001.1, on the reverse strand, counting down.
GGTGTCAAGTTCAACCACCTCCCGGCTGGCACCGTGACGGCACCAGCCGGGGCGTGGTGGAGACGACTTAGACCAGCAACCCGGCCGGATCGGTGAAGGGCAGTCCCAGGTCTGCGGCGACCTGCTCGGAGACGAGTGCGCCCTCGTGGGTCGAAAGACCCTTGGCCAGAGCAGAATCCGCGGCGCAGGCGGCCTTCCAGCCCTTGTCGGCGAGCTTGACCACGTACGGCATCGTCGCGTTGGTCAGGGCGAAGGTCGACGTGCGGGGGACTGCGCCCGGCATGTTGGCCACGCAGTAGAAGACCGTGTCGTGGACGGCGAACGTCGGATCGTCGTGCGTCGTCGGACGCGAGTCCTCGAAGCAACCACCCTGGTCGATCGCGATGTCCACCAGGACGGCACCCGCCTTCATGCCTGCGACGGTCGAGTTGGTGACCAGCTTGGGAGCCTTGGCGCCGGGGACCAGCACCGCGCCGATGACCAGGTCGGCCTGCTTGACGGCCTCTTCGAGCTCCAGCGCCGACGAGTACCGGGTCTCGATGGCGCCGCCGTACTCGGCGTCGATCTTGCGCAGCGTGTTGACGTTCAGGTCGAACACGGTGACGTGTGCGCCCATGCCCCATGCGACGGCGGCAGCGTTGTCGCCCGCCATGCCGCCGCCGATGACGACGACCTTGGCCGGGGCGACGCCGGGGACGCCGCCCATGAGCACGCCGCGGCCGCCCTGGGTGCGCATCAGGTGGTAGGCGCCCACCTGTGCGGAGAGTCGGCCGGCGACCTCGCTCATCGGGGCCAGCAGCGGCAGCGCGTTGTCGGGGGTCTGCACCGTCTCGTACGCGATCGAGGTGGTGCCCGAGGCCATCAGAGCGTCGGTGCACGGCCGCGACGCGGCGAGGTGGAGATAGGTGAAGAGCGTCTGGCCCTTCCGCATCCGGCCGTATTCGGCCTCGATGGGCTCCTTGACCTTGAGCAGCAGGTCGGCGTCGGCCCAGACCGCGTCCGCGGACTCGACGGTCTGCGCGCCGGCGGCCTTGAAGTCGCCGTCGGTGATCGCCGAGCCCTCGCCCGCACCGGCCTGGACGAGTACCTCATGGCCGCGGCGGGTCAGTTCCGCCACCCCGGCCGGGGTGATGGCCACCCGGTACTCGTTGTTCTTGATCTCGGTCGGGATTCCGACGCGCATGACAGCTCCTCAGGTCGTTGTCTGTTGGTTGAATTGTGAAGAACGTACGAATGCATGGCAACAAGTTCGTCATAGATTCGATAAAGTCGCTCCATGTCAGAACGATCTTCGAAGATGACCGCTTCAGGCCCCCAGCCGTCGAAGAATGTTCAACCCGCCGAACTGGACGCCACCGACCGACGTCTCCTGACCGCGCTGCACGGTGACGCGCGGCTGTCGAACACCGCGTTGGCGGACCTCGTCGGGATCGCGCCGTCGACCTGTCACGGCCGGGTCCGGCGCCTCCAAGAGATCGGCGTCATCCGCGGTTTTCACGCCGACGTCGACCCGGCGGCAATCGGGCTGCCGATGCAGGCGATGATCTCGGTAAGTCTCCAGGCGAACGCCCGAGGCAAGATCGGCAGCTTCATCCAGAACATCCGGACGCGCCCCCAGGTGATGGACGTCTACTTCCTCGCCGGTGCCGACGACTTCCTCCTCCACGTCGCCGCGCGCGACACCGACGACCTCCGGTCCTTCGTCGTGGAGAACCTCAACTCCGACGCCGACGTGGCGGGGACCCAGACGTCGCTGATCTTCGAGCACCTCCGAGGGGCGTCCCCGCTGTGAGTGCCGGCGGGCAGGAGCGGAGCGACCGGGCGATCAATACCGAGGACGACATCGGACGGCTATACGGCGTCGACCCGGCCGAGTTCACCGAGCTACGCAAGGAACTGGTGGCCGAGGCCAAGAAGCGCGGCGACCGCGACGCCGCCCGGGCCATCGGCGCAGCGCGGCGGCCGACGACGGCGGCGTGGGTGGTCAACGCCCTCGTCCGCGCCGACGAGACCGCCACGAGCAGGCTCGACGAGATCGGCCAGCACCTGCGTGCCGCGCACGCGGCGATGGACGGCGCGAAGATCCGCGAACTGTCTGGCGCGCAACGAAAACTGCTCGACGAACTGGTGCGAACCGGATTCGCCGCGGCCGCGGTCTCGCACCCGTCGGCCGCTCTGCGCGACGACGTCGTCGGCACGCTGCAGGCCGCCGTCGCCGATCCCGACGTCGCAGCCCGGCTCGGACGGTTGGAGAAGGCCGAAAGGTGGTCGGGTTTCGGCGAATTCGGTTCGGTCACCGCGGTCGGTCCCGCTCCAAAGGTCAAGGTCAAGGTCAAGGTCAATGCACCCCCGACGCCACCGCCGGCACCCGACCAGCGGGAGGTGGACGCGGCCCGTGACCGCGTCGAATCGGCGCGTCGCGACGTGCTGACCGCCGAACAGGCGACGGCCACGGCCGGCGAGACGCTCGCCGATCGGGCCGCCGCGCTCGCCACCGCGCGCCGACGGTACGAGAAGGTCCTCGAGACGCTCAGCGCCGCCGAACGTGCGCTGAGCCTCGCGGACGCCGATCACGCCGAGGCGGAGCGAGAGGCCCAGGCCGCCTCGGACGCGTTTCGGGCCGCCTCGTCGGCCCTCACCGACGCCGAGGAGGACCTCCGGCGATTGGCCGCCAGCACCGACGACGACGGCTCGTAGCCGCCGAGCGCGGCGAAGTAGGCTGCCCCCATGCGAGTGGGAGTGCTGGGTGCCAAGGGCAAGGTCGGAGCGACGATCGTCGGCGCCGTCGAGGCCGCCGACGACTTGACGTTCTCGGTCGGGGTCGACGCAGGCGATCCGTTGACCCTCTTCACCGACAGTCAGACCGAGGTCGTCGTCGACTTCACCCATCCGGACGTCGTGATGGACAACCTCGAATTCCTGATCGGCGCCGGCGTCAACGCCGTGGTCGGGACCACCGGGTTCACCGACGAGCGCATCGCGCAGGTCAGGTCCTGGCTCGCCGACAGGCCCGACGTCTCGGTGCTGATCGCGCCGAACTTCGCGATCGGCGCGGTCTTGTCGATGGAGTTTGCGCGGCAGGCGGCGCGTTTCTTCGAGTCCGCCGAAGTCATCGAACTGCACCACCCGTTCAAGGCCGACGCACCGTCGGGCACGGCCACCCGTACGGCCCAGATGATCGCCGAGGCGCGAAAGGGGTTGCCGCCCAGCCCCGACGCGACCAGCACCGGCATCGAGGGTGCGCGCGGCGCCGACGTCGACGGCGTCCGAGTGCATTCGGTGCGACTGGCCGGCCTCGTCGCCCATCAAGAGGTGCTGTTTGGGACCATGGGGGAGACGCTGACCATCCGCCACGACAGCCTGGACCGGACGTCCTTCGTGCCGGGGGTATTGCTGGGCGTGCGCAACGTCGCCGACCATCGCGGGCTGACGATCGGCATCGAACCCCTCATGGGATTGTGACGAGCAAGAGCGAGGGCTCACGGGCGCTGCGCATCCAGGTCCTGATCGGCTTCATGTGCGTGGCGATGTTGGTGTACTTCGTGCTGCTGGGCCGCGCCGGTGTGCTTCTCGTCGCCTCGGGTCGGCCCGCCGCGATCGGGCTCGGCCTCGCCATCTTCCTGCTCCCGGTGGTCGGCCTCTGGGCGCTGATCGCCACGCTCCGTGCGGGTTTCGCCCACCAGCGGCTGGCCCGGCTGGCACGCGAGCAGGACATGGAACTCGACGTCGACGCGCTTCCGCGCAGGCCGTCGGGGCGCATCGAGCGCGAGGCGGCCGACCAACTGTTCGACGCCGTGCGCGCCGAGGTCGAGGAACACCCCGACGACTGGGTGCGGTGGTATCGGCTGGCGCGCGCCTACGACTACGCCGGTGACCGGGGTCGCGCCAGGGAGACGATGAAGAAGGCCGTCGCGATGCAGGAGCAGCGGTCGTGAGCAAGACGCTGCTGATCCTGCACCACACCCCGTCGCCGCATACCCAGGAGATGTTCGAGGCGGTGCTGGCCGGCGCCACCACACCCGAGGTCGAGGGCGTCGACGTCGTCCGGCGGCCGGCGTTGACGGTGTCGCCGACCGACGTGCTGGAGGCGGACGGCTATCTGCTCGGCACCCCCGCCAACCTCGGTTACATGAGCGGCGCTCTCAAGCACGCGTTCGACGTTTGCTATTACCCGTGCCTGGACACGACGCGCGGGCGGCCGTTCGGCATGTACCTGCACGGCAACGAGGGCACCGAGGGCGCCGAACGGGGCGTCACCGCCATCACCACCGGACTCGGATGGGTGAAAGCCGCTGAGTACGTGCTGGTTTCGGGCCGCCCGACGAAGGCCGACCTCGAGGCGTGTTGGGAGCTCGGAGCGACGGTGGCGGCTCAGTTGACGCAGTGACGTCACACGATCGGGCCACGTCGACCGTTACGCTCATGGCCTGACGGAGGAGACGATCATGCCTGGTTTCGCCGAACTTGCGCTCGCGGGAGCGCCGATCGCCGGCGGCGCACTTCTCGGCGTCGTCGCGGGCAACTTCCGCGGGCCAGACGTCAGGGCCCTGATCAACCAGGACATGGACCTTCTGGAACGACTCCCGCCGGAGCAGAGCGAGCGTCGCGCCGAACTGCAACGCGTGATCGACATCCGCGTCGACGACCTGATCGCCGGCGTCGACAAGAGCCGATCGCTGCTGGAACTCGCGCAGTCCTACCGAGGGAACTGGCGCGACATCGTGGTGTTCATTTGTGCGGTGCTGTTCACCATCGTGTGGTGGAACGTCAGCCACAGCCGTAGCAACTGGCTGGTCATGTTCGTCGTGATGATCGTGGTGTCGGTCGCCGCCGCGGTGTACGCCGGACGCGGAATAGTCCGCGCCATAGCGTCATTCACGCGGCACCGAGATCAGTAGTGGTAGGTGTCCGACGGCGCCGGCACGTGATCGGGGTCGTCGCCGTACTCCGATGAATGAATGCCGTAGGCCTTCGCCAGATCGAGGATCTTGGTTGCCCGCGCGATGCGCGGCAGGTCCGAGCCGTTGCGGATCTCGCCGCCGTCGCGCTGGAATTCTTCGAAGAACTCGTTCGCCCAACTGATTTCGTCGGGGGAGGGGGACAGGCCTTCGTTGACCGCCGGACACTGCTCCGGGGTCAGGCAGATCTTGCCGGTCATGCCGAACTCGACGGAGACGGCGCTGGCCTCGATGAGCTTCAGCGCGCTCGACCCGATGGTCGGGCCGTCGATGGCGCTGGGCAGATGCGCGGCCTTCGCGGCGATGGTGAAGCGCGACCGCGCGTACGCCAGGGTGGCCGGGTTGTCACCGAATCCGGTGTCGCGGCGGAAGTCGCCGATGCCGAACGCGAGCCGGAACGTCCCCTTCGTCGCGGCGATCTCGGTGATCCGCTCCAAACCGCGGGCGGTCTCGACCAGGGCGACGATCGGCACGTCCGGCAACCGCTTCGCGGTCTCGATGACGTGGTCAACGGATTCGACCATCGCCAACATCACCCCGCCCACCGACGTGGTGGCCAACATGTCGAGGTCGTCGGCCCACCACCGGGTGCCGAACCCGTTGACGCGCACCCAGTCGTCGTTGCCCGAGGTCAGCCACGCACGCACGTTCTCGCGGGCGGCGTCCTTGTCCTTCGGTGCCACGGCGTCCTCGATGTCGAGGACGACGATGTCGGCGCGCGAGTGCGCGGCAGGCGCGAAGCGCTCCGGCTGTGCGCCGTTGACCAGCAACCAGCTTCTGGCGAGCACCGGGTCGATGCGAAACCCTGGGTCGGACGGATCGGATTCGGCGGAGGCTTGGTCGTACACGGGTCAATGGTCGCCTACGCCGCTACGACTAGGCAAAACGGCCCCGCCGTGGCGTCAGCCGAGCTTGGATCCGAAGAAGCGCTCCATCGCGTCCCAGTGCCGTTGGGCGGCGTCGGCGTCGTAGACCGCGGCGTGGTCGGACACCGCGAAACCGTGTGCGGCCGGGTAGGTCTCGATCGTGTGCTCGACGTTCGCAGCCGTCAGCGCCTTCTCGAGGGTCTCGGCCTGCTCGGGAGTGAACGAGCCGTCGTCCTCGGCGCCCGCCACGTACACCGCGGCACTGATCTGGTCGGCCAGCAGGTGCGGGCTGCCGGGGTCGTCGGAGGCCAACCCGCCGCCGTGGAACGACATCGCCGCCGCCACCCGATCGGGGACCCGCCCCGCGACGATGAGAGAGGTGCGGCCGCCCATGCAGTAGCCGGTGGTGCCGAACGTCGTGCCGGTGACCTCCGGCCGCGACTCGAGGTAGTCGAAGAACGCCGCGGCGTCGTCGGCCATCTTGTCGGGGGTGACACTGCCCATCATCGACATCACCCGGTTGCGCTCATCGGGGTCGCTGAACGCGGTGTTCAAGTCGAACGGTGCGTACTCGCCGTGGCGGTAGTAGACGTCGGGCACCAGCACGGCGTAACCGTAGTCGGCCAGCTTCTGGGCCATCTCGTCGAACACCGGGCGACGGCTCCCGGCGTCGGGATACATGACGATTCCCGGCCATGGTCCGTCGCCGACGGGCGTCGCGAGCGTGACCCGACACGTTCCGTCGGGCGTGGTGATGGTGTCTGTGATCGAGGGCATGGCTTCCGTTCTACCCTGCGCTCCTGACGATCACGCGTTGAGACGGCACTGGTGGCGGGGAAGTGCGAGTGTCGTTCGCCGTCAGCGCAGTCTCAACCCCCACGCCTGGCGCACGCGGTGCACGATCTCGGCCCGGCGGTGCTCCGCGACCACGCGTACGACCGTCCAGCCGACCGCGTTGACGTACTCCAACCGGATGATGTCCCTGGAGTAAACGGGCCGGTCGGTGTGGTGCCTGCCGTCATATTCGACGGCGACCATGACGTCTTCCCACCCCATGTCCAGGTAGTAGCGCGGGAGGCCATCGGGCGCTCGAACCGGTATCTGAGTCTGCGGCCGGGGAAGGCCTGCGTCCATCAGCATCAGCCGTATCCGCGTTTCCTGCGGCGACTCGGCGCCCGCGTCGACGAGGTCGAGCACCCGATCCAATTGCCGAAGGCCCTTGACGTGTGGATGGCGCAGCGCCAACTCCTGCACGTCAGCCACCTTGAAGTGGGTGGCCCTCGCCAACGAGTCCAGCCTGGCCACCGCCCGACCCACCGGCCCCCGACACCCCAGGTCGAATGCCGTGCGATCGGGGGTCGTGACCGCCATGGCTCCGTGTCGTCCAACCTCTGGCTCGAGGAGGGTGTCGTTGCGGGTCACGACACCCGTCGGCGGTCGATGGTTGGCCCAGTTCAGCTCGATCGGGACGTCGTCGTCGACCCACCTGGCTCCCAGCATCGCCGACGCCGCCAGACCCTTGACGACGCCCTCGCGCCCAGACCACAGCCAGGCCGCGACGGTTCTGTCCTCGAGCGTGAGGACAGACCGCTTGGCTGCGTACACGTCGGGCAGCACCCGGCGGTAGAACGTCCGGAGTTCGTGGCGGGTGAGCACCCCGCGCGCCAGTGCCTCGCTCCCGACGAAGACTCGCTCCACGAGCCGCAGAGTGGCATGTTCGAGGAGGTCGACGCTTGATTCATCCACAGGCACGTCGAGGCGGCGTTGGCGGCGGGGAAGTGCGAGTGACTCACGCCCGGAGTGCCGTCTCAATTGTCGGCCCCTGCCCCTAAACTGGCTCCGTGCCGATTCCCACGCCGTACGAGGACCTACTGCGACTGGTTCTCGAGACGGGGACTCCCAAGGCCGACCGCACCGGTACCGGCACCCGCAGTTTGTTCGGACACCAACTGCGCTACGACCTGGCCGACGGGTTTCCGTTGATCACCACCAAGAAGGTGCATCTCAAGTCGGTCGTCTACGAGCTGCTGTGGTTCCTGCGCGGTGATTCCAACGTCCGCTGGCTGCAGGAGCACGGTGTGACCATTTGGGACGAATGGGCAAGTCCGACAGGTGAACTCGGACCGGTCTACGGAGTGCAATGGCGCTCCTGGCCGACGCCGTCTGGGGAGCACGTCGACCAGATCAGCAATGCCCTCGAGCTGCTCAAGCGCGATCCCGATTCCCGTCGCAACATCGTCTCGGCATGGAACGTGGGCGAAATCCCGCAGATGGCGCTGCCGCCGTGCCACGCGTTCTTCCAGTTCTACGTCGCCGACGGAAAACTGTCCTGCCAGCTGTATCAGCGCAGCGCGGACCTCTTCCTCGGCGTGCCGTTCAACATCGCCAGCTACGCGCTGCTGACCCACATGATGGCCGCCCAGGCAGGTCTCGGGGTGGGGGAGTTCGTCTGGACGGGTGGGGATTGCCACGTCTACGACAACCACGTCGACCAGGTCCGGCTGCAGCTGAGCCGTGACCCGCGCCCGTATCCGGAACTCGTTCTGGCGCCGCGTGATTCGATCTTCGACTACACCTACGACGACGTCGCGATCGTCAACTATGACCCGCATCCGGGGATCAAGGCCCCCGTCGCCGTATGAGTATCGGTCTGATCTGGGCTCAATCGACGAGTGGAGTCATCGGGCGCGCCAACGGCATCCCGTGGCGGCTGCCCGAGGACCAGGCGCGCTTCAAGGAGCTCACCCTCGGGCATGCCGTCGTCATGGGTCGGCTGACGTGGGAGTCGCTGCCCGCGAAGGTGCGACCGCTTCCGGGGCGCAGAAATGTCGTGGTCACCAGGCAAGCCGACTTCGTGGCAGAGGGTGCGACGGTGGTGGGCAGCCTGGAGGACGGGCTGATAGGCGATGACACCTGGGTGATCGGCGGGGCGCAGATCTACGCGCTGGCGCTGCCGCTGGCGACGCGCTGCGAGGTCACCGAGGTCGACGTGGCGCTGACTCGTGAGGACGACGACGCCGTGGCGCCCGAGCTCGACGAGGCCTGGGTCGGCACCGCGGGAGACTGGTTGACCAGCGCGTCGGGTTTGCGGTATCGCTTCTCGAGCTACGTCCGGGCGTGAAGCTCACCAGCGGTCAGGCGCGCCGGGTTGCCGTTGCAGCTCAGGGGTTCGCGGAGCCCAAACCCGTTGGCCCCGTGACGCGATCGCACCTACGCCGGTTGGTCTCCCGGATTCAGGTGCTGCAACTGGACTCGGTCTCGGTTGCCGTGCGCGCGCACTACGCACCCATCTTCAGCCGGCTCGGACCGTATGACCGCGGCGTGCTGGAGCGAGCGGCGTGGAGTCACTCGGCACGGTCACCCCGTCTGCTGGTCGAGTACTGGGCGCACGAGGCGGCCCTGATGGCGGTCGACGACTGGCCCCTGCTGCGCTGGCGCATGCGCGAGTACGCCGACGGCAGGTGGGGCAAGGAGATCGTCCGCAAGAACCGGCAGTTGGCCGCCGACGTGGTTGCCGCGGTCGCCGAGCTCGGCCCGTCGACGGCCGGGCAGATCGAGGCTCATCTGGCGGCCGAACCGCGTGGGCGCAAGGGGCCGTGGTGGGACCGCAGCGACACCAAGTGGGTGGCCGAGGCGCTGTTCGCGTCCGGCACGTTGACGACCGGCACGCGGATCGGGTTCGCCAGGCACTACGACCTGAGTGAGCGGGTGTTGCCGCCGGAAGTGTTCGCCCGCGAGGTGACCGATGCCGATGCGATCCGCGAGCTGGTGCTGCGCTCGGCGACCGCCTTGGGTGTCGCCACCGAGACCGACATCCGCGACTACTTCCGGCTGGGCGCCGGGCAGGCGAAACCCGTCATCGCCGACCTGGTCGCCGAGGGTGAGCTCGAGGCCGTGGAGGTCGACGGGTGGACGGCGCCGGCCTATCTCAGGGCCGGCCAGGTGGTGCCCCGGGTCACTCGCGGGACGGCGCTGCTGTGTCCGTTCGACCCGCTCATCTTCTTCCGGCCGCGGGTCGAGCGGCTGTTCGACTTCCATTACCGCATTGAGATCTACGTGCCAGAACCCAAGCGTCAGTTCGGGTATTACGTTTGGCCGTTCCTTCTCGACGGGGAACTCGTCGGGCGCGTCGACCTGAAGGCCGACCGCATCCGTGGGGCGCTGCTGGTGCCGGGGGCGTTCCTCGAGCCGGGACGGGACGCCGACCGGGTGGCCGAGGCGCTCGCGAGCGAGTTGCGGACGATGGCGACGTGGTTGGGGCTCGAGGACGTCGTGGTTGGGGAGCGTGGCGACCTCGCCGAGGCGCTGCGGCGCCGGCTATAGGGCCCAGGCCGGCTCTGGTGGTGACACGTCGCCGTAGGGCGTCAACGAACGATGACGATCGTCAACGAACGATGACGCCTTCCAGTGCGATGTCACCCCGAAGCGGCGTCAGTCAGTTCAGCGGAATGTCGTTGTCGCCCTTCGTCTCCTGATACCGGTCCGACAGCGCGGCGTAGCGCTCCTTGATCCGCGAGGTCTGCGCCCGCAACTCCGACCGCAACGGCTCGTCCTCGGACTCGACGAGGTCGGCCAGCGAATACGCCGTCCAGAACGCGTTGGAGCGCCGATAGGCGCCGGGCTCCAGACCGAAGAGCTCCTTGAGGATCACCAGGTCGTGGGGGATGGCGAAGCTGTCGCGCGAATCCTCGTGACTGTAGAAGTAGTAATAGTTGTCGAACCCCGCCCAGGTGATCGCCGACATGCACAGCGTGCACGGCTCGTGGGTGGTGAGGAACACCAGCTCGGACGTGGGTGGGCGGTCGGTGAGCTCGTAGAACTGGTTGAGGGTGTTGATCTCACCGTGCAGCAGCGGATTGTCGGTCTCGTCGTTGGTGCCCGCGACGACGAGCGACAGGTCCGACTTGCGCAGGATCGCCGCGCCGAACACCTTGTTGCCCGCGGCGACGCCCCGCTCGGTCAGGGGCAGGACGTCGTCGTCGATGACGGCGAGCAGGCGAGCGGCGATCGTCTTGGCTGGCATGGCTCACCCTAAGCCAGATGTCAGTGCGTCGCCTTCTCCTCCGGCAGTTCCGGGACGCCCTTGCCCCGGAAGACGTTGACGCCGAAGACGATCGCGCCGATGACGAGCCACACCAGGCCGCCGATCTTGGCCAGTGAATCGGCGTTGATCAACACGTAGCCGATGATCAGGAAGCCCAGGGTCGGCACCACCAGGTGCAGCAGGTAGTTCTTCGACTTCTGGCGGCCCAGGTAGTACCAGACCACCGAGACGTGCAGCAAACAGAAGCCGAACAGCGCACCGAAGTTGACCAGTGACGAGATCAGGCCGATCTGGCCGACGAAGAACAGCACCAGCACCAGGCTCAGGGCGCTGACCACGAGGATGGCCGCGATGGGCACCTTGCGGCTGCTGATCTTCGACAGGAAGCTGGGCAGCTGGCCGTCGCGGCTCATCGAGTACAGCAGGCGGCTCGTCGCGGCTTGGGCGGCCATTGCGTTCGCGAAGCCCACGGCCATCACGTTGACCGCGAAGAACGCGTTCATCCAGCCCGTGTTGGACGCCGCCTGGACGAGGGTGAAGAACGCGTTGCCCGCCTCGTCGTCGCTGAAGGATTCGCGACCGCCGGCGAGCAGGCTCGCCAGCCAGGTCTGGGTGATGAACAGGAACGCGACCACGAACAGTGCGATGATCATCGCCCGGCCTGCGGGGTTCTTGCGCCCCGTCGACTCCTCTGCCAGCGTCGAAATGCCGTCGAAGCCAAGGAAGCTCAGTACCGCGATCGAGAGTGCGGTCGCGATCAGGGGCGCGGTGACGGTGCTCGAGTCCCAGATCGGCAGGGTGCTCCAGCCGACGTTGGGGAGGGACTGTCCGTTGATGGCGCGCACCGCGATGACGACGAAGACCACCACGAAGACCAGTTCGATCGCGAGGAAGATTCGGTTGGCGATCTTCAGCAGGCTGATCCCGGCGAGGTTGATGATGGTGTTGACGATGACGAACACGATCGCCCACACCCACCGCGGACTGTTGGGGAACAGCCCGACCATCGACTCGGCGGCGAAGACGTACAGCAGCGTCGGCACCAGCAGGTAGTCCAGCAGGATTGCCCAGCCCGCGAAGAAGCCGACGCTGGGATGGATGCCGCGACCGACGTAGGAGAACACCGAGCCGGCCAGCGGGAACGACTTCGCCATCTGCGAGTAGGCCAGTGCGGTGAAGATCATGGCGATCAGGCCGATGAGGTAGACCAGCGGCACCATGCCGGAAGCGCTGTTGTACACCGTGCCGAAGATGGCCCACGGCGCGATCGGCACCATGAAGACCAACCCGTAGACCAGCAGGTCGACAGTGGAGACCGAGCGGTTGAGTTCCTGTGTATAACCGAATGATTCGAGGCTGCGCTGCCCGTGCTCGGGCTGCGTGTCGGAGTTGACCATGCGGGTTCCTATCGGTCGTGTTCGGCGAGGAATGAGGCGATGACCGCCCGAAATTCGGTTGGCTGTTCGAGGTGGGTGCAGTGGCTGGCGCCGGCGAAGACGTGTTCGCGCGCGTCGGGTATTAGGTCGACGAACGGTTTCCACGTGGCGGGCGTGGCCTCGTCGAATTCGCCGGCGACCACCAGCGTCGGGACCGTGATCTGGTCGAGCCGGTCTTCGACGGACCACGACTTCAGCGTGCCGAGAACGTGGAACTCGTTGGGGCCGTTCATGGTGTGGTACACCGTCGGCTCTGCTTCCATTTGGGCTTCGCTGTCGAGGAAGTCCTGGGGTGTAGGCGTCAGACGGCAGACGTGGCGCCGGTAGAACTCCTGCGTCGCGGCGAGGTACTCCGGGTCGGTGACGGTGCCCGCAGCCTCGTGGCGGTCGAGTGCTCGCTGGGTGTCCTCGGGCAGTTCGGACCGGAGCAGGGCGGCGGCGGCCATCCACAACTCCATCGACGCGGGCGAGTTGCAGATCGACAGCGACACCACGCCGTCGGGCTGTCGCACGGCGATTTCGGCGCCGAGCATGCCACCCCACGACTGGCCGAGGACGTGGTAGCGCTCGACGCCCAATGTCGAACGGACGGCGTGGAATTCGTCGACGAACAACGCGGGGGTCCAGAAGTCGCGCGGCGCATCGGGCAGATGCGTGCTGCGGCCGCAGCCGATCTGGTCGTAGTGGATGACGTCACGGCCGGTCTCGTCGGCGAGTTCGGCGATGTTGCGCACGTAGTCGTGCGCCATCCCCGGACCGCCGTGCAGGACGAACAACGGAAGGGCGTCGGGTCGAGGGGTGTCGGGGCGGCTGATCTGAACCCACGTCTCACCGTCGAGGAAGGGCACCATCTGTGTCTGGACGAGCATGGCGCTCAGCATGTACCCACAATGGTCTCGCTGCAAGACCAATCGAAGGGAATTAACATTCTCGTATCGACGACTGGGGGAGCGCACCGATGGCCGAACATGCCGCCGTGCCGCCCTCGGGGCTGCTCGCCCAACAACTCGACATGCCGACACGGGTCGACGAGATCACCGATCGGCTCGTCACCGCCATCGCGATCGGGGAGTATCTGCCCGGCGCGCGGCTACCGGTCGAACGCGACCTTGCCGCCGCGCTGGGCGTCGGGCGCATGACGGTGCGCGCCGCACTGGCACGGTTGGTCGACCGCGGTTTGCTCGAGACGCGCCGCGGCCGCGGCGGCGGGTCCTACGTCGTCGACCAGTGGCCCGAGTCGTCCACCGACGCGGTGCGTCGCACGCTGGCGATGCGACTCGGTGAACTGCGGGACCGGTGTGACGCCATTGCCCGACTGCACGGCGCGGTGTGCCGGGCCGCGGCCGACGCCAGGACGGCCGCCGACGTCGAGCAACTCCGAGCCGCGTTGGAGGCCTACCGGACCGCGGACAGCGGCTTCGCCGCCCAGCAGGCGGACAGCCGACTGCACCTGGCGATCATGGACACCGCCCACAACGCGGTGCTCAAGCAGGTGCTCGTCGACCTCGAGTCTTCCGTCAGCATCGGCGCCCCGGCACACCTGTGGGGGGAGCCAAGCACCATGCGCGAGATGGAATTGCGGTCGCTCCACGAGCACGAGGAGTTGGTCGACGCGATCGCCGACGGCCGCTCAGACGACGCCGATGCGGTGGCCCGAGCCCACGTCGGCATCGACTTCGAGCTCATCTCCTCCGCGATGCGGCGCGCAGGCGTGCTCGACGAGTAGCACCGCTGCTCGTGATCGCCGGGGTCGAGCGGGTAATCTCAACCGCGTGACCACCAGCGGATTCGATGTCAGCGCCCGTCTGGGCACCGTGCTGACGGCCATGGTGACGCCGTTCGGCCCGGACGGCACGATAGACCTGGCCGTCGCAAAGAAGCTCGCCAACCACCTCGTCGACGCGGGATGCGACGGTCTGGTGGTCTCGGGGACCACCGGCGAATCGCCGACGACGACCGACTCGGAGAAGCTCGCGTTGCTCGGCGCCGTGCTCGAGGCGGTGGGGGATCGCGCCAGGGTGATCGCCGGAGCAGGCTCCTACGACACCGCGCACAGCGTGCACCTCGCCAAGGCATGTGAAGCCGAGGGCGCCCACGGCCTCCTGGTCGTGACGCCCTATTACTCACGGCCGCCGCAAGCCGGACTGGTCGCCCACTTCACCGCCGTCGCCGACGCCACCGCGCTGCCGAACGTGCTCTACGACATCCCGCCCCGCTCGATGGTCCCGATCGAATGGGACACCGTCCGGGCGATCGCACCCCATCCGAACATCGTCGCCATCAAGGACGCCAAGGGCGACCTCCACGGTGGCGCGATGATCATGGCCGAGACCGGGTTGGCCTACTACTCCGGTGACGACGCGCTGAACCTGCCGTGGCTGGCCATGGGCGCGACCGGATTCATCAGCGTGTGGGGCCACCTCGCGGCGAGTCAGCTGCGAGACATGTTGTCCGCCTTCACCTCCGGGGATCTGGCGACGGCACGCAAGATTCACGTCAGTCTCGGAACACTCAACGACGCCCAGAACCGTCTCGGCGGCGTCACCATGGCAAAGACAGGACTCGAGTTGTTGGGCTTCACCACTGGGGATCCGCGGCTTCCGCAGATTCCCGCAACGAGCGCGCAGATCGACGCGCTGGAGGCAGACATGCGGACAGCCGGCGTACTCCGATGACCACCGAACTAACCCCGCCCGGCCCCTTGGCGCCCGGCGGACTGAGAGTCACCGCGCTCGGTGGCATCAGCGAAATCGGCCGCAACATGACCGTTCTCGAGCACCTCGGGCGCCTGCTCATCATCGACTGCGGGGTGCTCTTCCCCGGTCACGACGAGCCCGGGGTCGACCTGATCCTGCCGGACCTGCGGCACATCGAGGGTCGCCTCGACGACATCGAGGCGCTGGTCGTCACGCACGCCCACGAAGACCACATCGGTGCCATTCCGCACCTGCTCAAGCTGCGGCCCGACATCCCCGTCGTCGGATCGAAGTTCACCCTGGCGCTGATTGCCGCGAAGTGCCGCGAACACCGCATCAAGCCGGTCTTCGTCGAGGTCGCCGAGAAGCAGAGCAGCAACCACGGCGTATTCGAATGCGAGTACTTCGCGGTCAACCACTCGATTCCCGACGCGCTCGCCATCGCCGTCTACACCGGCGCAGGCACGCTGTTGCACACCGGTGACATCAAGCTCGACCAGCTGCCGCTCGACGGCAGGCCCACCGATCTGCCCGGCATGTCGCGGCTCGGTGACGCCGGCGTCGACCTGTTCCTGTGCGATTCGACGAACGCGGAAATCCCCGGCGTCGGACCGTCGGAGAGCGAAATCGGGCCCAACATGCACCGCCTGATCCGTGGCGCCGAGGGTCGCGTCATCGTCGCGTGCTTCGCCTCCAACGTCGCTCGCGTGCAGCAGATCGTCGACGCGTCAGTGGCCCTCGGGCGCAAGGTGTCCTTCGTCGGCAGATCCATGGTGCGCAACATGGGGATTGCCAAGGATCTCGGCTTCCTCAACGTCGGTGACGACGACGTGGTCGACATCGCCGCCGCCGAAATGCTGCCCGCGGACCGGATCACCCTCGTCACCACCGGAACCCAGGGCGAGACGATGGCCGCGCTGTCGCGGATGTCGCGCGGTGAACACCGCAGCATCACGCTGACCCGGGGCGATCTGATCATCATGTCCTCGTCGCAGATCCCCGGCAACGAGGAGGCCATCTTCGACGTGCTGGACTCGCTGGCCAAGATCGGCGTCCGCGTCGTCACCAACGGCCAAGTGCGCGTTCACGTTTCGGGCCACGCCTACGCGGGGGAGCTCCTGTTCCTCTACAACGGGGTGCGTCCGCGCAACGTCATGCCGGTGCACGGAACCTGGCGACACATGCGCGCCAACGCCGCGCTGGCCGCGAGTTCCGGTGTGCCCGAGGAGAACATCGTGCTCGCCGAGAACGGCGTCAGCGTCGACCTCGTCAAGGGTCGGGCGACGATCTCCGGTGCGGTGCCCGTCGGCAAGATGTTCGTCGACGGTCTGGTCACCGGCGACGTCGGTGACGCCACCCTCGGTGAGAGGCTGGTGCTGTCGTCCGGTTTCATCGCCGTCACCATCGTGCTGAACCGGGCCACCGGCAAGATCGCCGGGCCGGTGCACCTGCAGTCCAAGGGCTTCTCCGAAGACCCCAAGGCCCTCGAGCCGGTCACCCGCCTCGTCGAGGAAGCGCTCCAAGCGCTCGTCAAGGACAAGGTCACCGACCCGACCCGGTTCGCCCAGGCCGCCCGGCGTTCCGTCGGCAAGTGGGTGGCCGAGAAGTACCGCCGCCAGCCGATGATCGTGCCGACGGTTCTGGAGATCTAGGGCCGTCAGCGCTTGTTGACGTAACCGTCGTCGACCGGCAGGGCCACGCCGGTGATGTGCTTGCCGGAATCGGCGACCAGCCAGGCCACGGTGTCGGCGATGACCTCCGGCTCGACGGTCTCCATGTTGGCGATACTGGCCATCGTCAGGTCGCCCTCGTTGCCGCCGGTCATGTCGGCCAGCCACTTTCGGGTGAATTCGTTGTCCACCATCGGTGTCCGGACGCCGGCCGGGTGGATCGAATTCACCCGAATGTTTTGCGGCGACAGCAAGTTCGCGTACGACCGCATCAGGCCGACCACCCCGTGCTTGGCGGCTGCGTATCCGATGGAGCCGGCGAACGGGGAGCCGAGGCCCACCAACCCCATCACCGAGCTGATGAG
Source organism: Mycobacterium sp. Root135 (assembly GCF_001426545.1). GTDB lineage: Bacteria > Actinomycetota > Actinomycetes > Mycobacteriales > Mycobacteriaceae > Mycobacterium. The sequence goes on along the minus strand of NZ_LMEZ01000001.1, from coordinate 1,027,810 downwards.
AACGATGGCACCGCCGTTGCCCGCCTTGATCATCGGCCGCATCGCGACGTCCACCGTGTGGTGGACGCCGGTGAGGTTGACGTCGATGACGTCGTGCCAGGCGTTTTCGTCCGCCATGGGGGCGATGCCCGCATTGGCGACGACGATGTCGAGTCGGCCGCCGAGTTCGTCGACTCCCGATCGCAACGCGGTCTTGAGCGCCGCGCGGTCACGTACGTCGGCTTGCAGGGCCACGATGCGGGATCCGGTGTCCTCCACCAGTTTTACGGTGGCAGCGAGATCGTCGGGAGTGGCCATCGGGTAGGGGACCGACGCGATCTGGTCGCAGAGGTCGACGGCGATGACGTCGGCGCCCTCCGACGCCAGCTTCACCGCGTGGGCGCGGCCTTGCCCGCGGGCCGCGCCGGTGATGAACGCGACCTTGCCCTCGAGGGATCCCATCGCTAGGGACGCAGCTGACCCTTGGCGGGATCGCCGGCGACGACCGGCTGCAGCATCTTGATGTCCGGGGCGCCAGCGAGATGCTCGCCGATGGCGCCGAAGAGCGCGCCGATCGCGGGGGCGGTGCCGTGCGTCTTGAGCGCTTCCTCGTCGGCCCACTGCTCGACGAAGACGAACGTGCCGTCGGCCTCGTGCAGGGAGTACAGCTCGCAGCCTGGCTCGGAATGGACCGCTTCGATCGCCTGGGTGCAGGCGTCGCGGACCGCGTCGACGGACTCGGGCTTGGCGGTCAAGGTGGCGACGACGACGACGGGCATTCAGGACTCCTCATCGAGTGGGTTCGGCACCGAGTGGGCTCGGCCCCGATTCACACTACCCAGCTGAGGCGGGCGTCAACGGACTACCTCCCGAAGCCCGTCGAAGTGCGCAGTGCCCTGGTTGATCTCGACGATGTCGGCCGCACCCACCAGATACAGCTTTGCGGAAGCCAATTCGAGGAAAAGCCCGGCCACGGTGACGGACCCCTCCGCAAGCCGCGGTGCGACGAGCGGGTGTTCCTGCAGCGTCTGCATCTGGATCGCCACGTTGACGACGCTGAGTTGGTCGGCGGTGTCGAAGCCAGCGTCGGCGGCGGCCCTGGCCACCGGGTGACCGTCCCGCAGGGCCGTCAGGCTGGGGTGGCCGTGGTCGAGCCAGCGGCCGATCGCCCCGTCGGCGCTGCCGTCCAAGAGGTCGTGCATCGCCTCGCATCCGGAGTGCCCGCAGACCGCGATCGTGTGTACCGACAGGCGTTCGAGGGCGTAGCTGAGCGCCGACTCGACCGACGCGTCGGCCGATCCGCCGGGGACCAGGTTGCCCACGTTGCGGACGTTGAGCAGTTCACCGGGGCCACTGTCGGTGAGCAGGTTCGGCAGGATCCTGGCGTCGGCACACGTCAGCAGCATCGTGTGGGGGCTGTGTTCGTCGTCCGAGCCGAACCGCTCGCGCAGGAGAGGCGCGACCCCGTTGCTGTACCTGTCGACGCCGCCGGCGAGGTGCGGGGGCCAGATCAGTCGGAGTGCCGAGATGACGCGCCTGCCCTCGGTGTTGCGTTTCGGCGGCCGGTCGTGGGCGAATTCCATGCGCGCCGTGCCGGTTTCGGTGACCGTCACCTCGTCGCCCGAGGCGCGGCGCTGACGGATCCACTCCTGGATGGTGTCCATCGCCGCATGGTCGAGGTAGTCGACGTTCAGGTCGACGAACGTGTCGGCTCCGCTCGGAATCGAGTCGAACGCTGCGGTCAGCCTGGGCAGCGCGAGGAACGTGCACGAGCCCGTGATCGCCACGTGCCACCGATCGGGTGCGCCGTCGGCCGACCTTTCGGTGAGGTCCTCGACGACGATGCTCACGCGGATGATCCGCCACGCCGCGATGCCGACGGCCAGCACCAGTCCGATCAGCACCCCTTCGAGCAGGTTGAGGAAGACCACCGCCGTCAGCGTGACGCCGTAGATCAGCAGTTCGCCGGTGCGGCGGGCGAGGTCGATGTGCGCCAGTTTCACCAGCTGGACGCCGATGACGATGAGCAGACCGGCCAACGCGGCGTTCGGGATCATCTCGACGACGCCGACCAGGAAGACCGAGAAGAGCAGGAGCCAGACGCCGTGCAGCGCGGCCGATGCGCGAGTCTTGGCGCCTGCCGAGACGTTGGTGGAGCTACGGACGATGACGCCGGTGATGGGCAGACCACCCAGCAGGCCGGAGGACACGTTGGCCGTGCCCTGGCCGAGCAGCTCACGGTTGAAGTCGGTCCGCGGTCCGTCGTGCATCTTGTCGACCGCGCTTGCCGACAGCAGACTCTCCACGCTGGCGATCAGGGCGACGGTCAGGACTGCGATTGCGATTGCCGACCAGCTGCCCTCGGGCATCGTGGGCAGGCCGATGGCGTCGACCACCGATTCGTCGAGGCTGATGCGGTCGGTGCGGAGGCCCGGCAGGTAGCTGACCGCCGTCGCGACCACCACGGCGACGAGTGCGCCGGGAACGATGCGCAGCGCACGGGGAACGAAGCGCCAGGTCAGCATGATGGCGATCACCAATCCGCCGACGAGCACCTCGGACCATTGCGGCGCGAGCAGCTGAGCGGGCAGCGCCGTCAGGTTGCCCCACGCGTTGCTCCGCGGTCCGCCGCCGAGCAGGACGTGGACCTGCTGCAGGGCAATGGTGATGCCGATGCCGGCGAGCATGGCGTGGACGACGATGGGCGCGATGGCCAGGGCCGCGCGGGCGATCCGGCTGAGGCCCAGAAGGATCTGCAGCACGCCTGCGGCCGCGGTGATGGCGCACGTCGCCTTCCAGCCGAATTGCGCGACCAGTTCGGCGACCACGACGGTGAGTCCGGCGGCCGGTCCGCTGACCTGTAGTGGTGAGCCGCCGACGGCCGCACACACGATTCCGCCGACGATGGCCGCGATGAGCCCTGCGACGACGGGTGCGCCGGAGGCGACGGCGATGCCGATCGACAGCGGAAGTGCCACCAGGAACACCACCAGTGACGCTGGAATGTCGTAACGAAAGACGTTGTGTAACAAAGGCTTAACATCATGGGTTTTGGCCGATGGGTTCACCGTGTCGAGAGTACCGACGACAACGGATTCCGTCGTGACGAGCCTGGGTGACGCTGGCCACGTTTGGCATCTGTGCTGGCGGGAGGCCATATGCGGGGCCTACGGTTTTCGTCGTGCCATAGTTAGCTATTTGTTACCTGTGTGGCTAATGGTGAATCTGGGGTTGGTGCGACTAGTCTTTCCCCATGGCTAGTAAGACCGCCGCCCGCTCGGGAGCTCGTTCTAGCAGCTCAAAGCCCCGAGCGCGCACGACGCGCCCCGCCGCCCCGCGGCGAAAGCCCGCGCCACGACGCAATCCCTCCCCGGTTGCCGCTGCCGGCTCCGCGATCGGCAAGGGGGCGCGCGCCAGTTGGCTGATGTTGGCCAAGGGCGCGGGATCCACGGCGCGGTCGGTGGGACGAGCCCGTGAACTCGAGCCGGGGCACCGCCGTGACGGCATCGCACTCGCCCTGCTCGCGCTGTCGGTCGTGCTTGCCGCGAGCTCGTGGTTCGACGCGGCCCGACCTGTTGGCGGGTGGATCGACTCCGTCGTCCGTACCGTCATCGGCTCCGCGGTGGTGCTGCTACCGATTGCCCTGATCGCGGTCGCGATTCTGCTGATGCGCACCGAACCTCACCCCGAGGTGCGGCCCCGGCTCGTCCTGGGCACCGCCATGATCACGCTGCCGGTGCTCGGCCTGTGGCATCTGTGGTCGGGCGCGCCCATGGACTCCGCGGACCGGCAGCGCGTCGCGGGCTTCGTCGGCTTCGCGATCGGCGGACCGCTGTCCGACGGCCTGACGCCATGGATCGCCACGCCGCTGTTGATCATCGGCATCCTGTTCGGCCTGCTTCTGGTGACCGGCACGACGATTCGCGAAGTGCCCGGCGTGATTCAGGGCGCGTTCATGGGCGCCTACCGCGGCGACACCTACGACGACGACGAGTACGACGACGCCGACTACGACGACGACTATCCCGCCGCCCGCGCCGACGATCTCTCCGACGGCTACTACGACGACCCGGCGTCGACCCGCGCCGACGAGGCGCAGTGGCCGGGCGCGCCCCGTTCCGGCGGGCAGGAGCGAAGCGACCCGGGGAGTAGATCCGGATCGGCGACGGTCCCGGTGAGTCGACTCGGCACGCCCATGGACAACTACCCGTTGGACGAGCCGCTCGCCGACGAGACGCCCACTGCGCCCGAGCCGAAGGCCCGGCCCAAGCGCAAGAAGCCGGAGGCCCCGGCGCCGGCGCCGGTGCCCGTCGCCGAGGAGGCCCTCTCGCTCGACCGCGTCGTCGAGGGGCCGTACAACCTTCCGTCGCTCGACCTGCTGGTCGCCGGTGATCCGCCGAAGCTCCGCAGCGCGGCCAACGACAAGATGATCGAGGTCATCCAGTCGGTGCTCGACCAGTTCAAGGTCGACGCCGCGGTGACCGGCTGCACCCGCGGTCCGACCGTCACCCGCTACGAGGTGGAACTCGGGCCCGGCGTCAAGGTCGAGAAGATCACCGCGCTGCAGAAGAACATCGCCTACGCGGTGGCCACCGAGAGCGTCCGCATGCTCGCCCCGATCCCCGGCAAGTCCGCCGTCGGCATCGAGGTGCCCAACACCGACCGCGAAATGGTCCGGCTGGCCGACGTCCTGACCGCGCCGACCACCCGCCGCGACCACCACCCGCTGGTGATCGGCCTCGGCAAGGACATCGAGGGCAACTTCGTCTCGGCGAACCTGGCCAAGATGCCGCACCTGCTGGTCGCCGGTTCCACCGGGTCCGGCAAGTCCAGCTTCGTCAACTCGATGCTGGTCTCGTTGCTCTCGAGGGCCACGCCGGAAGAGGTCAGGATGATCCTGATCGACCCGAAGATGGTGGAACTCACGCCGTACGAAGGCATTCCGCACCTCATCACGCCCATCGTCACGCAGCCGAAGAAGGCCGCCGCCGCGCTCGCCTGGCTCGTCGAGGAGATGGAGCAGCGGTACCAGGACATGCAGGCCAACAAGGTCCGCCACATCGACGACTTCAACAAGAACGTGAAGTCCGGGGTCATCACGGCCCCGCTGGGCAGCGAGCGGGTCTACAAGACCTACCCGTACATCATCGCCATCGTCGACGAGCTCGCCGACCTCATGATGACCGCCCCGCGTGACGTCGAAGACGCCATCGTGCGCATCACCCAGAAGGCGCGCGCCGCAGGCATCCACCTGATCCTGGCCACGCAGCGGCCGTCGGTCGACGTCGTCACCGGCCTCATCAAGACCAACGTGCCGTCCCGCCTGGCGTTCGCGACGTCGTCGCTGACCGACAGCCGGGTCATCCTGGACCAGCCGGGCGCCGAGAAGCTCATCGGCATGGGCGACGGGCTGTTCCTGCCGATGGGCGCCAACAAGCCCGTCCGGTTCCAGGGCGCCTACATCAGCGACGAGGAGATCTACGCCGTCGTCGCCGCCTGCAAGGACCAGGCCGAGCCCGATTACACCGAGGGCGTCACCGCCGCCAAGCCGGGCGGCGAGCGCACCGACGTCGACCCCGACATCGGTGACGACATGGACGTCTTCCTGCAGGCCGTCGAGTTGGTCGTCTCGTCGCAGTTCGGCTCGACGTCGATGTTGCAGCGCAAGCTGCGCGTCGGCTTCGCCAAGGCGGGGCGTCTGATGGACCTGATGGAGACCCGTCAGATCGTCGGGCCGTCCGAGGGTTCCAAGGCGCGCGAAGTCCTCGTCAAGCCCGACGAACTGGCCGGCACGCTGATGCTGATTCGCGGCGGCGCGGACGCCAACGGAGCCGACGCCGACGACGACGAGGGCTGAGCTGCAACGCCGAACGTGAGCCCACTGCGACGTGCGGGCCGGATTCTCGCAGTGGCGTCACGTTCGGCGCGGTGTCGGATGGTGTCGGCACACTGCCGCCATGGGGGAGCCGTTCGTTGGTAGTGAGTCGGTGGCCGCGGGCCGCCTGACGCCGTACCAGCTTCGGAGCACGTGCGTAGCGATCCATCGCGACGTCTACATTCCGAGAGGTTCCGAGCTGACCGCGGTGACCCGCGCGCGGGCGGCGTGGTTGTGGTCGGGGCGTGCGGGAATCGTCGCCGGGCAGTCGGCTGCTGCGTTGCATGGCGCAAAGTGGGTCGACGACCGGGCATCGGCGCAGCTGCTGTATCCCAATCGGCGGCCTCCCGAAGGAATCACCACCTGGTCGGATCGATTCGAAGACGACGAGACGTCGCTCGTCGACGGAGTTCGCGTGACGACGCCGGCGCGGACGGCGCTCGACATTGCCTGCCGCTACCCACGTGGCCGGGCGGTCGCGGCGATCGACTCACTGGCGCGCGCCACCAAGCTCAAGGTGGCCGACGTCGAGTTGCTCGCCGAGCGTCATCGCGGACGGCGGGGCATTCGCGCCGCGGCCGACGTACTCGCCCTCGTGGACGCGGGCGCCGAGTCGCCGCAGGAGACCAGGGTGCGCCTGGTCCTCGTCGCGGCAGGCTTTCCGAGTCCGGAGACCCAGATTCCGGTGTACGACGAGTGGGGGCAGCTCGTGGCGGTCCTCGACATGGGTTGGCGGGACATCAAGGTGGGGGTCGACTACGACGGTAAGCATCATCGGATGACCCGCAGTCAATTCGCGAGGGACATCAGGCGCCACGCCGACGTGACCGAACTCGGGTGGGACGACGTTCGGATTACTGCCGAGGACGCGGACGGCGCGATAATAGGCCGGGTCGGGCGGGCCCGAGACCGCCGAACGTGAGCCCACTGCGACTTGCGGGTCGAATTCTCGCAGTGGCGTCACGTTCGGCGCTCAGAGCGTCAGCAGCATCCTCGTGTTGCCCAAGATGTTGGGCTTGACGTAGGACAGGTCGAGGAATTCGGCGACGCCGATGTCGTAGGAACGGCGCATCTCGTCGTACACCTCGGCCGTCACCGGGGTGCCTTCGATCTCCTGGAAACCGTGGCTGCCGAAGAACTCGGTCTCGAAGGTGAGCACGAAGATCCTCTGCAGCCGCAACTCCCTTGCGACGTCGAGCAATCGCGCCACGACGGCGTGCCCGACGCCGCGCCCCTGCATCCGGGGGTGTGCAGCCACGGTGCGTACCTCGCCGAGATCGGCCCACAGCACGTGCAGAGCCCCGCAGCCCACCAACTCGTCTTCCAGTTCGGCGACCCAGAACTCCTGGACCGCCTCGTAGAGGGTGACGAGATTCTTCTCCAACAGGATCTTTCCCGCGTAGACGTCGACCAACGACTTGATCGCTGGAACGTCCGACGTGCGGGCCCGACGAACCACGAGATCGTCGTTTAGAGGCGCTCCAGTCACAGCAGTGAGGGTATCGGTTTGGTCTACCGATATTCTGGTCACGTGCCGGGTCAGTCAGATGTCGATCCGTTGACCCCGCGCGTGAGTGTGGTCAACGTCGCCAACGCGCTCACTGGTGTGCGCATCGTGCTCGTTCCGGTGTTCCTCGCGGCCCTGTTCGTCGGTGACGGCCACGAATCATATTGGCGAGTGGTCGCTTTCATCATCTTCACCGTGGCGGTGATCACCGACCGGTTCGACGGCGCCATCGCGCGCAGCTACGGCATGATCACGGAGTTCGGCAAGCTCGCCGACCCGATCGCCGACAAGGCGTTGATCGGGGCCGCACTCGTCGGTCTCAGCATTCTTGGCGACCTGCCGTGGTGGGTCACCATTCTGATCTTGGTCCGCGAAGTCGGCGTGACGATTCTGCGGCTCGTCGTCATCCGCAGCGGCGTGATCCCGGCAAGCCGGGGCGGCAAGCTCAAGACGCTCGTCCAGTCCGTGGCGATCGGCCTGTTCGTCCTTCCCCTGGACGGGGCGTGGCTGACGGGGGCCTGGGTGTTCATGTGGGCCGCGATCGTGCTGACCGTCCTCACCGGCGCGGATTACCTGCTCTCGGCAGTGCGCGGCGTTCGAACGTGACGTACGGAGCTTTCGGGCGGCTTTCGGGAACCAATCCGGCAGCCGCGGGCGTTCTGGTTGATAGTGATACCGAATAGATCTGCAACCACGTCCTTCGTTGTGAGGAGACCGCGATGACGACATTGCTTCGCGAAGTGATCGGCGACGTCTTGCGTCAGGCCCGGCTCTCGCAGGGGCGGACGCTGCGAGAAGTGTCCGACGACGCCCGCGTCAGCCTCGGCTACCTGTCCGAGGTGGAGCGGGGCCGCAAGGAAGCCTCCAGTGAGCTGCTCAGTGCCATCTGCGGTGCCCTGGAGGTCCCGCTGTCCCGCGTGCTGACCGACGCGGGCCAGACCATGGAGCGCCGCGAACGGGTCGCCGCTCGACCGGTCGCCACCGCCAGCGGTGCCACCATCGACTACTCGACGCGCGTCGTGATTCCGCAGGCCGTGTCGATGGCGGTGGCCTGAGCGCGTCCGATCAGCTCTGCCACGCCGGAAACGCGAGCGGGGGTGTGGCGATCTGCGTGCAACCGATAAGTTGGCAGGTAGCGAATACTTACGCACGTCGGTGAGCTCCCCGCACGGGACGGGCACACTGGACTTACTCCAACACGAAGGCGGAACGTACTGATGGCCAACCCGTTCACCAAGGCGTGGAAGTACCTCATGGCCCTGTTCAGCTCCAAGGTCGACGAGTACGCCGACCCGAAGGTGCAGATTCAGCAGGCCATCGAGGAAGCGCAGCGGCAACACCAGGGGCTGACTCAGCAGGCGGCGTCGGTGATCGGCAACCAGCGTCAGCTCGAGATGCGGCTCAACCGCCAGCTGGCCGACATCGAAAAGCTTCAGGTCAACGTGCGTCAGGCCCTGACGCTGGCCGACCAGGCCGCGACGTCGGGTGACGCCGCGAAGGCGACCGAGTACACCAACGCGGCCGAGGCGTTCGCCGCGCAGCTCGTCACCGCCGAACAGAGCGTCGAAGACCTCAAGACTCTGCACGATCAGGCACTGCAGGCGGCCGGTCAGGCCAAGAAGGCCGTCGAGCAGAACGCGATGGTGTTGCAGCAGAAGATCGCCGAGCGCAGCAAGCTGCTGAGCCAGCTGGAGCAGGCGAAGATGCAGGAACAGGTCAGCGCCTCGTTGCGGTCGATGAGTGAGATCTCGGCGCCGGGAAGCACGCCCAGCCTCGACGAGGTCAGGGACAAGATCGAACGCCGCTACGCGAACGCCATGGGCTCCGCCGAGCTCGCCCAGAACTCGGTTCAGGGACGCATGATGGAGATTCAGCAGGCCAGCGTCCAGATGGCCGGGCATTCGCGACTCGAGCAGATCCGCGCCTCCATGCGCGGCGACGCGCTGCCGTCGGGTGACGCCACCGCGACACCGGCCGCGCCCGCGACCAACCCGCCGGCGGCGACGCCGGAAAACCCGCTCTCGCAATAGTTCTCGAAGGTAGGTGGCCCATGGCAGCGGAACCTCGGACCGGACGAGTCGAGGGTTGGCGCATGCTGGTGCAGCGTGGCGTCGACACCGCGGCCGAATTCTCCGACGTGGTTGCCCAGCGACTGGGCGCCGCCTCCGACCCTCGGGCCAAGCTGCTGCGCAAGCGTCGGTGGGCACTCCGAGCCACGGTGTTCTTCGCGTTCTCCACTGGTCTGTGGATTGCGGTTACCGGGGTTCTCGCCTCGTGGGATGTCATCCCCGCCTGGGTGTTGCCCATCCCGGCCAGCATCGCCGTCGGCGCGGCGTTCCTGGCCACCTTGACGTTCCTTCGCTGGCGGTGGCTCAAGCGCTCGCCACTGCCACCGGAGCGCCGGGTGCGGCGGCTACCGCCGTGGGGTTCGGCGGCCCGGCAACCGATCGCCGCCCTGAATTCGGCTGAGCGGGGCCTGTTCTCCCTACTCGGCGTGATGGAGCGCGGCAACATGCTGCCCGCCGACGAACTGCGCGACGTCGTCGACGCCGCCAATCAGACCTCGGCGACCATGACGGCGACGGCCAACGAAGTCGTGTCGATGGAGAAGGCCGCCACCGCTGCTCCCCAGTCGCGCGCGCATCTGAGCCCGACGATCAGGGCCTTCACCGCCCAACTCGACAGCGGGGTCCGGCAGTACAACGAAATGGTCGAGGCCGCAGCGCGATTGGTGTCCGCGGCCAACTCCGGGTCGATGTCGAGCTCGCCGATGTCAGCCCAGCGTCAACGCCACGAGTTGGGCAACGCGACGGACCGACTGGCCGGCTGGGCGCAGGCCTTCGACGAACTCGGGCACCTGCGCGGCGCCTGAGATCAGACGGCGCTGCTGCTCGGCGGACCCGAGCGGGGTCCGTACTTCTCGGCGTACGCGTCGTGGATGTGGGCGTCGCGCTGACGGTTGCGATAGTCGACGAGGCTGGTGTCCAACCCGTGCTTACGCAGCATGTGGCGGCGCCACACCTTGTTCAGCGCATGCGAGAAGAAGATGAACGGGATCAGGATGGGCACCGTCGTCGACAGGTGCAGATACAACGACATCGGCACGATCCAGAACGGTGTCAGGATCAGCACCGCCGGCACGACCATCCGCAACATCATGCGTCGCGTCGCGCCAGGACCGGCGAGGTCGTCGGCCACCCACTGACGCATGGAGTTGGGCAGCCGCTTGCCGTAGCAATAGCCGATGTACTGCAAGACGCCGGGCTTGGCAGGCCCAGCTTCATTGGACACGTCGTTCGTCACAGCGAGGGACGCAACGCCGGAACCGCGAGCCCCACGACCCCTCGCACGGTGGCCTTGAACATGTCGAGGAAGTCGAAGTAGTCCCGCCACAACGTGATTCGGCCGTCGTGCACCTCGAAGGCGCCGCACACCCAGAACTGCAGCCGTAGTGACCCGAACACCAGAACGTCGGTGCGTTCGGTGAGCACCGACGTGCCCTCGGCGGCGATGCGATGGAACTTCACCTCGAAGCCGACGCGGCCCTGACCGCTGCGAAGCAGTTTGACGATGCGCTCCCGGCCGGTGATGGTCGGCAGACCGACGTTCTGCCACTTGACGTCGTCGGCGAGCAGCGAGTCCGCGGTGTCGAAGTCCTCGTTCTGCACCGCGAACAGAAACCGCTCGACGAGTGCCTTGGTGTCGACCGCGGGCACGGTCGAAGTCTGGTCTGTCATGGCCTCACAATAGTCCTCGGGACAGCCCTCGGGACTCGTCGATCACCTCGCGAGCGCTGGTCACCGGGCGGCTGTGACAGGGTGGTGCGATGCGCGTGGCTGTGGTGGCGGGACCCGATCCCGGCCACGCCTTTCCCGCCATCGCGATGTGCCTGAAGTTCCTGGCCGCCGGTGACGAGCCGACGCTGCTGACCGGTGCTCAATGGTTGGACGTGGCCAGGGAGCAGGGTGTCGACTCCGCGCTGCTGGCCGGTCTGGACCCCGTCGACGGCGACGACGACGCCGACTCGGGTGCCAAGCTGCATCGGCGGGCGGCGCGGATGGCCGTCCTCAACCGGCCCGGTCTCGAGGACCTGAAACTCGACCTGGTGGTCTCCGACGTCATCACCTCCTGCGGGGGGATGGCCGCGGAGATGCTCGGCGTGCCGTGGGTGGAGCTGAACCCGCACCCGCTGTACCTGCCGTCGACGGGCCTGCCGCCGCTGGGAAGCGGGCTGGCACCCGGCGTGGGTGTGCGAGGTCGGTTGCGCGACGCGGCGATGAGAGCGCTGACCGCACGGTCGTGGCGAGTGGGACAGCGGCAACGTTCGGCGGCGCGCGTCGAGATCGGTCTGTCGCCGACGGATCCCGGCCCGGTGCGGCGACTGATCGCCACCCTGCCCGCGCTGGAGGTGCCGCGTCCGGACTGGCCCGCGGAGGCCGTCGTCGTCGGACCCTTGCACTTCGAGCCGACGTCCGCGGTGCTCGACGTTCCCGACGACACCGGCCCGGTGATCGTCGTCGCCCCGTCGACCGCGGTGACGGGCACACAGGGCCTGGCCGAGGTGGCACTCGAGGCGCTGGTGCCAGGCCGTACGGTGCCGACCGGCGCGCGGGTGGTGGTGTCGCGGCTGGCCGGTCGAGACGGCGCCGCCGTGCCGCCGTGGGCCGTCGTCGGGCTCGGTCGTCAGGACGAACTGCTGTCCCACGCCGACGTGGTGATCGGCGGGGGCGGGCACGGACTGGTGGCCAAGGCGCTCCTCGCGGGGGTGCCAATGGTGGTGGTGCCCGGTGGGGGAGACCAGTGGGAAATCGCCAATCGCGTTGCGCGCCAAGGCAGTGGCCGCTTGGTTAGGCCGCTGACGGCCGGGGCGCTGACCGCGGCCGTTGACGACGTCCTGTCGTCGCCTGGCTACCGGGAACGGGCCCGTCGGGCGGGTGAGAGCATCGCCGACGTCGCCGATCCGGTACGGGTGTGCCACGACGCGCTCGCGCGGTCTCGGTAAGTTGGTGGGCGTGCGGCTGACGGAATTCCACGAGCTCGTCCACGGCCAGTTCGGCCGGGTGCGGGGCGCCTCGCTGCTCGTCGACCACGTGCTGAGCGGTGTCGGTGGTCGTACCGCCGTCCAGGCGATCGAAGCGGGGATCGATCCTCGCGAGGTGTGGCGGGCCCTGTGTGCCGACTTCGACGTGCCCCGCGACCAGTGGTGACTCACTAGCCGAACGACGCACCGGCGTGTCCACTTGAATCGAACAGGTGTTCGTCTACTGTGAGCGGTGTTCGACGGGAATGTCGGTGGTCTGTTCTAGCGTCACGGCCAACCGATCGGAACCGATCGAGAACTCACCAGGACGGAGACGACCACCATGGCACCACAGGCCCCAGATCGCGAGAAGGCTCTCGAGCTAGCGCTCGCCCAGATCGAGAAGAGTCACGGCAAGGGATCGGTGATGCGACTCGGCGAAGAGGTGCGTCAGCCGATCTCGGTCATCCCGACGGGATCGATTGCCCTGGACGTGGCGCTCGGCATCGGCGGGCTGCCCCGCGGCCGCGTCGTCGAGATCTACGGACCGGAATCCTCGGGTAAGACCACCGTCGCGCTGCACGCGGTCGCCAACGCGCAGGCCGCGGGCGGCATCGCGGCGTTCATCGACGCCGAGCACGCGCTGGATCCGGACTACGCCAAGAGGCTGGGCGTCGACACCGATTCGCTGCTGGTGTCGCAGCCGGACACCGGTGAGCAGGCCCTCGAGATCGCCGACATGCTGATCAGGTCCGGCGCGCTCGACATCCTGGTCATCGACTCGGTGGCCGCCCTGGTGCCCCGCGCCGAGATCGAGGGTGAGATGGGCGACAGCCACGTCGGTCTGCAGGCCCGCCTGATGAGCCAGGCCCTGCGCAAGATCACCGGCGCCCTGAGCAACTCGAACACCACGGCGATCTTCATCAACCAGCTCCGCGAGAAGATCGGTGTGATGTTCGGTTCGCCCGAAACCACCACCGGCGGAAAGGCGCTGAAGTTCTACGCCTCCATCCGGTTGGACGTGCGCCGCATCGAGACCCTCAAGGACGGCACCGACGCGGTCGGCAACCGCACCCGCTGCAAGGTCGTCAAGAACAAGATGGCGCCGCCCTTCAAGCAGGCCGAGTTCGACATCCTCTACGGCAAGGGCATCTCCAAGGAGGGCTCGCTCATCGACATGGGTGTCGAGCACGGCTTCGTGCGCAAGTCCGGCTCCTGGTTCACCTACGAGGGTGAGCAGTTGGGTCAGGGCAAGGAGAACGCTCGCAACTTCCTGCTCCAGAACCCCGAAGTGGCCAACGAGATCGAGAAGAAGATCAAGGAAAAGCTCGGCATCGGTGCCGTGCTGACCGACGACGCCAGCAATGACAAAGCCCTGCCCGCCCCAGTCGACTTCTGAGTCGGACGACGAGCAGACGCAGGATCCTCGCGAACGCGAGGAGCAGGCACGCAACGTGTGCCTGCGTCTGCTCACCGTGCGGGCTCGGACCCGGGCCGAGCTGGCTGAGCGGCTGACCAAGCGCGGGTTTCCCGACGACGTCTGTGAGCGAGTGCTGGATCGGCTCGCGACGGTCGGTCTGGTCGACGACCAGGACTTCGCCCAACAGTGGGTGCGGTCCCGTCACGTCAACGCCGGAAAGGGCAAGCGCGCCTTGGCTGCCGAATTGCGCACCAAGGGCGTCGACGACGACCTGATCGCCGAAGCGCTGGCCGACGTCGACGCCGATGCCGAAAGGGTCCGCGCCGAGCAACTCGTCGCCGAGAAACTGCGGCGGGAGCGGCTAGACGACGACACCGACTACACGCGGGTGACGCGCCGGCTGGTCAGCATGCTGGCCCGCCGGGGTTACTCGCAGTCGATGGCCTTCGACGTCGTCAAGGTGGCGCTGGCCGGCGAGCAGGAGCGTCGCCGGGTCTAGCCGTCGAAGTCCGCCGACAGGCTGACGGTCCGCCAGGTTTCCTGGTCGTGCGCAGTCCGCGCCAGCTTGGCCGCGACCTCCTCGAAGGCATTGGCACCCAACTGAATCCGCTCAGGCAGATCCTGACGGTCAGCCAGGTCGACGATGATCTTCGCGGCTTTTAACGGGTCGCCCTGTTGGCCGTAATTGGAGTCATTCGCCCAGATGCGTGCCGCGCCGGCGGTCGAGGCGTAATCCTCGATGACGTCGTGGGTGAACGCGAGGCTGCTGCCGTCGAGGAAGTTCGTCCGGAATGGACCCGGTTCGATCGCCACTGATCGGATGCCCAGTGGCGCCAACTCGTGCGTCATCGCCTCGGACAACGCTTCGACGGCGAACTTCGTCGCCGCATAGGCGCCCCACCCCGGCCAGGCCACGAACCCGCCAACCGACGAGAGGTTGACCACCAAACCCGTGCCGCGGGAGCGCATGTGGGGGAGCACGGCTCTGGTGATGGCCAACAGGCCGAACACGTTGACGTCGAAGATCGCGCGGATCTCCTCGTCCGAGGTTTCCTCGACACTCCCCACCAGGCCGCGACCGGCGTTGTTGACCAGGGCGTCGACGTGGCCAAAGCGCGCGATGGCCGCGTCGACCGCGGCGGTGATCTGAGCCGGGTCGCCGACGTCCATGGCGACGGCGAGCAGCCGGTCCTCGGCATCCGGAATGGCGTCCAGGACGGCCTGCGGATTGCGGGCCGAGGCGACGACGCTGTCGCCCCGGCTGAGTGCTTCGCGGGTGATCTCCAGTCCAAAGCCACGCGATGCTCCGGTGATGAACCACACTGTCATGTCAAATCCCTTCGTTGCGGTGAGTCGTCCTGCACAACGTGTGGGCAACGGCGGTCGACGCCGGCTGGTGAGCCTCGCTGAACCTAGGTCTGGCAGAACCAGGTTCGGGTCGTCGAGCCACCGGTTCGGCGATAATGGCGACATGACCACCCGCGAAGAGGAAATCGGAGAATTCCTGCGGTCCCGCCGGGCTCGTCTGACGCCCGCCGAGGTCGGGCTTACTGCGTCGCGCAACGGCCGACGAGTGGCGGGCCTGCGTCGCGAGGAACTGGCATTGCTCGCCGGCGTCAGTCCCGACTACTACGCCCGCCTCGAACAGGGCCGAGCCACGAACGTCTCCGCACAAGTGCTCGACGCGGTCTCGGCGGCGCTGCGTCTCAGTGCATTGGAACGCAGCCATCTGGCGTCCCTGATGAGGCCGACCGAGACGCCGCCGGAGGTACCGCGGGTCCGTCCCGCGCTCCGTGCCATGGTCGCCGCCCTCGATCCGATTCCGGCTGTCCTCCATGGTCCGCGCCTGGAAGTCGTGGCCATGAACGACGCCGCGGCGACGCTCATCGACGACTTCTCGGCAATGCCCCTACCGCAGCGCAACATGGTTCGGTGGATGTTTCTCAACCCCGCGGCGCGCACGCGCTACCCCGACTGGGCAGACGTCGTCGCGCAGATGGTCGCGATCTTGCGGGTGGCGGGTGGACGTGACGCAGCCGATCCTCACCTGAGTCGATTGGTCGACGAGTTGTCCTCGCTGTCAAGTGAATTCAAGAAGTGCTGGGCGACCCGGGAACTCTTCGAGCACACCCACGGCCCCAAGCGCTTCCATCACGAGGCTGTCGGCACGATGACGCTCAACTACGAAACGCTGCACCTGCCGGCAGATCCGGGGCTGTCCCTGATTCTGTACACCGCCGCGGCGGGGTCGCCGTCGGAGGCGAGGTTGCAGGAGCTGCTCGCCACACGGTGACCGTCGGGCAACCCTAGATGGTCCCGCCGGCGCCCGCCCCGAACGTGCCCTGGGTGACGGGCGCGACGTGCAACGGTTCGGGTCCGCGCTTGGAGCGGCGCAGCCGGCCTTCGAGCCACGTCGCGAACGCGCCGAGGCTGAAGTTCACGCAGATCATCAGCAAGGCGATGACGATCAAGGCGGGAACGTAGTTGCCGTAAGCCGATCCGACCTGTGTGCCTTGGCGCACCATCTCCAGGAACGTGATCTGGTAGCCGATCGCGGTGTCCTTGAGCACGACGACCATCTGCGACACCAACACCGGCAGCATCGAGGTGACCGCCTGCGGAAGCAGGATGGACCGCATGATTTGACCCCACTGCAGCCCCAGCGCCTCGGCGGCCTCGGACTGCCCGCGGGGTAGGGCGTTGACGCCTGCACGGACGATCTCGGCGATCACCGCGCCGTTGTACAGCGTCAAACCCGTGATGACGCCGGCCAGTGCCAGGTACTTCGACGGGAACACGTCGTAGGTTGCGTACAGGAAGTACGCGAAGATCATCATGATCAGCACGGGGACGGCCCTGAAGAACTCCACGACCACCGCGCAGACCCGCCGGATCCCGTTGTGATGGGACAGCCGGCCGATTCCGAGCAGGAAACCCAGCAGTAGTGCCAAGACGATCGACACGGCCGCCGCGGTCAACGTGCCCTGCACGCCCGGCAACACGTAGGTCTTCCAGAGGTTGGCCGTCAGGAACGGCTCCCACTTGGCGGCCGTCAGCTGGCCCTTGGCCTCCAGCTGCGTGTAGACCACCCATGCCACGGCCAGCACCAGCACCACCGTGACGGCGCTGATGAAGCGGTTGCGAATCCGGGCGCGTGGGCCCGGGGCGTCGAACAGAACTGATGCGCCGCTCACCGGGCAACCGCCAATCGTCTACCCAACCAACCGAACAACAGACCCAACGGCAACGTCAAGATCACGAAGCCCAACGCGAAGATCGCCCCGATGGTGGCCAGCGCCGCGGTGTTCTCGATCATCTCCTTCATCAACAACGCCGCCTCGGCGACACCGATGGCCGACGCGATCGTGGTGTTCTTCGTCAACGCGATGAGCACCGAACCCAGTGGGATGACCACCGCGCGAAATGCCTGCGGCAGCATCACCATTCGCAGGTTCTGGCCGAAGGTGAACCCCAGCGACCTGGCCGCCTCGGCCTGTCCGAGCGGCACGGTGTTCACCCCGGCCCGCACCGTCTCACACACGAACGCCGCGGTGTAGACGGTGAGGCCGAGAACCGCCAACCTGAAGTTGCTGTCCTCGATCGAGGTCCTCGACTGGGAGTCGACCAGGGTCACTCCCAGCGTCTGGGCCAGACCGAACGAGCAGAACAAGATGATCAGGGTCAACGGCGTGTTGCGCACCACGTTCACATACGTGGTGCCCACCCAGTTGAGCATCGGCACCGGTGCCAGCCGCATCGCGGCCAGCACCGTGCCGAGGATCAACGCTCCGACGGCTGAGAACACCGTCAACTGGATGGTGGTCCAGAACGCTTCGAAGATCTGGTCCTGATATTCGGAGAAGATCTCCACGTGGTCTCCGCTGCGCTAGGGCTTCAGGTCACTTGGCGAGTGCCGGCGGCGTCGGCGTCGCGATGCCCGCGGGTCCGAGGTTCTTCTCGAACGCCTTCGCCCAATCTCCGTCGGCCTCCATCTTCGTGACGGCGTCGCTGATCTTCTTCTGCAGGTCGGCGTCGTCCTTCTTCAGGCCGATTCCGTAGTTCTCCTCGGAGAACGGCTGCCCGACGATCTTGAACGTGCCGGGGCTTTGCGCTGCGTACCCGGCGAGGATGACCTCATCGGTGGTGACCGCGTCGATCGCGCCGTTCTTCAGCGCCTCGATGCACGCCGAGTACGTGTCGTACTGCTGCAGCTGCACGCCGGGGTACTTGTCCTTGATGCGCTGGGCGGGCGTCGAACCCGACACCGAACACAGCTTCTTGTTGTTCTGCAGCGAATCGGGGCCGGTGATGTCGGTGTTGTCGGCCTTGACCAGCAGGCTCTGACCGGTGACCAGGTAGGGGCCGACGAACGCGACCTTCTCCTTGCGGGCGTCGGTGATCGAGTAGGTCGCGGCGATGAACTTGACCTGATCGTTCTGGATCAGCGTCTCGCGCTGGGCGGACGGTGATTCCTTCCACTCGATCTTGTCGGGGGTGAAGCCGAGCTGGCCGGCGACGTAGGTGGCGACGTCCACGTCGAAGCCGCTCATCGTTCCGTCGGGGTTCTTCAACCCCAGACCGGGCTGGTCGAACTTGGTGCCGATGACGATCTTGCCGTCGTCACCACCGCCGGAACTGCCGCCGCACGCGGTGACCGAGAGCGGGAGGACGACCGCGAGCGCCAGGGCGGCGGCCACCCTGAATCGAAGAGACGGCTTGCTAGAGGGCACAGCTTTATTCCTTTCGCCGGAGCGTTGGTTAGTGGTTGAGGATCTTGCCGAGGAAGTCCTTGGCGCGCTCGGATTTGGGGTTGGAGAAGAACTCCTGGGGTTCGGCGTCTTCGACGATCGCGCCGTCGGCCATGAAGATGATCCGGTTGGACGCGCGGCGGGCGAAGCCCATCTCGTGGGTCACCACCACCATCGTCATGCCCTCTTCGGCGAGGGACGACATCACGGCCAGCACCTCGTTGATCATCTCGGGGTCGAGCGCGCTGGTGGGCTCGTCGAACAGCATCACCTTGGGGTTCATCGCCAAGGACCGTGCGATCGCCACTCGCTGCTGCTGACCGCCGGACAGTTGGGCGGGGTACTTGTCGGCCTGGTTGGCGATCCCGACACGCTCCAGCAGCGACATCGCCGCCGCGTGCGCCTCGTCCTTGGACGACTTGCGCACCTTCATCGGGGCCAGGGTCACGTTCTGCAGAATCGTCTTGTGCGCGAACAGGTTGAACGACTGGAACACCATGCCGACGTCCGACCGCAGCTGCGCGAGCTTGCGGCCTTCCTCGGGCAGCTTCTCGCCGTCGATCGCGATGGTGCCCGAATCGATCGGCTCGAGTCGATTGATGGTGCGGCACAACGTCGACTTGCCTGAACCCGACGGGCCCAGCACGACCACGACCTGGCCGCGGTCCACCTCGAGGTTGATGTCCTTGAGGACGTGAAGACTTCCGAAATGCTTGTTGACGCCTTGAATTGAGATCATCGGCACGGACGTCGGAGTCGGCGGAGGAGCGTCCGCCTCCGACTGGTCGGTCTGCATGCGCACAGACCTTACCCAGGGAACGACCAGCTGGCAGGGCTCTGGGCAATCCGGGGAATTTGGCTGCCGCTGGGCCCGCCGTACCATTGGAGGGTGACTTCGACGGTGGCCAGTGGTGCGCCGGTGCGTACCTTCCAGGTCCGCACCTACGGCTGCCAGATGAACGTGCACGATTCCGAGCGCCTAGTGGGCCTGCTCGAACAGGCGGGCTACCAGCGGGCGGAGGACGGCGTCGACGCCGACGTCGTCGTGTTCAACACCTGCGCGGTGCGCGAGAACGCCGACAACAAGCTGTACGGCAACATCAGCCACCTGGTGCCGCGCAAGGAAGCCAACCCCGACATGCAGATCGCCGTGGGTGGCTGCCTGGCGCAAAAGGACCGCGACGCCGTGCTGAAGCGGGCACCGTGGGTCGACGTGGTCTTCGGCACCCACAACATTGGCTCGCTTCCGGCGTTGTTGGACCGGGCGAGGCACAACAGGGTGGCTCAGGTCGAGATCGTCGAATCGTTGAAGGAGTTCCCATCAACGCTGCCGGCGTCACGCGAATCCGCTTACGCCGCTTGGGTTTCGATCTCGGTCGGCTGCAACAACACCTGCACGTTCTGCATCGTGCCGTCGCTGCGGGGCAAGGAGACCGACCGCCGGCCCGGTGACGTGCTCGCCGAGGTGCAGTCCCTGGTCGACCAAGGCGTGCTCGAGGTCACCCTTCTCGGGCAGAACGTCAACGCCTACGGCGTGTCGTTCGCCACGGACGAGCGCTTGCGCGAGGACCGGACGACTTGGGACGAGCGCTTGCGCGAGGACCCGACGATGTGGGAGGACCTGCCCACCGACCGCGGCGCCTTCGCAAAGCTGTTGCGCGCCTGCGGACGCATCGACGGCCTGGAGCGGGTGCGGTTCACCTCGCCGCACCCGGCCGAGTTCACCGACGACGTCATCGAGGCGATGGCGACCACCCCGAACGTGTGCCCCACACTGCACATGCCGCTGCAATCCGGCTCGGACCGCATCCTCAAGGCCATGCGGCGGTCCTACCGGGCCGAGCGGTATCTCGGCATCATCGACCGCGTGCGGGCCGCCATCCCGCACGCCGCCATCACCACCGACGTGATCGTCGGGTTCCCCGGCGAGACCGAAGAGGACTTCGCCGCCACCCTCGACGTGGTCGAAAGATCGCGCTTCGCCACCGCTTTCACGTTCCAGTACTCCAAGCGGCCAGGCACTCCCGCCGCCGAGCTTCCAGATCAACTACCGAAGGCCGTCGTGCAAGAGAGATACATGCGTCTGGTGGAACTCCAAGAGCGAATCTCGCTCGAGGAGAACATCGCCCAGATCGGTACCAACGTCGAACTCCTGGTCGCCACGGGGGAGGGCCGCAAGGACGTCGCCACCGCGAGGATGTCCGGGCGGGCCCGCGACGGACGACTGGTCCACTTCGCGCCCGGCGAGCGGGACATCCGGCCCGGCGACGTCGTCACCACCACCGTGACCGGTGCCGCGCCACATCACCTCATCGCCGACGCCGTCCTCCTCGGCCACCGTCGCACCAGGGCCGGTGACACCCACGAGGCCGGCCGCAAGGTCACGACGGGCGCCGCGACGTCCGTCGGTCTCGGCTTGCCCCGCATCGGCATGCCACCCGCACAGCCCGTCACGGCGGGGTGCAGCCGATGAGCCGCGAGAAGCGCAACGAGCCGGGATTCGACGACTTCAAGGGCGACCTCGAAGACGCCGAACGCCGGGTGGCCCGGGAAATCGACCCTGGCGCACGGGCTTTGGTCGTCGCCATCCTGGTCTTCGTCATCTTGCTGTCGTTTGTGCTGCCCCACACCGGCGGTGCCCGCGGTCTCGACGTCCTGGTCGGCTCCGACGCCGCGGTCCGGGAAGCGATCGCGCTGCCCTCACGCGTCTTCACGTGGCTGATCCTGGTCTTCAGCGTCGGGTTCTCGATCCTCGCGCTGCTGACCCGCCGCTGGGGTCTGGCGTGGATCGCGCTCGCCGGGTCGGCCGTCGCGTGTCCCATCGGAATGCTGGCGGTGTGGTCACGCCAAACGGTCGCCGAGCCACATCCGGGGCCCGGCCTCGGCCTGATCATCGCGTGGATTGCGGTGATCCTGCTGTCGTTCCACTGGGCGAGGGTGGTCTGGTCGCGCACGGCGGTCCAGCTGGCCGCCGAAGCGGAACGACGCAAGCTGGCCACCGAACGGCAGGGCAAGACTCTGCTGGACCTCGACGACCGCCCCGACCAGGGAATCGGCCCCGCGAGGCCGACGCCCGAGTCGGGTCTCTAGCGCTTCTTGCCGAGCGCCGCGACCGCGGCCTCGGCCCATTCCCGCCACTGCGTGGCGCTGGCCCTGGCCTGCTCGGCGTCCTTGGTGCGACCGGCGGCCTCGGCCTTGACGGCCTGCTGCTCGTACTGTTCGGCGCGCAACCTGAACTGGTCGGCCCTGGCCTGAGCCTCCGGGTCGGCGCCACCGCCGGTGGACGCGGTGTCGCGGACCTTCTTCTCGACGGCCTTCATGCGACGTTCGAACTCGGGGGCCCGCTCACGCGGAACCTTGCCGACGTCGTCCCACTTGGTGCCGATGCTGCGCAGCGCGGCCCTGGCGGCCTCGGCGTTGGACAGGTCGATGGCCTCGGCCTCGGCGAGCAGCGCCTCCTTGGTCACGGCGTTCGCCTCGAACTCCGCGTCCCGCTCGGCGTTGACGGCGTTGCGCGCCTTGAAGAACTTGTCCTGGGCGGCCTTGAACCGCTTCCAGAGGGCGTCGTCGACGTCCTTGGCGGCCCGGCCCGCCGCCTTCCATTCGGTCAGCATGTCGCGGAACGTGGACGCGGTGGCGCCCCAGTCGGTCGAGTCGGCCAGCTGCTCGGCGCGTTCGCACAGCGCCTCCTTGGCCTGACGGGTGCCGACGCGCTCGCGGTCGAGCTCGGCGAAGTGCGAGCCACGGCGCCGGTTGAACGTCTCGCGGGCCGCCGAGTAGCGCTTCCACAGCGCGTCGTCGGTCTTGCGGTCCAGGCCCGTGACGGTGCGCCACTCGTCGAGGATCTCGCGCAGCCGGTCGCCGGCGGACTTCCACTGCGTCGCGTTGGCGGCGATGTCCTCGGCCTCCGCGGCCAGGGTCTCCTTGCGCGCGGTCTGCGCGGCGCGGTGCTCGTCGCGCTTCTGCCGTTCTTCGGCGGCATGGGAGTCGGCCTGCTCGACGATCGCGGCGAGGCGGGCCGCCAGGGCGTCGACGTCGCCGAGGACCGACGCCGTCGGCAAGGTCTCGGCGAGCGCGGCGGCGGCAGACTTGATCTTGCGGGCGTCCCCGGTGCCGGAGGCGAGCCGGCGTTCCATCAGCGCCACCTCGGTCGCTAGGTCGTCGTAGCGGCGCCCGAAGTGTGCGTAGGCGGCCTCGTGCTCACCGGCCTGCCACGAGCCGACGACGCGCTCGCCGTCGGCGGTGGTCAGCCACACCGTGCCGTCGTCGTCGACGCGGCCGAACCGGTGCGGGTCGCCAGTCGGCGGCACCACCACGGCGGCCGGTGCGGCGCCGGGCCGCGGAGCGGGGCGCGGAGGTCCTGGCCTGGGCACGGGCTTGGGTGCGGGCTTGGGTGCTTCGCTTGATTCGCTGGTGGTCATGTTCTCGAACCTCGTGCCCTCCGCGTGGGTGACCCACGCTCCTGCCGCGCAACGCGGCGCCTGTTAGCGGTGCTCCTGATGGCTTGCTCCACCCGACATTGAAACAGGTCGGGCGCGAGCATGCCCACGGCTTTGCACGAGCAGTTGCCCTCGGCGGGTTCCCCGGCCACCGGACTGGCTAGCGTGAAGGCGTGCTCACCGCCATCGCCCTCGTTCCGTCGGCGCCCGTCCTGGTACCCGAATTGGCCACCGGCGCGGCCGCTGAGCTGCAGGATCTGTCGGCGGCGGTGGCGCAGGCGGCTGCCGAGCTGCCCGACCGCTGGTTCGTCGTCGGCGTCGGCGCCGCCGACAACGTGATCGGACCGGGAACGGTCGGAACCTTCGGTGGCTACGGCGTCGACGTGAGCGTGTCACTGTCGGAACGGACCGGAGCCGCCGCTCCGAAGCCCCTTCCGCTGTGCGCCCTCGTCGCCGGCTGGGTGCGCACGACGTACGCCCCGTCGGCCAGCGCCGAGGTGTGGGTCTACGCCGCCGACCACACCCTCGACGCCGCCCTCGCCAGGGGCCGGGCTCTGCGCGCCGAGGCCGACGCGGCCCCCGAGCCCGTCGGCGTCCTGGTGGTCGCGGACGGGGCGAACACGCTCACGGCGTCGGCACCCGGCGGCTACGACCCCGCGTCCATCCCTGTGCAGGCGGCGTTGGACGACGCGCTGGCCGCGGGCGACGTCGACGCGTTGACCCGGCTGCCCGATGGGATCGTGGGCCGGGTGGCGTTCCAGGTGCTTGCCGGCCTGCTCGGGACGTCGACCTGGCAGACGCGCGAGCTGTACCGCGGTGCCCCCTACGGCGTGGGATACACCGTCGAGGCGTGGCGACCCGGGGCGTCGGGACAGTGACGATTCGCCCCATCGCCGTCATCGGGCCGACCGGGACGGGCAAGAGTGCCCTGGCGCTGGACCTGGCCGAGCGGCTGGGCGGTGAGATCGTCAACGCCGACGCCATGCAGCTCTACCGCGGGATGGACGTCGGCACCGCGAAGCTGCCGGTCGCCGAGCGGCGCGGGATCCCGCACCACCAGCTCGACGTGCTCGACGTCACCGAGACCGCGACGGTCGGCCGGTATCAGGGCGCCGCCACCGGCGACGTCGAGGCCATCCTCGGCCGCGGGGCGGTACCGCTGATCGTCGGCGGGTCGATGTTGTACGTCCAATCCCTGCTCGACGAGTGGGCGTTCCCGGCAACCGACCCCGACGTGCGGGCGCGCTGGGAGGCCAGGCTCGCCGACGTCGGCGTCGCCGCCCTGCACCAGGAGCTGGCCGTCGTCGACGCCGATGGGGCCGCGTCGATCCTGCCGACCGACGGCCGTCGCATCGTGCGTGCACTGGAGGTGGTGGAGCTGACCGGTCAACCGTTCGCCGCGAGCGCACCCACGATCGGCGAACCCCGCTGGGACACCGTGATCATCGGATTGGATTGGGACACCGAACGTCTCGACGAACGGCTGCAGCGCAGAACCGACGCGATGTTCGACGACGGTCTCGTCGACGAGGTGACGGCACTGCGGGAACGCGGCCTCCGCGAGGGGGTCACGGCCTCGCGTGCCCTGGGCTACGCGCAGGTGCTTGACGCACTCGCCGACGGGGGAGGGGACGCCGCGATCGCCGAGGCTAGGGAACGCACCTTCATCGGGACCAGACGCTACGTGCGCAGGCAACGCTCGTGGTTCCGCCGCGACCACCGCACGCATTGGCTCGACGGGTCCGACCCCGACAACGTCGACGCCGTCCTCCGAATATGCCAACACGTATCCTGAACAGGTGATGTTCGCGAAGGGGCACGGTACGGAGAACGACTTCGTCGTGCTGCCCGACGTCGGTGCCCGCCTGGCGCTGACCCCGGACGCCGTGTCGGCGCTGTGCGACCGCCGCCGCGGTCTCGGAGCCGACGGCGTCCTGAGGGTCACCACGGCCGACGCCGCCCTGGCCGCCGGGGTGTTCGACCGGACGCCCGAGGGCCTCGGGGCGGACGACTGGTACATGGACTACCGCAACGCCGACGGATCCGTCGCCCAGATGTGCGGCAACGGGGTCCGCGTGTTCGCCCACTACCTGCGGGTCAGCGGGCTCGAACAGCGCGACGAGTTCGTCGTCGGCTCGTTGGCAGGCCCGCGCCAGGTCGTCCTGCGCGACGTCACGGACCTGTCGGCCGACGTCACGGTGGACATGGGCAAGGCCAATCAGTTCGGTACCGGATCGGCCGTCGTCGGGGGAGCGGGTGGACGTGAGTTCCACGGACTGGCCGTCGACGTCGGAAATCCCCACCTCGCCTGCGTCGACGGGACCCTGACCGACGCGGAACTCGCCGCCCTCGACGTCGCCGCGCCGGTGTCGTTCGACGCCGCGCAATTCCCCGACGGCGTGAACGTCGAGGTGCTGACCGCCCCGGTCGACGGCCGCGTGACGATGCGCGTACACGAGCGCGGAGTTGGCGAAACCCGTTCCTGCGGAACGGGAACCGTCGCCGCCGCGGTCGCGGCGCTGCGCCACCAGGGCGCCGAGACGGGCACCCTCGCCGTGCGGATACCCGGTGGCCAGGTCACCGTGACGATCACCGACACCACCAGCTATCTGCGCGGACCATCGGTGATGGTGGCCCAGGGCGAGCTGTCCGACGACTGGTGGCGAGCCCAGCTGTGAAAAATATTCGAATGCGTGACACCACCTAAAAGGGGCAATATCTCCAACCACATGACAACTCCCAGACTGCCCAGCACGGGCGAACTCGACCTCGACGACCGTTCGGCGCTACGCCGGGTCGCCGGCCTCTCGACCGAGCTGACCGACGTCACCGAAGTCGAATACCGCCAGCTCCGGCTCGAACGAGTGGTCCTCGTCGGCGTCTGGACCGACGGCACCGCCGCCGACGCCGACGCCAGCATGGCCGAACTGGCCGCGCTCGCCGAGACGGCGGGATCCGAGGTGCTCGAAGGCATGGTGCAGCGCCGCGACAAACCCGACGCGGGAACCTACATCGGCTCCGGCAAGGCGAAGGAGCTCCGCGACGTCGTCGTGGCCACCGGCGCCGACACCGTCATCTGCGACGGCGAGCTGACCCCAGGACAGCTCAACGCGCTCGAGAAGGCCGTCAAGGTCAAGGTCGTCGACCGCACCGCGCTGATCCTCGACATCTTCGCCCAGCACGCCACCTCCGCGGAGGGCAAGGCGCAGGTCGCCTTCGCCCAAATGGAGTACATGCTGCCGAGGCTGCGCGGCTGGGGCGAGTCGATGTCACGGCAGGGCGGTGGCGCGGGCGGCAGCGGTGGCGGCGTGGGCACCCGCGGACCCGGCGAGACGAAGATCGAGACCGATCGACGCCGGATCCGCGAACGAATGTCCAAGCTACGTCGCGAAATCAAGGACATGAAGAAGATCCGCGACACCCAGCGCGGACGCCGGCTGCGCAGCGACGCGGCGTCGATAGCCATCGTCGGCTACACCAACGCAGGCAAGTCCAGTCTGCTCAACGCGCTCACCGGCGCCGGGGTGCTCGTCGAGAACGCACTGTTCGCCACCCTCGAACCCACCACGCGCCGTGGACATCTCGAAGACGGCAGGCCCTTCGTCCTTACCGACACCGTGGGATTCGTCCGCCATCTGCCGACCCAGTTGGTCGAGGCGTTCCGGTCCACGCTCGAGGAAGTCGTCGACGCCGAACTGTTGATCCACGTGATCGACGGCTCCGACGTGAACCCGCTGGCTCAGGTCAACGCGGTCCGCGAGGTGGTCAACGAGGTGGTACGCGAGTACGACATCGCGCCTCCGCCAGAGTTGTTGGTGGTCAACAAGACTGACGCCGCGACGGGTTTCGGGCTGGCGCAGTTGCGCCGCGCGCTGCCCGACGCCGTGTTCGTCTCGGCCCACACCGGTGACGGGCTCGACCAGTTGCGTAGTCGGATGAGCGAGATGGTGGAGCCCACCGACCTCACCGTCGACGTCACGATCCCGTACGACCGTGGCGAACTCATCGCGCGGATGCACGCCGAGGGACGGGTCGACGCTACCGAGCACACCGAAACCGGCACGCGGATGAAGGCGCGCGTACCGGCGGCACTCGCGGCCGCGCTTGCCGACTTCGTCACGTTGTAGGCCGCCACGGCGGTAACGACCCGGGAGTGCGGTAGAGTTCGAGTCAATGTTGGCGTCGCCTCGCGCCGTCAACACGTCGTGGAACGCTCGATCTTCCCGGTGCCTTCAGCCACAGTGACGTGGCTCACTGCATTCCGGCGATCAGTGCATTGCACTAGCTCTTCTCGCGGCGATCGATATTGCCCACCGGCAATCTCGCCCATCGAGCCCCGTATTCGCCTGACCCCTTTCGTCTAGCGCAGACGCGGCCGCACCCATGCCGGAAAGGCACTTTCACACATGACTTCAGCATTGCCCGGAGAACCCACCTTCGAATCCCTCGGTGTTCCGGAACGCGTCAGCCGCGTCCTCGCCGACCAGGGCATCGCCAGCCCGTTCCCGATCCAGACCGGCACCCTGCCGGACACGCTCGCCGGTCGCGACGTGCTGGGTCGCGGAAAGACCGGCAGCGGAAAGACGCTCGCCTTCTCCATCCCGCTGGTCGCGCGCCTCGCCGGCGGACAGCGTCGCCCGTCCAAGCCGACCGGTCTGGTCCTGGCGCCCACCCGTGAGCTCGCCACCCAGATCACGGCCGTCATCGAGCCGTTGGCCGCCGCGCTCGGCATGAACGTCACCACCATCTTCGGTGGCGTGTCGCAGAGCCGTCAGGTGTCCGCGCTGCGCGCCGGCGTCGACATCGTCGTCGCCTGCCCCGGCCGGCTCGAAGACCTGATGAAGCAGCGCCACATCGCGCTGGACGCCGTGCAGATCACCGTGCTCGACGAGGCCGACCACATGGCCGACCTCGGCTTCCTGCCCGGCGTGACGCGCATCCTGGCCGCCACCCCGCCCAACGGACAGCGGCTGCTCTTCTCGGCCACCCTGGACAACGGCGTCGACAAGCTCGTCAACCGCTTCCTGCACAACCCCGTCACCCACTCGGTCGACGAGGTCGACGCGCCGCCGGTTGCCATGACACACCACGTCTTTCACGTCTCCGGCGCAGCCGAGAAGTCGCAGCTGGTGCACCTGCTCGCCTCGGGTACCGGTCGTCGAATCCTGTTCATGCGCACCAAGCATCAGGCGCGCAAGCTCGCCAAGCAGCTCACCGACGCGGGAGTTCCGTCAGTCGACCTGCACGGCAACCTGTCTCAGCCGGCCCGCGACCGCAACCTCGCGGCCTTCAGCTCGGGTGACGCACGCGTTCTCGTCGCGACCGACATCGCCGCGCGCGGCGTCCACGTCGACGACGTCCAGCTGGTCGTGCACGTCGACCCGCCCGTCGAGCACAAGGCGTACCTGCACCGCTCCGGTCGTACCGCGCGTGCCGGCAGCGCAGGCGACGTCGTGACCGTGGTCCTGCCCGAGCAGCGCAGGGACACCCAGCAGTTGCTGCGCAAGGCCGGCATCACGGCGGCGCCGCAACAGGTGCGTGCCGACTCGGCGAGCGTCATCGAGCTCGTCGGCGAAATCGCACCGCACCGCGAGCCCCCCGTGCGTCCGGCCACGCCGCCGTCGCGTGGTGGTGGCGGCGGAGGCCGCAGCACCGGTGGCTCCGGCCGCGGCAACGGCTCCCCGTTCCGCGGCAACGCTGCCGGTGGTCGACCGGGTGCCTCCAGCGGTGGCGCCCGTCGCGGCGGCGGTCCCCGTCGCCCCAGGTCCGCCGGCTCGGGTCGGGCCCAGACCAGCTCCTAGCGTTTAGCGTTCGACCGTCGGGCGGCCATTCGGTCGCCCGACGATCGTCGGCGGCTCGTGTGCCCGCACCGGCGGCAACGGTCGGTCGAACTTCTCGACCTCCACCAGCACGTGAGCGCCGGTGCAGCCCTTGGCCAACGACGACGTTCCGACGTCCGCGGTGAGGACGTTGGGGTTGCCGTGCACGCACATCGCGTCCGGGTCGGCCGGATCTTCTGGGTCATACCAGGCGCCGGTCGACAACTGGACGACACCGCGGCGCAGCCCGTCGTCGACGACGACGCCGGCCAGGCACGACCCGCGGTCGTTGAACACCCGCACCACCTCGCCGGCGGACACGCCGCGACTCCTGGCGTCGTCGGGATGCATGCGAATGGGTTCGCGCCCCTGAATCTTCGAGTCCAGGCTGGTCTTGCCGCCGTCGAGTTGCCCGTGCAACCGCGTCGCAGGTTGATTGGCCAGCAGATGCAGCGGATACGCCGCTGCGCGCGGACCGCTCAACCACTCCTGCGGCTCGTACCACGTGGGATGACCCGCGCAGTCGTCGTAGCCGAATCCGTCGATGTCGTCGGAGAAGATCTCGATGCGCCCACTGGGGGTTGCGAGTCGGTGGGCGACCGGGTCGGCCCGGAAGTCGGCAAGCAGCGAGAGTCCGGTGTCGGTGGGTAGCACCAGGTGCCCCGCTGCCCAGAACTCGTCGAACGTCGGCACCTCGAAATCGACCTCTGCCGACCACTTTTCGTACAGGTGCACCAGCCACTCGCCTGCGGTGCGCCCCTCGGTGAACTGGTCGCCGAAACCCAGCCGACGGGCCATCGCCGCGAACGTCGCGTAGTCGTCGCGTGACTGCGCGTACGGCTCGGCAAGGGCGGGCATCGCCATCAACCGCGGATCGTTGCGCGAACCCGAGTAGTCGTCGCGTTCGAAGGGCGTGGTGGACGGTACGACGACGTCGGCGTGCTTGGCCATCGCCGTCCAGTAGGGGTCGTGCACCACCACGGTGTCGACCCGCCCCAGCGCCCGCCGCAGCCGGGGGAGATTCTGGTGATGGTGGAACGGGTTGCCGCCCGCCCAGTACACGCACTTGACGTCCGGATAGGTGAGCGTGCGGCCGTTGTAGTCGAACTGCTCGCCGGGGTGAAGCAACATGTCGCTGACCGCGGCCACCGGGATGAAGGTCTCGACGGGATTGGCGCCTTGGGGAAACGTTGGCAACCGGCAGCGGATCGGTGCCATGCCGACTTCGTTCTGCGAGCCGTAGCCGTGGCCGAAACCGCCTCCCGGCACCCCGATCTGACCGAGCATCGCGGCGAGCGTCAGCCCCATCCAGGGAGCTTGTTCGCCGTAGCGGACCCGCTGCAGCGACCAGCTCACCATCACCATCGTGCGTGAGTCGGCCATCCGGCGGGCCAGCGCGACCAGGGTCTCGGCGGGCAGTCCGCTGATCTCGGCCGCCCACCCCGGCGACTTGGCGACGCCGTCGTCGAGGCCAAGGAGGTACCGCTCGAACCGTGAATAGCCCGTGCAATGCGTGGCGAGGAATTCGCGGTCGGCCAGCCCCTCGGTGGCCAGGACGTGCGCCAGGCCCAGCATGATGGCGACGTCAGTCCCCGGTATCGGTGCCAACCACTCGCAGTCGCCGGTGGTGTCGTCCCGCAACGGGCTGATCGACACGATCCGTCCGCCTCGGTCACGCAGCCGTTGCAACGCGCCCCGGGTCGGGTGCTCGGTGGTGCCGCCTGCGTTGACGGCCGAGTTCTTCACCCCGACTCCGCCGAAGCTCACGATCAGCTCGGTGTCCTCGGCGACGACGTCCCATGCCGTGGAGCGTTGGAAGAGGTCGTCGTGGGTGCCGACGACGCGCGGCATGATGACACCGGTCGCGCCCAGGCTGTAGGAGTGACGCGAGAAGGTGTATCCGCCAAGCAGTTTCAGGAACCTGTGCACCTGACTCTGGGCGTGGTGGAAGCGGCCGGCGCTGGCCCATCCGTAGGACCCGCCGTAGATCGCCTCGTTGCCGTGCACGTCGACGATGCGGCGAAGTTCGTCG
Source organism: Mycobacterium sp. Root135 (assembly GCF_001426545.1). GTDB lineage: Bacteria > Actinomycetota > Actinomycetes > Mycobacteriales > Mycobacteriaceae > Mycobacterium. The sequence continues at coordinate 996,971 of NZ_LMEZ01000001.1, read as the reverse complement.
GCGAGGCGTTCGGTGAGCTCGTCCCAGGACACCGCGACGAACTCGTCGGACCCGCGCCGGGAGGTGGGGCCGGGACCGTCCTGGAGCCAACCGCGGCGGATGGCGGGCGTCTCGACCCGCGACCGGTGCCGAATCGAGCCGGCGAGATTGCCGAGTAGCGGTGACGGGTCGGCGTCGGCGGCGAACGGCGCAACCGAGGCGATGTCGCCGTCGCGGACGTCGGCGGTGAACGCACCCCAGTGGGTGAGTGACGTCGAAGGCTTCGCCATTGCGCCGATCTTAAGGTGCCGCGCCGCCGCACGAGGGCGCACCGTCGCGCCACGCGGTCGACGGGTGTCAACCATCCGGTTGGGTGGTATATCGTCGATGGCAAATCCCGCTTCGCCGATCCGGAGGTCATCCATGGGCGCCGTCAAGTACGACCGCACGATGTTCGAGCCAGAGCACGACATGTTCCGCGAGTCCTACCGCGGGTTCCTGGAGCGCCACGTCGCGCCGTTCCACGACGAGTGGGAGAAGAACAAGATCGTCGACCGGCAGGTGTGGCTGGAGGCAGGCAAGCAGGGCTTCCTCGGCATGGCCGTGCCCGAGGAGTACGGCGGCGGCGGCAACGACGACTTCCGCTACAACGTCATCGTCACCGAGGAGACCTCCGCCGGCCGCTACAGCGGACTGGGATTCTCGCTGCAGAACGACGTCATGGCGCCCTACTTCCTGCGCTTGACCACCGAGGAGCAGAAGCAGCGCTGGCTGCCCGGGTTCTGTTCCGGCGAATACATCACGGCCATCGCCATGACCGAGCCCGGCACCGGCAGCGACCTGCAGGGCATCAAGACCCGCGCCGTCAAGCAGGAGGACGGCAGCTGGATCCTCAACGGTTCGAAGACGTTCATCACCAACGGCATTCACGCCGACCTCGTCATCGTCGTCGCGTGCACCGATCCCGAGAAGGGCGCCCTCGGCTTCTCGCTGCTGGTCGTCGAGCGCGGAATGGCAGGCTTCGAGCGCGGCCGCCACCTCGACAAGATCGGTCTCGAAGCGCAGGACACCGCTGAGTTGTCGTTCACCGACGTGCACGTGCCCGCCGAGAACCTGCTCGGCGAGGAGGGGTCCGGCTTCGTCTACCTGATGCAGAACCTTCCCCAGGAACGCATCAGCATCGCCGTCATGGCCGCCGCCGGAATGGAAGCCGTTCTCGACCAGACGCTGCAGTACACCAAGGACCGCAAGGCGTTCGGCAAGCCCATCGGCAGCTTCCAGAACAGCAGGTTCCTGCTGGCCGAACTGGCGACCGAGGCCACGGTGGTGCGCATCATGGTCGACGACTTCGTCAAACTGCACCTCGACGAGAAGCTGACCGTCGAGCAGGCCGCCATGGCGAAGTGGTACGCCACCGAGGCCCAGGTGAAGCTCAACGACCGTTGCCTGCAGCTGCACGGCGGCTACGGCTACATGCGCGAATACCCGGTGGCGCGGGCCTTCCTCGACGCCCGCATCCAGACGATCTACGGCGGAACGACGGAGATCATGAAGGAAATCATCGGCAGGAGCCTGGGCGTCTAAGCGTCCCGACCACCCCGTGTTCGACCGGCCCGTTGGCGCGACACAGTGTCCGACGGGTTGGATATCCCTCAAGATGGACGTCGACTGACGCAGAGTTGACGCACGCGGAACTCACAGGAGTTCGGCGCAGCTGCTTGGGAGGACACGCAATGACGGGGCTTGGAACCCGGCTGGGCAAGACGATCGGGCGCGCAGGCATCGCCGTCGTCGCGGCGATGGCTGCCGTCCTGCTCGTCGCACCCCTCGCGGCAGCGACGCCGGATGGCGACGCCGACGCCGCCATCACGCAAGCCTGGGACGGGGGAGGCGGACCCACCGGACCGCTCGGCATCAAGGACGGTGGCGTCTATCCGATCGGAGCTGGCTTCGGTCAGAACTTCGCAGGCGGCAAGATCTTCTTCACCCCCGAGACCGGTGCGCACGCCATGAGCGGGGCGATCCTCGACGAGTATCAGGCGTTGGGCGGTCCCGCCGACGGCGACCTGGGCTTTCCCACGATCGACGAGGGCGACGGCAAGGCGCCCGGCAGCCGGAACACGACCTTCAGCGCGGCCGATCGGCCGGTGATCTTCTGGACGCCGGACACCGGCGCCCGGGTGGTTCGGGGTGCCGTCAACGCCGCCTGGGACAAGCTGGGCGGTTCGGCCGGTGTGCTCGGCGTCCCGACCGACGACGAGGCGTACAGCGGCGACGAGGTCAGCCAGACGTTTTCCGGTGGCCAGGTCACGTGGAACCGGAAGACGAACGCGTTCACCACCGCGCCGCCCGAGCTGGCCGAGCAACTCGCCGGACTCGAGATCCCCGGCGACGTGACGACCGCCATTGCCGGGGCACGCCGTGCCGCGGGCGGTCCGCTCGGGCCGTTGGGTGCTGCCGACGGCGAGCAGTACGCCATCGGATCCGACGGCGCCGGACAGAACTACGCCGGCGGCAAGATCTTCTACAGCCCGGCGACGGGCGCCAACGTCCTGACCGGCCAGGTGCTGGCCAAGTACGACAGCGTCGGCGGACCCGAGGGTGATCTCGGATTCCCCACCGGCAACGAGACCGACGGCGGCCTGGCGCCGATGAGCAAGATCGCCAGCTTCGCCGCCGCCGACAAGCCGGTGATCTTCTGGACGCCGGACTTCGGCGCCGTGATCGTCCGCGGGGCGATGAACGCGGCCTGGACGAAGCTCGGCGGTGCGACCGGAGAGCTCGGCGCGCCCACCGCCGACCAGGCGGAGAACGGGGACGTCGTCACCCAGAAGTTCAATGGCGGTGCGATCTCGTGGAACAAGACCACCAACCAGTTCACCACCGAGCCTGCCGGTCTGCAGTCCCAGCTGACGGGGCTCGAGGTGCCGGGTGCCGCGTCGCCGGAGGCGCCAGCCGCCACGGCCGCGGGCTCCGACGACGGCTCGCAGTGGTTCCGCCCCAGCTGGTGGTGGCTGCTCGGCATCGTGCCCGTCCTCGTTCTGATCGGGGTCGTGACGGCCGCGGTTCTGCTGAATCGGCGTCGTCGTGACGACCGCGCACCGCTGGACGAGTTTGACGACGACTATGAGGACGACGACTACCTCGACGACGAGTCCGGGCCAATCCCGCTCGGCGAGCGCGGGTCGAACGACCCGCAACGCGGTTGGGCGATGCCAGCCGACGAGCATGGTGACCTCCCCGCGGCGGACCGCGACGACACGTCCGACGGTTACGTGGCCGATCTGGCGGCCGATCAGGACGCCATCGACACGGCACCGACGCCCATCGTCAGTGCGACCGACGACGAACCGGACGCGCCGTGGTTCTCCGACCTCGACGAGCCGGATCCCGTCATCACGGCCGAGTCCGTCGCGGCCGCCGATCCGGTCGACGACGCCGATCCCGTCGTCGACGAGACGGTGGCGATCGCGCAACACGAACCCGAACCCGAACCCGAACCCGAATTCGACAGCGGACCGCCCAGCGGCCGGCACGCGGCCATCCACCTCGACGAGCCCGTCGTGGCCGAGCCGTCGCTGCGCATCGCCAGCGGCGAGGGTCGGGACGCCCCGAGCGGATATCCGATCAAGGCCGACACCAAGACTGGGCTGTACTGGACACCCGACAGTGGTGGCTACGACGACGTCCAGCCCGAAATCTGGTTTGCCAGTGAAGAATTCGCGCTGACGAACGGTTTCGCGAAGGGCTGAGCGGCCGGGCCTAGATCTTGCGGATCACGGTGACGACCTTGCCGAGGATGGCCGCGTCGTTGCCGGGAATCGGGTCGAAGGCCGGGTTGTGAGGCATCAGCCACACCTGACCGCCGGTGCGCTTGAAGGTCTTCACCGTGGCTTCCCCGTCGATCATCGCGGCGACGATGTCGCCGTTGTCGGCGACGTTCTGCTGCCGGATGACGACCCAGTCGCCGTCGCAGATCGCCGCGTCCACCATCGATTCGCCGACCACCTTGAGCAGGAACAGGGAACCCTCGCCGACCAATTCCTTCGGTAGCGGGAAGACGTCTTCGACGGCCTCCTCCGCCAGGATCGGTCCGCCGGCGGCGATGCGTCCCAGCACGGGGACGAAGGTGGGCACCGGTAGCGCGTCGGACCCGGCGACGTCGGTGGTGACGGTCGGCGCCGGCAGCCGGGACGGGTCGTCGACCGCCCGGACGTCGACGGCGCGCGGGCGGTTGGCGTCGCGACGCAGGTACCCCTTCCGCTCCAGAGTGCGGAGCTGGTGGGCGACCGACGACGTCGAGGTGAGACCGACGGCGTCGCCGATCTCGCGGATGCTCGGCGGGTATCCGCGGGTCATCACCGAGCTCCGGATGACCTCCAGGATGGTGCGCTGACGTTCGGTCAGAACCGTCTCGTTGCTGTCACTCATGGCGCCGAATCTAGTCCTCCCTCGCGGGAGAATCAAACATGTGTTCGAGGCGTGTCGCGCATTCCGTGACTTGTCGGTACTTGTCGGAGGGTGCCGCTAGCGTTTGCAACAGTTCGATCACGTGTTCTAGTCATCGAACACTTGAGCGATTACCATTCGAACACAAGAGCGAATCAACACCACTGGAAAGGCCCGCGAGATGACGATCATCACCCGAGAAGACCCCACCGACCTCGTCGTGCGCCCCATGCGGCCGGTGCGGCGCACGGCGGCCGCGGCACGGCGCGGCCCGCAGCCCCATCGGCCCGCGGGCGCACCGCTCAACTACCGGGGTACCGGGGTGCTGATGTCGCGGGCCTCCAACCGTCGCAAGAAGGTCACGCCGCTGACCACCGTCGTCCTGGCCCTCGTCGCCGCCGGCATCACGGTGTGGCTCGGGTTGGTCGCCGAAATGGCGACCCCGGAGTCGCCCGCGACCATTCCGCCGCGGCTTGCCGTGGTTCAGGTTCAGGCCGGCGAGTCGCTGGAGCAGTTGGCGCAGCGGATTGCACCCGACGCGTCGGTGGGGTCCGTCGTCGACGAGATCCGCGACCTGAACGAGTTGAAGACGGCCGCCGTCGACGCCGGGCAGACGCTCATCGCGCCGGTTGGGTGATCCGCGGCATGCGCCGTCAAACTGGCTGCCGTGCGACGGTACGCTCGTATGCGTCCCTTGTAGGTACGTGCGGCGAAGGAGCGGAGATGCACTGTCCGTTCTGTCGTAACCCGGATTCACGGGTCGTGGACTCCCGCGAAGCCGATGAGGGCCAGGCGATTCGACGTCGGCGGTCGTGCCCTGAGTGTGGGCGTCGCTTCACCACCGTGGAGACCGCCGTGCTCGCCGTCGTCAAGCGCAGCGGGGTCACCGAGCCGTTCAGCCGCGAGAAGGTCATCAAGGGCGTGCGGCGTGCCTGTCAGGGCCGCGACGTCGACGACGACGCGCTGAACCTGCTGGCGCAGCAGGTAGAGGATGCCGTACGGGCCGCAGGCTCGCCGGAGATCCCAAGCAATGAGGTTGGCCTGGCAATCCTGGGCCCGCTGCGCGATCTCGACGAGGTCGCGTACCTGAGATTCGCTTCGGTGTACCGGTCGTTCTCCTCGGCTGATGACTTCGAACGCGAGATCGAGGCGCTGCGGGCACACCGCGGCGTGCCGTCGAACTGACGCGTTAGTCGAGCCGCCGGACGCCGTCGTCGACGACGCGGCCCGCGACCGTCACCCATCCGTCCGCGCTCCACCCCGTGCGCAGCTCCGAACCCTTGCCCTGTGTGATGACGAGGTCGCGGCTGAGGTGGTCGGTGATGCGAACGGCGCCGGCACCCGTCGCCTCGTCCTCCGGAATTCCCAGGTCGCTGGCGAACATTCGCGACCTAATCGTTCCCTCACCCTCGTCGATCCAGGCCCAGACGTAGTGCTCGGCCGCATCCCGATAGTCGTCGGGATCGGCGTCGAGTACGTCGTCGACCGAGGCCATGTCGTAGATGGCGAAGTCCGGCGCCCAGTCGGCGCGCCCGGTGATCACGGTGAACTCGCCGTCGGCGTGGTTGTCGTAGGCGACGCGCACGACGCCCGCTGGCACCTGAAGCGTGTTGACGGGGGTGCCGCGATCCTTCAACCACCACGACGCGCCGACCGTGGGGTGCCCGGCGAACGGCAATTCCAGTGTCGGGGTGAAGATGTGCGCCGTCGTGGTCTGCGTGTCCGGCGCCGGAAGGTCGACGAATATCGTTTCGCTGTAACCCAATTCGGCGGCGACTCGCTGCCGGTCCGCAGGTGCCACCAGGCTGGCGTCCACGACGCCGAGGGGATTGCCATACTCGCCGTCCGCGTTGGTGAAGACCCGCAGCACGGTCACGTCCAATGCCATCCTTCGATGCTCGCACACCCGACGGCTTGAGTGGCGGGGTGGCCTAAGTCAGGTGGCGCTGCGCTCGTCGGCTCCCAGTGCGTCGAGCACCGCGACGCGGGAGTCGATGGATCCGGTGAGACCGTCTTCGCTGACCCCGGCGCGCAACAGGTTGCGCAGCGCATCCTGGTCGTAGACGGCGGGATCGGTGGCGCCGATGAACTTTTCGACGATTTCCACGAAGCGGTCGGGATCGTCGTGGAACGGGAAGTGTCCGGATCCCTCGAAGACCTCGAGTTGGGCACCCGGCATCGCGGTGTGGGCCATGCGCGCATGGCTGACGGGGATCACCGAATCTTGTGAACCCCAAATCAATTGCACGGGAACGGATTCGGTCAAATAACATCGATCGAGCATGGTGACCACCTGCCCGCGCCAGTCCACCACCGCGCGCAGTGTTCTGGCAAAGGCGGAGGACGCCGTCGGCTCCGGCAGATCGGCCAGAATCCGCAACATGTCCGGGATGTCGCGTCCGACGCCGGTCGAACCGAGCAGCGAACCGCCAAGGCGCCCCACCACCTGCAGAGCCGGCAGGACGAGCGGAAGCCGCAGCAGCGCCAATGCCTCGGTGCCCAGCGGCAGCGACGCGATGCGGAGTGCGACGTTGACGTCCTTGGTCACCCCGCCGGACCCGACGAGGATCAGCCGATCCACCAACTGAGGAAACTGATAGGCGAACTGCATCGCGACGCCGCCGCCGAGCGAGTGGCCCACGACGGTGACCCGCTCGACGTCGAGCACGCTGAGAAGGTCGCGCATGCCGTTGGCGTACGCGGCGACCGAGTAGTCGGCGCGGGGCTTGTCGGACTTGCCGTGGCCCAGCAGGTCCGGTGCGATCACCGTGAACCTCTGCGCAAGCTTCGACTGCACGGTGCTCCACGTGGTGGAGTTGTCTCCGATCCCGTGAATCAACAGGATCACCGGACCGGATCCGGCGATGCGGTATGCACGCCGGTACCCGTGAATGGTCTTGTAGTGCAGCGTCGGGGTGAGCTCGCGAACGGGTCGCAGGTTGGGCTTTCGCTCGGTCACGATTACCAACTTCGTCGTCGGGGGCCCTGGTCAGGCGGCCCTGTCAAGACCGGGTGTCGCCGTCCCCGCCAGTGGAGTCGTCTCCGGCCTGCTCGGCGAGGAACCGCTCGAATTCGGCACCGAGTTCATCGCCGCTTGGCAAATCCTCGTCACGCGCCAGCAACGACCGGTTCTCCTGGGCAGCAACGAAAGCATCGTACTGGTGCTCCAGCGCCGTCACCACTTGAGCGACCTCGTCGCTGGACGAGACCTGTTCGTTGATCTTGGTGTGGACCTCCATGCCCGCCTCGGCGAGTTGGTCGAGGGGCAGACGCAGGGACGCAGTCTTGGCAACCTGTTCCAGCAGCGCCTCGGCCGCCGGCGGGTAGTCCGTCTGGGCCAGGTAGTGGGGCACGTGCACCGTGTAGCCCACGGCGTCGTGACCGTGTTGCGTCATCCGGTACTCGAGCAGGTTCGACACACTGGCAGGCACCTGGACCTCGCCCACCCACGGCTGGTGTTCGGCGATCAGCTCCTTGTCGGTGGAGTGCGCGGTCATCGTGATCGGACGTGTGTGGGGCACCGCCATCGGAATGGTGCCGAGACCGATGACCTGACGCACGTCGAGCCGTTCGGCCAACAGCCGCACCGCAGTGATGAACCGCTCCCACCGAAGGTCGGGCTCGAGACCCGCAAGCAACAGGAACGGGGTGCCGACGCTGTCGTGCAGCGCGTAGAGGTTGAGCTCGGGATTGTCGTAGTGCGTGAAGTGGTCGGTCTTGAACGTCATCAGGGGCCTACGGGAGCGATAGTCCAGCAGTTCGTCGATTGCGAACGAGGCGACCAGCTCGGTGTCCAACGAGTCCTTGAGGTGCGCGGCCGCGATCTTGATGACGTGCCCGGCGTCGGAGAACCCCTCCAGCGCATGGATCATCACCGGCCCGCGGCCGTCTTCCGACGACAGCTGGGGAGCGGGGAACTCGAGTTCGTAGATCCCGGTGTGCTCCGGTTGGTAGTGCTGCCCTGGATTATCTGGGTGATCAGCCATGCGGCCTCGCCTCCTAGTGACCTCTAGTGTCCCGCACTTCGCGAATGTTGCGACCGGGACCCCACGCTTACCGTGGAACACCGACCGGCGGTGAACCCATTCCGGCAGCCGCTGCCGCGGACGGATTCATCGGGCAAGATCGGATGATCATGCGCCACGCCAGGTTCCTTCTGCTCGCCACCGTGGCGGTCCTGGCGACGGCATGTGGCGAGCCCGGCACCCAGCAACGGGCGGCCTCGACCTCGACCTCGACCTCGTCGACGTCGACGGCGGCCGCGACGTCGCGTACGCCCGCCGTCGCGGCGACCGTCACGGCTCGGCCTTCGGCACCGAACCCACGCGTCGGTGCGATCTTCCTCGACGGTCAGTCGTTGCATACCTGCTCGGCGTCGGTGGTGCATTCGACAACGGCCGACCTGATCTTGACCGCTGCGCACTGTCTGGCCGCCGGCGTCGAGGCGTGGTTCGTGCCGGGCTTCGACGAAAGTGCTACACCGCAGGAGTTTTGGCACGTCGACGAGGTGTACCTGGACCCTCGTTGGATGGCAGACCAGGATCCGCTCGCCGACTTCGCCGTCGCCAGGGTGAGTCGACAAGACGACGGGTCCGTCGAGAGCACCGTCGGCGGGGGATTGACGGTGGGGTCGACGCCGCAGCCGGGGACCGACGTCGCGGTGACCGGTTACGGGCTGGGCGTCGGGGGACCTCCGGTCGGATGCACGGCACGTGTCAGCCTCGACCGCGGATATCCGGAAATTCGGTGCGCCGGCCTGGTCGACGGCACCAGCGGGTCGCCGTGGCTGGCCGGCACCACGGTGGTCGGGATCACCGGGGGTCTCGACGGCGGCGGTTGCGACGAGACCGTGTCCTACACCCCGCCCTTCGGCGACGACATCGTGCAATTGCTCGCGAGGGCCGAAGCTGGCGGTCCGGCCGACGACGCGCCGTCGGCCTTCGCAGACGACTGCTGATCAGGCCTTGAACTGGCTCAACGCGCGCAGCTTGTTCATCACGTCGAGTGCGGCGACCTTGTAGGCCTCCGAGAACGTCGGGTAGTTGAACACCGCGTCGACCAGATACTCGACCGTTCCGCCGCAGCCCATCACCGCTTGTCCGATGTGCACCATCTCGGTGGCGTTGGTGCCGAAGATGTGGACGCCGAGGAGCTTCAAGTCCTCGGTGGACACCAGGAGCTTGAGCATGCCGTAGGAATCGCCCGCAATTTGGCCGCGGGCCAGCTCGCGGTAACGAGACACCCCAACCTCGTAGGGAATGGAATCCTTGGTCAGGTCGACCTCGCTGGCGCCCACGTAGGACACCTCGGGGATGGAGTAGATGCCGATCGGCTGGAGCTCCGTCATGGCCTTACAGGGCTCGCCGAACGCGTGGTAGGCCGCCAACCGGCCCTGGTCCATCGACGTCGCGGCCAGCGCGGGGAACCCGATGACGTCACCGACGGCGTAGATGTGGTCGACCTTGGTCTGGTAGTCGTCGTCGACGAAGATGCGGCCGCGGGCGTCGGCCTCCAGCCCGGCGGCCTCCAGGTTGAGGTGCTCGGTTTGGCCCTGCCTGCCTGCGGAGTACATCACGGTCTCCGCCGGAATCTGCTTGCCGCTGGCGAGGGTGGTGAGGGTGCCCGTGGAGCCGACGTCGACGGCGGTGACCTCCTCGCCGAAGCGGAAGGTGACGGCGAGGTCGCGTAGGTGGAAGCGCAGGGCCTCGACGATTTCGGGGTCGCAGAAGTCCAGCATCGTGGGTCGCTTCTCCACGACGGTGACCTTGGTGCCGAGAGCGGCGAACATCGACGCGTACTCGATGCCGATCACCCCGGCGCCGACGACCACCATCGACGTCGGAATGGTCTTGAGGTCGAGGATTCCGTCGGAGTCCAGCACCCGGGAGTCGTCGAATTCGACCCCCGAGGGCCGTAGCGGCTTGGTGCCGGTGGCGATGACGACGTTGCGGCCCGACACCGAGACGCTCTCGGCGCGGCTGGGATCCTCGACCTGCACGGTGTGGGCGTCGACGAAGCGGGCGTGCCCGACGTACAGCTCGACCCGGTTGCGCAGCAACTGCGAGCGGACGACGTCGATCTCGCGGCCGATGACGTGCTGCGTGCGGGCCAGCAGGTCGGCGGGCGTGATCTTCTCCTTGACGCGGTAGCTGGCGCCGTACAACTCGCGCTGGCTCATCCCGGTGAGGTACACCACGGCCTCACGGAGCGTCTTGGACGGGATGGTGCCGGTGTTGACGCAGACGCCGCCGAGCATGAGACCGCGTTCGATCACGGCGACGCTCTTGCCCAGCTTGGCCGCGGCGATGGCCGCCTTCTGCCCGCCGGGGCCGGAGCCGATGACGACGAGGTCGTATTCCTGCATGGAACCCATGGGGAACAGGTGTACGCCGCCCGGCGCCATCTTGCATGGCGAGTACGTCAACAGCGGGTGAACAACGCCGGTCATCCCCAGACGTCACTTCATCCACAGCGGCCCGTGCCGTCGGACCGCGAGGACGGAAACCGTGGGTGGGTGCTGAGAGGTTCTGCCCATGACGACTTTCAAAGCCTCCGACTTCCGCCCGAACAGCCCAGCGGCGTTGATCGCCGCCCTACCGGCCGTCCTCGGCTTCGTGCCCGAACACTCCCTGGTGCTGGTGACCTTCGAGGACGACGAGTTGGGCTGCGTGATGCGCGTGGACCTGACGGGCGAGCTCGACGACTCCCTCGCCCACCTGGTCGACGTCGCCGCCACCAACGGACCCGACTCGGTCGTAGCCGTGATCGTCGACGAAGACGGCGCTGCGTGCCGCATGTGCCTCGACGAGCACCGGTTGTTGGCCGACGTGTTGGCCCGGCACTTGGACGACCGGTGCGTCGAACTGCTCGCCGCCTACGTCGTCGACCGCTTGGAGGAGGGTGGGCAGTGGCACCGCGTCGACGGCGAGCCGGGGGCGGGCGCAGTCGACGACCCCATGTCGTCGCCCATGGCCGCGGCCGCCGTGCTCGAGGGGCGTCGCCTCTATGCGCGGCGCGCGGAGTTGCAGGCGGTCGTCGCGGTCGACCCGGTGCGCGCCGAGGGGCTGCGGACGGCGATGCTGCTCGCCGAGCACGACGGTGAGCTCCGGCCCGACGTCGACGCGCGCCGCGACGTCGAACACGCGCTCGCGGTGGCCCGCGGCCTGTCCGAGGGAATGGTCCCCGAAGACGACGACCTCGCCGCGGTGGGCTGCGCCATAGCGGACACTCGCGTCAGGGACACCCTGTACGCGCTCGCCGTCGGGCGGGAGGCCGACCGGGCCGAAACGCTGTGGGCGTTGTTGGCGCGGACGCTACCCGACCCGTGGCGGGTGGAAGCGCTGGTGCTGCTTGCGTTTTCGGCCTACGCGCGCGGCGACGGCCCACTCGCCGGCGTGTCGCTCGAAGCGGCGCTGCGCAGCGACGGTGGCCACCGGATGGCGGTCATGCTGGATCAAGCGTTGCAATCCGGCATGAGACCGGACCAGATCCGCGAACTCGCGCAGACCGGGTACCGGTTGGCCAAACGACTGGGGGTGCGCCTGCCGCCGCGTCAAGGCGTCGGCAAGCGGGCCGGTTAGACCTTCTCCACCCTGACGGCGTGTGCCATGTGGTGGGGGAGTTCGACCTGTTCGTGGCCGGGGATCACGATCAGCACGCTGCCGTGGTCGCTGACCTGCACGGTCACCCGGGCATCGGGCACCACGCCGGCGTCCTTGAGTCGAGCGATCAACTCGACGTCGCCCTGGACGTGTTCGGTGAGCTGGCGGACCCGGACGGCGACGGGGAAGCCCGTCGGCAGCTCGGTGAGTCGCACCAGGCTGACGTCGTCGACTTCCGACGTCGGGACGCCCAGCTCGGAAAGGCCCGGAATCGGGTTGCCGAACGGCGAGGTGGTCGGGTTGTCCAAGACCTGGACGAGGCGCCGCTCGACGTCCTCGCTCATGACGTGTTCCCAACGGCACGCCTCGGCGTGCACTTCTTCCCACGGCAGCCCGATGACGTCGACCAGCAGTCGCTCGGCCAACCGGTGCTTGCGCATCACCGACACGGCCAGGGCGCGGCCCTTGTCGGTCAGTTCGAGGTGGCGGTCGCCGGCCACGTGCAGCAGCCCGTCGCGCTCCATGCGGGAGACGGTCTGACTCACGGTCGGACCGCTCTGCTCAAGCCGTTCGGCGATTCGGGCACGCAGCGGCACCACGCCCTCTTCTTCGAGGTCGTAGATGGTCCGCAGGTACATCTCGGTGGTATCGATCAAATCGTTCATTCGCAGCCCTCCGTTGCATTGCGAGTCTACCGGTCATGGCGCCTGAACTGGGACGCAGCATGGCCGGGACCAGATGAACGGCGCGATGCCCGCCGCAGGCGCGGCGGGCATCGCATCGTCGTCGCAGCAGTTGGGGCTAGCTGGCGTAGGAGCGCAGCCGCTCGGCGCGGTCGCCGTGGCGCAACTTGGCCATGACTTCGCGTTCGATCTGGCGCACCCGCTCCCGCGAGAGTCCAAACAGCTTGCCGATCTGGTCGAGCGTCCGCGGCTGGCCGTCGTCCAGACCGAACCGCAGCCGGATCACCTGCTGCTCGCGCTCGTCGAGGGTAGCCAGCACGTGCCGGATGTCGGTGTGCAGGAGCTCGGAGATGACCGCGTTCTCGGCCGACATCGCCTCCGAATCCTCGATGAAGTCGCCGAGGGGTGCTTCCTCGTCGCTGCCGACGGGCATGTCAAGGCTCACCGGGTCCCGGCTGTGCGACAGCAGGTCGGCGATCTTCTCGGCCGGAATGCCGGATTCCTCCGCGAGCTCCTCGTCGCTGGCGTCCCGCCCGAGGTTCTGGTGCATTTCGCGCTTGATCCTGGCGAGCTTGTTGACCTGCTCGACCAGGTGAACGGGCAGACGGATGGTGCGGCTCTGATCGGCCATGCCACGGGTGATCGCCTGCCGGATCCACCACGTCGCATAGGTGGAGAACTTGAATCCCTTGGCGTAGTCGAACTTCTCCATCGCGCGGATGAGCCCGAGGTTGCCCTCCTGGATCAGGTCGAGCAGCGGCATGCCACGCCCGGTGTAGCGCTTGGCGAGCGACACCACCAGCCGCAGGTTGGCCTCCAGCAAGTGGCGGCGGGCCGCCTCGCCGTCGCGAACCACCGCTGCCAGCTCTCGTTTGCGGTTCTCGCCAAGTCGCTTCTTGGTGTCGAGAATATGTCGCGCATAAAGCCCGGCTTCGATGCGTTTGGCGAGTTCAACCTCGTCTGCCGCGTTCAGCAAGGCAGTCTTGCCGATGCCGTTCAGATACACGCGCACCAAGTCTGCGGCTGGGCTCTGGGAGTCCAGATCGGAATCGATGCGGCTTGCGGTGGCGTTTGCCATTACGGCCTCCTGCTCTGCTGGAACTGTCATGAGCTACAACGCTCGTCTGGTTCCAAGAGTTCCCGCGGGCCGCCGGTTTCACACCTTCTGACCTGCACTTATCGGCCGTTGACCTGAGATTCTCCTGAGAATGCGGAAAGAAGGCTCAGATCAGGGAACGTCGCGGTGCCATTCGGCCGACTCGGGTTGCGGCGCGGGGCGGACGCGCGCCTGCAGGGCGGGGCGCTCGGCGGTGGGGAACAGGGGAATGCGGCCCTTGTCCTGGTAGCGCCGCGGTTCTTCGGCCTTGCGCGGAGGTCGGTCGTTGGCGATCAGCACGGCGATCCACGGAAGCGGGATGGACGCCACCAGAATCGCCAGCGAGATAAGTCCGTTGTGCCAAATTCCGTACGCGAGCGCGGCGCCAAGGAGTGCGGGAACTCGCCACGACATGATCTTGAGGTACTTGCGTACCCTTTCGCGGTGCTGCTCTTCGTAGGGCTGCGCCGCGCGCGTGATGAGAACCGGTCGACCATCGTCGTCGAAACTCAGCTCTGGGCCGTGTTTCATGACTCCACTGTTCCACAGATCGGGCGTCATCAATCGGTCCGGTTTCTTACAGATCGCTTCCCGGGCACAATGACTGCATGGACACCCAGACCATCGAGCGCCCCGACACCGACGAACGCGTCGACGACGGGACGGATGACGACACTCCCAAGGTCTTCCACTACGTCAAGAAGGACAAGATCGTCCAGAGTGCCGTCGAAGGCACCCACGTCGTCGCCCTCTGCGGCGAGGTGTTTCCCGTGACCAAGTCGGCCAAGCCGGGGTCACCGGTGTGCGCCGACTGCAAGCGCATCTACGAGCAGCTCAAGAAATAGTTCTCGGGCGGTCGGCGGACGGCGCGTCTGCGCTCGCTGACGCGCGTCGATCCTTCGTGTCGCCGTTGCGCTCGTCGGCCTTGTCCTCCAGCCAGCCCATCAGTCGCTTGGCGTGGGTGTCGGGGGCGGGCCACTCCTCCTGAATTGCGGCGTTGAGCTCGGCTCCCATCATGATGGAGAAGCCGAGGAAGAACGCGAACAGCAGGAAGGCGATCGGTGTCGCCAGGGCGCCGTAGGTGTAGCCGGTCCCGGTGATCCACGTCAGGTACACCCGCAGCCCCAGCGTGGCCACCAGGAAGACGATCGCCGCCAGCATCGCTCCGTAGACGAGTCGGTGCGACGGCAGCGGCCGGGGCAACGCCACCCGGTAGAGGATGGTGATCGCGATCACCAGGGCGATGAAGAGCACGGGGTAGTAGCCGTAGCTCAGGATGTACTGCCAGTTCTCCGGTATGTGCTCGGCGATCTTCATGGGCCCGATCGCCAGCAGCGGCGCCGTGGCGATGATGAACACCAATCCGATGACGTACAGGCCGAGCGCGTAGAAGCGCTGTCGCACCGGGTGTCGCAGCTCGGTCTGATCGTGCGCCTCGACGACGGCGTCGACGAAGGCCGACACTGCCGAGGACCCCGCCCACAGCGAGATGACGAAGCCAAGCGACACCACCTCGCCGCGCGCCCCCGCCACGATGTCGGACACCGTCGGCGCGATGATCTCGTTGACCACGTTGCTCGAGAACAGGTTTCCCGCGGTACTGACCAAACGATCTTCGATGGTCTGCAAGGTGTTCGGACCGAACAGCGGCGCGATGTAGGCCAAGCTACCGAGCATTCCCAGGAGCAGCGGCGGCAGCGACAATGCGCTCCAAAACGCTGCCGCCGCCGACTCCGAGAAGATCGAGTCGTCCCAACTCTTGCCAAGCGTGCGCTTCAAAACGGGCCAGGCATGGCGTCGGGACGGCTTGGCCGGCGTGTGCTCGTCGTTCATGACCACACCAGCATTCACGACCGCGCAATTTCGTGCGCGGGGTGGTGGCTCAGTGAAGGGTTACGAATCGACCTTGCTGGTCTCCAGCACGGCGGCGAGCTCGACCAACTTGGCCTCGTGCTCGTTTGCGTGATGCTGGCAGAACAACAGGACAGCACCTGACGGCAGTTTCGCGACGACTCGGGCGGCGGCGCCGCATCGGTCGCAGCGATCAGCCCGGGTCAGCTCAGGGCTGGTCAGAGTTGCGTTCATGGCGCCTCCTCCATATCTGCTACGTGCTTTCTTCCACTCTGTCAGACGTTTTCACTTCCGGCCTTGTTCCCCGGTCGTTAACCGGTGTGTCGTGTCTCACGCGCCGAACGTTTCGGCCGGGCACACTGACGGCATGGGTCCGACGCCGCGCGAGCTGCTCCATCTGTGTACCTCCGACGAGTGGGATGCCGCGGCGGCGGTCGGCGAGAGGCGGCCTCCGTCGCTGGATGCTCAAGGCTTCGTGCATCTTTCGTCGCCCGAGCAGGTGCATCTTCCCGCGAACCGGTTGTACGCGGGCCAACGCGACATGGTCGTGTTGCGACTCGATCCGCGACTCTTGAGCGACCCGGTGCGGTGGGAACCCGGCGTGCCGACCGATCCGGAATCGATGACCTTCCCGCATTTGTACGGCCCGCTCCCCGTCGCGGCTGTGACCAGTGTCACGCCGTATCTGCCTGGACCCAACGGTCACTTCCCGCCGTGGGATCCGTCCAACAGGTAGGCGTCGACCTCGATTTCGACGTACATGTCGGCGGCGACGAGCGCCGAGACCTCGACCATGGTCGCCACGGGCAGGACGGTGCCGAACACCTCCGCGTGCACCGCACCGACCTCGCGCCACGACGCGATGTCGGTGACGAACATGCGCGTGCGGACTACGTCGTCTAGGGACGCGCCGACTTCGCCGAGCGCAATCGCAATGCGCCGAAAGGCCTCTCGCGCCTGAGCGGCGACGTCAGGCCCCGGCGCGGTGGTCCCCGCGACGACGACGAACGGTCCCGTCCTGACGACGCGCGAGTACGCCACTGCTGCCTCGAAGGGCGAACCCGACGACACGTTTACGCGATGTGTCGTCACCAGACCACCAACACGCGTCGGCTAGTCGAGGTAGTCGCGCAGCACCTGTGAGCGGCTCGGGTGACGCAACTTCGACATCGTCTTGCTCTCGATCTGACGGATCCGCTCGCGCGTGACGCCGTAGACCTGGCCGATCTCGTCGAGGGTGCGGGGCTGACCGTCGGTCAGGCCGAAACGCAGCCGGACGACGCCTGCCTCACGCTCGGAGAGCGTCTCCAACACCGACTGCAGCTGATCCTGCAGGAGGGTGAAGGACACGGCGTCCACGGCCACGACGGCCTCGGAGTCCTCGATGAAGTCGCCGAGCTGGCTGTCGCCCTCGTCGCCGATGGTCTGGTCGAGGGAGATCGGCTCACGCGCGTACTGCTGGATCTCCAGCACCTTCTCCGGCGTGATGTCCATTTCCTTGGCGAGCTCTTCCGGCGTGGGCTCACGGCCCAGGTCCTGAAGCAGCTCACGCTGGATGCGGCCGAGCTTGTTGATGACCTCGACCATGTGCACCGGGATGCGGATGGTGCGGGCCTGGTCGGCCATGGCGCGGGTGATGGCCTGACGGATCCACCACGTCGCGTACGTCGAGAACTTGTAACCCTTGGTGTAGTCGAACTTCTCGACCGCGCGGATCAAGCCGAGGTTGCCCTCCTGGATGAGATCCAGGAACGCCATGCCGCGGCCGGTGTAGCGCTTGGCCAGCGAGACGACGAGGCGCAGGTTGGCCTCGAGCAGGTGGTTCTTCGCCTTGTCGCCGTCGCGGCAGATCCAGAGGTAGTCACGCCGCTGCGCGGTGGTGAGCTTCTCGCCCGCCTCGGCGAACTCGGTCATCTTCTGCGTGCAGTAGAGGCCGGCCTCGATGCGCTTGGCGAGCTCGACTTCTTCCTCCGCGTTGAGCAGTGCGACCTTGCCGATCTGCTTCAGGTATGCCCGCACCGAGTCCGCGGAGGCGGTGAGCTCGGCGTCCTTGCGGGCCTGCCGCAGCGCCTCGGACTCTTCCTCGTCCCAGACGAAATCGCCGGAGGCCTTGTCCTTTTCGGACGGCTCGGAGATGTCCTCGTCGTCCGCGCCGTCCTTGGCAGCCTTCGGGTCGACGACAGCCGCACCCTCGACGGCGACCTCGTCGACCTCTACGACCTCCAGGTCTTCGAGTTCGACGTCGGCTTCGAGCTCCTCGTCGGGTTCGGCTTCGAGATCGTCACCGGCGTCCTGGACGTCGCCCGAGGCAATCTCGTCGCCGTCGGTCTTCTTGGCCCGCGGGCCGGCCGCCTTCTTGGCGGGAGCCTTCGCGGCCCGCTTGGCGGGCGCGGTACCGCTGGCTGCCTTCGCCGCCGCCTTCTTGGCGGGAGCCTTGGTGACGGTGCGCTTCACCGGCTCCTCTATCGCCGGGCTTACCTTCGTCGCTGCCACGTGCACCCCTTCGGTCTTGCGAGACTCGGTAGCGTGGGCGTGCGCCACCGTAAAACGTCGACTGTCTGTTGATGGCGTTTGTTATCTGCGTGGATACCTGCCGCCATCCGTGATGAGGCCGCCGTTGACCATTGTAACGACAGAGTGGGCAACTGCCGCTACGAGCGGTAAATTGACCGTCTGGCGAGCCGCTTTCGGTGCGGGCTTACCCGTAGTGCGACGAGGGACTGGCTACGACAGCCACTCCATTGCCACGATCGGGCCGTCCCGGGAACGTTTCGTGCTGATGTCCGCCGTGTCAACCGGCGTGACAACAGTGAAGTCGGGCACACCACCGAAAACTGATTCTCTCTAGTCCGCGCAATTGCATTTGCTAGCTGCAATGATGGGGACGTGCCTGTGGCAACGGTGAGTCGCTCGGCGGAGCGCCAAGCGGTCGACGACCTGCTCGGCGTCGCCGGCATGGCGCCGTCCGCCCTGGTGATCGCGGGGGAGCCGGGCATCGGCAAGACCACCCTGTGGCTCTACGGCGTGGAGCGGGCCCGCGAGCATGGCTTCCGGGTGCTGTCCACGCGCGCCGATGAAGCGGAGTCCGTCCTTGCCTACGCCGCGATCGCCGACCTTCTGCAGGACGTCGAGCCGGAGGTGCTCGCAGGACTGCCCGAACTTCAACGCGTGGCACTGGACCGGGTCCTCCTTCGGACGGGCAGCGAGGGGCCGCCCACCGATCAGCGGGTGACGGGGTCGGCGGTGGCGGCGGTCCTCACGGCGATGGCAGCCCGCCAGCCGATCCTGCTGGCCGTCGACGACGTCCAGTGGCTGGATGTGTCGAGCCAGGCGGCGCTGGCATTCGCCGCGCGCCGGCTGACCGGCCGCGTCGGCCTGCTGCTAACCGGCCGCGCGCACGCCACCGAACCCGACCCGGCCGACTGGTTGCATCTGCAGACGCCGGACGCCGTCACACGGGTCCGAGTCGGCCCGCTGAGCCTTCGGGCGCTGCACACCATGATCTTGGAGCGCTTCGGCAAGGCGTTTCCCCGGCCGACGATGGTGCGCATCGCCGAGGTGTCCGGCGGGAACCCGTTCTACGCGCTGGAACTGGCCCGCGGCGTCGACGGCCGATCGTCGGTCGGCGACGCGGTACTTCCGAGCACGCTGACCGAACTGGTGCGGCTGCGCACCGAACACTTCGACGGCCAGGTCGGCGACATGTTGCTCGCCGCCTGCTCTGTCGGCGACGCGACGGTCGACCTCCTCGCCGCCGCTACCGGGTTGGCAACAGGGCGTGTCGTCGAACTGCTCGAAGGGCCCGAACGCGAGGGCATCGTCCGAATCGACGGCAACAGCGTGGTGTTCGCCCACCCCCTGCTGGCCCGCGGCATCTACACCCACGCCGGTCCTGCCCGCCGCCGTCGGATGCACCGGGCCCTGGCCGCCGTCGAGGACCGGCCCGAACTCAAGGCCCGCCACATGGCGCTGGGTGCCGCGAGTGCCGAGCCGGCCACCCTGCACGCCCTCGACGACGCCGCCGCGGCCGCCGTGGGTCGTGGGGCCGCGGCCGCCGCCGCGGATCTCTACGAACTGGCCATCGGTCTCGGAGGTGACACGCCCACTCGTCGGCTCAGCGCGGCCGAACAACACCTACGGGCGGGTGAGACGCGTCGCGCCCGCCGGATGATCGAGCCGGTGGTCGACGGATTCCCCGTCGGAGGGGTCCGCGCCGCCGCGCTGAACCTGCTCGGTGCGGCTCGAATGTCCGAGCACGACTACGCGGGCGCGCTCCCGTTGCTCGACGAGGCCGTCAACCAGGCGGTCGACGATCCGGCGTTGTCGGTCAAGGCGAAGTTGCTGCACTCCCGGGCCCGTTCGATGACCGGTGACCAGGAGGCGGCGCGGATCGAGGCGAAGTCCGCCGTCGTCCACGCCGAACGGCTTGGGGACGCCAAGCTCCTCAGCCAGGCGCTGTCGCTGACCGTGATGCTCGACTGCGCACACGGTCTCCGGCGAGACGGGGCCGCCCTGGCCCGCGCGCTGGAACTCGAGGTGCCCGATCCCGACGTCGCGGCGCACTGCCGGGCCAGTGTCGTCGACGCCGTGACGATGTCGTGGACGGGGGGCCTCGAGGAGGCGCTCGCCGGTCTGATCGCCGCCCGCAGACGGTGCGTCGAGATGGGCTCCGACGCGGACCTGGTGTTCGTCTCGGGTCACCTCGCGATGGTCTACACCTGGCTGGGGCGCTACTCGGTGGCCGCGGACGTGGCCCAGGACATGGTGCGGCGGGGGGAGAACCTCGGCGGCGGCTACCCGGTGGTCGTCGGTCGGACCCAACGCGCCCTCGCATCGGCATATCTGGGCCGGGAGCGCACCGTTCGTGACGACGCACGGGTGGCGATCGCCGGAGCGCATCAGTGCGGGGCGCCGTTCCTGACCATGCGGCCGCTGATCGCACTCGGCTTCCTCGAGGTGTCACTGGGCAACTACGAGATGGCCCTAAAGGTGTTGCAGCCCTTGCTTGCCGAGCGCGAGGACGGCGACGCGCGAGGCATCTTCCCGGTGTCGTACGTACCGGACGCCGTCGAGGCCATGGTTGCGCTCGGTCGACTGGACGAGGCGACGCCGTTGGTCGAGGCCATGGAATTGCACGGCGCCGAGCTGGATCGGCCGTGGATGCTGGCTGCCGGTGCCCGCGGGCGAAGCATGCTGCAGGCGGCCGCCGGTGATCTCGTCGACGCCGAGGACACCCTTCGGCGGGCACTGGTGCAGCACGACAGGCTGCCGATGCCGTTCGAGCGGGCGCGCACACAGTTGTTCCTCGGCCAGGTGTTGCGCCGCCAGCGCAAGAAGAACCTGGCGGCTGCCACGCTTCGCGAATCGTTCGAGACGTGCGGTGAATTGGGCATGCCGTTGTGGGCCAACAGGGTTGGCGCGGAGCTCAAGCGCACGGACGCTCCGCGGACGAATCACTCCGAGCTGACCGCGTCGGAACTGCGGGTGGCGAGGTTGGCGGCGGCGGGCAAGACCAACAAGGACATTGCGACGGCCCTGTTCATCAGCCCGAAGACCGTCGAGCACAACCTCAGCAGCGTCTACCGGAAACTTGCCGTCCGCACCCGTTCGGAACTGGCCAGTCGGGCCGGCGTGCTCGGCGAGGAGTAGGGGCGCGCCTCAGCGCTGAGCAACCTCGGCGGCCATGGCGGCGCCGACGATGCCCGCTTCGTTCTGCAGCGCAGCCGCAACCACGGGGGTTCTGTTCTGCAGCAACGGAATCCACTTGTCGGCCTTGCGGCTGATGCCGCCACCGGCGATGAACAGGTCCGGCCAGATGGCGTTCTCGACGGCGATGAGCACCTTGGTGACTTCCTTGGTCCAGCGCTCGTAGCTCCAGTCCTTGGCTTCCTTGATCGACGACGCGGCGCGGTGCTCGGCTTCCTTGCCGCCGACCTCCAAGTGCCCGAACTCGGTGTTGGGTAGCAGCACCCCGTTGTGGATCACCGCCGAACCGATGCCGGTGCCGAAGGTCAGCAGGACGATCACCCCGGTGTTGTCCTTGCCGGCGCCGAACTTCTCCTCGGCCAGCCCTGCCGCGTCGGCGTCGTTGAGAACGGTGACCTTCCTACCGCCGAGGGCGGCGCTGATCACTTCCTGGGCGTTGATGCCGATCCAGCCCTTGTCGACGTTGGCTGCCGTCTGCACGATTCCGTCGGTGACGACGCCGGGGTAGGTGACACCGAGCCCACCCTCCCAGCCGAACTTCTCGACGACCTCGGCGATGGTCTTCGCCACGGAGTCGGGCGTCGATGGCTGCGGCGTCGGAAGCTTGAAGCGTTCACCGATCAACTGGCCGGTGTCGAGGTCGACGATGCCGCCCTTCACCCCGCTTCCGCCGACGTCGACGCCGAAACCGCGGCGTGAGGAGCCGTCGTCGTTCGAGCTGGAGGGGGAAGTTTCAGTCATTGAGCGCTCCTCTGGGAGAGGCCGACAGGTGCGACGCCAACCACACACTAGTGCCTCGCCACGAGCGATGTGTTGCGATGGGAGGGTGACCGACGACCATGATCCGGGCCGCCTTCGGGCCGTCGCCGAACTGCTCGCGGAGGAGGCCGCCGCCTTCGTCCGACGCCGCCGCGCCGAGGTTTTCGGCGCCGGTTCGTCCGCTGACGCGGCCGCCGCGACCCGCACCAAGAGCACTCCGACCGACCCCGTCACGATCGTCGACACCGAGACCGAGCGGCTGCTGCGGAACCGACTTGCCGAGCTGCGACCCGGAGATCCGATCGTCGGGGAGGAGGAGGGCGGCTCGGCCGCCGGCCTTCCTGGCAGGCCGACGTGGGTCCTCGACCCGATCGACGGGACGGTCAACTTCGTCTACGACATCGAGGCGTATGCGGTGTCGATCGGCGTGCAGGTCGACGGGCGGTCGGTGGCGGGCGCCGTCGCGAACGTCGCGACGGGGGAGATCTTCTCCGCCGCTCGGGGCGCCGGCTCCCACGTGCGGCGCGACGGAGCGTCGACGCAGCTGCGCTGCAACCCCGTCGACGACGTCTCGATGGCGTTGGTGGGCACCGGTTTCGGATACGCGCCGGAGCGACGTCTGGTGCAGGCCGAGGTGCTGGCCCGGCTGATACCCGACGTCCGCGACGTGCGGCGGATCGGCTCGTGCGCGCTGGACCTGTGCATGGTAGCGGCCGGTCGCCTGGACGCGTACTACGAGCTGGGCGTCAACGTGTGGGACTGGGCCGCGGGCGCGCTGATCGCCGAGGAGGCCGGTGCCCGGTTGCACCTGCCGCCGATCGAGGAGGCCGCGGGGGAGGCCAGTCTGATCGTCGCCGCGGCGCCGGGGATCGCCGCGGAGTTCGACGAGGTCCTGCGCCGGGCCGGCGCATTCTGACCGGTTCAGCAGGCGGCGGTGTGGATCTTCTTCAGTAGCGCCGAGTCGGCGGGCTGGGTGGCGTCGGGGCGCAGGCTCGCGAGCACCGCGTCGATGTCGTCGTTGTGGCTGACGTCGGAGAACTCGGTGCCGATCGCCAGGTCGACGGTGTCGTCAGGGCGCTGATCCTGGAAGAGTTCGGTGCAGGGAGTGACGAGCCACAGCGCGGCGGCGGCGGCGCGCCCGGACGGCCCGAACCGGATCTGGCCCTGGCACGCCAACCGGGTGTTCTCGTAGACGGTGTCGTTGCCTGCGGTGGGCGGGGCGTAGCCCAGATCGCGCAGTGCGCCGGCCACCTCTCCGGCTTGCCCGCCCTGGCCGCTGGCGTTGAGCACGCGGATCTTCGTGTCGGCGAGCTTCGCCGGGGTGACGTCCATCATGGTTGCGGGGGTCACCGGTTCGCCGAGGGCGGTCTGGGTGGCGTCGGCCATCGGGGGCGGCGGGTTGCACGCAGCCTGTTGCCGCACGTCGGGGGTCTGGTTGAACGCGACGACCCAGACCGTCAGCGTCACGACGGCAAGTGCCACCATGAGGACGATGCCGGGAATGACGTTCCTTCGGCGGAACGGGCGACCGTGTTTGTCGAACGCCGTACCCGAGGTGATCTGCGCTACCACCCCTGCACTGTAAGGCCAGGGCCCGTCACCGGTCGCCACCAGGTCTTTTCCGGTGTGATATAACTCACAATCAATCCGGCGCCCTGGCGGGCACGAATCGTTGGGTGGATGCGTTCTGCGCTGGTACAAAGCTCTGTCGCACCACGACGGAACGATGAGGAGGGGAGCAGGATGGCTACCGACTACGACGCACCACGGCGCACCGAGACCGACGACGTTTCCGAAGATTCGCTCGAGGAACTGAAGGCCCGGCGCAACGAAGCTCAATCGGCGGTCGTCGACGTAGACGAGTCCGAATCCGCCGAGTCCTTCGAGTTGCCGGGGGCTGATCTCTCCGGCGAGGAACTGTCGGTTCGGGTCGTCCCCAAGCAGGCCGACGAGTTCACCTGCTCCAGCTGCTTCCTCGTGCACCACCGCAGCCGCCTGGCCAGCGAAAAGGGCGGCATGATGGTCTGCACCGACTGCGCGGCCTGACCGGTCAGCTGCGCAACGCCGCCAACACGCGGTCCGGTCGACGGCAACTCACCAACCAATACGGCGTCGGGTCGTCCGGATCGTCGAGCACGACGAGGATCATCGGCTTGATCCACGCGCGGTGAACCACGTACGCCGCCGGATCGAGCTGACGGCCGAGTGCCGCCGACTTCGCCGACTTGGGTACCTCGGCCGACCTCGAAATCACTCCGACGGGCAGATGGGCCGCACCGACCCACAGCTCGGTCCCGGATCCGTCGTCGGACGTGCTGACCACGCGCACGTCCACCCGTCCCAGCCACACCAGCACCGCCACCGCGACCGGCAACAGCAGGGCGTACGGCACCCAGTCGGGGAGTGACCGAACGCCCAGGTTCACCTCGTAGGCGATGATGACGGCCAGCAGGAATGCGGGCAGGCACCACCACAGCGGAACTCTCAGTCGCTCTTGGTAGCGCACCGTTTCGGTGGCTGCGCGCGTATCGGACACCCGGCCAAGAGTAATCTCCGTGGTCGTGTCCACCTCTCTGGCGGTCGTGCGGCTGGACCGCGACCTGCCCCTGCCCACCCGGGCGCACGCCGGCGACGCCGGCGTCGACCTCTACAGCGCAGTCGACATCGTGCTCACCCCCGGCCGGCGTGCCTTGGTTCCCACCGGGATCGCCGTCGCCATCCCCTTCGGGATGGTGGGTCTGATCCATCCGAGATCGGGACTCGCCACGCGCGTTGGGCTTTCGATCGTCAACACCCCCGGTACGGTCGACGCGGGTTACCGAGGCGAAATCAAGGTGACGCTCATCAATCTCGACCCCGAGGAGCCGATCATCGTGCGACGCGGCGACCGCATCGCGCAGCTCCTCGTTCAGCGGGTCGAACTACCCGAGTTGGTCGAGGTCACGTCGTTCGACGAGGCCGGGCTGGCTGACACCACCCGTGGCGCAGGCGGCCACGGTTCCTCCGGCGGACACGAGAGTTTGTGATGGCATTCGGTAAGCGCAAGAGCGGCGACGAGAAGACCCCCGGCACGGAGTCCTCGGACCTCGCGCCCCCCGTCGCCGACGACGACCTCGACGGTCCCTTCGACATCGAGGACTTCGACGACCCCGAGACGGCGCTGGTGGGTCGACACGATCTCGGCGCCGTACTGATCCCGGAGAACGAAGCCGCCGAACTCGCCGTCGAGGTCAACCAGCAGGGCGTGCCGACCATGGCGTGGATGGTGACGTCGAACGGACGCTACAACGTCACGGCCTACGCGGCGCCCAAGGCGGGGGGCCTGTGGCGCGAGGTGGTCACCGAGGTCGCCGATTCACTGCGCAACGAATCGGCCGAGGTCAACATCGAGGACGGGCCGTGGGGACGTGAGGTCGTCGGGCACATGACGAACGGTCCCGAGCCCGTGGTGATGCGGTTCATCGGCGTGGACGGCTACCGCTGGATGGTGCGCGGCGCCGCGGTCGGTTCGCCGGAGAACGCCGAGGCCATCGCCCGCGATCTACGAAATGCGCTGTCCGACACCGTCGTCAAGCGTGGTGACACGCCACAGCCGGTTCGCAACATGCTTCCACTGCAGCTGTCTGAGTCGCTCGTCGCGCGGCTGCGAGCCAGGGCCGAACAGATGATGGCGGAGCAGGCGCGCCTAGCCGGCCAGGAGTACGTGCCACAGCCGCCACCGCCAGAGCCGGCGGCGCGCCGCAGTGAGCAGGGCACGGCGATGCAGCAGCTCCGCACGATCACGGGCGGCTAGCGCCGGCTCAGAGCTCCATCAGCGCGCTCACGCACGCCGTCCCGAGAATGCCGGGGTCGGCGCCGAGTTCGTCGAGGGTGAAGGTGCGCAGAGCGGCCGCGGGAGCCGCGGCCGCCCATTCGACCGCCACGTCCAGCGGGTGGATCGGATCGTCGGTGGCGGCCGCAATGCCCATCGGGACCACGAGCCTCCCCAACTCCGCGGCCGTCGGAGCGACGTAGCGGGCGGCGGTGTCCATGGCGTCGGGAAGGTCGGGCCACTGACCGACCCACGACCGGGTGAGTTCGGCGCTCAACCACGGTGGGCTGGAGTCCCGCATCTGGCTGATCGCCGACGCCAGCCCGTCGCGCCGCAGCACGCCCGCCGAGTAGTGGGCGGCCTGCGCGGCCGTCGCGGTCTCCGGCGAGCCCGTCCACGCGGGCAGGCCGGCGAGAACCGCGACCGCGGCGGTGGGGTTCGCGAGCGCCCAAGACGCGGCCACGGCGGCGCCGATCGAAATTCCGCCGACGGCGATCGGACCCTGCCGTGCAGCGTCGTCCAAGGCCTCCACGTACCCCTCGACGAGCCGGGACGGCTGGGGCGCCGGAGTCACCACCACGGCGCCGACCTCGTGCAGGGCGTCGCAGAATGCGCGGTAGACGTAGTCGTCGTCGGATCCGGTGCCTGGCAACAACACCACCGAGACGCCGCGAAGGGTGACGGCCATCGTTCGATCGTGCCGTGTGCGTCAAATCACGTCCACGCGGTAGGACTGGAATGATCGGCGAAAGGGTAACCGTCCAACCTGTGCGCCACGTGGCAAATCGGAACCAAGAGGTCTACCGTGGCGTTGGTTAAGAGGTGGGTCAACGGGTGATCCACCACTTGGGTAGGAGAGACCATGGCTACGGCCGAAGGTTATCTACGTCGGCTGACGCGTCGGCTCACGGAGGACCCCGAACAGCAGGACGTCGAGGAACTCAGTGACGAAGCCGCGAACACCGGCGCACAAAAGGCCATCGACTGTCGGCGCGGCCAAGAAGTGACGATGGTCGGCACACTGCGGTGTGTCGAGACCAACGCCAAGGGATGCGCGGGCGGCGTCCGCGCCGAATTGTTCGACGGCACCGATGCGGTGATGTTGGTCTGGCTGGGCCAGCGCCGCATCGCGGGCATCGAGTCGGGCCGTACGTTGCGGGTGCACGGCCGTCTCGGCAAGCTCGAGAACGGCACGAAGGCGATCTACAACCCGCACTACGAGATTCAGAAGTGACCCACCCCGATACGGGGTCGGCGGACGAGATCGAGGCCGTAGCGCCCGATGAACCCGAGAACAAGCTGAATGCTCAGGCCATCCTGGCGCAGATGGGCGGTGTCAGCGGCCTGATCTATTCGTCGCTGCCCGTCCTGGTGTTCGTCCCCGTGTCGTCGTTGTTCGGCCTGAAGTGGGCCATCGCCGCGGCACTGGGCGTGGCCACGCTGATCCTGGTGTGGCGCCTGGCGCGCCGGGAGACGTTGCAACCGGCGATATCCGGGTTCTTCGCCGTCGGGGTCAGCGCCGGAATCGCGTACCTGGTCGGCGAGTCCAAGGGCTACTTCCTGCTGGGCATCTGGTCCTCGCTGGTGTACGCGGGCGTCTTCGCCATCTCGGTCGTCATCCGGCGACCAATCGTCGGCTACGCCTGGGGTTGGGTCAACGGGCGTGATCGCGACTGGCGGGGCGTCCGCCGCGCGTTGACGGCGTTCGACATCGCGACGTGTGTGTGGGCCCTGGTGTTCGGCGCCCGTTTCCTGGTGCAGAACCGCCTCTATGACGAGGACCAGACCGGGTTGCTCGGGGTCGCGCGCATCGCCATGGGCTGGCCGTTGACGGCCGTCGCCGCACTGGTCACCTATCTCGCGATCCGGGCCGCCCAGCGAGCCCTTCACGCCGCCGAGAACGCGGCACCGCACGCCGAAGAAGCGCGCGCCGACTGACCACCGCCCCGCGCCACGACGCGACCGATCGAACGCTGATAGCGGTTGCGGTACTGGCGTCGTTCGTCGCCTTCCTCGACGGGTCGGTGGTGAACCTGGCGCTGCCGGCGATCGCGGCTGACTTCGGCGGCGGGCTGGCTCTTCAGCAATGGGTCGTCGACGGTTATCTGCTGGCTCTCGGTGCGCTCATCCTGGTCGCCGGCGCCGTGTCCGACCAGTTCGGGAGGCTGGCGGTGCTGAGGACCGGGTTGGCCGTGTTCGCGGTCGCGTCCCTGCTGTGTGCACTCGCCCCGACCGGCTGGATCCTCGTCGCGGCGCGCTGCCTGCAGGGAGTCGGCGCGGCCTTCCTGGTGCCGAGCTCGCTGGCGATGATCAACTCCCGCTTCACCGGGGCGCGCCAAGCCGCCGCGATCGGCACCTGGACGGCGTGGACGGGCACGGCGTTCGTGGTCGGACCGCCGCTGGGCGGGCTGCTGGTGGACGCGTTGAACTGGCGGTGGGTATTCGGAATCAACGTGCTGCCGCTGGCCGTCACGCTGTATCTGGCGACGCGGCTTCCCAAGGAGGACGCCAACGCGGGGCGGTCCGGACGCGTCGACGTCGGGGGAGCCGCGTTGTGTGCCACCGGGCTCACCGGCGCGGTGTATGCGCTCATCGAGCAGCAGCGACTCGGTCCTACCCATCCCGCGGTGGTCGCCGGGTTCGTTCTCGGCGTGACGTGTCTGGTCGCCTTCCCGTTCTGGGAGCGGCGCGTGCCGAACCCGATCATGCCGCTGGGACTGTTCGCCTCACGCAACTTCGCGGTCGGAAATCTGGCGACGGTGTTCCTCTACGCCGCGGTCTCCCTCGGCTTGTTGCTGGTTGCGCTTTTCCTGCAGGAGACGGCTGGAATGTCGGCGGCCCTCGCCGGGCTCGCGACGCTGCCGCTTCCGGTGTTGTCGTTCTTCCTGGCCCGCCGGTTCGGATCCTTGGCGGGAACGCACGGGCCGCGGGTCTTCATGGCCGTCGGCCCCCTGATTGCCGCGGCCGGCTTCCTGCTGATGACGACGGCGCGCGCGCCGTTCGACTTCTGGACCCAGATGTTGCCGGGTCTGATCGTCTTCGGAGTGGGCCTGTCGGTCACGGTGTCCCCGTTGACGGCGGCGGTCCTCGCGGCCGTCGACCCGGCGCAGAGCGGTATCGGCTCCGCGGTCAACAACGCGGTGTCGCGGGTGGCCGGGCTGATCGCGGTGGCGTTCACCGGCGTGATCGTCGGGGCCGGCGCGACCGCGTCGTCGACGGCCATGGACTTCGCCGGCTTCCGGGCGGGCGCCGTCGTGGTGGCGGTGCTGTTCGCCGTCGCCGGGGTGGTCTCCGGGATCGGAATCAGCAACCGGCAGTGCGACATGGGTCTGGTGTCACCGGAGGCGTCGGCACGCTGTCACGACCGCGTGACGCCGCCGCCCGCCCTCGCTGCGTCCGACTGACCGCTCAGCGCGGGTGGAGCAGCAGCTCGCGCAGCTGATCCTCGACCTCGTCGGTGGTGACGAACAACAGCTCGTCGCCGCCTTCGAGCGGTTCGTCGTTCTCGGGGACGATCACGCGGGCACCCCGCAGGATCGTCACGAGAGCCGCGTCGCGGGGGAGATCCAGCCGCTTGACGGCCTTGCCGCCCCACGGCGTGTCGTCGGGCAGGGTGATCTCGACGAGGTTGGCCTGCCCCTTGCGGAAACTCATCAGGCGGACCAGGTCACCGACCGACACCGCCTCCTCGACCAGGGACGCCAGCATCCTCGGCGTCGACACCGCGACGTCGACTCCCCACGCCTCGTCGAACAGCCACTCGTTGCGGGGGTCGTTGACCCGCGCCACCACCCGCGCCACTGCGAACTCGGTCTTGGCCAGCAGGCTCAGCACCACGTTGGCCTTGTCGTCACCCGTTGCGGCGATGACGACGTCGAACTCCTCGAGCCCGACGGCTTCGAGCAGCGACAGCTCGCAGGCGTCACCGAGGCGCCAGTGCGCGGTCGGGATTGCCTCGGCGTCGATGTGATCGGGGTTGCGCTCCAGCAGCGTGACGTCGTGGGCCTCGACGAGTTCCCTGGCGATGGACCGGCCGACGGCGCCGGCCCCTGCGATGGCGACCTTCACTGTGCCCCTCCTGATCGGTCACGCATCGTCGGCGTCTTCGCCTGGCGGGAGTGCGGCGATGGCCATGGCCTCGGCGACGTGGCCGGAGATGGCAGCCATGTAGACCTGATCACTGGCCTGGATGACGGTCTTCTTGTCGGGGAGCAACCCGGTGCCAAAGCGGATCATGAACGCCACGCGTCCGCCGGTCACCGACTCGAGCGCCGTCACCCGCCGGCCTACCCAGCCCTCGTGCAACGGGAGTTCCGCGACGGCGACGTTGCCCGACGGGTCACGCCACTTGGTGGTCTCGCTCTCGCGGGTCAGGACGTTGAGCAGTCGGTCCGTGGTCCACGGCACCGTCGCCACCGTCGGGATGCCCAGCCGCTCGTAGACGGCGGCACGCTTCGCGTCGTAGATGCGGGCGACGACGCGCTCCACACCGAAGGTTTCGCGCGCGACTCGCGCGGAGATGATGTTGGAATTGTCACCCGACGAGACGGCGGCGAACGCACCCGCGCCCTCGATGCCGGACCGCAGCAGCACTTCCCGGTCGAAGCCCATCCCGAGAACGCGCTCACCTGGGAATTCGGGGGACAGGCGGTGAAAGGCGGTGCCATCACGGTCGATAACGGCAACTTCATGGCCAATTCGGGCCAAGCCATCGGCCAGCGACGCGCCTACTCGGCCGCATCCCATTACGACTACACGCACGCGTCGATCCTCCCAGTGGTTCGGCAGAAACGGAATGTGGCGAACCTGCGCACTCGGAACGCTACAGCCATTCACCCGTGCGCTTACTCTTGGCTCTCGTGTCCAAGCTTTCGACCGCTACTCGCCGGTTGCTACTGGGTAGACCCTTCCGCAGCGACGCCATGGGGCACACGTTGCTGCCCAAGCGAATCGCGCTGCCCGTGTTCGCCTCCGACGCCCTGTCGTCGGTGGCTTACGCACCGGAGGAAATCTTCCTGGTGCTGTCGGTCGCCGGCCTCAGCGCCTACACGATGGCGCCGTGGATAGGCCTTGCCGTCGCGGCGGTGATGCTCGTCGTCATCGCGAGCTACCGCCAGAACGTGCACGCATATCCGTCCGGCGGCGGTGACTACGAGGTGGTGACCACCAACCTGGGTCCGACCGCGGGGTTGACGGTGGCCAGCGCGCTTCTCGTCGACTACGTGCTGACCGTAGCGGTGTCGATGGCGTCGGCGATGTCCAACATCGGCTCCGCGGTGCCGTTCATCGCGCAGCACAAGGTGCTGTTCGCCGTCGCCGCCATCTTGATTCTGGCGTCGCTGAACTTGCGCGGCATCCGCGAGTCCGGCACGGCGTTCGCGATCCCGACCTACGCCTTCATGATCGGCATGTACGTCATGGTCGGTTGGGGGTTGTTCCAGATCTTCGTGTTGGACGATCACCTACAGGCCGAGACGGCGAATTTCACCGTGAAGTCCGAACACGGTGACGTCCTAGGTTTTGCGATGGTGTTCCTGGTGGCGCGGGCGTTCTCGTCGGGTTGTGCGGCGCTGACCGGAGTCGAGGCCATCAGCAACGGGGTGCCGGCATTCAAGAAGCCGAAATCGCGCAACGCGGCGTCGACCCTGCTGCTGCTCGGCGGTATCGCGGTGTCGCTGTTCATGGGAATCATCGTGTTGGCCAAGGAAACCGGGGCCAAGGTGGTCGACAGCGTCGAGCAGTTGGGTGGCGCCCCCGCGGGGTATCACCCCAAGACGTTGATCGCGCAGTTGGCCGACGCGGTGTTCCACGACTTTCCGGTGGGCCTGTACCTGATCGCGGGGGTGACGGCACTGATCCTGGTGTTGGCCGCCAACACCGCCTTCAACGGGTTTCCGGTGCTCGGGTCGATTCTGGCCCAGGACCGCTACCTGCCCCGCCAGTTGCACACTCGCGGTGACCGGTTGGCGTTCTCCAACGGCATTCTCTTCCTCGCCTTCGCGGCCATCGCATTCGTGGTGGCCTTCAACGCCGAGGTGACCGCGCTGATTCAGCTCTACATCGTCGGCGTATTCGTCAGCTTCACGCTGAGCCAGATCGGCATGGTCCGGCACTGGACCCGGCTGCTGCGCGTCGAGACCGACGCCATCCAGCGGCGCAGGATGTACCGGTCCCGCATCATCAACGCGATCGGTCTGCTGTGCACCGGCGCCGTTCTGGTGGTGGTCGTCGTCACCAAGTTCCGCGCCGGCGCGTGGATCGCAATCCTGGCCATGGGCGCGCTGTTTGGCATCATGAAGTTGATCCACAAGCACTACGCCACGGTCTCGACGGAGCTGGAGGCCCGCGCCGCCGAGGAGGGCGACGTGGTGTTGCCCAGCCGCAACCACGCCATCGTGTTGGTGTCCAACTTGCACTTGCCGACCAAGCGGGCGTTGGCCTACGCCAGGGCCACTCGACCCGACGTCCTGGAGGCGATCACGGTGAACGTCGACGACGAAGAGGCACACGCGTTGGTGCACAAGTGGGAGGACAGCGACGTGACCGTGCCGTTGAAGGTCATCGCGTCGCCATACCGCGAAATCACCAGGCCCATACTGAGTTACGTCCAGCGGATCATCAAGGATTCGCCACGCACCGTCGTCACCGTCTTCATCCCGGAGTACGTCGTCGGGCACTGGTGGGAGCAGGTGTTGCACAACCAGAGTGCGCTCCGGCTCAAGGGGCGACTGCTCTTCGAGCCCAACGTGATGGTGACGTCCGTGCCGTGGCAGCTGAGTTCCTCGGAGCGGCTCAAGGTCATCGACGAGCAGCCGGCACCCGGCGACGCGCGACGCGGGTTCCTCAAGTGAGCGCCCAGATGCTGACCCTGACCGTGGGCCCGCCCGCCAACGGCGGCAGCTGCGTGGCCCGTCACGACGACGGTCGCGTCGTATTCGTGCGGTACGCCCTGCCCGGCGAGGTGGTATTGGCCCGCGTCACCTCCGAACGCGGAAGTCATTGGCACGCAGAGGCCGTCGAGATTCTGGAAGCGTCACCCGACCGCGTCGACTCGATCTGCCACATCGCGGGCGTCGACGGGTCTGGCTGCTGCGACCTCGCCTTCGCGGCACCGGAGGCCGCCCGCCGACTCAAGGGTGACGTGGTGGCCAACCAGCTGGAGCGCCTCGGCGGTCACACCTGGGAGGGTGCGGCCGAAGAGGTCGGGACGACCGGTGCGATGGGATGGCGCACGCGGGTGCGGCTGGACGTCGCCGCCTCAGGGCCACAGGCCGGGCACGCGGGCTTCCACCGTTACCACAGCACTGAATTGGTGACCGATCTGTCGTGCGCTCAGGTGCCCGACGGCATGTTGGCTGGCCTGGACGGCGCGAAGTGGCCGCCCGGTGCGCAACTGCACGTGGTGCTCGACGATCAGGGGGCTCGACACGTCGTGCAGACGGGTCCGCGCTCCAACCGCAAGGCCTCGACACGGGTGGTCGAAGGGTCCTACGAGGCGACCCAGCGGGTCGGGGACCGGACGTGGAACGTGCCGGTCACCGCGTTCTGGCAGGCGCACCGCGACGCCGCGCCGACCTACAGCGCGCTGATCGAGGCCTGGGTCCGGCTGGACGCGGGCATGACCGCATGGGACTTGTACGGCGGCGCAGGCGTTTTCGCCGCGACGCTGGCCGAGGCGGTGGGGCCGACGGGGCACGTGCTGAGCGTCGACACCTCGCGCGGTTCGGCCAAGGCGGCGCGGACCGCTCTCGCCGACCTCGGCTGGGTGGAGGTGCTCACCGAGTCGGTGCGTCGTGCCCTCACCACGCAGCGTCGGCGCGCCGACGTCGCCGTGCTGGATCCGCCGCGCACCGGTGCCGGACGTGAGGTGATCGACCTGCTGGCCGCGGCCGAAGTGCCCCGGATCGTGCACATCGGTTGTGAGGCAGCATCATTCGCGCGCGACGTCGGCATCTACCGAGGGCACGGGTACGCGGTGGAACAGATCCGGGTGTTCGACTCCTTCCCGCTGACCCATCACGTCGAGTGCGTCGCGGTGCTGTCCCGCGCGTGAAGCGAGTTCTGGTGACCGGCATGTCGGGCACGGGAAAGTCCACGCTGCTGGCCGAATTGGCCCGCCGCGGGTACTGGACCGTGGACACCGACTACGGTGACTACTTCGAGACGGTCGACGGCGAGTCGCTCTGGATCGAGTCACGGATCGACGCGCTGCTGTCGGTCGACGACCCGCGCGGACTCTTGGTCATCGCGGGCACCACTCGCAACCAGGTGACGTTCTATCCTCGGTTCGACCACGTCGTACTCCTCAGTGCCCCTGCGGAATTGATCGTCGAGAGGTTGCGGGTGCGCACCGGCAACTCCTTCGGCCGGTCGCCGGCCGAGATGGCCGCGGTGCTGGCCGACCTCGCCGAGGTCGAGCCGTTGCTTCGTGCCTCGGCGACCCTCGAGATCGTGACGACCATGCCGGTCGCCGACGTCGCCGACGCGGTGGTGGCGCACGTTTCGTAGGCGACGTGGCGGCCGCGGGCTAAGGTAGACCGCGGTGTGCCGGGAAGTCTGGTCGGCGGTCGTCCTACGCTGCCCAACACCCGGGGGAAAACAATGTCCAACGCCACCGCACGACTCTTCAGCCGCGGCTCGTGGCCGGAGGCGAGTCGCGTCTCGGAAGTCCTGCGCCGCGAGACCGTCGGCGGCATGTTGCTGCTGGCCGCGGCCGGCGCTGCGCTGGTGTGGGCGAATTCGCCGTGGGCGTCCACGTACCGCGCGGTATCCGAATTCACCGTCGGACCGGAGAGCCTGCACCTTCGTCTGAGCGTCGCATCATGGGCGGCGGACGGTTTGCTGGCGATCTTCTTCTTCGTCGTCGGCCTCGAACTCAAGAGGGAGTTCGTCGCGGGGGATCTGCGTGACCCTGCGCGGGCCGCCCTTCCGATCGCCGCCGCGATCGGCGGGATGATCGTGCCGGCCGCGATCTTCATCGGGGTGAACCTCGCCGCAGGCGATCGGGAGAACCTCGGTGGGTGGGCGGTGCCAATCGCCACCGACATCGCCTTCGCCCTTGCGGTCCTGGCCGTGGTGTCGACGCACCTTCCGACGGCCCTCCGCACGTTCCTGCTGACCCTCGCCGTGATGGACGACCTGCTGGCGATCATCGTCATCGCCGCGTTCTACACCGACCACCTCGCTCTCGGGCCGCTGGCGTTGGCGCTGGTGCCGGGTGGACTGTTCGCCGTTGCCGTCCAGCGTGGGCTGATCCGTTGGTGGATCCTGCTACCGCTCGCCGCGTCCACGTGGGCGCTGGTTCACGCCAGTGGCATTCACGCCACGGTGGCCGGCGTCGTGCTCGGGTTCACGGTGCCCGTCCTCGGGCGTCACGCGTGCGCCGAACACTTCGAGCATCGACTGCGGCCCGTCTCGGCCGGCGTGGCCGTGCCGGTGTTCGCCTTCTTCGCCGCGGGGGTGACGGTCGGGGGTCTGGCGGGCCTGGCCGACGGGCTGCGCCATCCCGTCACCGTCGGCGTCATGGCCGGCTTGGTGCTCGGCAAACCGCTCGGTGTGTTCATCACCACATTTCTGCTCGCGAAGTTCACCAGGGCCACGCTCGACGACGACCTGGCCTGGCGCGACGTGCTCGGCGTCGCGCTGCTGGCAGGCATCGGATTCACCGTGTCGTTGCTCATCGGCGAGCTGGCCTTTGGTTACGGCACCGTGACGGGTGCCGACGCCAAGATCGGCGTGCTGGTCGGGTCGCTGGTGGCGGGGGCGTTGGCGTCCGTCGTCCTGGTCAGCCGCAATGCGGCGCACCGGCGCATTCACGAGCGGGAAACCGTGGATGCCGACGGTGACGGCGTGCCCGACGTGTACGAGCCTTGACGGGCCCGATCACGTCCCCGTGCGTAAACTGAGCTGATGCTTTCTGAGATCCGCGGTCCCGCTGATCTGCAGCACCTGTCGCAGTCACAGATGAAGGATCTCGCACTCGAGATTCGTGAATTCCTGATTCACAAGGTTGCTGCCACCGGCGGACATCTCGGCCCCAACCTGGGCGTCGTCGAACTGACGCTCGCCCTGCACCGGGTGTTCGACTCGCCGCACGATCCGATCATCTTCGACACCGGTCATCAGGCCTACGTCCACAAGATGCTGACGGGACGCTGCGCCGACTTCGACAACCTCCGCAAGAAGGACGGGCTGTCGGGTTACCCGTCGCGCAGCGAGAGCGAGCACGACTGGGTCGAGTCCAGTCACGCCAGCACGGCGCTGTCCTATGCCGACGGGTTGGCCAAGGCCTTCGAGCTCAGCGGCCATCGCAACCGTCACGTGGTCGCCGTCGTCGGTGACGGCGCGCTGACCGGCGGGATGTGCTGGGAGGCGCTCAACAACATCGCGACCTCACGTCGGCCGGTCATCATCGTCGTCAACGACAACGGCCGCAGCT
The DNA here is from genome assembly GCF_001426545.1 of Mycobacterium sp. Root135. Lineage (GTDB taxonomy): Bacteria > Actinomycetota > Actinomycetes > Mycobacteriales > Mycobacteriaceae > Mycobacterium. The sequence continues at coordinate 960,598 of NZ_LMEZ01000001.1, read as the reverse complement.
ACGCACCCACCATCGGCGGGTTCGCCGACCACCTCGCCGGCCTTCGCCTGCAACCCGGTTACGAACGGCTACTGGAGGAGGGCCGCAAGGCCGTCCGCGGTCTGCCGCTCATCGGCGAGGTTTGCTACCAGTGCATGCACAGCGTCAAGGCAGGCATCAAGGACGCCCTGTCGCCGCAGGTGATGTTCACCGATCTCGGCCTCAAGTACGTCGGTCCGATCGACGGCCACGACGAGCACGCCGTCGAGGCGGCGCTGCGACATGCGCGTGGCTTCAACGCCCCGGTGATCGTCCACGTCGCCACCCGCAAGGGCATGGGGTACGGACCCGCCGAGTCCGACGAGGCCGAGCAGATGCACTCGACGGGGATCATCGACCCACAGACCGGGCTCGCGACGTCGGTCGCGGCCCCCGGGTGGACGTCGGTGTTCTCCGACGAACTGATCAAACGGGCCGCCAAGCGTCGCGACGTCGTCGCGATCACGGCCGCGATGCCGGGCCCCACCGGGCTCAGCGCGTTCCGCAAGCGGTTCCCGGACCGCTTCTTCGACGTCGGCATCGCCGAGCAGCACGCCATGACCTCGGCCGCCGGGCTCGCCATGGGCGGCATGCACCCGGTGGTGGCGATCTACTCGACGTTCCTCAACCGGGCGTTCGACCAGATGATGATGGACGTTGCGCTGCACCGTCTTCCGGTGACGATCGTGCTCGACCGCGCCGGCGTGACGGGACCCGACGGCGCCAGCCACAACGGGGTCTGGGACATGTCGATCCTCGGCGTCGTGCCGGGCATGCGGGTCGCGGCTCCCCGTGACGCCGCTCGCCTGCGGGAGGAACTCGGCGAAGCCCTCGACGTCAAGGACGGCCCCACCGCGATCCGGTTCCCGAAGGGCGACGTCGGCGAGGACATTCCCGCCGTCGAGCGCCGCGACGGAGTCGACGTGCTGGCCGTTCCTGCCGACGGGCTGTCCCAGGACGTCCTGCTGGTGGCGGTCGGTTCCTTCGCCTCGATGGCGTTGTCGGTCGCCGAGCGGCTCCGCAACCAGGGCATCGGCGTCACGGTCGTCGACCCGCGCTGGGTGCTCCCGGTGCCGGAGATGCTTGGTCCGCTCGCCGCGTCGCACAAGTTGGTCGTCACGTTGGAGGACCACGGCCTGCACGGCGGCATCGGTTCGGCGGTGTCGGCTGCGTTGCGGCGCAACGAGATCGACGTGCCCTGCCGCGACCTCGGCGTCCCGCAGCAGTTCCAGGACCATGCCTCGCGCAAGGAGGTGCTCGCCGAGTTGGGCCTGACCGATCAGAACATCGCCCGTCAGGTCACCGGGTGGGTGGCCGCGCTCGGCAGCTCGATCGGCGAGTCCGAGGTCAGCGGCCGGGTCGACTAGGTCCCGGTCCCGCCAGCAGGACGGCGCGGGGTTCGGAGATCGTGTGGGGGAGCCACAGCGCCTGAATCGGCACCATCGGCGGGTCGGCCAGAGCCAGTACCTCGACGCGACCGCCCAACGCGGGGCCTGCCGGTGTGGTGAGGAACGCGACCCAGTCGTTGCCGATGACGGCGGCGGCCGGCGGGGTGCCCTGCATCGAATGCACGGTCAGACTGGGTTCGACGCCCGCTCTGCGGCATGCCGCCACCAGGAAGTCGGTATAGAACGAGAATGTCGGCGGCGCCCACACCACTAGCCCGTAGGCGGCGGCGTCGGCCAGCGTGGGCCGTTCCCGACCGGCGAGTGGATGTCCGGCCCGAACCGCGACCCGAAGCTCGTCGTATCCGATGACGGCGGCCGCGAGATCGGGGGGTGTGGTGGCGCCACGGCGGAGGCCGACGTCGACCGACCGGTCGAGCAGGCCCCGGTGCATGTCGTCGACGAACATCTGCCGCGCCGTCACCGACAGGTCGGGGAGCGCGGCTCGCACCGGCTCGACGACCGCGAACACCTCTTCCGCGCTGATCGCCGGAGAATGGCCGACCACGAAGGGCGGTTGACGTCCATGGGCCGTGTGTCGGGTGGCGTCGGCGAGACCGGCGACGGCGGCAAGGACGACGGGTGCCCCCTGGCGTAGGCGACGTCCCGCCTCGGTCAGCACCAGCCGACGCCCGCGGCGGTCGAACAAGTCGACCCCGAGACTCTTCTCCAATTGGCGCATCGCGCTGCTGAGCGCCTGTTGAGTCAGACGCAGTTGGTCGGCCGCCTCGGTCAGGTTCTCGTGGTCGGTCACCGCGACGAACTGCGCCAAGCGGTTCAGGTCCAGTGGCGGACCGGGGTCACGCTCGAAGGACAATGAATGCTTGTCGTTCGACCAGTTTTCGGTGTTGGTCATTTGTGTTGATCCTGCCCTACGTTCACCGTGCAGCGAGCCCGCCGAACGAAGGACGTCACCGTGACCGACCACAGCATCGAAGGCAAGACCGTACTCATCGCCGGCGGCGCGAAGAACCTCGGCGGGTTGATCGCCCGCGACCTGGCCGCCAAGGGCGTGGCAGCCATCGCGATCCACTACAACAGTGACGCCACCAAGGCGGCGGCCGAGGACACCGTCGCGGCCGTCGAGTCGGCGGGCGTTACCGCTCACGCCTTCCAGGGCGACCTGACCAGCGCCGCCGCCGTGGCCGAACTCTTCGAGCGGGCCAAGGCAGCCATGGGATCGGTCGACATCGCGATCAACACCACCGGAATGGTGATCAAGAAACCCATCGCCGAGGTCACCGAGGCCGACTACGACACGATCTTCGCGATCAACTCCAAGGCGGCGTTCTTCTTCATTCAGCAAGCGGGCCAACACCTTTCCGACGGCGGCAAGCTGATCACCATCGTCACGTCCCTGCTGGCGGCCTACATCGGGTCCTACTCCGTCTACGCGGGATCCAAGGCCCCGGTGGAACACTTCACCCGGGCGGCGGCCAAGGAGTTCGGCGCACGTGGCATCTCCGTCGTCGCCGTGGCGCCGGGGCCGATGGAGACGCCGTTCTTCTACGGCCAGGAAGACGAGGAGTCGGCGAAGTACAACCAGAACGCCGCCGACCTGTCGAAGTTCACCGCGACGGGACTGACCGATCCCCACGACATCGTCCCCCTGGTCCGCTTCCTCGTCGGCGAGGGTTGGTGGATCACGGGGCAGACGCTGCTCGCCAACGGCGGCTACACCACCCGGTAGGGAAAGGGGTCGCCCACTGCATAGGCTTCGCCCATGGATGCCGAACTGGAGCACTGGAAGACCACCGGTCAGTACTTCGACTACCTGGGTTTCGACGTGTTCTACCGCGTCGAGGGCGCCGGCCCGGCCCTACTCCTGATCCACGGGTATCCGTTCAGTTCCTTTGATTGGTCGCTGATCTGGCCGACGCTGACGCAGCGGTTCACCGTGATCGCGCCGGACATGCTTGGTATGGGCTTCTCGGACAAACCCGTGGCATACGAGTACTCCGTGCCCGACCACGCCGACATGCACGAGGCGCTACTGCATCAGCTGGGGATCGACTCCTTCCACGTCTTGGCGCACGACCTTGGCGACTCCGTCGGCCAGGAGTTGCTCGCACGGTACGAGGCAGGTGACAACGCCTACGGAGTGCCGGTGATCGAGTCGATCACCTGGCTCAACGGCGGCCTGTTCAACGAGTCGTACACGCCCCGACTGGTGCAGAAGCTGATGTCACGAACACCGTTGGGCGACATGGTGAGTCGGTTCCAGGGCAGCGCGGTGGCCCGGCGCGTCGTGGACCGCACCCTCGACGAGTTGTTCGGGCAGAACACCAAGCCGACGCCCCGGCAGCTCGATCGGTTTCACCAAATCATGGACTACAACGACGGCACGCGGGTGAGCCACAAGGTGGGCAGGTTCGTCACCGACCGCTACCGGTACCGCAACCGTTGGATCCGGGCCATGCGGGAGACTGCCGTGCCGATGCGACTGATCGACGGTCCGAGCGACCCCAATTCGGGCCGGCACATGGCGCAGCGCTACCTCGAGGTGATTCCCAATCCCGACGTCGTGATGCTCGCCGACGACATCGCGCACTGGCCGCAGATCGAGGCTCCCGAGGACGTCCTTCGGCTTTTCTTGGCGCACGTGGACCGGGTCGCCGCACTCTGACGTCTGCCTCAGTGCAGCGGTGAGCCGGGCAGCGGCCAGGCCATCGTCGACGTGGCCTCCATGATGTGCTCTGGTCCGCCGGGCGGCGGCCAGTCCCCGGCCTCGTACAGCCGGCGCCGGACCGCGACCCGCTCGTCGAGCCCCGGGAACGGCCAGATGTGGACGATGCGGGCCGGTCCGTCGAGTGCGTACATGACGACCGAGACCGGGTCGACGCGGTGGCGGACGGGGAGCTTGACCCGCCACCCGGCGATCGTCGCAGGCAGCCCGCCGGGCAGAAGGTGGTAGTCCCGGATTTCGTAGACCGCACCGAAGGCCCCGGTGACCACCCTCGGCATGAAGGGGAACGGGGCAAAGCCGTTCATAGTCAGATCGGTGAGGTGCGCACCGGCGCCGAAGGGGACGGGACTGTGGGCGGCCCGCATCCGCTCGGCGGCCAGCGCGGCGTCGTCGTCGAACTCGCGCAGGACGTAGACCCGGCCGAGCACGCCATGCTCGGCTTCCCAGCAACCCAGCAGCCGACCCCGTGACTCCGGGGCCTGCAACCAGCCGTCGACTCCGTCCTTGGCGGCCGCGGCGTCCGGCAGGCGGAAGGCCACCGTGGTCAGCTCGTAGCGAATCTTCTGGTCAGACGGGTCGACCTCGTCCCCGGTGATGGTCGCGGGCTGGTCCACGGTGCTCCTGTCGGCAGCGACTACGACTCCTGGGGATCCTGGGCAGCCGTCGGTGTCTCCACGGCTGTCAACGCCTCGGTCAGCACCGGCACCGTCAACTCCCGCTGCCACGGCCGCGCACCGGCCTCCGCCAGGAACGCGTCGATCACCGTCGCCGCGTTGCCGATCGGCTGCCAGTCCCACACCAGCCGGCGCACCAGGTCGGGTGTCAGCAGATTCTCGGTTGGCACCGAAAGCCGTTGGGACAGTGCGGCGAGTCCGGCACGGACGCGGTCGAGACGTTCGGCGGCCTCTGGCTTGCGTCGGCTCCACCGCACCGCAGGGGGCGGCCCGGTGACCGGCTCGGACGCCGTCGGAACGTCGTCGGTGGTGCGGGCGCGCGCCAGCGCGTCCAGCCACACGCCGGCACTGCGGCGCTGGCGTGAGCCGCCGAAGACGGGCAGCGCCACCAGCCTCTCGACGGTGTCGGGATTGACCGTGGCGGCGTTGATGATGGCGGCGTCGGGCAGGATGCGTCCCGGCGCGATGTCTCGGCGCTGCGCGATGTGGTCGCGCGTCGTCCAAAGTTCCCGAACGGCGGCCAGCGTCCGAGGGTTCTTGACCTTGTGGATACCCGAGGTCTTGCGCCAGCGGTCCCGCCGCGTCGGCGAGGCGACGTAGGTGCGCAGGTGCTCGAATTCCTCTGCCGCCCAACGGGTCTTGCCTTGAGCCTCCAGTTCGGCGGCGACCGCCGCGCGCAGTTCGAGCAGTACCTCGACGTCCAGCGCCGCGTAGTTGAGCCACTCCGACGGAAGGGGGCGCTGGGACCAGTCCGCAGCGCCGTGCCCCTTCACCAGGTGCAGTCCGAGAAGTCGTTGCACCATTGCCGCCAGATTGACCCTGTCGAATCCTGCCAGCCGGCCCGCCAGCTCGGTGTCGTACAACTGGGGCGGCACCATTCCCAGCTCGGCCAGACACGGCAGGTCCTGGTCGGCGGCGTGCAGGATCCACTCGTCGGTGTCCAGCACGTCTGCCAGTGGCGCCATCACCATCAGCGGGTCTTCGCCGTGGTTGACCGGGTCGATCAGGACCGAGCCCGCGCCCGCCCGCCGAATTTGAATCAGATAGGCGCGGTTGGAGTAGCGGAAGCCCGAGGCGCGCTCGGCGTCGATTGCGAACGGGCCGTGCCCCGACACCAGCAGTTCGGCGGCAGCCAGGATCTGGTCGGACGTGACGGCCAGCTCGGGTACGCCGTCGGCAGGGGACAGTAGCGGGGTCGCCTCGACTTCGGGCTCGACGGCGTCTTGCTCGGCCGTCGTCTCGTCGGGGCCGGCGTCCCCGGCATCGAAACCTTCAGTCATGTCAGGCGCGCGTGCGAGCGGCGAGGTCGGTGACCCCGGCCGGTGGGAGGCCCGCGGCGTGCTCCAGCACTTCGCAGAAGGCCTGCACGTGCGGTCCCAGTTCGAGGTTGGTCGCGGTCCACGATGCGCGCAGCTCCAATTGGTGGGCCCGTGGCGGGCCCGAGATGTCGCCGTACCGCACCGACGTCGTCGCCGTCACGGTGCCGCCGAGGGCGGTGACGTGGTCGTCGTGTTCGGCGAGCGCGTCGACCAGCCAGCTCCAGGCCACTTCGGGAAGTAGGGGGTCGACGGCTTCGGTGGAGTCCAGGTCGGCCTGGATGTAGGCCACCAGACGCATCGTGCCGTCCCAGGCCTCCTCGCCCTCGGGGTCGTGAAGGAGGATCAGGCGGCCGAAGGCGTCGCCGTCGGACCGCTCGGGGACGACGGTGGTTTCGGGATGGCGAACCTCTGCGCCGAGGGCATAGCTGTACGGCGCCAGTCGCTGAGGCGGCCGGATCGGGCCGAGCTCGATCTCGGGCCGGACGGTGGTGGCATTCATTGCCTCCACCGCTGCCCGGAACTGAGCCGGCTCGACGGTGGTCATGGGGTTTGACGCTAGCTGATTCGGGGATGGGGCAGCGAAGGCGCGCCGAAGTGTTACTGCATGGCAGCATGGGTGGCGATGAGTACCCGTCGTGACCTGCCAGAGTCGCCCTATCTGACCGCGGCCGCAGGCCGTAAGCCAAGCCGTGTGCCCGTGTGGTTCATGCGACAGGCCGGCCGATCCCTTCCCGAGTACCGGGCGTTGCGGGCAAAGAGCACGATGATGCAGGCGTGCTTCGACGCCGAGCTGATCACCGAGATCACCCTGCAGCCGGTGCGTCGCCACGGCGTCGACGCGGCGATCCTGTTCTCCGACATCGTGGTTCCGCTGCGTGCGGCGGGCGTCGACGTCGACATCGTCCCCGACGTCGGGCCGGTGATCGCCGCGCCGATCCGGACCGCGGCCGACGTGACGTCGCTGACCCCGCTGGATCGTGACGCGGTCGCGCCCGTCGCGGATGCGATCGCGCTGTTGACCGCGGCGCTGGGTGACGTGCCGCTGATCGGCTTCGCCGGAGCTCCCTTCACCCTGGCGTCCTACCTGGTCGAGGGCGGTCCCAGCCGCAACCACGAGCGCACCAAGGCGATGATGCTCGGTGAATCCGACACCTGGCACGCCCTGATGACGGCTCTCACCGACGTGACCATCGGCTTCCTCAAGACGCAGTTGGACGCCGGCGTCGACGCGATCCAGCTGTTCGACTCCTGGGCGGGCACGCTGTCGTTGGCCGACTACCGGACCTACGTGCTGCCGCACAGCTCGCGGGTGTTCGAGACCCTCGCCGGCGAGGGAGTGCCCATGACGCACTTCGGGGTCGGCACGGCCGAGTTGCTTGGCGCCATGTCGGAAGCGGTGTCGGTGGGGGACCAGCCCGTGGTCGGCGTCGACTGGCGGACGTCGCTGACCGACGCCGCCGGCCGGGTCCGTCCGGGCTGCGCGCTGCAGGGCAATCTCGATCCGGTGGTTCTGCTTGCGGGCTGGCCGGTGGTCGAGCGTGCGGTCCGCAACGTGGTTGAGGACGGCCGGCGCGCCGTCGACGCCGGCGCCACCGGACACGTCTTCAACCTGGGGCACGGCGTGCTTCCGCCGACCGACCCCGGCGTCATCACCGAGGCGGTGGCGCTGGTGCACGCGTTGTGAGTGCCGCCCACTCGCCGCCTTCCTATTGTGTTGTCGGAGGCGGCATTTCGGGTTTGGTCGCCGCGTATCGGCTGCGCGTCGCCGCGGGCTCGGAGGCGTCGATCACGCTCTTCGATCCTGCCGATCGCCTCGGTGGGGCGTTGCGCACGGAGCGCATCGGCGGTCAGTTGGTGGACGTCGGAGCCGAGGCGTTCGTGGCGCGGCGCCCGGAGGTGTCGGCTCTGCTGGCGGAGTTGGGGCTGGCCGACAGGAAGATTGGCACCACGGGGGTCCGGCCGCTGATCTTCAGCGAGGGACGTCTGCATCCGATGCCACAGGGCACGCTGCAGGGGATCCCGGCCCAGGCCTCGTCGATGGCCGGGCTCGTCGACGGCGCGACGGTGGCGCGGATCGCCGACGAACCCTCGCGACCGTTCTCATGGCGCCCCGGCGCGGATCCCACCGTCGCGGAGCTGATCGGCGACCGCTTCGGTCCGCAGGTGGTGACGCGGTCGGTGGATCCGCTGTTGGGGGGCGTCTACGCCGGCTCGTCGGCGACCATTGGCCTCAGGGCGGCCGCTCCGACGCTGGCGGCCGCCCTTGATCGTGGGGCCCGCACTCTGACCGACGCGGTCCGCGAGGCACTGCCTCCGCCGATGCCCGGATCGGTGTTCGGAGCGGTCGACGGCGGCTACGCGGTGCTGCTCGACGCGTTGGCGCGGCAGGCCCGGCTCGACTGGGTGCACGCCGGGGTGAAGCAGGTCAGTCGCGACGGCCGGGGGTGGGCGCTGGTCGACGACGAGGGCGGGCACTGGCATGCCGACGGCGTGGTGCTCGCGGTGCCTGCGCCTCGGCTGCCGGCGTTGATCGACGGTGTGGCACCGAAGTCTGCCGCTGCGGCGCGGCGCATTCAGACGGCGTCGTCGGCGCTGGTCGTGCTCGCGCTGCCGGGTGGGACGCCGTTGCCCGAGCAGTCGGGCGTGCTGGTCGCCGGTGGTGAACGGCTCAACTCGAAGGCGATGACGCTGACGTCCCGCAAGTGGGGACGCCGGGGCAACGTGGAACTGGTGCGGTTGTCGTTCGGCCGGTTTGGCGACTCCCTTGCCCGCGACGTCGGGGACGAGGAGCTGCTGAGGTGGGCTGCCGAGGACCTGTCGACGGTGTTCGGGGTTGTGTCGGACCCGGTGGACTGCCACGTCCAGCGCTGGATGGACGCGCTGCCGCAGTACGGGCCTGGGCACGCCGGGCTGGTCGCCGAGCTGCGCTCGGGTTTGCCGCCGACGTTGGTGGTCGCGGGGGCGTACCTGGACGGCATCGGGGTGCCCGCCTGTGTGGGATCCGCCACCAAGGCGGTGGCGGCGTTGACGACGTCGGGCGTGGCACGATAGCGGTATGGCGAAGCTGGACTACGACACCCTGAATTCGATGACGAGATACATGATGATCTCGGTGTTCGCGGTACAGCCGGAGGAGCTGGGCGACGATCGCTCGGCCGTCGTCGACGAGACCACGACGTTCCTCAAGCAACAAGAAGCGGACGGCGTCGTGGTGCGCGGGATGTACGACGTGGCGGGCTTCCGGGCTGACGCCGACTACATGATCTGGACGCACGCCGAGCGCGTGGAAGACCTGCAGAAGACGTACTCGTCGTTCCGGCGGACGTCCCTCGGCCGGGTCAGCGAGCCGGTGTGGAGCGTGGTGGCGTTGCACCGGCCCGCGGAGTTCAACAAGAGTCACGTTCCCGCGTTCATCGCTGGCGAGGACCCCGGCGACTACGTGTGCGTCTATCCGTTCGTCCGGTCGCTGGAGTGGTACCTGCTGCCCGACGACGAGCGTCGCAAGATGCTCGTCGAGCATGGGATGGCGGGGCGCGAGTACCCGGACGTGCGCGCCAACACGGTGCCCGCGTTCGCGCTCGGCGACTACGAGTGGATTCTGGCCTTCGAGGGGCCGGACCTGGGCCGCATCGTCGAGTTGATGTGGAAGTTGCGCTACACCGACGCCCGCAAGCACGTGCGCGAGGAGACGCCGTTCTTCACGGGGCCGCGCGTCGGCGTCGAGGAGCTCGTCGCACGACTGCCGTGAGTGCCACGGCGGTTTGCTCGCACTGCAGCCGGTAGCCCCGCAGACCGAACTATCTGCCAGGTCAATTTTCGGGTGATTCGCGTTTCATACCCTTTCCCTGTTTGCTAGCATCGCCCGATGGGCAAGACCGCACTAGTGGTGGCGACGGTTGCCGTGGTCGGAGCCCTGCTCTCGGTGTGGATGGTCGTCGGTTGGGACGTCGAGCCAGCCGTCACCATCGTGTCGAACGCCTCCAGCGTCGTGTTCGCTGTGTTCGCCACGGTGTGCGCAGCCCGCGCGGCCCTGCACTCCGCCGGCCGTAAGCGGTTCGCCTGGCTGAGCGTCGGCGTCGGCGTCGGGGGTTGGATGGCCGGTTCGCTCGTGTGGGGATATCTCGAGATGGCGACCGACGTCCCGCCGTTCCCCTCGCTCGCCGACGTCGGCTACCTGATGTTTCCGGTTGGAGCCTGTATTGGGCTGGCTGCCTATCCCGTCGGGCACGTCGGGCATTCACGCACCCGATTGGTGCTCGACGGATTGATCGCGGCCGCGGCGCTGTTCCAGATCTCGTGGGTGCTGGTGCTGCGCGACGCGTACGAGGCTGGTGACGGCGATCGTTTCGCGTTTGGGTTGTCGCTGGCCTACCCGGTGTGCGACTTCGTCGTCATCACGGTGGCGGTCCTCGTCCAGTCGAGAGCGCGCGCCGGGCAGCGGCGGACGACGTCGTTCCTGACCGCTGGTGTCATCCTGATGGCGTTGTCGGACAGTGCGTTCGTCTACCTCACCGCGGCCGAGGAGTACGAGGACCTGATCGGTCGACTCGTCGACGTCGGCTACCTGGTGGGACTACTCGTCATCGGGGCGGCGGCGCTTCTCGCGGTGGACGAGCCCGCGACGGAAACGTCGACGTTGCGGGTGCCGTCGCGATGGGTGTTGTGTCTGCCCTACGTCCCGATCGCGATAGCCGCCGCGGTGTGCGCTCCGACGAATCTGCAGCAGCCGGGAATGGCCGCGCTGTTCTTTCCGACGGTGGTCTTGGTCGTCGCGGTGCTGCTGCGGCAATTCCTGGTCGTCAGGGAGAATCGCCGACTCCTGGACCTGGTCGCGGAGCAGGCGTTGCGAGACCCGTTGACGGGGTTGGCGAATCGTGCGCTGTTCAACGACCGGCTGTCCCACGCCATGCAGTTGCACGTCCGCGACCGGCAACCGGTGGCCGTGTTGTCGTTGGACCTCGACGACTTCAAGCTCGTCAACGACAACCTCGGTCATCCGGCCGGCGACCAGTTGCTGGTGCTCGCGGCGCAACGGATCCTCGGTTGTGTGCGCGCCGGTGACACGGTGGCCCGGGTGGGTGGTGACGAGTTCGCGGTGCTGCTGGAGGGCAAGACCGAACACTCCCGACAGGTGGCACGGCGGCTCATGGCCTCGTTCGACGACCAGTTCGTCATCGACGGCCATGATCTGTTGCTGCGGCCCAGCATTGGACTCGCGGCGACCGGCGACGACGCGGACGTCTCGGCCGAGGCGCTGTTGAAGCACGCCGACCTGGCGATGTACTCCGCCAAGCGGTCGCGCACGGGTGGGGTGCACACCTTCGACCCGGAGATGACGCGGACTCGGCCCAAGGGGACCGGCAAGGTGGGCAATGCCGGAACGAGCACGGTGCGACTGCTCGGCCAACTGCGCAACACGATCGACCATGCCGGGCTAAGTCTGGTCTACCAACCCAAGTTCAGGCTGCATGACGGTGAATTCGTCGGTGTCGAGGCTCTGGTCCGTTGGCCCCATCCGGAACGCGGACTGCTCGGTCCTGACAAGTTCCTTCCCTTGGTCCGCGAGTACGGGTTGATGAGGTCGCTGACCGATCTGGTGGTCGAGCAGGCGCTCGACGACGTGGCCCGGTGGAAGGCCAACGGTGTCCGGGTGCCCGTGGCGGTCAACATGTTCGCGCCGTCGCTGGGCGATCTGGAGTTGCCGAAGCGCATTCTGCGCTCGCTCGACGAGCGTGACATCAGCCCGGACTTGTTGACCATCGAGATCACCGAAGACCTTTTGCTCGACGACGTCGACCGGACCCGGCAGGTGCTCGACTCGCTGCGGGGACGCGGAACGCGCGTGGCGATCGACGATTTCGGCAGCGGCTACTCGGCGCTCGGGTACCTGTGCGAGTTGCCGATCGACGAGGTCAAGCTCGACCGGCAGTTCATCGCCCCGATCGTGGACGACGCGCGTGCGGCGGCCGTCGTCCGTGCCGTGGTGGACCTGGCGCACGAGCTCGGCATGACGGTGGTCGCCGAGGGCGTGGAGAACGAAGACACCGCGACGATGCTTGGGAACTACGGGTGCGACGTGGCGCAGGGGTTTCACTTCAGTCGGCCGCTCGCCGGCGCCGATCTGTGTGGCCTGCTGCGCAGGCTTACGTCGAAGGAACCAGCTTCATCGAAATCGAGTTGATGCAGTACCGCTGATCGGTCGGGGTGGGGTACCCCTCGCCTTCGAAGACGTGACCGAGGTGGCTGTGGCAGCTGGCGCACAGGACTTCGACGCGATGCATGCCACCCGAGTCGTCGGTCTTCAAGATGACGGCGTCCGAGTCGGCCGGGTCGAAGAAAGACGGCCAGCCGCAATGAGATTCGAATTTCTCGGTGCTACGGAAGATCTCCGCACCGCACGCCCGGCACTGGTAGACGCCCTCGGTCTCGGTGTCGGTGTACTCGCCGACGAAGGGGCGCTCGGTACCGGCCTGACGCAGCACGGCGAACTCCTGGGGCGAGAGCTTCTTACGCCATTCGTCGTCGGTCAGTTGGACTTTCGGGACGGTCATCCCTCCACGCTAGCGCGGTCCCGATCGGTCGTCATCCATGGCGGGTCGATGCCGTCCTCGAGCCGGCCGTCGGCCTTGGCCTCGAGGTACCGGAAGTACAGCACGCAGAACACGACGATCAGCATCAGCGACCAGCCGTAGGTGATCTTCATGTACTCCAGGAAGCGGCCGGTGCTCGGCCAGTGCCCCAGCAGCCAGCGGTCCATCGTCATGAAGCCGTAGATTGCCAGCCAGGCCGGCCAGTTGCGGATCACCGAGTTGGGGAGCACCACCGTCATCAGGAACGGGAACAGCATCATCGAGTAGTAGCCCTGGCCAAGCGAAGTCACCAGGAACGTCGTGATCAACAAGACGCCGGACGAGGTCACCATCCAGAACAGCTGGTCGCGTTCGCGGTAGTAGCGGTACAGCAGCCAGAGGCTGGCGACTGCCAGCGCCAGGAAGCCCACTCGCAGCAGCAGAATCAGCCACGTCGGGAGACCGTAGTAGATCCCGTTGCCCTGAATGGAGCTGTTGAAGTAGTCGCGCACCGAGAAGATGTAGGGCACCGTGTTGCGCACGAACCCCATCGGGTCGCTGACCAAGGGCCATGCGGCGACGTTGAACAGCAGCGGCACGCCGAAGGCGGGCACCAGTGGGCGCCACTGTCGGTTGAGCACCGGAAGCAGCAGCAGGGGGGCCAGGGAGGGTTTGACGACGAGTGTGAGCCCGATGGCGAGGCCGGCGAGCCACTGGTGGTTGACCTTGCCGCTGAGCAGCCACCGAAGGAACAGCACCTCGCCGAGGAGGACGCAGCCGTTGATGTTGGTGAACACCAGCGTGCTGGTGACGCTCTCGGTGCAGAACATCGCCAACAGCAGGGCCGGTGCGGCGACCGAGGCCAACGAGAACTTGAACAGCCGCAGCAGGAAGTACGCGGCCAGCAGGATGGCGATGGTGTTGAAGGTGATGAACCAGTACCGCGAGGCGTCGACCGGCAGGTAGCCGAATGGCGCCAGGAGCAGTGTCCCGCCGGGCGGGTACAGGTAGTGCGGGTCCACCTGGTCGAAGTGCTCGTTGTAGATGTCGAGCCCGAGCTTGAAGTTGATGACCGCGCGGTAGACGGGGCCGAAGTCGTCGGTGATGTAGCCGTTGGTGGCCAGCACGTAGCTGCGATGGACGATCGACAGGATCGCCACGGGCCACAGCACCGAGCGCAGAACGTGCGCGACATTCGGCGGTGAGGTGCGGGGTCGGAATGCGTTCGTCAACAACGTGTCAGGTGCCGCCACCAGCGCACCGTACACCGGTGGCCGCGGGCGTCGAGCTAGGCGGGGCAGTACGTGTCGGTGTCGGGAACCTTGCCGGTGCCGAGGTAGGACAGCACCGGTGGGACGGCGCACGTGGAGTAGATGCTGGCTCCGTGGCCGACGCCCTGCCACATCACGCGTCGGTTGGCGGCGCCGGAGTTGATGATGGTCGCCGCGACGGCGGCCACCCCTTCGTTGCCGACGATCGGGTCGTTCTGTACGCCGAGGAGCAGCACGGGAATCTTGAGGTTCTGCGGGTCGGGTGGCGTCGAACCGCTGGGCCAGGCAAGGCAATTGACCATGTCGAGGGCGCCGACGGTGCCGAATTCGGGGTAGAGCTTTCCCCATCCGACGACGAGCTCGCGCACGCGGTCCGGGGTGGGGCGGTTGAGCGCGTCGCTGCAGCCGTTGACGAATTGACCGTCGGTCTCGCGTTGTGTCGCGGCCTGGTTGATCAGCGTGTTGAGCCCGGCGACGTCACCGCTGCGGGCCGCGGCGAGGGTGGTGGCCAGCGCCGCGGTCGACGACACGAAGTCGCCGCGCGGGAAGGCTAGCGCGGTGGCGATGGCGTCGGTGAGGGCGGCCACCGAGGCGCCCGCCGGGCCGGTGCCTTGACGCGCGGCCTCGAGCATGGCGTCGATCGCGCCCTTCGGATCGGGGCCGAGCGCGCAGCCGGAGGCGACGCACTGCGAGGCGAACGCGGTGAGCGCGGCCTGCTGACCCTTGACCTTCTGTTCGGCTCTTGCCTCGGCGGCGATGCCGAGGGGTAACGGGGAGTCGAGTACCAGCCGCGACACCTTGTTGGGGTGCGAGCCCGCGTAGGCGAGGGCGACCTGTGCGCCGTTGCCGACGCCGAGCAGGGCGAGCGTCGGAACGTCCCAGGTGCTGCGCAGGCGTTCGAGATCCTCTGCGGCGTGTGCGTTGTCGTAGGACGAGTCGCCGGGGGCGATGGTGTCGGTGCAGCTCTGGGTGGCCGTCTGGACGACGGCGCTGAGGTTGGCGACGGGGTCGTTGCCCGATTCGAACTGCGCCTGGTCGAGCATCTCCTGGCGGCTGAACAGATCGCGGCAGTCCAAGGCGCCCGACAGGCCGATGCCGCGGCGGTCGACGGCGACGATCGGGTTGGTCTTCAGTACGTCGGCGCCGCCGCGGGACAGCCACACCGGCAGCTGCGTCGAGGACGGGAGGTCGCTGCCGGTCGTCATCACCAGTGGGCCGGCGTCCGCCGGGGTGGCCGTCGACTTGGCGCGGACGACACCGATGGTGAGCGTTCCCGTGGCGCCGTTGATCGAGTCGACGTCGGCGTCGTAGGTGGCGCAGTCGAGGCTCACGCCTGCGACGGCGGGGACGGAGGCCGCGGCGAACGTCCTTGACGTGCAGTCGCGCCACGTCAGATCGTTCTTGGGCGCCTCGACCTTGGGAGGTCCCGCGGCGACCGGTGTGGTCTCGGGGGCGCCTTGGGGTCCGGCGCCCGCGTCGGTGGCGAAGCGGGGGTTGGCGGCGAGTCCCGGCGCGCATCCGGCCAGGACGACAGCCGCGACGACGGGCGAACAGAGGGCCCTGAGCAGCTGAGGATGCCGACGCATGGTGACCACATTAGCGATCGACGAGCTACTCCCCGGCCAGCCCGTCCCTGACGTACCGCGTGTAGAGATAGCCCTCGTCGTCGGTCAGCAGGTGGCTTCGACGCATCCGGGTGTGGGCTTCCCCCGACCCCGAGGCGATGCGGCGGGCCGCGCCGCCGACCAGGATCGGTGCAATCGTGACGCACAGTTCGTCGAGCAGGTCGTCTTCGGTGAGCAGGCTGATCAGCGACGGCCCGCCTTCGGACAGCACTCGTCGCAGGCCCCGCTCAGCGAAGATCGCGAGTACCACCGCGGGGTCGACGCGGTCGGTGTGGGCTCCGGACGCGTCGAGGACCTCGGCGGTCGAGCCGAAGCGTGCGCGGGCCTCCGGCGCCGTCTCGCGGCAGGTCATGATCATCGGAGGGACTTCGGTGCGGGTGAAGATCCTGGCGTCGTGCTCGAAGTCGGCGGCGTGGGTGACGATGGCGATCGGGGGGACCTCGGTCTGGCCTCGGCCTTGCCGTTCGCGGCGCTCGGCCAGCGACATCTGCGCACCGGAGTAGTTCTCGATGCGCACGGTGGAGGCGCCGACGAGGATGACGTCGGCCTCCTGCCTCATGCGGGAGAACAGGGCCCGGTCACCGGGGCCGGCGAGACCGCCGGCCTTGCCGTCGTCGGTGGCGCCGCCGTCGAGGCTGGAGATCATGTTGGCCCGCACCCAGCAGCGCTCGAGGTTCTCCGGGTAGGAGTAGAACGCCGCGAGCCGTCCGTCGTCGGTGTCGAACGTGCTGCCCAGGGGGCCTAGCTCTGTGAGCTGAGTCGCAGCATTGGGATCGGACACGTTGACCATTGCAGCACGTCGATACAGTTCCTTCATGTCTGGGGCCAGCGTCGTCGACCATCTCACCGATCGCCATCCGAAGGTGACACCTGAACGACTGGTCGCGGGGCTGGTGCCGCCGCCCACGTTTGCCGACGTCTCCTTCGACACCTACCGGCCGGATCCGGGTGAGCCGTCGCAGACTGCGGCCGTGCAGAAGTGTCGCGACTTCTGTGAGCAGGCCGTGCAGCGCCGTGCCGGCAAGAAGAAGTTGTTCGGCAAGCGAGAGGTGTTGCCGGGGGTCGGGGTGTACCTCGACGGTGGTTTCGGCGTCGGCAAGACGCACCTGTTGGCGTCGACGTACTACGCGCTCAGCGCCGCCGACGCCGGTCCCGCGGCGTTCGCGACGTTCGGTGAACTGACGCAGTTGGCTGGCGTCTTCGGGTTTCTCGAGTGCATCGAGTTGCTCTCGGAGTACGTGGTGGTGTGCATCGACGAATTCGAGCTCGACGATCCGGGGAACACGACGCTGATCTCGCGACTGCTCTCGGCTCTGGTGGAGCGAGGGGTGTCGGTGGCGGCGACGTCCAACACGTTGCCCGAACAGCTTGGCGAGGGCAGGTTCGCGGCGCAGGACTTTCTGCGTGAAATCAACACGCTGGCAGGTATTTTCACTACGGTGCGGATCGAGGGTCCGGACTATCGGCACCGCGACCTGCCGCCGGCGCCCGTGCCGCCGTCCGACGACGAGGTGCGTGACGAGGCCGCCGGAGTGAGTGGTGCGACGCTCGACGACTTCGACGCGCTGTGCGCGCATCTGGCGACGATGCACCCGTCGAGGTACCAGGCCCTGATCGAGGGCGTCGCGCAAGTGTTCATCACCGGGGTGCATCCGCTCGACGACCAGAGCGTCGCGCTACGGCTGGTGTCGCTGACCGACCGGCTCTACGACGCGGGCATCCCGGTGGTGGCGTCGGGGACCAAGCTCGACACCGTCTTCAGCGACGAGATGTTGGCGGGTGGGTTCCGCAAGAAGTACCTGCGCGCGACGTCGCGTCTGTTGGCGCTGACGGCCGCGGGACGCGACTAGCCCGACCGCGGGCGCACCATCACGTAGTCGTTTTCGATGTGGCCGCCCAGTCGGAACGTCTTGGTGCCGCTGATCGCGAAGCCGTGCTTGGCGTAGAAGCGTTGGGCGCGTTGGTTTTCCTGGTTGACGCCTAGCCAGAC
Organism: Mycobacterium sp. Root135; assembly: GCF_001426545.1. Taxonomy (GTDB): domain Bacteria; phylum Actinomycetota; class Actinomycetes; order Mycobacteriales; family Mycobacteriaceae; genus Mycobacterium. Next base: position 943,001 of record NZ_LMEZ01000001.1, on the reverse strand, counting down.
GCAGGCCGCGCCCAGCGCGCGGGCCGTGTCGAGCGCAGTGGCCATGAGGGCCGCCGAGACGCCGGCGCCGTGCGCGTCGGGCAGCACGTACATCTTGGACAGTTCGACGGCCGGTCGCAGGGGCACCGCCCGTTGGACGTCGGGGTCGGCGATCACCCCGTGAATCAGCATGGCGTACCCCGACATTCGGCGGTCCTCGCGTGCGGTGAGGATTACCCGTTCCGGGTCGGCGAGGTACTCGCCGAAGCGTTCCGTGGAGAGGTTCTCGGCGATGAAGGCGGCGACGTCGTCGGCGCCGGTCGACGGCGGGCACGCCAGCGGGAAGGTGCGGGCCGCGACGTCGGCGAGTTCGGTCAGATCGGCCTCGGCGGCCGGTGTCACCTCGACGGTCATCCGAGGGTCAGTAGAGATTCCACTGGGCAAGGTGGGTGCCGGTGGCCTTGTCGAGGAGCACGACGTTGGTGACGAGGTCGCGGTAGACGTCCCAATAGACGCCGCCGGTGACGGTGGAGCCGGGGGGTGCGTTCTGCAGCATGGCGCGGAGGTCGTCGGGGACGTCGGTGTTGCGCGGCTTGTAGGCGTCGGCGATCGGCGTGACGCCCTCGAAGTCGAAGAAGAGCGAGGTGATGTACGGGTTGGGTGCCTTGATCACGTGGACGGTGACGTTGGCGCGGTACACCTGGTAGCGCGGTCCGCGTGGGGGATAGCCGAAGCCCGGTGGCACGTCGACCAGGTCGACGCTGGTGACGGCGACGTCGGCGACGACGTTCATGTAGGCCACGTGCAGAACGTCACCCAGCCTTCCGATGGGGGCGACCGCCGCGGCTTCTGGCGCGGGTGAGGCGAGAACCCCAGCCGTGACCGCCACTCCGGCAACCATCATCGTGAACCAGCGACGCATGCCTCGCATGATTGCACACCGGTTGGTTGCCGAGGGGACGATCGGTCCTCAGGACGCCCAGGGGCCGATGCCGCCGACCTTCTCGATGCGGATCCGCGTCAGTAGGCCGGCGGGGGAGTTGGGCGGTGGGAAGTGCTCGCTGGAGCCAAGCATGGCCTCGGCCAGCTCGGTGAGGAGTTCGGGGGCGCCGCCCTCGACGATGCGCGCCGTTCCGGTGATCGACAGGTAGGGGGCTTGCTGCCCGGGCGGTGTCGGGCCGATGATGGTGACGGCGACGCGTCCGTCGCGTCGGATGTTGCGGGTCTTCTTGTAGTCGCTGAGGTGTGCGCTGACCAGTTCGTCACCGTCGGGCGTGGACTGCAACGCGACCCAGACCACCGACACTTGCGGGCTGCCGTCGGGGTTGAGGGTGACGAGTGTGGCGTCGGCGCCGGAACCGATCAGTGCACGGGCGGATTCGTCGAGGTTCATGACTTCTTGTACCGCATCGGTGCGCGTTTCATTCCCGTTCGGTGTTCGTCAGGGAGTTCAGCGCCCCGACGATCTCGGATTCGACGCCCTGCTTGTCGAGGCCGAGGGTGTGCAGGGGCCCGTCTTCGGCTTCGTCTTCGAGCAGGGCGAGCAGGATGTGCTCGGTGCCGATGTAGTTGTGCCCCAGACGAAGTGCTTCACGGAAGGTGAGTTCGAGGACCTTCTTCGCGGGTCCGTTGAACGGAACCAGCGCGGGAACATCGTCGGCCCTTGGGGGCAGGGGTGCGGCCTTGGCTGCGGCGTCGGCGTCGACGCCGTGCGAGGCCAGCAGGTGCGCGGCCAGTGATGCCGGGTCGCTGAACAATCCGAGCAGGAGGTGCGCCGGGGTGATCTCGTCGTTGCCTGCGGCGTGTGCCTTGTTCTGTGATTCGACGACGACGTTGCGCGCCCGCGGGGTGAACCTGTTGAAGCCGTCGTTCGGGTTGAGGGTGCCGGTGTCGGTCCGCGGCACGAAGCGCTTCTGGGCGGCTTGTTTGGTGACGCCCATGCACTTGCCGATCTCGGTCCAGGAGGCGCCCGAGCGTCGGGCCTGGTCGACGAAGTGGCCGATGAGGTGGTCGGCGATGTCGCCGAGGGCTTCGGCGGTGAGGACGGCGTCCTGGAGTTGGTCGAGCGGCTCGTCGTGCACGGTTCTGATCGCGGTGATGAGGTCGTCGAGACGGACGGGGTGGTGGATCTTCAGTTGGTCGCTCATACGTCAACCGTAGGTTGACGGAATCGCTTCGTCAACCTCGGGTTGACGACAGAAAGGCTATCCGCGGGGGTAGCCCCGGCGGACCGTGCGGTCCAGAATGCCGAGCGTGCCGCGCAGCGCCGCTTCGGAGATGACGGGGAAGATGCCCGCGTCGCGCCACTTCTGGTGGATGTCGGACCAGTCGTAGTACGACGTGACGAGCGTTGCGTCGCCGTCGGGTTCGAGGCGGTACCCGTATACGTGGCCGATCGGAGGCTCGATCTTGCCGAGGATCGTCCAGGCGATCAGCCGATCCTTCTCGTAATCGGTGATGGACACTGTGACGTCGTACTTGCCCATCGGAAAGTCGTTCAGCGCTTCGCGATCCATGTGGACGACGAAGCTGTCGCCGCTGGCGGTGACGACGTCGCCGTCGGCATCCTGCAGCATTCCGGTCGCGTCGATGGCGATGTGCCCCTGCGGATCGCAGAGGACGGCGAACACGTCCGCCGGGGGTGCGGCGATGGTGCGTTGGACTTCGATGCGGTCGGCCATGACGTCGATCGTGTCAGACGCCGACGCGGGCTACGGCGGCGGAGCTTGTCCCGATGCCGCGGCCCTGGCGTTGAGCTGTGCCATGTAGGCCTGCAATTGCAGGCCGGCCAACGCGGGGCCAAGCCCGGAGGCCTGGGGCGGGGGAGGTGCGTCGCTGAGCTGCCAGGGCTGGCAGCCGTTGGTCTTGAACGACTGGTCGGTGGGGTCGATGACGACGGTCTGCGGCTTCTTGGTCAGGGCGTTGTCGAGGGTGGCTCCGTCGGCGCCGAGGCGCTTCCAGAAGCACGTGCCGTCGCCGACCGGGCCCGCGGAGTTGTAGACGCCGGGAACGATGTCGGTGCCCACTGCATAGGTGCCGTCGGCGTCGACCGAGGTCTTGAGTGCGGGTGCGGCTCCGTTTGCAGGTGCCGCGGCCGTGGTGGGGGCTGGGGTCGGTGTCGGCGTCGTCGGGTCGGCGGCGGCCACCCCGGGTAGAGCGCCCATGACCGTAACGGCCAGCGCTGCTGCGGTCGCCACCTTCTTCACCCACATGCCCGACAGCTTAGACCGTCTTTGCAAATGGATGGCCGTCGTGGGACGTGATGTTCGTCGTCCGCGGCGCCGTCGACCCGGTCGTGACCCGCGACAGGGCCGCGATCAGTTCGATGGCCAGGTACTGGCCGACGGCCACGGCGAACACCGGCCACAGGGCGCCGGCCACGATGCCCAGCCCTCGCGAACGCCCGGCCCTGGCGGCGTTGAACACGGCTAACGACGACGTCAGCATCCACCCGATGAGGTAGCCGTACAGCAGTACACCGGTCACTTGTCCCCTGAACGTCGCCCCCCGGCGAATTTACTCTTGGGTAAGTTAGACCGCCGTGGCGGCGCCGTCAAGTGTCGGACGCAGACGCGAATCGCCCCGCTGCCGCAGGGACAACGGGCCGAATCGATGTTGTCTAAGGGACTACTTGAAGGCGTCCTTGACCTTTTCGCCGGCGTCCTTGAGGTTCGCCTTGACCTGGTCGACCTTGCCTTCGTTCTCGGTGCTCTTGTCACCGGTCGCCTTGCCGGATGCTTCCTTGGCCTGGCCGCCCAAGTCCTCGACCTTGTTCTTCGCCTTGTCCAAAGCACTCATGACAATCAACTCCTCATCGGTGTGAATCACGTCCGGTCCACTGTCCGAACCTGTGTCAGGAGTGCCCACCAACGGCCAACTCCGAAACATCACGAGGCCTGGTTCACAGAATCGAACTGAGGCAACCGGGCACCGACGACACCGCGCGTCGTCCGCGGCAAGGGTTGGGGGTTTGGGACGCCTTTGGCGGTTCGGGGGGGAGGTGAACCGCCAAAGGCTTGGAAATCCGCAATGGGGGGACTGCGGATGTCCCGCCGTCCACCGTACGCGATATCTCGTGAAACGATTCAAAAGGTACGTATGGTTCGCTGTGGGCTGACCGGGTCCCTGTAGGGGGCCGTGGTGTGCATGGGTGGCGGCAAAGCGTAGACCGGCGCGGCCGAGGTATCGCCGCGACACGGTTGGACCACGTGCCATACCGATTGGCACGACGTTGCCTGCGACGACGCCACTCCGGAGTGGTGGACTTGGTAGTCGAACCCCGACCGCGGCGGCTAGTGACAGCGAACACGACGGGGCGCGGCCGCACGGCGTTTCCGGCAACAAGATCAAAGTCTGACGTGCACGTTAATAGTTGGGTTCGCGGTGACACGGGCGCGGCTGGTGGGATACCGCAACGGCGCATCGTTCGCCTACGAATGCCGTTGATTCGTCGGGCAACGAGTTTTCTTCGTCCCGTCGAGCGCGGGAATCGGCGCTTGGCAACAACATGACTTGCCGCGCTGTCGGGTGCCGAGAAGATAGTCGGAGATAGTGGGAAGAGCCCAGATCTGCTCGTGTGGCCGTCCGTACGCGTGGGAGCATTGGCGGCGTACGGTGAAACGTGGTGCGCGATACTGGGATTGAACCAGTGACCTCTTCCGTGTCAGGGAAGCGCTCTCCCGCTGAGCTAATCGCGCGGGACCCATCTTGGAGGTGGAGACGGGAATCGAACCCGTGTGCACGGCTTTGCAGGCCGTTGCCTCACCACTCGGCCACTCCACCGCTGGGGTTGATGCGTCTGCACCATCGAGCGGACGACGGGATTCGAACCCGCGACCCCAACCTTGGCAAGGTTGTGCGCTACCAACTGCGCCACGTCCGCGTGCTTCGAGCGAGTTCGTCGCTCTATGCGAAGCACGACGATAGTGCATCGAAGCTCGGCACCACAAATCCCGACGCCACGGCCTGATCTTGGTCGTTTCGGGCCCTCGATTTGGCCGCGTCTTCGCTGCAACGATTTCGCCGTTCGCGGCCGTGATCCGCTCGATGCGACGCCGCCCTCGGCGGCCCGACGGAAATATGTTGCGGATCAAAAGATTCGGCAGGCGCGAGCGGATCGTGATCTTGTGCGCCTCCAGGACCGCACGCGGTACACCGGTTGCGGTCGTGTCGAAGCCGGCCATTCGGGCCGGCGCCAGACCGGCGCCCTGGCGCCCGTCCAGCCTTGCGGTGAGCTTCTGGGCGACGGGTCAGCCGGGCGGGGTCGGTGGACCGCGAATGCGCGGACCGTCGCTCGAGACTGGTCCAGTGAGGCACGGGTCAGCCGGCATGGTCGGATGGCAGCCCGGCGACGGCGAAAGGTGCTCGCCGATTCCGGGCCTGGCCCCCGTGCGTGATAATGTTCGTCGTCGTTCACCGGTGATTTGGCCGGTGCACCCACGGTCTCGTAGCTCAGTGGGAGAGCGTCCGCCTCACACGCGGAAGGTCGCTGGTTCGATACCAGCCGGGACCACCACCAAAACCGCAGAGCAGTCGCGGTCTGCGCAAGGCGTGCGAGTTCTTTCTGCGCACCTTTGCCGGTTCGGCGCAGGTGCTTAGTCGCCGTCATCCCTCCTCATCACCCCGCTAGCGAAACCTCTGGTAGGTGCTCAACGGCCTTCGCGGCGTCATCACCGCGTCGCGGGGACGCCAGCCTGGGGGAGCGAAGACGTAGGCGAGTCGCTCTCGCCACGACGTGGTGCGTCGTACGTCTGCGACGATGCGTGCGTACTCGCCGTATTGAATCTGAATGATCCCTTCACCGGACTGCTTTGTTTCGAAGAGCCCGTATTCGGGATGGCAGTCGCCGTCGACGATGGTGCCGAACATCCGGTCCCAGACGATGAGGATGCCGCCGTAGTTCTTGTCGAGGTGCTCCGGGCGACGACTGTGGTGAATGCGGTGATGGGCCGGGGTGTTGAACAGGAACTCGATGAGACGCGGCAGCTTTCCCACCAGTTCTGTGTGGAGGAAGAACTGATAGATCATGTTGAACCCGTACGCGACGTAGATGGTCCAGGGTGCAAATCCCAACAGCGGCAACGGCATCCAGAACAACGCCTCTGACCACGGATTCCATTTGAGTCGCACGGCACTACTGAAGTTGAAGGATTCACTCGAATGGTGCGCGCGGTGCCCGGCCCATCCGATGCGCACTCGGTGGGAAAAGCGATGATTGCAATACCAGGTCAAGTCGACTGCGATGAGCAACACGAGCCACGTCCACCACGACGTGGTGGGCAGCTGCCAGGGTGCAAGCTCTACGTACAGCACTGAAAAGGCAACCAATGTCGCGAGTTTGAAGACGAACATGAATGCCAACGATCCCAAGCCCATCATGATGCTCAACCGAGCCTCGGGCCGAACGTATCCGGCTGTTTGCCGGGCGTCGCTGCGCAGGGCGGCCGCCTCGATGGCCATGCTGATGACGAACACGGGCAGCGCGTACACCACGGGGTTCTGAATCTGATCCCAGAATTCCGTTGCTACCTGTTCCATCGCTTTACGTTCACGACCCATCGTGTTTGTAGTGCGTGCATGGCGGGATCTGGACCACGTATGAGTGAGCCGACGGTAGACCAATACTCAATCGTGCTGCAGCGACACCACAATGACGTCATTCTTTCGTCCGAAGTCACACACCGGCACATGTCTCGTCTCGACACCGAGGATGACGAACGCGCTGACATTCGTCGCACCCGCCTGGTTAGCCATCGCAACTGATGGCGAGACACGTCGCAGTGCTGATCGAAGAATCTTTCGGCAAAGACCGCGAGCTCGGTCGGTGAACTCGACGAGGACCCCGGCTTTGGTGAGCGGCGCCGGCTGTCTGATCCAAGCCGTTGACACAGCTACTAGGCGTCGTCAGTGCTAGAGAAGGCAGCCAACATCGGCCGCCGATCAGTTCGCAAGCCCGGGCCAGTCATAGTGGCATGACCGACATGCTCTTCACCGCCCTCCACTGCGTCGCGGTACCCGTCACCGATCAGGAACGCACGAAGCTCGTGTTCGAGGAGATCGGCTTCACCACGACGATGGACGCTGAACTGCAGCCGGGCTTCCGTTGGATCGAGCTGGCTCCACCCGGCGGTGGCACGTCGATCTCGCTCGTCATGACCGGAGACGAATTGCCGACTGGTGTCGACACGGGCATCCGACTGCTGACTCCTGACGCGCGAGCCGCCCATGTCGAGCTCACCGCGAAGGGACTCGAAGTGGGGAGCTCCTGGATTGGGACTCGGTGCCTCTGATGTTCAGTTTCCGCGACATCGACGGTAACCGTTTGTACGTCAGTCAAGGCGACTGACGTACCCGGCAACGGGCCGACTTCCCAGACCCCTTCAGAGCGCGGGTACGTCGACGGCGTGATGTCGCGATCAGCCGGCATCTGGTGGCAGGCCGCTATTTGCCAATCGCCGGATCTCATTCGACGGTGACCCAGGATTGCCCCCATGCGTGTAAACGAGCGCGGCGGCAGGGGCGAGCAGGGATGAATGGCGCCGCCGGGCCGGATCGTCTAGTCGTAGCGGTGGTAGGTCGCAGCCATCGAACCGTCGGGGTCGATTCGCCCAAGGATGGCATCGGCTATGGCGTTGAGTTGAGCCACCTGCTCGGCGGTCAGTGCATCGATGACGTTCTCTCGGACGTTGGCCACGTGCCCCGGCGCGGCCTGGCGGAGTTTGCGCCAGCCCGCCGCGGTCAGGCGCGCATTGGTTGCGCGAGCATCGTCCGGGGACGGGATGCGTTCGACCAGGCCGCGGCCCTCGAGTCGTGTGACGACGTGAGACAGCCGAGGCGGAGTCGAGTTCGTCTGGGCCGCAAGCGCACTCATGCGTAGTGTCCGTTTGGGGGCCTCCGACAGCATCGCGAGAACGAGGTATTCGAAGTGCATCAGTCCCGCGTCGCGCCTCAACTGGGTGTCGAGCAAACCAGGTAGCAACTCCAGAATTGTCGCAAGCCTCACCCACGCAGCCTGCTCAGCCCTGTCCAACCCGTCGCCGCTCACGCCACCAGTATCGCACCGCAGGTTGTAGCTACAAGGATGACGGCGCGGCCCGCCGGTGCCGGGTGGCCGAGGTGTTTCCGACGCCTTGAGGGACAACCGCTGTTCATTTGATTGTATCTACAACAACTGTGCTAGCGTCTTCTGTTGTACCTACAACAACCTCGCTCTGCGGGTACGTCACGAAGGAGCTCGATGACCGTCTCGCCTGTCCGCCTCAATCATGCGGTGCTCTTCGTGGCCGATCTCGACCGCGCCGTCCGCTTCTACACCGAGACGTTCGGGATGAATCTGGTCAGTCGTGAAGCGGGCGTCAACGGTGCGTTCCTTCGGCTGCCCCGCTCAGGCAATCACCACGACCTGGGCCTGTTCGGCATTCCCGGGGCAGTTCCTCCAGCTCGCCGCTCGGTGGGGCTCTACCACTTGGCGTGGCAGCTGGACACGGTCGACGAACTGGTGCAGTTCCGCCAGATCCTGCTCGATGCGCGCGCTTTCACTGGCGAATCGAGTCATGGCGCGACCAAGAGCGTCTACGGCGTCGACCCCGACGGCAATCAGTTCGAAGTCATGTGGATGCTCCCGCGTGCCGAGTGGGGCGTCTACGAGAGCGCCGCTGTCATCGAAAAGCTAGATCTGTCAAACGAATTCGACACCTGGTCTGGCACCCGCACTGCGGGCGACATCGTGCACGACGAGAAATCCCGACCAACGCCGGTCGACCAACCGCAGTCAACGATATGAAGGAGATCCAACCCATGCCAAACGACCTCGACGGCCGACTGAATCCGCACGCGCCTGCAATCCTGAGTCTGTTCCGCGTCATCTTCGGGCTGTTGTTCCTTTGCCACGCCAGCGCACACCTCTTCGGGTGGCCGCAAGGCCCCGCCGCGGCAGTCGGGATGTGGCCGTACTTCTACGCCGGCATCCTCGAGCTCGTCACGGGCGTGCTGATCACGCTGGGGTTGTTCACTCGGGTCGCCGCCTTCGTGGCCTCCGGCGTCATGGCATTCGCGTTCTTTGCCCAACACGTTCCGGCCGGCGGCATCATTCCGATGGTCAACAACGGCGAACCAGCCGTCCTGTACTGCTTTGCATTCTTGTTGCTGGTCTTCACCGGCGGCGGGGCCTTCGCTCTCGACGCCCGCCGTTCCAGCACGTCGGTCGCCGGGCAGCGGAGCCGCGTCTAAGTCATCGGTTCGGGCCAGGGTGTCGCGCGCTGGCCCGAACCGTGGGGTTGGTGGATTCTCACCCGACGGTTGCGGGCTCTGCCTCTCGGGTCAGCCGCTCGTTGACGGCCGGGATGACGCGGTCCACCGTGTACTGAAATCCGTTCGGATCCGGAATCCACTGACTGGCCTGGGAACTGAGCCCACCAGCGGAAGTCGCGAATCAGCGGAGAGTTCGTAGCCAGCGCTAATTTGCCTCTCGTCGGCGGGTGCGAAGCCGCCGGGGAGTAGGCCAGACCACCTGTTCGGGCAGTATCCAGCGTCGCCATCGTGCAAGCAGACATAGCAGAGCCCCCACCGCGGTCGAAACAATCAGCGCCAGTTGTGGATTGGTGGCGTGTTGGACCGCGACGAGCGTTGCGCTGGCGATGACGGCGCACGTCGCATAGAGGGTGTTGCCGCCGAAGATCGTCGGCACCGCACCCACCGCGACGTCGCGAATGACGCCACCGCCTACTGCGGTCACCGTGCCCAGCAGAATGGCTGGCAACCAACCCAATCCAGCGGACAGCGTCTTCTGTGCGCCGACGGCGGCCCAGCAGCCCAGGGCGAGCGCGTCTACCAAGGGGAACGAGCGATCCCAGATGCGACCTTCGAAGCGCACCGCGAACGCCACCGCGGCACCGATTAGGGCCGTCGTGAGGTAAAGGTAGTTCGTCAACGCCACGGGCGTGCCCTGCTGCAGCAAGGTGTCGCGGATCAGTCCGCCACCCAGGCCCGACACGATCGCCAGGGCGGCGAAGCCGACGGGGTCGAATCCGTAGCGGCGCGCCACGGCACCACCGAGCAGTGCGTTGGCGAATACGCCGACCAGGTCCAGGGTGCCCACCAGGACCGGAACCGATGTGTATGCCGTCGACATCAGACCCACCTCCTCGTCGGACCGACCCTAGCGCCGCTCCCGGTACCAGAGGGGCGCACCGTCCTCTCGTAGTCTCGGTCATCGGCGCCCCGGCATGACTCGTGCGGCATGGGCGCGAGGACCAATGGGGAGGACGTTCGTGCTGGCGGTACTTCAGGCGTTTGCGCTGATCGCCGTGGTGGTCGGGGTGGGCGGCGTCGTCGGCCGCACCGGGGTGCTGGGTGACAACGCCCGAATGGTGCTCAACCGCACGGCGTTTCACGTCGGTGTTCCGGCGTTGATGTTGATCACCCTCGCCGACACCGCCCCGGCGAAGATCTTCTCCCCGGCCCTGTTGATCTCCGCGATCACGGCGTTGACCGTCTTCGGGGCGTACTTCGCCATTGCCAGCCGGATCTTGCGCCGACCGCGAGGCGAGTCCGCCATCGGCGCGTCGGCGGCTTCGGTGGTGAACGCCGGAAACCTCGGCCTACCACTGAGCACGTACGTGTTCGGCAGCACCACCGAGGTGTCGTCGATCATCCTGCTCCAGTACGTCGTCCTGGTGCCGATGATCCTGGCGATTCTTGACTCCGAGTCCACCGAGCCGCGCTCGGTCGGGCACCGGCTCAAGGCGTTGATCACCACCCCGATCATCGCCGCCAGCGCGGTCGGCATCCTGTTGGCGGTCACCGGGGTCGACTTGCCTCCGCTGCTGCACGACCCGTTGGAATTGATGGCGGATCTGACGATCCCGACCGTCCTGCTCGCGTTCGGGATCACGCTGGCCGCACCCGCGGACCGTCCGCCACGACCGCCGCGGGTCGACGTCGTCCTCTCCGTGCTCTGCAAGAACGTGGCGATGCCGGTGTTGGCTTATGTGTTGGCGCGCTTCTGCTTTCACCTCGACGGGGATCAGGTCATGCTCGTCACCGTGCTCGCCGCCCTGCCCGCGGCACAGAACATCAACACCTATGCCGCGGTGTATCGCCGCGGCGAAGGTCTGGCGCGCGACGCCACCCTCCTGAGCACGGTGCTGTCGGTGCCCATCATCGTGGGCGTCGTCGCGCTCGTCGGCTAGTTTCGGTCCGCTATTGCTTATATTGTGAGTAGGTGCCCATAATATGAGTGAGCCGTAGCTCACACCGCCTTCGTTCTGTGATGTGACCCACCGGCCTCGACATTCATAGAAGTGAGTCCTGGAACGGAGTGCATCCATGTCCGATACCGCAGTCGTGGTCAACACCGCGGTCGCGATCCTCGCCGTGGTGGTGATGATCGTCCGGTTCAAGCTGAACCCCGTCGTCTCGCTGGTGATCGGGTCGGCCTACCTCGGGTTGGCCGTGGGCCTCGGGGTCGAGGAGACCATCAAGGCCATCACCGGCGGCTTCGGCGAGATCATGGCCGACGTCGGCCTGCTGATCGCCTTCGGTGTGTTGATGGGGGCCATCCTGCAGCAGACCGGCGCGTTCCAACGCCTCGTCGAACTCCTGTTGCGCATCTTCGGCCCGAAGCGCATGCCGTACGCGTTGTCGTTGACCATCGCGACCGCGCTGCAATCGATCTTCCTCGACGTGCTGCTGGTGATGAGCGCCCCGTTGGCCCGCAACCTGGCCAAGCGGATCGGCAAGAACGGATTGCCGCGCATCGCGACGGCGATGGCCATCTCCCTGGAGTGCGGCATCGTCATGATGGTGCCCGGCGTGGCCTCCCTGGCCCTGGCCGGTCTGCTCGAAGTGCCGCTGGGCAAGATGCTGTTGTTCGGCTTCTGCCTCATCATTCCCACCGTCATGATTTCGGTGGCGATCATGTCATTCCTGTTCAACCACGGGTGGTGGGACGCCGAGCGCGACGAATCTCCCTTCCTCGGGGACGAACCCGACTCGGGTGCACCCATCCAGCAGCCCACGGGCGACGCGGAGAGCGACGAGGGCACGACCGCCTCGTCCGCCGGCACGGGCAGCGTGGCGGTCAAGTCCCAGGCACCGACCCGCGCCCACACCTCGCTGCTGCTGCTGTTCGCCCCAATGCTGACCGCGCTGCTACTCATCGCCACCGGCGCGATCCTCGACGCCGTCGACGTCCACCACCCCGTCGTCGCATTCCTGTCCTCGCCGGTGATCGCGCTGCTGATCGGCCTCGTCGGTACCAGCTTCGTCGGTCGCTACGCCCTTGGCGCGGAGCCGATCCAGAAGGCGTTCGCCACCGGGTTCAAGGAAAGCGGGCAGATCCTCATCCTGACGGGGGTTGGCGGTTCACTCGCCGCGACCATCAAGGCCGCCGGGCTTGGCGACATTCTCGGGGACTACTTCACCGCCAACACGGCGGCCCCGCTGCTCGTGGTGTGGGTGATCGCCGCGGCGCTGCACGTCGCGGTCGGGTCGGTCACCATCTCCGCCATCACATCCGCGGGCATCCTGGCGCCGGTGGTGCCGCTGCTCGGCTTGGACCCCGTGCTGGTCGCACTCGCCGCCGGTGCAGGCTCCCTGTTCGCCGTCCACGTCACCAGCAACACCTTCTGGCTGCTGCAGTCGCTGCTCGGCCAGTCCACCCGCGGCGCGCTCAAGACCGTCACCGTGGGAGTGTCCGTCGCCTCGGTCGTCGCGATCCTGCTCATCCTGCCCGCCAGCCTGCTGTTCTGACACGCGAATCAACGAGGAAAAGCCATGACTCACAACGATGTTCGCCCCCTCGACGGAATCCGGGTGCTCGAGCTAGGCAATTACATCGCCGCCCCCACCGCGGGCCGCATGCTCGCCGACTTCGGCGCCGAGGTCATCAAGGTGGAGCGGCCCGTCACCGGCGACGAACTTCGCAACTGGCGGTTGTACTCCGGTGACACCTCGATGCTCTACCGCACGATCAATCGCAACAAGAAGTCCATCGTGCTCGACCTGAAGACCGAACGGGGCCGGGACATCGTGCTCGACCTGGTCGCGCACTGCGACGTCGTGTTGGAGAACTTCCGGCCCGGCACCCTCGAGAAGTGGGGTCTTGGCCCGGCGGTTCTCGACGAGGCCAACCCCGACCTCGTCATCACGCGGATCTCGGCGTTCGGCCAGACCGGCCCGATGTCCCAGCGCCCCGGATTCGCCGCCGTCGCAGAGGCATTCGGTGGTCTACGGGAACTGGTCGGGGACCCCGACCGCCCGCCGGTGCGCACCGGGGTGTCCATCGGCGACTCGATCGCCGGCATCTATGCCGCCTTCGGCACGGTCATGGCGCTGTTCCAACGCGAACGCACCACCGTGCCTCTCGACCAGCGCATCGTCGACGTCGCCCTCAACGAATCCATCCTGGCGGTCATGGAATCACTGGTTCCGGACTACCTCGCCTACGGGGTCACCCGCGAGCGTGTCGGGGGACGGATGGAAGGCATCGCCCCCAGCAGTGCCTATCCCTGCAACGACGGCACCAGCATCATCGTCGCCGGCAACGGCGACGCCATCTACCAGCGCTACATGACGACCATCGGACGACCCGACCTCGCCGTCGACCCCGATCTGCAGACCAACGCCGGACGCTGGTTGCGCCGCGACGAACTCGACGCCGCAATCGGGCAGTGGTCGAGCCAACTCAGCCGTGACGAGGCGCTGAAGATCCTCGACGAGGCCGGCGTCCCGTCGGGTCCCATCTACACCGCCGCCGACATCTGCGACGACGCACAGTACGAGGCGCGCAACATGATTCAGCACTTCGACGTCGACACCGGCGAGACGGAACCGAAGAGCGTTGGGTTCACCGGCATCGTTCCGGTCATCGGCGGCAAGTCCCTTCCGATCCGCAGCGTCGGACCGGACCTCGGCGAGCACACCCACGACGTGCTGTCCAACCTGTTGCACCTCACCGACGACCAGATCGGAGCGCTCTCGTGACCACCGTCGAGCCCCGCCCCTACACGCCCCGCGCGGAGGTGCGCGACGTGACACTTCGCGACGGTCTGCAGCTGACGTCCAAGATGATGCCGACCCAGCTCAAGGTCGACGTCATCCGCGAGCTGCTGGCACTCGGGATGCCCAGCCTGGAGATCGGCTCCATGGCCCGCGGCGATCTCGTTCCACCGCTGGCCGACACCCTCGACGTCGTCGCCGCACTCACACCTGAGGAGCTCGACAGGTGCTGGGTCTGGGTCGCGACCCCGCGCCACGTCGAGAAGGCGGCCGCTGCCGGTGCGCGGCGTTTCCAGTACTGCCTGTCGGCGTCGGACTCCCACAACAAGGCGAACATCGGTCGCGACACCGAAACCAGCGTTGCGGCAATGCCCGGCGCGATCCGGATTGCCCACGAGGTGGGGGGCTCCATCCAGCTGTGCATCGCCACCGCCTTCACCTGCCCCTTCGAAGGGATCACCGATCCGCAGCGGGTCCTGGCGATCGCCGCGGACCCGCGAACCCGCGGTGCCGAGCACATCGTGGTCTGCGACACCATTGGACAGGCCATCCCGACCCAGGTCGCCGATCTGGTCTCGGCGCTGCGGGTCGCACAACCGCAGCAACGCTTGGTGTTTCACGGACACGACACCTGGGGGCTGGGCGTTGCCAACACCCTCGCTGCGATCGACGCAGGCGCCACCATGGTCGACGGATCCCTCGGTGGCCTCGGCGGCTGCCCGTTCGCACCCGGCGCCAGCGGCAACACCGCGACCGAAGATCTGCTCTTCGCGCTGCGTCCCGACTGGATCACCCCGAAGACGCTGACCGGGATCGTGGAGCTCTCCGAGCGCATCCTCGCCGACATCGGTGAGTCGAACCGATCCAAGACCGTCCAGGGTGCCCGCTCGTCGGCGACGGCGTTTCCCTGGGTCATCGGAGACCCGGAGAAGGTAGGGCAGTCCGATGGCGCATAGCCCTGCGTTCCTCGTCACCTACCCGATACCCGAGGTCGGAATGACGGCGTTACGCGCCGCCGGCCGGGTCCACGTCCCCACCAAGCCGCCGACGCCGCAGGACCTCCGGAAGCTCTGCAGTTCAGGCGAATTCGACGTCGTCGTCGCACAACTCGGTGATCGCTTCGACGCCGCCCTGCTGGCCGACGCCAAGGTGACCGGCATCTCGAACTACGCCGTCGGATACGACAACGTCGACGTGGTCGCGGCCACCGCCAGTGGCATCGTGGTGGGCAACACCCCCGGTGTTCTGACTGACGCCACCGCCGACCTCGCGATGTTGCTCATCCTCGCCACTGCGCGCCGGGCGGTCGAGGCGGATCACTTTGTCCGCTCGGGGAAATGGGCGGGATGGCGTCCAGAACTACTTCTGGGACAGGACATTTCGGGCGCCACGCTGGGCCTCGTCGGATTCGGCCGAATCGCCAGGGCCACCGCGACACGTGCTGCCGCCTTCGGCATGGACGTCACGTTCTGTTCTCACCCACCAGCGGGCCGGGCAGTCGCCGACGCCGAAGTTGCGGCATTGCCGTTCCCGGCGCGACAGGTGGGCTGGCCCGAACTCGTCGAGACCAGCGATTTCCTGTCCGTGCACGTGCCGCTGGCCGACAGCACCCGTCACCTCGTCGACGGTGACGTGCTGTCGTCGATGAAACCGACCGCCATGCTGGTCAACACCGCGCGTGGCCCGGTGGTCGACGAAGCCGCCCTCGTCTCGGCGCTGCGCAACGGAACCATCGCGGCTGCCGGACTCGACGTGTACGAGAACGAGCCGCACCTGGCACCCGGTCTGACCGAGCTACCCAACGTCGTCCTGCTGCCTCACCTCGGCAGCGCGACGGTGCAGGTCAGAGATCGCATGGCGGACCTGTGCGCCGCCAATGCCATCGCCATGGCAGCGGGGCACCTTCCTCCGCACTGCGTCAATCCCGCGGCCTGGCAGTGAGAGTCTGCGGCGAGCAGCGGCGACGGTAGATTCCTCGGCATGGGAAACGGCGAGGCGGACTCCTCGGGGAAGCAACAAACGCTGCTGGTGTTGAACAAGATCACCGAGATCTTGAATGCGTTCACGTTGACTCGCCCGGCGATGACGCTGGGGGAGATACAACAGGCGACGGGCCTGCCCACCTCGACCGTGCAGCGGTTGGTGAGCAACATGGTGTCCCAGGGCATGCTCGACCGCGTCGGCGACCACATCCGCATCGGCATCCGGATGTCCTACTGGGCGGCCACGGCCCGCAAGGACGTCGACGTCCTCGCCGTCGTCAATCCGGTGCTCAAGGAGATCCGAGACAAGACCACCGAGACCGCATGCTTCTTCACCGTCGAGCAGAACTTCCGAGTCTGCATCGCCGTCGCCGAGACCCAGCACGCGCTGCGGCGAGAGATGTACGTAGGCAAGGTGATACCGCTGCACGTCGGCTCGGCGTCACGCGTGCTCCTGGCCTGGAACCCGGTGTTGGCCGACCACGTCCTGAACGCGCCTCTCGAGCAGTTGGCGGATCGAACGGTCACCAGCGCCGACGAACTGCGCACGCTGATCGCCCACACCAAGTCCGACGGCTACGCCATCACCGCGGGCGAGCGCGACGACTCGGCGTCTGGCCTCTCAGCCCCCGTATTCGACTCCGCGGGCGACCTTCTCGGTGCGGTGACGATCAGCGGTCCCACGCTGCGGATGCCGCAGCAACGGTGCGAGGAATGGATAGACTTGCTCGTTGGCTACGCCGAACAAATCACCCGCACGCTCGGTGGCAGACCACCGCACTGAGCGCCCGTGACCGGTCGCTACTCGTCGGCCGCCCACGAGACCACGGAACGCGTGTGACGAATGTGCGGAGTCGGCTACCCGCCGCGGTGGCCGGTGTCGGGATGCATTGTGGCCAAGACTGTTTCGTAGGTGACCCAGCCGGTCACCGCAGCCCCGTCGGCGCCGAGTATTGGTACACCGGTGCCCGCGTAGCCGCGTAGGGCGGACAGTATTTCTCGGGGTGAACTGTCCATGTCAACGGCAGCAGGGCGTTGCACCAGTTCGGCAACGGTCTCGGGAGGGTCGGGGTCGTCGAGTGCCTGAGCGACGTCCTGAGCGGTCACGCAGCCCAGGTATTCGTGATGGTCGCCGGTCACGGGGACGATGGCCAGGGAGCTGGTCGACAGCTTCGCCGCGGCGGCGGCGAGCGCAGTGTGCGCGGGCATCGATTCGGGCGGCGGCTGCGCGAGATCGGCGGCGGTGAAGGACATTGGCGGGATGGGTGTTTCGAGACGGACGCCGCGTCGCCAAAGTTTGGAGGTGTAGATGGTTTGTGCGGAGAGCAAGTGTCCCGTCCCGGTCGCCATCACGACTGCCGCCATCAGCGGGAGGATGATGGAGTACTCGCCGGTCAGTTCGAACAGGATGACCACCGCGGTGATGGGTGCTCCGGTGGCGCCGCCGAGGGCGGCGCCCATGCCAATCAGCCCGTAGGCGCCCGCCGACTCCGTGACGCCGGGAAGTGCAGCGTTCACGATGGTGCCGAATGCCGTGCCGGCCATGGCGCCGATGAAGAGGGTGGGCGCGAAGACACCACCGGATCCGCCGATGCCGATCGTCAAACTGGTGGCGACCATCTTGCCGACCATGAGCAACAGCAGAAAGCCGATGACGTACTTTCCCTCCACGGCATTCTCTAGGACGGGATACCCGACGCCGTACATCTGGGGCAGGGTGAGCAGCAGCGCGCCCAGCACCAGGCCGCCGGCCGCCGGCCGCGCCCACTCGGGTCCGCGCCACAGCCAGTCGCATGCGTCCTCGATCAGGTAGAGGATCTTGGAGAACGCCACGCCGACGATTCCCACCCCGACTCCGAGTGCGCCGTAGAGCAGGTATTCCACCGGGTTTCGCACCGCGAAGGTCGGCAACGACAGGAACGGATGGTCGCCCAGCAGGGCCCGCCCGACGACGTCGGCGGTGACGCTGGACAGCACCACCGCACCGAAGGATTCGGCGGCGAAGTTGCGCAGGATCAGTTCCATGGCGAAGAACGCCCCGGCCAGCGGCGCGTTGAACGTCGCCGAGATGCCGGCTGCGGCGCCGCAGGCGACCAGTAGGCGCACTCGATTGGTGTCCAAGCGCAGCAGCTGGGCGACGGTCGATCCGGCGGCTGATCCGATCTGGACGATGGGTCCCTCCCGTCCCACGGAGCCCCCGCCGCCGATGCACAGTGCCGAGGCCAGCGCTTTCACCACCGTCACCTGCGGCGCGATCCGTCCACCGCGGTGGGAGACCGCGTACATCACCTCGGGAACTCCGTGACCGCGAGCCTCTGGCGCGAACCGGTCCACGATGGGTCCGTACACGGCCCCGGCGACCACGGGTGCGAGCAACAGGAACCAGACTCCCAGCCACGGCCAGTGCGCGCTCGGTACCCGGCCGAGTCCCGAGTAGTCGTCGTATCCGGTGAACATCTTCGTGAAAGTCGTTATGAGCCAGCGGAACCCGACGGCGCCGAGCCCGGTCAATGCGCCGACGGCGACGGCGAGGGGGACAAGGGAGGAGGGGCTGCCGCGCAACCAGCTTCGAAGAGAACGGGGGCGTGGCACCGCAGAGATGCTGACGGAGCTCATGCTAGCAGTATGCAACAGTTGCGCTGTGCGTCGTTAAATGGGTACCTTTGGGCGAACCGGACATGCGGCCGTCGCCATCGGAGCACTCGTGGCGGACGCCAACCGAAAGGCGGCGTGATGCCGACGCAGTCGCATTCGCGAAGTTGCGCGGACCTCGGCTGCATCGCCGCGGTCGCCATGCTGGCGGTCGGCTGCGGGGAGGGGCCGGTGCTGGACTCATCCAACCGCGGTTCGGGTTCCCACACGACGGGCACGACGGTGGAGAATGCCGCCATCGTCCCGTCATTCCTCGACCGTAGGTGTGCAATCCAGTTGAACACCGGCGGCGAGCTTCGGCTCACGATCACCAACAGCCGCCCCGATGCGACCGAGCGTTTCCTTGGGTTGTCGACGAGCGCGACGACGCTGGGGCATGTGATGGCCGCCGTGGACGTTCCGCCCAAGTCGACCGTCGGCATTGGCCAGCCGAGCGCTCAGCCCACCGGCCCCGGCAGCCTTCCGGCCATCCAATTGGCGACGCTGGATCCGGACTTGCGACCAGCCATGTCGGCCGACGTCACCTTCCATTTCCAGCTGGCCGGTGACATCACGATGCCGGTGCCGATCGAGGCCTGTCCAACCCAGGTGCAGTGACGGATCGCATCCGTTGCGTCGTCGAAGGGTGTCAGGGGCGGCTGCCGCGAACCGTAGTCCAAGCGCGACAGGAGTTTCGGCGCCTGACACGTCTGTGTTGAGCGGTCCGAGCGCAACGGTGAGCATGTGGTCGGCAGTGGTGGGCGGTCGTCGCCCGACGACGAGGTCACCGTGCCACGACGAACGACCGACTGAACCTTCGCGGGCAGGAAGACGCCGAAATCCAGCGCCCACGGGATGACCACGCCATCGACAGGGGCAGTGTGAGCGCGTGCAGCACGGCGGTCATGATGCGTCCCTCGTGACGCGGTGGGCGATCGCCTCCTCGACGCGGGTCGCGGCGAACTCCAGTTGACGTCGCTCGGTCTCGTCGAAGTCCGCTCTCCGGACAGTGTTTCGGGTCCGGTCAAGTTGGTCACGGACCACGGTGTGGTCATCGAGATGCCAGCTGAGCTCGGCAAGCAGGTTGAACAGACGTGTCATCACCTGCGGGTCCGTGGAGCCGTAGCGGCGCGGTTGGCCGATCGCAGCATCGACGATTTCGTCGAAGCTGGGCCGGCGAAGAAACACTCGCGCCTCGTCGTCGCGGTCGTGCAGCACGACCGATCTGAGGTCGCGTCCGGCGAGTTGGCACAGGATGGCCGAGATATGACCCAGCGCATGGACCGCCGTCGTGGGATCGTTGATCCCAGGTGACAGCGCCTTGTTGGCGACGTCGGTGAGCTGGCGCAACCCGTAGCCGACGTCTTGGGCGCCGGTACGCTCGTAGCCGATCCCGATGGTGCTGCGGACGGCAGCTTGTAGTCGGTCAACGGCATCGGTGTCGAGATCGCCGTCGCCGGTCCAAGCGACACCGATCGGTACTCCTTCCACGAGTGAATCGCCGGGGTGGCTGTCGATGATCAGGAAAGCGTCGACTTCGGTTGCGGCCGAGATCAATTGCCGAATATTGATGCCGGTCAGAAATCCGGACGAGGGTGCGAAAAGCGTCGACGCGTTCGGGGGAGGCGTGGGCAGCGGCGGTTGCGGTTTGGCGTCGGCCAGGGGGACGGTGGCGTTGCGCAACGTGGCGTTGGCGTCTTCGTGAACCTCACGCAGCATCGTCTCGACCCGGATCTGTCGGGCGAGATGGGCCAGGAACAGCACGAGTCCCAGGACGCTGACGAGGCCGAACAAGAACGCGACCGTCACCGATATCCGAGGGACGAACCCCGCGCCGGTGTCGCTGCTGCGGATCGCCCGTAAGACGGTCAGCGAGTAAGTGAACGTGGACAGGAACAGCGCGAGCGTTGCCTGAACGAAGACGTCGCTGGTAAACGTGCGCAGCAGCCGCGGCGAGAACTGGCTGCTGGCCAACTGCAGGGTGACGACGGTCAGCGAGAACGTCAGCGACGTCACGGTGATGAGCGAACTCGAGATGGCGTCGAGCAGGGTTCGCGCGGCGCCAGCGTCACCTCCGAACAGCAGAGTCGAGAACCACGCGGGCAGTTGATCGTCGACGCGCGCGTCCAAATGGGGCAAAGCCACGGCAGCCACGACGGCGAGGACGATGCCTGCGACGGGCAGCGGCCACAACTGGGTACGGACCGTGTCGCGCACGGAGGCAAGGATTGGACTCACCGTTCAGCTCTCCTGACGTCGGTCACCATCGTTGCCCAGGTCGACGGCGAACATCGGCAATTGGGGCTCGTCGGTGCCCGTTGCCGACTGCAGCGCGCCCTGCAGTCGGCGCCATGCCGCGGGGTGATGTTCCGCGTAACGGGACAACGCCGCTTGGGACTCCTCAGTGGAGAGCAACCTGGCGACGGCGGGAACGTCGCGTCGACGGCCCACGCTGACGCGCACGCGGGGTTCGGCGAGCAGGTTTCGGTACCACTGCGCCGCCTCGCCGAAGCCGGACACGATGAGGTAGCGGTCCGGTCGAGGGTGCTCGACGACCTCCAGCACGACGTAGCGAGCGATCCCGCTGCGACGGCCACGATGCTGCAAGAGCAGCATGCGCTGGCCGAAGAGGCACCCAAACCCGAACCGGTATAGGGACACTGGTGCACGGACGAGCCACCGTGTTCGCAGCATTCGACCGGCAAGGGTTGACATGCGATTCGTCGTGCAGATCTCGTCACCGTCCTCCGTAGTCGGCACTCTTGCGGCGTCCTCGCGCGAGCGTCGTGCGCGGCCACTCTCCGTCGTCTCTGTCGACTCGAGGACGCAATGCACCATTGCAGTATGCAACAGTTGTTCGCGTGCAATCATCTGTGGGCGGGAAGTTCGAACCCATGAGGCCGCGCCGACTCTGGATCGGAGTGCACCTCAGGGCTCGCCAATCAGTTGCGGCGCAACCCTTTCAGGTGACGAAGCACTCGGATCGCCGCCGATGGGCGTCCGCCGGTCGAACTGGCCGGCCGATGGACGGGCCGACGCGCGGCGGCGATCTCCTCGGCGAACTCCGTCCCGTTCGCCGGTCGTTGCAGAGGATCCTTCCGCAGACCCCGCGCAATGAGCGCCTTGAGTGGTTCGCCGGCAAAGTCAGGCAACGGGGTGGGCTCATCCTCCATGTGGCTCATTGCCACCGACAGCGGATCCCGGTCCGCGAATGGCGCTGTGCCGGTGATCATTTCGTACCCGACGACCGCTAGGGAGTAGACGTCGCTGGCCGCGGTGGCGGCGTCGCCGCGAATTTGCTCCGGCGACATGTACCGCGCCGTTCCCATCACGGTTCCGATGTGGGTCAGGGTGGCCTCGCCGAGTACTCGTACGATGCCGAAGTCGGTGAGCTTTGCGGCGCCGTCCTTGGTGACCAGGATGTTGCTCGGTTTGACGTCGCGATGAATCACCCCGGCTGAGTGGGCGTGCCCGAGGGCGCGGGCGATGCCCTCCAACACGCTCAGCGATCGCCCCGGCGGCAGCCGCTCGGATCGGTGGATCACTGCGCTGAGGGACTCACCCCGGATGAACTCGGTCGCCAGGTAGGTAGTGGTTCGTCCGCCATGGGGTGAGGGGACGTGGCCGTAGTCGACGAAGCGAGCGATGCCGGGATGCTCGAGCGCTGCAATCGTGTCGGCTTCCCGGCGGAAGCGCGCTTGGGTGACGACGTCTTCGGAGACCTCGTCGCGCAGGATCTTGAGAGCGACGAGGTCCTTCGTCCGCAAGTCTGTCGTCTCCCAGACCTGGCCAGTGCCACCGAATCCGACCAGTCGTCTCAGCTTGAAGCGGTCGGCGATCACGAGCCCAGCCATGAGCGTCATGGCAGTGCGTCCTTCCGGCCGGGTCGATGACCGCGACCCGCCGTGTGAACAGGGGGGCGGGCGCCACTCACGGTATCGCAGTGGGGCTGCCCAGAAGTGCGGTTGGCTCGTCGTGCGTCGAGCCTTCCGTCACCGCGCTCGGCCGTGGCGGGCGGCGTCGTGCAGCGCAGCAAGGCGGGCGTTGTAGGCCGCGAGCGCCGCCTCGTCGTCGTCCATGTCGACCGAGCCGTCCGACGTCGAATCTGCACCGAGGGTCGCACCCCTGCGGACGCCGTCCAACCACGGCCCGAGGCTGGCGCCGCCCCGGTCACCCTTGGCAACCCACCGGCCGCCGACGACGACCATGAGAACCATCATCAAACCGTCACCGCCGAACCACATGATCGCTCCCGCGGTCGCCTGGTCGACCAGGGCGGAGGGCCCCCAATCCCGCGACGCCGCGTATGCCGGTGCCAGGGACGTGCTGGTCATCATCAGCATGATCCCGACCAAGGTGTCGGGGAACATGCAGACGGCGAGCACGACGAATCTGAGCAGATGGGCCAGCGGCGGATCGGAGGTGAGTTCGTCGCCGACCAGGGGGAGCAGCAGGAGGTATCCGGCGACGAGGTAGAGGACGAGTTCGCCGTCGTGTATCCACTCGTGTCGGCTCATCGCCTCTTGAAAGCCGGTGAGATGGGTGAGCACCAGAACCGCGGCATAGAGCGGCACCGTGAGACGGGGCGAGATCAGCCATCGAAACGTTCGCCCGCGTCGGATCCGGTCGACGCGGGCGCCGACGAGCGGGCCACCAGCGTCGTGGATCAGACGAATCGGCTGCGCCCACACGAGCAGGGCCGGCACCACGGTGATGAGCACCAGATGCACGATCATGTGCACCCAGAACAGGTGATGCGAATAGACGGCCGGCGGACCGTTGACCACCAAGACCAGGAGCACGGCGGCACCCACGGCCGACGACGTACGCAAGGGCGCCCACCGCTGTCCGCGTCTGCGCAGTCCGATGAGCAAGGACGAATAGGCCGCCACGGCCAGGAGGATCAGCAGATCGGCCACCGGCGACGCCATCCAAGCCGTCACCACGGCGGTGAGATCGGCCGGTGGCGCCGCGTCCATGTTCACCATTGCAGTATGCAACAGTTGCTCATAACCTCATGCGAGGTCGGATTCGGACGGAGGAACCACATGCCGCCACACGGTGCCACCGACGCTCAGGATTCGGTGGATGCGATCACCGACGCTCTTCTGACCGCATCGCGTCTACTGGTCGCCATCTCGGCGCGCTCCATCGCCGAGAACGACGAGACGCTGACGATCGCGCAGTTCAGAACGCTGGTGCTCCTGGCGACCCGCGGGCCCGTCAACCTGGCCACCCTGGCCGGCCTCCTCGACGTGCAACCGTCGACCACCGGGAGGATGGTCGACCGGCTGGTCGGGGCTGGCCTGGTCGACCGACGGCCGAATCCGCAATCTCGGCGCGAATTGGTGGTCAACCTCACCGATCGGGGCAGCCAGGTGGTCGCCGCAGTCACCGACGAGCGGCGTCGAGTACTCGCCGAAACAGTCGCCAAGATGCCCGCCGAGGAACGACACGGTCTGGTCCGTGCACTCACTGCGTTCACGCGCGCGGGTGGCGAACCCGCCGTCCTGTCGGGAAGCGACGGCTTCCTTGTCTGACTCCCTGCCTACCCGGGCACTCGCCGTCGGCGCACTGACGGCGTGCCTGCTCAGCGCCTGTTCGAGCACTCTGCCGGGGTACCCACCTCCGGCGTCGTCGGCCGAGGCCCGTCCCTCGGCCATGGCAGCGACGGCCACCCGTGGCGGCGAGCTCGGCGCTCTGAGCGCCCGCGGCGTCGTCAGTGCTTTGGCGGCGGCCGGATTCCAGGCTCCCAACGCCGTGGACACCACCGCCCAAGAATGTCCTGCCAGTGGGTGTGAACAATCGGTGGTGACCGACACCGTGCGCGTGAAGTCCTTCGGCACCACGGCGCGCGCGCAGAACTTCGCGGCGGCCCGTGATCTCTTCCAGCTCGAGACGATCGTCGTCGAATTCGCGCCGCCACTGTCCGAGCAGGACCGGGCCCGCTATCGCGCCGAGCTCGAGGTACTCGTTCGTTGACGGCAACGGGTTTCCCGACGCCCGACTACCCCACAGCCGGCGGTGTGGTTGGCATCGTGACCACGGCGACCGCAGTGATTGCCGCGACCACCAGAACCCCGACGAACACGGCGGCGGAGCCGGCTTGGATGGCGTCCGGTCCGATGGCGTGGATGTCGCCCGCGCCGAAGATCGAGTTGGCGATCGCACCGAAGACGGCGACCCCGATCGCGCTGCCCAACGAGCGGGCGAACATGTTGTTTCCCGTCACGACGCCGCGTTCGTCCCACTCGACGCTGGACTGGGCGGCGATCAACGTGGGCACCGCCAGCAGCCCCATGCCGCCACCGATGACGAAGCACGCGATCGCCGTCAAGGCGACGTTCGGGGCGTGCACCGTCGCCACCAAGGCCGCCGCCCCGACGATCACCAACGCCGCGCCGCCGACCGAAGTCCTCTTGAAACCCCAACGCAAGTAAAACTTTCCGGCGATGCTCGCCGTCGCCGGCCAGCCCACCGTCAACGCGGCCAGCGCGAGGCCCGCGACGATGGGTTCAACCCCGAGGGAGCCCTCCAGGAAGGTTGGGACGTAGGAGGTCAGCCCCATCAGAATGGCGCCGACGCCGAATGCCACGATCGTCGTCGCACACAGCAGCCGACGGGAGAAGACCCACAGCGGCATGATCGGCTCGGGCGCCCGACGCTCCACCAACACGAACGCCACCAGCAACACGACACCGGCCGTGAACGCGCCGATGCTCGGCGCCGACTTCCAGGCCCAACTCTGACCGCCGCCGAGAACGCCCAGGACCAACGCCGTCATCGCCGACGCCAGCAGCAGCGCGCCAAGGGAGTCGACCGACCGGTGCCGCCGCGTGACCGTCTCGTGGAAGTGCCGGTTGAACATCCAGGCCGCCACCAGGCACAGGGGGATGTTGATCAGGAACACGCCACGCCAGATCCCCAACTGCGAGAACGCTCCGCCGAGCATGGGGCCGACCACCGAGGACACCGCCCACACGCTGGCGAGGTAGCCCTGCACCCTGGCGCGCTCGGCCACGGTGTAGACATCGCCGACGATGGTGATCGCGGTGGGCTGCACCGCACCGGCACCCAGGCCCTGCACCGCTCGAAACGCGATGAGGGCCAGCATGTTCCACGACACGGCACAGAGGATCGACCCGAGCAGGAACAGGCCGATGCCGAACAGCATGACCGGTTTGCGGCCGAAGACGTCGGACAGCTTCGCGTAGATCGGCGTGGTGACGGCCTGGCCGAGCAGGTACGCGGAGAACAGCCACGGAAACTGGTGAAAGCCGCCCAACTCGCCGACGATGGACGGCACCGCCGTCGCCAACACCGTCGAGTCCACGGCCACCAGGCCCGTGCTCAGCATCACCGAAATGAGAAGAGGTCCGCGTTCGGACCGGAATCCGACCGCGGTAGTCGACGTCGCGGTCACAGTCGACTAGTCCGTGTACTCAACGCCTGAAGCTCCTCTGGTCCCGTGCCGGCACGACCCGCGCAACGTGATCCGGATGCCCGCCAACAGAGGAACGTACGCGCCGAGCCTGGCACCAATCTGTGGGGGTGAATGCGTGCCCTGGTGGCCGCACCCGCGGGTGTTGGGGAGCACGCATAAACTCGAACGAGGTGCCGGTGCCGACCGGCCACGACGAAGGGTCAGCCATGGGCAGGATCTACGAGAACGTCAGCGAGCTGGTCGGGCGCACCCCGCTCGTCCGGCTGAACCGGTTGACTGATGGGCTCGGCGCGCAGGTCGTGGCCAAACTGGAGTTCTACAACCCCGCCAACAGCGTCAAGGACCGCATCGGCGTTGCGATCATCGACGCCGCCGAGAAGTCCGGAGAGCTCAAGCCCGGCGGCACGATCGTCGAAGCCACCAGCGGCAACACCGGCATCGCGCTGGCCATGGTCGGTGCGGCGCGCGGGTACAAGGTGATCCTGACGATGCCGGAGACCATGTCCACCGAGCGCCGGGTGATGCTGCGCGCCTACGGCGCCGAGATCGTCCTCACCCCTGGGTCCGAGGGCATGGCCGGCGCCGTGGCGAGGGCCAAGCAAATCATCTCCGAAACCGAGAACGCGGTGGCGGCCAACCAATTCGCCAACCCCGCGAACCCGGAGATCCACCGGGTAACCACCGCCGAGGAGGTGTGGGACGACACCGACGGCAAGGTCGACATCTTCGTCGCCGGAATCGGCACCGGCGGCACCATCAGTGGTGTCGGACCCGTCCTGAAGGCCCGCAAGCCCGGCGTGCAGATCGTCGGCGTCGAGCCGATCGACTCACCGCTGCTGACCAAGGGCGAGGCAGGCCCGCACAAGATCCAGGGCATCGGCGCGAACTTCATCCCCGAGATCCTCGACCGCGAGAGCTACGACGAGATCATCGACGTCACCCTCGACGACTCCGTCAGGGTCGCGCGCGAACTCGGCACCGAGGAGGGCATCCTCGGCGGCATCTCCTCTGGCGCCATCATCTGGGCGGCACTGGAACTGGCGAAGCGGCCGGAGAACGCCGGCAAGTTGATCGTCGCGATCGTCTGCGACTTCGGCGAGCGCTACATCTCCACCGTGCTGTTCGACCACATCAGGGATTGACCGCCACGTGACCCTGCTGTCGACCCTGCACGAGGACC
Organism: Mycobacterium sp. Root135; assembly: GCF_001426545.1. Classification (GTDB taxonomy): domain Bacteria; phylum Actinomycetota; class Actinomycetes; order Mycobacteriales; family Mycobacteriaceae; genus Mycobacterium. The sequence continues at coordinate 915,787 of NZ_LMEZ01000001.1, read as the reverse complement.
TTCGGAACGCCCGGGCGCACGACCCCGCCTCACGCGGGGACGTCGAGAACGCCCTCGTCTACTCCGGACTGCACGCCATCTGGTCCTACCGGCTAGCCCACCGACTGTGGGCGAAGCCGGCGCTGCGCGGGCCCGCCCGAATCCTGACGCAGCTGACGCGCTTCCTCACCGGCATCGAGATCCATCCCGGGGCGACCATCGGGCGGCGGTTCTTCATCGACCACGGCATGGGCGTGGTGATCGGCGAAACCGCCGAGGTCGGCGACGACGTCATGATCTATCACGGTGTGACGCTTGGCGGTCGGACCATGCAACAGGTCAAGCGCCATCCCACGATTGGTCATCGGGTCACCATCGGCGCGGGCGCCAAGATTCTCGGCCCGCTGACCGTCGGCGACGACAGCGCGATCGGGGCCAACGCGGTCGTGACGCGCGACGTGCCCGCGGGATCCATCGCGACCGGCATCCCCGCCGTCGTGCGGGTACGCACGGAGAAGCAGCGGGAAGAGGGCGTCGACCCGACGTATTACATCGACCCCGCGATGTACATCTGAAGATCGAGCCTGCGATGACGTCGCACGCCGCCCGGGTCTGGTGGGGCATGCGGCTTGCGCCACTGCTGTTGGTGCCGGTGATGTTGGCGGCGAGCACGTTCCCCGGTCGGTTCCACGTATCGGCCGCCTACTGGGTACTCGCGGTTGCGGCCGCCGTCACCTTCGCCGCGGGCAGGTGGTGGCCCGTCGCGGCGTCGCTTCTGCTGTCGGCACTGGCGGTGCCGTTGTTCGCCGCCGAGGCTTGGGGTGTGTCGGGCCTGGTGCCCTACCTCGGCGCCGTGGCCGTCGCCGACGTCGCGGCGCGAAGCGACCGGAACCGGCCGGTCGTCGTGGTGACGGGGGCGTGGTTGGCGGCACTGCTGCTGGGCAACTGGTTGGACGCCCACGCCGCTCTTTGGAGTGCCACCAACGCGGTGACGCTCGTCGCCGGTGTCGGCCTGCCGATTCTGCTCGGCCTCTATCTTCGTGGCCAGCGGCGCCTTGCGACCACCCTTCGAGAGCGGGTTGCCGATGCCGAATCTCGAAGGCTGGCAAGGGAAGTCGCCGTACGCGCCGATGAGCGCACGGCCATGGCGCGCGAGCTGCACGACCTCGTCGCGCATCACATGGCGTCGATCGTGGTGCGGATTGGCGTCGCCGAGCACGTGCTCGAGGATTTGGATCCGCGGGTGGTCACGGTGCTCGCCGACGTGCACTCCACGGCCGCGGACGCGCTCGCCGACATCCGCCGGCTGCAGACAGCGCTGCGTGATCCGGTTCTCGGTGAGATCGCCATGATCGAACCCGGGGCGGTGTGGGCCGAGGTCGACGCCGCCGTCGCGCGGGCCCGTGCCGCCGGGTTCACCGTCGTCTCGCGGATCGACCGTCAACCGGTCGGACTGGATGCGATCGCGCGGCTCACCCTGCTGCGCGTGACGCAGGAGGCGCTCACCAACGTGATGAAGCACGCGGATCCGTCGACGCCCGTGGAGGTGGACGTCGAGCGACGCGATGACGGCGTCTCGGTTCGCGTCGTCAGTGGCGTCGTGCCGGGCTCGTCGACGTCGGTCGAGGGGCACGGGGTCATCGGGATGACGGAACGGCTGGACCGCGTCGGCGGCCGATTCGAGGTCCGGCGGACTTCACGCGACTGGGTGGTCGAGGCGTGGCTGCCGACGTCCCCAACCTCCGCGGAGGTGCCGCGATGACGGCGATCCGCGTGCTGATCGTCGACGACCAGAGGCTGGTTCGGGCGGGGCTGCGCATGCTGTGCGAGTCGACGCCGGACCTCGACGTGGTCGGGGAGGCCTCCGACGGCGAGCAGGCGGTGAAGTCTGCACTCGAACTGCTTCCTGACGTCATCCTGATGGATCTGAGGATGCCGGGGCTGGACGGCATCGAAGCCACTCGCCTCGTCACGTCGGCCCGGCCGGAGTCGAAGGTGTTGGCGCTCACCACCTTCGACGACGACGCCCACCTGTATCCGGCGCTCGCCGCCGGCGCGGCGGGATTCCTGGTCAAGGACACCAGTCCGGCGGAGCTGGTCGACGCGATCCGTCGCACGGCGCGTGGGGACTACTCGCTGTCGCCGCACCTGTTGCGGCGGTTGGTCGCCAGGGCCACCGATGCCGAGGCCGCCGACGCGGCCACGCCCACCGGACCACCCGCAGACCCGCTCACCGCACGGGAGCTCGACGTCCTACCCCTGGTCGTCGAGGGGTTGTCCAACCAGGAGATCGCCGATCGACTCCATCTGGGCGTGACCACGGTGAAGACCCACGTCGCCAACCTGATGGAGAAGACCGGATCGGCCAACCGAGTTCAATTGGCAGTCCACGGGTTTCAGCGCATGGCGTGACCGGGCATCTCCATCTGCTTCGGCGCCGGCTCGTCGCCGGGTGCGAGGACGAGGAACTGGCCCATCATCCCCTGATCCTCGTGCATGGCGAGGTGGCAGTGGTACATGTACGGGTTGGTCTGGTCGGTGTATTCCGAGAACCGAAGCGCGAGCCGAAACCGTTGTCCCGGAGGGGTGTACACGGTGTCCTTGTAACCCGACAGCGCGGCGGGGGGCGGTTTCCCGTCGACGTCGAGGATCCGGAACTGGGTGTCGTGGACGTGGAAGTTGTGTGGCCAGTCGTCGACGTTGCGCACGGCCCAGATCTCGTCGGTGTCGACCGTGCTGCAGAAGTCGACGCGGTCCATGTCCATCCGAGAAGAGTTGATCATGTGCCACTGCAGATCGAACGACCTCGCCGTGTGCGTCGGAGATGTCGCGGGCTCGGGGAGGTGCGTCAGGATCGCAGGCAGGGCTGCGCTCGCGACCAGTGCCCGGTGCGGCCGGAGCTCGAGGACGTCGAAGGAGTCGTCGACGCCGAACCGGTGGGCCTTCCGGGAGGGCAGGCCCGCCCGATCCTCGATCGGGAAGGACCGCAGCAACGCCGGGATCCCGGGGCTTACCGCGACGACGATCTCGACCCGCTCACCGGGGCTCAGCTGAACGCGTCGGGCGGAGACCGGCTCGGCCAGCAGGCCTCCGTCACTGGCGACCAGGTGGAACTCGAGACCGTCGGCGAACCCCAGGTTGTACAGTCTGCCGCCGGAGCCGTTCAGGATGCGGAGCCGAATCCTCTCCGACCGCACCGGAAGATAAGCCCCCGCAATGCCGTTGGTGACGATCGTGTCGCCGAGCAGGCCGACGTCCGTCGCATCGGACTCGTCAAGAGCGCCGGTGCCGGTGAACTTGCGGTCCTGAATGATCAGTGGAATGTCGTCGATGCCGTAGTCGTGGGGCAGTGCCTCCGGTGAGGCGTCGTCGTCCACGATGAACAGGCCGGCGAGTCCCCGGTACAGGTGCTTCTCCGTCTCGCCGTGCGGATGTGGGTGGTACCACAGCGTGGCCGCGGGCTGTCGAATCGTCCAGGCCGGGCGCCAGCGTCCGGCGGGGGCGACGGTCTGATGCGGGCCGCCGTCGCACCGGGCAGGCAGATGCATGCCGTGCCAGTGCACGGTGGTGGGGACGGGCAGTGCGTTCTCGAACTCCACTGCGACGGCTTCTCCGTCACGCGCACGCAGGGTGGGTCCGAGAATCGAGCCGTTGTAACCCCATGTGGCCGTGGTCGTTCCGGCGACGATCGAGGTAGCGCCCGGTGCGGCCCGCAGCCTGAAGGTTCTGGTGCCGTCGCCGTCGACGGTCGAGTCCGCCAGCGGTGGGATGGGCAGCGGGCGGCGACGGACCTCGTCGTCCGTCGGTGGGCGCGGCGTTGCCGTCGCCGAGCACGACAACGCGAAGGGGCTCGCCGCGAGACCGATGAGGAATCGTCGGCGAGAGGGGGATGGCACGGTTTTCCTCCGAAGGCTGGGGGTCGTCGAGCTGACCCTTCGAGTCTTCGGTGTGGGTGCGCCGACCGAATCAGTCGACGGGCCGCGGATTCTCGGCCCCGACTCCTCCGTCCGGCCCTTGCGTCGAGTGAATCGTTCTGGTACCCGGGAGTCAGACGGTTGCAGGCACCCGTGCCGCGGCGGCCGAGGCCATCATGTCCTGCCGCAGTGCGGTGAAGTCCGAGATGGTCTTGGTCGCGACCGTCGCGACCGGCCTGGCGTTGCGGCCGGTGGCGTCGGCCTTGGACACCATCACCACGCTGTCGATGTAGGGCTGGATGGTGGTGGCGTTCTGCACGGTCGCGACGATGACGAGCTGGAAGCCGAACTTGCGGAACGCCTGCAACGCCTGCTGCGCGAACTGCGGATCGGACTTGGAGAACGCCTCGTCGAGCATCAGCTGTGCGAAAACCGGCCGGTTGTCGGTACTTTCGGGATTCGCCAGGTTGAAGCTCAGCGCACCGGCGAGGCAGAAGGCCATCAGCTTCTCCTGCTCGCCACCGGAGTTGTCGCCGGCGTTGCTGTGCGTGCGGATCAGCTCCTCGGTATGGGTGTCCCACTCGGCACAGTCGAACGTGAACCGGTTGCGCACGTCGAGCGCGTCGCGGGTCCACGCCTTGTCCTCGGGCGCGGTGGACGCCAGTCGGTTGCGCAGTCGCAGGATGTCGGCGTACTGGTCGAGGATCGCCTGCTTGTCGCCAAGTCCGACCTCGGCGATTCGCCGTGAGATGGCCTTCACGATGTCGGTGAGCTCCGCGACGGCGGTCAGACTGCGCGGGGTGGCCCGCAGCGTCAGCCGGGTGCCGCGGTTGAACTCCACGGCACCGAGGCCAGTGTTCACCCGCTTGATCTGCTCGCTGATGCGCCGCGTTTCCTGCTCCGCGACCCGATGCAGGGTGAGGATCGCATCGGGTGCCTGCTCGGTGACGAGCCGCATCATCCGCTCGTAGGCCTCGGGAAGCTCGCGCTCGTCGATGTGGCGACACAGCGCCACGTAGTCGTGCACGCGCTCGTCGAAGGCGTCGCTGTCGTTGGGGATGGCGTCGGGGAACGCCGTGTCGAAGGTGTTGAGGATGCGGGCGAGCTCGTCGTAGGAACGCCTGCGACTCTCGCGGAGCTGTTCCCGCTCGCGGCGGATCGCCGTGAACACCGCATCCCGGTGCGGTTCGGGGTTGAGCAGCTCCAACGTCACCGGCACGTCGCTCGCGTAGCGGTTCAGCAGGTCGGTCAACGGCTCCGACACGAACGCCGGTGTGAGGCGTTCGACCAGTTCGAGCAGCCGGGTCCGCCTCGAGTCGAGGTCGTCGCGGCGGGTCTGGATCGTCCCGCGGCGCGTCATGAGCGACTGGATCTGGTCCCAGCACTCGTCGGCCCGCGCGTTGAGGGCCTCGATGTCGGGATGTTCGGCGATCAGCAGCTCGTACTGGTCGCGGAGCCGTTCGGCGTGCCCGTCGGCGGACTCGGTGTCGACCTGGTTCCACTGTGGGAACTGTTCGCAGATCGCCTTGCACGCCGCGGCGCGGTCGCGCCACTGCTGGCGTTCCGCGGCGATGGCGTCGGCGGCGCTGCGAGCCTGGTGGTAGGCCTCCTCGGCGGCGGCCAAGTCGACGGTCAGCGCGTCGATCTTGGCTGCGACGTCACCCTGGAAGATGTAGTCGGCCTGTCGAAGTGGGCGCCTGTCGTCCTTGATCGACAGCCGGTCGGAGTCCTTGTACAAGCCCGTGTCGGTGACCGCTCGCCGAAAGCGGGGGAAGACGTCCGGGACGTCGACGCAGACGTGGTCGCCGGCGGCGGTGACGACGTCGGCCGCTTCGGCGGCACAGGGGTGCTTGGCGTCGACGACGAAGAGCTTGCCCGCCAACGTGTTTGGTTCGGCGTCCACCGGTGGCGCGCCGACGAACTTTGCGCGGACGTGATGCAGCTGCAGCCGCCCGCCCATGTTGGTGTCGTTGACGAATCGGAGCACTGCCGCATGGTGGCTGTCGGGTACGAGCAGCCGCAGTCCCACGCCGCGCAGCACCTTCTCCACCGCGACGCGCCAGCGACTGTGTTCGGGCCGCAGGTCCATCAGCTCGGCGATGTAGGGCAGTTCACTCGACTCGACGCCGACCGCGGCGCAGATGTGGTCGCGCATGGTGATGGCCGACTCGGGCAGTGCCGACCCGACGTGCTCCACCCGGCGCAGTTCCTTGGTCGCGTCGTCGCGGGCGATCCTCGCGAGCTTCTGCGCGTACTCGGCGTCGGTGGAGGCCTCCCGGCCACGGTCCAGCTTGGCGAGCAGTTCGTTGGCCTGGGCGCTGAGTTCCTCACGCAGGTTCCAGAACTCGTCGGCGGTGTCCGGGACGTCGACGTCGTGCGGAGCGAGCATCGCCTCGTAGGCGGCCCTGCGGCGGGAGACCTCCTCGGCCTGCGCCTCGGCCGCGGCGACCTGGGACTGCAGCGGCCCGATGCTGGAGCTGGACCCACTGATCTGCGCGTTGAGCGAATCAGCTTCGGCCTTGGCGAGATTCAGCGACCGGGTGACGTCCTCGTACTCGTTGCCGAGTTGGTCGATGGTGGTGTCGAGCTGGTCGATCTGCGTCGGTGCCTGTGCCAGCCGGAGGTGGTCGGTGTAGGCCCTCACCATCGGTGCGTCGACGAGGTCGATGATGCCGAGGTCGGACGACTCCGAGCCGTAGCGCAACTGGATCTTCTCGATGTCGCCGAGAATCTTTCGCTTGCGCTGCGCGACGGCGAGCAACTCGCGGGCGTCGACCAGCGGGTCGATCTGCTTGAGTGCGTCGGGAAGACGGGTGAGGCTGGCGGGCTCGTCGAGCATGAACTCGCGGACGAACTGCTCGAGTCCGCCAACGCTCTTCAGCGACTTGGCCTTTCCGAGCAGCTGCTGGGCGGCGTCGGAGGCGCGGATGCCGATGGTCGCGTAGAGCTGAGCGAGATACTGCGACTCGACCTTCGTGGAGAAGCGCCAATTGTCCTTGAACACGCCCGCGTCGAAGCGGCTCGAGGCCCACCGGTTGCAGACGTCTTCGATGTCGCGGTCGCCGTCGGCCAGGACGAACCGGCTCGAGGAGTCCGAACGCGATTCTCCGGTAAGCCATTTCAGCACCAGACCGGTCACCGCGCGGCCGGTGTTGCTGGTGTAGGTGACCGCCACGGCGGACCATGCGGCGCCGTCGCCGCGCAGGTACATGACCTTGCTGGCGCCCGCCTCGCTGCGCTGCCCCCAGGCTCCGCGGACGTACTTGTCGACGGTGCGGCGCCCCGCGCTGGAGCCGGCCGCGGAGTTGTCACCGGAGGCGTTGAAGTTACGCCTGTTGAACGGCAGGAATCCCAGCGAAATCGCGTCCAGCAGTGACGATTTGCCGCTGCCGGACGCACCGGCGATCAAGGCGCCGCCTTCGCTGAACGGGATGGAGTGGTACCCGTCGAACACGCCCCAGTTGACGACCTGAAGGCGGGACAGGTGGAATTGCTCAGACATCGAGTGTCACGTCCACTTCGCTCGGCAGACCCGTGCTGCCACCGCTGAGGAGCAACTCGAACTGTTGTTGTAATTCGGTGATCACCGACGCCGTCATGACGGCGGTGATGACGGGACTGACGGTGTAGCTGTCCTCGTCGTCGCGACTCTTGCGCAGAATTTCCAAGGAGGCCAGCCGCGCGATCGCGCCGTCGATCCTGGCGGTGAACGTGACGACGTCGCGGTCGACGTCGTTGAGCACGCCGGCGAACAAGCCGTGCACTTCGTCGCGGCTGATCAGGACGCTTTGGTCGCCCGAGGCGCGCATCATCTGCGCCAGGTGCAGAGCCAGGATCGAGTCGTAGGTGCCCAGCGGTTCGCGGCGCAACAGCTTGACCCCGCGTGCGGATTCGTACCGGGCCTGTTCGACGAACGCGACGTCACCCGCCTCGGAGACCCCCTCGATCACCTTCAGGACGAGGTCCAGTTCGGAGAGTCGGACGGTGAGTTGACTGCGGTACTCCAGCACCCACGTGTAGAGGTCGCGCTCGGTCTCGGCACTGATGTAGCGCCGGGTCAGCAGGTGTTGCAACGCCCAGCACGCGCGGTCGGGCAGCTCGCTGACGTCGCCGTCGAAGCGTGGCTTGCGCTGGTGTGGTGCCCGGGCGGCCTGGTCGACCTCAGGCAGCGACGAAAACCCGGCGTAGTCATGGGCGCCAGGTTCGTCCGGGCTCACGACGCTGCTCCCAGCAGGCTGGAGATCGGTTCGGTGAACATCAGGTGTGGAACCTCCATTTCACGGTCGCGTCCGTCCAGGGACTGGAAGCGGACCGTGACGGATTCGGACGCCCCGACGGTGTCGGGCTGTTTGAGTGCCCAGGACCAGAGCACGATGACGTGGCCCAGGTACGCGGCGTCGAGCATCTCGACGGCGGCGGGCAAGGACAGTGGGCCTTCTGTGATCGCGGTGTTGATGAGCTCGGACATGGCGGGTGCGTCGACCTGCGTGGTGAGCGCGGAGAAGCTGGACAGGTCCACGTCGGTGCTCGCGGTCTGGGCGGGTCGCGGGTTGGACAGGTCGCCGATGCGGAAGCTCAGCGCACCCACCGAGCTGATCGCGTGCCGGGCCAACGGCAACTCGAGGTCGATCCGGGAGTCGGTCAGGGAGGACTTCAGCAGGGCGCGCGCGGCGCCGATGGCCTCGTTGAGCTGACGGGCCACGCCGCGGCTCTGTTCGAGGGTGCCGAACGCGGTGAACCTCTTCACCCGTTGCGCGCAGCGCTGCTGGATGCGTTCGACCTCGTCGATCTGGTGCCCGACCAACTCGAAGAAGCTGGCCATCACCCTGCGCAGGGCCGGGTCCAGCGCAGGCAGCGCCTCGGCGACGGCCGCGACGTCGGCTTCGAATTCCGCGCGCTGATCGGGGTCGTTGATCATCCGCAGGAAGGCGCGGTGCGAGTCGCGGCCCTTGGAGTCCCAGGCGGCCTGGTAGTCGGCGTACATCTGGCGCTGCCGGTCGCGGTACTCGAGATTGGTGTCGATGGGCTCGTCCAGGGCGGCGGTGGCCTGCTCGATCATCGTTCCGTACTGGCCGATGTCGGTGATCAGCCGCTCCATCTGCAGGGCGATGGCGCGGGCTTCGTCGTAGACGTCGGTCAGGTCGGGCTCGGGACGGGCCACGTCGTCGTCACCGCGCTCGAGGGCCTCCAGCGCGACGTGCAGCGCGGCGATCTCGGATTCGATGCTGGCCCGCATGCGGTCGGGGTCGTTGCCGACGCGCAGGGCCACCTGCTTGAGCCGCGAGGCGATGCCGTTGATGGAGCCGCCGGTGGCGATGGTGTCCTTGCGACGCATGCTGCGGAGGAAGTCCAACGCCCGGCGGGCGTCCTGGGTCAGGTAGCAGAGGTTGCGTTCGACGCCCGCGCGCTGGTCGGCGACGCGGTGCAGCCACCCCTGGCTGGCCCACGACTTGATCAGGGCGAGGCCGGATTGCTCGCCGCCCGGGCGGCCCAGCTCGTCGAGGTCGCGTTCCAGTCGGACCACCAGGTCGGTCTCGCCGACCACGCCGTCGCTGAGGTGGCGTTCCATCAACGTGCCGTACACCCCGAGGTTGAGCGTCGCCAACAGTCGGATGGTCGGCGAACCCTGGATGTCGCGGTTGACGTCGAGGAGCTCGGCTGCCGACGCGAAGGATGCAGCCGCGGCGTCGTCCACCTGATGTCCTCCTCGTTGTCTTCCGTCGACGGTCCAAGATAGGGCTTCAAGATAGGGCACGCCGCCGACGGGGCTCCGCGGGACGCGCAGGCGCGGGCCGACCGTCGTGCCAGTCTGCGCCACATGGGTCTCAGCCGTCGCAGTAGCCCCACCGAGCACGTGCGTGACCGCTCCCGAAGTCCGGCGGAACCGTGGCCGTGACGGCCGTTGCGGCTTTGCCGACCGCCGAGATCCGGGTGGCCGAACTTTTTTGGCCGTGGTTCCCAAACTTATTGAGGGCGTTGGGTTTTCGATCACAGCGAGTTGCGCCGCCAGGTGGCCGACGGGTACCGTGGCGGCAACGAAGGGGAGTAGCCCCCAATCTGGCAGTCGACATGCTGGCAGCGCTCGCGCCGCCCGGTTGCCAGGACCGGTCCACCGACCGGTGGGCGAGACCTTCGGCCGCTGTGACCATTGGGTTCGTCGGCCGGAGGCACGTAATACGTACCCCCGCGACACCCACCGATCAAGGAGTGATGGGTGCTCGCCGCTCTGCTGCTCAGCTTCGCCGTCATCTTCGTCGCCGAAATGGGCGACAAGTCTCAACTGATGGCGATGATGTTCGCGCTTCGCTACAAGTGGTGGGTGGTGCTGGCCGCGATCACCGCGGCGACCACCCTCGTGCACGTCCTGTCGGTCGCCATCGGTCACTACCTCGGTGCCGCCCTGCCGACGCATCTGCTCGGCATCATCGCCGGATCGATGTTCGTCTTCTTCGCCATGTGGACCCTGCGCGGCGACAAGCTCACCGACGCCGACGCCACCCGGGCCCAAAAGGCCACGGCGCCAGCGTTCTTCGTCGTCATGTCCGCCTTCGTGCTCGCCGAGCTCGGCGACAAGACGATGATCGCGACGATCACCCTCGCCGCCGATCACGACTGGATCGGCGTCTGGATCGGCTCGACCCTCGGCATGGTCGCCGCCGACGGGCTCGCGATCGTGGTCGGCGCGGTCGCGGGAAAGCACCTGCCCGAGAGGCTGATTCAGATCTCTGCCGCCGCCCTGTTCCTCCTCTTCGGCGTCTACATGCTGCTGGAGAACGTCTTCCCTGGGATGCCCGTCGCGCTGATCGTCGCGGGAGCGCTTGGCGCCGTCGCGGTGGTCGCCTTGATCCTGCGGGCCCTGCCGGAACGGTTGCGCCCTCCGGTGCTGCGGACGCAACCGTCCCCGGTTCCGCAGAACTCCTGACAGACCTCAGAATTCGATGCGCGAACCCATGACCACCGTCCGGTCGTGGGGCAGGTGGAAGAAGTCTGCCGCGTCGGCCGTGAGGTAGGACGTCGCGATGAACAACCGCTTGCGCCACGGCGCCATGGTGGGCTCCGGTCCGGTGTCGAGTTCCAGCTTGGACAAGAAGTAGGACGCCGTGTCCACGTCGATCAGCCCTTCGGTCTCCTCCGGGGTGAGCAGCCGCAGCGCTGCGGGGACGTCCGAGGGCTCCATGTAGCCGAATCGTGCCGTCACGTGCACGATTCCGTCCTGGCCGGATCCGAGCGGGTCGACGGTGGTCCGTTGGTCCTCGGGGATGCGCGGCACCGGCTCGGTCTCGATGGTCATGATCACGACGTGGTCGTGGCGCACGTGGCTGTGTTCGACGTTGGCGCGCATCGCCAGCGGTGCCGTCTCCATCCCGCGGTTGAGGAACACCGCGGTGCCGGGGACCCGGGACAGGGGCGGCTCGTAGTGCGAGAGCCCGGCGATGAATTCCGGCAAGGGGCCCTCGGCCCGTTCCCGCGCCGCCGTGACGAGCATGCGCCCACGCTCCCACGTCATCATGACCGTCCACGCCGCGACGGCGATCAGCAGCGGCAGCCAGGCCCCGTGCACCAGTTTGGTCAGGTTGGCGGCCAGGAACAGCGCGTCGACGAGCAACAGCGCACCGCCGCCGACGACGACCATCCAGAGCGGCGTACCCCACCGCGTCCTGGCCAGGTAGAAGAACAACAGCGTGACGATGGTGATGGTCCCGATGACCGCCATTCCGTAGGCGTAGGCGAGCTTGGCCGAACTCTCGAAGGCGAACACCAGGATCAACACCGACACCATCAACATCCAGTTGATCGCCGGAACGTACACCTGCCCGTAGGCCGATGCCGACGTGTGCACGATGCGCAGCCGGGGAAGCAGCCCGAGTTTCGCGGCCTGCGAGGCGACCGAGAACGCCCCGGTGATCACGGCTTGGGACGCGATGATGGTGGCCGCGGTGGCGAGCAACACCATCGGCAGCCGCGCCCACCCGGGGAGCAGCAGGAAGAACGGTGCACTGATGTTGCGTTCGTCGCCGATGATCAGCGCGCCCTGACCGAAGTAGTTGAGCACGCACGCGGGCAGGACGATGAAGAGCCACGCCAGCGTGATCGGCCGTCGACCGAAGTGACCCATGTCGGCGTAGAGCGCCTCGGCACCGGTGACGGCGAGGACGACCGCCGCCAGCGCGAAGAACGCAATGTGGAAGTGCCCGAACACGAACGACAGCGCATAGGTGGGGGAGATCGCCTTCAGGATCTCCGGATGGTCGACGATTCCCGCGACGCCGAAGGCGCCGATGGACACGAACCACAGGATCATCACCGGGCCGAAGAATCGGCCCACCTTGGCCGTGCCGTGGCGCTGAACCATGAACAGGCACACGATGATCACCGCGGTGATCGGCACGATCCAGTCCTGGAGATCCGGGGTGACGACCTTGATGCCCTCGATTGCCGAGAGCACCGAGATCGCCGGGGTGATCATGCTGTCGCCGAAGAAGAGCGACGCCCCGAACAACCCCAGCGCCGCAAGTGCCGCCGCGGTCCGTCGACCACGAGACGCCGCCCCGTGCTTGAGCATCGTGATGAGCGCCATGATGCCGCCCTCACCGTCGTTGTCGGCCCGCATCACCAGGGTGATGTAGGTCAGCGTGACGATGATCATCACCGACCAGAAGATCAGGGAGACAATGCCGTACACGTTGTCGACGCTGACCGGTACCGGGTGCGGGTCCGCGGGGTCGAACAACGTCTGCAGGGTGTAGATCGGGCTGGTGCCGATGTCACCGAAGACCACCCCGAGCGCGCCGAGCACCAGTGCGGCCCGAAACGGCGGGGTGTGGTTGGTGCCAGCCGGCTGAGGAGGTGACGTCCTGGCTTCGGAGTTCGTCTGCACCGCGGTGTCCTTGCTTCAGGCCGGCAAACTCCGATCGTAAACCGCGGCCCGCGGGAAGCTGCGCCTCACACGGCGGACGCCGTGTCCTCGATCCTGGCGGGTGCCGACAACCCGAGGTGCTCGCGCAACGTCGTGCCCTCGTAGTCGGACCGGAACGTCCCGCGCTCCTGCAGCAGCGGCACCACCCGGTCGACGAACGCGTCGAGACCACCGGGTGTGACATGCGGGACCAGGATGAAACCGTCGCTGGCATCGGCCTGGACCAGGTAGTCGATCCGGTCGGCGACGGTCTGCGGCGACCCGACGAAGTTCTGCCGGCCGGTGACCTCCACGATCAGCTCCCGGGACGTCAGCCCCTCGGCCTCGGCCCTGGCCCGCCATTCGTGCGCCGTCGCGACGGGGTCGCGGTGCATCCGCACGCTGGCCCTGCCGCGGGCGATCGTGTTCTCGCCGACCAGCGGGTCCACCGCGGGCAGCGGACCGTCGGGGTCGTGATCGGAGAGGTCGCGGTTCCACAGCTGTTCGAGGAACTTGATCGCGGTCTGCGGTGACACCTGCGCCAGCCGCACCTCGTGCGCGAGCTCCGCCGCCTCGGCGTCGGTGTCGCCGAGCACGAACGTCGCCGCGGGCAGGATCAGCAGTTGATCGTGCCGACGGCCGTACGTGGCGAGCCGGCCCTTGACGTCGGCGTAGAACGCCTGCCCGTCCTCCAGGGTGCCGTGCCGGGAGAAGATGGCATCGGCTGAGGCGGCGGCGAATTCACGACCGTGGTCGGAGTCGCCGGCCTGGAAGATGACCGGCCTGCCCTGTGGACTGCGGGGAACGTTGAACCGGCCGCTGATGTCGAAGTGCTCGTCGGAGTACGCGAACGACCCGGCGGACGCGTCGTCGAGGAAGACGCCGCCGTCCTTGTCGGCGACGACCTCGTCACCGCGCCAGGAGTCGAACAGCGTGTGGGTTGCGGCGAGGAAGCTCTCCGCGCGCTGGTATCGCTGGTCTTCGGCGAGGTAGCCGCCGCGACGAAAGTTCTCTCCGGTGAACGCATCCCACGACGTGACGACGTTCCACGCGGCCCGCCCGTCGGAGAGGTGGTCGAGCGACGCGAACTGCCGTGCAACCTCGTACGGCTCGTTGAAGGTCGAGTTGATCGTGCCCGTCAGCCCGAGGCGGTCCGTCACGGCGGCGAGGGCGGCCAAGACCGTGAACGTGTCCGGCCGGCCCACGACGTCCAGGTCGTAGATCTCGCCGCCCTGCTCGCGCAGGCGCAACCCCTCGGCAAGGAACATGAAGTCGAACTTGCCACGCTCGGCGGTCTGGGCGAAGTGGACGAACGAACTGAAGTCGATGTGGCTGCCGGAGGCGGGGTCGCTCCACACCGTGGTGTTGTTCACGCCGGGGAAGTGTGCGGCGAGGTGAATCTGCTTGAGTGGCTTGGTCATCGCGAAGTCCTAAGAGGTGGCGGCGGTCGAGTACCGGTTGGCGGGTCGGGACAACCCGAGTGACTCACGAAGGCTGTTGCCGGCATACGAGGCGTGGAACAGGCCTCTGGCACGCAGTTCCGGGACCAGCCCGTCGGTGATCTGGAGCAGGTCGTGCGGCAGCGACGCCGGCCGCAACCGGAACCCGTCGGCCCCCGCGTCGTGCCACTGCACCAGCAGGTCGGCCAGCTCTGCCGGCGTCCCCGTGAAGATTTCGGCGTCGCTCCGAAGCGCCCGTCCCGCGACCTCGTCGAGCCGGTCCCGGCGGGATCGTGCCGCCGCGGCCGTGTCGTCGAGGACCACCACGAGGTCGGCGAAGACCCGCACCGGCGACCGGTCACCCCGGTACCCGGCAATCGTCTCGACGATCGTCGTCGTCTCCGCGGCGTCGTGCGGGGTGACGAATCCGACGTCGGCGCTCGAGGCGATGAGTCGGTACGCCGCGTCGACGTGACCGAGCGCGGCGACGATCGGCTGCCCCTGTGGCGGCCTCGGGGTGATCGACGGGCCCTTCACCGAGAACCATGGTCCCTCGAAGTCGACGTAATGCAGTTTGGTGCGGTCGACGAAGCGCCCGGTGGTCACGTCGCGGATTTCCGCGTCGTCCTCCCAGCTGTCCCACAGCCGGCGGAGAACCTCGACGTAATCGACTGCCTCGCTGAGCAAGTCGGGGTCGGGAAGGGTTCGACGACCGAAGTGCCCTGCGGCCTCGGGGTTCGCCGACACCTGGATCCGCACGCCGGCGCGGCCCGAGCTGACGTAGTCGAGGGTCGCGACGGCCTTCGACGCGTGAAAGGGCTCGGTATGGGTGGCGATCACCGTCGGCACCAACCCGATGTGACGGGTGCGGGGTGCGACCCGCGCGGCGATCAGGGTGGCGTCGAGGCGGCCCCGCACGCGGTCGGTTCGGTCGTCGACGCGCAGCGGGTGCTCGGACTGCATTGCCATCCCGTCCTCGACGGTGACGAAGTCCAGCAGGCCGCGTTCGGCCTCGGCGACCAGGTCGGTCCAATAGCCGGCCGTCAGCAGGTCGGCGGGACGGGCGTCGGGCTCCCGCCAGGACGCGGGATGCCATCCCGTCCCGTCGAGTGCGACGGCGAGATGAAGTCGATCGGAGCTACCGGGCACGGACGTTCTCACTTTCGGTCACGGTCACCAGCACAACGCCCCCGCGCGCTCGGGGCATTCCTGCGGGCTCAGTGTTGGCCTCGAGTTTCCGCAGGCGAAGAGATCGGCGCACGGTGATGCGAAGTCACGGCGCCGACCCCGGACAGCTAGAGGCCGCCGAGGTCGTCGGGCACGTCGACGGCGTGCTCACGCAGCACCTCGAGCGGCACCACGTCGAGGGTGCGTTCATGACTGGCGGCCAGCACCACCGGTGCGGCGAAGCCATCCCGTTGCGCGCGTAGCCAATTCGGGGCGGTGACGCACCACCGGTCACCAGGGACCAGGCCGGGGAACCGATATTGCGGCATCGGCGTGGTCAGATCGTTGCCGATGCTGCGCTGGTGGTCGAGGAACTCGGAGGTCACGACGGCGCAGATGGTGTGCACGCCCACGTCCTCGGGACCCGACGAACAACAGCCGTCACGCTGGAACCCGGTGAGCGGATCGGTACCGCACTGGTCCAGAGGGCCACCGAGGACGTTGCGATCAGGCATGCCGTCAGTATCGCGCACCCGCCGGCTAAACGGCGGTGGCGATCGCGTTGGCGAGCAACCTCGGGTCGTGGGCCGAGACGATCAACAGCTTGGGATCGCGGTGCGCGTACAGCTCTGCGAGGCGGGAGTGGTTGTCGTGCACCGCCTTTCGGTCATAGGCGACGAGCTTCTCGGAGACCTTCAGCCCCCACGGGACGCGGGACCGGCCGTCGAGGGTTCCTTCGTAGTAGAAGGCGTCGCCGCAATGGAGCACCCAGCGGTGGCCGGCGTCGACCGCGACACAGGCATGCCCACGCGTGTGGCCGGGCAGCGAGACGAGAACGATGCCCGGCGCGATCGAGTCGAGTTCCTTGGCTGCGGCGAAGCCGCGCCACTTCTCGCCGGTCGGTTCGTGCTCCACGATGTGCGGTCCGTGCGCCCACTGGGCGGGCCGGAAGCGAAACCTGTCACTGCGCGTCGGTTCCCTCATGGCGCCGAGGGCCTCCGCGGCAGTGACGTGAATCGTGGCGTCGGGGAAGTCGGAGATGCCGCCCACGTGGTCGACGTCGAAGTGCGTCGCGACGACGTGGCGGACGTCGGTGCGACTGAAGCCGAGTGCCTCCACCTGGCGGACTGCCGTCTCCGCGACGTCGAAGCGCGGCCGGATCACCCGCTGCGACGGGCCGAGGCGACGCGGATCCGCACAGTCGCGCAGGCCAAATCCCGAGTCGACGAGGACCAGGCCGTTGTCCGTCTCGAGCAACAACACGTGGCAGATCGTCGGTGCGCCGGGGGAGTCCATCGTCCCGCAGTTGAGGTGGTGCACCTTCACGATTCGTTCACCCTCCCTTGGCTCACAGCGCCCGAAGATACCGCCCGCTCACCACCCGCTGCATCAGCGAGGTGAACGGCCCGGCGAGTTTGCTCCACCAGGTGCCGTGCCGGGAGAACGCGCTGATCTCGGCGTGGACCGTCTCGTCGCCGGGGTCGTACCGGACGGCGAACAGTTCTTCCCCGGTCTCGGCGTGCCCCGGCAGCGTGCCGTACGCGAAGCCGCGGCGATTGGGTTCGTCGACGACGTGGACCACCCGACACGGCGCCCGCACCGGGCCGAGCCCGACGACGACCTCCGACCCGACGGCGGCCACCTCCGTCGTCGCGTCCACCCGCAGCCCGGCACCGCGGAGCATGCCCCACCGCATCACCTCCGCGGCGGCCTCCTCGAATCTCGTCCGCCCATGGCCGATCACCGCCGAGGCGCTCAGATGCCGGTACCCGGCAGGCGGCGGGCCAGCCGTGGCGCCGACCTCCGGGTAGGTGAACGGGAGTCCCGCGAGGTCGCTCGATTTCACCAACCCACCATGCCATTTCAGCGGTACCGTCGATCACGTGACCACGCAACCCGTCGCTCAAGCATCTGGAACGTTCACCATCGGTGGCGATCTCACCGTCCATCGGTTGGGATTTGGCACCATGCGTCTGACCGGCAACGGCATCTGGGGCCCGCCCGACGACCGTGCCGAAGCCATCCGCGTCCTGCGCCGCGCCGTCGAACTCGGCATCGACTTCTTCGACACCGCCAACTCCTACGGCCCGTACGTGGCCGAGGAACTCATCCGCGAAGCGCTGCATCCCTATCGCGACGACCTGGTCGTCGCCACCAAGGCCGGGCTGCTGCGGACCGGCGAGAACGAGTGGACGCCGCTCGGCTTCCCCGCGTATCTGCGCCAGGAAGTGGAGATGAGCCTGCGCCGGCTCGGCACCGACCGCATCGACCTCTTCCAGCTGCACCGCATCGACTCCAAGTTCCCCGCCGAGGATCAGGTGGGTGAGCTCGCCGCGCTGCAGAAGGAGGGCAAGATCCGGCACATCGGGCTGTCCGAGATCACCGTCTACCAGCTGGCGGCGGCGCAGAAGGTCACTCCGATCGCTTCGGTGCAGAACCGCTACAACATGGCCGAGCGCGGCGCCGACCCACTCTTGGAAGCCTGTGAAGCGCAGAACATCGCCTTCATCCCGTGGGCGCCGCTGGGCTCCGGGCCGCTGGTCGCCGACGGTGGCCCGCTGCAGCGCATCGCCTCCGAACACCGCATCAAGCCCTCTCAGCTGGCCGTGGCGTGGCTGCTGAAGCGGTCGCCCGTCATGATCCCGATCCCCGGCACGTCCCGCGTCGCGCACCTCGACGAGAACGTGTCGGCCGCCGAGGTCACGCTCACCGACGAGGAGTTCGCCGCGCTCAGCAAGCCCGAGCAGTAGGAACCGGGTACGCCCCGGCCACCACGCAGGCAATACGGTGAGCGGGTGGCCCCCGACCCCCAAGACCTGAAGTCCGGCGGCGGGTTCAACCCGCCGGTGCCGACCACCAGCGGCGGCCCCGACTACGGTCGGTTCGTCGAGGCCGTCCGCACGCTCCAGGATCTGACCCGTGGAGCCGACGCTCCCGACGACGTCGTGACGCAGGCGGCTGACCTGATCGAGAACGTCAACGCGCTGCTGGCGCCGTACGACGCCGACGAGTGGCGGTCGCCGTCGGGGCGGCGGATGGACCTCCCCAACCGGGGCAACATCATGCAGGTGCCGGTGAACCTGAGGGTCACCGACGACAACAGGGTCGGCGGGACGGCGCGTTTCCGCCGGTTCCATCTGGGCCGCAACGGGGCGGTCCACGGTGGTGCGCTGGCACTGCTGTTCGACTCGCTGCTTGGCTACACCGCGTTCAAGCTCAGCGAGAGCCCGCGGCAACGCACCGCATTCCTGCACGTCGACTACCGCAAGATCGTGCCGGTGGAGAAGGAGTTACGAGTGGACGCCGGAATCGACCGGATCGACGGGCGGAAGATCTTCCTCACCGGCCGCCTCCTGGACGGCGACACCGTGCTGTGCGAAGCCGAGGCCCTGTTCCTGACGCTGCTGCCAGGACAACCATGAGCACGTTCAACGACGCCAAGCGCCGCTGGGCGAGTTGGCGAGACGGGCTTCGCGAGCGACCCGCCTACGACCTCACCTACCGAATCGTGGTCGGCGTGGTGGGCCTGGCGGTGTTGGGCCTTGGCATCGTCGCGATCCCTTACCCGGGGCCGGGATGGGCAATCGTCTTCCTCGGACTCGGCATCCTGGCGAGCGAATTCGAATGGGCCCATCGACTCCTGCGCTACACCAAGGAGCGATACGACCGGGTGATGGACTGGTTCAAGGCCCAGGGCCTGTGGGTGCAGGTGCTCGGTTTCGTCCTCACCGCGGCGGTCGTGATCGCCACGCTGTGGTTGTTCGGGGCCCTCAGCTTCGTCGCCGGGCTGTTCGGTGTCGAGCAGCCGTGGCTGAAGAGTCCCGTCGGCCTGGGGTCTTGAGCGTTCACCCCCACACCCACCCCGATACCATGGTCGCGTCCAACGCGCCGTACCCGCTTACGAGGAGACCCACTGATGACCGCCGTCGCCAGCATTGCCCCAGCAGCCCCGATCCGGGTCGCTGCCGGGACCACGGCCGGCGCGGCGGTACGTGACGCCGGGCTGCCCAGCCGAGGAGCCTCCGACGCGATCGTCGTCGTCCGTGACGCCGACGGCCAGCTGCGAGATCTCTCGTGGACACCCGACGTCGACGCAGAGGTGACCCCGGTCGCCGCCAACACCGAGGACGGACGCAGCGTCATCCGGCACTCGGCGGCACACGTCCTCGCCCAGGCGGTCCAGGGCCTGTTTCCCGAGGCGAAGTTGGGCATCGGCCCGCCCATCACCGACGGCTTCTACTACGACTTCGAGGTGCCCCGGGCCTTTACCCCGGAGGATCTTGCCGCGCTGGAGAAGCGCATGCAGAAGATCGTCAAGGACGGCCAACTGTTCGACCGCCGCGTGTACTCGTCGAAGGACGAGGCCCGTGAGGACCTCGCCGACGAGCCGTACAAGCTCGAACTGATCGACGACAAGTCCGGCGACCCGGACGTCATGGAAGTGGGCGGCACCGAGCTCACCGCCTACGACAACCTGAATCCTCGCACCAGGGAACGCATCTGGGGCGACCTATGCCGCGGTCCGCACATCCCGACCACCAAGTACATCCCCGCGTTCAAGCTCACCCGCAGCTCGGCCGCCTACTGGCGGGGCAACCAGGCCAATGCCAGCCTGCAGCGCATCTACGGCACCGCATGGGAATCGCAGGAGGCGCTGGATGCGCACCTCGAGCTGATCGAGCAGGCGCTGCTCCGCGATCACCGCAAGCTCGGCGTCGAACTGGATCTGTTCAGCTTCCCCGACGAGCTGGGCTCCGGGCTGCCGGTCTTCCACCCCAAGGGCGGCATCATTCGGCGTGAGCTCGAGGACTACTCGCGTCGCAAGCACGAGCAGGCGGGCTACGAGTTCGTCAACACCCCGCACATCACCAAGGAGCACCTCTACATCACCTCGGGCCACCTCGAGTGGTACGCCGACGGCATGTTCCCTCCGATGCACGTCGACGAGGAACTCAACGAGGACGGCACGGTGCGCAAGCCCGGCCAGAACTACTACCTCAAGCCGATGAACTGCCCGATGCACCACCTGATCTACCGGGCACGCGGACGCTCCTACCGCGAACTTCCGTTGCGGCTCTTCGAGTTCGGCTCGGTGTACCGCTACGAGAAGTCCGGTGTCGTGCACGGCCTGACCCGGGTGCGCGGCATGACCCAGGACGACTCCCACATCTACACCACCCGCGAGCAGATGCGCGACGAGCTCAGTTCCTTGCTGCGCTTCGTTCTTGACCTGCTCGCCGACTACGGTCTCGACGACTACTACCTTGAGTTGTCCACCAAGGACCCCGACAAGTACGTCGGCTCCGACGACGACTGGGAAGAGGCCACCGAGACGCTCCGGGAGGTCGCCGAGGCATCCGGGTTGGACCTGGTGCCCGACCCGGGCGGCGCGGCGTTCTACGGTCCGAAGATCTCGGTCCAGGTCAAGGACGCCCTCGGACGGACCTGGCAGATGTCCACCATCCAGTTGGACTTCAACATGCCGGAGCGCTTCGAGCTGGAATACACCGCGGCCGACGGCAGCAGGCAGCGGCCGGTGCTGATCCACCGCGCACTCTTCGGGTCGATCGAACGGTTCTTCGGGGTGTTGACCGAGCACTACGCCGGCGCCTTCCCGGCCTGGCTGGCACCGGTCCAGGTGGTCGGCATCCCCGTCGCGGACGCCTTCGTGCCGTACCTGGAAGACGTTGCCGCCCAACTGAAGGCAAGGGGTGTCCGGGTCGAGGTGGACGCCAGCGACGACCGGATGGCGAAGAAGATCGTCAACCAGACCAACCAGAAGGTGCCGTTCATGCTGCTCGCGGGCGAACGCGACGTCGAAGCGGGTGCGGTGAGCTTCCGGTTCGGCGACCGCACCCAGATCAACGGCGTTCCGCGCGACGTGGCGGTCGACGCCATCGTCGACTGGATCGCCCGACGCGAGAATGCTGCTCCGACAGCGGAACTGGTCACGGTGTGACAGGGGACCCGGAGAACACGATCACCGACCGCGGGGTCGGCGATCCCGACCACCTTCAGCGGCTGTGGACGCCGCACCGGATGAACTACATCGCCGAGGCGAAGACGTCCGGCGGTTTGGCTGGATCGGCCGGGTCGTCGGAACCGTTCACCGACATCCCCGCGATGTCGGACGAGGACGGTCTGGTGGTGGCACGCGGCGAACTCGTCTACGCGGTGCTGAACCTGTACCCGTACAACCCCGGCCACCTGATGGTGGTGCCGTACCGCAGGGTCTCCGAACTCGAAGACCTCACCGATGCGGAGAGCGCCGAGCTGATGGCGTTCACCCAGAAGGCGATTCGGGTCATGAAGACCGTCTCCCGGCCGCACGGCTTCAACGTCGGCCTCAACCTCGGACACTCGGCGGGCGGTAGCCTCGCCGAGCATTTGCACATGCACGTCGTGCCGCGGTGGGGTGGGGACGCCAACTTCATCACGATCATCGGCGACTCGAAGATCATCCCGCAGTTGCTCCGCGACACCCGCCAGCTGCTGGCAGACGAGTGGGCGGCGCAGTCGTGAGCGACTTCTACCTCTTGACCAGGGCGGCGTACGCCAAGCTGAGCCGCCCGGTGGCCAAGGCGTCGCTGCGCATGGGTTTGACCCCCGACAGCATCACGATCATCGGGACAGCCGGGACCGTGATCGCGGCACTGACGCTGTTCCCGATCGGGCAGTTGTGGTGGGGTGCGTTCGCGGTCTTCGTCTTCGTCCTCGCCGACATGCTCGACGGTGCGATGGCGCGTGAGCGCGGGTTCAGCACCGCGTTCGGAGGCGTTCTCGACGCGACGTGTGACCGGGTCAGCGACGGCGCCGTCTTCTGTGGTCTGTTGTGGTGGGCCACCTTTGGAATCCACAGCACGTCACTAGCGGTGGCGACGATGATCTCGCTGGTCACCTCGCAGGTGATCTCCTACGTCAAGGCCAGGGCCGAGGCCAACGGTCTCAAGGGCGACGGCGGATTCATCGAACGACCCGAGCGGCTCATCATCGTGCTGCTCGGTGCGGGTCTGTCCGGGGTGTCGTTCCTGCACGTCCCGTGGCTCCTCGAGGTCGCCATGTGGGCCCTGGCCGTCGCCAGCATCGTCACGCTGGGACAACGGCTGCACTCCGTGCGCACCTCTCCAGGCGCGACGGAACCGATGCGGGCCACGCCGCCGCCGAACGACTCCGAAGAGCCGAGCGAGCGGTGATCGGGGACCAGCTGTCGGACCTCGGCTACGCCGCCGGCTGGCGGCTGGTGCGCGCGATGCCGGAGTTCGCCGCCCGCAACGCCTTCCAGGCCGGGGCGCTGTACGCCGCACGTGGCGGCGGCCCCGAACAGCTGCGCAAGAACCTCGCCAGGGTCGTCGGAGTCGCACCGGCCGACGTGCCGGACGACCTGATCCGCGCGTCGTTGGCGTCCTACGCCCGCTATTGGCGGGAGGCGTTCCGGCTGCCGTCGATGGATCACCGGGTGCTGGCCCACGAGCTCGACGAGGCAGCCGTCGGCGGTGAGCACGTCGCCGCGGCGCTCGACGCGGGCCGCGGCGCGATCTTGGCGCTGCCGCACAGCGGCAACTGGGACATGGCCGGGGTGTGGCTGACCAACACCCACGGCCGGTTCGCGACAGTGGCCGAGCGCCTCAAACCCGAGTCGCTCTACAAGCGGTTCCTGGACTACCGGGAAAGCCTCGGGTTCGAGGTCCTGCCGCTGACCGGCGGCGCCCGGCCACCCTTCGAGGTCTTGGCCGAGCGGCTGCGCGGAAACGGGCTGGTGTGCTTGATGTCCGACCGCGACCTGACCAAGTCCGGCGTAGGCGTCGACCTCTTCGGGGAACCGACGAGGTTGCCTGCGGGACCCGCCAAGCTGGCGATGGCGACCGGTGCCGCGCTGCTGCCCGTGCACTCGTACTACGAACCCGACGTGACGGTCACCGCGATCAGCGCACCGCTGGACACCTCCTCGGGTGACGTCACGGCGGTGACGCAGACCTTGGCCGACCAGTTCGGCGCCAACATCGCCGCCCACCCCGCCGACTGGCACATGCTGCAGCCGCAGTGGATCGCCGACTTGTCGAAGGAGCGCCGGGCCCGGCTCCAGCAATCCGGCGGCGGTCAGTAGCCATGCGGATCGGAATGGTGTGCCCGTACTCGTTCGACGTGCCGGGCGGCGTGCAAGCGCACGTGCTGCAGCTCGCCGAGGTGATGCGCGGATACGGACATCACGTGAGCGTCCTGGCACCGTCGTCACCGGGGGCAAAGCTGCCCGACTACGTCGTCTCCGGTGGCAAGGCGATCCCCATTCCGTACAACGGATCGGTCGCGCGGCTACGGTTCGGCCCCGCCACCCATCGCATGGTGAAGAGGTGGCTCGTCGACGGTGACTTCGACGTGCTGCACATTCACGAGCCGAACGCACCGAGCCTTTCCATGCTGGCGCTGATGATCGCCGAGGGCCCGATCGTCGCCACGTTCCACACGTCGACCACGAAGTCGTTGACGCTCAGCGTGTTTCAGGGCATCCTGCGGCCCTGGCACGAGAAGATCGTCGGCCGCATCGCGGTGTCCGACCTCGCCAGGCGCTGGCAGATGGAAGCGCTCGGCTCCGACGCCGTCGAAATCCCCAACGGCGTCGACGTCGAGTCGTTCGCCTCGGCCCCCGTCCTGGACGGTTACCCCCGGCCGGGTCGGTCGGTGCTGTTCCTCGGACGCTTCGACGAACCGCGCAAGGGGATGGCCGTCCTGCTCGGGGCGTTGCCCGCCCTGGTCGAGTCGTTCCCCGACCTCGAAGTCCTCGTCGTGGGCCGCGGCGACGAGGAGGAGCTGGCCGAGGAGGCCGGCGACCTGGCCGGGCACCTGCGCTTCCTGGGGCTCGTCGACGACGCCGGAAAGGCGTCGGCGATGCGCAGCGCCGACGTGTACTGCGCGCCCAACACCGGCGGAGAGAGCTTCGGCATCGTGCTGGTCGAGGCGATGGCCGCAGGCACGGCCGTGGTGGCCAGCGACCTCGACGCGTTCCGGCGGGTGCTCGACGACGGCGCGGCCGGACGGCTGGTCCCCGTCGAGGACTCCGAGGCACTGGCCGCAGCGCTCGTCGACGTCCTCGGCGACGACGCCGCGCGCCGGCAATACGTGGAGGCCGGAAGCAGGGCAGTGCGACGCTACGACTGGTCGGTCGTCGCGCAGGAAATCCTGCGGGTCTACGAAACAGTGGCGGGAGCCGGTGTGAAGGTGCGCGTCGAAGGCACGACGGGCAACGGGGACTCGACCGTCAGCCGCAAGCCGCCGGGCCGCCGGGCCGCCAGGGCCAGCGCGAAGGCCGCCGAACGTGAAGAGGCGAAGGACATGGCGTGATCACCTGGCTGGTCGTCGTCGCCCTCGCCCTGCTGGCAGCGGTGCTGCTGGTCGGCGGCATCTGGGCGTTCCAGACCGCCCACCGGCTGGACCGACTGCACGTGCGGTACGACCTGTCGTGGCAGGCGCTCGACGGCATCCTGGCCCGCCGCGCCGTCGTCGCCCGCGCGGTGGCGACCGACGCCTACGGCAACGGCCCCGCAGGCAGGCAGCTGGCCGCACTGGCCGACGCCGCCGAGCGGGCGCCGCGCAACGCCAGGGAGGCCGCCGAGAACGAACTGTCGACGGCGTTGGCTGCCGTCGACCCGGCGTCGCTGCCGGTGGCGCTGGTCGCGGAGATGGCCGACGCCGAGGCGCGCGTGCTGCTCGGGCGGCGCTTTCACAACGACGCCGTCCGCGACACCCTTGCTCTGCGCGAACGCGCCCTGGTGCGATGGCTGCACCTCGGCGGAACCGCCCCGATGCCAACCTATTTCGAGATCGCCGAACGCGCCGCCCAGCGCTCCTTCGGCCAGCAGGTCTACCAGCGCACGTCGGCCCGCATCGTGCTGCTCGACGAGTTGGGCTACGTCCTGCTGTTCTGCGGCTCCGACCCGGCCACCGAATCGGCGCCACGCTGGTGGTTCACCGTGGGCGGTGGCGTCGAGCCAGGGGAGTCACTTCCCGACGCGGCCGTTCGCGAACTTGCCGAGGAGACGGGGCTGCGCGTCAGCAAGGCCGACCTGATCGGGCCGGTGTGGAAGCGCGACGCCGTCTTCGACTTCAACGGTTCGGTGATCCGCAGC
Source organism: Mycobacterium sp. Root135 (assembly GCF_001426545.1). Lineage (GTDB taxonomy): Bacteria > Actinomycetota > Actinomycetes > Mycobacteriales > Mycobacteriaceae > Mycobacterium. Next base: position 890,271 of record NZ_LMEZ01000001.1, on the reverse strand, counting down.
GAGGAGATGTTCTTCGTCTACCGCACCCTGAGGTTCGAACCGTCGACCTCGGATTTCACGCCGCTGGAGACCCGGACCATCCACGGGCACCGCTGGTGCGACGAGGACACCATCGCCGAGCTCGTCGACGGTGGGGAGACGGTGTATCCGCTACAGCTCGGAGAGTTGCTCGCCGAGGCCAACGCCATGGCCGCTCCGGGGTCGACCGGGCCGGCGAGACAGCTGCAATCGATCAGATGACGGCCGAAGCCAACTGCGGATCAAGGCGATTTGGCCCGGCCACTAGACTGTTTTCGTACTTATTTGGAGGAGATTGACGTGGATTCCCTTGAAACACCGTTGACAGGCACCGCTCGCGTGAAGCGCGGCATGGCCGAAATGCTCAAGGGCGGCGTCATCATGGACGTCGTCACCCCCGAGCAGGCCCGCATCGCCGAGGCCGCGGGCGCCGTCGCGGTGATGGCGCTCGAGCGCGTGCCCGCCGACATCCGCGCTCAGGGCGGCGTGTCGCGGATGAGCGACCCCGACATGATCGAGGGCATCATCGCGGCGGTGACCATTCCGGTCATGGCGAAGGCGCGCATCGGGCATTTCGTTGAGGCGCAGATCCTGCAGAGCCTCGGGGTGGACTACGTCGACGAATCCGAAGTGCTCACACCGGCGGACTACACCAACCACATCGACAAGTGGAAGTTCACCGTGCCGTTCGTGTGCGGTGCGACCAACCTCGGTGAAGCGCTCCGTCGCATCAGCGAGGGCGCGGCCATGATTCGCTCCAAGGGCGAGGCGGGCACCGGTGACGTCTCCAACGCCACCACACACATGCGCAAGATCGGCGGCGAGATCCGCCGGTTGACCTCCTTGTCGGAGGACGAGCTGTACGTCGCGGCCAAGGAGTTGCAGGCGCCGTATGACCTGGTGGTCGAGGTGGCGCGGGCGGGCAAGCTGCCCGTGACGCTGTTCACCGCCGGTGGCATCGCCACCCCGGCCGACGCCGCGATGATGATGCAGCTGGGTGCCGAGGGCGTCTTCGTCGGATCGGGCATCTTCAAGTCGGGCAACCCCGAGGAGCGCGGCGCGGCGATCGTGAAGGCCACCACCTTCTTCGACGACCCGGACGTGCTGGCCAAGGTGTCGCGCGGATTGGGCGAGGCGATGGTCGGAATCAACGTGGAGGACATCGCGCAGCCTCATCGGCTCGCCGAGCGCGGCTGGTAATACACGCCCCATGTCGATCGAAGAGATCCTCGACCTGGAGCAGATCGAGGTCAACATCTATCGCGGCGGCGTGTTCAGCCCCGAATCCGGGTTCCTGCAGCGCACTTTCGGCGGCCACGTCGCCGGTCAGTCGCTGGTGTCGGCGGTGCGCACCGTCGACCCGAAGTTTCAGGTGCACTCGCTGCATGGTTACTTCCTCAAGGGCGGCGACGCACGCACGCCCACGGTGTACAGCGTCGAGCGCATCCGTGACGGCGGATCGTTCTGCACCCGCCGGGTGAGCGCCATCCAGCACGGCGAGACCATTTTCTCGATGTCGGCGTCTTTCCAGTCCGATCAGAGCGGCATCGAGCACCAGGACGCCATGCCGACGGCACCGCCGCCGGACGACATCCCGGACTTCAAGTCGGCGAGTCGCGTGTTCGACGACGCCAGCTTCCGGCAGTTCGACGAGTGGGACGTGCGGATCGTGCCGCGCGACCAGATGAACTTCCTGCCGGGCAAGGCCTCGCAGCAGCAGGTGTGGTTTCGGCACCGCGACCCGCTGCCAGACGACCCGGTGCTGCACATCTGTGCGCTCGCGTACCTGAGCGACCTGACGTTGCTCGGTTCGGCCCAGGTCAACCATCCCGAGGAGCGCAAGCACCTCATGGTGGCCTCCCTGGATCACGCCATGTGGTTCATGCGTCAGTTCCGGGCTGACGAGTGGCTCCTCTACGACCAGTCCTCGCCGTCGGCCTGTGGTGGCCGTTCGTTGACGGAGGGGAAGCTGTACAACCGGTACGGCGAGATGGTCGCGTCGGTGATGCAGGAGGGGTTGACCCGCTACGTTCGCGACTTCACCCCGCCGGCCACGTGACGGTGCGCGTCGGTGTCCTCGCCCTCCAGGGCGACACCAGGGAGCATCTGGCCGCGTTGTCCGAAGCGGGCGCCGACGCGATTACCGTGCGGCGGCTTGCCGAGTTGGATTCCGTCGACGCATTGGTGATTCCTGGTGGCGAGTCGACGGCGATGAGCAAGTTGCTGCGCGACTTCGAGTTGTTGGAGCCGCTGCGGGCCCGGTTGGCCGACGGCATGCCCGCGTACGGGTCGTGTGCCGGGATGATCCTGCTGGCCAGCGAGATCGCCGACGCCGGTGTGCCGGGTCGCGAGGCGCTGCCGCTCGGTGGGATCGACATGACGGTGCGGCGCAACGCCTTTGGACGCCAAGTCGACTCCTTCGAGGAGGACGTCGCGTTCGACGGTCTCGACGGGTCGATGCACGCGGTGTTCATCAGGGCGCCCTGGGTCGAACGGGTCGGGCCGTCGGTCGAGGTGTTGGCGCGCGCCGGCGGACATCCGGTCGCGGTGCGTCAGGGCAGAACCCTCGCGACGGCGTTCCACCCGGAGATGACGGGCGACCGTCGCGTGCACCGCCTCTTCGTCGACTCCCTCTCATAGTCCGGCCTCCTCTTCGTTGAGTGTGCGTTCGGCGTGAATGCGACGGGCGCGGTCGTGGGCGCGGGTTGTCTTGCGCCGCGGCATGGTCAGTCCTGCGGTGTGGGCGGCGGGTGTGCCGGCCGTGACCGCCGGTCCGGTGGGTGCGCAGAGTTCTGGGAACAGCAGTCGGCTGCCCGGCGCGGTGGTGTGCGTTCGGCCGTCAGGCGCGGTCCAGATGATCGTGCCGTCGTCGAGTTGGCTGTCGCGCCAACCGTTCTCACCACCCCAGAACGTTTTGAGAAGATGGTGTCGGCGGCATAGACATTTCAGATTCGAGGCTTGGGTCGCCCCGCATGGCCACGGAATCGAATGGTCCAAATCGCAATTGGCAGCGGGTTCGTGGCAGCCCGGGAAGCGGCACGTTTGGTCGCGGCTGCGGACGAAGGCGGCCAGCTTCTTCGACGGTCGGTAGTGCGGTTCGGGTGGGACCAGTCCGGGGTGCACGATCGGGATCAGGGTGGCTCCAACGGCGGCGCGGCACGCGATCGACCCGGGTAGGAGTTGCCCGCCCATCATCGCTGCGGGTCGGATACCGGCGAAGAATCCCGGGGCGGGGGTGAGCGACTCGGTCAGGGTGAGCTCCCGCAGCGGCTTGGTGAACAGTGCCGGGGGTTCGCCGTCGAGTGCTTCGCTTTCTGTTGCGGGGGTGGGGGTTTCGGTGGGCTCGGTGTCCTCGTTGAGTTCCGGGGCATCGTCGGCCCAGTCGGTGGGGGAGTCTGGTGCGGGCGCGGGGTCCGACTCGGTGGCTGGCGGACTGACCGTGTCGGCGTGGGCGACGACGTAGACCACCACCCCCGTCGAGGGTGGATTCTTGGCGGCGGGACAGTCCTCGGCCCCGCAGAGGCAGGCCAGTCGGTCGTTGCCATGGGTGAGAGCGCCGATGGCATCGGCGCGGCGTTGGTCGAGGGTGCGAGGGTCGTCGCGGCAGACGGTGCGAGCGAGTGCGTCGATGCGGGCGTCGAAGGCATGTGCGTCGAAGGCATGTGCGTCGTGGGCGAAGAGGGTCGCGAACACCTGGGCCAGTCCGCTGGCGTCGTCGACCACGACGTCGACGGATCGGTCGCGGGCCTTGGTGCGGGTGCGGCGTTCGGCGTGCGGGTCGTGCTGGGCGATCAGCGAATCGAGGGTCCGGGCGGCCTCGTGCAGCGACATCGCTTGCCCCGACCGCAGGGCAGTGGCGATGGCGGCGTCGACGGTGTGCAGGGCGCCGGCGTCGCGGATGAGAGCCCCGCGGGTGATGATTAGCCGGGCCATGGCGTAGGTAATCAGCCCGTCGGCGAACACGGCGGCGACCTGAGGGAAGCGGTCGCGCAGCGCGAGGGCCGTGAGCAGGAAGCCTTCGGTGGTGCCCTTGGACGTGCGTTGGGTGGCGCCGATCTCGGCGATGACCGCATCCCAGTTGTCGAGGCACCACTGGTCTCGGCTGGCGGAGTCGGATGCGGCGTAGGCGCGATCGAGGATGGTGAGCATCGCGGCCAACCGGCGGGCACAGGCGGCGTTTTCGACTCGGGTCCACGCATCGACGGCCGTAGCGCCGGATGCGCCGGTCGTAGCGGTGACCAATGAGTCGAACATACTTTCGACTTTAGGCTGATCCTTGACGCATATTGGCAGAAAGCAGCAGCTCAGGGCCGATCTGTGGATGAATCACCCACTGTGTATGAAACCCCGGAAATGTCTGACCCGTGTGCGCGTCGATCGCAACCAGGCGAGGCCATCCCGGGAGCCCCCAACGTCCACGTAGACTCGACGATCAGACTTCTCCGTTGAGCCGAGACATTCGAAAGCGAGCAGTACCTGCATGAGCGGCCATTCCAAGTGGGCCACCACCAAGCACCAGAAGGCTGTCAAAGATGCGCGCCGCGGCAAGGAGTTTGCGCGGCTGATCAAGAACATCGAAGTGGCAGCCCGGACCGGTGGCGGTGACCCGTCGGGCAACCCGACGCTGTTCGACGCCATTGCGAAGGCGAAGAAGACGTCGGTCCCCAACGACAACATCGAGCGGGCCCGCAAGCGCGGCGGTGGTGAAGAGGCGGGTGGCGCCGACTGGCAGCCCATCACCTACGAGGGCTACGGGCCAAACGGTGTGGCCGTGCTGATCGAATGTCTCACCGACAACAAGAACCGCGCGGCCAGCGAGGTGCGCATTGCGATGACCCGCAACGGCGGCAACATGGCCGACCCCGGATCGGTGTCGTACCTGTTCACCCGCAAGGGTGTCGTGACGTTGGAGAAGAACGGCCTGTCCGAGGACGACGTCTTGACGGCGGTTCTCGACGCGGGCGCTGAGGACGTCGTCGACAACGGCGACACCTTCGAGATCGTCTCCGAGCCCACCGACCTGGTGGCCGTCCGCACGGCGCTGCAGGACGCCGGCATCGAATACGACTCCGCCGACGCGAGCTTCCAGCCCTCGGTGTCGGTGCCGGTCGACGTCGAGGGCGCCCGCAAGGTGCTCAAGCTGGTGGACGCCCTCGAGGACAGCGACGACGTGCAGGACGTCTGGACCAACGTCGAAATCTCCGACGAGGTCGCCGCCCAGCTCGACGAGGACTGACCGCTAGGGCGTCAGGACGGTGATGGCTTCCGCGATCGACATGTCGCCGGAGATCAGTTCGAACGTCACTCCGCCGGTCGCGGGTGCGTCGAGCAGCGCCACCAGCATCGCCGCGACGTCGGCGCGCGGGATGGTTCCGCGTCCCGTCGACTCTGCGATGCGCACGCGATCCGTTGCCGGGTCGTCGGTGAGGCCGCCGGGCCGGACGATGGTGGTGTTGAGCCCGGAACGTCCGCGGACCGCGTCGTCGGCGGCCGCCTTGGCTGCGAGATACGCGGTGAAGACCGGATCATCACCGGCGGCCGGTTCGTCGGCCCCCATGGCGGACACCATCAGATAGCGGCCGACTCCGGCTGCCTCGGCGGCGTCGGCCAGCAGGATGGCGGCGTCACGGTCGACCGTGGTCTTGCGGTCGACTCCGCTGCCCGGGCCCGCGCCCGCGGCGAACACCACGGCGTCCGCCCCGCGAAGATGACCGGCGACCTCGTCGACGGTGGCGTTCTCCAGGTCGACGACGACCGCCTCCGCGCCAACGGATTCGAGGTCACCGGCCTGCTTGGGATTGCGGATCAGGCCGACCGCCGAGTCGCCGCGCTCGGCGAGCAGACGTTCGAGGATCAGGGCGATCTTGCCGTGTCCGCCGGCAATGACTACGCGCATCAGTTGGTTCCCTCCGTCGCAAAGACCTGTGAATCGTCGGCGAATGCCTTGAATTCCAACGCGTTTCCCGCCGGGTCGCGCAGAAACATCGTCCACTGTTCGCCGGGTTTGCCCTCGAAGCGCAGGTACGGCTCGATGACGAACTCGGTGTCATTGGTCCTTAGCCGTTCGGCGAGCCGGTGAAACTCGGCGACCGACAGCAGCAGCCCGAAATGGGGGACCGGCACGTCGTGGCCGTCGACCGGATTGTGCGCGCCGGCTGGTCCGGCGGGAGCCAAATGGGTGACGAGCTGGTGGCCGTGCAGATTCCAGTCGACCCAGGATTCCGCGCTGCGGCCCTGATCGAGTTGCAGCACGGTGCCGTAGAAGTGGCGGGCTGCGTCGAGGTCGTCGACGGGGACGGCCAGATGGAAGCGGGGGATGGGGGAGTCGAGAACGGTCACCTCTCCAAGCTAGCCCGAGCGAGGAACCCGCCGATCTCCGTCGCGGGCGTGTCCCTAACCGTCAACGTCGGCGCGGACCACTAAGGTATCGAACAGCTGTTCGGGCCACGGGCGGCATTCGTCGCAAGGGAGTCGCAGTGCGGGTGATGGGTGTCGACCCTGGGCTGACGCGATGCGGGCTCTCGGTCATCGAGAGCGGCCGCGGTCGCCAGGTGATCGCATTGGACGTCGACGTCGTCCGCACCCCATCGGACCAACCTCTGCAGAAGCGGCTGCTGACCATCAGCGACACCGTCGAGCACTGGCTCGACACCCACCGGCCGGACGTGCTCGCGATCGAGCGGGTCTTCGCCAACAACAACGCGAACACCGCGATGGGCACCGCGCAGGCAGGCGGGGTCATCGCCTTGGCCGCCGCCAGGCGGGACATCGACGTTCACTTCCACACGCCAAGCGAGGTCAAGGCGGCCGTCACCGGAAACGGGCGCGCCGACAAGGCGCAGGTCACCGAGATGGTCACCAGAATCCTTGCGCTGCAAGCCAAGCCGACGCCGGCCGACGCCGCCGACGCGCTGGCGCTCGCCATCTGTCACTGCTGGCGGGCGCCGATGATCGCCAGGATGGCCGAAGCCGAGGCGATGGCTGCCGAACAGCGCCGCAAGTACAAGGCCAAGCTGAAGGCGGCGACGTGATCGCCTCGGTGCGCGGCGAGGTCCTCGACATCGCCCTCGACCACGCCGTCATCGAAGCGGCCGGCGTCGGATACAAGGTGATGACGACGCCGACCACGTTGGCGACGTTGCGACGCGGTACCGAGGCGCGGCTCATCACCGCGATGATCGTGCGCGAGGATTCGATGACGCTGTACGGGTTCGCCGACGCCGAATCGCGAGACCTGTTCACCATCCTGCTCTCCGTCTCCGGTGTCGGCCCGAAGATCGGGCTGGCCACCCTCGCCGTTTACGACGCCCAGACCCTGCGGCAAGCGCTGGCCGACGGTGACGTCACCGCGCTGACCAGGGTGCCCGGCATCGGCAAGCGGGGCGCCGAGCGCATGGTCCTCGAGTTGAGGGACAAGATCGGGTCGGTGGTGACGGCCGGTGGAGCCACGGCCGTCGGTGGCCACGCCATCCGCGGACTCGTCGTCGAAGCCCTTGTCGGACTTGGCTTTCCGATCAAGCAGGCCGAGGACGCCACCGACAAGGTGCTCGCCGCGGACCCGGAGGTCACGACTTCGAGCGCGCTGCGTGCCGCGCTGTCGATGCTGGGGAAGAATTAGCACGTGGGCCGCTTCGACGAGGACGAACACGAAGACACCACCGACCGCGAGGTGTCCGCCGCGCTGACGGTCGGGGAGGGCGACGTCGACGCCAGCCTGCGGCCCCGCACTCTCAACGAATTCATCGGCCAACCGCGGGTCCGCGAACAGTTGCAGCTGGTGCTCGAGGGCGCCAAGAACCGCGGTGGCACCCCGGACCACATCCTGCTGTCAGGGCCGCCCGGGCTCGGCAAGACGTCACTGGCCATGATCATCGCGGCCGAGCTCGGCACGTCGCTACGTCTCACCTCGGGCCCCGCGCTGGAGCGCGCCGGTGACCTGGCCGCCATGCTGTCGAACCTCGTCGAGCACGACGTCCTCTTCATCGACGAGATCCACCGGATCGCCCGACCTGCCGAGGAGATGCTGTACCTCGCCATGGAGGACTTCCGCGTCGACGTCGTCGTCGGGAAGGGCCCGGGCGCCACGTCCATTCCGCTCGAGGTCGCACCGTTCACGCTGGTCGGCGCCACCACCAGATCAGGCGCGCTCACGGGCCCGCTTCGCGACCGCTTCGGGTTCACCGCCCACATGGACTTCTACGAACCCGCCGAACTCGAACGGGTGTTGGTGCGCTCGGCGGGGATTCTCGGAATCGGTGTCGGTGCCGACGCCGCCTCGGAGATCGCCAGGCGCTCGCGTGGCACGCCGCGCATCGCCAACCGGCTGTTGCGCCGGGTCCGCGACTACGCCGAGGTCCGCGCGGACGGCGTCATCACCCGCGACGTCGCAAAGGCGGCACTCGCGGTCTACGACGTCGACGAGCTCGGTCTCGACCGGCTCGACAGGGCGGTGCTCACGGCGTTGACCCGCAGTTTCGGCGGCGGCCCGGTCGGGGTGTCGACGCTTGCGGTCGCCGTCGGCGAAGAGGCGACGACCGTCGAAGAGGTGTGTGAGCCGTTTCTGGTGCGGGCGGGCATGATTGCGCGGACCCCGCGTGGCAGGGTGGCGACCGCTCAGGCTTGGATGCATCTGGGCATGACGCCGCCGAGCGGCGTGATGGGCCTCGGGCAACAGCCCCTCTACGACTAGCCGACCGAACGGATTCAACGAAAAACATGACCACTGCCGGTGTGATCTTCGCGGGACTGGCCGCTCTACTGCACGTCTACATCTGGATTCTGGAGTCGTTCCGGTGGACGGCGCCGCGTACCCGGGCGGCCTTCGGCACGTCGGCCGAGGAAGCGGAGACCACCAAGCTGATGGCCTTCAACCAGGGCTTCTACAACCTCTTCTTGGCGGTCGTCACCTTCGTCGGGGTGGCGTTCACGATCTCCGGTGGCACGCGGGTCGGCGCTGCGCTGCTCTTCGCGGGTGTCGGATCGATGTTGGCCGCGGCCGCCGTGCTCCTGGCGTCCGCTCCGGACAAGGCACGCTCCGCCGTCGTCCAGGGAACGTTCCCGTTGGTGGCCGTGGCGCTGCTCGCCATCGGCTTCTCGACGTAGGTCTCCTGCGGGTGGCCGACGACGTGGATGCGGTTGCCACCCGACCGCTTGGCCCGGTACATCGCCCGATCCGCCGATTCCACCAGGCAGTCCACGTGCGTGATGAGGTCTCGCGACGGCACCCGGTAGAGCGACGCGCTGGCTACGCCAATGCTGGCGGTGACCCTCATGGGTGCGTGAGCGATCTCGCGGCGGATCCGCTCGGCGAGGCCGATGGCGTCCTTGCGATCGCCTGACACCGCGACGACGAACTCCTCGCCGCCGATTCGCGCGGCGATGGAGTCGCCGCGGCGGATGTGCCGCAGGATGCCGCCGACCACGACCAGGGTCTGATCGCCCGCCGCGTGCCCGGCGGTGTCGTTGATGCGCTTGAAGTCGTCGAGGTCGACCATCACCACGGTCAGATGGGCCGCGCCGTCTCGGCTCGACTCGGCGGCAAGGATGCGGACCGACCGTCTGAAGGCTCGTCGATTGGGCAGGTCCGTAAGGGGGTCGATGTCCGAATTGAGCGCGTCGATGCCCAGGGTGCGAACCAGAACCTGGACGCAGAACGGCACGGCGAAGATGGTGATGCCGAGGACCAGCAGCTTGCTGGCGGCCAAGGGGAGATCCCCGGCGCTCGCGATCTCCGCGGCGCAGGCGAGCGCGGTGCCGACGGCGGCCGCCACGGTCAACGCCAGATACCGGGCGGTGTGGAAGAAGGCGGCGTATCCGGCGAGCGCGGCAAAGACGGTCGCGCCATGGATTCCGGTGCCCGGTCGGCCGCCGACTAGGCAGGTCGCGGCGATCAAGACGTTGGCCACGATGACGAATGCGGCGGATTGTCTCCGATTGGGCCACCTCGCCAACCACAGTGCCGCCATCACCACACAACCCACGGCGATGACGATCGAGGCCACCCTGCCAGCAGTGGCCTGCGGTCCTGCGGGCGTGAACAACATGAGCACCGGCACCACGCCAAGCACGAGGACGATGGTCGCCATCATGTGACGGGTGAATCGTTGGAGGTTGCGGACGGCCAGGTATGCAGACAGCCACTGATAGTGATCGGGCTGCCGCCACCATCGGCACATCCAGTCCACTTTGCCTGTACGCCCTTGCCATTCGTGTGCCTCAGCCGTCACGGCGTGGCCTCAGCTCCGGTGACGAACTCCCCAGCCGGATCGTACAAGAACGCGGGACAGTTTGCCGGAGGTCGGCGAGATCCTGCCAGTGGATCGGTGGGCGGACGGTGTCCCCATGGATCCGCCGCGCACGGCGCAGTCGGGTCCGTCGACGAATCGCACATGGTGAGAAACCGAATGCGTCGTTGCCGACAGTGCCCCTGCGACATCCCGGCGACCCGGTGCCAGGCGCGGGGAGCGGGACCGATGGGTCGTCGCCTCGGTCAGAGCTACCTTCGCTGGGGTCGCCAAAACGATTCGTCGGCGACCAATTCGTTAGGTCGCCGTGAACATGGGTACTCCAGCGCCGAACGAGGAGGTCGACATGTCACGGGTCGTTTCGGATGAGGCGGTGCACGGCGGCAAGATGCGCATCCCACGCAGCCGCGGTGCGGCCAGTGGGTTGCTCGTCGTCCTGTTGGGTCTGTGGGGTGCGCTGGTGCCATTCGTCGGGCCCGCATTCGACTTCGCGTACAACCCCGACCAGGGCTCGGAGTGGAGCAGCGCCCGAGGTTGGCTCGAGGTGCTGCCGGGTGTCGTCGCCGTCGTCGGAGGGCTCCTGCTGGTGCGCTCCCGCAACCGCGCCACGGCAATGCTCGGCGGGTGGCTCAGCGTCGTCGCAGGCGCCTGGTTCGTCGTCGGGCGGGTGATGGCCACGACCCTGACCATCGGCGAGATCGGGCGTCCGGTCGCCGAGAACGACATCAAGGCGGCCTGGCTGGAGCTGACGTACTTCTACGGACTCGGCGCGCTGATCATCTTCCTCGGCGCAATGGGGCTGGGACGGTTGTCGGTGCGCAGCGCGCGCGACGTCGGTTACGCCCAGCGCGTGGCCGCCGATCGCGTCGAGTACGCCGACGCAGGCGATCAGCCGACCACGGTGTTCCCGGCGACCGGGCCGACGTCGACCAATCAGACGTACCCCCGGGGCGCGGATGTTCCGCGGCGCAGCTGGCGGGACCGGTTCAAGCGCCGCGGTCAGAAGGACACCCTGGTCGGTCGGTAGGGGCCGAACTAGCCGGTGTAGACCATCACGTGCTTGATGCGGGTGTAGTCCTCGAGTCCGTACATCGACAGATCCTTGCCGTGACCCGATGACTTGAAGCCGCCGTGCGGCATCTCCGCGACCAGCGGAATGTGGGTGTTGATCCACACGCAGCCGAAGTCCAGCGCGTTGGACACGCGAATGGCGGTGGACACGTCCTTCGTCCAGACCGACGAGGCGAGCGCGAACTCCACGCCGTTCGCCTTCTCGAGGGCGTCGTCCTCGTCTGTGAAGGACTGCACCGTGATGACGGGTCCGAACACCTCGGTCTGTACCAACCGGTCGTCCTGCCTCACTCTGGCGATGACGGTCGGTGCGACGTAGAAGCCCGTGTCGCCCTGCCGATGTCCACCGGCCGCGACGGTGGCGTGGTCGGGGACGTCGTCGAAGAAGCCGAGAACGCGTTCCATGTGGTCGACGTTGTTGACCGGCGGAACCCAGGCCTCCTCGTCGCCGGCGGCTCGACCGAACGTGGTCAAGGCCTTGCCGGCCTGTTCGGCCAGCGCCGCGGTCAGCTCGTCGACCACGGAGGCGTGCGCGAGCACCCTGGTGGCCGCGGTGCAGTCCTGTCCGGCGTTGAAGTAGCCGGCAGCCGCGATGCCTTCGGCCGCCGCGACGAGGTCGGCGTCGCCGAACACGATCACCGGTGCCTTGCCGCCCAGTTCGAGGTGCGTGCGCTTCAGGTGGCCGCCTGCGCTGACGGCAACCGCCCGGCCCGCCGCCACCGATCCGGTGATCGACACCATTGCGGGGGTCGGGTGGGCGACGACGGAGGCACCGGTGACGCGGTCACCGGTCACGACGTTCAGTACCCCGGGCGGGAAGTGCTTGGCCGCCAACTCGGCGAGCATGACGGTGGTGACGGGCGTGGTGTCGCTGGGCTTGATCACCACGGTGTTGCCTGCCGCGACGGCCGGGCAGAACTTCCAGACCGCCATCATCATCGGGTAGTTCCACGGCGCCACCTGACCGATCACGCCGACGGGCTCGCGCCGGATCCACGACGTGTGGTCAGGCATGTACTCGCCGGCCGACTTGCCCTCGAGAATCCTTGCCGCACCGGCGAAGAACCGAATCTGGTCGACCATCGGCGGAATCTCCTCCGCCCTGGTGACGTGGTCCGGCTTGCCGGTGTTGCGCCCCTCGGCGGCCACCAGGTCGTCGGCTGCGCGTTCCACCTCGTCGGCGAAGTCGAGAAGTGCCTTCTGCCGAACCGACGGGGTGGTGCGCTTCCAGTCCTTGAACGCCTTCGCCGCCGCGGCGTAGGCGTCGTCGACGTCCTGCTGGTTGGACACGGGCGCCGTGCCGTACCGCTCACCGGTGGTGGGGTCGACCAACGGCATCGTCGCGCCGCTCACCGAGTCGACGGGTTCACCGCCGATGAAGTTCCTGACCGTGGTCATGGTCAGAGGTCTTTGAGGACCAGAGCGAGAACGTCGAGACCTTCCTCGAGAAGTTCGTCACTGATCGTCAGCGGCGGCAGGAAGCGCAGCACGTTTCCGTAAGTGCCACAAGACAATACGATCACGCCAGCGGCGTGCGCACCGGCGCACAGGGCCTTGGTCAGCTCCGCGTCGGGCTCGTTGGTGCCGGACTTGACCAACTCAACGGCGATCATCGCGCCGCGACCACGCACGTCACCGAGACGGTCGTCGTCGGCCTGCATCCGACCGAGGCGCTCCTTCATGAAGACCTCGATCTCGCGAGCGCGGGCGACCATGCCCTCGCTCTCGATCGTCTCGATCGTCGCAAGCGCGGCGGCGCAGGCGATCGGGTTTCCGCCGTAGGTGCCGCCAAGGCCACCGACGTGGGGCGCGTCCATGATCTCGGCGCGGCCGGTCACGGCAGCCAGCGGCAGTCCGTCGGCGATGCCCTTGGCGGTGACGATGAGGTCGGGTTCGACGCCGTCGTGCTCGCAGGCGAACATCGCGCCGGTCCGGGCGAAGCCCGACTGCACCTCGTCGGCGATGAACACCACGTCGTTCTTGCGGCACCAGTCGAGCAGGGTCGGAAGGAAGCCCTCGGCGGGAACGATGAACCCGCCTTCGCCCTGGACCGGCTCGATGATGATCGCGGCCAGGTTGGCGGCGCCCACCTGCTTGTCGATGACGTTGATGGCCCGCTTGGCGGCCAGCTCGCCGTCGGTCGCCATCTCCTTGCCGAACTCCGCGTCGCGGTAGGGGTAGGACATCGGCGCGCGGTACACCTCGGGCGCGAACGGACCGAAGCCGTGCTTGTAGGGCATCGACTTGGCGGTGAGGGCCATCGTCAGGTTGGTCCGGCCGTGGTACGCGTGGTCGAACGCGACGACGGCCTGCTTGCCGGTGTAGGTGCGCGCGATCTTGACCGCGTTTTCGACGGCTTCCGAACCCGAGTTGAACAGCGCCGACCGCGCCTCACCGGCGACGGGGGTCAGCCGGTTGAGGTGCTCGCACACGGCGACGTATCCCTCGTAGGGGGTGACCATGAAGCAGGTGTGGGTGAACTGCTGGGCTTGGGCGGCGACGGCCTCGACGACGCGAGGGGAGGCGTTTCCGACGGTGGTGACGGCGATGCCGGACCCCAGGTCGATCAGCCGGTTGCCGTCGACGTCTTCGACGATGCCGCCACCCGCACGGGCGGCGTAGACCTGCATGGTGTTGCCGATGCCACGCGCGACGGCACCGGACTTGCGGGCGATCAACGCCGACGACTTGGGGCCGGGGATCGCGGTGGCGAGGTGGCGGCTTTGTTCGATGGTGCTCACGTCATGACTCCTGCAAACGAAGAGGGGGAGGAGACGCCGGAACGTCTGGGCGAAGCCTAGTCGCCGCGACGGCCGACGTGAACGGAAACCTCGGCACGTGCCCGGTGTGACGGTCGGATTCATGCCCCGGGGACCCGTTCGTGCACGCTTTCGGCGCTCCGCGGCGTTCGGCACGACGGAATGAGCGATTAGCGCCACTAAGTGCCCTGACGTCGTGACGGGGCAGGTCCGCGGCCGGTCCGGGTAATGGCACACTGGTCGGTGACTAGGCCCCCGTGTAATTGCATCCTTTCCGGGGAGCCACGACCGAAATCGATACGAAAGTCAGAGTTGACATGGATCTCGCCATCTTCGTCCCACTGCTCGTCGTCATGGGCGCGTTCATGTTCTTCGCGTCCCGTAAGCAAAAGAAGGCCATGCAGGCGACCATCAACCTGCACGACTCGCTGGCGGTCGGCGACGAGATCATGACCACGGCCGGGCTCTACGGCACCATCGCCGCCGTCTCCGATTCCAAGGTCGACGTCGAGATTGCGCCCGGCGTGGTGGTCACCATGCTGAAGCTCGCCGTCAAGGAAAAGACCGTGGTCGACGAGGACGAATACGACGCCGACGAGTACGAGGACGACGACACCGTCGTGGCCGAGGAGTCGACGGCTCACGAACTCGACCGACCCGGCACCGGCACCGAGGTCAAGTCCGACCCGGACCGTCTCACCAAAGACTGACGGCTGAGCACACAGCGCAACCACGTACTCTTTGCGGGTTGACGTACCGATCTGAGGAGAACCAAGAACGTGGCATCGCCTTCGGCGCCGGTGCATCCCTACCGTTACCTGACGCTTTTTCTGGTTCTACTCATCGGTGCATATCTGCTGGTGTTTCTGACCGGAGACAAGCAACCGAAGCCCAAGCTGGGCATCGATCTGCAGGGCGGCACCCGCGTAACCCTGACCGCCCGCACCCCGGACGGCACCCGACCAACTCGTGAATCCCTCCTGCAGGCGCAGGAGATCATCACCTCCCGCGTCGACGGGCTCGGCGTATCCGGCTCCGAGGTCGTCGTCGACGGCGACAACCTCGTCATCACGGTGCCGGGCAACGACGGCAACGAGGCACGCAACCTCGGCCAGACGGCGCGGCTGTACATCCGCCCCGTCGTCCACGCCATCCCCGCGGGGCAAGCGCCACCACCGCCAGGTCAAACGCCGGTCGGCGCGCCGGGAGCGCCCGGTGGCTTGCCGGGAGCCCCCGGTGGTCTGCCAGGTCAGCCTGGGATGCCGCCGGGCATGCCGCCCCTCATCTCGCCCGCCGAGCCCGGCCTACCGATCGCGCCGCCCAGCCAGGACGGCGGTGGCGTAGCGCCGCCCGCAGGAGCACCGGCACCCGCCGAACCCGCACCCCAGCCGCGGCCCTATCCCGAGGAACCGGCGCCGACTCCCGCGCCGACGCCAGGACCTGCACCGGCACCCGGCGCGCCCGCTCCCGGCGGTCCCGCCGCGCCCAATCCGAACCCCAAGGGGGCGGATCTGGCGCAACGCATCTCCGACGAGAAAGCGCTGCGGCAGAGCGCGGACCAGCAGATCCAGCTCCTGGCTCTGCAGTTCCAGGCCACTCGCTGCAACGACGAGGACATCCTGGCCGGAAACGACGATCCCAACCTCCCCTTGGTGACCTGCTCGCAGGACCACAAGGAGGTGTATCTGCTCGACAAGTCGATCATCAGCGGCGAGCAGATCGAGAGCGCGTCCTCCGGTCTCGACCAGCAGCGCGGCGAGTACGTCGTCGACCTGCAGTTCAAGGGTGAGGGTTCCGACATCTGGGCCAACTTCACCGCAGCCAACGTGGGAACGCAGACCGCGTTCACCCTCGACTCGCAGGTGGTCAGCGCCCCGCAGATCAACGAGGCGATTCCCGGTGGGCGCACCCAGATCACCGGCAACTTCACCCAGGACTCCGCCCGTGAACTCGCCAACGTGCTGAAGTACGGCTCGTTGCCGCTGTCGTTCGAGTCCTCCGAGGCGGACACCGTCTCGGCGACCCTCGGGCTGACGTCGCTGCGGGCCGGCCTCATCGCCGGTGCGATCGGCCTTGGGCTGGTGCTGCTGTATTCGCTTCTGTACTACCGAGTGCTCGGACTGCTGACGGCGCTGTCGCTGGTGGCCTCCGGTGCGATGGTCTACGCGATCCTGGTGCTGCTCGGCAGGTACATCGGCTACACGCTCGACCTGGCCGGTATCGCCGGTCTGATCATCGGCATCGGCACCACCGCCGACTCGTTCGTGGTGTTCTTCGAACGCATCAAGGACGAGATCCGGGAGGGCCGCTCCTTCCGGTCGGCCGTGCCACGAGGCTGGGCCCGCGCCCGCAAGACGATTCTGTCCGGCAACGCGGTCAGCTTCCTGGCCGCCGCGGTGCTCTACGTCCTCGCCGTCGGACAGGTCAAGGGCTTCGCGTTCACCCTCGGCCTGACCACCATCCTCGACGTCGTCGTGGTGTTCCTGGTGACCTGGCCGCTGGTGTTCCTCGCGTCCAAGTCGGTGATGTTGTCCAAGCCGGCATTCAACGGCCTCGGTGCGGTGCAGCAGATTGCCCGCGAACGCCGGGCCGCCGCCACGTCAGCGGGAGGGAGGTAGCGACATGGCCAAGCATGAATCCAAGAACGACGTCGACGACGTGACCGACGACGTGACTTCGCTCGAACTCGACGACTCGGCCGCCCAGGAATTGGGCACCGCCGGCGCGGGCGGACCTCAACACAATTTCTTCGTCCGCCTCTACACGGGTACCGGCGCGTTCGACGTCGTCGGCAAGCGCAAGCTGTGGTTCGGCATCAGCGGTGCAATCGTCCTGGTCTGCCTCGTCAGCATCGCCATCCGTGGTTTCACCTTCGGCATCGACTTCGAGGGCGGCACCAAGGTCTCGATGCCCGCGGCGGGTGCACAGGGTCAGGTGACGACGCAGCAGGTCGAGGACGTCTTCAACAAGACGCTCGGCGGCACTCCGGAGTCGGTGGTGCAGGTCGGCAACGGCGCATCCGCCACCATCCAGATCCGTACCGAGAAGCTGAGCAACCCGGACAACGAGAAGCTCCGCACGGCGCTGTTCGAGGCGTTCCAGCCCAAGGCGGCCGACGGTCAGCCCAGCAAGGCCGAGGTCAGCAGTTCGGACGTGTCCTCGACCTGGGGTGACCAGATCACCAAGAAGGCGCTCATCGCGCTGGTGGTCTTCCTGGTGCTCGTCGCCGCGTACATCGCGGTCCGCTACGAGCGGTACATGGCGGCGGCGTCGCTGGCGGCGCTGGTGTTCGACCTCGCGGTGACGGCCGGGGTCTACTCCCTGGTCGGATTCGAGGTCACCCCTGCCACGGTGATCGGTCTTCTGACCATTCTCGGCTTCTCGCTGTACGACACGGTCATCGTGTTCGACAAGGTCGAGGAGAACGTGCACGGGTTCGAACACACCACCCGCAGGACCTTCGCCGAGCAGGCCAACCTCGCGATCAACCAGACGTTCATGCGGTCGATCAACACCAGCCTCATCTCGGTGCTGCCGATCCTTGCGCTGATCGTCGTGGCGGTCTGGTTGCTGGGTGTGGGCACCCTGCAGGACCTCGCGGTGGTGCAGCTGGTCGGCGTCGTCGTCGGCACGTACTCGTCGATCTTCTTCGCGACGCCGCTTCTGGTGGCGATGCGGGAGCGCACCGAGTTGGTCAAGGCGCACACCCGTCGGGTGAACAACCGGCGCAAGGGCCGGAGTTCGGCTCCGGTGGACTCGGCGGGGGATCCCGTCGACTCGGCGACCAATGCCGAGCCCGAGAAGGTGTCCGTCGCGGCGACTCCCGCCCCCGAGAAGCCGGTTCCCGGTGCCAAGCCGAGCCGTCCCACCGGTAGGCCGTCGGGTAAGCGGAACACCAGGCGGTAAGCCTCGATGATCGCCCGACCCCGGCGGGTCTCGATCCTGGCGGCAGTGATGTCGCTGGTCGGCTGCCTCGGCTTGTCGTCCTGCGCGAGCGGACCCGCCGACGAGGTGAACTACGCCGTCGACGGCACCCTGGTCACCTACAACACCAACACGGTGACCGGGGCCGCCTCGGCGGGACCGCAGGCCTTCGCGCGCGTCCTGACCGGGTTCAACTATCACGGGCCCGAGGGGCAGGTCGTCGGCGACCGCGACTTCGGCACCATCTCGGTGGTGGGGCGCGCGCCGCTGCTGCTGGACTACGTGATCAGCGACGACGCCGTGTACTCCGACGGCAAACCCGTCACGTGTGACGACATGGTGCTGGCGTGGGCGGCGCAGTCCGGCCGGTTCCCCGGCTTCGACGCCGCCAGCCGGGCCGGGTACGGCGACGTGGCCGACGTCGACTGCGCTCCCGGGCAGAAGAAGGCCAGGGTGTCGTTCGCCCAGGACCGCGGGTTCGTCGACTACGGGCAGCTGTTCGCGGCGACGGCGATGATGCCGTCGCATGTCATCGCCGACGAACTCGGCGCGGGTGACGGCGCGGTGACCGCCGCGATCCAAGCGGGCGACCTGCCGAGGATCGAGCGCATCGCCCAGCTGTGGAACACCATCTGGAACCTGAGCCCCGACCTGGATCTGAAGCGCTTCCCGTCGTCGGGGCCGTACAAGCTCAGCTCGGTCGGCGACGACGGTGCCGTCGTGCTGGTGGCCAACGACAAGTGGTGGGGCGCAATGCCCGTCACCGGCAAGATCACCGTGTGGCCGCGCGGCGCAGACGTCCAGGAGAAGGTGAACGCGGGTGACTACGACGTCGTGGACATCGCGGCGGGGTCCTCGGGCGCACTGAACCTGCCCGACGACTTCGTGCGGACCGACAGCCCGTCGGCGGGCATCGAACAGTTGATCTTCGCGCCGAGCGGGCCGCTGCTGAACCCGGCTGCGCGCCGCGCGGTTGCGCTGTGCACGCCGCGGGACGCGATTGCCAAGAACGCGGAGGTGCCGGTGTCCAACAGCCGCTTGAATCCGACTGCGGAGGACTCGATGACCGCCGCCGAGAACGCGGCGGAGGGCGGCCGGTTCAGCACGTCGAATCCCGTGGCGGCGCGAGAGGCGATCGGTGGCAACCCGCTGACGGTTCGCATCGGCTACCAGAGCCCGAACGCGCGACTGGCGGCGACCGTCGGTGCGATCGCGAAGGCATGCGAGCCGGCGGGCATCAAGGTCACCGACGCGGCGTCGGACGGCATCGGCCCGGACTCGTTGCGGCAGAACCAGATTGACGTGCTACTCGCCAGCACGGGCGGTGCGGCAGGCAGCGGGTCGACCGGTTCGTCGGCGATGGACGCCTACGACCTGTTCAGCGGCAACGGCAACAACCTGTCGGGGTACGCGAACGAGCAGGTCGACGGCGTCATCGGCGCACTGGCCGTGACGGCCGACCCCAAGGAGTTCGCCCGGCTGCTCGGCGAGGGTGCACCCGTACTGTGGGACGACATGCCCACTCTGCCGTTGTACCGTCAGCAACGAACTCTGCTGGCGTCGACGAAGATGGCGGCCGTGAACAGCAGTCCGACGCGATGGGGTGCAGGGTGGAACATGGACCGTTGGGCCTTGGGTCGATGAGCGAGGGTCGATGAGCGGGGGGTCGGCGAACGGCTCCACCACCGACGTCTCGGCGGTGATCGAGTCGTTGATGCGCGAGGTTCCCGACTTCCCGGAGCCTGGGATCCAGTTCAAGGATCTGACCCCGGTGCTCGCCGACGCGCGCGGCTTGGCCGTGGTGACCGACGCGCTTGCCGACGCGGCAGGTGACGTGGACCTCGTGGCGGGCATCGACGCGCGCGGCTTCCTGTTGGGTGCCGCGGTCGCGATCCGCCTTGGCACGGGCGTGCTGGCGATCCGCAAGGGCGGCAAGCTGCCGCCGCCGGTGCACGGCGAGACCTACGATCTCGAATACGGCACCGCGACGCTCGAAATTCCGGCCGACGGAATGGATTTGACGGGTCTGCGCGTTCTGCTGGTGGACGACGTGCTCGCGACTGGTGGCACGCTCGCCGCGGCGGCCAAGCTGCTGCGGACCGGTGGCGCGACCCTCACGAACACCGCGGTCGTGTTGGAGCTCGCGGCGCTCGCCGGCCGCGCGAAACTGCCAGACCTGGCAGTCACCAGCCTGTACGTGGTGTGATGCGAACAGTTGCGGGGCCGACGGGGATATCCTCGACGAGTACCGGCATGGGCAGGAGGTGAGCGCGGTGGCCGACGATCATGCCTTGACGCAAACGCAGCCGATGCCCGTCATCACCCCGGACGCGGTCGCGCCCGAGGCCAAGAGCTCCTCCAGCGCATCCCGACGAGTTCGGGCCAGGCTCGCCCGGCGGATGACCTCACAGCGCAGCGCGGTGAACCCGGTCCTCGAACCATTGGTTGCGGTGCACCGCGAGGTCTACCCGAAGGCCGACCTGGCACTGCTGCAGCGCGCCTACGAGGTGGCCGAGAAGCGGCACGCCGACCAGTTGCGTCGCTCCGGTGACCCGTACATCACCCACCCCTTGGCGGTGGCCAACATCCTCGCCGAACTGGGCATGGACACCACGACGCTCGTCGCCGCGCTGCTGCACGACACCGTGGAGGACACCGGCTACTCCCTCGAGGCGTTGACCACCGACTTCGGGGTCGAGGTCGGCCACCTGGTGGACGGCGTCACCAAGCTCGACAAGGTGGTTCTCGGCAACGCCGCCGAGGGCGAGACGATCCGCAAGATGATCATCGCGATGGCTCGTGACCCGCGGGTGTTGGTGATCAAGGTCGCCGACCGGCTGCACAACATGCGCACCATGCGCTTCCTGCCGCCGGAGAAGCAGGCCCGCAAGGCCCGCGAGACGTTGGAAGTGATTGCGCCGCTTGCCCATCGGCTCGGCATGGCGACGGTCAAGTGGGAGCTCGAGGATCTGTCGTTCGCGATCCTGCACCCGAAGAAGTACGACGAGATCGTGCGGCTGGTCGCCGACCGCGCCCCGTCGCGGGACACCTATCTGGCCAAGGTGCGTGCCGAGATCGCCAACACCGTGAACTCGTCGAAGATCAACGCCACCGTCGAGGGCAGGCCGAAGCACTACTGGTCGATCTATCAGAAGATGATCGTCAAGGGCCGCGACTTCGACGAGATCCACGACCTGGTCGGCGTGCGCATCCTGTGCGACGAGATCCGCGACTGCTACGCCGCCGTCGGTGCGGTGCACTCGCTGTGGCAGCCGATGGCGGGCCGGTTCAAGGACTACATCGCCCAGCCGCGCTACGGCGTGTACCAGTCGCTGCACACCACGGTGGTCGGGCCCGAAGGCAAGCCGCTGGAGGTGCAGATTCGCACCCGCGACATGCACCGCACCGCCGAGTACGGCATCGCCGCGCACTGGCGGTACAAGGAAGCCAAGGGCCGCAACGGCATTCCGGCCAACAACGCCGCCGCCGAGCTCGACGACATGGCGTGGATGCGTCAGCTGCTCGACTGGCAGCGGGAAGCCGCCGACCCGGGTGAGTTCCTCGAGTCGCTGCGCTACGACCTCGCCGTGCAGGAGATCTTCGTCTTCACCCCCAAGGGTGACGTGGTGACGCTGCCGACCGGGTCGACGCCCGTGGACTTCGCCTACGCGGTGCACACCGAGGTCGGTCACCGCTGCATCGGAGCGCGGGTCAACGGTCGCCTGGTGGCGCTGGAGCGCAAGCTCGAAAACGGCGAAGTGGTCGAGGTGTTCACCTCCAAGGCGCTCAACGCCGGGCCGTCGCGGGACTGGCAGACCTTCGTCGTGTCCCCGCGGGCCAAGGCCAAGATCCGGCAGTGGTTCGCCAAGGAGCGTCGCGAGGAAGCCCTCGAATCGGGTAAGGACTCCATCGCCAGGGAAGTCCGCCGCGGTGGTCTTCCGTTGCAGCGCTTGATGAATGCCGAGTCGATGGCGGCGTTGGCTCGGGAGCTGCGCTACGTCGACGTGTCGTCGCTGTACACCGCGGTCGGTGAGGGGCACGTCTCGGCGCGGCACGTCGTGCAGCGGTTGGTCGCCCAACTCGGTGGGGACGAGGAAGCCGAGAACGAGATCGCCGAGCGGTCGACGCCGGCGACCATGCCGGTGCGGCAGCGCACCAGCGAGGACGTCGGTGTCGCGGTTCCCGGTGCGCCGGGCGTGCTGACCAAGTTGGCGAAGTGCTGTACCCCGGTGCCGGGGGACAACATCCTCGGCTTCGTCACCCGGGGCGGCGGCGTCAGCGTGCACCGCACCGACTGCACGAACGCGACGTCGCTGGAAGCGCAGTCCGAACGCATCATCGACGTCAAGTGGGCGCCGTCCCCGTCGTCGGTGTTCCTCGTCGCCATTCAGGTGGAAGCCCTCGACCGGCATCGGCTGCTGTCCGACGTGACGCGCGTGCTCGCCGACGAGAAGGTCAACATCCTCTCGGCGTCGGTGGCGACGTCCAACGACCGGGTGGCGATCAGCCGGTTCACCTTCGAGATGGGCGACCCCAAGCACCTCGGTCACGTGCTGAACGTCGTCCGCAACGTGGAGGGCGTCTACGACGTCTACCGCGTGACGTCCGCCGCCTGACCCCAACCCCACCCCGGCCGAACGTGGACTTTTGTCACGCGTTTCGTCGTTGCGGCGTGGACTAAGTCCACACTCGGCGGGGGTACTAGCGACGGCGCGAGCTGATCGCGCCGACGCCGGCGGCGGCCAGGCACGCTGCGGCCACGGCGTAGGCGAACCACGGGAACACCTCGCCGAGCGGCCAGCGGGTCGCGGCCCAGCCCGCGGCGATGGTCGGCACGGTCATGGCGCCGTAGGCCATCAGGTAGAACGCCGACATCGTCTCGCCGCGGCGGTTGGCGGGCACGACGTGGGACAGGTGGCGCAGGGAACCGCCGAAGCCGAGCCCGAAGGTCGCGCCGAGGAACGCGGCGGCGACGAGCACCAACGGCCAACTGTGCGTCGCCAGGACGGGCACGGTGAGGATGAGGGCGATCGCCATGCCGACGTCGCCGATGATGGCCGACCGCCGGGCTGGTATCCGGGTCGAGAAGAGCTGGGCCATGGCCGCGGCGAATGCCGTCGTCCCGACCACCGCGCCGCCGAACACCAGGTTGTGGACGTGGGTCTGCTGGGCCGCCAGTGACGGGTAGAGCGAGAGCAGGACGCCGAGAACCGACCACGACGCGGTGGCGCCGAGGGCGGCGAACCAGAAGTCGGCGCGGATCTCGGGTGGTACGGCGGGTTTGGCGATGCGGATGGGACCGCGGGTGCGTGAGAGGTGTGGCTCGCGCAGCGCGACGAGGCCGATGCCGAGGACGGCGCAGAGCACCGCGACGATCGCGTACGGGGTGCGCATCGGATGCGGCGCGTACTGCGCCAGCACCGCCGAGCCAACGATCGCGACCGTCATGCCGATGTTGAAGGCGACCCCGCTGAGCTGACCGGAACGGACTCCGTGGTCGGGCCGCAGGTCAAGCAGGGCTGCCGCGCCGGCCACCACGATCGAGCCGACGGCGGCGCCGTGGATGACCCTGGCGAGCATCAGCATCGCCATGCCGTCGGCGAGCAGGAAGATGCCGAGTCCGACGATCATCGCCACCACGGCGCCGAGCAGCACGGGCTTGCGACCGATGACGTCGGAGACCTTGCCTGCGACCAGGACGGCGGCGAGTGCGGCGACCGCGTAGACCGCGAAGACCAAGGTCGTGGACAGCGGGGAGAGGTGCCACTGCTCCTCGTACATGCCGTACAGCGGCGCGGGCAGGCCCGAGACTCCGAGCGCGACGCCGCTCAGGATGAGCAGCAGGGAGTAGGCCCCGCGCTGCGTCTGGGCGGTGCGCGGTGCGGAGGCGACCACTGCCACGAATCCTCCTCGGGCGGACGACGAGTTCGACGAACGTCGAACTCGGTCAAGGGTACGCTCGGTTCGATGAACGTCGAACCGGCAGTGGGGGAGAACACGGTCGAGTCGCCGTTTCCGACGTTCCCCGTCGCCGGCGTCCAGCAGCTTTTGGCCGCGCTCGCCGACCCGGTACGTCTGGAAATGGTCCGACGCTTGATGAATGGCGGCGGGCCGATGGTCTGCTCGGCGCTGTACGACGGCATCAACAAGTCCACGGCGACGCACCACTTCACGATCCTGCGCGAGGCGGGGATCACCGAGCGCTTGGCGATCGACGGGCACACGGTGCTGCGATTGCGGGTCGAACCGGTCGACGCCGAAGTGCCCGGCCTCCTCGGATCGATCGTCGAGAAGGCCAACCGCGAACTGGGCGCGCCCGGCTCCTAGTCGAGTCGGATCGACCCGACGGTCACGTCGACTGCGGGCTTGCCGTCGTCGCCGCCGTCCTTGACGCCACCCGCGGCGATCCGGTCGACGACGGCGAGGCCGGTCTCGTCGACCGTGCCGAACACCGTGTACGTCGGGGGCATCTCGGAGTCCGCGTAGACGATGAAGAACTGGCTGCCGTTGGTGCCCTGTCCGGAATTCGCCATCGCGAGGGTGCCCCGCGGATAGATGACGGTGGACTGCAGCGCCGGGTCGGCGAGCCGGTACTGATTGGTCGGGTACTCGTTGGGGAATCGGTAGCCCGGTCCTCCGTCGCCGTCACCCGTCGGATCGCCGCACTGCAGCACGCCAAGGGTGCTCGACGTGGTCAGCCGGTGACACGGCGTCTTGTCGTAGAACCCCTGCTGGGCCAGGCTGACGAAGTTGTTGACCGTGCAGGGCGCCTTGCCGTTGTCCAAGCTGACGCCGATGGCACCGTCATTGGTGACGACGGTGGCCTCGACGGTCTCCGGGGTGGTGGGGATGCGTCCCGTCCGCGGCGGGGTCACCGGCTTGCTGGCCGGCTCGGTGGTGGCCGGGTACTGGCAGTTGGACCCGAGCGTCGCCGACGGCTTGAACGGCGGCAGTGGCTGCCCCGGTGGCGCGGCCGAGACGCCCGGCGAGCCCGAACGCGAGCGGTTGGGGTCGAAGTCCTCGGCGAACCGGATCAGCAGACCGGCCAAGACCACGGTGGCGACGACGGCCACGACGGTCAACACCGCCACCACGTAACTGATCACCAGCCCGGCGACCGCAAGGCCGTGACCACC
Source organism: Mycobacterium sp. Root135 (assembly GCF_001426545.1). Lineage (GTDB taxonomy): Bacteria > Actinomycetota > Actinomycetes > Mycobacteriales > Mycobacteriaceae > Mycobacterium. Next base: position 865,119 of record NZ_LMEZ01000001.1, on the reverse strand, counting down.
TTCGCGGGACTTCTTGATCTGCGACAGGGACACGTGCCCGAAGACGATGCCCAGCGGGAAGAACAGGAACGCGCAGATCAGCGACGCGATCGCCAACCCGTTGGTGCTTTGCGGTGTCGGTGGCGGCCCGTAACTAGGAGGTCCGTAACCAGGAGGTCCGGGCACCGGGCCCGACGGCAATGGCGGGTACTCCCCGTAGGGCGGGGGAGGCGGGATGGTCACTGCGGTCGGCCCGGTCCGGCGTCAGTCCAGTTGGAGCGACTTGATTTGAACGGGCGTCTTCGGAGCGCCGTCGTCGGCACCGCGATCGCCGGGCACCACGCCGCCCGCGGCGATCTTGTCGAGTGTCGCCAGACCCGTCGCGTCGATCGTGCCGAACGCGGTGTAGTTCGGGGGCAGCTGAGAATCCTTGAACACCAGGAAGAACTGGCTTCCGTTGGACCCGGGTGCGCCCGTGTTGGCCATCGCCAACGTGCCGCGGGGGTACACCACCGGCGACTGCAGGGCCGGGTCGTCGGGCCGGTACTGGTTGGTCGGGTACTCGTTGACGAAGCCGTAGCCGGGACCGCCGGTGCCCTTGCCGGTCGGATCCCCGCACTGCAGGACCGACAGGCCTGGCGACGTGGTCAGCCGGTGACAGGGGGTGTCGTTGAAGTAGCCCTGCTGTGCGAGGCTGGCGAAGCTGTTGACCGTGCACGGCGCCTTCGCATTGTCGAGCTGCAGCCCGAGGTTGCCCTCCGAGGTCGTCATGGAGGCGCTGATCTGCGCCGGATCCGTCGGCACCTTGCCAGAACGCGGTGGGTTGTTCTTCTTGCTGGCGGGCTCGCCCTGCGAGGCCGGGTACTGGCAATCGGAGCCAAGGCCTGCCGGGGCGACGAACGGCGGAAGACCGCCGCCAGCCGGAGGCGGCGTTGGCTCGGCGGCACTCGTCGGCGACGGCGTGTCGGCAGAGGCCTGCGTGTCGGAGTCCTTGCTGGTCAAGATCACCGTTGCGACGACGGCGCCGATGACGAGCACTACTCCCGCCGCGGAACCGATGATGGTGAAGAGGCGTCGCTTGCGCTCCTGGGCGGCGCGGCGCTCGAGCTGCCGCTCCAGTTTGCGCTTGGCCGTTTCCCGCCGCTGTTCGTTCGTCGGCACCGCGAAGTCCTCCTCGTGTTCGTGATCGGCAACGAGTGTGCCAGCAATGTCTGAGAAGAGGCCCTGCGACCCGCGAAAGGGGTGGATGGGAAACTGGTCGGCGTGTTCCTCACAGGGTTTCCGGCAGGCATGTTGCAGTGCAACTGCTACGTGCTGGCCCCGAAGCAGGGTGCCGATGCGATCGTCGTCGACCCCGGCCAGCGGGCGATGGCGCCGCTGCGCAAGATCCTCGACGAGAACCGGCTGACCCCGGCCGCCGTCCTGCTGACCCACGGTCACGTCGACCACATGTGGTCGGCGCAGAAGGTCGGCGACACCTACGGGTGCCCGGTGTTCATCCATCCCGAGGACCGGGAGATGCTCACCGACCCCATCAAGGGCTTGGGGCCAAGGCTGGCTCAGCTGGCGCTGTCGACGATGTTCCGCGAACCCCGCCAGGTGGTCGAGCTGGACCGCGACGGCGACAAGATCGAGCTGGGTGGCATCACCGTCACCGTCGACCACACGCCGGGCCACACCAGGGGGTCGGTGGTGTTTCGGGTGTCGCCGGGTGCTATCGGCGACCTGGCGTTCACCGGTGACACACTGTTCAAGCAGTCGATCGGGCGTACCGATCTCTACGGCGGCAGCGGGCGCGACCTGCTGACGTCGATCGTGTCAAAACTGTTGGTGCTCGACGACGACACCGTGGTACTACCTGGGCACGGTCCCAAGACCACGATCGGCGCCGAGCGTCGCACCAACCCGTTCCTCGAAGGAATCTGACTGAAATGTGCCGCACGTGAGTGACTTTCAGGCGCCCAAGGGCGTCCCGGACTACCTTCCGCCGGAGTCGGCGCAGTTCGTGGCTGTTCGCGACGGATTGCTCGACGCCGCCCGCCGGGCCGGCTACGGCCACGTCGAGTTGCCGATCTTCGAGGACACCGCCCTGTTCGCACGTGGTGTCGGCGAGTCGACCGACGTCGTCAGCAAGGAGATGTACACCTTCGCCGATCGTGGCGACCGGTCGGTGACGCTGCGGCCAGAGGGCACCGCGGGTGTCATGCGCGCCGTCATCGAGCACAACCTCGACCGCGGCCAGCTGCCCGTCAAACTGCGCTACTCGGGGCCGTTCTTCCGCTACGAGCGACCGCAGGCCGGGCGATACCGTCAGCTGCAGCAGGTCGGCGTCGAAGCGATCGGGGTCGACGATCCGGCGCTGGACGCCGAGGTGATCGCCATCGCCGACGAGGGATTCCGCTCGCTCGGCCTCGACGGGTTCCGGCTGGAGCTCACCTCCCTCGGCGACGAGACGTGCCGTCCGCAGTACCGGGAGTTGTTGCAGCAGTTCCTCTTCACGCTCGACTTGGACGAAGAAACACAGCGACGCGCTCAGTTGAACCCGCTGCGCGTGCTCGACGACAAGCGCCCGCACGTGCGTGAAATGACGGCCGCGGCACCGCTGATGCTCGACCACCTGTCCGACGTCGCCAAGCAGCACTTCGACACGGTGCTCGCCCACCTGGACGCGTTGGGCGTGCCGTACGTGATCAACCCGCGGATGGTGCGTGGCTTGGACTACTACACCAAGACGACCTTCGAGTTCGTCCACGACGGGCTCGGCGCGCAGTCGGGCATCGGCGGAGGTGGCCGCTACGACGGTCTGATGAAACAGCTTGGTGGCCAAGATCTCTCGGGCATCGGCTTCGGCCTCGGCGTCGACCGCACGGTGCTGGCGTTGGCGGCCGAGGGCAAGACCGTCGGGGAGACCGCCCGCGTCGAGGTGTTCTGCGTTCCGCTCGGCGACGCGGCGAAGTTGGCGCTGGCGACGGTGGCCGGTGAACTGCGTGCGGCAGGCCTTCGGGTCGACGTCGCCTACGGTGACCGGGGACTCAAGGGCGCAATGCGGGCGGCCGACCGGTCCGGTGCGCGGATCGCCTTGGTGGCGGGTGACCGGGACGTCGAGGCGGGCACCGTGGGTGTGAAGGACCTCGGAACGGGGGAGCAGGTCGACATTCGATCCGACGCCGTCGTGGCCGAGGTTCGCTCCCGACTGGCCTGACGCCCGGAGCGAGCGTGCGAGTCCTTGTGCAGCGGGTGACGTCGGCTCGGGTCGTGGTGGACGGCGTGTCGGTCGGGGAGATTCACCCCGACGGGCAGGGACTCGTCGCGTTGGTAGGTGTCACGCACGACGACGACGCGGACGTCGCTTCGCGGATGGCCGACAAGCTGTGGCGGCTGCGCATCCTCGACGGCGAACTGTCGTCCGCCGACGTGGGCGCGCCGATCCTCGTCGTCAGTCAGTTCACCCTTTATGCCAACACCGTCAAGGGCAGACGGCCGTCCTGGAACGCCGCCGCACCCCGCGCGGTCGCCGAACCGGTGGTGTCGGCCTTCTCCGATGCACTGCGGCGCCTCGGAGCGCACGTCGAGACGGGGGTCTTCGGCGCCGACATGGCCGTCGAACTCGTCAACGACGGCCCGGTGACGCTGATGCTGGAGCTCTGACCGCCTCCGCGGTGTAACGGTCCGGTACCGTTCGACGATGTGATGATCATGCGAAAAGCGACAAGCAAGATCGGGGCAGCCTTCGGTATGGCGGCGCTGGTGGCCGCCGCAGGGCTGGCCTCACCGGCCACTTCGAACGCCGAACCCGCAGGTCACCAGGTTCGATACACCCTGGTCTCGGCGGGTGACGCGGAATTCGACCTCTTCTATCTGGTCAATCAGCCGGCGGACAAGGCGGCGTACAACGCCGATTCCTACGCGTATCTGAAGAAGGACGAAATCACCCTGGCGGCCGGTGTGCCGTGGGTGTTCGAAACCACGCTCGCCGACCCGCAGTGGGCGATCCTCACGGTCAGCAGCACCACTCACGGTGGTCGCGCGGCGCCGAACCCGCACTGCGACATCGCCGTCGACGGTCAGGTCGCCGTGCAGCAGGACGCGCCGTACAACCTGCAGTGCCAGCTCGGTCAGTGGTAATCAACTCCTAGCGCTTCGGACGCGGCGGCCCACATTAGTGGTCGTCGCGTCCGATTGCGTTGTGGGAGTTCATCGTTCAGGCCGCGTCTATCTCAAGGGGCCTAGAACGGACTATGGGCTGGCAAGGTTTGCACCTTGCCAGCCCATAGAAGGAAGTTCTTAGATCGCGGTAACTCCGGTGGCCTGGGGGCCCTTCGCACCTTGTCCGACATCGAACTGAACCCGCTGAGCCTCTTCCAGCGAGCGGTAGCCGCCGCCTTGGATCTCAGAGTAGTGGACGAAGACATCCGGGGAGCCGTCGTCGGGGGCGATAAAGCCGAAGCCCTTTTCGCTGTTGAACCATTTCACAGTTCCCTGTGCCATACTATTTTACTTCTTTCATCAGGAGCGGATGTGTCTTACACCCGTAGGAAAGTCTACTGCACAAACCGCCGCGTATCTCACTAAAGATCGCCAATTTTGCGGATTGACTTTCAGATCGAACGTATGTTCGCATTGAACATGCGCTGGGACGGGCAAGGTGTCGAGGTCGACGACGGGGCATTGCCCGGTCTGCAACGCATCGGTTTCACGCGATCCGTCCGAACGCCGCAGTTCGAGGGCCTGACGTTCCACGAGATCGTGTGCAAATCCGCGCTGAACAAGGTGCCGAACGCCAGCAAGCTGCCCTTCAAGTACACCGTCAACGGTTACCGCGGCTGCAGTCACGCGTGTCGGTATTGCTTCGCCAGGCCCACCCACGAATATCTCGACTTCGACAGCGGCAGGGACTTCGACACCCAGGTCGTGGTCAAGACCAACGTCGTCGAGGTGCTGCGCAAGGAGTTGGCGCGTCCGTCGTGGACACGCGAGACGGTGGCGCTTGGCACGAACACCGATCCCTACCAACGTGCCGAGGGACGATATGCCCTGATGCCGGGAATCATTGGTGCGCTTGCTCATTCGGGTACGCCGTTCTCGATCCTCACCAAGGGCACGCTGTTGCGGCGAGACCTGGCGCTGATCGTCGACGCCGCCGATTCCGTCGAGGTCAGCGTGGCGGTCTCGCTGGCGGTTGGGGACCCCGACCTGCACGCGGATCTGGAACCCGGCACGCCGTCACCGCGCGCTCGGCTCGAGTTGATCCGGGCGATCAGCGAGGCCGGCCTGAATTGTCACGTGATGATTGCCCCGGTGCTGCCGATGATGACCGATTCCGTCGAGCACCTCGACGGATTGCTGGGGCGGGTCGCCTCTGCGGGCGCCGCCAGTGCGACGGTGTTCGGGCTGCATCTGCGCGGGTCGACCCGCGGCTGGTTCATGGATTGGCTGGCACAATCGCGGCCCGACCTGATCGGGCACTACCGCCAGTTGTACCGCCAGGGTGCCTACCTGCCGAAGAGCTATCGCGACGAACTGCGTGAGCGCGCCGCGCCGCTGCTCACCAAGCACGGGTTGGCGGGCGACCACCGGTCCTTCCGGCTGGCGACCACGCCGACGTCGACACCGCCCCGCGTCGTGGCGGAGCTGCAGCCCACGCTGTTCTGACGCCTTCACCCATCTCCACGAGATCTCCAAGCAATCACGTTGTCTGAGCGGCAAATTGGTGTGCACGCCCGACTGTGGCGCGTCGCCCAATACCGACAGGAACGCGTGTGGATCCTCTCGACCCGAACCCCCGGACTCGACGATGCCTGGGCGCGGCCGCACCGATCGTCGGCGCCGCGGTTGAAATCGTCGGCATCGCAACGTCACCGGTGATTGCCGCATGGCTGGCCGCCCACTACGGACTCCCCGTCGTCGGCGTGTACTTCGTCCTGGCGGCCGGCGTGAGCGTCGTGATCTCGCTGATCACGTGACCAGGATGCGACGAACGCGCACTAGGCGGCGCGTCGTGGGACCTGTCCCGCGGCGCCGTCGATCTTGGTGAGTGCGCGCCGTAATGCATGCCTGCTGCGGTGCATTCTGGTGAGCACCGTGTTGGTCGACACCCCGAGGAGTTCGGCGGCGTCTCGGCACAGCATGTCGCCGACGACGACGTGAAAGACGGTGGCGCGCATCTCCTCCGACAGTCCGGTCAGTGCCGTCATCAGTTCGGGATCCATCTCGTCGCGCAGCAGTTCGTCCTCGGCGGACGAGCAGGTGTGCCCATCGGCGACCGCAGGACGGTGGTCGACGTCGGTCATGTCGGCCAACAGCACCTCGGGACGAAGTTTCGCCGATCGGCAGGTGCTGAACCACGTGTTCCTCATGATGGTGAACAACCACGCCTTGAGGAACGTCTCCGGTTGGAGCCTGCCGTACGCCTTGAAGGCCTTCAGCATCGTGTCCTGGACGAGATCCTCGGCATCGGGTGAGTTTCTGGTCAGACTCACCGCGTACCGGTGCAACTCGGCCCGCAACGGCGCAACGTCTTCGTCGAATGATCCGGTGAGGCGATTCGGGACCGGTGGGGTGGCTGTCATGAATCCAATAGTGGTCGTCGGCGGATGGCCCCACGTGAAGATTCCATGGAGATTATATAAAGGTCGACGCGCGTGCCGTCCAGCCAACTGACAGCGTGGTGTGACCCGGGTTACGCTTCAGTGCAACGCAATTGGGTGACTGGCAATTCTCGAGCGCAGGCTACTCTCCGACGGTCGCCGACAACGATCCCAGCAGGCTCAGGGCGTCGGCACTTGGGGAGCCGGGCTCGGCGTGATAGACGACGAGCTCCTGCCCCGGAGTGGACCGGACGTCGAACGCCTGCATCGTCAGTGTGATCTTCCCGATGTCCGCGTGCTGGAAACGCTTCTCGCGCAGACTCTTTCCTCGAACGTCATGGCCGCGCCACAGGTCGGCGAACTCTGGGAACTCGGTCAGCATCCGAGACAACACTTCGCGCACGCGAGGATCGTTCGGATGCCGTCCGTGGTTGAGCCGGAAGCCTGCGACGGCGTCGGCGGCGACGTCGCCCCAGTCCACGTAGAACGACCGGGCGAGCGGGTCGCCGAATACCACCTCGAGCAGATTGTCGGAGTGTGGCCAGCCGCCAAAGAGCACGTCTGCCATGGTGTTTGCCGCCAGCACGTCGTAGGCGAGGTCGTAGATCAGGGCCGGGTTGTGTGGCCAGGCGGCCATCAGGGTCACCAGTGCGGGGTCGACCGCAGTGGAGGTGGGAGCCGCCGCGGTGATCGCGGCACCGGCGAGCCGGAAGAGGTGGTCGCGGGCGTCGTCGGTCAACTGCAACGCTCCGGCGATGGCGGAGACGACCTCTGGCGAAGGATGACGTTCGCGGCCCTGCTCCAGCCGGGTGTAGTAGTCCGGGCTGACGCCGGCGAGAAGGGCGACTTCTTCTCGCCGCAGTCCCGGCACCCGGCGCCGCCGCCGTGAGTGCGGACCCAGCCCGACGTCGTCCGGGGTGACCTGGGCGCGGCGAGCACGCAGAAAGGCGCCGAGAGCGGCCCCCTGGCGAGATTCCGGCATGTCCCCACGGTACGGAATGCGCACCCGCTCAGCCTGGGTGTGTCGCACCCAGGTTGCACGCGGCCTTCCTGACGCGCGCCGTCGTCGGCAGGGTGGTGACATGACCACCAACCATCAGAAGATCGCCTTCGTCACCGGTGCCAGCAGCGGCATCGGACGGGCGATCACCAAGCGTCTCGCCGCCGACGGTCACCACGTGATCGCGGCCGCCCGACGGACCGATCTGCTCGACGAGGTCGCCGCGAGCACCGACGGCGTCGAGACGTGCGCCCTCGACGTGACCGACCTCGACGCGGTGCGGGCCGCCGTGACCGCCACCGTGGAACGCCACGGCAGGCTCGACGTGTTCGTCGCCAATGCGGGCGTCATGCCGCTCTCGCGCCTGGACGCCGGTCTGGTGGACCAGTGGAACCACATGATCGACGTCAACGTCCGCGGGCTGCTGCACGGGATCGCCGCGGTGTCGGGCCCGTTCGCCGAACGGGGGAGCGGCCACTTCGTCACGATCGCCTCCATCGGCGCGCACGGGGTGACTCCTACGGCGGCGGTCTACTGCGGCACCAAGTACGCGGCGTGGGCGATCACCGAGGGCCTGCGGCTGGAGTCGCCCCCTGGCATTCGCGTCACCACCGTCTCGCCCGGCGTCGTGGAATCCGAACTCGCCGACACCATCACCGATCCCATTGCGCGACAGGCCATGTCGGAGTACCGGCGACACGCCATCCCGGCATCGGCGATCGCCGACGCCGTTGCGTTCGCGGTCTCGCAACCGCCCGAGGTCGACGTCAACGAGATCGTGGTGCGTCCCGCGAGTCAGCGCTGAGGGCGCTGCGCAGGACTACTCTTCGGGCATGGTGATGCAACGATGACCGTCGTCTTGGTCCACGGCGTGCCGGAGAACGCCGCTGTGTGGGATCTGCTCGTCGACGAGTTGGCCGCGCTGGGCGAGTCCGAGGTCCGCCGGTTGTCGCCGCCGGGATTCGGGGCACCGGTTCCCGACGGCTTCGCGGCCACGATGGACGGCTACCGCGAGTGGCTGATCGCCGAACTCGAGTCGGTGGACGGGCCCGTCGACCTCGTCGGGCACGACTGGGGTGGCGGCCACGTCCTGAACGTCGTCATGGCCCGGCCCGACCTGGTGCGGACCTGGGTGTCGGACGTTCCCGGCATCTTCGACGCCGACTATGTCTGGCATGACCTCGCCCAGGCCTGGCAGACACCGGAGGTCGGAGAGGCGGCGGTGGCCGACTTCACCTCGATGACCGATGCCGAACGCGCCGAATTCCTCGTCGGTGCGGGCATGTCCGCCGACGTGGCCGCCCGGGTGTCTCCTGCCGGTGACGAGGCGATGGGCCGGTCGATCCTCACCCTGTATCGGTCGGCGGCACAGCCCGTCCCGGCGGCCGCGGGGGCGAATCTCCAGGCCGCTGCCGCCCGGCCCGGTCTCGCACTGCTGCCCACCGAGGACCACTTCGTGGGCACCGACGAGCAGAAGCGTCGCGCCGCCGCCCGCGCCGGTGCCCGGGTCGAAGTGCTCGACGGGCTCGGCCACTGGTGGATGACTCAGGATCCGGCCGTCGCCGCGCGGGTGCTCGTCGACTTCTGGTCAGCGAACCGCTAGATCTTCAAATAGCCCTTGTCCGCAGGAATTTGGGCGGCCGTCACCAATGACGACGCGTCGCTCGCGAGCCACACCACCACGTCGGAGATCAGGTTCGGTGCGGCCAACGAGTCGGTTGGCAGGGCGCCGGGGGAGTAACTGTGGATGAAGTTCGGGTGTTCGGCGAACATCTCGTACATCGAGACGTCGTTGCCCATCGGGGTGTCCGTGCCGTACGGATGCACCGAATTCACCCGGATCCCGAACTCGCCCAGCTCGACGGCAAGTGAATTGGTCAGACCCACGACGCCGAACTTGGACGCGCAGTAGTGCCCGCAGCCGGGGACGGCCTTGATGCCAGCCGCCGAGCTGACGTTGACGATCGACCCGCCGTTGCCCGCGGCGATCATCGCGGGCACGGTGGCCCGGATCGTGTTCCACACTCCGGTGAGATTGGTGTCGATGGTCTCCTGCCACTGCTGGGCCGAGATCTCCCACAGCCGGCCCCAATTCAGCACGCCGGCGTTGGCCACCACCACGTCGAGGCGGCCGAACTGCTCGACGCCCTCGGCCACGACGCGCTGCTGTCCCTCGCCGTCGCGGACGTCGACCTCCTTGGCGAGGATCTTGCGGCCCTCGCCTTCGACCAAGCTGACGGTCTCCGCGAGGTCCTGCGGCGTCGCCGGTTCGTAGCCGTTGCTGGCCGCGACCGGTCCGCAGGCGTCGATCGCGATGACGTCGGCTCCGGCCCGAGCCAACCGCACGCAGTGCGACCGCCCCTGGCCGCGGGCGGCCCCGGTGACGTAGGCGACCTTGCCAGCCAACGGCTGATCGGAACTGCTCATGCGGGTTGCTCCTTCGGTGGCGTGCTCATCCGATAGTCGCTCAGCGGTGACCGCCGCGCGAAACGTCTTGAGCCGGTGATGGTTTGGGGCCGGTGGTACACCGTGTCGCGCTGCGAGTTCACGAAGTAGGTGTTGAGTGCGGGATTGCACTCGGTGAAGTACAGCCGCGCGGTCTTGCCGCGGCGTTCCATCAGCGCGTTCCATCGGTCGAACGCGTCCTGGCTGACCTCGGCGACCTGCTTGCCCCGTCTGCGGGTCTCGTCGACGATCCGGACGGCGTGCAGTGCGGTCGTCTCGACGAAGTCAGGCCAGGCGAAGCCGACGAAGCCGAGCGGCCCGACGATCTCCCACCGGTTGGGCAACCGGGGGTGTGCCGTCCCGGCGTACGCCCGAAGACCGTGGCTGCGGTAGTACTCGGCGAGGTCGAACCCGTTGGCGCCCAGCACCGTTCCGGCTCGGTAGGTCTCGGGGTCGGTCCACAGCTCGTAGCCGGTCGCCACCACGATGAGGTCCGCGGGATGGTCGACGCCGTCGACCGTGCGCACGCCACCGGGGGTGACGCGCTCGATGGGCGTGGTGATCAGATGTGTCGTCGGATCGTTGAGCGCGGTGAGGAACGCGCTGGAGATGACGGGTCGCTTGGCCATGATGCCGTAGCGCGGCACCAGGGCTCGCCGAGTCCGGGGGTCCTTGACGACCGCTCGCAGCAGCAGCCGGTACAGGGCCCGGCAGTAGGCGTCGTAGAAGGGCATGAGGCGCACGAGCATGCGGTCGGGGAGACGGGAGAACACGTGCACGATGGGCGCGATCATCGCGACGTCCATCAGGGTGCGGCCCGCGGCGTTGACCGCGGCGACGACACCGGGCACGCGCAGCGCCCGCCGCATCAGCGGCGGGATGTCGAAGTCGACCTTGGGGAGCACCCACGCCGGAGTGCGTTGGTAGACGTCGAGATTCGCGGCCTCGGCGGACAGCGCGGCGGCGATCTGCACACCGCTGGACCCGGTGCCGATGACGGCGATGCGCTTGCCGCGGGTGTCGTAGGAGTCGTCCCAGGCGTTGGGTCGCAGGATGGTTCCGGTGAAGTCCTCGAGGCCCTCGACGCCGACCGTGTCCTTCGCGTTGACGTAGCCGCCCACCGAACTGATGAGGAAGCGGGCGGTGAGCTGTGGTTGGTCGCGGATGGTCAGTCGCCACAGGCCTGCGGCGTCGTCCCACTGCTGGCGTACCACCTCGGTGCCCGTCCGCAGCCGCGGATAGAGGTTCAGCCGGGTCGCGGTGTCGCGCAGGTAACCCTGGATCTCCGGGCCGGGTGCGAACAGGCGTGACCAGTCCGAATTGGGCGCGAAGGACAGCTGGTACCACAGGGTGGGGATGTCAACGGCGAGGCCGGGGTAGTGGTTGTCCCGCCAGGTCCCGCCGACGTCGTCGCCACGCTCGAGGATGACGAAGTCGTCGATTCCCTTGCCCTGCAATTGGTGTGCGGCGGCGATGCCGCCCGGCCCCGCGCCGATGACTACGACCTCGAAGTCGGGCTCACTCACTGGGCACCTCCGGTGAGCCCGGCCACGACGTGATCGGTGACGAAACGTCGTACTGCCCTTGGGCTGTCGAGGTTGACGCCCATGGGTGGCAGCAGTTCGAAGCTGAACAGGATGCGCACGATCCACTCGCCTGCCCGCGCGGGATCCGTGGACTGGGCGACTTCGTGGTTCCCCTTGGCGGCCTTGACCAGCGGCTTCCACAGGTCGACGGCCCGCCGCATCAGGTCGTCACCGCTGTTGCGGAGCAGCAGTAGCAGGATGCTCTCGTTGACGCCGCGCGGCGTCACGTGGTCCGAGCGCTGGCGATGCGCGCAAATCAGCACCGCGGCTGCCCCGACCTGTTCGGCGAGGGTGTCGTGGCGGTCCACCTCGGTGGCCATGGCGTCGACGAACGTCGACGCAAGGTGCTCAAGGGCGATCCTGATGGCGTTGTCACGGCTGCCGAGGGCGTTGTGCACCGTGCCGCGGGACACCTCGGCGGCCTCCGCGACTGCCGTGAGGCTGAATTGGCGTGGGCCCAAGCGGCGCAACGTGTCGGCGTTGGCAGCCAAAAGCGTCGCGGACACCGGCCGAGCAGGTGCCGCTCCCTCGCGCATTTGAACACATTAGCGATATGTGTTCAATGCGGTCAATGGTCTCAGCGGTGGGGGGTGACGTCCCAGGTGTGGTGCACGACGTCGTGCAGGTGGTAGAGCGCGATGGTCGCGACCGTGAATTCGCTTCCGTTGCTTCGCAGTCCACACCGAGACCACGCATCGGTGGGGACGGAGTCGTACACGTCGGCGACGTCTGCCGCCGCCTGCGCCAACTCGTCGGCCACGACCGAGGGATCCTGGGAGGCGTAGTCGTCGGCCACGGCGGTCTCGTCCTGATCCCAGTTCGGGAACCGAGGGTCTATCTCGGTGAGCATCAAGCGGACGCGTTCGGCGAAGATGCGGTGCACGTCGCGGATGTGGCAGCCGTACTCGAGCACCGACCACACGCCCGCGTTTGGGCGATCGATGACCGACGCTCCCGCCAGCCTCGCCACCCAGCCGTCGGCGTCACGCCGAATCCGCCCGGCGACGTCGTCCGGACGGGTCGACCCTGCGTCGTAGCCGCAGTCCGGACACGGTTCGCCGAGAACCCAGGTCCAGTCCTTGGTGTCGGGTTCGATCCCGGTCACTCGTGCAGATCCGTTGCAGAGAAGGTGTCGCACTTCTGCGGATCACCGGTGCGGTACCCCTCGGTGAACCAGTACTGCCGGGCGGCCGACGAGCCGTGCGTCCACGACTCCGGGTTGACCTGGCCGCCTGAGGACTGCTGAATGCGGTCGTCGCCCACCGACGACGCCGCCGACAGCGCGTCTTCAATGTCCTTGTCGGTCAAGGGCTGCAGGAAGGTCACGTCGGTGCCCTCCTGCTTGGTGATCGCCGCGTAGTGCGCCCAGACCCCGGCGTAGCAGTCGGCCTGCAATTCGGTGCGCACCCCGTTGCCCTCGGCTCCACCCGGTCCTTCCTGCGCCCGCCCCAGGTTGCCCTGCAGGTCCTGCACGTGGTGCCCGAATTCGTGGGCGACGACGTACTCCTGGGCGAGCGGACCACCGCTGGAACCGAACTGCTGCACCAACACGTCGAAGAACGAGGTGTCGAAGTAGGCGGTCTGGTCGCCCGGGCAATAGAACGGGCCGACGTCGGTGGTGGCCGGGCCGCACGCGGTGCTGACGTTGTCGCTGAACAGCCGGATCTTGGGCCGGGTGTAGTCGGGCATCAACTGCGACCACACGCCGTCGACGGAGTTGCCCGTCGCGATGATGCGGCACCCGAGGATGTCGTTGGCGTCCTTGCCCGTCTTGCACTGGCTGGTGTCGAATCCCGGGGCCTCGACACCCTGCTGGTTCGACTGCCCCGCGCCCTGCTGGGGGAGAACGGTGCCCGGGTCGACGCCCAGAAACAGCGCGATGACCACGATGACCAGACCGCCGATGCCGCCGCCGACCGCGAGGCCGCGACCGCCGCCACCCCCACCGCCGCTGGACGACGTGGTGCTCGTGTCGATCCGCATACCCTCGTTGAAGGTCATCTTCACCCCGTCCGTCGACACCGCCGATGGCTCCCGTTTCAGCCGGGTTCAGCTTCCCACACTACGATTCGTGCGGTGGCCGCCCAGCGCGAAACCGTTCACGATCCGACTGTCGCGCACACCGTCCACGGAACGTTGCGCGGCACCACCGAGGGTGGCGTCAACGTGTGGCGGGGCGTGGCGTACGCCGAACAACCCGTCGGGCAGCGGCGCTTCCAAGCGCCGGCCCCCCTGGTGCCGTGGAGTGGCATCCGCGACGCCGTCGAGCATGGGCCACTGCCACCGCAGGGTCGGTCGTTCGTCGGCGGCGGACGGGACGACCCAAAGATCCGTGACGAGGCCTGTCTGACGCTGACGGTGTGGTCGCCCGATCCCGGGGCCAGCCTGCCGGTGATGGTGTGGATTCCCGGCGGCGCGTTCGTCTACGGGGCCGGACAACTGCAGCTGTACAACGGAAACAGATTGGCGGCCAACGGGAACGTCGTCGTGGTGAACGTGACGTACCGCCTCGGCGTCTTCGGCGGCTTCGAACTCGGTGACCTCGGCCCCGGCTTCGACGACAACCTCGCGCTGCGCGACCAGGTGGCGGCCCTGCGATGGGTGCGCGACAACATCGCCTCGTTCGGCGGCGATCCGGACCACGTCACCGTCTTCGGCGAGTCGGCAGGCGCGACGTCGGTGTTGGCGTTGTTGGCCAGCCCGCTCGCCGACGGACTGTTCTCCCGCGCGATCGCCCAGAGTCCGGCGCTGCCGTTGATCGCCGACAGGGAGACCCGCGCCAGGCAGGCCCGGGCCTTCGTCGACCGATTGGGGGTGACGGTCGACGAGGTGAAGTCGTTGCCGCAGCGCCGACTTCGTCGTGCCGCCGGACAACTGCAGGGCGAGAGCGCAGCGAACACACCGACGTTGGCGTACGGGTTGACCCACGGCGTGGACTCCCTGCCGTGGCACCCGGTCGACGCCGCGCGGCGGGGCGCGGTGTCGGCGATCCCCCTGATCGTGGGGACCAACAGCCACGAGGCGTCGATGTTCGCCTGGGGCAAGCCGCCCATGCTGCCGACCACCCCGCCCATGGTCGAGGCGTACGTCGCCAGGGCGGCGCCGGAGGCGAGGGATCGGCTGCTCGCCGCCTATCCGGACTATCCGCGCCGCCGCGCCTTGATCGCCTTCGGTTCCGACACGATGTTCTGCGCTCCCACGTGGGCATTCGCCGACGCGTACAGCGCGCATGCGCCGACCTACGTCTACCGCTTCGACCATGCGGCGTGGAGCTTGCGGTTGCTGGGACTCGGCGCCACGCATGGCAGCGAGATCGTGCACGTTCAGCACAGCTACGGCTCGTACCTGGGCCGCAAGGTGCACCCGTTGGGCAGGCGCGTGCAACCGTCGGTCGGACGTCGCATGCAAAGGACGTGGCTCGACTTCGCGACGACCGACCTCGACGAGGACTGGCCGCGCTACGACGCGGGCTCCCGTCGTACCCGGGTGATCAGGTCGACCAGGGACGACACCGTCGCCGACCCCGATGCGGTCAGGCGCGCGGCGTGGGAGGGACTGTACTGAAACGCCTTTGGGCGTAGCGGTCGAGGTTGTGCAGGAACCGCTGGAACATCCAGGCCATCACCGGTTTGCCGACCAAGACGCCGATCCGAGCCGCGATGCCGTTGGGCTTCATGGCCATCACCCAGGTGAGGTGGCAGCCCCGCGGCGTCCGCACCACCCGGTAGTCCTCGGCGAATGCCGAGATCGAGCCGGAGGTGCTCTCGTTGAACCGAAAGGCCATGCGGGAGTGCGGTTCCCAGGCCAGGAACTCCTCGTGGCCGCTGATGCCGCCGCGCATGTCGACCGTGCGCGTCGTGCCGACGCCCCGCGGCTCCGGGCTGGTCCACGTCACCTTGGTGATCACGGTCGCCCAGTGCGGCCACGACTCGGCGTCCCCGAGCACCTCGAAGAGTTGTTCCGGGGTGATCGCGAGGTCGACGGTGCTGACGAACCGGAACGGGGCGTCGTCGACGAAGGTCAGGTCGACCCGTTCACAGGGGTAGGTCTTGGCCATGGGTAGACACTCTAGGGCGAGGTGTCTACCCGGTGGGTCACCCGGGTCCGTCGCTCGCGGCGGCGAGCAGCGGGACCACCAGGTCGCTGATGGGTGTGGCCACCCCGTGCAGAGCGCCCTTGCGGGCGACGACGCCGTTGCGCACGTCCCACTCCAGCGGCCTGCCCTGTTCGCGGTCGGTCAGGATCGAGGTCGTCAGATCCTCGGGCAAGCCGGCGAACAGGCCCACGGTCTCCTCGATCACCTCGTCGTCGAGTCGGGCGCCTTCCGCCCGCGCCACGGCCAGGCACTCGGCGAGGTAGGCGCGGCCCAGGGCGGCGACGTCGTCGCGGCGGAACATCCCCGAGCGACGACCCGTCAGGACCATCAGCCCGGCCACGGCGTTGGTCAGCAGCTTGCGCCAGGCGTCGTCCAGGAACGACGGGCTGCACTCCACCGTCAGCGACGGCCCTCGCAACACCTCGGCCAGCGCGCGGGCCGCCTCGTCGTCGGGAAGCACCACCCGCACCGGGGTGCGAAGTCGGATCCACCCGTCCGGCTGGGACTGCGCCGAGAACCACACCGCACAGGGCACGACGGTGCCCGCCGGGCAGTGGCGGCCGACGCGCTCCACCTGCTCGACGCCGTTCTGCATCACGCACACGATCGTGTCGACGCCGCACAACCGTTCGAGCCAGACCGCCGCAGCCTCGTTCTGGGTGTCCTTGACGGCGAGGATCACCACGTCGAACGGCCCGTCGACCGACGCGGGATCGGTGCGCACCGGGTCGGGGATGACGACGGGCTCGCCGCCGAGGATGCCGGCGTCGGGTCTGACCTCGACCGACGCCCGCTCAGTGCGACCGCACACCACGACGCGGTGACCGGCGGCGTGCAACAACGCCGCGACAGTCGAGCCGATGGCGCCTGGACCCACGACTGCAATGGAAGGGCTCATTTCCGCCAGGCTAGCCACCACTACACTGTGGCAGTCCTCTCGTCAGGCAATTCCCAGGGAGTTTTCGTGTTGCGCAGTCATGCCGCCGGTTCGTTGCGGTCCTCCGATACCGGCCAGAAGGTCACTTTGGCCGGATGGGTCGCACGTCGGCGTGATCACGGGGGAGTCATCTTCATCGATCTGCGAGACGATTCGGGCGTCGCCCAGGTCGTGTTCCGCGATGCGGGCGTCCTCGAGCAGGCCCACCGGCTGCGGTCCGAGTTCTGCGTCCTGGTCGAAGGCGTCGTCGAGGCCAGGCCCGAGGGCAACGCCAACGCAGACATAGCCACCGGCGACATCGAGGTCAACGCCACGGCGCTGACCGTGCTCAGTGAGTGCGCGCCGCTTCCGTTCCAGCTCGACGAGACCCCCGGGGAGGAAGCCCGGCTCAAGTACCGCTACCTCGACCTGCGCCGCGAGGGACCGGGCCGCGCACTTCGCTTGCGCTCCAAGGTCAACGCCGCCGCGCGTGCGGTGCTCGCCGGCCACGACTTCGTCGAGATCGAGACGCCGACGCTGACCAGGTCGACTCCCGAGGGCGCCCGCGACTTCCTGGTGCCTGCGCGGCTCCAGCCGGGCTCGTTCTACGCGTTGCCGCAGAGCCCGCAGCTGTTCAAGCAGTTGCTGATGGTGGCGGGCATGGAGCGCTACTACCAAATCGCGCGTTGTTACCGCGACGAGGACTTCCGCGCCGACCGGCAGCCCGAGTTCACCCAGCTCGACGTCGAGATGAGCTTCGTCGACCCCGACGACGTGATGGCAGTGTCCGAAGAGGTGCTCAAGGCACTCTGGGCGCTCGTCGGCTACGACCTGCCGACGCCGATTCCGCGCATCACCTACGCCGACGCGATGCGCCGGTTTGGGTCCGACAAGCCCGATCTCAGGTTCGGTCTCGAGCTCGTCGACTGCACGGAGTACTTCTCCGACACCACCTTTCGGGTCTTTCAGGCGCCCCACGTCGGTGCCGTCGTCATGCCGGGCGGTGCGTCCCAGCCGCGTCGCACCCTCGACGGATGGCAGGAGTTCGCCAAGCAGCGCGGCCACAAGGGCCTGGCGTACGTCCTGCTCGCCGAGGACGGCACGCTCGGCGGTCCGGTCGCCAAGAACCTGACCGACGCCGAGCGCGACGGCCTGGCCGCCCATGTCGGCGCCAAGCCGGGGGACTGCATCTTCTTCGCGGCCGGCCCGGTCAAGGCGGCCCGCGCGTTGCTTGGCGCGACGCGCATCGAGGTCGCCAAGCGGCTGGACATGATCGATCCCGCCGCGTGGGCGTTCACCTGGGTCGTCGACTGGCCCTTGTTCGAAGCCGCCGACGACGCCACCGCGTCCGGTGACGTCGCCGTCGGATCGGGCGCCTGGACCGCGGTGCACCACGCGTTCACCTCGCCCAAGCCCGAGTCGGAGTCGACCTTCGACACCGATCCGGGCAGCGCACTGGCGAATGCCTACGACATCGTCTGCAACGGCAACGAGATCGGCGGCGGATCGATCCGCATCCATCGTCGCGACGTCCAGGAACGGGTGTTCGCGATGATGGGCATCGACCACGCCGAGGCGCAGGACAAGTTCGGATTTCTCTTGGACGCCTTCACCTTTGGCGCGCCGCCGCACGGCGGCATCGCCTTCGGTTGGGATCGCATCACAGCCCTGCTCGCGGGCACCGACTCGATCCGCGAGGTCATCGCGTTCCCGAAGTCCGGCGGCGGCGTCGACCCGCTGACCGACGCACCCGCGCCGATCACCGCGCAACAGCGCAAGGAATCGGGAATAGACGCCAAGCCGAAGAAGTCTGAAGTGGAATGACAGAGGACTTCGACAAGAACAAGCTCGTCAACGACACGGCTGCCCTCGACGACTTCAACCGCGGCGTGGTGGCGGAGTTTCGGGCCAACGGCGGCAAGGTGGGCGGCCCCTTCGAGGGCGGCGACCTGCTGCTGCTGCACACCACGGGCGCAAAGTCGGGTCAGCCGCGGCTGTCCCCGCTGGCGTACCTGACGGTCGACGGGAAGATGTTGATCGTGGGGTCCTACGCGGGGGCCCCGAAGGACCCGGCGTGGGTGCACAACCTGCGGGCCAAGTCGCGTGCGCACGTCGAGGTCGGCACCGAGGCCTACGACGTGGTCGTGCGGGAGTTGCCCGGCGACGAACGGGACGCCACGTATCCCAAGATCACCGCGGTGGCGCCGGTCTTTGCCGAGTACCAGACGAAAACCACCCGCGAGATTCCGCTGTTCGAAATCACGCGCGCCTGACGCGACTTCGGCGCGCCCACCCGCGGTGATCGCGGATGTGCGCGCCGAAGACGGTGCGGTGTCGCTCAGTTGCGGCCTGGGCTGCCCGGGTTTCCTTGCGGTCCTGCGTTGTCGCCCGGCATCGAGTCGCCGGTCGGCGGGCTCGGCGTGCGCACGGTGGTCTCCGTGGCGGAGTTGCCGCCGCTGACCGTCTGACTCGGGCCGCCACTTTCGGGGGCCGTCGTCGGTGCCGTACTGGCCGGCGCCCCACCAGCGCCGGCACCACCCGAAGCGCCGCTCGTCGTCGTGGGTGCCGGTGAGACCGACGTGCTGGCGCCGACGGACGGCGGTGAGGTGCTGGCCGGAGTGCTGCTGGCAGGGGTGGTGGCCGAGACGCTGGTCTCGGTGGTCTTGTCGTCGCTGCCACAGCCCGACAGCAGCGCAATCGTGGCGGCGGAGGACAGGACGAATAGGCCGAGGCGGCCCGCGCGTTGAGAGTTGTTCACAGCGGCGGGTTTTCCCTGACCCCGTGGCCACAAAACCACGGGGCGACCGACGTCACGAATGCGTCAGCGATCAGAGGCGTTCGATGATGGTGGCATTCGCCATGCCGCCGCCCTCGCACATCGTCTGCAGGGCGTACCGCCCGCCACGCTGTTCGAGTGCGTTGACCATGGTGGTCATGATGCGGGCGCCGCTGGCGCCGAGCGGGTGGCCGATGGCGATCGCACCGCCGTTGACGTTGGTCTTGGCCAGATCGGCTCCAGTGTCGCGAGCCCAGGCCAGCACGACCGGTGCGAAGGCCTCGTTGACTTCGAACAGGTCGATGTCGGCCAGTGTCAACCCGGCGCGGGCGAGCACCTTCTCGGTCGCCGGAATGACGCCGGTCAGCATGTACAGCGGGTCGGAGCCGACGACCGTCGTGGTGTGGATCCGCGCCAGCGGGCGTAGGCCGAGCCTGCGGGCGGCGGCCCCGCTGGTGATCATCACCGCGGCACTGCCGTCGGACAGCGGCGACGAGTTGCCCGGCGTGATCTCCCAGTTGATCTGTGGGAACCGCTGCGAGTACGCCTCGTTGAAGAAAACGGGTCGCAGGCCGGCCAGGGTGTCGACCGTGGTGCCGGGCCGGATGATCTCGTCGGTGGACAGGCCGGCAATCGGCGCCAGCTCCTTGTCGAAGAGTCCGTCCTTGGTGGCGCGGGCGGCCTTCTCGTGGCTGCTCGCGGAGAATTCGTCGAGCTCGGTGCGGGAGAGTCCCCACTTGGCGGCGATCAGTTCGGCGCTGATGCCCTGGGGCACCAGGCCTTCCGGATACCGCTCGGCCATCCCTGCGCCGAAGGGGTCACTGCCGGGGAGGATCGAGCTGCCCATGACCACCCGCGACATCGATTCGACGCCGCCGGCGATCACGACGTCGTAGGCCCCGGCGATGACGCCTTGCGCCGCGAAACTGATTGCCTGCTGGCTACTTCCGCACTGACGGTCGACCGTGGTGCCGGGCACGCTCTCGGGGAAGCCGGCCCCGAGGAGGGCGTTGCGGGCGATGTTCATGGACTGGTCGCCGACCTGGGTGACGGCGCCCGCGATGACGTCGTCCACCTGGGCGGGGTCGACGCCGGTGCGTTCGACGATTTCGCGCAGGCTGTGGGCGAGCAGGTCCACGGGAAGCACGCCGTGTAGCGCGCCGTTGGCCTTGCCCTTGCCGACGGGGGTGCGGACGGCGCCGACGATGACGGCGTCGCGATCCGAATAGTCAGACATGGTGTTCTCCTCGAGACTCGTCGCTGAGTACTACTATCTATACTTAGATTTAACACCTCGGTATAGTTCAAACAACCCAGCTAAGGAGTGACGTCCATGACAGTCCTGCAAGGCCGGCTCGCCGACCGCGACACGTGGTCGCCGGTGGGGCGCTGCCCAGTCGAGAAGACGATGGGCCTGGTGGGCACCAAGTCGGCGATGCTCATCATGCGTGAGGCCTTCTACGGCACCACCCGCTTCGACGACTTCGCCCGCCGCGTCGGCATCACCAAGGCGGCCACGTCCGCACGTCTCTCCGAACTCGTCGACGCCGGACTGCTCGCCAAGCAGCCATATCAGGAACCCGGCCAGCGCAGCCGAGACGAATACGTCCTCACCGCACAGGGCACGGCGTTCATGCCCGTCGTGATGGCGATGTTCGAATGGGGCCGAGGTTACTTCGACGACACCCGGCTACGGCTGTCGCACCAGGGCTGCGGCGCCGAGGCGACCGTCGAAATCCGTTGTGCCGACGGTCACCACGTGCCGCCCAAGGAGTTGGCGGTGCGCGTCGCGGGACGCTAGGCGAGCTGCTCCCGGAACTTCTTTGCCTCACTCATGAGCTCTTCGACGCGCGTCCGATCGGCCCGGTTCTCGAAGACGCCGTCCTTCTTGAAGTAGGTGCCGACGATTGCACCGTCGGCAATGTCGAGTTGGTCGCCCACGTTCTCGGCGCGCACGCCCGTGTTCACGAACACCGGTACCGCGCCCGCGGCCGCCTTCACCACCTTCAGCGCCTCGGCGTCGGTCGGCGCACCGGCGGTCGCACCGGACACGCAGATCGCATCGGGCAGCGTCGCGAACACGGTCGTGCGCGTGATGGCGGCAAGGTCGCGTGCGGCGAGATAGGTCGCCGACTCGGGAACGATGTTGAAGAACAGCTTCACGTCGGCGCCGCCGACGCGCGCGCGGTGGCGTGCGACCTCGCCGACGTTGGTGTCCCAGAGGCCGAAGTCGCTGGCATAGACGCCGGTGAAGATCTCGCGGACGAACTTCGCGCCAGTCGCGACGGCAAGGTCGATCGAGGCCCGGCCGTCCCACAGCACGTTGACTCCGTAGGGCACCTCGAACGCCGGTAGCAGCTCACCGATGATCCTGGCCATCGAGATCGCGGTGATGGGTTCGGTCTTGGTGAGGTACGGCAGGCTGAACTCGTTGGACACCATCACGCCGTCGACGCCGCCGGCCTGCAGCTCGTCGAGTTCCTCGCGGGCCCGTCGGACGACGGCGGCGATGCCACCCGCGCTGTCGTATGCGGGATCGCCGGGCAGGGCGGCGAGATGAAGCATGGCGATGACGGGCTTCTTCGTGGCGAAGACGTCGTCGAGCCAGGTGGTGCTCACTGGTGTACCTCTTTCATTCGAGTTGTCGTGCGGGCTGTTGCGGCTAGTCCATGTAGGCGCCGCCGTTGACGGCGAGCGCCTCACCCGTGATGAACCGGGCGTCGGGGGAGAGGAGGAACGCGACCGACTTCGCAACGTCCTCGGGTTGCTCGAGTCGGCGCAGCGGGGTGTCGGCAATCATCATGGCACGGACGCCGTTGGTCGACGTGCCGCGCAATTGGGCTTCCCACTCCAATTCCCTTGACTGCATTGGTGTTTCGACGTATCCGGGGCAGACGCAGTTGACGGTGATTCCGTATTCCCCGAGTTCGTACGCCATCGCCTGGGTGAGTCCCACCACGCCAAACTTCGATGCGACGTAGTCGGACAGGAACGGCACCCGGCCCTGCTTTCCCGCCATCGACGCGGTGTTGACGATGGCGCCCGCCGTGCCGCTGCGCACCATCGCCCGTGCGGCGGCCTGACCGCAGACGAACACGCCCTTGAGGTTGACGTCCATCGTCTGGTCGTACCTGGCGATGGGTGCGTCGAGAAAGCTGTGCATGAACGAGATGCCGGCGTTGCTGACCCAGGCGTCGAGGCCCAGGCGATCGGTCACGTCGAAGGCGACCCCGGCCGCGTCCTCCGGCGAGCTGACGTTCAGCACCGCCGACTCGTGTCGGACGCCCTCGGCGTCGGGCAACGACTCGGCGACCCTACTGGCCGACTCGCCGTTCACGTCGGTCACCACGACCCGCCAGGACCGCTCGGCCAGGGTGAAGGCGATGGCTCGCCCGATACCGCTGCCTGCGCCGGTGACTACGACTGTCTTGGTCATCAGTGACGTCTCTCTCGGTGGTTGTCGTCGCCGACGATGCGTCGGCCGGTCTGTGCGTCGAAGACATGGACGGAGCCCGGTCGGGCCGACAGCGTGACCGTGGCCCCCTCGGTGATGCCCGACATTCGGGCGGTCTCGACGACGCTGGTCAACTCGGTTCCCCTCGCGTCGATCGTCACGATGGCCCGGGGGCCGAGGAGTTCGACCAACGTCACCGTGGCGTCGCCGTCTTCGGCTGCCGTCGGGATCAGGTCGTCGGGACGCACCCCCAGCGTGACGGTGCCGCCGGCGACGTTCTGCGTGACCGAGAACGCGAAACCACTTGGCAGCGTGAAGCTCCCGTCGGCGAGCTCGCCGTCGAGCAGGTTCATCTTGGGGCTGCCGACGAACGAGGCGACGAAGGTGTCGACCGGGGCGTCGTACACCTCCAGCGGGGTACCGACCTGGGCGGCACACCCGTCGCGCATCACCACCATGCGGTCCGAGAGCGTCATCGCCTCCTCCTGGTCGTGAGTGACGTAGAGGCAGGTGATGCCGAGCCGACGCTGAATCTGCAGCAGTTCGGTGCGGGTTTCGACGCGAAGTTTCGCGTCGAGGTTGCTCAGCGGTTCGTCGAACAGGAAGACCGACGGTTCCCGGATGATCGCCCGCCCGATCGCCACCCGCTGCTGCTGACCGCCGCTGAGGTCCTTTGGCTTGCGCGCCATCAGCTTTCCCAGGCCCAGGGACTCCGCCACCGCGTCGGCTCTGGTGAGCGCTTCGGCGCGTGGCACCTTCGAGGCTCGCAGGGGGAAGGCGATGTTCTCCCGCACGCTGAGGTGGGGGTAGAGCGCGTAGTTCTGAAACACCATGGCGATGTCGCGATCGCGCGGTTGAAGGTGGGTGACGTCGCGGTCGCCGATGGTGATGGTGCCCGAGGTCACGGACTCGAGGCCGGCCAGCATGCGCAGCGACGTGGACTTGCCGCAGCCCGACGGGCCGACCAGAACGGTGAACGACCCGTCGGGCAGCTCCAGGTTCAGATCGCTGACCACGGGTATCGAACCGTAGGACTTGGTGAGGTGGGTGAATCGGACTTCTGCCATGAGTGCTTGGCGACCTACCTTCTAGAACTTCACCGCGCCACCGCTGATCCCCTGCACCAGCTTGCGCTGGATGAAGAAGCTCGCGATGACGACGGGGACGACGGCGATCAGGATGGCGGCACTCATGGAGCCGATCTGAACACCACGGAACGTGTTGAAGCCGGCGATGGCCACCGGCAGGATGGCGGCCTTGCCAGGCGCCAGGATCAAACCGTAGAAGAGGTCGTTCCACGACAGGGTGAACCCGAAGATGGCCGCGGCGCCCATCCCAGGGAAGACCTGCGGCAGAACGACGAGGCGGAAGGCCTGGAAGCGGCCGAAGCCGTCCACCTGGGCCTGCTCCTCCAACGATCGGGGCACCGCCTCGAAGAACCCGATCAGGAACCACGTCACCACCGGCAGAACGAAACTCAGGTGCGCGAAGATCACGGGGACGAGGGTGTCGTTGAGCCGCAGGGCGTAGGCCATCGTCAGGAACGGGAACACCAGCACCGCCGGCGGAAGCACCTGGGCGGCAAGCATTCCGAACCGCGTTGCCGTGCCACCGGCGCGGAACCGCGCGATGGCGTAGGCACCCATGCTGCCGACCACGACGCTGATGCCCACCGTGACGAGCGCGACGACGGCGCTGCGCCCCGCGGCGGACAGGATGCCGGACTCCAGCACGTTGCGCCAGGCGTCCAGGGTGGGGGTGAAGGACAGCAGGAACGGATCGTTGAGCTGCTCCGGGTTCTTGAAGCTGGCCAGCGCGATCCACGCGATCGGAAACAGCACCGAGATGCCCGCCGCCCACAGCAGAGCCACCCGGCAAATCGTCAGGGCCAGTGAACTTCTCATGACTGCTTGGCCTTGTCCATCCGGCGGAACGCGACGACGATGATCGTCAGCACTACCAGCAGCACCACGAACGCCATCGACGACGCCGATCCAAGACGGAAGAACTGGATCCCGGTCTGGTAGATGAAGTACTGCAGCGTTTGGGTCTCGGTGCCCGGTCCGCCGCGGGTGGTGGCGAAGACGTATTCGAAGACCTTCATGGCGTCGAGGCAGCGCAGCAGCACCGCCACGACCAGTACCGGCGCCAGCAGCGGCAGCGTGACACGGCGCAGCACGTACCAACCGCTCGCGCCGTCCACCCTGGCCGCCTCGAGTGGCTCCTTGGGGATGGACTCGAGACCGGCGAGCAACAGCAGCACCATGAACGGAGTCCACTGCCAGACGTCGATGAAGGCGATGGTGAACAGTGCGCGACCCGGCCCGAAGAAGTCGTAGTCGAGGCCGACGGCGTGCAAGAGGTGCGGGATGGCGCCGATCTGATCGTTGAGCAGGAACCGGAAGATCAACCCGACGGCGATCGGGGTGATGAACATCGGCGCCAGGAGCATCGACCGGGTGAGATCGCTTGCCCAGCGCTGCTTTTGCAGCGACAGCGCGATGGCGAGACCGATCAGCAACTCCATTCCGACGGCCACCGCGACGAACAGCGCCGTGGTGCCGAACGCCTGCCAGAACGCGGCGTCGCCAAACGTGGCGGCGTAGTTGTCGGCACCGACCAGTCTCGGAGCGCCGCGACTGGTCAACTTGTAGTCGGTGACACTCAGGTAGAACGCGTAGCCGAGGGGGAAGCCGACCACCCCGACGAAGAGAGCGACTAGGG
Source organism: Mycobacterium sp. Root135 (assembly GCF_001426545.1). Lineage (GTDB taxonomy): Bacteria > Actinomycetota > Actinomycetes > Mycobacteriales > Mycobacteriaceae > Mycobacterium. The sequence goes on along the minus strand of NZ_LMEZ01000001.1, from coordinate 839,556 downwards.
GGGCGACCATGCCATGTTTGAACGTCACGGTCGTCGTCGCTCCTTTCGTGGGATGGTCGGCTTCATACGGGCTGGCCCCGGGGGGACGGGTCAGCCCTGGATCTTCTCGGCGGCGGCCTGTGCTGCCGCCAGTGCGTCGTCGACGCTCTTGGTGCCGGCGACCGCCTCGTTGAGTTCGGTTCCAACGGCCTGGATCATCTCCTCACCACTGGGACCCTGGCTGAGCGGCGCGGCGTTGCCGAGCATCTTCTCGACGGTCTTGTAGTAGTCGGCGCCGAGCGGACCGTTCAGAACCGCAGGATCCTGCAGGGTGCTCTGCCGGATGGCGGCGCCACCCTTCTCGGTGCGCTGGACGTCGTGTGCCTTGGACGTGAGCCAGGACGTGAACGCCCACGCCGCGTCGGCCGCACCCGAGTTGGCCGGAATCGACCAACTCCACGAGCCGAGGACCTGCTTGCCGCCGGGGATCTCGGCCAGTTTGTACTTGCCCGCCGAGGGACCCGAGCCGGGTGCGTTGAGCGCGGGCAGGTTCCAGTTGTAGCTGATCATCGACGCGGCCTGATCGCTGGAGACCGACCGGAACGCCTCGTCGAAGGCCCAGTTCAGGCTGTTCGGCGGCGCGGCGGTCTTGTACGTGTCGATGTACGCGTTCAGGGCCTGCTTCGCCTGTGGGGTGTTCAGCGTCGGCTTGCCGTCGGGGCCGTAGATGGAACCGCCCGCGGCGAACAGCCAGTTGCCCCACTCCTCGAAGATCTTGTAGCCCCGCTGGGGTTGCATCGCGATCCCCGCACGGTCGTCGACCTTGAGCGCCTTGGAGGTGCTGACCAATTCGTCGAGGGTCGTGGGCACGGGGAGCTTGGCGGCGGTCAGATCGTCGGTGTTGTAGAGGTAGCCGAGCGCGTAGTTGTAGAACGGTACGCCGTACTTCACTCCGTCGACTTCTGTGATGTCGGTGAGCGGCTTGAAGAAGTCGGCGGCGTCGTAGTCGGGGGTGCCGTCGATACGAGAATCCAACGGCTGCAGGAAGTTCGCCTTGGCGAAGTCCACCATCCACGGGTTGTCGACGATGATGAGGTCATACGTCGGCGAGGACGACTGGAACGACGACACCAGCTTGTCGCGCATCTGGTCATACGTCAGGGTCTCGATGTCGACCTTGACGTTCGGATACTCCTTGTTGAACTCCGGCACCATCGCCTTGACGACGTCGGTGTCGGGCACGTTCTCCATGAGGATGCGGACCGTTCCCGAGACGTCCTTCCCGACGTCGCCGTTGCCCGTGGCCTGAGGCTGCTCGGGGCCTCCGCTGCCCGCGCAGGCACTGAGCATCAGGGTGAGGACCGCCAGTAGCGCGAGGACGGGCGCAGGCAGGACTGGCCGCCTCCGCCGTGGTGTCGGGGGAGTCGTTGACTTCATGTGCGGCACAGTTCCTTTCACTTGTCGAATTCTCATCGGGGACTTCTCGCCATCGCGTGTGAGATGGGCGTCATCGCAGTTCCAAGGCGGCGCCAGTTCGCGTATGCGTCGTCGTAGATCGCTCGTCGGTTTGGGTCTGGGACGACGGGTGGGTCGAAGGTGACGAATCGGGCGGCGTCGGACCAGTCGTCGAGAGCGCCCACGCCGACTGCGGCGATCACCGCGGCGCCGAGCGAGGCGCCGGGATGTCCTCGGACGGGCCGCATCTCGATGCCAAGGACGTCGGCGTGGATCTGCTTCCACAGCGTGGACTTCGACCCGCCGTTGGTGATCATCACCCGGCGTAGCGCGATGCCGATGTCGGTGAAGACGTCGACGTGGTGCCGGAACCCGAAGGCGATCGCCTCCAAGACCGACCGATAGAGGTCGGCGCGGCCGTGGCCCAGGTGCATGCCGGCGAACACGCCGCGGAGATCGGGGTCGTGCAGCGGGCTCTTCTCGCCGAGGAAGTACGGCAGGCACAGCACCTCCGCCGGTGCGGTGGCGGCGGCTTCGTCGTCGAGTTCGGCGAGATCGGCACCGCCGACGAGCGTTTGAAACCACCGGATCAGGCTGCCGCTGGTAGCCATGCACCCGTTCGGCAGCCAGTGTCCCGGGACGGGATGGGCGTCCAGGTAGAGGCGTTCGTCGACGACGCGGGTGTCACTGGCGACCAGGATGTCTCCGGCGCCGCCGAGTTTGACCAGTGCGTCACCGGGTTCGTTGACCCCGGCAGCGAATGCGGACAGGACGTGGTCGGCGCCCCCGACGACCAGTGCCGTACCTGCGGCCAAACCGGTCGAACGTGCTGCCGCGCTGCTCAATTCGCCGACCTTGGTCCCGGGTCGGTGGACGGGAGCCAGCATGCCCGCATCGAAGTCTGCGGCCGCGAGAACGGGTTCCGCGAGGTCGCCGTCGATGGTGAACAGCCCCGACTCGAGCGCCCAGTTCTGCTCGACGTGGACGTCGGCGCCCAAGGCCGTCAGCACCCAGTCGTAGGAGCCGACGACGTGCGCCGTGCGCTCGTAGACGTCTGGCTCGTGCGTGCGCAACCACGCGATGGTGGGCGCCACCGACTGCTGGGTCAGCGCGGACCCCGTCATCGTCACCAGGTCGACGCCCGCCAGCGCCCGTGCGAGGTCGGCAACTTCACGGTGTGCCCTGGCGTCGTTCTGGAGGATTGCGGGGCGCAACGGCTGACCGCGGTCGTCGAGTGCCACGACGGCCGGCACCATGCCCGTGACGGCGATCGCCGTCACCGACTCGCCCTTGATTCCGCTCGTGTGCAACGCCTCTTGGATGGAGTCGACCACGTTGCGGTGCCACTGGGCGGGATGTGCTTCGGCGTACCCCGGGCCCGGTGAGTGCAGCGCGGTCTCACGCGAGGCTTGCGCGACGATGCCGAGGTCGGTGTCGAAGATCACCGTCTTGGTGCCCGTGGTGCCGACGTCGATGCCGATCGTCCTGCTGCTCATAGTGATTCGACCTCCGCAGCGGCGGCGTCCAATCCGTCGACGCAGACGACCTCGACGCCTTCCTTGCGAGCGGCGACCAGGGTCGGGTGTTGGGGGTCGCCGTCGGTGATGATGACGTGGATGTCGCCAAGCGCGGCGATGCTGGTGAAGGTGACTCTGCCGAGCTTGCTCCGGTCGGCGGCGACGATCACCCGGTCGGCCCGCGCGATGGCGGCGCGCTTCACCCTGCTGTCGGCCTGGTGGTAATCGGAGATGCCGCGAAGACCGTCGATGCCGGCCACACCCATCACGAATGTGTCGCAGTTGTATTGGGAGAGGGTGTCTTCGGCCGCGGGACCAATCAGGCTGAGCTCGCTGGGGCGCAGCTCCCCACCGGTGAGCACGACGGTGGTGTCGGCTTCGTCGACCAGTTCCAACGCGGCGAGCACGCTGGGGGTGAGAACGGTCAAACCGAGGCGGCGCCCACGGAGGGACTGCGCCACCGCCAGTGCGGTACTCCCGGAGTCGAGGATCAGCGTCTCGCCGGGCCCGATGAGTTCGGCCACTGCATCGGCGATGTGGCGCTTCTCCTCTGCGGCGTTGGCGATCCGGGTCTCGAATGTCGGTTCGCTGTCCTTGCCCTTCAAGGCGATGGCCCCGCCGACCACCCGACGGACGACGCCAAGCGCCTCCAATGCCTCCATGTCGCGCCGGATCGTCATCTCGGAGACGTCGAACTCGGCAGCCAAGTCGGCGTAGCCGACCTCCCGCTCAGCGCTTACCCGCTCTTCGATCCGCGTCCGCCGCGCCTTGGCGTCCACGTTCAGCCACACACAGACTGTGCAATTTTCACAGCTTTGATCTCCGGATTTCGAAACATCTGGCGGAAACAGCAACTGGAGTGTGAATTTACAACACGATCGTGTGGAGTGCCCACATTTAGCGTCAGTTCGTTTCACGTCCGTCGTGTACGGGCTAACGTGCGCCCCGTGCTGCACTTGCGCGTCATCGCGCCGGAGGACCTTCGCGACGAGGTGATCGACATCCTCCGCGGGGAGGTCGGCGTGGCGAACCTGCTGCTCTATCCAGGCGCCGCACTCGATCCCGTCGGCGACGAGATCACCGCCGACGTCGCGCGCGAATGCGCCAACGGCCTCATCCGCCAACTCAAGGCCCTCGACGTCCAGCATCGCGGCGCCATCACCCTCGAAGTCCTCGACACGGTGCTGTCCACCCGCGCGCACCGGGCCGAGGACGAGGCGGTCGGAGATCCCGCCGACGCGTTGCTGTGGGACGAACTGATCGGGCGAACCCGCGAGGAGTCCACCCTGTCGGTCACCTTCGTGTTGTTTCTCACCCTGGCGTGTCTGATCGCCGCGATCGGCGCTTTGACCGACTCGACCGTCACCGTGGTCGGTGCAATGGTGCTGGGTCCCGAATTCGGCCCACTTGCCGCCATCGCGGTAGCCATGGTGCAAAGACGGTGGGACCTGGCGCGGCGGGCGCTGCTGGCCCTCGCCGTCGGCTTCCCGGTGGCAATGGCGTTCACCGCCGCGGCAACGTTGGCCGGCCACGCACTGGGCTGGATCAGCCTCGACACCGTGCGACGACTTACCGAGGTGGACTTCATCTTCCAGGTTGGACCCATCTCCTTCGTCGTGGCACTGCTGGCAGGCGCGGCGGGCATGTTGTCGTTGGTCTCGGCAAAGTCGGCGGCGCTCGTCGGGGTCTTCATCTCCGTCACCACGGTCCCCGCGGCCGGATTCGCCGTCGTGGCGGCGATCCTGGGGGACTGGGACGTCGCCGCCAAGTCGGCGCTCCAACTCGTGGTCAACCTGGTCGGCATCGTCGTTGCCGGTGTCCTCGTTCTGATCTTGCGCCCCAAGGGCACCCTGATCGCCCGCGTCGCCCAGGGCTGACTGCACCCCTTCGACGATGCACCCCCCGTCCGGGTGTGGTGGGATCAACGCCTATGGGAATCAAGGTGGGGCTGGAACATCGGACCAGTTACACGTTCGACCGGCTGGTAGAAGTTCATCCGCACGTCGTCCGTCTTCGTCCTGCGCCGCACTCGCGCACCCCGATCGAGGCGTATTCGCTGCAGGTCGAGCCTGCCGATCACTTCGTGAACTGGCAGCAGGACGCGTTCGGCAACTTCCTCGCCCGGCTGGTGTTTCCTACTCGGACGCGTGAATTGACGATCACCGTCGGCCTCATCGCCGACCTGAAGGTCATCAACCCCTTCGACTTCTTCATCGAGGACTTCGCCGAGACGTGGCCCTTCCAATATCCGAAGGCGCTGCTGGAGGATCTCAAGCCGTACCTGCGGCCGGTCGACGAGGATGGCGACGGCTCCGGTCCCGGCGAGCTCGCCAAGGACTGGGTCAGGAACTTCAGCGTTCGTCCGGGCACCCGCACCATCGACTTCCTCGTCGCGCTCAACGGTGCGATCAACGCCGACGTGGGTTACAGCGTCCGCATGGAGGCCGGTGTGCAGACACCGGACCACACCCTGCAGACCGCCATCGGATCCTGCCGCGACTCGGCCTGGTTGATGGTGTCGGTGCTGCGCCAGATGGGTCTGGCCGCCCGGTTCGTCTCGGGCTACCTGGTTCAGTTGACGTCGGACGTCAAGGCGTTGGACGGTCCGTCGGGGCCCGTCGCCGACTTCACCGACCTGCACGCCTGGACCGAGGTCTACATCCCCGGCGCGGGCTGGATCGGTCTGGACCCGACCTCGGCGCTGTTCGCCGGTGAAGGCCACATCCCGCTGTCGGCGACGCCGCATCCGGCGTCGGCCGCGCCGATCACCGGGGCCACCGACCCGTGCGGGGTGACGCTCGACTTCTCCAACCTCGTCACCCGGGTGCACGAGGACCCCCGCGTCACGCTGCCGTACACACCCGCCGCATGGGACTCCATCGTCGACCTTGGCGCCGCAGTCGACGCCCGGATGGCTGCGGCCGACGTCCGGTTGACCATGGGCGGCGAGCCGACGTTCGTCTCGATCGACAACCAGGTCGACCCGGAGTGGACCACCGACGCCGACGGACCCCACAAACGCGAACGGGCCTCGGCCTTGGCCGCCAGGCTCAAGGAAATCTGGGCGCCGCAGGGGCTGGTGCAGCGATCGCAGGGGAAGTGGTATCCCGGAGAACCGTTGCCGCGCTGGCAGATCATGCTGCACTGGCGGGCCGACGGTCAGCCGCTGTGGACCAACCCCGCGCTCCTCGCCGACCCGTGGTCCGAGTCTCCCGCCGACCCGGTGCCCGCCGATTCGGCACTGCGGGTCCTCGGTGCCGTGGCCGCCGGGCTCGGGCTGCCCGATTCGCAGGTTCGACCCGCCTTCGAGGACGCACTCGGCCAGTTGGCCGCCGCGGTTCGGCAGCCCGCGGGTGAGCCGGTCGCCGGCGGTGACGACCTCGAGTCCGACACGCCCGACGCCAGGGCGAATCTGCTGACCCGGTTGGACCAGTCGGTCACCGAGCCGAGTGCATACGTCTTGCCGCTGCACCGCCGGGAGGACGAAACCGGTTGGGCCAGCGCGGACTGGCAGTTCCGGCGGGGACGCATCGTCCTGCTGTCCGGCGACTCACCTGCCGGCTTGCGCCTGCCGCTGGACGCCGTCAGCTGGAAGCCACCCCGCGCCTCGCACGAAGCGGACCCCCTTGCTCCTCGCGGCAAGCTTCTCGACGACGACTCAGAGGACGTCGAACCCGAAGTCGAAGAGGCCGACGGCGCCCCCATCACCGCGATGGTCGCCGAGGTCCGCGACGGGGTGCTCTACGTCTTCCTTCCGCCGACCGAGGAACTCGAACACTTCGTCGACGTGGTGACGCGTCTTGAGGCGGCGGCCGCCGAGGCGAACTGCCCGTTGGTTCTCGAGGGTTACGGGCCCCCGTCCGACGAGCGCCTGACGACGATGTCGGTGACACCAGACCCCGGCGTCATCGAGGTCAACGTCGCCCCGACCACCAGCTTCGCCGAGCAGCGGCAACAACTCGAAACCCTTTACGAGCAGGCACGACTCACGCGCCTGTCCACCGAGTCGTTCGACGTCGACGGCACCCATGGCGGTACCGGCGGCGGCAACCACATCACCCTCGGCGGCATCACGCCCGCCGAGTCCCCGATGCTTCGGCGGCCCGACCTCCTGGTGTCGATGCTCACCTATTGGCAGCGCCACCCGGCCCTGTCCTATCTGTTCTCCGGACGCTTCATCGGCACCACCTCGCAGGCGCCGCGCGTCGACGAGGGCCGCCCGGATTCGCTGTACGAGTTGGAGATCGCGTTCGCCGAGATCGCCCGCCTCACAGCGGATCTTGAAAGCGACGACACCTCCATGCTGGAACATGGTCGCTCCGCAAGCTCCGCTCCGTGGATCACCGACCGCGCCCTCCGCCACCTCCTCACCGACATCACCGGCAACACCCACCGCGCCGAGTTCTGCATCGACAAGCTCTACAGCCCGGACAGCGCACGGGGTCGGCTGGGGTTGTTGGAGCTCCGCGGCTTCGAGATGCCACCGCACTTCCAGATGGCGATGGTCCAGTCGCTGCTGGTGCGCTCCCTGGTGTCGTGGTTCTGGGACAAGCCGCTGCGCGCCCCGCTGATCCGCCACGGCGCCAACCTCCACGGCCGATACCTGTTGCCGCACTTCATCATTCAGGACATCGCCGATGTCGCGGCCGATCTTCGTGCGCACGGCATCGCTTTCGACACCAGCTGGCTCGACCCCTTCACGGAGTTCCGCTTCCCACGTGTCGGCACGGCCGTGTTCGACGGTGTCGAGATCGAACTTCGCGGCGCGATCGAACCGTGGAACGTCCTCGGCGAGGAGTCGACCGCCGGCGGCACGGCCCGCTACGTCGACTCCTCCATCGAACGCCTACAGGTCCGCCTGATCGGGGCCGACCGCGACAGGTACGTCGTCACGGCCAACGGATACCCCATCCCGTTGCTGGCGACCGGCAACGGCGACGTCCAGGTCGGCGGCGTCCGCTACCGGGCGTGGCAACCGCCGAGCGCACTGCATCCCTCCATCACCGTCGACGACCCACTGCGGTTCGAGCTCATCGACCTCGCCACCGGGACGTCGCGGGGCGGTTGCACGTACCACGTCAGCCACCCCGGCGGCCGGTCCTACGACAACCCTCCCGTCAACGCGGTCGAAGCGGAATCGCGACGGGGGCGACGGTTCGAGGCCACCGGATTCACCCCCGGTCACGTCGACGTGTCCGACATTCGGGAGAAACAGGCCCGTCAGTCCACCGACGTGGGCGCGCCGGGCATCGTGGATCTGCGTCGGGTGCGTACCGTGCTGCGGTGATGGTCTTACGCACCAGCGGCCCGCCGGAGCCCACATCCGCCGTCTCCGGTCTCGGCTTCGCTGCTGAGACCGGTGCCGCTGACCTGTTGGCGAAATACGGGGCCGCTCGCGCCCAGGAGTCGCTCTTCGACGTCCGCGGGGCAGCCGGCGGCGGCTACGACGAGTTCGTCGACTCGGCCGGTGGCGTCCGACCGGCCTGGCAGGAGATGGCCGAATGCGTCGTCGAACGCGGCCAATTCGGCCTCGAACGGTTGCGTTCGGTGGTCAGCAGCCTCGTCGACAACGACGGCATCACCTTCGTCCAGGTGGACCATCCCGGTGACGCCGTCACCCATGGGGACGGCACCCAGGTGCCCGGTCCGTGGCATCTCGACCCACTGCCCATGGTCGTCTCCTCGGCGGACTGGGAAACGCTCGAAGCCGGTCTGGTGCAACGGTCGCGGTTGATGGACGCCGTGTTGACCGACCTCTACGGAGCCCGCCGGTCGATCACCAGCGGCGTGCTGCCGCCACAGCTGCTGTTCTCCCACCCCGGTTACATCCGGGCCGCCCGCGGCATCGAGGTGCCCGGTAGGCATCAGTTGTTCATGCACGGGGTCGACGTCAGCCGCGACGGATCCGGGGAGTTCCGCGTCAACGCCGACTGGACGCAGGCGCCGTCGGGCGCCGGGTACGCCCTCGCCGACCGACGGGTGGTCGCGCACGCGTTCCCCGAACTCTACGAACGCATCGCCCCGCGGCCGGCGTCACCCTGGGCACAGGCGTTGCGACTGGCACTGATCGACGCCGCCCCCGAGGCCGCCGAACAACCCGTGGTGGTCGTTCTCAGCCCGGGAATCCACTCCGAGACGGCATTCGACCAGGCCTACTTGGCCAGCGTGCTTGGCTTTCCCCTCGTCGAGAATGCCGATCTGGTGGTGCGTGACGGCAAGCTGTGGATGCGGTCGCTCGGCACGCTCAAACGCGTCGACGTGGTTCTGCGCCGGGTCGACGCCGCGTACGCCGACCCGCTCGACCTGAGGTCGGATTCGCGGCTCGGTGTCGTCGGCCTCGTCGAGGTGCTGCGACGCGGTGCGGTCACCGTCGTCAACACCCTCGGCAGCGGAATCTTGGAAAGCCCAGGCGTGCAACGGTTCCTGCCGCAACTGTCCGAGCTCCTCGTCGGCGAAGCGCCGCAGTTGACCACGGCGCCGATGTACTGGGGTGGCGTCGACGTCGAACGCTCGCATCTACTGAGTCACCTCCCGACACTGCTGATTAGACCGGTGACCGGTGGCGAACCCATCGTCGGACCCGCGCTGACCACCGAGGAGCGCGACAACCTGGCGGCGCGGATCGGTGCGACCCCGTGGCAGTGGGTCGGTCAGGAACTGCCGCAGTTCTCCTCGGCGCCCACCGCGCATTCACCCAACGGCTTGTCGCCGGGCAGCACGGGCATGCGGTTGTTCACCGTCGCCCAGCGCGGGGGATACGCCCCGATGGAAGGCGGTCTCGGCTACCTGCTCGAGCCGGGCAACGCCGCCTACCGGATGAACACCCTTGCGGCGAAGGACGTCTGGGTCAGGTCTCCGACCAGGGTGACCGCCGAACGCACGGTGGCCCCCTCGGTGGATCTGCCGTCGATCACCCCGAGCCCGACCCGCGCGGTCAGCTCGCCGCGCGTGTTGTCGGACCTGTTTTGGCTGGGGCGCTACTGCGAACGGGCCGAGAACATGGCCAGACTGCTCAGCGTCACCCGCGAGCGTCACCACGAGTTCCGCTATCGCCAGGACATGCCGGGCAGCGAGTGCGTCCCCGTTTTGTTGGCGGCGCTCGGGCGGATCACGGGTACCGACACCGGTGCCTCCGACGACGCCGCGGAGATGATCGCCATCGCGCCGACGACGCTGTGGGCGTTGACCGCCGACCGGCGGCGCGCCGGATCGCTGGCACAGTCGGTGGAGCGGCTGGGGTCGGCCGCCCGCGCGGTCCGCGACCAAATGTCGAACGACACCTGGATGGTGCTTGCAGCGATCGACCGTGCCGTGCTTCGGCATTCGGCGATGCCACCGGATTCCCACACCGAGGGTGACGGCTACTTGGCAACTGCGCACAGCCAGACGCTGGCGGGAATGTTGGCGATGTCGGGCGTGGCGGCGGAGTCGATGGTGCGCGACGTCGGCTGGACGATGATGGACATCGGCAAGCGCATCGAGCGGGGCATCTGGCTGACCGCCCTGATGCGGGCCACGCTCACCACGGCGCGCAGTCGTGGGGCCGAGCAGACGATCACCGAGTCGACGTTGGTGGCGTGTGAGTCGTCCGTCATCTATCGCAGGCGCACGCTCGGCAAGGTGAGTGTGGCTGCGGTGGCGGATCTGCTGTTGTTCGACGAGGAGAACCCGCGCTCGTTGGCGTACCAATTCGAACGGTTGCGGGTGGACCTCAAGGCGCTTCCTTCCTCGTCGGGATCCACCGGCCCCGAACGGCTCGTCGACGAGGTCGGGGCGCGGCTGCGGCGGCTCGACCCCGACGACCTCGAGGACGTCAGCGACGGCGTGCGGCCCGAGCTCGACGGTCTGCTGGGCGGCATCCACAAAGATCTTCGGGAGCTGTCCCGTCGCATCACCGCAACGCATCTGTCGCTTCCCGGTGGGATGCAACCCATCTGGGGCCCCGACGAGAGGCGGGCCATGCCATGACCTCCGTGGTGGGGACGAGGGCCTACGAGATCACCCATCGGACGATGTACACCTACTCCGACGACGTGACGAGCTCCTACGGACGTGGCTTCCTCACGCCGCGGGACACGGCCATGCAGCGGTGCGTGTCCCACGAATTGCTGATCGACCCCGAGGCGTCCGACCGGTCGACGAGCCGCGACGGCTACGGCAACGTCAGCTCGTACTTCCACGTCACCGAACGACATCGGGCCTTGACCATCACCAGTCACTCGGTGGTCGAGGTCGACCCGCCGCCTGCCGAGTTGTACACCGGGGGAGCGGCACTCGCGCCGTGGGAGATCTCTCGCCCGGTCGGCACCGACGGCGCCCTGGCCGTCGAGTTCACCCTCGATCTGCAGAAGCCCGAGATCACCGACGCCGTCCGCGACTACGCCGCGCCCAGCTTTCCGCCCGGCCGGCCGCTCGTCGAGGTGCTCCGCGACTTGAACGCCAGGATCAACCACGACTTCACCTATCGGTCGGGTTCGACGACCATCTCGACCAGGGTCGCGGAAGTTTTGGTGGCCCGTGAAGGGGTATGCCAGGACTTCGCGCGGCTTGCGATAGCTTGCCTGCGCTCCAACGGTCTCGCCGCCAGCTACGTCTCCGGCTATCTCGCGACGGACCCACCTCCTGGAAGGGAACGCATGGTCGGGATCGACGCGACGCACGCCTGGGCGTCGGTGTGGACACCGCAGAACCAGTGGTTCGGATTCGACCCCACCAACGACGCGCTCGTCGACGAGCGGTACGTGGTAGCAGGTTTCGGCCGTGACTACGCCGACGTCCCACCACTGCGCGGCATCATCTACACCGACTCCGAGAGCAGCAAGATCGACGTGTCCGTCGACGTGGCCCCACTGGTCGGAGGAGTCGCCGGTGCGTGACTTCATCTGTCCCAACTGCGGGCAGCACCTGGCCTTCGAGAACTCGGTGTGCCTGTCGTGCCGCAGCCGCCTCGGCTTCTCCCTCGACGAGATGGCCTTCCTGGTCATCGCGTCGGGTGAGGAGAGCGAGCACGGCGGCGCCGTCGACGCCAGCGAGTACCGACTGTGTGCCAATCTGCATGCCGCCAAGTGCAATTGGCTGGTCAAGGTGGCTCCCGTTCCGCAGCTGTGCACGTCGTGCGCACTGACCAGGATGCGGCCCAACGACGCCGACACGCAGGCGATGGCCGCGTTCGCGATCGCCGAGAGGGCCAAGCGCCGGCTGATCGTCGAGCTCGTCGACCTGAAGCTTCCCATCGTCGGTCGCGACGTCGACCCCAACTACGGGCTGGCGTTCGACCTGCTGTCCAGCGCGATGGAGAAGGTGTTCACCGGACACGAGAACGGCGTCATCACCCTCGACCTCGCCGAGGGGGACGACGTCCACCGCGAGCAGCTGCGGATCGCGATGGCCGAGCCGTATCGCACTCTGCTCGGGCACTTCCGTCACGAGATCGGGCATTACTACTACTACCGACTGGTGGGAGTGGCACCCGAGTACCAGGAACGGGCCCGAGAACTGTTCGGCAACGCCGAGGCGGACTACCAGGCCGCACTCGACCGGCACTACAGCGAAGGCGCACCGCCGGGCTGGGAGCGCGACTACGTGTCGTCCTACGCCACCATGCACCCCGCCGAGGACTGGGCGGAAACCTTCGCGCACTACCTGCACATCCGCGACACCCTGGACACCGCCGCGGCCTTCAGCTTCGCCCCGGCCGGGGCGACCTTCGAGCGAAGGAACCTGGGGCCCAGCGGTTTCGACGCCATCATCGACCTGTGGCTCCCGCTGTCGTGGGCGCTGAACATGGTCAACAGGTCCATGGGCCACGACGACCTGTACCCGTTCGTACTGCCCGCGAAGGTGCTCGAGAAGATGCGGTTCATCCACACCGTGATCGACGAGGTCACCTCCGACCCGGTCAAGCTCGCCGCGGCCAGGGGTACCGACTAGCGTCCGACGAGATCGCCGTCGAGCAGGCTTTGGGCCGTGTCGACCAGCGTGTCGGCCACCGGACGAGGTTGCCAGCCAAGCAGTTCGGTGGCCTTGGTGGCCGATATTCGCTTCGGCTCGCCGAGCAGTCCGGCCAGTTCGCGCAGCGAGGGCACGAACCGGGCTCCCGTCCGCACCACCCAGTCGGGCGCCGTCAGCCGGGGCACGCGACGTCCCGCGGTACCCAGTCGAGACCGCAACGTCGCGGCGGTCTCCGGGAACGACACGGGCTGACCGGCCGCGGCCAGGAATCTCTCGCCGATTGCCCGTGGATGCTCCAACGCGATGACGTGCAGATCGGCGACGTCACGCACGTCGACCACCGCGAAGGACGCGTGCGGCAACAACGGTGGTCGACCGTTGAGCAGTCCCTTCACGATCTGCACCGACGTCGCAAGGTTCCTCCCGAGGACGGGGCCGAAGATGCCGACCGGGTTGACCACCGTCAGCTCGACGTCGTTGGCGGCGGCGAACTCCCACGCGTCGCGCTCGGCGAGCGTCTTGGACTTCACGTAGGGGGAGTTGGGTGCGGCGGCGTCGGTCCAGTCGCCCTCGTCATACGGCTCGCCCGTGGGTTTCGGGCTGTACCCGACGGCCGCGAACGACGAGGTCAGCACGATCCGTCGGATCCCGGCGGCGGAGGCGGCGCGCAGCACCCGCAGGGTGCCCTCGCGGGCAGGCACGATGACGTCGTCCTCGTTCTCCGGTTGGCGGGCGGGGAACGGCGACGCCACGTGGAGGACGGCGTCGCAGCCGTCGACCGCTGCGGTCCAGCCGTCGTCGAAGGTGAGGTCGGCCGCGACGAACTCCAGCGCGGCGTCGTCCGACGCCAGCCCGAGCGCGGCCCGCACGCCGGCTTCGCGGCCGAGCGAGCGAACCGTCGTGCGAACGCGGTAGCCACCTGACAGCAGTCGCAGGATGACGTGTCCGGCAAGGAATCCCGAGCCGCCGGTGACCAGGACCAGTCGCCGATGCTCAGCCATGGGTGGTCGCCGCCTCGTCCTCGAGCAGGCGGGCACCGAGGTCGAGGACCGTCTCGACGATCTCGCGTTCGGCTGCCACGTCACCGGCCTCCCTGGCGGCCCACATTTGCGCCTTGGCCGTGACGTAACGCTCCCGCAGCTGCAGCCGGGCGATCTCGTCGCGCAACCTCACCGCGTGCGCGTCGAACAGCATGCGTTGGTCGGCGGTCGCCTCGGCGCCGCGCCTGGTGTTGGCGACGTACCGCCTGATGTCCGCGACCGACATGCCGCTCCCGCGTAGACAACTCAGCGACTCGACGGCGCCGACGAGGTCGGCCGGGTAGCGCCGGTGGCCGCTGCTGGGATCCCTGGGCACCGCCTCGATGAGGCCGATGCGCTCGTAGTACCGCAGGGCCGACTCGGCAAGCCCCGTGCGGCGCGAGACCTGCTGGATGGTGAGGTCGCGATCAGCCGTCGCGACCGTGTCGATGGTCATGACGTCAGTGTGCCGAACTTGAAGCGCTTCAAGTCAAGCCTCGGTCACCGATCGGTCACGGAGTCGGCGCGGCAGCCGACGGCCGTGGCGATCGTTCCTAGGCTCGTCTGCGTGAAAGATCGATACGGCTCCGACATTCTGGCCAGGGACCCGCATGCTGCGCGGCGGGTGCGGTCCACCGAGATGGCGGCCGACGTCGGCCTGGTCGTCGAGGACGTCGAGACCGGCTACGTCGGCGCCATCGTGCGGGTCGAGTACGGCCGGATGGTGCTCGAGGACTTCGACGGTCACCGGCGCCCCTTCACCGTGGGTCCCGGATTCCTGGTCGACGGCAAGCCGGTGATCCTGACCCCGCCGAAGGCCAAGGCCCCCGCGGCGCCCACCCGGACGGCATCGGGTTCGGTCGCCGTCGCGAACGCCCGCGCCCGAACGGCTCTTGCCAGCCGCATCTACGTCGAGGGGCGCCACGACGCCGAACTCGTCGAGCAGGTCTGGGGCGCCGACCTCCGCGTCGAGGGCGTCGTCGTCGAATACCTCGGCGGCGTCGACGATCTCGCGGCCATCGTGGCGGACTTCGACCCCGGCCCTGGTCGCAGGCTCGGCGTTCTCGTCGACCACTTGGTTACCGGATCGAAGGAGGCGCGCATCGCCGACTCGGTTCGTCGGGGCCCCGGCGGGGGGAACACCCTGGTCGTGGGTCATCCCTACGTCGACGTGTGGCAAGCGGTGAAACCTGCCCGGCTGGGCCTCGAGAAGTGGCCCGTCGTCCCGCGCAGCGTGGAGTGGAAGCACGGCATCTGCGACGCGCTGGGGTGGCCGCACGCGACCCAGGCCGACATCGCGGCCGCGTGGCGTCGCATTCGCGGGAGGGTGCGGGACTGGAACGACTTGGAGCCCGCGCTGATCGGCCGTGTCGAAGAACTGATCGACTTCGTCACCACTGGTTAGTGGTGGACGCCGCCCCGGTAATGACATCATCCGTGGCATGTCAGTGCCTCCGCCTCCGCCGCCGTCCGATTCGAACCCCCCGTACCCGCCGCCGTACGGTTCGGATCCGTTCCTTCCGCCGCCGGTCAGCGGCTACGGGGGCTACCCGCCGCCACCTCCTCAGTACGGAGCGCAGTACGGCGGCTACCCGCCGCCGTACCCCGGGCAGTTCGGCGTTGACCCCTGGGGTAGGCCGCTGTCGGACAAGAGCAAGATGGTCGCCGGGCTGCTGCAGATCTTCCTCGGCACCTTCGGCATCGGCCGCTTTTACCTCGGCTACAACGGCATTGCCGTTGCCCAGCTCGCGGTGAGCCTGCTGACCTGTGGCATCGGAGCGATCTGGCCATTCGTCGACGGCATCCTGATCCTGCTCGGCAAGGTGCAAGACCCCAGCGGACGGCCACTGCGCGAGTGAAGTGGTAAGCCTGTCCCGTGGCTGATGGTCTGTTCGACGTGGCTCCCGAGCCGGGCGAGGGTGAAGGCATTCCCGGTGGGGGACCGTCGTCCCCGCTTGCCGTTCGGATGCGGCCGTCCGGACTCGACGAAGTCGTCGGCCAGGACCACCTGCTGCGGGACGGCTCACCCCTGCGGCGGCTCGTCGACGGGTCGGGTGCGGCGTCGGTCATCCTGTACGGCCCGCCGGGCACCGGTAAGACGACGCTCGCGTCGCTGATCTCCCGGGCGACGGGGCGCCGCTTCGAGGCGCTCTCGGCGTTGTCGGCGGGGGTCAAGGACGTTCGCGCCGTGATCGACGTTGCCCGACGGGCGGCGGTGCACGGCAAGCAGACCGTGCTGTTCATCGACGAGGTACACCGGTTCTCCAAGACTCAGCAGGACGCGTTGCTCGCGGCCGTGGAGAACCGCGTCGTGCTCTTGGTGGCCGCGACGACGGAGAACCCGTCGTTCTCCGTCGTGGCGCCGCTGCTGTCGCGCTCGCTGATCCTTCAGCTGCAGCCGCTGGGCGCCGACGCGGTGCGAGCCGTCGTCGAACGGGCCGTCGCCGATCCGCGCGGCCTCGGCGGGTCGGTGTCCGTCGACCCCGACGCGGTCGAGCTCCTGGTCCAACTGGCGGCAGGTGACGCCCGGCGTGCGCTGACCGCGTTGGAGGTTGCGGCCGAGGCCGGTGACCGCGTGACCGTAGAGGTGATCGAGCAGTCGTTGGACAAGGCCGCCGTCCGCTACGACCGTGACGGCGACCAGCACTACGACGTCGTCAGCGCCTTCATCAAGTCGGTGCGCGGATCCGACGTCGACGCCGCACTGCACTACCTCGCGCGGATGCTGACTGCGGGGGAGGACCCGCGCTTCATCGCGCGGCGGTTGACGATCCTCGCCAGTGAGGACGTCGGAATGGCCGACCCGTCGGCCTTGCTCACCGCCGTGGCCGCCGCGCAGACCGTGCAGCTGATCGGGATGCCGGAGGCGCAGCTGACCCTGGCCCACGCCACGGTGCACCTGGCGACCGCACCCAAGTCGAACGCGGTGACGATGGCGCTTGCGGCGGCGATGGGGGACATCAAGGCAGGCAAGGCGGGGTTGGTGCCGCCGCATCTGCGCGACGGTCATTACTCGGGTGCGGCCGCGCTCGGCAACGCCCAGGGCTACTCGTACCCCCACGACGACCCGGATGGCATTGTGGCGCAACAGTATTCTCCCGACGACCTGGTCGGCGTGGACTACTACCGGCCCACGACGCACGGCGCGGAACGCGACATCGCCGGGCGCCTCGACAAGTTGCGCGCGATTCTCCGCAGACGGCGCTAGCCCCAAAACGCACTCAGGGCCGCGATTCTCGTCGAATCGCGGCCCTAAATGTTCTAGCGGACTAGCGGCGCAGAGTGCCCGTACGGCGTCGGCCCATCAGGCCGGCCACCAGGGCCACGCCGAGGGCGGCCACGATGACCTGGACGAGCAGTTCCATCCAGTCGATGCCGTTGGTTGCGGTCGGGATGCCGAGCTGACGGGCCAGCCAGGTGCCGATGAGGGCCGACACGATGCCGACGAGGATCGTGACGAGCAACCCGATGGGCTGCTTGCCTGGGAGGACCAGCCTGCCGAGCAGGCCGATGATGGCGCCGATGACGATAGCGGTGATGATGCCAGTGGGAGTCATTGCGGATCACTTTCGTCGGGGTATGCGAGGTGCGTTGAGCTGGAACGGGAGTACCCCCGCGGGGCACCAATAAACGTGGCCGTGAATAACGGTGCGACGTAATCTCGGGTGCGTGAACACCGAGTTGATCGACGTCGACACCTCCCGCCGCCGCACCGTGGACCTGACCGACACCGTCCGCACCTTCTGCGCGTCGCGCGGGGACGGTTTGTGCAACGTCTTCGTGCCGCACGCCACGGCCGGCATCGCCATCCTCGAGACCGGGGCCGGGTCCGACGACGACCTCGTCGACGCACTGGAACGACTGCTGCCGCGCGACGATCGCTATCGCCATTCCCACGGTTCCCCAGGCCACGGCGCCGACCACGTGCTGCCCGGGATCGTGGCGCCGTCGGTCACGATCCCCGTTCAGGCGGGGCAACCACTGCTCGGCACCTGGCAGAGCGTGGTGCTGGTCGACTTGAACAGGGACAACCCGCGCCGCAACGTCCGCATCACCTTCATCGAGGGTTGAGCCGCGCCCTTGCCAGGTTGATCGTGATGGGCCGGTAGTGTGATGCGGTCGAGAATCGGCACCGGCAAGACCCCCATTGATTAAGGACAGCAGCACGTGCAGACACACGAGATCAGGAAGCGCTTCCTCGATCACTTCGTGAACGCGGGCCACACCGAGGTGCCAAGCGCATCGGTCATCCTCGACGATCCGAACCTGTTGTTCGTCAACGCAGGCATGGTCCAGTTCGTGCCGTACTTCCTCGGTCAGCAGAAGCCACCGTGGGACCGGGCGACCAGCGTGCAGAAGTGCATCCGCACCCCGGACATCGACGAAGTCGGCATCACCACCCGCCACAACACCTTCTTCCAGATGGCAGGCAACTTCTCCTTCGGCGACTACTTCAAGAAGGGCGCCATCGAGTTCGCCTGGACGTTGCTGACCAATCCCCAGGATCAGGGCGGCTACGGCTTCGACCCCGAAACACTGTGGGCGACGGTCTATCTGGACGACGACGAGGCCATCACCCTGTGGCAGGAGGTCGCCGGACTGCCGCTGGAGCGCATCCAGCGCCGTGGCATGGCCGACAACTACTGGTCGATGGGCATCCCCGGCCCGTGCGGTCCGTCCTCGGAGATCTACGTCGACCGCGGACCCGAATACGGCGTCGACGGCGGCCCGGAGGCCAACGAGGACCGCTACATCGAAATCTGGAACCTCGTCTTCATGCAGAACGAGCGGGGTGAGGGCACCGGCAAGTCCGACTTCGAGATCCTCGGCCCGCTGCCGCGCCAGAACATCGACACCGGCATGGGCGTCGAGCGCGTCGCCTGCCTGTTGCAGGGCGTCGACAACGTCTACGAGACCGACCTCATGCGCCCGGTCATCGACCTCGTCGCCGGCATCGCCCCGCGGGGATACGGTGCGGGCAGCCACGAAGACGACGTCCGCTACCGCATCATCGCCGACCACAGTCGCACCGCGGCGATCATCATCGGCGACGGCGTCACCCCGGGCAACGACGGCCGCGGCTACGTTCTGCGCCGACTGCTCCGCCGGGTCATCCGCTCGGCCAAGCTGCTCGGCATCGACACCCCGATCATGGGCGAGTTGATGACGTGCGTCCGGGACGCGATGGGTCCGTCGTACCCCGACCTGGTCACGGACTTCGACCGGATCAACCGGATCGCGATCGCCGAGGAGACGGCGTTCAACCGCACGCTGGCCTCCGGCTCGCGCCTGTTCGACGATGCGGCCACGTCCACCAAGGCATCTGGCGTGTCGGTGCTGTCCGGCGCCGATGCCTTCGCACTGCACGACACCTACGGCTTCCCGATCGAACTCACCCTGGAGATGGCGGCCGAAACCGGCCTGACCGTCGACGAGGAGGGCTTCCGCGGGCTGATGGCCGAGCAGCGCCAGCGCGCCAAGGCCGACGCCGCCGCCCGCAAGCACGCCCACGCCGACCTGTCGGCGTACCGCGAGCTCGTCGACGCCGGCGCGACGGAGTTCACCGGCTTCGACGAATTGACCTCCGAGGCAAGGATTCTCGGGATCTTCGTCGACGGCAAGCGGGTGCCGGTCGTCGCGCATGACGGCAACTCCGCCGAACGCGTCGAACTGGTCCTGGACCGCACCCCGCTCTACGCCGAGTCCGGCGGGCAGATCGCCGACATCGGGTCCATCAGTGGTGTTGGCGCCTCCGGGACGTCCAAGGCCGCCGTCACCGACGTGCAGAAGATCGCCAAGACGCTGTTCGTGCACCGGGTCAACGTCGAGTCGGGCGAATTCGTCGAGGGCGACACCATCGTCGCCAGCGTCGACCCCACCTGGCGCCACGGCGCCACCCAGGGCCACACCGGCACGCACATGGTGCACGCAGCGCTGCGACAGGTGTTGGGCCCCAACGCCGTTCAGGCCGGTTCGCTGAACCGGCCTGGCTACCTGCGATTCGACTTCAACTGGCAGGGCGCGCTCAGCGACGACCAGCGCGAGCAGATCGAGGTAGTCACCAACGAGGCCGTCCAAGCCGACTACGCGGTCAACACCATGTACACCAAGCTGGAGAAGGCCAAGGCCATGGGCGCGATGGCGCTCTTCGGCGAGGCCTACCCCGAGGACGTCCGGCTCGTCGAGATCGGCGGGCCCTTCTCACTCGAGCTGTGCGGCGGTACGCACGTACACAACTCCGCCCAGATCGGACCGGTGACGATCCTCGGCGAATCCTCCGTGGGTTCCGGCATCCGTCGCGTCGAGGCGTACGTCGGGCTCGACTCGTTCAAGTACCTGGCCAAGGAACGCGCGCTGCTCGCCGGCTTGGCGTCGTCGCTGAAGGTGCCGTCGGAGGAAGTTCCCGCCCGCGTCGCCACCCTCGTCGAACGCCTCAAGGTCGCCGAGAAGGAACTCGACCGGTCCCGGTTGGCCAACGCCAGGGCGGCCGCAGCCGACGCCGCCGCTGGCGCCGAGCTCGTCGGTAAGGTGCGTGTCGTGGCACAGCGCATGGCCGGCGGCGTCTCGGCCGCGGATCTGCGCAGCCTGGTCGGCGACGTCAAGGGCAAGCTCGGAGCCGAGCCAGGCGTCGTCGCATTGGTCGCCGAGGGCGAGGGCGACACGGTGCCGTTCATCGTCGCCGTCAACCCGGCCGCGCAAGACCTCGGGCTCAGCGCAAACGACCTCGTCAAGGTGCTCGGCGGGCCACTCAACGGCCGCGGCGGCGGAAAGGCCGACCTGGCGCAGGGCTCGGGCAGCGGGGCGTCCAACGTCGACGCGGCGCTGTCGGCACTGCTGGCAGAGATCGCCCGGAGCTGACGTCGGTGACCGACACCGACGACCGTCAGCCCGACAGGCCCGGTGGCGACGACCCCGGACGAGGACGACGGCTCGGAGTCGACGTCGGCACCGTGCGGATCGGCGTGGCCACCAGTGACCCCGACGGGATCCTGGCGACGCCGGTCGAAACGGTGGCCCGGGACCGAAGGGACGTCAAGGGCAAGCACATCCGCCGCTTGGCGCAACTGGCCGAACAACTCGAAGCCGTGGAGGTCGTCGTCGGCCTGCCACGCACACTCGCCGACCGCACCGGGCCGTCGGCACTGGATGCGATTGCCGTCGCCGACGCACTCGCCGCCAGGATCGCCCCGGTTCCGGTACGGCTGTCCGACGAGAGGCTGACCACCGTGACCGCGCAGCGGTCACTGCGGGAGGCCGGCATCCGCGCGAAGGGACAGAAATCGATGATCGACCAGGTGGCCGCCGTCGGCATCCTGCAGACCTGGCTGGACCAGCGGCGAGACGTGCTGGCCAAGAGCAGCGGAGCGGCCGATGCCTGACGAGTGGGCTCGCGACCGCCCGGAGCCCGAAGCCGTCGGCCGGCCCCGCCGGACGATGAGTCGCACCGAGCGGGCCCGCGCCAACCGCAACCGTCGGCGGCGCAGGCACCTCACCATGCTCTCGGTCACCGTCCTGCTGGCCCTCGTCGTCGGGGTCGTCTTCCTCGGCTCCCGGGTGTGGCACGGAATGTTCGGCACGCCGACCGATTACCAGGGTGACGGCGTCAAGGACGTCGTCGTGCAGGTTCACAACGGCGACTCCACCACCGCGATCGGCAAGACCCTGCAGGACGGCGGCGTCGTCGCCACGTCCCAGGCCTTCGTCGACGCCGCGGCCGGCAACGCGTCCATCTCGGCCATCCAGCCGGGTTTCTACAAGGTGCGCACCGAGATCCCGGCCGCGAACGCCGTCACCCGGCTCGCGGACCCCCAAAACCGGGTCGGCCGGCTCACGATTCCCGAGGGGCGTCAGCTCGACGACATCGCCGACGTCAAGACCAGCGCGGTGACCAAGGGCGTCTTCTCGCTGATCGCCGACGCGACGTGCGTCGACCTGGACGGGGACAAGTCGTGCGGCGTCAAGGCCGACGACCTGAAGAACGCCGCGACTGCGGCCGACCCCGCGGCACTGGCGATTCCCACGTGGGCGCTCGAGCCCGTCAAGGCGCTGGGCGCCGACCACCGGCGCATCGAGGGGCTCATCGCCCCCGGCACCTGGAACATCGACCCGTCGGCGGCCGCCCCCGACATCCTGGCGACGCTGATCGGCGCCAGTGCCACGCAGTACGAGCAGAACGGTCTGCTCGCGGCAGGCAACGCCGAGAACCTGACGCCGTACGAAGTCCTGATCGTGGCGTCGCTCGTCCAGCGGGAGTCGAAGCCGCAGGACTTCGCGAAGGTCGCCAGGGTGATCTACAACCGGCTGATCGCCCCCGATCACCGCCGCCTCGAGTTCGACTCGACGGTCAACTATTCGCTGGACCGGCAAGAGGTCGCCACCACCGACGCCGACCGCGGCAGGGACACGCCGTGGAACACCTATGTGCGCGAAGGACTTCCGGCCACTCCGATCTGTGCGCCCGGGCAGCCCGCGCTCGCCGCGGCGGAGAATCCCGAACCCGGGGACTGGCTGTACTTCGTCACCGTCGACATGCAGGGCGGCACCCTGTTCACCCGCGACTACCAGCAGCACCTGGCCAACATCGAGATCGCGAGACGCAACGGTGTGCTCGACAGCGCACGATGAGCCCACACGATGAGTTCTAGGGCGGCCGTCCTCGGCTCGCCGATCACGCACTCCCGGTCACCGCAACTACACCTGGCGGCCTACCGTGCGCTCGGATTGGCCGACTGGACCTACGAGCGCATCGAGTGCACCGCGGCCGATCTGCCCCCGCTGGTCGCCGGGTTCGGGCCCGAGTGGGTGGGGTTGTCGGTGACGATGCCCGGCAAGTTCGCCGCGTTGCGGTTCGCCGACGAGCGGACCGCCCGTGCGGAACTCGTCGGCTCGGCCAACACCCTCGTCAGGACGGCCTCGGGGTGGCTGGCGGACAACACCGACGTCGACGGGGTGACCGGTGCCCTCGGTCGGACGACGACCGTCGAGACGGCTGCGGTGCTCGGCGCGGGCGGGACGGCGCCAGCGGCCGTCGTGGCGCTGGCCGAGCTTGGCGCTCGAGACGTCTCGATCGTCGCCCGCAACCGCGACAAGGCCGACGCGCTGGTCCAACTCGGAACGCGACTCGGCGTCGATGCCCGCTGGGTGGAGCTGGGCACCCCGATCGCGGGTCTCGACGTCGTAATCAGCACCATTCCCGCCGACGTCGCCGCGCAGTACGCCGACACCGTCGACGCCGCAGCGGTACTTCTCGACGCGATCTACGACCCCTGGCCGACGCCACTGGCCAGAGCCGTCGACGCCCGCGGTGGCCGAGTGGTCAGCGGTCTGGAGATGCTGCTGAACCAGGCGTTCGCCCAAGTCGAACGATTCACCGGCCAGCCCGCACCGAAAGAGGCGATGATCGCCGCCCTTGGCCGAACCTAGGCTCGTCCCATGGGGTGGATCGGTCTGGGTGCCGCCGTCGCGTGGCTGGTGGCGTTGACCGTCTACGACGTGCGGCAGCGTCGGCTGCCCAACGCGTTGACCCTGCCCGGCGCGGTGGCGGTACTCGTCGTCGCGGCGCTGGCCGGGCGCGGCACCGCGGCGCTTCTCGGCGGGGTCGCGCTGGCGGCGCTGTACCTCCTCGTCCACCTGATTGCGCCCGCGGCGATGGGCGCGGGCGACGTGAAGTTGGCGCTCGGCCTTGGCGCCCTGACGGGTGCGTTCGGAAGCGACGCGTGGGTCATCGCGGCGGTGGGGGCTCCGCTGCTGACCGCGTTGTGGGGCCTGGTCGTCCTCCGGTCGGGCCGGGACCGGGGGCGGGTCACCGTGCCGCACGGGCCGTCGATGTGCGTGGCGACGGCGGCCGCGGTTGCCATGGTGATCACCTGATCGCCAGGTCCTACCGTTGGGCATGCCGACCCGCACCGCCAACTGCGACGACCTGGCCGCCGTGGCCGAGATCTACGCCCACTACGTCCTGACCAGCATCGCGACCTTCGAGCTCGAGCCACCGGACGACGCCGAGTGGCGACGCCGCTTCGACGCGATCGTCGGGGCCGGGTTGCCGTTCTTGGTCACCGAACGCGACGGCGTAGTCGCCGGGTACGCCTACTGCGCGCCGTGGAAGGTCAGGCCTGCCTATGCAGGCACCGTCGAAGACTCGGTTTACGTGTCGCCGTCGGCCGTCGGGCAGGGGTGCGGCACCGAGTTGATGCGCGAACTCCTCGTCGCCTGTCGCGCGGCGGGGCTCCGCGAGGTGATCGCGGTGATTGCCGACACCGGCGATCCCGCCTCGGTCGAACTGCATCGCGGGTTCGGCTTCACCGACGCGGGCCGGCTCGTTCGGGTCGGCGAGAAGCACGGTCGACGGGTCGACACGTTGCTGTTGCAGCGCAGCCTGGCGTGACGGATTACCTCAGGTCGGGGGCGCCATGGGAAGATGGGACGCGTGTTGCGATGGACCACAGCTGGTGAATCACACGGCCGCGCGCTGGTAGCGATGGTCGAAGGAATGGTGGCCGGTCTCGAGGTCACCACGGCAGACATTGCCGCCGAATTGAAGAGGCGCAGGCTCGGCTACGGGCGAGGCGCCCGGATGAAGTTCGAGGCCGACGCCGTCACGGTGCTGACGGGGGTCCGCCACGGTCTGACGCTCGGCGGCCCCATCGCCGTCGAGATCGGCAACACCGAATGGCCCAAGTGGGAAACGGTGATGGCGTCGGACCCGGTCGACCCGGCCGACCTCGACGGTGCGCGCAACGCCCCGCTGACCCGGCCACGGCCCGGCCACGCCGACTATGCAGGCATGCTGAAGTACGGCTTCGACGACGCCCGCCCGGTCCTGGAGCGGGCCAGCGCCCGCGAGACCGCGGCCCGAGTCGCCGCAGGCACCATCGCCAGGGCGTTCCTGCGCCAGGCGCTCGGTGTCGAGGTGCTGTCCCACGTCATCTCGATCGGCGCGTCCACCCCCTACGACGGCCCGCCGCCGCTGCCAGCAGACTTGGCCCGCATCGACGAAAGCCCCGTGCGGGCATTCGACGAAGCCTCCGAGAAGTCGATGATCGCCGAGATCGAGGCGGCCAAGAAGGACGGTGACACCCTCGGTGGCGTCGTCGAAGTGGTCGTCAGCGGCCTGCCCATCGGATTGGGTTCGTTCACCAGCGGCGACAACCGGCTCGACAGCCAACTGGCGGCGGCCGTCATGGGCATCCAGGCCATCAAGGGCGTCGAAATCGGCGACGGCTTCGAAACCGCCCGCCGCCGCGGCAGTGTCGCCCACGACGAGATCTACCCCGGCCCAGACGGGGCGATGCGGTCGACGAACCGCGCGGGCGGTCTCGAGGGCGGGATGACCAACGGCCAACCGGTGCGCGTGCGCGCGGCGATGAAGCCGATCTCGACGGTTCCGAAGGCGTTGGCCACCATCGACATGACCACCGGCGAAGAGGCCGTCGCAATCCACCAGCGTTCCGACGTGTGCGCGGTGCCCGCGGCCGGCGTCGTCGTCGAGACGATGGTGGCACTGGTCCTGGCGCGCGCCGCTCTCGAGAAGTTCGGTGGCGACTCGCTTTCCGAGACCAAGGCCAACGTCGACGCATACCTGGCCTCGATCTCCGCGCGAGATGCCGCACGGGCGACGGGCTGATGGCACCCCTGGCCGTGCTGGTGGGCATGCCCGGATCGGGCAAGTCCACCATCGGGCGCCGACTGGCCAGGGCTCTGGACGTTCCACTGCTGGACACCGACGCCAAGATCGTCGAGACCACCGGCCGCACCATCGCCGACATCTTCCGCGAGGGTGAGCCGGAGTTTCGGCGCATCGAGGCCGACGTTGTGTGCGCCGCCCTCGCCGAACACGACGGCGTCGTGTCCCTCGGTGGTGGCGCGATCACCACGCCACGCGTGCGAGAAGCGCTGGCGGGACACACCGTCGTCTACCTGGAAATCAGTGCGGCCGAAGGCGTTCGACGCACCTCGGGCGGCGCCACCAGGCCGCTGCTGGCCGGCGTCGACCCCGGAGAGCGCTTCCGGGAACTGATGACTCAGCGCGTGCCGCTGTACCGACAGATCGCCACCATGCGCATCAACACCAACCGCCGCAACCCCGGGGCCGTCGTCCGCCACATCGTGGCGAAGCTGGAATCCGCGAACGGCGACCGTCAGCAGCCGCGGCGGCGCCGCCGGTCGGCGTGGCGCAGACTGCCCACCGTTCTCAACCCAGCACCCACCACAGAGGCCCCGCCCAGTCCTGCGGCGTTGGCCCGTCGAGCAGAGGCGCGCAATGACTGAACCCGTGACCGTGAACGTTCTCGTCGACCGGCCCTACCCGGTGATCATCGGGACGGGGTTGCTCGAGGACCTCGGCCGCGTTCTCGACGGACGCCACAGGGTGGCGATCCTGCACCAGCCGGTCCTCAACGCGACCGCTGAGTCGATCCGAGCGCACTTGTCGGAGAAGGGAATCGACGCCCATCGCATCGAGATCCCGGACGCCGAGGCGGGCAAGGAGCTTCCCGTCGTCGGCTTCATCTGGGACGTGTTGGGCCGCATCGGCATTGGGCGCCAAGACGCCATCGTCAGCCTCGGTGGCGGCGCGGCGACCGACGTCAGCGGCTTCGCGGCGGCCACGTGGCTCCGGGGCGTCGACGTCGTGCACGTGCCGACGACGCTTCTCGGAATGGTCGACGCGGCCGTCGGCGGCAAGACCGGCATCAACACCGACGCCGGCAAGAACCTGGTCGGCTCATTCCATCAGCCGCTTGCGGTCCTGGTGGACCTTGCGACGCTGGAATCGTTGCCGCGCAACGAGATCGTGGCCGGGATGGCCGAGATCGTGAAGGCCGGCTTCATCGCCGACCCGAAGATCCTCGACCTCATCGAGGCCGATCCCGAGGCAGCCCTCGATCCGACGGGTTCGGTGCTGCCCGAACTCATCCGGCGTGCCGTCACGGTCAAGGCTGAGGTCGTCGCAGTCGACGAGAAGGAATCGCAGCTGCGCGAGATCCTCAACTACGGACACACCTTGGCTCACGCCATCGAGCGCCGGGAGCGGTATCGCTGGCGCCACGGTGCCGCCGTGTCGGTTGGCCTGGTGTTCGCGGCCGAATTGGGCAGGCTCGCAGGACGACTCGACGACGAGACCGCCGACCGGCACCGGTCGATACTCACCGCGCTCGGCCTCCCGGTGACCTACGACGCCGACGCGCTGCCGCAACTGCTCGAGTACATGGCAGGCGACAAGAAGACCCGCTCCGGCGTGCTGCGCTTCGTGGTGCTCGAAGGCTTGGCCAAGCCTGGCCGGTTGGAGGGCCCCGACCCGGCGCTGCTGGTGGCCGCGTACTCGGAGATCGGTACCCGATGACCAACGTCAACGTCTTCAACGGACCCAACCTGGGCCGGCTCGGCAAGCGCCAACCCGAGGTCTACGGCAGCACCACCCACGACGATCTGGTGGCGCTCATCGAACGCGAAGCCGCCGAGCTGGGCCTGACGGTCGTCGTACGGCAGACCGACAGTGAGGCCGAGCTGCTGGGCTGGGTGCACGCGGCTGCCGACGCGAAGGAGCCCGTCGTGCTCAACGCGGGGGCGCTGACCCACACGTCTGTCGCGCTGCGGGACGCGTGCGCCGAGCTGACGGCCCCTCTGATCGAGGTGCACATCTCGAACGTGCACACGCGCGAAGAGTTTCGGCATCACTCGTACCTGAGTGGAGTCGCGACCGGTGTGATCGTCGGTCTCGGCGTCCAGGGTTATCTGCTGGCGCTGCGCTATCTCGCCGGCCGCTAGGAGCTAGGGAGCTAGGAGCGCTCTTCGACCTTGGTCGGGGCGGTCTCACCGGCGGGAACGCTGGCGGTCTCCTCGTCGCGGTCGTCACGAACGGCCTCGAAGACGTCGGTGTCGGCGCGGTCGCGGTCACTGTCGGCAGCGCTGTAGCGCTGCACCGGCGGTGCCTTGCGGTCGACGAGCCCACGACCCAGGGCCACGCCCGCGATGGCGAAGACGAACA
Organism: Mycobacterium sp. Root135; assembly: GCF_001426545.1. Lineage (GTDB taxonomy): Bacteria > Actinomycetota > Actinomycetes > Mycobacteriales > Mycobacteriaceae > Mycobacterium. Next base: position 811,648 of record NZ_LMEZ01000001.1, on the reverse strand, counting down.
TCAGCAGCGCGGTGAACGCGGCGAAGGTCGTGACCTCGTTGAGCAGCCCTTGGGCGTACAGGTTCTCGTAGAACAGCGAGATGAACCATGCGACGAAGCCGCTGACGATGCCCGCGAAGAGGCCGCCGACGAGCCACGTCATCGCCAGATCGCCACGGCGGTCGGGATCGGGGTTGGCCCGCGCGTCGGCCCGGCCGTCGGCCAGACCCCACACGAACGCGGCGATTGCGTACACGGCGACCAGCAGAATGCTGATCCACAGCGCCTGACTTTCCATCAGGTTGATCAGGGCTCCCTGAAGCAATCGGATGATGACCATCAGGGCAGCGAACACCAGTCCGCGCAGCAACCACTTACTCATGAGGGCACAGCGTAGCGAGTACCGTCATGCGCTGTGACGATTTCCCAGCGCAGGGCGCGCCTGCGTCGCCGATTGGCCGCCGCCGACCTGGACGCAATGTTGGTAACGGACCTGGTCAACGTCCGGTACCTGTCGGGGTTCACCGGTTCGAATGCGGCGTTGCTGATTCGCGTCGACGACGACGTTCCGGTGTTGGCGACCGACGGGCGGTACGTCACGCAGGCCGCGCAGCAGTCTCCCGACGCCGAGGTGGTCATCGAACGCGCGTGCGCGCCGCATCTGGCGGCGGCCGCGGCGGGCCGTGGTGTGCGGCGGCTGGGGTTCGAGAGCCACGTCGTGACGGTCGACAACCACGCCCTGATGGTGAAGGCCGCCGGTGACGTCGAGCTGGTGCGGGCCGCCGGCGCGGTGGAGGCGCTCCGAGAGGTCAAGGACGCGGGGGAGATCGCCCTGCTGCGGCTGGCGTGCGAGGCGGCCGACGCGGCGCTCGCCGACCTGGTCGCCGCCGGTGGGCTGCGAGCTGGACGGACCGAGAAGGAGGTCGGTCGCGACCTGGAGTCGCGGATGCTGGACCACGGCGCCGACGGGGTGTCCTTCGAGACCATCGTCGCGACGGGTGCGAACTCGGCGATTCCACACCATCGCCCGACCGACGCCGAACTCGCTGCGGGCGACTTCGTCAAGATCGACTTCGGCGCGCTGGTCGCCGGATACCACTCGGACATGACGCGGACGTTCGTATTGGCACCCGTCGCGCAGTGGCAGATTGACGTGTACGACCTGGTGGCGACCGCTCAGCGCCGTGGCCGGGAGGCTCTGGCGCCCGGTGTGTCGCTGTCCGGGGTGGACGGGGCTTCGCGGCAGGTCATCGCCGATGCGGGCTTCGCCGAGAACTTCGGGCACGGCCTCGGACACGGGGTTGGGCTGGAGATCCATGAAGCGCCGGGAATTAGTGCGTCGTCCGCCGGTACACTGCTTGCTGGCTCTGCTGTGACCGTGGAGCCCGGTGTCTATCTGCCCGGCCGTGGTGGCGTCCGCATTGAGGACACGCTGGTCGTGGGCAGTGATGACAAACCCGCACCCGAGTTGCTGACCCGGTTCCCCAAGGAACTGGCGATTCTCTAAAAGGCTAGGAGTAGTACCCCCGTGGCATCGACCGCCGACTTCAAGAATGGGCTCGTCCTCCAGATCGACGGCCAGCTGTGGCAGATCACCGAGTTTCAGCACGTCAAGCCGGGCAAGGGTCCCGCGTTCGTGCGTACCAAGCTCAAGAACGTGCTGTCCGGCAAGGTCGTCGACAAGACGTACAACGCGGGTGTGAAGGTGGAGACCGCGACGGTCGACCGCCGCGACACCACGTACCTCTACCGTGACGGCACCGACTTCGTGTTTATGGACGCCCAGGACTTCGAGCAGCACCCCCTGCCGGAGACGCTGGTCGGCGACGCGGCCAACTACCTCCTCGAAGGCATGCCCGTCCAGGTCGCGTTCAACGAAGGCGCACCGCTCTACGTCGAATTGCCGGTCACCGTGGAATTGATCGTGTCCCACACCGACCCCGGCCTGCAGGGCGACCGCTCCAGCGCGGGCACCAAGCCCGCCACCATGGAGACGGGCGCCCAGATCAACGTGCCGCTGTTCATCAACACCGGTGACAAGCTCAAGGTCGACTCCCGCGACGGCAGTTACCTCGGTCGCGTCAATGGCTGACCATGCCTGACCGTCGCGGTGACCACGGTCGCCACAAAGCGCGCAAGCGTGCCGTCGACTTGCTGTTCGAGGCGGAGGCTCGCGGGTTGACGCCCGCCGAGATCGCCGAGGGCAGGACCACGTTGGCCGCGAGCGATTCCGAGCTGTCCACGCTGAACCCGTACACCGTGACGGTGGCGCGCGGCGTCACCGAGCACGCCGCGCACGTCGACGACCTGATCTCCGCCCACCTGCAGGGGTGGACGCTGGACCGCTTGCCCGCGGTGGACCGCGCGGTGCTGCGGGTCGCGGTGTGGGAGCTGCTCTACGCCGAGGACGTGCCGGAGCCTGTCGCGGTCGACGAGGCCGTGGAGCTGGCCAAGAGTTTGTCCACCGACGAGTCGCCAGGCTTCGTCAACGGCGTCCTCGGTCAGGTCATGCTGGTGACTCCTCAGATTCGTGCGGCTGCCGCCGCGGTTCGAAGCACTCCCGAGGTCTCCTAGCCCTAGGCCAGCGCACCTGTTTGCGGCGTGTTCATGGCGTCGAGTGCACATCTTCGGTGTCGCTACCAATCTCAGTTCCGCGTTCGCGTTGTATGCGGTTGGCGCGGTCTTGGGCGCGGGTGGTCTTGCGGCGTGGCATGGTCAGCCCGGCGGTGTGCGGCGTAGGAGTGCCGTTGGCGACCACTGTCGCGGTGGGTTCGCTGAGTTCGGGGAAGAGCAGGCGGCTGCCCGGTGTGGTGACGTATCGCCGGTCGTCGGGTGCGGTCCAGATGATGGTGCCGTCGTCGAGTTGCTCGTCGCGCCAACCACTTTGGCCACCCCAGAACGTTTTGAGCAAGTGATGTCTTCGGCATAGGCATTTCAGGTTGGATGCGGCCGTCGGCCCGTAGGGCCACGGAATCGTATGGTCGACATCACAATTCGTTGCCGGCACTTTGCAGCCCGGGAAGCGGCAGGTCATGTCGCGGCAACGGACGAAGTCGGCCAGCTTCTTGGAGGGTCGGTAGCGGGGTTCCGGTGGTGCTTGTCCGGGGTGCACGATCGCGGTGATGGTGGCCCCGACCGTGGCGCGGCAGGCGATCGCCCCGGGGAGGAACTGTCCACCCATCAGGGCGGCGGGCCGCAGGTTGGCCAGCCGACCCGGGGTGGGGGTGAGGGCTTCAGTGAGCGTCAGCTCGCGCAGCGGCTTGCTGAACATGGCCGGGGCGTAGCCGTCGAGGGCGGTGGGCTCGCTTGACTCCGCCGGTGCCGCAGCCTCATTCGGCTCGTCAGACGTCGGCGGCTCACTGGGTACGTCGGGTGTCGGCGCAGGCGGCGGTGAAGCGGGCGCGGGCCGTTCGTCGAGGGTGTCCGCGCTCGCGATCACGTAGACCACCACCCCGGTCGAGGGTGGGTTCTCACCTGCGGGGCAGTCGTCGGCGTCGCAGAGGCAGGCCAGGCGGTCGTTGCCGTGAGATATGGCGCCGATGGCGTCGGCGCGACGTTGGTCCTTGGTCCGGGGATCGGCCGGGCACGCGGTGTCGGCGACCGCACTCAACCGGGCGTCGAAGGCCTTGGCATCGG
>NZ_LMEZ01000001.1:0-808026 GCF_001426545.1 Mycobacterium sp. Root135 | reverse complement strand
TCCGCCGTCGCGACCGACATCGGTTCCCGGGTGCTCAGCGCCTCGGCCAACAACTTGTCCAACTCGTGCAGGGCGTCCGGGTCGACGACCAGGGCGCCGCGCTGCACCACGATCCGCACCAACTGATAGGTGATGAGCCCTTCGGCGAACACCGCCGCAACCAGCGGGAAGCGCTCGTGCAGCGCAACGGCGATGAGGAGCTGATTGGAGGCGGCGCCATGGGTGATGCGTTGGGCGGCCCCGATGTGGGCGGCTACGGCGTCCCAGGTGTCGGTGCACCACAGATCCCGCTCGGCAGAGCCGTCGGCGGCATGGGCGGTCTGGAACATGGCGGCCATCGCGGCGACGCGGCGGGCGCAGGCGGCGGATTCCACCCGCGACCACGACTCCACCGCACCGGCACCCGAGGTACCGGCTGTGGAAGCCACCAATGAGTCGAACATGTATTCGAATTTACGCTCGGCGGCCAAGGTCCGCGCCGGGATTCTCGCCGTAGGCCCCGATCTGGGGATGAATTCCGGACTGTGCACAACTACGGTGCCAACGCCCGAAAATGTCAGTGACACATGCCAGGTCGATGCGGACGTGGTGATCGAGTCGGACCGATGACGCCGGCAATGGAATGAAACCGCGGCTGTCAGTTGCTGACATCAACATGACCGACTACGAACAACCCACTGCCCTCATCGTCGGAGCGTCGAAGGGTCTCGGGCTCGCCATGGTGACCGAGTTCCTGCGGCGCGACTGGCGGGTGATCGCCACCGTCCGCGGCGAGAACCGTGCGGAGCTGTACGCACTCGACGACGACGGACGCCTGGAGGTCGAGAAACTCGACGTCACGGTGCCCGAACAGATCACCGCGCTGCGCGACCGGCTGGCCGGCCGTCGCCTCGACCTGCTGTTCGTCAACGCGGGAGTCGCCCACGACAACGTCCCCGTCGCCGAGGTGAGCACCGACAGCTTCGTCGAGGTCATGGTCACCAACGCGCTCGGCCCGCTGCGCGTCGTCGAGACCCTCGAGGACCTGGTGCCCGAGACGGGGACGATCGGGGTCATGTCGTCGCGGCAGGGCAGCGTCTCGCTGAACACCCGGGGCGGGCACGAGGTGTACCGGGCCAGCAAGTCCGCGCTCAACCAGCTGTTTCGCAGCTTCGCCGCCCGGCACGCCGACGACCCGCGCACGCTGCTGCTCATCAATCCCGGCCATGTGCAGACCGAACTCGGCGGCAAGGGTGCCACGTTGACCGTGGACGACAGCATTCCCGGCGTGGTCGACACCATCGTCGCCCACGCCGGCGAGGGCGGCCTGCAGTTCCTCGACTATCAGAACTCCGTCGTGCCGTGGTGACCACGAGGTTCTGAGGCATCGCCTAGCCAACCCACATCGGCCGCCAAGGCGGCAGGCGTTGACTGACGTCATGATTCGCGAAAGAGATTCGCTCGCAAGCACTGTCGTCGTCGTGGTGGACGGCGGCACCGACGCCGGCCGCCGGCTGGCCCGACGAGAACTGGCTGACGGGCGCCGCGTTGCCGTGGTGGCCCGACACGTGTGCGACGCCGTCGAGGTGCTGCACGGGCATTCCGCCGACCGGGTGATGGTCATCGCCGCCGACGTCGACGACCCACGTCAGTGGAGCGGTGTCACCGCACGTGTGACGGCGAGGTTCGGCCGGATCGACATCGTCGTCCGTGCCGAGGGTGCAACGTTGCGCGTCTCAGCCTGAATCAGGACTCCAGCGCCTGGTAGGTGCGACGGACGAACCTTGGCTGGGCGGCCTGCAGCTTCGCCAGTGACGTGTTGCCCGCCACCGCGGCAGCGGCTGCGTCGGAACTCAGATCGGGCAGGTTCTGGATCAGGTAGATCATGATCAGGTCCGCCGACGGGTCGGCCTGCCACCACGTGCCGTACGCACCGGGCCAACTGAACGTACCGAGCCCGCCAGGGCCGTACAGCTGCCGTGACTGCGCGGCGTCGGTCACCACCGACAGGTTCAAACCAAATCCGCGGCCACGCCAAAAGGGCATCCCCAGAAAGGGATACGACTTCTGCTGATCGGTCAGTCGATCGGAGCGCATCACCCGCACCGACTCCTCCGACAGCACCCTGACGCCGTCCACGACACCGCCGCCGAGCAGCATGCGGGCGAAGGCGAGGTAGTCGTCGGCGGTCGACCACAGTCCGGCCCCTCCGGTGCAGAACGTCGGCAGCGTCACCGGCGCCGGACCCATCACGTCGTCGCGCAGGGTCCCCGTGTCGTCGAGCTGGTACATGGTGGCCGCGCGCCTGCGGCCTTCGAGGCTGACCTTGAAGCCGGTGTCGGACATGCCAAGTGGGCCCAGAACCCGCTCCTCCAGCACGTCGGCAAGCGGCTTGCCCGCTATCCGCGACAGAGCGATCCCGAGCACGTCGGTGGACTGGCTGTAGGTCAGGCGCTCGCCGGGCTGGTGGGCCAGCGGCAGCTTCGCGAGCTCGGCCAGCCATCGATCCTGATCCTGGCGGAACATCAGCTTGCCGTACGCGCGGGACAGCGGCGGCCCCACCGAGAACGCATAGGCCAACCCGCTGCGGTGCGTCATCAGATCGTCGAACGTGATCGGGCGCTGCAGTGGCACCGTCGCCTCGAGCGGACCCGCCGGATTGGTCATCACCCGTACGTCGGCCAGCTCGGGCAACCACGGCGCCACCGGGTCGGTCAACGCAAACGTCCGCTCCTCGACCATCGACATGGCAGCGGCCACCGTCACCGGCTTGCTCATCGACGCGATCCGGAAGATGGTGTCGCGCTGCATCGGCAACCCGGCGTGGACGTCGCGGTGGCCGAGTTCGTTGACCTGCAGGACCTTGCCCGCCTGCCACACCATCGTGACCGCACCCGCCAACAGGCCTGCGTCGACCGCCTCGCGGATGGATGCCTGATTGCCGTCGAGATTCACCTGGCCAGCCTAGCCAGCCGGGCTGAGAGCTCCCGTTGGGTGTTAAGCTGCCGCGGAAGTTCGACGTCCTTTAACGATCCGTCCCGAGAGGCGGAGAAGGAGGTCCTGGGTCAGTCATGGCTTCTGCCAGCCCCGACCGGGAATTGATGTCCGCCGCAGACGTGAGCCGGACCGTGTCGCGCATTGCGCACCAGATCATCGAAAAGACCGCGCTCGACGGCGCCGACGCGCCTCGCGTGATCCTCCTCGGCATTCCGACGCGCGGAGTCACCCTCGCTGCCCGCATTGCCGAGAAGATCCACGAATTCTCCGGAGTCACGGTGCCGCGCGGTGCGCTCGACATCACGCTCTACCGCGACGACCTCGCAGGCAAGCCACCGCGGCCGCTGGAGGACACGTCGATCCCCGACGGTGGAATCGACGGCGCCCTCGTCATCCTCGTCGACGACGTGCTGTACACGGGACGCTCTATCCGCGCCGCCCTGGACGCACTCCGCGACGTCGGAAGGCCGAGAGCGGTTCAGCTGGCGGTGCTCGTCGACCGTGGCCACCGCGAGTTGCCGCTACGCGCCGACTACGCGGGCAAGAACGTGCCAACGTCGCGAAGCGAGAACGTGAAGGTGCGTCTCGCCGAGAACGACGGGGGAGTCGACGGGGTCTCTATCGCACCACACGGAGGGCCTGCCCGATGAAGCACCTGCTCTCCGCGTCCGACCTGAGCCTCGACCAGGCAACCGCGATCCTCGACGACGCCGACCGGTTCAGCAAGGCGCTGCTGGGCCGGGAGGTCAAGAAGCTGCCGACGCTGCGCGGGCGCACCGTGATCACGATGTTCTACGAGAACTCGACGCGCACCCGGGTGTCGTTCGAGGTCGCAGGCAAGTGGATGAGCGCCGACGTCATCAACGTCAGCTCGTCGGGATCGTCGGTGGCCAAGGGTGAGTCGTTGCGGGACACCGCGCTGACGCTGCGCGCCGCGGGTGCCGACGCGCTCATCATCAGACACCCGGCTTCCGGTGCGGCCCAACGGCTTGCGGAGTGGACGGCCGAGCCCGAGGACTCAGGACCGTCGATCATCAACGCCGGTGACGGCACCCACGAACACCCCACGCAGGCACTGCTGGACGCGTTGACGATTCGCCAGCGCCTGGGTTCGGTCGACGGCAAGCGTGTCGTGATCGTCGGCGACGTGCTGCACAGTCGGGTCGCACGGTCGAACGTGCGACTGCTGGCCACACTCGGCGCCGAGGTGGTGCTCGTCGCGCCGCCGACGTTGCTGCCTACGGGCGTCGAGACGTGGCCCGTGACCGTCTCGCACGACTTGGACGCCGAGCTGCCTGCCACCGACGCGATACTCATGCTGCGCGTCCAGGCGGAGCGGATGAAGGGCGGCTTCTTCCCGTCGGCCAGGGAGTACTCGGTGCTCTACGGACTCTCCGAGAAGCGGTCGGCACGGCTTCCCGAGCACGCGGTGGTCCTGCATCCCGGGCCGATGCTGCGGGGGATGGAGATCGCGTCGTCGGTCGCCGACTCCTCGCAATCGGCGGTGCTGCAACAGGTTTCCAATGGAGTTCACGTGCGGATGGCGGTGCTGTTCCATCTGCTCGTCGGCGCAGGTTCAGAACCGGAAGGGGTGAATTCATGACGATCCTCTTGCGGTCGGTGCTTCTCTACGGCGAGGGCGACCCCGTCGACGTGCTGGTCGACGACGGCCAGATCGCCGCGATCGGCCAGGGGCTGGACGCACCAGAGGGTGCCGACGTGGTCGAGTGCGCGGGCAAGATCCTGCTGCCCGGCTTCGTCGACCTGCACACTCACCTCCGCGAGCCGGGACGCGAGTACGCCGAGGACATCGAAACCGGTTCGGCCGCAGCCGCTCTCGGCGGTTTCACGGCGGTCTTCGCGATGGCCAACACCGATCCCGTCGCCGACAGCGCCGTCGTCACCGACCACGTGTGGCACCGCGGTCAGGAGGTCGGCCTGGTCGACGTGCATCCGGTCGGAGCGGTCACCGTCGGCCTGAAGGGCATGCAGCTCACCGAGATGGGCCTGATGGCCGCCGGCGTCGGCAAGGTCCGGATGTTCTCCGACGACGGCATCTGCGTGCACGACCCGCTGGTGATGCGACGGGCACTGGAATACGCCAGTGGCATCGGCGTACTCATCGCCCAGCACGCCGAAGAGCCGCGACTGACGGTCGACGCCGTCGCCCACGAGGGTCCCAACGCGGCGCGGCTCGGGTTGACCGGCTGGCCACGATCCGCCGAGGAGTCGATCGTCGCACGGGACGCCATCCTGGCCAGGGACGCGGGAGCTCGCGTGCACATCTGCCACGCCTCCACCGCAGGCACGGTCGAGTTGGTGAGATGGGCCAAGGAGCAAGGCATTTCGATCACCGCCGAGGTGACGCCGCACCACCTGCTGCTCGACGACGCGCTCCTCGAGTCCTACGACGGCCGCAACCGGGTCACCCCGCCGCTACGCGAGGCCAGCGACGCGGTGGCTCTACGTCAAGCGCTCGCCGACGGCGTGATCGACTGCGTGGCAACCGATCACGCGCCGCATGCCGAGCACGAGAAGATGTGCGAGTTTGCCGTCGCCCGCCCCGGCATGCTTGGGCTGCAAACCGCACTGTCCGTCGTCGTCGAGACCATGGTGCGGTCGGGTCTGATGACGTGGCGTGACGTGGCTCGGGTGCTGAGCGAGGCGCCGTCGGCCATCGTCGGCCTGCCGGATCAGGGCAGGCCGCTGGAGGTGGGCGAGCCCGCCAACCTCGTGGTCGTCGACCCCGACGCGACCTGGACCGTGACCGGCGCCGAGCTGGCCAGCCGGTCGGACAACACGCCATTCGAGGCGATGGAACTGCCCGCCACGGTGACGCTGACGATGCTGCGCGGCAAGGTCACCGCGCGGGACGGAAGAAGTCCCGCATGAACACCCCGACGTTGATCGCGTTGCTGATCATCGCCGCGCTGCTGGCCGTGTTCATCGCGCTCGCCATCCGGCAGATGCTTCGCGGGTGGTTGCATCGCGCCCAGCGGCAGGCCGAGTTGATCGGGGCGCTGCCGCCCCTGCCCGACACCGTGGGGTCGGCGATCATCCCGGCCACCAAGGGGCTCTACGTCGGCAGCACGATCGCGCCGAGCTGGCAGGACCGGATCGCCGTCGGCGACCTGGGTTTCCGCAGCAAGGCGGTTCTGACCCGCTATCCAGAGGGAATCATGCTGCAGCGCAGCGGCACCGGGCCGATCTGGATTCCCGAGGAATCGATTACCGCGATCCGCACCGAGCGGGGAATCGCGGGCAAGGCTTTGACGCACGACGGCATCCTCGCGATCCGCTGGAGGCTGCCGTCGGGCACCGAGATCGACACCGGGTTCCGCGGCGACGACCGCCGCGAGCTCGCGAATTGGACTGGAGGGGTCGAATGACGGTGAAGAACAAGGCCATATTGGTTCTCGACGACGGACGGGTGTTCGTCGGCACCACGTTCGGAGCGGTCGGGCAGACGTTGGGCGAGGCGGTGTTCTCCACCGGGATGTCCGGTTATCAGGAGACTCTCACCGACCCGAGTTACCACGGGCAGATCGTCGTCGCCACGGCACCGCAGATCGGCAACACCGGGTGGAACGGTGAGGACGGCGAGAGCCGAGGCGACAAGATTTGGGTCGCCGGTTACGCCGTGCGAGACCCCTCGCCGCGGGCCTCCAACTGGCGTGCCACGGGGACGCTCGACGACGAACTGATCCGTCAGGGTGTCGTCGGGATCGCCGGAATCGACACCCGCGCCGTCGTCCGGCACCTGCGCACGGCGGGATCGATGAAGGCGGGCGTCTTCTCCGGGGACGCGCTGGCCGACACCGACGAACTGCTGGCCAGGGTGCGCAGCCAACCGTCGATGCTGGGTGCCGACCTCGCCGGCGAGGTCAGCACCGATACGACCTACGTGGTGGACTCCGTTGGAGAGCAACGCTTCACGGTCGCCGCGCTCGACCTGGGCATCAAGACCAACACGCCGCGCAACTTCGCCCAGCGCGGCATCACGACCCACGTCGTCCCGTCGAGCACCACGTTCGACGACCTCGCCGCTCTCCGGCCCGACGGGGTGTTCCTGTCCAACGGACCCGGCGACCCGGCGACCGCCGACCACGTGGTCGAGGTGACGCGCCAGGTGATCGAAGCCGGGATTCCACTGTTCGGCATCTGCTTCGGCAACCAGATACTCGGCCGCGCGCTTGGCCGCTCGACCTACAAGATGGCCTTCGGCCACCGCGGGATCAACGTCCCCGTGATCGACCACGTCACGGGCCGGGTCGCCATCACCGCACAGAACCACGGGTTCGCGCTCGAAGGCGAGGCGGGCGAGGAGTTCGACACTCAGTTCGGCCGCGCCATGGTCAGCCACACCTGCGCCAACGACGGAGTCGTCGAGGGCATCAAACTCATTGACGGAAGGGCGTTCTCGGTGCAATACCACCCCGAGTCGGCTGCAGGACCGCACGATGCCGAGTACCTGTTCGACCAATTCGTCGACATGATGGCAGGGGAGGGTCGCTAAATGCCGCGTCGCCCAGATCTCAACCACGTGCTGGTCATCGGTTCCGGACCGATCGTGATCGGCCAAGCCTGCGAATTCGACTACTCCGGCACCCAGGCGTGCCGCGTCCTGCGGGCCGAGGGGCTGCAGGTCAGCCTGGTCAACTCGAACCCGGCCACGATCATGACCGACCCCGAGTACGCCGACAACACCTACGTCGAGCCCATCACCGCGGCCTTCGTCGAGAAGATCTTCGCCCAGCAGGCTGAGCGGGGCAACAAGATCGACGCCGTCCTGGCGACGTTGGGTGGCCAGACCGCGCTGAACACCGCCGTCGCACTGTGGGAGGGCGGCGTCCTCGAGAAGTACGGCGTCGAGATGATCGGCGCGGACTTCGAGGCCATCCAGCGTGGCGAGGACCGGCAAAAGTTCAAGGACATCGTCGCCAAGGTCGGCGGCGAGTCGGCCAAGTCGCGGGTCTGCTTCACCATGGACGAGGTCCGCGACACGGTCGCCGAACTCGGACTGCCCGTGGTGGTGCGACCGTCGTTCACGATGGGCGGCCTCGGCTCCGGCATGGCCTACAGCGCCGAGGACGTCGACCGGATGGCAGGCGACGGGCTGGCCGCCTCACCGAGCGCCAACGTGCTGATCGAGGAATCCATCTTCGGGTGGAAGGAATTCGAACTCGAACTGATGCGGGACCACCGCGACAACGTGGTGGTCGTCTGCTCGATTGAGAACTTCGACCCGATGGGCGTGCACACCGGTGACTCGGTGACCGTGGCGCCCGCGATGACGCTGACCGACCGCGAGTACCAGAAGATGCGTGACCTCGGGATCGCGATCCTGCGCGAGGTCGGCGTCGACACCGGCGGCTGCAACATCCAGTTCGCCGTCGACCCCGCCGACGGGCGGCTCGTCGTCATCGAGATGAACCCCCGCGTCTCCCGGTCGAGCGCACTGGCGTCGAAGGCCACCGGCTTCCCGATCGCCAAGATCGCCGCGAAGCTGGCCATCGGCTACACCCTCGACGAGATCGTCAACGACATCACCAAGGAGACGCCGGCGTGCTTCGAGCCGACGCTCGACTACGTCGTCGTCAAGGCTCCGCGGTTCGCCTTCGAGAAGTTCCCCGGCGCCGACCCGACTCTGACGACGACCATGAAGTCGGTCGGTGAGGCAATGTCGTTGGGCCGCAACTTCATCGAAGCGCTCGGCAAGGTGATGCGCTCACTGGAGACGCCAGGGCGTGGCGGATTCTGGACCGGAACCGACCCCGAACTCTCCGTTGAGGAGCTGCTGACACGGCTCAGAACGCCCACCGACGGCCGCCTGTACGACATCGAACAGGCGCTGCGGCAGGGGGCGTCCGTCGAAGACGTCGCGAAGGCCTCCGGCGTCGACCCGTGGTTCGTCGACCAGATTGCCGGGCTGGTGAGCCTGTCGGGCGAGCTGCGCGCCGCACCCGTCCTCGACGAGGAACTGCTGCGCACCGCCAAGCACAACGGTCTTTCGGACCGCCAGATCGCGGCCCTTCGGCCCGAACTCGCCGGCGAGGACGGCGTCCGCACGCTGCGGCGGCGACTGGGAGTTCACCCCGTCTACAAGACGGTGGACACCTGCGCCGCGGAGTTCGAAGCCAAGACGCCGTATCACTACAGCAGCTACGAGATCGATCCCGCGGCCGAGACCGAGGTGGCGCCGCAGGTCGACAAGCCCAAGGTGCTGATCCTCGGATCGGGTCCCAACCGGATCGGCCAGGGCATCGAGTTCGACTACAGCTGCGTGCACGCCGCGACCACGCTCAGCGAGGTCGGCTTCGAGACCGTGATGGTGAACTGCAACCCCGAGACGGTGTCGACCGACTACGACACCGCCGACAGGTTGTACTTCGAGCCGTTGACGTTCGAGGACGTCCTCGAGGTGTACCACGCCGAATCCGCCTCAGGGGAGGGCGGTCCCGGCGTCGTCGGGGTCATCGTCCAACTGGGCGGGCAGACGCCGCTGGGCCTCGCTCAGCGGCTCGCCGACGCGGGCGTGCCGATCGTCGGCACCAGCCCGAAGGCGATCGACCTCGCCGAGGACCGCGGCGAGTTCGGTGAGGTGCTGAAGAACGCGGGGCTGCCCGCACCACGGTTCGGCATGGCGACGAGCTTCGAGCAGGCGCGACGGATCGCCGCCGACATCGGCTACCCCGTTTTGGTACGCCCGTCCTACGTTCTCGGCGGCCGTGGCATGGAAATCGTCTACGACGACGAGACGCTGCGCGGGTACATCACTCGCGCCACCCAACTCTCGCCCGAGCACCCCGTGATGGTCGACCGCTTCCTGGAAGACGCCATCGAGATCGACGTCGACGCGCTGTGCGACGGCGCCGACGTGTACATCGGCGGCGTCATGGAGCACATCGAGGAGGCGGGCATCCACTCCGGCGACTCGGCGTGCGCGCTGCCGCCGGTCACCCTCGGCAAGCAGGACATCGCGGCCGTCCGGCACGCGACGGAGGCCATCGCCCATGGCATCGGCGTGGTCGGTCTGCTTAACGTGCAGTACGCGCTCAAGGACGACGTGCTCTACGTGCTGGAGGCCAATCCGCGGGCCAGTCGGACGGTCCCCTTCGTCTCGAAGGCCACGGCGGTGCCGCTGGCCAAGGCGTGCGCGCGAATCATGTTGGGCGCCACCATTGCCCAGCTGCGTGAGGAGGGCATGCTGGCCGCGACCGGTGACGGCGCCGACGTCGCGCCCAATGCGCCGATCGCGGTGAAGGAGGCGGTGCTGCCGTTCAACCGGTTCCGCAAGGCCGACGGCTCGCAGGTGGATTCGCTGCTGGGGCCGGAAATGAAGTCCACCGGCGAGGTCATGGGCATCGACCGCGACTTCGGTACGGCCTTCGCGAAGAGCCAGACCGCGGCCTACGGTTCGCTGCCAGCGGCGGGCACGGTCTTCGTCTCGGTGGCCAATCGCGACAAGCGCTCACTGGTGTTCCCCGTCAAGCGGTTGGCGGATCTCGGGTTCCGGGTGCTGGCCACCGAAGGCACAGCGGAGATGTTGCGCCGCAACGGCATCCCGTGTGACACGGTGCGCAAGCACTTCGAAGCGCCGAGCCCCGACAGGCCGGCCACCTCAGCCGTCGACGCCATCAGGGCCGGCGAGGTCGACATGGTGATCAACACCCCGTACGGAAACTCCGGTCCTCGCGTCGACGGTTACGAGATCCGGTCGGCCGCCGTCGCGATGAACATTCCGTGTGTGACGACGGTCCAGGGTGCCTCGGCGGCGGTGCAGGGCATCGAGGCGGGCATCCGCGGAGACATCGGCGTCATGTCGTTGCAGGAGTTGCACAGTCAGCTGGGCGGATCTGCGACGTGACCGGATTCGGGGCCAGGCTGGCCTCGGCCATGGCGGACCGCGGCCCGCTGTGTCTGGGCATCGATCCGCACCCGGAACTGCTGCAGGCGTGGGGGCTGCCGGTCGACGTCGAGGGCCTCACCGCGTTCTGCGACGTCTGCGTCCGGGCCTACGAGGGCTTCGCCATCGTCAAGCCGCAGGTGGCGTTCTTCGAGAGCTACGGAGCCGCCGGCTATTCGGTATTGGAGACGGTGATCGCCGAGCTTCGTGACGCTGGCGTGCTGGTGCTCGCCGACGCCAAGCGGGGTGACATCGGCTCGACGATGGCTGCGTATGCCTCAGCGTGGGCGGGGGACTCGCCGCTGGCGTGCGACGCCGTCACGGCCTCGCCCTACCTGGGATTCGAGTCCCTGCGACCGCTGCTGGACACCGCCGCCCGGCACGACCGAGGCGTCTTCGTGCTTGCCGCGACGTCCAACCCCGAGGGGGCGAGCGTGCAGCGTGCCGTCGTCGACGGTCGCACGGTCGCCCAGTCGATCGTCGACGACGTGAGCGCCGAGAACCGGGGTGCGGGTCGCGGCTCCGTCGGCGTCGTGGTGGGCGCCACGTTGGCCGACGTTCCGGATCTCGGCGAGCTCGGGGGACCGGTGCTCTTGCCCGGGGTTGGCGCCCAGGGCGGTCGACCAGACGCGCTGCGTGGGCTTGGCGGGGCCGCGGCGGGGACGCTGTTGCCCGCGGTGTCGCGGGACGTGTTGCGGGCCGGCCCGGACGTCGCCGCAGTCCGCGCGGCGGCGGAGCGCATGCGGGACGCCGTCGCCCATCTGGCCGGATGACGGCGGGGCCTGCCCAAGCAGGTGACCCGCCGCCTTGGCCACCGGCCTACAGCGGAATCCAGACGGGACCGAACCAGAACCCCCAGCCAGCGCCGTTGCCTGCCGGCAACGGGGTGACCTGCTGGCCGTTCCAGTTGAACGGCTGATGATCCTGACGGCCTTGGTCGACGCCGCGGTGCTGCCAGTCGACGGGTCCCCGGTTGTCGTCGGGACCCCTGTTGTCGTTGGGACCCCTGTTGTCGTGCTGGTCCTGCCCGCAGGGTGGCTGGCCCCAGTTGTTGCACTGGCCGGGATCGGCCGACGCCGTGCCGAGGCCGACGCCCGACAACCCGGTCAGTCCGACTCCGGCGGCCAGGATCGACGCGTACACGGCCCGCTTGAAGGTCATCAGATTTCTCCACTCTCAGTCGTCTGCACGAGGCGGTTTTGCCTCACCACGAGAACGCTAGGAAGCCCACATTGGCGCTTCCCCTGATGACGATTTGCACCCGCTGTGCGTCTGATAACGGTTGGGCGTCTGTGGCGTACGTGACGGACGCAACCCGTGTGGCGAACGAGGCGGTTCGCTCACCGGCCGGGGTGTCGCCGACACGCCCGACATGCGATGACCAGGGAAATTCTCAGTAATCGGACCTCGCCGAATGACGCCCCGGCCGACACGTCGCCGTCGCACCCTGCTCGACAGTGCCGACCAACAGCCGAAAAACACCGTTAATCAGGCACGATGCAGTTTTTCGCCACCTTCGCCCGAACCGGCCTTGGCGGACCACGATTCTGGGCAGATTGCCCTACACGCTGCGCTTTTGACCCAGGAAAGCGGGGGGTGGGGTTAGCTTTCGTCAGCGGCCGTGGGTACGGTCGTCGTCGCTGGCTGGTTCTCCAACCAGTCAAGACACAAGTAGATGGCCAGTTCAAAGATGGCAAGAGACGGAGGAACCCGTGGCCCTTCCCCAGTTGACCGACGAACAGCGCGCGGCAGCGTTGGAGAAGGCTGCTGCCGCACGTCGAGCGCGAGCTGAACTGAAGGATCGCCTCAAGCGCGGCGGCACCAACCTCAAGCAGGTCCTCAAGGACGCTGAGGGTGACGACATCTTGGGCAAGATGAAGGTTTCCGCGTTGCTGGAAGCATTGCCGAAGGTTGGCAAGGTCAAGGCGCAGGAAATCATGACCGAGCTCGAGATTGCACCCACCCGCCGTTTGCGCGGTCTGGGTGATCGTCAGCGCAAGGCTCTGCTGGAAAAGTTCGACTTCACGGCGGATTAGTGCCGGCGAAGGACCGGTCGGCGGTTGCGATGAGTCGAGTCGTGGTGCTGTCCGGTCCTTCGGCCGTCGGCAAGTCGACGGTGGTTCGGTGCCTGCGAGAGCGGGTGCCGGATCTGTACTTCAGCGTTTCGGCGACCACCAGGTCGCCACGGCCCGGCGAAGTCGACGGAATCGATTACAGGTTCCTGACCGCCGTGCAATTTCAGCAGTTGATCGACGACGGTGCTCTTCTGGAGTGGGCCGAGATTCATCGCGGCCTACATCGATCCGGAACGCCCGCCGAACCCGTGCGAGCTGCCGCCCGAGCTGGACGCCCCGTCCTGATCGAGGTCGACCTCGCCGGCGCAAAAGCCGTGAAGGCCGCCATGCCCGAGGCCCTGTCGGTGTTCCTGGCCCCTCCGAGTTGGGAGGCGCTGGAGTCCCGACTGGTGGGCCGCGGCACCGAAAGCCCCGAGGTGAGAGAGCGAAGACTCGCCACCGCACGGGACGAACTCGCCGCCCAGGATGAGTTCGACGTGGTCGTCGTCAACGAGCAATTGGAATTTGCCTGCTCAGAATTGGTATCCTTGCTGATGGGCCACACGCCGGATCCGGCGTGACCGATCAGCAGACAGCTCGGCCCCCAGCGAAAACGCCAGGAGATAACTTCGTGACAACCCCTGTCGAGAGCTTCGACTCCGACGCCGCCAACGCCTATGACACGCCCCTGGGCATCACCAACCCGCCGATCGACGAGTTGCTGTCCCGCGCGTCCAGCAAATACGCGCTGGTGATCTACGCCGCCAAGCGGGCGCGCCAGATCAACGATTACTACAACCAGCTGGGCGACGGCATCCTGGAATACGTCGGTCCGCTCGTCGAGCCGGGCCTGCAGGAGAAGCCGCTGTCGATCGCGATGCGCGAAATTCACGGTGACTTGCTCGAGCACACCGAGGGCGAACACTAAGACCCGGCTTCGACATGACCGAGCGCAAACGGGTCGTCGTGGGCGTCGCAGGCGGCATTGCCGCCTACAAGGCGTGCACGGTGGTCCGTCAGCTCGCCGAGGCGGGGCACTCCGTTCGGGTGGTTCCCACCGAATCCGCCCTGCGCTTCGTCGGGGCCGCCACCTTCGAGGCGCTCTCCGGCCAACCGGTCCGGACGGGCGTCTTCTCCGACGTCGACCAAGTTCCGCACGTCCGCATCGGCCAAGAGGCAGACCTCGTGGTCGTCGCACCGGCTACCGCGGACCTGCTGGCCCGTGCCGTCTCCGGGCGGGCCGACGACCTCCTCACCGCAACGCTGTTGACCGCGCGATGTCCCGTGGTCTTCGCCCCGGCGATGCACACCGAGATGTGGTTCCATCCGGCGACGGTGCAGAACGTGGAGACCTTGCGTCGCCGCGGGAACGTCGTCCTCGAACCGGCGTCCGGCCGACTCACCGGCTCCGACAGCGGCGCAGGCCGCCTCCCCGAGCCGGAGGAGATTACGACGCTGGCCCAACTGCTGCTCGACCGGCCCGACGCACTGCCCTTCGATCTGTCGGGGGTCAAGGTGCTCGTCACCGCGGGCGGCACCCGTGAACCCCTCGACCCGGTGCGGTTCATCGGCAACCGCAGCTCGGGAAAGCAGGGTTACGCCGTGGCGCGGGTCGCCGCTCAGCGCGGTGCCGACGTCACCCTTATCGCAGGCAACACCGCCGGGCTCGCCGACCCCGCTGGCGTCAACGTCGTACACATCGGCTCGGCCGAACAGCTGCAGGACGCAGTGTCCAAGCATGCGCCCGACGCCCACGTCCTCGTGATGGCCGCGGCCGTGGCCGACTTCCGTCCCACCCACGTGGCGACCAGCAAGATCAAGAAGTCCCACGACCCGGGTGCGGCGTCGGCTCCCTCCATCGAACTGACGCGGACCGAGGACGTGCTCGCGGGCACCGTCAGGGCGCGCATCGACGGTCAGCTGCCCAACATGCGCGCCATCGTCGGATTCGCTGCCGAGACGGGTGACGCCAACGGTGACGTGCTGTTCCATGCCCGCGCGAAATTGCAGCGCAAGGGTTGTGACCTCCTCGTCGTCAACGCCGTCGGCGAAGGCAAGGCATTCGAGGTCGACAACAACGACGGGTGGCTGCTGGCGGCCGATGGCAACGACGTCGCGCTGGAGCACGGTTCGAAGACGTTGATGTCTAGCCGTATCGTGGACGCGATCGCTGCGTTCCTCGGAAGCCGTGCGGAGTGACGGGCTCTACAGCAACACCCTGCGCGTAAGGGTTGCGGCCCGCCGGGACGCACGCTTGGCTGCAGCAAGGCACGGAGCCGCCCCGGCGGCGACATCGGGTTTCGATATGATTCGCATAACTAAGCTTTAGAAGGGGATGACATCGTGAGCAAAGGTCGGCTGTTTACCAGTGAGTCGGTAACAGAGGGGCACCCCGACAAGATCTGCGACGCCATCAGCGACTCGGTGCTCGACGCACTGCTGGCGCAGGATCCGAAGTCGCGGGTCGCCGTGGAGACCCTGGTGACCACCGGTCAGGTGCACGTCGTCGGTGAGGTCACCACGACGGCCAAGGAAGCGTTCGCCGACATTCCGAAGACCGTGCGCGCACGCATCCTCGAAATCGGTTACGACTCGTCCGACAAGGGCTTCGACGGCGAGACCTGTGGCGTGAACATCGGAATCGGTGCACAGTCGCCCGACATCGCGATGGGAGTCGACACCGCCCACGAGGCGCGCGTCGAAGGCGCAGGCGACCCGCTGGACGCCCAGGGCGCCGGCGACCAGGGCCTCATGTTCGGCTACGCCATCAAGGACACGCCCGAGCTGATGCCGCTGCCGATCGCGATCGCGCACCGCCTCGCTCGCAGGCTCACCGAGGTTCGCAAGAGCGGTGTGCTCGACTACCTGCGGCCCGACGGCAAGACCCAGGTCACCGTGCAGTACGACGGCAACACCCCGGTCCGGCTGGACACCGTCGTGCTGTCCACCCAGCACGCCGACGGCATCGACCTCGAGGGTGGCCTGACGCCCGACATCCGCGAGAAGGTCGTCAATACCGTCCTGGCCGACCTGAACCACGACACGATGGACACCTCCGACTACCGGCTGCTGGTCAACCCGACCGGCAAGTTCGTCCTCGGCGGCCCCATGGGTGACGCGGGTCTGACCGGTCGCAAGATCATCGTCGACACCTACGGCGGCTGGGCCCGCCACGGTGGCGGCGCGTTCTCCGGCAAGGATCCGTCGAAGGTGGACCGTTCCGCGGCGTACGCGATGCGCTGGGTGGCCAAGAACGTCGTCGCCGCCGGCCTGGCCGAGCGCGTCGAGGTTCAGGTCGCCTACGCGATCGGCAAGGCCGCCCCCGTCGGCTTGTTCGTCGAGACGTTCGGTTCCGAGACCGTCGACCCCGCCCGCATCGAGAAGGCCATCACCTCGGTCTTCGACCTGCGCCCGGGTGCGATCGTCCGCGATCTGGACCTGCTGCGCCCGATCTACGCGCCGACGGCGGCCTACGGCCACTTCGGCCGCACCGACGTCGACCTGCCGTGGGAGCGCACGGACAAGGTCGAGGAGCTCAAGGCTTCCGTGTAATACCGCGAGCAGTCGCAAAAGGCCCTGAATCCGCGTGATTCAGGGCCTTTTTCGACTGTTCACGCGGGTCGGGTGGGCGCGAGGCGACGCAATCCACCAGGATGGGCTGATGGATCACGTCACCTTCGTGCCAACGGTCGACCAGCTCGCCTACACCTTCGGCGGCGCCGCCCCGGTCATGCGGATCAAGCCAGGAACGGCCCTGACCCTGTGGACCGAGGACGCCTACGGCGGCCGCATCACCAGCAGGGACGACGTCGCCACCACGGCGCTGGACACCGAGGACCTCAACCCCCAGACGGGACCGTTCTGGATCGAGGGTGCCGCACCGGGGGACACCCTGGCGGTGCACCTGGTGGACCTGACGCCCGCACGCACCTGGGGTGCGTCGACCCTGATTCCGTTCTTCGGTGGCCTGACCAGCATTCCGGCCAGCCCGACGCTGCAGGACCCGTTGGACGAGCGCACGTACATCTACGACTACGACGCGGGCACCGAGACGCTCGGCTTCTCGGCGCTGGCCAGCGACTTCCAGCTGCGCCTGCCCTCGAACCCGATGCTCGGCACGGTCGGCGTCGCGCCTGCGCGGCGCGAGGTGCGGACGTCGCTGGTGCCCGACTACTTCGGCGGCAACATGGACAGCCCCGAAATGGCAGCCGGCGCAACGTGTTATCTGCGCGTCAACGTCGACGGTGCGTTGTTCTCCCTCGGCGACGGTCACTACCGGCAGGGTGAAGGCGAGTCGTGCGGCACTGCGGTGGAGGGCGCGATGCACGTGACTGCCATCGTCGACCTGATCAAGGGCGGCGGGCCGGCCTGGCCGAGGGTCGAGACCGACACTCACCTGATGTGCATCGGCTCCGGACGCCCGCTCGAGGAGGCCTGGCGGGCAGGCCAGGTCGAAATGGTCGGCTGGCTCGGCGAGTTGTACGGCCTCGACCGTCTCGACGCCTACCAGTTGCTGAGCCAGATCTCGGAGGTACCGATCGCGAACGTCGTCGACACCAACTACAGCGCAGTGACCAAGGTCGACAAGCGACTGCTTCCGGTCGCACCCGCCTTCGGCGGTATCCACGACGAAATGCGCAGGGCTGCAAAGTCCCTGGGCTCGATCTCGTACTGAGGGGACATCCATGGAACTCGGACTGACAGGCAAGCGCTTCCTCGTCACGGGCGGCACCAGGGGCATCGGCAGGGCAGTGGTCGACGGACTGCTTGCCGAGGGTGCGGCCGTGGCCTACTGCGCGCGGACGGTGGAGGCGGGAGCGGGCGCCGAGTCGGCCATCGGCACCGCGGTCGACGTGGGCGACGCCGCGGCGTTGAAGGCCTGGGTGGACGATAGCGCCGCCGCCCTCGGCGGTATCGACGGCGTGGTGGCGAACGTCAGCGCGCTCGCCATCGCCGACAGCCCGGAGAACTGGCGCACCAGCTTCGACGTCGACCTGATGGGCACCATCGGTTTGGTGGAAGCGGCACTGCCGCATCTGCTCGCCGCCGACGCGGGGTCGATCGTGACGATCTCGAGTGTCTCCGGGCGTGAAATCGACTTCGCCTCAGGCCCGTACGGCACGATGAAGGCCGCCATCATCCACTACACGCAGGGTCTCGCCTTCAACCTCGCGGGCAAGGGAGTGCGGGCCAACACGGTCAGCCCCGGCAACACGTACTTTCCCGGCGGGGTGTGGCCGTCCATCGAGGAGAACGATCCCGAGCTCTTCGCGACGGCCCTCGGGCTCAATCCGACGGGCCGGATGGCCACCCCGCAGGAGGTCGCCAATGCCGTTGTGTTCCTGAGCAGTTCGGCGGCGAGCTTCGTCACGGGCACCAACCTCGTCGTCGACGGCGCATTGACGCGCGGCGTGCAGTTCTGATCGGCGGATCCGTTGCAACGGCCGTGGATCGGATCTACGCTAGCGCCGACGCGGAACCAATCATCCGCTTGAGGAGATGAAACCGTGAGCGTCGCCTATCTCGCACAACCCGAGCAGCAGCAACAACTCGAATGGCTCGACGGGGGCACGCTCGGAATCCTGCTCGACGGCAAGGTCACCGACGGTCAACTGATGATCGGGCGCTTCGACGTCAGCGAAGGCGAAGCGCCGCCCTATCACCGCCACACTCACGAGGACGAAGTCTTCATGCTCATCAAGGGCACTGCTCTGGTGTGGGTCGACGATCAGGAAATGGAACTGAGCGAGGGCGGAATCGTGTTCCTGCCGAAGATGATTCCGCATGCCTACCGAATCACGTCGAAGAAGGCCGATCTCCTGATGATCAACACGCCGGCCGGTATCGAAGGGCTGTTCCGGCACGCAGGCCGCGACAAGTCGACCCCGCGACCCGATGGTTTCGAGATATCGCCCGGTCTGCTCGCCGAGGCCTCCGAGAAATACGAGAGCATCATCGTCGGCCCGCCGCGCTGACCAACTACCGGCTGAACTCGTAGTCCGCCAAGGGGAATCGACGGCTGCGCCAGATGGCCTCGGCCGTAGTGGTGGGCCGAAGCGGCACGTCGCCGTTCTTGTCGAAGTAGTAGCTGTTGGCCAGGGAGCAGCTGTCCTGCCAGAAGATCTGCCGGTGCCGCTTGCGCATCATCTCGGCGAAGAAGCGGTCGTTGGCCGCACCCGACACCTCGACGCGGGTCGCCGCCTCGCGGGCCGCCTGCGCGAGGCACCGGACGATGTGGTGGGTCTGCGTCTCGATGAGGGCGAAGTACGACGAGCCGACGTAGCCGTAGGGGCCCATCACGGTGAAGAAGTTCGGGAAGCCAGGGATGCTGACGCCCTCGTAGGCCTGAAGGCGTTGCTCCGACCAGAACTGGGCCAGCGATCGACCGCCCGGCCCGGTGACGGGGAACGTCGGAATGCTGTCGACGTCCATCACCTTGAAACCGGTGGCCAGGATGAGCACGTCGACCTCGCGCTCGGTGCCGTCGGCGGTGACGACCCCCGATGCGGTGACCTTCTCGATCGGTTCGGTGACCAGCTCGACGTTGTCGCGGTTGTACGTCGACAGGTAGGTGTTGTGGAATCCGGGGCGCTTGCACCCGACGGCGTAACGCGGCGTCAGCTTGTCGCGTACTCGAGGATCGTGCACCTCGCGCTTGAGGTAGGCCCTTCCCATCTTCTCGGCGCGGTTGGCCAGCGGAAACACCGTGTAGTACTGCGCCGAGATGGTGAACGTCAGCTCGACGTACGCCTGGCTCAGCACGCGCTGGAGCACCTTGCCGCCAGGAATGCGCATCGCCCGGCGGACGGCGGCGGGCAGCGGCACGTCCAGCTTGGGCATGCACCAGATCGGCGTGCGCTGAAAGACGGCGAGCTGAGCGACGATTGGGGCGATCTCAGGAATGACCTGAACGGCCGAGGCGCCAGTGCCGATGATCGCCACGCGCTTGCCGGTGAGGTCCTGAGAATGATCCCATCGCGCGGTGTGCATCGTGATGCCCGCGAAACCGTCCACGCCGTCGATGTCTGGCAGCTTCGGCACGCTCAGCACGCCGCTGGCGTTGACGAGGAAGCGGGCGCTCAGCGCGTCGCCGTCGTCCAATTCGACGCGCCAGCAATCCGATTCGTCGTCGAACGACGCGGCCGCCACCTTCGTGTGGAACCGTATCTTGGGGCGAAGTCCGTACTCGTCGACGCACCGCTCGGCGTAGCGCTTGAGTTCGGCGCCCTTGGCATAGGTGCGTGACCAGTCCGCGCTCTGCTCGAACGAGAACTGATAGGAGAACGACGGAATGTCGACGGCGATGCCGGGATAGGTGTTCCAGTACCAGGTTCCGCCTGGCTCCTCGCCCGCCTCGACGACCAGGTAGTCGCCGAGGCCGGCCTTGTCGAGCTGGATCGCCGCGCCGATGCCGGAGAACCCGGCACCGACGATGATCGTGTGGAAGTCGGGTGCGCTCACGGGGTGCCTCCGTCGGCTTGGATTGGCGGCCAACGTCCCTCGGCCTTGGCGGCGTCGACGTGCCGGAGCCCCTGCGGTCTCATCCGACCCGATTCGATCAGCCGGGTCACCCGGTCGACGTTGGACTTCGACCACGCACTCTTGGGTGTGCGCGGGCTGAACCGTTGAATCCGAGACACCTCGTCATACCCGCGGGCAAGGCTGTCGATCCACCCGAAGCACAGGGCGATCTCGACAGCCTCTCCGTAGCCGAGGGGCACGTCGCCGGCGGCCTTGTTGAACAGGCGAACCCAGACGTCGGAGGCGGTGTCGTGGTTCGCCTCGAGCCACTGCTCCCAGTGTTCGGGGGCTCGGACGTCCAGCACCTCGCGCTCAGTCATCTGACCGTCACGCGCCGGGGTGCAGCGCCGTCCTCAGTGCGGCCAACCCACGATTGGTGGCCTCGGTGGCCGCGGGCGATGCCATGGCCAGGCTGACGTAGCCGTGCACCATCGTCGGCTCGTTGCTCAACTGCACGGGAACGCCTGCGGCGGAAAGCAATTTGGCATACTTCCCGCCGTCGTCGCGTAGCGGATCGTGCTCCGCGGTCCCGATGAAGGCGGGCGCCAAGCCAGCCAGCGTCTCCGCGTTGGCGGGGGCGACGTCGGTTGGGAGGGTCGTGGAATCGGACATGTCCAGACCCGGCAGGTACCACGTCAGGAAGGCCGTCATCACGTCCGCGTTCAGGATTGGGGCGTCGACGTTCTCGGTGAACGACGGCGCAGAGAGATCCCCGACCGCCACCGGATACCAGAGCAACTGGAACGCCAGCGGGGGTCCGCCGGCGTCCCTGGCCCGCAAGGCCATCACCGCCGACAGATTGCCACCGGCGGAGTCGCCCGCGACCGCGATCCGGGTCGGATCGCCGCCCAGTTCCCCGGCGTGCTCGGCGACCCACTGCAGCGCCGCCCACGCGTCGTCGACGCCCGCGGGGAAGGGATGCTCCGGAGCCAGGCGGTAGTCGACCGACACCACGATCGCCTCGGCGCCGATCGCATGCGCCCGTGCCACGTGGTCGTGGGTGTCGAGATCGCCAATCGCCCAGCCGCCACCGTGGTAGAAGACCACCACGGGCAGGTTCGTGTGTGCCTCGACGGGCGGCCAGTAGATCCGGACGGGAACGTCGGCGAGCTCGCCGTATCCAACCGTCCGCTCCTCGATTCGCATGTCCGGCAACATCTCCGCCGGCGGCTTGACCGCGCGGAATCGCTCGCGAGCTACCTCGACGCCGTCGTCGACGGTGAACTCGAGCGGTACCGCGTCGAGGAGCATCTTGAGAATCGGGTCGATCCCGGGCCGGTCGGATGTGGTCTCCGTCATGTGCCTCAGGCTAGCGCGCGACGAAGGGCGGACAACCCACGTTCGACCGCATCGGTGGCGGCGGGCACCACCCCGGCGTAGCCCAGGTAGCCGTGCACCAGCGTCTTGGCGTTGTGCACCTCGACGGAAACACCGGCGGCGCTGAGCAGCTCGCCGTACCGGACGCCGTCGTCGCGCAGCGGGTCGTGTCCTGCCACCGCTATGTATGCCGGTGCCAGCGCGGCGAACTCCGTCGCCCGACCGGGCACCAACGTCGCGGGCGGGTTCCTGAGGTCCTGGCCCTTGGCGTACCAGCGGGAGAACTCGGCGACCGCGTCCACCGCGAGGATGGGTGCGTCGGCGTTCTCGGTGAACGACGGAAGCGTGGTGTCCCAGGTGGTCGCCGGGTACCACAGCAGCTGGAACGCGATCGGCAGGCCGCCCGAGTCGCGAGCCAGCTGCGCCACCACCGCGGCGAGGTTGCCGCCGGCCGAGTCGCCCGCCACCGCGAGCCGCGTCGGGTCGGCGCCAAAGTCGGCGGCGTTCTCGGCGACCCATCGGGTCGCGGCCCACACGTCGTCGACCGCCGCCGGGTACGGGTGCTCGGGTGCCAGGCGGTACTCCACCGACACCACCAGCGCGCCCGAACCCACCGCGTGCCTGCGGGCGTCGTTGTCGTAGCTGTCCAGGTCGCCGACCACCCAGCCGCCGCCGTGGAAGAACATCACCACCGGCACAGGACCGGCGTCGGCCTCCGGCGGCCAGTACAACCGGATCGGGATCGGCCCGCCGGGACCGTCGACCGTGCGGTCCTCGACGCGCAACTCCTGGTGCACCGGGTGCCGGGGCAGGTCGCGGAACCGTGCGCGAGCCGCCTCGGGCCCACCCTCGGTCGTCAACTGGAAGGGAACCGCTTCCAGTACCTTCTGCAGGATGGCGTCCAGAGGCGGTTTGTCGGCTGATTCGGGCATCGGCTCACCGTACGCATCGCGCCCCACGCGAACCCTGTGGGGCGCAGCGGCGGTCGTCGGCGCCGGGTACGGCGCCTTCCTGGTGGTGGTGGCGCTTCGCTCGCCCGCGGGAGCCGAGCTGACGGGCCAGTTCGGCGCCCAACCCGCCGTCAAGGCGCTGGCCGCGGTACTGCTCGCGGTGGCCGCGCTGAGCCATCCCGTCCGGCGCGAACGCCGGTGGTTGGTGCCCGCCCTGGTGTTCTCGGCCGCGGGCGACTTCTTCCTCGCGATGCCGTGGTGGGAGCCGTCGTTCGTGCTCGGCCTCGGCGCGTTCCTCGTCGCGCACCTCTGCTTCCTGGCGGCCCTGTTGCCGCTGGCCGCCAGGGTTCCGGCCAGGGTCGCGGCCGCCGTCGTCGTCTGCGTGGCGTGTGTGACGCTGCTGGTCTGGTTCTGGCCCCGACTGATCGTCGAGGGCATGGCGATCCCTGTCGTCCTCTACATGGTGGTGCTCGCCGCGATGGTGTGCGCGGCCCTGCTGGCCGACCTGCCGACGCCGTGGACCGCGCTGGGTGCGGTGTGCTTCGCGGTGTCCGACGGGATGATCGGGATCGGGCGCTTCGTGCTCGATTCCGAGGCGTTGGCGGTGCCGATCTGGTGGGCGTATGCGGCGTCGCTCCTGTTGATAACCGCGGGGTTGTTCTTCGGCCGCGGTCAGTCCTCGTCAGGACCGTCTGTTACACAACCCGAGTGACCGACATCAGGCAGGCGGCTGAGCACGAGCCCATCGCCAGGGTGCTCCCCATGCTGTCGGTGCCACACCTCGACCGAGACTTCGACTACCTCGTCAGCGCCGACCAGTCCGACGACGCACAGCCGGGGGTGCGGGTCAAGGTGCGCTTCCACGGCAGATTGGTGGACGCCTTCATCCTCGAACGGCGATCCGAGACCGACCACGACGGCAAGCTGGGCTGGCTGGATCGCGTGGTGTCCAGCGAACGGGTCCTGACACCCGAGGTTCGGCGCCTCGTCGACGCGGTCGCCGCCCGCTATGCCGGAACCCGGCCCGACGTTCTTCGGCTTGCGGTGCCACCGCGGCACGCGACCGTGGAGAAGCAGCCCGTCCCCGAGGCGCCTCAGGCCACCCCGTCGACCGTCGACCCGTCGGCGTGGGGCGACTACCACGGAGGTACCCAATTCCTCGACGCGCTGGCCGAGGGCCGGGCCGCCCGCGCCGTCTGGCAGGCGTTGCCCGGCGAGCTGTGGACCGACCGCCTCGCCGAGGCCGCCGCGGTGGTCGTCCAGTCCGGCCGTTCGGTGCTGGCCGTCGTCCCCGACCAGCGCGACGTCGACGCCCTGTACGCGGCCGCCGTCCGGCACGTCGGGGAGTCGACGACGGTCGCCCTTTCGGCGGGGCTCGGCCCGTCGCAGCGGTATCGCCGCTGGCTGTCGGTGTTGCGGGGGCACGCCCGATTCGTCATCGGCACCCGCAGCGCGGTGTTCGCGCCCGTCGCCGACCTCGGGCTGGTGATGGTCTGGGACGACGGCGACGACACGCTCTCCGAGCCGCGGTCGCCGTACCCGCACGCGCGCGAGGTCGCGATGCTGCGCGCGCACCAGCTGCGCTGCGCCGCGTTGATCGCCGGATACGCCAGGACGGCCGAGGCGCAGGCGTTGGTCGCCAGTCGCTGGGCCCACGATCTGGTGGCCACTCGACCGACGGTGCGGACGCGGAGCCCGCGGGTGATCGCGCTCGACGACAGCGGTTTCACCCAGGAACGCGACGCCGCCGCGTACACCGCACGGTTGCCGACGATGGCGCTCGACGCGGCCCGCGCGGCGCTCAAGTCGGGACATCCCGTGCTGGTGCAGGTGCCCCGGCGTGGTTACGTTCCCGCGCTGGCCTGCGGGAAGTGTCGAACCATCGCCAGGTGCAGGCATTGCACGGGGCCCATGTCTCTGCCGGACCGCGCGGCCGGGGCCGTCTGCCGGTGGTGCGGTCGCATCGAGCCGACCCTGCGCTGCGTGCGCTGCGGCTCCGACGCCGTCCGGGCCGTCGTCGTCGGAGCCCGGCGCACGGCCGAGGAACTGGGCCGCGCCTTTCCCGGCACCACGGTGATCACCTCCGGGGGCGACGCGATGGTTGCCGAAGTGCCTGCCGCACCGTCGCTGGTCGTGGCCACCCCGGGAGCCGAACCCGCCGTGGTCGGCGGCTACGGCGCGGCGTTGCTGCTCGACGGTTGGGCGTTGCTCGGGCGACAGGACCTGCGCGCATCCGAAGACGCGTTGCGCCGGTGGATGGCCGCCGCCGCCCTGGTGCGGAGGAGCGGAGACGGCGGGGTGGTGGCCGTGGTCGCCGAATCCGCGATTCCAACCGTGCAGGCGCTGATCCGCTGGGATCCCGTCGGCCACGCCGAATCCGAGCTCGCCGCCAGGGCCGAGGTGGGCTTGCCGCCCGCGTCGCACATGGCCGCGGTGGACGGTCCACCGGCGGCAGTGGCGGCGCTGCTCGAGGCGGCCCGCCTGCCCGAGAGCTCGGAGGTTCTCGGTCCCGTCGACCTGCCGCCAGGTGCCCGCGCGATGCCGGGGACCGACCGCGACGCCGAGGTGGCCCGCATGCTGGTCCGGGTTCCCCGCGAGACCGGCCTCGAATTGGCCTCGGCACTTCGCCGCGCCACCGGCGTCTTCAGCGCCCGCCACGACCAACCGCCCGTTCGTGTGCAGATCGACCCGTTGCACATAGGGTGAGTCGGACCCGACGGACGGGCAGGCGGGGGGAGGTGCAGTGAAGCGGATCTTCGGCTGGCTCGTCCTGGTGATCTTGATTGCCGCCGGACTGCTCTGGCCCCTCGCGTTCGGGAGTGTCGGCGCCTCGGTCGCGGCCGACGATCCCGTCGTGATCAGCGATTACCAGGCCGACTTCACCGTCGCCGCCGACGGCCGGCTCAACGCCGTCGAGACCATTCGCGGGGAGTTCCCGTCGGGACGGCACGGCCTCTTCCGCTACTGGGACGTCGCCAACCCAAACAGCCCGCGCGTGCGCCAAGAACCCACCGTCACCTCCATCCTGATGGACGGCCAGCCCGTGCCCTATCAGCTGCTGTGGGAGTCCGGGGACAGGTTCCGCGTCGCCAAGATCGGCGACGCCGACAGCACGCTGACACCGGGGACCCACGTCTACGAGCTCCGGTACTCGATCGCCGGAGTCCTCGACCCTGGCGCCGTCGGACAGAACAGAGGTTTCGCGAAGGTCTTCGGGGACCCCGACTCGACGTCGGCGTTCTTCTGGAACGTCATCGCACCGTCGTGGAACAACGAGATCCAACGGGTGCGCGTCCGCGTGACGATGCCCGCGGACGTCACCGGCGCCGAATGTTCCGTCGGCTTCGGAACTGGCCGCGCGTGTGACGGGCTGACGGTGTCGGGGAGCACGATCGAACTCGGCGCCGCCAACCTCGCGCCCCGCACACCTGTCACCCTGCGTGCCGGCGTCGACGTCCCGACCCCGCCGCGCATCAGCCTGCCGTGGTCCTACGAGTGGGACCGCGTCCTCGGCCGGTCGATCGGCGGCGTGGCCTGGGTCCTCGGCCTCTCGGTGGCCGGCGCGCTGCTGGCCTACCTCTGGTACCGCACCACCGTCGAACCGGACCCCGGCTTCCCCGTGCAGTACGCGCCGCCTCCAGGGCTTGGCCCCGTGCAGACCGAGTACATCCGCACCGAGGAAGTGCCCAAGAACGGGCTGACCGCAACCCTGTTCCACCTCGCCGAGCGCAAACTCGTCGAGCTCGAGCAGGTCAACGACAAGCAATGGAACGTGCGGGGAACCGCCGAAGCCGCCGCGTGGGCAGACGTCGACCCCGTCGCGATCGCCGTCGGGTCGGCGCTGAAGGTGATGGGCCCCGGCAAGGAGTTCGAGGCCAAGAAGACCGCCGCCGCAGGCAAGAGGCTCTCCAAGGCGAAGACCGACATGACCGTGGCGGTACGGGCGTGGGCGCTGGACGACAAGCTGATGGTCACGCGGCGCAAGGAGCTGTGGGTGCGCTCGGCGAACGGGCTGTCCGTCATCCTCGCCGTC
This sequence comes from Mycobacterium sp. Root135, assembly GCF_001426545.1. Classification (GTDB taxonomy): domain Bacteria; phylum Actinomycetota; class Actinomycetes; order Mycobacteriales; family Mycobacteriaceae; genus Mycobacterium. The sequence goes on along the minus strand of NZ_LMEZ01000001.1, from coordinate 781,269 downwards.
TGCGGCTTCTTCCGCTGGGGCTTCCCGGCCACCATGTGGGGGCTGCCGTTCATCGCGTTCTTCCTGTTCTCCCGGCGCTCCTGGGCGGACGGCGTCGGCATGCGTCGGACCGCCGCGGGACGCCAATTGTGGTCACAGGCAGGTGGATTCCATCGTCTGCTGTCGACCGATTCGGCTGAGACGCGATTCGACTTCGCCGCCCGCAAGGACCTCTACACGGCCTACATCCCGTTCGCCATCGCAGGCGGCGCCGCGGCCCTTTGGGCCAAGAAGTACAGCGACACTGTGGGAACCGTTGCCCCGCAAGCAGATTGGTACCCGTCGTCGTCGAGCGGCTACGGGGTGAGCGGCCACTCCGGCGGCCCTGACTTCGACAGCTTCGAGTCGGCCTTGTCGTCGTCCATCGGCGCCTACGCGGCCTCGCAGGCGTCGTCGTCCTCGTCCTCGGGGAGCAGCAGCTCCAGCGGCGGTGGCGGCGGAGGCGGCGGCGGGGGAGGAGGCTCGTGGTGAGTTCCGTGTTGATCTTGGTCGTGGTGCTTCTCGTGCTGGTCCTTGTGGGATTCGTGCTGGGCTACAACAAGATTCGTTCGGCAGACGTTCGCGTGTCCGAGGCGCTCGCCGGCGTCGACGTCGAGCTGACCCGCCGGGCGTCGCTGATTCCCAGCCTGGTGCACACGGTGCAGACCTTCGCCGCCCACGAGAAGGGCGTCCTCGACCACGTCACCGACGCGCGCGCCGCCCTCACCACCGCGACCGGTGGCAAGTCGGTCGCGGACCGCAGCGCTGCCGAGCACCAGTTGGACACCGCGCTGCGACCGCTTCTCGCGCTCGGCCAGAGCTACCCGCAGCTGAACTCCTCGAACAACTTCCTGAACCTTCAGGAGAACCTCGCCGACACCGAGAACAAGCTTGCGTTCGCCCGCCAGTACTACAACGACGCGGTCGCCACGCTGAACAAATCCCTCACCACGATCCCGTGGATGTTCGTCGCCCCCCTGGTCGGGGTGTCCGAACGCGAGTACTACCACATCAACGGTTGAGAATTGCGAATCATCTTCGCGGGCACCCCAGAACCCGCTCTCCCTTCGCTGCGGCGACTCGTCGACTCCCCACACCACGAGGTGATCGCCGTGCTGACGCGACCCGATGCCGCATCGGGTCGGCGTGGCAAGCCGGCACCGTCACCGGTGGCGCGGTTCGCCGTCGACGCCGGCATCCCGGTGTTGCGCCCGTCGCGGCCCAACGACGAGGAGTTCGTCGCCGAACTGCGCGACCTGGCCCCCGACTGCTGTGCCGTGGTCGCGTACGGGGCGCTGCTGCGCGACGGACTGCTCGGCGTTCCGCGGCTCGGCTGGGTCAACCTGCACTTCTCCTTGCTGCCCGCGTGGCGGGGCGCCGCACCGGTACAGGCCGCGGTCGCCGCGGGCGACGAGATGACCGGTGCCACCACGTTCCTCATCGAGCCGAGCCTCGACTCCGGGCCGGTGTTCGGCGTGGTGACCGAGACGGTCCGCCCGACCGACACCGCGGGCGACCTCCTCGACCGCCTGTCGATCTCCGGGGCGATGCTTCTGGAACGGACGATGGACGGCATCGCCGACGGTTCGCTCACGGCGGTCCCGCAGCCCACCGACGGCGTGACGGTCGCACCGAAGATCACCGTCGAGGAGGCGCGGGTGCGATGGGACCTGCCCGCCCAAGTCGTCGACCGTAGGATTCGCGCCGTGACCCCCAACCCCGGTGCATGGACGATGATCGGAGACCTCCGAATCAAGGTGGGTCCGGTGAGCCTCGAACAGGACGAGCAGGACCCGTTGCCTCCCGGCACTATTCGCGTCGACCGCCAAGGAGTTCACGTGGGAACGTCGTCGGCCCCCGTCCTGCTCGGTGACATCCAACCGCCCGGCAAGAAGCCGATGAAGGCCGCCGACTGGGCCAGGGGTGCCCGCCTCGACGAGAACGCGTGCGCCCGGTGACCCGGCCACAGGGCAAGCGCCGCGCACGCAAGCCGCTCGACCCCGCGCGCCAGGCCGCCTTCGACGTGCTGCGGGCCGTCTCGGAACGCGACGCCTACGCCAACCTCGTGCTGCCCACGCTGCTCCGCGAACGACACATCTCGGGCCGCGACGCCGCGTTCGCCACCGAACTCGCCTACGGCGCCTGCCGCGCACAGGGCCTGCTCGACGCCGTCATCGTGCACGCGGCGAACCGCCCGGTCGAACGCATCGACCCCGCGCTGCTCGACCTGCTGCGGCTCGGCACCTATCAGCTGCTGCGAACCCGCGTCGACGCCCACGCCGCGGTCGACACCACAGTCGAACAGGCCGCCATCGAATTCGACACGGCTCGAGCGGGTTTCGTCAACGGCACGCTGCGCACCATCGCCTCCCGTGACGAAGCGTCCTGGGTTGCCGAACTGGCGCCGTCCGCCGACACCGATCCAGTCGGCAACATCGCCTTCACCCACGCGCACCCGCGGTGGATCGCGCAGTCGTTCGCCGACGCACTCGGTGCAGACGCGGGCGAATTGCGGGCGTTGCTCGCCAGTGACGACGACCGACCCCTGGTACACCTTGCCGCCAGACCCGGCGTCATGACGGCGCAGGACCTGGCCTTGGCCGTCGACGGCGAAATGGGCCGCTACTCCCCGTACGCGGTGTACCTGTCGGGCGGTGACCCCGGCCAGCTCGACGCGATGCGCGACGGGCAAGCCCAGGTTCAGGACGAGGGCAGTCAGCTCGTCGCCCGCGCACTGACGCTCGCACCCGTCGAGGGCACCGACGAGCGTTGGCTGGACCTGTGCGCAGGCCCCGGTGGCAAGGCTTCGATCCTGGCCGCCGTCGCCGCCGGGACGGGGGCCCGGGTGACGGCCGTCGAGCCGACACCGCACCGTGCCGAGCTGGTCGAGCAGACGCTGCGCGGCCTCGACGTCGAGGTGCTGAGGGTCGACGGCCGCGAGACCGGGCTGCCCGCCGAGTCCTTCGACCGGGTGCTCGTCGACGCGCCGTGCACGGGCCTCGGCGCGTTGCGGCGCCGACCCGAGGCGCGGTGGCGTCGTCAGCCCGGTGACGTACCCGCCCTGGCCAAACTGCAGAAGCAGCTGCTCGCCGCCGCCATCGCGCTGACGCGTGACGGAGGCGTCGTGCTGTACGCGACGTGCTCGCCGCATCTCGCGGAGACCGTGGGCGTGGTGGCCGACGCGCTGCGTCGCCAACCCGTCACGGCCGTCGACGCCCGGCCGTTGTTCGACGCGGGCAGGGAGCCGATGCCCGACCTCGGGCCGGGGCCGTACGTTCAGCTGTGGCCGCATCGGCACGGCACGGACGCCATGTTCGCGGCCGCGCTGCGCGTGCAGCGATGACGCGAACCCACTGACCCCGGTCCTGGGATGTCTAAGCTAGCCGCCATGCCGAAACCCATGATCGCGCCGTCGATCCTCGCCGCCGACTTCGCGCGCCTCGCCGACGAGACCGCGAAGGTCCCCGGCTCCGACTGGCTGCACGTCGACGTGATGGACAACCACTTCGTGCCGAATCTGACGCTCGGCATGCCCGTCGTGGAAAGCCTCCTCAAGGCGACCGACATCCCGATGGACTGCCACCTGATGATCGACGACCCCGCACGGTGGGCACCGCCCTACGCCGAGGCGGGCGCCTACAACGTGACCTTCCACGCCGAGGCCACCGACGACCCGGTCGCCGTCGCCCGCGACATCAGGGCGGCGGGCGCCAAGGCCGGGCTGAGCGTCAAGCCGGGCACCCCGATCGAGCCGTACCTCGAGATCCTCCGCCAGTTCGACACGCTGCTGGTGATGTCCGTCGAACCCGGGTTCGGTGGCCAGAAGTTCATGCCCGAGGTGCTGTCGAAGGTCGCCGCGGTCAGGCGCCTCGTCGACGCGGGGGAGCTGACCATCGTCGTGGAGATCGACGGAGGGATCAACGCCGACACCATCGAAGCGGCGGCCGAGGCGGGCGTGGACTGCTTCGTGGCGGGCTCGGCGGTCTTCGGTGCTGCCGATCCCGGGCTGGCCGTCGAGAACCTCCGGCGTCAGGCCGCCGCGGCGTCCAAGCACCTGCTGGCCTGACCGCACCGATGAACTACGACGACGCCATGCGGTCGGCCATCGCCCAGGCCGACGGCGTCAAGGGGACGACCTATCCGAATCCGCCCGTCGGCGCGGTGATCCTGGACCGCGACGGTCACATCGCGGGCGTCGGTGCGACGCAACCGACCGGTGGGCCCCATGCGGAGGTCGTCGCGCTGCGCCGGGCAGGGGAGCGGGCGCTCGGCGGCACGGCGGTGGTCACCCTCGAACCGTGCAACCACCACGGCCGCACGCCGCCCTGCGTGGACGCACTCATCGCCGCAGGCGTGGCGTCGGTGGTGTACGCCGTCGCGGATCCGAATCCTGTTGCCGCAGGCGGGGCGACGCGGCTGACCAGCGCCGGGATCTCGGTCGAGGTCGGGGTGCTCGCCGAGGACGTCGCCGGCGGTGCACTTCGGGAATGGCTGCACCGGCAGCGCACCGGGCGGCCCCACGTCACGTGGAAGTTCGCCTCGAGCGTCGACGGGCGCAGCGCCGCCGCCGACGGCAGCAGTCAGTGGATCACCAGCGAGGCGGCCAGGGCCGACGTGCACCGCCTGCGTGCGGTCGCCGACGCAATCATCGTCGGGACGGGCACCGTCTTCGCCGACGACCCGACGTTGACGGCGCGACTGCCCGACGGGTCGCTGGCCGACCGGCAACCCCTGCGCGTGGTGGTCGGCGAGCGGGACATCTCGCAGGACGCCAGGGTTCTCAACGACGACTCGCGAACGATGGTGATCCGCACCCGCGACCCACACGAGGTCATCCGGGCGTTGTCGGATCGAACGGCCGTGCTGCTGGAGGGCGGGCCCACCCTCGCGGGAGCCTTCCTGCGGGCCGGTGTGGTCGACCGCATCCTGGCCTATGTCGCGCCGATTCTGTTGGGTGGCCCCATTGCCGCGGTCGACGACGTCGGAGTCGCGAGCATCGTGGCGGCTCAACGATGGCGGTACGACGGCGTCCTTCGGCTGGGACCCGACATCCGGATGAGCCTGGTGCCTGCCTCGTCGGCGTGAGACCTGGAATTCGCTTGGCCACCAAAGTGACTCGCGTCACCCGGGAATTTTCTCCGTTCGGACACTCGTTACCCCTTTGAGACCTCAACCGCCCCAAGGGGACCCGGTTGGTGTCAGTGGCGTCCGTAAAGTTGGACCCAGAAACGAAGGACTATCTCCCAAAGGACGAAGAGCATGACTGCACTGCAGGACTGGCTCAACTTTCGCCCCGTCGACCCCACCACCATCGTCGACGCGGTGTGCCGCCCGCTGCGCGCGGTGCTGCACGGCCCGGATGCCGACGCCAGAACCGAGCTGAAACTGATCAGCCCCGGCGTCGAGCGCTGCTGAGCCGTTAGCTCTGCGCGCCGACGCTGTCGGTCGCCGTGTCGAGATCCTCGGCGTGCTCGTGCTTGCCGGCGATCAGCAGGCCCAGGAACGCGCCCACCACGCACACGACCATGGTGATGAAGAAGATCTGCCCGTACTGCATCGTGTAGGCGTTGCGCACGTTGGCTGCGAGTTGCGCGCCGATCTCCATCAGGTTGGTCCCCTTGGGCTTCGGCATCTCGGCGAGGTATTGGTTGAACTTGTACAACCCCCACGCGCTGAGCGAGGACAACCCGATGAGCATGCCGATCATCCGGGACACCACGACCGCCGCGGACGCGATGCCGTGCTGGGATCCGGGAACGGTCCGCAGGGTCGCCGACGTCAACGGCCCGATCACCAGGCCGAGGCCCAAGCCGGCGAGCACCAGGTCGGTGTCGAACGCGGGCAGCGAGAACAGCACCAGGTCGTGGCGCGCCGAAAGCACGTCCACGGTCCAGTGCGACACCAGCCAGTAGCCGAACGCCGCGATCAACAGTCCGACGAACGCGACGATGCGGTCGCCGACGCGGGTGGCGATCCAACCGCCGACAACGGCACCGATGGGTAGCGCGCCAAGGAACCACAGCAGCAGCAGAACGGTTTCGTTCTGCTCCTTGCCGAGCACGCCCTGGCCGAACAGTTCGACGTTGACCAGGGTGACCATCAAGGCCGCGCCGGTGCACAGCGAGGCGCCGAGGGCGGAGAGGAACGGCCGGAACTTCACGCCGGCCGGATCGATGAGCCGGGTCTTGGCGAACTTCTCCCAGACGAAGAAGCCGATCGCCACCACCAGCGCCACACCGAGGACGGGCAGTCCCCAACTCGGGAAGACCTGTTTGCCGTCGGGTGACGGGTTGTACATGCCGAAGACCATCAGGCCGAGGGCGACGGCCAGCAGCAGACCGCCGACGACGTCGACCTTCTCGCGCGGCTCGTCCGGATCCCTCGACGGCAGGCTGAAGTGGATCATCACCATGGCGATGATCGCCAGCGGCACGTTGATCCAGAACACGTCTTTCCACGAGTTCAGTGCCCAGACCACTGCGACGCCGTACAGCGGACCGAGGACGGCGCCGAGTTCCTGCGCCGCGCCGATGCCGCCCAGCACGGAGGCCCGGCCCTTCGCGGCCCACAGGTCGGCCGCCAGGGCCAGCGTGACCGGCAGCAGCGCGCCGCTGGCGGTGCCCTGGATCACTCGGCCGATGACCAGGATCGGCAACGGATCCATTTGCAGAAGGCCGGCGATCTCCACGGATGACGCGGTCACCACTGATCCGACGGCGAAGCCCGCCAGGCTGACCTGCAGCACCATCTTGCGGCCGAAGCGGTCGGAGGCACGGCCCAGCAGCGGCATCGCGGCGATGTACCCGAGCAGGTACATGGTGATGATCGGGGTGACGCGCTGAATTTGATTCAGCGAGATTCCGATGTCCCGCATGATGTCGTTGATGATCGTGATGACGACGTAGGTGTCGAGCGCGCCGAGCAGCACGGCGAGCCCGCCCGCGCTGATCGCGATCCGCCGGTTGGTCGCCTTGGGTTGGGCGGTGCCGTCGGCCGTGGAAATTCTGCGAGACATCACGCGAGCCACTACGCGGCGGGCTTGGTGACGGTGACGGTCTTGCCCCAGTCGCTCAGGGTCATCTGAACGCTGTTGCCCTCACTGGGGTCGAGCTTGGCCCGGATCAGGGCGTGGTCGCCGTCTTCGGTGATCCACGCGGTCGCCGGGACGTCGCCGGTGGCACCGAGGTTGGCCAGCCCGTTGACGGCTGCGGCGTTGACCTTGCCGGTCACCTTGACGGTGTTGACGCCGTTGATCGTCTCGCGACCCTCGGCCTTCGGATCGGCGAAGTTGGCGAGCACGTTGGCCAGACCGACCTTGGGGTTGAGGATCTTCGACACGTCGTAGATCTCGGATGCCGGCCCGAAGTTGGTGAAGCTGCCCGGCGTGAGGGCGCCGTAGAGGTCGCCGTCGGCGACCACGAAGTCGACGTCCTTGAAGGTCTGGCCGAAGGCGATGATGCTGGCCTTGCCCTGCGCCGCGACCACGGGGACGTTGGTCAGGTCACCGGTCAGGGTTTCGATGGGCAGTTCCTTGATCTTGCCGGTCACCGCGAGTTCGAGGTGGACGCTCTTCTGCGCGCTGGTGGTTTGGTTGGAGTCCTTGAGGAGCGACGCCGCGTCGGGCAGTGGGGCGTTGGACTTCTCCGGCGAGGAGCTGCAACCCGCGATGAGCAGGAGCGCAGCGAAGATGGACACGAGGACGGCAATGCGAGGGCGCGTCTGCATGTAAGCATCGTAGAGGGTCTAAGCGAATGAACTTCGTCCGCGGGGACAGGGTAGAAGGGTGGAGATGGCAACTCATCTGGTCTTTCGGCCCGTGCCCTCCGACGTCGGCGACGCCGCCACGCTCGTCGCGGCGATGCTCGCCGAGATGCGCGAGCTGTACTGGGACGTCGGCGGTTCCGGCGGTCTTGACCTCGACTCACCCGACATGCCGAAGGCCGGGCCTGCCGAACTGGGGCCGCCCGGTGGGACGTTCCTGGTCGGTTACCGCGGTGACGTGGCCGTGTGCGGTGGCGGGCTCAAGCGGTTGCCGGACGGAGCCTGCGAGATCAAGCGGATGTACGTCGTGCCGGCGGCCCGAGGCCAAGGAGTGGCGCGAGAGTTGTTGCACGCCTTGGAAGCTGCCGCGCGCGCACTCGGATACTCGATCGCCCGGCTCGACACCGGCCCCCGGCAGGCTCACGCGCAAGGGTTCTACGAGCGTGAGGGTTATCACCCGGTGGGCAACTTCAACCACAATCCGGTCGCCACGTACTTCGGGGAAAAGCAGCTCTGAGCATCCTGCGACTAGCGTGGTGCGCATGTTCACCGGCATCGTCGAAGAGTTGGGCGAGGTCGTCGGCAAGGAAGACCTCGCCGACGCCGCTCGATTCGTCATCCGTGGCCCGCTCGTCACCACCGACGCCGGTCACGGCGACTCGATCGCCGTCAACGGCGTCTGCCTCACCGTCGTCGACCTTTTGCCCGACGGATCGTTCACCGCCGACGTGATGGCGGAGACGTTGAACCGGTCCAGCCTGCAGGGTGTGGCGGTGGGCAGCCAGGTCAACCTCGAACGCGCCGCCGCGGTCAACAGCAGGCTCGGTGGCCACATCGTGCAAGGCCACGTCGACGGCACCGGCCGGGTCCTCACCAGGACGCCGTCCGAGCATTGGGAAGTGGTCCGCATCTCGCTGCCCGACGCGATCTCCAGGTACGTGGTGGAGAAGGGATCCATCACCGTCGACGGCATTTCGCTCACCGTGTCGGGACTCGGGGCGGACTGGTTCGAGGTGTCGCTGATTCCGACCACCCTGCAGCTGACGACCCTCGGGCGGGCGGCGGTGGGGACGGCGGTCAACCTCGAGGTCGACGTCATCGCGAAGTACGTCGAGCGGCTGCTGTCGCATCGGGATCAATCCACCGGCTAGACCCTCGGTTCAAGGGCGCGACCTGCCCGAACGTCGAGATGTCGAACACTTCGTTCAGTAAAATCGATACACGGGCATGCCGGCGTCGAATAGCGGGTAAACACTGCCAACTTCGGCCGTTCCGCGTAACGGGATGCAGCCGACGACGCCTCTTGACCGGAGTGGGAGATGCACGACGACGCGACAACCAGCGAGTTCGGCAGCGACGAGCAACGAATTACCGAGGCACTTCGGACAATCACCGCGCGTCGCGCCGTCATCGAGCAGGCCAAGGGCATGCTGATGCTCGTCTACGGCGTGGACGCCGACGAAGCCTTCGACGTGCTGCGCAAGCAGTCGCAGGACCACAACGTGAAGCTGAACCTCGTCGCCGAACAGGTGATGAAGGATCTGGTCGAGTTGTCCCGAAACAAGGGCCCGATGCGTCAGCTGGCGCTCGGCGGTCTGATCGCCACTGCCAGCCAGCGAATCAACCACAGCGCCGAACGCCAGCTCGACGGCCAAACCAAGACCGGCGTCCCGATGACGGAACTCGGGCAGTCGCCGCGCTAGGGACCGCACCGCCTGCGACGACTTTTCACCGCCGCTGATTGGAACGTCGGCCCTGCTCAGGGCCTCCAGCGGGAGCAGGCAATAAGTGCTGCGCCCGGTTGGTTCATACTGAAGGACACTGACCGACGTTGCATGACGCGTTGCACGATGGTTCCGAATCGGAACGGCAAGGGTGGCAAGGATGACGAGGCTGGATTCCGTCGAGCGTGCGATAGCCGACATCGCCGCGGGGAAGGCCGTCGTCGTCATCGATGACGAGGACCGCGAGAACGAAGGCGATCTGATCTTCGCGGCCGAGAAGGCGACCCCCGAGCTGGTCGCGTTCATGGTCCGGTACACCTCCGGCTACCTGTGCGTTCCACTGTCCGGCGAGGTGTGTGACCGGCTCGGACTGCTGCCGATGTACGCGGTCAACCAGGACAAGCACGGCACCGCCTACACCGTGACGGTCGACGCCAAGCTCGGCGTCGGCACCGGGATTTCGGCGTCGGACCGTGCCACGACGATGCGTCTGCTGGCCGACCCGGCCGCCGTCGCCGACGACTTCACCAGGCCCGGGCACGTGGTGCCGTTGCGCGCCAAGGAAGGCGGCGTGCTGCGCCGCCCCGGCCACACCGAGGCCGCGGTCGACCTGGCCACGCTCGCCGGTCTGCAGCCCGCGGGCGCCATCTGCGAAATCGTCAGCCAGAAGGACGAGGGCGAGATGGCCCAGACCGACGAACTGCGCGTCTTCGCCGACGACCACGACCTGGCGCTCATCTCGATCGCCGACCTCATCGAGTGGCGACGCAAGCACGAGAAGCACATCGAGCGAATCGCCGAGGCGCGCATCCCGACCCGCCACGGCGAGTTCCGCGCGGTCGGTTACACCAGCATCTACGACGACGTCGAGCACGTCGCCTTGGTGCGCGGCGACATCACCGGTGGCGGATCCGACGGGGACGGGCACGACGTGCTCGTCCGCGTGCACTCCGAGTGTTTGACCGGCGACGTCTTCGGTTCACGGCGCTGCGACTGCGGCCCGCAGCTGGACGCCGCAATGGCGATGGTCGCCCGCGAAGGCCGTGGCGTGGTGCTCTATATGCGTGGGCACGAGGGCCGCGGCATCGGACTGCTGCACAAGTTGCAGGCCTACCAACTCCAGGACGCCGGCGAGGACACCGTCGACGCCAATCTCAAGCTCGGATTGCCCGCCGACGCCAGGGATTACGGCATCGGCGCCCAGATCCTGGTGGACCTCGGGGTCCGGTCGATGCGACTGTTGACCAACAACCCGGCCAAGCGGGTGGGTCTGGACGGCTACGGCCTGCACATCATCGAACGGGTGCCGCTGCCGGTGCGCGCCAACGCCGAGAACATCCGCTACCTAATGACCAAGCGCGACCGCATGGGTCACGACCTGACCGGTCTGGACGACTACGACGACACCGTGTATCCGCTGCCCGCGGCGACCGATGCGGGATCCGTCCAGTGAGTGGTGCCGCAGGCGTTCCCGACATGCCCGCCGTCGACGCCGGTGGACTGAAGCTGGCGATCGTGGCCAGCACGTGGCACACCACCATTTGTGACGCCCTGCTGGAGGGTGCGCGTCGTACGGCGGCGGCCTCCGGCGTGACCGACCCCGACGTGGTGCGTGTCCTCGGCGCGATCGAGATTCCGGTCGTGGCACAGCAATTGGCGAAGACTCATGATGCCGTCGTGGCGCTCGGCGTCGTCATCCGCGGCCAGACGCCGCACTTCGACTACGTGTGCGACGCCGTCACGGCGGGGTTGACCCGGGTGTCGCTCGACGAGGGAACTCCCGTCGCCAACGGCGTGCTCACCACCAACGACGAGAAGCAGGCCCTCGACCGGGCCGGGTTGCCCGGTTCCGCGGAGGACAAGGGCGCCCAGGCGGCCGCCGCGGCCCTGTCGACGGCGCTGGTGCTGCGCGACCTGCGCAAGAAGCCGTGACCACGCCGGCCTACGACCTCGAGGTCAAGCCGTACCTGACGCCGTACTTCGCCTACGGTGCCGCGTTCTTGATCGCCGCGGCCCACATTGCGGTGGGGTTCCTGCTCAAGGTCGGCTCGTCCGGGGTGATCTTCCGGACGGCCGATCAGGTCGCCATCGGGGTGCTCGGCGTCATCATCGGGTGCCTGGTCCTGATGTTCGCGCGGCCGCGCCTTCGGGTCGGCCCCGACGGTCTCTTCGTGCGGAACCTGTTGGGCTATCGCCTCATCCCGTGGACGGACGTCGTCGACGTGTCGTTCCCGAAGGGAGCGCGCTGGGCGCGCGTCGACCTGCCCGACGACGAGTACGTCCCGCTGATGGCGATTCAGTCGGTCGACAAGGAACGCGCGGTCGACGCGATGGACGCCGTGCGGGCCCTGGTGGCGCGGTACCGCGCCGAGGTCAACCGACGCTCAGCGACATCGTGATCTCGTTGGCCTTGTTCTCGCGGGTTCCGGTGGAGCCCTCGACGACGCCGAAGCCCAACTGCTCGTAGACCACACGGGCCGCGGCGTTGTCGGCGTCGACGCGCAACGTCACGACGCGCGCCCGGAGACCTCTGGCCCAGTCGACCGCCGCAATCACCAGATCCCGGCCCAGCCCGCGGCCCCGCATGCCCGGCTCGAGCCACAGCGAATACAGGTACACCACGTCGGGGCTCTGACGCTGGGCGCCGATCAGGCCGACGAGGTCGTCCCCGGCGAGCAGGGCGAATTGGGCGTGGGCGCGCAGCCTCCGCCGCCACTGGGCGGCGGTGAACGCCAATTCCTCGAGATACTGCCGATCGCCGGTGCCGAGGGTGTCGGTCAGCGCGCGCAGACGCAACGTCGCGAACACGCGCCAGTCCGCTTCGACGAGCCGTGTGACGGTGGGGGCACTCATGCGGCGTCGCATCGCTCCTTCGGGGCAATACGTTAGAATGTGCTGATAGTGACCCATTTTCGCACGTCGGTGACCGCTCCGGAATCCGACGCCCCCTACGTGCGCGCCACTCAGTTGATCACGCGTCCCGGGACGTTGCCCGCCATCACCATTCCGATCGCCACGGGGCGGTGGCCCGACGTCGACGGCATCTGGTCGTACCTGCGGGAGCCCGCCGAATTCTTCGGCATCGCCATGCCGGAACCCGCCGTGCTCGCCGTCGCGCTGACGGACTTCGCCGCCACCACGGAGGCCGCGCTGACCGCCGCGAGCGTCGTGATCGTCGAGACCGACGGTGAGTCCGAGGTCGTCGTGACCGGGGTCGCGGTACAGCCGCTGCGGTCGACGCCCGTGCGAATCTGCGCCGACGACTCGGTGCCGCACGCCCATCGCGCCTCAGACCCGCAGTGGCGAAGGATGGCGGCACGGACGACCAGCCGAGGCGAGGTCGACCAACGTGAACGTTGGCTCAACGGCCGCGGCTACGCCGACGCGCTGTCCGGCGGCGAGCCGCTCCTCGGCGCACTGGTGGTGCAAACGCAACGCGGCGTCCTCGGAGTGGAGAACCCGGAACCCACCTCAGTCCTCGATCAGCTGACCGCCTGTGGGGCGACGGCGCCGACCACCAGGGCCGCCCAACCGCCTGCCGACGCCGTGCGTGCGTGGTGGGTGTCACCGACATTCGAAACACATCCCGTCGCCGAGCTCGCCGGGGTGCACCTGCCCTCCGACGCCGAGGCGGCACCGTCGTTCGCGAGGTGGACATGACCGAGTTCGACCCGACGTCCTTTCGGGCCATGAGCGTCGACGGCTACGACGTGGCCGACGGGGTCTTCCGCGCGCACTACACGTTGCGCGGCAAGGATTCCGGTGACGTGTCCTTCACCGAGGTGGTCGACTTCGGCGCCGCACTGGGCGATCGCCGCCCCGACGACCGGTTGCTGAGACTGCTCGCGTTGACCTGCTCGCCGAGCTACTTCAAGGCCGCCGCGCCGCCCGTCGTCGAAATCGCCTTTCCGACACATGACTTCGAGCGTCACTATCTGAGTGAACTCGTCGCCGGAGGACTCGGCGAGTTCGCCTACCGCAATTCGCTTCCCGACGCCTTGACACCCACCGTCACCGGTCCCGACGCGGATGCGGGCGACCCGACACCCGACCCATGGGACGCCGACGCCGAACCGCTGGTACCCGTTGGCGGCGGCAAGGATTCGGTGGTCAGCATCGAAGCGCTCAAGGGACACGGATTCCACCCAACCCTGTTCAGCGTGAACAAGTTCGATCCCATCGACCGCTGCATCGACATCAGCGGACTCGACAGTCTGCGGGTGACGCGGCGCATCGACCCCGCGCTGATCGAGGCCAACGCACGCGGCGCCCACAACGGCCACGTCCCCGTCACGGCGATCAACAGCGTGATCGGACTCATCGTCGCCGACGCCAACGGTCTTGGGCCCGTAATCCTGTCCAACGAGCGGTCGTCCAACGTCGGCAACGTCACCTGGCTGGGGCGCGACGTCAACCATCAGTGGTCCAAGAGCATCTCTTACGAGACGCTGTTGCGAGACACGCTGAGCCAGTACGGGTTCAACCCCGACCGCTACTTCTCCCTGCTGCGGCCCCTGTCGGAATCGGAGATCGCCGACCGGTTCAAGAACAGTCCGCAGTACTTCCGCGACTTCATCAGCTGCAACCGACCGTTCGCCATCGACGCCGGGCGCCGAGGGGCCACCTGGTGCGGCCACTGTCCCAAGTGCCTCTTCGTCTACGCGCTGATGGCGCCCCGGCTTGGCCGCGCCGAGGTCGAGGCGATCTTCGGTCACGACCTGTTCGGCGACCTCGACAACCGGCCCGGCTTCGAGGACATCGTCGGACTCGGCGTGCACAAGCCGTTCGAGTGCGTCGGCGAGTACTACGAAGCAGCCGAGTCCCTGGTGTCGGTTCTCGACGACGACGACTGGCGCGGCGTGCCGCTGGTAGAGGAATTCCGTGCCCGCCGTGACGAACTCGAGAAGGTCGCCGTCGACGAGCAGAGCGGCGTGATCGGCGTCGACTACGTCCCCGCGAGGTACGCCGCGGCGCTGGACCTGCCGTGAGCCCGGCCCCGTCCGACCTTGCCGGGCTGACCGTCGGGATCTGGGGTTTCGGTCGGGAGGGCGTCTCGATGGCGAGAACGGCCGCCGCGGCCGGCGCCGCCCGCATCGAGGCCGTCGACGACATGGGGCGCCGCCCGTTCGAAGAGCCCGAGGGCATTCCGAATCTCGAGGTGTTCCGCGGCCCCGAGCACCTGGCCCGGTTGAGCGCCTGCGACGTGGTGTTCGTCAGCCCCGGCGTGCCGTGGCGGCAACCGATCTTCGAGGAACTGCGTCGCTCCGGGGTCCGAATCTCCAGCGCCGCCGACTGGTTCATGTCCCGGCACGGTGCGGCCACCATCGGCGTCACCGGCACCAAGGGCAAGAGCACCACGGCGTCGTTCCTCGGCCACCTGCTCGCCAGGGCGGGCGTCGACGTCGTCGTCGCAGGCAACATCGGCACGCCCCTCTCGGACCTGTCACCAGGCGAGGGTGCGGTCGTGGTCGCCGAGATCTCCAGCCAGCAGGCGGCGCTGCTGACCACCTCACCTGCCGTGGCGGTGATCACCAATCTGTATGAGGACCACCTGGATTGGCACGGCGACCGGGACTCCTACCACCTCGCGAAGGCGAACGTCTTCCGTCGGGGGGCCCGTTCGTTGGTCACCATGCCGGAGGTGGTCGACACCCTCGATCGCCTTGGGGCGACGCCGATCGAGCCGGAGGTGCGGCTCGTCGACCCCGCACGAGTCGAACGCACGACGACCAAGTCGGTGATGAACTACGAGCACAACCTCGTCAACGGTGCTCTTGCCGCCGTCGCCGCCTCGGAGGTGCTCGGCAGGGCCGTGACCCCAGCGGAGTACGAGTCGGCGGTGTCCACCTATCAAGGGCTGCCGCATCGGTTGCAGACCGTCCGCACCACCGGACGCGTGCAGTGGATCGACGACACCCTCGCCACGACGGGGGAGAGCGTCGCCGCCGCCTTGCGCGCGATGAGTCCCGACGAGCACGTCGCCCTGATCGTCGGCGGCATGGATCGGCAGCTGAACTACGACACGCTCGACGAGTACCTGTGCAGCGGCGAGCGCCGGGTGTCACTGATCCAGTCGCCGAGCAACGGTGCGGCCATCGGAGTCGAGTTCGCGCGCCGCCACCCGACCAGGACCCACCTGGTCGACGACCTCGAGGCTGCGGTACACGTGGCGGCGGGGCTGTCCGACGTCGACGTCGTGCTGCTGTCGCCAGGGGCGGCCAGTTATGACCTATACGTCAACTACGAGGCGAAGGCAGCCGCGTACTGCGGTTTCGTCGACGCGTTGGACTGACGGCCCCGAGCCGCACCCGTCCGATGGCGTTCGGCTGTCGGGACTCGAACTAATCTGGAACCCGTGCCCGATCCAGCGACCTACCGGCCGGCCCCGGGCTCGATACCCGTCGAGCCCGGCGTCTACCGGTTTCGCGATCCGCACGGCCGGGTGATCTACGTCGGCAAGGCCAAGAGCCTGCGCAGCCGCCTCAACTCCTACTTCGCCGACCTCTCCGGACTCGCCCCCCGCACCAGGCAGATGGTGACCACCGCGGGCAGCGTCGAGTGGACCGTCGTCGGCACAGAGGTCGAGGCGCTGCAGCTCGAATACAACTGGATCAAGGAGTTCGATCCTCGATTCAACATCCGGTACCGCGACGACAAGTCGTACCCCGTCCTCGCCGTCACCCTCAACGAGGAGTACCCGCGGCTGTTCGTCTACCGCGGTCCTCGTCGCAAGGGCGTGCGCTACTTTGGCCCCTACTCCCACGCCTGGGCGATCCGGGAAACCCTCGACCTGCTGACCCGGGTCTTCCCGGCCCGCACCTGCTCCAACGGGGTGTTCAAGCGGCACAACCAGATTGGTAGGCCGTGCCTGCTGGGGTACATCGACAAGTGCTCGGCGCCGTGCGTCGGCCGGGTCAGCGCCGAGGAGCACCGGCGGATCGTGCTCGACTTCTGCGACTTCCTGGCAGGCAAGACCGACCGTCTGGCCCGCGACATGGAACAGCAGATGAACGCGGCGTCGGAGGCGCTCGACTTCGAACGGGCCGCCCGGCTCCGCGACGACATCGGCGCACTCAAGCGGGCGTTGGAGAAGCAGACCGTCGTCTTCGGTGACGGCACCGACGCCGACGTCGTGGCGTTCGCCGACGACGAGCTCGAGGCCGCCGTCCAGGTGTTCCACGTCCGCGGCGGTCGGGTGCGGGGCCAACGAGGCTGGGTCGTGGAGAAGTCTGGCGAGCCAGGAAAATCTGGGCAGGAGCACCTTGTCGAGCAGTTCCTCACCCAGTTCTACGGCGACCAGGCCGAGCTCAGTGGTGGTGGTACCGCCGGAGTGGACGAAGCCACCAACTTGGTCCCGCGGCAGGTGCTGGTGCCGGTGCTGCCCGACAACGCCGAGGAACTCGCGGCCTGGCTCAGCGGGTTGCGCGGGTCAAACGTGCAGCTGCGGGTGCCCGCCCGCGGTGACAAGAAGGCGTTGGCGGAGACCGTCTACCGCAACGCGAAGGACCAGCTGGCGCAACACAAGCTCAAGCGCGCCGGTGACTTCAACGCCAGATCCGAAGCACTGCAAAGCATCCAGGAGTTCCTCGGCCTCACCGAGGCGCCGCTGCGCATCGAGTGCGTCGACATCAGCCACGTCCAGGGCACCGACGTGGTCGCGTCGCTGGTGGTGTTCGAGGACGGCTTGCCGCGCAAGTCGGACTACCGGCACTACGCCATCCGTGAAGCGGCGGGTGACGGCCGGTCCGACGACGTCGCCTCCATCGCGGAGGTGACGAGGCGACGCTTCGCGCGGCACGTGGCCGACGCCCAGGCGCCCGTCGTCGAGGACGGCAAGGCCAGACGATTCGCCTACCCGCCCAACCTGTTCGTCGTCGACGGCGGCGCGCCCCAGGTGAACGCTGCCGCCGCGGTCCTCGAGGAGCTGGGGATCACCGACGTGGCCGTCATCGGACTGGCGAAGCGGCTGGAGGAAGTGTGGGTGCCGGGGCAGCCCGATCCGGTGATCATGCCGCGCAACAGCGACGGGCTCTACCTGCTGCAGCGGGTGCGTGACGAAGCGCACCGCTTCGCGATCACCTATCACCGAAGCAAGCGGTCGAAGCGGATGACTGCGTCGGCACTAGACTCCGTCCGGGGACTGGGGGAGCACAGGCGAAAGGCGTTGGTGACTCACTTCGGGTCGGTGGCCCGGTTGAAGGACGCCACCGTCGAGGAGATCACCGCCGTGCCGGGTATCGGAGTAGCCACGGCGAACGCCGTCCTGGAGGCACTCGGCGTGCCTACGATCAAGGACGAGGTGTCGATGACGGGCCAGGGGATGACGACGAGCGAGAAGCTGGAGGCGGATCGCGCATGACCGATCCGCACGAAGGCCACGGCGAGGATCTGCCAGCGGCCGGGATAGACGTCGTCCTCGTCACCGGATTGTCGGGGGCGGGCCGCGGCACCGCGGCCAAGGTCCTCGAAGACCTCGGCTGGTACGTCGCCGACAACCTGCCGCCCGAGCTCATCGCCAGAATGGTCGAGCTTGGTCTGGCGGCGGGGTCGCGCATCACCCAGCTCGCCGTCGTGATGGACGTGCGCTCCCGCGGGTTCACCGGTGACCTCGAATGGGTGCGCCACGACCTCGCCACCCGCGACATCACCCCCCGCGTGCTGTTCCTCGAAGCGTCCGACGACATCCTGGTCCGCCGGTACGAACAGAACCGCCGCAGCCATCCCCTGCAGGGGAATCAGACTCTGGCCGAGGGCATTTCCGCGGAGCGCACCATGCTGGCTCCCATCCGCGCGGCCGCCGACCTGGTGATCGACACGTCGTCCCTTCCCGTGCCCGCCCTCCGCGAGACCATCGAGCGCGCGTTCGCCGCCGAGACGGTGGCGCACACGAACGTCACCGTCGAATCGTTCGGCTACAAGTACGGGTTGCCGATGGACGCCGACACCGTCATGGACGTCCGCTTCCTGCCGAACCCGCACTGGGTCGACGAGTTGCGCCCCCACACCGGTCAGCACCCTGCGGTGCGCGACTACGTCCTCGGCCAACCGGGGGCGACGGACTTCATCGACACCTACCATCGGCTTCTGGACGTCGTCATCGACGGATACCGCAGGGAGGGCAAGCGCTACATGACCGTCGCGATCGGCTGCACCGGCGGCAAGCATCGCAGCGTCGCCATCGCCGAGGCCCTCGCGGGACGCCTCGGTGGCGACGGTGATCTGACGGTGCGGGTGCTGCACCGGGATCTGGGCCGCGAATGAATGCACGCATCGTCGCACTGGGTGGCGGCCACGGTCTGTACGCCACGCTGTCGGCCCTTCGCCGGTTGACGCCGCACGTGACGGCGGTGGTGACGGTCGCCGACGACGGCGGCTCGTCGGGCCGGCTCCGCAGCGAGCTCGACGTCGTACCCCCCGGTGACTTACGAATGGCGTTGGCGGCGTTGGCATCCGACACCCCGCATGGTCATCTGTGGGCGACCATCCTGCAGCATCGGTTCGGCGGCAGCGGTGCGCTGGCCGGGCACCCCATCGGCAACCTGCTGCTCGCCGGACTCAACGAAGTGCTCGCCGACCCGGTCGCCGCGCTCGACGAACTCGGTCGCATCCTCGACCTCAAGGGCCGGGTGCTGCCGATGTGTCCGGTCGCCCTGCAGATCGAGGCCGACGTCGCAGGCCTGGAATCCGACGCCCGGATGAGCCGGGTGATCAGGGGCCAGGTCGCCGTCGCCACCACGGTGGGGAAGGTGCGCCGGGTGCGTCTGAATCCCGGCAATCCGCCCGCCACCCGGCAGGCCGTCGACGCGATCATGGCCGCCGACCTCGTCGTGCTGGGACCGGGTTCCTGGTTCACCAGCGTGATTCCCCACGTGTTGGTGCCGCAGCTGGCCGCCGCGCTTCAGGCGACGACTGCGCGCCGGGCACTGGTGTTGAACCTGGTGGCCGAACCGGGCGAGACGGCGGGCTTCTCCGCAGAGCGCCACATCCACGTACTGGCGCAGCATGCCCCAGGATTCACCGTGCACGACATCGTCGTCGACGCGGCAGGCGTTCCCGGCGAACGTGAACGGGACCAACTTCGGCGAACCGCAGCCAGCCTCGAGGCTCGGGTCGAGTTTGCTGACGTGTCCAGACCTGGTACACCATTACATGATCCGGCCAAGTTGGCTGCGGCGCTGGAGCGAGTGAGGCTGCGCGGTAGTGCAGCCGTGCCGCCGACGGCTCCGACTGCCGCCGCCCAGTCGGTCGACGAAAGGTGACGATCTCGTGGCGATGACAGCCGAGGTCAAGGACGAGCTCAGCCGACTGGTGATCAACTCGGTGAGCGCGCGACGTGCGGAGGTGGCGTCCCTTCTGCGCTTCGCCGGTGGCCTCCACATCGTGGCGGGCCGCGTGGTGGTCGAGGCCGAGGTGGATCTCGGCGTCATCGCGCGGCGCCTGCGCAAGGACATCCACGACCTCTACGGCTACAACGCCGTCGTGCACGTGCTGACGGCCAGCGGCATCCGCAAGGGCACCAGGTACGTGGTGCGCGTGGCCCAGGACGGGGAGGCGCTGGCGCGTCAGACCGGACTGCTGGATCTGCGCGGTCGTCCGGTGCGCGGGTTGCCGGCCCAGGTCGTCGGCGGCAGCGTCGGTGACGCCGAAGCCGCTTGGCGTGGAGCATTTTTGGCGCACGGCTCGCTCACCGAGCCGGGCCGTTCGTCGTCGTTGGAGATCAGCTGCCCCGGTCCGGAGGCGGCACTGGCCCTCGTCGGCGCGGCGCGTCGGCTCGGCGTCAGCGCGAAGGCTCGCGAAGTGCGGGGCAGCGACCGGGTGGTGGTGCGCGACGGCGAGGCCATTGGTGCGCTGCTGACGCGGATGGGCGCCCAGGACACCAGGCTCACCTGGGAGGAGCGACGCCTGCGCCGTGAGGTGCGGGCGACCGCGAACCGACTCGCCAACTTCGACGACGCGAACCTGCGGCGTTCGGCAAGGGCGGCGGTTGCCGCCGCGGCCCGGGTAGAACGCGCACTGAACATCCTCGGCGACACCGTTCCGGACCACCTGTCCAACGCGGGCAGGTTGCGGGTCGAACACCGTCAGGCGTCACTCGAGGAATTGGGTCGCCTCGCGGAGCCGCCGATGACGAAAGACGCGGTGGCAGGCCGCATTCGGCGATTGCTGTCGATGGCCGACCGCAAGGCCAAGCAGGACGGCATCCCCGACACGGAGTCGGCCGTGACACCGGA
Organism: Mycobacterium sp. Root135; assembly: GCF_001426545.1. Lineage (GTDB taxonomy): Bacteria > Actinomycetota > Actinomycetes > Mycobacteriales > Mycobacteriaceae > Mycobacterium. Next base: position 760,535 of record NZ_LMEZ01000001.1, on the reverse strand, counting down.
TCTGCTCGACGACGCCTAGGCGGCGACCGCCGCCGGATACGCCAACGGATTGGCTGCCCGGTTGCCGGCGAGCGCGTCGAGGACCGCCGCCATCGCCTGCGGGCTGGTGTAGATGTTGGCGTGGCCGAGGACGAGTCCCGGGTACAAGTCCTGCAGGACGACGTTGGTGACGTTCGGTCCGGTCAGGGCTTGCTGGGTGTAGGGCGTGACGACCTCGTCGTTGACCGTCGAGATGGTCGTGTACAGCACCCCCGGTCGGGTGTCGCCGTTGCCGTAGACCTCGTGCTGAAATGCCGATCCCACCCCCTGTTGAAACAGGGCGGGTGCGATCGCGTCGGCGATGCCGACGAGCAGCGGACCCAGGATCGGGATCGACTGAAACCCGTTCAGGCGGTTGAAGTCGGTGCCGTGGTTGCTCGGGGCGATGCCGATGAGCTGGGAGACCTTGTCGGCTCCGCCGAGTTCGTTGAGGTAGTAGACCGGCAAGATGCCGCCGCCCTGCGAGTGCCCGATCAGGATGACCTTCGGGGCCCCGGTCAGCTCGAGTACCCGGTTCACCTCCGCGGCGAGTTCCAGGCCGGATTGGCGGATGTCGCCCATGGCCTGGATCGGGAAGTTCGGCTCGGCGGTGGTGTTGCCGTAGTTGAACGTGAAGACCTTGTATCCGGCGTTGGCCAGCACCGGTGCGCCGACCGACCAGTTGACGCCCTGGGTCCCCGTCGTCCCGTTGAGCAGGATGACCGGCAGCGGATGCTCCGCCGTCACCTTGATCGACGGGTCGTTGGCCCCGGCGGGTGGCTTGGTGGGCGTGAAGAACGCGAGCCCGTCGACGAGGCCGTAGTTGACGGTGAACCGGCCGCCCGGGGGTGACAGCGGTGCCCCGACCAAGGTCCGGCCGACCGCGGCCGCGGCGTTGGCCACCGACATCGCCAACATGTAGGGCACGCCGAGGAAGCTGGAAGGGCCGAAGGCGTGGGCGACGATGGTCGCGGCGGTGTGCACCGCCGACACCGACACCGTTGCGACGTCGACCGCCAACCCGGCGAGCTGTAGGTCGGCCCGCGGCTTGATGGTCGGAGCGGGGTTGGGTGCCACGACCGGGACGGCTGCGACCGGGGGAGTTTGCGGGGTGGGAGGGACCGGCGCCTGGACACTGCGCAGCGTGGGGGCGGATTTCGTCGGTTCGGTTCGGGACACCTCGGATCGCGGCACCACGGGTGTATTCGGCTGCTGGGCATGCTTGTTGGGTTCGCGCGGGACGGCGGCGGTGACGGTGGCTGCTTCGGGTGCCGGCGGCTCGACGTCGACGGTTGGCGTCGGATCGGGCTGCTCGGGCTTGGACGCCGGGGGTTCGGCGTCGTCGTGTGACGCCGCCGCGGACGGGCTGCTGGCCGGGCTGGACGGCGGTTTCGTGGAGGACGCCGGCTTGGACTCTGGGTTCGACTTCGGGTTCGACTTCGGGTTCGACTTCGGGTTCGACGCCGGGTTCGACTTCGGGTTCGACCCGGTGTCCGGCTTGTCGGTCTGCTGAGACGAGGACGGCCCGGCGGACCCGGACGCCCCCTCGTCGGCCTGGGCTACGCCAACGCTGCCCAGCGCTCCGGCGGAGAACCCCGCCACCACGACCGCGGCAAGCGCGAGCCGCATCCGCGGATACCGCTCCGACGGACGGTGCGAACTGGGACGGTGGGAACTCTCGTACATCTCAACCTCCGACTCGAGCTAACGGACCGTAGCCGCTCCGCGCCCGCGACCGCCGCGGTTCGGTCGAATCGGCCGCCGCAGTTACCGTGAGTCGACGGACGCCCTTCGGGTGGGCGCGTACGTCGGCGGTCCGCTGCTTCGCCCCTCACGACATCGACTCGGCAGCAAGCGAAGTCGATGCTTGCGTCGCCGACGCGCCGGGTGACGTACCGAGACCAGAGTCTGGCCGCCCACTGACCAGCCTTCGCGTCGGGAGGGTCGCACCACTAGGCTGATCCCCGAGCACGAGACGGGGCCAACGTCCCGGAGCATCTTCGAGATCTAAGGAGCACGACAGTGACCGTTCGGGTAGGCGTTAACGGCTTCGGCCGAATCGGACGCAACTTCTTCAGGGCCCTGGACGCGCAGAAGGCCCTCGGCAACAACGTCGACATCGAGATCATCGCGGTCAACGACCTGACCGACAACGCCACGCTGGCGCACCTTCTGAAGTTCGACTCGATCCTGGGCCGGCTGCCCTACGACGTCAGCCTCGAAGGCGACGACACCATCGTCGTCGGCGACACCAAGATCAAGGCGCTCGAGGTCAAGGCCGGTCCGGCCGAACTTCCGTGGGGCGACCTGGGCGTCGACGTCGTCGTCGAGTCCACCGGCATCTTCACCAACGCCGCCAAGGCGAAGGGGCATCTCGACGCCGGAGCCAAGAAGGTCATCATCTCCGCGCCGGCGACCGACCCCGACATCACCATCGTCATGGGCGTCAACGACGACAAGTACGACGGCAGCCAGAACATCATCTCCAACGCCTCGTGCACCACGAACTGCCTCGGCCCGCTGGCCAAGGTCCTGCACGACGAGTACGGCATCGTCAAGGGCCTGATGACGACGATTCACGCCTACACCCAGGACCAGAACCTTCAGGACGGACCGCACAGCGACCTGCGTCGCGCCCGCGCCGCCGCCCTGAACATCGTCCCGACCTCCACCGGCGCGGCCAAGGCGATCGGCCTGGTCATGCCCGAGCTGAAGGGCAAGCTCGACGGATACGCCCTTCGCGTACCGATCCCCACGGGTTCGGTCACCGACCTCACCGTGGAGCTGGCCAAGTCGGCCACCGCCGACGAGATCAACGCGGCCATGAAGGCAGCAGCCGAGGGCCGCTTGAAGGGCATCCTCAAGTACTACGACGCGCCGATCGTCTCGAGCGACATCGTCACCGACCCGCACAGCTCGATCTTCGATTCGGGTCTGACCAAGGTCATCGACAACCAGGCCAAGGTCGTGTCGTGGTACGACAACGAGTGGGGCTACTCCAACCGGCTGGTTGACCTGGTCGCGCTGGTCGGCAAGTCGCTGTAGAGCCGGGTCCGTGGCTTCTTCCTCCGCAACCTCCATCAAGTCACTGTCTGATCTGCTGGCCGAGGGGGTCGAGGGTCGGGGCGTACTGGTGCGCTCCGACCTGAACGTTCCGCTCGACGACGAGGGGACGATCACCGATCCCGGTCGCATCCTCGCCTCCGTCCCGACGCTGAAGGCGTTGTCGGATGCCGGAGCCAAGGTCGTCGTCACCGCTCACCTCGGGCGGCCGAAGGACGGACCCGACCCCAAGTTCTCGTTGGCGCCCGTCGCGGCGGCCCTCGGTGCGGAATTGGGCAGGCACGTCCAGCTGGCTGGCGACGTCGTCGGCTCCGATGCGCTCGCGCGCGCCGAAGGCCTTACCGACGGTGACGTGTTGATGGTCGAGAACATTCGCTTCGACCCCCGTGAGACCAGCAAGGACGACGCCGAGCGGCTCGCGCTGGCCAAGGAGCTGGCCGAACTGGTCAGCGCGGCCGACGGTTCGCCCGGTGCGTTCGTCTCCGACGGATTTGGCGTGGTGCATCGCAAGCAGGCGTCGGTGTACGACGTCGCGACGATCCTCCCGCACTACGCGGGACTGTTGGTCGACACCGAGGTCAAGGTGCTCGAGCAACTCACCAGCTCGACGCAACGCCCATATGCGGTGGTGCTCGGCGGCTCGAAGGTCTCCGACAAGCTGGCCGTCATCGAGAACCTGGCCACCAAGGCCGACAGCATTGTCATCGGCGGCGGCATGTGCTTCACCTTCCTTGCCGCACAAGGTATTTCAGTAGGCACCTCGCTGCTGCAGCCGGAGATGATCGACACCTGCAAGAAGCTGCTCGAGGACTACGGCGACGTCATCCACCTCCCGGTCGACGTCGTCGTCGCGGAGAAGTTCTCCGCCGACTCCCCGGCCGAGACGGTGGCCGTGACGGCCATCGCCGACGACCGGATGGGCCTCGACATCGGGCCCGAGTCGGTGAAGCGATTCACCGCCCTGCTGTCCAACGCCAAGACCGTGTTCTGGAACGGACCGATGGGCGTCTTCGAGTTCCCGGAGTTCGCCGCGGGCACCAAGGGCGTCGCCGAAGCAGTCATCGGCGCGACGGCCAAGGGCGCGTTCAGTGTCGTCGGTGGGGGAGACTCCGCCGCCGCCGTGCGCCAGCTCGGTCTGCCCGAGGACGGCTTCTCGCACATCTCCACCGGTGGCGGTGCGTCGCTGGAGTACCTCGAGGGCAAGACGCTGCCCGGCATCTCGATCCTCGCAAACTAGGAGACATCCGTGGCACGCAAGCCGCTCATCGCCGGCAACTGGAAGATGAACCTCAACCACTTCGAGGCCATCGCCCTGGTGCAGAAGATCGCCTTCTCACTGCCGGACAAGTACTTCGACAAGGTCGACGTGACGGTGATTCCGCCGTTCACGGATCTGCGCAGCGTGCAGACCCTCGTCGACGGCGACAAGCTCCGGCTCACCTACGGGGCCCAGGACGTGTCCAAGTTCGACTCGGGCGCCTACACCGGTGAGATCAGTGGCGCGTTCCTGGCCAAGCTCGGCTGCACGTTCGCGGTGGTCGGCCACTCGGAGCGCCGCACGTACCACGCCGAGGACGACGCCCTGGTCGCCGCCAAGGCCGCCGCCGCCCTCAAGCACGGGCTGACGCCGATCATCTGCATCGGTGAGGCACTGGAGATCCGTGAGGCGGGAGAGCACGTCTCCTACTGCGTCACCTCGCTGCGCGGATCGCTCGCCGGGCTTTCGGCCGATCAGATCGCGAACGTCGTCATCGCCTACGAGCCGGTCTGGGCGATCGGCACCGGCCGGGTGGCGAGTGCCGCCGACGCGCAGGAAGTCTGCGCCGCGATCCGCATCGAACTGGCCGAGCTGGCGTCGGTCGACGTTGCGGCCACCGTTCGGGTGCTCTACGGCGGCTCCGTGAGCGCCAAGAACGTCGGCGAGATCGTCGGACAGGCCGACGTCGACGGTGCCCTCGTCGGAGGAGCGTCCCTGGACGGCGAGCAGTTCGCGATCCTGTCGGCGATCGCCGCCGGCGGACCGTTGCCCTGACCCGCCCCCGAACCCGTCGCCTGACCCCGATTCCTCGATTCGACGGGTCGCCGGTATTCTGGCGACCATGATTTTCGCCCTGCAGATCACCCTCGTCGTCACCAGCGTTCTGGTGATCCTGTTGGTGCTTCTGCATCGGGCCAAGGGCGGCGGCTTGTCGACGTTGTTCGGTGGCGGCGTGCAGTCCAGCCTCTCCGGATCCACCGTCGTCGAGAAGAACCTCGACCGGCTGACCTACTTCATCACCGCCATCTGGCTGGTGTCGATCGTCGCGGTCGCCCTCCAGATCAAGTACGGCTCCTAGTCCGCAGAATCTTCGCCGTCTTCTCGGCGTGACCGTGTTCGGCCCAGCCCAGCGGCGTCGCGCCGTGTTCTGTGTCGCGCACGTCGGGATTCGCCCCGCACTCCAGTAGCGCCTCGACCAATTCGACGTCGCCGATCCAGGCGGCGTGGTGCAGCATCGTGTGACCGCCGACGTCGGCGTCGAGGTCACCGCCTGCCGCCGCCAGTGCGCGCACGCCCGCGGGGGTACCCGCCCCGGCGATGGGCGGCTCCGACGGTTCCGCCCGCCACGGCGACGGTGAGCTCACCGGCCGCCCTGCGGTGAATCCGTACGAGGCGAGCAGGTCGAGCCGTTCGGTGAAACCGTGGTCCCGCGCCCAGTCGACCTGCCGCTGCACCATGTCCGCCGGGGTCTCCAAAGCCTCACCGAGTCGGCGGTGCCACGGCCCGCCATCCCCGCGACCGAGGCCGGCGGGCAACAGGATTCGCAGATGGTCGTCGTCGCGGGAGAACATTCGGTTGTACAGCGTCTGCGCATCGTTGGGGTCTGCGCCGCGGTGGATCAGCTCCGCCGCCAGCTCGGCGCCGACCGGATGCCGCGGTTGGCGTCCCGGCCCCGCCTCACCCTCGCCGAAGCACAGCGTCAGCACGGTGAACGGTGTCGGGAGTCCGAGCCAGAGGTAGCCCGCGTTCGGATCCGCGCCCGCGTCAAGGAGCAACCGCGCCGTCGCCACCGGATCCCGTTGCGGCACCCGCGACGCGGCGAGGTGTAACAGCGCGGTCCAGCCGAACGGGCCGCCCTGCTCGGTCGCTCCGTGCGGGTGGGTCTCGAGGTGGCGTCGCACGGCCACGACGTCACCGACGGCCGCCGCGGCGTGCAGGCTGCGCGCGGGTAGCTCGGGGTTGGCACGCAAGATCTCATCGGCAGCCACCCACCTGGCTGGGCCGTCGCCCTGGGAGTAGGTCAGGCAGGCCAGCGACAGGAACCGCGCGAGCGGATCGTCGTCGACGGTGACCGTCGGGTCACGGCGGAGCTGCTCGGCGGTCCGCAGATACGCCTGAAGTCGGGGCCAACTGCTGAAGCCGACCGCACGGGCGACGACGTGTTGCGCGGCGGTCAACGCGAACGCCGCCGGATCGGCGGGTGCCCCGGCGGGGTGATGACGCGAGACCAGGGTGAGCGCCTCGGGATCGTTGCCGCGGACCGCCCGTTGGAGGCGGCGGGCGTCGCGGCGGAACCGCTCGAGGGAGGGATTGTTGGGCAGGGACGGGGCCATGGCGGCCTCCTTTCGTCGCACCCGAAGTCCGCTGCGTCGGGCCGAAAGGAGACGGGCCTGATTGGTCGTGCCACCAGGTGGGTTGAACCCATTTCCGCGGACCGGAGGCGCCCTGGACGCCTGCCGCGACGCTACCGGATCAGCCGCCGTTGGGGAACCATCGACCTTCGAACACCGTACCGAGAACCGGAATCTCGTTGAGCCGCTCCGGATTCACCGAATACGGGTCCTCACCTAGCACGGTGAAGGTGGCGAGCTTGCCGACGGAGATGCTGCCGAGGTTGTCCTCCATCCGCCACGAGTACGCGGCCTCGACGGTCACCGCGCGCAGGGCGTCGTGCACCGAGATGCGCTGCTCGGGCCCGGCGACGCGACCGCTGGGCGTCCGGCGGTTGACCGCGCACCACGCCAGGGTCAACGGGTCGGCCGGACCCATCGGCAGATCGGAGTGGAAGGACAGGGGGATGCCGCGGCGCAGGACCGACGCCGACCGCACCATCGCGTCGGCGCGGGCCGCGCCAAGACCGTGGGCGGCGTACTTGTCGGCGAACCCGACGGGGTAGTAGGGGTTTGCCGACACGATGGCGCCGACCCGGGCGATCCGGTCGACCTGCTCCTCGGTGGAGTTGGCGAAGTGCACGATCACGGTGCGATGGTCGCTGCGGGGATGCCGGGCCATGCACTCCTCGACGGTGTCGAGCACCAGGTCGAGTGCGGCGTCGCCGTTGACGTGGACGTGCAACTGCCAGTTGGCATTCCAATACGCTGCCGCAAAGGCCCTGAACACCTCCGGCTGCATCATCCACTCGCCGTGGTGACACGGATCGGGGTGGCCTTCGTCGTCGAGGTACGGCTCGCGCATCTGCATGAGCTGGCTGATGATCGCGCCGTCGGCGAACAGCTTGACCTGCTTGGGCAGCAGCCGGACCTTGCCCTCGCTCGCGCGCGCGACCTGTCGCTCGGCGTCGGCGACCGCGTCGGCGGGATCCATCCCCGCGTCCGCCTGACTGCGGGCGTCGACGAGGAACGTCGAGAGCAACGGGGTGTCGCGGTCGCCGAGGACGTCGAGGTAGAGCTGCCACGGCTCCACGTCCCACATGATGCCGGGCTCGTTGAAGGCGGTCACGCCGTTTGCCCGCAGGTAGGCCACCATCTGTCGCAACCCGGCGGCGACGCGGTCCGGCGGCATGAAGTGCGGTGCCAGCCTCGGCAGCAGCAGGTTCATGCCCGTCTCCCACCAGTGGCCGGCGGCGACGTCGACCATGTCGCTGGCCGACCCGTGCCCGGACATGTCGTCGGCCGTGATGCCGAGGACGTCGACGGCCGCCGAGTTGAGGAACCACTCGTGACAACTGCGCTGCCACACCGCGATCGGCCGGGTGCGGCTGATCGCGTCGAGCACGCTGCGGTCCAGGGGGCCGTGCCACAGCCGGTGATATCCCCAGGAGATCAGCCATGCCCGAGGGTCGACGACGGCTCGCTCGGCGTCGGCCAGTCGCGAGCGATACTCCCGTTCGGTGGCCGCGGCGGGGCACCGCCGTCCGGGGAGGTCCCAGTCCTCGGGGGCGATGACGTCGGTCATCAGGGTGGTGGCGCCAAGCACGGGATGCAGGTGCTGGTCGATCAGCCCGGGCAGCAGGACGGCGTCGGCGAACCGGTCGTCGACGACCCCCGCACCGCTCAGCGTCTCCGGCGACCCGACGGCGGCGACCCGGTCTCCGGCGACCGCCACCGCCGTGGCGTCGGGCCGGTCGGGGTCCATCGTGATGATCCGACGGGCCGGGAAGATCGTCTGATGCGCCGCCACGTGGCGATCTTGCCGCACGCCCGGGCAGGTCGGGGCGGGAACGGCACGGCGACGCGGGGCTCGGACTGCGCCCGGTTCGCGGTACGTCGATACTTGTCGTCATGGCCGACGCTCCCGACACTGCCCTCGCACCCATCGGCTCGGTGCGCCGAACCCAGGTCGGTCGTGAGGCCACCGAACCGATGCGTGAGGACATCCGCCTGCTGGGCAGCATCCTCGGCGACACCGTGCGTGAACAGAACGGCGACCACGTCTTCGACCTCGTGGAGCGGGCTCGCGTCGGCGCCTTCCAGGTACGGCGGTCCGAGATCGACCGCTCCGATCTGGCCAGCCTGTTCGACGGCGTCGACGTGCAGGAGGCGATCCCCGTCATCCGGGCCTTCACCCACTTCGCCCTGCTGGCCAACGTCGCCGAGGACATCCACCGGGAACGGCGCCGCGCCGTCCACGTCGACGCGGGTGAGCCGCCGCAGAACAGCAGCCTGGCCGCCACCTACCTCAAGCTGGAATCGGCCAAGCTGGACTCCGAGACGGTCGCCGACGCGCTCACCGGCGCGTTGGTGTCGCCGGTCATCACCGCGCACCCCACCGAGACGCGCCGTCGGACGGTGTTCGACACCCAGCACCGCATCACCGAGCTGATGCGCCAGCGCATGCACGGCCAGACCCGCACCGACGACGGCCGCAGCATCGACCAGGAACTGCGCCGCAATGTCCTGGTGCTGTGGCAGACGGCCCTGATTCGCCTGTCGCGGTTGAAGATTCAGGACGAGATCGAGACCGGCCTTCGGTACTACCCGGCGGCCCTCTTCGAGGTCATCCCTCAGGTCAACGCCGAGGTGCGCACCGCGCTGCAGGCCCGCTGGCCCGACGCGCACGTGCTGGAGCAGCCGATCCTGCGTCCCGGCTCGTGGATCGGCGGCGACCGCGACGGCAACCCGAACGTCACCGGCGAGGTGGTCCGGCTGGCCACCGGCAGCGCCGCCTACACCGCCTTGGCGCACTACCTCGAGGAGCTGACCTCCCTGGAGGAGGAGCTGTCGATGTCGGTGCGCCTGGTGCGCATCAGCGACGAGTTGAAGGCGCTCGCCGACACCTGCGGCGAACCGGCCCGCGCCGACGAGCCCTACCGCCGCGCCCTTCGGGTGATCCACGGCCGGTTGACGGCGACGGCGGCGGCAATCCTGGACCGCCAGCCCGAGCATCAGCTCGACCTCGGCATGGAGCGCTACGAGACGCCCGAGCAGTTCCTGGCCGACCTCGACGTCGTCGACGCGTCGCTGCGCGCCAACGGCAGCGCCTTGCTGGCCGACGACCGCCTCGCGCGCCTGCGGGAAGCCGTGCACGTCTTCGGTTTTCACCTCTCCGGTCTGGACCTTCGCCAGAACTCCGACGTGCACGAAGAGGTGATGGCCGAACTGCTGGCATGGGCCGGCGTACACCCCGACTACCGCTCGCTGTCGGAGGCCGACCGGGTGGACGTGTTGACCGCCGAGCTGGCGACCCGTCGCCCGCTGGTGAGCCCCGGTGCCGAGCTCTCCGAGCTGGCCCGCAAGGAATTGGACATCACGGCCGCGGCGGCACGGGCGGTCCGGACGTTCGGTCCGCAGGCGGTGCCGAACTACATCATCTCGATGTGCCAGTCGGTGTCGGACATGCTCGAGGCGGCGGTCTTCCTGAAGGAGGCGGGCCTGCTGGACGCCTCGGGGGAGGAGCCGTACAGCCCCGTGGGAGTGGTGCCACTCTTCGAGACCATCGACGACCTGCAACGCGGATCGTCGATACTCGAGGCGGTGCTCGACATCCCGCTGTACCGGGCGTTGGTGCACGCGCGTGGCGAGCAGCAGGAGGTGATGCTGGGCTACTCGGATTCGAACAAGGACGGCGGCTACCTGGCCGCGAACTGGGCGCTCTACCGTGCCGAGCTGGACCTCGTCGAATCAGCCCGCAAGACCGGAATTCGCCTGCGGCTCTTCCACGGTCGTGGTGGCACCGTCGGCCGTGGTGGCGGGCCGAGCTACGACGCGATCCTCGCGCAACCTCCCGGCGCGGTGAAGGGCTCGTTGCGCATCACCGAGCAGGGTGAGGTGATCGCCGCCAAGTACGCCGAACCGACCATCGCGCACCGCAACCTCGAGACCCTGCTCGCCGCGACACTGGAGTCGACGCTGCTCGACACCGAGGGGCTCGGGGGACTTGCCAAGGACGCCTACGAGGTGCTCGACGATCTCGCCGCGCGCGCACAGCGGGCGTACTCCGAATTGGTGCACGAGACACCGGGTTTCGTCGACTACTTCAAGGCGTCGACCCCGGTCAGCGAGATCGGCGCCCTCAACATCGGCAGCCGCCCCGCCTCCCGCAAGCCGACCACGGCCATCTCCGACCTTCGGGCGATCCCGTGGGTGCTGGCCTGGAGTCAGTCGCGGGTGATGCTGCCCGGTTGGTACGGCACCGGCACGGCGTTCGAGGAGTTCATCGCCGACGGCGACGAGGAGGCCCGGCTCGCGGTGCTCCGCGACCTCTACGAGAAGTGGCCGTTCTTCCGCTCGGTGCTGTCCAACATGGCGCAGGTACTTGCCAAGGCCGACATGGGCCTGGCGGCCAGGTACTCCGAGTTGGTCGACGACGAAGCGTTGCGGCACAGGGTGTTCGATAAGATCGTCGCCGAGCACGACAGAAGCATCGCGATGTTGCGGGCCATCACCGGCCAGGACGATCTGCTGGCCGACAACCCGGCGCTGGCACGCTCGGTGTTCAACCGCTTCCCCTACCTCGAACCGCTCAACCACCTGCAGGTCGAGCTGCTGCGCCGGTACCGCTCCGGCGACGAGGACGAACTGGTCAAACGGGGGATCCTGCTCACCATGAGCGGGTTGGCGACCGCTCTGCGCAACAGCGGCTAACCCAGTTCGATCGGTGCGCCGTGCGGCGTCCGGCGGGCTGCCACCGCCCAGGCCTCCCGGTTGCTCGACAGCGCCTCGTCGGACGCAAGGTCCTTGCCGACGACGAGTTGCTCCAACGCCGCCAGCCAGTGGCCGTAGTAGTCGTCGGGGTCGCCGTCCGTCTCAGCGCGCCTGATCTGCGCTCCGAGGGCGTCGGCCCATTCGCCCGCCGTCACCACGCCGGCGTCCTGCAGGGCGAGCACCATGGCGAAGGCACGCGCCTGCCACGGCGCCCCGAAGGCCGGCTCGGTCACCGGGCGTCCTCGAGATACGGCTCGAATGCGTCGACGGACACGGTGGTTCCTGGTTCGGCGTCCTCACCCCACAGTTCCGTGCCGTCGAACCGAACGGTGTACAGCCATTGCGGATCTTCGCCAGCACCGGTGACGACGGCGTCGGGGAAGACGTGCGCACCGTGCACCCGTTCGACGACGCCGAGCCGCCCGCGCACGTACCGCGGCAGGCGGGTGTGGGAGAGCGGATGGTCGTTGCGGGTCCGGACCCGTTGGCCGACGTCGAATCGCCGCGGCGCCTGCGGTTCGCGGGTGAACGAGCCACGCTGTCGCACGGCGGGCACTCGCGCCACGGTGAACGCGCCGCGTGGCAGCTCACGTCCGGTGGTGGTCGACTGCCCGTTGGTCAGCTCGGCCTGGTCGACGAGGCCGTATTCGACGAGCAGCAGCTCGAGTCGCCGTAGCCACCGCTCGTAATACGAGCTGGACAGGTAGACCACCGGTGCGAGGCGCTCGATTCCGTATCGACCCACGTCGATGTTCCAGACGCCGGCGGCGCCCATCGTCATGCTCGCCGCGAACGCCCGGCCCTCCCACCGGTGGTGAAATCGGGGTTCGTCGAGCTCCGTGGCCACGGGGCCGAAGCCGTCCATGCCGCCGAGGTCGTGGATGCCGTCCATCAGCTCGGCCCGCCGGGCGACGTCGGCACCCGGACGCCGATCATGCTGTCCCTGTCCACCAGGGCGGCGAGCCGAGTCTCGTCGAAGTCCTCGGTGCCCGCGGGCCGCATGGGCACCACCAGGTAGCGCGTCTCGGCCGTCGAATCCCACACGCGCACAGCGACGTTCGGGTCCAGCCGCAAGCCGAACTCCGCAAGTACTGCGCGAGGTTGCTTGACGGTCCGCGACCGGTAGGCAAACGACTTGTACCAGGTCGGCGGCAGGCCGAGGACGTCCCACGGATAGCAGGAGCACAGCGTGCACACCACCACGTTGTGAACTTCCGGGGTGTTCTCCACGGCGATCAGCAGCTCGCCGACGTGACCGTCGTCGGCGAACTCGGCGACGGCGGTGGTCGCGTCGGCCAGCAGGGCTTCCCGGTAGTCGGCGTCGACCCAGGCGCGTGCCACGGCCCGGGCGCCGATGTGCGGACCGATCCGGGTCTCGTGGGCTTCGACGATGGCGTCGAGCGCCTCGGAGGTGACGTAGTTCTTCTGCGTCAGTACGGTTTCGAGCGCGCGGACCCGTAGGTCGAGATCGGACAGGGACGACCCCGTCGGTTCGTCGTGCGTGGCCACCAATCGACGATACCCAGGATCACCGCGTGCGGTAGTCGACCCGACAAATGTCCGCGGAACGGGCGACGCCACCGATCTGCGCGGGCACCGGACGCGGATATCGGTCCCATCCAGGCGTCAGGTCGTAGCGGTGGAGCAGGCGGATCATCGCCGTGGTCATCGCGGCCAGTGAGAACGGCTGTGCCGGGCACGAGTGCCTGCCGTGCCCGAAGGCGGTCACCAGCAACGGCGACGCCAGCGCGGACGCGTCGGCCAACCGGTGCCGATGCCAGCGGTCGGGATTCCAGAGTCCCAGACCGGGAGCCGCCGAGGTGTTCAGCAACGGCAGCAGCGTGGCGATCGTCCACCCTGCCGGCACGTCGACGACGCCCGCCCCGGTGTCGAAGGCGACCGTTTCCAGCACGGACCTGGCCATGATCGAACGTTGCGCCAACCGGGTGCTCTCGAGCGCACAGCGCTGGGCGAGGTCGGCGTCACCGGCGGCGACGAGGCGCGCCGCGGCGGGGTGTTCGACGAGGTCCACCAGCGCCCAGCCCAGGGCGGCCATCAGGTTCGACATCGAGGCGATGTGAATCAGCGCGACGTCCATGGCGATGCCGCGGACGCGGACCTGCTCCGGCTCCGCCTCCCACGCCGCGACGATCCGGCCGAACAGCCCGTCGTCGGAGTCCGTGCCCGAATCCACTTGGCGCACAGCCGCTCCGACGACGTCGGCCACCTCGTCGAGCGCCGCCCGCTCGGCCCGTTTGCCCGACGCGGCGACGGCCGCCATCGCATCGGGGTGCACGAATGCGTCCGATCCGTCGAGGACGTCGAACGCGCGAACCATTCGCTCGAAGGCCTCTCCGTCGGCACACCCCGGACCCGCCCACGACGCCAACCCCATCCGATGGCCCAGTCGCCGGGTCAGCGCGAACAAGTCCACCGATCCCCGCTTACCCAGTTCGGCTTCGGTGGCGTCGAGCGCGTGGTCGAGATGCGCCAGGTAGGACGAGACGTCGTCGCGGCGGAACAGTGCGCCCGGCAGCAGTCGCCGACCCGCGAACACCTCGTCGGGCAGCTTGCGCCGCAACATCAGGTAGTCGGCGACACCCTTGCTGGCCGACTCCTCGGGCAGCGCGTAGAACGACTCGACGCCGGTCGGGGAGAACGTGAAGAGGTAATCGTGGCCCCCACCCGCACTTTGACTTCCACTGCGCACCACGAACGAGTCTCCGTAGCGGGCGCGCGCAGCCGCCACCGCGGCCACCGCGTCGTCAACCGGGACGTCCCACGGCAGGCCGACGCCGTCGGCGACCGGAAGGACCTCGAGTGGTCCTGGCACGTCGCTCTCTACAGACCGGCGCTCTTGCGCACTGCGTTGAGCGCGCCCCGCACCGCACTTTCGGTCGCCGCCAACGGCGCCACCACGGATTCGCCGACGCTGACGATCCGTTCGACCCGGCCGACGATGGCTTCGAGGCGGTCGACCACGCCGAAGAGTCGAGGCGCCAACTCGTCGATGCGGGTGATGGTGGCGTTGAACCGCTCGAGAGTTATGTCCAGGCTGCTCGTCGACGCGTCCAGGTCGGCCAGGGTCTGTCCGAGGTCGGCGAGGATCGCCTCCACTTGCTCGACGGTGGCGTCGGCGTTCAACGCGGCATGGGTCAACGTCCTGATGCGTTGCCGTGCCGGTGCTTGCCGTCGCCGGCCGTCGCCCTTGTCTGCCATGGCAGTCAGTATGGCTGCTTCTGGTTGGCCGCCGTTGCAGATCGCAAGCAGCTAGCCTGTGGTGTCGATGTCGACGAATCCAGAGAGGGCGTTTCGCGTCCTTGCGAGCGCTGCACTGTGTGGTGTTGGCGCCGAGTTGCTCTCGGGATACGGTCCCAGCACCGGGCATGCCGGGCAAGTGGCGTTCGGGCTCGTCTTCTTCAGCGCTCTGTACGGCGCCCCTGCACTGCTGGTCCGTGAGCTGGTACGCCGACACGGCTGGGGATGGGGCAGCCTGTTGCTGTTCTACGCCGGATTGGGTGTCGTCCAATGCTGTCTCGTCGACCAGTCCCTGTTCAGCATCGACTATCAGGGCTACGACGGATGGCAACAGGCCCGCGAAGGAACCTGGCTGCCGGTCCTCGGCATATCTGCCTACAACGCGGCGACTTTCGTGTTCGGGCACATGATCTTCAGCTTCGGTGCGCCAATCGCCATCGCGGAAGCATGGCACCCGACGTCCGCGAAACGGTCGTGGCTGACTCCATGGGGTGTCGCGCTCGCAGTAATGGCCTACGGTGCGACGGCCGCGATGATCGTCGCAGACCCGGAGTCGCACTCAGCCAGCACCATGCAGTTGATCGGCAGCACCGCCGTGGTCACGATCCTGTTCGGTCTGGCAGCGTGGGTGGGCAGCAGAAGCAAGCCCCGGGTGACGCCGTCACCACGGCCTGCGGTGGGGGTGGGCACGGCGGTGGCGGCGGCCGGAGCGCTCGGGTTGGTGATGGAAGCCGTTCCACCGACATGGCCGGGCGTGACGGTGTACCTGTGCACCGGACTCCTCGGAGGGTGGCTGCTCACGCGATCGTCGTCGTCGCCCTCGTGGACGACGACACACGTCGCGGCCGTGGGTCTGGGAGTCCTGATGGCCCGCGGCGTCCTCGCATTCGTCGGCGACCCCGTTGGTGGGGAGGTGGCACCCATACCGAAGTACGGACACAACGTCGCGATGCTCGCGATCGTCGGAGTCCTCGGGTGGTGGGCGCTGCGCCGCACGAGCCGGGTTCCTACGGACTGACGACCACTCGTGTCATGGGGCGCCATGCCTACAGATTTGCCGCGGCAGCTTTGTCCAGCAGCCACACAGTGGCGTCGCGACCGACGGCACCCGCTGCGGGCACGTCGTCCGCCGACGCGCCGCCGACAGCGGCGGCCACGGCCTCGGCCTTCTCCGACCCGGAGACGACGAGCCACACCTCGCGTGACCGGACGACGGCGGGCAGCGTCAGGGTGATCCGCACCGGCGGTGGCTTGGGGGAGCCGGTGACGCCGACGACCATGCGCTCGGTCTCACCGGTCGCCGCGGAGTGCGGGAAGAGCGAGTTGACATGCCCTTCTCCGCCCATACCGAGGAGGTGGACGTCGAAGGCAGGTGTCGGCGAGCCGTCGGGAGCGTTGGCGGCCAGCACCTGTTCGTAGGACAGCGCTGCGGCGTCGACGTCGTCACCGAACTCGCCGTCGCTCGCCGGCATCGCGTGCACGTTGGCCGCCGGGATGGCGATGTGGTCCAGCAACGCCTCGCGCGCCTGCTTGTCGTTGCGCTCGTCGTCGTCGGCGGGCACGTAGCGCTCGTCGCCCCAGAACAAGTGCACCTTGGCCCAGTCGATGGCGTCGTCGTGGTCGCCGAGGTGCTTGAGCAGCTTGACGCCGGTGCCGCCGCCGGTCACCACGACGTAGGCCGAGTCGCGCTTGGCGATGGCTGCGACGATCGCCAGGACCAACCGGTCACCCGCGGCGGCAACGAGGGTGTCGGCGTCGGCGTAGGTCTCGATCACGGTGTCAGACATATTGCACCTCGGCGATTCCCTTCAGCGCGGCCAGGTAGATCTCGTCGGGGTCGAGCCGACGCATGTCTTCCGCAAGGCACTCGCGAGTTTCCCTGCGCGCCAACGGAAGTTTTGCCTCGGGCTTGGCGGTGCGCGCCAGGGTGGCGGTCACGCCCTCCTGAGGTCGGCTGAGGGTGATCGTCTCGCTGGCCCGGACCAACTCGACCTTGAGCTCACCGACCGCGCGTGTCACCGGACCGTCGATCCGGCTGGCCAACCAGCCCGCCAGGATGTCGAGCGCCGGTTCCTCCTTGCGGCCCGAGACCAACGCCGACTGGATGTCTTCGTGCGGGCCCTGGTCCAGCGCCGAAGTCAGCATCGCCCGCCAGTAGGTGATCCGGCTCCATGCCAGATCGGTGTCACCCGGGGTGTAACCCTCGAGCCTGCTCTTGATGCACGCCAACGGGTCGACACCGTAGGTGGCGTCGGTGATCCGTCGAATCGCCAACTGCCCCAACGGGTCCTGTGCAGGCACGCGCGGAGCGACGTCGGGCCACCACGCCACCACCGGGGTGTCCGGCAGCAAGAAGGGCGTCACCACGCTGCTGGCCTGCGCCGCCAGTGGGCCGTGCAGCTTGAGCACCACGACCTCACCCGCGCCGGCGTCGTGACCGACGCGGATCTGGGCGTCGAGCTTGGCGTCGGCGGCGTCGCGGTCGACGGGCAGCACCACGATGACGCGGCAGGGATGCTCGCGGCTGGCCGCGTTGGCCGCCTCGATGGACTCCTCGAGAACGGTCTCGCTGTCCGGGGCGATGACGAGGGTGAGGACCCGCGCCATCGTGAACGCGCCGCCCTCTTCCCGCAGTCCGTCCAGCTTCTTGTTCACCGCCGTGGTGGTGGTGGCTTCCAGGTCGACGATCACGTTAGGGCCTCCGCCATTCTCGCCCGGTTCGGGCCAACATCTCCGTGGCCGATTCCGGACCCCAGCCGCCCGACTCGTACGGGTCCGGCTTGCCGCCGTCGGCGTCCGACGCCGCCCAGTGCTCCAGTGCGGGATCGAGTATCTCCCAGGACAATTCGACCTCTTGGTTGACCGGGAACAGCGACGGCTCACCGAGCAGGACGTCGAGGATCAGTCGTTCATAGGCCTCGGGGGAGTCCTCGGCGAACGCGGACCCGTAGGAGAAGTCCATGTTCACGTCGCGGACCTCCATGGCGTGGCCCGGCACCTTCGACCCGAAGCGCAGCGTGATGCCCTCGTCGGGCTGCACGCGGATCACCAACGCGTTCTTGCCGAGCTCGTCGGTCATCGTGGCGTCGAACGGCAGGTGCGGAGCGCGTTTGAACACCAGGGCGATCTCGGTCACCCTGCGGCCCAACCGCTTTCCCGTACGTAGGTAGAACGGCACCCCGGCCCACCGTCGGGTGTCGACCTCGAGGGTGATGGCGGCATAGGTCTCGGTGGTCGACGTCGGGGAGAAGCCCTCCTCCTCGAGCAGCCCGACCACCTTCTCGCCACCCTGCCAACCTGCGGTGTACTGGCCGCGAGAGGTGTTCTCGCCCACCGGTTCTGCCAGCCGCGTCGCCGAAAGCACCTTGATCTTCTCGGACTGCAACTCGGCAGGACTGAAGCTGACCGGCTCCTCCATGGCAGTCAGCGCCAGGAGCTGGGTGAGGTGGTTCTGGATGACGTCACGGGCGGCGCCAACGCCGTCGTAGTAGCCGCCACGCCCACCAAGCCCGATGTCCTCGGCCATGGTGATCTGCACGTGGTCGACGTAGTGCGCGTTCCAGATCGGGTCGAACAGCTGGTTGGCGAAGCGCAACGCCAGGATGTTCTGCACCGTCTCCTTGCCCAGGTAGTGGTCGATGCGGAACACCGACGACTCGGGAAAGACGCTGTTGACGACCTTGTTGAGCGAGCGGGCGCTCTCCAGATCATGACCGAACGGCTTCTCGATGACGACCCGGCTCCACCGGTCGTCCTCGGGTCGCGCCAGCCCTGAGGTGGACAGCTGCTCGCACACCGTGGGGAAGGCCTTCGGTGGGATCGACAGGTAGAAGGCGTGGTTGCCGCCGGTGCCGCGTTCGGCGTCCAGCTTGTCCAGCGTCTCCTTCAACCGTGCGAAGGAGTCGGCGTCGTCGAACGTGCCCTGAACGAAGCGGATTCCCTCGTTGAGACGGTCCCAGACCTCCTGCCGGAACGGCGTCCTGGCATGTGCCTGCACCGCCTTCAACACGATGTTGCCGAAGTCCTCGTCCTGCCAGTCGCGGCGCGCGAAACCGACCAACGCGAACGTCGGCGGCAGCAGGCCGCGATTGGCCAGGTCGTAGATCGCCGGCATCAACTTCTTGGTGGCCAGGTCTCCCGTAACACCGAAGATGACCACCGCACACGGACCCGCAATCCGAGGCAAGCGCTTGTCGAGCTTGTCACGAAGCGGGTTCTGCCATTCGTCGCCCACCGAAGTGCTACTCAAGGCTCAGGACTTCTTCTGGTCCAACTGACCCTGGGTCGCCTCGATCAGCTCACCCCACGACTTCTCGAACTTGTCGACGCCCTCGTTCTCCAACGTCAGGAAGACGTCGGTGAGGTCGATGCCCACGTTGACCAACCGGTCGAACAGCATCTGGGCCGCACCGGAGGTGCCACTGATCGTGTCGCCCTTGACCTCGCCGTGGTCGGCGACGGCGTCCATCGTCTTCTCGGGCATCGTGTTCACCGTGTTCTTGGCGACCAGCTCGGTGACGTAGAGGGTGTCGGAGTAGTCGGGGTTCTTCACGCCGGTGGAGGCCCACAGCGGCCGCTGCACCCGGGCGCCGTCGGCGGCCAGTGCCTCGAACCGCTCGCCACCGACGAACACCTGCTGGTAGGCGGCGTAGGCGAGGCGGGCGTTGGCCACGCCGGCCTGTCCGCGCAGCTCCATGGCTTCGTCGGAACCGATGGCCTCCAGCCGTGCGTCGATCTCGGAGTCCACGCGTGAGACGAAGAACGACGCCACCGAGTGGATCTTCGAGAGGTCGTGTCCGGCCTCCTTGGCCTTCTCCAGACCTTCGAGGTAGGCATCCATGACCAGCCGGTGCCGTTCGACCGAGAAGATGAGCGTGACGTTGACCGAGATGCCCTCGGCGATGACCGCGGTGATGGCGGGCAGACCCTGCTCGGTGGCGGGGATCTTGATCAACAGGTTGGGCCGGTCGACGATCTTCCACAGCTCGATCGCCTGCAGGATCGTCTTGTCGGCGTCGCGCGCCATCCGCGGGTCGACCTCGATGCTGACCCGACCGTCGATGCCGTCGCTGGCCTCGTAGGTCTTGGCCAACAGATCACACGCGTTGCGGACGTCGTCGGTGGTCACCGTGCGGATGGTGGCCTCGACGTCGGCGCCACGCTCGGCCAACTCGGCGATCTGCGCGTCGTAGGCGTCGCCCTTGGACAAGGCTGCCTGGAAGATCGACGGGTTGGTGGTGACGCCCACGACGCTCTTCGTGTCGATGAGGGTCTGCAGGTTTCCGGTCTGCAGCCGCTCACGCGACAGGTCGTCGAGCCATACGGACACGCCTTCGGCGCTGAGCGCCGCCAGGTTCGGGTTCTGAGTCATCAATGCTCCTAGTTGTCTAGTGATCGCTCTGCAGCGGCTGCCACGGCTTCCGCCGTGAAGCCGAACTCGCGGAACAACGTCTTGTCGTCCGCCGACTCGCCGTAGTGCTCGATGGAGACGATCTCGCCCGTGTCGCCGACCAGCTTGTGCCAGCTCTGCGCGACGGCGGCTTCGACCGCGACACGGGCCGACACCTCGGGAGGCAGCACGCTGTCGCGGTACTCCTTGGGCTGGCTCTCGAACCACTCGACGCAGGGCATCGAGACGACGTAGGCGGTGATGTCCTTCTCCGCCAACAACTTCTTCGCCTCCACCGCCAACTGCAGCTCCGAACCGGTGCCGATGATGATGACGTCGGCGTCGTCGGCGGGGGTCCCGCCGCCGAGGACGTAACCGCCCTTGCTCACCCCTTCGAAGCTGGTGCCCTCGAGTACGGGGATGCCCTGCCTGGTCAGGATGAAACCGACCGGGCCGCTGCCGTTCCCGCGCGCCACGATGCTGCGCCAGGCGTAGGCCGTCTCGTTGGGATCACCGGGCCGGACCACCGACAGGTTGGGGATCGCCCGGAGTGCGGCGAGGTGCTCGATCGGCTGATGCGTCGGTCCGTCCTCGCCGAGCCCGATCGAGTCGTGGGTCCAGATGTAGATGGTGTCGATGTCCATCAGCGACGCCAGCCGGACCGCGGGCCGCATGTAGTCCGAGAACTGCAGGAACGTGCCACCGAAGGCACGCGTCGGCCCGTGTAGCACGATGCCCGACAGGATGGAACCCATCGCGTGCTCGCGGATGCCGAAGTGCAGCACCCGGCCGTACCAGTCGGCCGTGAAGTCCTCGGTGGAGATCGACGGCGGACCGAACGACTTCACGTCCTTGATCGTGGTGTTGTTGCTTCCGGCGAGATCGGCTGAGCCGCCCCACAATTCGGGAAGCTTCGGCGCGACGTCGTTGAGCACCTGGCCGAAGGCGGCGCGAGTGGCGACGGCCTTGGAGCCCGGCTCCCAGTACGTCACGTCGGAGTCCCAGCCGTCGGGCAGCTCTTGGGCGAGCAGACGGTCGAGCAGCTTCTTGCGCTCTGGCTCACGCTCGGCCCAGGCGTCGAATTCCGGCTGCCACTTCTCGTGGGCCTCGCGGCCGCGGTCGACCAGCTTGCGGGTGTGCTCGATGACCTCGTCGCGCACCTCGAAGGTCTTCTCCGGATCGAAGCCGAGGATCTTCTTGGTGGCGGCTACTTCCTCGTCGCCGAGTGCCGAGCCGTGCACGCCGCCGGTGTTCATCTTGGTGGGTGCGGGATAGCCGATGATGGTGCGCACCGAGATGAAGGACGGCTTGTCGGTCACCGACTTGGCGGCCTTGATGGCCTCCTCGATCCCGGTGACGTTCTCGCCGCCCTCGACCTCCTGAACGTGCCAGCCGTACGCGCGGTACCGGGCCGGGACGTCCTCGGAGAGCGCGATGTTGGTGTCGTGCTCGATCGAAATCTGGTTGTGGTCGTAGAACACGATCAGGTTGCCGAGCTGCTGGGTGCCGGCGAGCGAGCTGGCCTCGCTGGTGACGCCCTCTTCGAGGTCGCCGTCGGAGGCGATCACGTAGATGAAGTGGTCGAACGGGCTGGTTCCCGGCGCCGCGTCGGGGTCGAAGAGACCGCGCTCGTAGCGGGCGGCCATCGCCATGCCGACCGACGAGGCCAGGCCCTGGCCCAGCGGCCCGGTGGTGATCTCGACGCCCTTGGTGTGCCGGAACTCCGGGTGCCCGGGGGTCTTCGACTTCCAGGTCCGCAGCGACTCGATGTCTTCGAGCTCGAGCCCGAACCCGCCGAGGTACAGCTGGATGTACAGCGTGAGGCTGCTGTGCCCGCAGGACAGGATGAACCGATCCCTGCCGAGCCAGTGCACATCGCTGGGGTCGTGCCGCATCTGCCGCTGGAACAGCGTGTACGCCAACGGCGCCAAGCTCATTGCGGTACCGGGGTGGCCGTTTCCGACCTTCTGAACCGCGTCTGCCGCCAGGACCCGAACCGTGTCGACGGCGACCGAGTCGACGTCAGCCCAGTCTTCGGGGTGGTTGGGGCGGGTGAGTGCGGAAATCTCTTCCGTTGTGGTCACGATCGAGCTCCTCGTGTCGTCAAGCTGTCACCCAATACCCTAGTGCGGACCGTGACATCGCCGCAGGCCGCGTCACCCAAGTTGGCCGGGCGTTCACCAACGGCCACCCCGTATTGGTGAGCGCGCGGTTCCACGGTCTACCATCGCCTGTAGTAGAAGCCAGCGTGCTGCCGCGAAATTCGAGGAGAACAACTGCGTGAGCATTCGCGAGCGCCGTATTTCCCCCGAGGCGCAGGGTTCGGCGTCGCCGGGCAAGGGGTTCGGTGCGAGAGTTCGAACCACCCTGCTCGCCTACCTGGCGCTGACGAAGCCCCGCGTGATCGAGCTGCTGCTCGTCACGACGATCCCGGCGATGCTGCTCGCCGATCGCGGCACCGTCGACCCACTCCTGATCCTGAACACGTTGTTCGGCGGGATGCTCGCGGCCGCGGGTGCCAACACGTTGAACTGCGTGGCCGACGCCGACATCGACAAGGTGATGAAGCGGACCGCGCTGCGGCCCCTGGCCCGTGCCGCCGTCCCGACCCGGCATGCCCTGATCTTCGGTCTGGTGCTGACGGTTGGGTCCTTCGCCTGGCTGTGGTGGACCACCAATCTGCTCTCCGGCGTGCTCGCCGTCGCGACCATCGCCTTCTACGTCTTCATCTACACCCTGCTGCTGAAGCGCCGAACGTCACAGAACGTCGTCTGGGGCGGCGCCGCGGGCTGCATGCCCGTGATGATCGGCTGGTCGGCGGTCACCGGAACCATCCAGTGGCCCGCGCTGGTCATGTTCGGCATCATCTTCTTCTGGACGCCGCCTCACACCTGGG
Source organism: Mycobacterium sp. Root135 (assembly GCF_001426545.1). Taxonomy (GTDB): domain Bacteria; phylum Actinomycetota; class Actinomycetes; order Mycobacteriales; family Mycobacteriaceae; genus Mycobacterium. The sequence continues at coordinate 737,550 of NZ_LMEZ01000001.1, read as the reverse complement.
CGTTGGCGATGCGCTACAAGGACGATTACAAGGCTGCGGGCGTCCCGATGCTGCCGGTCGTCGCCACCGAGCGTCAGGTCACCAAGCAGATCCTGATCTACACCTGGCTGACGGTGTTGACCACGCTGGGCCTCGCGCTGGCCACCGGCTGGCTGTACGCCGCGGTCGCGCTGCTGGCCGGCGCCTGGTTCCTGACGATGGCCCACCAGTTGTACGCCGGGGTCAAGCGCGGTGAGGCGGTGAAGCCGCTGCGGTTGTTCCTGCAGTCCAACAACTATCTGGCCGTGGTGTTCTGCGCACTGGCCGTCGACTCGGCGTTCGCGCTTCCCAGGGTTTTTGGATAACCAGGGTTTCGGCTAACCAGCTAGCTCGCGTCCCAGCCCCCGCGGCGCCCCTCCTTGATGCCCCCTCGTCGCTTCTTGTCGACGAGACGGCGCTCCTTGGCACCCCGTGACGGCTTCGTCGGCCGACGGGTCGGCGGGGGAGCCGCCGCGGCCGCCCGCAGCAGGCGCGCCATCCGCTCGCGCGCAGCCGCCCGATTCTGCAGCTGACCACGATGCTCGCTGGCCGTCACCGTCAGCACGCCGCCGGTCAGCCGGGTGCGCAGTCGGCACAGCATCTGATACCGCAGCCGTTCCGGGACCGACGGCGAGCGAGCCAGGTCGAAGGACAGCTCGACGCGGCTGTCGGCGGTGTTCACACCCTGGCCACCCGGACCCGACGACCTCGAGAAGCGTTCGCTGAGTTCGGCTGCCGGCACCACGAAGGTCCGGGTGACCACCAGATCGTCTGCCACGTCGCGAGCTACGGAACCAACGCCACGGAGCCGACCGTCTTGCGGCCCTGCAGATCGCCGTGCGCCCTGCCCGCGTCGGCCAGCGCGTAGCGCTCGCTGACGGTGATCGACAGCGTCCCCGTGGCAATCGCGTCGAGTAGTTCGCCCGCTCGCCAGGAGAACTCGTCCGCGGTGCGGGTGTAGTGCGCCAACGTTGGCCGGGTCAGGAACAGCGAGCCCGCACTGTTCAGGCGTTGCGGGTCGAACGGGGGCACGGGGCCGCTGGATGCGCCGAACAGCGCGAGCGTGCCCCGGACGGCCAGGCTGGCAAGGCTGGCCTCGAAGGTCGACGCACCGACCCCGTCGTACACGGCGGCGACGCCGTTGCCGCCGGTGAGCTCCTTGATCCTGGCGCCGAACTCCGCCGCTGACATCCCCCGGTCGCTTCGCTCCTGCCCGCCGGTGTCGTCGGGGTAGTCCAGCACCTCCACCGCGCCGGCTTGCCGGGACAGCTCGGCCTTCGCCTTCGTCGAGACGGTGGAGATGACCTTGACCGCCATGCTGGTCGCCCACTGCGTGAGGATCAGGCCGACACCGCCCGCGCCGGCGTGCACCAGGATCGTGTCGCCCTGCTGAACGGGGTAGAGGGACTTGAGCAGGTAGTGCGCAGTCATGCCCTTCAGCAGCGAGGACGCCGCGACTTCGGCGGAGACGGCGTCCGGCACGTAGGCCACGAAGTCGGCTGGCGCGACGGTGTACTCGGCGTACGCGCCGTCGGCCTGGGCCGTGACGACGCGATCACCGACGTTGAGGGCCGCGACGTCGTCGCCGACGGCGGCCACCGTGCCGCACACCTCGGTGCCGACGACGAACGGGAGCGGCCGCGGGTACAGGCCGGATCTGAAATAGGTGTCGATGAAATTGACGCCGATGGCGTCGGCCTTGATCAACACCTGCCCGGGGCCGGGTGTCGGTTCGGGCTTCTCGACGTAGGAGAGGACTTCGGGGCCGCCGGTTTCTTTCACTTCGATCGCGTACATGCCACCTATCATTCCAACGTGAAGCTCGCACGGCCCGACGTTGGGCATCCCCGCATCGTCCTCGCAGGTTGCAGCGCTCTCATTGAGGGTGACGGCGACGATGCCGGCCTGATTCCGGCGCTGAGGTCGCGAGGTCTGCACGCCCGGTGGCTGTCCTGGGACGACCCGGAGACTCTGGAGGCCGACCTCGTCATCCCGCGGGCGACGTGGGATTACACGGAGCGGCTCGACGAGTTCCTCGCCTGGACCGAGCGCGTTCCGAATCTCGTCAACGCCCCCGCCGTGGTGGCGTGGAACACCGACAAGCGATACCTCGCCGATCTGGAGACCGCGGGTGTCCCCGTCGTCCCGAGCGCGTTCTTCGGGCCGGGGGAGTCCGTCCGGATTCCCGACGGGCAGGTGGTGGTCAAACCCGCCGTCGGGGCGGGTTCGGTGGGGGCGCAACGGTTCACCGACGCCGAGCAGGCCCGCGGGCACGCGCAGGCCCTGCAGGCCGACGGCCACACCGCGCTGGTGCAGCCCTACGACCCGCGGATCGCCGACGGCGAGACCGCCCTGGTGTTCATCGCCGGGCGGCAGTCCCACGCGTTCAACAAGGGTCCGCTGCTCCCGCCGCCCGGTGAACTGGCCGCGCTCGACGCGTCCGGCACCTTCGCGGAGGAAACCCTTCGGCCGGCCGAGCCGGACTTCGAGCTGTGGGACGTCGGGCACGCCGCGCTCGCCGCGGCGGCGGCCCGGCTGGACCTCGACGTCGAGCAGTTCCTCTACGCGCGCGTCGACGTCATCGGCGGCCCGGACGACCCGCGGCTGTTGGAACTGGAACTCGTCGAACCGTCGTTGGGCTGGCGCCAGCTCGACGAGACGGCCAGGGGCCTTCAGCAGCGCGAGTTCGCGCTGGGGGTGGAGTCAGCCCTCGAGCGGTTGGGTCTCGGGCCGCTCGGCAAGCGAGCGGGGGCGCATCGACGCCCATAGGGCTGCCGTGGCGGCCGTGCAGATGGCGGCGCCCGCGACGTGCACCGCCACCAGTGCGGCTGGCACCCCGGTGAAGAACTGCACGGTGCCGACCATGCCCTGCAAGGCGACCAGAACGAGCAGCACGACGACGCGCATCGTGACGGGTCGCGGGGCGCGCACGGCGAGCAGCGCGAAGGCAAGACCGATCAGCAGGCACAGGTAGGCCGTGACCAGTGCCGCGTGCCGGTAGACGAGGGTGACGATGTCGAGCATCAGTCTGGGCACCGGCGCGTCGACGCTCTTGTCGCCGGCGTGTGGACCCGCTCCGGTGACCATCGTGCCGGTGACGAGGACGACGGCCAGGGCCATGCCGCAGAGGACGGTCAACTGGCGCAACGGATTCGGTACCGCCAACGCGGCCACCCCGTCGTCCGGCTCGCCAATCTTGACGAACAACAGCACCGACAGCCAGACCATCGCCATGGACACCAGGAGGTGTATCGCGACGGTCCACCACAGCAGCCCGGTGAGCACCGTGATGCCGCCGAGCACGGCTTGCAGCACCGTCGACGCGGGCATGAGGCAGGCGTAGACGACCACCTCTCGGCGCCGCCGCGCCCGGACGACCGCGAGCACGGCCAGGGCCGCCGTCAAGACGACCAGGAACGTGATCAACCGGTTCCCGAACTCGACGGCCTGATGGACGATCGGCACCTCGGCCACGGGGACGGGAACGAAGCTGCCTGGGAAGCACTGCGGCCAGGTGGGGCAGCCGAGACCCGAGGCGGTGACGCGGACGATCGCACCGGTGACGGCGATGCCGCCCTGGGTGAAGACGACGGCCGCGGCGATCATGCGCTGGGTGCGCAGAGTGGGGAGGGGAAGCACGTCCACGACCCGCAGCAGTGAGCTTCCGACGGCCATGGCCCGATCGTAGAGCAGCTCTAACTACACGCCGTAGTAGGGGGCGGTCAGGTGAACCGGAACCAGCGCAACGCGCACAGCCCGGCCAGCGCGCCCCAGGCGGCCAGCACCGCCACCCCGAACCAGTCGACCGACACGGTCATGGCCTGTCCGAGGGCCTCGGTCAGCGCGCCGGAGGGGGTGAGCCTGGCGACGAACCGAACGGTCTGCGAGACCACTCCGCCGCCGAGGTCGCTCTCCAGGGTGAGCGCGCCCAACCCGGCGAACACGAACCACAGCAGGTTCGCGATCGCCAGCACGATCTCTGCCTTCAGCGTGCCGCCGAGCAGCAGTCCGAGGGCGGCGAAGGCGGCCGTGCCAAGCGCGATGATCAGCGCCCCGAGCGCCAGCCCGGCGACGGCCGGGCGCCAGCCCAACCCAATCCCGATGGCGCCCAACAGCATCGACTGCAGGAACACGACGGTGACGACGGCGAGCGACTTTCCGGCGATGATGCCCCACACGGGCAGTGCCGTCGCCCCGAGGCGTTTCAAGGCGCCGTACCTGCGGTCGAAGGCGACCGCGATGGCCTGACCGGTGAACGCCGTCGAAATGACGGCGAGCGCCATGATCGGAGGCGCGAACGTCGCCGCCCGGTTCGGACCGAACGAGCCAAGCGGCAGGAGCGTCAGCCCGACCAGCAGGGTGATCGGGATGAACATCGTCAGCAGCAGCTGTTCGCCGTTGCGCAGCAGCAGCTTGAGCTCGAGGCGGAATTGCGCGGCAAGCATGCTCGGCACGCTCGCCGGTCGCGGGTCCGGGGTGAACGTGCCCGGCTCGAAGCGGTTGACGGTCACGAACGAAGCTCCCGCCCGGTGATGTCGAGGAACACGTCCTCGAGGCTGCGCTGCTCGACCCGCATGTCGGTGGCCAGCACGTTCAGCCGGGCGCACCAGGCGGTGACGGTGGCCAGCACCTGCGGGTCGATCAAGCCCTCGACGAGGTACTCCCCGGGGCTCAGCTCGCTGGCGAGGTAGGTCTCCGGCAGGGCCGAAATGAGCAGGGACAGGTCGAGTTTCGGCGGCGCGGAGAAGCGCAGCTGGTTCTCGGCGCCGCGCCCCATCAGCTCCGCGGGGGTGCCCTTGGCCACCGCGACGCCGTTGTCGACGATCACCAAGTGGTCCGCCAGTTGCTCGGCCTCGGTGAGCTGGTGGGTGGTCAGCACGATCGTGACGCCGTCGCGCCGCAAACCGTCGATGAGATCCCACACGACGATGCGCGCGTGGGCGTCCATCCCGGCGGTCGGCTCGTCGAGGAACACCAGCTCGGGCCGCCCGACCACGGCACACGCCAGGGCCAGTCGTTGCTGCTGGCCGCCCGAGAGTCTGCGGTAGGTGGTCCTGGCCGCATCCGTCAGGCCGAGGGTGTCCATCAGCCACGCGGGGTCCAACGGATTGGCCGAGTAGGCGGCGACGAGATCGAGCATCTCCCCGGCCCGCGCCGCGGGATAGCCGCCACCGCCCTGCAACATCACCCCGATGCGTTCCCGGAGTCGGGCGTTGTCGACGAACGGGTCCAGGCCGAGGATTTCGATGGACCCCGAGTCGGGCTTGATGAACCCCTCGCACATCTCGACGGTCGTCGTCTTGCCTGCACCGTTGGGTCCGAGCAGCGCCAACACCTCGGCGCGTTGCACGTCCAGATCCAGTCCGTCCACCGCGGTTGTCGAGCCGTAGCGCTTGGTGACCCCGCGCAACCGCACGGGGGTGTCCGACGAGCGCTCGCGCGAGGAGCCGACTGCCGCGTCACGGGAGGTCACGGTGTCTCAGCGTAGGCGTCGGAGGTGGCGACCGGTGGCACCGGTGGCACCGACGCCCGCCCGTCGCCGCCGGCGGACTCCGGCAACGGGCGCCACGGCAGTCGCGTGTAGGTGATGGCGATGAGGATCGCGACGATCATCGTGCTCGCAATCGTGGCGTCGACGATCTGGAAGAGGGCGAACCGGTCGCCGTTGGCGGTCGGCCCGAAAATGCCCACCAACAGCGTCATCGCGATCGCCGTTCCGCGGAATCCCGGCCGGGACGCCCAGGTGGCCAGCGGGATGATCGCCCACAGCAGGTACCAGGGCTGCACGACGGGTGCGAGCAGGACTGTGACGCCGAGAGCCACGCCGAGGCCGCCGACGGGGTGCAGTCGGCCGCGCAGCACCGACAGCAGGAGCCACGTCACCAGCACTGCGATGATGATCACACCGATGGCACGGGTCAGGCCAAGGACCGCGGTGGTGTGGTCGCCCAACCCCAGCAGGTTGCCGACCTGGCCGGTACCGAGCGCGATGAGCGTCGGCGGTGACATCCACGACCGCACGACGTTGGCGGTGCCGAGGGTGAACAGCCAGCCGAACCCCAGGCCGCTGGCCCACCCGATCAACACCGTTACGGCGACCGTGATGGCCGAGACGGAGCCACCGGCGACGAGCAGGGCGCGGAACGATCCGCCCCACTTGGCGGCCAGCGCCACCGCCACGAATCCGACCGCCAGCAGGGCTGGCAACTTCACCTGGGAGGCCATCGTGATCAGCACGGTCCCGGCGATGAGCATCGCCAGCGGCTTCCAGCGCATCCACGCGGTGCGGTCGCGCGGCCAGTGCAGGGGCCGCGGCACCAGCGGACCGGCCGGGTAGTTGTCCCTGGTGCGGCTGATGGCGCGCAGGGCGAACTCGGTGCCGGTGAGCATCAGCCCGAGCATCAGCGCCTCGTTGTGGATGCCCGCGACGAGGTGCATGAACAGCAGCGGGTTGCACGGTCCCAGCCACAGGGCGCTGACCTCCGCGACACCGCACCGGCGCGCCAACCGCGGAGTGGCCCACACGATCAGCCCAACGCCGCCGAGGACGACCAGTCGGTGACACAGGACGGCCGCGACGATGTTGTCGCCGGTGATCTCCGAGATGCCCCTGCCGATCCAGAGGAACAGCGGGCCGTACGGCGCGGGTGTCTCGCGCCACAGGCTCGGCACCGACAGGGTGAAGACATGGTCGAGTCCGAGCCCGGGCGCGGGTCCGACGCGATACGGATCGAGGCCGAGGCGGGCGATCTGACTCTGCGCGAGGTAGGAGTAGACGTCCTTGCTGTACATCGGCGGGGCGAACAGCAGCGGCAGCGCCCAGATGAGCAGGGTGCGGTCCAACTGGCTGCGGGACATGCGTCGGCTGCCAAGCGCGAATCGGCCGAGCATCAGCCAGGCCAGCGCCATCATCACCGCGCCGGTGGTGGTCATGGTCAGCGACACGGTCTGGATGCGGGAGGGAAGATTGAGTAGGCGTACTCCGAACGTCGGATCCTGGACCACCGGACGTGCCCCGGCGCCCAGTGCGCCGATGGCCATCAGCACCGTTCCGGTGGCGCCGAACACCCGGGTACGCCGCAGGAACGCCACGTCGGAGCCGATCAGCGGGGATCCGACCGTCGTCTCGTCGGCGTGCCACCGCGCCACGGCGGTGCTCATCGACGGACGGGTGGCCATCAGTGCAGCGTAGTAAGTGGGCCACCTAAGGGTTGCCTTGCTAGCACCGTTAGTCGAATTCCGTCACAATGGTGTTGTGAAAATCCGCGCGGAGGCAATGGCTGCTGGCGGTTCGTCCGTCGGTGCCACGTCGACCTCCGACGGACACACCCGTCGCTCCATCGTGCAACTGCTGCTCGAAGGCCCGACGACCGCCGGCGACATCGGCGATCGGCTGGGCATCTCCGCAGCTGGGGTGCGCAGGCACCTCGACGCGTTGGTCGACGGCGGCGATGCGGAATCCAACGCCGCAGCTTCGTGGGAACACCACGGGCGGGGACGTCCCGCCAAGCGGTACCGGCTGACCGCCGCAGGGCGGGCCAAGCTGGACCACGCCTACGACGATCTTGCCGTGGCCGCCATGCGGCAGCTGCGCGAGGTAGGCGGCGACGACGCCATCCGCACCTTTGCGCGACGCCGCATCGACACCATCCTGTCCGGCGTCACGACCAGGACGGCCGGTGGTGACGTCGCCACGGCAGCCGACCGGGTGGCCGTCGCTCTCACCGGCGCCGGATACGCCACCACGACGACGCGGGTCACCGGCCCGATCGACGGCGTGCAGATCTGCCAGCATCATTGCCCGGTGTCACACGTCGCCGAGGAGTTCCCCGAGCTGTGTGAAGCCGAGCGGGAAGCGTTCTCCGACATCCTGGGAACCCACGTACAGAGGTTGGCGACCATCGTCAACGGCAACGGTGCGTGCACCACGCACGTACCGCTCATCCCCGAGCCCGCCCGGCGCACGGCCCGCGCCGAATCGCACCAATCAGCCATCGAGAATCAAGGAGCGTCGACATGACGACCACACCCGAAGCGCCTCAGCTGACTCAAGAGGAGACCATCGCCTCACTGGGTACGTACGGGTACGGCTGGTCGGACTCCGACGTTGCCGGTGCCAGCGCGCAGCGCGGCTTGTCCGAGGCCGTCGTGCGCGACATCTCCAGCAAGAAGAGCGAACCGCAGTGGATGCTCGACATGCGCCTCAAGGCGCTGCGCACCTTCGGTAAGAAGCCGATGCCGAACTGGGGTTCCGACCTCGAGGGCATCTTCTTCGACAACATCAAGTACTTCGTGCGGTCCAGTGAGAAGCAGGCCGCCACGTGGGACGACCTGCCCGCCGACATCAAGAACACCTACGACCGCCTCGGCATCCCGGAGGCCGAGAAGCAGCGTCTGGTGTCCGGCGTCGCCGCGCAGTACGAGTCCGAGGTCGTCTACCACTCGATCCGTGAGGATCTGGAGGCGCTCGGCGTCATCTTCCTCGACACCGACTCCGCGCTGAAGCAGCATCCCGAGCTGTTCCAGAAGTACTTCGGCACCGTGATTCCGGCCGGGGACAACAAGTTCTCGGCGCTGAACACCGCGGTGTGGTCCGGCGGATCGTTCATCTACGTCCCCAAGGGCGTACACGTCGACATCCCGCTGCAGGCCTACTTCCGGATCAACACCGAGAACATGGGCCAGTTCGAGCGCACGCTGATCATCGTCGACGAGGATGCCTACGTGCACTACGTCGAGGGCTGCACGGCGCCGATCTATAAGAGCGACTCGCTGCACTCCGCGGTCGTCGAGATCATCGTCAAGCCTGGCGGCCGGTGCCGCTACACGACCATCCAGAACTGGTCGAACAACGTCTACAACCTGGTCACCAAGCGGGCGCGCGCCGAGGCCGGCGCCACCATGGAGTGGGTCGACGGCAACATCGGCTCCAAGGTCACCATGAAGTACCCGGCCGTGTGGATGACCGGTGAGCACGCCAAGGGCGAGGTGCTCTCGGTGGCGTTCGCCGGCGAGGGTCAGCACCAGGACACCGGCGCCAAGATGCTGCACCTGGCGCCCAACACGTCGAGCAACATCGTGTCCAAGTCCGTCGCCCGCGGCGGTGGCCGGGCGTCCTACCGCGGCCTCGTCCAGATCAACAAGGGCGCACACGGCTCCAGGTCCAGCGTGAAGTGCGATGCGCTGCTGGTGGATTCGATCAGCCGCAGCGACACCTACCCGTACGTCGACATCCGCGAGGATGACGTGACGATGGGCCATGAGGCCACCGTCTCCAAGGTCAGCGCCGATCAGCTCTTCTACCTGATGAGCCGCGGCATGACCGAGGACGAGGCCATGGCCATGGTGGTGCGCGGCTTCGTCGAGCCCATCGCCAAGGAGCTTCCGATGGAATACGCGTTGGAGCTCAACCGGCTGATCGAGCTCCAGATGGAAGGCGCCGTCGGATGACCCGAACCCCCAGCAATCTCACCGAAGCCGCCGAGGGCATCAAGAACGGCGGGTCGACACTGGCCGCCGCCAACAAGGGTGAGCAGTTCAGCTCGTTCGACGTCGACGCCTTCGAGGTGCCCGGCGGCCGTGACGAACTGTGGCGCTTCACGCCGCTCAAGCGGCTGCGTGGTCTTCACGACGGATCGGCCCCCGCGACCGGACACGCGGTCGTCGAGGTCGGCGAACGCGATGGCGTGACGGTCGAGACCGTCCAGCGTGGCGACGACCGCCTCGGACAGGGCGGCGTCCCCGCCGACCGCGTTGCGGCACAGGCGTTCTCGTCGTTCGAGACGGCCACCATCGTGACCGTCGCCCGCGAGGTCGAGGTCGCCGAACCCGTCGAGATCACCGTCACCGGACCCGGCGAGGGCGTCACCGCCTACGGCCATCTGCAGATCCGGGTCGAAGAGTTGGCCAGGGCCACCGTCGTCGTCGACCTGCGCGGCAGCGGGACCTACGCCGACAACGTCGAGATCGTCGTCGGAGACGCCGCAGGCGTCAACGTCATCTGGATCGCCGACTGGGCCGACGACATGGTCCACGTCAGCGCGCACCACGCCCGTCTCGGCAAGGACTCGACGTTGACCCACGTCGCCGTCACCCTTGGTGGCGACGTCGTGCGGACCTCCGCCACGGTGCGCTACGCCGGACCCGGCGGGGACGCCCAGCTGCTCGGCACGTACTTCGCCGACGACGGCCAGCACTTCGAGTCGCGGCTGCTCGTCGACCACGCCCAGCCCAACTGCAAGTCCGACGTGTTGTACAAGGGTGCGCTGCAAGGTGATCCGGACTCCGACCGGCCCGACGCCCACACCGTCTGGATCGGCGACGTGCTGATCCGCGCGGAGGCCACCGGCACGGACACCTACGAGGCGAACCGCAACCTGGTGCTCACCGACGGCGCACGCGCCGACTCGGTGCCCAACCTGGAGATCGAGACCGGCGAGATCGTCGGTGCCGGACACGCCAGTGCAACGGGACGTTTCGACGACGAGCAGTTGTTCTACCTGCGTGCCCGCGGCATCCCGGAAGACCAGGCCCGCCGCCTGGTCGTGCGCGGCTTCTTCGGCGAGATCATCGCCAAGATCGCCGTGCCCGCGGTCCGCGAACGACTGACCGAAGCCATTGAACGAGAACTAGCCATCACGGAAGCAAGAGACAGCTGATATGACCACACTTGAAGTCAAGGACCTGCACGCCTCCGTCGTCTCCGCCGAGGGCGGTGCCGACGTCGAAATCCTCAAGGGCGTCAACCTCACCGTGAAGTCGGGGGAGACCCATGCGGTGATGGGGCCCAACGGTTCTGGCAAGTCGACGCTGTCCTACGCGATCGCCGGCCACCCCAAGTACACCGTCACCTCCGGGTCGATCACCCTGGACGGGCAAGACGTCCTCGAGATGAGCGTCGACGAGCGCGCACGGGCCGGGCTGTTCCTGGCCATGCAGTACCCGATCGAGGTACCCGGCGTCTCCATGTCGAACTTCCTGCGCACCGCGGCGACCGCCGTGCGTGGCGAGGCGCCCAAGCTGCGGCACTGGGTCAAGGAAGTCAAGACGGCGATGACCGATCTCGACATCGACCCGGCGTTCAGCGAGCGCAGCGTCAACGAAGGCTTCTCCGGCGGCGAGAAGAAGCGCCACGAGATTCTGCAGCTTGGACTGCTCAAGCCGAAGATCGCGATCCTCGACGAGACCGACTCGGGTCTCGACGTCGACGCGCTGCGCGTGGTCAGCGAAGGCGTCAACCGCTACGCCCAGGCGGAGAACGCCGGCGTGCTGCTGATCACCCACTACACCCGCATCCTTCGCTACATCCAGCCGCAGTTCGTGCACGTCTTCTTCGACGGTCGGATCATCGAGTCCGGCGGGCCGGAGTTGGCCGACGAGCTCGAAGCCAACGGCTACGAACGCTTCACCCAGGCGGTCGAGGCCTGACATGACGGCTGCGTCGACGACGCTGGACCTGCTGCGCATTCGGGGGGACTTCCCGATCCTGAGTCGGGTGATGCGCGGCGGAAAGCAGCTGGCGTACCTGGACTCCGGGGCGACGTCGCAGAAACCGCTGCAGGTTCTCGACGCGGAGCGGCAGTTCCTGATCACCTCCAACGGCGCGGTGCACCGAGGCGCGCACCAGCTGATGGAGGAGTCCACCGACGCCTACGAGCAGGGCCGCGAGGACATCGCCGCGTTCGTCGGCGCCGACTCCGACGAGCTCGTCTTCACGAAGAACGCCACCGAGGCGATCAACCTCGTCTCCTACGCCCTGGGTGACGACCGCTTCGGGCGTTCCGTCGGGCCCGGTGACGTCATCGTCACCACCGAACTGGAACACCACGCCAATCTCATTCCGTGGCAGGAACTGGCCCGCCGCACCGGGGCCACCCTGCGGTGGTACTCGGTCACCGAGGACGGGCGCATCGACCTCGAATCGCTCGAGCTCGACGAGCGGGTCAAGGTCGTTGCCTTCACCCACCACTCCAACGTCACGGGTGCCATCGCGCCCGTGGCCGAGTTGGTGGCGCGGGCCAAGGCGGTCGGTGCGCTGACGGTGTTGGACGCCTGCCAGTCGGTGCCGCACCAGCCGGTCGACTTTCACGCGCTCGACGTCGACTACGCCGCCTTCTCGGGCCACAAGATGTTGGGGCCCACCGGGATTGGCGTGCTCTACGGTCGCCGCGAATTGCTCGGCGCCATGCCTCCGTTCCTCACCGGCGGGTCGATGATCGAGACCGTCACGATGGAGGCCACGACGTACGCGCCCGCGCCCCAACGGTTCGAGGCGGGTACTCCGATGACGTCACAGGTCGTCGGATTGGCCGCCGCGGCACGCTATTTGAGAGACATCGGCATGACCGAGGTCGCGGCGCACGAGCACCAGTTGGTGGCCGCCGCGCTGGACGGGCTGTCGGGCATCGAGGGTGTCCGGATCGTCGGACCCACGTCGACTGAGCACCGGGGATCGCCGGTGAGCTTCGTGGTGGACGGAATCCACGCCCACGACGTCGGCCAGGTTCTCGACGACGAGGGCGTCGCCGTTCGCGTCGGGCACCACTGCGCGTGGCCGCTGCACAAGCACTTTGGCGTCGCGGCCACGGCTCGGGCGTCGTTCGCGGTGTACAACACGCTCGACGAGGTGGACCGTCTGGTCGCAGGCGTCCGGCGCGCCGTCGAATTCTTCGGGCGGGAGTGAGCCTCCCGTGCGAATGGAACAGATGTACCAGGAAGTGATCCTGGACCACTACAAGCATCCGCACCACCGCGGGCTGCGAGAACCGTTCGCGGCGGAAGTGCACCACGTCAACCCGACCTGTGGTGACGAGGTGACGCTGCGCGTGACGCTGTCCGAGGACGGTGACACCGTCGCCGACATCTCCTACGACGGGCAGGGCTGTTCGATCAGTCAGGCGGCGACGTCGGTGCTGACCGATCAGGTGATCGGCCAAAGCGTCGGTGCAGCGATGAAGACCGTTGCCGCGTTCACCGAGATGATCTCCTCTCGGGGCAACGTCGACGGGGACGAGGACGTCATCGGCGACGGCATCGCCTTCGCAGGTGTGGCGAAGTACCCGGCGCGGGTGAAGTGCGCGCTGCTGGGGTGGATGGCCTTCAAGGCCGCGCTGGCGGAGGCCAGGCCAGTGGATGAAGCGCTGGCGGAGGCCAGGCCGTTGGATGACGATGACGCGTTGGCGCAGGCCAGCAACGATGTGGAGGAACACAGATGAGTGACACCGCTTCCGACGAAGTGCTCGCCGACCTCGAAGAAGCCATGCGTGACGTCGTCGACCCCGAACTGGGCATCAACGTCGTCGACCTCGGTCTGGTCTACGGACTGAACATCGAAGAGGGCGACGCCGGCTCGAAGGTCGCGATGATCGACATGACGCTGACGTCGGCCGCGTGCCCGCTGACCGACGTCATCGAGGATCAGTCGCGCAGTGCGTTGGTCGGCTCGGGGCTGGTCAACGAAATCAAGATCAACTGGGTGTGGAATCCGCCGTGGGGCCCCGACAAGATCACCGAGGACGGGCGCGAGCAGCTCAGGGCGCTCGGCTTCACGGTCTGACACCGTGCGCGAGGACCGATACGTCACCACGCGTCGCCAGCTCCGCGGCATTGCCGAAAGCTTCATCGCCGGACCCCAGTACCGGTCGGCCGAAACCATCCGGCTTGCCGTGCGGCCCGACGGCTTCACGGGGGTGTCGATACCGGTCGCCGTACACGGCATCGAACTCGTCTGGGGTGACGCGGGCGCGCCGCTGACCGGGACGGTCGGCTCGCTCGCCGCCGCGACGGGTCTGGACGTGGGGCCGCCCGACGGCGTCTACGAGATCGTCGACCCGCTGTCCGCCGACACGGTCCTCGACGTCGACGCAGATGCCGCCGAACTGGTCCACCGCAGTCTCTACGCCGGCGGGTTCGCACTGAAGAGCGCTCTGCCGGAACAACATCCGGTGTTGTGGCCCGAACACTTCGACGTCGGGGTCACCGAGGACGAGGTCAACTACGGCGTCTCACCCGGCGACGACTTCCACCCGCTGCCGTATGCCTACGTCGGCCCGTGGACCTCGCGCATCGGGGACTTCTGGAACGCGCCGTTCGGGGCCTTCCAGTCACTAGACCCCTCGCGCGACGTCGACCAGCTCGCCGCCGACGTCACCGACTTCTTCGAACGCGGCCGCTCCGAACTGTGACCTCGTCACCGACCGAGCAGCAGACGCCGGGCGACTTCCTTCCAGTCTGCGACGTGTGGATCGGTCGTAGGGTCGCGAGGGGCGAAGGCATAGGTCATGGCCACCCCTCGCATACTCGTGTTGAGCAGTTCGCGCACCATCGGGTAACCCGGCACGGTGCACAGGTGTGGCCCAAAGAACACGTCGGTTGACGATCTGACCTTCGTGCCGGTGGCCTGCTCCTCTGGCCGCAGCGCTTCTCGAAGCTCCTCCTTGGACCGGGCGGCAACCCATAGTTCGATCGACGCCCAGAAATACGGCTGGGAGTACGTCGCCCACATCACGTCGACCGCTTCGGCGATGCGCAAGGCGGGGTCGCTGGACCACTGAGTGCGGGTACCGAGGTCCTCGATCCTTTCGGCGGCAAGGTGCTGAACCGCAGCCACGACCAACGCGTCGCGCGACGGGAAGTGGTTGAGCAGTGCCCCACGGGAGACGCCGGCCTCCTGCTGAATCCGAAGTGTCGAGGTGTTGGCATAGCCGCGTTCGACGAGGACGCGCACCGTCGCGTCCAGGATCCGCCGTCTGGAGAGGCGGCTGCGCTCCTGTCGCGCACGCACGGGAGGAATGGTCATCCGGTGACGTCGCGACCGATCAAGCTGCGGGCGATCACCCACTGCTGCAACTCGTTGGCCCCTTCGAAGATCTCCAGGATCTTGGCGTCCCGGTAGAGCTCCTCCAACCGGACGGACTCGCCGGTTTCACCGACTTGCCTGGCGAAGCCCAGCCCGCCGTAGATTTGCATGGCGTCCCGGACGGTGTCGACGGCCACCCGTGTTCCGTAGGCCTTCGCCATCGCCGCTTCGGGCTCGGCTGCGCGGTCGCCGCGGTCGAGCCGGGTTGCCGCCTTCTGGTAGAGCATTCGCGCACACTCGATCTCGGTGGTGCGCTCGGCCATCTTGAATTGCCAGTACTGCAGCCTGCCCAGCGGACCCCCGAATGCGTGGCGGGTGCGCAATCGATACACGGCCAAGTCCAGCGCGGCCTGAGCCACGCCGACGCCGGCAGCTCCGATCCCGATCCGTCCTCGAACGAGGCACGACAGCGCCACGCCGAGTCCGCCGCCGGGTGCGCCGAGGAGGTGGCCATACGGGACCGCTACGTCGTCGAAGACGATGTCGGCGGTGATCTGCCCGCGGTGCCCCATCTTCAAGTCTGGCGCTCCGATTCGCACACCGGGTCTGTCCAGCTCTATGAGCAGCATGTTCATCCGGTCGCCGGTGCGCACCAGCACCGCCGCCCAGGAGGCGACGACGCTGTTGGTGATCCACCGTTTTCGACCGTTGACGAGGAACCCGGAACCCGTGTCCACGGCGACGGTCTCGAGGGTGTCGACCGAGAGGTCGCTGCTGGCGTTGGGTTCGGTGGTGGCGAATGAGAACGCCTCTGCGCCGGAGACGAGTTTCGGTATAAGTGCCGTGCGCAGTTCGGCCGACGCAAACGTCAGAGCCTGGGGTACCAGGATGCACTGCCCGTCGTAGACCCCAGCCATGGATGAGGACTGGTAGGCGATCTCCTCGGTGACGGTGCACGTCGCAAGCATCGGATGGGTCAACCCGCTGCCGAAGCGGGCGTCGAACGGTACGCCGAACAGTCCCGCGCTGGCGAGCCCGCGGAACGCGTCCCACGGGAAGTTCTGGACGGATTCCTCCTGGGATCCGATGCGGCGCGCGATCGGCGCGAGTTTCTCCGAGACGGCTCGTCGGGCCTGGGCCCGGACGTCGATCGTCTCGTCGGGAAGCCACGTGTCGTGTGACATGTGATCTTGGGTTCGCGGCACATCAGTGGCCGTGACAGTGGCGGTCATCATCGGGACGCTAATGCGCCGGAGACTATAGAGTCAACACTGACTGTTTAATGTGTACCCGAACCCGTGTCGCCCTCGCGCCTGCGCCCCGGAGCCTTACCTGGTTCGATGGGGAACAACACTTCTACGGACGACGTTGGGACAACTGTGAGCACGCAAGACATCACCACAGAGCAATTCAACGGGACGATCACCGACAATGAGATCGTGCTCGTCGACTTCTGGGCGGAGTGGTGCGGACCGTGTCGGGCCTTCGCCCCGACGTACTCCGCGTCGTCCGACAAGCACCCCGACGTCGTGCACGCCAAGGTCGACACCGAGGCTGAGCAGGGATTGGCCGCAGCCGCGGAGATACAGGCGATTCCGACGCTGATGGCCTTCAAGAAGGGCCACATGGTCTTTCGCCATTCCGGGATGCTGCCAGCCAAGGACCTCGAAGAGGTCATCGGGCAGATCAAGGCGCTCGACGTCGACGCCGCCCTCGCCGAGCAGGCCAAGACCGACGAGGCATAGCGGTCGCACGCGATAGCGTGCACCCGTGACCGAACGCGACGACACCCTCGTTCTCGTCGACCGACCACGCCCGCAGGTGGCGCTGGTGACGTTGAACCGGCCCGAACGCATGAACTCGATGGCGTTCGACGTCATGGTCCCGCTGAAGGCTGCCCTCGACGAACTGACCAACGACAATGAGATCAGGGCCGTCGTGCTTACCGGCGCCGGCCGCGGGTTCTCTTCGGGCGCCGACCACAAGTCGGCAGGATCGGTGCCCCACGTCGACGGGTTGACCCGCCCAACGTTCGCGTTGCGCTCGATGGAAGTGCTCGACGACGTGATACTCGCCATACGAAAGCTCCACCAGCCGGTCATCGCAGCCGTCAACGGTGCTGCCATCGGCGGCGGGCTGTGCCTTGCCCTGGCGTGTGACATCAGGGTGGCGGCGCACGGCGCCTACTTCCGGGCGGCGGGCATCAACAACGGGCTGACCGCGAGCGAGCTGGGGCTGTCGTACTTGCTGCCCAAGGCAATTGGGACGTCGCGGGCGTTCGAGGCCATGCTCACCGGACGTGACATCGACTCCGCGGAGGCCGACCGAATTGGCTTGGTCTCGCGCTCGGTGCCCGACGACGAGCTCCTCGACACGTGCTTCGACATGGCCGAGCGCATCGCGGCGTTCTCTCGGCCGGGAATCGAGTTGACCAAGCGCACGCTCTGGAGTGGACTGGAAGCCGGTAGCCTAGAGGGTCACATGCAGGCCGAAGGTTTGGGTCAACTGTACGTGCGCCTGCTCACCGCCAATTTCGAGGAAGCGGTCGCTGCGCGCGCCCAGAAGCGGCCAGCCGTGTTTACCGACGACAAGTAGAACGAATGAGGAGTACAGCGTGATCACCGCAACGGACCTCGAGGTCCGCGCTGGCGCGCGTACGCTGCTGGCCATCGAGGGCTCCGCGCTGCGCATCCAGCCGGGGGACCGGATCGGCCTCGTCGGCCGCAACGGCGCAGGCAAGACCACCACCATGCGCATCCTCGCCGGCGAAGGCGAGCCCTACGCGGGCTCCATCGAGCGAACCGGTGAGATCGGTTATCTGCCACAGGATCCCAGAGAGGGCGACCTGGACATGCTGGCCCGCGACCGGGTCCTCTCGGCTCGCGGCCTCGACACCCTGCTGTCCGATCTGGAGAAGCAGCAGGCAATCATGGCCGAGGTCGCCGACGACGCCGCCATGGACAAGGCGGTCCGGAAGTACGGCGAGCTCGAGGAGCGGTTCGCCGCCCTCGGCGGATACGCCGCGGAGAGCGAAGCGGGCCGCATCTGCGCGAGCCTCGGTCTGCCCGAGCGCATCCTCACCCAGCCGCTGCGGACGCTGTCCGGCGGCCAGCGTCGCCGCGTCGAGCTGTCGCGGATCCTGTTCGCGGCGTCCGACACCGGATCCGGGTCGGACACGACGCTGCTCCTCGACGAGCCCACCAACCACCTCGACGCCGACTCGATCGGGTGGCTGCGCTCGTTCCTGCAGAACCACACCGGCGGCCTCGTCGTCATCAGCCACGACGTCGACCTGCTCGCCGACGTCGTCAACCGGGTCTGGTTCCTCGACGCCGTCCGCGGCGAAGCCGACGTCTACAACATGGGTTGGCAGAAATACCTCGACGCCAGGTCCACCGACGAACAACGCCGTCGCCGGGAACGCGCCAACGCCGAGAAGAAGGCGTCCGCGCTGCGAACCCAGGCCGCGAAGATGGGCGCCAAGGCGACCAAGGCCGTTGCCGCGCAGAACATGCTGCGCCGGGCCGAGCGCATGATCGCCGAACTCGACGACGAGCGGGTCGCCGACAAGGTGGCCAAGATCAGGTTTCCCACCCCAGCCGTCTGCGGGCGCACTCCGTTGGTTGGCAAGGGTCTCACCAAGACCTACGGGTCACTGGAGATCTTCACCGGTGTCGACCTGGCGATCGACAAGGGGTCCCGCGTCGTCGTCCTGGGTCTCAACGGCGCAGGCAAGACCACGCTGCTGCGGATCCTGGCAGGCACCGAGGCCGCCGACGCGGGTCACATCGAGCCGGGTCATGGTCTGAAGCTGGGGTACTTCGCTCAGGAACACGACACGATCGACGGTCTGGCCTCGGTGTGGGACAACATCCGCCACGCCGCGCCGGACACCGGCGACCAGGAGCTGCGCAGCCTGCTCGGTGCGTTCATGTTCACCGGACCCCAGCTCGACCAGCAGGCTGGCACGCTGTCCGGCGGTGAGAAGACCCGACTCGCCCTGGCCGGTTTGGTGGCCTCGACCGCCAACGTCCTGTTGCTCGACGAGCCCACCAACAACCTCGATCCCGCGTCCCGCGAGCAGGTTCTCGACGCGTTGCGCAGCTACCAGGGTGCCGTGGTGCTGGTGACCCACGATCCGGGGGCCGCCGAGGCGCTCGACCCGCAGCGCGTGGTGTTGCTGCCAGACGGAACCGAGGACTACTGGTCCGACGACTACCGCGACCTGATCGAACTCGCCTGACGCTGCAACCTGATTGAGATCTGCCTCCCTGGGTATCTGTTGTTCACAGCGAGATGGGGAGATGCAGATGAGAGATGTGGACAAGTCCAGGGACGAGTTGCTCGACGAGCTTCGCAGCGCCTACGAAAAGGGTGCAAGCATACGCACGTTGGTGGCCACTACCGGCAAGTCCTACGGGTCGATTCACAGCATGCTGCGCGAGTCCGGCACCACGATGCGTAGTCGTGGCGGACCGAATCACACCCGCAGACAGCACTAGTCACTGCTGGCGCACGGAGGCCTCGACGAGGTCGAGGACGGCGCTCAGCTTCTCCGGATCGTCGCCGGTGGCAAGCCTGGCGACGAGTCCGTCGAGGACGAGATCCAGGTAGGTGTGCAACACCTCGCTCGGCACGTCGGCGCGTAGCCGCCCGGCCTGCTTCTGCTGACGCAAGCGTTCCGTGGTGGCATCGGTCAGCTCGGCCGACCGTTCCGCCCACCCCTGGTGAAACGCGGGGTCGTTGCGAAGTTTTCTGGCGATCTCGAGCCGGGTTGCCAGCCAGTCGAATTGCTCCGGCGCGGCCAGCAAGTCGCGCATCACCTGGATGAGCCCTTCACGGGAGGCGACGTCGGCCATGCGTTCGGCGTCTTCGCGTGCCAGTTCGAAGAACAGCGTGTCCTTGTCACGGAAGTGATGAAAGATTGCGCCGCGCGACAGCCCGATGGTCTGCTCGAGCCGCCGCACGGTCGCACTCTCGTATCCGTACTGCGCAAAACACCTGCGGGCGCCGTCGAGGATCTGGCGACGGCGCGCCGCAAGGTGGTCTTCGGTCACCCGTGGCAACGGACGGCCCTCTTCTCTTTGGGTATCCCGAAGACCGAAACCGCTAGGCCTTGAGCATGTTTCGCAGCACGTACTGCAGGATGCCGCCGTTGCGGTAGTAGTCCGCTTCACCGGGGGTGTCGATGCGGACCACCGCGTCGAACTCGACCTTCGAGCCGTCCTGCTTGGTGGCCGTGACGTGCATGGTCTTCGGCGTCTTGCCCTCGTTGAGATCGGTGACGCCCGAGATGTCGAACACCTCGGTGCCGTCGAGCTTCAACGACGCCGCGGACTCCCCGACGGGGAACTGCAGCGGCACGACGCCCATCCCGATCAGGTTGGAGCGGTGAATGCGCTCGAACGATTCGGTGATGACGGCCCGCACGCCCAGCAGGCTGGTGCCCTTGGCCGCCCAGTCACGCGACGATCCCGAGCCGTACTCCTTGCCGCCCAGCACGACCAGGGGTGTGCCCTGGGCCGCGTAGTTCTGCGCCGCGTCGTAGATGAACGCCTGCGGCGCGTCATCCTGGGTGAAGTCGCGGGTGTAGCCGCCGGAGACGTCGTCGAGCAGCTGGTTCTTGAGGCGGATGTTCGCGAACGTCCCGCGAATCATCACCTCGTGGTTGCCGCGCCGCGAACCGTAGGAGTTGTAGTCCTTCTTGTCGACGCCGTGCTCTTCGAGGTACTGCGCGGCCGGCGTGCCTGCCTTGATGTTGCCTGCCGGCGAGATGTGGTCGGTGGTGACCGAATCGCCCAGCAGGGCAAGGACTCTGGCACCGGTGATGTCGGTGACCGGCTCCGGATCGGCGGGCATGCCGTCGAAGTACGGGGGCTTGCGCACGTACGTCGAGTTCGGATCCCAGTCGAACGTCTTGCCCTCGGGGGTGGGCAGGTTGCGCCAGCGCTCGTCGCCCTTGAAGACGTCGGCGTAGCTGTCGGTGAACATCTTCCGGTCGATCGAGCTGGCGATGACGTCGGAGATCTCCTGCGACGACGGCCAGATGTCCTTGAGGAACACGTCGTTGCCGTCGTCGTCCTGGCCCAGGGGCTCGGTCTCGAAGTCGAAGTCCATGGTGCCGGCCAGCGCGTAGGCGATGACCAGCGGCGGCGACGCCAGGTAGTTCATCTTGACGTCGGGGGAGATGCGACCCTCGAAGTTCCGGTTGCCGGAGAGCACCGCGGTCACCGAAAGGTCGTTGTCGTTGATGGCCTTGGAGATCGCGTCCGGCAGCGGGCCGGTGTTTCCGATGCACGTGGTGCAGCCGTAGCCGACCAGGAAGAAGCCCAGCTTCTCCAGGTAGGGCCACACGCCGGCGCGGTCGTAGTAGTCGCTGACCACCTGAGAGCCGGGCGCCATCGAGGTCTTCACCCACGGCTTGCTGGTGAGGCCCTTCTCGACGGCGTTGCGGGCCAGCAGCGCCGCACCGAGCATCACCGACGGGTTGGAGGTGTTGGTGCACGACGTGATGGCCGCGACGACGACGGCGCCGTGGTCGAGGACGAACTCGCCGTCGTCGGACTTCACCGTCACGGGCTTGGACGGCCGGCCCTCCGAGCCGTTGGCCGCCGAGTGCCGGACGTCGACCGCGTCGTCGTCGGCGAAGGACAGCGACACCGAATCGCTGGCCGGGAAGGACTCGTCGACCGCTTCGTCCAGCTTGGTGCACTCCGCCGGGTGGTTCTCCTCGACGTAGTTGTGGATGTCCTTGCGGAACGCGATCTTCGACTCCGACAACAGGATTCGGTCCTGCGGACGCTTCGGTCCGGCGATCGAGGGCACCACGTCGCCGAGGTCGAGCTCCAGGTACTCGGAGAACACCGGCTCCTTGGCCGGATCGTGCCACATGCCCTGCGCCTTGGCGTAGGCCTCGACGAGCGCGAGCTGCTCGTCGGTGCGGCCGGTCAGTCGCAGGTAGTCGACGGTGACGTCGTCGATGGGGAAGATGGCGGCGGTCGAGCCGAACTCGGGGCTCATGTTGCCGAGGGTGGCGCGGTTGGCCAGCGGGACCTCGGCCACACCTGCGCCGTAGAACTCGACGAACTTGCCGACGACGCCGTGCTTGCGCAACATGTCGGTGACGGTGAGCACCACGTCGGTCGCGGTCACGCCGGGCTTGATCTCGCCGGTCAGCTTGAAGCCGACGACGCGGGGGATCAGCATCGACACGGGCTGACCGAGCATCGCGGCCTCGGCCTCGATGCCGCCGACGCCCCAGCCGAGCACGCCGAGGCCGTTGACCATCGTGGTGTGGCTGTCGGTTCCGACGCACGTGTCTGGGTAGGCGACCCCGTCGCGGACCATGACGGTGCGGGCCAAGTACTCGATGTTGACCTGGTGCACGATGCCGGTGCCGGGGGGCACCACGCTGAAGTCGTCGAAGGCGCCCTGGCCCCAACGCAGGAACTGGTACCGCTCACCGTTGCGGGAGTATTCGATTTCGACGTTGCGCTCGAACGCGTCGCGCTTGCCGAACACGTCGACGATGACGGAGTGGTCGATCACCATCTCGGCGGGTGCCAGCGGGTTGACCTTGTTCGGGTCGCCGCCGAGGTCGCCGACCGCCTCACGCATGGTGGCAAGGTCGACGATGCAAGGCACGCCGGTGAAGTCCTGCATGATGACGCGCGCCGGGGTGAACTGGATCTCGATGCTCGGGTCGGCCGTCGGGTCCCACTTGGAGATGGCCTCGATGTGGTCCTTGGTGATGTTGGCGCCGTCTTCGGTGCGCAGCAGGTTCTCCGCAAGGACCTTCAGGCTGTAGGGAAGTTTCTCGGTTCCCGGCACCGCGTCAAGGCGGTAAATCTCGTAGGCTTCGTCCCCGACTTTCAACGTGTCGTGGGCTCCGAACGAATTAACGCTGGTCACATCAACTCCCGCTTCGATCTTCGCCGCGACGGGCTGTGTCGCGGCGGTAACGCTTCTAACAGTACGCTTGTCCTGTAAGGATTCTCAAGGCGGGTACCAGTCTTGTCCCCATCCGGCCGTGGTGCCACCGGATCGCGTGGTGTTGGCGGTGTCGGCGGGCAGGAGCGCAGCGACCGGGGAATGTAACGTCTGCGACGTGACGACTCCGCAGGTGCCGCTGTTCATCCCGTCGCAGGTGTGCGCGATCGTGGGCAAGGACCCCGGTGCGACCCCGCCCGACGTCTGCATGGGGCTTGTCCAGGAGGACCTCCGCGACGACGGGGTGAGCGCTGCCGACGTGCCTGCCAACGCCGGCCTGCCACAGGTGGTGGCCGACGCCAAGCAGAAGGGCATCGATCTCAAGATCGTCGTGCTCGACCAGAACCCGGCAATCGACACCCCGTTGCGCGACATCGCCACCGAGGTCGGCCGGGACTACCCCGGTTCGACGGTCCTGGTTCTGAGCCCGTCGTTCGCCGGCACGTACAGCCCGACGTTCGATCGCTCGACGTTGGAAGCCGGTCAGGACGTGGCAAAGGTGAGTGGTACGCCAGTATTGGCGTCGCAGAATTTCGTCGCCGAATTGACGACGCCCCATTTCCCCTGGACGCCCTTTACGGTCGTGCTCGTTCTCGGTGTTGCGGTCGCCGCCGTGGCGACACGGTTGCTGCAGCTCAGGGCCCGGAAATCGGCCGCCGAGAAATCGCCCGCCGACGCCGCTCGGTAAGTCGCACGGCGGCCATTCTTTTATCGAACATCACCATTCGATAACAACGTTTCAATTACAAACATGTAATTTCTTCCTGGCGTTTCCTTGGCGCTTCTCGTGACGTACGGTGCAGAAGGCACCTGCTGTTGCAGCTGTGATCCATGTGACTCCTGCGAACGTGAGAGCCCGATGGATGTGCCCTCACATTCGCGTTGAGCCCTAGGAGACCGGAGTCCAATGAGACGCACTTTTCGCGCCTCCGTTGCGGGGTCGCTCACATGCGGTGTACTCGTCGCATCGGCGTTCACCCACGGCATCGGAACCGCCGTCGCCGAGCCCGTCACGCCGCAGGGGATCGCCAGCTTGGTGGCCGCCGTCGCCAACGCCGACCAGAAACTTCAGGACCTCGGCGCCAACATCCAGGCCGAGCAGGAGGGCGTCAACAAGGCCATCGTCGCCGTCCAAACCGCGCGGGACGGCGCCGTCGCCGCCCAGGGCAACGTCGACGCCAGCCAGGCCGCGCTCAAGGACGCCACCGCGGCCATCTCGTCCGCGCAGGACCGCTTCGACACCTTCGCCGCGTCGGCATATGTCAACGGGCCGTCGGCCTCGTACGTCACCGCCAAGGACCCCGCGGACGTCCTCGCCACCGCGGCCACCGGTGAGACCCTCAACGTCAGCACCCAGCAGGCCATCGCCGACCTCCAACGCGCCCGCACCGAGCAGGTCAACAAGGACTCCGCGGCCCGCCTCGCCAAGCAAAAGGCCGACCAGGCCGTCGTCGACGCACAGTCGAGTCAGGACGCGGCCGTCGCCTCGCTGACGCAGGCACAGCAGACGTTCAAGGCCCAGCAGGCCCAGCTCGACCAGCTCTCGGCGGAACGCACCGCGGCGCAGGCGAAGCTCGCCGCCGCCCGCGAGGTCTCCGCACCCGTGGTCACCGTGGCCGCCAAGACCGTGCCCGCCCCGGCGGCAGCCGCCGCGAACCCGTCCACCGACTGGGACCGCGATCCCGCCGCCGCCACGCCCGGCAACTCGAAGTGGGACGTCGCCTGGGACCCCACGCTGCCCGCGATCCCGAGCGCGTTCGTCAGCGGCGACCCGGTCGCGATCATCAACACCCTGCTCGGGATGGCGACCACCTCGACGCAGGCCACCCAGCAGATGGGCCGCAGCTTCCTGCAGAAGCTCGGAATCATCCCAACGCCAAGCGGATTCACCAACGGAGCGATTCCGCGGGTCTACGGCAGGCAGGCCTCGGAGTACGTCATCAAGCGGGCGGGCTCGCAGATGGGCGTCCCGTACTCGTGGGGCGGCGGCAACGCCGTCGGCCCCAGCCGCGGCATCGACTCGGGCGCAGGCACCACCGGTTTCGACTGCTCCGGCCTGATCCTCTACGCCTTCGCCGGAGTCGGCATCAAACTGCCGCACTACTCGGGCGCCCAGTACGACATGGGGCGCAAGATCCCGACGTCTCAGGCGCGCCGCGGCGACGTGATCTTCTACGGCCCCGGCGGCAGCCAGCACGTTGCCCTGTTCCTCGGCAACGGCCAGATGCTGGAAGCCCCGTACACCGGGTCCAACGTGAAGGTGTCGCCCGTCCGGACCAGCGGCATGACGCCGTACGTCATCCGCTACATCGAATACTGATGGTGGTTGTCTTGCCCTTGTCGTTCCTTCGTCGTGCCCTGATGCTGGTGGCGATCCTCGCCGCGGCCGTCGCCTTCGGAACCGCCGCCCCCGCCGGAGCCGACCCCGGTGACCCCGGCTGGGATCCGACCCTGCCGCAGAGGCCAAGCTCCGGCGCTCCCGGTGACCCCGTCGCGATCGCCAACGCGTCGTTTCAGGCGAGCGCCATCGCGCTGCAGACCACCAAGAGCCTCGGCCAGCAGTTCCTCTCCAGCATCGGACTCGGTGGCGCTCCCACCGCCGCGACTGGCAGTCGGGTCCGCGGACCCGAGGCCATCGAATACGTGATCCGACGGGCCGGCTCCCAAATGGGCGTGCCGTACTCGTGGGGTGGCGGCGCGCTCAACGGACCCAGCGAAGGCGTCGACTACGACACGGGCAAGGTCGGCTTCGACTGTTCCGGGCTGACCAGATACGCGTTCGCCGGTGTCGGCGTGCCGATTCCGAAGTACTCCGGCGACCAGTACAGCTCCGGCCGGCCGATCGCGCCGTCTCAGGCCAAGCGCGGTGACCTCATCTTCTACGGTCCCGGTGGCAGCCAGCACGTGGCGATCTTCCTCGGCGGCGGGCGGATGCTCGAAGCGTCGGGAAGCGCCGAGAAGGTCACCGTGAGCCCGGTGCGTACCGCAGGGATGTCGCCGCACCTGGTGCGGTTCATCGAGTCCTGATCGAGACCGCCCCGCGGCAGGGCACGTCGACGGATTCCGAACTGCCTGGAATAGTTGACTCCAGAGCGTCCGCCGAGTGGTTTGGCGCCACTTGACCAAGCAAGACCAGCGGTCTACATCGAACGCCGGACCAGAACACGTGGGAGGAACTGAATGACGTCACCGAGTGGGTCGCCGCAGGGCGCCGGAGGTTTCCCCGGGCAGGCCCCGACGCAAGGCTTCCCGCCTGGCGGACCTCAGCAGGCACCGGCCACCAATGGCGGCCTGCAGAACGAGGTGCACACCCTGGAACGGGCGATCTTCGAGGTCAAGCGAATCATCGTCGGTCAGGATCAACTCGTCGAGCGCATGCTCGTCGGACTCCTCGCCAAGGGACACGTCCTCCTCGAAGGCGTTCCCGGAGTCGCGAAGACCCTCGCGGTGGAAACCTTCGCCAAGGTCGTCGGCGGTACGTTCGCCCGCATTCAGTTCACGCCCGACCTGGTGCCCACCGACATCGTCGGTACCCGCATCTACCGGATGGGCAAGGAAGAGTTCGACATCGAACTCGGACCCGCCATGGTCAACTTCCTGCTCGCCGACGAGATCAACCGCGCGCCGGCCAAGGTGCAGTCGGCATTGCTGGAGATCATGGCCGAGCGCAAGATCTCCCTCGGCGGCAAGACCTTCGCGCTGCCGAGTCCGTTCCTCGTCATGGCCACGCAGAACCCGATCGAGCAGGAAGGCGTGTACTCCCTTCCCGAAGCGCAGCGCGACCGCTTCCTGTTCAAGCTGAACGTGGACTACCCGACGCCCGAGGAAGAGCGCGAGATCATCTACCGGATGGGTGTCACCCCTCCGACGCCCAAGCAGATCCTCAACACCGGCGACCTTCTGCGTCTGCAGGGCGTCGCGGCGTCGGTCTTCGTCCACCACGCCCTCGTCGACTACGTGGTCCGCATCGTGACCGCCACGCGCGAGCCCGAGAAGTTCGGCATGCCCGACGCCAAGGCGTGGATCGCCTACGGTGCGTCGCCGCGTGCCTCGCTCGGCATCATCGCCGCCTCGCGGGCGCTGGCCCTGGTCCGCGGCCGTGACTACGTCATCCCGCAGGACGTCGTGGAGGTCATCCCGGACGTGCTGCGGCACCGCCTCGTCTTGACCTACGACGCGCTCGCCGACGAGGTCTCCGCCGAGACGGTCATCAACCGCATCATGCAGACCGTCGCGCTGCCTCAGGTGAACGCCATTCCGCAGCAAGGACATTCGGTCGCGCCGGCCATGCCCACCCCGGCAGCGGCCGGCGGTCGGTGACCCAACCGTCAGGCCGCGTGGATCTGCCGTCGCTGCAGCGCGGTCAAATTCGGGATCCCGAACTGTCGGCCGCCCTACGCAAGCTCGAGCTGACGGTCCGCCGAAAGCTCGACGGCGTGCTTCACGGCGACCATCAGGGCCTGGTCCCAGGACCCGGTTCCGAGCCGGGCGATTCCCGCGTCTACCAGCCCGGTGACGACGTCCGCCGGATGGACTGGTCGGTGACGGCCCGCACCACGACGCCGCACGTACGGCAGATGATCGCCGACCGGGAGCTGGAGACCTGGCTCGTCGTCGACGTGTCTGCCAGCCTGGACTTCGGCACCGCCGGATGCGAGAAGCGTGATCTGGCGGTGGCGGCCGCGGCGGCCATCGCGTTCCTCAACAGCGGTGGCGGCAACCGCCTCGGCGCGGTGATCACCAACGGCCAAACCACCAAGCGGGTCCCCGCACTCAGCGGCCGGATCCACGAGCACGAACTGCTGCGTGCGATCGCCACCATGCCGCAGGCGCCGCTCGGCGTTCGCGGTGACCTGTCGGTCGCGATCGACGCGTTGCGACGGCCGGAGCGGCGCCGCGGAATGGCGGTCATCATCAGTGACTTCCTCGGTCCGATCAACTGGATGCGGCCGCTGCGGGCAATCGCGGGGCGCCACGAGGTGCTCGGCGTCGAGGTCATCGATCCACGCGACGTGGAACTGCCCGACGTCGGCGACGTCATCCTGCAAGACACCGAATCCGGCGTCACGCGGGAGTTCACCATCGACACCCAATTGCGTGCCGACTTCGCCAAGGCCTCCGCGGAACACCGCGCGGGCGTGGCAAGGACGCTGCGGCGTTGTGACGCCCCGCTGCTCACCCTTCGTACCGATCGGGACTGGATCGCCGACGTGGTGAGGTTCGTTGCGAACCGGCGCCGCGGCGCCGCTCGTTAAGCGCCTATGACTGAAATGACAACTCGCACATGACATTGCCGTTCTTCGGTCCGATGAGCCTCTCGGGATTCAAGAGCCCGTGGTTCTTCCTGTTCCTGCTGGTCGTGATCGGCCTGGTGGCCCTGTACGTCATCGTCCAATCGGCACGGCAGAAGCGGATGCTGCGCTTCGCCAACATGGAGCTGTTGGAGAGCGTCGCGCCCAAGCGCCCCGCCCGCTGGCGACACCTGTCGGCGGTGCTGATGGTGCTGTCGCTGGTGTTGTTCACCGTTGCGATGGCCGGGCCCACCAACGACGTTCGGATTCCGCGCAACCGGGCCGTGGTGATGCTGGTGATCGACGTGTCGCAGTCGATGCGCGCCACCGACGTCGCCCCGAGTCGGTTGGCCGCCGCCCAGGAGGCCGCCAAGCAGTTCGCCGACCAGCTGACGCCGGGCATCAACCTCGGGCTGATCGCCTACGCGGGCACCGCGACGGTGCTGGTGTCGCCGACGACCAACCGGGACCCCACCAAGGCGGCCATCGACAAGCTGCAGCTCGCCGATCGCACCGCGACCGGTGAGGGCATCTTCACCGCGCTGCAGGCGATCGCCACCGTCGGCGCCGTCATCGGCGGCGGAGACGAGCCGCCTCCTGCGCGCATCGTGCTGATGTCCGACGGCAAGGAGACGGTGCCGTCGAATCCGGACAATCCCAAGGGCGCGTACACCGCTGCCCGCACGGCCGACGACCAAGGCGTGCCGATCTCCACGGTGTCCTTCGGCACGAAGTACGGCTACGTCGAGATTCAGGACCAACGCCAGCCCGTGCCGGTCGACGACGAGATGCTGCGCAAGATCGCCGATCTGTCTGGCGGAAACGCCTATACGGCGTCGAGCCTGGAGCAGCTCAAGGCGGTGTTCACCTCGCTGCAGGACCAGATCGGCTACGAGACCGTCAAGGGCGACGCCAGCGTGGGATGGCTGCGGCTGGGTTCGCTGGTGCTCGCGTTGGCCGCGTTGGCCGCGTTGCTGATCAACCGTCGTCTGCCGGGGTGAGGCCCGCGGCCGATTTCGGCCACCGTCGGGTGAGGCGATAGGTTGGGCGTCATGCCGTGCACGCGAGGAGCAATGAATGCCTGAGTTCGTTTCCCGCTCCGTCCTGGTCACCGGCGGTAACCGAGGCATCGGTCTCGCTATCGCCCAGAGGCTGGCCGCCGACGGACACAAGGTGGCCGTGACGCACCGCGGATCCGGTGCGCCCGAAGGATTGTTCGGCGTCGAGTGCGACGTGACGGACAACGCCGCCGTCGACCGCGCCTTCACCGAGGTCGAGGAGCACCAGGGTCCGGTCGAGGTGCTGGTGTCCAACGCCGGCATCTCGAAGGACGCCTTCCTGATGCGGATGACCGAGGACCGCTTCCAGGAAGTCATCAACGCGAATCTCACCGGGGCGTTCCGGGTGACTCAGCGGGCCTCGCGCAGCATGCAGCGCAAGCGTTTTGGCCGCATCATCTACATCGGCTCGGTGTCGGGCATGTGGGGGATCGGCAACCAGGCCAACTACGCCGCCGCGAAGGCCGGCCTGATCGGCATGGCCCGGTCGATCTCCCGGGAGCTGGCCAAGGCCGGCGTCACCGCAAACGTGGTGGCCCCCGGATACATCGACACCGAGATGACGCGTGCACTCGACGAGCGCATCCAGGCCGGCGCACTGGACTTCATTCCCGCCAAGCGCGTCGGCACCGCCGAAGACGTCGCGGGCGCGGTCAGCTTCCTGGCCTCCGAGGACGCCGGCTACATCGCCGGTGCCGTCATCCCGGTCGACGGCGGCATGGGCATGGGCCACTAATTCTCTTTCGTCGACGTCGTTGAACAGTAAGGACTTTCACATGGCAGGGTTTCTCGAAGGCAAGCGCATCCTCGTCACGGGGATCATCACCGACTCGTCCATCGCGTTCCACATCGCGAAGGTCGCCCAGGAGGCCGGCGCCGAGCTGGTGCTGACGGGCTTCGACCGGATGAAGCTGATCCAGCGCATCGCCGACCGGTTGCCCAACCCGGCACCGCTTCTCGAGCTGGACGTGCAGAACTCCGAGCACCTCGCGAGCCTGGGGGAGCGGGTCACCGAGGTCATCGGCGAGGGCAACAAGCTCGACGGCGTCGTGCACTCGATCGGCTTCATGCCTCAGACCGGAATGGGAATCAACCCGTTCTTCGACGCGCCTTACGAGGACGTCGCCAAGGGCATCCACATCTCCGCGTACTCCTATGCCGCACTTGCCAAGGCGCTGCTGCCCATCATGAACCCGGGCGGCGGCATCGTCGGCATGGACTTCGACCCGACCCGCGCAATGCCCGCGTACAACTGGATGACGGTCGCCAAGAGCGCACTGGAGTCGGTCAACCGCTTCGTGGCGCGCGAGGCCGGCCAGTACGGCGTCCGCTCCAATCTCGTTGCCGCAGGGCCGATCCGGACGCTGGCGATGAGCGCCATCGTCGGCGGTGCGCTCGGCGAGTCGGCCGGTGACCAGATCAAGCTGCTCGAAGAGGGCTGGGATCAGCGTGCGCCCCTCGGTTGGAACATGAAGGATCCGACGCCGGTCGCAAAGACGGTGTGCGCGTTGATCTCCGACTGGCTGCCCGCCACCACCGGCACGATCGTCTACGCCGACGGCGGCGCCAGTACCCAGTTGCTCTGATGGCATTTGACGCCCTGCTGCTGTTGTCCTTCGGTGGTCCCGAGGGGCCCGAGCAGGTACGTCCGTTCCTGGAGAACGTGACCCGCGGTCGCAACATCCCGCCGGCCCGGCTGGACGCGGTCGCCGAGCACTACCTGCACTTCGGCGGTGTCTCACCGATCAACGGCATCAACCGGGCGCTGATCGAGCAGATCGAGCGGGAGCTGGCCGACCGCGACCAACGGATGCCGGTGTACTTCGGCAACCGCAACTGGAACCCGTTCGTCGAGGACACCGTCGCCGCGATGCGCGACGACGGCGTCCGCCGGGCGGCGGTGTTCACCACCTCGGCGTGGGGCGGGTACTCGGGGTGCACCCAGTATCAGGAGGACGTGTTTCGGGCCAGGGCCGCGGTCGGGTCCGACGCACCCGAACTGGTCAAGCTGCGGCAGTACTTCGACCATCCGTTGCTGGTCGAGATGTTCGCCGACGGGATCACCGAGGCCGCCGCGACCCTTCCCGAGGAGCTCCGCGCCGACGCGCGCCTGGTCTTCACCGCGCACTCGATTCCGTTGCGCGCGGCGTCGCGGTGCGGCCAGGACCTCTACGCCAGGCAGGTCGCGTATGCCGCCGGCTTGGTCGCCGCCGCCGCGGGATACGCCGACTACGACCAGGTGTGGCAGTCGCGATCCGGTCCGCCTCAGGTGCCGTGGCTGGAGCCCGACATCGGCGATCACCTCACCGCGTTGGCCGAGGCGGGTACCCGCGCGATCGTCGTCTGCCCCATCGGTTTCGTCGCCGACCACATCGAGGTGGTGTGGGATCTCGACAACGAGCTCAAGGAGCAGGCGGACGCCGCGGGGGTCGCCTTGGCCAGGGCCACCACGCCGAATGCGCAGACGCGCTACGCCCGGCTCGCCCTCGACCTCGTCGACGAAGTTCTGACCGGTCGCGAGCCGGCCAGGGTTGGCGGAGGAGGAGTGCCCGGATACGGGGCCAGCGTCAACGGGTCGCTGTGTACGCCCAACTGCTCTAGCGACGCCAGGCCGACTGCAGAATCGCGCTGACGGCGGCCATCCGCGCCGAGCGCACCACGCCGACGAGCGGACGCAGTGCGTCGTTGGCGATCTGCATCTCCGAGGACGACTGCAGTCCGATCGGCATCAGTCCCGAGCTGACGGTGATGATGGCGTCGACGTGGGCGGCGTTCTCCAACACGCGAAGAGCCCGCTCCGGGGCGTGATCGGGGGCTCGGTGCAGCCGGGCCGACTCGAGCACCTGCTCGACGAGCCCGCGCGGGTCGGCGACGTCGGCGGAGGTCATCCCGGCCCGCAGCGTCACCAGGGCGTCGGCGGCCGAACGCACGGCGGAACGCAGTTCGTATTCTTCGTGCCCCAGGTCGAGGTGTTCGCGTAGCGGCACCTCCGGCATCGAGTACACCGTCCAAGCCAACGCGATCGGCTCGGGATAGTGGTCGGTGGATTCGTCGTCGGTGTGGTCGAAGTCGGGATCGTCCTCGTCGTAGGCGAACTCGGGCACCAGTCCGACCGCGCTGGCCGTCCCGTGGGACACGATCAGCGCCTCACCCTCCGAGATGGCGTCGGCGGTGAACTGGGTGCCTGCGGGAAGCCCACGGACGTCGCCGGGAACCGGCAGCGCCACGGCCATCGCGGTTTCCCCGGTGGGCGGACCGGCCGCCGTGCGCAACGTTTGCAGCAGCGAGACCGCGCCCGCATCGGTGAGATCGGGCCACGGCAACCCGGTGCGATCGGCCGCGGCCGAATCGTAGGCGGTCGCGGAATGCCTTGGCGCCCATAGTGACAACGCATCCAAGACGTCGTCGGGCGCGGCGACGCCGGCAAGCCAGGCGTTGGCCCACACCGCGAGAGAAACACTGGGGCACCACATGATCCACGGAGTGTAGTCGTCGACGGCTTCGCGAGTGAGATTGCCAGTAGGCTGTGAACATGGGCGCGTTGATCTGGCTGGTCGCGGCGCTGGCGCTCGCCGGTGCGGAGGCCCTGACCGGGGATCTGTTCCTGCTGATGCTCAGTGGCGGAGCGTTGTCGGCCGCAGGTGCCAGCGCGGTGTTCGGCGGGCCGGTCTGGGTCGACGGCGTGGTGTTCGCGGCCGTGTCGCTCCTGCTCTTGGTCGCGGTCCGGCCTGCGTTGCGACGGCGGTTCGCCGCGGGAACCGGGCTCCCCGAGCCGATGAAGGCGCTCGAGGGCAAGGGTGCGCTGGTGCTCGACAGGGTCGGGCGCCACGAGGGCCAGGTGAAGCTCGACGGGCAGGTCTGGACCGCTCGGCCGCTCAACGACGACGAAGTGTACGAACCGGGTGACCACGTGACGGTGGTGCGCATCGACGGTGCGACCGCAGTCGTCTTCAGGGGCATCTGAACCTAGGGAGGAACGGCAAATGGATGGTGCTTTCTTCGGGCTGATCGTGGCGGCTGTGCTGGTGATCTTCGCGATCATCGTCGTGGCGAAGTCGGTGAAGGTGATCCCGCAGGCCGAGGCCGCCGTGATCGAACGCCTCGGTCGCTACAGCAAGACCGTGTCCGGGCAGCTGACGTTGCTGCTGCCGTTCATCGACAAGATCCGCGCCAGGGTCGACCTCCGGGAGCGCGTGGTGTCTTTTCCGCCGCAGCCGGTGATCACCGAGGACAACCTGACCGTCAACATCGACACCGTCGTCTACTTCCAGGTCACCGAGCCTCAGGCCGCCGTCTACGCGATCAGCAACTACATCGTCGGCGTCGAGCAGTTGACCACCACCACCCTGCGCAACGTGGTCGGCGGCATGACCTTGGAGCAGGCGCTGACCTCCCGCGACCAGATCAACGGCCAGCTCCGCGGAGTGCTCGACGAGGCGACCGGCCGGTGGGGGCTGCGCGTGGCCCGCGTCGAGCTCCGCAGCATCGACCCACCGCCGTCGATCCAGGACTCGATGGAGAAGCAGATGCGCGCCGACCGTGAGAAGCGCGCCATGATCCTGACCGCCGAAGGCAACCGCGCGGCGTCGATCATGCAGGCCGAAGGACAGAAGCAGGCGCAGATCCTCTCCGCCGAGGGCGCCAAGCAGGCGGCGATCCTCGCGGCCGAGGCGGACCGGCAGTCCCGAATGCTGCGCGCCCAGGGTGAGCGCGCCGCGTCCTACCTGCAGGCGCAGGGCCAGGCGAAGGCGATCGAGAAGACGTTCGCCGCGATCAAGGCCGGCAGGCCGACCCCCGAGATGCTGGCCTACCAGTACCTGGAGAAGTTGCCGCTGATGGCCAACGGCCAGGCCAGCAAGGTCTGGATCGTGCCGAGTGACTTCGGGGCGGCACTGCAGGGATTCACCAAGATGCTCGGCGCGCCCGGCGAGGACGGGGTGTTCCGGTACACGCCGTCGCCGGTGGAGGCCGATCTGCCCAAGCCCGAGGACGATTCGGCAGAGGTGGCGGAGTGGTTCAACACTAAGTCCGACCCCGAGATCGCCCAGGCGGTGGCCCAGGCGGTGGCCGAGGCGCGCGTCCCGGACCCAGGGGCTCTCGACGGGCCGCGGCAGTACGCACCGCTGTCGCAGCAGGCTCAACCGCCGGCCACCGACTACTCGCAGCCGCCGGCGTCGCGCCACGGGAACCCGGACCAATGAGCTCGCTGACGTCGCCGAGGACCTATGCGGTGCTCGCTGCGATGCAAGCAGGCGACGCCGTGGCATGCGCCGTGATGGTTCCGCCGATCAAGAAGGCGTTCGACGACGTCGGGCTGGCCGAGGAACTGCGGCCGGTGATTCCGGTGGTCAAGGCCGCGTCGGCGGTCGGCCTGCTGTCGGTGTACCGGTTTCCGCGGCTGGCCAGACTGACCACGTTCATGTTGACCGTGTACTTCGTGTTGGCGGTGGCGTTTCACGTCAAGGCAAAGGACTGGAGTCCCGGGCTGGTCGCGGCGACGTCGTTCCTCGGGTTGTTCGGGGCGATGACCGTCAGGGGGCCGGAGTCCCGGCGCTAGGCACGGGGTCGGCCTGCCGGTTCTGGCGACGGTGGCTGCGGATCTCGTAGACCAGTCCGGCCACGCCGAGGCTGGCGGTGGCAAGCGAGATGAGGAAGAGCAGCGGGCTGACGTTTCCGGTGAGCGCGTCGCCGAGGATCACGATCGCCGCCGTGCCCGGCAACAGGCCCACGAAGGACGCGATCGCGAACGGTACGGGTCGGACGGCAGACGCGCCGGCGGCGTAGTTGAGCACCGAGAACGGCACCGCGGGGATCATGCGCATGGACAGCACGGTCGGCCACCCGCGCTGCCGCAGCCGCGCGTCGACCATCTCCACCCGAGGATGCGACACCAAACGGTTGAGCTGAAGTCCGGCGGCCCGCACGAGAAGCAGCGCGACGACGGCGCTGATCGTGGATGCCACCACGGCGAGTGACACGCCGAGCAGCGGGCCGAACAACAGGCCCGCCGAGAGCGTGAACGCGGTGCGCGGGAACGGGAAGATCGTCACCACCACGTGGGCGAGGAAGAACACCAGGGGGAACCAGGGACCAGCCGAGGTGGCCCAGTCGCGCATCTGCACCGCGGTGGGCAGCGGCACCAGATAGGCCACTGCGACGAGAATCACAACGGCGGCCACGGTGACCACCAACTTGCGGCGGGGAACCTGGGCCGCGGTCGACGCGATTGCGCCCCGCACCGCACCCAACGTGCTGAGTATCCCCTTCACGTCTACCGAGACTACGGGTCGGCGGACCGTCTCACGAGTCGGCGCAGCCGAGCTACCCGTCAGTAGCGTCGAGCCTGCCGGTTCGCGGCGTGACAGCGATCATTTAGCCTGTTGGACAGTTGTCAAGTCACACGCTGCATCAAGGTCGATGACAGGGGAGTCAACAGTGTCCGAACAGGTGTCCAGTTCGAATCTCAGCGTGGCTGAGTCGGACCGCGACCAATGGCGCGCTGCCGTCGCCGGCGTTCTTGCCAAGAGCACCCGGAAGGATCCCGCCGACCTGGGCGCCGAACCGGAACGACTCCTGGATTCGCCGACGTACGAAGGCTTCCCCATCCGCCCGCTCTACACCGTCCTCGACGAGCACCCCGAGCCGTCGTTGCCAGGTCGGTGGCCATACGTGCGCGGCGGCGACGCGCTTCGTGACGTCAAGTCGGGGTGGAAGGTGGCCGAGTCGTTCCCGCTCGCCGGGCAACCGGCGGTCTCGGACGGCAACGACGCGGTACTCGGCGCACTCACCGACGGGGTGAGCGCGCTGGTACTGCGGGTTGGCCAGGCGAGCGAAGCGACGGGGGGAAGCTCAGACACTGGTGTTGCGGTGGCCGAGCTCGACCGGCTGCTCGAGGGGGTGTTCCTCGAACTGGTGCCCGTGATCCTGGAATCCGGCGCGGACTACGTCGCGGCCGCCGACGCCGTTCTGGCACTGGTGTCCAACTTCGACGACGACAAGCGCCGAAGCCTGTCGGTCGACCTCGGGGCCGATCCGTTGACCTCGGCACTCGGGGACCGCAGCGCCCCGACCGTCGACGAGGTCGTCACGACCGCCGCAAAGCTGACCGGGTTCGCCGGCGGGGTACGAGCCGTGACCGTCGACGGGGCAGCCCTTCATGATCTCGGCGCCAGCGCCTCGTGGGAACTCGCCGGCGCCGTCGCGGCCGGGGTCGCGTACCTGCGATTGCTCTGCGACGGCGGCATCGCCGCACCGGATGCACTCGCGCAAATCTCGTTCCGCTACGGCGCCGACGACGACCAGTTCATGACCATTGCCAAGATGCGGGCGGCCCGCCAACTTTGGGCGAGGGTCGCCCAGGTCGTCGGCCATCCCGAGGCGGGCGCGGCGACGATCCACGCCGTCACCTCACGGGCCATGATGGCGCAACGCGACCCCTGGGTGAACATGCTGCGCACCACGCTCGGCGCCTTCGGTGCTGGGGTGGGCGGCGCGGACACCGTCCAGGTGTACGAGTTCGACAGCTCCATACCGGGCGGATTGCCAGGCGTGGCAAGAACTTTCGCGCGCCGGATGGCGCGCAACACCCAACTCTTGCTGTTGGAGGAGTCACATCTGGGGCGTGTCCTCGACCCGGCAGGCGGATCCTGGTTCGTCGAGGACCTGACGCGCCAGCTCACCGAGGAAGCCTGGCGGCACTTCCAGGAGGTCGAGGCCAGAGGCGGATTCGTCGAGGCCCGCGACCACGTCGCCGCCCAGATCGCCGACGTCCGCGCGACGCGCAGCGACGACGTTGCGCATCGCCGCACCGCGCTCACCGGGGTCAACGAGTACCCCAACCTCACCGAAGCGCCACTCGCAGCATCGGATTCGACCTCGTCGGTGGCCCGGTACGCGGCTGGTTTCGAAGCCCTTCGCGACCGCTCGGACGCATTTCTCGCCGCTAGTGGCGCGCGACCGAAGGCGTTGCTTCTGCCGGTGGGGCCACTCGCCGAACACAACGTCCGCACCTCCTTCGCCGCCAACCTGCTGGCGTCCGGGGGAGTCGAGACCGTCAACCCCGGGACGGTCAGCGCGGCGGGCGTCGCCCAAGCCGTGACCGGCGCCGGAAACCCGGCCGCCGTCGTGATCTGCGGAACCGACGCGCGCTACGCGGGCGAGGCATCCGAGGTGGTGCGCGCCGCGCGCGCCGCCGGCGTCTCCCACGTCTACCTGGCCGGACCTGCCAAGGCCGTCTCGGAGTCGGCCGACAAGCCCGACGAGTACCTCACCGCCAAGATCGACGCGATCGACGCGCTGTCGACGCTGCTCACCCGATTGGGGGCCTGACATGACGGCTTTGGAGCCAAGGATCGTCAACTTCGCCGACGTCCCGCTGTACGGCGACGACGCGCCGGCCACCGCGACGCCGACGGACGTCGACGAGCTGGTGGCCGCCGCGGCCACCGCGCACGGCTACACCGCCGATCAACTCGACTGGCCGACGCCGGAGGGAGTCGACGTCAAGCCGGTCTACGTCGCCGCCGATCGGGACGCGGTCGTCGAGGCCGGGTATCCACTCGAAAGCTTCCCCGGCGCACCGCCATTCGTGCGTGGCCCGTACCCGACGATGTACGTCAACCAGCCCTGGACCATCAGGCAGTACGCCGGATTCTCCACTGCCGCAGAGTCGAACGCGTTCTACCGCCGCAACCTCGCCGCCGGTCAGAAGGGTCTGTCGGTGGCATTCGACCTGGCGACCCACCGCGGCTACGACTCCGATCATCCCCGGGTGGCAGGCGACGTCGGCATGGCCGGAGTGGCCATCGACTCCATCCTCGACATGCGGCAGCTCTTCGACGGCATCGACCTGTCGACCGTCTCGGTGTCGATGACGATGAACGGCGCCGTGCTGCCGATTCTGGCGCTGTACGTGGCCGCCGCCGAGGAGCAGGGCGTGCCGCCGGAGAAGTTGGCGGGGACCATCCAGAACGACATCCTCAAGGAGTTCATGGTCCGCAACACCTACATCTATCCGCCGAAGGCCTCGATGCGGATCATCTCCGACATCTTCGGATACACCAGCGTCAAGATGCCGAAGTACAACTCGATCTCGATCTCGGGGTATCACATTCAGGAGGCCGGAGCGACGGCCGACCTGGAGCTCGCCTACACCCTCGCCGACGGCGTCGAGTACATCAAGGCGGGGTTGGACGCCGGTCTCGACATCGACAAGTTCGCGCCGCGGCTGTCCTTCTTCTGGGGCATCGGGATGAACTTCTTCATGGAGGTGGCGAAGCTCCGCGCCGGCCGACTGCTGTGGAGTGAACTCGTCGCCCAGTTCGACCCCAAGAACGACAAGTCGCTGTCACTGCGCACGCACTCGCAGACCTCGGGGTGGTCGTTGACGGCTCAGGACCCGTTCAACAACGTCGCCCGCACCTGCATCGAGGCGATGGCAGCCACCCAGGGACACACCCAGTCACTGCACACCAACGCACTCGACGAGGCGCTCGCACTGCCGACCGACTTCTCCGCGCGCATCGCCCGCAACACGCAGCTCCTGCTGCAGCAGGAGTCCGGTACCACCAGGCCGATCGACCCGTGGGGCGGCTCGTACTACGTGGAGTGGCTGACCCATCAGCTGGCCGAAAAGGCCCGCGCCCACATCGCCGAGGTCGCCGAGCACGGGGGCATGGCCCAGGCGATCGGCGAGGGAATCCCGAAGCTTCGCATCGAGGAGGCGGCCGCGCGCACGCAGGCCCGCATCGACTCCGGGGCACAGACGGTCATCGGCATCAACAAGTATCAGGTCGACTCCGATCAGGAGGTCGAGGTCCTCAAGGTCGAGAACAGCCGTGTACGTGCCGAGCAGATCGCCAAGCTCGAACAGCTTCGCGCCGATCGGGACGAAGCGGTCACCCAGGCGGCACTGGCCGAGTTGACCCGCGCCGCAGAGGCTTCCGGCATTTCGGGCGCTGACGGTCTCGGCAACAACCTGATGGCGTTGGCCATCGCCGCTGCGCGGGCCATGGCCACCGTCGGGGAGATCTCCGACGCGTTGGAGAAGGTCTACGGTCGCCATCAGGCAGAGATTCGCACCATCGCCGGTGTCTACCGTGACGAGGTGGGGAAGGGTGCGAACGTGCGAAACGTCCAAGCGGCGACGGAATTGGTGGAGAAGTTCGCCGAGGCCGACGGCCGACGACCGCGCATTCTGGTCGCCAAGATGGGACAGGACGGCCACGACCGCGGCCAGAAGGTGATCGCGACGGCGTTTGCCGACATCGGCTTCGACGTCGACGTCGGGTCGTTGTTCTCGACTCCCGACGAGGTTGCCCGTCAGGCAGTCGACAACGACGTGCACGTCGTCGGGGTGTCCTCCTTGGCCGCCGGCCATCTCACGTTGGTCCCCGCGCTTCGCGACGCCCTCGCCGCAGCGGGCAGGCCCGACATCATGGTCGTGGTCGGCGGGGTGATTCCGCCCGGCGACTTCGAGGAGCTGTACGCCGCGGGCGCCACGGCCATCTTCCCGCCGGGCACCGTCATCGCCGACGCCGCGATCGGCCTGTTGGAGAAGCTCGCCGAGCGGCTGGGATACAGCCTCCCCTAAATGGACCCGTCGGAGCTAGCTTCAGCCATTCGCGGCGGGGATCGATCCGCGCTGCCGCGGGCGATCACACTCGTCGAGTCGACCAGGGTCGACCATCGCGAGAACGCTCAGCGGCTGCTGATGGAGCTGTCCCCCGCAAGCGGGAGGTACCCCCAGCCCTCCGCCGGCCCCACCCTCCGCGTCGGCATCACCGGCGTGCCAGGGGTGGGGAAGTCGACCATCATCGAGGCGCTCGGCATGTCCCTCATCGAGCAGGGCCATCGCGTGGCGGTACTCGCGGTCGACCCGTCGTCGACGAGGACGGGCGGATCCATCCTCGGCGACAAGACGCGAATGGCCCGGCTCGCCGTCCATCCCGACGCCTACATCCGGCCGTCGCCGACCTCGGGCACCCTTGGCGGCGTCGCCAAGGCCACCAGGGAGACGATCGTGCTGCTGGAAGCCGCTGGGTACGACGTCGTCCTGGTCGAGACGGTCGGCGTCGGCCAGTCGGAGGTGACGGTCGCCAACATGGTCGACACCTTCGTCTTCCTGACCCTGGCGCGCACCGGTGACCAGCTGCAAGGCATCAAGAAGGGCGTGCTGGAACTCGCCGACGTCGTCGTGGTCAACAAGGCGGACGGCCGACACGCCACCGAGGCCAAGGCCGCCGCCCGAGAGCTCAGCGGAGCCATCCGACTGCTCTATCCGCGCGAGACCCTGTGGCGCCCACCGGTGCTCACGGCAAGTGCGCTGGAGGGCACCGGTCTGACCGAGCTCTGGACGACGGTGCTCGAGCATCGCCGGGTACTCACCGAGGCGGGGGAGTTCGACGCCCGCCGAAGTCGTCAGCAGGTCGAGTGGATGTGGTCGATGGTCCGCGACGCGGTCCTGGACAAGGTGTCCTCCAATGCGGGGGTCAAGGCCATCCGAGTCGACGTCGAGCAACGGGTTCGCGACGGCCTGCTGACCCCGGCGCTGGCTGCCCAGGAGATCCTGAAGCTCGTCTACTGACCTCAGGTGGAGCAAGACTGCGCGAATCGGCAACGGATCGGTAAAGCGCCGCAGAGTTTGCCGAGTTACCGGTAATTTCGATCATTGTGATTCAGGCCATAGGCGGTCGGCGCGGCGTAGCGCTTCCGCACAACGTCCGTGGTGAGGCGGATCCCAGTTTTGCCTGCGCGGTCCGGGCCTTCGCCCAGCTCTTCCCGGGCAAACGGTTCGGCGGTGGTGCGCTGAGCGTGTATCTCGACGGCCAACCCGTCGTCGACGTGTGGACCGGATGGGCCGACCGGCGGGGCACCAGGCCGTGGACCGCCGACACCGGTGCGATGGTGTTCTCGGCGACCAAGGGCATGGCCTCCACGGTCATCCACCGGCTCGCCGACCGCGGCCTCGTGGACTACGACGCCCCCGTCGCGGACTACTGGCCTGCCTTCGGCGCGAACGGCAAGGGCGGGGTCACGGTGCGCGAGCTGATGCGGCATCGCGCCGGGTTGTCGCAGCTCAACGGGGCTAGCGGGGCGGACCTGATGGATCATCTGCTGATGGAGGAGCGGATGGCCGCGGCCCCGATGGGGTGGCTGAAGGGCAAGCCGTCGTATCACGCGTTGACCTACGGCTGGTTGTTGTCCGGCTTGGCCCGTGCGGTCACCGGCCGCGGGATGCGGGAGCTGTTTCGCTCGGAGCTAGCCGGGCCGCTGGACGTCGACGGCATTCACCTCGGCAGGCCGCCGGCCGACGCGCCGACTCAACCAGCTCGGATCATCGGGCCGCAGAGCAGGTTTCAGAATCCGATCGTCAACCAGGTGATGCCGCGCCTCGCCGCGCTGCCGTTCTCCGGCGGCCTGGGGTCGATGTACTTCCCAGGGATGAAGTCGACTGTGCAGGGCGACATGTCGTTGCTCGACGCGGAGTTGCCAGCAGCAAACGGCGTGGCGACCGCAAGAGCACTCGCACGGATGTACGGGGCCATCGCGCACGGTGGACACGTCGACGGCGCCCAGTTCCTTTCGGCCGAGCTGGTGGCCAAGCTCAGCGCCCCGCCGAGCCTGCATCTCGACGGCGGGCTCATCATGCCGCTGTCGTTTCACCTCGGGTATCACGGCCTACCGCTGGGGAGCGTCCTGCCTGGTTTCGGCCACGTCGGCCTGGGTGGATCGCTGGGCTGGGCCGACCCGCGCAGCGGTCTGGCCTTTGGTTTCGTGCACAATAGGCTGTTGACCCCGCTGGTCGTGAGCGACCAGGCGGGGTTCGTGGCTACCGCCGCTTTGATCAGGCGAGGTGTTTTCCTGGCTCGCAAGGACGGGTTCAACGCCGTTACGAAGCTTGGCGCTTCATTCTCCGGGCTCTCCACGGCGGTGTAACTCCGTCGGGGCATGTATTTGTTCACTAATTTTCGCCCAGCCCGCGACTGGGCCCAAGGTGCTGACAATGCCCGTTGTCTGGTCGATCACGTTGTGGGACAGCTTGTTTCGGCAGAAGCGGGCCGACTGGCGCTCGAAACCGTCCCGTTTTCGAGGTATAAGCGCGGTAATGTTGCCAGAGTGACAGTAGGTGCCCCTGTCGTTATCGGATCGGATGTTGCCAGTGTCGAGCCGATACGCCCGGACGAGCGTTCCCATCAGTCGAGAAGGCCGCCCGTACTGTCGCCCGAGCCTCGCGTTGAGACCGCGGAAGATTCTCGATAAGCTGCGTTGATGCTGAGGTCGAAGACATTCACTTGCCTTGGTAATACTCCCGGGGGAATTCTGACAACAATGATGGTCGAATATGTGCTGTGATCCTGACTTGTTTGCTGGAAATGCGACCAGCGAAACGCAGAAGCTGTCCGCGGGCCATCGCTAAAAACGAACGGTGGCGTCAATTTTTGACGTTTCCGCAGCGTATGCGCCTAAACGAGGTTGTTGGGACGAATAGGTAGCTGTCGGTGTAGTGTCCCGACCGAAGAATGTTGAAGTGGAAAGGGCGGTAACGGATTTGCCGAAATTTTCGTACTAATGGTTCGTACTTAAAGTTCGGTTTGCTGGTCCGGAACTCCTTGCCAATACTCAACTCCAGGCGCGAATGGAAAGGACACACAGCTGATCCATAGCGCCGGAGGGCCGACGTCTTCGTGCAGCACAGCCGGGTCGGGAGCCTTGGTTCGTTCGTTTGAGAGGGTGAAGTAAGTGGCAGAGACACCGGTCTCCCCAGTCGCCGTGATCGGCATGGGGTGCCGACTTCCCGGCGGCATCGACTCGCCCGCGGGTCTGTGGGCTGCGTTGTTGCGCGGCGTCAACGCGGTGACGACGGTACCGCTGGATCGCTGGGACGCCGAGGAGTACTTCGACCCGGAGCCCGGCGTGCCAGGACGGTCCGTCTCCAAGTGGGGCGCGTTCATCGACGACGTCGCCGGATTCGACGCCGACTTCTTCAACATCAACGAGCGCGAAGCCATCGCCATCGACCCCCAGCAGCGCCTCCTTCTGGAGACCGCGTGGGAAGCCGTCGAACACGCAGGCATCGACCCCGCCACCCTCGCGAGCTCCCTCACGGGCGTCTTCATGGGGATGACCCACCAGGACTATCAGCTGCTCGCAGCCGACGCCAACGCCGTCGAGGGCCCGTACGGGTTCACCGGAAGCAACTTCAGCTTGGCCTCGGGGCGCATCGCGTACCACCTCG
The DNA here is from genome assembly GCF_001426545.1 of Mycobacterium sp. Root135. Classification (GTDB taxonomy): domain Bacteria; phylum Actinomycetota; class Actinomycetes; order Mycobacteriales; family Mycobacteriaceae; genus Mycobacterium. The sequence goes on along the minus strand of NZ_LMEZ01000001.1, from coordinate 694,161 downwards.
GCGTGCACGGTCCCGCCTTCACGGTCGACTCCGCCTGCTCGTCGAGCCTGCTCGCCGTGCACATGGCGTGCCGCAGCCTGGACGACGGCGAGAGCGACATGGCACTCGCCGGCGGCGTCTCCATCATGTTGGAGCCCCGGAAGATGTCCTCCGGCTCGGCGCAGGGCATGTTGTCCGCGACCGGTACCTGCCACGCCTTCGACGTGCACGCCGACGGCTTCGTCTCTGGCGAGGCGTCCGCAGTGCTCATGCTCAAGCGCCTGGACGACGCGCTCGCCGACGGTGACAACGTGTTGGCAGTCATCCGCGGAACGGCGGCAAACCAGGACGGTCACACCGTCAACATCGCCACCCCGTCGCGGGACGCGCAGACCAAGGTCTACGAGGCAGCCCTGGCGGCCGGTCACGTCGACGCCGCCACCATCGGCATGGTCGAGGCTCACGGCACCGGAACGCCGGTCGGCGACCCGATCGAATTCGCCAGCCTGGCTGCCGTCTACGGCAAGTCCGGGCCGGTTGCGCTCGGATCGGTGAAGACCAACTTCGGGCACGGCCAGTCCGCATCGGGCGCGGTCGGGCTGATGAAGGCGATTCTGTCGCTGCAGCACGGCGTGGTGCCGAAGAACCTGCACTTCACCGCGATGCCGGACGAGATCGCCAGCATCGAGTCCAATCTCTTCGTCCCGACCGAGGAAACGCCGTGGCCGGTCGAGGGCGACCACCCGCGGCGCGCCGCCGTGTCGTCCTACGGCCTGTCCGGAACGAACGTGCACGCCGTCCTCGAGCAGGCCCCCGCCGCCCAGGCGACCCGCACCGTCGACTCGACGACGACACCCGAGCTGGCCGGACCCAAGCTGTTCCCGCTGTCCGCCACGACGCCCGAGGAGCTGCGGCGCACTGCAGGCAGGCTGGCCGACTGGGTCGAGAGCCAGACCGACGAGGGTTCCCAGACGGACCTGTCCGACCTCGCGTACACGCTCGCCCGCCGACGCGCTCATCGACCGGTTCGCACCGTGGTCCTCGCGAACGACCAAGCCGAGCTCGTCGCCGAACTCCGCCGCGTCGCCGACGGTGACGACCCGTACGAAGCCGCGGTCGGCAAGGGCGACCGCGGCCCGGTCTGGGTGTTCTCCGGGCATGGGTCGCAGTGGGCGGGCATGGGATCGGCCCTCCTCGCCTCCGAACCGGTGTTCGCCAAGACCGTCGCAGAGATCGAACCGCTGATCGCCGCCGAATCCGGGTTCTCGGTCACCGAGGCCATGACCTCGGACGACGTCGTGACCGGCATGGACAACGTGCAGCCCACCGTGTTCGCCGTCCAGGTGGCGTTGGCCGCCACGATGAAGTCCTACGGCGTCGTGCCCGGCGCGGTGATCGGCCACTCGATGGGTGAGGTCGCCGCCGCCGTCGTCTCCGAAGCGCTCTCGCTGGAGGACGGCGTCAAGGTCATCTGCCGCCGGTCCCGCCTGATGGCCACCCTCGACGGGTCCGGCGCCATGGCGTCGGTCGAGCTGCCCGCCCAGCAGGTGCTCTCCGAACTCGCGGCGCGTGGCGTCAACGACGTCGTGCTCTCGGTCGTGGCCTCCCCGCAGTCCGCGGTGGTCGGTGGCGCCAAGGAGTCGGTGCGCAAGCTGGCCGCCGAATGGGAAGCGCGCGGCATCATGGCCCGCGAAATCGCCGTCGACGTGGCCTCGCACTCCCCGCAGGTCGACCCGATCCTCGACGAGCTGACCGAGGCGTTGCAGGACATCGAGCCGAACGAGCCGACGGTGCCGTACTACTCGTCGACGCTGTACGACCCCCGCGACCCCGCCGACTTCGACGCCTACTACTGGGCCGACAACCTGCGCCACGCGGTCCGCTTCGCCGCCGCCGTGCAGGCCGCCCTCGAAGACGGCTACCGCGTGTTCGGCGAACTCTCGCCGCACCCGCTGCTCACCTACGCGGTGGACCAGAACGCACGCAGCCTCGACGTCCGCCTCGCCGCCGTCGCAAGCATCCGCCGCGAGCAGGAGCTTCCCCATGGGCTCCGCGGCTTCGTGGCCGCCCTGCACGGTGCGGGCGCCGCGGTCGACTTCGCCGCCCTGTGGCCGGTCGGCGCGCTCGTCGACGCGCCCCTTCCGACGTTCAACCACCCGCGTCTGATGCTCACCAGGGACGGGCAGGAGCAGGGCACGTCGACCCTCGCCGTCCATCCGCTGCTCGGCGCGCACGTCCGGCTGCCAGAAGAGCCGGAGCGCCACGTGTGGCAGTCCGACGTCGGCACCGACGCGCAGCCGTGGCTCGCCGACCATCAGGTGCACGGCGTCGCGGCGCTACCCGGCACCGCCTACTGCGAAATGGCGATCGCCGCGGCCCGCACCGTCCTCGGTGAGGCGTCGGAGGCACGCGACCTCGTGTTCGAGGAGCTGCTGCTGCTCGAGGGGCACACGCCGATCTCCGCCGTGGCGTCGCTCACCTCGGACGGCGTCACCGACTTCCAGGTGACGACCCGGCTCGAGGGTCAGGAGGTCCGACGGGCCTCCGCGGTGCTCCAGACGGTCGACGAGGCACCCGAGAAGGCCGCCTACGACGTGGCCGCCCTGCTCGCCGACCACCCCGTGGAGCTGACCGGCGCCGAGATGCGCGACTGGTACGACGCCAGGGGCATCCAGTACGGGCCTGCGTTCAGCGGCCTGACGGCGGCTCACACGACCCAGGGTCCTGGCGGCTCCGTGCTTGCCGCGGTCGCGCTGCCCGGCTCCATCCGGTCGCAGCAGGGCGCGTACGGGATTCACCCCGCACTCCTCGACGTCTGCTTCCAGGCCGTCGGCGCGCACCCCGATCTTCACACCGACCACACCGGCACGTTGATGCTGCCGTTGGGCGTGCGGCGACTGCGGGTCCACTCGTCGACGCGCAACGCCCATTACTGCTACGTGCAGCTGGTCAACGCCAGCGCCGGGTCGGTCGAGGTCGACGTCGAGGTGCTCGACGAGCACGGCGCCGTGCTGCTGACCGTGGGAGGCCTTCGCCTCGGCACGGGCGTCTCCGAGCAGGGACTGCGCCACAAGCGGCTCAACGAGCGGCTGCTGACCATCGACTGGCGGCGCCAGGAAACGCCGGCCACCGACGTGGTCGGACACGGGCACTGGCTGCTGATCAGCACCTCCGACGAGTCCGACATGCTCGCCCACCAGCTGGCCGACGTGCTGAAGGCCGGCGAGGCCGACGTCACCGCGATGACGTGGGGCGCCGACGGCGATCCCGCCGCCAACGCCGACTTGCTGCGCCGGACCCTCGTCGCCCGCCCCAGCGCGGGTGTCGTGGTGGTGCAGGATCCGCGCTCGGCCGACGCCGACGTGGTCGCCGACGGAGCCGACCACGTGCGTCACCTCGTGCGCATCGCCAAGGTGCTCCCGGACGTCGCAGGCGAGCCGCCGCGACTGTTCGTCGTCACCAGGGGTGCGCAGACCGTGCTCCCCGGCGACCTTCCGAACCTCGCCCAGGGCGGCCTGCGTGGCCTCGTCAGGGTCATCGGGATGGAACAGCCGCGGATGCGGCCCACCCAGATCGACGTCGACGACGCCACCGACGTCAGGCTGATCGGCGCCGAGCTGCTCTCGCTGTCCGACGAGGACGAGACGGCGTGGCGCGACGGTCACTACTACACCGCCCGGCTCAACGTGACGCCGCTGCAGCCCGAAGAGCGTCACAGCACCGTGGTGCACCCCGACCGTGACGGGATGCGACTGCAGATCCGTACGCCGGGAGACCTTCAGTCGGCCGAACTGGTCAGCTACGAGCGGACGGCACCTGGGCCCGGCCAGATCGAAGTGGCGGTCTCCGCGTCGAACCTGAACTTCGCCGACGTCCTGGTCGCCTATGGTCGCTACCCGTCGTTCGAGGGACGCATGCCCCAACTGGGTGCGGACTTCGCCGGTGTCGTCACCGCCGTCGGCGCCGGGGTGACGGACCACGAGATCGGCGACCGCGTCGCGGGCATCTCGGCCACCGGTGCGTGGTGCACGTTCGTCACTTGCGATGCGAACCTCGCGGTGCGCATCCCCGGTGACCTGCCGGACGCCACGGCCGCCGCCGTGCCAAGTGCGCACGCCACCGCGTGGTACTCGCTGCACAACCTGGCCAGGATCAGCTCCGGCGACAAGGTGCTGATCCACTCCGCCACCGGTGGAGTGGGACAAGCCGCGGTGGCCATCGCCCAGGCCGCCGGTGCGGAGATCTACGCGACCGCCGGCAGCCCTGAGCGTCGAAAGATGCTCAACGACATGGGCGTTGCGCACGTCTACGACTCGCGCAGCACCAAGTTCGCCGACGAGATCCGGCGCGACACCGACGGCTACGGCGTCGACGTCGTGCTGAACTCGCTGCCGGGTGCCGCGCAGCGGGCCGGTCTCGAGCTGCTGACCTTCGGTGGCCGCTTCGTCGAGATCGGCAAGCGAGACATCTACGGCGACACCAAGATGGGGCTGTTCCCGTTCCGCAGGAACCTGTCCTTCTACGCCGTCGACCTCGCGCTACTGACCCTCGTCGCACCCGACACGCTGCGCGGCCTCCTCGAGGTCGTCTACCAGCAGATCGCCGACGGGACGTTGCCGCCGCCGCAGACCACGCACTACCCGCTTGCCAACGGCGCCAACGCAATCCGCGCGATGGGTGCTGCCGAGCACACCGGCAAGCTGGTGCTCGACGTTCCGCGCACCGGTCAGTTCGCCGCCGTCGTGCCCGCCGAGCGGGCGCCTGCGTTCCGTGCCGACGGCGCGTACGTCGTCACCGGTGGACTTGGCGGCCTCGGCCTGTTCCTTGCCGAGAAGATGGCGGCGTCCGGATGCGGGCGCATCATCCTCAACGGCCGGTCCGCGCCGAAGCCGGAGACGCTGCGCGTGATCGAGCGGCTCCGTCAGTCGGGCACCGAGGTCGAGGTCGAACTCGGTGACGTGTCCGATGCGACGACGGCCGCCCGCATGGTCGCCGCGGCGACCGCCACCGGGATTCCGCTGCGCGGTGTGCTGCACGCGGCGGCAGTCATCGAGGACGCCACGCTCGGGAACATCACCGACGAACTGATCGACCGGGACTGGGCGCCGAAGGCATTGGGCGCGTGGCGACTTCACGAAGCCACCGCAACCTCTCCGCTGGACTGGTTCTGCTGCTTCTCGTCGGCCGCCGCCATGGTGGGCTCGCCGGGGCAGGGTGCCTACGCGGCCGCCAACAGCTGGTTGGACTCCTTCGCGCGGTGGCGACGCGCCCAGGACCTGCCTGCACAGGTGGTGGCGTGGGGTGCATGGGCCCAGATCGGCGCCGGCCAAGCCATGGCCGACAACGACGGCATGGCCATCGCCCCCGAAGACGGTGCGTATGCCTTCGACACCCTGATGCGTCACACCCGGGTGTACAGCGGGTACGCGCCGGTCGCGGGTGCGGCCTGGCTGACCGCGTTCGCGCAGACCAGCCCGTTCGCCGAGGCGTTCGCCTCGATGGGACAGGATCGTTCGGGGTCGAGCGAATTCCTCGAGGAGTTGCGCCTGTTGCCGCGCGAGGAGTGGGCCGCTCGCGTGCGACGCTTGATTTCCGAAGAGATGAGCCTCATCCTTAGACGTTCGGTCGACGCTGACCGACCGCTGTCGGAGTACGGTCTCGACTCCCTCGGCACGTTGGAGTTGCGGACTCGGCTGGAGTCCGAGACCGGCGTGCGGATCGGCTCGACCGACGTCACGACGGTGCGCGGGCTTGCCGAACGGCTCAGCGAGTTGATCGCGATCGACCTCGACGTCGACTCCGCCGTGCCTGCGGTGTCGCCATGACCATCGAATCAGCGCCGACGACGTCGCTCACCGAAGTTTCAGGACCAGGGGAGAGATAGATGGTTGCGATCAAGGCGATCCACGACTGGATTGGAACATCCGGTGACGTGGTGTCGTGGCACCCCTCGCCCGCAAGTCGGGCCAAGGTGCTCAAGGCGCCGGTGAGTGCAGTGCCGCCGAGCTATCAGCAGGCACAGCACATTCGGGGCTATCTGGACCACATCTCCAAGGGCACCGACATGGCGCGGCTCAACATTCCCGCGTGGGACATGCAGGGGCAGTGTGACCTGCGGGCGATGTCGCACGTCATCAACGCCTACCTGCGCCGCCACGACACCTACCACAGCTGGTTCGAGGTCGCTGACGGCGGAGAGATCGTCCGGCACACCGTCGACAACCCGCGCGACGTCAACTTCGTGCCGACCAAGTACGGCGAGATGACGGCGACCGAGTGGCGCGAGCACGTGCTCGCCACACCCAATCCGCTTCAGTGGGACTGCTTCTCGTTCGGCATCATCCAGCGCGCCGACCACTTCACCTTCTACATCAGCATCGACCACGTGCACACCGATGCGATGTTCATGGGTTTGGTGCTGGTGGAGATTCACATGATGTACGCCGCCCTGGTCAGCGGTGCCGGTCCGATTCCCCTGCCGACGGCGGGCAGCTACGACGAGTACTGCGTGCGGCAACAGCAGCTGTTGTCCAACCTCACGCTGGAGTCGCCCGAGGTTCGGGAGTGGATCCGCTTCGCCGAGTGCAACGACGGCACGCTTCCGCACTTCCCGTTCCCACTCGGCGATCCGCCATGGTCCAAGACCGGCGATCTGCTGACGGTGCGGTTGCTGGACAAGCAGCAGTCGGAGCGGTTCGAGGCGGCCTGCACCGCGGCGGGCGCCCGTTTCATCGGCGGCGTCTTCGCCTGCGCCGCAATGGCACAGGAGGCGCTCACGGGGTCGACGGACTATCACGTGATCACGCCGATCACGACCCGGTCGACGCCAGAGGAATTCCAGACCACGGGTTGGTTCACGGGTGTGGTTCCCGTCTCGGTGACGGTCGACCCCAAGAACTTCGGCGACACCGCACGGGCGGCGCAACGCTCGTTCGACAGCCGGATGCCGCTGGGGCCCATCCCGTTCGACCGCGTGCTCGAACTGGCCGACGGCGAACTGGGACTGCGCCCGCCGACTCCCGGCGTGCCGATGGTCTCGTTCCTCGACGCCGGCCTGCCCCCACTGTCGGCGAGCATCATCGCCGAGTGGGAGCGGATGAACGGCAGGGTCTTCAGCGACGCACGCTCCGCCTACCAGATCGGGTTGTGGGTCAACCGCGGCGAGCGGGAGACCTCGGTCACCGTGGCGTTCCCGGACAACCCGATCGCCCGCGAATCCGTCGAGCGCTACCTGGCGGCGATGACCGCGGTCTACCTCGGCGTCGCCGACGGCGCCGTGGTGGCACCTGCCCGCGCTCACGTGCGGCACGGGGAGGCAGTGCGCCGCAACAGCGTTCGCGACCGCGAAGCAATGTTGCCGATGGCCAAGGGCTGACCAACGGTGTCGCCGGAGATTGAGGCGGAGACTCGGCCACCCGCCGAGCCCCTGCTCGACTACGTCGACCAGGCGTTGTTCCTCGGCCTGCGCGCCACCGGGCAGTCCGCGGCGATGCAGATGGTGTGGGTCTACGACGATGCGCCGGACTGGGACGAGCTGCGACGGTTCCACCAGGACTTCGGATTCGGGCTGGTGGGCCGGCTGATCGAGCCGTCGGTGCTGCCGTTCGGGCGGCACCGGTGGGTGTCCGCACTCGGTCCCGCGGCACCGCTCGACGTGGCGACGACACCCCTACCGCGTGCCGAGCTCAGCGACTGGATCGACGAACGGGCACAGCTGCCGATCGACCCAGAGCACGGCCCTGCCTGGCACATGGCCGTGCAGCCGCTCGACGACGGGGCGACGGCGGTCACCCTGGTCGGATCGCACTGCATAGGCGACGGTGGGGCGGCCTTCCTGTCGGTGTTCGAGGCGGTGATGGGAGCCCGGCGGGATCTGGGCTATCCGCTGCCCAAGTCCCGAACCCGGCGCCAGGCCCTCGCCGCCGACGCCCGTCAGACGCTGAGCGACCTGCCGGAGGTCGGTCGGACACTCGTCGCGGCAGGCAAGTTCCTCAACGCGAAGCGTCGGGGCGCGACCAAGGCGGCCGCGCCGAGCCCGAAGAAGCCCGTCGTCGCCCGTCCCGACGAGACGGTGATCGTGCCGGCCATCTCGGCGTTCGTCGACTTGGCGCAGTGGGATGCGCGCGCCGAAGCGCTTGGCGGAAACGGGCATTCGCTGCAGGCAGGCCTCGCGGCGCGGCTGGCCGTGCACCAGGGCCGAGCGCTCGCCGCCGACGGAACGGTGGGGCTGATCGTCCCGATCAACGACCGCACGTTGGAGGACACCAGGGCCAACGCGGTCAAGCTGGCCTATGTCCGCGTCGACCCGACCCACGTCGCGAAGGACCTGACCGACACCCGCACCGCGGTGCGGGAGGCGCTCAAGGTCATGCGGGAGAAGCCGGACGAGGCGCTGGCCCTTCTGCCGCTCAACCCGTTCGTCCCCAAGGTCGCCGTCCGGCACACGGCGGACCTTGCCTTCGGGTTCACCGATCAACCGGTGTCGAGCTCCAACATCGGCGATCTGCCCGTGCAGGTCGCCAGCCCCGGCGGCGCGCCCGCGCAGCAGGTGATGCTGCGGGGCATCGACCAGCACATCACCCGCGGGGTGCTCGAGGAACGCAGTGGACTGTTGACGGTCGTGTCCGGACGATTGGACGGCAAGGTCACGATCACCGTCGTCGGCTACCAACCGGGCGTCGAGAACACCAAGCAGGCGCTGCGGGACCGGTTGGCGGCCGTCCTCGAGGAGTTCGAACTCACCGCGGTGATCGTGTGACCGAGCGGTTGGCCTACATCGACCAGGCGACGTTCCTGTCGATGCAGGCGAACGACAACCGCTCGCAGTTGGTCCAATACGTCTGGGTGTACACCCATCCCGTGGACGAGGAACGGTTGCGGCGCTTTCACCGCAACGTCGGGTTCGGGTTTGCCGGACGGTTGATCGAGCCGTCGATCCTGCCGTTCGGCAGGCATCGCTGGGTCGCCGCGACCGGACCCGCCGCCCCCCTCGACGTCGACGACGCGAGGGCGCCGGGGGAGTTGGGAACCTGGCTCGACGAACGGTCCCAGCGGCGTGTCGACCCGGTCGACGGGCCGGGATGGCATCTCGGGGTGCTGCCGATGACCGACGGCACGACGGCGGTCACGCTGGTGGCGTCACACTGCCTCATGGATCACGGTGCTGCGGTGAGCACGCTGACCGACGCGATCGACGACGCCCCTCGCGACTTCGGCTACGGCGAGCCGCACGCGCGGACCCGGCGAGCGGCGCTGGCATCCGATCTTCGGCAGGTGGGTCGCGACCTCCCCGAACTGGGCCGCACCGTCGTCACCGCGGCGAAGTACGCCTACCGCAGCCGCAAGGAGATCTCCGCGTCCCGGCCGCTGGCGGTGACGGGTGGCCCCGACGGTCCGCTGGTGCTGCCCACGGTGTCGGCCGTGGTGGACCTGGGGGATTGGGACGCCCGTGCCAGTGACCTTGGCGGCACGGGGTATTCGCTTCTCGCGGGCATCGCCGCCGTGCTCGGCGACCGAATGGGCCGGGCCAGACCGGCCGACGGCGCCGTCACCCTGATGATCGCGTTGAGCGATCGGGACGGCCGCGACGATCGCCGCGGCAATGCCATGCAGATCGCCTCGGCGACGGTCGACCCCAGCTCGGCGACCACGAACCTGACGGCAGCCAGAGCGGCCGTGCGAGAAGCACTCTCGGCACTGCGCGACGGGCACGACGACAAGCACGCGCTCCTTCCGATCACCCCGTTCGTGCCGATTCGCGCCGTCCGGCGCACGGCCGACGTCATATTCGGCGACCTCCCGGTGTCCTGCTCCAACCTCGGGGACGTGCCGCCCGCGCTGTCCCGCGTCGACGGCACCGAGGCCGAATACATGCTGTTCCGGCCCGTCGACCAGGGCGTGACACGTGCCGCCCTCGAGCGCGCCGGAGGTCAGCTGGTGGTGGCAGCCGGACGCATCGCCGGTCACGTCTCGGTCAACGTCGTCGGTTACGAAGTGGGCGCCGAGAACACCCGTGACTGGCTTGCCGACAAGACGGTTCGCACACTGAGCGACTTCGGGCTCAAGGGCACCATCATCTAGGCCGGCCGGCGTCGGCCGCAGCCTCCAACAGGTCGGCCGCCCTGGCCGCCGCATGTGTCGGTGACGTCATTCGCGTCGCCGCCTCACGGGCACGGTCCTGGTATTCGGGCGTCAGAGCCGTCCGCAGCGCCTTGGTCAGTGAGCGGGCGTCGGTACTCGAGAAGCGCCGGGCCACACCCACTTTGAGGCGGTTCACCTTGCCCGCCCAGACCGGCTGATCGGCCGACACCCAGAGGACGACGGTCGGCACACCCGAGCGCACGCTGGCCGCCACCGTGCCCGCGCCGCCGTGGTGAACGACCGCCCGGCAGGCCGGGAACACCTTCGAATGGTTGACCGCGCCAACGAGCCGGACGTGGTCGGCGACCGGAGTGCCAGCCACGTCCCACACACCGGTGCTGATCACCGCCCGCTCGCCGAGTTCGGCGCACACGGCGGTGATCATCTCGATGGCGGCGGCAGGATCCTCGACCGGCATGCTGCCGAAGCCGAAGTAGATCGGTGGCGTCCCGCCGGCCATCCACGCGAGCAATTCCTCGTCGCCCGGGGTGGGCAGCTCCAGAGACAGCGATCCCACCAGCGGACGAATCCCGTGCCACTCCTCGGTGAGACCGGGGAAGAACACCTCGTCGTAGGCCTGGATCTCCAGGGCACCGCCCTCGACGATGCGCCGAATGGCACGCACCCTGGCCCGCGGCAGACCCAACGCGTCGCGCTGGGCATTCTCGGCCTGGCTCAACACCTTCCAGTGCGCCCATTCAACGGTCGACCAACCGGTGTGCAGCACCGGCCGGGGGAGCGGCACGGGCAGCACCTGGGCGTTCTCGCGGCAGGGGAAGTAGTGCAGCGCGGCAAGGGGGAGGTTTGCGGCCTCCGCAACGTTCGCCGCGACTTCCTGGTAGGTCGTGCCCGTCAGGATCAGATCAGCGCCGTCAGCGAGCGTCGACAACGTCGTGCTCATCTCGGCCCACCCCTCGGTGACGTAGTCGCGGCTGCGCCGCAACACCGTCATCGGGTTCTGCAGTTTCCACCAGTCCTTGAAGATGTCCGCCTCGAGTTGCTTCTGCGAATCGACGCCGTAGGTGGCGGCCGGTCCCAGTCCGACACCGTCGACGAACCGGACCAGATTCGGTGGCACTGCCAGCCGTACTCGATGGCCGCGGCGGGTTAGCTCGAGGGCGAGGGCAGCACACGGTTCCACGTCGCCGCGCGTGCCGTGCACGGCGATCGCAAAGGTCTTCGGCGTTGCGACCTCAGGCATGAGTCGAATTCATCCAAAGGTACGAATTGTCGCTGCTTTCAAGGGCTACTTTGAATTCAGGCACGAGCACACATGATTACAGCACGACGGGCACGCCTGCGTTGCTGCCAGTGGCGGTTGTAGCAACGTAACCGAGCTCGGGTGGTTGCTGGGCGGTGTAACCTCACATGGTGTTCAGCCGCGCCGACATCCGTGGCGCCTCTGTCCATGGGGCGTTCGAATCGTTAGGTCGATTCGTCGTTCGGCGACCCGTGATGATTCTGGGCTCGTGGCTCGTCCTCCTGGCTGCGTTGTTCATTCTGATCGATCCGCTGTTCACGGTGGCGCAGAAGAAGCCACCGGATCTGCTGCCGAAGGATTCGCCGATCCTGGCGTCCACGGAGCTCATGAAGAGCGCCTTCAAACAGGCCGACGGTGGCAACGTCGCGGTCGTCGTTCTCTCGAGTGACCACGAACTCGGCAAGCCGGAAGAGGACGTCTACCGGCGGGTGGTCAGCCGGCTCAAGGAAGACACGGAGAACGTCAAGTCCACCCAGGACTTCGTGACGATCCCCGAACTTCGCGAAGCGATGACCAGCAAGGACAAGAAGGCCTGGACCCTGCCGGTCAGCATCGCCGGCAACATGGGAACGGCCAAGGGGCAGGCGGCCTACGGCAAGGCGCTCAAGGCGGTGAACGAGGCCGCGGAGGGTTCGAGTCTCAACGTCAACGTCGTCGGTGCGTCCGCGACGTTTGCCGACCTCAACGAGATCGGCGTCAAAGACCAGGCCATCATCGAGATATCCACCGTGGTCACGATCTTCAGCATCTTGATAATCGTGTACCGCAACCTGGTCGCGATGCTCATGCCGTTGATCACCATCGGCGTGTCGATGGGTGTCGCGCAGCAGGTGGTGGCGGGCCTTGGCGAAGTGGGTCTGCCGCTGGGGCCGCAGACCATCGTCTTGATGACCGGCATGATGATGGGCGCCGGCGTCGACTATGCGGTGTTCCTGTTCAGCCGATATCAGGAGTGCATTCGAGATGGGATGGGCTCCGACGACGCCGTGGTCGCCTCGATCGCCACGATCGGCGAAGTCGTGGCCGGATCCGCGGCGACCGTTGCCCTGACCTTCATGGGCCTGTCCTTCGCGACACTTGGCGTGTTCCTGACCGTTGGCCCGTCGCTGTCCGTGACGATCTTGATCGCGGTGTTCGGCGCGCTGACGATCCTGCCTTCGCTCATGGTGCTGGCGGGCCGGCGCGGCTGGATAAAGCCCCGCAAGGACATCACGGGGCGCTTCTGGCGCCGCACGGCGGTTCAGATCGTCCGCAAGCCAAGGATTCACCTGGTCGCCAGCCTGGTGGTGCTGCTCGCCCTCGCGGCCTGCACGTCGATGATCAAGTACAACTACGACGACCGCAGGAACCTGCCGGACGACGCCCCGAGCAACCTCGGGTACGAGGCGTTGACTAAGCACTTCCCCGTCAGCGCCACCATGCAGCAGTTCATCATGGTGCACGACCCGGACGTCGACCTTCGGTCGCCGAAGTCGCTGGCCGATCTCGAGCAGATGGCGCAGCGCATCAGTCAGGTGCCGGGCATCGACCTGGTGCGGGGCATCACCAGACCCACCGGCGAGATGCTCAACGAAGCCAAGTCGACCTATCAGGCCGGCGAGGTCGGCAGCAAGCTCGCCGACGCGTCGGGGCTCATCGCGACCAACGACCAGAACCTCAATTTGCTGGCAGGCGGCGCGCATCAGCTGGCGGACGTCAACAACCAGATCCGGCTCCAGATACTCGGCTCGATGGGGTCGATTCGCGAGGTGTTCCAAGGGCTGCTCGAGATCAAAAAGGCCATGGGTGACGACGTCACCTTCGACGACCTTGAAAAGAAGGCCGCCATCCTGGCCAACATGAACACCGTCGGTGACTCCCTCGGTCAAAGCCTGGACACGGTCACCACCGCCTACGACTCGTCACGGTCGATGCTCGTCGTGTTGAACGGCAGCATGGCGTGCAACATCGACCCGGCATGTGTGTCGTCGCGCGCGGAACTGCAGCGCAGGGTGGACGGCTACAACCCCGGCGACATCGCCTATCTGAAGGCACTCAGCGCCGGATTGAAGGAAACCAAGGGCACCGACCGGCTCGACGACACCATTCGCAAGGTCGGCACCAACCTGGAGCGCGCCTTCAACGGCCTGCAGCAGCTTGGCATCGAAGACGAAAGCGATCTGGACCGCAAGCTCGGCGAACTGCGCCAGGGCGCGAACAAGCTTGCCGACTCCAGCAAACAGCTTGCGGACGGCGTCCAACTGCTGGTCGACCAAACTCGGAAGATCGGCGGTGGCCTCGACCAGGCGTCGGGCTTCCTGTTGGCGATGAAACGCGATGCGTCGGATCCTGCGATGTCGGGCTTCTACATTCCGCCGCAGATCTTGACTCAGGCCGAGTTCAAGAAGGCCGCCCAGCTATTCGTCTCCCAGGACGGTCACACCGTCAGGTACCTGGTGCAGACGGCGCTCAATCCGTTTGGCGTCGAGGCCATGGACCAGGTCGACGACATTCTCACCGCAGCCAACAGCGCGCGTCCCAACACGAGCCTCGAAAACGCCAAGATCGACATGGTCGGCTTCTCGGCACTCAACAACGACATCCGCAACCACTACAACTCGGACCTGAACTACATCGTCATCATGACGCTGGTAGTCGTGTTCCTGATCCTGGCACTCATCCTGCGGGCGATCGTGGCACCCCTCTACCTGGTGGCGTCGGTGGTGCTGTCGTTCCTCTCCGCCATGGGCATCGGCGTGGTGTTCTTCCAGTTCATCCTGGGTCAGGACATCTACTGGAGTGTCTCCGGGATGGCGTTCCTGGTGTTGGTCGCGGTCGGGGCCGATTACAACTTGCTGCTCATTTCCCGCATCCGCGACGAGGCCAAACTCGGAGTGCCCTCAGCGGTGATCAGGACCGTCGGGGCCACGGGCGGCGTCATCACCTCGGCGGGGTTGATCTTCGCCGCGTCGATGCTCGCGCTCACGGTGAGCAGCCTCGCCACGGTCGTGCAGTTGGGCTTCGTGATCGGCGTCGGCCTTCTGCTGGACACGTTCATCGTGCGCACGATCACCGTGCCCGCCATGGCGGTGTTGGTCGGCGACAGGAACTGGTGGCCATCCAAGACTCCGCGTCAACTACTCGAAGCGATACGGCGCAGCGCCGCCCAGCAGTCGGCCGCCGCCGCCGCGGACCAGGCATGGCTCGACGAACATGGTGACGACGACACCGGCCCGATCCTGAGGAGCCGCGACACCATCGACGACGATGACGACGACGGTTTGGCCGACGAGACCGACCAGTACTCCGTCGCCGTTCATGCTGCCGGGTCGGTCACCCACGCGTGGGACCGCCGAGACTGAGTTCGTCTGCCGGTCCAACGGGTTGCCGTGGTCCCCAAGAGGGTTAGCTAGCCTGGTTGCCGCGGCCCTCTCGGGTGTGGCCATCCGGGTAACCGCCCGGGCGGCCGAACAGCGTGTTGGCCATCGTCTCGGTTGCGGCCTGCCACGAACCGTGGTCGACGGCCCAGGTGCGGATGGCGACTCGGTCAACGAGGGAGGACTCTTCGCGCGCTCTGCACAGCGCATCTGCCAACCCGTCTGCGCTGGTGTCGGCAGGGAAGAGCCGGTGCCCACCGGCGAGGTCGGCGAGGTGGTTCACCGAAGGCCCCACGATCGGGCAGCCCATGCTCAAGCTGAGCAGGGCGCTGCCGGAGGTGAAGAAGGCGCGGTGGGCAATGGTCGCGACGTCGGCGGCGGCGAAGTACGTCGGTACCCGCGAGTCCGGAATCTTGCGCGCGTGGAGCACGATGCGTGGATCGGCTGCGGCCGTCTCCAGGGTTGACTGCACGCCGCCGACGGGAGCGCCCGCGATCAGCAACCGGTCATCGTCCCTGGCGCACCGGCCGAACGCTTCGATGAGCGTGTCGATGCCCTTGTAGGGCCGGATGAGGCCGAATGCCAGTGCAACGAAGCCGTCCGCCGGAAGGCCGAGCTCCTCGCGGGCCGCCCGTTGGGACGGGGGCGTTGGGTAGGCATCCGCGTAGTGGGGGTGGTGCACGACGGTGCTCGGACCGGCATACCCGAATTCCCTGGCCAATTCCGCTCGGGCGCCTTCGAAATGGACGAAGACGTGGTCGGCAAGGCCGAGCAGGTTGGCGCGAGCCTGGTGGCCTAGGTCCGGGTGTGGATCGTCATGTGGCAGCAGATTGTGGGCGGTCCACGCGATCCGCACACCCCTGCGCTTGAGGGCACGCAGTTGGGCGTCGACCGATCTGGCGCCGCGCTGGTATCTCCAGCGCGCAGCGTAGGTATGCGTCTCACCAGGCCAGTGAACGTGCAACCAATCGCCAGCGCGTAGTCGCGTCGCCGCGGTGAGTAACAGGTGAGCCGAACCGGAATGCAAACCCTCCCGATTGAGGCCTTCGACCACGTTGGGGAGATACGGGTTGTCGTACCACCTCGGCCACGCCACGACGCGCATGTCCCTGGTCGTCATGACGGTGACGGGTCGACCAGTCGCGCACCGCGCCCGTCGTGCTCAATCATGTTTTCTCCCAACCGATGTCGAGTAAGGCTAGCAACTGAACCCGGTACGTGCGCAAGCCTGAACGACCCCTGTGAATGCGGTGTCGGCGCCGCCGTCCGGCCTACGATTTGCCCCCTGGAACCGCTAGCTCCCTTCCTCCCGATGGCGTCTTGCCACAGCCCGTGCGGATGGTTGCTGGCGCGGCGGCCCGAGTGCCTTCCGCCGACCCGGCCGAGCAAAGCCACCGCCGAGAGCGAAACGCATGCGGCGCCCTCTAAGATCGTTCAGTGCACCGTCGTGGTCACGGGCTGGTCGACGACCGCTCGACTGCCGCGCACGAACGGGCGGCGATGTGGCGGAACACGCACGGCATGAAACGATCGTCGAAGACCACCTGACCGAAACATACCTCTACACGTGGAGTGCAGTGAGATGAAGCTGAGCGTTATCGGAACGGGTTATCTCGGGGCGGTCCATGCGGTCTGCATGGCTCATCTTGGCCACGAAGTCGTCGCGTACGACACCGACGCGTCCAAGATCGCCATGCTCTCAGCCGGTTCCTCGCCCTTCTACGAGCCCGGGTTCGACGAATTGCTGGGTACCGTGCTCGCCACGGGACGGTTGCGCTTCACCCAATCCGCCGCCGAAGCGGTCTCAGGCGCGTCGGTTCACTTCGTGTGTGTCGGAACGCCACAGCTGGCGGGTTCGGACGCCGCCGACGTCCGATACGTCGACAGCGCGTTCAAGGCGGTCGTCGCGAGCGCGGATTGCGACGGCTTGATCGTCGGGAAGTCCACCGTCCCGGTCGGCACGGCCCAACGGCTGGCCGCGGAACTGGGGGAGTCGTCGTCACCCCATGCTCTGGAAATCGCGTGGAACCCCGAGTTCCTGCGCGAGGGCAAGGCGATCGAGGACACGCTACGTCCGGACCGTCTGGTGTTCGGTGTCACGTCCGAGCACGCCGAGAAGACTCTGCGCGAGGTCTACGGCTCCCTGATCGACGCCGGCACACCTCACCTGACGTCGGATCTGGCGACGTCGGAGTTGGTGAAGGTCGCCGCAAATGCGTTCTTGGCGACCAAGATTTCGTTCATCAACGCGATGGCCGAAGTGTGCGACATCGTCGACGCCGACGTGGTCTTGCTCAGCCGGGCATTGGGATACGACGACCGCATCGGCTCACGATTCCTGAACGCGGGCTTGGGTTTCGGTGGCGGGTGCTTGCCCAAGGACATCAGAGCCTTCAGCGCACGAGCCGGCGAGTTGGGAGCCTCGGACGCGTTGCGCTTCCTGCACGAGGTCGACAAGATCAACGTGAGGCAGCGGGAAAAGGCCGTCGCGGCTGCGCGTTCGATCGTTGGCGGGGACTTCCTTGGCAAGAGCATCGCCGTCTTGGGTGCGGCATTCAAGCCAAACAGCGACGACGTCCGCGACTCACCGGCGTTGAACGTCGCTGCCGCAATGCATTTGATGGGTGCCGACGTACGCGTGCACGACCCGAAGGCCATCGCGAACGCGAGAACGCGATTCCCGACGCTGAGCTACTTCGACACCGCGGAGGACGCATGCCGCAATGCCGACCTCACCGTGTTGGCCACCGAGTGGGACGAGTACTGCAGCATCGAACCCGCGTCGTTCCGTTCGGTCGTCAAGGTCCCGCGGCTACTCGACACCCGAAACGTCCTCGACCGTCAGTACTGGTCTGACGCCGGCTGGCAGCTCTACGGCCTCGGCCGAGGCGGACCAGCCGCTTAGGCTCAGTCGCTACGAAGGAGATTGCTTGTGGGAGACCAGTCCATAGAGGTCATCATCCCGGTTCGCGACATGGCAGAGCACTTGCCACGGCTGCTCCAACCTCTTCTCGACCAGATCGTCGACGGCGACCGGGTCACCGTGGTCAACGACGCGTCCACCGACGAGACCGCAGCAGTGGCACGTTCGCTGGGCGCCCATGTGGTGACGGTGACCGAGAGCCGGGGGCCGTACTTCGCCCGACAGCTGGCCGCGAGTAACTCCACCGCCGACGTCCTGTTGTTCGTCGACGGTCGTTGCCGGCCGTTGCCGGGGCTGCTCGACGCCCACCGTCAGCTGCAGCGACAACCAGGTGTCGCGTTGTCCTGCACCAACGTTCGGACACTCCCTGGGCCTACCGTTGCCGCACGCCTGGCCGCCCGAATGCAGCCGTTCATGCTTCCACGGGGAGGCGGGGCGATGAAGGCGACCATCGGCATGGTGCCGCCCCAGCCCGACTACTATCCCACCGCCAATCTCGGCATCGACAGGATCGCGTTTGCCAAGGTGGGAGGCTTCAGGGCCATGCGTGGGGGTGGTGACACCGACATCTGCTGGCGCATCCAGAATCAATCGCTTGGCACGATAGCCGCCGACACCAGGGTTCTGATGGAGTGGGAGCCGCGAGCGACGGTCGGGGATCTGATCAGCCAGTGGAAGCGCTACGGGCACAGCAACGCATACATGCGGTGGGTACACCGCAACGGCACTGCGGATCACGTCGAGGACGCCGGGCGACGCTACTCGCCGGCTGAGGCGTGGCAGACCCTCCGTACCGAATTGCGCCGTCCGCCAGGCGAACTCGCTGCGACCGCCCTGGTCGGCATCGCCTTTCAGTACGGCTACTTTGCCGCCACCCTGAAGCGATCGAAGTTCGAGATGCCAGTCAGCTTCGACGTCGTTCCCGACGTCGGTTCGACGCCCTGACCCAGTCCTGACCCCGGTCGAGGCTCAGCCGTCGACCTTTCCGCCTTCGACGGCACCGCGGTAGCTGCGCACGGCCATGGGAACCACCAGCGCTCCGATCACCGCGGCCCACACCAGAGTGAGAAGGATCGACAGCCCCGCGGAGCCACCCGAGGACAGGGCTCGCATGGCCGCCGCGGCCGGCGCGAGCGGTTGGTAGTCCGCGATTGGCCGTAGCAACGCGGGAATCTTGTCGGACGGGGCCAGGGTCCCGAATGCCAAGCCCGTGCAGACCGTATTGGTCCACATCAGGATGATTCGGCCCTGCGGGCGCAACGCCAGCGTGATCACGATCGTCGCGAACACGACGACGACGATGACGGGCATCAGCAGGTAGGCGAGAAACCCCAACCAACTGCCGGTGAAGCGGAAACCCATCGCGTACCCGATTGCCACGACGATCGCAGATGCGACGAAGGTGCGCACCGCCTCCGCGAGGAGCGCGCCGGTCAACGGAGCGGTTCGGCGAACCGGCATCATCCACATCCGGGTGAGCAGACCACTGTCCCGGTCGTACGGGACGGCGAGGCCGGCACCGATGGCACCCGACATCGCGCCTGCCAACGTGCACACCGGGATCAGCAGGTCCAGTCCGCTGTTGCCGGTAAGCCGGGTCATCGACTTGCCGACGAGGAGACCGTAGATGACGAGGAGTCCCGTGGGAAACAACAGGGCCTGCAGTGGGACGATCGGATAGCGGCGCCACTGGACGAAGAGCCGACCGGCGAAGATCCAACTCTCGGCAAGCAGAGAACGCCGCCGCTCCGCCACCGCAGTCACGATCTCCGCCCCTGAATTCGCACGGCGATGATGCCGAAGACCACGAGCATTCCGATGCACCACGCCAAGCTGGTGACGACGTTGCCGGTCTCCACCTGGCCCACCGTGAAGCCCCGCAGCGTCTCGATGATCTGGGACACCGGTTGATACGTGACGAAGGGGTGCAGCCACTCGGGGAAGGCGTCGACCGGTGCGAGTCCGGTCGACAACATCACCAGCAGCACCTGCGGGACGAGCAGCAGTTGGCTGGCCACCTCGGTCCGTCCGGCCTTGTTGCCCGTCGCATCCGCACCGAGTGACAAGGCAAGCGTCAACGTCAGCGCCATCAGCACGAACGCCGCGGCATAGCCGAATCCGCTGGTGATCCGGAACCCGAACAGGTAGGCGCCGAGAAACGACGCCGTCAACGCGAGCCCACCTCGGATGAGGCAGTACGCCATTCGGGCCATCAGCGGTGTGTAGGGCGAGATCGGCAACGTGCGCATACGAGAGCTGATGCCGCTGATCTTGTCCCAGGCCGCGCGATCGGTAGTGGTCAGAGCACCGAACAGCATCGCTTGGACGACCATCGCAGGCAGTACGTATTGGGGGTAGCTCATGCGACCGGTCGCAATGACGTCACGCAGGAGAAACGTGAGGCCGACCAGGCCGAGAATCGGCACTACGACTGCGAATACGAGGTCCAGTCGCCCACGTCGCAAGGTGCGGGCGGTGAGGAGGGCAAAGGCAGTCATCAGGACTGAACCGGGTTGGTCAGGTGTAGGAAGACCTCGTCGAGAGACGGGCGGCGCAGCGAGATGTCGAGAAGTTCGACGTCGAGTTCGTCCATCCTGCGGAACACCTCGGACAGCGTCGTCACACCGCGAGGCGCGGGTACCGAAACGGAGCCCGTGTCGGCGTCGACCTCGACCTCTTCGAAGTCGGCCAGCGCCAAGGCGATACGCGGCAGGTCCTCGGGATTCAGAACAGTCATCTGGCAGTAGCTGCTGCCCGTCTGCCGCTTGAGTTCGTCGGACGTTCCGCTCGCGACGATCTGCCCGTGGTTGAGGATGACGATGGAGTCGCTGAGAATGTCTGCTTCTTCGAGATACTGGGTCGTCAAGAGCACGGTGATGTCCTGGGCAGCCATCGATGCGACCAGGTTCCAGACGTCGCGCCGGCTGCGGGGATCCAGACCCGTCGTCGGCTCGTCGAGGAAGAGCACCTTGGGCGGCACCACCAGCGACACGGCGATGTCTATACGCCTGCGCATACCGCCGGAGTAGCCGCTTACCTGCCGATCAGCGGCGTGAGCCATGTCGAATTGCTGGATGAGTTCCTCGGCGCGGGCCCGCGCCGCGCTGCGACGCAACCCGCGCAGCCTGCCGAAGAAGACCAGGTTCTCTCGGCCGGTCAGGCGAAGGTCGAGTGCCGCGTCCTGCCCCGTGACACCGATGTTCTGTCGCACCCGGACGGCATCGGTGGCCACGTCGTAGCCGGCGACCAGAGCGGTTCCGGAGGACGGCTTCAACAGCGTGGAGAGAATGTTGACGGTCGTGGTCTTGCCGGCACCGTTGTGTCCGAGCAACGCACACACTGACCCGGTGGGAACGGAGAAGCTCACGTCGGTCAGAGCGGGCACACCCTTGCCGAATGTCTTTGCAACGTTGACGACTTCGATCACGGGCGCACGCCATCAAGGGTGTCGACCGACGTCGAGCCATTGCCAGAGGTCATTGCGTGCGTCCGTTCACTCGATTCTTGCGGGTCGTCGGTGCGGGGCAGTTCAACGACTCAACCCGAACGCGTGTGTCGTCACGAGTCCAGTCGGACGAAACGGCCCTGGCGGTACAGGTCGACGCACGCCTGCCTGCGGATCTTGCCGCTGGTGGTGATGGGGATGGCCCCGCGTGACACGAAGACGAGGTCGGCGGCGCTGATTCCGTGTGCCTTCGAGATCGCGGACGTCACGTCGCTCTTCACCGTCGCGAGCCGCTCCTGGGTCTCCTCGGGAGTCGCCCGTTCCTTCATCTCGACGATCGCCACCAGCTTCTCGGTGGCTTCGTCCTCCACCGAGATGGCGGCGACGCGACCATTGGAGACCGCGGTGACGGTCGCCTCGATGTCGTCGGGATAGTGGTTGCGTCCGCGGACGATCAGCAGGTCCTTGATGCGCCCGACGATGAACAGCTCGTTTTCGTCGACGAATCCCAAATCGCCTGTCCGCAGCCATGTTTCGGTCGGGATGTCGTCGGTCGGATTCTCGATGACGCCGCGGAAGGTGCTCTCGGTCTCGTCGGCCTTGTTCCAGTACCCGGCACACACGTTGTCGCCGTGCACCCAGATCTCGCCGACGGTGCCCGCAGGCGCCTCGTGCCGCGTCTCCGGGTCGACGATCCGGACGAGGGGTGACTCTGGCGTGCCGTAGCTGATCAGGGACGTTCCGGTGGTCGTCCGCTTGGCAGTGCCCGCGGTCAGCTTCTCGGTGTCGAACGTGACGACGGCGGGCGGTTCACCCGGCTCGCGGGTCGCGACGAACAGGGTTGCCTCGGCGAGCCCGAAGGACGGCCGGATGACCTTGCCTGGGAAGTTGAACTTGGCCAGTCGAGACGTGAAGCGCTTGACCGAAACGGGCTGAACGCGTTCGGCCCCGCAGATGATCGCCAGCACGTCGCCAAGGTCGAGCCCGGCCAGGTCCTCGTCGGTGGTGCGGGCGGCGGCAAGGTCGAGCGCGAAGTTCGGCGTCGCCGTCAGCGCGCGGGTCCTGATGGCCAGCTGCTGCACCCACCGTGCGGGACGCTGCAGAAACGCGATCGGGCTCATGATCACGGAATGCCAGCCGCCGAGGATGGGCGCGCAGATGCCGAGGATGAGCCCCATGTCGTGATAGAAGGGCAGCCAGGAGACGACGGTGGTGTTCTGCGGGCCGACCTTGCCGTACTCGCTGAGGAGGGCACCGACCTGCTGCTCGAAGTTCGACAGCAGGTTGCGCTGCGACACCATCACCCCGGCCGGCGTCCTCGTCGACCCGGAGGTGTACTGAAGGTAGGCCGTCTCCGGTGGCGTCTCGCGCCGTGACGTCGACCGGCGGCGCACGCTCAGGTCGAGACGGTCGACCTCGAGAACCACCGGCGCGGCATCGCCATCTTGCGACGTGGCGTAGGGGGCAACCGCAGCGGCGGTGCTCGCCGTGGTGAGGATGACCGTCGGGCGGGCGTCAGCCATGACGGCCGCGACGCGGTCGTCATGGGCGCCGATCGAGGGGGTGGACAGCGGGACGGCGATGACGTTCGCTTCGAACGACGCCAGGAACCCGAGGATGTAGGACATGTTCTGCGGTGCCAGGATGACGACCCGGTCACCGATTTGCGCGTGTTCGCGGATCTCCGCGGCCAGCGTGACGACTTGCTGCTGGAGCTGCGCCCACGTCAGCGTCTCTTCGACGCCTTCCCATTCCACGTCGTAGTCGATGTAGGTGAACGCGGGATCATTTGGCTGCAGGCTCGCCCGCTCGCGGAGAATCGCGGGAATCGACGAGTCCAGCATTGGTGGCCCTTTCTGCAGCGCAAACGATACGTGTGGGTCGAGCTTAGGGAACGCGACCACGCAATGCGCAATGTAGCGAGTGTGACTATGGCACAGCCGGTTAGGCACCTCGACCGCGCTGAAGAAACTGACGCTCCGGCAAACATTGTCGCAAATCAATTGGTGTTCACCAAAATTGGATACCTTTTGCCTGAAATGGCGCTGGCGGGGCATTCCACGACGCCCTGAGCTCCTGCTCGGCCCGGCGACTCCTGACCGGAATCCGTCGTGCCACGGGTTAGTCGGCACCGGCGGAATCGGCCAGCTACCGGCCGAGGCGGATGTTCACGCCCCGCCTAAGGGTGTCGCCGTCGCTTCGGCCGCATCGCCGCGGTCGAGGACCACCTCGACGATCGCACTGTCCGGCCACAGGTCGGTCGTCGTTGCGCGGCGCAGCTTTTCGCGCAGAGACAGCATTTGGTGGACGTTCTTCACACCGGGGAGTCGCAGCAGCGGCACGAGGTTGTGCTGCCAGCCGTAGCGCCGATGCAGGGCGGCGTTGCCTGCTTCGGCGGCCGGCCCGCCGACGATCGTCGCCCGTCCACGCACGGTGGGGTGCCCCGCGGGGTAACGGCCGCGGAAGTCGCACGGCCACAGCTCGACGTTCGGGTTGGCGGCGATGCGTCGGGTCTTGGGTCCCTGCTTCGTTCGGAACACCAACACGTCGCCGGTCAGGACGAACCAGATTGGCGTGTCGACCGCGCTGCCGTCGCGGCGGTATGTCCGCAGTTGGACGTAACGGGTGGCGCTGAGCGATGCGAGGGCGTCGTCCATGTTCGTTTTCATGTCGTTCATTGAAGAACCTCGAGTTGACTCGAAGTCAAGCTCGGGGATGATGGCCTGATGTCGTTCTCCATTGGTCTGGTAGCCGAGCGTTCCGGCGTCGCGGCGACGACGCTCCGGTTCTACGAGTCAGAGGGGTTGCTGAGCGCTCCTGGCCGAATCGGCGGCCGCCGGCGGTACGACGAGGGGGTCTTCCACCGGCTGGAGGTAATCGGGCTGTGCAAGGCTGCGGGTTTCAGCCTCGAGGAGATTCGCGTCTTGCTCGACGACGACAGCCCGGGGCGCGCGGCGAGCCGGACGCTGGCCGAGGCCAAGCTCGTCGACGTCGACTCTCAGATGGCCACTCTCGTTCGAGCGAGGGAGATCATCGAGTGCGCGATGCGGTGCACCTGCCCGTCGGTTGACTCGTGCGCGTGCGCCGCCAAAAAGCTCAGCGGCTCGCCCTGCTGAACCACTTGGCCTTGACGCGCCACGAATGCGCCGACGTCAACGCGAAGCCCGCACCGCACAGGCAGGCGAAGAACCACACCAGGTTGCCGTTCTCGATGGGCTGCAAGGAGGGCACGAACACCGTGACGATGCGGACGGCGCACGCCATCATGCCGCACAGCGAGGCGGCCAGGTAGACGTTCGCGACCGTGCGCGAACGGGGATCCTTGCGCAGGATCAGCAGCGCCCGCGAGCCGTATCCCAACAGGTAGATCAGCGTGCCGCAGAGAAGGAGCCAGTAGGCGCCGAGCCAGAAGTCGGTGTGCAGCTCGAAGAAGTCCGGGGCGTAGATCTTCGCGCCGTTGCCGAGGGAGAACGCGGCCAGCAGCAGCGGGATGCACAGGGTGGCGGGACGCTCGACGTACTGCTTGAAGGTGACCTGCATGGCATGGTCGTCCTGCAGCCTGCCGAGCGAGTTGTAGACGATCGCCGACGCCGCGACGATGTACATGTCGTGGCCGATGTAGTCCTCGAGGTTCCACAGTCCGGTCAGCGAGTGCAGCCAGTGTCCGACCGTCTCGGATGCCAGCGGTGACATCAGCATCACGGTGGCGCCTTGAAGCGCGATGTTCAGAGTCGCGGCAACCTCCCAGCGACACGACCACGTGACACGGCGAATCCAAAGACTCCACGCCACACACAGCAGTGTGACGGTGATGAGGACTGCCAATCCCATGAGGTGTCGCTTTCAAACTCAAGTTGCCGGTGGCAAATATTACTTCTTATAACGGGGGAGCGTCGGCCCGCGGTGTGAGGTCACGAAGCCTTGGCCGACGGATCGTTCGCCTTTCGGTCGTGGATTCGGCGATCGTGGCCACCGAGAGTGGTGCCGACTCGACGTAATTCCAGACTTCCTCGCGGGTCATCAGCCCGAAGCGAACCTGCAGGTCGGGGTAGCTGAGGTTGAAGCGATCCGCCACCAAACGCAGCTCTTCCGCGTTGGGGTAGTCGGCTTCCTTTATACGACGGTAATAGGTGCTACTCGAGGTACCGAGTGCGTCGTAAATGGCCCTCGCGTCGACGTCTCCGTCAAGCAGATAGTCGAGCAGGGTCTTTAGCTGCCGGCCGTTCTCATCAGTCCGTGGCACGGCCACAGCTTAGCCGGTGTCGCCTTTGTTGGGCAGGGTCCGCCGCAAACCGGATAACGGTGTCGTTATTGACATGGCCGTCACAGTTTTGGCAGATGTGTCCCATTTCTGGGACAGCCGTGTAGCGTGCCACACATGACGCGCGCAAACCTGCAGCTGACCGATTACGACGCCGAGGGCCGCCCTCGAGTCGAAGACCTGGAGCTGGTCTCCGCGTCACTGTCGGCAGTGTTGACCATGGAGCTGGACGGGGCCGCCGGTGTCCTGGAACTGACCACGGACGAGATCCTTCTCGCAGCGCTCGGGCGCGCGATCGAACGCACCATCGGCGCCGGCGTCGTCTGCGTCGACGTGCCGTGCTACGGCACCAGCGTGCAACCCGTCGAGCTGTCGTGCATGGCACCCGCGCAGTTGGACGCCGACGAGATGCTTGCCGGCGTGCACCACGAGCTCGACGCGGTGGCCGTACACCGGATCGTGCACGGCGTGCCCGACGACCCGAGGTCAGGCACCGTCTCCGCCGTGCTGTTCGCCACGGGGGAGGACGCCGCCGAACGGACGCACCTCGGTCACGTCCTCGAGCTTCGCGCCTACCGCCGCGGTGACGTCATCGCCTTGGACTGGTGGTTCGACGCTCGCAGCTTCGAGTCGTACACCGTCGCCGAGCTGGCCGACCAGTTCCCGCTGGCGATGATCGAGCTGACGTCGGAAGCCACGCCGCCGGTTCACGCCACCCACGAACTGGCGCTCGCCCACTAGCGGTCACTAGGATTTCCGCAGAGGCGTCGATCCGGCCATCACCGGGGAGTCTTCGGAAGAACGGCGTCCGGACCCCGGAAGCTCAGTAGAACCGAACGGGTGGGCCCGTCATCGCCCACATTCGAGCGGCGTACCTCGTGTGCGCAAGCGGGGTGGTACCGCGGTGTCCGCGCACGAGCGCGGTGTCGTCCCCGTGCCTTGTCGAACATGGGCACAGGAGACGAACACGGTGACGGCCTATACGAGACCGGCGAGTGGATCGCCGAGCTTCCCCGACCTCGAGCTCGAAGTACTCGACTACTGGGACGCCGACGGGACCTTCCGCGCCAGCATCGACCGACGTGAAGGCGCGCAGGAATACGTCTTCTACGACGGGCCTCCCTTTGCCAACGGGCTGCCGCACTACGGCCACCTGCTGACGGGATACGTCAAGGACATCGTCCCGCGCTACCAGACGATGCGTGGCCTCAAGGTCGAGCGCCGGTTCGGCTGGGACACCCACGGGCTACCTGCCGAACTCGAGGCTCAACGCCAGCTCGGCATCACCGAGAAGGCGCAGATCGAGGAACTGGGGATCGCCGCCTTCAACGACGCCTGCCGCGCGTCGGTGATGAAGTACGCGGGGGAGTGGCGGGCCTACGTCACCCGTCAGGCCCGCTGGGTCGACTTCGACAACGACTACAAGACGCTGGATCTCGGCTACATGGAGTCGGTTCTCTGGGCCTTCAAGCAACTGTGGGACAAGGGGTTGGCCTACGAGGGCAACCGTGTTCTGCCGTACTGCTGGAACGACGAGACGCCGCTGTCCAGCCACGAGCTGCGGATGGACGACGACGTCTACCAGAACCGGCAGGATCCCGCGTTGACGGTGGGATTCCGGGTTACCGACGGTCCGCTTGCCGGGGCGCATCTCCTGGTGTGGACGACGACGCCGTGGACGTTGCCGTCCAACCAGGCCGTCGCCGTAAACCCCGACGTCACCTACGTACAGGTGGAAGGCGTCGACGGCAGGCGTTACGTCCTCGCCGAGGGACGGGTGGCGTCCTACGCGCGCGAGTTGGGCGAGGAACCGACGGTCGTCAGTTCGCACTCCGGCCGGGACCTGCTCGGCGTCTCGTACCTTCCGCCGTTTCCGTATTTCATGGACTCTCCCAACGCCTTTCGGGTGCTGCCCGGCTCCTTCGTCACCGTCGACGACGGCACCGGCATCGTGCACATGGCTCCGGCGTACGGCGAGGACGACAAGGCCACCGCGGACGCGGCGGACATCGTCGCCGTCACACCGGTGGATTCCAAGGGCCGGTTCGACACAACGGTTCCCGACTACGCAGGCCAGCACGTCTTCGACGCCAACCCGCAGATCATCCGTGACCTGAAGAACGGAACGGGCGCCGCCGTCGTCAACGGAGCCGTGCTGCTGCGGCACGAAACCTACGACCACTCCTACCCGCACTGCTGGCGGTGCCGAAACCCGCTGATCTACCGGGCGGTGTCGTCGTGGTTCGTCAAGGTCACCGAATTTCGTGACCGGATGGTCGAGCTGAACCAGCAGATCACCTGGTACCCGGAGCACGTCAAGGACGGCCAGTTCGGCAAGTGGCTGTCCAACGCCCGCGACTGGTCGGTCTCGCGAAACCGCTACTGGGGCAGCCCGATTCCGGTGTGGAAGTCCGACGATCCGGCCTATCCGAGGATCGACGTCTACGGCAGCCTCGACGAACTGGAACGCGACTTCGGGGTGCGTCCGACGGATCTGCATCGGCCCTACGTCGACGAGCTGACCCGGCCCAACCCCGACGATCCAACCGGCGCGTCGACCATGCGCCGCATCGAGGACGTGTTCGACGTCTGGTTCGACTCGGGTTCGATGCCGTATGCCCAGGTGCACTACCCGTTCGAGAACCAAAAGTGGTTCGACGGCGTCAGCGGTGGCGCGGATGCCCACAGTCCCGCCGACTTCATCGTCGAGTACATCGGTCAGACCCGTGGCTGGTTCTACCTGCTGCACGTGCTGTCGACCGCACTCTTCGACCGGCCGGCCTTCCTCACCTGCGTCTCCCACGGCATCGTGCTTGGCAGCGACGGTCAGAAGATGAGCAAGTCGCTGCGCAACTACCCCGACGTCACCGAGGTGTTCGACAGGGACGGTTCGGATGCGATGCGATGGTTCCTGATGGCCTCGCCGATCCTTCGGGGCGGCAACCTTGTCGTCACCGAGCAGGGGATCCGCGAGGGCGTCCGGCAGGTGTTGCTGCCGCTGTGGAACGCGTACTCGTTCCTGGCCCTGTACGCGCCGCAGAAGGGCACGTGGCGGACGGACTCGACCAACGTGCTGGACCGGTACATCCTTGCCAAGCTAGCCGCGCTGCGGGATGACCTCACCGCCTCGCTGGACGTGTGCGACATCTCGGTGGCGTGCGAGCAACTGCGGCAGTTCACCGAGGCGCTCACCAATTGGTATGTGCGACGGTCGCGTTCGCGGTTCTGGGACGAGGACGCCGACGCGATCGACACCCTGCACACCGTCATCGAGGTGACCGCCCGGCTCGCCGCACCGCTGCTGCCGTTGATCACCGAGGTGATCTGGCGTGGCGTGACGGACGGCCGATCGGTGCATCTGACGGACTGGCCGCAAGCCGGCGAGGTTCCGGCCGATCCCGCGCTGGTGGTCGCCATGGACCAGGTGCGCGACGTGTGCTCGGTCGCGTCGTCGGTGCGCAAGGCCAAGCAGCTTCGTGTCCGGTTGCCGTTGCCGAAACTGACGGTGGCCGTGCAGGATCCGGATTCGCTGCGTCCCTTCACCGATCTCATCGCCGACGAGCTCAACGTCAAGGCCGTCGAGCTGACCGACGACATCGACGCCTATGGTCGCTTCGAGGTGGCCGTCAACGCCAAGGTCGCGGGACCACGGTTGGGCAAGGACGTCCAGGCGGCGATCAAGGCCGTCAAGGCGGGCGAGGGCATCGTCAACCCGGACGGCACCCTCACCGCGGGGCCCGCAACGCTGCAACCCGCCGAGTACACCTCCAAGCTGGTCGCCGCGGAGCCGGAATGGACCGCCGCGCTGCCCGACGGCGCGGGGTTGGTGGTCGTCGACGGCACCCTCACTCCCGAGCTGGAGGCGGAGGGCTGGGCCAAGGACCGCGTCCGTGAACTTCAGGATCTGCGCAAGTCCTCGGGGCTGGACGTGTCGGACCGGATCACCGTGACGATGTCGGTGCCAGCCGAGCGGCGTGACTGGGCGGCCACCCACGCGGACCTGATCGCCGGCGAGATTCTGGCCACGACCTTCACCTTCGGCGAGCCGTCCGACGGAACGGAGATCGGCGACGGGGTCAGGGTCGCCATCGCCAAGGCGTGAGCCGGGCCATGGGGTGAAGCTCAGCCCTCGGTCACGTCCCCAGCTACGCGGGCGACCTCGTCCCCGAACGCCACCGTGTCGCCGTGGCGCAACTGACGGCCCCGCCGGATCTCGACGGTGTCGTTGACGCGCACCAACCCGTCGGCGATCACCCCCTTGGCGTCGGCACCGCTGTCGATCATCCCGGCGTGCTTGAGGAATTGGCCGAGGCGGATGGAGTCCGATGAGATCGGTACGTCCCGAGCAGACTGCGCCATGACGGTCAGGCTATTCGACGGTGCCGACGAGCCCCATGTCGGCCATCGCCTGCGCGAACGCCTCGCGTAGCGCGGCCCGGGTGTTGGTGCCCCCGACGACCCAACTGCCGACGGTGACGGACACCTGACGATCGGTGCGACCGGAGCCCACGAACAGAAGGCCACCCATACGGTCGAGAACCGTCGTGGTGATCTTGGGCTCCAGCATCCGGAGCGTGATGTGGTCGGCCTCGGTCCCGTCGGGACGGTTGGTCTCCGGTGGGAGCACGCCGAGGTTGGAGCACCCGACGGGGTTGCCGACCTGCTGCACCAAACCCTCGAGGCGGCGTACGAGGAAGGCCGGGGTCAGCGGCACCAACGCCAGCGGCCCGAGAAGCTCGTTGGGCGTGTCGGCGAGAGCCGTGAGCGCCGTCTTGAGGTCGCTTCGAACCCGACCCAGGTCGGTCGTCACGGTGCTCGGGTCGACGGTCACCGTTGTCGCGGTCAGGGCGTTGGCCCTGGTGTCACCCGGCGTGCGCTCGCTGACCGGCAGCGATACCCGCACCATCCCGTCGCCGTCGACGCGTCCCAGAATTTGGCCGAGCCGTGCGCCCAGGCCCACGAACAGCGAATTACTGCTGCCACCAAGTTCTTTCGCGCGCCGATCCCACTGCTCGACGTCGAAGAAGACCACCGAGTTGGGCACCACGACCTCGGTGTCCGCACCGGCGATCCGATCCGCCCGCGGCTTGCCTCCGGACTTGACCGACGTGGAGAGCCCTTCGCTCTCCTTCCTCGCCACGCGTGCTGCTGCGACGACGGCCTTCGCCATCTCGGGCACGTCGCGCAACGCCCGCCTGCCGTCCTCGCGCACGGCCTGCCGACGCGTGCGGTACCCCGGCCGCGGGTAGCCGAGGTCACGGCGGACGCCGGCGACGGCGTCGACGGTGGCGTCGATGATGGCCTTCGCGTCACCCACCGAGTGCGACACGATCAGCGTGACCGCGGTGCCGCCGCCGGTCAGTGGTTGGACCCCGAGGTGCCACGACGGCCCGTGCTGGGGGTCGACGGGCAGGCGTAGCCGTTCGTCGGCCCACTCCCACACCTCGGACCTTGGGCGGTCCTCGGCGGCGATCTCGATGGTGGCCGGACCGGGCGCCGCGACCCACCTGTCCCGGCCGAAGGGAAGTGCGGATCGCTCGATGCGCCGACCCAAGAGGCCGAATCCGAGGTTCGCGTGGAACCTGCGCAGCCCGTCCAGGTCGACTGCCCGGTCGTAGATCCACGTGAACTGGATCAAGGGGCCGCGACCGAGCGCCCTCAACGCGAGGAATGAGCCCTGGTCGATGTAGGCGAGCGTATTATCCACCGGCACATGCTAAGCGCCGTTCAGTGCTGCCGGGACAGCCAGGCGTCGGTGATCGCGACGACGTCGACGATCCCGTTGGCGAGTTGGCCGGCGACGAAGGTGGCGATGGTGCCGCCGATGAGTGGAACGTTGACCTTCACCGTGGCGGTGCCGGTCAGGTGGGTGCCCGGCCCGTCGGGCGTCAGCTCAACTGCGCCGCGTCCGGACAGCGGCGTTCGCGGGGCGTCGACGGTGATCTCTCCGCGGACGGTGCCACCAACGGGGTACCACTCCTCGCACTGGACGATCTCCAGTGACGCCAGGCGCAGGCGTCGAATCGGATCCGGGAGCTGGTCACCGCCGAAGCGCATCGTCATCGAGACACGGGTGAGCCCCGACGCGTCAGTGTCCAAGGAGTCCAGCGTCGGTGACCCACCCTCGAATGCACCGAGGCGGGTGGTCCAATACGCCGGGTCTTCGAATGCTCGCTTGATGCTCTCGAGGGGATGCGGAGACTCCGCGGTCAGCGGTAAGGAACGCAGCACGCCGAACTTTCGAGCTCGGCGTGGCGCGCGGGACGACAGCCGTCGATCAGATGAACGGGATGCCTGGCGTGAGATCCGGCATCTTGAGCTTCGGTGCAGACGGGAGCTTGGGACTGGGCAGCTGGATTCCGGGGAGCTTCGGCTGCAAGTTGAGGCTGATGTCGGGGACGAGGCCCAACCCGAGGCTCGGAAGCACCACGTCGGGAAGGTTCACCGTGCCGAGCGACGGAATTCCGCCAGACAGCGCGCCCAAGCTGCCGCCACCGCCGCCACCGAGCGACGGTGGGGCCGGCAAAGCCTGCAGCTGCTTGCTGATACCGGCAACCAGGTCGACGCACTGGTGATTCTCTTCGTCGACGATTGTGCCGTCGGGGCAATTGAGACCCTTGGCCGGTGCGGGGCACGCCTCGTCGCCGGGAGCACATTCGTCGGCGTGGCTGATCGCAGGAACGACGACGGTCCCGTAGAGCAGGGGGCCCATGGCAAGAGCCGAGCCGGACGCGAGGGTCACGAGAACCCGCTTCAATCGGACGGTCATGTAATTCCTTGATGAAATAGACGCAATGAACGAATCGAGTTGAGTGTAGACAATTGTTTGGTCGCTGCCCACTGCTGAGCGAATTCCGGCAAACGGAATGATTGTGCAAATCTCTCGTGGGCTGGTCAGGCACGGGCCTCGACTCGTCGTCCGTCGGGGCCGGGCCCTAGCATCGCCTTCATGGAGGGGCGTTGGGTCCTGCACTTCGACATGGACGCGTTCTTCGCCTCGGTCGAGCAGCTGACGCGACCGACCCTTCGTGGTCGACCCGTCCTGGTTGGCGGGCTTGGCGGCAGAGGCGTCGTCGCGGGGGCCAGCTACGAGTCCCGCGTCTTCGGTGCCAAGTCGGCAATGCCGATGCATCAGGCCCGGCGCATGGTCGGCCCGGCGGCCGTCGTGTTGCCGCCGCGTGGAGTGGTCTACGGGGTGGCCAGCGGCAAGGTCCTCGATACCGTCCGCGCCATGGTCCCGGTTCTCGAGCAGCTGTCGTTCGACGAGGCGTTCGGCGAGCCGACCGAGCTGGCGGGGGCCGACGCCACCGACGTCCACCGATTCTGCGAGGAGCTGCGGGCCCGCGTGCGCGCCGAGACGGGTCTGATCGCCTCCGTCGGTGCAGGCTCCGGCAAGCAGCTCGCAAAGATCGCGTCCGGGCTGGCCAAGCCCGACGGCATCCGCGTCGTCCGGCGCGACGAGGAACGCGTCCTGCTTGCGGGGCTTCCGGTCCGAAGGCTGTGGGGGATCGGTCCCGTTGCCGAGGAACGGCTGCACCGCCTTGGGATCGACACCGTCGGCGCCTTGGCGGCACTGAGCGCCTCCGAGGTGGCCGACATCCTCGGAGGCACCGTCGGCCCGGCCCTGCACCTGCTGGCGAGGGGCGTCGACGACCGCCCGGTGGCAGAACGCTTGGGCGCCAAGCAAATCAGCGCCGAGTCGACCTTCGCGGTGGATCTGAACACGTTGGCGCAACTGCGCGAGGCGACGGGCCCGATCGGCGAGCACGCCCACGAACGCCTGGTGCGCGACGGTCGAGGTGCGCGCACCGTCACCGTCAAGCTCAAGAAGTCCGACATGAGCACGTTGACGCGATCCGCGACCCTGCCCTATGCGACCGCCGACTCGGCGACGTTGATCGGCACCGCGCGCAGGCTGCTGCTCGACCCCATGGAGATCGGTCCCGTCAGGCTGCTCGGGGTGGGGTTCTCGGGATTGTCCGACGTCCTACAGGAGTCGTTGTTCCCCGACCTCGACCAGACCCTGGAGGCATCCGACAGTCACCTCGCCGGACCGGTCGTCGCCACTCCCGAGGAGTCCGTCACGGCGTGGCGCATCGGCGACGACGTCACGCACTCCACCCATGGACACGGCTGGGTGCAGGGCGCCGGGCACGGGGTGATGACGGTGCGTTTCGAGACACGTGCGACCGGGCCCGGCCAGGCCCACACCCTGCCGCACGGCAGCCCCGACGTCACGCGAGCCAACCCGGTGGACAGCCTCGACTGGCCCGAGTACGTCGCCGCGATGGTCCAGTCCGACTGATCCGGACGGTGCTATCGCACGCTCGCGGGTCGGACGTCCGGCACGTCACCCCATCTGGCGAAGACGTCGCCGACCGGCTGACGCGCGGCCAGCGCGGCCATCAGGAGTACGCGGGACTGTGGCGGCGGCAGCGTCGACGCGACCACGGCGCCCGCCTCGACGAGCAACCGGCCCGGCCCGTAGCCGACGGTGACGCGCGCTCCGGGAACCCTCGTGGAGATGACGACCTCGACGCCGGCCGCGCAGGCCCGTCGGACCCCGTCGATCACCGCGGCGCCGGCGTTTCCCGACCCGAGCGACTCGAGCACGATGCCCTCGGCGCCTGCGGCCACACACGCGTCGACTGCCACCGCGTCGGCGCCTGCGTAGGTGGCGACGACGTCGACCCGGGGTGCCCGGCTTGCGGACAACTGGCCGAGCGACGCCCGCCGCCTGGCGCGCGGGGCCACGTCGACGCCGATGAAGCCGGCGCCGGTCTTGGTCAGCCCCAACGGTTGCCAGATCGTCCCGGCCAGCGTCACGACGACGCCGATGTCCCTGGCGTGCGCGTTTCCTGCCAGTGTCACGGCGTCATGCAGGTTGGCGGGCCCGTCGGCGTCCTCTGCGTCGGCACTTCGCATGGCGCCCGTCAGCACCACGGGCATGTCGCCGACGTAGGTCAGCTCCAGCCAGAGCGCCGTTTCCTCCATCGTGTCGGTGCCATGGGTGATCACCACGCCGTCGGCACCGGCCTTGGCCGCCGACGTCACCGCCGCGCTCATCCGATCCCAGTCGGACGGCGTCAACTGGGAACTGTCCACCGCCATCAGGTCGACGACCTCGACGTCGACGTCGGTTCGCAGTCCCGCCGTGAGGTCGTCACCGGTCTGGGTGGGGCGCGCTACGCCGTCGGCGCCGGTGCTGGTGGCGATGGTGCCGCCGGTGGTGATCACGACGACCCGACTCATCCGGTGACGACCCACGGGCCCGCTTCGCTCATGCGGCGATTGTTCACCATGGAACCTTTGGGATGATGGGCGCGTGACTGACGAATCAACGGGATCGACGGAGTCCGCGACCGCGGGCGACGAAACCGACCCACCGCCGCAGCGGCGTCGACTGCGTCTGTTGCTCTCGGTCGCAGCCGTCGTGTTGCTCGTCGACGTGGTGACGAAGGTGTTGGCGGTCAAATGGCTCACGCCGCAGCAGCCGGTGTCCATCATCGGCGACACGGTCACCTGGACGCTGGTGCGCAACTCTGGCGCCGCATTCTCGATGGGAACCAGCTACACCTGGGTGCTGACTCTGGTGGCGATCGGTGTCGTCATCGGCATCATCTGGATGGGCCGACGGCTGGTGTCGCCGTGGTGGGCGCTGGGTCTCGGCATGATCCTCGGCGGAGCGCTCGGCAACCTCGTCGACCGCTTCTTCCGGTCCCCTGGACCGCTGCGCGGCCACGTGGTCGACTTCCTGTCGATCGGATGGTGGCCGGTGTTCAACGTCGCCGACCCCGCGGTGGTGGGCGGCGCGATCCTGTTGGTGGCGCTGTCGTTGTTCGGCTTCGACTTCGATACCGAGGGGAGGCGCCAGCCGGACCGAGCATCGGACACCGAGGGACGGCGCCAGCCGGAGGAGACCACCGCCGCTCAGGCGACCGAAGCCGATACCGAGCGGGACTGATGACGACCAGGTCCATGCCGGTACCGGAGGGTCTCGCGGGGATGCGAGTCGACGCCGGGCTGGCGCGCCTTCTCGGCCTGTCGAGAACGGTGGCCGCGACGCTGGCCGAAGACGGTGGCGTCGACCTCGACGGGGCCGCGGTCGGCAAGTCCGACCGTCTCGTCGCGGGCGCCTGGCTCGAGGTGAGGCTCCCGGAACCGGCTGCGCCACTGGACAATCCGCCAGTCGACATCGAGGGCATGGACATTCTCTACGCCGACGACGACATCGTCGCGGTCGACAAGCCGGCAGGCGTTGCCGCCCACGCGTCGGTCGGGTGGACCGGCCCAACGGTGTTGGGCGGGCTGGCCGCAGCGGGCTTCCGGATCACCACCTCGGGTGTGCCGGAACGCAAGGGCATCGTGCAGCGTCTCGACGTCGGGACCTCGGGCGTGATGGTCGTGGCGATATCGGAGCACGCGTACACGGTGTTGAAGCGCGCGTTCAAGGAGCGGACCGTCGAGAAGCGCTACAGCGCGCTCGTCCAAGGACATCCGGATCCGTCCAGCGGCACCATCGACGCCCCCATCGGCCGGCATCGGAGCAACGACTGGAAGTTCGCGGTCAGCGAGGGCGGCAGGAACAGCGTCACCCACTACGACACGGTGGAGGCGTTCGCGGCCGCCAGCCTGCTCGACGTGCACTTGGAGACCGGCCGTACCCACCAGATCAGGGTCCACTTCTCGGCACTGCACCACCCGTGCTGCGGCGACATGACCTACGGCGCCGACCCGACCCTGGCGAAACGCCTCGGTCTGGAACGCCAGTGGTTGCACGCCCGACAGTTGGCGTTCGCCCATCCCGCCGACGGCCGCCGCGTCGAGATCACCAGCCCGTATCCGGCCGACCTGCAGCACGCCCTGGACGTCTTGCGGCACCACGACTCGTGAGCACCCCGCCGGCCGGTGAATCACGCCGGCGCAGTGGCCTGGTCGCGGGCGTCGGCGCCTACACCTGGTGGGGGCTGTGCCCAGGGTTCTTCCCGTTGCTGCTGCCCGCCGGCTCGCTCGAGGTGCTTGCACACCGGATCGTGTGGAGCGCGGTGTGCCTGTGCGTGGTCCTCGCGGTGGCCCGCCGGTTCGGCGATTTGCGGCGCCTGAGCGGTCGCACCTGGCTGCTCTTGTCGGCGGCGTCGGCGTTGATCTCGGTCAACTGGGGGATCTACATCTGGGCCGCGACCAACGGCCACGTCGTCGACGCGGCCCTCGGGTACTTCGTGGCGCCCCTCGTCACGGTGGCGTTGGGCGTGTTGGTGTTTCGCGAGCGCGTCGGGCGGTGGCAGCTCGTCGCCCTCGGCCTGGCCGTCGTCGCGGTGGTGGTGCTGACCGCGGAGGTGGGGGAGCCGCCGTACGTCGCGGTCGGGCTTGCCACTTCGTTCGGGTTGTACGGCCTGGTCAAGAAGGTGGTGGTGGCCGACCCGCGGGTCAGCGTCGCCGTCGAGACCCTGCTCGCGTTGCCGTTGGCGGGCGGCTACCTCGTCGCGTTGCAGATGATCGGGCAGGGTCACTTCGTCGGGTACGGAACGGGCCACGCCGTGCTGTTGCTGCTGGCCGGTCCGGTGACCGCGGTGCCGCTGCTGCTGTTCGCGGCGGGAGCGCAGCGCCTTCCGATGGTGACGATGGGGCTGTTGTTCTACTTGAATCCGGCGCTGCAGATGGCGTGGGGTGTCCTCGTCGCCCACGAGCCGATGCCCGTGGGACGGTGGGTCGGCTTCGGGTTGATCTGGATCGCGCTCGGGGTGCTCACCGTGGGTTCACTGCGCCGAAGGGCCACGGCCACGACGGAGTTGCCTGGCGAACCCGCCTGATCCGGACGGCCAGCCCTGTCGGGCCACGCACGCCGCGAAAAGTTTGCCAGGTGCGAACAGTTGACCAGGTGGCAGCAATGCAATACGGTTTGCCGACATGGCGCAGGGTGACGATCGGCCGGTCGTGACCACCCGTCGGCGCGGACGTCCCGTCAACTCGGACTCGGTGGAGACCCGCAACCGAATTCTTCGGGCGGCCAGGCAGGTCGTCAACGAGCGCGGATACCAGGCGGCCACCTTTCAGGCCATCGCGGTGGCCGCCGGACTGAGCCGGCCGACGCTGCACTACTACTTCGCCTCCCGCGAGGAGATCTACCAAAGCCTGGTGGTCGAAGCCGGTGCGGTGGTCGCCGATCTCGTCGACGTCGCACAGCGACCAGCCACCCTCCTGGCCCAGTTCGCCGCCCTGGTGGAGGCCGTCCGCCAGGCCGACAGCCGGGACCGTTCACAGGTCGCGTTCATCGTCAGCGCCCGGTTGGAATGCACCAGGAATCCGGAACTGCGCGCCTATGCGAGCACCTGGTTGCACGACTGCCTGGTGACGCTGGTCACCGCGGCCCGCGCCCGCGGGGAGCTGTCCGAGAGCGCCGAGGTCGCGCCGGTGGCCGACATGCTGCAGGCGCTGTTGTTGGGCGTCGTCTTCTACGCGGGTTTCGTCGACGCCGCCGACGACATGTCCCTCATCACGGCCCAACTGGACCGCATGGTCTCGCGCGGACTGTGCCCCGACGGCCAAAATTGGCCGACTCGCGGCGACACGATGGCCGACACGCCGAGCGCCGTCGGAGGGCAGCAATAGACTGGCCGCCCTATGAGCAAGTCGTTCGTGCACCTGCACAATCACACCGAATATTCGATGCTCGACGGTGCCGCGAAGGTCAAGCCCATGTTCGCCGAGGCGAAGCGGCTCGAGATGCCCGCGATGGGCATGACCGACCACGGAAACATGTTCGGCGCCAGCGAGTTCTACAACGCGGCAACCGCTGCCGGCATCAAGCCGATCATCGGGGTCGAGGCCTACATCGCCCCGGCGTCGCGGTTCGACACCAAGCGCGTGCTGTGGGGTGACCCCGGCCAGAAGTCCGACGACGTCTCCGGTAGCGGCGCGTACACGCACATGACCATGGTTGCGGAGAATGCCATTGGCCTGCGCAACCTGTTCAAGCTGTCGTCGCTGGCCTCGTTCGAGGGGCAGCTCGGCAAGTGGCCGCGGATGGACGCGGAGATCATCGCCGAACACGCCGAGGGCATCATCGCCACCACGGGCTGCCCGTCGGGTGAGGTGCAGACCAGGCTGCGACTGGGCCACGAGAAGGAGGCCATCGAAGCGGCCGCCAAGTGGCGCGAGATATTCGGACCGGACAACTTCTTCCTCGAGCTGATGGACCACGGCCTCGACATCGAACGTCGGGTCCGTGAGGGTCTGCTCGAGGTGGGCCGCAAGCTCAACATTCCACCGCTGGCCACCAACGACTGCCACTACGTCACCCAGGACGCGTCCCGCAACCACGAGGCGCTGCTGTGCATCCAGACCGGCAAGACGCTGTCGGATCCGACGCGCTTCAAGTTCGACGGTGACGGTTACTACCTCAAGTCCGCCGCCGAGATGCGCGCCCTGTGGGACGACCAGGTTCCCGGGGCGTGCGACTCGACGCTGCTGATCGCCGAACGGGTCATGCCCTACGACGACGTCTGGGCGCCCAAGGACCGGATGCCCGTCTTCCCGGTCCCCGAGGGACACGACCAGGCGACGTGGTTGACGCACGAGGTCACCGCCGGACTGGAGCGCCGATTCAAGGGCGCGCCCGTCCCTCAGGAATACACCGACCGGGCCTCGTTCGAGATCAAGGTCATCTGTGACAAGGGCTTTCCGTCGTACTTCCTGATCGTCGCCGACTTGATCAACTACGCGAAGTCCGTCGACATCCGGGTCGGGCCGGGGCGTGGTTCGGCGGCCGGATCGCTGGTCGCCTACGCCATGGGCATCACCAACATCGACCCGATCCCGCACGGTCTGCTGTTCGAGCGGTTCCTCAACCCGGAACGCCCGTCGGCACCCGACATCGACATCGACTTCGACGATCGCCGCCGCGGCGAGATGCTGCGCTATGCGGCCAGCAGGTGGGGAAGTGACCGGGTGGCCCAGGTCATCACGTTCGGCACCATCAAGACCAAGGCGGCGCTGAAGGACTCAGCGCGGGTCAACTACGGCCAGCCGGGCTTCGCCATCGCCGACCGGATCACCAAGGCCCTTCCGCCGCCGATCATGGCCAAGGACATCCCGCTCTCGGGCATCACCGACCCCACCCACGAGCGGTACAAGGAAGCCGCCGAGGTTCGGGCTCTGCTGGACACCGATCCGGACGTGCGGGCGATCTACGAGACCGCGCGTGGCCTCGAGGGTCTGGTCCGCAACGCCGGCGTCCACGCGTGCGCGGTGATCATGAGCTCCGAGCCCCTCATCGACGCGATCCCGCTGTGGCGGCGGCCGCAGGACGGCGCGGTCATCAGCGGCTGGGACTACCCGTCGTGCGAGGCCATCGGGCTGCTGAAGATGGACTTCCTCGGCCTGCGCAACTTGACGATCATCGGTGACTGCATCGACAACATCAAGGCCAACCGCGGGATGGACCTCGATCTCGAAGCGCTCGAGCTCGACGACCCCAAGGCCTACGAGCTGTTGGGCCGCGGTGACACGCTCGGCGTCTTCCAGCTCGACGGTGGCCCGATGCGAGACCTGTTGCGCCGCATGCAGCCCACCGAGTTCAACGACATCGTCGCGGTGCTCGCGCTGTACCGCCCCGGCCCGATGGGCATGAACGCCCACAACGACTACGCCGACCGCAAGAACGGCCGGCAGGCGATCAAGCCGATCCACCCGGAGCTGGAGGAACCCCTCAAGGACATCCTCAACGAGACCTACGGCCTGATCGTCTACCAAGAGCAGATCATGTTCATCGCCCAGAAGGTCGCGGGCTATTCGATGGGCAAGGCCGACGCGCTGCGCAAGGCCATGGGCAAGAAGAAGCTCGAGGTGCTCGAGGCGGAGTACAAGGGCTTCCGCGAGGGCATGACGACCAACGGTTTCTCCGAGGCCGCGGTGAAGGCGTTGTGGGACACCATCCTTCCGTTCGCCGGATACGCGTTCAACAAGTCGCACGCCGCCGGCTACGGGCTGGTGTCGTACTGGACGGCGTATCTCAAGGCCAACTTCGAAGCCGAGTACATGGCCGGTCTGTTGACCTCGGTTGGTGACGACAAGGACAAGGCCGCGGTCTACCTGGCCGACTGCCGCCGCCTTGGCATCACGGTGCTGCCACCGGACGTCAACGAGTCGGTGGTCAACTTCGCGTCGGTGGGTACCGACATCCGGTTCGGCCTCGGTGCGGTCCGCAACGTCGGCGCGAACGTCGTCGCGTCCCTGATCAACACACGCAACGAGAAGGGCAAGTACACCGACTTCTCCGACTATCTGAACAAGATCGACGTCACCGCCTGCAACAAGAAGGTGACGGAATCCCTGGTCAAGGCTGGTGCGTTCGACTCGCTCGGACACCCTCGCAAGGGTCTGTTCCTGATCCACACCGACGCCGTCGACTCGGTGCTCGGCACCAAGAAGGCCGAGGCCATGGGTCAGTTCGACCTGTTCGGTGGCGGCGACGCCGCGGACTCCGGGGCGTCGGTGTTTGCGATCAAGGTGCCCGACGAGGAGTGGGAGGACAAGCACAAGCTGGCGCTCGAGCGAGAGATGCTCGGGTTGTACGTGTCCGGCCACCCGCTCAACGGCATCGCGCATCTTCTGTCGGCGCAGGTCGACACGCACATCCCGGCGATCCTCAACGGTGACGTCGCCAACGATTCCCAGGTCCGCGTCGGCGGCATCCTGGCGTCGGTCAACCGCCGGGTGAACAAGAACGGGATGCCTTGGGCGTCAGCGCAATTGGAGGATCTCACCGGCGGCATCGAGGTGATGTTCTTCCCGCACACGTATTCGACGTTCGGGGCCGACATCGCCGACGACACCGTGGTGGTCGTCAGCGGCAAGGTGAACTCCCGTGACGACCGGTTGTCGCTGATCGCCAACGACCTTGTGGTGCCGGACTTCTCCAGCGCTCAGGCCGACCGTCCGGTGGCGGTCAGCCTGCCGACGAGGCAGTGCACCGTCGAGAAGGTGGGCGCCCTCAAGCAGGTGCTGGCCAACCACCCCGGCACGTCGCAGGTGCGATTGCGGTTGATCAGCGGCGACCGCATCACCACCCTCGAACTGGATCAGGCGCTGCGGGTGACGCCGTCGTCGGCGTTGATGGGCGACCTCAAGGCACTGCTGGGCCCCGGCTGCCTCGGCGGCTAACCCAGCACGTTCACGGCGCGGGCGATCACGAGTGCGATGGTCGTCGTCGACACCAGGGCCTGGACGGTCA
Source organism: Mycobacterium sp. Root135 (assembly GCF_001426545.1). Lineage (GTDB taxonomy): Bacteria > Actinomycetota > Actinomycetes > Mycobacteriales > Mycobacteriaceae > Mycobacterium. Next base: position 652,565 of record NZ_LMEZ01000001.1, on the reverse strand, counting down.
TCATCGCCTTGGCCCAGCGCGCCAGCGGCATCGTGTCGGTGGGGGAGAACGCCACCACGTTGGTGAAGCTGACGTAGAGGTAGTCGACGAAGGTGGGTCGCCAATCCGGTTTGGCCTTGCTCGGATCCGTCATCTGAGGGAACAGGAAGTCGGGATACGGCTTCTCGCCGGAGCGCCGCGCGAACGGGCCGCCACGGTCCAGTTCCCAGTACCAGATGCCGAAGGCGATGACGTTGGTGACGAAGATGGCGGCGCCCCCGCCGAGCAGGACGGCGGCGTTGTTGCTGACCTCACCGCTGAGGATTCGCTTGGCCAGGACGACGGCCGACGCCGTGTTGTCGACGGTGATCGCCGCGGTCAGGATGAGGCTGGCCCATCGGCCGACGGTGGTGGGGCGCGAGATGCGTACCGGGTTGACGACCAGCATCACCAGCAGCAGAAGCAGTTCCATGCCGATCAGCGGCCACCGGGGCAGCACCGTGTACTGCAGCGGAATCGAGTGCTGGATCACGATGACCGAGAGGATCGCGATCAGCACGGGCCAGCGGTTCTCGGGGTCGCCGGGACGGAGCCAGGACGGGACGCGGTGCTCGGCACCGGAGGCCAGTCGCTCGGCCCGGGTGACGAAGGCCGCGACTTCCTTCGGCGGTTCGTAGGCGTCTTGCTCGTCGGGACCCATCAGGACAGTGTGTCCGTCACGATGGAGGAATGACCGACGACACGACCAACACGTCTCTTCACGTGAGTCAGTGGGTGGACGCGGGTTCCGACGAGGTCTACGCCTTCGCGGCCGACCCCGGCAACCTCCCGCGTTGGGCGGCGGGCCTGGCCGATCCGAAGCTGGCCGGGGTCGGGGTGGAGTTCGCCGCGCGCAACGAGTTCGGCGTGTTGGATCACGTGGTGACGTTGCCGTCGGGGGAGCGCTTCTACAACCCCATGCGGGTGATACCGGCGGGGATCGGCGAGCGGGGATGCGAGGTGGTGTTCACGTTGCGGCGGACCGCGGGTGTCACCGACGCCGAGTTCGACGCGGATGCGACCGCGGTGGCAGCCGACCTGGCGACGCTGCGTGTGCTGGTCGAGCGAGCGGGCTAGGCGTCCGTCGAGCGGAACAGGGCCTGCCCGACCCAGACGGCGACCGCGGCGGCGGCCCCGCTCAGGACGGCGGGAGCGGCGCTCGCCGTCATCACGCCGACCGCGAGGAAGACCAGGCCGCCGACCACGAGGGCCAGCACCTTGTAGGCAGGCCACGGCACACCGGCGATGCGAACTTCCGTATGCATGGTCATCCCTCCACGATAGCTCGTAACCTAGATTTCGGGAAGCCGAAACCTTGGATCGGGCGAGTCGGCGTTCAAACCCGTTTTCGCTGCCCGGCGGGGTAGTGGCACCATTGATCGGTGTCCGCCGAACTGAGTCAGACTTCTCGCCGTCCCGCGCCTCTCGGCGCCTCGGACATCGACGAGGCCGCTGACCGAATTTCGGCGCTCGTCAGTCTCACCCCGCTGCAATTCAGCGACCGGCTGTCGGCGATCACGGGCCTGCAGGTGTACCTCAAGCGCGAGGATCTGCAGGCGGTCCGCAGCTACAAGCTGCGCGGTGCCTTCAATCTGCTGATGCAGTTGACCCCCGCCGAGCTTGCGGCAGGCGTGGTCTGCGCGTCCGCAGGCAACCATGCCCAGGGCTTCGCGCTCGCCTGCCGGTCGATGGGCGTCCACGGTCGGGTGTACGTACCCGCCAAGACGCCGAAGCAGAAACGCGACCGGATCCGGTATCACGGCGGCCAGTTCATCGAGCTGATCGTCGGCGGTGCCACGTTCGACGTTGCGCTGGCTGCCGCGCTCGCCGACGTCGAGCGGACCGGCGCCACCATCGTTCCGCCCTACGACGACCTCCGCACCATGGCGGGCCAGGGCACGATCGCCGTCGAAATCCTGCAACAGCTCGAGTCGGAGCCCGATCTCGTCATCGTTCCGGTCGGTGGCGGCGGGTGCATCAGCGGAATCACCACCTACCTGGCCGAGCGGACGGTCAAGACCGCGGTGCTCGGCGTGGAGCCGGCAGGTGCCGCGGCGATGGTCGCGGCCCTGGCCACCGGTGAGCCCGTGACCCTGGACCACGTCGACCAGTTCGTCGACGGTGCCGCGGTCGCCCGCGCCGGTGCACTTCCGTACGCGGTGCTCGCGGCGGCCGGCGACATGGTCTCGATCACCGCGGTCGACGAGGGTGCGGTCTGCACCGCCATGCTCGACCTGTACCAAAATGAGGGCATCATCGCCGAGCCTGCGGGCGCGCTGTCGGTGGCGGCGCTGATGGAGGCCTGCACCGAGGGCACCGTCGAACCGGGTTCGACGGTCGTGTGCCTGATCTCGGGCGGCAACAACGACGTGTCCCGGTACAACGAGGTGCTCGAGCGATCCCTGGTGCACCTCGGGCTCAAGCACTACTTCCTGGTGGACTTCCCGCAGGAACCCGGCGCGCTACGCCGGTTCCTCGACGAGGTGCTCGGTCCCGGCGACGACGTCACGCTGTTCGAATACGTCAAGCGCAACAACCGCGAGACCGGTGAGGCCCTCGTCGGCGTCGAGCTGAGTTCGGCGGCGGACTTGGACGGGCTGATGGAGCGGATGCGCCGGTCCGACATGCACGTCGAGGCGCTGGAACCCGGCTCGCCGGCGTACCGCTACCTGACCTGACGGGCCGGCTCGACCGCGACGAGTCGTTCGTCGTTGGCCATGAAGACCGGCTCGATGGGCACGCCGAACTCGGCCGCGGCTCGGGTCAACAGCGTCGACCACTGTTGGTCGTCGGCCGTGGGGCCGCCGCGCCCGGGGCGGGTCAGCAAGAACGCGACCGCGAGCTGGTCCTCGGCTTCGGCCACAATGCCGTGCAGTGCCGTCATCAGGTCCCGCGCCAGTCCGGGGCTGGCCCGTTTGGCGACCGGAACTTCGCTGAGCGCCTTGATGATTCGCCGGTCGGGCCCGACGAAGACGAAGCGCAGGAGCCGTTCGCCGAAGCCCAGCGGCTCCATGAGCGCTCGCCAGCGCTGCCGCAGGTCTGCTGGTGAGCCGATGGGATCGGTGGCCGTCTCGATGGACGGGGCCGGGAGGAACTCGTAAGTCGTCATTCCCGCATGGTCGACGATTTCCTGCGACCGTGACGAAGTTGTCCACAGCCGCTGACGCTGTGGACTACTGCGTGGCAGCCCGCAGGATCGTGAACGACTGTCCCGGCAGCTCGGTCGCGTCGCCGACGGTCGGATCGGCCGACGCCAAGACGACCTCACCGGTGACGGGCACGGTGACCACCTCGTCGCCCAGGTTGCACACGATGGTGAAGGCACCGCGGTGCAACGCAATCCACCGCTGTTCCTCGTCGTAGTCCACGTCCATGTGGTCCAGCCACGGGTCGGCCAGGTCGGGCTCGTCGTGCCGCAGTGCGATCAGCGCCCGGTACAGCCCGAGGATCCGCGCGTGGTCGCCGGAATCGAGCTCGTCCCACTTGAGCTTGGACCGTTCGAACGTCTCGACGTCCTGCGGATCCGGGATCTCGTCGGCGTCCCAACCGTGCGAGGCGAACTCCGCCTTGCGCCCTTCGGCGGTGGCCCGCGCCAACTCCGGCTCGGGATGCGAGGTGAAGAACTGGAACGGGCTCGACGACGCCCACTCCTCGCCCATGAACAGCATCGCGGTGTACGGCGAGGCCAGGACGAGGGCGGCCTTGACGGCGAGCTGCCCGAACGTCAGGTTCTGCGACGGCCGGTCACCGACCGCGCGGTTGCCCACCTGGTCGTGGTCGGAGGTGTAGGCCAGCAGCCGGGTGGCGGGGATGGTCGCGGTGTCCAGCGGGCGGCCGTGGCGCCGGTGCCGGAACGACGAGTAGGTGCCCGCGTGGAAGTAGCCGTGCTTCAAGGTATTCGCCAGCGATTCCAGGGAGCCGAAGTCGGAGTAGTACCCCTGCCGCTCGCCCGAGACCGCCGTGTGGATGGCGTGGTGGATGTCGTCGTCCCACTGCGCGGTCATGCCGTACCCACCGCGGTCGCGCGGGGTGATGAGCCGTGGATCGTTGAGGTCGCTCTCGGCGATCAACGACAGCGGGCGCCCCAATTGCTCGGCGAGGGAGTCGGTTTCGGTCGACATCTCCTCGAGGATGTGAATCGCGGTGTGGTCGGCCAACGCGTGCACCGCGTCGAGCCGCAGACCGTCGGCGTGGAAGTCCCTCATCCAGCGCAGGGCGCAGTCGAGGATGTAACGGCGTACCTCGTCGGCGCCGGCCTCGGAGACGTTGACGCCCTGGCCCCAGCCGGTATTCGCTTCGGTCAGGTAGGGCCCGTACTTGGGCAGGTAGTTGCCGGACGGCCCGAGGTGGTTGAAGACCGCGTCGATCAGGATGCCGAGACCGCGGGCGTGGCAGGCGTCGACCAGTCGCACCAAACCGTCTGGGCCACCGTAACTTTCCTGGACGCTGTACCACAGCACGCCGTCGTATCCCCAGCCGCGTGTACCGCTGAAGGAGTTGACGGGCATGAGCTCGACGAAGTCCACGCCGAGGTCGACGAGGTAGTCCAGCTTCTCGATGGTCGAGTCGAAGGTGCCGTCGGGGGTGAACGTGCCGACGTGCAGTTCGTAGATGACGGCGCCCTCGGTGGACTTGCCCGACCAACCCGAGTCGGTCCATGCCACCGTCGTCGGGTTCCACAGCTGGGACCGCTCGTGCACGCCATCGGGTTGCCGTGGGGATCTCGGGTCCGGCAGGACGGTCTCGTCGTCGTCGAGGACGAAGCCGTACCGGGCGTCGACGTGCGCGTCGACCGTGGCGCGCCACCACCCGTCCTCGGAGCGCGTCATCGGGTGCAGGGTGCCGTCGACGTCGAGACGGACCAGTTCGGGCAGTGGTGCCCAAACCGCGAATTCGTGATCAGGCACGGGTGCGCTCCAACAGTGTCGCGGGGAGGTCGGTGAACAGGTCGGTCGCGCTGACCCGACCGCTAAACGAGCGGCCGGTGAAGCGGTCGACCCAGTCACCGTCGGGCAGCGGCAACGACGTGTCGCCCCAACCGGTTTCGGTCAGGCCGACGGTCCACCGCTGGACGGCGACGAGCACGTCGTCGCCGCGGAGGAAGGAGATCAGATGCTGGGCGGCCGCACCCTCGGCGAGCACCGGCTGGTAGCCGCCGGTCAGGTAGGACTCCTGGCGGTCGGCGCGCGAATGCAGGGCGGCGGTGACGATGCGGAGCTTCGGGTCACTCGCCTCGGCCAAGGCCTGCCGGCGTGCCGTGTAGTCGACCGCGCGCCGGTTGTCGGGGTCGACGAGGCTGTCGTCCCACAGCTCGGTGCCCTGATACACGTCGGGGATGCCCGGCACGGTCAGCGACAGCAGCTTCTGCACCTGTGAGTCACTTTGCGCGTGCGCGTCCAATTGTGCGACCAGACTTGCCATCTCGACACCGACCGGCCCGTCGACCAGCTGGTCGAGCCACTCGTGCACGGCGGTCTCGAACGCGTCGTTCGGTTCGTTCCAGGAGGTGTGCAGCGCCGCCTCCCTGATCGCCTTCTCCGCATAGGCATGCAGTCGGGATCTCAGGTCCTCGGTCACTGGCCCTCCCACGGGCCACGTGCCGAACGCGATCTGCGACAGGAAGCGTCCGGTGTCGGGATCCGGTGCGGGCGCGGCCACTTCCCACTTGGCGACCAGTTCGGTCCACAGCGACGGCACTTGCGACAGCACGCCGATGCGGGCGCGGACGTCCTCGCTGCGCTTGGTGTCGTGGGTCGACAGCGTCACCATCGCCGACGGCCAGTACAGGGCCCGCAGCGCAGTCGCGTGGTGGAATTCCGCCGCGCTGACGCCGAACCGCTCGGGTTCGCCGCCAACTTCGTTGAGGGAGACCAGCCTGGCGTCGCGATAGAAGAGGCAGTCCTCGACCGACTTTGCGGTGACCGCACCGCACAGCTGCTGAATCCTGGTGGCCGGCTCGAGGTGCTCGAGAGCAGCGGCGACCAGCGTCAGCGGTTCGCCAAGGGTCGGGTCGGCGGCGGCCGTTTCTGCGATGGCCGTCGGCATGACCGCGGTCAGCCCGCGGTAGTCCGAACGGTAGACGCCGACGTGGGACAGCAACGCGGCGACGGCCTCGGGAATCCGGGGGTGGTCGGCGCCGACCGCGGCGACGATCGCGCGGTGCACCCGTGCCAGCTCGCTGGCCAGGGTGCCGGTGGCGGTGTCGACCTTGAGGCCGCGGATCACCGGCTCCAGCGGCTCGGCGTCGGGGGCCCCGGACGGGTCGACGAGCACTCCGCCGATCTCGCGGAGCGCGTCGTATCCGGTGGTGCCTGCGACGGGCAGCGTCGGCTCGAGCGCTTCGTCGGGGGCCAGGATCTTCTCGATGACGATCCAGGCGTCGGGGCCGGTGAGTTCCCGCAGCCACTCGAGATAGCCTGCGGGATCGGACAATCCGTCGGGATGGTCGATGCGCAGACCGTCGACGAGGCCTTCGGTGAACCACCGCTTGACCTCGACGTGGGTGGCGTCGAAGACCGCCTTGTCCTCCTGCCGCAGCGCAGCCAGGGAGGTGATGGAGAAGAATCGCCGGTAGCCGCAGACGTTGTGCTTCCAGCCGATCAGCTTGTAGTGCTGGCGCTCGTACACCTCGGCGGGCGAGCCGTCACCGGTGCCAGGGGCGACGGGCCAGGTGCGGTCGCCGAGTCGCAGCACGTCGCCGTCCACGGCGAGGCCGTCGAGGTCACCGTCGTCGCCCAGCACCGGCAGGACGATCTTGCCTGCCGGGTCCAACGTCCAGTCGACGTCGAAGTACGAGGCGTACGCGGAGTCACGGCCATGGGTGAGCATGTCCCACCACCAGGCGTTCTGGGTGGGATCGTCGACGCCGACGTGGTTGGGCACGATGTCGACCACGAGGCCCATTCCGCGGGCGTGCACGGCCTCCGACAGCGTCGCGAGCCCCTCCGGGCCCCCGAGTTCCTGGGAGACCGTCGTGGGGTCGGTGACGTCGTAGCCGTGGGTGGATCCCACGCTCGGGGTCAGGATCGGCGACAGGTAGAGGTGTGAAACCCCAAGATCCTGAAGGTAATCCAGCTGCTCGAGGGCGTCGGCGAAGGTGAACGCCGCACCGCTGGCGGCTCCGCGCATCTGCAGGCGGTAGGTGGAGTGAAGGGTCATGGTGGTCACGCCGTCTTTCGTAGCGCGATGATGGACCGGGCTGCGACGGTGAAGGTTTCGCCGGCCTTCACCACGAGGTTGCTGCTCCCGGTGGGGATCGCCGAATCCACTTCGGCGGTCCACTCGGCGGCGTAGTCGCCTTCGGCGGCGACGAATTCCACGGGATCTTCGTGCGCGTTGAAGCACAGCAGGAAGGAGTCGTCGACCACCCGCTCTCCCCGGGCGTTGGGCGCGGGTATCGCGTCGCCGTTGAGGAAGACCGCGACGCACTGGAACCCGGAGTTCCAGTCCTGCGGGGTCATCGGAACGCCGCCCGAGGTCAACCACGCGATGTCGCGGATCTCTTCGTCACCGCTACGAATCAGCTTGCCGTCGAAGAACCGTCGACGCCGAAACACCGGGTGGTTCTTGCGCAGGGTGGTCACGGTGCGGGCGAAGGTCATCAGGTCGGCGTTGGTCTCGCACAACGACCAGTCCATCCAGGCGATTTCGGAGTCCTGGCAGTACACGTTGTTGTTGCCGCGCTGCGTGCGCCCGATCTCGTCACCGTGACTGATCATGGGAGTGCCCTGGCTGACCATAAGCGTGGCAAGCACGTTGCGCATCTGCTTGCCGCGCAGCTCCAGGATCGCCGGATCGTCGCTTGGGCCTTCGACACCACAGTTCCACGACCGGTTGTGGCTCTCGCCGTCGCGATTGTCCTCGCCGTTGGCCTCGTTGTGCTTTTCGTTGTACGACACCAGATCCGCCAGCGTGAAGCCGTCGTGGGCGGTGACGAAGTTGATGCTCGCGCTGGGGCGCCGGCCGGTGGCCTCGTAGAGGTCCGACGAGCCGGTGAGTCGCGAGGCGAATTCGTTGAGGGTTGCGGGTTCTCCCCGCCAGTAGTCACGCACAGTGTCGCGGTATTGCCCGTTCCACTCCGTCCACAAACCAGGGAAGTTCCCGACCTGATATCCGCCCTCGCCGATGTCCCACGGTTCGGCGATGAGCTTGACCTGACTGATGACTGGATCCTGCTGCACCAGGTCGAAGAACGCCGAGAGGCGGTCGACGTCGTAGAACTCGCGGGCCAGGGTCGACGCCAGGTCGAACCGGAAGCCGTCGACGTGCATGTCGAGTACCCAGTACCGCAGCGAGTCCATGATCAGCTGCAGCGAATGTGGGTGGCGGACGTTGAGGCTGTTTCCCGTGCCGGTGAAGTCCTTGTAGTGCTTGAGGTCACCGTCCAGCAGCCGGTAGTAGCCGGCGTTGTCGATGCCGCGGAAGTTGATCGTCGGGCCAAGGTGGTTGCCCTCGGCGGTGTGGTTGTAGACCACGTCGAGGATCACCTCGATGCCCGCCGCGTGGAAGGACCGGACCATGTTCTTGAATTCGGCGACCGCTCCGCCGGCGCTCTGGTTGGACGCGTACTGGTGGTGAGGGGCGAAGAACCCGAAGGTGTTGTAGCCCCAGTAGTTTCGCAGGCCGAGCTCGAGAAGCCGGTGGTCGTGCATGAACTGGTGCACCGGCATCAGTTCGATCGCCGTCACGTTGAGCGACTTGAGGTGTTCGATGATCACCGGGTGGCTCAGCCCCGCGTAGGTGCCGCGCTGATCCTCGGGGATTCCGGGGTGGGTCTGCGTCATCCCCTTGACGTGCGCCTCGTAGATCACCGTTTCGTGGTACGGCGTGCCGGGTGCGCGATCCGATCCCCAGTTGAAGAACGGGTTGATGACGACGCTGGTCATGGTGTGGCCGAGCGAGTCGACCCGTGGCGGGGTGCCGCCGGTGGCGAGGTCGTCGGCCTCCAGGTCGTAGGAGAACAGCGCCTGGGTGAAGTCGAAGTCGCCGTGGAACGACTTGCCGTACGGGTCGAGGAGCAGCTTCGAGGAGTCGCAGCGCTGGCCGGCAGCGGGATCCCACGGACCGTGCACCCGGAAGCCGTACCGCTGGCCGGGGGTGACGGCGGGCAGGTAGGCGTGCCAGACGTAGCCGTCGACCTCGTCGAGGTTGACGCGCTCCTCGCTGCCGTCCTTGCCGATCAGGCACAGCTCGACCTTCTCGGCGACTTCGGAGAACAGCGAAAAGTTGGTGCCCGCACCGTCATAGGTGGCGCCGAGGGGGTACGCGGTACCCGGCCAGACTGCGGAGACCACCGGTCACCACCAGCCGGTGGCGATGGCGATCTGACGTCCGAGTTCTGCGGTCATGGTGCGCATGTAGGTGGCGGAGATGTGATGAGAATCGTGGTATACCAACACATTTCCCTCCACCGCTCGGCAGTAGTCCTGGCGACACACCGCATTGCTCATGTCGAGCGGCTTGAGCATAGGGAACCGCGCGAGGTAGTCGAGAGTGGGGTTGTGGTCGGACAGTACCTCGGAGCGTTTGATGCCGCAGGAGATGGCGTCGCCGCCGTCGGCCAGACAGTCGGCGGGGAAGAACGGCTTGCCGTCCTTGACCAGCCACGGGGTGTCTCGCATCGCGAGGACGGGAATGCGGGCGTCGGAGAGTTCCTGCCAGATGCCGAGGTAGAAGCTCGGCATGACGTCGCCGTCCTTGATGTTCCACGGCCGGGTCGAGGTGGTGAAGACGTAGTCGGGGTGGTCGGAGATCAGCTTCGGCATCACCTTCTCGTTCCACTCGCGACAGTTCGGGTACGCCCGGTTGTCGCCCATGACGAGCGGGTTCTCCTCGGTGGTCAGCGGACAGCCCATCTTGAGGTAGGTGACGACCCTGAAGTGATGCATGCGGCCAAGGAGGTCCAACGCGGTGATCCAGTGTTCGGCATGTGACCCGCCTGCGACGGCGATGGTCCTCGTCGCGGATTGGTCGCCGTAGGTGCAGTTGATGACGTCGACTCCTGCGAAGTCACTGATGCAGCCCTGCGTGGTGGAGACCGGCAGGTCGTCCTTGGCTTCGAGGACGGTGGGTCGCATCGGCAGCTTCGGCACCCTGGCGTTGTTGATCAGCGCCCGCGCGCCCGGGTAGTCGCGCGCCGAAAGGCCCGACAGTTCCTTGCCGTTGGCGCGCTGGATGGTCATGTGCTCGCGCCAGGTGAACGACGTTGCGGTCAACGCGACCGCCAGCAGCGTGACGATCGAACCCAGCACGATGGTGGGGCGCCTCAGCCTGGTGCGCAGTGGGATGACGACGGCCTGCTTCGACTTGGTGGCGGTGGCCGACCCCCGCAGTCGCAGGGGCTCTTCGACGTACTTCGTCGTCAGCCAGGCCAGCACGCCCGAGACCAGCAGGACGATCGCGCCGTCGAGGAAGTCGGCGCGGGTGTCGCCCGAGTAGGCAAGCCAGAAGATCAGCAGCGGCCAGTGCCACAGGTACAGGGAGTAGGCCATCGAGCCGAGCGAGACGAACGGCTTGGTCGCGAGCAGTCGGCTGACGGCGGGCAACCGGCCGCCGACCGACGACAGGTGAGGGTCGGCCATCCGGTTGGCGCCGCTGAGGATGAACAGGATCGTCGCGCCGACGGGCACCAGCGCCCACGGCCCAGGAAATTCCTTGACGCCGTCGATCAGCGCGCCGCACGACAGGATCGCCGCCAGTGCGACGACGGCGATCGTCGAACGCAGCCACATCGGCCATTTGACGTAGGGCACCAGCGCCCCGGCCAGTGCGCCGAGCAACAGTTCCCAGCCCCTGGCGAAGCTGTCGTAGTACGCCCTGGACTGGTCGGCGTCGTGCGCGATGACCGCGTAGACGAACGACGCGATCGTCAGCGCGGCGAGTACGACGATGAGCGCAGTTCTGGTGTGCGAGCGCAGGAGTCGGCGGAAGGCGACGGCGAAGCCGAACACCAGGGCGAGGAAAGCGATGTAGAACTGGCCCTGCACCGACATCGACCAGATGTGCTGCAGCGGGCTGACGGCCTCGCCGGCGCGCAGGTAGTTCGACGCCGTGTTGGCCAGCTCCCAGTTCTGGTAGTAGCCGAGGCTGGCGAGGCTTTGGTCGGCGAAGGTCTCCCAGCGGGTCTCCGGCTGGATGAGGATCGTCAACACGGCCGAGGCGGCGAGCACCACCACCAGCGCGGGCAGCAGGCGACGGATCAGCCGTTTGACTTCGGGGACGGGCGACAGCGACGAGCCGGGAGTCAGCGCGGTGCGCAGCAGGCGACCGCCGAAGAAGAACCCGGACAGCGCCAGGAACACGTCGACTCCGCCCGAGACCTTCCCGAACCAGACGTGGAAGACGGCGACGAGCGCGATCGCGACGCCGCGCAGCCCGTCGAGGTCGTGCCGGTAGAAGCCGGACGCCCTGCTGCCCATCACGGCGCGCTGGGCTGAGCCGGATTCGGTGTCAGGCGCCGTCCGGGCTGGAGAGAGGGTCAACATGGTCGACGGACAATCTACCCAACGCACGGCGATACGGCCGTTTTGTCAGGACCGCTCGTCCTGGGGGATGGTGGTTCCATGCCGCCGCTGACGCCCGAGGAGATCAGCGCAGTCGACGCCGCGCACGTGTGGCATCCGTACAGCGGGATCGCAGCCGACGCGACCCCGCCCGTAGTGGCCGTCGCGGCCAAGGGCACGTCGATCACGGTCGTCGACGACGGACGACGGGTCGACCTGATCGACGCGATGAGCTCGTGGTGGACCGCGATCCACGGGCACGGTCATCCCGTGCTGGACGAGGCCGTCACCCGCCAGCTGGCGACGATGAACCACGTGATGTTCGGCGGGTTGACCCACGAGCCGGCCGCCCGCCTCGCCCAGTTGTTGGTCGAGATCACCCCCGCGGGTCTGGACACGGTGTTCTTCAGCGATTCCGGGTCGGTGGCCGTCGAGGTGGCGGCGAAGATGGCCCTGCAGTTTCAGCGCAGCAGAGGCAAGCCGGGCAAGCATCGGCTCATGACGTGGCGTGGCGGATATCACGGCGACACGTTCACGCCGATGAGCGTGTGCGATCCCGACGGCGGCATGCACTCGATCTGGTCCGACGTCTTGGTGTCACAGATCTTCGCGCCGCAGGTGCCAGAAGAGTACGACCCGGCCTATGGCGTGGCGTTCGAGGAGCTCCTCGCCGCGCACGCCGACGAGGTGGCGGCGGTCATCGTCGAACCGGTGGTGCAGGGCGCGGGTGGGATGCGGTTTCACGATCCGCGCCATCTCAGTGATCTGCGGGCCGCCTGCACCCGGCACGACGTGCTGTTGATATTCGACGAGATCGCGACCGGTTTCGGTAGGACGGGCGAGTTGTTCGCCGCCGATCACGCGGGCGTCGTGCCCGACGTGATGTGCGTCGGCAAGGCGTTGACCGGGGGATACCTGACGTTGGCGGCGACGCTGTGCACGGGTGAGGTCGCCGAGACCATCAGCAACGGCGATCCGGGTGCGTTGATGCACGGGCCGACGTTCATGGCGAACGCCTTGGCGTGCGCGGTGTCGGTGGCGTCGGTGGAGCTGCTTCTCGGCCAGGACTGGCGAGCCCGCGTCGGCGAGATCGAGGCCGGGCTGCAGTCCGGGCTGGCCCCCGCGCGCGAGCTCGCCGGGGTGGCCGACGTGCGGGTGCTCGGTGCGATCGGTGTGATCGAGATGCGCGAGCCGGTCGACATGGCGGTGGCCACCGCGGCTGCGGTGGCGCACGGCGTGTGGCTGCGTCCGTTCCGCAATCTGGTGTACGCGATGCCGCCGTATGTGTGTACGCCCCACGAGGTGGCGACGATCTGCTCGGCGATGGTGGGTGTGTCGCGTGCGCTAACCTGAACGGCGTTCAGGTGGGTGTGAAGGTTCGGAAGGATCCAGGCGTGACGCGTGCAATGATCTCCCCGCTGGCCTGGCTCGACGACGTCGAACAGCAGCGCCGCGCGGCCGGTCTGCGCCGGTCGCTGCGCGTGCGCCAGGCCGAGGACGCCGGCCTCGACTTGGCCTCCAACGACTACCTCGGGTTGTCACACCATCCTCGCGTCGTCGCGGGTGGTGTCCGGGCGCTGCAGACCTGGGGCGCTGGCTCGACGGGCTCGCGCTTGGTCACCGGCAACACCGCGCTGCACGAGCAGTTCGAGACGGCGTTGGCCGAGTTCGTCGGCGCCGAGTCCGCCTTGGTCTTCTCCTCCGGTTACACCGCGAACCTCGGGGCAGTGGTGTCGCTGTCCGGTCCCGGTTCGGTGGTGGTGTCCGATGAGCTGACCCATGCCTCGCTCGTCGACGCGTGCCGGTTGTCGAGGGCTCGGATCGTGGTCACACCGCACCGTGACGTCGACGCCGTCGACGCCGCCCTGCGGGACAGGGCCGAGGACCGTGCCGTCGTGGTCACCGACTCGGTGTTCAGTGCCGACGGCGTGCTGGCCCCGCTGCGGGATCTGCACGACGTGTGCCGCCGCCACGGCGCGCTGCTGATCGTCGACGAGGCGCACGGGCTCGGGGTGCGCGGCGACGGTGGACGCGGCCTGGTCGCCGAGGTGGGGCTGGCCGGCGCGCCCGACGTGGTCGTGACGACGACGCTGTCGAAGGCGCTCGGCAGCCAGGGCGGGGTCGTGCTGGGCCCGGCCGCGGTGCGGGCCCATCTGGTCGACGCCGCGCGTCCGTTCATCTTCGACACCGGCCTCGCACCCGCTGCGGTCGGCGCGGCGCTGGCCGCGCTGGAAGTGCTGCTCGACGAACCATGGCGGGCCGGCGCGGTGCTCGACCATGCCGCCACGTTGGCCGCGGCCTGCGGCGTGACCGACGCGCCGGAGTCGGCGGTCGTGTCGGTGATCCTCGGTGAGCCGGAGGTGGCGCTGGCCGCCGCCACGGCGTGTCTTGACCGCGGTTTGCGGGTCGGCTGCTTCCGTCCGCCGTCGGTGCCGGTCGGCACGTCGCGGCTGCGGCTGACGGCGCGGGCGTCGCTGTCGTCCGACGAGATCGAGCTGGCATGTCGCGTGCTGGTCGACGTGCTGGCCGGTGTGTCGTCGGAAGCCCGCGGATGAGCACGCTGATCGTCACCGGGACCGACACCGGTGTCGGCAAGACCGTCGTGACGGCGGCGCTGGCGTGCCACGCCCGCCTGGCGGGTCTAGACGTCGCGGTGTGCAAGCCCGTCCAGACCGGGGTCGCCGACGGCGACGACGATCTCAGGGAGGTCGGCCGGCTCTCCGGGGTCGACGTCCTCGTCCCCGGGTGGCGATACCCCGAGCCGCTGGCCCCGGTTGCCGCGGCGGAGCGGGCGGGGCTGCCGCTGCCGACGAGGGCGGAGTTGGTCGGCCTCGTGGACGGCGTCGTCCGGCCCGGTCGGTTGGTCGTCGTCGAGGGTGCGGGTGGCCTTTTGGTCGAACTCGGTGCCGACGGGGTGACGCTGCGGGACCTGGCGACCGACCTCGACGCGGCGGTGCTCGTGGTGGCACGGCCGGGACTGGGGACACTCAACCACGCCACGCTGACCGTGGAAGCGCTTGCGGCAGCCGGTGTTCCGTGCGCGGGCCTGGTCGTCGGCGCCTGGCCGTCCGAGCCTGGCGTCGCCGAGGCGTCCAACCGCGTCGCCCTCGGCCGCATCGCCGAGGTCCGAGCGGCGTTGCCGAGCGGAGCGGGTGCGCTGTCGCCTCGGGACTTCGCCGAGCTCAGCGCTGGCGCGTTCGCGCCCGAGTGGGTGCGGGGCCTCTAGGACATGGCCCATTCCGTCGAGTTGTTGTTCGACTCGGACGCCGAGGACGCCATTCGACGACAGTGGGCCGCGCTCGTCGAGGCGGGGCTGCCGAGTCAGGCACACCACCGGTCGCCGACCAACCGGCCGCACGTGACGCTGACCGTTGCCGAGCGGATCGACGCGGGCGTCGACGAGGCCCTGCGGGTGCCGGCCGGGCGGCTTCCGTTGCCCTGCCGGATCGGCGCTCCACTGGTGTTCGGGCACCGCTCGCTGGTCCTGGCGCGCTTGATCGTGCCGAACCGCGAAGTCCTGGAGTTGCACGAGTCGGTCGACGCGATCTGTGGGCCGCACATGCCGTCCGGACCGTTTCCGCACGCCCGTCCCGGGCAGTGGACGCCGCACGTCACGTTGGCGCGCCGGTTGGCGCCCGCCGACCTCGCGGCGGCGCTGGAGGCCGTCTCGGAGGAAGCGACCGACGCGACGTTCGCCGGCCTACGGCGCTGGGACGGCGACGCCAGGGTCGACACCCTGATCACCTGACCCGGACGCGTGCGCGGCCATCCCGTCGACCAGCAGTCGAAGGCCAAACGCGAAGCGCGCGTTCGGATCCGTCGCCATCACCGACTGATTCTCCGGCAGTGCGCCCGCGGCGTCCCATTGCAGTCGGGACTGCTCGTCGGCGGTGAAGCCGAGCACGTAGTAGAGCACCGATCGGGCCGCCAGGTCGGCGTGCGACGAATCGATCCCCGCCTCGGCCGCGGCGGCGGTGAGCCGGTCGAGCAGAGCGGTCATCAACTCGGATTTGCCTGCGGCGAAACTGGCCGACACCAGTTCGGCTCCGTCGGTGGTCGACAGCAGCGCGTTGCGCAGGCCCGTGCAGATGAGGTGGACCCGCTGGACCCACGGACCGTCGTGGGCCGTCGCCGTCGAGGCGAGGATCCGGTCGGCCACGGCGCCGAGCAGGGCCTGCTTGTCGGCGAAGTGCCAGTAGAGCGCGCCGGGGGTGACGCCGAGTTCGCGCGCCAACCGCCGCATGGTCAGGTCGGCGATCCCGTAGTCGTCGAGAAGCTGGGCGGCCTTGTCGACCACATCTGAACGGGCGTGGCGCCGGACCTGTTGCACCCCTGTAGCCTAAACACCGTTCAGGTTCACGGTGCAGGAGGAGTACGTAGTGACGCAGTTGGCTTCAGAGGTGGGCGCGGACGTGTTGAGTCTGGCTCGAGAGCAGGTGCTCGAACGCGGTGAGGGCCTCACCCAGGAGCAGGTGCTCGCGGTGCTCCAGCTGTCCGACGACCGGCTCGAGGATCTGCTCGCGTTGGCTCATGACGTGCGGATGAAGTGGTGCGGACCCGACGTCGAGGTCGAGGGCATCATCAGCCTCAAGACCGGCGGTTGCCCCGAGGATTGCCACTTCTGTTCGCAGTCGGGGCTTTTCGCCTCGCCCGTGCGCAGCGCGTGGCTCGACATTCCCAGCCTGGTGGAGGCGGCCAAGCAGACCGCCAAGTCCGGAGCCACCGAGTTCTGCATCGTGGCCGCCGTCCGCGGACCCGACGAGCGCCTGCTGGCCCAGGTCGCCGCGGGCATCGAAGCCATCCGCAACGAGGTCGACATCCAGATCGCGTGCTCGCTGGGCATGCTGACCCAGGATCAGGTCGACCAGCTCGCCGCGATGGGCGTGCACCGCTACAACCACAACCTCGAGACGGCGCGGTCGTACTTCACCAACGTCGTCACCACCCACACGTGGGAAGAGCGCTGGGGCACCCTCGAGATGGTCCGCGCGGCAGGCATGGAGGTGTGCTGCGGCGGCATCCTCGGGATGGGTGAGTCGCTCGAGCAGCGGGCGGAGTTCGCCGCCAACCTCGCCGAGCTCAACCCGCACGAGGTCCCGCTGAACTTCCTCAACCCGCGTCCCGGCACCCCGTTCGGCGATCTGGAGGTGATGCCGGCCTCTGACGCCCTGCGCGCCGTCGCCGCCTTCCGGCTGGCGATGCCGCGCACGATGCTGCGCTTCGCAGGCGGCCGCGAGATCACCCTCGGCGACCTCGGCGCCAAGCAGGGCATCCTCGGTGGCATCAACGCCGTCATCGTCGGCAACTACCTGACCACCCTTGGCCGTCCCGCGGAGTCCGATCTCGAGCTGCTCAACGATCTGCAAATGCCGATCAAGGCACTCAACGCGACGCTGTAGACGGCGATGTCCACCATGTTCAACGTCTACACCGGCGAGCCAGCGGGTGGCAGCACGCCCGCGGCCGCCCAACTCGGTCTCGAACCGCCGAGATTCTGCTCCGACTGTGGTCGTCGGATGATCGTCCAGGTGCGCCCCGACGGATGGTCGGCGAAGTGCTCACGGCACGGCGAGCTGGACTCAAAGGATCTGGAGGCGCGGCGATGAGCGCTTGCGCGAAGAGCAAGGCACAGCGGTGAGCACGAACACGATTGCGCCACCTCGTCTTTCGCATCTGCAGGCGGCGATCCGAGTGGTGCTCGCCCTCGTCGGCGTCGGCGTCCTCATCGGGGTGACGTGGGCGTTTCTGGCGCCGCCGATCAACCTGGTGATCGCCCTGACCAAGGCGGGCGACCGGATACGGGGCTACGTCGGCGACGAGTCCGACCTGCTGTTCCTCGGCGCCTTCGTCATGACCGGGTTGCTGTTCGTGATGGCCGTGACGGCCGCGGTCGCGGCGTGGCAGTGGCGGCCGCATCGTGGACCCGTGATGGTCGGCGCGCTGTCGATCGGTTCACTCGCGGCGGCGGGTGCTGCGGCCGGTGTCGGTGCGGTGGTGGCCCGTTGGCGCCACGGCGTGGTCGACGTGGCAACGGCCCCGGTCACTCCCGAGCATCGCGTGTTCTACGTCCACGAAGCGCCCGCGGTCTTCTTCGGCCACGGCCCGTTTCAGATCGCGGCGTCGCTCGTCATCCCCGCGGGGGTGGCCGCACTGGTCTACGCGATCTGTGCGCTGTCGACCAAACGCGACGATCTCGGTGCGTGGCCGCCCGTCGAGGTGGCCTACCTGGTCGGTCCGGCCAACGTTTCGGCTACCGGTCCAGCTCCGACAGCGGTAGCCGATCCACCTTCCGACCCGTGGCCACCTTTGCCGAAATGAGGCCGAGCCGGAGCATTCCCCGGTAGGTGGACGGGTTCAGCATCGTCGGCCACTTGGTCCTGGCCCGCTTGCTGCTCGACGGCCGTCCGGCGAACCGGTCCCGCAACCAGCGCAGCGTCATCGGGGCCGACAGCGGGTGCAGCAGCATGTGCTCGCTGAGCATGTCGCGGTGGTAGGTGACGTCCGCGCCGCCGCTGGTGTAGGTCTCGGTCAGTTCGTCGATGTCTTCCACGGACACGATGCGGTCGTGGACGGCCTGTACGACGAGCACCGGGATGCTTGGCGCGGCGGTGCCGAGTTTGATGCTGTCGAAGACGTGTTGCACCTCGGGGGTTCGGAGGATGTTCTCCAACGGCTCGTCGACCATGTTGCCCATGTCCTTGCGGATCAGCTTGACGACGGCCTGCGCGGTCGTCATCTGCTGGATGTCGGTCAGCATGGCCTTGCCTTCGACGGTGACGTGTTCGTTGATCACGCGGTCGAGGCCCGGGTAGACGTGGGAGAGCGCGGCGACCACCAGGGCGGGCAGGCCGGAGAAGAAACTGCCGTTGAGTCGGCGGAAGGTGTGGCCGAGGTCTCCGACGGGTGAGCCGAGGACGGCGCCGACGAGGTTGAGTTCGGGCGCGTAGGTCGCGTGGACCTCGGTGGCCCACGCGGTGGCCAGTCCGCCGCCCGAATAGCCCCAGAGCCCCATGGGCGCCTCGGGGGACAGGTTGAGGGCCTCGGTGTTCAGCGCGGCCCTCAGACCGTCGAGCACGTGATAGCCGGGTTCGTAGGGGGCGCCCCAGATGCCGAGCGGCCCCTCGTGGTCGGGAATGGACACCGCCCACCCTTCGGCGAGGGCTGCGGAGACCAGCAGGAACTCGACCTGCGCGAGTGCTCCGGTGGCCTTGGCGCCGCGCCGCAGGGCGTAGGACGGGAAACAGCTGCTTGCGACGGCGTCGATCGCGCATTGGTAGGACAGGATCGGTCCCTTGCTGCCCGCGGGCCGGTCGGCGGGCACCACGACCGTCGTAGCGACGGCCTGCGCGAGACCGTTGAGGTCCGTCGAGCGGTAGAGCAGCTGGGTGGCGGCCAATTTCTGGGGGATCAGGCCGAGGAAGGCGAGCTCGACGTCGCGGGACCGCAGCACGGTGCCCGCCTTGGCGTGCTCGAATCCCGCAGGTGGGAGGTAGAACGGATCCGCTTCGGGCCGCAGCGGAACGGTCTTGCGCCGCAGCTCTTCGTGAGTCGGGCGTCCGATCCATTCGGCACCGGTCGAGACGGCAGCACTGCCTGAGTCCATCCGGCCATTGTGGGTCACGTGGTCGTCAAAGCCAATTAAGGCGTGTTTGCCATGTCGGCGGCATCACGTCGGGGGACGTAGCGCGGCGAACTCGTCGGTGACGCGGTACTGCGCTTCGGTGAAGCGGTACATGGCGGCGGGTCGGCCACCGCTTCGACCCGATTTCGCGGTCGTGCCGGTCGGGACGATGACGCCGCGCCGCGCGAGGACGCGCTGCAGATTGGTCGCGTCGACCTGGTAGCCGAGCGCGGCGTCGTAGACGTCCTTCAAGGTCGACAGTGCGAATTCCCTTGGCGCCAAGGCAAATCCAATGTTGGTATAGGACAGCTTGGCGATCAGCCTGGCGTGGGCGTGGGTGATCATCGGACGGTGGTCGAACGCCATCGGCGGCAGGGCGTTCACCGGGTGCCACCGGGTGTCGGGCGGCAACTCGGGGGTCGCGGGGGATGGCACCAAGCCGAGGAACGTCGAGGCGATGGTGCGCGGCCCGGGCACCCTGTCCGGGTCGGAGAACACCGCGAGTTGCTCGAGGTGAGTCAGTTCGCGCAGGTCGACCTTCTCGGCGAGTTGACGTCGAACCGAACTGGTCATGTCTTCGTCGTGTCGCAGGCGTCCGCCGGGCAGCGACCACGCGCCGCGCTCGGGTTCCATGGCTCGCTCCCATAGCAACACGCTGAGCTGCGGATTTGGGGTTGCGAGCTGCCGAACTTGAAACACGACGGCCAGCACCTCGTGCGCAGTGCTAATATTGGGCATGTTTTCGATCATAAGTCGAAAACCCCGTCAGGATCAAAGGAGCGGCCATGACGGTATTGGATCTCACCGCGCAGATCACGAACGGTCCCACCGGCTACGGCGGCGTCGTCGCCGACGAGGCCTGGGCGGCCGAAGTGCGACGCCTCGCCAACCAGCGCGGCGCCACCCTTCTCGCGCACAACTATCAGTTGCCCGCGATCCAGGACGTGGCCGACCACGTCGGGGACTCGCTGGCACTGTCCAGGATCGCCTCCGAGGTGGCCGAGGACACGATCGTGTTCTGCGGGGTGCACTTCATGGCCGAGACCGCCAAGATCCTCAGCCCCGAGAAGACGGTGCTGATCCCGGATCAGCGGGCCGGGTGCTCGTTGGCCGACTCGATCACCGCCGACGACCTTCGGGCCTGGAAGGACGAGTTCCCCGACGCGGTGGTGGTTTCGTATGTCAACACCACCGCGGCCGTGAAGGCGCTGACCGACATCTGCTGCACGTCGTCCAACGCGGTCGAGGTGGTGGCCTCCATCCCGGAGGACCGCGAAGTGCTCTTCTGCCCCGACCAGTTCCTCGGCGCGCACGTCCGTCGGATCACCGGCCGCAAGAACCTGCACGTGTGGGCCGGTGAGTGCCACGTGCACGCCGGCATCAACGGCGACGAACTCGCCGCCCAGGCCAAGGCCCACCCGGACGCCGAGCTCTACGTCCACCCGGAGTGCGGCTGCGCCACCTCCGCGCTGTACCTAGCCGGAGAAGGCGCCGTCCCCGACGACCGCGTGAAGATCCTGTCCACGGGAGGCATGCTCGACGCCGCCCGCAAGACCAGCGCCCGCCAGGTGCTGGTGGCAACCGAGATCGGCATGTTGCACCAATTGCGCCGTGCCGCACCGGAAGTCGACTTCCAGGCCGTGAACGACCGGGCATCCTGCACGTACATGAAGATGATCACCCCCGCCGCGTTGCTGCGATGCCTGGTGGAGGGTGCCGACGAGGTGCACGTCGACCCAGAGGTCGCCGCCGCGGGTCGCCTCAGCGTGCAGCGCATGATCGAGATCGGGCAGCCCGGCGGCGGAGAATGACGGGCTGCGGCGGTTCCGGCCTGTGGCAGCAGCGGGCCGACGTCGTCGTCGTCGGCACCGGTGTCGCCGGATTGGCCGCGGCCCTGGCGGCGCACCGTAGTGGCAGCCGGGTCGTGGTGCTCAGCAAGGCATCTCGCGCCGAGGGTGCGACCGCGACGTTCTACGCCCAGGGCGGCATCGCCGTCGTAGTGCCGCGCACCGACGACAGCGTCGAGGCGCACGTCGCCGACACCATCGCCGCGGGCGGAGGCCTGTGCGACCCAGAGGCGGTGACGTCCGTCGTCGCCGACGGATACCCCGCGGTCGCAGAACTCGTCGACTTCGGTGCCCGGTTCGACGAGTCGGCGCCGGGCCGGTGGTCGCTGACGCGCGAAGGCGGACACTCCCGTCGCCGCATCGTCCACGCCGGCGGGGACGCGACCGGGGCAGAAGTCCAGCGAGCGCTCGACCACGCCGCCGACACCCTGGACGTCCGGCTGAATCACGTTGCGCTGCAAATCGTTCGCGATGGCGACGCCGTCACGGGGGTGCTCGTCCTCAGCCAGGACGGCCTCGGGGTGATCCATGCCCCTTCGGTCATCCTCGCCACCGGCGGCCTCGGCCACCTGTACTCGGCGACGACCAATCCGGAGGGGTCCACGGGCGACGGCATCGCCCTTGCCCTGTGGGCCGGTCTGCCCGTCGGCGACGTCGAATTCATCCAGTTCCACCCGACCATGCTCTTCACCGGGAACGCAGGGGGTCGGCGACCGCTGATCACCGAGGCCCTTCGCGGCGAAGGCGCGGTGCTCGTCGATGCCCGCGGCGATTCGGTGACGGCAGGCGTTCACCCCATGGGCGACCTCGCGCCGCGCGACGTGGTGGCGGCGGCGGTCGACGAACGCCTGACCATGACCGGTGACCCCTGCGTCTACCTCGACGCGCGCGCCGTCCCCGACTTCGCCCGCAGATTCCCCACCGTCAACGCCGCCTGCCTCGCCGTCGGCGTCGACGCCACCTCGGCGTTGATCCCGGTGGTACCCGGTGCGCACTACAGCTGTGGAGGCGTCGTCACCGACGTGTACGGGCGTACCGAATTGGCGGGACTCTTCGCCGCTGGCGAGGTGGCCCGCACCGGGATGCACGGCGCCAACCGGTTGGCGTCGAACAGCCTGCTCGAAGGTCTGGTCGTCGGCCGTCGGGCCGGCGCGGCTGCCGCCGAACACGCCGCGGACTCCGGCGCTCCCCGCGCCGACGTCGAACCCGTCGCCAGGGTGGCGTCGGACCGGGCGGAGCTGCAACGCGCCATGACGCGCAACGCCTCGGTCGTGCGCAACGCCGAGGGGTTGAGTCGGGTTGCCGAGCTTATCGACACCGCCCAACCACGAAACATGGACTCACGCAACGCCTTCGAGGATGCCGCGCTGACCGCCACCGCGTCGGTGGTCGTGGCGGCCGCGCTGGCTCGGCGCGAGTCGCGGGGATGCCACCACCGCGCCGACCATCCCGACATCGACCCGGCGCGTGCGGTGAGCGCCAATGTCCGACTCGACGCCGAGGTGTGCTGCTGATGACTCTGACCGACGACGAACGCGCCGAAGCACTAGCGGCCGTCGAACGCGGCCTCGCCGAGGACCTACGCTACGGGCCGGACGTGACGTCGCTGGCGACCGTCGCCGCCGACGCCACGACGAAGGCCGCCATGGTGAGCAGGCAGAGCGGGGTCGCCGCGGGCGTCGACGTCGCACTGCTGGTCCTCGACCAGGTGATCGGCCAGGGCGAGTACGGGGTGCTGTCCCGCGTCGCCGACGGAACGCGCCTGGAGCCCGGCGACGCCATGCTGGTGCTGGAGGCGCCGACCCGGGGACTGCTGACCGCCGAACGCACCATGTTGAATCTGGTGTGCCACCTGTCCGGCATCGCCAGCACCACCGCTGCGTGGGTCGAGGCCGTCGAGGGCACCGGCGCCAAGATTCGCGACACCCGCAAGACCCTTCCCGGGCTTCGGGTGCTGCAGAAGTACGCGGTGCGGGTCGGCGGGGGCGTCAACCACCGGATGGGCCTCGGGGACGCGGCGTTGATCAAGGACAACCACGTCGCCGCGGCCGGTTCGGTGGTGGCGGCACTGCACGCCGTCCGCGAGATGGCCCCCGACGTCCCGGTGGAGGTCGAGGTCGACTCGCTCGAACAGCTCGACCAGATCCTCGGCGAGGACCTCGGCGTCGCGCCGCTGGTGCTGCTGGACAACTTCCCCGTCTGGATGACGCAGATGGCGGTGCAGCGGCGCGCGGCCTCCGCCCCCGGGGTTCTGCTGGAGTCGTCGGGCAATCTCTCGCTCGACAACGCCGCCGCCTATGCGGGCACCGGCGTCGACTTTCTCGCCGTCGGCGCGCTCACCCATTCCGTCCGGGTTCTCGACGTCGGCCTCGATCTGTAGTTAGCCAGCTAGGCTGCAGCCATGTCGACCAGCGAACAGCCCTCCACGCAGCGCGTCATCCCCATCGTCGCCCTGGTCCTGTCGGTGATCGCCGTCGGCCTTGGCGCGTGGGCGGTGTTGCGGCCCGCGTCGAGTGGCCCCGCCGAGCCGACCTACACCGCCGCCCAGCAGACCGACGCGAAGACCGCAATCTGTGCCGCAACCGATCTGGTGCGCAGGGGCGTGTCGCTCAACACGAACCTTCAGATCCCCGGCGGTGAAGCCGACGTCGCCGGGTCCCTCGCCGTCGCGGCCAATGCGCGGGTGTCGCTGTCCGACGGCGGCCAGTACCTGATCAGCCGCCTGAACCCCGCGACGCCGACCGAGCTGGCCGGCGCCGTCAAGGAGTTTGCCAACACGCTTCTCGACATCGGCGCGGCTGCCACCGCGGGATCGCCGAACACCGATCCGGAGCAAGCGGCCCGGCTGCGCACGGCGGACACCCAGAACAACGCCGTCATCGAGCGCTGCAAGTAGCTCGTCAGCCGACGGTGCCCTTGCCGTCGGCTCCGTCGTCACCCTTGGCCGCCGATCCGGTCGTCGAGGTGGCGCTTCCACCGGTGCCACCCTTGCCGCCCTTGCCCGCGGTGGTGTCGCCACCCTGACCACCGGCTCCACCGCGTGCACCCGTGGTGCCCGTTGCGGTGCCGCCGGCCCCGCCGGTGCCGCCCGTTCCACTGCGTCCCGACGCACCACCCGCGCCGCCGGTGCCGCCGCCGGCGAATCCTGCGGCGCTGTTGGCCTCGCCGCCAGCGCCACCCTTGCCGCCGTCGCCGGAGGTGAGCCCGCCCCGGCCACCTGCGCCGCCCGCGCCGCCACTCGCGGTGCCGCTGACAGTGCCGCTGGCGCTGGCGCTGTATGCGACGCCACCGTCCCCTCCGGCGCCGCCGGTTCCGGCGATGAGTCCGCCGTTGCCGCCGTTTCCGCCCCGGCCCGCGTTGGCAGGTCCGAAGGCGACGATGCTGAACGATCCCGTGCCGCCCTTGCCGCCGTTGCCGAACAGGCCCGCGTTGCCGCCGTTGCCGCCGAAGCCGCCGCGGGCTCCACCTGCCCCGTCGCCGCCGTTGCCGAGCAGCAGTCCGCCGTTGCCGCCGGCCTGTCCAGGCAGCAATCCGGGTCCGCCGTTGCCGACGAGCAGTCCGCCGTTCTGGCCCGGCCCCCCGTTGGAGACGAATACCGCATACACGGAGCCGATGGCGTCGCCAAATGCCTGGTTCGGGACCGTCGGTTGGCCCGTCGCGCGCGGCGCCGCGCCCCCGACGTCGGCAGTCGCGGGCCCGGCCAGGACGGTGGGGGCGAACTTGTTGGGTGCTGCGGGCGAGGCGTCGCGGCGGTGGAAGTCGGCTGCAGGGAGTTGGGTAGCCTGCTGCTGAGCCACCGCGGCGGCTAGCAGCGCGGTGGGCTGCGGAGCAGGCTGAATACTTGCCAAAAGTGTCGGCGGCTGAACCAGCGGGGCGACGACGGGCCGGCTCGACGCCGTCGTGACGTGGGGTCCGTCGGACGGCGAAGTCCCCGTGGCCGCAGTTGCCGACGTGGTGGCGGCAAGCATGCCCGCCGCAATCACAGCCGTGAACAAGGACTTTCGTGGAGCAGTGGTCATTACGGAAGATCTCCCGGATCGATTCTGGCCGTGGCGGCTAAACGCCTGTACCACGGGACGCGCACTGGATAAACATACGTTTACCAACGGTGCTGCGCATTTGCCAGAATTAGACTACTGCGTCAGTTTCTCGTTGTCGTCACGCCGTCGCGGAGCGGCGCATCAGCGACAGCACCACGGCGGCCGTGGCGAACAGCCCCGAGAACACCCGGTTGAGAATGGTCTGTTGGCGAGGGGTGTGAAGCCACTCGACCAGCCGCACCGCGAGGCCCGTGTACAGGCCCATTACGACCAGGTCGACGGCCACCATCGTCATGCCGATCGCAAGATACTGCGGCAGCAGCGGCGCCGTCGGGACCACGAACTGAGGCAGGACCGCCAGGAAGAACACCAGGCTCTTGGGGTTGGTGGCGTTGACGAGGAAACCTCGCGTCAACAGCCTGAGGCGGCCGCCGTCGACCGTCGTCCCGATCTTGGTGCGCAGATCGGTCGTCACCGACCGCCATTGCCGCACCGCGAGGTACACCAGATAGAGCACGCCGATCCACTTGACGACGTTGAAGGCGACGACCGAGCTGGCCACCGCGGCGCCGAGCCCGACGGCGACCAGCGCCAGTTGGAGCATCAGCCCGACCTCCATGCCGGCGATGCTCCAGTAGCCGCGCCGCACCCCGTGGGTCATGCCGGTGGCCATCGCCTGAATTGCACCCGCACCGGGGGAGATCGCGATCAGGATCGCCGCGACGACGAATGCGAGCCACATCTCGAGTGCCATGGCGGCTAGGCGATGTCGGCGACGAAGGTGCCCTGCCGCTTGGCCAGCATCTGGGGAATGCGCGGGAGCGTCGCGTCGACCGTGCCGACGGGTAGCACCCGCGGGTTCACCAGGTGCAGGTCCTTGCGGCCGACGTGGATGTCCGCCTCGCCAGCGGCGAGCACGTTCTTGACCCAGTTCGTCTTCCCGTGGACCAGCCCGATCGCCAGCACGCCGCCCTTGCGATAGGCCGTCACGATCGTCTCGTATTCCTTGCCAGAGGTGCGGCCGCGATGCGTGATCACCGCGAATCCCGGCATCCGCTTCGACAGTGGTCGGAGCAGCGGGTTGACGTACTTGATCTGGAAGCGCTCGAGCCAGACCGGCATGATCATCGGCACGCCAGGGGCGTGGTTCGGGTGGTCTTCTCGCGAGGTGGACGGCGACATGGCGGCTCCCGGATTCTGATTTGTCTGCTCTGGGACAATAGACGGCGTGACCGACTCGTCCCTGCTGATGTCTCGCATCGACCTGCGGGGCGATCAGCTCTCCGCCGCCCGACTTCGCGCCGTGTTGCCACGCGGTGGCGTCGACGTCGACGCGGTGGTGCCGACGGTGCGTCCCATCGTCGACGCGGTCGTCGACCGCGGCGCCGAGGCAGCCCTCGAATACGGCGAATCCTTCGACGGGGTGCGCCCCGCGACGGTCCGGGTGCCCCAGGCGGCCCTCGACGCGGCGCTCGCCGAGCTCGCCCCCGACATCCGCACCGCGCTCGAGGTCGCCATCGAGCGGACCAGGGCGGTGCACGCCGATCAGCGGCGCACCGACGGCACAACGACCCTGGCTCCGGGCGCCACGGTCACCGAACGCTGGGTTCCGGTCGAGAGGGTCGGTCTCTACGTTCCCGGCGGCAACGCGGTCTATCCGTCGAGCGTCGTGATGAACGTCGTCCCCGCCCAGATCGCCGGGGTGGACTCCCTGGTGGTCGCGAGCCCGCCGCAGGCCGAATTTGGCGGCCTGCCGCACCCGACCATCCTCGCCGCCGCCCGTCTGCTCGGCGTCGACGAGGTGTGGGCCGTCGGCGGCGCGCAGGGCGTCGCGCTGCTGGCCCACGGCGGCACGGACACCGACGGCGCCGAGCTGGCGCCGGTCGACATGATCACCGGCCCCGGCAACATCTACGTCACCGCCGCCAAGCGCATCTGCCGGTCGCAGGTCGGCATCGACTCCGAGGCGGGGCCGACGGAGATCGCGATCCTCGCCGACCACTCGGCCGACCCGGTGCACGTCGCGGCCGATTTGATCAGCCAGGCCGAGCACGACGAGATGGCCGCCTCGGTACTGGTCACCACCAGCGTGGAGTTGGCCGACGCCACCGACGCCGAACTCGTCAGGCAGCTGTTGACCACCGTGCACCGCGAGCGGGTCACCGCCGCACTGACGGGGCGTCAGTCGGCGATCGTTCTCGTCGACGATCTGGAGGCGGGGCTTCGGACCGTCAACGCCTATGCCGCCGAGCATCTGGAGATCCAGACAGTCGACGCGTCGGCGGTCGCGGCCAGGGTGCGCTCTGCCGGCGCGGTCTTCGTCGGGCCGTGGTCGCCGGTCAGCCTCGGTGACTACTGCGCAGGCTCCAACCACGTGCTGCCCACCGCGGGCTGTGCCAGGCACTCCAGTGGCCTGTCGGTGCAGACGTTCCTGCGCGGCATCCACGTCGTCGACTACACCGAGGCGGCGCTGAAGGACGTGGCGGGTTACGTCGTCACCCTCGCCAACGCCGAGAATCTGCCTGCGCACGGCGAGGCCGTCCGACGGAGGTTCGAGAAGTGACCAAGATCAGCCTGGCCGACCTGCCGCTGCGAGACAACCTGCGCGGCAAGTCGCCGTATGGAGCACCGCAGCTGTCGGTTCCGGTGCGGCTCAACACGAATGAGAACCCGCACCCGCCGACCCAGGCGCTCGTCGACGACGTCGCGGCCTCGGTGCGCGACGCCGCGGCCGAACTGCACCGCTACCCCGACCGCGACGCGGTGGCGCTGCGTACCGATCTGGCCGAGTACCTGGTGGCCCAGACCGGTGTCGCGCTGTCGACCGACAATCTGTGGGCGGCCAACGGGTCCAACGAGATTCTGCAACAGCTGCTTCAGGCGTTCGGCGGTCCCGGCCGCACCGCACTGGGCTTCGTCCCGTCGTATTCGATGCACCCGATCATCTCCGACGGCACGCAGACCGACTGGTTGGAGGCGAGTCGCTCCGCGGACTTCGGCCTCGACGTCGACGTGGCGGTCGCGGCGATCGTCGAGCGGCATCCCGACGTCGTCTTCCTCGCCAGTCCCAACAACCCGTCGGGCCAGAGCGTCACGCTCGCGGATCTGCGTCGCCTGCTCGAGGTGGCGTCGGGGGTCGTCATCGTCGACGAGGCGTACGGCGAGTTCTCGTCGCAGCCAAGCGCCGTCGAGTTGCTCGCGGAGTTCCCGGCAAAGCTGATCGTGACCCGCACGATGAGCAAGGCGTTCGCTTTCGCCGGCGGCCGCCTCGGGTATCTCGTCGCCGATCCAGCCGTGATCGACGCGCTGCTGCTGGTTCGGCTTCCCTATCACCTGTCCTCGATCACGCAAGCCGCCGCACGCGCGGCGCTGCGGCACGCCGACGACACGCTCGGCAGCGTGGCGCGGTTGATCGCCGAACGCGAGCGCGTCTCGGAGGCGTTGACGGGCATGGGTTTTCGGGTCATCCCCAGTGACGCCAACTTCATCCTGTTCGGCGACTTCGCCGACGCGCCGAGGGCGTGGGAACGGTATCTGGAGGCGGGAGTGCTCATCAGGGACGTCGGCATCCCCGGTTTCCTGCGTGCCACCACCGGCCTCGTCGACGAGAACGACGCCCTGCTCGACACCAGCCGCAGCCTGGCCGAATCCGAACTCACCACATCCGTAGGAGCCTCATGACACGCCGCGCCCGCGTGGAACGCAAGACCAAGGAATCCCACATCGTCGTCGAGCTGAACCTCGACGGCACCGGCATCGTCGACGTCAACACCGGGGTTCCGTTCTTCGACCACATGCTGACCTCGCTCGGCACGCACGCCAGCTTCGACCTGCTGGTGCACGCGACGGGTGACGTCGACATCGAGGCGCACCACACGGTGGAGGATTCCGCCATCGTGCTCGGCCAGGCCCTCGGCGAGGCATTGGGCGACAAGAAGGGCATCCGCCGCTTCGGTGACGCCTTCATCCCCATGGACGAGACGTTGGCGCACGCGTCGGTCGACGTGTCGGGCAGGCCGTACTGCGTGCACACCGGCGAGCCGGATTACATGCTGCACAGCACGATTGCGGGTAGCTCGGTGCCGTACCACACCGTCATCAACCGGCACGTCTTCGAGTCGCTGGCGATGAACGGCCGCATCGCGTTGCACGTCCGCACGCTGTACGGCAGGGACCCGCACCACATCACCGAGGCGCAGTACAAGGCGGTGGCCCGCGCGCTTCGGCAGGCCGTCGAGCCCGACCCGCGGGTGTCCGGCGTGCCGTCGACGAAGGGGAGTTTGTGACGACGAAAGTCGTTGTCCTCGACTATGGTTCGGGCAACCTCCGGTCGGCCCAACGGGCCCTGGAACGGACCGGCGCCGAGGTAGAGGTGACGTCAGACCCGGCCGCAGCGGCAGCCGCCGACGGGTTGGTGGTCCCCGGTGTCGGCGCCTACGAGGCCTGCATGAGGGGTCTGCGCGAGGTCAACGGTGACGCGATCGTCGCCGACCGGTTGGCCAAGGGTCATCCGGTGCTGGGCATCTGCGTCGGCATGCAGATCCTCTTCAGCCGCGGCGTCGAATTCGGCGTGGAGAGCGTCGGCTGTGGTCAGTGGCCCGGCTCGGTCACCCGCTTGGACGCTCCCGTCGTCCCGCACATGGGGTGGAACGTCGTCGACGCGGCGCCGGGCAGCACGCTCTTCAAGGGCGTCGATCCCGACACCCGGTTCTACTTCGTGCATTCCTATGCCGCCCAGAACTGGGAGGGCGACGAGAGCGCGTTGCTGACGTGGGCGACGCACCACGTACCCTTCCTGGCTGCAGTGGAGGACGGCGCGCTGTGCGCCACACAGTTTCATCCGGAGAAGAGTGGCGACGCGGGCGCGACGCTACTCGCCAATTGGGTCGAGGGGCTCTCGTGAGTAATGCACCGTTGATACTTCTGCCGGCGGTCGACGTCGTCGACGGCAAGGCGGTCCGCCTGGTGCAGGGCGTGGCGGGGAGTGAGACCGACTACGGCTCCGCGCTCGACGCGGCGATGCAGTGGCAGACCGACGGCGCCGAGTGGATCCACCTCGTCGACCTCGACGCGGCGTTCGGCCGGGGTTCCAACCGCGAGCTGCTCGCGGAGGTCATCGCGAAGCTGGACGTCGCGGTAGAGCTCTCCGGTGGCATCCGGGACGACGATTCGCTGACCGCCGCGCTCGACGCCGGTTGCGCGCGAGTCAATCTCGGTACCGCCGCGCTGGAGAATCCGCAGTGGTGCGCGAAGGTGATGGCCGAGCACGGTGACAAGGTCGCCGTTGGTCTCGACGTGAAGCTCGAGAACGGGCAGTACCGGCTTCGTGGGCGCGGGTGGGAGACCGACGGCGGCGATCTGTGGCCGGTGCTCGAACGGCTCGACGCGGAGGGCTGTTCGCGGTTCGTCGTCACCGACGTCACCAAGGACGGCACCCTCAACGGTCCCAACCTCGAGCTGTTGGCCGGTGTCGCCGAGCGCACCGATGCGCCCGTCATCGCCTCCGGCGGAGTGTCGAGCCTCGACGATCTGCGGGCCATCGCGACGTTGACCGGTGCGGGCGTCGAGGGTGCCATCGTCGGTAAGGCGCTCTACGCCGGGCGGTTCACGCTTCCCGAGGCGCTCGCCGCGGTGAGTCGGTAGCCCGCAATGGCGTTGGACGACACTGATCTGCGGAAGCTGGTCGCCGAGGCAACGGTCATCCTCGACGCCGCGGCCGAGCCCTTCGTCGCCGGGCATCGCGCCCAGTCCGCCGTGAAGAAGAAGGGCAACGACTTCGCGACGGAGGTCGACCTCGCCATCGAACGGCAGGTCGTGAAGGCGCTGGAGGAGGCCACCGGCATCGGCGTGCACGGCGAGGAATTCGGGGGCGCACCGATCGACTCGCACCTGGTGTGGGTGCTCGATCCCATCGACGGAACGTTCAACTACGCGGCCGGGTTGCCGACGGCGGCGATCCTGCTCGGTCTGCTGCAGGACGGCGTGCCGGTCGCCGGGCTCACCTGGCTGCCGTTCAGCGACGTCCGCTACACGGCGATCGTCGGTGAACCGTTGTACGCCAACGGAATTGCCCAACCAGCACTGAAGACCGCCGACCTGAGCGAGTCCATCGTGGGTGTCGGGACGTTCAACGTCGACTCGCGCGGCACCTTCCCCGGCCGCTATCGGGTGGCGGTCCTCGAGCAGTTGAGCCGCAGGTGCTCGCGCATCCGGATGCACGGGTCGACGGGAATCGACCTGGCCTACACGGGTGCCGGCGTGCTCGGCGGCGCCATCAGCTTCGGTCACCACGTCTGGGACCACGCGGCGGGGGTGGCCCTCGTCCGCGCGGCCGGTGGCGTGGTCACCGATCTTGCCGGCGAGGACTGGACGCCGACGTCGCGTTCGGCGTTGGCAGGGGTGCCCAGCGTGCACGCGCAGATCTTGGAGATCGCGGCCGCGGTCGGGTCACCGGGGGAGTACTGAACATGGACGTCGCAGTTCGCGTCATCCCGTGCCTCGACGTCGACGCCGGTCGTGTCGTCAAGGGCGTCAACTTCGAAAACCTCAGGGATGCCGGTGATCCCGTCGAGCTCGCCGCGGTCTACGACGCCGAGGGTGCCGACGAGCTGACGTTTCTCGACGTCACGGCGTCGTCCGCCGGTCGGTCGACGATGCTCGACGTCGTCCGGCGCACGGCCGAGCAGGTGTTCATCCCGCTGACGGTGGGCGGCGGCGTGCGTTCCGTCGCCGACGTCGACGTGCTGCTGAGGGCCGGCGCGGACAAGGTGTCGGTCAACACCGCTGCCCTGGCGCGTCCGGAGTTGCTGGCCGAACTGTCCCGGCAGTTCGGGTCGCAGTGCATCGTGCTCTCCGTCGACGCCCGCACCGTTCCGCAGGGATCCGAGCCGACGCGGTCGGGCTGGGAGGTCACCACCCACGGCGGGCGGCGTGGCACCGGCGTCGACGCCGTCGAATGGGCCAGGCGCGGTGCCGAACTCGGTGTCGGCGAGATCCTGCTCAACTCGATGGACGCCGACGGGACCAAGGCGGGATTCGACCTTGCCATGCTGCGCGCGGTGCGAGCGGCGGTGTCCGTTCCGGTGATCGCCAGTGGCGGCGCGGGCGCGGTGGACCACTTCGCACCAGCGGTCGAGGCCGGCGCGGATGCGGTGTTGGCGGCCACCATCTTTCACTTCAAGGAGCTCACCATCGGCCAGGTGAAGGCGGCGATGGCGGCGGAAGGGATTGTGGTGCGATGAGCGCTTGCGCGAAGAGCAGAGGACACAGATGACTTTAAATGCCTCGATCGCCTCCCGGCTCAAGCGCGACGCCAACGGCCTGTTCGCGGCGGTGGCCCAGCAGCGGGGCACCGGTGAGGTGCTAATGGTGGCGTGGATGGACGACGACGCGCTGGCCAACACCCTGGCGACCCGCAAGGCGACCTACTATTCGCGCTCCCGCGGCGAGCAGTGGGTCAAGGGCGAGACGTCAGGCCACACCCAGTACGTGCACTCGGTGCGCCTCGACTGTGACGGCGACACCGTGCTGCTGGAGGTCGACCAGGTCGGCGCGGCGTGCCACACCGGCGAGCACACGTGTTTCGACGCCGACCAACTCCTGACTCCGGAGGGCTAGCCGCGATCGTCGGGGCGGGTCATGTGGAAGATCGTCTCGGGTGTGATCTCGGCGTAGGTGGTCGGTCCGCCGGCGCGCAGGATGGGATGTGCTGCCGCAGTGTCGTACACGCCGTCGACCAGCAGGTGCGTGTCGATGTGGACGGCGACGACCTGTCCGAGCACCAGCCAGGTGGGGATCGTCTCGTCGTCGAGAGTGCGTAGCTGAATCAGCTGCGTGAGTTTGCATTCGAAGTTGACCGGGCTCTCCAGTACGCGAGGCGGCGTCACACACGTCGACGGTACGGGCGTCAGACCGCTGTCCACGAACTCGTTCGAGGAGGCGGATTCCGAGGTCCGGTTCATCTGTTCGGCCAACGCGGCGGTGGCGAGGTTCCAGACGAATTCGCCGGTGGCGTCGACGTTGGTGACGGTGTCCTTCCACCCGATCGACGAGAACCCGATGATCGGTGGCCGGTAGCTGAACGCGTTGAAGAAGCTGTACGGCGCCAGATTGGGTACGCCGTCGGCACTTTGCGACGAGATCCACCCGATGGGCCGTGGCCCGATGATGGAGTTGAGGGGGTCGTGCGGCAGACCCGTTCCGTCTGCGACCCGGTAGTAGTGGGCGTCGTGTCCGGCCATCGGGGTCAGACCTCCATCCGAGTTGCCTTGGCCCGCGCGGTCCACCGGCCGTCGTGGTAGCCGACCTGAACGGGATGCGAGAACGCCGCCGTGACGTTCTCGGTGGTGACCGTCTCGAGCGCCGTCCCGCTGGCCACGGTTCGGCCCTCGGCGATCAGCAGTGCGTGGGTCGTCGTCGTGGGGAGCTCTTCGAGGTGATGGGTCACCAGGATCGACGCCACGTCGGGGTGCGCTTGGCCCAGCGAGTCCACCGTTTCCAACAGCTGCTCACGCGCGGCGACGTCCAGTCCGGTTGACGGCTCGTCGAGCAGCAGTAGCCGAGGGCCCGAGATCAGCGCCCGCGCAATCAAAGTCCGTCCCCGCTCACCCTGGGACAGGGTCGGCCAGGCGCCGTCGACGATGCGGGTCAGACCGACCGTCTCGACCATCGCGTCGGCGCGCTCCAGTTCGTCGGCGGTGGGCGTCCAGCGCAACGGCAGGTCGTTGGTTCCGGTGATCCCGGTCAGCACCACGTCGCGAACGGTTCGTGGGTGCTGCAGCCGGTGGCGCGGGTTGACGTGTCCGATGGAGCGTCGAAGCACGGCCAGATCGGTCCGTCCCATCTGCTCGCCGAGCACGCGGACGCTCCCGGAGCTGGGGAAGGTGATGGCGCCGCAAAAGCCCAGCAAGGTGCTCTTGCCCGCGCCGTTCGGACCGAGCAGCGCCCAATGCTCGCCTTCGTTGACGGTCAGCGAGATGCCGTCGATGATCTGCTTGCCGTCGCGGCGAAACGTCACATCGTCAAGTTGCAGAACGGGTTTCACCGGGAACGCAGCACCTCGAGCGCCTTGTCCGCATGGGTGTCCATGCTGACTTCGCTGGCGATCACCGCGAGGACGGTGCGGTCGGTGTCGATCACGAACGTTGTCCGCTTGACCGGCATCAACTTGCCGAGCAACCCACGCTTCACGCCGAACTGCGTCGCCACGGCACCGTCGGAGTCCGACAGCAGCGGGTAGTCGAACTTCTGCTCTTGCGCGAACTTCGCCTGCTTGTCGACGCCGTCGGTGGAGATCCCAACGCGATTCGCGCCGACCGAGGCGAATTCCGACGCCAGGTCACGGAAGTGGCACGCCTCCTTCGTGCAGCCCGGCGTCATCGCAGCCGGATAGAAGAACAGCACGATCGGACCGTCGGCCAACAGGCTGGTCAAACTGCGAACGGTGCCGGTTTGATCGGGAAGTTCGAACTCGGCAACCTCGTCACCACGCTTCATGGCCGCCTACGCTACGCCCGCGTCCTCGGAGCCGTCTGGGAGGATTGTCCCGTGCCCGTTCATGCCGACCTCGCCACCACCACCTCTCGCGAGGACTTCCGGGCGCTGGCCGCCGATCACCGCGTGGTCCCCGTGACCCGAAAGGTGCTGGCGGACAGCGAGACGCCGTTGTCCGCGTACCGCAAGCTCGCCGCCAACCGTCCAGGGACGTTCCTGCTGGAATCGGCCGAGAACGGCAGATCCTGGTCGCGGTGGTCGTTCATCGGCGCTGGCGCCCCGTCCGCCCTGACGGTGCGCGACGACCACGCGGTGTGGCTCGGCGTCACCCCGCAGGACGCTCCGACCGGCGGTGACCCGCTCGAGGCCCTTCGCGCCACCCTGGAGGTGCTCTCGAGGGCAGCGCTGCCGGGACTCCCGCCGCTGTCCAGCGGACTCGTCGGGTTCTTCGCCTACGACATGGTGCGGCGCCTGGAGCGGCTGCCCGCACTCGCCGTCGACGACTTGGCGCTTCCGGACATGCTGCTGCTGTTGGCCACCGACATCGCCGCCGTGGACCACCACGAGGGCACCATCACGCTGATCGCCAACGCCGTGAACTGGAACGGCACCGACGAGCGGGTCGACCAGGCCTACGACGACGCCGTGAAGCGGCTCGACGTGATGACCGCCGCCCTCGGCGAACCGTTGCCGTCGGCGGTGGCGACGTTCAGCAGGCCCGTGCCGCAGCACCGGGCGCAACGCACCGTCGAGGAGTACTCGGCCATCGTCGAGAAGCTCGTCGGCGAGATCGAGGCGGGGGAGGCGTTTCAGGTGGTGCCGTCGCAGCGCTTCGAGATGGACACCGCCGCCGATCCCATCGACGTCTACCGGATGCTGCGCGCGACGAACCCCAGCCCGTACATGTATCTGTTGAACGTCCCGAATGCCGATGGCGACCTGGACTTTTCGATCGTCGGCTCCAGCCCGGAGGCGCTGGTCACCGTCAAGGACGGCAAGGCGACGACGCACCCGATCGCAGGCACCCGCTGGCGGGGCGACACCGAGGAGGAGGACGTCCTGCTCGAGAAGGAGTTGCTGGCCGACGAGAAGGAGCGCGCCGAGCACCTGATGTTGGTCGATCTGGGCCGCAACGACCTTGGCCGGGTCTGTGTGCCCGGCACCGTCCGCGTCGAGGACTACAGCCACATCGAGCGGTACAGCCACGTGATGCACCTGGTGTCGACGGTGACGGGTCAGCTCGCCGACGGCAAGACCGCGCTCGACGCCGTGACGGCGTGCTTCCCGGCGGGGACGCTGTCCGGTGCGCCGAAGGTGCGGGCGATGGAGCTCATCGAGGAAGTCGAGAAGACCCGAAGGGGTCTGTACGGCGGCGTCGTCGGATACCTGGACTTCGCGGGCAACGCCGACTTCGCGATCGCCATCAGGACGGCGCTGATGCGCAACGGCACGGCATACGTCCAGGCCGGGGGAGGCGTGGTTGCCGACTCCAACGGGCCCTACGAGTTCAACGAAGCGGCCAGCAAGGCCCGTGCGGTGCTGAACGCGGTCGCAGCGGCGGAAACCCTCAAGACGCCATCCCTCAAGACGCCATGACGCGCGTCGCCCAGCTTCTCCTGGTCCTCTCGGCGTTGGCGCTGTGGGTGGCGTCGCGGATGTCGTGGGTCGACGTCACCTCGTTCGACGGTCTCGGTCAGCCGAAGTCGACGACGCTGAACGGTGCGACGTGGTCCACGGCCCTGGTGCCTCTGGCCCTGGTCGCCCTCGCCGCGGCGGTGGCCACCCTGGCGGTGCGCGGGTGGGTGCTGCGACTGGTCGGGGGCCTGGTCGCCGTCGCGACGGTCGGAATGGGGTACCTGGGCATCGGGCTGTGGGTGGTCCCCGACGTCGCGGTTCGAGCGGCCGAGTTGGCTCAGATCCCGATCACGGCGCTGATCGACACGGAACGCCACCATGCCGGCGCCGTCGTGACTCTGGTGGCCGCCGGGTGCGCGCTGGTTGGCGCCGTGCTGCTGGTGCGATCGGCGGCGCAGGCCAAGGCGGGCGCGAAGACTGGCAAGTACCTGGCACCGGCGGCCAAGCGTGAGGCCGCGCGGCAGGAAAGTCCCGAGGCCGAGATGTCGGAACGAATGATCTGGGATGCCCTCGACGAGGGTCGCGACCCGACGCTCAAGGACAACGAGGGGCGGTGACAGCCCGTGTGGCGCTGGCGACTACCCTTCGTGGAAGTGATTATCTGGGTACTTCCGGAGGGTGTGAAAGGGAGCGACGGCCTATGAGTACGGGGACCGTGCTGGACTCCATCATCGAGGGAGTTCGAGCCGATACAGCCGCACGCGAGGCCGTCGTCAGCTTCGTCGAGGTCAAGCAAAAAGCCAAGAACGCGCGCCCGGCGCTGGACGTCATGGCGGCGTTGCGTGCCGACGGAATCGGCGTGATCGCCGAGGTCAAGCGGGCCAGCCCGTCACGCGGTGCGCTCGCGAAGATCGCCGATCCCGCCGACTTGGCTCGTGCCTATCAGGATGGCGGAGCCAGGGTCATCAGCGTTCTGACCGAAGAGCGCCGGTTTCACGGCTCGCTCGACGATCTGGATGCCGTTCGTGCCGCGGTGACGATCCCGGTGCTGCGCAAGGACTTCATCGTCGGCCCGTACCAAATCCACGAGGCCCGCGCCCACGGCGCGGACATGCTGCTACTGATCGTCGCCGCACTCGAGCAGTCGGCGTTGGTGTCGATGATCGACCGCACCGAGTCGCTCGGCATGACCGCCCTGGTCGAGGTTCACACCGAGGAAGAGGCCGACCGCGCACTGCAGGCCGGTGCCCGCGTCATCGGAGTCAACGCTCGCGATCTGAAGACTCTCGAGGTTGACCGGGACTGCTTCGCGCGCATTGCGCCGGGCCTGCCGTCCAACATCATCCGCATCGCCGAGTCCGGCGTTCGTGGCACCGCGGATCTCCTCGCGTATGCCGGTGCCGGAGCTGACGCCGTTCTCGTCGGTGAGGGACTGGTCACCAGTGGTGACCCCCGCACCGCCGTCGCCGACCTCGTCACCGCGGGCACGCATCCGTCCTGCCCCAAACCGTCGCGCTGAGACAGTGGGAGATCTCGTAGGCCCAGAGCTGCCGCGTTCCAGCGCAGCCATTGCCGAACCATCGACGCACGATCCCGACGCCAAGGGCCACTTCGGCACCTACGGCGGACGTTTGGTCCCCGAAGCCCTCATGGCCGTCATCGAAGAGGTGACCGCGGCCTACGAGAAGGTCAGGACCGATCAGGCCTTCCTCGACGAACTCGACCGCTTGCAGCGCCACTACACCGGTCGGCCCTCACCGGTCTACGAGGCGAAGCGGCTCAGCGAGCACGCCGGCGGCGCTCGGATCTTCCTCAAGCGAGAAGACCTGAACCACACGGGTTCTCACAAGATCAACAACGCCCTCGGGCAGGGTCTGCTCGCCAAGCAGATGGGCAAGACCCGCATCATCGCCGAGACCGGCGCCGGCCAGCACGGTGTGGCCACCGCCACCGCGTGTGCGCTGCTCGGTTTGACGTGCGTGATCTACATGGGCTCGGTCGACGTCGCGCGCCAGGCGCTCAACGTCGCCCGGATGCGACTGCTGGGCGCCGAGGTCGTCTCGGTCGAATCCGGCTCGAAGTCGTTGAAGGACGCCATCAACGAGACCTTCCGCGACTGGGTCGCCCACGCCGACGACACGTACTACAGCTTCGGCACGGCGGCCGGCCCGCATCCGTTCCCGACCATGGTCCGCGACTTCCAGCGCGTGATCGGCATGGAGGCACGGGCCCAGATGTTGGATCAGGCGGGGCGCCTGCCCGACGCGGTCACGGCCTGCATCGGCGGCGGCTCGAACGCCATCGGCATCTTCCACGCCTTCATCGACGACCCCGATGTGCGACTGGTCGGCTACGAAGCTGCCGGCGACGGCGTCGAGACCGGTCGGCACGCAGCCACCTTCACGGGCGGCTCACCCGGTGCCTTCCAGGGCTCGTTCTCCTACCTGTTGCAGGACGAGGACGGTCAGACGATCGAATCTCATTCGATCTCAGCGGGTTTGGACTATCCCGGCGTCGGGCCCGAGCATGCTTACTTGAAGGACCTCGGGCGCGCGGTCTACCGCCCGATCACCGACACCCAGGCCATGGATGCGTTCGCGCTGCTATGCCGCACGGAGGGCATCATCCCGGCCATCGAATCCGCTCACGCCATCGCGGGCACCCTCGAACTCGGCCGTGAGCTGGGGCCTGGCGGTGTCATCCTGGTCAACCTGTCCGGCCGCGGTGACAAGGACGTGGCGACGGCAGCAAAGTGGTTCAGTCTGCTCGACGAGCAGGAGGCGGCGCTGTGACGGCCAAGGGCTTGTCCGACGTCTTCGCCGCCTGCCGAGCTGAAAACCGGTCCGCGCTCATCGGCTATCTGCCCACGGGCTTTCCCGACGTCGCCACCTCGATCTCGGCGATGACGGCGATGGTCGAATCGGGTTGCGACATCATCGAAGTCGGCGTCGCCTATTCCGATCCAGGGATGGACGGCCCCACCATCGCCGCCGCCACCGAGGTGGCCCTGCGCAACGGCGTGCGCGTCCGCGACGCCCTTGCCGCGGTCGAGGCGATCACCAACGCCGGTGGCAACGCCGTCGTCATGACGTACTGGAATCCCGTGCTGAAGTGGGGGGTCGAGGCGTTCGCCCGCGACCTCGCGTCCGCGGGCGGCCTCGGACTGATCACGCCCGACCTCATCCCCGACGAGGCCGACGAGTGGATTCAGGTGTCGGACCAACACGGTCTTGATCGCATCTTCCTGGTGGCGCCGTCGTCGACGCCGGAGCGTTTGGCTGCCACGACGTCTAAGTCACGCGGCTTCGTCTACGCCGCGTCGACGATGGGTGTCACGGGCGCGCGCGACGCGGTGTCCGATGCCGCGCCCGAGTTGGTGCAGCGTGTCCGCGAGGTGTCCGACATTCCCGTCGGCGTTGGGCTCGGGGTCCGTTCCCGTGAGCAGGCCGCCGAGATCGCCGCCTATGCCGACGGCGTGATCGTTGGCTCCGCGTTGGTGACGGCGCTGAATGACGGGCTTCCGGCGGTCCGGGCGTTGACCGAAGAACTCGCCGAGGGTGTGCGACAGAGGATTGCAGTGTGACGACGACCGTTCTGGCCTTCATTCCCAGTCCGTCGCAGGGGGTGTGGCACCTCTTCGGCGTGCTCCCCATTCGGGCGTATGCCCTCTGCATCATCACCGGCATCGTCGCGGCGCTGGTCATCGGCGACCGCCGGTGGGAGGCCCGCGGTGGTGAACGCGGAGTCATCTACGACGTTGCGTTGTGGGCGGTGCCGTTCGGCCTGATCGGTGGCCGGATGTACCACGTGATGACCGACTGGCCGAAGTACTTTGGTGCCGACGGCGCGGGATTCCTTGCGGCTCTGCGAATTTGGGATGGCGGCCTCGGCATCTGGGGTGCGGTGGCGCTCGGTGGTGTCGGTGCGTGGATTGCGTGCCGACGGCGGGGGATTCCCTTGCCTGCATTCGGCGACGCGGTTGCGCCGGGCATCATCCTGGCGCAGGCCATCGGCCGGCTTGGCAACTACTTCAACCAGGAGCTGTACGGTCGCGAAACGGATCTGCCGTGGGGTCTGACGATCTACGACCGGCTGGATCCGTCCGGTGTGATCAGCCCGCATTCGCTTGACGGTGTGTCGACTGGCCAGGTGTACGCCGTGGTCCATCCGACGTTCCTGTACGAACTGCTGTGGAATCTGCTGATCTTCGCGGTCCTGCTGTGGGCGGACCGCCGGTTCAAGCTGGGTCATGGTCGCCTGTTCGCGCTGTACGTCGCCGGCTATTGCGTCGGCCGATTCTGGGTCGAGCTGATGCGCAGCGACACGGCATCGCTCATCGCGGGCATCCGGGTGAACACCTTCACGTCGACGTTCGTGTTCATCGGTGCGGTTATCTACATCATGGTCGCGGCGAAGGGCCGGGAAGATCCGGCGCTCCTGCGAGGCAAGGACGCCGACCGCTCGGTGGTCGACGAGATCGGTGAGGAATTGGTGGCCGTCGCCGCCACGTCGGGTGTGGTCGCTGCGGCCAAGGTCGCGGGTGACGAGGACAAGGCCGAAGCGCTCGCCGAAGCCACTGCCGCTGACACGGCTGCCCCAGAGGACGGGCTCGGCTCGGTCGAGGGCGACGAAGTCGAAGCCGCCCATGCCGACGTCACCGAAGTCCACGATGCCGCCGTCGCAGGCACCGCATCCGCCGAAGCGACCGCCGCCGACACTGCAACCGAGTTCACCGGTGGCGCCGACACGGAATCCGAGGCGGCCGCGGAGG
Source organism: Mycobacterium sp. Root135 (assembly GCF_001426545.1). Classification (GTDB taxonomy): domain Bacteria; phylum Actinomycetota; class Actinomycetes; order Mycobacteriales; family Mycobacteriaceae; genus Mycobacterium. Next base: position 611,700 of record NZ_LMEZ01000001.1, on the reverse strand, counting down.
CGGAGGATCTGACGGAGCAAGTGGAGACGGCGTCCTCGGAGGACATCGCCGAGGCTGAAGCGTTTGCCGAGGCGGGCGCGGAGGCCGACGAGCACCGCGAAGCTGGCCTGGGGTCGGTGGAGGGTGACGAGGCGGTCGAAGCCGAACTCGGCGCTGTCGAAGCCCATGAGGCTGCCGTCGACGGAGCCGCATCCGCGGAAGCCGCGGCCGACACCGCTGCTGAGGATTCCACCGCGGCCCCCGAAGACGGACTTGGCTCGGTCGAGGGCGACGAAGTCGAAGCCGCACAAGCCGACGCCGCCGANGAGGCTGCCGTCGACGGAGCCGCATCCGCGGAAGCCGCGGCCGACACCGCTGCTGAGGATTCCACCGCGGCCCCCGAAGACGGACTTGGCTCGGTCGAGGGCGACGAAGTCGAAGCCGCCCAGGCAGACGCCGCCGAAGTGCACGACGCCGCCATCGACGGCACCGCATCCGCCGAAGCCGCCACTGACTCTGCCGCTCCCGAAGACGGCCTTGGCTCCGTCGAGGGCGACGAGGTCGATGCCGCCCAGGCAGACGCCGCCGAGGTCCACGATGCCGCCGTCGCAGGCACCGCATCCGCCGAAGCGACCGCCGCTGACACTGCAACCGAGTTCACCGGTGGTGCGGATACAGAGTCGGAGGCCGCCGCGGAGACGGAGGATCTGACGGAGCAGGTAGAGACGGCGTCCTCGGAGGACATCGCCGAGGCTGAAGCGTTCGCCGAGGCGGGCACGGAGGCCGACGAGCACCGCGAAGCCGGCCTGGGGTCGGTGGAGGGTGACGAGGCGGTCGAAGCCGAACTCGGCGCTGTCGAAGCCCATGAGGCTGCCGTCGACGGAGCCGCATCCGCGGAAGCCGCGGCCGACACCGCTGCTGAGGATTCCACCGCGGCCCCCGAAGACGGACTTGGCTCGGTCGAAGGCGACGAAGTCGAAGCCGCACAAGCCGACGCCGCCGAAGTTCACGACGCCGCCGTCGACGGAACAGCATCCGCGGAAGCCGCTACTGACTCTGCGGCCCCGGAAGACGGTCTGGGCTCAGTCGAAGGCGAYGAGCTCGARGCCGCACAAGCCGACGCCGCCGAAGTTCACGACGCCGCCGTTGAGGGCACTGCATCGGCGCAGGCCGCTGCAGTGAAGCCGAACACATCTCGCCGGCGTTGGTGGAAGCGAAACTAACCGTTCTTCGTCTTAGTACGGCGGGGGCGACTCAGGGGCCGGATAGTCAGCTTGAGCTTCGGCCTCATCGTTCTCGAGTTCGCACTCCTGCTGGTTGAGTTCGCGTTCGCGTTGGATTCGGTTGGCGCGGTCTTGGGCTCGGGTGGTCTTGCGGCGTGGCATGGTCAGCCCGCCGGTATGCGCCCTTGGAACTTTCAACGCGACCACCGATGCGGTGGGTTCGCTGAGTTCGGGAAAGAGCAGGCGGCTGCCCGGTGTGGTGACGTATCGCCGGTCGTCGGGTGCGGTCCAGATAACCGTGCCGTCGTCGAGTTGCTCGTCGCGCCAACCACTTTGGCCACCCCAGAACGTTTTGAGCAAGTGATGTCTTCGGCATAGGCACTTCAGGTTGGACGCCGCCGTGGGCCCGTAGGGCCACGGAATCGTATGGTCGACGTCGCTGTGGGTGGCGGGCACTTTGCAGCCGGGGAAGCGGCAGGTCATGTCGCGGCAGCGGACGAAGTCGGCCAGCTTCTTCGAGGATCGGTAGCGGGGTTCCGGTGGGGCCTGTCCGGGGTGCACGATCGGGGTGATCGTTGCCCCGATGGTGGCGCGGCAGGCGATGGCGCCGGGCAGGAACTGTCCACCCATCAGGGCGGCGGGCCGAAGGTTGGCGAGGCGGCCCGGGGTGGGGGTGAGGGCTTCGGTGAGTGTCAGTTCGCGTAGCGGCTTGGTGAACAATGCTGGGGGTTCGCCGTCGAGGGCGGTGCGCTCGTTGGCGGGGTCGGTGTGGATGTCCTCGCGCGACTCAGCTTGTGGCGCAGCGTCACTCGGGCGGTCGGCGCTGCCCGGAGGGCGGTGCGCTCGTTGGCGGGGTCGGTGTGGATGTCCTCGCGCGACTCAGCTTGTGGCGCAGCGTCACTCGGGCGGTCGGCGCTGCCCGGCACGACTTCTTCTGCGCCTTTGGGAGCATCGTCAGGCCCTTGACTGGCTGGCCCACCAGGCGGCGGCGGCGGTTGGGCGGGTGCTTCGGGTTCGCGGACGGTGTCCGCGCTCGCGATCACGTAGACCACCACCCCGGTGGAGGGCGGGTTCTCCCCGGCCGGGCAGTCATCGCTTTCGCAGAGGCAGGCCAGGCGGTCCGCCCCGTGGGATATGGCTCCGATGGCGTCGGCGCGGCGTTGGTCCTTGGTCCGGGGATCGGCAGGGCAGACCGTCTTGGCGATCGCGCTCAACCGCGCGTCGAAGGCCTTCGCGTCGGTGGCGAACAAAGTCGCAAACACCGTGGCCATTCCGCTCCCGTCGTCCTCCCCGACGTCCACCGACCGGCCCCGTGCGCGGGTCTCGGTGCGATGCACAGCGTGCGGGTCGACCTGAGCGACGAACGCGTCCACGGTCTTCTCCGCCGTCGCGACCGACATCGGTTCCCGGGTGCTCAGCGCCTCGGCCAACAACTTGTCCAACTCGTGCAGGGCGTCCGGGTCGACGACCAGGGCGCCCGCTGCCGTCGTCCTCCCCGACGTCGACGCTGCGGCCACGCGCGCGGGTTTCTGTCCGGTGCACAGCCTGCGGGTCGACCTGGGCGACGAACGCGTCCACGGTCTTCTCCGCCGTCGCGACCGACATCGGTTCCCGGGTGCTCAGCGCCTCGGCCAACAACTTGTCCAACTCGTGCAGGGCGTCCGGGTCGACGACCAGGGCGCCACGCTGCACCACGATCCGGACCAGTTGATAGGTGATGAGCCCTTCGGCGAACACCGCAGCGACCAGCGGGAAGCGCTCGTGCAGCGCGACGGCGATGAGTAGTTGGTTGGACGCGGCTCCGTGGGTGATGCGTTGTGCGGCGCCGATGTGGGCGGCGACGGCGTCCCAGGTGTCGGTGCACCACAGGTCCCGCTCATCCGCCCCGTCGGCGGCATGGGCGGTCTGGAACATGCGCGGCGAGCGCAGGCAGCGGACTCCACCCGCTGCCACGACTCCACCGCACTGGCACCCGAGGTACCGGCCGTGGAAGCCACCAATGAGTCGAACATGTATTCGAATTTACTCTCGGCGGCTAAGGTCCGCGCCGGGATTCTCGCCGTAGACCCCAATCTGGGGATGAATCACGGACTGTGCATAACTTTGGTGTCAACACCCGAAAATGTCAGGGCCAGATGCTAATCGGACACTGCGAAGCACCGGGGGTGACGGCAGGCACCGTAATCAGGCATGCTGGTTTGGCCATGCAACCTCGTGACACGACCCGACGAAGAATTCCGCCGTACGCCGCCGTCGGCAGCGCGGCGGCCCTCACCGGCGCGCTCGCCTACATCGGCCTGCGGGATCCGCATGCGTCGGGCTTCGGTTTCCCCGCGTGTCCGTTCCGTCTGCTCACCGGCTGGAACTGCCCCGGCTGCGGCGGCATTCGGATGACCCACGACGTTCTGCATGGCGACTTCGCCGCGGCGGTCACCGACAACGTCTTCATGCTCGTCGCTCTTCCACTGCTCGCACTATGGCTGGTTCTGCGCTGGCGGAGCGGCCGAAAGTTGATGCCTACCGCGGCCGTGATCGTCGTTGTCCTCACCGGCGTGGCCTGGACGATCATCCGCAACCTGCCCGGGTTCCCGCTGGTCCCGACGTTTATTGGCGGGTAGGTTCGCAGCGCCGCTGATACACTCGCCGCCGAGGGCCGTCGCAGTCCCTGTCTGATGTTTCCGGACTGCGGAGGTGTTGCGAGTGTTGTTCTCGGCGTTGCCAAAAGCACAGGGTCTCTACGATCCGGAGAACGAGGCCGATTCCTGCGGCGTAGCGATGGTCACCGACATCAAGGGCCGCCGGTCGCATTCGATCGTCGCCGACGGATTGACCGCCTTGGAGCACCTCGAACACCGTGGCGCCGCTGGCGCCGAACCCAACAGCGGGGACGGCGCGGGAATCCTTCTGCAACTGCCCGTTGAGCTCTTCGCCGAGGTCGTCGACTTCGACCTTCCGGCGCCAAACAAGCAGGGCGCCAACACCTTTGCCACGGGAATCTGCTTCCTCCCGCAAGATCCCGCTGTCCGCGACGCCGAACGGCATCGCATCGAGTCGATCGCCGTCGACGAGGGACTGGAAGTCCTTGGCTGGCGCACGGTTCCGGTCGACCCCGAGGGCGCCGACATCGGTGTGACGGCCCTGGGATGCATGCCCTTCATGGCGCAGCTGTTCCTCGCCGCACCCGAGCGCAACGGCAGCAGGCCCGGCGGCGTCGACCTGGACCGCCGCGTGTACCCGGTTCGCAAACTCGCCGAACAGGGGGAGGTGTACTTCGCCTCGCTCTCCAGCCGCACCATTGCCTACAAGGGCATGCTCACGACGATGCAACTGCCGCAGTTCTTTTCGGATCTGCGCGACGAACGCTGCATGAGTGCGATCGCCATCGTGCACAGCCGCTTCTCGACCAACACGTTCCCGTCCTGGCCGCTCGCGCACCCCTTCCGGTTCGTCGCCCACAACGGTGAGATCAACACCGTCCGCGGCAACCGCAACCGCATGCACGCCCGGGAGGCGATGCTGGCAAGCGCCCAAATCCCCGGCGACCTCGCACGGCTGTCCCCGATCTGCACGGCCGAGGCCTCGGATTCGGCGTCCTTCGACCAGGTCCTCGAACTGCTGCACCTCGGCGGCCGCAGCCTGCCGCATGCCGTCCTGATGATGATCCCCGAGGCGTGGGAGAACAACGTCGACATGGACCCGGCGCGGCGAGCGTTCTGGCAGTTTCACGCCTCCCTGATGGAGCCGTGGGACGGGCCGGCCTGCGTGACCTTCACCGACGGCACCGTCGTCGGTGCAGTGTTGGACCGCAACGGTTTACGCCCCGGCCGGTGGTGGCGAACCCTGGACGACCGAATCATCCTGGCCAGCGAGAGCGGCGTGCTGGACGTCCCGTCATCTCAGATCGTGGCGAGGGGACGGCTCGAGCCCGGCAAGATGTTCCTGATCGACACCGACGCCGGACGCATCGTGTCCGACGACGAGATCAAGCAGGGGCTGTCAGCTGCGGAGCCCTACGACGAGTGGCTGCATTCGGGCCTGTTGGATCTCGCGACGCTTCCGGCACGGCTGCGGGTACAGCCCAACCACGATTCGGTGGTCAGGCGGCAGATCTCCTTCGGCTACACCGAGGAGGAGCTGCGGATCTTGCTCACGCCGATGGCGGCCTCGGGCACAGAACCGTTGGGTTCCATGGGAACCGACACGCCGGCCGCGGTGCTCTCGCAGCGCTCCCGGCTGCTCTACGACTACTTCGTCGAGCTCTTCGCCCAGGTGACCAACCCGCCGCTGGACGCCATCCGCGAGGCGATCGTCACCTCGATGTCGCGGGTGATGGGACCCGAGCACAACCTTCTCGAGCCGACGGCGGCGTCCTGCCGTCAGATCGGGCTGAAGTGGCCCGTCTTGGACAACGACGAACTCAACAAGATCGTCCACATCAACGCCGACGGCGAGCAGCCGGGCCTCAAGACGAAGGTCCTTCGCGCGCTCTATGACGTCGAGCGAGGCGGTGAAGGGCTGGCCGACGCCCTCGAGGACCTGCGCGTGAGAGCCTGCGAGGCCATCAAGAAGGGCTACCGGTCGCTCGTCATCTCCGACCGGGACTCCGACCACACCAAGGCGCCGATCCCGTCGCTGCTCGCGGTGTCGGCGGTGCACCACCACCTGGTCCGCACCAAGGAGCGCACGACCGTCGCCCTGGTGGTCGAAAGCGGCGACGCCCGCGAGGTTCACCACATCGCCATGCTGATCGGTTTCGGTGCGGCCGCGGTGAATCCGTACCTGGCCTTCGAATCCATCGAGGACCTGATCCGGGAGGGCGAGCTCACCGGCGTCGAGCCGACGACGGCTGTCCGCAACTACCTCAAGGCGCTCGGCAAGGGCGTGATGAAGGTGATGAGCAAGATGGGCATCTCGACCGTCGCGTCCTACACGGGTGCGCAGGCGTTCGAGGCGATCGGCCTGAACCGCGACGTGATCGACGAGTACCTCACCGGAACCCCGAGTCAGCTTGGCGGCGTTGGCCTCGACGTCATCGCAGAAGAGGTGAAACTGCGCCACCGCAGGGCCTATCCCGAGAACCCCACCGAGCGCGTTCACCGTCGACTCGAGGTGGGTGGCGAGTACGCGTTCCGCAGGGAGGGAGAGCTACACCTCTTCACCCCCGAAGTCGTCTTCCTGCTTCAGCATTCGACGCGGACGGGCAAGCACGAGGTCTTCCGGCAGTACTCCGACGAGGTCGATCGGCTGGCGCGCGACGGTGGTGCGTTGCGTGGCCTGTTCCAGTTCACGACGGGACTTCGCGAGCCGGTGCCGCTCGACGAGGTGGAGTCCGTCGAGTCGATCGTCACCCGCTTCAACACCGGTGCGATGAGTTACGGCTCGATCTCCGCCGAGGCCCACGAGACGATGGCGATCGCCATGAACGCGCTCGGCGGCCGGTCGAACAGTGGCGAGGGCGGCGAAGATCGAGACCGGCTCTACGATCCTCGGCGGCGCAGTGCGGTCAAGCAGGTCGCCTCCGGCCGCTTCGGCGTGACCAGCGACTACCTGGTCAACGCCACAGACATCCAGATCAAGATGGCCCAGGGCGCCAAACCCGGTGAGGGTGGGCAACTTCCGGGCTACAAGGTGTACCCGAACATCGCCAAGACCCGCCATTCGACGCCGGGTGTCGGACTGATTTCGCCCCCGCCGCACCACGACATCTACTCGATCGAGGACCTGGCCCAGCTCATCCACGATTTGAAGAACGCCAATTCGCAAGCGCGGATTCACGTCAAGCTCGTCAGCTCGGTCGGCGTGGGCACTGTCGCCGCAGGGGTGTCCAAGGCGCACGCCGACGTCGTGCTGATCTCCGGGTACGACGGTGGCACCGGCGCCGCGCCCCTGACGTCGCTCAAACACGCGGGCGCACCATGGGAGATCGGGCTGGCCGACACTCAGCAGACGCTGGTCCTGAACGGGTTGAGAGACCGGATCACCGTGCAGTGTGACGGCGGAATGCGCACCGCGCGCGACGTCATGGTGGCGATGTTGCTCGGCGCCGAGGAGTACGGCTTTGCGACGGCGCCGTTGGTGGTGGCGGGGTGCATCATGATGCGCGTCTGCCACCTCGACACGTGCCCCGTCGGGGTGGCGACGCAGAACCCCGAACTGCGGGCCCGGTTCAACGGCAAGCCCGAGTTCGTCGAGAACTTCTTCCGGTTCATCGCCGAGGACATCCGAAAGTATCTGGCGGAGCTCGGGTTCCGCAGCGTCGACGAAGCCGTCGGGCGGGCCGAGACCCTGGACACCGCACCGGGGATCGCACACTGGAAGAGTCAGGGCCTCGACCTGACGCCGATCTTCGCGGTGCCTACCGACGCGCACGGGGCGAAGTTGACGCAGCGGCGCAAGGTCCGCGATCAGGACCACGCCCTGGAACATGCCCTCGACCAGACCATCATCGCGCTGGCCGAGGGGGCGCTCGAGGACGCTCATCCCGTGCGGCTCGAGCTCCCGATTCGCAACGTCAACCGCACGGTGGGCACCCTTCTCGGTTCCGAGGTGACCCGGCGCTACGGAGCCCAGGGGCTTCCCGAGGACACCATTCACATCACGCTCACCGGATCGGCGGGCCAGTCGATCGGGGCCTTCCTGCCGCCTGGCATCACGCTCGACCTGATCGGTGACGCCAACGACTACGTGGGCAAGGGGCTTTCGGGCGGTCGTGTCGTCGTCGGGCCCGACGACGACGTGTTGTTCCTGCCCGAGGACAACGTGATCGCAGGCAACACCCTGCTCTTCGGTGCGACGTCGGGTGAGGTGTTCCTCCGTGGCCGGGTCGGGGAACGCTTCTGCGCGAGGAACTCCGGCGCGCTGGCCGTGGTCGAGGGCGTCGGCGACCACGCGTGTGAGTACATGACCGGTGGACGCGTCGTGGTGCTTGGCCCGACGGGCCGCAACATGGCGGCGGGCATGTCGGGCGGCATCGCATACGTGCTTGGGCTGAGCCCCGCGAAGATCAACCCCGACATGGTGCTGCTGCAACGCCTCGAAGCCGAGGACCTGGCGTGGCTGCACGGCGTCGTCATGCGGCACGAGGGCTACACCGGCAGCACGGTCGCGCGGTCACTGTTGTCCGATTGGCCAAGGCGCAGCGGTCAATTCACCAAGATCATGCCCACCGACTACGAGAAGGTGCGGTTCGCCACCCGAATGGCCAAGGCGGAGGGACGCGACGTGAACACCGCGATCATGGAGGCGACGCGTGGCTGATCCCACCGGCTTCCTGAAGGTGGCCAAGATCGAGGCGGCCAAGCGGCCGGTCGACGAGCGGGTCGGCGACTGGCGCGAGGTCTACGAACGCCAGGATCCGCACCAGCGCGCCGGCGAGGTCTCGCAGCAGGCTCGACGCTGCATGGACTGCGGAATCCCGTTCTGCCACTCCGGATCTGCCGGCTGCCCGCTTGGCAATCTGATTCCGGAGTGGAACGACCTGGTTCGGCGCGGCCGCTGGGACGCCGCCAGCGACCGCCTCCACGCGACCAACAACTTCCCCGAGTTCACCGGCCGGCTGTGCCCCGCGCCGTGCGAGTCGGCGTGCGTGCTGTCGATCGCCGAAGACCAGACCGGCGGTGCGGTGACGATCAAGCGCATCGAGCAGTCGATCGTGGACCAGGCGTGGATGGACGGCACCATCGAGCCGCAACCGGCGGCCATCTCGACCGGCAAGGGGGTCGCCGTCGTCGGCTCCGGACCAGCGGGACTGGCTGCGGCCCAACAACTCACCCGCGCGGGCCACAACGTCACGGTGTACGAACGCGACGATCGCATCGGGGGTTTGCTGCGCTACGGCATCCCCGAGTACAAGCTGGAGAAGTCGGGGCTCGACCAGAGATTGGCGCAGATGCGTGCCGAGGGAACGCGTTTCGTCACCGACTGCGAGGTCGGGGTCGACCTGTCCGTGGAACGGCTGCGACGCCAACACGACGCGGTGGTGCTGGCCGTCGGCGCGTTGCGTTCGCGGGACAATCGGGTCGAGGGCCGTGAGCTCGACGGCGTGCACCTCGCGATGGAACACCTGGTGCCCGCGAACAGGGAGTGCGAGGGCGACGGACCGTCGCCCATCTCCGCGGCGGGCAAGCACGTCGTCATCATCGGCGGGGGAGACACCGGAGCCGACTGCCTTGGCACGGCTCACCGGCAGGGTGCGGCGTCGGTCACGCAGTTGGACTACAACGCGGAGCCCCCCGAGCAACGCGACTACACCCGCTCGCCGTGGCCGACGTGGCCGTTGGTGCTGCGGACCTCGCCCGCGCACGCCGAGGGCGGCGCACGCCGGTACGAGGTCGCGGTTCAGCGGTTCGTCGGCGACGACCAGGGCCGCCTCAAGACGATGGTGATCGCGGAGGTCAAGGTCGAACGCGACGCCGCCGGCCGGCGCCAGATCACCCCGGTGGGCGCCGAGATCGAGCTGCCGTGCGAGCTCGCGCTGCTGGCGATCGGGTTCGAAGGAGTCGAGCACATGGCGCTGCTCGACGAGCTCGGCCTGCAGCTCAACGGCCGCGGCGCGCTGTCCTGCGGGTCGGACTGGCAGACCGACGCGCCGGGGGTCTTCGTGTGCGGGGACGCCCACCGCGGCGCGTCCCTGATCGTGTGGGCGATCGCCGAGGGACGCAGCGCGGCGCACGCCGTCGACGCATTCCTGATGGGCGAGTCGGATCTTCCGGCCCCGGTCAGGCCCGGTGCGATCCCGCTTGCCGCCGTCTGAATCGTCTTCTGAATCGATCACGACTATATTGAGTCAACGTGACTAGACGCGGAAAGATCGTCTGTACGTTGGGCCCGGCTTCCTCCTCGGAGGAGCAGATCAAGGCGCTCGTCGAGGTAGGCATGGATGTCGCCAGGCTGAATTTCAGCCACGGTGACCATGCCGACCACGAAATCGCCTACAAACGGGTTCGCGCAGCCTCCGACTCGACGGGGCGGGCGGTCGGCATCATGGCCGACCTGCAGGGACCCAAGATCCGGCTCGGCCGGTTCGCCGACGGACCCACGGTCTGGGTGGCCGGGGAGACGGTGCGGATCACCGTCGACGAGGTCGAGGGCACCCACGATCGGGTGTCGACCACCTACAAGGAGCTGGCCAAGGACGCGGTGGCCGGTGACCGGCTGCTCGTCGACGACGGCAACATCGGCCTGACCGTCAGCCACATCGACGGCAACGACGTCGTCTGCATCGTCACCGAGGGTGGCAAGGTCAGCAACAACAAGGGGCTCTCCCTGCCAGGGATGAACGTGTCGGTCCCGGCGATGTCGGAGAAGGACATCGAAGACCTCAAGTTCGCCATGGCCCTCGGCGTCGACCTGGTTGCGCTGTCGTTCGTGCGTTCACCGGCCGACATCGAGCTGGTCCACGAGATCATGGACGAGATGGGCCGGCGTGTGCCCGTCATCGCCAAGTTGGAGAAGCCGGAGGCGATCGAGAACCTCGAGGCCATCGTGTTGGCGTTCGACGCGATCATGGTCGCCCGCGGTGACCTCGGCGTCGAGTTGCCGCTGGAGGAAGTGCCACTGGTGCAGAAGCGCGTCATCCAGATGGCCCGTGAGAACGCCAAGCCCGTCATCGTCGCCACCCAGATGCTCGAGTCGATGATCGAGAACTCGCGGCCCACGCGCGCCGAGGCGTCCGACGTGGCGAACGCCGTGCTGGACGGTACCGACGCGGTGATGCTCTCCGGCGAGACGTCGGTCGGCAAGTACCCGCTCGAGGCCGTGAAGACGATGGCCCGCATCATCACCGCGGTCGAGGAGAACTCGACGGCCGCACCGCCGCTGCACCACGTGCCGCGGACCAAGCGGGGAGTCATCTCCTACGCCGCCCGCGACATCGGCGAGCGGTTGGACGCCAAGGCGCTCGTCGCGTTCACCCAGTCCGGTGACACCCTCAAGCGGCTCGCCCGGCTGCACACCCCGCTGCCGTTGCTGGCGTTCACGCCGCTTCCCGAGGTTCGCAGCCAGCTCGCGCTGACCTGGGGCACCGAGACGTTCATCGTCCCGCACATCCAGACCACCGACGGCATGATCCGCCAGGTCGACGAGTCCCTGTTGGCGCTGGGCCGTTACAAGCGTGGCGACCTCGTCATCATCGTGGCTGGTGCCCCTCCCGGCACAGTAGGCTCGACCAACATGATTCACGTCCACCGAATCGGCGAGGACGACCACTAGCAGTTGGAGGAACGGCCAGCAGTGACTTCCGATCTCGAAGAGCTGCTGGCCGTTCTGGATCTGAACCGCGTCGACGACGATCTGTTCACCGGTTCACACCCCAGCAAGAACCCGATCCGGACGTTCGGTGGCCAGATGATGGCGCAAGCCTTCGTCGCGGCGAGCCGGACGCTGAAACACGATCTGCCGCCGAGCGCACTGTCGGTCCACTTCATCGCCGGTGGCGACCCGGAGCGGGACCTCGAGTTCCACGTCGTGCGCCTGCGCGACGAGCGTCGGTTCGCCAACCGCCGGGTCGACGTTCGGCAGGGTGACGTGCTGTTGGCGTCGGCCCTGGTGTCGCATCTGGCCGGTGGCCGCGGCCTCGAGCACGGAGTCGTGGCACCGGAGGTTCCCGAGCCGCTGTCGGTGCCGAGCATCGAGGACCTGCTGGTCGGCTTCGAGGAGACGGTCCCACTGTTCGTGGCGGCGCTGAAGCCAATCGAATGGCGCTATACCAACGATCCCGCGTGGGTGATGCGGGGCAAGGGCGAGCAGCTCGCCCACAACAGGGTGTGGCTGACGGCGAGGGGTCCGATGCCCGACGACCCGGTGATCCACGCCGCTGCCCTGGTCTATTCGTCGGACACCACGGTGCTGGACTCCATCATCACCACGCACGGATTGTCGTGGGGCTTCGACCGCATCTTCGCGGTCACGATGAACCATTCGGTGTGGTTTCACCGTCCGGTGCGCTTCGACGAGTGGGTGCTGTACTCGACGACGTCACCCGTGGCAGCGGAGTCCCGTGGGCTCGGCAACGGCCACTTCTTCGACCGCGACGGCCAAGTCCTGGCCACCGTGGTTCAGGAGGGGATCGTCAAGTACTTCCCCGGGTCGGCTTCGGACTGACGTCGAAGCGTTCCTGAATCTCGTTGAGCCACTTGTCCGTACAGGCCTTGGCGGCCACCTGGTCGTTGCCTGCCTTGGCCACGCAGTCCATGTAGTCGGCGCCGCCGGCGTCGCGCCACGCGAACACCCAGACGACGGCAAACGCCACCGAGGCGACGGCCGCCACCACGCCGAGCGCCATTCCCGCCGCCGCGACAGCACCGTTGTCGGCCTCGTTGCGTTTCGCGCGACCGCGGCCGACAACGCCGAGGATGACGGCGATCACACCGCAGGCGATGCCGCCGACGACCGACCAGCACAGGACAACGCCGGCGACCGCGACGGCGAGCGCAGCGGTGCCTGTTCCGTTTCTGGGGCCCGTCATGTCTGCCGAGGGTAGAGCACCGGGCAGGCCACACCGCGGGGCAGGTGATGTGTGGCGACGACGACGGTGCGGCTGGGGCCGAAGAGCCCGTCGGGTGCCAGCAGTTCGCGCAGGAGCCGGTCGGCGTCGGCGGCGTCGAGGTGTTCGGTCGGCTCGTCGAGCAGGATGACGGGCAGATCGCAGACGAGGGCGCGGGCGAGCAGCAGGCGTCGTCGTTGCCCGGCGGAGACCGCCGCCGCCCCGCCTGTGAGGATCGTGGCCAACCCGTCGGGAAGTCCGTCCACCCAGTCACCCAAGCCGACGGCGCACAGTGCCGCATGCAGCTCCTCGTCGGTCGCGTCGCCGCGGGCCACCAGCAGGTTGTCGCGGACGGTGGTGTCGAACAGATGCGCGTCCTCGGGGAAGAAGCCTGCGGTGAAGGGGTTTTGGTGTTCGGCGGCGATCGCCATCAGGGTCGTCGTCTTCCCGCTGCCACTGTCGCCGACGACGGCGACCCGGTCACCCGCCCCAAGGTTGGGCGGGTGAAGGACGGGTCGGGTCCTGGCTGTTGGGTCGGGGGCGGTGAGGTCGAGGAGGCGGGCGGCCGCGATGCGGGCCCTGGTGAGTTGGACGGCGGCCGCGGGAAGCGCCGAGGTGGCCTCGAACGCCGAGAGGGGTAGCAGGACCAGGATCGCCAGCGTGGTGGGCGCCACCTGGGGTGCGAGGGTGATCGCGACGAGAACGGCGCCGAGCACGCTGACCGCCGTCGCCGCGGTGGGGGCTGCCGCGCCGAAGGCTGCGGGCAATGCCGCGCGGTCGGCGGCGGCTCCCCATTCCCGTTGCCTGCGAGAGGCGTCGCCGACGACCTCGTCGAGGCGGCCGGCCACCCGAAGTTCCGGGGCGTGGTCGACGGCCAGCGTCGTCGCGGTGTCTCGTCCCGAATGGTGTTGGACGGCAACATGTTCGGAAGAGGTGGCGGCCCTGGCGGACAGCCACGGCGCGACGACGCCGGCCACCAACAGGCAGGCCAGCAGCACGGCGGCGACGGTCGGTGAGATGAGCGCGACGGCGACGACGGAGGCCCCCGACAAAATCGTGGCCACCGCTATCGGGAGCACGGCGCGGACGAGGACGTCGGACAGTTCGTCGACCGAGTCGCCGACGCGGGAGGCGATGTCTCCCTCCGGAAGTCGCATCACGGTGTCGGCGGGCCCGTGGGCCAAGGCGCGGTACAGCCCGGCGCGGGCGGTGCCGGCGGCCCGCAGCGCCGTGTCGTGGGACGCAAGTCGTTCGCAGTAGCCGAGGACGCCGCGGGAGATGCCGAGGGCTCGCACGGCGACGACCGCGATGGACAGGTCCAGAATCGGCGGCATCTGCCAGGCCCTGGCGATGAGCCACGCAGAGACGCCGGCGAGTGCCAGTGCACTGCCGAGGGCCAGCACGCCGAACGTTACGGCCAGCGCCAGGCGTGGAAGGCGGGGGCGCAGGAGTGCGAACCCAGCGAGCAGCGGGTCACGCGACGGCATGGGTCTCGCCTCCGACGGTGACGAGGTAGTCGCCGATTTCACGGACGGCGTCGCGGTGGCCGACCACCAGCACGGCGGCGCCGTCGTGTGCGACGTCGCGGATCGACTGCAGGACGAATCGCTCGCGCTCCTCGTCGAGATGGGCAGTCGGTTCGTCGAGGAGGAGGATCGGACGGCGGGCACCGAACGCGCGGGCCAGGCCGAGTCTTTGACGCTGACCCAGCGACAACCCGGCGCCGTCGCGGCCGATCACGGTGGCCAGACCCTGTGGCAATGAGGCGACGACGTCGTCGAAACCGGCTCTGCGGCAGGCGTCGTCGACGTCGGAGATCGGCCCGAAGAGTTCGAGGTTCTCGAGCACGGTGCCGGGGATCAGCGCCGGCCGTTGCGGCAGCCAGGCGACGAGGTTCCACCATTGCCGTGGGTCGAGATCGGTGACGTCGTCGTCGCCGACCAACACGTGACCCGACGTCGGCGCGACGAGACCCAGGATGGCGTGCAGTGCGGTGGACTTGCCCGCGCCGTTCGGTCCGGTCAGGACCGTGACCGAACCCGGGACGACGTCGGCCGACAACCGGTGTGGCGCATCGCCGTTCCTCGCGGCCACGCTGACGTCCCGAAGGTGGATCGTGGTGCCCGTCGGCGAGCGCACTCCCTGGGGCCGGGTCACGGCGCCCTCGAGAAGCTCGGCGGCCTTCGCCTTGGCCGTCCGCCCGTCCTGTGCGGCGTGAAACTCCGCGCCGACGCGGCGCAACGGCCAGAAGACTTCCGGTGCGAGCAGCAGCACCGTCAGCCCCGCGGCGAGCTCGACTTCGCCGTAGACCAGCCGCAACCCGACGCTGACGGCGACCAGTGCCACGCCGAGCGTGGCGATCAGTTCCAGCACCAGCGACGACAGGAAGGTGATGCGCAGTGTTGCCATGGTCGAGCGGCGATGCGCTTCGGCCAGTTCGGAGATGCGGTGCTCGGGGCCGTCGGCACGGCCCAGTGCCCGCAGGGTCGGGATGCCGGTGATGAGGTCGAGCAGCCGGGAGTGCAGGACGGTCATCGCCGTCATGGCCGCCGAGGAGCGTTCGGCGGTGACCAGACCGATCAGCACCATGAACAACGGAACCAGCGGAAGCGCGATCAGGACGACGAAGGCCGCCTGTAGGTCGTACCAGGCCATCGTCACCACCGCGGCGGGAGTGAGGATGGCTGCCTGGACCAAAGCCGGCAGGTAGCGGGTGTAGTAGGGGCGCAACGCGTCGAGGCCCCGGGTGGTCAGGGCTACTGCGTCGTCGTGTCGCGCCGCCAGCTCGCGCGGTGGAAGCGCGGTGACGAAGGCGAGGACTTCACGGTTGAGGTCGGCGATCGCCTCGGTGGCGCCGCGTTGACTGACTCGGGCCTGCGCCCACTGCGCGCCCGCACGAATGGTCCAGAGCGCCAACAGAATCCACAGGGACGCCGACCAGTGGTTCAGAGTGCGGGTGTTCGGGTCGGTGATCAGACCTGCCAGCACATGGGCCAGGACCACCGCGCCGGCGATGGCCGAGCCGGTGATGACCACTCCGCAGCTCGTCGTCGCCACGAGGTGGCGGTGCATCATTTGGGACTCAAGCCGATCGACGCCGGGATCCGGTCGGCGGAGATGCGTTGGCGGAACACCCAGTACGTCCACGCCTGGTAGCCGATCACCAGCGGAGCGAAGATCAGGGCCGCCCAGGACATGACGGTCAGGGTGTACGGCGAGGACGAGGCGTTGTGGACGTCGAGGCTCCACGCCGGGTTCAGCGTGGAGGGCACCAGGTTCGGGTAGAGCGAGCCGAACAGCAGCACTACCGCCGCGACGACGACGGTCGCCGTGCACGCGAAGGCCCAGCCGTCACCCCCGCGGCTCCACACCAGCATGACGGCGGTGATCTGTGCGACGAGGGCGACGCCCAACACCAGCCAGGTCCAGTCCTTGCCGTAGAACAGCTGGGTCCACGCGCCAAACACCCCGACCACCAGGGTGACGGGCAGCGCCAACCGGGCGGCGAAGAACACCGCGTCGTCGCGCACCGCACCCTCGGTCTTGAGGGCGACGAAGACGGCACCGTGGAACGCGAACAGCCCAGCGGTGGCAAGCCCGCCGAGAAGCGCGAACGGGTTGAGCAGATCGGTGACGGACAGCTCGATCTGCTTGTCCGCGTTGACCGGAAGCCCGTGCACAAGCAGGGCGAACGTGACACCCCACAGCACGGCGGGCACCCAGGAGCCGACGGCGATCGCGACGTCGGCCCACGTGCGCCACTTGGGATCGTCGACCTTGCCGCGCCACTCGATGGCACAGACGCGGACGATCATCGACACCAGGATGGCCAGCAACGGCAGGTACAGGCCCGAGAACACCGTCGCGTACATCTCCGGGAACGCCGCGAACATGGCCCCGCCCGCGGTGATCAGCCAGACCTCGTTGCCGTCCCAGACCGGGCCGATGGTGTTGAGCACTGCGCGCCGGTGCGGCTCACCAAGGCCCTCGGGAGCGCGGCGCGCGAAGAACTGCATCAGCATTCCGACGCCGAAGTCGAAGCCCTCGAGCAAAAGGAATCCGACGAACAGTGCCGCCAGGGCGATGAACCAGAAGTCCTGCAGTTCCATGTCGGCCTCTCAGTGCGCGAACGGGTCAGTACGCGAACGACAACGGTGCGACGTCGGCGTCCCCGGGTGGCGTGGGCGGCGCCGGTTCGGCGTCGTGCTCCAGCGGCCCCTCGACGACGTAGCGCCGGATCAGCCAGAACCAGATGCAGGCGAGCGCGGCGTACAGCGCCGTGAACACCGTCAGCGAGACGAGCACGATGCCCGCTGAGTGAACGGAGACGCCCTCACCGACCGTCAGACGGATCATCTGGTCGCCGGTCGGGTTGGGCACCACCACCCACGGTTGTCTGCCCATCTCGGTGAACACCCAGCCCGCGCTGTTGGCCAGGAACGGTGTCGGAAGAGTCAGGAGGGCGAAGGTGGCGAACCACCGCTGGCGGGGGAGACGTCCGCGGCGAGTAGACCAGAGGGCGACCATCGCGAAGAGCACTGGGACGGCGAGCAATCCGATCATCGCCCGGAACGACCAGTAGGTCACGAAGAGGTTGGGTCGGTAGTCGCCGGGGCCGTAGGTGGCCTCGTACCTCTCCTGCAGATCCTTCACGCCCTCCAACGTGACCCCGTCGAACCGGCCTTCGGCGAGGAAGGGGAGGACGTAGGGCACCTCGATGACGTGGTCGACGGCGTCGCAGTTGTTGTGGGTGCCGACGGTGAGGATCGAGAAGTCGGGGTCGGTCTCGGTGTGGCACAACGATTCCGCCGACGCCATCTTCATGGGCTGCTGCTGGAACATCAGCTTGCCCTGGGCGTCACCGGTGAGGAACAGTCCGCCTGCCGCGGCGAGTGTCACGAGGCAGCCGAGGATGGTGGCGGGCCGGTACATCGTGCGCGCCTCGTCGGTCTCGCGGGCACGCACCAGCCACCAGGAGCACACCGCCGCGACGAATGTTCCCGCGGTGAGGAAGGCGCCGAAGACGGCGTGTGAAAACGCCGCCGTGGCAGTGTTGTTGGTGAACAGCGCGACGATGCTGGTCAGTTCGGCGCGGCCGGTCTCTGGGTTGAAGCGGGCGCCAACGGGGTGTTGCATCCAGGAGTTGGCGGCGATGATGAAGAACGCCGAGGCGTTGACCGCGACCGCGACGATCCAGATGCAGGCCAGGTGGACGAGTCGGGGCAGTTTGGTCCAGCCGAAGATCCACAGCCCGATGAAGGTTGACTCGAAGAAGAAGGCGACCAGGCCCTCCATCGCCAGCGGCGCGCCGAACACGTCGCCGACGAATCGGGAGTATTCACTCCAGTTCATCCCGAACTGGAACTCCTGCACGATGCCGGTGGCGACGCCGAGGGCGAAGTTGATCAGGAAGAGCTTGCCGAAGAACTTGGTCAGCCGGTACCAGGCGGGATTTCCGGTGATCACCCACGCGGTCTGCATGACGGCGATCAGCGGGGCCAGCCCGATGGTCAGCGGCACGAAGATGAAGTGATAGACCGTTGTGATCCCGAACTGCCATCTCGAAACGTCGAGAGCGTTCATGTGCACCATCCCCTGGCTGCCGGTAGTACCTACGACAAAGTGTAGTAGACAACCTTCCCCCAGCCCAGGGCGTTTTTAGTGAGCTGGCTGACCCTGTCCCGAAAGCGTGTTGGTCGCGCGGCGGATCGCGACGGCGGCGACGACCTCCATGACGCCGATGACGATCAACCAAATGCCCACGACGAGCGCCAGGGTGCCGATCGAGTCGAACGGCGAAGCGAGGATGACCACGCCGGCAACCAAGCTGAGGAGCCCGACGAAGACGTTCCAGGCCCGACCCGGCAGGGTCGGATCACTGATTGCCGACACCGTCGTGGCGACGCCACGGAAGATGAAGCCCACCCCGATCCAGATGGCCAGCAACAGGACTGCGTCGTAGAGATGCCGAAACGCCATGATCGCGAGGATGAGCGACGCCGCACCGCTGATGAAGAGCAGCACCCGTCCGCCGGCGGACACGTGGAGGCTGAAGGCGAAGAAGACTTGCTGAATTCCGGTCAGCAGCAAGCCGGCACCAAAGAAGATGGCGGCCACGGTGATCGAGATGCCCGGCCACGCGACGATCGCGACACCGATCGCGATGGCCAGCAGCCCGGACACGACGGCCGATTTCCACAGATGAGGCAACAGACTCGGCATCGCCGGGACGGACGGGGTGGTCATGAAGGGCAGTCTCGCACGGCAACCGTTGGGGGCGGCCCAATTCACCGCGTTGCCGTTTCGGACAGCGCGGATCGTCGACCGGCGTTAAGTTTCACCTACTACGGCGCGTACATCCCGCTAGTGTTCCTGAGGTCGTCGCCCGCGAAGGAATGAAGGCGACCCGATGCAGAGAGAAGAGACAACGTGGTAGCTGGAATTCAGGACCGTCGAGCGAGCTCACGCTGGTGGCGCGGCGCTGCGGTCGTCGCCGTGTCGGCATCGCTCGTTTTGTCGGGCTGTACCAAGAACACCGACTCCGCGGAACCCGCAAAGGAGACCACCGCGGCGAAGGCCGCCAAGGTCGACGACATCGCGAACACCGTTCCCGAGGACATCAAGTCCTCCGGCAAGCTCATCGTCGGCGTCAACGTTCCCTACACGCCCAACGAGTTCAAGGATTCGAGCGGCAAGATCGTCGGCTTCGACGTCGACTTGATGAATGCGATCGCTTCCACCCTCGGCTTGACCGCCGAATACCGCGAGGCCGACTTCTCGAAGATCATCCCGTCGATCACCGGCGGGACGTTCAACGTCGGCATGTCGTCGTTCACCGACACCAAGGAACGCGAACAGACCGTCGACTTCGTCACCTACTTCTCGGCTGGCTCGCTGTGGGCCAAGCCCAAGGGGTCCGACATCGACCCGACCAACGCGTGCGGCAAGAAGGTCGCGGTGCAAGCCACGACCACACAGGAAGTCGACGAACTGCCCGCCAAGAGCAAGGCGTGCACCGACGCGGGCAAGCCTGCCATCGACATCGTCAAGTTCGACGGACAGGATCAGGCCACCAACGCCGTCGTCCTCGGTCAGGCCGACGCCATGTCGGCGGACTCCCCGGTGACGCTGTACGCCATCAAGCAGAGCGCAGGCAAGCTCGAGCAGGCAGGCGAGACCTTCGACGCGGCACCCTACGGCTGGCCCGTCGCGAAGGGTTCTCCGTTGGCCGCCTCGCTGCAGAAGGCCCTCGAGCACCTGATCGAGTCCGGTGACTACAAGACGATCGCCGCGAACTGGGGTGTCGAGGCTGGCATGATCGACAAGCCAGTCATCAACGGCGCGACCAGCTGACAGTCGGAATTCACTGATGAGCGTCGACGTTCGCACGCCACCCGACAATCCAGCCGTCATCGATGCCGTCCCACTGCGGCACCCCTGGCGGTGGGTGGCGGCGATCGTCATCGTCATCCTCGTCGCGCTGTTCCTCTACGGTGCGGCGACGAATGAGGCGTACGGCTGGGGAACCTTCGGCAAGTACATCCTCGACGAGCGCATCTTCTCCGGTGTGGTGGTCACGCTCGAACTGACCATCCTGTCCATGATCCTGGCGATCGTGCTGGCGGTGTTGTTGGCCGTCATGCGACTCTCACCGAACCCGGTGTTCCGCTCGGTGTCGTGGGTGTATCTGTGGATCTTCCGCGGCACCCCGGTGTACGTGCAGTTGGTGTTCTGGGGTCTGTTCCCGACGATTTACAAGAACATTCAGCTGGGCATCCCGTTTGGGCCGACGTTCTTCACCATCAACATCCAGGACCTGTCGCTGTACTTCCTGTTGGCGGTCATCGGCCTGGGGCTCAACGAGGCCGCCTATCTCGCCGAGATCATCAGGGCCGGCATCAGCTCCGTCCCGGAGGGTCAGTCCGAAGCCTCTACGGCACTGGGCATGTCGTGGCTGATGACCATGCGCCGCACGGTGCTTCCGCAGGCGATGCGGGTCATCATCCCGCCGACGGGCAACGAGTTCATCGGCCAACTCAAGACCACGTCGCTGGTGGCCGCGGTCCCGTTCACCTTCGACCTCTTCGGGCGTCAGCGCGACATCTCGGCCGTGCTCTTCCAGCCCATCCCACTGCTGCTCGTCGCAGCGGCGTGGTACCTGCTCATCACCAGCATCCTGATGGTGGGCCAGTTCTACCTGGAGCGCTACTTCTCCCGAGGTGCGTCCCGCAAGCTCACCGCCAAACAACTCGGCGCACTGGCCGAGGCGCAGACACTTGGAGAGGCTGGGCACACATGACCGCGGCTGCCGTAGCGACACCGATGGTCAAGGCCGAGAACGTCTGCAAGAACTTCGGCGCGCTCAAGGTCCTCAAGGGCGTGACCCTGGAGATCGGCCGGGGTCAGGTGCTGGTCCTCGTCGGCCCCTCCGGGTCGGGCAAGTCGACGTTCCTGCGCTGCATCAACCACCTCGAGCAGGTCAACGGTGGTCGGCTCTACGTCGACGGCGAGCTGATCGGTTACCGCGAGAAGGGCGACAAGCTGCTCGAGATGCCGCCGCGGGAAGCCGCGCGGCAGCGGCGCGACATCGGGATGGTGTTCCAGCACTTCAACCTCTTCCCGCACCGCACCGCGCTGGCCAACATCATCGAGGCGCCCATCCAGGTCAAGGGCGTCAAGAAGGCCGAAGCCATCGAGCGGGGCAAGGACCTGCTGAACCAGGTTGGCTTGTCGGAGAAGGCAACTGCGTATCCGGCGCAACTTTCGGGCGGTCAACAGCAGCGCGTCGCGATCGCCCGCGCGTTGGCGATGGACCCCAAGCTGATGCTGTTCGACGAGCCCACTTCGGCGCTGGACCCCGAATTGGTCGGCGAAGTGCTCGGTGTCATGAAGAAGCTGGCCAGCGAGGGCATGACGATGGTGGTCGTGACCCACGAGATGGGGTTCGCCCGTGAAGTCGCCGACCAGTTGGTGTTCATGGACGCCGGGGTCATCGTCGAAAGCGGCAAGCCACGTGAGGTTCTCAGCAACCCGCAACACGAACGCACGAAGCTGTTCCTGTCCAAGGTGATGTAGTCGCCGGCATGCCGGCAGCACCCGATCCCGCGACACCGCTCTGGCGGGCGGCGCAGGTCTTCCGCTTGCTGAGCTGTCTCTACGCCCTTGGGTTTCAGATAGCGGTCAACGACGACCTCGAACGCCCCGCGATCGGCTGGGCACTCTTCGCGGTCCTGGTGTCGTGGAGCGTCGCCTGCGCAGCCGCCTACCTTCACGGCTACGGCAGGCGGATCGCATGGGTGAGCGCCGAGGTGGTGGTGGTCGTCGCACTGATGCTCTCGACAAAGATCGTCGCGTCCGATCAGTGGGCGCTGGACAACCAGTCGTGGCCGACGACGTTGTGGGCCACCAACGCAACGATTTCGGCAGCCATCCTGCTCGGCGCAATAGGTGGCATGACGACCGGGCTGTTGGTGACGGCATCCAACGCCGTACTGAAGGGGTACGTCAGCGTCGACGTGGGACGCAACGCCACCGTCGTGATCGAACTCGCCGTCGGCCTGGCGATCGGGATGGCCGCCCAGACCGCGCGTCGCGCGCACACCGAACTGCAGCGAGCCGCGCGTTTGGCGGCTTCACTCGAGGAACGCGAACGGCTGTCGAGGGAGGTCCACGACGGAGCCATCCAGGTGCTGTCGTTGGTCGCCCGTCGGGGGCGTGAGATTGGCGGTCCGACAACCGAACTCGCCGAGCTGGCGGGGGAGCAGGAACGCGCGCTGCGACGCTGGGTCAGCGCCGCGGGTTCGCCGGTGCCCGAGGGGCCGGAGATCGACCTGGTGACGCTGCTACGCGACCGCGCCGCCGACCGGGTGTCGGTCAGCCTTCCTCCGGAACCGGTCACGTTGTCCGCCGAGGTGGCACGTGAAGTCGACGCGGCGGTGGCGAACGCGTTGGACAACGTCGTCGCGCATGCCGGCGCCGACGCCCGCGCCTTCGTGCTGGTGGAGGACCTGGAAGACTCGGTCGTGGTGAGCGTCCGCGACGACGGAATCGGCATTGCGGCCGGCCGGCTCGAGGAGGCGGCCGGCGAGGGACGAGTCGGCGTGTCGAAGTCGATTGTCGGACGGCTGAATTGGCTCGGCGGTACGGCCCGGTTGAGTACGGGGCCGGGAAGGGGGACCGAGTGGGAACTGACCATTCCACGTTCACGGTGATGGTCGTGGACGACCACCCGATCTGGCGGGACGCCGTCGCCCGTGACCTTGCCGAGGAAGGCTTCGCCGTCGTCGCCACTGCGGACGGCGTCGGCTCGGCCCGCCGTCGCGCAGAAGTGGTCAAACCCGATGTGGTGGTGATGGACATGCGGCTGTCGGACGGCAACGGCGCCATCGCCACCGCCGAGGTGCTGACGGTGTCCCCGTCGTCGCGGGTCCTGGTGCTCTCGGCGTCGGACGAACGCGACGACGTGTTGGAGGCAGTGAAGGCCGGGGCGACGGGCTATCTCGTCAAGAGTGCGTCGAAGGGCGAACTCGCAGAAGCGGTTCGGGCCACCGGCGAGGGGCGGGCGGTGTTCACCCCGGGGCTGGCGGGTCTGGTGCTCGGTGAATATCGGCGCATCGCGCGCTCGCCGGGCGGGCACGACTCCACGCCCAGCTTGACCGAGCGGGAGACGGAGATCCTGCGGTACGTCGCGAAGGGGTTGACCGCCAAGCAGATTGCTGAGCAGCTGTCCTTGAGCCACCGCACGGTGGAGAACCACGTGCAGGCCACCTTCCGCAAGTTGCAGGTGGCCAATCGTGTCGAGCTGGCACGCTACGCGATAGAACACGGGCTCGACGAGTAGTAATACTCATCCCATCGGTTGGGGTGGCTGCCACGATTGCTTCATGACCGAACCAGATCAGGCCGTCATCGCCAGGCTGTCATCCGACTTCGCCGCCATGGCTGCGTATCTGGCGCGGGCGTCGGTCGACTTGCGCCAGCTCGAACGCATCGTGGCGGAGCGGCCCGTGGCACCGGCTCAGCCCCTGGCGCCTGCTCAGCCCGTACCGATGTACTGGCAGCCGCCCGCCTACACGCCAGCGGCGCCCACGCCCCAGCCGCACGTCCCCCCCGCGCCCAAGGCTCCGCGGTCCGAAGGCTGGATCGGCAAGGCACTGGCGGTCGCCGGAGTCGCGGTCACCCTGGTGGGCGTCGCCCTCCTATTGGTACTGGCCGCCCAGGCCGGCATCCTGAGGCCGGAGTTCCGGGTGTTCGCAGGCGCCGCCTTGGCGGCCGGTCTGGTGGGAGTCGCTTGGCGGCTCGTCGACCGACCCGGCGGTCGGGTCGGTGCGATTGCGTTGGCAGCGACGGGTATTGCAGCGGCGTACATCGACGTCATCGCGGTGACGACGATCTACCACTGGGTGTCTGCTGCCGTCGGACTCACCATCGCCGCGGTGGTCGCCGTCGCCGGCCTCATGCTGTCGCGCCGATGGAACTCCGAACATCTCGGCCTGTTGGTCCTCGTCCCGCTGATCGGGCTCGGACCCGTTGTCGCCGACGGAGTCACCGCCGTGCTGATCGGCTTCATGCTGGCGCTGGGCGCTGCGTCGGTACCCGTACAGCTGGGCAAGGATTGGAACGGCCTGCATGCGGCGCGCACGGCGGTGACCACCCTGCCGCTGCTACTCGCACTGATTCTGACCAGCTTCGATTCCGGGCATTCGCCGCTCCTTGCCGTCGCGGGTTCCGCCGCGGCCGCGCTGGCCATCGGGAGTGCGGTCGTCCTGCTGCCGCGCACCAAGCACCCCGCCACCATGGCGCTGCTGAGCGCGGCGGGCACCACCCCCGTCCTGGCCGCCTCGCTGGCGGTCGACGCTGCCGTCGCGGCGCTGATGGCGGCCGCGCTGTCGGCGGCCCTGGTGGGAATCGTGCTTGCCGGCGACCGCCTGACCGGAGGAGCCACCAGCGTGCGGTCGATCTGGGCGGCCCTGGCTGCGGTGTCGGCGCTCATCGCGGTGGTCGTCGCCTTCGACGGTCCGGTGGCGGGACCGGTCCTTCTCGCGATGGCCGTCGTGGTGGCGGCCGCGGGTCGACGCAGCGGGGTGGCGCGTTGGTGTGCGATCGGGTTCGGCGTCGCGGGTGGTCTGTTCTACCTTGCCTACGCCCCGCCGTCGTTCTTGGTCGAGCCCACCGAGTTGGGCACGCCGATCGCAGCCTCGACGCTGATCGCCAGCCTGCTGCTGGTGGCGTGGGCGGTCGCGATCGCGTGGTCCTGGCCCGCCGACTGGTCGTGGGCCGCCGCCGCCGTCGTCGCGCTGTACGCGACCACCACGTTCACGGTGACGGCCGGGGTGTTGCTCGGCGGCGAGGGGCAGGGTTTCCTCGCCGGCCACGTGGCCGCGACCCTGTGTTGGATCATGTTGGCCGCGGCCGTGCTTCTGTACGCGGCGAAGGTCTCTCGCGCCGAGCGCTCGCTGCCGATCGGTGGCGGCATGGCATTGGTGGCGGCCGCAGTGGCCAAGTTGTTCCTCTTCGACCTCGGGACGCTGGACGGCATCTTCCGCGTCGTCGTCTTCATCGCGGTGGGCCTGGTGCTGCTCGGCATGGGGACCGGCTACGCCCGTCTGCTCGCGCAGCAAGACAGCCGTGAGGGTCAGGCGTAGGGCTCCTCGCATCCGGGCCGTCCGAGTAGTAGTTACATCGGGGTAATTCAAGCAGGGTTAGGCACCCGTTCACCGTGGCGACTCCATTCCAAATGGGGTCGCCACGGTGCATTTGTCGTGCAAACACGAGATATTCGCGAGCCGACCATTCCACGGCGCTCCAGTCCCGCCCAATCAGTCCAAAAATCAGACCTTTGGTACGAAACCTGGCACAAACCAATCACAAATCGCTACACACGCGAAATTAGCCGTAATTACCAGGTCACGAACGGTTGCCACCCAGAATTTATGTTTGCGTTAATTGAACCGTGATGTGCAGCTCGACCTGTGGGTTTACCGCCCCCTCCGGCGCCCGCAGCGCAGTAGCCCGTTCGTTATGCGGTTTGCCTCAAGGCCAGTTAAATTGACCGGGGTTGACGGCGACGAAAATTACAAATCGTGAAAGCGAGCAGGAATGAAGAAGGCAAGTCAGGGACTTTTGAAGGCCATCGCGACGCGGGGTGTCATCGCCGCCATACCCGTTGCCATGGCTAGCGCTTATGCGAGCAACTTATTCGTCCCCGTACCGCCCCGGATGGCGTCCTACGAATATCAACAGGTCGCCGAGATCACCGTCTCGCCCAACACGGTGGGCGTGGCCGCGTCCCCTCTGTACGGACAGACCAAGGCGCAGATCGACCAGCAGCTGAACGAGATGCAGGCGCTGGGCGTTCAGAACATCCGCGTGTTCGTCCCGTGGGGGCTCGTCGACGCCTTCGGACCGTCGCAGCCGGGCAGCTTGTCGTGGTCCCTGCTCGACACCGTCATGCAGTCCGCCAAGGAACACGGCATGGGAGTCTTGGCCGAGGTGGACAGCACCCCACCGGGCGGCGTCGCCCCAGGGACCCCAAGCGGCGGCAACACCCCCGATCCCGCGAAGTTCGCCGCCTTCATGACGAAGTTCGTCACCAAGTACGGCGAAACGGTCTCCGCCTACGAGATCTGGAACGAGCCCAATGGCATTCTCTCGTCCAGCCCCATCAATCCCGCTGCGTATGCGGCCTTGGTGAAGGCGGCATACCAGGCCATCAAGCCGCTCGATCCGACGGCAACCGTCGTCGCGGGCGCCGTGGGTCACGTCATCACCGTCGGCAACATCACCATGGACCCGGTCGACTTCGTCAAGGCGATGATCGCCGCCGACCCGACCATCGGCCAATACTTCGACGCCCTGTCGTACCACCCGTATGACGTGAGCCTTCCGTTCTCGCAGGGGAACATCAATCCGAACTCCGGCTGGTGGGCGTCCGACACGGCGTTCAACCAGCTGAAGGACTTGGTGAAGCTGTTCCCCACCAAGAAGGTGTGGATCACCGAATTCGGCGTTCCGACCTACACGTACACCGACGCCAACGGCGTCGTGCACACCATCACGCAGGATCAGCAGGAGAAGTACATCGCCGACCTGATCAAGAACTGGGCGGCCTCCTTCGGGGCAAACGCCGGGCCGATCTTCCTCTACACCGGGCGAGACACCGCAACGGGCAGCGCCGATCCCGAAAAGAACTACGGGCTCTGGAATCTTCTCGGCCAGCCCAAGGAAGTCATCACCGACTTCCTCATCCAGTGGTTCAAGGACCATCCGCAAAACGGCACCGGGCCAACGAATCCCGGCCAGCCGACACCGGTGCCGAACCCGTTGGCTGCGATCGTCCAAGCCCTCGCCAAGCAGTTCCAGGCGGTCGCCGCTCAGGTTCAGGCCTCCGTCGCCGCGTTCGCCCAGGCCATCGCCAAGGCGCTCGCCTCCATTGGCGGTGCTCACGCGGTGACCACGTCGACGGCGTTGGCGCTGAAGGTCGCCTCGGTGCCGACGTCCGACACCCCAAGCGCTGGGGTCGACGACGTCAGCGAGGCAGACACGGCCACGAAGGGAGCAGAGGGAACCGACGGCACCAAGTCCGCCGCCAAGCCCGAGAAGTCGACGGCAACCGAGCCGGAGACGACGCCCGTGGTCGAGACGGTCGAGCCCGTCGCGGCGGAGCCGGTGGCCGCCGAGACTCCCGACGACACCAAGACTCCCGAGGCGACGGAGGCCGCCGAGCCGGCGGCGTTTAGTCCTGCCGAATCGGGAGCGTCAGACACGTCGGCCAAGCCCGAGAAGGCCGACACCGCAACCAAACCCGACAAGACTGACGCGTCGCCGACGCCCGACAAGGCCGACAAGCCTGACAAGAGCGTCAAGCCTGCCAAGGCCGCCAAGCCCGGCAAGGCTGACACCAAGGGCTCGTCGCCGTCGAAGGACAAGGGCGACAAGGACAAGGGCGACAAGAACGCAACGGCCAACAAGGTCACACCGAAGACGAGCTCCGCGGGAGCTGGCACCGACAAGGGATCCGACGCGAAGGTCGCGTCGCATTCACCGAGCGGCAGTGGATCGGGCGGCGGCGGAGACGAGGGGTAGCCACCGTCCGCCTGACCCACTGCGAACCGCCGCGACTCCTGCCCTTGCAGGGTCGCGGCGGTTCGTGCGTGCTGGGGGAGTGCTTGCTCAGTTACAGCCTGCGGCGCAACATGATTCGCCACGCCACGCTTGGAGACCCTCGCGGACGGCGACGGCGGCGATCACCAAGCCCGCCACGGGGTCGGCCCACGACCAACCAAGCAGCGAGTTGAGCAGCAGCCCGGCGAGCAGCACGGCGGACATGTAGGTGCACAACAGCGTCTGCTTGGAGTCTGCGACCGTCGACGACGAGCCGAGCTCCCTGCCTGCGCGCCGCTGCGCCCACGACAGGACGGGCATGACGGCCAGGCTGACCGCGGCGAGTGCGATGCCGACGGTCGACGGCTCGGCCTCGCCGTGTCCGAGGAGGCCGCGAACGGAGTCCACCGTCACATAGGCGGCCAAGCCGAAGAACGAGAACGCGATGATGCGAAGCGCGGTCTTCTCACGGGCTTCGGGATCGCGGCCGGCGAACTGCCATGCCACCGCGGCAGCCGAGGACACTTCGATCACCGAGTCCAGCCCGAATCCGAGCAGTGCGGCCGACGAGACCCGCGTTCCCTCGACGAGGGCGATGACGGCCTCGACCACGTTGTAGGTGATCGTGGCGGCGACGAAGTACCGGATGCGGCGGGACAGCACGCGGCGGCGGGGGACCGACAGCCCGACGTCCGGCGCCATCAGCAGCACCCCTCGTCACTAACCGGGCAGCAGGCCGGGTCGACCGCGAGCACCAGACCGACCAGATCGTTCAGCGCGTGCGCGATGCGGCCGTCGGCCAGCTCGTAGCGGCTACGCCGGCCCTCGGGGACGGCGACGACCAGCCCGCATCCTCGAAGGCACGCAAGGTGATTCGACACGATCTGCCGAGACACCTGCATCTCGTCGGCGAGATCGGACGGATAGCGTCCGCCGTCTCGAAGAGACAGCAATATCGACGCGCGGGTGGCGTCGGAGAGGGCATAGCCGAAGCGCGCGAGGGCGTCCCGCTCCACCAGTGTCTGCATTGCCCGACAGTACATCAAATTTTGTATTCAGAGAATTCTGAACCATTGCTCGACGACGGAGATGGCAACAGATTGACGGTGCGTTCGCCTATGTCGACGTGCGCCCTCCCGGTATCGCGCCCTGCGCCGCCATGATGCGGAGTTCATCCGCCAGGTTCCGAATCTCCACCTGCAATGCGGCCACTTGCTCAGCGGTTGCCGCGCCTTGAGCAGCGTCATCTTCGGCGACGCGTTGCACGATCCATGACGCGAGTGACGCGGTAACCACGCCGATGAGGCTGATCCCGCCCAGCATCAACAACACTGCGACGATTCTGCCGGTGGTGGTTATCGGGTACAGGTCGCCGTATCCGACGGTCGTGACCGTGGTGATCGACCACCACAACGCCTTGCCGAAGGACGTTATGAGTGCGTTGGGCTGATCACGTTCCTGCTCAAGCACTGCCAACGAACCCACGTAGATCAGCAGTGCGACACCGCCAACGGTGTAGATCACGATCCGTCCGCGTATCGCGTTGCCCAACGCTTTCTGCAGGGCGCCAACCAAGATGACGAGCCGCAGAAGCCGCAACGGACGCAAAAGCGGGAGCGCGACCACGGCCAGATCGAGGAGGTGCTTCACAAACCACCGACGGCGATCGTTCGCCAATGCGAGGCGCGCAAAGTAGTCCGCGACGAAGACGCTCCAGATGATCCAGCTCATGACCCCCAACACGGTGGCTTCGAGGCCGTGCGGTCGACCAAGTACTTGCACCGAGTAGACAGCCAAGAACGCGATCGCCACCGCGGCCAGCGGCCACTCGGCCCGCCGCTCCCACCGTTCAAGCCTGCGTTGAGGTTCCATGCCGCCGAGTCTGCGGCACCGGTACGAGGAGTGTGCGCTCAAGCGACGGAAGAGGTCGGGAACGACGGTTGCAGACGAGCGGGCAGCCAACTGACTGCGGGCTGAGATGGCGTACTTTCCAGTGGGCCTATCGAAAGGCATGCCCCGAGCTGGTGTTTCTGGTGCCCTCGGTGAGACTCGAACTCACACTGCACGGGTTTTGAATCCGTTTCCTCTGCCAATTGGGATACGAGGGCATCGTGTTGCGGATTCCCACCATAGAGGATCGGTCAGAGGGTCCGTCATGGCCCCGCGGTCGCCGATCCGGGCGACTCACGGGACAATGACCGCATGACCGGGTCACCGGCGGACGCCGCCAAACCGCACCGTGTCCTCATTGCCGAGGACGAAGCACTCATTCGAATGGATCTCGCGGAGATGCTTCGCGAGGAGGGCTATGAGGTGGTGGGCGAGGCCGGTGACGGCCAGGAGGCCGTCGACCTCGCCGAGAGTCTCCGCCCCGACCTCGTGATCATGGACGTGAAGATGCCTCGCCGCGACGGCATCGACGCCGCGGCCGAGATTGCCGAAAAGCGCATCGCGCCAATCTTGATACTGACCGCCTTCTCCCAGCGCGAGCTCGTCGAGCGCGCCCGTGACGCCGGGGCGATGGCGTACTTGGTGAAGCCCTTCTCGATCACCGACCTGATTCCCGCGATCGAGTTGGCCGTCAGCCGGTTCGGCGAGATCTCCGCGCTGGAGTCCGAGGTTGCCACGCTGTCCGATCGGCTCGAGACCCGCAAACTGGTGGAGCGGGCCAAGGGTTTGCTCCAGTCGAAGCAGAAGATGTCGGAGCCCGAGGCGTTCAAGTGGATTCAGCGTGCGGCCATGGATCGGCGCACCACCATGAGGCGCGTCGCGGAGGTCGTCCTGGAAACCCTCGACACCCCCGAGACGTAACAACTGCGTGTCGTAGAACCGGGTTTCGCCCAGTCACACAGGCGACACTCAGCCCGCGTTCGTCAACATCACGCACCGGCGCCGAGTGTTGGCTATGTTCTACCCGAAGCATCGGCGCCCCGGGTGACGTGACCTGCGTCGTCGGTGCCAATGACAACGTTGACACGGAGGTGACACGTGCGCAGTCGCATGGCACGTAATGCATTTGCTCTCGGGAGCGCGGGCTTGCTCGTGTTCGGTATTGCCGGCTGTAACCAGTCGACACCCGAGGAGAGCAATTCCCAAGCTGACCTGAAGATCGTCGAACAGGTTCAGATCGACGAGAACGGCGCCGAGGTGAAGGCGGCAGGGGACATCAAGCCCGCCGACCCCACCGGTGACGGAAAGGCGACCTGCCCGCCGGTCTCGATCGCCATGGCGGGTGCCCTCAACGGCCCCGACGCGGCGCTCGGCATCAACATCAAGAACGGCGTCCAGCTGGCCATCGACAAGCACAACGCCGCCAACCCCGGCTGCCAGGTGCAGTTGAAGCCGTTCGACACCGAGGGCGATCCGCAGAAGGCCACGGGCATCGCACCTCAGATCGTCGACGACCAATACACGATCGGCTTGGTCGGTCCCGCCTTCTCCGGCGAGACCAAGGCCACCGGCACCGTCTTCGACCAGGCCGGCCTCGTCGCCGCGACCGCGTCGGCGACCAACCCGACGTTGAGCGAGAACGGCTGGAAGACCTTCTT
Source organism: Mycobacterium sp. Root135 (assembly GCF_001426545.1). Taxonomy (GTDB): domain Bacteria; phylum Actinomycetota; class Actinomycetes; order Mycobacteriales; family Mycobacteriaceae; genus Mycobacterium. The sequence continues at coordinate 580,366 of NZ_LMEZ01000001.1, read as the reverse complement.
CCGCGGCCTCGCCAACGACGGTGTGCAGGGCCCCTCGGTGGCGAACTACCTGAAGAACACGCTCGGCTACAAGAAGATTTGCGTGGTCGACGACAGCACCGACTACGGCCTCGGCTTGGCCATCCCGGTGCGCGAGACCCTCGGTCCCGTCGCCGACTCGGCCTGCAACATTCAGGTCAAGAAGGGCGACAAGGACTTCTCTGCGGCCGTCACGCAGATCAAGGGAGTCAGCCCGGACGCCGTCTTCTACAGCGGCTACTACTCCGAGGCGGCGCCGTTCGTCCAGCAGTTGAAGGACGGCGGGGTCGAAGCGACGTTCGTCAGTGCCGACGGCACCAAGGACCCGGAATTCGTGAAGCAGGCCGGTGAGTCCTCGAAGGGCTCCATCCTGTCTTGCCCGTGCGGCCCGGCCACCGGAACGTTCGCCGAGGAGTACACCAAGAAGTTCGGGCAGGAACCCGGCACCTACAGCACCGAGGGCTACGACCTCGGAACGATCATGCTGAAGGGCATCGACTCGGGTGCCATCACCCGGCCGGCGCTGCTGGACTTCGTCAAGAACTACAACGGTCAGGGCGTGGCGCGTAACTACCAGTGGTCGCCCACTGGTGAGTTGACCACGAACCTGATCTGGATCTTCAAGGTTCAGTAGTCGTCGACGCGAGGCGCGTCCGAGGCCCACCGGCCCGGGCGCGCCTCGTATCCATTTATCTGCAAGGAGCCGCCGCCGGTGTTAATGGCTGCCAACATCAACTTCAACGTCGACGGCCTGATCAACGGCTTCTGGCAGTTGACCATCGACGGTCTGTCCTGGGGTGCGATCTACGCGCTGGTGGCCGTGGGCTACACGCTGGTGTTCGGCGTCCTGCGGCTGATCAACTTCGCCCACTCCGAGATCTTCATGTTCGGCATGTTCGGCACCTACTTTTGCCTGGACATCATCCTGGGCTTCACCCCGAGCGGTAACGCCTACAACAAGGGCGTCCTGCTGACGATCGTGTACCTGGCGATCGCAATGGTCTTCGCGATGCTGGTATCCGGTTCGGCGGCAGTCGGTTTGGAGTTCATCGCCTACCGGCCGCTTCGCCGCCGCAACGCCCGCCCCCTGACGTTCCTCATCACGGCCATCGGCATGTCGTTCGTGCTGCAGGAGTTCGTGCACTTCATCCTGCCGCAGCTCATCAAGGGCTACGGCGGCTCCAACGCGCAGCAGCCAATCCTCTTGGTGCAGCCCAAGGCTCAGTTCACCGTCTTCGGAGCGACGGTCTCCAACGTGACGCTGGTAATCGTCATCTCGGCGCTTGTCCTCGCCCTGGCCACCGACATCGCGATCAACCGCACCAAGTTCGGCCGCGGCATCCGTGCGGTGGCCCAGGATTCGACGACCGCGACGCTCATGGGCGTCTCACGCGAGCGCATCATCATGACGACGTTCCTCATCGGTGGTCTGCTGGCCGGCGCGGCCGCGCTGCTCTACACACTGAAGGTGCCCCAGGGCATCATCTATTCGGGCGGATTCCTGCTCGGCATCAAGGCGTTCTCGGCAGCGGTCCTCGGCGGCATCGGAAACCTTCGCGGCGCATTGTTGGGCGGTCTCATTCTCGGCGTGATGGAGAACTACGGCCAGGCGTTGTTCGGAACCCAGTGGCGGGACGTGGTCGCCTTCGTGCTTTTGGTGCTCGTCCTGCTCATCCGTCCGACCGGCATCCTCGGTGAGAGCCTCGGGAAGGCGCGCGCATGAGCCATCAGGCGGGATCGGAAACGACGAACAGCACTGCGGCAAAGCGGCTTCTGGCCCCGGGCGATGGCCTGAGGCAGTGGTGGGACGGCCTCAGACGGCCGCAAAAGTGGCTCTTCGGCATCGTGGGCTTCGGCCTGCTGGCACTGCTGCCGGTGTTCCCGCCGCCGTGGGTCGCCACAACCGGAATCAGTCTCGGCGGCACCATGGCTCAGTTCGTGATGATCGCCATCATCGCGATCGGACTCAACGTGGTGGTCGGTCAGGCCGGTCTGCTCGACCTCGGGTACGTCGGCTTCTACGCCGTCGGCGCGTACACGGTGGCGCTGCTCACCAGCCCGGATAGTCCCTGGAACAAGATGGGCGCCACCGGATTCTTCAGCAAGGACTGGGCGTGGCTGTCATGTGTGCCCATCGCCATGGCGGTCACGGCGCTCGCGGGACTCATCCTCGGTACGCCGACCCTGCGCCTGCGCGGTGACTACCTCGCCATCGTCACACTCGGGTTCGGCGAGATCATCCGGCTGCTCGCCGACAACCTCTCCGACGTCACCAACGGCTCGCGCGGTCTGAACCAGATCGCATACCCGCGGGTGGGGGAGAGCGAACGCCTCCCCAACGGCGTGTTCTCCGCAGGCAACTCGACCGGTGACGCCAACTACGGCACCTGGTGGTTCTGGCTCGGTCTGCTGCTGATGATCGGAATCCTGCTGCTGGTCGGCAATCTCGAGCGAAGCCGCGTCGGCCGCGCCTGGGTGGCGATCAGGGAGGACGAGGACGCCGCGGAGGTGATGGGCGTCAACACCTTCCGGTTCAAGCTGTGGGCCTTCGTGATCGGCGCTGGAATTGGTGGCCTGTCCGGAGCGCTGTACGCCGGTCAGGTCCAGTACGTCGCCCCGACCAACTTCAACATCATCAACTCGATGCTGTTCCTCGTCGCGGTGGTACTCGGCGGCCAGGGCAACAAGCTGGGCGTCATCTTCGGCGCGTTCATCGTCGTCTACCTGCCCAACCGGTTGCTCGGGGTGGAGGCGTTCGGCGTCAACCTCGGTGACCTGAAGTACCTGTTCTTCGGGCTTGCGTTGGTGGTAATGATGGTCTTCAGGCCGCAGGGCCTGTTCCCGGTGCGCCAACAACTTCTTGCGTATGCGTCGTCGGCGAAGAAGTTGTTGAGCAAGGCCGACGATTCGAAGGCGGCAGCATGACTGACGAGCCGGTAATCGACGAGGAGATGGCGGCGCTTCACCGCGAGGTGAAGGTCGCCGAGGGCGAAAGCCTGCTCCAGACAACCGACTTGACGGTGAAGTTCGGCGGATTGACCGCACTGGACGCGGTGACGTTCGACATCAAGCGTGGCGAGATCCTCGGACTCATCGGCCCGAACGGCGCGGGCAAGACGACGTGCTTCAACGCCATCACCGGGGTGTATCGCCCGACGTCGGGCGTCGTGACCTTCGACGGTGCGCCGCTTGGCAAGATCAAGCGGCACGAGATCACCCGCCGCGGCATCGCCAGAACGTTCCAGAACATCCGGCTGTGGGGCGAGATGACGGCGCTGGAAAACGTCGTCGTGGGCACGGACGCCCGACACAAGACGTCGGTCCCCGGCGCCCTGATCCGTACGCCCCGGCACCGACGGGAGGAGAAGTCGGCGATCGAAAAGGCCGCCGCACTGCTGCAATTCGTCGGCATCTCCCAACGCGCCGACGAGAAGGCCAAGAACCTTCCGTACGGCGATCAGCGCCGCTTGGAGATCGCGCGGGCGTTGGCGACCGAGCCCAAGCTGCTGTGCCTGGACGAGCCGGCCGCCGGCTTCAACCCGAGCGAGAAGTCCGCTCTGATCGAGTTGATCCAAGCCATCCGTGAAGACGGATACACGGTATTGCTCATCGAACACGACATGCGACTGGTCATGGGCGTCACCGACCGGATCGTGGTGCTCGAGTTCGGGCGCAAGATCGCCGACGGCCTGCCTGCCGACATCCGCGAGGACCCCAAGGTCGTCGCCGCTTACCTGGGGGTTCCCGATGATGAGCTCGGCTGACACGACGGACGCGACCGAAGTCGATTCGCGTCCGGTGCTGCTCGAGGTGCGCGACGCCGTCGTGCACTACGGCAGAATCCAAGCGCTGCACGGAGTTTCGCTGAAGGTGCACCAGGGCGAGCTCGTCACGTTGTTGGGCTCCAACGGTGCCGGCAAGACCACGATGATGCGGGCGATCTCAGGTCTGCGGCCGCTGACGTCGGGTTCGGTGTGGTTCGACGGTCAGGACATCACGAAGATCAAGGCGCACCGCCGGGTCACCGACGGGCTCATCCAGGCTCCGGAGGGGCGCGGGGTGTTCCCCGGCATGACGGTGGTCGACAATCTCGAAATGGGTTGCTACGGGCGCAAGTTCCCCTCCAAGGCCGAGCACAAGGAACGCTTCGACTGGGTGATGGAGACGTTCCCGCGACTGGCCGAACGACGCAGTCAGGTGGGCGGCACCCTGTCCGGCGGTGAGCAACAGATGCTCGCCATCGGGCGTGCGTTGATGGCGCGGCCCAAGGTCCTGCTCCTCGACGAACCGTCGATGGGCCTGGCTCCGATGATCATCTCGCAGATCTTCAAGATCATCTCCGAGATCAACAAGCAGGGCACCACGGTGCTGTTGGTCGAGCAGAACGCCCAGCAGGCGCTGAGCCGGTCCGATCGCGCCTACATCCTCGAGACGGGTTCGGTCACCAGGGCCGGCGTCGCCCGAGACCTGTTGGACGACGACAGCATTCGCGCCGCCTACCTCGGCGTCGCGTAAGTCCGACCGCCCGGCTCAGCCGACGCGGAAGCGTTTGATCCGCGCCGTCGCACCGCCGACGAGGGACACCTGGCTGCGCGGGACGCCGAGATGCTCGGCCAGCAGTCGTGTGACGGCGTCGTTGGCCTTGCCGTCGACTGCCCGCTCCGGCACGTAGACCGTCAGCTCCCCGTCGTCGCCGACCTCAACCAGGGGTTCCTTGCGGCTGCCCGGTTTGACGCGGACGGAGACGACGGTCGTGTCCGTGGCCACGCTCAGCGCGCGACGATCACCGACGAGCCGTGACCGAAGAGCCCCTGGTTGGCGGTGACGCCGACGGTGGCTCCTTCGACCTGACGGCCGATCGCCTGACCCTTCAGCTGCCAGGTGAGCTCGCAGACCTGGGCGATCGCCTGGGCCGGGATGGCCTCGCCGAAGCACGCCAGTCCGCCCGACGCATTGACCGGAACGCGGCCGCCGATGGTGGTGGCCCCGCTGCGCAACAGCTCCTCGGCCTCACCCTTCGCACACAGCCCGAGGTGCTCGTACCAGTCCAGTTCCAGCGCCGTCGACAAGTCGTAGACCTCCGCCAGCGACACGTCCTCGGGGCCGATGCCGGCTTCTGCGTACGCGGCGTCGAGGATCTGGTCCTTGAACACCCGGTCCGGCGCGGCAACCACGGCAGTGGAGTCGGTGGCGATGTCGGGCAGTTCGGGAAGGTGCTGCGGGTAGCGCGGCGTCACGGTGCTGACGGCCCGCACCGAGGGCACACCCTCCAGTGAACCGAGGTGCTTCTCGGCGAACGACTTCGAGGCGACGATCAGCGCGGCGGCGCCGTCGGAGGTGGCGCAGATGTCGAGCTGGCGCAGCGGATCGGACACCACCGGGCTGGCCAGGACGTCGGCGATCGCGGACTCCTTGCGGTACCGCGCATTTGGGTTCTGCAGGCCGTGGCGGGAGTTCTTGACCTTCACCTGCGCGAAGTCCTCGGAGGTGGCGCCGTACAGATCCATCCGGCGTCGCGCCAGCAGGGCGAAGTACACCGGGTTCATCGCGCCGATGAGGTGGAAGCGCTGCCAGTCCGGGTCGTTGCGACGTTCGCCGCCGACCGGCGCGAAGGCGCCCTTGGGCGTGGTGTCGGCGCCGATGACCAGAGCGACGTCGCAGAAGCCGGCCAGGATGTGGGCCCGGGCGCTCTGCAGAGCTTGCGAGCCCGACGCGCAGGCGGCGTAGCTGGAGCTGACGGGGACGCCGTTCCAGCCGAGCTTCTGCGCGAACGTGGACCCGGCGATGAAGCCGGGGTAGCCGTTGCGGATGGTGTCGGCGCCTGCCACGAGCTGAATCTGCTGCCAGTCGAGGCCAGCCTCGGCGAGCGCGGCGCGGGCAGCCACGACGCCGTACTCGGTGAAGTCGCGGCCCCACTTGCCCCACGGGTGCATGCCGGCGCCGAGGATGTAGAGCGGATCCGGGGTGGTCACGAGGCGATCCTCCAGGCGTGCACGGTGCGGACGAAGCCGTCGTCGTCGGTGTAGAGCGGCATCGTGGTCAGCTCCATCTCCATGCCGACCTTGAGGTCGGCGGCCAGGGTGCCGTCGACGACCTTGCCAAGGATGATCAAACCCTCGGCGGCGAGCTCGACCGCGGCGATCGCGAACGGCACGAACGGATCCGTGGCTGGATAGGGCGCCGGCGGGGGATAGCGATTCTCGGTGTAGCTCCACAGCGTTCCTCGCCGGGACAGTGGCACCTGCTCCAGATCCTCGCCACTGCACGCCGGGTTGGGGCAGTTGTTCTCCCGCGGGGGGAACACGTAGGTGGCGCACTGCGTGCACTTGCCGGCGACCAGATGGGCCACCCCGTCGTCGTCGACGGTGAACCACCCGTCGATGGCCGGTAGTTGAGCTTGGGCGTCGGTAGATCCTGGCACGCGGTCAGACTAATCGATACCGAGCCCAAAACTGCAACGTGTTGCAGTTTCGTCGGGCCTAGGCACGCCGTCCATCCGTGTCACCGGAGGTGAATAGAGTGAGGGCGTGAGCCCCGCCAAGACCGACACCAAGCCCACTTTGATGCTTTTGGACGGCAACTCGCTGGCGTTCCGGGCGTTCTTCGCGTTGCCGGCGGAGAACTTCAAGACGCAAAGCGGACTCACCACCAACGCGGTCTACGGCTTCACGGCCATGCTGATAAACCTGCTTCGCGACGAGCAACCCACCCACATCGCGGCGGCCTTCGACGTCTCCCGTCAGACGTTCCGCTCCGAGAAGTACCCGGAGTACAAGGCGGGCCGGTCGGCGACACCCGACGAGTTCCGCGGTCAGATCGACATCACCAAGGAAGTTCTGCTGGCGCTCGGCATCACCGCCCTGGCCGAGCCGGGTTTCGAGGCCGACGACATCATCGCGACGTTGGCCACCCAGGCCGAGGCCGAGGGTTACCGCGTCCTCGTCGTCACCGGCGACCGGGACGCGCTGCAACTCGTCAGCGACGACGTCACGGTGCTCTACCCACGCAAGGGCGTCTCCGAGCTGACCCGGTTCACCCCGGAGGCCGTCGTCGAGAAGTACGGCCTGACGCCCACCCAGTACCCGGACTTCGCGGCCCTGCGGGGCGACCCGAGCGACAACCTCCCCGGCATTCCCGGCGTGGGGGAGAAGACGGCGTCCAAGTGGATCCTCGAGTACGGCTCGCTGCAGGCGCTCGTCGACAAGGTCGACACCGTCAAGGGGAAGGTCGGAGAGTCGTTGCGCGCCAACCTCTCTCACGTCATCCTCAATCGCGACCTGACGGAGCTGGTCAAGGACGTCCCGCTGCCGCACACGCCCGACACGCTGCGGATGATGCCGTGGGACCGCGACCTGATCCATCGACTCTTCGACGACCTGGAGTTCCGCGTCCTGCGCGACCGGTTGTTCGACACGCTCGCCTCGTCCGACCCCGAGGTCGAGCAGGGCTTCGACGTCCGCGGTGGAGCCTTGGAGCGCGGCACGTTGGCCACCTGGCTCGCCGAGCACGGCACCGGTCAGCGATTCGGCCTCGCCGTGGTGGGCAACCACCTGGCCTTCGACTCGGACGCGACCGCGCTGGCCATCGTCTCCGGCGACGGCGAGGGCGTCTACCTCGACACCGCCGCCATGGACCCCGCCGACGAGACGGCGTTGGCCGCCTGGCTCGCCGACCCGTCGATACCCAAGTCGCTGCACGAGGCCAAGCTCGCGATGCACGACCTCACCGGCCGCGGGTGGGAGCTCAAGGGCGTCACCTCCGACACCGCCTTGGCGGCCTACTTGGTGCGGCCGGGGCAACGCAGCTTCGCCCTCGACGACCTCGCGGTGCGGTATCTCAAGCGCGAGCTTCGTGCGGAAAACCCCGAGCAGCAACAACTCTCACTTCTCGACGACGAGGACGGGGTTGACGACCAGGCCGTTCAAACCCTGCTCCTGCGTGCGTCCGCGGTTGCCGACCTGGCCAACGCCTTGGACGAGGAGTTGGCCAGGATCGACTCCTCGGCGCTGCTTGGCGACATGGAGCTCCCGGTGCAGCGGGTGCTCTCCCAGCTGGAGGCCACCGGCATCGCCATCGACACGGACCTGCTTGGGCAGTTGCAGAGCCAGTTCGCCGACCTGATCCGCAACGCCGCCGAAGCCGCCTACGAGGTGATCGGCAAGCAGATCAACCTCGGCTCGCCGAAGCAGCTGCAGGTCGTGCTGTTCGACGAGCTGGAGATGCCGAAGACCAAGCGGACGAAGACGGGCTACACCACCGACGCCGACGCGCTGCAGGGCCTCTTCGACAAGACGGGCCACCCGTTCCTGCAACACCTGCTGGCCCACCGCGACGCGACCAGGCTCAAGGTCACCGTCGACGGCCTACTGAACGCCGTGGGCTCCGACGGCCGGATTCACACCACGTTCAACCAGACCATCGCGGCGACGGGACGGCTGTCGTCGACTGAGCCGAATCTGCAGAACATCCCGATCCGCACCGAGGCCGGCCGCGAGATCCGCACCGGCTTCGTCGTCGGCGCCGGTTACGCCGAGTTGATGACGGCGGACTACAGCCAGATCGAGATGCGGATCATGGCGCACCTCTCGAAGGACGACGGCTTGATCGAGGCGTTCAACACCGGCGAGGACCTGCACTCGTTCGTCGCCTCTCGGGCGTTCGGCGTGCCGATCGACGAAGTGACCGCGGAGCTCCGCCGTCGCGTCAAGGCGATGTCCTACGGCTTGGCCTACGGGCTGAGCGCCTACGGGTTGGCGTCGCAGCTGAAGATCTCCACCGAAGAGGCCAAGGTGCAGATGGACGCGTACTTCTCCCGCTTCGGCGGGGTGCGCGACTACCTGCAGTCGGTGGTCGACCAGGCCCGCAAGGACGGCTACACGTCGACGGTCCTCGGCAGGCGGCGCTACCTGCCCGAGTTGGACAGCAGCAACCGCAACGTCAGGGAGGCCGCCGAGCGGGCGGCGTTGAACGCCCCGATCCAGGGGAGTGCCGCCGACATCATCAAGGTCGCGATGATCAACACCGACGCCGCGATTCGCGAGGCAGGGCTGAAGTCCCGCATGCTCCTGCAGGTCCACGACGAGCTGCTGTTCGAGGTCTCCGACGGCGAGCGCGACCAGCTCGACGCGTTGGTCCGCGACCAGATGGGCGGGGCGTATCCGCTAGACGTGCCGCTCGAGGTGTCGGTGGGATACGGCCGCAGCTGGGACGCCGCGGCGCACTGAGGGTTTGGTCTAGCTCGACAGCTGGCCGAGCGGGTTGAGCTTGAGTATCGACAGCGGAAACAGGTTCTCGCCGTCGGCGCCGTCGACGGTCTCGTAGAGGCCCAAGGTGTAGATGCCCGCCTGGGTCACCTGCATCGGCAGCTGCTGCGCGAACACCCTGAACTTCACCGGCTGGGGCGGATCGTCCGGCCAGTTCCACGCGAACTCCAGGGCACCCACCCGCTCACCGTCCGGCGCGGTGGCGACGACGAAGCGGCGCACGTCGTAGTCGGTGCCGCCCTGGGCCACGACCGCCAGGACGATCGGGATGGTGATCTGGCCGGGGAAGACGTCCACGTAGCAACTGGTCATCGGGAAACCGCTGGCGGTGATCCCGCCGGTTTGCTCCTGCACTGCGCTCAACGATGGTCCGAAAGCTATGACCTGCATGTGTCATCCGATCCTGGAGGGCCGATGCCGACCGACTCTAGTGCAGCGCCCCGCCGCGATAGGCCGCGAAGGATTGCAACACAGGAGCGGCCGCCCGCGCCTCGTACACGCGGTAGGTCTCCTCGTTGAGCAGGGCGTGCACCCTCGGGTCGCCGAAGCCCCTGTCGATGCGATCCCTGACGAAGGCCAGCTCGATCACCTGCGCGGCAAAGTCCTTGACGCCCTTGGCCGCCGGCTTGCCTGCGAAACGGGTGACCTCGCCGACCGCCAGATTTCGGGCCCGGATCGAGCTCAGCCAGGTGGCCTCGTTGGGGGTCACCAGGCCGGCGGCCACCATGCCGGGCAGCTTCGCGGCGACGGTCCGCTGCTCCCGGCGCCGGCTGGCGACGGCGAGGACGATCGCCAGCCCGAAGACCGGCATCATCCAGAGCAGGTAGACCAGGAAGTACGTCTCGATGCCGAAGAACGACGAGCCGTTCCACAGCGCGTGCATGACCACCGCGCCGGCGTACCCGGCCAGGATGTACCCCGCCTTGGCCAGGGGTGCGCGGCGCTGCAGGGCGAAGTAGACCCCAATGGCGGTCATCGTCGTGAAGAGCGGGTGGGCGAAGGGCCCCATGATCAGGCGCAGGCCCGCGGTCACCAGCGATCCGCCGAGGGATTCACCGCCGCCGATGTAGGCGATGTTCTCCAACCAGGCGAACCCCGCTGCCACGATGCCGGCGTAGACCAGGCAGTCGGTCAGCGAGTTCAGCTCGTTGCGTCGGCGGCCCGTCATCATGATCAACAGGAAGACGCCCTTGGCGGCCTCCTCGACGATCGGCGCCACGATCGCGAGGGTGACGAACTCGTCCGTCGCCGCTTCGCCCGTCGCCAGCAGCGACCCGAAGACGAGTTCCAGGATCACCGAGACGACGATTGCGACCGACGCGCCCCAGGTGAAGGCCAGTATCAGCAGCCGAGGGGGCTCCGGCTCCCACCGGTCCAGCCACAGGTAGGCCAGCAGCACCACGATCACCGCGACGGTGGCCAGCACGAAGCCGATCGACGTGCCGACGGGGTTGACGGCGGTCAGCAGAATGACCGACAGCCCGGCCACGACGCCCATCGCGATGATGGCCCCCAGTGGCGCGCCGACGGCACGGATCTTGCGGGGCAACGGCGGACCGAACGAACGCGGTGGCGGCACGGCGGGGTGTGTCACGGTGGCAGCGTAACGGTGGGTGCAGACCCAGGTTTGTCCAGCGTGTATCCGGTCGAGTAGTCTCTTCGGGTACCCGTGTGCGCGCTTGACGCGTGTAGCACCAGTACACACCAACAAATCCTGTCCCTACGATAAAACCTGTCCGGAGCCACCCACCAAATGCCAAGCCCCTCCATCACCTCGCCGCAAGTAGCCATCAACGACATTGGCTCGGCCGAGGATTTCATGGCCGCAATCGACAAGACGATCAAGTACTTCAACGACGGCGACATCGTCGAAGGCACCATCGTCAAGGTCGATCGCGACGAAGTCTTGCTCGACATCGGTTACAAGACTGAAGGCGTCATTCCTTCTCGCGAACTTTCGATCAAGCACGACGTCGACCCCTCAGAGGTTGTGTCCGTCGGCGACGAGATCGAAGCGTTGGTCCTCACCAAGGAGGACAAGGAAGGCCGCCTCATCCTGTCCAAGAAGCGGGCTCAGTACGAGCGCGCTTGGGGCACCATCGAGGAGCTCAAGGAAAAGGACGAGGCCGTCAAGGGCACCGTCATCGAGGTCGTCAAGGGCGGCCTGATCCTCGACATCGGCCTTCGTGGCTTCCTGCCGGCGTCGCTGGTGGAAATGCGTCGTGTCCGCGATCTGCAGCCGTACATCGGCAAGGAGATCGAGGCCAAGATCATCGAGCTCGACAAGAACCGCAACAACGTGGTTCTGAGCCGTCGGGCCTGGCTCGAGCAGACGCAGTCCGAGGTGCGCAGCGAGTTCCTCAACCAGCTGCAGAAGGGTGCCGTCCGCAAGGGCGTCGTCAGCTCCATCGTCAACTTCGGTGCCTTCGTGGACCTGGGTGGCGTCGACGGCCTGGTGCACGTCTCCGAGCTGTCCTGGAAGCACATCGACCACCCCTCCGAGGTCGTCACGGTTGGCGACGAGGTCACCGTCGAGGTGCTCGACGTCGACATGGACCGCGAGCGGGTTTCGTTGTCGCTCAAGGCAACTCAGGAAGATCCGTGGCGCCACTTCGCGCGCACCCACGCGATCGGCCAGATCGTGCCCGGCAAGGTCACCAAGCTGGTTCCGTTCGGTGCGTTCGTCCGCGTCGAAGAGGGCATCGAGGGCCTGGTGCACATCTCGGAGCTCTCCGAGCGCCACGTCGAGGTGCCGGATCAGGTCGTCCAGGTTGGCGACGACGCCATGGTGAAGGTCATCGACATCGATCTCGATCGTCGTCGTATCTCGCTGAGCCTCAAGCAGGCCAACGAGGACTACACCGAGGAGTTCGACCCGTCGAAGTACGGCATGGCCGACAGCTACGACGACGCGGGCAACTACATCTTCCCCGAGGGCTTCGACTCCGAGACCAACGAATGGCTCGAAGGCTTCGAGAAGCAGCGTGACGAGTGGGAGGCCCGGTACGCCGAGGCCGAGCGTCGCCACAAGATGCACACTGCGCAGATGGAGAAGTTCGCGGCAGCCGACGCGGAGGCGGCCAGCAGGCCCGCCACCGCCAACAGCGCCTCGTCCTCGACGTCGTCCAGCACGGGTCCCGAGTCCACCGGCGGAACGCTGGCCAGCGATGCTCAGCTGGCCGCGCTGCGCGAGAAGCTCGCGGGCAACGCTTGAGATTTGGCAACGCGTAACACGTAGTACGACAAGGACGCCCCGGCTCGTGAGAGCCGGGGCGTTCGTCGTCTGCGGGGTCTGCGGGTGTGCGCCGAAAGTGAAGACGTGCGCGAGTTTTCGTGAGTTCGACGCGAACTGCTTCACGTTCGTGGCCGCCGTCGGCCGCGAGTTCGCGTCCTGACAGACTGGCGCCATGCTGCGAATTGGGCTCACTGGTGGAATTGGTGCCGGCAAGTCGACGGTCTCGTCGACGTTCAGCGAGCTCGGCGGCATCGTCGTCGACGGTGACGTGATCGCCCGCGAGGTGGTCGAACCCGGCACCGAGGGACTGGCCGCACTGGTGGACGCCTTCGGGTCGGAGATTCTGCTGCCCGACGGCGCGCTGAACCGCCCGGCCTTGGCGGCGATCGCCTTCCCCGACGACGAGAAGCGGGCGACGCTGAACGGGATCATGCATCCGTTGGTCGGCACACGGCGCGCCGAGCTGATCGAGGCGGCCCCGGCCGACGCCGTGATCGTCGAAGACATTCCGCTTCTGGTCGAGTCGCAGATGGCGCCGTTGTTCCCGCTGGTGATCGTCGTCGACGCCGACCAAGACGTCCGCATCCGCCGGCTGATCGAACATCGCGGGTTCTCCGAGACCGACGCCCGCGCCCGCATCGCCGCTCAGGCCAGCGAGGAGCAGCGCCGGGCGGTGGCCGACGTGTGGCTCGACAACTCCGGCAGCGCAGAGGATTTGGTCGCAGCCGCCAAGGCGCTGTGGCACGACCGGATCGCGCCCTTCGCGCACAACGTGGAGACCTCGACTCCGGCGCGCGCGGTGCCGCGCGTGGTTCCCGCCGACCCGACGTGGCCCGACCAGGCCAGCCGAATCGTGTCCCGGCTCCGAACCACGTGCGGACATCGGGCGATCCGGGTCGACCACATCGGGTCGACCGCCGTGCCCGGCTTGGACGCCAAGGACGTCGTCGACGTGCAGGTGACCGTCGCGTCGTTGGATGTCGCCGACGAATTGGCCGACGCACTACTGGCGGCGGGCTACCCGAAGATTGACGGCCAGACCGACGACGTCGCGCATTCCGACGACATCGCGTCATGGCACAAGCGGGTGCACGCGTCCGCCGATCCGGGTCGGCCCACCAATGTGCACCTCAGGGTGGACGGCTGGCCAAATCAGCGGTTCGCGCTGTTGTTCCGCGACTGGCTCGTCGCCAATGCCGACGAGCGGGCGGCGTACCTGGCCCTCAAGCGCGCCGTGGCCGCCGACGGGCACGAGACCTCCGGTGACTACGCCGAGGCGAAGGAACCGTGGCTCGTGGACGCCTACCGCCGCGCGTGGGAGTGGGCGGACGCGACCGGCTGGCAGCCCTGAGACGTCAGGCGGCGGGTGCCGGTGCCGGTGTGGGTTCGGCCGGCGCCGGTTCGGGAGCATCCATCGGCGCGGTGTTGCCCGTCGGGAAGTTGCTCACCGTGCCGCAACTGAGCACGCCGTAGCCGGGATCGTCGTGCTGCGGGGTGAGCCTGGGTGCGACGAACTGGTCGGCTTCGGCGATGATCTGGTCGTTGACGAGGATCTCGCAGTGCAGGCTTGCCGAGTACGGCCATTGGATGGCGACCTGCATGCCGGCCTTCTGCGTCTGCGTCACGACGCCGGTGGTCTCGAAGGTCCGCCCTGGCACCATCGTCGGCGCCGCGGTGTTCACCTGGTCGTCGGCAATTGCGTAGCTGATGGTGGCACCGCGCGACACGCCGTCGACCCGTGCCCGGTAGACCACGTTGTACGGGCCGGGCCCCAGGTCGACCTTGGCGTCCGGGGGAGGGACGGGGGTGTCGGCGGATTGCTCGGTGGCGTCGGGGTCTGCCTGGGCGAGGGCAGGCAGGATCTGAGTACCGAACAGCAGGGCGGCCGCCGCTGCACCAGCCACCAGCCCACACTTAGTCAAGCTCATAAAAAGGACTTTACGCTGCCCTCCAGGTGAGGGCCATTTCGCGGTCCGCCAGCCAGCCGTGGACGTCGTAGGCGTTACCGGCGAGACCGTCGATCGCGGAGGCGGCCGTGCGTACCGCGGCGGTGGCATTCTCCGGGGTGATCAGGCCCTCGCCAACCGCCTCGAACAGCTCGTCGACGTCGAGCAGGTCGACGCCGGAACCGGTCCGGACGACCAGATCCAGGTAGTGATCCTCGGTGCGCCACACCTGACCGTCGACCACGATGGGCCCGACGTCGAGATAGAAGTCCTGGTCACGTTCGTAGCCAGGATTGAAGTGGAAGACCGAGATTCGGAGGCTCAGCGACGGAAGCAGCCACGATTCGAGGTAGTGGAACTGTGCACGACCGGGTGTCGGGCGTGCCATGTAGAGGCCAAAGGGGTGCACGGCGTACACGTCGACGTCCCGCACGATGCCCTTGGGATCGGTGTTGGTGCGGGCCGCGACGTCGAAGGTCTCGCGTTTGGGGGGATGGATTTCGCCAGCCTAACCAGTCGGGAATCGAACTTGTCGGTGGTTGGTTCTAACCTGGTGAACATGGCTTTCGC
Organism: Mycobacterium sp. Root135; assembly: GCF_001426545.1. Classification (GTDB taxonomy): domain Bacteria; phylum Actinomycetota; class Actinomycetes; order Mycobacteriales; family Mycobacteriaceae; genus Mycobacterium. The sequence continues at coordinate 565,334 of NZ_LMEZ01000001.1, read as the reverse complement.
TACCGAATATCCAGTCGTGGCGGTCTCGGAGTACCGGGCCGTCGATGACGTCGTGCGCGTGGGCGGCGAGTTCCAGGTGGTCAGCGAGTATTCGCCGGCCGGCGACCAGCCCGCGGCGATCGCCGAATTGGAACGTCGCATCACCGCGGGGGAGCGGGACGTCGTCCTGCTGGGTGCCACGGGCACGGGCAAGTCCGCGACGACGGCGTGGCTGATCGAGAAGCTGCAGCGGCCGACGCTGATCATGGCGCCCAACAAGACGCTGGCCGCCCAGTTGGCCAACGAACTCCGAGAGATGTTGCCCAACAATGCCGTCGAGTACTTCGTGTCGTACTACGACTACTACCAGCCCGAGGCGTACATCGCGCAGACCGACACCTACATCGAGAAGGACAGCTCCGTCAACGACGACGTCGAGCGGCTCCGACACTCCGCGACCCACAATCTGCTGTCCCGCCGCGACGTCGTAGTGGTGGCGTCGGTGTCGTGCATCTACGGTCTCGGCACGCCGCAGTCGTACCTGGACCGCTCGGTCGAACTGAACGTGGGCGACGAAGTTCCCAGGGACGCGCTGCTCCGACTGCTGGTCGACGTGCAGTACACCCGCAACGACATGGCCTTCACCCGCGGATCCTTCCGGGTGCGTGGCGACACCGTGGAGATCATTCCGAGCTACGAGGAACTGGCGCTGCGCATCGAGTTCTTCGGTGACGAGATCGAGGCGCTGTACTACATGCACCCGCTGACGGGCGACGTGGTGCGCAAGGTCGACTCGCTGCGGGTCTTCCCGGCTACCCACTACGTGGCGGGTCCGGAGCGGATGGCGATCGCGATCGCCAGCATCGAGAAGGAGCTGGAGGAGCGGCTGGCTGAGCTGGAGGGTCAGGGCAAACTGCTTGAGGCACAACGGCTTCGGATGCGCACCAACTACGACGTCGAGATGATGAAGCAGGTGGGCTTCTGCTCGGGCATCGAGAACTACTCTCGGCACATCGACGGACGTGGGCCGGGCACGGCGCCGGCGACCCTCCTGGATTACTTCCCGGAGGACTTCCTCATGGTGATCGACGAGTCCCACGTCACGGTGCCGCAAATCGGTGGCATGTACGAAGGCGACATGTCGCGCAAGCGCAACCTCGTCGACTTCGGCTTCCGGCTGCCGTCGGCGGTCGACAATCGGCCGTTGACATGGGAGGAGTTCGCCGACCGGGTCGGGCAGACGGTGTATCTGTCGGCGACCCCGGGCCCCTATGAGCTCAGCCAGGCCGGCGGTGAGTTCGTCGAGCAGGTCATCCGTCCGACGGGTCTGATCGATCCGAAGGTGGTGGTCAAGCCCACCAAGGGCCAGATCGACGATCTGATCAGCGAGATCCGCAAGCGCACCGAGTTGGACGAGCGCGTGCTGGTCACCACGCTGACCAAGAAGATGGCCGAGGACCTCACCGACTATCTCCTGGAGCTCGGCATCCGGGTGCGCTACCTGCACTCGGAGGTGGACACGCTGCGGCGCGTCGAGCTGTTGCGTCAGCTGCGCCTCGGCGAGTACGACGTCCTGGTGGGCATCAACCTGCTCCGCGAGGGTCTGGACCTGCCCGAGGTGTCGTTGGTGTCCATCCTCGACGCCGACAAGGAGGGCTTCCTCCGATCGGCCCGCAGCTTGATCCAGACCATCGGCCGTGCGGCGCGCAACGTGTCCGGTGAAGTCCACATGTACGCCGACAAGATGACCGACTCCATGAAGCAGGCCATCGACGAGACCGACCGACGCAGGGCCAAGCAGATCGCCTACAACGAGGCCCATGGCGTCGACCCGCAACCGCTTCGGAAGAAGATTGCCGACATCCTCGACCAGGTGTACCGCGAGGCCGACGATACCGACGCGACGGTCGACGTCGGCGGTTCGGGGCGCAACGCCTCCCGTGGGCGGCGTGCGCAGGGTGAACGTGGCCGCGCGGTCAGCTCGGGGATCGCCGAAGGGCGCGACACGGCGAACATGCCGCGGGCAGAGCTCGCCGACCTCATCAAGGAGATGACCGCTCAGATGATGTCGGCCGCGCGGGACCTGCAGTTCGAGTTGGCGGGTCGCATCCGCGACGAGATCGCCGACCTGAAGAAGGAACTGCGCGGCATGGATGCCGCAGGCCTGAAGTAGCGGGGTTGATCTCAACCTTGGTTGAGCTCATACGGTTGTCCGCGTGACCCACCCGGACGACACCCAGAGCCACACCCCGACCGCAGGCTGGCGCGAGCTGCTCGGGCCGAAGAACCTTGGCGCGTCGACGGTGCTCGCCGGTGGCGTGGCGCTGTACGCCACCAACGAGTTCCTCACCATCAGCCTGCTGCCGAGCACCGTCGCCGAGATCGGTGGCCAACGGCTGTACGCCTGGGTCACCACCGTCTATCTCGTCGCCTCGGTGGTGGCGGCGACCACGGTCAGTGCGGTGCTGACGAAGGTCGGCCCGCGATGGGCCTACCTCGGCGGCCTCGGCGTGTTCGGCGTCGGAAGCGTGCTGTGTGCCGTCGCACCCAGCATGGAGTTCCTCCTGCTCGGCCGGGTGGTGCAGGGCGCTGCGGGTGGGCTGCTCGCCGGCCTGGGGTATGCCGTCATCAATTCCGCTCTGCCGCAGTCGTTGTGGACGAAGGCGTCGGCTCTGGTGTCCGCCATGTGGGGCGTCGGAACCTTGCTGGGACCGGCCGCGGGCGGACTGTTCGCGCAGTTCGGTTCGTGGCGTTGGGCATTCGGCCTGCTGGCGGTGTTGACCGCGGTGATGGCGGCGTTGGTCCCGTTCGCTCTGCCGGGCCGTACGGACGGCGTCGACCGCCCTGCCGTCGACCGGATCCCGGTGTGGTCGTTGATGTTGCTCGGTGCGGCGGCCCTGGCGATCAGCGTCGCCGGCATCCCGCGCAACCTCGCGCTGACGGGTGGCCTGCTGGTGCTCGGGGTGGTCCTGGTGCTGGTGTTCCTCGTGGTGGACCGCAGGACGAGCGCTTCGGTGCTGCCGCCCATGGCCTTTCGGCCCGGTCCGCTGAAGTGGATCTACCTGACTCTCGGCGTGCTGATGGCCGCGACGATGGCGGACATGTACGTGCCGCTGTTCGGTCAGCGGCTGGCCCACCTGGTGCCGGTGGCCGCCGGCTTCCTGAGCGTGTCACTGGCCGTGGGGTGGACCATCGGCGAGATCACCAGCGCGTCGCTGACCAAGACCCGGCTCATCGTGACGGTCGTCGCGGGTGCGCCTTTGGTGATGGCGGTGGGCCTCGGCGTCGCCGCGGTGAGCCAGTTCGAGAATGCGTCCGGCCTTCTGGTCGCGGTGTGGGTGATCGCCTTGATGATCACCGGCGCGGGCATCGGCGTCGCCTGGCCGCATCTGTCCGCGTGGGCGATGGGCAGCAGCGACGACCCGGCGGAGGGCCGCACCGCGGCCGCCGCGATCAACACCGTCCAACTGATCTGTGGTTCGTTCGGGGCCGGGCTCGCCGGGGTCGTGGTCAACCTGACCGACCGTGGTGACGCGACCGCGGCCAGGTGGCTGTTCGCGGTGATGGCGCTGCTCGCGGCGCTCGGGAGCGTCGCGTCGTACCGGGCCAGCCGCGGCCGCGTCGCGCCCTAGTCGCGGTCGTCGTCGAGCTGCCGGATTGCGGTCACACCGTCGATGCGGGCCAGCAAGTTCGGCGCGTTGAGGATGCCGTTGCCCGACAGCGTCAGCAGCACTCCGCCCGTCGGGTCCGACTCCAGCTCCGCGAGCTGCCAGTTGCGTCGCTCGCAGGCCTGCAACAGGGCCGACATGACGCCACGGTTCTCCTCGTAGGTGACGTGCACGCGGATCGATCCGCTGAGACGGGCGGCCAACCGTTTGGCCACCGGCATGAACCCCAAGATGATGATGAAGTGCATGGCCGTCACGGTGCACGCGAGCAGCAGAAGCCCGGACCCGGCGGCCATGCCGATCGCCGCGGACTCCCACACCGCCGCGGCGGTCGTCAGGCCGTGCACGGAGCCGCGACGGAAGATGATGATGCCAGCGCCGAGAAACCCGATGCCCGAGACGATTTGGGCCGCGACGCGCGACGGGTCGACGACGACCAGACCGTCGACCAGGACGTCCTGGAAACCGTACTTGCTGACCAGCAGGATGAGCGCCGCCGCGGTGCCGACGATGGTCTGCGTGCGCAGTCCTGCGGCCTTGCCCTGGATTTCGCGTTCGAGACCGATCAGCGCGGTCAGTCCGAAGGCCACGAACAACTCGACGATCTGACGGGTGCCTTGGCCCGGGCCGCCGAAGAACGGCGGATCGGCCAGCCAGAGATTCATGCCGACAAGGTATCGCGCACTACCCGCGCCGCGATGAATTCTCGCGACTCGGCGGGTCAAGACCGTATGACCACGATCATCCCCACCGCCTACCCAGAGGTCGCCTCCCGTGCCGAGTGGCTGACCGCCCGCCGACGTCTCCTGGCCCGCGAGCGGGAGGTCACGCATCTTCGCGACGCGGTCAACGCGGAGCGTCGGCGAATGCCAATGGTCAAGGTGGACAAGGACTACGTCTTCGAGGGGCCGGACGGCGAGGTGCGCCTGGTCGACCTGTTCGAGGGCAGACCCCAGCTGTACGTCCACCACTTCATGTGGGTCGACGACGAGGACCGGGGCTGCCCGAGCTGCAGCGCCTCTGCCGAGCTCTCGTTCACCGACGGTGACCGCGCACTTCTCGCGGGCAGGGGACTGACGCTGGTGTGCGTGTCACGCGCGCCGTACGCGAGCATCGCCCGGTATAGCGACCAGCAGGGCTGGACGTTCCCGTGGTACTCCTCGCGTGACGGCGACTTCACATACGACTTCCACGCGACGCTCGACCCGGCGCGTGCTCCGGTCGTGTACAACTACGAACCCGTCGACGGGGACCTGCGCGGCGACGTGCCAGGAGCCAGCGTGTTCCTGCGCCGGGGCGACGACGTGTTCCACACCTACTCGGCCTTCGCGCGCGGCCTCGAGCACACCTCCGTCGGCTATCCCTTTCTGGACATGGCGCCGTACGGCCGCCAGGAGGAGTGGGAGGACTCGCCGAACGGCTGGCCGCGCGGGGGTGCTGCTGCCGGCCTGCCGCTCTAACGGATCACGGCGACGTCGAATCCGACGGGAGCACTTGACATCTTGACGTCGGTCGCACTCGGGCCGGCGCCGTGGGGGCTACAGTGCGGTGATGGCCTCGACCCCGCCATGAGACGAGACGCCATGCCCGCCCAGCTCATGTCCCACGACGCGCTGCCGCTTCGAGTCGGGCCGTTCCGCTTCTACTTCGCCGACGAATCGTGGGATTGGTCGCCCGAAGCCGCCCAGATCCACGGCTACCCGGCGGCCAAGATGCATCCGACCACCGAGCAGGTGATGTCGCACAAGCACCCCGACGACCACGCGAAGATTGCAGCCACGCTGGCGGAGATACGCCGCACCCATGGTCCGATCAACACGCGTCACCGCATCGTCGACGTTCGGGGTCAGACCCACGAAGTCATCGTCGTCGGTGTGCAACTGAGGGATGACTACGGCAACGTCGTCGGCAATCAAGGGTTCTTCGTCGACGTCACTCCGACGGGTCGCCCGCACGATGAGGTCGAGGACGCCCAACGACTGATCACCGAAGCCGTCGCCGGAATCTCCGAGCGACGCAGCGTCATCGAGCAGTGCAAGGGCATCCTCATGTTCGTGTACCGAATCGACGCCGAACGAGCCTTCGACCTTCTCCGGTGGCGGTCACAGGTCACCAACACCAAGTTGCGCGGGCTGGCGGATCAGTACCTCACCGAGTTCATCGCCCTGGAGTACGACGAGGTCCTTCCTACGCGGTCGGACTGCGATCAGCTCCTGCTGACGGCTCACGAGCGCGTCGCGTTGCCAATCGCCTCCTAGCGATCACGGCGATCCAAAGCCTTGGGTGTGCCACGGCGCGCTGGCAAGGTCATGGACAACGCGGGTGTGGCTGAGTGGCTAGGCACCGGCCTGCAAAGCCGTTTACACGGGTTCGAATCCCGTCATCCGCTCGCGTTGCTCAGTGGTTCAGCTGTCATGGCTGCGCCAGCGCACGGTCCGCAAGGGCCCCCAGCGCCGGCGCCAGAAATTCGGCGTACTCGCGCGTCACGTGGCCCGCATCGAAGTACACCATCATGTTGCCGACGATGGCAGGACAGCGGTTTTCGCTGCAGAAGAGTTTGGTGGTATCCGCGTAACGGCCGCCACCGGCTTCGGTGGCCTTCGCTTCGGCGACCATGCCGGGACCATGTTCCGGCCCGCGCCGCGCCGCACAGGCGGTCGCGTCGTCGAGGTGCCCGGACAGGCACAGCGGCACCGGCGCAGGCGGGTCCGCCGTCGGACCGAGCACCAGCACCTTCGCCCCGGTGCTCCGGAACTCCTCCACGACCTCGGTGAGACTGGCCAACCAGGCGGCGTCGTACTTCTTCAGACCCGGGACCATCGTGTGGGTTCCGGTGGCGTCGTAGGCGCGGGACGAACTGATCACGATCAGCTTGGGCCGCTCGACGTGCAACCGAGCCACGATGTGGTCGCGCCACTCCGAGCACCGCTGAATGCCTTCGGCCAACCCGTTGAAGCGTGTCGTGATCGGCAGGTCGGTGATCGAGCAGCCCGCCTTCGCGAACATCAACAATCGCCAATCTCGCTGCTCGGCAATCCGTTTGAACGCCGGGTTCAACATCGCGGCGCGTGAGTCGCCTATCAGCGCGACGGTCGTTGCGGAAGCGGCGTCACCCGCCACGCACTCGGGTTGTCCCGAATCGAAGGGCAGGATTCGCAGGCAGCCGCCGCTCAGGATGCCCAACTGCTGGGCGGATCCACTGGTCAGCGGCGGAGTCAAGTTCGACGGCACTTCTTGAAGGTCGACCGACGCCTCGACGGCGTCCTCCACCTCGGCGAACGCGCCCTGCACCGCCGCGTCGTACGCCGCTAGTGGCGCCCCAGGGGAAACCGATGGCGCGGAAGCGACGACCGGCTCGATCGCGGGGCCCCTGCCGACCGGAGTGGGCACGGCCAGATACACCACCAAGCCGACGCACACTGCCACGGCGGTGGCAAGACCACCCACGCCCAGGCTGACGGCGGGTGACGTGCGCACGCGTTCGGCGAACCGGAACGGGTTCTCGACGAATCGCACGGTCAGCACCGCGAGCCCCAACGAGACCAGGACGGCAATCAACTTGACCCCCAACCCGACCTGATGGCCCAGCAGGGGAGGGGTGAGCACCAACACCGGCCAGTGCCACAGGTACCACGAATAGGACACTCTGCCGATGGCGCCCATCACAGGGACGCCGAGGGCGCGGCCGACCCCGCGCGACGGTTCGGCGCATCCGGCGCCGATCACCAGCATCGTGCCGAGCGTCGGCAACAACGCGGCAGTTCCGGGATAGCTCGTCTCCCCGCTCAGCAACGTGCACGCCAGCAGGATCATGACCAACCCAGTCCACCCGACGACGGCGGCGGAACGCGTGGACAGGCGACGCCAGTGGACGACGGTGAGAGCCACCAAGCCGCCGAGGGCCAATTGCCAGGCTCTGGTCGGCAGTGAGAAGAAGGCCACGGGCGGGACCAGGTACGTCATCAGGAACGAGAGGGCGAAGGACACGGCGGCAACCAGTGCCAAGACCACGACGTACGGACGTACCGACGACGACGTCGCCTCCGTCGTCTTCCTACCCCGCTTGCGCGCCCGCCGGATGAGCCATGCCGCACATACGATCAGCAACGGCCAGAGGATGTAGAACTGCTCTTCCACACCCAGTGACCAGTAGTGCTGGAAGGGCGACGGTGCCAGCACGTCCTGTTTGCCGAAGTACTTGACGCCCGAGCTGATGAACCGATAGTTGCTGACGTACAACGCGCTGAGAATGCCGTCCAGAGTGACTGATTGGACTTGCAGCGGGGGCAGCAACATCGCCGACGCGACCATCGTGACGACGCCTACGAGTGCGGACGCCGGGAGCAGACGGCGGGCTCGCGCCCCGTAGAACTTCCTCAGCCTGACACCACCGGAGCTACTGACTTCACGCCACAGGAGACCCGTGATCAGGAACCCCGAGATGACGAAGAAGACGTCGACGCCGACGAATCCGCCGCTGAGTCCGGGGAGGTCGGCATGGAACAGAACCACGGCCAACACCGCGACGGCACGCAGACCCTCTATGTCGGGGCGAAACTGCTTGCCAATCAGATCGCGAACGGTGCGATCGCTCCCGATGAGTGATGTCGAGATTGCCGAAGTCGACGATTCCCGGGAATCTTCTCGCCGTCCTGCGTTGCTCATCTGGCGTTCCCGGCCTTCGTTGCCGACGACAGCACCGTCGGCGTCAACGCGACACGGTTTGCGCTCTGAACTCCGCCGACCGGCGGCGCGCCCCCAACATGTTCACCAGAATGCCCCCCAGCGGTCGTACAGCGTCCCCGAAGACGATTTTCAGCGTCACCCTAACAGCAGTTGACAAGCTTCTCGACGCGAGTCACGCACCACTTTCGGTGTCGAGCAGCAGGTTGAATGTGACAACGTCGGCTGCGGCGAGATGCGCGCAGTGACGTCGTTTACGCGGGTTCGGATCCCGTTTCCGCTCGCGTTGGCGTCCAGTCCGGGACGCCATATCGATTGCCCTGCACCCAGTCGTAGCCAAGGCGCAGCAGCGCCACTTCCTCCTCGAGGGTCTCGACGCCTTCCGCGATCATGCGCATTCCCAATTCCGACACGAGCTGGATCGCCCATCGCGCGACGACGTCGGCGCCTTCGCCGCCTCGCAGCCGCTCGACGAACGTGCGATCCAACTTGACGATGTCGACCGGCAGGTTCTGTAGGTGGGCCAGCGATGAGTAGCCCGTCCCGAAGTCGTCGATGGCTACCTTGACACCGAGCGACCGGATGTTGATCAACGTCTGCTTGAGGCCGCCCGATTCGTGAACCATCGCCGACTCCGTCAGCTCAATGATCAATCGTTCGGGCGGAAGCGCGTAATCGGAGATCAGTTCGAGGAGGAAGTCGACGTATTCCGCGTCCACCGTCTTCGCACTCGCGTTGACCGACAGGTGGAACTCCCGCGAACGGTCGCGCAACAGCCCGAGGCACTCGACCACGGCACGCTCGGCGATCCGTCGATCGACGGTGCGAATCTGACCCGTCTCCTCGGCGACCGGGATGAAGTCGGCGGGCAGGAGGATGCCACCGGCCGGCTGGCGCCAGCGCGCCAGCGCCTCTGCTCCGACGGTGTGCCCGGTTCGAAGCGAGACGACGGGTTGGAACGCCGGAGTCAGCTCGTCAGCTTCGAGCGCCCGATAGAGCTGCTGTTCGAGCAACGACCGACGGATTGCCTTGTCCGAGAATTCACCCTGATAGAACGCGACCCGAGAGCCACCGGCACGTTTGGCCGAGTACATCGCCAGATCGCCGCGCCGCAGCAGTTCGGCGGCATCGGACACACCTTCGGCGTCCTTGTCGGCGACAGCCCCGATGCTGACGTTCACCACGCTCATGGCACCGTCCACGGTCACGGGATCCCGGAACGCCGCGAGGATCGCTTCGGCGACCCGGGAGACCAGATCGGGGGTGGCCTCGCGGAGGACCACGACGAACTCGTCGCCGCCGAGGCGAAACACGCTTCCCGAACGACCGACCAGATAGAACGTCTCCCGCTCGAGCCGGTCGGCGGTGGCCCGCAGCACCAGGTCACCCTTGTGGTGTCCGTATGCATCATTGATTTGCTTGAAGCGATCCAGGTCGATGAACAACAGCGCAAAGCCGTGCGATGCCTTGAGAGCTCGGATCTCGCCCTCGATCGCCGACGAAAGTGAGCGGCGGTTGCCGAGACCCGTCAACGGATCGATCGTGGCCTGAACCGCGAGCTGCCGGTACGCCCACTCGTTCAGTCCGGATTGCACAGCCTGGTGGAAAGTACCTGCCGCAATGCGGTCGTGATCGGACCACGTGCGGCTATGGTCGGTGACCTTCTCGACGAACTCGTTGAACGACCCACGCGGATGCAGCCGACCGAACTGATCCTTGCGGACCAGCGCGGTCACCTCGCCGCCCCAGCGGACGGTCTTGAGGAACGGCCGACGGAACCAGGCCAGGTACGAGTCGGAGGTGGCCGGCAGCCGCGCCACTATCGCTCCCGCACACGAGTCGGGTTCAGCCAGCTTGGGCATGTCGGTTGCCAGGCAATCGGTCGTCTGCACGGATTCGCCTCCGGCCGAGCCCCATTCGCGCACCAGCTCGTCGATCGCGTCCTGTGGCGGCACATCGCCGATGCGGAGCACCTCGCCTTGCAGGCGGGCCACCAGCCCGTCAGCCTTCACTGCCGTCAGGACGTCGGAGCCAATCACCTCGATGCACTGGATCGCGTTGTCACCGGCCGTGAGGTTTCGTCGGAGTTCTTCGGCGAGCGCCGCGATATGACTGCGCCGGGCCCCGAACGACTTCTCGTCCATCGTCGCTGCGACGAACGAGGCAATGCGACTGACGGTGGCGAGCGCCAGTCGATCACTTCGGCTGAGTGATCGCGGCTCGGTGTGGTGCATCACGAACATCCCCGTGAGGCGTCCATCTTGGATGACCGAGACTGACGCCGTGGCTGCCACGCCCATGTTGCGCGTGTACTCCAGGTGCACGGGTGAGACGGCGCGAAGGTTCGCCAAGCTGAGATCGAGGGTGGCGGCCACCTCGCCATTCGAAGCCGGACCGAGGAGATGGACGGTTGCTTCGTCGACGTCTGCGATGACCCGCACCAGTTGCAGGACGTACAGCCGACGGGCTTGCGGCGGGATGTCGGACGCCGGATAGTGCAGCCCGAGAAACGGCTCCAGGTCGGGTTGATTGATGTGCTCGGCGGTCACCTCACCGTGATGGTCGGGATGAAACGTGTAGGCCATCGTGCGCGCGTAGCCGAACATCTGCCCCAAGACCTTCACCGTCTGCTCGGAGAACGCCTGCCAGCTCGGGACCTCCAGCAGGGTAGCGATCATCGCCGTCGGATCCGTGGTGACCGAGGGGATGTCGCGCTCGATCTCGAGGATGTAGTGGTCTTCTGACGAGCGCGCCGTGACCACCACCGGATCTGATGTCAGCCAACGCATTTCGGTCCGGAAACCCTCCAAATCCTCCAAGTTCATTACGGCACTTGGGAGTTGGAGTGAGTGCGCGACCTCCTCGACCGTCGTTCCCAGGACCTTTGTCGTGTGGAGAATCCCGCCGATCGGGGCCTGCAGATTCGACGACACATGTGAAACGCGGCGCTTGACGACGTCGATCGCGAGGAGCCATCCGTGCGCCTGGATGGCGTCGGGCTTGTGGATCTGCTCCGTCTCGCAGCCCTCGTGGCCGACAACCGTCCACATCGACTCGGAGCCGTCGCTCATCTGCCGCCTCCGATGGAAAGATGGTCGACAAGGGACTCGCGATGGAGTTCGAAGCCGGCGCGCGCGGCAACGACGGCAGCATTCGTGGCGTCCGCATCCAGTCGCGCAAGGGCGTTCAGCACTGCACGCCAACGATCGTGGAGATGTTCGCCGTAGGGATGAAGCAGCAGATGCTCGCGTTCGGCCTGCCACCACTGGGCAGTTCGGACGACCCGGAGCAGGTGCAATCCACCCAGTCCGGAGCCGACGTAGACGTAGAGGAGTCCCAACATCGTTGCGTGGACCCGCGGCCCCGAGACGTCCAAGGCTCCCCCTCTGCGCGACGATTGGCGCCGAGATCCGGCCAACTCCTCCAAGAACACCGACTCGTCGTCGAGGGCCAACCGCTTCGAGACCTCCGAGAGCGACAGCCCCTCATTCCACGATTCGTGCGGTACCAGTGCCAAAGTCGCTTCGACGCACTCGGCGGCCTCGATCAACCCGCCGACGACGGCGGCGTAGTACTCCATCTCGACGAGCCGATCACGACAGATGAGTCCATCCAAGGCTTGGTGATCCGCGGCGGTCGCACGACGGAGTGCAGCAAGCGGGAAGCCGTTTCCACACCTCGTCAATTTCCCGGCCAATGCCCAGCCCCCGCTGCGATTCGAACCGATACCGCCTGTCAGGTGGGATTGTCCACTGCAGCGGCATCGCAACACGTGGAATGCGGCAATCGGTAAGCATTTCACGATTTGGTCCCTCCCCTTAGAAGGCACGGCGACCGGTGCCAGATCGCGCTGCGGCATGATGCCCGAGTGACATTTACGCCGACCCTCGCCGACATCGTCGCCACCCTGCACGTCGACCAGACCGGCACCGACGACTTCGTCGCGACGCAGCTCGACAATCCTGCCCACCACATCGTCGGGGGCCACATCGCCGGGCAGGCCCTCATGGCCGCCAGCCGCACGGCGCCGGGCCGCACGCCGCACAGCGTGCACGTCTATTACATCCGGGCCGGCGACGCCCGGCGTCCGGTGGACTTCCACGTCGTCCGGTCCCGTGACGGCGGCACCCTGTCGACCCGGCAGGTCACCGCGACGCAGGACGGCGAGGTGCTTCTCGAGGCACTCGCGTCGTTCAGCACTCCGGTGGACGGCGGCATCGACTACCACGGCCGGATGCCGGACGTCCCGGCTCCCGAGACGTTGCTCCCCGTTCGCAAGCAGTTGGCGGAGTTCGCCGATGAGCTCGACGGCTACTGGGTGCGCGAGCAGCCCTTCGAACTGCGCTACGTCGACGCGCCACCGCGGCTCGCGGTCGACCTTCCCGAACGGTCACCCCGGATCCGGTTGTGGTGGCGGCCAAGCGAACCCGTGGTGGCCGAGGCCGAGAACGCCCAGATCCTGCACAGTTGCCTGCTGACGTACCTGTCCGGCACCACGATGTTGGAGACAACCCTCAACATGCGGAAGGCCACCCCGGCTACCGCCTTCAACGCGCTGATCGATCACGCCCTGTGGTTTCACCGCCCCGTCGACCTGACCGACTGGGTGTTGTCGGATCAGTTGTCGCCCAGCGGCATTGGCGGGCGCGGACTGGCCACTGCCACCATGTACAACCGGACGGGTCACGTGGTGTGCATCGCGACCCAAGAGCTGTACTTCGGTCGGCCCCGGGCCACCTAGCCTTCGTCGGGGACGACGGACCTGCCGTCCCACCGCTGAATCCCCGGCATGACGACGTCGAGCAACTCGAGTGCCCGCGCCACGGTCTGGTCTACGACGTCCTCCAATGAACGCGGCAGCGTGTAGAACGCGGGCACGGGAGGCATGATGATCGCTCCGTTGTTCGTCGCGCGCGCCATGAGGTCGATGTGGCCGGCGTGCAGAGGAGTCTCGCGCAGCATCAGCACCACCCTGCGCCGCTCCTTGAGGCACACGTCGGCCGCGCGGACCACCAGTTCGTCGTTGTAGGAGTTGGCGATTCCGCTGAGGGTCTTCACCGAGCACGGCGCCACCAGCATGCCGGTCGTGACGAACGATCCCGACGACACGGCGGCGCCGATGTCGCGCGGATTGTGGTGATGGTCGGCGAGAGAGCGGACTTCCTCGGGGGTGTAGTCGGTCTCGTGGGCGATCGTCCGCTGGCCCGACGACGTCACGATCGCATGGGTTTCGACGTCGTCGACCTTGCGCAACAGCTCCAGTGCGCGGATTCCGTACACGGCGCCCGACGCTCCCGTGATCGCGACGATGATGCGTTTCACGTCGGTCGCCCGTAGGCGTGTGGCACGATCACCGTAGGTTTGCTGGCCACCTTCATCCAGGAGAGTATGGGGCATCGCACCGTGCCATTTCAGGATTTCCGCGAGTTTCTCGACGCGTTGCGCTCCCACGGTGAGCTGATCGACGTCGACCGTCCCGTGGCCCTCGAACTCGAAGTGGCCAAGGCGCTGCGCAAGAGCGCGTCGACGGCCGGCCCGGCGATCGTCTTCACCGACAACGGGACCGCCTTCCCACTGGTCGGCGGCGTCTACAACTCGCGGGCGAAGGCACTGATCGCCTTCGGCTGCGACGAGGACGCCGCCTACGACAAGATCATCACGGGGCTGGGCAACCGCGTCCCGCCGACCTACGTCACCGACGCGCCCGTCCACCAGAACGTCGTGCTCGGCGACGACGTCGACCTGGCGATGCTGCCCGTACCCAAGTACAGCCCCGACGACGGTGGCCCCTACATTACGTCGGGATTCGTCGTCAGCCACGATCCCGAGACCGGCATCCCCGACATCGGCCACTACCGGTGCGAGATCGTCGACCGCAAGACGATGTCGATGATGGCCGCACCCGGCCACCGCTTCGCCAAGAACATGGCGACGGCACAGCGGTTGGGCCACAAAACCTTTCGCGGAGCGCTGGTGGTCGGCGTCGACCCGATGATCGCGTACGCGTGCCCGATCCAGACCACCGACGACACCGACGACTGGGAGGTCGTCGGCGGCCTTCGCGGCGAGGGAGTGGAACTCGTCAAGTGCGTCACCAACGACGTCTCGGTCCCCGCGCACGCCGAAGTGGTCGTCGAATTCGAGGTCGACTTCACCGAGACCGTCTCGGAGGGGCCGCTCGGCGAATACACCGGCTACTACACCCCGGCGTCCGCCAAGCCGGTCGTCCGACCGACCGCCATCACCCATCGTGACGGCGCCTACTTCCAAGCGCTCCTGACCGGCCGTCCCACGACCGAGAACCACATCCTCAAACTGCTGCCGTTCGAGGCGTCGTTCACCCACCAGATGCGTCAACAGTTTCCGACGATCGAGCGGGTGTCCATCCCGCCGTCGGGCGGGGTGTTCTTCCGGGTGGTCATCGCGATGCGGCCCCGTTACGCGGGCGAGGCACGCAGTGCCATCCTCGCGGCGATGGGCAGCAACATGCGACCGAAGACCGTCATCGTCGTCGATCCGGACGTCGACGTCCACAATTCAGAGGAAGTGGAGTGGGCCTTGGCCTTTCGCACCCAGCCGGCCCGGGACGTGATCATCGTCGACGACCTTCCCGGCGGTGCGCTCGACCCGACCGCCGACGAGTCGCTGCCCCCGGATCAGCGGACGGGTTCGGCGCTCGGCATCGACGCCACCTACCCGTACGGCACCGTCGTCAAGACCGTCGGCGACGTCTGCGGACCGGCGGTGGCCGAGCACGGCAAGGAGTTCGTGGAGGTGGCGGACGTGCCCGGCTGGCGGGACTACGACTTTCCCGAACTCGACGGCAAGTAGGAGTGACATGAGCGAGATCGACCACGAACTGAAGATCGACGCCGCACCCGAGCGGGTCTTCGAGGCACTGACGACACTCGAGGGCGTGACGGGCTGGCACGCCCCGACCGCGTCGGGTAGCGGTGAGGTGGGCAGCGAATGGGTCTTCCCCTACGCCGACCATCCCGAGTTTCGTTGGGAGATCACCGAATCGGAGGCCCCGACCCGGGTCGCCTGGCGGTGCACCGGTGGACCTGGCGACTCGGTCGGCACCACCGCGACGTTCACGGTCACACCGGCCGACGGACGCACCCTCGTGGAGCTTCGCCACGCCGGTTGGCCCGGCACGCACGGCAACTTCCGCAAGTGCAACACGACCTGGGGCGTGCTCCTGCATCACCTCCGCGACTACGTGGAAACTGGCCAGTCCGCAACGGCTTTCGAGTGAGAGGCGCACCATGCCCCAGCAGAGTCTGAGCGAGTTCGTCGACGACATGGAGAAGGCGGGGCTGCTGGTCCGCGTCACCGAGGAGAAGCGCGTCGACGAGCTGCCCGCCGTCATGGAGGCCCACCCGTTGACCGCCGTGCTGGTGGAGAAGGTCACCGACTGCGAATTTCAATTCCTGGCCAACGCCTATTCCAACCAGGATCAGACCGCCTGGGCGCTGGGGTGCGAGAAGAGCGAAACCGGCCGTCGCATGGTCGAACTCGGCAAGGGTCGCATCACGCCCGAGGTCGTCGACACGGCGCCGTGCAAAGAGGTGATCCTCACCGGCGACGACGTCGACCTGACCCGGCTGCCGCTGTTCCTTCACCACGACCGTGACGGCCACGCCTACACCAACGACAACCTCGTCGTCAGCAAGCACCCGGACACCGGCGTCTACGACTGGGGGATCTACCGCAGCATGTTCCGGTCCAAGACCGAGAAGATGTTCGACATGACGTGCACGTCGCACCGAGCCCGCCTGAACGCTCAAGCCGCACAAGCGAAGGGGCACAACCTGGAGCTCGCGATCGTGCTCGGCGGCCCGTTGGTCGACAAGGTGGCCGCGCTCACCGGCGTGCCGCCCGGTACCGACGACTTCGAGGTGCTCGGCAACTTCTACGGCCATCCCGCCAAGCTGGTGAAGTGTGAGACCGTCGACCTGCTGGTGCCCGCCAACGCCGAGATCGTCATCGAGTGCGAGTTGATGGCCACCGAGGGGTTGACACACGACGAAGGTCCGTACGGCGAGTTCACCGGAATGTACGGCGGCGGCATCAAGTCGAACTTCCGCGCCGTGGTCAAGGCGATGACCTTCCGCAAGGGCGGAATCTTCCAGCACGCCACCATCGGCGGCACGCACCCCTGGTACACCGACAACATGCTGCAGTTGCCGATGATCGAGTCCGACCTCTACGGCGGTCTCGCGATGGCCGGCATCGACGTCAAGGAGGTCCGCGCTCCGCTCGGCGGGCTGTCCAACATCGCCTACGCGAAGATCAACACCCGTGGCGCGGGGGACTCGAAGCAAGCTCTCGGGGTGATGTTGACGTGCTCCAAGCAGGGCCTGCCGAAGATTGCGATGGTGTTCGACGAGGACGTCGACATCTGGGACGACAACGCCGTGCAGTTCGCGATGGCGTTCCGCTACATGCCGCACCTCGACACCGTCACCATCCCGAACTGCAACACCATGACCGTCGACCCCATGATCGCCGAGGACGCGGCACCGGGCACGGCGTCGAAGATCGGACTGGACTGCACCATTCCGATCGGACCGAACTTCGTCCGGTCACACTTCGACCGCAGCACCGTCTTCGAACTCGGCGACCCGCCGGCAGGCGTCGTCCCCATGTCCGAGGAGGACCTGACCGCCGCGATGGCCGCACTGATCCGCGAGGCACCCCGCACGTGGAAGGAGATCCTTCAACACTTCGTCGGGCAGCCCTACCGAATCGTCTACGGGGCCTTCAGCAACATTCGACACCAACTCGGACGGTGCGACGACGAGCCGTGGTACCGGTATACGTTCTCCGACACCGACTTCGCCGTGACCGCAGGAGAGGCCGCGCCGTCCAATTTCGATCCGCGGCATCGGGAGTGAACACGGACGACGTGAACGTCGTTGGTGGGCAATGCTTATCAACACCGATGTGCACGTCGATGACGCAGGTCACGTCGGGCGCACGGATGCGAGCGGCGCCCCTGACCGTCAATTGCGTACGGTTGCTCACCAACGTGACATTCGGCGGCAACGCCGAGGTTACGATCATCGCTGGACTACACGCGCCATCCGAGTGAATCGCCCCATGTTCGCTGAACTTCGGGTTACTGTTCGGATGGCTTGGCAATCAACCCTGGGAGGGCTTTGAATGGGCGCCTATCAGACCGTTTTGGTCGGAACTGACGGTTCGGATTCATCGCTGCGCGCGGTAGACCGGGCCGCGCAGATCGCCGCGGGAGCGGGCGCGAAGCTCATCGTGGCCACGGCGTACTTCCCGCAGAGCGAAGACTCGCGGGCCGCCGACGTCCTCAAGGACGAGGGCTACAAGATGGCGGGCAACGCTCCCATCTACGCGATCCTGCGTGAAGCCAGGGACCGCGCGCACACCGCCGGAGCCAAGGACGTCGAGGAGAAGGCCGTCGTCGGCGCTCCCGTCGACGCCCTGGTCGACCTGGCCGAGGAGATCAAGGCCGACCTTCTGGTCGTCGGCAACGTCGGCCTCAGCACCATCGCCGGCCGCCTGCTCGGATCGGTGCCCGCCAACGTGGCGCGTCGTTCCAAGTCCGACGTCCTGATCGTCCACACGTCCTGACGATCGGGCTCCGGGGGCTACCAGCCCCTGGAGCCTGGGATGCCCTTGAACGGGCCCTTCACCCAGCTGGTGATCCAGCCGCCGTAGAAGCCACCGGGTTGCGACTCGACCCGCTCACCGTTGACGGTGCAACGGTCGACCTGTGCCGCCATCACCGCGATGGCACCGGCGATCGGTTCGAAACCGCGCGTGGGTTCCGGGTACGTCCAGCCTGCCCGTTCGGCGACGCGAGCGCCGCTGACCAGGTCGAAGTAGGACGCCACGCCCTTCCATTCGCACCACGACGATCCTGCCGCCGGGCGCAGGGCGCCGTCCCGAAACGCTGCCGCGGGGATGTAGTACGTGGGCGGGTGGCTGGTCTCGAGGACGCGCCAGCCGCGGTCGGTCGAGGCGATGATTTCCCCGGCCAGCTCGACGGTGATCGAACCGGCGAACGTCTCCAGCCTCGGCGGCCGTGGATAGTCCCAGACCGACTCCTGACCTGGGCCGAGCTTGTCGGGCTTGGGCCAACCGCTCACCAGCCGCGTTCCTTCCACTCGCCGAGGTGCGGCCGCTCGGCGCCAAGGGTGGTGTCGTCGCCGTGGCCCGGATACACGACGGTGTCGTCGCCGTACCGGTCGAACACCTTCGTCTCGAGGCCGCTGATCAACGACTCGAACTCTTCCGGGCGCGTGGTACGTCCAGGACCGCCGGGGAACAGGCAGTCACCGGTGAACAGCTGCACGGCGTCGCCCGCCGCAGGTCCGCGCAGCGCGAGGGCCACCGACCCCTCGGTGTGACCCTGCAGGTGGATCACGTCGAAGGTGAGTTCGCCGATCTCGACGGTGTCGCCGTCGGAGAGGATGCGATCCGGGGTGACGGGCAGCGGTTTGGCGTCGAGTTGGTGTGCGGCGGTCGGTGCGCCCGTGGCGCTGGTCACCTCGGCCAGTGCCTGCCAGTGGTCGCCGTGCTGATGAGTGGTCACGATGAGGGCCAGGCTCGGGGCGTACCGCTCGATCAGGTCGAGAAGAACGGGCGCGTCGTTTGCGGCGTCGACGAGTAGCGTCTGGCCGGACTGGGAACACGTGATCAGGTACGCGTTGTTGTCCATGGGACCCACCGACGCCTTCACGATCGACGCACCGGGGAGATTGCGGCGTGCGGCTGAGCCGGACTCGACGTGACCCGTGTAGTCGTCGGCAACGGAGGTTCTCTGATCGGCCATGACTGCCACCGTACGGGGCTTGTCGGTGAGTGGACATAACATGAGCGCGGTGCGCTTCGAGCAGGTTGGAGAGCACCATCAGACCAGGAGAGATATCAGTTGGCTGACCGCCTGATAGTCAAGGGTGCGCGCGAGCACAACCTGCGAAACGTCGACGTCGACCTGCCGCGCGACGCGTTGATCGTCTTCACCGGGTTGTCCGGTTCGGGCAAGTCGTCGTTGGCGTTCGACACGATCTTCGCCGAGGGACAGCGCCGCTACGTCGAATCGTTGTCCGCGTATGCCCGGCAGTTCCTCGGGCAGATGGACAAGCCCGACGTCGACTTCATCGAGGGCTTGTCCCCGGCGGTGTCGATCGACCAGAAGTCGACCAACCGCAACCCGCGCTCGACCGTCGGCACCATCACCGAGGTGTACGACTACCTGCGGCTGCTCTACGCCCGCGCCGGCACGGCGCACTGCCCGGTCTGCGGGGAGCGCATCGCCCGGCAGACGCCGCAGCAGATCGTCGACCAGGTGCTGGCGATGGAGGAGGGCATCCGGTTCCAAGTGCTGGCCCCGGTGGTCCGTACGCGCAAGGGCGAGTTCGTCGACCTGTTCGAAAAGCTCAACTCGCAGGGCTACAGCCGCGTCCGCGTCGACGGCGTCGTCCACACCCTGACCGATCCGCCGAAGCTCAAGAAGCAGGAGAAGCACGACATCGAGGTGGTCGTCGACCGCCTCAGCGTGAAGGCCAGCTCCAAGCAGCGACTCACCGATTCGGTGGAGACGGCGCTGGGCTTGGCCGACGGAATCCTCGTGCTGGAGTTCCCTGATGACCGCGCCGAGGACACCGATCTTCCCCGCGAGCAGCGGTTCTCCGAGAAGCTGGCCTGCCCCAACGGGCACGCCCTAGCCGTCGATGATCTCGAACCGCGGTCGTTCTCGTTCAACTCCCCGTACGGCGCGTGCCCCGAGTGTGCGGGCCTCGGCATCCGCAAGGAGGTCGACCCCGAACTGGTGGTGCCCGACCCCGACCTGACGCTGGCCGAGGGCGCGATCGCACCATGGTCGATGGGGCACAACGCCGACTACTTCACCCGCATGTTGGAAGGCCTCGGCGAGGCATTGGGCTTCGACGTCGACACCCCGTGGCGCAAGCTTCCTGCCAAGGCGCGCAAGTCGATCCTCGAGGGCTGCGACGAGCAGGTGCACGTGCGGTACAAGAACCGCTACGGCCGCACCCGCTCCTATTACGCCGACTTCGAAGGCGTGATGGCGTTCCTCCACCGCCGGATGGAGCAGACCGAATCCGAGCAGATGAAGGAACGCTACGACGGCTTCATGCGCGACGTGCCATGCCCGGTCTGCGAGGGCACCCGGCTCAAGCCCGAGATCCTGGCCGTCACGCTGGCGGCCGCGGACGACGCAAAGTCCATCGCGCAGGTGTGTGAGCTGTCGATTGCCGACTGTTCGAAGTTCCTCAACGCCTTGACCCTTGGCGTCCGTGAACACGCCATCGCCGGGCAGGTCCTCAAGGAAGTTCAGTCCCGGCTGGGCTTCCTCCTCGACGTCGGCCTCGACTACCTGACCTTGTCCCGGGCCGCGGGCACGCTGTCCGGCGGTGAGGCGCAACGCATTCGACTCGCCACGCAGATCGGCTCCGGCCTCGCCGGCGTGCTGTACGTCCTCGACGAACCGTCCATCGGTCTGCACCAACGGGACAACCGGCGACTGATCGACACGCTGGTTCGGCTGCGGGACCTCGGCAACACTCTGATCGTCGTCGAGCACGACCTCGACACCATCGCCCACGCCGACTGGGTCGTCGACATCGGTCCGGCGGCGGGGGAGCACGGTGGTCACATCGTGCACAGCGGCACCTACGCCGACCTGTTGACCAATCCCGAATCCATCACCGGCGCATACCTTTCCGGCAAGGAAAGCATCGAGGTGCCGGCAATTCGTCGGCCCATCGACCGCAAGCGTCAGCTGACGGTGGTCGGCGCGCGGGAGAACAACCTGCGCGAGATCGACGTGTCCTTCCCGCTCGGCGTGCTGACCTCGGTCACCGGCGTCTCCGGATCGGGCAAGTCCACCTTGGTCAACGACATCCTGGCGTCGGTGC
This sequence comes from Mycobacterium sp. Root135, assembly GCF_001426545.1. Lineage (GTDB taxonomy): Bacteria > Actinomycetota > Actinomycetes > Mycobacteriales > Mycobacteriaceae > Mycobacterium. The sequence goes on along the minus strand of NZ_LMEZ01000001.1, from coordinate 544,081 downwards.
TGGCCAACAAGCTCAACGGTGCCCGCCAGGTACCGGGCCGGCACCAGCGCATCAACGGCGTGGATCAGCTGGACAAGCTGGTCCGCGTGGACCAGTCACCGATCGGTCGGACCCCACGGTCCAACCCGGCGACCTACACCGGCGTGTTCGACAAGATCCGCACGCTGTTCGCCGCCACCACCGAGGCCAAGGTGCGCGGCTACCAGCCCGGACGGTTCTCGTTCAACGTCAAGGGCGGTCGCTGCGAGGCGTGCTCGGGTGACGGCACCATCAAGATCGAGATGAACTTCCTCCCCGACGTGTACGTGCCCTGCGAGGTCTGCCACGGCGCCAGGTACAACCGCGAAACCCTCGAGGTGCACTACAAGGGCAAGACCATCTCCGAGGTGCTCGACATGTCGATCGAGGAGGCCACCGACTTCTTCGAGCCGATCACGTCGATCTACCGCTACCTGAAGACCCTGGTCGACGTCGGCTTGGGTTACGTGCGGCTGGGTCAGCCGGCGCCGACCCTGTCCGGCGGTGAGGCGCAGCGCGTGAAGCTGGCGGCCGAACTTCAGAAGCGGTCCACGGGTCGCACCGTCTACGTGCTCGACGAACCCACCACGGGCCTGCACTTCGAGGACATCCGCAAGCTGCTCAAGGTGATCAACGGTCTGGTCGACAAGGGCAACACCGTGATCGTCATCGAGCACAACCTCGACGTCATCAAGACCTCGGACTGGATCGTCGACATGGGTCCCGAGGGTGGTGGCGGTGGCGGCACGGTCGTCGCCGAGGGCACCCCGGAGGACGTGGCCGCGGTCGCGGAAAGCTACACCGGTCAGTTCCTCGCCGAGTTGTTGCCGGCACCGGCACGGGCACCCGTGAAGAAGCGGCGCAAGGTCAGCGCTTAGCCGACGACTTCGACAGGGGCGACGGGAACCGTGCGGCGATCCGAACCCCGTCGAGCCAGTCGGTGAGCTCGTCTGCCTTGCGCGCCAAGGCCATCGACGCCTCGGCGTCGACGTCTTCGACGAGGTGCACGGCGACTCGGCCGTCGGCGTCCTGTGTCCAGCAGCCGACGATCCGGCCGTCGCACCACGCGGTCGGCCCGCCGTTGCCGTTGCGGTCGAACACCTGCGCCTGGTGGGGTCCGAGATACCAATCTCGCTGCTTCCAGCCCATCGTCGTGACGTCGAGGCCGGGCAGCAGTGCGCACCACCGTTCGCAGGGTGGCTCGGGCTCGAGGTCGTCGGGCAGTACCCAGCCGGGAACGCCGTCCATGTCGACTTCGACGGCACCGACGTCACGCAGGCCGTCGCGCGTCCAGCCAAGGGTGTGACCGAAGAACCACCTGACGTCCTCGACCGTCCCCGGCCCGAACGCCCTCAGCCACGTGCCGATCAGGGCTACCCGCGCGGCGTCGGGCTCACGCTGCGCGACCTCGCCGGCCCACCGCGCGGCGGAGGTCCACTTGGGGCGCGACGTCGTCCAGCTGCCCTCGTTGGGGCCGCGGAACAGATGCCCTTCGACGCCCATAACCGTCAGCACGCGTGGCGATATCGGACCGGGTCCACCCCAGCTCTTGCCGGGGGCGGGGTCGTAGTCGCCTGCCAGTTGGGGAAGTGCGGCGCGAAGCTCGCGGGCGGTGGCCTGACCGTGCTCGGCCAGATGGGCGGTGACCGCCGCCGACGCGTCCGCCAACCATGCCTCGCCGTCGACGGCGATCCCGGCCTTGACCACGTCGGCGATCAGCTTCCTGCGCTCGGTGGCGGCGACGCGATTGCTCGCCGCGGCCTGCACGGCCGGCAGGTCGGCGGTGTCGAAGACCCACAGCGTGCGCCTCATGGCGAGGTGCTTCACCACCGCCCGGTCGACGTACAGCGCCGAGTCGAGATCGGCGACGCGAAAGTTGGTGCGGCGCGCCCACAGTGAGAGGTACGGCGTGGCCGGGTCGGTGGCGTGTAGACCGACGAACGACTTCGCGACGTCTGCGACCGATCGGTCGGTGGGCTCGGCCAGGAAGTGTCGCCGAGCCAGCCGGGTCCGACGTTCCTCGACGGTGAAGGAACGCACCGCGTCAGGTCCGATCCGGCTCGTTCCGCATCGACGCTCTGATCTGTTCGAGCCGATCGTGGGCGGCGCGCTGCCTTGCCTCGTACTGTTCCTCGACCTCACGCCCCTCGGGCGTCTCCGACGCCAATTCGGAGGACCCGACGGCGGTTCCGTACCGGGTTTCGATCTTCTCTCGGACCGATTCGAAGGTCGGCACACCACCTGGGGTGTAGCCGGTCGCCTCCGGTGTCGGGGCAGGCTCCTGCGGTGTCGGGGCAGGCGGGTCGGGCACGATTTCGGCGTCGACGATCTCCTCGGGGTCTCCCACGCTGCCACCGTACCGCTGGCCGTGCGTCAGGGAGGGGAGTGCGCGCCTAGTCGGCTAGCGGTGGCGGCTGTGGTTCGAATGGTGTGTACCACCACCATTCGGCGCGTTCCCCCAACGGGCCGCGACATGGCTTCACCGATGGTCGGGGTTGAGTCGGTGGGCGGGCCAGCGATCCCGGGTGGAGGGTCTTGCCGTCGGCGTCGGTCACGACCAGGTTCTGAGCGGGACCGGTGATCGTGATGCCCCCACTGTGATGCAGGCGGTGGTGATAAGGACACAGCAGGACCAGGTTGTCGAGTTCGGTGGCTCCGCCGTCCTCCCAATGCTTGATGTGGTGGGCGTGTAGTCCGCGGGTCGCCCCGCAGCCGGGGACCACGCAGCAGCGGTCGCGGTGTTCCAACGCGCGGCGCAGGCGGCGGCTGATCTGGCGGGTCGCCCGCCCGGAGCCGATCACCTGACCATGGCGCTCCAACCACACCTCGCAGTCCGCCTCACACATCAAATACCGGCGATCATCCTCCGACAGGAACGACCCCAAATGAAGAGCAGCATTGCGGTTCTCGACGTCCAGATGCACGACCACGGTGGTGTGCTGACCATGCGGGCGACGCGCCACATCGGCGTCCCACCCGGCCTCCACCAAACTCATCAACGCATCCGCAGCGTTCGGAAACGGCGGCACCTGCACCGACGGACCCTCGGGATTCTCCCCGTGCCGGGCCCCGCCGTACACCTCGCCGACATCGCCATCGTCACCGTCGTCGTCGCCAGCGTGGTCACGCTTCCACTCCGCCACCAACGCATCACGATGAGAATCCATGGCCGCGTCAAACTTCGCAGCCTCGAGCTTCGGCAGCGTGATCCGGTACGTCGTATGCGTTTCGCCGACGGTCTTGCGGACCGACCGCTCCGGCTCCGGCTTCCGGTCCGGCGTGGGCCGCGGCTCCAACTTGATCGCGGACCGTAGCTGGGTCACCGTGGCGACGGAGGCCAGCTGGGCGTAGTGCGCGTCAGACCCCGCCCCGGCCCGCTCGGCAATGACCGCCACCTGGTCCAATGACAGCTGACCCTCGCGCATCATCGCCGCACACCGCGGAAACTCCTCCAGCCGCCGCGCCGCGGTCACGATCGTCTCCGCATTATGCGGGCTCACACCCAACTTCCAGGCCACCAACGCCGGCACCGACCGGCAGCCGGTGGCACCCCAGATCCCGTCACCCTCGATTTCGGCGGAGATCTCCACCAACCGGCTGTCGATCGCATTGCGCTGCCCCGCCAACTCCTCCATCTCGGAGAACAACACGTCCAAGCGCTCCTTCGAGCTCAAAGATGTTGCAGGCGAGGACATACCACGATCATACGGAGGGGGTCTGACATCGACGATCGACGAGGGTGCCGCTCAGATGCGCGCAATTGTTGGGATCGGTAGCGCTTCGGCCCGCGTGTACTCATCTCACGACGACGCCATCCCCGGCGTTGCGGACTTGAAGGGAAACACCCATGAAGAACATCGTGACGGCGGGTATCGGCATCGCGGCAGCGGCATTGGTCTTGGTCGGCTGCTCCGACGACAAGGGCACGACGCCCGGCTCGAGCTCACCCGCCGCGAGTGGAAGCAGCACCCAGGTCAGCACCAGCGGCAACACCGAGGTCAAGGTCGAGGGCCAGGATCTCGCCGGCCTGGACACCAGCACCGTCACCTGCGTCAAGGCCGGCGGCAAGATCAACGTCGCCAGCGGTGCGGTCGGCGGCCAGCAGGGCGTGGCGGTCGTGATGTCGGATGCGACGCCGCCCGCCGTCGAGTCCCTCGGCTTGGTCGTCGACGGCAGCGCGCTCGCCGTCGCCCAGATGGGCGGCATGAAGAGCGGCTCGGCGGACGTCGCCGTCGACGGCAGCACGTACACCATCACCGGTGAGGCGCAGGGCGCCGACATGAAGAACCCGATGGCGGGGATGATCACGAAGAAGTTCGAGATCAAGGTGACCTGCAACTGATAGGTCGCCCCGGGGGACGCGGCGGACGTGCATCGCACGTCCGCCGCTTTCGCCACTTCCGACTTCCAGTCCTCGGCTCCGCCGCGACTTATGATGCACCGGTGTCGATCCCCGGAGAGCTGGAGCGGGCGCGCCACCTCGCCCTCGCCAGCGACGAGACGGCAGCCAAGGAGCTGTTGCTGTCCCTCATGCCCCGGATCGAAGAGGCTGACCGCGACGACTGGATGATGGAGACCCTCGCCCAGCTCGGTGAGCTCTACCTGGTCAGGACGGCATACGACGGTGTCCGCGAAGGCGCGCTGCGCATCCGGGCGTGCCTGGCGGTCTACGCGTCGATCCTGGCGGGAACCGCCACCGCGGAGGTGGTCGAGAAGTCGATTTTCACGACCACCGAGATGCGCCATCTAAGTCGTCGGTACGGGCGCCGGGCCGGCTTTCTCGAAACCGGGCTCGCCGCGGCGATCGGAGACCACGAGGGAGCCGCTGTCGCACTCGCCGCGCTCGAGGACCGCGACGACGAATTCTCCGATCTGGCAGTCGAACACGCCTATCTGCTGACCTACGCGCGGATCGTCTGCGCCGAGGGGTTGTGCGACGACGATCTGCACGTGCGATCGGTACCGTTGTGGGACAAGGTGATACGACACCTCGACTCGTCGACGGAAAGCGGTGAATCGGCCGACAATCTGCGCGTCCTCGGCGGCATCGGGTACGCCAGATTCTGCATCGAGACCGGCCGTCTCGACGAGGCCGAACCCTGGTTGCGTCGGGTCGAGGCCCGGGCCGCGGCCCGCGGGTGGGAACTTGCCACAGCGCGAGCACGATTGGAACGCGGTGCGGCGAGCTGGTCGGCTGGCGACCGTGTCAGCACAGAGGCACGGATGTACGAGGCGTACCCCGTGATCGCCAACTACGCCAGGGCCAACGACGTGTCCCGGTGCTGGCTGTTCTTCGGCCTGACCAGGTTGTCGGCGGGTGGGCTCAAGGTCGCCGACGAATGCTGGGAGCACTCCGAGCGACACTGGCGCGAGCTGGGAAAGCCCCTGCACATTCATCGGATCCTTCTGCAGCGCAGCTGGATCGCCATCTTCCGCGGCCGGTACTCCGAGGCGGTCGAGATGGTGACGCAGGCGCGGGCCTGTCTCGACTCCTCGCCCCGCAGCAGCTGGCTGGCGTACGCCCGCCTCGACGATCACCTCGGCAACATCTGGCGGGCCGAGGCGCTGGCCGATCTCGGCCTCGACGGAGCAGGCCGCCCGGACGATGACTGGGAGACCGCCGAAGCGAGGTACCAGGCGGGCGCCGGTTCGACCAGAGCAGAACCGGGCACCGACCGACACCGTGCTGCGATGCAGAAGTTGGAGCGCGCCGCGGAACTCAAGGTGCCTGCGTCGCTCGCGGTCGACTCGGTCCGGTACTCGGTCGCCGACGCCGAGGCCAGGGCGCAATGGGCGACGTGCGTGTCGGCGCCGCTGCTGGCTGGCGCGTTTGCCGTCGCGCTGGAGTGGGAGAACACCGACCTGGTCAGCCAACTGGTCGAATACCACAGTGCGCGTGGCACGTTCAGCGCCGACGTGTCCGACGCTGCGGCGCTGGAGTGGTCGAGCGTTTCCACGGCCGCCGCCCCGATCACCGACGTCGACGAGCTCGCACTGGTGGCCGCGGGCCCGCCGATCACCGACGGCACCGGGCTCACCCGGCTGGGTCCGTTGCCGCCACTGCGGATGGATCCCATGACCGGACCCGTGCTCGACCACTACCGACTGCTGGCGTTCGAACGCTATGGCCAATGCGTCACCGCAGCCGAATCAGTTTGGGAGACATGGCCATAGCGGAGACGACCCTGATCCTGCGGTTCGCCGACGTCGGAGTGGCCACCTACGCCAGTCTCCGGATCGTGGCGGACCCGTCGCGCACCGTGACCTGGGTGATCCAATCCGCTCAGATCCGCGACGGGCTCGACGACCTTGCCGCGGCCCTGCCGGAGCCGACACCGGGGGAGTCCCTGACCGACGCGCTTGAACGGGCCCTGACGACCGGACCGTTCGCCGCCGCCGACACCGAAGGGGAGCTCGCCAGGCGACTCGGGTCGGCGCTGCTGTCGGAGCAGGCGTGGAACCTGCTACTCGACGGTGCAGCCGGCGCGGTGCTGTTCATCTCGCCGAGCGCCCGATTGGGGCGCGTGCCATGGGGTTCGCTCGCGGTTCCCGCCGACGACGACGCCGACGACGGTCGGCGCCTGGTGGAACTGGTCGACCTGTTGATGGCCATTCCGCCGAACATCGTCAACGCCCCACGTCCGCGCACCACGTGGGGTGATCGCAGGGATCGGTCGCCCTTGGTGATTCTCGATCCGCGCGTTCCCGGGCAGCGCCCCGATTCGGCACTGGGCTCAGTTCTGGGTCGCCCGGCACCGGACACTCTCTTGGCGCGCCACTTCTCGGACGACGTCGCCGCTCAGCGCGTCCTGCCCGCGGTCTCCGCCCCGACCGAACTGTTCCGCCGCACCGACGCCGACCGGGACTGGCTCGCCACGATGCTGGCCGAGATGCCAGGCCGCTTGCTCTACGTCGGTCACGCCAGCGCCGCCGAGGACCGGTCGGGGCGGGCCGATCAGGCGTCCCTGCACCTGGCGGAAGAACATCCGCTGACCGCTGCGGCGATCATGTCGCGGCGGATGCCGATTCCTCCTCGGGTGGCCCTCATCGCGTGCGCGTCAGGCGGGGACTATCGGTTCGACGAGGCGACGGGACTGGTCGCGGCGATGGTCCTGTGCGGGGCTCAACTGGTGACGGCCACGCTGTGGTCTCTGCCGACGACGGCGGGGTATCGACGGTTCACCGGCGGGGACACCGATCCGATGGGCGAGTTGATCGTGGCGGTCGACGCCGCCCAGGGCACCGACCGGGCGGGTCATGCGGTGAACGAGTGGCAGCGGGAGTGTCTGCGGCGCTGGCGTTCCGGGGACACGGCCGCGAATCCGCTGTACTGGGCGGCGTTGGCCACCTTCGCGGTCGACGGCGCGCGGTGATCCTCTAGGCGGGTGGAACCGACAGGGCCACCGACGATTCGTCGCCGCTGCGGTAGTAGACGTCGACCATGCATCCCGGGGCCACGTTGGTCAGCGCCGAGGCAGGTACCAGCGTCGTCTCCCTGGCCGGGAACTGCCCGCCCGTGGCCCTGCGAACCATCAGGTCGACTTCGACCTCCCGGTAGTCCTCACGGGCGATGCCCGTGCTCTTCATTGCGGTGACGGTCCCTCGCGACTTCACGCCGTACCTGATCAGATCCATCTGGGCGGGTGCCACCAGGCCCTTGCGGACCAGCATCTGGTCGAACACGGTCCGCACCGCGACCATGTCGTCGGCGAGCGAAAGGTGTTCCCGCTCCGCCGGGTCGAAGGTCACCAGCAACAGCACACCCGGTTGTAGCTGCCCCAGTGACGCACCGTCCGGGTCCTGCCGAAGGCTGCCGACGAAGTGTTGACCGGTGACGCATTCGACGTCCAGGGTGACGTGCTCGTCGACGGCGCGAACGGTGCCGATGCCGACCTCGGTGGGGCGCTGGGCCCGGTTGGGCACGACCGGCTCGCCTAGCGCACGGGACAGGGGTATCCAGAGGAGGGCACCGATGGTGCAGGCGAGCAGGAACACGGCGGCGGCGAGCAAGGCGTTGGACATGACGTCAGCCTCGTGGTGCGCGCCGGCTACCGATCCCAACTTCTTTGCGCGGTGTTTTCCGAGCGTGCGCCTATTCTCTCCACATGACCACGGCTGCCGACGTCACCACCAGGGAGGTGCTGGTGCTGCCCCGACGCTCGGTGATCGACGAGGCATGGCGCGCAATCGGACCGGGTGTCGAGGTGCTCAGCGGCACCGACGGGGCCCCGCTGCGGCGCACCATCAAGCGCATCCTGGATCCATTGGTGTTGCGCTTGCGCGCGAATCCTCAGTTCTCGGCTCCGGTGGTGCCGGCGGAAACCGGTGCGGCGATGCGGGCGCTGATCCTGGACGTGGCACCGCAATTGCGTTGGGCAGCATCATGGTTCGCGATCTTGAAGCTGGAGCGACGACGGTTGCGCATCACCGCGGGCAACGCTCAGGAACTGTACTTCCCGGTCTGCTTCGAGCTCGCGGTGACCAGGGGTGCACCCCTACCCGATGACCGCGAGACCGCCGAAACGGTGCTCCGTGGCGTTCACGACGACCGCGACCGGACCGGCGTCGAGGTGCTGAATCGCTACGTCGACGACGCCGTGGTCACCCAACTGAGCCGCCAACTGGAGTTCAGCTGGCGCGACGTTCGGCCGGGTAGCACCATCGCCGGGCCGTTCCTGTCCGGTCTCGCCACGGTTCTCGGCGACGCGACGAGCCACAATGCCGAGGCCGCGCGACAACGGGTGTGGTCCGCGCTCGTCGCGGATGCGACGCCCTACAACTTCGGCGCGCGGGCTCGCACCGACGCCGAACTACCGTGGTCCATCGTGGACGTCGGCCTCAGTTCCGTTGCCCCGCAACCACCGCCACCGGTCATGTCGGGTGCCGACGGCGCCCCGCCGCTGAATCGCAGCGTCGTCGACAGGGTCAGGGCGACACTGCGCCGTGCGCTGGATCGCGACGAGCTCCCCGACATCCCGATGTTGTGCGCCGAGGAAGTCGACAGAGCTTGCGCGCCATGGGGTTTGCTCGCCGAGGACAAGCAGGCGGCACTCGTCGCAGGCATCGAGGTCGCCGTCGACCTTGCCCCGCTCAGCGCCGACTCCGCCACCCGGTACGACCTGTCTGGCGACATCCAGGCCCGGTTGCGCAAGGAGGCCTACGTGCTGCACGCCCGCCGCTACCTGGTCGACGGCGGGCCCATGCATCCCCGCCAGCGCCAGGTGGTCGACGACCTCGCCGACTTCGCGAAGCCCTACCTCAGGCGGCTCTGGGCGCGCCTTCACGGCCGCGACGTGTGGCAGGAATCCTGCGGCGACGTCGACGACCTGCGCTCCCTGCTCGAGGGCGTGGCGCGTTCGGTCAACCTCGATCATCGGCAACGCATCAAGTCCATGCTGGAACTCCAGGAGTACGAGGTGGCCCCGTGAAGCTCGAGGCCAGGACGGGCGGATGGACGGGCGGACCGGCCGTCGCCGACGTGCCCGCGGTGGCGGTGCTCGAAGTCAGCGGCGCGGTGCTGGAGTGGACGGTGGACGATCCGGACGGCGCGGCTAACCCCCGCGTGACGGTGACCGACGTCGCCGCCGCCGACTGGCTGTGGCGGGTGGTGGGTCCGGAAAGCCACGCCGCCCTCGTGTCGGGGGCGGAACCGGCCGAGGTCGACCTGCTGCCCGACGCCCTGGCACCGCTGCGACGCCTCGCGATCGGATACTGGCTGCGTAGGTGGTGGCCCGAGAGCAGCCGCGACGGAATCGTGCGCCTCGACCCGGCGCTACTCGACGGGGAGTTGGCCCTGCTGGTCAGCTCGGCGCAGGAGTTCTTCACCGAAGACACGCTGGACTCCGACGTCGAGGGGCTGTTGGCGCCGCACCGGGCCGCGCTGAGCGCCCTCGAACTCGGCGGCGACCCCCGCGTCGTCGACGTCGTGCGGGCCTGCGTCGACCTGGCCGACGATTCGGGTGTGTGGGCTGACGACCTCGCCTCGACGCCAACCCACACGAACGCCGGCCGACGCGAGGACTACGCCTTGGCCGCGGGACGGGACGGCGAACGGAACAGGGGCGCGATTGCCAGCGGCGTCGCGTCGGTGGACTGGCTGGCCGTACCGCCACGGACGTTCGACGCGGCGGACGACACCGTCGACTGGTCCGTGGAAGCCGCCGACGCTTCGGTGTTCGCCACGGTGCGGGTCGCGCTGGCCGACGGCTCGTCGGCCGCGGGCGTCCCGGTGCGACTGCAAGCGGGCACCGTCACCGCCACCGGCGTCCTCGACCGCACCGGGACGGCTGCGCTGCCGCTGCTGAACGGGGGCGGCGACGAGCTGACCGAGATCCAGGCCTGGGACCACGGGTGGTCGACGACGACGGTGACCGTCGGATCAGGGCGCCCCGACACCGCGGAGGCGGCGGCCCTGCGTCGTCGCATCCGGGACTTCGCAAGGGCCCGCCTGGCCCGGCCCGGCTCCGACGCGTTCCTCGCCGAGATCGTCGCCGCCGAATCCGACTACTGAAGGTGCGACGCCATCGGAGATGCGCCGGGTAGGCCCAGCCTCGGCACCCCCGGCGTGCGGATCTGGCCGGCCAACCAGGGGAGCGCCGCGGCGAACGCGTGGTCGGCGAACGGCCAATCGTGTCTGCCCGGCTGCATCACCACCGAGCAGGTGATGCCGTTGGCGACGCCGAGTGCGCACAGTGAGTTGGCCGCCGCCGCTTGATCGCTGAGGTGCACCGCGGCGTCCTTGCCGCCGAGGCCGGTGCCGTTGGCGTTGACCGCGTCGACGACCGTCGGCCCCGACGACGGCGCCGATCCGTTGACGTCGAACCACCCCGACAGCCCTTGGTAGAGGCCATGTTTGGTGATCACCGCGGTCGGGTCGAACGCCGCGTAGGCCGCGGCGTTGCCGCCGAACAGCCGGTCGACGGTCTGCTGCTTGTTGCCGGAGTTGGGGGCCAGGTCACCCGCGATGTCCTCGAACGAACTGAACATGTCGGGGTGCATGGTGGCCAGGTCGACGGCGCAGGTGCCGCCCATCGACCAGCCGACCAGACCCCAGTTGGCGCGGTTGGTGCTCACGCCGTAGTTGGCCTCCATGAACGGCACCACGTCCTTGGTGAGATGGTCTGCCGAGTTGCCGCGCGGGCCGTTGACGCATTCGGTGTCGTTGTTGAACGCGCCGCCGGTGTCGACGAACACCAGGACCGGGGCGTTGCCCCCGTTGGCCGCCGCGAAGTCGTCGACCGTCTTGATCGCATTACCGGCCCGCAGCCAGTCACCGGGGGTGTTGAATTCGCCCCCGATCATCATCAGCGTGGGGAGGTGTGGTGCCGGGTTGGTCGCGAACCAGGCGGGCGGGAGGTACACCAGTTCACCGCGGTGCTTGAAACCCGACGCCGACGACGCGATGTTCACCGGGACGACGACACCCTTGGCTGGCATCTCGTGCTTGGTCTGCATCGCCACGACCGTCGCCTGGTCGGTCTGGTCGGGAAGCGGTCCCTCCGTGAGCTGGTTGAAGGCGGTCTGGACGGTGGGGAAGTAGCCGACCCAGAGATTGAGGGCCAGTGCCGCGCACAGAGCGCACAGCGGCAGTCCGGCGGCCGACGCCGTCCGTCGCCACCAACCGGCGTTGCGCCAGCCTGCGACGAACACCACCGCGGCAAACCCCGTGACCACTATCCAAACCCACAGCAACTTCGGAGCTGGGTCGTCCGACATGCCCTGTGAGGAGATGAACCAGTAGGTCACGGCGGCCATGCCGACGCCGACGGTCACCGCCGCGGGCAGCCACACCAGGCGCCACCGCCGGTTCCGCCAGCCGACCGCGGCAACGACGACGGCCACGGTGACGGCTTGGATCACCAGCGGCAACCAGCCGTGCATCAACGAGAGGTGCTGTTGCCGAAAGTCTCCGGCTGCCAACCACGATGTCACGACGTCATCGTGGACGGCGCAGCTGACGGTTGGCTGTGAACCCCTAGCGGGGCTTGGCCAACGGGAAGGGCAGCGTCTCGCGGATGCTGCGTCCGGTGATCAGCATGACGACGCGGTCCACGCCCATCCCCAGTCCACCGGTCGGCGGCATCGCGTACTCCATGGCCTGAAGGAAGTCCTCGTCGAGCTCCATCGCCTCCGGGTCGCCGCCTGCGGCAAGCAACGACTGCTCCTGCAGTCGGCGGCGTTGCTCGACGGGGTCGGTCAACTCGCTGTAGGCGGTGCCCAGCTCCACGCCCCAGGCCACCAGGTCCCACCGTTCCGCCACCCCGGGCAGGCTGCGGTGCGGGCGGGTCAGCGGCGAGACCGACGTCGGGAAGTCCTTGTAGAACGTCGGAGCCTCGGTGCGGTCTTCGACGAGGTGTTCGTACATCTCCAGCACGACGGCGCCTTCGTCCCAGTGGGTCTGGTACGGAATCCGTGCCGCATCGGCGTAGCGCCGCAACGTCGCCAGGTCGGTGTCGGGGGCCACGTGTTCCCCTAGCGCCTCGGACACGGCGCCGTGCACGGTCTTGACGGCCCACTCGCCGGAGACGTCGACCGGCTCGAGCGTCCCGTCCTCCCGCGGTCGCATGACCACGTGGGCACCGTTCGCCGCCAGTGCGGCGTTCTGGATCAGCTCGCGGCAGCCGTCGATCCACACGTTGTAGTCGGCGTGGGCCTGGTAGGCCTCCAGGAGGGTGAACTCGGGGTTGTGACTGAAGTCCACGCCCTCGTTGCGGAACGCGCGGCCCAGCTCGAACACCCGCTCCACCCCGCCGACGCAGAGCCGTTTGAGGTAGAGCTCGGGTGCGATCCGAAGGTACAGCGCCAGGTCGTAGGCGTTGATGTGCGTGACGAACGGTCGCGCGTTCGCGCCGCCGTGGATCTGCTGCAGGATCGGCGTCTCGACTTCGAGGAAGTCCTTGGCGAACAACGTCTCTCGAATCGCGTGCAGGACGTTGCTGCGAGCGCGGATGAGGTCGCGGGACTCGGTGTTGATGGCCAGGTCGACGTACCGGGTACGCACCCGCGCCTCCTGGTCGGTGAGGCCCTTCCACTTGTCCGGCAGCGGGCGCAGGCACTTGCCGATCAGCCGCCACCCGTCGACGAGCAGAGACGGGGTGCCGGACTTGCTGGCGCCCATGGTCCCGGTCACCTCGACGAGGTCGCCGAGGTCGATGGCCTTGGTGAAGTCGGCGTTACTGCCCTCACTCAAGCGCGAGTTGTCGAACAACAGTTGCACTTCGGCCGACCAGTCGCGCAGGTCGGCGAACAACACCGAACCGTAGTCCCGGATGCGAAGCACCCGACCCGACACCGTCACGGTCTCGCCGGCGGTCTCGAGTGCAAGCGCGACGGTGTGGCTGGGCGCCACCCCGACGGGGTAGGCGTCGACGCCGTTGTCCTGCAACGCCTTCAGCTTGGCCATCCGGACGCGGACTTGCTCAGGAAGGCGGTGGACGGCATCCTCGGACGGCCCCTCGAGCCCAAGCCCGGAGGTGTCGGGGGCGCTGCCGTCGGGATGCAGCCTGCCCGAGAGCACCAGCGTCTCCGGCGCCGAAATGTGTTGGCCGGTGTGTTGGCCGGTGTGTTGTTCGGCCCGACGGCTGAACGGCAGCACCAGGAAGCCCTCGGCGATGACCGACGCGACACCGACCCGAGGTATCAGGCGGGCGTCCTCGTAGCACGCGAAGCGGGGCACCCATTCGGGCATGTACTTCATGTTCGAGCGGTACAGGGTCTCGAGCTGCCACCAGCGCGAGAAGAACACCAGCAGCGCCCGCCACAACCGGGCCACCGGCCCTGCGCCGAGTTGGGCGCCCTCCTCGAACGCCGAACGGAACATGGCGAAGTTCAGCGAGATGCGGGTGATGCCGATGTCCGCGCCCTGCAGGCACAGCTCGCTGACCATCAGCTCGTTGGTGCCGTTGGGGGACTGGGGGGAGCGCCGCATCAGGTCAAGCGACGCGCCGTTGGTGCCCCACGGCACCAGCGACAGCATGGCCACTACCTCGTCCTGCTCGGTAACCGCCTCGACCAGCATGCAGTCACCGTCGGCCGGATCACCCAAGCGGCCCAACGCCATCGAGAAGCCGCGCTCGGTCTCGGTGTCGCGCCAGTCGTCGGCCCGCTTGATGACGGCGGCCATCTCCTCGGGGGTCAGGTCGCGGTGGCGGCGGATCTGCACGGTCAGACCCGCCCGCCGGGCCCTGGTGACAGCCTGCCGGACCGGCTTCATGTCGGAGCCGGACAGCTTGAACCTGTCCGGGTACAGAATCGCCTCGTCGCCGAGTTCGAGTGCGTTCAGGCCGCCTTCCCGAAAGGCTTGGGCGGCAGCGGCGCTCGCGCCCATCACACCGGGCGCCCACCCGTAGGACTGGCACAGCGTCAACCAGGCGCCGATCGCGGCGGGCCACGATCGAGGATCACCGAGGGGGTCACCGCTGGCCAGACACACGCCGACCTCGACGCGGTAGGTGATCGCGGCGCGCCCGTTGGGGGCGAACACCACCGACTTGTCCCGACGGGTGGCGAAGTATCCCAGCGAGTCGTTCTTGCCCCAGAGCTCGAGCATCCCGCGGATCGCGGACTCGTCCTCTCCGGTGAGCGCGTTCTCGGCGCGCTGCGACTGGAACAGGACGACGGCGGCCACCATCAGCGCCACCGCTCCGAACAGACCGAGCAGGGCGTTGACGAAGACGTGGGGGTGGTGGCCGTCGAAGGCGTCGGCGTCCACGCCCGCGAACACGACGACGCGGTTGGCCGCGTAGGGCAGGCGCTCGTCACTCTCGAGAGAACCGGGGAACATCTCCAGCAAGCCCCAGCCGACGAGGATGCCGATCGCCATCCCGGCCGCCAGCGTGGCCGCGGCCTTGATCAACGCGCCGCGCCGCACCCTGGCCCAGAACTCCTTGCGGGCCAGCACCAGGAAGGCGATCGCGGCGACGTGGAACACAAGGCCGATCACCTCGCCGATGTCCTCCATCACCGACTCGGGACCCGTGGAGAGGTCGCCGACGTTCCAGCCGACCGCGGCGACCATGTAGAGCACCAGGATCCACCAGGCGACGCTCTTGCGGGCCGCCAGCGCCGCGGCCAGCAAGGCGAGGACGAACGCCCACGCGAAGCTGGTGTCGGGGAAGTTGAAGATGTAGTCGTTGACCCACTCGCGCGGCACCCTGATCGCCCATCGCACCAACGGCGAGATGCTGGCGATCAACGACAGCGTGGCGATGATGCCGACGAGCCATCCCGCGGCGGCGGGCACCCATCGGAACGTCGACGTTCGATGCTGCTTCGAGCTAGTCAGCGTCATAGGCCGCGACAATATTCGCTCTGCCCGCGAAATGGTTGGCAGTGGCTACCAGACGGGGCCGGTGAACTTTTCTCCCGGACCCTGGCCGGGCTCGTCGGGGAACGCGGAGGACTCGCGAAACGCCAACTGCAGTTGCTTGAGTCCGTCGCGAACCGGTCCGGCGTGCGGGCCGAGGTACTCCGCCGACGCCTTCACCAGCCCCGCCAGCGCCGTGATCAACCTGCGCGCCTCGTCCAGGTCGCGGTGCGGCGATTCGTCGGGGTCGTCCTCCGACAGGCCCAGCTTCTCGGCGGCGGCGCTCATCATCATCACGGCTGCCCTGGTGATCACCTCGACGGCGGGTATTTCGGCGAGCTCGCGGACGGACGGCTCTGGCCTCTGGGGGGAGGTCGAGGGGAAGACGTAATCGGGGAGTTCAGGAACCTCGGTCATGCCTGTTAGACTGGCACGTGCGACCGTCCCGGCCTACGCCAGGACAGCAAGTGGAGTCCCGCTCCCACCGTTGACCTTCCAGGTACAACGGTCCGGTCACACCCACCGAGAGGTGAGTGTTCTGTGCATTCGTACAGGCGACGCAAGTCGTGATCGGTCGGCATCGGGCCCTGTCATGTACAGGGCCTTTTCGCTCTGTATGGGCGGATGGCTGATGGTGTGGACTCCTCGAAGACTACATAGGAGGCCCCATCAGCACTGAGACCCGCATCAACGAGCGCATACGTGTACCTGAAGTCCGTCTGATCGGACCGAACGGTGAGCAGGTAGGCATCGTGCGCATCGAAGATGCACTCCGCGTCGCCGCGGATGCCGATCTCGACCTCGTCGAAGTTGCTCCGGCTGCGAAGCCGCCAGTCTGCAAGATCATGGACTACGGCAAGTTCAAGTACGAGACGGCACTCAAGGAGCGCGAGTCTCGCAAGAACCAGCAGCAGACCGTCGTCAAGGAACAGAAGCTGCGACCCAAGATCGACGACCACGACTACGAGACCAAGAAGGGTCACGTCGTCCGCTTCCTCGAGGCAGGGTCGAAGGTCAAGGTGACCATCATGTTCCGCGGACGCGAGCAGTCGCGGCCCGAACTCGGCTACCGCCTCTTGCAACGGCTCGGCGCCGACGTGGCCGACTACGGCTTCGTCGAGACGTCCGCCAAGCAGGACGGTCGCAACATGACGATGGTGCTGGCTCCTCACCGCGGCGCCAAGACCAAGGCACGAGCGGCACACGACGCCGCTGCACCCCAGGCTCAGCGCGCGGCTCCGGCTCCCGCCGAGCCAGTCGCGGCACCGCCGAGTGACGCACCACCTGCTGCTCCATCCACGACCTGATCCACCACTAGAACCGAGGACTCCATGCCCAAGGCCAAGACCCACAGCGGCGCCTCCAAGCGCTTCCGGAAGACCGGCACCGGAAAGATCGTGCGCCAGAAGGCAGGTCGCCGACACCTGCTCGAGCACAAGGCGACCAAGCGCACCCGCAGGCTCGACGGCCGCGCCGTGGTGGCGAAGAACGACGCCAAGCGCATCAACAAGCTGCTCAACGGCTGACCTGACACGTCTTTCTAGGCCCCAACCTGACCCGCTCGAGATAGGAACACCCCATGGCACGCGTCAAGCGCGCACTAAACGCCCACAAGAAGCGGCGTACCGTACTCAAGGCTTCCAAGGGCTACCGCGGCCAGCGGTCGCGGCTCTACCGCAAGGCCAAGGAGCAGCAGCTCCACTCGTTGACCTACGCCTACCGTGACCGCAAGGCTCGCAAGGGCGACTTCCGCAAGCTGTGGATCACGCGCATCAACGCCGCGGCCCGCGCCAACGGAATCACCTACAACCGGCTGATTCAGGGCTTGAAGCTGGCCGGTGTCGAGGTCGACCGCAAGAACCTCTCCGAAATCGCCATCAGCGACGAGGCAGCGTTCACCGCACTGGTCGAGGTTGCCAAGGCAGCCCTGCCCGAAGACGTCAACGCGCCGTCGGGCGAAGCCGCCTGACACTGCTCACCGAGAAGTCCAATCGGGTAGCTGCGGCAATCAAGCTGCAGCGTCCGATTGGACGCCGCCACGCCGCACGCTTTCTCGCCGAAGGTGCCAACCTCGTCGAGTCCGCGTTGCGGCGTGGTCTCGTAGACGAGGTCTTCGTCACCGAGGCGGCCGCCGAGCGGTTCGGTGATCTACTGGTCGACGTCCCGGTTCAGCTGGTCACCGAGCGCGCCGCAAAGGCGTTGTCGGACACCGTCACTCCCGTCGGGCTCGTGGCGGTCTGCCGGATGCCCGAGGCGTTGCCGGCCGACGTGCTGTCGGCGCCGCGGCTGGTGGCCGTCGCCGTCGACACCGCCGATCCCGGCAATGCGGGCACGCTGATCCGGCTGGCCGATGCGATGGGGGCCGACGCGCTCGTGCTGTCCGGCGATGGAGTCGACCCCTACAACGCGAAGTGCCTGCGGGCCTCCGCCGGCAGCATCTTCGGAGTGCCGGTGCTGGAGATGCCCGACACCGCCGAGCTGGTAGACGCGCTGAGAGCCGCCGGGCTGCGGGTCCTCGCCACGACGCTCGACGGCGAGACGTCCCTCGAGGACGCCGACCTGTCGGTGCCGACGGCGTGGCTGTTCGGCCCCGAAGCGCACGGGCTGTCCGACGACGTGGCCGCCCTCGCCGACGCCCGCGTGCGCATCCCGATGGCGGGAAGCGCCGAGAGCCTCAACGTCGCTGCGGCAGCTGCGATCTGCCTGTATCAGAGTTCGCGGGCTAGCCGCTGAGCAGTCCGCGGGCCACGTGGGTGATCTGGACTTCGTTGCTGCCCGCGTAGATCATCAGCGACTTGGCGTCGCGGGCCAGTTGCTCGACGCGGTACTCGGTCATGTAACCGTTGCCGCCGAAGACCTGAACGGCCTCCATCGCGACGTCGGTCGCCGCCTGCGAGCAGTACCACTTCATCGCCGAGGCCTCTGGCAGCGAGATCTGCGTACCCGTCTGGGCGGCTTCGATGGCCCGAAACAGCATGTTGCGCACGTTGATTCGGGCCACCTCCATACTCGCCAGCTTGAGCTGAATCAGTTGGAACTGGCCGATCTCCTGGCCCCACAGCCTGCGTGACTTCGCGTAGTCGACGCACAGCCGCAGACATTCCTCGATCACGCCGAGTGCCATCGCGGCGACACCGATGCGTTCGGCAGAGAAGTTGGAGCGGGCGCTGTCGCGACCGTCGCCCTTGTCGTTGTGCTCGGTCTCGCCAAGCAACCGATCGCGGCCCAAGCGCACGTTGTCGAAGAACAACTCACCGGTCCGCGAGCTGTGAATGCCCATCTTGCGGAACGGCTTCGACTGAACGAAGCCTTCCATGCCCTTGTCGAGCACGAACGTCAGCACCTTGCGGTCGCGCTTGTCGGCGCCGTCCTTCTCGTCCAGCTTGGCGTAGACCACCGTCACGTCGGCGTCGGGACCGTTGGTGATGAACGTCTTCTGTCCGTTGAGGACGTACCCGTCGCCGTCGCGCACCACGTAGGACTTCATGCCACCGAAGGCGTCGGAGCCCGAGTCCGGCTCGGTGATGGCCCAGGCGCCGATCTTCTCGTAGGTGACGAGCTCGGGTAGCCAGCGTTCCTGCTGCGCCAGGGTGCCGCGCGACGCGATCGTCGGAACGGTCAGGCCAAGGCTGACGCCCACACCGGTGACCAAACCCATGCTGACGCGGCACAATTCGCTGATCAACACGAACCCCATGCCGGCCTGCGCACCGCCGCCGCCGAACATGCCACCGCCCGACGACCCGCCGCCGGAGGAGGTACCCCCGCCGTCGCGCATCGAGGCCAGTCGCTTCTCCAGCGACTCCTTGGCCATCGCGTCGATACCGAAGGTGGAGAACAACTTTCGGATGACCGGGTACGGCGCCATGTCGCCGCTCTCCAGATCGTCGACGTGCGGGCGGACCTCACGGTCGACGAACTCTCGGACCGCGTCGCGCACGGCGACGTCTACGTCTGACCATTCGAGCATGTGTTCAGGCAGCCCTTTCCGGCTAGTGCCGACCACGCGCTGGGCGCAGGCCTGCGAGGGAGAACGTGGTGCGCCTCAGGGACATAGTGCACCGGAAGGCCTCGGCGGTCGCGTGGGGGACCCTTGACCCACCCCCAAGGCATTCGTGACAACGCACGTTGTCCACAAGGGCCCCGCGGCGCGGAGCCTTCGTCACCCGATCGTGCGTCGTCCATCCACGCCGACGTAAACCTGCATGAAACGCACCGGCCTCCGGCTGCCCGCGAGAGCGACACCTAGTCTGGTCGACGTGGATGCCGAATCGTTCGAGGAACGGTCCGACGAGGAGGACGGCGGCGGCGGCGGCCCACTGCGCTGGTTGAGGAGCACCAACCACAACGACGGCCTCGTCGCCTTCGTCAGACGCGCCCGTCGAGTACTGCCCGGTGACCCCGACTTCGGGGATCCGCTGTCCGTCGCCGGTGTCGGTGGCCCGCGAGCGGCGGCGCGTGCCGCCGACCGCATCCTGGACCGTCACGCCGCGTCACGCGAGGTCAGCCTGGCCGGCCTTCAGGTGTGGCAGGCACTGACCGAGCGCGTGTCGGGCCAGCCGGCCAACCGCGAGGTGACTCTGGTGTTCACCGATCTCGTCGGATTCTCGGACTGGTCGCTGCGTGCCGGGGACGACGCCGCCCTCACCCTGGTGCGGCGGGTCACCCAGGTGACGGAGCCGCCGCTCCTGGAGGCCGGCGGGCAGATCGTCAAGCGAATGGGCGACGGGTCGATGGCGGTCTTCGCCGACCCCGCCACCGCCGTCAGAGCCGTGCTGCAGGCCCTGGACGCGGTGAAAACCGTTGAGGTCGGCGGCTATACGCCGATGATGCGCGCCGGCATCCACACCGGACGACCACAGCGGATCGGGTCGGATTGGCTGGGCGTCGACGTCAACGTGGCGGCGCGAGTGATGGATCGCGCGACCAGGGGCGGGCTGGTCGTGTCCAACGTGACACTGGCGGGGATCTCCGACGAGGCCTTCGAGACCTTGGGGATCACGGTCAAACGCGTTCGCAAGCAATTGTTTTCGGCGAAGGCGCCCGGTGTTCCCGACGATCTCGTCATGTACTGGGTAAAGGCTCGCAAGGGTCCGTCGGATACCGACGGGGTCGACGCGGAAGTCGTCAGCAGCTGAAACGCAGTCCGATGCCCGCGGGCGGCGTCGTCGTCTTCAGACAGCCGAACGGCTCGACACCTCGAGCACTCAACGCAACCGCGGTTCGATGGCCGTAGTCGACGCAGAACGCGCCTGCGGCATCGGCGCGGCATCGATAGCTACCGAACGCCAGCGTCTGACCGGGCGGTAGCTCGGAGCCGGTGCCGGCACCGAACGGGCCCGGGTCACCGTGTGGCGATCCGACGTCGACGGTCGTACCCGTGAAGTCGACCCAGTTGGCCTTCCATGCCGATTCGACACCGGCGGGGCGCGGTGGCGGATCCGTCAGCTTCACCAGGCACGCCAAGGCACCGTCCCGATAGCGGTTGGTGACGCAGTTGGTCACCCCACCCGCGGTCGTGAACGCGACGCCCTCACCAAGGTCGGTGGTGTCGGCGCCGCGGGTCATCGAGTGATAGCCGGCGACGTCGGCCGGCGTTCCGGCCTCGATCCACCCGATGACGTCGGCGATCGAGGCGCCCCGTTGCGGCGCCGCGGTGGGCGCCTGTGACGGCTTCACGAGCCGAGTCGACGTCGGACTGGGTTGGCGCGGGCTGCTCGTCGTGCTGGTGGAGGACGTGGATCCTGGGCCGTCCGTTGACCCGTCCGTACCGCCGGAACAGCCCGCTAGCAGCGCAGATACGGCGACCAGGAGGGCGATTCGCATGTCGCCCAGGGTAACGGTCGCAATCCGACTGGCCCGTCAGGCACGTCGGGGGCGCGGTTCTTCGCTAACGTCGGGTCATGCACGATCGCACCATTCGCGTGACCGTCGACAGTGGAGTCATCGAGGGTTTCACCGCCGACGGGGTTCACCGCTGGCGGTCCGTCCCGTATGCCCGCCCACCCGTGGGGCCGTTGCGGTTGCGTGCCCCCCAGCCGGTCCAGCCGTGGCCAGGGGTTCGCTACTGCCACGGGTTCACCTACTGCGCGCCGCAGGAGCGCAAGTACACCCTCCTCGGCCTCGGCAAGTTCCAGCCGATGAG
Organism: Mycobacterium sp. Root135; assembly: GCF_001426545.1. Classification (GTDB taxonomy): domain Bacteria; phylum Actinomycetota; class Actinomycetes; order Mycobacteriales; family Mycobacteriaceae; genus Mycobacterium. The sequence goes on along the minus strand of NZ_LMEZ01000001.1, from coordinate 522,614 downwards.
CGAGGACTGTCTGACGCTCAACGTGGTCGCGCCGGAGAATCCTGGCAACGACGGGCCCCTGCCGGTGATGTTCTTCATCCACGGCGGCGGCTACATCCTCGGCAGCTCGGCCACCCCGATCTACGACGGCGCATCCATGGCCCGGCGCGGCTGCGTCTACGTCTCGGTGAACTATCGGCTGGGTGCGTTGGGATGCCTGGATCTCTCGGCCCTTTCGACGCCCGAGCACCCCATCGAGGACAACCTGTTTCTGCGGGACCTGGTCATGGCCCTGAGGTGGGTCCGCGACAACGCCGCCGTATTCGGTGGCGACCCGGACAACGTGACCATCTTCGGCGAGAGTGCCGGTGCCCACGCGGTCGCAACCTTGATGGCCGTGCCTGAGGCCAAAGGCTTTTTCCAGCAAGCGATCTCGGAAAGCCCGGCCAGCGGCATGGCGGGACCACCCGACGTCGCGGCCGCCTTTGCCGACGACTTCGTCCGCGAGTTGGGCGCCACCCCCGAGCATGGGGCTGCCGCTGTGATGAACGCCAGGCCCGCCCAGCTGATCGATGCGCTGAATGCCGTCATGCGACTCGGCATGACGGAGATGCGGGGCGCCTTCCCCGTCGGACCGACTTACGGCACCAAACTCCTGCCGCAAGACCCCTTGCAGGCCATGCGCGACGGCACCGCCCACCGGGTGCCGCTCATCGTGGGCACCAACCGCGACGAGGGACGGCTGTTCACCCGGTTCCTGCAACTGCTGCCGACGACGGAGCCGGCGATCGAGTTGCTCCTCGCCGACTCCGACGTCGAACTGAGGGAGCGAATCACCAAGGCCTACCCCGGCTACCCGAGCCCGAGCGCCTGCATCCGCCTCGGAGGAGACTTCGCCTTCGGGACCGCGGCGTGGCAGATCGCCGCCGCGCACGGGCAGCACGCCCCGACCTACGTCTACCGCTATGACTACGCGCCCCGCACGTTTCACCTCTCGGGCCTCGGCGCCACGCACGCCACGGAGTTGTTCGCGGTGTTCGACGTCTACCGCACCCGGTTCGGGTCACTGATGACCGCGGTCGCCGATCGTCGCTCGGCGCGCCGGGTGTCGAATGACGTGCAGGCCAGATGGCGCTCGTTCAGCCGCACCGGAGCGCCGGGTGACGGCTGGCCCCGGTACACCGCCGACGAGCGTGCGGTGATGGTCTTCGATCGTCATTCGCGTCTCGAACACGACCCCAACGCCGACCGGAGAAAGGCGTGGGAGGGTTTCACACTGACGTCGAGCTGAGGCCGGTACGGGGCGAGGGAAGCGACGGGGAAAGCTAGGGCGAGTTTCCCGCGATCCTCTCGCGCGCCTTGCGTCGACGTGGTCGAGTGGTGAGGTGACGCACCCACTCGATCCACTGTCATCCGACGAGTTCAGCGCTGTCGCTGCGGTGTTGCGCCGCGAGCACCAGGTGGAGGCCGCCGCGGCGTCGGGTTCCGGGTTGGGGTGGCGGTTCGCCTCGATCGAACTGGTCGAGCCATCGAAGGAGGAACTGCGGCGGTTCGAAGACGGCGGCGACGTGCCACCTCGCCGCGCGACGGCGATCTGCTTGGACCGATCGGCCAATGCCACCTACAAGGGCGTCGTCTCGCTCAGCGCCGACCGGGTCGAGTCGTTCGATCACGTACCCGGCGTGCAGGCGAACTTCACCGTCGACGAGTTCGTCGAATGCGACCAGCTTCTGCGCAAGCACCCCGACGTGATCGCCGCGCTCGCCAAGCGGGGAATCACCGATCTCGACAACGTCTTCATGGACACCTGGACGTTCGGCGACGCGGTTGCCCCTGCCGAGTTCCGCTACCGCAGGCTGGGTTGGTCGGACACCTGGCGCAAGGACGCGCCCGGCGCCAATCCGTACGCCCATCTGGTCAGCGGCCTGCACTGCGTCGTCGACCTGAACACCATGGAGGTGCTGCGGGTCGAGGATGACGGGGGAGTCGAAACCCCGGACGTCATGGGCGAATACGTGCCCAAGCACGTTCCGGAGCGCATTCGCGCGGCGTCGACGCGGGAGCCGCTCAAGCCGCTGCTCATCACCCAGCCCGAGGGCCCGTCGTTCACCCTGGACGGCAACCTGCTGCAGTGGCAGAACTGGTCGTTGCGCATCGGGTTCAACTACCGCGAGGGCATGACGCTTCACACCGTGCGCTACCGCGACGGTGACCGCGAGCGCTCGGTCGCGCACCGGATGTCGTTCGCCGAGATGATCGTCCCGTACCGCGACTCCTCGGTCGACCACTACCGCCGCACCGCCTTCGACATCGGCGAGTGGGGCCTCGGCTTCATGACGACCTCCCTGGAACTGGGCTGCGACTGCCTCGGCGAGATCCGCTACCTCGACGCCGTGATGCACGACAGCGCCGGGGAGCCGTACACCATCACCAACGCGATCTGCATCCACGAGGAGGACGGCGCCGTGCTGTGGAAGCACGTGGACCACGACGCCGGCGCCGAGGTGCGCCGAATCCGGCGCCTGACCATTTCGTTCCACGTGACGGTCGCCAACTACGAATACCTGGTCTACTGGCGCCTATATCAGGACGGCAACATCGAGTGCGAGGTTCGCGCCACCGGCATCATGGTCACCACGCCGCTGGCCGCGGGCGCCCCCAATCCGAACGGCACCCTGGTCGACGAGCGCACGTATGCGCCGTTCCACCAACACTTTCTGGTGGCGCGGCTCGACATGGACGTCGACGGCGCCGACAACACCGTCTTCATGTCGGAGTCCTACGCCGAGCCGATGGGCCCGGACAACCCGTACGGACTGTCGCTCGTCACGCGCAACGTCCCCCTGCGCACCGAGAGCGAGGGAATGCAGGACTTCAACTTCGACACCCAGCGGGCGTGGAAGGTCGTCAACACCAACGTCACCAACGGCCTCGGCACGCATCCCGCCTACAAGTTGGTGCCCGGCGGGGCGATCCCGGCCATGTTCGATCCCGCTTCGCCGGTCCTCAAGCGCGCCAACGTGATCGGACACACGCTCTGGGTGACGCCCAACTCGCCCGACGAACGTTGGCCCGCAGGTGAATTCGTCAACCAGTCGGCCGAGGACACCGGACTTGGGCGATGGACCAAGGCCAACCGGTCCGTCGAGAACACCGACGTCGTCCTCTGGTACGTGTTCGGCCTTCATCACATCACCCGCCCGGAGGATTGGCCGGTGATGCCGGTCGACGTGGTGTCCTTCTGGCTCAAGCCGTTCGGGTTCTTCGACCGCAACCCCTCACTCGACGTGCCGGCCACGGTGTCCGACGCCTGCCACGGACAGAGTTGACGCCTGTCAAGTTTTTCCGCGAAAACGGCATCTCGGGTGAATTTCACTGACTAGCGTGGGCGGCGTGCAACCCTTCCTCGCCAACGCCCTGATCGAACGCCCCTCCGACCTCACCGCCGACTGGCTGACCGCCACGCTTGGTGCGGGGGAGGTTACCGACTTCACCGTCGAGCGCATCGGCACGGGACAGATGAGCGAGTGCTATCGCGTCGGGCTGACGTACGCCGACGGCCAGGACGGCCCCGCGTCGGTGGTGCTCAAGGTCGCCGCCGCCGACCCCAGCAGCAGGCAGACCGGCCTGGCAATGGGTCTCTACGAACGCGAAGTCCGGTTCTACACCGACATCGCGCCTGGGCTGCACGGGCCGGTCTCCGAATGCCACCACGCGGCCTACGACCCGGCGACGGGCGCCTTCGACCTGCTGCTCGGCGACGCCGCACCGGCCGTCGTCGGCGACGAGATCGGCGGGGCCTCGGTCGAACAGGCGACGATGGCGCTGACCCAGCTCGGTCGTGTGCACGGCCCGCTGCTCGGCGATGCCGCCCTCGCGGACGCCCAGTGGCTCAACCGGGAGTCGCCGCTCAACCAGGGACTGATGGCCGCCCTGTACGCCGGTTTCGTCGACCGATATCGCGACGAGGTCGCGCCCGAACACCTCGAGGTCTGCGAACGACTGGTCGCGGGATTCGACGAGTACCTCGCCGCCGAGGCCGCGTCAGGCCGACCGCAGGGACTGGTCCACGGCGACTTCCGTTTGGACAACATGCTGTTCGGCGAGGAGGGTGCCGACCGTCCGCTCACCGTGGTCGACTGGCAGACCGTGACGTGGGGGCCCGCGATGACCGACGTCGCCTACTTCCTGGGGTGCGCGCTGCCCGCCGCTCGGCGCCGCGAGCACGTCGACGCGCTGTTGCGCGCCTACCACGACGCGCTCGGACCCGACACCTCGGTGAGCCTCGACGACGTCCGCGACGGCGTGCGGCGCCAGAGTTTCTTCGGGGTGATGATGTCGATCGTGTCGCCCATGCTCGTCGAGCGCACCGAGCGCGGCGACCGGATGTTCGTCACGATGATCGCCCGGCACTGCCAGCACGTCCTCGACACCGACGCACTGGCCGTGCTGCCGTCGCCGTCGCATCCGGAACCGTTGCAGCCCAATCCGGAAGACGAGGGCCGCCACGAGCCGTCGGACGAACCGCTGTGGAGCGAGAGCTGGTACTTCGACTTCGTCGACCCCGGCCAGGAGGTCGGCGGATGGTTGCGGCTCGGCCTGATTCCGAATCAGGGCCATGCCTGGGTCAACGCCCTGCTGTGCGGGCCGAACATGCCCACCATCGCCGTGCTCGACTTCGAGGCTCCGCTGCCGGCCGACCACACGCACGTGCAGGCCGACGGCGTCGAACTCGAATTCGAGACCACCGCCCCGTTGCAATCACATCGGGTGACGCTGCGCGGCAGGGGAGCGGCCTACGACGATCCGGCCGACATCCTTCGGGGGGTCTCCGGTCGCCCCGTCGACCTCGAGATGGATCTGGTGTGGACCACCGACGGCACGCCGTACCAGTACCGCCTGTCGACCCGCTACGAGATTCCGTGCACCGTGTCGGGAACCGTTCGGGCAGAGGGACGTTCATATGAATTCACCGACGTCCCCGGCCAGCGAGACCACTCGTGGGCGGCGCGGGACTGGTGGGGCATGGAGTGGGTCTGGAGCGCACTGCACCTCGACGACGGCACCCACGTCCACGGCCTCGACCTCCGGATCCCCGGCGCGCCTCCGTTGGCCGCCGGGTACGTCCAGCGCTCGGGCGAGGTCGTCGAGCTGCAGACGGTCGTCGCCCGGGAGACGTTCGGCGACGACGAGTTGCCCGTCGGCACCACGCTCGAGCTCACCCCCGGCGACCTCACCGCGACCGTCGAGATCCGCGGTCACGCTCCGGTGCTGCTGACCTCGCCCGACGGCCGGCTGAGCAGATTCCCGCGGGCGTGGGCCACCGTGACGACGACCGACGGCCGCACCGGCGTCGGATGGCTCGAATGGAACCGGAACCGGATGTGACGGTGCTCAAGTCCGTGGTGCTGTTCGTCTTGGCGGCACTGCTGGAGATCGGTGGCGCCTGGCTGGTCTGGCAGGGCATCAGAGAACACCGCGGTTGGCTGTGGGCCGGCGCCGGGGTGCTGGCGCTCGGCGCCTACGGATTCGTGGCGGCCTTCCAGCCCGACGCGAACTTCGGGCGCGTGCTGGCCGCCTACGGCGGCATCTTCATCGCAGGCTCCCTGCTGTGGGGCATGGTCGCCGACGGCTTTCGGCCCGACCGCTGGGACGTCACGGGCGCGGTGGTCTGCCTGCTCGGAGTGGGTCTGATCATGTACGGCCCGCGCTAGGACAGCTGGGCGCCGTCGTCGTCGAGGTCGTCTCGTCGCAGTCCCATCGGCGTGGCGGTGGGGATGTCGCCCGCGGCGACCACCTTCCTGGTGAGTGGGGTCAGCGCGCGGAAGAGCAGTTCCAGTTCGCCGTCGTCGAGGGCGTCGAACGCCGACAGCGACAGTCGATCGGTCGAGTCCTCGAGCTGCCGTTTGAGCTCCCGGCCCGAATCCGTCAGCGCGCCTTGGTCGTCGACGAGCCCGCGGGCGGCGAGCCGGTCGAGGCACACCTGCCACTCGTGGTCGTCGTACTCGCGGCCACGCATGATGAACTCGCGAGGCACCCCATCGGCCAGCGCGTGCAGGACGTTGCAGTCACGGCCGCCGATGCCGTTGGCGACGAGTACCGCGACGTGGGTGTCGCCGCGGTGTTCCCGCAGCAGAGTGCAGGCGTGCCACAGCCGGGCCGCCGGTTCGTCGGGCCACGGCAACGCGCGGTTCGCGGCGAAGAGCGGGCGGCCGTCCAGCGGGGCGGTTGCCGCGGCCTTGGCCAACAGGTCGCCTGCGGTCCGCACCTCGGTACCGTCGCCGACCCCACACCGACCGAGTGCGGCGACGGCAGACGCCTCCCGCGCTCGGAGCGCGTCGGCCGGGCTGGCGAAGTCCCATGCGGCGGGCAGTGCGCGAGCCACGTGAGCCGGCGCGAAGTTGTAGAAGGCGGCGGTGACGAGGTCCGCTCCGACCGCACCAAGCGGCGCCGCCCGCGCCCCGAAGTAGCCCATCCAGAATCCACGAAAACCGGCCTGGCCGAGAGCATCGCGGGACTCGGGGGCGAAGTAGGTCAGTGCGTGCACGGGTTCGAAGCGGTCGAAGAGCCTGCGGGCCGTGGTCGAAGTTCTGCTCACTTCGGCAGTCAACCACCACGACGGCGCTCGGATGGAAGGATGCATGCCATGCGGTACCCGGTGACTGCCGCGGCCCTGGTGCTGACGGGTGCGATCGCGTGCGGCTGCGCGGGCGTGACTGGCCCCGACGTCACGCCGACGGTCGCGAAGGAGGCTCTGCAGAGGGACGTCTCCGACAAGCTGACCGCTGCCGGCGAGCGGCCCGAGACGGTCGTGTGCGAATCGGATCTCATCGGCGAGGTCGGCAGAACCGAACGATGCGACGTCGTGGTCGACGAGGCCAACAGTTTTCAGCCGATCGTCACCGTCACCGGAACCGACGCTGGCGCAATCCAGTACGACCTCACCCCGGCACTGTCCCAAGAGCAACTCGAGAGGGCGGTGGCCCGCCTCGTCGCCGAGAAGTCCTCGGATCGCATCGATTCCGTGGCGTGCGAAGGCGGCTTGAGGGGTGAGGTGGGCGCATCCGCGGGCTGTGACGTCGTCGCAGGGAAGACTCAGGCCCGCCGGGTGGTGGAGGTCACCGAGGTGTCGGGGCTGACGATGACGTTCACTTTGCGGACGAACTGACGTCGTCCACCGCTTCGTCGATGATCTCCCGCATGGCGCGTTCGGCGGTCTCCTCGTCGCGAAGTCGAATCGCGCGGGCGACCTCGTCGTGCAGCGCAATCGCGACCGGGTTGGGCGTCTCGGGCATCATGCCGTGGTGGGTGCGCCCGGTCAGCACCTCGGCGACGACGCCGTTGAGAGCCCGGAACATCTCGTTGCCGCTGGCCTCGAGCAATGTCTGGTGAAACACCTTGTCCGCCAACAGGTATGACTCCAGGTCCCCAGACCGGCCATGCATCACCATGTCCGACACCGCTGCCGCCATGATGCGGCACTGGTGGGGATCGGCCCGGCGGGCGGCCAGGGCCGCCGCGGTGGGTTCGAAGCCGCGACGCAGCTCCGACAGGGACACCAATTGCGCTGCGCGATCACCAGATTCGAGCCGCCATCGGATGACGCGTGGGTCGAAGACGTTCCACCGTTCTGCGGGTTGGATGGTGATGCCGACGCGGCGGCGGGATGCGACCAGGCCCATCGATTCGAGCACCCGAACCGCCTCGCGCGCGACGCTGCGGGACACCCCGTATTGAATGCCGACGCCTTCGAGGTTGATCACCCCGCCTGCCGGGAGCGTCCCCGACACGATTTCGGCGCCGATGCCAGTGAGGACGTTGTCGTGCAGCGCGCTGACGTTTGAGGGTCCGGCCACGGATACATCTTGTCATAAAGTTTGCTGACTGCCTTAAAGACATATCTTTCGCTCAAACTCTTGTAATGATCTTACTATTGAGGCACTCTGTGTGACGAGAAGCACAACTGGGTACAAGCGATCGGGAGGTGGGCTGGCATGGCGCCAATCGTCGTAATGGGTGTGTCCGGGTCCGGCAAGTCGACCGTCGGTGCAGCACTCGCTCAACGACTACGAGTGCCCTTCGCCGACGCGGACGACTTTCACCCCGAGGCCAACATCGCCAAGATGACCGCGGGTCACGCGCTCGACGACGACGACCGGCGTCCCTGGCTGGACTCAATCGGGAAATGGTTGGCCGCCCACGCCGAGGGCGGCGTGATGAGCTGCTCGGCACTCAAACGCACCTACCGCGACCAACTTCGGGAGCACTGTCCCGACGTGGACTTCCTTCACCTCGCGGGAACACCAGAAGTGATTGGCCGCAGGCAGGCCAGCCGACCGGGTCACTTCATGCCCGCATCGCTGCTCGCGTCCCAGTTCGAGACCCTCGAGCCGCTGGCTGCCGACGAGCACGGGGTCGACGTCAACGTCGACCAGAACATCGATTCCATCGTGAACGAATACGTAACGCTGACCCAACGGGAGCTGTGATGATCAACGGAATTACCCTGCTCGCCGACGACGCCCCGAAACTCACCGAGCCGGTGGCCTCGGGTTGGCATCTCGTCCTCGCGTTCCTCGTCGGCATCGGCGTCATCGTCGTGCTGATCACCATCGTCAAGCTTCATCCCTTCCTGTCGCTGATGTTCGGTGGGCTGACGGTCGGCATGGTGGCGGGGGAGAACCTCACCACCGTGCTGGCCTCATTCACCAAGGGCTTCGGCGAGACCGCGGCGGGCGTCGGCATCCTCATCGCGCTTGGTGCGATGTTCGCCAAATTGCTGGCCGATTCCGGTGGCGCCGACGAGATAGTCGACACCATCGTCGGGCACGCGTCACCACGAATGTTGCCGTGGGCGATGGCCTTGGTCGGCGCGATCATCGGCCTCCCCATGTTCTTCGAGATTGGCCTGGTGCTGCTGATACCGGTCATCTACCTGGTCTCGCGTCGCTCGCAACTGTCGTTGGTGACCGTCGGAATCCCGGCTCTGGCAGGCCTTTCGGCGATGCACGGGTTCGTCCCACCGCACCCCGGGCCACTGACCGCCGTCGGACTCCTCAACGCCGACCTCGGCGTCACGCTTGCACTCGGTGTCGTGGTGGCGATCCCGACCATCGTCCTGGCAGGGCCCCTGTTCGGAAAGCTCGCCGGGAAGTGGGTCGTCGTCGACGCTCCCGACACCTTCGACGCAGACCGCTTCGCAGAGGGCGAGAACCGGCGCCGGCCGTCGTTCGGCGTCACGCTGTTCTCGGTTCTGCTGCCCGTCGTCCTGATGCTGGGCAAGGCATTGGTCGACATCTTCATCGACGACAAGGCCAACCTGGTCCGATTGGTGTTCGACACCCTCGGCACCCCGCTGATCGCGCTCCTCATCGCCGTCATCGTCGGCATGTTCACCCTCGGCCGCGGCGCCGGGATGGACCGCAGCGAAGTCACCAAGTGCATCGAGTCCGGACTGCCGCCGGTCGCCGGGATCATCCTGATCGTCGCCGCCGGCGGCGGTTTCAAGCAGGTGCTCGTCGACACCGGCATCGGCACCCTGCTCGCCCGCTGGGCAGAGGGCGCGAACATCTCGGTGCTCATCCTGGCCTGGCTCATCGCGGTGCTGATCCGGCTGGCCACGGGTTCGGCCACGGTCGCCACGATCACCGCGTCGTCGCTCATCGTCCCGCTCGTCGCCGACCTGCCGACCGGCGAGGTGTCGTTGGTGGTGCTCGCCGTCGGCGCCGGCTCGCTGTTCTTCTCCCACGTGAACGACGCCGGCTTCTGGTTGGTCAACCAGTACTTCCGGCTCACCGTCGGCCAGACCATCAAGACCTGGTCGATCATGGAGACGGTGCTCTCGGTGAGCGGTCTAGCCGTCGTGGTTTGCGTGTCTAGCGAACGCGCTTCTCGAGTTCCTTCTGGGCGCGCTTGAGATCCTTGCGGGTCTGCTTGGCCTGCTTGCGACTCAACGACGCGAATTCGTTGCTGCGATCCTGGGCCAGGGCGGCCAGTTCCGCGCCGCGGTCCCGGGCTGCGTCAACCAGTTCCGGCGCACGGTCGCGGGCGACGTCGACCAGCTTGGCGCCGCGCTTCTGCGCAACGTCGGCCAACTCGGTGCTGCGATCCTGGGTCAGCTCGGCGAGCTCGAGACCGCGCTTACGTGCCTTCTTGGCGAGCTTGGGTGCTCGATCGCGCGCCACGTCGGCCAGCTCGGAGCCGCGCTCCAGCGCGACGTCGGCGAGCTCCGACCCACGCTCGTAGGCGACATGCGCCAGCTCGCGTCCGCGCTCGGCGCCCACGTGCAGACCGGATTGCAGATTCTCGCCCCACTTGTCGACGAGCTCGCTGTCGATCAGGGCGTTCGGGGTGTCGGACCCGCTCGGCAGGACACCGGTGACCCGCTCGCCCACCTTGCGGGCGGCACGTCGGCCGCGCCAGCCCAGCGAGGGACGGCCCTCGGTGTCGACCGAGGCGATGATGAGGCCACCGATGAGGCCGACGTCGGCGAACAGCGCCTTGCGCTCGGCCGCCTTGCGCGTGGGATCGGTCTCGTTCCAGAATGCGTGGCTGCCGAGGCTGCCGGGGACGACGCTGACGGCGAGTGCGGCCGAGGACAGGCGGGGCAGCTTGCCCGCGGCGAGCAGCAGGCCTGCCCCGATCTGAACGCCTGCGGTCACCTTGGCGACGGTCTCGGCGTTCGTCGGCACGTTCGGGCCGACCGGATCCGGGAGCTTGCTGAGACCTTCGAGGGTGGGTCGCGCGGCGTCGGCGGCTGGTTTCGGGCTGCGGAGAGCGTCCACGCCACGGGTGATGAAGGTGGTGGCCAGCATGGGACGCGCTATTCGTCGGATCAACATGCGCGCATTATTCCCCGAGGGGGCCGGTCGCAAACCCATAACGCGCCGAAGGGCAAGTCGCTCGAACACCGTCGCATTAGGGTGGGGATTCCAAGAACCGAAGGAGGTCGGCGTGGCCCTCGTCGCGGGAATCGACTCGTCCACCCAATCGTGCAAGGTCGTGATCTGCGACGCCGACACCGGTGACACGGTGCGCTCGGGTTCGGCACCGCACCCCGGGGGCACCGAGGTCGACCCGGCCGCTTGGTGGGCTGCACTCGCAGACGCCGCCGCGGCCGCAGGTGGGTTGGATGACGTAGCCGCGGTGTCGGTCGGCGCCCAGCAGCACGGCATGGTCTGTCTCGACGCCGCGGGCAACATCGTTCGAGATGCGTTGCTGTGGAACGACACCCGATCCAGCGGTGCGGCGGTCGCGTTGGTCGACGAGCTCGGCGGGGCGGCCGAATGGGCGGCGCGGATCGGCGTGGTGCCGGTCGCGGCGATCACCGCGACCAAACTGCGGTGGCTGGCCGACAACGAACCGAAGAATGCCGACGCGACCGCGGCGGTCTGCCTTCCGCACGACTGGCTGACGTGGCGGCTGTCGGGCTCGACCGACGTCGCCGACATCCGTACCGATCGCAGCGACGCCAGCGGTACCGGGTACTTCGCGGCTGAGGACAGTACCTACCAACCGGATCTACTCGAGCTGGCGATGCGCGGACGTCGTCCGATCGTGCCGCCCGTCGTCGGTCCGGCGGAGGCCTCGGGCCGCACCACCACCGGGGCGATCCTCGGTCCGGGCGCCGGCGACAACGCCGCCGCGGCCCTGGGCCTTGGCGTCGGCCCAGGGGATTGCGTCGTCTCGCTTGGCACCTCGGGCGTGGTGAGCGCGGTGGGTGACGCCGCATCGCACGACGCCGAAGGGCTGGTGGCGGGCTTCGCCGATGCCACGGGGCGGCAATTGCCCCTGGTGTGCACGCTCAACGGCGCGCCCGTGCTGGCGGCGGTCGCCAAGATGCTCGGCGTCGACTTCGACGAGTTCGATCGGCTCGCTCTGTCCGCGCCGCCCGGCGCGGAGGGGTTGACGCTGGTGCCGTACTTCGACGGTGAGCGCTCACCGAACCTGCCGGACGCGGCAGGCGCATTGCACGGGGTGACGACTCGAAACCTCTTGCCGCCCAACGTTGCCCGTGCCGCCGTCGAGGGCCTTCTTGCCTCTATTCAGTTCTGTGTCGAGAAGATCTCACGTCAGGGCGTCGACGCCGGCCGGGTGATCCTGGTGGGCGGAGGTGCTCGCTCGGAGGCCGTCCGCCGCATCGCTCCGGCGATCCTCGGGGTGCCGGTTCACGTTCCCCCGCCGGCGGAATACGTCGCGCTCGGTGCGGCGAGGCAAGCCGCGTGGACGGTCTCCGGCGCCGACGAGCCACCGGCCTGGAGCCTCGGCGCCACGTCGTCGTTCACCGCCGACCCCACCCCCGACGTGATCGAGCGCTACCGGTCCGCGCAGGCGTTGACGCTGGGACAACGCTGACCCGGGCCGGGGCACCGTCACGCTGAGTCGCGAGCCGTCTGCGAAACCGTCGACGACGACAGTTGGCTGACGACGAAGGCCGCGGCCTGATCGGTCGTCCCGTTGTTCTTGTATGCGCTGTGCGCCGAGCGGTCGAGGCCGCCGGGGGAACACACCGGGTCGCCCTGGTTGCACTCCTGGACGGTCTTGTTCACGTACGCGTCCCCGATCGCGATGGGTGGGGCGCTGTGGTCGACCAGGTTCAGGAACCACGGGTCGGGCGTGCCGAACAGTGCCACGGCGGCGACGTGCGAGGCGACCGACGCCGGCATCGGCCCGGTGATGTCCGCGGGCAGGGTGAAGCCGGCCGGGATCGAACTGGCGGTGGTGTAGGCGGCGACGGCCGCCCCCTGCGAGTAGCCGCCGAGGACGATCTTGGTGTTGGGGCAGCTGGTGGCGATCGACTGGACCTCACGGCTGGCGTCGGCGACCCCGTTGGCGGCGGCCTGGAAGTCCAGCGAGGCGGGATAGTCGACCGCGTAGACCCCGACGGGCTGACCGAGCTTGGCGTTGAGTGAGTCGACGAACGCCTGACCGGTGTCGCCAATGCCGGGCGCCTCGAAGGTGCCCCGTGCGAAGACGACCTCGACGGCCGAGCAGGCCGGGTTCGTGTCGGCCTGGGCCAGCCCGGCGGCTTGCGGACCGAGGACCGCCGCCGCGGAGGCGAAGGTGGCGGCGAGGATGCGCATCTGGTGGTTCGTCATGGTCGAGCCTTTCGGACGGTCCTGGGTGAGTGCATTCAGACTCCCGTGTCGGCGACGTCGCCACATCGGCGCTGACCACCAGAAACCGACCACCGCTAGCGGCTACGGCCGCTACCGGCTAGCAGGGGGGTCGGGGCCAGTCGCGTTGCTCGTCCGAGGAGGGACGCAGACCGTCCAGCAGGAGGCGCAGCGGCGCCCAGCTCTCGCGACCCCGCCGCGTCGCGGCGTATGCCGTCATGAGGACGGCGGGCTCGGCAAGCCGCAGCACCGAGACGCCGTGACGGGCTGGCCGGTTCAACGGCAGCAGACCAACGCCGTAGCCGGCGAGGATGAGGTCTTCGACGAGGTCGAGGCTGTCGATCTGGTGGGCGATGCGCGGGGTGAAGCCGGTCAGCGCCGCCAACGTGCGCACCGCGTCTTCGTCGGCGGTGTTGCGGGAGTTGACGATCCACGCGTCGTCGGCGTAGTCCCGCAGGTCGGCGGTGTCACCGGCCGTCGCGTCGGTCCGCACGCCGAGACCCCACGGCGTCGACCACAGCGCCACCGTGTCCAGTGCGGGGTTCGGGGAGGCCGGCGCCAGGTTGTAGTCGTAGACGAGAGCCAGATCCAAGTCGTCGTCGACGAGCAACCGGAACGCCTCGACGGGCTCGTACTCACTGACGATCGCGTCGACGTGCGGATGGCTGACGGCGAGATCGGCCAGAACCGGAAGCAGGGACACCCGGATTCCGGTCGCGAATCCACCGACGCGCAGGGTCCCGGCGGGTTCGGCATCCGGGTCGAGGTCGAGTCGCGCGGCGTCGACGGCGGCGAGGATGGTGACCGCATGGTCCGACAGCCGGCGGCCGGCGGGCGTCAGACGCACGCGTCGTCCTGCCGGCTCGACGAGGTCGACGCCCGCGTCCCTGGCGAGCGCTGCGATTTGTTGTGACACCGTCGAGGTGGTGAGGTGATGGGCCTCCGCGACCGCGCGCATGGAGCCGAGGCGTGACAGGGCGAGCAGGAGCTGTAGTCGGCGGGTGTCCACGTTGGCATTCTCGGTGGCATTGTCCGCCCCGTGCGACGATTCGAGAATGACCGCGCGTCCTGCCCACTTCGTCCACACGTCGGCGGACACGTTTCTACCTACGGACAATGCCCGAAGTCGTTGGGGTCCAGATCATCTCAACGGGCCGGCCCTGGTCGGGCTGGCGGCGCGCACCATCGAGGAACGGTTTGGTCTCGACGAGTTCATGCCAGCGCGCCTCACGGTCGACCTCTTCAAGGCCGCTCGAGCAGTACCCACCACCGCCACGGCACGGCTGGTCCGTGACGGCAGGCGGGTGCGCAACTCCGAATGCGAGCTCGTCCAGGACGGGGTCGTGGTGGCGAGAGCCATCCTGGTCCAGTACCGCCGCTCGTCGGTGCCACGGGGCGAGGAATGGTCGGCGACGATGGACCTGCCGACGCCGGGCGAGGTCGGCGAGTCGAGCCATCTGACGATGGGCAGCGACGTCGGCGGCTGGAGCCCCCACATCGCGGATCACCAAAACGCCTCGCGGAAGCGATTCCGGAACCGCGCCGTCGACGTGGTCGAGGGAGTGACCAACTCCCCGCTGGTCAACACGGTCTGCGCCGCGGAGGGCACCAGCCTGGTCACCAACCTCGGCACGGCGGGCATCGGCTACATCAACGGCGACCTCACCGTGGCGTTGGCCCGCCTGCCGGTCGACGAGTGGATCTACCTGCAGGCCGACTCACACTGGACGGCCGACGGCATCAGCACGGGATCGGCGACCCTCTACGACCGTGTCGGAGCGTTTGGGACGGGCGTCGTCACCGCGGTGAGCAACCCGGCGGCGCAGATCGACTTCTCGGACGTCACCATCTCGGTGGAGGAGAATCTCTAGCCCGTGAGCTCCCGGATCTGATCGTTTGACTTTCCCGAACGATGTGTCGGGATTTATCACGTGGACGCGAACGGTGGTCGTGCCCTTCAATGCAGTCATGGGCATGAACCAGACCCGCACGGGCGTGCTGATGGCGTCGGGGGCGATGCTGTGCGTTCAAGCCGGGCTGGCGTTGTCGCTGGGACTGATCGACCAGGTCGGCGTCGAGGGTGCGGCGTGGTTGCGGCTGACGTGGGCCGGGGTGCTGCTGCTGGTCGTCGTCCGCCCGCGGCCGTCGGCCTTCACGAGGACGACCTTCCTCACGTGCGTCATCCTCGGAGTGGTGACCGCGGCGGTCACCCTGCTGTTCATGGCGTCCATCGCACGGATTCCGTTGGGTACGGCCAGCGCATTGGAGTTTCTCGGCCCCCTCGGTGTCGCCGTGGCCCAGGGCAGGGGCAAGAACCGCTTCGTATGGCCCGGCCTCGCGGCCGTCGGCGTTGCCTTGCTGACTCAGCCATGGGCCGGTGCCGTCGACCTGGTTGGCGTCGCATACGCGTTGGGTGCGGCGGTCTGCTGGGGCTGCTACATCTTGCTCACGCAGCGCGTCGGCGACGGGGTGGAGGGAATCAACGGGCTGGCGGTGTCGATGGGCGTCGCGGCGATCTTCTCCAGCCTCGTCGTGGGCGCATCAGTGATTCCGCGCATCACGCCCGAAATCCTGCTGTTCGGAATCGGTCTCGCCATTCTGCTGCCGGTGGTTCCCTTCACCTTGGAGATGATGGCGCTGCGTCGGCTGACGACGGCGTCGTTTGGAACCCTGATGAGTATCGAGCCGGCGTTCGCGATGCTCATCGGCTTCGTGGTGCTGTCGCAGGCGCCCGACGGTGCGGGCGTCGTCGGCATCTGCCTGGTCGTCGCCGCCGGCATCGGGGCCGCCAGGTCCGGCGCCCGACCTCCCGTCCTCGTCGACGTCACCTGACGTCGATTTACGACCCTTCCGCGACACGCCACACGGACCGCGAGACGGTCGCCGTGGCTCGTCAGCTACGCCACCCCGGCGATGACGCGCCTACGAGCAACCACCGCGTCAACCACGTAAAGCCGATCCGCGCATGGTCGGTGCGCATCCCGGGCTGAAAGGCGAGTGCCATTGGCTACTGGGTGCAAAACGATGTTTATATGCCGGCAATCCATTTGCTGGATACGTCAATAATTACGCAAGTGCCAGGTAGAGACACTTCAAGAACAAACGTATTATATTGCCCTAGTCGGTCCATCAAACGACGAAGGCGGAGTCATGACGACGTTGGAATACACGAAACCTAGCCAAGTAATACTCGGTGGCTCCATGTCGTGGTGGGATCCGGCGGCCGAATGCGCGGTCACCATCGCCGAACCGGCGGCGGCACCCGACCTGTTCGCCGAGTACCACCGCGGCGCCGTGGCGAGTTACGCCAAGTTCGGCGTCAGCGACGCACTCGACGGAGACACCGCCCGCTGCGCGGCCGACACCGCCCTGTTTTGGGTGATGACCGACGTCGACGGAGGCGTCATCGGCGGGGTCAGGACGAAGGGCGCGCTGACCGCACCCGAGGACTCTCATGCCGTCGTGGAGTGGCAGAACCAGCCGGGGGAGTCAGACGTCCGCAGAATGCTTGCGGAACGCATCCCCTTCGGTGTCATCGAGATGAAGGCCGCCTGGATGCGCAGCGATGGAGCCCGCAATCCGCACCGACCAAAGTTGCATGCTCGCAGCGGCTTTCATCTGACTGCGCTTCTCGGCGTGGACTACTACATGGCCACCTCCGCGGCGCACACCCTCGAGCGGTGGCGGTCGACCGGCGGTGTCGTCGCGCCCATTCCCGCGACGCCCTACCCAGACGAACGATACGAAACGAAGATGATGTGGTGGGACAGAAGGACCTTCACGGTCCACGGCGAACCTGCCCAAGTCGCCTCGATCGTCGTCGAGATGGCACGAATCCACCGCCACGGACAGCCGGCAGCGGAACGCCGCCTTTCGGCACGCACCCGCAGCGCGCTGTCCACCCACCGACCGAGGACCGGCGCCCTCCGCCATGGCACCGCCGAACTCGTGGCCTAGAGGTCGATTCGCTTGCGGCGGTATAGCGTCCCGAACATCAGCAGCACCAGGCTGATCACCAGGATCGCGGTCGCGAGGACGTCGATCTGCGGAGGCACCGCCGCCTTCGTCGCGGCGTTGACGAACAGCGGATAGGTGACCGTGGACCCACTCACGAAGTAGGTGACGATGAAGTCGTCCAGCGACAACGCGAACGACAGCATCGCGGCGGCGACGATGCCGGGCACGATCAGGGGCAACGTCACCTTGAAGAAGGTTCGGGTGGGGCTGGCGCCCAGGTCCATCGAGGCATCCTCGAGAGTCCAGTCGAACCCCCTGACCCGGGCGCGCACCGTCATCGCCACGAAGCTGATCTCAAACGCCACGTGGGCGATGAGGATGGTCGTGAAACCGGTCGCCCACCCGAGGTCGAGGAAGAGGGTCAGCAGTGAGGCGCCCATGACCACCTCGGGTGCCGTCAGCGGCAGCACCAGAAAGGTGTCAACCGCGCCGCTTCCTCGAAACCGCTGACGCACCAAGGCAATTGCGAGGAACGTGCCCAGGACCAACGCGATCAGGGTGGACAACGCCGCCACCTCGATGCTCATCTTCAAGGCCTCGGCCAACGCCGGATACTTGAAGGGGTCTGCCCAGTTCTCGAGCGTGAAGCCTTGCCACGTGTAGTTGAACTTGCCCGCCGGCTTGTTGAACGAGAACAGCACGATCACGAAGATCGGCACGAAGATGTAGAGCAGCACGAGCCCTGCGATCACCTTCAGGGCGACGTCGCCCAGCTTGCCCGTCCCTCGTAGCGAGCGCTTCGGCCGACGCGGCCGGTCGATCAAGTCGACGACCGCCGCGCCCTCTTGGATCGTCATACCAGGTTCTCCGTACCGAGGGCCCGCGTGTAGGACAGCACGCCGGCCAGGATCATCGCCATCAGAAGGAAGCTCAGTGCAGCGGCGCCGGGATAATCCTTGACCACCAGGAACTGCTTCTGAATCACGTTGCCGATCATGGTCGTCTGCGTGCTGCCCAAATAGTCGGCGTTGATGAAGTCGCCCATGGCGGGGATGAAGACCAGCAGGCTGCCCGCGAGCACGCCGGGCACCGACAGCGGGAAGACGATCTTGGTGAACGCGCGGAAGCTCGACGAATACAGATCCCTCGACGCTTCGAGCAGCCGCGGATCGATCTTCTCGAGGCTGACGTACAGCGGCAGGATCATGAACGTCATCGAGTTGTAGATCAGGCCGCCGATGACGGCCCAACTGGTGGACAGCAGCCGTCCGTCGGGGGGCAGCAGCCCAATCGTGTTCAGCGTCTGCACCACGACGCCGTCGTCGGCCAGGATCGTCTTCCACGCCAGGGTTCGCACCAGGAACGTCACGAAGAAGGGCAGGACCACCAGACCCAACAGCAGGTTCTTGTAGCGACCCGACTTGAACGCGATGACATACGCCAGCGGATAGGAAATCGCCAGCGAGACCACGGTCGCGGTGAAGGCGTACAGCAGCGACCGCACGATCTGGTCTTGGTACGTCGACAAGGCATGGGCGTAGTTGCCGAAGTTCCACGCAAAGGTCAACTGCGGCAGGTAGATCGAGCCGCCCATGGTCGACAACGACGTCCGGAACAACGACCAGAACGGCACTACGAAGAAGATCGCCAGGTACGCCAGTCCGGGAAGGATCATGAGGTACGGCGCGATCTTGCTGCGCTGGCGACTACTGCTGGCTACTCCTGCCATGTGTGGGCCCGGCGCCTAGCCGCCGGTGACGGCGGCGTACGCGGTGTTGAACTGCTGGGTCTGCTCATCGGTGAGCGCGGCCCAGGTGTGCAACTTGTCCTGGAAGTCCTGGGGAGGGTTGATGAGCTTGTTGGCCGCGATCTTCGGGTCGATCTTGTTGAGCTCGTCGGTCATGTCCGACAGCACCGGCACGTACTGGACGAACGCCACGAGCTTGGCGTAATTCGCCCGGTCGTACACGTAGTCGATCCACGCCTCGGCCGCGTGCTGGTTCTGCGTGGTGTACGGAATGGTCATCGTGTCGATGAACCAGTCGCCACCGGACTCGGGAATGATGAATTCGAGATCCGGATTGTCCGCCTGCAGCTGCACGACGTCGCCGGAGTAGGCCTGGGCGATGGCGATGTTGCCCGCGGCCAGGTCGTCGGCGTAGTCGTTGCCGGTGAACCGACGGATCTGGCCCTTGTCCTTCTGCTCCTTGACGAGGTCGACGGCCTTCTGCACGGAGTCCATGCTCGGGTCGGCGACGTTGCCGCCCTGCGACGTCATGATCATGCCGAGGCCGTCCTGCATGTCGGTGAACAGGCTGACCTTGCCCTTGAACTTGGGGTCCCACAGGTCGTCGATCTTCGTGATCTCGCGGCCCGTCGCCGCCTTGTTGTAGGCCAGGCCAACCATGCCGCTCATGTACGGGGCGGTGAACTTGCGACCCGGGTCGGACTTGTCGTTGAGCAGGTCCGGCCGGAGGTTCTTGCGGTTGGGCACCCGGGTGTCACTGATCTCGTTGAGCCAGCCCAGTTGCTTGAGACGCAGGGCCATGAACTGGGTGGGCACCACGAGGTCTGCGCCGATGTCCTGCTTACGCGACAGCGGCTCCTTGTTCTTGGCGAACCACTGCTCGTTGTCGTTGAAGTCTTCCTTGTAGTCGACGGTCAGACCGCTCGCCTTCTGGAAGTCGGCGACGAAGCCGTCGGCCATGTACAACGGCCAGTTGGAGATGCGCAGGTCGCCGCTCGCCGGCTTTCCGTCATCCGGCGGTGCGGACGACGAGCTGCTGGAACTCGTCGTGCTGCTGGAACCGCACGCGGCGAGGAACGATCCGCCAAGGCCTAGTGCGGCTGCCGCGGCGGCGCCGCCCCCGATGAAGCGTCGACGTGAGGTGCGTGACGCGGCGAGCCGCGCCATCGTCCTGGGATCGATCTCGTTCGCCATGGAGGTGCCTTTCGGGTGGTTCGACAGAGGGGGGGTCGTCGAGGGGATCGTCAGGGCTCGGGAGGAGCGTCGAACATCTCCTCCAAGTCCTCGGTCGTCGGAATGTCGGCGGCCGGAAGGACCAGTGAGGCGTCAGGTGCCCACGCGACGTGCACGCGGTCGCCCGGCCTCAGCAGGGGAAGGTTCTGCTCGGTTCCGACGTGCGCGACGATCGGTGAGCCGTCGGGGGCGTCCATGGACAGGCGGACCACCGGACCCTGGAACGTCAGGTCCGTCACGGTGGCGGACACCGTGGCGACGTCGCCCTCGGGTGGGTCGACCGAGACGCGGACCCGCTCGGGTCGCACCATCAGGGTGGCGTGCCCGCCCGCCTCGATGGCGGTGTCGCCCGGCCTGGCGCGCAACGTCGTACCCAAGACCGAGAGTTCGGCGAGGTTGCCGTCCATGCGGATCTGTTTGCCCGGCCACAGGTTCGCCTGGCCGATGAAGCTGGCCACGAAAACCGTTGCGGGACGGTCGTAGATCTCGGTCGGGCTGCCGATCTGTTCGACGTTGCCCGAATTCATGACCGCGATGCGGTCGCTCATCGTGAGCGCTTCCTCTTGGTCGTGGGTCACGTAGACGAACGTGATGCCGACCTCGCGCTGAATGCGCTTGAGCTCGAATTGCATGGCATGGCGCAGCTTCAGATCCAGTGCGCCGAGCGGTTCGTCGAGCAGCAGTGCGCTCGGGTAGTTCACCAGCGCCCTGGCGAGCGCGACGCGTTGCTGCTGTCCGCCCGAGAGTTGCGCGGGCTTGCGCTTGGCGAAGTCGGTGAGCCGGACGATCTCGAGGAGCTCGTCGACCCGGCGCTTGACCTCGCCCTTGCCCAGAGTCTTGTCGATCTTCTTGCTCCGCGGACCGTAGGCCACGTTGTCCCACACCGTCATGTGCGGAAACAGCGCGTAGTGCTGGAACACCGTGTTGACGTTGCGCTTGTGTGGGGACACCGACGACACGTCGACGCCCTCGAGGCGGATCGCCCCCTCGGTCGGCGTCTCGAAGCCCGCGATCATCCGCAGCGTCGTCGTCTTGCCGCAGCCCGACGGACCCAGCATGGAGAAGAACTCTCCGGAGGCGATGGAGAAGTCGGCGTCTGCCACGGCGAGGTAGTCGTCGAAGCGTTTCGTCACATGGTCGATCTCGATGACCGGCTGGCCGGCCTCGAGGGGGACCGCGCCCTCTCCCGTGGTGCTGTCGACGGCGGTGCCGTGTGTGCCGCTCAGGACGACCTCCCTGGTTGTCGGCACGACGAGCGGACCCTCGAGGAGGAGACCGCTCGGCCCGTGCACTGTGGGTAAACCATCGCCGATCTTGGAGCCCTTCGCAAGCGATTCCGCAACGAATTTACATTCAGACAACCGGATTCCGCAGCGCGAGATTGCTACGACGGCGAATCCGCTTGTGAGGCCCCCCTCGCCGGGTACGTTCGAGTGGTCGAAAGGAGTCGCATGCGCGCGCTCACCCTTGCCAAGACCGCCGGTGCCGCCGCGGCCACCGCCGTGCTCGGCGGTCTCGCCACCGGTCCGGCGGTTCAGTCGAACTGGTACCAGACGCTGCGCAAGCCCAGCTTTCAGCCGCCGCGACAAGCCTTTCCGATCGTGTGGCCGCTGCTCTACGCCGACGTCGCGGTGGTCTCGGCCGCCACCATCGACGAACTCGGCGAACGAGGCGCCCAGCAGGAGGCCAGGACGTTCACGAGGCTCCTCGCGCTCAATCTCGTGCTGAACGGCAGCTGGTCGTGGCTGTTCTTCAACCGCCGCCAGCTCGGCCCGTCGGCGGTGTTGGCAGGCGCTCTCGCCGTCAGCAGTGCCGACCTGACTCGGCGCGCGGTCCGCGTCAACGGAGCACCGGCGAGGGCGCTGTGGCCCTATCCGCTGTGGTGCACGTTCGCGACCGCGCTGTCGAGCCGCATCTGGTGGCTGAACCGCTAAGCCGACGATGCCCAAGAGCGACGACGTCGACGAGGACGTCGAGGAAGACGAAGAAGACCGGCAGCGCCTTGCCGACCGTGTGCTGAGCTTCGTCGAAGATGCCGTGTACTGGTCCATCGCCGTCGTCTTGGCGTTCGGTTCGGTGGCGCTGCTCGTCGCGCAGTTCAACACCATGCTGCGGCTGCGCAACACCCCCGCCTCGACGCTCATGCTCGAGGTCCTCGACGGTTTGCTGCTGCTGTTCATCTTCGTCGAGCTGCTCTACGCGGTCCGAGCGTGCCTGCGTTCGCACGAGATCGTCGCCGAACCGTTCCTGATCGTGGGCATCCTGGCCGGCATCAAGGAGATCGTCGTGCTGTCGGTCGAGGCGGCGACGCTGCTGGAGAAGGGGCCGGAGTTCTCCCGCGCGATCGTCGAGATCGGCGTCCTCGGTGGCGTCGTCCTCGTTCTTGCGTTGTCCGCGTTCGTCTTGCGCGTCAGACGACGTGACGGCGGCGACTGAACGGTCGCGTCGGATCGGCAGGCGTTCTCGCCGGGGTAACTAGATGCCCGGTAAGTTCGATGCGTACAGTCGTTCACTGATCGGGTGCCGCGGTCGCCACCCATGTCCGCCACCGACGCGCGGTTGATTCCGCCGGGAGGAACAGCCACATGACGTTTTCGCTCGAGTTGTCCGACGACGTAATCGAAGTCCGGGACTGGGTTCACGACTTCGCCGAGAAGGTCGTCAGGCCCGCGGCGGCGGAATGGGACGAGCGCGAAGAGACGCCGTGGCCGATCATCCAGGAGGCCGCCAAGATCGGCCTCTACTCCGTGGAGCTGTTCGCGACCCAGGCCGCCGAGCCGAGCGGACTCGGTCTACTCACGGTCTTCGAGGAGATGTTCTGGGGTGACGCGGGCATCGGCCTGTCGATCCTGGGTACCGGGCTCGCCGCAGCGTCGCTGGCCGCGACCGGAACACCCGACCAGCTCGGGGAGTGGCTGCCCCAAATGTTCGGCACGGTCGACGAACCGCTTCTCGCGTCCTTCTGCGCGTCGGAGCCGGGTGCCGGCTCGGACGTGTCGGCCATCATCACCCGGGCCCGGTACGACGAGGCCAACGACGAGTGGGTGATCAACGGCACCAAGACGTGGGCCACCAACGGAGGGATCGCCAACGTCCACATCGTCGTGGCGTCGGTTCATCCCGAACTGGGGTCGCGCGGTCAGGCGACGTTCATCATTCCGCCGGGGACGAAGGGCTTCAGCCAGGGACAGAAGTTCAAGAAGCACGGCATCCGCGCGTCCCACACCGCCGAGGTCGTGCTCGACGACGTCCGCATTCCGGGCCGTTTGATCATCGGCGGCAAGGACAAGTTCGACGAGCGCATCGCCAGGGCTCGCGAGGGCAAGAGCTCAGCCGGTCAGGCCGCGATGAAGACCTTCGAGCGCACCCGCCCGACGGTCGGCGCCATGGCGTTGGGCGTGGCCCGCGCGGCCTACGAGTATGCGTTGGACTACGCCCAGGAGCGCGAACAGTTCGGTCGCAAGATCGGCGACTTCCAGGCGATCGCGTTCAAGCTCGCCGACATGAGGACCAGGATCGACACCGCGCGGTTGCTGGTCTGGCGCGCAGGCTGGATGGCCCGCAACGACAAGCCGTTCGTCAACGCCGAGGGATCGATGGCCAAGCTCGCCGCCAGCGAGACCGCGGTCTACGTCACCGACGAGGCCATTCAGATTCTCGGCGGCAACGGATACACCCGCGATTATCCGGTCGAGCGCATGCACCGTGACGCGAAGATCTTCACCATCTTCGAGGGCACCAGTGAGATTCAGCGTCTGGTGATGGCCAGGGCGATCACCGGTTTGCCTCTGAAGTAGCTCGGCTACAGGACGACCAGCCAGATCGCGATGTAGTGGCAGGCTGCACCCGCCGCCGTGAAGGCGTGGAAGAACTCGTGATAGCCGAACGTCTTCGGCCACGGGTTCGGCCACCGCACGCCGTAGAGGATCGCGCCGATGTTGTAGAGCGCGGCACCGGCACAGAGCAGGACGACGACGGCCAGGCCCGCACCGTCGAGCAGGACGCCCGCGAACCAGATCGCGGTGTAGCCAAGGAGTAGGTAGAGCGGCACGCCGACCCAGCGGGGTGCCGACGGCCAGAACATCTTCAACGCGACACCGGCGGCGGCGCCCGAGTAGACGATGGTGAGCACCAGCTTGGCCGTGTCCGGCGGCATGGCGAGCAGCGCCAGCGGGGTGTAGCTGCCCGCGATGAAGAGGAAGATCATCGAGTGGTCGGCGCGCTTCATCCACTTGAGCGCGGCCGGGCTGGTCCACTTGACGCGGTGGTAGACCGCGCTGACGCTGAACATCCCGACGATCGAGGCCGAGTAGACGAGGGTGGCCAGACCCGCATTGGGTCGCCCGACGAGCCAGGCTGCCGGCACCAGCGCGGCGCCGGCGACGATCGCAACTGCCGCACACACGAGGTGGATCGCGCCGCGGGCACTCGGGGGAGTGTGCAGGATCTCGGTGACCGTGTCGGCGAGAACCTGGGGGAGGTCGTCGTCACCCCGCAGGATCTCCGGGATGTCGTCGTCGGCCACGGGCGCTTGCTTGGCGGATCCGGTCATCGTGCCGCTCATGTGGTCACCGATCTGTGCTCGTTCAGGACATCTTTGCTGTCGTGGTAGAGCCGTCGCCAATCGGCGGTGGCCGCCGCTGCACACGGTCGGGCCTGGCGTCGAGAGTACAGAAGGTCGGCGGTCATGATCGCCAGCAAGCGGCCTGCTCGGATCACGATGCGATGAACAGTTGGCGCCTTCGCCGTGATGAAGAGTGCGGCGCCCATGACCGGCAAAGTGGTCCCGCTCACTCTTTGCTTGAGTAATTATGTCGCCTAAGGAAGTACCGGCGAGACGGGACGGGTGATGAGCAGATTCGAGGGCAAGGGCGTACTGGTGACCGGGGCCGCCTCGGGGATCGGCAGGGCCACGGTCGAGCGGCTACTGGACGAGGGCGCTCACGTGGTGGGCGTCGACCTCGACCCCGAGGCGTCGGCGGGTGAGGTCGGACGCGGCACGTACCAAACCGTCGACGTTCTCGACGCCGCCGCGGTCGGTGCCGCGATCGCCACCGTTGTCGCCGTGGCTGGCCGCCTCGACGGCGTGGTTCACGCAGCGGGCGTCGCAGGCGGCGGTCCGGTGCACGTGCTTCCCGACGAAGAATGGGACCGGGTGATCGGCGTCAACCTCAAGGGCACCTTCGTCGTGACCCGCGCGGCTCTGACCCAGATGGTCCTTCAGGAGCGGGTCGACGGGGAGCGCGGCGCCGTCGTGACCCTGGCAAGCATCGAAGGACTGGAGGGCACGGCGGGTGGCAGCGCCTACAACGCCTCCAAGGGGGGTGTCGTGCTGCTCACCAAGAACGTCGCCATCGACTACGGGCCCAGCGGTATCCGGGCCAACGTGATCTGCCCGGGCTTCATCCAAACTCCGATGTTCGACTCGGTGATGGGCATGCCCGGATTCGAAGGGCCCCGGGAGTCCCTGCGCCACGAGCACAAGCTGCGTCGCTTTGGACGCGCCGACGAGATCGCTTCCGTCGCAGCATTTTTGCTGTCTGCCGACGCCAGCTTCGTCAGCGGTCAGGCGATCGCAGTGGACGGCGGTTACACCGCCGGCCGGGACCACGGCGTCACCGAGTTGATGGGGCTGGGGGAGGAGTAGGCGCGACCCCTCGGGGACCCGATTCTTGTAGCGTCGCTATAGTTGCTAGCGTCGCTATTGACATGGCGTCGAGCCGTGGTTAGCGTCGCTAGCATGGATGTGGACTACGCGACCCAGGCCGCGGCACTGATCGGGATACTTGCCACCGCGGTGGTGTACGGCACCGACGTCTTTTGCGCGATGGTGCTGCGACCGGCGCTCGCGAAGGTCGACGACCACGCGCTGGTCGCGGTCATGGGCAACGTGCACCGCTACGGCGACCGGCGGATGCCCGTGCCCGGAGTCCTCGGCGTCGTGGCCACCGCGGCGGCTGGGGTGCTGGCCGTCGTCGACGCGCAGTGGTTTCGGGTCGCCGCGTCCGGTGTTGCGCTGTTCCTGTTGGTGGTGTGGCTCGTCGTCTACGCCCGGGTGAGCGCGCCGGTCAACCGACAGCTGACGGCGGCCGCAGACGAAGGCCGAAGACTGCCGAATGGACGTGCGCTGCAAGCGAAGTGGGATCGCGTCATCGTCGCCCGCGCGACGCTCCAAGGGGTGGCAGTGGCCGCGCTGTGCGTGGTGTTGGCGATCTAGCCGATCAGCGGGATCCGGTTGGAGGTCATGTCCGTCAGCGCATTCTGCATCGCCGTCTCGACCCGTACTGCGAAGTCGGCGGCGTCCTCACCGTCGGTCGGCGGCATCGCCGGAAGCACCCGCGTGACGAGTTTGGTGGGCAGCGGCAGGTAGGGCAGCATGCCGACGGCGCCGATGCTGAGGCCCCACGGCAACGAGATGCTGACCGGCGCCGACTTGACCCGCAGCAGTTTGTCGAGGCGGATCGCCCTCGCCAACCGTTCCCCGCTGGAGATGACGAACAGTGACTCGCCGGCGCCTGCGGTGACGATCGGAACGATGGGGACACCGGCGTCGATTGCCAAGCGGGCGAAACCACTGCGCCCGCCGAACTTGACCTGGTTGCGCTCATCCCAAGCCTTCGCGGCGTCGAGGTCGCCCCCGGGGAACACGGCGACGTGCTCGCCTCGTTCGAACGCCTCCTCCGCGGATTGTGTGCTCGCCGGTCGCGCTCCGAGCGGCTCGATCAGGCGGCCGACCCCCAGTGTCCAGGCCACCTGATGGGTCAAGATGGTCACGTCGCGATCCAGCTTCAACTCTTCGAACGTGGCGCCGACGGCGAAGACGTTGAGGTCGAAGATTCCACCGAACCCGTGATTGGCCACGAACAGCACCGGGTCGCTCAAGGTTCCGACGTCGGCGGTGACCTCGAGGCGGTTGTAGCGACGGACGAATTCGATGGCAAGCTGGCGGAATGCGAAGGCGGCGCCGCTGATCAGGTCGGGGGACGACTCCTCGGCGCCTTCCTCGATGGCCGCCAGCAGTGCGTCGGCCAGGTTCTCGACGTCGCCGTGTTCGGGTGATCCTTGCTCTGGCATGGCGCCTTTCGATGGGATTCGACCGTCCCGTCGATGATGCCGTACCCGTGGCGTGACCGAGGTCAAGATGCAGTTCTGTGCGATGGGCCGAACCGGTCGGCGAGCGACGGGGGATCGGCGTCGCCGACGGCTCATCCCTGGGGGTCGGGCCCCACCCGGTCTGGAACTCGTTATCGCCGGCGATATCACTCGAGCAGTGATATCGCCGGTGATAGAGACTTCGAGAACGGGTCCCCGCCCAGAATCGCGGCCGCCGTCGGTGTCGATACCGTGAAACTCGTACACCGCGTCGAGCGATCCGACCCGCCGAATCGGCTGACACCCAAGGACCTGGTCAGCACGCAGTTGACCGTCGCCAGGTAGGTCAAGGTGTGCGGATGCCCGTCCAGGACGGTGACGTCCGGCTTGTCGGCGAGCCGCGGGATCCACGGGGATCGCCGCGAGTTTCTGCCGAACCGGCCGAGTGGACAGCCTCAGATAGGACAACGTGCCGTCGGAGCGCTTCGAGCACCCTGATCGGCGGCATGCCCGTCGAACACGCCTGGCAGTCGGTGCAACTGCTCACCGATGAGGTTCTCCCTGCATTTTCGCGATGAGTTTGGCGCCTCGGTGCAGTCTGCTCTGAGTGGGAAAACTCATCTACGGCTTCAACGTGTCGGTGGACGGCTACATCGCCGACGCGCGAGGCAACATCGACTGGTCCGATCCCAGCGAAGAATTGCATCAGTACTGGAACGACTTCGAGCGCGAGACCGCTCTGTCGTTCTACGGCCGGCGGCTCTACGAGTTGATGGCCGCATACTGGCCGACCGCCGACGAGATCCCGGACGCCGGTCCGCTGATCGTCGACTTCGCGCAGATCTGGCGGGACATGCCCAAGGTCGTATTCTCGCGCACCCTTGAGTCCGTCGACTGGAACTCCCGGCTGGAACATGGGGATCCGGTCGAGGTGGTGACGAAGCTGAAGGCCGAGATCGACGGCACGCTGGAGGTGGCCGGTGCGAACCTGGCCGCACCGATCGTTCAGGCCGGACTGGTTGACGAGTTTCGAATCGTGGTCGCACCCGTTGCCATCGGTGGCGGTACGCCGTTCTTCCCGACACTGCCGTCGTGGATCTCGTTGCGAATGTTGGAGAATCGCACCTTCCCCGGGGGCACGGTCCTGCTGCGGTACGAGGCGAAGTGATCCACGGACGAACTCAGGGGCACATGACGGCGAACGGCGGGTACGGATTCGGCCGGATGTCCTCGACCATCCAGTAGAGCGTCGGGGCGCCGTCGCGAACCGACTGGTAGTGCCAGAAGTGGCAGCTGTTCGCCTCGAAGGGCAATGGGTTGTCCGACTGCGGGATTGGGTCGCCGGGACACCACTCGTAGTTGCTCCAGGACGCCGACACCGGCCATCAGGACCGCGCCGACCGTGCGCTTCGCGGAGCTACCGATCCCAAGATTGACGGCTATCGAACCGGCGGCTGCGGTACGCCGCTGGTCAGGTAGCGCGTCAGCATGGCGACCAACTCGTCTCTCAAGACCTCGGCGCCGAGTGTTCTCGGAGCAGCCATCGCCTGGTGAACCACGGACTCGATCGTGAGTACGGCAAGGCGGGCCGCGGCGTCTTTGTCGTCGACCGTAACCTCAGGCTGCGTCATCAGGAGTTCGCGCATCGATCGAATTGAGTCATGCTGTAACACAGACACTTTCGCCATGAGCTCGCGTGAACGGGGCGCCTGGTCCATGAGGATTCGAAGGAATTCTGGGTCTTGGCGGTGGTTGTCGATCGCCCTGGCGACGATGTCCTCCATGGCCGATTCGAGTGAGGTGAGCGTTCCGGCCTCGAGACGCTGCGCGGTGGCTGCGACACCGGCATCGAGGTGGCGGCCCGCGAGTTCCATCAATATCGCGTCTTTGTTGGGGTAGTACTGATACAGCGATCCGACCGAGATCCCGGCGCTCTCGGCGATTCGGTTCGTCGTTCCGCGAGCGTAGCCGTATCGGGTGAATACGTGCACCGCTGCTTCGAGGATCTGGTCGCGAGTGCGTTCGGACCTCTGCTGGCGCGGCTGCTTGCGTGGCTGCAATCGATGCTCGGCCGTCACTACTCCATCCTCCGCGCTGGAACGGCTCAGCCTAAACCCGCTCGCGACACAGTGGTTGCGATACACAACCCAACCGCGGGTGTCCTCGCGTCACGACTGAGGTGTCGCAATCGACGGAAAAGGCGAGCAAGCGTGACAGAACGAGCGACGAACGACGTACGGCGACGGGGTGTCGGCACCGAACGCGCAGAGAGCGGGCGTGCGACTACACAGGGCCCAACACTGCCCGAAAGCGAGTAGCGGAGGCACCATGAATGGAGCCATAATTTACCTCTAGCTGGGCATATGGCAATGGTCCGTCGTGGAGACGGAGCACTTCTACTCGCATTCCGCGTACTCATGAGTCGAGAGCAAGAGATGGAGGAGGTTCCGTGACTCACACGAAGGACCGATATCGGCAGGTGACCCTCCCGGAGATTCGGCGCGTACTCGGTGAACCCGACGGGATGGCGCAGGCGAAGATCTTCGATCACCTCGACGAACACCACCACCGGTTCATCGCGCACTCACCGCTCGCCATGATGGCGACCGCCGACGCGGCCGGCCGGGCCGATTGCAGTCCCCGCGGCGATTACCCGGGCTTCGTCAAGGTGCTGGACACGCGAACGCTGGCGATTCCGGACCGCCCGGGTAACAAGCTGGCTGATTCGTTCACCAATCTTGCCGAGAACGACGGGATAGGACTTCTCCTTGTCATTCCGGGCATGCGAGAGACGCTGCGCATCAACGGCCGTGGCTATGTCACCGATGAACCCAGCGTGCTGGTTCGGATGCGAACCGAAGCCAAACGACCCTCGCTGGCGATCATCGTCGACGTTGCCGAGGCCTATTTTCATTGCGGACGCGCCCTGATCCGCTCACGCGTGTGGGATCCCGCTAGCCAAGACCTCGCCAAACAGATGCCTTCCTTCGGCGAAATCATCGCCGCACAAATGAATCTCGATGTCCCAGGGGAAGCCATCACACATGACTTGGAGGAGCGTTCCTACCGGTCCTTGTACTGATCGAGGAATCAACGACCATGCAGCACACTGTTATCGAGCACATAGATTACATTGCCGACCGAGTGGTAAGTCTGACACTCAAGGGAGTCGCCGGCCCCCTCGCGCCGTGGGAGGCCGGCGCGCACGTTGACGTCGAATTGCCGAATTGGCTCACGCGGCAGTATTCGCTGTGCGGCGACCTCGACGATCAGGAGCACTACCGGATCGCCGTACGCCACGAATCCCTAAGCCGTGGCGGGTCTGAGTACGTCAACCTCTTCTTGCACCAGGGGCAACACCTGGATGTATCGCTGCCGCGCAACCACTTCGGCCTCGATCCAGCTCCGTCATACCTGTTTCTCGCGGGCGGGATTGGCGTCACGCCGATGTTGTCGATGATGCAGGCAGCCACCGCAGCCGGCGTTACGGCAACCCTGCTGTACGTAGGAAGGAACCGGGCGGCCATGCCATTTGCCACCGATCTCGTAGATCGCTACGGCGAAGGTGAGCAGGTCATCCTCGTCGAGACCGACCATGACCGGCGACCGGACTTCGTCGCGATCGCCGACGTCCTGGATTCACACACCTCCGTCTATTGCTGCGGACCTGAATCCATGGTGGTCGACGTCGAACACGCGTTCCCTGAGGGGATGACACACGTTGAACGGTTCCAGCCGGCAACAAGGACTTTCGCACCCAACGCGGATTTCCAGGTGCTCTGTGCGCATTCACAAAAGGCCGTTGACGTCGCTGCTGACACTTCGCTGCTGGATGCGTTGCTGCACGCGGGATACCCGCTCAGCGCCGGCTGCCGCGAAGGTGTGTGCGGTAGTTGCGAGGTGGGTGTGCTCGACGGGCAACCCGACCACCGGGATGACATTGGCGCACCAGAAGGACGCATGTATGCCTGCGTCTCACGGTCGTTGTCCCCGCGGCTCGTCCTGGATCTCTGACTGACCCACGGTCCAGCGGCGCCAAGAAAGGAAAAGCTATGGCACTCTTGCCCGCACGTCTGTCTGACTTCGCGGCAGACGTCCTGCTCACATCCGTAACGATCGACGACGTGACGGAATTGAGCCCCAGATTCGTGAAGGTCACCATGGGCGGCGAGGCGTTCGCTCACACCAAATGGACCCCACGCGACAAGCTGCAACTGCGCCCCCGACGCGGATCTCTCGCGATGCGCACCTACACACCGATCGGCTGGAATCTCGACGCGGGTACCACCGACCTAATCGCCTACCGCCACGGTGACGGCCCGGCCGTGCACTGGTTCGACAACGCGAGGGCCGGCGCTGACGCCGAAGTATTCGGCCCGAGCAGATCATTGGATCTCTCCGACACAGTCGCCGACACCATCTTCGTCGGAGACGAGACGAGCATCGGCTTGGCCTGCGCCCTGCACCACTTCAACCCCGAAGCCAAGTACCTGTACGAGGCGAGCGATCCCGCCGCAGTGTCCGCTGTGCTCGCCACGTTCGGAGCGAACGAGAATGCCGCCATCGTCGCCAAGTCCGCTAACCGACGCGAACTGCTGGAGGCCATCGCGCAGGCCGCTGAAGGCGTATCCGGCTCATCCTTCGACCTCGTCGTGACGGGGGATGCGGCGACCGTCAATGCCGTGCGCCGCAGCCTCAAGGCCCGACCAGATCTCACGCCCCGCATCAAAGCGCGCCTACTGGGCAGACGGCCGCACCGGACTGAGCTGACGAACACCGACGGGGTGAGTTCGGCAACCGACTCGAGCATCGGCTCCGCGGCCGCGTGTCCTCAGGTGGGCGGCAGCAGTTCGCCTTGCCTGCGGGCGGCTTCGGCGTGGATCGCGTCGCGGACTGCGCGAACTGTCGGATTCGTCAGGCTTTCGCGCCGAGCCGCCAGGGAGAAGACGAGCCGGACGTCTACCTCCTTGGGGAGGAGTCGGACCAAATCGGGATGCCGACCGGCCATGAAGGCTGGCAAGAGCCCTATCCCGCCGCCAGCGCGGGTGGCCTCCACGTGGGCAAAGATGTTGGTGGACATGAAGGATGCTGTCGCTCCAGGCAAGTGTCGCTCGAGATCAAGGTCGCCGACCTGAAGCAGCGAGTCGACGAAGAAGATGATGGGGTGGTTGCGTACCTCGTCCACCGAAGCCGGTGCACCATAGCGATCCACGTACTCTGCGGTGGCGTAGATTCCCATCGAGTAGGTGCTGATGGTTTCCGACACCAACCGGCTGTTGACGGTGGCGCCTACGGCGATCGCCACGTCAAATCCAGACTGCTGGAGGTTCATCTGCCTTGTGGCAGTGAGAAGTTCGACGGACAGATCCTTGTGGAGCATTCTGAGACGAGCCAACGCCGGCGCGACGATCAACGTGCCGAAGCCGTCGGGAGCAGTGACTCGAACTCTGCCTCTCAGCGTGCTGCCCGAATCCCCGACAGCAGCGTCGACGGCTTCCTGCAGGGTCTCCTCGATCGCACGGGCCCGGTCGGCGACCGCTCGTCCGATGTCGGTGAGCTCCCAGCCCACCGCGCCACGCTCGATCAGACGCACGTCGAGGGTCTTCTCCAAGGCGTGAATGCGACGGGAAACAGTGGTGTGGTCGACTCCCAGGTCCAATGCGGCGGAACGACGCGTGCCGGTTCGCGCGATCGCGCTGAGGTACCGAAAGTCGTCGGCCCGGACGTGGCGCAGATCGACTGCGCGCTTGGCATCCGATACCGCTGGCGCACTGATGGGGCGCCCCGGGTCCGACGAAGGTTCGTTCGCGGTCATGTTGGCGGACTTTAGTGCCACCCGGTGCTGGTCGACACACATTGCACATGGGGAGCAAGCACCGTGTCCGGGTGTGCAAAGTTGCGCCACCGTTGCGCCATGGTGGTCATTGACCGGGGCGGGCTGAAGGTCGCAGTCTCATGGGTAGCGAAACCACTTGACCTCGTCCCCGAATTCACTTCCGAACCCGAATCGCGTTGGACCGCTGAGCAGAAAGGACCTTGACGCTCTCGCGGTTAATGACAACACTGTATCCGATATGTTCAACCAGCTGCATGACATCCGACTCGCGGTGGCGAACGCAATGCTCCACTGCGCCCGGAGAGCATTCAGGAGTAATTCGTGCGAAACCTGTTATCAGCCAACGGGGTCTGGCGCTCCGTGACGGCTCCTTGAGCCCACGCACCGGCGGCACGACTCGTTCATCGACGACTCAAATATGGAAGAAGGCAACAGATGAGTTCCGAACTGTTCTATTTGGATGCGACGAAGCTCGCTGAACTGATCCGTATGCGTGAGGTGTCGCCGGTCGAGGTCGTGCAGGCCCACCTCGATCGGATTGACGCAGTCAATCCCAAGATCAACGCAATCGTGACCGTCGCCCCGGGCGCGCTGGCATCCGCGAAGACCGCCGAGGCAGCAATACTCGCCGGCGAGCAGCTCGGAGCCCTGCACGGTGTCCCCATCACCGTCAAGGATTCCATTGATACGGCCGGGATCCTCACACAGCGCGGTTCGCCAATCTTCAAGGGCCGCATGCCCGAGATCGATGCCACCAGCGTTGCGCGGATGAAGAGCGCGGGCGCCATCGTGCTGGCGAAGACCAACCTCCCCGAGTTCTCGTACTGGATCGAAAGTGACAACCTGCTCACCGGTCGAACGAACAACCCGTGGGATCTTGACCGAACCCCGGGAGGATCAAGCGGTGGAGAATCCGCGGCCGTAGCAGCGGGGCTGTCGCCACTGGGTCTGGGGACTGACCTGGCCATCTCGGTGCGCGGTCCGGCCGCACAGACCGGGATCACCTCGCTCAAACCCACCCATGGCCGCATCCCCATGACCGGGGTGTGGCCGCGGGTTCCACGCCGCAACTGGCACATCGGACCAATGGCCCGCAGTGTGCGTGACGTCGCGCTCGCCTATTCCCTGCTAACCGGGCCCGACGGGGAGGACGGCTTCGCCTCGAGCACTGTGCAATTCGACGCGGGCGTGGGTTCCTCACCGCAGCGTCCACTACGGGTCGGTTGGCTCGTCGAACCTGGCTTTGGCCCCATCAGTCCCGAGGTCGCCGCCACGGTGCAGGCAGCAGCCCAAGCACTCACCGACACCGGCAACATCGTCGAGCCGGTTCGCATCCCAGCACTGGAACGCGACTTCGCACTGGATGTCTTCAACAAGCTTCACGTCATGGAGATGAAGCCAGCATTCGCGGAAGCGGTGGCCGGTCATCCAGACAGCGAGATCTACACCATGGCCAGGACGATGCTTGGGCTTCCCGACACGTCCATGACCGACTACATCGAAGCCGAACAGGCCGCCGAACGGCTCAGGGATGGTTTCGCCGACTACTTCCAGCGGTACGACGCTCTCGTCATCCCCGCTCAGCCGCTCCCCGCACAGAAGCATGGCGTCACCGAATTCGTCATCAACGGTCAGACCGTGGACGCCACCTACCTTCAAGGCTCCACGGTGCCTCTGAACGTGACAGGTCTACCGGGGCTGACCATCCGATACGGCACCAGTGTCGATGGCATGCCGATCAACGTCCAGCTGGTCTCCAGCTGGCAAGCCGAATCCACCATCCTGCATCTGGCGGCACAACTGGAAACCGTGAGTCCAGTCCGGGATCTGCACCCCAGCATCTAAACCCCAGAGCACGGCACCGCCACCAGGACGACGTCTACACCGTTCAGACATTCTCGGACACTGTCGAATTCGAATCCCGACCACACCAACAGGAGTAGCTCGTGAAGATCTTCATCATCGGAATCACCGGCGGCGTAGGCAAGCTCGTAGGGCAGAAGCTACGCGAGCGCGGCGACGAGGTGTCCGGGCTCATTCGTCGTACCGAGCAAGAAGGCGAACTTGCCAATCTCGGCGCCCAGGGGAAGCTCGGTGACCTGACAACGATATCCCCGGAAGATCTTGCGAGTTTGATGGGCTCCACCGACAGCATCGTGTTCACCGCCGGAGCTGGAGGTGGCGACATGCAGACGACCACGGCGATCGACGGCGACGGCGTCGTCAAGGCGATCGCGGCTGCTGGTCTGGCAAAGGTGTCGCGCTTCGCCTTGGTGTCGGTCTTCCCAGAGGCGTGGCGCGAACGCGATGAGGGGGAGGGTTTCGAGCACTACATCCGGGTGAAGAAGCATGCCGACGTCGCGCTCTCCAGAAGCGATTTGGACTGGGTGATCTTACGTCCGGCGGCGCTCACCGACGAGGACGGACGAGGGACGGTAGTGCTCGGCCCGGCCGAGATACACGACGAAGTTGCCCGAGCCGATGTAGCCGACACCCTCGTCGAGATCCTGCACGAAGCACGCATCACCCAGCAGATCCTAGAACTCAACGCCGGAGACACACCGATCCGCGAAGCGGTCCTCCGCAACGTGCGGCGTCCGTCGGCGACGAGCAACGGGTAGCTGTGCCCGACTGAACGTTTCTCACCATCCAACTACCTCGAGGTGGAGCCACGATGATCGGCACTACGCCCTTTGCGCCATTGAAACACCGTGTCATCGCCGGAAAGACCATGGCCTACATCGACGAAGGTGAGGGGGATGCCATCGTCCTCCAACATGGCAACCCCACGTCGTCGTATTTGTGGCGAAATGTGATGCCACACTTGGCCGGTCACGGACGTCTCATTGCGTGCGATCTGATCGGGATGGGCGACTCCGACAAACTCGCCCCGTCCGGACCGGATCGATATCACTTTGCCGAACAACGACGCTATTTGTTCGAGCTCTGGGACGCACTGGAGCTGGGAGATCGGGTAGTCCTGGTGCTGCACGATTGGGGCTCGGCGCTTGGATTCGACTGGGCCAACCACAATCGAAGCCGCGTGCAAGGCATCGCCTACATGGAGTCAATCGTCACTCCGCTGCACTGGTCGGACTTCCCACCTGACGGTCGGCAACTGTTCCAAGGTTTCCGGTCCGCCGGGGGGGAGGAGTTGATCCTGCAGCAGAACGCATTCGTCGACGGCGTCCTACCTGGTTCTGTGCTGCGTGGCCTCAGCGACGCAGAGATGGGGCACTATCGGCGACCATTCCTGCATGCCGGCGAAGATCGTCGGCCAACGCTGTCGTGGCCCCGCGACCTGCCCATCGATGGGGAGCCCGCGAACGTGGTCGCGGTGGTAGCCGCGGACAGCCAATGGCTCGAACGGGCTGAGGTGCCCAAGCTGTTCGTCAACGCCGTCCCTGGCGCCATCATGAACGAGCGCGTTCGCGAATACGTGCGCACGTGGCCGAATCAGACCGAAATCACCGTGGCCGGATCGCATTACGTCCAAGAAGACAGTCCTCGCGAGATTGGCGGCGCCCTGGCCGAATTCGTGTCTCGGCTGCGCACACCCGACAAGCGCTCAGACGTGCCCGGCGAGAACACGCAGACTGAGCCAAGGTGACGAACATGGTCGACAAGACGCCGTCAACCGCCCGACGACGAGAACTGGGCGCGTTCTTGATGAGCCGGCGTGCTCGCGTGAAGCCACACGATGTGGGGCTGCCCGCAGGGCGACGCCGGACGCTGGGATTGCGACGTGAGGAGGTTGCGTTGCTCGCGGGTGTGAGTGTCAGCTGGTACACCTGGCTCGAACAGGGTCGCGACATCCGCGCCTCAGCTTCGGCACTTCGACGAATCTGCGAAGTACTGCACCTGGACAGAGCCGAGATCACTCACCTGTTCACGCTCGCTTCCGAATTGGCTCCTCCACAACCGCCCGACGAAGACATAACCGACGGCCTGGACTTGCTCGTGTCGGCGATCGATCCCGTGCCTGCGTACATTCGCAATGGTCGCTGGGACATTCTCGCGTGGAACGCCGCTTGCGAGGACATGTTCCCAACCATTTTCAGCTCGGCTGCATCGGACCAACGCAATGCACTTCGTCTCTTCTTTCTCGACGAGTCGTATAGACGCCGGATGGTCAACTGGGAAGCGACAATCCGAGGATTCATGGAGTCCTTCCGGATGGCACGATCCAGAGCAATCGACAAAGGGCCCTTCGACGAACTAGTCGACGACCTCTACGCCAACAGCGCCGAGTTCCGCGAGTGGTGGCCCCTACAGGATGTCAAGATCCTCACCGAAGGCGTCGAGTCCTTCAGACACCCCAAGCGTGGTCTGTTCGACGTGATGTATGTAATTCTCAACCCCGAGGGGCGCCCGGATCTCTCTCTCGTCACCTTGATCGC
This sequence comes from Mycobacterium sp. Root135, assembly GCF_001426545.1. Classification (GTDB taxonomy): domain Bacteria; phylum Actinomycetota; class Actinomycetes; order Mycobacteriales; family Mycobacteriaceae; genus Mycobacterium. Next base: position 485,255 of record NZ_LMEZ01000001.1, on the reverse strand, counting down.
CAAGGAGGCGACGCCTGCTTAGGGCGCCTCTCCGTGTCAGCCTTCGATCGGAGGGCGACGATCGCCAAGTCCACCCTTGCGTTCGAGGAGCCCGCCGAGTCGCAGAGCCGTGGATTCGTCGATCCACCTCGACACGAGTTGAACACCAATCGGAAGCTCGTCGGAACTGAACCCGTAGGGCACCGAAAGTGCCGGCAAGCCAGTGAGATTGAAAACTGACGTTGCGTCCATGACGTGACTGGCGGGCACAGTGGTGCCGTTGACGGCAACTTCACCCAATCCGTGTGGCTGTGCGGTGAACGGAGTGACCGGGCAGAGGAGGAGGTCGAACTGACCGAAATAGCGTGCGAAGGCGGACCGAAGTGTCTCCATTCGCCTTCGCGCTGCCAGGACGTCGTCCAAGGTTGGCTCGTCGGTCTTGATGATGCCAATTCCGATGGGGGACAGCAGCTCTTCGTGACCCGCGGCCAAGGCCTTGAAATGGGGAACCAATTCGGCGTTGACGAGCGTCATGAGTGTGGTGAGGGCGTCTGCCTCTCGGATGAAGGGCACCGCGACTCGCTCCACGCTGCAGCCGAGATCTGCCAATCGCGCAGCGGCGTCGGCGACGGCAGCGGAGATCTCGGCGTCGACCGGCTCGAACGCGTCCTCGGAGACCCAACCGACCCGGATGCTTTGTCCGGGGATGCGTGCACAGGCCGCGTTCGTGAGTCTGTCGTGAACGGCGTAGCCGTCGCGGCCGTCGGGCCCGCTGAGGATGTGATAGCCCAACGCGACGTCACGCACCGTGCGTGCCATCGGGCCGACGTGCCACCAGGCAGAGGTTGCCGTCGGGTAGTGACCGGTGAACGGAATTCGGCCGTGAGTCGCCTTGAGAGCGGTGACGCCGGTGAGGGAGGCGGGGCCTCGCACCGAGATCGCGACGTCGCTTCCGATGCCGATCGGCGACATTCCCGCGGCGAGCGCCGCCGCCTCACCACCGGAGGAACCACCCGGGGTCCGGTCCAAGCGCCAAGGATTGTTGGTGCGGCCGGTGACGAGATTGTCGGTCTCAAACCACGAGGAGAACTCGGGCAGATTGGTCTTGGCAATCGGGATGCCGCCCGCGGACTTGAAGCGCGCGACCGCAGTAGCGTCGAAGTCGGGGATGAAGTCGGCGAACAGCTTGCTACCGCGCTGGGTGCGGAGGCCGGCGGTGTCGAGGGCGTCCTTGACGGTGAACGGAACCCCGTGCAACGGACCGATTTCACTACCGTCGGCGACGGCCCGGTCGGCATCGTCGGCATCGCGCAGTGCAGCGTCGGCCCGCAACGTGACGATTGCGTTGATCTTCGGGTTGACTTCCTCGATGCGATCCAAGTAGGCCTGAACGACGTCACGGGAGGAGATGAACCCACCCGCGATCTGCTCGGCAAGAGCCGTCGCGTCCCGGTAGTGCAATGGGACGGAGTCCAGACTGGTGGGCCGCTTGCTCACGTTGGCGTTGGTCACCGATGCTCCTGGCGGTCTCGTGGGGGTTCCCTATTCGGCAATGGTTCTCAGCCGCTCTTGCAGCTCACGTGGAAGCTGCTCGAACCACCGGTCTTCCTGCCCAGGATTGGGCAACGGCCGTCCGTACTCTGCAATGTTGGGACCGGGCACGTCGTTGAGATAGACCCAAACATGTTCGGCAACAACGCCCGTGATGTCGCCGACCTCTGCAACGATCTGCCGAAGCAATTCCGCCTTCGTTTCCTCTGTGCGCCCGGCGCGGATGTCGGCGCGAATCCACACGTGTTCGGCGGTGACCGGTTTACCTCCTATGAACAACGAGTCCGGATCGAGCTCGGTGAAGATGACCTGCACGAAGTACCGCGGCCCGGCGGCAACGTCGTAGTGAATGCGCGTGAGCGCGGCCGCGATTCGTGCGCGAGCCTCCGTCGCCACTACTCCGGTCTTGGACCAGCACGTATAGGTCGGCACGTTTCCTCCATGTCGTCGGCGCTCCGTGGCCACATCCGAAGCTCGGCCATTACTCGCTCAAACTAGCGGCCGTTACGTTGCGGTCATCTGTGAACCACCTTCGAAGTCGGTACTGCGCGACTGGAGTTAGATGGGCTCCTCGTCGCTGGAGGCAACCAAGAGGTCGTCGATCGAAATGGTGTTTTCGTACATGCCCAGTCGACGTCTGGGGCGTCTTTCATCCTCGGACTCACAGCGTAGGAGCTGCCGGGGCGCGAGACCATGGTCAATTCGCATCCTAGGATGATTAATCCCTGGAAGGTCAACACTATTCACCGAGCATCGTCTGAGCCGAGGCGACCCGCAGAAAGTCGCGACCGCAATGATCGACCTCGTGGACTCCGGTGCTGGCGCTGACAGATGCGTGGATGACGGAGAGTTGCCGTCACGAGTGGGCATACTCTAGCCATGGCTACGCCTTCCCGGTCCCGCGGTCGTCCTCCGGTACCGCTGGACCGGATCATCGCCACCGCCACAGCGATCCTCGACGAGCAGGGCGCCAAGGGACTCTCGATGCGAACTCTGGCGCAACGTTTGGACTCCGGGACTGCCACCCTGTACCGGCACTTCTCCGGCCGCCCGGAGTTGATCGCCCGCGTCGTCGACGCAGTCGTCGGTGAGGCGCACGTCGATGACGCAGAACTGCAAGGGCGTGATTGGCGGGAGGCCTGCGAGACGATTCTTCGCCGCATGTTCGACGTCCTTTGCCGTCACCCGGAAGTTGCACACTTCATGGTCGGTAACGTGCCGCTGCGCGGACCGAACATGATCGCGCTCCGGGAGCAGACCCTCGGGCTGTTCTTGAACTCGGGCTTCACCGCACCGCAGGCAATCCTGGCCTGGTCGACCTTGGCGCGCTATGTGCTGGGCTTCGCCGTCCAGCTCACCTCGCCCTACAACGGGGAAGCCCCAGCCCAAGTGTGGGCGTCGATTGACCTTGATCAACTTCCCGCTTCGCGAGCGGTCCACGACTTGTCCCCGGCGTCGCTGGAGAGCGAGTTCGCCTTCGGACTGGAACTGCTCATCGAGGGATTGGACCGCCGTGTCAACGGCCAGGGCGCGGGCTGACCGCGACTACCGGTAGACGACGGGCAGGCGTGTCTGTCACTGGTCGCCGGTATGGGGTTGCAGCGAAGGGAGACGCGCTACACGCCGCCGCGGCGCAGCATCCGGCCCTGCGCGGTCTTGAAGTCAATCTTCTTGCCACGCAACCAGGTACTGGTCACGACACCGGCGAGGGCACGCCCGTCGTATGGGCTGATTGGGTTCTTGTGGTGCAGCTTGTGCACGTCGACGACCTGTGCGGACTCGGGCTCGAAGATCGCGAAGTCGGCGTCGTAGCCCAGCGCAATCTTGCCCTTGTTGTTCAAGCCGGCGAGCTCGGCGGGCTTGGCCGCCATCCACTCGAGCACCTGCGTGAGCTTCACCCCGCGACGCTTGGCTTCGGTCCAAATCAACGACAGACCGAGCTGCAACGACGCGACACCGCCCCATGCGACACCGAAGTCGCCGTTCTCGACGTCCTTCAGGTCAATCGTCGACGGTGAGTGGTCGGAGACGATGCAGTCGATGGTGCCGTCGAGCAGGCCCTGCCACAGGAGTTCCCGATTCGACGCCTCACGGATCGGCGGGCAGCACTTGAACGCGGTCGCCCCGTTGGGAATCTCCTCGGCGAGCAGCGTCAGGTAGTGCGGACACGTCTCGACGGAGATCCTGACGCCGTCGCGCTTGGCGGTCGCGATCATCGGAAGAGCGTCCGACGACGACAGGTGCAGAATGTGCGCACGGGCACCGGTCCATCGAGCGCGCTCGATGACCTCGGCAATCGCCACGTTCTCGGCGCCGCGCGGCCGCGACGCGAGGAAGCGTTCATATCGGTCACCCTCGGCCGAGGGGGCGTGGTCGATGGCACGTGAGTCCTCGGCGTGCACGATCATCATGGAGTCGAAACCGGCCAGCACGGCCATGTCCTTTTCCATCTCGTCGGCGTCGAGGTGCGGGAATTCGTCGACGCCCGAATGCAGCAGGAAACACTTGAAGCCGAACACGCCGTCGTCGTGCAGTCCGCGCAGATCGTCGGTGTTGCCGGGGATCGCGCCGCCCCAGAAACCGACGTCGACGTGTGTCTTGCCCGATGCGGCCGCGCGCTTGGCGTTGAGTGCGTCGACGTTGACCGTCGGCGGAATCGAGTTGAGCGGCATGTCGATCAGCGTGGTCACACCGCCGGCCGCTGCTGCACGGGTAGCGGAGTCGAACCCTTCCCATTCGGTGCGGCCAGGCTCGTTGACGTGCACGTGCGTGTCGACCAGGCCGGGGATCATCACCTGCTCGTCGGTGAGTTCGACGATCTCCGTTCCGGTGAGGCCACTTCCGAGCGGCTCGATCGCGACGACGCGCCCGTCACGAATGCCGATCTCGCGGGCGACGATTCCCGCCGTCGTCAGCATGCGTTCGCCTCGGACCACCAGGTCGAAATCGGATTCGTTCGACCGCTCCAGGGCGTCGGTGGTCATCGGCAACACTCCGTCACTACGAGTAATTCCTCATGGTGGAACTTTGATTCCACGTCTCGGACGACTCTAGGTGTGAGCGCTGACACAGTCAATCACGCGAAAACCTTGACAGCCGGAGCCCGGATGCGACTAACTTGTCGAATCTGTGGAACACAACTTCCACACAGTGGAATATCTGCGGCGGCGCTGAGCGTCGTCGCTCCGACCGTGACAGGCGTATCCATGAGCACAGAGTCCACCGGTCTCATCGGCGATTCCGGCAGCAACCACGCAACCCCGTCCTCCGACGTGAGTCCCTCCTTGTACAACGCCGAACTGGCGCCAACGAAGCGCGAAGGTCGACGGTGGAGCGCGTACAACATCTTCACCCTGTGGGCGAACGACGTTCACAGCCTGGGCAACTACTCGTTCGCCATCGGACTGTTCGCCCTCGGCCTCGGTGGGTGGCAGATCCTGCTGGCGCTCGGACTTGGCGGCGTCTTCCTGTTCTTGCTGCTGAGCCTGTCCGGGTTCATGGGGGAGAAGACCGGCGTCCCGTTCCCGGTGATGAGCCGCATTTCGTTCGGCACCCGCGGCGCCCAGATCCCCGGCCTCATCCGCGGAGCGATCGCGATCGCCTGGTTCGGCATCCAGACCTACCTCGCGTCGGTGGTCCTGCGCATCCTGATCATCGCGCTCGCGCCGTCGGCGGAGGCACTCGACTCGAACAGCATCCTGGGGTTGTCGACGCTTGGCTGGATCTCGTTCGTCGCGCTGTGGGTCATCCAGGTGATCATCGTCAGCTACGGCATGGAGATGATCCGCAGGTACGAGGCATTCGCGGGTCCGGTCATCCTGTTCACGATGATCGCGCTCGCAATCTGGATGCTCAGCAAAGCTGACTGGACCATCGCGTGGACGACGCCCGACTCGCTGACCGGCGTCGACATGTGGTTGCAGATCATCGGCGGCGCCAGCCTGTGGGTCGCGATCTACGGCACGTTCGTCCTCAACTTCTGCGACTTCACCCGCAACGCGACGTCGAAGCGGGCCATCGTGAAGGGCAACTTCTGGGGCATCCCGCTGAACATGCTGGTATTCGGCGCCATCGTCATCACGCTTGCCGGCGCACAGTTTCGGATCGACGGACGCATCATCGAAGCACCCGCCGACATCGTGCAGGAGGTGCCGAACACCTTGCTGTTGGTACTCGCCGCGCTCGCGCTGCTGATCCTGACCGTCGCGGTGAACCTGATGGCGAACTTCGTCGCCCCGATCTATGCGCTCAACAACCTGTTCCCGAAGCAACTGAACTTCCGTCGCGCAGCACTCATCTCGGCCGTCATCGGCCTGGTGATCCTCCCGTGGAACCTGTACAACTCGCCGGCCGTCATCAACTACTTCCTCGGTGGCCTCGGCGCCATTCTCGGTCCGCTATTCGGCATCATCATGGCCGACTACTGGCTGGTGCGTCGTTCCAACATCAACGTTCCGGCCCTGTTCACGACCGACGTGAACGGCGAATACCAGTACGCTAACGGCGTCAACGTGCGGGCCGTGGTCGCCCTCGTCATCACGGCGGTCGCGGCTCTCCTGATGGCGTTCGTCCCGGCGTTCAAGGTCGTCTCGGAGTTCTCCTGGTTCATCGGCGCAGGACTCGGTGCGATCGTGTACCTGGTGGTCGCCGACCGCCGAGGACCGTTCAACGACGTCTCCGGTGAGCGCATCGCCGTAGCCAGCACACACTAGTGAGGACCGCCATGAGAATCCTCGTCGCCAACGTGAACACGACCACTTCGATGACCGATGCGATCGCCGAGTCGGCGCGTGGTGTCGCGTCGCCGGGCACCGAAATCGTCGGCATCACACCGCGATTCGGCGCCGAATCCTGCGAGGGAAACTTCGAGAGCTACCTCGCGGCAATCGCCGTCATGGACGCGATCACCTCGTACCCCGAGCCGTTCGACGCCGTCATCCAGGCCGGCTACGGTGAGCACGGTCGGGAGGGTCTGCAGGAGTTGCTCGACGTTCCGGTGGTCGACATCACCGAGGCAGCGGCGTCGACGGCGATGTATCTCGGACACAAGTATTCGGTCGTCACCACCCTCGACCGCACCGTCCCGCTGATCGAAGACCGTCTCAGGCTCGCGGGACTCGACGCTCGGTGCGCGTCGGTGCGGGCGTCCGGCCTCGGTGTGCTCGAACTCGAGTCGGATCCGGACCGTGCGGTCGAGGCGATCGTCCGCCAGGCGCGAGAGGCAGTCGAGAACGATCACGCCGAAGTCATCTGTCTCGGCTGCGGCGGCATGGCCGAACTCGAGGAGAGGGTGAGGGCCGCGACCGGCGTCCCGATCGTCGACGGAGTTCGTGCGGCGGTCACCATCGCCGAAGGGCTGGTCCGGATGGGCCTGTCCACGTCGAAGGTGCGTACCTACGCGACCCCGCGTACAAAGAAGGTCATCGGCTGGCCAATCCAGTTGTAGGACAACGCCTCAGAGCAGGATCTGACGGTTGACGTCCTTGTACAACAGGTAGCGGAAGTTCGACGGGCCGCCCGCGTAGCACGCCTGCGGGCAGAAGGCGCGCAGCGACAGGAAGTCGCCTGCCTGCACCTCCACCCAGTCCCCGTTGAGGTGGTAGACCGCCTTGCCTTCGAGCATCAGCAGGCCGTGTTCCATCACGTGCGTCTCGGCGAACGGAATGGTCCCGCCAGGCTCGAACGTCACGATGTTGACGTGCATGTCGTACCCGAGGTCCAGCGGGTCGAGCATGCGCGTCGTGCGCCATTTGCCGTCGGTCCCTGGCATGGCCGACGGCTCGATGTCCTGTTCGTTGCCGAACGTGACCGACACCGGGTGGCCCTCGATGGCCTCGTAGCGCTTGCGAATCCAGACGAACGTCGCGTCGGCGTCGCCGTCGTTGCGGGCCGACCAGTCGGTGCCCGCCGGAAGGTGCGCGAAGCCACCCTCGGCGAGCACCTGCGACTGGCCTGCCGCGTCGACGGTGAGCGCACCGGACGTCACGAACAGAAAGCTCTGCACCTCGGGTTGCGGCTCGGGTCGCTGCGCCCCGCCGCCTGGCTTGACCTCCACGATCGCCTGGTAGTAGGTCGTCGCACCACCGGCGACCGGGCGGTTGACGATCCATGCTCGCGTATCGGTCCACTCCGGGAGCACCGAGGTGACGATGTCGGAGAGGACGCCGCGCGGGATGACGGTGTAGGCCTCGGTGACGATGGCGCGGTCGGTCAGCAGATCGGTCTGCGGGGGCAGTCCGCCGCGGGGCGTGTAGTACGACGCTTCGGTCATTGGGGGGGTCACTGAGTGCTCCTGGGTGGGCGGCCGAGCGCGATGTCGCTCACGGTGGGCATGGGGAGATCGGTGGCTGACTCGATCTCGTCGACGCTGAGGGCACCGCACACGCTGCCGCGATGGATCACGTTGGCGAGTGCGCGGGCGGTGGCCGGCTCGTCCATGATGGCCGAGTCGAGCTGCTGGACATAGTTGCGCAGGCGCGTCGCGGCGGGCGCGAAGGCACCCCGGTAGAACGCGTAGGTCGCCAGGTATCGGGTGACGAGTTGGGCGGGGTGCATGTCCCAGCCCTGGTAGATGCCGCGTTCCAGGTGGCGACGGACGAGGCGCGCGTGCAGCTTCCACGCCATGGCGACGTTGTCGGGGTCTCCGATCGGAAGGATGTTGGTCGAGCCGTCGGACAGGTGCACGCCGGTGCCTGCCACGGCGAGCTGCATGACGTTCTTGGCGTGGTCTGCCGCAGGGTGCTCCATCGACTGGTAGGCGGCGGCGATGCCGAGGGACGCCGAGTAGTCGTAGGCCCCGTAGTGCAGCGAGCTGACGCGGCCCTGGCCGGCGTGGACGTATTGAGCAACGGCTGCACGGCCGTCGGCGCCCAGGATCGCTTGCGGTGTCTCGACCTGCACTTCGAAGCGGATGCGGCCGGTTGGCAGCGCGTTCGCCGCTTCCAGGGCACTCGCGACGGTGACCATCGCCTCGACCTGGTCGACGGACGTCACCTTTGGGAGAGTCAGGGTGAGGCCGTCGGGGAGGCCGCCGGATTCGACCAGTCCGCTGACGAACATGTCGAGAGTGCGCAGTCCGCGCGCCCGGGTCCCAGCCTCGAAGCACTTGAAGCGGGTGCCGACGAACGGCGTCGAGGTACCCGCGTCGAGCGCGATCCGCAGTGCGGCGATGGCCCGTGCGACGTCGGCGTCCTCGGTCGCGTCGTCGAACGCGCCGTAACCGTCCTCGAAGTCGATCCGGAGGTCCTCGATCGGCTCGGTGGTCAGCTTGTTCTCGACGAGTGCGGCGAGAGTCCCGGGTTCGCAGTCGGTTCCGTTGGTCGCACCGACCAGAACGGCCACTGCGTCCAGGCCGCCCGCGTCCTTCGCGGCTGCGAGAGCGGCGGATCCCCAGTCGGCGGGCATCGTCTCGGAGTACCGGTTGCCAGGGACGTAGACGGTGTGGACCGGCTGCCGACGGCCGTCGTCGCCGGGGTACTGGGTCGCCAGTGCGGCGTCGGCGACCGCGAGGCGTCGGTCGACGGCGGACAGCACCGCATCGTCGAGGCGTCGCGTCACAGGTGTCCCCTTCGTGAGACCAAATTCCACATTGTGGAGTTTAGCCCGATAGTCGCTGCACTGGCAGTAAGTATCGTCCAACTGCCCGAAAGATTCCGTATTGCGGAAGTTATTTTGGGCGTGTTGGATGGAACGACAATCGTCGGCCGAAAGCGGATCACATGGCGGAGAAGATGGGCGGCGTGCAGTCGGTGGAGCGCGCGTTCGAGTTGATGGAACTGATCGGACGCGCGGGAGGGGAGTGCTCTCTGACGGAGTTGTCAGCGGAGTCTCCGTTGCCGCCACCGACGATCCACCGCCTCTTGCGCACATTGGTCGGACTCGGCTACGTGCGCCAACTACCCAATCGCCGATACGCCCTGGGGCCCAGGCTGATTCGGCTCGGCGAGGTTGCCAACCGTCAACTGGGCGCGGTGGCCGGTCCGGTACTGCAGTCGCTGGTCGACGATCTATCGGAGACGGCGAGCCTCGCGGTGCTCGACGGTGACATGGTGATCTACACCGGACAGGTTCTGCCGTCGAAGCTGACGCGGGCGAACAACGAAGTCGGCAAACGAGTCGGTCTGCACACCACGGGTGTGGGCAAGGCCGTGTTGGGCGAACTGGACGACGCCCGCATTCTCAAACTCGTTACGCAGTCCGGACTTCCGGCACCGACCCAAAAGAGTGCGTCGACGCTTTCGGCGGTGTTCGCGAACGTCGAGCGCGTGCGCGCCGACGGCTATGCGATCGGCGACGAAGAATTCGAGATCGGTGTTCGCTCAGTCGCGATGGCCGTACCGGGCGCTCCGACTCCGATGGCGATCGGCATTTCCGGCGCCTCGACTCACTTCAACAAGGACTTGATCGCTCGCGCCGTTCCCGCACTGAAGAAGGCAACCAGTGTGATGTCCGAAGCGTTGATCGGGGCGAGAGAGCAGTAAATCTTTGCGACCCGGCCACGTCAATGACCGGAATCAGCTAGTCACATGACTCAGTCTTTTATCTTGATAGTGACTGTCACGACGGGTACGTTCTCATAGTGGGCATCACCGACGGGCAGGTCCACTTGCCCACCACTGCCTGGTGATCGCAACGGCGAAGCAGCCTCAGAGGCAATGACGCTCGCTGAGACGGCCGAAGGAGACACTGGATGGCAGAGCTCAACGAACGCGAAGCCGAAGCGTTGGAGTCTTATCACCGATACGTCGCACAGCGCGAACGGTGCGTGGCGGGAGCAGCACCGTGGTCGACGATCGGCCAATGGTTCACCGAGGACGCGGTGTTCGTCGACCCTGCCTGGGGTCGGGTGCAAGGACGCGACGTCATCACTCAGTACCTCGATCACTCGATGGCCGGATTCGAGGGGTGGAGCTTCCCGGAGAAGTGGACGATGGTCGACGGCGACCGCGTCGTCACCTACTGGTGGAATCGCTTGCCGGGAACCCGCGCGGACGGTTCCCACTATCAAGCCCCAGCGTTCTCCCTGCTCCACTACGCGGGCGACGGCTTGTTCGACTACGAGCTGGATCTCATGAACATCGCCGAAGTGGGTGAGCTGATAGCCGAGTCCGGCTGGGTTCCAGGTGCCGGGATGTCGGCCCCGGGACCCCACCCCGACCGAAACATCACGCCACCGCGTCTTGAATCACCTTGAGCACCATCGGTGGCGGATGCCTCGATCACGCCGTTGACCACCGGGCGGAGTGGCAGTAACTCCAATCTTGACAGTCACTCTCAATCGCGGCTTGAATGAATCATGGCGATTCGAGTGGTGCAGTGGGCGACGGGCGGCGTGGGAAAGGCGGCGATCGAGGGGGTGTTGGCGCACCCCGACCTCGAGTTGGTCGGCGCATGGGTGCATTCGGCCGGGAAGCACGGGAAGGACGTCGGCGAAATCATCGGCCTAGACCCGATCGGAGTGGCCGCGACGACCAGCATGGACGACATCCTCGCCCTCGATGCTGACTGCGTGGTCTACAGCCCGCTGCTTCCGAATGAGGACGAGGTGGTCGCACTCCTTCGGTCGGGCAAGAACGTCGTCACACCCGTCGGATGGGTCTACCCCGATCTGGACAACTGCAAGGCCATCCTCGACGCCTGCGCCGAGGGCGGAAGTACGTTGCACGGCACAGGAATTCACCCCGGTGGCATCACCGAGCGGTTCCCGCTCATGGTGTCGGCGCTGACCGCGGGTGTCACCCACGTGCGCTCGGAGGAGTTCAGCGACATCCGCACGTACAACGCGCCCGACGTCGTGCGCCACATCATGGGGTTCGGCGTGACGCCAGAAGCCGCCATGGCCGGACCGATCGTCGGCCTGCTGGCCGCGGGCTTCAAGGCGTCGGTTCGCATGATCGTGACGGAGATGGGTTTCGATGTCGATCCCGATCTCGAGACGGTGCAGGAAGTCGCCGTCGCCACCCAGCCGATCGATACGCCAGTCGGCGTCATCGAGCCAGGCCAGGTCGCGGCTCGAAAGTTCCACTGGCGGGCGCTCGTCGACGGGACGCCAGTCGTCACCGCAAGCGTCAACTGGTTCATGGGGGAGGAGCACTTCGACCCCGCGTGGAGTTTCGGTCCCGAGGGGGAGCGGTTCGAGGTCGAGATCAGCGGTGAACCCGACGTGAAGCTCACGTTCAAGGGGTTACAGCCCGACACCATCGAGGAGGGGCTGGTTCGCAATCCCGGCATCGTGGTCACGGCAAACCACTGCGTCAGCGCAATCCCGTACGTCGTCAACGCCGAACCCGGCATCAAGACCTACCTGGACCTGCCGCTGTTGGCCGGCCGCGCAGCGCCGCAATTCGGACTGGGCCGGACGAAGTGATCCTCGACGACTTCCGACTCGAAGGGCGCGTCGCGGTCGTCACCGGAGCCGGTCAGGGCATCGGTCGCGGGATTGCGCTCGGGCTGGCCGAGGCGGGAGCCACTGTCGTCGTCGGCGCGCGGACCAAGGCCGATCTCGACGACGTGGTCGCTCACGTCGAGCACGCCGGGGGTAGTGCTCTCGCAGTGGTCACGGACGTACTCGTGGAAGATCAGCGGCGCCGGCTCATCGCCTCTGCGGTCGAGCATTTCGGCCGTTTGGACGTGCTCGTGAACAATGCGGGCGGCTCGGGTCCACGGCCCGCGATGGAGACCTCGGAGCGGTTCTTCGACATGGCGTTGAAGTTCAACGTCACCGCACCGTTCCTCATGAGCCAGCTCGCCGCTCAAGCGATGGTGGACACCGCGGGCAGCGGTTCGATCGTCAACATCTCCTCGCGGTCATCTGACATGGTGCTGAGCTCGTTCGTCGCGTATGGAGCGGGCAAGGCCGCGCTCAATCAGATGACGCGCAACCTTGCGGGTGAGTTCGCTCCATTGGTCCGGGTGAACGGGATTGTCGTCGGTGGCGTTGCGACCCAGGGTCTGGAGGTCGTTCTCACCAACGACGAGTTGCGCGCCCAGTTCGAGGCCAACACCCCGATGGGCCGACCAGGAACGCCGAGGGACATCGCCTGTGCCGCGCTCTACTTGGCGTCGCCAGCATCCTCTTGGGTCACCGGCAAGCTGCTTCACGTCGACGGCGGCTGCGAGCAACCCGCGATGGACGTCCCCGTGCCTCGGTTACGCGCGAACCGCTGACGCGTGAAGGGCGCAATGCCAAGGGTTCTCATCGCAGGGATGGGTGACGTCGGAACCCTCACGGCGATCCACCTGTCGCGTCATGTCAGCGTGGTGGGGGTTTCGGCGAAGCCCGAACTGGTGACCGGCCAGGAACTGGGTGTGCGATTGGCCAGGCCAGACGATTGGGCGCGTGACAATCGCGTCGCCTTCGAACGCTATCGGCGTCTCGACGGCGTGCGCCGCGTGCATGGGTCGACGACCGGTCTGGACCTGGATGCGCGCAAGGTCACCGTTCGCCTCGCCGACGGCAGCCTCGCGACCGAGGCGTACGACGTGTTGGTGGTGTCGACGGGCGTGACGAACGGATTCTGGCGCAACCCCGACGTCCAGTCACGCGAGGAGATCGATAGCTCGATACAGAGCCATCATCGGACGGTTGCCGACGCGAGGTCGGTGATCGTGATCGGTGGCGGAGCCGCAGCCGTCAGCGCTGCAGCCAACCTACGGATCCGCTGGCCGCACAAGATGATCGACCTCTACTATCCCGGCGATCGAGCTTTGCCGCAGCACCATCCACGCGCTTGGGATCAAGTGCGCGGCCGCCTCGTCGACCTCGGTGTCGGTCTTCATCCCGGGCACCGCGCCGTGGTGCCGGACGGTTTCGCGTGCGACGAGATCACCCATCAGCCGGTGCAGTGGAGCACCGGGCAGCCCGCTGGCGAGGCCGACGCCGTCGTGTGGGCAATCGGCCAGGTGCGACCCCACACCGGCTGGCTACCCGCTTCGCTCCTCGACGAGAACAAGTTCGTGAAGGTCGGCCCCACCCTGCAAACACATGCTCGCCCAGAGGTTTTCGCCATCGGCGACGTTGCCGCCACCGATCCCTTGCGATCGTCGGCCCGCAACCGCGCGGATGGCTTGCTGGCCAGGAACATTCGCGCTTATTTGGCCGGCCGCCCGCTCAAGGACTATCGCCCCTCCGACTTCCGGTGGGGGTCCGTGCTCGGCGTCCAAGACGACGGTCTGCTGTACTTTGCGTCCGACGGTCGCACTATTCAGATCCCGGCGTGGGCCATTCAACGGGTCCTGTTGCCGTGGGTCGTCCGACGCGGGTTCTACCGCGGCGTTCGGAAGCCCTGAGACCCTCCGAGTATGGCCAGAAGCGATACGCCACTATGTCATCGGACGAGCGGTGGCCTAGCGGGTCGTGATCACACTCATCGTCGCCGACGGCGCCGTGGAGGGGGGATTGGTCCGTCGTGGCCGCGGGTCACGAGCTGGAGCGCCTGCTCGGTGAGGGCATGCAGGGATTCACTCTGGCCGTAGGTGAGCCACCACTCGTAGGCGTATTCGACCGCGGCCACCGCTGCACGGACCAATACGCCAGCCCGCATGTCGGCCGCGGGATCGGCGCTGCCCAAGCGCGATGCGACCGCGCCGATGAGTTCGTCGCAGTCCGCGCGATTGAGCAGAGAGGCTCGTCGCAACTCTGCCGGCGCCGACGCCATCGCTCGTCTCCACAATTCGAGAGTCTCGTCGTCATTCACGAACTGTGAGGTGCGCGCGAGGATGGACGCCGTGATGGAATCCCCGACGTCCTCGTCCGGCGGGCGGGCGCGAAAATTGGCGACGATCTGTGCGCGTCCCCGCTGGGCCGCTCCGAGCAGGAGGTATTCCTTGCTCGGCACGTGCCGGAAGAAGGTACTCGGCGAAATGCCAACCTCATCCGCGATCGCTTCGGTGGTGACGTTGTTGAAACCCTGTGCGGCGAACAAGCGCAGGGCGACCTGCTGGATTTCGGCGCGCAGCGCCATGCGCTGCCGTTCGCGCAGCGGCATCGACGTGTCGCGCTCGGTCCGATCGGCTTCCGACTCCGTGATGGGCATGCTCATCTCATTGCTGTCCCCGTCGACGGCTGCGCGCGTGCGCTGGCTAGCTCGAACTGACATGGACATTCGCCTTTCACCACGGTCACGCTTTCGCCTACGGCACCAGTCTTCAGAACCTGACACTTACCGTCAACATCACTGTCACTGTTGTGTTGGGTGTTGTTATCAGCGTCTCGAACGGACGCACGCGCCGCGGCGCGCAACCACCCGCTGTCTGGACTGGAAAGTGTTGTATAGAGAACCATTTGGCGACACCGCCGACCGCCGGAAGCCCAAATCACTTCCGGCTCGGTGTAGATGCGGCGCACGGCTGGCGCTGGACGCATTCTTCGCTTCTCAGCGGAGCTCGCCGATCGCCTTCGCGATGTAGTCGGCATACGGCTCCAGAACGGTGAAATAAGTGACACCGCACCTGTCCCGGTAGTCGCGGAGGGTGTCGGCGATGTCGCGTGGGGTCCCGGACATCACGCCGGGAAACGACATGATCTGTTCATCAGTCAGGTCGTGAGCATGCCGGCGGGGGAACGACAGATCCGGCTTGACCGAAGAGTCGGTCGGCGCTGCTGAGATCATCAGGTTCAATTCGATGTCGGCGAATCGACTACCTGCCTCCTCCTGGATAAACGCGACGCGCGCGGCCAATGGATCAGACTCCCCGGCGCGGCCCCGCCCGCCTGCCAAGCCAACGACGTTCGCATGACGAGCACCCAGACGAAGCACTCGGTCCCCGTCGCCGGCAATCATGAGTGAGACTGCGGGGTGGTGGCGCTTGAGGTGGGCGGTGACTTGTTCGAGGTGATCGATGCGCCGACGGGCACTGAGGAACGGTATTTCGGCGGCTTCGAACTCCTCACGTACGTATCCGGCGCCGAGGCCCAGTTCGAGCCGGCCGGTGCTGAGGAGATCGAGTGCGGCCACGTCCCTTGCGAGGAGGGCGCTCTTGTAGAAACCGGCGTTGAGGACGTAAGTGCCTATTCGGAGCGTGGGGGAGGCTTGCGTGAGCGCGGCGAGCATCGGAAACGGTGCCACCGCCGATAGATGATCCGGAATGGAAACGGTTTCGAAGCCAAGCCCCTCGTAGCGCTTGGCGACTTCTCGCAGATTGGTTGCCGACTCCACGCCACGAATGCACACACCAAAGCGGAATTGTCTCAACGTCATCAATGGTGAACTCCGCTCTAGGACAACTTATTCCACATACTGGACGACTCGCGGACGCGGTATGCTCGGCCGCACCGAGCATTCGCGTAACTCGGCGTCCGTGCGATGCACGTGTCGCCGGCAGCAGATTGACGGTCACCGTTGCGCACGCCGGCGGCGCAGGTCCTACAGTCGCGGCCGAACCTACGACTCTGCCGTGAGGCCGACATAGAACGGCGGCACAGATCAATACGTCACTGTGACGAAACGGCGGTGCAATGGGACGTGAGGTCCGATTGCGACGGGCTTCTTGGTCGGCGACGGCGGACGTCGGCTTGGGGGCAGAACACCGGGCCGTGGAGCGCCCATCGCGGGGCATTGAGCGTCGTATCGGAAAACCAAGGCAGTTTCGGACAGCTCTCACGTTTTCCCGCATTACTGCAGGTAGTCCCGGATCGAACATCACGGACGGATCGGACGGCCAAGGCGCAGTTCCTGGTGCAACCCGGAACCGGTTTATGCCGATAAGCGACATTATGTCAACTCAACTACTCCATGTTCATCAGATGAATCAGGACGAACCCCACTGCCCGCTTGCCATCGGCGTACTGCCTTGACGCGAAAACTGATTGTTAGCATGGGGTTTCGGCAGATCGCGGTACGTGAGCCGGGTGGTCCCGGCGTACGAACACGACGACACGCCAAGGCGCCGCTCGACGTACCGATGGATCTACCAGCGTCGATGTGGTATTGATTCATCTAGTGATTCATTGAATCGTTGAATGAAACCGATTCGGAGGCACGGTGCCCGTCGACAAGAGCGGCCGAGTATTCCTGGTGGGCTCTGTTCCGCTGCTCCATCCCGAGGTCCAGACGGTCGAGGAGATGCTCGACGGCTGGCGCAACCAGCAACTGTGCCGCAACCTCGATCCCGACACCATCGATGACCGCGTCGGCCTGGTTCGCCGCTTCATCGCGCACACCAACGAGTATCCCTGGTCGTGGACGCCGGCCATCGTCGAGGAGTTCTTTGCCGACCTCCGCGGCATCAAGGGCCGAGCGCAATCCACGGTCCGCGGCTATCAGAACGGCCTGCGATTGTTCTGCTCCTACATCGCCGACCCCGACTACGGCTGGGATCGGGTCTGCGAGCAACGCTTCGGCACCCACCCCGCGCAGGTGTTCTTCGCCTGGAACACCGCCACCCACGTCCAGGACAACGAGCAAAACCCCGAGAAACGGCCGTTCACCAAACAGGAACTGCAGGACTTCTTCGACCACGCCGACGACCAGGTCACCCTGATCGCCAGCGCCAAGAAGAAGGGATGGCTGCCGACCTACCGCGATGCCGTGATGTTCAAGGTCGCCTACTCCTACGGGGTGCGCTTCAACGAGCTGCGGCACTTGCAGACCGTCGACTTCTCCCGCAACCCGCACGCCCCCGAATTCGGCCGCTACGGTGTGGTCAAAGTCCGCTACGGCAAGGCCAAGAAGGGCTCCCCACCCAAACGCCGCACCGTGCTCACGGTCTTCGACTGGACACCGGACATCATCACCGACTGGCTCACCCACGGCCAGCCCTACCTCGACGACGGCATTGACCTGTTCCCCAGCGAGCGAGGATCTTTGGTCGCTGAGAACACCCTGCTGCGCCGATTCCGGCGCTACTGCAACGACCTCGAACTCTCCGGCGGCCTCGATCTGCATTCCTTTCGGCGCTCCTACATCACCCACCTCATCGAAGACGGCTGGGACGCCAAGTTCGTCCAAGACCAGGCTGGCCACGAACACGCCAGCACGACCTCGCTTTACACCGGCGTCTCCAGCGACTTCCGCACCCGCACCCTGCGCAGGGTGCTCGACCAAACCATCAAGGATGCCCTCACCTTCGGCGAGGAGACCTCGTGAAACGCGACGTCGACTACCGGTGGCGCCTGGCCGAACTGATGGCCGCCCACGGCATGCACAACAGCACCGACCTCATGCCCCGCCTCGCCGAGCGCGGCATCAACCTGTCCCGTCCCCAGGTCTACCGGATCGTCGCTCAACGACCCGAACGCATCTCGCTGCAGCTGATGGCCGCACTATGCGACATCCTCGGCTGCGGCGTGGAGGACCTCGTCACCGTCACCGCCACCGACGCCCGCAAGAAAAAGACCGCCTCCGGCACCACTGCACCGCCCAACGTCGTCGAACTCAACAAGTCCGTCCGGCCCCGGCGAGCACGAGTAATCACCGATGACACCGATTGACCCCACCCCGCGATCCACCACACGCGGCCGACCACGCATCACCACCGGCGCCATTGAATGCACTCGCTGCCATCGCATGGCCAACACCATGCGCGTCCACTGGCCAGGTGATCAGCTGTGCCACAGCTGCTTCTACACCGCGATGCGCACCCACGGCATCTGCCCCAGCTGCGGCCACGACGGCGTCCTCCCCGGGCGAGGAAACCGCACCGACGACCAACCGATCTGCCTGACCTGCGCCGGCATCCCCGGCAACTTCACCTGCCGAACCTGTCACCGGGAAGGAGAGCTTCACCGCCGCGGCGAATGCGCACGATGCGTTCTCCGCAACGATCTCTGCACCGTCCTGCTTCACCATCCCGTCGACCCAGCCACCATGGCGACGCTCGTCGACGTGCTCTGCGGTGTCGACCGTCCCGAAAGCATCCTCACCTGGAAACGCAACGTCCAGGTGCTAGAGCTGTTGGGTGGAATTGCCTCCGGCACAATACCTCTCACCCATGAAGGGCTCACCGCAGCAGGATCGGGCCGCCACGTCGATCACTTACGCAGCATCCTCCAACATCACGGACTGCTCCCGCAACGCGACGAACACCTCGCCCGCTTCGAATTTTGGTTGGCCGTCAAACTCGACGCGATCGACTCCCCCGCAGTTCGCGCCCCCGTCGAGCAGTTCGCGACCTGGCACCACCTCCGACGCCTGCGCAGCGAATCTAGACCCGGACAATCCTCCGACGGGCCGAAACGTTCCGCGAAGCAGGAGATCACCGAAACCATCAAGTTCCTCACCTGGCTCGAGCAGACTCACCAACGCACCCTCGCCGACTGCACACAACACGACGTCGACGCCTACCTCACCTCAGGGCCCACCACCCGACACCTGATCCGCACATTCTTCATCTGGGCCAAGAAGAGCAAGCTCAACGTCGCCCTGCAGATCGGCCATCGGCAGGCGAAGACGACGCCGACGATCACTCAGGACCAACGCCTGGCCTGGCTCAAGGAACTGCTGACCGGCGACTCCGAAAGCCTGCCCTACCGGATCGCCGGCGTGCTGCTGTTGCTCTACGCCCAACCGCTGACCAAGATCGCAGCTCTACACGCCAGCGCGATCGCATTCCTGGGCGATGAGACATGCATCGCGCTGGGCAAGGACCCCATCTCGGTTCCCGAACCCTTCGCCTCCCAACTCAACTACCACCGCCACAACCGACCCAATCTGCGAACTGCTGGCGGAGCCGTCGGCACGCCATGGCTGTTCCCCAGCAACCGGCCGGGACGACACATCGACCCGCAGGCCATCATGCAGCGGCTCCGAGCCCTGGGAATCAACTTGCAAGGCTCACGCAACACCGCTCTGCAGGAACTCGTTGCCGAGATACCCGCACCGCTGGTCGCCGAAATGCTCGGATACAGCGATCAAGTCACTCAACGGCACGCCGCCGAAGCTGGAAACACATGGGCACGATACGTGACGCCACGAAGTCCTCAGCCGCGTCAGTTTCTCTGACACGCAGTGCATTTCGAAAAGCGCCGC
Source organism: Mycobacterium sp. Root135 (assembly GCF_001426545.1). Taxonomy (GTDB): domain Bacteria; phylum Actinomycetota; class Actinomycetes; order Mycobacteriales; family Mycobacteriaceae; genus Mycobacterium. Next base: position 465,759 of record NZ_LMEZ01000001.1, on the reverse strand, counting down.
GACAGACCATCGCCTGTGGACAGGACCGTGGCGCAGAGCGTGCCGGTTACTGCCCGTCCTCAACGAGGGCATACAGCAGGGAGTCCCGACCAACCCCGCCGACAAGGAGGTGGCTGCGCATCAGGCCCTCGTAGCTCAGCCCGGCCTTCTGCAGCACACGTGCGGATGCCTGATTAGCGGGGTCGCACGTCGCCTCGATCCGACGCAGCCGCAGGTGCTCGAGCCCGAACTGGACGAGCAACTCGGCGACTTCGGTGGCATAGCCCTGTGACCAGTAGTCGCGGTTAACGACATAGCCGAGCTCCCCGCGACGGTGATGGGCGCTCGTCACACCGATCACCCCCGAACCGATCAGCGTGCCAGAGGTGATCTGCACCGCCGCCAACGTGAACTCGGCCCTCTCGGCGACCTCACGCTGGGCGGCAGCACCGGCCAGGAACGCGTGAGTCTCAGCGATGCTATTCGGACCCCAATCGGTGAACCTGGTGACCTCAGCATCCGAGGCGTAGGCATGTACCGCTGGGTGGTCCTCAGCGAGGAATTCACGCAGCATCAGTCTGTCACCGAACAGCCAGATGCCAGACTGGGCCACCACGAAGCCCCGTGATGACCCTGCCTCCGGCTTGAGCAGGACCCGATATGACTCCTGCTGCGAACGTGGGGAACAGGCCAGCTCACCAACGTCGACGAACCCCAACGAGGCTGCGAACCGCCGACTGCGCAGATTCCACGACTGAATCACCGCGCGCAAGGGTCGCCCGGGATATTCGTGGCCCAGGTGATCGAGCACCACTTCCCCGAATGCGCGACCGCTTCCATGGCCGACCAGGCAAGGATCCATTCCAACGCCCAGATCCAAGATCTCCGGATCCGCGCTCATGCCACGGACGCGGGCCGCGGACTCTAGGCAAAAGAATCCGATCAAGGTGCCGTCGGCATCGGTGACCGACCGGTACATGTCGAGTTCGTCCAGGATGTCGATCGAGGACTGCAGGTCATACACCGACCACCGATGCGGGTAACGCCAGCTAGATACATGCGTGGCATCATCGACGGTCATCGGACGCACCCGCACCGAGGCCATCGCCATCACAGATCCTTCTGCATAGCTATGCCCAGAGGGCCACGGCCCTGGCCAATCTCCCCGAAACCCTTGCGCTGATATAGCTTTCGCGCGGGGTTGCGCACATGAACGTTCAGGCACAGCGCGGTCTGGGTTCCCGCGCATTGCACAAACAGGGCATCCAGTAGTGCACTACCCACCCCGCTGCCACGCATATCGGGCACCACGGCAATGCAGAGTTCCGGCAACGGAACTCCGGCCGAGCCGACGCGCAAGGGAGGCTCGTTGTGAAGTGTCCACACCGCGCCAACTCGCCTACCCCCGGCTTTTACCGCGACTATCGACACCTCACCGGCGGCAGGCAGCAGACTGCGCACGTCTTCGGATTCCACGTCAGGAAGAGGCCAGTCCTCGATGACTGTGGCGTGACGGGCCATCTCGACAATGAACACGTCGTCCTCGGGGATCGCCAGCCGCAGCTGCACTGCCGGATCGGGGAGCATTCGGCCAGTGTTGCAGCCTCGGCCACCGGCTGTCGTCAACATTTCGCCGAGCCGTCGGACGAAGACGGATCAGGCGGCCATCCTCCCCGGCAATCCATACCGAGCCTGCGAGGGACAGCAAACAATCACCGGCCAATTGCTACTCCGACCGATCCGCAACCTGACGAGAGCTCCCACGGGCTGAGCCAGCAGTCAGCCCACCGTCGCGACTCTCGAAGACATTGCTACACAACGCAGGAATACGACCAAATGGAATATGGAGACTTACCGGTAGTAAGTTGGTTATTCGCATGCGATGCGAATACGTCCACTCCGCATCGGTGCGCCAGACCCCCACCGCCCGCGGTCAGCGACGATGGTTGCATCCGCACTGGGCAACTCAAAATGTGGATCGCGATGCGAAGGTTGACATGTCGTTGACGTTCACGACCGGGAGCCCCAGCGACGCTCGTGCGCGGTCCATGATCTGTTGCACGGTTGCAGGCCCAGCGTCGACGAATACGACCCAACTCGATATGACCAATATCCAGTGACGCCAAAATGCCTCCCCTGCAGGTACTTTGAGCGAGCCGTTGAGGCCGAGGCCGCCATCTACTTGGCGTGCGGTTCAAGATGAAGGTGCCTTCGGACATGTCTGACCTCTCCATTGCAGGTCAATTGTGTGCGAGGGTCGCCCATCTATCAATCTGTTCGTGGGGTGTTGCCGCCAAACATAGACTTCGGTTATGCCTCTGCCTCCCCGGGTGTGCGATCTCACCAGCTTCGAGCTGCTGCTGGGGGTCGCGGCGACCGGCAGCATCGGCCGCGCTGCCGCGACTCACGGGATGTCCCAACCTGCGGCCAGTTCCCGACTGCGTGAGCTCGAGCGCCATCTCGGGGTGCGGCTGTTGGAACGTCTGCCCCGGGGAACGCGGCTGACGACCGCCGGGGAACTGGTGGCCGGCTGGGCGCAGCCGGTGCTGGCCAGGGCGGCCGATCTCGAGGCAGGCATCGCCGCACTGACCATGGACCGGGATTCGCACCTGACGGTGGCGGCCAGCCTGACGATCGCGGAATACCTTCTGCCGCGCTGGCTGATCGCCCTGCAGGCCGCGCACCCGGAGACGACGACCGCGCTGGTGTGCGGCAGTTCGGCGGACGTCGTCGCCCAAATTCACGGACGACGGGCCGATCTCGGCTTCGTCGAGAGCCCGACGTTGCCTCGGGGCGTGCGGGCATGCGACGTGGGCCGCGATGAACTCACCATCGTGGTGACGCCGTCGCACCCGTGGGCCCGCCGACCTGCGGCCGTGACGGCCGACGACCTCGCGGCCGCGCCGATGGTCAGTCGCGAGCCCGGTTCCGGGACCCGGCAGACCTGGGAGCGCGCCGTCGCAGAGCAGCTCGGGACGGCCCTTCCACCACCACTGCTGGTGGTCTCCTCGACCACCGCGATCAAGGCGGCGACGATCGGGGGAATCGGGCCCGCGGTCATCAGCGCCCGCGCGGTGGAGACCGAGCTCGCCATCGGGACGTTGATCGCCGTCACCGTGCCGGGACTCGACCTGACCCGCCGTCTGCACGCGATCTGGGCCGAGGGCGACAGATTGCGCGGACCCGCGGCCGACCTCCTGGCGATTGCGGTGGGGACATAACCATCGCCTATGCATCCATCGGCGATTGGCCCTTATGCTCGGCCTGCGACCGGCGAAGAGTGAAGACGTGAACACACCACGGTCCGGAATCGTCAAGCCCACCCCGTCGGACCTGATGGAGGACACCGGGTCGGGTTTGGACTTCGGCACCCGACCGGACCGGATGCTCGGCGACATCACCCCCGTCGACCGCTTCTTCGTCCGCAGCCATGCCCCCACGCCCGCGATCGATGCGGCGACCTGGGAACTCCGCATCGACGGCGACGGCGTGCGCCGCGAACTCCGCTACACCTACGACGACCTGTGCACGGGTTTCTCGTTGACGACGGTCACTCGGACCCTCGAGTGCGCGGGTAACCGCCGCGTCCTGTTCGGCACCGAACTCGGCCGCACCTTTGAGGGCACGCAGTGGGGACGCGGCGCCATCAGTACCGCCGAGTGGACGGGGGTGCGACTGCGCGACCTCCTCGACCCGGCTGGCATCACCCCGAACGCGTGCGACGTCATGCCGGAGTCACTCGACGCCATCCGTGCGCGCCGACCGCTCCCGCTGGCCAAGGCGAGCGCCGACGACACCATCGTGGCCATCGCGATGAACGGTGAACCGCTGCCGCCGGACCACGGTTTTCCGGCTCGGCTCATCGTGTCGGGCTGGCTCGGGGCCGCGAGCATCAAGTGGCTGGGTCGCATCGAGGTGTCCGAGCAGGCGCTGCAGGTGCCGTGGAACACCGTCGACTACGTCCTGGTAGATCCGCAACACGCCGAGGATCCAGATGCCAGGGGCGAAGCGATCACCAGCGTTGCCCTGTCCAGCCTGGTCGAACTGCCGTGGCCGGCACGACTGCACACGGGGAACCACGTCATCCGCGGGCGGGCCTACGCCGGCGAGAATCGGGTGAGCGACGTGCAGTACCGCATCGACGACGAACCGTGGCGCACCGCGACCATCACCTCTGCATCGTCGCCAGGGGTGTGGGCGCGGTGGGAATTCGACTGGGCACCCGAACCCGGTGAGCACCTACTCCGGGTACGCGCCATCGACGATCGGGGTTACGTCCAGCCCGATTCGACCCCCGGCAATGCGCTGGGGTATCAGCACGGCTCCGTGCTGGCCCACCCGCTGCACGTCGAGGAGGCCGGCAGCTGATGCCGCCTGTCGGCCAGGAACCGGACTACCGTTTCACGCTCGCGAACGAGCGCACGTTTCTCGCCTGGATCCGGACCTCCCTCGCCCTGATGGCAGGCGGGGTCGCCTTGGTGCAGCTGGTGCCCAGCTTCGGCATCACCGGTGTCCGCGAGGTGTTGAGCTTGTTCCTGGTGGCGTGCGGCGGCCTGTTGGCTGCGCTGGCCGTCCGCCGCTGGCAACGGGTTCAAGCCGCGATGCGCGCCAATGCCGACCTTCCGCCCAGCAGGTTGCCCGCGCTCCTCGCTGCCGTACTGCTGGCCGTCACGATCGCGTTGCTGGTGCTGATCTCCGTCGCGCCAGCGGGCCGGTGACCGTGCCGCCGGCGTCCGACAAACCCGGGCTGTTCGCGGAGCGCACTCAGCTGGCCTGGGAGAGAACGGCCATCGGGTTTCTCGCGGTGGGCGCGATCGTGCTCCTGCCCCATCGCGGCCCGCTGACCGCCGACCGGGCGGTCGTCGCGGCGACCTCGGTCGTGGTGGCGTTCATCGTCTTCTGGATCGGGCGCCGTCGGAGCAGGCAGGTCGACCACATCCCCTACACGGCGGTGCGGCTGATCGGCTTGGCTACCACCCTGCTGGCAGTCGTCCTGGTGGTGCTGATCCTGCGGCTCGGCTGAGGCTCAAGCGGTCTTGACCTCGAGATCTTCCAGCGCCGGATAGTCCACGTAGCCAACGGGTCCTGGCGAGTAGAACGTCGCCACGTCGGGCTCGTTCAGCTCGGCACCGAGAATCAACCGGTCCACCAGGTCGGGGTTGGCGAGGAACGTTCGGCCGACGGCGGCCGCACTGATCGCACCCCATTCTGCAAAGCTCTCCAGCTGGCAGAAGTCCGTCCCGGTCCCGTGGGCCGTGTTTGGCACGAAGGTTGCCCGACCAGATCACCCGGACGGCGCCGAACGCCGCTGCCGTCAGGTCGATGAGGACGTGCAGGTAAGCGATCCCCAGAACGTCCCCCCGCGGCCGAACACAGCGACGACCCCGAGGCCTACAGTGCGGCCAAGGGTTCATTCATTCGTTCAGTTCTTGACACGCCACCAGAGGCAGCAGCACATTTCGACCAAACTTGATACTGCCGATAACCAGTGGTAACTCGCGACATTAAAACCCACGCCGGCCATCCACACACCCATCGAACAATTCGCACGATGGCACCACCTGAGGCGATTACGCGAATCCATCAATCCCGCAAGCAACATGGACAACGCCACCCGATGCGCCAAACAGGAAATCACCGAAGCCGGCCCGGGCAGATCGCCGGACAGCTCAAGGCGGTGCTGACGGCCGCGGAGATCGACGACATCGAGAACGGCGGCGAGATCGACATCGAAGCGGTGCTGGCAGCTGAGGCCACCGAACGCGCGGAGTCGACGACCATCTCCTACTTCGCCTTCACCGCCACCCCCAAGGGCAAGACCCTGGAGTTGTTCGGGCGGCCCCCGGCTGACGGCGGCAACCCAGCGCCGTTCCACGTGTACACGATGAAGCAGGCCATTGCCGAGGGCTACATCCTGGACGTGCTGACCGGCTACCACTCGTTCAAGCTGGCGTTTCAGATCGCGCAGAACGCTGGCAGCAGCACTGAAGTGGACCAGTCCCAGGCCACCAAGGAAGTCATGCGGTGGGTGAAGATCAACCCGCAGACGATCTCGCAGAAGGCGGCGATCATCGTCGAGCACTTCCGTACCAACGTCGCCGACCTGCTCGACGGTCACGCCAAGGCGATGGTGGTTGCCGACTCCCGCAAGGCTGCGGTGCGCTTCAAGCTGGCCATCGACAAATTCGTGAAGAGCAAGGGGTACGGCTACGGCACCTTGGTCGCGTTCTCCGGAAGCGTTCACGACCCAGAATCGGGCCCCGTCGACTTCACCGAAGCCACGATGAACCCGGGCGTGCATGATCTGCGTACCGCGTTCCGCGGTGATCAGTACCGGGTGATGATTGTGGCCAATAAGTTTCAGACCGGGTTCGATCAGCCGCTGCTGTGCGCGATGTACGTCGACCGAGTCCTCTCCGGTGTTACAGCGGTGCAGACCCTTTCACGCCTGAACCGGACGTACCGCACCCCGTCGGGCATCCCGAAGACCGCTGCGACGACCCAGGCCGTGGACTTCGTCAACGAACCGGACGCGATCCGCGAGGCGTTCGAGCCGTACTTCACCGATGCTTACCTGGAGACCGAGACCGACCCGGACCTGGTGCACGACTTGTCGGCCAAGCTCGACACCTCCGCCATCTACACCCACGCCGAGGTCGAGCTGTGCGCCGACGCCCACATCAGGGGCCACCACGGCAAGCTCTCCGCGGCGGTCGACCTCGGCAAGGAACGGTTCGCCAAGCGCTACCAGGCGGCGCTGATCGACAACGGCGGCGAGGGCGACAAGCCCGCGCTCGCCGAACTCGACATGTTCCGCAAGGACGTCGGGTCGTTCGTCCGCCTATACGACTTCATGTCTCAGATCATCAACTACGGCGACCCGGAGCTGGAGAAGAAGCAGATTTACCTTCGCAACCTGGAGCGGGTGATCCAGCCCGAGAACTACACCTCCCCTATCGATCTGTCGGATGTCGTCCTCAAACAGGTCAAGCAGGTCGACCGAGGCAGGGTCAATATCGGTCTCGGCGCACGGGTCGGACTGTCCGGCGTCACCGCCGCCGGATCCGGTGAGAAGCGCGATCCAAAGATGGTCGCGTTCCAGCAGGTGCTGGATCGACTCAACGATTTGTTTGGGTCCGAAGACTTCACGGAGTCGCAGAAGGTGTCATTTCTCGAAGCGCTCCTGCGGACGCTGCTCGACGACGTCTCGCTCGTTCAGCAGGCAAAGGTCAACTCCCCCAGGCAGTTCGTCGAATCACCGGATTTCGATGACGCCGTCACCGGTGCGGTGGCCGACAATCAGGGCGCCCACGAGAAGATGAGCGACTACTTCTTCACCAATGCGCCAGGCCGGACGCACCTGATCTCCGACATCGCCAAGTGGTTCCATCAGGTTGTCGTCGACGCCGATTCCTCGGGGTCGATAGCATCGTTGTAACCACCATGAGTGGCAACCGGGACAAGGGACCCGTTGCCACCAACGGTGTAACCGGCGGGTGGCGCAAGGGGCAACGACATGGCTTGTCCCCCCACGGCGGCGGCGTACTGTGCAGCTTCGTCCAGCTCGGCGGCGGTGTAGACACGCACCGCCGCTGGCCGCCCGGCGACCCGCACCATGGTCGTGAAGTCGGAGACATGGAAGTCGCCATTCCGCGCGCGGGGGGTCTGGCGGACCTGTAAACCGCCGTTGCCGTTCACTCATCGACCCATTGTCGCGTCGGGGAGCGACAGGGTCGTCCAGCCAGTCGTCGTGTCTCCACTGCGGCGCTGCACTGTCAACCGGACGACGTCGAACGCCCTCTTGCAGCCCGCGGGGACGACGCGTTGGCCGACATCCTGGATCCCGCGCTGAGCTGAGCGCCACGCCAGCGCGGGATGCAGTGCGGCCCTACACCGCCCCGGAGGCCGCAGGGACGCAAATGTCACCAGCCAATTTGTCGCGCAGCCCCTTCCAGCTGGTATGACGTAACCACAGGCCCGGGACGTACTCGCGGTAGGCAACTTCACCGACTTGGGTCGGCATCACCCAGCGCACACCGGTCGCTTCCACCGGCAACGCCAAGGGCGTGTTCGGGCAACGTAGGGGGCTTAGCAAGCCGAACAGATACCGGCGCATGGAGGAGCTGAATCCGGTGCCGACTTGGCCGACAGCAACCAGGCGGCCCGCGTCGTCGTGGCCGGCCAGGAGCAAGGAACCGACTGCGCTCGCGCCGCCAGGTCCTGCAGCGCACCAGAACCCAACAATCACCAGCTCGGCAGTCAACCTCACGGGCACTTTCGTCCACAATCCGGACCGACCCGAAACATAGGGCGAGTCAACACGTTTGATGACCACGCCCTCCATCCCGTGTGAGGCTGCCACGGCCAACATGTCGGCGGGCGACACGTCGGTGAACGCGCGCGGCACGGTGAGCACCGGCGACCGGTCGACGACCGACACAGTCTCCAAGATCGCGCGGCGCTCGTGCCACGGTCGCGCGGTGAGACTTCGCCCCTCGAATTCGAGGACGTCGAAGCCCATGACGCGCACGGGCACCTCACGCAGCAGCGCCGCATCGGGCCGACGGTGCTGCGGCCATCGTCGCTGCAGACGGGTGAACGACGGCCGCCCCCGAGCGTCCAGGGCGACGATTTCCCCATCCAAAATCATCGACCGTCGCCCAACCGACTCGGCGACGCCCCCGAGTTCCGGGAAGGTTCGCGTGACGTTCTCTCGGGCGTCGATAGGTGTTGCAGCTAGTTGCAAGCGACACGGCGCAGATGTGCTTGGAAGTGGTTCTCCGGGGGTGTTGAGTCTGTCTTGAATCGTCGTGCGATCGTTGATGGAGCGCCTGTGCGTGCATTTCTCGTTCGGATGCCATCTGGTGACCGCTACTGGACTGTGGTGGATGACCAGTACGAGGTGCACCCGGTTGCAAACCGGTTCCTGAGAGAGCTTAGGTTCGGCCGTGACCGCGCCGAGTCCACGTCGAAGGCATATGCCGAGAGTGTCTCGTTGTTCTTGCGATGGTGTTCGGCTACTGGCCGTGACTGGCGTAGTGCAGCAGGCGACTTGGGGTTGTTCATCACGTGGCTGAGGTATCAGCCTGCAACTGGATCGCGTCTCATTCCGGGTCCGGGTACTGAGCCCGTCAGAGGTGTCGGACGGATCAATCGCATCCTGGTCGCCGTCCGGGGGTTCCTCGCGTTCGCGGTGGTCTCGAAGGAGGTGCCGGCGTCGGTGATGGACCAGCTTTACGAGATGGGTGACTCCCGAGATCTTCCGATGGAGGCTCGCGGCGAGGATTCAAGTCTGCGATATCGGCTGCGGGCCCGCCATCGAATGAGTGAGCCTAGGACGGCAGTCGACCGCGCGACGGACGAAGAGATCGTCGCGCTGATGCAAGCGTGCCGTTCGGCCCGAGACAGGCTGATCGTGCTGTTGCTGTCACGTGTGGGTTTGCGGCGTGGGGAAGCTGCCGGGTTGCGTCGTTCAGATCTGCACATGTTGCCCGACAACGCCGTTCACGACTGTTCGATCTCCGGAGCGCATCTGCATGTCGTTCGCCGACAGAATGCGAACGGGGCGTGGGCGAAATCTCGGCGCCCCCGCGCGGTGCCAATTGACTTTCTGGTCGTGCGAAGCGTGGATCTGTACCTGTTGGAGCGTGACGAGCAACCGGCGGCCGCAGATTGCGACTACGTGCTGGTGAACCTGTTCCGGGCGCCGCTGGGGGCGCCGATGCAGCCAGGAGCATTCAACGAAATGTTCGAGTCATTGTCTCGCCGAGCAGGTCTCGCGCGGACGGTGACTCCACATCAGGGTCGGCATGCCTTCGGCAGCAACCTGGCCGATTCAGGAGCGCTGCTCGACGAGATCCAGACGCTGATGGGCCATGCGAGCCCGACGTCGTCTCAGCCGTACCTACATCCTTCAGCAGACCGTCTTCGAGCGGCAGTGAATCGCGTCGGCTCACCACGCGAGACGGCGCGAGGAAAGTGACGATTGCTGCGCATCGCGCCTCTGCTGCCGCGCCAGACGCCGACGGCGCGGCCAGCGCCGAACTGTGGAACGCGGTTTCGCAGCATTTTCTGACGTCGGTGAACTGGTCGCGCGAAGGTCGAGTTCTATCGTTCCCTCGCGACCATGCCGTGCTCGGCTGGAGGGAGTGCATCGTTCCGCATTGTGACCAGAAGGTGCTGATCTCCGAAGGCCTTTGTGCCGCATGCAATCTCCGCTGGAGGGAACTCGGGCTTCCCCCGTTGGCTGACTTCGCCCAGGTCCCGCGTGTTCGCCATCGTCGGTTCAGCGACGATCCATGCGGGGTCAAGACCTGCGAGAGGACCGCGCGAACCGGAACGGGTCTGTGCGGTGCCCATGAGCGATCCCGCAAGAGGCGCCGCATGCTGGTCGACGACTTCATCAACCGGCCAGACCTTGATGTGGTTGCCACCTTCGGTGAGTGCGGGGTGGGTGCCTGTACTCGGGAACGCGTGTCGAGTAGTAACTCGTACTGCCCAGCGCACGCCGCCCGGTGGCGTGAATACGTTGGCGGGACTGCGATCAATACGAGTGAGGAGGAGCAGTTCCGGCGTATTCAGCCGGCGATCACCGTGCGGGGCGAGGTCACTCTTCGCGGGCTGCCGGACCGGGTAGTCGGAGAGTTGCTCTACGGGTTGCAACAACATGTCGCCGAAGGCGTTCGTCTCGACGTGTCCCACTTTCGGATGCTGGCTCGCGCGCTGCGAAGTCAGCAGATTGCCACCATCGATGACGCGGACGCGGGCCAGCTCACCTACGAGGTCGCCAAGCTGCATCGCAAGTTCGTCACCAGTGCCCGCAGGTGGCGCACTACGCCCGAGATGGAGGCGGTGAAGGATGTCTGGGATCTTGCCGTCTTCGGCCACCCAGGAACGCTGAGGTTCGGATCGATCTCGCAGCCGTGGCTGCGTGCCGCGGCAAAGGTCGAGGTGTACAACGACCTCCCGCGCCGTCGCGGCAAAGGCGGCAAGAGCCAGTGCCAAACCAGAATCAACTACCTGGCGCTGCTCAGCGAGAGTCTCCACCTGCAGCGCGGCGATAGCGGCGCCGACCTGCGCCTGCTGAGCCGCAGCGACGTCACGGCATTCCTGAATCGGATGGCGTTCCTGGAATCTGGTGGTCAGATCACCGGCAAGTCGAGGGCGCGTGCGGTCCGCGAATTGCGCCGAACCCTGAACCAGATGCGCGCAATTGGGCTTACCCGCGCTGGTCAACCACTGCACGGCCTGCCCGACGACTTCGCCGTCGCCGAGGGGGACATCCCAGATGAGCCCGATGAGCAGGCCGCAGGCCGAGACCTACCCGTGGAGGTGGTCCGACACCTGTGTCAGCACCTGGATGGACTCGAAGCTCAAGCCGGCACCGAAGTGCGGGTGGCCGTCGAGTTGATGATCGACACCGGCCGCCGCCCCGAGGAAATCTGCGAACTGGCCCTGGACTGCGTCAGCCGCGACGCCGGTGGCGAGGCGGTGCTGATCTATGACAACCGCAAGGCCAACCGTTTGCGGCGCCGTTTACCAATCGGGGCTGCGACGCTCGCCGTCATCGAACGGCAACAGCAGCGGGTGCGCCAGCGCTTTCCGGACACGCCAGCTGCAGAGCTGAAGCTGCTACCGACATCGATCAAGAACCCATACGGCGCCAAGGGCATGCGGGACGAAACCGTCGGTGCGCGACACCGCAAATGGGTCGATTCCCTGCCCGAGGTTCTGGTGCCGACAGCATCGACAGTCGAGGGCAAAGCGCCCGAGCCGATGCCGTTCGACAAGAGCCGCATGTTCCCCTACGCCTACCGCCACACCTATGCCCAACGCCATGCCGACGCCGGTGTGCCCATCGACGTTCTGCGCGAACTGATGGACCACCTCAACGCAATGACGACCCAGGGTTACTACCGCGTTGGTGAGCAACGGCGTCGCGATGCCGTCGACCGGGTGACCGCCATGCAGTTCGACCGACACGGCAATCGGACCTGGAGCAACGCCAAGAAGCTGTTGGACTCCGAGCACCTACGGAGGGCAGTCGGCGAGGTCGCCGTTCCCTATGGAATGTGCAGCGAGCCAACCAATGTCGCTGCTGGGGGCGACGACTGCCCGGTCCGGTTCCGCTGTGTGGGATGCGCTCACTTCAGCACCGACGTGTCTTACCTGCCCGATCTGGAAGGCTATCTCGCCGACCTGCTGCGGACCCGCGAGAAGCTGCTGAGCTTCCTCGACGCCGACGAGTGGGCCAGAAGCGCGGCGCTGCCATCCGACGAGGAGATCACCCGGATCCGCCGCCTCATCGCACGCATCAAAGCAGACGTCGAGGACCTCTCCGAGGCGGAACGTACACAGATCGAGGAGGCCGTCGGTGTCGTGCGGCGAGCCCGAAACGGCGTCGTGCGCCTCAACATGCCGAGCGTCCGGCAGCCTCCGTCCACCATCCGTCCCGACAGAACGGCTTAACGATGACCGAGGCGCTAATCGCCGGGCGCCGCGCAGATTCCAACCGCCGCCGTGAACGCGTTAAGAAGGCCTTGGGTCGCGCCCGGGACCAGGGCCACGCCGTTAGCGTCGCGTCGATCGCCCGCGATGCTGGCGTCGACCGGAGCTTCCTGTACCGGCACCCCGATCTTCTCGCCGACATCCACACCTCCCAAGCCAAACCGACGTCCGAGCAGTCCGGGACGTCAGTAACGAACGCATCCCTACGGACCGACCTGGCCAACGCCCAGCAACGCATCGCGCGGATGGCCGCCCACAACCGGCAGCTGGAACGCAAGTTGTCCGAGACCCTCGGCCAACAGGCATGGCTCGAATCAGGCCTCGGCGCAGCACCTGACATCGACGAGCTGCAACGACAAGTCGCCGGACTCGAACAACGCAACGTGGCCTTACAACGTCAACTAGAAGAGCGCGAAGGCGAACTCGACGCCGCCCGTGCCGCCAACAGGGAGCTGATCACCGCGCTCAATAGGACGCAGTGAGGCGCTGACTGCCGTCATCAGTCCGGTACACGAACGTCGAAAAGCATCGACGTCGACGACACCCTTCCCAAGCGGGGTGACGAAGGCGCACGGTGAACTCGCGATACTCGAAGCGACCACGAAGAGCGGCTCGACACAATGAACCCGAGAATCGTTGAAACGCCACAATCTTCTTACTGCCCTCCGACACCCAGGATCTGAGACACGCGGTGCGAGACAAGAAATGCGACAGCGCGAGCTGGCGTTATGCCGCCGCGACGTGAGGCGTGTGGTCCTGTCTCGTTTCTCTAGAAACGAGACACGGTTAGATTGCCGCCGCTACAACTCAATCGCCACGCGCGTGGAATCACGGCTTGGCGTCTGCGTTGATCTGTCTACTTCGGTGAGAAATCGCGAGCTGAGGCTGGTTGACCTCCGGGGCGCATGCGTTGATGCGCCGTCAGGAAGTCATCGACGATGTGTTCGCAGTGGTGCCGGCTCATGGTGTGGAGTCCGGTCATGCGTGCGAAGGCGAGTGGTCCGACGAGTTGGCACATGGCGAGTTCGACGTCGAAGTCATCGAGTTCGTCGCGCGCTTGGGGGCTCTGCAGGATGGTGTCGAACGGTTGGCGGTATTGGTCGACGACCCTTTTTCGCAGTGACTGCGTGTGGCCCGCGTCTTTACCATCTGGCGACAAAGGCCCTAGTGAGACCCAGGCGAGGGTGGTGAGGTGAAGGGGTGCCTCGGCGAACAAGGTTGCCTGACGGGTGAGCAGTTCGATCAGCTGCTCTCGCAGGGGAACTGAGCTCGGAAGCGGCGGGGTGACCTGGGGCAGGAGTCGCTCGAAGGTGGCGGCGAGAAGGTGGGAGGAACTGGTGAAGTGGCGGTAGAGGGTGGTTCGTGCGACCTTCGAGGCCTTGGTGACCGCCTCGATCGTGACCGCCTCGACTCCGCCGGTACTGAGCAGGTGAGCGGCGGCGTCGAGCAGTCGGGTCCGTGACCGCGCCCGACGCGGATCGGCGTCGTCGCCGTCGGGCAACACATGTTCGCTCAACGCCGTTTCCGTCGCCGGGATTGTCTGGTCATTACGACTCTCACCACGTTATGGTACCAACGGTAGCGTAGCGATACTGGTCATCCCTAGCCGCGGCTGAACGTGACAGTGTCACCGCTCTGACAGCCCTAAGCACGCGAAAGGCTGCGGACCGCCGATGACGACAACCGAATCGATCAGGCACGATTTCCTCACCGGGAGACTCGGCCGACGCGAGATCATCCTTGACTGCACCGCGACGATCGCCACGAGCGGTGGATATGACGCCGTGAAGATGCGCGCCATCGCCGATCGTGCGGGCATGGCAGTCGGCACCCTGTATCGCTACTTTCCGTCGAAGCCGCACGTGCTGATCGCCGTCCTCGCGCGTGAGTTCGAACGTATTGGCGCTGAACGAGATTGGACGGTCACAGCGGGATCGCCGCGCCTGCGGGTGGAGCAGTTGAACACCCGACTATGCCAGGAATGGCGCGCTCGGCCGGCCCTGACCGAGGCCGTGACCCGCGCATTCGTCGTCGCCGATGGCAGCGCGAGCGCCGAGGTGGCCCGCGCGGCGGGGGTCATCGAGCACCTGATCGGGCTGGCGATCGCCGGTGAGGAGCCGAGCCCGACACAACACCGAGTTGCCGCCCTGGTCGGCGATATCTGGCTGGCCAGCCTGATCGCGTGGGTCCGGCACGGCGCCTCCACCGAAGACGTCGCGATCGGACTGGAGCGCAGCATCGCGTTGATAGTCCACGACGAGAGGTAGCCGGGCCAACCCGATCCACACGAAACAACACTATTAGTAGCGCACCGATACTGATGGTATCGTTACGAATCAGATCGAGGTAGAGAGGTCTCATGATCACCCAGTGGATCGAAGCCTGCGAGGTCCAGCGCGTCAGCTTGGTTGGCGGCCTAGTACTCACCATGGCCGACTACAACGAGCTGGTCGTTACCCGACCACTGCGCTTGTCGCTTCCTGCGGTGGGGGCACACCCGGCCGAAGACGTGATGGTCGACCCGAATGACGTACCGAATCATCAGCGCCCGTTGTTGAATTTCGCCGGTAGCGTCTGCACGCTCGCCACCTGCGAGGACGACGGCACGCTGCGTGTCGAGTTCTCCAACGGCTACGGCTTCACCGTGGCCGCCGACGAGTGCTTCGCGGCGTGGGAGTTGTACGGCAAGCGCCACGGTTACATGGCTTGTCTACCCGGTGGCCGGGTCCGCGTCGTCCGCCACGACATGCCCGCGGACGACCTGGTGTCCGAGCGCCCTGCGGTGCGCCCTTGAGCGTCGACGGCCACGAAGCGGACCCGCCCGACGCCGCCGCCACCCGGGTGCGTGAACGCACCATTTCGGCTGCCAAGACCTCCGGGGAGTACAGCGAGCGCCTCGGCGCGTTGGCCCGATTCACCGTGCGACACAAGGCGTTGGTGATCGGCGCCTGGGTCGGACTGGCGGTGGTCCTGGCCCTGCTGTTCCCGCAACTGGAAACGGTGGTGCAGAAACAATCCGTCCAGCTGATCCCCCGCGACGTGGCGTCTTTTCAAACCCTCGACCGAATGAGCGAGGCCTTCGGCGAGCAGGGCTCCAAGACCATGCTCTTCGTCGCGATGGAGGACCCGGCAGGCCTGACCCCCTCGGCGCGCACGCAGTACACGGATCTGGTGTCGCGGCTGCGCGCCGACACCACGCACGTTCTGCTGGTTCAAGACCTGCTGGCCGACCCGGTGACCGCCACCCAGGCACTCAGCCAGGACGGCAAGGCCTGGTATCTGCCGGTGGGGGTGGCCGGCACGCTCGGTGACCCCGCCGCCGCCGAATCGGTCACCGCGGTCCGCGCGATCGCCGCCGACGCGTTCGCCGGATCGTCGACGACGGTGCGGGTGACCGGGCCGCCGTCGACGTTCAGCGATCAGATCGCCGAGGCCGAACACGATCTGCTGTTCATCTCCATCGCCACCGCCGGGTTGATCGCGCTGATCCTGCTCATCGTCTACCGGTCGGTGTTCACCGCGCTGTTGCCTCTGCTGGTGATCGGTATCAGTCTGGCGGTGGGGCGCGGAGTGCTGTCCGTACTCGGCGAGTTGGGTATGCCGGTCTCGCAGTTCACCGTGGCCTTCATGACGGCGATCCTGCTGGGCGCCGGCACCGATTACACCGTGTTCCTGATCAGCCGCTACCACGAACAGCGCAGGGCGCAGGTCGCCCCCGATCAGGCGGTGGAGCACGCCACCGCCAGCATCGGCCGCGTCATCCTGGCCTCGGCCGCCACGGTCGCGTTGGCGTTCGCCGCGATGGTGTTCGCCAACTTGAGCGTGTTCGCCGGGATGGGACCGGCCTGCGCGGTCGCCGTCCTGGTCGGGTTCGTGGCGACCGTGACGTTGTTGCCGCCGGTGCTGTCGCTGGCCGCGAAACGCGGTATCGGCGAACCCAAGTCCGACCGCACCCGGCGGTACTGGAACTCCGTGGCCGTGGCGGTGGTGCGCAAGCCGGTGCCGCTGCTGCTGGTCAGCCTGGCCATCCTGCTGGCACTCTCAGCGGTCGCCACGACGATGACGTTGAGTTACGACGACCGCAAGGGACAACCCGCCACCACCGCCAGCAACGAGGGTTATCAGCTGTTGGACCGGCACTTCCGCACCGACGTCGTCATCTCCGAATTCCTCGTCGTGGAGTCTCCCACCGACATGCGCACCGGCAAGGGACTGGCCGACCTCGACGAGATGGCCTCGCGCATCGCGCAGGTCCCCGGGGTGACGAAGGTGTCCGGGGTCACCCGACCCGCGGGAGCCCGCCTGGAGCAGGCCCAACTGGGGTGGCAGAACGGGCAAATCGGCGACAAGATGGCCGGCGCGGTGGACGACGGCAACGCCCGCAAGGATGACCTGGCCAAGCTCACCGGCGGCGCGGACCAACTCGCCGGTGGCCTCGCCCAACTCGACACCACCCTGCGGACCGCGCTGACCCCGCTGACCGGAATCCTCGATCAGGCCCAGAGCGCAGGGCGGAAGGTGGACCAGTTTCGGCCCCTGTTGAGCCAACTCTCGGCGACCGCACCCGCGGTCGACCAGGCGCTGCGTTCGGGACCGGGGTTGCGCCCGCTCGCCGAGCAGGCCGATGGTGCCATCGCCACCATCGACCCGCTGGTGGGCGCGCTGAACACCTCGCCGTGGTGCGCGACCACACCGCAGTGCGCCCAGATCCGCGACCAGGTCCAGGTCCTCACGACGCTGCGCAACGCCGGGTTCTTCACCCAGGTCGCCGGGCTCGGGGACACCGTCGGCCAGAACGCATCCGTGGCCGACACCCTGGCCGGCGTCCAGACCGCAGTCACCTCGCTGGACAAGGCGTTCGGCGCGCTCGGTGACCCCGCCAACCTGGCCGGTAACGTCCGCCGACTCCAAGACGGCATCGGCCAACTCGCCTCGGGCGCCCAAGCCCTGGCCACCGGCGTGCACACCCTGGCCGACAGCAACATCGACATGCTTAGCGGGATGAGCCAGATCGCCACCCAGCTGCAGAACTCGGCGCGCGCCAGCACCGGCTCCGACACCTCCAGCGGCTTTTTTCTGCCGCCCAACGCCTTCGAGAACCGCCAGTTCGCCGACGTCGCCAAACAGTTCCTCTCCCGCGACGGCAAGACCGCCCGATTCCTCGTGGAATCCAGCAACGACCCCTACAGCGCCGAGGCCATGGACTTGTCCCACCAGATGGTCGCCGTCGCCGAGGCAGCCAGACCCAACACCTCCCTGGCGCAAGCCCGCATCTCGGTTGCCGGGTTCCCGGCGGTCAACTCCGACATTCAGCGCCTCCTGACCGCCGACTTCATCCAGCTGGCCGCCTCCACCCTGCTCATCGTGGGCCTGATCCTGGTGCTGCTGCTGCGCGCACTGCTCGCCCCGCTCTACCTGCTGGGCACCGTGGTGCTCAACTACACTGCCTCGCTGGGCATTGGAGTCTTGGTCTTCCAGTGGGGACTCGGTGGTGAAATCGCTTGGCCCGTACCGCTATTGGCGTTCATCATCCTGGTCGCGGTGGGCGCCGACTACAACATGCTCCTGGTGTCGCGGCTCAAGGAGGAATCCACCCGCAACATCCGCGTCGGGGTCCTACGCACCGTGGCCAGCACCGGGTCGGTGATCACCTCGGCCGGCATCATCTTCGCGGTCAGCATGTTGGGCCTGATGGTCGGCTCCATCGCCATCATGATCCAAGCCGGATTCATCATCGGCTGCGGTCTGCTGCTGGACACCTTCGTCGTGCGCACCCTCACCGTCCCCGCCATCGCCGTCCTGCTCCGCGAGGCCAGCTGGTGGCCCCACCGCCCCACCACCCCCCAGAGACGGACCTCATGAACGACCGCGTTGCCTGTGCTCACTCGTCCCGACCTACCGCAGCAGGCGATGTCCGTGTGGGGTCGACGCGGACATCGCTGCGGCGGAACCGGCGTCCACGAGCCGTCCATGTAGCCCTGCTGGCCATCGCTGTGGGCATCGGGGTCGCGACCGCGCCCACTGCGGTCGCCGATGAGGCCGGCTACCTCCAGCGACTTCAGAGCAGGCTGGCGTATCTGACAGCTCAACAACTGCTGACCGAGGGCTACAAGGTGTGCCAGCTGACCCACAGCGGCCATCCATCCTCTGACGCCATTGAGATGGTCTCGAAGGACTTGGCGATATCAGTACCGGCCGCCGTTGAGATCATCGTCGCCGCCGGAGGGGAACTCGGCTGCTGACAGCGGGCCGGGGAACTGCTGCGTGGAAAAGCAAAGCTTCTCGAGAGCTGACGTGGTGGTAGTCCACCACCGCTCGACATGTCGGATGAGTGATGCGCGGCGAAATAGTCAGTGCAGCAACGATTTTGGACACGTAGCCAGCCGACGGCGCAGAAACTCTACAGACTGAACACGTCACCGAACTGGCCGCGTCGCCCAAGCGTGGGCAGCGTGCCCGAGCGGTGCAGTGGCGCGGTCTAGAGAGTGCAGCGGTCGAGGAAGTCGGTGACCGCGGCGGTGAAGGCGTCGTTGTCGTCCCCGGCGATCATGTGACCGGTGCCGGACACGTCGACGGTTTCGGCGTGCGGGACCAGGTGGGTGAACTCCTCGACGGTGGCCTGGGAGACCACGTCGGACAGCAGCCCGCGGACGAGAAGTGTTGGGGCGGTGACGCGTCGGGCTCCGTCAATCAGCAGATGGCTGATCGCGTCGAACTGCTCGGTGCCCGCGGCCGCGCCGTCGCGCAGGAAGTCGAAGTTGGAGTGGACGAACGCCGGGTCCCATCGCCACACCCAGCGACCGTCGGGACGCTGCCTAAGCACCTTGTGCAGGCCGTCGAGGTTCTCGGGGCGCGCGCGATGCGGGTTGTAGGCGGCGATCACCTCGGCGGCATCGCCGAGGGTGGCGAAGCCGTCGGGGTGGGCGGCCATGAACGTCACGACGCGACGGGCACCCTCGAACTCCAACCGCGGGGTGACGTCGACCAGGATCACCGCCGCCCACGACGCCCCGGATGCGAGCAGGTGCGCGCCCAGGGCGGTCATTCCCCCCAGCGATGCGCCGACGACGGCGGGCGGGGTATTGGCGCTGAAGTGGTCACGGACGGCGAGCAGGTCGGTGGCGAGTCGCTCGACGTCGTAGCGCCCGGCCGGATCCCAGTCGCTGTCGCCGTGACCGCGGGTGTCATAGGCCACCACCGAGTATCCGCGCGACTGGAGCCGGCGCGCCGAGGTGCTCCACGCGTGCCGGTTCTGACCGCCGCCGTGCAGGAGCAACACGACGGGACGATCGCCGTCGTGGGGGTAGTACTCGGCGGCCAGGGTGATCCCGTCTCCGGTCCGGACCCGATGCTGCACGACCGAAGTCACGATGCGTTGCCTGCGGTGCTCACGATCGTGACGGTGCCCTGCGCGGCGCATACGGCCTTGTCGCCGTTGGTGATGTCGATGCGCGCCACCCCGCTGCGCTTGCCCAGCGACACGATGTCGGCAACGGCGACGCACACCCCGCTGGACACGGGTCTGAGCAGGTTCAACTTGAACTCGGTGGTCGCCACCCACGATCCCGCCGGAATGACGGGGTAGAACACCACCCCGAGACAATGGTCGACCATCGCGGACAGACATCCGCCGTGCAGATTGCCGAACGGGGTCAGCAGGTCCTCGCGGGTGTCCATCTCCGCCACCAGCCGACCGGCGGTGAGTTCCGTGTGTCGAAAATTGAGGAACGTCGACAGTGCGCCCGCCGTGTTCGCCGCGTGGAGCAACTGGTCGGCGATCTGCGCGTCGAAGCGCGTGAACGTCGTGGTCACCATCGTCTATCAGTCCTCGCCTTCTCTGTCATCGGTCGATGAGCGTGCTCCAGCGAAACGCTCGAGCATGTCGCCGAACGCGCCGAGGTCGCCGTGCGCGGCGAAGTGCTCGACGTCCACGGCGACGAACATCGCCGTGGCCGTGAAGCGCACGATGCCGTCCTGCCCGGTCCCGGTCGCACTGACGTGCAGGGCTCGCCTCTCGCGGCTGTCGACGCGCGCGACGATGCGGTGGGGGTGATGCAACGGCACCGGTAGGACGTATCCGATGGTCAGGTTGCGGGTGACCGCCGGGGTTCCGGCGATCCACAGGGTGAAGCCGAACAAGTCGTCGCACGCCGCGGCGATGGCACCTCCGTGCGCGAGTCCCGGTGCCCCGCCGTGCCGTTCGTCGAAGACCAGGTCGGTGTAGACCTGCTGTCCGGATCGGAACACTTCCATCTGCAGGCCGTGGGGGTTGTCGGGGCCGCACCCCATGCAGGTGGGAGTGTGCGGCGGCAACTGCTGCGGCTCAAGGCTCAGCGCCTCACTCACGGAGTGCTCGATTCTGTAGAGGTGTCTGCGGCGGGCGTCTCGGTAGGTGGGCGGCACCGTGCGGCAGTGGGCGGGCGGCCGGGCGCCCAGATCCCAAGGATGACGGCACTGACGGTGGTGATCGCCGAAAGCGCCAGGGCGGCTTGGCTGTTGCCGTGCGTGAACGCGTCTCGGGCGATGTCGGCGAGGGGCTGACCGGAGGCACCGGAACGATCGGCGACCTGCAGTGCGGCAGCCAAGGAATCCGAAACCGGCTCGCGCACGGCCGGTGGCACCGTGGGAAGCACGGGCTGAATGCGACTGGTGTATCCGGCGGCCAGCACGCTGCCGGCGATCGCCACGCCGATGGCGGCACCGAGTTCGCGGCTCGCGTCGTTGACTGCGGCGGCGTCACCGTGTTTCTGCACCGGCGTCGCGGCGACGATGGCGGTCGTCGCGGGCGCGGTGACCAGACCCAGCCCGGAGCCCATGGCCAACAAGGGCCACAGGAAGTCGGAGTAGGAGGCGTCGACGCCGAGGCGGCTGACGGAGTAGAGGCCGACGGCGATGAGCAGCATGCCCGGCGCGGTCACCAGGCGCAGTCCGTACCGCTCCGCCAGCCGCGGTGCGATCAGCGAGATGATCACGATCGGGACGATCAGCGGCGTGAGTGCCAGCGCCGACTGAAACGGCGCGAACCCGACAACGAGCTGCAGATACTGCACCAGCAGGAAGAAGCCACCGAAGATGACCAGGAACTGCAGGACCAGGGACAATGCGCCGCTGCCGAAACCCCGGTCGGCGAAGAGCCGCAGGTCCAGCAGCGGGTGCTCGCGCCGCAGCTCCACGACCACGAACACCGCCGACCCCACGACGCCGGCGGCGAACAGCCCCAGCACCCACCCGTCGGTCCAACCGCGCAAGGGTGCCTCGGTGACGGCGACGACGATGACACCAACGGCAGCAGCGATGCACAGCGACCCGACGTAGTCCAGGGGCGGATGGGTTTCCTGGACGACCTTGGGGAGGGTGAGTGCGGCGATCATCAACGCCAGCCCCGCCACCGCGAGACCAACGAAGATCGCCCTCCACGTCCACACCTCCAGCAGTGCCCCGGAGCACAAGACGCCGACGACGGCACCCGATGCGGCGACACCGGCCCAAACCCCCACCGCGCGGCCGCGTTGATGCTCGGGAAATCCGGCGGTCAACAGCGACAACGTCGACGGCATCACCAACGCGGCGCCCAGTCCGGCGGTGGCTCGCGCCGAAATGAGCCACCACGGGTCCGCGACGATCAACGGGATGAGCGACGCCGCGGCGAAGACGAACAGTCCCAGGATCAGGACCAGCCGGCGACCGAAACGGTCACCGACGGCGCCCGCGGGCAGGACCAAGCCCGCCAAGACCAGGGTGTAGCCGTCCACGACCCACGTCAATTGGCTTTGCGTCGCACCGGTTTGGGCCGCGATGTCGGGCAGCGAGGTGTACAGCGCCGCCATCGAACCGATGACCAGTGCCACGGACAGGCACGACACCACCAGCGTCCACTTCTGGCCTCCGGTGAGATTGCGGGCTGCCGGCGCGGGATGGGACGGATCGTCGAGGTCGTCGAAGAGGGGCACGGGCTAGACCGGAGCGGCCGACGTGATGGGCAGCGATGCGAAACCCCGGATCGGCCCGGAACGCAGCCGCCGCGCAGACTCCAGACCGACCTCCCCGTCGGGCACCCCGTCCAGCAACGCATAGGAGACGATCCGAGCCCCCATCCGCACCAGCACCCCACCCAGGCAGAAGGGGACGACCCGGCCGAAGGCCACCTGGTGTTCACAGGTCTGCACGGCGACAACGGCGACCACGGAGACCTCCTACCGCGACGAGAGACGATGGTTAGACTCAGAGTCTAAACTTCGAGAACGGAGTACGCGCAACGCGTTGGATCAACATCAGATCTGACTGCCGGACCTGCCCAGCGAGACGGCCTCGTCGATCCAAAGCGCCAATCTGGAGATCGACGACATTGCCGCGATGTCCAATCCCGGTGCAGAACTCGCAACGCGGTAGCCAATTCTGCCGACAGTTCACACAGTCCGTCAGAACCCCGACACCCTGCGCTGCAATGTGGATCGGCCCTAGAGCGACGGGCTCTCGTTAGCTTGAGCCAGCGCCCGAGCATCATGGCCAAGATGATCAAGGAATCGATCGAGCGAAGCGAGCATGCCCAGTGGTCTTGGTGATGGGAGCGCGTGGTCCCGCAACGCCACCACGCCAGTCGCCACGATCGCCAGCAGAGTCACTGCGATCAGAAAGGCCATGTGCTTCCCCTCCTAGACACGGTCTTCGTCCGTAGTGCCGTACGACAAAAGCCGACTGACATGATCAACGCTCGCCGCCAGTGTTCAAGCCATTCAGCGCAGAACAGATTACCTGGCTACACGGTAGAAGTCCGGGCGCGGGCCCGGTAGGTCTCACACCGTTGAACTTTTCGGCATACTTTGTCTCCCGGAGACAAAGAGCCCACTACTGTGCCTAGTGTGCTCGATTCGTCGCCAGGTGAAGGCGCCCCTGCACCGGCAGTAACTGACCTGCTCGGCCGCGTCGGCGACCTGGTCAAGGGCCTACCCGAGGCCATCCATCGGCTTCTCGTTGAGCAGGTCACCGAACTCACGGCCGATCAGCAGCTCAGAGATTTGCTCAGCGACACCGTCGCGGCGAACGTGGGCACCTGGTTGTCCGTCATCCGCTACTCGATTCCGATCGACCACGTCGAAGCGCCGACGGCTGCCCTCGAACACGCGCGTCGGATGGCGCAGCGTGAGATCCCCGTCAATGCTCTGCTACGCGCCTACAGGCTCGGGCATCAACACGGGCTCAATCTCATCATTGCTGGTTTGCGAAGCGCGGACCTGCCCCCCGAACAGAAACTGGCGCTCTTCGAGCAAATCACCAGTGTGTCGTTCCGCTACATCGACTGGATGTCCGAACAGGTGCTGGAGACCTACCAGGTCGAGCGCGCGCACTGGGACGACAACCGGCGGAGTCTGCGTGAACAAGCCACCCGCGACATCCTGGACGGACGCGACATCGACGTGACCGAGACCTCGTACTCCATGAGGTACCCGTTAAGCGCAACGCATATGGCCCTCCTGGTCTGGCTCAACCAGGATGCGAGCGCCGATTCCGATCAGCTCATCGCCCTGGAGCGTTTCGCGCGGGACGCGGCCTCCGCGGCTGGAGCCGAGCAACTGCTCTACCACTCGATTGACCGTCTCGTCGCGTGCGCGTGGATGACGGTCCCCGACCCGTCCAGCTCACTATCTCAGCTGCGCGCCTTCGTCCAAACCTGCAGCGAGAGCCCGCGAATGGCGGTCGGTGCGCCGTCTCGGGGGCTGGATGGCTTTCGTCGGACCTACCGGCAAGCGCAACAGGCGCGCGCAGTCGCGATGGCGGCTCAAGGCACCGCTCGGCGGTTCGTGGCTGCCCAAGACTCCGGTTTGGCGCTCGCCTCGATGCTGGTGGCCGATGTCCCGACGTTGAAGTCCTGGGTCCACGATGTGCTCGGCCCGCTCGCTTCGAGCAGCACATCGGATCGCCGTTTGCGAGAAACGCTGAGCATGTTTCTCCGCGCCGGTGGCAGCTTCAAGGCCGCGGCCGTGGACCTCCACATTCACGGCAACACGGTGAAATACCGCGTGAATCGGGCGGTCGAGCGCCGGGGCCGAGCCCTGGCCGATGACCGACTGGACGTCGAGTTCGCACTGCTGATGTGCGATTGGTTCGGTGACGCAGTCCTGACCTGACTTCGAGGCGAGCGCTCAGTGTCGTGAGAGCCGGAACTCGCTCGGAGAGCGGCCCGTCCATCGCTTGAAGGCGTGTGAGAAGTTGGTCAGATCGCCGTATCCCAGTTCGGTGGCGATCTGACTCGCCGACATCGAGCGGGTGAGCAACAGCAGCATGGCGCTCTCGCGCAAACACGACTGGCGCACCTGCCGAAAGGTGGTCCCCTCGTCGGCTAGGCGCCTCTTGAGCGTGCTCGTGGATACCGACAGTTCGCTCGCCACCCATTGGCTACTTCGCCGTCCGGGGTCCTTCTCCAGCAGTTGTCTGACCCTCGCCGAGATGGACGTTGCGCCGCTGCGCTGGTCGAGTGTGCGCTTCAGCTCGGCGACGGCGAGTCGATATGCGAGGGGATCTGAGAAACGGCACACCTCGTCGAGCGTGTCCGCGGGAACGTGCAGATAGGACATCGGAGCTTCGAAGAACACGCGCCCGGCAAGCGCAGGGTCTTCCCGGTGGCAAGCCGGCGCGACGGGCGCTGGCCAACCCACATGAAGCGCGACGGTCGGCGCGGAACCTACGAGCATGTCCATCAGTCGCATCAACGCCGACCCGGTGTAAGTGACGGCCAGGCAGTCCAGCGCCGGATCGCCGGTGTGTCCGCTCAGCCCAACGGTGAGGCCGTCCTCATTCGGCTGGAACTGTGGATTGATGGCTGCCGTGATCAGCGGCAGATAGGTGAGCAGCTCCACGATCTCGGCTACCGAGCCGGCACTCACCAGCGGAACACTCAACGGGCCGAAGGACGTCAACTGAGCCTGCCCGGCGAACGCGAAGCCGAGCAGCGTTCCCTGGTCGACGTCAAGATCGGGGTAGACCTCGCGAAGCCACCGCAACGGGGCCTGGATGTCACGCCGGATCAAGGTGGCTTCGTCCGTACCTTCACGCGACATGACGTCACGAAGCCGCGCGACGACGTCGGGGGCGAGCGCGTCGCTCTCGAGCATCTGCACGAACGCCAGCGGCGGCACACCCGCATCGTTGAGGTTCACCAGCCTGCCCCTCTGAGCCGAAATCACAAGTATCTGACTCCTGCGAACATAGCCGCGGCGACCGTCCTCGATGAGACTTTCACCAAGTCACCGAGCACGAACCGATGAGGAGTTGGCCATGGCGGTTGTCACCTTCGTCTCCCATGACGGCGAGAAGCGCGAAGCGCCTCTGCAGGCAGGTCAGTCGCTGATGCAGGTTGCGACAAACAACGCGATACCCGGTATCGACGGTGACTGCGGCGGCGAGGCCGCGTGTGGCACCTGCCACGTGGTCGTCGATCCGCAGTGGTCAGAGCTGGTGGGCCTCTCCGGGGCCGAGGAAGAGGAGATGCTCTCGATGAACCCCGAGCGTCAGCCGACCTCTCGGCTGTCGTGCCAGATGCCGGTGTCCGAGGCGTGGGACGGCCTTATCCTCCACACCCCCGAATTCCAAATGTGACGACAACGAGTAGGTAGGCGTGATGAGCATTCCCGGAGCAATCACCGACAGAGTTCAGTCGAGCATCCCGATCGAGCGCCAAATCCAAGGCGCGCACCTGTACGACAAGGCCCGGCGATGGCTGACCCGCACGAACGGGGAGAAGATCTTCGTCGAGAAGCCCATCCCCCCGGTGGAAGACGTGGAACTCGCCGACATCGACGTCAGCAACCCCTTCCTCTACCGGCAGGGGCGCTGGCAGTCCTACTTCGAACGTTTGCGCAACGAGGCTCCGGTCCACTATCAGCCCAATAGCCCGTTCGGTCCGTTCTGGTCCGTCACGCGTCACGCCGACATCGTGGCCGTCGACAAGAACCACGAGGTCTTCTCCGCCGAGCCGTTCATCGTCATCGGTGTCCCGCCTCGGTTCCTCGACATCGCGATGTTCATCGCGATGGATCCGCCACGCCACGACAGGCAGCGGGCCGCCGTTCAAGGGGTGGTCGCGCCGAAGAACCTGCGTGAGATGGAGGGTCTGATTCGGTCGCGCGTCCGGGAGGTGCTCGATGACTTGCCGGTGGACGAGCCGTTCGACTGGGTGCAGAAGGTCTCGGTCGAACTGACCGCTCGGATGCTGGCGACCCTCCTGGACTTCCCGTACGAACAGCGTCGCAAGCTCGTCCACTGGTCGGATCTCGCGACGTCGATGGAGCAGGCGAACGGCGGGCCCTCCGACAACGACGAGGTGTTCAACGGAATGCGGGACATGGCGCGGGGTCTCAGCACTCTTTGGCGCGACAAGGCTGCCCGGACAGCTGCCGGGGAGGAACCCGGCTTCGACTTGATCACCATGCTGCAGAGCAATGAGAGCACCAAGGATCTGATCGATCGACCGATGGAGTTCTTGGGCAACCTCGTGTTGCTGATCGTCGGCGGCAATGACACGACCCGCAACTCGATGAGCGGCGGGGTTCTTGCGCTGAACCGGTTCCCGGACCAGTTCGAGAAGTTGAAGGCGAACCCCGACCTGATCCCCAACATGGGCTCGGAGATCATCCGGTGGCAGACGCCGCTGGCCTACATGCGGCGAATCGCCAAGGCCGACACAGTGTTGAACGGGCAGTTCATCCGCAAGGGCGACAAGGTCGTGATGTGGTACGCCTCGGGTAATCGCGACGAGCGGGTATTCGAACGGCCCGACGACTTCATCGTCGACCGGGCCAACGCCCGCAACCACATCTCGTTCGGGTTCGGAGTCCACCGCTGCATGGGCAACCGGCTCGCAGAGCTTCAGTTGCGCATTCTCTGGGAGGAACTGCTGTCTCGCTTCGAGAACATCGAGGTCATCGGCGAACCCGAGTACGTGCAGTCCAACTTCGTGCGGGGTATCAGCAAGATGATGGTCCGGCTGACCCCGGTGTCCGACACGTGACACCGCAGCGAGCCCTCATCGTGGGGGCCAGCCATGCCGGGGCACAACTCGTGGCCAGCCTGCGCCAGGAAGGGTGGACCGGTGAGATCGTCCTCGTCGGTGAGGAGTCGGCGCTGCCCTACCAGCGTCCTCCGCTGTCGAAGGCCTTCCTGACGGGCAGATGCGCGGTCGGCGAACTGGCAATCCGCAGCGCGGACTTCTACGCCAAGCAGCAAATCCGGATCCTGGACGCGACGGTGCAGGCAATCGACCGCACGGCCAAACACGTCACCCTTAACACCGGCGAGACCCTGCGCTACGACAAGCTCGCGCTGTGCACCGGCGCCCGCCCACGCCGACTCCGCATCCCAGGAGCCGAACTGGCCGGAGTGCACTACCTACGCACCGCCGCGGACGTCGAGCTGATCCACGAGGCGACCAGCCGTAGCCGACGAGCCGTCATCGTCGGCGGCGGCTACATCGGACTGGAGACGGCCGCCTCGCTGCGCGCTCTCGGCCTCGAGGTCACGGTGCTCGAAGCGACCGAACGCGTTCTCGAAAGGGTCACCGCCCCCGAGGTATCGGCGTTCTTCGATCGAGTCCACCGCGAGGAGGGCGTCAACATCCGGACCGGCGCCCTGGTCGCGGCGCTATCCGGCCACAGCAAGGTCCGCGACGTGATCCTGGCCAACGGCGAATCAATTCCCGCCGACTTCGTCATCGTCGGCATAGGAGTCCAGCCGAACACCGAACTCGCCGCCGCAGCGGGTCTGACCGTCGACAACGGCGTCGTGATCGACGACCAGACCCGGACCAGCGACCACGACATCGTCGCCGCCGGCGACTGCGCCAGCCACGACATGGCCCGCTACGGCCGCCGCATACGACTGGAGTCCGTGCCAAGCGCGGCCGAGCAAGCCAAGGTCGCCGCCGCGACGCTCTGCGGAAAGCCAAAGAAGATCGCAGCACTTCCATGGTTCTGGTCAGATCAATACGACCTCAAGCTTCAAATCGCCGGTCTCAACACCGGGTACGACGACGTCGTCCTCAGCGGCGACCCGACCAGGGACCGCGACTTCACCTGCTTCTACCTTCGTGGCGGCGAACTCATTGCCGCTGACTGCGTCAACCGCCCTCGCGACTTCATGTTCAGCAAGCGGGCCATCACGCAGCAGACCCCCATCGACCGAGCCGAACTGACGCTGGCCGGCGCGGCGTCCGGTTCGACGAGCTGATCACCCGTGACACACGCCGGACCACGGCGACCAAGGGCACGACGACACACGACCAGACCACTCCATCGAAGGACCCTCCCGTTTCTGAGCCGCAGTTGAAAGCGATCGGAGACGACGCTGGAAGACGGCCGAGCCCCAGCTGCGACAGCGAGCTGCAGCCCAGGGGCCACCCACCACGATGCCTTCGCTCCGACCTACGGTCGACGGTGTCATGACCCCAGGACAGGCGAGGAGGTGGCAATGACCACGGTACAAATTCCCTACCGGCACGAGAAGGGAGGTCACTGCGGCTCGGGCGCGCTTCGGGACCTCACCGAATGGGCCGAAATCGCCTGGGGATCGCAAACACTCGAAGAAGGAGTGGTCTTTGCCCTCGGCGGAGCCCTGGACTTCTGCTACGTCCGCTCGCCGCAGCTGACTCCGCAGACCTACCTCGTGGGGCGAGGTAGCGAATTGGAACAGGATTACCTCACGCGGGTGGGCGCGACGTTCGTCGTGCGAACCACCGACGACCCAGACGTGGGATGGGCATTCGTGACCGACGAAGTCGACAAGGGCCGCCCGGTCATGGTGTGGGCGGACATCGGCGAACTCCCCTATCTGCGCGTCCGACTGCACATGAGCCGCCACGACATCGTCATCGTCGGATACGACGACGAGGAACGCGTGGCGTACGTGGTCGACAACGACCGCGACACCACCCAGCTCGTTCCCTACGACAAACTACGACGCGCGCGGTCCTCAGTCGGGTTCCCGACCCCCACCCGACACACCACCTATCACGTCGACTGGCCGGACCACGTGCCCGACCTCCGTCCGATTGCGGGTGACGCGCTCGGCGCGAGCGCAGCGGTCATGCGGGGTGACGCCGCGGGTGCGCCGCTACTGCACGTCGAGGCGGCCGAGGTCGAATCCTCGGGCCTGAAGGGCGTGCAGGCGTTCGCAGAGGACTTGCGTTCTTGGACAACGTCATTCGATGACGAGGGTCTGACGGCAGCACTATTCGGGCTCGGTGCCTTCATCGAGAAGGCCGGCACCGGGGGTGGGCTCTTCCGCACGTTGCAGGCGCAGGGTTGCCAGACCATCGCCGACCTTCTGAACGACGCCGCCACCGCCGATGCCGCGGCGGCAGCCAGAGACGCCTCCAACGCGTGGTCCGCGCTGGCGGCCGCGGCCACGAATGCTGACACGCCGCTGCGCAGCCGCAGCCTGGCTGCAGCCGAAGTCGCCGCAATGCTCCCGGAGACCGAGACGCGTCTCGTCGGAGCCCTCGAAAGGGCCAGTCGATCACTTGGCGCGTCGACGCCGACGTCAACCATCAACTGAAGTCGATCCATAACCAGCACTTTGGACATCCGACTTCCTGGAGACCACCGGTTCTCTGGAGCGGCAGCACGACGATGTCCAGCGCTACCGGCGAAGAGCAACAACGGTTTAGACTCTGAGTTCAAACTCCGCGAACGGGAGGGACGATGCGCAGGGTTCCACGTCAGATCTCTGATCGGCTTCCCGCCGCGGCGGACCTATTCGCCGAAAAGGGGCTCAACGACTCCAAGATCGAAGACGTCGCCGCGGTAACCGGCGTGCCGAAAGCAACGCTGTACTACTACTTCGCTGGCAAGGAGGAGATCCTCGCGTTCCTGCTCGAAGACCTCCTCAAGGACATCGCCGAGGCCGTAAACGCGATCGTGCACACCGACGGCACCGGTGCCGAACGCCTCGAACTCGTCATCCGCGCCCAGTTGCGGGCGATGGCGCAACGCCCAGCGGTCTGCCATGCACTCATCAATGAACTGGGACGAGCCGCCCGGATGCCGGTCATCGCCGAGATGATCAACACCGCCTATCAAAAGCCCGTAGAGGCCCTGCTACTCGCAGGAGCCCGCGACGGATCCCTCGTGGAACAGCCCGACGCACGCTCCACGTCGATCGCACTTTTCGGTGCCGTCACCATCAACGCCCTCATGTACCTGGTCACCGATCACCATCTCGACGAGACGGTGGTCGCCGACACCCTCTACGCCGTCATGTTCAACGGCCTGCGCCCACGCCAAGGAGACGAAATATGAGCACCTATGGCCTGTCGGTTCTCGGCGCGGACCTGCAATCGATGGCTCAGACCGCCCGAGCCGCCGACGACGCCGGGTTCGACGCCGCATGGGCCTCCGAGTTCTACTCACGCTCCGGATCCATCTCCATGGCCGCGATGGCCAACAGCACACAGAACTGCCGGATCGGGTCCTCCATCCTCTACGGCGTCGGCCGAAGCCCCCTGGTGCTAGCCACTGAGGCACGCGACCTCGACGAACTCTCCCACGGACGACTGGTGCTCGGCATCGGCAACGGCACCAAACGGATGATGAGCGACTGGCACGGTGTCCCCGACACGTCCGCACCCGCGCTGAGGATGGAAGAACTCGTCGTGCTGCTGCGCCGCATCTGGAACCTGTACGAAGGTCCAATCCACCACGAGGGCCGCTTCTACAGGATGAACCTCATTCCGACCGGCGAAGTCCAACCCCCCAGCCGGCCGATCCCGGTCATCACCGCCGGTGTGCGCCCCCGGATGTGCGAGACAGCCGGCAGGGTGGCCGATGGCCTCGCAGGGCATCCCCTATTCACCACCACCTACGTCCAGGAGATCGTCCGGCCAGCCATCGCCAAGGGCGCCGCGCACGCCGACCGCGACCCCCGTGACGTCGAAGTCGTCTCCATGGTCATGTGCGCCATCCATGAGGACGCCGAGGTCGCCAGACGCGAACTGGCCCAACAGATTGCGTTCTACTCCTCGGTCAAGTCCTACGAGACGGTCCTTGACGTTAACGGCTTCGCCACCGAGGGCAAGACAATCCGGGAAGCCTTCGCCCGACGCGATTTCCCAGCGATGTTCGCCGCGGTATCCGAGGAGATGATCGACACCATGGGCGTCGCCGGAACCGCTGACGACGTCCGCGTCGGGCTCACGCGCTACGAAGGCGTTCTCGACCACATCATGCTGTACTCACCATCGGTGGGCATCGCCCCCGAACGCGTGCAGCAGAACCTCGACAGCCTCATCAGGGAATGCTCACCACGCAGGATTGCTCAAGCCGCGCAATAGTGCTCACGCGCCGCACGCCGTCCAGGCAATCTTCCCGACCCTCATGCGGCCGTGCAGGTCGACGTGGCGGCGATCCCAAGTGCTGACGGGGCTGCCGGACAAAATGCTTTGCGTAGGAGTGGTTTACGACGTCAACGCCGGGTTTATCGACGCAGGTGTCAGCCCGGAATGATTGCAGACACTCGCCTGACCCGCCACAACGATGCTGCTGCGTGGCGCTAGGCCGGCTACAAGGATCCCATCCTTTCCGGAAGGTGCACGACATGTGTGGCGGCGCGCGAAGAGCGATTCCGGGCCGTGACAAGGGCATACGCCATTCACCAACACGTCGACCCCTAGAGAATCGTCGTCCGCGCCGTTGCGCGACAAGACCTGGATCGTCCCGCCGGCGACGACGACCATCGCGCGCTGGCCATCCCACTTGATTTCTGTAGCTAAGTGCTCACCGGTGACCGGCGCCGTCCCCAGCGTCGCCAGCATCGGTGCAGGGACCGCGCCATGCACCAGCTCGGTCGATCTCCTGACCACCTGGTCGACGGTACGCCCCGGCACCGGCGATCTGCCGCCGCTCGAAGACAGCCGTGCCCGTTCAGTCGACTGCGTACCGACCGGCGCGCAGAAGAGGCATTCCGTGTTCGTCGAGGTATGAGCGGCGCAGCTCGGCCACCGTACGACCGAGAAGGTGCGACAGCGGAACGAGCGCAGTCAAGCTGGTCAGCTCACCGGGTGCGGCGGCGACAGGATCCCCGCCCCGAAAAAGCGTCCGGGATCCGTTCTCGAGCGGACCCACGCGGTACCGGCCGGCGGTGTCGGTCGCGCCCGCCGGCAGATCCAGATAGGGCAGGTCCAAATCGTCGCGGATGTCATCGCCCAGCATTCTATCGCTGGTTAGATCTGTTGCCCCGACAGGCCAACAGGCGAGCAGTGTTACTGAGCAGAAACAAACTTCGACACGGGTAGGGAGCAACACTTCGTCCGGACGATCACTGGCCATGTCCCGACTGACGTAGCGGCGCAGCCCTGTCGCCGTTACGGCGACAGTCGTGGGCGACCGCGGGCCCGTCTCGCTTCCGGGCACTCGCCCCTTGAGCCTATTGGGCGCAAATTCTGACATTAGGGGCGTCCAGCCGTGCCGCCAGAACGTAAACACCGTGGAACTGCGCTCGCCGGGCACGACTGAACGAGAGCCTGCAGCTGAGTGTTTGGCGTCGTTTGTCGTTGGGGAGGCGCCGCCGCGGCTATCGCGAACCCGGACTGTTACTAATGCTGCTTCGCCGAACGCTAGCTCTCGATGATCCGGGTTACGTACGGGGTCATCCCGCCGGTGCGCACAGGCGAGACCTTCACGGGCACACCGGTTTGTTGCGCTTCGAGCATCTGGCCGCCGCCCAGATAGAGGGCTTCGTGCTGGCCTCCCGAGGGACCCCAGAACAAGAGGTCGCCCCGCTTGGCTTGCGATGGGGGGACCTTTCGGCCGGCGTCGTATTGAGCGCCGGAATAGCGGGGAAGCAAAATGCCGACACCTGCGAAGGCGTAACGGGTCAGGCCCGAGCAGTCGAATCCGACAGTTCCTGCGCCGGAGTCGATTCCGCGGCTCGGCCCGTTGAGGCTGCCCCCGCCCCATGAATAGGGAACACCGCGCTGGGATCCGGCTCGGCGAATCACGTATTCGATGGCTTGTGCACCGTAGACCCGGTTACCGCTCAGGCTGGAGCCCGGATCGCTCGCCGGGCTGGTCAGCCCCAGGCTGCTCAGGAATTTGCGTCCCATGTCCATCGTGGTTTTTGCCGCGTTGGCGCTGGCTTGCAGGGAGGCGTTCGCGATCGCCAGTGGGTCACCTGGGGCCCCTGCGCTAAGGACGCTCGGCAGTGACGGATCCCATGGGCTGACGGGTTCGGCGTGAGCGGGCGTGGCGAGGCCGATCGCCGACACGGCGCATCCGATGAGAAGAAGACGCGCCAACCCAGAGCGACGGCGGCCTGCGCAGTCCGCCTTCGGCCATGCGCCGAAACGTCGACCACGATTGTTGGTCCGAAACTCGGAGGGCATCGAGTTCAGTTCTCCTTCGCAGGTGGCCATGCCCCCGGGGACATGAGCGCCGCCGACTCGTGCGCCGGGTTGCTGTTCTACGGCCCATCTCAGTACGTAGCAGCAGCGGATATTATGGAACGTACATCACATCGGCCTCTCTGTTAACACCAGTAACAGAACAACATCCGTGTAATTCGCAGGGCGCGTGTCGATGTGCGGCGTTCCATTGGGCCGCTACTCACCGTTGGGTATCTCGTTTCTCAGAGCTCACTTCATCGAGTCGTGATGACAGCTGGACTGGATGTCGGGGCCTCCGATGTGAATGTGCAGCCGCCGGCGGTGGTGAACGGGTACGTCATCTGCTGCAGGTAGCCGGAGGGGTAGTCGGGTTTCACGGCGATCCCTAGTTGGGTGGAGTCGAAGCGGCGGGTGGGGTCGTAGGAATGGGTGTGCATCAGGTGGTCCCAGATCAGGGTGAATAGTCCGAAGTTGACGTCGCCGACGCCGGCCCATTTGAGGTGGTGGAAGCGGTGGCCTTCGTTGAGTGCGAGTAAGTACTTGGCGGGGCCGATGCGGTAGTCCGCGTTGGAGTGCTGCAGGAGCAGTTGGATTGCGACGGCGAGGGCGAGCACCGATGCGACGTCGACGGGAAGGCCGATCAGGATCAGCGGGGCGACTCCCGCAGTCATCTCGACGGTCTGATGCAGTGGGTGCTTCATGAGGCCGTTGAGCCCGTACAAGCGGGTGATGCTGTGGTGCACGGCGTGAAAGCGCCACAGCATCCCAACGTGGTGGCTGGCCCGGTGGACCAGGGTGATGCCGAGGTCGGCGACCAGGATGGCGGCCAAAACCTGGGCGATGAATGGCCAACTGGCGGGCCAGATCTCGGGGATTGGAATGATGCCGGCCAGCAGGGGGATGGCGGTGACGCTAACCAGGATGAGTGCCTCGTTGACGGCGGTGTGGATGCGGTCGCGGACCTTGTCAGCCCGATCGTGGTTCCAGCCGCGGTCATAGGGGATGACCCGTTCAGCCAGGAATGACGCCGAGATGGCAACGGCCAGAACGACCAGAAGCCAGATCCTCGCTGTGTCGGCAACGGTGAGCACGATCGCGATTCCGTTGAGGCCGAGCAGCATGAACGGGACGTAGGCGTAGCGGGTGATCGCGCGCAAGATGCCGGGGAGGGTGTTCATCCCTGAATGGTCGGCGCTGTTGGGGTGTTGGGGCTTGAACGTTTCGGCTAAACCCTGGTGTCGATGTCCCAACGTATGTGCCTGCTCAGCAGCGAGGGCGGCAAGCCGAAGGTGTCACGACATGTTCGGCTGAGATGGGCGCTGTCGGCGAAGCCGGCTGCGTGGGCGGCGTCGGTCAGATCGTCGCCGGCCTGGACACGGGTGATTGCGATGTGCAATCTCCGCCATAACACGTAGCGGCGCAACGGTATTCCGACCTCTTCGGTGAACAGGTGCGTCAAACGGCTGGCCGAGACGCCGACTTGAGCGGCCACCTCGGTGCCGCGCACCGCGCCCGGGCCGGCGGGATTCGCCAACAGGCCCAGCGTGGCGAGGACGGCGGGGTGCCGTTGCGGAACCGGCCCGGTGTGAACGGGTGTCAGCTGGCTGATCAGGTCGGTTACGACGGCGCCCAGAGTGCGCTCACGGGTGTGGCCTAGGACGGGCCCGCTAGTCCATCCGTGGTAGATGCCGCGGTGGTGGGCCGCGCGGCCGGCGGTGGACTCGGCATCCAGGAACACTAGGATGCCCCGTGCCGCACCGGTGTCGATCCGATGCGTTGCATCGGCGGGCACGATGACCTTGGTGCCGCGGTGGCAGGCGCCGTTGACGTCCACGATGGTCATCGCCGTCGGTGCGGTCATGATCTGGACGGCGTGATGGGCGTGGGGGTCGGTGACGCCGATGGCTCCGGTGAACGCCAGCACGCCGGGCCGCAGTAGCGCCGATCCCTGCCAGGGCTGCTCGGTCATGACAGCGTGGACGGCGACCGTTTACCGCGTGGTCGCGGCCGGTGTGCGCGTGGTTATGGTGGCGGTGGCGGCTGCCGATGTCTGGTTGTTGGCGGTGGTGGCGAAGCGGCGCAGTCGGAGGCTGTTGCTGACCACGAAGACCGAGCTGAACGCCATGGCGGCTCCGGCGATGAGCGGGTTGAGTAGTCCCAGCGCTGCCAGCGGCAGCGCGGCGACGTTGTAGGCGAACGCCCAGAAGAGGTTGCCCTTGATGGTCTTTAGTGTGGCTCGGGACAGGCGGATGGCGTCGGCGGCCGCGCGTAGATCGCCGCGCACCAACGTCAGGTCCGACGCCTCAATGGCGACGTCGGTGCCGGTTCCCATGGCCAGTCCCAGATCGGCCTGAACGAGTGCGGCCGCGTCGTTGACGCCGTCGCCGACCATGGCCACGATGTGCCCCCGGGCCTGCAAGTCCTTGACGACGTTGACCTTGTCGGCGGGCAGGACTTCGGCGATGACGTCGGAGGCGTCGATGCCCACTTGCGCGGCGACCGCGTGGGCGGCGCGCCGGTTGTCCCCAGTGAGGAGGTAGGGGCGTAGACCGAGCTGGCGGAGCTGAGCGATCGCGTCGGCGGCAGTGTCCTTGACCGTGTCCGCGACGACGATCACCGCGCGCATCGCTCCGTCCCAGGCCACCCACACCGGGGTGTGGCCGTGTTCTTCGGCCGCCTCGGCGGCGTCGAGCAGGACTGTGGGGGTGGTGAGCGACCAGTCGTCGGTGAGCCAGCTGCGCCGCCCGACGAGCACGGCGTGCCCGTCGACGACACCGCTTACTCCGTGGCCGTCGTGGGAAGTGAAGCCCTCGACCGGGGGCAGCGAAGTCCCGTCGGTGGGTGCGGCGGCCACCGCGATCGCGTGACCGATCGGGTGCTGGGAGGCGGCCTCGAGTGCTCCCGCGAGGGTGAGGGCCTGCGTGGATGTTTCTCCGTCGGCAGGGTGCACGCCAATGAGGCTCATTCGGCCGGCGGTGACGGTGCCGGTCTTGTCGAGCACGACGGTGTCGACGCGGCGGGTGGACTCCAACACTTGCGGCCCCTTGATGAGGATGCCGAGTTGGGCGCCGCGGCCGGTGCCGACGAGCAGGGCGGTCGGTGTCGCCAACCCTAAGGCGCAGGGGCAGGCGATGATCAGGACGGCGACGGCAGCGGTGAATGCTGCGGTGGCTGGGTGGCCCGTCGCCAGCCACGCGGCCAGCGTCAGCACCGACAGGGAGATGACGATGGGGACGAAGATGGCCGAGACCCGGTCGGCGAGGCGTTGGACGGAAGCTTTCCCGTTCTGGGCGTCCTCAATGAGGCGCGCCATTTGGGCGAGTTGGGTGTCGGCGCCGATGCGGGTGGCCTCGACGACGAGTCGACCGCCGGCGTTGACGGTGGCTCCGGTGACGTGGTCGCCGGGGCGGACTTCGACGGGCACTGGCTCGCCGGTGAGCATCGAGGCGTCGACCGCTGAGGCGCCCTCGGCGATGACCCCGTCGGTGGCAATCTTTTCGCCGGGTCGGACGATGAACATGTCGCCGACCGCGAGTTGTGCTGTGGGGATGCGGGTTTCGGTGCCGCCGCGTATCACGGCGACGTCCTTGGCGCCCATGTCCAGCAGCGCCTTCAGCGCGGCTCCGGACCGGGACTTGGCGCGTGCTTCGAAGTAGCGGCCGGCCAGGATGAAGACGGTGACGGCGGCGGCGACTTCGAGGTAGATGTGTTCACTACCCGACGTCGCGTCGGGTAGCAGGCTGAATGACATGCGCATGCCGGGCATGCCGGCATGCCCTAAGAACAGCGCCCACAGTGACCATAGGTAGGCGGCGCCGACGCCCAGGGATATCAGAGTGTCCATGGTGGCAGCGCCGTGGCGCGCGTTGGCCCAGGCGGCGCGGTGGAACGGCAGCGCGCCCCACACCACGACGGGTGAGGCGAGCGTGAGAGCAAGCCATTGCCAGTTGGTGAACTGCAGGATCGGGATCATCGACAACGCGATGACCGGAACGGTCAGCACCAGTGAGACCAGCAGGCGGGTTCGCAACGCGGCAGTCTCGTCGGGTGCAGTCTGCACGGCGTCGGCGTCGGCACCGGGTTCGTGGGATGTCGTGGTGGGTGCCGTTGCCGTGTAGCCGGTGGCCGCGACGGTGGCGATCAGATCGGCGGGCTCCACGGAGTCCGGGTAGCTGATCTTGGCCTTTTCGGTGGCGTAGTTGACGGTGGCGCTGACGCCGTCGAGTTTGTTGAGTTTCTTTTCGATCCGGGCCGCGCACGACGCGCAGGTCATGCCGCCGATCGACAGCTCGATACTGCGCGGCAGCGCGAGGTCAGCGATGTGATCGGTGGTGCTCATGTCCTGTCCCTTCGTGGGTGCGAATGCGGGTGCGGTCGCTGAATGGGTCAATCAGTGGAGGCGAGGTGGTAGTCGCCCGCTTCGTCGAGGGCAGCGGCGATCTGCTCACCGGTGATGCCGTCGGTGCTGGTGACTCGCACCGTCGACGTGGCGCCCGGTGCGAGGTCGACGGTCACGTCGGTGACGCCGGGGATTGCGGAGATTTCTTCGGTCACGGCGATGACGCAATGGCCGCAGGTCATTCCGGTGACGGCGAACGCGGTGACGGTGCTGTCCCGGGTTCCGGTGGCGTGGGTTGTCGTGCTCGGGCCGGACGTGGTGCGGGGCACGCAGCACGCGCAACCGCTGTCTTGTGTTTGTAGCAGCGGTAGCGGTTCGCGTAGGTCCAGGTTGGTCATGTGACGTCCTTCGAGTGGTGAAGCGGGTTGTGGGAGAGCAGTTTTGGTCAGGAGCGGACGAGGCGGGCGATGGCCGCTGATGCCTCGCTGATCTTCTGGTCGGCGATGTCGCCGCCTTGCTGGACCGCGGCGCTGACGCAGTGGGTGAGGTGCTCGTCGAGGAGCGCGAGTGCCACGGATTCCAGGGCCTTGGTGGCGGCGGAGATCTGGGTGAGGACGTCGATGCAGTAGCTGTCGTTCTCCACCATCCGCGCCAACCCGCGAACCTGTCCTTCGATGCGGCTGAGGCGTTTCAGGTGGGCGTCCTTGGACTGGAGATATCCGGGTGCGGCGTGTTCCATGCGATGCTCCGTTCTCGTCGTGTACCCCCTGGGGGTATGACACCACCATACCCCCAAGGGGTATCGAGTCGTCAAGTGACGGACAGCCCGGGGCTGCGTGCGGCGTTCAGCGACGTGGAATTCCGGGGACGCCTGACGAACCGCCGGCTCGATGTGCGCGCTCGACTGATACGTGGGGAGTCGTTGAGACGGGAGGTGCGATCGTCGTGCTGGCGTGGCCGATCGATTGCCGGCTAGGTGCTCGGCGGACGGTTGTCCGCCGAGCACCCCTCCTCGGTGGCCGAGGGTTAGCTCCCGAGCATGCCCCGCATCTGGGTGATCTCCGCCTGTTGGTTGGCGATGATCGCCTGGGCCAGCTTCTTGGCATCCGGGTTGGTCCCGTCGCGCAGCTCCGTGTTGGACATGTCGATGGCGCCGCTGTGATGGTCGATCATCATCTGCAGCCACGCCTGGTCGAAGGCCTTGCCCGACAACCCGGTGAGGTTGTTCATCTGCTCTGCGGACATCATGCCCGGCATGCCTCCCATACCGGGCATGTCATGGCCGGACATGTCTGGTGACGGCGCGGGCTTGCCGAAACTGGTGAGCAGGCCGGTCATTTGAGTCATCTCGGGCCCTTGAGCCTTCTCGATGTTCTGAGCCAAAGTGATGAGCTGCTGATTCTGGGATCGGCTCGGCACGAGCTTGGCCATGTCGACGGCCTGCGAGTGGTGGGGGTACATCATCTGCAGGAACATCACGTCGGCGTCGTTGAAGTCGGTGCGGGTGGCACTGGGCGCCGCTGATGCCGACGAGTCTCCGTGATCCATTCCGGGCATCGATCCGCTCATCGCGGTGGAACTGGAGACGGTCGGTGATGTCGAGGTGTCGGACGTGGTGTTGGTACAGCCGGCAACGGCCAGGGTTGCTGCCATGGCGGCAGCAAGCACGGTGGACTTGACGGCAATGGTTGAACTGAACATGACTGGTTTCCTTCTACGAAGTGTCGATGACTGGAGTGAACGAAGACAGGTGTCGATGGGTGAGCCGCTCACGATGAGCGGCCACGCGTGACTACCTGTCAGACCCGCAGAATCGACAGTTGGTGAAGGGTGAGCACGGTCCAGGGTGGTGCGCGCTGTCGGCGGCGGTGGCCGTGCCGAATCTTCGGCGCGACGAGCACTGAGCTGCGGGTTCCGATCCAGCACAGCATCGCCAGAGCGGCGATGATGGCGATGGCAGACATGATGAAGACGCAGCCATGCAGCGCGGTGTGGTGCTGGCCGCAGTCGTCGCCGTCACAGGGTGCGGGCGCCGGGGCGGCGTGCCCGCCGGTGGTGTGGTGCTGGCTCGTCGGTGCCATCGCGGTCTGCGCGTCGTGGTCGTGGCCGAGGGTGAACGTCACGGCGTGCATCGTGATGATTCCACCCACCAGGGCCACCAAGAGGAGGAGTCGCGCGACGGCGGGCAACGGTGCCACACCACGCACGTTCATCACGACTGCCAGCATACGGCACCGGAGCTCATACCCCTAAGGGGTATACCTTCAGTTTCGGGACTTCGGTCAGTGGTGGCAGAGCGCGCTGGTGAAGACCGGGACCGCGATCGTCAAGCTGATCGCCGCCCACAGCGTGACCCGATCGCGCCACCGCACACCGGCAGGAGCGGGCGCAGCCAGGCGGGCCGCGCGGTCGAGCACGGCGGTGTGGGCTGCGCCGAGGGCCGCCGCTGGAACCGTGGGCCGGCCGACGAGCGCCGCCATGCCGCACAGCAGGGGGTGCCGGCCGTGGCGGCGAGCCGCGCTGTCGTCGGCGTTCATCTCCAGAAGCCGTGACACCGCGTCGGGCCCGGCGGCCAGCAGCGGCAGCGAGGGTAATCCGGCGGCGGCGGCACGCAACACCATCATTAGTTGGTGGTGACGGCCGGTCAGGTGCGCGTACTCGTGCGCCAGCACTGCGGCCAGTTGGTCGTCTTCGAGGCTTGCCAGCGCCGCACTCGTCACGACGATGGCGCGCGGACGCCCGGATACGCAGTAGGCCGCGGCCTGGTCGGCGTTCACGACGAACACGTCGGGCCATGGGGTGGGCCGCCCGACGACGCGGGCTGCCATCGCGTGCTCGTGGCTAGTCGTTCGGAGCGCGCGCAGCGTCCTGACGGTGCGGAGGCCGAACAGGATCGACAACGCCAGGGACGTTGCGATGAGGGTGACGGCGACGGTCGCCGCGACGGGGCGCGCCATGTCGATCTGGCCGAAGTGGCCGAGGAACTCCAGACACATCGTCCCGACGACACTGTTGGAGAGGGCGTCCACGGCGTCGAGCGCCAACACGATCATCGCTGCCGCCCAGGCACCCAGGACGCCGACGACCGCGGTCAGCCAGGCGGTCACGCCGAGAAGCGGGTTGATTCCGCGGGCGGTGATCTTGGCCAGCACGTGCGGTCCCCACCAACTCATCACCGCCGCGTACAGCAGGAGGCCCGCCGCGACACTCACGAGCCCGCCCGACGATTGATGAAGCGGCGAAGCGTGGACTTCACCTGCGCCGATTCGGCGTCGTTCATCTGATCGAGGAAGTGCGACAGCACCAGGTTGGTGTCCCCGCCGGATTCGAAGGCATCCCGCATCAACTTGGCGGAATGCTCTTCGCGGGTCAGGGCCGGGCGATAGTGGTAGGCCTTGCCGACCCGCTCGCGTTCCAGCCAGCCCTTGCGGTGAAGATTGTCCATCGTGGAGAGAACGGTGGTGTAGGCGATCACCCGGTCTGCGGCGAGTTCGTCGAAGATGTCGCGGACCGTGCACACGTCGACGCGGTCCCACACCCGGTCCATCACGACGGCCTCGAGTTCTCCGAAACCCCGAACTCGCACGGCACACTCCTGCTGGTCGACGGCGACGTCTCGCACCGGCTGCGAGGTCGGACAGCTGAAGCCAATCTAGGCCCCCAAGGTCGGCGAGCCAATCTGCGGCACGCCAATGTCTCGAAACCGTTACAGCTCTGCACATCACGGATCCAAAGTCCGTGACCAAACGCATCGCCGGGCCGGCGTGATGTACGGTCCGAATACGTACGGCCCTACTACGTACTACCGACATGCGTAGCAGTGCGGGGTTGTGAATGCACGAAGAGATCGCCGGGACGTGGACGCGGTCTGAGTCGTAGGGAGACCACAGACGATGGCAAACAGGTGGAACCCGAGCCGCACCGTGTCGATGGTCGCCGCCGCCGCCATGGTGGCCTTGGTGATTGCCCCCATCCCTGCGCGCGGGGAACCGGGACCAGTCAGCGGGGGTGCCGAAACGGTGTCCGCGTTGATCGTCCGGGTAGCCGAGGCGGATCAACGCCTGCAGCACCTTGTCCTGGACGTTTCTGATTTGGGTGATGGCGGCGGGCAACCGGCTGAGGTTGTTGGTTGGATCGTTGTCGGGCACCGTACCCAGATAGGGGAAGTTGGGGTTGTCCTCGTTCGGCACGATTTGTATATCGGCAGGCACGCCAGAATCCCCCTGTACGTAGAACGTGTGCGTACCGTCCCGAATTAGCTGCATCGCCTTCGCCGAATCGAGACGCCACGGGGCGCTATCGCCAAGGGACCCGCCGATATCCTTAGTGAATCGCTTGTGCGTCCCGAACACGAAGCCATCTTGCGTACCGGTGACCCGCCAGCGGCCCGGGGGTACCTCTTCGGTCACGGGGGTGTAAGTGATCGCAGCGGGACCCCATATCTCACCCTTCATGATCTCACCCTTCATGTTGAAGGCGTAGGTTCCCGATTCGAGCGGGGCGGCGTCGGGTGAATCGTGGAATAGCTCCAAGAGTTCTGTGCGACTGTCGTGGCGCAGTGGCTCCAACTCGTTGGCGGTGAAGTAATTGACGGCCACTCCCAGGCGGTCGTCGGGATCCAGCCATGCAAATAACGCGCTCAGGCCGCTCGCGTAGTTCTTGACTGCCTGCTTGACAACGGGGCCCGCCGATTTCTTGATGGCGTCAAGTTGAGCCGAGAAGATTGAGGTGACCGCGGTGGACGGATCCTTGCCCTGCGCGATGGCCTGCTGCGCGGGCTCGATGACGTCGGCGACCTTCAGCCCGGCGAGAAACTGGGCTAGCTGGGCCCGTACGAAGTCGTTCATTGCTCGATGCCCGGCCTCGGCCTGATCGTTGGTCATCGCGTTCTCTTCGAGCAGTACCGCCATGAGGACGACGACCCCGGGCACCTCGAAGGTTCTCCCGAAGACTTTCAATTCGATGGGCTGCAGGGTGGTTTCGAAGCGGCCGACGGCGGGCGGGATGGTCAAAGCTGCACCGAGGCCGACGGGTCCACCGATGTTGCCGTGGC
Source organism: Mycobacterium sp. Root135 (assembly GCF_001426545.1). Taxonomy (GTDB): domain Bacteria; phylum Actinomycetota; class Actinomycetes; order Mycobacteriales; family Mycobacteriaceae; genus Mycobacterium. Next base: position 422,514 of record NZ_LMEZ01000001.1, on the reverse strand, counting down.
TGCCCGGGCTGAAATGGCACGTCGGGACGCCGCTCAGCGCGGGTGCTTTCGGCTCGTGAGTAACCGTCGAAGACGATCGCGATCGTCCACAGATATGGTTCCGAGTCCCCCTCGTCAGGTCCGAAATAGTGGAACAACCGGTGCCACTGGGCGATGACGCGCATCGGTTCCATGTCTCCCCCAAACTGTCGGCTTCAGAAGCAGGCGGAGCCGTCGTCGCAACCGTTGACTTCGCCGAGGGCGATGTCGAAGACAAGCTCGGTGAGATGATGCGGGCACGCCAGTGCTTCCAGGGTCGACGTCGTCCCGTAATGATGCTGGGCACCGACGACGAAGTGAAAGTACTCGTGGGTAATCACTTCCCGCTGGCAGGTTTCGTCGGCATCCTCGAAGAACGGCTCACCGAAGATGATTCCCAGGTTCGGGTCTAGCGACGGGTCAACGTGTGCAAAGTCGTCGGTCACTGAACGATCGGGGACGAGAGGCGCGGAGCCGGTGAAGGATTTGTTCGATTCGATGGCGATCAACGCCTGTTCGACAGTGGACCAAAAGTTACTGTCCAACGGGGTGAACAGTTGGCGAATGAGGGCTTGAACGGTTGGGTCGTTGGCGTCGGGCACCTCGCCGCTGGCCTGTTGCAGCGTCTGAATTGCGGTGATGGCTGCATCGAGTGCACTTTGGCGAGCCGTGTCGGCAGCAGTGATGACGTCGAAATCGGACATGGCTCCCCCAGTTGTTCGGCGCGCCCGCTGGTGGCCGGCGGATTCAGCGCGAGGGTATACCGATTCGCATCCGGCCGTAGTCCCATTTGACGTAAGCGGTGATTAACAAGATGGCGGTCCGCTGGTGAGAAAAAGACGAAAGCGACGACCACGGAGCGCAACGGAACCTGCCGTGAGGTTAAGTCGCCGGATCCAGGGTGGGTGCGCGTCTGGTGTGACGAAGCGCGAAGGAGGTCGTCACGCTAATGGTCCATAGCAACGGTGTCGGGTGAAAATGATTACAATGCAGAGCAATTGGCTTCTGAAATGTATTGCGGCAGCGCGCCGTTGCGCACCGATGCCGCCGGTGTGCCGCTGCCCGAAATGTGCATCGCCGTGGCACCAGGGCGCCGTGGTGTTGGCATCGGCGGCGTGCTCCTGGACGCCCTGGTCGCCGAACTCGCGAAGGCACGGACGCGGGTCGACGTCGGCAATCACGGGTCCGACTGTCTGAGGATCGGCCGAGACCAGCCAGCACTGCGTCATCGGGATCAACGATGCGGCTGCTGCCCAGAGCGACGCGGCCCTACTGCTCGCCGGCGATGTCTGCCACGACGAGTGCCACTGTGCTGAAGAGTCTCTTCGAGATAGGACTGATGACGGTGGTCAATGAGCCGGAGCTGGCCAGGGGACGAATATGCAGGAATCGAATACGCAGGGTTACCAATAAAGTACGCCGGGTTCGAGAGGTAAATCACCGACGTTCCGAGTCAGCCTCGGCCCACTACTCGCCATCTGATCCGGACGTTTCACCAGCAACCGACCCGGCCGGCACATTGACCCGCAGACCATCATGATGCGATTGAAGGCGCTCGGCATCAACCTGCAAGGCGCACGCAACACTGCCCTACAAACACTCGTCTCCGGGACCCCCGCTTCCCTGGTCGCCGAAATGCTCTGCCACGGCGACCAAGTCACCCAGAAGCACGCCGCGGAAGCCGGCAGGACCTGGGCGAGATACGTAACGCGATGAGGAAGTCGGCCGCTGCAACCTAATGTTTGCAGACTGGACAATCCGTTGAGCAGTCGGCCGACTGGAACCTTCGTTCCCCTTTTCTACTGATTCGCCGAGGTTCCGGTGGTCAGCCGGGGCAAGAGGCTGTATGCGTTGTCGCGCATGACCCGTGCGAGCATTTCGGGCCGAGCTTCGAAGTACGCGTCTACGTTGTTCGTAAACCAATTCACGGTTTTCGGGTTGGCGGCCGGGAAGTCGGTACCGAAGAGAATGTGATCCGGCTCGACGAAGCTCTCGAGAGCCACCAGGTTGGTCTCGAAACCTGATAGGGCGGTCTCGTAGTAGAACGTCCGGAAGTCGGCGAGGATTTCGTCCGGACTAAGTTCGCAGCCGAGATGGAACGCGCCCAATGCGGCGACGCGAGCGGCGAGAACTGGTGTGCTACCGCCAGAATGGGAGAGGATGATCCTCACGTTCGGGAACTGCCGTTTGCGCCCGCTAGTCACGAGATCCGCTGCGCCCTTGTAGGTTTCATTCGGAGTTTCACTGACCGGGGTGGGCAAGAACTCGCTCGGGGCCTGGTTGCTACCGGGTGTCTGCTCACCGTGTAAGAACACCAGCGCGCGGCGACGGTCGAGTTCGGCCCACAGCGGTTCGAAGATCGGGTCGCCCAGGGATCGGGCCTCATCGCCGACGCCGTAGACGTTGGTGAGGGTGATTCCGTCTGCCCCCAACACATCGAAGGCGTAGGTCAGCTCTTCCAGCGCGGCGTCGACGTCCGTCGGGGTAGGAAGATGCGCAAACAGACCGAACCGTCCGGGGTGGTCTTCCATTGTCTGACGGGTCAACGTATTCAACTCGCGGGCGACGTGACGACGCTTGTCCTCGGGGAGCCGCGATTCGATGTCGTTGGGTATGGACAGGATCGCAGTATCGATCTGCAGCTGATCCATGAAGTCCACACTGACCTGCGGTGTCCAACCGGCCTCGTCCTTTTGGAACTTCCAGCCGGACGTGTCGCCGAACAGCCCCGAGGTGAGCATGCCGGTCGGCATGAAGTGGTGGTGAAAGTCGATGCGGCCGGGTGTGGTGGTGCTGTCATAGGTCATGCCCACACTCAACTCGCAATAGTTGACTTTTGTCAATAATCATCAGATGTTAGGTTTCTCCTATGGTTAACACCGACGCTCCGGAGCTGCAGCTCCTCGACGCGCTCTACCGACTCAACAAATTGGTCGTGGCTGACGCCCGCGTGCACGTCGTCGCTACCGCACATCTAGACCTCGTGGACTTCCTGGTCCTGCGCACGGTCAAACTGGGCGTCGACACTCCGAGTGACCTCGTCAGCGATCTCGGACTCAATCCGTCAGTTCTCAGTAGGGCGTTGTCCAAGCTTGCCGACTCGGGATTGGTGACCCGCGAGATTGACCTCGCCGACTCGCGACGATCGCGGATTCGTTTGACGGACAACGGTGTAAAGACCACCGATGACATCGGGGAGCGGCTTCGACCCAGCCTGGCTCGGCGACTTCGCCTCCTGTCCCCCGACCAGACCCGAATCCTGTTGGAGAGCCTCGAAATCCTGTGTGGCGACACGGTCACCTGAACCCTGAACCACTGGAGAACTGCACCCACACGTGATTACAACGATCACCGCGGCAGTCACTAGCCACCCCCACCACCTACAGCTTTCCCTCACCCATCCGAGACGACCCGAAAGAGGACGCAACCATGGCACGCACCGATCACGACAGTTGGGACCTGGCCTCCAGCGTGGGAGCCACCGCCACCGGAGTCGCCGCCGGCCGCGCGCTAGCAGCGCGTGGACCGGAGCCCCTACTCGATGACCCCTACGCCGAACCACTGGTCCGGGCCGTTGGTCTGGACGCCTTCACCCGCATGATCAGCGAGGACGCCGACGAGGTCGCCGACGACCCAATCTTCAACCGTCAGCAGATGGCCGAACAGGTCACCGTTCGCACCCGGTTCTTCGACGACTTCTTCCTTCGGGCCGGGGCCGCAGGCATCCGGCAGGCCGTGATCCTGGCCAGCGGCCTGGACACCCGCGCCTACCGGCTGCCCTGGCCAGCTGGCACGGTGGTCTACGAAATCGACCAGCCTCAAGTCATCGAATTCAAGACCCGCACGCTGGCCGAGTTGGGTGCCACCCCGACCGCCGAGCTTCGCACCGTCGGCATCGACCTGCGCGCGGACTGGTCCACCGCCCTGCGCGAGCGGGGCTTCGACCCCGACCAACCCACGGCGTGGAGCGCCGAAGGGCTGCTGGTGTACTTGCCGCCGCAAGCCCAGGACCGCCTCTTCGACGACATCACCGCGCTCAGTGCCCCCGGCAGCGCGCTGGCCACCGAACACGTTCCCGATCTCAGCATCCTCTCCGACGACGACCGCATGGCCAACTTCGCCCAGCGCTGGCAGCGCTACGGCATGGCAGACCAATGGACCGACCTCGTCTACCAAGGTGAGCGCGCCCAGGTGCCCGCTTACCTGAGCGGCGCCGGCTGGCAGGTCACCGCCCGAGGCACCGTAGACCTGCACGCCGCCAACGGTTTCGCCCTGCCCGACCACGAGATGATGACCGAACTCGCCGACCTGACCTACATCAGCGCCGTGCTGTCGGACCCGACACCCCGCCGCTGACCCGGGCGCCCGTCCCCCTCGCGCCCGCGGGCCGCACCACGGCACGTGCTTAACGACAACGTTCATGAGAGCGCGGTCAGAATGACGACCGGAACGACGCGGTGACCGCCGTACACCCCGCGGCCCGGGTGACCAGGGTCCGTGCCGGAATCGACACGCTCCTCCCACGGCTTAAACCGCTGATGGCCCTGTCGTTGCAGGCCCGCGACGGTCTCCCCCCGCGGGGAGGACCGCTATCGACCTACAGACCGCGGTAGCGGATCCCGGCTTGGTCGCCAGTGGCGATCTGTCCCACAAGTCAGTGCCCCTCCCGTCGTGTTAGGGCGATTCGCTGTGGCATAGCTGGAGGAATACGGCGGGAACGAATATCGCGGGTTACCAATAAGATGCGCTGCGCAGCAGGCAAGGCCAAAAACGCCATCATCGCCCGCTCGACCTCGACGACTTGTTCCGCTGTCGGCCCGCCGACCCGGGCGTGGACGTTCGATCTTCTGACGGTAGTGAGCTTATCGATCATCACGTCGCTGTCGTGGTAAAGGCCGGATAGCCGACCGTCTCCGCCGGCTATCCGAATGCGGACCAGCGGCCGCCCTCCCGACGCTGACGCTGTTCCACAGCTGTTACTTACATAGCTAAGCAATATAACCGGTAGGTCGTTGGTTGTAGGTAGGGACCGATCGGGACAAACCCAACCCGATGGCTACGGCGATCACCCGAATTCCGGCTGACCCACCGTTTGGTACGAGGAAGGACATGATCGATCATGAACGCTAAGCGGATTCTGGCCGGTGTAGCAGTTGCGGGTGGCCTCGCGGCGGGCGCCTTCGGCGTCAGCACCGGCGTCGCCGGCGCGGACACCGGCCCGGGGCACGGCGGCTCGGTGCCGGCCAGCTGGGCCACCGACCACGGCGACCATGGTGGCTGGAACGGTGACCACGGCCGCGGCGGCGGCTGGGACAACAGGCCCGGTTGGAACAACGGGCCCGGTTGGAACAACGGGCCCGGTTGGAACAACGGCGGCGGCTGGAACAACCGCGGTCCTGTCCCCGGCGGCTGGAACGGTGGCTGGGAACCCAACGGCGGCCTCTGCATCGGCCCCTTCTGCGTCTAGCAGCCCGTAATCCACGCGAAAGAGCGATGACCCCGCCCCCGGTCACCGCTCTTTCGCGTGAAAAGTACTGTTATGCAACGTTTCTTTTGGATAGTCGTAACCGACAGCCCCGAATTGCGCGGGCGCGTCGGACGGCGGAAACGAATGTGGCGGATTACCAGTCAACTACGCCGAGTTCAGACTGGATCAACGTTCCTGACCAACTTCACCAGTGACGTATGCGGGCGGCTCGTATTACTAGATTGCCGTCACTCCCCCTCCGTCTCAATCAGGGTTTGACGGCGACAGTATGGGCGAGAGCACAGCGGACTCAAATATGGCGGGCGAGCGGTAAATACTGCATATTGCATCAGATGAATCACGGCCGCTGATGAGTTGTCACACCTTGGATCCGGTGCACGGGCTGTTGTGGCGGTCGGCGGGCGAGCCTGACGAGGCGCCGGCAGGAACCATCATCTGCCGTGCGTGATCCGCCAACGGAGTAAGGAATCTGAGCAAGTCGCCCTGCCCTTAGGAAAAATAGGCATCAAACTGATCGACGTCCGCGAAGTTCGCTGCGACGTTGGCTACCTTGCCATCTCGAATGGTCAAGACGTTGACGACATCCTGATCGAGCGTCATCCCGTTGCGCTCGCCACTGTCGTGCAATCGGACGGCGACCGTGTCGACTCCGTATGCATATCCTTGAATTGCGATGTGCAGGTCGTACTGCGTCAGGACGTCAGCCAACTTCATGACCGCGTCGGTCCCACTCGTCCGGCCCGATATGACGCTCGAACCAGGAATCGTCCAGACGATGTCGGGCGCCGCGTTGGCGGCGATACCTGCGTGGTCATCGTGCACGATGGCCGTCGCGAACGCGCTGACGATTGCCTGCCGCTGCTGATCCGTCAGCGCCGGATCGCCTGGCGCGGCGGCCGCCTGCGGACTCGCCACAGTCGAAACCAAGCTGATTGCAAGTCCGCTCAGCAGCGCCATCGTGGCGATGCGCGCTCGTGGATTCACCACGGCAGCATGCACGTTCGCCCGCCGACGCAATGCACGCCAGGCCGACGCCCGCCGTTGCTCCAACGGCACGTTGCAGTGGTGGCGGAGAATCCGACGACTCGCCGCGGATCCCTGCACGGACTCCTGCACTTCATTGCTCCCTGCAACTATCACTGACAGGCCTCTCCGCTAGGCATTGCTCAAAGTCGGCTAAAGAAGGTGAACCCTGGCGCCCAGATCGTCGCAAGGTCAACGGAGCCAATCGGCGAAGATCAGCCCACGACGCCAGTTCTCAGTGTCGGTGGTGCGACTCCGGTGCCTGGTTGGGTCGGCCCGCTACCGGCGTCATCTGGTGTTTCAGCCTCGTGCGACTTCGACATCGGACATCAGAATGCGTACTCCACCAGTGGCGAGTTGGAAGAGCGCCTGAATGAACGTTCCGGCCTCGGCCGTAGTCACGGCGAGGCAGGCGGCGTCGTAGTCGGCGAAGTAGAGGTCAATCATCCGGTAAGCCGGTGTCGGCGTTCCATCTTCTTTCGGCCAGATCTTCGACGCCTCGAGACGAAGGTATCCGGGAATCTTGCGGGCAGCCTCCAGTTGTTCGGCCACATAGGCGGTTTCAAAGGCCTCCGGGTCGGTGGGGTTGTCGTAGATCACCGTGAGCTTGGTTTCTGACATCGTGAATCTCGCTTTCTGTAGGGAACTCCGAGAAGGCATGGGCAGCCGTCTCCAAAATCACTGTGAAGTTACTAGTTTGCCGTGAGTTTCTCGTGGGACAGGCGTGTGAGAACTCGTTACACGTTGTGCTGCAGGACTATGCGACCCCAACGGCGGCCGCCGGAGACCCATCGATCCCGTTGGGCAGTTACGGCAGCGCATCACTTGCATGCCGAAACATTCCGGAGATCAATGGTTTTCAGATTCGATCTGCCATCGATCGATCTCGCCAACGGGGGTTTCGGTGCTCGTAAGTGAGCGTGCGCCGGCTCAGATCGGCGCCGGGGCGGCCAGCCAGGCGAACCGACCCAGCCGCGGCCGCAACCAGGTGTCGACGCTCCACGTCGAGCCCGCTGCGGCGAAGAACAGCGCAAGGGAGGCGAATACGTAACCCGCCGACGGGCCGAGATCGGTCATGCCAGCGTGGAAGGGCAGGTGAAACCCCTCGGCTCCGGACCAGATGCCGAACGACAACACCGCCGTTCCGATGAAAGCGACGTTGGACAGCACACCGAATATCAAGGCCAGGGCGGCGAGCGACTCGAGGACGGCCATCACGGTCGCGAAGAGGCCGGGGTTGGCCAGTGCGACGGTGTTCCACAGTTGCAGCCATTGATGGACGACGGGCGTGTGGACCTTGGCGGCTCTGCTGAGTTCGTCGGGGAGCGTCTGTCCCCCGCGGAATCCCGGCAGCCACTTGAAGCTGGCGTTGAAGGCCCAGAGGACCCCGAAGAGGATGCGTACGACGGCCGCTCCGCGGAGCCATCGCGTGCCAAAGACACCGGCATGCGCCGACGTTCGAGTACTCGTCGCGTCAGCTGGAGTGTGCGAGGACTGGATGATCAAGGGGATTCCTTCTCTCGGGTGCTTGGTGTGAACACGACGTGGCCGTGCGATTGGTTCAGCAGCGGCCGATCTCCGTCGAGGTGACCACCTTCTCGACCCAACCGAAGGTGTTCGACTACGAAGGCGACGGAGTTAGCGAGGTTCGATCTCCACGGTGCCCGCTCCGCCCAGCGCGCCGGGTCGATCACCGCAAGGTGGGCTGCCCCGCCAGGCGCATATGGCGATATGGCCAGCCGTCAGCGCATCTCCCCTGTCGCGTTCAGTCCGATTCGCTGCCACGTATCGGGACGAATACGGCGGGATCGAATATGGCGGGCCACCAAGGTACGCCGTGTTCAGCGGATGAATCACGATCCGAATCTCATTGCGCCCCTTGAGAGTGCGCGGCGAACGAAGTCCACGACTGGCCGTCGAAGTAGCGCAGCATGCCCGGCGACACCGGATCTGGATACCAGCCGGGGTGCGCCGGAAACACGCAGCACAGCCCCCTGCCGTCTGGGTCGTTGACAGACCACCAGTATTGCCACACCGCCAAGCACGGCAGGGACGACGACCACGAAGACGACGAAAGCGATACACAAACTCACGAACAAACCGATGATCACCGCTCGATCCCCTGCCCCTAAGCTCTAATTCATCCGGCTTGAGTTCTCCGCCCTTTGGCCCCGTAAGTGCTCAGCGACTCCTCAGCCCCTCAAGCTCGACTCTCAGCTGGTTCAGCCCCTCGATTAGCCGCGCCGTTGAGGGCTCTGGAGACATCTGTCATACCAACTTCGGCCGTATCCGCCTGACGATCCGCCGTCGAAGCCCGTCCACCCGCGATCGGTGTTCATTCCAACACCGCAGCCGTCATCGGTCGTCCCTGCGGGCTGATCCGCTGATGAAAACCGCGAAATGTTCTGCGGCTCTGGCAGATCCGAGGCCATCTCGGTGTGGCGGGCAGCGGCGCGCTCGGCCGCAGCCAAAGTGGTTCGTTCCAGGACCAAACGTCGACAAGTCATCTGATCTCCGTGGCAGAAGCGGGGTCGGGGAATACGAGCGAAGTGAATATGGGGGGTTTCCAGTCAACCACGCTATATCCACGAAGTACCCTGACTATCAACATGATTCATATCGGGTCTCATGCGTCTGGCGGCTTTCGCAATCAAACTGACGGTCGGCGATCTGCGGTCATTTTCGACGGTCGTGAAGCTAGTATGCGTCGCGTCGGCGATGTCTTGGTCGCCCAGTCCGTGGGCGGCCAGGTTCGCCAGCCGTCGTTCAGTCGGCATCAGGTCGACCTTCGGTCCCCTGCCGACGTTGGTCCGCGCGAGTTCGGCGCGCACGCCCCCGTCCGCTGCCGGCGATCCGAAGTCACGCCGTCTCGTATCTCATCTCGCACTGCCTGGCCCGGTGGGCGCTGATGGCGATTCAGACGCCGCGCGTCGCGTCTGGCGTCGCCGATGCGCGGACCGTGGCCACCGCGGCGTTCAGCGACGCCTGCAGGGGTTGCGGATCCTGCGTCACCTGGGTCAACAGCAGCCCGCCTTGGAGGGCGGCCAGCAAGACGAAGCTCAACTCGCGAGTCTTTGCGTCGGCCCTCAGCACCCCGTCGGCGCGCATGGTGAGCAGGCCCTGCTCCAACGATGAGCGCCACAATTCGAAGGCCGCAGCGACATCTTCGTCCAGAGCGAGGCCGCCCTTGAGCGTTTCCGCGGCGATGGCGCCAACTTTGCAACCCCCGAGGCGGTCAACCCACTCGCGGACATAGTCGTCCGCCCACTCCTGCAACGCCGACAACGTGGCAGGTCGACCGAGCCCAGGCACGCGCTGTGGGTCTGCGGCGGCCATGGCTCGCCGCGACAGGACCGCCCTGACGAGTTCCTCGCGATTGGCGAAGTAATGGTTGAGTTGCGAGCCGCTGACCTGGGCTCGTTGCCGAATGTCCTCGTTTCCGGTCTCGGCTACCCCGCGCGCGTAGAACAGTTCTGCGGCCGCGTCGACGATGCGCTCGCGAGTCGCCGCACCCTTGGCGGTGAGGGTTCCAGTTCTCATGGGCATGCGACCCACGTTACCAACATTGGTCTTGACAGACCAGTAATCATGGTGCTCGACTGGTCTAGTTAGACCAGTTATCCCGACTGGTCCTCACCCTCAGGAGACGACATGCCCTACGTGCACCTCACCCTCAACAAGCCCGACCTGCCCCAGGAGACCGTCAACCGGCTGGCGACCTCCATCACCGACCTGCTGGCGCAGGACATGCGCAAGATCGCACGGATCACGGTGATGAACGTCGACTTGCAGCCCGAACGGTTCTGGTACGTCGGTGCCACAGCGGTTTCGGGAGTGGGTGGTCACCTCGAGGTGTTGCTCTCGGCCGAGATCAACACCGACGAGGAGAAGGCGACGTTCATCGCCCATGCCTACGACGCGTTGCAAGACATCCTTGGCGACCTCGCGTCGATCTTCTACATCGCGGTGCGCGAGATCCCTGCCCTGGATTGGGGATACAACGGCATCCCCCAGGGCGCTCGCACCGTTGACACCGATTAACGGCGGTAAAGAGACGAGGGGAAGGCTGGCCGGGGTGATTCGCCGACATGGTTCGCGCCGTCCTACGCCGAACTAGGTACCACCCGACTCGCGGACTGGTAGGCGCGCCGCTGACCGCGGCTGCCGCCGTTCAGTACCGTGGTCGTCACAGCCAATCCGGGGGAGTTCGTCCGATGAACCATCCAGTGGCGCGCCGAGCGCTAAGCATTTCCGTCGCCGCCGCCCTCGCTCTCGGCGGCGCAGCCTGCGCCGAAGACCGTTCCGAACAGCCAGCAGCCTCGACGCCGCCGACGATCTCGGCCGGGGAAGGAAGTATCCACGATCGCGTCGAGAAGCTCCTCGACGAGGCTGAGGATGCCTTCGACTCGCCGGCGCGCACGTCGTCGGCTGGCAACACCGACAAGACCGTCGACGACATGCAGATCGTCGCCGATCGCTTGATGCAGGCACACGAACTCGCCCCCTACCGAAACGACCTCCTGTACAGCGCGGCCTCAGCGCAGATTGCCCGCAAAGACGTCGATGCTGCGATTGCGCTGTACAGGACAGCGCTCGACACCGCACCCAATGACGTTGACGCACAGTCATATCTAGCGGGCTGGTCGCGCTACTTGGGCCGCCAGGCCGATGCCAACGACTACGTGAACAAGGTGCGCGCGCTGGATCCCGCGCGCGCCGACCGACTCGAGACGATGTTCGCCACGATCGATCAGAAGGTCTCGACCCCGCTCACGGATGCCCTACCCGGGCTTCCGGAGCCGGGCCTCGGCATCGTCACGCTCGGCTACGCGCTGCACGGGGACGGGTCGATGGACGACATCTTGATCGACCGCCTCCAGCAGACGAAGGCTGCCGCACAGCGCTGGCCGACCGCGCCCGTCGTCGTCACCGGTGGCGTCGAGCAATCCGGGCGCACCGAAGGCGAGTCGATGAAGGAATGGCTGGTGGACAACGGCGTTGCGGCCGATCGCATCCATGACGAGAACTTCGCGCGCTCCACGGTCGAGAACGCGTCCTACGGCGTGGAGGTGCTGGCGACCCTGCGCGCAACACACGCACTAATCATCAGTTCGGCCAGTCACATTCGCCGCGCCTTGACGGTATTCCAACTAGCCGCCGCAGACACGCTGGGAAAGGACTTCGCCTTCGCAGGAAGTGGAAGTGCCGACAAGCCCCTCGCCGAGCTCGCCACCGCGACTCCGGATGAGCTTCTCTCCATATATCGCGACGCCTTCAGCTCGATCGGAATGTGGAGCTACCGCAGCGCACCACTGCTGCGGCAGTAGCGGGGCACCTGTCCTCAGGACACCCGCCGACCGGCGGATCGACGGACGAGTGACCTGCTGCCTTTTCGAGAGCTACGGCAGGATTCAGCGGCGGTAGGACGGCGGCAGGGGCAGGCCCTGGGCGGCCATCACCTGCCGCAGTCGGCTCGGGTAATCCGTGATGATGCCGTCGGCGCCGGCCTCGATCTGGGCCCGCATGGCACCGGGGTCGTCAATGGTCCACGGGACGACCCGCATGCCGCGGGCATGCGCGCGCATGACGAAGTCGCTGTCGGCCACCAGGCGGAACCCGAGATCGGACGCTTTTTGCCCCGGCGGCACCGAATACCCGGGCGACACGATCGTCGCGCCGACCATCGCGGCGGCCGCGATCGGGTCGGGCACGGTCGCAGGATCTATTCCGTTCAACCACGGCGACCCGGGAACGAAGGTGGTGTCGTCCCAAAGCGCGACCAGCGGGATGGACGGCTCGGCCGCCCGCACCATCGGTAGCGTGCGCCAGTCGAAGCTTTGGATCTCCACCTTGTCGGTCTTGCCTGCCGACCGCACCGCCGCCAAGATCACCTCGACGAATTGCGCTGGGGCCGCAGACTTCTCCGGTTCGGCCGCCTCCACCTTGGTCTCGATGTTGTAGCGCACCGGCGCGCGATAGGAGTCCGCGAGGGCGAAGACCTGAGGCAGCGTGGCGATCTTGTTGCCGGCCACCGCCTCTGCGTCGGGAAACCCGGGGAGCAACTTGCCGCAGTCCAGGGTGGCCAACTGCGCGGCGGTCAGATCCTTGACCAACTTCCCCACGTAGGGGAACTGCGGGTCCCCCGGAAACACCGAAGCGGTGTCCGCACACTTGTCGGCCTGGATGACCGGGTCGTGCCACACCATCGGCTGGCCGTCGCGGGACAGCACGATGTCCATCTCGAGAGTGTCGACACCAAGCTCGAGGGCCTTACTGAATGCGCGCAGTGACTCTTCGGTGGTCTCGCCGCGGCCACCCCGATGCGCCTGCAGGTCGAATGACGAGTTGGGGTCGGCCATGGCTGGAGAACCGGGGACACAGGCGATCAGAGCGATGGCGACGATCAGAGCGGACAGGTGACGACGCGGGCGCGATCGGTTGATAAACACGCGTCCAGACTTAGCATCAGCAGTCGACGCGGCGGTGTCGATTCCGTGAACTTGGTAGGTGTTGCGCTTCGTGGGCGTGTGCGCGCCATGGTGGCCGGGTGACGGGCGGGTGCGCTCGCCGACGCACGACTTCAAGGCGGACCAATGGCGTCGCCGCGGCTAAGGTGTGCGATCGCTTGGGGTAAGCCTGTCGGTCGATTCGCGCCACGTGGTCAGCCTAAGAACCGAGTCCCGAACTGGATCAAGACCGGCACGCATGTCGTGATGGCATGCAGAGTAAGGCGACGATATGCACGCGAACTCACCTCCGGAACCGGGCACGAACGCTTTGACTTCGCCCTTGGCTTGCTCATCGACAACCTTGTCGAGTTACCACCAAAGGTCGCCGTGTTCATCAAATGAATCACGACTCGAAGCTCATTGCGCCCCTTGGGAGTGCGAGGTGAACGAAGTCCACGACTGGCCGTCGAAGTAGCGCACCACGCCCGGTGACACCGGGTCGGGATACCAGCCGGGGTGCGCGACTGCGCCGGAGGAATGCAGCACAGCCACCGGCAGTCTGGGTCTCAGACAGACCACCAGTATCGCCACACCGCCAAGCACGGCAGGGACGACGAACATGAAGACTACGAAAGCGATGCACAAGCTCACGAACAAGCCGACAATCAAGCCTCGACCCCTCTCCCTAAGCTCGAATTCATCCGGCTCAAGTTCTCCGCCCCTGCGCGCTACTCCTCAGCCCTCATGCCGAACTCTGAGCTTGCCTAGCCTCTCAACTCGCCGCGCCTCCGGCCAGCCTTAGCCCTTCCAAGCAACTGGACTAGAGCCGCACGACCTGCGCAAATCCGTGGACCTTTGGCGAGGTGACGACGTCATCCCTTGAGGGCACTGGGCAACTGTCACAACGACTTCGGTCATATTCGCCTGACGATGAGAATGGATGGGCAGGGCTTTGAAAAACTGCTCGTTCGCGAACAGGGACCATTCAATCGTTCCGTAGGCCGAACTTTTGGTTCAGATCGAGCACGTGGTGACCCCTCACGACACTTTGAATTCGATCTACCACGACGACGAAGACCGTGTTGAAGTGCCCGGTGCCGATAAGCACTTGATCGAAGCGATCGGAAGCGTCCCGATAGACGTAGTGCACGTCGGTGAGGTTCGTAATACCGAGACCGCCAAGGTCGACGGCGTCGACGTAGGGCCAGATGTCGAGGACGGGCTCAGAATTGTCGGTCACATTGCGCATTGGCGAAGCGAAGCAAGCCTCGAACTCTTCGGCGGACAAGAGGCGACTGACGTGCATGGATGAAGCCTATTTGACGACGTGTTCACACCAGCCGCCCGCGTCGAAGCCCGTCCACCCGCGATCGGTGTCGCTGCAGCGCGCGGGCAACCATGCTTGCCGGCTGACAACCGCGGAATGCTCTGCGGCTCTGGCAAATCCGAGGCGGGTCGTCGGGCAAAACAGCCAGATATACCGATTCGATTGTCGCGTCCGAGGTTCATGACTCTGCGGAACAGCGCGGCGGTGAGCCGGTCGGTGTTGTGGGCGGCCTTGAGTCGAGCAGCCGACAGGTCGACCTTCGGCCAGAGCTGTGAACCTGGCGCGTTCCGAGGAGCAGACAACTGGCCGACGCTCTTCGCCCGCTGACAGCACGTAACTCCGCCCCGGAACAACAGTTTCCGCCATAGGTGGCACGAATGTCGTCCACGAGACCGGACAGCTTCTCACCTGCCGCGACATATCAACCTTGGCCAAAGCGCCTCGACGTCAACCTTTTTGGCAGATTTCGCCAGATCCGCACTGACTTCTCCCCCGACAAGAGCGGTGCGTGTTCCTGGTTTGCTCGGTCCCACTGCTACTTCCCGAGGTCCAGACCGTCGCGGAAGTGCGGGGGCTGCTGTTTGTCGGGGGAAGACATATGGCGGTTTACCAGTGGCAAGTTGGTCATTCGCGCGCAATTCGAGTGACGAGTCCTGGTATGTCGAGTTCCTAGTCGCTCACGCGGGAGTGAACGTGAACCGCGTCTCGCCCACCGGGCCGCCGGTACCGCAGGGATTGGCGCCGTTGATCGTGAACAGCCCGTTCGTACCGTCGAGGTCCCAGGTGGAGCGCGTGATCACGTCGACCGGACGCCCGTCGGGGCAGAACGCGCCACCGGCATTGAACTGATCGAGCACGTACTGGTTGCCCTGGATGTGCGCCTGACCCTGGTCGGTGTTCAACGTGAGGTTGAAGAGCGAAATGCAGCCGGGGCCGCAGCTCGTCACCCTTATCAGGTTGTCGGTGACGATCCCGTTGGCCATGATGCTGCGGTAGTGGTAGTCGGCAGGAGCGAGATCCGCGTTGGCGGGCGCCGCGAGGCCGAGGCTGACAGCGGCGCAGCCCGTCGCGATCGCGCCGACGATCATGTTCTTCATGTAGTCGAGTGAATACCGTCGGACCGCCTACCGATCCCAACTTCGCAGATCCGACCCGCAATTTCACCAGCGCGCACGCTGACAGCTGGGACCTACCCTTGTCGGCGTGAGGATCCCCTCGGCGCAGCGACCGGCAAGATCTTTCGCGCCAACCTTGAGATCTATGCAGAAATTGAATGCGCAGGGTTGCCAGTCAAGTACGCGATGTTCATCTGGCAAACGTGTGGGCCCACTTCCCCGAGCTACGATCGAAGTCGGTCCGTCAAGGGTGCGCCACGCTAGTCTGGGCTGTTCGTTTGTTGGGGTGCAAATGTCGAACGGGGGTTCGTCATGAAACTCGTGGTCAGGCTGCTGGCGTGGGTGGCAATGGTGAATCTGCTTGCTGGACTGGCTTTCACATCAGCTGCGCAGGCAGATCCCAGTTCGCCCGACCCTGTCAGCAAGCAGTTCGTCACGACCGAGTCGCGTGCTGTCGCGTGCGTCATCACCACCGGCTCGGTGCTATGCACAGGCAACTTCGCGAAGCAGCCAATCGGCTGCGGCGACACCCAGTTCTGCCATTCAGACGAGTCCGAGCATCCCCACCACACGGTATGGGTCGAGGCCGAGGCAGAAGGGTTGCAGTGGAACGACTCAAACCTTCAAGCCAACGGCTACACCGAACTGGTACTCACCTACGGTCAGGTGTTCCACCTCGAGGGATGGACCGTGGAACCTTCCTCGATTGGAACGCGTTTCACCAACGACAAAACCGGGCGCGGCATGTTCGTCAGCCGCCAGGGCGTGGACTACCTCCCAGCCAACCCCATCGGCCATTCCGCAGCCCCGAATTCCTCGAGCCAACCCGCATCCCCGTGTTCGTCGGCGACGGCCGAGACCTTGAAGTCGGCCACGCTCACCCTGTGGGGCTACTCTTCCGAGCCGTTCACCGTCACCAAAGTGCTGTGCTCCGGCGACTGGGCGAAGGCCCTGCTTCACTGGAGACCCATGAATGCGAACCCCCCCGGCATAGTGCTCTTCCACCACGAGGGCTTTACCTGGCGCGCAGTGCAGTACGGCAGCGGGTTCTCCTGCGCTGGCGAGGGTGTACCTACACCGATCGCCGCCGACCTCGAATGCTAGCCCGGGTTACCACTAACCTAGGGCGTGCTCGTCCCGGCTCCGACCGACTGTCCCCCGGTGCGCCGTCGTTCCTTACAGCCCGGGTGGCACGACCTTGCCGTTGACCGTCACCTCGACCTGGTCCGTCTTGGCGTCGTACGTGATCTTGCCGTGTTCGAACGTGGTCTCGAGCAGATCGCCCACGGCGTTTTCGTCACTGGTTGGCGCGCCAAGCGGGCCCACTGAGCCGTTCTCGCCGGTGACCTCGGGCACGCCCTCCGGGTCGCGCTGGACATTCCAGGCCTCCCGGATCTTGCCCCAGGTGATGTATCCAGGCGTGCCCGTTTGGTCGTTCTTGGCAGTGATCACGCCGCCCTGGAACTGCTGGAACACCAGACCGCTATCCCGTGCTCCCGCATTGCGGTCACCCGTCAGCGGCTTGCCGAGAGCCTGCCGCTGATACTCGGTTGCCGATGCGTACTTGGCCGCAATCGGACCGGTCAGCGTCACCTCGACGTCTCTCTCCCCCGTGAGTTTCACTTCGGCGGGAGGGGCTGCAGTCTCGGAGGTGACGATCAACTCGACCTGTGGCGGCGCCGACGCGTCGACGCTCCTATCATTGCTACAGCCCACGGTGATCAACGCAGCGACGGCCAGACCGACGACCGCTGTACGGCGGTATGTGATCGTCCTCATGGGCCCACTCTTGCGTCTTCCTTCTGTGTGGGTCAAATTCGGTTGAAGCGCCGCCCTATCCGTCGACGTTGATTCGGTGCTCCTGCAAAGTGTCGAATCTCTGCCCACAAAGACCTTTGGGCACAGGGGGTTTGCCCTGGCGCCCGAAATCAGGACTGTTTCGAGTAGTCGACGCTGAGCCAGTGCTCGAGTCGCATCCGGAACAAGAGCGAGTCAGCGTCAGGATGGTCCCTGGCGAACGACTCCGTGAACGCCTTGCCCCCCTCCTCGCCGAGATAACGAACGGCGATCGCGATCATGGTGGCGTCGTCGGCTGTCTCTATCGAGGTCAACGCCCCCTCGGCAGTGACGTAGCGGTACGGAAAGGTCTCATCCTGAGCAGTGATGGAGAAGCGGCCGGCAGCGGTGATGAGGCGAGCTTTGAGCGAGCCCGCCAGGCTGGAGACGAGAACCTCACCGCCGGGCTCGTAGGCGTACCAGACCGGTACGGACAGCGGTGCGCGATCAGGGCGTTCGACGGCAATGACACCAACGTGCAGATCGGCCAGGTAGGTCTCGCGTTCCGTGCTGGTCATTTTTGACATAGTCCGACCAACCCCGTGTCCCCCGCCGCGATTCCCAACCTTATGCGCAGAATCGAGACACACGTTGGCCCACCTGGCGCGTTCCGAGGAGCAGACAACTGGCCGACGATCTTCGTCCGCTGACAGGAACTTGGCCAAAGCGCTTCCACGTCAACCGGTTTAGCGGATTTCATCAGATCCGCATTGACCTCTCCCCCGACGAGAGCGGTGCGTGTTCCTGGTGCGCTAGGCGCTGCTACTTCCCGAGATCCAGACCGTCGCGGAAGTGCGGGGCCGCTGTGTGCACTCTGACGGCTTCGACCTGCCCTCGTCGGCGTAAGGATCCCCTCGGCGCAGCGACCGGCATGATCCTTCGCGCCAACATCGAGGAATACGGCGCAATCCGCAAGTGCGCTTCCGCGCGGCTCAGCGCACCCCTGCCCGCCCGATCGAGGGCGGCGCAGGGACTGCGCTTGCCCACAGAACTCATGATGGATGTCAGTGGTTGTGGAACAGCAACGCGACCGAGTCACCGCCGAACGGCTGCTGCAGATTGGCGGCGTTCGTCGCGGACGGCCCAGGGCTGACGACGATTTGGGTATTGCCCGGGCTCTGCACGGTGCTGTCGGCCAAGGCGATCGGCGCGAAACCGATTGCCGCCGCTGCCGAGCCGGCCAATACTGCTGATACGACATATCCAAGCTTCATGATCTTCTCCTGTGTGAGGCCGAAACGTCTGTAAGTGGTTCCGACGGGATGTCTTACGTTTTCTAGATTGCTCGCTTCGGCGGGCGTTGTCGTCGCCGCTAGCCACCACTGTGAGTGGATGTCCACTGCAAGGTCCACGTACCCGCTAGCCATAACGCTCTCTCTCGCCCTGCGTCGTTTCGATCCAGGGTGAAGGTGCCGCCAGCGGCTGTGGCGGGGTTGGCGCCACCGCTCCCGAATCGAGTCGTCGGGCCATCTGATGACGGCGGGCCCCGACGAGTGGGTGCGCGGCCGGGGCTGGTGACGGGTCGGAGCTCGAGCCGCGGGATTCCTGCACGCCCACCTCTCCGGCGAGGACGTCTCCGCACAGATCCACCACGCAGAGGGAAGCGGTTGACCGAAGCGGAGCCCCACGAGCACTGAGGCAGAAAACGACTGCAGCTACCGGTACCGCGCTGGTTCTGCTACCTGCCACACATGATTGCCGCCAGCGTTGCCGACAGGCGCGCGGCGGCCGACCAACATATGAGTCAGCGGTTGAGCACGCTCGGCCAACACCCAGGAGGCTTGATCATGACCACGTCCCACATCAACTCATCGCCGCGTGGCGCTGCTCGACGATTCACTCCAGAGCTTGCCGACCTCGTCGATTCGCCTTTGTACGATCGAGTTTGGTCCGACCAACGACTAAGCCCGAGAGACCGCAGTATCGCCACCTTGAGCGCACTGATCGCGCTCTACCGACCCGAGGAACTGCGGGCACACCTGCGGCGCGGGGTCGACAACGGACTCACCACAGACGAGATATCGGCTCTGATAACACATCTTGCCTTCTACGCAGGATTCCCCGCGGCGATCTCCGCATCGGTGATCGCCGCAGACACGTTGCTCTGATAGCCCAGGTGCATACCCGGTGGCAACGTCTCAACAACGCGGAGGTCGCACCATGTCGACGAACGGACTGCCGTGTTCACCGCGCGGTGAGCAGATCGCGGCGCCGTCGCCTGGGCCACAGTCGATCCGAAGCGCACTGGCTGTCTTCGCAGTACCCAACTATCGCCGGTTCGTCAGCGGGCAGTCGATCAGCCTCATCGGGTCGTGGGCCGAGACGGTCGCCTTGGCGTTGCTGGTACTCCAGCTAACCCATTCTGCGACTGTCCTAGGGCTGGTCATGGGAACCCGCTACCTGCCTGTGCTGCTCGGTACCGCGTACGCCGGTGTGATCGTGGACCGTCACGACAAGCGCCGCATGCTGATGTTGTCCTCCTCAGTGCTGGGGGTGACGTCGCTGGCCATCGGGGCATCGGTGCTCGCTCACACCGTCGCGCTTTGGCAGATCTTCGTCAGCGCAGCGATATTCGGCGCGACGACCTGCCTGGACAATCCAGCCCGGATGGCGCTGATCCCGGAATTGGTCGGCAGGGCGATGCTGCGTCAGGCCGTCACCACCAACAGCATCCTTGCCAACGTAGGCAGGGCAGTGGGCCCAGCGATAGCGGCAGCACTGATCCACACCTTCGGACTCGGCTGGTGTTTCGTGTTCAACGCGTTCAGCTTCGCCCTGGTCGTCGTCGCTCTGTTAGCTCTCAACACGGATGCTCTGCGACCTTCCGCTGCTGTGGCGCGAGCCGGACGGCAGCTGAGCGACGGATTGGCGGTGGCCCGCGGCAACCGCGAGATTCTCGGCCCGTTGGTGATGATGGTGTTCGTAGGCACTTTGACCTACGAATTCGAAACCAGCCTGCCGATTTTCGCCGAGCAGACCCTGCGCGGGGGGATCGACGCCTACAGCTGGCTCACCACCAGTTTCGGTGTCGGATCCATCGCGGCGGGACTGGTGCTGATTCGCTGGCCGCAGACCGGACTGGCTCAAATGATCTACGCCGCTGGTGGGTTCGGCGTGGCCATGGCACTGCTGACTGCCAGCCCCACCCTTGCCGCGGCGATTGCCGCCGCTGGATTAGTCGGTGCAGCCAGCATCGGCTTTCTCACGACTGGCAACGCCACCATCCAACTGGCAGCTCCGCCGAACATGCGGGGACGCGTAACTGCCTTGTGGACAACGGCATTCGTCGGATCCACCCCGGTCGGCGCCGTCCTCATCGGTATGGTCGCCCACAGCTACGGGGGACGTGCGGCACTGGGCATCGGCATCGCCGGATGCTGCGCCGCCACCTGCGCTGGCCTGCTCATACATCGGACCTGGCCCGAATCGCCGCAGGGGCAGCCGGCATCTGGGGGTTGACGGCATAGTTCTGGTAGCCGCCACCAAGCTCGTCATGGCGCGCTCACCTCGGAATGGGTGGCGGCAGGGGCGCCGGCCGAAGCAGTGACCGCGACGATTTGGTGTTTCATCAACGGCTGATCGCTTTGGCTGCTGAAGTCGCCGATAGCGCACAGCACATTCAGTTCCGGCATGTACCCGCCGACGCTTCCGATGGGGATGTCGTAGGCGATCGCCCGATAGCCCCAGACGGTGCGGGTACTGCCGTCCCGGGCGAAGCTGGTGATATCGATGAGGTCGAACTCGTCGAGTCCCCGGTCCGCCATGTCCGCCTTGTTCATGAAGAGCAGCGTCCGCAGGTTCTTCACGCCGCGGTAGCGGTCATTGTCGGAGTAGATGGTGGTGTTCCACTGATCGTGGGAGCGCATGGTCGACAGCATCAGCCTCCCAGCCGGCGGCACCACATCCGGTAACGGGGACGGCCAAAACTCGGCGCGGCCGGTGTCGGTGAGAAAGACGCGTTCCCTTGCTGGTTGGCGGATCCGGAAGCCCAGGGGCATCCGGACTCGCCGGTTGAAGTCTTCGAAACCATCCAAGACGGCCGCCATCGTGTCGCGGATCCGGTCGTAGTCCTCGATGTAGGACTCCCAGGGGGTGATCGAGTTCGGCAATGTGGCGCGGGCCATGCCCGCGAGGATCGCGCACTCCGACATCAGATGCTCCGACGGTGGCTTGCGCATCCCCCAGGACAGATGCACCATGCTCATCGAGTCTTCGACGCTGACACCCTGCTCGCCGCCGCGCTGCACGTCTTTCTCCGTACGCCCCAGGCACGGCAGAATCAGTGCGGCGCGGCCGTGCACGAGATGGCTGCGATTGAGCTTCGTGCTGACCTGCACGGTGAGGTCGGCATTACGGAGCGCTTCAAAGGTGGCGGCCGTATCCGGTGCGGCCATGGCGAAGTTGCCGCCCATGCTGACGAACACCTTGACGTCGCCGGCACGCATCGCCTCGATCGTCGCGACGGTGTCCAAGCCGTCTTCGCGGGGCGAGGTGATACCGCAGACCTCGTCGAGGCGGTCCAAGAAGGCCGCCGGAGGATGATTGTCGATGCCGCAGGTGCGGTTGCCCTGCACGTTGCTGTGCCCCCGGATTGGGGACGGACCCGCACCCTCGCGGCCGATGTTGCCCCGCAGAAGAAGCAGATTGACGATCTCGCGGATGGTGTCGACGCCGTGCTCCTGCTGCGTGAGGCCGAGACACCAGCTGATCACCGTGCGGTCCGCGTTGAGGTACAGCTCGGCGAGTTCGCGAATGTCGTTCTCGAACACCGCGGATTGCTCGACCAGCTCATCCCATGGAGTGGCGTCGACGAGTTGCTTGTAGGCCTCGTAGTGCGCGGTGTGGTGCTTGACGAACTCCCGGTCGATGGCCTTGGGATCAGACTGTGCCCGTTCGAGCACTGCTTTGGCGACGCCGCGTAGGACCGCAAGGTCGCCGCCGATGCGGGGCTGGACGTTGCGCGTGCCCGTCTTGGTGGGGTGAAACGTTGCCATGGAGGCGATTTCATGGGGGACGATGGTCCGCCGTGAGGCAGCCTCGATCAGTGGATTGACGTGCACGATCTGCGCACCGCGGCGGTCGGCCTCGGCCAGTGCCGTCAACATTCGTGGTGCGTTGGACGCGGCGTTGACGGCCATCACGATCAGCAGATCGGCACGGTCCCAGTCGTCGATGTCGCACGTGCCCTTGCCGGTGCCGATCGCCGCCTGAAGGGCGCGACCGGACGCTTCGTGGCACATATTGGAGCAATCGGGCAAGTTGTTCGTGCCGTACTCGCGAACCCACAGTTGGTAGAGGAAGGTCGCCTCGTTGGACAGCCTTCCGGAGGTGTAGAACGAGGCCCGATGGGGGTTGTCCAGCCTCCGCAAGGTTGAGCCGACAAGCGCAAATGCGTCGTCCCACGTGATCGGAACGTAAGTGTCGCTTTCGGAGTCGTAGGTCATGGGTTCGGTCAGCCGGCCCTGGTCCTCCAGATCGAAGTCGCTCCAACCCGACAATTCGGTCACGGTGTGCGAAGCGAAGAAGTCTCGACCAACCTTCTTGCGGGTCATCTCCCAGGTGACGTGTTTGATGCCGTTTTCGCAGATGTCGAGGTGCAGGCCGTTCCTGGCGTCCGGCCACGCGCAGCCAGGACAGTCGAAGCCGCCATTCTCGTGGTTCATCTTCAGAACCGCGTGCGGTCCCTTGATCGGTGCCCTCGACTTGGCGACGACGCGGGCAACGCTGCGGGCTGCGCCCCAACCAGCCGAGGGCGCATGATCGTCCTTTTGCGAGATGGGCCCGCCACGGTTCGGACCCCGCCCCACGGCAGCAACCCCTGGTGCACCCCGCCCGAGGTCGTCGCCTGGCACAGCTTCTTGACCTGTCATGGGTGCGGCCACCTCCGACGCGGGACACAGTGTGCCCGCGGTCATCCCGGTAGATCGGATGCTCACAGGCTTGGGCTGACACGAGCGTAACTCCCGTGAACCCCCTCCGCAGCGGGGTGTAAGAACCGAATTCGAAGAGAACCCAAGCTGAGGCGTGGTGATCGACCAGGTCGCACTCGTCTACCACGACGACAACACGGGGAAATCGATGCTGCGCGCTGGCTGCTCGTCATCAACTCCACCGGATCATCGAAGGCTGAGGTGTTTTCGTAGAACCACACCTGGAGCCGACTGGACGTCGGCGCCGATGGCGGCCAGCAGATCGCGTAGTCCGGTCAGGGTATTCGCCGGCAGGAACAGGTCGCAGTACGGCAGCGCCGCCGCCATGGACCCGGCCAACGGCCGATAGTCGGGTGAGGCTGCCCGCGGATTGAGCCAAACGACCCGGTGGGCGCGACGGGACAGCCTGTCCATCGCGTGGCCGAGCACCTCGGGCGGGTCGGCATCCCAGCCGTCGGAGGCGATGATGACGATGGCGCCGCGTAAAGCGTTGCCGTGCGGCGCAGCCAGCAGACCGGCCACGTTACGGCCCAGATGCGTTCCGCCGTACCGGTCGCTGACCTTGGCGCTGGCACGCTCCAACGCCACTTCGGCGGATCGATGTGACAGCACGGACGTCAATCGGGTCAGCTCGGTCGAGAAGGCGAAGACCTCGGGCCTGATGGTTGCTCCCGACCGTCGTTGCAGTGCAGCCGCGCGCATCAGGTGCAGGTAGATGGTTGCGTAAGGCTGCATGGATCTGCTTACGTCACAAAGGAATACGACCCGACGCGGGCGTTTTCCAGGCCGCGATCGGACAAGTCGCACCGCCTCCCACCCGGTGGTGCGCGACGCCCGGATGGTCTGTCGCAGATCGACCCGGGTGCCATGCGCACCGTCCTCCCGTCGGAGGGTGCGCCGACGGGGCCAGCGTGCGGTCGCCTGCTCCAACCACCCTCCGATTAGTCGCAGGTCCTCGGCGTCGAAGGTCTCGAAGGCGTCATCGGCGCGGGCGACCCACCTGCTGGGCAACGTGTCGGGGATCGTGATGTCGGTATCAGTGAGCTCGTCGGATCGGGCGGCGGTGACCGTGGCGGGTCGGGTGACCCACGGCAGGCCGCTGCCGTCCAGGGTGGGGCCCTGGGCTGCGCGCGCGCCCGGCACCGAAGCGACAGCCGCTCCCAGCGGAGACTTCAGGGCCACCGGATCCAGCCCGAACGTCGCGGCGCCGAACACTTCGTCGAAGACGAGGTCGAACAGGACCAGGTCCTCGGCCCGGTTCACCAGCGTCAGCCGCGCAGCCCAGTACAGATCGGGCCGCGTCGCCGGAACGAGGTGGTCCAGCGCTGCGACGAATCCGGCTGCCCCACTGGCCGATACGGTGACGCCTCCCGACCTCAACCGGGCGACGAGAGCGACGGCGAGAGCAGCGCGGTCGACTCCGCGCAGCAAGACCGAACCAGTCATCTGCCCCTGCAGGCTCCCCTGCGGGCGATCAAGACGAGGGCGACGACTGCCGCCACTGCCGCCAGCGCGACCGGCACGTACTTCTTCAGTACCGTGCCGCCGGCGAGCTCCAGCAGATCGATCGGCGCCGCTTCGGGTTGCGGCGAGACCTGCAGGGGAAACACCGGTGCCGGGTCTGCAGCGTCCTCGGTCGCTACGACCACCGGAGCGGCGGGTGCGTTCTCAGCGGCCAGCTTCGCCTCGAGGGACTCCACGAACTGGCCGAGCAGCTTCTCCGAAACCTGTTGCAGCATACCGCTGCCGAACTGGGCCAATTTGCCGACGACCTTCAGGTCGGTGTCGACGGTGACGCGTGTCCGGTCGCCCTCGGGGTGCAGGGTGGCGGTGACCGTGGCCGCCGCGTTGCCGGTGCCGCGGGATTCCTTGCCCTTGGCGTCGATGACGGCACGGTACTGCTCGTCATCGCGTTCGACGAAGCGAACCTTGCCGTTGAACTCACTGGTCACCGGTCCCACCTTGATCTTCACCTTGCCCAGGGTGTCGTCGCCCTCCTGCCCGGTCATAGTGGCACCCGGCATCAGCGGGATCACCTGCTCGAGATCGTTGAAGAACTCCCAGGCCCGACCGATCGGCGCGGTTACGGTGAACTCGTTGGCAATTTTCATCTGCGGTGTTTCCTTCCACGCCTTTACGGCGAGCTGTATTCCACGAACGCCTCGGCGATCACGTCGCGGTCATCGGGGGTTTTGGCCAGCGCGCCGAGGCTGGCCAGAGCGTACTGGCTGTGGGCGCCCACCAGATCGGTCACTCTCAGGGCAACCAATGCGGCGACCCAATCGATGGTCTCTGCCACTCCTGGTTGCTTGTCGAGATCGAGAGTCCTTGCCGCACGAACGAAGTGCGTTGTCTGTTCGATGAGCGCGGTGGTGGCGCCGGGTACGGTGCGGCGGACGATCTCTGCTGCGCGCGCCGGGTCGGGGTAGTCGATCCAGTGGTACAGGCAGCGCCGGCGTAGTGCGTCATGCAGGTCGCGACTGCGGTTGGAGGTCAGCACCGCGATCGGTGGGCGCGGCGCGGTGAAGGTGCCCAGTTCGGGCACGGTGACGCTGGCCTCACCGAGGAACTCCAGCAGCAGCGCCTCGAATTCGTCATCGGCACGGTCGATCTCGTCGATCAGCAGCACGGGCGGGGTGTCACCCCGGTATCGCACGCACTGCAGGATGGGCCGGTTGATCAGGTAATCCTCGGTGTACAGATCCGCTTCTTCGATGCCCACCCCACGCGCCTCGGCCAGCCTGATCGCCAACAACTGACGTTGATAGTTCCAGTCGTAGAGTGCCTCGGCCGTGGTCAGACCCTCGTAACACTGCAGCCGAACCACTTGAGAATCGAGCACTTTGGCAAGCGTCTTGGCCGCTGAGGTCTTCCCGACCCCCGGCTCGCCCTCAAGTAGCAGCGGGCGGCCCAGGGCAGCCGCCAGATAGAAGGCGGCCGCAGTGCCCTCGTCCAGCAGATGATCGTGGGCGTCGAAGCGAGCCACGACATCGTCCACATCGGTGAACGCGAATGCCGTCATCCGCCAACCAGCGTCGCGACAAAGGCGACCCGGCACCCCGCACCGCAGAACCAGTAGTCCTGCCCTTCGGCGTGCAGATGCTCTGCGCCCGGAGTAAGCACCACCGACATCCCGCACACCGGATCGGTCGCCTGCTCTGGAGCATCCTGGCCACGGGCCTGCACTGCCAGGCCGTCGACGCGGATGGCCGCAATCACTTCGGCTACCACCGAGACCGCGATCTCCGCGGGTGTCTTGGCTCCGATTGGCAGGCCGACCGGACTGTGGATCACCGCCCGCTCCTCGGCCGTCAGCCCCAGGCTTGCCAGAATCGAAGCACCACGAATCCGGCTGGCCACCAGCCCGATATAACCGACGCCGGCGTCCAACGCAGCCCGAATCACCTCCGCCTCGGGCCCGCCGTGACTGGCGATCACCACCGCCGTCGTCCCGGCCAGGTCGTCCGACGACACGCCACCTAGGGCGTCGTAACCCAGCACGCCGCACAGTTGGACCAAGGCGTCGGCGATCGGCGTCGCCCCGTGCACCCTGATCAATGGCGCGGGCACCTGCGGCACCAGGAAGATCTCCAGCGCGCCACCGGACAGGCACGGGTTCACCACCACACAGGCCCCCGGCGCCTCGGGGAACGCCACGTCGCCGTCCGGCAGAACCCGCAACAACACGCTCTCATTGGTCTGCAGCGCGCCGAGCGCCGCCTTCCGGACGGAACTCTGCGCGCACTGACCGCCGACGAACCCTTCGATCGTGCCGTCGGACAACATGATCGCTTCGTCCCCGGCATGAGCAGAACTGGGTGGTTGCGCTCGTACGACGGTGGCGTGCACGAAGGGAGTCCGCGCCCGTCGCAACTGCTGAACGCGCTCATTCATCGTCATGGCGGACATGCCTAGATCGGCGGGGTGGCGCGGCCTTGCATCGCCTCCCACACCCTCGACGGAGTCAGCGGCATATCGGCATGCCGAACCCCGAACGGCGCCAACGCATCCACTACCGCGTTCACCACCGCAGGCGGCGAACCCACGGTGGCGGACTCGCCGACACCCTTGGCACCGATCGGGTGATGCGGCGACGGTGTCACCGTGTGCCCGGTCTCCAGGTGCGGAACCTCCATGGCGGTGGGGATGAGGTAGTCCATCAACGAGCCACCCATGCAGTTGCCGTCGTCGTCGAAGGCGATCATCTCCATCAGCGCCATGCCGATGCCGTCGACGATGCCGCCGTGCACCTGACCCTCGATGATCATCGGATTGATCCGGGTGCCGCAGTCGTCCACGGCCAAGAACCGGCGCACCTTGACCACTGCGGTGCCCGGATCGACGTCGACCACACAGAAGTACGCCCCGTACGGATAGGTGAGATTCTCCGGGTTGTAACAGATCTGGGCATCCAGCCCACCTTCGAGACCCTCCGGAAGATCACCGGCGCCGTGGGCTTTCATCGCGATGTCCTGGATGGTGACCGATGCGGTCGGATCACCCTTCACGTGGAAGGACCCCTTGTCCCATTCCAGGTCGGCGACGCTGGCCTCCAGCATCCCCGAGGCGATGATCTTTGCCTTGTCACGGACCTTGCGAGCCACCAGCGCCGCGGCCGCACCCGAAACCGGGGTGGACCGAGAACCGTAGGTGCCCAACCCAAACGGGGTCTGATCGGTATCGCCGTGCACCACGTCGATGTCGTCGGGCGGGATGCCGAGTTCTTCGGCGATGATCTGCGCGAACGTCGTCTCGTGGCCCTGGCCCTGGGTCTGCACCGACAGTCGCACCACGGCCTTGCCCGTCGGATGCACCCGCAGTTCGCACCCGTCGGCCATGCCGAGGCCCAGGATGTCCATGTCCTTGCGCGGTCCCGCACCGACGGCTTCGGTGAAGAACGACATGCCGATGCCCATCAGCTCGCCGCGCTCGCGCTTCTCGGCCTGCTCACGGCGCAGTTCGTCGTAGCCGATCATGTCCATGCCCAGTCGCATGGTGGTCTCGTAGTCCCCCGAGTCGTACTCCCAACCGGTCTTGGATTGGTAGGGAAATTGTTCTGGTTTCAACAGGTTTCGCAGTCTCAGCTCGGCGGGGTCGATCTTCATCTCGTGTGCCAGGCAGTCGACAAGCCGTTCCACGAAGTACACCGCTTCGGTGATCCGGAAGGAACAGGCATAGGCCACGCCGCCGGGTGCCTTGTTGGTGAACACCGCCGTCATGTGGCAGTACGCGGCCTCGATGTCGTAACTGCCGGTGAACACCCCGAAGAAGCCGGCCGGGTACTTCAGCGGCGACGCCACCCCGTTGAACGCGCCGTGATCGGCGAGCACGGTGGAGCGGATCGCGAGGATCTTGCCCTCGCTGGTCGCGGCGATGTCGCCGACCATGATGTAGTCGCGGGCGAACCCGGTGGACGTCAGGTTCTCGCTGCGGTCTTCCATCCATTTCACCGGCTTGCCCAGGATCAGCGAGCCGACGATCGCGCACACATAACCCGGGTAGATGGGCACCTTGTTGCCGAAGCCGCCGCCGATATCCGGTGAGATGACCCGGATCTTGTGCTCGGGGATGCCCGCGACCAACGCGTACAGCGTCCGGTGGGCGTGCGGTGCCTGGGTGGTCGACCACAAGGTGAGCTTGCCGCTGATCGGGTCGAGATCGGCGACTGCGCCACAGGTTTCCATCGGGGCGGGATGTACCCGCGGGTAGATGATTTCTTGGGAGACGACGACGTCGGCCCGCGCGAAGACTGCGTCAGTGGCAGCCGCGTCCCCCGTTTCCCAGTCGAAACAATGGTTGTCGGTCTTGCCGTCGAGGTCGGTCCGGATGATCTCGGCGTCGGGTGCCAGGGCCCGTCTGACGTCGACGACGGGCTCCAAGGGCTCGTAGTCGACGTCGATCAGTTCCAGCGCGTCACGCGCCGAGTACCGGTCTTCGGCGACGACGAACGCCACCTCCTGGCCCTGGAACCGAACCTTGTCGGTGGCCAGCACGGCCTGCACGTCGTTGGACAGCGTCGGCATCCAGGCCAGACCCTTTTCGGCCAAATCCGCCCCGGTCACCACGGCCTTGACCTTCGGATGGGCCAGCGCGGCAGACACATCGATACTGGTGATCTTGGCGTGCGCGTAGGGCGAGCGCAGGATCGCCAGGTGCAGCATGCCGTGCAGGTTGATGTCGTCGACGTAGTTGCCCTTGCCGCGGATGAAGCGGGGATCTTCCTTCCGCAGCATCCGACCGTAGCCGCACGGCTTCTTGTCGTTGTCAGCCCGGTCATTCTCGGATGGGGGCCGAATCTCGGTGGTGGTCATGTCATTTGCTCCCGGCTTCGATGAGGTGATCGCCTGCGTCGCCACCGAGCGTCTCGTCGGACTGGGTGTCGGGTGCGAAGTCCTCCCTGCCCTGTTTCGCGGCCCACTGGATGGACCGCACGATCGTGGTGTAGCCGGTGCAGCGGCAGATCTGTCCGGAGATGGCCTCGCGGATGGTCTCCTCGTCCGGATCGGGAATGCGGTCCAGCAAAGCGCGGGCGGTGATCATCATGCCGGGAGTGCAGAAGCCACACTGCAAGCCGTGGCACTGCATGAACCCTTCTTGCACCGGATCCAGCTTGCCCTCGACTTCGAGTCCCTCCACCGTCCGGACGTCGTGGCCGGAGGCCATCGCCGCCAGCATCGTGCACGACTTCACCGGTTCGCCGTCGACGCTCACCACGCACGTTCCACAGTTGGACGTGTCGCAGCCCCAGTGCGTTCCGGTCAGCCGCAACTGGTCGCGCAGGAAGTGCACGAGCAGTAGTCGCGGCTCGACATCGGCGCTCACCGAATCGCCGTTCACCGTCATGTTTACCTGCATGCGTGTTCCTTAATTCCCTTGGGGCGCCGGCATATTGCGCACCCGTTCGACAGATGTGCGCAGTGTGCGGATGGTCAGCTCTGATGCGAGATGGCGTTTGTAGTCGGCGCTGCCGCGCATGTCGGAGACCGGCTCGCAGGCTGCCGCCGCGGCCCGACCCGCCTCGGCAAAGGTGGCCTCGGTGGCGGGTTTGCCCGCCATGGCGCCGGCCAGTGCACGCAGTCCCTCGACGTCCGGGTTGACCGCGGTCAGCCCCACCCGGCCGGCGACGATCGTGGCCAGGTCCTTGTCCAGGGTGACGGCGGCACCTGCCGCGGCCACGGCCCAATCCCCCACCCGGCGTTCGACTTTGGCATACGCACTGGACATGTTGTGCCGCAGCGGTACCCGAACCTCGATCAGCATCTCGTTGTGCGCCAGCGACGTCTCGTAGGGACCTTCGTGGAAATCGTCGATGGAGATCTCCCGCTGGCCTGCGGGACCACGGGCGACGCAGACGGCGTCGAGCACCATGCACACCGTCGTGAGGTCCTCGGCCGGGTCGGCCTGGCACAGGGACCCGCCGACGGTGCCGCGGTTGCGCACGATCGGGTCGGCGATCACCTTCTCGGCATCTCGGAAGATCGGTAGCACCGCCGCCAACGGGGCGGAGTCCAGCACCTCGCGGTGCCGGGTCATCGCGCCGAGCCTCGCGATGGTCGGGTCGGTGACGATGTAGCCGAGTTCGCCCGCCAGGTCGTTGATGTCGACCAGGTACTCCGGATTGGCGATCCGCAGTTTCATCATCGGCAACAGGCTGTGGCCACCCGCGACGATCAGGGCGCCGTCGCCGAGGCGGTCGAGGAGACCCACTGCGTGTTCCACGCTGGTCGCTCGTTCGTATTCGAAGGGGCCGGGAACTTGCATGTGACTGGCCTCACATCTGCTGGGTTGGGAGGCCCAGTGTTGGCCGGTGTTACTGAGCCGTCAATAGCGGGTTAAGGAATCGCTTAACTGACTATGTTGATGCTGGTGATGATGGATGCGGCCCGGTACCTCGGCCAGGGGCCGCCCGCCGCCGCCCCACCTGCGGGCAATGATCTCGGCGGCGATCGACACGGCCGTCTCCTCCGGGGTCCGGCCCCCGAGGTCCAGCCCGATCGGGCTGGAGAACCGCTCCAACTCGGTCTCGGTCAGCCCCGCCTCTCGCAGCCGGACCAACCTGTCTTCGTGCGTGCGGCGGGAGCCCATCGCGCCGATGTAGGCGACCTCGGGCAGTCGCAGCGCCACTTCCAGGAGCGGAACGTCGAACTTCGGATCGTGGGTGAGCACGCAGATCACGGTCCGGGCGTCGACGGCACCGGCGTCGGCCTGCGCGGCCAGGTACCGGTGCGGCCAGTCGACGACGACCTCGTCCGCCGTCGGGAACCGTGCCGACGTCGCGAAGACCGGACGCGCGTCGCACACCGTGACCCGGTAATGCAGGAACGAACCCTGTTGCGCGACGGCCGCGGCGAAGTCGATGGCACCGAACACCAGCATGCGGGGGCGCGGGGCGTAGCTGGCGACGAACACCTCCATGCCGAGGCCGCGCCGCTGGCCGTCGGGCCCGTAGGTCAGCACCTCGCTGCGGCCTGCCGCCAACAGACCCCGGGCGTCGTCGATGACGGCGGAATCGGCGCGCGGCGAGCCCAGTGCACCGGTCACCTCGTCGCCGCGGATGACCAGGCGCCGGCCCACCCAGGCCGGATCCTGATGGGCGACCACCGTCGCGACGGCAGCGGGCCGGTGGTGAACGATGTCCTCGGCGAGAGCTTCCAATTCGGGAAAGGTGTTCTGCGACATCGACTCGACGAAGATGTCGATGGTGCCCCCGCAGGTGAGGCCGACGGCGAAAGCGTCGTCGTCGCTGACGCCGTAGCGCTGCAGTACCGGCACACCCGTCGCCGTCACATCGGTGGCCAGCTCGTAGACGGCGCCTTCGACGCAACCGCCGGACACCGACCCGCTGACGGTGCCGTCCGGACCGACGACCATCGACGCGCCCGGCAGCCGCGGTGCCGACGAATAGGTGCGGACGACCGTCCCGACACCGACGGTGCCACCGGCACGCCAGACCGCCAACACGTCACCCAACACGTCTCTCACAAAAACAAAAGTAGGCTCATTCCGTGACACCGGCACAACTTCGCGCGTACTCAGCAGTGGTGAGGCTGGGCTCGGTGCACTCCGCGGCAGCCGAACTCGGGATGTCCGACGCGGGGATCTCCCTGCACGTCACGCAGTTGCGCAAGGAACTCGACGACCAGCTGTTCACCAGGACCAAGGCTGGGTTGGCGTTCACCCCGGGTGGACTACGGCTGGCCAGCCGGGCCATCGAGATCCTGGGACTACAGCGCCAGACGGCGATCGAGGTTACCGAGGCCGCGCATGGCAGGCGGCTGCTGCGGATCGCCGCGTCGAGCGCATTCGCCGAGCACGCGGCACCCGGTCTGATCGAGCTGTTCTCGTCGCGCGCCGACGATCTGTCGGTGGAGCTGAGCGTGCACCCGGCCAGTCAGTTCCGCTACCTGATCGAATCCAGGGCGGTCGACGTGGCGCTCGGACCCGCCACCGCCGTGGCTGCCGACGGCACCGACGCCATCGCCTCACGCCCGTTCCTGAAGTACCAGATCATCACGGTGGCGGCGCCCGGCAGTCCGCTGGCCGTCAATCCCGCCGTCGCGCCGCCGGCAGCGCTGCTCCGCGAGCAGATGTGGATGCTGGGCCCGTCCGCGGGCAGCGTCGACGGCGAAATCGGGCTGATGCTGCAGAAACTGGCCATTCCCGAGGAGCAACAACGGATCTTCCAGAGCGACGCCGCGGCGCTGGAGGAAGTGCAGCGGGTGGGCGGTCTGACGCTGACGATGGGTTTCGCTGTCGGCAAGGACCTTTCGGCGAAACGCCTGACCCATGTCAAGGGTCCAGGCCTGCAGGCGGAGGGCGAGTGGGTGGCGTTCACCCTGCCGCCGGCGTCACGGCAGCCGGCCGTCTCCGAACTGGTGCGGTTCATCACCACGCCGCGTTGCACCCAGGCGATGATCCGTGGCACCGGCGTGGGCGTCACCCGGTTCAAGCCGAAAGTCCATGTGACACTCTGGAGTTGACAAGCCACTCAGTATTGCGAACTACCCCCGTCGACCGCGATCGCCGCTGCAGTGACGAACTTCGACTCGTCACAAGCCAACCAGAGCACCGCGTCGGCGATCTCCTTTGGCCCGCAGATTCCCTCAGGGAGGAAGCCAGACAGCATGCCCGACAGCTGCGGATTCGCTCCCATGGTGCGACCGATCTCGGTCACCATGTCACCTGATCCCATATCGGTGGCGACGGGACCGGGATGGACACTGTTGACCCGGACGCCGTGCCTGCCAAGTTCCGCCGCGAAGCCTCGCGCCATGCCGGTGACCGCATGCTTACTGGTGGTGTAGTGAATCATGAACGGCTGCATCTTGAGTCCAGCCGACGAACTGATCAGGATTACCGATCCTCCCCTGCCGCCGTCGACGAGGTGTCGGGCACCCGCCATCACCGCATTCCACGTTCCGGTGACGTTGACGTCGAGGACGTCCTTGAACGACTCGGGGGTGATCTCGTCCCACGTCTGGGGAACGGCGATGCCAGCGTTGGCGACGATGACGTCCAGGCGCCCCAGTTCGGCGACACCTTCCGCAACCGTGGACGAGAGCAACTCATGGTCACGGGTGTCCACCACCGAGGCCAGGATCCTCCGACCGGTCTTCTCCACCATCCGGACGGTCTCGTCGAGGTCTCCTTGGGTCGCCGAGTCATACCGCACGCTCGGCGGTAGCGGACCCGCGACGTCGACGGCTATGACGTCGGCCCCTTCCTCTGCCATCCGTACCGCATGGGCGCGGCCCTGTCCGCGTGCCGCACCCGTGATGAAGGCGACCCTGCCCTCTAATCGTCTGGTCATGTGCTCGTTACCCACCTTCGTCGCAAATTGACTAGAACCAAGTGATGACGTCCTTCCGGTCCCCAACCGTACGAACGCAATGGTTGCGAGAGACCAAAGGATTCACGCCCGGCGGCGCTCAGTCACATTGTAGCTGAATCGATTTCGGCATCTGCAACCTTGAATTGGATACTGCGGAGTTCGCTCTTGCGTACCTTGCCAAGCGCCGCAGCTTGCAGAGTCGTCGCGGGTCACGGGTCTCTTTGAACCTCGCCATGCCTGGGCGAGGCCTCGAGTATGAGTATCACGACGCCTCGACCGCGTCAGGAAGTGGTCTCGAGTTTGAAGTGCTCTGCTCGGTCGCCCTCCGGCGCGACCAGCCGCGAGGTGTCGCCGAGACCTGCCCGACGCCGGCGCGCTTCGGCGGGGTCGACGTGTTCCACCACCTCGCCGGGTCGGGGCGCGAGTTCGAAACCGGTGTAGACCACTCGCCGCTCGGCAGACACCGGTGGGCGGCTCATGTGCAGGGTGCACGAGCAGTGCACGAGGACATCACCTCTGCGGGTGGGTAGCGCCAAGCGTGGAAGATCAAGGGTGGGATGAAGGCCAAGCATCTGCACGTTCGCGCGCCGCGACCCCGCTACCACCCCCAACTCGCCGGACGTCGAGTCGGCGTCGGTCAGCGAAATCCCCACGACCAGAGATGAACAGCCCCGGGAGTGGCCACCCATCGAGCAATCCTTGTGCCATGACACGTCCGAGGGGCCCTCGACCACGCCGATCTTCTTCCACAGCCCCTCAGCGGAGTCGCCAACCTCGGGGTCGCGCTGCACGAAGGCGTCATCGGTGAACCGGCCAATTGCCGTGAAGCGATCGCTGGTGAGCAGATCGCGCAATGTGGTCGACTTCTGATTGAACCCGAGAATCCGGCACGCGTACCACCCTGCGTCTTCGGTACGCGCCCACCAAGAGGATCCGTCGTCGCGCCGAGCTGCGCCAACGGCGGCATCCAACTCATGGGACACGGCCTGCATCTCCTCATCGGTGAACACCGATCTCAGGTGTAGGAACCCGGTTTCCTCCAGAAAGTGGCCGGGGCGCTCGGTGGGGTCGAAGACCGAGAACGACTGTCGCAAGTCAAGTTCGGCGCCGTCGGCGTCGCGGAAGTCGATCGTTCCAGGCTCGTAGACGGCGCGCCCGTCGATCAACGCGCGCAGCACTGGCTCCCACGACACGAAGTCGGTCAGAACGCCCCGCCGGACGACGACGCGTCCGGCCATGCCCAACCCGAACGCCGACACGACATCGCCCATCAGATCGGAGAAGGCCCCGACGTCGAGTTCGACGACCGGACCGGACTCTGCGACCTTGCGCTGCGCGTGGACGCCGTTGTCGTCGACCACCAGCGCACCGATGGCGCCGTCCACGTCGAAGGACAATGGTGGCAGACCAAGAAGCGTCGCACCGCGCGCGACGAGCCGACCGTTGAGGTCGAGCAGTCCCCGCACCGTGTCATCCCAAAACGATTCGGGGTCAACTAGATCGGAGCCTCCGGCTAGGCGTGTCCGGACGTCAACGGTGTTAATTGCCACTCCTTGTTGTCGATTGCAAAATTTGCGTACGCGCAGGCGCAGCACCGCGAGTCCGCCGAGGACCATTCATCGGGAGCCTCTCGAAGACCTGGGAAACGGAGACGGTTACAGCGGCCAGCGCACAGCGGCGGCGACCCCGAGCTGAAAATGCCACATCCGTGGGGTATTCGAAATGTTACATGAATTTCGCCGCGTGATGGTAGTTTCGATTTTGGGGCCGCGTTCTGCGCAGGGTGAGCCGCAGAGAGGAGCACCGATGTCCACCGGTTCAACTGGGACCCGCGGGCCCTATGCGAAGACTGCTGCGGTCCGACAGCACATCGTGGCCTCTGCTACCGAGGTGTTTTCCGAATTTGGTTATTGGGCAACGACAATGAAGGAAGTCGCCGCGCGCGCCGGGATCAGCCAACGCGGCTTGGCTCATCACTTCGCCGGAAAGGCGGAGCTCTTGGGAGCTGTGATCGAGGCCCGCGACGAAGCAAGTTCGGAGCTCATGGCGCCCTATGGCGATGCGCTCGAATCGATCCTGAGCATGTTCGCGGTCGTTTCCGACAACATCCGTCGGCCGGGCTTGGTGGAGCTCTACAGCGTGCTGACCGCCGAGGCGGCGTCTGCCGAACATCCTGCGCACGATCACTATCGGACGCGTTACACCGGTCTACGGCAATATCTTTCGCTGGCATTCGAGTCGCTGCGCGAGCAAGGTGAACTCAACTCTGCCATGCATTCAGACGCACTTGCCATCGGAGTGATCGCGGTGATCGACGGCCTCCAGCTGCAATGGCTATACGACAAGAGCACCGTCGACGTAGAGCAGATACTTCACGCGTTCCTGGCGACGATCATCCCCCGGTTGCCTGCCTTGCCCGACATCCGCAGGAATCGGACGTCGTCAGCGACGCCACCGGCGGTGTAGAGACGTCGCCGGAGCGAGTGTCTCTCAAAGGCCACCCGCGGGACGCGCATGTGGTGTCGAACCACAGTCGCGCGTCTCCTGCTTGAGCTGGGAATTTGCGTCGTACCTCTGCATGACGTGCTGACGCTTCGGCTCATCCGTGGATGTTCCGCGCGGTGAACCGACGCGATACGGCAAACGGCGAATATCCCTGGCGCAGACAGGACGTAGCAGATCCGAGCCGACGGCCTATGGCGATCTGGCCGGTGGTCAGCGTATCTCTCCCGTCGTGTTCAGCCCGGGCGACGTCTCACCACGGCACGCTGCCCGCGGCGTTGAACAGGCCGCCGGTCGGGCCGTCGGGATGAAGGATGTGGCCCTCGCGGCGGGCGTCTCGCCCGCCACGGTGTCCAACGCCTTCCGAGGCCGGGCAGGAAAGCTCTCTGAGAGTCAACGGGCGCGGGTTCTGAGCGTCGCAGCCGAACTCGGCTATCACGGGCCCGATCCTGCCGGACGCGCGCTGCGGACCGGAGTCATCGGTGCGATCGGCGCGATGTTCACCGAGACGCTCTCGTTCGCCTTCGACGACGCGTCGGCGGTCCTTCTCCTCAAGGGCATTTCACAGATTGCCGAACAGGCCGATCTCACGTTGTCGCTGTTGCCCTTTCCGCCACACGCACCGGGGGCGGACGCCGACGCGCGGCAACGGCGGGACGCACACATCGTCAGGAACAGTCTGGTCGACCGCTTCCTCGCCTACTCGATGCCCGACGACCATCCCGCCGTCGTGACGGCCATCGCGCGCCGGCTACCCACCGTCATCGTTGATTCACCGTTCAACCAGGACGTGCACTACGTCGGAATCCCCGACCGGGCCGCCGCGCGCGAAGCGGCCGAGCATCTGATTGCGTTGGGCCATCGCAGATTCGGCATCATCGTCGACCGCCTGGTGCCGGACGGCCGCAGCGGGTTCGTCGACGCCGCACGACTCAAGTCGACGCAGGAGGCCGTGCCGCGGGAGCGGCTCAGCGGCTACCGAGAGGCGCTGACGGCCGCGGGGATCGCGTGGTCCTCAGTCGCCGTCCTCGAGGCGGGCGGTCTGACCGTTCCCCTCTTCGACGTTGCTGCGGACCTCATGCTCAGCACCCACGACGTGACCGCGATCCTCACCGTGAACGACGAACTCGGCATGGCGGTACTTCGCGCGTGTCGGCGGCGCAAAGTCGCCGTCCCGGAACAAGTGTCGGTCGTGGGGTTCGACGACGTCCCGGCGGCGGCGGAGGCCGGGCTCACCACCGTGCACCAGTCGTTCGTCGAAAAGGGCCGGGTGGCAGCGCAGCTACTGACCGACGGTGCGTCGGTCGAACCGCAGCGCATCCTGCTGCCGACGACGTTCACCGAGCGCACCTCGACGGCGCCGCCCCGCTCACACCTCCTCAGCTGAACGGCTCGCCCACGCGATCGCGGGCTGAAACTGCGACGCCCCAGTAACGTCTACCTGCCGACAATCGGGTGTCGCCTGTAGCAGGCAGAACATGCGCGTCTGGATCGTCTCGGCCACTGCTCAGTCGCACCGCCTCCGACGGCTTGGTCGTCTACCTGCACACGTTTACCTACTCACGCAAACACGACGCCATCGCCCGCGACCCTCGAGTCAGCTACACCAGGCGGGACTTCACGACTGACGAGGGCTCGCGTCTGCCCGACCGCACCGCCGACGAACGAACGCCGGCCCCCTGCCGTCGGGCAGGGGGCCGGTGTCGTTAAAGCAGAGTGTCAGACGGCTAGCAGGCGGTCGAAGAACTCCCGGTAGCGCTTCAGGGCGATCCGCAGATCCTCGGTCGAGGCCTCCTCGCCGCGGGCCCACTGCTCCTCCAGCCGCGAACGGGCGTGGGAGAAGCTCGACGTCAGCTGGTCGACGACGTCGGAGACCAAGCCGTCGGCCTTTTGCACGCACTCCTTCGGGTCGTCGACGAAGCTGGCTTGGACGCTGTCCCACCGGGCGCGTAGCCCGACCATCTCATCGTCGGCGAAGAGGTCGTCACCGATCGCCGATGAGCTTCCGCCCGCAGCGCCGGTCTCGGCCGTGTTCGATGAAAAGCCCTGGACGCCAGACGGATTGGTCGCCGAATCCTGCTGCGAGAGGTGGTCGCCGGACGGCTGGTTCATCCGGTCGTCCGACGGCTGGACGAGGCGCTCGTTCGACGGCTCGGCGAGACGCTCGTCGCCCGGTTGCGACACTGTCTCCAGCAACGGCGGCTCCGACGTCGGTGGAGCGCCCAGGCCCGCTGACCGATCGTCGTAGCCGGAGTTCTGGTCGTACTCCGGTGCGGCGCTCTGACCGGTGGGGTACCCCTGCCGGTCGGCGGGACGCCCAGCGGTCGACGGGTCGAGAGACGGGTCGTAATCGGTGTGCTGATCGTGGGTGGTCATGCGCGTGCCTCCTGTGACTTGTCCTTCTCCGATTCGAGCAACTTCGTGAACAGTGCGCGGTAGTGCACGAACGCCTGGCGCTGCTGCTCGGTACCGACGTCCCCCTTCTGCTGCGCGAGGTGAATGTCATGTGCTGCACGGTAATCCGCGACCACCGTGGGGTGGTCGACCGAGATGTCGGCGGCCTGGCGGTCGAAGTCGTCCACCGGGTAGCCACGCTCACGCATCACCTCCGTGACGAGCAGATCGGCTTCACCCACCGCGCTCGACGGATGATCGACGAACGCGGTCTGCACGGCCCTCCACCGGTTGGCGAATCCGTCCAGCGCCGCGGGGCTCAGGGGCCGGATGTCGAGCTTGTCTCGCTTGCGCTCCCGGGCGATGAGTTCCTTCTCGGCGGCCCGCTCGTCGCCAGCCTCGGACACCGTACGGTCGTACTCGGGACCGAAGCGCTGCTTGAGCCGGTCCGAGTCGCGTCGACCGCGAGTGGCGATGACCACCCCCACGATGAGGACCACGACGGCGATCGCGACCACTATCCATATCCAATTGGGCATTTTGACTTACCTCCTATGCTGACAAGGGCGTACCCCGCAGGTTTTCGACGCAAACGTCAATAGTTCTGGATCGGTTCCAGAATGGCCCAACGTTATTGGCGCGCAAGATATCTCGCGGACCAATGCCGTACGGGCCGGAGCGCATCGATCAGTAGTAGGTGCGTCGACCGCCCACTGCGCGGCCCGCCGAGCCCAGCAGCGTCAGGATCAGCCCGACGACGACCAGGATGATCCCGATCGTCCAGAGGATGGGGATGTGCAGGAGGAATCCCGCGACGAGAAGAATGATTCCGAGAACGATCATGGCATTGCCTTTCTAAAGTCCTACATGTCTGAAGTCGAGCCCTCGACGCCCCTTCTCGGGTCGACTAGGTGCTCGGCGTGCACTCAGTCGACCACCGTCGGGGGGTAGCGCACCACACCCCTAGGGAGGGGTGCGACCGCCTATCCACGGGGACACTCATACGGCGCTCGCGTCGGTGTCGGGCTGGAAGTTGAAGTAAGACAACGTCCGGGGAGCTTGGGCCTAGGCTTGAATTGCGCGGCGCGGGAGCGCCATGTCCGGCGAGCATGAAAGGCGACGTGTCAATGGCGACAGTGGGTCTGATCGGGACGTTGGACACCAAGGGAACGGAGTACGCGTGGCTGGTCGACCAGCTGACCGCAGAGGGTTGCGACACCCTGCTGATCGACGTGGGGACCTTCTCGCAGGAGTCGTCGCACGCTGACGTCACCGCCGCCGAGGTCGCCACAGCGGGCGGTTCCAGCCTCGAGGCGCTCCGCGCTGCCGACGATCGCGGACGGGCCGTGGCGGTGATGGCCACGGGCAGTGCCGCCGTCGTGCGCGCTTTGCACGCAGAGGGACGCATCGACGCCCTTCTGGCGATCGGCGGCTCCGGTGGTTCGTCCATTGCCGCCGAAGCGATGCGCGCGTTACCGGTAGGCGTTCCGAAGCTGTTGGTGTCGACGATGGCCTCCGGCGACGTGGGTCCCTACGTCGGCGAATCCGACGTCACGCTGATGTACTCGGTGGTCGACATCTCCGGTATCAACCGGATCTCGCGTCAGGTGCTGGGCAACGCCGCCTCCGCCGTGGCGGGGATGGCCAGGCGACATGAAGGCCTCCGTGACGCGCCCGACGGGGCCGATGGCAAGCCGCTGATCGGCATGACCATGTTCGGGCTCACCACGCCGGCCGCCGACGAGGCACGGGCCCGACTGGACGAATTGGGCTACGAGGTGCTCGTCTTCCACGCCACCGGTTCCGGAGGCAAGGCGATGGAGGGCCTCATCGCCAGCGGATTCCTGGCCGGTGTCCTCGACCTGACGACCACGGAGCTGGCCGACGAACTCGTCGGCGGGGTGCTGACGGCAGGCCCGCACCGCTTGGAGGCCGCCGCCCAGTCCGGCGTCCCGCAGGTGGTCAGCGTCGGTGCTCTCGACATGGTGAACTTCGGGCCCAAGGCGTCCGTGCCGGCGACCTTCTCGGAACGGCAGTTCCTCGTCCACAACCCCACCATCACCCTCATGCGCACCACGGCCGAGGAGATGGCGGAACTAGGCACCATCATTGCCTCCAAGCTCTCGCAAACCACCGGTCCCGCAGAGGTATTCCTTCCACTCGACGGCGTCAGCGGCATCGACGTCGAGGGCGGGCCGTTCGCCGACCCGGACGCCGACCGGGCACTCTTCGCCGCCATCCGAGCCGGACTCGAAGACACCAGAGTCACCGTCCACGACGTCCCCGCCGCCATCAACGACGAGGGATTTGGTCGGCGAATGGCCGAGGCGCTCGATCAACTCATCAGAACGAAACCATGACCCGTCCTCACTCCCAAAAGGATTCGTGATCCACGTGTTGCGTAGCGAAGCGTTGTCCCGACTCGCCGAGACCATGGCCTCCGGCCGCCCCATCGTCGGAGGCGGCGCCGGCACGGGCCTATCCGCCAAGGCCGCCGAGGCAGGGGGGATCGACCTCCTCATCATCTACAACTCGGGGCGTTACCGGATGGCTGGGCGCGGGTCACTCGCCGGGCTACTCCCCTACGGTGACGCCAATGCGATCGTCGTCGAGATGGCGAACGAGGTGCTGCCGGTCGTAAAGCACACGCCGGTGCTGGCCGGCGTGTGCGGAACCGACCCCTTCCGTCTCATGGACAGGTTCCTCGACGAGCTGGCCCGCATCGGATTCACTGGCGTGCAGAACTTTCCGACCGTCGGTCTCTATGACGGAGTGTTCCGGCAGAACCTCGAAGAAACCGGGATGGGCTTCGACCTCGAAGTCGAGATGATCGCCACCGCAGCACGCAAGGGTCTTCTGACGGCACCCTACGTCTTCGATGCCGATCAGGCGGTCGCCATGGCTGAGGCCGGAGCCGACATCCTGGTTCCGCACGTGGGGCTCACGACGAGCGGCACCATCGGCGCGTCGACGGCCCTCACACTCGACGATGCCGTGAACGCCGTCCAGGCCATGCACGACGCCGCCAAGGCGGTCAA
Source organism: Mycobacterium sp. Root135 (assembly GCF_001426545.1). GTDB lineage: Bacteria > Actinomycetota > Actinomycetes > Mycobacteriales > Mycobacteriaceae > Mycobacterium. The sequence goes on along the minus strand of NZ_LMEZ01000001.1, from coordinate 380,563 downwards.
CCCGGACGTCATCGTGCTCTGCCATGGCGGACCGATCGCGCAACCGGAGGACGCGCAGTACGTTCTCGACCACACGAGCGGCATCGTCGGCTTCTTCGGTGCATCCTCGCTGGAACGGCTTCCCACCGAAATCGCCATCCGCGGACAGGCGGAGAAGTTCAAGGCGATGACCCTGTGACGGCACCACTTTCGTTCCTGCACCGCCGTATGCTGAAGCATGCCGATTAGCTGCGGGTGCCCGCGTTGACCGACTCGACGGGCGGTGACCGCGAGTCGTTCATCGTGGCGAGCCTCGTCGACGCCTTCTCGGATCTGATGGCGGCCGATCCCGATTCGTTTCGGACCAAGTTCCGCAAGATGGCAGCCGACCCGTTCGCGTTCTACCGGGGCAGCGCCTGCATCTTCTACGCCGACGTTGCCGCTGGCGAGGACCGGTGGGCGGACGAGCGCACCAGCCGGGTCTGGATCCAGGGCGACCTTCACGCAGAGAACTTCGGCACGTACATGGACGGCGCGGGCGTGTTGATCTTCGACGTCAACGACTTCGACGAGGCCTACGTTGGCCACTTCACCTGGGACCTGAAGCGGTTCGCGGCTAGCATCGCCCTAATGTGTTGGCAGAAGGCGCTTTCCGACGGCGCCATCACCACGCTGATCGAGGCCTTCGTCCGGGCTTACGTGGAGCAAGTGCGGTGGTTCGTCGACGTCGAGGACGACTCGTCGTTCTCGTTGAACCTCCTGACCGCGCGCGGCGCGGTGCTGTCGGCGTTGGAGTCGGCCCGGCTGTCGACTCGTGCCGGAATGCTGGACCGCATCACCGTCGTCGGCGAGAACGACCGTCGTTTCCGCGAACTGTCCGGTGTCAGACGCCTTGACGACGCGGAGCGACAGAAGGTGGAGGAGGCGTTCGGCCACTACCTCGAGACGATCCCGGACACGCAGCGCTTCCGCGGTATCGCCTACGACGTCAAGGACGTCATAGCCAAGACCGGCTTCGGCATCGGCAGCGCCGGACTCCCCGCCTACACGGTGCTCATCGAGGGCTACAACCAGGCGCTGGACAACGACGTGGTGCTGTCGATGAAACAGGGCAACGTGGCCGCACCCAGCCGCGTGGTCGACGACGCCGAAGTCCACCGGTACTTCCAGCACCACGGGCACCGCACCGTGGTGTCGCAGCGCGCGCTGCAGGCCCACGCCGATCCCCTGCTCGGCTACACCGTCGTCGACGGCGTCGGCTTCGTGGTCAGCGAAATCTCGCCCTACGAGGCCGATCTCGACTGGAGCGAGTTGACCGAGCCGGACGAACTCGTCGAGGTCATCGAGCAGCTGGGCCGGGCGGTCGCCAAGGCGCACTGCGTGAGCGACACGGACAGCGATCAATCACTGGTTCCGTTCCAGACCGAAGAGGCGATCGTCGGGGTGATCGGCAACCACGACGCCCAATTCGTCGCCGACATGGTCGAGTTCGGGCTGGACTACGCCGCAATCGTCCGTGACGACCACCGCCACTTCGTCGAGGCGTTCCGCGAGGGCAGGATTCCCGGCGTCAGCGCGACCTGATCCGTTCAGACGCGAATCTGGTGAATCGCCAGAATTCAGGGGTGTCCGCCATCTTGCTCAGCGGAAATAAGGTTCAACGGTGCCACTGATCTTGACGACCATGGGATTTCCGCGGCGATCCTTCGCGGTAGGGACTTCTGCTCGCACCCAACCCTCGGCCACGTTGTATTCGTGGACGTTGGTCTTCTCCACACCGTTGAAGCGAATACCCACGTCGCGGCGAAGCACCTCTTCGCTGTAGAAGGCGCTCCGCGGGTCGATGGAGAGGTGATTCGGTGGAACGTCTGTGTTCTGGTCCTCGGACATCATGGCCTTCGTTGAATGCTCGGATTGTTCTCAAGGAATCTACGCGACCCTGCCGTGGTGGTTTGGCGTAGGCCTTGGAGGGCCGCCCCTCACATTGCCCGCAGCGATGCGCACGTACGCGCCGTAGGCTCACGGCGTGCACGACGTGACCCTGGCCGGCGCCGCCTCGACGGCGGCACTGACGGTGGGTCTGTCGGTCTATGCGGCGTTGATCTTCGTCGGCATCGCGGTGGCGCTCTACGACGCACGTCGGCACCGACGCGGCCGGGCGACCGCAGCCGCGGTGATCGTCGGCGTGCTGACCTTGGCCGGGCTGGTTGTCGCGATCGCCAGCAGTGTCGCGTGAACCGTCACAACGCGGCCGGGGTGAGCGCCGAGTGGGTGGCGGGCCCGGCGACTCCAGGACGTAATTCCTCGAAGGACCACCGACACAGGCCCTTCACGTCGACGTAGCTATCCGGACGCCGACGCGGCAGTCTTTGCCGCCTTGTCCTTCGCCGCTTGTATGGCTGCCCGTCCCTCGGGACTTGCCGCCGAGTTGCCGGGCGTCGTCGCCGTGGCGACTCCGGCGTTGCAGTTCAAGCTCAACAACACGGTGTCCGTGACGGGCGAGAAGTCGTCGCCCTTGATCCACGGCGCCTGCTCGGAATTGGCTACGACGCAGTCGTCCTGGGCGAGGGCGTCGCCGGCGCGACTGGCGACCACGGCCTTCTTTCCCGCGCCGCTGATCGCCTTCGACGCGTCGGCGTAGGTCTGGCCGCTGTAGTCGTCAGCGGCGGCCACGCCGCACCCGAACCACGCCGACGACGCAATCAGTGCGACGGCGATTGCACCGAACTTCACTCCACTCATGACCCACCCCACGTTGTCGATCGAGGACCAGCGTTCGGTCAGCATTCACGGCATTTCTGGCATATCGCTGTAACGACGCTCGACGACGGCTGGCGATCTAGGCCGGCATCAAGTCTCGTCAGATCGTCGACGCACGGCTGGGAGGTGGCCACTCATGGTCGACGGCGCGGATTGGGTGCCATCGTTTCGTCGAGCAGGTCCAGCACCGCACGCCATGCCCGGGTCGCGTGCGCAGCATGATGCCCTACACCGGGAACCGTAGCCAGGTCTGGTGCGGCACCGCCCGCTTGCATGGGAGCGGCCCAGAACGCGTGCTGGGCTCCGCCATAGACGTTGACGCGCCAGTCGACTCCGGCGTCTTGAAGGACGGCGGCGAAAGCCAAGAGTTGCTCGGGCGTGCACAGGGGGTCCTCGGACCCGGTGCCCAACAGGAATGCTCCGCCCACACTCGCCCACTCGAGGGCGTGGGTGGTCGCAGGCAAGCCCGGGTGGATCGCCGCGAGCGCCTTGACCCGCGTTCCCGTACCGGCGAGTTCGAGCACGATGCGGCCGCCGGCGCCAAACCCCACCATCGCCAGCCGCTCGGGGTCCGTTCCTGGTTCAGCCAGTAGAACTTCGAGCGCCGCCCGGCCGATGGCTCGCATGCGAGCAGGGTCAGCCAGCAGCGGCATCACCCGTGCCAGCATCGCCTCTGGTTCCCCGAAATATGTACGGCCAGAGTGATAGTCCATCGCAAGGACGATGTATCCGCGGTCGGCGAGGATGTCGGCGCGGCCGCGCTGGTAGTCCTCGAGACCGATTCCGTCATGACCGATGAGCACCGCCGGCCACGGACCCTCACCGTCGGGACGCGCCAAGTGTCCGACCATCGTCAGACCGTCAACGTCGTAGAAGGCTTGCCGCGCAACGACCATGCGGAAACGCTATCGAGTCCATCCGAGGTCACACAGGGGTTTCGCCCTGAGCCGAAGGCGCAGCGACCCTTGCGCACTCCGCTCCGAGAGTCGCCTGACGCGTCGCTGAAGATCACAGACACGGTCATGAAATGGTCGAGGTGGCCAGAAGCGTTGGCCGTTGACACAAATGTTCACCTGCGCCAGCAGGATACGACCGAACGTCAAATATGTTGCCTTAGTTGGCTACTCACATGAAATACGCGTCCTGCCCTACATCGATGACAGAGTGCAATCCCTGGGGGGTCAACTCATTCCCGCAGCAATTTCGGTACCGCGCATGGCGATGAGCCAGAAACGGAGATTGGGCGCAGGCGAGGCTGTCGTCGCGACCGGTAAACCAACATGCCCCCAATGGGCATCCGGCACGACTCCGCTCCTTTCGAGCTGGAGCGAACTTGGTAGGCCAGCCTCGGCTGCGGCCTGCCAGAAACATACCATCGGAATGTTTTGATGGTGGACCAGTCGCTGCGTGACACCCGTCACACCACCTGACGACGCCGAAAGCGTCGCCCCGAAGCTTCAGTTGACGTCATCGGCACGCGGTCCGGTCGGTGACACAATCGTAGGGTGACAGCTGCCCGAACTGCCCGCCACGAGCAACTCTCGGCGCTTCTGGCTTCACGCAACGACTTTGAGCTCACGGAGCTGATGGGCACCGGTCGGGTCATGAGCGTGGGCGTGGGTGGCGAATCGGGGATTCTCGACATCGACGGCCTGCCGGTGTTCACCAAGCGGATCCCACTGTCCGACCGCGAGGTCGCCAACATGGGGTCTACGGCGAACCTGTTCGAACTGCCGATGTTCGGCCCGTACGGCATGGGCGGTCCGGGTTTCAACGCGTGGCGCGAGCTGGCCGCAAACGTCATCGTCACCGACGCCGTTCTGGCCGGCGAGACGCAATCGTTCCCGATGCTCCACCACTGGCGGGTGCTGCCTGGCCGGCCGCCGATCGCAGCCGAACACGCCGACGTCGAGACCGTCGTCGCCGCGCAGTGCGGTAGTCCGGCCGTGCGGGCCCGTCTCGAGGCGCTGGCCGCCGCGACGTGCAGTCTCGTGCTGTTCTGCGAGTACATCCCGTACCCGGTGGAGGACTGGTTGCGAGGCAACCCGGCCGGTAAGGCCGTCGCGGTCGAACGTCAGCTCTCGGAGATCGTGACGTTTCTGCGGGATCGCGAGTTGCTGCACATGGACGGCCATTTCGGCAACATGCGCACCGACCTGGAGCGGATCTATCTCGGCGACTTCGGGTTGGCCACATCGCCGCGGTTCGAGCTGTCGGCCGCGGAACTCGACTTCGTCGAACGACACGTCACGCATGACGCCGGCTACGCCGCGATGCGACTGGTCGGCTGGCTGGTTGCCGATGTCTGCGGGATTCCGGCTTTGCCCAGCGCTCGCGGCACGGGTGCCCGTGAGTACATAGTTCAGTGCGCCGCTGGGTGCATTCCGGATGACGTGCCACCGGCGGTCGCCGCGATCTTGAGCCGGCACGCACCCGCCGCCGCGACGATGAGCGCCTTCTACTGGAAGCTGTTCGACGGTGACCTCCACGTGGAGTACCCCGCGATCTGAGGGAGCGCGAGTGGCTACGACTTCCGTACCGGCTGAGCCCGGGCGCACGGTCACTGCTCACCGTGTTTGGTGGGGAACACTCACTCGGCGGGATCCCGGGCTACGAGGCGGCCGAGACCACCGACGAGGATCCTGCCCGCGTCAGCGCCGTATAACGGATCACGGCGGCGTTCCTGCGCAGCGTGCCGAACGGCGACGGCGCCAGCCGGGTACGCGCACAGACCGAATTCGCCGAAGGCCGACCCGCCGTCGGAAGGATCGAATTCAAATGAGCCTGAACGTGATCGGCCCGGAAGAGCACATGGCGACCGACGAGGTGCGCGGGTTTCGCGAAGATTGGTTGGGCGCAGGCGAGGCTGTCGTCGTGACGGGTATACCGCCATGCCCCCAATGGACATCCGGCACGACTCCGCTCCTCGTCGAACTGGAGCGAACTTGGTAGGCCAGCCTCGGCTGCGGCCTGCAGGAAACATACCATTGGAATGTTTTGGTTGTCGACCAGTCGCCACATGACGCCCATCACACCGCCCACACCGGTCACGGGAGATGCGATACGTCCGACCGCGGCTTCACTAGACTTCTCGATTCATGGCCTACCTCCTGCAGCTGGACTCGTCTGCCAACCTCAACTCGTCGGCCTCGCGGCGACTGACTGCCGAGGCAGCCGAGCGGTGGGTTTCGGGAGGCGCGGACCGCGAGATTCGTCGGCGCGATCTGCACGTCGACCCGCTGCCGCACCTGCCCACCAACGCGCTGCACTTCATCGCGTCTCGTCGACCGGAGGATGCCGTCGCGCCGTCGCCGGAGATTCAACGGTTGCAGGACGAGCTGCTTGATGAGCTGGCCGGCGCCGCCGTGGTGCTGATCGGCTCGCCGATGTACAACTTCTCGATGCCGTCGACGCTCAAGGCGTGGCTTGACTACGTGCACGTCATCGGCGCCAATTCACCGGTCGGCGAGGGCATCGACCCCCTGGGGTCCAAACCGGTGACAGTGGTATCCGCCCGCTCCACGCCAACCGGCGAGGACCCGCGGACCGACTTCGTCCTCGGGCCGTTCTTCGCGATCCTCGGGGGCTTCATGAGCATGGACGTCCAGGGCTTCGTCGTGCATACCGAGCCACCCGCGGCCCCGGGCGACTTCCACCGGCCTTACGACGCCGTCCGCGACGAGGTGCTCGCCAGCGTCAACCGCTCGTGAACTGAATCAAGACCGCACACGCGGTGAGGTGAATGCCTCGTGCCCGCCCTCGTCGTCGCGCATTGCTTGCGATCCGGGTTCGCAGCTGTTTCACGTGACGATGCACGTTGGCCCGAAGCGACAGCCCCTCAGCCAGTTTCACGACGCCTCCCTGCTCTGCGTCGAGCTGCCGAACTGTTCGATGGCCTCGTCATGGTGGTCCTCGAACGCCCGGCCGGCAAGCGATCTTCTCACCGCGAGACGTCACCTGGAATGGGAGATCGCGTCGACGACTCCACCGGCAGCCGACGATCTGCTACAAATCTTGAAGACCGACACCTACCCTGCCGCACCTGGGAGTCACGATTCTGCGTAAGCCAACCCCGTGACGCCCCAGCGTGATTGGCGCGGGCGGGTAGTCGCACTGACACTCGTCCCGTTCGCGATCGCATCCGGCATCGTCGGCGGCGCCTACCCGACCGGTAGCGCGAATCCCGGGTGCTTTCAGAAAGGGGGCTACAACCCCCCGCCGTGCACTACGTCCGCTCCGGTGGCCGACGACGGTCAGGGCGCGGACCCCCCTCCCGACTCCGGAGTCACCGCCTGCCAAAACCAAAATGCGATGAGCACCTCGCTAGGTCTGCAACCCATCACATGCCGGACGACTCAAGGCGCCAACACCCCACCAGACTCCGGAGTCACCGCCTGCCAAAACCAAAGCGCCATGACCGTCGCCATCGGTCTGCAACCCACCACGTGCCGGACAACCCAGGGCGCCAACACCCCACCAGACTCCGGAGTCACCGCCTGCCAAAACCAAAGTGCGATGAGTACGTCGCTAGGTCTGCTGCCCGCTGCCTGCCCGCCCAGCAAAAAGGACTGACAAGCGTTGTCTTGCAACGGGTGCGCCTCGGCGTGGCCCTGATCAACGGTCGTAGTTGGCCCAGCCGTCGTCGTTGTAAGCCATCAGGTGCAGCTCGCGCTGCCAGGAGGCCGCACGGTAGCGGTCAAGGCAGCGGCGGATCGCAAAGGCCAGCAGCGCGCAGAGTCCAACGATGCCAAACCATGATGCCCACGCGCGGTTCGTCGCGACCGTCTGCGCGTCTACCTCTCGGTCTGGGGCAGACACCACCGCACCTTTGTCGTCGAGCCAAACAGTCACCGGCGTCTTGGCTTTGACGAACGACGGACTCGCGATGACCTCCGAACGACGGTGCACTCCCTCCCGCCACTCGACGCGAACCGTCACCGGTACACCAAAGCGACGAGGCGCGGGACTTCCGCTGTCCGCCGTGGCAATGGCTTCGACGGAGTGCAGAGACTGATGCTGCCTGCTGATCTGCTGCATGCGATCTGCGTAGGTCTCGTCGCCCACTCGCTGGGCGACCGGGATCACGAACAGCGCTGCTGCGAGGACCATCAGCACCGCACATGCCTCTAGGCGGTCGCTCCCGCGAACGAGGCGGTTTCGACTAAACGCATGCACTAGCCAGCGAACCCGGAGGGCAGGTACGGATTGGATCAGCGCCACGTCCACGCCCCCAGCGGCAGCCGACCGTTTGTTACGGCCATGTTTCCATGCTGGCACTGTTATGCGCAGGCGTGCCAATAGCGCACGTCAATCGCGACGCAACTCACAACGAACCGGCTCGAGGCGCGCGAGCGGCGTCTTGCTCGAGCAGCATGCGTCGGGCGAGCCGGGCGAGCTCCCTCGTGGCAGGCGACAGCGGTGCGCCTCTGCGGCCCACCTTCGCTCAACGCCGTCTGGGGTGCGAAGCATCCGGGATTAGGACGTGACGTCGCGGGTGGTCCCTGCGCGGCTCTCGTTGGCCACGGCGGAGGCCACCTCGGGCTGGGACAGCAATTCCCGCAGGAACTTTTCGGTGCCCGCGACGTAGGCGGTGGCCATGTTCGCCATGACGTGCACGTCGGCGGGTGTCTCCCCGCAGGCGTCGGTGGCGCGGCGGATGGCACGGTCGGCCTGGTCGCGGACCACACTCGGAACCGGACGCTCACCGGGTTGGCGTTCCAGTCGCAGCACCGCCTCGACGGTCCCGCCAGAGGCCCGCGCGTCATCCAGTTGACGTAGCAACTCCGGATCAGTCGGCTGTTGGACCACGGCCACTCCTCGCTCGATGGTCACAATTTACTCCTGGTGGACTGGGCGCGGTCCACGGCGAAGCGCTTCATTCGTCCCGCAAGGCGGCCAACGCGCGAACGGCGTTGACCGCGCCACGGTTGACCCTCTCGACGTCCATCTGGCCCGGCCGGGCCGAGGCGAAGATGGCCTGCTCGAGTCGGTCGACCGTGACGTCAGGCCGCGCTTCGATGAGCAAGGCGGCAAGACCGGCAACGTGGGGGGTGGCCATCGACGTTCCCGACAGCGACTGGTACCTCCCTTGGGGTGCTGCCGATACGACGTCGACCCCGGGTCCGACGACGTCGGGGACCAGCGGTTGGGACCTGCGCACGAAGCGTTGACTCGACGAGAATTCCGCCACGGCGAACTGCTCGTCGTGCGCGCCGACGGACAAGGCGCTGGGGTAGTTGCCCGGTGACCGGCTGGTGCCAGGGCCCTCGTTGCCGACGGCGACCACGGGCAATACGCCGTTGGACCGGAGGACGTCGACGATGTCGAGGAAGTCGTCGACGATCCCCCGGATCCCGAGAGACATCGACAGCACCCGTACCCGTTCACCAACCGCCCAGTCCATGCCGCCGAGAACGCGGGCCACGATGTCCCCGCCCTCGATCACCATCGCCGAATACAGTGACGCTCCCGGAGCTACCCCGATGTGGCTGCCGCGAACCGGCCGGCCGGCAATCGTCGCAGCGGTGTGGGTGCCGTGGGAGGCTTCGGTGTCGGAATCGTAGGGCTCGACGCCGGGGCGTGGCCGGCCGGTGCGGTCGAATTCTGCGAACCCGACCACCGCGGTTTGCAGCGCGGGGTGGGTGGCGTCGACGCCGGTGTCCAGGTGGGCGACACGAATGTCCTTGCCGGTCAACCCTTCTGCCCACAGGGCGGGCACCTCCATCGCCTCCAAACCCCACGTGTTCGTCTTGGGCAGGACCGCTGACGACTTCGCGACGGGTCGGATCAGACTGAACTCGGGGGCGGAGGTGACCTTCCTGACGCGGGGGTCGGCTCGCAACGCCGCCAAGCCCTGCCGATCGACGGTCCCGTAGACGACCCCCAGATTGCGGTAGCCGCGGGCACCTTCGGCGCGGGGACGGGAGCCGCCGGAGATGCGTTTCTCAGTCAACGAGGCGCTGCCGAACTGTGAGGAGCGCTGGGCCGAGAAGTGCTTGCTGACCGCCGTCAGGTCGTCGCCGCCCCGGGCCAAAACGGCGATGACGGGTGCGAAGCCGAGTTCGGACATGTTGCGGGCGATGGTCGTCACTGCGGTTCCCCTCCACACCGGCGACTGCTCGATGCAGCCGAGACTTCCATTGTGCCCTCGGCTTTGGCACGGTGCGGCCGTCGCCGCGCAGCGACCCGACGTGTGCGCACCTACGTCGGGGTGGGCAATTAAGTCACCGTTCCGCACGAACTGAGGGATGGGCTATCTACTGGGGGCATCCCCCAGTGGTCGACATCGTCTCCAGGCTGGCCCACGACGCCAACAGGGCAAGATCGTCGGCGCCCGGCCCGCCCTCAGGTGCGTTGTAGACATTTAACTGCAGGCCAGGGTCACTGGGCAGATCCATGGACTCGAAGTTCAGCTCGAGGCGGCCCACCACCGGATGGTTCACACACTTGGTCCCGTGTCCGTGCAGCCTTACGTTCTGCGATGCCCACTGCTGCCGGAATAGCTCACTGCACGAGGACAATTCGCCCACCAAGGCGATGAGCTCCTCATCGTGGGGATTGCGGCCCATTTCCATGCGCAACATTGCGGCCGCATTGTGCGTCGCATGGTCGTAGTCGACGAAGAACTGCTCGGCCTCGTCGGGGTGCAGATACACGAACCGAGCCGTGTTGGCGGGCCGTCGCGGGTCGGCCAGCACCGGTGAATACAGCGCCCGTCCAAGATGATTCATGGCCAGCACGTCGTGGCGGCCGTTGCGAATCAACGCCGGCGCACCGGTAATGGCGTCGAGCACCCCTTGCAGCGCGGGCCGCACCGTCGCGGCAGACTTGCGGTGCCGTCGACTGGCGGGCGCCCCAGATTGGCGTGCGAGATGGAACAGATGGTCGCGCTCTGCTTCGTCGAGTTGCAACGCCGTGGCTAGCGCGTCGAGCACGCCCTCCGAGGTGCCGGCCAAGCCGCCACGCTCAATGCGGACGTAGTACTCGACCGATACCCCGGCGAGCAGTGCTACCTCCTCGCGGCGCAGACCCTCGACCCGCCGATTCCCGCCGTAGGCAGGCAGTCCAGCCATCTCAGGCGCGACGCGGGCGCGACGAGACCTCAGAAACTCCCGGATCTCGGTGCGCAGCTCAAGCGTGGCGTCCATCGCTTCACCGTAGGCCCGCACCGCACGCGAAGGGAGGTACCACCAGTACCCCGAAGTGTTGCCGGAGGTCACGCGGTCGTAGCGATCCCGCCGTCGACGGGGATCACGGTGCCGGTCAGGTAAGCGCCCGCCCGGCTGGCGAGGAACACGGCGACACCCGCCATGTCATCGTCGCGGCCGATCCGGCCCAGCGGCGCCGACGCCGCGATCGCCTCACCGAACTCGTCGAGGGTGGCAGCCATCATCGCCGACGGGAACGCTCCCGGCGCCACCGCGTTTACGGTGATGTGTTGCGGGCCAAGCTCCTTGGCGAGCACCCTGGTGAGTTGATGCAGCGCAGCCTTGCTGCTGGAGTACGAGTAGTTGGGCCGTGCCGGGATGTGTATCGCCGCGATGCTGCCGATGTTGACGATCCGCGCCGGGTCGTCGGCGGTCCCAGCGGTACGAAGTGCCGGCAGCAGCGCCTGGACCAACCAGAACGGCGACTTCAGGTTGATGTCGACGACCGTGTCCCAGGCTGCGTCGGGGAACGTCTCCAACGGCTCGTCCCACATTGCACCCGCATTGTTGACCAGGATGTCGAGACTCCCGGAATCGGCGGTGACGAGGTCGGCGAGTCGATCACACTCCTCGTGCCGTGACAGATCCGCGGGGACCGCGAGTACGTCGCCGAATTCGGATAGCTGCTCCTGCGCCTGCCCGCAGGCCTCTGCGTTGCGCGAGCTGATCACCACACGCGCGCCCGCCTGAAGGAGCCCCCGCGCGATCATCATCCCGATCCCCCTGGTGCCGCCGGTGACCAGGCCGCTCTTACCTCGCAGATCGAAACGCTCTGCATGCGTTGTGAATTGACCGTGTGTCACGTGTCGCCTTTCTCGTCAACGGGACAGGACCGTCAGCCACGACCGTTGCGTCTTCGGTCCTGCGCATCAACCGACGGGCGGCTGACCATTGCCAAGTTATGCGCTGTACCCGCCGCTGAGGAGATCCTCGTAGTACGGGTACCGCCAGAGCCCCATGAGCCGCCCGCCGGTGGGGACCAATGCGGTTGCGCTGCCGAATAAGGGGAACCCCCTTCACATCGGTTCGTCTCTCGACGAGATCGACACTCCCCGCGCCCGGAGCGGGAGAGCCCCGACGAAGAAAAGAGCGAATCATCACTACTGCAGACGCACGGAACCTGTCCGATCCCGCGACCGCCGAGGCCAGCGCCGACCTGGAGGTCGACCACACCGCCTTGGACGAGCCACGCGGCAACTGGCAGGCCGCCCAAGAGGCAGCGGCCCGGGCCGAGAATCAACTTTCCCTCGTGCTGCAACGGCTCGAGGACAATGCCGACCAGCGGAGCGCCGACGAAGCCGCGCTGCAAGCGGCAGTCGACCAGCAGGCCGAACTCAAGCGTGCGATCAAGACGTCGGCTGAACAACGGGAAACGTTGCGCAAAGCGCGAAGCAAGGCTCAGCGCGAAGCAGAAGGGGCGCGAAAGCGCGCCGAAGCCGCCGAGGCGACGTACGACCAGGCGCTACTCGTCGAGGTGCTGGCAGCGCAAAAGATCAAGGATCTATCCGTGTCCGACGCCCAGCCAGAGGCAGTGGACGACGATGCCATGGCGCCGTCCACTGCTCAGACGACTGCTGCCGCCGTGACGGCCCGAAACGCAGGCGCTTAGTCGGTTCTGCCCGACCCCGGGCTCGAGGCTGCCCACTGGCCGAGGGCGAAGCCGCCGTCGCTCCGTTGGACTTCCAGTGCGCCGAAGTGCCCCGGGCAGAGCAGTTCGTGTTCGTCGGCGGCCCGTCCCAGTATGCGGCGGCGACTCGCAGTCGCTTGCTGGGGCGAATGGCAGAAGGCGCTGTTGCAACAGGAGTCGAGGATCTGAACCGGGCTGTGCAACAGATCTCCGGCGAAAACGGCGCGGTCGCCGCCAGACGCAAGCCTGACAACCGATGTTCCGGGAGTATGGCCGGGTGCCGATTCCAAGGTGAGGTGTTCGTCGACGGTGTAGTGCCCGTCCCACAGCACGGCCTGCCCCGCCTCGTGGATCGGGGCGACGCTGTCCTCGTAGACCAAGCGGTCGACCTCCCCCAACCCCTCTCCGCTCGCATTTCCTGGGCCATAGTGGGCGTCGTCAGCGGCGGGAATCAGATACTGGGCGTTGGGGAATGCGGGAACCCACTGACCGTCTGCGTCCACGGTATTGCCGCCGACGTGGTCAACGTGAAGATGCGTGTTGACGACGACGTCGACGTCGCGCGGTTGAACACCGGCGTCGGCGAGCAACGCCAAGAGATCGCTTTCGCGTTGGTCGAACCAGGGCGCCATTCCCGGCCGCTCACGCCGGTTACCCGCACCCGTGTCGACCACGATGGTGCGGCCGCCACTTCGAAGCACCCACGTCTGCAGCGCGATGACCATCCGGTCGACGTCGGGCTGCCAATATTCCGGCGTCAACCAGTCCGCGTTGGCCGTCCACACCTCGGCGGCCACATCTGGGAGAAATTCACTCGGCGGCAAGAACGGTTCGTGCCACTCGACGGCACGGATGACCTCGACGTCACCGAGGACGAAGTTCTGGACTCGTTGGTCACCATCCACGAATTCGAACGTACTCCGATACTGAAGTCGTCACCCCGCGGTGACGTGGTCGTGGACCACGCAGGCCCGCGTGCGTGAACGGTCGAGGAACCTCGCCTCGTCAGCGGCCACCAGATCGCCGTTGTCCCCGGTTCCGACAGCATCGGACCAGGATTCGAACGCCGCACGGTCGGGAAACGCGATCTCGGTGACCACGTCGAAGTCGATCGTCTCGTCGCCCGCGTTGACCGCGTCGCCGTGGTGAAGGTAGTGGCGCTTGTAGACGATCGGAACCGGAGCCAGACTCAAAATTAGTGGCACGTGGTGGTTTTCGTAATACTCGACGAAGTCTTCGACGTTCATCCCGTCGCGCTTGACCAGGTAGCTCAGCACCTTGAACATCGCAGCGCTCCGTTCCTCGTTCGTCCCCATTACCGCCGGTCCGACATCCGGGGAATTCCCCGCTTAGCAGTCGTCGTACCATAACTCCGGAGTTCCCCGTTTATCAAGCCGCTCGGAGGGCCCGTGTCACGACGACCACCGACCACCCCTTCGCGTTCCGCGCTCGACCATCTGGTCCATCCACCGTTGCGGGCCGACGGCCGTCGAAGCTATGAGGCACTCCTCGCCGCCGCCGACGAGATGTTCGCCGTTGACGGGCCTGGCGCGCCCCTGGATGCAATCGCCCGGCGCGCCGGGGTCAGCAACGCGACGCTCTACCGGCACTTCCCCGACCGCCGGGATCTGCTCGTCGCGGTGTGCGTGACCGAGGTGCAGGCGTTGTGCGCCGTGGGCGAGGAGTTACTGACCGAACCCCACGCAGCACAGGCACTCGACACGTGGCTGCGCGCCTACGTCGACCACGTCCGGGCCAAGCACGGCCTGGCAGCAGCCTTTTCCTCCGGTCGCGAGGATTCTGGATTCGTGGCCGCGTGCCAGGCTCCGGTTGAGGCAATCGGCACCGCGCTGTTGACCAGGGCGATCGACGAGGGCGCGGTTCGCCCCGAGGTGAAACTGGCTGATGTGACAACACTTCTCAACGCAATCGCCATGGCCACCGAAACCGCCCGAGATCCTCTGGAAACAGAAGGTCTACTCACGATCGTCGTCAACGGAATCGCCCGGCCGACCGCGAAGCGCAGCCAAGCGAAGACACGACGCGGATCGAAGATGTGACATCTGGGGTCATTGGTTCGGCGATCTGACCAAAATGGTTATGCAACAACGGTTTATGACGGGCTTCACCTAACTAGCCAGGCCGAGGAATGCCATCATTGCCCGCTCGACCTCCACGACTTGCTCGGCCGTCAACCGGCCAACTCGGTCGCGGACGTTCGACCTTCTCACCGTCGTGAGCTTGTCGATCATCACGTCACTGTCATGGTCGAGACCTGACAACCGGCCACTTCCGCCAGCAATGCGAATACGCATTAACGGCGCATCCAGGAGCGTGCTGGTCATCGGAGCGACGATCACTGAACTCGTGGCATCGAAGAGGTCGTCCTGAACGATCACCGCTGGACGCGGCTTCGCCGCATAAACGCCCCCCGCTACGGTCCAGATCTCCCCTCGGTTCACTCCTCGTCCCATGGCGTCGAGATCGACTCGACGAAGTCTTGATCCTCGCTGTCGTCGTCCGCTGCCCCCACCAGAGAGGCCTGCCTGTGCGCCTCGGCTGCGAAGGTTTCAGTTCGCACGTCGGGCACCCAGACTTGCAGTGGCCGGAGGCCACGCTCGCGCATCCGTCGTCGATACTCGCCGACCCTGTCCCTCACCGCCATGGAGCCATGTTACATGTAACGCCTCCGGGGCTATCGCAGCGATTCGCGGGCGAACCGAAGTCGACCGTTGCGAACCCGAGCCCTGCACGACAGCCGTGTCACTATCCTTTCGAATATCGGCATTCTCGCCACTAGAAACCGTGGATCTCACTCGCGACACTGAGAGAGCTGCCCGCCCCGGCGCACCCCCAGAACAACGACGAGGACCACCGACATGCCCGAACTGATGAAAGCCGTTGTGCTCGAACGATTCGGCGGGGTCGACGCCTTCGAGCTGCGGAACGTCCCCGTACCGTCCGTCGACCCCCGCCAGGTACGGGTGCGCGTCCATGCGACCGCCGTCAACCCGCTCGACTACCAGATCCGTCGGGGCGACTATGCAGATCTGGTGCCCCTCCCGGCGATCATCGGCCACGACATCTCCGGGGTGATAGAGGAAGTCGGATCCCATGTAAGTGAATTCCAGGTCGGCGATGCGGTGTATTACACGCCCCAAATCTTCGGCGGCCCAGGCTCTTACGCCGAGCAACACGTCGCCAACGTCGAGCTCGTCGGCCGGAAACCGGAGAACGTCAGCCATCTGGAGGCGGCGAGCCTGACTCTCGTCGGAGGAACGGTCTGGGAGGCACTGGTGACGCGAGCTCAACTCGCCGTGGGGGAGACGATTCTCATCCATGGCGGCGCGGGCGGTGTCGGCACGATCGCGATCCAAATCGCCGCGGCGATCGGCGCCCGGGTGATCACCACCGCGAAGGCCAGCGAGCACGAGTTCGTACGCTCACTCGGAGCCGATGCGGCGATCGACTTCACGTCGAGGGACTACGTCGACGCCGTCGTCGAATTGACGCAGGGCAAGGGCGTCGACGTCGTCTTCGACACGATCGGCGGCGACGCGCTCACCCGAAGTCCGTTGACACTGGCCGACTTCGGGCGCGTCGTCAGCATCGTCGACATCGCGCAGCCGCAAAACCTCATCGAGGCGTGGGGCAAGAACGCCGCCTACCACTTCGTCTTCACACGGCAGAACCGAGGAAAGCTGGACGCCCTCACCACGCTCGTCGAGCGCGGTCTGGTGAAGCCGGTCATCGGGGCGACTCTTCCGCTCGCTCGCATGGGCGAGGCGCACGAGATCCTGGAGAACAGGCGGTCGTATGCGCTCCGCGGGAAGGTCGCCATCGACGTGGCCGGTGACACCGTGGCACTCCCCCAACGCATCTCGTAGCGGTCAGTTCCGCCCGGAGAAGGTGGCGCGGTACTCCGAGGGGGACACGTCCAGCAGCCGGCGGAAGTGCAGTCGGAGATTCGATCCAGTGCCCAGGCCGACCTGCTCGGCGACGCGGTCGACCGACAGCCTCGTGCTCTCCAAGAGTTCGCGGGCGGTGTCCACCCGCGCCCGGAGGATCCACTGCAGCGGAGTGCTGCCGGTCTCTTCGGCAAAGCGGCGCAGGAACGTTCGGGGCGACATCCGCGCGTGCGCCGCTAGTCCGGCGATCGTGAGCTGCTGGTCGAGCCGCGTCATGGCCCATTCGCGTGTCGCGGCAAGGCTTTCGCCGTGCGATGCCGAGTTGGCCTTCGGCAGGTACTGGGCCTGACCCCCGGTCCGGTAGGGCGCGGTGACGAGTCCTCGGGCGATCTCGTTCGCCGCGACCATGCCGAGGTCGCACCGAACGAGGTGCAGACACAGGTCGAGACCGGCGGCAGCCCCCGCCGACGTGAGGATGGATCCCTCATCGACGAAGAGCACATTCGGCTCGACCGTGATCTCCGGATACCGCGCCGCGAACTTCTCTGCCGCATCCCAGTGCGTCGTCGCGCGCAGGCCGTCGAGCAGACCGGCGTCCGCAAGGGCGAAAGCGCCGTAGCAGATCGACGCGACGCGTGTCCCGCGCGCTGCGGCGCTCCGGAGCGCTTCTCGCGCCTCGACCGGTATCGGCCGACCCGCCGGGGCGTACCCCGGGACGACGATCGTGTCCGCGTCGGCCAGTGCGTCCAAGCCCCGCGGGACCGCGAAGCCGAAGGCCCCGTGCGACGGCACCGTTCCGGCGGTGACCCCACAGAGCGACACCTCGTACCCGAACCCCGTCTCCGGATGGAACACCTCCGCCGGAATCCCGACGTCCAACGGGAGCGCTCCGTCGAGCACGAGGACCACCACGCGATGCGGTCGTCGCATCACCCGTTGAGCGCCCCGGAAGCCCCTGGAATGCTTGATTGGCCACCGTGCCCCGCGCTGAGATCGACTCGCGGGTCGGCAAGGGCGCGACGGCGTCGCTCGGCGACCCGGTCGTCGTCCCAGTAACGACGTCGACGGATGAGTCGCCAGCTGAAATATCCCAGCCACGCTACGACGGGCGTCAACGCCACCCAGGCCACGCTCATATCGCTGCTCCCTTCGAAGCCATCACCGTCAACCGAGGATACGACGGAACGCCTCGTGCGGGTCTCGCGCACACTGGGGGTTCGCCGTCGACGCCATGGAGGAACGATTTCCGGAATGAGCCCCGCCACCGAGTTCGACTTCGTCATAGTCGGAGCAGGCAGTGCGGGCTGCCTGCTCGCCAACCGTCTCAGCGCCAACCCCGATCACCGTGTGCTCTTGATCGAGGCCGGCGGCAAGGACGACTGGTTCTGGATCAAGGTCCCGGTGGGCTACCTGTACACGATCGCCAACCCACGCACAGACTGGTGCTTCGCGACCGAGGCCGACCCCGGTCTGGCCGGCCGCAGCATTCACTACGCGCGGGGCCGCGTGATCGGCGGCAGCTCGTCGATCAACGCCATGATCCACATGCGCGGACAAGCCTCCGATTACGAACTCTGGGCTCGGGCCACCGGTGACGACCGGTGGCTCTGGGGCGGCCGGGACGGTGCCGGCGACACCTTGGCGATCTACAAGGAGTTGGAGGACTACTTCGGCGGCGCCGACGAGTGGCACGGCGCCGGTGGGGAGATCGCCGTCGAGCGGCCGCGGGTGCGCTGGAAGATCCTCGACGCCTGGCAGGCCGCCGCGGCCCAGATGGGCATCAACCCGATCGAGGAGTTCAACCGCGGAGACAACGCAGGCAGCGCGTACTTTCACGTCAACCAACGGCGCGGCCGGCGCTGGTCGATGGCCGATTCCTTTCTTCACCCCGTCGCCAAGCGACCAAATCTCACCGTCTACACCCACACCCAGGCCGTGAAGCTCCTGATGGACGACCAGGTGCAGGACGATCAGCGTCGCGGCGCGTGGACCACCGCCCGGCATCGCGCCACCGGTGTGCGGCTCCTCAAAGACGGCCAGATGGTCGACGTCCAGGCCCGCCGGGAGGTGATCCTGAGCGCCGGAGCGATCGGGTCGCCGCAGCTCATGCAGGCCTCGGGTCTGGGCCCGGCCGGGCTGCTCACCCAGCATCAGGTGCCGGTGTCAGTCGACCTTCCCGGTGTGGGTGAGAACCTCCAGGACCACCTGCAGCTGCGGACGGTCTACCGGGTGCGAGGGGCCCGGACCGTCAACACGCTGTACCGGAACTGGATCACCCGCGCAGGCATGGGACTTCAGTACCTGTTGCTGCGCTCGGGACCCATGACCATGCCGCCCTCCACCCTGGGAGCCTTCGCCAAGAGCGATCCCGCGCTGGCCAGTCCCAATCTGGAATGGCACGTACAGCCGTTGTCCTTGGCCAAGTTTGGCGAACCACTGCATACGTTTGGAGCGATCACTCCCTCGGTGTGCAATCTGCGACCCAGCTCCCGGGGTCATGTGCGGATAGCCGGTGCAGATCCGTTGACCTACCCCAAGATCTCCTGCAACTACCTGTCCACCGACGCCGATCGCGAGCTCGCCGTACGCGGCCTTCGGATGACGCGGCAGATCATGGCGGCGCCCACCCTGGCGCGCTACCGCCCAGAAGAACTACTTCCCGGCCCGGACCTGGTGAGCGACGACGACCTCCAGCAGGCGGCCCGTGAGCTTGGTACCACCATCTTTCATCCGGTGGGCACCTGCGCGATGGGAGCCTTCGACACACGCGGCGTACCGAAGTCGCCCGCCACGGTGCTCGACACCGACTGTCGCGTGTACCGCGTAGCCGGCCTTCGAGTGGCCGACGCGTCGGCGATGCCCACCATCACCTCCGGGAACACGAACGCTCCAGTCATGCTGATCGCGGAACGGGCAGCGCGGGCGATCCTGGGCTGAGGCGGAATAAACTCCGCGCCGAGTGAGCTTGGTCTCAAGAGTCGTCCTTCCCTGACTCAGGAGCTTCCATGACCCGTCCCGTCCGCGTTGCCGTGCAGATCCAGCCCGGCGGCACGCCCGATTACCGCACGTGGCGCGAAGCCGTCCTGGCCGCCGACGACCTCGGCGTCGACGTGATCTTCGGCTACGACCACTTCCACCTCCCGGCGATGAAGGGAATCGTGGACGGCAAGCCGGTCATGTTCGACGAGCAGCCTGACGTCGCCAACTTCGAAGGCTGGACCGCGCTTGCCTCGTGGGGCGAGATCACCTCACACGCCGACATCGGGCTCCTCGTCACCGGCGTTGGTTACCGCAACGCGGACCTGCTCGCCGACATGGCGCGCACCGTCGACCACATCAGCGGCGGCCGGCTCATCCTCGGCCTCGGCGCGGGGTGGTACGAAAAGGACTACACCACTTACGGTTACGACTTCGGCACCTTTGGCTCCCGCTTCGACCTGTTCGACGAGAGCCTGATCCGCATCGAGAACCGGCTCGCCGCACTGAACCCCCCACCCGTGCGCAAGCTGCCGATCCTCATCGGCGGGACGGGCCCGAAACGCTCACTGCCCGCCGTTGCCCGGCATGCCGACATCTGGCACGCATTCACGACCCTCGACGCCTTCCGCAAGTCCAGTGACCGCGTCGACGAGCTGGCAGCGACGTTCGGCCGCGACGGCGCCGACATCGAACGCTCGACGCTGTGGGAAGACGCCGACAGCGCCAATGCCTTCCGGGAGGCAGGAGTGACGTTGTTCCAGACCGAACTCACCGCAGCCAACGGTTACGACCTTGCGTCGCTGAAGGCGGTGCTTGCTTGGCGGGATCAGTAGACGGTGACGACTCCCCGTTCTCGCGTCAGCCTCTGGCCATGCGCAGGATCAAGCCGATCGCGTCCTGAGTGTGGGCCGCTGGAGTCAGGACTCGCTGCAGGAGCAGTCCACGAATCGCGGCAACGGTGACGGCCGCCAAGCTCAACGCGTCCTCGGTGTCGCGTCCTTCGCGTTCTGCCAGCGACGCCAGCGTCGTGGTCAGGTCGTCGAGCGAGTCGACGAAATCGCCGAAGTCCGTTGGGCTGTAGGCGGCCAAGCCCACGACGTGAAAGAAGCCGCGGGCGCGCGCCAGCTGCTCCGGGCGGGTGTACGCCCGCCAGATCGCCACGACGAAGTCGTCGAAGGTGCTCTGCTGCGCGTCCTTGACGAGCGTCTCGTTGTCGCGGGACCGCTGCACCACGAGCATGGCCGCCAAGACGCCCGAGAGGGAGCCGAAGTGGTATCGCAGTAGGGCGTGGCTGGTCTCGGTACGGGCGGCAACCTCGCGCAACGACGTCTCCGGCGAGGGAAGGTCCCCCTCGAAGGCGTCGAGAAGCCGAACCAAGAGGCGGTCCCGCGCATCGCTCCCGCGTTCCACACTTGACGTGATCATTCAGGTAGTTTATCCATTGGATAATCAATTCCCAATGGACAAGCCGTGAAGGATCTTCGATGAGCTCCATGTGGCAGGGCTGCCTCGCCGACACCGACTACTTCGAGATGCGTTCCAGCGGCGGTCGTCACTACGGCATCTGGGTCACCACGCCACCGGGCTACAACGGCGCCACGGCGGAAACGCCTGTCGTGTACGTGCTCGACGGGAACTGGGCCGTCGGCCTGACGGCTCCCCTCATCGTCACCCAGATGGACCCCATGCAACGGATCCAGCCCTACCTCCAAGTCAGCGTCGGCTATGCGGGCGACGAAGCACAGGACTGGGATCGGTTGCGCAACAGAGACTTCGTCCCACCCGGCGAGCCGATCGCCAAGGAGCTCGTCGACGCCGTGCAGACGGGGGTGGAGACGGGCGCGAGAACACGCGCGGAAGCCGACGCCTACCTGGCCGAGCTACGCGACACCCACGCCGACGCGTTCCTGAGCTTCCTGACCGCCGAACTGCACCCGCGGATCGCCCACGACTACGGCACCGCCACGAGCGGTCACGGTCTTTTCGGCTACTCCTACGGCGGACTCTTCAGCCTCTACGCCTGGCTCGTCGGCACCACGCTCTTCGAGAGCATCGGAGCCGGCAGCCCCGGCGTCGTCGCCGACGACAGTCAGATCTTCGCCCAGCTCGACGAGTTGGGCGATGACCGGCGTCCCGCCAAACTTCACGTGACCTTCAACGACCGCGAGCTTCT
This sequence comes from Mycobacterium sp. Root135, assembly GCF_001426545.1. Classification (GTDB taxonomy): domain Bacteria; phylum Actinomycetota; class Actinomycetes; order Mycobacteriales; family Mycobacteriaceae; genus Mycobacterium. Next base: position 358,930 of record NZ_LMEZ01000001.1, on the reverse strand, counting down.
CGGCGACCTGGCCGTCTACCAAAGCCTCGCCAGGAACACGGCCACCGTCCTTCACCAGCTCATCGCACGCGGCGAAGCGGTCACCCGCGAACTCCTGCACGAAACGCACGTCACCGGCCTCCAAGCCTCGTTCCTGAGTTACCTCAGAACCTGCCGTCCCATGTGAGCCAGAACGTCGCCACGGCTCGTGGGTGTGACGGTCACCACGATTTCGTCCCACCCCGAATGGAACCGTGGCACACGAACGTCTCCTAGTCATGCAACTGAATCAGGTGAAGACGTGGTCGGCGGGCGCACAGGCGCTCGCCTTGCTGACGGCAGTGCACGAACGAAAGTGGACGACCTACCTCGCCGAGCCGAGGGACCTGGACGAGTTGGCCAAGTTCACCTTGCTTCCCACCGATCGACTCCGAGACGTGTTGGCCGCGTTGGAATCCACCGGCGTCGTCCAGCTCACCGATCGGGGGGCGACGCTGACCCCGGAGTACGCCGCGCTGCTCTCCGATGACGCCCCTTTCTCCTTGGACAACCTGCTCGACGAGGCGCAGATGATGAGTCGGCTCGTGGTCGACGCGGTCCACGGCGTGTCGTCGGGCCCGGACGATGCGCTCACCGTCGCCAACGCATACGGGCTGCACCCGTCCGCGACCGCGCGGGCCATGTTCGGTCAGCTGTTGGACGCGCTTCCCGACTTCCGCGACGCGCTCGTCGGCGGCAGCTACCTCGACGTCGGCTGTGGGGTAGGCAGTTTCGTGCTCTCGACTGCGCAGACGTTGCCCGGAATGCGGGCCGTCGGAATCGAATTGGTGCCAGCCGTGGCAGCCGAGGGCGCTCGCCGGGCAGATGCCCTCGGCGTGGCCGACCGGGTGGACATCCGGTGCATCGACGCGCGCGATCTCGGCGCAGAAGACGAGTTCGACGCGGCGTTCTGGGCACAGCCCTTCTTCCCGGCGGACTCACGGCCTCACACGCTCGCAGCCATTCGACGTGCGCTCAAGCCAGGGGCAAAGCTCTTCATGCAGGAATTGGAGCGACTGCCGGAGTCCGGGGTCGAGCGGGATGCGTTCGCATTGCGGCGGCTTGTCTTCACCGGCTGGGGCGTGCCGTTCGCACGGTCGGCCGAGGATTTGGCCGCCGAGGCAGAGGCGGCCGGCTTCGTCCTCGATCGGGTGGCGTCGACGCCGTTCGGCCGCATCGTCGTAGCTCGGGCCTAGGGCACGCGCCGCTCCCCCGCCGTCACCACCAGTAGTGGGGGTAGTTCACCCCGTTGACCTTGTTGCCCACCAACCCCACTGCAACCAGGATCACCGCCGCGGACCCGACCAGAACGACGAACTCCCATCGGGGGATGATCGGGGCGACCGCGATCATCGCGGTGGCGGCAGCCGGGGAGTGCGACATCCGTAGGAGCTTCATCGCGCCGAGAGCCAACGCTCCGGCGAGCGCACCGGCCCAGAGCGCATCGATGCCGATCAAACCGACGAGCACGCCGACGGTCGCCGACGCCACGTGTCCGCCGATGACGTTGCGGGGCTGCGCAAGTGGGAAGTGTGCGCCGCCGACGACCAATGCCATGCTCGCCGCAAAGGGCGGGATCAACCAGGGATCATGGGTGAAGAGCGTCAGCGCCCCCACGATGGCGAGCGCCACCAAGCTCGCGACGGTTTCGACGACGATGACCCTGAACCGCTGACGAGGTGGAGCAGAACTGACGTACCACGGTGTCCGACTCGGCGCCGGAGGCTCGGCCAGTTGCGGCGAAGCGGACGTCACGGACTGTTCGGTCACGAGGCTCGCCCGGCTGATGAACCCATTCGAGAAAAGCTATACGGGGTGTCGTCGGTTCAGGAAGGGTACGGCGCCGATCGAGTCATTCACGTTGGTTATCGTGCGCCACAACGGTTTTGCGACGTTCGCCAAGGCCGTGATTCACGCCGTCTATCGACGATGATGAGAACGCCGGCCGTGGCGCAGGTGGTCGGTCGACGTCGATTTGCGGGGGGGTGGGGCGACCACGGAGTGGTCCGAATCCCGGGAGTACGTTCAAGTGCGAAGTCTACGGGTAGGAGATGACCATGACGGTGAACGATTACGCCTTTACGGGAAAGACGGTCTTGGTCACCGGCGGCGGTTCCGGAATCGGCCGCGCAATTGCCGAAGCGTTCCTGGACAACGGCGCGAACGTGGCGATCAGCGGGCGGCGACGCGACAAGCTCGAGGCCGTCCTCCAAGGCCGTCCCGAAGAACGCGCACTTGCGATCGAGGCGGACGTCACCGACGACGCGTCGGCGAAGGCGATGGTCGACGCGGTCGTCGAGCGGTTCGGCGGCCTCGACGTCCTCGTCAACAACGCCGCGGCCTACTTCAACGGTCCCTTCGGCGACATGTCACTCGACCAGTGGGAAGCGATCCGCAGCACCAACATCGACGGATTCGTCCACGTCGTTCGTCACTGCGTCGGCGAGCTCGAGAAGTCCGGCGGGAACGTCGTCGTGGTCGGGTCGGTGTCCGGGTTGCGGGGAGACTGGGGACAGGCCGCCTACAACGCCACCAAGGCCGCGATCATGAACTTCGTCCAGTCGCTGGCCCTGGACTACGGTCCCCGCGGCGTGCGCTTCAACGCCGTGGCGCCGGCGCTGACGATCACCGACCTCACCAAGGACGTCGAGGACGACGAGAAGGCCTTGGCGGCCGCCGTCAACCGGATCGCGCTCGGGCGCCCGGGACAACCAGCTGACATCGCGCCTGCCGTCCTCTTCCTCGCCAGCGACGACGCGGCGTACGTCACGGGTGCCTGGTTGGCCGTGGACGGTGGCACCTCGGCAAGCACCGGTCAAGCGCACTGATCGCTTGCGACGCGAACACCGACATACCGTTGTCGCGACGGTGTCCGACGCTGACGTCATGAACGAAGACACGAAGACGATGGAGACGAGTTCGGCTACCGCGGATGCGGCACTCGCGGTGTGGTTGGAGATGTGGAACGGGGACCACGAGATCGCGCGTCGAATCTGCAGCGAGGACTTCCGTATTCACTTCCTGATTTCCGAGGCGGACGGGTCGAACCCCGGCGACGACGTGCTGGGCGCGGACAGCTTCGGCCGGTTCCTGGATCGGTATCGCGAGCTGCATCCGGACGTGGTGTTCAGTGAGGTCGAGCGGGCCGTCGACGGTGCGCACGGGCGCATGCTGTGGAACGTGCGCGACGGGGCGATGGCCGCGGGTGGGATCGACGTCTTCGACTTCACCGACGACGGGTTGATCCGCGAAGTCTGGTCAACGACCGGGACGCGTACGCATCGCACCTGAGACCGGGGAGACTCACAGTCATGAGGAGAGCCGAGCGGCTGTATGCGCTGGTGGATCTGCTGCGCGGAGCACGCCGGCCGTGGTCGGCCGCTCGGCTCTCCGAGGAGTTCGAGGTGTCGAAGCGCACGATCGAACGTGACGTTCAGTCGCTCCAGCTCGCCGGGGTTCCGATTTACGCGGATTACGGTGCCACCGGCGGGTATTCGATTCTGCGCGAACACTCGCTGCCGCCGCTGAACCTCACGGTGCCGGAGTCGCTGGCGGTGCTCGCGGGGCTTGGCTTGCTGGAGAACTCGCCCTACGGTGCGGCGGCGCGGCGGGCGAGGGCGAAGGTCCTCGCGATCAGCCGCGAGGACCAACTGGCGCCGGTCGACGAGGCGTTGGCGTCGATGTTCGTCATCGACTCCCCGTCACCGTCGGAGGCGGCGGTCTCGCTGATTCCCGAGGCGATCGCCGCGCGCCGGATCGTGCGGTTGGAGTACGCATCCGAGGACGGCCAGACCCACACCACCCGTGACGTGGAAGCGATGGGTCTGCTGCGCGGGGGTGATTCGTGGATGTTCGTGGGATGGTGTCGGCTGCGCCACGGCATCCGCGGATTCCACCTCGACCGCATCCGGCATCTGGAGATGACCGGCGAGGTGTTTCCCGAGCGCGATCCCGCGGTGCTGGACGAGGACTTGTCTCGGTGGCGAACGCGGCGGCTCGGGTGACCTCGGGTGGACGAATCCGCTCTCGCACCCAGGCGATTCGGCTGTGCGGATCGGCGGGCAGCCGCACCGACAGCTGGCTGCGCGAGCGAACTCCGAGTTTTCGGTAGACGCTTGTCAGCTGGGTTTCAACCGTGCGGACGGTGACGAAGCACGCCACGGCGATCTCCCGGTTGCTCAGCCCTTGGGCCGCGGCGACGCGACGCTCGGCTCGTGTGAGCACGTCTGGCTTTCCGCGACGGCCCAAGCTCGTGAGCCGCCTCGAGGTCGCCCGACGCGCGATGGACACCATGGGTGCCGACCGGATCATGTTCTCCGTCGACTACCCCTATGAAGACATGGCCGAGGCGTCCGAGTGGTTCGAGTCGTGCGGAATCTCCGAAGCCGACCGTCACGAGATTGGGTATGAGAACGCCAAGCGCCTGCTTCGGCTTTGAGCACGGCGTCAAGGGAAGTCAACGAAAACCTGAGCTAGGGAGAACACCACGATGCCATCGACGACATTGACCGACGCCGAACGGGCCATGCTGGCCAAACCCAACCCCGCGGTCATCAGCACCATTCGCAGCGACGGGCAGCCGGTCTCGGCCGCGACGTGGTACCTGCTGCGGGACGACCAGATCCTGGTCAACATGGACATCGGCCGAAAGCGCTTGGGACACATGCGCAAGGACCCGCGAGTTTCACTCACGGTTCTCGACGAAGCCAGTTGGTACACCCACATCACCCTCATCGGCCGCGTGGTCGACATCTACGACGACGAGGGCATGGTCGACATCGACGCGGTGTCGCAGCACTACCAGGGCAAGCCCTACCCTCGGCGAGACCGGGTTCGGGTGACCGCCCTCGTCGACGTCGACCGCGTCCACGGCTGGGGTGAGTACAAGAACAACGACCAGCCCTGACGTTTCCACCCCGGCGGCGCTCACGTGGTTCGGCGCATCCAAGACGGGGCATTCGCACTCCGACACGCGCCGCCGGGACGTACCCGCGGGTCGACAAGGAGGACACCACATGACGATGCCCAGTGACGCCGCGGATGCCGTCGAGACCGCCGGATCCAATGAAGGTCCACGCGATCATGAAGGAGTCGACACCGAACACGGGGCCTACGTCGACGAAGACAACGTGCCCCATCCCGGTGACGCCAACGAGGTTGACTGACCTCGGGAGGGTCCGTCTCGGGCTACGTTTCATTGCGCGCCAAGCTGTTTAGACCTGAGCCATACCGCCGTCGATGGACAGTTCGGCACCGGTCATGAAACTGCTCTCGTCCGAGGCGAGGAACAGGGCACCGTTGGCGATCTCCTCGGGAAGCCCGAGACGGCCCATCGGGACGAGCGTGCTCATGTGGGTTCGCAGGGCCGCCGGATCTAGGCCAAAGTACTCGGCCTGCCCATCGATGATGAGGGTGTCGATCGGACCGGGACTGAGCACGTTGATTCGAAGCCCGCGGTCGCCAAACTCGGCCGCCCACGTGCGGGCGTAGGAGCGCACGGCGGCCTTCGCGGCGCTGTACGACCCTGACCCGGGGGCTCCCTTCACTGCTGCGATGGAGCCCAGCAAGACGATCGAACCGCCCGTTCGTAGAAGCGGCAGCACCTTTTGTACGGTGAACAAGGTGCCGCGGGCGTTGACGCCAAAGGTGCGGTCGAAGTGTTCCTCGGTGACGTCCTCGAGATTCGAGCGCTCGATGCTCCCTGCATTTGCGACGACCACGTCGAGGTGCCCGCTCTCCTGACTGATGACGTCGACGACCGAGACGAGATCGTCCTGAACCGTCACGTCCGAGGCGATTGCGGTGACCCGTCCCTCGATCGACGCTGTCGCGGCGTCTAGGACTTCCTGCCGTCGGCCCGTGATGAAGACGTGCGCACCTTCGATTGCAAACCTTTGAGCTATGGCCAGACCGAGGCCCGTGCTGCCGCCGGTGACGAGGGCAACCTTGTTTGCGAGACGCATGCTTTCTCCTTCAATCGAGACCGAGAAGTTCGGTCCTATTGCGTTGGCTGACCATGCTTTTGACGCCCGGCGTCACAGGTGTGCTCCATGGCCGTGTTCCACGGTAGGACCCCGTCAGACATAGAGACAAATAGTGGCAATGCATACTTGGCATTGACATTCCCTATGCCAGCCAAGGTGGATTCACGTGAACCTGCGCCAGTACGAGTACGCCCTCGCCGTCGCCGACGAGGGCTCCATGACCGCGGCGGCAGAACGCCTACGGGTCACTCAGCCCTCGCTGTCCCAGCAGATCGGCACCTTGGAGAAGCATCTCGGCGTGCAGCTGTTCACCCGCACGCCGAGCGGGGTCACCGTGACGGTGGCCGGGCGGGCTTTCCTCGCGGAGGCGAAGATCGCGACGACCGCTTCCCGGCGTGCCATCACGGCCGCCCGGGCCGCCAGCGGGGAACTGGCAGGCGAACTCATCATTGCCGTCCACATGGGCCTCGGAGCGCGCCAACTGCCGCAAGCCTTGGGGCAGTTGCGCAAACGCCACCCGAAGCTGCAGGTGACTCTCCACGAAGAGCCCGATCCCGCCGACATGGAGCGGCTGCTCCGCCAGGGAACGCTCGACATGGTCCTCGTGCACCGCATCCCCGCCGGGTGCGCCTTCGACTCTCACCCTCTAGGCGAGGAAACCTACGTCGCCGTCGTGCCGAAGGGACACCCACGACTCTTGAGCGGAGCCGCGCTGCGCCTGGAAGACCTGGCCCAGGAGGGGTGGGTCCGATTCCGGCACACCAGCCTTCTCGACGATTACCTAGCCCGCCTGCTCGCCGCCGCGGGACTGAGCCCGCACACGGTGGCTCGGGCGTCACAGATTTCCACTGCGGTGCGGCTCGTGGCGCAGGGGTTGGGTGTCACCGTGGTCCCGGCCTCGGCCATCCCCGAGGGCTTCGAAGAACTTGCCTGGCCGCTGTCGCCCACTCTCACCGAGCCCGTACTCGTCGGCGTTCGGCGCAATCCGGGTGCGGCCGAGATGGCCATGCTCAATCAACTCGACCAGCAAAATTGGTGTGGCACAGATCTTCTTGGCCGCGCAACAGTGTGAGAGCTGGCGCAACAGTGTGAGAGCTGGCGCTACGTCACCGTGTCAACACCTGGGGCGCAGCCTCTCGTTCGCCCACGCCCCGTCCACACTTGCCCCAGGGTTCATGAAGGGCTCGCCGACGAGCGCCGCGTTCGTCGCCGACACCGCGAGTTACGGCTAGCACCACCCGGAAGGTCATGTCAGCGCCATTGTCGGCACGACCGCGTCGCAGACAAGCTTGTCGAAACCGAAGGGCCAAGGCCCAGAAGCTACGACAGGAGCAGCACATGAGCACCGCAGTTCGCGACGACCTGGTTCTCTCCCATGCGGAGATCACCGCTGAGGTGGAGGCACCGTTCGATCGCGTCGACATCGCCCAGTGGCTGAAAACCCTACCGACGCATGAATATCAGCGCTGCGCACCGGGCGATCACAAGGCGGCCGGCTACACGGTCGACGACGACGGCACCCCGATGTCGATCAACGTCGAGATGATCGGCACTGGATTGGTGGTGCAGCAATACCGGTTCGAAGTGGCCGAAGCCCACTACTGCAAGATGGTGTCGATCTCCGACATCCTCACCCCGGCCGGATGGACGACGACGCAGGTCATCTGGGAACTGCGCATGGAGCAGATCGACGGCGACCGGTGCCGCTACACCAACACGGTGACTTCTCACCCCACCGAGGCGTTCCTGAAGTTCATCGCCGAGCAGGGGCAAACCTTCGGCGAGGCAGCCGAAGCCCGGCAGGACGCTTCGGGCCGGCATTGCGCGGTCGAGACGCCGCTCTACGCACAGAGCATCGCCCGCTGGGCGACGGCGCGATGAGCTCGGCGGTCCTGTTCGACGAGCCTGGCCCGCCGGAGGTACTGCGCTGGCGTTCGGTCGAGAAGTTGCGGCCCCGCGACCACGAGGTGGTCGTCGACGTGGCGGCGGCCGGGGTGAACAACGCCGACCTGTTGCAGCGCCGCGGGCACTACCCCGTGCCGTCCTGGGCTCCGCGGCCGTTGGGCCTGGAGTGCGCAGGCACGATCAGCGAGGTCGGATCGGACGTGACGACCTGGTCGGTAGGCGACCAGGTGTGCGCGTTGCTCGACGGCGGAGGTTACGCCGACGAAGTTGCCGTTCCGGCAGCACAAGTCATGCCAATTCCGCACGGCCTCAGCATGATCGAGGCGGCCGCCATTCCAGAAGTGGCGGCCACCGTCTACTCGAACCTTGCCATGATCGCCGGACTGACCAAGGGTCAGACGGTGCTGATCCACGGCGCTGGCGGTGGCATCGGCACCTTCGCCATTCAATGGGCGACGGCCATCGGGGCACACGTCATCACCACGGCCGGCAGCGACGCCAAGGTGCAGGCGGGCCTCGACTTGGGCGCGACGACCGCGATCAACTATCACGACCACGACTTCGTCGCCGCCACCATGGAGGCCACGGGCGGCCGTGGCGTCGACGCCATCCTGGACGTGGTGGGCACGGACTACTTCGTGCGAAACCTCGAATGTCTTGCCGCCGACGGGCATCTGGTGATCATCGGCGGTACGACCAGCCCCGCCCGTCTCGACATCGGCTACCTGATGTCCAAGCGCGCCAGCGTCTCCGCGACGATGCTTCGCGCCCGTCCCCTGCATCAGAAGGCCGACATCATCGCCGGAGTGACCCGCGACGTCCTGCCCATGTTCGCCACCGGCGCGGTCCGCGTCGTCGTCGACACCGTCGTCCCCATCGCGGAGGCGGCGCGCGCCCACCAACTGGTGGAATCCAAGCGCACGGTCGGCAAGGTCATTCTCGACAATCGACGAACCTAGCGAGGTCTGGCACCCGAGGGGCCGCGAACCGACCGGGTACTTTCGTTCGAGCCGTGCTCTCGTTGGCCACACCGCCGGGCTAGGACACTCTCGCCAACATGTTGCACGCGGCCGCGGCCACGATGGCACGGTCGTAGGTGATGACGAAGTCGAAGCGGCGATCTTCGTCACGGCCGGTCTCGTCGTTGCCATGGTGTTCGCGGGCGATCAGCGCGACCGCCATGTGGGGTCCCAACGCCAACACGGTCCATTCCATGGCCAGGGCGTCCGTCGGCTCCAGCGCTATCCCGCGGACACCGGATCCAAAGTCAGCGGGCATGTTCGCTCCGAACACCGCGACCATCGACGAGCGGGCGGCAAGTTCGCGGTATGCGTGACGGGTACGCCCGGTGAAGTGCTTGGCATGCTGCAACGCCGTCAACAGAATCGGCGGGTCGGTCGCGTCGTGGGCCTGGCTTTCGATGTGGCGGGAGAACGCCGTCAGCGTCAGCTTCCTGGCAGTGCGGATCGTCGCCCGATCTCGAACCAGGTCGAACGGTGAGCCCGACGCGAGCCCACGCCCAGGCGGTCGGGTGGGAAGCGACCAACCTGCACCGACGGGATAGTGGGCCATCGCACCAGGGCGCCCGAACTTGTACCCCTGCCCGAGCGTCGCCCCGACGGCCAACGCCTGTTCCAGATGGTCGTCGGTTTCGATGCCCTCCGCCAGAATCAGCGCCCCGCTGCGCTCGTGGTGTGCCAGGACGGCCGACAGTGTTCGCGCCTGCGCGTCGTCCGGTTGCGACTGAACCAACCCCATGTCCAGCTTCACCACGTCGGGCGCAATCACGTCCAGTAGTGCCAGCGAGTCTGGATGTGCGCCTACGTCGTCCAGCGCGATCCCGAAGCCGTCGGCGCGTAGCGCGGCGACCTTCTCCAGCAGCGCGCGGGGACGGGCGAGCAGGCTCCGCTCGGTCAGTTCGAACATCAACTGCAATTCGGCGCGCCCGCGCTTGAGCACCTCGTTCTGCGCCCGGTCGACCATCGTGCTCGAGGGCTCACAGTTGATGCACAGCAACGACTTTCGAGTCAGTCCTTGTGCCAAGGCCCCGGTGATGGCGGTGTCGATGCACAAACGGTCGAGCTCGTCGACGCGGTTGAGGGCCGCGGCCCGAGCGAACACCACCTCTGGACCCAAGCCAGTCGACTCGGGCCACCGAGCCAACGCTTCGAAGCCCACGACCGCCCCGTCGGGCAGCGCCACGATCGGCTGAAAGGCTGACGAGAGACCAACCCCACGAATGGCGGCGTCCACCTGCGCAGGTGAGGCACGCCCACGATGGTGGCGCTGTGAGGCGCCGGTGTCACGAATCTCTACGGACATCCCCGCCACCCCTCCACCACTCCCCTGCAACCTACCGTGCCAAGGGAAAGGCCGGGCGCAGCAGCAATTCGGCGAAGCATGCGCGGCCCGCCGCCCCTGAGATACCGTCGCCAACCATGGGCATCCCCGAGGTCGAACCCACGGCGCCGTCGCCGTTGTTCAAGGCAGGCGCCAAGCTGATGAGCACCGACGCCGCCCGCCGATTCCTCAAGCGCTACGGCTGGCGCGTCGACCGTGCCGTCATCAAGCTGACCAACGGTCATGTGTCGATGTCCCTGGTACTCCCCGAGGTACTGCTCACCCATACCGGCGCGAAGACGGGCAAGCAGCGCAGTACGCCGCTGACGTACTTCACCGACCGCGGCCGGGTCATCACGATCGCCTCCAACTACGGCGGCGAGCACCACCCCTCCTGGTACCACAACGTGAAGGCGCATCCCCGGGTCACGCTGACGGCACGCGGCTACACGGGCACCTTCGTCGCCGAGGAGACGACCGGTGCGGAACGAGACCGGTTGTTCGGCCTCGCCAAGCAGTTCGTGCCGAACTACGCCGACTACGAGAAGATGGCCGGCGGCAGGTGCATTCCGGTGGTGGCGTTCACCGAGACAACGCAGAATTCGACGCCCGCTTAGCGACCGAAGCGGAACCCGCTCCACTGCAACGCCTTTGCGCAGCGTCACGGCTTCCCATGGAGTCAGTCGACGGCACCGGCCAACGCGGCCAGGGTCTCCGCAGCGGTATGCAGCGGCTGCCACCCGAGCTGATCCTTGGCCTTGCTGGTGTCCATCACCGTCGAGGCGCGCCCCGCGTGCAACCACTCCAGCGCCGACGGCACGAACGGCAAGCGCGCCAACACCTCCGACGTGACGACCGCCGCGGCGCGCGGCACCTTGATCGGCCGGGCCCCCAGTGCCCGGCCGACGTCGGAGAACGTCAGCAGTCCGTCGCCGGCGATGTTGTATGCCCCGGGCGGCGCAGTCGTGGTGGTCACCGCCAAGGCAATCGCCGAGGCGACGTCGTCGTGGTGCACCAACTGGACCGGTGTGCCGGGGTCCGGCATCAGCGGTTTCAGCACGGGCACGGCCTGCGTGAGGCGACGCACCGCCCCGGGCAGGCGGTTCCACGGAAGGGCCTCGGCCAGGGCGGGGGCCTTGGGGCCGGCGACGATGCAGGGCCGCAGCACGTACACCTCCAGCGAGGAGCCAGCGGTGGCCTCGGCGAGCACCTCCTCGCACGCGGCCTTCTGCTCGGAGTAGTAGTGCTCGGGCGTGCCGCGCGTCGGTACGTTCTCGGTGATGGGCACCGGGTTGTCGGGGTGGTAGCCGTACGCGGCCACCGACGAGGTGTAGACGAGGCGGCGCGGCCCACCGGCGACGGTGGCCTCGAAGACGTTGCGAGTCCCAGCCAGGTTGACCTTGGCGCTTTCCTCCCGCGTGCCCATGATGACGAAGGCGAGGTGCACGACCACGTCGACGTCGGCGACCAACGCGTCGACCGCATCCCTGTCCAAGACGTCGCCTTGGCGGTACACGGTCTTCGTCCACCCGCGTTCGGCCGGATCGAAGGGCCGCCGGGCCATTCCGACGATGTGTGTGACGTCGGGATTGGCCTCGAGCGCCTCGATCGTCGATATCCCAATCTCACCGGTCGGCCCGGTCACTGCGACGCGAAGTGCCATGGCGACAGCTGTTCCCAGCTCGGCACGCGGTAAAACGTGGTCGCCCCACAGTGCTGACGGTCAGCGGAAGAGTCGGAAGAACCCGCGCACCTGCTCGACCAACGACTCCGGCTGCTCCAGCGCAGCGAAGTGGCCGCCGCGTGGCATCTCCTCGAACCACCGCAGGTCGGTGAACCGCAGCTCGGCCTCCCGTCGCGAGGGGCGCGCGAGGTCGTAGGGGTAGATCGACAGACCGGACGGCGCGGTCACCATGCCCCGGAAGCTGGTGAAGCTCTCCCAGTACAGGCGTGCCGAGGACGTGGCCGACGCGGTGAACCAGTAGGTCGAGATTTCGTCGAGGATCTGTTGCCGCGTCACCGCGTCCTCGGGGTGCCCGTCGTTGTCCGTCCACGCCCAGAACTTCTCAGCGATCCAGGCGGCTTGGCCGGCCGGTGAGTCGGTGAGGCCGTAACCGAGCGTCTGCGGTCGCGTCGACTGCTGCCCCGAGTATCCCCGGCCGGTGCGCTGAAACTCCTTGACGGCGGCGAGATTTGCTTGTTCCGCAGGCGTCGGGTCGTCGAAGGTACCCTGCGGCGCGGCCGCCATGTTGAGGTGCACCGCGGCGACCCGCTCCGGCGCCACCTCCCCCAGTGCGCCGGACACCGCAGAACCCCAGTCACCGCCCTGCGCGCCGTAGCGCTCATAGCCCAGCGACACCATCAACGCGTCCCACGCCCGCGCGGTGCGCTCGACGCCCCACCCCGTCGTCGACGGCTTGTCACTCCACCCGTAACCGGGCAGAGACGGGGCGACCACGTGGAACGCATCGGCCGGGTCCCCGCCGTGCGCCCGAGGGTCGGTCAGCGGGCCTAGAATGTCCAGGAACTCGAGTACCGAACCGGGCCACCCATGCGTAAGCACGAGCGGGAACGCATCTCGCTCCGGCGAGCGGACGTGCACGAAGTGGATTCCCAGCCCGTCGACGGTGTCGCGGAACTGAGGAAAGGCGTTGAGCCGCTTGACGAATCCGAAGTCGTAGTCTTCGGCCCAGGTGCGGCAGAGCTCTTGGGCGTACGCCAGCGGCAAGCCTTGTGACCAGTCGTCCACCGGCTCGGGCTCGGGCCACCGCGTCCGCCGCAACCGGTCACGCAGGTCTTCGATCTCGGCGTCGGTCACGGTGACCTCGAACGGCTCGGCGACCACGGCGGCTCCCTTCGTCGATGCAACCCCGGATCCACGCTAACCGACCGCCACGTGGACGCTGAGCCGACCGGCCTCCCGACGCCAACATCGTGGAGTCGGGAATAGATCGGTTCCGCCGCCCATTCCGAACGGCAGGGGGATCGGCAACAAGGAGTCTGGATGACGCAGATGAGGCGCCGGGAAATGGACGCCATCGGTCGCGACCAACTGACGCTGAGGGAGGTGCCCGTCCCGCAACCGGGCCGCGGCGAGGTGCTGCTACGAGTGGCAGCCGTCGCACTGAACTACCGCGACAAGATGGTGGTGGAGAACGGCAGAGATCTTCCACTCGCGTTCCCCTTCACGCCCGGCTCCGACCTGGCAGGCACCGTTGTCGCCCTGGGAGACAACGTCGCTCGGTTCGACGAAGGGGACCGCGTCATCTCGACGTTCACCCCGGACTGGGTGGACGGACTGCGCCCAGGCGATGCCCGCACCCCGGCGTACCGCACCCTCGGCGGCTTCTACCCCGGTGTACTCGCGGAGTACGTCGCAGTCCCCCAGGAATGGCTGGTCCCGGCGCCGAGAACCCTCGGCGACGCCGAGGCGGCGACGCTGCCCTGCGCCGGGCTGACGGCATGGTTCGCGCTGGCCGAGCGTGGCCACGTGCGGCCCGGCGAGACGGTGCTGGTGGAGGGCACCGGCGGTGTGGCGTTGTTCGGCATTCAGATCGCCAAGCTGCATGGTGCGCGCGTGATCGTCTCCGGGAGCGCGGACAAGCTCGAACGCGCCCTGGCCCTTGGCGCCGATCACGGCGTCGACCGTCGACGAGAGGACTGGGTCGAGGCCGTACTGGCCGCCACCGGCGATCACGGCGCCGATCACGTGATGGAACTCGTCGGCGGTTCGCACCTCGGGCAAGCGATTCGGGTCACCGCGGTCGGCGGTCACGTCTACCAGATCGGAGCACTCGACGGCTTCGAAGTGTCCGCTCCGGTGATGCCGTTGATGCTCAAGGACATCACCATCCACGGCATCGCCACCGGCCATCGCCGCGCCCTCACCCGACTGGTCGACGCCGTCGACCGAACCGGGCTCACTCCGGCGATCGACACCCGCTACCCACTGACCGAGCTGCACGCGGCACTCGACCACCTCGATCGCGGCGCCTTCGGCAAGATCGTCGTCGAGTTCGGGTAGGCCCCTCGAGCATGTCCCGCAAGCTAGTTGACGTCTCCCCCGCAACCGCGGCGATACGTCAGCAAAGCGGCACCGCATCTGACATTGTGTACCCGTGCCACAGCCCGCCGTTCGCCGCCGCCGCTCCCTACGATGGCTCGCCACCGCCGCACTGACGGTGGCCGCCAGCGTCGGCGCCACGCTGCCGGTCGCGGCGGCGGACACCCCGATTTGCCCGCAGGTCGGCGCATTCTGCGCGTTCTACTCGCCGACACACCGCATCGACTGCGAGGTCAACACGGGTGGCCGGACGGGTCCCGATTCGGTGTACTGCAAGACTCTCGAGCCTGCCCAGTCGGCGTCGATGGACGACCACGGAACCGTCACGACCTGTTCTGGCCAATCGTGCGTGGGCAACGCCGCCGAAGGCACCCCGACGCTGGCATACGGCCAGACGGTGTCGCTGGGACCGTTCCAGTGCCTCTCCGAACGGACCGGAATGACCTGCACGGCGGCGCACGGCCGCGGATTCGTCATCTCGACGGCAGGCGTGAAGTCCGTCGGGTGACGGCGGGCATGATCGCCGCCAACGTCGACGTCGACGCGTCCACGATGGCCGCCAAATCGGTGTCGTCGTCGGCGGCCAGCCACCGCCGATAGGCCGTCTGGAACACCTGAATCCCCACCCGCGCAGCGAGTTCGGCCGCGTGTGGCTCGACTCCGCGCTGCCGTGGGGTTTCGCCGAACGCGTCGGACATCTGCTGTTGCTTGTTCAGCTCGCGCTCGAGCAGCTCCGGGTTCGACGTGATCATGGCGTCGCGTCGTCGCTGAGAGTCTCTCGGCCCCAAGCCTTCCCAAACGAATTCCACCAGGACACGCAGCACGACCGCCAGGGGTTCGGAGACGTTCGGGGCGTCGCGGATTCCCTGCAGGAGCGCGGTCCGCAGTAGGTCGGCGTCGACGTGGTCCCGTCGGCTACCAAGTTCGTCAGAAGCACCCTGCCCAGCGCGTATCAGGTGCCGATCGCCCGCACCGTCCCGCTCGAAGACGCGATCCCGGCGCTGACCGAACTGGAACTGAACCACTTACCACGGGGCGGCAAGCTGATCATCACGATGCACTGACGCGATCCACCTGCAGCGGCCGTAGAAACCCCGCCACACACGACAGGTAAGGTAAGGCTTCCTTCAATGCGGGCCGTTGCCGCGGTCCGCTTCGAGTTGATCCAGGGGATACCGTGTCGTTGCGAAGTCGCGCGCTCCGTTGCTGTGCCGTCGCGCTGCTCACCGTCACCGCCGCCACGGCGTGCGGCGCGTCGGAGAAGGTCGAGATGGCGTCTCCGACCGGGGCGGGTGACGGCAAGACCACGTACCCGCTGACCATTGAGAACTGTGGAATAGCAGAGACTTTCGACGCCGCGCCGTCACGGGTGGTCTCTCTGGATCAGGGGTCGACGGAGTTGATGCTGTCGCTCGGGCTGGCCGACCGGCTGGTTGGCACCGCCTCGTGGACCGACCCCGTGCGGCCGAACCTCGCGGAGGCGAACTCGCGGGTCCCCCGGCTGGCAGACAATGCCCCGACCTACGCGGCGGTCATGGGGACCAATCCCGACTTCGTCACGGCGTCGTTCGGGCGTCACCTCAAGGAGCAGGGCGGCGTCGCGACCCGCGCCCGCTTCGCGGAGACCGGGATTCCGACCTACCTGTCCCCTACAGACTGCGACGGCAACCAGTCGATCAACGGCGGCGGCAAGCGCACCAAGCCGCTCACGATCGATTCCCTGTATCAGGAGATCACCGAGTTGGCCGCGATCTTCGACGTGCCCAGCCGGGGTGAGAAGCTCGTCGGCGAGCTCAAACAGCGCGTCGACGCGGCGACCGCCACGATCCAACGATCGGACCGAACGGTGGCGTTCTGGTTCGCCGACACCAAGACCCCATACATGGCCGGGGGCGTCGGCGCACCACAGGTGCTCGCCGAAACCGTCGGCGTGAAGAACGTGTTCTCCGACGTCGACGACGACTGGTCCGCCGTCACCTGGACCTCGGTGGTCGAACGCAACCCACAGATCGTCGTCCTCGGAGATCTCGCACGCGACCGCTTCCCCGGTGACCGACTCGACGACAAGAAGCAGTTTCTCGCCTCGGACCCCGTCACCGCCACACTGCCGGCGGTCGTCGCACAGCGATACGTCTCGCTGCACGGCGCGGAGATGAACCCGTCGATCAGCATCGTGGACGGCATCGAGAAGCTGGCGGCGTGGCTCAAAGAGAATCCGCGATAGGCCCTATCTCAGATGACGATTCGGGCCGCAGCAGAGCGGCGACCAGTCCTCGTGACGGTGGCGTTACTGGCCACCGGCGTGCTCGCGCTGGTGTTGTCCATGCTGGCCGCGGTGTCACTCGGCGGTGAAGGGGTCACCGTCGTCAACGTTCGCGACATCCTGTCCAATCACCTCAACCTGACCGACATCGCGGTTCTCACCTATAAGGACGTCATCGTCTGGCAGGACCGGATGCCACGGTCGGTGGTCGCGGCCGCGGTCGGCGCCGGGCTCGCGATCTGTGGCGTGATCCTGCAATCGCTGCTACGCAATCCGCTGGCCGATCCATTCCTGCTCGGCATCTCCTCCGGCGCGTCCACCGGTGCCGTCCTGATCGGCATCCTCGGACTGGGTGGTTCGGTGATCGGCCTGTCCGGCGGCGCCTTCATCGGCGCCCTGGTGTCGTTCGGCACGGTCCTGTTGCTGGCCCAGCTGGCCGGGGGTAGCACCGACCGAGTCATCCTCGCCGGCATCGCGATGACCCAGTTGTTCTCGGCGCTAACGTCATTCGTGATCTTCGCGTTCGCCGACTCCGACGAGACCCGTGGCGTGCTGTTCTGGATGCTCGGATCCCTTGAGGGCGTCCGGTGGGACGACGCCTGGCTGACCGCGACCGTGACGCTGGCCGGTCTGGCGTGCTGTTGGGCCGCGGCTCGCGCGCTGGACGCCTTCACCTTCGGTGACGAGGTGGCCGCGTCACTTGGCATTGCGGTGACCCGGGTTCGCGGCGGGTTGTTGATCGTCACGGCGTTGATCACTGCCGCGTTGGTGAGCGTCGCCGGCGCGGTGGGCTTCGTCGGCTTGATCCTCCCGCACGCCGCACGGTTCCTCGTCGGACCGGGACACGCTCGGCTCGTTCCGGTGAGTGCGCTACTGGGCGCAACATTTCTGGTGTGGGTGGACGCGTTGTCGCGGGTGGCCTTTCACCCCACGCCGCTCCCCCTCGGTGTCGGAACCGCGCTGATCGGCGTCCCGGCCTTCGTCGCGATCATGTTCAACCGCAGGGGCAGAGCGTGACGCTGAGCGCCGACCGGGTCAGTTGGGACCGCGGCGGCACCCTCGTCGTCGACGGGATCAGCGTGCGGCCCAAGCAAGGGCAAACCGTCGGGCTGCTCGGACCCAACGGATCGGGCAAGTCGTCGCTGCTGCGCCTGCTGTCGGGATTCGTCGCGCCGACCTCGGGCGTGGTCGAGCTCGACGGACGGGACATGTCCGGCATCCGACGCCGCGACGTCGCCCGCAGGGTGGCGGTGGTGGCCCAACAGGTCGACACCGACGTCGACGTGTCGGTCGCCGCGATCGTGCGGCTCGGTCGGCTACCCCATCACGGTGCCTTTGGTGCCAACCGCTCCTCCGACGACGAGGCCGTCGCCGCAGCGCTCGCCCACACCGGGCTCGCCGACATGGCGGATCGACTGTGGCACCGACTCTCTGGCGGTGAGAAGCAACGTGTGCAGATCGCCAGGGCGCTGGCGCAGGAGCCGCGCGAGCTGCTGCTCGACGAACCGACCAACCACCTCGACATCCACCATCAGCTCGAATTGATGTCGCTGGTGTCCCGACTGCCGATCACGTCGATCATCGCGATCCACGATCTGAATCTGGCCGCGATGTTCTGCGATCACCTGATGGTTCTGAAGGACGGGCGCGTCGTCGCCGCGGGCGCACCGCGCGAGGTGCTCACGGAACAGCTCGTCTCCGACGTCTACCGCGTCCGCGCCGAGGTCGACGACACCGCGACCGGCCTGCACATCCGATTTCTGCCGGGTGGCCTCGGCTCGCCCGAATGACGGACGCCGCGCAGCGGCCAGCCGGACTGGTCCGCGGATTTCGTTGTGCGACAACCACAGTACGGCTGCTCGTTTTGACGCAGCTCGCGTTCAACGTCGGGTTCTTCATGGTGCTCCCGTACCTGTCGGTGCACCTGAGCTCCGACCTCGGGCAGGCGACGGCCGTGGTGGGCGTCGTGTTGGGACTGCGGACCGTCTCACAACAGGGCATGTTCTTCGTCGGCGGGGCGATCGCCGACCGCATCGGCACCAAACCGGCCACGGTAACCGGGTGCGCGGTCCGGGTGGTAGGACTTCTCACCTTGGGGATGAGCCCGTCGGTGGCCGGCGTCGCGGTCGGCGCGGCACTGACCGGGTTCGCAGGGGCGCTGTTCTCACCCGCCGTGGAGGCCGCGCTGGCCCGGGCCTCGGACACCGGCCGGGACACGTCGTCGACGGCGCGGCTGGACGCATTCGCGTTGTTCAACGCATTTGGCCAGATCGGCGCGTTCACCGGCCCGCTACTCGGGGCGCTGCTGCTGCGGGTGGACTTCGCCGCGGTGTCGGTCACCGGGGCGGCGGTGTTCGTCGTGATCGGATTGGCCCACCTGAGGTGGCTGCCCAACGACCGGCCCGCGGCCGTCGACCGGGCAATCCTCAAGGCGTTCGGTTCAATCGCGCGCAACCGGGCCTTCCTGGGCTTCGCGACGGTAATGGCCGTGCAGCTGGTCGCCTACAACCAGCTCTACCTGTTGCTGCCCCTGGAACTCGACCGCGGCTGGGGGGATCAGGAACCCCTCGGCATCCTGCTCGCCGCGTCCTCCGTGGTCATCGTCATCGGGCAGTTTCGCGTCGCCGCGTGGACGGGCCGCCGTGCCGTTCGCACGGCGCTGAGCGTCGGGCTGATCGTGACGGCGCTCGGAGCAACGGCGGCGGCGATTGCGACGGCAGTGGGCGGGCGCCCCGCCGTCCTCGCCGGCACCGCGGCCTTCGTGTTGTTCCTGGCAGTCGGCCAGATGATCATCGGGCCCGCGGCCCGAGCGGCGATCCCCACCTTCGCCAACGAACGACACCTCGGCTCCTACTACGGCATGTACGCATCCATCGGCGGAATCATGGTGCTGCCTGCCTCGGCAGGTCTCGGTGCAATCGTCGACGCCGTGCCCGACACCGCCGCCGGGCGGTCGGCGCCCTGGCTTGCGACGGCCGCCGTCCTGGTTCTCGCCGCCGGACTCGTGGTGCGGGTCGGAGGTCGCCGGCCGGTCGTCTAGGGCATGGCGACCGCGCCGCGGGCGACCGCCAGCAGGCCTGCGCGACGGCGCGGACCACGGTGGCCGATCTTCCGTTGGACGACGTCGTCACCGGCCATCGTGGTAGCCCATGCAGGGTGCACTGGGTGTATCTCCAGGTCCTGCGGGAGCTGGCCCACCATTGCGGACACGCGGACATCCTCCGCGAGCAGATCCGCGCGGGCTGAGTCGTCGACGGGTCACTTTCGCGAATATGACTGTCCTCGAACGCATTTGACCGGCACACCGCCAAGCTCTCGACAGGACGGCATTTCGGTCGTGTAAACAGTTCGCCCTAATTCGTCCGTTCTGTTGCGAGACCTCACAGGTAGCCCTACGGTTCCCCAGTAAGCAATCCGTTAAGTGACTCTTAACGAAATGAGGCAAGTGTTTTCTGATCCCGTGGTGGCCGTGCCCACGACCGACGGTGCCGCACGCGCGATGCTCGGTGGACGGCTGCGTGCCGCCCGCGAGCGCGCCCGGCTGTCCACTCGGGACCTGGCCGCCAGGGCGGGGGTGAGCGCGGGCTTCATCAGCCAGCTGGAGAACGGCAAGTGCGGCGTCTCCGTCAGCGTGCTCAAACGCATCGCCGCCGCGGTGGGCATCTCGGTCGCCGATCTTCTCTCCGACGAAGCTCCCGTCTCGAGACCCGTGCTGCGGGCGCACGAGAGGCCACTGTTCTCCAGTGACGGCGGATTACAAAAGCTACTACTGTCGCGGCCGCCGATCCGCCAACTCGAGGTCTACGAAGGCACATTCGAAGTGGGCGGGTCGACCGGGTCGGAACCGTACGCCCACGACGACGCCCAAGAACTCTTCTACGTGCTCACCGGTCACATGGAGATCTCGATCGGCTCCGAGACACTCATCCTCGGCCCCCGCGACAGTGTCGAGTACCTCTCGTCGGTACCCCACCGAGCCGTGAACATCGGCGCCGCACCCGCCCAGGTCATGTGGATCACGTCGCACTTCACCCCGCCGATTGACACCAACCCGCTCAAAGCGCCCATGAGTCAACACATTTCGTCCACCAAACCCACCGAGGACTGACACCATGACCGACCGCCTGCTGATCACCGGAGGCCACGTCTTCACCCCCGCCGGAATCGTCGAGGAACCACTTCTCGTCGAGAACGGCGTCATCACCGCAATCGGCGCGGACGCGCTCGCCGCAACCGGCGCCGTCGAGATCGACGCCGCGGGTGGCCTCGTCGCCCCCGGCTTCCAGGACTGCCACATCCACCCGTACCACGCAGGCCTCGACATGATCGCGTGCGACCTGACCCCGTACGACACCGCCGACGGCTACCTCGAGCGCATCGCCGAATACGCGGCGGACAACCCCGAACTGCCCTGGATCAGTGGCGGCGGCTGGTCGATGGACTCGTTCCCCGGCGGGCTGCCGACGGCCGCGGCTCTGGACGCGGTCGTCCCCGACCGGCCGGCGTACTTCCCCAACCGCGACGGTCACGGCGCGTGGGTCAACACCAAGGCGCTCGAGATCGGCGGCATCGACGATTCGACGCCCGATCCGTTCGACGGTCGCATCGAACGCGACGCCGACGGCCATGCGATCGGCACGCTCCAAGAAGGTGCCATGGCACTCGTCGCCCGGCACATCCCACTGGCGACTCAAGAGGACCTCGACGAAGCCCTGACGATCGCGCAACGCCAACTGTTCGCGTGGGGCGTGACCGCGTGGCAGGACGCCATCGTCGGGGGCACGAACGACACCCCCGACACACTCGACTCGTATCTACGGGTCACCGCGTCCGGAGTGCTCAAGGCGTACGTGGTCGGAGCGCTCTGGTGGGACCGCAATCGTGGCCTGGAGCAGATACCCGAGCTCGTCGAGAAGCGCGAACGCGCCCTGGCGGCCGGATTCGCCGCCACCACCGTCAAGATCATGCAGGACGGCGTCGCCGAGAACTTCACGGCCGGGATGCTCGAGCCCTATCTCGACTCGTGCGGCTGCCCAGGGGAGAACACGGGCAAGAGCTTCGTGGACCCGACCACGCTCATCGAGATCGCCACGCAGCTCGACGCACTCGGCTTCCAGCTGCACTTCCACGCCCTCGGCGACCGAGCCGTCCGCGAGTCGCTCGACGCCATCGAAGCGGCCCGGAAGGCCAACGGAGACAAAGACCTTCGTCACACCCTGGCCCACATTCAGGTGGTCCACCCCGACGACGTCCCCCGGTTCGCCGAGCTGGGCGTGGTCGCCAACATGCAGCCACTGTGGGCCAGGCACGAGGCCCAGATGGACGTTCTGACGATCCCCTTCCTCGGCACCCGCCGAGCCGCCTGGCAATATCCGTTCGGCTCGCTGCACCGAGCAGGAGCGCCGCTGGCCTCGGGCAGCGACTGGCCCGTGAGCACGGCGAACCCGTTGGAGATCATCCACACCTCCGTCAACCGGGCCCCGGCGGGAGCCACGGGAGCGTCCGCGTTGCCGTTCCTCGGCGAGCAGGCACTATCGCTGGCCGACGCCCTGATCGCACACAGCCTGGGCACCGCCTACCTCAACCACGACGAGGACCGTTCGGGGAGCATCGAAGTCGGCAAGGCGGGCGACATCGTCATCCTCGACAGGGACATCTTCGCCGCGCCCGTCGCCGAGATCGGTTCGGCCACAGTCGCCTACACGATCATCGGCGGCGAAGTCGTCTACGACGCGACCTCGGCGCTGGTGTCGGCATGAGCACCGTCGACATGACCGCCCCGGCCACCACCGCGCCCAGTTCGACGGCCGGATCGGTCGAACTGCGCTCCCTCACCAAGACGTACGGATCGGCCGTCGCGGTGGACAACCTCAGCCTCGACGTGCAGCCCGGTGAGTTCCTCAGCCTGCTCGGGCCCAGCGGATGCGGCAAGACCACGACGCTGCGGATGATCGGTGGATTCGAGTTCCCCGACGACGGCTCCATCCAGATCTCGGGTCAGAACGTCGAGAACCTGCCACCACACAAGCGCCCGGTAAACACCGTCTTCCAGGCATACGCCCTGTTCCCCCACATGAAGGTCGCCGACAACGTCGCCTACGGTCTGCGCCGGTCGGGAGTAGCCAAGGCGGACATGGCAAGCCGGGTGAGTCGGGCGCTGGAGATGGTGCGGATGACCGCCTACGCATCTCGAAAGCCTGCGCAGCTCTCCGGCGGCCAACAGCAACGCGTCGCATTGGCGAGGGCCCTCGTGAACCGCCCCGCCGTGCTGCTGCTCGACGAACCGATGAGCGCCCTCGACCGGAAGTTGCGGGAGGAGATGCAGGTCGAACTCAAACTGCTGCAGCACGAACTCGGCACGACGTTCGTCTTCGTCACCCACGACCAGGAGGAGGCGCTGTCCATGAGCGATCGGGTCGCCGTGATGAAGGACGGCCGAATCGAGCAGATTGGCACTGCCTCAGACGTTTACGACTCGCCCGAGTCGTCGTTCGTGGCGGGCTTCATCGGCAGGCAGAACTCCTTCGCGGGGACGATCGCGTCCTTCGACGCCGACGGTGTGCGCGTGCGCACCAAGGGCATGTCGCTGCAATCCTCGCGCCCGACCAAGGGCAGCGTGCCCGCCGCCAGCGGCGCCGAGGTCAGCGCCGCGATCAGGCCGGAGTCGGTGGTGGTGTCCAGCGCGGCGGTGTCGGATGCGGCGTCCGACGAATCGGTCAACTCCGTCACGGGCACACTGCTCGGGGTCTCCGAACTCGGCCACAGCCTGCAGCTGGTCATCCACACGCCGAGTGACGACCAGATCCTCGCCCGTCTCCCCCGCGCCGCCAACCCACCCACCGAACTCGGATCGCCCGTGCTGTGCTCATGGTCGGCAGACGCCGTCCGGATCTTCACCTCGTAATCCGCTCTCCGCCATCGTCTCACCAACTCGACCTGGAGGTCCCGTCATGACACAGCAACCCCACATCCGCGCTCTCGTTCCCGAGGCACTGAAGAGCTCACTGTCCCGTCGAGGCTTCCTCGGCGGAACCGCGGCGCTCGGCGTGGGCGCCTTCCTCGCCGCGTGCTCCAATTCGTCCGGGGGCGGTGGCGGCGCGTCGTCCGACGGTCTCAACATCTACACCTGGGGCGAGTACGACGACCCCGCCGTACTGACCGACTTCACCGCGGCCAAGGGCCCCAAGATCACCGTCGACTCCTACGGATCGAATCCCGAGATGATCGCCAAACTCAGTGCGGCGAAGGGCACCACGGGCTTCGACATCTGCGTGCCCACCCACTCGAACGTTCAACAGATGGTGACCGGCGGGCTGCTCACCGAGCTCGACCACTCCAAGCTGCCGAACATGAAGAACCTCAACGCAAAGGTCGTCGACACCGAGTTCGACCCCGGCAACAAGTACAGCGTGTGCAAGGACTGGGGCTCGACGGGCTACGTCTACGACACCACCGTCATCAAGCGCGACCTGAAGTCGTGGGCGGACTTCCTCGACGCCGCCCAAAAGGAAGCCTCGGGCAGCATGTCGCTTCTCGAAGACCAGAGCGAGGTGGCGTACACCTACTTCTGGGCCAACGGAATCGACGAGAACACCACCGATCCCGCCCACATTGCGGCGTATCGCTCCTTCATCCTCGACAAGATCGCACCGCACGTGCAGGCCTTCGAATCGTCGACGAACGCCTCGATCTCCTCGTCGGCCCGCGCGTTGATTCATTGCTGGAACGGCGACGGCCGCCTCGGGATGCTCGCCAACCCGGAACCGGATCGCTACAAGTGGGTCTGGCCCTCGGAGGGTGCAAACCTGTGGCAGGACAACTGGGCAATCGTCAAGGGCGCGCCGCACGAGGACGCCGCCTACGAGTTCATCAACTACGTTCTCGACCCGACCGTGTCCCTCAAGGAACTCACCTACATCGGCTACAACACTGGTGTCGAAGGCATCCAGGAAGCGGCCATGAAGGCAAACATCAAGCGACCCGACATGGTGTTCATCAGCGACGCCATCATGTCCAAGCTGGTCTACAGCCAGTTGACGTCGGCGGACGGCACCATCATCGGCATCTACGACGAGCTCAAGGCCGCGGCGGGCAAGTGACCACCTTGGAAGACCGGGCGGCGCCGACACCCGGGACGGTCGACGTACCGCCTGCGCGCCGGCGGTTGCGTTCCCCCAAAGGTCTTGGGGCGCTGCCGATCAGCGTGTGGATGCTGCTGTTCTTCATCCTGCCGTTCGGCTTGGTGGTCTGGTACAGCTTCGGCTACAAACCAGGCATCTACGTCACCCACGCCAACGACGTCCTCTCGTTCGACCGCTACGGCCAGGCCGCCTCGCCGGCCTTCTTCGCGATCTTCGTCCGGACGTTGAAGATCGCCGTCACGGGGACCGTCATCTGCCTGATCATCGCGTTTCCGATGGCCTATTGGATGGCCGTCAAACTGGCACCGAAGTGGCGCGGCATCGTGCTGGCCCTGATCCTCATCCCCTACTGGACCAACTTCCTGGTGCGCACCATCGGATGGCAAATCTCGCTCAGCCCAGAGGGTTTCGTGTCGAAGGTACTGCAATGGGCCCATCTGACCGACGGCCCGCTGCACGTCCTCTACACCTCGTCCGCGGTTCAGCTCGGCGTGGTCTACAACTACCTGCCGCTGATGATCCTTCCGCTGTACGTCGCGCTGGAACGCCTCGACCCGAAACTGCTGGAGGCCAGTCGTGACCTCGGCGGCACGGTGTGGAGCACGTTCTGGCACGTCACCATTCCACTGTCCATGCCGGGCGTGACCGCCGGAATGCTCCTGGTCTTCGTTCCGCTGATGGGCGACTACATCACCCCGACGGTTCTCGGCGGGGCCAGCGGCAGCATGGTCGGCCAGATGGTGGCCGCCCAGTTCCAGAGTGCCCAGAACTGGGCACTCGGTTCGGCGATGGCGGTCTTGCTCATGGTGGCGATCTTTGGCACAAGCGCCGTGGTCGGTGCCGCCCTCAAGGTTGTCGGTGCCATCGCCAATGCCGTGACCTCTCTGAAACTGCCGCTCAAGGAGAATGCGTGACCGACACCGCGTCCGTATCGAAACCGGTTCGCCGGCGAAGGATCAGGCCTGGCGACGCCCTGCTGAACGTGTGGGGCATGCTCGGACTGCTCTTCCTGTTCTTCCCGATCGTCGTCATCGTGGTGTTCTCGTTCAACACCGGGCGCACCCTGCAGATGTTCGAGGGGTTCGGCGTCGACGCCTACGTCGCCGCAATGAACAACCCGGCAATCGTCAACTCGATCACCGTCTCCTTGATCACCGCTGCGGGCACCGCCGTGGTCGCCACCCTGCTTGGCACCTTCGCAGGCATCGCGTTGACCCGGCGCCCCGGCTGGTGGGCACCGGGACTACTCGTCCTCCTGGGTCTGGTGATGGTCACGCCTGAGATCGTCAGCGCGATATCGCTGCTGCCATGGTTCGTCACACTCGGCGTCGACTGGGGCTTCTCCGGTTTCAACATCGGTCAGGTGCGCCTCATCATCGCCAACTCGCTGTTCGCCAGCGCGGTCGTCACCTTCATCGTGCGGGCCCGGATGACCGGAATGAACGAGTTCCTCGAGGAAGCCGCCGCCGACCTGTACGCCCCACCGTTTCGGCGGTTCACCGACATCACGCTTCCGCTGATCCGTCCCGCCGTCATCTCTGGTGCGCTGCTTGCGTTCACGCTGAGCCTCGACAACACAGTGGTGTCGTCCTTCGTGTCGGTCGCAGGCTCGACACCGTGGCCGGTGTACATCTTCGCGTCCCTGAAGGCGTCACTGCGGCCGGACATCGCCGCGATGTCGACGCTGATGCTCGCACTCACCCTGATCGTCCTCGCCGTCGCCGCCCTGATCCTCCGGCGCGACCCGACGGGTGAGGGCGGTGGCGCCGCAGGCCTGACGAGTGCGATGGTGGGTCGATGAGCACCGCACTGACCAACGGCAAGGTGTCCTTCTGGTGGGACAGCATCGGGCAGGAGCCGGCGCGACCGTCACTTCCGGGTTCCACCCAGGCCGACGTCTGCATCGTCGGTGCCGGGTACACCGGGCTGTGGACCGCCTACTACCTCAAGAAGGCGGCGCCCCAGCTGCGAATCGTGGTGTTGGAGCAGCGCTTCGCGGGATTCGGGGCGTCGGGCCGCAACGGTGGCTGGCTGACCAACGAAATCACCGGTGGGCGCGGGTCCTACCTGAAGTCACACGGCCGCGAGGCCGTGGGACGGCAACAGACCGCGATGAACGACACGGTCGACGAGGTCATCCGCGTCACCCGTGACGAGAACATCGAGTGCGACGTCGTCAAGGGTGGCGAGTTCACGGTTGCCACGAACGCCGCCCAGCAGACCCGCCTGCTGCACGCCGTCGACGAGGCCCACTCCTGGCCGATGACCGACGTCGAACTCCTCAGCGCGGCTGAGGCGACGGCTCGGATCAACGTGCGCGGCACGACCGGCGCGATGTGGCATCCGCACTGCGCGAGACTGCACCCGGCGAAGCTCGCCGCGGGACTGGCCCGCGTCGTCGAGTCGTTGGGTGTCGAGATCTACGAGCAGACACGGGTTTCCGAGATTCGCCCGCACGAGGCGGTCACGGCGGCCGGCACCGTCACCGCCGACACCGTCGTCAGGGCCACCGAGGGATTCACCGCCCAGATCGACGGCCTTCGGCGCACGTGGCTGCCGATGAACTCCTCGCTGATCGTGACGGAGCCACTGTCCGCCGAGGTCTGGGCCGACATCGGTTGGAGCGGCTACGAGACTCTCGGCGACCAGGCCCACGCCTACATGTACGCCCAGCGCACGGCGGACGACCGCATCGCCATCGGCGGACGGGGCGCGCCCTATCGATACGGCTCGGGCACCGACGTCGACGGGGCTACCGACCCGAAAACCGTTGGGCTACTTCGTGACATCCTCGTCCGGTTCTTCCCGGCGACGGCAGGGGCGGCGGTGGAGCACGTCTGGTCGGGTGTCCTCGGGGTACCGCGGGACTGGTCGGCGACGGTGGGGCTCGACCCGTCGACCGGGCTCGGCTGGGCAGGCGGTTACGTCGGCACCGGCGTCACGTCGACCAACCTCGCCGGACGCACCCTGCGTGACCTCATCCTCAAGACCCCGTCGGCACTCACCGAGCTGCCGTGGGTGAACCACCGGGTACGCAAGTGGGAGCCGGAGCCACTGCGATACATCGCCGTCCAGGCCATGTACAAGGCCTACTACGCCGCCGACCGGGCAGAGCTACGCGGTCGGGCCACCACGTCGCCGATCGCCACGGCCGCCGACCTCGTCTCAGGCCGCGGCCACTGACTGCTTCGGCACTACGGTGGACGGAGAAGTTCGTCGAGAGGAACGACCCGTGAGCACTCAGACGCGCGCCACCTACCGCACGATGTCCGAGGGCACCGCGCAGGACTACGCCCTCATCGACCGCGCGGAGGAGGCGAACAACGCCGGGCTGGTGCCCCGTGTCCTCAGCCTGGTGGAGGCTCTCGCCGACGGTCAGCAGGCCTACCCAATCAGCCGACTCGACCACTCACTGCAGTCGGCCACCCGAGCCGTCGACGACGGACGTTCGGACGGGTACGTCGTCGCCGCACTGATACACGACGTCGGTGACACCTACGCACCGCATGCCCACGGCGCCTTCGCCGCCTCGGTGATCGCGCCCTACGTATCCGAGCAAATGGCCTGGATCGTCAAGGTGCACCCCGAGTTTCAGCAGTACTACTACGCCCCTCACATGGGTGGCGTGCGCGACGCCCGCGAGAAGTACCGCGGACACCAATGGTTCGACGACTGCGTGGAGTTCTGCGAGAAGTACGACCAGAACTGTTTCGACGTGGACTTCGAGCACCGCCCGCTCGACTTCTTCCGACCAATCGTCGAACGAGTCTTCGCCCGCGAGCCCTGGACTGCCACCGACTGACGCATGGCTTCGCGGCACGACACAGCCGCGACGGCGAAGTCACCGTTCGTAGACACCCTGGATCACGGCGCGGGCGATGGCCGCGGTGAACAGTTGGAAACCAAGGTAGGCCGGCGTGGAATCCGCGGTGACGTCCAACTTCTCGACGCCGACGGCGTGCACGGCCACGTAGTAGCGGTGAGGACCGTGGTTCTTGGGTGGCGCCGCGCCGACGTAGCGCCGACGGCTCGCGTCGTTGGCCAACGTGACCGCCCCGGCGGGCAAACTCATCCGGTCGCCGTCGCCCGCGCCGGCGGCCAGCTCGGTCACGGTGACCGGCAGCTGGGCCACCGCCCAATGCCAGAACCCCGAGGCGGTCGGCGCGTCGGGGTCGAACACGCTGACCGTGAAGCTGCGTGTGTCCTCGGGAAAGCCCGACCAACTCAACTGTGGTGACACGTCACCTCCCCCGGCGCCCAGAATGCCGCCCACCTGTGCGGTGGGCAGTTGGCCGCCGTCGACGAAGCTCTGCGACGTCAACGTGAAGGTCGGCAGCTTCGGCAACGCGTCATAGGGAGAGCCCATCGGATTCTGTCCGTTCGATCTCGGCCTGCGCCCCGCAGATCGAGGCCCACTCACCCTGTCATCGCAAAACGGCAACGCCCATCGCACGGAAGGCCATGTTTAGGCGCTCAACCAGTGCCGACCACTGGCTGTGGCAGGTTGGTGTGGCCGCTGGCGCCTAGGCTCGAAGTATGGCTTTGGTGCATGCAGTGGCACATACGGGGATCACGGTCCGTGATCTCGATGCTTCCGTGAGCTTCTGGTGCTCGGTGCTGGGCGCTCAGCTCGAGCGACAGTTCACCTTGGGCGGGGCATTCGCGGCAGAGGTGACCGGGGTGCCGCAGGCGCGAATCAGGGCTGCGGTTGTGAACCTTGCCGGACATCACCTCGAACTCTTGCAGTATGAGGGTCCGGTCGACCGCGAGACGGTACGGTCGCGCCCCTGCGACGTGGGCTCATGGCATCTTGCGGTGGAGGTGAGCGACATCCACGCCGTTGTCGGCGAATGTGAGCGGCATGGCTGGTCTGTTGCGGGCAGCGTGCAGACCATGTCCGACGGGCCGCGCCAAGGAACCCGATTTGCCTACTTGCACGATTCCGACGGTGCGACGTTGGAGCTCATCGCCCCACCATCAGACTGACCGGCGACAACCCATCGGCCTCGGAGGGAACTCACTCGCCGACGCGGACAGTTGACTTGACCAAGAACTCGCGGCCCCCCTGGCGTGGCGATCATCTCGGCGACTCCCAACCACGCTCGCCATCACGGGGCCACTTCGGCTTGACACGGCCAGACCACCGAAGACGCTGCGCACCAAAGGGAACTGCCAGTTGTCGTCGGTACCTTGGTTCAACGATGCAACAGGCCCAGGACCCGAGGAGGTGACGTCGATGGTGGCCGGCACCGGACTCGCTGTCGACGCAGAGCTCGTCGTGGCCGCCCAGAGCGGCAACGTGCCCGCACTCGGCCAGCTGCTGGCTCGACACGAGCCGGGCATGCGGGCCGTGGCGCTGAGCATCCTGGGCTCGGGCCCCGAGTCACAGGATGCCGTCCAGGACGCCACCCTGGTGGCCCTGCAACGCATCGGCGACCTGCGAAGCCCCGAGGCGGCAGCTCCGTGGCTACACGCGATAGTTCGCAACGCCTGCCGAATGCACCTGCGGTCCAGCGTTACCGTGCCCATGTCGCACGACGAGTCCGTGCTCGCATCGGTCGACCTGATGGATCCCGCCGCATTGGTGGAACAACACGAGATGCGGGACTGGGTGTGGCACGCCGTCGACGAGCTGTCGCCCGACCTTCGGCTGGTCGTGATCCTGCGGTACTTCACCGACGTCAGGACGTACGGACAGATCGCGCAACTGTGCGGGATACCAATCGGAACGGTCCGCAGCCGGCTGAGTCAGGCTCGGATGAAGCTCCACGACGCGCTGATGAGGACGGCGGATCTGTCCCACGACGACGCCGCGACACGTCTCGCCGCGCGCGACGACGCCGAGAACGTCATCGACGCCGCTCAGCGGGGCTCGTTCCTGTCCGAGTTGAACGCCAGGTGGAGTTCAGCTGTGCGCATCACGTGGCCGACGGGCAAGGACACCCACGGATTCGACTACATCGTCCGGGCCATGGACCGCGACCTGACCGCCGGCGTGCGGCACCGCATCGCCAACGTGGTCGCCGGTCGTGATGTCACGATCTGGGAATCCGACCTGATCAACCCGCCGCACGACCCGTTCCACTGCCCGCCCGGGGTGGCATGGGCGTTGTTCACCGACGAGGGCCGGGTCAGCCGGGTTCGGCTGTTCCATCCGCGTCCGAGAGCCGAACTCCGACCGGCGGTGTGACGCACATCGCACCGAAACCTCGGCTTCGGATCGAACCTTTCGCGCCCGCTGCGCATCGTGCAGGTAGAGGTCCGCTGACGGAGCGGGCCCGACCCACAGTGAGGTTCACATGCGTGAAGACGAGATCGGCTCGTTGGCCGAGGCGGCCGAGGCCGAGTTCATGTTCCAGTACGAGTCGGCGGCCTCCCCCGCGATCACGCGCGCGCTCGGCATCGAGACCGCGCGGATCGGTGGCGGCGTGTGTCTGTCGCTGCGCCATGACGTCACCGGGTACTGGAGCAAGGCGCTGGGTTTCGGGGTCACCGAACCGGTCACCGTAGAACTCGTCGACGAAATCGTCGCCTTCTACCTCGCCGAGAAGACGCCGGGCGCCGTCATCCAGATCGCGCCGGCTCGCCTACCGGAGGACTGGCCCGAGATTTGTGGGCGTCACGGACTCACCCCGACGTCGCCGTGGATCAAGCTCGTCGGCGCGGTCGACGACGTCCAGATGAGTCACGCCACCGACTTGTCCATTGGGCCCGTCGACGCAGGCGACTATCCGCTGTGGGCGTCGACCGCACTCCGCGGGTTCGGCATGCCGACGGACGGTTTGTCGGACATGCTGGCCGAAGCCCTCGCCCACCCGGGATTTCGCCCCTTCGCAGCCTGGGACGGCGACGAAATGGTCGCCGCGGCAAACCTATTCGTCCACGGATCCATGGGGTCTCTGAACGCCACGGCAACGTTGGACACCCATCGCAACCGCGGTGCGCAGTCGGCGCTGATCGCCGCCCGCGCCAAGGAGGCCGCAAACGCGGGTTGTCGCTGGGTGTGCGCCGAGACGGGGAAGCCCGGCGACGACGAGGTCAACCCGTCGTTGACCAATCTCGTGCGCAGTGGCCTGCGGCCGCTGTACGAGCGGCAGAACTGGGCGTGGACACCCAGGGGCGCAACGGAATCCGCGGGTTCATAGCCGGTGCATCTCGCGCGCCATGGCCGCACGTTCGACGAAGTCGGGGCGACGGACGTGCGGCCGTGGCCGGATGGCGCGCGCCCGCGGCCGACCGGCGCCCAGGCGGCGTAGGGATTGAATCCAGCTGCGAAACCGGCCGAATCCGACATGGACGGAAGCCGAATCTTGGCTTGGAACAACACTTTCACTGCTCAGTTGGCGGGTTCTGACGTACTCGTTGGTTGTCATGCCGACAACCCTCGCGTACCGGCAGGCCGACTACATGAAGAGACCATGGAGATCAAATGGAGATGATTTGTCGCACAACACTATCCACGCAAATAAGTCGCTAAACATCACCCATCATGCGATGGAGATCGGAGCATCCACGACCCAGGATGGACTACGCGGACGACGTCATGCGTACGTAGTCACGACTACGCCGCCTGCCCGTCCGCACAAACAACGGAAGCGCGAAGGGAATTGACGCCGAGATGACCAGACTGAACCTCCAAGCCCGGGTGACGATTACGGCGATCGCCGCCGGCGGATTGCTGGTGGGGGCAACCGCACCCGCGACGGCCACGCCAAGCAGCGGCGTCGAAGCACGCGAACTGTCCCGGTCGTCCGCTGACGGACGGGACTTCATCCTGCGCGACATCACGATTGCCCCCGGCGGCAGTACAGGATGGCACTGGCACGACGGCACCGTGATCGGTGCCGTCAAGCAGGGAACACTCACCCACTACTCCTCCGACTGCACCGTCGACGGGGTCTACTCGGCAGGTGACTCCATAGCGGAACCAAGCGGCCCCGACCACGTGCACGTCGGCAGAAACCTCGGCGCGGAACCCGTGGTGCTCGAGGTCCTCTACGCCAATCCCGTCGGGAGACCACTTGCCGAGGACATCGGAGAGCCGCCATGCCAGATCCCCTGAACGACGACGACGACGTCCGACCCGCCGACGCGTGGCACTTCGACGACTTCGTCCTCGACACCCGTCGCGCCGAACTGCGGCGCGGAGACGAACGTGTCAGCGTCGAGCCGCAGGTCTTCGCCGTGATCACCGAACTCGTCAGACATCATGACCGCTTCGTCACCAGGGCCGAATTGTTCGATTCCGTCTGGGGTGGACGCTTCGTCGGGAATGCCGCGCTGAGCAGCCGGATCATGGCGGCGCGGCGCGCGCTCGGCGACGACGGCGAGTCGCAACGGTACATCCGCACCGTCCGCGGCCGCGGGTACCTCTTCGTCGGCCGCCTGTCTCGGACTGCCTGAAGCGTCGCCTCCCCACCGGTCGCCGAACGTGTAGTTGTGCAACGGTATTCGGTGAAATGGTGCCAACAACTCCACACTCGCGACGACTAGATGGTGGATTGCACCCTGTCGACTCGAGTCACCCGTCGAGCACGTCGACCGTTGCGACGAAGAACTCGCTGTCCTCGAACACAACCGGGGTACACGCGACACCGGTAATGCGTTGGGCAAGTGCAAATCCCGCTGCGCTGAGGTCGACCGCGGCGATCTCCTCGGGGTCGGCGTCGAGGGGAAGGCCCACGCCGCGGAGGTGCTCGACGATGGCGTCCGGGTCGGTGCCGGTGCGCTCTGCAGGGAACATCAGGTCGGCGTCGACCAACAGCCGCCCGCCGTGCCACCAGTGAAAGGTGTGGACGGCGTTGACGTTACGGAAGTGCGACACCACCGTTCGTCCCGACGACAACGGGCCGACCAGTCGTTCGGTCACCCCGACGTAGCCGTTGACCTCGGCGATCAACGTCCACCCGTCGTCGAGCGTCGCGACGCCGATCACGGCTCGGGACGGGTCGTAGCCACCGGGCCAGTCGGCGACGGCGTGGTCGTAGAGTGCGTCGACGCCGTGCACGTGGGTCACCGGATCGGCGTGGAGTGCGTCGACCACGCCGTCGGCGGTGATGTCGCCGACGAGGGTCACGCAATGGGCCTCCGCCCACGCCGGTCGCCACGTCAGCCACCACGAATAGTCGTCCACCGTCACCGACACGACACCTCCCCTCGACGCGGCGATTCTAATGCGGCCGGTCCGCCGTTCTGGGGCCTCCCACTCGGCGGCTTCTTGGGATCGGTAGCAACCGCCTCGAGGTGAACTTATTGGGCGAGGACGCCACCCGACGTGGCGCATGAACGGGAGGACACGACGTGACGACCACTCACAGCAGAAAGCGGGGCCTGTCCGCCGGTGTCGCGGCGGCCGACGTGCAGCCGACCGGACCCTTCACCTGGTGCCCCGGCGATGCACCCGTTCCCACCGGGAACATCCGGGTGAACCCGGTGAGCTGGGACGAAAACGTCTGCCACGACTACTGGTACGTCTACCACGGCCAGGGCAACGTCGCGAAGAACATCTGGGAGGGACCCAACCCGCCCGGGCCTCCGCCAGGCCAGGGATTCGCTCCCCCGCCGCCGATCCCGCCGGGTTGGTGCTGGGGCCTGTTCCTGCCCTCTCCGTGCCCGTGACGGACCCCTTTCACGGGAGCTGAACTCAGCCGTCTAGATGTTGGATCGCATTGCGGCGACGACCTCTTCGGTGGTGACCACCCCATGGGCGAGGAAGCGGTAGTTGACCAGAGCGGCCTGATAGCCGTCACCCCACTCGGGGTGACGCGGTCCCGCAACCGCGTCGCGGACCACGTAGACCTCGAAACCCTGCTCCAAGAGATCGCGCAGGTGCGATTCGACGCACATGTTCGCGAGCATGCCACCCAGCAGCACCTTGTTGATTCGCCGTTTGCGCAGCTGCAGAACCAGATCGTTTGTCTGCGAACCGAATACCTTGTGCGGGCTGACGACGACCGTGTTCGGATCCTCGATGTAGGGCTTGAACTCCTCGAGCCAGTCTGCGCCCGAGTCCGAGAAGCCGTCCAGGTTCAGGGGCCCTGGCCGGTCGAAGGTGCCGGTGCTCAATTCGTCGGCTTCCAATGCGCCGTTGAACAGCCAGCGGTGATCGGTCGGATAGAAGTAGTGCGGTGAGATGAACATGCCGAACGACGCGGCCTTTGCCGCCTTGAAGATGGCGAGCATGTGCGCGACGGTGTCGTTCTCGGTGACGCTGGCGCCCGTCGCGCCCCAGTTGATGCCGGTGGGGCTCAGGACGTCGTTCTGCGGGTCGATGAAGACGACGGCGGTGTCGGCTTGATTCCAGTTCATCCGGGTGACTCTTTTCCGCTCGAGGGTTGTCACGTTGATGATGCCGCGGTCGGCGGCCGCTGTCGTCGGTGTTCGCCACCAGTGCGTACCCCCGCTGACGCCCGTCTGCGAATGCCTGCTGACGGTAATGCGCCAGACGCCGGGCGTCGCCTACGTTTTCGACGAGCAGGTCGACGACGACCTGCGTAGGCAATCGCACATAGGAGCGTCGGCTCCGATGGAGGCAAGAATGACGATCTCGGTAGGCATCGTTGGCGTCGGCGACATGGGATCGGAACTGATCCCGCACCTCATCGCGGACGGGTACGCAGTCACGGCGTTCGACGTGAACCCGACCCGGTTGGACGCCGCGGTGGCCGCGGGAGCGCAGCGCTCCAAGTCGCCGTATGACGCCGCCACCCGTGCGGACGTACTTCTGAGTTTGGTCATGTCCGAGGACATTCCGGCCGCGCACTTCGGCGACGAGGGCATCCTGGCCGGCTTGCGACCGGGCGCGCTGCTCGTCGTCGGGTCGACGACCACGCCGGAGATGATGGAGGCGGTGCACCGTCACGCCGATCCCGCGGTGAAGGTCGTCGACGCACCGATCGTGGGCGGGGTCCGCTACGCGCGGGAGAAGTCGTTGACCTTCCTGGTCGGAGGCGAACCTGCCGCAGTGGACCGCGCCGAAGCGGTGCTGACGTCGTTGGGCAAGGTCGAAAGGGTCGGACCGGCTGGTTCGGGCGTCGCTTACAAGCTCATCACCAACTCCTTCGTCATGGCAGCCGAGGTGGGGCTGCGGGAAGCACTCGACCTGACCGACGTCCTCGGCGGCGACTACGAGACGGCCCTGCGACTCTTCCAGGTGGGACCGATGGCCGCCGTCGTCACACGCGCTCTCGACGAAACCAATCCGCGACCGCTGCGGGCGTCGGCGGAGGACTTCGACACGCTGCTGTCGGCGGTGGGC
This sequence comes from Mycobacterium sp. Root135, assembly GCF_001426545.1. Taxonomy (GTDB): domain Bacteria; phylum Actinomycetota; class Actinomycetes; order Mycobacteriales; family Mycobacteriaceae; genus Mycobacterium. Next base: position 322,959 of record NZ_LMEZ01000001.1, on the reverse strand, counting down.
GACCCGTCGTTGCTTCCCATTTCGGCCGCGGGACGGGACCGGCTGTGGAAGGCCGTCAAGGTCGACCCGACCCACGAACCGATGTTCGTCGAGCTGACCCGCAAGACGACGGCCCTGGCGCCATTCCGCCGGTGATCCCTACCAAAGATCCCCTTCGCGCCAATCACAAATCAGCGGAACGTCTTTCGACAATCCAACCCGTTCACTCGACGGCGTCGTGAACAGCAAGATCCGGTCGGCGGCGTCGAAGGTGTCGACCAATCCCTCCGGCGTGTCGGCGAAAGTGGCTCCCTCCCACGGCACCCAGCCGCGGGCGGCGTAGAACGGCACCGCGCTCTGCACCGCGTTGAGTGCCCCGAGGACATGCCGCCCTCGGACGACGGACTCGGCGTGATCCATCACCAGACGACCAAGGCCGCGGCCCTGATGGCCCTCGTGCACCGCGACCGCTTCGACGTACCCGGTCTCGAAGTCGCGGCCGTCGTGGCGCAGGGTGCGGGTGACCACCGAGGCGTGCGCGAGCAGGACGCCGCCCTCGCTGATCACCACGTGCACTCCGTCGACGCCGTGCAACCAATCGTGCGGCCGGAAACCGTCACCGAACGCCGAGCGGACCAACGCCTCGGCGGTGTCCAACTGGCTCTGACTCAGCTCTCCCGATTCGGCGACGCGCACCTTCGTCACCCACCCAGAATGCCAGCCGGTCACGGCATGCCCCCGACGGCACGCCAGGGGGCGATGATGTAGTCGACGAACGATCCGACGTAAGAGGGAGCGCAGGTGAGCCGACGGGGAAGGCTGGCACTCGTCGTCCTGTGCGGACTGATCGTCGCCGCCGTCGCCTGGGCGTTGGCGCCGTCGTCGCCGCCCGCCACGCCGACGGCGTCGGACGCCCGGACCTGCCCGGTGGCGACCCTGCCGCCCGAGGTCCGCGACACCCTTCGGGCGATCCACTCGAACGGCCCCTTCACCTTTCCGCACGACGACGGGGCGGTGTTCGGCAACCGCGAGGGCCACCTGCCCGACCAGGTGAGGAGTTACTACCGGGAGTACACGGTGATCACACCGGGAGCGCACAACCGGTCGACGCGGCGCATCGTCACCGGCGGATCACCGGTGACCGATCCCCGCGAGTACTTCTACACCGCCGACCACTACGACTCCTTCTGCCTGGTCACCGACGCGGGCGGGCAGCCATGACGCGGATCATCGGAATCGACGGACGAAACATCAAGACACCCAAGGACTTCTACCGGGAAATAGGTCAAGCGGTCAACGGTCCCGACGGATACTTCGGAAACAACCTCGACGCCCTGGCCGACTGTCTGCGTGGCGGTTTCGGCACACCGGAGGATGAGCCCTTCGAGTTCGACTGGCAGCACAGCGATCTGTCCCGCCGGCATCTGCGCGACGAGATGCGCGGACGGGCGACGTTCCTCGACGCGGTACGGGACGTGTTCGACGACGCCGGAGTGCCGCTGCACCTGAGGTGAACTACCGTCGCGAAGCGCCCCTTCTGTAGCGTGGCCACCGTGAATTCAACTCGCGGGTCCCGTTCCGTCGCGTTCGTGGCATGTGCCACGCCGCTCGTCATGATGCTCGCCGCGTGCGGCTCCGACGCCGACGCCGAACCCGGCTCGTCTTCAGCTGCCGCGAGCACCTCGTCGGCCGTGGCCGCACCCGCCGCGGCGTCGTGCCCGTCGGCGGCCCCCGCCGCCGGTGGAACCCCCGAGTGGACGCTGCCAGGCGCGACCGGCACCGTCGCCGTCACCGGGTCGACGGACTCGGCTGCACCGGAGGTCACGGTGACCGGGCCGTTCAGCGTCACCGCGACCCAGGTCCACACCCTTCAGGCCGGCTCCGGCCCCGTCGTCCCCGACACGGCGACGGTCTCTGTCTGCTACATGGGCGTCAACGGTCGCGACGGAAGCGTGTTCGACAGCAGCTACCAGCGTGGCGAGCCTGCCGAGTTTCCACTCGGCGGCGTCGTCCCCGGCTTCCAGAAGGCCATCGCGGGCCAGAACGTCGGGTCCACCGTCGCGGTGGCCATGGACCCGGCCGACGGCTACCCCGAGGGACAGCCGAGCGCCGGCATCCAGAAGGGCGACTCGCTCGTCTTCGCGATCAAGATCCTCGGCATCACGGGCTGAGCGCTCGCCGAAACTCGCTGGGGTTGACGCCGCGGACCCGCTTGAACGCCACACTGAAACCAAACGGGTCCGAGTACCCCACCTCGCGGGCGACGTCGGCGATGGTGGCCTTCTCCCGCTCGACCAGCAGGTCGGCCGCGATCGTCATGCGCCACCTGGTGAGGTACGTCAGCGGAGGTTCTCCGACCAGGTCGGCGAATCTCTTGGCCAACGTCGACCGCGACACCTTCGCGCCCTCGGCCAGCGAGGCGATCGTCCACGGCGCCGCCGGGTCGGCATGCAGCAGACGCAAGGCGTCACCGACCACCGAATCGCGCTGCGCGGCCCACCACGCCGGCGGCTCGCCGTCCGGCCGGTCGAACCACTCGCGCAGCGTGCACACCAGCATCCAGTCGAGCAACCGGTCCAGCACCACCTGCTGACCCGGGACGTCGACGGCCACCTCCGCCGCGAGGTGGTCGAGCACCGGGTCGCCCGTGCCCCCGGCATCCACGCGCAGTATCACCGGCAGGGCGTCCAACAGTGGGCGGCTGATCTCGCCGCGGACCGGATAGGCGCCGACGATGAGGGTGGTCCCACCCACGCCCTCGTCGACGTCGCTCCAACCGAGCCGATGCCGCGTTCCGCCCTGGTCGGGTGTCGCGCAGTCCTCGCCGCAAACGATCGGCTCCGCCGTCGTTCCCACCTCGTCGACGAAGGTGAACGTCGCCGGACCCCGCACGACGATCGTGTCGTAGGGGCGTAGCGGTTCGGGCGGACAGCCGTCGGCGACGATCCACCCGGATCCACCGAGGACGGTGCACAGGGTGAGCGGCGCACCGTCGACGAAGTGCAGCGCCCACGGCGGCGACAGTGTCGAACTGCCGAACAACGAGCCGTTGGCCCGTACCCCGCGGATCAGGTCGTCGAAGACGCTCACGACAGCCAAGCTAGACGATTACACATGCAATTCGGCCGATCACCCATGGCTTCGTCCAACGGGCCTGCGTTGAATGGACGTCATGAGCACTGACAACACCCTGGTCCTCGGCGCCACCGGCAAGACCGGCCGACGCGTCGCCGCCCGCTTACGCCTCGCGGGTACCCCCGTCCGCACCGCCTCGCGATCCAGCCAGGTCCGGTTCGACTGGACCGAACCCGACACCTGGGACGCCGCGCTTCGAGGAATCACCGCCGTCTACCTGATCGCCCCCGGCCGGGTGGGGGCGGCGGACGACTTCGTCGCCGCGGCCGAGGCGGCCGGAGTGCGCAGACTGGTACTGCTCTCGGGTCGTGGTGCCGACACCTGGGGCGACTCCCCGTTCGGGCGGGACACGCGCTCCGCCGAGGACGCGGTTCGCGGCGGGTCGTTGGAGTGGACCATCGTGCGGGCGTCGAACTTTCAGCAGAACTTCGACGAGGACGTCTTCCACGCGCCGCTGGTCGCCGGCGAGCTGGCGCTCCCCGCCGGTGAGGTGCCAGAGCCGTTCATCGACGTCGAGGACGTCGCCGCCGTGGCCGCCGCGGTCCTGACCCGACCCGGCGACCACGCCGGACGAACCTACGAGCTGACCGGCCCGCGTGGCCTCACGTTCGGCGAGGCGGTCGAGCAGATCTCCCGCGCGTCGGGACTGCCCATCACCTACAAGCAGGTGTCGACGGCGGAGTACATCGCCGCCGCGGTCGAGCAGGGCTTGAGCGAACAGGAGGCCCGCTCCGTCGCCGACATGTTCGAGCTCATGGCAGGCGGGCTGATCGCCGCCACGACCGACGACGTCGCCGCCGTGCTGGGCAGGCAGCCTCGCAGCTTCGAGGACTACGTCGTGCGAACCGCCGCGGCGGGAGCGTGGCAACGATGAGCGACGGCACCACCTCACTGACCGAGGACGACCTGCAGTTCCTGCGACGACCGCTGTTCGGATTCCTGACCGTCGCCGCGGGCCCGCAGCCACCGCAACCCAGGCCCGTCTGGTTCGAGGCGACCGACCACGGCACCGTCGAATTGTTCACGGGCCCCGACACCGCCAAGGTCCGGCGCCTGCGCCGCGACCCGCGCGCCTCGCTCGTCGTCGCAGCACCGGTCGGCGAACGCGAGCGCTGGGTGGCGATCGCCGGCCACACCGAGGTGGCGGCCGACGGCGCCAAAGAACTGGCCGCGCGGCTCGCCGCCCGCTACTGGGACCTCGACGACCCCGTCCGGGCAGCCGACCTCGCCGACATCCTGGCCCAGGACCAGGTTCGGCTGATCATCCGCGCGGAGGCCGTCAGTCGCTACACCATGGATTGAGTTGCGCCTCACCGGGACTGGTGAGGTCGGTGTAACTTGTCGGTTGACCCAGCCGTCCGCCCCTGTTGAGGACCCGACATCATGAGCCAGAACGTACCCGGCGGAGTGGTGCACGAACTGCCCGCCGACCTACGCAACGCACTGGTCGCCAACGACACGGCTCTGATTGCGTGGCAGGACATCACGCCGCTCGCGCGCAACGAATTCATCTGCTGGGTCGAGGACGCCAAACAGGACAAGACCAGGGAGCGTCGCATCCGTCGCACCCAGGAGGAGCTCGAGGAGGGCAAGCGCCGTCCGTGTTGCTGGCCGGGATGCAAGCACCGCACGACCACCAAGCGTCCCCCGGCTCCGTAAAACCGTTGGCGCCAGCGGTACTCGACCCGCGACGCTTGGGTAATGGACGTCGACGACTTCGCCGAGAACGGCTACGTCAAGATCGAGGCGGCGGCGCCGCGCGAGGTCGCCGAGGCGGCCCAGCGCGAGCTGTGGACCCGGATTCCCATGTCGCCGGACCAGCCGGAGTCGTGGACTGAGCCGGTGGTGTGGGCCGCCGATGTGCGCGGTGACGGTCCGTTCGGCGTCCTGACCCGCAGCCGCAAACTGGCCGACACCCTCGACGCAATATGCGGAGTTGGTGGCTGGCTGCCGCGCGGATCGTTGGGCAACATACCCATCCGGTTCCCGGTGCGCCCCGTCGTCGACGACCGCGGGTGGCACGTCGACCTCAACACCCCGCTGCCGGACGGCACGTGGGCGGTCAGCGGTCGCCCCCACACGGTGTTGCTGTTGACGATTCTGTCCGAGGTGGGTCCCCACGATGCACCCACCAGGATTCGGGTGGGTTCGCACCGCGACGTCGCCGCGATCCTCGACGAGAAGTCGATCGACGCCTACGAGTGCGGGCCGCTGGTCGCCAGCGCCAGTGCCAGCCGAGAGGACGTCGCGGCGACGGGCCGACCCGGCGACATGTACGTGGTGCATCCGTTCACCGTGCACGCCGCAGACGAACACCGCGGTCACACACCACGATTCATGGCGCAGGCACCGGTACTCCTCGCCGAGCCGCTGACTCCTCGGACGCAATCGCCGCTCGGGTCGGCGTGGCGACGCTGAGCCGCTAGCCCGGAGGGGCGGGGACGATCGTCGGCGGCGCCGCCGGATCGACGGGCGCCGGTGGCGGCGGACCGTTGAGCGGGTAGTACCCGGGCGGGAGTGCCGGCCCACCGGAGTTCGGGGCCGCCTGAACCGGGGCCGTCTCGGACTCGGGGAATTGCAGCGACTTGAATCCTGGCGGCAGCGGCGGTGGCGGACCTGCCCCCGGGGGAGGCGGCGCACCGACGGGCATGCCGTCTGGCGAATCCCCCACGCCGTACGGGTCCTTTGCCTGGTGCCAGGCATCCCTGATGAAGCCCAGCGGGCCCGATCCCGAGCCGTACTGCTGGTTGGAGATCTCGGGCACCACCGGCGCGCCGACGGGCGGCGGGGCGGGCGGGGCGTCGCCACCCGCGACGATCTGCTGGTCAGGCGCTGGCGCGGCGGGAACTCCCGGCACCGGCGTGAAGGGCACCTCCGGATCGGCGGCGGCCTGGCCTGCCATGCTCAGCGCACCGCCGGCGAGGAACATCCCCGCACAGGCGATCTTCGCGGCGTTCACGGCCGTGGTGCGACGTCGTTCAGTCATGTAACCGGGTGTCCTCTCTGCTGACGCCCGGCCATCGTCCCATATATCGGCCGCGCGCGACCCGACATCGCGACCGAGGCCGACTCACCCTTGGCTGGCGCGCCACTTGTCCAGGAGTCGCCGATCCCGCTTGGTCGGGCGGCCGGCGCCCCGATCGCGCAGGGCCACCGGGATGGCGACCGTCGGTGGCGGCTTGGGAGTCCGGTCGAGGAAGCACGTCGCGGCGTCGGGAGCCCCCACCCGCTTCTGGATGACGCGCACCACCTCGACGATGCGCGTCGTCTCGCCCACCCGAGCCTGCACCCGGTCACCGGGGACCACCATGGTCGACGGCTTGGCCGGTCGGTCGTTGATGCGGACGTGCCCTCCGCGGCACGCGGCGGCGGCGTCGGGTCGGGTCTTCGTCAGCCGGACCGCCCACAGCCAGCGGTCTACCCGGGCCGACTCAGCCGCAGCCGTCACGAGGTTCCACCGGTGTGACGTCTGTGAGCCAACCAGTCGCGCTGTCTCCGCACGAATCCAGCATCCACCATCGCGCCGTGGCCGGGCACGTAGACCGCGTCCTCGCCGCCCAGGTCCAGCAGCCGGTCCAGGGTGCGTGGCCACGACGCCAGGTCGGAGCCGTCGGTGATCGAGGGGTCGCCCGACTCCTCGACGAGGTCACCGCAAAAGACGACGGTGGGCTGGCCAGGGACGACGACGACCAGGTCGTGATCGGTGTGACCGGGGCCTAGATGCCTCACCTGGACCACCCGACCGCCCAGGTCCAGGTCGGCGTCGAGCAGCCGGTGGTCCGGCGCCCGGACGGCGGCGACCGCGCGATCCAGTTCCACCGGGTCGGCGCCGTAGCTGAGCGCGTGCGCCCGGACGCCGTCCAGCCCGGTCGTGAGGGCCGCCGACACCGCGGGTGGGCCGAACAGTTCGGCGTCGGGGAAGCCGGCCGAACCAAGGATGTGATCGAAGTGGTCGTGGGTCATCACCAGGTGGGTGACGGCGCCTCCACCAAGGGCCTCGACGTCGGCCGCGACCGCCGCCGCCTCGACCAACGTCGTCCCGCAGTCGACCAGCAGCGTGGCACTGCTCCCCCGGACCAGCCCGACGGTGACGTCGAGGAACGGCAGCCGGCACCGGTACACGCCCTCGGCCGGGGTCTCCCAGGCGTAGGTCAGCGCGTCAGGCACCGAGCACCCGTCCGGTGAAGCAACTGCGATATTCACTCGGCGTCGTCCGCAGCGCACGGACGAAGTGGTGGCGGAACGTGACGGGCGAGTCGAACCCGACCCGCGCCGCGATCTGTTCGATCGACAGGTCCGAGGACTCGAGCAGCGCCAGACTCGCCTGGATGCGCTGGGTGATCAGCCATTTGATGGGCGTGGTTCCCGTCGCCTTGGCGAAGCGCCGCAGATAGCTGCGCCGCGACAGCGACGACCGCGCCGCCAGCTCGTCGAGTGTGATCGGCGAGTCCAAATTGGCCAGGGCCCAAGCCATTCCGCCGGCGATCTGGCCGTCGGTGCTCGGTTCGGGTACCGGCGACTCGATGTATTGCGCCTGGCCGCCGGCCCGGTGTGGCGCGATCACCAGTCGTCGCGCCACGTCGTTGGCGACGTGGGCACCGTGGTCTGAGCGCACGATGTGGAGGCACAGGTCGAGGCCCGCCGCGCATCCCGCACTGGTGAGGACGTTGCCGCCGTCGACGTAGAGCGGGGTCGGGTCGACGTCGACGTCGGGAAATCGTTCCTGCATGAGGTCGACGTAGATCCAGTGGGTGGTGGCCGTCCGGCCGTCGAGCACGCCGGCCTCGGCGAGCGCGAAAGCACCGGAGCAGATGGACACCAGTCGCGAATTACCTTGGTGGGCAGTGCGAATCGCGTCGACCAGCGCCGGCGAGGCGGGCTTGGTGGTGTCTCCGACGCTGGGGATGACGACCGTATCGGCGGCCGCCAGGTCGGCAAGACCGTACGACGTGCGCACCGTGGCGCCACCCAACATGCGGACCTCCGGCTGCTCGGAGCACAGCTTGACCGAGTACCAGGGCGTGGGGATGCCCGCACAGAACGCCGCGGACAGGTCGTGCATCCCGAAGATCTCCGCCGCCAGGCCCGACTCGAAACCCGACATGCCGTCGTACGCGAGGATGGCCACCGAATGCATGTCACTATCTTAACGGATAACGGCCTTAGTGCCACTGTGCAAGGCCCAGCGCGCAGGCGATGGTGGAAACATGTTCTACAAGAGAGTTTCTCGCACCCAGAAGATCCGCCGTACCCGCACCTTCCGGCTGCTGTCCGAGATGGCGGCCGGCATCCACGCCGCCAACGGGCTCGCCCACGGCGTGCAACCGTCGGCGCACTCCCCCGCCCGCTACTCGAACAAGCCCGAGTAGGCGTTGAGCGCGGGCTGCCCGCCCAGGTGCGCGTAGAGAACGTTGGACTCCTTCGGAATCCTGCCGTCGCGCACCATGTCGACGAGACCCGCCATCGACTTCCCCTCGTAGACGGGGTCGATGATCATGCCCTCGAGACTGCCGGAGAGCCTGATGGCGTCCATCGTCGACTGCACGGGAATGCCGTAGAGGTCGCCGGCCCAGCCCTCGAGGACGGTGATCTCGTCGTCGCGCAGATTGCGTCCGAGACCGATGAGATCGGCGGTGTGGCGGGCGATTCGGGCGACCTGAGCCCGGGTCTTCTCCAGCGTCGCGGAGGCGTCGATTCCAAGGACGGTGCGCGGCCGGTCCTGACCGGCGAAGCCTGCAATCATTCCGGCGTGGGTCGACCCCGTCACCGTGCAGACGACGATCGTGTCGAAGAAGACGCCGAGTTCGGCTTCCTGGCGCTGCACCTCGTAGGCCCAGTTGGCGAAGCCGAGGCCGCCCAGCGGATGCTCCGACGCGCCCGCGGGGATCGGGTACGGCTTGCCGCCGGCCTCCGTGACCGCGCGCAAGGCGTCCTCCCAGGATGAGCGGATGCCGATGTCGAACCCCGACGGGTCCAGTCGCACGTCGGCCCCCATGATGCGGGACAGCAGGATGTTGCCGACGGTCTCGTCCAACCGCGTGGCGTTCCACACATCCGGCCAGTCGACCCACTTCTCCTGCACCAGGCGGGCTTTGAGACCCAACTTCGCGGCCACGGCGGCGACCTGGCGGGTGTGGTTGCTCTGGTAGCCGCCGATGGATACCAACGTGTCGGCGCCAGAGGCGAGTACGTCGGGAACGATGTACTCGAGCTTGCGAGTCTTGTTGCCGCCATAGGCCAATCCCGAGTTGCAGTCCTCCCGCTTGGCCCAGATTCGCGCGCCGCCGAGGTGGGCGGTCAGCCGGTCGAGCGGGTGGATCGGGCTCGGCCCGAACGTGAGCGGATACCTCTCGAAGTCCTCGATGGACATTCCTGCTCCTCTGACTCGTCGCGGGGTTGCGAAACGCAATATATCGCACAACCCTCGACGCGAGTCACCCGCGCGCCGCCCTTGGGCCTCACCACGACGGGACTGGCGTTGCCGTCACAACCTCGCGAAGCAGGGATCGGCGTCGTCCTGCGGAATCGACGCGTTGCGGGTCGAGAACTTCCCGACGACTCCGGTCGGGGTCACCTCGACACTGTCGGCGTGAATCCCGAGCGGGTATTGGGCGTTCAGCTTCGCGGTCAGCCCGTCGAGTGCGGTCTGCACGGTGTCCCTGCCCAGCGGACCCGTCACGTCGACGACCTGCAAGGCGAGATCACCGTCGTTCACCACGGGCTTGGCCGTCACGGTGATGTCGCCCGCCTCGAGGTTGAGCGTCCCCGCCGACGGATCGGTGGTCACCCCGGTGACGAGGCTGCCGACGCCGGGGAGGTTCGCGGCCACCGTGTCCTTGATGCCCGCCGCCGTCCACGTCAACGTGGCCTCCAGCGATCCGATGGTCCCCTTGGAATCCAACGTGCCGAGCAGTCGGACGTCGGACACCGAGACGTCGGCCTTCATACCCTTGGCGTCCTGCACGTTGTCGCCGTCGGTGACCACCGAGATGTTGGTGTAGTGCCCGGTGACGTGCTGCCACAGGAACGGCGGATTGACGCCGAACGACACGCTGGCGCCGTCCCTGACGACGCACTCGGCGACCTCGACCAGGAGCGCGTCGACGCGATGCCGCGCATAGAGCTCGCCACCGGCGAGCCCGCCGACGAGGACCGCGACGACGATGATCGCGAGCAACGCCAGCGACAGCGGATCACGCAGCCACGAGAGCCGGGGCTTCTTGGGCGCCGGAGGTGGGGTGTCCTGCGAACCGAGGTGCGGCGGCTCCAGCGGCCGCGGCGCGACCCGAATCCGCTCCGTCGGCACGGCGTCGGCGGGCGGCGCAGGGGGCGGCGGACGAAGCCGTTCGGTGGGCGCCGCGTCGGCGGGGCGTTGCGGCGCTCGGAAGCGTTGGGTCGGCGGCTCGGGTCGCGGGGGGCCGGGATTGCGGCGCGGCGGCACGTCCCGGCGGGCGGGTTCACCGCGCTCGCCCGGTCGCCGGGGACCCTGCGGCGGTGTCGTCACGCCTACGATTCTGCCCTAGCCGCCCGCGGGGTCAGCCCTGTTGCTCCAGCGAGATCACGCTGATGTCCGGTGGCGCGCCGACTCGCACCGGCGGACCCCAGAACCCGGCTCCCCTGGACACGTACAGCTGGGTGTCGCCGACGGCGGACAACCCCGCCAGCGACGGCTGCACCGCGCGGACCGCGTAGTGGAACGGCCACATCTGGCCACCGTGGGTGTGCCCGGACAGTTGCAGGTCCACGCCGTGTTGGGCGGCCGTGGACACCTGCACCGGTTGGTGAGCCAGGAGAACCGTCGGCCGCGACGAATCCCGCCCGTTCAGCGCCTTGCCGAAGTCGGGCGGATCCGACCGCTCCGCGCCCGCGATGTCGTTGACTCCGGCGAGGTCGAACGCCGCGCCGCCGCGCCGAATCACCGTGTTCTCGTTGCGGAGCGGCCGCACGCCGAGCCGCTCGAGCTCGGTCAGCCACGAAGCCGTGTCGTCGACGAAGTACTCGTGGTTTCCGGTGACGAAGAACGTGCCCTCGCGAGAGTGCAAGTCGCGCAACGGTTCCGCCGCTGGACCCAGCTCGGCCACCGTGCCGTCCACCAGGTCGCCGACGATCGCCACCAGGTCTGGGGAAGTTTCGTTTATCATCCGGACGATGCGTTCGGTGTGCGCCCGCCCCGCGAGCGGCCCCAGGTGGATGTCGGACACCACGGCGATCCGAAAGCCGCTCAGCCCCGGATCGAGTCGGCGCAACCGCACCGGAACGTGCAAGACGTTCGGCGGCCCCAGCGCCGTCGTCGCACCGACTCCGACCACGCCGACCGAGACGGCGCCCGCCGCCACCGCACTGGCCCTGGCCAGGAACAGTCGCCGATTCACCGCGTCCGGTTCCGCCGTTGTCTCAGAAGCCGTGGTCTCAGGGGCCGTGGTCTCAGCTGCCGGCTCGGGCGCTGCCGGTCGCCGCCGGATCCGTCGTCGCAGCGCCCAGCGGACCGGCTCCAGCACGAGCAACACCATGAACAGGTACGCGACGAGGGCGAACCAGAGGTAGCCCGGCCAGGCGATCTCCGGGGGAACCACACCACGGAGGCCCAACGTCGCCATCAGCAGGACGGCCATCGCCACGACGAGTCCCGACAAAATCCAGCGGGCCCGGCCGGGACGGGTGGTGTCCTTCACCAACCGTGCCCAGACGAAGAAGTGCATCGACGCGAGAACCGCGCCGAGGATGACGAGGAACATCAGGCGAACGTCACGATCAGCGGACCCGCACGCTCAGGCAGGTCACGCAGCCCTCCAACTTCTCGTACTCCGAGACGTCCACGCGTTCCAGCCGATAGCCGCGGTCGGTGAACAACGCGGCCGTCTCCGGCGCAGCGGAGCTCATCAACAGCAGGTCGTCGTCGAGGACGACCACGTGCGCGCCGGGTTCCTCGGGAACGGCTAGGAACGACTCGAAGACGTCGGGGTCGTCCACGACGGGCTCGTAGCCGATGATCGTGCCGTCGGGTAGCGCGGTGACCGCACTCTTCAGATGCAACGCCTTGGTCAGCGGCACCGCGGTCACGGTGTAGCCCCTCGGAGCCAGGATGCGCGCCAACTGGTCGATCGCCGAGGCACTGGTGGTGCCGCTGAGACCGACGTACACCTGGGAACCCACCTTGAGGACGTCACCGCCGTCGAGGGTTCCCTCGGTGATCGAGGTCGACTCGAGGCCCAGGTCGTCGAGGGTGCGCCGCACCGCCGTCGTCTCGGGATTGCGCGTCGGCTGACGTGGATTGGTCACCACCGCAAGGTCTCCGAACATCACCACGACGTCCTCGACGAAGACGCAGTCGGGCATGGCGTCGTCGCCGTCGATCACCACGGTCGGCCATCCGCTGCGGTGAAGTGCCGCCACGTAACCGTCCCATTGGCGCTTGGCCAGCTCGAGGTCGACGGGATGACGCTCGATGAAGGTGACGATGCCGTCGGCCAGGGTCTCCGCTGGTCGACGGACGAGTGCGAAGGGGCGCTCAGGCATCCCGACATCGTAGGTGAGGCCGCCCGCCCGCCCGGAGGTGACAATCAGCTGCGGATCGTCACCAAACGATGACGAACGTCAACAAGAGATGACGCCCTCCAGCGCATTACCGACCCGAACCCGCATCCACCTCACCCACACGGGCCCCGCACGGGAAGCGGTCAGGCTAAGCTAACGCGAGTCGGGCTAACCGTTTGGAGCAAAATGATCAACGTCAGACGCGGAATCTTTGTCTTCGGCTGTGCCGCCGCGTTCGTTGCCGCGCCCCTGGTTGCCGCCTCCCCGGCAGTGGCCAAGGACTGCCCGTTCGGCACCGTGCCAACCCGGTTCGAGGGAGTCTGCTCCCCGGGCCAGGCAGGTGGATTCGGCGCTCCGGGCGTCGTCGTCCCGCCGCAGGCGTCCGCCACCGGCCCTGTCGTCGACCCCAACTTCAACGGGTACGGATCGGTGCAGGGCATCCCGTGCACCCCCGAGAACTACGGCAAGTGCATCGCTCTTCAGAAGAGCCTCGGCGGCGGATAGTCGCCCGGCCGTCGGCGCCGCAAAGCGGATGCTGACGGAGCTCACAGCTGGTACTGAACATGGCTAACTACCATGACGGGTGTGTTGCTAGGCGGAACATTCCGCCCAGCGCCGAACCCGGAAGGACCGAATGTCGATGAAGTCCACGAAGATCGTCGCCGGAATTGCCATGGCCGGCGGACTCGCCGCCGCCGCCCTGGGCGTCAGCAGTGGGGTGGCCAGTGCCGCTCCCGGCCCCGGCGGGGTACCCATCCCCGCCCACTGGGGCCCGCCTCCCCCACCCGCACCCTGGGGTCCGCCACCACCGCCTGCCTGGGGTCCAGGTCCCGTCGGCTGGGGTCCGCCGCCACCTCCGCCCTACTACCAGGGTGGAGGACCCATCCCCGGAGGCTGGAACGGCGGTTGGGAACCCAACGGCGGCATCTGCATCGGCCCGTTCTGCGTGTAGCCACCTTCGAATCGCCCTGACGCAAAGCAGTGACGTCGCGGGATCCGGTCGCCAAACTCGAGCCAGTGACCCGACCGATCCGTTTCAACGCGTTCGACATGAACTGCGTCGCCCATCAGTCGCCCGGCCTCTGGAGGCACCCACAGGACAGGTCCTCCGAGTACAAGGACCTGTCCTACTGGGCCGACCTCGCCCGACTCCTCGAGCGAGGTCGGTTCGACGGGCTGTTCATCGCCGACGTCCTCGGCACCTATGACGTCTACGGCGCCAGCGACGAGGCCGCGATCCGCCAAGCCGCCCAGGTTCCGGTCAACGACCCACTGCTGCTGGTGTCCGCGATGGCGTTGGTCACCGAGCACCTCGGCTTCGGCATCACGACCGGAACGGGGTTCGAGCACCCGTACCCGTTCGCCAGGCGCGTGTCGACGCTCGACCACCTCACCAAGGGCCGGGTCGGCTGGAATGTCGTCACCGGATACCTGCCATCGGCTGCCCGCAACATGGGGCAGACCGACCAACCGGCCCACGACGCCCGCTACGACCACGCCGACGAGTACCTCGAGGTCCTCTACAAGCTGTGGGAAGGGTCCTGGGAGGACGACGCCGTCATCCGCGACCGTGAACGCGGCGTCTTCACCGATCCCGACAAGGTGCACCACATCGGCCATGCCGGAACGCATTTCACCGTGCCGGGAATCCACCTCTCCGAACCGTCACCGCAGCGGACACCCGTCATGTTTCAGGCCGGAGCCTCACCGCGCGGCGTTCGGTTCGCCGCCGAGAACGCCGAGGCCATCTTCACCGCGGCCCCGACGAAGGCGATCCTTCGCGAGACCGTGACGACGATTCGCCGGGAGCTGGAACTGGCAGGCCGAGATCCCTACGCGGCGAAGATCTACAACCTGTCCACGGTCATCACCGCCGAGACCGACGAGGAAGCCCGGGCCAAGCACGCCGAGTACCTCTCCTACGGCGACCCCGAGGGCGCCCTGGTGTTCATGTCCGGCTGGATGGGCGTCGACCTGGCCAGCTACGGACTCGACGAACCGATCGGCAACGTCGACTCCAACGCCATCCTGTCGGCGGTCAAGGCCTTCCAGTCGGCTGACCCGGACGGCGGCGAATGGGCGGTCCGAGACATTGCAAACTGGGGCAAGATCGGCGGCATCGGCCCGCTGATCGTCGGCTCGGGTGAACGCGTCGCCGACGTGTTGCAGGAGTGGGTCGCCGAAACCGACGTCGACGGCTTCAACCTGGCCTACGCCATCACGCCGGGAACGTTCGCCGACTTCGTCGACCACGTGGTGCCGGTGTTGACCGCGCGCGGGGCCTACCAATCGGAGTACGCGCCTGGCACGTTGCGCAACAAGCTGTTTGGCCGCGGCGACCGCCTCCCCGACGAACATCGCGGATCCCGGTACCGGGTGGGCGGGCCGTCGTCGACGATAATCGAACGACCGTCCACCAAGCCCTCATCATCGTCGTCGACGGCCTCGCAGCCGACGGCCAGCCGCTAGGAGTCTCGCCATGCCCGTCAAGCTTCACTGGTTCCTTCCCACCTACGGCGACAGCCGACTGATCGTCGGCGGCGGTCACGGCACGCCCGCCGGATCGGCCCACAGCGACCGCGACGCCTCGATCGACTACCTCGGCTCGATCGTCCGCGCCGCCGAGTCGTTCGGGTTCACCGGCGCGCTCATCCCCACCGGCGCGTGGTGTGAGGACGCCTTCATCACCGCCGCGCTGCTGGCCAGGGAGACCACGTCGTTGGCGTTCCTGGTCGCGTTCCGTCCCGGCCTCGTCAGCCCCACCCTCTCGGCTCAGATGGCGGCCACGTTCGCCAGGCACGCCCCCGGTCGACTGTTGCTCAACGTCGTCGTCGGCGGCGAAGCCCACGAACAACGGTCGTTCGGGGACTTCCTCGACAAGGACGCGCGCTACGAGCGGTGCGACGAGTTCCTCGACGTGGTGCGCCGGCTGTGGGCGGGCGAGACCGTGACGCTGGACGGCAAGCACATCCAGGTGGAGGACGCCGCGCTGGCGCTACCGCCGAACCCGGTGCCGCCGTTGTACTTTGGCGGTAGCTCGAAGGCCGCGGGGCCGGTGGCCGCCAAGCATGCCGACGTCTACCTGACCTGGGGCGAGCCGCCCGAAGCGGTGCGGGAGAAGATCGAGTGGATCCGCAAGGAGGCCGCCGACGAGGGTCGCACGGTGCGCTTCGGCATTCGGTTGCACACCATTTCGCGCGACACCGCCGACGAGGCGTGGGCGCAGGCAGGCAAGTTCGTCGACGCGCTCGACGAAGAGACGGTGCGCAAGGCCCAAGCTGGGCTGAGCCGCAGCCAGTCCGAAGGCCAGAAGCGCATGCTCGCCCTTCACGAAGCCGGCCGCGCCAACGGGTCCTGGAACGACGCCCGCAGCCTGGAGATCGCACCCAACCTGTGGGCGGGCGTCGGCTTGGTCCGCGGCGGGGCGGGCACCGCTCTGGTGGGCAGTCACGTCGAGGTCGCCGACCGGATCGCCGAATACGCCGAGATCGGCATCGACGAGTTCATCTTCTCCGGCTATCCCCACCTCGAGGAGCTGTACTGGTTCGGCGAGGGCGTCGTCCCGGTGCTGCGTGAGCGTGGGCTGTTCGACGCCGGGCGGATCGACTCGACTCCCACCTCGGTTCCCTTCCTGGGCACCTCGCGGTGAGTGCACCAGCCGCGACGGAGGGCGTCACCACCGCCGCCGACGCGGTGGCGCTGGCGCATCGCCTCTCGGTCGAGTTCGGCGCCGAGGCCAGTGTTCGCGACTCCGAACGCTCCCTACCGCACGACCAGGTGCGGGCGCTGAAGGAGTCCGGGCTGCTGGCCTTGACGGTGCCCGCCGAATTCGGCGGGGTCGACGCCCCCTTCGAGGCCGTGGCCGAGGTGTTTCGGTCGTTCGCTCATGCGGACCCGTCGCTGGCTCAAATTCCGCACTCGCACTTCACCTTTCTCGAAGCCGTGCGGCTGAAGGGGACGCCGTCGCAACGGGCCTTCTTCTACGGCGTCGTCCGTGGCGGCGGGCTGCTCGCCAACGCCCAATCCGAACGCGGCCCGCACCCGATCGACGTCGACGCCACCACGCTCACCAAGACCAAGTCCGGTGACTACGTGCTCGCCGGTCGCAAGTTCTACTCCACGGGAGCACTCTTCGCCGACTGGGTGATCGTCAGGGCGTCGGTCGCGGACGGCTCCGGCGACGCTCCGACGTCGAGCACGCCCAAGGCATTGGCCTTCGTGCCCCGTGATGCGCAGGGATTGCAGATCGTCGACGACTGGGACGGCATGGGCCAACGGACCACCGCGTCGGGCACCGTCACCCTCGACGACGTACGGGTCCCCGAGGAGCACGTCGTCCCCTTCTCCCCCATCTTCGCCGGGCCGACCACCTACGGCGCCCAGGCGCAGCTGCTGCACGCCGCCATCGACGTCGGGATCGCCACGGGCGCACTCGAAGAAGGCGTCCGGAATGCCGCGAAGGGCCGCCCGCACTTCGAGGCTCGGGTCGACTCGACCGGCGACGACCCCACCGTCGTCGCGCTCGCCGGGGAGTTGGTGGTCACGGTGCGTGGCGCTCAGGCGTTGCTCGCCGAGGCGGCCCGTCAGGTCGACGTCGCCAGGGCGAACCCGACCGCGGACACGACGGCGGCCGCGTCGATCGCCGTCGCGGTGGCGAAGGTCGCCGCGGTGCGCGCGTCACTGGAGGCGTCGTCTGCCCTGTTCGAGCTGGGTGGCACCCGCAGCGCCTCGGCGAGCGGCAATCTGTCGCGCTACTGGCGCGACGCCCGCACCCACACCCTGCACGATCCGGTGCGGTGGAAGATTCAGCACATCGGCCGCCATGCCCTTTCGGGCACCCGGCCGCCGCGGCACGGCCAGATCTAGCCCCAGGCGCCGTCGAGGTACTGCGCCCGACACGCCCGTCGGGCCAACTTTCCACTTGTGGTACGCGGAATGGCCCCGGCGGGAAGCACTTTCACGTCGTAGACCGCCAGATCGTGGCGGCGCAGCACCTCCGTCCCGATGGCGTCGACCGCCTCCTGGGGATCGGCACGGTTGGTGCCCACCGCGCGTTCGGCGACGACGACGAGACGCTCGCCGTCGTCTGCGGGGACGGTGAACGCCGCGACATAGCCGCGCCTGACGATCGGCGACGCGTCGGCCACGGTGGCTTCGACGTGCTGCGGGTACACCGTGCGCGCGTCGACCAGCACCCGGTCGGCGATCCGACCGGTGACGTACAGCTCGCCGTAGAGGTAGAAGCCGAGGTCGCCGGTGCGCAGCCAGTCCGCCGTCGCGGGCACGCCGGCAGTGTGGCTGCCCGCCTCGAGCGAGGACGCCAACCGGGCGTGGAACGTGCGCGCACTCTCCTCCGGTAGATCCCAGTAGCCGCGGCCGATGTTGTTGCCGTGCAACCACATTTCGCCGATTCGGCCGTCGGGGAGTTCGCAGGCGGTGTCGGGGTCGACCACCGCCGCCCACAGACTGCGCGCCACCTGACCCGACGACACCTGCGCCGCCGCGGACGGGGCGTCGGCGGCGACTGGCACCGCGCGACCGGCTTCGAGTTCGTCGCGGTCGACGTAGAGCACCGAGGCCTCGGCCGTCGGAGCCGTCGTCGAAATGAAGAGCGTCGCCTCGGCGATGCCGTAGGACGGCTTGATCGCCGTCGCAGGCAACCCGAACGACGCGAACGCCTCGTTGAACACGGCGATGGCGTCCATGCTGACAGGCTCGGAGCCGATGATCATCACGACGTTGGCCAGGTCGACGTCGTCGCCGGGCGCCGGCCGTCCTCGCAGCGCCGTCCACTCGTAGGCGAAGTTGGGTGCGGCGGTCACCACCCGACCTTCGCGCGACACGTCGGACAACGCGTTGATCCACCGTTGCGGCCTTCGGACGAACGCGGTGGGCGACATCAGAGTCGAGTGGCCGCCGTAGACCGCAGGGAAGCCGATCATGGAGAGCCCCATGTCGTGGTAGAGCGGTAACCAGCTGACGCCGTGGGTGTTTCGGTTCAGCAGGTCGATCGACAGGATCATCTGGATCAAGTTGGTGCCGACCGCGCGGTGGGTGATCTCCACCCCGACGGGTGGACGCGTCGAACCGGACGTGTACTGCAGGTGCGACACGTCGTCCACGTCGACCTCTACCTGATCGAATCCGTCACCCTCGGCGTCCAGAATGTCCTCGAGCACAAGCACATTGGGCCGCAACGAGGCCGGGAGGTGGTCGAGGAACGACTCGACGGACTGCAGCGCCGCCACCGTGGTCAGCACGACCGACGGGCGCGAGTCACGCAACGCCGTGTCGAGACGTTCGGCGTGGCCGGGCAACTCGGGCGCAAACAGAGGCACCGCGACGTTGCCCGCCTTGATCGACGCGAAGAAACCGACCACGTAGTCGAGCCCCTGGGGCGCAAGGATCGCCACCCTGTCTCCTCGGGCCGCGACGCTCTGCAGCCGAGCGGCGACGGCCCGCAGCCGAACGCCGAGACCGGCCCAGGTCAGCTCGACGGCCCGGCCCGCATCCGAGCCGGTGAAGTCCAGATACCGGTAGGCGACGGACTCCCCGACGTGGGCGACGTTGCGGTCGATCAACGACGGCAGCGTCACCCCGGGTGGGAGCTCGACGGCCCCGTCGGCGGTGAGGCAGTCCTCGATGCGCAGCAGGCCGTCCGGGGCGATGTACTCCTGTCGAGAACCACGTGCCATACCGTCAATCGTAGGCCGCTCGGTCGACCGCAAAGCCGTTGTCTCACCGTCGAAGACGTGAGTATCGCCACGCTGGCGGCCGGCGTCGGCGACCCAGCCGGGCGTGACCCCGCCTCCTACGGCGGCGAGATGCACACCAGCATCTTGCCGATGTTCGCACCGGTGAACAGCCCGTTGAGGGCGTCGACGCACGACTCGATCCCGTCGTACACGGTCTCGCGGTGCACCAGCAGGCCCTGCTGCTCCCACCCCCGCAGCGCGGCGAAGGCCTCGTCGAACCGGCCCCATTCGTCGAGCGCGTTGAACCCCTGCATGGTCGCCGTCTTGGCCAGGATGTTGACGTAGTTGGCCGGTCCCGGGTGCTCACCGGTCAGGTAACTGGAGATGACGCCGCACAGCACCACCCTGGCCTTGGGCGCCAGGCGGCCAAGGACGGCGTCGAGGATCGGACCGCCGACGTTGTCGAAGTAGACGTTCACCCCGCGAGGGCACTTCTCCCTTAGCGCTGCGGGCACGTTGCCCGCGCGGTAGTCGATGCAGTCGTCGAAGCCGAAGTCCTCGACGACCGCGCGACACTTCTCCGGCCCGCCGGCGATGCCGACGACGCGGGCACCGGCGATCTTGGCAATCTGGCCTGCCACCGATCCGGTCGCGCCCGCGGCAGCCGAGACCACCACCGTCTCCCCCGGCGCCGGGCGTCCGATGTCGTTCATCCCGAAGTACGCGGTGGCGCCCGTCGGCCCGTAGATCGACATCACCGCAAGCTGGTCGACCTCGTCCATGCCCGTCACCGGCGTACAGAAGACGTCGTCACGCACGATGGCGTACTCCTGGAACCCGGACAGCGTCGTCACCACGTCGCCGACTGAGTAGGCGTCACAACGTGACTCGACCACCTCGCCGATCCCGGCGGCCCTGATGACCTCGCCCAGTTGAACCGGCGGCAGGTAGCCGGGCTGGTCGTTGAGCCACGTCCGGGCGGCTGCGTCGATGCCGACGTAGGTCATCCGGACGAGCGCCTCGCCGTCGACGGGCCGGGGTGCCGTAGTCACCACCAGTTCGGTGTCGTCCGGGTCGACGAGACCCCGGGGCCGGCGACGCAACACGATCTGGCGGTTCGTCAGGTCGGACACCAGACGAAACTAGCCGAAGGTCAGCCCCCGCGGACCGCGTTCCGCCGTGACGAGTCAGGCGATGATGCGACCGACGTACGGGGTCATGTTGGCGGTGCGCACCGGGGAGACCTTGATGCCGGAGTCGGTGGCCTCCAGCATCTGGCCGTTGCCGACGAACAACGCCACGCTCTGCGTCCCGTCGGGACCGAAGAAGACCAGGTCGCCGGGCAGCGCCAGGCTCGGCGCGACCTTCTGCGCAACCTTGTACTGCTCACCCGACGAGCGGGGCAGCTTGATGCCCGCGCCGGCGAAGGCGTAGACGATGATGCCCGAGGCGTCGAAACCGACGACGCTGGGAGCAGGAGCAGGAGCCGGTGCCGCACCGAGGACGGTTGAACCCGGAACCGTGCCGAAGACGCTGCCCGGATCGGTGCCGGGGATGTTGGCGCGCTGCTCCGTGGCGAGCGCGTCGGTCGTGGGACCCCTTCCGAGGGTGGGACCGTTGGCGTCGCCGCCGCCGTAGGCGAACGGAACCCCGACCTGTGAGACGGCACGCTTGATCACGAAGTCGACGGCCTGCTGGTTGCGCGCAGGCCGCTGATAGGGGTCGGCCGACGCGAGTCCCGGCGTCGCCACCAAAATGGCAAGGCTGATCACGAAGGCGAAAATGCGTCTCATCGGAGGTTCCATCTCTCTACAAACGTCGGGGCGACAATTCACTTCTACTACCCCACAACGTCGGCAACCCAATTGCCGACTGCCCCAACGCCAATGAGCCGCCATACTGTGACCCAACGGTGACGACCCGGGTAAGTTCGGCACCCATGAGCACGCACATCGAGACTTGGTCGAAACGACTGTGGCGGGAGATCGAGCCGACGTTCGCGGCGATCCTGTCCCACCCGTTCATCACCGGACTGACCGACGGAACCCTGGACACCGACGTGTTCGCGCACTACCTCGCGCAAGACGTGCACTACCTACGCGACTACGCCCGCGCATTGGCCGTCGTCGGCGCCAAGGCACCCACTCTGACCGACACCGCGATGTTCGCCCGACATGCCGCCGACGTGCTCGACGTCGAACTCGGCTTGCACGGAACCCTGCTACCCGCGCTCGGATTGCCCGCCTCGGCGATCGACGAGGAGGTCATGCCCACCACGCGGGCGTACACCAGCTATCTGTTGGCCACCGCGTACGGAGGAGGTTTCGCCGAGGGCCTGGCCGCGATCCTGCCGTGCTACTGGATCTACGAACGCGTCGGCGCCGCCCTGCTCGAGCGCGGCTCCCCCGATTCCCGCTATCAGAGCTGGATCGACAGCTACGGCGGCGAGGAGTTCGCCGCCGCCGTCGCACAGGTGCTGGCGCTGACCGACGAGGTCGGGCGGGCGCTCAACCCGGCGGAGGAGGCCGTCGCCAGGGCGCACTTCGCGGCGACGGCACGCTACGAGTGGATGTTCTTCGACGCCGCCCACCGCCGCGAGCAGTGGCCCATCTAGGGCCTAGTCCCCGCCGAGAGTGAACTCGTTGGCGTCATTTCCGTCGAACATGACCAACGAGTTCACGCTCGGCGAGCGTGGGTTAGTCAGCTCAGCGCTGCGAGCGCCGCGTCGTAGTTCGGCTCCTGCCCGACCTCGGGCACCAGCTCGGAGTACACGACGTTGCCGTCGGCACCGACCACCACGACGGCCCGGCCGAGCAGCCCGGCGAAGGCGCCGTCGGCCATGGTGATGCCGAAGTCCGTACCGAAACTGCTGTCCCGGAAACCCGAGGCCGTGGTGACGTTCTCGATGCCCTCGGCGCCGCAGAAGCGCTTCTGCGCGAACGGCAGGTCGTTGGACACGCACAGCACCGCGACACCGGTCGCGGCGGCCCGCTCGTTGAACGTCCGCACGCTCATGGCGCACACGGGGGTGTCGACCGACGGGAAGATGTTGAGCAGCAACGGCTTTCCGCTGAACTGGTCATTCGTGACGGCACCCATGTCGGTGCCGGTCAGGGTGAATCCGGGCGCGGGCGATCCGACCGCGGGAAGCTCGCCGACCGTGTTGATGGGATTTCCGCCTAGCGTTATCTGTGCCATGGGAACAGTCTGCCAAGCCCAGCGCCGACTCGTGGGGTCGGGTAGGCGCTTGGCGGCGTCACGCTGGTCAGTACGCAAGCTGGTTGACCGCCATGGCAAAGACCCGCGGCAGGGCCGTCGCCGCGGGCACGATGCGGGCCCGCACCGTCGGCACGCCGCCGGCCCGCACCAGCCCCGCCGTCAACAACCGGTAGCGCCGGGTCACCCGTCGCCACTGCCGGTCGTAGTCGGCGGGCCTGTCCGCAACCACGCAGTTCACCAATTGCCGTGCGGCGCCGAACGCGAGCCCCATGCCCTCGCCCGTCAGCGCGTCGACGTAGCCGGCCGCGTCGCCGACCAACATCACCCGGCCCGCCGTCCGACTGCGGGCCGACTGCCGTAGCGGACCAGCCGCCCGATCCGGCCCGTGGGCGTGCCCGTCGACCCGCTCCCGCAGCAGGGGAAACTCGTCGAAGTGGCTGTCGAATCCGCCGCGGGTGGAACTGAGGATCGCGATGCCGACACAGTCGTCGGCGACCGGCGTCACGTAGGCCTCCGCGCCACGCGCCCAGTGCACCTCGACGGAGTCCGTCCACGGCGCGATCTGGACGTGCCGCCGAATCCCCCACCGACGCGGCCCAGGACTGGCCTTCTCGAGGCCGAGCGAGCGCCGAACGGGCGAGTGCAACCCGTCCGCAGCCGCCAGGTATCTGGCCCTGAGATCTCCAACGCGGACCGACGAGTCGTCCTGCGTCACCGGCCCGACGTCCTGGTGGACGAACCGGACCCCGGCGTCGTCGGCCGCGTCCCGCAGGGCGGCGTGAAGTACCGTCCTGCGCACGCCGAGACCGGTGCCCGCCCGGAAGGTCGCGTCGACGCGACGGCCACCACCCAGATAGCTGATCCCATGCAGCGCCCGGCCTTTCGGGTCGACCCCGAGATGGGCCAGGTGCGCGAGGGTGTGCGGCATCATGCCCTCGCCGCAGGCCTTGTCGAGGTCGCCCGTTCGCCGCTCCACCACGACGACCTCGAGCCCGGCCTGTGCCGCGTACAGCGCGGTGGCCAGACCCGCGGGTCCGCCGCCGCCCACCAAGAGGTCGATCACGACAGGCTCGCGAGCGCGGCGTTCTCCACCTTGATCCGCGTCCGCAGCAGCGCCGCGTTGAGCACGGTGAAGACCACC
This sequence comes from Mycobacterium sp. Root135, assembly GCF_001426545.1. Classification (GTDB taxonomy): domain Bacteria; phylum Actinomycetota; class Actinomycetes; order Mycobacteriales; family Mycobacteriaceae; genus Mycobacterium. The sequence continues at coordinate 299,256 of NZ_LMEZ01000001.1, read as the reverse complement.
GCGGTGATCCAGGAACTGTGCACCAGCGGCAGCGCGACACCCTCGGTCACCACGGCGACGTAGTTCGGGTGCGGGATGAGGCGGTATGGGCCGCCGGTGACGCGGTCGGCCCCCGGGATGACGACCACCCTGGTGTTCCACTGCGATCCGAGGGTGGTGATGCACCACCACCGCAGCACCTGGGCCGCGACCACGACGGCCAGCATGGGCCAGCCGAGGGCGGGGATGAACGGTCGATGCAGGACGAGCGGCTCGACGAGGCAGCCCACCAGAAGGCCGACGTGCAGGACGACCATCGTGGGATAGTGCGCGGCCCCGAATTCGGTGCCGCCGTTGGCCTTACTCCAGGCCAAGTTTCGCTTGGAGACGACGAGTTCGGCGATCCGCTCGACGCCGACGACGACGATCAGCAGCACGTACCAGGTCATCGGGTCACCTCCACCGCAGCAGGACGAGCTCCGAGCAGAAACCCGGACCCATGGCCATCATCAGACCTGACGTTCCCGGCTCGGGACGCTTGGCGATGGTGTCGCGCAGCACGTGCAGCACCGACGCCGAGGACAGGTTGCCCACCTCCGCCAGCGAACGCCATGTCAGCTCGAGCGCGTCGTCGGACAGGCCGAGGGTGGCGGTGATGGCCTCGATGACCTTGGGACCGCCGGGGTGACTCACCCAGGTACCGACGTCCTCGATCGTCTTGTCATGTGTGGCAAGGAATTCGGTGACGTCGTCACCGAGGTAGCGTTCGACCACCTGGGGAACGTCAGGCGAGAGCACCAAGCGGAAACCGGTCGAGTCGACGTCCCAGCCCATGGTGCGTTCCGAATCGGGGTACAGGTGACTCCGCGAGTCGAGCACCTCCGGCCCCGAGGCGACCATGCCCTTGGCGCGGCGGTCGCCCACGGCGACCACGGCGGCCGCCCCGTCGCCGAACAAGCTGCTGCCCACGACGGTCGCCATCGACGGGTTTCGCTTGGGCACCAGCGAGCACAGTTCCACGGCGACCAGCACGGCGACGTCGTCGGGCGCACCCCGCAGGTAGTCGTGCAAGCGTGCCACGCCGGCCGCGCCCGCGACGCAGCCGAGCCCGAACATCGGCACTCGCCGCACGTCTGGCCGCAGGCCGATCCGGGCGGCGATGCGGGCGTCGAGCGTCGGCACTGCGAGGCCGGTGACGGTCGTCGAGTAGATGACGTCGACGTCCGCCGGCTCGAGGCCGGCGTCGTCGAGTGCGCCCAACACCGCTGCGCAGCCGAGCTCGACGGCGTGTTCGATGAAGATGTCGTTGGCCGTGCCGAAGTCGTCGAGCGTGGCGTACTCCTCCAGCGAGAGCACCATGTGCCTGCTGTCGACCTTCGCGCTCCGATGCAGCTTCCGAATGGGCTCGGCGTACTCCGCATAGCCGGGAATGGCCAGCAGCGCCTCAGTCACCTCGGCCTGGGTATAGCGGTTCGTTGGGAGTTCTCCCCGTACGGCGGCGATCACAGTCATGGCGCCCTCCTTCTTCCTAGACACGACACCCGGGACCGAATGGTTCACGGGTCAGATGAACGGAGCTGGCGACGGTGGTCGCTCCGACGTGATGTTGGTGGTGTGGCGTCGGGGCATCGGGGCGGGCACCGTGACCGTCGTCGAGGCCGAAGCGGTCGTGGAGCCGCGTGAGCCACCGTGGTGACCACCAGTTCCACTCGCCCATCATGCGCATGAACGCCGGCACGAGAACCATCCGCACCAGCGTGGCGTCGGTGAGGATGGCGAGGGTGAGGCCCAGCCCGAACATCCGCATGAACGACACCTCGGCGGCGATGAGCGCCGCGAACGAAATCGACATCACCACCGCTGCGGCGGTCACGACTCGACCGGTACGGGAGATGCCGAGCGCCACGCTCTCGTCGCTCCTGGCCCGCGCGTCACCCGCGTCGCCAGCCCCGCCGGATTCCAGCCAGAACTCGCGAATGCGCGAGACGAGGAACACCTCGTAGTCCATCGACAACCCAAAGGCGATGCAGAACAACAACACCGGGATGTTGGCGACAAGCGTCCCGGTCGTCGTCGTTCCGAGCCCGCCGAGGTGGCCATCCTGGAAGATCCAGACCATTGCGCCGAAGGCCGCCGTCAGAGACAACGCGTTGAGCAGCAACGCCTTCACAGGGATCGCCACGCTGCCGGTGAGCAAGAACAGCACCACGAACATGATCGCCGCGATCAACCCGAGCACGAGGGGCAGCCGCGAGGTGATGGCGTGGACGCTGTCGGCGTTGGTCTGCGCGGTGCCGGTCAGCAGAACCCCTCGGCCACTGGGACCCGGCACCTCGTGCAGGCGGTCCAGCTGAGCCTGCGAACCGTCGGAGAACAGCGGTGCGGCGCTGTACACCGTCAGGAAGGCGCTCCCGTCGGCCTGGGTCGGCGGGGACACGTGCGTGACGTCAGTCACGCGGGCCAGGTCGGCGGCGTAGCGGGCGAAGTCCGCAGCAACGAGGTCCTTCGCGTCGGGCACGACGACGGTGACCGCAGTGGCCGAGTCGTCGACGAAGGCCTCGCGAAGGTGGTTGCCGACCTGATGTGCCGACGCCGACGCCGGTAGCACCCTGTCGTCGGGGAAGCCCCACTCGACCCCGAGGAACGGCGCGCCGAGCAACAGCATCACCCCGACGACGGCGACGCCGATCGGTACGGCATGGCGCATGACGCCCTTGGTCCACCGGTAGAGGAATGGTTGGCCGACGGAGCGGTGCGCCGCGGTGGACCGACGAAACGGCCCACGAATCTTCCACGCGTTCAAGCGGTCTCCGAGCAACACGATGACCGCAGGGGTGACCAAGAGTGCGGCCGCCGCGGCGAAGGCGACCGTCGCGACTCCCGCATAGGCGAACGACTTGAGGAAGTGCATCGGAAACAGCGCCATCATGGCCATCGACAACGCCACGATGGTCGCCGAGAACAGCACGGTGCGGCCGGCGGTCCCCATGGTCTTCACCAGGGCTTCGTCACGCGGGACACCGTCGGCGATCTCGTCGCGGTAACGGCTGAGGATCAACAGCGTGTAGTCGATGGCGAGGGCCAAACCCATTGCGGCACTGAGGTTCAGGGCGAATATCGAAACATCGGTGAAGAAGGTGACGCCGCGAAGTACGGCCAGAGCACCGAGAATCGCCATTCCGCCGACGGCGATCGGGATCAACGCCGCCAGAACGCCGCCGAACACCCAGATCAAGACGACGAAGCTCAGCGGTATCGCCAGCGACTCCATCACCATCAGGTCGTGTTGGGACTGCTCGGTGATCTGTACGTTGAGCATCGCCGTTCCGCCGGACCGGACGGTCACGCCGTCGCGGTCGTGGGCGAGCAAGTCGGACAGGTTCCTGGCGGTCTCCTGGGCCTTGACGTCGTCACCCGACACGCCGGCAAAGATCAGACCGGAGCGGCCGTCGTCGCCGATCAGTCCGGTGGCCGCCGACGCCGGGACGGTCCACGCCGACGTGACGGTCGCGACGTCGGGCGAGCGCTCCAGTTCGCCGACGATGCCGAGGCCGATGGCACGGGCGGTGTCGCTGCCGTATCCGTTCGGGTCGGAGACGACGAAGATCAGCTGGGGGCCGCCCTGGTCGAATTCGTCGGCCAGGAGGGCCGTGGCCCGCGCAGATTCCGACGTGGGATCCTCGAAACCGCAGGCGCACAACGTCTTGGCGACTGGAACGCCGAAGATTCCGGCCGCGACGGTGACCAACGCTGCAATCGCGACGAAGCGTCGGGGCGCGGCGATCGCCGCCCTGGCGATGTCGCTCAGAAACGAATGCCCCGAGGTCGCTTGCGTCACGGCCGACTCCTCACGATGCACATGTCAACAGTTGATGACTTGTGACCGTAGGGGACGTCCAGGGCTATGTCAACAGGTGGTGACTTAGCGGTCCATCAGGGGTACGAATGCCCAAGACCCCCGAGGCGATCGTCGATCACCTCGGGGGTCTTGGGCTCAAAATCGGGTGTTGCTACCCGGCGTTGGCACAGAAGTTCGGAACGCAGAAGCTCGCACCTCCGGGACCGGCGTTGGCACTTCCGCCAGGAACGTACGCACTGGCTCCGCCAGGACTGGTCGCGGCGCCCGCGCCTGGCACGGTGGCCTCGGTACCGCCGGGACCCGCCTGCGCTCCCGCGCCGGGGACGACTGCGCCTACGCCATCGGGGCCGGCCTGCGCGCCTGCGCCAGGCACGGTCACGCCAGCGCCGTCAGGACCTGCGGTGGCCCCGGTACCCGGCGCCACGGCCGATGCGCCGTCTGGACCGGCGGTCGCGCCAGTCCCCGGCGCGCCTGCGGCGGCACCATCGGGACCGGCAACGGCGCACGCGGGGGTGCCCTCGACGCCACACGGCGGCGGTGGGTTCGCTCCCGCGAGCGGTGCAAGGGCAATCGCCGTCGCTCCGGCGCCGGCGAAGAGGATCTGTGTCATGAGGTGTTTTCTCATGGCGGGTGAGTACCACCTGCCAATCTGCTCGAAACATCATTGTTGCGTCGGATACGTTGCCCCCATGGCCGTTACCGAATCACGCGAAATCACCATCGAGGCGACGCCCCGCGAAATCCTCGACGTGCTGTTCGACCTGGAATCGCTGCCCGAATGGTCCCCAGCTCACCAGGAGATCGAAGTCCTCGAACGCGATGCGGAGGGACGCCCGAGCCGATCTCGGCAGGTGGTCAAGATCGTCGGGGTCAGCGACGAGCAGGAACTCGCCCACGTCGTCCATCCGGACGGGGTCGGCTGGACGTTGATCAGCGCCCAGCAGCAACGAGCGCAGGAAGCGCGCTACACCCTGACATCCGCGGGCGATTCCACCCACGTGAGGTTCGACATCACGGTCGACCCGATCGTGCCGCTGCCGTCGTTCCTGATCAAGCGCGGCGCGAAGGGCCTACTGGAGACCGCAACCACCGGTCTGCGAGACCGGGTGCTGCAGGTCAAGAAGGGCTAGAGCGTCGAGTCCGTCAGGCTGTGGCCGCGACGCCGGTGGACGACGACGCCTGCCCCGATGATGAAGACCGCGGAGATCAAGGACAGGAAGATGGCCGACTGCTGATCGGGATCGAACGCCATCAGCACCAGAACCACGACGATGGCCACCATGACCACGATCGTCAGGTACGGGAACAGCCACATCTTGACCGGTGCCTCCTCGCCTTTGGCGCGCATGGTGCGCCCGAGGACGAACTGACTGGCCGCGATCGCGAGATAGACGAACAGGGCGATGGCACCACTGGTCGCCAGCAGGTAGGCGAAGATCTTCTCCGGCAACAGGTAGTTGCCGACCACCGCCAGGAAGCCCACCACCATCGACGCCAGCACGGCGACCCACGGCACGCCGTTGCCGGTCAGCTTCCGCACGACCCTCGGCGCATCCCTGCGGTCACCCAGGGAGAAGAGCATCCGAGATGCGGTGTAGAGCGCGGAGTTCAGGCACGACGCGACTGCGGTCAGGATGACGAGGTCCATGATGATCTTCGACCCCGGGATGCCGATCGCCTCGAGCGTGGTCTGGTACGAGCCGTTGTCGAGCTTGTCGTACGGGATCAGGGCGACGATCACGAAGATGGATCCGATGTAGAACAACGAGATTCGCCAGATCACCGAGTTCACGGCCTTGCTGATGCCGGTGGTCGGGTCGGGCGACTCGGCGGCGGCGATGGTGACGATCTCGGTTCCCATGAACGAGAACATGGTCACCAACATGCCTGCGATGACCGCGCCAAAGCCGTTGGGCATGAACCCGTCTGGTTGCGTCAGCGCGCTGATCCCGCTGACCTCGGAGTCAGGAATGAGCCCGAAGATCGCCGCGACGCCGATGCCGATGAAGGCGATGATGGCGACGACCTTGATGAGGGCGAACCAGAATTCGAATTCACCGTAATTGCCGACGCTGATGAGGTTGGTGACGGTGAGCAACAACGTGACGGCGAGCGCCCACACCCACTGGGGAGCGCCGACGAGCTCAGACAGGATCGCGGCCGCTGCGGTGGCCTCGACGGGAATGACCAGCACCCAGAACCACCAGTACAGCCAGCCGACGGAGAACCCCGCCCAGCCACCCAGCGCCCGGTCCGAGTAGACGGAGAAGGAACCGGTGTCGGGGTTGGCCGTCGCCATCTCCCCCAACATCCGCATCACCAGGACGACGAGCGTGCCCGCCATGAAGTAGGAGATCAGAACCGCGGGACCGGCCTCCTTGATGGCGTTGGCCGATCCCACGAACAGGCCGGCGCCGATGACGCCGGCGATCGAGATCATGGTGATGTGGCGCGGTTTGAGGCTGGTGCCGAGGCCGCCGTCCGGGGAATCCGGCTGCGACGTCTGGCCTTCGGTGGACACATGGTCGGTCATCTGAGCGCCACCCTTCGTAGGTGCCTGTGATCGCGCTCACAGGCGACGGGCTGATTGCCCACGGCACGTTAGTCCAAAACCCGTCGACCCGCCATGCCTGGAGCACGATGACGCGTCGACGCCCTACGGCTGGTGAGCCGGACGGTAGGCGACCATCTCGCGGGACAGAATCCGGCGGACGCCGGGCTCACGACTGCAGGTGACCGCGAATACGGTGAGCAGCACCCAACTGGCCAACGCACTGAGCAGCACGAGCAAGAAGGCCGCCCACTCGCCACCGGACAGCTCGGTCGCCGCGGTCTGGCGCGACCACAACCGCCAGAAGATCATCAGGTTCACGCTGAGGCCGACGCCGTAGGAGAGCGCGAACGAGAACAGGTACGGCTTCCACGTGCTGTCGTGCAAACGCGCCGAAATCGGTTCGTGGCGAAGCGGATACAACACCGACAGCACGTTGCCGACACCGAGCCAGATGAACACCATGGTGACCAGCTGGTCGACGAGGGCTACCGGGTTGCCTTCGCTGGCCACGGTGAGGAAGACGACGACGGGAAGGGCGGCGACGGTGATCAGCAAGGCCATCGCCAGGTTCTTCGCCACCAGGATCTGCCAGAGCCGGGCACCGTGCGACATCGCGTCGCGAACCCGTTGCGCCTCGAAACACAGCGCGTTGGTGCACACGACGCTGCCGACGACCGCGGAGAACAGGTAGAGGCTCAATCGGCTCACGTCGTCGTACCTCGACATGCCGCTGAAGTGGAAGACGCTCACCAGGGCCAGGCTGATGCCAAGGGTGATCAGCAGCCGCATCAGGACGGCGCGCGGCTTGTCGGCGACGAGGTGCCTCACTTCGGCGACGACGCGCTTGCCGAGCCCGGAGAGCGGCGCGCCGCGTAGGACGGCGATTCGGTTCTCCCCCGAGCCGGCGCCTGCGGCGTCCGCGCCACGTGCGCGGCAGACGGCGACGACGGCCTCGGCGACGGCGATCCTCGCCAGCGCCACCGCCAAGACCGCGTCCGCGCTGGCGTGCCGGGGCGGCACCACCACGCCGCGCGTGCGCGCCACGCCCCTTGCGTAGTCGTCGGCGCGCTCACGCCACGGGGCGGACGCGGCGGACACGGCGATGTCGCCGCTGATGGTGGCCTGCACCGAGGACAGCTCGGCGTTGGCATCGGCGAGCACGGCGGCGAGCGCCCCGTCGTCCCAATTCGCAGCACCGGCGGCGGCGTCGACGCGTCGAATCGCGTCGGCGAGGAAGCGCAGTTCGTCCACCGCCGCGATGTCGGGAGCGGAATGGGCTTCCGGGGTCATGGCGCCAACTGAACCACTCGACGTCGAGCCTGTATACGACGACATTCGCGGCGAACCGGCTGGGAACTCTCGACCGCGGTATTCTGTTGTCAGAGTGACGGGAGTGAAAATTGGGTATGAGGCCAGGGATGTCTTCGACTCAACCCTGACAGGTCAAGGAGCGGCCGTGCACGTGCAAGGGACGACCTCGCTGCTGACGCGCGCGGCCATGACGGTCGCCGCGGCCGTCGCGCTGTCCACCGTCACGCTGACCAACCCGCCGTCCGCCGCTGCCGCCGACTGCGCGGACATCGAGGTGGTGTTCGCCCGGGGCACCGACGAACCCCCGGGCATCGGCGTCGTCGGCCAAGCCCTTGTCGATTCGCTCAAACCGCTGGTCAAGGGCAAGTCGATCCGCTCCTACGCCGTGAAGTACCCCGCCTCCTACGATTTCCTCGGGGTGGCCGACGGCGCCAACGACGCCAGCGCCCGCGTGCAGTCGACCGCCAAGAACTGTCCCAAGACCAAGATCGTCCTCGGCGGATACTCGCAAGGTGCGGCCGTCATGGACGTCGTCACCACGTCCCCCATCACCGGCCTCGGCTTCAGGGCCCCGTTGCCGGCGGCGATGACCGATCACGTCAGTGCGGTCGCCGTCTTTGGCAACCCGTCGGCGCGCCTCGGTCAGCCGCTGACCACGCTGAGCGCTCTCTACGGACCCAAGACCGCGGACATGTGCAACACCAACGACCCGATCTGCTCCCTGGGCAAGGACTTCACCTCACACGTTCGCTACCCACAGTCCGGACTGGTGAAGAAGGCCGCCCAATGGATCGCCGACAACCACTTGAACGCCAAGGCGAAGTCGACGTAGTCAGGCGGTGGCCCGAGCCGACCGCAGCCGCCTGCGCCACACGTCGACCCGTTCGGGGTCGGTCACGGCGAACCGCCTGACGAGGTCCGGCACCGGAGCGGCGGGCGTCGGCGCGACGGGCAGATGCCCGTCGACCGGACGCAGTGACCGACCCGGCGCGACCAGGTCGCCGTCCAGCAAGGTCACGGTGCCGAGCGCGCATGCGTACGGCAGCTCCGGAAGTGCACCCGCCAACGCCAGACCCGAGGTCAGCCCGATGCTCGTCTCTCCGGAGGACGACACGACGCACGGCATTTCCAACCGCTCCGCGACGCGCAGCGCACGTCGCACACCGCCAAGCGGCCCACTGCGCAGGATGACGACGTCGACCGCCTCGGCGAACGACGCCCCGGCCGCGATCGGCACGTCGACCCTGCCGCGGACGGCGGCCAACTCGGCGGTGGTGCGGCAGGGGTCGCCGACGAACTCCACCCCTGCGGCCGCCTCCGTGAGAATCCCGATGGCCCGCACGGCCTGCTCGACGGTCCACATTCCGTTGGCGTTCAACCGGATTCGCCCCCGAGGCCCCAGTTCGTCACGGACCGCCACCACCCGCTCGACGTCGTCGGCGAGGGAGCCGGGCATCGCGGCGACGCCGACCTCCGCGGTGAGACAGCCCGAGGCCGCGACGGTGCGGCGGGCCGAGGCGGCGTCGACCGCGGCCACGACCTCGGCGATCGGGATTCGGCCTCGCCGTGGATCGGGCCATCCGACGGTGCCCCCTTCGACCGCGGCGGTGAGCCATCGAACGTTCTCCGCGTCGTCGCAGGCGGGCGCTGGGCTGAATTCGCCCCACCCCTGCGGGCCCTCGATCAACATCCCTTCGCGTACGCCGGACCCGTCGGCCATGGGGATGCCGAAGATCGGCGCCGCGTCGAAGTCGATCATCGCCTTCATCGAGGGCATGCCTTCATCGAAGACAAGCTAACCGACCGTCACCGGTGCGGCGCACGGTACGTCTGCACGATCGGCTCGACGAGTTCGAATCCGGCCCGGCGATACACGCGTCCCGCCGGGTTGGTGGCCTCGGTGACGATGACCCACTGCGCGCAGTCGCGCGACGCCGCCCACGCCGCGGCCACCCCGATGAGGTGCGATGCGATGCCCCTGCCGCGATGCTCGGGTGCCGTGCCGACGTTCTGATAGCGCGCCGTCCCGCCGCAGTCGACGATCCCCAGCTCGGCGACCAGTCGACCGCCGACGAAGGCGCCGACGAAGAACGCGGCGCCCCGGTCGACGAGTGCGCGCTGGGACTCGATGCGTGCCCTCGCGAAGCGTTCGTGCGCCGCCACGTCGTACTGCGCCGTCTCCTCGTTGACGGCCATCTCCCGCGTGACGAGTTGCTCCCAGTCCTCCCCGACGAGCCCACGGACGACGTACCCGACGGGCGGTGTGGTCTGCCGCGGCGGATGCGTCGTGGCCAGAACGTCGTCCAACTCCAGCGCCAGCCCATGGCGTTCCCACGCAGTCCGGTAAAGGGGCATCCGCGCGAGCCCGATCGCGGTCCAGTCGGCGTCGGAAAAGGACTCGCGGAACACGTCGACCCACCTGTCGGCGTCGTCGACCGCGCCGGGATCGGTGACGAATATGCAGTTGCCCCAATGAAAGTCGGGATTGCTCGGCGAGCGGACGACTAGGTGGTCGGCGTGCTCCTCGACGGCGGAACCCGCGAGCTCGAGCACCGCCAGGTCGGTCGCCCAACCCAACGACTGGGTGCGCATCCCCGGGGTCAGCCGAAGAAACCGTGCGAACCCGACTGCCCCGGGGTGGCGCGACCGCCGTCCTTTGGGCGTGGCGGAGGGGGCGGCGGCGTCGCACTCATCGGCGCTCGAGTCACGTTCTGCTGCGGCTTCTTGGGTGGGTCGGGCGTCTGGTAACTGGGCTGGTACTGCCGGGAGACGACCGGCGGGGCGACCTCCGCAGGCGGTGGCGGCGGAGGTGGTGGAGCGAGTACCGGAGGCGGCAAGGGAGCTCCCGTGGACACCACGGGGGCAGACGTCGACGGGGCCGGTGGCGCGGAGGATTCGCTGGGTGCCACGGGTGACGACCCGTCGCCGGCCGGGCTGCGCAGGACCAAGACGACGACGCCGACGACGGCCGCGACCCCCACGAGGGCCGCGGCGGCAATCAGCACTGCCCGCTTCGGAAACGGCGCGCTGGCCGACGTCGACTTGAAGTCCCATGCCCCGCTGTTGACCAGGCGGGACTGCCGCGACGACGGGGCGGCAGCGCGGACGAATCCGTTGCGCCGCGTCGGCACCACGTTCAGCGACGCGGCCACGGACACGGGCTCCGGACGTTCGTCGGCCCGGGCGGGGGGCGCCTCTTCGGGTTCGGCGGACTCGACGAGGTTCATGTCCGCGACGAGCCAGCGGTCGGTGTCGGGGTCGGAATCGTCCTCGATCGCGGGTGGATAAACCTGGCGGGGCGGGGCTGGTGGGGCCGGACGTGGCGGTGCCGGCGGTGGTGGTGGCGCCGGACGTGGCGGTGGCGGCGGGGCCGACCGAGGCGGTGCCGGGGCCTGGCGCGGCGGGGCAGGCTGTAGCGGGGGTGGCGGTGTTTCGTCGACCGGCTGCGCCGCGCCGAACCACCCGTCGTCGGCGTCGTCGAATCCGTATTCGGCGCCCAAATCCCGAACCGTCATTCGACCATGCTACCGCGTGTGACGTGCAGGAAGAGCGCTCGTTTCGGCGCTCGCCCGAATCTTCCTGCGCGTCAACGCACCTCGACGCCCTCAGGTCGACGGGATAGTCCGTCGACGTTGCCGGACGCAGCGGATCGGCCCGCGAACCCGGCGGCGACGCGATCGAGATGAACACTCGGCGCGTCTTTTGCGAATTCTTGACCGATTCCAGAAAAGACCGGCATAGTGGTCCGCGTGACATCACCGGACTACGCGGAGCAGCTGCGCCATGCAGGCCTTCGCGTGACCCGGCCACGTGTCGCGGTACTCGGGGCGGTGTGCGAGCACCCGCACGCCGACACGGAGACGATCTTCGACTCCGTTCGCACAGGTCTGCCGGAAGTGTCTCGCCAGACCGCGTACGACGTGTTGGCGGCCCTGACCAGCGCGGGATTGGTACGCCGGATTCAGCCATCCGGCTCCGTTGCCCGCTACGAGTCACGGGTCGACGACAACCATCACCACGTCGTGTGTCGATCGTGCGGCGTCATCGCCGACGTCGACTGCGCCGTTGGCGACGCTCCCTGCCTGACCCCGTCCGACGGCAGCGGCCTTCTCGAGGGCTTCTCCGTCGACGAGGCCGAGGTCATCTATTGGGGACTGTGCCCCGAATGCTCCACCGCACCAACAGTTTGATCCGTTCCACTTCTCAATCGAACAGCCCCGAACGAAAAGGAACCCCATGGCCGAAGGCAAGACTCCGAACGCCGAAGTCGGAGAAATGAACGAGTCGAGCATCGAGGGCCAGTGCCCCATGCGCGCTCCCTACCCCACCGAGAGCGCCAGGACCAACGAAAGTTGGTGGCCCAAGAAGCTCAACCTGCGGATCCTGGCCAAGAACCCCGTTGAGGTCGACCCGTTCGGTGGCACCTTCGACTACGCCGCGGCGTTCGGCACCCTTGACTTGGCAACGGTGAAGAGTGACATCGAAGCCGTTCTCACCACCTCTCAGGACTGGTGGCCCGCCGACTTCGGTCACTACGGTCCGCTCATGGTCCGGATGGCCTGGCACAGCGCGGGCACCTACCGCGTCAGTGACGGTCGCGGTGGCGCGGGCGCCGGTCAGCAGCGCTTCGCCCCCCTGAACAGCTGGCCCGACAACGGCAACCTGGACAAGGCGCGCCGGCTGCTCTGGCCCGTCAAGAAGAAGTACGGCAAGAACCTGTCCTGGGCCGACCTGATCGTGCTCACCGGCAACGTCGCACTGGAGTCCATGGGCTTCGAGACCTTCGGCTTCGCAGGCGGCCGGGCCGACGTGTGGGAGCCCGAGGACGACGTCTACTGGGGCCCCGAGACCGAATGGCTCGGCGACGCCCGCTACACCGGCAAGCGTGACCTCGAAAGCCCGCTCGCCGCAGTCCAGATGGGCCTGATCTACGTCAATCCCGAAGGCCCCAACGGACATCCGGACCCGCTGGCCGCCGCGGTCGACATTCGCGAGACCTTCGGCCGGATGGCGATGAACGACGAAGAGACCGTCGCACTGATCGCGGGCGGTCACACCTTCGGCAAGACGCACGGCGCAGGCGATCCCGACGCCTACGTCGGCCCGGAACCCGAAGGCGCGCCGTTGGAGCAGCAGGGCCTCGGCTGGAAGCAGTCGTTGGGCAACGGCAAGGGTGCCAACGTGATCACCTCCGGCATCGAGGTCATCTGGACCCAGAAGCCGACGGAGTGGACGAACCTCTTCTTCGACAACCTGTTTGGGTTCGAATGGGAGCTGGAGAAGAGCCCCGCGGGCGCCAACCAGTGGGTGGCCAAGGATGCTCCCGAGTCGGCCTACGTGCCCGGCCCGGAGGCGACGTCGGAGAAGCGCAAGCCGACGATGCTCACCACCGACCTCGCGTTGCGCTTGGACCCGATCTACGGTCCGATCTCCAAGCGCTTCCACGAGAACCCCGACCAGTTCGCCGACGCGTTCGCCCGCGCCTGGTTCAAGCTGACGCACCGCGACATGGGACCGATCCAGCGCTACCTCGGCCCCGAGGTTCCCTCGGAGACCCTGGACTGGCAGGACCCGATCCCGACCGGCCAGAGCCAGCTCTCCACCGAGGACGTCGCCAAGCTCAAGGGTGACATCTTGGCGTCGGGTCTGACTGTCCCGCAGCTCGTTTCGACCGCATGGGCGTCCGCGTCGACGTTCCGCGGCAGCGACAAGCGCGGCGGAGCCAACGGCGGCCGCATCCGGCTGCTGCCGCAGTCGTCGTGGGAGGTCAACAACCCCGACGAGCTCGCCCAGGTGATCCGCACGCTGGAGGGCATCCAGTCCTCCTTCGGCGCATCCGCCCCAGAGAAGTCGGTGTCGTTCGCCGATCTCGTCGTGTTGGGCGGGGTCGCGGCAGTCGAGAAGGCCGCGGCCGACGCCGGGGTCTCCGTCTCGGTGCCGTTCACCCCGGGCCGCGGTGACGCCACCCAGGAGTGGACGGACGAAGAGTCGTTCGCCCACATGGAGCCGAAGACCGACGGGTTCCGCAACTACCTCGGCAAGGGCAGCCTGCCTGCGGAGTACCTGCTGGTCGACCGGGCCAACCTGCTCACCCTGACCGCGCCGGAGCTGACGGTCCTCGTCGGCGGACTGCGCGTCCTCGGAGCGAACTGGGACGGGTCGAAGCACGGCGTCTTCACCGATCGGGTGGGGACGTTGACCAACGACTTCTTCGCCAACCTGCTCGACATCGACGTCACCTGGAAGGCGACCGACGACTCGTCGAACACCTTCGAGGGACGCGACGCGTCGGGCAGCGTGAAGTACACCGGAACGCGGGCCGACCTCGTGTTCGGGTCGAACTCCGAACTGCGCGCCGTCGCCGAGGTCTACGCCAGCGACGACGCCAAGGAGAAGTTCGTCACCGACTTCGTCGCGGCCTGGGCCAAGGTCATGGACCTCGACCGGTACGACCTCGTCTAAGCCACCTCTGCAGCCCCAAGGACACCCCGCGAACCCTCACCGGATCGCGGGGTGTTCTTGCGTCAGAATGGCGTGATGGGTACCCGATGGCAGGACACGGACGCGCCACGCGGCGACAGCTACGACCAGCGGTGGACGCAGCTCGCCGAGTCGGGCGGGAGCATCCACGGCGAGGCGGACTTCGTCGACGGCCTGCTGGGGCAGCCGGGCGGACGGCGGATCCTCGACGCCGGATGCGGCACCGGCCGGGTCGCCATCGAATTGGCCCGTCGCGGGCACTCGGTGATCGGCGTCGACGCCGACCTCGACATGCTCGACACCGCGCGCACCAAGGCCCCCGACCTCAGCTGGATACACGCCGACCTGGCGGACCTCGGCGCGCACTCGACCGAGACGTTCGATCTGGTGCTGCTCGCGGGCAACGTAATGATCTATCTCGCCCCGGGAACCGAGGAACGCGTCATGGCTGAGCTGGCCGACCGGCTCGCTCCCGGCGGACTTCTGGTTGCCGGCTTCTCGATTCGACCCGGCCGGCTGCCGCTGGCGGAGTACGACCACGTCGCCGCGGGCGCAGGGCTGGAGTCCGTGGACCGCTTTGCGACGTGGGACCGCGAGCCGTACGACGGTGGCGACTACGCGGTGTCGGTGCACCGCCGAGCGGGTGCGGCAGGGCCGACGACGTAGACCCCCATCGGTCTACGTCGCGCCGCCTGCGTAAAGGAAGTGTCGACCTGTGGAGGCGAAATCGTTGATCTGGGTGTTCCCCGCACCCATGGCGCACGGCAGGTCTTTGGGCTTGCGGGTCCATTTTTCCGAGCGCACGGTGATGGGAGCAGACGGTCTCCGGAGAGGACGGAATCGATGAAGGCAATCGTGATGAACGGTACGGGTGGTCGCGAGATGCTCGAGTACGTCGAGCGGCCCGAGCCCGAGGCCGGTCGGGGCGAGGCGTTGGTCGAGATCGCCTACGCCGGAGTCAACTTCATGGACGTGGGCGTGCGACAGGGCATGGCGTGGAACGATCCCAATCCCAAGATCCTCGGCGTCGAGGGCGCGGGCCGCGTCCTGGCCGTGGGAGACGGAGTCGACGGCGTCACGCCAGGCCAACGCGTCGCCTGGGTCTACGCACCGGGAAGCTATGCCGAACGGATCGCCGTTCCGACGACGTCGCTGGTGCCGATTCCCGACACCGTCGACGACCGCACCGCCGCGTCGGTGATGATGCAGGGCCTGACCGCAAGCCATTTCGCCACCGACTTCTACCCGGTGCAACCCGGCGACGTCGCCCTCGTCCACGCGGCGGCGGGCGGAGTGGGACTGCTGCTGACCCAGATCATCACGATGCGCGGCGGTTCGGTCATCGGACGGGTCTCGTCGCAGGCGAAGGTCGCCGCCGCCAAGGACGCGGGCGCCGACCACGTGATCGTCGACGCGAGTGGTCGATTCGCCGAGGAGGCGCTGCGACTCACCGGCGGCGACGGGGTAGACGTCGTCTACGACGGATCCGGACCGACGACCTTTCAGGGGTCACTCGACGTGCTGCGACGCTCGGGCACGCTCTGCTGGTACGGCCCGGTGCTGGGCGGCCCGGGATTGATCGACGTCACGAGCCTGCCGAGGAGCGTCAAGATCGGCTATGCGACCTACTACGACCACGTTCACACCCCGGCCCTGCTGCAGGCACGCACGGCGCAACTGTTCGACTGGCTAGCCGAAGGTCGGCTCACCGTGCGGGTCGGCGGCGAGTATCCCCTCGTCGACGCAGCACAGGCGCATGCCGACATCGAAAGCCGTGGCACCGTCGGCAAGCTGCTGCTCGTCCCGTGAGCTTCGGTCGCATTTAGCGCACGCGACCTGGGGCGGTGTCGGTGCATTGTCGCCCCGCCTCGTTAGAGTCGCCGGCGTGACGTCTGGCTCCCCCGCATTGCGCATCGGATCGGTGTCCGTCGACTGCCCCGACCCTGGCGCTCTCGCGGACTTCTACGCCGAACTGTTCGGCATGACGCGAATCGTCGAATCACCCGACGGCAGCGTCGTCGCCATCTCCGATGGCACCCACACGCTGGCGATGATGAAGGTCGACGGCTACGTCGCGCCGACCTGGCCCGAACCCGGGCAAGGCCAGCAAATGCACTTCGACGTCTCGGTTCCCGACCTCGACGCCGCCGAGGCACGCGCGCTGGCCGTCGGAGCCCGGCTCGCCGAGCACCAACCGGCACCCGATCTGTGGCGGGTGCTCCTCGACCCGGCCGGGCATCCCTTCTGCCTGACCACCTTCGGCGCGTAGCGGCCGACACCCGGCGTCGCGTGCGGCACATCGCTATGCTGGCGCATTCCAGCGGCCCGATGGCCGGACGTTCGACCCCCGAGGAGCGAGCATGGTCGCGCACATCCGGCTGACCTCGCACAGCGGCGGGGTGGGCGCCCTGCCCATCACGTGGGACGCGCCGACCGCCACCGAGCGCGGACCGGTCATCGGCACCACCACCAAGCGCGCGCACCGCAACGTGATCGGCACCCACAGCGGCTCCTACGGCGTGTACCGCGCGCTCGCCGTCGCCGCGGGGGCGCTGTCGCGGGAGCACAAGGCCGACCTCACCAACACCTCACCCACCGACGTCGTCGGCCCGTACCCGCAGTGGAGCGAGCCGGGCAAGATCGTCAGCCTCGACCCGTGGGGGGCGATGGTCGCCGACGTGTTCGCCGACGAACTGGCCGCCGGTCACGACATGCGCCCGTCGATCGCCATCACCAAGGCCCACGTCATCCTGCCCGAGGTCGTCGACGCCGTGCAGAAGGGCCGGCTCGTCCCCGACGGTCGCGTATTGCTTGCGAGCGGCGCCGCGTTGGTCACCAAGGCCGCGATCGAACCGGTCTGGTACCTGCCCGGCGTGGCACGACGATTTGGCTGCACCGAAACCGACTTGCGCAGGGCGCTTTTCGAGGAAACCGGGGGAATGTACCCGGAGCTCGTCACGCGATCCGATCTCGAGGTCTTCCTTCCGCCGATCGGCGGCCAGACCGTCTACGTGTTCGGTGCGACCAAGGATCTGGCGGACCCGTCTGTCGAGCTGACCGCGCGGGTGCACGACGAGTGCAACGGTTCGGACGTCTTCGGGTCCGACATCTGTACCTGTAGGCCGTATCTCACCCACGCCATCGAGGAGTGCATCCTCGGCGCGCAGCGCGGCGGAGTGGGACTGGTGTCCTACTCTCGCAAGGAGGGGCGCGCACTCGGCGAGGTCACCAAGTTCCTGGTCTACAACGCACGCAAGCGGCAGGTCGGCGGCGACACGGCCGACCAGTACTTCGCCCGCACGGAATGCGTTGCCGGCGTTCAGGACATGCGTTTCCAGGAGCTCATGCCCGACGTCCTGCACTGGCTGGGCGTTCGCAAGATTCACCGGCTCGTCTCGATGAGCAACATGAAGTACGACGCCATCACCGGATCGGGCATCGAGGTCGGCGAGCGCGTCAACATTCCCGACGAGCTGGTGCCCGCCGACGCTCGCGTCGAGATCGACGCCAAGATGGCCGCGGGCTACTTCACCCCCGGCCCGGTACCGGACGCCGAAGACCTCAAGAACTCGAAGGGCCGCGGGTTGGGCGGATGAGCGCCGCCGAGGCCGACGGGGCAGCGGCTCTGCTGCGCACCACCACCGCCGTCCGGGACCGGGCCGGTTTTCTGTTGGGGCGGGCGCGCGCCGGCGAATCGCCGTGGTTCGTCGTGGACGACGAGTCGACACCGGTGGCGGTGGCCGAAGTGGTCGCCGTGACGCGACACCGATACCCCGACCTGAACATTCCGTTCCACAGCCGGTGGCGCCACTTCGAAGCCGGCGGGGTCGACCGCAAGGCAGAACTCGACGCCCGGCTCGAGGCACTGAATCCGGCCGGCCGAGCCCGCGCCATGATCGACCTCGCGGTGGTCAGCGTGCTGCTCGACGCGGGCGCAGGCCCCGACTGGCACTACGACGAGGCCGCCAGCGGACTACGGTTCGACCGTTCCGAGGGACTCGGCATCGCCTCCTGGAACGCATTCGCCGACGGGGTGTTCTCCTCCGACCCCGGTGCACCACTACGGGTCGACGCCGAGGGACTGCGGACCTTGACCCCGGCGCGGCTGGCCGAGGCGTTCCAGATCGCCAAGGACAACCCGCTGGTCGGCGTCGACGGCCGGGTGGAACTTCTGCACCGTTTGGGTTCGGCGCTCGTCGCGCGGCCCGAGGTGTTCGGTCCACTCGGGCGGCCGGGAGGGCTGTTCGACCGACTGCTCCCCCAACACGGCCCCGCAACGGTCACCGCCCACGACATCCTGTCCCAGCTGCTCGAGTCACTGTCGGGAATCTGGCTGGCGGACAACGCAATCGGCGACCAGCGACTGGGCGACTGCTGGCCTCACCCCGCCGTCCCCGGGCCCGGCCTCACCGCGGGGTGGATGCCGTTTCACAAACTGTCGCAGTGGTTGACCTACTCGCTGCTCGAACCGTTCGGCTGGGCAGGCGTCCAGGTCCAGGGGCTCGACGCGTTGACCGCACTCCCCGAGTACCGCAACGGCGGGCTGCTGCTGGACACCGGCGTGCTCCAACTTCGCGACCCGGGATGGCTCGACACCGCGTGGGCAGTCGACGACGAACTGGTGGTCGAATGGCGCGCGTTGACGGTCGCCCTCCTCGACGAGCTGGCCCCGCTGGTACGCGCCGAACTGGAAGTCGACGCGAATCGAATGCCGTTGGCGTGCGTGCTGGAGGGTGGCACCTGGGCCGCGGGACGCGCGCTGGCGCAACGCCTGCGCGGCGGGCTGCCACCGTTGACCGTCGTCAGCGACGGCACCGTCTTCTAGGGGAATGAGTTCGCACATGACGTCGCTACACCTGGTCGACCACCCGCTGGTCCAGCACAAGCTGACATTGTTGCGCCGAAAGGACTCCTCCACCAAGACCTTTCGTCAACTGGTCAACGAGATCGCTGCGCTGGTGGCCTACGAGGTACTTCGGGACATCCCGCTGCACGACATCGAGATCGAAACGCCGCTGGAGACGATGACCGGCCGGGTCATCGACGGCAAGAAGCTGGTCTTCGTCTCGATCCTTCGGGCGGGCACCGGCATCCTCGACGGCATGCTCAGCGTCGTGCCCGGTGCGCGCGTCGGACACATCGGCCTCTACCGCGACCCCAAGACGCTGGTGGCCGTCGAGTACTACTTCAAGATGCCGGGAGACCTCGAGGAGCGTGACGTCGTGATCGTCGACCCCATGCTCGCCACGGGCAATTCGGCAATCGCCGCGGTCGACCGTCTCAAGGAATGCGCGCCGAAGTCGATCAAGTTCGTTTGCCTGCTGACCTGCCCGGAGGGGGTGGCCGCCATGCAGGAGGCACATCCCGACGTCCCGATCTACACCGCCGCCGTCGACCGCCAACTCGACGAGCACGGGTACATACTGCCGGGGCTCGGAGACGCGGGTGACCGCATCTTCGGCACCAAGTAGTCAGACCCGGCGGGGCAGCTGGTCACCGATCAGCGGCGCGATCTTGTCGGCCATGTAGGCATGTCCGGCATTGGTCGGATGGACGCCGTCCGGTCCGATGAGATCCGGCCGGTCCACGAACCACCGCTCGGCGATCGGATCGATGAACGTCGCACCCGCGAGCATCGACTGGAACGACAGGATGTCGCGGATCTGCAGTACCGCGGGCGGCACGTCCGCCGTCGGCCACGGCGGCCCGATCACCAGCAGCCGGGCGGTCGGCGCGATGTTGCGGGCCAGCGAGAGCGAGCTGAAGACCTGGCCGTTGAGTGCGTTCGGGTCGACACCCTGATCGTTGCGGGACCCGTAGAACACCACGACCGAGTCGTCGGGCTTCACGGCCCGCGGGGTGAGGTCGACGAACAGGTTGCCCTGATCGCCTCGGACGCCGTAACCGGCCCGGCCCTCGGCCGCGACGTCGGCGTTGACCTGCATGCCCCTGCGCGCCAACGTCTTCCAGGCGAGCACGGGCCACGCATTGGGGCCCTGGCCGCCGATGGCGGTGCCGTTGGTGTACGAATCGCCGATGACCGCGACCCGCATCACCGGCGTCCCCGCCGTCGTGGCGTCGTAGGGCGTCGTGCGGACCGACGGGGCGTTCAGCAGCACCCCGACGAGCAGGGTCACCGACAGGACGAACGTGACCAACCGACTAGCTAAGACCTGCATCAACCCGCCTGGACTCGGAGTGTCGTGGTGCGATCCTCGAGTGGGCCCCGAATCAACGGGGGCTCGGGGGCTTCCGGCTCGGGGGGATCGGGATCGGGCGAATCGGCCTGCGGCGTGTGCTCGAGGTCCACCGGCGGTCTGCGCTCACCGACCATCCTGCGCATCCACATCCGGGCGGGCTCCTCAACGAAGTGGAACAGCAGAACCGCCAGGATCGCCGCGACCAGGATCAGGCCCGCGAAGACGAGCTTCGCGCCGATGCTGGGCTCCATCGTGATCTTGTATTGCGCCATGATCCACAGCCAGGCGGTGTGGACCAGTTCGTGAACCATGTACAGCCCGAACGAGACCTGCCCGCCGTAGACCATCAGCCTGGTCGACAGGAGCGCAGGCAGCGTGCCAGAACCGATGGACAGAGTGACCACCAGCGGCAGGAACAGCACGTCGACGAGGCCGAAGTCGTCGCGGATGTTGGGCACCGGATGGCCGTCGAACCAGTAGAGGGCCCCGACGATGGCGGCCAGCAGGACCACCGACGCGACGCCGGCGCCGCTGCGGGCCCGGTCGGTTGGTCTCATCTTTCGCACGGCTGCGCACGCCAGCGCGCCCGCGGTGAACTGAAGGACGATGCGCGGCAGCCAGCTCCACGGCGTGTAGAACTGTCCACCCGACCCGACCAGGAGCATCAGCGGCGGCAGCGTGGCGGCGAAGGCAAGCAGCAGCAGACCCCGCACGCTCGTCGCCCGCGCGATCCGGAAGATCACCAGCACCAGCAACCCGAACAGCAGGTACGCCAACCACTCCGCGCTGATCGACCACGCCGGGCCGTCCCAGCTGGAGAAGTCGAAGAACGGCTGGACCCACAACTGCACCATGACCAGCTGGCGCAGGTAGTTCATCGCGGTCAGGGAGGCCGCCTCCGGCGACGGGAAGTCACCGTAGAGGAGCGTGAAGATGATCCACAGCGCCGCGAGGTGCATCGTCACCAGGTACAGCGGCCACACCCTCGCCAGCCGCAGCCACAGGAAGTGCATGGTGGCCTTCGTCGACCACTTGTCACCCATCCGCTCCAGATAGTTCCAGGTCAGGACGAAGCCGCTGAGAATGAAGAAGAGGTCGACGCCCTGGGCGCCGCAGTCCAGGATCGGCTTGAGCGAGTCGTAGAGCGGGGGCGACGCCATCTGCAGCAGGGGCCGGAAGTGGAACAGCACCACCCAGAGGGCGGCAACGATGCGCAGGCCGGACAAGGCCTTGATTTCTCCGGTGCGCACAACACTCTTTCCGTTATTCGGGCCGGTCGGTTCGCGTGTCATCCGCGCCGTTGCGTCAGCTGCCGTGCGGTCTCCGAACCTGCTGTCGGCTCCTGGCAGGGTAACAGCGCGACCTTGGCGGAGGCATGTCCGCAACGCTGTGCGATCGCTGTGACGAGGCGCCACTTTCCGGTTCCGCGTCGGCTGCCAGCTTCGGGGGCCACAATTCGGTCAGGACTCTGCGCAGCCCCGCAGGGCCCCGGCTCCCACCCTGGAGGATTCCCTCGTCATGCTCGAACACGTTCGTCCACCGCGCAGAGCGGTCATCGTCGGCGCCGGCCTCGGTGCACTGGCCACCGCCGCTGCGGCCTGTAGCTCCAGCGACAAGTCACCAGCTCCGGAATCAGCGTCCTCGGCCGCGGCTCCGGCGAGCGCACCGGCGTCGGGCGCCCTGACGAAGACGGTCGACGTGCCGGTCGGCTCGGGTGTCATCGTCGGCGACACGGTGATCACCCAACCGACGACGGGCGTCTTCAAGGGCTTCTCCACGGTCTGCCCACACGCCGGCTGCAACGTCAACGCGATCACCGACGGAAAGATCATCTGTCCGTGTCACAAGAGTGAGTTCAACCTCGACGGCACGGTCGCCCAGGGCCCGGCGAAGAAACCGCTGGAGACGAAGGCCGTCACCGTACAGGGCGAGTCGATCGTGGCCGGCTGAGGGCGAGCGAAGCGACGGGGGGAAGGCTGAGGCGAGCGAAGCGACGGGGGAAGGTCCTGCCTACCCGGCGGCGTTGGGCCGCAACGGCGGGCAGGTGCCCGAGGCGTCCACGGCGAGCTCGAAGTGCCAGATCTCGTTGGCGTAGATCTGGCACAGCCCGAACCGCGAGCCGTTGGCGATCATCCACTGGTCGGCGACGACGGGGCCGACGTCGACCGCCTTGCCGAACACGTGCATCGACTTCTCCGGCGACGCCACGAACTGCGCCGCCAGGTCGGCGTTGCCGTAGGTGGTCACGGCCTGGTCGAACAGCCGCTGCTGGAAGCCCTTGGACCGCCAGCCCGAGGTGAGCTGCACGTCGACGCCCTCGGCCGCAGCGGCCGTGGCGGCATCCTGAATCGCCGTGAGAAGCAACGGCTCGAGAAATTCGACGGCGGGGTTCTTCACGTCGAACGGTGAGATCAGCTGGCCGTCGGGAATCGATCCACCCGTCGTGTCGACTGCTCCGGTGCCGATCGACAGCGGTTCGACGGCGACGGCAGGCCCAGGCGGCGGTGCGGCGGTCTGTGGTGCCGCGGTGCTGCAACTCATCAGCATGGCGCTCAGCCCGACGGCAGTCACCACCGATCCGCTCACCCCCTGACGCATGGGAAGAGCGTATTCGTCGTGGACGGCAACTCTCGCCCCGGCGCCTGTGGCAGGCTCTGACGTCGTGGACATACCGCGCCCGGACCCCGGTCTCCCCCACCTCGCCGACGTCGTCCCCTCGGTGCTCTCGGCGCTTGGCGCGCCCGACTTCGATCGTCGAATTCCGCTGCGCGATGGCCTTTCCGGGGCGTGCGTGTTGTTGATCGACGGGCTCGGCGCGGAGTTGCTCGACGCCCATGCCACCGACGCGCCCGTCCTGGCCGGGCTCCGCGGGCAGACGCTGAGCGTCGGCTTCCCTGCGACGACGGCGGCCGGGCTGGCGGCGGTCGGCACCGGATGCCGCAGCGGCGAACACGGCATGGTCGGCTACACCTTCCGGCTGGGTGACGCCGGCGTGGTCAACGCACTGCAGTGGCGCAGGCACCCGTGGGGTGAGGATCTGCGCGACGCGCAGCCACCCGAGCGGGTCCAACCACTCCCGACGACGTTCGAGCGGGCCGCGGCGACGGGTTTCGCGGTGAGCGTGGTGTCCAACGCGCAGTTCGCCGATTCCGGGTTGACCCGCGCGGTGCTGCGGGGTGGCCGCTACGTCGGCGTGCAGGGGCTCGGTGATCTGGCCGCGGGCGTGCAGCACGCCGTCGCCGCCGGCGGCTTTTGCTACGGCTACCACGGCGACCTCGACCTCATCGGCCACCTGCACGGCCCCGGTTCCCTGCCATGGCGGATGCAGCTGCGTCAGGTCGACCGACTGGTCGAATCGGTCGTCGAAAGCCTGCCGCCCGGCGGGGTGTTGGCCGTCGTCGCGGACCACGGGATGGTCGCCGTTGGCGACGACGACCGGGTGGACCTCGACGGGAACGAGGCGTTGCTCGCCGGTGTGAGCGCCGTCGGAGGGGAAGCGCGCGCCAGGCACGTCTACACCGTCGACGGCGCCGCGGACGCGGTCCTCGCGGCCTGGCGGGAGACCCTTGGCGACCGCGCCTGGGTGGTGTCCCGGGACGAGGCGATCGCCGCAGGCTGGTTCGGCGAGCGCGTCGCCGATCGCGTGCTGGAGCGCATCGGCGACGTGGTGGCGGCGGCCCGCGACTCCGCGGTGATGGTGCGCCGCACCGTGGAGCCCGTCGAATCGGGGCTCATCGGACACCACGGCTCGCTGACCGCCGCCGAGCAGCGTGTCCCCCTGCTGCTGGCGTACGGCTAGTCTCGTCGCCGTGATCGTGCTGCTGCCGCCGTCGGAGACCAAACGGGACGGAGGCGACGGCCCGCCGCTGCACCTGGATTCGCTGAGCTCACCGGAGTTGGGCTCCCTTCGTGCCGCGCTGGTCGACGAACTGGTCGACCTGGCCGCCGACCGCCCCGCGGCCCGTCGTGCACTCGGGATCTCCGCCTCCCAGGACAGTGAGATCGACCGCAACGCCGCACTTCGGAGCGCACCGACCATGCCGGCCGTCGAGCGGTACACCGGGGTCCTCTACGACGCCCTCGACATCGAATCCCTCAGTGGCGCAGCCGCTTCGCGGGCCCGGTCGCGCCTCGCCGTCGGCTCGGCACTGTTCGGACTCGTCCGCGCGGGCGACGCCGTCCCCGCCTACCGGTTGTCAGCGGGCTCGAAGCTGCCCAGCGGCGCGACGCTGGCGGCCAGGTGGCGGCCCGTCCTGGAACCCGTGTTGGCCCGACTGGCGCAGGACGAGCTGGTCGTCGACTTGAGGTCGGGCTCCTATGCCGCATTGGGCAGGTTGCCGGGCGCGGTCGACGTCGACGTGGTCGCCGAGCACGCCGACGGGCGGCGGACCGTCGTCAGCCACTTCAACAAGGCGCACAAGGGCAGGTTGGCTCGGGTGCTGGCGTCCAGCAGGGCCGAACCGGGCGACGCGGCGGCGGTGGCCACCTTGGCCCGTCGCGCAGGCATGCGCGTCGAGCGCACGGGCAACGAGCTCATCGTCGTGGTGCCGGCCTGAGACGGCTACGCGACGGTCATCGCGAACATCGGATCAGAGCGTGCCGAAGAATTCGATGGAGTTTCCGTCCGGGTCGGCGATGAACATCCAGCCCATCCCCGGCACCGGAACGAATTCGGTCGGCGCCTCGACGATCTCGTAGCCGGCGGCCTCCACCTTCGCGGCGAGATCCCGAAGGTTGCGCACGCCGACGGTGAAGTATCTGAGCCCGGCCTGCGCCCGACCGCCACCCGCAGCCGCGGGCAGGGGTGGTGGCGTGTTGTAGGTGACGAGCTTGATGACGCTTCCGCCGAGGGTGTATCGCCGTTGAGTTCCGTCGGTGAAGTCGATCTCGCCCTGGGGTTCCAGACCGAGGAACCCTTCGTAGAATTCGACCATCGCCTCGACGTTCGTGGTGACGAGACCGATTTCGACGCCGGGGCTGAGCAAGTCCAGGATCACGGGCTCAATGTAGGGCCATTCCAGCCACGGGCGCGGGAGAATGGTTCGCGGTGCGGCGCGGGGAGGGAGATCACCAGGTGGAGACGTTCATCGCGTACGTCAAGATTCAGGCGTTCGTGTTCCTTTGCGGCATCGTCGGCCCGATCTTCCTGATCGTGTACTTCTCCATTCAGCCCGAGCAGGACTCGCGGTGGCTGTACTGGATGGGGCTCTTCATCACCGCGGCGGACGTTCTGATCGCCCTCGCGATCACGGATTCGTCCGCCCGTGCGGACAAGGCGCTTCGGAAGTCCACACCGGTCGACACGCGCGGCTGATTTCCCGTCCTGACAGTCGTCTGACAGACTGACACGCGAGGGGAGTATTCCTTCGCTACGGTGTCGTCATCACGTTGTCCAAAGCTGGGCAGCCGGTGCCGTGGATCGCACCAGGTGTGCGGTGGCAGAGACCTCGGCCGTAGAACTACGTCCGGAGGCAGTCTCAGCCCATGCAGGTCACCCAAATCGAATGGATCGTCACGCTCGGCGTGACCCTGGCGGTCCTCTTGTTCGACATCATCTTCATCGCCCGCAATCCCCATGAGCCGACGTTCAAGGAATGCGCGATCGCGCTTAGCTTCTACGTGGGTCTGGCGATCGCGTTCGGCGTCTGGGTCACGTACTTCCACGGCACCCAGTTCGGGGTGGAGTTCTTCGCCGGCTGGCTGACCGAATACAGCCTGTCCGTGGACAACCTGTTCATCTTCCTGATCATCATGGCGAGCTTCAAGGTGCCCAGGAAGTATCAGCAGGAAGCACTGCTGATCGGCATCATCCTGGCGCTGATCTTCCGCGGCATCTTCATCGCGCTCGGCGCCGTCGCGATCAACCAGTTCTCCTGGATCTTCTACGTCTTCGGCGCGTTCCTGGTCTACACCGCGATCACGCTGGTCCGCGACACCGACCACGACGACGACGCCGAGAACGGCGTGGTGAAGTTCGCGCGCAAGCACCTGACGCTCACCGACAAGTGGGACGGGCTCAAGCTGTGGATCAAGGAGGACGGCAAGCGTCTGATGACGCCGATGTTCCTCGTGATCGTCGCGCTCGGCACCACCGACCTGCTGTTCGCGCTTGACTCGATTCCCGCGATCTACGGGCTCACCAAGGAGCCCTACATCGTGTTCACCGCGAACGTGTTCGCCCTGATGGGCCTGCGCCAGCTGTACTTCCTGCTCGGCGACATGCTCAAGCGCCTCGTGTACCTGTCCCAGGGCTTGGCGTTCATCCTGGCCTTCATCGGCGTCAAGCTGGTGCTGCACGCCCTGCACGAGAACGAGCTGCCCTTCATCAACGGTGGCGAACACGTCGCGGTGCCGGAGATTCCAACCCTGGCCAGCCTCGGCGTCATCATCGTGACCCTCGTCATCACCACCGCCGCGAGCCTCTACAAGACCCGCGTGGTGGACAAGAAGCCCGAGGCGGCTGACGAGCCCAGCTAGCGCCGAGTTGCCGAAACCGATGCCAGCGTTCAAGATCCGAGCCAATGGACACGCAACAGGCTCGTGAGCTGGCATCGGTCGACGCACTCGGTCAAGCGGAGCTCGCCGCGTCAGGTGAGCTGACGGCCGTCGAACTACTCGACGCCGCGATCACCCGGCTCGACGCGGCCCGCGGACTCAACGCCGTCGTCGCCGACCTCTTCGACAGAGGTCGGCGGCAGGCCGCCGCACTCGACGACTCCGGTGCCCTGCGCACCGGAGAGGCCGGGCCGCTGGCCGGAGTTCCGTTCCTGCTCAAGGATCTTGGCGCCTCGCTGGCGGGCGCGCCCGAGGTGATGGGCTCGCGCGCGTTGAAGGGTTACGTGCCGAAGGAGTCGTCCTGGGTCGTCGAGCGGTACCTGGACGCCGGCCTGGTCGTGTTCGGCAAGACCAACACCCCCGAGTGGGGCAACCACTGCACCACCGAGCCGTTGGTGTTCGGCCCCACGGTGAATCCATGGTCGCCGGATGTCACCCCCGGCGGCTCCAGTGGCGGTTCGGCGGCAGCGGTCGCGGCGGGCGTCGTGCCCGCGGCATCCGGCGGCGACGGCACCGGGTCCATCCGGGTACCGGCGTCGTGCTGCGGGCTGGTCGGTCTCAAGCCACGGCGCGGCCGCAGCTCGTTCGCCCCGGACGGGGGCCAGGGAATGGAGGGACTGGTCAACGGGCACGCACTGACCCGCACCGTCCGCGACAGCGCCGCGCTCCTCGACGCGATCACCGGATCCGCCACCGGCGATCCGTACACCGCCCCGCGTCCCGACACCACCTTCCTGGCCGCAATCACTCAGCAGCCGAACGGCATTCGCATCCTGACCACCACGGACTCGCCGTTCCCCGGCGAGCCGACGCATCACGAGGTGGTCGCCGCCGTCGAGGCAGCTGCCAACACCCTCGCCGCCCTCGGACATCACGTCGACCAGGGCCAGCCCACGTTCGACCCGGACGCGGTCGCCGATGCAATCGCCGTGCTGCACACCGTCAGCAACGCGCAGTTGCACGCATTCGGCAAGCAGGTGCTCGGCCGCGAACCCAACGAAGACGACTTCGAGCCAAGCAGTTGGGTGATGATGCGCGAGGGCTTCACCACGACGGGCGTCGCGTACGCCGAGGCCGTCGGCGCCGTGCACGCGCAGACGCGTCGCTTCGCCGCCGGGATGGCCGCCCACGACGTGCTTCTGGTGCCCACGCTGCTGACTCCCCCACCCCCGTACGGGCTGCTCAACCAGCCGCGCGGAACGACGAGGGCGTTCTTCGACGTCGAGTTCGCGACGACCGGCTGGACGACGATGGCCAATGTGACTGGCTGGGCGGCCATTTCGCTTCCGCTCGGAATGACGTCGACCGGCCTGCCGATCGGAGTCCAACTAATGGCACCCGACGAGACCGTCCTGCTACGACTGGCCGCTCAGCTCGAGACGGCGACGCCCTGGTCGGGCCGGCGACCCGGTGGCTGGGTCGGCTGACCGACCACCGCACGTTCCGGTTCGTCGGCGGCGGCCACCGGGATGCTTGCCGTCAGCGTCGTGCCCTCGCCGACGGGGCTGGAGACCTCGAGTCGGCCCGACACCGCCTCGACCCGGTCACGGAGTCCGATGATCCCGGATCCGCCGCCGGCCGAGGTGGCTCCCCCGACGCCGTCGTCACTGACTTCGATGAACAACGCGTCTCCGATCAAACCCACCCGGATGGTGATGCCGGAAGCGTTGGCGTGCTTCGCGGCATTCGTCATCGCCTCGGCGACCACGTAGTACGCGGCCACCTCGACGGGTTCGGGGAATCGCCTGTCGAGGTCGACCCGCACACTGGCCGGGACCACCGAACGGCGGCCGAGCGCCCGAAGCGCCGGGCCGAGGCCACCCTTCGACAGGATGGCGGGATGGATGCCGCGCGACAGCTCTTGGAGGTTGGTGTACAGGTCGGCAAGGCCGTTGATGACGTTGTCGAGTTGCTTGCGGACGGTGAGGTCGGCCGGCGGCACGGACGCTTCGATGGTGCGCAGGCCGAGCCCCAGCGCCACGATCCGCTGCTGTGCGCCGTCGTGCAGATCGCGTTCGAACCCCCGCCTGGCCTGGTCGGCCGCCGCCACGACGCGCGCCCGGGACGCCTTCAACTCGGCCTTGGTCTCCGCGTTGGAGATCGCGGTTGCGACGAGGTCGGCGAAGTCGCAGACGCGTTCCTCGGTGCCGTCGGGCATGGGCCCGGATTTCACCGAACCGACCATCAGCGCGCCCCTGGGCTTGCCGTCGACGGTGACGGGAGCGCCTGCGCCCGAGCCCAATCCGAGCCCACGCATGCGAACGGCGATGGTGCCCGTCAGCTCCGAGTAGTCGTCGATGCGGGCGGTGCTGCCGGTGTCCCGGATTCGGCTGGTGATGCTGTCACCGTCGATCGGCAGCCGCTCCCCCACCTCGAGCATCTCCCGGCCCGGCCTGTCGTGTGCCGCCAGCACGGTGCAGGTGTCGTCGGCGTCGAAGCGGACGAGCGTCACGTGGTCGACGTCGAGGCCGCGCGCCAACTCGGTGACCGTGACCGGATACACCGCCGCCGGTTCTGCTCCACGGGCAACCAGGGTCGCCACCCGTCGCAACGCCTCCTGCTGGGTGGCCAGGGCGGCGGCCTCACGGCGGCGCTGCTCGGCTTCCAAGGCCCGTAGTCGCGCCTGGCCGGCGAGCACGTTGGCCAGCAGCGCCACGGGTAGGAAGACGGTCAGCGCGGCGGTCACGCCGTCGAGGTGGAACGACAAATAGACCAGAGCGCTGGCGATCGACGTGGCGATCGCCAAGCCAAAGCCCCATCCCGCGGAGATGACGAGCACGCCGAGCAGGAAGATCGCCCCAAAGGCGTTCTCTGGGGCCACTCTGGTCAGATAGAGCACCACCAACGTCTCGGCCGCGAGGAAGGTCGCGGACACCACGATTCCCCAGCCCAGCGGCCGCGCGGTCGGGCGCAGGAACAACGTGAGGAGGCGGCTGCGGACAACGCCAAACCAGCCTTCCTGCTGGTGGTCGGCTGTCGAAAGTCGCTCGTTCATCGCACCGGATGCTATGCCCTCACAGGAAACTTTGCGTTCACAGGGAAGTTTCCGGCTAGCAGCAATGCCGGGCGGGTACCCACCTGACAAGCTCGACTCATGATGTTCTCCAGGGGTGCGCAATGCGTTGTTTGATCGTCGACGACAGTGCCGACTTCCGTGACGCCGCGACCGACATGCTCGGCCGCGCGGGAATCGACGTCGTAGGCGTGGCGTGCACGGCCGAGGAAGCCTTGGCCCGATACGCGGATCTGCATCCGGACGTCACCCTCGTCGACGTCGAACTGGGCGGCGAGAGCGGATTCGACGTCGTCGAGCAGTTACACGACGCGGACGATCCTGCGCCGTCGGTCATCCTCATCTCGACGCACTCCGAGCAGGACTACGCCGAGATGATCGCCGAGAGTTCGGCGCTTGGCTTCCTGGCGAAGTTCGCGCTCTCACCGAACGCGATCAGGGGCATGCTGGCTCGGTGATCTGAGGTCACAGCGAGTCGAGGTACATGATCACCGCTCGGACCCGACGGTGCTCGTCATGGGTCTCGGGCAGGTTCAGCTTCGTCAGGATGCTGCGCACGTGCTTCTCGACCGTGCCCTCGGTCACCCAAATGCGGCCCGCGATACCCGAATTCGACAGGCCCTCGGCCATCAAGGTCAGGACCTCGCGCTCGCGGGTGCTCAACGCCTCCAACGGGTCGTCGCGCCGGCGGGCCGACACCAGTTCCTGAACCAGCGCGGGGTCGATGACGGACGCGCCGGCCGCGATCCGGCCCGCGGTCTCGACGAAGTCGTCGACGTTGGTGATGCGGCTCTTCAGCAGGTAGCCGACCGAGTGGCCGCCGGCCAGCAGCTCCATGGCGTGTTCGACGTCGACGTGCGCCGACAGCACCAGAATCGCGATGTCGGGCCACTGTTCGCGGATGGACTTCGCGGCGTCGAGGCCCTCGGTGTCGTGCGACGGCGGCATCCGGATATCGGTCAACACCAACCCCGGCTGACGGTCGCGGACCATGTCGAGCAGCTCGACGGCGTTGCCCGCCTGACCGACCACGTCGAACCCCGATCGGGTCAACAGGCTGGCCAGTCCCTCACGAAGGAGGACGTCGTCGTCGGCCACTACCACGCGCACAGCATTCATCAAGGTTGATTCTTGCACCCCGTGCCCGCTCGCCGCACTCCACGCCGTGCGCGGTGCCGAAACCGCGGGCCGTGGCAAACTTCCGCCCGAAACCCGCGTGCGACACTCTGCTGATGGTTCCGTCAATTGCACGTCCCAAGCTGGAGGGCAACGTCGCCGTCGGGGACGATCGCCAGATCGGATTCGCCGAGTTCGGTGATCCGCTGGGTCGCGCCGTCTTCTGGCTGCACGGCACTCCCGGCGCCCGCCGCCAGATTCCCGTCGAGGCGCGGGTCTACGCGGAGCGCAACCACATCCGGCTGATCGGCGTCGACCGACCCGGCATCGGCTCGTCGACCCCGTTCCAGTACGAGAACGTGCTGGCGTTCGCCGACGATCTCCGCACCATCGCCGACGTCCTCGGCATCGACAAGATGGCGATCATCGGTCTGTCGGGAGGTGGGCCCTACACGCTGGCGTGTGCTGCGGCGATGCCCGACCGCGTCGTGACCGTCGGCGTGCTCGGCGGCGTCGCGCCGACCGTCGGTCCCGAGCGCATCGGTGGCGGTGCGATGGGACTGGGCTCGGCGATGGCGCCGCTCATGCCGCTCATCGGGCTGCCGCTGCGGCTGGCGGCCGTCAGCCTGCTCCGGCTGGCCAAGCCCTTCGCCGATTGGGGCATCGACGCCTACGGGCGGGTGTCGCCCATCGGTGACCGGCAGCTGCTGGCCCGCCCGGAATTCAAGGCGATGTTCCTCGACGACCTGCTCAACGGGAGCCGCAAGCAGATGGCGGCGCCGTTCGCCGACGTCGTCGTCTTCGCACGGGACTGGGGCTTCCGCCTCGACGAGGTGAAGGTGCCGGTGCGCTGGTGGCACGGCGACAAGGACCACATCATCCCGTTCGCGCACGGCGAGCACGTGGTCGCCCTGCTGCCCGACGCCGAGCTGTACACGCTGCCGGGCGAGAGCCACCTCGCCGGGCTTGGGTACGCCCAGGAAATCCTCGACCGCCTGATGGCGTTGTGGGACGACCTCGAGCGGGGCGTCTGACCCGGCCTACTCGGTGGGGGCCTGGGCGCGCCCGAGAATGCGGTCGATCCAGTCGAAGGCGTAACCCTCGAACAGGGTGCTGCCCAAGCCCTCACAGTGCCCGCCCGCACCTTCGGCCTCGCTGAACGTCGTCAAGCGCCGCTCGCACCTCAGCTTCTCGAACAGCAGCTCACCCTGCGCCGCGAAGTCGCCTTCGCCCTCTGTGAGCAGAGTCGGGCACTTGATCTTGCCCGCGGCGTCCTCCAACGTGAAGGTCAACTGCTTGCGGAGGAAGTCACCGACGGTGGCCGTCCCCATCGCCGCCATGCGCGACCCGTACCACTCGACGTTGCGTGCGCCGTCGACCGCCTTCTCGAGTTCGGCGTCGAGCTCGACGTCATGCGCGAGCAGCCGCCCCAGGAAGTCGTCGGCGTCGTCGTGACCCAGGCTCTGGGCGAATGCGCCGATCCGCGACGCGAAGTCGTACTGGCCGGGATCGGCCACCAGCGCGGCCACCCTCGACTCGAACGCCGTCGCCCGTGGCCCGAGGTACCCGCCGAACGAGCGGCCCATCACGATGATCGCGTGCGGGTGGACGCCGTCCTGTTGAAGCAGCCAGTCGAAGGCTCCGGCGAACGGCACCTCGAAGTCGGGACGGAAGGTACGCCGATGCTCGTAGAGGGTGCCACCCTGCCCGGGCCCTTCGAAGACGAAGAAGTTGTACCCACGCGGCAGCGCCATGTAGCCGGTGGACACGTAACCCGCCTCGGCGGTCGAGTCGAATCCGCACGGCGCCAGGATCGTCGGCCGCGGCGTGTCGGCGTCCGCGGGCCGAAAGAGGTACCCGGTCATCGTCACGCCGTCGTACGGGATCTCGACGGTCGTGGTGTGGCAGTCGAGCAGTGGCAGCGCCGCACGGAAGGCGAGGCGATGCCTGCGCCAGGCCTCCTGCAGTCGCTCGTCGTCGATGTCGTGGCGGATGAAGAAGAACGCTTGCCGCCAATATTCGGATGCGCGCAGGAAGGCCTTGCGGGCCGTCACGACGTGACCGCCCCGCAATGCCTCCTCAGCCAGCGTGTTGGCCACCTCGGCGGTCGCCGACCATTCGGAGTACCAGGAGTCGTAGTCTCCGTCGACCACCCGGCCGGCGGTCGTCATGACCTCGCCAAGGTCGGCGGCGTTGGCCGAGACGGCGATCATCGTTCGCCCGAGCTGGGCGTCCATCTCCGTGTCGTCGAGCAGTATCTTCACGAGCGGTTCATTCCCATCTGATGACCTTCGTCGGGAGTACCCATCTTCAGACCGTCCAACTGACGATCCCGTGAGCCCGTCCCGGCACCGGCGACGAGCCTATCGTCGGCAGCGCGTTGGGCGTCGTCCATCCCTCAGCGAATCCTGGTGTTGGACGGGTCGTATACGGGCTTGAGGGACACGGTGACCGGGTGCAACACCCCGCCGACGTTGACCTGGTAGTCGCCGGCGTCCACCCACTGGGCGTCGACCTTCTCCTGGTCACCGGACCGGACGTAGGCGAGGCCGACGCATGCACCCGTCGTCTGCGCCCACGCCGCGGAGGTCACCTGGCCGGCGACCTCGCCGTTGCGCAGGATCAGTTCACCGCCCCAGAGCATGGCGTCGGGCTCGTCGACGCGGAAGCCGACCACCCGGCGCCGCGGACCGTCGGCCTTGGTTTTCTCGACGGCCTTCTCGAGCGCAGCGCGACCCAGGAAGTCGACGTCAGTCGCGAGCTTGCAGGCGAACAGCAGCCCGGCCTCGACCGGATTGTCGCCAGGTGTCAGCTCGCGTCCGAACGCTCGGTAGCCCTTCTCCAGCCTCAACGATTCGATCGCGTAGTAGCCGCCGCGGACCACCCCGAACTCGGCGCCGGCGGCCATCAGATCCTCGTACACCCCGACCGCGAACTCGGTGGGAACGTACAGCTCCCAGCCGAGCTCCCCCACGTAGGTGATGCGGGTGGCGCGAACGGTGGAGTAGCCCAGGCTGATTCGCTGGCTGGTGCCGAACGGGAACGCCTCGTCGCCGAGGTCGGCGTCGGTCAGGGTGGCCAGCAGGTCCCGCGACCGGGGACCCATCACGCCGAACACCGCGAGCGACGACGTGACGTCCACCAGTTGAGCTCGCGTGCCGGCGGGCAGGTTCCGCGCGATGTGGTCCTTGTCCCGTTCGGTCGTGGCGGCGCTGCTGACGATGAGGAATTCGTCGGCGGCGGTACGGGTGACGGTGACGTCGGCCTCGTAACAGCCGCGGTCGTTGAGCATGCCGGTGTAGACGCACGACCCCACGTCGACGGCCATGTCGGCGGTGCACAGCCACTGCAGCGCAGCTTCGGCGTCGGGCCCGGCGAGGAGGTACTTCGAGAAGGACGTCTGGTCGAAGACCGCGACCGCGGTGCGGGTGGCGACCTGTTCGGCGGCGGAGTACGGAAGCCAGTTCTGCTTGCCCCAGGAGTACTCGATGGTGGGTTCGACGCCCTCGGGGGCGAAGAAGTTGGCCCGCTCCCAACCCATCCGGCTGCCGAAGTTGGCTCCTGCGGCGACGAGGAGGTGGTGCACCGGCGAGCGACGGAACGGCCGCGCCGTCGTCATTTCCCGGTTGGGCCAGGGGATTTCGTAGTGCAGTCCGAGCACCTCGGACACCCGGTCGTGCAGCCACCTGGTGTTTCCGTTGAACGGCGCAAACCGGCGCACGTCGACGCTGGTGAGGTCCGTCGTCGGCGAACCGTTCACGATCCATTCGGCCAGCGCGCGGCCCGCCCCGCCGGCTGAGGCGATGCCGACGGAGTTGAAGCCCGCGGCGACGAAGAAGTTGGCCACCTCCGGCGCCTCACCGAGGATGAACTGGTTGTCGGGGGTGAAACTCTCCGGCCCGTTGTACAGCTTCTTGAGCCCGGTCTCCTCGAGCACCGGGATCCGCAGCAGGGCGTTGTCCATCAGGATCTGGAAGTGGTCCCAATCCTCTTCCAGCAGTTGGAATTCGAAGGGGTACGGGATGGCGTCCGGGCTGACCCACGGCTTGGCTTCCGGCTCGAAGCCGCCGATGACGAGACCGCCGACCTCCTCCTTGAAGTAGGTGTAGCCGTCGGGGTCCCGCAGGATCGGCATGTCCGGGTGCACGCCGACGATGGGCTCGGTGACGACGTAGAAGTGCTCGGCCGAGTGCAGCGGGACGTTCACGCCCGCCAGCGAGCCGATCTGCTTGGCCCACTGGCCCGCGCAGTTGACGACGATCTCGGCCTCGACGTCTCCGAGATCCGTCCGCACCCCGGTGACCCTGCCGCCTTCGGTGTTCACGCCGACGACCCTGGTGCGCTCCATGATTCGAGCACCCCGCATTCGAGCGCCCTTGGCCAGCGCCTGGGTCAGATCGGACGGATTCGCCTTGCCGTCGGCCGGCAACCAGATGGCCCCGACGAGGTCGTCGATGCGGATCACCGGGTAGTGCTCGAGCGCCTCCAGCGGGGTGAGCAGCTCGCACTCCAGGTCGAACGCCGCGGCATTGGCGGCGGTGCGGCGCAACTGGATCATCCGGTCCTCGGTGCGTGCCACAGTCACCCCGCCGCACTGCTTGTAGCCCGCCGTCAGCCCGGTCTCGGCTTCGAGCTCCCGGTAGAGCTCCGTCGAGTACTGCACCAGCCGGGTGCCGCTTTCCGTGGCGCGCAGCTGACCCACCAGACCCGCGGCGTGCCAGGTGGTTCCGCACGACAACTGGCCCTGCTCGAGCAGCAACACGTCGGTGATGCCGAGCTTGGTCAGGTGATAGGCCACGCTGGTGCCGATCACACCGCCGCCGATCACCACTACCCTGGCGCGACTGGGCAAGGTGTTGTCGCTCATCGGTTCGTCTCTCCCATGGTGTCAGTCTCCGGTCCTGGCGTCGTCGAGCAGACGGGCGAAGTCTGGGCCCCTGAACTCCTCGACGGCGTTGTCGTAGCGTTCCATCGCCCACTCCCAGAAGTCGAAGTCGAGTGTGCTGCTTCCGTTTTGGATGCACCCCCACAACGTCCAGCCGTACTGCGAGACGGTGCCCTGCAGCCGTGCCCGTGCCAGTTCGTGACGCGTCGTGCGGCCGTAGTACGCGGTGACCAGCTCCTCGAGTTGCTCGAGGGACAACCCGTTGTCGCGCCAGATGTTTCCGAGTTCGAAGGCGGGGTCGTTGTTGCCGGAGTACTCGTAGTCGATCAGCCAGATCTTGTCGCCGTCGAGGACGAAGTTGGCCGCCAACAGGTCGTTGTTGCACGGCACCGACACCCGATCGGGGTGCGCGAGCGCCGCCCGAATCGACGCGAACTGGCCGGCGAAGTCCAGATATCCGGCGGGGAGCCGAAATCCGTGCGTCTCGACGATTCTCAAGTACGCCGACTGCCGCGCGAACATGTCGAAGTCGTTGCGGAACCGCGGTCCGCCGTGCAGCGTCCGGCACGCCACGGCGGCCTTGGCGATGACACCGTCGCGTGAGAAGTCGTCCTTGGTCAGCGTCACGCCATTCAGGTATCCGATGAGCAGGATGCCGAGGTCGGGCCGGTAGTCGACGACGGGTGCGCCGACGCCGGCCTGCTCGGCGGCTCGGGAGTTGAAGTTCTCGTCGTCTCGGTCGATGGCCAGCAGCTCCGAGGAGCTCCCGGAGCACCGCGCCACGTACACCGCGTCGGAGGTGGTGATCTTGACGTTGCGGTTGGTGAGCCCGCCCTCGAGGTCCTCAAGCACCCGCTCCCGCCCTGCGAGCACCGGCAATCGATCGAGACGATCGTTGAGCTCGGAATCGCTGAGCGAGAAGGACATCGGCGCTCAGTCGACGTCGCCGGGCGCCGCGAGGATGCTCCGCAGCAAGTGCATCGCGACGGTGGTTGATCGCTCGCGGACGTCGGATCGGTCGCCGGGCAACCGCAAAGTCCTGGTCAGGGTCGGACCCTCGGCGAGCCGCACACAGAAGCAGACTGTCCCCACCGGCTTCTCGGCACTCCCCCCGCCCGGGCCTGCAATGCCGGTGATCGCGACCGCGGTGTCGGCACCGAAGCGGGCAAGGGCGCCGGCCGCCATGGCCTCGGCAACCGGTTCCGACACCGCACCGTGGGCCGCCAGCAGCTGTTCGTTCACGCCGAGCAGGTTCATCTTGGCCTCGTTGGAATAGCTCACGACACCGCCCGCGACGTACGCCGACGAGCCGGCCCGGTCGGTGAGTCTTGCGGCAACCATTCCCGCAGTGCAGGATTCGGCCGTCGCGATCGTCCGGCCCGCCAACATGTCCGCGACTTGATCGTCCACCAGGGCGCCGTCGGTGGAGAACAGTTGCGCCCCATGCCGTTCGCGCAGCAGTCCCAGCAGGTCGGCGTAGACGTCGGCGGCGTCGGGTTCGTAGCGGGTGACGATCTCCAGTTCACCGCGCCGCAGACAGGTGGTGATCTCGAGCCGGTCGAAGCCGGCGATGCCGACCTCGCCGTCGCGCAGGGTCTCGGCGAGTGCCGATTCGGGCAACCCGAACATGCGGACCGTGGCTTGGACGAACTCCGTGCGGCCGGCGATCGCCGCCTGCACCCCGGCCGTCCCAACGGCCTTGTCCCACATGGGTTGTAACTCTCGCGGCGGGCCGGGAAGCACCACCACCGTCGGGGTGCCGGGCACGACGACGCCGGGGGCCGTTCCCACCGGGCCCAGGATCTCCGCACCGGCCGGCACCATCGCCTGCTTGCGGTTGGCCGCCAGCACCGACTCGAAGTCGACGCCGTTCCAGGACTGCGAGCGGCTCATCATCTTCTTGAGGATGTCGGCGATGGTGGCCTCCAGGGCCGCGTCCAACACCAGGTCTCGGCCGCAGAACTTCGCCACCGTCGCGACCGTCATGTCGTCGGCGGTGGGGCCGAGCCCACCACTGGTGACGATCAGGTCGACACCCTCGTCGGCGAGGAACCGCAGCTGGGCCTCGATGTCGGACGGCCGGTCCCCACAGATCGTGACGTGCGCCAATTCGACGCCCAGTTCCAGCAGCCGGTCGGCGAGCCAGGGACCGTTGCGGTCCTGAACCCGACCGGTGAGAACTTCGGTTCCGGTGACGACGATTCCCGCGCGTGCGCTCACGGGGTATGACACTACGACCCCGGAGCGCATTGGGTTCGGGACGGTTGAGGTTCGGGACGGTTGCGGTTCGGGGCGGTGTGGTGTGGCGGTCGCGCGCCGTTGGCCCTGCCGCAATGTCCTACGGCTACCGTCGGCGGCCGTGACGACCTACGTGGTTGCTGCCATGCCCGCCGTCATGGACCCGATGTACTGGCTCGGACACGACGGCATGTTCGGCTCGGCGGTGCTGCCGGGCGTGATGCTGATCGTCTTCCTCGAGACGGGGCTGCTGTGCCCCTTCCTTCCAGGGGACACGCTGCTATTCACCTCGGGTCTGCTTGCGGCGCAAGACGGAGCCCCCGTGGAGATCTGGACGCTGGCGCTTGGCACCACGGCGGCTGCCGTCGCGGGCGGTCAGGTCGGGTACCTCATCGGGTGGCGGCTTGGGCCCGCGTTCTTCAGGAAGGAGGACGCGCGGATATTCAAGAAGCGCTATCTGGCCTCGTCGCACACGTTCTTCGCCAAGCACGGCCGCAAGGCGATCGTGGTGGGGCACTTCGTCGGCGTGGTGCGGACGTTCATGCCGGTCGTCGCCGGCGCTTCGGGCATGCGGTACCGCGTCTTCCTCGCCTACGACGTCCTGGGAGCGGCGGCCTGGGGCGTCGGGCTCACCGTCGTGGGCTTTCACCTGGGCAACGTGGCGTTCGTCAGCACCCACCTCGAGTTGATGGTGGTGCTGATCGCGGTGCTGTCCACGCTGCCGGTGGCCGCGTCGGTGGTGAGGGCGGGCCTGGCGCGGCGGGCTAGCGGGCCAGCCAACCCTTCACCGTGTTCAGATCCCTCGAGTACGTCTCCAGGTTGTCATCCTGGAACCGGGATCCGCCGCTGATCGCGTCGTCGCCCCGCCAGATGACTCGCACCCGGGTCTGGCCGCGCAGGTAGATGTCCACGCGGTCGTCGATCCTGCGGTTCCAGCCCGCGGCGGCGGTGATCTCGGCGAGTTCGGACCGTAGGTCCGTCGTGGTCGTCGCCGGCTCCTCTTCGGATGAACTCATGGGGACATCCTCCCGGTAGGCCTGCGGCCCCGTGCGGCCACCCCGACTTTCAGGAAGTGTCCAGGCAACCTCAGTAGCTTCGCCTCGATGTCCATCAAGGCGAACGCGTGGGTGCGGGTCTACGGGCCGGTGATCCTCCTCGTCGCGCTCGTCGCCTACGCGGGGATGTATCTGCGGTGGCCCAGCCTCGCCACCCAGGTCGACCTGCTGGTCTACCGGTTTGGCGCGGGACGAGTCCTTGCAGGTCAGGATCTCTATTCGGTGGGGCTGACGGGAAACCCGCGCACACTGCTGTTCGACTACACCCCGTTCGCGGCGCTGTGCTCGCTTCCGCTGACCCTCGTCACGTCACCGGCGGCACGGGTGATCGGGCTCGTCGTGAACGCCGCACTGCTGGTCTACGTCGTCCGTCGCACGCTGGTCTGGCTCGGGGTGACGACCTCGACCGGGTTGTGGAGCTTGGGCGCACTGCTCACCGGCTTGCTCTGCTGGCTCGAACCGGTACGGCTGTCGCTGCAGCTCGGGCAGGTGAACCTGCTGATCCTCGCCGTCGTGGTCGCCGACCTGCTCGGACCTGACACGCGCCGGTGGGCCGGTGTAGGCATCGGCGTCGTCGCAGGCATCAAGCTCACCCCGGCCCTGTTCGTCGTCTACCTGGTGCTCACCGGGCGACGACGCGCCGCGGTGGTGGCGACGGTGACGTTCGCGGCCACCGTCCTCCTCGGGTTCCTGGTCCTCCCCCGCGACTCCGGCTACTTCTGGCTCCGTGGCGGGTTCGACGACGTCGCCCGCATCACCAGCGATCCCGTCGCGAACACCAGCCTGAAGGGGCTGTTCGTCAGGATGCACCTGACCGGGACGCCGACGGTGGTGGCGACCGCCGCACTGGCGGTCGTCGCGTTGGCCGTCGCGGTGCTGGCGTGGCGGCGGGGTCAGGCGGTGCTCGGGGTGGCCGTGGTGGGGATGGCGTCCGCCGCGCTGTCGCCGTTCAGTTGGAGCCACCACTGGGTGTGGGTGGTGCCGCTGGTGGTCCACCTCGGGCATCGCGCGTACGTCGTCGGCAGCCGGTCGGCGCTCGTCGCGTTGTGGCTCTCGTGGGGCGTGTTCGCGGGCTGGGTGGTGCGGACGACGGGTGACACCCCGGAGACGGGTCTGTTGTCGCTGCGCCCGGGAGGGTGGTGGGACGTCGTGATCCCTGCGGCCTACCTGGTGGGTTTCGTCGTCGTACTGGTCGCCGCCGCGTGGTGGTTGCGCGGACGAACCTACGAGATGGGCGCGACGACCGGCGCCGTGTTGTACCCGGTGACGCGGACCCAGTCGGCGGGAGCCGAACCGCTCGGCAGCGTCGCGCGGACGTCGACCGTCTCGCCGGGGAACACCGTCACGTAGTTGTCGTCATAGGTGATCGGCAGGACCTCGTCGCCGTCGCGGGTCGCGGTCACCTCGGCCCGCTCGAAGAAGGCCACCTGCTTGGTCGGGTTGCGT
Organism: Mycobacterium sp. Root135; assembly: GCF_001426545.1. GTDB lineage: Bacteria > Actinomycetota > Actinomycetes > Mycobacteriales > Mycobacteriaceae > Mycobacterium. Next base: position 258,565 of record NZ_LMEZ01000001.1, on the reverse strand, counting down.
AGGGAGATCACCACGTCGCGCCCCGATCTCGTAGCCGTCACGGTCAGCGGCACCTTCGCCATGGTGTTGAGCGGGGTCATGTCGGCCCAGCCGTCCTGGTGAAGCTCGAAGGCGAAGTCTCCGTCGGGATCTCCGACGTCGTCGTTGCGCTGGGACTGCCAGTACACGTTCTCGTCGACGACCTTGCCCGACGCGTCGAGCACCTCGCAGCGGACGAAGAAGACCCGCGAGTCCCGCGCTTCCCTCGGCAGGGTGACGGCGTGCGCGGTGCCACCCGACGGCACCGTCAGGGCGGCACTGGTCTGGTCGTCGCGGAGCTTGCCCTGCAGGTCGTACACCCTGACTCGGACGCGGACGTCCTTCGTTTCGCCCGGCGTCTGGTTGACCAGGGTGACGTTGGCGCGACTGCGGTCCCCGGTCGCGTAGGAGTCGAAGACCGCGGACAGTGGCCGCAGGCCCTGCTTGGCTCCGAAGTACGCGCCGCCGGGGCGCAGGTAGTAGTCGAAGAGGTTGCCGAAGAACGACGGCCAGTGGTTGTTGAGCATCCAGTAGATCGTCATCTTGTGCCCGGCCCAGCCGAGCGCGGCGAACGACTCGAACTGGGCGCGGGTGGACTCGTAGTGCGCGAGCTGGGCCTTGCGGGCGAACTCGTACGCGCTGCCCGAAGACCCGTAGCGGCGGTTGACGGCCAACTGGGTGTTGGTCAACTTTTCGTTGCCTGTGTTGGAACCGGCGTGGAAGTACCAGTAGTCGTTGGGCGGCCACAGCTTGTCCGGCGGGATGAACTGCTGCAGGCTCGCGAACGGCGGGATGTGCTCGTTGTCGCCCTGTTCGGCGGAGGCGCCTCTGGCGGCGCGGTACTCCCCGCTGAACCAGTACGACGGCGGACGCCACGTGTACGGGCCCGCCATCTGGATGCCGTCCCACAGTCGTTTGCCCGTGTCGTCGGTGACGTAGGACGACACGGTGTCCACGACGGCGTTCTGCCAGTGCAGGTCCCGCAGAATCTGGTGGTAGTCCTCGCGAACCTTGTCGGGTGGCCGCCCGTCGCTGGCGTTGGCCCAGACCGCTGCCGAAGCATGCGACCGCAGCATGGTGATCTGCGAGCTCAAGCTGTCCCTGGCGACGCGGTTGTCCTCGTCGTCCCACTGCGGCCACTTCTCCCACTGGTTGCAGCACATCCAGCCGACCATCAGGGGAATGCCGAGCTCGTCGGCGGCTTCGACGAAGCGCTCGTCGGGGATCTTCGACTCCAACCGCAGCATGTTCAGCCCGAGGTCGCGAACGTAGGACAGGATCGCGTCCTCGCGGCCGGGGTCGTAGGCGAACAGCAGATCGGGGGTGTAGGTGGCACCACGAACCAGGAAGTCCCGACCGTTGACCTGCAGGTAGAAGCTGCCCCCGGTGCCCAGCTCGGGGAAGCGCTCGTCGTCGTCGCGGAATTGCGAGATGGTCCGCACACCGAAGCGTTGGTGGGTTTCGTCGACCGCGCTGCCGAACTGGCGGAATTCCAGCCGCAGGTCGTAGAGATTGGGGGCGCCCATCGTGTACGGCCACCACAGATCCGGATGGTCGACGGTGAGTTGGCTGAAATCGCTTGGGCTGAAGCTGACTTCGCGCTGTTCGCCAGCCGCCAGGCTCACCGCCTGTTCGACCTCGACGTCCGGCTTGCCAGGGCGGCTGATGGTGCCGCGGACGATGCCTCGGATGCGGTCGTTCGTCGAGTTGCGCAGGGTGGTGAAGATGGACAACCGGGCTGAGTCGGTGTTTGGCAGCGGCAGTTCGGTGTTCACCGTGGCGGCCGCGATCGTCACCGCGCCGGACATCCGCAGCGTCACGGGTTTCCACACGCCCGCGTTGCGGTCGGCGACGAACGAGTTGCCGTTGCCCGGATTCTTGTTCGGCCCCTGGTAGCCCAGGTAGTTCCAGTTGATCCAGTCGAACCAGCTGTCGGCGAGCTCCACCCCGTCGACGTCCTGCAACGACCGCTCGGGCGTCACCTTCACCGCAAGGGTGTTGGGCTGACCCGGCCGGATCCATCGGGTCACGTCGAGGTCGTGGTCGACGTACATGCCGACGATCTGCCTGGCGTCGGCGACCAGTTGGCCGTTGAGCCAGATCTCGGCGCGGTAGTTGATGCCGGGAAAGTTCAGCTGATACGAGCGGTGCCCCGCCTCGGCGTCAAACGTGGTGCGGTACCACCAGTCCTGCTTCCACAGGTCCTGCGGCACCTCGTCGAGGAGGTTCTTGCCGTAGTAGAGATTTGGGTACGTGCCGTCGTCCTGGAGTGCCTGCAGCACGGTGGCGGGCATGCGGCGGACGTCGTGCCACTTCGCGTTGCGGTAGGCGGGCAGTGAGATCGCCGAGCCCGCGTCGGTGACCTCCCGCGCGGACGCCAGCTGCCACCCGTCGGCCAGCACGACGTCCTTGGCCGGTGGTTCCGGCCGGGCGAAGCGGGGCACGTCGCCGACGCTGAGGACGAGCAGGACGAGGAGAACCACGAAGCCCAGGACGGCGGTGCGGCGCATCGTGGGCGCGATGGGGCTACTCCGTCCTGGCATGGGGGCACCTCACGGTGGAGGCGGGGGTCCCTCATTGTGCCTGCCGGCCGGCGGGACGGCCGACCGCGTCGACGATCCGCAGCTCAGTCGGCTGCGCTAGAACAGATCCTTGTGCGGCACGTCGGTCACCAGGCCGCCGTCGACGACGAACTCGGCGCCCGTGGAGAACGACGACTCGTCGCTGGCGAGGAAGACGACGAACGTCGCTACCTCGTCGCATTCGCCGGGACGGCCCAGTGGGGCGGTGACCATGTCGTCGGGGAAGTGCTTCGTCATCGGCGTGCGGATGAAGCCGGGGTGCAGCGAGTTGACCCGAATGTTGAACTTGCCCAGTTCGATCGCCGCGGACTTGGCGAGACCGCGGACGGCCCACTTGGTCGCGACGTACGGGTGCACCATCGGGGCACCGCGGAGGCCTTCGATCGAGGACACGTTGATGATGGAGCCACCGCCGGCGGTCTTCATCGCCTCGACGGAGGCCTGCATGCCGAGGAAGGTGCCGGTGAGGTTGACGTCGATGACCTTCTGCCACTTGACCATGTCGAAGCTGCCGATCTTGCCAAGCGCCACGATGCCGGCGTTGTTGACCAGAACGTTGAGCTTGCCGAAGTCGGAGATCGCGGTGGCCACGGCGGCGTCCCACTGGTCGGCCTCGGTGACGTCGAGGTGGACGTAGCGCGCGGATTCACCGAGCTCGTCGGCGAGTGCCTTGCCCTCCTCGTCGAGGATGTCGCCGATGATCACTTTTGCGCCCTCGGCCACCAACATCCTGGCGTGCGCGGCGCCCATCCCCCGCGCCCCGCCGCTGATCAGTGCAACTTTTTCGTCCACGCGTCCCATGACGGGACAGGCTACCGCATGGCCATTCCGAACTAGAACCTGTTCCAATTCCGACCCTGGGGCCGCATACTCCCAAGGCATCCATCGTGAGGAGACCTGAATGGCGATACGCGTCGCACTGATCGGCACCGGCAACTGCGGCAGCCTCGCACTGAAGCAGCTGATCACCGACGAGCGCTTCGACCTGACCGGCGTCTGGGTGTCCTCCGACACCAAGATCGGCAAGGACGCGGGCGAACTGGCGGGACTCGACACGTCCACCGGCGTCCTCGCCACCAACGACCTCGACGCGATCATCGCCGCCGGCCCGGAGTGCGCCGTTTACTGCGCGATGGGCGACGTCCGCCTCAAGGAGGCGATGGCCGACGTCCGCCTGCTGCTCAATGCCGGGGTCAACGTGGTCGGCTCGGCGCCCGGCGTGCTGCAGTACCCGTGGCAGGTCATCCCCGACAAGTTCATCGAGCGAGTGGAAGATGCTGCCCGAGAGGGCAATTCGAGTGTCTTCATCACCGGCGTCGACCCCGGATTCGCCACCGACCTGCTGCCCTTCGCATTGGCGGGCACCTGCCAGAGCATCCAGCAGATCCGCACCATGGAAATCGCCGACTACTCCACCTACGACGGTGTCACGGTGATGTTCGACGTCATGGGCTTCGGCAACCCGATCGGCGAATTCCCGATGCTCTTCCAACCCGGGGTGCTGAGCATCGCCTGGGGCACCGCGATCCGACAACTGGCCGCCGGCCTCGGCGTCGAGGTCGACGAGATCAGGGATTCCGTCGAACAGGAACCGGCACCGGAGGATCTCGACGTGGCGGCCGGGCACATCGCCAAGGGCACCGTCGCCGCGCTGCGCTTCCAGATCGAGGGCATGGTGGGCGGCAAGCCCGTCATCGTCGTCGAGCACGTAACCCGGCTGCGCGCCGACCTCCGGCCAGACTGGGCGCAGCCCGCGCATCCTGGCGGCTCGTATCGGATCGAAATCACGGGCGAACCCTCGTACTTCGCCGACATCGTGCCCACCAGCGCGCACGGCGGCGCACCGTATGCGGCGATCCTCGCCGCCGCCGCCCGGATCGTGAACTCCATCCCCGACGTGATCGCCGCCGCGCCGGGCATCCGCACGACATTGGACTTACCGCTGCCGACGGGCAAGGGCGTGGTCGTCCTCGACTGACCGTGCGTCAGCGCCGACGAATGCCTTCCCAGACCAGGCGGACGGTGGTGCCCCCGGTCGACGTCTGGATCGACGCACGATCGGCCAGCGCCTTCATCAAGGCGATCCCCCGGCCGCGACTGCGGTCGGGAGGAAACGACGGGGCCGTCCGCCACTGCCCGCGATCCGCCACGACGACCGACAGTGCCGACTCCGAGGCGTCGTGCGCGGCGCGAAGATCCATGGTTCCGGTCAGACCCATCGAGACGTACGCAAATTCCGTGGTGTTGGCGAGGGCCTCGTAGATCGCGAGGACGAGATCGTTGGCCTTGTACGGATCGAGGTCGAAGGTGCCCTGCAGCCACCGGGAGAAGTCGTCGCGAGTTCGCGCGGCCGCTGCGGGCTCGGCAGGCACGCCCACCCGCTCGAAGCGCCCCGCGCTGGAAACTGTCTTGGAAAGGGAGTCGATCATCTCAACGAGGGTGGTACCCAATCGATCGATCGACTATGCGTACTCAGGCCGTAAAGGTCGCGAGCGCTTCGTCCAGAGTGGCGTGCAACGGCATGATGTCGGCAATGCCGACCAGCTTGAGGGGCCGACTGGTGGCGGGTCCGTCGGCGACGATCAGGATCCCGACACCCTCGGGTGCGGCGTCGTGAGCGGCAACGAGGACACCCATGCCCGCCGACGCCAGGAACTCGACGTCGGTCAGGTCCACGACGAGGCCCGCGGGCGACTTGGCAAGCGCCGCGGTGATGGCGTCCTCCAGTTGAGGCGCCGTGATCATGTCGACGACACCCGAGGTGGCGATGACGGCGACCTGTCCGACCAATCGTTCGGTGACTACGCAGGTCGAACCCGGTGCCATCGAAGTGCCGTCAGTCGTTTCCCGTTGTTCGTTCAAAGCCCGTCTTCCATGTTCAACCGCAGCAAAATTGCGCGGCGCCGTGATTCTCGTTCACAGGGGGCTCCGGCTGAACCCCGTCTGAATTTGAAACCGCCACGTCGAACCTATCCGATGGGTGGTCCATCGTCCCTATCAGCCGGGTGGTTTGCCCCCATGACCGACGGGGGCCTCCGGGTTCGCGCGGCCGCCACCACCTGTATACCTGGAGTGCAATGACCTCTGACGAGTCCGTGGCGGATCTGCTCGACGAGATCGCCGCCGCCCCGCCCGGTGAGAAGGTCGGCGCCTTCTTCGACCTGGACGGCACGCTGGTGTCCGGATTCACCGCGACCGCCCACGCGGGCCACCGGGTGCACGCCCGGCAGGCCAGCATCGGTGAGGTGCTCGGGGTCCTCGAGGCCTCGCTGCGGTACCGGCTGGGCCGCATGGAGTTCAAACGGCTGGTCGTGCGCGCGGCGGGCTATCTGCGGGGCGACTCGATGGCCGAACTCGACGAGCTCGGCGAATACCTCTTTCGTCGCCACATCGAGCACAGGGTCTACGCCCAGATGCACGACGTCGTCCGCGCCCATCAGGACCGCGGGCACACCGTGGTGCTCAGTTCCTCGGCGTTGACGATCCACGCCGAACCGGTCGCCCGCTTCCTCGGCGTCGACGACGTCATCTGCAACCACTTCGAGGTGGACGCCGACGGGCTGCTGACCGGCGGCATCGTCACGCCCGTCGTGTGGGGTCGCGGCAAGGCCGCGGCGGTGACGCGGTTCGCCGAGGGCCGCGACGTCGACCTTCGGCAGAGTTACTTCTACGCCGACGGCGACGAGGACGTGGCCCTGATGCGGGTGATCGGTCATCCCCGGCCGGTCAATCCGAGGGCGGGGTTGGCCGCCGAGGCGCTCCGCATGGGTTGGCCCGTGCTGCGGGTGGGGGTAGGTCAGGGACGGCGCGGGTCGATGCGGACCAGGCTTTGGAGCCGGCCGACGAACACCGGCGGGTAGGCGCCGACACCGGCCCCGGTCAGCCATTCGGCGGCGAGTTCGGAGTACTGCAGCCAGTGCTGCGCGTGTGCTTCGTCGTCGATGTGCAGCAGCATCATCACTTCGAGCGGGTTGTCCAGGGCGCTGAAGACCGACAGCCGTCGGACACCCGCGCGGCTCATCTCGTCTCGGGTGTCCCTGACGTGGTCGCGCAGTATCTCGAGGTCGCCCACCGGCGTCACCATCGACACGACGACGCCGGGGACGGTGTCCTTGGTGCCCGCACCCAGTCCCAGCCGCTCGACCAGTTCGCCCGCGAAGACTGCCGGGATGTCGTCGACTCCGACCGCGTCGAACCACTCGAAGAAGATGCGGGATTGGAGGATGTCGAGGAGTGGCTCGCGGGCGTGGAGCGCGATCACGACGAGGACGCGCTCCGGATCGGTGGTCGAGGCGTACACCAGCACGTGGTGGGCTCCGACGTCGAGCAGGGCGGACGCGCGTCGTTCGAGTAGCGGCCCGACGCGTTCGGGGTGCGTGACCCGATAGTCCGACGCCAGCACCAGCGAGTGGTCGAGCCAGTGCGTCATGGCTGGTCCTTCGCGATCGGGGTCCTCCGGCGATCTCGCGTGTCGAAGTTCGTCGAGACTACGGAAGATGACGGATTCCGGGCCTCATTTCGTCAACAACCGAAGTCTCGACGAAGCATTGGCGAGCCGAATGCGCCCGGTCACCACCACAACCGCGGAAAGGTACTAAACTAGAACACGTTCTAGTTCGCCCGCCCCCGTCGTCCTTCGGGGCCACACTTCGAGGAGCACCAGGCATGCACACCCCACTCTGCGACCAACTGGGGATCGAGTTTCCGATCTTCGCCTTCACCCACTGCCGCGACGTCGTCGTCGCGGTCAGCAAGGCCGGCGGGTTCGGCGTCCTCGGCGCGGTGGGCTTCAGCCCCGAGCAGCTCGAGGTCGAGCTGAACTGGATCGACGAGCACATCGGCGACCACACCTACGGCGTCGACATCGTGATCCCCAACAAGTACGAGGGCATGGACTCCAACCTGTCCGCCGACGAGCTGGCCAAGATGCTCGTCGACATGGTGCCGCAGGAGCACCTGGACTTCGCGAAGAAGATCCTCACCGATCACGGGGTTCCGCTGACCGAGGAGGACAACGAAAGCACGCTGCAGCTGCTCGGCTGGACCGAGGCGACGGCAACGCCGCAGGTCGAGGTCGCCCTCAAGCATCCGAAGATGACGCTGATCGCCAACGCGCTCGGCACCCCGCCCAAGGACATGATCGACCACATCCACGCCGAGGGCCGCAAGGTCGCCGCGCTGTGCGGGTCGCCGAGTCAGGCGCGCAAGCACGCCGACGCGGGCGTCGACGTCATCATCGCCCAGGGCGGAGAAGCGGGCGGTCACGCCGGCGAGATCGGCTCGATCGTGCTGTGGCCGCAGGTGGTCAAGGAGGTCGCCCCGATTCCGGTGCTGGCGGCCGGTGGCATCGGCAGCGGTCAGCAGATCGCCGCGGCGTTGGCGCTCGGCGCCCAGGGCGCGTGGACCGGGTCGCAGTGGTTGATGGTCGAGGAGGCCGAGAACACGCCGGCGCAGCAGGCCGCCTACGTCAAGGCAGGCAGTCGCGACACCGTGCGCAGCCGCTCGTTCACCGGCAAGCCGGCCCGCATGCTCAAGAACGACTGGACCGACGCCTGGGAGAACCCGGACAACCCCAAGCCCCTCGGCATGCCGCTGCAGTTCATGGTGTCGGGGCTGGCGGTGGCCGCCACGCACAAGTACCCCAACGAAACCGTCGACGTCGCGTTCAACCCGGTCGGCCAGGTGGTCGGTCAGCTCTCGAAGGTGGAGCGCACCTCCGCCGTCATCGAGCGATGGGTGCAGGAGTACCTGGAGGCCACCGGGGTGCTGAACGACCTCAACGAGGCTGCCGGCGTGTAGCTCGGCAGTGCATTTTCAACGGCAACCGCTCCATCCACGGTGCTCGTCAACTTGCACCCGGCGCGACGATGCGACTTACATGGTCGACATGCCTGAAATGGATCGTCGCCGGATGCTGATGACGGGGATCGGCGTGCTCGGCGCCGCGGTCGCCCTTCCCGGAGCAACTGCACATGCCGCTCCCGCGCCGGTCAAGTACCTGTTCCGCGACGAGTTCGACGGCCCGGCCGGCTCGGCGCCCGACGCGTCCAAGTGGGAGACCGCGACGGAGCGCGAGTCGATGGAGGACCCGACGTTTTGGGAACTCCCCGGCAACGTGGGGCAGTACCGCGACGACCGGCGCAACGTGTACCTCGACGGCAAGTCCAACCTCGTCTTCCACGCGGCCAAGGACGGCAACACGTTCTACAGCGGGAAGCTCTTCGGCAAGTACCGCGGACCGATCGGTACCACCTGGGAGGCGCGGATCAAGCTGAACTGCCTCACCCCCGGCGCGTGGCCGGCGTGGTATCTGGCCAACAACAACCCCGTCAACGGCGGGGAGGTCGACATCATGGAGTGGTACGGCAACGGCAGCTGGGCACCCGGCACCACCGTGCACGCCAAGCTCAACGGCGGCGAGTACTCCAGTCAGACCATCGCGGTCGACAGCGCCTGGCACACCTGGCGCACGCAGTGGGACGCCAACGGGATCCGCTTCTGGAAGGACTACGTCGACGGCGCGCAGCCGTACTTCGACGTGCCGGCCAGCGCGTTGCCGGACTGGCCGTTCAACACGCCCGGGTACACGCTGTATCCGATCGTCAACCTGGCGGTCGCCGGTTCCGGCGGCGGCGATCCCTCGGGCGGCACGTATCCGGCGGACATGCTCGTCGACTACGTGCGGGTCTGGTAGCCAGGTCGGTCGTTACGGGGTCGCCGGCGGCGGACCCATCGGAGCTGGTGGCGGATCCATTGGTGCTGGCGGCGGCGCGAGCCCGGGAGCACCAGGCGTGATCGGCACGTTCGGGCCGGGAGCCTGGTTGGGGATGGGCGTGTTCATCCCTCGCTGCGCCATGCCCATGATGAGCGCTTCCTTGCCGCTGATCTCGTGGTTCTGGACGGCCTGCCACAGGTCCTTGAGGTAGCTGACGTTCGGCGAGTCCTGACCCTGCGGATCCAGCGTCGACCCCGGGGGTAGCGCGTCGGGGCTGGCGAGGTGCGGCACTCCGTTCGGTGGTGCCGCGGGCAGCGGTGCGGCGTCGGGCGCAAGCACCGGAGCGCCGGGGACTGCTGCGGCATCCGCGGGCGCGGCCGCCTGGACGATGGCGTCCGGTCCTGGCGGCGGGCCGGGCGCGGGGAGGACCGTCAGCGGCGCCGGTGGCGGCGGCGCGGGGTCGACGGGATCTGCCCCCGCGGGCGACGCCGCGAGCACCGTGAGGAACAAACCGGTTGCACAACTAGCCGCCGCTGTCGCGATCTTGGCGGTCGTGGTTGCCTTCATTTGCGTGACCCCTTCCCCCTGTGGCCTCAGGGACTGATGTTGCTGTTGGGTCCATCCACAATCGACCCTTTTTCGTTACAGGGCAATCCCCGAACAGGTGTTCCCCCGGGGCCGGTGCCCAACGAGAACACGTTCTACTCGCGACTTTCGGGAACCTGCCTCGGCACCCGCGATCTGTGGTGTAGCAATGCCTTATCCCGCTAGACCGCGTCATCGTGAGGAGCTTCCACGACATGCCGAACGCCGCAACCAGCCCCAACTTGCCTCCGGGATTCGACTTCACCGACCCCGACATCTACGCCGAACGCCTTCCGATCGAGGAGCTCGCGGAGATGCGCAAGGTGGCGCCGATTTGGTGGAACTCCCAACCCGACGGGGTCGGCGGCTTCGGCGACGGCGGGTACTGGGTGGTCACCAAGCACAAGGACGTCAAGGAAGTGTCGCGACGCAGCGACGTCTTCTCCAGCCTCGAGAAGACGGCCCTCCCCAGGTATGCCGACGGCACCGTTGCCGCGCAGATCGACACCGGCAAGTTCGTGTTGCTCAACATGGACGCACCGCATCACACCCACCTTCGGAAGATCGTGTCGCGGGCCTTCACCCCGCGCGCCGTCGAACGACTACGCGGCGAGCTCGCCGAGCGGGCCCGCGACATCGCGGAGAAGGCTTTGGCGGAGGGCACGGGCGACTTCGTCGAACAGGTGTCCTGCGAGCTTCCGTTGCAGGCGATCGCCGGGCTGATGGGCGTGCCGCAGGAGGATCGGATGAAGCTGTTCCACTGGTCGAATCAGATGGTCGGCGACATGGATCCCGAATTCGCGGACAACGACGCCATCAGCGCGTCGGTCGAACTGATCACCTACGGCATGACGTTGGCCGCCGAGCGGGCCGACACCCCGGGTGAGGATCTGGTCACCAAGCTCGTCCAGGCCGACGTGGAGGGCCACAAACTCTCCGACGACGAACTCGGCTTCTTCGTGATCCTCCTGGCGGTGGCGGGTAACGAGACCACCCGCAACTCGATCACCCAGGGCATGATGGCCTTCGCCGAATTCCCGGACCAGTGGGAGCTGTTCAAGCGGGAACGCCCGGCGACGACGGCCGACGAGATCGTCCGGTGGGCCACCCCGGTCACGTCGTTTCAGCGCACCGCGCTGGAGGACACCGAACTCGACGGCGTGCAGATCAAGAAGGGTCAGCGGGTCGTGATGGTGTACCGCTCCGCCAACTTCGACGAGGACGTCTTCGAGGATCCCTTCACCTTCGACATCCTTCGCGACCCCAACCCGCACGTCGGCTTTGGCGGCACCGGTGCGCACTATTGCATCGGCACCAACCTGGCCAGGATGACGATCGACCTGATGTTCAACGCGATCGCGGACGCGATGCCCGACATCAAGTCGTTGGCCAAGCCCGAACGGCTGCGGTCGGGCTGGCTCAACGGGATCAAGCACTGGCAGGTCGACTACACGGGGTCTTCGGCGTCGGCTTCGTAGGCGCGTCCCAGTCGAAGATGGAGCGCCAGTAGTCCTCGGGGATTTCCGCGCCGGACCTCAGCACGATGGCCAGACCGGTGGCCATCGCCAGTCCAAGCAGCCCCAGCCACAGCCCGGCGAGCGCGATGACGACCCACAGCGCGGTGGTCAGCGCCGGCCACGGCGACACCAGGGTCAATGCTGGCGCGAAGAAGAACCCGAGCCCGATGTACCAGGCGGAGCCGGCACGGTCGGAGTTCAGGACGAAGCGCAGCCAACTCGGGATGGGCGGCGGGGTCGGGGCGGCTCGCATGGTCGTTCCCTTCGTCGTCTGGTCACCTCCCAGCGTGCGTGTTGGAGGTAGTGGGGACAATTACCTCGGAGGTAGCGAATGGGCATGCCGACTCCCCCGTTCGGGAGCTTGATGCGTAAGTGGCGGCGACGGCGTCACCTCAGCCAACTCGACCTGGCCCTGGCGGCCGGTGTCTCGTCCCGCCACGTCAGCTTCCTCGAGACGGGCCGGTCGGCACCCAGTCGCGCCATGGTGATCCGCCTCGCCAGAGCGCTGGACGTGCCGCTGCGGGAGCAGAACCGGATGTTGCTCGCCGCCGGACTGGCACCCGCGCACGGGGAACGCGGGTGGGACGACCCCGACATGGCCGCGATCCGCGACGGCCTCGACACGGTACTCAAGGCCTACGAGCCGTACCCGTGCCTTGCCATAAATCGCGACTGGGACGTGGTCGCCGCCAACGACGGGGCCGCCCTCCTGCTGGAGGGTGTCGCCGCGGATCTGCTGAATCGGCCGAACGCCCTTCGTATTTCGCTGCATCCGGACGGGTTGGCGCCGCGTATCCGCAATCTCGGACAGTGGCGCCACCACGTCGTCGGCCGGCTACGACGGGAGGTCGCAGTCAGTGGCTCGCAGACCCTGGCGGAGCTACTCGCCGAGGTCGAGGCGTACCCGGGCGGGTTCGACGCCACCCACGACCTGGGGGCCGTCGCCGTCCCGCTACGGCTGGACGGCCGCGACGGAACGGTGCTGTCCTTCCTCGGCACGGTGACGACGTTCGGCACGGCCCTGGACCTGACCGCCGCGGAGCTCAGCATCGAAGCGTTCCTGCCCGCTGACGACCACACGGCGCGAGCTCTGCGTTCGCACACTACTGGTATTACCACTTGACCTCTTGCCAGTGCGCTGCCAGAGTGACGGCATGGCACTGCAACCCGTTCGCCGACAGTCGGTCCCCGAGGACGTCTTCGACCAGATCGTCGCCGAAGTCCTCAACGGCGACATGCAACCCGGCGAGGCGCTGCCCAGCGAGCGCCGCCTCGCCGAGATCCTCGGGGTGTCCCGACCGGCGATCCGCGAGGCCATCAAGCGACTCACCGAGGCGGGCCTGGTCGACGTGCGCCAGGGCGAGTCCACCACCGTTCGCGACTTTCGCCGGCACGCCGGACTGGACCTACTCCCCCGGCTGCTGATCCGCGCGGGCGAGGTCGACGTCACCGTCGTCCGCAGCATCCTGGAGACCCGGTTGCACAACGGCCCCAAGATCGCCGAACTCGCCGCCCGCCGCCGTCCGGAGGTGGCCGCACTGCTCGACGCCTCGGTCGACGCGCTCGCCGCCGAGGACGACGCGATCGAACGGCAGCGGCACGCCCTGACGTTCTGGGATCACGTCGTCGACGGCGCCGACTCGATCGCATTTCGGTTGATGTACAACACTCTTCGCGCCACCTATGAACCGGCGTTGCCCGCATTGGCCGCCATGATGGCCGCCGAGGTGGGACGCCCCGACGCCTACCGAGCCGTCGCGAGCGCCATTCGCAACGGTGATCCGACGACGGCCGAACGGGCCGCCCGCGAGCTGCTCGAGCCCGCAACCGTCGCGCTACTCAGCGCTCTCGACGAGATGGAGTCCGCCCGGTGACCACCCGACCCGAACGCCGCGGTTTCACCCTCGCCGACGCCGCGCGGGAGTTCTCGACCCACCCGTCGCCGTGGATGATTGGCGCCACCCTGACCGCGGCGCTGGCCGCCCGGATCGCCGTCGGCGACTGGCAGGTCACCGACGCGCTGGTGCCCGCGGTGATGCTGGCGCTCTTTCCGTTCTTCGAATGGCTGGTCCACGTCGTCGTACTCCATTGGCGGCCAAGACGTCTCGGCGGCATGACCGTCGACTCGCTGTTGGCCCGAAAGCACCGCGAGCACCACGGCGACCCGCGGGAGGTGTCACTGATCTTCATCCCGTGGCAGGCCCTGACCTGGATCCTGCCCGCCGCGGGAGCCGTTGCGCTGCTTGCGTTTCCGAGGATCGGACTCGGGATGACGTTCCTGGTGTGCCTTGGCACGCTCGGGCTCGGCTACGAGTGGTGCCACTACCTGATTCACAGCGACTACAAGCCCACGACGCGGTTCTATCGGGCGATCTGGCGCAATCACCGTCAGCACCACTTCAAGAACGAGCACTACTGGTTCACGGTGACCAGCTCGGGCACCGCCGACCGCGTGCTCGGCACCCATCCGGACCCGGCCGAGGTCGCCTCGTCACCGACGGCGAAGAACCTCCACGCGGCTACGCCTGGACGATGATCGGGTCGCCGATGCTGACCTGGTCGTAGTACCAGGCCGCGTTGTCGGGACTGAGGTTGATGCAGCCGTGACTGACGTTCGCGCTCCCCTGGGACGCCACCGACCACGGTGCCGCGTGCACGTACACCCCACCCCAGGTGACCCGGACCGCGTCGTAGACGGTCAGCTTGTAGCCCTCGGGATCGCTCAGCGGGATGCCGATGGTGCGGGAATCCATGATCACCGGCGACTGCTTCTCCAGCGCGGTGAAACTGCCGATCGGGGTGGTGTGCTTCGGCTTGCCCATCGACGCGGGCATGGTCCGCGCCACCTGACCGTCGACGCTGACGGTGAACGTGTGGGCGTCCAGATCGGCGACGCCGACGACCGACGCCCCCGCCTCGAAGTTCGTCTTGGCGCCACCGACCGACAGCGCGACCGTCGAGTGCGCAGGCCAGTAGCCGCTCGGACTCCACTGCACGACGTCGTTCTTCAACCACGTGAAGTTGCCCTGCGGGGCGTTCGGGGAGGTGATGCCAAACGACCGTTCGGCGGCGGCGCGATCGACCACGGGCTCCGCGAAGGTCACCGTGACGGGCATCGCGACGCCGACGACCTGGCCAGCGGACGGAGAGATGTTTGCGACCGCAACGGGTCCTGGGGTCGCAGCCAGCCCAGTACCGACTGAACCATTCAGCAGGAGTGTCGCAATTCCCGCCACCGCCAACGCATATCGCACGTGTCTACGCATCTGAACAACCTCCGGGTGTCGGGCCTAGCTAGATGGTAGATCGATCGGCAACGGTCAAGTGTTAGCCGACCTCAGGCGAGCCGCCGCCAGCAGCAGGTACCCCAGGCCGACGAAGCCGGCCGCGAGGACGGTCACGTTCACCGTCACCGCGGCGATGCCGACGCTCCCGGGATCCAGGAAGTAGTACGGCGCGCGCCGCCCGACCCGGTTGAGGACGACGAGCGCCACCCCGAGGTACGCCGCGGGGTACGCCAGCCAGGCAATCGGATGCCACCACTTCCCCAGGCTGGTGCCCCTGCCGACCAGGAGCCAGTCGGTGACCGCGAGAATCGGGACGACGACGTGCAGCAGGAAGTTCGCGGGCGTGTAGCCCATGCTGCGACCGGTCAGCAGCAGGTTCCAGACCACCCCTGCGACGACGACGTAGAGCACGACGGCTCCGCGCAGCCCCGTGCGGGCGTCCGCTCGCGGCGAGAACAGCGTCCACGCGTAGTAGGCCGCGGCCAGGATGTTGGCCTGATAGGTGAAGGTGATGAGCCGCCACGCCACCCCGGAGCGGGAGGTCACCTCGACGAGGAGAAGGGCGGACACCACGGCAAGCACGATCGCGGCGCGAAGCGCGACGCGCAGAACAGTGCCGGCAGTCGGCGTAGGGGGTGTCGTCAAACTAGCCGGGTCCGGGCGTCAGCTTCTCTTTGATGCGCGACAGGATGCCGGGCTTCTTCGCCGGTACCGGCTCGGAGTAGGGAGGCGCGACGTTGGGCGGCAGCGGCGTGCCGACCATCGGCGGGGCGAGCGCGGGGTCCACCGGGGTGGCCGGAAGGTCCGGCTCGACGGCGGGAGCCTGGTCGACGGGTGCCTGGTCGACCGGCGGCGCCTCGGCAGGCGAGTCGACGACCACCACGGGTGCCTCGTCGACGACCGGCGCGGCCGTTTCGGGCGGTGGCGGCGGGGCCGCTTCGACGACGGGCTCAGGTACGACCGCGACAGGCGGCGGCGCCACGGGCGGATCGGCCCTGGCGACCTCGGGGGCCTCGACCCTGGCGGCGGGGACGGGTTCGCTCGGCTGCGCGATACGCGTGGGGGTCAGTTGCAGGCTGACCGCGATCGAGACCGACACCACGAACGTGACGGCGCCGACGGCCAGCATCGCGGCCGGGCCGACCGTCGCCAGTTTCCGCCGGCGTTCGTTCTTGGCGCCGATCGCCAACTGCTCGGTGCGGTCGGAGCGGGCGTCGACGACGAAGCCGTCGCCGAGCGCGGCGAGCGGCATCTCCGTGCTCTGCGCAGACGCCAGGGCCGCGCCGCGGGCCAGCGCGAGCTTGGCCTCCTCGGGGGCGAAGACCGGTACCGCCAGGGCGTCTTCGAGCCGGTGCAGCAGCGGGTCGAGGTCGCCGGCCGAACCCACCACGACGAGCGCCTCCGGCGCCCAGTCGGCCCTGGTGAAGACGGTGCTCAGCCAGCTGATGAGGGCGTCGTCGGAGTCGACGGAGTGGTTGAACGCCGTCTGCACCGCACCGTCGCTGGTGTTGACGATCAGCGAGATCACCGACTCGGGTTCGATGACGCAGACCGCGGTGGTGTCGTAGCCGAGTACGTCGGCGATGCCGCGGGCCAGCGCCTCGGTGGCCTCCGGCATGCGGATCGCCACGACGTTGTCGAAGCCGGACTCCGACAGCGACTCCATCAGCAGGGAGGCCTGTAGATCGGCGTCTTCGCTCCAGGTCACGCCGATGGAGTGCAGGCGCAGGCCTCGGGTGGCCGCGATCGCCTCCGTGCGCAGGACCGCCGCGGTGGCCTGCTCCGAGGTCGCCAGATCGCCGTCGGTGAAGGCGATGGAGTCGCGATCCATCGTCGCTCCGTCGGCGTCCTGGCCTTCGACCAGAACCAAACCGACCGACGTCGGCGTCATAGACAGGCCGAGCACGGCGTCCACATGTACCCCTTCGGAGCCACGAGGCGGCCGCGCACGGCCAGCACCAGCGTGGAGGACCATTGCGCGCGACATTACCCGTTGTCCGCCTGCCCTGCGTGGCAGGGTAACCGTATGACGGAAGGACGAACTGACGACCGCGCACCGGAACGCACCGTGTTCGGACACCCCATCGGACTGGTGAACCTGTTCGGCGTCGAACTGTGGGAGCGCTTCTCGTTCTACGGGATGCTGACCATCCTCGGGTACTACCTCTACTACTCCGTGACCGACGGCGGGCTCGGGCTTCCGCAGGCCACGGCCACGGGAATCGTCGGCGCGTACGGCGGACTGGTGTACCTGTCGACCGTGCTCGGCGGGTGGGTCGCCGACCGCGTTCTCGGCATGGAGCGGACGGTGTTCTACGGCGGCACCGTCGTCATGCTGGGGCACATCGCGCTGGCGGTCCTGCCTGGGTTGACGGGCGTCGGTGTCGGCCTCGGACTGGTGGCGCTCGGGTCGGGTGCGCTGAAGGCGAATGCGTCGTCGCTGCTCGGCACGCTCTACGACAAGGACGACGCCCGTGCCGACGGCGGCTTCACGCTGTTCTATCTCGGCATCAACCTTGGTGCGTTCGTCGGCCCGCTGATCACGGGACTGCTGCAGTCCAGCGTGGGCTTCCACTGGGGCTTCGGGGCGGCGGCGGTCGGGATGGCGCTGGGCCTCGGCCAGTACGTGGCCTTCCGCCGCAATCTGGGGACCCACGGTCGCGAGGTCCCCAACCCGTTGCCTCGCGACAAGATCGCCGTCTACGTGGGCGCGCTGGTCGCGATCGTGGCCGCGATCGCCGCGGTGTTGGCGACAGGCGTCGTGAAGCTCGCGAACCTTTCGCAGGTGACCACAGGGGTCATCATCGCGGCGTCGGTCGCCTACTTCGCCGTGATGCTCAGGAGCCCGAAGGTCGAAGCCGTCGAGCGCACCAGGGTGCGGGCGTTCATCCCGCTCTTCGTCGCCAACGCGGTGTTCTGGTCGCTGTTCCAGCAGATCTTCACCGTGCTGGCGGTGTATTCCGACGAGCGGATGAACTGGTCGATCTTCGGGTGGACGGCGCCGTCCAGTTGGATCGGGTCGATCGAGCCGGTGTGGATCATCCTGCTGTCCCCCGTGTTCGCCGCGATGTGGACCAAGCTCGGCAACCGGGCCCCTACCACCCCCCGCAAGTTCGCCTACGGCGTCATCGGGATGGGGGTGGCGTTCCTGCTATTCCTGCCCTTCGCGGGGACGACGGGCAAGGCGGTGCCCGCGCTCCTGGTCGCCGCCGTTCTGGTGGCGTTCGCGGTGTCGGAGCTGATGCTCTCGCCGATCGGGCTCTCGGTCACCACCAAGTTGGCGCCGCAGGCGTTCCGCGCGCAGATGATGGCGCTCTACTTCTTCTCCGTCGGCCTCGGCACGTCGATGTCCGGCGTACTCGCCGGCTATTACGACCCCGCAAGGGAA
Organism: Mycobacterium sp. Root135; assembly: GCF_001426545.1. GTDB lineage: Bacteria > Actinomycetota > Actinomycetes > Mycobacteriales > Mycobacteriaceae > Mycobacterium. Next base: position 240,473 of record NZ_LMEZ01000001.1, on the reverse strand, counting down.
TTCGCGTACTTCGGGATCCTCGGTGCGGTCGCCATCGCGGTCGGGCTGGTGGTGTTCGCGATCAGCGGGTGGATCAGCAAGCTCATGGAGGGCGTGCACTAAGGCGTCCTTGGCCGAGTTGTGACCTGTCGTAGACCGAATCCAGGCTGCGCCCGCGCGATGATGGAACGCGTTGGGGGCCGCGAGGTTCGGCTAAGGAGGCGTCATGACGGCACCGGAACTACTGGTGGACGCAGGAGTGGCCTCCGTGCGTCGGCTCGGACGGTTCGATGCCACGGCGAGGTGCTCGTGCGGGTGGAGTGGCCGTCGCAGGCTGCTCGTGGCCGCCGCGGAACAGGATGCGTGGGCGCACGCCATGCGAGACAGGTGCGAGGTGTCCACCCCGCTGGTACTCGCCTGGTAGTCCGGTACGGACGTACCAGTCAGCCGGCGAGGATCTCGGCGAGGAGAGCCGGTTCGACGTTGCCGCCCGACACCACGACCACCGTCGGCCCCGGCGGCGTCTCCCGGGTCAGGTAGGCCGCCAGCGCGGTGGCTCCGCTCGGTTCGGCGACCAGATGCGCCCGCAGCGCCATCTCCCGCACCGCGGCACGAATGTCGTTCTCCGACACCGTGATCAACTCGTCGAGCACCTTCTGCAGATGAGCGAACGTCAGCTCCGAGGGCTGTGACCGGAGCCCGTCGGCGATGGTGCGGTTGCGGTCCTCGATCGACCAGTCGACGCGGTGCCCCGCGGCGAGGCTCGCGGCGGTGTCGGCGGCCAGTTCGGGTTCGACGCCGACCACCCGCGCCTGGGGCGCGAGCGCCTTCACCGCGGTGCCGATGCCCGATGCCAAACCTCCGCCGCTGACCGGGACGATGACGGTGGCGACGTCGGGCAGGTCCTCGACGATCTCCAGCCCGATGGTGCCCTGCCCGGCGATGACGTCGGGATGGTCGAACGGCGGGATCAGCACCCCACCGGTGCGGGCCACCACCTCCTCGGCGACCTTCTCGCGTTGACCGGCCGCACACAGCACCACCTCGGCGCCGTGGCGGCGAGTGGCGTCGATCTTGATCTGCGGTGTCTCCTCGGGCATGACGATCGAGGCGCTGATGCCGAACGTCGCCGCGGCATGGGCCACCGCCTGGGCGTGGTTGCCGCTGGAGTAGGCGACCACGCCCCTGGCCCGGACGGCGGGGTCGAGGTGGGCGATCGCGTTGAACGCACCACGCACCTTGAATGCGCCGATCGCCTGCAGGTTCTCCGGTTTCAGCCACAGCGGGCGGTCGGGATCGCCCCATGGTGCGGGTACCAGCGGCGTGCGGAGCACCGATCCGCGGATTCGGTCGGCTGCGGCACGGATGTCGTCGACGGTGACCAGTTGCATGCCTCCGAGTCTGTCAGGAGGCGTCGACTGACAGGGTGTCCCGTGTGACCGACGCGTTCTCGTTTCCGATCGTTCCCCGCTACGCCGAAGTCGACCAGCAGGGCGTGGTGTTCCACGGCCATTACCTGACGTGGTTCGACGAGGCGTCCAACGGCTTCTTGGACCACGTCGGCGTGCCGATCGTCGGGTTCGACCGGTGGGGTGTCGATTTGCAGACGGTGCACGCCGAGGTCGACTACCTGACACCGGTTCGGTGGCGCGACGACGTCCGGGTCGAGGTTCGTTGTCAGTCGACGGGGCGGACGAGTTTCACCCTGGGGTTCGACGTGGTGCGCCGCAACCCCGACGGAACCGAGGTGCCGACGACGCGCGGTCGCAACGTCTACGTCGTCGTCTCGACGCAGGACTGGACGTCCCGGGAGCTGCCGGCCCCGCTGCGGGAGGCGCTCACTTCCGTTGCTGTTCAAGGGCGCAACGCGCCCGATGGCGGTACCGTCACTCCATGAGCCACGACCACGGCCACCACCACGGTGAACCCCATCGCGAACTGCCGCCGGGAATGGCCGAGCAGCTCGACCTGCCCTATTCGGGGCTCGCCACCTTCGGGCATCGCCCGTTCCTCACCGAGGTCGAACAACTCGATTCGTGGCGGCCGGACGTCGCGATCGTCGGAGCGCCGTTCGACGTGGGGACGACGAATCGGCCCGGCGCGCGGTTCGGTCCGCGGGCGATCAGGGCGACCGCCTACGAACCCGGGACCTACCACATGGATCTCGGGCTCGAGATCTTCGACTGGCTGGAGGTCGTCGACTTCGGCGACGCGTACTGCCCGCACGGTCAGACCGAGGTGTCACACCAGAACATCAAGGAGCGCGTGGCGGCGGTGGCCTCCCGCGGCATCGTGCCCGTCGTGCTCGGCGGTGACCACTCGATCACCTGGCCGTCGGCAACGGCCGTCGCCGACGTGCACGGCTACGGGAACGTCGGCATCGTCCACTTCGACGCGCATGCCGACACCGCCGACATCATCGACGGCAACCTCGCCAGTCACGGCACCCCGATGCGCCGCCTGATCGAGTCCGGCGCGGTCCCTGGGACGCACTTCGTGCAGGTCGGGCTGCGGGGGTACTGGCCGCCGCAGGACACCTTCGAATGGATGCAGGAGCAGGGCATGGTGTGGCACACCATGCAGGAGATCTGGGAGCGCGGCTTCAAGGCCGTCATGGTCGACGCCGTCGGCGAGGCGCTCGCCAAGGCCGACAAGCTGTACCTGTCGGTGGACATCGACGTCCTCGACCCGGCCCACGCACCTGGCACCGGCACTCCGGAGCCGGGTGGCATCACCAGCGTCGACCTGCTGAGGATGGTGCGTCAGCTGTGCTACGACCACGACGTGGCTGGCGTCGACGTGGTGGAGGTTTCCCCCGCCTACGACCATGCCGAGCTCACGGTGAACGCCGCGCACCGAGTGGTGTTCGAGGCCCTCGCGGGCATGGCCGCGAGGCGACGCGACGCCGCGGGTGCCGAGATGGGGCCGCCGGGACGACGGCCACCACCCAGCTGAGGCGACCTGCGGTCAGGCCTTCTCGAGGGTGAACTGCGCGATGTCGGTGTATCCCTTGTGGAACAGCTCCGCGCAGCCGGTCAGGTACCGCATGTAGCGGTCGTAGACCTCTACGGACTGGATGGCGATGGCATCGTCGCGGCGGGACTCCAGCGTCGCGGCCCAGATGTCGAGGGTCCGCGCGTAGTGCAAGCGCAGGGGCTGCACCCTGGTGAGCTTGAAGCCGGCCGCCGTGGCGTGCTTCTCCACGGTCACCACCTGCGGGAGGTCACCACCGGGGAAGATCTCGTCCATGATGAACTTGAAGAACTTCAGCTTCGTCATCGTCATCGGGAGGCCGCGCTCGCGGTATTCCTCGTCGCTGGGCTTGATGATGGTGTGCAGCAACATCACACCGTCACTCGGCAGCGCGGCGTAGGCCATCTTGAAGAAGTCTTCGTAGCGGTCTTTGCCGAAGTGCTCGAAGGCACCGATGGAGACGATGCGGTCGACCTGCTCGTCGAATTGCTCCCACCCCTGAAGCCGTACCTCTTTGTTCCGCGGGGTGTCCGACTTCTCGAGAAGTTGCTTGACGTGGGCCTGCTGGTTCTTGCTCAGCGTCAGGCCGACGACGTCGACGTCGTACTTCTCGACGGCGCGGTTGACGGTTGCGCCCCAGCCGCAGCCGATGTCAAGCAAGGTCATCCCTGGCTTGAGTCCGAGCTTGCCGAGGGAGAGGTCGATCTTGGCGATCTGGGCTTCCTCGAGCGTCATGTCGTCGCGCTCGAAGTAGGCGCAGCTGTAGGTCTGGGTGGGGTCCAGGAACAGCCGGAAGAAGTCGTCGGACAGGTCGTAATGCGCCTGCACGTCTTCGAAGTGCGGCTTTAGGCCTTGGTCGTCGTTCTTGGTGTTTGGCATAGGTCAGCCTTTGGCGTCAGGAGTGTGAGTATCGGCAGCGGCTCCGCTTGCTCGAGAGCCTTCCCCCGCAGGTCCGCGCAATTCCGTCGAGACTACCCGAAGCGATCAGTCGACAGATAATCGGTTCGCCGCGTCGACGCGGTGCGTCACCAATGCGTAAGCACGTTTGCTGAGGCCCGTCAGGTCAGGAATCGCTCCGCGGCGACGTCGTACTCCGCCACCGACGCCAAGAGCAGCGCTGCGCCCTGCTCGTCGCTCGGGCCGCTGCCACGGAAGGCCTCGACGGCCGCCCGTGACGCCCATCTCTCGTAGACGTTGACCCGACCGGGGTCGAGGACGTCCGCCGAGATGGCGAAGTCCAAGCAGCCGGGCGTCTCGCGGGCTTGCCGAACCACGTCGCGGCAGCCCGCGAGATAGTGGTCACGTGCGTCGGGGTCGACCAGAAGATGTCCGGCGACGACGACGGTTCCCTCGGATTCCCGTGCGGTCATGGGTGTCAGTTCTCCCGTGGTAGCAGTTCGCTGGCGAACCGGTCGACGAACTCGTCGGTGCTCGCGCCGCCGACCGGGCGGATGACGAACTTGGTCAACCCGGCGTCCAGGTACCCGTCGACCATCCGGTGGAGAGCCGGCCAACCGTCGGCGACCAACTCGGTGGGGTCGACGTCGGGCCGGCGGGCTCGGATCGAGGCCAGCACCTCGTCGGGTAGTCCGTTCTCCGCTACGGCGACGTTGATCCCGTAGTGGTCGGGTTCGACGGCTCGACCTGCCTCTTCGGCGGCCGCTTCGATCTGCTCGCGGCCACGCCCGGCCTCCTCGGGGGTGAGGAACGAGCCCAACCACCCGTCGGCGAGACGACCGATGCGGCGAAAGGCGGCAGGCGCGGAGCCACCCAGCCAGATGTCGAGCGGCTTGGCCGGGCGCGGGCCGACGGCCATGGCCGTGGCGGTGAAGAACTCGCCGGAGAAGTCGGCGCCGTCGGATCGCAGCGCCGTGGTCAGCATCCGCAGCGACTCGTCGAAGACCGCGGCGCGCCGTCCGTCGGGGACCACGAAGACGTCACGCTCCTCGGGGAGCGCCGAGCGGAGACCGAAGACGGGCAGGACCCGCTTGGGGGCCAGGGCGGCCAGCGACGCGAGCTGCTTGGCGACGAGCACCGGGTGACGGCCGGGCAGGATCATGACCGAGGTGCCGACCTTGAGCTTGGTGGTTCGCGACAGCGCGTACGCCATTCCGACGAAGGGGTCGACGGCGTCGGTGTAGACCAGCTCGGAGAACCAGAGTGAGTCGACGCCCGCGGCCTCGAGCCGGTCGACCAGGTGCGGGAGTTCGGCAGGACTGGCCTCTGGGCCCGCGCCGAGGCCGACGCCGAATCGGATCTTCACCCCACCCAGTCTGCCCGCGATGCCGACGGGTCTGCTCGGTCACGGTCCTTCGAGTACGTCACCCGCCTAGGGTGACACCTGACCATGGCGGTCTACGGCGGAAGCAGGTGCACCGATGCAGGCATCAGTGACGGTGGCGATGGACGCTCCCGCGGAGAAGGTGTGGGACCTCGTCGCAGACGTCCGCAACACCGGCAAGTTCTCCCCCGAGACGTTCGAGGCGGAGTGGCTCGACGGCGCCACCGGGCCGGCGCTCGGGGCGACGTTCCGCGGGCACGTCAAGCGCAACGAGATCGGTCCGGTCTACTGGACGACCTGTCGAGTGACGGCCTGCGAGCCGGGCCGCGAGTTCGGCTTCGAGGTGCTCCTCGGCGATCGGCCGGTGAACAACTGGCACTACCGCTTCGTCCCGGCCGGGGGTGGCACCGAGGTCACCGAGTCGTTCCGGATGAACGAGGGGCTGATGACGACGCTGTTCGGCCTGTTCGGCGGTCAACTCCGCAAGCGCCGCAACATCCGCGACATGCGGAAGACGTTGGAACGCGTCAAGGCCGTCGTAGAAGGGTGAGCAGAAGCGTGACTCAGCCGAACACGAAGTCGTCCGGTTCGGGCACCCGCGTCCAGGCCCAGTAGTCGACCAGTCGCCACGGGCTCAACGTGTACACCTCGCCGTGGCTGTTCTTGTAGAACGAGTGCGCGACCGACGGCTGCGCCCACACCATCGTCTGCATCTCCTCCTGACTTCGCCGTACCCAGTCGTCGGCCTTGTCCTGGCGCGGCTCCATCCACCGGTGTCCGCCGTCGATCAAGTGGTCCAAACATCCTGAGATGTAACGCATCTGGCATTCGGAGTGAAAGATCAAGCTGCCGCCGCTGGCCAAATTGGTGCCGGGTCCGTACATACAGAAGAAGTTCGGATAGCCGGGCACGGTGATGCCGAGGTAGGCCGCGGGGCGTTCACCCCACCGGTCACGCAGATCATGGCCGTCGCGGCCGGTGACCGTCATGGGCCACAGCACCTCGGTGGCGCGGAAACCGGTCGCGTAGACGATGACGTCGACGGGATGACGCGTCCCGTCGACGGTGACCACCCCCTCGGCGTCGACGTGGTCGATCGGCGTGCGGACCAGGTCGACGTCGTCGCGGGTCAACGTCTTCAACCAACTGCCGTTGTCCTGCAGCGTGCGCTTGCCCGTCGCCGGGTAGTCCGGGATCACCTTGGCCGCGAGGTCGGGGTCGTCGCCGATCTGACTGGTGATCCACTCGGTGAACATCATTCGGGTGAGCTCGTTGATTTCGCTGACGGCGCGCTGTTGGTCTGGATAGTCGGGGTCGACGCGAGCCGCCGCCAGTCCCTTGTCGCAGCCGGGCCAGAACAGCAGGAACCGGTACCACCGCCCGTAGAACGGCAGATGACGCAGCGCCCATTGCACTCCCGCTCCGACGGGCTCGTGTTAGTTGGGGTTGGGGAACATCCATTGGGCCGTGCGTTGGAAGACGGTGAGGTGTTCGACCTCGTCGGCGATCGTCGGCGCGATCTGGAAACCGCTGGCACCGGCGCCGATCATCGCAACGCGTCGCCCGCGCAGGTCCACCGAATGATCCCACTCGGCGGAGTGAAAGGCATTGCCCGCGAACGAGTCCCGACCGGTGATCGCAGGTAGGAACGGACGGTCCAGCTGTCCGACGGCGCTGATGACCGCCCGCGCACGCAATGTCGACTCCGCACCGTCGACCCCGCGGGTGCGAACGGTCCACACGGACGCGGCGTCGTCCCAATTGGCCTCGGTGACTTCGGTTTCCCATCTGACGTGCGCCCCGACGTCGTACTTGTCCATGACGCGCTGAAAGTATGCCTGCAGTTCGGGCTGCCCGGCGAAGAAGTGCGTCCACTGGTCGGTCGGTTCGAAGCTGTAGCAGTAGAAGTGATTTCCGACGTCGACGCGCGCGCCCGGGTAGGTGTTGCGGTACCAGGTGCCGCCGGGTCCGGCGTTCTTCTCGACGATGGTGAAGGGGATGCCCGCTTCCTTGAGCCGGATGCCGGCCAGCAGACCGGATTCCCCGCACCCGATGACGACGACGGGAAAGTCGTCGCGGGCAGCCGCCGATGCGGGCGAGTGGGCGGCCCGGCTGTCTCTGCCGTCGAGTTCCATCTCCTCGAGCAGCATCGGCACGTACTCGTCCGGCACCGGTTCGCAGACGAGCCACTCCATCATTTCCTTGAGGAGGTCGCCGCCGACCGGTTCGGGGTCGGGGCAGCCGCGGTCGCGGTAGTCGCCGATCACGTCGACGGCAAGGGTCCTGACCGCCGCCTTGTCCTCTTCGGACATGTATCCCTGGACCTCGTTGAGGAACAGGCCGGCAGGTTTCAGCGCGCCGCGGATCAGGCTGGGATCACCCGACATGTGGACCAACGACAGCATCAACGTCGGGATGCTGACGTCGAGCAGCGCTTCGGCGATCTCCTCGTCGGAGTCCGTAAAGGGCTGTCCTGCATGTGGGTTGCGCACCCGTCGGTGGTATCACGGGCCGATGGCCACGCGCAGCCCATCGCCGAACGTGGCGGTCGATTGGGCGGACGGGCCGCGGGGTAAGTGCCCTGCATGACAGTCAACGACGACACCGTCTCCGCGGTCGGCAAGGTCTCCGAGGCCCTCGAGTTCGTCGAGCGCGCCCGCGGGCACCTGTATTCGTTTCATCAACTCATGGGCCATGCCGACCTGACCCTGGGCGACGCCTGCGACGAGCTGCGCGAGGCGGGGCACGGCGACGTCGCCGACCGACTGGAGACCGAACTGGTGGGCCGCAACGTGCTGCACGGGCGGTGGACGTTTCAGGTCGTCGAGGAGTTCGACGACGGCTATTGGACGGAGTTCCGCAATCACGAACGCCGGGTGCGCGACGATCTCGTCGGGGGCGAGCGGCACCTGTTCGAGGCGAGGATGAAGGACGAACGACGCACGCACGGCCGATCCGGTCACGAAGCGCGGCCCTGAGGTTACGCTCGGCATCGTGGGTATTTCCTTACGTGTCAACGGTGCACCGCCGCCTGACGTCGCACTTGCCGACGTCAACCTCGGCTCGTGGGACTTCTGGGCTCTCGACGACGATGTACGTGACGGCGCGTTCGCCACTCTGCGGCGGGAAGCCCCGGTGTCGAAGCATCCGGAGTTCATCCAGGACGGTTTCGAGCAGGGCCGCGGACACTGGGCCGTCACCCGGTACGACGACGTGTTCCACGCCAGCCGGCATCCCGAGATCTTCAGTTCCGCCCAGGGCATCGTCATCGGTGACCAGTCACCGGAGTTGGCCGAATACTTCGGCTCGATGATCGCCATAGACGATCCCCGTCACACCCGGCTCCGCAACATCGTCCGAAGTGCTTTCACCCCAAGGGTGTTGGCCCGCATCGAGGACTCGGTCCGCGACCGGGCCCGGCGGCTGGTGCAGTCGATGATCACCGACCATCCGGACGGCTCCTGCGATCTGGTGGCCGCCCTGGCCGGGCCGCTACCCCTTCAGATCATCTGCGACATGATGGGCATCCCCGAGTCCGAGCACCAGAACGTCTTCAACTGGACGAACGTGATTCTCGGCTTCGGCGATCCCGAAATTACCGCGGACTTCGACGAGTTCGTCAAGGTGGCGATGGACATCGGCGCCTACGCCGCCGCCCTCGCCGACGACCGTCGTGCCACGCCTGGCGACGATCTGACCATCAGCCTGGTGCAGGCCGAACTGGACGGTGAGCGGCTGACCTCGGCCGAGGTGGCGTCCTTCTTCATCCTTCTGGTGGTGGCGGGCAACGAGACCACCCGCAACGCCATCAGCCACGGCGTCCTCGCCTTGAGCCGGCATCCGGAACAGCGTGACCTCTGGTGGAACGACTACGACGCAGTCGCCCCCACCGCCGTCGAAGAGGTGGTGCGGTGGGCGTCACCAGTCGCGTACATGCGGCGCACCGTGACCCGTCCGACAGAGCTCAGCGGCGTGTCCCTTGCCGAGGGTGACAAGGTCACGCTCTGGTACGGGTCGGCCAACCGGGACGACGCCAAGTTCGACGATCCCTACGCCTTCGACGTACGCCGCCATCCGAACCCGCACGTCGGATTCGGTGGCGGCGGCGCACACTTCTGTCTGGGGGCCAACCTGGCTCGGCGCGAAATCACCGTTGCCTTCAAGGAATTGCACCGCCGGATCCCTGACGTCGTCGCCACCGAGGAACCGGCCCGGCTGCAATCCGCCTTCATCCACGGCATCAAGCGACTGCCCGTCGCGTGGACGCCCCGCTAGGGCGACCTAGTTGACGACGCGGTGCTGCGGGTCGCGTTCGGTGCGCTGGGTCGGCTGAAGCTCGTCGCGCTCGGTCCGCTCGTTCAGATCCTCGTGCTTGGCGCGCTCCTTCTCGGCGAGCGCGTATGCGGCGTCGGCGTCGTCCTTGCGGCGCGGGTCAAGCGAATCGGCTTGCTGGAACTTGGAGTCCAGCTCCTCGCGAGACGACGCGGCCTCGTCGCGGTGGCTGGCGGCCCGGTCGCTGAGACGGGCGGCTTCGGCGGCCTTGGCTTCGGCTTCGGCAGCGGCGGCGCGAGCCTTGGCCTCGGTCTCGGCAGCGATCGCCTCGCGCTTCTCGACGCGCGCGCTCTCCTCGCGGGCTTCGTCGCGAATGCGGTCGGCCTCGGCAAGGCGCTTCTTGTCACGCGCGCTGCGCGCGGCGAACGACAGGCCGAGGATCAACAGCAGGACCACCACGACGGCAACGACGATGATGACGACGGTGTTGGTGCTCATGTCCAGCTCCTTCGAATGGGCACGCCGATATTGACGTGCTCGCTGGAAAGAGGGTTGCCCGGACTGGGCGTTGTTCAAACCGCTTCCGCCACCGGTGCTAACCGACGTACCTGGTGAACCAGGCCTGCACGCGCTGCCACGCGTCGGCGGCCGCGGTGGGGTCGTAGCGCTCGCCGGTGTCGTTGAAGAATGCGTGGTCGGCGCCCTGTTCGACGACGAGTTCGTTGACGACGCCCGCCTTGTCGAGGGCCTGCTGGGCGGCGTCCTTGGTGCCGGTGACCCGCGCGTCCTTGGACCCGTAGAACGCCAGCACCGCGACGTCCTTCGACCCGCTGAAATCGGCGTCGTCGGGCGTCGGGCCGTAGAACGGCACCGCCGCGGCCAACTGCGGCTCCCCTGCGGCCAGCAGTTGCCACACCAGGCCGCCGCCCATGCAGAACCCGACGGCCGCCACCTTCACGCCTGGCGTCCGGCGCTGCAGTTCCTCGACGCCGGACTTGAGGTCGGCGACGAAGTCCTGAGGGGCGATCTTGCTCAGCGCCGCGGTGGCCTCGGCGGGATCGGTGAACTTCGCCGTGCCACCGTCGGCGGAGAGCAAGTCGACCGCCAGGCTGGAGTAGCCGATCCCGGCGAAACGCCCCGCGACGGAGCGCGCCCAGTCGGTGAGGCCCTTGTTCTCGTGGATGACGAGCACCGCGCCCTTGGGCGTCTGGGCCGCGGCCCAGGCCCCCTGCAGTTCACCGCGGGGTCCCGTCCAGGTGACGGGTTCGGTCTGGACGGCGTTCTCTATCCCTGGCGGAGGGGCCTTTTCGGTGGCCGCGCCGCTGGAGGTCACCGGCGCGTCGGCGGTCGGAGTGCCGTCGGCGGGCTTCTCCTGGGCGCTGCACGCGGCGATGAGCGAGGAGGCCGCCGCGGCGCCGACACCGATCAGCGCGAGCCTTCGGATGGCCTCCCGGCGGGACATCAACCCCTCGACGTGATCGGTCGCGATCTCTTCGGCGATGTAACGCTGCAGCGGAGTCACCAAACCGAGTATGCCCGCAGATTTTCCAAGTTGCGATGGCAAACCCCTCCGACGGCTAATACTCGACGTCATGTTCTCCCCCGCGGCCGGCCGCGCCCTCGCAGGGCGTATCGCCGTGGTCGCCGGGGCTACCCGTGGTGCGGGTCGCGGCATCGCGGCTGCGCTGGGCGAGGCGGGTGCCACGGTGGTGTGCACGGGCCGCACCAGCTCGGCCGCCGATCTCCGTTCCGATTACGATCGGCCCGAAACCGTCGAGGAGACAGCACAACTCGTCACCGAGCTGGGCGGAGTCGGTGTGGCGATTCCGACCGACCACCTCGACGTTGCCCAGGTGCGTGCGTTGGCCGAACGTCTCCGATGCGACTACGGCGTGGTGGACATCCTCGTCAACGACATCTGGGGAGCCGAGATTCTCAAGGGGCCACCGTCGACGTGGAACCGACCGATGTGGGAGCACGACCTCGACGACGGGCTGCGAATCCTCCGGCTCGGGGTGGACACCCACCTCATCACCTCGCATTGTCTGTTGCCGCTGGTGGTCACCCGACCGGGTGGCCTGCTCGTCGAGGTGACCGACGGCACGGCCGAGTTCAACGCGCAGCACTACCGACTGTCGGCGTTCTACGACCTCGCCAAGGTGTCGGTCAACAGGATCGCGTTCAGCCAGGGCCACGATCTGGCGCCGTTCGGGTGCGCGGCGGTGGCCGTCACGCCCGGCTGGTTGCGCTCGGAGATGATGCTCGAGAACTACCTGGTCGGTGCGACCAATTGGCGGGACGCCCTCGACCCGGGCCGGGCCGACGGTCCCGTCGCTCCCCCGTCCTTCACCGAATCGGAGACACCGCGTTTCGTCGGCCGGGGGGTGGCGGCCATCGCGGCCGACCCGGACCGGGCGCGATGGAATCAGCGGTCTGCCAGTTCGGTTCAGCTTGCCCGCGAGTACGGCTTCACCGACGTCGACGGCCGTCAACCGGACGCCTGGGCCGAACAGTAGACATTTTTGCCAATCTGTTCACGATTTCGTTGACAGGGGTGCTCCGCGGCTGTTCTATGGCGGAGTGACGTACGACACGATCATTCGAAACGGCCGATGGTTCGACGGCACCGGAGCGGCATCCGCGATCCGCCACGTCGGCATCCGGGACGGCCACGTGGTGGCGATCTCGGCCGACGAGCTCGACGCCACCCACTGCCCGCGCGTGATCGACGCGACCGGCCACTGGGTGCTGCCCGGCATGCTCGACATTCACACCCACTACGACGTCGAGGTGCTCAACGGACCCGCGCTGGCCGAGTCGCTGCGCCACGGCGTGACCACCGTGATGCTGGGTTCCTGCTCCCTGTCGACCATCCACGTCGACGGCACCGAGGCCGGGGATCTGTTCGGCCGCGTCGAGGCGATCCCTCGCGAGCACGTCATCGCCGCGGTCGACGGCCGCAAGACGTGGCGCACGTGCGAGGAGTACGTCGAGGCGCTCGAAGGGATGCCGCTCGGACCCAACCTGGCGGCGTTCATCGGCCACTCCGACATGCGGACGGCGGTCATGGGTCTCGACCGCGCGACGCGCAAGCGCGAGCGGCCCACCCGCAGTGAGCAAGCGGAGATGGAGCGCATGCTCGCCGAGGCCCTGCAGGCGGGCTTCGTCGGAATGTCGTCGATGCAACTGCTCTTCGACAAGCTCGACGGTGACGTCTGCCGGTCGCGCACCCTGCCGTCGACCTACGCCGGGGCGCGCGAGCAGCGGCGGCTGAAGTCGTTGCTGCGCAAGGCCGGTCGCATTCTGCAGTCGGGGCCCAACATCGAGAACCCGGTCAACCTGGGGTCCCAGCTCGCACAGTCGCTCGGCATCTTCCGCAACCCGCTCAAGACGAGCCTGCTGTCGGCGGCCGACGTCAAGTCCAACCCGTACGCGATCGCGATGATGGGTCCGGTCGCCCGGCTGATCAACCGGCTTGGCGGGAACTTCCGCTGGCAGCACCTGCCCGTGCCGTTCGAGGTGTACGCCGACGGCATCGACTTGGTGATCTTCGAGGAGTTCGGCACGGGTGCGGCGGCCCTGCACCTGCGCGACGAGGTCGAGCGCAACGCGATGATGCGCGACGAGGACTACCGCCGCAGGTTCCGCAAGGACTACGAGAGCAAGTTCGGCGTGCGGGTCTGGCACCGCGACTTCTTCGACGCCGACATCGTCGACTGCCCGGACGCCAGCGTGATCGGGAAGTCCTTCGGACAGGTCGGCGTCGACCGGGGCAACATCCATCCAGTCGACGCGTTCCTGGACCTGGTGTTGGAGCACGGCGCCGCATTGCGCTGGCGGACGACGATTTCCAACCACCGGCCGGAGGTGCTCAAGAAGCTGGCCCGCGATCCCGGTGTGCAGATGGGCTTCTCCGATGCCGGCGCGCACCTGCGGAACATGGCCTTCTACAACATGGGTCTGCGACTGCTGCGGCACGTCCGAGACGCGGAAGCCGCAGGCACGCCGTTCATGACCGTCGAGCAGGCGGTTCACCGGCTGACCGGCGAGCTGGCCGACTGGTATCGGCTCGACGCCGGGCATCTGCGGATCGGTGACCGTGCCGACGTCACGATCGTCGACCCCGCCTGCCTCGACGAGCGACTGGACGCCTACGCCGAGGAACCCGTCGAGCAGTACGGCGGGTTGTCGCGCATGGTGAACCGCAACGACGAGACGGTCAGGGCGGTACTCGTCGGCGGTCGGGCCGTGTTCCTCGACGGCGAGCCCACCGATCTGGTCGGCCGACGACGCACGGGTCGCTTCCTGCGCACCGCGCACAAGTCCCCCGCCATCCCCACGCAGAAGGACGAGTTGACCAGTGTCGGTTGAGAAGACGGTGTTGGACATGTGGGCGGCACTGTCGGCCCGTGACTGGGAGGGGTTGAAGTCCCACCTCTCCGAGGACTGCATCTATCTTGACGTGCCGGTCGGGCCCGCCGCCGCGGCGAAGGGACCCGACGACATCGTCAAGAGGCTGAAGATCGGCCTCGAGCCGTTGGCCTCCTACGAGAACTTCACCGGACTGCTCGTCGTCGACGGCGTCAACGCCATGTACGAACATCACGAGGAATGGCATTGGGCGACGGGAGAATCGGCCGTGCTCCGGTTCGTCACCGTGCACCGGGTGGAGGACGGCAAGATCTCGCTGTGGAAGGACTACTGGGACATGAGCGCGCTGGCGAACCACGCTCCCCCGTCATGGCTGGAGGACTTCGCCAACGCCGACATGTCGTGGATGTACGACGCGAGCGGCGTCGTCTGAGGGTTGGTTGGCGATCTCAATCCCCGCGCCACTGGCATCGTCAGGCCAAGTTCTAGGGTTCCGGTGGGGATTGGCCAGGGTGCACCACCGGAGTGATGGTGGCCCCTTGGCTGGCCCGGCAGGCGATCGCCCCGGGTAGGAACTGCCCGCCCATCATCGCGGCGGGCCGCAGGCCGGCGAGCCGACCCAGTGCGGGGGTGAGGGCTTCGGTGAGGGTCAGCTCGCGCTTCGGCTTGGTAGACATCGCCGGCGGTTCACCGTCGAGGCTCGCTCGCCCGTCGGCGGGGTCGCCGGCCGAATTACTCGGTGTGGCAGCGTCATCGGAGTCGGCGTCCACGGTGTCGGCCGGTTCGGGCACGGTGGGCTCCGGAGTGTCGAGCCCTGGCGGCGGTGTGGGCCGTTCGTCGAGGGTGTCCGCGCTCGCGATCACGTAGACCACCACCCCCGTCGAGGGCGGGTTCTCACCGGCCGGGCAGTCGTCGGCATCGCAGAGGCAGGCCAGGCGGTCGGCCCCGTGGGCCAGGGCGCCGATGGCGTCGGCGCGGCGTTGGTCCAGCGTGCGCGGGTCGGCCGGGCAGATGGTGCGAGCCAGGGCGTCGACGCGGGCGTCGAAGGCCTCGGCGTCATGGGCGAACAGCGTGGCGTAGACGGTGGCCATGCCGCTGCCGTCCTCGTCGATCGCCACGTCCACCGCACGCCCGCGTGCCTTGGTTTCGGTGCGGCGCACTGCGTGGGGGTCGACCTGGGCGACGAAGGCGTCCACGGTCTTCTCCGCCGTCGCGACCGACATGGGCTCCCGGGTGCTCAGCGCTTCGGCCAACAGTCGGTCGAGTTCATGTAATGCCACAGGGTCGACGACCAGGGCGCCGCGCTGCACCACTGTGCGCACCAGTTGGTAGGTGATCAGTCCTTCGGCGAACACTGCCGCGACCAGCGGGAATCGTTCGTGCAGCGCGACGGCGATCAGCAGTTGATTGGAGGCGGCGCCATGGGTGATGCGGGCCTCTGCGCCGATATGGGCGGCGACGGCGTCGAAGTTGTCCAGGCACCACTGGTCACGATCGGCTGACCCGGAGGCGGCGTAGGCAGACCTCAGCATGGCCGCCATCGCCGCCACCTTGCGAGCGCACGCTGCGGACTCCACCCGTGCCCACGCCGCAAGCGAACCGGCACCCGAGGTGCCGGTCGTGGCGTCCACCAAGCTGTCGAACATACTTTCGATCTTACAGCGTCGGACGACGAAAGTGATTGCGCTGCAATCGTTCTGTGTATAAGTCGCCTGCCTGTGGACAACCTCGCCTGGGGCACCGGAATGTCGGAGTCGAGTGCTAGTGCCGCCGACTCAGGGCACTTCGAGCACTCGCCCTACACACGCTCCCTAAACACTCCATGCCAGCCGGAACTTCTCGGCCAGTTCCTCGGGCGTCAGATCGGCGAAGTGCTCGTGCTCGTACCGTCGAACGGCGACAACCGAATCCACCACGGCGTCACCGAGAATGCCTCGCAGCAGCGCCGATTCGGCCAGGGCGGTGACGACGGCCCCTTGATCGGTGGACAGCAGGCCGATGTCGGCCGTGGTCCGTTCGTCGGCGGACAGAGTCCCGGGGTCGACCGCCACCTCGGGTAGAAGCGGCAGTTCGCGTTCGATGCCGTCCAGGGCGAGCCCGAGGATCGCCGCCGTTGCAAGGTAGGGGTTCGCCGTGGGGTCGACGACCTTCACCTCGACGTTCGCACCGTGCGCGTTGCCAGGCCCACCCCGCAGGAAGCGGACGGCCGCCTCGCGGTTCTCGGTACCCCAGCACACGCTGGCACCCGCCCAACTGCCCGGCTGCATTCGCAGACCCGACAGGATGGAACCGCACAGCATGGCCTGCGCCTCGGGCAAACCGGCCAGCACGCCGGCTACGGCAGCTTCGCCGGCGGGCCTCATCCCCTGCGCTCCCTGGCCGCCGGAGAACAGCGGAACCCCGTCGTGGCGAAGCGAGAAGTGTTGATGCGCACCGGAACCGACGCTTCCCGCGAACGGCACCGGAGACAGGCTCACGCGAAGCCCGTGCCGTCTGGCGGTCCTTGCCACCAGGATCCGGGTGGCCATCAGCTGATCGGCCGCGGCGACCGGTGGCTTGGGCGCCAACGAGATCTCGAATTGGTTGGCACCGTATTCGGGGTGGAACTGCTCGACGGACACCCCGGCGGTCGTGGCCGCTTCGGTGACGTCGCGGACGAATCCCTCGAATTCCAGGACACCGGCCAGTCCGTACTGCGCCCACAGATGTGACGGCAGGGCGGCGCCGTCGGGCGCGACCAGGACGAACTCCATCTCGTGGCCGACGAGTGCGCTGAGGCCTGCGGCGGCGAGGCGCTCTTCGATGCGCGCCAACGCGCCTCTGCTGCAGAAGGGGTCGG
The DNA here is from genome assembly GCF_001426545.1 of Mycobacterium sp. Root135. GTDB lineage: Bacteria > Actinomycetota > Actinomycetes > Mycobacteriales > Mycobacteriaceae > Mycobacterium. The sequence goes on along the minus strand of NZ_LMEZ01000001.1, from coordinate 223,758 downwards.
GAGCACCGTCCTGGTCGAAGAACGAGCCCGGTGCCCAAGCCAGGCCGTCGCCGAGGATTCTCAGCGCGTCGACGTCCACGCGGATCCGCTGGTCGCCGACGACACCGATGGCGCCGCCGACGGCAATGCCCGACTGGTCGATAGTGAACACGTGCCAGACCGGACTGGCACCAAGCCCGGGGTTGGCGAATGCACTCATCCTGCTCAACGGCACGGTCTTGGCGTGACAAAGCCCCGCCGCGTTGACGACAGTGCCGACCAGAGTGGTGACTCCGGCCGACTCGAGGGTGGACGTGGCTGCGGCGGTGAGTGGTGTGGCTGCCATGGGCCCATTCTGCACGGACCTGGCGGCGGCGCAGGTTAGAGCGTGATCTTGCAGGACTGGCCGATGTCCAACGTTCGCAGCACTCGGCCCATGCCGAGCCACATCGCACACGACAGAGCCAGGTCGGTCAGCAGTTCGGCGTCGAACTGCTCGTTGCAGCGCGCCCAGAAGTCTTCGTCGTCGCGTAACTCGGTGTGGCCGTTGGCGAATCGGGCGGCGAACTCGGCTGCGACGCGCTCCTGGGGGCTGTAGCCGGGCCAGGTCTTCCATTCGGCGGCGTGCGCGTAGAGGTCCTCGTCCACCCCGGCCGCCTCAGCCGCGGAGTCGCGCGTGTTCTGGCACACCACGCATTCGTTGTCGAGTGCGAGCACCATGCGGGCCAGCTCGCGAGTGCGCATCGGCAGCCGGTTCTTGGTGTAGACGGCGTTGGTGAATCCCGCCATCGGGATGCCGATGTCGGGAGACCGCGTGATCCACCCGGCTGCGTCGTCGTCGGCGAAGTCCCCGATTCTGCTCATGGGCGCATAGTACGCCGGAGACGACGTTTCTGGAACAGGTTCTAGTTTTCCGGCCAGGCCGCTAGAGCCGACGTGCCTATTGCGGCGGGCGTGCCACGCACTGGGCGGCGTAGAGCTGCTCGCCGAGCTTGTCCATCAACTCGAGCTGCGTCTCCAGGTAGTCGATGTGCTGCTCTTCGTCGGCGAGGATCGTCTCCAGCAGAGTCGCGCTGGTGGAATCCTCCTTCAGGCGGCACATGACCACGCCGGGCTTGAGCCGGGCGACGACGTCGTACTCGACCGTCAGGTCTGCCTCGAACTGCTCGCGCAGCGTCTGGCCCACCTTGAGGGAGAACAGCCGTTGATAGTTCGGAAGCCCGTTGAGCAGCAGGATGCGGTCGGTGATCGCCTCCGCGTGGTTCATCTCCTCGAAGGCTTCCTTGCGCGTGTGTCCGGCGAGCTCGGTGAAGCCCCAACTCTCTTGCATCTTCGAATGCAGGAAATATTGGTTGATCGCCGTCAATTCGCTCGTCAATTGCTCATTCAGCAATTTCAGTACGTCGGGATCGCCATTCATGTTCGTCGCTCCTAACGACACCGTGAGGGCTGGTCACGTGTCAGTCGTGGGCTTGCCGGCGCGCCTCGTCCGAAGCGAGAACGCCTCCACAATCTAGTTCACCGACGGCGCCCAGGAGAGGTAACGAAGGCATCCGGAGGCGTGTCGTCGGAGTTGCCCATGATGACAGAAGCCCAGGTGAGGGTAGGCAAACCACGGTTTTCGGGCCCGGTGATGGACTGGCTGTCCTAACTAAGGTTAGACTGGGCTAACTTGGATCGCTGCACGATTTCTTCGGAGACGATGACGATGAAAGGGAACGAAATGCCTACATTCGTGCCCACGAATTCGTCGGCACTCCGACCGTCGAATTGTCGCGTAGAGGTAATCGGCTGATGTTCGTATGTTTGTGCACCGGCGTAACGAGTCAAGCCGTCAGCGACCTCGTCGCTTCCGGTGCGTCGACGTCCAAGCAGATCGCCGAGGCGTGCGGAGCGGGTTTGGACTGCGGCCGCTGCCGGCGAACGGTGCGAGCCATCATCGAGGCGGCCAGCGCAAGAACCCCGTGCCCCCTGCACGCGGCGAGCTGAGCGGCTAGGTCGTTCGCCGATCGGCGAACGACGCCAGCGCGTCGGCGTTGGCCACCGCCCCCAGCAGTTCTTCGAACTGGGCGTACTCCCGGGCAGCCGCGGCGGCGATTTCACCGCGTGTGGGCTCGACCATCGTCTGCTTGACCGCGATCAGGCTCGAAATCGGCCGCGAGGCAAGGATTTCCGCGTGCCGGCGAGCCTCGGGCAGAAGGTCGTCTGGCTCGCAGACCTTCCACGCGAAGCCCATCCGCTGCGCTTCCGTGGCGTCGATCCACTCCGAGGACAGCAGCATCCACGCCGCGTTCTGCCGACCGACGAGCTGGGGCAGCAGGTAGGAGGACGCCGCTTCCGGGGCGACGCCGAGGCTGGTGAACGGGCACTTCAACCGCGCCGTCGACGACATGAACACTAGGTCGGCGTAGCCGAGGATGGTGGCGCCGATGCCGACGCCGAGGCCGTTCACCGCGAGGATCAACGGCTTCCGTAGCGCGGTGAGGGTTTCGATCATCCCGGGGAAACCGTGTTGCCCGGACTGGAACTCGGGATCGGTGATGCGGGCCTGCATCTCGACTAAATCGTTGCCCGCACTGAAGGCGCGGCCCGCTCCGGTCAACAGCACGACGGCGACGTCTGCGTCGTCGTCGGCCTCGCGCAGCGCGATCGTCGTGGCGTCGTACAACGCCTCGTTGAACGCGTTGAGCGCCTCCGGGCGATTGAGGGTAAGGGTTCGCACCCCGTTGGCATCGCTTGTCTCCAGCAGCACGGCTGCAGCGTATTCGCTACCCGTTGGAGTAGACGCGCCCGGGTGCGATCAGGACGACGGTGCGTCGCTGTTCCGCCATCACCCTGTCGTATTCGGCCCAGTCGTCGTGCTTTCCGCCCGCCGCGCTGAACACCTCGCGCAGCAGAAGCCGAAGGCCGTCGCCGTTGAGCCACGGCTGAGGATCGTCCGGCCCGGCCAGCTCGGCGTTGCCCTCGACCGTCGCCCACCGCCATCCGTTGCGGAACGTCACCGCAATCTGCGGTCGCGCCCGCAGATTGGCCAACTTCACCCTGCCGTAGGTGACGAAGGCCAGCGTCGGTTCGCCCGTCACGGGATGCGCGACGAGGCCCGCGTTGACCAGTGACGCCTGGACCGTGCCGTCACCGCGGACGGTGGAGACCACTGCCAGACCACTTTCCGAGGACGCCAGCTCGACGGCGTCGCCGAGGCTCGTCATGCCGTCAGCTCCGCGGCGAACGGCGAGCGCATGACGTACCGACTCGTCGGGACGGTGTCGACGCGTCGATTGGCACCGAACGCGGAAGTACTGGCCACCATGCGGTTCATCCGATCCTCGAGGTCAGCGTCGTCCGCCGCGCCGAAGAAGGCGTGCAGATCCTTGGTCGCCTCCAACGGAAACAGCTCCTCGACGATCGCGTCGATCACCGGCGCGTCGGAGGTCAGCGCTCGCACCACCGCGTTCTGGGTGTAGCCGAACGTCGACTGAGTGGCGATCGCCACCGGGGTGTGGTCGACATGCCAACGCGCAAGCCAGGTTTCCTCGTCGAGATCGGCCGGCCGCCGCAGCAGCGCGACGTTGGCGAAGCCTGGTGTGCGCGCTCCCGCGGCCGTCGGAGGCGGGGGCAGCGGCACCGATTCGGTGACGAGATAGGCGTCGAGTCGGTCGCATTCACCGGCCAACAGGTCCAGCGCGCCACGCACGTGCGGGCCGTAGGACTGCTGGGTCCAGATGCTGACGAAGCCGACGACGGGCGGATCCAACGTCGTCAGTGTCATCAGCGAGTCACCGACGACGGCGTCTCGGACGTTGACCGCCAGCCCTGGTGCTCCCAGCGCGAGCAGGTCGTCGGCGACTTCCGTACGCACCCGGGTGCACCACGCGTCGTCGCCCGCAGCCGCCCTGAGCGTGATGATCACCTTCTCCACCGGACGAACGTACCGCCACGGCCGCCGCCCTGACCCACATTGGCGGATCGGCCCGGTAGTTTTGAGGCGTTGTGACGGGCAGGCGATGAACGGACTGGCGAAGCGACTCACCACGCCCGATCTCGGCGCGGTGGGGCGCAGCCTCGTCGGCGTCATCCTCGCCGCGGTGGCCGGCCTGCAGTGGGGCTCGGCAGGAGCGGCCACGGCGGGGCGGCCGCCGGTGCGGCGGCGATCGCGGGAGCCACTGCGCTGCAAGATAGTCCACGCGGGCCGTTGGTCCTGGTAGGCGCAATCTCGGTTCAGATGGCTGCCGCAGTGCTGATTGGCACGTCGACTTCGTCCTATGGCGTGCTCTTCGTACTCGCGGCGACGGCGTGGTGCTTCATCGCCGGTATGCAATGGGCCGTGAGCACCAACGCCGGGTTGATCGCCGCGGCGTCGGGTGCCTTGCTGGTCACCGCGCCGCCCGTCGCGCCGACCCTGTCGTCGGTAGGCACGGCGGCCCTGCTCGCCCTCGGCGGCGGTCTGGTGCAGGCGGTGCTGATCGGGCTGTGGCCGCGGCGTCGATGGCGGCTTCAGCGCGACGCCCTGACGAGGGCGTACCGTGCGCTCGGCGTCGACGCGAGGCGTCTCGCGTCCGATCCGACCGTGGGCCTTGACCCGGCGCCGCTGCTCTGGCTGCGCGACACGTTCACGATGAGCGACAGTCAGGCCAAGCGTCGCCCGCTCGCCTACCGCGCCTGGTACGGCCTGCCGCAGCGGATAGCGGTGACGCTGACGGCCCTGGCGGGCAGGTCGCCGGACGACCCCGCGGTGGCCGACGTCCTTCGCGCTGCCGCGGCAGTGCTCGACGTCGTCGCCAGCCGCAGTCACAACGCCAAGCGGGACGCCACCCTCGGGGTCATGCAGGTGGAGGCGGCGACCGACACGGTCGCGGTGGCGAACGTGGCCCTGGCGCACCGCCTTTCCCACCAACTCCGCGAGGCCGTGGCGCTGCGCTTTGGCGAGCTGACTCCCGACGTCGACCACGTCACGCGACTCGGTCGCCGTGGCGGGCTGTCCGCGATGCCGATTGCCGCGGCGGCGATCAGAGCGCACCTGGCGTGGGGGTCGCCGATCCTGCGGCACGCGATCCGGCTCTCCGCGGGCGTCGGCGCCGGGGTGGCGGTGGAGCGCTTTGCCGACGTCCCGTACGGGTACTGGATTCCGCTGACCGTGCTGATGGTGCTGCGGCCCGAGACCGCCCACACCTACACCCGGTGCGTCGGCCGGATCGCGGGTAACGCCGGGGGCATCATTGCGGCGTCGGTGGTGACGATCATCTGGCATCCGACCGGGCTGGCGGCCGCCGTGCTGGCGGTGATCGCCCTCGGAATCGCCTATGCGGTATCGAAGTTCGGCTACGTCGCGACGAGTGCCGCCCTCGCCGCCGTCGTCGTGTTCGTGATCGACGTGAGCAGCGCCGCCGACGCAGGCACGATGGCCGACCGGTTGATCGCGACGCTGATCGGCGGCGCGCTAGCGGTGCTCGTCCACGTCGTGCTGCCCGACCATTCCATGGTTCGGCTCCGGCAGCGGGCGGGTGAGCTGTTGAAGACCGAGATCGACTACGCCGCAACCGTCATCAAGGCCTTCGTGCACGGTCTCGACCATCCCGCCGAAGCCCTGGCCGCCGCGTGGGAACACGCCTTCCGGGCCCGTGCGGCGTTCGAGGCGGCGGCGGGTGCGACGACGTCGGACTCGGGCGACCTACGACGGTGGTTGAAGTCCTATCGCACCGCTCTCAACGCCATCACCACGTCGTGCGCGACGCTCGAATCAAGCCTGCCTGCGCAGCCCCCCGCCACCCTGCACACCGACTTCGTGGTGGCCGTCGACGAGTACGCCGAGGCGTTGTCGGGAGCACCAACGGCCCCTGGCGCCCCGTGGCGGATCGACGGGGATCGGCTGGCCGCCGCCGAACAGCGCATTCGCGAGGCCGGACGGAGACTGGGGCCCGACGACACGTCGAGTCGCGTCCTGGTGGCCGAGATCGGCGACATCACCCGCAGTTTGGTCGGCATCACCGACTGAATGCGGGGTCGGGATCAGTCGCGGGCCCACCGCGGTCGAATGAACACGCCCTCCGCCTCGACGGTGACTCCCTCGGCGTCGCAGAGGCGACCCTCGGCGAAGGTCTTGACCCCCTCGGTGCGCACGACGGCGGCCTCGACGTGCAGGTCGCCCAGCGCGGTCATCCTGCGGTAGCGCATGGTGATGGTGCCGGTCAGCCGGGGCTTGTCGGGTGCGCTGGCCGCTCCGCCGAGGGCGTGGTCGAGGATCAGCGCGGCGATCCCGCCGTGGACGTGCCCGGGAGGGCCCTCGAAGGCCGCGCCGAGGTGGAAGTCGGCGCGCACGCCGCCGTCGGCCGTCGGCGCGAAGACCAGTGGCGGAGCGACCGGATTGCGCATCCCGATCACGACGTTGCCCCACGGCATCTGGTCACCGTCGGCGCCGAAACGCACGCCGAAGGAGCCCTCGAGTTGCCTGCTGCGGAGTCGTGCGGTCGCAGCGTCGATTTCGGCCTTCGCGGCGGCCACGGCGTCACCGTCCACCTCGGTGCGAATGGTGGCGTCGATCAGTTCGCGAACGGAGTTCGTCAACGGCTCGTAGATGCGGCGAAGCCGTTCCACGTCCTCGGCGCTGAGGTTCTCCACCGGAAAGTCAAGCATTGCTGAACTAGAACACGTTCTAGCGCCGGTGTCGAACGCGACTACCCCGCCGGCGCGGGGCCGACCAGCAGTTGGCGGACCACCGGGGCGGCCCAGCGGATCAGCTCGTCGTGGCTTAGATTCGCCACGAAGGGGTTGGTCAGCACGTAGCGCGTGGTGGCCAGGCCGATGATGAACGAGCCCATCAACCCGGCGCGTTGGCCCGGGTTGTCGGGGGTGACGGCGAACAAGACCGGCGCCACCTGGGTGGCGAAGACCTTCCGCATGGTGTCGGCCGCGGTGACGCTCGTCATCGCGGCCCGCAGAAGTGCGACGAAGGTGGTGTCGTCCTCCCAGACGGCGAAGAACTTGGGCAGCAACACTTCCGCGACCCGGTCGGGGTCGACGCCGGTGAGGTCGGGCAGGTCGAGGGTGAACTCGACGGCGGCGGCGAAGAGGTCCTGCTTGCTGCCGAAGTAGCGGATGACCAAGGCCGGGTCGACGCCGACGTCGCCGGCAATCGCCCGCAGGGTGGTGCGCTCATAGCCCTCGGCGCCGAATCGCGTGCGCGCCGCGGCGAGGATGTCGGCGCGCGTCTCCTGGGCGTTGCGAGCTCGAGTCGAAGCCATCCCCCGAGGGTATGTCATCGACTGTTGACAGAGCCGCCGAAACGCCTTGCGGCGTCTCCGCCCCGAATTCGCGGGCTCGTGTGAGGCACCCGACTCCCCTAGGATCGTCGACATTCGGAGGTCGACGGACGACGGCGGGAGGTGGTGAGCCATGGGGTCGCTGGGGTCGGACGGGTCGGGGCTGCCTGCCACCCTGGTCGAATTGGCCACCCAACGAATCCGTGACGCGATCCTGCGGGGTGCGCTCGAGCCCGGCGAGAAGATCGTCGAAGAGCAGCTGTGCGCCGACTTCGGGATCAGCAGGGCGCCGCTGCGGGAGGCGTTGAGACTGCTCGCCCAACAGGGACTGGTCGAGCACCTGCCGCGGCGGGGTTCCCGCGTGACGGAGTGGTCGCCGACCGACATCCTCCAACTCTTCGCGCTGCGCCACGTCTTGGAGCGCCACGCCGTCGAGACCGCCCTGCCGCTCGCCGACCCGGCCACCGCCCTCCAACCCGTCCGCGACGCGTTGGCCTGCATGCACGAGGCGACCGACGACTTGGCGCGCGACGACGCGCACCGCGTGTTCCACGCCGCCGTCGTCCAACTCGCCGACAACCGTCAGCTGGACTTCACCCTCGAACCGATCCTGGTGAAGCTCCAGCTGCCGATGGCGATCAACCTGCGGGCCGAGGCACGGCACCATCACGCGGAGGACGGGGTCACGCGCCATCGCGAGATACTCGCGGCGCTGGAGACCAACGACGCGACCACGGTACTGGCCGCCCTCGAGGGTCATGGCCACCTGGACTACCTCGACCTCGGGGCACATCGCTAACACGATCGACACACAGCCGTACCAGGACTGGAATGATTCTGTCGACAATCGACAGTTATGGCTCAAGACTCATACCGACCGTCGATCGGCCCCTCGGTTGCCGAGATCCTCGCCTCACATGCCGGGGGCACCGGATCACCGACCAAGACGGCGACCAGGGTGGCCGACGCCATCGCCGCCCGCGGAGACGACGGCACCTGGCTCTCGACGGTGCCGCGCGACGAACTCCTCGCCGCGGCGGCAGACATCGAAAACCGGCCGGGGGCAAGGACTCTGCCGCTCTACGGCGTGCCGTTCGGCGTCAAGGACAGCATCGACGTCGCTGGCGTGCCCACCACGCTGTCGTGTCCCGACTACGCGTACGTGGCGACGGCGACCGCACCCGCCGTGCAACGGTTGCTCGACGCCGGCGCGCTCTACGTCGGAAAGACCAACCTGGACCAGTTCGCCACCGGGCTGAACGGTACGAGGACGCCGTACACCGTGCCGCGCAGCGTGTTCGGCGGCGAGATGATCTCGGGCGGCTCGAGTTCGGGCTCCGCCCTGGCAGTCGCCCTCGGCCAGGTGCCGTTCGCGGTCGCCACCGACACCGCAGGGTCCGGTCGCGTGCCCGCAGCACTCAACGGCGTCGTCGGCTACAAGCCGTCGCGGGGACTGATCAGCACGGTCGGGCTGGTGCCGGCCTGCAAGTCGCTGGACTGCATCAGCCTCATGGCGGGGTCGGTCGACGACGTCGACCGGGTGATGGACGTGATGACCGGCCGGGACGACGCCGACGCGTGGTCGCGCGACCGGGGGCCGCGCTTCGCCGGTGGCGACGTCCGCGTGGGGTTGCCGCCGGTCGAGGAACTCGAGTTCTTCGGCGACGACGCGATGCGCACCGCGCACCTCGGGTTCCGCGACCAACTCGCCCGCCATGCCACGATCGTCGAAATCTCGCTTGAGCCGTTCCTGGCCGCGGGCACACTGCTCTACCAGGGGCCGTGGGTGGCCGAGCGCCTCGTCGAATTCGGCGACTTCCTCGCCGCGAAGCCGGAGTCGATTCACCCGGTGGTGCGCGACATCCTGCGCAGCGGCGAAAAGTACACGGCCGTCGACGCGTTCGCGGCGCTGCAGCGGCTGCAGGAGCTCAAGGCCGAAGTCGGACGCCTGTGGGCCGGGGTCGACGTGCTCGTCGTCCCGACGATCGGAACCACCTTCACGGTGGCCGACGTGCTGGAGAGGCCCATCGAGTGCAACACGGTGCTGGGCCACTACACGCACTTCGGCAACCTTCTCGATCTACTCGGTGTCGCCGTGCCGGTGGGCACCACCGCCGACGGCCGACCCTGCAGCGCAATGCTTCTCGGACCCGCCCTGAGCGACGACACGGTACTGCACCTGGCGGCCCGGGTGCTGGACGAACCCCGCACCGACGGTCCGTCCGCCGCGCCCACCTCGGAACCCGCCCATTCGAAGGAGCTCCAGGCATGACCGTGTCCGCAGAGGTACCCGCCGAGCCGTTCGCGTTTCCACTCGTCGCGGGGAAGACCGCGCTGATCGTCATCGACATGCAGCGCGACTTCATCCTGCCGGGCGGGTTCGGCGAGAGCCTCGGCAACGACGTCGACCAGTTGCTCAAGGTGGTGCCCCCGCTGGCCGCCCTGATCGCCGCCGCGCGCGAGGCAGGAATCATGGTGATCCACACCCGCGAGGGACACGTACCGGATCTGTCGGATTGCCCGGCCGCCAAGCTCAACCGCGGCGCACCGAGCAAGCGCATCGGCGATCCGGGCAAGTACGGCCGCATCCTGATCCGCGGCGAGTACGGCCACGACATCCTCGACGAGCTCGCCCCGGTCGACGGTGAAGTGGTGATCGACAAACCAGGCAAGGGAGCGTTCTACGCCACCGAACTGTCGTCGATCCTCACCGACGCGGGCATCACGCAGCTTCTGATCACCGGGGTGACCACCGAGGTGTGCGTGCACACCACCACCAGGGAGGCCAACGACCGCGGGTACGAGTGTCTGGTCGTATCCGATTGCGTCGGTTCGTACTTCCCCGAGTTCCAGCGCGTCGGCCTCGAAATGATCAAGGCCCAAGGCGGCATCTTCGGATGGGTCGCCGACACCTCCGCCGTCATCCCGGCCATCCAATCCCTCGCCATCGCAACGCCTTCCCAGGCCTGAGAGGACCGACCATGTCGACCGACGTCACCGAAACCCCGTCCGATCCGCCATCGGCGACACCGGAATCCATTACCGCGGTGTCCATTCCGTGGTGGACGCGGGGTGACAGCAACGCCTTCTTCGGACTCGGGTTCAACATCCTCGTCAACGTCCTCACCCTGACCGGCCTGATGATCGGCGTGGTCAACGTGCCTGCCGGTGACGTGCTGGGCACGGTCCTGCCGGCGCTCGGGGTCGCGCTGATCCTGGGCAACCTGTACTACACGTTCCTCGCCAGGCGCCTGGCGAAGCGCGAAAACCGCACGGACGTCACTGCTTTGCCGTACGGCCCCAGCGTGCCGCACATGTTCATCGTCGTGTTCGTGGTGATGCTGCCGGTGTACCTCAACACCAAGGACGCGATGCAAGCCTGGCAGGCCGGCCTCGCGTGGGCGTTCATGATCGGCGTCATCGTCATGATCGGCGCGTTCGTCGGCCCCTACATCCGCAAGCTGACGCCACGGGCTGCCATGCTCGGCACGCTGGCCGGCATCTCGATCACGTTCATCTCCATGCGGCCCGCAGCGCAGATGTGGGAGGCGGCGTGGATCGGCCTGCCCGTCATGGCGATCATCCTCATCGGGTTCTTCACCGACGTACGTCTTCCGTTCGGCATCCCGGTCGGGTTGGCGGCTCTGCTCGTCGGCACCGCGATCGGCTGGATAGGCGGCTACATGTCCGCCCCCGACGTCAGCCAGGCGGTCTCCGACATCGCGATCGGCGTGCCGGACCTGCGCGTCGACATGCTCGTCTCCGGCTTGGCGAACCTGGCGCCGCTGCTGGGCACCGCAATACCGTTGGGCGTCTACAACTTCACCGAGGCGATGAGCAACGTGGAAAGCGCCGCGGCCGCCGGTGACGACTACAACCTGCGTAGCGTGCTGCTGGCCGACGGCGCCGGGGCGTGCATCGGATCGGCATTCGGGTCGCCGTTCCCGCCCGCGGTGTACATCGGACATCCCGGTTGGAAGGACGCCGGCGGTCGGGCCGGGTACTCGTTGGCCAGCGGCGTCGTCATCGGGATCCTGTGCTTCCTCGGCCTGTTCGGCGTGCTGGACTCGCTGCTCCCGGTACCCGCGATCGTGCCGATCCTGCTGTACATCGGGCTGCTGATCGGCGCCCAGGCGTTCCAGGCGGTGCCGAGGCTGCACGCGATCGCCGTGGTGGCGGCCATCCTGCCGAACCTCGCGCAATGGGCCGGCGGTCTGATCGACAACGCGTTGAACGCCGCGGGGACGTCGGCGACCGGGGTCGGCATGGAGAAGCTCAACGGCGCGGGCGTGGTCTACGAAGGGCTGCAGACTCTCGGCGAGGGCGCGGTGCTGGTCGGACTGGTGCTCGGCACCATGGTCACCTTCATCCTCGAGAAGAAGTTCTTGTACGCCGCGATCGCCTCGGCGGTCGGCGCAGTCCTGTCCTTCATCGGACTGATTCACGCCCCGCAGGTTGCCTGGGCGGCCAATCCGTCTGTCGCCCTTGGCTATGTGTTCTTCGGCGTGGTGTGCGTGCTGTATTCGTTCTTGCCCGGCGCGAAGGATCCGGTCGTCGTCGACGAGGCCGACGTCGTCGCGGGACACTAGGTCGTCGCGGGTCACTAAACGGATGCGGCATTCGGTCGGTGGTGGCAGCCGGCATTCTGCAGCTCGGCTGCCGCGGCTTCGTCGAGCACGACGACGGCGTGACGGTGTCGCTGCAGGATCGAGGCCGGGCAGTCCACCGTGATCGGGCCGTGCAACGCCCTGCTCACCGCCTCGGCCTTCGAGGCACCCGTGGCGATGAGCAGCGTGGTGCGCGCCTCCATGATCGTGCCCAAACCCTGCGTCACGCAGCGAAGGGGGACCTCGTCGGCGTCGTCGAAGAAGCGCGCGTTGTCCCGTCGCGTCCATTCGGCGAGCTCGGCAATCCTGGTGCGGGAGCTAAACGACGATCCCGGCTCGTTGAAGCCCAGATGTCCGTTACGTCCAATCCCGAGGACCTGTAGGTCGATTCCACCTGCACTGGCGATGTCGACCTCGTAGCGGTGACACTCCGCCGCGAGGTCATCGGCGTCGCCTGCGGGCACGTGCACGTTGGCCGGGTCCAGCCTCAGTGGTTCGGTCACGGTGGTCCAAATGGCGTGGGCGTAGCTACGCGGATCGTCACGGGTGAGTCCGACGTACTCGTCGAGCGCGAACCCGCGGACGGTGGACATGTCGAGACCGTTGGCGACGCGCGCGGCCAGTTCGGCGTATAGACCGAGCGGGCTCGACCCGGTGGCGAGTCCCACCACTGCATTCGGCGCGGCGCGAACCACATCGGTGACGATGTCCGCTGCGATGGCGGAGACTCCGGTGGAGTCGGCTGCAATGATGATTTCCACGTCAATCCTCATTCCTTGTATAACGATGTAGCTAGTAACGAGCGACCGGTCGCGTGGTGGACGTTGGACAGCAGATCCAAGGTTCGATCGATTGCCGCACCTACCTGGAGGGCTTTGTGACCGACGACCCACCGCACGACGGCGCAGGATCGCGCGGCAAGGGATCCCAACGCGCTCTTCGGTATCAGCATGTCTACGACCTCGTCGTAGCCATGATCGAGGAGCAGGGCATGTGCCCGGGTGATCAACTGCCCAGCACCGCCGAACTCGCCGAGTTGGCTGGTGTCAGCGTGATCTCCGTGCGCCGCGCACTCGACGAGCTCACCCGCAGCGGCAAGATCGTGCGGCACCAGGGGGTCGGGACGTTCGTCGCACCGGAACGGCTGGTGAGCGAACCGTCGCGCCCCGGTGCGCTTCTCGAGACCCTGCGGGGGCGGGGCGGCGAGGTCGAACTCGACACCAAGCTGGTGTCCATGATCGTCGGTCTGCCCAGCGCCAAACACGCTGCGGCCCTTAGCATCGACGCCGGCCAACCAGTGTGGGAGATCTCGCGGCTCCGGCGACTGGGAAGTACACCGAAAGTTCTCGAAAAAGCCGTTCTGCCTCTGAGCATCGTGCCCGCCTTGGACGAGGACCGGATCGCCAACGGTGGATCGCTCTACGAGTTCCTGGCCGATCGCTACGGATTGACCGACGACTTCGTCGAGCAGGTCTTCGAAGTGGACCAGCCGAACTCCTGGGAACGCTCCCACCTTCAACTGTCCGCCAAGGCCAGCATCGTTCGCATCCGGGGCATCAGTGTGAACGCGGCCGGCGTCGCCTTCGACAGCTTCCAGCAGACCTATCCCGCCAGAGAGTTTCTGTTCTACGTGTCGGGAAGTTCGGGCCCGCGGCTGATGGAGCACGACGACGGCGGGCCGTGGTCGGTGCGCCCCCTTGGCTCTCCCCCGCCGGCGTCCGTGGACTGATTGCACTGCCGCGATCCGGTCACGAGGCACGGTGGCGCTGTGGGTCCGGGCTCGGCACGCTGTCGAGCAGCTGACGGGTGTATTCCTCGGCGGGCTCGTTCACGATCTGCCACGGTTCCCCGGATTCGACGACACGACCGTTCCGCATGACGATTATTCGGTCCGCGTACGCCGCGGCGGTCGACAGATCGTGGGTGATCATCAAGATCCCCATACGATGTTCGCGACGGAGCCGGTCAAGGAGCTCCAGCACGCCCGTTCGAACCGACACGTCGAGCATCGACACCGGTTCGTCGGCCAACAACAGCCTCGGGCGCAGGACGAGGCTGGCCGCGATCGCGACCCTCTGCCGTTGCCCGCCGGACAATTCGTGCGGGTAGCGGCCCGCAAACAGGTCGGGATCGAGTCCCACTTCGCGCAGCGACTCCGCAGCCAAAGCGCGCCGCTCGCCGCGGCTTGCGCCGATGCGGTGCACCAAGAGGGGTTCGGTGACGGTGTCCTCGACCCGAAGACGACCGTCGAGCGCTTCATACGGGTCCTGATAGATCATCTGGACGTTTCGCCGTAACGGACGCCACGCGCGGGCACCGAGTCTCGTCGTCTCGACGCCGTCGATGCGGATGGAGCCGGACCGGACCGGTTGCATGCCGAGGATCGCCTGCAGGGTGGTCGTCTTCCCGCAGCCGGATTGACCGACGACGGCGACCAATTCGCCTTCCCCGACCCGCATGCTCACGTTGGCGACTGCATCGGAGGTGTCGACCACCGGAACCTCGGCGGTCGCCGCCACGGGTGTGCGGGAGAACGGGCGGCGGCGCCGCGAACGAGCGAGATCGCCGTAGGTGACCCGCAACTCCGACACCTCCAGTAGAGGCCCGACAGTCGAATCGATCGCCTCGGCGTCGACGGCCCGACGGACGTCGGCAAGGTTGGGCGTCGCCTCGAACAGCGCACGGGTGTACGGGTGTGCCGGCCTCCGGAAGAGGTCGTCTACGAGGCCGTCCTCGACGATCACCCCGTCGCGCATCACGGCGGCCCGCGTGCAGGCCTGCGCCACCACCCCGAGGTCGTGTGTCACCAGGACGAGGGCGAGCCCCAGCTCCGTCGAGAGCCGAACCAGGAGCCGGAGCACCTGATCTTGGACCACGACGTCGAGTGCGGTCGTCGGCTCGTCGGCGAGCAGCACCTTGGGCTCGCACGCCAAGGCCATTGCAATGACCGCCCGCTGCTTCATTCCGCCGGACAGCTGGTGCGGGTAGCGGGCGTCGGTCCCCGACGGCAGGTCGACCAGATCGAGTAACTCCCTGGTGCGGTCGGCAGCGCCACGGCCGCGAGCGATCCTGTGTACCTCCAACGCCTCGCGGATCTGCCATCCGATCGTCTTGACCGGGTTGAACGCGCTCATCGCCCCCTGGAACACCATGGCGACGTCGGTCCATCGGTGTGGTCGGATACCGGCTTCCCCGCCGGCGATCAGGTCGACGCCGTCGACGAACACCTCTCCTCCGACCGTCGCCGAGGCTGGCAGCAGCCCCATCGCCGCCAGAATCGTGGTGGTCTTGCCACACCCGGATTCTCCGACCAGGCCTACCCGCTCGCCGGGGGCGACCTTCAGACAGACGTCCTTTACGGTATGAATTGGCTTGTCGCCCCGCTGATCTCGCGGGTCGAACCACACGTTGAGGTCGACCAGTTCCAGGGCACTTCCTTGGATCACAGTGCGTCCTTCCCGCGTCCGACCAGCGGGCGCAGACGCCACGACTTCGTCGAGAGATACGACGCCCGTAGGCGCGGATTGAGTCCGTCCTCGATCGAATTTCCGACGAGATGGCACCCGACGATCAGGGCGGCGACGCACAGCCCGGCTGGCACGATCGCCCACCAGGCCCCGGTGCTGATCGCACCCCGTTCAAAGGCGTGCTCCATGATGGTTCCCCACGTCACCGCGGTGGGGTCGGACAAGCCCAGGAAGGCCAGCGCCGTCTCGTTGAAGATGGCGAGGGTGATGGCCAGCACGGTGTTTGCGATGAGCAGCGGACCGAGCTGAGGGACGATGTGCGTCAGGATGATTCGGCTGTGGCGAGCGCCAATCGACACCGCTCGCCGTACGTACACCCGTTCCCGCAGGCTCTTCACCTGGGCGCGGACGACGCGCGCGGTGCTGGTCCACATGAGGAACCCGATCACCATGATGACGTGGCTCAGGCTGGGTCCCCACACCGCCGCGACGACGATCATCAGCACGATCTGCGGAATCACCATGAAGTAGTCCGTGATGCGCATGAGCACCGCGTCCACCCAGCCACCGAAGTATCCGGACAGAACACCGAAGACGGCGCCGATGAGGATGGCGATCACGGCCGCGGTGAAGCCGACGAACATCGAGACCTGCCCGCCCTGCAGCACCAGACTCAGCACGTCTATGCCGCCGTCGTCGCAGCCAAGCCAGTGCTCCGCGGACGGCGGCTCGAACACTGCGCACGAGGGCGAGGTCGTGCTGTAGGGCTTGAGGAACTGCGAGAACAGCGACGCCGTCAGGAACAGCCCGATGACGACCAAGCCGATGATCGCGGGCGGCGTGGCCATCGCCGTTCGCAGCGCGCCCCACACGCCGCGGCGGCGCGCCGGCGCGGGCCCAGTCGTCACGTCGGCCTCCTCGCTCATTTGGCGACCCGCGGGTCGAGGCGGAAGTAGAGCAGGTCGGCCAGGTAATTGAGGAACACGACGGTCACGGTGATGGCGAGGAAGCCCCCTTGCAGCATCGGGTAGTCGCGCTGCAGGACGGCGTCGTACAGCGCCCGCCCGATGCCCGGCCAGGAAAAGATGACCTCGACGAGGATCGAGCCGCTCACCACTGCGCCCAGGGAGAGTGCGATCTGGGTGATGGTGGGGAGTGCGGCGTTGCGCAGAGCGTAGGCCCAGATGATCCTGCGACGCGTGAGTCCCTTCGCACGTGCGGTCAGGATGTAGTCCTCCCCAAGGGTTTCCAGCATCGCCGATCGGACGATGAGCGCGTTCTCCGCGTAGAGAGTCAGAACCAGGGTCAGCACGGGAAGTGTCATGTGCCGCATCAGATCGGCGAAGTGCTCACTCGGCGAGAGCGCTACGGCGAACGGGTCGCTCATCCCCACCGACGGAAGGACCCCCGCGAACAAGATGAGGAGCATCATGCCGAGGAATTGCGTGGGGAAAGCGTAGAAGGCCACCGCGACGCCGGTCGAGAGGTGATCGCCGACGGTGTTCCGACGAACTGCGGCGTAAACCCCCGCTGCCACTCCGACGACGATGGCGATCGTCGTACCGATCGTGACCATGGGCAGGGTGTTTCCGAATGCCTCGACGAGGTTGTCCAACACGGGCTGCCGGTTGGTGAAGGACACCCCGAGGTTGCCCTGGCACAGCTGCTGGAGATAGAGCACGTACTGCTCCCACAGCGACTTGTCGAGTCCGAACTCCACTTCGAGGGTGTGCTTGAGCGCCGGTGACGCATTGGGGATGCGTGACACCCGGGTCACCGCGTCGCCGGGGAGCACGCGAAAGAGGACGAAGTTCACGGTCAGGGCGACCAAGACGGTGACAATGGCGAAGAGAGAGCGCTTCCAGATGTACCCGCGCACCCGTACACCTTCCTGTTGACGCAACTTCAGTTGGTCATCATACTAAGCACGCAAAGTGAACCCCGTGTTACGAACCGTCAGGTCCGTGGAGTCGTTCGTGCCGGTGGCATCAGCGGTCGGCGGCGACCGGCCGGAACACACCCGAAGGGAAGGTCGTAGATGAGGTTCAGACGGACGGTCGCGGTGCTCGTAAGCACCGCCGTGGTCATCACCCTGTCGGGGTGCGGCGGCGGAGCCAAGGATTCCGAAGCCACGGTGCTACGGATCGGGGTGAGCGCCACGATCGACTCACTCAACCCGTTCGTCTCGAGCTCCGACTACAGCAGCGTCGCCTTCGAGTACGTCTACCCGCATCTCACCGAATACGACACGACCGACATGTCGCTGCAGCCGTCGTTCGCAGAGAAGTGGGTGACGTCGCCCGACGGATTGAAGTGGACGTTCGACACGGTCAAGGGCGCGAAGTGGTCCGACGGCGAAGCGTTGACCGCCAAGGATGCCGCGTTCACACTCAACGTGATTCACCAATTCCAGGATGGTGTCGCCGGAAAATTGGCCGGCTTCATGCAGGGAGTCACGTCCGCCGTCGCCGATGACGACGACCACCTGACGGTGACGTACTCCACGCCGGTGTCCAACGTGCTGGCGCAGATGACGCAGCTGCCGATCCTGCCCGAGCACATCTGGTCGCAGTACGCTCAAGGTGACGGCAAGGCACTCACCACCTTCGAGAACGGCGCACCGATGGTCTCCGGTGGGCCGTTTCAGCTCAAGGACTACAAGAAGGACCAGCTCGCACTCTTCGAACGAAATCCGCAGTGGTGGGGCAAGACCAAGCCCGCCATCGGCGGATTCGGGCTGCAGATCTTCGCCAACTCCGACGCGATGGTGACCGCGCTGCGCACCGGGCAGGTCGACATGATCGGCGAGTCGACACCCGCCACTACGGTGCCGTCGCTCAAAGAGGCGAACCTCGACGTCGGCACGACGGCAAGTACGGGCTACTACGAACTGATCGTCAACACCAATCCAAAGAAGAAGAATCATCCCGAGCTGCTGAATCCCGAGGTGCGCAAGGCATTCGAGCATGCGATGAACCGCGATGAGATGGTGAAGACGGCGTGGCTCGGCATGGCGACGCCGGGGTCGACGATCGTCGCGCCGGCCACCGGATGGCATGACGACTCGATCAAGGCCCTGCCGTTCGACGTCACGAAGACGAATGCCATTCTCGACGGCCTGGGTTTCCGCAAAGGCCCCGACGGCATCCGCGTGGCCAACGGTGCTCCGATGAGCTATGACGTGATCTTTCCCACCGAGATCAACGGCGCAGGCGACCGCATGTTCCAGACCATGCAGAACAGCCTGCACGAGGCTGGGGTGAATCTGGTCATGCGCAAGATGGACACCGATGCCGCCAGCTCGGCAATCATGGGGCCCGACAGCACCTATGACGACTTCGACCTCGCGATGTGGGACTGGATCCCCCCGGTGGATCCGGACTTTCAGCTCAGCGTGCTGACGTGCGCGCAGTGGGGCAACAACAACGACAGCGGCTACTGCAACCCCAAGTACGACGAGCTCTACGCAGCCCAGGGGGCTGCCCGCGACCGCGCCGAACGCCAGAAGATCATCGACCAAATGCAACAGATTGCGTTCGAC
The DNA here is from genome assembly GCF_001426545.1 of Mycobacterium sp. Root135. GTDB lineage: Bacteria > Actinomycetota > Actinomycetes > Mycobacteriales > Mycobacteriaceae > Mycobacterium. The sequence goes on along the minus strand of NZ_LMEZ01000001.1, from coordinate 204,908 downwards.
GATCGGCCCTACATAGTGCTGGCCTACCAGAACGTGATCGAGGCGCGCACGCCCAAGTGGACGGGGTTCTTGCTCTCGCCGCTCGTCGGATCGGTCAACAACCTCTCGACGCAGACGCTGCTCCAGGTGCACGCGGCCTCGTGACGGACGTGTTGTTCACTCGCAGAGATTCAGGCGACCTGGGCCGGGTCGTCGCCCGAGATCACGACGTCATCGTCGGCCTGTACTCCGACGGCGACGGCGTGCGGGGCGGGCGCGGCGCCGCGCTCGTCGGCGACGCCCTCGGCGTCGACCTCGTGGCCCTTGCCGCGACGGATCCGAACTTCGACGGCAGCCCGTCCGCGACGACGGTGGTCGTGGTCGGCGGGCCATCGGGTCCAACGCGCGCGCTGCTGGTGGGCCTCGGCGACCGGACCGCGTCGCCGGCGGTGCTGTTCGAGTCCGCGTTGGCGGCGAAACTCGGTCGTGCGTCGGTCTCCACCCTGCCCATGGAGGCCGACGGTGCACTCGGAGCGGTTGCACTGGGGCACGCACTCGGCGCCTGGCGATACCGGCGGGACACCAGTGGGCCCTTCCAGCCGGTGCCGGTGACGTTGATCGACGACGACACAGTCGGCGCCGACGCCACCCTGGTCCGCGCCGCAGTCCTTGCGCGGGTGACGGGGTGGGTGCGCCAACTGGTCGAGACACCACCGAATGCCCTGTGTCCAAACGACTTCGCCGACGCAGTCGTCGCACTTGCCCGCGAGCTGGCACCCGACTCGGTTCTCGTCGAGACGTGGGACGCGGCAACGCTTCGGGCCCGCGGCTTCGGCGCGACGCTGGGCGTTGGCGGGGGAAGTGCCCACTCCCCCCTGGTCGTCGAGCTACGCATCGAGGGCGACGGGCCCGTGACCGCGCTGGCGGGCAAGGGCATCACGTTCGACTCGGGTGGCATCAACCTCAAGCGCGACGGGGGCGAACTGAGCTGGATGAAGTCCGACATGGCGGCGGCCGCCTCGGTTGCCGCCGCCGTGATCGCGGCGGCGGCCCTCGGCCGCACCGCACCGGTCGTCGCGATCCTTCCGATAGCCGAAAACATGCCGGGCGGATCGGCTCTTCGGCCCGGTGACGTCGTATCGCATCCCGGCGGGCGCACCACCGAGGTTCTCGACACCGATTGCGAGGGTCGCCTGGTACTCGCCGACGCGCTCGGATGGTTTGCCCAGCAACGGCCCCAACACATCGTCGACGTCGGAACGCTGACGGACTCCGGCGCGGTGGGTACCGCGTTCTGGGGCTGCTGGGCGACCTCCGACGAGGTCGCTACGGCCTTGGTCAACGCGGGGTCGCGCGTCTTCGACCCCGGCTGGGCGCTTCCGCTGCATCCGACCTATGTGGCGCTGCTGCCGTCTCGCGTTGCCGACATCGCCAACGCGTCACCCGACGCGCCGGATTCCGGCCAGCTGGCGGCCACGTACCTGCGCACGTTCGTCGGCGACGTGCCGTGGGTGCACGTCGACAACGGCTCGTCGGCATGGCTCGAACGCGACTCGCATCCCTGGCCGGCAGGCCCTACCGGAACCCCGGTGCGAGCCCTCGTCGAATTCTTGCATCCAGTCGACTGAAAGCCCGCCCGACAGTAGTGCATACTTAGTATACTAAGCTGGCATCTGGAGTTGGCCAGCGAACAGGAAGAGCATTCATGACGACGTTCGACACCGCATATGCCGAGCGGACCGCGGTAACCAAGTCGCTCTACGAGCGCGCGTGCCGCACCATCCCCGGCGGAGCGGGTAGCACCGCCCGCCTGCCGCGCAACGGCTGGAAGCCCTATCCCCTCTTCATCGCCGAAGGCCAGGGTTCGCGCCTGCGCGACGTCGACGGAAACGAGTACATCGACTATCTGCTCGGCCTCGGACCGATGATTCTCGGCCATCGCCACCCACAGGTGACCAAGGCCGTCACCGACGCGATCACCGAATACGGCACCTGCTTCGGCCTGCCCTACGAGCTCGAGATCGAGGCTGCCGAGAAGGTCGTCGCAGCCGTTCCCGGCGTGGAACAGGTGCGTTTCACCAACTCCGGTTCGGAAGCCGTTGGGACCGCCGTCCGGCTGGCCCGCGCAACCACCGGGCGCCGCCTCATCGTTCGCTTCGAGGGGCACTACCACGGCTGGCAGGACACGGTCTACTGGTCCAACCACGTCGACCCGGTACTCGCGGGTGGAGCGGATCGGCCTCGCCCCGTGGCGATGGGTCCGGGCGTACCGGCAGAACTCGAGGGCACCCTGGTCGTCCTCACCTGGAACGACCCGGAGAGTTTCGTTCGACTGATGGAGGAACGTGGCGAGGAGATCGCCGCGGTACTCACGGAGCCAGCCGTGTTCAACACCGGCTGCATCCTGCCCGAACCGGGCTACCTCGAACTGTTGCGGGAGCAGACCACCAAATACGGCGCCATGCTCATCTTCGACGAGGTCATCACGGGATTCCGGTTCGCTCGCGGTGGTGCGCAGGAATGGTTCGGCGTCACGCCGGATCTCACCACCTACGCCAAGGGAGTCGGCGGTGGATTCCCCGTGGCCGCGGTCGCGGGCACGAAGGAGGCGATGCGGCTCATCGCAGACGGCACGTACTCCCACTCAGGCACCTACAACGCCAATGTCGTGCAATGTGCGGCGGTGTCGGCCACCATGGACGTGCTGTCGGAGCCCGGACTGTACGAGCGACAGCGCGCGCTGGGCGACCGTCTGGGGCGCGGCCTCAAGACGATCGCCGACGAAAAGGGCGTCGACGCCTACGTGAAGGGTATCGGCACCGTCTTCCAGCTGTGGTTCACCGACCGCCCGATCAAGAACTGGCGCGACGCCGCGGCGCATGCGCACGAGGAGGTGTTCACGCGGTGGTATCAGGAGATGGTGGTGCGCGGTGTCCTCTTTCACCCGTTGCAGTTCGAGAATCTCTTCGTCTCACTGGTACACACCGATGCCGACGTCGACGAGACGCTCACTGCCGCCGAAGCCGCGCTCACCGTGGTGGCGCGTGAGCGGTAGAACGCCGACGAGCGGCCTCCGGTGACGTCTCGCCCCGTCCTGGCCGTCGGCGTCGACCTCGGGACGAGCAGCGTCAAGGTGGTCGCCGTCGACGAGAGGGGCAGGTGCGTCGCGCGGGCGCGCGCCGGTTATCCGACGTCGCAACCCGAAGACGGTGCGGCCGAACAGAATCCAGCGGACTGGCTCACCGCATGCGACGTCGCGATCGGCAAGGTCGCAGCCGCCACCAACCCCTCCTCGTGGCACACCATCGGGTTGTCCGGCATGCTGCCAACCTTGGTCAGCATGGCGGGCGACGGCACGCCCGTCGGTCCCGCGATCACGTGGAGGGACGGCCGGGCCGAGCCCGACGGACGACGGATCGCCACGGCCGTCGGGCCGGACGTCCTCTACGAGCGGACCGGTCAACGCTTCGACGGCCGCTATCTGCTCGCCATGCACGCCAGGCGAGTCCGTCTCGGCCTCGCGGCCGAGACCATCGTTGCCGGGGCGAAGGACTACCTCTTCCACGCCTTGACGGGTGAACTGCTGACCGACCCGAGCACCGCATCCGGATACGGCGCCTATGACCTGCACACCAAAACCTGGGATGCCACGACGCTTTCGGCGGCTTCGGTCACGTCGTTGCCCAACGTGGTGACGTCCCGAACCAGCCGTCCGCTGGCCCCACGCGTGGCAGAACGCTGGGGTTGCACGGCAGGGCTCCCCGTGGTCGTCGGCGCGGCCGACTCGGTGCTGGGGGCATACGGGCTCGGTGTCCGCGCCGCCGGCGACGTCGCATACATCGCCGGCACCAGCAGCGTCATCCTCGGCTGGTCCGCATCGCCTCGCGTCGACGGCGCCGGTCGCTACCTGGTGACTCCCATGGCCGACGAAGGGTACGGACTCGAGATGGACCTGCTGGCAACGGGTTCGGCGATGGAATGGCTGGCGGCCCTGCTGGGCGTTGACGGCGGACCTGCGTCACTCGCCGACTTGGCCGCGACGGCAGCACTGGAATCCGCACCGCTCGTCCTGCCCTACCTGTCCCCGGGTGAGCAAGGGGCCCTGTGGGATCCACGGCTCGTCGGGGCCGTCGAGGGGCTAACGTTGCGCACCACCTCCGCGGAGCTTGCTCGGGGCCTGCTGGCAGGCATCGTGCTCGAGTCACGCCGATGCCTCGAAGTGCTCGAGCACGCGTCCGGTATCCGCGGCACGATTCTGATGAGCGGGTCGGGTGCCGCCCCCAGTGCGTTTCGGCAGGATCTCGCCGACGCGACCGGACGTGTCGTGTCGTTCGACCGGCACGAGCGGGACCATTCTGCGGTAGGTGCGGCGCTGTTCGCCGGTCGCGCGGAACTGCACTGGCCCGAGACGTCCGCCGAACCCCCACCTGAGACCGACGTCGTCGAACCCGACCCAGCCAGAGCCGAAGACTGGGCCACGCGCTTCGAACGGCACGACGCAGCCTGCCGATCTCAAGGCACCAGGCGTGAAGAAGGGCCAGCATGACCGAATTGCGCACACCCGCCGCCGTCGACTTGGGCCTGTACCCCGCGGGAACGACGCTGGACGCCGACGGACGATTGCTCGTCGGTGGCTGCGCGGTGGCCGAGCTGGCCGAGAAATATGGCACGCCGGCCTATCTCGTCGACGAGGGCGCCTTGCGCCGCACGGCACGCGCATACGTCGACGCATTCACCAGCCGTCATCCCCACTCCCTCGTGCTGTTCGCGTCGAAGAGCTTTCCGTCCGCCTCCGTCATCGGCGTGGTGTCGGAGGAAGGCTGCGGCACCGACACGGCTGCGGCGGGTGAACTCGGAATGGCGCTCGCGGGTGGAGCCGACGCCGCTCGAATGGTCTTCCACGGCAACGCGAAGACCGACGACGACGTGCGTGCTGCGATCGGCGCAGGGGTGCGTTACGTCGTCGTCGACAATCTCGACGACGTCGAACGCATCAGCCGTCTTGCGACGAAGCCGGTGCCGGTTCTGCTGCGCGTGAGCCCGTCACTCGACGCCAAGACGCACGCGGCCATGATGACCGGTCACGACGCGTCCAAGTTCGGCATTCCGTCGGACATGGTCGACGACGTGATCCGACGGATCCGTCGCGAACCGATGCTCGATCTTCGTGGCCTGCACGCGCACGTCGGATCCCAGCTCCTGGACCTCGGGCAATTCGAGGCGGCCGTACAAGCCCTTGCCGTGTTCGAGCGCTTCGACGTCTACGACTTCGGCGGCGGCCTCGGTGTTCGCTATACCAGCGCCGACGCCGCACCGTCGGTCGACGAGTACGCCGACCGCCTGGTCACCGCCGTCCATCGACACCTGGGCCGCGACGTCGAGTTGCTGGTGGAACCCGGCCGGTCGTTGGTGGCGCGCAACGGAATCACCGCCTATCGAGTCGTCACGGTCAAGCGTGGTGTGCGCACCCACGTGGCGGTCGACGGCGGCATGGGCGACAACCTCGAGGTGTCGCTCTACGGGCAGGCGTTCCAGCCGTCGGTGATCGACCGAAGCGGGCCCGCCGAGATCGTGGACCTCGTCGGCAGGCACTGCGAATCCGGTGACGAGCTCGCCCACGGCGTGGAAGTCGTATCCCCTCGCGTGGGTGACCTGGTCACGGTCCCGGTGACCGGTGCGTACTGCTACACGATGTCGAACAACTACAATGCGGCGTTGCGACCACCCGTCGTCTTCTGCCGGAGCGGTAGCTCCCGGTTGGCCGTTCGTCGGGAGACCTTCGACGACCTGTTGCGGCGCGAATGCCTGGTGGCTGGTGCCGATGACTGAGTCCGCCCGTGCGCTGGTCGACGCCGTCGCCAGGCAGTGGGCGGTGCCCGGTGGCGCGGTGCTGGTCGTCGACCGGCAGGGCGAGGTGTTCTCGCACGGCTTCGGCTATGCCGACGTACCTGCGGGCACAACCGTTGCGCCACATCATCTCTTCGAGATCGGATCGATCAGCAAGGTCTTCACCTCTATCGTGGTGCTCCGGCTCGTTCGGCAAGGGCTGATCGAGCTCGACCAGTCCGTCGGCTCGGTGTTGGACTGGCTCCCAGAGCCGCTGCGAGGCAACGGCATCACCATCCGGCGGCTGCTCAACCACACCGCCGGACTGGTGGCGAGCGTCGATGCGCTGCCCGACGAGGTCGGCCAGGTGGCGACCTTCACCGGCGACGTGTCGCCAGCCCCGCCTGGGACGTTCTTCCACTACTCGAACCTGGGCTTCATCCTGCTGGGCCTCGTCGTGCGACAGGTGTCCGGGCGTCGGCTCGTCGATCTGGTGCGCGAACGCATCCTCTCGCCGCTGGGCATGACGTCTACCATCGCCTGTGTCACCCACGACGACTACCCGAGGCTGGCGCGCGGGTACCAACCTCGTCACGACGATCGACCGTGGGTTCCGGGTGACGCGCTCGCAGGCGCGCCGTGGTTGGAGGTGGCCGGCGCCGACGGCAACGTCGCCGCCACCGTGTCGGATCTGGGCCGGTTCGCCCGCATGCTGCTGGGCCGCGGCACGCTGGACTCCGCGTCGATCCTGGACGCCGCGGACTTCGCCACGATGGTGGCGTCGACTGCGCCCGAAGGCGAGGACGTTCTTGCCGCGCCCGGCGTCCCACCGACCGAGAGCAGCCGCTACGGGCTCGGGATCAACGTCGAACGGGTCGACGCACGGACGGTGCTCTCGCATGGCGGCGGCATGGTCGGGTACGCGTCGTTCCTCCTGGCCGATCTCGACGCCGGTGTCGCGGTTTGCGTCGTGACCAACGCCAACGGTGACTCCCCCGTCGCCGAGGCGATCGCCCGCTCCGTCGCCGCGGAATTGGCATGTCCTGGAGCCGTGAACCCTGACGCGTTCGACCCGTGCTGGTGGGACGCAAGACTCGTGGACGGTGGGAGCGTCACCGGCCGATTCGTTTGCATGCCAAAGGGATTGGATCCGTCGACCGGTCCGCGCGAGATCGAGGTCCGGGTCGAGGAACGCGACGGTGAGCGGGTCACCATGTCGGTGGACTGCGACGGCGAGCGGTCGCCTCTGTTGCGCACGTGGTCCGGCCGGGCGGTGACGTCCCACCGATCGCTGGCCAGGTTTGCGCTCACCGTCGACGCCGGCGTGTGGCTATGGGGTTCCAGCGAGTTCGCCCGACCCGACGCTCCGAGCCCATTGGTTGCTCCGACGGAACGTCTGGAGTCGCTGTGCGGCCATTACCGTTCGTACACACCATGGTTCACCAACTTCAGGGTGGTACTGCGCCGTGGCCGACTCGTTCTGATCGCCCCAGGAGGCGTGGAGGCTCCCGCCGACGAGGTTGAACTGGTTCCGCTTGGCGAGTCGACGTTCAGGATCGGCGCCGACCCACGACTGCCCGAGCGCATCACCTTTGGCCCCCGTGCCGGGGGGACGACGTCGTGGGCGGACCGCGACGGCTGCCGCTACTCGCGCGCGTTCACCGAATAACCTTGACGCCTCCGCTATGCGATCCGTTCAATCGAAGCGAGCTCGTCCGCCAGGTGCACACGGGCGACCTCTGCGTCGTAGTGCGCCTGCATGTTGACGAAGAACATGTCGCTGAGTCCGAGTGCGCGCGACAGCCGGAGGCCGGTGTCTGCGGTGATCCCGCGCTTGCCGTGGACGATCTCGTTGATACGGCGCGCTGGCACGTCGATCGCCTTGGCAATTCGGTACTGCGTGATGCCCATTGGCTCGAGGAACTCGGTTAGCAGGATCTCGCCGGGATGGGTGGGTGCGAAGTCGGCCATTGGTATCTCCCTTCAGTGGTAGTCGACGGGTTCGACATTGGCGGCACCGCTCGCGCTCCAGGTGAAGCAGATTCGCCACTGGTCGTTGACGCGGATGCTGTACTGGCCGGCGCGTTCGCCGACCAATTTCTCCAGGCGGTTGCCCGGAGGCACCCTGAGGTCGTTGATGGTCTCGGCCGCATTGATGAGGACGAGCTTCTTGTACGTGAGTCTGCTGAGCTCCGGGCTGAGGCTCTTGACGTAGCGGCGTTGCCAGGTCGCTTCGGTGTCCTTGTTCCGGAACGAACGGATCACGGGTCAATGATAACGCCGTGCGTTATTAACGGCAAGCGTTACTACCAGCTCGCCGTCCACGCGACAGCGTTGGAGTCGCGCCAGTCACACCACCGGTCGGGGGTGTCGGAGCTAACCCGAGATTTCGTGGTCACGTGTCCACGAAGTGGCATACGCTAACCACATGCCCAGCCGCACCCTCAGCGCCGACCCGCGCGCCGAACGCGTCCGCACCCTGTTGCGCACCGCCGCGTTCGACCTAGCGCACGAGCGACCGGTCGACGAGATCACCGTCGGCGACCTGGTCGCCCGCGCCGGGGTCAGCAGGCAGGTCTTCTACCGCCACTTCACCGATCGTGACGACGCGGTGGCGACCGCCGTCACCGTGGCCTTCGCCACCGCCGTCGCCGACATTCAGGGCGACGCCCGGGCGCGGGTCACCAGCCTGTTCGACTTCGCCGCCGAACACCGCGCGGCGTACCGCAACGTGGTCCCCAGCGCCGTCACCCAACGCGTGGTCATGGCGTTCCGCGACGAACTGCTGCCCGCCTGCGAGGAAATCGCCGCCCAGGGCATGCGCGTCGTCGGCCCCATCACCGACGTCGCCCCCGACGCCGTCAGCCGCTTCCTGGTCGGCGGTTTCCAAGAGGTGCTCCGGTCGTGGATGGAAGACCCTTCACCCGAGGATCCCGCCTCCGACCTCCGCGCCCGCGTCAGCGCCGCACTCGACACCGTGGACGCACTGTTGCGTCTCCCCCGACCCACCGACACCACACCTGAGAAAGGCACCCACCATGGGTAAGCACGCCGCTCCACACGAACACCACGTTCCCAGCCTCCCGCTGGCCAACCGGCACGTTTCGCCCGCCGACGTTCGCAAGATGGCGCTGGCCATGGCGGCACTGACCGTCTTCGTGGTCGCCATGATCGCGAGCTACTCGGGCGCGTTCGCCAAGCCCACCCTGCACCACCTCGACGTCGCCGTCGCCGGGCCACCACAGCTGGTGGACGGGATGCGGAGCCAGGACAACCTGGAGGTGACGCCCGTCGCCGACGCCGCCGCCGCACGCGCCCAGGTCTACGAGCGCAAGACCGACGCCGCCTTCGCCGTCGGCCCGACCGGCGACCTGACCATCTACGTCGCCGGCGGCGGTGGCCGCAGCGTCGCCAACGCCTCGGAGGCCGTGGGGCGCGCAGTCGCCGCCAAGGCCGGGCTGACCCCGAGCGTCGAGGACGTCGCTCCGACGTCGGCCGCCGACCCCCAGGGCACCGTCGAGTTCTACGCCGTCATCTTCCTGTCGATCGGCGCGACCATGGGCGCCGCCGCCTTCGGCTTGATGATGGGCAGCGTCCGCAGGCTCTCGACGCTGGCGCTGCGGACGGTCAGCCTCGCGGCGTACTCCGCGCTGCTGGCGGGTGCGGTGACGGTCTACGTCGACGGCGTCCTCGGCGCCCTGACCACCCACACCTGGCAGGTGTTCGGCGCGCTGTGGCTCTACGCCTTCGGCGTCGCGGGTGCCGTGACCGGCGTCGCGGCAGCCTTCGGCACCGTCGCCTCGGCGGTGGTGACCCTGTTCCTGATCATCGTCGGCAACGCGGCGGCCGCAGGGCCGGTCGGTCTGCCGCTGCTCACGGGCTTCTACCGCACGTTCAACGCGATCGTCCCGCAGGGCTCGGGCGTGGCGCTCCTGCGCAGCATCACCTACTTCGGCGGCAACGGCGCCTGGACCCCGATCCTCACCCTGGCCACCTGGGGTGCCGCCGGACTCGCGCTCGCGGTGATCGCGGTACTCGCCCCCAAGGCATGGACGACTTATCGTGCCAGTCATGACCGCTACCGTGTCCGCTCCGGAGGAACCGTATTACGACCTCGGGTCCTTTCATCGGTCGACTGACACCCCGTCCGCCCAGGCCCAGCTGTGGTTCGACCGCGGCTTGGTCTGGGCGTACGCGTTCAACCACGAAGAGTCGATCCACTGCTTCGAACGGGCCCTCGCCCTCGACCCCGATCTCGCGATCGCGCGGTGGGGCATCGCGTACGCGATCGGCCCGAACTACAACAAGGCCTGGGACGCGTTCGACGCGAAAGACCTGGCCGCGTCGCTGATCAGGGCGCGTCGCGAGCTCGAACTGGCGGCGGGCGGCCGCGCGAGCGACGTCGAGCGAGGCTTGATCGACGCCCTCGCCACCCGCTTCCCCACCAACGACCTGGACGCCGGCCACGCCCGCTACGCCGACGCGATGGTCGCGCTCGCCGGGAAGTACGCGGACGACGTGGACGTGCAGGCCCTGGCCGCCGACGCGGCGATGAACGTCTCGGCATGGGCGCTGTGGGACACCAGGACCGGCGAACCAGCGCCGGGTTCGCGGGTGGTGGAGGCCAAGCATCTCCTCGACGGCGCCCTCGCCACCGACGCGGGCCGACGACACCCCGGCGTGCTGCACCTCTACATCCACGCAATGGAGATGTCGGCGCACCCGGAGTCGGCACTGCCTGCGGCGAACCTGCTCCGGGGGTTGGTGCCCGACGCCGGCCATCTCCAGCACATGCCCAGCCACGTCGACGTGCTCTGCGGCGACTATCGCAGTTCCGTCGAGTCCAATACCGCTGCCGTACAAGCGGACCGGCGATTCGTCGAGCGCGAGGGCCCTCTCAACTTCTACTCGCTGTACCGGGCGCACGACCTGCACTTCATCGTGTACTCGGCGATGTTCGAGGGCCGGTATGAGACGGCGGCCCAGGCTGCCGACGAACTCGCCGCCCAACTGACTCCCGAGCTGCTGTCGATCGAGTCGCCGCCGATGGCCGACTGGCTGGAGGCGTTCGTGCCGCTTCGGGTGCACGTGCTGATCCGCTTCGGCCACTGGGAGGAGCTGATCGACCATCCCCTCCCCGAGGACCCCGAGCTCTACTGCACCACGGCGGCGACCGTCCACTACGGGCGCGGGATCGCCTACGCCGCAACGGGACGGGTCGCCGAGGCCCGCGCCGAACGAGACGCCATGCATCGCGTGTACGCAGGGATCCCGCAGAGTCGATACCTGTTCAACAACACCAGCCGCGACATCCTGGCGGTCGGCGTCGCGATGCTGGACGGTGAAATCGCCTACCGTGAGGGACGTTTCGACGATGCCTTCGAATACCTCAGGCGGGCAATCGAACTCGACGACGCCCTACCTTACGACGAGCCGTGGGGCTGGATGCAGCCGACCCGGCACGCCTACGGCGCGTTGCTGCTCGAACAGGGCCGCGTCGGGGAGGCGGCTGCGGTGTACGCCGCCGACCTCGGACTCGACGACACGCTGAGCCGCTGCTGCCAGCACCCGAACAACGTCTGGAGTCTGCACGGGTACCACGAATGCCTGACCAGGCTGGGACGCGACGAGGAGGCGGCTGCCGTCGCCGAGCAGTTGGCGACGGCCATGGCCAGGGCCGACGTACCGATCGTGGCGTCGTGCGCCTGCCGGCAGACGACCGACAAGTGCTGCGACTCCGGGCAATGACCCGGGTTGCCAGCAACGCCCTCTATCGTCGGCGACCGTGAACGACGTGTGGGACCGGGTGCGGCACTACGTCAGCAGCGCTCCCCTGACCTACGCCTGGCTGGCCGCCCTCGGGGCGACGACCCTCGTGCAACACCAGTTGGCCCCGAGGACCCTGCGGACTCTGCTGCAGTCGACGTCGACGAACATCCATCACCTGGCGTCCGATCCGCTGCGGGTGCTGTTCCAAAGCCTGCTGTGGATCGACGGCCGGTATTGGTGGCCCTACTTGTTGATCTTCACCGTATTCCTTGCGCCTGCCGAGCGGTGGCTGGGACACCTGCGCTGGGCAGTCGTCGGTCTGATCTGTCACGTGGGCGCGACCTACGTCAGCGAGGGCTACCTCTACTGGATCATCCACGAGAACGTGGCGTCCTCCCGGCTGGTCGACGCCCGCGACGTCGGCGTCAGCTACTTCGTCGTCGGGATCGTCGGAGTGCTGTTCTACCGGGTGCCGCGGCGATGGCGCTGGGGATATCTCGCCGCGACGCTCGGACTCGTCGCAGGCGGGTTGCTGTACCAGACCAACTTCACCTCGCTTGGGCATCTCTGCGCGCTGCTGATCGGCCTGGCCTGCTACCCGCTGACGCGTCGACGACGGACCGTCGCGCCTGCGTACACTCCGGCTGTGGGGATCAGCGACGACGACCGTGGGCACCTGCGCCGTTGCGTGGAGTTGGCCAGGGAGGCCCTGGAAGCCGGCGACCAGCCCTTCGGCTCGGTGCTGGTCGACGCCGCCGGCGTGGTCCGCTTCGAAGACCGCAACCGCATCAAGGGCGGAGACGCGACCCGCCACCCCGAATTCGAGATCGCCCGCTGGTCCACGTCGCACCTGACGCCCGACGAACGCGCCGGCGCCACGGTGTACACCTCGGGTGAGCACTGCCCGATGTGTGCCGCGGCCCACGCATGGGTAGGCCTTGGCCGGATCGTGTATGCGACGTCGTCCGCACAACTGGTCGGATGGGTACAGATGTGGGGGGTGTCCGGGTCACCGGTGGCGCCGCTGCCGATTTCGACGATTGCCCCCGACGTTCAGGTCGACGGTCCCGCACCCGAATTCGCCGAGGAGATGAAGGCGATGTACGAAAGGACGTTCCGAGCATGAACGATCCGGCCTGGGTCGAGCACGCGATCTGGTGGCAGATCTACCCGCTCGGATTCGTGGGGGCCTTCCCCGCCGACCCTGCACCGAACGCCGACGAGCACCGCCTGCGCCGCGTCGCCGAATGGTTCGACCATGCGCTCGAACTCGGCGCGTCGGGGGTTGCGCTCGGCCCCGTCTTCGCCTCCCAGACCCACGGTTACGACACGACGGACCACTACGCGATCGACCCGCGCCTCGGCGACGACTCCGACTTCGACCACCTCGTCACCGAGGCCAGAAGCCGCGGCCTTCGGATCCTGCTCGACGGGGTCTTCAACCACGTCGGCTCCGAGTTCGGTCGTCACCGCGAGGCCGTTGCCGGCGGCGACGACTCGTGGTTTCGCAAGGGCCGCAACGGTTTGGCCACCTTCGAGGGACACGGCGGGCTGATCACGCTCAACCATCGCAACCCCGAGGTCGTCGACTACGTCGTCGACGTCATGGTGCACTGGCTGCGGCGCGGCGCCGACGGTTGGCGCCTCGACGCCGCCTACGCGGTGCCCGCCGAATTCTGGGCCAAGGTGCTGCCGCGGGTCCGCAGCGAGTTTCCCGACGCGTGGTTCGTCGGCGAGGTCATCCACGGTGACTATGCGGGCATCGTGTCTGAGTCGACCTTCGATTCGGTCACCCAATACGAACTGTGGAAGGCGATGTGGAGCAGCCTCAACGACGTCAACTTCCACGAACTCGACCACGCGTTGACCCGGCATGACCAATTCCTCGAGACCTTCGTCCCCCTGACGTTCGTCGGCAACCACGACGTCACCCGCATCGCCAGCCAACTCTCCGACGAGCGGCACGTCGGCCATGCGCTCGCGGTGATGCTGACCATCGGCGGCACGCCGAGCGTGTACGCCGGCGACGAGTGGTCCTACCGCGGCGTCAAGGAGGAGCGTTTCGGCGGCGACGACGCCGTGCGTCCGGAATTCCCCGGGCACCCAAGCGAATCCGACCACCTCGGGCATGACACCTTCCGTCTGCACCAGCACCTGATCGGCCTGCGGCGTCGCCATCCGTGGCTGCACCACGCCCACACGACGGCCCTGCACCTGACCAACGGCCAGTACGTCTACCGCACGTCCGCGGACGAGGGCACCCTCGTCGTTGCGCTCAACGTGGACGACAAGCCGTTGCGGATGCCGTTGGCGGAGTTGGGGTTCGGCAGTGGTCGGGTCGTCGCCGGGTCCGGCGTGCCGCCGGAGGACGTCGTGGACCAGCTCGACGTCGAGCCACACGGCTGGGCCGTCCTCACCGTCTAACGGCCGGCCAGCATTGCCTGGGTCTTCGCGTCCCGCTCACCGCCGTAGAACTTCTCGAGCACGGCCACGAACTCGCGGTCGTCCTCGGCCACCTCGGCGAACAGCGTCGTCGACGACCACAGCTTGAGGGCGTCCACCTGGCCCATCAGCGCTTCGGCGCTGACGGCGCCGGACTGCGACACCAACTGCGCGCACTGCCGCAGGCGGGGACCGAGGACGTCGTGTGCGAGGTAGGCGGAAGCCTCGTCGCGCGAGGCGATTCCGTAGTAGTCGGCGGTCGGCGTCCTGCCAAGGCCGCGCAGTTGAGGAAAGACGAACCACATCCAGTGGGACCGCGGCCGCTGCGCAGTTCGTCGAGCACGGTCTCGAAGACGGGGGCCTGCGCCTCGACGAAGCGCTCCAGGTGATGAGGATCGTCCATGCCTCCACCGTGCCTCAAATCGCGGCACGCGTCGAACATTTCTCGAGTGACAGCGACCAGCCTCTTTTGCCAGCTACTCTGACCAACCGATGACGACGCCGCAGCAGGACGACACCCAGGTCAGGGCAGCCGACTCGACCGAATCCGCCACGCGGAGCCGACGCCGGGTGATGTCGCGGGTGAGCATCCAGTCGAAGCTGCTGGTGATGCTGCTCCTGACGAGCATCCTGTCGGCGGCGGTCGTGGGTGCGATCGGCTATCAATCCGGGCGCAGCTCGTTGCGGGCGGCGGTATTCGACGCCCTGACCGAGATCCGGCAGTCGCAAAGCCGCAGCCTGCAAATTGGGATCGAGGATCTGAAGAACTCGTTGGTGGTCTACTCACGCGGGTCGACGGCCACGATGGCGATCGGGGACTTCACCGCGGGTTTCGACCAACTCGCCAACGCCACCGTGAACCCGGCGCAGCAGCAGGCGCTGAACGACTACTACGTAAAACGCTTCGCCACGGACGAAGCCGCCCAGACGGGCGCCAAGGTCGACGTCCAAGCGCTGCTGCCGAAAGGCGGCGCCGCGGCCTATCTTCAGTCGCTCTACACCGTCCCGTTCGGCGCCTACGGCAAGCCCACCGCGAACTGGGACGCCGCGATCGCCAACGACGACGCGCGCGACGGCAGCGCGTGGTCGGCCGCCAACGCCCGGTACAACGACTTCTTCCGTGAGATCGTCCAACGTTTCGAATTCGAGGACGCCCTGCTGCTCGACGCAAGGGGCAACGTCGTCTACAGCGCGTACAAGGGCGTCGACCTCGGCACCAACGTGCTCACCGGGCCGTACAAGGGCAGCGAGCTCGGAGACGCCTTCCGCGGGGCGCTCGACTCCAACGCCGTGGACTACGTCGGGCTCACCGACTTCGGCGACTACCAGCCAGCCACCGAACCGACCGCCTGGTTCGTGTCCCCGGTCGGGCCACAGGGACGCGTCGACGGCGTGCTGGCGTTGCAGTTTCCCATCTCCAAGATCAACAAGTTGATGACCTTCGACGGGCAGTGGCAACGATCCGGGATGGGCGCCACCGGCGAGACCTTCATCGTCGGCCCCGACGATTTGATGCGCTCCAACTCCCGCTTGTTCGTCGAGGATCAGAACACCTACGAGCGCGACGTCGTCGAGGCTGGCACGCCGCCCGACGTGGCGCAGGATTCGATCCGGCAGCACGGCACCACGCTGGTGCAGCCCGTGGCCACCGAGGCGACCAAACTTGCCCAACAGGGTCAACGCGGCACGCTGATCGCCGACGACTACCTGGGCCACGAGACGCTGCAGGCCTACGCGCCCGCCGACATTCCCGGGCTGCGGTGGGCCGTCGTCGCCAAGATCGACACCGCCGAAGCGTTCGCTCCGGTGTCGGCGTTCACCAGGAAGCTGGTGCTCTCGACGGTAGGCATCA
Organism: Mycobacterium sp. Root135; assembly: GCF_001426545.1. GTDB lineage: Bacteria > Actinomycetota > Actinomycetes > Mycobacteriales > Mycobacteriaceae > Mycobacterium. The sequence goes on along the minus strand of NZ_LMEZ01000001.1, from coordinate 189,040 downwards.
TCTTCGTGGTCTGCATCGCCGCGATGCTGCTGGCCCGGCTGTTCGTGCGACCCATTCGCCGACTGGAGAGCGGCGCTCAACAAATCAGTTCCGGCGACTACGGGACCACGATCCCCGTGGTGTCGCGAGACGAATTTGGGGACCTGACAGTCGCTTTCAACGACATGAGCCGAAACTTGGCCATCAAGGAAGATCTGCTCAACGAGCAGCGGCGGGAGAACGACCGACTGCTGCTGTCGCTGATGCCCGAACAGGTGGTGGCCCGATACCGCGACGGCGAGGAGACCATCTCCCAGGACCACCAGGACGTCACGGTGATCTTCGCCGACATCGTCGGCCTCGACGAACTGTCGGCCGCCCTGACCTCCGAGGAGTCGCTCGCCATCGTCAACAAGCTGGTGCGCCAGTTCGACGCCGCAGCCGAGGGCCTCGGCATCGAACGGGTCCGCTCGCTGCGCAACGGGTACCTGGCGAGCTGCGGGCTCAACGTGCCGCGTATCGACAACGTTCGGCGCACGGTGGACTTCGCGATCGAGATGACCCGCATCGTCGACCGGTTCAACGCCGAGGGCCGCTACGCCCTGAAGCTGCGGGCCGGCATCGACACCGGCACGGTGAGCAGCGGGTTGGTGGGCAGGTCCAGCCTCGCCTACGACATGTGGGGTTCGGCGGTCGACCTGGCATATCAGGTGCAGAGCGGCTCGCCGCAGCCCGGGGTCTACGTGACGGCGGACGTCTACGACGCGATGCGCGACACCCGCCAGTTCACCCCCGCGGGCGAGGTCACGGTAGGCACCGTGGCACAACCCATTTGGCGACTCGGGGAGCGTCAGTCATGACCAGGGTGGTCGACTCGTCCTGGTTCTACTGGGCCGTCGGCGTCGCGATCGGGCTGCCGATCGGTTTGGTGGCGCTCACCGAGCTCCGGGTCGCGCTGACCCGTCGCAACAGCGGACTCGCCCGCCCAGTGGGGTTGGTGCGCAACTACATCCTGCCGCTGGCCGCGCTGCTGCTGCTCTTGATCAAGGCCACCGAGGTGCCCGCCCAGGCAACTCCGGTGCGCATCATCTCCACCGTGCTGGGCTTCGTCCTTCTGATTCTGATGCTGTCGGGGTTGAACGCCACGCTCTTCCAGGGTGCGCCGGAAGGATCGTGGCGCAAGCGAATCCCGTCGATCTTCCTGGACGTGGCCCGCTTCGTGGTCATCGCCGTCGGGCTCGCGGTGATCTTCTCCTACATCTGGGGCGCGAACGTCGGCGGCCTGTTCACCGCGCTCGGCATCACGTCGATCGTCCTGGGCTTGACGCTGCAGAACTCCGTCGGACAGATCATCTCGGGTCTGCTGCTGCTCTTCGAACAGCCCTTCCGCCTCGGTGATTGGGTCGACGTGACCTCGGCCCGGGGACGTGTCGTCGAAGTCAACTGGCGCGCAACACACATCGACACCGGCAGCGGTCTTCACATCATCCCCAACTCCGTGCTGGCCGCGGCGTCCTTCGCCAACCTGAGTCGACCGCCCGGCGAGCACTCCATCTCGGTGAAGACGACGTTCTCTCCCAACGACCCGCCCGACGACGTGTGTGCGGTGCTGACCCGCGTCGCCAGCGCGCTGCCGCATCTGCGTGCCGAGACCGCGCCGACGACCGTCACCAGCGGTTCGGGTGAGTACACGACGACGATCCCGTTGCGCTCCCCGGCCGACGACTCTGCCAGTCGGGCAACGTTCTTGCGGTGGGCGTGGTACGCCTCCCGGCGCGCGGGTCTACGCCTCGACGACGTCGAGGACGACTTCGCGAGCGAGGATCGCATGGCGAGCTCCATGCGGATCGTGGCGCCGACGTTGCGGCTCAACGACGCCGACCAGCAGGCGTTGATCCCGAGCCTTCGGCTCACCAGGTACGGCGCGGACGAGGCGATCCAGACCCCGGGGTCGGTACCCAAGCGGATGACCTTCATCGTGAGCGGCCGGGTGCGTCTGATCGCGCGCGGCGAAGACGGCGCGCTCGTTACGGTCCGGACCCTGGAGGAAGGTGACTTCCTGGGGTCCAGCACGCTGACCAGGGAGCCCGTCACCGGCGGCGCGTATGCCCTCGACGAGGTCACCGTGCTGCAGATCGAACGCGCCGACGTCGAAGAACTGGTGGCGCGAAAGCCGTTGCTGCTGCAGGAAATCGGCCGCACCATCGAGGAGCGCAACGCCGACGTGCGGCGGGCGCTCGCGGCGGCCAACCCGAGCTGACGGGCTCCGGCGCCTGCCACAGAGTTTGCTGACACGTGACCGCGTCGTGACGTTGGCTGGTTGACCACTCGGGTGCGGTGCGCCACCGGCGCGGCGGCTGACCCTGCCCACCCTCGTCCCAGCTCTCCCGACGTCGCGTCATCGATCCAGCTCAGAGCCTTGAGCGTGCACGGTTGCCGTTTCATCGTCGTCGGGCATCGCCACCGGTCTTGACCACATTGATCACTCCATTCACACAGGTCACATGCTGGTTTGGCCGCACGCGTTCGGCGAAGGTCTCTGCGCCGAGTCGGAATCGTTAGCCAACCGCGACGTGCGTTGTCGGTGTCGAGAGCCGGATCGAACCACATCCGCGTGATTCACTAACGCTCGAAGAGCAACGGCGATTGCTCGAAGACATGGGATGCAAAGAGAGAGGCGGTCTGTTGCCGTTATGAAGTTCGACAGAATGATTCGTGGTACGTGGTTACGCCGGCTGGCCGTTGGACTGATGGCAGCGGTGACCTTGCCCGGGCTGATCGGCTTCGTCGGTAATTCGGCGACGGCTGGCGCGTTCTCTCGACCGGGCCTCCCGGTCGAATACCTGATGGTGCACTCGGCGGCGATGAACCGCGACATCAAGGTCCAGTTCCAGGGCGGTGGGCCGCACGCGATCTACCTGCTCGACGGACTGCGCGCCCAGGACGACTACAGCGGGTGGGACATCAACACTCCCGCGTTCGAGTGGACCTACGGCTCCGGCCTGTCGACGGTCATGCCCGTGGGTGGCCAGTCGAGCTTCTACACAGACTGGTACCAGCCGTCGCAGGGCAACGGGCAGGACTACACCTACAAGTGGGAGACGTTCCTGAACCAGGAACTGCCCGCCTACCTGGAAACCAATTACGGTGTGTCGCAGACCGGCAACGCCGTCGTCGGCCTGTCGATGGCTGGCGGCAGCGCGCTGACCTACGCCATCTACCACCCGCAGAACTGGATCTACGCGTCGTCGCTGTCGGGCTTCCTCAACCCCTCCGAGGGTTGGTGGCCGATGCTGATCGGTCTGGCGATGAACGACGCGGGTGGCTACAGCGCCGAGAGCATGTGGGGCCCGTCGAGTGACCCCGCCTGGAAGCGCAACGATCCGATGGTCAACATCAACCAGCTGGTCGCCAACAACACCAGGGTCTGGATCTACTGCGGCACCGGTACGCCGTCGGATCTGGATTCGGGCTCCGATGGTGGCAACCTGATGTCGGCGCAGTTCCTCGAGGGCTTCACGCTGCGCACCAACCAGGCCTTCCGCGACAACTACATTGCCGCCGGTGGCACCAACGGTGTGTTCAACTTCCCGGCCACCGGTACCCACAGCTGGGGCTACTGGGGTCAGCAGTTGCAGCAGATGATCCCCGACGTCCAGCGGACGCTGGGAGCCCAGGCCACCGCCTAACGGAGCCTGTAGCACAGAAGAACTGTCACACCGAAGAACCAAGGGAACCTGCCGTCACCCCCGGACGGCAGGTTCCCTTCTTCATGCGTTCGTCACCCATTCCAGAGTTCCCACGCCAAAGGCCCTGACACGGAAGTGTCAGGGCCTTTTCGTCTGTCTGTCAACGGCTTTCGCAACGCCGGGCGGGACGGTCACCCGCCGGCCGGACATCAGCCGAAGAACAAGAACGGCGCCGGCGAGGAGAAGTTGCCGTAGGAGTTCGGCGACGACACCGTCGGCGGCTGCACGACGATCGCGTTGTGCCCCTTCTTGTCGGTGATGGTGGCCCGCCCGTTGTCGGTGACGGTGCTGGGGTTGGCGGCCGCGCCGGCGATTGGGGCCGCGGCAATGGCCGCTGCGGCGAGTCCGGTCATGACACTGGCGGCGACGTAACGCATCTTCATCTTGTGCTCCCTTACTCGGTTCCTTGAGATTTGATCTCGTCTGACAAGAACCAATTTACCGACGAGAGAGCATCTTTCATCGAGAACGACCTCCTTCATGCGAAACACAAACATATGCGTCGGATATGTGACCGCGCCGACCCCGGACGCGTCAGCGCTCAAATTTCTGCCGAAACCTGTTGCAATACACCGTGATACAAGAGATCCGATCGATCTCCGGCGCATTCTCCACGCGGCTGCCCACCCACGCACGTCCGTAGGCTGACAGAGGAAAGTCAAACCGCCACCTGGACAAAGGAGTTCAATGAGCACCCTCGGAATCGCCGCCGCCAGCGTCAGCCTGACCACCATCGTCGGACTTGGCCTCGCCGTCCCGGCCGGGGCCAGCGTCAACTCGACCGCCGACACCATCGCCCAGCTCGAAGCGCAGGGCCACCACGTCCAACTCAACGGCTCAACGAGCGTGCCGCTGTCGCAGTGCAAGGTCACCGGCACCAGCGGGCTGAACGGGTCCAACTACGACGAGTCGGGCAACAAGATCGACCCCGACCTGCACAGCACGGTCTACGTCGACGTCGTGTGCCACAACCCCTAACCGGCAGTCCCCTCGGCCGGAGGCAGCCGAAACTCGAATTCCGTGCTGCCTCCGCCGGAGCGGGCCGACACGGCGCCACCGTGGGCTTCGACGATGGACGCCACGATCGACAGGCCCAGGCCGGTCGACTCCGGCTGATCGGCGCGTGCTCGGTCGCCTCGAACGAACCGCGCGAAGAGCTCCGGCAGCAGCTTGGCGTCGATTCCCGGCCCGTCGTCGGTGACGGTCAGCCGTACCGTCTCGCCGGCCTCGTCGCTGACCAGCCGCAGTGCGGTGGTGACGGTGACCCCGGGCGGAGTGTGATGGCGCGCATTGGACAGAAGGTTGCTCACCACCTGGTGCAGTCGCGCCCTGTCCCCCATCACGTACACCGCTTCTGCGGGCAAGTCGGTTGGCCACAGATGGTTGGGAGAGGAGACGATGGCGTCGTTCACCGCGTCGGCGACCAGCGTGGTCAGGTCGACTCGTTGAATCTCGAGCCCCTGTCTCTCGTCGAGGCGCGACAGCAGCAGCATGTCGCCGACCAGTGCCGTCATTCGACGGGACTCGGACTCGATGCGCGCCAACGCATATTCCGTCGTCGGCGGTAGGGCAGCACTGTCCTGACGGGTCAGCTGGGCATATCCCTGGATCGCAGCCAGCGGTGTGCGCAGTTCGTGACTGGCGTCGGTGAGGAACCGGCGCATGCGCCGGTCGGACATCGCGCGCGCCGCCAATGCCGAATCGATGTTGGCCAGCAGGCGATTCAGCGTCTCACCGACGATGCCGACCTCGTTGTCGGGATCAGAGTCGGCTTGCCGTACCCGCGTGGTGATGCGGTGATCCTCGTCGGCCAGTGGCATCTTGGCCGCCCTCGCCGCGGTCGCGGCTACCCGGCGAAGCGGACGGAGCGCCCACCGCACCAACACCACGGTTCCCACGGCGGCCAACAGTGCGGCCACCACCGTGATCACAACCACCGCAACGGTCTTCGCGGCGACGACGCGATTGGCACTCTCCATCGAGACCGCCGACACCAACCGTCGGCCGTCACCCACCTCGGTGCTGGCGGCACGATATCTGCCCAACCCGTCGAGTTCGACGGTGTGCGGCTCGTCGGTGTCCCAGGCCGCCGACTGCAGCGAGTTCACCGCCGGGCCCGGAGTCGCGTCGGTGTCTCCCTCGGAGAACATCGCCGAGTCGACCACCGAGTCGCCGTCCATCACCGCGATGAGCGTGCCGGGGGCCTGCCCGATGAAGTCGGTCAGCGGTTCACCGTCGAGTCCGGACTTTTCGTAGGAGTGCTCGAAGGCCGCCAGGGAGTGTTCCACCTCGGCGTCGCTCATCGTGGTCATGTAGGTGTGCAGGCTGTAGACCGACAGCGCACCGGTACCGAAGGTGACCACCGTGACGAGCACGGCGACCCCACCGACGAGCTGCTTGCTGAGAGTGCGAGGACGCCACCACGGAGTCGTCGACGCGGAGGTCATCGAGGCGGCCGAATTTGGTATCCCACACCACGAATGGTGTGAATCAGCGGCTCGTGGCCGCGATCCAGCTTCTTTCGCAGATACGACACGTACAGGTCGACGATGCTGGTGCGGCCACCGAAGGAGTAGTTCCACACCTGCTCGAGGATCTGCTCCCTGGTCAGTGCCCGGCGCGGGTTGCGCATGAGATACCGCAGCAGGTCGAACTCCGTCGTCGTCAACTCGATGCGCTCCCCCGCCCGGGTCACCTCGCGGCTTGCGACGTCGAGGGTGAGATCGGCGACGCGCAACGTCTCCTCGGCGGGTTGCTCGTCGGCCGGCGGCGTGGCGTCGGCGCCACGTTTGAGAAGCCCCCGCAGCCGCAGCACCAGTTCCTGCAGGTCGAATGGCTTCGTCAGGTAGTCGTCGGCACCAGCGGTGAGGCCGGTGACCCGGTCGGTGACCGAGTCGCGCGCCGTCAGGAACAGCACCGGGGTGTAGGTGCCCGCAGCCCGCACCCGCTGCAGGATCCGGAGTCCGTCGACGTCGGGAAGCATGATGTCGAGCACCAGGATGTCGGGATCGGTGGAGGCGAACTTGGTGAGCGCCTCGCGTCCGTCGTGAGCCACGTCGACGTCCCACCCCTCGTACTTCAGCGCCATCGTGACGAGGTTCGTCAGTGCCCGCTCGTCGTCGATCAACAGCACCTGGATGGGCGACCCGTCCGGCCGCCGGATCGCGGGAAGTTGGCCGAGGATGGCCGTCCGGGGTTGCGCAGGTGCAGGGTGAACCGACGTCGTCGTCATGTCTTCGAGTGTTACGGGCATATGGCGACCTGTCACTGTACTCACAGGTTCTTCTCATGTTCGCCGGCGAGACCGGATCGTTTGGCGTCGTCCATGGTGTTCCGAAAAGCATTGTCATACCTGGCTTTTTCTCAGTCGTCAGGACGACGAACGGGAGACGCCGCCGATGAAGGGTGTGATGGTGCCAACAACTCCGGGCGCCAAGATTTGGATCTTCTATGCGTAGCACCGGCGTGCTTGACCGCTTCGCCGAGTGATAAATACTCTGGCACTTGTGAATTGAGTAGCGGTTCACCTAATTCATTGTCAGAGAATCGTTTTCGTTCTCTTCACCGTCAGGAGCAGGTCATTCTCAAAAGCTCGGGGAGTTCGGTCTCCCAACGAATCGCACCCATCCTCCGTTATGACCTGCCCGCCTCGCTCGTGGTCTTCCTGGTAGCCCTTCCGCTGTCGCTGGGGATCGCGATCGCCTCGGGCGCACCCGCGCTCGCCGGCCTCATCGCCGCGGTGGTGGGCGGCGTCGTCGCGGGCGCCGTCGGCGGGTCGCCGTTGCAGGTCAGCGGACCGGCGGCGGGTCTCACCGTCGTGGTCGCCGGCCTGATCGGCCAGTTCGGCTGGAAGGTCACCTGCGCGATAACGGTCGCGGCCGGCGTCCTGCAGGTGCTCTTCGGTTTGAGCAAGGTGGCAAGGGCGGCGCTGGCGATTTCACCGGTAGTGGTTCACGCGATGCTCGCAGGCATCGGACTCACGATCGCATTGCAACAGGTCCACGTATTGCTGGGCGGCGAATCGCAGAGTTCTGCTTGGCGCAACGTAACGGAACTGCCAGAACAGGTGCTCGGCGCGCACGGCCCGGGGGTCGCCCTCGGTGTGCTCGTCATCGCCATTCTGGTCGGGTGGCGATGGGTACCGGGACGGCTCGGCAAGGTGCCGGGCCCGCTGGTCGCCATCGTGACGGCGACGGCGGCCGCGATCGTGTTCGGCGTCGACGTGGACCGCGTCAAATTGGACGGTTCACTGCTGGACGCGATCGCGCTGCCGAGTCTTCCCGAGGGCAACTGGGGCGCATTCGCCACCGGTGTCCTCACCGTCGCCTTGATCGCGAGCGTAGAGAGCTTGCTGTCCGCGGTCTCGGTCGACCGGATGCAGAACGGTCCCCGCACCAACTTCGACCGCGAGCTCATCGGTCAGGGCACGGCCAACATCGCATCGGGCACCCTGGGCGGCCTTCCCGTCACGGGCGTCATCGTGCGGAGTTCGACGAACGTGCAAGCTGGTGCGCGCACTCGCGCCTCGGCCATGATGCACGGCGTCTGGGTCTTGGTGTTCGCCCTTCCGTTCGCCGGGTTCGCCGAACAGATCCCCATGGCGGCGCTCGCTGGACTGCTGATCGTGATCGGCATTCAATTGGTCAAGCGCGTCCACATCGAAACCGCCCGCCGCACAGGAGATATCGCGGTCTACGCCGTCACGATCGTCGGTGTGGTGTTCCTGAACCTCCTCGAGGGCGTCCTGATCGGCCTGGCCCTGTCGATCGCCCTGACGGTGTGGCGGGTGGTGCGCACCAGGATCGTCGCGGAGTCCGTCGACGGCGACGGCACCTGGCGCATCGTCATCGAGGGGTCCTGCAGCTTCCTGTCGCTGCCGCAGCTGACCGGTGTGCTGGCGTCGGTGCCACCGGGAACCAAGGCCACCGTCGACCTGTCGGTGGACTTCATCGACCATGCGGCACACGAGGCGATCGGCGACTGGCGGCGTCAGCACTGCGCTGCGGGCGGGACGGTGGAGATCCGCGAGCTGGGCTCGGTCGAGATGGACAGCGCGCTCGACGGACCGCCGGTCCGCGACATCGCGCGCGCGGCGGCGCCGTCCACCAGCTGAGCCGGCGTCATCGCATGCTCAGCACCAGCTTGCCGCGGGTGTGCCGTTGTTCGAGGGTGCGGTACGCCTCACGTACCTGATCGAGCGGGAACACTCCGGCGATGGGAACCTCCAGTCGACCGGTGGCGACCAATTCGGCGAGTTCGGCCACCACCGCTGCACTCGACGCCGCCGCGGTGCCCTCCACCTTGACCCCAAATCGTTCGACGGCGGCGAAGTCGATGATCGTGTCGACGCGCTCGGGTGCAATGCCGAGATCGTCGACTGCGAGCTCGACGTAACCGCCGCCAAACAGGTCGAGGAACGCGTCGACGCGACCCGTCGGCGACGCGGTGCGGAGGCGGCCGGCCAGATCGTCGCCGTAGTTGACCGGCGTGACACCGCGATCAGCCAACCACGCGTCGTTGTCCGGGCCTGCGATGCCGAGAACCGTTGCACCCGTGTGCTTCGCAAGCTGCACGGCTATGGTGCCGACGCCGCCGCTGGCCCCGGACACCGCCACGACGTCGCCGGCTCCGAGGGCCACCGACCGCACTGCCGCGTAAGCGGCTGCGCCAGCGGTGTAGAGGCTGCCCGCCACCTCCCACGGCACGCCGGCCGGCTTTGGGGCGAGTTGCCCGGTGGGCACCCTGGTGTACTCGGCGTGACTGGAGCGCGTCAGCGAGAACCCCATCACCTCGTCGCCGACGGCGAAATCGGTTGCGCCGCTACCCACCTCGACGACTACGCCCGCCAGGTCGCTGCCCTCACCCTCCGGGAACGTGGCGGGCCAACGGTCGTGCAGCAGGCCGCGCCTGATCATCGACTCCCCCGGGTTGATGCCCGCCGCCGTCACGGCGACCACCACCTCGCCGCTGGCGGGTCGCGGACGCGGAACGTCACGCACCTCTAGGACGTCGAGCTCGCCGTACCGGTCGTATCGAACCGCCTTTGCCATGCGTCCCACGACACGGGTACGACGTCGGCTATTCCCTGACAGGCGCCGGTCAGGCGCCCTGGCTAGAGTGATCGCGGTGACCGAGCAGGCCCCCACCCCGCGCCCTTCGATGCGGCCGCTGTTCCAGACGATCCTGCTCGACGTGGCACCTCCCCTGGTCGCCTACTACGGGCTGCGGGCGTTGGGCGTCTCCGAGTACGTCGCCTTGCTGTCGGCCACCGTTCTGTCGGGGGCGCGGGTCGTCTACGGCGTGGTGAAGAGTCGACGGCTCGACCCCTTCGCCGTCTACCTCCTGCTGACGTTCGGGCTGAGCCTCGCCGTCGGCCTGGCCACCACCGATCCCAAGCTGATCCTGGTCGGCAACACGCTCGTCAACGGCATCGGCGGCCCGCTCTTCCTCGGCAGTTGCGTCGTCGGCACCCCGTTGACGCAGGTGGTCGGCGAGCGCTTCCGGCCGGCCGACCAGGCCGACCCGACACCGGACGAGACCCGACGGATCCGTCGCATTCACGTTCGGCTCTCGGCGATGTGGGGCGTCGGACTGCTGGTCGAGGTGGCGATTCGCCTGGTGGTCATCGCCCACCTGTCCGTGGACGCCGCCAACGGGGTGAACTCGGCGATCACGCTGCCGGTCATCGGCTTCCTGGTGTTGGCGACGGTCGTGGTCAGCCGCCGTGCTGCCGCGGCCGCCGAGGCGCCCGCCTAACCCCTGGGAACAAACCGACCCCACCCAAGGTTGAGCGCATCAGGCTGAACTTTGAAGGAGTCTGATGTCTGAAAACATCGCAGTGCCCGTGCTCTTCGTCAGCGAGCCGATCGTGCTGCCAGGAATGGTCGTCCCCATCGAACTGGACGACGCGGCACGTGCCGCGGTCGACGCCGCCCAGGCAAGCGAGAGCGGCAAGCTGCTCATCGCGCCCCGGCTCGAGGACCGCTACCCCACCTACGGCGTGATCGCCTCGATCGTGCAGGTGGGTCGCGTCCCCGGTGGCGGTGCCGCCGCCGTCGTCCGCGGTGAGAAGCGCGCCCACATCGGCTCCGGCACCACCGGACCCGGCGCGGCGCTGTGGGTGGAGGTCACCGAGGTGGGCGACTCCGCAATCACCGACGAGACCAAGGCGCTCGCCGCCGAGTACAAGAAACTGCTGCTGGCGATGCTGCAGCGCCGTGAGGCCTGGCAGATCGTCGACGTGGTCAACAAGATCAGCGACCCGTCGGCACTGGCCGACACCGCCGGTTACGCCTCGTACCTGACCGACGTGCAGAAGCGCGAGCTGCTGGAAACCGAGGACGTGGCCCGGCGGCTGCGGCTGCTGATCGACGTGACCGCCGAGCACCTCGCCGAGACCGAGGTCAACGACAAGATCGCCGACGACGTGCGCAGCGGTATGGAGAAGACGCAGAAGGAGTTCCTGCTGCGCCAGCAGTTGGCCGCGATCCGCAAGGAGCTCGGCGAAGGCGAGCCCGAGGGATCCGATGACTATCGGGCCAAGGTCGAGGCCGCCGATCTGCCGGAGAAGGTGCGCGAGGCCGCGCTGCGCGAGGTCGGCAAGCTGGAACGCTCCAGCGAGCAGAGCCCCGAGGGCGGCTGGATCCGGACCTGGTTGGACACCGTGCTCGACCTGCCGTGGAACGTCACGACCGAGGACTCGACCGACTTGAAGTCGGCGCGGGAGATCTTGGACGCCGACCACCACGGGCTGGACGACGTCAAGGACCGCATCGTGGAATACCTGGCCGTGCGGGCCCGTCGGACGCAGCGTGGGCTGCAGGTCGTCGGGGGTCGCGGCTCGGGTGCCGTGATGGTGCTGGCGGGGCCTCCCGGTGTCGGCAAGACGTCACTGGGTGAATCGGTGGCACGGGCGTTGGGCCGCAAGTTCGTTCGCGTCGCGCTCGGTGGCGTGCGCGACGAGGCCGAGATCCGTGGGCACCGGCGTACCTACGTCGGCGCGCTGCCGGGCCGGCTGGTCCGGGCGATCGGCGAGGCGGGGTCGATGAACCCCGTCGTGCTGCTCGACGAGATCGACAAGGTGGGTTCGGACTACCGAGGCGATCCGAGTGCGGCGCTGCTGGAGGTGCTGGATCCGGCGCAGAACCACACGTTCCGCGACCACTACCTGGACCTCGACCTGGACCTGTCCGACGTCGTGTTCCTGGCGACGGCCAACGTGATCGAGAACATCCCGTCGGCCCTGTTGGACCGCATGGAGCTGGTGCAGATCGACGGTTACACCGAGGACGACAAGGTCGCCATCGCCCGTGACTTCCTGCTGCCGCGGCAGCGGGACCGCGCGGCGCTGACGCCCGAGGAGGTGTCGGTGACCGACGAGGCGCTGCGCAAGATCGCCGCGGACTACACCCGCGAGCCCGGTATGCGTCAGTTCGAGCGGCTGCTCGCCAAGGCGCTGCGGAAGGCGACGACCAAGCTCGCGGTGGATCCGCAGAACCTGGTCATCGACGAGCCGGATCTGGTTGCCTACCTTGGGCGTCCGCGCTTCACTCCGGAATCCGAGGAGCGCACCGCGGTGCCCGGCGTGGCGACCGGCCTGGCCGTCACGGGTCTGGGCGGCGACGTGCTGTTCATCGAGGCGAACTCGAACTCCGGCGACGCCGGTCTGCAGTTGACCGGTCAGCTGGGTGACGTGATGAAGGAATCGGCACAGATCGCGCTGTCCTACGTCAAGGCGCATGCCGAGCAGTTGGGCGTCGACCGGGCAGAACTGAATCGCCAAATCCACGTTCACTTCCCGGCGGGCGCGGTGCCGAAGGACGGTCCGTCGGCGGGCGTCACGATGGTGACCGCACTGGTGTCGATGGCCACTGGCCGCAAGGTTCGCGGTGACGTGGGCATGACGGGCGAGGTCACTCTGAACGGTCGGGTGCTCCCGATCGGCGGGGTGAAGCAGAAGTTGCTCGCCGCGCAGCGCAACGGACTGAAGACGGTGTTCATCCCGGCTCGCAACGAGCCGGATCTGGACGATGTCCCAGCCGAAGTGCTTGCGGCGCTGGACGTCAGGCCGATGACCGACGTGGCGGACATCGTCGCGCAGGCGTTGGAACCGGTGACGGACGTGGCGACGGTTGCCGCCTGACAGATGGCACGTACAGCGGGGTCGACTACCGTCGGCCCCGCTGTCGTGTGCCGAACCGGCGGTGCAACTGCTGTTTCGACACGCCAAGCACGGTGCCGATCTCGCCCCAGGAGTAGCCGGCGGTGCGAGCCTCCAGGACCGCGTCGTCATACCCTTCGCGGGCGTCCATCAGCGCGTCGCGGGCGTCGGAGAGTCGCCGCAAGCTGTGCCCGTCGAGCAATTCGGCCATGACGGGGTCGTGCTTGGCGGGCACGGCGGAGTAACTGTCGTCGAAATCGTCATAGTCGTCGAAATCGTCGGAGCTTCCCGCCTCGCCGGGTTCGGTTGCGTCCAACACGATTCCGAACTCTTCGGCCGTTCGACGGCGAATCTCGGCGATCTCGGGGTCGTTGTCCCACCACGGTGTCGGTGCCGGTGTCGTCACGTGCGCAGTATGCGACGCGGGGGTGACACCATTGATTGCTCTCATCCGTCCGCCGCATCCACCCCGAACCGCCAGCCCAACCACACCACACCCCCACACCCGTCAACATCCGATGACGAACGTCAACAAAAGTTGACGCCCCACACCGCCACACCACCCCACACCCGATACGGAGACCTACCAGATGCCCAGACGCGGAGAACCGTTGCGCAAGCTCGGGTTCCTGACCATCGGTCGATTCGACGACGCCAACCCCGGCCCGGGAATCGAGGAGACCCTCCAGGTCATCGAGCGCGCCGAGGCCCTGGGCTTCGACAGCGTCTGGCTGCGCGACCGCCACCTCCAACCCGGCATCTCGAGCCCGGTGGCGATCATGGCTGCCGCCAGTCAGCGCACGTCGCGCATCGAGCTCGGTACCGCCGTCATCCCCCTGGGCTTGGAGAACCCCTTCCGCCTGGCGGAGGATCTGGCCACCGTCGACGTCATGTCCGGCGGACGCGTCAACCCGGGTGTCTCCGTGGGCACACCGATGATGTACGACCACTACAAGGCGGCGCTCTACCCCGACACCCACGACCTCGAGGACTTCTCCAAGGAACGGGTGCTGCGGCTGTTGCGCGCCCTGCGCGGTGAGCCGGTCAGCGACTTCGAGGGCGTCGTCGGCATCGAGCGCTTCACCCGCCGGATCCAGCCGCACTCCCCCGGCCTCGCCGACCGGGTCTGGTATGGCGGCGGACTCGAATCCGCCAAATGGGCTGGCGCACAGGGTGTCAACTATCTGACGAGCTCGGTGGTCAGCGCCGGAGACACTCCGGAAGGCACGGGGTCCCCCGACTTCGCCACCATTCAAGGCCAGCAGATCGACGCCTATCGGGCAAGCCACCCGCGGCCCGAAAGCGCGCGCGTGTCACAGGGTTTGGTGGTCATCCCCACCGACTCGGCGACCGGCGACCAGATCCGACGCTACCGCGAGTACGCCGCGAGCCGCTTCGAGCGCACCAAGGCTCCGCAGGGACCCAAGGGCATGCTGTTCTCCCCCGACTACGTCGGCACGTCCGACGAACTGGCCGACCAGCTGTTCGAACACGCCGGGTTCCAGCGCGCCAACGAAATTGCCTTCGCGCTGCCGTTCTCCTTCGAGGAGGCCGACTACCGCCAGATCGTCGACGACCTGGCGGAGAACCTTGGGCCACGGCTGGGCTGGACGCCCGCGACGTGAGAACCTCGACACGTGCCCTACGACGAGGATCTGGCCCACCGCGTCCGTGAGCTGCTCGGTGAGACTGCCGGCGTCGACGAAAAGCGGATGTTCGGCGGCCTCGCGTTCATGGTCGGCGGCAACATGGCCGTGTGCGTCAGCGGCCAGGGCGGCCTGATGGTCCGCGTCCCCGCCAAGGAGACCAACACGTTGCTCGAACGCGCGCACGTCGAGCCGATGGTGATGGCAGGGCGCCAGACGCGCGGCTGGATCCGCGTCGGCACCGCCGGGGTGGCGACCAAACGGCAACTGCGCACGTGGGTCGACAAGGGCGTCCACTACGCCGAAGGGCTTCCTGCGAAGTAGCGGCGTTTGCCGCCATCGTCGTCGGGTATGCCCGCGCCATGGCGCACAACGACTCTCGCCGCGGCGACATCGCCACGCGGCTACTCAAGGAAGCGGGCACCACCTACGACGCCCGCGAGGCAGGCATCACGCTCAAGGACACCCCGATGCCGCTGTTCGAACTGCTTGTCCTCTGCATGCTGGCCAGCAAGCCCATCGACGCGGGCATTGCCGTCGCCGCCGCCCGCGAGGTGTTCCATGCCGGCCTGCGCACACCCGAGGCCGTCCGCGACGCCGACCGCAAGACCATGATCGACGCCTTCGGACGCGCGGGATACGCCCGCTACGACGAGAATGCGGCCGCCGCGGCCAAGCTGCTGCAGCAATTCAAGGGCATCGGGACGACCGGGTCCGACATCTTCCTTCGCGAGGTACAGGACACCTGGACGTGGGTGCGGCCGTACTACGACGAGCGGGCGCGCGGTGCCGCCGAACAGCTTGGGCTGCCCACCGACCCGCAGGAGCTGAGCGCACTCGCCGCAGGCCGGGACGCCGAATTCGCCGCGGCGCTCGTGCGTGCGTCGCTCGACGACGACCTGCGCGCCGCCGTCGTCTGACGCCTACGCGGCACCTAGGACAGAATGGGTGCGATACGACGACGGTGCAGGAGGTCGGGTGAGTTCAGCGGCATGCGGGCAACCGCTGTCGTCGACGCACCTTCCCGGTGGCCGAGTCGTCCGGCTGGTGGGCGTCACCGAGGAGCAGCTCGCGGTCAGTCTCGACCCGCTGCCCGACGGGTCGCCCGTGGTGATCCGTCACCGGCTACGGACCGAGGTGTCGTCGGCCCAAGACGTGGTGGAGGACGTTCTCGGCCAACTCGAGTCCATCGCGATCGAGCTCTTTCCGGCCTGGTTGCCGGACGCCGGCGCCATCGACACCGCCAGTGACTTCGACCGTCGCGTGGTGCGGGAGATCGCCCATCGGTATGCCGCCGACACCGCCCACTTCGGACCGTTCCTCGCCGACCTCGCCGAGGCGGCACTTCGTGGCACGCCCACCGAGCGGCGCTTCGATCTCGACATCCGCGCCCGTGGGCTGACCAGGGCCATCACCGACTGCTATTTCCGCAACGGCATCTCGCTACTGATTGGCGAGAACGGATCACACACCGACGGCGCTCAGCGGCGCGCTGCACTGGCCTTCGACTGGCTGGCCGACCACGGTGTCGGAACGTGGCTAGCCGCCGGCGTCCTGCCGCTCGTCGACCGCTATCCAATCTGGCAGCTGGCCGTCCCGGGTTATCTCGACGCCCTGTCGCGCGACGCCCCCGACGCGCCACCGCCCGTCGACTATCCGGCCCTGGCAGGACTGCCGCATCCGGCCAGTGCGGCCGAGCAAGCCCTTGAGCGACGTCTCGCCCGGTGCGCCTGGGCAGTCGGACGGACCTGGAATCAGCAGTACAGCGGCGGTTCGCTGGTACCGCCCATCCGGGTGGACTTGATGTGGCCGGCCGAACGGTGCGTGGTGGAGATCGACGGACCGGACCACCGTGGCAGTCTCAAGTACGCAGCCGATCGACGGCGCGACAACGGCCTCACCCTCGACGGCTTCGCCGTGCTGCGATTCACCAACGAGGAGATCGACGACGATCCCGCTCGGGTCCTGGCCGTCATCGAAAGCCTGCTGTCGAAGAAGAGAACCAACGAAGGGAATCTGCCTTGAGCGTCGCCCCCGATGAACTCACCGGCACCGAGCAAGCCGTGCTACTGGTTCTGATGGCCGAAGCGCGACCCGTCCGCAACCCCGAATTGCGCGATCTTGGGCCAGAACTGAAGAAGGGCGGTCGCGATCGCCTGCTCGAGAAGAAGCTGATCGAGGTTACGACGGAAAGTCGCGCCATGGCACTCGAGCTGACCGACAGTGGGTGGGCGACGTGCGCGGCGATCATCGGCGCCGCCGTTCCCGAGCGGCCGTCAGGTCAGGGCAGGGCGCTCTACACCGTGCTGCGCGCACTGCGACGCCACCTCGACCGTGAAGGCCTGGCTCCCGCCGACCTCTTCTTCGCACAGGATGACTCGGTCGACGTCGAAAGCCAGGTCCGGGCCGCGTACGTCAAACTCGCGGCTCGCGCCGGAGGCTGGGTGGACCTGGTGCGACTGCGCGCCGAACTGCCCGACGTGACCAAATCCGAGCTGGACGACGCGCTGACGCAGATGCAGCGCCAGCCGGGCGTCAGCCTCATCCCCGAGGAGAATCAGAAGACGTTGACCGACGAGGACCATGCGGCCGCCGTCGACATCGGCAACCGGGCCAGGCACCTGATCGCGATCGAGTCGTGATGGATCCGCGGGAACGGGAAGCCCTCAAGTCCCTTCGCCTGTCATTTGCGCCGTCGGCCGACGACCTGTGGCACGCACAGGGTGCGTTCCACGTGCCCGGCGTCCACGACAAGGCGCTCGAACAGGTCATGGACGCGTTCTCCGATGCCGACCGGCACCCGGAATCCAGCCCGCTGGGTGTGGTCGTGCGCGGCACGGCAGGCTCCGGCAAGACGCATCTGCTTGGCCAGGTCCGCGAGCGAGTGCAGGCCGGCGGCGGGTTCTTCTTCCTGCTGCAACTTCTCGATGCGACGAGCTTCTGGGAGTCGGCGCGGAGCAGCATTCTGGAGAGTCTCGGCAGGCCGGCACAGGACCGCGAAACCCAACTCAAGCAACTGCTGTGGGAACTCGCATCGGTGGCTCACGTTTCCCGCGCCGATCGTCGGGCGGTGTCCGGTGAGGACGAACTCACCCCGGAGATCCTGACAGCCTTCGTCAACGCTCTCCACAAGGCGGCACCGCAGACGGTCCGCCAAACGCAGCACACCCTTCGCGCCCTCACCCTGCTCGGCGCCGAAGATCTCGGTACCCAGGACATCGGGCAGGCGTACCTCAACTCCGCGGAAGACGTGGACGACACCGGTCGCAGGCACTGGGCGATCGGGGTGTCGACGTTGACGCCACAGGAGTGCGTGCGGGACATCTCGCGCTTGGTCGCGCTTGCCGGCCCGTCGGTGATGGCGATCGATCAGATCGACACCCTGCTGGCGCAGTCCGCCACGTCGACGGGGGGCCGCGACGACGGCGCGACGGACAACCGCGACCTGGAGCACGTCGCGCACGGACTCATGTCGATCCGCGAGACGATGCGGCGCACCGCAGAGGTCGTGGCGTGCCTGCCGTCGGTGTGGGAGTCGATCAGGTCGAGGGCGGCGGCCTCGGTGGCCGACCGGTTCCGGGAAACCGCGCCCCTGCACGAACTTCCGAGTGCCGACATCGGCCGGGCCATTCTCGAGCGCCGGTTCACAGCAAGCTACCGGGCCGTCGACTTCACCCAGCCCTATCCGAGTTGGCCGATTCTGCCGTCGGCGTTCGACGACGCGCAGCAATACACCCCACGCCGACTGCTTCAGCGCGCCGACACCCATGTTCGCGCATGTCTCGATCGCGACGTGGTCGAGGAACTGGCCCACCTCAATGCATCCACCGACAATGCATCCACCGACTCGGGGCAGCCCGCACCCGACGACACACCGTTGGAAACGACCGATCTGGACCGTTTGTTCAACGACTTCCGCAGGCGAGCGGTCGGTGCGGCGGCTCTTGACCCCGAGGGCGAGGACATTACGGTGCCAGGCCTGCTGTCCGCCGCGTTGGACGCCTGGATCATCGAACGCGGCGACGCCGAGCAGACGTTCGCCCTCGACCCGCCTCCTGGCAAGCAGGTTCCGTTGCACGGCAGACTGCGGCAGCGCCTCGACGCGGTGACCGATGACGAACGGCACTGGGCGTTCCGGGCGATCGCGAGCGGGAACGCCATCGCAGTCCAGAATCGGATCAAGAACGCCTGTGTCGCAGCTGGTTTCGGCAGCAACATAGACAAACGTCAATTGTTCCTGTTGCGAAACACCCCGTGGCCGGGTGGCGTGAAGACGGCGGAGGTGGTCGCCGCCTTTGAGGAGTCCGGCGGTCGCACGCTCACGCTGTCGGATGACGATCTGCGTACCGCATCGGCGCTGCGCGATCTCATCGTCGACGACCATCCCGACCTCGTCGGATGGTTGACGAGCCGTAGGCCCGCACATGGGCTGGGTTTCCTGCGCGAGGCGCTTGGCGACGAGGCTGGACCCAAGGCGGTCGAGATACCAACGCCGACAACGGTTCCCGAACCCGAGCCGATCTCAGAGCCGGAGCCAGAGCCGTGGGCCAAGCGGTTGAAGAAGGACGTCCCCCGCGAACAGGTCACCAGCACGGCGATTCCCCTCGGCGTCGACGACGCCACCGGGCAGCCGCTCAGCGTCGAGTTGCTCGCCTTGCGCAAACACACCGCGATCTTCGCGGGATCGGGATCGGGCAAGACGGTGTTGATCCGCCGACTCGTCGAGGAGTGCGCGCTGCGCGGCGTCTCGTCGATCGTGCTGGACCCCAACAACGACTTGGCGCGACTCGGCGTGCCATGGGCCGAACACCCCAGTGGTTGGCGGGCGGCCGACTCGGCACTGGCAGGAGACTACTTCGACAACACCGAGGTCGTCGTGTGGACGCCTCGCCGCTCAGCCGGACGGCCGCTGTCCTTTCAGCCGCTCCCGGACTTCGCCAGCGTCGTCGACGACCGCGACGAGTTCAACGAGGCAGTCGAATCTGCCTTCGCCGCAATGGAACCCCACGCTCACATCGCGGGCAAGACCCCCAAGGCGAACCAATCGCGGGCAGTTCTTCGCGAGGCGTTGCAGTGGTACGGCCGGCGGCCGTCGCCCACGCTGACCGGATTCCTCAGCGCACTCGCCGATCTGCCCGACGGCGTCAGCGTCATCGCGAATGCCCGCGACCGGGGCGCGGAGTTGAGCCAGAACCTGCGGGCCGCCATGGTCAACGACCCGATGTTCGGTGGCGACGGCGCCCCGGCCGACCCTGGGTCGCTGTTGACGCCGTCGGAGGGGTATCGCGCCAGGGTCTCGGTGATCAGCATGGTCGGACTCTCCGACGGGACGCAGCGCGAAGGGTTCGTGAACCAACTGCAGATGGCGTTGTTCGCGTGGATCAAGCGCAATCCGGCGGGTGATCGGCCACTCGGTGGTCTGCTGGTGATGGACGAGGCGCAGAACTTTGCGCCGTCGGGCCGCACCACGGTGGCGACGCGCAGCACGTTGGCGCTGTCGTCACAGGCTCGCAAATACGGCTTGGGGTTGGTGTACGCCACCCAGGCCCCCCGCGGTCTCAACCCGAACATCCCCGGCAACGCGGCGACGCAGCTGTTCGGACTGCTGAACGCGCCCGTCCAGATCGCCGTCGCCAAGGAGATGGCCCGGGTCAAGGGCGGCCTGGTGCCCGACATCAGCAGACTGCGGGCCGGAAACTTCTACGCCGCGCTCGAGGGCACTGCGTTTCAGAAGATCACGACGCCATGGTGTCTGTCGCAGCACCCACACAGTCCGCTCACCACCGAGGAGGTCCTCGAGTTGGCGCGCCGGCCGCTGGGGCCCAAGGGCTAGCGCGCCGACACCTCAACCTCGGGGACCTCCGGAACATCGGTGGCCTCAACGGGTTCGGTCACGTCGCCGCGGAGCACGGCGCTCATGCGCTCGGAGTCCAACTGGCCCTCCCAGCGCGCCACCACGATGGTCGCCACGCAGTTGCCGAGCAGGTTGACCGACACCCGCATCGAGTCCATGATCCGGTCGGCGCCCAGCAGCAGGGCGACTGCGGCGACCGGAATCGCTCCGTGCCCGATGGCGGCGACGGTCGCCGACAACGCCAGGAACGACGACCCTGGCACGCCGGCCATGCCCTTGGAGGTCAGCATGAGCACCAGCACGGCGGTGATCTGCTCGCCGAGGCTGAGGTCGACGCCGAGTGCCTGCGCCAGGAACAGTACGCAGATGGAGAGGTACAGCGTGGCCCCGTCGAGGTTGAACGAGTAGCCCGTCGGCACCACCAAACCCGTTGTGGTCCTTGAGCACCCGGCGAAGATCAACTTGTCCATGATGCGTGGCAGCACCACCTCGGTGGAGGCCGTTCCCAGCGCGAGGAACAGCTCGTCCTTGATGTAGACCACGAAGCGCCACAGGTTGACGCCGGCGAGGAACCACACGATCACCCCGAGGACCAGGATGAACAACGCGGCCCCGAGGTAGCAGGCACCAATCAGCTTGGCGTAGCTGCCCAATGACGAGATGCCGTACTGGCCGATGATGTAGGCCATGGCGCCGAACGCGGCGAGCGGCGCCAGCTTCATGATCCATCCGATGATGGTGAAGAGCAGGCTGCCGAGGTGCTCGATCATCTCGAACACCACCGGCGGACCGTGCTCACCGAACTTGGCGAGCGCCAACCCGAAGAGCACCGCGAAGAAGAGGACCTGCAGCAGCTGGTTCTCGGCGAAGGCCGAGAACACCGACGTCGGAATGATGTTGAGCAAGAACTCCACGGTGTGGGGCAGTTCCCCGCTGCCGGTCTTCTTGGCGACGGCGTCAGCCCCGGAGGCCAGCGTCTGAGGGTCGATGTTGAAGCCCGCGCCGGGTTTGACGACATTGGCGATCACCAGTCCGAACAGCAGCGCGAAGGTGGTGACGACCTCGAAGTAGATCAGGGCCTTCACGCCGATGCGGCCCACCGACTTGAGATCGCCGACGTGGGCGATCCCGATGACCACGGTGCAGAAGATGATCGGCGCGATCAGCATCTTGATCAGCTTGATGAAGGCGTCCGCGACCGGCTTGAGATCGGCGCCGAACGCCGGCCAGAGCCAGCCGACCAGGATGCCCGCGACGATGGCGACCAGGAGTTGGGTGAACAGCGACGTGTACCACCGCGACTTCGGCGGGGTGTCCACCGCGCCTGTCGTGGCTTGCTGGGAGTCGGTCATCGACAATGGATACGTCGATCACGTGTCGGAAAGGTGAGCCGCCTGTAACGGGGACGCTACGAACGGGTCAGTACTCCACGCGGAAGTTGCCGATCAGGCGGATCAGGTTGCCGTCCGGGTCCGTCAACGTCGCCAACTCGACGCCCTTGTTCACGCCTTCGATCTCACCCGGCGCGAGCCCGTGGTCTGCGGCGGAGGCGACGTGGGCCGCGAGATCGTCGACTGCGAAGTTCACCAGGCCGCATCCGGCCCGTTCCTCGTCGACGAAGACCTGCACCCAGCCGCCGGGCACCACCTGCCATTCGACGAGCACCGGCATCGGGTTGTTGTCCGGTGCGCGTCCGAAGAGTTTCTCGTAGAAGGCCTTCGCCGCGTCCAGGTCGGTGACGGGGACTACGGCCATTACGTGTTCGAAGGTCATGTCTGTACGGACCACCCGGGCTCGAGGAACTCATCTCCAGCGACGAAACGGGGCCGGCCACGGATGTGGTCGGCCCCGTCTCATCGGAACTGCGTTACTGCTTCTTCTGTCCCGGAATGCCCTCGTAGGCGATGTCGCCGGTCTTCAGGTTCTGGGCGGTCAGCTCGCCGAGCCCGTCGAGGAACTTCTGGCGCTCGGTGACGACGTGCTGAATCGCGACGTCGACGTTGTCCTTGGTGATGGCGGGCATCACGTAGACGGGCGCCTTGTTGACCTCTTCCTTCTTGACCAGCGCGTTGGCCACGGCCAGTCCGGCGGACAGCTCCACGGTGCCGTTCTGCAGCGAGGTGCCGATGAACTCACCGCTCTTGACGGCGTTGAGGCCGTCCTCGATGCCGTCGATGCCCACGATCGGCACGTCGGTGCGGTTCGCTTCCTTCAGCGCCTGCAGGGCGCCGAGGCCCATGTCGTCGTTCTGGGACACGACGCCGTTGATCTGCGGTCCGAAACTGGAGACCCAGTTCTTCATCTTGTTGACCGCTTCGTCGCGCTTCCAGTTCGCGGTGTCCTTGGCCAGCACCTTGATGTCCGGGTACTTGGCCAGGACCTGGTCGATGCCCTTGCCGCGGTTGATCTCACCGGAACCGCCGAGCGGGCCCTGCAGGATGACGATGTTGCCCTTGCCACCGAGCTTGTCGGCCATCATCTGCATTTCCTGCGCACCGGCGGCGACGTCGTCGGGCTGCACGTTGCCCGCGAGGTCGGGGCTGTCGAGCGCGGCGTTGACGGCCAACAGCGGAATGCCCTTGGCCTTGGCGGCCTGGATCTGCGGGCCGAGCGAATCCGCTTGCACGGGAACGACGATGATCGCGGCGACGCCCTGGTTGATCAGGGAGTCGACCTGGCTGGCCTGGGTGGACACGTCGTTGTTGGCCGAGTTCCACACCAATTCGATGTTGTTGGCCTTGGCATAGGTGTCCATGCCCTCCTTGCCCGCGGTGATGAACGAGCTCATGTCGTACACCGTGACACCGATGCGGGTGGTGTCACTGTTGGCCGCGGTGTCGCCCGCGCCGCAGGCGGTCATGCCGAGCGTCAGCGCGCCCGCCGAGGCGATGACGCCTAGCTTGGTGGTCAGTCTCATCTATTCACTTTCTCCAATGGTGGTGTAACGGAAAGGGGTTGATCAGGGCTGCTTCTGGCCGGGGATTCCCTCGTAGGCGATGTCGCCGGTCTCGAGGTTCTTCTTGGTCAGCTCGGACAGTCCTGCCAGGAACTCTGCTCGCTTGGTGACGACGTGCTCGATCGCGACGTCAACGTTCGCCTGCGTGATCGCCGGCATGATGTAGACCGGGTTGGTGTTGACCTGCTCCTTCTTGGCCAGCGCGTTGGCGACTGCCAGACCGGCGGACAGCTCCACGGTGCCGTTCTGCAGCGACGTGCCGATGAACTCACCGCTCTTGACGGCGTTCAGCCCGTCCTCGATGCCGTCGATGCCGACGATCGGCACGTCGGTGCGACCGGCTTCCTTGAGCGCCTGCAGCGCGCCGAGGCCCATGTCGTCGTTCTCGGCGACCACGCCGGTGATCTGCGGCCCGAAGCCCGAGATCCAGTTCTTCGTCTTGTTGACCGCTTCGTCCCGCTTCCAGTTGGCGGTGTCCATCGCCAGCACCTTGATGTCCGGGTACTTGGCGAGGATGTTCTGAATGCCCTTGGTGCGGTCGAGTTCGCCGGACTGGCCGAGCGGACCCTGCAGAACGACGATGTTGCCCTTGCCGCCGAGCTTGTCGGCCATCATCTGCATTTCCTGCTCACCGGCCTTGACGTCGTCGGGCTGCACGTTGGCGGCGATGTCCTTGCTGTTGAGCGCGGCGTTCACCGGGACCAGCGGGATGCCCTTGGCCTTGGCCGAGGCCACCTGCGGGGCGAGCGAATCAGCCTGCACGGGAACGACGATGATCGCGGCGACGCCCTGGTTGATCATCTGGTCGACCTGGTTGGCCTGAGTGGAGACGTCGAGGTTCGCCGAGTTCCACACCAGCTCGATGTTGTTGTCCTTGGCGTACTGGTCCATCCCCTCCTTGCCCGCGGTGATGAACGAACTCATGTCGTACACCGAGACACCGATCCGGGTCTTGCCGCTCTGGGACTCGGTGTCACCCGCGCCGCACGCGGTCAGGCCCAAGCCCAACAGCCCTGCGGAGGCGACGGCGACGAACTTCGTTGTCAGTCTCATCTGGTCTCTCACTCTCGTTCGTTGATGTGAAATCGTGGTCGTGGACAAGGGATCATGTTCTTCGCCGGGTCGACCACACGTCGACCGCGACCGCTGCGACGATCAGCACACCCTTGATCACGTCCTGCCAGTAGGCGGGCACGACGAGGATGTCCAAGCCGTTGTTCAGCGTCTGAATGATGAAGAGGCCCAGCACCGTTCCCCAGATGGTGCCGCGGCCACCCATCAGGCTGGCGCCGCCGATCACCACCGCGGCGATGGCGTCGAGCTCGTAGCCCTGCCCCAGGTTCGGAGGCCCGGAGATGACGCGGGACGACAGCATCACCCCGGAGATTCCGGCCAGCAGACCCGACAGTGCGTAGACGCTGAACAACACGTTCTTGGCGTTGATGCCGGCGATTTCTGCGGCGTTGCGGTTGCCGCCGACGGCGTAGACGCGCATGCCGTAGGTGGTCCGCTTCATCACGATCGCCAGCACGATGATGCCCAGGATCATGACGACGACGGGGATGGTCAGACCGAAGATCTTCGTGTTGGCGATGGAACCGAATTCGGCGGGCAGGCCGTTGATCGGGGCACCGCCACCGATCACGTAGGCAAGACCCGAGCCCGCGGTCAACGTGCCCAACGTCGCGATGAACGGTGGAACGTTTATTCGGGACACCAGGATTCCGTTGATGGAACCGACCGCAAGGCCGACGACCATCGCCACGGCGACGGTCATCCACACCTGACCGGGGTTGGCCTTCGCGGTTGCCGCACCCGCCATGGCCGACACCGCGATCACCGAGCCCACCGACAGGTCGATGCCGCCGGTGAGCACCACCAGCGTCTGACCCAGAGCGATGAGGGCGAACGGCGCGGCCGCCACCAGGATGGTCAGCAGGTTGTCGACGGTGCCGAAACGTGCACTGCGGTAGCTGAAGTAGGCGATCACCAACAGCATGATGATGACCATCGAGTAGCGAAGCGCGATGCCGCCGATCCACTCGCGGGAGAACAGCCGCACGGGCTCCCCCGTGATCGGCGACGTGACGACCGGCGTACTACCGGATGGCTCCGGCGTCGTGGTGTCGACTGGGGTGGTCACGATTGTTCCTCCGGGTCGGGATGTTGGACGTGTTTGGGGCCGTCGAGTGCAGTCGCCATCCGGAACACGGATTCCTGCACCGCCGGATGGTCGAGGGCGTCGCGGTCGAGCTCGCCGACGAAGGTGCCGTCGCGCATGACGAAGGCGCGGTGGGACAGCCCGATGATCTCCGGCATGTCCGACGACGCCATCAGCACCGCCATGCCGGCTTCGGCGAATTCGGTGATGATGCGGTAGATCTCGCTGCGCGCACCGACGTCGACCCCGCGGGTCGGCTCGTCGAGCAGCAGCACGTTGACGTCGCCGGTCAACCAGCGGGCCAGCACGACCTTCTGCTGGTTGCCGCCCGAGAGCGTTCCGACGAGCTGGCCCATTCCGCTGCTGCGCAGGCGCACGGACTTCATCACGTCGGAGACGGCCGTGGTGCGGGACTTGCCCTTCAGCCAGCCCGCAACGCTGAACGACGACAGTCGCGGCAGCGATCCGTTGTCGAGCACGCTCATCGACAGCACGACCCCGGAGATCTTGCGGTCCTCGGGCACCATTGCCATGCCCGCGGTGATGGCGGCCGCCGGCGCGTTGCGCTTGACCGTGTTGCCCCGCACGACGATCTCACCGGAGCTGGTGTGCCTGGCGCCGAAGATGGCCTCCAGCAGCTCCGTTCGGCCCGCGCCGACCAGCCCGGCCAGTCCGACGATCTCGCCGGAGCCGACCGTGAACGACACGGGTTCCGAGGCGCCGTCGACCTGCAGGTCGCGCACCTCGAGCACGGCGTCGGACTTGGGCGCCACCCGATCGGGGAACAACCCGTTGAGTTCTCGGCCGATCATCGCGGTCACGATGTCGTCGTCGGTGACCTCGGCGAGCGGCTCGTCGAGGATCAGCCCGCCGTCGCGAAGGACCACCACGCGGTCGGCGATCGCACGAATTTCGGCCATCTTGTGGGTGGTGTAGACCATCGCTACGCCGTGTTCACGCAGCCGCCGGACGATGCCGTAGAGCCCCTCGACCTCACGCTCGGAGATGGCAGAGGTGGGCTCGTCGAGCATGACGACTTGAGCGCCAGTCCGGGCTGCCTTGACGATCTCCACGATCTGCCGGAGACCGACGGGCAGGCTGCCCATCCGGGCGGTCGGCGAGATGTCCACGCCGAACACCGCAAGGGCTTCCTTCGCCTCACCGATCATCGCCTTGCGGTTCAGGAACGGCCCAGTCTTGATTTCCCGTCCCACGAAGAGGTTTTCGTAAACCGTCATGTCCTCGATGGACGCCAGCTCCTGCGGCACGATCGCCACGCCGTGGCGAACCGCATCGCGCGGGTTGCCGGGTGTCAGGTGGGTGCCCGACACCGTGACCGTTCCCCCGTCGGCGCTGTACTGCCCGCTGACGATCTTCATCAGCGTCGACTTGCCTGCACCGTTCTCGCCGGCCAGCGCGGTGACCGTCCCCGGCTCGAGGTTCAGGGTGATGCCCTTGAGCACCGGGACACCGCCGAAACTCTTGGTGATGTCGGCACATTCGAGGATCGCCGAGCTCATCTCACACTTCCCGTCGCTTCGCTCGCCCCACCAATGCTCACCAGTACCTTCACATTCTCAGGGTCCATCGACGCCCCGAACGCCTCCGCGGAGTGTTCGAAGTCGTAGCGAGCCGTGATGATCTCGTCGACGGGAACGGCACCCGAGGACAGCAGGTCCATCGCGGCGGTGTAGTCCTCGCGGACGTACATCAGACTGCCGATCAGGGCAATCTCGCGATCCTGGATCAGGTCCAAGCGAACCGGGACGGCACCGGCCGCGACGCCGACGACCATCACGGCGCCACCCTTGTCGACCAGCTCGATCGCCTGGGCCACCGAGCTCTCCCTGGCCACGCAGTCGACCACGACGGCGGCGGGACCACCGAGCAGGGCCAGCGCCGAGGTGACCGCATCGGGTGCGGTGGGGTCGAAAGTGCCTGCCGCACCAAGCCGTTCGGCTCGCTCTCGCTTGGAGTCCAGCAGGTCGGCGACCACGACCTTGGCCCCGGCGTCGCGCAGTGCCAGCAGCACGAACAGACCAATCGGGCCTGCCCCGATCACCACGACGGGGCGATCCCGCAGATCGCCGACCGTCTCGGCGGCGCGGCGGACGGCGTGCACCGGGGTGGCCAGCGGCTCGATGAGGATTGCGTGGTCGTCGTCGAGCGCGGGGTCCAGTGCGATGACCCGGTCGACGGCGACGGTGAAGCTGTCGGCCAGGCCGCCGGGGGTCTGACAGCCGAGCACCAGCAGTTCCTGGCAGATGTTGTATCGGCCTGCCCGGCACTGCGTGCAGTGCCCGCAGGCGAGGTTGGGCTCCACGACGACGCGGGTCCCGACCCAGGAGTCGTCCACTCCGGCACCCACGGCGTCGACGACGCCGATCACCTCGTGCCCGGGGCGGTACGGCAGGTCGATGAACGGGTGATGACCGCACGCCGCGTGCGTATCCGATCCGCAGATGCCGACGACGGTGCCGCGGATGCGGACCTCGCCAGCCTCGGGACCGGCCTCGGGCACCGTCTCGAAGACGATGTCGTCGATCGCGTTGACGACGACGCGGCGATTTGCCCCGGGGGCAGCCGGGCTCACCATGCGGTGTACCCGCCGTCGGCGACGAGAACCGATCCCGTGATGAACGACGCGGCGTCGCTGGCGAGGAAGACCACGCTCGGAGCGATCTCCTCGGGCATCGCGTAGCGCTGCTGAGGTGCGTCGTCGATCCAGTACCGCTTGAGGTCGGGTCGGTCGACCGGTGCCATCTCCGTCTTGCAGTAGCCGGGAGCCACGGCGTTGACGCGGATGCCCAGCGGACCCCATTCGGCGGCAAGCGATTTGGTGAGGTGGTGCACCGCCGCCTTCGACGCGTTGTACGCCGGCTGCATCTGCGGCCGGTTGACGATCAGGCCGGACATC
Organism: Mycobacterium sp. Root135; assembly: GCF_001426545.1. GTDB lineage: Bacteria > Actinomycetota > Actinomycetes > Mycobacteriales > Mycobacteriaceae > Mycobacterium. Next base: position 160,618 of record NZ_LMEZ01000001.1, on the reverse strand, counting down.
GACCCGATGTTGACCACCGAACCCGATCCACGCTCACGCATGTGGGCGCCGACTGCCAGCGAACAGGCCCACAGCGCCTTGACGTTCAGGTCGAACACGTCGTCCCACTGCTGTTCGGTGACGTCCCAGGAGTCGGCGTGATAGCAGGTGCCCGCGTTGTTGACCAGGACGTCGACGTGTCCGAGCGCCTCGACGGCCTCGGCGGTCATCCTGGCGACGTCGTCGGCCTTGGTGATGTCGGCGGTGATCGGGTGCATCGTGTGCCCCTCGGCCGCCGCCTCCGCCACGACCGTCGCGTTGCGCTCGGCGCTGCGGCCCGCGATGGCCACGGTGGCGCCCGCTTCGGCCAAACCGAACGCGAACGCCCGCCCGAGTCCCTGGTTGCCGCCGGTGACCAGCGCGGTGCGGCCGGTCAGGTCGAATGGAGAGCGCTTGGTCGCTTCCGAACTCGTCATGATGGCACCACGATCGACTTGAGGCTGGCGGGATCTGTGTCGCTGTCGAGGGCCTCGCCGACGTGTTCCAGGTCGTACCTGCCGGTCACCATCCCGTCGAGGTCGACGGCGCCGGACGCCACCAAATGGATTGCCGCAGGCCAGGTGTCGGTGTAGCGGAACACCCCGGTCACGTTGATCTCCATGTTCTGGATGTGGCCGATGGGCAACGGGTAGTCGCCGGAGCCCATCCCGACCAGCACGACGTAGCCGGCCGGGCCGACGGCCTTGATGCCGCTGGTGACCGCCGGAGCGGCGCCACTAGCGTCGATGAACACGTCGACCTGAGGATCGAGTGCGGCGACGTCGTCGACCATCGGATCGAGGACCTCGGTTGCCCCGAAGCGCAGCACGGCCTCGCGCCGCGATTCGAGCGGGTCCGACACGACGACGCGGGAGGCACCGAAGGCGCGCGCGGCCTGCGCGCAGATCACGCCGATCGGTCCGGCACCGGCGATGAGCACCGAGGTGCCCGGCGCGACGTGAGCCTTGCGCATCGTGGTCACGGCGACCGACAGCGGCTCCAGCAGGGCGGCGGCCTCGTCGGACATGGAATCGGGTACCGGGTGGGCGAATTCGGCGTCGATGACGACGTAGCGGCAGAACGCGCCGTCGATCGGCGGGGTGGCGTAGAACTCCATGTACGGGCACAGGTTGTAGCGACCCGCCATGCACTGCTTGCACCGGCGGCACGGGTGCTGCGGCTCGACGGCCACGCGCTGTCCAACCCGCGTCGGGTCGACCTGGTCGCCGACGGCGGCGATGCGGCCCGCCAGTTCGTGCCCGAGGATCATCGGGTCCTCGACGACGAAGTCGCCGATGCGGCCGTGGCGGTAGTAGTGCACGTCGGAGCCACAGACGCCGACGGCGGCCACCTCAACCAGGACCTCGTGGGCCCCCGGCGTCGGGACGGGCCGGTCCTCGATCTTCAGCGTTCCGACGCCGGTCATCACACTCGCGCGCATCGTGTCGGAAATGGTCTCGGTCATATTGCTTCCCTTCGTTCGGAGGTCAAGAGGGCCCGGCCGACGACTATCTGCTGAACACCGGCTGCTGCGCACAAGGGCGCGATCTCCTCGGTGACCCCGCCGTCGACGGCAACGGGTAGTTCGAATCTGGTGGTGCAGGCGGTGACGAGGCTCAGTCGCTCGAGTCCGCAGCGGTCCTTGGTACCGGGTTCGATGAGCATCACCAGGACACCGTCGGGTTCGGCGGGCCATTGCGGATCGGCGAGCCCGTCCCATTCCCGCCACACCGCGATCCACGCCGAGCCACCGGCGGCGCGGATGGCGTGCGCCCGCTCGGACGTGAAGGCCTGCCACGGCAGGAACACCGCACCGGGGTGGAGAGCCAGGATCTTCGGGAGCACGGCGTCGACGAAGTCGGCCGAGCCGATCAGGTGGACGCCGATCTTCTGGCGGTCGACGGCCGTCGAGATCATCTGCAGCTCAGCCAGACTCACACCGGCGGGCAAGCCCTCCGACACCGCCATGACGTCGACGTGGACGTCGAGCCCCGTGTCGGCCAACGTGAGCGCGGCGGCGACGCGAGCGTCCGTCGCGGAGTACACCGAACCTGCGAGCAGACCGGGAAAGTCGCGATGCCATGGTGCCAATGCGATCATCGATCGCCTCCGTCCAGTAGCGGCGACGCCGCGAGCGACGCCCATCGCGCCCTCAGGGCGGGAAGATCCCTGCCCTGCGAACGTGGTTCCACGCGGGTCCTGGCATCGGGCAGCCACCGCTTGGCCAGGTCGACGAGCCCGGCCCGGTCGGCATGGGAGGCCACCGCAGCGGCCTGGATGCAGGCGCCCCGCGCGGTCGCTTCGTCGACGTCGGGCACCGTGACCTCGTCGCCGAGCAGATCGGCCAGCAGTTGCAGCGTCGCGGGTGAGCGGGCTCCCCCACCGACTGCCGTTGCGGCACCGGTCATTTCGACACCGCATGCGAGCAGACTGTCGCGGCCGGACATGAGTGACAGCAGCGGACCTTCGACGAAGGCGCGCGCCAGTTCCTCGCGGGTGCTGACCGACGTGAGGTCGGCGATGGCGCCGCGGGCGTCGGGCCGGTCCGGGGTGCGTTCCCCGTCCAGGAACGGCACCAGCACGGGACCCTGGGTCGGCCCCGCCGCCAGTGCGAGCGCGGAGATCCCGGCCAGGTCGGTGCCGAGCAGCACCGCCGCGCGGTCGACGACCCGGGCGGCGTTGAGGGTGCTCATCAACGGCAGATACCCGCCCGTCATGTCCGCGACACCGTCGACGGCACCGGTCGTGTCGAAGACCGGACCCCGCGAGGACGTCGCCACCACGCCCGAGGTGCCGATGCTGAAGTACTGGTCTCCGTCGGTCAGGCCCAGCCCGAGGTAGGCCGCATGCTGGTCGCCACCGCCCGGCCCGACCACCACGTCGTCCCCGATACCGAGCAGAGCCGCCCTGGCGGGCAACACCCGGCCCGCCGCATCGGTGGGTCCGAGCACGGTCGGCAGTTTGGCGGCCCAGTCCCTCGGCCCGGCCGCCACCTCGAGGTAGGACGGAATCCACTGTCCCTCAACGGCGTCGAAGTACCCGGTGCCGGACGCCTCCGAGCGATCGGTCACCTTTTCCCCGGTCAACCAGAACGTCAGGTAGTCGTGCGGCAGGAGCATGGTGTCGACCCGGTCCAGCAGCCCTGGCTCGTGCTCGGCGACCCACGCCAGCTTGGCGATGGTGAAGGCGGCGGTCGGCAACGTGCCGATCCGCATGACCCAGTGGCGGGCACCGATGCGCTCGACGAGGCGCGCGAGGTTGGGCGCCCCGGTCGTGTCGTTCCACAGCTTGGCGGCGCGGAGCACCTCGCCCTGCGCGTCGAGCAGCACCAGGCCGTGGCATTGCGCCGCAACGGAAATCGCCCGGATGTCGGCCCGCTCGGCGCACGCGGCCATGGCCTGGTTCGCGGCGGCGACCAGCGCGGCGACCCAGTCACGTGGATGCTGCTCACTGCACGGAGGAAAGGCGGGCGGGTGCGGGGCGGCGCCCGACCCGAGGATCTTCCCCGAGGCCAGGTCACGGATCTCGACCTTGCACGATTGCGTCGACGAGTCGACGCCCATTACCGCCGGTGTGGTCATGCGCCGCGCACCACCGGTGCCGACTCGTCGCCGGAACGGTGGCCACGGGCACCGACGCCACCGGCCGGATGACCGTCGACGACGTCGCGGAGGGTGTGACCGCGCATCGACATGGTCACGACGGCCACCGCGTCACTCCATGCGCCGACGGCGAGGGTGCTCGCCATCGCGATCATGTCGCCGGGATCGGCGTCGGACGGCGTCGGCGGCAGCGCGGCGACGCTGCTCGCCGCCGTCGCGAAGGGTGAGTCGGGGCTCTCGGTGACGGCGACGACGTGGATGCCGCGACGACCGAGACGCTCGACGAGGCTGGTGAGCTCGTTGCTTTGGCCCGTCTTCGAGATCGCGACGACGAGATCCGACGGCGTGATCGCGCCCATCCCGCCGTGTAGCGCATCCATCGAGGGCAGGTACACCGCGGGTGTGCCGCAGACCGAGAGCAGGTGAGCGAGGCGTTCGGCCATGATGCCCGAGGTGCCGGAGCCGGTGGTGACGACTTTGCCTGCGACGGCGATCATCTGGTGGGCGACGGTGACGATGCTGGACTCGACCGTTCCGACGAGCGCCGCAATCGCGGCGGACTCTCGGGACAGCACCTCACCGGCGAGGTCAGCCAGGCCTTCGTCCTTAAAAGCACTGTCGGCCAGGCCTTCGTTGTCGAGGCCTTCGTCGCTGCTCAACTGTTCAACCCCGCCGCTAGTGAGATTCCTGTGTGATGTGGATCATGCAATGCGTATGCTCACATGTCAATGTCTCTGCACATATGTGCAAGACGGGGTGAGCCTAGCGGCTCAGGAGTCACGGGAGGCGACCCATGGGGCCCGACGAGCTGTTCCAGCGCGCGGTCATCGCCCGTCGCTATTACCTGGAGGGCCGCACGAGAATTCAGATCGCCGAGGAGTTCGGGCTGTCCCGCTTCAAGGTCGCCAGAATGCTCGACGAGGCACTCGAGTCCGGCATGGTGGAGATCAAGATTCACAACCCCGGTGCCGTCGACGTCGAACTGTCGACGGCCCTGCAACGCCAATACGGACTCGAGCACGCCTACGCCGTCTCCGCGGACTCGACCAACGCCGCCGATCACGTCGACGCCGTCGCGAAGGCGATGGCCGAACTGTTGCAGTCGATCCTCCGCGACGGAGACGTCGTCGGCGTCGACTGCGGCCGCACCCTGACCCACATCGCGCCGTACCTGACGTCGTTACCCCGTTGCGACGTCGTACAACTCACGGGCATGGCCGGGCCCATCACCTCCAACGGCACCGACCTCGTCCGGCGCGTCAGCGAAGTCAGCGGTGGCGACTCCTGGCCGCTGTACGCCCCGCTGGTGGTCACCGACGCCCGCACCGCGCGGAGTCTCGGCGACACTCCACAGATCCGCGAGACCACCGCCCGCCATTCGTCGGTCAGCTGCGCCATCGTCTCGGTCGGCGCCTGGACGGAGGGTGCTTCCCAGGTGTACGACTCGTTGACCGCCGACGAGACCGCCGCTCTCGACGCGGCAGGCGTGTGTGCCGAGACCTGCGCCCTGCTCTTGGACGCGGAAGGCCAGCGTGTCCCTGGACTCGACGAGCGCCGGATGGGAATCGACGAGGCGGTGTTGCGCGCGATCCCCACCAGAATCGCCATCGCGGCCGGCAAGGAAAAGGCCGCCGCCACCCAAGCCGTCCTCAACTCTGGCCTGGTGTCCTCGTTGGTCACCGACATCGACATCGCCACAGCAGTTCTCAATTGATCATGACCACCACTGACGAGGAGAGATGAGAGACATGCCCGACGCAACCGAACCCACCGTGGACTTCGACTTCCGGCTGACCGATCGGGTGGCCCTGGTTACCGGCGGCGCATCCGGGATCGGGGCGGCCATCGCGGCGGCCTTCGCGACCAAGGGCGCAACTGTCGCCGTCGCGGATCTCGCCACCGACGGCGGATACACCTGCGACGTCTCAGACCCCGAATCGGTCGAGAGCACCGTGGCGGCCGTCATCGCCGACCACGGCAAGATCGACATCCTGGTCAACAGCGCCGGCATCGCGAGACTCGCACCCGCCGAAGAGATTTCACTCGTCGACTGGGATTCGACGATGGCCGTCAACCTCAAGGGCACCTTCCTGATGTGTCAGGTCGTCGGCAGGCACATGCTGGCCGCAGGCCGTGGCGCAATCGTCAACATGGCATCCCAAGCCGCCAGCGTCGCCATCGAGGAACACGTCGCCTACTGCGCGTCGAAGTTCGGCGTCCTCGGCATCACGAAGGTGCTCGCCACGGAATGGGCGGGCCGTGGCGTGCGGGTCAACAGCATCTCCCCGACCGTGGTGCTGACCGATCTCGGCATCAAGGCGTGGGACAACCCGAAGGGTGACGCGCTCAAGAAGCTGATCCCCACCGGGCGCTTCGCCTATCCCGACGAGATCGCCGCTGCGGCAATCTACTTGGCCTCCGACGCCGCGGCCATGGTCAACGGTGCGGACCTCGTCATCGACGGCGGCTACACCATCAAGTAGTCGAGGCGCGCTCCACCAGCTCCGGACGGAACATCACGTGGTTGGGCTCGGCCTTCGGCGACTCCGAGAAGGCCATCAGAAGGTCGAGCGCCGTGGCCCCGATGTCCGCACTGGGCTGGCGGATCGACGACAGTGGCACCGCCGCCGACCGGGCGAAGTCGATGTCGTCGTAGCCAATCAGCGCGACGTCGCCGGGGACGCTCACTCCGCTGCCGGCCAAGGCCTGCAACATCCCGATCGCCAACAGGTCGTTGGCGCAGAAGATCGCATCGGGTCGCTGCTCGGCCGGGCGGGCGCACAACCGCTCCCCCGCCGCGCGACCTGCAAGCACGCTGGCTTCGTCGGTGGGCACCACTTCCAGTGTCGTGCCGGGAAATTCGTCGACCGCCGCCCGCGCGCCGGCCAGCCGGTCGGCGACCTGCCGCAGGCCGAGGGGCCCACCGACGTAGGCGATGCGACGGCGTCCGCGCTCGCACAGATGGTGCGCCGCGAGCCGGCCACCGGCGACGTCGTCGACCGCCACCGAGGGGAATGGCGTCCCCGTGCCGTCACGGTCCACCAGCACGACGGGCACACCACGTCCCTGCAACACGACCAGGCGGTCGAGGTCCTCTCCGACCGGTGAAATCAGCAGGCCGAAGACGCGTTGCTCCTCGAACGTGTCCAGATAATTCCGTTCACGCCGGGGGTCGTCGTCCGAGGTTCCCAGCAGTACGACCAAATTGTGTTGTGCCGCACGATTTTCCGCGGATCGCGCCACGTCTGTGAAGAACGGGTTTCCGACGTCGAGGACCAACAGCCCCACACACCGGGACTGGCCGGCCCGCAATTGGCGAGCGGCGTCGTTGCGGACGAAGCCCAACTTCTCGATCGCGGCGTGCACCCGCGCGACGGTGGCTGGCGCAACTCGTTCCGGGGCGTTGAGCACGTTGGACACCGTGCCGACGGAGACCGAGGCCGCCGCGGCGACGTCACGAATCCCGGCGGCCACCGCGGTTAGACCCTCGTCGTCGGTTGCCGCGGCGCCAGGCGCTCCAGCTGCGTGACGTGGGCGGGGGTGAGCTCCTCGAGTGAGTTCACGCCCAGCAAGCGCATAGTCCGCTCGACCTGATCGGACAGGATCTCGATGGCCCGGTTGACGCCCGCCTCGCCGCCCGCCATCAACCCGTAGAGGTAGGCCCGCCCGATCAACGTGAACCGTGCGCCCATCGCGATCGCGGACACCACGTCGGCACCCGACATGATGCCGGTGTCCAGGTGCACCTCGACGTCCTTCCCCACCTCGCGGACCACCTCGGGCAACAGGTGGAACGGAATGGGCGCCCGGTCGAGTTGGCGGCCACCGTGATTGGACAGCAGCACCGCGTCGACGCCCAGGTCGGCAACGGCCCGTGCGTCGGCGACAGTTTGCACGCCCTTGACCACGAACTTGCCCGGCCACTGCGACTTGATCCACGCGAGGTCCTCGAACGTCACCGTGGGGTCGAACATCGTGTCCAGCAACTCCGCGACGGTGCCCGACCACCGGTCGAGCGACGCGAAAGCCAGCGGCTCGGTGGTCAGGAAGTCGATCCACCACTGCGGGCGCGGCAGCGCGTTGGCGACGGTCCGCAGGGTCAGCGCCGGCGGGATGGACATGCCGTTGCGCTTGTCGCGCAAGCGAGCACCGGCGACGGGCACGTCGACGGTGACCAGCAACGTGTCGTAGCCCGCGGCCACCGCACGCTCGACCAACGCCATCGACTTGTCGCGGTCCTTCCACATGTACAGCTGAAACCAGTTGCGCCCCAGCGGGTTCGCGGCCTTGACGTCCTCGATGGCGGTGGTGCCCATCGTCGACAGGGAGAACGGGATGCCCGCCCGGGCGGCGGCATGCGCACCGGCGATTTCACCCTCGGTGTGCATCATCCTGGTGAACCCGGTGGGCGCGATCCCGAACGGCAGCGCCACCGGCGCGCCGAGCACGTCCCAGCCGGTGCTCACCTTCGACACGTCCCGAAGAATGGCCGGGTGGAACTCGACGTCGGAGAACGCCTGCCGCGCCCTGGCGATCGACAGCTCGGCCTCGGCCGAGCCGTCGGTGTAGTCGAACGCCGCCCGCGGGGTGCGCCGCTTGGCGATGCGGCGCAGGTCCTCGATGGTCAGCGCCTTGTCGAGCCGACGTTTGGTGGCGTCGAACTCCGGCTTCTTGAACTGCATCAGCGGTGCCAGGTCATGCCTGCTTGGCAACCGTCGCCTGGTCAAGTGGTTCGTCGAGTCGCTCATCGTCATACCCTTCCTGCCGGAGCCCGTCGAGGCTCGAAGCGTTCCGTGGGCAACGTGGTGGCCATCGTCGCACGTAGGTCGTCGAGGTCACCACGCAGCAGGCCATGCGCACGCGCCTGCAGCAGCACGTTGCCGATCGCGGTGGCCTCTACTGGGCCGGCGACCACCGGTCTGTTTACCCGGTTGGCGACCAGCTGACACAGCAGCCGGTTCCTCGCCCCGCCGCCGACCAGATGGACGGTTTCGACGGGCACTCCGGTCAGGGCGGCCGACTGTTCGACGCCCCTTGCGAACCCGGCGGCGAGACTCTCGACGATCGCGCGGGCCATCTCGGGGCGACTCTCCGGCGCAGGCAGACCGCGTTCGCCGTACCACGCCGCGATCCGACCGGGCATGTCCCCTGGTTCGACGAACCGCGGGTCGTCTCCGTCGAAGACCTCGGCGGGCGGCGGGCAGGCCGCGGCCTGCTCCAGCAGCACGGGCAGGTCGACGCGGGAGCCGTCGCGCTCCCAGTGCCGCACCGATTCGCTGAGCAACCAGAGACCCATCACGTTGCGCAGGAAGCGGATTCGCCCGTCGGCACCCACTTCGTTGGTGAAGTTGGCGGTCCTGGCTTCGGCACTCATCACCGGCGCGCCCAGCTCAACCCCGACCAGCGCCCAGGTGCCGCAGGAGACGTAGGCCGCCGACGCCGCGTCCATTGGAATGGCGGCGACGGCAGAGGCGGTGTCATGGGAGGCCACGGTGGTCACCCGAAGACCGGTGCCGAACCCCACCCGATCGGCAAGGTCGGGCAGCACGGTCCCGAGCTCGGCACCGGGCTCGGCAAGATGGGGGAACAGACCTCCCGGCAGGCCGAGCATCGACTCCAGCTCGGTGTCCCACGTGCCGTCGACGCCGAGCAGCCCAGTCGTCGAGGCGTTGGTCCGCTCCGTCGCGGCGCGCCCGGTCAGCCAGTAGCCGATCAGGTCGGGCACAAGAAGGGCGGTGTCGGCAAGGTCGAGCAGACCCTCGAGCCTGTCGGCGGCCAACTGGAACATTGTGTTGAATGCCATGAACTGCAGCCCGTTGCGCGCGTGGATGCGCTCCTGCGGCAGCGTCTCGTGCACGGCGTCGGCGCCGAGTGCGCACCGGGCGTCGCGGTAGTTGTACGGCAGCCCAAGCAGTTTGCCGTCGCGCAGCAAGCCGTAGTCGACCGCCCACGAGTCCACCCCGACGCTTGTCACGTCGGGTGCGACGCGACTCGCCTCGGCCAGACCCGTGCACACGTTGCCGAACAAACCGGGCAGATCCCAGTGCATCGCCGTGCGCCGACCGTTCCAGAGGTAGACCGGGTCGTTGGCGAACCGGTTGATCTGGCGCATCTCAAGGGTGCCGGGCCCGACGTCGGCCAGCATGACCCGGCCGCTGGTGGCACCGAGGTCGACTGCGACGAACCGGCCGGTCTTCATCGGAGGAAAGCCGCCGCCACGCCCGCATCCACCGGCACGTGCAACCCGGTCGTATGCGAGAAGTCCGAGGTGCACAGCGCGAACGCCGCATTGGCGATGTTCTCCGGCAGCACTTCCCGTTTCAGCAGAGTGCGCTGAGCGTAGTAGGCGCCAAGCTCTTCCTCCGGCACGCCGTAGACCGCGGCCCGCTTGGCGCCCCAGCCACCCGCGAAGATGCCGGATCCACGGACGACGCCGTCGGGGTTGATGCCGTTGACCTTGATGCCGTGCTCGCCCAGTTCTGCGGCCAGCAACCGCACCTGGTGCGCCTGGTCCGCCTTCGTCGCCGAGTAGGCGATGTTGTTGGGGCCGGCGAACACCGAATTCTTCGACGAGATGTAGATGATGTCCCCGCCGAGCTTCTGGTCGATCAACGCGCGGGCCGCGGCCTTCGAGACCAGGAACGAGCCGCGGGCCATCACGTTGTGCTGCAGGTCCCAGTCGGCCGCCGTGGTTTCCAGCAGCGACTTCGACAGCGAAAGGCCGGCGTTGTTGACCACGATGTCGATCCCGCCGAACGCCAGCACGGTCGCGTCCACTGCGGCCTGCACGGCCGCCTCGTCGGTGACGTCCGCGGCGATCCCGATCGCCACGTCGGTGGTGCCGATCTGTTCGGCTGCGGCACTGGCCTTCTCGGCGTCCAAATCGGCGATGACGACGCATGCACCCTCGGCCGCCAGACGTTCGGCGATGGCCTTGCCGATGCCCGAGGCGGCGCCGGTGACCAGTGCGATGCGGGTTGCCAACGGCTTCGGCTTGGGCATCCGCGCAAGCTTGGCCTCCTCGAGCGCCCAGTACTCGATGCGGAACTTCTCCGCTTCGTCGATGGGGGCGTAGGTCGAGATGGCCTCCGCACCACGCATCACGTTGATCGCGTTGAGGTAGAACTCCCCCGCGACGCGCGCGGTCTGCTTGTCCTTGCCGTAGCTGAACATTCCGACGCCGGGAATCAGCACGATCGCCGGGTCGGCACCGCGCATCGCGGGCGACTCGGGCGAGGCGTGCCGCTCGTAATAGCCGGCGTAGTCGGCGCGGTACTGCTGGTGCAGTTCGGTCAACCTGGCCTTGGCGTCGTCCACTGACGCGTCCGCGGGCAGGTCGAGCACCATCGGCTTGACCTTGGTGCGCAGGAAGTGGTCCGGACAACTGGTGCCCAGCGCGGCCAACCTGGGATGCTCACTGCTGGAGAGGAATTCGAGCACTCGCGGGTCGTCGGTGAAATGACCCACCTGCGGCTTGTCGGCCGAAGCGAGGCCGCGGATGAACGGGGCCAGCTCGGCGGCCTTGGCGCGGCGCGCGTCGTCGGGCAGCGCTCCGTAGCCGTCCACCGGCGAACCGAAGGGCTGGGGTCGACCGTTGGCGTCCAGATACCGCTGCACCGTGTCGATGATCTCCAGGGAGCGTGCCTCGGCCTCTGCCGACGTGTCGCCCCACGCGGTGATGCCGTGACCACCGAGGATGGTGCCGATCGCCTGCGGGTTGTGCGCCTTGATCTCGGCGATGTCGAGGCCCAGCTGGAAACCTGGCCTGCGCCAGGGGATCCACACCACGCGGTCGCCGAAGATCTGCTTGGTCAGCGCCTCGCCGTCGGCGGAGGTGGCCAACGCGATGCCCGAGTCGGGGTGCAGGTGGTCGACATGAGCCGCGTCGACCAGACCGTGCATCGCGGTGTCGATCGACGGGGCCGCGCCACCCCGTCCGTGCAGGCAGTAGTCGAAGGCCGCGACCATTTCGTCCTCGCGCTCGACGCCGGGGTAGACGTCGACGAGCGCGCGCATGCGGTCCAGCCGCAGGACGGCCAGGCCGTTCTCGGTCAGGGTGCCGAGGTCACCGCCGGAACCCTTGACCCACAACAGGTCTACGGGTGCGCCGGTCACGGGGTCCACCTCGGAGCCCTTGGCCGAGGTGTTGCCTCCGGCGTAGTTGGTGTTCTTCGGGTCGGAGCCCAGTCGGTTGGATCGGGCGATCAGCTCGGCGACGGTTGGATTCGTCATGGTGGTCATGCTCCCCACGAAGATTGGGTGCCGCCGACGCGTTCGGCGGCGACGGTGTCCTGGTAGCCCGATTCGGCGAAGGCACGCATCGGATGTTCGGGAAGGCCGCGGTCGGCGCGCCACCGAGCCATCGCCGGTCGGACGTCTGTGTAGAAGGCGTCCATGAAGATCTCGTTGGCGCCAAGCACGTCACCGGATTCCTGTGCGACGGCCAGCGCGTCCGCGTCGACGAGCTGTGCCCGGGCGGTCATCTCGGCCACGTTGAGCACCGAGCGGATCTGGCCGGGGATCTTCGCCTCGACGTTGTGGCATTGGTCCAACATCAGCGAGAGGTCGCTGCCGGCATCAAGACCACCGCCGCGGATCACCTCGAACATGATGCGGAACAGCTGGAACGGATCGGCCGCCCCGACGATGAGGTCGTCGTCGGCGTAGAACCGGGAGTTGAAGTCGAACGACCCCAGCTTTCCCAACCGGAGCAACTGCGCGACGATGAATTCGATGTTGGTGCCTGGCGCGTGGTGGCCGGTGTCGAGGCACACCTTCGCGCGCTCGCCGAGGGCCGAGACCTGCACGTAGGAGGTGCCCCAGTCCGGGACGTCGGTCATGTACATCGCGGGCTCGAAGAACTTGTACTCCAACACCATTCGCTGGCCTTCGCCGATGTGCTGGTAGATGGTGGCCAGCGACTCGGCCAGCCGATCCTGACGCCCGCGGATGTCACCCTGGCCGGGGTAGTTGGTGCCGTCCGCCAGCCAGATCTTGAGATCCTGCGAACCGGTCTGGTTCATGATCTCGATACAGGCCAGGTGGTGGTCGATCGCCTTCTGCCGGACCATCTTGTCCACGTGGGTCAGGCTGCCGAACTTGTAGTCGTCGTCCTGGAAGGTGTTGGAGTTGACCGTCCCCAGCGCCACGCCGTGCTCGGCGGCGTGCGCGGCCAAGGCGGCGTAGTCGTCGACCCGGTCCCACGGGATGTGCAGGGCGACCGTGGGCGCCATCCCGGTGAAGCGGTGCACCGTCGCCGCGTCGGCGATCTTCTCTTCGATCGTGCGCGGGGTGCCGGGCGTACCGAACACCTTGAATCGAGTGCCGGAGTTTCCGAACGCCCACGAGGGCAGTTCAATGGCTACATTGTCGAGCAGATTCATCGGACTGCCTCCTCCGTCGCGGTCGAACTCTCCACACCATCATTGTCCGTCGCTGCGCTCGCCTGCGGGCCGTACCGCTCGAGTTCGATCTGCCGCAATGACTTTCCTCTCGTCTCCGGAGCCCAGACGGCACCGATCACCAGCGCCACCGTCAGCAGGCCGATGAGCAGAAGTCCGACACCCGTGAGCCCGGTGACCGCCAGCAACGTCGGGAAGAAGTAGCTCAGCAGCCCGGTGAAGCTGCGCACGACGCAGAACATCACGCCCTGGGCACTGGCCCGGTACGGGGTGGCGAACAGTTCGCTCGCCCAGAGGCTGTAGAACGCCTGCGCGCCGATGCCTGCCGAGACACCCCAGAGGACGGCGAAGGCCAGCATCGTCGGCACGCCACCGTCGGTGAACGCCACCAGCACGATCCAGCCGGCGATGCCGAGCGCGGCGCCGATGACGTACAGCAGCCGCTGCGACATCCGGTCGGCGTACCGCATGAAGCCGAAGTACGTCGCGGCCACGGTGCAGCCCCACACAAGAACCTGCAGCATGTTCTGGGCGACGGGGCTGTGCAGTCCGGCGGCGTCGTACACGCGTGGCATGAAGATGCCAGCCTGACCGGCGACGGTGTTCCAGAACAGGTAGATGCCGCCGAGGAACAGCAGCGCGGCGATGTTGACCTTGCGGGAGAACAGACCGCGCAGACCGCGCAGGCCAACCGCGTTGGCAACGGGAACCGATTCCTGCTGACCTTCCTCCGTCCAAATGGTCGACTCCGCGAGACCCTGGCGCACCCACCAGACGACGGCGGCGACGACGAACAGGTGCAGGAAGATCAAGCGCGATCCGAGCAGTCCCATGGGAGCCAGCGCGGCAGCCAGCCCGAATCCGATCAGTGGGCCAACCGACCAGGCCAACTGGGCGGTGCCGACGTGCTTGGCGCGACCGTCGGTCGGCGCTTGCTCGGCGATGTAGGTCCACGAGGCGGGGACGCCTGCGCCGACGGCGAGGCCGGTGATCACGAAGGCGGCCAACAGCATTGCGTAGTTGACGGCGAACGCGGCCAGCAGCACGCCGGCCATGTAGACCAGCAGGTCGTAGGTGTAGATCGCCTTGCGGCCATACCGATCACACAGCGGACCGCCGAGGATCGCGCCGATGGCGGCTCCGAAGGCGTTGGCGCTCAACGCCGCCAGCAGCCCGACGGCGAAGTTGCCGATGTTGAACTCCGACTGCCAGAAGGCCAGGCTGGTGGCGATCGCGATGATCGACCCGGCTTCGATGTAGTTGGACATGGCGACCGCGATGGTCGCCCGCCAACCCGTCGTCGTGCGTGCTCCGATTTTCATGGGTTCCTTCAGTCGAGGTGGAAGTACTCGGTGAGCGGCGTCATCGCTTGGTCGGGTTGGACCCCGGCGGGGTTCTCGAAGAAGTCGGACATGCCGGCCTGCCAGCGAGCGTTGACCTCGGTGGCGGCCATGCGCGACTGGGCTGCCGCGAAGTCGTCGGTTTCGAGGTAGCCGACGACGAGCCCGTCGTCGGGTCGGACGAACAGCGAATAGTTGTGCCAGCCGGCCTCGCTCAGCGCCTCGAGCATCTCGGGCCAGACGTGTTCGTGGGCGGCGACGTACTCGTCGATGCGTTCGGGCTTGAGGTGCAGAACGAAGCACACCCGGGTGACCGCGGCTTGAACCACCACTCGCCTCCAACTTGATTGAAACGTTTCAATACGTGATGACGCTCACGATATGCAGCATCGGCGACGAAGTCAACACCACCCCCCATCGCGATTTGCGGTCGCTAAGGAGCGCTCAGCGCTCCTGAAACGCCGCAAATCACCGGGGGCGGACTACAGGAGGGTGGCGGTCCCGTCGGCGTTGACCCGGACCTTCACGCCCGCGATGTCTTCGCGAACGCTCGTCTCGGCCTCCGACGCGTCGGTGACGACGGCGAGGGCACGGGTGTCGTCGGGAGTGCGCACCGCGAGGAAGACCTTCTCGGCCGCGCCTTCACGACTGACCGGCGTCGTCCACGACTCGACGATCCCGGTGCCTTCCCAATGGTCCTCGGCAACCACGGTCGGCTCGGCGTCGACCGCGGCTTGCACGTCCTCCCAACGGAACTCGCCCGTCGGCGGCTCGGTGCCGTAGACACCGAAGCTGTGCTTGGTCAGGTATCCGCCGTTGGCCGTCACCAGGCCCAGCGTGCCGGGCGAGGCCACCAGCCTCTCGGCCATGGTGGCGATGGAATGGGTGACGTAGTTGTTCCACGGTCCGCCCGCGAACGTCAGGCCGCCGGTGACGGTCAACGCCCGCTCGCCGTCGAGCGGGATGCCGAGTTCGCGCGCCGCCACCTGCACGGCCGACGGGAAGCACGAGTACAGGTCGACGAAGTCCATGTCCTCGACGCCCTTCCCCGCCAACTCGAGCGCCCGACCGCCGGCGATGCGGATGGCGGGCGACCGGTCGAACGCCGCCCGCTCGGCGATCAGATAGGTGTCGTGTGCGTCGGTTCCGGCGTACGGGAAAACCCAACTGTCCGTCGGGATCTGGAGTTGCCGTGCCTTCTCCACCGACGTCAGGATCAGCACGGCGCCCTGGTCGACCATGTTGTTGGAGTTCATCAGCTTGGTATACGGCCAGCTGATCATCCGGTTGCTCGCGCTGGGCTCCGAAATCTCCTCGGCGGTCACGGGATTGCGGTTCCAGGCGTGCGGATTCCCTTGGGCGACGGCGCTGAACCCCGCCCAGAGTTCACCGATCCGGCGGCGGTGTTCGTCTGGCGTCTCCCCCGCCGAGATCCGCAACGCCTGCTCGAACATCGGATAGACGTACGACGGCCGGTCCAGCTGAATGCGGAGCTCTACCGGCCCCGCCAAAACGAATTCGTCGTCGGCCCCGTGCGGCACCGGCACCGAGTCGTCCTGCTGCGTGTAGTGAAGCTTGCCGCCTGCCGCCCGGACCTTCGTCCGGGTACGCCACGTCTCGGCACCCGCGATCAGCACGGTGTCCACGCTGCCCGACTGAATGTCCAGGCACGCCTGATTGACCAGGGACTGCGGCACGTTGCCGCCGATGCTGGTGTAACGCCCCTCGGCTCCGACCGCCCCGATCCGTTCGGCAAGCAGCACACCGGGATTGCGGTACCGCCACGACAGCAGGTTGACGATGCGCACCGAGTCGACGGCTTCGAGCACCCTGGAGTCGACTGCGGCGCGGGCCGCCCGCTCCATCAGGTCGACGGGCTCCACCGTCGGGTCGCTGTCGTGCTGGCTGACCTGTCCGTAGCCGACGAGCACTGGTGTTCTGGGATCAAGGGGCACGATGGCCTTTCTTCCGTTACGCGAGAGGAGGGTTGGGGGTCCACGTGAAGAGCACGCCGTCGGCGATCAAGCGGTCGGTCTCGGTCGCGTCGAGGTCGAGCACCTCGCCGACGACCCGTCGAGTGTGTTCGCCCGGCATCGGCGCGGGCCGCATTGGCGCATCGGGGATCCGCCGGAACGGCGCGGGGTGGGTCTCGCTCGACATGGGTGCCGCGAACAGCGGATGCACCATGTCGGCGTACAGGCCGCGGAAGACGAGCTGCGGATCGGCGAGGACGTCCACCGCGCGGTTCATCGGTCCGGCGGGAACACCTGCCGCCTGCACCGCCTCGACCACCTCGGCCTTGTTCCTGACAATCGTCCACCGTCCCACCAGGTCGACGAATTCGTCTGCTGCAGAGGGCAGCTCGGTCACACCGAGAACCTCCGCCAACGACGTCCGGTCGGCGTCCGAGCGCACGGAGATCACACACCACTCGTCGTCACCCCCACACGGGTACACGGCGTGCAGCGCGTCGTCGTCGACGACGGCCAGCCCGGCTGCCCTGGCGGTGTCGGTGACGTAGGACGTGGCGAGCTGGTTGACGGCGGCTTCGGCCTGCGAGACGTGCACGTGCGCACCGGAATCACCCCGGTCGATCAAGGCGGCAAGGGTGGCGATCGCCGTGATCCGCGCGACGACGTGGTCGGGAAAGATGGTCGTCGAGTCGTAGAACCCGGTGTCCTCGGGATCGTCCGAGGTCCACAGCCGGCTGACACCGGTGGTGGCCCGCACCAGCGGGCCGTAGCCCATTCGATCGCTCCACGGCCCGGTCGCGCCAAACGCGCTGCTCTCGGCCAGCACGACGCGTGGATGGACCTTTGCCAGCTCGTCGTGGGAGAACCCAAGGGCTGCAAGCGTTCCCGGCTTGAAGTTGGCGAACACCGCGTCGGAGGCCGACACCAGGCGCCGAAAGAGCGAGGCTCCCTCCGGGGAGCGTAGATCCAGTCCGAGGCTGGACTCGTTGCGATGGGTCAACGCCCACGACCTGCTCATCGGTTGCCCGGGCGGGGTCTGGCGAAGGCCGTCGGGGTACGCCGCGCTCTCCACCTTGATCACCTCGGCGCCGTGGTCGGCGAACAGCCGACCGAGTTCACCGCCCGCGACGATGACCCCGAGGTCGAGCACACGCAGCCCCTCGAACGGCTGGCGGCCCGGCTCGACGGTCGGCGCACCCGTCGGGCGGACGGTCTCCAACCAGCCGGCGTCGCCGTCTCCCGGCTGCGGGCTGGGTCGCGCGATTCCGGCCCGCCGCCCGTCGACCACGAACACACCGGCCGGCACGGACAGCGCCGTGCCGGCGCCGATCTCGACGTCGGTCAGCGCGCCGACGGACTGAAAGTGCTCCGAGGCCAACGCTTCCGCTGGGGTGAACACGGCGGCGATCGGCACGCCTCGACGCTGCCCCTCGGCGACGAGGGCGTCCATCGTCTGCGGAGCGAACAACTCCCCGATCGCGGCGTTGAGTTCCGCCGACGCCAGGAAGCGGGCGATGATCGTCTCGAACTTCGGATCGGCGAACTGCTCTGGTTCGCCGAGCCAGGCCCGCATGCCGTGCCATTGCCGCGCCGACAGCAGACAGATCCTGACGAACCCGTCGCGGCACGGGAAGGTCGGGTAGATCTGCTGGTTGCGGGGGCGTCCCCGCCACAGCTCGCCGGACTTCTTCTTCCCGACGGCCGCCTGCCCCTCCGACCCGAATGGTGGATCGAGGCATTGGACGACGGCTTCGTAGCGCGAGAAGTCGACGTAGTCGCCGCTGCCGGAACGCAATCGGTGGTAATACGCGACGAGGGCCACCCAGGCCGCCTGAACCGCGGCCGTCGAGGAGGCCAGCCCGGAGGGCGGCAGGACGGGACGGCCCACCGTCGGACCAGACCGCGACAACGCCGTCGACATCGCATAGAACACGGAGTCGGTGCCCAGCCAGCCCGCGTGTGGACCCGTCGTCCCGAAGTCGGTGATCTCGAGCGCGACGAGGTGCGGGTGCTGCTCCGCCAGGTCCGAGACCGACGGCCCGTAGGCCGACGCGCCGCCCGCTCCCCCGCCGTCGACCAGGATGTCGGCGGTGGCGACCACGTCGGCGAAGCGCTCGCGGTCGCCCGCGTCGGCGGGGTCGAGCACGATGCTGCGCTTGTTCGCGTTGTTCAGGGCAAAGGCGACCGACGCCCCCGCCACGGTCGGCCGGGCCACTCGATGTGGCGCCCCGCCCGGCGTCTCGACCACGAGCACGTCGGCTCCGAGGTCGGCGAAGATTCTGCCGACACCGTCCGAATCCGGGCCGCCGAGGTCCAGCACCCTCGTCGACGACAAAAGCTGACACGTGTCAAGCATGCGGATCAGTATCGTTCAGCAGCCGGTGGCCGCACGGGCCGGGTCGGCGTCCGACGGTGGCAACTGCAAGAAACCGGCATTGACCTGCAGACATGGGCTGCTCACGTATGCTCAGCGGGTTATGTCCGACGTCGCAACGGCCGAAGCGCCGCCCCACCCGCTGATCGGTCAGCTGGCGGCCCTGCATCACTTCCGGGTGTACGTCGACGTCGGCGTCGTGGTGGTCGTGCTGATCATGACGAACCTCCTCGCACACTTCACCACCCCTCTCGCCAACGTCGTCGTGGTTCCGGCAGCCGCGATCGGCCTCGTGCTGCTGGTGCGCTCGAGAGGCTTGGGCTGGACGGAGCTCGGGCTCGGCCGTGACCATTGGCGCTCCGGTGCCTGGTACGCCGTCGGCGCCGTAGCCCTGGTCGGGACGGTCATCGGCGTCGGAGCACTGCTCCCGTGGACCCGTCCGATGTTCATGAACGACCACTACGCCACCATGTCCGGGGCGCTGCTCGCGTCGATGATCATCATTCCGCTGCAAACGGTGATCCCCGAGGAGCTCGCGTTCCGCGGGGTGCTGCACGGCGCACTCGACCGGGCCTGGGGTTTCCGGGGAGTCGCCGCCGCGGGTTCGGTCCTGTTCGGCATGTGGCACATCGCCACGTCGTTCGGCTTGACCAGTAGCAATGTCGGCTTCACCGATCTGTTCGGCTCAGGCGTCCTCGGCATGGTCGCAGGGATCGTGATGGCCGTGATCGCCACTGGTGCGGCCGGATTCGTCTTCACGTGGCTGCGCAGGCGAAGCGGCAGCCTGATCGCGCCGATCGCGTTGCACTGGTCGCTCAACGGCCTTGGCGCACTTGCCGCGGCTGCGGTCTGGCACCTCTCCACCTAGGCCCCGCCGCTGGCGGGGGCAATCAGACCGCGGCTACCTCTTGCGGACCGCCCCCACGATGGCCAGCAGGATCACCGAACCGAGGACTGCGGTGAAGAGCGTGAACCACCATCCGCCCGCCGCGGTGTCGACGACGAAGCTCAGAAGGAACCCGCCGATCAGCGCGCCGACGATGCCGATGACGATGTTGAGCAGAATGCCCGAGCCGCCGCCCTTGACGATCTTGCCGGCGATCCAGCCCGCGAGGGCGCCAATGATGATGTATCCGATCCATCCCACGCTGGTGAGCGTGCTGGATCGTTCGGCGAGAAACGCCGTTGCCGCGACCACGTCCATGACGAACTCCTGCCAGTAGCCGAACTGGTCCGGCGACGTCGCCGGGCCAGCTACCGGTCTACCCGCCGACGATAACGATTAGACGCACGAAATGTGCACGGTCGTCCGTCGATCGTCGGGTCAGCCGGCCGGCATCATTCCGGGAGGCGCGTCCGTCACGGGGACGGGGACGCCGACGCCGGGACGGGCCGGCGGCGCGTTGGGATCAGGCGCGGGTGCGTTGGGATCCGGCGCAGGCGGCGGCGGTGGTGGCGGCGGGGTGAACGAGCGGATCGACTGTGCGAGCGTCGCAGCGGCACCCTTGTCGACGGGGTGGTTCGCCGAACCCAGCCACACGACGAACCAGCGCTCGGGAGTCCGCTGACCGCGGGGCGCTCCCGGGGGTGGGACGTCACCGACGACGCCGGCCCAGATCTGACCGTTCGGCTTGGCCGGGTCGGTGAACTTGACCTCGTATGAAGAGAACGCGCCGGGCAGCCCGGCCGCGTCGAGTGGGCCAGCTTCCTGGCCCTGACGGGTGCCGGCGAACGGCATGAAGAACTCGCCCATGTCGGACGCCAACCTGGTGGCGGCCTTCGCGTTGTCGGTCTCGGCGCCGGCGAAGAGCTTCAGGTCGAGACGACCGAGCAGGACGCTGGTGTCCGACGGTGCCTCAGCGCCCGCCTCGGGGACCTTGGTGAGCAGGGCCTGTCCGTACGACAGCTGCGTGTTGTCCGAGACCTTCCAGCCGGCGGGAACGACGTAACTGAAGCCGCCGGCGGCGTTGTCGACGCGGCCTGGCTCTGGTGGCGGTGCGGGCGGCACGTTGGGATCCACCGGCGGCGCGGCGTTGGGATCGGCGGGCGGCGGTGGCGGTGCGTTCGGATCCACCGGGGCCGGCGCAGGAGCAGGCACGGGAGCGGGGGCCGGCAGGGGCGCAGGCGCCGGGGCGGGCGCCGGGGCCGGAACCGGCTCGGGGGCCGGAACGGGATCGGCGTGAGCCACGGTGCCGGGAAGTACGACTGTCGCGGCAGTGAGGCCGGCAAGGGCGGCCGCGGCCAGAGCCTTGCGGAAGCGCCTGCGTCGAGGAGGGTGCAGCATGAGGAAGAAACTACCGTGTTACGGCCGTGACGCAAGTGTGAGTTGCGAATGAAGTGCCAAACTTGGAGATTGCTGTGCAACGAAACCGCGTGGCGGGGGCACATACTGCAGATTGCTGAGCGCGTGCGGGCACGGCGCAGCGCCCGCGCGGTGCGCGGGTGTCTGCTCTGGATTGATCGTGATCGCGGCGGCCGCCGTTACCGGGCGGGATGCATCGACGCTTTCCGTTTTGACGGCGATGTCCGAAGTCAGCCGTTGCACGCGAGTCGAGTTTCGTCCAGAAGCTACTGTCCAGTAACATGATCGGCGACTCGCTGGGTTCAGCGTCGAACACGAGGAGGTCGGGATGATGGACGTGCTGCTTACCGGTGGTGACACCGAACTGGGGCGCATCATCGCCGAGGGATTCCGCGACGCGGGGCACCAGGTCGTCATAGCGGGCTCACGGCGCGACGAGCTCGAGGTCGCCGCCAAGGAGCTCGACGTCGACTCGATCGTCTTCGACAACACCGACCCGGCCAGCCTCGAAGAGGCCCGCAGCCAGTTCCCCCATCACCTCGACACGATCGTCAACGTGCCAGCGCACCGCTGGGATGGCGGCGACCCCCGCACCTACTCGCTGTCCGAGCGTGCTGCTGCGTGGCGGACGGCGCTGGACACCACCGTGTTGTCGGCAGTGTTGACCGTGCAAATCCTCGGCGACCATCTGCGCTCGGGCGGCTCGATTGTCAACGTCGTCGGCGACAACGCCACCGAGGGCAGCCCCGAAGCAGCCATCAAGGCCGCGTTGTCCAACTGGACTGCGGGACAAGCGACCCACTTCGGGATCCGGGGCATCACGCTCAACGCGATCGCGTCGGGACGGGGCGCCGAGCCCGGGTACGACGGCATCGCAAGCGCGTCACCGTCGATCGCCGCGGAGATCACCCGGTTGGCGTTGTTCCTGACCACACCTGCGGCACGCCACATCACCGGGCAGACGTTGCACGTCAGCCACGGGGCTCTCGCCAGCTTCTCCTGACCTCGGATTTATTCCGGCGTCAGCCCACAGCGAAACGGGGTTCCCGTTCCGGTTGGCGTGGTTAGGGTCACACAGGTGACCATTCGACTCGGACTTCAAATCCCCAACTTTTCCTACGGCACCGGTATCGAGCAGCTCTTTCCCACGGTGATCGCCCAGGCGCAGGAAGCCGAGGCCGCCGGCTTCGACTCCGTCTTCGTGATGGACCACTTTTACCAACTGCCCGGACTTGGCACGCCCGACCAGCCCATGCTCGAGGCCTACACCGCCCTCGGCGCCCTGGCGGCGTCCACCAAGAGCGTTCAGCTCGGCACCCTCGTCACCGGCAACACCTACCGCAACCCGACGCTGCTCGCGAAGGCGATCACCACGCTCGACGTCATCAGCCAGGGCCGCGCGATCCTCGGCATCGGCACCGGCTGGTTCGAACTCGAGCACGACTCGCTGGGCTATGACTTCGGCACCTTCACCGACCGGTTCAACCGCCTCGGTGAAGCGCTGCAGATCATCCTGCCCATGCTCGAGGGTGAGCGGCCGACGTTCTCCGGCAAGTACTACAAGACCCAAGAGGCGATGGCCGAGCCACGCTTCCGGGACCACATTCCGCTGATGATCGGCGGCAGCGGCGAGAAGAAGACGATTCCGTTGGCCGCCAAGCACTTCGACCACCTCAACATCATCGCCGGCTTCGACGAGCTCCCCCGCAAGCTCCAGGTGGTCAAGGAGAACTGCGAGAAGATCGACCGGGATCCGGCGACGCTCGAAACCAGCATGCTCGTCGTCGCGATCATCGGCGAGGGCGTCACCGCCGAATTCATTCCGGAGGACTTCCGGCAGCAGGCGGTCTACGGCAGCCCCGAGCAGGTCGCCGAGCAGGTGAAGGAGAAGGTGCTCGACGCCGGCGTCGACGGTGTCATCCTCAGCCCCGTCACCAGCATCGACGGGTACCACCCCGGCCAGGTCACCGCCGTCGGCGAGCTGCTCAAGCCGCTGCTCAACGGGTAAACGGCAGGGGTACGGAGCGAAGACCACACGTGTCCGCGGAGTGCGGTGGGTTATCTCACCGCACTCCGGGGAACGGGTCCGACTAACCTAGAGGTTGTACTGGACAGGTTTTCGCACGCGAGGAGCAGCAATGAGCCACCCCGGAGCTACGGCAACGGATCGGCATAAGGTCGTCATCATCGGTTCTGGGTTCGGCGGTCTCAACACCGCCCAGAAGCTCAAGAGGGCCGACGTCGACGTCAAGCTGATCGCCCGCACGACGCATCACCTCTTCCAGCCCCTGCTCTACCAGGTGGCCACCGGCATCATCTCCGAAGGCGAGATCGCCCCGCCCACGCGTCTGATCCTGCGCAAGCAGGAGAACGCCCAGGTGCTGCTCGGCGACGTCACCCACGTCGACCTCGAAGCCAAGACGGTGACCTCCGAGCTGCTCGGCCACGACTACGTGACGCCGTATGACAGCCTCGTCATCGCAGCTGGCGCGGGCCAGTCGTACTTCGGCAACGACCACTTCGCCGAGTTCGCCCCCGGCATGAAGTCCATCGACGACGCGCTGGAACTCCGCGGCCGCATCCTCGGCGCATTCGAGCAGGCCGAACGCTCCAGCGACCCCGAGCGCCGCAAGAAGCTGCTGACCTTCGTGGTCGTCGGCGCGGGCCCGACCGGTGTCGAGATGGCCGGGCAGATTCAGGAACTTGCCGACCAGACCCTGAAGGGCAGCTTCCGGCACATCGACCCCACCGAAGCGCACGTCATCCTCTTGGACGCCGCGCCGGCGGTACTTCCCCCGATGGGCAAGAAACTCGGCCTCAAGGCGCAGGCGCGTCTCGAGAAGATGGGCGTCGAGGTCCAGCTGAACGCCATGGTCACCGACGTCGACCGCAACGGCATCACCGTCAAGGACGCCGACGGCACCATTCGGCGCATCGAGGCGGCCTGCAAGGTGTGGTCCGCCGGTGTGCAGGCCAGCCCGCTGGGCCGCGACCTCGCCGAGCAGTCAGAGACCGAGATCGACCGCGCCGGCCGCGTGAAGGTGCTCCCCGATCTGTCGATTCCCGGCCACCCGAACGTGTTCGTCATCGGCGACATGGCCTTCGTCGAAGGCGTGCCCGGCATGGCGCAAGGTGCCATCCAGGGCGCCAAGTACGTCGCCAAGATCATCCAGAACGAGTCCAACGCGCGCGAGCACGGCACGATCCCCAAGCCCCGCGAACCGTTCAGCTACTTCGACAAGGGCTCGATGGCGACGGTCTCCAAGTACAACGCCGTCGCACAGGTCGGCAAGCTCGAGTTCGGCGGCTTCATCGCGTGGCTGGCATGGCTTGGCCTCCACCTGATCTACCTGGTGGGCTTCAAGACGAAGGTGGCCACCCTGATGTCGTGGGCCGTCACGTTCCTCAGTCGGGAGCGCGGTCAGCTGACCATCACCGAGCAGCAGGCCTATGCCAGAACGCGGCTCGAGCAACTCGAGGACATGGCGGCCTCGATGCGAGAGACAGAAAAGGCCGCCAGCTAGCGCAACCGGTCGCCCTGCCAGGTCGCGAGGCACCCGCCCGCGGCGAGTTCGAGCGTCGTGCCCTTGGCCTCGAACGTGGCTTCTGGGTACCGCAGTTCGCTGACGCAGGCGCGTGGCGCGCCGAGTTCGTCGTCGGTCACCGAACCGGCGCCGAGCTCGACGCGGTGCCGTAGCAGCGGCCCGCCGTCGGTGTCTGCGTGCACGGAACCCGACCAAAAGCCTTGGCGCTCATTCGATCTGCCGATCTGTACGCGCTCGCGCAGGCGCACCCGGCCGTGGTCGCCGAGCGTCAGCCGGGTCGACGTCACGTGCCTCGCGGATCCGGCCACGATGGTCGGCTGCGGATCGAGATCGAGCACGCCGTCGACCTCGAGATCCCAACACGCCCTGGACTCCATGGTCACCGTGCCAGGCATCGCCATCGTGGCCGCGGCACTGCGCACGCGCAGGACCGCTCCGGTTTCGACCACCACCCGGAACCTCATTGTGTCCCCGCCCAGCGGCGTCGCCGCCGCCGAGACCAGATGCACGGTGTCGGTCTCGGTGCGGCGACCCGCGACCCCGCCGAGGCACTCGATGCGTGGCGCGCGGCCGGGGGACGCGACGATCAGGACCTCCGAGATCATCTGCTTTAGACCGGGACGCGCAATTGCTGATGCACCCAGTCGAGAACCAGCGTCGCCGCCGGATCCTCGGTCAGCGAGATCAACACGAACGGACGCTCGCCACGGACCATCGCGGCATCGCGGCGCATCACGTCGAGGTCGGCGCCGACCATCGGAGCCAGGTCGGTCTTGTTGATTACCAACAGATCCGAGAACGTCACGCCGGGGCCGCCCTTGCGGGGCACCTTGTCGCCGCCCGCCACGTCGACGACGAAGATCTGCACGTCGACCAACCCGGAGGAGAAGGTCGCGGTCAGATTGTCTCCGCCCGACTCGACGAGGATCAGGTCGAGCTTCGGGTTACCTGCGATCAGGTCGTCGATCGCGTCGAGGTTCGCGGTGATGTCGTCGCGGATCGCGGTGTGCGGGCAGCCGCCGGTCTGCACGGCGGCGATCCGTTCGTCGGGAAGCACGGCGTTGCGGCGCAGGAAGTCGGCGTCCTCGGTGGTGTAGATGTCGTTGGTCAGCACCGCGAGGGACAGCTCGTTGCGCAGTTGCCGGCACAGCGCGGCCACCAGAGCGGTCTTGCCGGAGCCCACCGGTCCCCCGATCCCGATGCGCAGCGGCTCCCCCGCGTGCCGGACGCGGCGGGGCCGCTCCACGTGAGCGTGGGGTTCGCCGTCGAGCAGATGTGGTGGCATGGAAGACCTTTCAGGAGACGAACAACGGTCGGTCACGTTCGGCGTGACGCTGGGCTAGCACGTCGAGCAGCGGGTCGGAGAGGTCGGCAAGTTCCTTCGCGGCGTCGGCCGCGGTCTGGTCGCACAGCGACGACAGTTCGAACGTGAGAGCGGCGACGTCGCCGGGGTCCAGCGCAAGCAGTCGCTGCGCGGCCGTGGCCGACCCCGTCATCGTCGTGTAGACCACCGAGACGGCGGTCTGTTCGGGCAGCAGTCCGCTGGCCGCGCCGACGGCGCCTGCCGCGACGGCGAGGTGCGGCTTGGTGCCGACGGCGACCCAATCCCGCTCCGGCCACACCCGGCGAGCCAGCCGGACCAGTCCCCTGCCCTGGGCCCGTGACGCGCTGCGCGCGGCGGGAGCCGGTGTGCGCGCGTCGGTTTCGAGATCGGCGGCGGTGAAGCCCAGTGCACCCTCGTGCACGGCTGCGGCGATGGACGCCGTGACCAGTCCGCTGGTGCGGATGCGCCGACGGAGGAAGGCGCGCAGCGTGACCACGTCGACGACCAGCCCGCTGGTGATCGCCTCTTCGACACCACCGGAGTGAACGTGCCCCCCGGTGGGCAGCCGCGAGTCGGCGAGGATCAGCAGGGTCGACAGATTCGACATCTCAGAACAGGAAGTATCTCTGCGCCATCGGCAGTTCCACGGCGGGCTGCTCGGCCCAGACGTCACCGTCGATGGTCACGGTGAAGGTGTCGGGGTCGACCTCGATGCGCGGCAATGCGTCGTTGAGCGGCATGTCGGCCTTGCCTATCTTGCGCACGTCACGCACGGGGACGAGTCGCCGGTTGACGGCCAGCCGATCGGCGAGGCCGTCGTCGATCGCCTGGGGCGACACGAAGTGCACAGACGTCGCGGCCGCCGCGGCGGGCGCGGCACCGAACATCGGTCGCGGCAACACGGGCTGCGGCGTGGGGATCGACGCGTTTGCGTCCCCCATCGCCGCCCACGCGATCATGCCGCCCTTGATGACGGCATGCGGGCGGACCCCGAAGAAGGCCGGTTCCCAGAGCACCAGGTCGGCGAGCTTTCCCACTTCGACCGAGCCGATCTCGTGGTCGACGCCGTGGGCGATCGCCGGGCAGATGGTGTACTTCGCGACGTAGCGGCGGACCCGGTTGTTGTCTGCCGCACCGTCACCCTCGAGGGCGCCGCGGCGCTTCTTCATCACGTGCGCCGTCTGCCAGGTGCGCAGCACCACTTCGCCGATGCGGCCCATGGCTTGGGCGTCGCTGCCGATCATCGAGATCGCCCCGATGTCGTGCAGAAGGTCCTCCGCGGCGATCGTCGACGGGCGGATCCGGCTCTCGGCGAAGGCGAGATCCTCTGGGACACTTGGGTTCAGGTGGTGGCACACCATCAGCATGTCGAGGTGCTCGTCGAGGGTGTTGACGGTGTGCGGCCGCGTCGGGTTGGTCGAACTGGGCAGCACGTTGGCGTGTGAGACCACCGTGATGATGTCGGGTGCGTGGCCGCCGCCGGCCCCCTCGGTGTGATAGGCGTGGATGCCGCGGCCGTTGATCGCGGCCAGGGTGTCTTCGACGAAACCTGCCTCGTTGAGGGTGTCGGAGTGCAGGTTGACCTGCACGCCAGCGGCTTCGGCGACGGTCAGGCAGGCGTCGATGGCGGCGGGCGTTGTGCCCCAGTCCTCGTGAAGCTTGAATCCGGCTGCGCCGCCGCGTAGTTGCTCCCACATGGCGTCCGGGTTGACGGTGTTTCCCTTGCCGAGCAGCAGCACGTTCAGCGGCCAGTGGTCGAGCGCCTCGAGCATGCGCGCCATGTGCCAGGACCCCGGCGTCACGGTGGTGGCCTTGCTGCCCTCCGCGGGCCCGGTGCCGCCCGCGACGATCGTGGTGATGCCGCCGCCGAGGGCCTCCTCCATGATCTGCGGGCAGATCAGGTGGACGTGACAGTCGATGGCGCCCGCGGTGAGGATGCGGCCGTTGCCTGCGATGATCTCGGTGGACGGTCCCACCACCAGGTCGGGATGAACGCCGGACATGATGTCGGGGTTGCCGGCCTTGCCGATGGCGGTGATGCGGCCGTCACGAATGCCGATGTCGGCCTTGATGATTCCCCAGTAGTCGACGATCACCGCTCCGGTGATGACGGTGTCGGGGGCGCCGTCGGCCCTGGTTGCCCTCGATTGGCCCATGGACTCCCGAAGCACCTTGCCGCCACCGAAGACGGCTTCGTCACCCGCTCGCCCAGGACCGCCACTGCGGTCCTCGGTGATCTCGACGAACAGATCGGTGTCGGCCAGTCGGATCCGGTCGCCCGTGGTGGGGCCGAAGAGCGCGGCGTAACGACTCCGCGAAAGGTCGCTCACGTATCCAGCTTTCCTGGTGGGTTCAGGGACAATCCGTAGACCTCACGGGTGCCGGCCAGCGGCACCAGCGAAACGTCTTGGGAAATACCGGGTTCGAAGCGCACCGCCGTACCGGCGGGGATGTCTAGACGGTGGCCGTGGGCGGCGACGCGGTCGAACTCGAGCGCAGCATTCGACTGCGGCAGGTGGACGTGGCTGCCGACCTGCACGGGGCGGTCGCCGGTGTTGACGACGGTGAGTTCGAGCCTCTCGGCACCGTCGTTGATCGTGATGTCACCGTCGCCGTACAGAATTTCGCCTGGAATCACTGGTGCCCTCTGCTCTTCGCGCAAGCGCTCATCTGCTGCCTTCTGCTCTTCGCGCAAGCGCTCATCTGCTGCCTTCTGCTCTTCGCGCAAGCGCTCATCTCCCGCCTCAGGAGATCGGGTGGTGGACGGTGACGAGCTTGGTGCCGTCCGGGAAGGTGGCCTCGGCCTGAACGTCGTACAGCATCTCGGGCACGCCGTCCATGACGTCGTCACGGCTGAGCACCTCACGCCCGCTGTTCATCAGATCGGCGACGGTTCGGCCGTCGCGGGCGCCCTCGAGGATGTGGTCGGTGATGAGCGCGACCGCTTCGGGATGGTTCAGCCGCAGACCGCGCGCCTGACGGCGGCGGGCCAGTTCGGCCGCGTAGGAGATGAGCAGTCGATCCTGCTCGTGCGGTGACAGGCGCATAGGTCGCGATCCTGCCACGGGAAGCGGCGCTCAGCAGCGCACGCGCGGACGGCGTCTGCGCGTGCCGCGGTTCTAGGCCTCGGTGGGCAGGTTCTGCAGACGCACCTGGCCGCGGGCGACCAGCTTGTCGTTGGTGTCGGTGATCTCGATGAGCCAGATCTGCTGACGCCGACCCCGGTGGATGGGGGTGGACACCGCGGTGACCATGCCCGCAGTGATCGCGCGCAGGAAGTCGGTGTTGTTGTTCACTCCGACGACGTTGCTTCCGGCGCCCTTGGTCTGCAGCCAGGCCGCCGCCGACATGCTGGCCACGCTCTCGACGATGGCGCAGTAGACCCCGCCGTGCACGATGCCGTGCGGTTGGAGATGCCTCGCGTCGATGGTCAGCTGGGCCTTCGCACCGTCGGGCGTCACGTCCAAGTAGGTGAGGCCGATCTCGTCGTCGAATCCACCCACGCCGTTGGGCATCCAAGTCGTCACAAGAGAATTGTCTACACGCTCGCGGATGCCGCCAGGGCACGTACCCCGGAAAAACGGGTGGGCCCCGCGCACGAAACGTGCGCGGGGCCCACCCTCGAATGGACCGGGGATCTCTGCAGCCCTCAGGATTCCGCGGCGGTCCGGTGGTCTTTTGAAGTTGTGTTCGTGCGTGACTACAGCATAGGCAAGGCTTCCCTAATTTAGCAAGGCCTTCCCCACACAGGCGCGTCGAACGCCCCGAACCGGCGCTCCGAAGCCGACCAGTGCGTCGAGGACTGCCTGACCGCGCCGCATGCTCGTCAACTCGCTGGTACCGGCGAGCAGCGGGACCTGGGTGGCCGCGCTGACGACGGCGGTGCCGACGACGTGCCACATGGCTGCCATGGACATCGCACCGTCGCTGACCTCCGCCAGCCTGGCGAACAGCGGCTCGAGCGTGCGGTGGCTGCGGTGGGCCACCCACGTCGTCAACGCCGCCTCGTTCGGGAGCGCGACGATCCGGTCGACGGCGGCATGCGCGCCCCCTCGGAAGTGCGCGTCGTCGGGAAGTGCCCGCAGCGTGGGGTCGACGACGCCGACCCAGTCGATGGCGCCTTCCGAGTCCACGTGCACCCACAGGTTTTCCAGTCCGGTGTCCCACGCCCTGCCCTCGAGCGCCAGCAGGGGCACCACGCGCCCGATCACGACGTGCGCCAGCGTCGCGGCGAGCTGGTGGGCGACCGCGACGGTGTTGTCCGTCTCGGCGGCTGCCGCGTCGTACATCTCCCGAAGCCGGTCGGTGGACAGCGCGTCGGTCAGCGGCCACCATCTCCGCCGGGACAGGTCGCGCATGACGGCGACCCCGTACACCCGCGGGGATTCCGGATAGAGCGCGCGTAGGCGCTGGCTGGACTCGTGAAGCGGCAGCGGCCTGTCGATCACCATCCGTGCAATGAGTGGGTCGTCTACCACGACGGTCATGGGCACCTCCTACAGTTAGGTTAGCCTTACTATAGTGAGAGTGACGAACAGAGAAACCCCTAGTGACCCGACTCACAGACGGGAATGGGCAACGGCGCCCCGCGGCTCATACGACACACGGTAGTAAGCGCGTAGTACCCTGATCCCATTGCTCAGGAGAGTGAACGAAACATGGCCAAACAAACGCGACTCGGGGAACTCGAACGCGAAGTGATGGACCACCTCTGGTCATCGCGCGAACCCCAAACCGTCCGCCAGGTGCACGAAGCACTGGCGGCGCGGCGAGACCTGGCCTACACGACGATCATGACCGTCCTCCAGCGCCTCGCCAAGAAGAACCTCGTCGTCCAGCACCGCGACGACAGAGCACACCGCTACGCACCGACCAACGGCCGCGACGAACTGGTCGCAGGACTCATGGTCGACGCCCTCGACCAGGCATCGGACTCCGGCAGTCGCGAGGCCGCGCTGGTGCATTTCGTCGAACGGGTGGGCGCCGACGAGGCCGCCGCGTTGCGACGTGCGCTGGCCGAACTCGAGGCCAAGGACCGTTCTGGCGCAGCCGCTGGCAATCCGGGTACCGCCTGAGGGACACTGACAGTGTGTCCGCGCTGGCCTTCGCCGTAGTCGCGCTGCTCCTCATTGGACCAGTGCCAGCGTTGTTGGCGCGTTCGTCCTGGCCGCTGCGGGCGCCCCGCGCCGCGGTGGTGCTGTGGCAGTCGATCGCGCTGGCCGCGGTGCTGTCGGCATTCAGTGCCGGCATCGCGATCGCCAGCAGGCTTTTCGTCCCGGGTCCCGACGGCAGACCCACCGCCACGATCACCAGTGAGATCAAGGTCCTTGGCTGGCCGCTGTGGCTGCTCTACGTCGTGGTCTTTGCAGTCACCCTGCTGATCGGCGCCCGCCTCGTCGTGGCCATCGTCCAGGTGGCGATCGCCACCAGGCGGCGGCGAGCGCATCACCGGATGGTCGTCGACCTCGTCGGCAGATGCCACGGACGGTCCCACGCACTTCGCATCCTCGACGTCTCCCAACCGCTGGCCTACTGCCTGCCCGGTGTCCGCAGCCGCGTCGTCGTCAGCGAGGGCACACTGAGTGCGCTGTCGGAGTCGGAGATGGCGGCCATCCTCAGCCACGAACACGCGCACCTACGGGCCCGCCACGATCTGGTGCTCGAGATGTTCACCGCCGTCCACGCCGCCTTCCCCCGCTTCGTCCGCAGCGCCAACGCGCTCGACGCGGTCCGGTTGCTCATCGAACTTCTCGCCGACGACGCCGCGGTGCGGACGGCAGGCCCGACGCCGCTGGCCAGGGCCCTGGTGGCCTGCGCGTCGAGCCACGCCCCGTCCGGCGCGCTCGCCGCGGGCGGTCCGCACACCGTGACGCGGGTACGCCGCCTGTGCGGCAAGCCCAACAGCGTCCCTCTCGCCGTCGCGGCCTACGTCACCGCCGTCGCACTCCTCGTCGTGCCCACCGTCGCGCTCGCAGTCCCCTGGCTCACCGAGCTACAACGCTTGATCACCAGCTAGATTCAGCTGTCGGAAGTCGTGTTCGATCCCCCCAATGAAAGGCCGCCCGTGAGCTCGTCGGAATCACCTGCAACCACCGGAACAGCTCAGATCGGCGTCACCGGCCTCGCGGTGATGGGATCCAACATCGCGCGCAACTTCGCCCACCACGGGTACACCGTCGCGCTGCACAACCGAACCACCGCCAAGATCGACGCACTGCTCGAGGCACACGGTTCCGAGGGCAACTTCGTGCGCGGCAACACCATCCCGGAATTCCTTGCGACGCTTGAGAAGCCGCGCCGGGTCCTGATCATGGTCAAGGCCGGCGATCCCACCGACGCGGTGATCAACGAGCTCGCCGACGCGATGGAGGAGGGCGACATCATCATCGATGGCGGCAACTCCCTCTTCACCGACACCATCCGCCGCGAGAGGGCCATCCGTGAGCGCGGTCTGCACTACGTCGGCGCGGGCATCTCCGGCGGCGAGGAGGGCGCACTCAACGGGCCGTCGATCATGCCCGGCGGTCCCGTCGAGTCCTACACGTCACTCGGCCCGCTGCTCGAGGAGATCTCCGCCCACGTCGACGGCGTCCCGTGCTGCACGCACATCGGCCCCGACGGGGCGGGACACTTCGTCAAGATGGTGCACAACGGCATCGAGTACTCCGACATGCAGCTCATCGGCGAGGCCTACCAGCTGCTGCGCGACGGACTCGGCAAGACCGCCCCCGAGATCGCCGACATCTTCGCCGAATGGAACAAGGGCGACCTGGACAGCTACCTGATCGAGATCACCGCCGAGGTGCTCAAGCAGGTCGACGCCAAAACCGGCAAGCCGCTGGTCGACGTCATCCTCGACGAGGCAGAGCAGAAGGGCACCGGCCGCTGGACGGTCAAGTCGGCCCTCGACCTCGGGGTGCCGGTCACCGGCATCGCCGAAGCCGTGTTCGCCCGCGCCCTGTCCGGCTCGGTCGCCCAGCGCAAGGCCACCACCGGGCTTGCCGCCGGGGACCTCGGTGCCAAGCCGGACGACGCGGCGCAGTTCGTCGACGACGTCAGCAAGGCGCTGTACGCGTCGAAGATCATCGCCTACGCCCAGGGCTTCAACCAGATTCAGGCGGGCAGCGCCGAATACGGCTGGGACATCACCCTCGGTGACATGGCGACCATCTGGCGTGGCGGCTGCATCATCCGTGCGAAGTTCCTCAACCGCATCAAGGAGGCGTACGACGAGAACGGCGAGCTGGCGACCCTTATCGCCGCGCCGTACTTCCGCGACGCGGTCGAGGCAGGCATCGACAGCTGGCGCCGAGTCGTGGTGAAGGCCACCGAGCTGGGAATTCCGATCCCCGGATTCGCCTCCGCGCTGTCGTACTACGACGCGCTGCGCACCGAGCGGCTCCCCGCGGCGCTCACTCAGGGACTGCGCGACTTCTTCGGCGCTCACACCTACGGACGCATCGACGAGGACCCGAGCAAGAAGTTCCACACCCAGTGGAGCGGTGACCGCAGCGAGTCGCCTGCGTGATCAACCCGCCGAACGTGGACTTTCGCCACGCATCGAAGACCAACGGCGTGGATGAAGTCCACACTCGGCGCGGATGGAAGGTGTCATGAAGTTTCTCGAAGGGCACCACCCGCCCTACGACCTGACCTACAACGACGTCTTCGTCGTGCCGGGACGCTCGGACGTGGCGTCCCGGTTCGACGTCGACCTCTCCACCTCCGACGGATCTGGCACCACGATCCCGGTGGTGGTGGCGAACATGACCGCCGTGGCGGGCCGCCGGATGGCCGAGACGGTGGCGCGGCGCGGCGGCATCGTCGTTCTGCCACAAGACCTTCCGACCTCGGCGGTTCGCGAGATGGTCGAGTTCGTCAAGAGCCGCGACCTGGTCGTCGACACGCCCGTCACCCTGTCGCCGAACGATTCGGTCTCGGACGCCACCGCGCTGATCCACAAGCGCGCCCACGGTGCCGCCGTCGTGGTCGACGACGACGGCAAGCCGATCGGACTGGTCACCGAAGCGTCGTGCCGCGGCGTTGACCGCTTCGCGCGAGTTCGCGACGTCGCGACGGTCGACTTCGTCACCGCGGAGGTTGGCACCGATCCGCGCGCCGTGTTCGACAAGCTCGAGCACAGCCCGGTCGGGGTGGCCGTGATGACCGGTCCCGACGGCCGCCTTGCCGGGGTGCTGACGCGCACGGGTGCGATCAGAGCGGGTATCTACTCCCCCGCAGTCGACGACTCCGGTCGGCTGCGGATCGCCGCCGCGGTCGGCATCAACGGCGACGTCGCCGCCAAGGCGCAGGCGTTGGCCGAAGCCGGCGTCGACCTGCTGGTCGTCGACACCGCCCACGGCCACCAGCTCAAGATGCTCGACGCCATCAAGGCGGTGTCGTCACTGGACCTCGGCCTTCCGCTCGCCGCGGGCAACGTGGTGTCGGCTGAGGGAACGCGTGACCTGATCAGCGCCGGCGCGTCGATCGTCAAGGTCGGCGTCGGCCCCGGTGCGATGTGCACCACACGGATGATGACCGGCGTCGGTCGCCCGCAGTTCTCGGCGGTCGTCGAATGTTCAGCCGCCGCACGGCAATTGGGCGGTCACGTCTGGGCCGACGGCGGCGTGCGCCATCCCCGCGACGTCGCACTGGCCCTGGCCGCCGGCGCCGCCAACGTCATGATCGGTTCCTGGTTCGCCGGCACCTACGAGTCGCCGGGCGACCTGCTGTACGACCGTGACGACCGGCTCTACAAGGAGAGCTACGGCATGGCGTCCAAACGTGCCGTCGCGGCCCGAACCTCGGGCGACAGCCAGTTCGACCGCGCCCGCAAGGCGTTGTTCGAGGAGGGCATCTCGACCTCGCGGATGAGCCTGGACCCGGCGCGTGGTGGTGTGGAGGACCTCCTCGACCACATCACCTCCGGCGTGCGGAGCACCTGCACCTACGTCGGCGCGACGACGCTGGAGGAACTGCACGACAAGGTGGTACTCGGCGTACAGTCCGCCGCCGGCTTCGCCGAAGGGCATCCACTGCCGTCGGGCTGGTGACCTCCGCGGTGTTCTGAATGGCGACGGCCCCGCTAAGATTGGTGCATCTCGTCGCCGATCGAAGGGGAACACGTGCCGCAGGCACCCGCCGAGGCCCCGGAACCTGAACGGGCCTCCTCGGAGCCATCCGACGCCGAACCCTCCAGTAGGAAGCCGGGCCTGGTGCCCGGCGCCCGTGGTGCGTGGCTTCGATGAGTCTCGCCCTCAGTCTGCTCGCCTTTCTACTGCTGACGGCGGGAACGGCTCTGTTCGTCGCCGCCGAATTCTCTCTGACGGCGCTGGAACGAAGCACCGTCGAAGCCAACGCCAAGTCCGGTGGTTGGCGTGACGCCTACGTCCAAAAGGCGCACCGCTCACTGTCATTCCAGTTGTCCGGCGCCCAGCTCGGCATCTCGATCACGACGTTGGCCACCGGTTATCTGGCCGAACCCGTCGTCGCGACCCTGCTCCACGCACCGCTCAAGCTGATTGGCGTGCCCGAGAGCATGCTCGACGGCATCTCGCTCGGCCTTGCCCTGCTGATCGCCACGTCGGTCTCGATGATCTTCGGCGAGCTGGTGCCCAAGAACCTCGCCGTCGCCACACCGTTGCCGACCGCGCGCTGGGCGGCCCCGCTGCAATGGTGGTTCTCCCGGTTCCTGACACCTGCCATCAAGGTGACCAACGGCACGGCCAACTGGATTCTGCGCAGGCTCGGCATCGAGCCCGCCGAGGAACTGCGGTCCGCTCGCTCGCCGCAGGAACTCGTCTCGCTGGTGCGCACCTCCAAGCGCAGCGGTTCCCTGGACGCCAGCACCGCCGACCTGGTGGACCGCTCACTGAAGTTCGGCGAACGGTCGGCGGAGGAACTCATGACGCCGCGGTCCAAGATCGAATCGCTGAACGTCGACGACACCGTCGCGGACCTGGTGCTCAAGGCCATCGAGACCGGCTTCTCGCGCTTCCCCATCACCGCTGGCGATCTGGACGAGACGGTCGGCATCGTGCACGTCAAGCAGGCATTTACCGTGCCGGTCGCCGACCGTGCCACCACCCAGCTCGCGGCGCTCGCGCGACCGGTGTCCACCGTCCCATCGAGCCTCGACGGTGACGCCGTGATGACCCAGATCCGCGCCAACGGGCTGCAGACCGCGCTGGTCGTCGACGAATACGGCGGCACCGCGGGCATGGTCACCGTCGAAGACCTCATCGAGGAAATCGTCGGCGACGTCCGCGACGAGCACGACGACGCCACCCTCGACGTCGTCGAGGTCCGCAACGGCTGGCGCATCTCGGGCCTGTTGCGCATCGACGAGGTCGAGAGCGCGACGTCCTTCCGGCCGCCGGAGGGTGACTACGAAACGATCGGCGGGCTCATCCTCCAAGAGCTTGGTCACATCCCCGAGCCCGGCGAAACCGTCGAACTCACCGAGTTCGACCCCGACGGTCCGTTGGACGACCCCGTGCACTGGCAGGCGACGGTGATCCAGATGGACGGCCGGCGCATAGACCTGCTGGAGCTCACCGAACTGGGCCGCCGCGGCGAGTCCGAGGAGGAGGGACGCTGATGGGATCCGACGTCTTCGGCGTGCTCCTTACGGTGGTGCTGCTCGGCGCGAACGCGTTCTTCGTCGGCGCCGAGTTCGCGCTGATCTCGGCCCGCCGCGACCGCCTCGAAGCCCTTGCCGAACAGGGCAAGAAGAGCGCGGTCACCGTCATCAGGGCCGGTGAGCGGCTGTCGCTGATGCTGGCAGGCGCGCAGCTGGGCATCACCATCTGCTCGATCCTGCTCGGCCGGGTCGGCGAACCCGCCGTTGCGCACCTGCTGGAGGTGCCGTTCGGCCTCCTTGGCATCCCCGACACGATCCTGCACACGGTGTCGTTCGTCATCGCGCTCGGCGTCGTCGTCACGTTGCACGTGCTGCTCGGCGAGATGGTCCCCAAGAACATCGCCATTGCCGGGCCGGAATCGGCGGCGATGCTGTTGATCCCGCCGTACCTGGTCTACATGCGGTTGGCCAAGCCGTTCATCGCGTTCTACAACTGGTGCGCCAACACGACCCTGCGCTCCTTCGGCGTCGAACCGAAGGACGAACTCGACGTCACGGTGTCCACGGTGGAGCTCTCGGAGATGATCGCCGAGTCGCTCTCGGAGGGCCTGCTCGACCCCGAGGAACACGGCAGGCTGACGCGCGCGCTGCAGATCCGAACCCACGTCGTGGCCGACGTCGCCATCCCGCTGTCCGACATCAGGGCGGTCCCCGTCGCGGGTCCGGGGCTTGGACCCACCGTCGCGGCGATCGAACGGGCGCTCGTCGACACCGGCTACTCCCGCTTCCCCGTCACCGACAGCACCGGAGCATTCCTCGGATACCTGCACATCAAAGACGTGCTCGGACTGATGAGTGACCCAGACGCAGTCGTCGACCTGGCCACGGTTCGGGCGCTGCCACGGCTGGCCGCGTCGCTGCCGGTTCCCGACGCTCTGACCCGACTCCGCCGCGACAACAGCCATCTGGCGCTGGTCACCACCGACGACCGGGTGACGGCCGTCGTGGCGCTGGAGGATCTCGTCGAGGACCTGGTGGGGACGGTGCGCGACGGGACGCACCGTGTCTGAGGTGCTCCTCATGCGCCGGTTGCTCGCCGAAGCCGAGTGGTTCGGGCGCGAGCAGAGGCACGTGGAACGGGCCGAATCCTTCCTCGGGCCGCACCGGGCGCGGGCTCAGCGGGGCGAGGCGCACCCGGTCTGGGACTTCCTGTTTAGCTACTACAGCCTGCGGCCCCGGCAGTTGCGTCGCTGGCACCCCGGTTTCGGCGTCGCACTCGACGGCGGGGAGGCTCGCCGGTTCCTCGACCGCGCGGGCTACGAAACATCCGGCGCCGGTGTCACGGTGGGCCACGCGCATCTGCTCACACGCGCCGACACCGTCGCCTTCATCGCAAAGTTGCTCCGCGCCACCGCCGATCGTCCGCCGCGGCTCAACTGCTTCGGACTGCACGAGTGGGCCATGGTCTACCGGACCACGGACGTGCGGCACGATCAAGTCCCGCTGCGACTCGGCGCCGCGGGCACCGACGAGGTTGTCGAGTCGATTCCTTTGCGCTGCAGCCACTTCGACGCCTACCGCTTCTTCACCGAGCCCGCCGCGCCCCGCAACGCCGAGGCGCTGAGCCGCGAAACCCAGGTCGCCACCGAACAACCGGGGTGCGTGCACGCCAACATGGACTTGTACAAGTGGTGTTACAAGCTCGGCGCGCTGGTGCCCTCGGAGTTGCTGATGGACTGCCTGGAGCTCGCGGCACGGGCCAGGGTGCTCGACATGCGGGCCAGTCCCTACGATTTGGCCGACTTCGGGATCGAGCCAATCGCCGTCGAGAACGCGGCAGGCCGCACCGAGTACGTGCGCTGCCAACGTGACATCGCCGATCGTTCGGCACCGTTGCGGGCGGCATTGCTGAGCCGCTGCGACGAGATGTTGGCGGCAGCAGGTCGATTGGCTGACGCTTAGCCACGGGTAAGCTGGACCGACGCTTGAGAGAGGAAATCATGACTGACCGCGTGACCGTCGGAAACTTGCGAGTGGCACGGGTGCTGCACGACTTCATCACCAATGAGGCGCTGCCGGGCACCGGTGTAGACCCCGACAGCTTCTGGGCGGGCGTGGACAAGGTCGTCGCCGATCTGGCCCCCGTCAACCAGGATCTGCTTGCGCGCCGAGACGAACTGCAGGCGCAGATCGACAAGTGGCACCGCCAGCGCGTCATCGGACCGTTCGACGCCGCCGAATACCAGGCGTTCCTCACCGAAATCGGCTACCTCCAGCCAGAACCCGACGACTTCACGATCACCACCTCCGGCGTCGACGACGAGATCACCAGCACCGCAGGCCCACAGTTGGTCGTGCCCATTCTCAACGCCCGGTTCGCCCTGAACGCCTCCAACGCGCGGTGGGGCTCGCTGTACGACGCGCTCTACGGCACCGACGTCATCTCCGAGGACGACGGCGCCGAGAAGGGCAGCGGCGGTTACAACCAGGTGCGCGGCGACAAGGTCATCGCCTACGCCCGCACGTTCCTCGACGAGTCCGTGCCCCTGGCGTCCGGCTCCTACGTCGACGCCACCGGCTTCCTGATCGAGGACGGCCAGCTGTTGGTCACCCTCGGCGACGACCTGTCGACGGGATTGGCCACGCCGGAGGAGTTTGCCGGCTACCTCGGCGAACCCGACGCACCAACCGCCGTCCTGCTGGTGCACAACGGCCTGCACGTCGAAATCCTGATCGACGCCGACTCCCCCGTCGGGTCGACCGACAAGGCGGGCGTCAAGGACGTCGTGCTGGAGTCGGCCGTCACCACGATCATGGACTTCGAGGACTCCGTCGCCGCGGTCGACGCCGACGACAAGGTGCTCGGTTACCGCAACTGGCTTGGCCTCAACCGTGGCGACCTGACCGAAGAGGTCAGCAAGGGCGGCAAGTCCTTCACCAGGGTGCTCAACGAGGACCGGACCTTCACCGCCCCCGATGGCGGGTCCGAGCTGACGCTGCCCGGCCGCAGCCTGCTGTTCGTCCGCAACGTCGGACATCTGATGACCAACGACGCCATCGTGTTCGAGGACGGCTCCGAGGTCCCAGAAGGCATCCAGGACGCGCTGTTCACCGGTCTGATCGCCGTGCACGGGCTGAAGGCCGATGAGCAGAACGGACCCCTGCTGAACAGCCGCACCGGCTCGATCTACATCGTGAAGCCCAAGATGCACGGCCCGGACGAGGTCGCGTTCACCTGCGAACTGTTCAGCCGCGTCGAGGACGTGCTCGGTCTTCCCCAGGCCACCATGAAGGTCGGCATCATGGACGAGGAGCGGCGCACCACGCTCAACCTGAAGGCCGCCATCAAGGCCGCGGCCGACCGGGTGGTGTTCATCAACACCGGCTTCCTCGACCGCACCGGCGACGAGATCCACACCTCGATGGAAGCCGGCCCGATGATCCGCAAGGGCGCGATGAAGAGCCAGCCCTGGATCAAGGCCTACGAAGACCAGAACGTCGACGTCGGCCTGGCAGCGGGTTTGTCCGGCAAGGCACAGATCGGCAAGGGCATGTGGGCCATGACCGAGCTGATGGCCGACATGGTCGAACAGAAGATCGGCCAACCCAAGGCCGGCGCCACCACCGCGTGGGTGCCGTCGCCGACCGGAGCGACCCTGCACGCCATGCACTACCACCAGGTGGACGTCTTCGAGGTGCAGAAGGAACTCGCGGGCAAGAAGCGCACCACGCTCGACGAGCTGTTGACCATCCCGCTGTCCAAGGAACTGGCGTGGGCTCCCGAGGAAATCCGCGAAGAGGTCGACAACAACTGCCAGTCGATCCTCGGCTACGTGGTGCGGTGGGTCGACGCGGGCGTCGGCTGCTCCAAGGTGCCCGACATCCACGACGTCGCACTGATGGAGGACCGCGCCACCCTGCGGATCTCCAGCCAGCTGTTGGCGAACTGGTTGCGGCACGGCGTCATCACCGAGGAGGACGTCAAGGCCAGCCTGCGACGGATGGCCGTGGTGGTCGACGAGCAGAACGCCGATGACTCCTCGTATCTGCCGATGGCTCCCGACCCAGAGGCCAGCATCGCCTTCGAGGCGGCCCAGGAGCTGATCCTCGCCGGCGCCGCGCAGCCCAACGGCTACACCGAGCCGATCCTGCATCGCCGCCGTCGGGAGTTCAAGGCTCGTCACGCCAACCAGTGACTAGACTTCGGCGGGTTCAGGTGACCACGAGACTCAACGAGTACAGGGGTTAGGAATGGGCAGGCACAGCATTCCCGACCCAGAGGATTCCTCGGAGGCGGGACAGGGCGCCGGCGACGACCAGCCGGATTCGCCGTACGCGGGCGAATACGCCGACGACTACACGACCGACGACCGTCCGGCCGGTGACGATCCGGCCGACGAATACGAAACCGGTTACGACACAACCGGTTACGACGACGGTTATGACGACGGTTATGACGAAGGCGACCACCCCAATCTCGAGGAGCAGGAGGCCGCCACCACCGCGTTCGCGGCTACGCCCGCGGGGCCCAATCGCCGCGATTGGGAAAGCAGCGAGTGGACCGGCAGCCACCGGGCCATCACTCCCAAGCGGCGCGGCATCAGCGTCTCCGTGATCGTCGCACTGGTGACCGTCGTCGTCGTGGTCGGCGCCGTCATCGCCTGGCGATTCTTCGGCGACGCCCTCTCGGAACGCTCCCAGGCCGGCGCCGCTCGATGCGTGGCCGGCGAGGTCGCCGTCGCCGTGGTCGTCGACCCCTCGATCGCCGACCAGATCACGCCGCTGGCCGAGAAGTACAGCCAGTCCGCGGCACCCGTCGGCGACAAGTGCGTCAAGATCGGGGTCAAGGCCGCCGAATCCGACCAGGTGATCAACGGGTTCGCCGGCCCATGGCCCGGCGACCTTGGCGAGCAGCCCGCCCTGTGGATTCCCGGCAGTTCGATCTCCGAGGCCCGCCTCGAGGCGTCGACCGGCGAGAAGACCGTCAGCGACAGCCGCTCGCTGGTGACCTCACCGGTAATGCTCGCCATGCGGCCTCAGTTGAAGACCGCTTTGGGACAACGTAATTGGGGCGCATTGCCCGGCCTGCAGAGCAACGCCACGTCGCTGGACGGGATGAACCTGCCAGGGTGGGGATCGCTGAAGCTGGCGTTGCCGATGACGGGTGACAGCGATGCCACCTATCTGGCCGCCGAGTCCGTCGCCTCCGCGGCGGCGCCGCAGGGGCAGCCGCCGACGTCGGGGGCCAGCGCCATCGCGACGTTGCGAGCCGGACAGCCGAAACTCGCCGACGACAAGTCGTCGACGGCGATGGACGCGCTGCTCAAGGCGTCCGATCCGGCCTTGGCCGACGTACACGCGGTGGTCGCCACCGAGCAGCAGATCTTCCAACGAGGCTCGCAGGCCGACGCCAAGGACAAGCTCGCCGCCTGGCTGCCGTCCGGGCCGACCGCGGTGGCCGACTATCCCACCGTCTTGCTGGCAGGCACCTGGCTGAGCCAGGAACAGGTAAGCGCGGCAAGTGAGTTCGCCCGATTCCTGCGCAAGCCGGAAGCGCTCGCGAGCCTCGCGGAAGCCGGGTTCCGAGCCGATGGCACCACCCCGCCGCAGAGCGACGTCGTCGACTTCGCCTCGCTGCCGGCCCCACTGTCGATCGGCGACGGTGGCGTGCGGGCGACGCTGGCCAACCTGGTCAGCGCACCGGCGCAGGACCCCGCGGTCACCGTGCTGCTCGACCAGTCGATGTCGGCCGACGAGGGCGGCAAGTCCCGGCTGGCCAACGTCACCGCTGCGCTCACCGCACGGCTGCAGGCGCTTCCGTCGAATTCGGCGGTCGGGTTGTGGACCTTCGACGGCGTGGCGGGACGTTCCGAGGTGCCAATGGGACAGCTCGACGAGCAGGTCGGCGGAACCCCGCGCTCGCAGGTGCTGACCACCAATCTCAACGGTCAGGCGCCCAGCAACGGGGGTGCGGTGTCCTTCACCACGCTGCGTCTGCTGTACCCGGAGGCGGTCGCCAACTTCCGTGAGGGCCAGCCCAATTCGGTGCTCGTCATCACCGCGGGGCCGCACACCGATCAGTCTCTCGACGGCGCCGGGCTGCAGGACTTCATCAAGCAGAACTTCAACCAGGCGCGGCCCGTCGCGGTCAACGTCGTCGACTTCGGCGCCGATCCCGACCGGGGTACCTGGGAGGCCGTCGCCCAGGCGACCGGCGGGGACTACCAGAACCTGAACAGTTCGGCGGGCCCCGAGCTCACCGCGGCGCTGACCACCGCGCTCGGCTAACCCCGCAACCGTTCGCGAGCAGACAGAAAGGGCCCACAATCTCTGCGATTGAGGGCCCTTTCCGTCTGGTCGCGGGGTAACTCCTAGCTCAGGCGAAGGCCTCCACCGGAGGGCACGAGCAGACCAGGTTGCGGTCACCGTAGGCGCTGTCGACGCGACGCACCGGCGGCCACACCTTGGGCCGGAACCCCTTGCCCATCGGGTACGCGGCCTGCTCCCTGGTGTACGGATGCTCCCAATTTTCCACCAGGAGGCACTCGGCCGTGTGCGGGGCACCGCGCAACGGGTTGTCGTCCGCGGGCCACGCGCCCGACCCGACCTGGTCGATCTCGGCACGGATCGAGATCATCGCCTCGCAAAAGGCGTCCACCTCGGTGAGGCTCTCACTCTCGGTGGGCTCGACCATCAACGTTCCCGCGACGGGGAAGCTCATCGTCGGCGCATGGAAGCCGTAGTCCGCCAAGCGCTTTGCCACGTCGTCGACCGTCACGCCGGTCGCCTTGGTGATGCCGCGCAAGTCCAGGATGCACTCGTGCGCGACCATGCCGTTCTCGCCGGTGTAGAGCACGGGGTAGTACTCGTCCAACCGGCGCGCGACGTAGTTGGCCGACGCGATCGCCGTGAGCGTCGCCGCCCGCAGGCCGGGTGCACCCATCATGCGGATGTACGCCCAGGTGATCGGCAGGATCGACGCCGACCCATAGGGTGCCGCCGACACGGTGTAGGTGTCGGTGAGCTCGTCGGCCAGCGGGTGCCCGGGGAGGAACGGCGCCAGGTGGCTGCGCACCGCGACCGGTCCGACACCGGGACCGCCACCGCCGTGCGGGATGCAGAACGTCTTGTGCAGGTTGAGGTGGCTGACGTCGCCGCCGAACCGGCCGGGACGGGCCAGGCCGACGAGCGCGTTCAGGTTCGCGCCGTCGACGTAGACCTGACCGCCGACGTCATGCACGGCCGCGCAGATCTCCTCGACGTCGTGCTCGAAGACCCCGTGCGTCGACGGGTAGGTGATCATCAGCGCCGCGACGGCGTCACCGTGTTCGGTGATCTTTGCCCGCAGGTCGTCGAGGTCGACGTCGCCGTTCTCGCGGCACTTCACCACCACGACGCGCATTCCGGCAAGGGCGGCCGACGCCGCGTTGGTGCCGTGCGCGCTCGACGGGATCAGGCAGATGTTGCGCTGCGCGTCACCGCGACTGAGGTGATAGGCCTGAATCGCGAGCAGACCGGCGTACTCCCCCTGCGAACCCGCATTGGGTTGCAGCGACACGGAGTCGTAGCCGGTGAGCTGCGTCAGCCAGCCCTCCAGGTCGGCGATCAGCTTGCGCAGACCCGGCGTGTCAGAAGCCGGTGCGAACGGATGCTGCCGAGCGAACTCCGGCCAGGTGATGGGCTCCATCTCGGCGGCGGCGTTGAGCTTCATGGTGCACGACCCCAGCGGGATCATGCTGCGGTCCAGCGCGATGTCCTTGTCCGCCAGCGACCGCAGGTAGCGCATCATGTCGGTCTCGGTGCGGTAGCGGGTGAACGCCGGGTGGGTCAGGAAAGCCGATGTGCGCGTGGCGATCTCGGGCCCCGCCCAGTGGTGTCCGCCCTTGGTGGCACCGAAGGCGGACAGGACCTCTTCGACGTGGGTGGCGGTGGTGGCCTCGTCGCAGGCGACGGAGACGTGGTCGGCGTCGACCAGCCAGACGTTGACGCCTCGCGCCTTGGCCGCCGCGCGGACCTCCTCGGCACGCCCGGGAACGCGGGCCAGGACGGTGTCGAAGAACGCGTCGTGCACGACCTCGACGTCGGCCTCGACCAGGGCGGTGGCGACCGCGAGCGCATTGCCGTGCACCTTGTGGGCGATGGCCTTCAGCCCGTCGGCACCGTGGTAGCTGGCGTACATGGCCGCCATCACCGCCAGCAGCACCTGCGCGGTGCAGATGTTGCTGGTGGCCTTGTCACGGCGGATGTGCTGTTCACGGGTCTGCAGCGCGAGGCGGTAGGCGGGCGAACCG
The DNA here is from genome assembly GCF_001426545.1 of Mycobacterium sp. Root135. Taxonomy (GTDB): domain Bacteria; phylum Actinomycetota; class Actinomycetes; order Mycobacteriales; family Mycobacteriaceae; genus Mycobacterium. The sequence continues at coordinate 115,866 of NZ_LMEZ01000001.1, read as the reverse complement.
TCGGAGTCGACCGAGACGCCGACCAGGCGACCGGGCAGCTGGCGGGCGTGCTTGGTGTGCACGGCGAGGTAGCCGGCATGCGGACCACCGAATCCCATTGGGACGCCGAAACGTTGGGTGGTGCCGAAGCCGACGTCGGCGCCGATCTCTCCGGGCGGGGTGACGAGTGTCAGGGCCAGCAGGTCGGCACCGACGGCGACCAACGCACCGCGATCGTGGGCCTGCTCGACGAGAGCGCTCCAGTCGGTGACGCGTCCGCTGGCACCCGGCAGCTGGACCACGACACCGAAGAAGTCGCCGTCGGGGAGTCCGTTGCGCAGGTCGGCAGTGACGATCTGGATACCCAGCGGGGCGGCCCTGGTGGCCAGCACCGCGGCGGTCTGTGCGTAGACGTCGACGTCGACGAGGAGCGTGTTCGCCGAACCCTTGACCGCCCGGTGCATGAGCGTCATGGCCTCGGCGGCGGCGGTGGCCTCGTCGAGCATGGACGCGTTCGCGACCTCGAGACCGGTCAGTTCTTCGACCATCGTCTGGAAGTTGAGGAGGGCTTCGAGCCTGCCCTGGCTGATCTCCGGCTGATACGGCGTGTAGGCCGTGTACCAGGCGGGGTTTTCGAGGATGTTGCGCTTCAACACCGCGGGAGTCAGCGTGTCGAAGTAGCCCTGCCCGATCATCGAGACAGCGACGGTGTTGGCGTCGGCCATCGCGCGGAGTTCGGCGAGCGACTGCTCCTCGGTGGCGGGCGGTGGGAGCTGGTCGAGGCCGGGAGACAGTCCGTCGGCGGTCAGCGCGTCGAGAATGCCGCTCGGAAGCGCCTTTTCAGCCAGCTCGCCGAGGGTGTCGACACCGATCACCTGGAGCATGGTCGCGATGGCGTCCGCGTCCGGCCCGATGTGCCTGTCGGCGAACCTGGGCTGGTGGTGTTCGTTGCTGGGATGTGATGGAGCACCGGGCACGGAAGGACCTCTCAGAGCGTGGAACCGCTTGCGGTCCTCCCCCTCTGTCGTCGACCCGTCGCGGGCGCCTGAGAGATTCGGCGGACCCGATCACTGCCGGGTCGGCCTTTCCCCATGGGCGGGTGAATCGAGCTCACCACTTTCCAGAGGCATCGTGGCTCCACGCGGTCCTGGGTGCCTGAGAGGTTGACGGAGAGGTGTTGCTCCTTCGGCGTCCGTGGCTGGCGGCCACGGAACTCTCCCGCGCAGGGGCGATGCGTTGCCAAGTCTACCGGAGTGGGTGGAGGTCAGCCGATCTTGCGGTCGCGGGTCTTGCGCCGCGACGCGAGCTCGTCCTCCGGGCTGGGGATCGACTCCCCGCCGTCGGCCCGCTCGCCGGGGAAGTCGGCGATGGCACCCGTCAGCTCGCGCATGGCTCCCGATACCGCAATGCCGAACACGCCCTGACCGCCTTGAAGCAGGTCGACGACCTCTTCGGCCGACGTGCACTCGTAGACGGTGGTGCCGTCGGAGAACAGGGTGATGTTGGCGAGGTCCTTGACGCCGCGCTGACGCAGATGGTCCACCGCGACGCGAATGTTGTGCAACGAGATTCCGGTGTCCAGAAGCCTTTTGACGATCTTCAGGACCAGGATGTCCTTGAACGAATAGAGCCGCTGACTGCCCGAGCCGGCCGCACCGCGAATCGACGGGACCACCAGGGACGTCCTGGCCCAGTAATCCAGCTGGCGGTAGGTGATTCCGGCGATCTGACAGGCGCTCGGCCCCCGGTAGCCCACGAGTTCGTCCGGGACGGAGTTGTCGGGGAACAGGCCACCCTGCACGGGTTCGCTACGTGCTGCCGAGACTGCCGGCTCCGGTGTGCCGCTGGAGGTGAGATCCAACTGCTCCTGACGTGGCGTGTCGCCCACTGCCCATCCTCTCGCCGATCGAACTGGATCCATGCGTGGCAGCCATCAACGACGACTCAACACGTTTGCTCCGAGCTCTCGAGTATGTCGAGCATACGCTTCCTGCTCGACACTCACTGCCCCTCGGAGTGATTCAAAGTATGGCTGCCCGCGACATGTATCGACGAAACCGGCTCCGCGTGTCGAGAGCGTGAGACGCATCCGTGACTATCGACGAGTCCGGCAGCCGACTCAGGTGGCCTTGAAGTCGTCTGGGGAAACGCTGTCGAGGAACTCCTTGAACTTCTCGACCTCGTCTTCACGAACGGCGCCGGTGGTTTCCTCGTCGGACTCGTCGGGGATCAACAGCCCCGCCTCGGCCAACACGGCCTCTTCGACGTAGATCGGCACCCCGGCCCGCATGGCGATCGCCACCGAATCCGACGGCCGTGCCGAAACCTTGATGTCACGATCGAAGATGAGGTCGGCGTAGAACGTGCCTTCCTGCAGATCGACGATCCGAACTTCCTTCAGCGAATGGCCAAGGGCCGTAATCAAATCCCGAATCAAGTCGTGGGTGAGCGGACGGGCCGGCTCGACCCCCTGTTGCTCCAGCGCGATCGCCTGCGCCTCCGTCTGACCGATCCAGATCGGAAGATACCGGTCGCCATTGGACTCTCGCAGCAGCAGAACCGGCTGGTTCTGAGGCTGTTCCACGCGAATGCCGATCACTCGAACCTCGCCCATCTGTGTCTGCCCTCCGCGCCTGAAAGCCGGTCGTCAAACCGTCGAGCCGAGTCTAATCCTCAGCGATCGAGAACGTCGCGCACGGCGGACTTGATCAGCGAGGTATGCAATGTAATCGCCAGCGCGGCGACCTCCCGCGCGAGGTCGTCGGCGCGATCTCGCGCGCCCGCCTTCACCACCGGCCCGGCGATCTGGGCGATCAAATCCGACTGCCGATCCGCCGCCGACCGGAACGCCCGCAGGTGCCGGGGTTCGACGCCGTAGTCGGCCAGCGCCTTGGCGCACTGCGCGGTGACCACCATGTGCTCGTCGAAGAAACCACCGGGGCCGGACGTCACGACGCCGGCCTTGATGAGGGCGCCGAGCAGTTCCTCGTCGACGCCCGACCGCGTCAACAAATCCTCGCGGCTCAGCCTGACCTGTGCAGGCGCCACCGCGGCAGTGTCGTACGCGCCGTGGTCGCCGTCCGACACCTGAACCAATCGCGGTACGCCGTAACTGGATCCGGTCTCGGGCAGTGCCCCGTCAGACTGCGAGTCGAGCTGCGCCTTGATGACCTTGAGCGGCAGGTAGTGATCCCGCTGCGCGGTCAGGATGAACCTGAGGCGCGCACAGTCGTAGGCGGTGAAACGTCGGTATCCCGACCCCGAGCGCTGCGGCGTGACCAGTCCTTCGGCCTCCAGGAATCGAATCTTGGAGATGGTCACGTCCGGAAAGTCGGGTCGCAGCGATTCCAGGACCGCTCCGATCGACATCCCGGCGAGCGCTGGGGTGTCGGGGGCGGTCATCAGCTACCGGAACCGCCGTCGTCGTCGCCCTTGGGTCCGGTGAGGAAGACCAGTCGGAACTTGCCGATCTGGACCTCGTCGCCGTTGGCCAGCACCGCGGAATCCACGGGCTCGCGGTTGACGTAGGTGCCGTTGAGGCTGCCGACGTCGACGACCTGGAATTCGCCGCTCTCGAGGCGGAACTCCGCGTGCCGGCGACTCACCGTCACGTCGTCGAGGAAGATGTCGCTGTCGGGGTGCCGACCGGCCGACGTCCTGGCCTGGTCGAGCAGGAATCGCGACCCCGCGTTGGGGCCGCGCTTGACGACGAGAAGTGCCGAGCCAGCGGGAAGTCCCTCGACTCCCGACACGGCGCCTTCACCGCTGGTGGCTGGCGGTGCGTCCAATTCGTTGAGGAAGTCCGACCGGAAGACCGAGGTCGTCTCGACCGTCACTTCCCCTTCGGATTGATCCGCTCCCGAACTGGTGTCGTTGTCCGTCACGCGGTGCTCCTTACTGGCTGCTGTGGCGATGGTTTGCAGACGCGCCGGCGTAACGCCAGCCGTCATGCATCTCGATACGACCGTACCGCGGACCGGCGGCATCCGTGACAACCACCACCGGATCACCGGCCGCACTTCTCATTCGTCGAGCGTCGCACCATAGGCGTCGGCGTCGAGCAAACCGTCGAGGGCCAACGACAGCTCTGCGGCGTCAACCTGCAGGTCGATGAGCCATCCGGCGCCGTACGGGTCGGAGTTCACCAACTCCGGGGAGTCGGCCACTTCGCCGTTGACGGCAACCACTTTGGCGGTGATCGGCGCGAACAAGTCCGAGTTCGACTTGGTCGACTCGACGGTGCCGAACTCGCCGCCCGCGGTGACCTCGGCGTCGACGTCGGGCAGTTCGACGAAGACGACGTCACCGAGCGCCGCTTGGGCGAAGTCGGTGATGCCGACGCGGACGGTGTCGTCACCGGTCCGACGCACCCACTCGTGGTCTTCGGTGTAGTACAGGTCGGACGGAATCTCGCTCACTGGGCTCCTCGTGTGCTCACTTGTCTGGCTGAGCGTATTGGCGGGGTTTCGGTTGCCGCAAGGCGGTCACGTTGACCACGTCCGCCTGCTGCACCGACATTGTGCCGCCGACGCGTTCGACGCTGTCCACGGCCCCACCCGGGATGTTCATCGCCGCGGACAACGTGGCCGGATCGCCAATGGCGAGAACCGAATAGGGCGGGGACAGCGTGGTGCCGTCGACGACGAGCGCACCGGGTGATCCGACCACCCAGGTGTCGACGCCGAGGCGGACCGGCGGTTGGCCGGCCGAGCTGATCTGCATGGCCTCAGCACCGGCCGCCCGCAACTCGTTGACGACGTCGAGCATGGTCTCCGGCGACACCCCCGGCGCGGTGTCGTCGACGACGATTGTCACACCGGGCCCCGTCGCGGCGACGGTTCCGATCAGAATCGACAGTGCGGCCAGCCGATCGCGGGCGTTCTCGATCGCCGCCTGGTCGTTGCTCCCGGAGGACCTCAGCGACTCGAGCGTCCGCTGAAGGTCGGCCACCTCGGTGTTGAGCGCGGCTTCGCGTTGTTGCAGCGAATCGAGCAGGACCAGGAGGTCGGCCGGCCGGGCCGTTTCCAGCGAGTCACCGGATTCGGTCTGCCGGGCCTGTGTGACGATCGCGACCCCGAGCAGCAGGCACAGCACGACGGCGAGCGCACCGAAGCCGATCTGCCCGCGGCGCGGGCGCGGGCGCGGGCGGGGTGCGTCGTCGGGCAGTTCGTGCCTGCCGTGCTCGGGGGCCGGGTCTGGTTCGGTCACGTCTCACGCCCCGAAGAGTCTGCGCCGCAGGGCGGCGGCGTTGCCGAAGATCCGGATCCCGAGGACGACGATGATCGCGGTGGAGAGCTGCGTGCCCACCCCGAGCTGATCTCCGACGAAGACGATGAGCGTGGCGACGAGCACGTTGAAGACGAACGACACCACGAACACCTTGGCGTCGAAGATGCGCTCGAGGTACGCGCGCAGTCCGCCGAACACCGCGTCGAGCGCGGCGACGACCGCGATCGGCAGGTACGGCTGGATCACCTCGGGCACGCTGGGGTGAAACACCAAACCGAGCACGATGCCGACGACGAGTGCGGCTATTCCGATCATTTCGGCCCAATCTGCTTGGCGAAGTTGACCTCTCGTACCGAACCGGCGGGCAGCGCGAGGTCGTCGGCTTCGCTGACGTTGACGGCGACGCCGTACGTTGCCTCGAGGAGCCGGAGTCGATGAAGCGCCGGGCTCTGGTCGAACGCGTCGTGCATGGCGTGCGGAGGACCGACGGCACGCACCTCGTACGGGTTGCCGACGGGTTGGTTGTCGACCAGAAGGCCACCGCCCGCCTGGCGGATCGTCACGTTGGGCCCGATGCGGACTCCTCCGATGGCGACGGCCTCCGCGCCGCTGTCCCACAGCGAGTTGACGACCAGTTGGAGGTCGCGGTCGAGGATCACCTGCGGGCTGCCTGCGACGCGTTGCTTGGTCACGTCGCTCAGGTCGCGGGCGGCACTGGGTTCGGTGACGGTGACGTTCAAGCCCGGTCCGCGGACGGCGGTGGCCCCGGCGGCGAACTCGGCGACGTCGAGGTCGGCAAGCAGTTGCCGACCCGTTTGGTCGCCCGCGAGCCGGGCGCGCCGTTCGGATTCGACCTCACCGGCGAGCGCGTCGCGCCGGGCCGTGCCCCGATCGGTCGCCTGTTGGGCGTTGTGGACGCCGGTGGCGAGTACTTGCCTGGTCTCCTGGGTGGCGGGGGCGACGGACGTCGCCTGGGCGACCGCCGCGGCGAACACCGCGGTCACGAGCAGTCCCGCCAGGATCTGCCAGGCCAGGTTCGCCGCCGGACGGGTGGTGGTGCCCGTCGTGGCGCGACGCTCGGCTGCGGCGGCGTAGCCGGGGTCGAGGTGGTCGGACAGCAGCGATCGCAGCAGCGACGGCACCGGGATCGTCGTCGGCGCACCCGCGAGGTGAGCGTTGCGTCCGGCGTCCGGGCTGTAGCCGCCGAGCGCGCGCTCGCCGTCAGCCACTTCTCCCGGCAACTCGGCGGGGCACTTGCCCGACCACCATCGCGGTTTGCACGAGGTACAGCACCCCCGACCAGAGGTACATGGCCATCCCCCACCCGAGGAAGGCCCATCCGATGGCCAGGATGACCCTGCTCCAGAGAGCGTCCCACTGCCCGAGGAGCACCAGCGGGAAGCCCGACATCAACGCGAACGTGGCGGCCTTGCCGATGTAGGTGACGGTCAGGGCGGTCAGCCCACGGCTGCGCAGGACCGGCAGCGTCAGCGCCAGGACGACGTCGCGGCCGATCAACGTCCCCACGAACCACCACGGCACGATGCCGTCGACGGCCATCACGACCGGGATGACCAGCATGTAGATGCGGTCGACCGCGGGGTCGAGCAGCGCGCCGAGGCGTGAGGACTGGTTGTCGAAGAGGCGGGCGATCTTGCCGTCGGCCCAGTCGGAGAAGCCACTGAACATCAGGACGGCGACGGCCCATGCGTTCGCGTCGACGACCAGCAGGAGGTAGATGAAGACGGGGACGAGGAGCAGCCGCAACACGCTGAGCGCGTTGGGGATGGTCAGGACGCGGTCGCCGGCATCTTCCGGAGGCTCCATGCAGATGAACCTAGCGGAATACTCCCGGCAAGCTCAGTGCAGACATGGAGTCCTCGGACAACGGGTTGTCGTGGATCATGTACGTCCACGTCGAGGTCGGCCGCGCGAGTTTCGACAGATCGAGGCCCTGCTCGTCCTCGGCGACGTTGGCGGTCTCGAAGGTCTGCTGCGCCGCCTCGATGGCGTCGGCGGCCAGTGAGCCGAACGCGTCGACTGCCAGGCGGTGGAACTCGTCGAGCGGGTTCTGCCTGCCGAGCGCCCGCAGGTGGATGCTCTCGCGGATGTCGGACAGGTAGGCCTGGTGGTCGGCCCACCCGCGGTCGAGGTGGTAGAGCATGATCTTGCGGCTGATGACCTCCAGCCGCTCCTCGTCGAGCTTCTCGAGCAGTTCCTCGTAGCGTTCCGGCGACCGTTCGGCCAGCTCCTCGCGGGCGGTCGCGGTGCGCAGCAGCGTGTTTCGCCGTTCCACCAGAATGGCGCGCTGCTGGGCGACCAGTTGGTTGTAACGCCAGGTGTTGGCGTGCACGTCGAGCAGCCTGCCCTCGGCGATGCGCTGGGCGTGTTCCAGGAGGAGGCCCGCCTTGTCGCCGACGATGCGGCCGTCCTCGTCGGTGGCCAACGGGAGCTTCTCGGGATCGAGGTGGGAGACGACGACGTCGTCCTCCCAGCTGGAGAAGAACAGCGACGAGCCGGGATCACCCTGGCGGCCCGCGCGGCCGCGCAGCTGGTTGTCGAGGCGTTCGGTGTGGTGCCGGCCGGTGCCGATGACGTGCAGTCCGCCGAGCTTGGCGACGTCGTCATGGCTGCTTTCGTCGGAACCGCCGAGCCGGATGTCGGTACCGCGACCGGCGATCTGGGTCGACACGGTCACCGAGTTCAGCGTCCCCGCCTCGGCGATGACGCGCGCTTCCTCTTCGTCGTTCTTGGCGTTCAGTACGACGGCCGGGATGCCCGCCTTGACGAGCCGCTCGTGGAGTTCCTCGGATTCGGCGACGTCGCGGGTGCCGACGAGCACGGGCTGACCGGTCGCGTGCACCGTCTTGATGTGGTCGATGACGGCGTCGATCTTGGCGGCGGCGGTGATGTAGACGCGATCGGCGTCGTCCTCGCGGATGTTCGGCGTGTTCGGGGGTATCGGCGAGACGCCGAGCTTGTAGAACTGTCGCAGCTGCTCGCCGGCGGCCAGCGCGGTTCCGGTCATCCCGCACACCCTCGGGTAGCGGTTGATCAGCGCCTGGACGGTGATGGTGTCGAGCACTTCACCGGTCTCGGTCGTCTCGATGCCCTCCTTGGCCTCGACGGCGGCCTGCAGCCCGTCGGGCCAGCGCTGCAGCTGCGCGATGCGGCCGCGGGAGGCGTTGATGAGCTGCACCCGGCCATCGCGGACGATGTAGTGCACGTCGCGCTGCAGCAGCACGTGGGCGTGCAGGGCGACGTTGATCTCGGTCAGCGTGGTGCTGACGTTCTCCTCGGAGTAGATGTCGACGCCACCGAGCGCCTTCTCGAGCTTGCGGGCGCCCGCGTCGGTGAGGTGCACGTTGCGGCGGTCGGCGTCGGCCTCATAGTCCTTGCCAGACACCAACTCCCCGACCATCCGGATGATCTCGAGCCGCGGCTGCTCGCGGTGGGTGGTGCCTGCCAGCACCAGCGGGACGAGGGCCTCGTCGACGAGCACCGAGTCGGCCTCGTCGATGAGCGCGACGTCGGGGTCGGGCGAGACCAGGTCGGCGACGTCGGTCACCAGCTGGTCGCGCAGCACGTCGAAGCCGATCTCGTTGACCGAGGCATAGGTGACGTTGCAGCCGTACGCGGCGCGACGCTCGTCGGCGGTCGACTCGGCGGTGATCCAGCCGACGGTCAGGCCCATCGCCTCGAGCAGCGGCCCCATCCACTCGGCATCGCGTCGAGCGAGGTAGTCGTTGACGGAGATGACGTGCACGCTGCGACCCGCAATGGCGTAGCCGGCGGCGGCGATGGCGCCGGCCAGGGTCTTGCCCTCACCGGTGGCCATCTCGACGACGTCGCCGGCCAGCATGCGCAGCGCGCCGAGCAGCTGAACGTCGAATGGACGCAACGTCGTCGCGCGCTCGGAGGCCTCACGGGCGATGGCGAGGAACTGAGGGATGTCCGACGACTCTGCGAGGCCGGCGAGGTTGAGCAGCTTCGCGGCCTGCTTCAGCTTGTCGTCGTCGAGGGCGGCGGCCTTCTCGTCGAACTCGGCCGAGGCGTGCACCAGGTCCATCGACTGGGCCTGGTTCTTGTCCGTACTGGCGCCGAGCAGCTTCCAGAATCGGTTGCTCAGGCGACCAGAGTTTCGGTCTTTCGTCTTCGGCGCGATCTTTGGCACGCGTTCACGGTACGCGGTAACTTGCCGCACACAGCGGTGCCGCCGAACGCCCGCAGAGGAGTGGCGATGAATTCGGACGGGTTCGCCCCCTCCGTCGACTGGAGCAACGAACTCCTCGCATCGACGTTGTGGGTAGCCAAGACGTTCGGCGTCACCGCCGTCTGCCTCGCCGTGATCCTCGTCCTCCTAGGCCGTTACACCGAGTGGGGCCGCCAGTTCTGGCGCATCAACGGCCCGTACTTCACCGCGTCGGCATCGCGGGTGACTGTGTGGCTGATGCTGGCGGGGTTGTTGGCGTCGGCCGTCGTGTCCGTTCGGATCGCGGTGTTGCTCAGCTATTACGCCAACGACCTGTTCTCGTCGTTGCAGGTGGCCTTCGAAGGGGCCGGGCAGCCCGACGGCTCACGCAAGGGCACCGGGGTCGACGGGTTCTGGCAGTCGATGCGGATCTTCGCGGTGCTGGCGACGGTCGCGACCGTGCGTTCCCTCTGCGACTTGTATCTGCTGCAGCGCTTCACCATCCGGTGGCGGGTGTGGTTGACCCACCGACTGCTCGACGACTGGCTCGGGGGTTACGCCTACTACCGCGGGCAGCTGACGAGCACCCCGATCGACAACCCGGACCAACGCATCCAGCAGGACGTCGACGTCGTCACCACCGGAACGGGGGAACCCAACACCCCGTCGCACGGGTCGGGCAACACCCTGCTGTTCGGTGCTGTCGAGTCGGTGCTGAGCGTCGCGTCCTTCGGCGTGATCATGTGGCAGCTGTCCGGTCCGCTGACCGTCGCGGACGTGACGCTGCCGCGGGCCTTGTTCTGGATCGTGATCGTCTACGTGCTGGTCGCCACGGTCCTGGCGTTCTGGATCGGCCGTCCGCTGATCCGGCTGAGCTTCCTCAACGAGTTCCGCAACGCCAGCCTCCGCTACGCGATGATCCGGCTGAAGGAGGCCGCCAGCGCCGTCGGCCTCTACCGCGGCGAAGGCGCCGAACGACGCCAGCTCACCACCCGCCTCGACGCGGTGATCCTCAACTACCGACACTGGCTCAACCGCATGGTGATGTTCCTCGGCTTCAACCTCTCGGTGAGTCAGGCCATCAACCCGCTGCCGTACATCGTTCAGGCCCAACGGCTCTTCGCGGGTCAGATCTCCTTCGGTGACGTCATGCAGTCGGCGACGGCCTTTCACGCCATTCACGACGCGCTGTCGTTCTTCCGCAACGCCTACGACGCGTTCGCCAGCTACCGTGCCGCGCTGATCCGCCTCGACGGCCTGCTCACCGCCAACGCGGGCACCAGGATCGTTCCGCAGCTGACGGTCGGGCAGTCCTCCGACGGCGCGGTTCAACTGGAGGACGTCGACGTCCGCACCCCCGACGGGCGGGTTCTGGTGAAGGCACTCGACGTACGACTCGACGCCGGGGAGAGCGTGGTGATCACCGGACCGTCGGGCAGCGGCAAGACCACCCTGCTGGAGAGCCTCGCGGGTTTGTGGCCGCACGCCTCCGGCCAGGTGCGGTTCCCGGTCGACGACCGCGAGGTCATGTTCGTCTCGCAGCTCCCCTACATCCCGCTCGGTGACCTGTGCGCCGCCGCGTCCTACCCCCGGCCCCCCGGCGAGGTCGACGCCACCCGAGTGCAGGAGGCCTTGGTCAAGGTGGCGTTGCCCCACCTCGTCATTCGAATCAACGAAATCAAGGACTGGGCCAAGGTGCTGTCGGTCGGTGAACAGCAGCGCGTCGCCTTCGCCCGGATTCTGCTCAACGCGCCACGGGTGGTGTTCCTCGACGAGTCCACCTCGGCGATGGACGAGGGCCTCGAATTGATGCTCTACCGGCTACTTCGGGACGAATTGCCCGCCACGATCATGGTCAGCGTCAGCCACCGAGACACCGTCGAACAGCATCACGACCGCCAGCTCGCGTTGCTCGGTGCGGGCGGCTGGCGACTCGATCCGGTCTCCACGGCGAGTTGACCCCGCGGACCAGCTGTCACCAGCCGGTCAAGGTACGTTCTCGGGATGACCGGAATGGACATGTGGACTCCGACGCTGGATTGGAGCAACGAGTGGCTCACGTCCCTGTGGTGGATCGTCAAGGCGTGGGCGATGGCAGCGGTGTCCACGATGATCATCTTGACGCTGATCGGCCGCTTCACCACGTGGGGCCGCCAGTTCTGGAAAGTCACCGGCGCGTACTTCACCGGCCGCTCGAGCATCATCGTCTGGGCCTGGTTGGCCGGGCTGCTGTTGTCGGTCATCCTCGGCGTTCGGCTGTCTGTTCTGCTCAGTTACTACGGCAACGACCTGTCGACCAGCTTCCAGGTGGTTGCCGCCGGACTGGCGAGCGGCGACGAGGCGGTCAAGAACTCCGGTAAGCACGGCTTCTGGTTCTCCATCGCGGTCTTCTGCGTCTTGGCGACCATCTACGTCGCGCGCGTCATGCTGGACCTGTTCCTCATGCAGCGGTTCGTCCTCCGCTGGCGTGCGTGGCTGACCGATCGCCTCACCGGCGACTGGCTCGACGGCAAGGCCTACTACCGCGCCCGCTTCATCGACGACACGATCGACAACCCGGATCAGCGCATCCAGACCGACATCGACATCTTCACCACCGGCGTCGGCCCGACACCCAACACCCCGAACATCACCACCGGCTCGACGCTGCTGTTCGGTGCGATCAACGCCATCGCCTCGATGATCTCGTTTACCGCGATCCTCTGGAGCCTGTCGGGGCCGCTGACGCTGTTCAACGTCACCCTCCCCAAGGCGATGTTCTGGATCGGGCTGGCCTACGTCCTGTTCGCCTCGGTGATCGCCTTCTGGATCGGCAAGCCGATCATCTGGTTCGCCTTCGACAACGAGAAGTACAACGCCGCGTTCCGCTATGCGCTGGTCCGGTTGCGCGACGCCTCGGAGGCCGTCGCCTTCTACCGCGGCGAGATCGCCGAGCGCACCGGGCTTCGGCAGCGCTTCGCGTCCGTCGTCGCCAACTACAAGCGGTACATCAACCGGATGATCGGGTTCTACGGATGGAACCTCTCGCTGAGCCAGGTGATCCAGCCACTTCCCTACGTGCTGCAGTTCCCGCGGTTCTTCTCCGGTGAGATCCAGCTGGGTGACATGACGCAGTCGGCGTCGGCCTTCGGCAGCATTCAGGACGGACTGTCGTTCTTCCGCAACGCCTACGACCAGTTCGCCGGCTACCGTGCCGCCATCATCCGACTCGAGGGTCTGGTCGTCGCCAACGAGGAGGGCAGGGACCTGCCCACCGTCACGACCGCGGCCTGCCAGGACGGCACCGTGCACCTCGAGCAGATCGAGGTCCGCACCCCCGACGGCAAGCAGCTCATCAACCCACTCGACCTGCAGTTGGACATCGGCGACACCCTGGTGATCACCGGCAAGTCGGGCAGCGGCAAGACCACGCTGCTGCGCAGCCTCGCCGAACTGTGGCCCTTCACCTCCGGCACGCTGACCCGGCCGTGTGGACCCAACGAGACGATGTTCCTGTCGCAAATGCCGTACGTGCCGCTCGGTGACCTACGGGCCGTCGTCTCCTACCCGGGTGAAGAAGGCAAGATCCCGGACTCCGAGCTGCAGTCGGTCCTGACGCGCGTCGCACTGCCCCATCTCAACGACCGGCTCGACGAGGTCCAGGACTGGGCGAAGGTGCTCTCTCCCGGTGAGCAGCAGCGGATTGCCTTCGCACGCATCCTGCTGACCAAGCCGAAGGCCGTCTTCCTCGACGAGTCGACGTCGGCCCTCGACGAGGGTCTGGAGATGACGCTGTACCAGCTCGTCAGGAGCGAACTGCCCGACATGATTCTGGTGAGCGTGAGCCACCGCAAGACCGTCGAGCAGCACCACGACAAGGAACTGAAGCTGCTCGGCGGCGGCGAATGGCAGCTCACCGACATCGGCGAGGAGCCCGCGCCCGTTCCGGTCTAACCCTTGCGTGTCCGGGGGTAGCTTCCCCGCATGGAGATGTTCACTCCGTCGCTCGACTGGGGCAACGAGGTCGTCGCGTCGCTGATCTGGGTGGCCAAGGCGTGGGTGATCAGCGCAGCAGTGCTGCTCGCGGCGCTCGCGGGGCTGGCGCGCTTCACCACCTGGGGGCGGCAGTACTGGCGCATCACCGGCCCGTACTTCATTGGGCGACAGAGCGTTCCGGTCTGGGCGATGGTCGGCGTCCTGCTGCTGTCGGTGATGGTCTCGGTGCGGATGGACGTCCTGTTCAGCTACTACGGCAACGACCAGTACTCCGCGTTGCAGGTCGCATTCGAGGGTGCCAGCGCGGGCGACGACGCCATCCGCGACTCGGGCATCCGCGGCTTCTGGTTCTCGATCGTGGTCTTCGGCCTGCTGGTCGTCGCGTACCTGGCGCAGACGCTCTTGGACGTTTATCTGATGCAGTTCTTCATCATTCGGTGGCGGGTGTGGCTCACCGACCGGTTGACGAGTGACTGGCTCGACGGGCGCGCGTACTACCGGGGGCGGTTCTTGGACGGCGAGCCGGTCGACAACCCCGATCAACGCATTCAGCAGGACGTCGACGTGTTCACCACGGGGACGGGACCCGAGACGAACACTCCGACCGTTGGCACGTCCACCACCCTGTTGTTCGGGGCGGTGTATTCGATCGTATCGGTGGTGGCGTTCACGCCGATCCTGTGGAATCTGGCCGGTCCGTTGACCTTCTTCGGGGTGACGGTGCCCAAGGCCCTGTTCTGGATCGTGCTGCTGTTCGTGGCGGGTGCGACGGCGGTCTCGTTCTGGATCGGCCGGCCGATCATCCGGTTGAGCTTCCGCAACGAGCTGACCAACGCCGCCTTCCGGTATGCGTTGGTTCGGGTGCGGGACGCGGCGGAGGCGGTCGGCTTCTCGCGCGGCGAGCCGGTTGAACGACGCGGCTTGGCCGAGCGGTTCGGCAGGATCATCGTCAACTATCGGGCGTTGGTCTGGCGTGGGGTGGCGTTCCTCGGCTGGAACAAGGCCATGTCCCAGATCGTCGACCCGCTGCCGCTGATCGTTCAGGCTCCCCGTCTCTTCGCGGGCCAGATCACCTTCGGTGACGTCAGCCAGTCCTCGAGTGCGTTCCGTTCGGTGCAGGCGTCGCTGTCGTTCTTCCGCGCCGTGTACGACTCGTTCGCCAGCTACCGCGCGACGATCATCCGCCTCGACGGCCTTCTCACGGCCAACGAAAGGGCAAGGGCGCTCGGCACTCTCGCGGTGGGCGTCAGCGCGGGCGGCGGCGTGGAGATCGACGACGTCGCCGTGCTCTCGCCGACCGGTGAGTCGCTGGTCGACGGGCTCGCGGTGCGGCTCGCCGCGGGTGGTTCGCTTGTCATCACGGGCCGCTCGGGGACCGGCAAGACCACCCTGCTGCGGAGCCTCGCCGAGCTGTGGCCGTACGCGTCGGGCACCGTGCGCTACCCGACCGCCGCCGGCGCCATGTTCCTGCCGCAGCTTCCCTACGCCCCGTTGGGCGACCTGCGAACCGTCGTCTGCTATCCCTCGGCGTCGGAGTCGTTGGGCGACAGCGAGATTCGCTCCGCGCTGGATGACGTGACGCTCGGGCACCTCGGGCTCCGTCTCGACGAGGTCGCCGACTGGTCGAAGGTGTTGTCCCCCGGCGAGCAGCAGCGCGTCGCCTTTGCGAGGGTGCTGCTCAACGCTCCGAGTGCGGTGTTCCTCGACGAGTCCACCTCCGCCCTCGACGAAGGCCAGGAGTTCGCGCTGTACCGGCGGCTACGCGAACGCCTCCCCGACTGCGTCGTGGTCAGCGTCAGCCACCGCAGCACCGTCGAGCAGCACCACGACGACCGGCTCGAGCTACTCGGCGCCGGCGAATGGCGGCTGGCCGCAACGGCTTAGCTAGCACTCGCCTCCGACAATTTCGGTGATCCATGCGAGGTTGTCCACAGGCTGGCAAGTTATCCACAGAACGCTTGCAGCGGAATGACTTTCGTCGGTCCACGTCTTAAAATCGAAACTATGTTCGACAGCTTGGTGGACGCGACGGCCAGCACCTCCGGTGCCGGTGCAGTGGAGTCGTGGTCGCGGGTGGAGTCCGCGTCGTATGCCCGCAAGGTGGCGGCGATGGCAGCTATGTTCGCGACCGCCCATGCCGCCGACGGGGCGGATGAGCGGGACCTGTGGTGCACCGACACCTGGGACGCCGTCGCCGCCCACATCGGTGCCGCGCTGCGCATCACCCATGGCGCCGCGTCCAACCAACTCCTGATCGCCGTCGCGCTGCACGAGCGCTTTCCCCAGGTGGCCGCGGTGTTCGCTCAAGGTTTGGTCACCTACCAACTGGTGCGGATCGTGGTGCAACGCGGCGCCCTGGTCGTCGACCCCTTGGCGCTGCACGAGCTGGACGCGTTGTTGGCCGAGGCGCTGAGCAATCGGGAGCCAATGTCGGTGGCGACGGCTGAGAAGACCGTGGACGCGTTCGTCGCCCAGGTCGACCCGCAGGCTGTGCACCGGACCGAGACTCGGGCGCGGGGCCGGTCGGTGGACGTCGGGGAGGACGACGGCAGCGGGATGGCGACGGTGTTTGCGACTTTGTTCGCCACCGACGCGAAGGCCTTCGACGCCCGCGTGGACGCCCTGGCCCGCACCGTCTGCCCCGCCGATCCCCGGACCAAGGACCAACGCCGCGCCGACGCCATCGGAGCCATATCTCACGGGGCTGATCGTCTCGCCTGCCTTTGCGAAAGCGACGACTGCCCCGCGGGTGAGAACCCACCCTCGACCGGAGTGGTGGTCTACGTGATCACGAGCACGGACACCCTCCGTGAACCCGAGGCACCGGCCCCACCGCCACCTGCACCCGAGCCCACCGTTCCGGATGTTCCGCCGCCTGATGGACCGGTTAAAGGGCCTGGCGATGCCCCCGAGGGCGCGGAAGACGTCGTGTCGGGCAGCGCGATCCACCCGAGTGATGCTGCGGCACAATCTGAGTCGCGCGTTGGCATCCCCGCCGACGAACGCACCGCCCTCGACGGCGAACCCCCGGCCATGTTCACCAAGCCCCTGCGCGAGCTGACACTCGCCGAAGCCCTCACCCCCACCCCGGGGCGGCTGGCCCAGCTTCGGCCCGCCGCGTTGATGGGTGGACAGTTCCTCCCCGGCGCGATCGCGTGCCGCGCCACGGTCGGGGCCACGATCACCCGCATCGTGCATCCCGGGCAAGCCCCACCGGAACCCCGCTACCGACCCTCCAAGAAGCTCGCCGACTTCGTCCGCTGCCGAGACATGACCTGCCGCTTCCCCGGCTGCAAAGTGCCGGCCACGAATTGTGACGTAGACCATACGATTCCATGGCCACACGGGCCGACCGCGGCATCCAACCTGAAATGTCTATGCCGCCGACATCATTTGCTGAAGACGTTCTGGGGCGGCCAAAGTGGTTGGCGGGATGAGCAACTCGACGACGGGACCGTCGTGTGGACCGCACCCGACGGCCTTAGGTACATCACGACACCGGGCAGTCGCCTGCTCTTCCCCGAGCTGTCCACACCCACCGCCACAGTGGTCGCGACCCGGGTGCCCACAGGGCAAACGTCGGGGCTGACCATGCCGCGGCGCAAGACCACCCGCGCCCAGGACCGCGCCAGACGCAACGCGCAGTCGGGCCTAGGACCTTAGCGTGCGGCGGCGTGCTCACCGGCGCGGCGGCCGAAGAACGACCCCTCGCCGAGCTGGGTGCCGCTGCAGTACCCCTTACCGTCCTGGGCGATGTTGGACGCGCAGGCGCCTGCGGCGTACAGACCGGTGACCACGCTGCCGTCCTCGCGGAGCACCTCGCCGTCGAGTGACGTGGCGAGACCGCCGACGGTGAACCCGGCGTACATCGCCTTGCCAAGCGACAGGTCGAAGGCGCCCCACGGCCCGGTGTCCTGGGCGGCGAGGAATTCCGGCTGCTTGTGGAAGTCGGGATCCTCACCCTTGGCCGCGAATTCGTTGTAGCGGTTCAACGTTCGCACCAGGTTGCCCTCCGGAATGCCGAGCGCCGCCTCCATCTCCTCCACGGTCTCCCATCCGTCGATCAGCGGAATCAGCGGCACTTCCGGCCGCTCCAAATGGTTTTCGTCGACGATGAGGAAGGCCGCGCTGTCGGGTTGGTCCATCACGAAGGCCGACGTCCGCGAGTGATAGGAATCCTCGGTGACGAACCGCTCGCCGTCCTTGTTCACGATGATCCCGGTGAGCAGAATCTCCGGCGGGTACGGCGGCGCGGTGATGAAGATCTGGTCCATGTGCTTGGTGGCACCGCCCACCGATTCGCCGAGGCGGATGCCGAGGCCGTCGTCGTAAGTGCTGCCGAGGACGAAGGGCTTCTCCGCGAGCTTCGGCGTGAACACGGCCACCATCTCGGGGTTCATCACGAACCCGCCTGCCGCGACGACGACGCCCTTCGCGCGGATGACCCCGGTGTCCTCGAAGTGCTTCCAGGACAGTCCGACGACGGCACCATCGTCGACGACCAACGCGGTGGCGCCGGTCTCGTAGCGGACGTCCACCCCGAGTTCGGCGGCGCGCTTGACCAGGAGGTCGATCACCATCGCCGCGCCGCCCAGTTCACCGGGCATCGGGACGGAGTGTCCGCGCGGTGCGGGTGCCGCCTGCTCGAAGTAGGGCCACACCTTCTCGTTGCCGGTGTACGACAGCCCCTCGGTGCCGGGTGGCACGACGACCTTCCCCGGGTAGTAGCTTCGCTCGAACTGGAACCCCAGCTCCTCGAGCCAGTCGAAGTGCTCGACGCTGCCGTCGCAATAGGCGCGGATCTTGTCCAGCTCTGGCTCGCGCGCGGTCGCGACGAGGTAGTCGTACATGGCGTCGGCGGTGTCGTCGTGGCCGGTCGCCTTCTGGACGGCGGTACCGCCGCCGAGGTAGAAGTGGCCGCCGGCCATCGACGTGGTTCCGCCTGCCGCAGCGGCGCGCTCGAGCAGCACGACCCGCGCACCGGCCGCGGCCGCGCTGACCGCCGCACAGCCACCGGCGATGCCGAAACCGACGACGACGACGTCGACCTCGTCGGACCAGTCCGCGACGTCTGCTGCGCTGACGGAGTCTGGAATCTGCATGCTCACACTTGCTCCTGTTTTACGTAGTCGAAGAAGGCTCGAATCTCGGACGGAATGTGCGCGACCTCGAGGTAGGGAATGCCCGCCTGCTCAGCGGACAGATACGCGAAGCGCATCCCGCCGGGCATGACCCCGCGGCACACCACCGAGCCACCGTCCCGTTCGGCGTCGACGAGCATCTCGTCGAAGCGCTCGGGGCTGGCGGCCTCGATCGCGACGTGATGCAGTCCTGGCCCCGAACTGTCGAGGAATTCGGAGTAGATGCTCTCGCCCCTGACGGGCTCGATCAGTTCGAGCTGGGTGTCCCCGGCGTAGGACAGTGACACGTGGGCGACGAAGTCGGCGGGCTGCCCGCGGTAGGTGCAGGTGTCGGGGCCGAAGTGGACGTCGGGCATGCGGACCCACTTCTTGGCGCCGAGCAGGTTCGTCAACGCCACCTCGGTGGCGCCGAGGTCGCGCGTCACCCAGGCGATCTGGACAGGTGTCTGGTCAGGCATCGCATTGAGGATATCTCCGGCGGCGACCGCTGGCTAGAACGTGTTCTAGTTCAGCGTGGCGGCAGCGATGAGCAGCCGAATCTGCCCGTCGAACACGTCGGCGGGATCCGACAGCGTGTCGGCGCCGTACTGACCGAAGGCCTCCAGGCTGATCGCCCCGACGAGCGCCGCCCACAGCAGGAAGCCCTTCATCATCGGCCCGTCTCCACCGGAAAAGGCGAACTCTTCACGGACGGCGGCGAAGTCAGCCGACGTCGACCGCGACGGCGCAGGGCCGGAATCCGGCACGTCGCCCGCGGCCACGCCGTCGGCCACCACGGCCAGGAGTGCGCCGACGACGCGGGTACCAGGACCGACGGTGACGTCGGCTGGGGCGTGATAGCCCGGAACCGGGCTGCCGTAGATCAGCGCCCAACTCGCGGGCTGGTCGAGCGCCCAGGCGCGGGCGGCGCGCGCCATGTGCAGCAGCCGGTCCTGCCACGATCCCTTGGCCGACGCTGCAGCCAGGTCGACGGTGTCGGCCAGGTCGGTGTAGGCGTCGACGATCAGGAGTGTCAGCAGGTCGTCGCGGCTCGCCACGTAGCGGTACACCGCCGAGGACACCATGCCGAGCTCGCGGGCGACGGCCCGTAGTGACAATCCGGAGGCCCCCTCGGTGACGAGATGCCGCCTGCCGACCTCGACGATCTCGCGCTCGATCCGTTCCCGGGTTTCCTGACGCTTGCCCATGGGACGAGTCTCGCACAATTCGAGAGCAATGCTCTTGCTTTCATTCGATCGATGTGTCACCGTCTAACGAGAGCATTGCTCTCTTTTCACTACTTTGAGGAGCTGGATATGACCATCCGATACGACGAACCCGACCTCCTGGCACGCGCGACCAACGCCGTCTTCCGCTGGCTGGCCGAAGCCGGAATCAGCATCGCCGGAACGCGTGCCCTCCGCGTCCGCGGCCGCACTACCGGCAAGTTGCGAGGGGTGGTCGTCAACCTCATGACGGTCGACGGTCGCGACTACGTGGTGTCGCCGCGCGGCAACACCCAGTGGGTCCGCAACGCCAGGGCCGCAGGCGAAGTCGAGATGGGGCCCCGGTGGCGAGGCCGGACGGTCCGGATCGTCGAGATCGCCGACGACGCCAAGCTCGATTTGCTGAAGCGTTACGTCGACCGCTGGTACTGGGAGGTCAAGGGACACGTCGGCGGCCTGACCCCGCAGTCGACCGACGAGCAGATCCGCGCCGTCGCGCCGTCCATCCCGATCGTCGAGCTGCTCTGACGGTCGTCAGGTGCCGTCGCGCAGCATCTGCGCGATCGTGGCGGCCGTGGTGGCACCGAGCTCGCCGGAGATCTGAATCGACTGCCCGTCGACGGGCTGACTGATGGCGGGTGCGGCGAGCACGACACCGTTGCGCACGAACGCCAGCTGCTTGCCGATGTTGGCACCGGTGTACTGCGCGAAGGCGGTGCTGGACGCCGGATCCATCGACATCTGCACGGTGTGGAACTCGCTGGTCGGCAACTTGGTCTCGGTGGCCCCAGTCAGGTTGAGCGCCAACGCAACCGGGCCCAGCTGGTACACGGCGGCACGGTCGACGTCGCACACCACGATCGGGGCCTCCGACGGCGTGGGCGGCGGAACCGGCGGGCAGTCCTCGGGATTGGCCACCAACGGCGGCGACAGGACGGGCCGCACCGCCAGCGGAATGCCGATCACCGCGGGAGTCGGCGCCGTCGGCATCGTCGTGGTGCGCTGGGCGGCCCTCCCCTGGTCCTTGGTCAGGAAGGCCATCGCGACGCCGACGACGATCGTGCTGACCATCGCCAGGATGCCGACCGTCGCCAACAACGCGACCGCGATTCGACGAGCCGACCACGGCTCCCCGGAGGAGAACCACGAGAACCAGGAATAGAGCCGGTACTTCATCAGTGGCTACGCCGGCGGCGGGACGGGCACGGTGTCGGCCGCGGGACTGAAGACCTCTTGGCGAATCTGTCGATCCGTGACGTCCCACGACACCGCCGCGGGGTACTGACCCCAGGTGCTGTTGAACATCCCGACGATGACGGCACGCCCGTCGTCGGTGAGCACGTATACGGGGCCACCCGAATCACCCCTCTGACTGACGACGCCGTTGGCCATCGTGAACCACCCGTTGTTGACGGCCTCCACCGTGCCACAGCTCTCACTGGTCACCACCCCGAAATGGCAGACGGGTTGTCCTTGCCGAGGCACCACCGCGGGGTCGAACGACAACGTCCTCCCGCCCGGCAGGATGTCGTTGATCTGGACGTCGGGCGCCAACGCGATGGCCTCCCAGTCCGAGATCATGTGGTCGGTGGCGACGACGGCACCATTGGGGGTGTCGTCGCGAAAGCTCGTCTGGCGACCAAAGACGTTCCCGTCCTTGTCGGTGACGGCACCACTTCCCCGGCAATGGCCCGCGGTGTATGCGGTTCGCGTCGCGACGTCGACGAATCCCAGCGTGCACCGATTGGTGTCCTGCCGAATCTCCATCCCCGGGTACACCAGAACGCCGGGGGCCGCTCCGGCCGGGCCGGCGGGTGAGAGCAGGGATGCCGCGAAGGCGGCTGCCACTACGGCCGCGCGCACACACCTTCGGCGCAACGTCGTCTCCGCTCGCTAGGGGTCGGTGAACGGCTAGCGTACCGACGCCCCCGCCGGTCCGCATCGATCAGGAGTCGAAGCCAAGACCAAGGGCGTCGAGCGTGCGCAACAGGACGTTGCGGTGACCGGCCGAATGATCGGCCCGGTCCAGCGACCAACGCGTCGCCTGGATGCCGACGCTCGCAAGGGGTTCCGGCGGAAAGGGCAGCGGCTTTTGGCGCACCATCTCCAGCTCCGTCCGCGGCGTCGGCGTCCCGCCAAGCAGGTCGAGGCAGACGTCGGCGGCGAACCGGGCGGCGCCGACGCCGAGCCCGGTGAACCCGTTGACGTAGGCGACCCGGTCATCACGGGCTAGGCCCCAGTGGGCACAGAACCGGGTGTTGGTGTCGATGGCGCCTGCCCACCGGTGGCTGAAGCGGACGTCCTCCAGCTGCGGGAAGGTGATGAAGAAGTGGGCGGCGAGCCTGCGGTAGGTCTCCTGCCGATCTTCGTACTTCGCGTCGACCTTGCGGCCGAAGTGGTAGACGGCGTCGTAGCCACCGAAGACGATCCGGTTGTCCTTCGTCATGCGGTAGTAGTGGAACTGGTTGGCCGAGTCGCCGATGCCCTGGCGGTTCTGCCAGCCGATGCTCTGCACCTGGGCGTCGGTCAGCGGTTCGGTGGACAGCACGTAGTCGTACACCGGAACCGTGTGAAACCGGTTGCGCCGCAACAGATGCGGGAAGACGTTGGTGGCCAGGACGACCTGCTTGGCCGTGATGACGGCGCCGTTGGCGGCCACCTGAATCGACGCGGTGCCGGAGCTCAGCGACGTCGCGTTGGTGTGCTCGTAGATGGTGACGCCGGCCTCGGTGCACGCGCGGGCCAGTTCGAGTGCGAGCTTGGCGGGGTGCACTATCGCGCACGTGTCGGCCTCTAGCAGCCCGGCCAGGAACGTCGGCGAATGGACCTCCGCACGCACCGCCTCCCCGCCGAGGAATTCACCGTGTCCCTCGGCCGCGGACTCTTGAAGCCACGTCACCTGGTGCGGTTCGGTCGCGACCGCGAGCATTCCGCTGCGTTGCCATTCGACGTCGAGGCCGAGTCGTTCGATCTCGGCCTGCATGCCGTCGAGGTTCTCCACCCCCATGGCTTGGAGCCGGTCGATCTCGTTGGGCCAGCGCGTCTTTCCGTTCTCGTGGCCGTGGGTCAGGCTGGCCTCGACGAAGCCGCCGTTGCGACCGGAGGCGGCCCACCCGACGCGGTGGGCGTCGATGACCACGATGCGCCGATCGGGGTCGCGCTGGGCGGCATGCAGTGCCGTCCACAGTCCGACGTATCCGCCTCCGACGACCAGGAGGTCGCAGCTCACCGATTGGGACAGCGTCGGACGCTCGGGCCGCTCGAGGTCGAGCCACATCGACCCGAACGCACTGCCGGCAAGTGACCGCTCGACGAGCGCGGGGTCGACATATCCATCGAAGACGGTTTCCACGTGTCGATCCTACTGACGGCCGTTACGGACGCGAGGGCGACCAGCCGGGAGGTCCGAAGGCGTAGCCGAGGGCGTCGCGCAGTCGGCCGGCATGGCTGACGTCGCGGGCCATCGCCACGTATTCGTGGGTCTGCAGCTTCCAGACGTCGTACGTCGAGACCTGTTTGGTCAGCCCGTAGTGCGGTCGGAACAGCTCGTCCTGATAGGTGCCGAAGAGCCGATCCCACAGGATGAGGATGCCGCCGTAGTTCTTGTCGAGGTACTCCGCGTCCATGCCGTGGTGCACGCGGTGGTGCGACGGTGTGTTGAAGACGTACTCGACGGGCCGCCACATCCGGTCGATGCGCTCGGTGTGCACCCAGAATTGGTAGATCAGGTTGACCGAGAAGCTGGCGAACACCATCCAGGGTGGAATTCCCAGCAGCGGCAACGGAATCCACGCGAGGATTTCGCCGCTGTTGTTCCACTTCTGTCGCAGCGCCGTCGCGAAGTTGAAGTACTGGCTGGAGTGATGCGCCTGGTGTGTCGCCCACAGCAGGCGGACGCGGTGCGCCGTGCGGTGGTAGGCGTAGAACAACAGGTCGACGCCGATCAGCGCCACGGCCCACGTGTACCAGGCGGTCGACGGCAGGTGCCACGGCGCGACGTAGGTGTAGACGACGGCATAGCCGAGCAGCGCAAGGAACTTCCACGCGCCCGTCGTCGCGATCGACACCAGTCCCATCGAGATGCTGGCCCATGCGTCCCGCCGCAGATACGCCCCGGCCGGCGTGCGGTCGTCCAGATCCAGACTCTCCAGCTTGCGCGCCGCAGTCCACTCCAAGACCAGCAGCAGCAGGAAGAACGGCACGGCGAACAGCACCGGGTCGCGCAACGGTGGCGGCAACCAGTCCACGTCGACCTCCACTCATCCGCTCGGCTAGCGGAAGCTCAGCACGTCGTTCCCCCACGCCGCACGCAGCGGCCGGTCGGGGTCCTCGACCACCACGTCGCTCTTGTCGAGCAGCAAGGTGGCGCGATCGTCGTCGCGGTAGGGCCGCCAGCGCGGCTCCCCCGCCAGCCCGGTTGGCTCACCGGTGGCCGCGAAGTTCACCCACCGGGTGCGGATGCGCTCCGAGAGGGCGGTACCCGCCTTGAGCCCACCCAGCTTGAACGTCGGATCCTTGGTTCCCGCAACGAGATTGCCCCACACGTAGGGCAGCTCGGTGGCGTGCGCGGCACCGAGGCGCAACAGCTTCAGCATCGGCGTCGCCCAGTCGAAGCGATAGGTGAACACCGGTGCAACGGCGGCGTGGCCCTCGGCAAACCAGATCGTCGGCATCCGGAAGCCGATGTCGCGCGCGACCCCCATGCCGGGTGTCTTGCCCCGCCCCGGATACGCCGACATCAGATCCGCTTCGCTGGGCAGTTGCAGGCTGGGCTGCTCGGAGGCGATGCCGTCGAACATCGACTTGATGGCCGTCGGGGTGATCGGCATCAACGGCGACTTCATGAAGCGGAACAGGGCCGCCTCGTGCTTGTTGGTACCGATGATCAACGGCACCGGGTGCGTGCCGCCGGCGCGCGCGACCGCCACGGGATAGTCGGGCACCAGCTCCCCGTCGACGATCGGCGCGTAGGCCAGCGTGCCGGGGGTTCGCACCGGCACCTCGTCGAACAGTCGCTTCGAGGCGAGCAACAGCTCGCTCATCGGGGCGTCGGGCAGGCGATCCACGTCGTCCGCGCCGATGCCGAGGGTGTCCAGGAACTGCTGCGCGATTCCTCGGGAGCGGCTGGCGTCGTAGACGGAGGTCACCGGTGAGCTTTGCGCGATGGCAGCGGAGAACAACCCCTTCGCGGCCGGGCTGGCCAGCAGCGTCGTCACGATGCCGCCCCCGGCGGACTCGCCGAACAGCGTGACGCGCGCAGGATCGCCGCCGAAGGACCTGATGTTGTCGCGCACCCACTCCAGCGCGAACAGCACGTCCCGCAGCCCGAGGTTGCTCTCGAACCGCGTGCGATCGGTGCTGAACGACGACAGGTCGAGGAACCCGAACGCCCCGAGCCGGTGGTTGACGGTGACGATCACCGCACCGTCGGCGGCCAGGGCGCGCCCGCGATAGAGCGACTGCGCAGCGGATCCGAGGACGTACGCGCCGCCGTGCACCCACACCATCACGGGCTTGCCGGCGCCGGCGTCGGTGTCGGAGCTCGCCCACACGTTCAACGTCAGCGAGTCGTCGCCCTGTGGTGCGCCGAGGTCGAGCGGTATCCGTGGGTCGGTGGGCTGGTAACAGGCCGGTCCGACCCGTGATGCGTCCGCGGGTTCGGTCCAGTTTTGCGGCGCCTGCGGTGACCGCCACCGCAGGTCGCCGACGGGCGGCGCCGCGTAGCGAACGCCCCGCCACGACTTGACGGTCCCGTCGTCGATCCCGCGGACGGGACCGTACGCCGTGTCGACGATCGGAGCGCGTACCGATTGGGTCATGAAGGCGACGATAGCGCGCCGGGCTACGTTCATCCCGTGCGCAAATGGGTGCTGCTTGGCGCGGCCATCGTGAGCGAGGTCGCGGCGACGCTGGCGCTGCGGGCGGCACACGACCACGGCGCCTGGCTGGTGGCCGTCGTCGCGGGGTACGCCTGCGCGTTCACGCTCCTGACCCTCGTCCTGCGCGAGGGCGTTCCCGTCGGCGTGACCTACGGGATCTGGGGTGCGACGGGAACGGCGTTGACGGCGGTGCTGGCCTCGATGATCTTTCGCGACCCGTTCACCTGGCCGATCGCGCTGGGCATCGGCCTGATCATCGCCGGAGTGTTGTTCATCGAGTTCGGTTCGCGGCCAACGGCTCCCACGCCGTGATGTGGTTGGTGCTGGCGACGGCGATCGGCGTCGAGGTGTTCGCGACGCTCGGGTTGCGCGCGTCGGACGGTTTCCGCAAGCGGGCGTGGATCCTTCCCGTCGCCGCGGGCTATCTGGCGTCGTTCTATCTGCTGTGGCTGACGCTGGGACTCGGGATGCCCGTCGGCATCGCCTACGGGGTGTGGACGGCGTGCGGAGTGGCCCTCGTCGCGGTGCTCGCGCGCTACCTCTTCGGGGACCCGCTGACGGTCAAGATGCTGATCGGAATCGGGCTGATCATCGGCGGCGTCCTCACGATCGAACTGGCCGGCGTCGTCCACTGAGCACACCAGCCGCGGCGGCGATGGCCAGCCCGACGACCGGCACCACCAGCAGCCCGCCCCTCAGGCTGGTCGCGTCGGCGATCATGCCGACGATCGGGGGCGCGCCGACCGAGCCAAGGCGCATCAGCCACGCCAACGCCGTCAAGCCGGTGCCCGCCCTCAGCCCCGGCAAGTTGTCGGCGGCGTGCATGGCGGCCGGGATGGCGGTCGCGGCGCCCAGCCCGGCGACGGCGAAGCCGGCGATGGTGCCAGGGATGCTCGGGAAGGCCAGCGCCAACCCCATGCCTGCCGCGACCAGCAATCCTCCGCCGCGGGCGACCGCGCGTTCCCCGAAGCGGTCGACGACGCGGTCGCCCACCACCCGTCCGATGAACTGGAAGCCCAGCAGCGCGACGTATCCGAGCGCGGCGATCGCCCCCGCGGCCCCCAGCCCGCTGCCCAGGTACAGCGCCGCCCACGAGCTGCCGGCGTCCTCGATGACGGCGCCGGCCATCGCGATGACGACCAAGACGGCCAGTGCGCCGTACACCCGCCAGCCGGGCCGTGCGGCCGTTCCGGCGTCGGCGGCCGAGTCGGCGGCCTCGTCGGGCCCCTTCAGCAGGAACGGGTAGGCGGCCAGCGCGACGCCGACGAACACCGCGGCGCTCACCCCGAGGTGGACGCCGATCGGGACGTGCAGGGCGATCGCACCGGCGGCCATGCCCGCACCGAGCATCGCTCCGACCGACCACACAGCGTGCAGCGAGTTGATGATCGACCGTCCGTAGGCGCGCTGCACTCGCAGTCCGTGAGTGTTCTGTGCGACGTCGGTGATCGCGTCGCATGCGCCACCGCCAAACAGCAACGCCGCCAACAACACCGGGGTGGTCGACAATCCGGCCGCGCACACCAGCGCGGCGATCCCGATGGTGCACAGCAGCCCGGTGCGAGCCGAGGTGAGCCTGCGGATCACCGCCCCCGCGGCGATGCCTGCCACCAACGCGCCGATCGGGAAGGCGGCGACGACGATGCCGTAACTGGTGTTCGACAGGGCGAGCTCGGTCTTGAGTTCGGGGAACCGCGGCACCAGGTTGGCGAAGATGGCGCCGTTGGTGAGGAACATCGCCGACACAGCGATGCGGGCCCGGCTGGTGCGGCGCTCGACGTCGGCTGTCACCACTGCCCAGACGATACGGGTACGCGGCGACGCGGCTGAACCGGCAAGATCGTCGCCATGACTGAACTGGCCGGCTCACTGGTCGAACTCGCCCGCCGCTATGGCGTGGCTGCCACCTACGACGATTGGACGGGCGGCCACCAGGTGGTTTCGGAGTCGACGCTGGTCTCGGTGCTGACCGCGTTGGGGGTCGCGGCGGGCACCGAGGACGAGCGTCAGGGCGCGCTGCGTGCACTCGACGAGGATCACTGGCGACGGGTCCTGCCGCCGACGGTCGTGACGCGCACGGGTCGGGCGACGTCGTTCTGGGTGCACGTCACCCACGGTGGCGACGTGGGCGGCTGGATCCGGCTGGAGGACGGCACCGTCCGCACCGGCCTTCGCCAGCTGGTGAACGACACACCGCCCCGCGAGCTCGACGGCCGGTTGATCGGGGAGGCCAGCTTCGAGCTGCCTTCCGACCTGCCGATCGGCTACCACCGGCTGCACGTCACCGCGGGTGGGGTCGACGCCGACGCCGCGCTGATCGTCGCCCCCGACGCGGCGGTCTTGCCCACCTCGCTGGGCGGCGGGCGGACCTGGGGCGTGGCCACCCAGCTCTACAGCGTGCGGTCGGAGCGGTCCTGGGGCATCGGCGACCTGACCGACCTGACCGATCTCGCCGTGTGGTCCGCCTCGCAATACGGGGCCGGTTTCGTCCTTGTCAACCCGCTACATGCAGCAGCGCCGACCCCGCCGATGGAGCCGTCGCCGTACCTGCCGACGTCACGCCGCTTCGTCAACCCGATCTATCTGCGGGTCGAGGCCATTCAGGAATTCGCCTACGTCGGGGACCGCGGGGAGCTGCGCAAGGCGCGGTCGGTCGCCCAGGCCCGGGCCAAGAAGTCCACCCTGATCGACCGCGACTCGGTGTGGAAGATCAAGCGGGCAGCGCTGCGGGCGGTGTACCGCGTCAAGCGATCCGCGGGTCGCGACCTGGCCTACGCCGCCTACCGGGCACGGGAGGGACGCAACCTCGACGACTTCGCCATCTGGTGTGCGCTGGCCGAGAAGTACGGCAGCGACTGGCATTTCTGGCCCGAGGAGCTGCGCCATCCGGGCAGCCCCTCGGTCGCCGCCTTCGCGGCCAAGCGCGCGGACGCCGTCGACTTCCACCGCTGGTTGCAGTGGCAGCTCGACGACCAGCTCACGGCTGCGCAGGCGACCGCCGTCCAGGCGGGCATGGCGCTGGGCGTGATGCACGATCTGGCCGTCGGGGTCGATCCCAACGGGGCCGACGCGTGGGCCCTGCAGGACACCCTCGCGCTCGGCGTCAGCGTCGGCGCGCCCCCCGACGAGTACAACCAGCTCGGGCAGGACTGGTCGCAGCCCCCGTGGCGACCGGACCGACTGGTCGAGCAGGGGTACGAACCGTTCCGCGCGCTCGTCAACGCCTTGCTTCGCCACGCCGGTGGCATTCGCATCGACCACATCATCGGGCTGTTCCGGCTGTGGTGGATCCCGAAGGACGCCGATCCGAGGGAGGGCACCTACGTGCGCTACGACCACGAGGCGTTGATCGGCATCGTCGCGCTGGAGGCGTATCGGTCGGGCGCCGTCGTCGTCGGCGAGGATCTGGGCACCGTCGAACCGTGGGTCAGGGACTATCTCGCCGAGCGGGGTCTGCTCGGCACCTCGATCCTGTGGTTCGAGCTGGACCGCGACGGGGACGGCGACCCAGCCGGTGCACCGCTCGCGCCGCGCAAGTGGCGGGAGTACAGCCTGTCGTCGGTGACCACGCATGACTTGCCGCCGACGGCCGGTTATCTGGCGGGTGAGCACGTCCGCATCCGTCAGGAACTGGGTCTGCTGACCCGGCCGGCCGCCGACGAGCTGGCCGACGACCAGGCCGAGCAGGCGGCGTGGCTCGCCGTGCTGCGGGAGATGGGGCTGCTCGGCGACGATCCGAGCGTTCAGGAGATCGTCAGCGCCTTGTACGCATACCTGGGGCGGACGCCGTCGCGCCTGCTGGCGCTGGCCCTTCCGGATGCGGTGGGTGACGTGCGGGCCCAGAATCAACCGGGAACCACCGACGAATATCCGAACTGGCGGGTCAAGCTGGCCGGCCCCGACGGCAGGGAACTCCTACTGGAGGACGTGTTCGCCAGTTCGCGGGCGGCGGGCCTGGCCGAGGTCATGCGCGCGCAGGTAACACCGGCACGCGAGTGACCGAAGTTTCTCAAGAGGCTGAACTGCGATATGTTCGCAGCCGCACCGAGACATACGGAGGGCACGTGAAGAAGATCATTGGGCTGGGGGCCGTCGGGCTCTTCGTTCCGGCCGCCATCGCTTCTACGGCCATTGCGTCCGTGGCTCTGCTCGGTCCCGCCACCGCCGTCGCGGCACCGGCGACCTCGAGTTCGGCCAACGTCGTCGGCGAGCCGTACTACAAGGCCGTCGGCATTCTGAAGAGTCAAGGGATGCGCGCGACGTTCGGCGGCTCGTTCGGCAGTGACCTGCCGCAGTCGCAGTGCATCGTCAGCCAGCAGAAGGCGCTGAAGAGCAAGATGATCCTGATGCTGGACTGCACCACTGCGGCGGCGAAGGACGCAGCGGGGGCCGCTCCTGCTGCACCTGCCGCCCCGGCTCCCGGCACCTCTGGCAGTGGCCAGGGCACCTACGGTGGCCCCATCGGGGTTGCCGTCCCCGTCGGCTGACGCCTCAGGAACCCGGTACCCGCGGTCCCACCTAGGGGCTCGAACCGCGTAGACTCACCTTCCGTCACCTGACGACGAAGGGGCTGCGATGTTGCGACCACGGCGTTTCCACACGGTCATCGATCCCGGGCCCGTGCAGATCCAGGCACGGCAAGTGCACTTCGACATCCACGACGTTCCTCTGCACTGGATCCCCGACCACCCCGTGGCGTCGAACATGATCAGCCTGCTCAACGTGATCTTGCCGGCCGCGGAACGCTGGTTCGTCGCGGCCTACAACGAGGCGCTGCCGCTGGTCAAGGATCCCAAGCTGGCCGAGGACATGCGCGGATTCATCGGCCAGGAGGCAACCCACGCCGACGTGCACGACAAGGTGCTGCACGAGTACATGGTCGGCCACGGGGTCGACGTCAAACCCATCCTCGACCAGATCGAGTTCGTGTTCGAGAAGGTGTTGGCCCCGGACCCCTCGATCACCGATCCCAAGCGCAAGCTGAACCACCTGTGCGACCGACTGTGGTTGATCGCCGCGATCGAGCACTACACCGCGGTGCTCGGCGACTTCTCGCTGAACTGCACGTGGGACGACCACGGTGCCGACCCGACGATCGTGGACCTGTTCCGTTGGCACGGCAGCGAAGAGGTCGAGCACCGCATGGTGGCCCACGACGTCGCGCACTACTTTCACGACAGCTACCTCGACCGCATCCGCGCCATGTCGATCGCCGTCATTCTGATGGCGACGTTCTTCCAGCGCGGCGCCTGGTATCTGTCGAAGAACGACCCGACCGTCGAGTTGGGCTGGTTCGAGATGCAACGCCTCCGGATGCGCGACTCGAAGTTGGGGCTGCTGCCCAAGTACCGGAAGTTGTTCGGGTCCAACACCTTCATGTACTTCCGGCCGGGCTTCTCGCCGGACGACATGGGGTCGACGGCGCAGGCCGTTGCGTACCTCGCCACCTCCCCCGCGGCCCGGGCCGCCCACCTCTGATGTTCGCGCGATTCCGGGAGGTGCCGCCGAGCGCCTCGGGCCGATCGCGCCACGACGTGCCGCTGGGCGTCGCAGCCACCATCCTCACCGGATTCTTCAATCTGTCTGCGGCCGTACGTAATCCAGCGCCGCTGCCCGATGTCGACCGTGAGTTTCCACTCGTCGTGACCGACCGTCGGGTCGTCGCCCACGACCAGGACGTGATCGCGTTGACGCTGGCCGCCCCCGGCGGTGGCGTGCTTCCGCGTTGGCACCCTGGCGCGCACGTCGACGTGCACCTGCCCAGCGGTCGGGTGCGGCAGTATTCGCTGTGCGGCGATCCCGGTATCACCGATTCCTATCGGATCGCCGTGCGCCGCATACCAACCGGCGGCGGGGGATCACTCGAGGTGCACGACTTGGCCGTCGGGGCGACGATCACCACCAGCGGTCCCCGCAACGCCTTCCCGTTGACCGTGCCGGGATACGGCTCGCCGGCTCAACGGTTTCGGTTCATCGCAGGCGGCATCGGGATCACCCCCATCCTTCCGATGCTCGCGCAGGCCGAAAGCCTCGGCGTGGAGTGGTCGATGGTGTACACCGGCCGCCGTCGCGACACGCTGCCGTTCCTCGAGGAATTGGCCCGCTTCGGTGACCGCATCCAGATCCGCACCGACGACGAGGCCGGTCTGCCGACACCCGCCGACCTTCTCGGCGAGTGCCCCGGCGGCACGACGGTCTACGCGTGCGGACCTGCGCCGGTCCTGACCGCGCTGCGGTCGGCGTTGGCCGGACGCGACGACGTGGAATTGCACTTCGAGCGCTTTGCCGCTCCCCCGGTCGTCGACGGCACCGAGTTCTCGGTGTCGGTGGCCTCGACGGGCGCCGCGGTCCGGGTCGGCGCGGACGAGACGTTGTTGGGTGCGCTCAAGCGCGAGGGCGTGCACGCGCCGTACTCGTGCCAGCAGGGTTTCTGCGGGACGTGTCGCGTCCGCGTGCTCGGCGGGGACGTCGAACACCGTGACACGTTGCTCACCGACCCCGAGCGGGACGCCGGGATGATGCTGGTCTGCGTGTCACGGGCGGCCGGAGACGCGGCGCTGGTGCTCGACCTGTAGTGGGGTCAGGCGTCGCCGAGGTGGGCCAGCAGGTGGTCCAGCAGCGGGCGCTGGCCCTTGAGCAGTTTCACGTAGGCCTCGGCGACGGAGAACCACGCCACCCGGTCCATCTCGGGGAACTCCTTGATGGTTCCCGACCCCTTCGGCCACTCCAGCTCGAAGGTGTTGCTGACACTGTCGGTGACGTCCAGGTCGGCCGCCACCGCGAAGGCGGTGACGATCTTTCCTCCCGACTGCTTGACCGGCGGCAGTGCCACCCGCGGCCCCTCGGGAACGGGAAGGCCGATCTCCTCGACGAACTCACGCTGGGCGGCGACCCACGGATCCTCGTCGTCGGTGTACTCGCCCTTGGGGATCGACCACGCCGCCTCGTCCTTGCGGGCCCAGAACGGGCCGCCCGGATGGCCGATCAGGACGTCGTACCCGTCGGCGCCGCGCCGGTACAGCAGGAGGCCTGCGCTGGTGCGAGGCATCGAGCTACCACTCCTTGAGTATGCGGAGCTTGCCTGCCTTGACCATGGCGTCGCGTCGGAGACGCTTGAGCTCCTGATGAAAGGCGGTGTCGCCCTGCAGGTTCAGCGGCAGGACGAGGTTGGTGGTCAGTTCCTCCTCGAAGACCCACGGCTCGGGACGTACCACCCAGGACACCAGGGTGTTGTCCGACATCCACTGGTTGAGGACGGCCTCGCCGCCGGCGAGGGTGATCTGCTTGCCGGAGCCGATGCGGCGTAGCTCGAGGCCAAGCTCCTTGGCTAGCAGCACCCCGAGCGACTTGCGCAGTGACGAACCGTCGGCGTTGCCGCGGGCGCCGCCGAAGTGGTAACGGATCCGCTTGTGCAGGTCTTGGCTGACCGGTCGCTTGCCGCTCGCAGGCGGAGGCGTCGGGCTGATTCCGACGTGCAGCAGCGTGAGGCCGTCGCGTACTTCGCACCCCGTCGCGTCGACCGCTTCGGGCAGGGTACGGAACCACCACCCGTAGGCGCCGGGGGCGTTCGGCACGGGGCTGGGCTCGGCGAACACCTGCTCACGTGTAAATCGCTGTGCGTCAAGAAAACCCGCGACGGTGTCCGGGCGTGCTGCGTCAGGCATACCTCAGCCTTTCACATGGCCGTCGCACGTCCCCGCTAGAGTGCGCTCGTGGCGTACGAGTCATATCAGCGATACGTCGCCATCGGCGACAGCCAAACCGAAGGCCTCTGGGACGGTGACGACACCGTCGGCGTGGCGGGCTTCGCCGATCGACTGGCCGTCCGGCTCGAGGAGTTGCACCCCGGCGTCATGTACGCCAACCTCGCCGTGCGCGGGCGTCGCATCCGCGACGTGCTCGACAACCAGCTGCCGGCAGCCGTCGCGATGCGGCCCGACCTGATCACCAGTTGCATCGGGATGAACGACGTCACCAGGCCGGGAAAGTCCTTCGCCACAGCGCTCGAGGACGTCGACCTGTTGCACGACCGGCTTGCCGAGACCGGCGCCACGGTGGTCACCACGACGTTTCCCGACCTCGAGCAGATCCTGCCGGTCGGACGTTTCCTCGGGGCGCGGGTGCTGCAGATGAACGCGGTGGTGCGCGCCGCGGCGGCCCGGCACGGTTTCCGGCTGGTCGACCTCCACGACGCGGAGTCGATGGGTGACCCCGACGTGTGGAGCCCCGACCGTGTCCACGGCTCACCGGCGGGACACGCGCTGTTCGCCGCCGCTGCGGCCGAAGCGCTGAATCTGCCGGGTAGCAACCATGATTGGGCGACGTCGACGGCCGAGGTCGTCAGGCCGGGCTTCCGGTCGCGGATGTACTCACAGGCCCTGTGGACGCAGAACCTGCTGATGCCGTGGGTGTGGCGGCATCTGCGGGGGTTGTCCAGCGGCAACGGGCGCGGCGCGAAGCGCCCGCAGCTGACGCCGGTGGCCCTAGTTGCCGAAACCGCCGAGGCCGCCGAGTAGGCCGAGTGGGATCGGCGACTCGCCGTTGGCCAGCGAGCTCATCGCACCGGGGCAGAACGCGGAGATGGCAAGCCCGGTGAACATCGTGGCCGGTCCCAGCGACATGCCACCGGCGTCGGCGACTCGGGAGGCCGCGTCCGCCACGTCCTGGCCGGGCTGCGACAGCATCGGGCACACCGAGCGACCGAGGTCGGCCGCCTGCCCAGGGTCGACGGCGCCGATGCCTGCGTTGTCCACCGAGTTGATGAAGTCCGAGGTCGGGTCCGCCGATGCGGGCGCCGCCACCACCATGGCGGCGCAGACGGCGCCCCCGGTGATCAGTGCGATCCGGGTCGCCGCGCTCTTGCGGCCCGCGAAGAAAGAGTTGCTGTCCACGCTCGAAGGGTACGGCGAATCGCGGTGATCGGCCGAATCAGACGCCGGTCCACACCTCGTCGATCTGGCTGTTGATGTCGATGACCTTGGCCTTCGCCGATTCGGGGCTGTCGATTTCGCCTGCCACGTGCTGGGCGACGAAGCGCTTGATCTCGGCGTCGACGCCACCGACGATGCGCACCAATTCGGCCCGCAGCGTCGTCGAGGTGATGTGGATGGAGATGTCGGATGGTCGGGGCTTCTCGACGTCGAGGATCAGCGACAGCGGATGGGCGGCGATCGCGGTGGCCCGCAGGGCGATCTCGCCGAAGACCTTGAAGCGCGGCTTGTCGATGCGCAGGTCGATGATCAGTTCGATCTCCAGGGGGATCTGAATGTCGAAGGTGAGCTGTTCGCCTTGGTGCCGCGTCACCGCCGGGTCCTGGACCCGGACCTTGGCCGTGACCTTGGCGAACTTGCCGGGCCCCTGGGCCATGGGCCCCATCGTGAATTCCTCGCCGGCGATCTGACCGATCGCCGCGGCGACGCGCTCCTCGGTGACGGCGATCTCGAAGAACCGGCGGCCGAATTCCTCGTACGTCATGGAGTCATACGCAGTGGAGTCGAAGTCAGACATGGTTCAAATACCTTGTCACGTCCACTGGTCGTCGGCGAACACGCGCACCCCACCGATGCGCGTCGGCCGGGCCTCGACGCCGGCGACGACCACGAGGTGACGGCCGTCGCGGCGGACTCGCGCGACGGTGACGTTCCCGGCGCGGACCATGCCGTCCCACTGCCCGCCGTGCAGCAGCGCGACCAGGTCGGAGGTCCCGATCCGCTCGTCGTCTCCCCTGGTCAGCTGCGGGGCGTCGCCCAGTCGTCGCTTGACCGCGACCTGGTCGCCTGCACACGCGTCGTCGAGCAGCGCGCCGACGTGCCGCTTCCCACGACTCGTCGCGCCACGGAAGCCGGCCAGGAAGCCCACCGTGCCGGCCACTCGCTGATTGCGCAGCAGCGCCAGGGACAGCTGCAGACCCGCGGGCAGGGCGCCGACCCCGTTGCCGGCGAACTGCCACACCATGGCGGGCAGCTCCCAGAATGCTTGCAGCCGAGCGATGTTCAGCGAGTCGTCGAGGTCGTAGCGCAGGAAGGCGGGGATCGTCATCGTCACCGAAGCGCCCATCTTCACCTCGAGGGTCAGGTCCCGGATGACGGCGGAGCCGGAGACGACGTCGTGGCCGCGGTGGAACGTGATGTCGCGGGGGCCGATGAACGTGTCGTAGAAGCGTGCGATCTGGGCGCGCCCGACGTGGGGCCGCGAGCCGACGGGATCCTCGATGCGGCCGTCGGGGGCGAACAGCGCGACCCAGCCGTCGCGGTCGTGGGCGCCCGCCGCCTCCGGCGAGCGTTCGACGGCGGCGAGCATGTCGGCAATCGGCGGGACCATACCCATTCACTTACCACCCCGATCGGCCTCCGGTGGACGTCGTGGCGAACTTGGCCGTGGACCTGCACACTGGTGTGGTGCGGTCGACTTCGCTTCGGCGCAGATGAGTCGGCGCAGATGAGGAGTAGTCATGAGCCAGAATCCGTTCGGAATCGACCCCGAGGATCTCGACCGCGTCATGCGCGAAGCCGGCGACGGTCTGCGTGACGCGCTGGGCCGCATGGGCAGGCAGGCCGGGTGGTCCACGCTTCTCGACGAGTTCACCAAGGGCACCCGCCCCAAGAACGAACCCGAAACCGCGGGTGAGACGGGCGACGGCGTCTGGTCGATCTACACCGTCGACGCATCGGGCGGCGCCCACATCGAAGAGGTGTATCCGACGGAGTTGGACGCGTTGCGCGCCAACAAGAACAACACCGATCCGGGCCGCAAGGTCCGCTTCCTGCCGTACGGCATCGCGGTCAGCGTCCTCGACGGCGAGTAGGCCGGCAACCGGGCGCGGTCGAAACGACGCGCCTCCTGGGCGACACCCGTTAGGCTTTGCCCGCAGCGTCGCCGGAGGCGACCGTGTTCCAGGAGGCACATCATCATGATTCGCGAACTGACGGTCGCCACGGCGATCGCCGGGGCCGCCATTGCGCTGGCACCGTCGGCAGCGGCCGACCCGGGTCCGATGTTCCCCGACGATCCCAGCCACTACGACACCTCGGCCACCGACGTGCCCGGCATGAACTACCAAGCGGCGCTCGGTGCGCCGTGCGACAACTACCAGCTGTTCACCTTCGGGCGCAGCCGTGGCGGTTCCACCGTGGTGTGTCACTACATTCCCAATCAGTGGCCGCCCGTCTACACGGGCTTCTGGGTGTCGTCGTATCCGCTGAAGGGCGTGCAGGACATCGGAGCTCCGTGCGACGGCCCCAAGGGGGCGGCTCAGGCACCGGACGGTCGTCCGATGGTGTGCCTCGGTGAACAGGGCTGGCAGCCAGGCACGTTGACGGGTGCGGGGTTCTTCCCCGGCTGATCCGCCAAGTTCGACCATACGGATGCACCTCACCTGTATGGTCGTGCCATGGATAGCGGGACTAACTTCAATTTGTCCGACGTCTTCGGCACCGTCGCCGAAGCCATTGCCGATCAGATCTTCCTGGTGTGGCGGGGCCGACGGCTGTCCTATGGCGAGGTGAACCGCAGAGTCGACGGCTTCGCCAACTATCTGACGTCGGTCGGGCTCGGTTGCCACACCGAGCGCGACGGGCTGGAGGGCCACGAGTCCGGCCAGGACCATCTCGGCATCTATCTACGCAACGGCAACGAGTACCTCGAGGCGATGATCGGGTCCTACCGGTCCCGCGTCGCGCCGTTCAACGTCAGCTACCGCTATGTCGAGGACGAGCTGCTGTACCTGCTCACCGACTCGAAGGCGAAGGCTCTGGTCTACCCCGCAGAGTTCGCGCCGCGGGTGGCCGAGATCCTCGACCGGCTTCCCGACCTCCGGGTCCTGATCCAGGTCGCCGACCACTCCGGCCACGAGCTGCTGCCCGGCGCCGTGGACTACGAGACCATCCTCGCCACGCCGCCACCCGCGGAGATGCCGACCCCGTCGGGCGACGACCTGTACATCCTCTACACCGGCGGCACCACCGGCATGCCCAAGGGCGTGCTGTGGCGCCAGCACGACATCTTCCTGTCCTCGATGGGTGGCCGGCCGTGGGGCAGCGACCAGCCGCTTGCCTCGCACGAGGAGCTAGCCGAGAAGGCCAGGGCGTCTGCCGGCGCGGTGTCGATGATGATGATTCCGCCGTTCATGCACGGCGCCGCGCAGTGGGCGGCCTTCAACGCCGTCACCATGGGCGGCCGAGTGGTGATCCCCGACGACGTCGAGCGGATGCGGCCCGCCGAGGTCCTGCGCCTGGCGGCCGAGGAGAGGGTGCTGAGCATGCCGGTCGTCGGCGACGCGATCGCCCGCCCGCTGCTCGACGAGATCGAGGCCGGTGACTACGACCTGTCCGGCTTGTTCACGATCACCAACGGTGGCGCGCCGCTGTCCCCCACGGTGCGCGAGCGCCTCCTGACCGCGCTGCCGCATCTGATGCTGCTCGACGCGGTAGGGGCGTCGGAGTCCGGAGCTCAGATGAGCACGGCGACGACGGCGGGCGCCGAGGTGCAGCCCGCCACGTTCACCCCGCAGTCCGACACGGCGGTCGTCTCGGCCGACCTCGACCGGGTGCTGGCCCCCGGTGAGGGCAAGGGCTGGCTGGCCCGTCGGGATCTGATCCCACTGGGCTACCTGGGCGACGCGGCCAAGACCGCCAAGACCTTCCCGACGATCGACGGGGTACGCTGGTCGGTCCCTGGTGATCGGGCAAACGTGTTGTCCGACGGCCGAATTCAGCTGTTGGGTCGGGACTCGGTGACCATCAACTCTGGTGGCGAGAAGATCTTCGTCGAAGAGGTCGAGCGGGCCATCGCCGCGCACCCGAGTGTCTACGACGTGGTCGTGGTTGGCCGCCCGTCGGAGCGGTGGGGCAGCGAGGTGATCGCCGTGGTGCAGTTCGCCGAGGGCGCCGAGGCCACCGACGAGGACCTCGTCGAGGTGTGCCGGACGTCGATCGCGCGCTACAAGATCCCGAAGGCGTTCGTCAGGGTGCCGAAGGTCATGCGCTCCCCCGCGGGCAAGGCCGACTACCGCTGGGCCAAGGACGTCGCCGTCAACACCGGTGCGGCCACGGCGACTGGTGGGGGCGGTCTCGTCCGACCATGAGCGCCTATTCGCATCCGCAGGCACTGGCGGGCCGCGCGGTGATCGTCACGGGCGCAGCTCAGGGCGTCGGCAAGGGCATCGCCGGTGCGTTGCTGGAGCGCGGCGCCCAGGTGTTGCTCGTCGACGTCAAGACCGAAACTCTGGTCGCGACCGTGGACGAATTCGCCACGGCTGGTTGGTCTTCCGAGTTCTTGGTGGCGGACTTGCGGGATCCGAGCAGCCCGACGGCGATAGTCGACGCGGCGACGGCGCGATTCGGCAAGGTTGACGCGCTGGTGAACAACGCGATAGCCACCAACGAGCCAAAGGCGTTGGTGGACATCACCACCGAGGACTACGACCTGGTGTTCGACGTTGGCCCACGGGCAACCTTCTTCCTGATGCAGGCCGTCCATCCGGTGATGAAGGCTGCAGGAGAAGGAGTGATCGTCAACCTGGGGTCGGGATCGGGCACCGGCGGCCAGTCCCAATTCGCGGCCTACGGTGCCGCCAAGGAGGCGATCCGGGGCATGTCGAAGGCGGCCGCCCTGGAATGGGGTCGCGACAACATCAAGGTGAACGTGATCTGCCCCTTTGCCGATTCTCCCGGTGTCCAGTTCTGGCAGGACATAGCGCCAAAGGACTTCGACCGGGCACTTAGGTCGGTGCCGCTCAACCGGGTAGGGCGGACGCACGAGGACATTGGGGCGCTAGTGGCGTTTCTGGTTGGAGACGACGGTGGGTTCATCACCGGCCAAACCATCATGGTCGACGGTGGAATGGGCGTTTTCCGGTGACCGGCCGGTCCCTCACACCAAACGCCCAGTAACGGAACGGCATCGAGCGCTTAACCGATTCAGTGGCCCGTCGGAGCGTCGTCGTGGACCGATGCGACGACGCCCATGACGACAACCCCGCACACTGTGCCGTCCGAGTCATAATTTGCGCTTTGACATGGTGTTTCGTAGAGTCGGCGGCACGTCCGACGAATTCGATTCCGGCGCTTGAGACGTCGCGAGATCAGCTCTCCCGCAACGACATTTGAGACTTCTCCGGCCTCCACCTCGAGAAGTGATGGGTGCCACAGATTTTGGCGGTGCCCAAATTCCGTTGTTACCGTCCGTCGTCATGATCGATGCAATTGCGACCACAGCCCTGTTGACTCTGGTCAACCAGGTTTCGGGGACGCCGTACCGCACGGGTGGCGATTCACCGTCCGGTACGGATTGCTCGGGACTCGTGTCGTGGGTGGCCAACGCGGCCACCGGCCGCCCGATCTACGGCGACCGATTCCACACCGGCAACGAAGAGCAGGCCCTCCTGGCACGCGGCTTCCAGTACGGCACCCAGCCGGGAGCCCTCAACATCGGCTGGAATTCCGGTCACACCGCAGCCACGCTGCCCGACGGCACGCCGGTGTCCTCGGGTGAGAGCGGAGGAGGGGTCAGGGTTGGCGGCGGCGGCGCCTACCAACCCCAGTTCACCAAGCACATGTACCTCCCGGTCGCCCAAGATCAGCCCGCTCAAGACCCCCTGGCTCCGCCGCCACCCCCGCCGGATCCGTTCGCACCGCCGCCGCCCGCCCCAGGGCCCGCCGACCTCCCCCCGGTGGACGGCATGACCAACGAACTGCCGCCTCCTCCGCCCGGTCCCGAGCTGCCGCCGCCAGGACCAGAACTTCCACCCGCCCCCGACCTTGGCCCAACAGCCATCTAGGGACCGTCCGCGCGGCCGGTACTCTCGGACCCGTGGGCACATCCCCGGTAACACCGTTGCCTGGGCTTCGTGACCGCAAGAAGGCCCGCACCCGCCGCCTGTTGATCGACGCGGCGGTGGACTCATGCCTCCTGCACGGGTACGAAGCCACCACCATCGACCAGATCGCCGAGGCCGTCGAGGTCTCGACGCGCACGTTCAGTCGGTACTTCGCGTCGAAGGACGCGGTGTTCATCGCCGTGATCGACGACCTCGCAGGGGAGATCACCGCCGAACTGCAGGCCCAACCGCCGGACCTCGGCCCGATGGAGTCGCTGCGGGCGGCACACGTGGCCGTGCTCACCAGGATCGCCGAGCGGCGCCCCGTCGCAGGCCTGACGGCCGAACGCATCGTGATGATCCTGCAAATCGTCGCGTCCGCGGAGAGCCTGCGCCACGCAGCGGTCGACTATCGAAGCCCCGCTGCGATGGCGATCCTCGCCGACCGCATGGGCGTCGCACCCGACGACAAACGTCTCGCGTTGGCGGTCACGCTCTTCTCGACCACGATCGTCAACGCGTGCACGGACGTGGCCGCCAGTGATTCCGACGTCCCGTTGGGACCGGCGTTCGTGACGGATCGGCTCGAGCGAGCACTGACCGACCTGGCTCAGTTCACCGCAGAGCTTCGACTGCCCTGAGCGCGAGCTACTTTCGCGTTCGCGCGCCGTAGCCCGCGATCGCGATGCCGATCACGGCCACGATCGGACCGATGACCGACCACGTGGTGGTGTTCGACATCGGGCTTCCGCCGACGACGCCGAAGCCCTGGAGGGCCCACAGCACGCCGAAACACGTGACGACGACACCAAGGCCGAGAATGGCTATGCGCATGGTTCGACAGTAGACGGCGCGGAGACGGGCCGCCGCGTCGCGCCCCACAGTCCGACGCCGATCCCCACCACCGCTCCCCCAAGCCCGATGACCTGCTGGGACCGCCGCATCTGGTGGTGGGCGTTCAGACCGCCGAGCAGATCCGCGGCGTCGGCTCCGCCGGAGGCCAGGAACCAGCCCCTGGTGTCGCGACCGCGCATCGCGGCCGCGGTCAGCAACCCGCCGATGAGGGCGTCGCGATAGCCCATCGACGACAGCAGGAGGCGCGCCCCGCCCACCGGTTCCTCCGGGTCGCCCCACCACCGGTTGGCCCGGACGGGGTCGACGAGGAACGACAAACCCGAGGCAAGACGGATGCCACCCACGACGAGTGCGGCGCGATCGATCGACATGACGGGAGCCTAGAGCCTCCCACCGGCGCTCGTCGGCGGTTTGGCTAGCGCCCGAAGCCCGCGTTCCGCAGCGCCTCGGCCATCGATCCCGACGGTGGTGCCGACTCGCGCCGGCCGGAGTCCTTGGGTCGGTTCGACTTTGGCCGATCGCCCCGGGGCTGCTGCTGCCCGGGTGGCCGACCCTGGCCCCCACCCTGCTGCTGTGCACCTCGCTGCTGCGGGGTGTCGTTGAGGCGCAGCGTCAGCCCGATCCGTTGCCGGTCCACGTCGACCTCGAGAACCTTGACCTTCACCACCTGACCCGACTTCACCACCTCATGGGGGTCGGAGACGTATCGGTCGGACATCGCCGAGACGTGCACCAGACCGTCCTGATGGACGCCCACGTCGACGAAGGCGCCGAACGCGGCGACGTTGGTGACGACGCCTTCGAGGACCATGCCGGGCTTCAGGTCGGCCACCTTCTCCACCCCGGCGGCGAAGGTCGCGGTCGAGAACGCCGGCCGCGGATCGCGGCCCGGCTTCTCCAATTCGGCGAGGATGTCGGTCACCGTCGGAATGCCGAAGCGCTCGTCGGCGAACTCGGCGGGTTTGAGGGAGCGCAGCGACCGCTCGTCACCGATGAGCTCGGCGAGCGTCACCCCGGCCCGGTCCAGAATACGCCGCACCACGGGGTAGGACTCCGGGTGCACACCGGACCCGTCGAGCGGGTCGTCGCCGCCGTTGATCCGCAGGAAGCCGGCGCACTGCTCGAATGCCTTGGGGCCCAGTCGCGGAACCTTCAGCAGTGCCTTGCGATTGCGGAACGGGCCCGTCGACTCGCGGTGGGCGACGATCGCCTCGGCCATCGTGTCCGTCACCCCGGAGACCCGCGCCAAGAGCGGCACCGACGCCGTATTGAGGTCAACGCCAACGGCGTTCACCGCGTCCTCGACCACGGCGTCGAGACTGCGGGCCAGCGTGCCCGGCGTGATGTCGTGCTGGTACTGGCCGACGCCGATCGACTTCGGCTCGATCTTCACCAACTCGGCCAGCGGATCCTGCAGTCGCCGCGCGATCGACACCGCACCGCGGATGGTGACGTCGAGCTCCGGAAGTTCGTGCGCCGCGTAGGCCGACGCCGAGTACACCGACGCACCGGCCTCGCTGACCATGGCCTTCACCGGCGCCTTGGCCCCGGAGGTCGTGATGTCGGCGATGAGTTCGCTTGCGAGCGCGTCGGTTTCGCGGGACGCCGTCCCGTTGCCGATGGCGATCAGGTCCACGCCGTGACGAGCGATCAGCGCACCGAGCATCGCCTTGGACTCGTCCCACTTCTGCTGCGGCTGGTGCGGGAAGATCGCGCAGTGGTCGAGCACCTTGCCGGTGGCGTCGACGACGGCGACCTTGACGCCGGTCCGGAAGCCGGGGTCGAGTCCGAGCGTCGTGCGGGTGCCCGCCGGCGCCGCGAGCAGCAGGTCCTTGAGGTTCTTGGCGAACACCGACACCGCGTCCAACTCGGCGCGCTGCTTGAGCTTGATCCGCGCGTCGACCGCCGCGGACACCATCAGCTTGACCCGCCACGCCAGCTTCACCGTCGTCGCCAACCACGGCGTCGCCGGGGTCTTCGCGGTCAGGTCTACGCCAAGGGTCTGGGCGACCATCGCGTGGTAGACGTCGTCGTCGCCACCGTCGAGGTTGAGCGAGAGCACTTGCTCCTTCTCACCGCGCATGACGGCCAGCACGCGATGTGACGGCATCTTCTCCAGGGGTTCGGAGAACTCGAAGTAGTCTCGAAACTTCTGTGCGGCAGGATTTTTGGCGGCATCGGACGACGAGAGTGACGTGCGAAGGGTGCCGTCGGCCCAGAACTTCGCGCGGACGGCGCCGACGAGTTCGGCGTCCTCGGCGGCACGCTCGATGACGATGTGCCGCGCACCGTCGAGCGCGGCTGCGGCATCGGCGACGTCCTCGCCGAGGAAGTCGGCGGCCGCGACCTCCGGCACCAGCGTCGGATCCGCCAGCAGCCGGTCGGCCAGCGGCTCCAGCCCGGCTTCGCGTGCGATCTGCGCCTTCGTCCTGCGCTTGGGCTTGTACGGCAGATAGATGTCCTCGACCCGGGACTTGGTGTCCGCCGTCAGCAGGGCCGTGCGCAGGTCGTCGGTGAGCTTGCCCTGCTCCTCGATGGACGCGAGCACCGCGGTGCGGCGAGCGTCGAGCTCGCGGAGGTAGCCGAGACGTTCCTCCAGCGTGCGGAGCTGCCCGTCGTCGAGGCTGCCGGTGATCTCCTTGCGATAGCGGGCGATGAACGGCACCGTCGCGCCCTCGTCGAGCAATCGGACGGTCGCGGCCACTTGGGCTTCGCGGACCGCCAGTTCGTCAGCAAGGCGGGCATTTACGGACTTGACGGTAGGGCTCGGAGTCACGCCGAGACCCTACCCAATGCCCCCGACGTAACCCGGTGGGCAACGCCCGTGTGGTCAAATCAGCAGGCCATGACCAGAGAACTCCCCCGGCAGGTCTTCGTTCGCGGCGCGCTCGGCGCGGTGG
Source organism: Mycobacterium sp. Root135 (assembly GCF_001426545.1). Taxonomy (GTDB): domain Bacteria; phylum Actinomycetota; class Actinomycetes; order Mycobacteriales; family Mycobacteriaceae; genus Mycobacterium. The sequence continues at coordinate 71,696 of NZ_LMEZ01000001.1, read as the reverse complement.
CGACGGCGGTCCTGGGGGCGTGCGGGGCGACGACGGCGTCCGCGCCTGCGCCGACACCGGCCGAGCCGGCCCCCTCGGGTCCGGACTGGCCTGCGCTCGCCGCCGCGGTCGACGGAGCGGTCGTCCTCCGTGGCGACGGTGGCTACCCGGCGGCCAAGAACGTCTTCAACAGCCGCTTCGCCGGGTCGACGCCGGCCGCCGTCGTCACGGTCACCTCGGTCGAGGACGTTCGCGCCGCCCTGCGGTTCGCCTCGTCCAACGGCGTCGCGGTCACCGCCCGAAGCGGCGGCCACTCCTACGTGGGTGCATCGACGGCGGACGCCACGCTGGTGGTCGACCTACGCCGCCTTCCCGGCGGGGTCACCTACGACGACCGCACCGGACGGGTGACGGTGTCCCCCGCGGCGGACATCAGCTCGATTCAGAACGCGCTCAACGCCTTTGGCCGGTCCATCCCCACCGGTAGCTGTCCGTCGGTAGGGGTCGCCGGATTGACGTTGGGTGGTGGGCTCGGCGCCGACGCCCGCAGGTACGGGCTGACGTGCGACGCACTCGTCTCCGCGACGGTCGTCCTCCCCGGCGGCGAGACGGTCACCGCTTCCCCACGCGACGACGCCGACCTGTTCTGGGCTCTGCGCGGCGGCGGCGCCGACAACGGCGTCGTGACGTCGTTCACCTTCGACACGTTCCCGACCACCGGCCGCGACGTCGTCACCCTGGTCTTCGGAGAGGACGCCGCCGCACGGGTGCTCGTCGGCTGGCACGAGTGGCTCGTGGCGGCGGATCGCGCGGTGTGGGGCATGGTGAACCTCACCGTCGGCCCGGGACGTGGACGCTGCTCGGTGGTGCTGGCCACGCCGGCCGGTGACGGACCTGCTCGGGCCGCAGGCGTCCTGGCGACGATCGGCGTGCCCACCGTCGGCCAGACCATCCGGACGTTCGACCACCTGGGCGTCGTCGCGTACTTCGGCGGCGGACCCGACGCGGTGCGACCGCGGGCGTTCGTCGCGGGCTCCGACGTCGTGACGCGGATGACACCGGCGGCGGCCGAGTCGATCGTCGCGGCGACCTCGGCCTGGCCGCGGGCTGGCGGTGCGGCGACGGCGGTGGTCGAGTCGCTCGACGGGGCGATCGGCGACGTCGACCCGGCCGCCACCGCGTTTCCCTGGCGGCGCCACGCGGCGAACGTGCAGTGGTACGTCGAAACACCCACCCCTGAGCTCACCGACGCGGCGGACCGCTGGCTGACCGCGGCGCACGCAGCGCTGGGCGACCATTCGGCCGGCGGATACGTCAACTACCTCGAGCCGTCGACCCCTGCGGCGCGCTACTTCGGGCCGAACCTGCCACGCCTGGCGGCCATCCGTCGGCGGTGCGACCCGCACGGGGTCATGTACTCGAGCCTGCGGTTCTGACGACCGCGCAGGTCCTGGCGGCTGCCGTCGCCGCGACGAACGCCCCGAGTGCCGACCAGCCCTCGACGCCGGCGAGCCCGTCCTTGGCCATCAGCAGCAGGGCGATGCCCGCCAGCCCCACCAGCACGCCCGCGGCCGCCGACCGGACGCCCGTTGCCCGGGCCGGGGCGTCCCACCACGGAAGCCGGCGATGCTCCAACGGCGACAGCAGCGCGAACGTCAGCGCCATGACGACGGCGAACACGGCGGCCCGCAGCGCGAGGCGGCCCCAGAACCCGGGTTCGTGCACGTCGTAGGCGTCGACGCCGACCGCGTGCAGCGCAAACGTGGCCACGGCGATCGCGGGAATGTGCCAGAGGTAGAGCGTCATCGCTCCCCCGTTGCCGAGTGCGACGGCGCGCCAGACCCTCGGCCGCGCGGCCCAGCGGCGGATGGCGCCGGCGGCGAGGACGAACGCGCACGACATCCAGGTGCAGTGCAGTGCGAGCAGCAGCGTGGGCGGCGACACGTTGGACAGCCGCTCGGCGCCCGTCACGACCAGGGAGACCTCATAGGGCCCGAGGGCGACGGCTACGATCGCGGCGGCGAATGCGACGACCGCCGCTGCGAGCGCCGCCCGTGGGTTGACGAGGTTGCGGGCGTAGGCCACGCCGATCACCACCGGTATCAGCCAAACGAAGAGGAAGTTGGCCACCCCGGCTTCGGGTGCGCCGACGGCGAGCCGGATCGCGTCCATCCCCGCCGAGGCGACGAGAAGGGCAGCCACGACGAGGGCGACCGCGCGCCCGGACCGCAGCCGGGTCATGGCGGGGACGAAGGCGAGCACCACCAGGTACACGCCGAGGAACCACAGCAGGGCGACGGATTCGCGCCCCAGCCCCGCCGCGGACTCGGCTCCGAGTACCAGCCGGGTCACCAGCAGTCCGAGCACCCATGCCGCGAGATACCAGAACACCGGGCGGCACAGTCGCTGGCTTCGGGTGAACAGCCAGGTGCCCCACGCCGTTCCCGGCCGCCAGCCGTAGGCGCCCGCGGCACCGCCCGCCAAGAAGAACAGTGGCATGACCTGCACGATCCACGTGATCGGGGCGATCGCGGGCAGCTCGCCAAGCAGGTTGCCGATGCGCAGACCGCCGGGGCCGATGGTGGCGAGCAGGAGCGCGCAGTGCCCGAACATCACCACGACGAGAGCGCCGAGCCGGGCGACGTCGACTGCGCGGTCTCGGACGGGTGCGGAGTCGTCGGCGACCGTGGGCGCGCCGGTGGTCGACTTGGTCTGTGCCATGGTCCCAGCATGCCGGGCAAACGGCTGCGGTGGATGAGTAGGACTACGTGAATTTTGGGCCGTCGGGTCGGATTCGCCTACATTGCACGTGATGCGTCCGTTACTCATTCTTCTCACCGTCCTGGTCGGCGTCCTGGTGTCGCCCACCGCTCCCGCCGGTGCCGACGCGCAGGCAATGCCCGATCTGAGCGGCTACGCCACGGTGTCGACGTACCCCTTCGTCATGGGCAACGAGGTGTACTTCCAGACCCCTGACGGTCTGCTCTGTGCGATTCAGCCGGCCCGCGGCGCCGCGGGGTGCGACGGACGCCTACCCGGCACGCCAGACGAGGTCAACGAGATTGCCCTGAGCCCCGACGCCAGCACCCGGGGCCTGCTCGCGACCGCCAACCATCGCTTCGTGAAGTCCACCGGAAATGCCGCCCCCCTGTTGCGCGAGGGTCAGAAGATCGTCTTCGAGGACTTCGAATGCGCCGTCGGCGCAGGGTCGTTCACCGCGTGCATCAAGGGCCAGCCTGCATCGCAGTGGATGGTGGTGTCTCCCAACGGAACCGGCGTCGGCCCCAGAACTGCCGGACTGCCGCCGGGCTTCCCGGACCCGAACGACTTCGTCGTGGGCGACGAGACATACATCGTCGGCCAGGGCGCGAAGAACCTCTTTCCGGTGTTCACCGTCGATGGCGGTCTCACCTGTTCGATGATCGTGTTCAGCGGTGGTGAAATCGGTTGCGACGGGCCATTACCGCTCGTGCTCGGCGGCGAGAACGAGGTGTACGCACAGCTGCCCGGCGCGGCCGGCATCCGCCGCACCGACGCCCCGAAGTTCACGACGCCGCGGTATCCCGGCCCGGTGAAGCAACTACCCGTCGGCCATCGCGTCCACGGCATCGACTCGATCTGCATGGCGATCTACGGCGGGGTGGCGTGTACGGCCACGTTCAACGGTGCGGTGCACGCCTTCGAGGTGACGCCCTCGGGGGTGTCGACGTTCGGCGGGTGATCCGCGCGTCAGGGGTTGGGCCGCTGGTGTTCCCACGTCTGAAGCACGTTGACGTACGGGTCGGGTGGGACCGACAGCGCACCGACGAACGGATGCTCTAGCGCGAAGATCAGGTAGATCACGAAACCCATCAGGCCGGCGGTCAAGCCGACCGCGCAGGCGTGCACGACGAGGTCGCGGGTGCCGAAGAGGAACGTGAACGCCATCACCACGGCGCCGCCGCCGATCAGCAGCACCCAGAGTTCGCCGGGAACCGCCGCGTCACCGGCCGTCACCCGCATCTTGCGGTTGGCGCTCAGGTCGTTCAACTTGACGATGTCGTGGTCGAAGAACGCAATCTCGTTGCGGCTCTGCGGTTGAACGCTCAGGTAGGCCGACCAGACGTCGGTCATCGGGCCGGATTCCTCCTCGATGGTCTCCCCACGTCGCATCCGGGGTAGTTCGTCGTCGATCACGTCCCTGGTGTAGGCGATGAGGCTCCGCTGAACCTCCGCCCGGTCCGTGGGTGGAATCGCGACGGAGTCCCTGAGCAGCTCCGCGATGGCGCTGGCCTCGGCCTGGGTGGCGTCCTCGGCGTCACCGAACTGTTCCCACACCACGACCACCAGGAACGCCACCAGCACCGCGTACAACACGCCGGCAAGTTGGAAGACCTGCGAGGACACCAGATTCGCACTCTCGAGCCTGGTGTGCGACACCAGCTTTCGGAAGACGATCAGTCCGCCGACCGACAACCCGACCACGACGGACACGGCGAGGAACCCGAGTAGCGGGGCGGGCATCTGTAGCAGCCAGATCACGGGCAGTGTCCCCCAGTTCGGCGGACGCGAGCCGTCCGCAGCGCCATTATGGCCAACCAGGCCGGTGCGAGCGGGGTAACGCCGAGATGGGCCTCAGATGACCGAGCGCAACCCGAGGGCGGTGGACACCTGCGCCGCGACGACGCATACGCCGGTGGCTAGCTGCCGACCCACGGGGCCGGGCAGGTCGTCGACGTGTCCGCACGCGGAACCCAGCACGCCGCCCCTGGGCAGTACCGCGACCACGCCCGGAGTCAGTTGCAGGACAACGGCATAGCCGTCGTGGTCGCCGGTGGTGAAGGTGCCGTCGTCGTAGGCGTTGCCGAGCGGGACGACACCGACCACGGTCGCGGCGCCGCTGGCGACGAGCCGACGAGCCAGCGCCGCGCGAGCCTTGTCGGACGAGACGTACTCGTGGGTGAAGGGGTTGGCGGGGTTGAGCTGTTCGGTGCTGAACGCCCCCGACCACACGTAACCCGCACCGTTGGCTGCGGGAGCGGCCCCGAACATCCGGCCGTGGTCGTTGGGGACCAGGAAGAAGTTGTCGGAGAACGCCTGGAGGAAGCCGGTGGGCTTCTGACCGTAGACGGCGCCGTTGATGATTCCGGAGAAGCCGGTGCTGTGAATGGGTTGGGCAGGGAAACCGGCTCGAGTCATCGCGGCGTCGAGCCGGGCGGCGGATTCCGCGGAGCTCTTGGACGTCGGGTCGAGGATGATGACGTTGACGGGTTCGAGGACCGTCTTGCCGCCGTGCCGAACTCCGCCGAAGTTCGAGATCTTCCCGTTGGGTTGGAGCAGCCAGGCCCCGATGTCGCCGTACACGGTGTGCGCGACGTCGGTGGGGCGTGGCACGCCGGGTGCGGCCACGGGCGCGGCTGCATTGGGTTGAACGGTGGTGACCGCGGCGGCGGGCTTGACCAGCGAGGTGGCGCCCTCGATCTCGCGACGAATCAGCTGAAGCGCCCCGAGCACGACCTGTCCCGGAGCCACCGGCGCGCCGCCGGTGCGCGTCGTCGAGGTGCTCTTGGATGCTGCCGGTGAACCGGTGACGGCGGTCGTGGCCGGCGCCTCCTTGGTAGGCGCGGTGACGGTCGCCACGGGGGACGAATGCTTGATCGCCCGGCCGTTGCCGAAACCCGGCTTGCGGGTGGGTGGTCGGGTCGACTCGGCGTCGGGAGATTCGGGTGAGTCAGCCGCGGACGTCCCGCCGGAGATTGCCTCGCCCGCGCCCGCGCCCTCGGTCGTCTGGGACGTCTTGGTCGTCTGGGACGTCTTGGCCGTTTGGGAGCTGCTGCCGCTCGCGGGACCGTCGGTGCCGGTGGTCCCCTCGGCGTTGGCGACTCCGGCGCCACCGGCGACTGCCGCGCCGATGCCCAGTGCCAGCGCCAATGCCCCGATTCGGCCGACGTAGTTCGCCGCGCCCGCATCGGCGACCGCCGCGTGCCGTGGTGCATGGCTGGATCTGCTGTGCCGCCCCATCGCCGTCCCCTTGAGTTCGTTCGTCTCGAGGGACTTCGCGTGCTTCTCAGCGGTCCTCGACCGACGAAGCGTATACGCATCGCGCCGGCCGTTGGCAAAGGAACCGCGACAACGCGCGGTGGGGCGGCAAGGGGGAGCGAGACGCCCGACCTCCCCTGCAGGCACGTCGAATTGCCTCACCCCTTGCCTGTCGAAGGTGGTCGATCGGACGCAATCTGCCCTGACTGCCTTCGCCATCCGATGGGTAGACCAAATCCGTTTACAGCAAACCGCTGACGGCTGTGATGATCTCGGGGCGTCGTTTGCCACCCGCGAACGTTGGGGGGTCGAGCACCGCAGCCGGGGGCGGCCGCCGGCGACCGTTTGAGGGCGGGGCCGCAGGCCACGTCACCGCAGCCCCGCGAGACGCAACTTACCTGCCCGTCAACGGTTCGGCATGTCGAGGACGGCTGCGGCACTTCCAGCTGCGTCACTTTCGTCGGTGTGCAGGCCGTACGGCACTGCGGTCACCATCGTGACGGAGAGGTCGGCGCCGTTGGGCAGACCGTAAGTGCGTCTCTCCCCCGCGCGGGCGCCGACGATCGCCGCCCCCAGCGGCGACTGGACCGAATAGACCTCTAGGTCGCCGTGTTCGGCGCCACGCACGCCGAGCAGGAACGTCTCCACGCCACCGGTGTCGCCGTACCGCACCGTGACCACCATTCCTGGTTCGGCGATCCCGTCGTCGGGCGGATCCTCGCCGACGACCGCGTTCAGCAGCAGGTCGTGAATTCGTTGGATGCGGGCTTGGCGGGCGCGCTTGACGGCGATGGCATTCTCGTCGGCGTCCTGGTCGCCGGGAGCGCTGGCACACAGTTCGCGCAGGGTGTCGAACTCCCGTTGCAGCCGCTCGTGGGCGCCCGCCGATATCCACACGCGGTCGGTCATGGTCGTCATTCGAGGTTCCTTTCGTGGGTTGCCGTCAGGGGCGGGCGGTGAACGGTTGCGCCGCCCCTGACGACTCGCAGCGCCCGAGGTGGGCGAAGGTAGGACGGTCAGGCGACGGCGCGTCGCCGCGGATCGAAGGGCCGCAGCACTTCGGGTTGCTTGCCGGTGGTGATCTGTTCGGCGAGAAGGCGTCCCGTCACCGGACCGTGGGCGAGTCCCCACATGCCGTGGCCCCCGGCCACGTACACGTGTGGCGACAGTTCACCGATCACGGGGCGACCGTCGGGGGTGACCGGACGCGGACCCACCCAGACGTCGCTGCGCTCGTCCCACCGAACGCCGTCGAGCAGCGGGCTCGCGGAGGCGACGATCGCGCTGACTCGGTCGGCGACGACGGGGTGGTGCGGGGCGCGGAACTCCATCGTGCCTGCCACGCGCAGGCCGTCGCGGTAAGGAGTGCACGCCACCCGGACGTCCGGCAGGTAGACGGGTCCGGGCAGCGGACGGTCGACGGGAACGGTGAACGAGTAGCCGCGACCGGATCCCACCGGCACGCGCAACCGTGGGCCCGCCAGTCGGGACAACCAGGCGCCGGTGGCGATCACGGCGGTGTCGGCGGTCAGGGGCGGCCCGCCGGCAAGCTGAACCACGACGCCGGGGCCAGAGCTGACGACGTCCTTGACGTCCTTGGTGAGCAGGGTGGCGCCGCGGTCGACGACCGCCCGTCCCAGTGCCGTCACGAAACGCCCCGGGTCGACGAAGCGCTGCCCGTTGACGTTGACGCCCGCGGTGATCGCCCGCGACGCGAGCGGCACCTGGGCGCGGAGCGCTTCGCCGGTGAGCTCGGTGACCGACAGGCTCTGGCCGGCGTCGGCGAGGCTGCGTAGTTCTCGCATCAGGTGTTCGGCGTCGTGGGCGCTGCGGAACAGCGCGGTGATCGGCGCGTCGGTCACCGGCGCGTCGACCCCGTTGGCGACCAGGACGTCGAAGGCCTCCAGGCAGTCCTCGTTGAGAGGCACGTTGGCGTTCATGGCGCGGTCCCAGACGGACTGACGGCAGTTCGCGGCGAACTGGACGAGGAAGCGCCACAGTGCGCGGTCGGCGCTCATCGGGATGTGCAGGGGCGCGGAGCGGTCGCGCAGCGAGCGCAGGCCGTAGCGCAGCACCGCCGGGGAGTTCAGGGGCAGCGTCAGTGCCGGTGCCACCCAGCCGGCGTTACCCCAGGAGGCGCCGGTCGCGACACCGCAGCCGTCCACGACGGTGACCTCGACCCCGCGCTCCTGCAGGAACCACGCCGTCGACAATCCGACGATGCCCGCACCGACCACGATCGCCGACCGTGGTCCCCCGTCGATCCGCTCGTCGCCCATGTCGCTGCCTCCGTCGTCGAAGTCGTGTGTCTGTGACTCCATGGTGCGGCGGGCGGCGTGCCATTACTTGGGGCAGACGGACAATGACGGGCGGTCCCGTTGTCGAGGCTCGACAACGGGGTGCCCCTTACTGTCAGTCAGCGTCGACGGCGGCGAGTTCGACCATCATGGCCAGCCGCTTGCGGGCGTCGGTCAGGGGCAGGTCGGTGACGTCACCCATCTTGCGCAGGCGGTATCGCACGGTGTTCTCGTGGATGCCCAGCCGAAGACCCGCCGCCGCGGGATCCCCGAGCGCCTCGAGCCACGCCCTCAGCGTCGTCGCGTACTCCGTTGCATGGGCCTGGTCGTGGCGTCGCAGCTCGGCGATCGGCCCTCGGTCGGGGGTTCGGCCGGACCGTGCCGCGGCGCGGAGCCGTTGCAGCAATATCTCGTCCCAGGATTCGTCGTAGGCCGGGGGCTCGGAATCGGCGGGCTTGCTTTCGTGGAGGGCCAGGCATTCGTCGGCCTCTTGGCGGGCCGCCGGTAGGTCGGTGGCGGTTCCCGACTTGCTGATGCCGGCAGTCACCGTCGTCCGGTCGGGCAGAGCCGCACGCAGGGCCGCGACCCACGTGCGCGCCGCGGTTGCCGGCTCGCCGGGCAACAGGGTGTAAACGGTGTTGCCTGCCAGCGCGCTCCGTCCTGGGCGCGACCATCCGAACCCGGCGGTGGCGCGTTCGAATGCCAAGAGCAGAGCCGCATCCCGTTCCGCGTCGATCGAGGCCTGTACGGCGATCACCCGCATCGGCCCCTGGGGAAGCCCGAGCCTGCTGGCCGATGCGGCGGCGTCGGCGCTGCCGTCCAACAATCGGATCACCAGGTCGGACTCCACCTGACGCTCCAGGTCGGCGCTGGCGCGTGACCTCAGCAGGTGCAAAGCCACGGTGCGGGCGCCGTCGGCCAGCGCGGTGCGTTCGGGGTCGACCAATGGTTCGCGGCAGGAGACCCACACCGACCCCATCAGCTCTCGCCCGGACCGCACCGCGACGACCATGCGGCCGGACAAGCCGTGGTCGTCGTCAGGACTGACGAACAGGGGTTCGTCGGAGACGGCCAGGTGTGCGAAAACGCCTCGCGCCGAGAAGAAGTCGCGCAACCGGTCCGACGCCTGCCGACCCATGATCGTCGCCACGCGCGCAGGGTCGGCGCCGCCCTGCCTGCTGGAGTAGGCGAGTACCCGCGCCAACGCATCCTCGATGGTGACCGCGCCGCCCGTCGATTCGGCGAGGCTGTCGGCCAGGGCGAACAGATCGGTTGGGCCGCGGCCGGATTCGGTCTCGCGGCCTTCCAGCACCAGTCCGTAGACCACCGCCGCGAGCTCGCTCCATCGCACCGCGGGCTCGACGACCAACACCGCGACTCCCGCCGCCTCCACCGTGGATGCAGTGTCGTCGTCGTCTCGGACGAGTACCGCCGTCGCGCGCGCCGAGACCGCCCATCGCACCGCCTCGTCGACCGAGCGCGCACCGACGGCCAACAGCACGTCGCCCGTCACCGGTCCCCCGCCGGCGACCTCGTGCAGCACCACGCTGCCCAATTCGGCGGAGCGCGGCATCGGACAGACGCGAAGCTGGACGCCGTAGCCGCCCAGCACGTTGACCAGTCTGTCCAGCGTGATCACGCGCGCCTCCCATCCGGTACCGAACTCGAACCACCCGATGGTCAGTCAATAGTTCGCAGCGCCGGAACTCAAGGCGCACGACGGTGTCACCCCCGCCGGTTGATCAGTTCTGCGGTGAGTAGCCCGGCCTGGCCAGCAGGTCCCGGATGCCGGCGTCGATGAATGCGGTGTCAACGGGGTTGGGCCCTCCCCCGGCGAAGTGACCCCAGATGCCGGGAATCACGCGTACCTCACCGTCGGCGATGAACTGCGTCGCCCAGTGCTCGTCTTCGGGAGGAAAGTAGAGATCCTTCTCGGCGGGCATTGCCAGGAGCGGGCATCGGATCGAGGCAAGTGCCTTCTCGACGTCACCACCGAATCCCGGTGTGTTGCCCACGTTTCCGCTGTGCCAGGTACGGAGCATGGTGATCAGGTTGTTGGGGTCGCGCCCGTCGCGGAAGAAGTTCTCCCAGAACCCGTAGAGGAAGTCGTCGAACGAGGTGAACCCCATCTCGCGCCACGCCTCCTCCCAGTAGAACGCCTGTGAGAAGCCCCAGCCCGAGTACACCCGGGCGAACGCACGTAAACCCTTGACCGGCAGCGCATCCGGGGAGTAGTCGCCGTCGGCCCACACCGCGTCGGCGGTGAGCGCGGCGATCAACGACTCGAGGAAGACCTTGTTGTGCGGTGAGGTCTTGCTCGACCCGCAGAACGGTGCGGCGCGTTGCACCATCTCCGGGTGGCTCACGGCCCACTGGTAGGTCTGGCCTGCTCCCATCGACCATCCGGTCACCAGCGCGATCGTCGACACTCCGAACTTCTCGGTGACCAGTTGGTGTTGCGCCTCCACCTGGTCGTAGAACGTGACGGCGGGAAAGCGGGCCCGGTCGTAGGGCGACGGGGTGTTGGACGGCGACGAGGAGAGTCCGTTGCCGAGCATGTTGGGCACGACGATGAACCACTCGTCGGGGTTGAGCGCCTTGTCGGTGCCGATCAACCATTCGTTGTCGGTGTGCCACCCCGAGTACCACGTCGGGTAGACGATGACGTTGGTCTTGTCGGCGTTGAGCGTGCCGTAGGTCTTGTAGGCGAGCGTCGCCCCTCGCAGCGTGGCGCCGCTTTGGAGCGTGAAGTCGCCGAGTTCGAAGTGCTCGGCATCGGTGGGAGCAGGCATGACGGATCCCCTTTGGCTCTAGGTGCTGACCGCGCACTGTCCGCGGTCGACGCGTTGCGGACCCTGCGCCGACGGCCGCACGTCGATGTCGAAGATCGCCGTCGGAATGTAAAGCGTGGCACAGGAGTTCGGGACGTCCACGACGCCTGACAAGCGACCTTCGACCGGAGCGGCGCCAAGCATCAGGTACACCTGCTCGCGTGTCCAGCCGAACTTCGAGAGGTACTCGATCGCGTTCAGACAAGCGTTTTGGTAGGCCAGCGTGCTGTCCAGGAAGTGCTGCGTGCCGTTGCGGTCGACGGAGAAGCCGACGAAGGTGAGGAATTCGGAGTATCGCGGCTCGACGTTGCCCGGCATGAAGATTGGGTTCGTGGTGACGCCGTAGGTCTCCATCCCGCCCTTGATGACCTCCACTCGAAGGTCGATGAATCCACCCATTTCGATGGCGCCACAGAAGGTGATCTCGCCGTCGCCCTGGGAGAAGTGCAGGTCGCCCAGCGACAGGTTGGCCCCGTCGACGAACACCGGGTAGAAGATCCGGCTGCCCTTGGAGAGGTTCTTGATGTCCTGGTTGCCGCCGTTCTCCCGCGGGGGCGCGGTTCTGGCCGCCTCGGCGGCGACGCGCTCGTAGTCCGCGCCGGTCAGACTGCCGAGAACCGCGTTGGACGGCAGCGGCGGCAACGCCAGTGGCGGAACACGTTCGGGGTCCGTCGCGATCAGCGCGCCTTCTCGGGCGTTCCAGTTGGCGAGCAGGTCCGCGCTCGGCGCGGTTCCCATCAACCCCGGATGGATGAGCCCGGTGAATTCGACACCGGGAATGTGCCGGCTGGTCGCCTTTTGCCCGGCGAAGTCCCACACGGCCTTGTAGGCCTCCGGGAACCAGTCGGTGAGAAAGCCACCACCGTTGCTCTTCGCGAAGAGTCCCGTGTAGCCCCAGCCCTGCCCGGCGACCGGACCGCTCTCCTGCGGAACGGGGCCGACGTCCAGGATGTCGACGACCAGAAGGTCGCCCGGCTGGGCGCCTTCGATGGCGAAGGGCCCGGAGAGTTGGTGCACCATCGACAAGTCGCAGTCGCGGATGTCGTTCGCGTCGTCGGAGTTGACGATGGTTCCGTCGAACCACTCCTTCGATTCGACACGGAACGTGTCACCCGGCTTGACGGTGGCGACGGCGGGAATGTCTGGGTGCCAACGGTTGTGGCCGACAAGCTCCTGCTCGCGGAACGGCTTGCTTTGATCGACGGGAAATATGACGTCGGGCACGGCGGTCTCCTCAATCAACCTGATGGACGGGCGGAACTCTTGCGCGTAGCTAGGGGCGCGGCAGACGCGACGTCGGCGAGGCGGTGCCGCGGGTGGATCGGTACGTCTGGTCGTTGGTCGGCCTGGTGACCACCCCTGGCGAGGATTGCGACCTTTCGTGCATGTCGAGTGCCTTCACCCCGGGGGCATCTCGGCTCGTCAGCGCCGGTGACGAGAACACCCGCCGGGCCGGACCGCGACACGAATCGCACTCCACACTGGTGGGAGCGGTGCCAATCGGAAACGACACCTCTACGAATCCATCTGTAAGACAACGATATTGGTAACCAGCCATGGCGCGCCTCCCGCTGACCGACGGCATTGATCCCAAATGGGATCAATATGGCTGAACCTACACCCCCACCGGGGAACGTCAAGCGCAAGCGCAAGATCTGCGCCCGTTCGCAGGGAGCTCTACGGTAGAGAGGTCTCCGTCAGGTGAGACGAACAGATCTGCGCGATCGTCGGTTCGACGTCTCGGAGGAGCCCTTGGCCATGGGAGGACAGTCGCAACGTCGTCCTGCGACGATCGTGCGGGGACAGCGTCCGGAAGACGGCGCCAATGTCGACGAGAGAATCGACGATGCGGGTCGCCGAGGTCGACGGGACGACCAACGCGTCGATCACGTCGGACATCGAGCAGCCCGGATTGGATTCGATGTGGGCCAGCGCGCGCCAGCGATCCACCGTGAGATCGGTACTCGACAGCGCGGTTTCGAGACGTGCGGCCACGACGGCCGCCCGCCTGAGCAGTTCGAGAGTATCCGCGACAGCTTCCATGTCCTGCCTTCTGCAAACGACTCCACCCGCGGTCAGACCGCATCCCGAGCCAGCATGCCAGATGGCGCCCCGGTTCTCGAACCTCGAGCCTCGTGCCCCAAGGACTTTCGTGTCGCGCTGGTGTTGCCCCGGCGGGGTCCGGCGGGGATCTTCGGTCTGGAGTGTCACGCCGCCGCGGAGTTGGCGGCCGCCGAGATCGACGCCGCGGGCGGTGTCGCCGGTCGCACCGTGGAATTCGTGCACGTCGACGGCAGCGGCGACCCGGCGGCGGTGGCCGCCACGATCGGGGCACTCCTGGAGTCCGGCTCGATCGACGCCGTCACGGGGTGGCACCTGTCGAACGCGCGCCAGGCCATTGCCAAGGTCGTCGGCGGCCACGTGCCCTACGTCTACGCCGCGGCCTACGAGGGCGGCGAGCGCAGCGACGGCGTGCTGTGCAGCGGGGAGGTCCCCGGCGATCAGATCGTGGCCTCGTTGCACTGGTTGCGCACCGAGGAGCGGCTGAGTCGGTGGTTCATCGTCGGCAACGATTACGTGTGGCCCCGCGGAACGGCGGCCGCCACGCGAGTTGGGTTGCGCGACACCGGTATCGAGATACTCGGCGAGAGGTTCCTGCCGCTGGACACCCACGACCCGGCGTGCTGGGATCGCGTGCTGAACGAGATCGAGCGCAGCGGCGCGCACGGAGTGATCTCACTGTTGGTGGGATCGGACGCGGTGCGCTTCAACCGGGCCTTCGGAGACAAGGGACTGGATGCGACGGTCACCCGCTTCAGCCCGTTCACCGACGAGACCGTGATCCTCGCCAGCGGCGCCGATGCAACCGCGAACCTGTTCGTATCCGCGGGGTGGTTTGCCGGGCTGGACTCGGCGTCGGCCGTCGAATTCACCGCCGGCTTCGGTCGCGCGTTCGATCTGGTGAACGGGATCGGCCCGGCCGACGAGTCGGCCGCCCCACCCCCTGGCACCATGGCCGAGACGACCTACTCGGGGGTCCACCTGCTCGCGGGGATCGCCGGCACGTCGGTACCGACGGTCGAGGACGCGCGACGTGCCTTCGGCAAGTGGGGATGGGACTCGCCACACGGGCCGGTCGACCTGCACCACGGGTCCGCGCGACATCCCGTCCACATGGCGAAGGCGCGCGGTGTCGAACTCGACGTCATCGCCCGCGTTCGCTGACTGATCCCGAACCACGCCGGTCAGAGAATTTTGGTGCACGGACACCGTTGCCGGCGGACTTAGGATCGTGTACGTGGAAGGAGTCTTGCGAGTCGACCCGGCCCGGCTTCGGACCGCTGCAGCGGCGCAGAGCGACGTCGGAGCCTACGTGTCGGGTATGGCCGCGGGGCCGTCGATGGCGAACGCAGGCACCGGCATGTCGGGTCTGCTCGTCGAGCAGGCCTGCCACCTCGCCGGCACGATGTTCGACGCCGCCGCGACTGCCGTCCACGACGAGATCGCCGCCCACGCAAGGAATCTCTCGGCGGCCGCTGACAGATACCACCACACCGACGGCGACCTCGGCCGTCGGCTAGGCACGACCGCATAGTGACTGCGGCCGCGGGACCGTCGCCGTGACCGTGACGATTCCCCAGGTCGAGGCGTCCCGGCCAGAGGGGTTGACGCAGTCGGCCACGCAGTTGGGCGAGAAGGCCTCCGGCCTCGCGTCGCAGATCGACACCCAGCGCGCCACGCTGACCGAGCTGAGGGCCGGTTGGCAGGGCCCCGCCGCGGATGCCGCCGTCGCGAAGGCCCAACCCATCCTCCGCCAGATGCGGCAGATCCACGACGCGCTCAGCGCGGCGCAGACCGTGCTGAACGAGGGCGGATCCGCGCTGATCCTGACGCGAACGACGGTCCTCCAGACCGTCGCCCAGCTATCCGGCCAGGGATGGCACGTCGCTCCAGACGGGACCGTTTCGGTTCGACCGGGCAGTGCACTCGACCAGTACGCCAAGGTCAGCCCTACCAACGCCATGAGGCTGCGGCAGTTGGCGGCCGCGAACACGGTGAACGTCAAGGCCCTACTGGCGGGCTTCGACGCCACCGATCGGGCGGTCAGCCAGAAACTCCGCACCGCCGTCGGGGGGCTCGACGGCACGCCGGCTCAGTTCGGCAGCGGCGACGTGCCGCAGGCTCCGCCGTACGACACCGGCGCGCAGATCCCCGTCGGAAGGAGTGCGGAGGAGGTCAACACGTGGTGGAAGTCGCTCGGCGACGACGAGCGCACGAGACTGCTGAACACGTGGCCCGAGAAGTTGGGCAATCTCAACGGCATTCCCGTGGCCGACCGCAGCATCGCGAACAAGGCCATCCTGCAGCGGGATCTCGATCGCCCGGCCGAAGTCGCCACGTCAAGAGGGGTGACGAAGGAGGAGGTCCTGGCTCACCCCGAGAAGTACGGCATGGCCGGGCCGATGATGGACCGCTACGAGAACGCCGGCAAGGTCCAGGATGCGTTGGACACCGACGCCGCGGACGCCAAGAACCCCTACGGCAAGACGCCCGACATCTTGCTGATGAAGTACGACCCCGAGGCGTTCGGCGGCGACGGAGCGGCCGCGATCGCCATCGGCGACCCCGACAAGGCCGCGAACACGTCGGTGATGGTGTCCGGCCTGACGACGTCGGTGTCGGCGGGAACGCTGTCCGACGGCAGTGGGGTCAACGTCTACAACGAGGCGAACAAGGCGGACTGGGACGACTCGACCGCCGTCGTGCAGTGGATGGGCTATGACGCACCGGATGATCTGGCGGTGGCGGAGCCGAACATGGCGCGCAACGGTGCTCAAATCCTCGCCCCCGACGTCAACGCACTCGGCGTCACCCACGACGAAAGCCCGTCGCATACGACGGTGATCGGGCATTCCTACGGGTCGACGACGGTCGCGGACGCCGCGGCGGGTTACGGCATGCGCGCCGATGACGTCGTCCTGGTCGGGTGCCCGGGAACGGACTTGGCCAGATCGGCCGCCGACTTCCACCTCCCGCCCAACGGGCACCTGTACGTGGGCTCGGCGTCGACCGACTTCGTCACCAATCTTGGACGCGAACACCTCCACGTCCCCGGCGTCGGTCTGGGGGCAGACCCCGCCATGGACGGTTTCGGGTCCACCCGGTTCCACGCCGAGGTGGCGGACTTCAGTCCCAACCCGATCAACGAACACACCTCGTACTTCAAGGACGGCTCGGAGTCCTTGTTCAGCGTCGCCGACATCGTCTCCGGGCACGGGGATGCTCTGGAGCACGACGGAATGACCGCCGACCACCGCGTGAAGACTCTCGGATTCCCCTTCCCCATACCGGGATTGCCGCCGTCGATCGTGATCGACCCGGAATTGGTGCACACCTCCGACAACGACAACCATCACACCGGGCCGGGCGGCTGACCATGAACATCAAGAGAACAGGGGTACTGACCGTTGAGGCTCGTACATCTACCCGTCGCGGCGGCGCTTGCGCTGCTCTGCGTGACGGGATGCGCTGACACCGTGTCGAATCCGATTTCTCCACAGGATGCGCGTCGTCAGGTCGTCGATGTGTCCCGCCAGGTGGTGTCCGATCTCGGAGGCGAGGTGGCCGAGGCGACGTTCGGGTACAAGTCCTGCAACGACCAGGGTGAAGCGCCGTTCCGAGGTCACGGCTATCTGTTGCTCTGGATGCCGGGAGCCGATCGCACTCGCGAGGTGTCCCCCGACTCGGTGATCGAACGCTTGCGGCAACACGGCTGGCAGGCCAGTTCCGACTTCAAGTCCCATGGCACCTCGTTTACGCGCGACGGAGTAGACGTGAACGTGTGGGTGATACCGCCACCGAAGCCCGACGACCCACCCGTCGCGCATCTGAGCGTCGACGTCCTCGGCGAGTGCCGAGACACCTTCGACCATCGGACCGACCACACGAACAGGCTGTCCCAAGACATTCGGGGGGACGTCACGTCCGGGTGACAGGCGGCCTCGCACGCCTCCCCCGATCGGCGGAAACCCGAGTCCCCCGACCTTTCCGCCAGTCGGCGGACAGACTCCGGGTCGTCGACGCGACATAGTCGATTCATCGCCGGATCGGAGCAAATGATGACCTACACAAGAGGTTTGACCAGGATGACGAACGACGAATTCGAATGCCACACGGAGGCCGACCGCCATGCGGCACTGTGGTGGGCGACGAAGGCCGCCGTCGCCGCGTTCGTCGACGACCGACAGCCGCCCTACGACGATTGAGGCCTGCCATGTTCGACGTCCTACTAGGGGTTCCGTCGGACTGCTCCGGCCGATTCGCCGGCTGCCAACTGATGCCCGCCGAGCTGCGCGCAGCCGGTCTCGTCGACGCCCTCGGGGTGGAGGACCTCGGTAACCTGCAAGTCGCGATCGCCGACCCTCGCCGCGACGCCGAGACCGGTGTCATCGGACTAAAGGATCTACTCAACCAATCACGGGTGATCCGCGACAGCACGCAGGCGCTGCTCGCCGAGGGCCGTCGGCCCCTCCTCGTCGGCGGCGACTGCACCGTCCTCATCGGCGTCGCCGCGGCGGTCGCACGCACCCATCCCGAGGCCGGGTTGCTGTTCGTCGACGGGCACCTCGACTGCTACGACGGAGCCACGTCGACGACCGGCGAGTGCGCCGACATGGAACTTGCGATCCTGCTTGGCGTCGGCGCTCAACCGCTGGTCGAATTCGCCGACCGGACACCGGCATTCGCACATCGTCGCGTCGTCGTCCTCGGACCGTTCGACGAAGCGGATGCCGCCGCAGAAGGCTCGCCCGACCCACGCGCGTTCGCGCCCGAGACGACGATTGTGCCGATCGACGAGCTGGTGGCCGACCCCGGCGGTCACGCGCGACGCGCCGTCGCGGCCCTCGACGCGCGGGCAGTCGGATTCTGGCTGCACCTCGACCTCGACGTGCTCTCCAGCGACGTCATGCCCGCGGTGGACTACCGGGACCCGCGCGGACTCGACTTCGCCCTGCTCCGTGACGTTCTCAGCGTCGCGTTCGCCTCCCCCGCGCTCGTCGGCGCCAGCGTGGTGATCCTCAACCCCACCCAGGCACCGCCGGAGGACGAGTCGGCCCGACGCGTCGTCGAGATGTTGGCCGCGGCGATCGGGCGCTGAGCAACTACGTCATCGTCACCAGGTTGCGCCACAGGTTGCGAAGGCTGTCGGTACCGCCGAACAGCGTGGTGAAGTGCGTCGAGTCGACGAGGACGATGTCCCCGGCGCGCCGATCCGCCGGCGGCATCCAGATCAACGCGTTGAACTCCGTGGCGCCGTCGCTGGTGAAGGGATGTGGACGGTTCGGGTCGACGCGCTGGCGACCGAGCACCCGCACCGCGTCGCTCTCCGGGACCGTGAGCTCGTAGTGCGGCAGGTGCGGGTGGAAGTTCAAGGTGGTGACGTCGGTGAGCAGCCGCGGGGTGTCCAGATCGCGGATGGCCGTCAGATGTGCGATGTCGTTGGTGCCGTCGTCGACGGCGGGTCGCAACCCCCAGATGTTGCGCACCGGGACGTCGAGCGCGTTCATCAACGAACGGGTGTACTGACCAAAACGCTGCTGGCGTGGCACCAGCCGGTCACCGTGGTGTTCGTACTCCACCTGCCGCTGACCGTAGTCGTCGGTGAAGCCCACGTCGTGATGCGGCGCCAACAGCAGGCACGTGCCCTCGCGTTCGAGCCACTCGGCGATCGCGGCGACTTCTTCCGGCGCGGCCTCCTGCTGGGACAAGAGGTGGTCGAGCCCGAAGATCATCAGCGTGTCGGTGTCGTCCAGGACGCGTTCGTCGATGGGGAGCTTGAAGCCGGCCTGGTCGATTCGCTGGAAGACCGCCACCGGATGGCCGGTGGCCTCCTCGGCCAGCGCTTGAAAGTCCAAGGTGGATCGATGGAACAACTCCAACGTCCCCGCGATGCCCTGGAGGAAGTTCGGGGCGTCGTACTCGGGTGTCTCGTACGCCGGCCACGCGACGTTGCGCACCTCGGTGATGGTCGAGAATCGGTTCTCCATCGCGGCCGGATCTCGTTGCGCCTCCAAGGGATACGCCCAACTCCAGTAGATGCTGACGCGCCGCCCACCGGTACGGGTCCTGGCGAGGTGGTTCTGGTTGTAGGTGCGTGCCCGCGGCATCGTGGTCATGGTGGTCCCTCAGTCGCCCAGCGTCGCGAGGTAACGCATCGCCTTCAGCCCGGGCAAGAAGAAGTAGGCGCCGCCCTTCAACGTCGTAAACGCCGGGATTCCCCGGTGCACCTTGCGGATCGGTCGGTTGGGGACGGTGAAGTCCATCGTCCCGTCCTGCGCGCCACCGATCGGGTCGTGTTCGTTGCCGAGTTCGTGGAACGACTCGTCGTTTATCCAGACGTTTTGAGCGAACTCGAACTGCCGCACCAGGTCCGCGCAGATGATGAACGCCGCGATGCCACGGTCGACCCCGTCGTCGGGCGCGCCCTCTGGCAGCGCGGATCCGTAGGTCGCGCCGCGCCGAATCATCCGCCTGCGGTTCATGTAGTGCGCGGTGTCCCGCGGATTCAGCCGGCGGGCATGCGAGCCGAGTGGACACGCATAGCCGAACGGATCCATCTCCTTGTAGTTGAAGTCGTTGTTGCGCATCGGGTCCGCACCGAGTTCGGGGTCGTCGGCATCCGGCGCCAACACGAGCGGTGCTCCGCTTCGCCAGCGCCCCATGAACTTTGCGGCAAGCAGATCGGCTGCCTCCGTCGTGTCGGAGTGTTCACGGAGATACTCGCGAAAGACGGCGACGTGTTCCTCGAGCCGCCGATAGGCCATGTAACTACCGTTGCGGGACAGGATCTCTGGCTCGGGAAGATTGGCGACGGGCCCGTCCTCGTCGGGGTAGCCGAGTATGAACTCGCCCGGTTCGAGCGCGTCTCCCGACCCGGGAGTCGGGTCCTCCCCGGAACCCTTCATCACCGGTTGCGACAACCGATCGCGGAATCCGAAGTGGTCGTGGGCGTAGTTGAACGGTGGCGTCGCGTTGAGATCGAGATACGAGAGGCTCCGGACACCGTCGGTTCTGGACAGCAGCCCGTCGTGTTCCTCGATCGATCGACGGCATTGTTCGTCGTTGCGGGAGAACAGGATCGCGATCGCGTGCACGTCGTTTCCGGCCAGGCCGCCGACCCACCGCCCGGGGTCGTTGGCGCCGGTGTCCCCCAAGATGCTGGCCCGCGAGGGCATGCCTTCCCGGAACTCGTCGGGAAAGGTCGCCAACGAATCCTCGGGCACTCCCAACGCGCGTAGGCCATTCCACGTGAATGCCAGAGTCACCCAGCGGTCGGATTGTTCCATCTCGTCGACTGCTTCAGCCGCGGACTGGGTCTTGTCCGACAGCTCCGCGAGCCACGCCCGGCCACCGACGGCGGTGTCGAACGTCAAGAACTCGTAGCGTCCCGTGATGGCTGGTGTCCGCGTCAACAGAATGTGCTGGATGTCGTCCAGCTCCAGCGTCGACGTGGGTGCCAATTCACTCATTGCATTTGGTCGAGCATGGTCGAGAAGGACGCCTTCAATCGCAACGCCTTCTTGATCTCGTCGGCCGTCACGTACGGGTACTCGCCGTACTCCAGGAAACTTGGCACCTGATGCTCTCGGACGAAGTTGATGAACGCCTCCGAGTTCTCCTTCCAATCCTCCGGGAAGCCAACGAGATTGGTGAACACCGTGGTGATGCCGGTCGCACTGAAGAGCTGCACCGCGTCTTCGGTGTACTTGTCGAAGTCGGTGTCGAAGATGCCTTGATATTGGAAGTGCAGTCCGGATCCGACGTCGAAGAGCACCCACCGCAGATAGTGCAGGCGCAACGGTGCCAACGCCTCCGGACTCGCGGCGATCGTCTCCTCGATGGTCTTTCCGTACGCCCGCACGGCCTCCTCGCGACCCTCCTTCACCTTCGCGATGATGGAGAATCCGTGGCAGGCCGGAGTCCGCGGAAACACCGGACCGTACCGTCCCCGTTCAAGGTCGAAGTAACCCTCTTTCGGTATTGCCATCGCCGCTGGCGTGGTCCAGTCGCGGTCACCGTCGGCCATGTCGTCCCCCGTTCGAGTCGATCCGAGGCGGACGGTACACCCGCTGCGAGCGAAATCCTCGGACTTCGACAATTTGACGCTCACGAAAGTAGACCCTGGCCGAAGTCCTTGACCAGCAACTATGCTGCGCAGTACCGCTTCGGCGCGGGCCGTGACGGGGGCCGTGTAGTCAGGGGATGCACCATGCGACTGAGACAGTGCTGCACGAGCGTGGGTCTCGTCCTCACCTTCCTGTCCGTGGGAATCGTGGCCTCCTCGCCCGCGTCGGCGGATTGCACCAATGCCGGGGCAGCCACCGTGTGCGCCCAGGGCTCGGTCCGCGGCGGTGGACCCGACGCCCCGATCGCGGGGCCAAGCTACCCGTCGTACTGTGCCGACCCTTGGTACTGCGACGACGGCTGGGACGTGGACATCATCTGGGACCCCGGACGGCCCGGACGGCCCGGCGGCGGAGGCGGTGGCATCGGTCCACGTCGCTGAGCACCGCCCCACGTCCCGCCAACCATTCGATGAAGGAGCCCAACGATGTTCTTCCGCAGCATGATTGGTGTCGGCATGATCGCCGGCGCGATGCTGGTCGGTACCGCCGCGACCGCCACCGCCGACCCGCCGAACTGCACCGCCGCTGATCTCGCCGGGGTCATGTCCGGGGTGAACGCCGGCACGTCGAGTTACCTGTTCACCCACCCGGACGTGAACGCGTTCTTCACCGGCCTCAAGGGCAAGTCGCGGGACGAGATGCGCACGGAGATCGAAGCGTACGGCGAGGCGAATCCACAGGTGCGCGACGAACTTCGGGCCGTGCGGCAGGCCGCCGCCGACTTCCGCGACCGCTGCAACGCACCCATCCCCGACGGCCCCATGGGCTGACGGGCGGCGAGTCACCCCTCGCGGGTCGTGTACGCGTGCTGGTGAATCCACTGCGCGACGTCGGCGACGACGGCGTCGTCAACGTGTTGCGCCGGTTCGTATTCGGCGGGTTCGGATGGTCCGGAGCCGGAGAAGAACAGGTGATTGTCCGCGGGGAGGACGCGGATGGTGACGTCGGGACGACCCGCCAAGCCGGTCTGCCAGCCGACGAGGTCGTCGGCGACGGTCACCTGGTAGTCGCGGCCCCCCTGCACGATGAGCATCGGCTTACCCAGCTGCGCGGCCACCCCGACGGGGTCGTAACCGCGTAGATCGAGCCAGTACGCGAACGGGATGCCCAATGGCGGCGGATGGTTCGGTGTGGACGAGGAGAGCTCGAGGCCGTCGACGAGGGCGGCCTGTCTGCTGATTTCCTGGATGGTGGGATTGTCGTCGAGGTCTCCTTCAGGCTCCTGAAGGGCTGTGAGATAACGGTATTGGCGGACGATCGCGTGATGCATCGGCTGCGTGGCGCCGGCCAGTACGACCAGGCCGGCGACGGCAGGTTCCGCCGCCGCGATGCGTGGGGCCACGGTGCCGCCCTGGCTGTGACCGAGCACGAAGACTCGGCCGGCGTCGACCGATGGGTGGTCTCGGAGTAGCCGTACCGCTGCGACCGCGGGCCGCACGTATTCGTCGACCACGGTGAAGTCGGTGACGTCTGCCAGCGCCTCGCCGTGGGTGTGGGTGACCTTGTCGAAGCGCAGCATCGCGATTCCTTGGCTCGCCAGACCCCAGGCGAGGTCCTTCATCATCTTGTTGCGGCCGATCGTCGCATCGCGGTCAGCCGGCCCGGACCCGGCGAGCAGGACTACGGCCGGCACCGGTCGCGACGAGTTCGGCAGGCTCAGCGTGCCCGGTGTCGCCCACGGCTAGGAGTCGACCGTGACCGGGTGTTCGGTAAAGCTCGCCGGGTCGACGTAGGGCGGCGGCTGCCAGGGGGCCACCGGCTCGGCCGCCTCCGGTGGCGCGAATTGCAGACCTTGCAGACCGCCCGCGTCGTCGACCGACATCACCACGGCGAACGCCCCGCCTTCACACGTGACGAGGATCCTCACCACCGTGTTGTTCGGACCGGCAGACTCACTCGAGGGCGTACCGACCTTGGTTACCGATCCGTACGTCGTGATCAGTTCCTGCCAGGGCTCACGCAGCGCGTCAGCCGAGACCTGATCGCGCAGCGCCGGGACGCGGAGCTCGTCGATCTCGGCGTACCGATCCGCCTCCATCAGTCGCATCACCGCTTCGGCGGTGGTGACGGCATCCTGCTGCATCGCGAAAACCATTGCCTCTCTTGAATTCTCATGGAATGTGCCGAAGGCGTGGCGCGGTCACACTATTCACATGCTAGTCGTCACACCCAGTCCGTAGTCAGTCGGCGTGCGGTGGCACGGCGCCGACCGTCCCTCTGGACGACGGAATCGGATGTCTAGGCTGTTCAGACGATCCGACGTGAGCCCCATCCGGTCGATCGTTCAACTCTGGAGGTAACAAGTGATGGTTCCGGCAACAGTCGACCGGTCGAGGCCCGTCGCGGTGGTGACCGGCGCAGGCAGCCCCACCGGCATCGGATTCGCGTGCGCCCAGGCCTTGGCGCCGACACATGCGCTGCTGATCGCGGCGACGTCGTCGCGCATCGAGGACCGCGTCGCCGAGCTGACCGCGGTCGGGGCTCAGGCCGTCGGTTTCATCGGCGATCTCAGCGACTCCTCGATCGCACAGCGCCTCGTCCGTGACGCCGTCGAACGCTTCGGTCGAGTCGACGTCCTCGTCAACAACGCGGGCATGACGGCGACGACGGGCAGCGAAGAACAAACGCCTGCCGAACTGACGTCGGACGATCAGTGGCACGCGGCGATCTCCCGCAACCTCGACACCAACTTCTTCGTCACCCGAGCCGCGTTGGCCCCCATGGTGCAGCAGTCGTTCGGGCGGATCGTGAACGTGGGTTCGGTGTCGGGTTCGGTAATGGCCTACCGAGGCGATGCCTCTTATCACGCGGCAAAGTCAGCTCTGGTCGGCCTGACGCGGTCGATTGCCGTCGACAACGCCCATCACGGCATCACTGCCAATATCGTTGCACCGGGCTGGATCTCGACGGGTTCGGCAAGCGATCACGAGAACGCGATGGGAGCGGCCACCCCCATGGGACGCTCCGGTCGGCCCGACGAGGTCGCGGCTCTCGTCGCGTTCCTGGCCTCTGCGGCGGCGTCCTACGTCACCGGTCAGGTCTTCGTCGTCGACGGCGGTAACTCCATTGCCGAGGAGCGGGGAGCTCGAGAACTCCTCACGAACTGACGGCACCTACCTCGGTGCTGCCGCGAGGGCTTGTTCCGCCGCCCGGTGAAGGTCGAGGCGCGAGTACACCCCGAAGGCGCTCCCGTTGTCGAGGAAACCGCCGCCCGGCCCCATGGTCGCCGTCAGGATGGCGTTCGCCTGGTCCAGCGAGAGGTAGGGATACGCCGCGGTGAGAAGATATCCGGCTTCCGGCGCCACCTTGCCGACGTCCACGGCGGCATTTGCGTTCTGGCCGAATACCGTTGGCAGACCATAGGTTTGGGTGGTGTCAACGAATCGGGCGTTGTCGTCCGGCCGCGCGAACCGGCTCTGGTCGTCTCTGGCGCACACTGCGACGGCGTTCCCGCACGCATCGGCGAGCGCCCCGGTCAGGTCGGATCGCGCCTCGGCCAGCGCGTGACGGAAGTCGTCGATCCGCACCCCGCCCCGGTCGACGCCGACGTAGTCCGGCGAGTTCGCCAGCAGATGCGCCAGGTCGTAGGTGGCCAAGGTCCGACCCCCGAGCACGTCCATGGCGTAGTGCGCGCCGATGATGACGCGGTCGTTGCCGTATTCGGCGGCGCGCACCATCATCTCCGGATAGCGGTCGGGGACCAACAGGGCGAGCACCAGCGATTCGGTGTAGCCGTAGGTGGTGTGGCCGCTGGGGTAGGACGGGCTGTCGACCAGGTTCTGCTCCGGCCCACGCAGCCACGCCACGTTGTCAGACGGAGCCCCGAAGAAGTCGGGCCCGGCGTAAGTCAGCAGATGCGGCTCGGTTTGGAACGGTCGGGAGTCGCCGTAGGCGTCGGCCCCCTCGGTGCCCGCCGGCAGGTTGTAGGCCTTGCCGAAGATGTCGGTGACCCCGCCCGCCTGGTGCAGGATGGCCAGTGCTTCCGCCGACACCGGTTCCTTGCCGTCGGTGGTCGCGTTGGCGAAGAAGTACTTCCCCGCGTTGGAGTCGGACTTGGTGACAGCCGATGCGTAGGCGATCAGATTCGCGACCGCCGGTGAGACGTTGGTGTAGTCCTCGTCGCGGGTATAGGACGTCAACCTCTGGTAGGCGTCACCGAGCTTGGTCCCCAGGCCGTCGGCGAGTTGATAGGCGTTGCCGTCGGTGATGAAGGCGTCACGCAGTGCCTGCTGCTGCTGATCGGGGAACGGCAGAAGTGTCGGCTGATTGGCGATCCCGTTCTGGATCGCCCCGGTGACCGTGAGGTTTGCCGCCAGGGCAGCCCGGCCCTCCTCGGTGTTGTTCAGGGTGGCGACGGGCGTCAGCCCACGGAGCACGGGCAGGCTCGTCGCGCTCTGGGCCGTGGCGGTGCCGGGGCTCAGCAGCGCGCCAGCGCAGACGATCACGACGAGTAGGCATGCACGCATCTTCATTGGCGATCCTCTGGTTGCGGGAGCAACTCGATCCTAAGGACTCAAGCCGGCCGGCCGCCGACGTTTGGGGCATCGTGCGGTGTGCGCTCCAGTGCGTGGAGATCACCAAGGGACTGGGCCGTGCGCGCAGTGCCGTCCTGCCGGAGGAGACGACGGGACGGCACGGTGGCCGGTACTCGAATGTGGTTGTGGCAGGGCGCTACTTGCTGGTGGGCAGCAGGATGGTCTTGCCGTGCAGGCGGCCGGCGTCGGAGTCGGCGTGCACCGTAGCGGCCTCGGCGAGCGGGCGACGGTTGACCACCTCGACGCGCAGCGACCCGTCGTCGACGCGGCGCACCAGCCCAGCCAATTGCGCGGCGTCACTACGCACGAACACTCGCTGCGAACGGACCCCGCGCCCAGGATCCTCCGGTCCGAAGACCATCGTCCCGACGTGGAAGCCGCCGTCGGCCACCAACCCGATCAACGCCTCGGTCTGCTCGTCGGAGGTGGGAACCAGGTTGAGCACCACGTCGAACGGCGCGCCCTCGACCACCAGCGGGGACTGGGCGTAGTCGACGTAATCGACGATGCGGTCCGCGCCGTAGCCGCGCAGCCGATCGGCATCACGGTCCTTCGCGGTCGCCGTGACCACGGCACCGGCCTGCTTGGCCAACTGAATGGCGTATCCGCCCACCGCACCCGAGGCACCGTTGATCAGGACCGACTGACCGTCGGTGAGGCCGGTGATCTCGAAGAGTGACTGCCACGCCGTCAACCCGGCCGCCGGCAGCGCGGCGGCATCGGCCAGCGGAACCGACGTCGGTGCGGCAGCCAGTGATTCGGCCGGGGCGATCGCGTACTCCGCGGCGGCTCCGTCGGCATCGAGCGGCAGGAACGCCACGACGGCGTCGCCGACGTTCCAGCCCGCCACGCCCTCACCGATCTCGGCGATCGTGCCGGAGACGTCGACTCCGGGAGTGTGCGGGAAGCTGACGGTGTACACCTCGGCGAGGTACCCGCCGCGGATGCCGGCGTCCACCGGGTTGAACGAGGTGGCGGCCACCTCGATCAGCACCTCTTGCGGGCCGGGAACGGGTCGCGGAGCGTCCTCGTATTCCAGAACGTCGCTGTCTCCGTAACGGCGGTAGCGGACTGCCTTCATGATTGCTCCTCGGTTATGTGCTTCGAATGTGAAGCAGTTACACCGCGTACAAGTCGCTTCGACATCGAAGCGATTCCAGATCTCACTGTGAGCGTGGCCACAGAGCTTCGGCATCGATCCACTGGTCGGCGGAGTGGCATCAAACGTGAAGTTTGAGTCCGTCGACGATCTTGTCGACGACCTTGCGTTCGGCACGCACCGCTAGCCCGACGACGTCCAATTCGGCCCGCCGGACCGCTGCCACGGCCGCACGATTCTCGTCATCGTGTCCGGTGCCGAACAACGCCGAGGTGAAGATCGCCGGCGACACCCCACGATCCAGCGCTCGGTTGAGAGTACGGACGAGGCGCGCACTGTCGGCACCGAAGACCATGACCGGCTGCCCGAACATCGGCGCGTAGTCGGTGCCGTCGGCGTCGGCGTAGTTCAGGCCGATCGCATCGACCGACGTCGCCGCGATGCCGCTGGCCAGGAACGCCGTGACGTTGAGCTTCTGCCACACGGGCAGACCTTCGTCGAGGATGACCGCAATCTTGGTCTGCAGGCGATCCATTTGCCCATGTGCCCGGAGAGGCGTCGTTAGTTCGCTCATGACGCCCAAGGTAGGCAATATCAAGCCCACACTCCACCACAGCCGAATTTTGTTCGATCAGCAGTACCATCGTGGCGGTATGGACGAATTAGATTCCGCGATCGTCGCCGCATTGCAAAGAGATGGTCGGCGCAGCAACCGTGACCTGGCCGCCGCGCTGGGGGTCTCACCGTCCACCACGCTGGAGCGCGTGCGCTCGCTGCGGGAGCGTGGCGTCCTGGCCGGGGTTCACTACGTGGTCGACCCCGCCCAATTGGGACGTCCCGTGCAGGCGATGATCACCGTCCGGTTGCGCCCCCAGTCGCGCGACGTGGTGCTGGGTTTCCGCAACTTCGCGGTTCAACTACCCGAAACCTTGCAGGTGTTCATCACCACTGGCGCCGAGGACATCGTCATGCACGTCGCGGTCCCGTCCACGGAGGCGTTGCGCGACTTCGTGCTCGACTCCCTGACCAAACGGCGCGAAGTCGCCGGTGTGCGCACCGAAGTGGTCTTCGACCACGAACGAAACCACGTCCTCGCCCCCGCTCCACGGCAGGGTTGAGGTCGGCGAAACGATTGGGCGCGTGCTCAAGTCAGAGTGACGACGACCTTGCCGGCACCGCTCTCGGCCAATTCGTGCGCCTCCCGGACGGAGGCAAGTGACGCAGACGGCGCCGCGTGACAGGCCGCATGAACGCCCTCGGGTGCCAGCGCGCCGACGCGTTCGGCCAATTCCGGTCCGTAGGTCGTCGCCACGGCTCCGAGATCGGCGAGGAACCGATGGTTCGCGGGTCGGGCAGTGCCGATCACCCGAGCCCCCGCAGCCAACGCGAAAACCGTTGCCGCGCTGCCGACGCCGCCGGAAGCGCCCTCGATCAGCAGTGTCCGACCGGTCAGATCCCCGTGCGTGCCGCGGGTGACACAGCTGTTCCCACTCTGGTGGCCCGCCAGACTGGATGCAACCGAGGTCTTGCTATGCGAGGTCCTCCGGCCGCGTCCGCAACTTTTCGGCAATTCGCGCCAGCGCGCGTTCATCCGTGGCGTTGAGCGGATCGAGCACGAACCGGCGCACGGTGGCCAGGTGGGTTGGTGCCGCCGCCACGACCTTCTCGTATCCGGCATCGGTGAGCGCCACGATCGTATAGCGGCCGTCCTCGGGATCGGGAAAGCGGACCACCCAGCCGCGCTGCTCGAAGCGCTTCACCACGTTCGACAAGCGCGAAAGGGATCCGTTGGCCAAGTAGGCAAGTTCACTCATCCGCAATTGTCGCTCGGACGTTTCCGAGACCTGGCTCAGGGTCAGGTACTCGAACAGAGTCAATCCGGCAGCCTGCTGCAATGGAGCCTCTAGCCGGCCCGGCAGCAGCAGGACCAGAGAAACCAGCCCCGTCCAGGCCTCCTTCTCGGCTGACGTGAGCCATTGGGTGTCGTCGGACATACGAGAACGATACCCAGGCGCACAAACATTTCACGCGTGAAGTCATCCCGTGGTACGTTGACTTCACACATGAAGTCAATAAGAGAGGCCTTCCCCCAATGGGTACAACACCAGAGTTCTTCGTAACCCCCGGCTACGGCGACACGCTGTTGGCGAACTTGCGCTACAGCCAGGCCGTGCGGATAGGCGATCACGTCGAGATTTCCGGGCAGGGTGGCTGGGACGACCACTTCAACTTCCCCACCGACCTCACCGAGGAGATCGTCGCGGCCTTCGACAACGTCGAGCGCACGCTCGCCACCGCCGGTGCCACGTGGCGCGACGTGGTTTCCGTGAACTCCTATCACGTGGCCGAGACAGACGTTTCGATCGGCGACGAGCACAACCGAGTCATGGTCGAGCAATTTCGTAAACGCATGGGTGAGCGCGCGCCCATCTGGACCCAGATCGGCGTTGCCACTCTCGGCGCACCCAAGATGCGCGTCGAAATTCGCGTTACCGCCGTGGTGGGCCAAGACGCGTGATCGACGGCCACGCGGCAGCGTCGTAGATTCCCGTTGAGCCGCAACATTTTTGGGGCGTCGAGCCTGGAGGAGTCGCATGACGTGGACCTTGAGCAAATCAGCCGAGCTCGACGACGGAGTAGTGCGCTGGGACGAGTTGGGCGACGGCCCGCCGATCGTGCTCGTCCACGGCACGCCGTACTCGTCGTTCCTGTGGCGCGACGTTGCGCCGGCGCTCGCCCGCCGTGGCCGACGCGTCTACGTCTTCGACCACCTCGGTTATGGACAATCCGACAAGCACGAGGGTCAAGATCTCACCCTCGCGGCGCAAGGGCGCAACTTCGCCGATCTCCGACAGCGATGGAACCTACAGCGCCCCAGCATCGTTGCCTGTGACATCGGCGGTGCGATCGTGCTGCGCGCACTGCTGCTCGAACACGCCGCCTACTCAGATCTGGCCCTCTTCGACGCCGTCACGGGAGGAACCTGGGAGCACGGCCTGTTCGGCCTGATCCGCCAACACCACGACGTGTTCGAACAACTTCCCGCCTACGCCCACGAGGCACTGGTCACCGCCCACCTACGCAACGGCACGCATCAGGGCTATCGCCCGGGAATCCTCGAAACATATTTGACCCCTTGGCTCGGCGCCGACGGGCAAGCCGCGTTCTACCGGCAGTACCGACAGCTCAGCGAAGACGACACCGCCGAGTACGAACACCCGCTGGGCAGCATCGACGTCCCCGTCACGCTGCTGTGGGGTCGCGACGACCAAATTCTGCCCTCACCCCACGGCGAGTGGATCGAACAACGCGTCACCAATCGCGGGCTGACGTGGATCGACGACGCCGGCCATCTGCTATCCGAGGATGCACCTGCCCAACTGGTCGAGCGATTGACCGCTTGAGGTCAAGGGCCCACCTCAGAGCGCAGCGAGGAGATCGATTGTGCGCGATTGAGTCTCGGCGTCGCCCACCGGTGTTCCGACGAACTCGGTGACGCCGATGTCGGCGAGGCGGTGCAGCTGCGCCTTCACGGACGCCTCATCGCCGACGATGCTGACGACACCGGGTCCGCTGACACCTTCGCGTTCGAACATGGCGCGGTAGGCGGGCATCGACCCCGCCGCGGCGAAGTCGCCGTCAATCGTGGCGCGGACGGCGTCGGCATCCGTAGTCAGCGCGACGAGAAGGCCTGCGATGACCCGCGGCGCGGGACGACCCGCATCAGCGGCCGCCTTGGTCAGCGAGGGCACGATGTGCTCGTCGAGAGTGCGCGGACCGACCCAGCTGGTGACGGTGCCGTCGGTGCGCGACCCCGCGATGCGCAGCATCCGGGGGCCCAGCGCGGCGAGGACGACCGATGGCACGGGCGCCTGCGACACCTCGAGCTGACCGACGGCGGTGAGGAAGTCGCCGTGAACGTCGACGGGCTGCCCGGCGAGAGCGGGTAGTAGCGCGGTCAGATACTCGTCGAGGAATGCAGCGGGCCGGTCATAGCGGTAGCCGAGCGCCTCCACCACGGCGGGGTGGCTCACGCCGAGCCCCAGAGTCAGCCGTTCCCCGACGGCCGCCGATGCGGTCGCCGCCAGCCGGGCGAGCGTGAAGGGATGCTGCCCGTAGATCACGCTGACCGCGGTGCCGAGTTTCACCTCCGGCGCGCGCTGGCCCACCAGAGCCAGGGCGATCAGCGGGTCCCAGCCCGACGACCCCGGTCCCGCGGGCAGCTGCGGCAGCCAGAGCGAGTGGAAACCCCTGGCGGCGATGTCGCTCAAGCCGTCGATGACCTGCGAGAGCGGATGCGAAGGATCGGGCATGGGCATGGTGCTGATGTGCATGTCTCTCATACCTCGCTAGAATTCGGAGAATGTCTCCGGTAACCATACGGAGAGTGTCTCCGCTTGTCGAGAGAAGGTGTCCGCGTGGCTAGTTCAACCGCCCCGTCACGGCCGTTGCGGGCCGATGCCGTCCGCAACCGGCGCGCCCTGCTCGACGCCGCGCTCGCGGCGTTCCAGCGCGGCGGCGTCACCGCATCCCTCGACGACATCGCGAAGGCCGCGGGCGTGGGGGCCGGCACGCTGTACCGGCACTTCCCCAGCCGTGACGATCTGGTGCTGGCGGTCATCGACGACGGCTTGCTGGGCCTCGCCGAACGCGGCGAGGGACTATTGAATGCCACAGATCCCGTTGCCGCGCTTGCCGATTGGCTCGACGCCTTCGTCGCCCAGGCGGGTCTGTTCGAAGGCCTGGCCCGCACCCTCGTCAACCCGGAGGCTGGTGACGACACCACGTGCAAGCGCAGCAAGCGCGCCGGGGCGGCCCTCCTGGACCGCGCCGTGAACGCGGGGCGGCTGCGTGATGACGTCTCGAGTGCGGATCTGCTCGACGTCGCCGCTGCGATCGCCTGGCTCGGGGATCAGGGCCGTGACGACGCTCAACGGTCCCGACTGTTGACACTCGTGATCGACGGGATGCGCCGGGCCCCATCCGCCTAGCCAGACCATCGCCGCCCGCGTGATCGCAGGCTCAATGTCATCCGACACCCGCGCCCGCGGCGGCAGGACCGTACCTGGTCACGCTGATCGGTGAGTCGCCGAAGGCCAGAAGCAAACCGCACCCGCCGCACGCCCTCAACGTCATCGCCGCCGCGCACGTCGAATCCGTACGAGGCCGTTGGACTCCTCGGCCGATACCGAGATTCCGCGGTCGCCATGTTGCGGTCGGCGGTGCGCGAGGATGCGCCCGCGACCGCGCTAAGGACAGTTTTAGTACATCTACTGGCATAGTCGACATTTTTAGGCCCAATGTTGACATTTTGTACTTAAATTGTATCGTGAGTCAGGTCACAAGCACCGGACCACCGAGTTGAGGTAACGATGAAAATTGGAGTCGTAGGCGTCGGCGCAGTAGGCCTCTGTTGGGCCCGCGACGTGGTGAAATCGGAGTTCGCGGTCGTGTCGCTCGCGGACCCGTTTCCGTCAGGGGCAGCCCAAAGTTGGGCCGCTGTGCAGGGGATTGACATCGCCGGTCAGCCAGCGGCCGCAGCGGAAGGTACTGAGATCGTTCTGATGTGCGTGCCGGGAGCGGCCCTGACGGATTCAGCATTGGCGGTGCAGGGCTCGGCAACAGCAGGCGCCGTGATCGTCGACCTGACGACCGCCGATCCGGAATCCAAGGCGCAGAGCGCGCGCGCCGCTGTGGCGGCAGGGCTGCGGTACGTCGACGCCGCCATCACCGGTGCGGTCGGATTGACCGGCGCGCGCACGCCGTTGCTGGTCGCCGGACCCCGATACGCAGACGTCGACGCACTATTCGCCGCAGTTGGCGCACCGGTCCAGTACCTGCCCGACAGCCAGCCGGGCGACGCGGTGCGGGTGAAGCTGTTGCGGTCGGTCGTGACCAAGGGCATTGAAGCGTTGGCAGTCGAGGTGCTGCCCGCTGCTCGCCGCTTCGGACTGTTGGATCAGCTGTTCGCCGCGATGGGTGACATCGACGAGCGCCCCTTCACCGAGCTGTTGACGGCGATGGTGTCCAGCCACCCCGCCCAGGCCAAGAGGAGATGTGTTGAAACCACCTCCGCTGCTGACCAATTGGAGGCCGGCGGCTACCCGGCCACGCTCACGGAGCACGTCGGCCGCGCGTTCGCCCACACCGCCGCACTCGTGGCCGACGTGGGAGTACCCGAGGCAGCGACGTTCTCCGCCACCCTGGACTGGCTTGACCGAAGCCAATACCGATCAACCGCCACAGTGGACATGCAGGAGGTGCGGGCATGAGCACCGCGATGGTGGCACCCGTCGGCGCGACGGCGCTGAAGAAGATCAAGTGGCGGATTCTTCCGTTGCTGATAGTGCTCTACGTCATCGCGTTCATCGATCGCGCCAACGTCGGATTCGCTGCCCTGGAAATGAACGATGACCTCGGAATCAGCGAAACTCAGTTCGGCCTGATCGCCGGGCTCTTCTCGATTGGTTACTTCCTTTTCGAAGTGCCGAGCAACATTTTGATGCGCCGCGTCGGTGCCCGCCGCTGGATTACCCGCATCCTCGTCACCTGGGGCGCGGTGGCCATGGGCACCGGCTTCGTTCAGGACGTCACTCAGCTGGCCATCATGCGGACCCTGCTCGGCGTCGCCGAGGCCGGCTTCTTCCCCTGCGTGATCCTGTATCTGACGTTCTGGTTCCCCGAACGCGACCGCGCGCGCGTGGTCGCCACCTTCATGATCGCGCTGCCCTTGGCCACCGTCATCGCCGCACCGCTGTCGGGGGTGATACTCGACAACGTCCATTGGTTCGGATTCGAAAGCTGGCGCTGGGTGTTCATCCTGCAGGGATTGCCCGCCGTGGTCCTGGCCGGCGTCGCCATAAAGGCCTTGGTTGACAGTCCCGACAAGGCCAAATGGCTCACATCCGACGAAAAGGCATGGCTGACTGACACACTCGACGCGGAAGCGGCGGCGAAGGCGGAGCGTCACGGGACGATGTCCTTCTGGCGCAGTCTTGCCGGTATCCGCGTCCTCGCCTTGGCGTTGATCTACTACAGCAAGTCCGTGGCCATCTACGTGCTGGCATTCTTCACCCCGACCATCCTTGCCGCAGCCAGTGACCGGCTAAGTCATTCCGCCATTGGGTTCATCACCGCTCTGCCCTATGGCATCGCCGCGGTCGTCATGGTGTTCTGGGCCCGCCACTCCGACAAGACCCGGGAACGACGGTGGCACGTGGGGATACCGCTAATCACCGCCGGTATTGGCCTAGCGCTAATGCCCTTCGCCACCAACAACCTGTTGTTGTCGATAGCGCTGCTGACCATCATCACCGTCGCGGTCTACGCCACATACGGTCCGTTCTGGTCTCTGCCATCCATGTTCCTCACCGGCAACGCCGCCGCCGTCGGGCTGGCCTCGATCAACTCGCTGGCCAACCTCGGGGGATTCATCGGCCCATTCGGCTTCGGCGCGCTCAAGGACGCGACCGGTACCAACAACTGGGGCTTGGCCGCCGTCAGCATCACCTGCCTGATCGCCGCCGGCCTCGTCGTCGGCCTGAAGTTCGTCCGCGATGCAGAAGCCACCATGCGCAGCGCCGCACTCGACTCAGACACCACTGCCGAAGCTCTTTCGCCCTCAAAGGAATCCAGACTATGACCACCACTCAAGCCACGCCGATCGCCCGTCTCGCCGAACTCGGCGCGGCCACCGTCTACGAAGCCAACGGACAACGTGACGCGCTCGACCCTGTGCTCAAACCGCTGGATCCTCGCACCAAGATCGCAGGAACCGCCGTCACCGTGGCACTGGAGCCGGCCGACAACTGGTACGTCCACGTGGCGCTGCTGGAAGCCGGGCCCGGTGACATCCTCGTCGTCGACGCCAAGGGCTACACCGATGCCGGCCCGTGGGGCGACGTCCTCACCTTGGCCGCGCAGCAACGCGGTCTGGCCGGACTCGTCATCGACGGTGCCGTCCGCGACAGCCAGCAGATCATCGAATCCGGGTTCGCCGTCTTCACCCGAGGGGTGTGCATCCGCAAGACCAGCAAGGTCCAGCCCGGCAAGGTCAACGTCCCCGTCACCGTCGGCGGCGTGCTCGTCAAACCCGGAGACATTCTCGTCGGCGATGCGGACGGCCTGGTGCGCGTCCACCCCAGCGACGTGGATGCCGCACTGACGTCTGCCGCGGGTCGGCAGGACAAGGAAGACGACATGCGGGCCCGCATCCTGGCCGGTGCATCTACCCTCGACCTGCTCGGACTGCCCCACCCCGACCGGTAAGGTCGCTGGCGACATGGCACCGGCCCAGGAAGGGGACATGGCACCTCGCCGCGAAAGCATCCTGGCCGACCTCCGCGAACGCATCACCAGCGGTCGCATCCCGCCAGGAAGCCACCTGACCGAAACCGACCTCGCCGACGAATACGACCTGAGTCGCAGTCCGATCCGCAAGGCCCTCCGCGAACTATCCGCGGAGGGTCTCGTGGTGCTCGAACCTCATCGAGGTGCCTTCGTCGCCGAATGGACAACGAAAGACGCGGCGGAGATCATGGAGATCCGGGCGCTGCTTGAAGGACAAGGCGCCCGTCTGGCGGCGACGAAGCGCACCACGGATCAGCTGGACGCCCTCACCGAACTCAATGCACGGATGCTGCAACTCAACCGGGACCGCCCAGACGGTTACCGGACGCACATTTCTGAACTGAACCACGAATTCCATCTGCTGATTCTTCAAACTGCTTCTGCTCCAAGGCTTTACGCAATCGCAAAAGACCTTGCTCTGGCGCCAATGATGATGGGCTCATTCCAGTTCTACGACGACCGTCAACTCGAGCGGAGCCTCGACGACCATCGCATGATCCTTGACGCCATCGAACACCACGAACCCGAGCGTGCCCGCATCCTCATGGACGGCCATCTCCGCAATTCCTACGCCGCCCTCAACAGACGTCGCGAGGCCGAAAGTCGTTCGACGAGCTAACGGAGCACGACGCCAGCCGGCGGCACCTACAGCGGCGACTCTGCGGCTCATGACGGCGGGTTGAGCGTTCTAGAGGACGTGACGACCATGGTCCCCTCGGGCGGGCGCAGCGGATCGGCGAACTCCTTGGTTACGAATTGCGCGCCATTGCGGCGACCACGGCGTCATCGGAGAGATCCTCGGCCGTGCACCATGATCACCGCCGAGCTGGTCGCGCTGTGGACACTTACTTCGGCCCGCGACCAGTGGCCGCAGCCTTCGCATTCGCCGAAAGCCTCTGTCTGCCAACACGTGTGAGCGTTCCCGGCAGCTCCAAACCACAGGTCGCCAGCCCCATCACGATGTCTCTGACACCGCCCACGTATCGCAGCGCTCCCCCAAGTCGTCTCTGGCTCACCGTCGGCCCTTCTCCAGGACCGTTTCGGATCGCCGGCATGGTGTCTCCTATGCCGACGCCCCTCGAAGGAATGTTCGCAGGATCGTGGTGACCGCGGTGTGAGCGGGGAGCTCACCGGTGCTCACGTCTTCGCACCCTTGCAATACGAGCGCAAGGAGCGCGTGCTGTATCCACCCTGCATTCAGATCGGACGCGAGGACGCCCTCGTCCTGACCTCGCCGGATGAGTTCCATGACGAAGTCGTCGTCGGGTTGCTCATCCGGCGGAACGTTTTGCAACACCGCCGGGTCCTTGAAAAGGAACACGATCCGGTCACTCTCGGACAAGAACGCCGCGAGCAGGCGATGCAATGCATCGACCGGGGTGCCGTGGGCGGTGTCTGCGCGAACGCCAAGCTCACGAACCACGGCAATGCAGTCGACCGTGACTTCTCGGATGAGGTGATCGCGGTCGGGGAAGTACCGGTGCACCGTCGTACGGCCGACACCTGCGGCCTCAGCGATTACCGGCAACGTTGCAGTCCGGTTCGTTGCCAGTACCGAGACGGTCGCTTCGATGATCGCACTGCGGGTGCGGGCCTGAACGTGGGACAGCGTGTGGGACGGCGTGTTCATCGAACACAGCATAAGTGTGAGCATGCCCTCATAGTGGAGCGTTGAGGTTCCATTCTAGAACTGATACGTTCTACTCGCTTGGCTCGACTCTCCACATCGTGGCGGGGAGGGCGTCGGGCGGCGAGCCTCTCCGAGCGCACCGTCAACATCGGAGACAACCGAAAGTGGTCGAACGTTGAGTCGTGTGTTGCGCGGTCTTAGTCGCCTCTGGATGTCAGTCGTCCTCGCGGTCGTCGTTGCTCTGACGACGGTCGCCGTCTACCGGTTGCACGGTGTCTTCGGCTCCGACAACGAGCTCTCGCGACCCGGCTCCGAAGCTCTGGAGAACACCGGCTTCAACCCCAAGAAAGTTCTGTTCGAGGTGTTCGGCTCGCCCGGGTCCGTCGCGACCATCAACTACTTGGACGTCCATGCCCAGCCGCAGCGCGTCGCCGACGTCCCGCTGCCCTGGACGCAGACGCTGACCACTGACGACCCAACGCTCTACGCCGACCTACGGGCCCAAGGCGACGGCGACACCATCAGGTGCCGCATCACCGTCAACGGGATCGTCAAAGACGAAAGGTCTTCCGACAACGTGAACGGATACATCGCATGCTTGGACAAGACGGCATGAGTCGACACCAGGTCGACACGCACGTCAAAGCCCCACTGCCGGCCCGGCTCATCCGCACCTTGTCGGTGCCGATCATGCTCCTGTGGATTGTCATCGCAGCGTTGTCCAACACCCTCGTGCCCCAACTCGAGGTCGTCGGCGCCGAGCGCTCGGTCGGTCTAAACGCCGCGGACGCGCCGAGCATTCTCGCCATGCGCCATATCGGCCAAGTCTTCGGTGAATTCGACTCCGACAGCGCAGCGATGGTCGTGATCGAGGGCGACCAGCCCCTGGGCCAGCAGGCGCACGAGTTCTACGACAGCCTGGTGGCGAAGCTCAAGAAGGACCCCGAACACATCGAGCACGTCCAGGATTTTTGGGGCGACCCACTCACCGCCGGCGGCTCGCAAAGCAAGGACGGCAAGGCCGCCCTGACCCAGGTCTATCTACGCGGGAACCAGGGCGAAGCCCAGTCAAACGAATCCGTAGACGCCGTGCGCAAAATCGTCGCCGACACACCTCCCCCTCCCGGCATCAAGGCCTACGTGACCGGTGCGGCACCGCTTCAGACCGACAACTTCGAGGTGGGCAGCGCGGGTACCAACGAGGTCACCGCGATCACCTTCCTGGTCATCGCGATCATGCTGCTGTTCGTCTACCGCTCCCTGATCACCATGCTCATTGTCTTGGTGACCGTCGCCATCGAACTCGCCGCCGCCCGTGGTGTCGTCGCGATGCTCGCCCACTCCGGACTCATCGGCCTGTCCACCTACGCGACCAACATTCTGACGCTGCTTGCCATCGCCGCGGGGACCGACTACGCCATCTTCGTCGTCGGCCGGTACCAGGAGGCTCGCAGCAACGGGCTGGAAAGGATCCCGGCCTATTACGACATGTGGCGCGGCACCGTCCACGTCATGGTCGGGTCAGGGCTGACCATCGCCGGCGCGGTCGCGTGCATGGCATTCACGCGACTGCCCTACTTCCAGACCCTCGGCATCCCCGCCGCCATCGGTGTCGTCGTCACGCTGGCCGCCGCGCTGACGCTAGGCCCAGCAGTGTTGTTGACCGCCAGCCGCTTTGGGCTGATGGAACCCAAGGGCAAGCTGCGCGCCAGGGGCTGGCGTCGGATCGGCACCGCCATCGTGCGCTGGCCCGGACCGATCCTGGTGCTGACGTGTGGGATCGCCTTGATCGGTACGCTCGCCCTGCCCGGCTACGAGACCAGCTTCGACAACCGGCCCTACATGCCGGGGGACGCACCCGGTGTCGTCGGGATGCAGGCCGCCGAAAGGCATTTCAGCCAGGCTCGGATCAACCCCGAACTGCTGATGATCGAAACCGATCACGACATGCGCAACCCGGCAGACATGCTGATTCTGGAGCGCGCCGCCAAAGCGGTGCTGCATACGCCCGGTGTTGCTCTGGTGCAGTCGATTACGCGACCACTCGGCACACCGATCACGCACACGTCCATTCCGTTCCAAATCAGCGCGACAAGCGCGAGCCAAATCATGAATCTCGGCTACCAGAAGGACCGCGCCGACGACATGCTCACGCAGGCCCAGGAGATCGACAACACGATCAACGTGCTCAACAAGCAACTTGCGCTGCAGCAGCAGAGCGCCGAGGCCACCCACGAGCAGACCGAGGCCTTCCACGACACCGTCGCCACGGTGAACAGTCTGCGCGACAAGCTGGCCGACTTCGACGACGCATTCCGACCGCTGCGCAACTACTTCTACTGGGAGCCGCACTGTTTCGACATCCCGATGTGCCAGGCTTTCCGGTCGGTCTTCGACTCAGTGGACGGAATCTCCGAGCTGTCCGACAAGTTCACCAACATCACCGCAAGCCTTGACAAGCTCGACGCATTGCAACCGCAATTGGTTGCCCTGTTGCCACCACAGATCGCCATTCAGGAACGCAACCGCGATCTCACCCTGACGAACTATGCGACCGCCGGCGGCACCAATGCCCAGA
Source organism: Mycobacterium sp. Root135 (assembly GCF_001426545.1). GTDB lineage: Bacteria > Actinomycetota > Actinomycetes > Mycobacteriales > Mycobacteriaceae > Mycobacterium. The sequence goes on along the minus strand of NZ_LMEZ01000001.1, from coordinate 32,193 downwards.
GCGAAGAGGCGCTCAAGAACGCCACCGCGATGGGTCAGGCATTTGACGACGCCAAGAACGACGACTCGTTCTACCTCCCCCCGGAAGCCTTCGACAACGCCGACTTCAAGCGCGGACTCAAGTTGTTCCTTTCCCCCGACGGCAAGGCCGCCAGGTTCATCGTGACCCACCAGGGCAATCCGGCAGATCCCCAAGCGATCCCGCATATCGACGCCATGAAGAACGCGGTCTTCGATGCACTCAAGGCGACCCCGATGTCCGACGCCAAGATCTACGTCGCCGGACTCGGCTCCACCAACAAGGACCTCCAGGAGGGGATGACGTACGACCTCCTGATCTCCGCAGTAGCCGCAATAGCTCTGATCCTGCTGATCATGATGTTTGCGACCCGCAGCATCGTCGCCGCACTCGTCATCGTCGGCACCGTCGCACTGTCCTTGGGGGCGTCGGTCGGACTGGCTGTCCTGGTGTGGCAATACATCTTCGGGATCCGCCTGTTCTGGGTGGTGATACCGCTGGCCGTCGTCCTACTGCTGGCCGTGGGCGCGGACTACAACCTGCTACTGGTCTCACGGTTCAAGGAGGAGATCCGCGCAGGCCTCAACACCGGCATCATCCGGTCGATGGCGGGTACCGGCCGCGTGGTCACCGCCGCCGGACTGGTGTTCGCGGCCACGATGGGGGCGTTCATCTTCAGTGACCTGGTGATCTTGGGGCAAATCGGCACGACCATCGCTCTTGGTCTGCTGTTCGACACACTGATCGTGCGGTCGTTCATCACGCCGTCGATCGCCGCGCTGCTGGGCAAATGGTTTTGGTGGCCGGTACCGGTGCGTCAACGTCCGGTGTCCTCTGCCTGGCCGGTCCCGAACCGCGAGGAGCCTGAGGAGTCGCTGTCATGAAGTACATCGTCGCCGCCCTGATCATCGGTGCCGCAGTCGTTTTGGCTGCACCCGCAGCTGCTGACCCCGACACCGACTTCTCCCAGGAACTGCACACCTACGGCATCTATGGGCAAAAGGACTACAACGCCTGGATCGGCAAACTGGTCTGCAAACGGCTGAACGACAACGTCGACCACACCGCGTTCGACTCGGCCACGTTCCTCGGCGACAACCTCGACCACAACAACACCACCGAACAGAACTGGCAATTCCTCAACGCCGCCCTGAACTACTACTGCCCAGACAACCGCCCCATCCTCGCCCACGCCGCCATGGCGCAGCACTGAGTCGAACAGGATCAGAACAGAGCCATGAGCCACAAAGCAATTCGATTCGGTGTCGCCGCGGCGGCCCTGACAAGCGCGCTGTCCACTTCCGGGATCGCCTCAGCCGACGCCACCGACGACTACCCCATCCCCCACCGGATGATCATCACCACCTGCAACACCGAGCAGTACCTGCAGGCCGCCCGCGACACCAGCCCAATCTACTTCGAGCGGTACATGATCGACCGGAGCAACCGCCCTACGAGAACGTGGCGACGCACTGGGGCAACTGGGCCAAGGTGTTCTTCAACAACAAGGGCGTCGTCGCCAAGGCCACCGACGTCTGCATGAACTACCCCGCCGGCGACATGTCCGTCTGGAACTGGCATTAGTGATGGCATCAACCGCCTCGCTGTGGATGGCTTGCCCTTCTGCAATACATCCGGGATTGCGTAGTGCCGGTCGTCCACCGAGTACCGTTCGGCAGCAACCGATTCGGCGCGGTCACTTTACGGTGTCGAAACCTGCGAGAGACCGAGATCGACAGCCTTTGTTCCGAGGAGACACGGCACTTCTCAGAAAGAACTGTCGCTGGCCGAAAACCCCTTCTCGCCCTCAGCGCTGCAATGGCCAGCGTCTCTCGCTCGCTGTTAACGACATCCTGCTTTCATCTGCGAGGATCACGACGTGTTTCCCGTGCGCGACGGCGAGTTCCATCGCGGACCGGTGTGCATCATCACGGCCCGTAGCGACCGCCGGATGGACATGAACGGCGGGAGGTCTTAGCCCACCGACGAGCCTGGTAGCGGGTCGCGGGTGAGCCGGTGGTGTCCCATGCGATTCTGCTTCGTGCGCAAATAGTGAATGTTCTCTGCGGTTGGCCGCGTCACCAAAGGGACGTATTCGTCGATGACGAGTCCGTGAGCTTCGATCGCTTGACGCTTGGCGGGATTGTTGGTCAGTAGTCTCATCGCGCCCACCCCGATGTCCGAAAGTATCTGCACGCCAACGCGATAGTCGCGCGCGTCAGCGGGATGGCCGAGTTGAAGATTGGCGTCCACGGTATCCAGACCACCGTCCTGTAGGCGATAGGCCCGTATCTTCTCCACCAGACCGATGCCCCGCCCCTCGTGGCCGCGCAGGTAGACCACCACCCCTCGTCCTTCGGCGGCAATCATCTCTAGCGCCAGATCCAGCTGGGCACCGCAGTCGCAGCGCTTGGAGGCAAAGACGTCGCCGGTCAGGCATTCGGAGTGAACTCTCACCAGCACGCTTGGTTCGCATTGGACGTCACCGAGGACCAATGCCATGTGCTCGTTGCCCTGGACGTCGCGGTATCCGAGGATCTGCCACAGTGCATCGCCGATCGGCATCGTTGCCTCGGAAAGACGCTGCACGACCTGCTCCTGCGAGCGTCGGTACTCGACCAGGTCACTGATCGTCGTGATCAACAGCCCATGCCGTGCGGCGAACTCGATCAGCGCTGGCATCCGCGCCATCTCACCATCGGTGTCGGCGATTTCGCATATGACGGCCGCGGGGGCCAAACCTGCCATAACCGCCAGATCGACCGACGCCTCGGTGTGACCGGCGCGCCGAAGCACGCCGCCATCGACGTAGCCGAGCGGAAAGACGTGACCAGGCTGAGTGAAGTCACCGGGCCGACTCGTAGAAGACGCCAACGCGCGAATGGTGTTGGCGCGTTCAGTGGCGGAGATTCCCGTCGTAGACCCCACCGTCACGTCGACACTGACGTGGAAGGCAGTTCCATTGGGGTCGGTGGAATTCTGGACCATGGCCGAGATTTCGAGCTCGGTCAACCGAGACCGCAACATCGGAATGCAGATCAGTCCACGACCGTGTGTGGCCATGAAGTTGATCGACTCGGCACTCACCAACTCCGCAGCCATCACCAAGTCGCCCTCGTTTTCGCGATCGGGATCATCGACGACGACGACCATCTCACCGCGCGCAATTGCCTCGGCAGCCTCGACGGGGGAGGTCAACCGCAACTCGTTCATTTACAGATCTCCTGACAGGCGGACTGAAGTAACTGTGTAGCAGGCAGTTTTATCTCAGTGCGTACATCGGGCGAGGAAGGTCGTCCACCCCCAACGGCGGCCGCGAGCCCGGCACTGTCCAGTCAGCGCTGATCGCGGACTCCAACGTCGCGCTCACGGCGAGCCCCTTCCACGCTTTGGTCGTGCAAGCTCGAGAACTTCGGCGTCGGGCAGCACAGACGACATCGGGACGCTGCTGGCAGCTTTGAGGTGACGAACGACCGCTGATGCGGCGTTGCTCCTAGTCTTACATCGAACGCGAACGTCATCGTGTGTCGAAATGGAACAGCCGTCAGTCGGCATCGTCAACCGTTCCGATTTCATGCCAGCTTTACGGTTGAGGTGTCGCCGGCTGGGCTCGCTGATTCAGAGGCGTATGGCAACACGCCAGAGCCGAGTGAATTTGGGTAGGAGCATCTTTGACGCCACCGCTCCCCCGCACGCTTTTCAGGCGAAAGCGGCGCGAGTATCGTCTAGTCAGGGAATGATTCTCTGTTCGGGCAGATGAACTGAGTCGACCTATTGGCGAATGTCAGCGCTTGATCGATAGTCCAATCCGGCTGCTCTGACTTGACTTTGAGAGCGGCGTCCCATAGAGCTCCACCGTCCGGTGGCTTCATGAACCTACAGATGTCGTAGCCCTCTCGGATTGCAGTTTGACCACTGACTGTGATGCCGTCGAGTTCGAGCTGCTTGAGGAAGTCGCGGGTGTTGGCCGGGGTGGCATGCGCCTGCGCCGCGAGGCCAATCATCATCGGCAGGGCGGCTGTCGCTAGAAGTTTGCTCCACATGAACTTTCACGATACCGGTTCCGACACCAAGATCGATCGAATCGACCAACTCAGGAATACGAAAGTCGTTGATAGATGGTTCACCAACGTCCTGGTCTCCTGATGACGGGCGATCTCTCGCCAGAAGTCCCATCGTACGTGCGCGCAGATGTCACCGGTTAACTGTGCGCAGCCTCTTCGGGGTAGCGCGTCGAAATGGCAACGCGCGAGCAACTTCTGACGCAGTCCCGGTCCTGCATGCACCGATGCAGTTTGGGGTCGATACGTGCAGAGCCGCGATCGCAAGTGGCCGTTGATGATCCGTGTCTACGGTATCGAGGGAGTCGGCAAAGATGCGTCGGGGACTTCACCACCCGGGACGACGACTGCCTCGATAGGGGGCGCAACGGTCGGGACCGCTGTCGTCGTCGGATCTTGCGCGGGTTCGTCCGGGCTGATCGCAGGAGGCATGCTTTCACCGGTTGCTTGCTGCCCGTTCGGTCCGGACTGGTCATCGAGACCGTCGACGACCTTCTGCAACCCTACGAAGAATTTCGGGTCGATTTGATCTGTCCGCGAATCTACCTCTGAAGCATCAGTTTTCGGCGCCGGACTCACGCTGGTCGGAGCCTCGGGGGGTGTTGCATTCGAGACGGCGACAAGATGGTCCGTCGTGGTCGGTCGAACCCGAGGAGCATGAGACGTCAACGCACCGATGACGCCCCAGGCGCTCACGACGTAAAAGGCTACTGCAACTCCAAACGCGGGCGTTGAGAAGATGCGAGCAATTCGTTGTCCCACGTGTTCATGGGCGGGGAGCAGGTAAGTGACCGGGTGCACCGACGCCCTCGTGTAGACACCGACTGACCACCGAGGCCGTATCGTCGAAGTGGCTCGAACGCTTGACGATTCGGACGCGACCAGGCGATGCCCTGCATCCTGACGTCCCGAGTTTCGAAGGTCCACGTGGGCCTTCATGCTTGGACGCCGGGCAGTCGGGAGCGCGTGCTTTGCCTTTCGTCTGACCGTAATTGGACGTCTCGTTCCCATCTTCTTCTCCTTCTCGGTCGGTCGGTAGCGATGGGCACGATGGGCGGTCCGCCTGCGCGGTGCCGAAGGGGGCGCCCTAGGGGCCGACGAGGTCAGTGAATTGAGGGCAGTACGTTCTGACGGCCAACACCAAGAACGGATGAGCTTGACTCGATGGATCGACTCTGGTGTAGCGCGCTATGCGCGCTTCCACTTCGTCGGGAGACCTGCGGCGGATGAGGAAGTAGCATGCCGACTCCGCTTGGCTGATCAGATTGTCGGAGGCGTTGTAGAAGCCCATGGCTTTGACGTCACGGACGAAGTCGGCATCATCCGCATGCGCCGCTGGCGACGCCAGCGCTCCAAGTGTCATGAGGGCTGCGACACAACCCGTCATCAGCACACGCATCCTCATTGTGTCTCGTTTCCTTGGGAATTGATCACGGGCACAGGTAGATCAGCGCCAGTTGAATGATTGCCGGAGACTGGAAGGTTGCATCGGACCCGACTTGACCAACAGCGCGCTTGTCACAGACGAATCGACCCCTGGTCAGCAACTCGCCATCGCTACGGAATGCCGCGGGATCGTGCTTGATCGCAAAGACTTTGCGCAACTGGTCGAGGTACTGCAGTTCGCCCGGCGTCAACGGAGTCAGCGGTTCGGCGTGGACTGCCGGACCGGCGGTCACGCAGACGATCACGGCCGCGAGCGCCCCCACCATCAGCCTGTTTCGACTGTTCACCATGTCTCCCATCGAGGTGACGAAATTATCTGTCCGCCAACGGTTTTTCTTAGCTAGTCCAAAGGTTCGTCACCTCCCGTCGATGCGGCTGATTGCCGATGCAACGCCCGAAGGCGCCGCGCCTTCTACGGAGGGGCCAGCCAGGTGCGGTTTGGCGTGACGAGGAATCTGAACGGACCGCGTTGGCAGTACGTGCTGGTGTCAGCCATGGTGGCGCATCGAGTCCCGTTGTACTCGACGTAGTTTCGCTGCGGAAGTTCTCGCTCCGCCCGCCCCGGGGGGATCTGCAGACCAAGCGCCCAGTCGTAGCGTGGTTGGATCTGTCCGGTTATCCATCCCACGTTCGTCGTCCCCGGCGGGGCACCGCGAATGTCGCCGGTGCACCCGAAGCTGCCGCGATCCCAGATGCCGCAGTTGAGACCCAGCGGGGTTGAAAACCACACGCCGCCGGAACTGCTGGTGAAGTAGTCGTCGTACTTGACCTTGTCGTAAGTGCTTAGGATCAAATTGGTTACTGGAAACGGACTCGTAGGATCGCCGGTGTCCGGCTCCGCGTGCGTCGCCGGTGCTGTCGCGAGGACCAGCCCGGTCGTGCAGCCAAATACCGCCAGCCAGTGGGCGAGCCGTCGAGCGGTGCTGCCGACTCCCCGGGTCACGGCAGGTTTCCCGGCGATGATTCGTTCTCCGCGGTGTGTGGCACGCCGCCGTAACACGTGGCGTTACCGATATCCAGGATGCTTTCGCAGAGCACGTCGTTTCCTCTCGTGATGCGGACGGTCACGAAGTGGCCTCGCAAGACCCGTCCGACGGTTGCCGCCGTGCGGAAGTTGGGTCGCCAATCGGCTCGCACCTCTGCACCGTCACTGGTCGGGCTAGTGGCGTCGACCACCGGCACGGTCAGCGTCCAAGGCAACGGCACATCCTCGATCAGATGCTTGCCCGTGGTGTCGCGGTACTCGACACCGGCCAGTTGCCCGACCGAGTCAGAGAAGATCTCGTAACGCACGGTGTCCTCGGCGTGCGCCGCAGGTGCATGTGCCAAGGCGGTGAGGCCAACGGCCAACGCAACCGCCACCAGTTCAAGAGATCTCACGTGGCTCCTTCGGCAGTTGTAGAGCAGGAGGTGAATGCGGAATGCACACGGACTTCTCAACCAACTAGAACGGCGGTCACGAGGACCACGTCCTTCTTGGCGTTGTACTTCGTGGCAACGCCGTAGGCGCTCAACGAGCAATCCGGGAGAACGGCGTAGCCCTGGAGCAGGGCTGCCTTGATCGATGAGCCGGCGCTCGTCGCGGAGCCCGACAGGATCCTTGCCTTGCTGGCCCCGACGTAACCGCGGTCCGTCAGCAATGGCATCGCATCTTCCAGCGGAACAGCCCGCGCAGTGAAGTTGATGTATCCGTCGGTGCTGTCGTTGATGTCCGTGGCCACCTGATCGATCAACGGGTCAGATCGAATCGGTCCGCATGCCGGCGGGCGTGCTGCTGCTACCGCGGCTCTCAGTCCATCGGTGGCATCGGCTGATGCCGCGGGCGCAACTGCGATGCCCACAACCGCCAATGCGGATGCCGCAAAGCACGTTCCGAACCGCGCGTAGTGGAGGCTCATCCTTCGCACACGTGCGAACGGTGAATGTCCGAGCCCCAGCGCTTTGCTTTCTGCACCGAGGGGCCGGTGAACCAGTCGGGTTGGTGAGCCAGAATGCCGTTGTTGACGTTCGACAACTGCTCCCAAAGCTTGAAGAAGGCCTCGCCCTCGTAGACGGCGAAGTAGTGATCGCCAAAGGGATTCTGCGGCTGGCTCAGCGACTGGGCACGCGGCCCCAGGAAGTCGACGGCCTGACCGATGTTCGTACTGACGATGTCGACCTGCTGCTGGATGTTGTCTCGCGTGTAGTCGAAATCCTTGCCGGTGACGTCGTCGATCCGGTTGGTTTGCAACCTGTCGATTTGCGAACGCAGCGTGGCGTATTGCGCGTTGTACCACTGACACATCTCGCCCATGGCAGTGATGTCGTTGGGGCCCACCATGTTTCTCGTCTGATCGTAGGGATATGGAAACTTGGGCGCCCATGACGTCGCCCGCGGCACGACTATGGGCAACGGCCTGATCAGCGAGCTATCCGACGGAGGCGACGGGAGCGGAACCACGTCGTCCGTGTCGATCTCGGGGTCAGCGCTTACCGATGCTCCCGTGAGAACCACCGTCGCCAACCACAGCGATGCACAGATCGCTGCGCCTGCTCCGCCTCGGACCTTGGCTCTCATCGTCGCTCCCGCTCAATCTCATTGACCACGTGCACGAGCTACTTCTGCCCCATGGCCGAGCCAATACCGCCGACGTCTGTGATCTGCCAGTTGTTGTTGCTGTCGATCGTCGTGCTGTAGGTAGCCGTCGATTGCAACGCCTCCGGAGCCTGAACGGTCTTGGTCTGGACGCTGACGAAGCTGTCCACCACGTAAATGCCGCCGTTGCTAGACCTGACCTTCGCTACCAGGGGCTGTGCGTTCGAACTCCACTGCAGCGGCACCAGAACCTGTTCCATCGACGTTCCTGCCTCGGAGAGTTTCTTGCTGAGCTCAGGCGAGGTTCCCGCGGTGAGCTTGACCTTCCATGCCTGCAGGTCCTTGTAATCCATGGACGCTGCGTTGACCGCGTAATCGAGTGCGGTCTTCTCGGCTCTCTCATCGTTGGCCGACTGGGTGGCTTGAGCCGTGAGTTGTTCACGCGCACCTACGTACAGCCATCCCAGCACGGCCGTCGCGGCCACCAGTGCGACGATGACGCCGGCACCGATCAGTCCCCTCACACTGATCGACACCGACTTCGATCCACGACTCGACTTCAATTCGTCGGTCGAAGTTTCCGCCCTAGCCTCGTCGGACGGGGTGGTCTTCGACTTGGTGGCGCCTGCTTCGGTGGCATCCGAATCGGGGGCCGAGTCGACGTCCGATTCGCGCCGCTCCAGCGCTTCGGTTTCATTGATGGTCATTGTCGAACCTCTCTTGATGGATATCCGCGTACGGGCGCTGTCGCCGTTGGAGTTCATGGCCTGACGCGAAGGGTGATCATCCCGTCGGCCGGCACCTGGTTGAGGAAGTTGTCCAGGATTTGCCCGCTGTCGAAGTTCATCAGCGTGGCCGCGATGGCGTTGAGCTTCGGTTGAAAGGCCTCACCGAGCACTTTCAGATCGCCCCCATTGGTGTCCAACAGACCCTGAACGCGATCCAGCAAGTGGTTGAATTGCCTTTGATTGTCTGGCCCGTCCCGCGAGTACTGAATGCCCAGATGCTTGAAGAAGTCCTGCCAATACACACCAATCAGCGTCACGTTCGGGGTGAAGGCGGTGAGATCTGGAGAAATCCACTCCGAATTGCGAATCAGGGTTCCGAAGTTGCTCAGCAGTACGCGTCCCTCGCCATTGAGGCCGTTGAGCATGTTGTTGAACAGGGTGGCCGTCCGGGACAGGTTGGGAAGCACTCGCACTGGGTCTGGGAAGGCGACGTCCGCCTCGGCGATGATGCGCTGCAGGGCGCCGGGTTCGAGTTGATTGAGGATTCGCGTGGCGGTTGCCGCCAACTCGGTCACCGACGCGGGGGCTACCACCGACTCGGTACTTATCCGTTGGTTGTTCGTCAGTACGGGTCCGCCGTCGCTGCGCGGCACCAACTGAATGTAGGACTCGCCAAGCGCCGACAGGTTCTGCAATTCCACCTGGGTGTCGACGGGAATCTGGTACTTGCCGTCGACCCAAAAGTCGACGGATGCCGAATTCGTGTCCGTGCTGGTCTTGGTCACCTTCCCGACGGGAACGCCACGAAGCAGCACGTTCGAGTCGGGGACCAAGCCATTGATCTCAGGCACGTCCATGGACAGATTGGTTCGGTTGGACGGTGCGCCGACTCGCAAGCCGAGCGAACCGAAGTAGAACAAGACCACGGCGATGATGAGTCCGAAGACCACATATGAGACGACGTCTCTGATCTTTATCGCATTCACGGTGTCGCCCCCAGAATCCGCAAGACTTCCTGAACATTGCCCGACAGCTCTCGACCATCGGGACCGATGATCGACCGGATGTTGATGGCGGGATATTTCTCGGTCGCCAGGAACATGTCGTTGAAGATGTTTCGGTACTTCGGAATTTCCGTCTCGCCGGCCACTTTTGATTCCTGAAGCGCACCGGAGGCGTCCGCGGCCGAGTTCAGAAAGGGCACCAACCAATAACCGCCAAGGGTGATGCTGCCGATGCCGGGGAGGACGGTGGCTACGTAATTGGCGATCTGGGCGAAGTGTTTGGCTCCGCGTTGCCCTGTCGGTGAAGCCAGATACTGCAAGTCCGGAACGCGGGCGTCGACGACATCTGCCGTGTTCGCCAATCCGTTCAACACCTGGTCGACTGAGTCGAGATTGTTCGCCAGCGCTGAAAGGTCCGTCTTGATGCGACCGGTCAGAACTCTGGTTTCTTCGCTGGAGGGAGCGATCCGGTTGATCTTTATGAGGGTGTTCTGGAAGCGCTGAATCGATCCGCTCGAGACGAAGTTCGCCAGGCTGGCGATCGTGTCCTCAAGCTGTGGCGGAGACGTCGTCTGAGAGATCGGAATGGCTGCGCCCGCCGCGAGCGCTGGTGGCGACGACCGGGTGGCGTCCGGCGTCGGACGCTCGAGCGCCACGTAGATGTCACCCAGGACGGTCGCCTGCTGCAGCACCGCGTGGATGTCGGACGGGACGGCGACACCTCGGGCCATCCGCGCCGTCACGTCGACGTCACGGTCGGTGAGTGCGACGTTGGAGACAACCCCAACGGCCACCCCGTCCAGTACCACCTTTGCGCGTTCAGGCAGGTTCAGAACGCTTTCGAATTGCATGACCAGGTCGTACCCGTCGTCGTAGGACGGACCGGGCGGCGGCAACGCATTCACGTTGATGGCCGCGCATGACGACACCGAAAGGACGGTGGCCGTGGCCATGGTGGCGGCGATCGCCAGGGTTCGCGAGGTCATTTGCTCGCCGCCTGGGTGAGTACGTACTGGAGTAGTGCTACGTCCACCGCGTATGGGGTTCCCTTGACGTTTGCGCAGCTACCGGGCACTTGAGCATTCATGATGTTGCACGCAGCGACCCCCTCGGGCGCCCGGAGGCGATAGGTCGGCGGTCGATAATGCAGGGTGAAGTCGTGGTTGTTCGACAAGTTGATCAGCCCGTTGATCACGCGTGGAGTTACGTTCAGCAGGCTTGCGTAAAACGGGGCGCGCGGGGTCGCCTTCCTGATGACCACCGACATCGCGTCGAGCAATTGCTGAACCTGCGGACCCAGTTCCCTTTCGACGTCCTGCGCCGCGAGGGTGAGGTTGATGATGCCCTCGAAGGCGTCAGCGGAGCCGAGCAGCGTCTCCGCCAGGTCCCCACCGACAGGGGAGGCCAAGTTGTCGAAAACTTGTTTCGTCGAGGGGTTTACGTCGTTCAACGTGCCCACGAGCTGCCCAAGGTTACGCGTCACGGAAGCCATGTCGGCGATGGCCTGATCAGGTGAGTCAAACGCCGACGACGTGGTGTTGAGCAACGTGTTGACGTTCGATCCCTGATTGCGAGCGGCCTCGTCGAGACCGTTCACCAGACCGGCGATGTTGTTGGATCCTGCCGGATTGATCGAGTCGAGAAAGGTGGTCGACGCTCCGATTACCTCCGAGAGGGTCTTCGGTGTCAACGACCGGTTCAGGGCGATGCAGCTCTCTGGGGATAGATGCTCACCCTTTTCGTAGTCGCCGACGAGTTCAAGCGCTCTGTCGGCCAGAATCGAGGTCGACCTGGTCACAGCCTTGGCGTCTGCCGGAATGGTCTGTCCCCCATGGATTGTGAAATTCACGCGGACGGACTGAGCCGACGGGGTGATGGACGAGACCTCGCCGATGGGATAACCGAGATGGGTGACGGGGTTGCCGACGTAGAGCCCCACGCTGTCGGGCATCGTCGCGCAGTACTCGGCAGCGCTTGGCCCGGTGGACGACGAGCACGAGGCGCCCCCGAGTACGGCCACAACCGCCACGGTCACCGGCAACACCCGTCTGAACTCTGGAATTTGCAGCCGCATCAGCAGGCACTCCCTGGAGTCGGCACACACAGATCCGTCGCCAAGAGTCCTGGTGGCGCGTCCTGCGCGTTGAGGACCCGGTCGAACAGATTTTGGGTGCGCCTGAGCGCCCGGATCGTGAGCCCGTTGCGCTCGACGAACAATCGGCCTCGGTAGAGGAAGTTCCTGACTTTCTCGATGAACTCCAACCGGTGACCGTCGTAGAAATCGCCCACCGGCTTGAGGGCCAACAAGACGTCCCCGAGGCCGCGAAGCGTCGCGGAGAAACCCTTGTCGTAGATTTCCAACGTCTGGGTGGTGATCGACAGTTTTCTCACCAGCGACGCAAGGTTCTCCTTGTAGTCGTTGAGCGCTTTGACGTACTCATCCGAGAGGTTGAGGATGTTGGTCACCTGGCCCCGCTGCCGTTCGACCGTCGACATCAGAGCATTGCCGGCGTCGATGGTCGCAGCGACCACCTGAATGTTTGTTCCCGACAGGCCGGTTTGGATTTGATTCAGCGATTCGTTGATGGGCTTGGGGTTGACCTTCTGGGTGATCTTGGTGGTGTCGACCAGCGTCTGAATGAGGTTGTACGGCATGGTTACACGCGATAGCGGGATGACTTCCTTGCCCAACGGCAAGCTGCCCGTCGAGACGACGTTGACGTAGTAGCCGCCGACGATGGTGAGCATCCGTACGTCCACCTGCGTTTGATCGCCCACGAAGGCAGAGTCGTCGATCTTTGCCGTGACGAGCACCTGATTCGTTTGCAGTTTCAGGTCAGCCACCGTCCCGACTTTGATGCCGGCCATCCGCACCTCGTCCCCGGTGCGTATCGAGTTGGCATCGTCGGTGTAGAACGACACCGTCTGGTTCTTGCCCGGGGGGTTGAAGTGAATGTAGGACAGGACCAAGCCCACGATGACTGCAAGCACCATTGCCGTCACACCCCAGGTCGCGGGGTTGCGGAACACCGGACTCGATTTCAACGATTGCACAGCACCACCCGTTGTCCGTTTAGCAGCACGTCCATTGTCTCCGGTAATTGAAAGTTGCCACGCGCACACGGCTCCACCGCGGTTTCGTCGTCCTCACCCGGCGGTGGGATGTTCTCGTTGACCACCGGCACCAATTTGAATGCGTCGAAGAAGTTGTCGAGGTTGCTGAATGCTTTGTCGAGCGAGTCGTCAATGTTGATGCCGTTCCTCAACCCGAGGTTGTGCATTAGGCGCACGGTGGGATCGAAGAAATCCTTGCTGTACAAGTAATCCTTTCGAAATTCGTCCAACGCCGTGTTGACGGCGTCCACGTTTTTGTTCAGCAAGTCCACGATGTAGATGAATTTGCCAGATTTCCCGCCGATGCCGTCGGCGATGTGTGACAGATTTCGTATCAGTGTCGCGACCACCTGCTGACGATCCGTCACGAATTCGGTCAGCTTGCGGATGCTGTCCAGAAGCGGCGCCAACCCACTTCCGTCACCGGTGAGGAAGGACGAGGCATTGTCGGTGAACGTGTTTATCTCGTCCGGGCTCAGGGTGGCCAGCACCGGTTGCAGGCCATTGAACAGTGCCGTCACGTCGAAGGACGGCTGGGTCATCGACGTGGGTACCTTCGATATGAGGTCGCGGTCGCGGTATCCCTCGGCGGGGTTCGTGACGTCTATGTAGCGCACGCCGGTCAAGGCCTGAAACTTGATGGCCAGCCGCGTGTCCGCGACGATTCCGTACTTCTTGTCCAGGGTGAACTTGACCTGCGCGACGTTCTGTCCGTTGACCCGGGCTAGGTCGACGGAGTCGATCTTGCCGACTCGAACGCCGCGCACCCGGACGTCGCCGTCGCGATGTAGCCCGGACGCATCGGTGTATTCGGCGACGTAGTCTCGGGTCGTACCAGCGACTGGGTTCACCAAGGTGTTCGACAGCAGGATGAAGAGAAAGACCGCGACGACCAGCGTCACACTGATGCGCCAGGCAGAAGCTCGTGGACTCATGGCGTCCTCTCCGGGACGATTCCCATTGGTGCCGCCACGCCGGGCAGGCTGTCCAGTAGAAGACGGACCGAAATTGCATGCTGATCACCGTTGCCGGCATAGAGCTTCTCGAATCGGTCGCGCAATTCGGCCAGCTTCTGCGCGACGTCGCGCGGGCGCAGCAGGGCCGGCACGGTGTCGGTCAGGGCCTTGAGCCCGGAGATCAGTGGATAAAGGTCGTCCACGTGACTCGCGACCAATTTGCCGATCGATTTGAATACGCCGTTCTGGATCGCATTTAGGCTCGGGTCGAAATATGCGTCGAAATACTCGTCGGTCATGTCGCCCAAACTCGGGGTCACCACATCCGTGAGGTATGGCGGGGCCAATTTCACCGCGCTCGACTCCGCGGGCTCACGAGTTTTGCCTGGATAGAAGCTGAAGTCCTGGACGCGCCTCAGTGCGATGATCAATTCGTTGGCGAATGGCGGCACGGCGGTAAGCGCTGTTCCCAGTCTGCCGACCTGTTCCTGGGTCGGCTCGGTCTGTACGGCTTCGACTGCCCTGGAAATCGTGATCAGAGATTCGAACAACGGGTTGAGCCCGTCGGTGTAACGGGTTATTCGATCGACAACACTGATCAGTTGCGGTGTCAACGACGCCTGCGAGACATCGCCCAGCTGATAGAGCAATTGGGCGAGGGTGAAGTTGCCGGTGGGCACCAGGCTCAGCTGGCTGCCATCGCGGAGCACTTGCCCGCCCTCCTTCGGAATCAGGTTGACTCCGGGAACACCGAAGTAGTTGACGGGTCGGTAGTCGATGCCCATCTCATTCGTGAGGCCCTTGGTGGGTTCGGTTTCGAGGTCAGTCTCCAGCCGAACCTCCCCACCGGCGGTGGTCATCACGTTGGTCACTTCGCCGACCTTCACGCCGTGAAGGACGACCGCCGTCCCCTTCACCACGCCCTGACCGACATACGTCGTCGTAATGCCCACTGAATAAAGGCCTTTGGCGCGACCACCGAAGGGATTCAGGTAGGAGACGACCAAAGCCAGGACGATGAGCAGCACGACGCCTCCGCCGATGCCCAGCAGCACGCGCTCCTGGTGTTGCTCTGAACCTCTCAACATCAGAGCCCCCTATCCCTTGAAGATGAACACTGGTTGAAGGCCCCAGATGAGGATTGACGTCACGAGGTCCAAGGTGACGATCGTGACCAGACTGGCGCGAACCGCGCGACCCGACGCCATGCCGACACCGACCGGCCCCCCAGAAGCGAAGTATCCGTAGTAGCAATGGATCAACGTCACGGCCACGCAGTAGACGGCCACCTTGATCGTCGAATAGAGCAAATCCATTGGGGACAGGAACATTACGAAGTAGTGGTTGTAGGTGCCGCCGTGTTCGCCGTTGAACAGAACCACGACCAATTGAATCGTGTAGAAGGTCCCCATCAGCGTCAGCAGGTACCCGGGGACGACACACGTCAGCGCGCCGATCAGCCGGGTGCCCACGACGAATGGGATGGGCCGCAAACCGATTGCCTCGACGGCGTCGATCTCCTCGGAGATGCGCATGGCACCGATCTCTGCGGTCATGCGAGTGCCCGCCTGAGACATGAATGCAATGGCAGCGATGATGGGGCCGAGAACACGGACCGAACCGATGCCGCTGATGATGCCGGCCAACGGCCCGAAGCCCAAGATGTTCAGGACCGCCAGCGCTTCGATACCCAGAGTGGCGCCTGTTGCGGCACCGAGGAGGAGCAGCACGCTGATGGTGCCGCCGTCGACGATGAGGGACCCTCGGCCCCACGCCATGTTGATCGTCGCCGCGAGAGTCTGCCGGCTGTACCTACGGATGGTGAGGGGTAGGTAGAAGAACACCTGTCCGATGAAGAGCGTCCACTGACCGAAGCCACGGATCGGACTCTTGGCCGCACCGAGGACGGCCGTGCCCGTCCGCCCAAACGTGGAAGGCGCGGCCATCACGCGACCGCCGTCGGGAAGAACATCGTGGCGATCTGTGCGATGACGAGGTTGGCGAACAAGATGAGAATCGTGTTGATCACGACGGCCGCGTTCACGGCGTCGGCCACACCTCGCGGACCGCCCTTGGCTTCCATCCCTCGCATCGACGAGATGATCGCCACGATGGCGGCGAAGACGAGGCCCTTACCGATGGCAAAGTAGACGTCCGTCATCTTGGCGAACGTGCCAAATGATTGCCAGAAACTCCCGGGCGCTACACCGCTGACCGTGACCGAAAGAAGGTAGGCCGACGCCGTACCCGACACGATGATGACCAGCGTCAGGATGGGGGCGATCAACAGCAGTGCAAGGAATCGCGGCACCACCAGCCGGCGAATGGGATCCACGCCGAGCACGCGCATGGCGTCGAGCTCCTCACGGATGGCCCGTGCCCCGAAGTCCGACGCGATGGCCGATGCCGCGGCGCCACCCATCAACAACCCTGCGGTGACGGGCGCGCCCTCCCTCAGCACACCCACCCCGCTGGCAGCGCCCAACAGCGCGGTAGCGCCGACCTGGGCCACGAGACCCGAGACGACGACGGTGACGATCCCGCCGATGGGAATGGCCATCAACACTGCTGGCGTCGCAGTTACCTTGAACAGCGCCCACGCTTGCCAGAGGAACTCGCCGACGGGCAACCGCAACGTAAGGGTGTCGGTGACCGCGTAGCGAATTACGTTGACCGCCATGGCGACACTGCGGCCAGTGGTACCTGCGGCGGCAATCGGCCTCTTGCTCAGGTTCGAAACCTTGTGAAGAGCCGAGTAGCGCACGGACGATGCGCGTGGCGAAGCGTGACTAGCCAATGTGGACGTTCCCCTGATCGTTTACTGGTATCTGCCGACACGACTGGTCGTCACGATGGCGACGGTCGTGACACGAGGCATTCATCGAGCCGCCCGCAATGGTTCGCCGAGGGACGAACCGTCTCGTACTGAGCATTTGGGCCTTCTGATCCCTTGCGTTGAAGCGCTCGTTCGCGACGCCTGTGCCACCAACCTCCAGCGGGGGTCGATCACTCCACGAAATTGGTGGTTGGCGCGCTCCCTCTCTCGTCTCGCTTAGTCGAGGTCGTCCGGCCGACGAGCTCCACCGATGAACGTAGGCGCAGATAGCGGACGTCGAATGTCGCAATATGCGACATACATCACAGTGCTGTCATGACCCTTCAACATTTGCCATCTTCGTATCCCTGAGGAGTTGAGCGGCCGAACGACCCGGCGGCGCACGCTGATGGAATCAGGAGGTATGGGGACAGGACCGATAGCCAGCGCCGACGTTGGAGCCCGTCACCAATTGTCAGTTCCGGTTGAAGAATGCGCAGGTCATTCCAGGGTCGGTTCAAGTCAACGTCGCAACACCGACGGACTTCGTGAAGTTGCAGAGCAGCGAAACATTCAGCGGGACAATGCCCTTGGGGATTTAGTCGCGCAACGGTCCATTGGCGTTCTCGTTTGCGCCACGATGACAGGTGCTCGACCTCATCAGCTCCGGACGTAGGTCCTGCATGCACGCCACCAGGGCGGTGTGCAGCGATGCGGCACCCACCGTTACGGTCCAAGAGAGCGCGAATTCAGTTGGAAGACAGCCTGATAGATGTTCTCCGGCACAGCCCAACGTGTCGAATCACTGCAGGGCCGGGCCGGGAGATGCAATAAACCCAGGTCATAACCCGGGGTGCTGGAAGGGCATATCCGCAACGCCCCAGCAGATTCGCCTGCTAGAGGAACTGCGGAAGTTGGGATGACTCCAGATATTCGTCCACCCTGACAATCCTGCCGTCAGCACCCAGCCTCACGAACATCGCGATGTGCACTTCGAATTCGGCTCCGTCCGGGCCACAGCCCCGCAGTGTGTGCTGCTGAGCCACAACGCCCGGGCCCTCAACCCGGCGGATGTCGCCGTACGAGAGATCCGTCCATCGCGCAAAAACTGCAGCCAAGCGCTCAAAGTTCTCCCCAAGGGGCTCGGCTTGATTGTTCGAGTTGTGCCAGATCAACACATCGGGCGAATAGCAAGCACGAACTGCTTCCACGTCGCCACGTTCCATGGCGCGGAGCAGCCTGTCGACGACGTGCGTTGTGCTAGAACCGCTTTCATCCGGCGTAGAGCTCACAGCCGTATCCATTGATTTCATCGAATTCCTCAATCTGCTAGCAGGTTACGGGACATCATCCATTCCAATGTCTTGTCGACGACCGTGTCGAGCATGCCGTTGTCACCACTGTAGTAATGGTCAGCACCCTCAGCGGCGAAGAACGTCTTGTCCTTACTCGCGCAGGCTGCGTAGAACCGCTCGGAGTGAGGTTGCGGGACAACGTGATCGGCACTGTTCTCGATGACTAAGACAGGCACCGTGATGTTGGCCGCCGCGACATCGGCCCGGGCGCGGCTGTCATCGAACGACCACTGTGACAACCACGATCGCAGCGTGGAATATCGTGCGATTCCCGCAGGGTTGACGTTGGCGGCCTCAGGGTCTCCCATCAAGGATGTGCCGGGCACTCGATCGTTGGGGTCGACCGCGGGATCGAGGCATCGAGGATCGGCCATCGTCCGCTGCGTCAGAATGACACGGTCGGTTTCTTTCCCGCCACGGCTGCGCAACTGCTCGAGCATCTCCTTGACGTACACGGTCCGCCGGCGAACCCGCGCCTTCTGCTCGGCCCGAAAATTCTGCAGATACTCCGTGGAGTACGGGGGCTTCTCAGGGTTCCGCGGATCATATAGATCAAATTCTGGATTACGGATGTCAGGGTTGGCCTCATCGATGACCGAGGGATCGATGAAGTCCGCCAACATGTCTGCGCGAGACAGATGTGCTGCATGAAACACCACGCCGTCTCCCCCGACGAGTTGCCCAAGGTCAATCGGATCACCGGCGGGTGTGTCGACCAGCGTGGGATTCTCGGCCTGGGATTGGAAGTACGACGTCAGCGATCCACCACCGGACCAACCCGCCAGAACCACCTTCTCGTAACCCCAATTCTCTTTCGCATGCCGCACGAACGCCCCGAAGTCGAGCAACACCTTCTCCATGATGAGTGCGGTGTCGTTACGGGTGTAGCGACTCTCGGCGCACAGGACATGCATACCCGCCGCGGCCATGGCCCGAGGGACCGGCAGCCGGCTGATCGTCGCAGTTGGATGCATGTACATGATCAGCGTGGCCGATGGGCGATTCTTCGGAAGGAAGCGCACGCCCTCTAGGGCAACTCGATTCGGCTCGACATAACCATAAGTCTCCTGACCGTGAGTCGTCTCCGTGTGGGTGATCCCCACCCACTCCGTGGCCAATTCAAAGTTGTGACGCGGCGACACAGGTGAGCCTTCTTTCGATTCGGTCTGGCTTGCAACGAAACTTGAATTACTTGTCGAAGCGCTTCGGGATGTCGACCCACTGGGCGGCGTAATTGTCGACCGAGGGCAGGATCGAATGCGCGAAATCGGTGGTTTGCATGGGGAATCGCGTTTCGAACAGCAACATCAGTTGGTCCTCGAGCTTGATGGGACCCCACTCCCCCTCGCGCATCACGCCCTGGGTTTGCG
Source organism: Mycobacterium sp. Root135 (assembly GCF_001426545.1). Lineage (GTDB taxonomy): Bacteria > Actinomycetota > Actinomycetes > Mycobacteriales > Mycobacteriaceae > Mycobacterium. The sequence goes on along the minus strand of NZ_LMEZ01000001.1, from coordinate 12,751 downwards.
CATCTGGTCCATGAGGCGTGAAGGGGTTGGTCAACGTCACCGAGCCGGGTTGCATCCCGGCAAAACTGCCCTGCAGCAGGATGAGGAACTCGGTGACGCAATTGCGATGAAAACCGGGCGCCAGGAATGTGTGGTCGCCGACGACCCATCGCGGGGTGATCGCCATGACGTCGAAATTCGGCCCGAGGATGGGATCCGACGGGGACGTGAGCAAGCTGAAGATCGAGGGGTCAGGGTGATCCACGGTTGACGTGCTCATTGCCACGAACCGACTCAGGTCGTACTTGTACGGGTACAGGCTTCCTCGCCATGCGACCACGTCCAGGGGGGAATGATCGAGTTGACTGTTCCACACGTTGCCGCCGAACTTCTGGGTCCATTGGACTGGGCCGTCGTAGTCCTCGTACGCAGCGACTGGAATCTTGAAGTCGGCGACGTTGGCAAGGCCGTTGGAACCAATGAGCCCGAGTTCGGGTAAGCGTAAAGGCGATCCGAAGTTCTCGCATACGAAGCCTCCGGCGTAGCCATCGAGAAGTTCGACTCGGAACCGGATACCGCGTGGTACGACTGCGATTTCACCAACGTGGACATCGAGGATCCCGTACTCGGTCACCAGGCGAAGACCACCAGCATGCGGCACGATCAGCATTTCACCGTCAGCGTTGCCGAACACTCTGTTTCGCATCGAGGCAGTCGCCGAGTAGGCGTGGAAGGCAACGCCGGATTGGGACTGCGGTGAGCCTGTACCGAAGATGGTGGCCATTCCGTCGATGAAATCCACCGACGCCTTTGTCGGGGTGAGCGGGCCCCAGCAGTAGTCGAGGGGTGCCGCCGGCTTGGCGAATGGTGGCGTGAGGAAGGTCGACGCTGCCGCGAGCTCGAAGGGACCGTGCAGGACGGACGGGCGAATTCGGAACAGATAGGAGCGACGGTTGTGTGCGCGAGGTGCGCCGAACGTCGTCCCGGACACCAGCTCACTCACCAGTCCATGAGCCACCTTCTGCGGGCTGTTCTGACCGAGGGGCAAAGTGCCCGCCAAAGCCTCGGTCTCGAACTCGTTACCGAGGCCTGACTGATACTCCGTAACGTTCCCGATTTCGACCGATGAACTCTCGGCAGCGACTACCTGATGTGTCATTGCTGTTCACTCCATTCCACAGAAATTTGCCTTGAAGCGCATCCGCTCAGGACATCTCGAATCCCTTGAAGCCCGAATCAACGCATTCGCGCCAGTGCGCAAGATAGGCCGGGACCCCGGCAGGGTAGTTGAGCATCTCGCGTGGTTTTCCCGGGACATTCGCCCCCATGTACCAAGAGTCGGCCCGGTTGAACAACGACTGTTCGGCAACGTCGAGGACATGATCGCGCCACGACTCTTCGGCCTGGCGCGAAGCCTCGATACGTGTGTATCCGTGGTCACGGACGTATACGAGCGTCTCGACGATCTGGTCTCCTTGCAATTCCGCACATGTAGGACCGTTGCAAAATCCTGCTGGACTCTGCGGGCCGTACACCATGAGCAGGTTGGGAAAACCCTCAGTGGCGACACCGAGATGAGCGCGGACGCCATCGTGCCACTTCTGCGTTAGCGCCAGACCCCCCGTACCGCGGATGTCGATGGCGAAGTAGCCGCCCGTGAGAGCGTCGAATCCGGTTGCCAAAACCAAGATGTCGAATTCGTGGTCTGCGACTGTCGTAGCGACACCAGCCGGGCCCACCCGGACGATCGGCGTGTCGCGGACGTCGACCAACGTCACGTTGTCCTGGTTGAACGCTTCGTAGTAGTCCTGCTCGAGGGAGGGTCGCTTCGTTCCGAATGGATGCGGCGCAACCATTGGCGCGAGTATTTCGGCCACGCGTGGATCCTTGATTCGCTCACGAGTCTTGTCCCGCCAGAACGCGTACGCCGTGGCGTTGGCTTCGTCATCGAAGAGGATGTCATTGAATGTGCCCAGCCAGGGATGAAAGCCACCCCTGCGCCAAAGTTGTTCGTAGACCTCAGTGCGCTGCTCGGAAGTAAGCTCAAGGGCTGATTGGTCACGAAAGTCGAGGTCGAATCCTGCGAACGTCTCCGATCGCATGCTGAATCGCTCCGACAGGCCGGCCTTGATCGCGAGCTGGGCGTCGTCGTCGAGTTGCTGCTGGCGCATCGGCAGGGCGAGGATCGGGGTGCGTTGAAACACCGTCACAGCCTTGGCGCACTTGGCCGCCTCTTGCACCACTTGCACACCGCTGGCCCCGGTACCGATCACGCCGACTCGCTTATCGGTGAAATCCAAACCACCCTGCGGCCAAGCTGCGGTGTGGTGACATTCCCCGGAGAACCGCTCGAGTCCCTCGATGTGCGGCACGAACGGCTTGGTGGCAAAGCCGATGCACATCACCACGAAGCGTGGGAAGAACGTCACGCCTCGGTCGGTGGTGACCGTCCAGCGGCGGCTGGTCTCGTCGAACGTGGCAGTGGTGACACGAGTGTTGAACGAAATGTCGCGGCTGAGGTCGAGCTGAGTGTCCACGTACTGGAAGTACTTTCGCACCTCTTCCCATGACGGATAGAGTTCGGTGTAGTCCCAGTTCTCCCAGAGTTGCGGGTCTGAATACTGATAGATCCCACCGAGTGTGTCGACTCGGGCTCCCGGATAGCAGTTCCAGTGCCAGATTCCGCCGAGGTCAGCTGCGGCGTCCACGACGTGGACGGTGAAGTTGGCTTCTCGTAGTCGACGGAGCTGATACAAGCCGGCAAATCCTGCCCCGACGACGAGAACGTCGATATTGGGGTCGGAGTCGAACCCCGTGTCGTGATGCGCGTCGCTGAGATCCACCGCAATCCTTCCGGACGGTTGACGGTTAAGAAGTGAGATCAGGCTATGCCGGGAACTCACATCATTACTGTCCCAATGTCGGTCACTGGCAGTAGATTTCGCGTCCATGATGCCGTCAATACACGGTGTTCTCCAGGTCGGCGCCGGAGTTCTGCAGCTTGCGATAGAGCGTTGACCGGGATAGACCAATCAGTGCTGCTGCCCGTTGCTTGTTGCCGCCGGTTTCTGCGAGCGCGTCCAAGATGACGTGTAGCTCCGCTTGCTCGAAACGCGACAACGCACGCCGCGGCGCGGATCGACGAAGGCTGGCTGGAACGTCGTTGAGATTGAGCGTTTGCCGGGGAGAACTCGATGCCATGCCACGCAGGACCGAGGAGAGTTGCGTTATGTTGCCGGGCCACTGGTAGCGCAGGAACAATTGGAGCACCTCGGGAGCGATTCGCCGGTCTCCCAGGCAGGAGGCAATCAGCGCTGGCAGTTCCCGGGGTCTGTCGCGCAGTGGCGGAACGCGCACGGTCTGGGCCGCAAACGCCGAAAAGGTTGCCTCGTATGATAATTCGCTGCAGGTCCGGGTAATCACGCACCGGGTCCCGCGAGCTTGGGCGGACTGGAGCAGCGGTACCAGCAGCCTCGCGACGTCGTCGTCGAGGCTCTCGATGTGTCCAACGAGCAGTGCATCAGGGGGGTCGCGAAGGATCTCCCTCAGGTCGGCCAGCCACTGCTGACCGCCCTGCACGCCAGCGAGCGCGGAATCGTAGGTGACTTCCGGTCGGCTGCCCAGAAGGCCATCACCCCGCAGCATCGCCCGTCCGAGAGTGGTCTTCCCTACGCCGGATTCGCCGCAAATGAGCACCGCCGACGTGTCGATCGATGTTCTGGCACTTGAATGGGCCTGCGGCAGGTACCCCACCGATGGTTCTGTCTGCGCAGGCTTGCGCGCCGCCGACCGACCTGAAGGTGATTTGCGCCGGCCATGTTCGCGGTCGCCGTTGACCCGTCGGATCTCCATCACCGAGCCAATGGGGTCACCACCGTCTCGAACTGCCGTTGTCCGCGTGGCAATCACCGTGCCGTCGTCGAGTTCGCACTGACCGATGACCGGATCCGTACACGACAGAGCCCGGGATGCATGATCCCACAGCAACGGGTGATCCATCTCCGGAAAGAGCCGCGCTGCTTGGGGATTCGCCATCAGAATGCGATCGCTCAAGACCACCAACCCGGCCCGGGTGCGACGGTTGGCACCGATGAAGTGGTCCAGCAGCGAGCGCTCTTGCCGTGAATGCTGCTCCATGAGGCGCTGTTCGATCGCTCGACCGATCTGTTCGGTCAGTAGTTCGATCGCACCGTTGCTGGCGTCCGCGTAAGTCGTCACGTCCAAAACGCCCACCGGCCGCTGCTGGATCGGGTCGCCAATTGGAACGCCCACGCAGGTGAAGTCGACGAACTTTGTCGAGAAGTGCTCGTGGCCGTCGACCCGTGTCACTTGTCCGAGTTCGATAGCCGTCCCGATTCCATTCGTTCCCACGGCATCCTCGGAGAACAGATGGCCCGGGCTGATGCACAGCTGATCGAGCCGTGACATCCACGCTCGATCGGTCGCCCGCCGATCGACGATGAGACCCGTACCGTCGCTGACGATGACACACATCCCCAACCCGGCCAGTCGATCCTCCATTGCGTTCAAGACGGGCTCGGCGGCACGAAGGAGACGCGATTGCGTACTGAAGTCCGAACTGTAGGGTGGGTCGACCTCGTCAGGCCGTACCAAACACTGTGTTGAACGCGCCCAGGACAGCGCGATGTCCTCACGAATTGCTGTCGCAGGCTCGCCGGAATTCAGGAACTGTTCCCGGTGGCGGGCGACGTCTAGGTCGATCACCGTCTGGACCTCCATGTCATCGACGGCTAGGGCATACGCCCCGGTAGGGATTCGACCGCACCCCCGAACCGCTCGGATGGGTCGTCTTCATCACGGGTTGCTTCCACTGAACTCCCGGGGCTGACTGCCCGCTTCCACTGTCATTGCGGAACGTTCTTCAAGGGGTCGTGATGGATGCTGATTCGAACGGTAGTAGTTGATTGATTTGGTGTCAACGACTTTGTTTCAACCAAATGGCCTGATGCGGCCCCGGGGGCAGGCGCTGCGTCTAGGTGGGCAGCGGGACTGCCAGACAGTCAGGGTCGGCGACGAGCGAAAGATCATCAGTTCGAGGTCGCTTCTGCATACGCAAGCGGATGTCCATGGCAGAAGGGGGGTTTCGCGAAACCGTCGACGAGCGGCGTGAGATCGCGGAGGCACGAGCCGCGAGACGACCGACGCACGACCGACCACGATCTCATCGAGCTGGGGCCGACTTCACCGCCGGATCAGACGGCAATCAAGCAGAGGTTTCGTTCGACCACAGAATCGACTCCGCTGCGTCGCAGTCGATGGTGGGGTCCAGCTCGGACGCAGCGCGGATCGCCGCCAATGCGATATGGGTCAAGCTGTCGACTACTGAGTCGACGTCGAACGGCTGCTCGCTTTCGAGCCAGTGAACTGCGGTGGCATCGAATGCACCGGCCATCGCCCGGCCCATCATGCGCATCGCCTCTCCGTCGGGATTTATGTCGAGTAGCTGTAGTAACCACTGCACCGAATGCCGTCGGCGAGCTTCGAATACCTCCCACGCCTCGGGGTCAACGCTGCTTCCAGCGAGGACGAGGCGCAGCGCGAAGCCTCGGTGGGCGCTGAGATACTCGAAGTGACTCTTTAGGGCGTCCCGAACCTGACGGCCCGGCGGCACGCCGGGTCGGGCCGTGAAGTTGGCGCTCATCTGATCGGCGGCGGCGCGCAACGCCTCGACGTATACGCCGCGTTTGCTGCCGAAGTAGTGGTACACCAGTCCGTAGGCCACGCCAACGGATCGTGCGATGTCCGCTGCTGCGACGTCGTCGAAGTCCCGCTCCGAAAACGCCTCCACCGCAGCATCGAGCAGGCGGCGGCGCGTCTCTGCAGCCTGCTCCGACCGCTGAGTCGTGCGACCGGTAGCCGACTGTGCCTTCACCTGTGCCTTTCAGGGACAAGAGACTATCCAAGCACGGACCCCGTCGGCATGGTGAGCCTCGGGAGTGCGTGTCAAATTGCCAACGACTTGCACGTTGCACGATATCAATCGCAGGGCCGGCCGGGGAGAATCAGCTAGTGGCTTCGACCGGGTCGACGGCACTCGACACGGGCCGCATTTGGTCCTCCCCAAGGAGCGCCGACGACGCGACCTAGTCGTCGAGTGACGGCGACGTGCTGCATGGCGCTTCCACCTAGGCCTCGTCGCCGCCGTGGAACCGCGCTGTGTCAATCACCGGCATGCCATCGGGTTGCGGGGGTGACCTGCAACCCTCCGGGCCATGCCTGGCGAAGTCAACGTCCGAAGGTGGAGATGATGTTGTCGTACGCGTCCTTGCTTTCTTCCTGGGTGAGCACGGGCATGTAGGGCGGATGCAGTAGCACGTGGGGCAGGCAATCGCGGTACTGCTCTAGCTTCTTGCGGCATTCGTCCGGTGTGCCCGTGATGCTGAAGGCGTCGACCAGTTCGTCACTGACAGTATCCACCAGCGCCATCGGACCCCGAGCGGTCATCGCCTCGACACACGCTTCCCGGTCTGCCGCGAGTCCCATGTATTCGGCGAGGGGGGCACACACCGGATGCGAGATGTAGATGCCCACTTGGAGTCGGGCGCGCCGGTAAGCCTCGGCGCGGTCGTTGGATACGCTGCACACCGTCTCACTCGCGATGTCGACGTCGGCAAGGCTCCGACCGGCCTTGTGCGCACCTTCTGCGACGCTGGGTACGAATACTTCTTTCAGGTACCGGGTCGGCAGCATGAACCCGATCACCCCGTCCGAGATTTCACCTCCCAGGCGAGCCATCGTCTCCCGTAGTGCAGATGTGTAGATGGGAATTCTCTTGCGCGCCAATGGACGTCGGCCGAAGGGGTTGATCTCCGGCGCCGTGAACTTGTAGAACTGGCCACCCACCGTCTCGCCATCCGCGATACCTTCGCCGGCGGTCCAGTCCCAGATCTGGCGGAGAAGGTTGACATACTCTCGGGTGCGAGCGGCCGGGCGGGTGGTTTCGAAACCGTTCATGAGATCGGTGAAGGCAGCCGCTCCAGTGCCGATGCCGAGGATTAGCCGTCCGCCTGAAGCCTCGTCCACGTCGGCGGCGGCGTTTGCCATGACGAAGGGGCTGCGACCCGCCGCAGTGACGAGCCCGGTACCCAGGGGAATCGTGCTCGTCGTCTGTGCGGTCATGCCGTGAATGACGAGCGGATTTCGATAAAACTCGTAATCCCATACTGAATCGAATCCGGCGTCTTCAGCCATCTTGGCCATTCTGGGAAACGCATCGATAGGTTGGTTCAGCCCGGGCATGGTCACACCGATTTTGGACAATTGCGCGCCTCTTTTCTTTTCACGGCGGCGGATGCCGTTGCAGCAGAAAGGTTCAGCGGTTGAGCACCCGTAGCCACGGAAAGATCCAATGGGCTAAGGAACTAGGCGCCTTCCGCTGGCGATCTGAGGTGAACTGTCACACTCCGCTGTCGTCACGGGACGCTCGTCGGGTGATCCTGACAAGCGCTGAAATCGACTGTAATGTTTCATTGATTTCGAGTCAACAAGTTCGTCGAGCCAAAAATTGGCTGAGCGAAGCGTGTTGAACAGGGGTCCGTGGCGGCGGATGGCGACGATCGATCTTCGAGGTTGAGGATGACGAAATCTTGTGCAGTTGAATGTGATCGGTGGTATCTCAGGGTCCGCAGTACCGGCAAGCTGGGACAAGCCGGACGCTCGGCACCTCGTCGTCCGTGGATTGAATTGACACAGCGATTCCGTTACGGACGGCCATATGCTTGCCGGATGACTTCCCACTCCGCTGCTGCGGCGTCCGAAACGACATTCGACGTGATTGCCGAAGGTTATGCCTACCTGGAAGGCCCACGCTGGCATGATGGCCGACTTTGGTTCTCCGACTTCTACACTCATCGCGTCGTCTCCTGCGATGAAGCGGGCGGAAACCCACGAGTCGAGGCATGGGTCCCCCACCAGCCTTCCGGGCTCGGTTGGCTGCCCGATGGCCGGTTGCTGATCGTATCGATGCGCGACCACACACTGTTGCGGCGAGAGCCCGACGGCGAACTGATCGTTCACGCCGATTTGACCGGCTTGGCCGCGGGCGTGCTCAACGACATGGTCGTCGACGACCTCGGCCGAGCCTATGTGGGCAACTTCGGTTTTGACCTGATGGGTGGGGACCACCTGGCCCCGGCTCCACTGATTCGCGTCGACCCAGACGGCGCAGTGTCAGTTGCCACCGAGCCGCTGCACTTCCCCAACGGGGCAGTCATCCACGACGGCGTATTGATCATTGGCGAAACATTCGGCAACTGCATCACCGCATTCGACATCAGCGCGGACGGAACCCTTTCAGAGCCTCGCGATTGGGCGCGATTCGGACCGCTACCCGAAAGCACCGACGTAGCCGAGGCACTCGGCGGCCTCGCCCTGGCCTCGGACGGACTTTGTCGCGACAGCGAGAACGCCCTCTGGGTGGCTGACGCCTTGGCCCAACGCGTGGTTCGCGTCGTGGAAGGTGGCCACATCACGCACACCCTCCACCCCGGGACGGGCGTCTACGCCGTCGCTCTCGGCGGCAGCGACGGCAAGACTCTGTTCATGTGCACAGCACCATCCTTCGACGAAAATGAACGACGCGACACCCGCGATGCCCGCATCGTCACGACGCGAGTAGACGTGCCCGCCTGACCAGCCCAACCCACGAACAACGCCCACCCACGTGTGCAACGCAGCCACGTACTGATGACCGTTCGCAGTGGGTCGCCAACGAAAAAGTCGGTCTATACCGAAAGCGTCTGCATCAGTGACCATTTGGGACAGCTGGTGACTGTGGACAAGCCTTGGCGCACATCGCGTTCCGTCAGCGGTCATCACGGTAGAGAAACAGGATGGTTCAAGAGAAGTGAAATCGAAATACGATGGGCACTGCCGACCGTGCACGGGATGATGCAGGACAGCCCGTTGACGATCTCGATGCTGTGGCGTCGGTTGGAGAAGCACTTCGGGCACAAACGCGTCATCACCGGCTTGGTCGACGGCGAAGACGAGCGCACGTGGTTTCAGGTGTCAGCCAGGGCCCGCGCGCTGACCGTGGCACTGGACCTGTTGGGCGTCTCGGCGCAAGGACGCGTCGCCAGCTTCGGGTGGAACACCCATCGACTGTTGGAACTGTATTTGGCGGTGCCTTCTGGTGGGCGCACCTTGCACACGATCAATCACCGCTCGTTTGGCGATCAGATCACGTTCATGGTGAACAGTGCCGGAGATGAGGTCGTGTTCGTCGATCGTTCACTGCTGCAAACTATTTGGCCTCTGGCCGACTCTTTTGTGTCAGTGCGCAACTTCGTCGTCATGGACGACGGCACGGATACACCGATTCCGGCCGATCCGCGCGTCGTCGACTACGAGACGCTACTGGCCAGCGTCACCCACTCAACTACAATCCCGGTCGTCTCCGACGAATACCAATCTGCCACACTGTGTTACACCTCGGGAACGACAGGCGACCCCAAAGGGGTTCTCTATAGTCATCGCTCGGTAGTGCTGCACGCGCTGCAACTGCTGGCCTCGGATGTCTTCGGGATCAGCGAGTCGGACGTCGTGATGCCGATCGTGCCGATGTTCCACGTCAACGCGTGGGGACTTCCCTACGCCGCGATGCTAGCCGGCTCTGATCTGGTGCTTCCCGGGATTGCCACACAGCCAGAACGCATCGCCGACCAGTTGCAGAAACACCGAGTGACGTTTTCAGCCGCCGTCGCCACCGTGTGGCGTTCGCTGGTCCCCATGCTGCCCCGCTACGACCTGTCATCACTGCGCATGACGATCTGTGGTGGTGGTCCATTGGATTCCGCGCTGGCTGAAACCTACGAAGAGCTGGCCGGTGTCATCCTCAGCAACGCATGGGGAATGACCGAGACGAGCCCCGTGGTCACCGTGGCCCACATCACCTCCGGTGATCACGGTTTGACCGACGCCGAACAACGTGCGGTCAGGGCCGCCGCCGGGAATGCCGCGCCGTTGACCGAAATCCGGACCGTGGACGACAGCGGTGTTGAAATCCCCTGGGACGGAGCCACTGCCGGCGAGCTTCAAGTAGCGGGACCGACCATTGCCGCGGGCTACCTCGATACAGAGCGCAACGAGGCCTCGTTCACCGCCGACGGGTGGTTGAGGACCGGTGACATGGCGACGATCAACCATCTGGGATGCGTACGCATCGTTGACAGGACCAAAGACCTCATCAAGTCCGGAGGTGAATGGATCTCGTCGATCGAATTGGAGAACGCGGTCATGGCTCATCCGCTTGTCGCGGAAGCAGCAGTCATTGGCAGATTTGATCAGCGTTGGGGTGAGCGTCCAGTCGTATTCGTAGTGCCTCGAGGCGACCGGAAAGTCACACTCGACGACCTTCGCCAGCACCTACACACACGGGTGGCATCGTGGTGGGTTCCCGACGAGCTCGTGCTCGTCGAGGTCATCGCCAAGACGGCGACGGGCAAATTCGCCAAGCAGCTGTTGCGCGATCAATATCAAAAGAGTTCCAACAACCCACAAAATCTCGAAGAAAGTCGATGAACAGTGCATATCGGAATCATCGCGGGCGACGGAATCGGTCCCGAGGTCATCGACGAAGCACTGAAGGTGCTTCATGCCGTGCGTGACGACATCACCTATGTCAAGCATGATCTCGGCGCTCAGCGTTACCACCGAACCGGCGAGCTGCTGTCGGAACACGATCTCGATCGACTTCGCGAGCATGATGCTCTCATGTTGGGCGCAATTGGCGATCCGTCCGTGCCCAGCGGAATCCTTGAGCGCGGCCTTCTTCTAAAGCTTCGATTCGCCCTCGACCACCACGTGAACCTGAGACCCACACGGCACTCGCAGGGATCAAGCGGTCCACTGCGCAATGACAGACCGTTCGACTTCGTCGTCGTACGCGAGGGCACCGAAGGGCCCTACGTGGGCAACGGCGGCGCCATCCGAACCGGCACACCACACGAGATTGCCACCGAGGTGAGCGTCAACACCCGCTTCGGGGTAGACCGCGTCGTCCGTTACGCATTCGATCTCGCGACCGCACGGGGAGGTGAGATTACCTGGGTACACAAGACAAACGTCCTGACGCATGCCGGATCCCTATGGCAGCGCGCGATTGACTCGGCGGCAGTGGAATACCCCCACGTAACAGTGGGTTACATGCACGTCGATGCGGCCACCGTTCATCTGGTCACAGCGCCCGAACGGTTCGATGTGATTCTCACCGACAACCTCTTCGGGGACATCATCACCGACCTCGCAGCTGCGATCAGCGGAGGAATTGGGTTGGGAGCCAGCGGCAACATCGACTCTACCGGCGCCAATCCCAGCATGTTCGAACCGGTGCACGGAAGCGCGCCGGACATCGCCGGCCGTGGCGTGGCCGATCCGAGGGCGGCCATACTCTCCGCAGCGATGATGCTGCGCCACCTTGGATCTGACGACCATGCCGACATGATCGAAACGGCTGTGGCCGACGACGTAAATGCCGACGACGGAAGACCCGCCGGCACAAAGGTCATTGGTGATCGGATCGTCAAACGCATCGTCGGGTGACACCCCGCCGATCGCCTCGCCAGGGTGCGAATGCAAAGCGTCTGTGCCACTTCCCAACTCATCCTCAGTCCCGATCGGAGCAGTGAGTTGCTGCAACGGCGATGCACAGCCGTCGCCGGCAAAGATCCAAACCGAGAGGATTCACCGTGGGCATCGGTATTCAGGTAGAGGGATTGACGAAGTCCTTCGGGCCCCAGCGAATCTGGGAAGACGTCACCTTCGACATCCCGCACGGTGAAGTCAGYGTGCTGCTGGGCCCCTCCGGTACCGGCAAGTCGGTGTTCCTGAAGTCGTTGATCGGTCTGCTGCGTCCCGAGCGCGGCAAGATCATCGTCGACGGCACNGTGCTGCTGGGCCCCTCCGGTACCGGCAAGTCGGTGTTCCTGAAGTCGTTGATCGGTCTGCTGCGTCCCGAGCGCGGCAAGATCATCGTCGACGGCACCAACATCATCGAGTGCTCCGCCAAGGAGCTCTACGAGATCCGCACCCTGTTCGGCGTCATGTTCCAGGACGGCGCCCTCTTCGGCTCCATGTCGCTGTACGACAACACCGCGTTCCCGCTTCGTGAGCACACGAAGAAGAAGGAATCCGAGATCCGTCAGATCGTGATGGAGAAGCTCGACCTGGTCGGTCTGACCGGAGACGAGACCAAGTTCCCCGGCGAGATCTCCGGCGGTATGCGCAAGCGCGCCGGGYTGGCCCGCTCGCTGGTGCTSGAYCCGCAGATCATCCTSTGCGACGAGCCGGACTCCGGTCTGGACCCCGTCCGTACGGCGTACCTCTCGCAGCTGYTGATCGACATCAACGCCCAGATCGACTGCACCATCCTGATCGTCACGCACAACATCAACATCGCCCGCACGGTGCCCGACAACATGGGCATGCTGTTCCGCAAGCACCTCGTCATGTTCGGTCCGCGCGAAGTGCTGCTGACCTCCGATGAGCCGGTGGTCAAGCAGTTCCTCAACGGTCGTCGTATCGGKCCGATCGGTATGTCGGAGGAGAAGGACGAGTCGACGATGGCCGAGGAGCAGGCCATGATCGACGCCGGTCACCATGACGGTGGTACCGAGGAGATCGAGGGCGTGCCGCCGCAGGTCAACGCGACCCCGGGCATGCCGGAGCGCAAGGCGGTCGGGCGTCGTCAGGCTCGGGTGCGCGAGATCATGCACAGCCTGCCCCCGGCCGCGCAGGAAGCCATCCGCGCCGA